>CAVYDL010000010.1:0-231524 GCA_963767275.1 uncultured delta proteobacterium | reverse complement strand
GGGGCAAACCGTTACGACCTTCAGCCAGGAAGCCCAGCGATTAATAACGGCGCAATACTTAGTGGCATTCCTGCAGTCGACATCGCTGGTACGCCCAGACCCCAAGGCGCCAGCTGGGATATTGGAGCATATGAATATTGGTAAGCGCTTAAAAATCTAGGTACCGACAGATATCACGCGAGAGTCAGGAGCCCTGTATCGGCTGACTATGCCGCATTGACCTAATCTCCGAGGCTTTATTGTCCTGCGAGTAAGTTACAGATAACCGCCTTGAATTTGCCCGAGCGACTGCGGGGTATTTCGTCGATACATTTTACCCCTCGGTACCGTTCCACTCCCCACATGCAACTCCATGTTGCTTTTAAGTGTTTGGATGTCACTGGAGTTAAATCCTCTGACGGAACGACGTAAATAGTAAATAACCTCAATTGCCTCCTGCACCACCTGTGCTTCACGAATATTCTCCACACCTTTAAATACCGTATCGAAGCGCAACATTTCCCTTCCATCGGGTGTCACACAGATGTCTTCGAAACGCCCTTCAATTGCTTCGAGGATCGGCATAGAGCGGTTGCACGGACAAGTCTGATCGGTTGACCAACGAGCAACGTCCCCGACACGATAGCGGATTAACGGCTGCAGGTGTTCTGCAGTCCCGTGCAAACCACCTGCCCCATCACCCCAGGTTCGACTGGCTTGTCATCGGAATCAAGAATTTCAATAATCCCCACGTCGGGGGAAACATGGTAACGTCCGTACTCGCATTGGGATGCAAAGTGGCACATCTCAACGGCACAATAACCGTCATAAATCCTGCACTGGAATGCTTTTTCGATCCGTTCTCGTGCATCCTCGGTGACCGTTTCCGAAGTCGTAACGATAGCTTTTACCGGACTAGGTATGTCACGATGATCTAAAGCATAAGAAGCGATGGTATTTAGAGCGCTTGGATAGCCCATGATAATCGTCGGTCGAAAACTCCTGAGAAACTTTATGTAATCAGGTAAAAATTTAGGCGAAAGGTGATAAATTGAAGCGTAAGCAAGATTTTCGCTAGAACTAAAGCGCCAAAAAGGCGGCTTCGCCTGGCTGAAATTACACACTTTGCGAACCCCGAACATCACCCGCCGTTGACCGTAAGAAACACCGGCCCAATTTAAGTTACGAGCTTCGAGCACGGCCAACTCCAAAGCATGAAACTCCGGCGTATAAAATATTTCGGTTGGCGTACCGGTTGTGCCGCTAGATTTGAAAACGATGGTACCCTTCGGCAGATCCTTCTGGGTCAATAATTCTCGCGCGTGCAGCCTGAGAGTTTCTTTGGTGAGAATCGGCAAATGGGTTAAGGCTTCAAGTGGATTCGCGTCGGAAGAAATTGCAGCTTTAGCGAACGCCTGTGAATAATACTCTGAACGAGCAGCCGCCAGCAGCAAATGCTTCAATTGACTCGCTTGGTAGTCGCGAAATTGACTGACGGACCATTTTTCGCGTGCCTTCAACTCTCCTATTAAGCGGTAAAAATCTTTGCCGAAGCGGCGCCGATGCCACCACCAGCCATAGGCAGAAACTTGTAGTTGCTGCGCCCAAATTGGACTGTATTGATAGAATTTCTCGCTTAGTCCCGCCATAACGCTATAGCTTTAAGAATTGACACCCGCTTATATTGATAAATACCTGAAAGCCCAACGGAGTTAGGCGGCCGAGGGAGCAGACATATAAGGTGCTTGACCTCGGATTACGTTCCATGCGATCGATATCATCATAATTTGCATGAGCACGGGAAGAGGCTGATCATCTCCCATCATGAAATTGTTTATACAGGAACGAAGCTTGGTCCGATCAAGCGGGGAATCGAGGATCAGATCAGCATTGGGTAAGTCCAGTAAATGATTTCGCAGATCGCTCACTTCGCGCATATATTTTTTCCACGGCACTCCGAAGCCCCATTTACGGTGGGTCAACACAGCCGACGGCAGACGATCACCCACAGCGGCACGCAGCAGCCATTTTGTCCGCCGACCACGCAGCAATAGCGAAGACGGAAAGGCCGCCAATTGCTCCACAAGTCGATAATCAAGAAAAGGCACACGGCACTCAATCGACGCTCCCATCGTCATTCGGTCATTTCGGTCGAGTACCGAGCAAAGAAAGGTATGCTGATCGCTATACATAGCCTGTCGGGCGAGATCTTTCGGATAGACACTTTGCGCTTCCGCTGAGAACTTGTTCACGGTAAGGAAAGTGCCCTCGGACCGTAAGCCCCAGAGATTCCAGATCGCTAGGCAAGACATCGCACGCGTTAAAAAGCACAAACTTTTCAAGTGGACCCAGAGCTAAAAATCTCGCCAGTTTATTCCACCTGCCGGCGAGATCGACAACGCGTCTGAGTCGCGGAACGATGAGCTTGCCAACTGACAGCAACCCTGGATAACGCAATGGCTGATAACGTATATATCCCCCTAAAGTTTCGTCGGCGCCTTCGCCGGAGAGCAGAACCGTCACACGTGGTTTCGCATACTCCGAAATTTTTAGCAGATGAAGATCGTTGCCATGAACTAAAGGCTCGTCATTAAACCACGAAGCTCTATGTAGATTCTCCAGGAGATGCTGGGTGGATACAGTAAGTTCATGCCCTTCGAGGCGCCACTGGGCAGCGACCTGCTGAGCGAGCGGTCCCTCATCGTAACCCTCTTCATCGAAGCGCACGGTAAAGCTGGCGAGCCCAGGTCCTGCCTGTTGTCCGAGCGATGCAGCGACACTGCTGGAATCCAAGCCGCCGCTGAGTAAGACTCCGACCGGGACATCGCTAATCCGGCGCAGATTGACCGCATCGTCAAAAATCTCCCTGTACCAGCCGACAGGGTCCTTCGGTAAATCCTCTTTTGCCTCCAGTGCTTTTTGCGCAAGGTTCCACCAACGGTGCATCTCGATCTGCCCGTCGCGCCAGATCATGTAATGACCTGGCAGAAGGCGCCGCACCCCGACAAAAGGAGTCGCCTCGCCAGCAATGTACCGAAAGCACAGTAATTCTTCCCACAGTCGAATGGTCAAAATTGGCCGGGATACCGGCGGCAAACAGCGCCTTTTCTTCCGATGCGAAATAGAGTGCCCCGTCACGAAAAGCGTAATAAAGAGGTTTGACACCGAGCCTATCGCGAGCCAGAAATAATGTCCGTTCGTGGGTATCCCAGAGCGCAAGAGCAAACATGCCGTTTAAACGATCAAGCATGCTTGGTCCAAGCTTGTCGTAAAGGTACAACAAAGTCTCGGTGTCAGTATTTGAACGAAAATCATAACCGTCCGATTGGAATTCCGAGCGCAGTGCTCGATGATTGTAAACTTCGCCATTGTAGGCGAGCCAGTAGCGGCCATCCGCAGACCGCATCGGCATATGACCACGCTCGGAAAGGTCCAATACAGCCAGACGCCGAGAACCCAAAGCGACACCTGGCTCGACATGGCAACCCGCATCGTCCGGTCCGCGATGAGTCAAGGTTTCGCGCATCAACATTATTGCCGCCTGCGGCATGTGAGAGCCTTTATCAGGGGATACGACGCCACAGAAACCACACATTTATTAGACCCTCGTTTGACCTTTTCTAAAGCGAATGCAGTACAGATGCGAATAAACTCTCCCACTGGGGACGAACATTCTCCCACGAGTACCGTTCTGCAAGCGCGCGGCCATTAGCCGATAGCTTCTCTGCAAGAGTTGGAGTTATTAACAATCGCAGCACTGCGGCTGCCATAGCCTCATCATCATTATCCGGTACCAAAAGCGCTGTCTCCCCATCCGAGACCAGATCCGCGATGCCTCCAACATTTGTGGCAACTACAGGAAGGCCAAAAGCCCCCGCCTCAATAACGCTTACAGGGGTATTGTCAATCCGGTTCGTGTTTAAAAAAATATCAGCTATGCATCCTTCACGAATCTTTTCTTCCATGTTCAAATAACCCGGCAGCGTTAACGCGTCTTGCAAGCTCATCTGCTTCGCCAATTCTAACACAGCACGCTGCTCACCTTTGTCCTGACCAGCCATTACTAGCGTAGCTTCCGGGAATTGCTTTCGCACACGAGCCAGTGTTCTCACTGCCATTTCAGGGTTATAGACACTATGAAACGTCCGCATCCAGAACAGTCGTGGCGATAAATGTCGACGACATCGGTAGGGATAAGTCTCTACCTCGATAAGATTAGGGATAATATGCGCCTTAAAGCCGCACTCCTCCATGGCTCGCGCCAAAAAAAGTGATGGGCAGACAATCGCATCCGCTCGACTGAGCACTCTTCTGGACCAAATCGAGTGGCTACTCATAAATTCTCTCATTGCACCGCCATGAATGTGCATGATAATTTTCTGACCAAATTGTCTTCCGAGCCAGCTCGCAACATCTTCGCCGACAAAACTGAGACCTCCATAAACCTGAAGCAATTGTATATCAATTTTCCCACTATTAGCGGCTAAAGTAACTGCAATATCCAGCAAACGCAGTAGCTTAATCCGACATGTGGACGTTAGAACGACTTGATAACCGTAACGAGCAAACAGCCTCGCTAATATCTCACCTATCACCATCACATAGCCCGAATGACACCCGAGCATCGGACCGACAAAAGCCAATCGCGTTAAACTCTTCATAGTATACAGTTTTGCCGGATCTTAAAACTCCCCAACAAATTCCGGCATCTGTATCTGGGAAGGCGCAAGGAGACTCAAAATCGTGATCCGTTCATCCAAATTAAACTTCAGCCGCTGTGACGACTGAACTCACTTCACCTGATGTCGATTTAGAAATACGGTTAAGACCCTGCGCTATGTGTGGAACACACCAATACAACAACTCAAGGAATACATTGTTCACTCAAAGCTCCCTCATAAATTTCACTAATGCGAGCAACCATTGAGGCAATATCGTACTCACGTTGCATTTTCTCCCGACCTGCACTGCCCCATGCGAACCCTACACTCCAGATCTCCCAAGAGCTGATGCAAATACGCAATCATTGCCAAATTATCCTCCGGAGATACGACAAATCCCGTCAAGCCGTGATGAATCAATCGAGCGCTATCGCCACACCTCGTTGAAACAACTGGAATTCCGGCCGCGGAGGCTTCCATAATCAAGTTTGGCATTCCTTCCGTATACGAGGTCATGCAACAGACATCCATCACGGGAAGAAAACGAGAGGCAAACGGAATAGCCCCCGTAAGCCGAACTCTTGCAGCGATTCCAAGTTCTTCAGCTAAAGCCTGCAATTGACATTTTAGTGGTCCTTCACCAATGATCGCAAGATCGATACACGGCCGATCTTTCAATAATTGCGCAAACACTTGGAGCAACATTCGGTGATTCTTATTCTTATCAAGCCGTCCAATCGTGCCAATTAATAGATTTTGTGAAGAACAACCCAACTCCGCTCTTCTGTTATTTCTCTCAGTTTGTGTTATCGGCGCCGGAATGGAAACTCCATTAAGTAATGTGCAAACGCGTCCCTTAGTCAATTTTAGCTCTTCCACTTGTTTTGTCGCGCTAACCGAGTTCGTGATAATGATATCCAATCCCCAATACCCTATGCAGCGAATCAATTTAGTGTCCGCCAATAGGTCGTAGTTTTCCCGCATTGACCCGAAACGCAGCGGTGTGCCCGCCAATCTACCCGTCAACGCCGAGTACGGATTTGTGTAAAATGACCAGCTGTGAACAATTTTAGCCTTTTCTGCGCGAAGAATCGCACGTATTTTTAGCGTCCGAAAAAACCGCCCAAGTTTTCGCGGGAGATGGAATACAGAAATGCCCAATCTGGCGATTGGTTCGTGCCAAAACTCGTTTAATTCTGAACCAAGAGTAATAACTACGGGACGAAATCTGGAGCGGTCAAGTCCTGCTAGAACATGATAGAGCTGTTGCTCAGCACCACCCAATCGAAGCCCGCCAATTATGAATGCAATACAGATCTTTCTTTGCACGTTTTCTTCTCAGGAGGGTCCGGTCAATAGACGAAAGTTTCAGGATGCTATCTGAGCATTAAATGATTAATTCGTGTTACGCCCCAACGCATACCCATGTTTCCTAGGCGAACAAAATTTCTATAATAAGCATTATAAAGCCGGTGATTGCCGACGAATTTACTTAACACGAACTCGAGATCGCATTTGCATAACCAGACGCAAAACGTTTTCGATATATCAGCCCGCCGCGAGGGCAATGACGATTGCTGCCAAGATCCCCGACAAGTAACTAACCTTGTCCCGCAGCATAAACACGACAGGATCCTGATTCATAAAACCCCGCCGAGCAGTAAGCCACATACGACTAATCCAATATAATATCAGAGGGCAGATCAGCCACATGATTTCCGGATGTTTGTATAGCGGTTTGACATCCTCGCTATTGATATAGAGACCGAGCACCAACGCCGTAACATATCCACTTGCTAAGCCCATCATAGCAAGCAGATCGACGTCGACGGCCAGGTACCCCCGCGACCTGTCGATTTGTTTCCCACTTGCAGTGGTATGGTAAAGCTCCGAATACCTTTTGAGAAGAGCCAAGCTGAGAAACAGAAACATTGAAAAAATCAGCAGCCAATTCGAAATCCGAATGCTAGTCGCTATTCCCCCGGCGATAAATACGAAAAGAGTAGAGAAGAGCTAGGACAATGACATCCAAAATTACAAGCTTTTTAACATAAAAAGAATATCCAAACGTCAGTACATAATAAGCAATTAGTGCGACGGTAAAACCGAAGGGCAATATTAAGCTCAACATAGTGCCCGCGAACCCCAGAATAGGAAAGGTCACAAGGCCGACTTTACCTGACAAGTCGCCGGCCGCAAAAGGACGCGCCCTTTTAAATGGATGGCGACGATCTGCTTCTAGGTCTAGTAAGTCATTTACCAGATAGCAGCTAGATGAACACATGCTAAAAGCAATCAGCGCGACGAACGCGTTGAGTAGACGTTCTACATCAGTGAACATGATGCCCCGCAATCAGTGGCACAAAAATCAGTCCATTTTTGACCCATTGGTGCGGACGAATGGCCATGAAGAAACTTTTAACACCACTCTTCGGACTCTTAATCACTAGATCGACGTCCGCCCAGGCTCTAACCTTACGCAGCAATCGTGGACGGCAATTCACGAGGATGGCTCGCCGCGAGGCATTCCAGATGGGTAGATCCGCTTTCCCGTTACCCGCGTAAACGAAACTATCTGAGCCCACTCTCTCTCTAATCTTTTCTAACTTTCTGTGCCCAGAGAGATTCGTCGCTCCATCACTTGCGAGAACCGCTGAAAAGAGATCGACGTGACCGGCTATTTTTGCGGCAATGCGCTCGTCGGCAGCCGTTGCCAAAAAAATTTGTCTGCCCAACTGCCGCTGTTCTGCCAGGTAACTCAAAAGAGTCGGTTCATAGGGTAGACATGAAACATCCAAATCGACTCGGCACCGCGATTTGCCGCTTAAACTGCGCCTTTCCACGCAACAACCAAAATGGTAGAAGAAAAAGATATAATGGCATTCTTCTTGAGCAATATTAATAGAAGCTCAATTAACGTATCGGATCTCACTAGTGTACCATCGAGGTCGACGAATAGCGGCAGATCGTTTGGATGTTTCAAAATCCCAGGTATATCCAACGATTCGGAAGGTTTCATTAGTTGGCCCGTGTCGATATACCGAACTGCATGACAATCCACGGAGCAGCACAACGGCATGCTTTTACGTTTCAGAGAAAAATCGACCGTCACGAAACATTGATTTTATAACGACCGCACTTCAATGGTGAGATGGAATACAACGATTCTACACATCACGAAAGCTAAAGTTGTTGCGTCGTGGAATCAATAATCCGAATGCCCGTCGAGTCACCAATTTGACTTTCTGAAGTTGTCTCATCTAACTATAGATATGGCGCCTACTGCAATTCATAACGCGAAATAGTGCTCCTGGTATAAAGACCAATGTGAGAGGAACTAAAAAATATCTGGTTTCAGCAATGATTCCAACAAAAGGGTGAATGAGGAGCCATACCGGCACTATAGCCCAAAAAAATGCTTTCAAACTGGGTGGCCAGCGAGGGAACGATATTAAAGACATGAACGGTAACATGCCGAAAGTCGCAAACAGCTGCACATAGGTTATATGACGAGTAATGTTGTAGAGGAGATAATCAAATCCGGGCCCGTGTCCATATCCGAGTACAAGTTCCCGTTGGCCAAAGAATATACGCAAGCCGACAAAACAGACTGCATAAAGAGTCCATGCAATAATCGCGATTTGAATCGACCCTCGTATCGACTTCTTTTCTCCATGTGTATACCAACCGTATGACACAAGTAAAAGCGGGATAAGACCACTAGTCTCCCGGTTCAGCGCGGCGAACACTGTTATTGAGATTACCCAGATGTATCGATGATAGAGAATGCTTAAAGCAGCAGCTAGGTAAAAAATCACGTCCGCGTAGGTATTGAAAGCCAGATCACTATCATACAAGCTATGGGTCATCGCCCACGCAAGTATCGACATTCCGAGAAGCGTAACATAATCGTCAAGGCCTAACTTTCTTATAATACTTAGAAACCAGGATAAAAATTAACAAATTCTGGACGACACGAAAGGAGATAAACCCACTTATTACAGAGTGGGGAACATCGATGCGGTATAGGCCCGAATAATCCATTCGACAATATATTCTGATAAGATCCGATACTGATAAGGGCTTCGAGCCACACCTTCGACTATGCGCAGGTGACGATCCAATTGATCTGTTTGCACATACGCGAGCGATAACCTGGTAACTTGAACGAATACGGTGAAAAGGCTGAACAGAAGCGCACAGAAGACCAATATTGGCCGCCAGGATATTTTATCCTCCAGAGTGGTTTTCATTGGAAAAACTTAAGTATTGTCTTAATAACTTACTTCCCCGCTGGACCGACAGCTTGTTAGCAATGCGCCGATAGATAGGCTCCGATCTGGTAACCGATCAAAGATCTTTTCGAAGCGAATACCAAGAGTAGCGAATCAGTCTAGAAATTCTGGGAGGACAATGATGGAGTCTTCATGCGCCAGAGTGGACAAAACATTTTGAACTTCTCTTAGTAATTCACGACCGTCAAGAACCCGAGCACAACTTAATCCGTCCAGAAATCAATCCATACCATTCCTGCCATCCGATAAAGACCATGAAAAGTATCAAGGGATCGGTGGACACTCGATATCGCGGATCCCCGACTTCAAACAAACAGGAAATTAGTGCAGTATAGGCAATGATTGTTCCGACCAAGCCATATAGGAGACCTTGGCCAGCGCCCCGATCTAATACTTCGTCGAATCTAACCCTATGCCCCGCCTGGGTATACAGAATACTATCAAGCTAACCGCACCGACTAAGAAAAATCAGGTTTGTCCCTAACGCCGCCATTACACAGAACTGAGTAAGTGCCCAAATGGATTGAAAAATACGGGAACCGAAATTCGCCAATTCGCCTGACGCAGGAAACCAATAGTACGCGAAAGCCCAAGCAACCTCCTGCAAATATGTCAGCGGCGCCTGCCAAATCAGACGCAAGTTCAACCGCAGCATGTAGTCCGAAAGCTCGGCCGGCGTTAGCCCAGTTAATTGGGTCAGAGCTGGAACTGCCGCCCAAATGTACATACTGCCACGATGGGATGGATCGCGAAGCAATTCCTCATTTCGCGCTTTAACAAGGACCTCTCTTATCGCTGCATACTCGTCGGGCAATCGCTCCACGACTCGAACCGTCTTTAAACTCAGCGAGAGACCGAATTTTGGGGTTACAGTGAAATGGCCAAAGGTCTTTAGATTATAAAATGCATAGCCGCCGACGATTAGAACCGAACCTGTTACCAGCATCAAACTTACTGCGCCTACTTTTTTCCAGGTCAGACGGGCGGCGGGAAGCAAAATGCGAACTGTAATTAGATATACTACAATGGCAATTGACAGAAGTTGATACGCTGGCCGGGTTAGTGCCGCGCACCCAATGGCGACCGAGGAGAGTAAGATCCAACCTATTTGGTTTCGCAGATACCACAAGTAAAAGCTAGTCACCGCTGCCACTAACAATACCTCGGCGAGAACTTCCGAGAGGAGATATGCCGCCGGCTCAACATATGGCGGCAGAAGCAGAATCAAACTGAAAATACTTATCGTCCAGGCTTTGAGTCCGGCCTGGAAAAGACCATAGGCGAGCATGGCGATCGACGCACAATGCAGAAAAAGAGAAACAAAGAACAGCGTCCGTTGGGAGCCGGTTAGTAGCAGAAGCAGCGGATAGCCGGGTGCTCGCTCCTGGAGCTCATCCAGGTGAAAGTCCGAAAGGTCCTGCGCCGCCCGTAAGTAACTGCCCGAGTCCGGCACCAAAACTGGAGCATTGGACCAAACCACGCTGTAAAACGACCAAGCGACGGCGAACTGAACCAGAAGAATCAAGGACAATCGAAACGGTGATGCGACCGCACGGAAGGTTTTTCGCTCCGAAGCGACTGGAAAAGAACGACTTCACAAATGGCCGGACTCTACTGCATCATCCGTTTAGGTTAAATTTTCGGGTCTAACAGCTATAAGTGTGGCACCGAGCGGGCCGGCCTTTCCGACAACGACTTTGGCCTTGTACCGACCATTGTTTGCACAGAAAGACGCAGTTTTTTTGCGTAAACAGCTGCCCGATCCTGCGCCGACGGACAAACTGAGTAGCACCCACGGATCGCTGCTAATATCTCCCAACATGCTGTTGATCAAAATGTAGAGCAAAATCGGCAGCTGAAATACGCCTTCGTCTCCTTCCGTCTGTGCAAAAATCGAATTCCAACCGGCTCGCAACCAAAAGCCCACCCACAACAAGAACGGAACCATTCCGGAAGTAAGCGCGAAATAAAGAAAACTATTATGGGGAGTGCTAATTTCCGCACCGACGACTGCCATATAGGTGCTTATGTCCGTAGCGCCGACGCCGACAAATGGGGCGGCGAGAATGCGCTCAACCACGTAGGGCCACAACAGCCAACGCCCGGTTTCTTCTAACCCGCGCGTTTCGTAATTCGATATGATTGAGTCGAAGAGGCCTATCTGGATCGCTACCGCAGCCATGATCAAGAGCGCCAATAACGGCAAGAAGCCGCGCTTGAGCAATCGTCGAAAAGCAACTACCAGTGCCAGCGCTGCGGCGATAAGAGGGCCGCGGCTTACGGTCAGTCCGACGATAAGTAGACAAGCGATGGCGGATACCCAATAAACGCCTCGATGCATCGGGCGCTTGGCTTGGTTGCCCAAAATGGTCAAAGAAACCGCGCAGAAACCGAACCAACCTGCCAGTCCGTTTGGGTGCGATAAATTTCCCCCGCCTTCAATCGCCGCTCCGGCTCGCTCGACCGACGACCCGGCATCCCCGATTATCAAGTATGGCACCGCCGTTAAGCCCAGAAGGAATAAGACGATGGTACACCGTTGCAGGAATCCCGGTCGAAGCCGAAGAGACTGCAAGATAATCATACCGCAAGCCCAGAGAATAAAAGTTCGAATCGATCCGGTCCAAAATGGAGGCGCCATGAAAAACAATCTGCACGACGATGAAAGACAGAAGGGCCGCCAGCAGCAAGAGAATCGGTCGAGATAGCGCGATAATGTCCCGCCCAGCTTTGTTAACGCAAATGCCGGCCAAGAGCACCAACATGCCTGCAGCAAACAGAGGTATTTCGATGCCGAGATTGGTAGAGGTAATGGAGTAGGCGATCGTTAGGAAGTAAGCGTACTCCAGAGTTCGGGGTGGTATCCAGGGGATGTGATGTAACGAAGCTGTTGAGCTATTAGGCCCCGACGACGAGCTGGCAATGGTCATCTTTTCACTCCAAGGGAGCACTTTCGACTGTTTACAGGGCCCTAAAACTCATCGTAAATGTTAGCTTGGTCCTTTTTGCGACTCTGGTTACAAGAGTCTTTCCAGCAATTGCTCCAGCCTGTCGGCAGTCGCGGACCAAAGGTGATGACTCTCGACATATTGACGGGCTAATGTTGCGTGCACCGCCCGCCCAGCTCTTTCTTCGAATAGAGCTTCAATCTTCGCCGCAAGCGCAGTGGATGACCCGGTTTCGAACAACCAACCGACACCGCACTGAGCTATCATTCTATTCCCGCCGACGTCAGCGCCAAGAACGGGAGTCCCGCACGCCAGAGCCTCAAGTACGGAGTTCGAGAAGTTTTCGTACCGGCTCGGCATCACCATCAAACTCATCGCTCGGTACCAGGCAGTAAGTCTTTCATGTTCCACGCCCGGTTCAAGATGAACCAGACCAGCAGCGATCTCGCGTGATAGCCCAGCCTTAATCGGCCCCTGCTCCTCGCCGTCACCCACGATCAGAAGTCGAAAATTCTGATTCTTACCGGCCAATTGGCGAAATGCCGAGGCCAGTATATCCACGCCTTTGATATGCGACAAGCGCCCTGCGTAACCGATCACAAAATGATTCTCAGACCAACCCAACTGCGCGCGAACAGTACTTGACCCGGCGTTGAAGAGATCCACATCGATTCCGACGGGAAGCTCAATTGCGTGATCACCGAGAAATTCCTTAATCCGCGCCAAGGCGTCTCCGTTAGCACACACCGCTTGTATCTGATCCAATAGCGGTTTCATTTCCGCTGAAACCGGCCCTGGCAGCCTCAAGACAGTCGGTCTATAGCGGGCTATCTCACTCGCCAAACGCACGTCCCCGTGCACATATACAGAGTCAAAGCCCATCCACTGGGAAGCGAGTTCCCGTTGAACCCGACGCTGAAAACGTCGGGCATGCCAATCGCTCACTCGCCAGGAGATGCCCTCTTGTACTCGATTCCAAAAGGGCCGAAACCCATTATCAACGGGGACGCGCCGGCCGATCGCGGAGAGTGTCTGTTTGCCAAGATTTCGTGACCACCAACCGCGAATAGGAATTGGTTTAATGGCCTCAGGTATAGCTATTGGATACTCACCTCTGCGATTGGTGACAAATGCCGCGCTGACGCGATGGCCGCGACGGGCGAAAGCCGTAAACAAATTCCGGGTGAAGTTCTCTCCCCCTCCCCGTAGCACACCCAGCTCCGAGTGTAATACGAGAACATTCATTTAATTTTAACGGTGTGCTGCAACGGGTTAGTGTCTGTAGTCTCGATCCCGCCCGCGTACTCATTTTTCTCTCGGTTGATGCCAAGTGCCGATTCGAAAACCATACTGACGAGGCCGATTCGATGGTGTTTGTATACGTACTCTCTCGCCCGATCAGAAATTTCTTCGCGTTGCTGGGCTGAGCCGACGAGTCGACTCAAATCATCGACAGCTTTTTCGATATTCAGTGACAAACAACCTAGTTGGAACCTCGTGAGAATCTGGTCAGGATCAACCATAAGACTCACCACCGACGTCCCATTTGCCCAAGCTTCAAGAAAAGTATTGGGAAACCCTTCGCCGTCTGAAGTGCAAAGCAGCGCAGCCGCGTTGGCGATCACTTCCGTCGCTGCGCTCGGCGCGACCTGCCCAAGATATTCGATGTTAGGAAGTTTGGCCAAGCGCTCGGCAACCAAAGTACCGAAGCCTTCCGGAGTACGGTGATCCGTGATTCCGCCGCATACCTTAAATCGCAGATGTTGCGCGCGCGTTGCGATCTTCAGCAACAGATCTGGGCGTTTCGGTTGTCGTAACATACCGACCCACGCGACATAGGGTTCCCGTTCTAGATGACGGTTAACACGTTGAGGAAGATCGATAATACTTCGTACAATTGCCGCCTTGCTCTGTAATTTAGCCGGAAGAGCGTGTAATTGACCATTATGTTGCACAAGAATTCGCTCACACCGTGATAAACCCCAAGAGTAGAGTGGCCACAAAGCACGACGTTCGGTGAGGGCTCGGCGCGGTTGCACGTCGGTATCGAAGGCAGCGGCAAAAACTATTTTGACGTTCGCTATTTTGGCGATAGCTACTGCCGGGCCAAAGAGATAGCTGGCACAACGCCAGTAGAGCCAATCGGGAGCCTCGCAACGAAGCAGGCGATAAAGCGCGACAAATCTCTTCACCGGTGCAAGTAACCCTCGATAAGTCGGCAACTTTGCGAAACGGACATTATCGATTATTTCTCCGTCGGCAGCATTCGAGTCTCCGAGCACTCCGACCACTACCTCCCACCCAGCTGACGCGAGGGACCGGGCGAGATACCACTGTTGTCTTTCCGCACCGCCGACCGCTCGTGGATCACGCGAAGCGTAGGCATGGACACCGTTGGAAAAATTGAAAAACAGTATTTTCACAAATTCAATTCTGCCGCGCCATCGACCAGGCGAGGAAGACAAACGGATTCCAAAATTCTCGATCGACCCCACCACTTTGAAGATTGATCTCATGTAGTTTGCGAAGATAAGCATAGTCGAAGAAATCGACATTAGCTTCGCCCCAATCCAACGCCGCTTCGACAGCCGGCCGCCAGGACCTCGACAATTTCAAATCCAAGGGTACTGTAAACCCATGCTTCGGCCGGTTCCAAACCTCTTGCGGAAGCAGCCTTCGCGCAATCGGCAGCAAAAGCGCTTTAAGTTGGCCGTCGAAAATCTTCGACGTTGCCGGCAGAGGTAGAATACGATCGAGAATCATCTCGTCAAGGTAGGGAACGCGCACCTCGAGGGACGCTAACATACTTGCCCGATCGGTTTTTATCAGGCAATTGTCGCTCAAATAGGTTTCCAAGTCGGTGCGCATCAGCATATCCATATCGGGTTTTGAGCCATAGCGCGCAGCACAGGCTTCCCAAGGCGCGAAAAACTGCTCGATCTGCGCCATGTCATGATAACGCGGGCGAATGACTTGACGCAAATCTTTGCGAAAAACCGGGTAGTCACCGTACTTGGCCCATGAATAACGAAAGAGATCCTGTTTGGACAAAGTGCGCCAATAGAGATGCCCCATGCCCCGTGGCCGCCACGGTAAAGCGCGTAAGGCGGGATCGATCCAGGACATCAACGGCAACGGTTGATGACCATTCTCCGACCATAAGTATTTAGGATAACCACCAAACACCTCGTCGGCGCCGTCACCCGATAGCGCCACTTTAACGTGGCGCTTGGTCATTTCCGACAAGCTAAACGTAGGCACAAAGGCCGGATCGCAAAACGGCTCATCGAGACGGCCGATCAAGTCGAGCAGCGCTTGCGGGCCAACCTCTTCGGCCCGGAGAACGACATGATCCGTGGAAAACTGCCTGGCGACGAGTGCGGCTATCGACGACTCGTCGACGTTGCCCTCCGCAAACGCCACGGAAAAAGTGCGCACCGGGCCGCTGCTATAGCGCGCCATCATCGCTACCAACAGAGACGAATCTATACCGCCGGATAGAAAAGCGCCGACCGGTACATCGGCGATCATCTGCCGCTTCACTGCGCGCTCGATCAAATGCTCCAGCTCAAACTCGTCGGGCGCGACGCTCTTGTCATCCGCAGAGGGAGCCGACCAGTAACGCTCGATCTTCGGCTCAGTGCCACCCCACTGCCACTCGAGGCGATGGCCGGGGGCTAGTTTGTGGACGCCCTTGAAGATCGTCCGCGGCACGGGAATGTAGTCAAACGTCATAATATCCCGCAACGCAACCAGATCGGTCTGACAATCCTTGCCCAATAGCGCGTCGAATGGCTCCAAGGTCGAAGACAGCATCAGTGCGCCACGATGCATCGTCCAGCACAGCGGCTTAATCCCAAGACGGTCGCGCGCCGCAAAGGCGCGTCGCTCCCGGCGATCCCAGAGGACGAAAGCAAACATGCCGTGCAAATGCTGGACGATTTCAGTTCCCCAGCGCCGGTAGCCTTCGAGAATAACTTCAGTGTCCGAATGCGTATTGAAACTGGCCCCGTACCGAGCAAGTTCTGCTCTGAGTTCGGGGAAATTGTAGATCTCGCCGTTGAAAACGATGACGTAACGTCCATCCGCACTGTGCATCGGCTGAGCGCCGGTGGCCAAATCAATAATTGACAACCGCCGGTGGCCCAGAAAAACGCCCTCTTCCACCCATTCCCCACCGGCATCCGGGCCGCGATGAGTAATCGTCGCCAAAGCAGCGCTCGCCGTACCGCGGTCTACAGGATGACCAGTCTGAAAGATGGCAAGGAATCCACACATGTTCGTTAATCAAAACCGTTGAAACAAAACTACTTCCACAATATCCATCGCAACTTAAGTTCTACAACCACCATTACTGGCCCGTCTTCCGGCCGATACAAAATAGCGCCGTATGATTTTGTTGCGACTCGACAACGCAATCAAGCCGATTCGAACGGTACCAACCCTCGACTTCGGCTTTGCTGTGAAATGAAGTATAGCCCGCCGTATAGGCATCGAACATATTGTGAACGTCATAGGAGATGAAAACGAATCGGTTGAAAAAATCGCAAAGCCAAGGTCCGATAAACTTGAGACGAAAAATTTGCCCCGGAATCGCGATAAAAACCATCAAATAGTAAACAAGCTTAGGCGGCCAGTTTTGAAAAAACTGATTGCGCAAATACGAATTCACCCGATAAAGCAGAGGGTTTCCCTTACCGTACAAGTAAACCGATAGGAATCCGTCTGGCTTGAGGCAATTCGCCAAATGATCGAAAGCCCCTTTGGCGTCCGGCGTGTGGTGCAAAACCCCAATGCTGTAAACGTAATCGACAGGTTTCTTCAAAATTCTGTCGAGTAGATTCAGATTCATTTTAATGAAAATGACGTTGGCGTACTTTGCGCAGTTTTTAGCGGCAACAAAAATGCTCTCCGATAGATCGATACCAATGATTAGTTCTGGCGGTGGAATAGCGATTTGATTCAATATGTTAATATAGCGTCCATTACCGCACCCGGCATCAACGACGATCCGATTCGAAAAAAAGTTTGGCATCGCGCGGGTATAAGTGAGAAACATTTCAGTCTCTGCAGCAATCTCGTCGCGGCTCCATCCTAAAGCTGCGTAGTATTGGCTCCACTCGATGCCGAATGACTTTTGTGAACGCTGTTGCAACGGATCAATTTGATCAACGGAAGAAAAATCGACAACGTTATCGCGATAGGGGAACGAATGCGTCTCCGAGCAGATTAGTGTACCGTCACTGCCAACCAAATCCCTTCCACAATGGGGACAGCGCAGGATGTCAACCAAGAGTCCCGTGTTCATAGTTCCATGGACGAGGTGCGGCGCAATTTCTTTGATAAGCGGAACTCAAACTGTCCAGAACGAAGACCTCGATAGCAATTAATCGAAACCCTTCAGCCCGCGATCGGCCCCTTCTCTAAGCATTCGCCGACAGTTCGCCACACAATTTTCGCATCCAAACGTGCCATCTCGATGAGACGACGGAGATGCTCGCCGACAGGCGGCTCTTGTAGGCTCGCACTCGAAGCTTCCAATTCCCAATAATGAGTAGCTGCGCAGAAGACTCCGTTATTCGTTAAGGCATCCCGAAAACATGCCGCATTCTGTTCAAAACTGGAAGCCGGCGTAACGGGATTTCCAGCGATTTCTCGATGATCACCAAGATCGAGGATCCATGGGACACCCAATCCGCCACCCCGACGCCACTTTCGAAGTCTTAACCAGGTCCGCCAGGTGTCCCTGGAGGCGAGCGGCCAACCTGCTCGAATGCCGGCCGTCCCACCGAGATTGAGCCCCGACTGGGAAATTGCTCTTAAGCCCTCCCTGCCGATGGCATTGCGCGGAGCGACAAAGACCCGAACTTTTGTGTCCAATAAATCTTGCAGATACTTGCGGCCGTCGGTGACTCGTTGGACAAGTCCCGCACCTCCGTTGAATTCAAATCTCGTCTCCCGCTCGTCGTGGTAGTAACCGTGGAGCATAATCTCAAAACGGCCGGCGGCAACTGCCGCACGCAGATACTGGACCAAATCCATGTTCTCGTGCAGCGGATGCACGGTCCACCTGCCGCGATATTTCTCTGGCACCCCCTTGCTGTCGCCAGCTCGGTGAAACGGCACAACGGCAAGCGAAACGGGGCCACATTTCGTAATTTCCCCGTAGGCTGCCTCAAGCTCGTCCGGCGCGGTAAAATAACTCGTATCGTCGTCGCGAATACAGAAATACATGGGGAGTTGGGGATTAAAGAAAAGTTAACGGGCGCTTTCCCGCGGTTGGGGTTTAGAAATGCGGTTCACCTCTTGAGTCCGACGTAACAGTGGCGCCAAGGCTTGCCGTGCGGAATCCATCTTATTATTACAAATGAGGCTTAGAAATGCGTGTCACATCTCGAGTCCGACGTAACTGTGGCGGGCCGGCGCCTGTTGCGCGGACTCGGCCTTGGGTTTGCCTAACGCACCCTTCTGTCGTTGACTTATATCTTCTATCAGGCTTTCGGGAACTTTGGCTCGTCCCGGTACAAAGCACTTGCTACTACGGTCTCCGTTAAGAGCTAAAGAAAGTAACTCGGTCTGGCGCGCCGCTCCAAAGGCATGGCAAAGCCCGGCATCGGGAACTAGGGACTCGAGAGTGCCCGCTTTCCAGTTCTGCAATAGCCGTCGCAGGATATTCACGATTTCACCAACCATTTTGACGTCAGCGACCATAGAAGGCGCAAGTCGCAGCAATATCGCTTTCGCCTCGTCGGGCGGCAAAACCCCGACAATGGGCCGGCGTTCTCTCAGATAACCGAACAGTTTTGCCGCGGCAAATAATTCGTAGCCGCGCATTGACGGCGGGCGCCCTAGCACCAGAAGCGCATGAGCATCCACTACCCGTTGACGGAGTGACGCTTGCGGTATGGGCGCCTCCGCCGTAACGATTTCGCCAATCCCAAGATCTCGCGCTTTAACTGCTATGACCTCGGTTCCTTCGCCGATAAAATGTACATCTAAATGTGCGGCTTCATTAGGAAAATTCTGTTTCAGTTGAACAATAGCGTCGAGCAGCGTGTCATAACGATAATCGGACAAAGTCCCGGTATAAAGTACCTGGCATTTCTTCCCTTTCGGCGCAGCAATATCCGTCAATTCCCCGTCAAATCCGTTTGGTATAATCCAGATCCTGGCCGGGTCTAAACATCCGGGGTAGGCACGCCAATAACACTCCGCTTCGGCTTCATAGCGGAACACAACCGATCTCGCGCCACTCAAAAATTGAGCCATATTACGCCTTTGCCGCCAGCGCGCCCATGAAGGCTGACTCTCATCAAATTCATTGAAAGTGATTGTCCAGGCATCACGGAAATCGAGAACATATGGAACTCCAGTGCGATGGGATGCTTTTGCCGCCACATGAAACGCCGAAACCGGCCCGGCCGTAGCCCAAATAACGTCAATGGGCTCGTTAGCGCAAACCTTAGCCACCGCCCCGGTTGCCGGTGCGATCCATCCCATGGCGATATCTGGATGATAACTCCATGATTCTAGCGTCCCAACCATTCCTCGGAGTCGTGGTCGAAGGGGGCTAGTGCTAGCGCTCATGGGGGCTTGGGTTCCTCCCTCCCGGACCTGTCCCAACCGAGTTGCGGTTTGTCGTCTACGATAGTCTTGGAATCTTTGCCATGGATCACGGTTGCGGACCCGGATAACTCTTATGTCGCCGGGGATCTGATTCAGCAAAGAAGTATCGTATCTTTCGTAGTTTGCTGTATCGAGGGTGACGACGGTGGGTTGCCATCCGAGGGCCGGCAGATGGCGTATGAATCGCAGTGGCCGGTGAGCGCCGGCATTGCCTTCAGGTGGGAAGTTATAGGCTACCATGACAACGGACTTCATCGCTTGGATTTGCTCCATCAGACTCAGACCACACCGACCCTTGCGGCTACCGTTCCGTTGGGTCTTCTACCTTGAACCTCAGTAAAAATAGTCTCGTAACCCAGCGCCGTGGACTGAGTAGAAAACCGTTGATGCACGGTTTTGAAACCCTGATTAGCTATAGTCGTTCTGAGTTGGGGATCATCCAGTAGCAAAGTAAGCGCCTTCGCCAATGCCGCGGGATTATCCGGCGGTATGAGAATCCCATTTCCCTTATCTTTGATTATTTCAGGAATGCCGCCTACGCGGGTCGAGATTATCGGTTTCTGGCAAGCCATCGCTTCGAGCAGGACAATGCCGAAGGGTTCGGATCTCGACGCGAGCACGAAAATTTCACATCCACGCAACAAATCGATCACCTGACATCGATTCTGCCGGCCGAGAAAATCGACCCGTTCAGCAATGCCGAGAGATGAGGCCAAGTTTTCAAACTGAGGTCGTAATGGACCGTCGCCGGCAAGCACTAGGCGAAGAAGTGGTTGGGCGTTTTGTATTTGTGCGAAACCCTCAAGCAGGACATCAATCCCCTTTTTTTCGTTATGCATGGCAACGCACAAGAGATAACGAGCACCTTCCGCGCAGGGGAGACACCCTTCCGAACCTTCAAATTCTGTCAAATCGATACCGTTGTGAATCGCGACTATTTTCTTTCGAAGGTGGGGAAAAATCTTGGCAACATCTTCGCGATAGGCATTCGACGGCGCAACGATCCTATCGGATGCGTTGAGTAAAAGTCGTATCGACCATGGATAGTGAGTTTTGACCTTTCCATCAGGCAAGATGTCAGCCCCGTGAACGGAAGTAATCAACTTTATCGACAATAATTTGCGGCAAAACGCGAAGTAGAAAAAAGATTCGGTCGGATAGTGAATATTAACGACTTCAATTTCATGTCTTATGATCAGCCAAATCAACGTGAATAAACCGATCGGGAAGCGCACCGCGAACAACAGCGCACTAACGACCGATGACCGCTCGCCCGTCGGCAAACAAAGATTCAACTCAAACCCATTGAAGCCCCATTGGGTGGTCTTGGATTTAACACGATGCGAATTACCGGAATTCAGGAACAGAATCTCGTGTCCGCGACGGCTCAGACAATCGGCCAAATTGCCGACCACGGACGCGACCCCGCCAACTTTTTCGTCCACGGAATTAACTATTAGGATTTTCACACAATTTCACGTACACCAGCGAGCGGGCGCGTCCCTTGTTAGCTGGATTTTACAACAGCACGGCAGAGGCGTCTACCTTAAGGCAAATTATACCAATCGGTCGCCGAACGGACCCGGAAAATATAGAGATGTCGGGTTAAGAAATTGGTCAAACGGGACGAATAGGCCGACGCTTTTGCAGCCATTCCCCAAGACGGCGGAGGTTTACAACCAATTCTCGCGGCAGACCCAAGCGGCTCAGCCGGCCGCTTGCCAACCAATGATGCTGCTCATACTCACAAAGGTAAACATCAAGGTCAGACAATAGTGCATTTTTCTTAACGTCCGAAAAGTTGGCTCGTGAAACCAATAGCTTAGCGCTAGCGATGAGTGAACGCGTTTGCCTGAGCATGTCATGGGTTTTCTGCTGTTCGTGTTCGCGAAACATCGCAAATTGTATGTCCGTATACTGGAAGGTAGCGCCGGCAAGCAAGAATTTTCCCCACAGCTCATAATCCATAGTACGATGGTTGCCTGGATCCAGACCGCCGACATCGATAAATAATTGTCGCGGGAATAAAACTTCGGGTTGGACAATCTGTCCACCTGACCGCCAAACGGATCGGATACGTGCTAAGTCTTCCAATGAATGAACTCTACCCTGATGGGCGGACTGACGTGCCCCCGCAGAGTTCACGTACGTACAAATTCCTGCATAGATGGTTTTTTCGGAGAGACCATGCCGAGAAACTTGAGACAATAAGGCGTCTCTATGAAGTAGGTCATCGCTATTGATCCATCCCGCAAAAAAACCGGTTCCCAATTTAAGCCCGCGATTGATCGCGGCGCTTTGGCCGCCATCAGGTTCGCTCGTCCAATAGCTCAACCACTCAGCATATTTTTTGATTATCTCTACGGAATTATCACCGCTCCCGCCATCCATCAGGATGTATTCAAGATTTGGGTAACCCTGCAGCAAAACTGAACGGATGGTCTCTTCCAAAAAACAACCTTGGTTGAATGAGGGAGTAACAATTGTGATACGAGGCCATGCGCATCCGCTCTTTGTCGAATCAGGCGAGGATATATCTTCAGTCCATGGCCAACCGACTTTACCAGAAGGAGGCGCAGGCAAATCTTTTAAGCCTGGACAAGGCATCGAGCTCTTTGCGCGATCGATCAAGGGCAACACCAGTGTGGGCCAGCCCCCCTACAAGAAGCGTTCTAAAAGCCGCGGGATATAGTTTTTCTTCTTATTTAGAACAATCCCCAGCAAATTTATTGGTCCCCACTCCAGCTCTTTCTTGATCTTTTGAATCGTCCGCTTTTGCGTGCGCTCGGATTCCACAACCAAGACGACACCATCGACTTTGGAAGCGAGAAAGAATGATTCCGAATACCCGTCCAGCGGTGCGCCGTCGAGTATTATATAATCGAATTTGTCCCGTAGTTGGTTGAGCAGGCTTGAAATGGGATCACCATCGAACAAGTACGAAGGCGCCGGATGAGACTTCCCCACCGGCAATAGAAACAGATTAGGGAAATTGGTTTGATAAATCACCGACTCCACCGCCACATCGGCAGCGACCACATCGGATAGGCCTTCGGGATGATCTGCGTCGTCAAAGACCCCGTCAAGCGCAGGGGTTCGCAAATTCGCATCGATCAATAGGATTCGAGCTTTTCCTGACCTGGCCAAAGTCGAGGCGAGAATAGCAGAAGTTGTCGTCGCTCCCTCTCCGTGGGTAGTGGCGGCAACCATCACAACCTTAACATTGGCGTTTTTACCGTTGGGCGCTAATCGTCGCCGCAATTTTTGGTACTGCTCTTCAAGGTAGGGGTCCAGATCAAAATCGATCTTAATCGGACGCCGCTGATTATTGAAAAGGCCTAGAGTACTGAATTTGACCGTGGGCTCGTTGCCTTTCGGCTTTTCTTCAGCTCTCGTCAGAGCCTCGAAGATTTTGCTCATTTTACCTCTACTTTCTTACCCCTACATGTAATGCCGGCCAGTTCAGATTCTATAGCGTAAATCGTCTGCCGCCGACAATCAACGTCGGTAAGGCTGTAATCAAGAAATATGCCGCCGGAGGAGATTTGATGAGTCTATAATCGGAGAGTGCTATCGCCGTCTTGGATGCCAAAAATCAGACTTCAGTGGCTTCGTTGAAATGGCGGGCAAACAGGTCCTCGAAGGCCTGTCGTAAATCATCGCTGAGGATATCGGCCTTAAGTGCATGCAGCAGTTCCCCTAACCTTGAAATCGGGAATTGTTCTAATGACTCTCCCAAAGTCGCAACTTGCTCCCGAACGACAACTGCCGCCATCGGCCCCATCGCATCGGTCAAGGCGGCAATCAAGTCATCAGAAAAGGCCGGCGATAGTACCATGCCTTCGGACGAAGCCGATTTTGGTCTTGCGATATTGAGGTAGCTTTGTGAAAGCAACACGGCGGTATTTCCGCTTTCACCGACCCCGCTAGTAGTTTCCTGATGCTCTCCACCGTGAGCATCATGCCTTGGTCGCGAAGCTTTAAGCTCACCGGACTTCCCAGACCGCCAATCCGTGTTCATTCGTGCGTGTTTTAGGACAGAATTGTTCAAGATGTCAACGGCGGGGCGCGAGGAACGTGAGGGCTCAACCACCTCTAAATTCCAATTCCTGGTGCGGCCGTTGCTTTCGGCGATACCCGAGACGCGTGCAGGACTTTTCTTTAGCGTTTGAGGCTCTCTGAGCCCCGTACGTGGTTCATCAACCTCTGACAACAACTGAAGATCTTGAAGCGCGTCATGAATAATCTCCGGAGTGACGATTTTTTCCGCCATTGCAAAAGCAGTTATTAGAGCCGTATCACAAATGCTATTGATCAACCTAGGGATTCCTTTACTCTGCTTCCAGATTGTCTCGAGCGATGTCTTCGGAAATATCTCCGGGCCCGCGTAACCCGCTACAGACAACCTATGGCCGACATAAGCCTCCACCTCTGCTTGACTCAATCGATGTAGACGGCACCAAAGCGATACTCGTTGTTTCAGCTGCCGCAACGATTGGCCGTTCAGCTTAACATCCAATTCTGGTTGACCAATCAGAATGATCTGCAACAGTTTTTCCCGATCCGTCTCAAGGTTAGATAACAGGCGCACCGCTTCAAGCGATTCTTCGCCCAAGTTTTGCGCTTCGTCAATTAGCAAGGAAACGATATTCCCCCTCTTGACCTGGTCGAGCAGATACTCATTGAGCTGCTGATGCATTGCGACACGCCCGGGAGCAGGTTCAAGGTCAAGATCGAGCAAGATTGCTTCAAATAATTCATCGAAAGTTAACAACGTATTGAAGATGAATACCGACTTGTGCGTAGCCTCAAGACTCCGCAGCAACTTTCGGATCACTGTCGTCTTACCAGTACCTACTTCTCCAGTAACAACAATAAAGCCCTTTTTGCTCTTGATGCCGTAGTACAACCCGGCCAAGGCTTCCCGATGATGCTCGCTGTTAAAGAAAAACTTAGGATCGGGGGTGAGATTAAAGGGCGCTTCCCGAAGTCCAAAGTGTTTGAGATACATGGTCGGCGCGAAATATTGGATAATATGTTTGGCGTTACGACTTACTGCCACTGCTGACCACAGGCGTTATTCTAATTCTTCTCATGGTCACCATGGAGCCAATTCTCAATTCATGATTCTGAACACACTATCTCAAGTTTTAGAAATAAAATAAGCGGGCTGCCGGGTGTCATAATGCTGAATGGTTGCTAATACTGGTAGGCCGAACTCTTGTTCAAGGTAGATTTCATCATGAATGGTCGGGTCAAAAAAATTAATTACGAACGCGAGACCGAGCGAAACAGCCGCGGACAGAAAAGCCAATACAAAAAACCACATTAGAGTGCTTCGGCCAGCGGGCGGAAGAGGCATGCCTGCGCGCTCCATAATAACCGCGTTACCAAATTTTTGCTCATCCATGGCATCAGATATCCGGGCTTCCTCCGCCCGCTTCTTATAAAGGGCCAAGGCATCTCTTTTCGCAATAACCACCTGCTGGAGCCTTTCATATTCGTAACTCAAACTTTTCTTCGCACCGGCTGACGAAGAGTATGATGCAGCCTGGTTAATTTCCGCGGCTTTTTTTTCTTTCAACGCCTGGAACTGAACTCTCGCAGTAAGCAGTTCATTCAAAATCCTGCGGTGAACGTCGTTGAGACTTATATTTTCCGATCCTACAGTTGTCTTTTCCAGTTCGTCGAGCCGCTTCTTGAGATCGGCGATTTCGCGATCTTTTTCGAGCACTAGGCGGTCTTTAGGCAAATATCGTTGCAAAAGCGATTGCCTTTCTAACTCCAATTGAGTCAGCCGATCGCGAACTCTACTGTATGCAGGGTCGACGGTGACGGATTTTGTAGTGGAAATCGTCGGCTGCTGCGCTTTCAGCTGTTCATCGAGGACACTTATCTTTCTTTCGGTTTCACGTAACTGGGACTCTGTTTCCTTTAAATTTCTCTCTGCGGTTGCCAGTCCGATTAGGCTCGAGTCGATCTCCTTCGACGCATCGACGATTCCCTCACGTTGTTGGAAGTCCTTGAAATCTTGTTCCGCTTTCAGCAAATCCGTTCTCAACCGGCGGTCCTGCTCGTCATAAAATTGTTCCACACCCTGAGTCTTCCGCATTTTGACGCTGTAGTCTTGATACAGCTCTGCCGCCCGGTTTACCGCCCGCGCAGCCCATTGAGGGTTTGTGCTGGTTAGACTGATTGCGATGATGCTGGTACCCTTGACCGGATTAGCCGCTAGACCGCCTCTCTCCGAGAAGAAACCTTTATCAGGGAATGGCAATTCTTTATACAATTGCTGAGCTACGTCCCGGCCTTTTATGATCTGAATCTCGGAGTTCAACACATCCGGCGTCGGCGCAACGCTCAACATTTGTTCACCTGCGCCGGGCGTCATATTTAAGTAGGCTCGACTCGGCTTAATTAGAACTTTGACTTCGGCAGTGTATTTCGCCGGTGCCAAGAGGACCATGGCGAATGCCGGGAGAAGTATTGAAAGGAAGGTAATCCTAATAAATCGTTGATATTTGAAAACCGTCTGAAGAACGCGCCTTGGCGTTTCCTTTTGACTTACGGGCGGTTCTAAGAGAGGGATATCTTTGCCGTCTATTTCAAGCCATGCCATTGTTGGATGTCCCTTGTTGCTATTTGAGTAAACGCGCAGCTTTAGTTTATGAACCGGCCATACCAGCCGCACCGATCAGTTCCATAGGCAGGATTTCCCTTAGGTGCTGTCTTATCCAAGTGTTGACGCGGCCGATGCCCGACATCGGCACATAAATCATGTCATTGGTCAGAAGAGTAATAACTTCTGGTTTTCCATTCTCAAGAGACGTAAACAAATCGATGCGACCGATTTGCGGGCTCTCGGAGCCGGCATCGCGAATTAGAACAACACCATCTCTTTGTGCGGTATCTTTAAAACCCCCTCGATCAAAAATAGCCTGCAAAGGAGTCATTCCTTCCTGAATCAAGACGGGTCCCGGTTGGTTGACCTCACCACCAACAAAAACTTTCCTAGGAGCATATTGAGCGACCGTGACAGCAACTTGCGGGTCACGAAGCCGATTGGCAACTTTTTCTATAATCACGTTACCTAACTCGTCCGGTGTTAATCCCGCTGCTTTTATGGTTCCGACTGCATCTAGATTAATGTTGCCGTCGGGCTGTACAACGATCATGGTCTTGGGATCTTGTTCAGGATGATAAGGAAATCTGATGTTAATTTGATCATAGGGAACAATCCGATAATACACCCCTCCTTTTATAGCGGGAATGGATTGAGACACCGTCACATCCGACTTGCGAAATTCGGGAAGGTGGGCGACCGGACTACTGCAGGCCATTAATGAGAAAAGGACTAGAATCCTAAAAAGATTTTTCATATGCGTCACACTCGTCGTTACTGCAAATATGTAACATATTTACGTACACTCACAAAGCTCCGCCTAAAAAGTGCAAACCAGTTATTAAGAGATGATAGTTGACTCGAATCCTTACTCGCCTCCCGTCATTAGCGCGAAAAGGATGCTGGCTTTAGTAACCTTTCGAAGTCCCATAGGATAGACACCAACCGCCGTTATGTCACAACTATGGCACGCTAATCCTCGATTGATAAGCAATCTATACACCAACTAAATTGTCGCGTTAATTTAGGTATATAGGTATATTTCACACATCGAATTGGCCAGTTTTGGGGAAAATCACTTCCAGAATGACCCTGCCGGCCACGAAAAGGATTCACTAAAGAAGCGACCCCAAAGGCACCAACAATGCCATTTAGGGCATTAATGACCAATTAACATGAAGACCCGAATGATCGGTAAACTGAGCCCAAAATTGCGGCAGTCCAACGTTTTGGCATGTTGTCGTTTCGCTTTAAACCGACTGAGGCCTCTAACCTGCTGCGAGCAGGTAACAGGTGTGGCAGGACAAGGCACAAAGTTTGTTCATGCACCAACTTGCGTCAATGAACGTGTCAAAATTTACGGATAAGTTCAGGCGGTGGTTAAGCGTAACGGATTCACATAAACGGAATCATTTGTCACCCGAGATCGCTGTGAGCAAGGTGGAACGACAAAGCCGTAAAAAATGGAATTTCCTCGATTGGTAAATCGTTATGCAATTGCTTATGTGAATCAAACCGGTTTAAAAAACAATTTGAAGCCGTACGTCGACAGGTTATTTTATACCATTGACATGCGACCCAATAGTTCTCCGGAGACCTTCTTTGACCATAACTCTAGGTTGGTAGTTCAAAATCGCTCTGGCTCGCTCAATATCGGCCAAGGAATGTTTAACATCTCCCAACTTGGGTGGTAAATGAATCACTTCAGCCTTAACCTGTAGCTCTTCTTCCAAGGTTGCAACCAATTGATTTAAAGTAATCCGCTCACCGCAACCGATATTGCACATTTTACCGGCGCCATTCACCGCACTTAGAGCAAGGAGATTGGCCTCCACAACGTTCTCAATAAAAGTGAAGTCCCGAGATTGCTCTCCGTCACCAAAAATCGTAATCGGTCGGTTGCCCAATAGATAACTAGTGAATTTGGGAATAACCGCAGAATATTCTGAATGGGGATCTTGCCCTGGGCCAAACACATTAAAGTATCTCAGAGCGACTGTCTCCAGACCGTAGAGGTCGTAATATAATTTACAATAACGTTCTCCGACAAACTTCTGTAACGCGTAGGGGGACATAGGGTTCGGTGGCATATCTTCGTGCTTGGGTAATACTTCGGTATCTCCGTACGCTGATGACGAGGCTGCATACACGAAGCGCCGGATTCCTGCTCTCCGCGAGCTTTCCAGCAGATTCAAGGTAGCGACAACATTGGCCTGGTTAGTGCCAAGCGGGTCCAAAAGAGATCGCTGCACTGATGGGACGGCTGCTTGATGGACTACGAAATCCATCCCCACAACGACCTTTTTTGCAACAGCTTCATCAGATAAATCGCCTTGGACCCACTCGATCGCGGAACGCACGCGATCCAAGCGCTGAATCTGACCGGTAGAAAGATTGTCCACTACGCGAACAACCGCTCCGTCTTGAACAAGTCGCGTGACGATATGAGAACCAATAAAGCCGGCACCGCCGGTCACTAAATATCTATTTGTCATAGGATAGAATTCCGCGCTCAACGATTAAACCAAAGTATAGTCACGTGACAGAGTAGCTAACTCCGAAGGGTTGGGATATACGCGGGTTGATCGATAGCATTGCGTTACTTCCACACCATTTCGCTTCGAAATAAAATTGAATACTTACATCTCTTTAAAGGATTCTTTCTGAAGGCCATGCCGCTTCATCTTCCGATAGAGAGTCTTATTATCCACTTTAGCTTCAACGGCGGTCGCGGAGATGCTCCCCTCGTGCTTCATTAAAAGGCCTCGAAGATATTCTTTCTCGCTTTTCAGTAGCCACTGCTTCAATGTTAAGGCCCTATCATTCGACGCTATGTATGTGGATGTAGCACCCAATTGATGAGACACCACCGGCAAGTCCACATCCGTAATAGTTGATCCCTGACATTTTACAATTGCGCGTTCCAGGATGTTCTCAAGTTCTCGAACGTTTCCCGGCCAACGATATGCGAGCATCTGATCCAGCACCTCGGGCGCAACCTGGCGAATCGCCCTCTCGCGTGCCACGGGATGCTTCTCAAGAATATGATTTATCAAGAGTGGCAAATCCTCTAAGCGCTCGCGTAAAGGTGGCAACTGAATAGGAATCACGTTTATCCGATAGTAAAAGTCCTCCCGGAGTGTTCCACGAGTCAAACAAAGTGATAAATCAACATTGGTGGCGGCGATCACACGCATATCCACTTTTAGCTTCCGATTTCCGCCTAATCGCTCTAGCTCTCGCTCCTGTAGTACACGCAACAACTTTACTTGCATGGGTAACGCCATCGTTTCAATTTCGTCAAGAAAAAGAGTGCCGCCATCGGCGACTTCTATCTTCCCTGCGCGGCTTTGAACAGCGCCCGTAAAGGCTCCTTTCTCGTAGCCAAATAGTTCGCTTTCTAATAAAGTATCTGGAAATGCGCCACAATTAATAGCAACAAATTGTTTGGCTTTTCTGCGGCCTAAATTATGGATAGCGCGGGCGACCAACTCTTTACCCGTACCCGTTTCGCCGGTAATCATCACGCCAGAGTCCATCGCTGCCAATGAACGAATAAGATCGAAGACCTTGGACATCTTAGGGCTTTTGCTAATGATATTCTCGAGGTTCTGACCGTCTTGCACGCGGATGCGCAGCTCACGAACTTCCTCTTGCAGGCGTTTTTTTTCAATAAGTTTTTCACTAACCAAACGGATGGCCTCAGGCTGAAAGGGTTTAGTGATATAATCGCTAGCGCCTAGCTTCATCGCTTCAACCGCTTGTTTGACGTTGCCAAATGCCGTGATCAATATCACATCGGTGTCGGGGTACTTTTCTCGAACGTGGCGGGCCAATTGGAAGCCGTCGAGGCCTGGCATCTGAACGTCAGAAACCATAATCGAAAACTTTTCTTGCGCTAGCTTTTCAATTCCCTCCTCGCCGCTTGACGCCGTGGTAACCCGGAAACCTTCCTGCTCATAAAACTTTCCCAACTGATCCCGTAAGCGATCATGATCTTCAACAATTAATATGTTGTACATAAATCTGTCGAATTTAACTCAGCACTCAGGTACTAACTTTCTCCAAAGTTGACGAGATGTGCAGCGGCAAAATCGGGAAGGCAATTTCAAAGTTCATTCCTTTACCTTCGCAGCTCTGGATTTGGAACAACCCGCCATGCAGCTCGATGTATCGGGAGGCTAAATCGAGAGTAATGCCATCGTGGCCTGGCCGCATAGGGTGAAACGGTTCTAGTATCGTTTCAATCTGATCGGCAGGAATTCCCGAACCTTTATCCAGGACCCTTACGATGATAGTTCGCAAAACACCATTCATAGAAATTTCTGGTGGAGCTGAGATCTCCACAAAAATTACACCACCAGCTTGCGAGGCATTAATGGCGTTATCCAAAATCGCGCCGAGGGCGAGGTCAAGAAATGCGACATCGCCATAAATAGTCGCTTCAGTCCCAATGCCCCCCCCATTAAATACAATTTCAATTTGCTTGGCGCGACAGTCGGAGGCTCGACATCCAACGGCTGTTTCCATTAGTTCCGACAGGTTCACATTTGTTGATAACTGAGGCTGCTCAAGATAGCTGGAAAACGTCCGCGTCAGATTAATAGCATTTTCTGTGGTTTCTTGGACGAGCTCCAAATCCGTGAAATTCGCACCCTTATGGCGCATCGAATCCAGAATTAAGTTGAGTAATTGGAAATGGTTGCCGATCTTGTGAATAAATTTGGAAACTAATCCGATATCGATAGCCATGGCGTCTGATTCACATCCCGTCAGCGGCAGCAGATTGCCTCGGATTACAGATTGCCCGTTTATCACTACCCTTCTCAAACTATGGGCAACTCTAACTAGACGACCGCGATCATCAACCAATCGATGGATCAGCGAGGTGACGCCGTTGCTATTCAATTCTGCCAATTTGAGTTGCAGTAAGGCACGATCCGCTGGAGCAACCGCTTCTTCAAAAAGCAAACTTACGCCAATTAACGGTTCTCTTTGGATTCCGACTAAGTCGTGGACATTTTTTGAAATGTGACTAATGTTGAACAACTCGTCGGCTTCGTAGAACACACACGGTGTTTCCTCCGACAACCGTTTACCATGATCATGCGGATCATCGACATCCTCAGTGAATAGTTTATGATCGCCACGCCGTTTTGGTCGAGGGTTCGACATATCAAAGAAAGATTCTGATCTTAATTTTCTTAAAGAGCCAGTTAGAGACCCCACCCAACAACCCATCGCTAGCAAGCTTAAGCGCTAATACTGTCGGCAGTCACTGGTTTGGCAATTATGAGATGCCTCACTGGGCAAAGGCATACCATAAGCATTGTACCTGCATTTAATTGATTTCAGCAAGAATTTTGTCATGTGTCCACTATTCGATTCGATATTTGCAAATAGAATTAGCTCCTCGCGATTTCGATGAGCGAGCGATACAACAACCACTTTCATTGTCTACAGCACAGCGCCTCGAACGCTTAGACGACTGTGAAACTGCGATGTAACTGCGATAGGCCGCGCAATTCAGATTTATCGACAACCAAAATCGCGCATCAACAGTCTTGGCAGCAAATCGGAGCATTGCGAACACCCAAGCAGCCAATGGCACCACAATTGCTTGGCTTATATCTGCTTAAAATTACTCAATAATCTCTGAAGTTATAACGTTCAGCTCCCTGATAAAATATGATGTGATCTGGACAAATCAAAACGGTATTTTACGAGGAATTTTCTCGGTCCGGCAATTCCTCATTGATCGACCACATCTCTCGCGTTGACTTGGATCCACATCAATGGAGATGAAGAGCTTTTTGGATAATAAAAACCGTGGCATTGATCTGCAACCTCCCAACGCCTCGCGCGGGTTGCTTAGCACCACAGACGTTCTGCCCTTAGTGGCCGAACTTATCGCCACCGCCATGGCCGTCGACCGCGTCGCAATATGGATACAAGCCCATCACTCGGACTCGGCTTACATCTTAGAATATTATCACGCACCGACAACTGTCGTACGGAACTATCGTAAAGCGATTCGGAGAATGCGAACTCTGGCCCCAGCGGAATTAAACAAAACTTTCATGGTTGCTGTTTCGTCAGAAACCCAGGGTACCCCGCCCATAGGTAACGAAGCTAGTTTGAGCGCCCTGGGTATTAACCGTTATACTTTCGTTGGCGACGAAAACCAGATTCTCGCTGTATTGGGCGTGGGCAATATCCCAGAGCGAAATGATTGGACAGCCGAAAACGATCGTTTCTTGTTACGAATCAGCCACCAATTGGCCGATCTGATGGTTAGATCTAGATGCACTGAAGAACGTTCGTTAGCTCGCGCGTGGGAATCCCTGAACCGTTTTACTGCATTCGTTATTCATGATCTTAAAAATCTCGCGACTATCCAGAGCATGACATTAGAGAATGCCAAGCATCTTAGCCAAAACCCCGACTTTCTTTCCAACGCTCTCGCAACGTTTACCCGCACAACCGACAAGATGATCGATCTCATTGCTAGTTTTGCCATTCAACGTGGACAGTTCTCACTCAAACAGCAACCGGTAAATGTTGTCGATGTTATCCAGCAGACTTTGGTAGACCTCAAACTTCAACAACGCACCGGCATAAAAATCAACACTGAATTCCCACTCCCAGAAACTCCACCCATGGTTTCTGCGGACCCAGAGTTATTGCAAAAGGTTTTTACCAATATTCTGCTGAACGCCATTCAAAGCTTACCTCAAGGCACGGGCATCATCGATATTGTAGTTGTGCAAGACAACGCTGGCAAAATTATCGCGACCGTCAGCGATACCGGCTGTGGAATTCCACCGGAGCAGTTACAAAATATCTTTCGGCCGTTCCAAAGCACCAAGGAGGGTGGAATGGGCATTGGATTATGCCATACCCTGTCCATCGTCGAGGTCCATGGCGGTCATATCCGTATCGACAGTCAAGTTAGCAGTGGGACAACCGTGGAGCTGGAGTTTCCGCGAATCTAGCCCGTGCAACTTGGGAGTGCCCCAGTGAAACCGAAACTTCTTTTAGTCGACGACGAAGAGTATATTCTCCAGCAAATGCGGTGGTCGATGGAGGCGGATTACGAAATTTTAACTGCGTCCAACGAAGCAGCCGCGATTCAGCTCTTTGAGCGCGAACACCCGTCGGTAGTAACCCTCGATCTGTCATTGAACCGGTTCAAGGCCGACGACCTAAGCGGGCTCAGGCTGCTTGAGCGATTCCTAACCTCCGAGCCCGCAACGCGTACAATTGTTATTACGGGGAATAATGAAGATATTAACGCGATTCGCGCAATGCGCCTCGGTGCCTGTGATTTTTATGCAAAACCTGTGCGCCTTGACGAGATCAAAATCATGATTCAGCGCGCCTTTCATCTTTACCAACTGCAAAAAAAAATCCATATGCAAGACCCGGGCGCGGCAGATGCATTTGACGGAATCATGGGCCGGTCCAAACCCATGAGGGATGTGTTTCGCTTCCTCCCAAAAATTGCAGGATCGGATATACCGGTATTAATTTGCGGCGAAACCGGTACCGGGAAAAAGACTATAGCAAATGCCATCCACCGCCACAGTCCGCGCAAAAACAACCCCTTTGTCGTGGTTGATTGCGGCGCCATTCCCGAGAATCTTCTCGAAAGCCACCTATTCGCTCAGGAGAAAGGCGCTTTCACGCGTTCCCGCGCGCAGGAAAAGGGCAAGTCCGAGGCGGCCCACACTGGCACCCTCTTACTCGACGACATTGGTCAATTGGCGAAGCCGCTTCAGGTAAAGCTCCTACGATTCCTGCAGGATCATCACGTTGAACGAATGAGCGGCACACAGCCGGTCGAAGTCGATCTAAGAATCATCGCCGCCACCAATCGGGACTTGCAGCGAGACTTGAAAAATCACCGCTTCCGCGAAGACCTTTACTATCGTCTCAACGGCATGCGGCTTGATCTGCCACCGCTGCGTGATCGCAAGGACGACATCGTGCCGCTGGCGCAATATTTCCTGCGCAAATCCTGCCGGGAATACGGGAAACCACCGATGAGCCTATCGGCGGACGCCGAGAATGACTTGATTATGCATCCATGGCCGGGTAACGTGCGCGAGCTGGAACAGCTCATCGGCCGCGCCGTGATGTTGAGCGCGCGCAGCGTACTGAAACCCAGCGACTTAGGCTTGGCTTTCGATACCATTCCTACCGAGATTAATCTAAAATTCGCCAAGCAGGCGATCGAAATCGACTTCGTCAAGAAAGCACTCACGCGCAACCGGGGCATCGTCAGCCGAGCCGCACGCGACCTAGGCATCAGCCGGGTGAATCTTTACGAACTCATTGATAAATACGCAATCCAAGTCAAGCACTTTAAGAGATTAGAAACGGGTGAGAAATTTGAGCTCAATCAAAGGAGGTAACTTCGTTTGAACGCGACAAAAAGTAGAATCGAGAATCGCCAAGCCACCGCAGCCGTGATCGGTCTTGGTTATGTCGGGCTGCCCTTGGCAATGGAGATCGCCGCGGCCGGTTTTAAAGTCGTTGGTATCGACCTGGACCAAAGCAAGATCGCGACACTGAAACAAGGCAAATCTTATATTCAGGACGTACCTGACAAGACCATCGCCGACGCGGTAAGTGCCGGCAAGTTCACCGCCTCCTATGATTTCAGCGCGCTTAAAAACGCCGATACCGTGAGTATTTGTGTACCGACACCGCTCAGCAAAAGCCGCGACCCGGATATTTCATTTATTCTTTCGGCGACCGAAGAAATCCGCAAGTATCTCCATCCAGGACAGCTGATCGTGCTGGAGAGCACGACTTATCCGGGCACCACGGACGAGTTAATCGTGCCCGAACTCGAGAGCGGCGGCTTAAAGGTCGGCCGCGACTTCTATGTCGCCTTTTCGCCGGAGCGGATCGACCCGGGCAATGTCTCGTTTAACACTCACAATACGCCCAAAATAGTCGGCGGCATCACGGCGGAATGCACTGAGATCGCGGCCTTGTTTTATTCCGCGTTTATTGAACGGGTGATTCCGGTGAGCAGCACCAAGTGCGCCGAGATGGTCAAGCTTTTGGAAAATACATTTCGCAGCGTTAACATCGGCATGGTTAACGAACTCGCCATGATGTGTGACGTTCTCGGAGTCGACGTGTATGAAGTGATCGATGCCGCGGCGACCAAACCCTTCGGCTTTAGCGCCTTTTATCCAGGTCCGGGCCTGGGCGGTCACTGCATTCCTATCGATCCACATTACTTGGCGTGGAAATTGAAGGCGCTCAACTTTCAGGCGCGCTTCATTGGCCTGGCGGCTGAGATCAACGGCATGATGCCGACGCTGGTCGCCAGCATGGTAAGCGACGGCCTCAACCGCTTCTCGAAGAGCGTTCGGGATTCAAAAATCCTCATTATGGGGGTGGCCTACAAGAAAAATGTCAGCGACTGCCGTGAATCGCCCGCTCTGGATGTCATGCGTCTGCTCACCGACAAGGGTGCGAAACTATCCTACAACGATCCGTTCGTCCCGTCCTTGAAGCTCGGAACCAGCATGTTGCAATCAATCGAGGCGACCCCCGCAGAGATTGCCAAACACGACTGCGTGATTATCCTAACCGACCACAGCGCCTACGACGTTCGCCAGATCGTCGCATCCGCCAAACTCGTGATCGACACACGAAATTCCACCAAAGAGTTGCACGAGCACAAAGAGCGGATCATCAAACTGGGCGCCGGCAATAACGTCCCGTCCTTCTCCACCCATGATGACAGCCACGATATAGCGAAAAAGAAAGCCGCCTCGCATTAACTTCTTAACGGGAGAAAATCCTCAAGACATTAATGGAAACTTGACACGAGTGAGATTGAAAAGGCAGGTGTCTCATCGAGAATACCGACCTTTTAACGACATGGTCACAGCCACACGTGACGTCAAGCCCTGCCAGCGCCGCTGAAATGTCAGACTATTTGCCGTGACAACGCTTATATTTCTTACCGCTGCCGCAGGGACAAACATCGTTGCGCCCAACTTTGGCGGTCTCACGGCGAGGCGCTGGGTTGGGCTGGGCCGCGATCGGATCTTGGCCATGACTGAGAACCATGCGTTGTTGGCGCGGCTGTTCAACGGCGAGCTCTTGCTGGGCATTTTCCCGAGCTAGTTCCACCGTAAAAAGTTTTTGCACGACGTCTTCTTGGACACGGTGATTCATGTCCTCGAACATGTCGTAGCCCTCTTTTTGATACTCTTGCAACGGATTCTTCTGGCCATAGCCGCGCAACCCGATGCCTTCCTTGAGGTGGTCCATGCTGAGCAAATGGTCTTTCCAAAGAGTATCGATGGTCTGCAACATGATGATCTTTTCCAGCTGGCGTAACATCGGCTCGCCAAACCGCTTTTCCTTATCTTCGTACTTTTCCAGAATTTTCTGGTGAACCGTGTCCGCAAGCTGCCCCTCAGTCACTTGTTCGATTTCATCGCTGGCAAACTCGGGGCGGATGTTGAATTGATGGTTCATCCCTTCGCGCAGTGCGTTCCAGTCCCAATCGGAAGGGTGGCGGTCCTTTTCGGCGTAACGGGCAATGATCTCTTCGGCGAGTTCATCGGCCCACTCGGTCACTTGCTCTTTCAAAGTTTCGCCTTTGAGCACCTCGCGTCGATGGCCATAAATCACTTCGCGCTGCTTGTTGAGCACGTCGTCATACTCGAGTAGATGTTTGCGGATATCGAAGTTGTGCGCCTCGACCTTCTTCTGGGCATTCTCGATGGCGCGGGTGACTAGCCCATGCTCGATCGGCTCGCCTTCTTCCATACCCAATCGGCTCATGATGCCTTGAATCCGGTCCGCGCCGAAAATGCGCATGAGATCGTCCTCGAGGGAAAGGTAGAATCGCGACGAGCCGGGATCGCCTTGGCGTCCAGCCCGGCCGCGTAGCTGATTATCGATGCGCCGGCTTTCATGGCGCTCGGTACCCAGGATATGCAACCCGCCGGCGGCGATCACTTTGTCCTTTTCCTCGGCGCAACTTTTATTGTACTGCGCCAACATCTCGTCAAAACGGAGACGATACTCATCCGGCGCCTTTTCCAGTTGGTCGCGAATATCCTCGACCATGCGCAAATATTCCTGGCGCTTGGTCTCATAGTCTTCTTGAGCGTCCTGAATTGCCTTTTCGTAGGGCAGCCGGAGTTCCTCGCAACGTGCCTCCGCCTCCTCGAACGACCGATGGGACTGTTCATATTCATCGACCGCTCCGGCCAAATCGCCTTGAGCGAGTGCCGCTTTGGCACTGTCAAATTCCAGATCGATCAGCCGTTGTTCATAGACACGCCGTTTTTCATCGAGAAACTCAGTCAACGCGTTGCGCTCGTCGGCCCTTTGCTGCCAGCGGTCCAGAGTGGCCTGAAACTCGTCCCGAGCCTCGACAAATTCGTCCGGCAAGCTAGCCGCCTGTCCGTTGTTCGCCGCCACCACCGCGCCTTCAAAGCTCTCTTTGGCCTTCAAGTACCCTTCCGGGATCGGCCGCGCGCCGTGCAAAGCTTCGATCAATTGGGTGGCCGAGACATCTTCGTACTTCTCGCTGGCCTCGCCGAAGGGCGACGCTATACGGATCTCGCGTTGCAATTCGGTGGTGCGTTTCAAGGCTGCGCTGCGCTGCTGATCGAACAGTTCGCTGTCCTTGAGGAATTTCTTCTCGGCGCCCTGGACCTGCTCTTCGTACTTTTCGCGCAATTCCCGTAGCGAGTCCTCGTAGCGTGCCGCGCCCTGCAGCGGCAATTTCGAAGCCCGGTTGATCCATTCGTTTTCCATATCCGAGCGCGCGAGAAATTCCGGATTGCCGCCGAGCAATATATCCGTACCGCGGCCGGCCATATTCGTCGCGATGGTGAGCGCCCCATAGCGACCGGCCTGGGCGATAATGCTCGCTTCGGCTTCATGATTGACGGCGTTCAGAACATTGTGTTTGATGTTTTTCTTCTTGAGCAGGCGCGAAAGCTTTTCCGACTTGGCCACCGAGGTAGTCCCGACCAGCACCGGCTGCCCGTGCTTGTGCCGCTCCTCGATCTCTAACACCACCGCATCATATTTTTCGTTGTCCGTACGATAAACCACATCGGCATTGTCCTGGCGCACCATGTTGCGGTGGGTCGGCACTACGGTGACATCGAGCTTGTAAATTTTTTGAAACTCGGGCGCCTCGGTATCGGCGGTACCGGTCATGCCCGCGAGCTTTTTGTACATGCGAAAGTAATTTTGAATCGTGATGGTCGCCAGGGTCTGGTTTTCTTCGCGAATATGAACACGCTCCTTAGCTTCCACCGCCTGGTGCAGTCCGTCGGACCAACGCCGCCCCGGCATCAAACGGCCGGTGAACTCGTCGACTATGATTACTTCGCCTTCTTTGATGACATAGTCGACATCTCGTTTGAAAATCGCGTGGGCTTTGAGCGCTTGCTGAACATGGTGCAAGGTATCGATTTGACGCGGGTCGTAAAGGTTATGCACGCCTAACAGACGTTCGACTTTGGCCACGCCGGTTTCGGTCAAGGTCACCGAGCGGCTTTTTTCGTCGACGGTGTAATCGCCCTTGGCTTCGATGGCGGCGCGGTCTTCCTGCGATGGATCACCTTGAATCACCGCGCCCCGTTGCAACTTGGGGATCACCCGGTCGATGATGATAGTACTTATCCGTCGACTCCTCGGCCGGTCCGGAAATAATCAACGGCGTGCGCGCTTCGTCGATCAATATATTATCTACCTCGTCAACGACGACGAAATTGAGCTCGCGCTGGACATACTCTTCCAGGGAGAACTTCATGTTGTCACGCAGATAGTCGAAGCCGAACTCGTTATTGGTGCCGTAAGTGATATCGGCGTGGTAAGCCTCTTGGCGTTGAATCGGCCGCAGATTCAAAAAACGATAATCCTTGGTCAAATAAGTGGGATCGAATAGATAACTGACCTCGTGCACGATGGAGGCCGCGGTGAGTCCCAACTTATGGTAAATCGGCCCCATCCACTGGACATCGCGCCGCGCCAAGTAGTCGTTTACGGTGATTAAGTGCGCGCCCCGGCCGGTGAGCGCATTCAAATACAGCGCCAAGGTCGCAACCAACGTCTTACCCTCGCCGGTTTTCATTTCGGCAATTTTGCCGGAGTGAAGCACCGCGCCGCCGATCAACTGAACATCGTAATGGCGCAAGCCAATGGTGCGCCGCGACGCTTCGCGCACGGCCGCGAACGCCTCCGGTAACAGTTGGTCTAGTATCTCGGCCTCTTTTTGGCGCAGCTCCTTGTCAAGCTCCTCGGCCTGGGTCTTGAGTTCTTCGCGCTCGTCCGGCTCGGCAACGCTGGCGCGGTTTTGGGCCTCCGTCAACTCGCTTTTCAAAGTCGCCGTGGCTTCATCGAGTCGGCGCCTAAACTGATCGGTCTTCGCTTTGAGGTCGTCATCGTTGAGCCCCTGGTATTCCGGCTCGAGTTTGTTGATTTCATCGACATAGGGGCGGATGCGCTTGATCTCGCGGTCGTTTTTGGTACCGACAATTTTTTTGATGAAATCCCACATGTTAAAAATTTACTCCCGAATTCACTCGAAATGGAGGAGCCATTGGGCTGCTAAAGACCTTAATAAAATACACGAATTGACCAGCGACTTAAAGCTAGTCTAGGAGCGCAAGGGAGCTTAGCGTTCGATCCGTACCGCCGATTCGACGTTCTCCCCAAGAAACCGCCGACCGACTTTGACGAAGCGCTCCGGCGCATCGGTAACAAAAAAACTGTGAATTCCTTTACCCGCCTTGCGCCCACTCGCACCTTTTTTGAGTACCGCAGCCACTTCGCTGGCGGTCTCTTCGGCGGAGTCGACCAGACGCACCCCCGAGCCCATGAACTTGCGGATCGCCTTTTTGAGCAAGGGATAGTGAGTACAACCTAATACCAACGTGTCGATGCCGCTCTGTTTGAGACTGCTGAGATACGCTTTGATAGCCATCTCGACCACCGCGTTCTCGGTCCAACCTTCTTCGACTAGCGGCACGAACAGCGGACAAGCCCGGCTGTAAACTTCGATCTTAGGGTCCGCGGCTTTCAAGGCCCGGGTGTAGGCGCCGCTTTGAATCGTCGCTTCGGTGCCGATGACGCCGACTTTTCTATTCTTGGTGCTCTTGATCGCCCGACGCACCCCGGGTTCGATCACCCCAATGACCGGCACCGAAAGGCTTTCTTGCAAATGGCTCAGCGCGATGGCCGTAGAGGTATTGCAGGCGACGACCACCAGCTTGACGCCCTTTTCCACCAAAAATTCGCTGTTCTCGCAAGAGTAGCGCATGACGGTTTCCACCGACTTGGTGCCATAGGGGGAGCGCGCCGTGTCTCCCAAATAAACCGTGTTCTCGCGCGGCAATGCTTCGATGATTTGATGCAGTACGGTAAGCCCACCAATGCCCGAGTCGAACACCCCGATTGCACTATCTTTGTTTATTATCGATCGCAATTTAGCTCGACGGCGCCATCTGATTGCCCAGCTCTTTTTCGCAGGACGGCGCAAAACCAAAGACCTGCTCCCACACTTCGCGGGACTCCATGCATAGATAGATCTTCACCGTTGGCGCAGCATGGCGAATCCAGCTAACCATCTGGCGGTACATTTCGTACCCGGAGCGGCTGATAGTATCGCAGCTTGCCGTCGGGACAGAGCACCTGTTCGCCGGTGAGCAACCGGCTGCCCGGGAAGCGCTCGCGCATGGTCCGTTTCAAACCCGGCGTGTCGCGCAGGACGCCGAGACTGACCCAGGAAAGTCCACGCCAATCAATGGTCGCGAAGGTCTCTTCCAGCATGGCACGATAATCGGCTTCCCATCCGGAATATTCGATCATCGGATCGAAATGAAAGCCCAGCCGGTAGCCGGCAGCTTGGACGCGCCGTGCCGCCTTCAAGCGCTCTGTCAAGGAAGCGGTAGCATGCTCATCGGCGTCGATCACCCGCTGCGGATTCATCGACCAGCCCACCACCACCCGCCCCTTGGGATCGAGATCGAGCAAGCTATCGATGCAGTCGCTCTTGGTCTTGAGCTCCAAGAGCACGTTAGGCTGCTCGGCAAAGAACGGCAAAATCTGTCGCACCATGCCGGTATACGGCTCCAACGCCAAACTATCGGTGATCTCGCCGGTGCCAATGCGAAAAAATACCCCGCGATGCTTTTTCAAGGTCGCTTCGACCTCGTCGATCAAGTCGCCGACGTTGCTGAAGACCTTGAGCGCAGAGTTATCGGCCAAGTACTCTTGCAAATAACAATAACTGCAATCCATCGGACAGTTGCTGGCGAAATTGATGACGAAATAGTTGCAGCACACCTGTCCATCGCTGCCCGGACATTTTTTCAAGAATTCGCCCTTATGCTTTGCCAGATAAAGCTTTTTCTTGGCCGCGCCAAAGGAGTCGCCGACCACGCTAGCGCTGCCATTCGATGCAGCAATGTCATCGACAAAGCGAAACGGAATCTGCGGTAAAGTGCGACGCAAATTTTGCAGGATGGGGCTGCCCTCGGAGCCGCGCTCGACGATCACTTCTTCGGGTTGCAAATTTTTCATTGGGCCTGCCGTCAACTACACTAAGCGGGTTCGGCAATCGTTGCGCTGCCGCCTAAGAGCGAAAAAATCTCTTTAGTAGAAATCGTCTCGGTGGCGACGGCCAACTTTTCAACCAGTCGTTTAAAATCCTGCTGGTTGGTCACGGTAAACTCGATCTGCAACCTGCCGCCCTCCAATCCAGGCGCCACCGTCATGCGAATCTCCGGTTGCAGCTTGAGCGCGCGAATTTTACCGTGGATTTCGTCTTCGGCCTGGGCCAAGCGCGGAAAGCGCAATCTTCTGAGACTTTCCTTAATTCTTTTCACCTTGTCCGCACGGCCCAGGCGCGGATCGGTGGCAATAGTGTTGATGGCTCTGCCGGCAAATATCGCCTCGATGGCGATGCCGTCGCGCAAAGCGATTTCTTCTCCCCAATCCATCAAGTCGCGCAGCTGATTTTCGCCGATCTTGAGGTCCAAAGCGAGCTGTGCCAGCACGCCGCGAGCCTGCGCCGGCCAGTTAAGCCAGCGCGCCAGTGTCTGCGGATGGAAGCCCTTCGCCGCCGCGAAACTTTGAAACCCACTCTCCGACATCGCTCATCTCCTCGGCAAACTCGCTGAGCATCGCTAGATATCCATCAGCGTCCGCCACTTTGCCGCGCTTGCGCGCCCCGTTGGCGAGCACGAAAAGCTTTTTTTGCCAAACCCCCAATACCGCGCGGCGCTGTGGGCCGGCGATGCCGGCGCGTAAAAGCTTTTGCAGCGCAACCACCCGATAACGGTCCAAGCCCCACCGCGAATGAGACAATTGGTCGGCATGGCCGCCATGCTTGACGACCAAAGCCTGATCGATCAGCGGCACCGGATAATCCCGGGCGATACGCAGCCAGAGGTCGTAGTCTTCGCAAACCGGCAACGACTCGTCGAAGCCGCCGCTGCGGTCGAACAATTCCCGCGTCATCATCACCGCGGACGGACTTATCAAACAGAGTTCGAGACTAGGCTCGAAAATATCTCCCGACGGCTTGCGATGCTTGAGCTTTGGATTGACGCGGATACCGTGGCGAATCCAGATCTCCTCGGTTTGGCAAATCTGTATCTCTGGATATTCCTCCATAAAAGCCACTTGCACCCGGAGCTTGTCCGGGCGCCAGAGATCGTCCGAATCGAGAAACGCGATCAACCGGCAGCGGCTCCGGCGGACGCCCAGGTTTCGCGCCGCCGACACCCCGCTTCGAGCCTGGAAGACGTAGTGCAATTGCCCACCAAACCTGGCCAGCTCCGCGGCAGTTCGATCGCTGGAGCCATCATCGACCACGATCAGCTCGAAGTCGCGATAGCGTTGCTCCAACACCGACGCAACCGCCTGCCCCACCCTCGGCCAGCGGTTATAGGTCGGAATGATGACACTGACGGTGGGTATCATGGACGTAAGCTCACCGAAAAGTCAGGCGCGTAAGACGAAGCCAAAAAACTTTAGATGAAGCTCTCGACCTTTTTAAAAAATTGGTCGGCCATCATCTTGGCGACGCCGTTGAGCATGCGTTGGCCGACACTAGCGATAAGCCCGCCGATCTTCGGCTCGGTGCTGTACTTGAGCAAGGTCAGCCCCTCGCTCTCTTCGAGATCGATGACTACATCACCCTGCATGAAGCCCGGCCCGCCCGAGCCCTCGCCGCTCAAGACGTAGTGGCTCGGCTCTTGTTTGTCCTTTATGGCTACTTTGCCTTTGTAAGTGCCTTTCACCGAAGCGACGCCGACTTTCATGACGGTTTCGTAGCGGTCCGGCGCCACCTCGTTCATGGTTTCACACCCCGGCATGCACTGCGCCATGATTTTCGGATCGAGTAAAAGCTCCCAGACCCGTTCGCGCGGCGCATTGAACCTGTAACTACCCTCAATTTTCAAGATCGCCTTGCCTCCATGACCGCAGTAATTCGCTTGTGTCCAATGCCATTAGCCAAGTCCCAACGTGGCGAAAAACATAACGTTCATCGGGCGAAAACACAACAGCGCCGGCGCGCCCGAATATCGACGAGTTTTGCAATGAATTCGATTGAATGGCAACGTCGGCCCGTTTACACTTAAGCATATCGATGCAGCAAAACATTTCACTATTCGCATTGTTGCTCTTACTCGTTCTGCCCGCGGCAAGATTGGCAGCCCAGGGCGACGACAGCCGCATGACCTTTCACAAAGCCTATTCACTTTACACTCAGGGTAACGCCGGCCAAGCCAAAGAGCTGTTTCAGAAGAGCTTTGACACCGGCTACCGGCTTGCCGACTACAGCCTCTACTACCTGGCGGCTGATCGCATTCAAAGAAAATCGCTGGGAGCAATCGCGCCGCTATCTGCTCCAGTTGAAGCAGAACTATCCGCAATCGGTCTGGCAAGCGCGCGCCACGTTACAAAGGGCCAAGCTCGACCAAGCGGAGAAAAAATTCGCTCAAGCCAACGAGATCCTGCGCCAACTGCGAACCGACAAGACGGCAACGCGGGATATCGCCGATGAGGCAAGCTATTTAACCGCGCAGAACCATGAGGCTCAGGGTGACTTGCAACGCGCCTATGGCGGTTATCAGGAATTACGCGACAATAGTCCGACTTCGCGCTGGGCCGGCTTAGCGCGCAAGGATCAATATCGCCTGCGCGAAAAGTATCCCGAGCAGTTCGCATTGAGCAACCTCACTGCTTTCGCCGATGAAGCCGATCGCTTGGCACGGGAAAGGCAATTGAGTGATGCCGATGTACTTTACAGACGCCTTTTGGACGGCGTCATCGATGCGGACCAAAGGCTGCGCTTTTTATCCAAGTTAGCGGCGATCCGCGGCCGAGCTGACGCGATTCCGCTGCTCGAACAGATCGCCCGCGACTTTCCGGACAGCAGCGAAGCCCCCAAAGCGCTCTACCAGATCGGCCAAACGCTGTGGAATCGCCATGAAAACGCCCAGGCATTTGAGTATTTCAAGCAGATCTTGGAGCGTTACCCCGGCAGCGCCTATGCCGACCGCGCCAACTTCGCCGCCGGCGACATCCATGAATATTTCGGCAGAAAGCCCGAGGCGATCCAGCTCTACACCATAGTGCAGAAACAATTCCCCGGCAGCACTGTGCGTGACGATGCGGTATGGCGCCTAGCTTGGCTGCATTACCGCGCCGGCGACTGGCAGATGGCCTTGACAACCTTCAAGTCGCTGGCAGCACAGGCGCGCAATGGCAACTTCGGCACCGCCGCGCTTTACTGGCAGGCCCGCAGTTCGGAAAAGCTCGGCGATGTTGACAGCGCCAAACCGCTTTACCGGCAAATATTCAATGGCGGCGAAGAATCTTACTATCAAACTCTGTCGCAACGAGCGCTGGAACGGCTCGGCGAGCCGGTGCTGGAAATTAAGCGGTCTAAGCCAATCGTAGTTGCGGAAAGCGATCCCGCCATCGGCGCCGAGGTAAGCTTTCATCTGGTACGCGCCCGCGAGCTCGCTGCCCTGGGCATTCACGGCTTAGCGGTGACGGAACTCGATCAAGTGAACCGGTACGCCAATTCCAAGAATTTGCTGCAGCCGTTACTCATGCGCGAGTACTTCGCCAACCAAGCCTACGGGCGGAGCCTCGGCCTCGCCAGCCAGATGCCGATCTCACAAAGCGAACGCGACTACTATCGCTATCCCCTGGCTTATTGGGAATTGGTGCAGCAAAAGGCCCGCGAGCGTGAGCTCGACCCGCATTTGATTTTGGCATTGATCCGCCAGGAAAGCCTGTTTGACCCGCGCGCCCGCTCGCCCGCCACGGCCTTGGGACTGATGCAGTTGATACCGCCGACGGCCGCACGGGTTGCCAAACAGCTCGGCCTAGCGGTGCCGACCCAGGACAAATTGTTCGATCCCGAACTCAATGTCGCCCTCGGTACCCAGTATTTGAAGGATCTGCTGCAGCGCTACTCGAATAACTGGTTCAAAGCGATCGCCGCTTACAATGCCGGGGAGGCGGCGGTAGATCGTTGGGAAAGGGAAATCGTCACCGACGACATCGAGGAGTTCGTCGAGCGCATTCCCTACAGCGAAACCCGCGGCTATGTTAAACTCGTCTTGCGTAACCACCGTATCTACAAGCGACTGTACGAACAGTAAGCATCCCAATGAAACCCGCCGCTCCGCTGATCGGCATCACATCTGACCTTGCAGGCGCCGACCGCGGGAAAAAGGTCGAACCGCTCTATTTTCTCGCCCAGCGCTACGTCAAAGCCGTCGTCGATGCCGGCGCGATCGCGCTCGTGTTACCGCCGACATCATCACGTAGCGCGCTGCGCCGCCTGTTGGCTCATCTCGATGGCCTGATATTGAGCGGCGGCAACTTCGATATCCATCCCAGTTATTATGGCGAAAAACCGCTTGCCAGTCTTGGGACGATCAAGGCCGAGCGCAGCACTTTCGAGCTGGACCTCACGGCGGCGGCACTGACGCAGGATCTCCCGGTCCTCGGCATTTGCGGCGGCGCCCAAGCGATCAACGTCGTCCTGGGTGGGAGTCTTTACCAGGACATCGGCGCTCAAGTATCAAACGCCCAAGAACATCAACAAAGCAGAAAGACGGTGCGGCGCGGCCATCGCATATCGATTGAACCGCGCACCCTCTTACGCAAAATCGTCGGGCGCAGTCATGCCGAAGTGAATACCACCCATCATCAAGCGGTCAAGACTCTGGGCCGCGGCCTGATCGTAAATGCCACGGCCGGCGACGGCATCGTCGAAGGCATCGAAAGCACCCGACACGCCTTTGTCATCGGCGTCCAATGGCATCCGGAAGTGTTGGCGCCGCGCCAGCGTCACCAAAGGCGCATCTTTGCCGCCCTGGTGGCGTGCGCCGGCCGGCGCCGCTAGACACCGCCAACTCCACGCCATGATCGCCGAAGTCCTCAACTGGCAAAACTATCAAACCAGTTGGTTCGCCGTACCGACATTTCTCACCGCGAGCGTTCTTTTGGCGCTGGGCGTTATGGTCCGCGACGTCGAGCAGCGCTCGCGCCTCCGCACATCATTCTTCTTGATGACCGCCACGGGCGCGATCTGGTTATATAGCTATTCGTTAATGTATTGCGCGTTGAATGAAACCGTCGCGATCTTTTGGAGCCGAATCGGCCAAGTCGGTACCAATCTAATTCCACCGGCAGCCTTTAGTTTCGCCGCATTGTCCGCACAGTTGGACGCCAAATTACGCCGGCGCGTCTGGCTGGTCCGGCAACTGGCCATCGGCTTCATCCTTACTCTGCTTTTGCCCGACGGATTTATTGCGGGAGTACGGCTCCACGAATGGGGCTATTATCCGGTCTACGGCTGGTTAGGCATTATTTTCATCGGCTTTTTCATTCTGGTCATGGCGCTCAGTCTCAATATGTACTGGACCAGCTACCGCAACGCTGTCCCAGAGCCTGTTCGCTCGCGCAACCTTGGGCTGGTTACCGCGTTTTCTATCGCCTGCCTTGGTTCGGTCGACTTCCTCGCCGCCCTCGGCGTGCCAGTCTATCCCTTCGGCTATCTGCCGGTGCTAGTCGGCACTCTGCTGGCCAACTGGACCATTCGCCGTTATCGGCTCGTCACAATTACCCCGGAGTTCGCCGCCAAAGAAATTATCGACGCCATGGACGATGCCCTATTGGTCCTCGACAGCTTTGGCATCGTTCGGGTCAGCAACAAAGCCGCGCTGGCGATGTTCTCACGCCCCGCGGTGCCGCTAAACGGCACCGATGTGCGCGTGCTGGCCAAGTTGCTCAGTGCCGACGACAGCGACCTGTGGCAACGTATGCTTAAGGGTACCCTGCGCGAATACCCATGTGCACTGAATAACGGAGCAGACCAGACGACCGCTGCTGAGCGTTTCATCATTTACCATGGGCGAGCATGAGGGCGAACCTGTGGCCGCGGTCTGCATGGTGCGCGATGTTACTCAACGGCGGATCGCGGAGCAGCGCATCCAACGTCACAGTGATCATCAAGCCGCGCTCTACGAGCTCACCCGCGCCGCCTCGTCGACCCTCGATCTCGATGCGGTGCTCACCGTGCTATTGGATCGGCTCGCCCAAACGATGCCGACCGGAGCCATGACCGTGGAGCTTTTTCGCGACGCCGACCAACAGCTCGCGCCAGTCGCCTCCCGCGGCATCAATGACCGGAATTGGAAATCCCGGGTCACCCGCGGCGTCGCCGTCGCGCATCCGGTAGTTCGCGCTAAGGATACTGTGATCTCGGACATGAGCGCGAACGCCGATGACTTTGACCGCAGTTTTTTTCGTGAAGCCGGCTTTGGGTTTTACCTAGGGATTCCGATGATCGCCCAGGACGACGTAATCGGCGTCCTATCGTTTTATTGCAAAGAGCAGCGTCACTACGGCGGCGAAGAGCTGACTTTTCTGCGTAGTCTGGCAAGCCACGCGGCCATGGCGATCCACAATTCAGAACTCTACGAGAGGACGATGCTGCAGACCCGCGAGTTGGAAAAAGCCAACCAAATCAAAGAAGATTTTTTAAGTGTCATGTCGCATGAGTTGCGCACCCCGCTCAACGTAATCACCGGCTATACCAAGCTAGTCCAGGAAGGGCTGATGGGCGCGGTGACCGCCGAACAGAGCAAAGCACTGGGCAAAGTGACGCACCATGCCGACGAGTTGCTGTTCATGGTTAACAGCATCATGCACGCGACCAAGATCGAGGCCGGAATTGTCGAGGCGGAAAAGCGCCGGTTCTGGCCCAGTGGCTTTTTGGATGACCTCAAAACGCTATACGATTATCCCCATGGCAAAGACATCGAGCTGCGCTGGCAATACCCCCCCGACCTGCCGCCGATCAACAGTGACCAAGAGAAGCTGAAACATGTCCTGCAAAATCTCATCAACAATGCCATCAAATTTACGGACGGCGGTATCGTCACCGTATTCGCCCAAGCTCGCCCTGAGCGCAATGCGGTTGAATTCGGCGTCAGCGATACCGGCATTGGCATCTCGGCGCAAGAAATGGCGACCATCTTCGACCGCTTTCGCCAGGCCGATAGCTCGAAGACCCGCACCTACGGCGGCGTCGGCTTGGGATTGCATATAGTAAAAACTTTCACCGAATTATTGGGCGGCGTTGTCAGCACCAGCAGCGAGCCCAATAAAGGTTCTACTTTCACCGTGCTGATTCCCTGCGACGGGCAACTGCGCGAGCCGGTCCTAGCGCCGATCGTCGAATCCCAGCCCTAGTTTCTCGACCGACGCTGCATTCGAGTTGCAATCTCAGCCTTCCTGGGGCAAACAGGACAGGAATGCGTTGCCAATTCCCGATTCACAAGGAGCCCGACCATGGCCGACAAAGCCGGCGGCGACGTTTTCGACCGCGAACAAGCCGAAAGTTTTCTTTATCCCGCCAAAGGCCTGGCCGGCGGCGGGCAGCTCGAAGTGCGCATGGAAATTTCGCCGGACCATGCCGATCCCGATATCCGCGGCGTCGCCCGGCGCGTCAAATTCTTCAATCTCGAGAGCTGGCATAAAGAGTGGACCGAGGTCGCTAAGAAAAACCAGGATCTCGCCGACGGCTTCGAACAGGATAATCGCAAACAGACGGCCCACGAGTTTTATCTGCGCGCCGCGGACTTCTACCGCCGCGCCGTGGTCTACATGCCGGAAACCGATCCGCGCATGATGCCGACGTACGTTAAACTCGAAGAGAACTTTGCCAAAGCCTGGAGTCTGGTGACGCCGCCCTTTGAACAGGTCGAGATTCTCTACGAAGGCCACAAGCTGCCGGCGCTGTTTTGGCCGGGGCGGGGCAAACCGGGAACGAAACTGCCGGTGGTCTACAATTACGGCGGCGCCGACGGGATTTTATTGCGCGGCGAAGACGGCGGCGCCGGCCAATACACCCGCCGCGGCATGTCGTTCATCGACGTCGACGGGCCCGGCCATGGCGGCATGCTGCGTCATCACAAACTTTATGCGCCGCCCGACTCCGAGCGCGTCGCCAAAGCGGTGATCGATTATTTAAATACCCGCGCCGATGTCGACGCCAATCGCATCGGCCTTCATGGCTCAAGTATGGGTGGCTACTCCGGACCGCGCTCGGCCACGGTGGAGAAGCGCATCAAAGCCGTCGCCGTCTGGAGCGGCGCGTATAATCTCGTCGACGACATTTTCGATTACTATCCGCCGATCCAGGACCGGCTGCGTTGGCTCATCGGCGCGAAAGATTTGAAAGAAGGCCGGGAAAAAATCAAAGAGTTCACCGTCATGGGCCGCGCCGACAAAATCGAGTGTCCGTTATTGGTCGGCTACAGCATCGACGACCGTGTCATGGACCCGCGCGGCGCGCTGAATCTGTACAACAACGCCGTCAATTCTCCAAACCGCACCATGCTCGACGGCGTCGGTCACGGCGAAAAAAGGTTCGACCGTAGAACTTACATCGCCGACTGGTTTATGAAACAGCTGCAAGCCGGATGAGTTACGGCCATAGGCAACCTTTGGAGAATCACATGGCCATCGCACAATCCCTCGATCATTTTGTCGTCCCCGTCGACGATCTCGTCGTTGCCGAGGATTTTTACGCGCGGGTCTTTGGCGGCATCCTCGGCAAACGCAACGGGCTCAACGTTCGCCAGCGCAAGCGTGGTGCGGTGCCCCACACCTTTGTCCAGATCGGCGGCAAACGCATGGGTGTTTATCTACAGAGCGACGAACGGTCGAGACCAAGTAGCCCGCGCGGCCTGCCGACCTATTCGTTCACCACCACTGAGTCGGGATTAAAAGAACTGGCTGCCGAGCTCAACCAGCTTGGTGTCAACTGCAGCGGACCAGTCAGCAATAGCCATCCGTTCGCCGAGAAAACGCTATTTTTTACCGATCCGGCGGGAAATCATTACGCTGTGTACACACTCAAAGACGCTAACCCCGCTGCAAGCCCGGACACCAGTCGCATGACCGGCGTCGGCTATATCGAACTGGAAGCTCCGGATGTCGACGCATCAATCAGATTTTATCAGAACGTGCTGGGCTTCGAGGTGCAAAGCCGCAGCAAGAACCCGAATCAGGCAACTTTAAAAATGGCCAGCGGCCAAACTTTGGTCTTGACCGAAGCGCCGTTCGCCTCCAAGGGACTGGTCATGAGCCGCAAAGTTCCGGGACCGCATATTGCGTTCTATGTACCTACGGCGAAATGGACCGAAGCCATCGAGCAACTGGCCAAGCTGGGCATCGAAAACGGTGATCGCGGCGCGGCCAAGGAACCTAGCGCTGACCGGGGCGGCACCTACATGGACGACCCCGCGGGCTACGTCATCCAGTTTATCACCGACGGCATGGAGTAGCCGGCTTAAATGAACGACCAGCAAAAACGCGCGCGCTTGCGCGAGCTGCTCAGCGACTCGAAAGGCGCCATCGCTCCGGGCGTCACCGATGCGCTGTTCGCGCGCCTGGCTCAGGACTGCGGTTATGAGGCGGCGCATCTCTCCGGCAATGCCATCCACAAAAACTTTTGCCTGCCGGACCGCAACCTGCTGACGACGACGCAGGTCGCCCAACGCATCGGGCAGATCTCCGAAGCCGCCGACATACCGCTGATCGTCGATGGCGGATCGATTTGCGCCGAGACCATCGCTCTGACCAGAGCGGTAAAGTTGTACGAGCGCTCCGGCGCGGCGGCAATCCGTTTCGAAGACGCGGCCGTGAACGAGTACGGCGCCGCTCCCGAAGAGCTCGCCATTGCACCGGCATCGATGGTCGTCGACCGCATCAAAGCCGCCGTCGATGCCCGGCGCGATGCCGCTTTCGTTGTCATCGCGCGCTGTGACTCACGTCCCAAGGAATCCCTCGACCAAGTTTGCCAGCGGTTGGCGGCATACGCCGCGGCCGGCGCCGACGCCGTCGGCGTCCAACTGACCGATGTCGCGGACTTTCGGCATATTGGAGCCAAAGTCGCAACGCCGATCGTTACCCTTTGGCCCAAGGCGCAGATGAGCGCGGCGGAATTTTTTGCCCTCGGTTTTCGCATCGCGCTGACACCCTCGAGCATTCCTCTCGCCGCCGTCAATGCGGCCCGGGAAATGCTGATCGAGATGCATCGCCAAGGCAGCGACCGCGATTACTTCGCCAGGCAAAAGGACCTTGGCGCGACCGAGAGTTGGTACAAGACGCTCGGTGCAAATCGAAAGTAATTTTCCCGCGGAGAAACGATGTTAAAAGAACTTGTGTTAAGGAACGCATACCGAGTCACGCCAACCGGACTCTACCTGATCTCGACCGCGTACCAAGGCAAACGCAACGTGCAGTTCGCTTTCCGCGCCCTCGGACTCACCGACGACCCGCCGCTGCTGCTTATCGGCATTCAAGCGGACAACTTCAGCCGCGAAGTGATACAGAAAAGTGGCGAGTTCGTCGTCAATGTCTGCGCGCAAAATCAATTGCAGGCCGTCGATAAGAGCCGTGGCCTGTCAGGGCGCACGGTCGAAGACAAATTCGCCGCCCTCGGCTTGGAGACTTTGCCGGCAAAGCATGTCCAAGCGCCGCTGGTCGCCGGCTGCCACGCCAACGTCGAATGCAAACTGGTCAATTCAGTGGAACTCGACGGCCTGTATCTTTTTGTCGGTCAAGCCCTGGCATCCTACATCGACGATCAAGTGCAGCCGGTGGGCCGGCTGGCGGGTAAGACTTTTCGCCTGGATCAACCGATTTAATCTCGCCGGTTACGGAGGAGCGCCATGACGATTCGCCTGTTGGTTTCCTGGTTGGTCTCGGTCGCCGGCGCGACTGTTTTTCTGCCCACCACCCTGCGCGCCGCCACTCCTGAAGAAACCCTCGCCAAGATCAATCATATGCCGGCGGCGGAACGTCATGCGACCTTGGTGCGCGAGGCCAAAAACGAGCGCAGCGTTATCTGGTACGCGCCGATGAATCGCGAGTCCCTGCGCGAATTCACCAGCGCCTTCGAAGCCGATTACCCATTTCTCAAAGTCGAAATCCTCACCGGCGGGCCGCAGAGCCTGCTGAATCGCATCATGACTGAATATCGCGCCGGCAGATACAATTATGACACCATGAACGTGCGCAGCTTAGCGCTCTACACACTGAAGAAAGCCAATGCGGTGATGCGCTACGACGCACCCAATCGCCGCGTCCTGCGCGCCGGCTTCACCGACAAGGAAGGATATTTGAACGGCATCTGGGCGTCGCTGTTGGTCTATCTCTACAACAACAAACAGGTGCCCCGAGCCCAAGCGCCGAAATCCATCGACGATCTCATGCAGCCACGCTGGAAGGGCAAGCTCGGCATGGATAAAGACGCCGACGACTGGCTCGCCGCGGTCATGGACTATTACGGCGACGAACGGGGCAAGCAGATCGCCCGCAGCCTCGGCGGTCAGCAATTGAACATCCGCAAAGGCCGCACGCTGGTCTCGCAATTGGTCGCCGCCGGCGAATTTCCGGTGCAAATAGACGCGCATCATCACGAAGCGGTGGCACTCAAAAAAGCCGGCGCGCCGATCGATTATCTGTTTCCCGAACCGTTCGTGCCGGTAAAGGCAGTTTCTACTTTCGTGCTCGCCGCGCGTCCGCCCCATCCCCACGCCGCCGCGCTGCTGGTCGACTTCATGCTGTCGAAAAAAGGCCAAGAGATCGCCTACCGCCAAACCCGCTGGCCCGCCCACAAAGACCTCGCCACCGGCGCCACCGACGAAGTCGGCAGCCGCAAAACCGTCGTCCCCGACGCCGACAAGTGGGGCGCGAGGTTTGAAGAGTTGGTGCAGTTAACGGGGCTGTTGGAGCGGTAGAAAGCCAATTGGATGGCTTGCCCAAAGTAAGCAATCTCGACAGTAGTTTGGCCGAGTGGGGCGATAGGCGTGAAAATATTTCAGGACGAGCTGACGGTTGTCACGGCCTCCACCCGCTTGCCTTCACTTGCTCCCGAGCTTTCCGGAGAAAGCTGAAATCGAAATAGTCCACCGTACGCATATCCTTTTTCACGCCAGCTGTCCGCTGGGCGTCGTCCACGACTGCCTGCAGCACTTTTTCTTCGACCATGCCGTCCCGGGTCATTACTTTCACGCTGGCGTCATAGATCGCGCTCACCGCCTCGCGGTCCTTGGTTTTTAAGAATTGCATCATGTAGTTGATCGACGCTTCGCGGCGGCTGGTGAAAAAGAGATAGCCTTTGAGTGCGGCTGTGATGAAGCGGGCGATTTTATCCGGGGATTGTTTTATCCGTTCCACTGAAGTAACGATGCCGCCGCTGATATATTCGCTGACGTAGTCTCCGGCGGCGGCGAGCTTGTTGAAACCCTCTTTCTGCGCGCGGTAACTATTGGCGGCATCCAAGAGTGTCGCTTGAATCACTTTGCTCTTGAGTGAGATAAAGCGCATGTCGTTGCCGCCCATGACCATCAAGTTCACGTCTTTTGCCGGGTCCAGGTTGTTGCGTCTCAGCATTTCACGGGTCACCACCGCAACCGTGCCGCCGATGGATAGAATTCCGACGGCTGCGCCCTTCAGTTGAGCAAAACTCTTAATCTGCGGTTGAACGATAAAATCCCAATCCGGCTTCTCGTCGACGACCATCAGCACCTTCAGCGGTAGGCCGCGCACCGCGGCGTTCAAACCGCTGAAGCCTTGGGTAAAGAAATCGATCTCACCGACCGCAGTGATCTTAGCCGCCAGCTCGCCGCGAATGTTGAGGATTTCGACGTTGAGCCCTTCTTGCTTGAAGTACCCCTCTTTCTGCGCGACGAGTAGGTAAAGCACCGATGGCGAAGTGAGTGAAGCGCTGGCGACGCGGAGGTTATCCGCGGCTCGGGTGGAATCGCCACCGAAGACGAAGAAAATGAACGCCAAAAGCGCATAGTGCACAAAGAACACCTTAGTGATCTTCGTGTTCTTCGTGATGAACCTGATTCTCAATCCCATGCCGATGTCCACCCATACTCCAACCCTGCGCTCTCAGACAAGAGCTTTGTCGATATACGATTTTCCTGCTAAGTAGTCTAAGTATTCGTGAATGGATTACAGCGCTAGGCAGCGGGGAGGGTCGGCACCTCATGGCTCCAGCAAAACTATTGAGCAGATTCGTTATCGCAATGTTTGTTGCAACCGTTGCGTACTTCGCTTCGATTAATTCTCTTGATGCCGCGGTTGCGCCAACTACGATCCGCGTCGGCTACCCGCAACTGAACGGTGGCCAGACGTCGCTGTGGAATATCGCCGACAGCAAGCTCGATCAGAAATATAATCTCGACATCAAGCCCGTTTACATCCCCGGCGGCGTGCGCCTGACTCAATCGATGCTGTCCGGTGCGGTTGACATCGCCATGACCGGAGGGGCGGCAGTCAACGCCATGCTTAGCGGCGCGGAATTCATCTACGTCGGAATGCCGGTGGCGACCTACGCGTTTTCTCTGTACGCCCGGCCGGAGATTAAAGAGGTCGCGGACCTGCGCGGCAAAGTGCTCGGCGTGATTACCAAAGGCGCTTCTTCCGACCACGCCGCAATCGCCCTATTAAGACAATACAAGATGACCCAGCAGGACATGAAGGTGCTCTACTTCTCGCGCCAGGAAGACGCCCTGGCGGCGTTGCAACAGGGTATCGTGCAGGCAGCGGTACACTCGGCGCCAACAACGTTGATGGCACGCCGCTTGGGCTTTAAGGAGTTGGTCAACATCGGCGCGCTCAAGCGGCCCTATCCATTCATGGGTTTGGCGGTGCGCCGCTCGGCGATCCAACAAAGTCCCGAAGTTATCCGCGGATTTTTGAAAGCGATGGTGGCCGGGTTGAAGCTGTCCATCGAGCAGCCCGAGATATCGAAACGTGCCATCGGTAAGTATCTGGCGTCCAAGGACCAAGAAATAATCGACGAAGCGTACAAGAGCTTTGCACAATTATTCCCCAGGGTGCCTTACGTGACCGAAGATGCCATCCGCGCGGCGCTTTCAGTGACCGATCACCCCAAAGCCGCCTCGGCCAATCCCAAGGACTTCTACGACAACCGCTTTCTCCGAGAGCTGGAAAGTACTGGTTTCGTCAAAGAGGTTTACGCCAAATGATCGGCGCCTCGATGAGTGCAAGGTGAAAGTAATAGAAGGGTTTATCCGCGCCATCGCGGCGTTGAGAGCTGGAGCGAAATGCCAGGTAGCGAAGATGGCAGCAGGTCCGGACTATAAAGATTGACGCTGCCGGTTCTGTTCAGTCACCGGTGGCGCGGTGCCGATGCGCGCAAGGACCGCGCGCAAACTCGACCGCATACGCTCCATCGACCGGGCCAAATCCCCCAACTCGTCTAACCGTTTAGTGCCTACGCTGGCGGAAAAATCGCCCCGGCCGATGCGCTCCGACTGCTCTACCAACTCAAGTAGGGACCGATGCGATTCGCGCAACAAAACGATGAAGACCCAGGCCGCACCGGCTACCACCAGTAACCCCAGCAGTAATACCGGCCCCACGAACGGCCAAGTCTGCGCCGCGACCGAGTCGTGCCAGACGCCTATGTGCACGACGAACCGGTGGTTAACGCCGCTGCGCTGAGCGTGGTCATAGACTATTTCGTTGCGGTAGCGCACCAGCTGTTCAGCGGTCATCAATCGCGGCGCCAGCGACGGTCGCCGAGTTAGGTGATCGGGCATGTCTGTCGGCGCGTGGGCGATCAACTCGCCTAAGTCGTCCTCAATATAAGCGTAGGCTATGGTGGGACGAGAAATGACTTTAGCCAATTCCTCGCGCAGCTCCCGGTACTGCCCGCCGTCGACATGCCGAACCGTGGTGGTATTGACCGCCATCGCGACGATGCCGGCCCGCGCCTTTGTGTTGCGCTCCGTCGCGCCGTAAAGGTAACTATAGGTAATCGAGCTCGCCGCGATGGCGACAAAAAGGCCGATTGCCACGAATGCAACGATCAGCTTACTACGCAGACAGTTGTAGCGAAAAGATTGGACCGACCAAGAGAGTTCTGGCGGCGGTCCCGGCTCGTCTGCTAAAATTGGCGCATCGACGGCTGGGGTCACCCAAACCGTCGACTCCGCGCCCAGCGTCGCTTGGAGCATCGCCCGTCTGGCGCCGGCGATAAACAGCCACAGCACCACAAGCGCCGCGCCCAGCACCACCATGGGCAGCGCCAAATGTTCATGAAAAAACATGCCGACTTCGTCCGGGGGGGTAAAGATCACGCCCAGAATCGTCATGACTTTGCCAAGCACGTCGATCAGACTCCACCCTTTGTCGCGGAGCAGGTGATGCTGCAACAGCAAAAAGCATAACAGCGCAATGACGACCGTCGGTCCGACCAGCCTGCGTTTCATGTGCGATTTTTGTTCAAATGACTCGGCATTAGCCTTGTCGCCAAATTGGGGAAACAATTATCAGGCACAACTGCCATACTGGCTATCACGACTCATAGTAAAGCCCCCACCGGTAAAAGTGAAGCCTGGGTTAACCCACCGTCATTCCCTACGAATGACCTTAGATCGAAAGTTCAAAGGCGGTAGGGAAAAAAAACATCTAGCGATTATCACTTTTGCATCGCCGCCAGCGCCTGTTCCACCAACTTACGCCTTAGTTTCTTTTCGTCCTCAGCCGATACCTTGGCGTCGCCGACGACATGAACAATACCATTGCCGAGGACCAGCCGGTTGGCACCGACCATTTTTGCCACTGGCAGTGCCGCAGTAATTTGCACCGTGGGAATACCGGCTTTTTCCAACTCCGTGGTAATCGCAGCGCCGCTGCGAGTGCTCGTCCCTCAAGTCGAGGTAAGAATAATCGCATCGATACCCAGCTTTTTGGCCTTGGCTGCCATCTCCCGCCCCATGCGCCGGGTGTTCGACAATGGATTGGACAGGCCGGACGTGGAAATAAATTCCTCGTGCAAGTGACCGATGACGCCCTCCCGCTCGAGGTCGCGCATGACGTCCAACGGCACCAGCCGGTCCGGGTCTTGGCGGACAAATTGCGGATCGTAGCCGCCATGGGAAATCTCGTAATCGGCGCCTTTCAAATCCTGGCAGTCTTTGACGCTGTAGCTGCCCCAGCGCGTCGCTGCCGAGCCCTGGATCTTATCCGGGTTGCCCTTTGGCACCAGTCCGCCGTCGGTGACCAACATCACCTTCGCTGTGGCCAAATCGATGGCCGGCGGCAGCGGCACAGACGCGAATTGAGTCGGACTCATTTCGCTATCGAACGCTTCGCCCTTGAACTTTTTAAGCACCATATCGACTAGCCGCTGGCCGGCGGAGCGCTCGACAAACTGATCGCGGATCAAACCGCGGGAGAGATAGCCTTCAACCCTAGGGCTGCCGATACTCTCACCGCGCAGGAGCTTTTGCGCCATGGCCGCCATGCGCGCCAGCACATCGCGCATCTTCGCGCCATTCTCCCCGGAGTCGACGATATATATGAACTCGCGGTAGAGATCAGCGCCGGGGTTTTCGGCCGCCATTGCGGTGATGGCGGGAATGTTCAATTTATTTTGCACTGCCACGCACAGCGCTCCAGCCGCCACGCCATACCGCCCCGCCAAGAAACAAGGCCCGGCGACGAACAGGTCGGCCTGGGCAGCGCGAATATGTTCTAGCGCCAGATCGATGACCGCATCCTGATTTTCAACCGCGTAGTTGTCGCCACAAATGAGCGTCGTCACCACCTGGCAATCGCCGCCAAAGTTTTGTTCTAGCACCTTTCCCGGCCCGACCGCGCCGGCGCGAGTTTCAAGCGCCGTTCCGGCGTGTTCTTCACCGCCGAGTCCGCCAAAAAATTGATTTAAATAATGGACGATGCGCATTGGCTAGCTCCTTGTGAATTCACCGCAGGGCACCGCACGTTGCGCCCTGCCTTGCCCTTGGTGCGGCCAAACTCTATTTCATCTCAGTAGACGACGGAGCGCAAGCGCGACGCCCCCTGTTGGTTCGCGACACCGATGACGTTATGCGATTCTATTTCGATTGGGCCGGCCAACAGTTCCGCCAAGCCACTGTTGGCAGCGACGATGCGCTCGACTTGCGGCAGCTTCCAGTGGGTGTCATTGCCGCCGATGCAGACGATGGCGTCGACTTCGGGGAAGTTGAACAAGAGCGCCGACTCTACTCTGTGATCGCGCGCCGCGTCGGTGACTTGCACCGCGGTTTTCACGCCCATGGTTTCGAGCAGGCGCGCGGTCTCAGACAAATCCGTGTGCGGCACGCCGCCGCCGAACTTGGTCAGCACCGCGGCATCGGCGCGCAGTGCCCACTTGGCAAGATTGGCGGCAAAACGGGTGTTGCGTTCGCGGTCGAAATTATTCGCCGAGGCGATGGTTGCCACCGCGCCGCTGAAATTTATTTCGCCAGCCTGATGACGCCTGTAGAGTTCGAGGATCACGGGATGATTTTGATAGAAGTAGCTTTCGGCGCCGCCGATCGACGCGTGGTACGACGGCACCAAAGCGCCGTCGAGCCACTCGTTGGGATGGAGCAATGTCGGCAACATGCCGTCGGTATCCGCCCCGTAGAGAATATGTTCATCAGCTTCCGGTTTGCGTTGGCGCGAAAAAATTTGGCCAATGTATGCGAGCCGGGGCAACCCCGCGCGCGTCTCGGCATCCGAGTTGTCGAATACTTCAGTCCGCGCCGGCACGATGGCGAACGCCGCCTGGGCCAAGCGTACGGCAATTTTCAATTGCGCCAAACGATAAGCGCGCTGCCGCGCCGCCGGCGGGATATTCGGCCGGCTGTGCGGCACGACAATCAAATGCTGCAGCCTACTGTAATGCGAGCCCGCTGCCGGGGCGCCGCTCATTTCGAGGATATATCCGGTGGCACCGCGCGAATCACCCGAAGAGTCCTCGCGCAGCATGGTCACCGCAGCACCGGTCAGCACGTGAGTGATGCCGCTGCCGGCAGTCTGAGGTGGCCCGAGAATGCCCGGCCAGTCCGGGCTCGCACCCGGCGCTTTGGCGCGAGGCTCGACGATGTCGAACACCGGTCCGGCACGAAGGCTGTCGTTGGGCGCGGCGATGACGAAGTCGACCGCTTCGATTAGCGCATCTTCGAGGACGATGGCGCGCAATTCGTCTTGGCTGACCGTTAGAGCCGTACCGGCCAAACTCAGGCGCTCGGCAAAACTAATCGAATTAACCGGGTGATAGGCTAGAATCAGTTGCATAAGAGTCTTTCACAGCAGATTTCGTGCCGGTGCAAGGAATTTATCAATTCATGAACCTGGCTGCCAGCCTTTGGCTTGCAGCGTCGCGTTAGCTTTGCGCACGAAGGAAAAATCGAACACCTTTTCCATCGGCGGGATTTCTTTCAAACCGGCGGACTTGGCGACAAAAGCCGCCATTTTCTTTTGCGCCTCTTCAGACGCCGTGCCGTCGGCGGTCATGGTCGGCCTGGAGGAATCGTAAACTTTGGCGGCGATACCATCCTCGATCCTAAGACTCTTGGACAACACCTTGATCGCGCCGCCGCGATTGTCGCGCGAGTAATGAAATCCCATCATCGACGCGCGCACGAAACGCTCCACCAGCGGCGCATCGGCGCGCAACATCTCTTCCCGCGCCACGATGCCGCCTCCCGGCAGCAGTAATCCTTGCTCGCGAAACACCACCAGCTCGCGAAAGCCGGCGTCCTTGGCGATAAAGGTAAACGGCGCGATGATCATCGCGCCGTCCACGGCGCCGCTGATCAAACTATTCACCCGCGTATCTGCCGAGCCCATGCTGAGAATCGTCACGTCGCGGTTGGCGTCCAAGCCGTTGGCAATCAAAACTTCCCGCAAGATCAAGTCGTCGATCACGCCGGGTCCCGACACCGCCAGCTTTTTACCGCGCAGCAGTTTCAAATTTTGCAGTTCGTTCTTGGCAAACAGCACATGCTGCGGTTTGTCGAAGTGCACCATCACGACCTTTAAAGTACCGGTGCGCAGCGCCGTGTTAAGCCCGACGAGAGGCACGGTGGAAAACTCCACGCTACCGCTCAGCACGGCGAGATTCGCCGTCGGCGCGCGCATGGCGATCAACTCGACATCCAACCCTTCGGAGGCGTAGTAACCATTGAGCTTGGCGGTCAGAAATGAAATCCCCGCGATGGTATACCCCGGCATGGCCACTCGCACTTTGCGGCCTTGCGCGGCGAGATCGGCAGTGCTGAACCAAATGACTATAACCAGCCCGATCAATATCCGAAGCATCATACTCTCAGCTCCTACGGTGGTTGGCCCGTGAACTGCCCGAGATGTATTTGGCCACGCAGCACTTGTCAATTGACCGTTAAGAAAGTTAATTGGTTCATTTCGATAACAACGAATCGTCAACTTCGGAGCAGATCCCTGGTCTGCCCTCTCGAATTTCGATCACGGGACGCGCACCAAGACAGCAACGGAGAAAATCATGGTTGGTTTAACTCAGGTATTTCTACTTTTTATCACGATTGTGAGCGCCGCCGGTGCATTTGCTCAGGAGCGCTTTTCGTTTTTCCAAGCAAGTACTCCCGAGAGCGTTGAGCGTATGCTCAAACTTGCCAACCTGCGCGACGACGACGTCATTGTCGACCTCGGCTCAGGCGACGGCCTCATCGTCCTCACCGCCGCCAAGATGAACACAAAACTGCGCGGTTGGGGCGTTGATATCGACCAGAAACTGATCGCTGAATCCAACGGCGTCGCCAAGGCCCAGGGCGTCGCCGACCGGATAAAATTTTTCCACCAGAATGCCTTTGACGCCGACTTGCGCGAAGCCACGGTGATCACCCTGTGGTTATTCCCGGAGCTGATGCGCCTGCTCAGACCGATTATTTTCGAACGAGCGCGCCCAGGCACACGTGTTCTAACTAGCACCTGGGACTTCGGCACTTGGCCCGCCGACACGATCGACGCTGGCAATCCATCGATCCATCTCTGGACCGTGCCGGCCCGCGTCGCCGGCAACTGGAGCTGGGAATTGTCCTTAGCCAACCAGCACGTTACCTACGCCGCGGTGCTGGACCAGCAATTTCAAGCCGCCGAAGGCGTCATCCGCGCCGGCGCCAACCGTGAAGTGCTCACCGATGTGAAGCTGACCGGCGAGAACATTTCCTTCAATCTGGCCATGACTCTCGAAGGGTTGGGCCTCACCCGCCACGAGTTCACCGGCAAAATCCGCGGCGAGCAAATCGACGGAACCGCGCAGCTGATCTTACCGGAAGGAAATCGGCTCGAACTACCCTGGCGCGCGGCGCGCACACCGGCCTCTAACTACTTTGCGCCAACCGGCGTCAACATACCGTGATACCTAAGTCTCAAAGCTATAAATTTGCGCCAAACGGCTTGCTCTATTCGCTCTAAAGGCGGGCTGTACCGAAGATTCCCAATGATAAACAGTCCGTTGACCGGCGATTTACCGCAACCCTTTTTGCACGAAACTGAAATCAAACACTGGCTCGGCAGAACTTCCCTGGCGGGACCGCCGAGAGTTTTCTGAGTGAACTCGATGGCCCCCTTCATCCAGTTTTCGTCCACCGACCCGTCCACCGATTGGCGGGTCAGATAAAGATCGTAGAGCTGGTCGATGAGCGTCTTTGATGCCCAAATACGACGGCATGATTTTTATCATCTCGGCGCGGTTTTTCAGCGAATACTGGAGCGCTTTGAGGGTGCCGCGCACGAATGCCAAAGCCTCGGCGGGATTGGTTTTAATTTTTCCGTCGGTAAGGCCGATGCCACCCTTGGCATAGGTCGCCATGTAATCGCCGGAATAGGCGATGTGGTTAAAGCCGTCACGCTGAAGCATAAAATTTCTTGGCGGCGTTATCAGCGCCGCGGCGATTCGCCCGGTTCGCAGGGCGATCACCGATTCTCCTTGGGCTCCGACAATGATGACTGTGACATCCTTGTTCGGTGCGAGCCCGTTTTTCTGTAGAACGATTTGCAGCATCAAATCGTTGGAACCGCCGCGCGATGAGATACCGACGATTTTCCCCTTCAAATCCTGCACGGACTTAATCTGCGGCTGGGACATTAGTTCGAACTGCGGTTTGGCTGAAGAAATGAAAACGAGCTTGACCGGCAGACCGCGCACGGCCGCGGCGATGGTCGAGCCGGAAGCCGAAGTGTAGTCCACCGAGCCGCCCAAAAGCGCCTGCATGCCTACCGCACCGCGGATAAGAATTGCTTCGACATCGAGGCCTTCCTCGCGCCAGAATCCTTTGATCTGGGCGACTTTGAACGGCAGCTCGGAAATGGAAATCCCTGTGGAAAATCTGACTTTCTTCAGTTGCGCCGACGCCGTCGACCAGCCGATGAGGATAATTAACACTCCAAGAACCTGGACGGACTTGATTCGCATATTGCCTCCTTCGGACGGCAAGGGAATACATCATCATCTGCGCAACGTTTGCAAATTCGACGCGACGGACCGCCCGGCGCCGGCCGTCGCGCGGTTCCATTCCATTCGGCGAAAACAGATCGTGTGCAAGGCATTCAACGCGCTAGCGCCAGCGGCTTAGCGCGCATGTCAGTTTGCTCTCGCCCGTGGCACAAGGCGACGCGGCCCTTGCTTGACATCCGCCCTCGCTCGGCATTACGCTCGGAAATCGGAGGGGAAACCATGGCGAAAAAAGGTTTTAAAGTTTTCGACAGCGACATGCATATCATGGAGCCGCCCGATCTTTGGGAGCGCTACATCGATCCCAGGTTTCGCGACCAGGCGCCGCGCGGCAGAACATCGGAAAACGTGCGCGATCTCGGCACGATATTTCCCAACGTCCCGAAAGACACCCGGCGCACCGGCGGCACGCCACACCGCGGCAGTAATTTTAACAAGAACCAGGAAATCTATCGCAGCCACGCCGAGCGCGGTTGGACCGGACATGTGCAATTGGAGGCGATGGACACCGAAGGCATCGATACCGCGGTGCTGTTCCCGACGCGGGGCTTGGGCATCCTCACCTTTCCCGACCAAGATCCGCGCTTCGCCGACGCCATGGCGCGCGCCTATAACGATTGGCTACATGACTTCTGCTCCGCCGATCCCAATCGCTTGCTCGGCGCAGGCATGATTTCCGTCTACGATCTAGAAGACGCATTGCGCGAAACCCGCCGGGTGAAGGAAGAGTACGGTTTCCGTTCGGTGTTTTTGCGTTCGAACATCATCAACGGTAAAAACTGGTATGACGCGCATTACGAGCCGCTGTGGGATTTGCTCGAAGAATTGAATCTGCCGCTGGGCTTTCACGAAGCCTCGGCATCACGCTCGCGCCAGGCCGCCGAACATTTCGAGCCGAACTTCGGGCTGCGGCGTGTCTACGCCCAGCCCTTCGAGCAGATGATGGGCATGGGCGCCTTTTTGGGCGGCGGGATTCTCGAGCGCCATCCCAAGTTGCGCGTAGCTTTCCTTGAAGCCAACTGTTCCTGGCTGCCATGGTTGCTCTGGCGTCTGGACGAGGGCTACGAACGCGAGGGCGATGTCTTCATGCCGGATCTGAAAATGACTCCGACGGAATATTTTAAGCGCCAGTGCTGGATCTCCATCGAGCCGGATGAGTCGCCGGCGCGTTATACGATCGAAGAATTCGGCTGCGACCAGTTGGTATTTTCCACCGACTATCCCCATGGCGACTCGAAGTACCCCCATGCCGTCGAAAGCTTTCTCGAGCTGACACTTTCCGACGACAACAAGCGCAAAATCCTATGGGACAACTGCGCGCGCTTTTACGGCGCCGGAGAATATGAACCGCGCGCCGCGGCCGCCAAATCACAGCAAGCGGAAATCCAACCATAAACCAGGAGGAAATCATGGAAACCCAAACTGCAAGTGCCACGCAAAAAACAACGAGCAGCGAAAACGCCAGGGATCGTTTCATTCGAAAGACCCGTGAGCTATTCGCCAAGGAAGCCGATCTCGACAAGCGTTGGAACGGTCTGCGGCCAATCTTGGCCGAGCTCTTGGCCGATGCTGACATGATCGCCGCGTCGAAAAAATGGCCCGACTGTGTGCCCGCGAACGGACGCGCCGAGAATCTCCTGTTCTACGAGGACCCCGATTACGGCTTCGCCATCAATGGCCTGACCAAAGGCCAGGCGCGCCAAGGTGTCGCCGCCCGGATTCATGATCACGCCCACATCTACACGCTCTATGGCGTCATCGATGGCCGAGAGAAAGTCGTGCGCTACGAGCGCCTCGATGATCGCTCGAAACCGAACTACGCGCAGATCAAAGAATCGGCCAATGTGCTCTGCGGCCCCGGCGACATCGATTTGGTGAAACCCTACGAAATCCACACCGAGGTTACCGTCGGCGAACGCACAGTCGCGGTGATCGTCCGCAGCCAGAAAGGCGGCGACTTCAACCAGGGCCGGTATAATACCGAGACTAACGAATACTTCGAAAGCTTAGGTCCACGGCAGACCCCCTGTGAGATGATGCCGACGTAAGGCAAATATTTTCTGCAGAGTTGAGGAGTCGCTTATGTCACGAGCCGAATCCGTCGAAGAAATCGCACCCGCCTTCGAAGCGCTGCTGCACTATCTCGCCGACACCACCGAAGCACCGGAAAGCTACGGCGGTATCAGCCAATCGGAGGCGGATCAAAAGCGCAAGGGCAAATACGCCGAGCATTCAATGCCGATCTACAACGGCCGCGCCGTCGCCCATGGGCTGTCCCTGGAACGCGAAGGATTCATCCTGGTCGATCACAACACCCAGGTGAAGAATTTTTACGACGAGGTGGAGGTGCGTTCGGTCTACTACAAAGAAACCGAGGAGTTAGTGAAGCGCATTACCGGCGCCAAACGGGTGTTGGTTTTCGATCACACATTGCGCGCCGCCGACAGCGCCATACGCGAGAAAAATCAGGTGAGCAGCCCGGTGCGCAACGCCCACAATGACTATACGGAATGGTCCGGGCCGCAGCGCGTGCGCGACCTGCTGCCGCAGGAAGCTGACGACCTCCTCAGCCGGCGATTTGCCGTCGTGCAAACCTGGCGGCCGATCAATAAACCGGTGCAAAACGACCATCTCGCCATAGCCGACGCCCAATCTATCGGCATGAGCGAATTGGTCCCGAGCGCGCGCATCTATCCAAACCGCCGCGGCGAGGTTTATCACTCTACCTACAACCCGGCGCACCGCTGGTATTATTTTCCCAACATGCAGCGCAACGAAGCAATGGTCTTCAAGTGCTATGATTCATCGAAAGACGGCCGCGCACGTTGGACCGCGCACTGCGCTTTTGACGACCCCACGGCCCCCGCCAACGTGCCACCACGCGAGAGCATCGAAATGCGCACCTTAGCTTTTTTCTAGATCACCACCGCGGTGAACAAACAAAAAGGGCCTGCGTAGTCAGCGCAGGCCCTTTTTGTTTGTTATTTGCTCAAGTGAACTCTTCGAGCTTCAATCCGTTATTTTCGCGATTTTTTTCGCGGCCGTTTCCGGCAGGTCATGCAGTCGATTTTAGCAGCCATATGCCCTCCCCCTAGTTGGAGCAGTACGCTTATCACCGGTTAGTTAGACGTCATAGAGAGAGGGCGCGGGAATCAACCGTCCACTGGAAACTTTCTCGTTGAATTTCACCGGGTTGAAAATATTTTTTCAGGCGAACCGGCGAGTTTAGCCAATCAATCCTCAAGTAAAATCCACAAAGTCTTTATAAATATATGTTAAATAAGGAAATTTTGAGAACTCATTTGACAGACTTTTAGGCCCTACAAGCTGCTTTCGACTAATCTCGCGGAGCAAAGCTTAGCCATTTTTGTGATCGCTTTTCATGATACTCGCCGTGGTTACCCTTATCGGGATACCTTTTCCATGGCGAACGGTGTCCACCTTCTCCCCGCGCAGGCTGAGCAGGAAATCGATGGATTACAGCTATCCGTGGGATGGCGCGCATCCACCGATGCCACGACTTTCCATCGGGCAGCCAACCCGCGCATGGCCGCCGGCTGCGCGGGATTGGACTGCACCACCGTGCACGAGATCGGCACTTCGCCGCTAATGAACAGTCAGCCAACTGAGCCGCGGTAAAAACGAAGCGACGGGGCTCCCGATCTTTAAGGCCGCCGGATACTCTAAGCCTTGGCCTTGAGGTGTCGCTGATGGCACGGCCGCCGGTCTCGTTATTGGCCGTCCCGATCTTGCCCTCGTGCTGGCTTGAACAGCCATCGTGCCGCTAGCCTGAGCGCTTGTGTTCCAGCCGTAACATCCTGTAGATTTAGCGTGACCGAACTGATCAGGAGGATATCCATGGAAAAAATCGACAAGATTACCAAAGTCGACGTCGTCAATGAGGCGCAGTGGGGCAAGCCTACTGGCCGCAACTACGCGCGCCCGACCCAAACCGACCGGCTCCACATCGCGCTCAACAGTTACGAGCCCGGCATCAACGACGAGCTACACTGTCATCCGGGCTCCGATCACACATTTTTCGTGGTCCAGGGCGAGTGCACCATGAGGGGATTGCATGACGGCGAAGAGTACCATCTCAAACAACACCAAGCCGTTCACGTCCCACCAGGCTTTTTCTACCAGCTCAACAACACCGGCACCGAACGGCTGATCCTCTACCAGGTAAGCACTGAGCCATTGAAAAAACCTAAGATCGGCAAAGTGATTTACGGCGTTCATACCGGGCTGAAAGAACATCTATACAATCCGGTCAAATTGGAGAACAAAGCAGCGGAGCAGCAATAATGACGTTTGCCGAAATACTCGATTGGTGCAAAAAACAAAAGGCCAACGTGCGCGGCCTTGGCCGTGGCATGGAGATTCCAATCTCGTATAAAGACCAACAACTCCCAGCCGACCTTCCCCCTATGAGCAAAGTCATGCACTGGGACCTGGAGATCGGCGACTGGAGCCACTACACCAGTGGCTCGGATATGGAGCTGATGGTCGCCGGCAAAATGACCGTCGACGAGTTTAAGGGCACGTTGCGCGGCGGGGGATGAAGCGGACGCGCGAAATCAACTTTTCTACTCACCTACCTGAAACAACGCCGCCCTGGATGATTTTCCAGGGCGGCGTTGTTATTCAAATACCGTGGCAGCTTCTAGACGATGGCGTTCGGATTCGGCACCTCTGGAGAGCTCCAGACTAGATTGCGCTCCAGGAAGTCGGCCACCAACGGCCATGACAAATCGGCGGTGCGGGGATTGTAACCGGGCGCGCCTGGATCGACAAAACCATGTCCGCCGAAGGGGAAGAAGTGCCACTCGAGCGATTGGCCATTTTCTTTGAATGCCTGATACATCTGCTCTTGCACCGGCAGCACCGTCGTCACATCGTCGACACCGTATAAATTGATCGACGGACAACGAAACTTTTTGACCGCCGCGCTGGGATGGATCGGCCGCAGCGTTGACGCGGGCTCGTCGCGCACCGTGGGATAATAACCGACGAAGGCGCGCACTTCTTCTGGCACTGCCGCGACGAAATGAATCGCGATGCGCCCGCCCATGCAGTAGCCGCACACGGCCACGCGATCTTTGTTGATGTTGGGCTGTTTGAGCAAAAAACGCCAACCCTCGGTGAGCACGCGGGTGAACTCGGGGTCGGGAGTCTTGGCCTGGATCTGCGAGCCAGTGACGATATGCGTCTCTTCGGGAAAACCCAACTGCTCGAAGACGTTGACGGCGAATGTGGTGTAGCCGAGCTTGGCGAATTTGCGCGTCTCGGTCTTGATGTACTCGCCCATCCCCCCCTTGGGATGGATCAGATATAACGCCGGTCCCGGTTGGCTGCGTTCCGGCGCTGCCAAATATCCGGCAACGCCATGTTGTTTGGTAGTAAATAGTTTCTCAACAATGCGCATGATGGTTTCCTCGCGATAATGAATTTATCCAGCTTACTAACATGATCTCCGTGCGCGGCGCAAAGGCTCGCGACAAGAGAAATCCGCTTAAGATGGGAGATAGCCTTTTTCGGCCAGATAAGCGCGCAGCGCATTGCGCCAATGGGGCATGGTGACGGCAAAATCTCGCTGCAGGCTGGCGCTCGCTAGCGCCGAATTTTTTGCCCGGCGTGCCGGCGTTGGGAACTGCGACGAGGCCACCGCTTCGAGCGGCACCGTCAATTGGCAAAGTTCCAAGGCTGCCTTGGCAAACTCGAACCAGGTACAAGAGCCATTGTTAGCGGCATGAATTATTCCTTTGGCATCGCCAGCGATCAGTTGAGCGATTGCCTTGGCCGCATCGCGAGTGTAAGTCGGCGAGATTTGAATATCGTCGATGACTTTAAGCGGCTCGCCTTGACGCGCTCGGGCGAGGATGGTCTCGATAAAATTACCGCCCTTACCGCGCGCGCCGGCCTTGCCGAACAGACTGGCCACTCTGACGATCAACCAGTCCGGCGTCGCCTGCCGGACTAAAAGTTCTCCCGCCAGTTTTGACGCGCCATAGACGTTGATCGGAGCCGCAGCATCGGACTCGAGATAGGGAGATTCTTTGCCGCCATCGAAAACATAATCGGTGCTGATATAAATGCATTTCGCGCGGCTCTCAGCAGCAACCCGCGCGACATTGAGCGCAGCGATCGCATTAACCTCGAAGGCTTCGCGCGCCAGCGATTCGCAGTCGTCGACTCGGACAAAAGCAACGCAGTTGATAAGCGTTCGAGCCTTGAGCGGCAACAACACCTGGCGGACTGAGGCCAATGCCGTGCATTCGATCTGACTATGATCGAGGGCTATCACCTCGAAACGATCGGCAACGCGCAGCACCTCGACCAGGTCATGTCCCAGTTGGCCGCTACTGCCGATAACAACGACCCGATCCATCAGGAGATCTAGCTCCAATTCCGGGTGTAAACCGATTCATAGTATTTGCGGTATTCACCGGAAGTCACCCGCGCCACCCAGTCAGCGTGGGACAAATACCAATTCACTGTCTGCTGTAAACCGCTTGGAAAATCGACTCGCGGCGTCCAGGCCAGCTCTTTCCGCACTTTGGCGGTATCGAGGGCGTAGCGCCGGTCGTGGCCGGGGCGGTCGGTAACGTAGCGGATGCGCGCGGTGAGTTGCCCCAGATCGACCCCTTTGTGCGCTGCGAGGGCTCCACAGATCGCTTCGACGACGGCACAATTACTGCGCTCTTCGCTGGTGCCGATATTATAAATCGAGCCGATCTGGCCTTGCTCCAATACCGCCAACAACGCCCGGCAGTTGTCCTCGACATGAATCCAATCGCGAATCTGCAAGCCATCGCCGTAAACCGGAAAGTCGAGATCGCCGAGACCGTTGCGCAAGAGCAGCGGAATGAGCTTCTCGGGAAACTGATAAGGGCCGTAATTATTCGAGCTGCGCGTGATCAGTATCGGCAATCCATAGGTCCGGCGATAGGAGAAACAGAGCAGATCGGCGGCGGCCTTACTCGCCGCGTAGGGACTGCTCGGCGCCAGAAGCGAGTCTTCGCTGGAGATCGCCTTGCCTGCCTTGTCGCCATAGACTTCGTCGGTGGAGATGTGCAGAAAGCGCTCCACCGCTACGCGCCGCACGGCCTCGAGCAGCGACTGCACGCCGCCGATATTGGTCTGGAGAAACGGCGTCGAGTCGAGGATGCTGCGATCGACATGGGACTCGGCGGCAAAGTTAACCACCGCCCAGGGCCGCTCCTCGGCAAGCGTGCGCTCGACCATTTCGCGATCGCAAATATCGCCCTGGACAAAGCGCATGCGTTCCCGGCTAATATCGGCGACATTTTCCAAGTTGCCGGCGTAGGTCAGCTTATCGAAATTGACAATGCGGTAGTCCGTAAAGGTCGACAGTAGCCGAACGAAGTTACTGCCGATAAAACCGCAACCGCCTGTGACAAAGATAGTTTTCATCATTTCTGCTGAAACCCGCGGCGATCAGCCACCGTGAAAGACAAAGCCCGTGTCGGCGTCGCGCAGCCGCGGCCACTGGCGATCGCGCGGCGAAAGTTGCGGCGCCCGAACCGGCCAGGCGATGTCGAGATCCGCGTCATCCCAAGCGATGCCGGACTCCAGAGCCGGGGCGTATTCCTCCGTGGTCATATACAAGATATCCGCCGCCGCGCTGACGACGCAGAAGCCATGGGCGAACCCTGCGGGCGCATAGAGCATGTTTTTATTTTCTGCGCTCAACTCCATGCCCACCCATGCGCCATAGCTCGGTGCTCCCCTGCGCAGATCCACCGCGACATCGAAGATCGTGCCGGCGATGGCGCGCACAAGTTTGCCTTGAGCCTTTGGCTGCTTTTGAAAGTGCAAGCCGCGTAAAATGCCCCGTTCCGAGTGCGACTGATTGCCCTGCACGAACATTTCGTGAATACCATGGGCGGCGAATTCCGAATATTTGTAAGTCTCCATGAAAAAACCCGCGCTCGTCGGGAAACACCCGCGGCTCGATGACAATTACGTCGGCAATTTTGGTGGGTGTAAAAGTAAACGGCATTAGAGCAATACTTCGGAGTCGTCGCCGATCATCAAACGGTAGGCATGGCGGCTGGTTTGGTCGCGCACCACGGCGGAGTTTTTGCCGAGCAGGCTATCTTCGAGACGGTCGACAAACTCCACTCGCGCGCTTTCCAACAGCAGGCAATGTTCGAGCACGGACGAAACGATGCGGCAGCCATTGCCGATGGAAGTAAACGGCCCGATGAAAGAGTTCTCCACCAGCACATCGTCGCCGATCACCACCGGACCGCGCACGGTGCTATTGACCACGCGGCTGCCCTTGCCCAATTGAACTCGTCCGGTCACCTGGCTGAGGCCGTCGATCTCGCCATCGATCTTTCGCTGCACCCACTCGTCGAGCACCACGGTATTGGCCGTCAACAAATCGTCTTTCTTGCCGGTGTCAAGCCACCAGCCGTCGATGCGATGGCTCAACACCTTGCCGCCTTGGCTGAGTACCAGTTGAATCGCATCGGTGATCTCAAGCTCGCCACGCCAAGAGGGCGCGATTTTGTCGATGGCGCCGTGTATGCTCGGGGTAAAAAAATAAATGCCGACTAGCGCTAGATTGGATTTCGGTTGCAGCGGCTTTTCCACCAGACTGAGCACGCGCTGTTGGGCGTCGACTTCAGCGATGCCGAAGCTCGACGGATTGTCGACTTCCTTGAGCAAAATCGCCGCGACCGCGGCGGATTTTTCGAATTCTTCACGAAACCTTTCGATCCCCGACCCAATGAGATTGTCGCCCAGATACATGACAAACGCATCGTCGCCCAGGTAGGGCCGTGCCACTTTCACCGCGTGGGCGAGGCCGAGGGGCTCGCTCTGCTCGATATAGGAAACGGCCATGCCCCAGGCGCTGCCGTCACCCACCGCGTCGCGAATCGCCTGGCCGGTCTCGGGCGAAACGACGATGCCGACATCGTTGACCGCGGCTTTTTGCAGGTTATCGAGAACATGAAACAAGATCGGCCGATTAGCCACGGGCACGAGCTGCTTCGCCGCGGTGTGAGTTAGCGGCCGCAACCGGGTACCGCGGCCGCCGCTCAGGACCAGCCCTTTTAGCTTATTCGCGGCCATGGATCGACTCAAAGCTTGGTGAGGAAACGCCTTGCAAATCTCATGTAGCGCAGATTACCTTCACTAGATCTTTTTTTCCATCAATAATGACCATGAATTTCAGCTGCTGTGGCTTTCCTCGAGCCATACGCCTTCGATTTCTTCGACAAGCACGGCACCGAACCGCAAGAGACTTTTCTCGGTTGCTCAACGGCTTTGTCGATTGGAACACCATCGTTCTGTGCCGAGCGCTAGGCAAAATATACTCATTCAATCATGCAAACTTTGCCGCGCGCCGCAACGCGCCTAGCCGCGCCGCACTCCGAGCGCGATTCGCTCTCGAATTTAGAAACCGATCGAAGTAAAAAAGTTGACTGCTTTTCACCCCACCGACGTGGTCGATTGGCGCATCAGGAAATATCCGCAATCACATGGGATAATTTCGGTCGCTGAAATTGCTCTTGTTTACAACCCATGGACGTTATTGGCCAAGTTTCGCTGTTAACCGCCTCTGTGATGCCATAATACTAAAAATAAGCTCACATTTTCGATTACTTATAATCGTTGCATCACCAGCCGCAGATGGTACGACAATTGCTCAAATCTTGGCAGCACTGTCCTGTGGAAATCGGCGGAGGAAATCTTACAATGCGCGCCAATGAAAATGTCGTATCGATAGTTCGCAGCCAACCGGATACCGAGCCGGCGAAAAGCACTAGCGACATACCCAATTTATCTTTCGACGATGCCTCCGGTTTGGCCGAGATCGAGACTCAGGCCAACCAGCTGCTCGACTATATCGGCAAGTTAAGCAACCTCGCGGACCGCGCCTGTGTCACCGCGATCCGGCAAACCGAAACCGCGCAACGCAGCGAAGAATCCCGCCAAACTGAAGTCGCGACGTTACGCAACCAGCTGGAGCAAAGTACTTCGGCGCTTCAGGAACGCAATTTCGCTTTCACCATACTCGAAAACGGCTCACGTGAGCAGATGACGTCGATGGAGCAGCGCCTGCGCGCCGCGGAGCGCCAACTCGAAAAACGCGATTCTGAGATCGCGGCGTTGAACCACCAGATCAACGAGCTAGTCAACCGCCCCAACACCCCCGGCTACACGACCGAGCAGCTCGAACAGGAAATAGCCAAAAAAACCGCGGCGCTCAACCAGGAATTCACAGCGCTGCAAAACCAACTCAGCCAGCGCGATGAAATGGTTAAGTCAAAAACCAACATGTTTCGAAAAGCCGAACAGGATTTTCGCGCAACTATCATCGAGCTGGAACAGCGCCTCAAAGAGGCCGAGGGCATGGTGCTGCGCCAAAAAACCGAACTCAAAGACAAAGAGGTGGTCATTCAAGCGACCGCGGCAAAGGAAGTTGAAATCGGCAAGCTGATCAAGCGGCTCTCTCTCGAATGCGAAAACCTGAGCAATGAGTTACAGGAGAAGACCCGGCTGATGGGCCAACTAGACGGCAAAAAGCCGCCGCAAACCCAGCCCGATAAAAATGTCTGGCGCCGCATGATCGGCCGGCTTCAGGACGATCCGCTGTAGAGCTTCTCCCGCAGCGCGCCGCGGGACGATCCGTTAACGGTCGAACATCCCTTCGCGGTCTAAACGCTCGACAAATGACGAGTCGACAAGAGATGCTAAGTTAACGCTCTTGGCCTTGGGGTTGGACTCGGCGATTATTTCCATCAGTATCTTCATCGCATTGGCATCGGCATAAGGCTTTTTCAACATCATCTCACGATAGGTGTCGTAGCCTTCCTCGATCATGGCGCGGTGTTTCTCCAGCGGCAGGCGCAGATATTTCGCCAAGATCTTCATGCTGTCATCTCTGTTGCTCTTGTCACGATAAAATTGCAGACCCTCGGCCAACCCGGCGACGAAGCGCGCCACCGTCCGGGAATCGTCGCGCAAAGTTTTCTCCGAGACCGCGACGATGTTGCGCAAATACGGCACATCGAGCGGCGCGAGATCTACGAGCAATCGGTACCCTTCCTTCGCGGCCAGGGTTGTGTAGGGCGGATCAAGAATCGCCGCCGGGACGCGATTGCCGAGCAAGGCTTCGAAGCGCGCGGTCTTGCCGCCGATATTGAGCGGCACGACCTGCTCCTTGGTCAGACCGAGCTCACGCAAACAAAGCAGGAGGCCGGTGTACGGCAAGCCGGAAAAACCGGTGATCGCCACCGACTTGCCTTTGAGATCGGCCGCCGAACGAATCGATGGATGCACCGTCAAGGCGAGATTCAACCCACGAGCCGTGCCCATCACCATCTTCACCGGAAAGCCGCCCAACGCGCTATGCACGACTTTATCCGGCGACGTTAGATCGAATTGAATATCGCCAGACACTAAGGCATTGATATCGTTGCTGCGACTGAAGGTCACCAGGCGGGTATCGAGTTCGCGGCGCTTGAAGAAGCCTTTCTCCTCGGCGATGTAGGCTGGCAAATACATCGCCCCGCGCACTCCCTCGCCGATGATGATCGACTTGCTTTGCGCATTTACCAGCGCCGGCAAAAGCAGCGCCCAGAAATAAATCAGCCATGTCGCGAGCTGCCGATTCTGACCCATTGTTCCATTGCTCCAGTACGCCATTACTCCGCTCCTGGCTCGCGCACCGCCACCGTCTGCATTCGCGTCGCGGTGCGTCCCGGAATATATGCCGACTTGGCGCCCGCGCCACCGGCGACCACGAGCCAAATATCATCGGGCCGGTCGACGACGCCAACCTCGCGCAAGCCACCAGGTTTAAACCACAGTGGCCGCCTTTTGGAGAGCAGCTCTAAGTTTTCATCGGCGATCTTATCATAGGGCACGCGCGCGTGAGCGAACAACGCTTCGCGCAGCTTCGCTTTGGAATAACCATCTCGCGCCAGGATCGACGCATGTTCAGGGCAAATCACCCACAGCACTTCGGTCGAGGTCACACCACTGGCCAATCCTCCGATCATCGTCAGCGCGAAAGTCTTGAGCAGACCGGTTGCCGACTGGCTCGCCATGTCAACCGCGCTATAGATCCCGCTGGCGCCGAACATGTGCAGCGCATCGCAATCGCGCGCCAAGCCGCGTTCGACATGAAACGGCTGCCATGGATTTTTTTCTTCGTTTTCACCGAAGCAAAAAGTATATTTGGCCGGCTGCCCCATCGTCGATTTGTCGAAACTGCCCGGCCGAGCGCCGCCGACATTGGTCAAGACGAATCGAATTGCCCGGCCAATCGTCGCGTTGGCGCGCCAGCCCTGGCCGAGCACGTTGGCGCCGTAGTTGATCGCCAAAGCATTGCGGCAAGGTCCATTGACGATGGCCAGCGGCGCGATATTGCCCGTGGTCGTTTGCAATCCATCGAGGTTGTAGCCCGGCTGGGTCATGCCGCGCAGCGCCGCGAGCACAAGCGGGAAATACTCGGGCAGACAACCCGCCATCACCGCATTGGCGGCGATCTTTTCAACCGTGGCAACCCCGTTCAACGGCGGAATCACACCCAGTACTGCCGCCGCCGACTTGCCGCCGGCGGCAATCATCGCCTGCACCGCCGTTACTGTCGGCGGTAACACCGGCAAACCGTCGGTCCAACCGCGATCGAAAAAGTGACTGAACATCTCGCCGGGATCGCTCGGCACGGATAAGCTGGCAGCCGCGCTGCCTGCGCTGGCACGCGACGGCACTGTGAGACCGCACGCACTGCCACCGTTGCCGGTGATTAATTTACCGGCAATCGCATCGACCACCGATTCGGCCACTGAGCGTAGAGCTTCAAGCGAGATTGTCCCGACCGGATGGGGCACTTCAACCAGCGGCAGATCAGCCATGCCGCGCGCCCGCGACTCCGCTTGAGCGAGGGTCCAGAACTCGCTGCTCACTATCGTCGCGGTGGCGACCCCCGCCTTTTCCAATTTCACCGAGTCGTGGACACTCCACGACGTGCACGAGCCTCAATCGGCGAAGGCGTTGATAACGACGTCGCAGCGGCTCGCCAGTTCCACCAAACCATCAGCTTCCATGCGGGTCATCTTGCGCTTGGCTATCAGGTCAATTTCCGGATGACGTGCCTGGAGAATTTCGCCGACGAATTGCAAAAACTTGTCGGCGTTGGGCTTGTTGTTATCGAGCAAACCAACCCGCCGGCCCGCCAGTTTTTCGTAGCGGCGCGGCGCTAATTTGCTCGCTTGCTCGCGCGGGACGCCGATCGGATCAACGATTTCAATTAAATCACCCATAATCAGTTACCTTCCAGCCTCAGCATCGATCAATCTCGCGCGCAATCAAACCCTATTCAACATCGATTGCAGCCTCACTGCCACCGCCAGCTCGACATCCGCTGCAATTTAACGCACACCGTGGCGCCGGGCATCGGCATGTCATAACTTTCGCAGCCGGCGAAATTTTCGTCACCGGCAAATAGCGAGGGCGACAAATCACAATTTCCGTGGCCCCCCGCTCATGGAGCCGAACCGCTGGCCAATCCGCACCCAGCTCATCCCAACGGCTTCAAACCGTAAAACTGCTCGGCATTGCGATGCAGCACGGCATGCTTGTCGTCGTCGGTGAGATGCTCGTTCTCGATGATTTCTTCGATTTCATGCTTGCAGTATTCGTTGTTGACCTCGTGGGGAAAGTCGCTGGAGAACATGAACGGCTTGTTGCCCACCGCTTCGACCAAATGATGCAGCCCTTTTTCAGTGCCCTCGCAGCCGACGAAGATACGTCCGGCCTCGACATGGCGGCGAATATAGTCGCTGACCTTTTCACCCGGTTTGAGCTGGAGATACTCACCGCGCGGATCGTACTGGATATGCGTCTCCCAGCCGCGGTCGAATCTTTCCAAACAGGTTTGCAACCAAGACACCCCGGCTTCCATAAAGCCGATGCGCAGGTTGGGATACTTGTCGAAGATGCCGTTGAAAATGATGCCGCCGAAGGCGACCATTTGGCCCACCGCATGGCCCAAGCCGTTGATCGGAGCGTAGGGCGTCAGCCAATCCATGCCGAGACCCTCATGGGCGCCGCCATGCACGCCGATGCAGCAGCCAAGTTCGTTGGCGGCGGCATAGAACGGCCAATATTCTTTATCGCCGAGATGACCTTTAAAACCGGTGGACGGCAGCATGACGCCGCAGAATTTGAGCTCGGTCACCGCCCGGCGCATTTCCTTGATCGCCTGCTCCGGTTCTTGCAGCGGCACCAGGGCTAAGCCTTGAAAGCGCGGGCTCTTTTTTAAATAGGTGTCCGCGAACCAGTTGTTCCACGCACGCGCCACATCGACGGCAAATTCGCGAGTGATCACTTTGCCGAACGCCAAGCCGCCGGTGCTATAAAGCACGGCGCGCTCGATACCGACGTCTTCCATGAACTCCAGCCAGCCGTCTTCGCGCACCGGCTTGAACGCACCGGGGACCAATTGATAGAGCGTCGCCGAATGCAGATGATCTAGCGGCGGAAAAATCCGGCCCTTGAAGCGGCCGCTCTTGATGTAGGGCTCCGGCATGTACTGCAAGAGCGCATCCCAGTCTTCCATCACATGACCGTCGCCATCGACGACGGGGATTCCATTGCGTGCCATAATGATTCCTCCGCGGGAAATTAATTTATTCCTGTCTATCCCAAAACCGCTGCCGCAAGCAACGTGTATCGCGGCAACTCAAATCCCTTGACAGAAAATAGTTCACGGACTACCGTCCGCCCAAAGAACGCATTATTCCAATAGAATGTTCTTCAGACCCAACACCGCATCACTCCTATACTCGATTCTCGTCGCGGTATTCGGGGTTATTTGTCTGATGGGGACACGACAACAGCGACGTCGACGAGTTGAAGCATTCGGGTTTATCAAAGAGCTGTGGAAGTAGATTAACCTCTCGCTTTTGTCCTATTGTCGTTCGGTAAGAACAGTCAGCAGCCCTCTATCATGATGCCTGCGCTGGTTTTATTCCTGATCGGCGTCACATTACTCAATTACCGCACTGCTGCGGGCGAATCCGTCGCTTTGTATTCGGCCAGCTTCGATCCGCCGACCCGCTCGCAACTACGCATGTTGCGTTGTGCCCTCGGCGATGCCGAATTGCCACGGGAATGTCGAGAAATCGCCGGCCAGATCTCCCGCCTGATCATTTGGGTCGATGCCGCGCCGCTAGTCGAAGCGCAAGCTTCAGCCAAGGAGCGGGTGCTGATGCTTACCCGCTCCTTGCAGGCACAGCGCCCGCGCTTGGAGATTTCCGCCCACGCGCCGTCGGCGATCGAAGAGAAACGACGAGCGCTGCTTGCCGACGAAACCATCGATAAGATCTTTTTGCTAATCGATGGCGATGCCAATCGGCGACCGTCGTCGACGGAGCCTCGATCGCCGAAGCTGGTTCAGTTACTATTTCCACTTGTGCGCGAGGCGCGACTCAGCGCAGACTTGGCCGCGCTCGATCGCCAGGTCGATCCGCAAGCCGCAGCGATCATCGACCGATTGGGACTTTACCGGGAAGTGAGCGGAGATCTTGCAGAACTCCAACGGGCGCTTTTCGACGAGGGCTGGCGCGCTTACTTAAGCGATCTGGTGATCGCCTGCCCGCTGGCGATCGATCGTAACACTTGCACGTCGTTAGCAACCTCGTGGAGAGCGATTCCGACGGTGGCCGATCCGCCGCGAAACATATCAGCCGGCGAATCGTCCCTGGCCCAACTGGCTTACGTGGGCACTCAGTCTGAGAGTCGTTGGGCGGAGAAATTCAGCGAAACCTCGATGACTCTAGTGCGCGATCCGTCGGATCGTGACCGGTTAAAAGCCGTCGCCGAAGACCTCGCCGAACGGACACTACGCGACCTGCCGCGCGGCAAGCTGTCCCATTTGCACAGGCTGGTTGCGCCGAGACGTGCTGCGAAAACTAGTGGGTTGCGCGTCAGCCGCTCCCCGGTCACTTGCGCCGCGCCCAACGAGTCTTACAGCGCTGACATGGACCAGTACTTGGCCGATCGATTCCCCCAGGCTTTCTCGCGTTTCCTAAAATATGATTACCGCAGGCACTCGGACCAAGCGATCGAGCTTTACCTGCACGATCACCCCCTTGAGCAAGCTTACGATCTGCACCGTCGCGATGGCTTCAGCGATTTTTATTTTGTCCAGACCCGCCGCGGCCAGCTGCATCGCGACATGCATCTCGCGGTGAAAGCACAGCCGCGCGCTTACCGCGTTGTTCTCACCAGTGTGCGCGGCAGGGACAGGCGCGCTAACGTGCTCTGCCAGCTCAACCGCACGGGAATCTTCGCCACGCACCGTTGGGTTCAAGCATCGCGGCCGCAGCCTCTGTTCGAGCTCAATGGTGAGGGGAAATCGCTCAAACTCAACCCGGGCGACTGGCTATTATTCGGCTTCAGGGGTGAATGGCGGCGCAAATTGCTCAGCGAGGACTGGCGCGCGACGCCGCTGACCGGGTCCGGACTAGACATCGATCTTTATCGCCACCGCGAAAGCAAGCAAAAGGTCGTCACCGCGCGCAACGTATATGGCGACGACGCCGAAATTGTTCTCAGGACGCTTTACGGCAAAGGCATACGCCAGGCGATTTATCTTGGCGCTGCGGGGGCGGTAAACGACTATCGCATCGGCGACGTGGTTATGCCCAACGAATTTGTCGATCGCAACATGGTTTCGACGCCATTTGCGAATAACTCGGCGCAAGCGTACCTGCAAGAATTGCCCGGCGACGTAACCGTGCATAGGCCATTCAAACACGGCTGGGCACAAACTCTGTTCGAGGAGACGAAGCCGCTCTTGTTGAAGTGGAAAGCCCTCGGCGTTGGCGCTGTCGACATCGAAGGCCTATACCTTGGCAAATTCGCTCAACGGCACAAGGATCTTAAGATCGCAGCGCTGTTTATTATCTCCGACGAGACTCTCGGTGAAAACACCATTGAAGACAGCAACGCCAATCGCGGCGCGATCGACGCCACGGTGACCAAACTGGTGGCGCATCTCTACCCGAAGATTCTTAATACGCGCTGACCCGCGGCCGATGATGCAACAACCAAATAGAATACGCTTCAACGCTTCCGAGGGTTAGTTCGATACACCTAGCCATATTTCGAAAAAACGGATAGAGCTGGCTGGTGCAGTGAGATCGGCAAACCGGCTGGAGTACTGAATCTCACCGTACGGCTAACATAGGGAATTTGTAATTTCTTATTTCATGCCGCGATCACACCCGGTGGAGATCGTTCTCGATAGTTGGCAGCGCCGCGGCTTACTATTCCTGATAGGCAAAAAATAGAAAGGCAGAACCATGATTGAATCTAAAGTCGCCAAAGTAATCGACGCCGACGGTCATATTTACGAGAATCACGAAGAAATAGAAGAATACTTCGAGGGCCAATATCGCGGCATGCGCCGGGCGCGCGCCTATCCGCTTTTTCCGTCCCTCGACGGCTGGCCGCGCGGTCTGGGCGCCGGGCGCCCGGACAAAGTCACGGAGACCAAACCGGAAGATGTCATTAAGTTCGTCGACAACATGGGGTTGGAAAGCACGGTGCTCTATCCCACCGCCGCCCTCGCCATCGGGCTGGTGCAAGAGCCCGCCTGGGCCTGCGCGGTCTCGCGGGCCTATAACAATTGGTTTCACCACCGCTACATCAAAACAGACTCGCGCCTGAAAGGGGTCGCCGTGCTGCCGATTCAAGATCCGCAAAAAGCGGCAGAAGAGCTGCGTTACGCAGTCGAGAAGCTCGACATGGTCGGCGCTTTCCTGCCCTCGGCATTGGTCGTCAGCAAAGCCTTCGGCCATGCCGACTTTGCGCCGATCTTTCGCACGGCCGAGCAGTTGGGCGTGCCTTTGGGTGTCCATGGCGCGCCCAGCCGCGGCTTCGGTTTCGACTTTTTCGAAGACCAGGGCCAAGTCCACGCCCTCGAACATCCGTTCCCGCTGATGATTCAATTCACCAGCATCATTTGCGACGGCGTCTTGGAGAAGTTTCCCAAACTCAAAATCGCCTTCCTCGAAGCCGGCTGCGGCTGGCTGCCGTATATGATGGATCGTTTGGATTACGAGTACGAAACCCGCGGCGCCCGCTCGTTCCCCAACATGAAAAAGAAGCCGAGCGACTACGTCAAAGACTGTCCGGTGTACGTCAGCTGTGAACCGGAAGAACATTCCCTCGCCTATGTCAGCCAAGTGATCGGCGCCGACCGCATCATGTTTCCCTCAGACTATCCCCATGAACGAGTCTACGGCGAATTCTTGAAGGACATCCCAGAACTGCTCAAGCGCCCGGAACTCTCCGACGACGCTAAACAAAAAATACTATACGACAACGCCAAAGAGTTTTACCGCATCTGATCCCTCATATTCCCTCGCCCACGAAGTGGGAAAGGACGAGGGTGAGGGTGAAACTCATGCACAAAACAATCTCTCGGCGAGCCTTTTGCTCGATGCTCTTGGCTCTGGCCTTTCCAGCTAAGGGGTTCATATCACTATGAAGCTATCTTTAATCATCTCGCTACTGCTGCTTTTAACGAACCTTGCCTTCGCCCAGGACGCCAAGCTCATCGAAGCGGCGAGGAAAGAAGGCAAGGCTGGTCGTCTACGGCACGATGCAATCAGACATCTTCGAGCTGCTTCAAAAGTCGTTTCAAAAGAAAACCGGCATCGCCATCGACTACTGGCGCACTTCGGCGACCAAGGTGATGGAGCGCGCGCTCAGCGAAGCGCGCGCCGGCAAGGCGCTGTTCGATCTGGTCATGTCCACCGAAGACACCCAGCGGATCATGCTCAAAGAAGGCATCCTGACGAAATACGACTCGCCGATGGTAAAAGATTTCCCCAAAGATTCTATCGATCCGCAGCTGGGTCCGCGGGCGCGCAATCATATTGTCGGCGTCATGTACAACAAGAATGTCATCACGCCCGCCGACGCGCCCAAGACTCTCGAGGACCTGGTCAAGCCGCAATACCGCGGCAAGCTGGTCATGGCCGACCCGACCTTGCACACGACGACGGCGCAATGGCTCGTTAACTTGCATAAACTCATGGGCAAAGACCGGGCCGACAAATTTATCCGCGATCTCGCCGCGATGAAGCCGATCCTAGTGGAATCCTTCGCCCCGTCCGCCGACCGCGTCACCACCGGCGAAACTCCCATCGGCATCACCTACGTCTATTATGTATTTTTGAACGGCCAGAAAGGCGCGCCGGTGGACTACGTGCGCGGCGACTACCGGCTCTTGGGCGACGCCAGCTACATGTCGATCTTTCGCAAGGCGCCCCATCCTAACGCCGCCAGAGCCTTCGTCGATTTTTTCCTCGACGACGAGAGCATGAACATCATGGCCAAGGCCGGCGAATTCGTAAACCGTAAAGGGGTCTACCCGCCGGTGCCCGACGCAGATAAGATCAAGTTCGTCGAGATGGACGATCTCGGCGAGTCTTTCTACGCCGAGAAACGCAAAGAGTTTCAGAAGCTGTTTCGCTAATTATGATGATTCTAGCCAGCACCCTATTACTCAAACACTCTAAATTCGTGTTTGTCTTCGTGCTTGTGCTCCAGACTTTGATTGCGAATGTCAGTGAGTTGCGCGCGCAAGCCCTGATCAAGGTTCCCTTCCCCTACTCGCCTATCAACTCAAGCAGTTTGCCTTGGATGATCGCCAAGGATGCCAAGCTGTTTGAGAAACATGGACTCGATGTCGACTTGGTCTACTTCGGCGCTTCGTCGCTGATTCTTCAGACGATGCTGTCAGGCTCGGCCAACTATGGCGGCTTTGCCGGACCGGCGATCATCTCCAACGTACTCAAAGGCGGCGATGTGATTACCATCGGCGCTCTCACGCCGATGAGCATTTCGCTGCTCACCCGGGCATCCATCGAAAAAGGCGAAGAGCTGCGCGGCAAGAAGATCGGCATCAGCCGCCTCGGCGCAGTGCCGCACTTAGCGATTCAGTTGATCCTGGATAAATTCGCGATCAAAGACGCGACCATTTTACAAATGGGCGGCCAGCCCGAAGCGGCAGCGGCGCTCCGAAGGGGCATCGTCGACGGTGCCATGGTTTCGGCGCCGCTATCGTTTCAACTGGTCAAAGAGGGATTTCGCGAGTTGATCGGCACACCGGAGTACCAGAGGTTAGGAATCAATTTTACCACCCAGGGCATCGCCGCGCGCCGGTCCTTTGCCGCGAGGAACCGCGACGTGACGGTGCGCCTGATCAAAGGCACCATGGAAGGCGTCAAAACCATGTGGGCGAACGAGAGCCTGGCCAAAAAAGTACTCGCCAAATACACGCGCCAAAGCGACGCCGAATTGCTCGACCGTACCTATAAAGAGGCGCTCGCAACCGTTGCCCGCGATCCGACCTCATTGAAAGATTCCGTTGTTTCGACAACGCGGCTGATGGCCGACCTCGGCCTCGCCGACCGCGCTGCGGTCAACAGCACGCCAGTAGAAGCCTTCTACGACAACAGCTACATCGATGAGATCAAACAATCGGGCTTTCTTAAGGAGCTGTGGCGATGACCCAATGGCGCTTTGTCGGATCTGTCCTATCCATTCTATCTTTCTACGCGCTGGTACTATCGAGCGATGCCGCTTTCGCCGCCGACGCCCCGGCGAAAACCAAGATCAGAATCGCCACCGCGGCGCCGTCGCTCAGCTACTTTCCGATCTACGCCGCGGTGCAGAAAGGATTCTTCGCCCGGCGCGGCTTCGACGTCGAGATGATCCAGATGGCCCCTAGTTTAACCGCGGCCGCGCTGCTCAACCGCTCGGTGGATTACACGATCATCCCCAGCACCATCGCCACCGCCGCCGCCCGCGGCGCGCCGGCGAAAGTTATCATGTTTGCCTCGGTGAAACTGCAACACTCCCTGGTCGTCCGCCCGGACGTCAACGCGGTCACGGAATTGGCCGGCAAAAAAATCGCCGGCAGCGGCTTCGGCAATCTGGTCGCCTACGAAATCCAGTTTCTCATCGAGCGCTACAAGCTTGGCGCCAAAACCACCATCATCAATGCGCCGTCCTCGATCGACCGCTTGATCGCGGTGCAAAGAGGCCTAGCCGAGGCCGCGATCATCGCCGCCCCTGCCGATATCAAAGGCGAAGAGATGGGCCTCAAGCGCTTGGTGCAGATGGGCACGCTGCTACAAATCCCTCAGGCGGGCCTGGCCGCCACCGACGAAAAAATTAAAGCCAACCGCGCTGAAGTCATCGAAGTTCTGAAAGCGGCCATCGAAGGTTTGGAATACACGGCAAATCAACGGGAAGACGCCACCGTGCTGATCGGCAAATGGATGGCGCTCACACCCATCCAAGCGAGTAAAGCGTACGATAGCGTGAGAGACACCTACTCCCGCGACGGCGTGCCGACAGCGGAGCAAAGCAAAGCCTACATTGCCATGCTTGCCGCGACCGCGGGCTTGAGCGCCGATCTGCCGGCGGCGACGATCTTTGATTTTTCACTGTCCGCCGCCGCCGCCAAAGAACTCGCGGCAAAAAAATAAACCAGGAGCCTTAAACGCACCTGCATTGTTCTCGGCTCGGTTACTCTCCCAACTTATACAATCGCGCGGCATTCACCCCAAGGATCTGCTGCTTGGCGCTGGCGGACATCTGCGCCTGCTGAATCGGCGCGACGGTGTTGGGCCACTTGCTGTCGGGATGGGGGTAGTCGGAGGCGTACATGATGCATTGGTCGCCGACGGCGCTGACGACGTAAGGCAAGGTTTTCTCACCGGGCTCGCAGGAGACGATCATGCGGCCAGAGGTAAATAAATCGCTGGGCTTGGTTCTCTTCGAAGAGATTTTCCGTGGCAGCAGGCCGTCGTAGATCGCCGGCTCATGCTCGCCGCGTTCGTGCAGATCGTCGAGCCGTTCGAGCCAGTAGGGCAGCCAGCCGCAGCCGGTTTCCAGCAAACCGAAGCGCAGCTTGGGAAACATATCGGCGATGCCGCCGGCGATGAGCGACACCAGCGCGACCGTCAGGGTCAGAGGCATGGCGACCGCCTTTGAGCCGAAGAAGTGATCGAATAAATCCGCGCCTACCGTCGGATACATGCCCGTGACCGTGTGGATGCCGACGCCGACATCGCATTTCTCGACTCTCTGCCAAAACGGGTAGAGATCGGGATGATCGAGGGTGCGCGTGCCGACGGTGCCTGGCACCATGACGCCGACTGCGCCCAGTTTGCGTCGCGGCGTATTCAACTTCATCGGCAGCCGCCAGCTGGATCTTGCAACGCCACCACTGCCGCGTAGCGCAAGCGCCCTTTCGACTCGGCGCAGCGCTCCGACATCCAACGGTTGTAAGCCCGCGCCACCGCCGTCGCGAGTGCGGCATCGTCGAAACTGTTGATCGACATCAAGACGTTGGGATAGATCACTTGCACGTCGATGCCTTCCCGGTCGAGATCGGCCAACGCGGCCGGCGATATTTTCCATGCCAAAAGACTGGCAACCCTCGAGCCGGCGGCTGCCGATGCTCAGCGGCGTCCCCGGTCCCCAGCCGGACGGTTTGATGATCACCCGGCCTTCTATGATGTAAACACCGCGGCCGTCGTCGAGTTCGACATAACGCGGCCGTTTGGCGCGAAACGCCGGATCGAGATATTCGTCGAACACGAGATTAGAGACATGCGTATGGCCATCGGCGTCGATTATCATTGTTTGCTCCCTCTCATCGCGACATCGCAAGGGGTAAAGCGCGAAGGGTAAGGCGAGATGAGTGTCCGGACTCGCCTTGCGCCTTACCCCTTCACCCCTTACTTCTTCTCTTTATCGAGTTCCCGCACCACTTCCGTCGTCACGCTCCAGTCGACGATATCGCTCGGCTTGATCGCTGCCGGCTTTCTGTTTGGTGCTGCGCAACGTGGTCTCGATGAAATCCACCACCGCTTCGTCGGTGGTCCGGCCGGTGTCGCGGAAGGATTTCACCATCTGCGCGATCGAAAGGCGCGCCTCCTTGTCATTTAAATTGAGGAACTGCTTGGCGAACGCTTCAGCTTCGCCGCGGTTGGCGGCGATGTAGCGGCGGATGCGTTCCAGGCCGCGCACGATCGCCTTCACCTCGGCGCGGTCTTGCGCCAGTTTTTTCTTGCTCGTCGCCAGGCCGGAGAACGGCATATCGAAAATCTCCGACGAATCGAACAAACGGTTGGCGCCCTCCAACTCGGCCTTGATGTCATAGGGCGGTCCCAAGATCGCGCTGTCGATCGTGCCGGCGCTGAGCGCGCTGTACAGCGTGCGGCTGTCGCCGATCTGCAAGAGCGTCACCTGCTTTTCGGCATCGAGACCATGATGTTTGAGAATCGTTCGCGCGGCGAGATCATAGGCGCCGCCGAACACGCTGATGCCGACCGTCTTGCCCTTCAGATCGGCGACCTGTTTGTATTTGGCCTGCGAGACTAAGTACATCTGCGCTTTGAACATGGAATAGATGCCGATCACCGGCGCGCCGGCGATGGCCGCGCGCAGCGTGCCGCCCATGGCGGCGGAGTAATCGACGTCGCCGCTCATCAACCCCTTGGCGGCGATGCTGGTCGACATATAAATCATTTTCACATCCAAGTTGGCTTCTTTAAAAAACCCCTTGCGGCTCGCCCAGGCAAACGGCATCTCGGCGATAGTTCGCCCGGAGTAGCCGATGACGGCGTCGCGCGCCTGAGTGCCATGGGGCAAGCCGAGCAACCAGACAAAAACGACTAGAAGCGATCTCTTTGACAACGAAAGCATGACACCTCCAATACGTAACAAGTTCCGAATAAATCTTCTCGGAATTCTTCGATGAGCCCAGGGCGATCGGCAAGGGACCTGACCCGATAAAAAACTGCCGTTCATGCGGAGCTTGTCGAAGCAAGTTCCCGAGCTCCACTCATTTAGCAAACGGCCCGACCGGACTGCAAACCAAATCACCGTACGCGCGAGCTAATGCGCGATTGAACCGTTGCATGATTCCATGCATCGCCTTGACAGTAGAAAAACCTACCGTATAAGATCGCTCCAACAAGAAGTTGGCCATCGGACCGAAAAACACGTGATCGGTTCATGGCCGAGTTCGTCTTTTAAAAAAGTTGACGAAAGGAAAATCATGACGAACCTCAGTGGCAAATGCGCCATCGTAGGCATGGGCGAGACGGTGGTGGGAAAACGTCCCGACGCCACCACTAATTCACTCCATCTCGAAGCGATCAAGGCCTGTTTGGACGACGCTGGCATCAAAGCGTCCCAGGTCGACGGCCTGCTTACCAACCAGCCGCTCAACGACGCGCACCGCAGTTACGCCACCAAGCTCTCGCATATGGCCGGCATCGATCCGCTGTTCGCCACCGATTTGGCGCTCGGCGGCGCGACGCCCATCGCCATGGTGCAGCATGCAGTGATGGCGATCGAAGCCGGTATGGCGACCACTGTCGTCTGCGTCCATGCGCGCAAGCGCTCGACCGCCGATCCGACGCCCGGTCATCCGATCCGCCGCGGCGACGAACAGTGGGAGGAGCCCTGGGGGCACTTTGCCGCCGCCGGCGGCCACGCCTTTGCGGCGCAGCGCCACATGTATGAGTTCGGCACCACCAGCGAAGATCTCGCCCACGTGGCGGTGTCGACGCGTTACCATGCGAGCCTCAACAAGAACGCCACCTTGCGCAAACCCATGACCATCGACGAGCACCAGCAGTCGCGCATGATCGTCGCGCCGCTGCGCTTGTTCGATTGCTCGCTGGAATCCGATGGCGGCGGCGCGGTATTGGTGACCAGCGCCGAGCGGGCGCGGGATTTCCCCAAGAAAGCGGTGTCGATCTTGGGCATGGGTCAGCATCATCCGCATTTCAGCCTTCTCGATGCGCCGACTCTGACGACTCTCGGCGGCAAGAAATCGTCTGAGACGGCTTACCGCATGGCGGGGATGAAACCTAAAGATATGCAGTTCGCGCAGATCTACGATTGTTTCACGATCACGGCGATGATCACCCTGGAAGACTACGGCTTTTGCGAGAAAGGCGAAGGCAAAGACTTCGTCAAGAACGGACGGATCACTCTCGGCGGCCAACTGCCGCTCAATACTCATGGCGGCTTGTTATCGCAAGCCCATCTTGAAGGCCAGCTGCACATCACCGAGGCGGTCAAACAACTGCGCGGCAACGAAGTCGAGACCGAACGGCAGGTGGCAAACGCCAAAGTCGGCATCGTCAGCGGCCACGGCGGCAGTCTGGCGATGCATGCAACTATGATCCTGGGGGTACCATGAGCAAAGACGAACGCGGGCGCGCCACGCGCCGAGGACAACCCTATCTCGAAGAACCTGACGCCAAACCGTTTTGGGCCAATTTGCGAGAACACAAACTAACCGCCCAACGCTGTTCGTCATGCCAGAAAATATATGGCTTCCCGCCGCAGTCCCATTGCCGGCATTGCCTGGCGAACGATTATGAGTGGGTAACGCTCAGCGGCAAGGGAACGATCTATTCCCATATCGCCTACCACCGGGCTTGGCATCCCGGCTACCAAGATAAGGTTCCCTACAACGTGTCTCTGGTCGATCTGGCTGAGGGTGGCCGCCTGGTGACCAACGTGGTCAATTGCCCTCCTGAAGAAGTCAAGATCGGCATGGCGGTGGAGGTAATCTTCGAAGACTTGGCGGACTATACGCTACCAAAGTTTCAGCCGGTGAAATGATCCGAGCGGATTGCAGAAAAAAGTTCGGAACGCATTGAGAGCCGCGGCATGAACGGAAGATCCAAAAGGACACCAGTCCCCTCCGTTCGTCCTGAGCATCGTCGAAGGACTCGGAGAGAGATTTTCAGCATCCTGAATGCTGGTTGAGCTGGTCTAGATCCCTCTCTTTGTTCGGGATGACAACTCGCGATCTGTCATTTCGAGCGCAGCGAGAAATCTTTCTTACTGCCAGCACTCGGGTGGAAATCATTCTGGATTTATGAATTCCTTTGACGCAGGCTTACTTTCTCTCCTGCTCGATAAATTGCCGGATGAATTTGGCCAAATCCGGCGAAATCCCCGTGGCTCGTTGATAGAGCCGTTCGCCGCTCGCGCCCATTTCGAAGCGCGGACGAAAGCGCATCACCTTCACCGCGTCGGCGAGATATTCTTCATCCCTAGAAAGCGACGCAGCGGCCTGCTTCAGCGCGGCCACCGCCTCCTTGGGCGCGCCGGGCGGCAGTAATATCGCCCGGGTCATATTGGTGCCGGCGATGTTGGCCGCCTTCAAAGCTTCGTACTTGATGCCGGAAGGCGGCTTGCCCAATAATTGGGTGTAAAACTTCGTGAACGACGGCAGCTCTGGAACATCCGGACTATCGACGACACCGCCGTCAGCATCGATCAAGTCCGCGTGGTACAGCGCCGTCACTTGGCCAGGTTTTACCATGTTGGGCTCCACCTGCGACCGGTACGCCGGCAGGGTTTCGTCGTGATACTGCACTTCGTTGCGCTGCACCGCCAATCGAGCGTCGGCGCTGGAGTTGTAGCCGGTTACATAATCGTATTGCAAACCGAGAAGATCGAACGACAGTCTAAACGCAACATCCTTGAAACTATCGTTGCTAAGACCGCCGGCTTTGAACCGCTGCGCCTTGAGGAGATCTCCGGACTTCTTGATTCCGGGAGCGACATCGGAGCGAATATAAGACACGGTGACGCCCTGGATTCCCGAGATGAAAGCATATTTGGACAAGTCCGTACGCAACGCGGGATTTCTCACCTGTTGATGAAACAGCGCGCCGGTAAAATAGCCCATCGTCAACCCGTCGGCTTTGGCGACTTGCCCCAAGAAGTTGGTGCCAATGATGCCGCCAGCGCCGGAAATATTTTGCACGATGATGTTTGGTTGTCCTGCGACATTCCTGCCAAGATGGCGCGCCAAAAGCCTGCCTTCGACATCGGTGGGCCCGCCGGCGGCGTAATTGATCAAAACCGTAAGGGTTTTGCCCTCGTAGAAGGGTTTCTCGGCGGCATAGCTTTGTCCAACCCACGCAACGTAAACGCCGACAACGAACAAGCAAAGACGTAATGAATGATGGTTCATTCCCTACTCCTTTTTTACGGGACCGATTTCCCGCAGCTCGCAGTTTATCGCACCGGCAGAGGCTCGACGCCGGAGAACTTCTTCAACAAATCGACGACCTCGATATCGCGCGGCATGTCCTGAATCACTTTGGCAAGTTCTTCGGGCATCAACGGTGAAGCATCGTCGTTGGCGAGCTTCTTAAACTCAGCGCGGAATTCGGGATCCTTGAACACCTTGCGCATGGCGTCTTGCAGGATCTCCACCCGATCCTTCGGGGTTCCCGGCGGCAGCACGAACGGCGTCGTCGCCGTTCGAAAGCTGCGCCACATGGTCAGCAGCTTTCGTTCTCTATCGGTTTTGGCGAAGCTCTCGATCTCCGGCAGTTGCGCCAGGCGCGGGTGCGCCGGCTTGTCGTCTTTGGGCACGGCGATGACCGCATGAAAGTCCATGACGCCCTTGTCTATCCAGTCGCGATTGCGGCTCAACACCGAAGTCACGTTATTCGAGCGCGAATCGATCTCGCCATTGCGCAACGCCACGTCGGCTTCCAACGAACTGTAGCCGGTGACGAACTTGGGTGCTTTAAGATCGAGAAAATAACCGAACAGCCGCGCCGAGATGTACGACACCGCGCCCACCTCTTGGGCGCCGAGACGAAGGCCGCTCGCCGCGCGCAGTTTGTCGAGTGAATTGAGACCTAACTCCCGCCGCGTGTAAATGACATTATGGTTCTCGCTTACCGGAGTGCCGAGATAGATGAACTTATCGATGTCGTACATGACGCCGGTCTCTTTCATCACCTGAAGGCCGATGATCGTGCTGCTGAGCGCGCCGACGGTGAGGCCGTCCGGCTTGGCGTTTTGAAAAACCTGGTTGGCCGCCCGGCGTCCCCCGCCGCCTTCGACAAATTCGATAAGCAAGGTCGGACTACCGGGAATATATTTGCGCAGGTGGGTCATCACCACCTTGACCCGCAATCCCGCGGTACCGCCGGGATCGTTGTTGATGATCTTGATCGTCTTGCCCTGAAAGAATGGCGCTTGGGAATAAATCGCCGGCGGCGCGACCGTGAGCACAAACAAGATGGCGGAAAATAATATCGCAAGGTTTTTTTTCGCTGTCATGAGCACCTCCAGGATTCAAGCATCGCCTGACCATCAGTTTCCACTAGCCGGCGGGACAAAGCCGATTGCTCCGATGAATGATCGATAGGTTCCTACCTGCCGCCGTACAACTTGGCGATAAACCCCTCGCTTTCGAGCTCGCCGATTAGACTCCGGTCGATGAAATCTTCCGCCTTCAGTTGGCCGGCCTGCGGCACCGTGGCAGCGAGTTGTTTCAACGCCACCGCCATTACCTTTGCGTCCGGGACAGGAATCTTTTCTTGCACGTCTTTGTAAACCTCAAAGGTGCGGTCGAGGATCTCCCGGTCGGATGTCTTGAGAAACTTTTGCAACACTTTGACGGTCAACTCCTTGTCGGTGCGCGCCGTCTTGATGCCTTCGATCCAACCGCGCAGAAATCTTTTCAGCATGTCGCGCTTGGACTGAACCAACGCTTTGCTCACCACGATGGTGCTGCCGGGATATTGAATCGGCAGCTGGCTAAGATCGATCACCGTATGGAAGCCTAACTTTTCCGCGTGAAAAGCCGTGTCGCCGGTGAGAATCGCTCCGTCCACGGCGCCTGCTTTCAACGCGCCGAGCCTTTCGGGAAGACCGCCGGTCTGCATGATCGCGACATCGCGGTCGGGAGTTAAATTGAAGTGGCGCAACGCATCCCGCAGCACTAAATCGGAAAGCGATCCGTAGCGGTCGCTACCTACCCGTTTGCCTTTCAGCTCCTCCGGTTTCTTGATCGCGCCCCGAGCCATGACGACATGAAGCAAACGATTGGAAGTCACACCCACCGCCACCAGTTCGGCGCCGCGCGCCCACGCGGTGAGGGCGGGGGCTGAACTCATGTTGGCGATCTCCACCTGCCCGGATAACAGCGCCGGCACGATGATCGACCCCGCAGAGATATAAACCGGCTGGACTTCCAGGCCGTATTTTTTGAAATAACCGGCCTGCTCGGCAATCCACAGCGGCGCGTAGGTCGGTGACAGCGCCGCATAGGGCACCTTCATACTCTGCGCGAAGAGCGACGGCGGCGCGGCAACAAACAGGTATGAAACCAGAACGGTGAGTAATCCGAGCTTGCGTCGCGGCCCCATGATCGGTCGAGCTTTCAAGCCCGGGCCATCCCACGCCGCGGGACTGGCGCGGCATCTAACTGCAGCTGGTCGGATCGCGACACCGTCACGTTGAAGTTGTACGCGTTGGAGCGGAACTGCGCCAACGCGAAAGGCTGCGAGTGCGCGGCGACGCCATGGATGCAATCTTCCGGCACGATCGTGTAATAATTGCGGATGTGAAATCCAATCACCGCATGATAGACGCAGTTGCTCGAACCGATGCCGGTGACGATCACCGTGTCACGGCAGGCGCGCAGGTCAAGCTTGTCGAGCGCTGTTTCCATGCTCGTCTTGTAGAAGCAGTCATGCGAAGTCTTCTGCACCACCGTCTCGCCCGCCAGCGGTCTTAATTCCTCGACGAAATCGGCGCCGGGGCTGCCCAAGATCAAACCATAGGGCCGGCCGAATACGGTGAATTCCGGATGCTCCTTGGTGCGCACCGATTGCACATGAATGATCTTGCCGTCAATCGCCCGGAAGCGATCGAGCAAAGCGCGGATGTTGGCGATGACCGGTTTCATCTCAGGGCCATGGCGTTCGCAGCCCTCCACTTGCATATCGACGATCACCAGTCCAGTCGATTCGGGGTTCAATTCAATCATGGTATCGCTCTCCAATTTCCCGCCGAGACCGATTTTCGTTCTGGGCGAATATTTCACGGCGCCTTTTGCCTTGTCAACGCTCAGCGGCGCATCAACCGCTACTTCACCCCGTGGACGGCAAACAACTTGTCGATAAAGCCGCTCTCGTCGAGGCGGCGCAGGATGTGATCGTCGACTAAGTCTTCCACCTTGATGTTGGCCATTTTCGGGTTGCGCTGTTTCATCAAGCGCTGAATATTGCGCAAGCCTTCCATCGACGGAAACGGTTTCTTGTCCATGCCGATGAGCATGTCGACAAAACCTTCTTCGGCCTCGCGTTCGCTCACATGCAGACGCCGCTGCAGCAACTTGATCGTCGCAGCTTTGTTCACCGGGCCAAGCACGAAGGCGATCCCCTCCATCACCGCCTTCATAAAATTCTCCATGAGCTGGGGATTTTTCTGGATGTAACCCTGGCGCGCGACGATGCTCGTGCTGGTGATCGGCAGGTTGGTCTTGTGCAGCTCGGCGAGAATAGGAAATCCCTTTTGGGCGAGCCGCTTGCTAAACACCATATCGAGCACCGTGGCGTCGATGCGGTTATCTTCCAGCGCTTGAGCTGAGGACCACCTGGTCGCCGAGAACGAGAAAGCGGATATCGTCGCGGCTGCTGTCTATGCCCATCTTTTCCAAGGCGAGGACGCCGCCCATCCACAACGTACCGCCGATGCTGGTGACGCCGAAGCGTTTGCCGCGTAAGTCTTCGGCGCTTTTGATGCCCGGTCGCGCCACCAAGTCGTAGGTCACCCGGTTGGTCAGTACCGCGAGAATTTTTAAGTCGATGCCCGCCACCGAAGCGCCGAGCACCGCCGTGCCGCCGGTGTAACCGATATCCATGTCGCCGGAAGTCAGCGCCGCCACCAACGTCGGCGCGCCGCGCACGAAGATCACTTGCGGCTCGATGCCATATTTGCGAAAGATTCCATACTCGTCGGCAGCCCAAAGCGGCGCCGAGCGCGGGCCGATGGAAGCATACGCGATCGTCATCTTGTTGGGCGCAACCGCCGCCTGCGCCGCCACTACGCCGCCCGGAATCGCCAACAGAATCAGCAACACCGTTCGAAAGCTAAGCATGGCTCTCTCCCTTCGCTACGACAGTTCTTGCGCCGATGCGTGCCTTTGCGGACAGTAGTCGAGAGTATTTGTTGCTGTCAACGGCGTCGAAAAGGTTTGCCGCACTCGACCGCGTTGCAGTCATTCCAATCGTGGCAGCTGTTCAAAACATTATCGGATAACATTGGCAACCGACAAACTAGCGGCAAAGAGCGCAAAGAATGGAAATCCGAATTGGCATTCGTAAGGAGAGAAAATAATCCGAGGCCGACCGGTGCGCGGAGCGCACCGGTCGAATCTTTGTGTTTTTTGCGTTCTTTGCGGCCAATGATCCGCTCGTCCCACCGATCCGAAATTCTACCGATTCAAATATTTTTTCATCAGGCCGTTGATGTAACCTTGGATCGGCGGCGACACGACCACGAGTTGGCGCAGCAGTTGCTCGGTCTCGGCGGCTGAAAGCATTTGCGCATCGTCGCCGCTCACCCGTTTCAGCTCCAGTTTGAACTCGGCATCGTCCTTCATGCGCGTAAAGCCGTCGCGCAGTTGGCGCAACAAGTTCGCCGGCGTCTTTGGCGCCGCATGCAGCGGCCGGCCGACGCTGTCGGTGCCGGCGAATACGGTATAGGCCTGCCACGGCACGCCGCTCGGCCGTTGCTCCTTAGCCACGTCTTCAAAAACCGGCACATCCGCAAACTCGCTGCGCCTTTGGAAGACGCCGTTGGCGCCCAACATGCCCTGTTGCACAAACGGCGTGAAGCCCTGGCCGATAAGCTTCTGCAAGGTCGGCAAAGTCGCGGTTGGATAAATGTCGGTTTCGTTGCGCTCGAAGGCAAGCAGAATCTCTCCGCCGCCCGGATAACCTTGCACCCACCGGACATTCCATTTGAGAAACTCCGCGCCCCAGAGAAAGATCGCGTTCCAACTTTCGTCGCCCGAGCGGACGCCGACTTTGAGCGGCTCGCCGCCGCCGGTCAGACGCTCCAGGCTTTTTTTTCGGATCAGCGCGACCGACGTGCCGCGCCGCACGCTGCCGATCGCCGGCCAGCGGGTCAGATCATGCTTGGCCTCTTTTACGCTCATGGCCTGCTGATTGATTGACGTTGTGCTGGTGTAGTGCAAGGTCAAGCCGTCGGGCTTGGCGAACTGCTCGAACCAATTGCTCGCTACCGTTCCTCCCGCCCCCGGCATATTTTGCACCAGCATCGTCGGATAGCCTGGAATATAACGCCCCAGGAAGCGCGCCATCATACGCGCCTCGGCATCGACGCCGCCACCGCCGGGAAAACCGGCGATAATGCGAATGGTCTTGCCCTTGAAATAGCCGTCCTGGGCGGACAAAAAATTTGTCTCAGGAAATAAGAGAATCCATAAGAATGAAGCCATTCTATAGCTGAGTTTAATCCGCATAATTGAATCCTCCATAGAAATATTTGAGCTTCAGCGGAAACTCTGTCTGCGCTGCAGCGAATGCCCGCCGGGGAATGCGGGGTTAGAAGCCTACTTCGATCAAAAGGCTTTTTCTCTTCCTCCAAAATTCATGGCTAGTTGCCAACCAATCCTTAGCGCGAATCCGTGAAACGAGGCAAGCTGCTCATACGCATTCGTTGCTTGAGAATCCTATCAATCGATCTTCACGTTGCAGACTCCCGAAAATTATTCGCCGGAGAATCGATTTTTAATTCAACGAGGTCTCTCAAAAAATTCTTCCTGGCGTCGATCTCACTCCTGACAGCATTAATTCCCTTGCCATCGTCGTAGTCCTCCTCCGTGCGCCTTTATCCTTATCTACTTCTCCTTGACAGCTCCGCACGCCCGGAAATATGATCGGGCAAATCGAAGGAGACCACCCATGTTGAAAACCATTTTCGGCATCGCCGTTATCATGGTGCTGTCGGTGGCAACTCACCTCGCCGGCCAGCCGATCAAGATGACCATCGGCCAGACCGGTATTAATCCCGCCACCGGGCCGTTTATAATCGCGCAGAAAGAAAACTTCTTCGCCAAGCATGGCATCGAAGTTAAGATCATCGAGACGCAAACCACCGCCGCGGTGCAGGCGATGCTCGGCGGCAGCATGCAGTTCACCATGGGCGCCGGGGCGGCATTTACCACCGCTACGTTGGAAGGCGCGCCGCCCTTTGTCAACGTCGCGTCCTGGATTAACGTCTTTCCCTATTATCTGGTGGCGCGCAAGGAGTTTGCCAAGGTCGCCGATTTCAAAGGCAAGCTCGGCCAGGTCGGCGGGCCGTTCGGCGCCGCGCCCGATGTCGCCATGCGTTTCGGTCTATCCAAGCTCGGCATCGATCCTGAGAAAGACGTGAAGTTCGTGCAGATGGGGCGGCCCGATTGGGCCAATGTGATCGTCCAACTCGAAAAAGGCGACGTGCAGTTCTCCGTGCTGCCGCCGCCCTTCGATCGTATCGCCGAGGCGCGCGGCATTCATAAACTCTACGCGCTGCCCGATTTGGGCATTCAATGGCAGCAAAACGGCGAGTGGGTATTGAAATCCTATTTAGCCAGTAATCGCGATGCCGTGGTGCGGATCGAACGCGCGCTGGCTGACGCGATGAAGTTCTATTTCAATAATACGGAGAAGACCATCGCTTATCTCGTCGACTTTCTCGGCACCAGCCGCGAGGACACCGAATACTCGTACAGCGCGTACGCCAAATGGGCCGACAAAAATCCCCGGCCGAAACTGGACGCGATGAAAAACACATTGCAGGCGATCAGCCGCACCACGCCGGCGGCATTGAAAGCCGATCCGGCGGCGTTTATCGAAACCACCATCATCGATCAGTTGCTCAAAGAAGGATACTTTAAGTATTAGCCGGGCATGATGATTGGCCGCCGAACGGGCTTGAATGGCGGCACCGCATCCGGCCGAAACCTCACTCTCCTATCTAATCGGCAGAAAGGCGTGAGTGCATGGGTAAAAAATCTGGTCCGCTCTTGGCAATCTTCTGCGCGGCCCTGCTCTACCACTCGGTCCTGGCGAGCGCGCTTGCCCAGGAACCTTACTACAAAGGCAAGACGGTTCGCTTTCTCGTCAACTTTTCCGCCGGCGGCCCAACCGATGTGTTCGGCAGGCTGATCGCTCGCTATTTTCCCAAGCATGTCGCCGGCAACCCCGCAGTCGTGGTGCAAAACATGAGCGGCGCCGGCGGCATCATCGGCGCCAACTATGTTTATGAAATCGCCAAGCCCGACGGGCTGACGGTCGGCGTCTTCTCGGGCATGTACCTGCCGCAAATCCTCGGCGGCGCCGGTGTGCGTTACGACCTCAATAAAATGCCGATCATCGCCGGCGCCGCCGAGACCTCCATTGTCTATATCCGCGCCGACACGGAGGTAAAAAGCTCCGGCGGATTTGCTCAAACCGGCAAAGCCCGATCATTCTCGGCGGTTTCACCAGGGAAAACAACAAGGATCTCGCGCTTCGGCTTGCCTTCGATCAACTGGGAGTTCCCTATCAAGTATGTCACCGGCTACGCCGGCGTCGCCGAACTTCGTGTCGCCATTCAGCGCGGCGAAATCAATGTCACTTCCGAAAGTCTGACCGGATATAACACCGGCGGCTCGCTCATGGTCAAAGAAGGCGTCGTGCTGCCGCTCTATCAAGAAGGCTTGCTCGGACCTGACGGCGACACGGTCGCCGACTCCCGCTCCGACCTGCCGTCGTTCAAGGAATTTTTTCGAAGAGTCAAAGGCAGCGATCCCAGCGGGCCGCTGGCCGACGCTTACAAAATCTCCGGCGGCTCGCGCACCATGCTGCGCTTCATCACCATGCCGCCGAAAACCCCCGGCGAGTTTCTGATGTGGTGCGAAAAGCTTTTCGCGACACCTTTGCCGATCGGGAGTTTAGAGCGGAGTCAGAACGCATGCTGCAGTTCCAGCTCTTGAGTTTTGTCGGCGAAGAAGCGGAGCGGGTCAATGCCTCGGTGTTTCGCGCCGCCACCGGGCCGACGCGGGAGATCGTCAAGAAGATGGCGACGCAATAGACGGTCGCATGATTTGCTTCCTTGACATTCTTTCGCTTCGGGAAATGTGATTCCGATAGCAATCCGCGACAATCCGAACCGCCACGGCAGTTGATAAAATGGAATCAACCATTGAAGCAACCAACGCCAGGAAGTTAGACGAACTCGAGGACTATTTTCACAGCTACCGTGATTTGCCGCGGGAGATCATCTTGAAACATGACCTGCTCCGCGTCGGTCACTGGTTCACCGACGCCGCTTTGGAGTTGGCATCCCAGGCTCTGGTGAAGTCCTACCGGCTGTTCTCCTACGACCTTATGGCGATGAAGGACATGAAGCGCAAGGAGCATCGCAAGACGCCCGAATGGTTCACGATTCGCCGCGGCGTGTACGGCCTCAGGCCGGTGAGCATTCAAACCTCGCTCGATTCAAACTCACCCTACGTCATCGACGTCGTCGACGGCCAGCCGAAACTGTTTCTTAACGGCAAAGAGATCTGTGAGGTCTATTTTCCCAAGCCGATGAAATACTACACCCGCAAGTTCGACGACGGCACTGCCTATCACGAGATCATCGCCTTCGGCTATTTTGTCACGGTGTTTCGTAACTGCCAATATTGGGGCCCCGATGAAGAATGCCGCTTCGGCGACATCAATATCAATGCGCCAGATGAAGGACTCGAAGGATTTCACCTTCGACGCTCCGGTGAAACCGGTCAAGTACATGGTCGAAGTGGCCCGCTCCATCGAACAGGACGCCACCGATGAGGTCGGATTCACCCCGCCGATGGATTTTCTCATCACCGGCGGCACGATTGTCAAAACCCTGCACGGCAAGAACGAGCTCGACTTCTATTCCGAATATGTCTCGGCCCTTAAGTGGGGTGGGCGGCGGCGCTTCGTCAATTTGCAATCCAACGCCCAAGACAAAGACACCATGAAGCATTATCGCACCGCCGGCGTCGACTGCCATCACTCGAACATGGAAGTGTGGGAAAAGCGCTTGTTCGAATGGATCAACCCCGGCAAGAACCGCCGCGTCGGCTGGGACGGCTGGGTGAGAAGCAGGATCGACGAGGTCGATATATTCGGTGAAGGCAATGTGCGCCCCAACTTCGTCGGCGGCGTCGAGATGGCTAAGCCGTATGGCTTCAAAACCGTCGCCGAAGCGGTCAAGTCGACTTCAGACGGCGTCGACTTCATGATGAGCCAAGGCATCATCCGCGCTTCAACCAATGGCGCCGCGAGCCGGGCTCCAACTTGGGCTCCCAGTGGCACCAGCCGCCGATTCCCCTGGAATATTATCTCCAGCTCATGGGCGAGTACTACAACAGTTGGAAGAAGTATAATTTACCGATGCCGCGCCGCGAATGCGTCCATCCCGAACGACGCTCGGCTCCGGCCACGGCACCTACGACGATATTCTTCTTTTGAACGAACTGCCGGACTACGAAGAAGCTTGGGATCGCGGTTATACCGAATGCCTCAAGGGCCGCGTGACGAATAAAATACAATTGAATTTGTTCAAATTCCAACCGTGTAATGCAATCCGATCCCCTCGCCCGCTCTGCGGGAGAGGGCCAGGGTGAGGGCAACAATTGTAACGACAGGAACACTTGGAACGCTTTCGATGAAGGAGAATGATCGGCACTGGCACGTTAACCAAACAATCGCCAGCTATCTCGCCGCGCACCGGCTTCGATGCGCTCGATGACGATGCGCTGCGCGCGACCAAGGAGCATATTCTTTACACTCTCGGGACGATTCCGCCGGTTCCAGCGCGCCGGGGATAAAGCAAGCGCTGGCCGGCGCCGTGCACTGAGCGGCGGCGCCAATGAAAGTTCGGTGCTCGTCACCGGTGAAAATTGCCGCAGGCTGCGGCGGCGCTGGTCAACGCCGCCATGGGCCATAGCCGCGAGCTCGACATCAACGACGACCGCATCGCCTACAAATCCAGCGTCACCGTCATCCCGGCTGCCCTCGCACTGGCGCAGAAAGCCGGCAAAGTTTCCGGCAAAGATTTCATTACCGCGGTATGCCTCGGCGTCGACTTCGGCATCCGTCTGGGTTTGGCGACCAATCCCAAGCCGGTGCACGCGCGCGCCATCGCCCTCGGACCATTCGCCGCCGCGGCAGGCTGCGGGAAAATCCTTAAACTGGACGAAGACGGTATGCACAACGCTCTCGGCATCGCCTTTTGCCGTTCCACCGTGGCCGGCAACAGCACGGTGGCGCCGTCGCTGACCAAGCGGCTCGGCGTCGGCTTCGCGTCGCAGAGCGGGGTGGTCGCGGCAACCCTCGCTTCGGTGGGTTACCCCGCAGCCGGCGAAGTCTTGCAAGGCGCGGCTGGGTTCTTTCAAACTTTTTATCAGCAAGAGGGCGACTACGCCCAACTGCTCGATCAATTGGGGAGCCGCTTCGAAATCGTTCTGGTCGGTCCGAAGCCATTTCCCTCCTGCCGTTACACCCACTGCGCCGTCACCGGCGTCTTGGATCTCGTGCGCAAGCATGGGATCAAGGCCCGCGATATCCAGGAAGTCCGCGTGCAGATCGGTGAACGCGACATGCGCTCGGTGGGCGGCTGGACTGAAGATGAGAAAAAAAAGAAACACCGCCCCGAAGGCGTGGTTGACGCCCAGTTCAGCATTCCCTACACCGTCGCCGCGACACTGGTCAGCGGCGGGCTGTCGCTGGAAGAATTCACCGATGCGAGAATTCGCAGCGAAGAAATTCTCGATCTCGCCGCGCGGTAAAGACTATTCTCACGCCCGAGTTCGATCACGGCCCGATGGATGTCAAACCGCAAGTCGTCGAGATCGTCATGCGCGACGGCAAAGTATTCACGGCAAAAGTCATCTATCCCAAAGGCAACCCGAACAATCCCGTGACTTCGGATGAACTCGTCGCCGCCTTTCGCGGCATGGCGAGCTACGCGGCAAAGCCGTTGGGCGGCGCTAAGATCGACGAAGCCATCGAGCTGGCGCTGCGGTTGGAAGAAGCAGACGATGTCGCGGTGCTGGCGAAGTTGTTGACAGCTTAGGCGAGGCCAGCAGATCGTTCGGTGAGAATCTTGCGTCTTTACCCTTTCTCTTTCCGTAGCAAGACGCTGTCCATTATGAGATTCATCAGGTCAGCCGCTGTCTTACTGCTCACAGTGCTATTCGCATCGGCGTCAGCGGCAATCACCTTCGCCGCCGAGCCCTTCTACCAAGGTAAAACATTGCGCGTCATCGTTGCCTCCGCAGCCGGCGGCGGCAGCGACATCGTCGCGCGCTTGATGATGCGTCACTTGCCGCGGCTGATTGCCGGCAATCCGACCATCATCGTCGAAAACATGCCGGGCGCCGGCGAGATCGTCGGCACCAACTATGTTTACGGCAAAGCCAAAGCGGACGGACTCACCGCGCTGTTTGCCACCGGCACGCCGATCAATCAATTGATCGAATTGCCGGGAATCGAGTTCGATGTGACCAAGATGCCGATCGTTGGCGGCAGCTCCGAATCGGTCGCAGCCTTCGTCCGCACCGACAAGACCGGCGTCAAATCCGCACACGATCTATTGAGCCCTAAAGGCGCCATCGTCATCGGCGGCTCCGGCTACGGTTCGATCAAGGACGTGTCGATGCTGGCGGCGATGAATCTGCTCGGCGTAAAAAGTCCCACCTACGTCACCGGCTACGGCGGCGCCGGCCCGATCCGGCTCGCCTACGAGCGCCGGCGAAGTGAATTTCACGCAAGAAACCGCCGTCGGCATTTCGCGCTGCGGTGATGCCCTGGGTGCGTGAAGGCTCGACGTCAATGCTCTACCAGGTCGGCTTTCTCGACGGCAAAGGTAACGTCGCCAAAGATCCGGTGTGGAAAGAGCTCGGCATCGATCTGCCGTCGATCACAGAGTCTACCGGACGATTTACCGGCGCGATGCCTCGGACCCGCATGGGAAGCGGAGAAAGCATTGATTGGCGGCTATTCGCTCACCCGCATGATGGCGGTGGCACCCAACACTCCACCAGCGTTGGTCGCCGAACTGCGCAAAGCATTCCTAGCCATGGGCAAAGACCAAGCGTTCTTAACGGAATGGAATAAGAGCCAGGGCTCACCGCCGCGTCTGGTGCCCGGCGAGGAAGCCGGCGCTATCGCCGCATCGATTCTCAAAGCTCCGCGCGAAGCAGTGAATATTTTAAAAAAACTCTCAGCGCCGTAAATTATGCAAGCCGTTCCAGCCGTTCAAACCGCTCTCGCTCCGTTCAAGCGTTGCCCTCACCCGAGGTGGACGAGGGAGTTGGGAAAACCGGAGTTAAACGATTTGAACGGCTTGAACGATTTGAACCTCTATAGTGATGTGAAACGAATCCGCTGCCATACGCTAATCCTGTTGTTCCTACTTGGCTGCGCTTTTCCTGATACGATTCGCGCCGCCGAAAAACTGCGCATCGGCTACGGCGCGCCGTCGGTGGCGATGTCGGTGCTATGGATCACCAAAGAAGGCAGAATCTTCGAAAAAAACGGCCTCGACGTCGAAGTACTTTATCTCGAAAGCGCCTTGGTGCAACGCGCGCTGATCGCCGGCAATATCGCCTTTGGCGAGATGACCGGCTCGTTGATGTCGGCGCCGAAGCTGCAAGGTGCCGATCTCGTCATGATCGCGGGCTTTCTCAACAAGCTGCTGTACCGGCTGATCGCCCGTCCGGAAATCAATTCGGCAGCCGACTTGAAAGGCAAACGGGTCGGCGTATCGCGTTTCGGCGCCGGGGCTGATCGGGCCACGCGCTTACTCATAACCAAGCTCGGCTTAAATCCGGAAAAAGATTTGACCTTGCTCCAAGTTGGCGGCGCGCCGACGCGTCTGGCCGCGTTAATCGCCAAAAGCATCGACGCCACCATAGTCGAACCGCCGGATGACAAAAAAGCTCAGGAAGCCGGCATGCGCCTGCTCGCCAACATGGAGGAGATGAATATTCCCTTCCAGCATACCGGCCTGGTGACGACGCGGGCCCAGCTGGCGAAATCGCCGGACATTTCCCGGCGCGTAGTCAAATCCTTTGTCGTGGATTCATCTGGCCATGACCAATGCCGTCGTTTCGAAGCAAGCCTTTCGCCGCTACATCCGCTTGCAGCAGGATCGCGAACAGGAAGAGTCGCTTCAGGTCCTGCGCAGTTTCCTGCCGCGCAAACCCTACCCGACGATCGAAGGCTTCAAGGCCGTCTTCGCCGAACTCGCCGAGCAAATCCCCGCGGCAAGAAACGCCGACCCCAAAGACTTCATCGATACGAAATTCCTGGAAGAACTCGACCGCGGCGGTTACATCGACGGGCTGTATCGTTAGAACAGGCGAATATGTCAAAGTGTAAACTGATTCGATTAACGGCAGTAGTTCAATTTGATTTCATCCTAGTTGCGGCGATTGAGAAAGATTTCTCGCCTTGCTCGAAATGAGAGATAGGAAGTGAGTGTCATCATCAACGAGAAGATGGTTCTCGACCAAAACGAACCACGGCTCAATTGGCCAATCCGGGGGATGTTATGAAGCGAGCTGCATTGGCGCTGTTGTTACTTCTTTCATCGAATACGAATCTTCACGCCCAAGCGCCCTTCTATCAAGGCCAGACCATACGCATTATCGTCGGCTATCTGGCCGGCGACGCCTATGATCTCTGGGCGAGAATCTTCGCTCAATACATGGGCAAATACATGCCGGGCAATCCCAACTTTATCGTTCAAAACATGACCGGCGGCGGCGGCTTGATCGCCGCCAACTACGTTTATGGCGTTGCCAAACCGGACGGCCTGACCCTTGGCGCGCTCGGTCCGTGGATCTATTTCGATCAACTCGCCGGGCGCAAAGAAGTTCAATTCGATTGGTCGAAATTCACCTGGATCGGCACGCCGGAACAAACCGACTCGATCCTCGTCATGAGAATGGATAGTCCATACAAATCAATCGAAGCTATCCGCAAAGCCGCCGAGCCGCCCAAGTGCGGCGCGCCTGGAACCAGCACCACCAGTTACTACGTCCCCAAGTTTTTGGAGGAAAATATCGGGTCGAAGTTTAACATCGTCACCGGCTATCCCGGCGGCAACGAAGTCGACCTCGGCATAGAACGCGGCGAGCTGCACTGCCGTACCATGACGATCAGCACTTACTTTGCCCGGGAGCCTTATCTCACCTGGCACAAAAACGGATTTGTCCGGCCGATCATGCAAACTCCAAAAAAGCGCGACGGACGCATTCCCGACGTCCCGACCATTCACGAAATCATGGATCAATACAAAGTTTCCGATGCCGGTCGCCGTCTAGCCACCGTCCTGCTCGCGCCCGCCGTCTTCGGCCGGCCCATGGTAGCCGCCCCCGGCGTGCCGCCCGCGAGAGTAAAAATACTGCGCGATGCCTATCATCGATCACTCAAAGACCCTGGGCTGCTGGAGGAGCTGAAAAAGCGCCGCTGGGTCGTCGATGCCATCGGCGGCGAGGAGATGGCGGCTCTGGCGCGAGAAGTTATTGCCCAGCCGCCGGAGATCATCGAGCGCATGAAAAAATTGTTGGGCAGTTGATTGAACCCGGCAATACTAGGTTTGCTTTTTGCCTATCTCTCTCAGCAACTTCTCCCAACGCTCGGCGGCCTTGTCATACTGCGCCGTCGACATTCCCGATTCGGGATACCAGAGTTTGTAGGAGACCGGCTTGAACACGCTGCCATATTCCAGGTCGCCGAGAATTTTCGCCGCTTCGGGTCCGAGGAGATAGTCGGTGAGCAAAACCGCCGCATGGGAATGCGGCGCCTGAGCGACAATCACCACGCCGCCGGCATTGGTCGGCACGACTTCCATCGCCGCCCAATCGATGGGACCGCCCTTGGCTTTCATCTCCATCGCGTGATCGCGGAAAATCGTCGGCGACAGCGGTACTTCGCCTGACAACACCAAATCGGCCATCGCCCGGCCCGAGACATTTTGCAGAGTGATATCCTGGCCTCTGAGCTTCTTGACGAACTCTTCGCCTTTGACGTTGAGTATCGAGCCGAGCGTGCGTGTGCCGGTCTCGTTGGAGACGAAGCCGATCTTGCCTTTGAGCTCCGGCTTCAATAGATCGCCATAGTTTTTCGGGACCGCCGCGGCGGGGATGACGTTGGTATTGTACCCCACGCCCATGTAGGTCTCGCGATCGATGCCCCAGTAGACCAATCCCTTCGTGGCATTTTCCTTGGCATGGGCCGGATATTTGGCGAGATGCACCGAAGTGTAAGGAATCAGCATCTTGCTCTCGCGCAGAAAACGCAGAGTCGGCAGCGTCGTCTCGATCACGTCGGCGATAACCTGCTTGGCCTGCGCCTCGGCCGTGACCTTGGTCATGATATCGGTGCTGGTGGCGCGGTACGGCTCGATCTTGATGCCGTATTTGGTCTCGAAGCCTTTGGCGAGGTCCTTGTACGAGCTGCCGGCGAGCGACGTGTACCAAACCACCTTGCCTTCCGCTTTTGCCCCGGTGCTCAGCCGCTGCTCGCGATCGGCGCCGGTGTAAGCGGCGAGCTCGGCGAGCGAAATGGCTTTCTTCGCCTGCGCCCAACCGTCGCCGCAATACAACAGAGTCGCAAACATCATCGGCGCATATCGAATGAGTTTTTTCATGATCGCCTCCGATCCGACAATTGTTGGTTAGGTTTTCGCCTCAGCTGGAAAGGCCTGCGGATAATTCTTACGGGCGTTCTGTGGCGACGAATAACCGAGTTCGACGTCGCGCGCCACCGCCGCCGCTTTGCGTTCGCCGGGGGCTCCGTAGCCGCCACCGCCGGCGGTAAAAAAGGTTACGGTCTCGCCGCGATGAATTTGCATCTGGCTAAACTTGCCAGGCAGCTGTTCGTCTTTGCCGTCACGCTCGATGCGCGTCTCGTTGACCATCGCCGCGGCGCCGCCAAGCAAGCCCCAGGGCGGACACTTGATGCGGTCGGTGTTTCGGCTCAGGAAACAATTCTCCAGCGGCTTGACCCGCACTTCGACGCCGTTGCCGCCGCGAAACTTGCCGGCGCCGCCGCTGTCGGTGCGAAAAGCATGGCACTCATAGAGCAATGGATAGTAAAGCTCCTGTAACTCGATGGGCGTGTTTTTGACATCGCCTTGACACATCGACACCGCCGACGAAACGCCGTCTTCGAAGGGCCGTCCGCCCCAGCCGCCGCCGATAATATTCTGGCAGACGTAACGCCGGCCGGTTTTGGAGTTCATGCCGAAAATCGCATAGCCGCCCATGTCGCCTTTATGCGCCGCCGGCACAAGATTCGGCAAGGCCGGTGCCAGGGCGCAAAAGATCGTATCGAGCACGGTCGGCAACGACAGACTCCAGCCGCCGATGGGCGCCGGCCGGCGCGCACTGAGCAATTTTCCCGGTGGCAGGATCACTTTCAACGCGAGAAACGATCCTTCGTTCACTTCACGTTGCGGCGACGTCAGCGCCTTGAAAGCGACCCTCGCGGCGGCCATGCCGCCGGATTCGCCGCAGTTGATAAAGCCCGGCACTTGATCGGCAACTTCAGAATAATCGATGGTCAGCTCATCGCCGCGCACGACGACTTTGATCTTGAGCGGAATAGTCTTGTTCATGACCCGGCCGTCGTCGTCGAGAAACGACGCCGCTTCGTAAACGCCGTCGGGAATCCCCCGCACCGACTCGCGCACCAGCTTATCGGTCTGAGCCCAGATCGCTTGCACCGCCGCTTGAAAGCGCGCGCCGCCGTATTTGCGGCAAATTTGTTGCAAACGCTCCTCGCCGGTGCGGCAGCACGCGATCTGCGCCCGCAAGTCGCCAAGCGATGACTCGGGGAAGCGGATATTGTCTTCGATCAAGCGCAGCACTTCCGCGTTTGGCTGGCCTCGTTTGTAAATTTTTACCGAGCGTACTTGCAGTCCCTCTTCATAAACATCGCGTGTATTGCTCGACCCGAAACCGGTGCTGCCGCCGCCGACGTCGATCCAATGGGCGCGCACGGCGAGAAAGCTGACCAGCTCGCCTTCCCAGAAGAACGGCGTGTACACCGCCATATTGTTCAAATGCTGGCCGCAAATCTCCGGATGGTTCACCAGAAAGACGTCGCCGGGATGAATGTTATTTTTGCCGTACACTTCGATGCCATCCTGAACAGCGACGCCCAGGTCCGCGAGAAAGATCGGCAGCGCGCCTTCGTTCTGCGACATCGTCCGCCCTTCGTGATCGAGCACCGCGACGCAGTAGTCCTGCACCTCGTAGATCATCATGTTGTAAGCGGTCTTCTTCAGCACCGCCGACATCTCGTTGGCGGCGGCTTTCAAAGCGCAGCGAATAATTTCTACAGTGATGGGATCGACGGACATAAATACCTCGGAGTTTTAACCACAAAGGGCACAAAGTTCACATACGAAGCAGTTCGGAATCGAACCATTGGCCGCATAGAACGCAAAGTTCACAAAAGATTTGTCAGCTGCAGGGGCGCCAGGTTGGTCGCCCTTCTATTGCAGCGCCTCGCAATGAAACCCATCCGACTCCCAAATTGTCGCCGTCTCGATGGCATCGATCTTCGTCACCAATCGACGAGCCAAAACAACCTAACGCCTAAACCTGGAAAACAAAACCCGATCACACCGCAAAAGAAAGCTACCGCGAGAGCGCCCGGCACTACACTTTGAACATCGATGTCGAAAATTGATACGAAGGGTGCAAATATCAGAATGCTTAAAACGCCACCTCCGATAAACCCAGCCAGAGCAGTGAGCAGTCTTTTCGCCATCGCATCATATCCTGATTGAAACTTTGAATGCGGCGCAGGAAGGCCTTGATTAAGAATCCCCAGTTATTTCGCCTACGCCTCACCCTTCACCCCTTACCTTGTCCTATTCTCCTCACGACCCTTTGCCAGCCTGCAGGCGCGCGAAGAAACCTTCCTTGCTCAACTCCTGTAATAAACTATTGTCGAAGAACTCTTCGGCTTTGGCGCTCTTGGCACCGGCCCCGCCCGGCTGGGTGGCGAGAAACTTGAGCACCACGCCGATTGCTTTCTCGTCGGTCAACGGCGGTAGAGAAAACAGCTTGGAATAGTACTCGTAACTGCGCTTGGCGATAACCTCGTCGGTGATGCGCATGTACTTTTTCATGATCGGCAGGCTTCTCTCGGCGTCGCTTTTGAGTATCTGAATCGCCTCGACATAGGCCATCAGCATGCGCTTGACCAGATCGCGGTTGCTGCGCAGCAGTTCCTTGCGCACCACCAAGCCGGATTGGGGAAATGGATCCGATCCGGTGGCGAAATCCGCCAGCGGCGTCAGATTGTACTTTTCCGCTTCGAAGCTAAACGGCGGCGCCAACACCGTCGCATCGATGGTGCCGGCGACCACCGCGGCGAGCCGCGGCTGTGTCCCGGGAATCGCCAGGACAGTGACCGATTTCGGATCGATGCCCCAGCGTTCCAGCGCATTGAGAAAAAAGAAAGTGTTCATCTCCCCCGGACCGACCAGACCAACGGTCTTGCCGACCAGATCCTGGGGTTTCTTCACCGTCTTCGGCTGGCCGACGATACTCACCGTCGGCCGATTGGTCGAAGTCGCGATGATCACCAGATCGCCGCCGGCCAAATTCGCTTGTACCGGCGCCACGCCGGCGCTCTGCGACACTTGCAGGGCATTGGCCAACAGCGCCGCCGTGCTGCGCGCGCCGCCGGCGATGCGCACCAGTTCCGAAGTCATGCCATGCTTGGCGAACAACTTCAGCTCATGGGCCAGCCATATCGGCGCCTGATAACCCAACTCGCCGCCATAACCCGCCGTGATCTTCGTAACGCCGCTGACTTGTGCGCTAAAGGAAACCGCGTTAGAGGCTAAAACGAAAAATAAACCGAATAGTGTCATTAAAAATTTTCCCAACACGCCTGACCCCTTGCCCATCATCCGTTACTTCTTTTCCGGCTCATCCTTGCCGACATACGACTGCCGATAGGTCTGCAATGTCTTTCCGCGCAGCTCGTAAAGGAACTGGATTACCCGTTCGTTGCTCATGAATTTGTCTTGTTCGTAGTGATCGTGATGCACGATCTCGTCGAGCGGCCGGCGCACGCCTTCGGACGGCTGCACGGCGGGATAACCGATGGGGATAATTAGATAGAGCATCATCAGATCGGGGACGTCGAGTACTTTCTTGAACGGTTCCTGGACGTGAATCGTCACCCATTGGGTCGCGAGCCCGAGGGACACCGCCGCCAAATGCATGAACGTGCAAGTATTGGCCAAGCCGTCGGTAAGATGCGATTGATCGCGCCCAAACGTATGCGCGCCCTGCACCGTCCCCCACTGGCGCCGTCCATCGCCGACGACGACGATCAACGCCGGCGCCTCCGACCATCCAGCGCCGCGGCGCTGCCGTTCAACCGCCTCGTCGGCGGTCATTTGATAGGCCGGATGGCGCAGCTCGAAAACCCGCTGCTGCTCCATCCAATAGATAAAATCGGTGTTGTCCTCCGAGTAGCAGCGAAACAAATCTTTCTTCACTTTGGCGTCTTTTACGACGATGTACTCCCAAGGCTGCGAGTTTGCCCCCGACATCGCCCAGCGCCCAGCCTCGAGTATCTTGCCGATATAGGCGTCGGGTATCGGATCAGGCTTCAACTTGCGCACGCTCGAGCGGCGCCGGATGATGTCATAGAGAAGATCATAACCTGCGGTGGTATCTGCGCTCATAAAGGATCCTCCAAATCTTAGTACGATTAGCTTGAAGCTCGACAGTTATAGCTCAGGGTTGCGCGCCGCTTCAATCGACCTCATGTCCTGCGCCCCGGCCGCCTGTGGGAAAGCTCGGCTGCGCGATGTCGCTACCCTGTCACCTTAAGCGACGCTAGCATAGGCGCCAGTGAATCAGCCGCTTCGAGAGAATGAACCAATGCAACAACCAATCGCGCCTTTTGCTCGCCCACAACCGGCCCAGCCAAGCCAAAAAACTTTTCTTCAACGTCCAAACGCGTCATCGGATTCTCGGCCTCGCCCTTGGGCGCAATGATTTCCTCCATATGCGCCTGACCGTCGGCAAATTTCACCGTTACCCGTCCTGCCCAGTATTTCGGGAAATGCCGATCGAGCTCCGTGCTGGCGCTGACCGTCACGTGCGCCATCAATCGACGCACCGCCTCGCTCTGCAAATACTCGTCGTCGAATGACGCCAGATCGATTTTGCCTCTGAGCGCCGTCACCGCCATCACATATTGCCCACTCCCCAACATCGCCGCGCGCAGCGTCGGCGTCGCCGGACGATCGATCATGCCGGCGTTTTGCGTCGGCACCGCCAGGTCGATCTCGCGAATCCCGCCGGCGCCCTGCGAATGCCGGCTAATCAATCGCAGCAGCGCTTCAACCCCGGCATGCAATTGGCGCGCGCAGGGATAGGGTTTGAAGGCAACGTCGAGCAAATGAAACTGTTTGAAGTCTTGGAAAAACTCGAATTTGGGTTCCGCACAAAGCGTGAAACAAAAGCCGCGCGGATCTTCCAACGCGCGCTTCGGCCCTGTCAATCCCTGCTCGGTGGCTAGCAGTGCGAGCAGGCCATTGCGCGCCGCGGAACCGAAAGCGAGATGACGCGCCGTCGCGCCTTCCTGTCCGCCGGTGAGCATGCCGCCGCTGTGAAGCGAAGCGATGCCGAGGGCGTTGGCCGTCTTGTCGACTGGCCAGCCCAAGAATTTCGCCCCCGCGGCGGCCACGCCGAAGGCGCCGCAAACCGTGCTCGGCCACCAGCCCCGGCCAAACAGCTTCGGCGCATCGACGCTCAAACCGATACGCGTCGTGGTTTCGTAGCCGGCGACCGCCGCTTCGAGAAAAGTCCGACCGCTGCCGCCATGTTTTTCCGCCAGCGCCACTAGGGCGGGAACGATCATGGCGCCGATGCAGGTCGCAGCGCCGCCATGGATATCGTCGAGTTCGCCGCAATGCGCCGCCGTCGCCATCGCCTGCACGGCATCGAGATACGAAGCGCGTCGAACCGTTCCTAAAAGCGTCGAATCGGCGTTGCCGGCGCCTGCCTCAGCCAGATTGTAGGCCAACCGTCCCGGCTCCAAGCGCGAGCCGGCGAGAAGACAACCGAGGGAATCGAGGATGTGGAGCTTAACGGCGTCGCTAACATCGTGCGGCAATTGTTCGTAGCGTAGCGCCACATGTTGACGCGCGAGTTGCTCGCTTGCAGTGTCCGGCATCGTCGGTATTATTTGTATTTGCGCGATAAACCAGGACCGCGGTTTTTCCACCTACGGCTAACGATTACGAGTCTGTGAATCCTTCGTTCTTTGCGGCCAACTTTCGAATCCGAATCTTCTCCTAGCTCCCCACTTCGATCACCAGTTGGCCGTGTTCGTTCACCTGCATGGTGTCACCGGGGTAAACGAGAATAGTCGCACCCAACTCTTCGATCACCGCGGGACCTGCTAATTGGTCGCCAGATTTGAAACCGCTGCTTAGATAAATCGGACAGTCGACGCGGCTGGGTGTCGAAGATCACCGGCCGTCGTCCTCGCTCGCCGCGGTCTTCGGCAGATGACGCCGTCGCCAGGGGTAATCGATTATCGAACTTTCCTAACGCGGATAGACGCAGATTGACCATCATCACCGGCTCTTTTGGCGCCGAGTGGCCATAGTGATCTTGGTGCATTTGATCGAAACGCGCGCGGATCGCACTAAAGTCGCTGAGCGCGCGCGGTTCTTCGGTCAGCGGCACCGGCAATGTGTACTCCTGGCCGCGGTAGCGCATGTCGAGAAAGCGCCGCAAGACCATCTGTTCCGGCTTGCAGCCCTCTTCGCGCAAGGTATCGCCGGCGGATTTCTCCAACACCGCGAACGCGTCGGCGATCTGCCCGCCGCTGGTATCGGCTAACTCGCGGACGAAGGTCTGCACATAGTCATGCTTCAAATCTGCCATCAGCATGCCGAGGGCGGAAAAATGCGCCGGCATCGGCGGGATGATCACCCGCGGCACCGACAGCTCGCGAGCGATGGCGATTGCGTGCAGCGCGCCGCCGCCGCCGCTCGGCACCAGCACGCAATCGCGCGGGTCGTAACCTTTCTCGACGGAAACCGCGCGCACCGATAGCGACATGTTGAAATTGGCGATGGTGAGAATTCCCAGCGCCGCATCTTCCAGCGACAGCCCGAGCGGCTTGCCGACCTTTGCCATGATCGCCGCCGCCGCTTGGTCGCGCTGCAAGCGAATGCCGCTGCCGAGAAAATATTCCGGATCGATTCTGCCGGCGATCAAATTTGCGTCCGTCACCGTCGGCTCGACCCCGCCTTTGCCATAGCAGGCCGGACCCGGCGCCGCGCCGGCGCTCTGCGGCCCGACTTTCAAACCGCCGGCGGGATCGATCCAAGCGATGCTGCCGCCGCCGTTGCCGACCTCGACGATGTCGACCACCGGCAACATCATCGGATGGCCGGTGACGTAACCGCCGACGTAGTAGCTGCTCGTCACTTCGGGATGAAAGTCTTTGATCAAGCTCGACTTTGCCGTGGTGCCGCCCATGTCGAAGGAAATGATATGGCGGCAGCCGAGCGCTTCACCAAGCCGCGCGGCGGCGATAACACCCGCCACCGGCCCCGATTCCATCATCGTCACCGGCATTTTCTTGGCGGTCTCAGCCGACATGACACCGCCGTTGGACTGCATGACGCGAAAGGTGCCGCGAAAACCGGCGGCGCTGAGCATTTTTTCCAGCGAGAGCAAATAGCGGCGCACTAGCGGCCCGACGTAGGAATTGAGCGCCGTCGTCGAAGTGCGCTCGTATTCGCGGAACTCGCGTAGAATCTCGTGGGACAGCGACACGTAGGCTTCGGGAAACTGTTGGCGCAGCAACTCGCCGAGCCGCTGCTCGTGCGCCGCGTTGGCATAGGAATGGAGCAAACACACCGCGACGCTTTCGACGCCGGCTTTTTTTAACGCAGCGATCGCCGTCGCCGCCGAAGTTTCGTCAAGCGGGGTGAGCACTTCGCCGGTGGCATAGAGCCGTTCGTCCACTTCCAGGCGCAAGTCGCGCGGCACCAGCGGCACCGGCCGTTTGAAAAACAAATTATAACCTTCCGGACGGTTGCCCCGGCCGATCTCGTAGACGTCGCGAAAACCCTTGGTGGTGATTAGACCGGTGCGCGCGCCTTTGCGCTCCAGCACCGCGTTGATCGTTACCGTGGAACCATGGACAAAGAAGCTGGCGTCGCCAACTTCAACATTGGCACCTTTCAAACAATCGTCGATGCCGCGCGCTAAATCGTCCGGTGTCGTCAGCGCTTTACTTCGCGACACCCGGCCGTCGTCATCGACGGCAACCAAATCGGTAAACGTCCCACCGATATCAACTGCGATTCTCATGGAGTCTTTCAGTCAAAATAAATCAATCCAAATTTATCGATTTCACGGGGCGAGCTTCCTCGCTCAGCCTGGTATGATAATTTTTCCGCTGTCACGTCGAACGGAGCGAGGGGTCTCGTCTTTTATCGGGCTCATGCCACCAACGACTTCGCGCCCCTCGCCGTCACCTGAAAACTATCGCCGTAGAGCACGATCTTCCCTTCGCTCTCAATGGTCACACGCAGCGCGACAGTCATATTCTCATTCAAAGTCGATACACCGACGGTGGTTGCACCAACTTCATGGGCGTCACTTGCATTCAAAAACGGCGCTTCCCATTGGTTGAGGCCGATGCCGTTGGCGAGACCGTAAACGGCTGCCTTCGAGTAGAATTCGCCCAGTTCCTTGCGGGCGGTCTCGTCGATCGCTGCGACGCTACCGTTGGGCCAGAGTTGCTGCGCCATCGCCGCAACGATTTCCCGCGCTCGATCATAGGCGGATAGAATCTTGCCATCGCTCGACAGAATAAAGGTTCGGCCGGCCTCGGCCCAGTAACGTTCATGCTGGACGGCGAGATAAAGCGCCCAATGAGAACCGAGGTTTGCCGCCTGTTTGAAGCTCGGCGGATTGAGCCTTTGGGCGCCGGCGAGGATGCGAATATCTTCAGCTCCCTTGTCGCGCGCCAAGCGATCGATATCGGCGACGACCTCATACTCCTTGCGCCCAGACTTAATAAACCGTGCGGCGCCGGCGCACACTTCTTTTAGCAGACTGCCGGCTTCAGACATGGCGCCGAGCTCGCGCGCAGTCTTGGCCAACCGCAGCGGCGCAACGCTGTCATCGCAATCCAGCCAGCTCACGTCGGGCAGCGCGGATTTCATATCCTCCAACTGCGGCAGCGGGAATCCATGACCTGAATCCGCCAAACCTATCCTGGCGCTCTCGAAGCCCTTCTCTTTGATCATCTTGGCGCCATCGCTACCGACCTGATTCGACGCGCGCACATCTTCGACCCAGGTGAGTGTCTTGGCGAACGGCACATCGCGGCTGCCGATATTGAGCAACATGGATATCGCCCCTTGTCGCGGCACCACGGCGATGCCGCCGCGCACTTTAGGAAAATAATTGGTCAGGTAACAAAGATCGGCGAAGGAGTAATTGTCGCCGTAAATCACCAAAGCGTCGAGATCGCGCCGCGCCATCTCCCGGCGCACGCCATCGAGGCGCGCTTGAAACTCCGCCTGTGGCACTGCCGCCGGATCCCAAGTGGAACAACCACGTTTCAATACTGAATGTCGGCCAAAAATCATATTATCCTCATCGACTCCGACTCGATCCGACGATTTGAACGACTTGAACGTTTTGAACGATTGGAACGAGAAGGTTCAAGCCGTTCAAATAGTTCAAAACGTTTAATTTCATCGGAAGCTACTCTTTAATATGAATATCCCACGACGATCGCATCAACGACTCCGCTTTCGATCTTTCCCATCACCACCGTATCCCCAAGCGTAAGATAACCGGTCTCCGGCATATATTGGTTGGGATGAATGATGAAAGTCATCCCCTCTTCCAACTTGGTCTTGTTGTCATCTTCCAGACTGCCCGGCGCCGACGAACCGCAGCCCAGGCCATGGCCGCGCACGCGCATGAACGGCGGCCGGCAATACTCTTCGTAGCCATATTCGATAAACGTCCCGTTGATCGCCTTGGCAACGGCGTTCGCCGGCGCGCCGGTCTGCGCCGCGGCCATGCCCAAGCCCATGCGCTTTGTGCAGGATCGCGTACTTCTCGCGCACCACCGGCGGCGGTTCGCCCAAGCACCATGGTGCGGCAGATCTGCACGAACAGCCCGCCGATGCACGGCGTGATCTCGCCGATGATAATATCGCCCTGGCTGAACGATCCGATCAGTGGGTGGATGAAGCGCTTGATTGTGATTGTTCGCCACCACCATGCCGAAATTATCTTCGGCGCCGAGCGAACGCATCTGATACTCGACGATGGCGGCGAGCTCGTATTCTTTCAATCCCGGCCGCGCGTCTTCGTGCAAGGCGCTCGACCCCGGCATCGGCGATCGCCGCCGCGCGCCGCATACGGTCCATCTCGAACGCGCCCTTGCAGCGCGCCATGGTTTCGATGATGTCTTTGGCGTTCACCGGCGTCCGACCCAAGAGCTTTGACGATCTCGTCATGCAGCCCGACATGCATCGCTTCCCGGCCGATCAATCCCACTTTGCCAACCTTGCCGGCCATCTTTGCCAAGCGGGGACGAAATTCTTGGAATGGCCGGACATCGCCGACCCACGACTCTTCCTGCGCCCGCGCGATATCCCACGCCGGCGCCAGATAAAGCACCGGCGCATCGTCGAGCGGGACCACCAGCATGGTATCCGGACCGACGCTGATGAAGTCGGTGAGATAGGCGACATAGTTCATGCGCAGGAAATTATGCCGCCCGGCATCGTGCACCAGCAAAGTTTGCAGCCCTTGGTCGCGCATGGCTTCGCGCACGTGGGTCAGGCGATTTTGAAATTCTGCTTGTTCGTTCATACCCACCTCTGCAACGTGTTTGGAACATTGCCTCATAAACCATTCTTTCAAAGTGAAAGAAATGATTATGGGAGATTCGTCACATAGCCCAAGCGCCGATCCCGCTCAACCAACGCACCAGGGCGCTCAATCGCGGTACCATAGCCGCCGCCACCAGCGGTAAAAAACGTTACACTGCCGCCCGTCTTCAAAGGATAGTTAGGCTTCTTCGTCAGCCAGGTGCCGGGATCGTCCGCCGATTGTTTGACCAGAGCTTGGGCCTTGGCACCGCATTCGCCGTCGAACAAACCCCAGGGCGCGGTGCGCTGGCGCTCGACATTGATATTCGTGGAAGCATCGCACAGCACCCGTACCGTCACCTCGATACCGAGACCGCCGCGAAATTTGCCACAGCCGCCGCTACCTTCACGCAACTGCTGGCGTTCGATGACCACCGGATAATAAATTTCCTGCATTTCCACCGGCGCGTTCTGAACGTCGCCTTGGCACATCGACACGGTGGCGTTCTCGCCGTCTTCATGCGGACGCCCGCCCCAGCCGCCGCCCATGATCGTCTGGCAGAGAAATCGCCTGCCGGTTTTGGGATTGACGCCGAAAAAAGCATAGCCGCCCATGTCGCCCTTATGACCCGCCGCGACCCGCTCCGGCATCGCCGGCGCCAGCGCGCGCAAGATCAAGTCGATCACAGTCGGCAAGGTCCGGCTCCAATTGCCCACCGGTGAGGGCGGCGTTGCACTCAAAATTTTCCCCTCGGGGATGACGACTTTCAACGCGCGAAAGCAGCCCTCGTCGATCGGAGCATAGGGACTCACGAGGGACTTGAACGCCACCCGCGCCGCCGCCACCGCGCCTGACTCGCCGGAATTGATCGAGCCCGCCACCTGCTCGCTGATTTCGGAAAAATCGATGGTCATGTCGCTGCCGCTGACTTCGACCAAGACTTTCAGCGGCACCGGCGTATCGAGGTTAACGCCGTCGCTGTCGAACAGCGCTTCGGCGGCATATTTACCCGGTTTGATGCGCGCCACCTGCGCCCGCGCCAGAGCTTCGGACTGGCGCCAGATCGCGCGGACGCATTGTAAGAATGCATCTAAACCGTAACGGCGCACCAGCGCGCCGAGACCGCGGTCGCCGACCCGGCAGGCGGCGATCTGCGCGCGCAAATCGCCGAGAGACGATTCAGCGAAACGCACGTTGTCGGTAATGATTTGAAACACTTCCTGATTCGGCTGCTCGCCACGATAGAGTTTCAAGGAACGGAACTGCAACCCCTCCTCATAGACTTCCCGCGTGCCGCTGAAACCGAACCCCATGGGTCTGCCGCCGATATCGATCCAGTGCGCGCGCACGGCGAGAAACGCCACCAGTTCGTCTTCGTGAAAGAACGGCGTATAAACCACGACGTTGTTCAAATGCTGGCCGCAGACATAGGGATGATTCATGATCAGCACGTCGCCCGGTTTGAAAGCCGTCGCGACCATGCATGCGCACGCCGTCGACGATGGCCGGGCCGAGATCGGCCAAGAAGATCGGCAACGCGCCGAAATTTTGCGATAAGATATTACCGTCGGGATCGACGATACCGACGCAATAGTCGCGCACCTCGTAGATCATCATGTTGTAGGAAGTCTTGCGCAGCACCGTGGCCATCTCGTTGGCGATATGGGCCAGGCCGTTACGCACGACCTCGACGGTAATCGGATTGACGGCGGGTTGGATCATTACGTTGTTGTCCACGTCAGACAGGTCAAAATCCCATTTACTTTTGCTTCTCGTCGGCCACCACCGCGCGCGACGCCGAATGCACAGGCACCGTCGCTTCGCGCAGCGAGTAAAGGTACTTGATCACATCCTCATTGGACATGTACTTGCTCATGTCGTAGCGCTCGCGGTGCACCATATCTTGCAGCGGCCGGCGAACGCCGTCGCCGCGGGAAGAGACATCGGGATAACCGATCGGGATAATCAGGTACAGCTTCAACAGGTCGGGGACATTGAGAATCCGCTTGTGCGGCTCTTCGATATGGATCGACACCCACTCCGAAGTTAGACCGAGAGAAGCGATGGCGAGATGCAGCAAGAAGCAGGCGTTGGCCAAGCCGTCGGTCAAATGCGATTGATCGCGGCCAAAGGTATGCGCCCCCATCACCGTGCCCCACTGGCGCCGGCCGTCGCCCAGGACGACAATCACTGCCGGCGCCTGATGCCAGTTGGCCTTCGCCTTGTTGAAGCGCAGGGACTCGTGCGGATCGTTTTTCACCTGATAAGAGGGATGGCGCAGACTGTACTCGCGCTGCTGCTCCATCCAGAAAATCAGATCCGTGTTGTACTCCGAGTAAGCGTCGCGCAACTCTTTTTTGATCTTCGGATCGGTAACGACGATAAACTCCCACGGCTGCGAGTTGGCACCCGACATCGCCCAGCGCGCCACTTCGAGAATCTTTTCGATGGTGTCTTCGGGAATCGGATCGGGCTTGAACTTACGCACGCTATGCCGCGTCTTCACCAGCCGAGCAACATGTCATAGGTTTCGTTGGCATTCGGCATTCCAGTTCTCCATGATTCGAGCCCGAACGATTAGCATCCGATTCGGATGGAAAATTGCCGGATATTTCAGTTGACAAGCGACCAGCCCGCCCAATCGCCCCTACCTCCCCTTCAGCACCTCTTCCAACACCGACTCATCGATGAACTCGTTGGTATTGCGCTTCGACACGCCCGGCTTGGTCGCTTCCAGGGTCGCGAGAAACTCGGTGATACCGTCGCGTTCCGTGCGCAGCGTTTCCGAAGTGTTCTTGACGAAGAATTCGTAGGTCTTCACCGCCTCGGCCTTGGAACCGACATGAATATATTTTTCGATGACCCGCAGGGTCGCTTCGCGATTGGTCTTCATGATCCGCACGGCATCGACGAAGGCGCGCAGATAGCGGCGCACGAGATCACGCCGTTCCTTCAAGTCGCGCTTGCGTGTGATGATCGACAGCTCGGGATAGCGCATCCCCATGGCGGCCAAGTCGCCTAAGCGCGTGTAACCTTGCGTCTCGGCGACAAATAGGCCCGGCGGCGAGATGATCGTCGCCGATATCGCGCCGCGCTCCAGCGCGGTCAAACGGTTGCGTTCGCCGCCCAGCTGTAAAAACGTCACGTCCTTATCCGGATTAATACCGTTTTTTTTCAAGGCGAAACGCATACCGATGTCGTTATTACCGCCGAAGCTGGCCAAGCCGATTTTTTTGCCGCGCAGGTCTTGATAGGATTTGATGTCTTTAGCAGCCACCACGCCGGCCGACATGGAGTTCGATCCCGTGCCGATGATAGTCACATCGGCGCCGCTGAGATTAGCCTGCACCGACATGCCGCCGCTGACATGGGCGAAGTCGAGACCGCCGGATAACAGCGCCTGCATGCTTTTAGTCCCGCCCGAGATCAATACCGCCTCGACATCCAAGCCCGCCTTCTTGAACTCCCCGCCATCCAGCGCCACCCAAAATGGAATGTTATAACCTGCTATACCCGGATAGCTGACCGCAATACGCTGCTGCGCCGGCAGCTCGGCAACGCATATCAACCCTAGGGTCATGCTAACGGCAAAGAAAATTAACGATCGCATCTTTATTGGATACTCCATGAGCGCTCAACTTATTCATAGGGAGGCGGATAAGTCAAATTTTCCGGATGAAGGACGCAAAACGAGCACGACCTGCGCTTAGCGTGCGGCAGTTAGTTGGGCACGGCCGATCAATTGCCCGCCTTCGGTCACGGCGTCGACCCGGATCACCGCGCCGGGTTCGATCACGTCGAATAGATGGTTGGTCCAAAGCCGAAACCCCTGTTCGCGCCCGCCGGTGACTTGAATGAACGACGACGCCCACACCAACCGGCCATTCTTATGCCAGCGATGTTGCACGGCTTCCTTGAGTCCAAGGGGCGCTTTGATCGGCGTTATGACATGCAGCCGGCGCGCCTGGCCTGCTTCCACTTCGGTCAATACCGGTTCGACGGACTTCGACTCGGCTAGGTAATCGCCGCCGAATTGCCCGCCGACCAGTTGCAGCGGCGCAGGCGGAATAAACGGCCGCGCCAGCTCAACCAGCGCCACCGGTAGGACCAGCGCGCCAACCCCGACAATTCTTCGCCAGCGCTGCGATTGAGCAAAGGGATTGAATATCGTCGCAAACCCAAGCGCCGCCAGCACCGCGCTCACGCGCGTCGCCCAATTGTTACCGATGCTCCACAGTACCGGCAGCATGACATTGATCAGGGCAAATAAATTGAAAGCGAAAAATAGCGCCGTCAGGCTGCGCCGCACGGACAGATGGCGGTCATAGATGACATCGAGCGTCGACAGCAGCGCCGAAATCGCCAAGACCACGACGAAGACAAAATTCCCCGAGGACAGGGTCGCGCTGCCGAAGTAGATCGGCAAGATAAAAAACAGCACCTGCTGATAGAGATTCTTGTTGAAAAAATTGACCAGCAGGCGCAGCCGCTCGGCCCAAACCGCGGAAAGCCACGACCGATTGACTAACCATGGCAAGTAGAGACTGGAAAGCCAGATGAAGCCGACGTGAAAAACCGCGATCCGCAAGAAATTGTAGTTACGCGCGCCCAGCCACATGATGCCCACGCCCAAAAACAATGCGTAAGCGCTATGTAACCACCAGAGTTTGTCCTTGTGACGCTGCAGCCAACTGGCGGGCGGCGATTCAGCTTGCGCGACCGGAATTGCTTCGATGCGTGCGGAATCCGCCATGTTCGATGAGTATAAGGGGGGCAAAGGTCGAGGCGCGAAGAAATTCGGGTCGGCTTACGCCTTACCTTTTATCCCGTAGGTCGTTTGCGCCCTAGGGGTACAGCTCTTTCAACAAGCCGCTCTTCTCCAGAGTATCGAGAAAGCGCATGTCGACGAATTGCTCAGGCTTGGCGTTTTTCGCGGCGGGCACGGACTTGACCAGATCTTCGAGGACGTTGACGACACCTGCCATGTTCACCGCCGGTGTCTTCTCTAAAACTTTGGTCATATAGAAATCGTAGGCTTTCTGCAGCACCACTTGATCGTTGATCTTGGTGTACTTGGCCAGCGACTTATAGGTGAACTCGCGGTCGGTGCGCGCCTTATGCACGCCACGAGTGTAAGCGCGCATGAACCGGTTGATCACGTCGGGTTTGCTGCGAATGATCGAGCCCACCGCCACCAGCGCCGGATTGGGGAAAGCGTAATCCATGTCGGTGATGCTGATCAACTCTTTGAAGCCGGCTTTGTCGATGGCGAATTGAGTCGGCGGCGACACTACGCCGCCCTCGATGGAGCCGCCTTGTAGTCCAGCCGCCACCGTCGCCATGAAGCCCAACTGGATCAACGTCAGGTCTTTGTCGGGATTGATGTTGTGTTTACGCAGCGCGTAGCGCACCGAAATATCCGGCGCCGAGCCAAAGCGTGTGATGCCAATTTTCTTACCCCTGAGCCCGTCGACATTTTTAATCTCCGGCCGGACGTAAAGTGAAAAAACCATCTTGTTGCCTGAGTTGCCGATGATTTTCAGATCGGCGCCGGACAACGCCGCGGCGATCGCCGAGCTGCCATTGAGCGAGCCGATGTCGATTTCACCCGCTACCGTCACTTGCGCCAGCTGCGTGCCGCTGGGAATCAAAATGATATCGTCTTGCAACCCTTCCTTGGCAAAGAACCCGGCATCATGGGCAACCCAGATCGGCGTATAGGCGCCGCTGATCGAGCTGTAGCCGATGCGAATACGGTCGGCCCCATGGACCTCGCTAAGGCACATCGCAGCGACGGCAATTGCAAACATAATTCGCTTCATTGGTTATCCTTTCAGGAAGTTTCGCAGTGACTTCGAGCGGTAATACTTCATTGGTCGACCACTTTTTCAAAGCTCACGGAGCCAATCTAGCAGCCAAGATTGACGATAAACGGGCATTAACGAAAGCGTCTACGCGAAAGGAGCATACTCTAATCCGGGGCAATGATAAATCACGGCGAGTTTTGCTGAAAATAGCGATACGAATCAGGCGCGTGCATGTTGTTCGATAAGCTCACACGCCGAGGCGGCGCCGTCGGTGCTTTCCAATCGGGCGGCCAACGTCCGGCAGTTTGCGCCAACCTCTGGCGAACGCAGCAAACGAAGCATGGCGTCCGCGATAATTGCCGGCTGCCATTTTGGCGGGGGTAAGAATTCCGCGATCCGCAGCTGCTTCAAATGGGATGCATTGTCCGGCCGATCCGCCCCTTTTGGAAGGACCAGTTGTGGAACTCCGGCAGCCATCGCGCATCCCAGGGTTCCCATACCGCCATGGTGGATCACCAATTTGACTTGAGGCATCAGCTTTCCGAAAGGAACATAGCCAACCCAAGCAACACAACCAGGATAATCACCCGGTAGCTGCTCTTTATGCTGTGCCACCAAAATCCCTAGGACGTTTAACAATCGACAGGCTTCAGCACTGGCGGCATAAAATCCCGCGTCGATATACATCCCCGTGCCCGCCGTGATCAGGATCGCCGTGGCAGATTTACTTATGGCGTTTTGGATAATCCTTGGAATCGCGCCCTCATGGCCACCGTCATCTCGAAAAAACCCTACCGGGGTCACTTTAAACGGCAGGTCGAATTCAATCTCGGCAAACCATTCTGGCCACAATCCAATTGCACCCGATGGATACTCAAGCCGCGCATCTCCGTCCACCACCTTCTGCAGGCCCAGAGCTGCCCGCGCTCGATTGATGTCGGGTCGTAACACTTGGGCAAACAGTTGTTGTCTGAGTTTCCAGGTTGTCGCTTGACTCGGAAATCCGAAAATCCAGCACAAGGGCAAGCGACTCTTTTCAGCAGTTAAGCGTATCGCGGTGTCGAAGAGATCGCGGGTTACGAGAACGGTGTTTCGTGGCTCGCACGATTGCGCGATCAACTCGGAATGTTCCGCAATCTTGGATAAAGAATGTCGTCGTATGAATTCTGCTACTCCCCTAGGATCATTCAAGAGATGCTGATCGGCGATGAATTCTTGATATTCTCGGGGACTGTCGACGGCGACGAAATCTAACCCGGCACGTTCAGCTGTTTCTTTGTAACTAAAATGGCTTATGAGATTGACCGTGTGACCGCGCGCTTTGAGCCGCCGTCCAATTTCAATGAACGGCGACACATCACCCCGGGATCCGACAGAAAAAAGAACCACATTTAACGGCAGTATCACTTAGGTCCTGCGGCGCGGTCCTACTTGCGCTCCAGCAGTTGCGTCTCCGATAACTTGCCGGGCACGAGGTTCTCGGCTTGCTCATCGGTAAGTTCCGACAGTTTCTGAAAAATCTGGTTGACATCCTCCGACGTCATTGTCTCAAGTTGTTGCTGCACAATCGTGCCGGCCAGTTCCGCCACCGTGAACCTGCTGGTGAAGAGCAATATCGGCGTGAGCTCGACATTGAACTCGGAGTTCAATCGGGAAAGTACTTGCATTGCGATCAGGGAGTGACCGCCCAAATTGAAAAAACCATCGTGGACGCTGATTTCGTCGAGGCCCAACAACTCGCAGTAGATTGCAGCAACCGCGGTTTCAACCGGAGTACGAGGAGGGTCGGCCACCGGAATGGCGGCGTGCCGCAAACGGATGTCGGCAAACCGATCGTGAATCGACGGGACATCGCGCAGGCCCTCGGCGACGCCTGCCAAAAAATTGTTACGGGCTGCAATCTCAGCTTGGTCAATCCGCCTGGAGCGTGTATCGCCATACTCTTCGACGACGCCGTGGTCATCGTTCGTATGCTTAGCCGTAGAGTAAGTGACCGCGGCCGCGGTCTCCGCGCCGAGCTGAAACATCTGGCGATCCGCGAGCGATGTGCAAACCACGCCCGGCAGGCCTTTCAAAAACACGACGGCAGGAAGATTTTTCGGCGATGGTATGCAAATCATATTGACAGACTTCAAGCCGCGCTGCTGAGCCAGCATGCCGAGGTAAGCGATCATCCGGTGCTCCACCCCGCGACCCAATGCACGGCAACTGAGCAGAAACGAGTCGATAAGCAGGCTGTCGTTCTCAGCCTGACAAGTCATCACTCCGACAAGGCCGTAATCGCCAAACCGGTCCTTTACATGCACGACCAGGCAATCCGTTGATGCGGCAGTCTCGAGTTGCTTCATTTCCAAAGGTGTTCGCCTTCGGGTTGTGGTATTAAATTGGTTGGTTCTCATTGTCAGTTCGGACACCCGCTCGAGCTCGGAATCGGCCATTATTGAAATCGCCACTTCCAACTCAAGATTGGCGAGAAAAGTGTCGAGCGATGTTGAGTCGCGCCGAACCCGTTCGCGCATGAAATGCTCCTGGTAGAGTTTCGTGCGTTCCCGGTCCTCATTGGTCAAGGATTCATGATCGAACACCCAAACATGGCGCAAGTAGGCGGGAATTTCGCTCGTTACGGGCGGCAGCAAGAGAGTCAGAACCTCCGGTAAACTCGCACGGATCTCGGCGCAGACGATTGGATCGTCGTCGATAAAAATAAAACTATCCAGAGAAAGCCCGAGTTCTTGCGAAAGCGAAATAAGGTTCTCTGACTTCGACTGCCAATTGATTCGCCAGGCGACGAGATCCCGTTGCTTCAACAGCATTTCGCTGCGCGCAGCGAAAACCTGCAACACGTCCTGTTCATCGTTTTTGCTGCAGAGGGCGACCAGCATGCCGCGGCGCTGCTGTTCCAGAACGCATTCTTGAAGGCTATTTCGAAAGGCTTCGAATCTTATCCCTGCACAGCCATCCTCGCCGACGATACCGCTCCACAAAGTATTATCGCAGTCGAGCACGATTACCTTCCGCTGCGGCAGCTTCAACTTGTGAATCTTACGGACAAGCATCATCGCTAAGCTTGTATAGAGAGGGGGAATATAGGGAATGTCGGCTAATAGACTTCCGTGACGGTCATGATAGTTGGCCAACGGATAGAGAGATAAGAAAGTCTCGCTAGTCACGATCTCAACGGCATTTATGCGTGAGAGCTCCAATGCCAGCGTTTCTTCCGTTTCAACCAAGCTTTTGGATTCCTGAATCGATTCTGAGATCGAGGCGCTAGGCGGGCATACTATCACGACAAACGGAGCTGTATTCCGCTTCCTTAATTCGACAACCCCGGCGAGGAAATCGCGCACGTTCCGCTTCAATGCTTGACGCCGGTCGTGCATCGATACGTCATCGGTGGGAGCCGCAATCGGCTTGCCGTACCAATCTTCAAGACGCACTAATGCAACATTCACTCCGCTTTGGTTATTCGATTGTAAGCTCGACGGGTCGAGTAATTGCTGAAACACCTGGTTGTACGGTGCGAAAGAAATCGAAGCGGTGACGCCCATCTCACGCAGCCAGCATTGAAGCGGCTCTTCCACTGGCTCGGCCACAAATGTGGCGCAGATCGCCACGTGCAGTCCGCGGTCACCCGAGCCATCGTTCACATTGTCGCCCGCTATGTTCATGAATTTCCTCGTTTACTGAATAATGCATTGTTCGAGAAGAAGCTCCATCGAACTATTGGATGGTAGACTTGCCGCCATCAAAAGGCCGGCGCTTCCACTGGCGATTCGAACATGCGGCGACTCCAACGGTGCTGCGCGTCTGCTTCCGGCCAATGGCGCGAAATGGTCCTGCGTCGCTGCCACATTGTCGGAAGCCATTTTGCTGGCGAGACTTGGCAGTCTTTGCAGTTGCCTCTTGTCGACTGCAAACCAGCATTGGTAGGTTTTCGGCTCAGTCTCCAAAACCAGGAAAGCGCCATGTTTTACCTGCTCCATCGATAGCGGATCCAAGCCCTCCAAGCGAAATAAACTTAGTCCGCCCTGCCGGCGTTTATCCACGGGACGGATAGCCACACCAAGAGCTTGACCCTCGGCCGCCATCAAGAGCTCGGGCACTCGGCGTAGAACGTCGTCAGGACTCAAAGAAGGTATCAACTCCAATATTTCGCCATTTTTGGCGCTCACTCTCAGATCAAAACAATCCCGATCGATGGACTGGAAAAGGGCAATCATCAACTCGGCTTGTTCAACAGCAGAGACACCACCCTCTTCGTCCGCGGCATATTTAACCCCGGTCATGATTCGGCGTTGCCCTCTGCCAAACTTGACCAATAAGTCTCTTGAAACCTCAGTCGATTGGTTGTTGCCACTCCATCCGAGGGCGGTAACGCCCCACTTTTCGCAGAATCGATTCGTGGTGGCGATATTCCAGTCCTCGCTCCATCGGAGCATGAAGTACGACAGATCTGTCCATTGGTAAGGCGGTGAAGGAATATACGTAACGACGGACTTCGGCTCGACATAAACCAATCCGCCGGCTTGGTTTACACCTAAACAAAAATCGATATGTTCGTGGACACTCAATAGTTGTTCGTCCAGATTTCCCAGAGACTGAAACACATCCGTTCTCACCAACATGCAGTGAAACTCGACATAGTCCCAGCGTCTTCTTACTAGGCGGTCCTTTAATTCGCGAATCGGCGTATTAAAAAGATATTGCTCGTCGTACAAAATCTTTCCCCCCGACTGCTCTCTGAAGTGGACGTTTCCACCAGCAACGTGGACCACGCCGGCGCTGATTTCTCCGATCAAACAGAGCGGTCCAACGACCCAGGCGCCGGTCTCCTCGGCGCAACGGATCAGAGCCTCTAGCCATCCCGGAGCAACCACCGCGTCGTTATCAAGGAACACCACGTATTTTGTCTTGACCTCTTTCAATCCGAGGTTACGTGCCTGATTGGGCGATATGTGATGGGCCGTCGTGATCAGCAGAAATCCCTTTTTGTTCGACTCCTCTTGGAGGTAGCGTTGTACGCGGGAGGGGGCTTTACCGGCAACATAAACGAGGCAAAACGGGAATTGGGTGTTTTCGTAAATGCTCGCGAGCGACCGCTCGGTTAAGCTGAAGCGCTCGCGTAGTACAACCACAATTGTGATTTGCGGATCTTGCAATTGACGCCTCCATTCTCACACCCAAGGAATTGGGCTGCCGCGGAAGAGACCCGATTGTCCGTTATTGACTTGGCCTTGGCAAGCCGAAATCACCTGTCCATTTCGCCTTGGAGTTCGGCGATTGAACCAGGTATGCAAATGGCAAACTTTGGCAGGGCCCGGCAAAGCCGGCAGTTGACCTATGACTGTTTACATCAAGAGCAGACACTGGCAGGCGTCGGCTTCGAACAACCAGAATTGGTCGAGCACGGTGAACCATAGTCCGCTCAGGCGAGTCTTCAATTTGTCTGCCCAATACTTTAAGTAAGGTTCTTTAAGGACGCTACGATGATCGCCCGGGACGACGTGAATTTCCACGCCTCCTTCGGCTAACTGCGACCAACACCGGGACTCTTGACCGCCCTCGGCGCTCATAACGATATCGAGCCGGCCCCGATGAATGGAAGGTATATATTTCTCCACGGCCCGGCCGTACATCGCCAGGATGTATGAACTCCGAAACGCAACCGGGATTTTGTAACCGAGTGCGAGGCAAGCCTCGATAGTGATCTTTTTCGCAATCTTGACAACTGGCGTCGCAACCGAAGCACAGATGAGTTTTACAACGCCATTTAAACGCTCGCGGCAATAATCGAGTTTTTCAGCTGGCGTGGCAAGGCTGCTGAGGCTGCGCAGATGCCGAGACCACCGCCGCTTCGGTGACGACTCCATGGTTGGTTTAGCAGCCATTGGCGCATTTGGCGGAGCCGAGAGAATATTTTTGGGTTGGTCCGGGTCCAACAGGAAAAGCATGCGTATGTCTTCACCTTGTTGGCTGAACTGATGAGCGATTTCAAAAGCCACGAGCGCACCGAAGCAATAACCTCCAAGTAAATAAGGTCCTCGCGGTTGGACCTGACGAATCTCGCTGGCGTAATGGCTTGCGATGGTTTCCACCGTGGTATGACGGATTCGCTTCCCGTCTTCTCCCTGGTGTCTTAATCCATATACCGGTTGGTCCGAGCCCAAATAGCGCGCCATAAGCCCATCGCTGGCTTCTCCATGGATCCAGAAAAAAGGATCTTTGGAACCAGTGGGTTGAAGCGGTACGAGAGATGACCAGGGAGTCGGCGGGCCGTCATGGCAGATGAGCTGCGCGAATTGCTCCACGGTAGGCGCCTGGAAAAGGGCGGCAACGGGAAGTTTTTTCCCAAACGCTTTCTCGATCTGACCAATGAGTTTGACAGCTAACAATGAATGCCCGCCGTGATCAAAAAAATTGTCACGCACGCCCACTTGCTTCATATTGAGAACGTCGGCCCATAGGCGGGTCAGTGTGGTTTCAACTGGAGTCCGCGCCGCAACGAAACCCGCCTGCAGTGCTGCCGTGGGTGTCTCAGGAATCGGCAGCGCGGCGCGATCGATCTTGCCGTTCGCTGTCAGGGGAAGCGACGTTAAGAGCGTGATGACTGACGGCACCATGTAATCCGGTAGTTTTTCTCTGAGGAATGCCCTCAGGTCATCAGCCGACGAAACCTCGGGTTGGGTCAGGACTACATAGGCAACGAGCCGCATCTCCTTGATTTCGTCCTGCCACGCTCGAACCACGCTTTCTCGCACCAACGAATGTTGAGCGAGGACGGCTTCAATTTCCTGCACCTCGATCCTGAAGCCCCGGACCTTGACTTGGGTATCCATGCGTCCCAACAACTCGATATTGCCGTCGGACAGATAACGGGCGAGGTCGCCAGTTTTGTAAAGGCGGCCGGGCTCTGCTCCAGCAAACGGATCATGGATGAATTTATCCGCTGTCAAGGCGGGGTTATTTAGATAACCCCTCGCAACTCCTTCGCCACCGATATGCAACTCCCCGGGTATGCCGATGGGAACTGGATTCAGCGCGGCATCAAGTATGTAGACCTTCGTGTTGGATATCGGGCGACCAATCGGCGTCGGCATCAGCGCCTGGTCTGCCCGGTGCGGCACGGCTTCAAAAATAGTGGTTGTGATTGTAGCTTCAGTGCAACCGTAAGCATTGATCAAGCGAACGTCATCACCGACGACTTTGTGCCATATACGGACTTTCTCCGGTGCTACTCCATCGCTACCTACCACGATTAGCCGGAGCGCTTGCGGGATCGCCATCGCGGAATATTCCAACTCGGTAACCCACTGATGCCAATACGGCGAGGGGATATTGACCACGCTCACCATTTCCCTATCCAAGAAGGCAACGAACTCAGCTATCGACAGTGTCCGATTAGGTTTCATGACGAGTACGCCGCCGGCCACCCATGTGGGGAAGATCTCTTCAGCGGCTACGTCGAAGCTCGGCGAAGCGAACTGTAATACGCGATCGCTTTCCTTGAGGTCGTAGTGGAACACCGCGGCTAAGCTGGCATTCACCAGAGCCCGATGTGTAATCAGAACTCCTTTTGGCGTGCCGGTGGTGCCTGACGTGTAGTTAACGTACGCGAGCGTATCGCTAGTTTGTTCAACCGGCAGGTTCATCTCACTTTCTGCGGCAATTTCTGCCCAGTCGGTGTCGAGACATACCACATTTATGAAAGACATCGGTGATCGGACGGCGAGGCGCTGGGAAGTCAGCAGGACCGGTGCCTTAGTGTCCTCCAACATAAAACGAATGCGTTCTGTCGGATAAGCGGGTTCCAAGGGTAGGTAAGCGCCTCCGGCCTTCAGTATGCCGAGAATTCCCACCAACATTTCTATAGACCGCTCGACGCAAATGCCCACAGGAACGTCTGCTCCAACATGCATGTTTCTAAGGTATCGAGCGAGTCGATTGGATCTCTCATCGAGCTCTCGATAGGTGACCCGTTCGACTTCGGATACAACCGCGACAGCGTCTGGAGTCAACTGCGCTTGCGCTTCAAAGAGACTGTGAATACATTTCTCGCGGGGATATGGTTTTTCCGTATTATTCCAATCAACCCCCACTTGCTGCCACTCCGCTCGAGGAAGAATGGGCAGCTGCAAAATTCTTTGGTCCGGATCCGCAACAACGCCTTCCAACAGAACCCCGTAATGGGTGAGTAAACGCTCCATCGTGGCAGCTTCAAACAGATCAGTGCTATACGCCAGCGATTGCTTAAGTCCGTCGGGCTCATCCTGCAGAGAGAGACTCAGATCATAGATCGCAATGTGCCTGTCGACGTTTCCTCTCCTCACATTAAGACCGGGGATTTTTAGAGGCTGCGCCGGAATATCCTGAAGGACGAACAGCACTTGGAAAAGCGGTGCCTGATTTAGATTTCTCTCGGGCTTGATCTCTTGCAGCAACTTCTCGAAAGGAAGGTCATGATGCTCATAAGCTCCACGAGTTAGTTCACGCACGCGTTTGAGCAGCTCCCGAAAGGTAGGATTACCGCCAAGGTCGCTTCTCAGCACTAGCTTGTTATCGAAGCAACCGATCAAGTCTTGGATCTCGGCATGAATTCGACCGGTGATGGGCGTACCCACCGCAAAATCCTCTTGTCCCGAATAACGGAACAATAAGGTTTGAAAGGCCGCCAATAAGGTCACAAACAACGTAACCCCTTCTTGACGGCTGAGCGCTTTCAGTTGCTCCGACAGAGTTTTAGAAAGAAAGGACGACCGCGCGGCACCCTGATAGCTGTGACTTGTGGATCGAGGGTGGTCAGTGGGCAACTGCAAAGTTGGAATGCCGTCAAGTTGCGTCTTCCAGTAGTCGAGTTGCTTGTCGAGGATCTTTGCCTGCGGCCACCGATGTTGCCACAAGGCATAATCCGCATATTGAATCGGGAGTTCGGGGAAGGGGCAAGATTCGCCCTTCAAGAAAGCACTATACAGCGCTGCGAACTCGCGCCAAAGAAGTTCGTTGGACCAATCATCGAAAGCGATGCGATGTGTTATGACGACCAACGCATGGTCATTTTCAGCAAGTCCGACCAGTATGGCTCGCAGCATTGGGGCACGGGCAAGGTCGATGGGCTGTTCCGGCAACCTAACGATTAAGCATCGCAGTTCTTCTTCTTGCGCTTCTCTGGAAGATTCCCCAAGTTCAATGATTTCGAGATCTATGGATTGCTTTCCACTAATTATCTGTACGGGAATTCCTGCATCCGTTGTCCCGAAATTGGTGCGGAGGATCTCGTGTCGCTCGACTAAAGCACTGAGCGCGGACTTCACTAATTCTCGATCAACATCGCCATGTAGGCGAATGAACGTAGGTTCGTGGTAAGCTGGGCAATCGGGTTCCAGCTGATTTAAAAACCACAGTCGTTGCTGAGCAAACGAAAGTGGTGCCGAACGCCGGTCTCGCCGCCGTTCAATTCTCTGATGATTTGGGTCGGCATAGCCGGCCTCTCCAGCCCGAAGATCGAGCAGCGCTTGCTCGTCGGGTGCAGCTTTAGTGAGCCACTCTCGAAAATTGTCCATACTGGTTAGAGGGAAAGTTTTGCTTGAATGCTGCGAGCATTCTATTTTCACCAGTTCATCGAGTCAATAAATTTAGTGTTCTTCACTCGCGCAAACTGCGGTTAAGGTACAACTAACCTCGTTGTCATCTGAACTAGATCTTAAGTCATTAATACAAGATTGACCAGTCGCGGATTTTTGCGTACTTATTGGCATTTGAGAGTCGGAATTAGAGGAGAAACCACCATGCAGCGCATGATCGTTATCGGTACCGGCCCCATTGGCGGCATCATCGGCGGCAGGCTGGCCCGCGCCGGCGCGGATATCACTTTCGTCGACATCGACCAGGAACATCTCAGCGCGATTCGTGAGAAAGGGCTGTATGTCGACGTTCCCGACGGCCCGTTCAACGTCAAGGTCAAAATCTTTTATCCCAACGAGCTTCATGAGATTAGCGGCAAGTTCGACATCGGCTTTATCGCCGTGCGATCGAATTATACGGCCGACGCTTTGAACACCGTGTTGCCCCAACTCGCGCCCGACGGCCTGCTGGTGTCGATGCAAAACGGCATCAATCCGCCGCTGCTGCAAGAAAAAGTCGGCGCCGACCGCACTCTCGGCATGGCGATCCGCATGGGCTGCCGCAAAATCGGCCCCGGCCATGTCCAGACCGACATCCGCGGCCACCTCTACCTCGGCCACCTGCACGGCAAAACCACGCCACCTTTGGAAGAGCTGCACAAGAGCCTCAACGCCGTCATGGAAACCGATATCTCCGACAACATCCTTGGCGTGCTCTGGAGCAAGCTCACCTACACCTGTCTCGGATACTACGGTTCACTCGCCGACGCGTCCCTGTCGACGACTTGCACGACGGAGGCCGATCGCCGCGCCATGGCCGATTTCTTCACCGAAATCGTCACCGTCGGCGACGCTCTCGGCGTGCGCTGGATCGAATTGGCGGAATACTCTCCAGCCGATTTCCACCCGCGCCACTCCGCCGATCAGCGCCTCGCAACGGTCAACAACTTCGCCAAGACCTGGAACCCCAAAGATCGCAAAGGTCCGCTGCGTTACGTCCAGAACAAGCTTCGCACCGAAGTCGAGTTCACCCTCGCCTACGTCGTCAAGGAAGGTGAAAAGCTCGGGATGAAGATGCCGCTGTGCCGCAACGCTGCTGGAGATTTTCCGTGAGTTGGAAGCGGGGAAGAGGCAATTTGGCCAGAATAACTATGATGAGCTGGTGGCGACGGCGAGATAGTCTAGTTAGCGATACGCCAATGGTTCGAAGCGACGTTAGCCTCCAGCTTCGCCATCACCGGGTGCGGCGGTAAACCAAATACACCGAAAGCCCTGTTATCTTCCTTTGATCCCTGCCAGATATTGACTGAACCTGGCGTCGAAATTCTCCAGCGTCTCACCAAAGGCTTCGGAAAAATTGCCCTGACGATTATTCAATTTGGCGAATTTACGGAAATAATCGAGCACCGCGGCCATTCCTTTCTCTTCGACTAATAAATCGATCGCGACCATACCCTGGCCATAAGCCGCATGGCGACCCTGGGCCCTGGTCCAAGTCAGGATATCGCCCTGGGTATGCAGTTGTAGCAGCGACGGCAGAGTTTGGCGCGCGCTGCCGGCGATAACGGAATCCACGACACCCTGGCGACTTTTGGCAAAGTTTTCTATGCTAAGACTATCGAGAACTTTGTAGCCGACCCAATCGCCAAATCCTTCAATCAGCCAATTTTCCCAACTCGCCGGCCGTCGCCCGGCCAAATCTCGCTGCAGCACATGGGTCATCTCGTGCGCCAGTACCCGAACACGATCGCTCCACGGGTAACGTCTGAAGGCGATTTCATGAACTAGAACGTTATCGTTAACTGCCACTGCGGCAGCCGTGACGGAGCGCTGGCGAGCTAAAAAAGCGACACTTGCCTGTCTGACCGCTTCCGGTTGTCTCCTACCGGTGCGCTCTTCCGCCCGGCGAGCGTTTGCTTCGAACTCCGCCGCCAAGCCGTTCTCAAAGGTTTGATAGTTAGAGTAGAAAGTCACGACACCGTGAATCGGTGGGACTTTTAGATCCCGTACCATCGCCGTGCTGATGGCGGAGAGCACTTCCGGATAGTTCTCGTTGAGCCGTTCCAATGAACCAGCAGCGTTCTCCGCAGGCGCCGGAATTGGAATCACCTGTGGCCCGGCGGAACACGCATAGAGGAACAGACCACAATACACTGTGCAAACGAGCCGCTTGAATGCGTCCATTCACTTACCTCCTGATGGATCATGAGTTCGCGTTCTTTATCGCCTTCATTCGCGCCCAGTGCTCTCGCCGGGTGGATCTGAGTTCTTGACGACGTACTGCAGCCTATAATCGTCCTCCGAATCATAACAATTATGCAACCGGTGCACGATTGCTCAGACGTCCACATTGACGGCCAATATATTGGCCAGTTAGGCGTTAAAACTGAAACTACCGTAACCGCCAGAAGCGTTGACATCGAAACTGCCTTTCCACTACTGTCAACAATGAAATTGCATCGTCGAAAACTAATGTAGAAGGACAAAGAACCATGAGCGATGAACCATACAAAGGCTTTCGCCCGGACGAGATGGAATATCAGTACAACCCGCGCGAGTCGGTGCCGGAATATCCCGCGCTGGCGAAGGTGCGCGCGGCGCAGGCAAAGAAAGTCCGCGAGACGGCGAAGTCCTGGCTGAATATTGCGTATGGCAGTTCGCCGCGTGAGACGTTGGATATTTACGCCGCCGACAAGCCCGGCGGGCCGGTGCTGGTCTATATTCACGGCGGCTACTGGCGTAGCGGCAATAAAGACGACAACTGCAATTTCGTGCCGACCTTCACCAAGCGCGGCGCCACCGTCGTGCTGGTGGAATACGATCTTTGTCCGCAGGTCACGGTTACCGACATCGTCCGGCAAACCCGCGCTAGTATCGCATGGGTTTGCCACAACATTATACGTTATAGCGGCGATCCGTCGCGTATCTTCGTCTCGGGCCACTCCGCCGGCAGCCATCTCACCGCCATGGCTCTTGCGCATGATTGGACTAAGGAAGGTTTAGCCCAGGACTGCATTAAAGGCGCCGTCGCGACCTCCGGCGTTTTCGATCTCGACATGGTGATGAAGATCAGCGTCCAGGAACAAGTGCGCATGACGCCGGAAGACGCGAGGCTCAACAGTCCTTTATCAAATCCGCCCAAAGTGAAATGCCCGCTGGTCGTCGCCGTCGGCAGCGCCGAACCCAAAGGCTGGCAGCAAATGTCGGAAGATTATTTCAACTATTGCAAACAACAGGGCCTGAACGCCGACTATCTCATCGTCCCGGGCGCGAACCATTACACCATGTCGGCGACGTTATTGGACGAGAGCAACCCGCTGACCCAGGCGATGATCAAGCAAATGAAAATATAAACCGGAATAATCAGTTCCAAGGGTTCGAAATGTTCCAGCGGTTCCAATCGTTAAAGCGCGATCACAATTGACTGGCAATCACGGTTGACCATGTAATTGCGTTCCAAACTTTTGGAACTTCTGAAACGATTGGAACATTGGAACGAGTTCAAGGAAAAGCCTAACCATGCCCAATGTAAGTCTGCCTACAGGCGCCAATCTCTATTACGAAACCCATGGCCAGGGCGAGCCGCTGATACTGATACCGTCGACGGCGTTTTCCTGTGAAGTGTGGAAACCGTCGCAGTTGCCCCTGGCGGAGTCGACACAGCTGATCCTGCACGATCCACGCGGCTGCGGCCGTACCACCGAAACGCAAAAAGTGTACACCATCAATCAGATGGCCAACGATGTCGTCGCCCTACTCGACCATTTGAAAATTCCGTCGGCGCACCTTTGCGGCCATTCCATGGGCGGGCGCATTGCGCTGGAGATGGCGCTCAACTTTCCCGGCCGGGTTAAGAGTTTGATCATGGCCGCCAGCGGTTCGGGCCAAGCGGCGCGGCCGGGGCCGGACTGCATTCCCGGTCTGCCCCATTGGCTAGTAATCCGTTTGGTCGAAAAAGGCTTCGAGCGCGCGTTGCGCGAGGAGTTCTGCGACACCGATGCATTTTTCACCAAAGACTTTCGCCAGCGCCATCCGGAAAAAGTCGAAGCATTTTTCCAGACAGCGTACGCGACCCACGCTAAGCTGCCGGAGTTCATTCATCTGATTATCGCGCGGCACAACTGGGAGGCGACCCATCGTCTCGGCGACGTGCAGTGCCCGACGCTGGTCTTGATCGGCGACCACGACTCGGCGCGCAGCAATCATCTCGCTCAAGCCGAAGCGCTGCGCACGCGCATCGCCACAGCCGAACTACAAGTCCTAAAGGGCCAATCCCACGGCTTTTTCTGGCAAGCGCCGGAAGAGACCAACCAGGCGATTCTCGACTGGGTAAAGAGACATAGCACCAGCTAAGGCCCAGATCTCACGCCTATCCACATAGGCGGATCGGCAGAGAATATCCACGGCGGGAATCTCCATTGCCGGTCATCAATCGAGACGTTTAGCTCGCGAGCTCCTTGCGGACCGCGAAACTGAATTGCTTGCCAGCCACTTATCGAACGCGGTGGACCTCCCACGCGCAGTAAGTTGTCCGCTAAACGATGGAATCGATTCTTTTGCCCATTGCAAAGACGCCGCCGGATAATAATGACTAAGCACATTCTGGTCACAGCACTAAAAGCACTGGCGGAATAAAGCCGCTCACGCGCTTCTGTGAAAGCGCGTTCAGAGCAAGCCCCTTTTCCTTGGCTAAAGTCTCCGCCAATGTGTCATAGCGACTTTCCCTCTTGACGTTTCGAACACTCGATTTATATTTTTAATGTATCCAGTTTTTAACGGAAAACTAACTCAAGGGGCAGTGAAATGCTTGGAAAGAAGACTGCCATTCCTGACAGAGGGCTTGCACCCTTGCCGTTGCTCTGGTCATCGCTGTACCTAGCCAGTCAGCTGCACCGATTTGCTTGCCGACCCTCGGATTTGACACTCGAATACACAGCTGATGCATTCGTATGAGCTTGGCTTGGTCTACTTGACATAACGCCCCTGTTTAATGCTATGTTAAATAGCCCTTCGACCATACCTGATTAACCTGAGACGGAGGCCATGGCAGAGCAGAGCACCACAGAGTTCACCTATTGTCGTATCCAGCGGCTCCTTGAGGAACGCCGCTACGATCATGCGATTACCATGTGTTCGCGGCGGGTAGAATGCCAGCCCCTGGATCGCGCGGCTCGGCTGTTGTTGCTGTTAGCCAACATATCGAAATTCGGCCCCCGCCAGTTTAAGCGGCAAATTGACGAAATCAGGCTGATCGACGATCTTTCCGGCAACGAGCGGTATATCGTCCAGCAAATTTTTCTTGTCGGTTTCAGACATGCTGCGCAAGCAGGTCAGACGCTTCAGAAAATAGTCTATCAATGCCTCTTAAGGCGGCTAATGTTGGGGCATCCTCTCGATGTGTCGATAAGCGCGACTGAGGAGATCGAAGAAGACTGCAGTAACCCGGCTTTGGCCGAAGATTCCTCTCATACGTTTGGCCTTGCGGAAATAAAACACCCTTGGGTTGAGTCCCAAATCGCTCCAATCAAGCTTCAAAGAACAAAGCAATGGAGCCAACATGCGATGATAGGAGTGGGCTCGCTGATCATGGTTCTTTTGGGCGTTTACGTGGCTAGCGGACGGAGAGAGCCATTGACACAGCAGCCGTCGCCGCTGTTTGCTGTCGTTGACAGCGGTGTTCAAATGGCGACCGGCGCGTATGGCGAGCCACCCGCGGTCATCTTGGCGCCGACATTCACCGCAGAACCAGCAAGACGGCTCATCGTCGGGCAGCTCGGAGAGTTGAACGACGCCTATGCGCGCTGGATCGAAGCGGATCACTTCACCCGCGGAACCGTGTCGCTTAAGCTGCTTGTCGAACCGTCAGGAAAAATCGCCAAGGTCGAGGAAGTGCTCTCCAGACTGTCGGAACACCGCTTCCTCGACGTAGTCGTCGCCGAGGTAAAACAGTGGCGGCTCCCGCTTGGCGGCACGAGCACCGCTGAGATTTCAGTACCGCTGATTTTCTTAGCTCCCAAGACCGGATCAACGCAGCTAGCGGTCGACGGCAAATTTCGCGAGGTCGGCTCAGCGCGCGAAGACCGCCCGACAACGAATACCAGCTTTGCAACGGTCAAACGCAAACTCGCCGCCAGATCTACCGTTCTCGATCGTGAAACTGAAATCGCCCGTAGCGCTGCGCTCAAACACGAACCTCGCTTCGCCGCCGCCGCAATTGAAAAAGTCCGTCTGGGAACTCGCGTGACGGTGCTCAGCAAAGATCGCGACTGGATCAAGGTTAAAGTGAAACCTTCAGGCAACGTCGGTTACCTGCGTAAGGAGTATCTGGTGGCCGCCAATATTCGCTAAACCATTGCGCCGTATTCGACTTGGTCGGCACGATGGACTCTCCACGGCCTCGTTCGCATAGAGACCATAACCTTGAACCGTCTACCGTGCCGGCGATTTCACACCGCCGGGCGCGACAATCGTCTTAGCCTGGCCGCGGGCCAACCACTCGACCCCGACCAACAAGACTGCGAGTACCAAACCGATACCATTGGACGCCCAGGTCAAACTGGCGAACTTGCCAGTCTGGACGACAGGAATGAGCAAGCCCACCGCAGCAATGGCGAACAAGAGGCGCTTAAGCCCGGCAACCGGGCGAAACAAATAGCCGACAATGCCGATGCCGAGGAGTATCGCGCCGACGATCGCGGTGGCCACCGAAACCACCACCTCGTACCAGTGGCCGATTAACAAAAGCGAGGGCGAGAAGACAAATAAGAATGGCACGATGTAGGCGATGCTACAGAGCTTCATCGCCTGCCAACCGGTTTGCACCGGGTCGGTCTTGCCGATAGTGGCGGCGGCGTAGCTCGCGATACACACCGGCGGCGTCACCATGCTGAGCATGCCGAAGTAGAAAATAAACAGATGCGCGGCGATAGGGACGATGCCGAGTTTCGCCAAGCCCGGCGCCACCAAAACGGCGAGCAAAACATAGACAGCCGTCGTCGGCATGCCCATGCCGAGGATGATGCTAACAATGGCCGTAAGCACGAGCAGCAGCAGCGCGTTGCTCTGGCCGATGTTGAGCAAGGTTAGGGTCAGAGTGAAACCGAGCCCGGTCAGTTGCAAGATACCGATGACCACCCCCGCGAGACCGGTGATCGCAGCGATCTCCAGCATACCGCGGCCAGCGTTCATGAGAATCTTCAAGATCCCGCTCCAGCCGATCTTCACCCCTGGGGTAAGAAAGCCGATGATCAGCGCCGCCAAGGCACCGAGCAATCCGGCCTCTTCCGGCCGGCGGTTAAGAAAAAACATCCAGTAGATCAGCACTGCCAGCGGTACGACAAAGCTCGCCGAGCGTTTGAGCACGGGCAGCAGATGCGGTACTTCTTCACGCTTCAGGCCGTGAATGCCGTTGCGCGCGGCCAATAGATCGACCTGGATGAACAGCGCGACGTAATAAAGGATCGCCGGCACCAGCGCGGCGAGGGCGACGCTGGCGTATGGGATCTGTAAATATTCCGCGATCAAGAACGCCGCCGCGCCCATCACCGGCGGCATGATCTGACCACCCGTCGACGCTACCGCTTCGACGGCTGCCGCTTGCGGCGGCGGGTAGCCGGCTTTCTTCATCATCGGGATGGTGAACGCGCCGTCGACGACAACGTTGGCCACGGCGCTGCCGCTGATGTTGCCGAATAAACTCGACGATACGATGGCGATCTTCGCCTGCCCGCCGCGAAATCGGCCCATAAGCGCGAGCGAGAAATCGCTCAAGAACTCGGCCCCGCCGACCAGATGCAGCACTTCGCCAAAGATGACGAATACGACGACGATGCTCGCGCCCACCTGAAGCGCCTGGCCGAAGATGCCGTTGGCGTCGAGGTAAAGATAGGTCGCCAAGCGGCTGATGGACCAACCTTTGCCGTAGAAGTCTCCCGGAAAGATGTAGGCGAACAGCGCGTAAAAAGTGAACGTGGCGGCTATAATGACCAGCGGCCAGCCGATCAAGCGCCGCGATCCTTCGGCGAGCAACAAGATCGTGATACTTCCGAGAACCACCCGCTCAGGAGATATATCCCCCAGCGAATTGACGATAGCGGGATAGAAAATAAAAATGTACAGCCCGACGCTGAAACCCGCTATGGACGCGAGAATATCGTACCAGGGTATTTTGTCAGTACGGCGCGGCCGCGCCGGTACTAGAAGGTAGGTCGCACAGAGCGAAATTCCCAGAAACAGACCAAGATACTGTTCGTTGAAAACCAGCCAACCGAGATATTGCGGCAGATTGAGCAGAAAAAACATTCCCGTTAACGGGATTGCCGCCAGCAGACCGCGCCCTAGCAGGTCGGCCACGCCACTCAACTTCCGGGTGCGCACATTCTCTTCAATCTCCACACTGCTCTCCTTGATGGCACACGGAAATAGTTAACTCGGCTACTTCGGTCGCGATCTTCATCAAAACACTACTTCAGCTGCCGCAGATCTCTTTGCTCCTTGCGTCTTGCTTGGCGCCCCAAACCTTCGCTTCCTTGTAAAACTGGATCGCCCCCGAATGATACGGCACGGTGAAGTTGGTCAGGGCCTGCATGTCTTTAGGCCATTTCTTGAAGAGCGGATGGATTGTCTGCAGCTCCGGCAGATTATCCCACCAGGCTTTCAACATGGTGTAGACGGTTTTATCGCTGACATTGGTCATACTCGCCAAATGCAGCGGATAACCAATGACGTAAGTTTCGCCCTTGACGCCGGCCGCCGCTTCCGATTTGACCACCGATGCACCGTAGCGGCCTAGGATTTTATTCGCCGCCGGTGTGTTCGCCATGCTCAAGAAACGCACCGGCTCCATGGCGTTGGCTTCTTCAACGACGCCGATGCCGACAGCGGTGAACGCCGCGTCGACCTTGCCTTCGGGCACGGCGCGCACGCCGTCATTCAAGTTCGACACCCGCACTTGCTGCACGTCGGCAGGCTTTAAACTGCTCGCTTCCATGACCGCCAATTGCCAGGTTTGATTGATCGCATGGCCGCCGTAATCCCAGGCAACCCGCTTGCCCTTGAGATCGGCCATCTGTTTGATCTCCGACTTGTCCTTAACGATGAGTCCCGCGGTAAAGGGAAACACGCCGCCGGCGACGATGCGAATACCCGGATAAGCTTTTTTATAGTTGCCGGTCCCGGTCGCCGCCATATTGGAATCGAGAATATTGATGATGCCGAACTCGATCTCGCCGCTTTCGAGCAGCGGCATCCAGGCGTTGGGACCATTATAAGGCTGCACCTTGGCCGACACCTGAGTCGTATTGCTGGCGATCGCCGCCAGGCCCGACGCGATCGCATGAGCGCCGGTGCCAGCCGGATTTGTACCGATGGCAATGGTCCGGGGCAGCTGAATACTCTTGTTGGCCGTCGGTCCGCAGTCGAGCTTGGCGTCGGCGATGTGCACTGGCGCCGCCACCAGTAGAAGCGCTAACATTAGCGCGAATCCCTTCTTAACCATTACCCCGTTACTCCAGGACCCTTTACTCCGATACTCCATTTCTATTTACCCGCAGATCTCTTTCGTGCGCGCTTCATGCTTCGCGCCCCACACGCTGGCTTCTTTGTAAAACTTCACCGCGCCATCATGATAGGGCACGGTGAAGGTGGTGATCGCCTGGACATCTTTCGTCCATTTCTTGAACTGCGGGTGAATCGTCTGCAGCTCCGCCAAGTTATCCCACCAGGCTTTGAGCAGCGTCGCGACGGTTTTGTCGCTGACTTTGGTTGAGCTCGCCAGGTGCAGCGGGTACCCGATTACCCGCGTATCGCTGCGAATGCCCGCGGTCGGATCTTGCTTGACGATCATGGCGCCATATTTGGCGAGTATTTTGTTGGACGCGGCATTGTCAGGCAGGTTGAGAAAGCGGATCGGCTCCATGGCATTGGCCTCTTCATTGATGCCGATGCCGATGGCGGCGAAGGTGGCGTCGACTTTGCCCTCAGGCACGGCGCGAATGGCATCGTTCAAGTTGGAAAAGCGCACCTGCTGCACATCGCTCGCCTTGAGTCCCAAGACTTCCATGGCCGCCTGTTGCCAGGTCTGGGTGATTGCATGACCGCCGAAGTCCCAGGCCATGCGCTTGCCCTTCAAATCAGCAGAGCTTTTGATCTCCGACTTATCACGCACCATGATGCTGCCGGTAAACGGAAACACTCCGCCGGAGACGATGCGGATCGTCGGATAGGCTTTTTTGTAATTACCGCTCCCAGTGGCGGCCATGTTAGCGTCAAGAATGTTGATGATGCCAAACTCGATCTCGCCCTGTTCCAATAATGGCATCCAGGCGTTGGGACCGTTGTAAGGCTGCACCTTGGCCGACATGGTTGTTACCTTGCTCGCCACCGCGGACAGCCCGGAGGCCAGCGCATGGGCGCCTGTACCCGCCAAATTGGACGCGATCGCCACAGTGCGTGGTAAAGCGTTGCTCTTTTCCACCGTCGGGCTGCAATCAATTTTTGCCTCAGCGCTGCCGCGGAAATTGCCGAAGGGCGAAAGCATAAATGCCATCACCACCGAGATTACTTGGAAATTTTTCACTCTTAGCATCAGACCATCACTCCTTTACTCCATCACGCTACTCTTCTCATCCGCAAATCTCCCTGGTCCGCGCGTCATGTTTGGCGCCCCACATGCCGGCCTCCTTGTAAAACTTCACCGCACCCGGATGGTAGGGAATCGTGAAATTAGTGATCGCTTGAACATCTTTAGTGAACTGCTTGAAGAGGGGATGGATCGTCTGCAGCTCGGCGTGGTTATCCCACCACGCTTTAAGCATCGCGGTGACGGTACGCTCGTTGACTTTGGTCGACGTCAACAAGTGCAGCGGATAACCGATAATGTTGGTATCACCGCGAACACCAGTGGCCGCTTCTGCTTTGACCACCGACGCGCCAAGTTTGGCAAGTATCTTGCCGTTCGCCTCGCTATGAGGAATGCTGAGAAACCGCACCGGTTCCATGGCATTAGCCTCTTCATTGATACCGGTGCCAAGCGATGCGTAGGTCCCATCCACTTTTCCCTCGGCAACACCGCGGATGCCGTCGTTAGAAGTCGTTAACCGCACCTGAGTGATATCGGTTGGTTTTATCCCGCCGGTTTCCAAAGCGGCGTTAAGCAACGCCTGTATCACGGCATGGCCGCCAAAATCCCACGCCAGCCGTTTACCCTTGAGGTCGCTGATCTGTTTGATGTCTGATTTATCGCGCACCATGATGCCGCCGGTAAATGGAAATACTCCGCCGGTAAGCACGCGCAGACTCGGATAGGCTTTCTTGTACGTCCCAGTGCCGGTCATCGCCATGTGCGCATCGAGAATATTGATGATGCCAAACTCCAGCTCGCCGCTTTCGAGCAGTGGGACAAACGTATTCGGCCCGGCGTAAGGCTGCACTTTGGCGATGATCGGTGTCGCCTTACTCGCCACCGCGGCCAACCCAGAGCCTAAAGAAAACGCGCCCGTGCCTGCCGGGCTCGTGCCGATGGCGACGCTGCGAGCGAGTTCGTTACCCTTGTTGATCACCGGCCCACAGTCGACCTTGGCGTTGGCACTGCCGACAACAAACGTTTGAGCAACGAGCAGAGTGACGACAGTCGCCGCACCAATCAATTGCTTGCTGTGCTCTTTGAGTCCCATCACTGCCAACTCCTTTACGCCATCACGCCGTCCCATTCTTCATTACCCGCAGATTTCTTTTGTCCTCGCGTCCTGCTTGGGGCCCCAAACCCCAACCTCTTTGTAAAACTTCACCGCGCCGGGGTGGTACGGAATAGTGAAATTGGTGATCGCCTGGTTCTCCTTAGTCCATTGCTTGAACAGAGGATGGATCGTCTGCAGCTCGGCCAAATTATCCCACCAAGCTTTCGTGAGCGCCGTAACGGCGCGATCGCTGAGCTTGCTCGAACCGACGATATGCAGCGCATAGCCAAGCACATAAGTCTCGCCACGCACGCCGGCGGACGGCGTCGCCTTGACCACCGAGCCGCCGTAGCGTCCGAGAATCTTATTCGACGCGTCGGTGTTGGGAATATTGAGCATGCGAATCGGCTCCATGGCATTGGCCTCTTCGTTCGTTCCAGTGCCGAGAGAAGCCCAGGACGCGTCGACTTTGCCTTCGGGAACTGCGCGAATGCCGTCGTTGACATTGGACACGCGGACTTGTTGGACGTCACCTGGCTTGATACCGCCGGTCTCCAAAACCGCATTGAGAAAGGTTTGTGAAATCGCATGGCCGCCGTAATCCCAGGCGACGCGTTTGCCCTTAAGGTCGCTGATCTGTTTGATGTCCGATTTGTCGCGCACCATCGCCGACGCCGTGAACGGGAAAACGCCGCCGGCAATCACCCGCACCATGGGATAGGCTTTCTTATAGTTACCGGTGCCGGTGGCAGCCATTTGCGAATCGAGAATATTGAGTACGCCCAACTCGAGCTCGCCGCTTTCAAGCAGCGGCATCCAGGCGTTGGGACCGTTGTACGGCTGCACTTTAAGCGAAATGCCGCTAACCCTGCTCGCCACGGACGCGAGCCCGGCGCCGAGGGCGTGAGCCCCGGTGCCCGCCGGATTGGTTGCCAGCGCTGCCGTGCGCGGCAGGTCGCTGCTGGCGCCAGCAGCCGCGCTGCAATCGAGCTTGGCCGCCAAAGCATCCGGTAGCGAAATCAGCGGTAGCAGTAACAACTGCACGGCTAAGAAAACCCGTAAACCGATGTTGCCAACTGTCATTATCGCGCCTCCGTCTCGATGAATCTCAATCAATCTCGGATTTTCGCAATCCCCGCTCCAATACCCGGGGATAGATCATGGTAGGTCCCAATAATCGGGATTCTTTTTTGCGCCCTAGGTTTTTTGTGGTTAAAAATCCGACTCCGAATCTTTCACTCAATAAACTCTTTAATCGTTCAATCGGTAAAACGTCCGGGCGTTGTCGGCCAGGATCTTGCGTTTGGCCCCATCGGAAATATCCTTGCGCGCTTCAAGCTCCGGTATGTCGTGCAAATATTGCGCGCGCTGGCGCTCGTGCGGGTAATCCGAGGCGAAGAAAATATGATTCTCGCCGAACAGTTCGAGCACGTAAGGCAAGGTGCGTTCTTCTGACTCCAATGAAACGTAGACCTGCCCGCCAGTGATGTAATCGCTCGGCCGCTTGTGCAAACGCGGCGCCCATTTCTTGCCGCGCCGCTCGAAGTCCTCGTCGAGGCGGTCCATCATGAACGGCACCCAGCCGGCGCCCGCTTCGAGATAAGCGACGCGCAACTGCGGGAACAGCTCGAACACTCCTTGAAAAATCATGTTGGTCATCTGAATCATTAACGGCAGCGGATGTTCCAGCGCGTGAACTTCAGCGAACGAATCGAAAAAGTCGAAACCGAGGTCGCGGCTGGGCGCGCCGTGGATGGCGATCGGCAGATCGAGCTTGCAAGCCTCTTCATAAATCGGAAAGAAGCTCTCATGGCCGTAGCCCTTGCGCAGCCGGGTCACCGAGGGAAACATCGCGCCGGGCATGCCGAGATCGTTTTTCACCCGGCGCATCTCGTGGATCGCCGCCGGCACATCGTGGATCGGAATCAGCGCCGCGCCGAGGATGCGCGAATTTTTCTTCGTGTAAGTGGCGTGCAGCCAAGAGTTGTAAGCGCGGGCGATATCCACCGCCCAGGCCGGGTCTTGGATCAAGCCGAACGCCAGCGCCGCTGTCGGATAAACCACCGTGGTCTGAATACCGCATTCGTCGAGAAACGAAACCCAGGTATCGCAGTCGGGATAATCGCGCAGTCCCGGCGAACTCATGCCGGAGAGCCGTGCCCAACCGTCGAGGGAGGGAAATGGCGAGAACGTATCAGCCCAGCTTTCGTCCTTGGAGGTGCCGCGATAGTTGCCGCCGAGAAATTCGAGAATCTCTTTACTGCGCTCGGTGATATGACCGTCGCCGTCGATCACCGGAAAACGGTTTTGCCGCATGACCCGCCCTCTCGATCCAGTATTAGTGGCCGCTATCTATCTATCGAGTCCGGGCTGGTTGTCAAGCTGTCATCCGCGCGCTCACGCGCGGTTCAATGTTCAAGGGTTCAATCGTTCAAGGTCGGATCGCCCTTTGGATGATTGCTTCTCTTCCAAACTTTGCGCCTCGGCGCTTTGCCGGAGATCTTCCGATTCTATTTTGTGACCTTTGCGTTCTCTGCGGCCAATGCTCCGAGCCTAATCTGATAAAAACCGCCTGGCGTTCTCTCTCAGGACGGCACGTTTGTCGGCGTCCGAGATCGGCGCTTCGGCGGCCTCTTCGATCTCGTGCAGGATTATCGTAGGGCCGATCTCATCGGCAAAATTGCTGGCGAAGAGAAAATTCTGGTAGCCGCTGCGCTCAATCACGAAAGCACTTCGCTGCCGAAGCCATCGACTATATCACTTGGGGAACGCATGTGACGGCGCTCTACCCAAAGTACGACGGGACCAAGGTGCGAGTCGCTGACTTGGGGCAGCGCCGGCTAGTCGCGCGAAGAACCGTTAAGCGCGGTTCAATCGCTCCGTGAGAATTTGTCGGACTGTCTCTAATCGCGCCAGAAGTCGCGCCAATCAATTGCGAATTTCTACCTAGCCGGCGGGTGCATCCATCCCGGCAAGCACTTTGCCGTGGCTGCGCACGGTCCATTCGATCGCTAGCAGTGCAATCGCCAGAGACAGTCCAAAACCATTGATGCCCCAGGTTAGCGTCATGAATTCACCGCCGTGCACGACCGGGATCAACAAGGCGATCGCCGAGAGGACAAATAGGAGCCTTTTCACCGCGCCCACGGGACGGAATAGATAACCCACCATTGCGATACCCAGCAGAATCGAGCCAATCACCGCAGTGGCCACAGAAAGGGTCACGGTGTGCCAGCGTCCGTAGAGTAAGAGCGAAGGCGAAAACACGAATAAGAAGGGAATGACATAGGCGATGGCGCAAAGACGCATCGCTTCCCAGCCGGTGCGGATCGGATCGGTTTTACCGATCGTCGCGGCGGCATAGCTAGCGATGCAAACCGGCGGAGTGACCATACTCAGCATGCCGAAATAGAAAATAAATAAGTGGGCGGCGATAGGCATAATACCCAGCTTGGCGAGACCGGGCGCGACCAGCACCGCGAGCAGAACATAAACCGCCGTCGTCGGCATGCCCATACCGAGAATAATACTCACGATCGCGGTCAGGACAAGCAAAAGGATCGCGCTATTTTCCCCCAAATTGAGCAAGGTGAACGTGAGCGTGAAACCGAGACCGCTGAGTTGCAATACACCGATCACGACTCCCGCCAACCCCGTAATAGCTGCAATTTCCAACAAACTACGACCGGCGTTGAGCAGGAGATTGACGAACTTACGCGGGCCGAGCCTAACCGACGGCGTGAGCAATCCAACCACCACAGCGGCTGCCGTCGCCAAAAGTCCGGACTCCTCGGGCCGGTGATTCAAGATAAACATCCAGACAATCAGCACCGCCAACGGCACAACGAAACCTGCCGATCGTTGCAGCACCGGCCACAGCCTGGGGATTTCATCCCGTGGCAAGCCCTGAATACCACTGCGCGCCGCTAATAAATCCACCTGTATAAATAACGTGACATAGTAAAGAATCGCCGGTACCAGCGCGGCTAACGCCACTTCGGCGTAGGGAATTGCCAAATATTCCGCGATTAAAAATGCCGCCGCACCCATCACCGGCGGCATGATTTGTCCCCCGGTGGAGGCGGTGGCCTCGATGGCGGCCGCCACCGGCGCCGGGTACCCGGCTTTTTTCATCATCGGGATCGTAAACGCGCCGTCGACGACCACGTTGGCCACAGCACTGCCGCTGATGTTGCCGAACAAACTCGACGATACGATGGCGATTTTCGCCTGGCCCCCGCGATAGCGGCCCATCGCCGCCTGAGCGAAGTCACTGAGAAACGCCGCCCCGCCGACGGCATTGAGCGCCTCGCCGAATAGAATAAAAACCAGGACAATGCTCGAGCCGATTTGCAACGCCTGGCCGAAAATGCCGTTGGCATCAAGATAAAGATAGGTCGCCAGCCGCGGCACGGCCCAGCCTCGGCCATAAAAATCACCGGGGAAAATATATGCAAACATTGCGTAAACCAGGAAACAAATTGCGATGATCACTAAGGGCCAGCCGATGAGTCTGCGGGAAGCCTCCGCGAGCAAGAGCACCGTGATGGAACCGAAAACCATACTCGCCGTAGTGATCTCGCCCAGACTATTGACGAGTTGAGGGTATTGAACAAAGATAAACAGGCCAACCCCCAGGCCCGCCAAGGCTGCGATCAAGTCGTACCAAGGCACGTAATCACGATCCAGCGCGCCGCGCGCCGGCACTAGAAGGAAAGTAGCGAAGAGCGAAAGAGCGAGAAATAGCCCCATGTACTGCTCGTTAAAAACGAGCCAATCGATCATCTGCGGCACGCTCAGAAGAAAAAACACCCCGGAGAGAGGCAACGCCACGAGCGCGCTATTGGCCGCCCAGAACAGGATTCCGCTCAAATCGCGCGAACGCGCAGTTTCTACGACTTCCACGAAGGTGACCCTTTTTACGCAGCAGCGCCGCGACCTCTGCCTCGGCGCTACTTAGATCCTTTTAAGCCCTAGCTACAGATCTCTTTGGTGCGCGTGTCATGCTTAGCCGTCCAGACGCCGACTTCTCTGTAGAATTTAACCGCGCCGTCATGATAGGGCACGGTAAAGTTGGTCAGCGCCTGATGCTCCTTGGTCCAGCGCTTGAAGATCGGATGGAGACTTTGCAATTCGGCGAGGTTCTCCCACCAGGCCTTGATGATCGTATAGACGGTCTTTTCGCTAAGCTTGGCAGAGGTCACCAGGTGAAGCGGATAGCCAATGACATGGGTTTCGCCCTTTACTCCTGTAGCCGGCGTCGACTTGACCACGGTGGCGCCGTAGGGCGCGAGGATACCGTTGGAGGCTTCGGTGTCTGGCAGATTGATAAAACGAACCGGCTCCATGGCATTGACTTCTTCCACGAGACCGATGCCCAGAGCCGAAATCGAGGAATCGACTTTGCCTTCCGCCACCGCCCTCACCCCATCGTTTAAATTGGAAAAACGCACTTGCGTTACATCGCTCGGTTTCACCCCGCCCATCTCTAACATGGCGTTCTGCCAGGTTTGATTGATAGCATGGCCGCCGAAATCCCAAGCCATGCGTTTCCCCTTGAGGTCGGACACTTGCTTAATGGCTGAATTATCGCGCACCACGAGTCCGGCCGTGAAAGGGAAAACTCCCCCAGCGGCGACGCGAATGCTCCGAAACGGCTTCTTGTAGTTCGCCGTCCCAGTGGCAGCCATCTTCGCATCGAGAATATTGATGACACCGAACTCCAACTCGCCGCCATCCAACAATGAAATCCAAGCGTTTGGGCCGTTGTAGGGTTGAACTTTGCCGGTGATCGAGGTTGCCCTGCTGGTGACCGCGGCCAAGGCCGAGCCCATCGCGTGGGCGCCCGTTCCGGCTGGATTGGTTCCGATGGCCATGGAACGCGGCAGATTCTCGCTCTTATTGGTCACCGGACTGCAGTCCAGTTTGGCCGCCGCCGCGAGCTGCCCGTGCGGTACGATCAGGCCGACAACCCCCATGATCGCGAGCCATTTGTTTAAACCGTACGTCATAGCTACCTCCTTGGTTGAAGTCCGCCGCCAATCGTATCTCCTGGCCGCTATCTCTCTATCGAGTTAATTTTTTCAGTCAACACGATGGTCCGAGAATTTGTTCGAAGTTCAACGGTGCGACCCTAGGCATTAAAACCGATTCCGAGCACCACACCCGGGGGTCTTTGCTCAATATCGTGTGATTTCTTGCAAACCTTGCGTTGCCACTCAGTATCTAACACTCAGATAGTGGCATAGCGTGCCGTTTAGATGTCCAGAAGTTCGAAGATTCTCGGATTCGGATGTTCCTCGCGCAACGGCGCCGAGTGGGAAAAAGATGCGATTTCGACCGAGGGGAGAAATCTTTCTAGCTCTCTCGCATTCGCTCGCGATGACGGGCATGAGCCCGTCACCATTGCGACTGAGCGCTTTTGCGGAAGATAACCCGACCTTTTTCTTGCGCCCTTTCCGATCTTTGCGGCCAATCCTCCGAGCACTAAATCTGATAAAACCGCTTGGCGTTATCGCGCAGCACGGCGCGTTTGTCGGCGTCCGAGATCGGCGCTTCGGCGACTTCTTCGATCTCGTGCAGGATTTCGTCGGGTCCGATCTCGTGGGGAAAATCGCTGGCGAATAAGAAATGCTGATTGCCGGCGCGCTGGATTTGATAGGCTAAGCCTTCTTCGTTGCCTTCGCAGCCGATATAAACTTGCCCCTTCTTGAGGTAATCGCTCGGCACATCTTCCACCGACGGTCCTTTATATTTCCCGCGCAGATCAAGTTCGAGGTGGTAGGAATGCGAGCGGTCCAAGCGGTCCATCCAGAATGTCACCCAGCCGGCGCCGCCTTCGAGAAAACCCATGCGCAGGCGGGGAAACTGGTTGAATACGCCGTGATAAACCATGCCGGTGAACGCGATGATCAACGACAACGGATGGCCGAGCGCGTGAATCGGCACGAAGGTCTCGAAAGTATCCAAACCCATGCTGTGATGCGCCCCCCCGTGCACGCCCACGGCACAACCCAGGCGCTCCGCCTCGGCGTAAACCGGCCAGTAGGTCTTGTGGCCCAAGTCGAAGGGCAAGCCGCGCGACGGCAGCATCGCGCCGACGAAGCCCAATTCGGTAATCGCCCGGCGCAGCTCGACCACTGCTTCGTCAACGTCCTGCAGCGGCAAGAGCGCCATGCCTTTCAAGCGCGGCCCTTGCTTCAAGTAGCGATCATGCAGCCAATCGTTATACGCCCGCGCGACCAGGCAGGCCCAATCGGGGTGGCTGATGTTGCCGATACGCAGCCCTTTGGTCGGATAGAGCACGGCAAATTCGAGATCCGCCATCTCGGCAAACTCCAGCCACTCTTTAGGCCCGACCCGCTTGCCACCGCCAAAGGATTTCTTATTGCGCGTCGAATGGCCGCCGATGTGATGAAAGTCGAGGGATGGGAACAACCGGTCCCAGCTCAACTGATGATCCTGCGCCCGATAAGAAGCGTCGAGATAGTCGAACAGACTGTCGTCCTCGATCACATGGCCGTCGGCATCGATGATCTTGTAGTCCATGGTCTCCCCTTAAATGAATCGAGTGCTGGAGTCTTCGAGAGGTGGAGTGGCGGGAAGTTGTTTGCGCTCACGAACCTCCACGAACCGATCCAACGATTTGCACGCTAGAAGATTTTCCCTCTCGTCCGATAACGTTGAACTTTTGAACCCTTGAACGCTTGAACGGCGCGAAGTCGCGTTACTTTCCCTCTTTCAATTCTTTCAGCGCCTCGTTCAAATAGCTCTCGTCGACATATTTCGCCGGAGACGGCAGCTGGCCTTTTGCCTGATTCTGCTCCGCCATCATCTGAATCACCGCGCGCATGCCCTCGGCATTAACCCGTCCATCGGCGTCCCAGGCTTTGTTGCCGGCGTAGTATTGCCAGGCACGGCGCCCGTGCTCCGGCTTGAAGGCGAACTCTTTGGTCATGTAAACGGTCGCCGCTGACTCGCTTTCCATCAACCAGCGGATCGACCGCAGATAACCCTTGAGGAAGCGGACCATCGTGCGGCGATTTTTCTCAGCCCAAGCGCGGCTGCCGGCGATCACAGTCAGCTGATAGTTCGGAAATACGTCCATAAAACTGCCGATGGCATGATAGCCCAACTCTTCGGCGGCAAAATTATACGGCAAAGCGAGCGGTGCTGCGGCGATTTGATTCGACGTGAGGGCGGTAAACAGCTGCGGCGTACCGCCGATAATTAATAGTTTATAATCGCGCGGATATTCCAATCCTTTAGCTCTAAGCACGTGGCGTAGAATCAAGCCGGTGCCCGCCGTCAAGCTGATCGTGCCCACCGTCGCGCCGCGCAGATCGTCAAAGGTGCGGTAATTTTTACCGCCGAGTATCCAGTGCGCCAACCGCTGCGTATTCCCCGCCGCGATGAATGTATCCAGTCCACGGTCCGCCGCCACCAGCGGCGCATCGGGCGCCAGCACAGAAGCGTACACCGAGCCGCCGACCAGCGCCTGAATCACCCGGTCCGAACCGCGAATCACCACCGGTTGGACATCGAGCCCCTGCTGAGCAAAAAACCCCTGCTTCACCCCCGCCCACAGCGGCGTGTATCCCGCCGTCTTGGTCGACGCACCGACCGGAAAGGAGATTCGTTCCTGGCCATGCAACGATGAAACAAGCAATATCGAAATAATCGATGACCAGAAGATGTATCTAAAACAATTCATATCGCGATCGCGTCCAACAGTCCGAGTCTCAAACTCAGCCGATCTTTCCGCCCTGCAAAACATGTGACTTCAAGCTTGCCAGCTCCACACAACCCTAGTGGCGAAATGACCGCCGCGCCGCCACCGCCGGGCGTATGCCATACGCCCCTACCTGCGGAATTCCGCTTGGATTATTTGTGCCCTTTGCCCTACCGCCGCCATCTGATGATGTGCTTGGCGCTTATCCGAGCTCGCTGTATGGAGCCGCGCCCGCACATCGCGATTGCGAAAACCGTTGATCGTATACTCGCCTCGGCTGACCGCTGCCATCAGTGCCGCATCGGCGTCCCCCATCGGATTGAGCGCGCGATACCGCTGCCCCTTACGCTCTACGGCCCGACACACCTCTGCCGCTTCCGGCCCCAACCGACTGTCGATCTCCACCGCCGCTAGCGCCGTCAAATGCCGATCCGTCGCTTTGCGGCTCACTTCGGCGCGCCGTCCAAAATCGGCCACGCTGCGCCTCAATTCCCGCCACTGATGTTTACTCTGCGGCTTGTTCTCAGCTCGCCGCCATACTCGAAAGTCCTTCGGCTCGTTGATCGTCACCTCGTCGCGCAGCACACTCCCCTTGTCATAAAATTTCAATGAATTCTTGTTGACCCAGTGCTTGACCCGCACTCCTTCACTGCGCCGCCGCCGATCCGTCACCACCGCGTCGTTGATGCCCACTCGTCCCGACCGCCCCATGTAGCGCATCACCTGCTCAGCTCCCATATGCATCACTGCGTGATGAACCAAAGCCGGATAGATCCGCTCCAGTGCCCCGCGATCCCTAAACATCACATCACTAGCATATTCGCTCTGGCTTGCCGTCCAGTAATAGCCTAGCTCTATCGGTCGGCTGATTTCCTCGTGCATCGGATGACAGCGCTTGACCATCTCCTCCAACACCTTCGGCCAATCGGTGCGATGCTGCTCTTCAATCAACTCTTGGGCCCGCCCAACATCGCCAATCCATGGGAAACAGTTGTCTTCTTGCTGGTAGGCTATCCCCTCTGTGTCCATCTGCCGCCCTAGCCATTCTCGCCCGTTCACACAGACCTGGATTAAAAAGGGAAACCACGTCTGTAATCGCAAATGCATAAATCCCAAATCTTCATGCTCCCAATAAAAGTAAAGATGTTTGCACTTCCCCCACTCCAGCCTCAGTTCGTTCTTTGCGGCCAAACCGCCAGCTAGTTCCAAACCGTGATGCCCATCAGATTTTTCCCGGCCTCGAGATCGTGGAACGCCTCGTTGATCTGGTCGTAGCCGTAGCGCTTCGATACCAGGCCCGACACTTCGACCCGTTTGTCGCGCACCATGTTGAGCACTTCGACGACATCGGTGGGCCGGCGCAGCGCCACGCCGGCGATCTTGATCTCTTGCATGGTGAAGCTGCCGTCGCTGATGGTGAACGGCACTTTGCCCAAGCCACCGATAATCGTCGCGGTGCCGCCGGGGCGGGTCGCCTGAATGATTTGATCCGAGGTTTTGACATTGCCCAGCGCCTCGAAGGATTTGTTGACGCCGCCGTCGGTCAAGTCGCGCACCGCTTTGACCGGATCTTCCTTGGCGCCGTTGATCACATGGGTGGCGCCGAACTTTTTCGCCGCTTCAAGCTTGTGGTCGTAGAGATCGACGGCAATGATCGGATAGGCGCCGAAAGTGCGTAGGAACTGGATAGTGTTGAGGCCGACGCCGCCGCAGCCGATCACCAGCGCCGAATCGCCGGGTTTGATCTCGGCGGAGTTTTTCACCGCATTGTACGCCGTCGTCATGCGGCAGCCGACCACGCTTGCCTCTTCCAGCGACAACCCTTCCGGCAGTTTGAAGACCATGTAACCGGGCAGCGCGAGATACTGCGAGAAGCCACCGACGTTCCAACGAAAAATCTCCCGGCCGTCGGTGCGTTTCAACGATGCCGGAGCCGGCCGGGCGCGGCATAAATTTTCCCGTCCCGCCATGCAGTATTGGCAATGGCCGCAGCGGTAGCGCGTGCCGACGATAACCGCATCGCCGGCCGTGAACGCGCCGCGCTGGCCGGCGCCGACTTCGGCGATGGTGCCGGAAACCTCATGGCCGATAATAGTCGGCACCTTACTGGGAATCCGTCCCTCGATGACTTTGAAATCGGTATGGCAAACGCCGCAAGCTTTCACCTCGATCAAAACTTCATCCGAGCCAATCCCCGGTATTTCGAAGTCTTCGATCGTCATCGGTTTGTTCAGTTCATGCAAAACCGCAGCTTTCATGGCAATCCCCCCTCCCGCAAGATACGCGATCCTACTACAAGCAAATGGAGAATTGAAAATGGAGAATGGATAACCAAAAGCCAAGAGCCCAAATCTGCCATTATCAATTCTCCATTATCCACTCTCAATTGTTCTTTGCGGCCGCTTCGCGAAAAACATGCACACCGTCGACAAGAGCGCCGAACAGGCGAAGATACCGAACGCGATCGCGTAGCTCTTAGTCCTATCGTGAACGTAGCCGGCGATGAGCGGTCCCATGAAGGTGCCGATAGTAGTGATCGTCCGACTGACGCCTTGGATAGTCGCAAACGCTTTGGTGCCGAAGTAATCGGCGCGGATCGGCTCCTGGCTCGCCGCCAGACCGCCGTAAGCCAGGGAATAAATTATCATGCAGGTGGTAAACAATACGGCTTGGCCGGACACGCCCATGAACGCCACCGAACCTGCCAGCGCCAGCAACAACAACATGATGAGCTTGCGCTTGTCGACCAGATCGCCCAGCCAGCCGGCCGCCAGGCGCGACGGCACGCCGATAAACGCCGAGACACCGAGCAGCGTGCTGCCGGCCTCCGTGCTCCAGCCGCGGTCGACGAGCAGAATCACGAAATGCACCGACACGCCTTCGGTCACCATGTGTCGCAACGCCATGGCCACCGAGAGAAACCAAAACGCCGGTAGACGCAGCACTTCTTTGAGAGTGAACTGCGGGTCCTCAGACCCATGCACCGTCGCGCCGCCATGCTGCGACGCCAGAGAGATCTCTTGCTCCGCCTTTTCGCGCTGCGCAATGCGATTGATCGCGTAAGCGATGGGCAGACCGACGAGAGCCAACATCGCCGCGGACGCGATCGCCGCCGTTCGCCAGCCCCAGGTGACGATAATCCAGCCGATGACCGGCACCATGACACCGGAGAGACCCGGGCCGGAACGAAATATGCCGAAGGCCAAGCTGCGCCGCTCGCGAAACAACTGGGCGATCAAGAGACTGATCGGCATGTGGTAGCCAAGGCTCGATCCCAAGACGATGCCGAGGACGATCGCCACATAAAGCATCGGTAAGCTGTAGACGAAGCTAAGCGCCACGAATCCGGCGGCGCACAGGCAGATGCCGCAATACATCATGCGCCGCGGCCCGAACCGATCGACGAAATAGCCTTCGATGGGACCGAACAGTCCCGATTCGACCCGCGCCAGCGAAAACGCCCCCGAGATCGCCGTCCGGCTCCAGCCAAATTCTTTTTCAAAAGAGGGGAAAAAAGCGCTCAGTCCGAAGTAAGCGAAACCGGTATTGGTTGCATGGGTGAGACAACCCAAGATGACAATCCACCATTTGCGGTCCATCCCACCAGATGTCGGAAGAAACCGGCAACTGTCAAGAGACTGCTAGCACCAACGCGCAAAGCCCCATACTAAATGTGGCAAGTGCTTCGGTCCTTCTGGTATAGTGACGAAGTGAAAGTGCCGGATGTGATCCGATGGATCGAATCGGACGTTGGCGCTGCGTTGTCACTAAAGGAAGTCACCGGCAATTCAAGCATGCGACAAACCCGGTCGCGTCACGGTCAGCGGCCATCCCGGTGACGAAATGCCGAGAGGAACTCTTGCGTCAGTCATCCGGCAAGCCGGCCTCAAAGGAGCGAAACGATGAAGAAGCTGCAGTACTTGGTTCGTATTAACAAAGACCTTCAAAGCGATTGGGGTGCGTCAGTGCCTGATCTTCCTGGTTGCGTTGCCACCGGCAAAACCATCGACGCAGCCCTACGGCGAATCCAAGGTGCCCTCGCTTTGCATCTTAAAGGCATGCGCGAAGATGGCGTCAAAGCGCCACCGCCACGCCACCGCTCAGTTACCCCCTGGCGCACGGATGGATTCGTAGATTTCTACGCCACCATCGAAGTTGCGGCATAGAGAACCGCATGGGGCAACACAATGTCAGTTCGCTCTCCGCTGTCAAAGAAACCTCGACAAAAGAAGCTCGTGCGATTCATGATCGCATCCTCGTCCTCGACTCCCATATAGATTTCGAGCCCGAAGACTTGACGGGTGAGCGCAATTACACGCAGCGCCTCGAAACCCAATTCAACCTGCCCAACATGGCCGACGGCGGGCTCGACGCGCTGTTTTTTGTCATTTACGTCGGTCAGACCAGGGAGAGTCAGAATCCCGACGCGCTCAAGACGGCGGGATACGAGCGCGCTTACCAAGCCGCGGTGGAAAAATTCGCTGCCGTGCACCGATTCGCTGGCGAGATCGCGCCGGAGCGAATTGAACTAGCATCGAACGCGGCGGACATTCGCCGCATCCACGCCAGTGGCAAAAAAGCCGCGCTCATGGGCGTAGAGAACGGTTACCCGCTCGGCGATGATTTGAGCCGCGTGGAAGAATTCTACGAGCGCGGCGCGCGCTACATCTCGCTCACCCACAACGGCCACAACCAACTCGGCGATTCTCACACCGGTGAGCGCGAGGGTTGGAAATGGCAGGGAGTGTCGCGCTTAGGCGAACAAGTCATCGCCGAGATGAATCGGCTGGGGATCATGGTCGACATCTCGCACGCGTCGAAACAAGCGATGATGCAAACCGCCGCGCTCTCCAAAGCGCCGATCATCGCCTCCCACTCCGGCGCGCGCGCTCTCTGCAACGTCAGCCGCAATCTCGACGACGAACAATTGCTCGCGCTTAAGAACACCGGCGGGGTTATCCAGACGGTCGCTTACCATGGTTTCGTCAAAACCACCGCGGCGGATTCGCCGGCGCGTGCCGCGGCTCTCGCCGAGGCAAGGAAGCCATACAACCTTCCTGACCCAAGTAAGTTGAGCCAACGCGCCCGTGCCCAAGCCGCGCTCAAAAAACTCTCGCCAGACCATCAAGCGGAATACCAGTTAAAACTCAGCGAGATCGACCGGGAATTACCCGGCGAGCCAGCCGCCTCCGTCCAAGACTTCGTCGACCATATCGACTACGCCGTCAAGCTCATCGGCATCGACCATGTCGGCATCTCATCGGATTTTGATGGCGGCGGCGGCGTCACCGGCTGGAACGACGCCAGCGAAACGTTGAACGTTACCATTGAGCTGGTGCATCGTGGCTATAGCGAAGGTCAAATCGCAAAACTCTGGGGCAGCAATCTATTGCGGGTGATGGACGACGTGCAGCGCACTGCGCGCGACCTGCAAAAGTAACTGAATCGATCTGGTTGGATACGCACGCGCACGGTTCTAAGGATTATAGCTAGTTTGATTTTTTACCCAGCCAAGATATAGCTCGCACTCGACACTCTTCATCGATACTCGGAGGTCCACATGTCGATTCGAAGCTTCGACCATGTCGCGATACCGATCCAGAACACCGAAGCCATGTTGTCTTTTTACCGAGCATTGGGGTTTGGTGTACAGGACCGGGGGCAGGCTTACTCGGTTTATTTCGGCGACAACAAAATCAATTTTCACAGCCCAGACAAATGGCATAGCCCGCAGTTTACTCTGCGCGGCCCCACTGCTGTGCCCGGCTGCGGCGACTTCTGCTTTGTTTGGGAGGGTTCCGTCGAGTCGTTAAAGGCCACCCTCGACCAGGCCGGCGCTAAAATCATCGAAGGGCCGATCCAACGCCAGGGCGGCCGCAGCAACGGCCGCGCCAGTGGCACAAGCTTCTACTTCCGCGATCCCGACTCCAACCTCTTGGAGTTCATGATCTATCCAGAAGAGTGAAACGCTATTCGACTTCGCCTGCGGTGTCCATAGTGCTGCCATCGATCAAGCAAAGAGCGTCATGTGAATGCATGCAAGCGAGATCAATTGTTCGTGTAAGGTGCGCTTAAGCACCACAGAGCTAATTGACCATGTACAACATTGATTACACTCCCGAAGTATTCGCGATTTGAAATCGTTCAGAAAATTCGAACAGCAGCAAAGACCTAGCTGGCGTTTTTTATCGCGATCCCAGCACAGGATCAGGTCGATTTCCGGCACGCTTCCGCAGCCGGCGCAGAAGAGCCATACAAGTATCGCGGCGACGACCGCAGGTCCTGGGTTTTGGCTAGTAGCCAAACAACAGCCCCGACGGCCAGCGCATTTTCAAGGTGTATTCGAACAGTCCCCAGATCAGCCCGTAAGTGCAGCCGCCCATGATGAGAGCGACTGGCAATTTCTCTTTGCCCTCGACCAGCGCATAAAGGAAAACCAACAACGGCAGGCTAACCACGATGCCCAAGAGCCAGATAGCCAGGGCGCCGCCGATAAACCAGGCGAAAAACGCCAAGGTGCGCTTAAGCTCCGTTTGACCATCAGGCATTACGTTGTGGGTTTCGTCCATCTCGACGCCTTCGGCTTGGTTTCCCGCGCGGGATTCCCAACCGGTGGCATCGCGGTAAAGCTGAAAGCCCGCCAGCACCAGACCAGGTATGGCCGCGACATAGAGCGGCATGAGCTTGGCAATGTAGGGCCATTGCCAGCCCCACCAGATCGCGCCGGCGAAGACGCCGATCAAAAGCAAAGTAAAATTAGCTGTCACTGTCACTCCCTCCTGGCACGGTTTTCATACGGCCGCGCATGGCGAAAAAAAACGACGTCCCGGCCAGAATCAGCAATACGATCACAGCCGGCCGGGTGAGCCAGGAGAAGCCGTAACTCATCATCGACCGGTAAAGATACCGTTCCATCAAACCGCCCAAGACTAGTCCTAAAATTAACGCCGGCCGGGGATAGCCGAAACGGCGCATGAAATAACCGCCGATGCCAAAGACCACGACCGAAAGCAGATCCGCCGCGTCGCGGGTGACGCTGAAAGCGCCCATCAGAACGAAAACGAAAATCGTCGGCACCATGATCGTGTAACGAACTTGGGCGAGCTTGGCGAGCTGTGTCGAAAGGGTAAAACCAACCAGTGTGCCGAGGATGCCGGAAATGCCTTGAATCCAAACGATGCTGTAGATAATTTCCGGATTTTTCTTGATCAGCTCGGGCCCGGGCAGAAAACCCCAAGACAGAAGGGCGACGATGAACAACGCGGTCACCACGCCTTGGGGAAAGCCCAACAGCAAAGTTGTCACGAGATCGCCGCCGTCTTTGGCATCGTTGGCGCTCTCGGGCGCGATGACGCCGCGCACATCGCCCTTGCCGAATGACGCGCCGCCATCATTGCTGCTCTGCGCCGCGTGGCCGTAGGCGAGCCAGTCGACCACTTGCGATCCGATGCCCGGCACGATCCCCACCCACATGCCGATGAAGCTGCAGCGCACGACCAGCCACCATTCGCGCAGGGTATCCTTGACGCCGTCGAAGAGACTGCCCGTCAATGGCGCCGCCTGTTGATCGACACCGAGCCGCTTGAGCGCGAGATCCAGCGCCGCCGGAATGCCGAACAACGCCAACGCGATAATACTGATCGAGATGCCATCCAACAGATAGGGTTGGTCGAAAACAAAGCGCATGATGCCGCTCTGATCCTGTTGGCCCACAGTCGCCAGCAGCAGCCCAAGTAATGCGGCAATAATTCCTTTGAGCGGCCGGCGCCCGGCCAACACCGCCACCATGCTGAGGCCCCAGAGGACGACGACGAATAATTCCGGCGAGCCCATGAGGTAAATTAACGGCTTGGCCAAAGGTATGGCGAACGCTAGAGTAAACGTGCCGATCAGCGCGCCCATGCCGCCGGCCATGAAGGAAGCTCCCAGCGCGCGCTTGGCTTCGCCGCGTAGGCCCATCGGATAACCGTCGAGAATCGTCGCTTGAGAGCCGGCGCCGCCGGGAATGCCGAAAAGTATCGGCAAGTAAGCAGCGCAGATCGCGCTCACCGAGCTGGCGCCGATCAGCAGCGCGATACCGGTAGCCGGTTCCCAGCGGATCACCACCGGCAGCATAATCGCGTAGACCAGCGGCATGCCCAAGCCCTGCGGCGCCACAGCGGTGAACGTGCCGATAGCCACACCCACGGCCATCGCCAGGAACACTTTGACGTGCAAAAGATTCGAGAAGCCTGTGAGGGCCGCGTCCCACAGCGATATTTCCAATTACGACGCTCCTTTAGTTAGAGTAGCGCGTTTGGCGAAGATGCCACGCCACGGTGAAATCCTAGCGCGCCGGCAACGGCTCCGCTCCCGACATTTTTCTCAGCAGTCCGAGCGTCTCCGGGTCGCGCGGGATATCCGCGACCACCTTAGTCAGCTGATCCGGCCCCAACGGCGAAATATCGTCGGAGACGAGTTTCTTGAAATAGCTGGCAAACTCAGGATCGGCGAAGGTTTTGCGCATCGCCTCCTTGAGCACGTCGACGCGCGCTTGCGGCGTTCCCGGCGGCAGGAGATATGGCGAACCGACGCCGCGAAAAGCGCGCCATACGTCTAGCAGTTTCTTCTCTCGATTATTTTTGGCGAAGCTGCCAATCTCCGGCAGGTGGCCGAGCACTGGATGCTTGTCGCCCTTGGGAGTTTCCATAATCGCGTGAAAGTTCATCACCCCTTTGTGGAACCAATCGGGGTTGCGGCGCAACACCGACGTCGCGTTGTTGGCGCGTGCATCGAGCTCGCCGCTCACCAAGGCCACGTCCACTTCGCGCGAACTATAGCCGACGATAAAGTTGGGATCTTTCATGCCGAGAAAATACGCGAACAGCCGCCCCGCCACATAGGACACATGACCGACGGATTGACCACCGATGCGAACCCCGCTGGCGTCCCGGAGCTTTTCTAAACTGTCGAGGCCGAGTTCCTTGCGCGTGTAAATCACCGCATGGTTTTCGTTTTCCGGCGTGCCGAGATAAATGAACTTATCCGGATCGTAGGACACACCCTTTTCGCCCATAATCGCCAGTCCGATGATGGCGCCGCTCGCCGCGCCGATTGTCAGACCATCTGGCGTAACCGATTTGTAAAGGTGATTCGCCCCTTTGCGGCCGCCTCCTCCGTCCATGTACTCGATGAGGACCGTTGGGTTACCAGGAATATGTTTTTTCAAGAACGGCATCATCGCTTTTACCCGGAGATCGCCGGTGCCCCCGGGAGCCGTGGTGGCCACTAGAGTAACCGTCTTGCCGGCGTAAAAATTGGCTTGAGCATGAGCGATCACCGGCAACAGACCGGTCAATACCCCGGCCAAAAGCGCGGCTTTGATTAATGATTTCAATTCGGAATGATTCATACCTGCTCTCCCCCCATCTTTATGATGATAACGACTGACATTACCTTGAGACTTTGCACCCTGAACCGGCCGCGCCAACCGCCAGGCCTAACGCCCCGGCAACGCTTCAGGACCGGCGAGTTTGTTAAACAGCGCGATGGTTTCCGCGTCACGCGGCAGCTCGCGAATCGCCTGCTGATTGGCGTCCGGTAACAGCGGCGTCGGTTCATCGCCGACCAATTTCTTGTACTCTTTGCGGAATTCCGGATCGTTGTAGGTCGTGGTCATCGCCTCTTTAAGCATGTTAACTATCGCCCCAGGCGTCCCCGGCGGCGCAAAGAACGGCGAACCGGTCAGGCGTAGATTGCGAAACATTGCCAGCACCTTGCGCTCTCGGTCCGATTTGGCGAACCTTTCGAGCTCGGGCAGATGCGTAAACTGCGGATACTTGAGCCCCTTCGGCACTGCCATGACGGCGTGAAGATCGATTTTTTTACCATCGATCCAATCGCGGTTGCGCATCAGATGATCGTCCGCGGTGCCGATAGCGTCGAGTTCGCCGCTCATGAACGCCGCGTCGCGCTCCGGCGTCGAATACCCGGTAATGAACTTCGCGCCCTTGAGGTCCAAGAGCCAGGCGAAGAGCCGGCCGATGTTATAAATGGTATGCCCCACCGATTGCGCGCCGATGCGCACGCCGCCGGCTGACCGCAATTTGTCGAGCGTCGTCAGACCGACCTCGCGCCGGGTCAGAAAGAAATAATGTGTGGAACTATAGGGCGAGCCGAGAAAGATCAGCTTGTCGAGATCGTACTGCACGCCATTCTCGCCGAGCACCGCGCTCGCCACCATGCCGCCGCCGGAGTTGCCGAGGGTGAGTCCGTCGGGCTTGGCGGAGTCATAGACATAATTCCCCGCCTTTCGCCCGCCGCCCCCCGGCATGTACTCTTGCACGATAGTCGGATTTCCCGGCAGGTATTTTTGCAGCATTGGGATCATGGCTCTGATGCGCAGGTCGCCGGAACCGCCGGCGCTGCGTCCTTGAATGATCCGGAGGGTCTTGCCTTTATAAAATTCGTCCTGGCCGTAAAGAAAGTCCGGCAGCGCCATCAGCTGAATCAAAAGCGCCGAGCCTAAAATCCGCGACCAAGTAAGTGTCTTCATATCGAGTTTCCTTTCCTTCCCAAGCGTTGGCCTGAGCCTGGCACGTCCTATGATTTGAATGTTTCGGGCTGGAGCGATTGGATTTTTACTTATCGCGCCGGCAATAGTCTCGCGGCGTATAATTTTTTGAAAACCGCGATGGTCTCGGGATCCTGCGGCAAAAGCGGTATCACCGAACGGGTTAACATGTCCGAAGAGCCTCCCGGCGACGTGCCCTGAAGGATCGTTATGGTCTTGCCCTGGTAGTATGCCTGACCTAGCGCCAACGAGGGTGGCGAGAATATCAGCGCGGCCAGCGCCACCTGATAAGTTGCCAGCGACACTCTATGCATCATCGCCTACCTCCTTCAGTTACTCGCCGCGCCCGGCATCGGACCCGCGCCAATGAGTTTATTGAAGATTTCAATGACTTCGCGATCGCGCGGAATTTCGGCGATGGCCTGCTCATGATTTTCTGGCAACAGCGGCGTCGGATCGTCGCGGGTTACAGCCTTGTATTCTTTTTGAAACTCAGGATCGAGATAAGTTTTTCGGAAAACGCTCTTGAGCATGGCGGCCCGCTCTTGAGGTATACCCGGAGGCGCCACGAACGGTTGTCCGGTCACTCGAAAGGCGCGCTGTAACGCCACTATCTTGCGATCATGTTCCGACATTGCCAGAGTTTCCAGCGCTGGGAGTTTCATGAATTGAGGGTGTTTATCTCCTTTGGGAACTTCAAGGATCGCGTTGAAATCGACAACATGTTTTTGCAGCCAATCCGCGCTTCGCCTGAGGATGCTGTCGGCGCTAGTGGCCCGCGCGTCGATCTCGCCGCGCAAAAGCGCCGGGTCCAATTCGGCGCCGCCGTAGCCGGTGACGAACGTTGGATCCTTAAGTCGCAGAATGTACGCAAAGATTCGCCCTTCGTTGTAGGTCGAGAAGCCAACAGATTGGCCACCGATGCGAATTCCGGATGCGGCGCGGAGTTTTTCCAAAGTATTTAGTCCAAGGTCGGCTCTGACGACGAAAACTGCATGGTGACGGCTAAAGGGCGATCCCAAGAAAAGAAACTTATCGAGATCGTACAACACACCCTTAGATTTCAAGACAGCGGCTGCAACCATACCGTTACTGACGTTGCCGATCGTGAGACCATCCGGCTTCGCCGAGGTGAAAAGATGATTCGCTGCCTTGCGGCTCCCGCCTCCTGGCATGTACTCCATCACAATGTTTGGATTGCCGGGGAGGTATTTTTGCAAATAAGGAATAACCGTTCTGGCCCTGATATCGCCCGTCCCCCCGGGATCGCGACCCTGAATCATTGTGATGGTCTTGCCTTTAAAGAAAGGCTCTTGGGCTTGGAGCGAAACTGCCCAAAACGCCGACCCGTAGATGGCAGCCATCGCCATCAGCGCTATAGTTGGTTTGCTAAACATATCTCCCCCTTTTGACCTCGCGTGGTCGCCGTGCCGCTAATCCGCTGATGACTTCGAACTTGGTGCCGAGAGTCTCGTTAAGAATCAGCGGCATGTCATAGCCGGCGGAACCGGCGCGGGTGGCGCCCACCTTTAACGGCAACTTGGTCTTGAGGACATCGTCCAAAGTTTTTAGCCTGGTAAAACCCATGACCATGCACACCGGCACGCCGACACTGGGCGTGCCAACCCAGCCGAGTTTGCGGAAATCGATCTTGATGCGCGGATCGCCCAAGGCGCTCTGAACCACCAGCGAGTTGTTGAAAATCACCACGGTAAGACCGTCCTTGCTGGCCTGCCTGTACACATAATCGCCGAGATCAGGCTGCCGCGCCTTCCATGTTTTCGACTATGATCGAAGGCTGGCCAGGGATATGCTTGTTGATATGGCGGGCGATCGTGCGCACGTAAGTATCGTAGCCGCCGCCTGGCCGACAATGAAGCGAACGGTTTGCCTTTGTAAAAATCTTCTGCGGCCGTCGGGACAACAATACCGGTTTTCATTTCGTCCTCCCGTTGCGCTTTGGCGATGACCAAGCCGTAGCGCCGGTCGACTCGCCCGCCTCCCTAGGGCATGAGTTTTTTCATCAGCTGCCGCAGCGGCTTTGCCGCATCTTGGTGCTGGCTGGAAATGAGGTAGCGCTTGTCCTCGCGCGGCACCTCGCTTTGGTTCACCATTGTTTTCGGAATATCCGTGCGTAGGGAGTTATCGCTGGTGATTTCCTGCCACGAGAGCTGGCCTAGTTTGCTGAGCATCCAGTTCACGTAGACTTTTGCCGCGTTGGGATGGGGCGCGTCTTTGAAGATGCTGAGATGTCCCGATCCCGATGAGACACTGCCCGCTTCTTTCTCTGAGAACAGAAGCTTGACCGGGAGTCCTTGTGCTTGAGCCTTTTCAACATTATCGGGCTTGGCCAGGAGATGAACTGGGTACTTTCCGGTCGCGAGCCAATCCATCATCTGTCGCTCGCTGCTCGAGAAGGCGACGTCATCCTCAGTTAGGAGCTTGGTGATGAATTTTGGTCCGAGCTCGGGACTGACATAGAGAAACAGCCAACTTTGAATATTGCCGACCGCCTTCGGCGAGGTCATCACGATTTTGCCCTTCCACTTGGGATCGAGCAGATCCCACCAGGATTGGATTTCTCCATCTTTGACCAATCCCGTGTGATAAGCCCCCATTCTAGTGGTGGCGGCGCCCTGCATGATGAAGACCTGTCGGCTCTCCGGATCAGAGTAAAGATGTTTCTTGGTCCACCAGGCGCTTTCATCGCGCACCTCGGGCAAGATGAACGCCGGCTCCAACGGCGCTAGCAGGCCGGCCTTTTGATAGATCTGTACCGCGGTTGCCGAGCCGCCAACGGCGATGTCGACAAGGTGCTTTCCGGCTCTTTTCTCCGCCATGACTCTAGCGCCGAGCTCACTACCTGGGCCGCCGACGAAGTTGATCTTGATTTTGGGATAGGTTTTTTCGAAGGCTTGGATCGCGGCGCTGACAGGATGGCGCGACTGTCCGTAGATCGTCACTTCCCCTTCGTGCTCCGCAGCCACCAGCGTCTTGTCCCACTCCTGCTGCCAGGCAACTTCTTGGGCCGCGCCAACCGGCGCAACCAGTATCCACGTTCCAAAAAGTTGAGCGACGAGTATTCGTCCAATATTTCTCATACCGCTTTCCTAAAACTCTTTCAGGTTTGCCGAACGGCTTTGTTTGGCAAAATCTATTTTTCCAACAACGATTTCATCTTGGCGACGATCTCCGGCGACTGGCTCGTAACCTCCTTGGCGAGTTTTTCCCACTCGTTCGTGGGCGCTCGGATCGATCTCCAGCTTCTTTTTCTTGGCGTGACAAGGTACTTCATAGTTCTCCATACTCCGTCAGGCCGGTCACGCTGCCATAGCTCCGAGTGTCCTAAGTGGTCCAAGAGCAAGCTGTGGACCAGAGTTTCAATCTCTTTCCAAACGATGAATTGCGCGCCAGAGGGCCGCGCATTGTGCATTTTGCTCTCACTGCGTGTGAATATGTTTCACAATCGCTCTGGCTGGGGCGCCGCTGCATCGCGGTATGGGATTGCGCCGTAGAGCGACGAGCTTAGGTTCGAAACAAAAGCTCGTAAGAATTGCGCGGGCGCGCCTCTGGGCGTGCTAACTGTGGGTCGAAATTCCTGGTTGGTGCGCCAGAAATTGGTTGGATCGTAGTGGTTTTTCAAAGCGACCAGGCACTCGTAGTTGGTTCCGTAGGGCTCGACCGTTAGAAGCGATGTGGGCGGAGGCGCCGCCTGGCCGCAGGCAATCAACTTCTCGATGGCCGCCTCGCTAAGCTCGGATAGAAAACTTGACTTCCAGTAGTTCCGTTGGCCGGGGATAGTATGTGGTTTAACATCGTCTGCAGCTCGCAGTAGGTCGTCGGATGCACCATATCTGCGACCGGTCCCAATCCGCGCAAGGGTTTGATCTGACGCTCGCCTTCCTCGGTCGCGCCGATGTAACAAAGAATAAGACCGACGGCCTAGTAGCCGTCGGGAGCCGTGAACACGCTGATATCCGCTCCGAATGCATCCGGCAACTGCGGATCAAACTCGCGATAAAAACGGAACACTTGGCCGGCTTTTGCGATCGGATACACGAGCAGACCGGCGATCGCCGAACTGACCGGATGAGGACGATACTCAAAGGACATGACAACGCCGAAGTTTCCGCTGCCGCCGCGCCCGAACTCCGCCGCGCCGCCCCCAAGCCTCGCCACCATAACCCGGCGCACTTGCGCGACCGCAGCTTCTGTTGCGCGTATGGAATACTTCGAAATCCTCAACATGATGCCGCGCCATGACGGCTCCGCTGTGCGCGGCGCATCTCATCGAACGGTGATTCTCTTCTCGATGATTAACGGCAGGCCCAATGGCGGCGTGTCCGCTCCGATGCGCCTACCCCAAATCCGCACCAGCGCTTGGCCGGGTTTGTCAAAGCGCAGCGAGACTGTATGGGGCAAACGCTTGATCACGGCAGTACATAGAATCCCGGGCGCCACTGCCGAGGTCAAATCATACACCAGCACCGTCGCGCCGCTCGCAGTCAAAATCGCATCGATGTCGCCTGCCTCGACGCAACCGTTGCCGAACGTGCTGACAGTGATCTGGAAGCTCTCGTTGACGCCGACGCTCTCCGGCGCCCGAACGACATCAGCGGTGTTTTCGTTGCCGAACTCGAGCGCGCCCGGAAGGCGGGCCATCCGATTTGCGTTGCCGCCGGGCAGCACCGCTTGGGCGGCAGCTAGAATGGTGAAAAGCAATAGCGAGCTTAGCATGGTTCGATTTGCGCCGAACGATCAGCCGCGCAAGAGCTGGTTGTCCTTGAGCGCGCTGACAACGGTCTTGACGTAATTGTCGATCGCTTCCTGGACGTTTTCCGGATCGATGGTGCGGATCGTGCCAGTCCAAGCCACTTCGTTTTTACGCGCATCGTAGAGCGTGGTTTCGGAGTAGTACACCGGGTAGTAGCTCACGCGCGGCGGCGTGTAGAAGCCGCCGTACCAGCCCCGGGGCCCCCAGTGATAATAGCCGAGTCCCAGGTAAGGGCCGTAATACCCCGGTCTGATTATCTGGCCGCTCCCCAACTCGCAAAAGCCGCGTGACGAGCACCCCGTCCGCGCCTGCCCGACGCACGGCGGCCTTTGTCTGGCTTTCAAAGATCCTTTGCGGGTTCGGCTAAGACGCGATAGCTCGGGACGGCATCGATGCCTGCTGCGCGCAGTTCCGCCACAAAGCGATCCTCGAAGTTGCGGATCGCGCCCCGGTCCATCACGCCGATCACCATGATCTTATGACATGAGCGGGCGACGCTCGTATAGTCGGGATTGCTCCACTGACTGATCATCGGTTTGCTAGCGCAACCGCCGATCGACAGAAGCAAAGCGGCGGCGAGCGCTAAGCATTTGCATCGCATTTCGGTTTCATCTCCGTAGACCTGTCCTCCCCTTTACTTTAGCCGGGGGCGTTGCCGGCCGTTTTCAGTGCCAGGAAAAGGTTGCTACCGCCCCGGCGCAACAGAAACAAAACGTTCTCGTCGGATTTGACCTGGTTTACGAGCTTCTGGAACTCGCCGGCATCTGCGACAAGCGTGCGGTTGACTTCTAAGATGACATCGCCGCGGCGCAGTCCGGCCTCGGCGGCAGCGCTTTGAGGTTCAATCGCCGTGACAATAACGCCGGAAGTTCCTTCGATGCCAAGGCTCTCGGCTACTTGCGGGGTAAGATTCTGTACCGTCAAGCCGAGCCGACCCGGTTTCGGCGCAGCGGCTACGACGTCTTCGTCTTTTAGCTCGGCAATTTTCACGGTCAGCGGTATCGTGCGATTCTCGCGCAGCACGGTGACTTTTGCGCTTTCGCCGACTTTGGTTTGCGCCACCAGTAGCGGCAGCTGATTGGCGTCTTCGATGCGCTTGCCGTTGTACTCGACGATCACGTCGCCGACGCGAATACCCGCGGCAGCGGCCGGACTATTATCCATGATGCTCGAAACCAGCGCCCCGCGCCTTTGATCCATTCCGAGGCTGTGGGCGATTTCGGGCGTCACTCTCTGAATGCTGACACCCAGCCAACCGCGCGTGACTTTACCGGACCGGATCAGCTCGGGTAGGATGGCCTTCACCAGATTGATCGGAATCGCAAAGCCGACCCCCAAATTGCCGCCGCTACGGCTGAAAATCGCGGTATTGATGCCGACGACTTCGCCGCGCATATCGACGAGCGGCCCCCCCGAGTTACCGGGATTGATCGACGCGTCGGTTTGGATGAAGTTGTCGTAGGGGCCGGCACCGATGTGGCGTCCCTTGGCGCTCACGATGCCGGCCGTGAGCGTGTTTTGCAGACCGAACGGACTGCCCATTGCCGCCACCCACTCGCCGACTTTAAGAGCGCTCGAGTCGCCGAGCAGCGCGACGGGAAAGCTCGGGTTGCTGTCCGTGATTTGCAGCACCGCGATGTCGGTACGCGGGTCGCGGCCGAGCACTTTGGCGTTGAACTCGCGTTTGTCGGAAAGCGTCACAACGATCTTATCGGCTTTCTCAACGACGTGATTATTGGTCAATACCAAACCGTTTGCGTCGACGATCACCCCCGAGCCCACGCCTTGGCGCGGCTGGGGCATATTTGGAAAGCCGTATTGATCGCCAAAGAAACGGCGCCAAAACTCGCCCATCGGATCATCGCCGAACGGCGCCTGCCCGCCGAAGGGGGATGGCGCTTGCTGGCCTTGCCCGCTCCGCGGTTGAGACCGCGGGGCAGCGGTCTGGGTTATAGAAACGTTGACCACGGCGGGCGCGAGCTTTTTCGCGAGCGCAGAAAAGTCGGGCAGATTGGCAGCGTCAGAGCGCGAGCTTTGCTGCGCCCGCGCCATCGGCGGCACACCAGCGATCAGTAAAATGGCCAGATAAATTACTGCATATCTCATTACATTACCTCACTTGTTGCACTCTTTCTTTCGGTACATCAGCGGCAATCTCCGTCACGCTCTGCTCTCGCACGACTGGCGCGAGAACTTTCGTTCGCACGCGCCCGAGTACCTCATCCGCTGCGCCGGCACACTGTGAACTCATCTGTGCGCATCCTGGTCTGTGCTGTGGACGGCCTGTGGCAATTTCTTTCATTTCCATACTCACTAGCTCAGCAAATTCGAGGCCTGGGTATCGGGTCATCAGAATCTTAACGGCGCTCACCTGCGCCGGGTCCCAACTCATTTGATGAATTTCCGCTGCTCGGCCGCTGTAATGGTGCAAGAAAGTTAGCAACGACGTCGGCTCTATCAGAGGAGTACGACACATCGAAATGCCGGTTTATCAGGAATTCCCGCTGGCATTCATCCACGTTCCATTGATTAATACCGCTGTGAACCTTGCCCGGGCAAAAGGGCCGGCTAAAGATCGGAAAGACAGCTAGGGCTCGCTGTGGTCTTTTCCTCTGCGGCTGTTGTGCATCAATTCCACACTGGACCGGCCCCGCTGTAACCGATATGCACACCCAGACCGACCTTCCTCCGGTGCCCGTCAGCGGGGCGGCGCCGGTTGAAAAGGCGGCACCAGCGCCGAAGGATAAATCTTTACTGCTGCTCGTCCGCCGCGGCGAAGTAATTTCTTTCGCGCTGAATATACGAGACCGGAGGAGCTTGCAGAAACTGTGCCGCGTGCTTTGCGGAACAAAATATTTCGCAGACAAGAGTACTTTCCTCTTGAGCAGCATTGGTTATGCAAATCACTTTCTGAAAGCACGTTAATACCACTCGAGTGTGAATTTTATAGTAACGCGGCGGCATTACTCGAATCATGCGGCTAACACACTCGGTTGTATCGGCATTATATGCACACGCATCAAGTGTTATTGAGCAATCTTTTCGATTCACGGTAGCAGCGCTCCGTGTGAATCGCATGGGATCTCAGACGAGATCTCCGTGGGTCGGTCTTATCGATAAAGCGACGCGTACATCGCAATGACGCTAGCTGCTCCAAGCAGCAATAAAGAGAAGGCTGATTACGGCTCGGCAACAGCAGATACAATAAACTTGCACTTTTAATCATGAGTACGAGCGCACCCGCGGTAGCCCTAACCGCATGGAATTTATGCGCCCGACGGCCATGGCATTACCATTGCTAACTTAAATTGGAGGCGACGTGATTCTCCAAACGCCAAAGGAGGTCGACCATGTTACACAATCTATCGGACCTGGAAGGGTTAACGATTAACGCGCGGGACGGAGAAATCGGCGAGGTAGAAGATTTCTACTTCGATGATGACAAATGGACGATTCGCTACCTTGTGGTTTCCACCGGAATCTGGCTGGGCGGACGGCGAGTTCTGATCTCGCCGATTTTTATCGGCGAGGCGGACCAAGCAAACCGAAGGATCGACGTAAACCTGAGCAGACAACAAGTGGAGAACAGTCCCGGAATCGACAGCGACAAACCGGTTTCCCGCCAATACGAAACGACCTATTTCAACTACTATGGGTATCCGTACTATTGGGGGGGACCCTACCTGTGGGGCCCGGCGGCCGTGCCGGCTGCACTGCCGCCGCCAATGTCTTCGCGTACGGAAAGTGAAATCGAAGCGATAAAACGGCGCGAGCAAGAATCCTCCGACCCACACCTGCATAGCGCCGATGAAGTGATTGGTCGTTATTATATCGAAGCTACGGATGGCGACATCGGTCATGTAGAAGAGTTTCTGATCGACGATGAGAGCTGGACGATCCGCTATATGGTTGTGGATACCGTGAACTGGTGGCCGGGGAAAAAGGTGCTGGTCGCACCGCAATGGATTGAGCGCGCGAGTTGGAACGATTCCAAGGTTTACGTGAACTTATCACGGAACAGCATACACCAAGCGCCGGAATTCGATCGCACCCAACCGCTGTCGCGCGATTACGAGCAGAACCTGCACCGGCATTATCGCCGGGCGCCATATTGGAGTTGATTACAACGAATTCGACCAAAAAGGAGTTCCTATGGCTAATGGAAAATGTAGTCACGAATCCTGCAAATGTCACGTCACCGGAATAGCGATCACGCGTGGCGGCAAACAGTATTGCAGCGAGGATTGCGCCGGCAAGGACGTCACCCGCGGCAGCGGCGGGTGTAACTGCGGTCACCCGGAATGCAGATAGTATGAAACAATGAAACAGAGGAGGGACACGCCGGCCCTCCTCTGTTTCAAGCCGCTTCAGAAGCTTCGCCGCAATCGCTTCGGTTGCGCTGAAGGATTGTAAGCCCCGCCCAAGCACCGACAAAAGCTTCGAAACCATCGACGATTAAATCCGTTATCACGTCGCGTTGGCCTTCCCGCACGCCGGAATCACCGGAACCCTACCTGGCTCCCATTCGATAATTTCCTAAACCTAGGCGATACCGAGGCAACTTGCGATAATGACGAGCAAGAATAGGATTGTAATCGAAGCCTTTTAGAGCGCGCCTGTATCCCGACATTCTTTTTCATAGCGGTGCTCGGTCTGGACAGATAACTCCGCTCGGTCTCGTGAGTGAGCTTCAATGACACCGGGACCGTGCTTGCGACAGAAAATACCATCTAAGAAAGGAGGAAGCGCTGTTCCTGATTCGAACAATATAGGATCGACCGAGGTTTCGATTTAACTTGCAAAACCATCGAACCTAATCGAGGAGTTATATGGAGAACCATCGTTATCACAAAAATACCGTTGCCGCCGTTGGGCGTCGCGAATCTTCGATCGTAAGTTCCGGTTCGATACCTTAGATCCGTCCCGCTTGCGCTGGTTGCTTTGCGTGGAGATCCTTGCGGTTCTTCGCCGTGCTGCGGTCTCGCACTCTACCGGTTCCACTCCCAAAATTGCTCACTCAGGAAGCAGTTACTCCTCCGGGCGAAACCCGCTCGGAACTTGTGCCGGCGGTCGACGTGTTCGGCGAGGTAACATCCGGGTGAATGGTCTCGTCCGCTGCTTCCTAGGCTTTTGTTTGGCTAACCCAAGCCCCAGAGAGAGAATGTCAATCATCCCGCTGCTAGCAAGTAAGCCGAAGCCAATTTTACTCTACGCATAAAAGGTTTCTATTTAGCTTTGGAGAGCGTTCCGGCCGGATGCGCCCGCGAAGCGATTCTCGCGAATACCTGTCGATTGCGCAATTAGTGCGCAATTATATGCCATGGCCGAATGTAGATGCGCAGCTAATGCGATCTTCGCAGGAGCGTGCAATAACTTCATCCGTGTGCAGATCTTTCACAGCGATCTTGTGCATCTCATGACAGGATGTTTTGGGCGGCAGGACTCGCCGAATTAGCGCTGCCATATGCAATGTCAGCAGTTCAGGCCCGCGCATCTCTCGATTTTCTGTAAGTGGGCATTACAACGACTCGACTGGGCTGGTACGCTCTAGCAGATTTATCGAATCGCGAACTCGGCGTCAGGAATTTTGATTTAATCACTGCCAATTTGCTGATTCTCATGCGTTAATACTTCCATGGTAAGCTCTGATTATCACGTTATCGGCGGAGTTACCTTCGGTTATGGGAGGGACTGGTATGAAGAGCCTGTTGGTGATTGAGATAGAACCAAAGATAGAACCGATGCTGCAAAAGGAATTTTCCGCACAGCTTTTTGTCAGCAGAATCGCGGAACCTGATCTCATCAGCGAATCTGAGATTCAAAGTTACGATTTGATAATTTGTCATTTACCAGAGTCGGTGGGTCCATGTAAAATGGACGAATTAAAAAGGCTGCTTGCCGACGGTATAGTTACACCGGTGATCCTTATCGGACCGGAAAAAGAGGTAAATGAGTTGCTAGGAACGGCCGAGCGGGAAATCCATGTTATCGACTCACAAGACATCGAAAACGTTTGTGCGGCTGTTAAGAAAATGTTTTCGGCCGATCTGGCCGCCGCCGCCGATCAGGCCCAGTCTTTGGCGGCGCCGTTCGAGTTCGAAGGCATCGTCGGCACAAGTCTTGCCAAGCGTGAGATTGTAGGGCTGATAGACGAGGCGGCGTCGGCCGACATTTCAATTCTAATCACGGGAGAGACCGGAACGGGCAAAGAACTGGTTGCGGCGGCGATTCACAATCGGAGCCGCAGGAAGGAATATCCGTATGTCCCGGTGAATACTGGGGCGATGAGTCCGGAGTTGATTACGAGCGAGCTTTTTGGGCACGAAAGGGGGTCGTATACGGGTGCGGTACTGAGCCGTGCCGGGTTTTTCGAGCAGGCGAATCGAGGAACGATTTTTCTCGATGAAATCAGCACAATGGATGAGAAGAGTCAGGTCTGCCTACTTCGTGTCTGGAGTCGAAGACGTTTCGACGCGTAGGCGGAAGCAAAGACCTTGGTGTTGATGTCCGCGTGATTGCCGCGACTAACGAGAATCTCGAAGAAGCCATCAAGGAGAAAAAATTTCGAGAGGATCTCTATTACCGGCTGGATGTATTTCGGATTCATTTCCCGCCGCTTCGCAGCCGACCGGGCGGTGTTGTCTTTCTAACGGACCATTTTATTGCGTACTACAGAGCTGTATGAGACCGAGGCGAAGCCGCGCTGGCGGAGATATCGCGGAGCAACCGAATCAAGAACCGCATCGAAGCGGCCACCGGACAAGCGGTGGTCGATCTAGCGATCGCTGAGGGACCAGATACGAGCCGCAAAGAGTTAAAGAAGCAAAGTTTTTATCTCCCCGGCCGGAGTAGGCTGCGTATGGTTGCGCCATGATCTGGAGAACATCAAGAAACGGATAAAAGCGTTGGAAGCCAGGAGCCTTCAAGACGGTCTGATCTTAACCGAAGCCGAGGCAGTAGCGTTAGAGAAAGCCAAAGCGGAGAAGGAAACCGACGGGGAGTTCGAGATCGAATGTCCAGCCCGATGGTGCTACGGTAAGACGCCAATGCAGACCTTCATCTATAGTGTTCCGTTAGCTAAAGAGAAGATCTTGGCGGCGTGAGTGAGTAGAGGGGAACAACAACAACCGACGACGAGGACTTGTCAGCCGACTGTCAGATAATGTATTGACTTCTACATTTTATTTATGGAGAAGGAAGGTGCCCGGTGGTGCCGCTGGTCTTCAAAACCAGTCTGGGGGCCGTAAGGTCCCCGGAGGGTTCGACTCCCTCCCTTCTCCGCCACCAATAGTCGCGATACATATAACGTCAAAGGGTCGAGTACCGGTGAATAGTCACGCTATTTTCGCTTCTCTCTCATGTCGGTCAAGCGACGCAGAAACAAATAAACTTCGGTGGGGTCTTTAAGAAATAGAGTCGCTGCGGTCTCTCGTGGCGTTTCTGCGACGAGAATAGATAGTCCTTTATCCGCAATCGTTAAAAACGCCGCTTCATCGCTGCGCTCGTCTCCAAGATAGATCGGCAACGCGGTCGAACCATAGCGTGCGAGGATTTGCTTGATGGCATCGTCTTTTGTCATGCCTGTCGGTTTGGCTTCAATGACTTCTTGGCCGGCCAACAGCTCAAGCTTAACGCCTTGCTGTTGATATCCATGGACAGCGCGGACGAACTCCTTGCGTGCCGCTAGCGCCGTGGCGGGATCAGCCCGACGGTAGTGCAGTGCGAGAGCGATTCCCTTGTCTTCCAGGACGATTCCATCAGCGTATGCCATAGCCTTGAACATGTCGTCGCGCAAAGAGCGTAGGGCGTCGATGATCAACTGATTCGCCCACGAGATATAGATCTCGCCGTTGGGCGCCGCCCACTCCAAGCCATGGCAACCGACATAAAAGATCTGCTCTAAGCCGATGAGTTTTCTCAATTCGTCAATGGGCCGCCCACTGACAATCCCAACCGAGCATTCTGGCAACGAAATAAAATCTTTGAGCCAATCTTTTCGCGGCTCCCCAAATAAAACATCGGCCGGTGTCGGCGCAATTTCGGCTAGGGTGCCATCAAAGTCGAAAAACGCAAATATCGCCGGCGCCTCGACAACAGCCTGCCAGAGTTTGTGATCATCGAAGTCTAATCGGTGTGGAATCATACTATGGTGAGGCGATTGATTGATGCCAGAGGACGCCATAAACTTGTTTGCCTGACTTATTGCGAATTTGTCCAGCATGCCGGTTCTTGACTATCTGCGCTAACAGGTCGCGGCGATTTTTCTTGCGTCAATTTTTGCATCTCTTTCTCCGTGTTCCACCGTGCTAAGCAAATACTTTTGTCCACTTACCGATTTCTCGCCAAGCGCCAGAAAATCGCTCCCGCAATTCTCCCATTGGAAATAATTGGGCTCTGATTTATAAACCAGCAAGGGCTGTACCACCGACGAAGAAGTAGCGCGTACAACTCGCCGGGCTTTTGACCACGGGTATAGCGGGCAATTCGATGAAGAATTTCCGCTGTGGGAAATTCCAGCCAGACAACGCTTCGACAGCCGCCGATGGCAATTAAAACCAGCCAGATCGCGATCGGGCATGCCGAGCGGCGCCAGGAGCCAGTGGTATCTAGTCCGCCTTTTTGAACTCGTGTTTGAACTCTTGCAGATTGATGTGGTGTTTTTTCAGTAGATCATAGAAATCCGCCCGGTACTTCCCGGCAATCTCCGCTGCTTTTGCGGCGCTGCCGCTGCAGTGTTCCAGCAGGCGTATAAGATAGGCCTTCTCAAATTCCGCCCGCGCTTCTTTGAGTGAGTTGAGCGGGCCGTCGAGCGCCACCCCATCCCCTCGGCGGACAGACTCCTGGGAACCCAGAGCCGTCGGCACTGCCATTTCCAATAACAGCTCTTCGGTGACGAGCTCGCCGTCGGCCATCGTGACCGCGTACTCTAACGTGTTTTCAAGCTCCCGAACATTGCCCGGCCAGTCATGCTGCATAAGCTTCTTCATGGCTTGGGGCGTGATACCTTTCACGGCCTTTTTCGTCTGCAGCGCGATCTTCTGCAGCAGATGGCTTACCAGGTGGGGTATATCTTCTTTGCGTTCCCGCAGCGGCGGCAAACGAACCGGAATAACATGAATCCGGTAGAACAGATCTTCGCGAAAAACCCCCTTCTTCACTTCTTCTGCGAGATCCTTTTTGGTGGCCACTATCACCCGGACATCCACATGGATCGGCTTTTCTCCGCCAATGGGATAAAACTGCCGCTCCTCCAACGCGCGCAGTAACTTTGGCTGAATCGACAGCGGCATATCGCCAATCTCATCCAAAAAAATCGTCCCTTCATGGGCCTGGGCAAAAAATCCCTTGGTGCTTCGCACCGCGCCGGTGAACGATCCCTTCTCGTGTCCGAACAGCTCGCTTTCCAGCAACGCTTCGGGGACGGCGGCGCAGTTGATCGCGACGAAGGGCTTATTTTTCCTCTCGCTGGCCAGATGAATCGCCTTGGCGATCACCTCCTTGCCGGTGCCGCTCTCCCCGTGAATATAGACTGTCGAGTCGGTCTGGGCGATTCGCGACACCCCTGCCAATACCTTCTGCATCTTGTCGCTGTTGGCTACGATATTGGTAAAATCAAACTTCTCCTTGAGTAGCTCCTTGAGCCGCACGTTCTCGCTGGCGAGCCGGCGATTTTCCAGGGCCCGGGCAATTTGCAATTGCAGTTCCCGGGGATCGATGGGCTTGGTGAGGTATCCGTAGGCGCCTCGCTTAATCGCCTCTACGGCGCCTTCGATACTGCCATAACCCGTGAGGATAATAACCGGCAGGGCGGGATTGATGGCATGCAATTCCCCCATCAGTGACATGCCGTCTTGGTCCGCTAGCTTCAAATCGACAATCGACAAATCAATGTTATCGCCGTTGAGCGCGGCTTTTGCCTCTTCGCCTTTGACGGCCGTGACCACCTCGTACTTGGCCGCCTCGAGTCTGGTCCGAACCAATTCGAGCAGGTTGTAGTCATCGTCGACAACCAGAATTTTTCCCGTGGACATCATAAACCAGCCTCTGGCGAATCTTCTATCGCTTCACTCGACTGATCTCAAGGCGGCCTATCCCTGGGCGATTGCGCCGATTTCCCCTGCGCTTCGCCCGCTCGTAAAACCTGCGTCGCTTTGAAGTTGCCAACATAGGCCGCAAGCGCATGCGTGACCTTGCACTGTTCCTATATAACGCTACTTAAACGACGTGCCCCCATCAAAGGGGTGCTTAACCCATTCTGTTTCAACGTCTTTTGATTGTGCGGCATGCTGCTCTAACGGTAGATGAATGGTGAAGGTTGTTCCCTGCCCCGGTTCGCTCTCCACGTCAATTCGCCCGCCGTGAGATTTTATGATTCTTGCACAGATCGGCAGCCCCAAACCCATGCCTCGCCACTTCTTAGCGGTAAAAAACGGCTGAAAGATCTTGGCCAAAGTGGCCGCGTCGATGCCAAACCCGGTATCCGCCACGGCGATCGTCAACTGACCGGGCGAATTTTGATTGGCCCTAAAGATTAGCTTCCCCCCTGTTGGCATGGCGTCCATTGCATTCAAAGACAAATTCACCAGCACCTGCTGCAACTGCTGCGGGTCAGCGTAGATTCGCGGCAGGTCCGAGGCGATTTCCTTGATGGTCTCAACATTTTGCTTATAGAGCCGGGTCGAGATCATCTCCAGTGTTTTGGCGATGACCTCGTCGATATCTGTCGATAGGAAATCGGTGCTTTTGGGCCGGCCAAATTCCAAGAGATCGCGAACCATTTTTTCGCAGCGTTTGGTCTCTTCAGAGATAATCTGGATAGGACGGTAATTCGCGTCGGTGGGATCCATATCAGTCAAAAGACCTTGAGCGAATCCGAGGACAATTCCGAGGGGATTATTGAACTCATGGGCCATAGAAGCTGATAGCTCACCGACGGAAACAAGGCGACCCGAGGCAATAAGTTGCCGCTCCAGTTCCTCGGCCTGTTTACGTAGTTTCTGCTCGCTTTCTCGCAGTGCCTGCTCCGCGCGTTTGCGATTACTGATATCGATGATCGACACAAGCACGAAAGTCTCGTCATTGATTTGTATTGGGTTGAGACCGATCTCAACAGAGACCTCGGATCCGTCCTTGCGCACGCCGAAGAGGTCGAGTCCCGCACCCATGGGGCGTGATTTTGGAGAAGAAAAAAAACCGGCCCGGAGATCTCGATGTTTTTCCCGAAAGCGCGCCGGCACGAGCGCGTCAATCGATTGGCGGAGCAGCTCCTCTCGCGGGTAGCCGAAAAGCTGTTCGGCGTGAGCATTAGCCAGGACGATCCCGCCGTCCTTTCCAACCATAATCATCGCGTTGGGGGAAGCTTCGACGGCGAGGTGAAAGCGCGCTTCGCTTTGCTCTAGCGCTTGTCGTTTTACCTGCTCATTCATGCGGAACAGGTCGACGAACACGGCGACCTTGGCTTTTACGACCTGCGGAACCACGGGCTTGAAAAGATAATCAACTGCTCCGCTAGCGACGCCTCTGTACACGTCCGTATCCAAAGTATCCACCGCGGAAAGAAAAATGATTGGCAAATGACGTAGCCGCTCGCGTTGCCGGATCAACGCTGCGGTCTCAAATCCGTCCATCTCCGGCATGCGGACATCGAGCAGGATCACGGCGAAATTTTGAAGCAGGAGTTCGCGCAGCGCGTCCGCGCCCGAGCGCGCCGTTACGATATTGCGCCCCGGCCCGGCGAGCAAAGCTTCCATGGCGAGCAAGCTCCTGACGTCGTCATCAACGACCAGAATGTTCGCCGTAGAATCTGCCATAACTCTCTCCCCGTCGCGGCTTTGCCTGCGAATAACCAAGCGCGGAAAATCCGTTCGTCGCTGATAACGGGTCAGAATTAGCCTTATAATCGGACGTGCCGATTGGTATGGCGATGCGCTATCCGACTGAGCTCACATAGTTACTTGCCTGCTTGAGACGTTTACCGCACCGATCCAAACGACAGGTCCAGTTGTAATATGTTCCTGCTGGGCCCATTTGCATTATCCTTTACGGATATGAATTCATGCCCTGGTAGAAATTCGCGGCGTTTACACACTTTCAGCGTACGATCTCAAGACGGAAGCAGAAATCGTTCCACCAATGTTAGGCGGGAAAGTACCGGATTTTTAAGCGTATTTTGTTTTGAACAACAATCGAAACTGGGGCCACTCATAGGCATTTTCCCTCTCAAGTGAAGGCTTTTTACCTATGAGTCCTAGAACGGAAGCTCGGAGCACTCTGCCGGGCGTTCAGATCTTATGTCAGCGGATGATGATGCGCACGTTCAACCGGAGACGAGAGGGAGGGGTTGAGCTGCGCCTTTTCCGCTTCGAGTTCGCGGATTCGTTGTTCCAGATCAGCTACCGTATGTTCGGCTCTTTTCATGGCGCGATCTTTTCCATAGATCGTCAAGGTCGAAGAAATCGATCTGGCCAAATAGAGGATTCCGGCCATGAGCAAACCTATGAACAACGAACCTACAATCACCAGATATAAGGGGACATCGTTCCAGACATATTGATCGAGTCGGATCGTTACCGGATCGATGTTTTGCATTCCAAAGTAAGCGATCGCGATTCCGGAGATAACTGCCACAAGTAACACCAGCATATTAGTGACCTGCTTTCTTCTGCCCTTAACCAATTTTTAGGTCAGATCAGCTTGTCCATGCTAAGCCTAATTCGATGCATAAAGCCTATTCGAGTCGATGAATGGTCTCCAGCAGCTCTTGGAGATCCACCGGTTTGGTGAAATAAGCAAAAGCACCTCTGCCAAACGCTTGACTGCGGGAATCGTTGGTCGGATAGGCTGTCATCATGATCACGGTTATTTCCGGCCAGCGCTGCTTTATTTCACCGAGCAGCGAAAGTCCGCTAACGGGCCCCATTCGAATGTCGAGTAACGCCAAGTCGGGAGAATCTTTTTCGACCAGCTTCAAAGCCTCGTCACCGTTCAGCGCGGTCCGTACTTCATAACCTCTCTTCGACAAATACCAATCCAAAAGATTCACAAAATTCTGCTCATCGTCGACAACCAATACCGATTTGACCATCGATTTTCCCGTATTCACGGTCCAACGGAAGTCCATAATAGTGCGCGGCGCAAACTTTCCCTCGGTCAGTTTTTTAGCGGTACGCTCTTGATAAATAAGCAGAAACCATTCCACCGATGGATTTCCCCAAAAAGTAATTAAATCTGCTGGCTTTATCGTGGTCGGAGTGAAAAGAAGATTGATGCGATAGTGATTACCCTACTTTGAAAGTATTTTCCCGACAATTAGCAAGACAGTCCAGCCTTGTCGGATACTTTTCGAGGTCCTAAAAAACAAAGGAAGGAAATACCTCTCGTGTTGTTGAGAAACTCCTTCTCAATCTGACAACTACCCGCAATGTTGGCCAGTAAGATACTGAAATACCAGGCAGATCTAACCACCCCTGAATTGGCATCTCACTTGCTCATTTTTTACACCGGGCGCTGTACGGATGTAGCTACGGCATGTTTTCTACAGGGAGATCCAGGAATGACATCATATTCGATTCACAAACGGTGGCTGTACTTAGTCGTGGCAGTCAGCTACCTGTTGTTGATTGCGTTACCGCTCAGCGCGGGAGCCCCGAGCGATCAGACACGATCCACCATCGAAAAAGTTTTGGCGATTCTTAAGGATCCTGTCACTAAATCAAACCGACTCGATCGAATACGCCAGGTCATTAACCCAAGTTTTGACTTTGCCGAGATGGCCAAGCGTTCTCTCGGGACTCACTGGCAGCGGCGGACTCCGGCTGAACAGCAGGAATTCGTCAAGCTTTTTACTGATCTGGTAGAGACTTCCTATGCCGGGACAATTGAATCTTATAACGGCGAAAAAGTGGCGATTGGCACTGAGAAGCTGGACAAAGACTTCGCGGAAGTAAACACCAAAATTGTGACCAAACAAGGCGAGGAGTTTTCCATCGATTACAAACTTCATCAGGTGGATGGCAGCTGGAAGATTTATGACGCCGTAATCGAAAATGTCAGCCTGATTAACAACTATCGTTCTCAATTCAATCGCGTTATCGGCAAGTCTTCCTACGACGAACTCGTGACCATGATGAAGTCCAAGCAATTCGATGCGCCGGGAAAAAAGACCAAGACATAAGTCGCTTCGATGAAGTGACCGAGTTAGGTCATGAGAAAGCTAAATATTGATTCGTACGAGGGCAAAATGGAATTCGTCGGGAATACGATGGCGCGAGCACCGCACGAAGCGAATAATGTTGTCTCGTTGTTTCAGCGTCATAGCACTCCTCAACAATACCCGCCGGTCATGCGTCGAACCGATTATGGAGAACCGGAACGGGAGCTGATGTTGGCTGTCCTGGAAGACGCAATTTACTGCTTTCAAAGTTATGGGTCGGCGCAGGACAGTATTCGAACGCGACTCTTTCTCCAAGCTAAGGAATGGCTCATGGAGGACGATGACGACCACTGGCTATTTTCCTTTGCCAATATCTGTGCGGTCTTTGGTTTCTCTCTCCCCTATATTCGTGCCGGCTTGCTGCGGCACCAGGACACACAGTCGGCCAAGGTTTCTACTGCCAGGGTTTATCAATTCGCCGCTCGCCGAAAAGAGCGCTTCAACAGTCGAAGTTTTGGCGCTCCCGATAATTCGCCTAGCCCGTCGACTTTCGATGAATGTAATCCCTAATATTTATCCTGATATTTATCTGCGCACTTGGATCGCCTCGAGGATTTGAAAGGAGTTAAGGTTATATGAAAAATCACAGCACGCGTATACCGAAGACAGCGACCTTGCTTTTTGTCATGATATTAACTGGCGTCGGTTGCTCCGGCGGGTCGTTTACGACTAGAGAGAAGGGGGCGGGCATCGGCGCGCTCGGCGGCGCCGCGACAGGCGGTCTCATTGGTGCAGCCGTTGGCCACCCCGGCGCAGGAGCTGCCATCGGCGGCGCCTTGGGTCTCGGCGCCGGCGCAATTGTCGGTGACCAACTCCAAGGACAGGAACAGCAAAACTCCAGACAACAGGATCAAATCCAACGTAATCAGTCTGAGATCGAGCGACAGCGTGAAGAAACCGAGCGATTACGACGCCAGCGCGAGTACTGAAAAACTTCGCTTGCGCATCTACACCCTGCAGAATGCGCGAGTTGATTGGCGCGCCTGCCGGCCCATCGATTGAGTCATGCGATCGATTCGGTCGGCAGCGCGTTAAGGCGGATATACCGGAAAGTAGCGGCCCACTTAGATCTAACAGTTCTAGCGCAAGCTTGTCCTGCGGAGGTGTTATCGGTGGGCAGCAATGCGGCGCTGCTCATCAGCGGTCTCGTGCGTCGGCTGTCTGACCTCGAGAAGCTCCTCGAAGAGAGCGCGATAATAAACGACCGCTTTGCGCAGCTCTTCGGTATCCGCTAACCCCTGCCGATCACGCACGGCGATGGCCTGGGCTGATCGGTAATTTGCTACGACAACAGGATGATGGACTGAGATGTCTGCCGCGCGGCGCTCGAAATCACCCATCGGATAACCGCGCTTCTCCATTAACTCACGGACTAACTGTTCGGCTTGGCTGAGCACACTCTTGGGGTTATCGACGAATCGACCTTGCAATGTTAACCACGCCTCGCTGAATCTGGCAGCTTCCGACGGCGCCAAAGGAACGATGTCGAGCCGCTCAACCCGACTTTCGCGCGTCTTGAGTTCCGATTCGGCTTTAGTGCGACTACCTAATGCATCGACGGTTCGGCCGTATTCTGGACCGAAGCGCTCCTGAAGCTTTTGGGATTGCTTTTTTTGATAGAAAAGCCATACGCCAAGCCCAATCAATATTAAGACTGTCACGCCCGCGATAATTATCCACGTTTGAGTGTTTACTGTTTCCATTGTACCTCCACTTTTTTCTATCATTCATACCGTATCGAGGCTGGTCGGTAACGGCATTTGGCAACTGGTTTAAGTCTTAACTTAATTTGTCGATCTACTATTTCCGCCATCCACCCCGCTCGCACCAATCCTCTGCCCAGTGCTCGATATCCTTTTTTTGCTCACCATGGCGTTTTTGAAATAGCCGGGGGAATTCGTCGTAATCCGCCTCTGCTTCCAGTAGATCGCAATCGCTGAACTGAGCCCAGTGCTTTTTCAGCTCTCCCTTGAATTGTCGCCAGCTTCCTGAGAAATGTCGTGCTCCATTCATTGTCTACCCTCCCTACCTCCTTCTTTCTTGAACGCCTTTCACTGTTTCCCGATCAACTCCACCAATAATTAGGTTGACCATAATGTTTGTAGAGTTCGGTTTCATAGGAGCGCGTGAGTTTGTCTGCATCGTACTCGGGACTGCTCTTTATCGCCTGCCGCGACAAATTGACGTACAGGTTGGAATTCTGCCAGTCGACGTTAGCGATCCATTGCGGAGAGATGAGCACTTTCTTGCCAGGCCACCAATTGCGCGTGGCGGCGATCATGTACCGAATGGTCCAGCTGTCCTCATCAACCACAAAGTCGTCAACGTGGCCGATTTCGCCATCCGTGGCCTGGATCGAATAGCCGGTCACATCTTTCATACTGCGCAAATGCGAGCGGTTGATCTCTTCGGTTAAAGCCACCTTTCTGTCGATTCCTTCGACGCTCAACTCTCGGGGCAAGGTTACCGGGCCCCACATGTCCCCGCCCGCCCAATAGTAAGGCCAATTGTAATAATCGTAATATTTGATTTCATCTTGCGCGGATAAGGTTTCGTCCAGACTGATGTCGGGACTGTTCTTAACTTGCTCTTGGGTGAGCAGGACTGGCAACCTTTTGCCTTCCCAATCGACGCGATCAATGACTATGGGTGAGATCAAGACTCTTCGACCGGGTAGCCAGCGTTCGGTATCGGCCACTAGATAACGAACCGTCCAGTTCTTGTCATCAAAGATGAAGTCGCTGGCTTCGCCGATGTCACCGTCTTTCGCTCCGATAGCGAATCGCCCTAGGTCGTTCATTTTGCGTAGCATGTCTAACCTCCTGTCGCAGCATAATAGTTCCGCGATTTTGTCGATTTCGCTGCGAATGTCCTATGCAAACGCATATCCGATGCCAACTACCACGCAGTAGTTGCACCGCTCGCTATGCAGCGATTTAACGAATACTTAATTCATAGGTTATCGTACTAAGTCTTAGCGTCAGAAATTTTCATGCTGGATTAAATAAACAAGGGAGGGAGGTCCCGATCTCATCGCTTAATCGCGACGAAATCGGGACCCTGGCAGGTTAAGAGGTTCCCGTCAGCTGTCACGGAGCAGCGTGCTGCTAAGCAGGCGGCCGTCGCCCCATGACCATACCGACAATGAACAGAATCAAAAAAACTACGAACAGGATCCATGCGATCTGAGTCGCCGCACCGGCCACTCCGCTAAGGCCCAACAGACCGGCGATAAGCGCGATCACTAGAAAAGTTACGGCCCAATTTAACATCGCTATGTCCTCCTTTCCGCGAAATTTATTTTCGCTTTTTTTGAGTACTTATCTGCATTACATCCGTACCAAACCCAAGATGCCGATCACGATCAGATAAATTGCGACGATATAATTCAATAACCTCGGAATCATCAGAATTAATATTCCAGCGATCAAAGCTACCACCGGCTGCAGTGCGACGTTCATTTGCATGGCTTCAATCTCCGCTATATGCGCAGCATTTTCGTGGGTAGCGTGTGCTAAGCAACTTTTAGCATTTTTTGGATTTCCGGTCGGACTCTTCGCTTGGCTAGTAAGTCCCTGACGATGTACGACACAAGGATGTTGGTATTGGCTGATCCTTGGGTAAGCCGCGATACTTCATCAGTCACGGCGGCAATCAAGTCTCCTAAGGTCGCTTTCTTCGGCAGTCGAATACCCATTTTAATTAATCTCCTCGCATCTTGATTCTGTCGCGGTTTCTATTCAGCACCGCGTTGTTTAACACCTGCTTCAGCAACAGCCATGCCAACTCCAGAACATAGGATTTTACCCTGCTCAATATTTTCGGACTGAATTTTATGATGGAACCGCTACTTAAGCGCCGACGTAGTTGTAAAAACTGTTGGGAATTCTCTTCCAGCGAAGGGTTTCTGCTGCGGCTTTTAAATTTTTTAGCGAGAGATTGACCTAATTTCGGGACACGCGATGAATTCACTTGCACCAGTCACGTCACATTGACCCCAATCCTAAATAGCGATTAACGAATGTTTGTGACTTACGAATAGTTCGATGCCAGGACGTAATGACTACCGATGCTGTGTTTGTTTCAAAGATCAAGAAGTCACTGACGCGACCGAGAAAATGCGGGATCACAAAATCCGCCGCTGCCGGTGCTGAATCGGCAGCGCCGGTTGGTCGGCATTATTTCTATTGGTGATATCGCTCTGGGTACCGGCAACAACAAAATTGGCGGTTAGCTGTTCAGGAGGTTTCCGCGCCTGACGCGCCAAAACCGCTGCCAGGCTAGAATGAGAATGAGTGGCGATTATTTTGACTATGACGCCGCTTACCATAGGACGGTGGAGAAATTACAGCCTTCGGCATCGCCAAGGGCTTTTATGCAGTGTTTTCCCTTTAGTGTAGCGGCAAAAACGCTGACAGCGATACTCACCTAATATCCCTACGCCGCTAAGTTCTTTAAATCACAGTGGGATTCAGGGGCCCAGATTTGGCATGGGTTTTGTACATGCTATGCATAAGCTTCCGGACATAGGACCGAGAAATTATAAACAGGCGAGCGTTTTTCGCAGGATTAGATTATCCGCAGAAGGCGAGGCACGGCGAAATTCTACTCTTTAAGCTTCCGGCTCTCACGCAATTTGGAACGGCTTATGTTAGAGGTGATCTTCTTTCTTATCGTGATCATTTGGTTGGCGGGCTTCCTTACCGGACACACGCTCGGAGGATTGATTCATTTGCTCTTACTGCTAGCCTTAATCGTTTTGTACATCCAATTTCTCGAACACCATAAACGATTATGAGCGCATGTAAAAAGTCGCAACAGTACAGTGAGCCTTACCTTACGTTAGTCCGTAAAGATCCGACAAAGGTAATTCAAAAAGCCACTGATAATTTCAGAAAAGTTGCTTTATCACCCTGACTAACTCTGGCAGATTCACCGGCTTGGTGAGATAACGAATCGCGCCTTTTTCATGCGCCTGCTTGATCGAACCTACCGTGGGATAGGCTGTCATCATGATAACCTTGAGTTTTGGCGAGCGTTGAACGAGTTGCTCCAACAAGCAAATACCGTCGACGCTGCCTAGCTTGATGTCAAGTAAAGCGGCGTCAAAGGCCTCGTCGGCGATCAGCGCCAATGCCTCTTCGGCGCTCGCTGCAGTAACGACATGATAACCGCGTTGAGACAAAAACCAGCGGAGCAGCGTGAGAAAATTCTCCTCATCATCGACGACCAGAACTGACTGCCGAACCGGCGACTCTTTTGTCTCAGTTACCGATGAGTCCGATTTGGTCTGTGGGTTTTCACCGGGGATACCCATTATATAACCCCCGAATGCACTCAACTGCCATATCCTTTCTGATAGAGAACGCACGAATTATACCAAGTCGGTTTTGTGAAAAGAGCATCGAATACAAGGGTTTGAACGCGTGCGACCTGGCCGAGATTATTTTTGCAGTGATTCGACCGACAATCGGAAGGAATATTACGGAATTTTCTCCGTGAGTGTCGAGAATATTTCGACACACGCAAACCAATTGCTAAACAGACATTCGTGGGAAAAATTTGTACAGACAAGTATCCGATCTGGATGACATCCTTGTCGCGGTCGATTGGTCACTCATTTCTATCGGTAAGCTACGATACTTCTTCTTCATGCTATGCCGCCTTCGATTGATCTTGCGCTTGAGCGGATACTGCGACGAGCAGTTCGTGATAGGTGAACGGTTTGGCGATTACTGCCGCATGATGCACCTGTTTTTCCTGCACGAGCGCCGCATCATAACGACCCAAGTCACCGGTCATATAAATCGTTTTGACGGGCCCGCAGCAGCCTCTAATGCGTTCGATCAGCTCCAATCCATCTTCTTCTCCGATACCGATGTCGGTCAGTACTAGCTGGGGCCTAAACCTGAGGAAAGTCTGCATGGCCTCCGTTGCGCTATTGGCGGTTTTGACTTCATACTCGGCGGCCTTGAGACCTACTTTGATCAGCAGAGCGAGATTATTGTCGTCATCCACGACTAATATTTTAAATTTGTTCATAGCATTTCCTCCGGCACCGTCATGTGCGGATGTCCGCTCACATGGCGGCAATTGACCTGTCGGATAGCGAAAGTCTGCGGCGAGTGGAATGCTTTTCGCATCGGGGGTTTGAGAACCGAACCTAAAATGAGTGCTGGGTGGCGGCGCTTGCTAATTTACTAAAATATCGGGAAGTGACCCCATCTGGGTCCGTTCATTTCCGTATTACCGACAGGCGCGTCTTTATCCCACTCGTCTGTTCGTTGCTGCCGCAAGGGTTATGCCAAATGCCGAGGAAATTTTTGGTTTAAACGAAATTTACAGTGTTTTTTAGCGCTCACTATTTCGCAGAAATTTGGATCCGGGGGATCTGACAGGGCCGTCTCCGATCCAAGCTCGCACAACAGTGACAAGTCTGCAGAGCGCACTGTGTTTAGGGATTTGCGTGGCAACTGTCCGCGGCAAGGTTGTAAGGATCGACGAGACCCGCGCCAGGACGGCTGTCGATAGCCACGCGCCGGAGAACGCGGCGTCTGGTTAAAATTGATCAACGAAAGGCGCGTTGCTTAACGCGGCAGCGACAAATTGGCGTTCGGTAGGATGGTCCGTTCGGCCCCGGCCGCTAAAAATAACTCGCTGGGTTGGAATTTGAAGAAAGCGGCGATTAGATTGCCGGGGAACGCTTGCTGTTTGGTGTTGTATTGGGCGACCAGATCGTTGTAGTACTGGCGCGCGATGGCGATGTGGTTTTCCCTCGTCGATAGCTCGTCCTGAAAGTCGAGAACGTCTTTGTTGGATTTGAGGTCGGGATAATTTTCCATCAGGGCCAAGACTTGGCCGAGAGATTCGCCCAATCGGCTCTGCGCCTCGGCGGCTTCTTTGACGCCCGTCGCTACCATCGCCGGCTGCGCGCTTCGATCAACTTTTGCAGTGTGTCCTGTTCAAAGTTCATCTCGCCTTTAAGAATCTTGACTAAATCGGCGATCGAATCGTAGCGCCGCTTGAGCTGAACGTTGATCTGGTGCCAAGCGTTTTGCACCCGCAAGCGCAGCGCGGTCAGCGAGTTGTAGGTGGCGATGATCCAGGTGCCGGCGACGAAGACGATGCCCCAGAGGACAAAGAACATGATTAACGCGCCTTGCTCCAGTCGTCGCGGACGAGAATTTCCTGGGTCACGTCGCGCACGCGGCCGACGCCGGTCATCACCAGCACACGCTGCATCTCTTCGGCGAAAATATTAAACACCCGCTCGACGCCACGCGCGCCAAAGGCGCCGACGCCCCAGGCCACCGGCCGCCCGATGAGCACCGCTTTCGCGCCCAACGCCATCGCCTTGACGATGTCGCCGCCGCTCCGAATGCCACTGTCGAGGATTACCGGAACTTTAGAACCGACGGCATCGACGACTTCCGGCAACGCTTCCAACGCCGAACGATTGAAGTCGAGGATGCGCCCGCCATGGTTGGAGACCACCACGGCATCGGCGCCGGAATTGACGGCAGTCTTGGCATCATCCGCGCCCATGATGCCTTTGACCACCACCGGCAGTTTAACCATCTGCTTCATCCACTCGATATCTTTGGGCGTCGACTTATGGCCCTTGCGCGGTTTACCGTCCTTGGTCGACAACGGCACCTCATCGCCGATCTTCACCGGTTTGACGGTGTCCATGGTGATGCCGACAGCGGCGAAGCCCAAATCCTCTGCCGTCTTGGCATAGTCTTCGACCTCTTCCCTGCCGCGATTCATGTAGGCCATGAATACCAGCGGCGACTTGTCGGCAGCGCGCCAGTCGTGCAGGATCGAAATTCGCGGCCTGGCTGACCAACATCATCGCGCCCGCGCGATCCGTTCCCTCAGCCACTTCGCGCTCGGCATCTTTGCCAATCAAGCTAAAACTCCCCACTGGCGCGGTGATCGCCGGGATCGGCAATGTATTACCGAACAGCTCGATGGAAATATCCGGCTCGCTGACCTCGTGAAAAATTTTCTGGCGAAATAAATACTGCTGAAATGCGCGCGGATTGCGGTGAAACGTCGCCTTGGTTTCCGCCGCGCCGTTGAAATGCTTCCATGCCTCCGCCGGCGCCTTCTGACGCATGATCCCGCGCAGATCGCGCAGCCCCGTCTGTTCCAGTGGTTTTTCAGTCATAATTTATCCGCCTATCTGTACTTTTGTTGCAGCAACCGCAAGGGCGACCGGCACCCTCACAACCATATTATTAAAGGGAGAGAAGGTTAGCGGCGGCAAATCAATGCGCCATAGTAATTTCCCAACAGTTTGTCCCCGGATCGCGGAAACAAAAGGACGCGGAGGTATCGGTCTCTTCAAGCGCGAAATAACTCGCCCACTCCTAAAGCCTTGCCGGATTCGCTGAATTCCCGATAGGCAGCTTTCACCGCATCCTTTGACGCGACAGTTAAAGTATTGCGAAAATTCGCCGAGAACACCGGGGCATTTTGGCGCAGTGCGCAGACGATAAAAGTTTTGGTCGTCGGATGCTTGATGTAAATCACATTATCGCTGAATCGGTGCGCGTCCAGGCCCAAAACTTCGGTGTAAAATTTCTTGCTCGCCTCCAGGTCAGTGGAAACCAAAGTGCCATGGGTAAACCCCTGGGGCACGTAGCCGCGTCCTGGAAAACGCTCCTCCGGCAACAACTGATCCCAGTGCGCCATCTTCACCGCACCGAATCGCTCCGCGGTCGCCTGCTTGCGGTTGAAAGCCTCGTAGCACTCGATCTCCCAGCCATTGCTGCCGGGTTCGACGAAATAGCAGGAATAGGAGCCATGACTCCAAGTCGGCTTGCCGATGGCGCCGAGTTTGTATTCCGCTTTGTGCGCCAGTAAATAATCATAAGCCCGGTCGACTTCTTCCGGACTGACCACGCGCACGCCCCAGTGATTGTGCATCGGCTTCGCCGGCGCGTTCGGCCCGGCTTCATGGACCACCAACTGCCAGTGAGTGTTAGGATGCTTGAGCGTCGCCTCCCCCGGTCTCTCGGATAATCTTTTCAAAGGCCAAAAGCTCGGTGAGCACTGCCAACGACTCTTGCAAGTTGCGGCACTCCATATGCGTCGCCGCCAGTGCTGTGGTTTGAATCATCTTGAATCTCCTAACGATGACATGGATCATTGCGGGAAAATTTACAGCCGCCGCACCAGGGTGTCAAACTGACCCTATGGAGGCAGCGTTTCCGTGTGGCAGCATCACTCGCCCATTCGAGATGACGGAGCCTTGAGGTCTGTCATTTCGAGCGCAGCGCGAACTCTCTCCCGGTCGCAGCATCGGGCCAACATGAAACCCGAACAGCGGTAATTCGCCTTGACACAAACTGGCCTTTTCCTTACATTCGCCGAGCCTTAGACGGAAGGAGCGGACTTTTCATGAAATTGCCAATCGCGCTTGTCACAGCGGCGCTGTTAACCCGGGCTGTCTTTTATGGCAATGCTGCCGCCCAGGAAAATTTTTACCAGGGCAAGACCATCCGCATGATCGTCGGCACTTCGGCCGGCGGCGGCTTCGATACCTACACGCGCACTTTGGCGCGCCACTTCGGCAAGCATGTGCCGGGGCAGCCGACCATCGTCGTCGAGAACATGGCTGGCGCCGGCCATTTGATCGCCGCCAATCATATGTACAGAGTCGCCAAGCCAGACGGCCTCACCCTCGGCCATTTCCACGGCGGCTGGTTTCTCTATCAACTGTTCAAACGACCGGGCATCGAATTCGACGCGACCAAATACGAATTCTTAGGCTCGCCGATCAAAGAAAGCCGCGCCTGTGCGTTAACCAAAGCCAGCGGTATCACCAGTGTCGAAAAATGGTTGGCTTCAAAGACGCCGGTAAAGATCGGCGGCATCGGCGGCGGCGCGCCGGACGACATGGCGCGCATGCTCGCCGCCACCACGGCGCTGCCGATCCAGTTGGTCACCGGCTACAAAGGCACCGCGGAAATTCGCCTGGCGGCGGAAAGCGGCGAGCTGGCCGGCGGCTGCTGGACTTGGGATTCGATTCGCTCGACGTGGAGTAAAGCGATTCAATCCGGTGAAGCCATCGTCGTGCTCCAGGCCGTCGCCAAACCGCATCCGGACCTGCCCAATGTCCCGCTGGCGCAAAGCCTGGCCAAGACGGATGAAGCGCGCCAGCTGCTTCAGGCCGGCGTCCAAGATCCCGCCGACTTCTACCGTCCCTACGTTGCCCCGCCGCGGCACGCCCAAACAACGGGTCGACGCACTGCGCCAAGCATTCGCCGCGACGATGAAGGATCCAGAGTTTCTCGCCGACGCCAAGAAAGCCAACCTGGACATCGAGCCGATCACCGGCGAGGAAATGGCAAAACTCGTCGCGGGAATTTTCAAGCTCAACCCGGCTCTCGCGGCGAAACTGAATAATATTTTGAATCCCAGTTAATTAGATCATCGTCAATAAAATCAGAAAGGCCATCATGCTAAGAATCGCAATTTTGGTTGCCACGTTCTTATTCACCTTTACGCTTGGCATCTGGCGACCGCGCCGTCCGCTCAAAGCAACTTTTATGGCGGCAAGACCATTCGCTTCGTCGTCGGCTTTACCGCCGGCGGCGGCTACGACGCTTATACCCGCGCCATCGCCCGCCATATGGGCAAACATATTCCCGGCAACCCGACCATGGTCGTCGACAACATGCCGGGCGCCGGCAGCATGATCTCGGCCAACTATACGTTCAAAGTCGCCAAGCCCGACGGTCTCACCATCGGCCACTTTATCGGCGGATTGTTCTTGCAACAGCTGCTCGGCAAACCGGGCATCGAATTCGATTCGGCAAAATTCGAGTACGTGGGCGTGCCGGCGCAGGACAATTTCATATTCGGCGTTGCATAAATCCACCGGCATCACCGACGTAAACGGCTGGCTCGCCAGCAAGCAAGTGGTAAAATTCGGCGGTGTCGCCAACGGCTCCGGCAGCGACGATATCCCGAATATTCTCAAAGCGACGTTGGGTCTGCCGATTCAATTAGTCTCCGGCTATAAAGGCACCGCCGATGTTCGCTTGGCGTTCAACAGCGGCGAGGTGCAGGGCGTCAGCAACTCCTGGGAGTCGACGAAATCCACCTGGCGCAAGGAAATCGACAGCGGCGACATGAGAATCATTCTCCAGGCTACGCTCAAATCCCACCCAGACTTTGCCAAACTTCCAGTCGCCTATGAAATGGCGAAAGGCGACGAAGCCAAACGGCTGATAGCCACCGTGCTGCGCGTCCACGGCCCGACGGTGCGCCCCTATGCGCTGCCGCCGCTCACTCCCAAAGATCGACTGCAGATCCTCCGCAAATCCTTCATGGACACGATGAAAGATCCCGAGTTCCTCGCCGAGGCCAAGAAAGCCAATCTCGATATCAACCCGGAAGACGGCGCTACGCTCGAAAGTAACGTCAAAGAAATCTTGAAGCTCGAGCCGGTATTAATCGCCAAGCTGAAGGAGATTTTGAAATAACCCTAACAGGCTGCAGAAATATACCCCTATGCTTCGTTGTGCTTAATCGCCTCGCGTCAACGCACTGTCGGTGTACGCCTCCGCTCGTCGATTTTTCGCGCGCCGGCGTCTGGATCTTTTTGCGTCGCCTGCAAAAGATTTAGTCAGCATCCTGGGAGGGGAAATTCGCTTGGCGCAAAGAAACAACAGCGGCGAAAACTGAACGGTGCACTCTACCAAACCGTCATCTGGAGGGTGCAGGGGAAGTTAAAGATTGAATAGCGCGGAGGAGGCCGGAGAGCCGTTCAGCGTCACTTCGGTTAGATCAAGACATTGCAAACACGAGAGAGGAATGACCCGAGCATGAGCCCAATTCGTCCGATCGGTCCGATCTTGTTAGCGCTGGCGCTTTTCGCCAGCAACGTTAACGCGGCTGAGCCAGCCAACTTCTACCAAGGCAAAACCGTCCGCATTGTCGTCGGCCTCGCCGCCGGCGGCGGCTACGATCTCTACGCCCGCACGCTGGCGCGTCACCTCGGCAAACATATCCCTGGGAATCCGGCGGTGGTCGTCGAAAACATGACCGGCGCCGGCTCGATCATCGCCGCCAACTATCTTTACAAGATCGCCAAGCCCGACGGTCTCACCATTGGTCATTACTTGGGCGGCATCGCGCTGCAACAGCTGTTGGGCAAATCGGGAATCGAATTCGATGCGCTTAAATTCAAATACCTCGGCGTGCCGGCGCAGGATAATTTCATCATTGGCGTGCACAAGTCCACCGGCATTACCGACGTCAATGCCTGGATCGCGTCCAAACAGATCGTCAAGTTCGGCGGCCTCGGCGCAGGTTCCGGCGCCGATGACATTCCGAAGATCCTAGCCGCAACGATCAATCTCCCCGCCCAAGTCGTCTCCGGCTACAAAGGCACGGCCGAGACGCGCCTGGCATTCAACAACGGCGAAGTCCAAGCGACCAGCAACGCTTGGGAGTCGACTAAATCGACCTGGCGCAACGAGCTCGACTCCGGCAATCTCAAAGTTGTTTTGCAAGCCAATTTTAAAGCTCATGCGGATTTGCCCAACATCCCGGTCTCCTACAACATGGCAAAAACCGACGAAGCGAAAAAACTGATGGCGACTGTGCTGCGCGCTAACAGCCCGACGGTTCGTCCCTTCATGGCGCCGCCGGGCACACCCAATGACCGCGTGCAGCTCCTGCGCAAAGCTTTCATGGACACCTGGAAGGACCCGGAGCTAGTCGCCGAAGCGAAAAAGGCCCGCCTCGATATCGATCCCGCCGACGGCGCCGAGCTCGAACAAAACATCAAAGAAATTTTCAAGCTCGAGCCGTCACAGATCGCCAAGCTCAAAGAAATCCTCAAGTGACAGTCGCGCCTTCGCCCTCGTTGCACCACTCCATCTTCCGCCCGTGGAATAATTCCGCTGTCAAAGTCGCCCCGGTTCATCGCCCAATCGATTTCTTAAACCAAGGTCGATAGGCTGAGCCTTGCCGCTATTTTTTCAGGCGCGGATGGAGAGGAAACAATTCGCGCCCGCAGATTCCACGGATTCTACGATCTTGGCAACACACCCATGAGCACCGACGCCGCGTCTGAAGCCGCAGGCAAACTCGCCGCGCTCGGCTACCGCGACTTCCGCCTGTTCTGGTCGGGCCAATTGATCTCCAACATCGGCACCTGGATGCAGATGACGGCGACCAGCTGGTTGCTCTACCAGCTCACCGGCTCGGCGGTGCTGCTCGGCTTGAACGGCATCTTTCGCGCTATCCCCGCGCTCACTCTCGGGGTGGTCAGCGGCACCTTCGCCGACCGCTACGATCGGCGCTGGATGCTTTTGTGGACTCAGGTAATTCTCGGCTCGCTTTCCCTCGCCATCGGCATATTGGACGATGTCGGCCAGATCCAGCCTTGGCATATCTACAGCTTCACATTTTTGAGCGCAGCTGTAGGCGCCTTCGACGGACCGGCGCGCCAGGCGATGTTTCCGGCGCTGGTGCCACGCTCGGCATTGCCCAATGCCGTCGCCCTCAACTCGCTTCTCTGGAAAGGCTCCGCTCTGATCGGCCCTTCCCTCGGCGGCGTCGCCATCAGCCTGATGGGCACTGCCGGCGCGTTTTACGCCAACGCGCTGAGCTTCTTGGTCGTCGTCATCACGCTCCTGATGCTGCGGGTCACGGCGAAGACAGAAGCCAAGCGCCGGCGCCATTTCATGGCCGAGACCCAGGAAGGATTTAAATACATTATCGCCCGGCCGATCATCCTCGGCATCACGATCATGGAAGCGGTGGCGTCGGTGTTCGGCTTGGACCACACCATGCTGACGATCTACGCCAGCGACGTGCTGCGCGTCGGCGCCGATGGCTTCGGTTTGTTGCAATCGGCGCGCGGCCTCGGCGCCGTGGTCGGCTCCGGGCTGTTTCTCGCCGTCGGCCAAAAACCCTATCAGGGGAATATACTTATCGTCACGGCGATCCTGTACGGCATATTCTTTGGGCTGTTCGGCTTGGCGCCGACCTTCGCAATCGCCCTGGCGCTGATGACTTTGATCGGTCTCACCGATACCGTCTGGGGCGCGGCGCGCGGCACCATCATGCAGATGATCACACCGGATAATTTTCGCGGCCGGGTGATGGGCGTGTTTCAATTGAGCAACCGCGGCCTGCACCCATTGGGTCAAGTCGAATCAGGCTTGCTGATTCCCCTCATCGGCGTGCGCGAGACTACCCTGTTCGGCGGTATCTTAGTCACCGTGGTGACGCTCTTAACCGCCTGGAAAGTGCCGGCGATAGCCAAGTTCCGTTGGGATGACGAGAGATACAAATCCCCTGTTGAATAAAATAACCGGATGCTTCCAATCGTTTTGAACTTCTTGAACGGCACCGCCAAGGCCCTTACTTACGCCAGCGGCTTGAAGCGTTGCGAGTAGCGCAAGTCAGTGCCCAATCAACGGTAAAGCATTTATAACACACTACACTCGTTGTCTCTGAGAATATCGCAGCCATCGCAACCGAAGTGCATTGACAATTGCTTGAAAGCTATTAACATCTCACACTGTGTTCATCAAAAGACTTACTGCATCGGTGATCATCTGTGGATTTCTTCTCATACTTCATGGCAGAGCGGAGATAGATTCGCATTCCGACGCCGAGATTCAAAGCCACATGGCTGCTCACACTTCGAAGAGCCACGATAACCTTCCTAATAATTCACACTTCCCTCATCAGACGCACCAAGATCAGCATGGTTGTTATCATTCGCACGCTGCTTTCGTTCTAGTAGAGACTGCTTTTAACTGCCAAACGGTATCGGCCGCGCTCGTAACTGCCACGTCAGAAATTCCCTATTCTCTCGCCCTGACAAATATTCTCCGTCCTCCACGGGCCTAGCCCCGTCGTTCCGGTACATTTTTCTCAAAATGTTTTCTGAATAGGGGCGCGATTCGTCGCGCTCGTGAGGTTTATTTTCCATGAAGACGACGACGTTTTTAGCCGCCTTGGCGTGGTGTGTCATGGTCCTGCTACCGACGCGACCGCACGCGCAACAATCCGTGGATGTCGCCACCGCTCTCGAATTAGCGAGAAAGAATAATCCCGACTGGCGCGCCGCCGCGCAGGAATTAGAGATCGCTCGGGGCAAATTAACGACGGCTCGCTTAATCAGTCCCTTTAATCCGGTCATCGAAGGTCAGGCTGGCCCACGGCGCGTGCCGGCCGAACGAACCGGCACCGATTACGGTGTCGGTTTATCGATGGAGCTGGAGGTTGCCGGGCAGCGAGGATTGCGGATCGGCGAAGCCGAACGAAACCTGCAAAAGGCCGAAGCCGGGTTTCAAGATTTTGCCCGTACCTTCCGGGGAAGGCTCGCCAGAGCATTCTTTCAGGCTGTGGCCGCCCGAGAGCGCTTAGCTCTGCAAAGAAGTATCGAGGAGTTAAACCGAAATCTTCTGGACGTCACCAAGGTGAAGTTCGATGCCGGAGATGTGTCGGCGCTTGAAGTCAACGTCGCTGTGGTTCGCTACGGCCAAACACGCAAAGAGACCTTCGATGCCGAAGAAAATGTCACGCAATCGTTTCTGGAGTTAAGGCGGCTCATCGGTCTCAACGATAACTTCGTTCCGGAAGGCCAGCTCGATTCAGCCCTTACACTGCCTATTGCGGCAGTAGTGTTAGAGCGAGCCCTGGCGAGGCGTCCAGACCTGCTGGCCAGGCGCTACGAACTTCAGCGGGCCGAGGCGGAACTAACGCTCGTGAAACGGGAAAACATTCCCAATCCTACTGTCGGACTGTCCTTCATTCGCGAAGGTACCGGAGAAAAGGCTATCCTTGGAGGAATTTCCATTCCCTTCCCTGTCTTCAATCGCCGCCAAGGTGTAATCGCGAGCCTCGACGCCAGAAGACTGCAAATCCGTTCGGAGTTAGCCGCGCTAGAAAAAGAAATTCGTAAAGAGGTCGATCAGGCGATTAACCGCTGGCAAACGGCCCAACGAAAGATCGAGTTATATGAGCGCGATATTTTAGAGCAGACCGAGGAGAATTTTCGACTTCTCGAAACGGCGTATCGCGAGCGAGCGATCGATTTGCCGCGGATATTGATTATGGGAACTGATCTGGTGACCGTGCGCCGCTCTTACTTGGACGCGCTGTTATCGCTTCGCGAGGCGACGATTAGCCTCGAAGAAATCTCCGGGGAGGTACGCTGAAATGAGACAGACGGGATCGATGCTTTTTGTGGCAGCGGTTTTTTTCTTAGCGTTTCTCGGATGCGCCGACAAGAAAGAGACAGAGATTGTGAGGAGGACTGAAGCCAAGAAAACAAGCGAGAAAGGTAAGGAAGAAAAGCATGCCGAGGAAAAAGAACGGGTCAAACTCTCTCCCGAAGCGCTCAAGAATGCGGGCATAAAGACCGCTCCCGCGAAAGCGGAGGCTATAACCGAAACCCTCGCAGTGACCGCGACAATCGCGCATAACCAGGACCGGCTGTTCCACGTCACTCCCCAAATCACCGGGCGTGTGGTGGATGTCAGAGTGAGCATCGGCAGCGACGTCAAAACCGGAACGGTTCTAGCGATGCTGGACAGCACAGAACTCGGCCAGAACAAATTGGAATATATCAAGAGCCAAACGCTTCTCGAGCTGGCGAAGGCAACCTACGATAGAGAAAAAAGCCTGTTCGATCAAAAAATAGCCGCAAAAAAGGATGTGCTGGCGGCTGAAGCGGAGTATCGAAAAGCCCAAGCCGAAGCCCGGAGCGTTCATGAACGGCTTCGTCTTTACGGCTTGTCCGATGAGGCTATCAACAATCCCAATAGTTCGCCGTCGCTATACACGCTCACCTCCCCTGGTCCCGGAGTGGTGATTGAGCGCGAGATGAGCAAAGGCGAGGTGATCGAAGCTGGGAAAAAGGTCGCCACGGTATCCGATCTTTCGACGGTATGGGTCCTGCTGAATATACATGAAAAAGATTTAGCTAAAGTTAAACAAGCCGCGACCGTCAAAATCCACACGGAATCCTATCCCGGAGAGATGTTTGCCGGAAAGGTTGCTTACATCGGCAACATTGTTGATCCGCAAAGCCGCACGTTCCGGTACGCGTCGAAGTGCCTAATCCCCGAGCGCGCTTAAAGCCTGGTATGTTCGCCACCGCCGAAGTAGTTACCAGCATCTCATCGATGCAGGCGATCATGATTCCCTCATCGGCTATCCAAAAGATAAAAGGTCAACCCTCGATATTCGTGCAAGAGAAGGACAGGTCTTTCGCGAAAAGACAGCTCGATCTCGGCCGAGACTTCGGTAGCAGCGTTGAGGTCAAAGTAGGACTGAAAGAAGGCGAGCAAGTGGTCGTCTCGGGCGCTTTCACGCTTAAATCTGAACTTCTCAAAGAGGGCCTCGAAGGGCACGGACACTGATCGGTGAAATATGCTGGAACGATTACTCAGTTTTCTCTCAAATTTAGATTTTTGATCCTGATTTTTACGGGTCTCATCATCGCCGCCGGCATTTTTTCCGTGCGCCAGCTCGCCATCGATGCGGTGCCCGATATTACCAGCGTTCAGGTGCAGGTCATTACCCGCACAGCGCCTATGGGACCGGTGGAAGTCGAACGGTACGTTACCTTTCCGGTCGAAACCGCCATGAACGGCATGCAAGGCGTCGAAGAAATCCGCTCGCTCTCCCGCTTCGGCCTGTCCGTGGTTACGGTGGTTTTCAAGGACCATATCAATCTCTATTTTGCCCGCCAACAGATCAGCGAGAGATTGTCGCTTGCCAAGGAAAATATACCTACCGGATTTTGGCAATCCCGAAATGGGACCTGTCACGCACAGGCCTCGGCGAGGTCTATCAGTTTGTCGTGCGCGGTAAAGATCTTTCGCCGATGGAATTGCGGACCCTGCTCGACTGGCAGATTGGTTATCGGCTGCGGTCGGTGCCGGGCGTAGTCGAAGTCAATGCGATGGGCGGCTTCGCCAAACAGTATCAGGTCGTTGTCGATCCCAAGAAACTGATTAGCTACCGCATCCCGATCGGCGGCGTCTTCGAGGCTTTGGAAAAGAATAATTTGATCACCGGCGGCGGCTACATCGAGCATGGCGGTGAGGCCTATATTATTCGCGGCGAAGGGATGATTCAGAATCCCGAAGAGATTGGACAAATCATCGTCGAGGCGCGAAACGGCACGCCGATCACCGTAAATCAGATCGGCGAAATCAAAGTCGGCTCGGTCCCTCGCATCGGTTTTGGACATGAACGGCGCGGCGACGCGGCGTAGCGCTTACGCTCATGCTTGCCGGCGAGAACGGGAAAGTTGTGGCTGAGCGGGTCAAGGAGGAGATAAAAAAAATTCTTCCTAGCCTCTCTCCCGGCGTGACCATCGAACCGTTTTATGATCGCTCCGACCTTGTCAGCAAGGTCATTTACACCGTTTCTAAAAATTTGGTCGAAGGCGCGATTCTGGTAATCGCCGTGCTCTTTTTCCTGCTCGGCGACATACGCGGCGGTCTTATCGTTGCCTCGGCGATTCCTCTCTCCATGCTCATCGCTTTCACCGGAATGCTCCATGGTGGCATTTCAGGAAACCTGATGAGCCTCGGAGCGATAGACTTCGGCCTCATCGTTGACGGCTGCGGTGGTTATGATCGAAAACATCGTCCGGCACCTAAATGAAAAGAGGGCAAGAAGAGAAGATGTTACACACGTTATTTTGGAGGCCGGCCGGGAAGTTCTTGCGACCGATCTTCTTTGCCGTCGGAATCATCATTATTGTTTACCTGCCGATCCTCACGCTTGAAGGCGTTGAAGGCAAGATGTTTCGACCCATGGCTCTGACGGTTATTCTCGCGTTGATCGGATCGTTGGTTCTGACATTTACCTTGATGCCTGTGCTCGCCTCGTTTTTCATGCGGCCTACTCAACATTCCGAGACCTGGCTCATTCGCAAGGCGAATAAATACTATCGGCCGGTTCTCACCCGGGCGGCCGGCCTATCCGTTTATAACTGTCAGTATCGCTGCCGGAGTATTCGCGTTCAGTCTTATTTTTATTCCGTTCATGGGGAGCGAATTTATTCCCAAGCTCGACGAGGGGGCCATCGTCGTTCAGGCTACGAGACCTCCGAGCATCAGCCTGAGCGAGTCGGTCAAAACCACGCTCTGGATCGAGAAGACCTTGCTCAAGTTTCCCGAAGTCACCCAAGTCGTGTCACGCACCGGCGCGCCGGAGGTCGCGACCGACCCCGACGGCCTAGACCTCTCGCATATCTTCGTGAACTTGAAACCAAAGGAGGAATGGACCACAGCGCCCACATCGGAAGCGCTGGTGCAAAAGTTCAACGAGCGTTTATCGAAGGAAGTGCCCGGGGTCGTGTTTGGCTTTACCCAGCCCATTGAGCTGCGTTTCAATGAGCTTATTGCCGGCGTCAGGGCCGACATCGCCCTTAAAATTTTCGGTGACGATCTCAACCAGCTAAAAGAGCTTGGAGACCGGGCAGCCGGCATCATATCGAAGATACCGGGAGCGGCGGACGTTCGCGCCGAGCAGACAGCCGGCCTGCCGCTGCTAAGCGTCAAAGTTGACCGAGAGCGGGCCGCCCGTTATGGCATTAATGCGGCGGAGATTATGGCAGCGGTGGAGGCCGGCGGAGCCGGTCGGGTCGTCGGCACGGTGTTCGAGGGTCAAAGACGTTTCGGGCTGGCGGTCCGTCTTCAGCGAGACGGAAAACTCGATCCCCAGGGAGTTTGCTTCGATACCGGTTGGCGCAAAGGACGGTTTACTTGATTCCACTGGGCCAAGTTGCGAACGTGAGCCTTGAAGAAGGTCCAGTGCTCGTGAGCCGGGAAAATATTCAACGCCGTATCGTGGTTCAGCTCAACGTCCGCGGCCGGGATTTGGGCTCTTTTATTGCCGACGCACAACAGGCGATCCAGGCAGGAGTTAAATTGCCGACAGGCTATATCGTCGAATGGGGCGGGCAGTTCGAAAACCTTCAGCGCGCAAGCGCGCGACTCATGATCGTCGTCCCGCTGGCGTTGTTCCTGATCTTTGTCCTGCTCTACACAAGCTTCAACTCCATCGGACCCGCTCTCATGATCTATTTAAACATCCCGCTCGCGGCCACGGGCGGAATTATCGCCCTCTTTCTAAGCGGGCTGCCATTCAGTATTTCCGCCGGGGTAGGCTTCATCGCGCTGTTTGGCGTCGCAGTTTTGAATGGCGTCGTGCTGATGTCCTACATCTTGCAGATGCGCGAACAAGGTATGGGCGCCAGAGAGGCCGCTCTCCACGGCGCGGAGATTCGTCTCCGGCCGGTGTTAATGACCGCCTTGGTAGCAAGCCTCGGTTTCGTGCCAATGGCTCTCTCCCATGGGGCGGGCTCGGAGGTGCAGAGACCGCTCGCGACAGTCGTTATCGGCGGGCTCATTACATCCACCTTGCTCACCTTGGTGGTATTGCCCGCGCTTTATGCCTGGGTGGAAGGACGCAGAGAAAATAGAGAAGTCGGATCCGAAAGACAAAACGATATGGAGGAAACAGTATAAAGTTTATCAACACCTAAATTCGCACCAACATGATCGACAAAGTCGTCCAAACGCTGGAAGCTGATGGTTTTACAGATGAGACGAAATGGCTCTAGCTAGAGTGGGCTCGGTCTCGCTATTTCTTATCGCCGGCCTTTTTGAGATTTATGGCGGTTGGCTCCGAAGCGGATCTGATTGAACTTTTGAACCCTGTTGAACTTTGAACTCCGCGATCTATTTCTCACTCGGCCACAAGGTCATACCCTCGGGCTTGAGTTCGAGATAAATCCGGTCGCCCGCCTTGAGATCGTACGACTCCGGCGAAACCAACACCCGGGTATCCGCGCCCAAAGTGACGGTGTACTCGTAACGGTCGCCGAGGAACTGCACGGTTTGCAGTGTCGCCTCGACCATGTTGACACGGCCATCCTGCCGGCTGCCGGTCAAATTGACCTTCTCCGGACGGATCGCCACGGTCACGCCTTGGCCGACGGCCAACGACCCGTTGACCGAGCCAATCACTTTAGTGCGCGGTAAATTCAGCGACGCCGAACTGAAGCCCTGGACTTCGACACTGATCGATTGATCGGTGGCTGCGCTGATCTTGCCGGGAAGCAGAAAGGTCTTGCCGAGGAAGTCGCGGACAAACGGCGTCGCCGGGCGAAAATAGACGTCTTCCGGCGTGCCGACCTGTTCGAGTACGCCGAACTTCATGATCGCGATACGGTCGGACAAGCTCAACGCTTCGATCTGATCATGGGTGACGAAGATCACGGTGATATTTACGCGCTGTTGCAGCGATTTTAACTCGCGGCGCATCTCTTCGCGCAGCTGGGCGTCGAGATTGCTCAGCGGCTCGTCGAGCAGCAACACCTTAGGCGAGAAGACCAAAGCGCGCGCCAAAGCGACGCGCTGCTGCTGGCCGCCGCTCAGCGCCGGCGCCGGCCGCTCGCCCAAGCCGGCCAGGCCGACCAATGCGAGCACATCTTCGACCTTCTTGCTCATCTTGGCGCCTCTGATGCCGCGCAATTTCAACGGATAGGCGACGTTTTCGAAAACCGTCATATGCGGCCACAGGGCGTAGGACTGAAACACCATGCCCATGTTGCGCTTTTCCGGTTTGATGAAAAGATTTTTATCCGGCGCCACCAGACACTGGCCGCCGAGATGAATTTCGCCGGCATCGGGTTTTTCCAGACCGCCGACCATGCGCAAAGTCGTCGTCTTGCCGCAACCGCTGGAGCCGAGCATGGTAAAAAACTCGCCCTCGGCGATGTCTAAATTAATCCGATTGACGGCGGCAACCTGGCCGAAAGTCTTATAGAGATTCTGAATGCGCAAGAAACTCACTGGCACTTTTCCTTAATCGTCGGCAACGCCCCAGGATTCACATCGTCGAGAATTACCATGCGTGATCCCCTCGACTGGGCTCACAGGCTTTCATCCTCGATCTTCGACGAGCACGCAGCATTTATCTATTTAGCGATCCGTTGTCACTCCGCCCGGATGCCGACTTTGAGACCGAACGAGCGCGCTACGATCGCCACGCCCAAAGTCAACACGGTGATCATGATGATGGTAATGCTCGCCACCTCGCGGTAACCGGCGGCGACCTGATCCAAGGCCAACAGCGATAATGTCCGGGTTTCCGATGTCGCCAAAAGAATAATCGCTGAATTATGCTGCGCCGCGAACATGAATTTTATGACCGCGACCATCACCATCGTCTGCGCCATGAGCGGAAAGACGATGCGCAAATAAGTGCGCCAAAAGCCCGCGCCGGACATGCGCGACGACTCTTCGAGTTCCTTGCCTAGTTGGACGAAGTTCGCCTTGAGAATCTGCGTTGCCAGGGTAATGCCGCCGAGCACCTGGGCAACAACCAGCAATACAATGGTGCCGTAAAACGGCCGAAACACCGGCGTGCCGAGAAACATCCACAACAGACCCAAACCGGAAAGAACCCCGGGAATCGCCGACGGCAGCCAGCAAATCGAATCCAATATGCCGCGGCCCGGCAGCTTGGTGCGCACCAGGACATAGCCGATCAGAGAGAAAAATAGCGCGCCGACCACGCCGGCGCTGACCGCGACGATTAAAGTATTTTGCAATCCCTGAAGAATGCGCGGATCGGTCAAAGCCATGCGCCAATATTCCATCGTCCAAGTCTTCGGCAGATTGAAAAATCCGAAGCGGGTCATGAAGCTGCCGCCGATCACCGAGAGCAGCGGCACCACATCGAGAATGAAAAGTATCAAGCCGACGAAGGCCGTCGCCGGATAGCGCCATACGCCGAGCTCGATGATCTTCGGTTTGAATTGGCCGGTGACGGTGGTGAACTGGCGGCGCGAGATGAGTTTGCGCTGCAGCGGAATAAAAACCGCAAGAAACAACAGGATAATACTCCCCAACGCCGCCGCCTGGTTCACCAATGGCGGTTCCTGGCGCGCCAAGTCGACGATCTTGGTGGAGTAAACATAGAATCCCCATGGCACACCGAGAAGCAGCTCGATTTCCAAACTGCTAAAGATGCGAATCACGCTGAGAAGAAAAACCACGATGATCACCGGCGTCAGCGCCGGCACGGTAATGCGCACCAGTGTCGTGAACGCGCTCGCTCCGGACATCCGGCTCGCTTCTTCCATCGAAGCGTCCATGCGGCGAAATGCCGGCGTCATCAACATGACTTTGGTGGAAATCCCGTTGCCGACCAAATGGACGAAGACGATGCCCCAGAACGAATAGATGTCGAAATTGAGACCGCTCAACAGCGGCATCTGGCGCAGCCAGGAATTGATCAACCCGGTGCTCGGATCGAGCATCAGCATCCAGCCGAAAGTAGTCGCCAGGCCGGGCATGAAAAATGAAATCCAAAAGCCGAATTCCATCGCGTTGGGGAACAGAATATTGGTGCGCGCCAATAGCCAAGAAATAAAAATCCCCGTGGGCAGGGCAACGATCTGTAAGACCAGGCCGATTTTGATGCTGTTCCACAGCGAGCGCCAGATACCCGGTTCGGCGAAGGCTTTGCGCCAAGCGTCCAAGCCGTAGACTTCCGGTTCGGCAATGGTCGCGATGTTGAAGCTGTTGACGACGATCAGCGTCAAGGGATAGAGCACGTAGAATCCCATGAAGCCGATCAAAGCCGCCATGATCGCCGTGCCGCCGTCCAATGGCGGAAGCCAAGATCGCGTCACGGCCGGCGCATTGTAGGTTTCGGTTTTGGCCATCGCTAGGACTCCCTAAAGAGTCTGCGAGTTAATATCGCGTGAAGCGTTGGAGATCAAGTGGAATTCGGCCTCGCACCGGCCGATGCATTGGTCGTTAATTTACGGCACAGCCGGAGTGGCTTCCTCTCAAAATCACTTGTCTCTGGGGGGTTTGTCTGCAATCGCAAATTCAAAATGTTGTCTGATGACTCTGTCCGCCCGCACCAGCACATTCGGCGGTATCGTCAGGCCGATCTGCTTGGCCGCTTTCAAGTTGATGCCCGCTCAGAAAGTGGCCCAGGAAAACCCAGGACGAAAACTGCGTCAGCGCGTTCCTTGCTAGCCTCGCGGAATGCAGTCGCGAAATCCTTGGCGCTGAGTGTGTCCAAGTATTGAAGCTGCATCCCGAATGCCCCTGCGGCGCGTTCGTTCTCTCTTAACTGAATTCCGTTGCCCGCCTCGGATTTTTGCTCGGCAAGCTTTGATCTGCGGGGCGGCTTCTGGTCCGTGGGCCGCGGCGCTTGCCGACAACGTCGCTAGGTGCTGAACGCCGGGGTCGACGTGATAGAAAAGCTCCGTGTGCATGAATCGGCGCGACGGCAGACCGGAATCGTCACGAAATCCATGCCGCGCGATCTGCCGATCAGATCGGACGACGCCGAAATATCCGAGATTGCTGATTCGTCAAACTTGTGCTGGCCTAAAAAGTTTCAGACGGTCGGCATAGGTCGGCGCCAGCTCGACGCCCTTAAGGCTGGATGCTTCAATCAATCAAATGGTTGAAGCGCTGATTGAAATGCCGAAATGAAACGCAATCTAAGTCGCGGCATGAGGCTTCGGTTCAAAATTCAAGGTCGGAGAGTGTTCCGAGTTCCGAACCTTGAACTTTTGAACGCTTGAACCTTTGAACAGAAGTAGTCGCGCGGCGCGACTACTTCTGCGTGCACCCGGGATGATACGGCATGTTGCATTTCGCGCCGACGGCCTTCATGGCCAGCTCGAAGTCCTTGTGGACCTGCGGGTCCTCGTCCTCGAACTCGATCTGGTTGCCGCCGAGTTTCAAGCTGGTATAGGTTCCGCCTTCACCATCGGTTGAGCGCAGGAAGCGGTAGCGCCAGTTGTTCCAACGCAAGGCTAAATAGCGCGCCGGGGCCGCTCCGGAATTAAAATGCTGGTGGAACCATTGATCCGGCGGCACGACGACACTGCCCGGCCCCCAATCGACGCGCTCGGTGGCCTCGCCGTCTTTCCACAAGATCGAATAGCCCTGGCCGGAGAGAATAATCACATGGGCGCCGGGGCCGTGGCGGTGGCCTTTCTTGTAGGTGCCGACGGGGAACTCGGAGATATGCGCGCCCATGGTGTTGCGCGCGAGATCGAACTTCATGTTGGTGCTGCCCTTGCCGCGCTCGCTGTAGTCCGTCAGTTTGATCGTGTGGGTGTCAGGAACAAAATTGGTCGTCATGAAGAACCGGCCGGTGATCGTGCCTTCGCCGTTGAAGTAACCTTCGGTATGCGGATCGAAGCGGTCGGTGAAAACGTAATCGCTGTTAAAAATGTAATCGCTGTTGTGAAACAGGTTCATCATGAAGCAGCTGTTGGTGACCGCGAAGTAACGCGCGGTTTCACTGCCGCTGGCGTTGAAGTGCTGATAATCGGCGTTGATCGGGATCGCGAACATGCTGCCCGGTCCCCACTCGAAGGTGTGTTTCTTCTTGCCGTCGCGCTGCCACACCGTGGTCGCGCCGTAGCCTTTGGAGACGTAAACCATTTCCTCGTACATATGCTTCTGCGGTTTGGTCTTGCCGCCGGCGGGAATCTCACAGACGTAGCCGTCGTTAGTCCCGCCGGTGCCGTCGAGCACGACAAAGGAACAAGGCACGCCTTTTAAATCCCAAGGCTCGACGGGAACTTGGTTGACGTCCTTGACGAAGAAACCGCGAATACACGGAATTCGTTGCTCCGCCTGCCAAACTTTATAAGTGTCGAGCCGGTCCGGCTTGAGATCGGCGGGCTGCGTGGTCATTTCGGCCATAAGAACGTCCTCCTGAGATTTCTCGATGCGTTCGATTTGTGCGATGTCGTCCGATGGTTATGCGAGAGTGGCAGGCGAAAAACTTACGCCACCTTCTTCTCTCTCGCGGCGATCCCGATGCGTTGATTTATCACTTCGAACTCGATCAACCGATTCTTTTGCGCATCGCGCACCACGCCCAGCGGCTCGCCGCCATTGCGCACGGTGTCGATCTGTTCGCGCAGGATTTTTCTGAGCAGAATGATGCCCTCGTCGCCGACGCCCAAATGCTCCTGGGTGCGATCGGTCGGCGCGCCTTGAGTTTCCCAGGCCATGGCGTCTTGCGCCAGCACATGATCGAGGCGGTAATCGCCGTTGTCGTCGCGAATCCGAAAAAACTCCCACGGCGTGTCGCCGTCCGCCGGCGAACGGTCGCTGTCGTTGGGCGAGAAATACACTACGAATACCTGCGTGTGGGCATCGTCCACCGGCACGCGGATCTGCAGATTATGACGCACCCGCCCTTCGAACAGCCGCTCCCGGAACACATGGCGCAAGGTGCTGGGAAACAAGAGCGGATGCTGGTCGACCACCGGCGCATCGCCGGGCTTTTTGCCGGGGGTGACGCGCCGTTTCATGATGCCGTACTCGAACGGCGTGAAGCTATGATCCTCTTCATAGTGATCCACGCTCGGCGCTAAATGCGCGGTGTCGCCGTGCAGCCAAAATAGATGCGACGGGTCCACCGAATTTTCCGTCGGCTGCAACCAGTTGCAGTTATAAACCTCGTGCTTCTCGATCCAGCGGTAACCGTCCTCCCACACCAGGACATCCCAGCGCGGCAGCAGCGGCCGCGGCTCCGGTCCCAGGTAGGTCCAGATCAATCCGCCCAAGCGCTCGGTTGGGTACGCCGTATGTTTGATCTTGTCTTTGAAGCCGCCGTCAACCGGTTCCGCCGGCTGTTCGAGACATTTTCCCGCACCGTCGAATTTCCAACCGTGATACGGGCAGCGGATGCCGTCGGCATCGACGCGGCCGAAAGCTAACGAAGCTTTTCGGTGCGGGCACTGTTCGGCGACCACCCCGTAACGGCCGCTTTGGTCGCGATAGACCACCAGATTTTCGCCCATCAGGCGAAACGCTTTGATCGGCTTCTCCTCGGTCAGCTCCCCGGCGCACGCCACCGGCATCCAGTAGCGCCGCAAATACTCGCCGCCCGGCGTGCCGCGGCCGACTTGGGTCAGCAACTCGTTTTCTTCTTGGGTGAGCATTGGCTCTCCTCGATTCGTACTGCGTTAAATCTTCTTGCGCCGTTTTACTTCCTCTCCCGAAGCAGACTGTGTCACATTGCGGAAATCTCTCATTCCTGTCATCCCGAGCACAGCGAGGGATCTCGTCTTTACTGTCACTTACGAAGACGAGCCTCGGCGTTGCCTCGGAATGACAATAACGCCACAGCCTCCAAAGAGGGCAAAATTCATCGCGTCTCCAATGAACTACTTGCCCTTGTCCGTCGCGGCCATGATCTCTTTGGCCAGGTCGAAGATCGGTTTCATATCGCCATACTCCGGTTTTACCACATCGAAGTACTTCAACCCCGGCTGCAACCGGTTCTCCGGCGGAATGTCGTCTTTGGGGATATCGGTGCGCCGCGAGTTGGCCGGGTCGTCGACATCGCCGAGCTTCTGCATGGCGATCTGTCCCCGGCGCGAGAGAAACCAGTTGAGAAAAACTTTCGCGGCATTGGGATGCGGCGCTTGATTCATATAGCTCATCGAGCCACCGCCGGCGGAGAAGCTTGAACCCTCTTTCCAATGATTGGTATCGAAATCGTCCACCGGCAAGCCCTGCTTCTTCGCCCGCGCCGAATCTTTACAGCCCATGCAGATGGCGTATTTGCCTTGCGCCAGCCAGTTGGTCATTTGCTGGAAGTTTTTCGCGTAAGTAATCTCCATGCCACCGAAGAATTTCTTCATGAACTCGGGGCCGATTTCCGGACTGTAATAATAGAACTGCATGGTCGCGCCCAGACCGGTATCGCGCGGGTCAAGGGACACGATCTTGCCCTTCCACTTGGGATTGATCACGTCGGCGTAGGATTTGAACTCCTTGGGATTGACCAGATTGGTATTGTAGGCCAGCTGGGCATTGCTCGGCGAGCCGATGAAGGCAAAGATATATTTACCCTCCGGATCGGCGTAGCGATGTTCCTTGCCGTACCATTTCGAGAGATCGGTAACTTCGGGGAGAATCAGCAGCGGCTTGAGCGGATCGAGCGCTTTGCCTTTATAGAGCGTGTTGTAAAGACTGTTGGTGCCGCCGCTGTAAATGTCGGCGATAAACTTGCCGCCGCGCCGCTCGGCCATGATGCGGTTGGTCAGATCGTTGCCCCGGCCGGTGACCGCGACGACATTGATACCGGGATAATCGCGCTTGAAATCCTGCAGCAAACCCTCGTAGCGGTAAATATAGACGGTGACCTGGCCCTCCTTCTTGGCCGCCGCGACCGTCTGCTCCCAGTCCTTTTTCCAGTCGGATTGGGCCGCCTGCGTAGGCGACGCTGGAGAGAAAAGTACCAACCCGAGCAAAACAATTTTGCCGACTTGACGCCTAATCATGCACATCTTTCTCCGCTCCGCTGAAAATTCACCGCAACCGCGCGCACCGGCAGAATATTTCCCGATGGGCAAGCCAATGTCAACCAGCCAATCGCTATCCATGCACCTACGACACGGCAACAACTTGGCAATCTATCGGTCTACTTCTTCGCTTCGATGGCCGCCATTATCTCCCTGGCGAGATCGGCGATCGGCTTCAAGTCGGCATACTCGGGTTTGACCACATCGAAATACCTGCCCTCCGGTGACATGCGATTGCCTGGCAGAACATCATCCTTGGGGATATCGATGCGCCGCGAATTGGGTGCATCGTCGACGTCGCCGAGCTTTTGCAAGGCGATCTGCCCACGCCGCGACAGGAACCAGTTGATAAAAACCTTGGCCGCGTTGGGGTGCGGCGCCTGATTCAAATAACTGAGCGAACCGCCGCCTGACGAAAAACTCGATCCCTCCTTCCACCGGGTGGTATCGAAATCATCCACTGGCAGTCCCTGGTTTTTAGCGCGCATGGAATCCTTGCAGCCAAAGCACAGGGCGTAGCGCCCCTGGGCCAGCCAGTCGGTCATCTGGCGGAAATTCTTGGCGAACTGGATGTCCATGGTGCTAAAGAATTTTTTGATAAATTCCGCGCCCAGTTCCGGGTGATAGTAGAAAAACTGCATGGTGCCGCCCAAGCCGCCGTCGCGCGGATCGAGGGAGAGGATTTTACCCTTCCACTTGGGCTGCGTGACATCCCAATAGGATTTGAATTCCTTAGGACTCACCTGGCTCGTGTTAAAAGCTAACTGCGCGTCGCTCGGACTGGCGAGATAGGCGAAAACATATTTTCCCTCGGCGTCGGCGTAGCGGTGCTCCTTGCCATACCATTTCGACTCATCGACGACTTCGGGCAGGCTCAACAGCGGTTTGATCGGGTCAAGCGCCTTGCCTTTATAAAGAACGTTGTAGTTGCCGCCGGTTCCCGCGCTATAGACATCCGCGATGAACTTGCCGGCCCGCCGTTCAGCCATGACCCGGTTAGTCAGCTCGTTACCCCGTCCGGTCACGGCGACCACGTTGATGCCGGGAAACTCCCGTTTGAAATCCTGCAGCAAGCGCTCATAGCGATAGATATAAACATTGACCTGCCCTTCCTTCTTGGCGGCAGTCGACCGTCCGTTCCCAATCGGCTTTCCAATCCGATTGGGCGGCGCCAACTTCCGCCGCCAGTGCCAAGACATAACCCCATCGAACCGATCAATTTTAGACGTTGTTTCATCACCGTATCACCTGAGCGCCGTACCAGACGCATTGAGAAAACCGCTGTGGGGGGGGCTTTCGCGGGCTGCCGCGCCTCGGCAAGATGGACCAAAGCCAGAATGATTATCGCCAAGCGAAAAACGACCGGCAATTATTTTATGGGATTTTGCTCCAATCCAATTTCCGATATCGAAAATCACTTTCGCCGTTGTTCCAACACTTCTTTAATAAACTTACGTGATCGGCTCCTGATCCATCCACTCGGCGCGGTCGACGAAAGGACAGCCCGACCTTCGTCGACTTGACCGGCCGGCGATTGCCGCGCGGCACTTTGTCTTTGGGGATGTCGATGCGCATGGAATCCGGGCCATCGTTGCCCTGTGTAAACAAACGCTGATAAGCCATCTGTCCTTCGCGCGACAGCAGCCAATTTAACCCGACTTTGGCCGCGTTGGGGTGAGGTGCTTTGTGGATCAACGCCACGCCGCCGGAACCGCCGGTAATATAGGTCCCCTCTTTCAAATGATCGGGCTTGAACCAGTCCACCGGCAGACCTTGAGTCTGCATCAAGTCCAAATCCATTCGCGAAACCGGGCCAAAGACCGAGATCGCATACTTCCCTCCCGCCAGCCAGTCCCCCATCTGGCGCGTATCTCTGCTGATCACGATATCGGTCTCGCTCAGAATCCGCTTTATGAATTCGGGCCCCAAATTTTTGTGGTGATAGAAAAACCGCGTGGCATCGCCGGAGCCGCCCTGGGTCGGATCGTAGGCGACGATCTTCCCTTTCCACTTGGGATTGAGCAAATCCCAGTATGATTTTATTTCCGCCGGATTCACCAGCTTGGTATTGAATGCCACCACCATGCGATTTTCGCCGTTGAAGTTGAGCAGGATACTGATTTTCCGGGTCGACATATTGGTGCTTGCCACGCCACCACTTCGAAGCATCGGTGACTTCCGGCAAAATAAGCTGACGGCGGGATCGGATCGAGAACTTTGCTTTGTAGAAAACGTTGTAGCCGGTCGTCATGCCGTTGAGATAGAGATCGGCGAGAAATTTATCCGCGCGCCGCTCCGACATCAGCCGCCTCGCCACGTCCGCGCCGCGATTAAAAACCCCGGTGATTTTGATCTCCGGATACTTTTTGTTAAGTTCGCCGAAGAGCCCTTCGAACTCCGGGCTGCCGTAGAGAGTCAGTTGTCCCTCCTTCTTCGCGGCTTCCACCACCCGCTGCCATTCGTCCTGCCCACTTCTGTCCTCTGCGGCGATGGCGCTGTCGCCCATCCGAGCAAGCACGCGAACAGCACCGCCAGCCATTTTAGATTTTGGTCCGCGCGGCCGCTTTTTGATTTTAGATTCCCGGACACAATACAGAAAATTCCACGCTCAAGGTTTGTCATGTTTCCTAATCCCCAAATCCAAAATCAAAGATCCAAAATTTCTACCTACTTTTTCCGGCCGCCCGCGCCTCTTTGATTACTTTGGACACCGGCGCCATATCCAGCCATTCCGGACGGCCGGCATATATATAGCGCACGCTCTTCAGCCGCCGCTGCGACGGTGGAATCACTTCCATTGCGATGTCCTCGCGCATCGACTGGCGGACATCGCCCACCGATGCGAATACCTTTTGATAGCTCTCTTGTCCTTCGCGCGACAGCAGCCAGTTGATTGCGATTTTCGCGGCATTGGGGTTGGGCGCGTTCTTAAACAAATTGACGCCGCCCTGGGACGGGCCGACGAAGGCGCCTTCTCTGAACTGACTAGGCTCGAAGTCGCGGATCGGCAACCCTTGCTTCGCCGCCGCTTCGACTTCGGTGACGAAAAAGGCAATGGCGTATTTCCCGGCACCCAGCCAATCGATCATCTGCCGTTCATCGCGCGAGTAAGTGATGTCCATCTCGCTGAACAATCGCCTGACATACTCCGCGCCGAGATCCGGATGATTGAAAAGAAACCGCAGCGAGTGGGCCACCGTGCTGACGCGGCTTGGGTCGTAGGCAACAATCTTCCCTTTCCACTTGGGATCGAGAAAGTCCCAATAGGACTTGATGTCTTTGGGATTCACCTGCTTGGTGTTGTAAGCGTTCTCGCTGCCGTGCACGTTACCCTGAAAGACGAAGATAAAATTGCCGTCGGGATCGGCGTAGTGGTGCTTACCCGACCACCACTTCGACTCATCGACAACTTCAGGAAGAATGAGTTGCGGCCGGATCGGCTCGAGAATATTCGCCTTGTGAAAGACCGTGTTCGGCGTCACCACGCCATTGATAAACAGATCGACGATATACTGCCCGGCGCGCCGCTCATTCATCACCGCCTGGCCGTGCTCGCTGCCGCGCCGGCTGGTGTTCGACTTTACTTTGATCTCGGGATAGCGCTTCTGAAAAACTTCGAAGATCTTTTCGTAGCCTTCACTGCCATAGAAAGAAATCTCCCCTTCCTTCTTTGCCGCGGCCAGGGTCTGGTCCCACTCTTGTTGCCATTTAGGCGACTCCACTGAATATGCCAAATTCGCCGCCAACAATAGCAATGCCGATATCACCCATTTTGGATTTCGGTCCGCGGCGCCGCCTTTCGATTCTGCATTATCGGATCGAAATCCGGCACAACTGCCAGAACATGCATCGCTGTATTGGTATCCCCTAATCCAGTATGCAAAATTGACAATCCAGAATCGCTTCATAGTTCCTCCATCAGTCCAACTTTAATACATCCTTCCACTTCGCCGCCGCCGCGCGCCGCGTCTTCTCGGGAAAGTAACAGGTCTTGGCGTACTGTTCTTTCCAATGATACGGCTGGCAGGCGTTGATGATGGCTACGGAATTGGTGAAATTCCGCGCCGCGCGAGCGTCCGGCGTAATGCGCGGGTCGAGCGGCGTGCTCCACGCATCCGTAATCACGTTGATCGCCGTCGCCGGATCGCAGCGCGTCGCCAGCGCCCATAGGACATCGTCGATGTTCGACGGATCGACATCGTCGTCGACGATAATCACGAAGCGCCGATGGTAGCCATAGGTCGAGCCCAGCATCGCCATCGCCGTGCGCTTCACATGGCCGCCGTACTTCTGCTTGATCGATATCGCCGTGATATAGCGCGTTTGATACTCCCAAACGCCCTGCACGTCGGTGACGCCGGCTTTTTCCAACGCGAGCCAAACATTGGCGGCGCTCAGCGGCACCGACTTGCCGGAAATCCCCGGCGGCATCCCGAAGATGATCGGATCATCACGGTAATAGACATTCTTCACTTTGACCACCGGCTCGTTGCGCGTGCCCGAGGCGTAGTAACCGGTCCACTCGCCGAACGGTCCTTCGGCGCGGCTGTCTTCGGAAGGCGGCACGATGAAACCTTCGGCGCATAATTCCGAAGTCGCGGGAATCGGCAGACCGGTTTCCCTGCCACGAATATACTTAACCGGTGCGCCGAACAGCCAACCGGCGATCTCCAACTCCGACACGCCCCAAGGTTCGTACCAGCTGGCGACCCTGGCGAGAATCGGATCTTGGCCGAAGCTGATCACCACCGGACAGGGATTCCCTTGCGCCCAATACTTCTCGCGAATCAGCCGCCCATGCTTGCCCGGCGAAATCCAAATGCCCAAAGTATTTTTGTCGTGCACGCAGACGCGATATGTGCCGACGTTGGTCCACTTGCCGTCGGGATCTTCCATGATCACCATGCAGCCCGTGCCGATGTAACGCCCGCCGTCGTCTTCATGCCAGCGCGGCGTCGGGAACTTGAGCAAATCGACCCTGTCGCCGCTGTCGCTGTTCTCCGTGATCGGCCCCGACGAAACTTCCATCGGCGCCACCGGCGTCTGCTTGCCGAGCCTCTCCTTCCACTGGCGAATGATATCGAGGCCGGTGAGCTGCGGATCGAGTCCAAAAGCCAGCGCCGTGGTCGCCGCCGAGCAAACCGGATTGGTGACCACGCGAAAGCCTTTGGGATAGCCTTTGATCTCGTCGAACAAGACCACTTTAGGATTATTTGCCCGCGCCGCCACCTCGGTAATCGCGCCCAGTTCCAAATCCCAATCCGCGCCAGCCACATGACGCAGCTCGCCGAGCTTGTCAGCGGCGTCTAGATAGCCGCGCAGATCCTTATAGGTCAAGGATGTTTCCATAAATTATTCCTCTGTGTTCGGCGCACTCCAACCTATATCCGCCCCATCGACGGGGAAGGAAACTACTCGTTGTAATAGCTCGCTCCAGAAGCGAGCCGAGTTCAAACTCTCAATCTTCGATTCTCAATGCTCCATTGTCCGTTCTCAACTATCCGTTAACTCTTCCCCGCCGCCTTTAGCGCTTCATTGACGACATCGATGATCGGCTTCATCTCGATCCACTCGGGTTTGCCGGTGTCGAGATATTTGATTCCCTCCAACCGGCGATTGTCGTACGGAACATCTTCCTTGGGAATATCGATGCGCAAGGAATCTGCCGGACTTTCCGCAGTCATGGTTCTTCTTTGCACCGCGATCTGGCCGCTGCGCGACAGCAGCCAGTTGATGAAAACCTTGGCGGCGTTGGGATGGGGCGCACGGTTCACCAGAGAGACGGTGCCGAACTGCTGCACCAGCCCGCCGCCTTCTTTGAAAACTTTCGGGCCGAAAGTGTCCACCGGCAGCCCCTGCCGCTTCAAGACATCGACGTCGCAAAAAAAGCAGATCGCATATTTCCCCGTGGCCAGCCAGTCGGGGCCCTGGCGGAAATCGCGAAACAAAGTCGCGTCCATCTCGCCAAACAGTTTACGAATGAACGATGGCCCAAGTTCGGAGTGATAGTAAAAGAAGCGCGTATTGCCGGCGCCTGGCCCAGCCTCGCGGATATCGCGTATCGCGATCTTGCCTTTCCACTTCGGTTGCAAAAGATCGCCGTAGGACTTGAACTCCTTCACGTCGACGAGCTTGGTGTGATAGCTGATCGAGCCGTAGGTCGCCGAGCCGACATAGTTGAAAACATACTGGCCGTCGGGATCGGAATACTGATGCTTCTTCAGATACCACTTCGATTGATCGGTGACTTCCGGCAATATTAGTGCGGGCTTGATCGGATCGAGCGCCTTGGCGACGTGAAACTGTTGGTAATTGGGGTTCGCCCCGGTGCTCGAAATATCAGCGATAAACTTTTCCGCGCGGCGTTCCGCCAACAAGCGCGGCCCAAGCTGATTGCCGCGCCCGGTGACCGCAGTAACCTTGATCTCGGGAAACTCCTTCTCGAAGTCCGGCAAAATCGCCTCGTAGCCGCTGATGTAAACGACCACCTGTCCTTCTTTTTTTGCCGCGTCGAGAGTTTTTTCCCATTCCAGCTGCCAAGCAGGTTTGGCATTGGCTGCCAACGCAGAGTTGATCGGTAGCAAGAGCCCCAGGCATATGCAGCAAATTAAAGTTCTCAAACTAGCCTCCGCCTTTTTCTCTCGACTTTGCATCTTGAGATCAGCAAAATGCAATCCGGTCCGGTATTTTGCTACGCTCAGATGCCAAGCACGCCCTGAGCCATCCCGAAGGGACGCCAAGATTTAGGATTAATATTTCCCAGCCGCCTTTAGCGCTTCGTTTACGACATCGAGAATCGGTTTCATCTCGAGCATCTCGGGTCTTCCGGTATCGACATACTTGACACCGTCGAGCCGCCGATTCAGCAGCGGCACATCGTCTTTGGGAATGTCGATGCGCAGCGAATCGCCGGGGCTTTCGCCGGTGCTCAAACGCTTTTGCAGCGCGATCTGGCCGCGGCGCGACAATAGCCAGTTGATAAATATTTTCGCCGCGTTGGGATGCGGCGCGCGATTGACCAGCGCCAGAGTGCCGAAGGCCTGAACCAAGCCGCCGCCTTCTTTGAAAACCCTCGGCCCAAAGGTGTCCACCGGCAAGCCTTGCTGTTTCGCTATCTCGACGTCGCAGGAAAAACAGATGGCGAACTTTCCCGCCGCCAGCCAATCCGGCCCCTGGCGAAAATCACGGAACAGAGTCAGATTCATTTCGCCGTAGAGTTTTCGCATAAACGGCGCGCCCAATTCGGGATGATAATAAAAGAAGCGGGCGTTACCGCCGCCGGGGCCGGGCGCCCGAACATCGCGGGCGACGATTCTGTCTTTCCATTTCGGACTGAGCAAATCCCAGTAGGATTTGAAATCCTTCGGGTCGACTAGCTTGGTGTTGTAGTTGACGGAGCCATAGGTCGCCGAGCCGACGTAATTGAAAACATATTGGCCCTCGGCGTCGGCGTAATGGTGCTTTCCCTCATACCATTTGGACGGATCGGTAATCTCCGGCAGAATCAGCGCCGCCTTGATCGGGTCCAATACTTTGGCTGGGTAGAGCTGCTGGTAAGTCGCATTGGCTCCCGTGCTGACCACATCGGCGAGATACTTCTCGCCGCGGCGCTCGCTAGTCAACCGCTGGACAATTTGCGCGCCGCGCGCCGGAACGGCCACGAGCTTGATTTCCGGAAACTCTTTTTCAAAATCCGGCAGCACCGCCTCGTAACCGCCGATATAAACAACGACCTGTCCTTCTTTTTTAGCGGCATCAAGAGTTTTTTCCCATTCCTGCTGCCAGCCAAGCTTTGGCTGAGCCGCCAAAGCAACCATCGCCAAGCCAAAGAAAACCATCGCCGAAAAAGAACTACTTAACGCGGCCGCTCGTCGTCTCAATCGTCAATTCTCCAGTTTCAATTATCTATTAACTTAACTCTTTCCCGCCGCCTTGAGCGCTTCGTTCATGACGTCCAAGATCGGCTTCATCTCCTGCCACTCAGGCCGACTGGTGTCCAGGTACTTCACACCTTCGAAGCGGCGTTGCAAAGTCGGTATTTCATCTTTGGGAATGTCGATACGCAGGGAATCTGTAGGATTCTCGGTTTTGAGCATATTTTTCTGCAGGGCGATTTGACCTCGGCGCGACAACAACCAGTTGATAAACACTTTCGCAGCGTTGGGATGAGGCGCGCGGTTTACTAACCCGAGGGTACCGAATTGCTGCACCAGGCCCGCGCCTTCCTTAAAAACTCCCGGGCCGAAGGTGTCCACGGGCAGCCCCTGCTGCTTGGACACATCGACCTCGCAGAAAAAGCAGATCGCCGCTTTGCCGACCGCCAGCCAGTCGGCACTCTGCCGATAGTCGCGGAACAACGTCACGTCCATCTCGGAATAAAGCTTGCGGATAAACGATGGGCCGACATCGGGCAGGTAATAGAACAGGCGCGCGTTGCCGGAACCCGGGCCGGCCACTCGAATATCCCGTGAAATGATTTTTCCTTTCCACTTCGGATTAAGCAGATCCCAATAGGATTTGAACTCTTTCACGTCGACCAACTTAGTGTTGTAGCTCACCGAGCCGTAGGTCGCGGTACCGACGTAACTGATAATGTATTGATTCTCCGGATCGGCATAGTGGTGCCTGCCTTGGTACCACTTGGTCAGGTCGTTGACCTCGGGTAATAGTAGCGCCGGCTTGATCGGGTCGAAAACTTTCGCCGGAAACAACTGTTGATAGGTAGTAACGCCGCCGGAACTCACCAGGTCGGCAAGAAACTTATCGGCGCGCCGCTCGGCGAGCAAACGCTGGCCGATCTGACTGCCGCGGCCGGTGATCGGCGCAACCTTGATTTCCGGATACTCCTTTTGGAAATCCGGCAGATTCTCTTCGTAGCCGCTGATGTAAATCGACAGCTGGCCTTCCTTCTTGGCCGCTTCGAGCGTCTTCTCCCACTCCGCTTGCCAGGCAGGCTTGGCTTGAGCGGCAAAGGAAGTGTCGAACCCGTTTAGCAGCGCAATACCTGCAAAAAGCAACAATCTTCTCAACATACTTTTGGCTTCCTGTTTTTTTTAGATTTATCGGCACGCCGCTCGGCGAGCAAGCGCCACCCGGGTTAGCGCGTTGCACTGACTCGTCCCACCACTTGTCTGGTGATCACCGGCGCACGAGCCGGCCGATGCATCGCGCCCTACGCCCGCAAGTGCTCGTGGAATCTATTTCCCACCCTCTCCATTTTCTCGACCAAGCTCGGGACAGACTTTGCGGCCACGCTCCGATTCTACTTCCGTCGACGACTTGAACCGCTTGAACGATTGGAACGATTGGAACACCCCTAGGCTTTGGGCGGCACGTGATAAGTCACCGAACCCGCCTTACCCACCTCCAGGGAATGATCCATTTTGGTGTCGATGATCGGATGATTGGGATCTCGGAAGACGTTCATCGGCTCCAAGCCTTGCGCTACTTTCTTGATTTCGCGCGCCAACATTTCCCGATAGACGACCACGCCGCGATCCGATGCGGCAAGCCGCTCGCGCGTGCGGTCGAGCACCGGCCCCTGGGTTTCCCAAGCCATGAAATCTTGAGCGTCGACTTCGTCGAGGCGAAACTTGGTGTCGGGATGGCGGGCGCCGAGCGGGTTCTTGAACGGCTTGCGGTAACTGACCGGTACTTCGTCTTTGTTCGCGTGCGGCTCGGCGGAGTCCGGGACGAAGTGGACATAAACGATCCAAGTGTGCGTGTCGTCGATGGGCACGCGAATCTGCGTGCGGTTGGCCTGGCGCAGCACCGTCGGGAATAACAGAGGATGCTCCTCGACTTTGCCATCTTTGAAAACGCGCCGCTTGATCACACCGTGAACAAACTCCTCGACCTCGAACTTGGCTAAATTATCGATGGTGCCCCGGGTCGTACTCTCGACTTTGAACCCGTCGGTTACCAGCTCTTGATGCAGCACATGCAGATGAGCCGTGTCCACGGAATTCTCCATCGCTTGCAGCCAGTTGCAGTCGAGCTGCGGCAAGGCGCGCAACCAATGCCAACCGTCGGTGCGCGCCCAGACATCGTATCTGGGGATCACCGGCGCCGGCAGCGGGCCGAAATAGGCCCAGTAGAGTCCGGCAAGTTTCTGCACCGGATAGGCTTTTTGTTTGACCGTTTGGCAGAAGCTGCTGTCCGCCGTCTCCGCCGGCATCGCCAGACAGTTGCCCTTTATATCGTAAAGCCAGCCATGGTATGCGCAGGCAAGGCCGCGCTCCTCGACCCGCCCGTAGGATAGCGACACACCGCGATGGGCACAGCGATCATGCAAAAGCCCGATCTCGCCTCCGGTGGTTTGGAACAAGACCAAATCCTCGCCGAGGATGCGCACAAACTTGGTCGGATTCTCCGCCGTCAAGTCCGCCGCGATCGCCACCGGATGCCAGTAGCGCCGCAGCAATTCCCCCGCCGGCGTGCCGGGACCGACTTTGGTCATCATTTCATTTTCTTCAGCAGTCAACATTTCTCTTCTCCTTAAACATCGACCTATAATCGCGCTATCCTCGATCCTCGATCAAATCATCGACCCAAACCGATTACTTCCTACCGGCTAAAACCTCATCCATCAACTTGGTCACCGGCGTAACATCCCGCGTGCCGACCTCGTCGGGATCGAAATACTTACCGCCGTCAAGGCGCCGCTCCGGCGCCGGAATGTGATCCTTGGGCACATCGATGCGCCGTGAGTTCTTTGCCTCTCCCGGCGTGCTGATAATCCGCTGGAAGGCGCTTTGCCCTTCGCGCGACAGCAGCCAATTGACGAACACTTTAGCGGCGTTGGGATGGGGCGCGCGGTTCATCAAGGCAAGTTGGCCGAAGGCTGCGGAGATGCTCGCGCCCTCTTTGAAATGATGCGGATCGAATTCGTCCACCGGCAGCCCCTGCGCCTTGGCTTTGACCGTGTAAGTACCTTGCGTCGGCATGGACAAGGCGAACTTACCTCCCGCCAGCCAATCCATCGCCTGACGCCCGTCGGCGGTCAAAGTAACGTCCATCTCGACGTAAAAACGGCGCAGAAACTCCGGGCCGAGATCGGCGTGGTAATAAAGATATTGGAACGACGGCCCGGAACCGCGCACCCGCCGAAGATCGGGAGAGACGATCTTGCCTTTGAGTTTGGGGTTGAGAAAGTCCCATAAGGACTTGTAGTCCTTGGGATTGATCAGATTGCTGTTGTAAGCCGGACTCGCCCCCGCCGCCACGTTGGCTTCATAGACAATAATGTAGCGCCCTTCGCGGTCGGCATATCTTTGCTTGCCCTCCCACCACTTGGTCGGATCGATCACTTCGGGCAAGATCAGCGCCGGCTTGAGCGGATCGAGCATCTTGCCGAGATAAAGATTCTGATAGATCGAGCCGCCGCCGCCACTGTAAACATCGGCGAGATATTTTTCGCCGCGCCGCTCGGCGACGATGCGCGGCGCAAGCTGGGTGCCTGAGCCGGTGACGCTGGTAACCTTGATTTTGGGATAAGCCTTCTGAAACACCCCCGAATCGATCAACGCGCCATAGCCGGCGATGTAGACCGTCAACTGCCCTTCTTCCTCCGCAGCCTTGACCGTCCGCTCCCATTCTGCTTGCCATGCCGGCTTGGACTCGGCGGCTTGAGAGAAGCCGCTCGACCACAAACACAGAATGATTCCATACCACGCTAAGCGATGCCGCATGTCGAATCTCTCCGACTCCGACCTTGAACATTGTACGCTTGGACCTTGAATTGTCCCCATCCTACTCCGGACTCGGCACCTGATGCGATAGCATGATTTCTTTACGCTGTTGCGCCGACTCCAACATGGCTAGGCAAACTTCCAAGGTTGCCGCGCCCCAGCGGCCACCGTGAAATACTGGCCGTCCTTTGACCACCGCGTCATATAATTCTTCGACTTCCGCCTCGCGGCCGCGGCTGCCCGGCGGCAACTTGATTTCCCGCTGCTCGGTTTCACCGTAAATCCTCAAACCATCCGGCGTCTGGCGAATATCGCCCTTCTCGCAGCTGACCACGGTGTGTCCGAAAAACGGCTGCTTGCGCTCACCGTTCGAGACATGGCTAAACTCGCCCTCACGCTTGCCGCCAAAGCGCATGCCTTCTTTTAACTCCTCTTCTTCTTCCGCCGTGCGCACTTCGCGCAAACTCTTGCGAACATTCAAATTAGTCGCCGGCGGCCGATATTGGCCGCCCTCGCCGACCCAGTCGAACAATTCGGCGGTATCGAAGAAACCGTAACCGCTATAAACCAGTGTCGCCGGGGTGCCGTCGGCAAATTCTAAATAACAGGTATAGCTCCCTTCCCACTCCCGCGCCGGGTCCCAGATACCGGTCATGGCGCGCACACTACGCACCATGCCGCCGCCGATCAATCGCACGACGTCGACATGGTGCGGCCCCTGATTGAGCACCACGCCGCGGGTCATGGCGAGCTCGTGCTTCATGCGCGGCCGGTACATGAACTCGTTGTAGTTCCAGCTGTTGATCATGCACAGTTTGCCGAGCTCAGCGCTTTTGACGATCTCGCGAATCTTGCGGATCGGCGGATCGAAGCTATGGGTGTGGCCGCACAGCAATTTAACGCCGTGTTTATCCGCCGCTTCATTCATGGCGTCGCATTCGGCCAAGTTCATCGCCATGGGTTTTTCGACGATGATATGCTTTTTGTGCCTGGCGGCGATGATCGCGTGCTCGGCATGAAGCGAGTTCGGCGTGGCGATGTAGACCGCGTCGACGTTGGGACTGGCGCATAACTCCTCGACGCTGGTGTAACCTTCGGCCCTGTACTGCTCGCGAAACTTCGCCACCGCATCCGCGCGCTTATCCGCCGCGGCGGTGATTTTGATGAACGGCAACTTGGCGATGGGCGGCAAGATCTGCGTGCTCGCCACGCCCAAGCCAGCCATGCCCAATCTAAGAATGTCGCTCATTAATTGCTCCTTCGGCAAAGGCTTGCGTCCTTCTTCCGGAAGGACGGAGGTGAGGGCGCCTTTTGTACGAATGCGATGGCCTCACCCTTCCCTCTCCCACAGGGAGAGGGTTAAATTCACTACGCGGACAAACTTTGCTCGGCAATTTTTTGTTGCACGATGGACCGAATATCCGCGGTCTTTGGAGCGACCTCCGAAATGACGGCGAGATGCGCAAAGTCATTCTTACGCGGATCGCGCACCACATGCAGCGGATCGCGGCCTTCCTTGACATCCTGAATGCCCTTGAGCAACAGCTTGCGCGCCGCGACGATCGCCTTGTCCGATGTGACCAGATGTTCCTTGGTGCGGTCTTGGATCGTCCCGGCGCCTTCAATAACGCAGGCATCTTGCGCCTGGAAGTTGTAGCCGAGACCGCTGAAGGACTTGTCATGCATCGACTCCCGGTCTTGCATGTAGCGGTTCGCCTTGTTTCGAATCATGCGATAATCGGCATGCAACTCGTCGCGCCCGCGCACCATCGTGGCGCGGTCGAGCGCGCGCTTGCGGCTGAAGACGATGACGAATTTCCAGTGACTGTGATCGTCGATCGGCACATGCCAATTGACGGAATAGCCCTCCGCCGCGGTCTGACCGGGAAAGGTGCTGAAGTTGGGCATGATGAAATTCGACGTGCGAAAATAAATCTTGTCGTCTTCGATGTTGCGAATGGAAAAAATCCGCAAGCCGAAGTCGGTCAACTCGACGTCGATGCGCGGCGCAATATCGGTGCCGAACAGCGAATTAGGCGAATTCGCGCTGCCAGGCACTCGCCGCTTCTTGTCGCTCTCGGTGACTTCGATATTGCGATGCAAGAACGACAGATGGACCGGGTCGATATTGCCTTCATTGGATTGCAGGTAATTGCACGAGTGATGAATCTTCGAGACGAAGCGCTGAGCGTCGGGCACTTGAAGAAACTCGTAGTTCGGCAAAAGCGGCGGCTCGCCGGGCCCCAGGTAGGCTAGAATCACACCGCCAATCTCGCGGCAAGGAAAAGACGGTTGGCGGTAGGCATCGCGATGGTCGCCGCCGTTGGGCTCGCCCGGCTGTTCGAGAATCCTGCCATGAACGTCGTAAAGCCAGCCGTGATAAATGCAGCGCAGCCCGCCGTCTTCCAACCGGCCATAGGTCAAGTCGGCGCCGCGATGACAACAATGCGCATCGAGCACACCGACCCGTCCCTGGTCGTCGCGAAATATCGCCAACTCCTCGCCCATCAATGTTACGGCCAGCGGCGCGCCGCCGGCCTTCAACTCTTCCGACAATGCCACCGGCTGCCAATAGCGGCGCAGGAGTTCGCCGCACGGCGTGCCGGCGTTGGTTTGAGTTAAAAGTTGATTTTCCTCCCGACTGATCATATCTAAAATTCCTCGAATCGCTGACCGCCTCGGCGACCGGGGCGAGGGCTATTGGTGACCGGCCGGCCACCCTCACGACCCCGGAAATGGGATCACGCCTTTGAACTTGGCGATCGTCTTCTCACGCAGCTCCCGGCTCGACCGGCTGACTTTGGGAAACTTATCTTTCCAATGATACGGCCGCACGGCATAGAAGATAGCCCGGCCGTTGGTGTGATCCTTGTTATCGCGCTTTTCCGGCGGCATGCGCGGATCAAGCGGCGTGCTCCAGCAGCCGTCGATAATATCGATATTGGTCGGCGGATCGACCCGCGTCATCATCGCCCACAACACTTCCTTCATGTTGGTGGGATCAATATCCTCATCGACCACGACCACGTAACGCCCGTTACGATTGGCCGCCGCGCAGGCGAGCGCCGCTTGCCCTGCCTGCTTGGCATGGCCGGCGTATTTCTGCCGAATCGATACCACGGTCATATAGGAAGTATGATTGTACACGCCGGCGATGTCTTGAATGCCGGCGCTTTCCAGTTGATCCCACAGCACGCCGGCGGAAATATGCAGATCCATCTTCACCGCGCCCGGCCAGAGCGGCGCCTCGTCTTCGAGGATCGGGTCGTTGCGATGATAAATCGCCTTGACGCGAATAATCGGCTGGTTCTCGCCGGTGCCGCCGGTGCCGCCGGAATAGTATCCCGGCCATTCGCCAAACGGCCCCTCCGCGCGTGCCTCTTCCGAAGGCGGTGGGATCTCGCCTTCGATGGCGATCTCCGAGGACGCCGGAATCGGCAAACCGGTGATCGGCCCGCGCAAGACTTCCAGCGGCCGGCCGATCAAGCCGCCGGCAATTTCCATCTCCGAGCGGCCGTAAGGGAACTTTGTATACGACGGCATGAACATCATGGGATGCTGGCCGTAACTCGCCGCCACCGGACAGCTCTTGCCCTTCTCCCAATACTTGGCGCAAATCTGCCGGCCGTTCTGTCCGGGACTCATCCAGATACCGAGGGTGTTTTTGTCGTGCAGCTGCATCCGGTAGGTGCCGGTGTTGACATAGCCGTTATCAGGATCCTGGTTAATCAAACCGCCGCCGGGCCCGAAGTAGCGCCCGCCGTCGTTCTCGTGAAAACGCAGCGCCGGGAATTTCAACATATCGACATCGGCGCCGGTGAGTTTGTTCTCGAACAGCGGCGAATTGCCGACTTCCTTCGGCGCAATCGGCTCGGCGCTGCGCACCTTGCGCGCCGCCAGACGCAAGGTTTCCAATTTAGTCTTGTCGGTCGGCAATCCCAGCGCCAAGGCCACCCGCCGGTAGGCCGCGTAGGGCAAACTGCACACCCGGAATCCCGCCGGATAACCTTTGATCTTGTCGAAGATCAACATCGGCGGTTGCGCTACCAGCTCGGCAGTGGACTCCACCAATGCGCCGATTTCAGCATCCCAGTCCGCGCCTTCGATGATCCGAAAGTCGCTGATCTTTTTCGCTTCTTCAATGAAGCTACGAAAGTCTGTGTAAGCAAGTTCAGACATATGGTTCTCCTGATATTTATCGGCTGTCTTTTCGACACGAAGACCACCACGCCGCCACGGGGCGTATCGCGATACGCCCGTACATTCGGATTCCTTCTTGAGATTTTTGTGCCCTTTGCATCCCGATCGCCCTGAGCACCGTCGAAGGGTGCGGCCAAATCGTATTCCTACTCTTCCACCACCGATATCTCCGACTTTACGCCGTTGCGCTGCAACTCGGCCAAGTACAGCGGATGAATGTCCGACGGCTCCTCGTCTAAAGGGATCATCTCATGCAGCTTGGTGCGGAACCGGTCCTGGCTGAACTTCGGGCTGCGCCCGCGCATGGCGAAGTGGCGCAGCGTCGAATGGCCGGTGTTGAAATGGCCATGGTACATCAGGTCGCCGGGCGAATAGATCGAACCGGGCTTGATCTCGAAGCGCGTCCGCTCCTCGCCTTCGCGCCACACCATGGCGAAGCCGCTGCCCTGGGTCACGCAAACGATCGCGCCGGGACCATGGCGGTGAAACAGGCTGCGGCTGCCGGCTGGGAATTCTTGAACGTGGCAGCCGTAAGTCGTGCCGGCCAAGCCGAAGCGCATGATCTTCACGCCCTTGCCCTTCATTGGATAATCGTCGAGGGCGAAGCTGTTTACGTCCGGCACCAGATTGGACTCCCATGACCGTACCGTCAATTTCTTGTTCTCATTGAAAAATTCCCGGTCCGGCCGGAAGCGATCGCGGAACTGGAACGGATTGCGGAAAATGAAATCCTCGTTGTGAAATAAATTAATCACGTGAGGGGCGTTGGTGCCGGCAAGAAAGCGCACCGGTTCATCGGAGACATTGAAGTGTTGATACGAGACATTGAGCGGAATCGCAAAAATCGCCCCAGCCGCCCACTCGAACGTCTGCTTGGCATCCCCTTCGAACCAAACCGTGGTCGCGCCCCGCCCTTTGTGAATGTAAACCAACGTCTCGAACATGTGATGCTGCGGCTCGGTCTGTTTGCCGGCGGGAATCTCGCAGATATAGGCGTCGTTTTCCTGCTGCTCGCCCATATTGAGATAGGAACCGAGCGCGCCCATGCGCGCCCAAGGCTTGACCTCGACGTCCATCAAGTCTTCGATAAAAAAGCCGGTGACCGAGGGAATACCCTCTTTCTCCTGAAACAGTTCATAAGCTGTCAGACCCAGCTGAATCGGGTCGCGGTGCGGCAGTCGCATAGGTGATGCATTACTCCTCGTCTGGTTAATACCGAGCGCGGCAGACGACCGCAGCTCTAAGGAGATCTCAGTAGTTTCGTATATGACGATGGCGTCCGAGGGTCAAGGCGGAGTCGCTTAGACGGTCGAACGAATTAGACTGGGTCTCGGCGAATCACCCGTTCACTGGAAGGGTTACCGCGATGTGAGATTTTCGGTTGGCGTCCCGGCCAGCAAGAATACATTGCGCACCCCGAGGTGGCTCCACAGGATCTTGATTCCCAGGGACGACAACACATTCTCCAGCAACACTTTGTAACGGGCGTCCACCAATGGCATGCCGTTGGCCAAGGTCGAAACAAAGCCGTGAAACCCGGCCTCGGTCATTTTCTCGATCCACTCGGCGTAGGACAACATTGAGAAGTGATTCATGCGGTCTTTATGATGGCCTAAGCGGTTGGGGCACCAGACGAGATACTTGCCGCCGGGCCGGAGAACCCGCATGACCTCGCGAAAGTGGCTGAGCAGGTCCTCGGGGTGTAAGTGCTCGACCATTGACGTGCTGAGCGCGCAGTCGAAGGTACTGTCGGCAAAACTTAACTGCACGGCCGACTGTGGCTTGAATTCGACGCGAGCGGCCTGTTGCTTTGATAAATGCCACAAGCGTTCGCGCCGTTGGGCATCAGCGAGGGCCTGATGCGAAACATCGACGCCGACGATTTTTTCCGCGCAGTCGACCAGCGCCCAAGTCAGATCGCCGTTACCGCACCCCAGCTCCAGAATACTCTTGTGTCCCCGGCCGATGGCGGCGCGCAGAACGGCAATTTTCTTGCGCCTGCTCTTGGACGGCAGTTTGCCGGCATCGGCCGCCGCCCGCTTGCGGTAGACGTCGTCGTAAATCTCCTGGGTCACCTGCTTGCGCGCCGCGCCGCTGGCGGTCAAGATCGCTTCGTAGGGATTTTTCTCTGCCACGCTAATGCTGTCCTTATCACCTGCAGGACCATTGGTAATTCAGCGGCCTGACTCGTCCGCCGCGCAATCGCTTCGATCACGCCGTCGCCAATGTTGCCACGAATCGACGGCAAAGCAAGATCGCCGCCGGTAGGATTCGACAATTGCGTCGAATAAACTGCGTCTGCCGGAGTTATTGGTCTTGCTAACTTCATCCGAGATAGGCTAAGACGAAAGCGGAATCTACGTTCCGTAGATTACCCACAAGAAATAAGGGGCAAACGATATGGAATACTTTGAACCGAGATCCATCGGTGACGCTTTGTCGCTATTGTCCAAACATGGCGCCGAGGCGAAAGTTGATCGCCGGTGGCACCGATGTGATGGTCGACATTAAATTCAAGGAGGAACCGGGCTGCCTGGTGAATATTAAAAAAATTCCCAGCCTCGCCGGCATCTCGGAGAGCGGCGGCGCTGTGCGCATCGGCGCGCTGACGACCATCCGCGAACTCGAAACCAGCGCGCTTGTGCGCGATAAGTTACCGGTTCTCTGGGAAGCCTCGCATCAGTTCGCCTCGCTGCAAGTGCGCAACACCGCCACCATCGGCGGCAACATCTGCCGCGCCTCACCTTCGGGGGAAACGCTCACGCCGCTTTTGGTATTGGAAGCCAACGCCGTGCTGGCTTTCTCGGACGGTGAGCGCAGCGAACCGTTCAAGTCATTTTTTCAGGGACCGGGCAAAAGCGCGGCTGGCGTGAAAGGCTTGCTGACGGAAATCGAAGTGCCGCTTCCACCGGCCGGCAGCAAGGGCGTCTACTTGAAGCATGCCGTGCGCGGCGCCATGGATATCGCCATGGTCGGCGTCGCGGTGATGCTCACCCCCGATGCCGGCAAAAACAACGTTCAAGAAGTCCGTATCGGCCTGGCCGCGGTGGCGCCGACACCGCTGCGCGCGCCCAAGACCGAAGCCCTGCTGCGCGGCAAACCGCTCACCGCAGCGCTGATCAAAGAAGCCGGCGCTCTGGCAGGCAGCGAAGCGAGTCCGATCAGCGACCAGCGCAGCAGCGCCGAGAACCGCCGCTGGATCGTCGAAGCGTTGACCCGCCGCGGTCTCGAACAAACCTGGAAAGCCGCCACCGGCAAGGAGGTTGCATAATGAGCGTCATGATCAATACCACCATCAATGGCAAAGCGGTCAGCGCCAGCGCCGAAGCATCGGCTTCGCTGTTGGATTTTCTCCGCGACACTTTGGAAATGAAAGGCAGCAAGCTCTGCTGCAACACCGGCGAGTGCGGCGCCTGCACGGTGATTTATAACGGCAAGCCGATCAATACCTGCGTGACCATGGCGGCCGACGCCAACGGCGCCCAGATCGTCACCATCGAAGGCCTCGCCGACGGCGATAAACTCCACCCGGTGCAGCAAGCCTTCATCGACACCGGCGCGGTGCAGTGCGGCTACTGCACGCCGGGTTTCATAATGTCCGTCAAAGCGCTGCTCGACCGCACCACCAAGCCGACGCCCGCGGACATCGAGGAAGCGGTGTCGGGCAACATCTGCCGCTGTACCGGCTATAACAAGATCGTCGACGCGATCCATCTCGCCGCCGGCCGCATCACAGGGAGGGCTTAAGTCATGGCAAAAGCTGAATTCAAAGTCGTCGGCACCAGCCCGGCCAGAATGGGCGGCATCGATCGGGTCATCGGCAAAGGCGTCTATGGCATCGATTTGATGCTCAAAGACCAACTGCAGGGCGCGATCCTGCGCAGCCAATACGCCCACGCGAAAATTATCAGCATCGACACCAGCGAAGCCAAGAAAATCCCCGGCGTTCATGCCGTCGTCACCGCCGAGGATGCCCCGAATGTGCGCTATGGCCGCAGCTATATCGACCGCCACATCCTGGCGCGCGGCAAAGTGCATTTCATGGGCGACCCGGTGGCCGCCGTCGCCGCCGATACTCTGGCCATTGCCAAGCAGGCGCTCAAAAAAATCAAAGTCGCCTACGAGCCGCTGCCGGTGGCGCTCGACGCCGAGGAAGCGACCAAACCAGACGCACCGGTGCTGCACGAAGATATGCCGCTGCCGAAAACCACTCCGGCTGGGATGAAGAACGTCTGCGGCCACGCTGTCGTCCATGTCGGCGATCCCGACAAGGCGATGGCCGAAGCCGATCTCGTGGTCGAGGAAGTTTACGAAACCAAGATGATCCATCCGCAGTATTTGGAGCCGCGCATTGCCGCGGCGCAGATGGAACCCAACGGACGGCTGACCGTGTGGGCCAACGCCCAGGCGCCGTTCCCCGTACGCCAGGAAACGGCGAAGATGCTGGGCCTGCGACTGAATGACGTGCGCGTCATCTCGGCCGGCTTGGGCGGCGGATTTGGCGGCAAAGGCAGCGGCATCACTTCAGGCGCCGCCGTCGAGCCGATCTGCGGCCTGTTGGCGATCAAAGCCAAGCGTGCCGTAATGATCGTCCTCGACAAGGCCGAGGAAACGATCTCGACAACGATTCGCTCCGGCGCGCGCATGTACATCAAAACCGGCGTGAAAAAAGACGGCACCATTCTCGCCCGCACCGGCAAAGTTTTCTACGACGCCGGCGGCTACTCCGGATTCGGCGTGCAGGCCGGCGGCCGCTGCACCAACATGCTCGGCGGCTGGTACTTGATGCCCAACTGCCACATCGAGGGCTTTACGCGTTTACACCAACAAACAGGTTTGCGGCCCGGTGCGCGGCCCCGGCGGCCCGCAAGCCGCGTTTGCGGTCGAGTCGCACATGGACTCCATCGCCGCCAAGCTCGGCATGGACCCGACGGAATTCAGACTGAAAAATATGCCAAAAGCCGGCGACAAGATCGTCGGCGTGGCCAAGCTGCGCGATGTATCGCTCGGCGAGACGATCAAGATTGCCAAAGAAAAAATCGGCTGGGGCAAAGTAAAACTGGAAAAAAACCAGGGCATCGGCCTCGCCACCGGCTCATGGATCGAGAGCGCCGGTCCCGGCGGCGGCTCGATAGTAAAAGTCAATGAAGACGGCTCGGTGACGGTACATATCGGCAAGATCGACATGGGCACCGTCCCCGGTTTCGGTATTCCCATGATTGTCGCCGAAGAGCTCGGTATCCCAGTGAGCGATGTCACTGTCGTCAACGTCGATACCGACGCCAGTCCGTGGGACGCCGGCACGGTCGGCAGCCGGGGAATCCTGGTTTCCGGCGGCGCGACGCGGCTCGCCGCCATCGACGCGCGCAATCAGATCTTTCAAAATGGCCGCGCGCAAGCTGGAAGCGAGCCCGGAGGATCTGGAGATCGTCGACAAGCAAATCCGGGTCAAAGGCACGCCGGCGAAAGCAGTCGCGCTGGCGACTGTCGCCACCGACGCACATAACGTCATCGGCGAAGTCATCGGCCGCGGCTACTGCGACAACCTGGAATTGGTGGCCGAAGAAAAAGCCCACGGCAGCTCGCAGCCGTTCACGACACATGCCTGCATCGTCGAAGTCGACCCCGACACCGGCAACGTGAAGATCTTGAAATACGTCGCCGTCCACGACATCGGCCAGCCGATTCATCTAGCCGCCGTCGAAGGCCAGATCGAAGGCGCGACAGCGATGAGCATCGGCCAGGCGCTGTGCGAGCAAGTCGTCTTCGACCAAGAAGGCAAAACCATGAACCCATCCTTTGTCGACTATCTAATGCCGACGATCAACATGATGCCGCGCATCGAAACGACCCTGGTCCACGGCTATCCCGGCGCCGGCCCCTACGGCGCCAAAGGCGCCGGCGAAATCGCCTGCGTCCCGCCGATGGCCTGCATCGCCAACGCGATCTTCAACGCCACCGGCGTGCGGATCAAAAAACTGCCGCTGAGCCCGGAGAATGTGTT
>CAVYDL010000009.1:1422500-1529741 GCA_963767275.1 uncultured delta proteobacterium | reverse complement strand
GCGAGTACCTTGAGCAAATTTCCTAGGGTGGCGACGCCCGTGAAATGGCCGCCGGCGCGGTAATTTCAGTGGACCTAAGAAGGCCCGATTCTATCCTAACGCTATCGGGCGTGGTGATTTTTGCCGTGAGGTGGGTTATTCAAGATATTACCGGTGATGGAAGCACAGACTCACAGCGACGATGCGCCAGGCGTTTCACTCGCAACTTTGGATAATTCCACGCTAGTCGTGCAACTCTCCGGCGCTTGGCGACTGCAAAACAACGCTGCCGCGGTCAGCCCGGTGCTAAAAGCCCTCGAGAGTTCCCATGTCCGCCGCGTTCGTTTCGATGCGAAGCTCTTTCCTCTTGGGACAGCAGCATACTAATGTTCTTAATGAAAGTGATTGAGCTCTGCCGCCAACGGACTATAGGTACCGAGCTCGAAGGACTGCCGGACGGAATTCGCCGTCTCCTTGAACTCGCGGCGATTGTACCGGAGCAACAAGGCGCCAAACCGGCGACTGATCGGCGCGTCTTTTTTGGCACAAGTCGGTACGGTCACGACGGGGTTTTACCTCTCTGTGTCAGAGATGCTGCAGTTTCTCGGCGAAGTGACTTTGGCGTTCGTCAAGCTGGTCAGGATGCGCGCGCGCTACCGGACTGCCGATCTGTTTCTGATTATCCAAGAATGCGGCCCGCAAGCGCTGCCCATCGTCACGCTCATCAGTTTTTTAGTGGGGGTGATCCTGGCATTTGTCGGCGCTGTTCAGCTGCAGCAATTCGGCGCCCAGATCTATGTCGCGGACCTCGTCGGGATCGCCGTGGTTCGCGATATGGGCGCGATGATGACCGGGATCATCATGGCGGGCCGGACCGGCGCCGCGTTCGCCGCAAAGCTCGGCACGATGAAGGTGACTCAGGAAATCGACGCATTGATCACGCTGGGATTCTCACCGCTGGAATTTTTGGTGCTGCCGCGCATGATCGCGCTTTGCCTGATGATGCCTTTGTTATGTCTGTACTCCGACCTGATGGGAATCCTGGGTGGCGCTGCGGTGGGCCTGTGGATGCTCGACCTTTCGTGGACCACCTATTACCACCAAACCGATCAATGCGATCAGCTTAACGGCCCTGTTTGGCGGCGTTTTTAAAAGCGTGATTTACGGCGTGCTGGTCGCTCTTTCGGGATGTCTGCGCGGCATCCAGTGTGGCGACAGCGCCGCGGCGGTCGGCGAGGCCGCGACCTCCGCCGTGGTCACGAGCATTGTTTTTATCGTCGCGGCTTGCGGCGTTTTGTCCGTCATATTTTATATCATTGGGGTTTGACATGAATAGTGAAAACGAAAGCGCAGCCGACGCGCCAAATTACCGTGCGCAATCTTACCCTGGGCTACGGCTCCGTCGTTTTGATGCGCGATCTCAACTTTACGGTCAAGCGCGGAGATGTATTTATCATCATGGGCGGCAGTGGCTGTGGCAAGAGCACCTTACTGCGCAACATGATCGGTCTGATCGAACCGATGGAGGGAGAGATCTTCTACGAAAAGGAGAATTTTACCCGCGCGGATGCGGAGGAGCGGCGCAGCTTTTTTCCGCCGCTTCGGCGTCCTGTATCAAAGCGGCGGTCTTTGGAGTTCCATGACGCTCGCCGAAAACGTCGCGCTGCCGCTGGAAGAATACACCGACCTAAGCCCGGTCGAGATCCGCGAGATCGCCATCTTCAAGCTTGCGCTGGTCGGTCTTAACGGCTTTGAAGACTATTACCCGTCGCAGATCAGCGGCGGCATGCAGCAAGCGCCTGGGCTTGGCCCGCGCCATCGCGCTCGACCCCGAGGTGCTCTTCTTCGATGAACCTTCGGCCGGACTCGATCCCATCAGCTCGCGCCGGCTCGATGACCTGATCTTGGCGTTGCGCGACAGCTTGGGCGCGACGGTGGTCGCGGTAACCCACGAGTTGCCGAGTATTTTTGCCATCGGTAATGACAGTATTTTTCTCGATGCTGAAACCAAGACGGCGATTGCCAGGGGCGATCCGAAGGAGCTGCTAGCCCACAGTCAAAATCCCAAGGTGCGAGAATTTCTCACCCGCGGAGAAGGGCGGCCTGGTGAGTAAAAAGGCCAATCCGACGCTCATCGGAGCCTTCGTGGTCGGCGCCATCGTTTTGGTTATTGGCGCGGTGACGATCCTTGGCTCGGGACGGCTGTTCCGCAAGACCTACGAATTTGTGCTCTACTTCGAAGGCTCGGTAAGCGGTCTGAGAGAAGGCGCTCCGGTGAAATATAAGGGGGTCGAAATTGGCTCCATTACCAAGATCCTGCTGCAACTCGATGAGGGTGCGGAGACCAACCGAATTCCGGTAATCATCAAACTCGATGCGAACAAGATCAGCGGCCGAGGAGTCGGCGGCAGTCTGAGAGACCCGGCCGCGCTCAAAGCAGCAATCGACCGCGGACTGCGCGGCCAATTGCAGACGGAAAGTATCGTTACCGGCGTACTGTTTGTCGCCCTCGATCTCTTTCCTGGTAGCCCGGCGCAGTACGTTCAGCCGCCAGGCTCCCGGTACCCGGAAATCCCGACGATCACGACGGCGCTGCAAAAAGCGCAGGATATCCTCGGCCAGCTTCTTACCAAGCTCGATGAGGTCGATTTCAAAGCGTTGCTGACCTCGAGCGCCGACGCGGTTAAGACTTTAAGCGACCTGGTGAAGAACAAAGACCTGGAAGAGACTTTTGCCGGGATCAATCGGTTGGTCAATAAGCCGGAGTTGCATGCGGCCATCCGCTCTCTTGATCAAACCGTGGTGAAAATCAGCGAGGCCGCGGACGGCGTGCAAAAGGTAGCCGGAAGTATCGATCGCAGCGTGGCCACGCTCTCGGTAGATTTGAAAGAGACCCTGACCGGCGTTCGTGATGCGGTCAAACAGATCCAGGTCACCGTGGGCAACGTAGACGGCTTCGTCGACCCTAACTCGCCGAACTCTTATGAACTGACCAAAGCGTTGAAAGAGCTTTCCGGGGCGGCGCGATCGCTCAGATTAATGGCCGATTTTCTCGAACGAAATCCGCGGGCATTTTTGTTCGGCAGGGCCGAAAGCGAGAAGAAACCATGAGCGGTCGGATGGGACAGGTGCTGGCGATCGTTGCTGCGGGGGTTTGGTTTAGCGGTTGTGCCGCCTTTGAACCCAGAGCCGATCCGTCGAGTTACTATATCCTTGGGGCCTTCCCCGAAGCGGACTTCGCGGCAGATAAGAACCCATCCGAGGTTAAAGCCAATTTTTCTTTAGGCCTTGGGCCAATTGAATTACCCGGTTACCTCGACCGCCAACAGATCGCCACACGCACGTCGACGAATCGGTTGAGCTATTCCGAGATGGACCGTTGGGCTGCGCCGTTGGCTGAAACTTTCAGCCGCGTCTTGGCGCAAAACATTTCGCAGCTTCTGAACCCCGCGCGAGTAATCCAATTCCCGTGGCAGTATAGCGATGCACCGGATTTCCAGGTGAAAATCGAGGTGCTCCAATTCGAGGCCCACAGCGATCAGCAAGCTTGGTTGACGGCGCGCTGGACAGTGATCGACCGCAATAAAAAAATTCTGATCAGCCAAAGATCGCAATTGCATCGGCGCGCCGGATCGCAGGCCACCGAAGATTTCGTCAAAGCATTGAGTGAAACACTCGGTGATCTGAGCCGTGAAATAGTAAAGACTTTACAGGCTTTCGAGAAGCCGGGGAAAACTTAACGCTAGTTGCCTATGGCAGTTCGAGTCGCACCGTCGTGGTACCCGATTCTATCATTTCCAAAGCTTTTGCCGCCGCGTTCGATAGATCGATGATGCGATTCCCGGCAAAGGGCCCGCGATCGGTAATCTCTACCTCCACCGATTTTCCGTTGGCTAGATTCGTAACCTTTATCTTGCTGCCGAAGGGCAGGCTGGGATGCGCCGCTGTCAGACCGGCTTGATCAAAAATGGTTCCGCTGGCCGTCTGTTTTCCGTGATGTTGCGCCCCATACCATGAAGCTTCTCCGGTTTGCGGTAATGTCGCCGGCGCGGGACTTTTCTTGACCGTCGGGCTCGGTGGAGGTGGGACTCCGACCGGTGCCTTGGGAGCGGCGGGCGCCGGAGTTTCGACAGGTGCGGAATTCGGGCGGACGTTGCAGCAAGGCGCAGCCCTGAAAAAGCACCAGACCTAAACATAAGGTTAATAGGCACGGACGGCTGTCGGAGATAGTGCGGCGCGCAAATCTGAGCCGCAAAAAAGAGAAATTATTGAGCATGTTTATAGATCCGCTCCAACCGAGAGATTTGTTATTGCAACGATGCGAAATTCCCAAGCTTGAGGATGGCTTTTTAGTACGGCCTTTTTGCCGCACTTACAAGCCCGGCACGCGAGATCGACGGCACGCTCAGCTATGCTAGCCTTGGAGGATGATTATTTTCACCACGGTTCAGAATTAGACAGTAACGCCTGACGAGTCAGCGCAGGATGAACATAGTTAAACTCCGATGATTCAACCTGATGGTTCATTCGGGGCAAAGGAAAGCAGGTCACAAATATATGCTGGTATTACTCGTGGCAGTTATCGCCGGGATCGCCATCGCTTACTTTGGAATGCAAAACGTTAGTCCCGTTACGATCCGACTCAATGACTTTGTCTGGAATGACGTCCCTGTGTATCTGGTGATGGTCGGGTCATTGTTGGTTGGACTCTTGATGGCAGGGATTCTTTATTTTGCCAGATCGATTTCCTCGACGGTGACCCTCTATGGAAAAGATCGCGCCATGAGAAAAGCTAAACATACGATGGCTGAATTGGAACAGCGGGTCCACGACCTCGAGGCGGAAAAGGCGCGACTCAATACCACCCTTACTTCCGAAGTCCCGCACCATCCATCGTCGTAATGGCAAGCGGGTCTCAACGCGAATAGCCGCTTTTGCAAGAACGCGGCAGGTCATTCGACAACAAATGGTGATTCAGGGTGCTTGCCTGTTTACGAACTTCGCACGGGATTTCCTCGAATCGACCATTTGGACGTGGCGGCAAATTATTCATCGGCGCAGGCCATCGCCGTGCGATCGGCAGAGCTCGGTGGATACCGAGAAACTGCGCAAAGCGGTTGTGCATTACGCGCGTTGTTCGATGACCTGCTCGTGATGAGGGAAACGAGCGGGAGGTGACCGCTAAGAAACGGGTCGCGTCGCGATGATAAATGGGCGAGCCCAAGGAGAAATGCCAAAACGCAACGACAGAAAAATCAAGTCGTCGGCATCTCAAAATGCGCCATAGAACCGCGCTTAGTTCCAGTGAAGGGAATTTAACTAATCTATTCCGACCGTTTGGTCGAAGCTCTCGACGCTTGTGTCGTACCGGTGCAGCGATTCACCGCCAAACATGTCGCAATGGTTGAACCAATAGCCGTTCTGTCAGGCGCCAGCGGCGGCATAACAGTTGCGCTAGAGCTAGGTTAGTAAAATTTATTGGAGGAACTAAGTTATGCAGAGATTGAGATCAGTTTTAACGCCGGTAATTGCGGCAGCGAGTGTCTTGGCGCTGTCGGGTATCGGCTTGGCGCAGACACCGAGCGGTTCACACCGCGAGGCGAGCGCACGGGCGCACGAATTTATGTCCAGTGCGCCCTGTCCACTGGCTAAAGTTACCAAGGAGAAAATTACCGAAGAGGAAGCGCGCGACCTGGCTCAAGGATTTGCCGACAAAAACTGGACCGGCTTTAAAGTGGTGCGGCCGCTCGGCTACGGCGGTGGCTATACTACTATGTGCTACCAGACAGCCGGCGCTTCAGCGCCGACACGCCCGCTAGTGTTATACTCCGTCGAGTATTCCATGGACCTGAAAAATCCAACGGGTGAAACACGCAATCTTTGTGTCGATCAGTACGGCTTCGTCACGGAATTCTGCGGTGATTTCGCCATGGCAGGCGCAACTGGTCCTATCGGCCCGGCCGGCCCCATGGGAGCGCAAGGTCCAGCTGGAGCTACGGGCGCGCAGGGTCAGTTGGGATCGGTAGGTCCCCAAGCCCAGGCTTCCCAGTGGTCCTCGTTCAGAGACTTTCTGTTCGACTTCGATAAGTCCGAGATTCGCGCTAACGAGACCAAGCATATATCTGACATCGCGGCCTATATGAAGCAATATCCAGCCGTCCAAGTCGGCATCGACGGTCACACCGATCCGCGCGGCACCGATTCCTTCAACCAAGGGTTGAGCGAGCGCCGTGTCAACGTCATTAGCGAGGCTCTGATTAATGCCGGCGTGTCCGCCGCCAGGATCAAAGCCGGCGCCTTCGGTGAGTCGCGGCCTAAATGCAGTGCGCCCAGTGAGAGTTGCTGGCAAAGCGACCGCCGCGTCGAGGTGCTGATCAGTAGCGCGCAAACAGCCAGTAGATAACCGGTAGCTTCGATCACTCTGGCAGAGCCAGTGTTCAGCCAAGGATAAAACACCAACGACCCCTGGGACCCACCGGTCCCGGGGGTCGTTGCGTATTCGCGAGGCAGGCGTGCCAATGATGCTCACGTCCATGAAAATTTTTTTTCTCCCCCGCCACTTTCTCGCATCGGGCCTGCTGTTGCTGTTCTTGGCCAGCCTCTACGTAGTTTTTGAAGCGTACAGGCTTAAGCAAGAATTCTTGCGCCAGACCGAGGACAAAGGAGTCGCGTTGGCCAAAGCGATGGAGGCGAGCGTGAGAAACGCCGTCGTCGGCAACGCCCTTCTGGAAGATCTGATCGAGCAACGGCTTTTAGACAATGCCCGCTTGATTGACCAGTTGCTGGTCGCTCGTGGTGTCGATCAGGCGCTGCTCACAGAGATCAGCGCCATGAACCGCTTACAAAAAATCGATTTACTCGACGCGCAGGGCCGACCCTGGGACCTTGCCGCGCTGCAAACCGCCATTTCTACCGGACGGGATGGCAAAGAAAGCGTTCAGCCGCGCCAACAGATGAAAAATCTGGTGTGGGGGAAACGTTGGTCGTTATCCAAGGAAGTAGATAAGAATAAGTTCGCCGAGCCGCCGGCAAGAATCACGCGAAAGGAGTTCTGGGTAGGCAGCGCTTTTGGCGCTGCCGTCGGCGCGCGGAGTTTTCCCGGCATCATCGCTGTCCACGCCAACGTCGACTATATCTTGAACTTCGAGAAACAGATCGGCGTGCAGACCCAGATTGAGAGTCTGGGGCGTTATTCAGAAAGCGAGTTCATTGCTTTCCTCGACAACAATTTGGATGTCGTAGCCCACACCGACCAAGAGCGAATTGGGCGGCGAGAAAAAGTGCCTGCGATTGTGCAGGTAAAGAATGACCGTCAGCTTTTCAGTCAAATCGTCGAAAGCGGCGAAGGAAAGCGATATTTCGAGGTTGTCAAACCCGTCGCTCTGGATAAGTTCAATATGGGTTTCCTCAAGATCGGTCTTTCGCTGGGATCGATGGACCTCGCCTGGCACAATAGCCTGCGTGCCATTGTCATTTTAAGCCTGGCTATCGTCGCCGCGGGGATTCTGGGCATGGCAGCGATTTTCCACAACCAAAATTCGCATCTCCAGCAAGTCAAAGCGTTGGAAATCGAAGTACTACAAAGAGAGCGACTTTCAGCAATGGGAAATCTGGCTGCAGCCGTCGCCCATGAGGTGCGTAATCCGCTCAATGCTATATCAATGGGGCTGCAGCGCCTCAACTTGGAATTTCAGCCTAGCGAGGATCGCGATCAATACTCTCGCTTGACCGAGTTGTTGCTAGGGGAAGCGCGGCGCATCAATTCCATCGTCGAGCAATTTCTGTCGCTGGCGCGTCCGGTCGAGATCAGAGCCGAGGCATTGCCGGTGCTAGAAATCCTAAAAGAGCTAACCACTTTGCAGGAAAGCGACGCTAGAGGATCGAACGTACGAATCCGAATCGTCGCCGCACCCAATCTTCCGGCGCTCGTGGCCGATCCGAGTCATCTTACCCAGGTCTTGTTGAACCTCATACTCAATGGTTTGCAAGCGATGCCGCACGGTGGAACATTGACTCTTGAGGCAAAAACGTCGAACCGCAATTTTCTCATCGCCGTAACCGATACCGGCAGCGGCATTACCGCGGCAAACCTGCGGCGGGTTTTTGAGCCTTACTTTACGACGAAGGCTAAGGGCACCGGTCTAGGCCTGGCGATCTCGCGTAGAATCATCGAAACTCACGGCGGAACCATCATGGTCACCAGTGAAGTGGGCAAAGGGTCGTGTTTCGAGCTTTGTTTGCCGATCAACGGCGCGGAGGTGTAAAAAATGCCCAATCGATTTCATATTCTGGTAGTAGACGACGAACCGGTGCAACGCGAACTGATTGGCGGGTTTCTCAAAAAGCAAAGCTTCGAAGTGACTCTGGCCGATAGTGCCGAGCGAGCCTTAGAACTTTTTCGTCAAGATGCCTTCGATTTGGTGCTTACCGATCAAAAGATGGCTAACATGTCGGGCCTCGATTTGCTGCAAGCGGTGCACACCATCAACCCGGAAACGCCGGTCATGGTAATCACGGCGTACGGCACAATTGAAGCGGCCGTCGTCGCCCTCAAACAAGGTGCTGTCGACTACTTGACCAAACCGGTGAATTTGGAGGAGCTGCTCCAGCGCATTCGACATGTGAGTGACCACTACCGCATTGTCAACGAGAACCGTGAGTTGCGGGAAGCGTTGGGTGAACGCCACCGGATCGAAGGAATTATCGGTGAAAGCGGGCAAATGCTTGAGGTCCTCTCCTTGGTGCGCCGGGTGGCGCCAAGTGAAGCAACCGTGTTGATCCGGGGTGAGAGCGGCACCGGGAAAGAGCTAATTGCTCAAGCCATACATTTTGCCAGCCCCAGAGCCCGCGGTCCTCTAGTCAAGGTTAACTGCGCGGCGCTTCCCGATGCGCTTCTCGAATCGGAATTGTTCGGCCACGAAAAAGGCGCTTTCACCGGCGCGATAGCGTCGCGACAAGGGCGTTTTGAATTAGCCGATGGCGGGACGATTTTTCTCGACGAAATCGGCGATCTTCCGTTGCACTTGCAGGCGAAACTCCTACGCGTGCTTCAGGAGCGAGAATACGAAAAGGTTGGCTCCAGCCGTTCGGTCAAGGTCAACGTCAGGATCCTGGCCGCCAGCCACCGGCCGCTCGAGGCGCTCATTGAGGCGGGACAGTTAAGGGAGGATCTCTATTACCGTCTGAATGTCGTCGCGATTCTCATCCCACCGTTGCGCGAGCGGCGCTCGGATCTGTCGCTGCTGATCGATCACTTCGTCCGGCGTTTCGCCGCCAAGAACGCCAAGACGATCAGCGGCCTAACGGCTGAAGGCCGAGATATTCTTATGCGCTACGACTATCCTGGAAATGTCCGTGAGTTGGAAAATATTATTGAGCGCGCGGTGGTCCTCACCAGGGATGATGTGATTGGCAGTAGTGATCTGCCTGTCACTGTCCAGGAAAAGGACGTGGAGGATGAGCACGAAGCCAACTTAGCTGTCGCAGTGGAACGGCTGGAGCGGCGCATGATCCGCGAAGCGCTGGCCCAGTCCGATGGAGTCCAAACCCGCGCCGCGGAACTATTAGGAATGAGTGAACGCGCGCTACGCTATAAACTGACAAAATACGGCTTCCGGGAGGAGTCGGTTGCGGATCCCGATCCGCAAATTCAATCCCCGCAGTAGGTACCGAACCACCGGACTATACGGCACGACCGCCAGCGATTCGACAAACACTGCCCAGCATTTACCCTATTTGCCTCCAGTCAAACCCCGTCGTAACGCTTGGATTTCCTCGAAAATCGTGGAGGGAAAAGCCTCGGTTACGAAACTTCTCTGTCAAAAAGGTCCAATTTTGGACAGAAACACCTCACCGCTCAGCGTAATCTGTTGGCGTCAAAGAAAGTCCTGCTCGTGCCGCTGGGTGTGGGCCGGGGTGCAGGCCAGCGATTGTATCGTTGTCTATCAGGCGAACGGCGAGGTTGAAACAGCGAGGGTAACTTGCGCCACATCCCCCTATGGTCGAGCGTAATCTTTTTCCACGCAGGTTTAACGTAGTTAGTTCAGGCTCGATATTTATCTTCGCCACAGCTGTGACTGTTTCGGAGCATATATGTTGATGCCGAGAAAAATACTGATTGTCGAAGACGGCGCCGATGTTCTCGATCTTCTCGGCGAGGCGCTAACCCTCCTGGGCTGGGAGGCCATTTTGGCCGAGAGCGACCAGGAAGCGCTGGACAAACTTGAAGTCGAAACACCGAACGTCATTCTCATGAACATGCGAACGCCGGTGAAGAATGGAATCAAGCTGGCAGCATCGCTCAAAGCACATCCTGTCTACAAAAATATTCCGATTCTTGCCACGAGCGGGCATTTTCGTGGACTCAGCCGGGAACATTGTCTGGCGCTCGGCTTCGACGATTTCATCGCTAAACCGCTCGCGTTCCCCGAGCTCGAAATGCGCCTTACGAATATTTTGTCAGTGAAGCGACGAAAACAATACAAGCAACAGACCCTGTAAATTTCCAAACTAATTGCCGCGAGCCACGCGAGCGCCAGTCGTTAGCGAGTGGCTTAGTTATCCGTGTCAGAGGTCGCGGCTCAAAAGAAACTTCACAGGGCAGTTGTTCGCGCCACCGAAGGAGCGCCGCATGAAAACAACTCCGAACGGCAGCAGGGCCCATACCCCATTACGGGATCTCATGGCGGCGGTCAGCGAGGCCGCCTTTGAATATTCCGCTAACGCGAATGAAGCCCATCAACTCACCCGTCTGGTTTTGAGCGAGATTTTGCCGGACGCATGCGCCGGAGGTGATGGTGATGTCGTCGACCGGCCATTTTTCTGGCACTAATAAGTTCCAAAAAAGAAATCAGATATTTGCCCCGGGTGCGGCCGAGCGCGGCCGTTGTTGCGATGCTGCCGTTGCCATGACTTGGGACCTGGTCGCGCTCTTTTCTGTCTGGCTTAGGGTTTTTCCCGGCCTTACCGGTTCCGACGAACCTAGTTTCGATTTACTGTTTCACTCCGTCGCAGTTCCTCTGACGCAGCCCCTTTCTCCTGCTTGAAGTTCACGACATTCGAGAAGCAGACATTTCGACTTCTAAAGGCCTTCTCGCACTGGGCTCAGTCGTATATAGTCGTGCGGAAGTCACGGCATGAAGATCGCGCAGATTACCAGCGTTTATATCTCGGTCCCGCCAAAGACCCATGGCGGGACCGAGCGTATTGTCTATTATCTTTGCCAGCAACTCGGCCGGCGTGGACATCAGGTGGAACTGTTTGCGTCAGGGGACTCAAAGGTTGATTGCACGCTCCAATCTGTCCTGCCGATCGCCTGCCAGGACGATCCCCTCTCGACATTTTATCTGGAAAAGGAATTTGAAACACGGCACACGTATCACTTATATCGCCAGGCCGAACGTTTCGACGTAGTGCACGCCCACTCGCCTACGCTGGCTCCTTATTTTTCCGCATTTACAACTACGCCGACATTGGTCACCTACGGTTATATCGAAAAAGAGCTGCACGAATATTATCGCGCACACTTCCCGCAGTGCCTTCCGGTATGTGTGAGTCAGGCGCAAAGAAAAATGTTGGGCGACGAATCGATCCCGGTTGTTTATAACGGCGTCGACATGGACGAGATTTCGTTTAACGATACGCCGGAAAATTTCTTCATCATCGTCGGCCGCATGACGCCCGGAAAGGGCATTGCCGAGGCGATCCGCATTGCCAAGAAGGCCGCTGCGCGACTGCTGATTGTCGGCCATGTGACGAGGCATCTGCCGTGGAGCGAAGAATACTTTCTCAAGGAGGTCAAACCGCATATCGACGGCGATAAGATCCGCTACATCGAGCGCCTGCCCTATCGCGAGATCGTCCAACTAATGAGCAAAGCCAAAGCGTTTCTCTTCCCGCTGCAGTGGGATGAGCCGTTCGGCATGGTCGTTATCGAAGCCATGGCTGCGGGAACGCCGGTAGTGGCCTACCCGCGTGGCTCGATGCCCGAGCTGATCAATCACGGGGAGACTGGCTATCTGCTCGATAGGGAGGACGAGATGGTTGCCATACTCGATCGGGTTGAGAAGCTGGATCGCGCGCGATGCAGGAAGTGGGTCGAGGACCGTTTCTCGGTCGAGCGGATGGTCGACGGGTATGAAAAGCTCTATGCAATGGCCGCGAGCGGGTGTTGGACCGGGACTTGAGGTCGACGCGAAGAATGGCGAGGAGTAGGTGGAACCGTGAAGCCTTAGGAAGCGAGAGCAGCTATTGGCGCTCGTGCATGCTGATCACTGCCGCCCATCTCGATCTGTTCGGTTGGATCGGCAAGCAGGAAAAAAGTCCCAGAACGCTGGCTGCTCATTTTGGCGGCGAGCCAGCGGCGTGGGAGATTTTCCTCAATGCGCTGTGCGGCATGGGCTTGATGCGGAAACGCGCTGAAAAGTTTGCCAACACCGCGTTTTCTTCGCGTCATCTTAGCGGCGCCGGCGCAGCTTTGCTTTTGCCCAATTTCGACGCTTGGAACAGGTGGGTTGGGCTCGCTTCCAGCCTCACAAGCGGCAATCGACCCAGAAACCAGAGACCATTCGTCGGGGATCGCGCTCAGACTAAGCGCTTACTTTGCGCCCTGCATATCCATGCACAGCAGATCGCGCCTTATCTGATCGAGAAATTGCCCCTGGCCGGCTGCCAGACTCTGCTCGATGTCGGCGGTGGACTTGGAACGTATAGCGCTGCTTTCTGTCGCCATTATCCTCGCCTTCGGGCAACTCTTGTCGAGCACCCGAATGTTCTTCCTCTGGCGCGCCGGGCTCTCAGCGATTGCGGTATGGCGAAAAAAGTGCGGGTCATCGGAGCGGATTTTACGCGAAACGCCCTGCCACGGGGATTCGATAGCGTATTCGTCTCCAATGTCCTCCACGCGCACGGGATCGAGGAAAACCGCTCCCTGCTTAGCAAACTTCATCGTTGTCTCAACCCTGGCGGTCATTTGATCCTGCGCGATGTTTTCTTGAGCCGGGACAGGACCGCTCCCGAGTGGAGCACGCTGTTTTCCGTTTCGCTTCTTCTGCACACGCCCCGAGGGCGCTGTTATGCCCTGGACGAGATTCTTGGATGGCTGCGCCAAGCCGGCTTCTCATGTAAAGGAGGCCCCTACCGCAGCAGCCCGCTTCCTTTCGATCCCGATTCGCTATTAATAGCGCAGAAGCGCTGACTAGGTCGTCGCCGCTCGGCGGTCGCAGCCGGTACCGCTCAATGTAATTGTGCTGCTCAGATCGAGAAATCGGACTGAACCGTCGCGATACGGAAGCGGCAGCAGGGCTGACTCCGAAAGACAGAAATGTCGGTTTTCTGACAGATTCAGTCGCCAGTTCTGATATACACGGCAGACATCTCTGCTTTAACCTAGGAAAACAATGCAACTAAAGGATCTGCCAGATTGGTCTAAACGTCTTGGCTCGCTTGAGCCGTCGGACCGTGTCGTCTTAAAAAGTGCCGAATCCTCCTCGTTGGGGCACTTCGCAATACTTGTTATCGAATCCGACGGAGTCCAGAGTGTTACTTTGCTCGAGGTCGGTTCCAGTAAAATTGACAAAGTTCTTACTGTGTTTAATGCTCATGTTGGACGACCCCTCCATGAAATCGCGATACTTGAAATAATCGACTGATTACCCAGTTGGGGACATCGTACGTATGGCCGAGATCAGTGCTCAATCGCTACAGCAATTAAAAGACCTTTCGTCATATCCGTTATCCCAGCTGGAAAAGCTCGCGGACAAGTTGTCGATACGACAAATTAAGAAAAATGAAATTATCTTCGACCAGGGCGAGGAGACAAAGGTTGTTTATCTCCTCCTATCAGGGGTCGTTAAGTTTTCTTACCTGCACAGCGATGAGAACGAAACTATAGTCAGCCTCCATCCAGCAGGCGAATTTTTCGGCCTCGATTCGCTCATACCCCAAATGAAGCATCCTTTCCGATGCGAGGCGTTCGAAAAATGTACGGTAGGCAGTATCAAGGCGCAAACATTGATTGAAATACTGTTGGGGATTTCCTATGAATCTTTCCTTCGATGGCACACGGCGACCATAGATACCAGCCGAAAAATGTACGTCCATTGCATCAAAGGCATCGGCCTCGACCTGCGCAAACGCCTCGCACTCGAACTCATGAATTTGGCCGACCGTTTCGGCACGGCCGACGCTCGCGGCATCATCATTGACGTAAACATCAGTCATGAAGTGCTCGCCGAGATCGTTGGAGCATCGCGCCAGCAGGTCACGGAACACCTGAATCAACTCGATCGAGAGCAGTGCATTTTAAGGGATGGACGGCGGATCATTATAAACACGCAAAAGCTTCGACCAATTATAGAATCCGGAATCGACTAAAAAAGGTTGAGGTTGGTTTTCACCGCAACGCGCTCGACCGTTTCGTCGAAAGTCCCGACGCTTTTGCCGAGCTTCTTTCCATGCTCATCCTGAGGAATTATAAATCCCTCGAAATATATGACCTTCTTTTAGGAAGAGTTGCGGCACAAAGATTGCGCAACCACTGATCGATTGTCGTCATGAGTGCTGCAAACCGGCCCACTGACGCCAGCAGCCGAATCGTTACTATGGTGTCGGCGCCAACGGCAAATCTACTCGACAGGTGAGGCGAATACATGGCTGTAGTTCAAGTGGTGGCGTGATCGCAGGGACGGCTGTCCTTGGATGGTTAGTCGCTTCATTTCGACGACGGGACCCGTTAAGCGATCTTGAATGTTGTCCTGGCATCGGCGTAGTTCTGTGGCTCTGAATATTTTTGGCTCTTGATTTCCCTTCCCATGATCGATGTAGAGTATAGTGCAGAGAAAAGGAGTTTCGATGGGCTTTAATTGGGCGACATGGTGGCGCGGCTTCCTCGGGACCCCTCCCGATAGAGACAGCGCGGCGATTGAAATCTTGCGCCAACGGTACGTTGACGAGCTCCGGGGGAAAAGTCAGTTGACCCAACACGCCGACAGGATGCACTATCCCCAATTTCGTGAAAAACTTCTCCGTATCGCAGCCGACAAAAGCAAACATGCCGAGTGGATTGGCGAAAAGATAATTGCGCTCGGAGGGAAGCTCCCCGAAGTACCTGAGCGGCGCTCACCGAACACAAACAGTTGGCAGTATTTGCAGACGGATCTAGCGGAGGAAATTCGCAGCGCCGACCGTTTGCCGGAGCAAATTTGGCGTCTCGAATCCGACCATCCCGACATTAGCAATTTCCTGAAGCAAATTTCCGAAGCGGAGAAGAACCATCGCCGAGAAATCAACGATATGCTGATGCGCAGCGATGGGTTTGCGCTGTCGCTCGCTTAGGAACGTGCTTAACTCGCCACTTCGTATTACAACTTTTGCTGGAACCGCAAGTCGGCTCTGTCTAATAACCATCCCTGGGAACGGCCCTAAAGGCGCCGGTCTTGGAAGCCGGGAGTGGTTTATGCCTTTAGTTCAACTCGTGTTGGTCCTAATCGTGATGGATGTTCGCTCCTGGGAGTGGTGAATCGCTCCATATCGATGGCCGGATCGATCAAGTCGATTTGAATGGGGTCGTGGTCATCGCGCAGTTCTGTAGCTGCTGAGTATTTCGGAGTTTTCCATTCGTTGTCCGCCATCCGTGTCGGCAAGCTGTCTTGGCTCGGCGCCTTTGGCGTCTGAGTCGCGATAGGTTGCCGGACTACCGGTTGTGTAACGGACAGTCAAATAGCAGAAATTACCGGCTATCTAGTGGTCGCTATTGTTTCTTTTTGTTGACCTGCCGGTCATTGCGTTCACAGCAACTGTCTCACCGATGGCTTGGTGGTGACGGGCGAATCTTTACACTTTGCCGCTTCATTCGTCGCTGTTCGAGGACGGACCGCGCAACTGTCCACCGACAGCCCTGGAGGCGGCCCGATGTTGCCGCCCGGCGCGCAATATTTCTTTGCAAAATTGTCCAATATTGGACTGCCGCTCTTTTTGCGCCTGCCTAGGTTATGTTCATTGAAACCATTTAGTTTAAGCCCAGAGGGTTTCTAAGAAAACGTTCAAAGCAGATTGGCTTAAACCTAGGTGAACCGTCCGAGGGATGCCGCGATGAAGAAATTATTGTTGCTGTCGGTTCTCATTTCGGTGTCCGCCCTCGACGGCGAAAGCGTTGCGTTTTTAAACCAAGCGGTGGCCGCCGGCGTTCCCGGAGCGGCGCCCGACGCGCAACCCCAGAATTCCTACGGCATCGAGCAACAGACCAAGGCAGGCGACCAAAAGTATCCTAGCAACGAAAAGAGATTGCTTACCGCCCACGGTCCGACTAACGAGATCGAAGCGAAAAGATTAAAGCTGATATTTCTGCTGATACTGAGCCAGGGTCAATATCGAGTCCCGGTTTATTAATAAAGCTAAAACCGCTAGGGGATTCATAATTGCGCTAAATACTTCTATCAAATCTGCGGTCGCGGTAGGCGGAGAGATGGCGATGGACAAGATCATTTTGTTTTTATCGATTGGGCTTATCGGGTGGTGGTTAGGAAACCTGGCGGGACCGGATCAATACGCGCAGATTTTAGGTGCGGATGCCAGCGCGCTTGAAATGATAATGGGAATTGTCGGTGCTGGCTATTTGTTCACGTATGCGTCCGAAACGCGGTAATTTAATAAAAGCCGCCGCGCAAATTAAGCCAAGCGTTCCTTCTTTGCTTGAGATCGCAAAAGAGGCGCTAAGGCCCGGCAAATATCTGGGTATTGGCAGCGTCGGAAGCAATCTGTTCCGAAGCGCGGTAACAACACTTGCGTCCAAGGAGCCCAGTTGCGCCAGGCATCATAGTCTCCCGCCGTTTTGCATCGATTTCGTCGATCAATTGAATCATCTCGATGTCGATCCAAGTCGATCAGTTGGTCTCCGGTGATAACAGTCGTTTCTGGATTGCTTCCGTAAGTTTCAGAACGATTCGGATGTATTTGTAGAAACGTCCAAAATTAGACAGTAGTCCCATAGCCTTTCATCGTATTTGTATATCTAGGACGTCTGTTGTTCACGCCTAAGGCGCGGGACTGCGGGTTATTGTCTGCCAGGGAAACTGACGGTCCGCGCTTTCGTAAGTGGCATTAAGAGAATATTGCGCGCAGAGACCAAGCCGGGAAATCACGGATCGAGAACGGCTCGATTCTTTATCAGGAAGAAATTATGTATCTGATCAATCGCGCGGCAGCGGGAATAACTTTGGCTATGGCATTGACGTTGACTATCGGCTGTATGGAAAACATCGCGTTAGTGGGCAGACCTACGCTTCAATTGGAACCAGAGGAGATCTTCGCCGAGATCGGTCGTGTCGACAGCCGATCACGGCAGCTTCATTTGCGACCGGAAAATAACCGCGACCGGGTGGTCGAGTATAGCGCCGACGCCAGGGTGCTTTATCGCGGCCGAGACTATTCGATTGCGCAATTGGAGAACGGAGATAAAGTCTCCATGCAGCTAAAGCAGGATTCGCGTGGCAACTCTTATACCGATTTGATCCGCGTTCAAGAAACCGTCCAGGATCGGAATCAGAGCCGGCGCGGTGATGACGGTCCAGCGTCGAGGATCCAAACCCTCGATGGAAGAGTGGAGCAGCTGGATTTTCAGCGCCGATCCTTCGAAATCCGCGATCAGTCCAGAGAGCGAGTGATTGTGTCGCTTGCGTCCAATGCCCACAGTCTAGATGAGGATCGTTTCCGGGCGCTTCGCGACGGCGATTACGTCCGAATCGAAGGGAGATTTCTCGATCGACAACGATTCGAGTTGGCTGCTTTTCTGCGCGACAACCGATAATGGAATTCCCGCGTACGACAAAGAAAGAGGCACGCCAGGCGATCAGCAAACTCCAAGTGATCAGGCGTTAGACACTGTTTTTTTGAATCTGGAGCATTCGATCAGAGGATAGATTCATGACAACCAAAGGCGAATCCAAACTTACCTACTTGCTTATCGGTCTGGGGATGGGAGCGATGGTTGGATTAATGGCTGCGATCCTCGCCCGTAAAGAGACGCTCGATGGACTTCGTGAACGCAGCGATAGAAGTTTGGGCTACCTAAATCAGCTGGCGGGCAAGCTGAGCGAAACCGCCGGTGTGATTGTGCAACAAGGAAAGACGTTTTTAGGATGCAACGACGCCAATTCGGTTGAAAAAACGACGGCGGCGGAAAAGCAGGCCTATGAGGAGGACAGGCGAGAAAATCTGGGGGGATAAAAATTCCGTCTGTTAGGTTTCCAGCAGAATAAGCCGTTGCAAATGCTTTTGCTAATCTTGGCAATGCTTGCCGTTTTCGGCATCAATCGCATTCGCATGAAATCGAAACGCATTGGGCGCTATCAGGTGGATTGGCCATTTTAACTTAGAAACCAAGGAGTAAATATAATGCGCATGAATCCGATAACGCTTGTTGGGATTGCCCTGATTGTCCTGGGCATAGTTGCATTTGCCTATCAGGGCATCACCTACACGAGCCGCGAGACAGTGATCGATATTGGCCCTATCAAGGCTACGGCCGAGACCCAGAAAACCATTCCCCTCCCGCCTCTATTGGGCGGGTTGGCGCTGGTCGGCGGGATCGTCCTGGTGGTGGTCGGAGCCAAGAAGTAGTCTTAGCGGTGCCAGATCGGGCATGTCGTGGCCCAGTCGATCGCGAAGCGATTCTAATAAACTAACTAAGGGGGATTTGACATGGATATCTGGCTTTTGTTGCTCGGGCTGGTGTTCGTTGCGATTTGGCTCGGAATCCAAATGATCAGGGGAAGAATCTGATCGGGTTACTTCGGCGCATGAGAGGAATCATGAAACACGCCAACATCGCCGGAAAGATTCGTCAAATCGCGTTCCTCGGCAATCATTTGCCGCGCCAGTGCGGCATTGCTGCTTTTACCACCGATCTGAGCGGTGCCATCGCCGCGGAGTTCTCCAATACCGACTGCTTCGTGGTGGCGATGAACGACCCCGGCAAACAGTATGCGTATCCGCCGCGAGTCCGCTTCGAGGTGGCCGAAAGCGATATCGCTTCGTACCGCCGGGCAGCGGATTTTTTGAACTCACGGAAGATCGATGTCGTGTCCGTGCAGCACGAGTACGGCATCTTCGGCGGCAAGGCGGGTAGCTACCTGCTGACGCTCCTGCGCAATTTGCGCATGCCGATCGTGACCACGGTTCATACCATGCTCGGCAAGCCGGATTCCATGCAGCGTCGAGCAATGAATGAGATCGCTCGTCTTTCGAAGCGGCTCGTCGTCATGAGCGCCCACGGCGCGACTCTCCTCCATAACGTTCACGGGGTAGCCAAAGATAAGATCGATATCATCCCGCACGGGATTCCGAGCGTTCCGGTTGCCGGCCGGACCAAGAAGGAACTCGGGATCGACGGCAAATCGATGCTCCTTACATTTGGACTGCTATCGCCGGATAAAGGTATCGAGCATGTCATTGACGCGCTGCCGGGGATTCTTACGAGGAAGCCGGACACGGTGTATGTCGTGCTCGGAGCTACCCATCCTCATCTCAAAGAGCGCTACGGCGAGAGCTATCGCGAAAGCCTCGAGCGTCGGGCGCAAGAACTCGGCGTGGAATCAAGTGTAATCTTCGACAATCGTTTCGTGAGCTCCACTGAACTCGTCAGGTTTCTCGGCGCCGCGGACATCTATATTACGCCGTATCTCAAAATGGAGCAGAGCACGTCCGGGACTTTGGCTTATGCGGTCGGTTCCGGCAAAGCGGTTATTTCCACGCCTTATCTTTATGCCCGGGAACTGCTCGCTGACGGACGCGGGATAATCGTGCCGCCGAGAGACTCGCAGGCGATCGCGCGCACGGTGATCGACCTCTTGAGCGACGATGAAAAACGATTGGCATTCTGCGAACGCGCAGCCATGTACGGCCGCAGCATGGTTTGGTCCGCCGTGGCCCGCCGCTACCTGCAGAGCTTCGAACGGGCGCGCAGTCGAGGGCAATCACGGCCTCGAGTGAGTCAGGGACTGGAGATCCGAGCTCGCCGTCTCTCAACTTAGGCGAGTTTAGTTGTGTCGCAAAGGAGCGACGACCAGCGGCGTTATTGAGTGAAAGGATAATCGACGTGAAAGCAAACCGTAGCGAAAACCGAATCGACACCACCTTGGGAGAGCTAATAGCGGCCGTCAGCGAGTGTGCCTTCGAATATTCCACTGATACCCGAGAAGCTTACGATCTCGCCCGTTTAGTTTTGGTCGAGTTGCTGAAAGGCGCTTCACCCAAAAGCGAAGTGATAGACTTGAATTTTGCCGGAACCATCGTCGTGCATTGAGAGGTTTCAAAGGGCCAAAGCGAGTGGTTTACTCACTGCAGGGGTAAATTCGCCGCAGCTCGCTACCAACCTTTTTGGGCCCAGGTTTCGCTACCTAACGGGTCGTTGCGGGTAGTTCATTCTCGGACGGCACTCGTCTAAGAAGATGTAGCCTGTCAAAAATAACGGGTACCCAGGTTTGGCGATCAGTGGAAATCTACCTGTCTCCGCTCGATCGCAAATTTACGTGCCCTAATGACCAAGAGGAATACCATGAAAACTAATATTTGGGATCGGCTGGCAATGGCCATTGTTTTCACCAGCTTGTCGTTGGCGGGGACCGGCATAGCGGCCGACGGACCCCGAGAACCGCAGGTAGAGCAGAAACGCGAAAGGGATGAAAAGCAGCAACAACGCAAAGACGACCAGCAGCAACGGATAGAAAATCAGCAGCAAGAACGGGTGCAAAAGAAATCAGAGCAAGACCAGAAGCAGCAACAGCAGCGCGTCCAACAGCAACAGCAGCAGCAAGAACAAAAGCAAGACCAGCAGCAAGAACGGGTGCAAAGAAAAACAGAGCAAGATCAGAAGCAACAGCAGCAGCGCGTCCAGCAGCAGCAGCAACAACAAGAGCAAAAGCAGAAACAAGACCAGCAGCAGCGCGAGATTGCCCAAAGAAAGGCAGAGCAGGATCAGAAGCAGCAACAGCAGCGCGTCGAGCAGCAACAACAACAGCAGCAAGAGCGGGCGCAGCAAAAATCAGAGCAGGAACGGAAGCAACAGCAACAACGCGTTCAACAGCAAGAGCAAAAGCAACAGCAGCAGGAGAAGGCGCAGCGAGAACTAGAGCAAGATAAGAAGGAATTACGGGCGCGCCAGCAGCAGCAGCAAGAGCGCATTGAGCGTCAATCTGAGCAACTCCAGCAGCAGCGCGCGCAGCAACAGCAGAGGCAAGATCAAATTCAGCAACAGCGACTGTCCCAGCAGTTGCAACAACAGCGGATCAGGGAGCAGCGGCAACGCGTGGCGCAGTACCAACAACATCTCGATCAGCAGGAGCGTCTGTTACAGCAGCATATCCGGACGCTACAGCAGCAAAATCGCCGGGCGCAGTACCGGTTTCAGCAACAGTATCTAGAACGGCTGCGCCAGCAGCAGGCAAGTCTGCGAAACGACAGGTTTGATTACGACAATGACCCGTATTTCTACACGGCGTCGACCTATCGTTACAATCGCGCCGGTCGCTCCTACGAAACCAATCGCTACGGTGCGAGGATGCTGCGGCAGGCGGTCAGCTATGGCTACGAAGAAGGGTTCCGCGCCGGCAAGGCAGACCGCGATGACCGATGGCGCGGCAACTACAAAGATTCTTACGCCTATAGGGACGCAAACTATGGCTACAGGGGCTATTACGTGAACCGGACCGATTACAATCATTACTTCCGCGAGGGCTTCCGACGCGGTTATCAAGATGGTTTCAATAGCCGATCTCAATATGGTCGGATCGCCGATGGAAATCCTTCCATCATGGATAACATCTTGTCACAAATCCTAGGTTTCCAAGAACTGCGCCGATGACCAGCGAGGGCATGATCCATTAACGATTCGAGTCGCCGGGCTTGTTGCAAGCAAGTCCGGCGACGTCGCGAGCATCAATATCCTGGATTTGTGCCGGTCGCGCTTGAGATCCGTCGTAAATGGCCAATCTGAGCCGATTAACCGTTAAATACAGATGCAGGGAATGAAGATTCCGTGAATGCAAAACCGCTGATACAAGTTGGCATCGCCTTTATCCTTCTCGGCATCGTCGCTTTCACCTATCAGGACGGCGCCGACAGTAGCAGCGAATATCCCGGCAAAATCTGGACGGTTCAAGCCGGTGCCGATGCCATGAAAGCTCTGGCGCTCTCACCGCTCTCGGCGGGCGCGGTGCTGGTGACCGGAGTTGGCTTGGTTGCGATTGGCATCCGCAAGTCAGCGTAAGCCGACTCTTCGCGGTATATCGGTCAATCTTCTCACGACGATTCGCGCATCTTCCTACGCCCGGCCAAGCGTGATCGCGCCGATCATTTGTCCGACGCATCGATGAAGCCGCTCTTGTCGAGCGGTTTCGATGACGCTGGCGACGACTCGGAACACACATCAAGAGCGCCGCTCACGATGATCGCTGCTTACATTGACCTGCTTGACGTTTCTTCCGCAAATTAGAGGTTCGGAGAAAATTCGCCCGCCGTTACCGACCGGATACCATCGTTGCCTGGGTCACGCACCAGGAAAGCATTTCGATCTGCGGCATAGTCTCGACCATCGATCCGGCGCGTGAGACCAGGCTTTCCGCTTCAGTGATCGGTTTGCCCATGGCGAGCAGGACGGAGACCGCGAGCATGGCGGTGCGGCCGACGCCGCCGGCGCAATGGACCAGGACGGCTTCGCCGGAATGTAGGCGGTTGGCGACATCGTTGGCCAGCGCCCAGAAGGCGTCCTTGTTTTCCGGCACGCCGCCTTCGCGGATTTCGAACGGCACCACCGAGCAGGGAACCGTGCCGGCATCCAGCGCGTCGGCGTATTTGGCGGATTTTTGGCGAATCTCGAAGTCTTCGTTCAAGCAGACGATGGCGCGGACCGCGTCGGTCTTCAGCTGATGCCAAACTTTATCGATCGCTTCGAAGCGGCCGGGCATGCTGTGGAGCAGTAATCTTCCAGGGACCGAGGCAGGCAGTTCGACACTACGAAACATTTTGGTTTCTCCAGGTGGAAATGATCTTCACCGTCTCGTTTACAAATATGCAATCGACAAGGGATAAACAAGCAGGCTAACTACGCCAAGGAAGCGAAGATTACCCCTCAACATCTCTAGAAGATAGTCGATGTTGCGTTAGCCGAGCTTGACGATGCGGATGCCGTGGGTGCGGAGCTGTTCGAGGAACTGCTCGTTTGGACGGTAGGGGAAATGGAAAGCTGAAAAAATCCTATTTTCCAGTTTATCATTGCGGAATGAGATGGCGTCGATGATATCCATTCGGCTTTGCTCGGCTAATTGGCTGATCAGAATGAGGGTCTCGCCGACGTCGTCGGATTCCACCACCAGCCGGGTGGCGTGGTCGTCGGCACCGGTCATGTTGAGCATGGCGTCGAAAACGTCGGATTCCGTTAGGATCCCAACTAAAATGCCCGCTCGTATCACCGGCAGCGCGTTGATCCGTCGGACGCGAAAAATGCGCGCGGCCTCTTCGATTGCGCAATAGGGCTCTACCGTGATGACATTGCGCACCATGATCGTCGAGATCGGTTGGGGCACGGTGTCGTCGGCGACTTCCAGAGAAAACGGGTTGAGATAATTGGGAAAGGCCCGGGCGAGGTCGTATTTGGACAGCAGTCCAGCCAATTTCTTCCCTTTGGCGGCGGCTTCGGCGACCAGTAAGTGGCGGAATTTGTGCCGGCCCATGAACAGTGCCGCTGCGGAAATCGTCATAGTCGGCGGCACCGTCAGCGGGTCGGACGTCATCCAATTCTCAACGAACATTGACTGCATTCTCCCGGAGGGTATAGCTACCGATTCTCTCAGGTGAACTTAATAGCTAGCCGGTGGTTAGAAGTTGGCGGCCACGGTTTGCTTTGCGCCCAGGTGGCGGCGGCGTCAATGATTAAGCGCATTGAGCCAAACGCCAAAGAGGACGCACTAAGTCTCCCCGATGGGCTTGATAACGGTCAGGTCGCAATGTGCCATCGGTAACTTTGCGGTTTAGCACAGGTGGTAGAATTAGCGCGCGCCTATAAGCCGCACGGGTTACGTAGCAATTCCCAATTCCCGAGTTTATTATGTGCGACAAGATAGTTGTGCATTCACAGATATGCCGAGATATGGACTTAACAAGGAGCAGATAGAAGATGGCGATTCATCCACTTGCCGGCAAGCCGGCGCCGGCAGATATCTTGATCGATGTGGCGGCGTTGGAGAGTGCTTATTACCAGCGCAAGCCTAATGTCGACGACCCGGCGCAACTGGTCAGTTTTGGCACCAGCGGTCATCGCGGCAGTCCCCTGAGCGCGAGTTTGAACGAAGCACATATCCTGGCGATCACCCAGGCGATCTGCGACTACCGCGCGAGCAAGCAGATCACCGGTCCCGTGTTCATGGGTAAAGATACCCATGGGGTATCCGGGCCGGCGCAGCGGACGGCGCTCGAAGTGTTGGCGGGAAATTCTCTCGAAACGATCATTCAGACAGACGACGGCTTCACGCCAACGCCGGCGATCTCACGGGCGATACTGGCGCATAACCGCGGCAAGAAAGACCGCCTGGCCGACGGCATCGTCGTCACGCCTTCGCACAACCCACCGGCCGACGGCGGCTTCAAATACAATCCGCCGGATGGCGGGCCGGCGGATACCGATGTCACGGATTGGATACAAGGGCGGGCAAATGATTTGTTGCGCGACGGTAATCGCGAGGTGAAACGGATCGGTTACGACGCGGCGCTAAGAAGGACAACGACGCACCAAGTAGATTTAGTCAGCCCCTACGTCGACGATTTGACTGCGGTCATCGATATGGACGCGATTCATGCGCGACAGGTCAAGATCGGCGTCGATCCGCTCGGCGGCGCGGCACTGGCTTACTGGCAGAAGATCGCCGAGCGTTACCGGCTCGATCTCACGGTGGTCAATGCGCAAGTCGATCCGACGTTTCGCTTCATGACCCTGGATCACGACGGCAAGATTCGCATGGATTGTTCGAGTCCGTATGCGATGGCCGGCCTTGTCCGATTAAAGGACCGTTTTCAGGTCGCCTTTGGCAACGATGCCGACGCCGACCGCCATGGCATCGTCACACCGGCGCTCGGCTTGATGAATCCCAATCATTACCTGGCGGTGGCGATCCATTATTTATTGTCGCACCGGCCGGCGTGGAACAGATCCGCGGCAGTTGGCAAAACCTTGGTCAGCAGTTGCCTGATCGATCGGGTGGTCGAGAGTCTCCACCGCAAACTCTTCGAAGTGCCGGTTGGCTTCAAGTGGTTTTCACCGGGGCTGTTCGACGGCTCGGTTTGCTTTGGCGGGGAAGAGAGTGCCGGGGCGAGCTTTCTGTGCAAAGACGGCAGCGTCTGGACCACCGACAAGGACGGCATCATTCTCTGTCTGCTCGCTGCGGAAATGATCGCGACGACGGGGCGGGACGCGGCGAGTTGGTACGAGGAGTTGACCGGCGCCATGGGCAGGCCTTATTACACCCGCGTCGATTTGGCGGCGACCGCGGCGCAGAAGAATGCTTTGAAAGCGTTGAAGCCGGATGCTCTTAAGGCAACTGAACTCGCCGGCGAGCCGATTGTGGCGAAGCTCACCCACGCGCCGGGTAACGGCGCACCCATTGGGGGTCTCAAAGTCGCGGCCAAGAGCGGCTGGTTCGCCGTGCGTCCTTCGGGCACCGAGGATTTATGCAAGATCTACGCTGAGAGCTTGCGCTCGGAGGAGCATTTACTGGCGATCAAAGATCAGGCGGCGGCGATCATGCAGGATGTTTTCAAAGCGGCCAACGCGTAGGTGGGCAGGACGTGCAGCTTAGCATCGATTCGAAAATCAAGCTCAATGACGGCCACGCCATACCGCGCCTCGGTTTGGGTGTGTGGATGATCAGCTCGGGCAGAAGCTGCGAGTCGGCGGTGCGCGCGGCGCTTGACGCCGGCTACCGGCATATCGATACGGCGGCGTATTACGGCAATGAAGAGAGCGTCGGTAAAGCCATTCGCGACAGCGGCATCGCCCGCGGCGAGATTTACCTCACCACCAAGCTGTGGAACAGCGATCACGGCAATCCCGAACGAGCTCTGGAACGCAGCCTCGGCAAACTCAAGATGGATTATGTCGATCTCTACCTGATCCATTACCCGGTGCCGGAGCGGTTGCGCAGTTGGCGCGCGTTGGCACGCTTGCGCGCAGCTGGCAAAACCCATTCCATCGGCGTCAGCAATTTTACCGTCAGACATTTGACCGAGCTGCTCGCCGACGGCGATGGGATTCCCACTGTCAATCAGGTGGAGTTGCATCCGTACTTATACCAGCGCGAGTTAACGGATTTCTGCCACGAGAAGAACATCGTGATCGAGGCCTATAGCCCGCTGACTCACGGCGAGCGGCTCGACGATCCGCGCCTGATGGCGATCGCGCGGAACTACAGCAAATCGCCGGCGCAGATCCTGATTCGCTGGGGGCTGCAGCATGACTTCGTGGTGATCCCTAAGTCGGCGAAGCGTCACCGGATCATCGAAAATGCCGCTGTCTTCGATTTTGCAATCAGCGCGGCGGATATGCAGACACTGGATAGTTTCAATGAAAATCTGCGGACCTGTTGGGACCCGACCCGCGCGCCGTAAGCAATCGATCGCTACTGGCCGAGGAGACGAAGATGAAAACCCCGTTGACGTTGGGCTTTGCCGGTTTGATCGTCGTTATCGGGTTGATGGCGCAGTCCGCGCCGGCGCAAGAAACCATGCGCGTGGCGATCCCGCTGTTTCCGACCGCAGCTTTTCTCTTGCTGGTGGCCCGAGACCGAGGCTTTTTTCGTAACCAGGGACTGACCGTCGAACCGATCCGAATCAACAGCGCGCCGATGACCTACCAGGCGCTGATCTCGGGCGACGTTCACGCCGTCTCCGGCGCCCGCAACCGGCAAATCCATTCACGGTGCCGCCCTCGGCCACCGAGTGCGGCATAGGGCGGACGAAGTTACCTGGCCTGCGGAGGGCGCGGCGATCGCGAGCTAGAAAATTGTCGAGCTGAGAGCGAGGAAGGAGCGGGAGGATTGTTAAGATCGAAATGCCGGCCGGAAAATTTCTGACTCTTTGCTTGCCGGGTGTGTTTTCGCGCTGATTCTAGATCTGACGAAAGGGCCACACCCCGAGAGAGAGCAACATCCAAGAGCTGCCCGCCTCACTCTGCCGGTCGTCCCAGAAAGGTAGTGCGATGAGCAGCTACCCAGACGTAAACAGGCTCGCCTCCGCTTTTCTCGCCCCCTAGTCAAAAACTTCCTGCAGGATTTTTTTTTGATCCTGCTTCCTGCTAAATTCCGATGGCAAAACCTCGAAGGTGCGCGTGGAAACCGGGGCATTTCAGTAATGGAAGCTAAAATTAAACACCTCATTCCGAGCATCGCGTGGCCGGGGCTGCTGGTCCTGTGCATGGCGATTATGGCGTATGGATTTACCCACGGCCATCCAGTTCTGTATTTCAACCTGGCCTATGTGGTGCTGATCGTCACGTTGTTTTCACTCGAGCGCTGGATGCCCCATGAGCGCGAATGGACCAAACCCGACGGCCAGACACTCGCCAATATACTTCATACGCTTTCCAGCAAAGGCACGGCGCAGCTGCTCTTGCAGTTCGGCGGTATCGTTGGGCTGACGGAGTTGATGCAAGACTCGGCGCATGGCATTTGGCCGCACAGCTGGCCGCTGGCGGCGCAGGTCATGCTCGGGATTGTCGTCGCTGAATTCCCACTCTACTGGGCGCACCGGCTGGGGCACGAATGGCCGGTACTGTGGCGTTTCCACGCCGTGCATCACAGCGTCACCAAGCTTTGGATCGTCAATACCGGCAGATTCCATTTCGTCGACTCGCTCTACAAGATCGTCCTCAGTGTGGCCCTTTTGTTGGCCCTGGGCGCGCCGTCGGTGGTGGTCATATGGTTTAGCGCATTTACCGGCTTCATCGGCATGCTGACGCACTGCAACGTCGAGATGCGCTTCGTTGCTCCGCTGTCGTGGATTTTCAACACGCCTGAGCTGCATCGCTGGCATCACAGCAAGGAGTTGCGCGAGGCCAACAGGAATTACTGCGAGAACGTGATGGTCTGGGATATCTTGTTCGGCACCTATTTCCGCGAAAGCCACCGCCGCCCGCCGGCCGATATCGGCATTCGAGAATTCATGCCGCCGCGTTTCCTTCATCAAATCATCTGGCCGTTTTTGACCGAGGAAGGCAAGCAGCGGATCGAGGCGGGCTGTCGGACGGTATAAGGCGTACAGCCTGCGATCTCACGAGGCGTATCGCAATTTCTACATCAGGCCCGCCGCATTCTCATGGAAGACCTGCCGCGCCGCTATACACTCTCGCGGAGAGCTACGACGCGCCGCGAACCTTAATCTGGAAGGGCTCGCCGGACGGTAAGATGCTTGCCTCGGAAATGAAAAATCGAACCTAATTGACGGACGATCGAGCTGTCGCGCGGTATTTCTTGGATCGCTTTCTCCATTTCTTCCCGCATGAACGCATGGGGTTCTATTACGACTTCGCCACTCGCAAAATTTTTTGACCAGTTTTTTTCTTGCGCGAAAGGACTTGGCCAAGAATCAATGCATGTTAAAATTATTAGCGAATAATGCGGCCGCCGCGGCGGTGGCCGCGTATTTTTCTTGTTCAGGAGGTAATCATGCGTTTGGGATTTGCACTGCCACAGGTAGGTTCGATCGCCGGGCCGGAAGCATTGGTCAGGGTTGCCAAGCGCGCCGAAGATTTGGGGTTCGACAGCCTTTGGGTCCTTGATCGCATACTCTGGCCGGTCAGTCCGCGGGCGCCGTATCCGATCGGCGACGGCTCTTTACCGGTTCAATATAAGAATGTGCTTGATCCCGTGGACACGCTGACGTTCGCCGCCGCGCATACCAGCCGCATCGCTCTCGCAACCGGTGTGCTCAACCTTCCCTGGTACAATCCGGTTTTGTTGGCGCGGCGGCTGACCACGCTGGATGTTTTGTCGGGCGGACGGCTGCGGGCGGGATTCGGTATCGGCTGGTCGCCGGATGAATACGAAGCGGCCGGCGCGCCTTGGCAAGATCGCGGCAAACGTGCCGATGAAGCGATCGAGATACTCAAGAAAATCTGGACGACCGATCCGGTGGAGTTTCACGGCAAGCATTTTCGGATTGCAAAATCTTTCATCGGGCCCAAGCCGGTGCAGAAACCGCATCCGCCGATCTATATGGCGGCATTTACGCCTGCCGCCATGAAACGCGTCGCTGCCGAGGCCGACGCCTGGCTTCCGGTGGGTATTCCGCTAGCCGGAATCGGAGCGATGTTTGACGACATCAAGAACATGGCCAAAGCGGCCGGTCGCGATCCGTCCGCGCTCGAGCTGATTATTAGTGCGGGGGTCGAAATTCACAAAACGCCCATTGCCAAAGAACGGACCGAGTTTACCGGGACGATTGAGCAGATCGGCGAAGATATCGCTACGGCGCGGAAACTCGGCGCGGCGGAGGTCGCGATTTACGCGCAATTTTTGCCGCCCGGGGAAACCGCCGAAGATCTTATCACTCGAATGGAAACTCTCCGGAGGATCGCAAAGTAAGCTTGCTGGTGAACGCATCGGCTCCCCATGGCGATCCACGGAGCTGTCATGCATGGGAGCTGTCAATGGGAACTGGTTGATTAAATTGGACAAACTCCGGCTCAAGTTTCCGCTTCACGGACAGACAAGAATTCCCTAACCGTCCCGCCTGGCAATGACCGACTTAACTATTCGTTAGTTGCCGATATGCCCCTTGACCCAAGCATCCACGTAATTCCACAGATTCGCCGGTATATTGTTATAAGGGCCGGTGCCATGGAAGGTCGCGCAAGCCGTGCAATTGCCGAGATTATGGTTCATACCTTCAACTACGAGAAATTCCTTGTCGGTGCTCGCTAATTCCTCAAAGATTAGCTCGCCATCGCGAATAAAATAGTGGCCTTGAGCCGCTATCACCAGAGCTGGCACCGAAATCGTCCGGACCGCACAGATCGTTGAGTTGTTGCTCGAACACCAGTCGATGTTGTCGAGCGAGTGGTTGGATCTTATCGCATTGGCGCTCAAAAACGAGGTGATCGTCAAATCCTGTCTGCCATCCTCGCCCTCGTCTGCTTCCTTGTTGTCCGGATTGGGGACGCGAACCGTCGAGACAATCTGCGGATTGGCGACAACGCCGCTATTCTGCAAAAGTGCGGCTGGCTTGAAAGTGCAGCACTGAACTCCCGTACTGATATCGGAGAGCCGCGCGCTGTCGCGCCAGAAAACAAACTCGTCATCGGCGGGATCGTGCAAACCACGTTCGATCTCTTTCCTTATTTTGAGGGCGTCGTGGATCAGACCGTCCATGCGGTTCGATTGCCCGCGGGAATAGTCATTGACAAAATTCCGAGAATAATTTGAATCGCCATTTGGATTGTAGCCATGCTCGGGGTCAAAGGGATCGAGTTTCTCTTTCTGCCTGGGGCCGAAAGGGTCATCCTCATCGCCCACCGAAGGGTTCAGCGAGCGCAGCCGATTGACGCCGTTGCTCAGATGGGCCTCGACGAATATCATTCCGTCGGCCCGGTCCGAGGGCAGAAAATCCGACTCTAAAAAGGCACACTCGACCAACTTCTTGGGGCCTTGGCAATACGAGGGGCCGTGCGTCGCAACCGCCTGATAATACGACGTGCTTGGGCCGCCGCCGCTATGTCCGATGAGCACGACCCGGGTGATACCCGGCTGGCTTCTAAGGAAACGCACGGCGCTGCGAATATCGAGTGCGATCAGCTCCCAGTTGACAGCTGCTTCGCTACTGCCGAATCTGGTCCTGATACCGAGGGTGGCATAGCCACGAGTTTGCAGCTGCGTCGTCGACGCGTGGTTGCGATAATCTCCGGTGCGGTGAATCGCGATGAACGCAATGTTGGATGGTGTACCCGCGGGCGTACGATAACGCCCCATCGCTCCGCCACCTAAGTCGATCTCCGTCGTCGTTTGAGCGAATGCCGCCGGCACAGCGAGGACCAATAGCAAACTAAATATTAATGGAAATTTTATTGCGGTCATGATCAATTCCTTTCTCCCAAGTTATAAGAACACAAATTAATTTGTCGTGGCATCTAGTACCTCGCGCTAAGCCACTCGGCCATGAAATTCCAGGACCTTTCGGCGGGGCCGTTGCCCTGGGGATCGGTCCAATAAGCGTTCGCTTCGGCCGTAGTCAGATTCGGATCGTTCAAGATCACTCGAGCGCAAGCAGCGCAGGGCCCGCCGCCATGGACTGCACCTTCCGAAATCGCGTAAGTTTTGTCCATGCTGATAGCAGCGTTGTAGTACATCTCACCGGGCACGATGAAATAGTAGGCGCCATTGGAAATGATTAGTATTGGCGTTGTTTTCTGAGTTCCGTTCGGGTGTTTACCGATGTGTTTGAAGTTGGTCAGCACGTTGTTATTGTTCGAATCCCAGTCGACGCCATTAAAATCGTCGTCGGTTTGATTATAGTTTCCGGGTTTGGCGCGAAAAGTTTTGGCGCCGAGCCAGATGTGCACGTTGACGGCTACGGTCGACTCTTGGCAATCGGTGCTAAGATCGGGTCCATCCCCATTAGGCACACGGACAGATTCGACTATTTGCCGGGGTCGGTTGCCATGTCGATCCAGAAAGATGTGAGGCTTCTGGGTTAAATGGCGCAGCTTCAAATCATAATTCCATGGCCGGGCGCTGGTTATCCCGACGATCGTGAATGGAATCGAATCGCCCAGGTCGTTGGCATTGCCGGTCTCGATGCGTCTCGCTTCGAGCAGATCCTCGGCTTGCTGCGTCAGCTCTTTATTGCGCTTGGCTTGTTTCGCGAAGAATTCTTTCAAGAACTTTTTACTGTAATCTCCCGCCGACGCTCCGGGAGTCGCATCGGTCAAACCGTTTTCAGGGAGAAACATATCCAAACTCGAGTCGCGCGGTGTGCATTCGTTATTGTGAATCGCCGGGTCGACGTTGAAAGTCCATACCCCGGGTCCCTCCTGGGGATCGAAGATGATAATTCCGTCCGCCTTCGGTAGGTTCTGCAGGTTTGTAGTTACGCAAGGAAGAATCTTGTTTTTATCCTGGCATTTTTCCGGGCCGTTTTCAGCCATGTTCTGATAGAACGCCATCATCGGCGCTCCCGCGCTATGTCCCCAGATAATAATCTTCGCGATCGTTGGATACGTCGCGTCGGCCGGAAGGTTTTTTAGATAATTTATTCCGTCCCTAATTCCCGGCACATGTTGTTCGAAGCCGTAAAACTCGTCCTGCTTGCCGGTCCAAATGCTGTCGCTGCAGAGCGTGGTAAAGCCGCGCTGGGCCAATGCGTTGCAAACCGCGGAATTTCGATACCCGCTAAACGAGTGCATGACAAACACGCCCACATGCGCGTTACCGAGCACGTCGGTGGTAGGTCGGCGCAACGTCGCCGCGTTGACATTGAGGTTTGCTCCCGTGCAAGTCGCAAAAGTGGCACAAACAACCGTAGTTGTGGTCGGCTGGAGCTGCGCCGCGGCGGCAGAGACCAATGCCACTGTCGCCAGCAAAGCTATTGTCAATGCCGATAACTGCTTCACGATGAGTCGATACATAGAACGAACCTCCGGTGCGAATCTGTATTATTTGCGCCCAATCGCATTACTTACATGAATCCCAGCGATTCTGTCCAATATTCATTTAGCGCTTGCTGCTATATCCTGGCGGTTATTGATTTATTATTTTATTATCGCCGCCGGAATACCCATTCGGGGCGGTCCTATGACACCCCAGCCAGGAAGAGTGAACTTATGACGCTCAACCAGATCCGGGCATTTGACGCGGTTTTAAAATATCTCAACATGACGAAGGCGGCGGAGTCGCTGCGCATCAGCCAACCGTCGGTCTTCAAGCAGGTCAAATCTCTGGAAGATTTCTGCGGCGTTAAGCTCTACCGAAAAGCCGGCAGACAGATCGAGCTGACGCGAGAGGGGCAGCTCGTCCAGGCCGACGTTAAACAAATCCTGCTGCGCGTCGAGCGGCTTGGCCAAAGATTCAAGCAGACAGCGCCAGCGCTGACCGGCGGCGCGCTCACGGTCGGCGGCTCCCACGCTCCTTCAGCGGCGCTTATTCCGTCGCTTTTGGGGTGGTTCAAAGACAGCCATCCCGACACGCAAATCATCTTTCGCACCAAAAGCAGCCACGGAATAGAGCAGTTGGTTCTTCAATCGCAGGTCGAGATCGGCGTGATCACCAATCCGTCAAAATCCCGCTTGCTGCGGCTGTTGCCTTGCCGCGAAGAGAAGACCGTCGTTGTTGTTTCGGCCAAACATCCGTTGGCCAAGAAATTCAAATTGAGCTTGGCTGAAGTCGCTCAGGCACCCTTGATCATTAAAAAAGGCCGGCAAGGCCGACCTTCCGAATTCCTTAGGCAAATCGAGAGCCGAGGATTCAGGCTCAACATTCTGATGGAGTGTGAGTCAGGCCAGGCGATCAAGATCGCCGTGATGAGAGGGATGGGTATCGGAATCCTGTACCGCGATCAGGTCGAGTCGGAGCTCGAAGCCGGTTCGCTGAAAACGCTGAGAATCGCCGGGCTAAAAGGAATCAAAGGCAAATCTTTTATCGTTTACCGCAAAGGCAGGCAGCTATCTCGCAACGCGCTCGATTGCCTCGCGCTGCTGGGTGGACCGCGGCAAAAGCTTGGCTGGAACGGCGCATTGGAAAAAGCGCGCTAACTCATTCCATATCTCAGCATCAGTCGCCTTCCTGTCTTTAGCGCGGGGCGTTCGCTCGCGACAAGGTCGATGTGAGGATCTTTATGTTTTCGCTTTTCTCTATGTAGCGCACGAACAGGTATTTGTTTTCCTGGGAGTCCAGCGCGGCCGCCGGCACGTCGCCCGCTCCTGCTTCGACCTTGGCGTGAATGAAATGGAGATCGTCACTCTTGAAGGCGCGCATAAAACCAGTTTCGAATTCGTCGAGGGTCTGCGCGGTAATCACGTTGGCGATGCCGCATCCTCGAGCGATGGCGGCCAGGTCGGCCTGCCCCGCCGTCGCAGTCGGCGCGCCGCGGGAAGATTCGTAACATTCGTTGTCGAAAACAATGTAAACCAGATTCTTCGGACGTTGATTGGCGATGGTCGCCAGGCTGCCGAGATTGAGCAGCAGCGACCCGTCGCCGTCGAACGCGACGACTTTGCGGTGCGGCAGAGCCAGGGCCAATCCGAGCGCCATGGACGAGGTCAGACCGAGATTTTGCAAATGGTAGTTGCCATGGTGCGGCCTCAGGGCTTGCCATTCGTGGCGCACGGCGCCCAGGTTGGTGACCACCAGCTCGTCGCCGAACTGCGGCGCGATTGCCCGCAGACAGTCGTATCTTTTCATCGAATTACCTCAGGGCTTGTTTGTTGAGGACAATCGCGGTCGGCCGGCGCGACGAGCGCGCCAGGATCTGACTATCGCGAATAGTCGGGCGGATCTCCTCGAAGCGGCCGACTTTCTCGTAAACGATATGCATGGCCTGCAGCACTGGCTCGGTCAGAGCGCCGACCGTGGCGTGCCCGGCATTATCCTCGCCGACGCCGCCGCTGTGGCCGATCAGCATCAACACCGGTATCCCCGGATGAATGCAGACCGTCGCCAAAGCGTTGGTCGACAATAGAAATCCCGCGTTCATCATCACCATCGCCGGCCGTTTGCCGCCGAGGTAGGCGCCGGCGCAGATGCCGATGCCCTCTTCCTCGCGGATTACCGGCACGTGATGAATCGCCGAATCTTCGCCGAGCGCAATCACCAGATCGTGCAGGTTCGCTTCCGTCAGGGTCGCGACAAAATCGACCCCTGCCGCTTTCAGTGAATCGACGATCTCCGCCGCCACTTCTCGTTGCATATTCTGCTCCTTGGTTCGCAACCTTTATTGCGGAGAGCAGGCTGGCAGTCAAGCGAACCTGAGCTTCATCAATACTCTGCCGGCCATAGATGAATCGCCTTTCGAGTCGGACCGTTCTTGCTGCCTGGAAAGCCATCTCAGATTTTCTTGTCTCAGTTCGCTTTCCTGGCATCGTGCGCCGAGCCTGCGCGATCTAGTCGGAACAACTCCTTACCGTTGCGCTAGGCGATTTCCTCCTTGGTCTTCCGCGCCGCGAATTGCGGTTCGAGTCGTTCATGTTCGGGGTTCCATGTTCAAGGTTAAAGATCGCGCGCGGAAGCGCTCGCGCGCCCGCTTGCGCCGGACCTTCCCGTCGGAATAGGCTCAATCACAGATTGATCTTTGCAGGAAAGAATCGGCATCCGGTAACCTCGGAGGGACGCCATGCAAGATACCTATGACACCGTCTACACCCGTTGGCTGAACGATCCTGAGAATTTCTGGGCCGAGGCGGCCGAAGCGGTTCATTGGGATAAAAAATGGGACAGGGTGCTCGATGACTCGCGGCCGCCGTTTTACAAATGGTTCCCCGGCGGATTGCTCAATACTTGCTACAATGCGCTCGATCGCCACGTCGAAGGCGGGCGGGGAAATCAGCCGGCGCTCATCTATGATAGCCCGGTAACGGGAGTCGTCCAGACGTTCACTTACCGCGAGCTGCTCGATCAGGTAGCAAGATTCGCCGGTGTGCTTGCCGGGCAAAAAGTTCAGAAAGGCGATCGGGTCATCATCTACATGCCCATGGTGCCGGAGGCGATCGTCGCGATGCTGGCATGCGCGCGCATCGGCGCGATTCATTCGGTGGTCTTCGGCGGTTTTGCCGCCGCTGAGCTCGCCAATCGCATCACCGACGCGCGACCGAAGATAATTATCTCGGCGACCTGCGGCATCGAAGCCGGCCGTATCATTCCCTACAAGCCCTTGCTCGACAAGGCGATCGACCTTGCGACGGTTAAGCCGGAGCGCTGCATTATTGTCCAACGTCCGCAGGCAAAGGCGTCCATGATCGGCGGGCGCGACCTCGATTGGTCGGAAGCGATGGCGGACGCAAAACCAGTCGGCTGCGTTGCCGTCGAGGCCACTGATCCGCTTTACATCCTTTACACTTCCGGCACTACGGGTGTGCCCAAAGGGATCGTGCGCGACAATGGCGGGCATCTGGTCGCGCTCACATGGAGCATGCAGCACATCTACGGTGTGGAGCCGGGCGAAGTGTATTGGGCGGCGTCGGACGTGGGCTGGGTCGTTGGCCACTCGTACATCGTTTACGCGCCGCTGTTCAACGGCAATACCACCGTGCTCTACGAGGGCAAACCGGTCGGCACTCCCGATGCAGGCGCGTTCTGGCGGGTCGTCTCACAGCACGGCGTGAAGGTCCTGTTCACGGCGCCCACGGCGTTTCGCGCGATCAAGCGGGAAGACCCCAACGGCGAATTCATACGCAAGTATGACTTGAGCGGCTTCCGCACGCTCTTTCTCGCCGGCGAGCGCTGCGACTCGGACACGCTCTTGTGGGCGCAAAAGCAGCTTGGCGTGCCGGTGATCGATCACTGGTGGCAGACCGAAACGGGCTGGCCGATCGGCGCCAATTGTATCGGATTGGGAATGCTTCCGGTGAAACCGGGTTCGTGCACGAAACCGGTGCCCGGTTACGATGTCCGGGCGTTGGACGATGACGGCAGGGAACTAGCGCCGGGACAGATCGGCAGTATCGTAGTCAAGCTGCCATTGCCGCCGGGCTGTCTTCCCACACTGTGGAACAACGATGAGGGCTACCGCAAAGCCTACCTCGCCAGGTTTCCCGGCTACTACCTCACCGCCGATGCGGGGTACAAAGACGAGGACGGCTATCTTTGGGTGATGACCCGCACCGACGACATCATCAACGTCGCCGGTCATCGGCTCTCCACCGGCGCGCTGGAAGAGGTGCTGGCCGCTCATCCCGACGTCGCCGAGTGCGCTGTCTTGGGAGTCGCCGACGAGATCAAAGGGGAAATTCCGTTGGGCCTGATCGTGCTCAAGGCCGGGGTGCGACGCTCAGACGGCGAGATCGTCAGCGAGACGGTCCAGATGGTGCGCGAACGGATCGGCGCCGTGGCTTCGTTCCGAGTCGCGACGGTCGTCAAGCGGCTACCCAAGACGCGCTCGGGCAAGATTCTGCGCGGTACCATCAAAAAGATTGCCGACGGGGTCGAGTATCAAATTCCGCCCACCATTGATGATCCACTGATCCTCGATGAAATTACCGCCGATTTGTCCGCGCTGGGCTATCCGGCCGGTTCGGCAAGGAGCTCGGCTTGATCACCGCGTTGGCGTAAACTTGCATGAAAAGGATTGCGGGAGGCTGACAATTCAGTCATGCATTATCGACTGAGCTTCATCCAACCCTCTGCCGCCGCGGCGAATTGTTTGCGCCGTTCTGTGGTGATTTCCGCGTCGATCTGACATAGCTGTCAAGATCGCGCTGCTGACCGCCATGCCACTCTCCCGCAACATAGTTCTGCTCCTCTGCGCCGGCGTCGTAACCATCACATCGATCGGCATGAATTCGTTCAGCCTATTTCTCCGGCCCATCGAGGCGGAATTCGGCTGGTCGCGCACGACCGCCACCCTGCCCTACATGTTTGGCATGCTCGGCTGGGGAGTCGGCGGCGTCCTCTTTGGCAAATGGGCCGACGACCTGGGCGCGCGCCGCGTCATTCTTCCAGGGGTTCTGCTCATGGCCGCGGGCTTTTTCGGCATGGGCTTGTCGCAAAATTTGTGGCAGCTGTCCCTCGCCTACGGCATCATGGTCGGCCTGGCCAAAGGCGCCTGCGGATTGGTGATCATCTCGCTGCTGGTCGCCAAGCACTACGAGGCCAATCGCCGCGGCCTCGCCGTCAGCGTCATACAAACGGCCTCGCCGCTGAGCCCGGTTTTCTTTTCGCCGTTGCTTTACTTCTTGATCGAACGGTTCGATTGGCGCACCGCGGCATTTGCCAGCGGTGTCTTGCTGCTCGCGGTGGCATTTCCCCTGGGATGGTTCGGCGCCCGCGATCCGGCCGGAACCTCGACCAGCCGGCGCGATCGCGCGACTTGGGCAAGTTGCCTTCCCTACCTGCGCGATCGTTCGATGATCATGATGTTCCTGGCGCGATTTTCCTGCGGCGTCGGTTTGTTCCAGACCGTGCATCTTGTGGCGATCGCATTGAGCAAGGGCTTCGACGCCGCAACCGGCGCCATCGCTGTAGTTGTTTTTGGCGGCGCGGCGGCGCTGTCGGCGCTGTTTTTCGGCTGGCTCTCGGACCGTCACGGCCGCGCGCAAGTGCTCGCCCTCACCTACCTCGTGCGCGGCTTGGGCACATTGATCCTTGCTCTGGATATGCCGAACGAGCTGGTCTTCTACGCCGTCGTGGCGCTGGCGATGGGACCCACCTTCGGCACGATCGCGGTGCAAAATGTGATGTTCTACGAGCTTGTCGGACCAAGGATGGCGGGAGTCATCCTAGGCTTGAGTTTCATCGTCCACCAGATCGGCTCCGCCGGAGGTCCGATGCTTGCGAGTCTCGCCTACGACATGACCGGCAGCTACGACGGTTTTATGATCGTCATGGGGATTTATTTTCCTGGCCTCCGCGGCGCTCGTCTATAGCTCGATCTCAGGCAAGCCCATCGCCGCAGTTCTCAGCATGAGCGAAGCCCGCACTTGAACCGCCCTATTGATCTTGAATGCCCGTACGGTGATGGCGTAAGAGAGATTTTTTCAAACACAGAATAATCCGCGGGCTGCTCGAACAACTCTACGCGACCGACTCGCCGGCTTAGGACTTGTTACGCGATACCACCAGTTCATAGAGCAAGATCGACTCGGCATTTGATCATCGCGTCTAGATTCTGCTGAAAAACCCCTAGGAATGCTTCGACAAGCTCAGCATGAACGGAAAATTCTTAAGATTATCAATTCCCTCCCCGTTCGCCCTGAGCCTTGTCGAAGGGTGAACGCGAGTTACTCAGCAGAATCGCATCTAGACTCCCGACCCCCTCTCTCAGCCGATATCCCTCCAGAATCCCTCCCGCGTATCTGCTTCCTCCAGCTTGGATGCGGAGAATAACCGCATTATTCACCGCATATTACGCGGTGAATATATTGCCAATACCTGGAATGCTTGGTATATTCACCGCATCAGGAGCGGTGAATGAGCCAATTTATTCATGAATTACCGGATTGGCCCGAGTTTCGCTGGGACCCGGCCAGGCTTGCCGGCCCTCTTGCGGCATTACGACATCGCCAGGGTCGGCTGGCCGGGCGGATGGAAGCGCAGGGCTTCTCATTGCGCGCCGAAGCGCAGCTTCAAACCCTGACCATGGACGTCGTCAAATCATCCGAGATCGAAGGCGAGACTCTCAATCGCGATCAGGTGCGGTCATCGATCGCGCGGCGATTGGGGATGGACATCGGCGCCCTCGCGCCGGCGGACCGCAATGTCGAAGGCGTAGTCGAAATGACGCTCGATGCCACGCAAAATTTTAGCGCGCCGCTGAGCGCGGAACGTTTGTTTGGCTGGCACGCCGCGCTTTTTCCGTCCGGCTACAGCGGACTGCGCAAGATCGCCGTCGCGCGCTGGCGCGACGATTCGAGCGGCGCGATGCAGGTGGTATCCGGCGCATTGGGACAGGAGCGCATCCATTTTGCGGCACCGGCAGCCCCACGCCTTGAAAAAGAAATGTCGGCGTTTCTGAATTGGTTCGATGGCCCGGATAGCACCGATCCTGTATTGCGTGCGGCGCTTGCCCATCTCTGGTTTGTCACGATTCATCCTTTCGACGATGGCAATGGGCGCATTGCGCGAGCGATCGCCGACATGGCGCTGGCCCGCTCCGAACAGAGCTCGCAACGTTTTTACAGCATGTCGGCGCAAATCAGGATCGAACGAAGCATTTATTACGACATACTCGAGCAAACCCAGAAAGGCGGCCTCGACATCACGCCCTGGCTGGAGTGGTTTCTCAACTGTCTCAATCGAGCGTTCGACGCGACCGAAGACAGCCTTGGCAGTGTGCTCGGCAAAGCGCGCTTTTGGGAAACCCATGGGCAAAAATCTTTTAACCAGCGCCAGCGTTTGATGCTGAACAAATTGTTGGACGGCTTCGAAGGCAAACTGAACTCATCCAAATGGGCGGCCATCGCGAAATGTTCGCAAGACACAGCGCTGCGCGACATCCTCGACCTGGTCGAGCGCGGAGTTCTTGCCAAAGATCAAGGCGGCGGGCGCAGCACCAGCTACTCGCTGGCGGCGGCCGACGCGCCGCCGACATTGAATCGGTAACCAGATGGGAACGTGGCTGGAGAAAAAGAAACACCGAAAGATCACCGCCTGGGGAAAGAAGAAAATTCTTTTCACGGGAATGTCTGTGCCTACTTGCCCTGCCGGTGGGTGACCCTCTGCCTTTCTCGCTGCGCGCCTCAAGTTTGCCGTTGCGATGATCGTCTGACAGGGTGCCTCCCGAAGATGCACGGATCCTTTCGAATCACTGGGACAGCGCAATCTCTATTTCCGGCTGATTTCTTCCAAGAGCTTGAGCCAACCTTCGGCGCGCTTTTCGTAATCCTCGGTGGTCAGACCCTTTTCCGGATACCAGCGCTCGAACCCGGAGACTTTGGTGGCGCTGCCATAGAACAACTGCTCAGAATACATTTTCTGACCGTCGGGGCTGATCAAGAAATCGACAAACAGCAATGCCGCGTGCGGATTGGGCGCGTTGGCCAAGACCGCAGCGCTACCGGCGTTCACGGCTACAACTTCCATCGGCACCCAAGCGACCGGCGCGCCTTTGCTGGCCGCCGGCTGCGTCAGATTGGTTTGCACCATTGTGAATGAAAGCGGGGCTTCGCCGGAAATGATCAAGTCGGCCAATCCCGCCGCAGTCGTGCTATGCGGCCGAATATTCTGCTCCTTGAGTCTTCTGACAAAGCTTTCACCTTTCGCTTTAAGCATCGCGCCGATCGCGCGCGCGCCGGTTTCATTGTTCGCTGTCGACATCAATCCCTTCAACGCCGGATTGAGCAGATCATCGAACTTTTTCGGAACCGCGTCGGCTGATATGACATTTTTGTTGTAGCCGACGCCGATTAAAGATTCCCGATCCGTCGCCCACAACACCTGATCTCCCGGTGCCGTCTCTTTCGCGATGTCGGGATAGTTCGCCAGGTACGGCGAAGAGAAGGGCTGGAGCGCCTGGCTGTCGCGCAACAACATCAATTGCGGCGGCGTCGATTCGATAGCATCTGCAAGATAACGCTGGGCGCGCCGCTCCTCCAAAAGCCGGGTGGCAAGGGTGTTCCCCGCGGCACGATAGACGTCGACCCTCACGCCCGGGTATTTGGTTTGAAAGACTTTTGCAATCTGCTTGTTAGGCACCAAAGAGGTATACCAGGTCAACTTGCCTTCTTTTTTCGCGCCTTCGTAAAGCACACGTTCCCGATCCGCGCTCCTGTACTTCGCCAACTCAGTGAGCGTGATTGGTTTGCCGCTCTGTGCCGATACGTTCAGCGCAATCGATAAAATCACCCCGACAACTGGAATCGAAACTTTCATTCACTCGCTCCTCTTCTGCAAAACTAACACGCTCCATCGTGGCGCAACAAGACTTCAACGGATTGATTTCCGCTTTTGACGGTTCAAACGGATTATGGATTTTCCAGTTTCATGACGCCAGAGACCGGGAGGGCAGCCGACGTGGAATGATGCCTACGATCGGAGCCTCATTCGGATGCAAGTTGGTGGAAGATTTTGCCGTCGCGATCACCGAGATAGCGCTCCAACTCGGAATATCGACTTCAGGGTTTTTAAAGTAATTGACGAAACGTTTGTCCAGCTAGTCAACAACGTCTCTTTTGTTCTGTCTCGCGCATCAAGAAAAGACTCATTTCCTTTTTCTTTTCTTGAAGGTTAGGCAATAAGTCAATACTCAGGCCTGACCCCAAGCCCCTGCTCCAAGCTTCCTTCCTTGCTGAACCGCTCGATGGTGCCAATCTCGCCAGCCAGTTCTGAACTGCACACCGCACCAAATCCTGGAACCGATCGTATTATCTTGGCGATCTTGGAGTTCGCGGCAAGCGCAGCTATCTTGATTTGTAAGTGTTTTACCTTCTCGTCGAGTTCTAGACACCGCCGGGCATCTTCCTGGATCATCTCGCCGACCCACTCGACCTCGTTACTAAAATGGGATCGCTTCTGCCAGCCCGCTATGATCGCGGCTGTTTTCACTCCCACGGCTGGGATCTTCAATAGCTTGCTGGGTCTGAGCCGGGCGATCTGTGTCAGACTCTCCCCACTGACCAGAAAGTTTAAAAACCATTGGTTACTGGCATCGTCGGTGATCTCCAACAATCCCGGACACACCGCTTGCAGATCGGCCTGGAGATTATTAACCACTCGTACCCGCTCGTTGACCAATCGTCGGCGTCGTCGAGTTAATCGCTTGAGAACTTCATTCTCGGCCGGTGTTCCTTTAACTTCCTGCAATACTTCTTTGGCCAAGGGCAGGTGATCCCGTAGCTGAAACAGCTCCAGTCCCTTTCTGGCGTCGATCCGATCGCTCTTGGCGGCTCCAGGGAAGATCTCTTTGAACCGGGCAAACTTTAAGTTGTTGAGATTGTAGAGCCGGTAGCCTCGCCCTCGCACCAGGCTGTCCAATGGCCGGGCATAGCCGTTGTAACCTTCCATGGCTACCGCTACCGGACTGCTCTTGATCTTGTGGTGTTTCTCAATGCGAGAAAAGAATTCTTGAAAACCTTCGGGCCGGTGTTCGATCTCGAACTCTTCCAACACCTCGCCGCTCGATAGCCCAATCGCCACACTGTGACGGCGATAACCCACGTCCACACTGACTCGTAACTCTATGGCTTTTTGTTCTGACACGTAGCTCCTCCTTCGTAGATCGAGATTTCATCATCCTCAGGTCTCGTCTACTTACAGAGCCACGTATTCCGGTGAGAATATGGCACCATCCCGGTCGACCCTTCGGATGATGCAGGTGACGAGGGCGGCATTTCAGACTGGGTGAGCCCGAATAAACAGGCCACTGACCCCAAGAGCCACACCCTCGTCAGAACTTTCTTTACACGATTCTTCTAAGTCCCGCTACCTGCAAATTCCGATGGTAGACCCCAAGTCCCCTGCTCATGGGCCCAACCTTCGGCACGATCGCGGTGCAAAACGTCATGTTCTACGAGCTTGTCGGACCGAGGATGGCGGGAGTCATCCTGGGCTTGAGTTTCATCGTCCACCAGATCGGCTCGGCCGGAGGCCCGATGCTTGCGAGCCTGGCCTACGACATGACCGGCAGCTACGATGGCTTTATGATCATCATGGGAGTCATTTTCTTGGCCTCTGCGGCGCTCGTCTATAGCTCGATCTCAGGGAAGCCGATTGCCGCAGCTCTTAGCATGAGCGAAGCCCGCACTTGAACCGCCCGATTGATCTTGAATCCGCAATCGCAATCAAGCGCAGACGCTTCTCCGTGCGAGGGTATATTAGGTGAGCTGCCAAAAAATCTTGTGCAGGAATTTGTGGTGAATCCAACCGGCAAATCCATTCAGGGTGACGCCCTCGGCCACCGAGTGCGGCCTAGGGCGGCCGCGTCCACCGGCAAATCGCTGGGTCTAGCTGCGCGCCTCGCGCAGGGTAGAGATTGGTTTGCAATGCGTGGGCGCCCCTGGCAAAATCATGCCAGTGAAATTCACGTCCTACTTCTTGGCGATGCGCTCGAGATCGGATCGAGCCATAATCCGAGAAGAGTGGATTCTGCGGGCAGTCGAGCATCCGGTTCACGAAGTGATACAAGAAGACGGTAGAATTCGCCGCTGGGCCAAGATCGATGAAATGGATGGTAAATATCTGAGAGTTATTTTGCTGTCGGATTTAGAAACTGTTCATAACGCGTTTTTCGACAGGACGTTCCAGCCATGAAGATAAAATACTTTCAGGATACCGATACGCTTCACATAGAATTTCGCGCGAGCGAGGTGGCCGAGAGCAAAGATCTCGATGAAAATACTCTTTTAGATCTCGACAGCAATGGCCAAATTTGTTCCATCACGATCGAACATGCGAGCGAACGCGCCGAAATCCCAAAGTTTTCATACGAGCAAATCACGCCAGAATCATAAGAGTCCCGACGCTGATACCTCCTTCGGTTCTGACGGCAACTTTGTCCAGCTAGTCAGCCGGTAGTCAACTCCATATGCATCTCCTTGCGCGGGCAGATCAGGTGAACTACCAAAGAATCTTATGCAGGAACTTGTCGTGAATCCAACCGGCAAATCCATTCACGGTGACGCCCTTGGCCACGGTGTGCGGCCTAGGCCGGCCGCGTCCACCGGCAAATCGCTGAGCCCAGCTGCGCGCTCCACGCGACGGCACGGCGATCGCGAGAAAGAAGTTATAGTCAGGTTATCAAAGCCTAACCCTTCTCCATCCTCTGGAGTTTGTCATGTTAGTCAACTACGTCCCGCTTCTGCTCTGATGTGACGACGGACAGCGGCTCGATCGCCAGTGTCGCGGACCGCTCTACAGTAGTAGCACCCCTGCCGAGCGTCGGTGCGCACGCGAACCGTTCCCGATGCACCGTAATATGTGAGAAGCGGCCACGGCGTGCGGATACCGGTGACGCCAACCATGAACTCGGTCACCGCCAACGATGCGATGATGCCGTTCAAGGAGACGACGGACGGAGTCGCCCCACCCTCAGCAAGCGGCAGGCCGTAGACGGCCGCTCGGTCTCTCCTCACGTTCGCGTCCCGAGACTCCTCTGGGTCGAGCTCGTCCATGCAGGAGAGGCACGCCGTTCCGGACCATGCGACGCACACGCGTCCGCCGAACTCGGAAGAGTCTCCCGGAAGAATTTCGGACGCCGCGTCGACGTACGGCAATCGATAAGCGGCAGTGACCTCCGTGAGGACGAGGCGGAGAGCGTCGTGGTCAAGGCACCCGAAAACGTGAGTGACGTGATCGAGGGCAGCGAGGGCCTTACTACTGGTCAGCGAGAAGGGAACCTTCGTTACGATCACGTCGGGGTCGATGCTGGCGACGAGACGCTCCGCCATGTCGACCTTTAGGCTCCCGGGAATGGGGTCATCATGCCGTGCGCTGACGTACCGATTGCGATTGGTATCCTCGAGCTCCTCCGGGTCCACGATGACGAGGGTGCCGACGCCGAGGAGCGCGAGCTGTTGTACAACGTGTGTCCCGAGTCCGCCGACGCCGACCACGCCAACGCGCGTAGCCTGGAGCCGCTGCTGACCTTCATGACCGAAGAAACGGATGCTGCGGTCGAAACGGTTATCGTTGCGCACTGAGAGCCTCCCAAGCGTGATTCGTGGCACCGGTCGGTCGCATGTGGATTCCGCCAACAATGATGGTATCGAGCACCGCCGGTATGTCTCCGAGGGAGAACACGATTCCGTCGAAGCTGCCCGGGGCGACTACGATGGCGCCGTATGGGCGACCGGCCAGACGCCAGCGGACGTGTGGAACCCAGTCTAGGAGTCCGAGAACGTCGGTCTGGGAGAAGCACGCCGGCGCCGGGAACGGATGCGAGTGCGCTTCAACCACGCAACACTCCCGCGCGTGCGCGTCCTTGATGACCTGGCGTTGAATGTCGTCGCACAGCTCGAAATGATAGGCGGACCGGCGGACGAAGCCATCGCGCGGCACTAACAAGTGGTCCTCTACTGAGAGCACGAGCGTGCTCCCAGTATTAGAGATGCGAGCGTATAGGAAGGCAGCGTGCTCCGTTTCCATGTTCGAGAACAGGTGGCCGAACGCCTTCTGGTACGTCACGGAGGGGACGTGCAGTTCGCTGCGCATCACGCTCCCTCAAGGAAGCGGCGCGTAAAGCTCTGCGCCCACGTAAAGAGGTTCGAGCCGGCGGCAACGTCCGCGTGCGGTTGCCAGTCTTCCGGCGACCAGGAGAAAAACCCCCACGGTCCGGAGAAAGAGGGCTGTGTTGGCGCGGGGTCCTGGTAGTTCGCCGGGACGTTGCCGTTGTAGAGCAGGCCGTTCGGCGTCAGGAAGCCGTACGGAGCCGCGCCTGGGTGGTTGAGCTGAATCTGGAAGACGACGTCGGTCACGGCTCGGTTCCAGCCGGCGGGCAGCGGGTATCCAGGTAGGAACACCCACCGGCCGCCAGCGTCGTACTGGATCTCCGGCCACCTAGTGAGGAGAAGCCTGAGTTCCTGCTCGATGCGTTCCTCCATGGCGATTCACCCGCGACGGAAGCGGCGCTTCTTCGCGAAGCCCATGCCGGGCTTGAGCTCGATGGTCTCGCCCGGACGAAGCTGTCGCTCCTCGTTCGTGATGAGGTCGATTTCGAGCACGCCGATCGCCGGGTCGAAGCCGCCGAGCGCGGCAACCTGCTCCGTCGTGATGGTCGATGACGACCACTCGTGGATGACGCCCTCGACGTTCACCTCGAACCTCGGGCCCTTTGCGGGATGTTTGGTCGTTGCTGACTCTTGCTGTTGTTCCATCGGATACCTCCATCGCCGGGCGTCTTGAGGACGCCGGCTTTTTGTTTTCAATCAATAGCTACTGTCCACGACAGCGACCGATTTGCCGCTTGCCGATGACCGCGCGTACGGGCCGGCATCGCGGAGCCCACCCTCGGTGAGGTAATATCCGCTCAGACTGACGGATTGCCGCGGCGGGCAACGCATGTCCGACGACGTGCCGGTCAGAACATGACGATCGTCCCCGAAGGGGCCGGCCGGCGGCAAATTGGAAGGGGTTGTGGACAGAACTAAGCAGAGAGGTAAGGCGGATTGGGTAAAGACGACGAAGAAGAGCAGCCGCCGGGTCCGGAGGTCCTGGCGGCCATCCAGGCTGCGCTCGCGGAGCCGCGAACGCTGAAGGTGGTGTTCGGCTACGCACGAAAGCGGGTGTTCCTCCTCCAGAAGCTTGGCGTCGGCGTCGACCTCGACCAGGACGACCTCGTGAACCAGGTTATTGTCGATACTGTGCGCGGCCGCCTGACGTGGAATCCCGAGGCGGTGGCGCTCTCGACACATCTCTGTGGTGCGATTCGCGGGCGGACATCGAAGCTCCTGACCCGCCGCAAGCCCGCTGCCCTGGAAGAGATCATTGACAAGGTGCTGGCGGAGCGTAAGCCAGACGCCGACCCTACCGGAGAACTCGCAGCGCTGCGGGACGTGGTGCGGAAAGTCAAGGCACACCTCTTCCGGGTGGCCACGGACAAAGGAGACGAGGGTGTTCAGCTCCTCTTGATGGCATATGAGGAGGGCGTCGAAGGGCGCAGTGCCATTGGCGATGCGACCGGACTCTCACCAAGCGATGTTACAAACGCACGCAAGCGGCTCGACCGGCTCATTGCGGAACTCCCGCCCGAGCTAGTTGAGGCCGCTCGCAAAGTGATAAACTGAGGACCCATGAGCGGAGAAGACCGAGACGAGCTGAAATTTCTGGAGACCCTGTCGCACGACCTTGCGTCGGAGGTCTTCGAGGATGAGGCGGCCTGCGAAGAGGCGCTTCAGCTGGGACCAGATGCGAATGCGGCGATTGCCCGGGCTCGTGACCTGGCGAACCGAGCTATCGCAGAGCAGCGGCGGGTGCGAATCGCGGAGCTAGGCCGTACGCTGCCTGCGGCCCGGACCGCGGGCCGGTATCGTGACGTTCCACGCGCAGAGCTGCTGAAGCTGGTTGGAGAACGGCAGGCTGCCGTGGAACATCGGGAGTTGAGTGATGTACCCGACGACGACTTGCGGTCGTTGCTTGAAGACCTCGACGCGGTTAAGACCGACGAGGGCAACGGCGAGGAGTAGCGTTGAGCCGTCGAGAGCTATCATTTCCTGAGAGACGAGCGAGGGCGGCGGCGAAAGAGATCCTTGACCGCTACGCCATCGAAGAGCCGAAACACCTCGTACTCGAGGGTCTTGCGGCTGACCTCGGTGTTATTGTCGTGCGAGGAGAACTAGCTGGTGCCGTCGCTCGCCTCGCGCGAGTCGGCGACCGCGCGCGCATACGCGTCGGAAGCTGGGTCTCGAACGTGGGACGGCAACGATTCAGTATCGCGCATGAGCTTGGGCACTTCGTTCTAAAGCACGACGGATCAGCGCTCGCGGGTTGCCAAGAGCGTTCTATGCTCGACTACAAGGGTGAGTCCAAAGAATCCGAGGCGAATATCTTCGCCGTCGAGCTTCTGCTGCCTGAAAAGTTGGTACGTCGTCGCTGTGAGGTGTCCCCGGTTGACTTGGGACCGGTACAAAAGCTTGCGGACGAGTTCGAAACGTCAATCACCGCTACTGCTATTCGCTTCGTTGAGTTCTCGCCGGAGAAGTGTGCCCTCGTCTACTCGGAGAAGGGTCGCGTCAGCTGGACGCGAAAGAGCGACAGTTTTTGGTTCCGGCTCATCGGCTGGGGACAGCTGCTCGAGCCGGCGTCTCTCGCGACTGACTTCTTTCGTAAGGGTGCTGTGCCCGAGGAGCCGGAAGAGGTCAGGGGCGATGCGTGGATAGAGTCTAATAGCGGACGCGCGCCGGAGGTCGTGGAGCACTCGATGGCGATTCCCTCGCTTGGGGCTGTCGTGAGCCTCCTTTGGGTTCCAAGCTGACTCGTGCGTTGGATGGCCGTGCATCGTAGGGGACGTTGTCAAATTGCTGGACAAACTCGTTGAACACCTTTTCAGTGATCCTCTGCGTCGCGGTTTGTTAGCGGTCTCATCACGTGGTCAACGTGAGAGCGCAAATCTGTTGTTTCAGTTTAGACGAATAATTTGCGCTTACTCACCGAGCCCGTCAGAAGGCCTGACGAGTAACGGGCTCAAAAAGGGGTCAGGGCTCAACAAGGTCAAGGTCAAGGCTCAAAAAGGGGTCAAGTCCGCTCTTAGCTTTTTAATAAACACAGCCGGCATCGGCGCCAAGTCTTTTATTTTTGCTGTTCGTCGTGAATGCGAGCTTGCTAACTCGCCTTCTTCATCTAGCCGGCGACTATTTCTCGACTTGCGTTTCGGCTTTTGCCCTCGCCGGTTTGGCGTATCACGCCAGCTCGCTCCTGTTGTCCTCGATACTCTTTCTCACCCTCGCCGGCAGGGCCTTTTCGGCATTGCGCAGGTCATAGGTCATTTGCAAGTTCATCCAGAATTCCGCCGATATTTTGAAAAACGTTCGCGTCAAGGTTGTTGAATCGGACTTGTTATGCACCCGCCGGCAGTGTTAAAGCGGCTTCTATGACCGAATCCGTCCTGTGTCCGACCTGCACTATTTGCCGCGATTCTGCTCGCCGCTTCCTGTGCCGGGTCGCAAATGTCGGTCATCCAACCCCAACAAACCATATCACGGCCGATTGCCCGGCTTGCTATTGCTCCAGGATCTGGCCTGCTTGGGGATGCGATCGGGCTCGAGCCTCAACAGACCGTGGCCACCGTCGGGCGGCGGGGCTTCAAGAATTCGAGTGGACAACGACTAAGGGTTTTGAGTTTCTTCGCGAAATGGGTATCGAGGCAGTTCTTACGGCCAGGTCCGTTAACGGAGAGGATGGTACCCCTGAAAGCGCCAGCGTCAGAGTGACTGATACAGCGAATGGGCAAATCCTTGCCGGCATCACGTGGCAAAATGGATGGGGAGGCCAGCGAGGCTCTGTCGCTGATCGCACCATGCGGAAAACCCTGACCCAGGCCGCCAACGAGATTGCTCAAGAGCTCTTGAAACGAATTCAACCTCTACGTGACGGATTGCGCCCATGGCGGACGCGATCGATATTCCACCCAACTTCGGCCTTATAAATTTTTTTCATCCATGACAAATCAGCTTCATACAACCCATTTCAAAGTGAAAATTGGCCAAATCCGCGGCCCAGGATTTGCCCTATGCATAAACATCGTGCAGCTCAAGAAATCGGCCGGCGCCCTCATAATCATTGGTTTCGCAATCCTCGGCAGCGCCAACTCTAGCAAGCCTTTGCTCGGTCAGAGCAAAGCCCCGATCGTTTATGTCGCGCCGATCGAGGGGATCATCGATCTCGGCCTAGCCCCATTCGTTGAACGCGTGCTAACGGAAGCGACGCAGCAAGGCGCGACGGCGGTGATTCTCGACATCAATACTTTCGGCGGAAGAGTCGATGCCGCAGTCGTTATTCGTGACCTCCTCATCAACGCGCGGGTAATGACCGTCGCATTCATAAACAAAAGAGCGATCTCAGCGGGCGCCCTGATCAGTCTTGCCGCGGAGAAGATCGTCATGGCCGACGGCGGCACCATCGGCGCCGCGACTCCGGTACAAATGGGACAGCCGGGCGCGCCGGCGCAGCCGGTGGAGGAAAAAACGGTTTCTTACGTGCGCAAGGAATTTCGCGCCACCGCCGAGAGCCGTAAAAAGCCACCCTTGATCGCCGAAGCGATGGTCGATAGCGACGTTGAAATTCCCGGGCTGATCGCAAAGGGCAAGCTCCTGACGCTCACCACCGAGGAGGCGCTGAAGCATAAGGTGGCCGATTTTCGCGCCGATAGCATTGAAAAATTGCTGGCACAGTTGGGCCTGGAGAAGGCCGAAGTCAGGCGCCCATTACCCAATTGGGCGGAGAATTTGGTGCGCATTCTCACCCATCCGGTCACCAGCTCGCTGCTTATCACCGTCGGCATGCTCGGCATCATACTAGAACTGCGCACGCCCGGCTTCGGCGTACCCGGCGCTCTCGGAATCGCCAGCCTGGCGCTATTCTTTTGGGGTCACTGGCTGGTCCAGTTGGCGGGCTGGGAGGAACTGCTCCTGGTGGGCTCCGGTATCTTTTTACTGGCGCTGGAGATTTTTGTCGTCCCCGGTTTCGGCATCACCGGCATCCTTGGTATTGCCGCCACGCTCGGAGGATTGAGCCTGAGCCTTGTCGGCGCCGGCGCCACCTGGGAGTTCATGCTCAACGCGGTCGGCCAGGTAGTTTTTTCACTACTGGCGGCATTGATCGTCAGCCTGTTCACGCTTAAATATTTGCCGCGCTTGCCCTTCGGACGACAACTCATACTCGACACCGAGCTGCCCACCGGCGAAGGCTTTGTCTCGGCGCCGCAGAGCGATCTGACTTGGCAGGGAAAAACCGGGCGGGCGGTTTCACCGCTCCGACCGGCGGGCATTGCCGATATTGAAAGTCATCGAGTCGATGTCGTCTCCGACGGTGAGTTCATCGAAACCGGCGCGCCGATTATCGTCAGCCGCGTCGACGGTAATCGCATCGTCGTGCGACGGCACCAGTCAACAACGGAAGGGAGTTAACTATGTTTGGTTTCGAGGTCGCGGGTGGTTTTGCCTTGCTCATAATACTGCTGGCCGGCGTGATCTTTGTTCTCTATCTGGTGCCGCTACCGCTGTGGATCGCCGCTTGGGCGTCGGGCGCCTATGTCGGGCTCCTTACTTTGATCGGCATGCGCCTGCGCCGAGTGCCGCCGGGCACGGTGGTGACGGCGCGCATCAGCGCGGTCAAAGCCGGGATCGACATTCCGCTCAACGATCTCGAAGCCCATTTTTTGGCCGGCGGCAACGTTGTCAGGGTGGTGAACGCGATGATCTCCGCGGACAAAGCGAATATTCCTCTGTTGTTTAAGCGGGCCGCGGCCATCGATCTGGCCGGCCGCGATATCGTCGAGGCGGTGAAGATGTCGGTAATTCCAAAAGTTATCGAGACGCCAAAGATCGCCGCCATCGCCAAAAATGGCATCCAGTTGATCGCAGTCTGTCGTGTCACTGTGCGCACGAATATTGACCGGCTGGTGGGTGGCGCCGGCGAGGAAACCATCATTGCGCGGGTGGGCGAAGGCATGGTGAGCACCATCGGTTCCGCCGAGTCGCACAAGGACGTGCTCGAAAATCCGGATCACATCTCCAAGCATGTTCTGAGTAAAGGCTTGGATGCCGGGACAGCCTACGAGATCCTGTCGATCGATATTGCCGACGTCGACGTCGGCGACAACATCGGCGCCAAGCTGCAAATCGATCAGGCCAACGCCGATAAGCAGATCGCTCAAGCTAAAGCAGAAGAGCGCCGCGCTATGGCCGTGGCTTTGGAGCAAGAGATGCGGGCGCGCGTGGTCGAGGCGGAGGCCGAAGTGCCACGCGCCATGGCCGAAGCGTTTAGGCAAGGCAATCTCGGCATCATGGATTATTACCGCATGAAGAACGTCCAGGCCGATACGTCGATGCGCGAAGCCATCGCCGGTCCCGGCGATGAGCCGCCAACCGGCCAGACTCGCTAGCGGAGACAAGCATGGAAAATTTTCCCTTGGACCGGCTGCTGATCTTACTCCTATTCATCCTTTGGCCACTGCTCCATTGGTTGGTAGGACGAGTGCGGAGGAGGCGCCGTGCCGCCCGTCCGCGAGCTGAGCAGCCAGCCCTGTCGCCATTGCCGGCCGGCCCGGAGATAATCGTCGCCAGAGTGGAAACAAAATCGCGGCGCGAGCGGGCGGCCGCCGCGCCGACGCCAAAAACTTCTGCGCGCCGATCGAGATCGCAAGCCACGAGACGGCTCTTGACAGATAACCGAGAGGTGCGGCGCGGCATTATTTTACTGACCGTGCTCGGACCTTGCCGCGCTTTGGAAGCGCCGGAGTAATCGCACCCGGCCGCCGATCTGGGTTTTCGCTGCGTGTAGTTCTTTCACAGAAATTTTGCTTTAAGCCCCGCTCTGTGCAGGTTCTTTACGGCGCGAAGCCATTTCATTGCCGTAAACCAGACTCACCTTAGCGACTAAGTATTCAACCTTCTGGCGTATTCAAAGATCGAAAAGGGGTCGAAGATCGAAAGGGGTCGCGAAACGAAAAGGGGTCAAGTCCGCTCTTAGCTCTTTAATAACACAGCCGGCATCGGCGCCAAGTCTTTTATTTTTGCCGTTCGTCGTGAATGCGAGCTTGCTAACTCGCCTTCCTCATCCAGCCGGCGACTATTTCTCGACTTGCGTTTCGGCTTTTGCCCTCGCCGGTTTGGCGTATCACGCCAGTTCGCTCCTGTTAACCTCGATACTCTTTCTCACCCTCGCCGGCAGGGCCTTTTCAGCGTTGCGCAGGTCATAGGTCATTTGCAAGTTCATCCAGAATTCCGCCGATGTTTTGAAAAACGTTCCCCGCCGGATCGCCGTCCCTTTTTTTTGTTAAATGGCCTCCTAGTCAGGCAAATCCTTGAGTTTGGTAAACCCTTTTTTTTCTCCTTCTTTGTGAGCGCGGTCCATGAGTTGCCAGAACTCCTTATTTTGCGCGAGCACCATGCTTTCAATGTCTGTATCCTCGGTGACGGGGAAAAGTACCGCGCAAGGACGACCATTTTTGGTTATCACGACCGACCGTTCCGAAGGTAATTCGTTGACGATCTTACTCAAATTTGCTTTAACTTCACGGAGACTTTCGATTTTCATAGCTCAAACTCCTTCCCTTCGATCAAAAGGACGTTCCCTTTCTTCTGTCCAATCAGCTCAACTGTCACTGTATTGTCCTGTACACGGTAAAACACCCGCCACGGATCAACGCGAAGCTCGTAATCGGCGTGCTCAGAGATTCGCCGCAACCGGAAGCGATTGCGGGCTTCTTCCGTAGGATCTTGTTCAGACAAACGTTCGCGAATGGTCTTCTTCATCAGCCTTCGAGCTGCGGCGGGGAGCCGTTTGAATTGACGCACCGCGGCCGGAGAGAAGACGATTTCATTCACCTTAGAATTGTAGTTCTAATTGTAGTCACAATCAAGGAATGCTGATAGAGTTGGCTCAGCATCACCCCCCCTGTTGTATTTTGGGCCGGTCCGGTCGTTTCAAGGTCTGGAGAAGGATCAGGGTCAAAAGGGGTCAAGTCCGCTCTTAGCTCTTTAATAAACACAGCCGGCATCGGCGCCAGTCTTTTATTTTTGCTGTTCGTCGTGAATGCGAGCTTGCTAACTCGCCTTCCTCATCTAGCCGGCGACTATTTCTCGACTTGCGTTTCGGCTTTTGCTCTCGCCGGTTGGCGTATCACGCCAGCTCGCTCCTATTGTCCTCGATACTCTTTCTCACCCTCGCCGGCAGGGCCTTTTCGGCGTTACGCAGATCATAGGTCATTTGCAAGTTCATCCAGAATTCCGCCGATGTTTTGAAAAACGTTCCCAGCCGGATCGCCGTATCCCCGGTGATGCCTCTCTCATCCTTCAGAATCGCCGTGATCCGGTTGGGCGGCGCCACCCCGATCGCCTTCGCGAGGGCGTTTGCCGTCAGGCCCAGCGGTTTCAAAAACTCCTCGTGGAGAATTTCACCCGGCGGAACCGGTCCCATTCCATTCTTTTTCATTTTGTTACTCCTTAATGATAATCCACTATTTCAACGTCGTACGGACCGTCATCCTTCCAAGTAAAACAGATCCGCCATTGGCCGGACAAATACAGTATCCGGATCAACGGTTGCGTTGGCTCTATTTAAAATCGCTAGCGCGCAGCCCGAATTCACCTCTATGAATTTGACATGCCCCGGTACAACTGCAAGGAGCGAGCACCGGGCCGGCGATGAGCAGAAATGTCCCGCCAAGACGAAGGTGAATTCGATCCCCAACCCGCCGATCAAGTAGCCGGTGATCATCGGCGATAACAAATAAGAGTCTTCCCTAACCTTTACCTTGGAACGCCTTCATTCGTGGACGCTAGCGATGTAACCGGATAAGGTTTCGGCGCAACCCCTGAAGGTGCCCATGCACAAATATTTGATGAAACTGGCGACGATAGCGGGTAGCTGCGCGCTCGCGTTGCTGCGCTTCGGCGCCTACGGCGTCCCATCGGAATTCGCTGCCGGCGCCGCCAATACCGCCACACAGCCTTCCCCGATACGCGCACCCGGGAGTTCGTTCAGGGACTGTCCGGGTTGCCCGGAGATGGTGTGGATTCCGGCCGGACGGTTCGTAATGGGCGCGGCGCCGGGAGAAGAAGAGCGCGAACAACTGGGCGAACCGTTTCGCCATCGCAGCCAGCCGCAGCGCGAGGTGATCGTGCGAAGTTTCGCTGCCGGCAAATTTGAGATCACACGCGGCCAGTACCGAGTGTTCGCCGAGGCAACGAACCGCGGCAGCGACGGATGTTTTATCTGGACTGGCGACGATTTCGCGATAGACGACACGAAGAGCTGGCGCAATACCGGCTTTAGCCAGCACGATGCTCACCCGGCCGTGTGTGTCAGCTGGGAGGATGCCAACGCCTATGCGCGGTGGCTCAGCCAGACAACCGCAAAAAACTATCGCCTGCTGTCCGAAGCCGAATGGGAATATGCCGCCCGAGCGGGCGCCATGACAGCACGTTATTGGGGTAACGAAGCCGACCAGTCCTGCGAGTATGCAAACGGCGCCGATCGCACCGCACAGGCGCAAATTCCGGGCGCGATCGCGGCATATGTCGCCAATTGCCGCGACCGCCATGCTTTCACCGCCCCTGTAGGCAGTTATCGCGCCAACGGGTTCGGCCTGCACGACATGCTCGGCAACGCGGGCGAGTGGACGCAGGACTGCTGGAACGGCGACTACAAAGGCGCGCCCACCGATGGCAGTGTGTGGGGCAGCGGCGAATGTTTCATGCGCGCCGTGCGCGGCGGCTCATGGGATGACCACCCGCTCGGCGTGCGCTCGGCGTACCGCGTGGGCAGCCCTATCGTTATCCGGCTCTACAGCCGAGGCTTTCGCGTCGCGCGCGACGATTGACTCTAGCGCTACCCATCAAATACTTATAAAAGCACTTGTTATCGGGCTGCCAAGGATGGCGGCCTTCGCTCCCTGCAATGAGTTTGGCGTGAAAGCATAGTGCTTACGCGGTATTCCTCGACATGAAATCATTTGTCCTCATTGCTGCTTTGCTGATGAGCGCGCCGGTTTTCGGCGCGCTGCCGGGCGTTACGGAGTTCAAAATGGCGCCCGAAAAAATCCCCGACGCCGAACTATCGGCGCTGCTGCGCGAGCGCGTCGCCGGAGCTGACGTTATCGCCATCGGCGAAACGGTGCACGGCTCGTCCGCATTGCTGAAATTACAAGCACGCCTGATCCGTTACCTGGTTGCCGAGCACGGCTTACGGCTGATCGTCTGGGAAAACCCGCCGCTGCGCAGCCTTGAACTGAGCCGCTGGCTGGCCGCGTGCAGCAAGACCAGGTCGCCGGCGCCGGTGGATGTGCTGTATTTCCCGACGCTATCCGATGCGCCGTTGCTCGAATGGATGTGCGGTTTCAACCGCTCCAACCCGGGCAATCCGATTATCTTCCGCGGCATGGATGTTTGGGACCGGCCTTGGGAGCACTATGCGCGTATCCAGTCCCTTGCCATTCCTGCCGGGATTGATGTCGCGCGCCTCAAGAACATCGCGACGCACTGCCCCGCGCACAAGGCATCGACCTGGGCGGAGGTCGACGCTATTTTTGAAAAACTGGCGCCCGGCGAAAAAAAAGTTTTTCCCGAGGCCGATTACCAAAAATGCCGCGCCTTATTGACCACGCTGCTCGACAGCGCTCGGCAATCGGGGCTGGATAAACAAACGAAAAAAGAGCCCGGTGCCGAGGATGCCTTCGAACTGGCGATTTCCGCTTCAACCCTGCTGGGCTGGCTGGGCTATCACAACCAGCAGTGGACGAACGATATCATGAGCTGGAATGAACGCGACCGTGCGCAGGGCAGAAATTTGCTGTTGCTCATGGCCAAACATGGTGCCGCGCGCGCTATCCTATCCGCCCACAGCAGCCATGTGTCGCACAACCGTTCGTCGGCCGACTGGTGGGGCTACGGCGATCTTAAATCGGCCGTCTACTTTTTCACCCAGATGACCCGAAAAAAAGTTTTTAATATCGCCTTAACCGCTCACGAAGCCAGCGGCGCACAAGGCGAATGGTCGCTGCCAACTGCTGGCAATTCGCTGGATAAAAAACTCACCGATGCCGGACATGTGTTCGCATTTTTCGCGTCAAACGCCGCTTTTTTGTCGGAACACAAAAAATGGTGGATGCAAAATCAGAACTCCCCCGGGCCCTACGAAAGTGGCGTTGAACTTGTCCCGGCCGATCACTTTGACGGGTTTTTCTTTTTCAAACGATCGCATTTGGACAAGGCGTTGCCGGCGCGGCCAGTGTGGCAGCCTTGAGCGGCAATGCCGATCCCACTGTTCCGAAACGACTTATAAGAAGGTGCAGGAAAAGTGTCCACTAAACTAACTGTCCGTCAAACCGGGGCTAACTCAGCCCGTCAAACCCGGGGCAGCTCAGCCTGACCCTTGATTCGAGTCAGGCACTGCCCGGACACCGCCCGCTAAATTCCGATGGTGGACACCGGCACTCTCGCAAGTGAGGGGTCATCTCCCTTGCGATTATCAAAATTCCCGACAACCACTAAAAAGCCTGTCGCAGCAACGTCAATATTTCATGTCGGCGCTGGCGGCAGATTAAACCGGCTCCAGTTGCAGTCACGACGCCCACTCGGTTATGGTCCTAAATGTTTTTCGGATTTTGCCAAGGAGAATCACATGGCGGATTTATTTCGGTTATCGGCGAGTGAGGCGGCGGCACGAATTCGCGAAGGCAAACTCACGTCCGAAGCTTTGGTGCGATCCTGTCTCGAGCGGATCGATGCACGGGAATCGCAAGTCAAAGCATGGGTCCATCTGGACCGCGATTTTGTCCTCACGCAGGCGCGGGAATGCGACAAGAGCGCGAGCCGCGGTCCGCTGCACGGAGTTCCATTCGCGGCCAAGGACATTATGGACACGGCCAACTTGCCCACCGAGTACGGATCGCCCATCTACAAAGGCAACCGTCCTATGGCGGACGCGGCCTGCGTGGCACTGAGCCGCGCTGCCGGCGGCGTGCTTTTGGGCAAGACGGTGACCACCGAGTTTGCCAGTCGAACGCCATTGGGAAACACGACCAATCCGCACAATCCCGCGCATACGCCGGGCGGTTCCTCCAGCGGCTCCGCCGCGGCGGTCGGCGATTGCATGGTGCCGCTCGCCTTCGGCACCCAGACGGTCGGATCGGTGATCCGTCCGGCAGCGTTCTGCGGCTGCATCGGCTACAAACCGAGCTACGGCGAAGTGAGCACCCAGGGCGTGAAGCAGAACACCGCGTCCTTCGACACCGTGGGACTTTTCGCCCGGGCGGTGGAAGACCTTGCGCTGTTTCGCGCCGCGGTTACAGGATTCGCCGCGAAACCTCTGGCTGTCGTTCCGGTGAACCAACTCAAGATCGGCTTTTGCCGCATGTTTTGGGACCGTGCGCAGGAGTATACGAAAACATTTCTCGAAGACGCGGCACGCGCGCTGGTCCAGGCTGGAGCGAAGCTCTCCGACTTCGATCTCGGCAAGCCGTTTGAAAACTTCGAGGCTATCGGCCGGCGCATCAATGATTACGAGTTCTCCCGTGGCCTCACCTGGGAGCGGCAGCATCATTGGAACCTGTTGAGCGAGTTCCAGCGCGACAAATTCGCCGCGCTCAATGTCTCCTACGAACAATATCGAGAAGCCGAAGGCGTGCTGGCTCAGTGCCGCGGACATCTCGCCGACGCCATGAAGGATATAGACCTGCTGCTCATGCCCAGCGCTCTCGGAGAAGCTCCGGCAGGACTCGCCAGCACGGGCGATACCTCGTTCAATATCCTGTCGACGTGGACCTATACGCCTTGCGTCACCTTGCCTGCGTTTACCGGACCGTCCGGTCTGCCGGTCGGCATTCAGCTCATCGGTCACCGCAACCAGGATCACCGTTTGTTGGAAGCGGCCGAGGCGGTTTTCCGGCTGTTTTCGAAATCAACTTGAGCTCCGGCTATATAACTCCGAGCGTGTTCAAAACGTTCAAGCCCTGCGCTCCATGGGGATTGAGCGTGTTCAAAACGTTCAACCGCTGCGCTCCGTTCAAATCGTTCAAAACGCTGGCTCGGCTTGGAACCGATTGGGTCACGATTGCGCGACGTTGCGATCGCTAACCGCGGCGGGCTCGACGTTCCGCCGTGCCGCCGGGGAAAATTCTTACGAAAGCCAGCGGCGCCGCCGTGACGCGCGACATCTTAAATCCAGCGAATCCAGGAGATCGAAAAAGCTGGTTGTGTGTCGAATTGGCGGGCCGCCAAACGACTAAAGTGCAGGACCCCAAATAAAAATCAAGGAGAAAACCTATGCAATTCATGATGCTGATGATTCCCAATGTTTACCAAGGCAATAAGAAGTTGGACCCCGGCTTTGTCCCGGATCCAAAGAAAATCGAAGAAATGACCCGCTTCAATGAGGAGTTGGGCAAGGTCGTCAAAATCCTTTCGCTGAACGGCCTGCATCCACTCAACACCGGCGCGCGGGTTTCTTTCGGCAAAGGGAAGCCGGCGGTGATCGATGGGCCGTTCATCGAGTCGAAAGAAGTGCTGGGCGGTTATTGGCTGGTGGAGGCCAACTCAAAAGAAGAGCTCGTGAAATGGGCGCAGCGGTGCCCCGCCGACGAAGGCGACGTGATCGAGATCCGGCAGATTTTTGGCGAGGCGGACTTCGCCATCAAGAAATAGCCGGCGACCGAAGTGCACCCGAGCCCGGCAGAAGGCCTGACGCGTAACGAGAGCTAAACGTTACGACGATTTAAGCTTGTGGTGATGCTGCAATTCTTTTTCTGTTGCCGGGAAGCGCATGGCTTATTCGCGCGCAATCGACAAATAGGCTTCTGGTGTTTGAAGGCGCGAGCGCGCGGATGCCGACTTGAGGCGGAGAAATGTTTTCCGCTCGGCATCCGCGCGATGCGGTGTTCGAAATAGGAAGCCGCGGCCATGCGCAGCGGCGCGGGTTTTTCGGAAAAGTTTTGCTTGAGCCACCGCCGAGGCCCAGGCCAAGCAGATCCTCGCCGACGTTTTGGAAACGACGGTGCCGCCACTGACTTATTTGCGCGAGAATAAACTGCTTGCCGCTTACACCTCTCCCCATCTGCAAAAATATCCCGCCAGCACAAAAGAAAACGCCGGCCGAGGGCTTGTCTATTGGGCGGTCGATCGCGAGACGTACAGCGGCATCGGCTACAACACGACCTTGATTCCGGCGTCTGCCGCGCCAAAAAAATATGACGACCTTTTGAGACCCGAGCTTAAGGGGAAAATCGGCTTCGTTTCCAACGAAACCGGAGTGAGAGCGATCGGAGCGATACTCAAAGTTAAAGGTGAAGAGTTCGTGAAGAAACTCAAGGCTCAGGAAGTCATGCTGCACTCTGCCTCCGGGCGAGCGATGGCGGACCTGGTGGTTTCGGGTGAAGTTCCTCTGTCACCGACCATCTTTCGCGATCATGCCGTCGAGGTAAAGGGCAAAGGAGCGCCGGTCGAGTGGGTGCCGATGGATGTCGTGCCGACCAACACCGGCGGCGTAGCGATCATGTCGCAGGCGGCACGGCCGCATGCCGCGATACTGATGGCAGACTTTCTTCTCAGCCCGGAGGGAGCAAAGATTCTCGGCGACCTGAACTATGGCGGTCCTCTGAAGCCAACGCCGTACAAGCTTTGGTATCCTGAAGCAGGCATGTCCACCGCCCAGTACGACCAAGCGATGCAACGATGGGAGAAGCTGCTCCGGGAAATCGGCCGCAAATGAAGATCGAATGATAAGGAACGGAATGCGACCGGTTCTATCTAATTGTTTAGACGCCGCGGATCGCTCGTGCCCATAAAAACGCTGCCTCCCATTTCGCTTGAGGAACACCGCCGTGGTAGGCAAGTCTGAAGTCACGCTCTAGGAAGCGACTAACTCGCCTTTCGCATCTCGCTTGCCAAGATTTCATTGACCAGCGACTGATACGGCAGTCCTTTTTTCTCGGCGGTCTTGCGCAACCAACCTAAAACTTTCGCGTCCAAACGAATCGCTATAAGCTTTCTTGGCTCGTCACCCATCGTCGGCCTACCGACCCTCCGCATGGATGAAAGTTGCCGGTCGGACAACTCGGGGATATCGGAAAAGTCAATCTTCTTTGACTTCGTAACTTTTTCGTTCTTTACGGCTCGCGCGGCGCGCGCTGATGATCCGCGTCGTTTCGTCATTATTAGTACTCCTTACCGTATACGCTATGAGCAGCACTCTACCCAAGCCGCTTTTCGCTAATCTCAGCCGGCGCGCCTCTGAGTCGGAGTGGTAAAGTCATAGACTCTAACTCGCTTTCCGCTCTTCGGCGATCTTTTCCGCCAGGTAAACTTTGATGAGCGACTGATAAGGAATATCCTTTTTATTCGCCAGGACCTTGAGTTGATTCAGCATGTCACGAGGCAATCGAAGCGAAATAGATTTCACCGGAGCTTCGATGCCGCGATCAAATTCAATTTCGAGCCGGCTCGACTTTGAAAAATCGAAGTAGTCCGTGGTGTCATGGGTGTTCCAAAATTCCCTCTCCTCTTGCTCGTTTCTGAACTTCGGCACCGGCTTAATTTTCTTTTTCATACACTTGCCTCTCATTTCTGCTCATCGGGCGCGCGCTGATCGCGCGAATCCGGTTCGCACGAACGGTAAACACTACGGTCAAAAGCCGACTACCGTAGGTTTTCCCCAGCGCAACGTACCGAATCTCCTTTTCACCCTTTGAACTCCGGGTAACAATTAGCGGTTTATTAAAAAAGATTTCCTCGGATTCACGGTCCGTCACACCGTGCTTTGTTTCGTTTTTGGTGGAGTTTCGTCATCCCACTCGAAACCCTTGATCCCCCACAACACATCGGACATGAGAAAAGTATATGATTATGATATACACGGGTCAAATATTCGAAGCTTGAGACGAAAAAGGCTGCGGGAATCTTTTTCGCTCTGGCCGATCCGATTTTGACAGTGCGGATTTTCGTCCATCTACCTGGAATCAACGTGTGAGCCCGGTCGTTTGACTTTGGTCGCATCATTCAGGATCACCCACCGATCCTGGCACAAGGCCTGACGAGTACGAGATATCAGTCGTCTGTTGGCTCTATTTACTATCGCTAGCGATCAGCCCGAATCCACCACTATGACTTCTGCATGCCTCGATACAACTGCAACGGAGCGAGCACCAGGCCGGCGGTTAGCAGAAATATCCCCGCCAAGACGAACGCGAATTTGATTCCCAACCCGCCGATCAAATAGCCGGTGATCATCGGCGCGGGAATGACCACGAGCTGGGTGATCAGCGACGTAAGCCCGTAGGTGGCTGCCTGGACATTGGAGCCGGCAACGTCCATGACCGCGGCATTGAAAATATTGAACAGCGTGTAGAAAAAAAGGCCGATGGCGACGATCACCAGCCCGAGGGGGATGCCCGGCGGCGCCACCGCCAAAAGGGCGAAAAATAATCCGAGCAGCAGGCATGACGGCAGCAGCACCGCCTTGCGCCCGAAGCGGTCCGAAAGCACGCCCAAGACCGGTTGCGAGATCGTCCCCATCACGTGCAGCAGGGCGATGTAAATTCCCAGGGTGACGCTCGAGTAGTGCAAATCCTCCTGCAGGTAGATCGGCAGAAAAGTCAGGATGATCAGCCGAGACATCGAGAGCAGGCCGGTGGCAACCGCCAACCCTAAAAACGCCGTATTCTTGATGACGACGGCGACGTCGCGAAATTGCGCTGACACACGCTGGCGCGGCGCGGCGCTGTCGCTGAATACACCGGCCAGAGCGCGCCAGAGCAGAAAGGCGAACAGCAAGCCGGGAAGGAGTTGCATCTGCGTCGCCGTCTGCCAGGAAAAATTTGCCAATAACACGCCGACCAACAGCGGCGTAATCGTATCGCTGAGAGTCGCGCCGGTGCCGTTGATCGACAGCGCGGTGGCGCGCTGCTCCGGGAAACGGTTCGACAACGATGCCGCGGCGGTGGGATGCCACATTGCCGTGCCCATGCCGATCAGCGCCGAGCCGAGCAGAGCCCAGATAAACGCCGGCATCGCCAGAAGAAAATAGGCCACGCCCATCGATACCAGTGCCAATGCGAGGATCCCGCCGCGACGGCGCACCATGGCATCGGCAACCATACCGAAGGGCAGCTGGCCGAGGCCAACCATGACTTGTTGGGCCGAAGTCAGCGCGCCGACTTCGACGTTGGTCAGATGCAATCCCGATTTGATCGCCGGCAAGATCACCGGATAGAACTGCTGGAACCAGTGAATGACGAAATGACCGGCGGTGAGCACACCGAGGAGCCAGAGGCGTTCCTTACCCAGTGCGCGGATCGCTGTCAGAAAGTGTCGTGCGCTATTCATGCTGCAACATCCGCGCTGTGCGCGCTCCCGCAGGCAACAGTACTGCCGGGACCGGCCAAGGTCCAGTTGATTTGTTTATCGCAAGAAACTCGGTGCCTCTATTCATTCGCGGGAGACTCTAAGCGCGGCACCGTTAGTCCGCGAGTCGGGTCAGCGATTACTGTTGACGCAACATATAAGATTGCATAAATGCTTAACATTGGTTTTTTTCGTTATAAGAGAGACGCGAGATTTGCTGCATCGCTTCCTGTAATTGCTCGCGACAAGGCACGAACGTTATTGCCCGCAGATAATCAACAATGAATATCAAAGCAGTGATCCGGATCGCTATTTCCGTCCTTTTATGGCAGCGACGCTTTCGCCTATTCATGCACAAACAGCGGGTGAAATTCTCAAAGTCTATGACGGGTTAAAAAACCCGGAGCGAAAAAACCGGCTTATCGAAGGAGCGAAGAAAGAAGCGCGGCTCGTCGTTTACGGTACGCTCGGCATCGATGCGGCGCGGCCGATGCTGGAAAAGTTCCGTCAAGCCCACCCATATGTCTCGATCGGCCACTATCGCTCGGGCTCCACCGGCGTCTATAACCGGGTGGTCAACGAAGGACGGGCGGCAAAACAGGAAGTGGATATCATCGAGCTGTCGGCCGGGCCGGTTGCCGATCTCATTCGCGGCGGCTTCGTCGATCCCTATCGCTCCCCTGAAACGGCTGCGATGCGTCCCGAATTCATCGATTCTCGACATCTCTGGAGCGCGTACCATTACCTGGTCGTGGGGCTCGCCTACAACAAGAACCTGGTCAAAACCGGCGAGGTGCCGAAGACCTATCAAGACCTTCTGCTGCCGCGCTGGCGCGGCCGCAAGATGTCCCTCGAGAAAGACGCCGGCGATGTGTTCGGCGGGTTACTCGACAGTTGGGGAGAAAAAGACGGAATCGAATACTTCCGCAGGTTGGCCAAACAGGACGTTCTGATTCGCAGCGGCTATACGCTTCAGGCGCAGCTGCTCGCCGCCGGAGAAGTTGAGCTTGTGCCGTGGTCTCACTTGCAAAGGCCGCTGTTGATGGCCGATGCCGGCGCGCCGCTGGGCATCGGATTTTTGGAACCGGTACTCTCCAAAGCCCAGGTGCTGTTGCTGGCGCGTCGCGCGCCTCATCCCCACGCCGCGGCGCTTTTCATCGACTGGGCCCTCTCGGAGGAGGGCCAGGCATTTGTCGGCATCGACATCGTGCGCAGCCCAGTGCGAATCGGCCAGAAGCAGAAATATGTAGAACTGGGGCGGCCGAAAACCAAAGTCATCACACCGGAATTTCTCGGCCAAAACTACGAACGCTATACAAAGTTGTATCACGAGATTTTCAACACCCAATGATGCGTGCCGTGAAAGCAGAAAAATTTCACAGGTGAAAATCATTCGCGCCATTCAAAATGACTAAAGCGTTCAAATTGAAAAATGGTTTGATATTTTCAGGAATACCTGGTTAAGGGAGTCTGAGCATCTCCTTCGGTCGCCTGCGGGCTCGAATTACCGGGCGGGCGAAATGCACCGTTAAAAATAGGAATATGGATCAGACAATCTCAACCATCGACATGATCGCCCTGCGCGTTCCGCTGGACATCTGGGCCCCGGCGCCAATGTCTCAAGGTGTGCCGCGCACCCATGTCGAAAGCCTTTATGTGCGCGTGACCACCAGTGGCGGCGTGGTCGGCTGGGGCGAGTCATTCGGCACGGCCCGGCCCATGGTAGTCGCGGCGTTCGACCACTGGATCAGGCGGCTCGCCGTCGGCCAGAGCGCATCTGACGAGCAACTCGTCCCGCGCATAGAACGCATGCTGCTTTCATTGAGCCGCTCCGGTCCGCTGGCCCACGCCCTCGCCGGACTCGACATCGCGCTGTGGGACATTCGCGGCAAACTGGCGGGGGTGCCGGTGTCGACGCTCCTTGGCGGCGCCAAACGAACCCGCGTCGAATGCTATGCCTCGTTGCTGCAATATTCCGGCAACTCGGAGCACATCAAGCGCAACACCGCCCGCGCGCTCGAACGCGGCTATCGCTCCATTAAGCTGCATGAGCGCACTGCCGCGGCGGTCGCGGCCGCGCGCGAGGTCACCGGCCCGGACATTCCTCTTATGGTCGACACAAATTGCGCTTGGACAGCGGCCGAAGCCGAGACCGCCGTCACGGCGATGGCGCCGTCCAAACCGTTCTGGGTCGAGGAGCCGATATATCCTCCGGAGGACTTCGAAGCTCTCGCCAAGCTGCGCACGGCCACTGGCATACCCATGGGGATCGGCGAGAACTCAACCAGTCTGCGCGAGTTCCGCCGCATGGTCACCATCGGCAAGGCCGATTACATTCAGCCCGCCATGGTCAAGCTGGGCATCACCGCCATGGCAAAAGTAGCAGCCGAGGTCGAGCAGGCGGGCGCCACCTGCGTGCCCAACGCTTTTTATCTCGGACCGGCTTTTCTAGCGGCGTTGCATTGCCTCGCGGTAAAAGAGAAAGATTCGCCGCTCGAGCGCATGTTTGCCGATTTTGGCGCGACTCCGTTCGCCAAAACCGTGCCGGTGATCAACGGCGCAATCGAAGTCCCGCTGGGCCCAGGCCTCGGCGCGGATCCCGAGGACGATCTGATCGCCCGGTTCAGAGTGTAAGTCCGCGCTGCCCAGCCACCGGTTAGATTTTCGTCGTGTGATTACATCGTCAACCGAGAGCTCCGTCCTGCTATTTCGATTTGGAAAAATTATTCGAGCTTAACCACCGAGCCCGGTAGTAGAGCTGACGCGAAACGCGCGATCGGCATCGCTGACTTTATTTCAAAGCACCATTCCCTAGTACGCACCCGCCATTCACCATAGTTATCTCGGCAAAGCGATCGCAGGAGAGGCCCCGAGCCGACAGCAGGCGTGCCGCGTCATGGGAAAGCTCGGGTGTTAATCGAAACCGCCTGGCCTAACGTCGTTGGGCTCCCGTGCGGGCGCGTCCGGCCACGACGAAAGCGACCGTCATAAGCAGATGAATCACCAGAAACAGCTTCATTGCGCCGCGTCCGCTGCCACTGACCACCGCCCATATATCCATAGCAGTTACGCAACCGAAGCCGACGATATTGGCAAGGACAATGGCGTTGCGCGCCGGCGAAGGATCCACATCGCGAGCCAACCAGTTCAAAACTGCAATCCCAAGACAGGGACCGCCGAAAATCCGCAGGTAGGCGATCAGCGCGGGGGAGGCATCCGCTGGAACGGCATCGATACCTATCTGCCGTGGGGCAAACATGAACCCGACGCCAAGGACGGCGAGATAAATCGACGAGACTGTTAGCACTAACTTGAGCTTCATGCGACACGCTCCTGTCCTGGGTCGCGTCTGTGTTCTAACATTGCGGATTTTCGTCGCTCACATTACGTTTTCAACTTTAGCGTGCGCTTCATTGGTTTCAGTTTAAAAGAATTATTCGGCTTTACCTAGGGCGGTCGGCAGAAACGCCGGGCAGTAGAACTCGTCTCCTTCAGTCATGTAACGCTTTGACTGCGCGCCTTGTAGTTTCGCCGCGATTCTTGCTACAAACAGGAGATGCCCGTCTCTCCTCTGCTCGAACAACCGGCGAAAAGAAAGTCTCTCTACTACGGCTGGGTGATCGTCGTCGTCGGCTTTCTCGCCCACATCGCTTCAGCATTTTCGATCTCCAGCACCCTTGCGGTATTTCTCAAACCGTTGTCCGCCGACCTGGGCATTTCCCGCGGTATGTTTTCGCTCATCCGTTCCGGCGAGATTCTCATTGGCGCGGCGGCGGCGCCCGTGGTCGGCACGTTGATGGACCGCTACGGCGGACGCTGGCTGATGGCCGCCGGCGGTTTGATTTCCGGCGCCGGCTTTATCTGTCTCGGTCAAGCGCAGGGTTTCGTCCAGTTCATGCTGGTGCGGTGGCTGCTCATCAGTCCGGGCGATTCGCTCATGGGCTCCATGGTGGTCAACGTTTCGATCTCGCGCTGGTTCGTGCGCATGCGCGGCCGCGCCCTGGCCATCGCCGGCATGGGCCACGGCCTGGCCAAAGTCTGCATGCCGATGGCGGCGGCGACCTTGATGCTTTACGTCGGTTGGCGCGGCGCCTGGGTGGTCTTCGGCGTCTTCGCCCTGCTGTTGGTAGTCGCGCCGGCCTTGCTTTTCATGCGCCGCTCCCCGGAAGAAATGGGATTGCTGCCCGACGGCGGCCCGGTGGAGGTGAAAGCGCAAGTCGCAACGCCAAAAAAGCCGCGCTACGCCAAGCGCACCGGCGCCGACGATGTCGAGTGGAGCCGGAGCGAAGCGCTGCGCACGCCGGTCTTCTGGCTCATTGCCACCACTTTCGGCGTCGCCCAGATCGGTGTCACCGGACTCAATCTCCATGTGTTTTCCTACGTCACCGATCAAGGCCATCCGATACTGGTGGCCGCCTCGGTGATGAGCATCATCGCGATCATGCAGTTCAGCACGCCGATCGTCTGGGGCATGCTCGCCGACCGCATGGACAACGGTATCCTCAATATGGCCAAATGCGGGCTGCAAGGCGCCGGCCTGTTGGTCGCACTGTTACTGCCCGGAATGGTGCCGCTCTATGCCGGCTTTTTTATCTACGGCATCGGTATGGGCGGTACAGCGGTGCTGGCGGAAACCATTTGGGCCGACTTTTTCGGCCGCCTCTCGCTCGGAACGATTCGCGGCATGGGCTCACTGGTGACCAGCATCTTCTCCGCCTGCGGTCCGCCGTTCTTCGGCCTGCTCTTCGACTACACCCAGAGTTACCACCTGTCCTTCAGTATATTTATCGCCATGCTGTTCACCGCCGCCGTGCTCAGTTTGTGCCTGCGGCCGCCGAAAAAATCTGCGTAAGTTGGATGTGGGTCGAGAAAGTAAGGAAGTCATCGAAATTATGTCTATCCGAAAGTCGCGCGACCGATAACGATTTCCGGCAACCGGGCGACGATGTCGAACGCTACCAGGTGCGGGCTAGGTAACTTGCCGTCAGGCGGAAAAAAAAGAAAGATAGCGCTAATACGCCAGGCTTGCCGATTGGTCCAAGGTCTGTTGGCGCAAGTGGCTACATGTACTGAGAGTCTTTCCTGCTTGTTAATGCAACGACTCTCGGCCGGCTGCTACTCCGTTCATTACCAACAACTCGCAGCGCGCCATTTGTCTACTGATAGTCATTCCGATGACAGGTAACAGCCGGTCGAGTTTGCCAGGCGTATTCACAGTCAAACCATGAGCGACATCTTCCTCAGTTACGCCAGCGAGGACCGCGCCACCGCGCAGAAATTTGCCGACGCGTTAGAATCCCTTGGCTGGTCGGTTTGGTGGGATCGCGAGATCCCACTCGGCAAGGCCTTCGATCAGGTCATCGAGCAGGAACTAAACGCGGCGCCCTGCGTCATTGTCTTGTGGTCCAAGGATGCTGTGCGCTCGCGCTGGGTGAAAACCGAAGCCGCGGCGGCGGCCGATCGCGAGTGTCTCATCCCGGTGTTGATCGATGACACCGCGATTCCCTTCGAGTTCAAACGTATCCAGACCGCCATGCTGATGGGCTGGCAAGGCGATGGGGCGGATCCTGAGTTCAGCCCGGTCATCGAGGCGGTCCGGCAACTGCTTGGGCAATCACGGGCGCCTACTCCATTGGCATCACAAAGCGGCGTAAAAGCATCTACCGGCGCGCCAATCTGGCGAGTTAACCGTGGTTGGTTGATCGCTGTCGCCGCGGCAGCGATTCTCGTTGGCGGCATAATCTTAATGAAACAGTCACGAGAGAAAGCCGCGCCACCGCTAAGTTCATCGAATGAGCCAGTTGGGAATTCTCAACCGCCAAGCGCAACCGTAACCACGGTCGTGCCGGGCAGCGGCAAACCGATCGCGAGTAACGGCGCGTTCTCAATCAAGATCGGCGATAAAATCGCCGATGGGGTTCCGGGGCCGGGCGCGGGCAGTATCGAAACACCCTACGGACAGGATGTTTATGTCTTTAACGCCGCGCCCAAGCAGCGAGTGTATTTTCGCCAGCTCGGCCATAGCACCGGCATGTCGTATATCAATTGGCAGCTCACCGACCCGGATGGCAACAAAATTTTCACCACCTGTTTTGGTTGTACTGAACCCGGCGTGCAGACACTGACCAAGGGAGGTCAATACAGCCTGACCATCGGCAACGACAAAGATGCCGCAACCGGAACTTACCAGTTACAGTTATTTGACGTACCGGCGCCGAACCAGTTCGCGCTCAAGATCGGCGGCGCGGTCAAAGAAGGGATACCCGGCGCTGGCGCCGGCGTCATCGAGAGCCCCGGCGCTGAAGATGTCTATACATTTAGCGCCTCCCCTCGGCAAAGAGTTTACTTTCGAATGTGGGAACAAAGCACGGGGATGTCCTACATCAACTGGAAATTGGTCGATGAAAATAACTTGGAGGTGTTCAACACCTGCCTCGGTTGCAGCGAACCGGCGGTTCAGCAGTTGTTCAAGGGCGGCACCTACACCCTAACCGTCGGCAACCATAAAAATCCGTCGACGGGAACCTACCATGCGCAACTGTATAACGTGCCGCCGCCGAACCAATTCGCGATCAAGATCGGCGATAAGATCAAGGTGGGAATACCCGGTAGCGGGCGCCGGGGTCATCGAAACTCCAGGGGCCGAGGATGTCTATACGTTTACTGCCGAACCGGGGCAGAAAGTTTCTTTTCGATTATTGGAGCGTTCCAAAGGAACTGACTATCTCAATTGGCGCTTGGTGGACGACAACGGCATGGAACTGTTCAACAAATGTTTGGGCTGTAGCGAGGTGGGCGTTCAGACCTTGACTAAAGGCGGCAACTACATTTTGACGGTCGGCAACCTGCGCAACCCTGCCACGGGCGACTATGCATTCGAACTAGCGACTCGGTAACGCAGTGAGGCTAGTTGGCAGTCGTTGATTCGGATACTGTATTGTCCGCCCCTATCTCCCGATAATTTTTCCCGCCTAATTCCTGGACTCGCGGCGAGGTCGCTCAGCAGGCCAGGCGCTCATAGTTCTCAAATGCCGGAAACTTTTCGAAACTGCGAACTGCAGGCGTTCATGCCCACGGCAGCTTCTCGCCGGTGCAGGTTTCGATTCAATGGCGGGAACGGTCTTGGGTCGTCAAGCATGGTAAGCGGGATGTTGACCATCGCATCAAAGCCGTCCGGTTGGGTAAACATCCGGAAAGTTTTCGTCCGAGATATTGCCGCCGTATCTTCGAAAGAGCACGAAGGTTGAGAGCCTTCTGCCGACCCTTTATCTATGTTGTACCAACGAATGATTTTCAATCCGCACTCGCTGAGTTTTTGGGTGAAGGCATACGTGGGCTTTTTCCAGCGAGTATCGTTAAGCTGAAGAAAGTTTAGGAGGACGCTCCTGCGTTCCGGCAAAAGCGATTGATTACGAAAAAGTTCGTCTACATCTGGGCTGACGGCGTGAACGTTCAAGTTCGCTTAGGCGAAGATAAACAAGTCTGTTTGCTCGTGATCATTGGTGCCACCGAAAATGGAAATAAAGAGCTCTTGGCGGTTGAAATTGGCTACCGCGAATCGGGGGGCAAATGTCGCCGTGTCGGCCGATTTCCCCTGGCACGCTCGTCTCGCACTTCGACATCACGCCGCAAGTGCGAGCTGATCGGCCTTGTTCGGACCTTCCCTAGCCGGCCTCCACGTTCTTATAGTAGCGATCGATCGTGTGCCGCCAAGCCGGACGCGCCAGACACCGATCACGATAGTTCCTAAGATTGCTGTACGGCTGGAGCAGACTGTCGTCCTTGATTACAGCGAGTACGTGCGACATCAAAATGTCAGCTACGGTGAAGCTATCCGTAGCAACGTACTGGCGGCGATCAAGCCACCGCTCCAAGTTGGAAAGATGACGGTTAGCCCAACCGACCAAAAACTCCCGGTGCTTGCGGCATCCATCATCCTTGGTCCAGTCAATCATCAAAATGCTCATCAGTGGAATTTCAACCGAATTCATAGCGGCGAAACACCAACGTATTACTTGCGATTCTCCTATGAAGTCGCTCGGGATTAGTTTCCCCGTCTTCTTCGCGAGATAAATCAAAATGGCGGCCGACTCAGACAGTACCACACCATCATCATCGATAACTGGGATTTGCTCGAAAGGACTGATCCTGCGGTACGCGTCAGTGTTCAGGTCATGCGCTGGATGATCCATTCCCACTAGTTCGAACGGGATCTGTATTTCCTCGAGCGCCCAAAGAATCCGGAGATCGCGGGTGTTGCCCCGGGCTACCGCGTTGACCTTCTTAAAACCATAGAGCTTCAGCATAGTCCTACCTTAATTGAGTTGAACGGTATTCTTCCGGCCTGCCGCCGCCGTGTCGGACGGCGGACGGCGCGCCAGCTGAACGTGGGAAGCGCTGCGAGTGCGCGATGCTGAGCCTCATATCCCAGCAAGAAACTATCGTGAATTGAATCGTTGTTCGTCATGAGTTCATTATAGATTGTGCTAAAATGCGATCAACAAGGTAATCTCTGGCGGGCATAAGAATGCCGCTGGAGCAGAGCCTTACTATCCATTGAAAAGCTGGCGCAAGATCTCCGCACCTGAGGAAATTAAAAATGCTCTCGCAGGTCGACTACAAAGACGGCATCGTGGTAGCAACGTCGTCAACTCACCAAGAGATAGCCGTTAGCTGATCCTGCCATCCGCAACTTTTCGAAATATCTCATGCACTGAAGCTGTATTGCGCTAACAAAACGCGACGCTATTAGTTTCGACCTTATTAAATTTTATAAAGCCTACGCCTGGACGCTAGCGTGCGCTGCATAGTCTCTGGCCAGGCGCTCATACTCGCCGAATGCCGGAAACTTGTCGAAGCTATGAACCGCAGGCGTGCTGGCCCACGCCAGCTTCTCGCTGGTGTAGGTTTCGATGAATGGCGGGAACCGTCTTGGATCGTCGAGCATGGTGACCCGGATATTTACGATCGCATCAAAGCCGTCCGGTCGGGTAAACATCCAGCTCATGCAGTAGGGACAGAAAAAGTGACTAGACGGACCGTGCAGGCCGCCGATAACCGGCTCCCCTTGCGCAACCAGAAACGCCGTGCTGGGAATCACCGCACTCAGAGAGAATGCGCTGGCACTCATGCGTTGGCATCCCGTGCAATGACAAGCCATCGTGATTACCGGCGGCGCAGTGATGCGGAACCGCACCTGTCCGCACCGGCATCCGCCTGCCAAGGGAACAAACTCGCTGGTCATTATATTTCCCCTCGTTTGTCTTTGAGCTCCACGGCAATTGGCGAAGCGGTCATAATATTTTTCGCTACGATAACCTTGCGCAGCGATGCTGCTGCCGCCAGGCGGTCAAATCATAAACAATGGATGGACCGGTTCATGCCCGACAAGCACTCTCCCCGAGTCCTCCAACCACAGCGGTTGCGCCGCGATATGCCTGTCCATCGTTTGCAGATCGCGCATGCTTCGTTCCAGCGGACAGTCGATATACAGTGCCGTCGTCCCGGCGGCGGCGTGCATGGCCGCGACCGCTGCACGCGCGACGGTGGCGCCAGACAGGCTGGCACTGTACAGCGCCGCACGGTCCTCGGCAGTCGGAAGCTCATGTCTGACCTTGTCCCACATGGCCTCCATGGTCGCGTGGAGGTGGCTCCGCGCGGCAGTGACCGCAGCGCCATACGATGCGAGGTCGGCGAGCACGCTCGGTCGCTCGCGAATCGATGCGCCCGGCTCTACCGATACCTTGTTGCGCAGTATCTCGATGGCGACGGCGATTGCCGCGCGCGCCATCCCCACGAACTGGGCGCCAATACCAGCGATCATGATCGGAATAATCGGCAGCTGGGCGAGCGGTGAATCGCTCGCCGTCGGCGGCGCGGGCGCAATCGAGTCTTCAACCGGCACGAACACGTCGTCCAAGACGACGTCGTGACTCCCGGAGCCACGTAAGCCCCCGACATGCCAGGTATCGAGGATAGTGTAGCGGCCCTTGGGTACGAAGAGCACGCGGAGATCGGGATGACCGGGAGCGACCATGCGTGGCGCAGCACCTTCGTACACCATGCTTATGAGATGGAGATAGTCGGCAAGTTCGCAGCCGGACACGAGCGACCAGCGGCCGCTCAGCCGGAACCCGCCTTGGGTGGTCACGGCCTGTCCGGTCGGCCGTGTGGAACCCGCGAATAGCCGGCTCGAGTCGCCGAACACCCGCGCGCGTCCCGCGTCGTCCAGGAAACGGGCCCAGAAACACGCCAATGCATTATTCCAAATAAGCCAGGACACCGACGCTTCGGCGCCAGCCAAGGTCTCGAGGACCGTCAACCACTCTTCCGGTGTGTATTGCGCGGGTGCGCCAGTGTCGAGGAGCATGCGGCACAGGTCACTCTTACGAATCGCTTGCACAATCGGTTCAGCGATACGCCGATCATTCTCGGTTGTGTGGCGTACCTCCCTGATCAACGGTATCAGGCTTTCTGCCAAGGATACGATCTCGTTCATGCTCTACCTCCTTGGGATTTTTCTGCGCTCTCACGATTGCCCAACCAGGCTCGCACAATGCCGACCTTACTGTGAAGATACCTCCGCGCGGTTTACGTCATCGATCGAAGTTATGCATTGAAGTGTGTCGCTTTCACTACGAGAAAGAATGTCGAGATGCGATAGATATCAGGGGCGATTTCAGCGATTCGACTCATCGCTTTTCCTCACCCCTTATTTATTAATCTGCCTAACTTGTCAGGCGGCCTTTTTCGGCGGAAAATTCAGCGCTCCCGTTTGGAAATAGAACTTCCATTCACCCGTTGGCAGCCTCGTGTATATTTTGCAGACCCGGCCTTTCCAGTGAAAGTCCTCGTTGGTGGTTTTATGGCGCCACAGGGTATCGATATCGACAACCGCGAACGCGGCATCCTGTTCGTCGGAAACCTCGATCTTCACCGTGTCGCGCCGATTCCGGATCAGGTCATGGCTGTCAAAAATACCCTGCCAGTTCTGCCGCCAGCGCTCGCGATCGAATCGTCCTAATACAAAAACCCAATCAACCGGATCGTGGGCGTCGGCAGTCGGCGGCCAAGGCCATACCATGTCCGGGTGGATCATGGATAAAAAGAGATCGGGATTCTTGGTATTCCAGCCGGTGGTTTCAAGATCGACCATTTCTTGAATCAGTTTCGCGGTGTCACTGTTCACATTCCGGCCCTTCATCGCCAACTGGTGAAGTAGTTCCCGTGTATGAAAACGTTTACGACACGGTTCACGATCTCTCCCTCTATAATAATTGTAACTATTGTAATGGTCTGAACAAGACCGTCGGCGCCATAAACCACTCTGCCGGCTTATCAAGATAAACCCTCATGAAACATCAGCGGTTCCGCGCCGTCTTCCGGCCGGGATGACTATTTGTTAGCCTGTAAACAGCGAGGATATCCGTTGAAGCAGCGAATCATCACCGCCGCGAGTGTCGCCGCACTCTTATTTTTTCTCTCGACCGCCACAGCCCAGGAGCGCACCCGGAGCAGCAACGCAACCGTGCCGGCCTCGCAGGTCGTCGACGGTGACTACTTTGCATTCGGCGAAACTGTGGAGATCTCCGGAACAATCAACGGCGATCTATATGCGTCGGGCGGGCAAGTCGTTATCGACGGCCGGGTCAATGGAGATGTTATCGTCGCCGGCGGCAGAGTCAGTTTGTCCGGAACCGTTGCTCAGGATGTGCGGGCAGCCGGCGGCCAGCTGACCATCGCGGGCAACGTCGGCAGAAACTTGACCGTTGCCGGAGGCAACGTGGAGATCGCCTCATCGGCAGTAGTCCGCGGCGGCGTGGTAGCCGCAGGCGGCAGCATCGACATGGCGGCACCCATAGGCGGCGCGGCGAAGATAGCGGCGGGAACGCTTATCCTAGCGAATCGGATCGACGGAAACGTCGAAGCGGCTGTCGGTACACTTCGCATCGCTTCCAAAGCCGAGATCGCGGGCAACGTGACCTACTGGAGCGGTCGGGAAGCTGCAGTGAGCGAAGGAGCACGTATCAGCGGGAAGATCGTCAGAAACGTCCCGCCGGAAAGGCCGCGGTTTTTTCGCGCCGCGTTCTTCGCCTGGCTCGTATTCGTATCGATCAATTTTGTCTGCACTTTGATCCTGGGACTGCTCTCGGCCCGTTACCTGCCGCGCTATCATCAATCCGTCATCACGACTCTCAGGGACAAGCCATGGGCATCGCTGGGGATAGGATTCATCGCGGCAGTCGTCGTGCCGCTCGCCAGCGCGCTTCTGTTCGCCACCGTGCTGGCAATACCGCTTGGCCTGATTCTCCTGGTCGGGTTTTTCATACTGCTCTATTGGTCGCGCATCTACGCGATCGGCCGCATCGGCGAATCGATCCTCACTCGCTTGCGACCGGCATCGAGCCGCACCGCGGCCTTCGTCCTGGGGCTGTTCGTCTACTATATTCTCGCCGTCATTCCTTTTATCGGATGGCTCGTCGTCCCGCTGGTTATGCTTTTCGGCTTGGGCGCCGAATTGATCGCCAGGAAACAGCTTTACGTAACTGCGAGAAGCCAGGATCTAATCTAGCGGCTGGAACAATAGTCTTCCGGCATTTTTGCCACACCAAGCAATGACCGACCCAACTTCGCTCCCAATAACGTTACTGCGACGAAAGCGAATAATTAATCATCAACCGTTCGGCGCGGTAATATTCTTTAAGAAATGCGTCTTGGGTCTCATACCGCCGTTTTGGCACTAGGCGCGCCTGAAATGATACCGGAAGCGGATCAATGTCGAACGGATAAGGGGTAACCATCGCCCGGCTTTCATCTTGGATATTGAAGGTCAGAATCGTATCTTCTTTGCCCGGTCTAGTGGGTGTCGGAACATTACTCAACGTGTTGGTTGGGCCATTCTTGCGTGAGGTGTCGTTAAACGGATAGCGGTTAGAGACAAATTGGCCCATTTGGTCGTAAACTTCCATCAATTTAAAATTGGTCCACAACTGTTCGTCTGAAACAAAGTTGCGGTAGATCTTCGAGTTCTTGAGATGCTCCAAGAGTTGAGCGCGGTATCTCTCTTGTTCTGCGATGAACTCACGGACTTCCGGATAAATCTGGAAATCCGGCATGTACGGCAGTAATCCTCGACCTTGGGTGAGCAAACCGTCGGAGTGAAGCGAAACCATGTAGCCCGCGTAGGGGTCTTGTTCGGCAAGACGTTCGATCCCGTGACGGTAGAAATCGAGCCATACTTTACCGCCGAGATGACGAATGCTGCCGATGTAATCCGGCGGCATCCCTTCACTATTGACCTGCGGCTTGATCTCCCAATCCCACCAGCCGGTGTCATGCTCCTGAGCCGCCATTACCATTGCGGTATAGGGCGTCGGTTGGGCGAAATTATCATTGCCCCAATGGGCCGCGAACCAACCCGTGATTCTGGAATGATCGACCTGCAAAATCAGCAGCAGCCGATTTTCGTCGTATGAGGATACCATCATAGAGAGAATTCCTTTCGCTGGATCGTATCGATCAACGTTCAAGGGTTCACAAATGACGCTAAGCAATAAGTTTGCGTACTGTCGCGCCGAAAATAGCATCGAGCTCAGATGTCGACCAACCGGTATTGTTTACCGCCGCGATGGTTTCTTTTTCCGTGTTCGGCACATGGGGCACATCGGTGCCGAACACAAGCGTATTGACACCCCAGGTTGCCCCGGCGCAGTGCAACGCCGGCACATGGGCGCACGCTGTATCGAAGTAACATCGGCGCAAATAATAACTCGGCGGATGAGGGCAGCTTGAAAACCGCTGATAGCCGCGGTCGATCCGATCGAGAATCATCGGCAGGCCGCCGCCCAAATGCGACCAGACGATCTTCACATCGGGGCATTCAGCGAGGACCCCGGCCAGGGCGAGCTTGGTCGCCGCCATGGCGGTTTCGTTCGGATAACCGACCGCAAGAAAAGTTCCAGGATCATTCTGTGGTGCGTCGCAGGGACAGGTCGGGTGGACCAGAACCAGCAATTTTCGCCGGTTCATTTCCTGCCAAAAATGACGCACCGCCGGCGCATGCAGTTGATAGTCGCCGATATTCGTAGCTATGCCGACACCGGCGGCGCCGAGGCCGAGAGCGCGATCGAGCTCGCGTACCATCTCGGAGCGATCAGTTGTCGGCAAGACGGCAACAAAACGAAACCGCCCGTGATGTTGGCGGCAGACGGCGGCCAGCCCATCGTTGATCACACGCGCCGCGCCCGCTTCACGTGCGCCTGCCCAACCAATATTCAGTGCACCGACTGAGAGCACCGCTGTATCGATGCCGGCCTCATCCATAGAAGCTAGGCGCTTTTTCAAGTCATCCTGTTCCGTCGACATGGACATGACGTGAGTGCCGCGGTAGATCAGGGATTGTCCGCGTGGATTGTCGATGAGTTTGAAGTCGGCGCGATCCTTCAGGACTTCGGTGAAGCAGCCGGCAGGGTAAATATGGGAATGAACATCGATGATCATCTCAGACTCCTGAACGCGTTCAAATCGTTCAACCGCTGCGCTCCGTTCAAGCCGTTCAAATCGTCAGTCGGACTGTGCGCCCCGGGTGCGATTCGTTTCTTCCCCGTCGAGGCGGAGGTGATAGGACTCGGAGATACAGACAATGCGAAACTAATCTGCCGCATCACCGTTAAGTCGCTTCTCGGCTTTTCCGCACCAGCTCCAAAACATAATCCGGCTTCAAGGGCAACTTGGTTACTTCAACACCCAACGCGTTCGATACCGCGTTGGCAAGAGCCGCTCCGGCAGCGGTAATTCCACCCTCTCCCGCCCCTTTGACGCCCAAGGGGTTGTGCGGCGATGGGAAGTCTTCCGTCGAAATGAATTGCGCCTTGGGCATTTCCATCGCCGTCGGAATCAAATAATCCATGAAATTGGTCGCCAGGGGCTGGCCGTCTTCGCTGTAGACGAATTCTTCAAGCATGGCGCCGCCTATGCCTTGGGCCAAGCCGCCGGCCATTTGGCCTTCGATGATCATTGGATTGATCTTCCTACCGACGTCTTCGGTGACTAAGTAATCGAGGATTTTGATCTTGCCGGTTTCTTGATCCACCTCGACTATAGCGACATGGACACCGTAGGGAAATGGCCGTTTGTCGGTGGCAAAAAAGTCTTCTTCCGAAATACCCGGTGTGATGCCGCTCTTTAGAGCCGGACCGGGGAGCGCGAGACGCGCGAGCTCGGTGAAGGTCAACGACCGCTCCGGCGCGCCTCTGGCGACGATCTTGACCGTCGCGCAAAATCAAATCCGCCGCGTCGATCTCCAAATTGGCCGATGCCAAGCGTAGCAGTTTGTCTTTTACTTTGCGGGCAGCGCCAACCGCGGCGCTACCGGCCATCACTGTGGATCGGCTGGCATTGCTGCCGTTGCCGTAGGGAACTTTGGCCGTGTCGCCATGAACCACGCTTACATCGTCGATGGAACATTCCAGCTCATCGGCGACGATCTGGCTTAGCGCTGTTGCAATGCCCTGACCCACGGAGTTGCATCCGGAATACAGCACGACCTTGCCGGCATTATCGATCTCGATTCGGGCATATTCCCAGGGGCCGATGCCGCTGGTTTCGACGAAGCAACCGATGCCAACGCCGATGGCGCGGCCTTCCGCTTTCGCCGCAGCAATTTTCTCTTTCCACTGGTCGTAGCCGATTTTTTCGAGCGCTCGATTCATCTGGCTGATAAAATCGCCGGTATCATAAACCATGTAATGAAAAGGATGTTTGCCCAGGTCATAGGGCATTTCTTCGTGCCGTATCAAATTGCGCCGCCGGACCTCCGCCGGATCTAGCTGCAAACGATGAGCGACCATGTCGACCAGCCGCTCGCGCACGAAATTCGCTTCGTAGCGTCCCGGGCTGCGGTAGGTGCCCACCGGAGTTTTGTTGGTGAGCACGCAGAATACGTTGGCGCGATAGTTCTTTATCCGCAACGGACCGCGCAGCATGGCGGAGGCTGCGATGGCCGGGACACCGCCGTGGGTGCGAGTATAGCCGCCCATGTCGAAGAGAATCTCGGCATCCATCGCCAGGATCGTGCCGTCGCTTTTAACGCCGATTTTAACGCGGTGGTTTTGCTGGCGCGATTGATTCATCGCCTTGAGATTTTCCGACCGATCTTCGATCCAACAGATCGGTTTGCGAAAATGCCTCGCCGCGAAAGGGATCAAAAAGTCCTCCGGATAAAACTCACCGCGCGCGCCGAAGCCGCCGCCCACTTCAGGCTCGATAAAGTGGATGCAGCTCTGCGGCAGGCCGATCAGATCCGAGAGAATGCGCCAATTGGTGTGGGTCATCTTGGTCGGTCCCCACATGGTTAGAAAGCCGCGGCCTTCGTCCCACTCGGCGACCAGGCCGCGATTCTCCAGTGGCACGGCGGAGTGGCGCTGCGTCGAAAAGTGTTCTTCGAAGATTAGATCGCATGCCGCGAATGCCAGGTCGACTTCGCCGACGTTGACTTGAAAGTTGGCGGCAATGTTATTCAGCGTCGCGTCGTGAAGTTGGGGCGCGCCGGGTTGCATGCTCGCGCGCGCGTCGATGACCGCGCCCAACGCGATGGTATTCGACATCGATCAATTCGAGCGCGTCTTCCGCCAGGTAACGGCTCTCAGCCACCACCACGGCGACCGGGTCACCGACGTAACGCACTTTTGTCGTTGCTATGGGTGTCTGCTGCGAACGCTCCAGTCCGGGAATAACACCGGTGCGCATGGGAATGGTCTTCACGCCCGGCATGTCGGCGGCAGTGAGCACGCCGATGACGCCCGGTAATTTGAGCGCCGCGCCAGCTTCGATCTTCAGCAAGTGCGCGCGTGGGCGTGGGTGCTGCGAAGAATCGCCGCGTGCACCATGCCGGGACGGTGAATGTCACCCACGTATTTGCCGATACCGCGCAAAAGCCGCAAATCTTCTTTGCGTCTAATTCTTGAACCGATGTACGCCATAAAAATTAGTTTCGGTTTACAGTCGAGCGTTTTGGGTTTTTCTATTGTTAAATCATCCTGCGCCAGGGTTTTTTCCACGATCACTCTCGGGCATCTGGTCAGGACTGTGGGCTATTCTTTGACTTGGCTGTCTCCAATATCGCCGTCACGATGTTTTGATATCCGGTGCAACGGCAAAGATTGCCGCTGATCCATTCGCGCACTTGCTCTTCGCTCGGGTTCGGTATCTCTTCTAACAGTGCTTCGGCGGTAAGTAAGATTCCCGGCGTGCAGAAGCCGCATTGCAAACCATGCAGTTCCCAGAATTTTTCTTGTAGGGGGTGGAGTTCATCGGCGTTCGGTGCCAGCCCTTCAATAGTCTTTATTGTCGCCCCGTTGGACTGCACCGCGAACAGCAAACAAGAGCGCACCGGTTCGCCATTCAACAAGATCGTGCACGCGCCGCACACGCCATGCTCACAGCCGACATGAGTGCCGGTGAGACCGAGATCGTCGCGCAAGAAATCCGTCAGGAGTTTGCGCGGCTCCACGTCGCCGCTGTATTCGCGACCATTGATCGTCAAGCGCACTTGCCGGCTGCTCATCGGGCTGTTCCTTTCATCGATATTGCTGATCGTTGGGCCGCTTGGGCGAGGGCTCGCCGCGCCAACACGGTGCAAGCACTGCGACGGTATTCCGCACTGGCGTGAATGTCCGAATCCTGTTCGAGCGTTTCGGTGGCGCGTTGAGCGGCGGTCTGAAAAAGCGCCTCGGACGGTTTTTCGCCGAGCAGAGATTCTTCGACACTTCGGGCTCGAATCGGCGTTGTTCCTGTGAGTGTTAGCCGACCATGAGCAATTTTCCCGTTGGTGTCCACAGCGACGACCGATGCCGCACCGGCAAGGGCGAAGTCCCCATGACGCCGGCTCACCTCCTGATAAGACCAACCGCAATGAACTGGTGGGGCAGGAATTTGAATCTCGGTCAGCAGTTCCTTTGGCTCAAGCGCGGTAGTCATAAAAGAAACAAAAAACTCTTCGGCTGGGATAGTCCGTTGGCCGGTTTGGTTACGCAGGATCATTGACGCACCCAGGGTGACCATGACGACCGGCAATTCCGCCGACGGGAAGGCATGAGCTAAACTGCCGCCGACGGTGCCGCGGTTACGTATCTGAATATGGCCGATGAAAGCCGCGGCGTCGCGCAAAAGCGGCCAGTCTTGGGCGACTATATCCGATTTCTCAAGCTGTCGTTGCCGTGTGGTCGCGCCAATATGCAGCGCACTATCGACTACCGTCAAATAATTGAGACCGTTAACCCCATTGAGATCGATCACATGCGCTGGCCGGACCAGGCGAAAATTCATCAGCGGCACCAAACTCTGGCCGCCCGCCAATGGCCGGGCTTGATCGCCGAAGCGTGCCATGAGATCGAGTGCTTCGGCGACGGTTGTCGGATTGTGATATTCGAAATTTGCCGGTTTCATTAGTAATTTTTCGATTTCTATTCGGTTAGGTAAAATCGCTAGGTTACTTGCCCGTATCAATCCGCGCATTCAACTGTCCAGCGATCGAGCGGGATTTAATTGTACGACGCTGCGGTTTCGCTTGATCAGCAGACGGTAGCGGCCGTTTCTCGGACCTAAGCGGAGGCGAGCGTATGCGTCACCGTGATTCGCGCGGCGCGGTAGAACTCGCCAAGGAACTCTTCGCCGTCTCTATAGGCTCGGTTAGGTACCAGCCGCGCGGTGAAGGAAACTGGTAACGGGTCAATGTCAAACGGATAAGGTCGCAGGATAGCCTTGTTCGCGGCAACCGTGTCGACTTTTATTTTTACCGGTGGTTGAGCATGCTTGGTCGGAATATCGACGTCATTCAAGGTATCGCTCGGCCCGAGCTTGCGCGCCTTGCTGTTCAACGGATAGCGGTTGCAAACGTACTGAGCCAGCTGGTCGAAGACCTCCATATATTCATAGTTGGTCCAGATGTTCTCGTCGGAACAATGCTGTTTAAACTGCTCGGATTGGCGCAACTCCCCGAGCAGCTTTAGGCGGAGAGCTTCTTGATGATCGACGTAGGCTTTCACGCGCGGATCACCGGTGCGGTCCGGCGGATAGGCGTATTTGCCGTAACCAGCGTTCATCAACGCCACGCCGTGCATCGCCATCAACATGGCAGCGTACGGATCACGCGTCATGACACTGTCCACCGAGTTTTTGTAAAAATCGAGACGTAATTGGCCCAAATATTTTAAACTGCCGTCGTGATAATCCAACGGATATCCCTTTTCGTTCAGCGTCGACGGGCACATCTCCCACTCCCACCAGCCGATGTCATGTTCACCCGCAGCTAAGACTACCGAAGAGTAAGGCGTGGGTCGATCAAAGTCCTTATTCCCCCAGTGTGCGGCAAAGTAACCTGCTACCCGCGAATGATCGATTTGCAGAGCTAGGATCAAACTAGAGTTATCATAGGGGTACGCCATCATAGGAGCTGCTCCTCACAAGATTGAGATCTCAAGGTTAAGACAGTATTCCGTAAATACTCCGCTACCAATCATTCAGTATGGGCGGCTATTTCGCACCGAGTTCACGGGCCACCTCATCAAGCATTTTAAAATTAATCACGCGCGATAACGGCACCGTGCCTTTAATGGCTCCGAGCTGTCGCGATATTTCCAAGTCTTTTTCCAAAACCTCGGTCGAAGTCCTGCCGTCGGGTGGGTAGGCAAGGATTATTTGATCATATGAGTCCGCCGCGGTCTCCCTGTCGACGTTAAACCAATCGACCATGAGTTTGACCACCTCGCTTTTTTTCTCTTTTTGGCGGAGATAGCCGATGCCTTTCAGGGTCCCCCTTAGCACCCGTTTAAGGGTGTCTCCGCGTTTCTGAATAAACTCATCCGAGGCACCAAGACCACCGAGAGGCATGCGCAAAACATCGCCGTAATAGGCGACTACCTTCAGACCAGCTTTTTTTGAGACGACCTGCCACGGAACCGGAACCACTGTCGCATCGATTTGCCCGACATGGACCGATTCGATACTGCTCTTATGATCACCGGATACGATCATCGTAACATCCTTATCCGGATCGAGCCGATAATGAGCGAGTAATTCCTTGGTCATTAAGTGCGCCGAGCCGCCGAGGGAATTCAAGCCGATGGTCTTTCCCTTCAGTGCGTTGATCGACGTAACGGCGTCTCTTGCAACCAAGTAATACACCGGGCGATCGGCAATCACGGCTACGCTTTTGATCGGAAGCCCTCTGGCTGCGCCCCTGATTATCGATCCTTGAACCGTAACAAACTCAACTTGATTGTTTACCAACGCAATAATGCTAATATTCGGCGCCATCCTAATCAGCTCGACCCGCAATCCTTCCTGTGCAAAAAAACCAGCTCGAACCGCGGCAACAATTGGCAGTGTTGTATAGCTCGTCGAGGGATAGCCGATCTTGATCAGCTCCTGCGCCGCAACCGAATCGAGATAAAACAAGAAGGATAAAAGGATTCCGCACAGATGTTTCACCTGTCACTCGCTTTTCCACCCGTAAAGCGTTGGGTCGGCGGCGAGAAGATGTTTTTACCCAGCGTCTGCTCAACGTAGCGCAAAAAGCGAAATTTGTTTTCCATTCCAGAGATTGTCTTGGGAGCGCCGGCGACGCGCCCGGGTTTTACCTTTACGACGAAGAAGCGCAAAGCGTCATGACTCAGGGCTGCTCTTGAAGTCCGTAACGAAATCTTCGACGCTTGTCTGCACCGTTACGCCTTTGACTCCGGCTCCCCGCGCGAGTTCCTCGAGCTTGGTTCCCTTGCTGGCCAAGGTAGGCACATTGCCTCCGGCCTCGTAGACGCCGTTATCAAAAATGATGACAAAAAGATTTTTTGGCTTTTGGTCCGCCAGCACCGGCAGAATTCCCAGGTTGAGAAGCAGACTGCCGTCGCCGTCTAAGGCGATCACCGTCCGCTCTGGAATCGCTAACGCGAGCCCTAATGCCACCTGACAAACCAATCCGACTCCAGGCCCGTAAATATTTGCTTCTCGATCAGCGGCGCTATACAAATCATCCTGGACGCCGCCACTGTTGCAGACAATAATTTCATCTTTAAGTTCCCGGGCGAGGGCGGCGATATATTCGTGACGTAAATTCATACACCCCCCACGCTGCCGAATCCCAAAAGTATTGCGGTCGGCAGGAGCGAAGCAGCACTGCTCCGGTCGGCTTTTCTTATAGCTCCGGGAATCTCATCCGCCGAACGTACCACTTCGTAGCTGATACCGAGCCCCCGTAAAACCGGCTCTGTAACCCGCCCCACAGAAGACCCCCACCAATTGCCATCGCCAAAATCTCCCCGGTACGACACAAGCATAAGCGTCGGGATGCCGAATGTTAGATGGAGTCTCGTAAGCGCATAAGTGGAAACGAGCATGCCGGTATTCTCCATTAGCATGGCGGCTTTTGTCCCCCCCAGCCAAGCCCCGCCACAGATGGCCACTCCGTCGCCTTCGTTAGTGACAGAGACGTGGATCAGCTCCGGATCCTTAGCAGCGAGCTGCCCGGTCCGGCCAAGCCAACTGTCCGGAAGCGATACCACTAGCCGCACTCCGATGCCTTTAAGCGCATCGACGATTTGATTACTGACGTCTGATTTCATTGAACCTCTCTCACAGCGACGACACGTCCGGCGCGCTGATCATTACGAAGATAGCTGCGACGGACCCTATGGGTAAACCTCAGCCACACAGAAATATCACTTGAGCCCCTCTTTTTGCAGGCGATCGGAGAACTGGGTCGTGATGAAAGCGTCGAGATTCATGCTTTTGACCTCAGGGTCGGACTGCGCAAGAAAGTCTCGTACGACCCTTATGCCGGCTACAGGCGGCGAAGGAATGTCTTTGAGTACTTTCACGTTCATACGCCGCGTTTCTTCCAGGGCTTCGCTATCATTTAACCTCATGAAACGAGCGATAGCGCCTAAGGCTTGTTCCTTATCGTTCTTGTAAATGCGTATCGCCTTGGCAACTGCGCGAAGCACTCCATAGATTTCTTTGGGATTTCTCTCGACAGTCGACCGCATAACGACGAATGCTCCTGACGATGACGGGAAGCCAAGTTCGCCGAGGTCGGCAAGCTCGCGCAATCCCGCCTTCCTCGCAACCAGTGTCAGTGGGGGAACGACAAAGGTCGATTGCACCTGGTTGTTCCTCAGGGCAGCGAAGCGTGCCGTCTGGGCGCCGATTTGCAGCAATGTGACATCTTTTTGGGCCTGCAACCCGAACATCTCGAGCACTTTCCTAGCGCGAAAGTCGCTATAATCACCTATCCGATCGATAGCTAAACGCGTTCCTTTTAACTCCGCAGGGGTTTTAATATTCGGTGCAGAGACAAATGAGGCTACTTCTGTGTCGGTAATCCCGCCAACGAACCTGAGATCGGCGCCGTGCGCTGCCGCACGTATTGGGCTTGCCGCGGCGACGATGGCCATCTTGATGTCGCCCGAGATAAGCGCCTGCGAGACTTGCGGCCCTCCTATGTAGACAAACGTCGGACGTATGCCTTCCTGTTCGAGCAGTTTGTGCTGTTCGATTAAGCTAATGAACGCATAGGTGCCCCCTCGTGAAACGTAACCAATTGGAAAGTCGACCTGAGCGCCGGTCTGAGGAGGCAGCAAACCGACAACGACGGTTAGAAAAACTATCCACTGTACAAAATTTCGAATAAGCATTCTTAGTTACTCCGACATCAAGCGGAAATACTAAATACCGTTTATCGCCGAACGACGGTTTTATTTCCTTATTAGTGATGTTTAAAATTCAGTGACAACTAATTGTCGGCTAATTGTCTATCTAAAAACCTTGACGCAGTCTACCGGCTATTGAGTAAGTCCCTGCCAAGTACGGGTTCGCGCTAGTTGCTTGCTCCGCCAGCGCCTCATCGGCACTGAACACGCGATGAGACCGCCAGATCCGTCATGTCAAAATATAGACTTGATCAAAGCTGATGAAATTTCGGATGAGCCAACGTCGGAGCACGGTCCGGTCATTTTAGTTCGGACGAATCATTCGTGATTACCCACAGAGCCGGGCGGAAGGCATAACTCGTAACAAGAGATCGGCATATTGAATTAATTAAACGACTCACCCTCCGCCCGCGCCGCCAGCCAGCCGGCGAGTAGAGCTATGATCACTGCGGCAAAGTGCACCGTCGCCATCGGCACCCAGGTGCCGTCCGCGAGCAACCCGGTAAGCTGTTGCAGCGCGGCCGGCCAGAAGAGCTGCGAGAACACCACCGCACCCGACGCCGAGCCGGCAAGTTCGGTATCGACCGCCATTGCGCCGGCTTGAGCGTAGGGCATGGACAGGCCCTGGGCGAGGCTGACGAACATTCCCGGGATGTAGAGCGCGGCCATGGAAATGCCGCCGAAATAAAGCCAGCCAATGAGCAGCGCGCCGTTGGCGACGCCTATCACGCCGCCCAGGATGGTCATGAATTCGATTGAACGCCTGGCTCCGACGCGGCCCGAGATGAAACTCCCGGTCATGAAGCCGACCGGGAAGGCGAAGAACCACAGGCCGATCTTGGCGGCATCGGCGCCGAGATGTTCGGTGGCGAGAAATGATGCGGCGGTCGCCTGGGTGAAGAAGGCGGCCGACATCATTCCCGGCTGGAGCATGAAACCGACGAAGCGCGGGCGACGTAACAGCGATTTATAGCCGGCGAATACGCCGCGCGGCGCGCCGGCGCTGCGCGTGCGGGTTTCCGGCACCGCGAAAGCCACCGCGAGGATCACCACCAGACCGACAACCGACGCCAACACGAACAGCGCGCGCCAGCCGAACAGCACAGTCAGGTGGCCGCCGATCGGCGGCGCAAGCATCGGCCCGAGCACGTAGGCGGCGGTGAGATAGGCGATCACCTGGGCAACGCGGTCCTGGCCGTAGACATCGCGGGCGATGGCGCGCGCCAGCACGACGCCGCAACCCGCCCCCGCTCCCTGCAGTATGCGCCCCGCCAGCAGCATCGGCATGTTGGCGGCGACCATGCAGCTGGCGGCGCCGCAGGTAAACAACACCAGCCCGCCCAGGAGCACGCGCTTGCGCCCGAAGCGGTCGGACAAGCCGCCGTAGGCAACCGTGAAAAAGGCCATCGAGAACATCGCCAGCGACATCGTGAGCTGCGCCATGCCGGTCGAGACCCCGAACGCTTCCTTCACCGCCGGCATGGCGGGGATGAAGAGATGGAGCGAGAGCGGCCCGATGAAGGTGACGGAGACCAGCGCGATGAAGAAATACCAGCGCGGCCGGAAGGAAATCGTCATGGAGAAATCTTTGGAATCGTGCCAGTGACTACTGGTCCACGCCGGCCGACCAAAACTCGGCGATTTCGCCGCAAGTCGGAAACCAGATTTCGCCGCGACTGCGCACATGGGCAAGAAAATCGTCGAGGAGACGCGACATGCCGACCGTGCCGCTCACATGCGGATGGATGGCGTAACAGAATTTCATCGGATGACGTTTAGACTCTTCGAATGTCGCGTCAAAAGCATATTTGATCTCCGCCAGTCCCTGGATAATACCGCGCGATGAGAGGTCGCCATCGGTGTAGCCGGGCGTGGCATAGCTGATCGCGACGATTCGCTTGTCGTTGCGGGAAATAACATAAGGAAAGTCGGAATCGACATAGTCACTCGTCCACAGAAAGCCGCTTTCCATCAGAAGATCGAGTGTGAAGGGCGTCGGACGCGGACCGGGTGACAGGTAACCGCGGACTTTGCTGCCGATGACGTTTTCGATCGCCGCGACGGTTCTGGCGAGAGACGATTGTTCTTCTTCGCGCGACGTGAACATCGGCGGAAATACGGCCATATCCCATTGATGCGCGGCAACCTCGTGCCCGCGATCGCGGCTCGCGCGAACGGTCGCCGGGAAGAGTTCCGCGGTCAAGCCGTTCGTTGGGATCGTCGCTTTGACCCCGTGCTTGTCCAGTACATCGAGCAGGCGCCAGATGCCGTGGCGCGCGCCATATTCGCGCACGCCGAGCGCAAGAAAATCGAACTTGTTTTGATGATCGTGGCGGTTTTGCAGATCAACCGCCATCGGCCGTTTGCGGTGGCGCGGCACGGACTCCCACTCGTTGAGAATGAGAATCTGCACCGCCATCGTCATGCCGTTGGGCCAGGCACGGAACCACTCCGGGCGGAGCGGAATCTGCGGGCGCAAATCCCATTGATAAGATAAGTCGATCGGGTCTGACATCACATACAATACATTCTGACCGAGTCGTATCGCCGGCGGGTGACAACCTGGTCAGCCTTTTCCTTCACGTCTTTCACCGCGCCGCCGCGAGTTTCTCCCGCCACTCGGCCTGCTTGTCCACGGTCGTTTTGATTTCGAACTTGCTGTCGAAATAGTGCTTGGTCGGATCGATGGGGACGCGCCAGCGGACTTTGCTATAAAAGTTGAGCCGCAGAAAATTCTCGTCTTCCGGCGGAATGCTGATCACGCTGTGAGAAATGCCGAGCGGGATGATGGTGATCTCGCCGGGCGAAACTTCGACGTTTTCAAATTCGGACAAATCGAGCGCGTCGCCGCGAAACTGAATCCGCACTTCCTCGCTGCGCAGCGCCCGATGAAAGGCGAACTGCTCGTCCTGCATATTGTAGGTGCGTATCCGCATATTGGCCGATTCCATCAGCGGCTGGGTGCCGGCGTCTTCGCGCCCCTTGCCGACGATCGCCGTGAAGTGATCGAAAGCGCGCAGCTTGCGCACGAGACTTCCCGGCTTGCCGCGGCCTATTCCGGCGATGCCGACGAGCGATTCGTAATCACGCTCCACCACCGTCTGGTCCTCCGGGCCATCGTCCCAGAAATGCATCTTCTCAATCACCGGCCCCTTCGCCGGCGCATTCGTCCCCTGCGCCGCCGTCCAATTGGGACCGCCGATGCGCTTGACCTCGAAGCTGGTTTGACTCGTGTACTGGTCCTCGTTCATGACGTAGTCCACCGCCTCGTGGCTTTGACAGAAATAGCGCAGACTGTCGTTGCGTCCGATCGAGCGATGGGCGATGCCGCCGGGAACCAGCATCACATCGCCGGGCTCCATCTCGTAGACGCCGAACTCGGTTTCCACTTTGCTGCTGCCGCAAAATTGGAAATAGACCATGTCCGAGTCGACGTAGCGGTGAAAGCTGTCCTGCACACCGACGACGCTCTCGACGCCGATGCGGTGATATTCGTTTTCGAGGATCACCAACGACTGGTTCGGAATGCTGAGCATGTCGAAGGGGCGAAAGCGCGGCGTGTAGTGGGTGCTTTTTGCCGTGCCCATCAAACCGGCCTTCCGGCGCTCCGCCCAAGCTGCCAAACCGGGCCTGGGAAAGTCCTTCCACGTGGTCATGAACTCGCCGATCTGCTGCTGTTTGTAGACCTTTTCTTCCGCCGCTTTGGTTTCCGGTCGCCGATACATGATGCCTCCGTGCGCAATGACTGGCGTTAATATGGTTATGAAGGTGAGCTACAGAAGGGCGGGCGACTTGTCAAGGCGACCATGATGCAGACGGAGCCGCCCCCGCTTTCTAACAAACCATTAGGCTCGCACGGTTACTTTGCTAAATTCGCAATTCTTAGATCGATCGCTGCTCGTCGGGTTACCACTGGTTTTGCCGAACCCCTTTTGCTCGGTCACGTTCAGCTGTCAACTATTCTTACGACCGTCACTTGAAAACACCGTCTCTTTCGAGTTTGCGCACGATGCGCTCATCGATAAGGTTCTCCGCTTTCATGCGGCCGAACTTGGGGTCGACGCGGTCGAGGATGCGCAACGTGTTGCGCACGCCGTCGACGGTGGGAAAGATGCGGCGGTGGTAAAGAGCGCGCACTGCGTCGTAACCGGCGACGGCATCTTCGCTTCGTTCGAGGCGCAACCATTTCGTCAAGATCGCCACGATATTCTGCTTATTCGCCGGGTCCTGATAGTAGGCGATCGAACGGCTCAGGGCTTTGAGAGTGCGCTCGGCGACGTCCGGTGACTGGTCCAAAAAACTTTTGCGCGCGACGATGCCGATACCTTGGTAGGGAATATCGGTCTTGGCAAGATCTTGCAGCACGCGAAAACCTTGGCGCTGCACCGTCTTGCTGAAGGTATAGCCGAGATAGGCGGCGTCGACAGTGCCGCTGATGAGCCCTTGGGCGATCACCGATTGATCGCCGAGGATGCGGAATTGAATCTTGTCGCGCTCGGGCACCAGTCCCCAGTGGTCGAGGGCGAGCATCGAAAACGTCCAAACGCCGCCGCCGATGCTCTGCACGCCGAGATTTTTTCCTTTGAGATCGTTGGGCGTGGCGATTTTGGACGACACGACGAAATCCCCGTCCAACTTGTTGATGATGCCGGCGACGAAGACCAGATCGAGTCCGCCGGCCATGGAGCCCAACGTCGAGCCGGTGGCCGAGGTGGTGTAGAACTGCGCTTCGTTGGCCGCCATGGCGGAAACCGCCACCGGACCGTTGCGCACTTGCACGATCTGCGCCTCCAATCCCTGCTCTTCGAAGAAGCGCCGATCCTTGGCGACAAAGATAAAGCTGGTCCGTTCATTGAACCCGGAAAAGACAAAAACGATCTTCTGCAACGGCGTGGCCGCGCCGAGCCGGGAAACCTGGAGCAACACGATGGCCAAGGCGATTACGCCGGCCCATCGGATAGTGCGATCTTTGCGCATAGAAGCCTCCTCCATTCGGTCTCCAACCTAGGTACACGAGCCAATTCGTCGCAGTCAATCGAGCGCAAGGATTCCACTATGGCAATGAATTGCCGGTGCGAGCAATATTTAAACAAGAGAATCGGACGCCATCGAACAAATCGCGCCGGTGTCAGCTGCGCGCACCATAAAGCGAATGCAATTCGCACGTCAAGGACAAAGGAAACTACAGGACCGGTGCCAGGCCTCGCGCAGTCTTAACAATGTCGCAGCGGTAAAAGGCTAGTAGGTGTATTAAAGGCAAACTCGTAACAATTTATTTTTTAATCTTGACTCGCCATTCTTTCATGCTTGAATAATTACTAGCAGACGGTCGCGGTTGAACGTTACAAGCAACTTAACATTCAAGGGAGACTCCAATGGATGATCATACTTACAAGCAGGTCGAACTGACGGGCTCTTCCCACGATTCCATGGAAGCGGCGATTCAAAACGCCATCGCCAAGGCCGGCAAGACGCTTCACAACATCCATTGGTTTCAGGTCGTCGATACTCGCGGTTACGTCGCCGACAATAAAGTCGACTACTGGCAGGTGACGATAAAACTGGGCTTTCGCCTGGACGAATAGCTCAATCAAGCGAACAATCGGAGCTCGGATAATATCAATTTACAATCTTCGGTATCTCTTCGTCCGCCGCACCTACAACCGCAATAGCGTCGCACAAATATTCGCCTGATGGCTTTTCGATACTTGGGTGATTCGCTTTCAGGATTGTCGAAGTTTAGTTGGCAAATTAAACCCCGGCCACGACCGATCGCTTCATTCGGCAAGTCAGCGCGCGAATACCAAAAGACTGTTCGCCGGCAACGCCAGAGCTGCGGAGTATGCAAAATCGTGCATCGGCTGGGGCTCAGCACGGATCCGTCCGCCGTTGCCGATTGTGCCGGGGTTGACCCAGTTTTCGTACACATCGCTGTTGAAGACTTCGCGCCACTCCCCTTCGGTCGGAAAACCGATCCGGTAGTCGAAGCGATTGAAGTTTGCCAGGTGAATAACCACGATCACGTCGCGACCTTCTCCCTCCACCCAACGGTGAAACGCCAACACCCGGTTTTGGTCGTGCACATGAACCACGCGAAATCCTTGGCCTCGAAGAGCGGGGAAGTTCCAGCGCAGCCTCACTAGTTCCCGGGTAAAACGTATGTGATCAAGCATCTGCTTGTCACCCGAATCAACTCCCGCCCAGTGCAACAGCAGGTTCTGGTGAAAATCGAAATTGTCGGACCACTGTTTATCCTCGATAAACTCCTGCCCCATAAATAACATTGCGATGCCAGGAGCTGTCAGGCCGATGCCCGTGGCGACGCGCGCGCGGCTGCGGCCAAACCAGGAACGGGGATTACTCGGATCTCCGAGTCGCGCGATCCGATGCTCGCGGCCGTGGTATACGATGTCATGGTTTTCCGGCCCCTGGACAAAGCGCCAATGCTCGGTAAAACCTTCCGGCCACAAACTTTGAGCCAGCCGGCTCATAGCGAGTGGACGGTCATCGGGTGCGCTCGCACTGCCGATGACGTCGCGAATCGCAATGCGCAGTCCGTCGGTAAGCGTGGTATCGAAGCCCGCGCCCTCGGGCGGGGCCTTCACTATATAAGGATTGACGTTCCAATATTCCGCCTTGTCAAGGACAGCGGGCTTGTGAAAGCGTAACGTCGAGGTGAGATCCTGGCAAAAGCGCCAACCATGGGGCGCGCCATCATGATCGATAACGCTCACTTGATCGTAGCGCAGACCGTCGATCCGGTATTCATCAAGGAAAAACTTGGCGTTCTGAATCAGAAACTCACGCACCTCAGGTTTTTCGTAGTCGAACACAAGGCCGCCGGCATGGCCTATATCGGTAAAGTAAAGTGAATTCCGATTGCCGCCTTGGGTTGGCTGCCGGTCGAAAAAGTACAGGCTTTGATCACCGAAGTCGCCGCCGGCGTGGTTATAAACCACATCCAGTATGACAGCGAGGCCGTGAATGTGGCAAAGATCCACCAGCGCTTTCAGCTGGTTCATTTCGCCTCGCAAGGATTCGACCTGATAGCACTGCAATCCCTTGGCATCGAGCAGCCGATTGACCTCGGCCGCATAGGGCCCAAGGTCGGCGTCTTCGACCGCCAAATCCATTTCCGGGGAGAAGTAATCGGTGCCGTTGTAGCCCAGGCTGAACTCGGTTTGGAACTCCTGGATCGGCATCAGCTGGATCGCAGTGACGCCGAGATCGGCAAGATACGGGATCTTTCTCGCGACATCGAGAAAGGTTCCGGCTTTTTGTGGTAGATTGGGAGTGAAGAACGTACCGACATGGAGTTGATAGATTACGAAATCGTGAAACTTTGGCGTGACAAAGCCGCTCTCGTGCCAGGGAAAGTCGGTTCGGCGAACGATGCACTCACTCGGAAAAGGTTTCTGTAGCTCGCGAGCGTGGGGATCGCGTTTCGGACCTTCGCTGCCTGGGCCAACAACATAGAACATGTAACGCTGGCGGTCCTGAACCCCGCGGATGAATCCGCACCAATGACCCCGGTCATCCCGCGTCAACAGACTGCTGTCATTGCGTTGCCGATCGTTGAAATCGCCAATCACATGCACCGACCGCGCATGCGGAGCCCAGACGCGGAATGTGGCGCCGTCGCCGATGAGGTTCGCGCCCATTGGGGTGCGAGCGCCAATATGCTCGAGTGACGCGGGCATAAAATCCTCCAGCAAAAATTTTCTTCCCCTTCTGCCATAAGGCATTGCGGTTAACTGCCGTACGCCGAGTTCCGAAAGGCACTGAGCCTACATGGCGGCGGATCGACTTATCATCCGGTTTGGACGCCGCGACTCAGTCAGACCTAGACGCTCAACCGATGTGTAACCCGATTCAAGTCGCGGTCGGGCCGCAACAGCCGAGATCATTCTGACCGAACCGGCTTCTTATGCCGCACAGTAAGCGACGCGATGCTATAAAAATCAAGAATAATAAGGAAGGCTACTGGCGATTCCTCGGTTGGGATGATGCAGCGCCGTGGACATCCATTTTGGCAAGTACGCGGTTGAGTCCTTTAATCCGGGCGATTATTTTCTTGTCTTTCGTGCCTTGAAACTGCAGCGTCAACTCGTCGACACGCCACTCGATCTGCGCGCGTGTAAACTTCTTCGGAAGTAAGAATTGGATTGGCATCGCCGGTGTATAGCGCAGTATCGAACCAAACGTCAAGAGCGAATGTAGGTAAGTGTAGTAGCAAAGCGATTCTGACAGGGGTTAATTGACGTTGCTACGACAATCTAATTTCCACGGAGCGATAAAGAGCGGCCGCTAGCCTTGATCGGCTGCTCACGTCGTATCAAGATCGTTAGACCGGCACCGAGCGTGTGTAACGGAGAAATTGCCCCTAACATTTTCGCATTGACGAATGCCTCAGCTTTGCTAGTTTACCCATAGCCCGGCAGTGCGTCTGGGTGGTTAGGTAATTCACTGGCGTTGGAGGGATACCCATGAAGATCCGTGTGACAATGGCTTTTGCCGCGCTCGCTGCCGTTATTTTTGCGAATCCGGGAATTGGCCGAACGCAAACCAAAGAGCGCGCCAAACTCATCGAGGACGCAAAAAAAGAGGGCAAGGTCATGGTCTATGTCTCCTCCAACGCGTCTGACGCCAGAGCTCTGGAGGCTGGCTTCGAGAAAAAATATCCATTCGTCAACATGGAGTTCTACAGCTCGGGAAAAGACGCGCTGTTGACACGCTATCTGCTTGAAGCGCGCACCGGTACCAACCTCGCCGATGTTTATCAGTCCAGCGTATTTCCGATAATGAACCTGGTGGAAAAAGGACTCCTGGCTAAGTACCAATCCCCCGAGCGCGAAGGTTATATCGAAGCGCTGCGCGACAAGGACGGCTATTGGCACGCGACGTATTTGAATGCCGTGACCATGGCGTACAATTCACGAATGCTAAAACCCGATGAAGTGCCGCAGAGTTACCAGGATCTGCTGCAGCCGAAGTGGCGCGAGAAGATGGGCTTTGTGCTCAGCCATACCGAATGGTATTTCGCCATGCTCCAGTCCATGGGCGAGGACAAGGGGCGGCAATATATGGAGGCGCTCAGCAAACAAAAGATTCAGTCGCGAATCGGCAGCTCGCTGATGAACCAGCTGATGATGGCGGGCGAGTTTCCATTGTTGATCTCGCAGTATCCAACCGGCGTCGAAGAGCTCAAAAAAACCGGCGCGCCGATCGATTGGGTGCCGCTCGACCCCTGGTTCGTTTATCCCATCGGCATCGCCGTCACCGCTAAGAATTCCCATCCCGCCGCGGCGCGGCTCTACGTCGACTTCATTCTCTCCGAAGAAGGGCAAACTTCGATGCGGCAATTGAGTCGCATCCCGGCGCGCAAGGACGTCCTGCCGAATCCGCCGCGGCTCATGCAAGGCCGCAAGCTGTTTGTCATCAGGCCGGCATCGAGCGCGATTTACAACAAGTACAATGCTGAGATGTTGCGCTATTTTCGCTGAAGCTGCAGCATGAATGCCAGAAGTGTTGCCAAGACAACGGCGGCAACTTGTTTACCCGATGAATCATCTTGCATTCCAAGTCCGAGCTGGACGATTTCGTTACTCCCCTCTTGATCTCAATTGTGAATCTGTCTAAGGATCAAACCTGGACGTGCGCGTCTCCGGAGTTAAAACATCGACACGCAAGATTTCGAGTATGATTGTAAAACCAGACGATTGATGGCAGGAACATCGACTAAGCGGGAAAATCCAACTCCCACATGTTTATCCTAAGCGGATTCGAAATACGAAATTACCAATGGGGGATTCTATGCGCCAGCGCCAGTGCAATCGGGTTTCTAGCCTCACTCTGATTTATCTCTTGCCGGCGCTTCTTCCAGTGCTCGCGGTCAACTTTGCCTTGGCGCAGGCGCCATTTTACCAGGGCAAGACGATCACACTTATTGTCGGCGCCGGGCCAGGCGGGATGGGGGACTTGCGTGCAAAGGCGCTGGCATCGGTTCTTACCAAACAGATTCCTGGGAATCCGACCATCATGTTTCAATATATGGCCGGTGGAGGCGGTCGAAAGGCGGCCAATCATCTTTACACCAACGCCCGCCCCGATGGCCTGACGTTATTCCGTATTTCGAGCAGCATCGTTCCCTATGCCGTCCTCGGGGAGTCGGGCGTTCAATACGATATCGACAAGTTAATTTATCTCGGCACCACCGAACACCTTCTCTACTATCTCTTCAACACGCGTGCCGAGGCGGGTCTCAATACTTTGGCTAAACTCCGCGCCGCCACAGGTGTCCGCATCGGCAGCGCCCCTGTGGGCCACACCGGCTACATCCAAAGCCGCATAACCGCGTACCTGCTCGATATGAAAGAGCCGAACGTCATTCCGGGATACGAAAACGAGGACCTCGATGTCGCGTTCGCGCGCGGCGAAGTCGACGCGCAAGTGGCTTCGACCAGCACGGTCATCGAGCACGACTTGGTGAACAAAAAGCTGGCTGATTTCCACGCCGCCATCGAGATCCCCAGAGGCAGAAAGGATCCCCGATTCGCCAACCTCAATCTCCCGGATATCGAAACTTTCGTCAAGTCGGAAAAAGAGCGAAAGCTCCTGCGCATGATGCGCGCATTCAGAGCCATCGGTACCGCTCTGCTCCTGCCTCCAGGAACTCCCAAGGATCGCGTGGAGATTTTAAAAGCGGCCGTGCGCAGAACCCACACCGATCCCGCGTTCATCAACGAATATCGCAAACTCACCGGTGGAGATGAGCCCACGCCGCTGATGCCCGACGACCAAGCGAAGGTGGTCAAAGAGATTCCGCGCGACGCTGAAACTATCGAGCTGTTCAAAAAGTTCGCCGGGACCGGAGCTCTGCCGTCCCGATAGTAATTATCAACCGATCGCAACGCTCATTGCGCTTGAACGGCGCAGCAATATCCGGCTCGTGGTCGCGGAGCGATAGCTGCCACGGGGGGAACTCCTCAATAACTATTTGAAGCTAGCGGCCGGCGGAAACATCGATGGGCACACCGTCTGGATCGGCGAGTTGAAACTGGCCGTGCTTGCATTTCGCCAGCAGCTTGAACCTGATGTCGCCTTCGGTACCCCCCGGTTTGGGTGCAAGCGCGGGATTTCGGTTGACCAGAGCTTTGAGGTCTTTTTTAAACACCTCCATGTCCTCAACCTTGAAACCCAGATGATCCATGTGTCTCGGTTCGATCCCTGCACCGTCGTAATCGCTGATCGCCCACGGCGATACCACCATGGTAACTCGACCGTCGGTTAAATAATGGTTCGGATCGTCGGCGGGTTTTTCTAGCTCCTGAAGTTCATAGACTTCGCGGTAAAACTTGGCGAGATTCGTCGGGTTCAACGAACGCAGCACGAAATGGCTGATGTATCGGTCCTGCTTCCATTCGCCTTCGACGTACACCTCCGCCCGGTTGGTCATCGCCTGCTGCGATAAGTCGAAAACGTAACCGTCGGGATCATGGGTGCTGATGCCGGCAAAGGGGCGATTAGTCGGCCGCTTGACCAACTGGATCGCCGGATATTTTTCGTGTAGCCGGGCGCCGACCTTGTCGACGTCCTCGACTTCCAAGCCGAAATGCTCCAATCCGGCTTGCCGTCCCAACTTCTGCGGGATGATGTTCATGCCGATGTAGCCGTCGCCGATCGCCACGGCGCTCTCCGGCCGCGGCGACTTCGAGCTCTTCATGCCGAACAAACTTTCGTAAAACCGGCTCAACAGCACATAGTTGTCGCTGATGATGGCGAGGTGCTTGATCTTTGCGAACATGGCGCTCTCCTTATTTCTTTGCAGTTTCGTTATAGATTTGGTCGAAGAAGCCGCTCTTTTCGATTTCGGCGAGAATGGTATTGTCGATGAAATTGTCGGAGTTTAGCCTGGCCGCCTCGGGAATTTCTTTGCCCATTTGATCGAGCGCAAAACTCACCGCCCGGCGGTCGCCATAGGGAAGCTTCTTGTAGACCGGCCGGTAGATTTCGTAGCTCTTCTCCAAGACGTCGCGATCCTGGATCTTGAGATACTTGGCCAGCACCTTGATCGACAATTCTTTGTCTGTCTTAAAAGCTTTAATGCCTTCGACCCAACCTCTTAGAAAGCCTCGCGCCACGTCCCGATTGCTCGCGAGAAACTTCTTGGAAGCGATAACGCCGTTAACCGGATAATAAATCGGCAGCTTACTCAGATCGATGGTTACGTGATAGCCCAACTTTTCGGCCTGGACCAATTTATCCCCGGAAAGCATCGCGCCATCGATGGCTCCCGTAGTCAGGGCGGCAAACCGAGTCGCTTCGCCGCCGGTCTGCAATATCGTTACGTCCTTATCCGGATTGAGCTTGTATTGTCGCAATGCTTCGCGCAGCGCCATGTCGGTAAGCGAACCGAAACGGCTGACGCCGATCTTCTTGTTCTTGAGAGCGGCAGGGCTTTTAATGGAGGGACCGGTGACCACAGTTTCCAAGAGCTGATCGACACCGCTGGCGATCAAGACTAAGTCGAAGCCCTTCGCCCAAGCTCCGATCGCCGATGGCGGAGCCATGTTGGCGATCTTGACGTCACCGGAAATGATCGCCTGGATAATCGTCGAACCGCCCGGAATATACAAAAGCTCCGTGCTTACATTGTTTCGTTTAAAGAAACCCGATTCGTAGGCAATCCACAACGGTCCCGCGGTCGGTGAAAGCGAAACGTAAGGAACTCTCAAGGGCTGGGCCTCGAGAATTCTCCAAGCGGGAGAAAAAAGCCCGAAGAAAAGAGCAAATGCCAGCGCACGCCGAAGAAAGAAATTCATGAGTGGCCCTTCCAACTTATCTATGCTGCCGCCAGCCAGGACGGTAGCAATTGCATTCAAACCTGCAACGCCGCTTCTCGAAGGAGCTGTGCTTTTAGCCCTTGTTGCAACTCCCGGCAACGAGAACGTAAAGAACCTCGGCCTGCCATTCGTCATCAAGCTACCCATATCACGTTGACAACCGATTCCCCATCTCGCTACTGTCCGTCTTGCTCCGTAACTGCATTGTCACATCGAGCAACAATAAGGTAAAAGTTCAAAATCTCAGGAGTTGAATATGTGCCGATGGCGAATCTTTTACACATAACTTACACGGCGATGGGATGGAAGACTCTGAGCGGTTACGCTCGATCTCGATCGAGGCCCGAGTCGTTTTTTGTCGCTAGCTGATTTGATGCGGAGCGTATTCCGTTACGATGAAGGTTGCGCTATTTTCACTGAAACTTCGGGGAACCGCCATGAGAGATTAATCGACAGGCGTCACACCGTATCGGTCACGCGCTCGAGCAGGTTGATCTACCAATCGCCGACGCGCAAGGCATAGCGTGCTACCCGTCCGAGCGTTGAACAACTTTCCCTTCGACAGGGCGACCATGCGATCGAACCGATTATGCGACAGCTTCGGTGGCTATGGGATTCTTGGCCTCTGCCGATACGCCGCCGCGGGTCGCGTATTTTCTTTACATAGCGCTTCCAGCCGATCGCCGACGACTGGGCGTCTTTTACTGCCGGACAACACGATGCGCTACGGTTGGCTGGTGCGCTTGACCGACTTTCCCAGGGCGATCAGAAACATCACGCTCTTGCCCGCGGCATGGGGCGAGAAAAACTCAATCACATCATCATCGAAGAATGTAAGGCCGGAGGCGCCCAGTCCCTGGGCGTACGCCGCCAGGTAAAGTTTGCCGCCGATAATGCTGGCTTCGAGCTGCCCGGCGCGATAGCCGCGGTTGCCGAAACGGTCAAATACTCGATTGAGATCCGCCAAGAAATACACGTTGACGCTGCAATCCGCCGGAATGTCCTGGCCCAAGCCAAGATCGCCCGCTTGGCGCCGAAAGTCGCCTTCTTTGAGCAACTCCAGCGCATGCAGATCGCGCCGGTAGACGTAGGCGCCGGCCGCAAGATCGTCCACCGCATGAACAATTAAATACAGCTGGTTGAGCGAATCATTCGCACTGAGAAAATCAGCAGAGATGCCTCGGGTCGCCCGGCCAAGCAGCACGGAAAGTTGCCCGAAGCTAATCGATTCGCGGGCGAATTGGCGCGTCGAACCGCGCCGAACGATAACGTCCTCGATGGTGTCGGTTAGGATGTCGTCGTCGCTCAGTGGTTGCAGGAACACTCGTCGGCCGTTCGTGCTCCGATCGTCGTGCACGCCGTTGAGATTGTCGCTCTCTGCGCGCCACTGAACTACCTCGTCTGCGCTCTCCAACGACGAAGCCTCATGCATCGCCCAAATCGCCGGGTAATCGACTTCCCTCTTTGATAACAGCTGGGTTTGCAATATCAGCGGTATCAGCGAGGTCGATGGGAGAACCGGCTGCGCCGCGCCGCAACCCAGAGAGACCAACGATAGCGGCGCTTCGCGTTTAGGATCTAATCCCAACAGTTCTCTGATCGCCGCATCGACAAAACCAACGACAACTTTCGCCGGAAGCGCCCGCGCAGCGGCAGCGGCCAGAAGATTCGCGATCATAGTGCCGTCATCCCAGTAACAGTGGCGATAGGCTCGGGCTTGGTATTTCCAAGCATTGCGCCAGAAAGTCGAAGCGCAAAGCAAAACCACCGGGGCTTCCACGACCGACGGCTCTGCGCCGCTCGCCTGCGCCAGTACGCCGCGGAAATCCCCTTGCCTCAGCCGGCGTAGCGCGAAGTCATGGGGACTGAAATGGTAAACTCCGGCTGAAATTTCTTGGAGCTCGTCACAGACAAGATACAGATCGACGTGATACAGCGCGCCAGTGCAAGCGGCGGCGCGAAACAACATTTCTCCACCTGGATATTTTCGTCTTCTGGTAATGCCCGCGCAGAGAAATAGGATCTCCGCCAGAGTTTGTTTGGTGGGAGAGGCCCGACTATCTCGTCGCGCCGTAACCGCCGAAATCGCGGCTAGGGACGGCATCCCCGAAGAGGACAGATGCGCTGGTAATTGGATGGGCTCCAACTCGGTGTAAATCTTGAAAGGAACCGGCTGGTTGTCAAAGTCCAGATAGTGCGGATTGGCCCGGATGCTTTGATACGAATGTTTAGTGCCGTTATGGTAAATCCACGCCGCGTCGATTTGACGATTCTTCATAGCGCGTCTCGCAAACTCCCGAACCGACTCCCATCGCCGGTCGCAGCTACCATCCTACATTCGACGGAAATCCACCACTCCCGAACCTCGGAACTTTACAAATCGGTGCAAGTTGCTTAGAAACCAAATGCTCGCTCTACTGTTCCTAGTGAAAGGTGAAAACTAACTTTGACACTGCCAGGTCATTTCCCCTTACCGCTACTCGCCAGCCCCTTCTTGACGATGTCGCGGATCGCGTCAAGTTCCTCGATCCACGCCGGGTCGAGCCAGAGAAACTTAGCGCCCTTGACGCGGCGCGCACGTTCGCTGACTTTGTCCTTGGAAATATCTTCTCGCAAGGAATCGTAGAGCCCGCCGGTCTTGTGATTGTAGTCGAGCCAAGCGGTTTGCCCCTCGCGCGATAACAGCCAATTGGCGGCAACCTTGGCGGCATTAGGATGCGGCGCGCGGTTAAAATAACTGAGGGTGCCGTTATACGCGGTCACCGAAGACCCTTCTTTGAGCGACCCCGGTAGAAATTGACCGAGCGGCAGACCCTGCACCATGGCGTCGTCGACGTTTCTGGCGCCGATGCCAAAAGCGTATTTGCCGGCGCTCAACCAATCCAACATTTGCTCGTTGGAGCGTAGGATCGTGATCTCCGTGTCGCTGTGCAGCCGCCGGACAAACTCCGCGCCGAGCTCGGGGTGCTTGTAAAAAAACATCTGCGCCGCGCTGATCGGACCGGACTGGAACGGATCGACCGAGACGATCTTGCCTTTCCATTTGACGTTCAACAAATCCCAATAGGATTTGATCTCGACCGGATTGACCAGTTTGCTGTTGAAAGTAATCTCGCCGCTGCGCGGCGTACCCTCGAAAACAAAGATATAACGGGTCTCGGCGTCGTCGTAATGATGCTTGCCTTCATACCAAGCGGACAGGTCGACGACATCGGGCAGGAGTAACAGAGGTTGCACCGGCTGCAAAATCTTGGCGCGGTGAAATACCGTCAGCGGCGAAATGTTGCCCGAGACATAGAGATCGACAGCGTACTTTTCCGCGCGCCGCTCGCTCATGACGCGCTGGCTGAGTTCCGGTCCGCGCCCGGTGACGGTGGTCACTTTGATCTTGGGAAATGTTTTCTGAAAAGCTTCGCGAAACACCGGCTCGAAAGCGCCGGTGATGTAGAGCGCTAACGCACCTTCATCTTCCGCCGCTTTGACGGTCTTGTCCCACTCCGCCTGCCAGCCGGTTTTCGTTTCGGCAGCGCTGCTAGAAATAGGAAGCGAACCCGTGAAGCACAAGAGCAGCGCAAAAACGAACGCGAGAATGGCTCCAATTGGCCTCGGCATCGATACTCCATCAGGTCAGGTAGATGCACTAGTATCTAGTGCCTAGCTGAAGCCGGGTCAAGAGCGATATTTTCCAAATCGGCGGCTGTCTCCGCGACAGGGATGAGTCTTCGCCGGTCAGGCGAGTTTGAAAACCCGCGCGGGATGGGGTTGCCCTTTGAGCTCGACAAGCCCCAAGTCTTCGACATTGGATAGCGCCCCATCGAGATTCCGACGCAACGCATCGGAGATCAAGAGCCGCGCTTGAAACTCCTTGGTCGCCTGTTCCAGTCTAGACGCCAAGTTCACGACATCGACGATGATAGTGTACTCCTTGCGTTGGTTGGAGCCGACGTTGCCGGTTACGGCCTCGCCCATATGGAGACCGATGCCGATGCGTGTCGGGTGAGTCTCGCCCGCCGCGTTGAGCTGGTCCAGACGCTGGAGAATTTCCCGCGAAGCGTCAACCGCGTGGACACACTGCCGAGCATCGTCGATGGGCGCGCCAAAAACCGCCATGAAGCCGTCGCCGAGAAATTTATTAGTAATGCCCTGGTGCTGGTTGACGATGTCGATCGTGAAGTCGAACAGCGTATTCAAATAGGCCATTACCGCTGCCGGCGGGGCGTTAGCCGCGAAGTTGCTGAAGTTTCGAATATCCAAGAACATTACGCAGACGTTGCGCAATTCGCCGGCCAGTTCGACCGGTTGTCTAAGCAGCTTCTCGGCGATCTGCGGCGAGACGTATTGACCGAAGATGCGAACCGCGCGATCGCGCTCCAATACCGTATGTAACGAGCCTTCGACTTGACGCCGGATTTGTTTAGCGAGCAGCCCGGCGACGAGTCCCGACACAAACAGCACAAACGATCGGTAAAAATGATAGGCGGGTACGCGCCACAGCGCCGCCTCCGCCTCGGGTACCGACGTGGCGATTGCAACGTAGGCGAAAATGAAATGCTCTACCGCGGCAACCAAGCCGGTAAAGAGGCAGAGCCGCATTTCCAGCCGCAGGATCGACAGCAGAATAAACAAGAAGTAGAACAGAAACGCCGGGGAGCCCAGTGCGTCGCGCGGGCCCATCAAGGATACCGCTATGGACAACATCAAGGTTGGTATGGAGGTCTCGAAGAATGCGTTCACGTAGCGCAGCGTGGCATGAGGCTGGCGCCCATGCTCCATCAGCCAACCAATGGCGGCACGCACCGCCAATTCGTAGGCGACCACGGCAGCGTATAACGAGATTATCCAAGGCCATCGAGATTGGAAGCGAGCGCGAAACTCAGCATCGAGCAAACCAGGTACGAATGAAATTGAACTGTAGAAAATGGCAGCGACCGCGAAGAGCACCGCTAAAATCGTCACTCGACGCCGCTCGCTGCGGAGAATTTCCGTGGTCAGCGAGTCCTGATATAAGTGGGCCCAGTCGGGGATCTTAACCGGCGCGTCGGTCATTGGCATGGACAAACGGGATCAGTTACTTTTTTGGGTCGTGAGAGAGACGTTGCACCATTCTCTTTGATAGTTCAATTCTTCAAGCAGTGCGGTGATCTTCAGATTATAAATCACCATTCCTTACTTCACCTTCCGGCACCCGCCAATAAGAAATCGATCTCCTCGAATGAAGGAGGTTGGCACCGTTGATGTTTACCAGCCTCGACAGAGAGATCCTGCATTGAATCATCGTCTTCGCGCTGGGCGTCACCGGCGCGATTCAAGCGCGTTTTCAGTGCAGCGGACGCTGCGCGTTGCCACGTTCACGCGCCCACTGCGATCCTGCTGATGGCTTCTTGTGGTTTTCGCGGAGGGTTCAAGCTAGTCGATTGCAAAGACCTTGGCCTGCAGGCGATAGGGGCGAGTGGATGGGTATGACGCGGGTCTCTAAGTACTCGACTTTGGCTATGGCTGGGTATGACTCAACGGTGTTTGCCTCGCTTATTGTGCCGCAAAGCCTTTGTATGCGCCGTCCCATCTGCCAACCCAATTCGAGTTGGCGATTCTAGCAGGATGGCTCGGTATCCGTGAATAAGGCCACTTAAGCTTCTCCTCTACTCTGCATATTGGCCATACAAATCATCGATTTCCCGTTTCACCTGACTAATCTTCACCGACAGTTCGCGCATCTGGCCAAGATTATTGCGATTGGCTTCGAGCACGAGTTGCTCGTTGTATTTCTTTAATGCGGCTTCGTTCTTGATGATCTGGGCTTCGAGCTTCTCGATGCGGGCTTTTTCCTTACGCTCGGCCTTTGCCTGTTCTTTTTTCTCGTCGTGATTGGCTCGCGTCGTCGGTTTCTTTGGGACGCCGTTGGACTTGCCCTTGCCCGGCTCCTCGTCCTCCCAACCGATCTTTTCGAGAAACTCGTCGTAGGTGGTATTATCGAAGACATCGGCTTTGCCGCGGTGAAAGACGATCAGTTTCGTCGCCAGGGCGCGCAGGATGCCTTCGTTGTGGGTGACTATCAGCAATGCACCGGGAAAATCTTGCAGGCTCTCGATCAAAGCGTCGATGGATTCCATGTCGAGATGGTTGTTGGGCTCGTCGAGCAAAAGCAGGTTCGACGGATGAGCGAGAATTTTGGCCAAGAGCGTACGGCTCCTCTCGCCTCCAGAGAGCACAGTCACCTTCTTTAACGCCAGATCGCCGCCAAACATCATAGTGCCGCAAATGTTGCGCACCTGCGTGCGCGTCAATGCCGGGTTGGCGTTGGTGATTTCCTGTTCGATAGTCAGCTTGGGATCGAGCCGTTGTATGTTGGTCTGGCCAAAGAAGCCGGATTTCAGGTCGGGGTGCAATTTGACTTCGCCTGTCAGCGGTGTGAGGCCGCCGGATAGGACATTTAGCAACGTCGATTTCCCTTTGCCGTTGTTGCCGATCACACCGATGCGGTCGCGGGCGTTGACGCACAGGCTAATGTCCTTAAACAACAGAGTGTCGGCGCTGTAGCCAAACGAGATATCGCGCGCCTCGAGAAGCGTTTTCGCGGCGAACGGCGCGTAACGAAATTCAAAATCCAACGACTCGATCTCCGTTAGTTCGCCGAGGTCCGGCAGCCGCTCGAGCATCTTGATGCGTGACTGGACCATCTTGGCCTTTGAAGCCTGCGCGCGAAATCGGTTGATGAAGGCCTCTGCATGCGCCCGTTTGCGGTCCTCGTTGGCGCGGGTCTTCTCATGGATTTCGTCTTCGAGGACGATCTGCGCGTAAGCCTTGGCCGTGCCGCCTTCGAATTTGCGAATCTTCTGCCGGTGGATCACCGCCGTATGGGTCGTGACGCTGTCCATGAAGGCGCGATCATGGGAGATCAAAATCAGCTCGCCCTTGAAATTGGTCAGAAATTTCGCGATCCAACGCGCCGACGTGATGTCCAGGTAGTTGGTCGGTTCGTCCAGCAACAGTAAGTTGGGATCGGAAAGCAAAAGCTTGGCGAGGTTGATGCGTATCTGAAATCCGCCGGAAAACTCGCCTGGCGCTTTTTCCAGATCGGCCGGAGAAAACCCCAGTCCAAATAGGATCGCTTCGGCCTTGTAGATCGAATGGACTTCTTCTTCCGGCAAGCCTAATGCGGCTTCCTCGAGAATCGTCCTTTGAGTAAAGTGTAGGTGCTGTTCGAGATGGCCAATCCGATAGTTGCGCGGGATAGTGATATCGCCGGAGTCGATCTCTTCCTCGCCCAAAATAAGTTTAAATAGCGTCGACTTGCCATGGCCGTTGCGACCGACCAGACCCAACCGGTCGCCAGCATTCATCTGAAAAGTAACGTCAGCGAAAAGCTCCCGGGTGAAATACGCCTTCGATAGTTGGTTGATCTTAATCACGATGAAAATTTTTAGAGGAGAAATTTACGGTAATCAAGCGGCTGACTGGGCATTTTTCAGCGCTTACCATAAACGCGGAACGACTCGAAAAGTTGACCAGGCGCCATTAGCCTGCGGATGGAATGGAAGATTTCGTTCCGTTTGATATTGCGCAAAGGCAAGGGTTTCTAACAAATCGTTTTTCGACAGAAGACTCGCCACCGGTGAAAATGTGCAAGCCGCAATTGCTAATGAAGCGCAACGAACGCGGCGGCAAGATGGACCATTAGGCCGAGGCCCATCTCGCCGGTTCGCTTGTCATCGTAAAATAAATCTCAGAATTCGAGCAGCGGTTATCGTCTTCCCTGCGGGCGTCTGTAGAAGAACGAGGATTTGGCGTCGTCCTTGCCGGCGCTGGACTGTTTCAGCATCCTGGCGACTCTCCGGCCCATGACGTCGGCGACATAGTTGGACAAGAGATGATCCCGCGCACTTTTGATCTTTTGTCGGATACCATTCCGGCGGACATCATCGACGCCGGCTCGACGTAAATCATCGGTGCGTATGGATACCGATCCTTCGCGCCCACGGGTTGTCAGTCGAAGGGAAAATCGGCCTTCTTGGGTCGGATCGATTAAGCTATACTCCAGTTTCTTATCGATACTGCGAATGATGGTTCTCAGCAAATTTGCGCTTTGTTTAACGGATTCGTTTTCAGCCATGGAACCTCCGTGGTTTGCGGCGAGATAAATATGGCGCCGAGGTTACCGCATGTCCTCGTGGCCCAATGGAATTACCCGTGAAACAAGTCGGCAACGCTTTCGACCGAAAGGCTGCGCCGGGAGCGGCAGTTTAAAAACCGCTGCCGCTATGACTCAGCGGTTCGCACGGGTTTTGTGAGAAAAAAAGGGGGCAACCCGACCAGTTGCCCCCACTAGCATTTAGCTAATTATCAGTTCGACTACCAGCGATTTCTGCCGCCATCGCGGGAACCGCCGCCGCCGCCTCCACCACCGCCGCCATCGCGCCGAGCCATTGGCTTGGCTTCATTGACGGTGAGCGTACGGCCATCGAGTTGTGTGCCGTTAAGCGTTTCAATAGCCTTTTGTGCTTCGCCACTAGTACTCATTTCGACAAAGCCAAACCCGCGCGACTGTCCGGTGAACTTA
>CAVYDL010000009.1:0-1415000 GCA_963767275.1 uncultured delta proteobacterium | reverse complement strand
CTTCGGGCAGCACCTCGACCGCGCCGCGCTTGATAATTTCGAGTTGAGTTTGAACGTCAGTCATCGTCACGGTTGTGCTGGCAAGAATACTCTCAGCCGGCGAATAGTGCGCGCCTTACCGTCGTGTTCGTCGACATCGACGATGACTCCTTGCAGCGCGACGTTATGCTCGGCCACTTCGAATTGCCGTGGCAATTGGGTGAGAAAGCCGCGAATCACGGTTTCTGTTTCCATTCCGATCACCGAATCCATAGGCCCGCACATACCGACATCGGTAATGTACGCAGTACCGCGCGGGAGGACACGCTCATCCGCGGTCTGCACATGGGTGTGGGTACCAAATACCACGGAAGCTCGGCCGTCGAGATACCAGCCCATAGCGTTTTTCTCCGATGTCGCTTCGGCATGCATGTCGACGATCACCACCGGCGAATGGGTGCGATGAACTTTGAGAATTTCGTCGACGGCGCGAAACGGATCGTCAACATGATTGGGCATAAAGACACGGCCTTGAACATTGATTACCAATGCGCTCAGGCCGTTGCTTTGCCAAGCACACCATCCACGTCCGGGCGCACCGGCGGGATAATTCGCCGGACGAATCAAAGTTACCTCGTTATCCAGGTAGGGATAGATCTCTTTCTTTTTCCAAATATGATTTCCCGAGGTCAGTACGTTGACACCAGCGGACATCAGCTCCTTAGCGCTTTTAATGTCCACACCCATGCCACCCGCCGAGTTCTCTGCGTTGGCAACCACCAGGTCGAGCTCTTCGTTCTTGATCAGCGACGGAACGAGTTCCCGCACGGCACGCCGTGCGGGACGGCCCATCACATCGCCGAGAATCAGTATCTTCATGCGGACGGTTTCTATTTGGCGTAGTCGACGGCGCGCATTTCGCGGATCACCGTCACCTTGACTTGGCCCGGATAGGTCATCTCCGCCTCGATTTTACGCGCCACTTCGCGCGCCATTCTCGCCGCATCGTCGTCAGAAACCATATCGTGCTGCACCATGATGCGGATCTCACGTCCGGCTTGAACGGCGTACGACTTCTCTACACCTTTGAACTCGTTGACAATCCGTTCGAGCTCTTCCAATCGGCGCGTGTAAGTTTCCATCATCTCGCGGCGCGCTCCGGGGCGCGCCCCCGATAAGGCGTCGGCAGCGTCAACTAGCGGCGCCAAGATCGTTTCTGCTTTTACATCCTCGTGATGCGCCGCGATGGCATTGACGATCTTGGGCGATTCACCGTACTTCCGCGCCAACTCAGCGCCGATAATTGCATGGGACCCTTCGACTTCATGATCCACCGCCTTGCCGATGTCGTGCAACAATGCCGCCCGGCGCGCCTGTTTTTCATTCAAACCCAACTCGGCTGCCATCGCACCGCATATGAACGCTGCCTCGATGGAATGGAGCAAGACGTTTTGCGCATAGCTGTAACGATACTTGAGCCGCCCCAGAAGCTTGATAATCTCGGGATGAACACCGGGAACACCAACATCAAAAATAGCCTTTTGACCGGCTTCTCGGATTGATTCATCGAGCTCTTGCTCAGATTTTCGCACTACTTCTTCGATACGGCCCGGATGAATACGGCCATCGGCGACCAATTTTTCCAGAGACAGGCGCGCGATTTCGCGCCGGATCGGGTTGTGCCCTGAAATCACCACCGTTTCTGGCGTATCGTCGACGATTAGATCAATGCCCGTCGCCGCTTCCAGCGCGCGGATGTTGCGTCCTTCACGGCCGATAATCTTGCCCTTCAATTCATCGTTGGGTAGCGGAAAAACCGTCACCGAGCGCTCCGCGACGAAGTCGCCGGCGAGCCTTTCAATGGCCAGAGCGACAACCTTCTGACCTTTGCGTATGGCCTCCTCTTTTGCTTCTTCTTCGATCACTCGAATACGTTTGGCAGAATCATGTTTCGCCTCTTCAACCATTTGATCGATGAGACTTTTCTTGGCTTCATCGCGGGTCATGCCGGCAACCTTCTCAATATGCTGGCGCGCTTCATCGACTTGCCGTTCCGACTCGGCAAACTTGTCCTCAAGGCTCCTTTCCCGAGCTTTGAGCGACTGCTCCCGGCGGGCAAATTCACTATCGCGCTTGTCCACCAACTCGACCCGTTTATCGATCGCTTCTTCTTTTGCGATCAGTCTTTTTTCTTGGTTTTGCAATTCGCGGCGCCCCTCGCGCAGCTCTTTTTCGAACTCAGCACGTTCCTTGAGCACACTATCTTTGGCGTGGAGCTCAGCCTCTTTTTTAATTGCGCCAGCGTCTTTTTTCGCTTCTTCGATAATCCGCGCGGCGCTCATTTGCGCCTGCTCGGTCTGCATTCGCGCCTGATTGCTTTTGATCCAAGCGAATAGCGACGCAAGCAAAATGCCGCCCACCACACCGCCTATTCCAATTACAATGCTCTGATCCAAATTAAACTACCTCCCTTCTCAATTCCCAGTCGACCCCGTGAGACAATCGATGGTTCTATTTTCTGTAACGATGTACTGCATGTTGCGATCCCAAGATTGAATCGGCACATCTTCAACAACCTGGAAGTCGTATGCCAATCCAACAGCCAACTCGCCACCGCTGAATTGACCGAGCAACCGGTCGTAGCCGCCCCCGCCGCGACCCAATCGACGGCCCCGAGAGTCGAACACAACTCCCGGCACAAACGCGACCAGCGCGCCCCGATCGGCTTCGCTCAAGCCGACTTCGCCGATCGGTTCCAAGACGCCGTAGCGTCCGGCGGCCAGTTCAGAACGGGATGCGATCCGAGCGAAGCCGAACTTCTGCTCCGACCACCGTGGCAGAAAAACTCTTTTCCCGCCGGCTAGCGCATGATCAAGTAAGCGACCAGTATCGACTTCATTTTGAATCGGGCTGTAGAGCGCCACAGCTTGGGAGCTGCGGTAGCATTCAAGTGCCAACGCCCGTGTTTGAACCCGCTGGCTTCGGAGGTAGGTATCCGACTCGGACAGGGAACTGCGCTGCGCCAGCGCTGCCTGCCGCAATCGATTTCGTCTCTCCGATGAAAGCACCGCGTTCATAAACAGCGGGCGCTTGAGAGGTAAAAGGACGGAATTTTTACTGGCGGGAATTACCTAGCTTATAAATCGACTGCCGGTTCGGCGCGTTCGGTCCCCGAGACAATCGCCTGCCCAGCGAAACGCGAACAGGCACTAAAGAAAATGTTGTCAAAGGGATTGCCATGAAAATATTTGGATTTTTCGGACGAATTACCCGAGCTTCCCCGGTATTCATGAACCGCCAAATCCAACAGACTAGATCCATTGCTAGTGATTTACCCGATTTCCCCATCTTACCAAGCGTCTCCGATTTGGAGCTTCCTGAAGCTGGTCGACGCCAGCCATATAACACCCCAATCGGCCCTAACCCTCCTCAGTCAATGTCGTCGATATTTTTTTCGACAATTGGTCCAATCGATTCAGTATCGCCTCATGGCTGTCTTTCAATCGATGAAATTCGTCGGCAATATTGAGCGCCGCCAGCATGGCGACGTTGGTTTTCGCCACTGGCCGAGAAGCCTGCATGAGTTCTTGCATTTTGCCATCGACGTAGCCGGCTACTTTGAGCATGTAGCCTTCTTCGGCATCGCTACTGATGGTGAACTTCTGGCCGAGAATTTCGACGTCCAGCGCTTTCTTCATCGCGTCAAGTCTTTCTACTCCCGTAAATCCAAGCTCGCGAAGTGCCCCAATATCCTATCCAACTTTTCGCGGAGTTCATTGCGTTCCCGTTCGTATTGGCGCAATTGCCCTTTGATGTGATGCCACTCGCTCTCTTTTTGTTGCAGCTTTTTTTCGATCGATTCTTTCTCGCGCTTCATCCACTCATGCTTTTCGATGAGTTTGTTGATCGTCAGCTCCAACTGTTCGACATGATCTTTAGCCATCGCAGTTTCCACTCAAACTTCATGTTTGAGTCTAGTTTTAACCCGCCACCTTGTCAAGCTGGCCAATGGCGCGAGGGCAGGCGAGAAAGCTTAGAAAAATAAGTACCATAGCTAGGTTTGGCGGGTCTTACTAAAGCACCGCCGCGGGAACGCGAGACGAGATATCGGCATCCCGGTCACGTCGAATTGCCACTTTATCGTTCGAGTAAACGACGGACATCCAGCAGCACCGCTTTCGCCTCAGGTGCGGGCCCGACATAAGCCACGCGCATTTTACCCTGGCGATCGACCACCGCCGTCAGCGGCGTGTGATCCACCAGGCCCCGGCCCTTGCGCTTCACGCCGACGCCGAAATTTTTCCAGACTTTTTGCAGCGCCGCTGGATCGCCGGTGAGAAACGACCAATTCGCCAATTCGGCGCCATAGCGTTTAGAGTAGTCGGCGAGAATCCGCGGCGAGTCTATCTCCGGATCGGTGGTGATCGTCAATAAGAAAACTTTTTTGCGTTCCTCCGCGGTCAAGCCGCTCTGCACCTGACGCAGCGCCGCGGTGATCAGCGGACAAATATCGGGACATGTCGTATAGGCAAATGCCACGACAATCACGCGTGACGCCAACTGGCTGAATTTGAACTCTCGTGAATTCTGATCGACCAAAGTGAAGTCGTTGATCGGAATTTGCACCTGGCGCCGTTGGACCGGTTTGAGCTCAGCCTCGTGGGCAAAGGTTTCCACTCCCACCAAGGCAAAAACCAGAGACAGGATGGCGAGTGCTCGAAGTAAACCTGACCTCACGGTTTTGGCTCCGGCCCATCGTGGAGCCCCAATGCCGCCTCCCAAGGAATACTGCAATGGGCGGCGATCAGGGTATCGTACTTCTCCCACCACGCGAGGTCGCGCCCTTCCCGGCTCAGATAGCGAACCATCTGTAACATGTCGTTGATCTCGGCAGGCCGCAACGCTGGATCGAATGCCGGCATGGCGCCTCTGCCTTCAGCGATGACACGTCTGATTTGACTGTTACTTTTACGCTGCACCGTGTCGCGAAAATCCGGTGGCGGCGATTGCAGCGCTGCGGCAATCTGTCCATCGCCGCGGCCGCCCGAACCATGGCAGCTCGCACATCTCTGACTGTAAATCAGATCCATACGCTCATTGCGCCCACAGGCAGCGAATGAAATTAGCGCGAGGAATGACAAGATCAGGCGAAACGTTGTCACGTTATTTACACGTAACATAGCGCGACGGTGCAACCAAATGGGCGGTTTGCTATTCGCTCCTGTTGACACGAAATTAAAATACATGTTACGAATCGCGGCAAAAGACCATGGCAATGCATCATCTATCGCGCTTCGGCGTTTCCCTCGAAGAGGACCTGCTCGCGGCCTTCGATCTCAGTATCGGCGGCATGGGCTACCAAAACCGTTCGGAAGCGATCCGCGACCTGATTCGCGATCATCTGATTCAAAAGAAAGTCGGAGCCGGCGACGCTGAAGTCATCGGCGTGGTGACATTGGTCTACGATCATAGAGTACATCATCTGAGCGATCTGTTAGCCGACATGCAGCACAAAGCCGATGTCGCGGTCAGTGCCAGCCTGCATATCCATTTAGACGAGCATAATTGTCTGGAAGTAATCGTCATCCGCGGCCGTGCCGACAAGGTGCATCAGATCGCCAGCAAGCTGATTGCCACCAAAGGCGTGCAGAACGGTAAACTGGTCACCACTATGCCGGAGACCAGTCACTAAATTTTTTTGCCCACGGGTAACACGAATTATAAATTCATACTATTACGAGGTCACAGCCATGAGGTTACATCCCACCATCACCGCAGCGCTCGCCGCCTGGTTTGCGTTCCAGAGCCACCTTGCGCTAGCCCAGCCGACCCAAACAAGCACTGCCGAGCCCGTCGAAGTCTACGTCTGGGGTCAGCAACCGACATCGGCCGCCACTGAACAGACACGGGCGGCGCGGGACCTGGAATTGCGGCCATCCAACACGCCTAGCGACGTCATGCGCCTCACACCCGGCCTGGTTATCGGCCAGCATCATGGCGGCGGCAAAGCCGATCAGATCTTGTTTCGCGGTTTCGACTCGGACCACGGCACCGACTTCGCGGTTTTCATTGACGGCATCCCGGTAAACATGGTCAGCCATGCCCATGGTCAGGGCTACGCCGATCTCCACTGGCTGATCCCGGAAACCGTCGAGAAAGTCGAAATTTATAAAGGCTCGTACTTCGCCCATCTGGGCGATTTCGCGACCTCGGGCGCGATGAATATCGTCACCAAGAAACGCGACAAGGACAGCACCCTCACTTTGACCGGCGGCAGTTATAACACCCAACGCTACGTCGGCATTCTTTCGCCGCCCGATGGAACATTATTCAAACCCTATATCGCCGGGGAAATTTATTACAACGACGGTCCTTTCAAAAATCCCAATAACTACATTCGCTACAACATCTTGACTAAGTTCAACCTCTTTTCGACCGCGAATTCGGCTCTGAATCTTCTGGGGACCTTCTTCAAAACTTCATGGGATGCATCGGGAGAGATTCCGGCAAGGCAGGTGCGCAGTCGCGAGATCGGTCGTTTCGGTTCCAACGATCCGAGCGAGGGCGGAAAGTCGGAACGGCAGAATCTGAGTTTTAATTATAACTATACCGACGCCAATCAAGCCTTTACCGCTCAAACCTGGGCCTCTTGGTACAAGTTGCAACTCTGGTCGAATTTCAGCTTGTTTTTCAACGACCCCATCAACGGCGACGCCATCGAGCAAAATGATAAACGCTTCTTGGCCGGCAACAACATCAACTACCGAAGAAATTACCACCTCTGGGGCCTGCCCATGGAAACTTTCGTCGGTTTCCAGAGCCGCTTCGATCACATTCGCGTCGGCTTGTTTCACCAGAGCGATCGGCAAAGGTTTGCGACCGAGAGCAACAACTTGGTACGCCAAACGAACTTGAGCTGGTTCGCTCAACAAGAGATCAAACCGGTTGAGTGGCTGCGCACCCAAATTGGCGTTCGAGTCGACACTCTTTGGTACGACGTCGGCCAGCTCGGCGATCCGGCCTCGATGTCAAGCCCGATCTCCGGTGATGGTTCGGCGTCTATTGCAAACCCCAAGTTGAATTTTATTTTCACGCCTTTCACCGACAACAACGTTGCCAAGAGCACTAACTTATTTCTCAACTTCGGCGGCGGCTTTCATAGCAACGATGCGCGGGTGTTCGTTCAGGATCCGGACAAAAAAATTCCCCGCTACTGGAGCGGTGAGTTGGGAGCCCGTTCGCGCTTGTTCGACCGCTTGGACGCGACCTTTTCGTACTGGCGCTCCTACTTGACCAGCGAATTGGTCTTTGTCGGCGACGAGGGCACCTTCGAGCCCAGCGGCGCGAGCCGGCGCCAGGGTATCGAGAGCGAGTTTCGCTACGATATTCTGCCCTGGTTATCCTACGACCTGGATCTCTCCTATACCTGGGCCAAGTTTACCAACGGCGACAAAGTACCGCTTGCGCCGCGATTGCTTGCCTACAGCGGTATCACGGCGCGCCACGATTCCGGTCTTCAGGCAAGATTGCAAATGCGCCACATCGGCCGCCGCTATAGCATCGAAGACGGCAGCATCAAGACGCCGACCTCGACGATCTTCGATCTCTCGCTAAAATATCTGTGGCGGCGCTATGAGTTCTTCGTCCAGCTGCAAAACCTGGCCAATACGAAATGGCGCGGCGCCGAACATGCCTTCGAGTCGCGGACCGCAGGCGAAGTTGCTGGAGGGCAGCCTGGGCAATTGGATTCTCATTTCACTCCCGGCGACCCATTTACCGCGAAAGCCGGCATTACGATTCACCTTTGGTGAAGGAGATTGGTCATGAAATATCGTAGAACCGCGAGGGCCGCCGCCCTTGGCTTACTGCGACACTGGTTTTCTCGGTAAATTGAGATAAGAAAAACAGATCATGGAAAATCCTCCCGAAGAAACCACCACCGACCCCGCCGGCAAGACCGCGATCTTTTCGATCGTCTGCGGCGCCCACTTTTTGAATCATTTTCAGTCGTCTATGCTGGGCGTGCTTTATCCGGTGATGATGCGCGATCTCGGTATCGGCTTTGTCGCCATCGGTGCGATTACCGCAGTTTACGGTTTTGTCGGTAACTTTCTCCAGGCATTCTACGGCTTCATCGTCCCGTACGTGCGCCGCGGCGTGATCTTAGGTGTCGGCAACATTCTCCTTGGCATCTCGGTCGTCGCCACCGGTTTCGCTTCCAGCTACCCCTTTATTATGTTCACGCGCGTGCTCGGCGGCGTCGGCACCAGCCCGCAGCATCCGGTGGGCTCGACGGCGCTGGCGTCTTATTTCGGCAAAGCGCGCGGCCGCGCCTTGGCGTTTCACTCCACGGCGGCCAATCTCGGCAGTCTGGTCGCACCGATCGTCGCCGCCGTACTGGTGGCTCATATAGGTTGGCGCGCGATCTTTTGGATCGTCGGTATTCCCAGCATACTCATGGGCGTCGCCTGTCTCGCTATGCGAGACACGATCAAACTCAACCCGGCGCAAATCCAAAAATCGAAGCTGACGCCCATGGGTTGGGACGCTTACAAGCGCTGTCTAAAGAACAAAAATATCCTGCTGATCTCGTTGGTCTTGATGGTCGGCGGTGCGGGTCTCGGTCATGGCATCAACGAAACCTACATCGTGCCCCATTTCATCGATGACCTGAAAGTCGACATGGCCTATGCCGCCTTTTTGTTCACCTTGATTCAAGTCGGCGGCCTGCTCGGCCCCATGGCCTGGGGCTGGATCTCCGACCGCTTTCATCGCACACGCACGCTGCAAGTATCGCTACTGCTGTCGGCGTTATCGACGGTCTGGCTCAGCCTGCAAGATCATGTATCCATCGGCTTATTCGCTAACCTGATTCTCTACGGCGCGGTGGTCACCTCGCGCCAAACCTTAACTCAAGCATTGCTCACCGACGTCGCCGATGAGGACATCCTCGACGCCGCTTTCAGTCTCTACTATTGCATCGGTTTCATCATGTCGCCGTTCTGGACGCTTCTCGCCGGCTGGCTGATGAGCACCTCGGGATTTCAAACCACTTTTGGCGTGATCTCTTGTTCCTATTTTCTGGGCATGACGTTGCTCCTCTTCTTCCGCGACCCGGTCAAGCGGCTCCGCCCGCTCAAAGCTGAACCGGCGCATTCCTAAAGCGATAACTTTAAATGTTTGACTTCATCGATATCATCATCAAGGGCGGTCTGGTCATGGCGCCGCTGCTGCTATGTTCGGTCATCGCATTGACGGTTGTCATCGAGCGTTGCCTGTTTTGGCGAGCGTGAAATGGAAATCGAACATACGCCTCGCGCCTTGAGCTGGCCCTCGGTGGCGACAAAGAGAAAATGTAATGCGCCTCAACCGGCGAGAATCAAGAAGGTTCGTTTCGAGATCATTCCGATGATCGATACGGTCTTTTTTTGCTGGTTTTCTTCATGATCTCGACGCTATCAATGGCATGCTACAGCGGTCTACCGGTTAATTTGCCGAAGGTGACCACCGGCCGACAAACTCCGATTCAAAGCGCGGCGCTAACCATCGCGTCCGACGGCACAATTGCCATGCAGGACGTGCCATGCGCCCAAGTTGGCGAAATTTTGCAAGCGAGGCTGAACAAGTCTCCGGACTTATTGATCATCATCAATGCCGACGAGCGAGTCGACCATGGCCTCGTGGTCGAGATCATGGACCAAGCACGGCAAGCCGGCGTCGCTAAGATGGCTATCGCGATAAAGCCCAAGGAAAGCCGCAGTGAGAAATGATACCCTCGGCGTTCCTCTCATCGCCTCATTAATTGTCCATCTCTTGGTGATGTTGCTCGGTTCTGTCATTTTTCACCACACCGCTCCACGTCACTGGGATTTGCTTCCCATCGATTTGGTTGACGCGCCTCGACCGGAAACTGCCCCGCTGCCGCAAAAAGCCGAAGCAAAAAAAGCGATTAAAAAGCCGTCTCCGCCCGCTCCGCCAAAACCACAGAAACCCAAGTCGGCGCCTGCCCTAGCGAAAGCGCCGGTTAATCCGGAAGCGCCGCTGCCAATCACCAAAGAAGATCCGGCAAAAGCGATCGAAGTAAAACCGCTTGCTCCGGCAAAAGTCGAGCCACCTCCAAGCTACGCTTCTGGGGCCCGCAGCGAAGGTGGCGGTAGCGAGGCGGGCGCCGGAAATTTATTTGGCAAAGGTGATGTCGGCGTCGTGCCCGGAGCCGGCACCGCCGGTGGTGGCGGCGGGACCGCACCGTTCGGTTTAGGCCGCGGCTCTGGCGCACCAGGTCTGCCCGCGCAGGAGCCGATTTTTAGAACCAATCGTGAAGCAAAACCGATCCAGACCGTGCGCGCTGCCTATCCGCCGATGGCGCTGCGCGCGGGCATGGAAAGCGACGTGACCTTAAAAATCGAAGTTGATCCGCAGGGCAGTGTAACCAGGGCGGAGATCACTAGGAGCGGCGGCGCAGGTTTCGACGAGGAGGCGCTTAAAGCCGTCAAGCAATCGCGCTTCGAGCCGGCGCAAAGAGACGGAAAAAATGTTCCCGCGGAATTTATCTATATCTACCGGTTCCGCCTTAGTAGATAGCCTCGTTATTAAGTTATACGCCGGCGTCTCGCCTAGTGAGCGTAATATTAGTGAATCTCCCCTTCGATAGTGCAGTATCATGCTGCTACTACAAGCCAAACATTTTTTGCTTGATCGACCGGATCCATGATTGGGATTTTACCAGAGTCTCGCGTGGTTATCATCTTATTAGCCTCGGTGAGAAAAGATGAAGCGCGCGAAAGCAAATTGGGCATTGCGCGCCGAAGTAAGCATATCAAGTTAGTAGCATGAATATTAAATTCGTGCTATCCGTGCGATAGACGACAATCGAATCAGGAGGTGAACCATGGCCGATTCAACACATTCGTCGGGACATCACCGGCACGGCGACCACGAACCTGCGCACGATCACGATCCCCATGATTGGACATCGCCTGAATATGTTTCCAAATGGGCTCAGGGGCAGGATCCAAAAGAAGCCAACCGCGCGGCGGCCTTTAGCCGGATGGCCGATACCATTCCCTTCGATAAAACCGCCGCGATCAAGATCCTGGACATGGGCGCGGGCTACGGCGCGCTAACCAAGTATTTGCTCGAACGCTTCCCCAACGCCACGGCAATTTGCCAGGACGGCTCGGAAGAAATGGCCAAGCTCGGCCGCGAACGCATGAAACCTCTCGCCGGCAGATTCGAATATGTTCTGTGCGATTTCGGCAAACACGGTTGGAGCAAACTGGTCCCCGGACCCTTCGAAGCCATCGTGTCGTCGATCGCGATCCACAACGTCGGCAGCCCAAGGATTATCCGCGGTATCTACGAGGATGCTTATGCGCTGGTGAAGCCGGGCGGCTGTTTTCTTAACTTTGATCGATCAATCCCGCCCTGGCAAGAGCAGATGCATTGGCTGCGCGGCGCCGGCTTCAGAGACGTGCAGATATTCTGGCAGGACGAAAACCGCGCGGTTTTTGGCGGTTTGCGGAATTAACAATAGATACTGGCCGGCTTGGATTCACCACCAAGAGGCGAGAGTACATCAAAAAGCTACGGACGGGGGAATAATAGTCTGCATTCGCTTTCGGCCCCTGCGCCTGGCGGATCAGGTAGCCTCCGGCGAAATCGAACTGTCGCCGACGATTTTTCGAGGTCATGCCGCGATTCGTAGCCGCTGTGCAGTCTAGCTTCGTTACGTAAAACGATCTGACGTAAAACGATCTTGTAGCGGCGCGCAATTGTGCGTTAAAGTGTTGTTTGCGTGTGTAAACCATGACTTCGGCAATCCAATGCTCTAGTGCCCGGCGATTCTTAAGTTTATTCATCGCTAGCGTCCTGCTTTTTTTTCTCGCTTACAGCGCGCCCCATCGCGTGCATCACTCTTTCGCCCAGCCGGCAGAAACCCACGAACACGACGGCGATCGGCACAATCAATCGGACCATCACGATCAGCCAATTAACGAACCGCCCTGTGTATTTCAATCCGTGGCAGCAGGTTGCCACCTGCGGTTTGTCGCTCAGGTTACTTTTAGCTTGCACCAAGTCTCAACCGAAACGAGCACCATCCACCCAGATTCGATCCCGCCTTATCATTTCGTCACCACGGCATTTTCGATCCGCGCCCCTCCCCTTACCTAGCTCCCGGTTCAAAATAAGACGCATAAATTAGCCGCTACGATGGTCGCTGAACAGCGCAACCGTTGGGCGCGGCGTGGTTCACAATTTGGGAGGAGTGCACAATGAAGAAAAATACCCGAATCATTTTGTACGGATTCATCGCATTAATGGGATTTCAGAGGCCGCTGGCAGCGCATGATGGCTGGGTGGAAATCGCACCGGCCATCGTCGAAAGAAACCAACCGGCAACCATCGCGTTGCTCCAGGGGAATCACTCCAACGAACATAAAAGCTACCGCATCGCCGGCAAATGGAACGCCAACTACGTCACCCTGGCGGTTGTCGAACCCAAAGGTAAACAAATTTCGCTCACCGATCGTTTGTTCGATATGGGCGAAGACGAGGAGAAAATCGGCCCCAAAGGACCGAAGGGATTTCATCTCGCCCCGTTCACGCCACAGGAGGATGGGCTGTTCCAAGCCTACGCGAAGCAAGCGCGCACGGTTCAGCAGGGCGATGGTCCGAAGGTGGTCACCATTAGAGTCGCCAAGACCGCCTTTGCCGCATTCAAAAATCCCACCATCGCCGCGGCTCGGAACCTCACGGGCTTTGACCGCGCGATCGGCGGCGATGATGTAGCCGAATTCATTCCGGTCAACAATCCGCTGGCAGTTTACTCGGGCGGATCGCTAACATTAGAACTGCGGCAACGCGGCAAACCCATCGGCGGTCAAGTCGTCACGCTAGTGCGCCGCGTCGACGGTTTCGCCTCCGTGCTCGAACGCACCACCGATGACAAAGGTAGAGTCAATTTCCCTGTTGGGCCGGCGGATTCTTATCTGGCTCGGGTCAAAATCGATGAGGAAAGCCCCCGGCCCGATGGCCAGAAGGACAAAACCAGCCATGAGTCGACCTATGTTTTTCCGGTTTTCAACCGGCCTTAGTTTTCTCCTCGGGCTGTTTGTCATCGGCACGGCCACGCCGCCGGCATGGGCGCATGCCTACCCGGCGGTTTCCGTGCCCAACAACGGAGCGACGTTGAAGGAACCGCCGAGCGAAGTGCGCATTCAATTTACCGAAGCGATTGAAATGGCCTTCAGCGCAGTCACGGTCATAGGACCGAACAAAGAAGTCGTCAGCCAAGGCAAGCTGCGAAAATTGGCCGACGACAGCGTCGCCATCGGCCTAAAACCGCTGCAAGCCGGAAACTATACTGTGGAATGGCAAGTACTGTCCGTCGACACCCACGTCACTGAAGGCGTGCTACGCTTTACGATCGCCCCGAGCGGCAAGTGAATAATGTCATGGTCGTTTTGGAAGCTGTCATCTCGGCCATCGGTTATATCGCCCAGGCTTTGGTTCTAGGCTTTTTCGTCACCGCCGGGTTTCTGCTGCCGGGAAGCGAATCGGAATCGTTGCGGCGCACAGTGGCAATCCGCGCTTGCCGCTTCTTAATCGTCTTTCTCTGCGCCTCTGTGGGCGCCTTGCTCATCCAGGGCGCCAAACTCCAGCACGGCGAGTTGCCGTCGCTCGAGATCCTGTGGCGTTATCTGACCGCCACCCAAAGCGGTAACGTTTGGCTCATCCGTGCAGGCTATGCAATTGCATTGGCCTTGCTCGGATTTTCCATCACTCGCGGCGCGGCACGATTGCACGGTATCCGCTGGCTCGCTCTGTTATCGCTGCCGTTGATCGCCAGCCGGAGCTTGATCAGCCACGCTATCGCCGTTAAACCCCACGCTTCGTGGGTCATTGCTGCGGATGCTGTACATCTTGTTGCCACCGCCTTATGGGCCGGTGGATTAGTCGCTGTCCTTACCATTGTAAGAGCCAAGCGCGATCAGGCTGATCTAAGTCTCGTCTGGCTGGCGCAATTCATCAATCGTTTTTCGCGCCTCGCCTTTGCGAGTGTTGCGCTGTTATTCTGCGCTGGCCTTTATCTAAGTTGGGTTCATGTCGGCTCATTGACGACACTGGTTGCCACCGACTCAGGAAACGTTCTAATCGTCAAACTAGGCTTGTTTGCCGCCATGCTGACGCTGGGGGCTGTAAATTTCATGTCAACCCGGCCTGCCATCCGGGATATGGCCCATGCGAATATTCGAAACAACTCGCTAGTCGACAAGGCGACTAAGCGAATCGTCGTTGAAAGCATGCTGGGCCTGGCGATCTTCGCCACCACCGGCTATCTAACGGTGCTTCCGCCGGGGGTGCACGCTCTGCACGCTGCGCGGCAGAATTTTCCGCCGGCGCAGGCGTCGGCTTTGCAACCAGCTCAAGGGGCGAAGGTCGAGATCATCGCGCCGGTGAATAATCAGTCGGTCACCGGCGATCGGGTTGAGCTACGCTTCAACCTGACCAAAGGCAATCGAGGCCACCATGCCCATGCTTACATCGACGGTGAATTGATTGGCATGTTCGAAGGCAACAGCGGCACACTTAACGGCATCAAACCGGGCAGACACACGTTAGAGGTGCGCGTTGTCGCCGACGATCATCAGACCGAATTGGATGCCACCGACAAAGTGGTATTCACGACGAAATGAGCGTGCCGAAGCTTCGCTTGAACTTCGGTTGCCGACTTACTAGGATGACCGGCAAAGAGAAATGCAAGGTATTAATAAACTTACAGCTCTCACAAGGGCGCTCCATCTCGGCAGCGCTTTAGCGCTTTTGTTTTTTCTCATCGCCTCAGCGCCACACCGGGTGCACCACCTCTTCGAACAGCACGATCTACCCGAAGATGCGCATGTTGTCCATGCCGCCACTCATGATCATGGCGGGGAACAACAGCATGATCATGAGCAAAAACCAGCGCCTGCATCTCAAGCCAGTGACTGCGTCGTCCTGTCGTTGGCGCAGCATAGTCACGCCTCGCCGGTTCAGCTGTTCGAAATAGCGGTTATCAGTTCCGTCAGTCAGCGGCGTCAGGAGTTACAACTGATGGCCGCATCGGTTTTTAGCTTGTCACCCTGCTCGCAACGCGCCCCGCCGCTTGTCTGATCCGGCATTTTCACTTACATACCGCATAATCTAGGCTACTGGTAACAATGGATCGTCCTTCGCACCGCACAATGCGGTGCGTTTGCAGGTGATGGCTATGAAACTCCGCTTCACACGCTCATGGTTCGCAATGTTTTTTGTTGTTGTTTTTGGCTGTAGCGCGGATTTGCAAGCGCCCTCACCAACCCAGGGCGCCAAATCGCTAAACTTCGGCGCCGAGCGGCGTCTCGGCAATGGCGAGAAAAATCCCTCCACACCATTTTTACGCTACAGCCCCGATGGTCGGCTGTTCGCAGTCTGGACTGAAGACCACGACACCCCATGGCCGCAGGGCAGCCATACTGGCCACCAACGGATGGGTGGCGATCGTGCCCCTTCGCCGATGCGCAATGCGCTGATCGCGTCGTCGAAGGACGGCGGCGAGTTGTGGTCGGCGCCGAAGCGCTTGAACAACAATATCGAAGCTGTCCAGGGCGAAGAAAACGGGCCGAAGGTCGCCTTCACGCCGGACAATAAAGCTTTCGTCATCTGGTCCATCCCCGGCGTAAAAGGCGACAAGACCCGTGCCAACATTCGCTTCGCAATGGACGACGGCAAAGGCGGCTTCACACCGGCGCGCACGGTGAACGAAGTGCAAGACGCCGGCCGCTTCCCGATCATCGAAACCATGCCCGATGGCAATCTATTGCTCGCCTGGATCGATCGCCGCATCGACGGTCCGAAACCGCGCCAGTTATATCTAATGAAGATCGACTCGCGCGGCCAAGCGCTGACGAAGAATTATCAAGTCGGTCAAGGGCTGTGCGAATGTTGCAAGTTGGGCATCAACTTCGCCGACGGCGGCAAGACAGTATATATGGTCGATCGCGAAGTCGACGCCGACAAGATACGCAACCATGTGTTGCGCAAGTCGCTTGACGGCGGCGCTACCTTTGGCGCGCCGGTGGAAATCAGCAACGACGGCTGGCAAGTCCCCTCTTGCCCGCACTCGGGCCCGAGCATCGGCACAGACCGGCGCGGCCATCTGCACGTCAGCTGGTTCACCCAGGGCCGCTCTGAACCCGAGGCCGGCATATACTACAGCGTGTCGACAGACGGCGGCAAAAGCTTCGCGCCGCGTACCCTGATCCACCGCAACACCGCGCCGGAAACACTCTACAGTAATCTCGTGGTTGGCGATGACGACACGATCTATTTTGCCTGGAGCAATCTAGACAGCGATAGCCGATCGCAAATCTACATGCGCACGCTTGCTGCGGACCGCCGGATCTGGAGCCCGATTCAGCAACTCAGCAACAGCAAGGGCAACGCCAGCCGCGCGACACTGGCGCTTAAGAATAATCAATTGCAGATCGCTTGGACCGAAATCGACGGCGAAGACTCGCGAGTGGTTTTTCGCAGCGCGACGGTGGGACAATGAAGAGTTCAACGCTCGTGCGAATGATGCTGCGTTTCAGCCCACTGACCGCGAGCATTGCTTTGGCCGTCGCGCTGGAAGCGAGTAGCCTTTGGGCGCAACATGTTCATCCCATAGCGCCAAGTGCGGCGCCCACGGTTGGCGCCGCCGCGGTGCCCTTCGACCTAAAAACCTTGGAAGGTAAAGCGGCAAGCTTGGAATCCTTTCGCGGCAAACCGCTGGTGATTAACTTCTTTGCCAGCTGGTGCGACCCCTGCCGCGACGAAATGCCGCTCATCAATGAACTGGCAGCGAAGGCCGTCGGCAATTATCAGGTGCTCGGCATCGCCGTCGAAGACAGCCGCGCCGCGGTCACCGAATACGCTAAAGAGGCCAAGTTGGTCTTTCCCATCGCCCTCGATCTGAACAGCATCGTGAAACGGGCCTATCGCATCTTCGGCCCGCCGGCGACATTTTTTATTGACAGCCAAGGCATCATCCGCGATGTCGTCATGGGACCGATCACATCGGAGCGCGCTAAAGAAGCGATGAAAAGAGTCGGCTTCACGCGCTGATATAACTGGCAAACGAAGCTGTACGAGTCGCCCGAACGCTAACGGAGATCTCCAATCTGCACTGGAAATAAACTGGATGGATTCCTCTTCACTCACCACCTCCGGCAACTCAGCGGCATTGCTCAGCAGCGCCGTGCTGTTAATGACCATCGTGCATCATAGCTACGGCGCGGTTCGTTTCGACACACCGTGGCGCCATCATGTAACTTTCGTAGCGCTGCTGTTAGGAGGAGTGCTGTGGGGCGGGCTAGCGCTTTGGCGTGGGCACAGCGGTACAATTCTCGGCAAATTTGGTCGCGGGTTATTTCTCGGTGTCGCGCTGCTCGGTGCGATCGGCTGGATCGGTTTTTTCGAAGGCGGATACAACCATGCGCTCAAAGTTCTCACGTACAAATCCGGCGCACCGGAGGCGCTGTTTCACCGTCTCTATCCGCCGGCCATCTACGAGCCCCTACAAGATTGGTTCTTTGAGATGACGGGTATAGCGCAACTGGTCTTGGCCGCATGGGCATTTAGTGGCGTTCGACGATTCATGGTTGAAAGCCGCACCGCAATTCTTCCGCAACACACGAGTTGACCACGCGAACTCTCTATAGCGATGAATATTAGAGCGATCACGGCGCTAGGCATTATCGCCTTTCTGGCTACCTTTCTCATCAACAGCCAGCCGCATCGCGTTCACCACTTACTGGAGAGCCTACCAAACCCGACTGATACCGTCGGCCATGAAAAGCCAGTGAGCACTTCCTCCGCCGCTCCATCTGCCAGCGCACCAGGGTCGACTCAGGAAAGAGCTGCCAAGGCGCCAACCCAGAAAAATCCGCAGGTTCACAAACACACTCACCAGCACGGTCATCGGCACGCCCCTCACACTCATGATTACGGCCGTGAAGCGCCGTCGACCGAAGTTGTCCAGGCGGCGCAAAACAAAGCGCTGACTCAAGATCATAAGTCGGAGCCGCGCCATACCCGAACTCCCAAAGACGACGCCAATCACAGCGACACCGCGAGCACTCAATGTACTTTCCAAGCAGCAGTGCAACAGACTCACCTAAATCTTGCGGCATGTTTAGTTTTAGCGGTCGAGCTAGGCGAGACTTCGAAACCTCACACCGACCCATCTCCGAATCATCTCGTCATTAGACACAGTCCGTCTTCCCCACGCGCACCGCCACGCGCTTAATCCGTTCTCAATGCAATTGAACTGACTCGCCGATCTGGCCGTGCCAGGCCGAAACCGGCTGGCCCAGATCGAGGCATTAGATCGTCGTTCGCTCTCATGATTGCCCGCCGAGTACAAATTGCCGGCGACGATCTGAGCGCGCACTTAGACTACTTACTGTGGGAGGCAATTATGCGAACAATTTGTGCTTTTACAATTTCAATATCTTTATTTGTCGGACAACTCACGCCGCAATCGAGCGGCCATGCCGCGGAAGCGATCCAGCTCCCGCCCTTGGTCGTACAGGACACTGCGGTTCCACCAACTGTCATCCCAGACCGTCAGTATAACGAAGCTCAGGCCCGGGAAGCGATCGAACGAACCCCGGGCGGAGTCGCCTTGGTCGGTTCCCAAGAAATCACCGATTCCCTGGGAACCAATTTAAAAGAAGTACTCGATTTCGTCCCCGGGGTTTTGATCCAGGGGCGGCAAGGCTCAGTTTCCGACGAAAGCCAATTTTCCATCCGCGGATCGGGACTGCGCAACAACTTCCACATCCGCGGGATAAACATTTTGGTCGACGGCTTCACCCTGAACAACGCGGACGGATTCTTCCGCCCCGAAGTACTCGAGCTTTTCAGCAGCAAACGTCTTGAGGTTTACAAAGGCGCCAACGCTTTGCGCTTCGGCGGTAACAGCCTTGGCGGCGCGATCAATCTGGTCGGCAAAACCGGCGCGGATGCAGGCAAGGCGGAGTATTGGAGCGAAGGTGGATCCTTCGGTTTTGCCAAGAACTACCTCGCATCGGGCCAGGTTTTCGGTCCTTTCGATTATTACACGGGTTTTACCGACACCCGCACTGACGGTTACCGCGACCATAGCGAGACCAATCAACAGCGCTACTTTGCCAACCTCGGCTACCAGTTCAGCGGTGGCACCACCGTGCGCTTTGACCTAGCCTACGTGCGCAACAAGCAGGAGCTGCCAGGATCTTTAACGCTGGCGGAATTCAAACAAAACTCGCGCCAGCGAAACACCAACCCTTTCACCTTCAACGCCGACGAGCGCCACGATTACGGCTATGTGCGCAATGGTGTGACGGTTCGAACGCCGCTTTCAGCGACACAAGCAATCGAATGGTCGGCAAACTATAACTACACGGACCTGGAACATCCGCTGAATTTCGCGGTTATCTCGCAAAAAGATAACAACTGGGGCACCGAGCTTCGTTATATTCAATCGGCACCCCTGTTCGATCACGGCAACCGCTTCACGTTAGGAGTTCAATACGCCGGCACTCGCGAGCTAGACCTCAATTTCGCCAACGCCGGCAGCGGCCGTCATGGCGCCAAGTCCAAAGACCAGTTCAATAACGCCACCAACGTCGGCGTTTACCTGGAAAACCAGTTCGACATATCTCCGACGCTCAGCTTGGTCGGCGGCGCCCGTCTCCAATACGCCCGACGGTCGGTCGATGACCAATTCTATTCGGACGGCGATAGCAGCGACACCGTCAATTATTTTTCCTTCACCCCCAAACTTGGGTTTGTTTGGAAAGCGATGCCGGCGCTGCAGGTCTTCGGCAACGTCAGCCGATCCTATGAGCCGCCGCTGCTGCTTGAATTGACCGCCCCCGGGCAGATTGGCGCCGACTTAAGTCAACTGAACGCCCAGAGAGCCTGGCAGTTCGAGGCGGGCACCCGCGGTAAACTTGGCGAACGGGTGGAATGGGATTTTTCGATTTACGATATCGAATTGCATGAGGAAATTCAGAACGTCAACGTGCAGCCGTTTCCCGGCGCGCCCTTCACTATTCCGCGCTACCAAAACATCGATCGCTCGCGCCACTGGGGCACCGAACTAGGATTTAACGTGGTCCTGGCCAAAGGCATCGCTCAGATTGATGACACGCTGCGGTTTCACACCGCCTACACGTTCTCGCGGTTTGTCTTCGTCGATGACCCGAACTTTGGCGGCAACGACATCCCCGCCGCACCACGCCACTATATCCAAAGCGAGCTTCGTTATGATCACCCATCCGGTGTCTGGTTCGCGCCGGGTATCGAATCCGCTCCCAGCAGCTATTTCGTCAACAGCCAAAACACCGCGCGCGCTCCGTCGTACACGCTGGCGAATATCCGCGCCGGCTACAGTTACAAGCCATTAAACCTTGAAGTGCTTTTCCAAGCACGCAACTTGGCAAATACTCAGTATGTCGCCGCCACCTTCGTCGACGCCGGCGACGGCCGCTACTACCAACCCGGCGACGGCCGCAGTTTCTTCGGCGGCGTGCGCTGGAAATGGTGATTGAACACGCCATGGGAAGTCGACGATTCTGCCGACTCGGTGCATTGTCTGACGACCCACGGCGCGCCCGCACCGGATCTCCTCTCGCAAGAGCCGGCGCCAGGAGTTTTTGACAGAAAGATTTTCTAGCATGCTAATTTTCGTTGGGGAGAAACACTCAACCCGTGTCCCACGCAATCGCGACGATCGTCAAAGGCGACATCGTCATGATTCCGCTGCTGCTTTGTTCAATCATATCTCTGGCCCTGACCATCGAACGGTTGCTGATTTGGAGGCGGATCAGCACGGCACAAATCGCTAATGAAAGTATGTAACGGATCGCGTGGCAATTCCGCCGACGCCAAGGACCCAGGAGGAAACTCACCGCATCCGATGGCGGCGAAGTTTACCAACCTCGTCGAGCCCTCTGAGGACCGGCGATGACTGATCGCTTCCTTATCGTGGCGTTCGGGACGTCTTTGCTGATACATCTCGGCTTGCTGCCGATACTGGCGCGTTTGCCTCAGACGCAAAGCAAGGTCCCGACGACGATACCGATCGAACTCGTCGACGCGCCGAAAATTGAGAAAATCAGAAATAACCGAGATCGCTCCGCCCGCACCGAAGCGCGCCGCCAAATTACCGAAGATCGTCGCGCCCAAATTGCTTTCAAAACCGACAATCTTTGAATCCCCGCCAACGACGCCCATCGGCAATACCAAACAAGATATCAAAGAGCCCGAGAAACTGCCTGTTGCCCTCACCCACACTCGCAGCGCTGCCGGAAAATGCCGGTTCAGTAAAAGCGGGTGGAACATGGGCAACAAATCGCCAGACGCGGAAGGCGGCGCGGCAGGTGCGGGAAATCTGTTTGGCCGCGGCGATGTCGGAGTTGTCGGCGGCCGCGGTGTCGAAGGCGGCGGTGGCGGCACGGGTGCATCCGGGCTGGGTCGTGGCAGTAAAGGCGACGGCACCGGCGGCGGCGGATTCGCCACAGGCGATGCGCTCACCGGGCTCGCGCATCCATTGGGGGGCTATCAAGTGAGGCCGCGCTACCCCGAATCCGCTCGGCGTGCCGGAGTGCAGGGGACCACGCTGCTCAAGCTGCGCGTGCTGGAAAATGGCCGGGTCGGCGATATCGTCATCGAACAATCCGCCGGCCACCGTGACTTGGATAGCGCCGCAGCCGACGCAGTAAAGAAATGGCTTTTCGAGCCGGCGCGCATGGGCAAAGAAGCCGTGGCCGTTTGGGTGCTGTTGCCGGTGAAGTTCGAACTGCAACGATGAGCTTATCGGTTCAGCGCGCGATTAGCGCGATGTATTTGTCCCGCCGGCAGGAGGGCTGTGGGATCGGCGCGGCGCTAACACCGACCCAGAATAATAAACGTACCGCAATCATAAGGAGCCCCGTATGACAAGAAAGAAATTGTTTATCATCGCGATCCTCGGCATAGCCTTATTATTCAGTGGACCGAATCGCGACAACCTCCGCGCAGCACCCAAAGCAAATCCGGCTCCAGCGAGCATGCAACACGATCAACACCACAAAGATGAGCTGCCGCGAGTGGTTTTCCTCAATCAAAGCGCCGTCCTCATCGCCTCCAAAAAGCATAAGGAGAAGTATAAGGAGCATCAAACCAGGCTGATCGAGATGATGAACAATGGAGTGATGGTTTTAGCTTGCCCCGACTGCATGAAGCAGTACGGCGTTAAGGCCAGCGATCTCGTCGATGGGGTCCAGGTCGGCAAACCTGAGCAGACCGAGTAATTATAAGTCCGACCGCAGAGTTGGCTCAACGAATTTGATCACGAGGACGGCCGTGACCCAAACCGAGCAATCCAATAATTCCGCTCGCCGCATGATCGATCACGCGGCGGTGATGCGATGGCACCGCCGCCTTGGTGTCACGGCGGCGCTGGCAATCATTCTTTCGAGCTTGTCGGGCGTGCTGCATCCGATCATGACGCGCATGCAGCCCGAACCGGCAAAGCTTTCGCTCGAACACCGTGTGCCGTCCCTCGAACATGCGATGCCGATTGGACGCGTGCTCGCTGATCGAAATATCGTTCACTTGAGCGACTGCCGCATCGTAACTTGGGACGGGAAAAGCTACTACCAGATATCGCTCCCCAGCACGCCGCGGCGCCAATATTTCCATCTCGCCAACGGCTCGCTGCTAACCGACGGCGATCGTCTCTACGCCGAGCATCTTGCGCGTCAATTCGTTGGCGAGATCGCGGCGCCAGTGCGCGACCCCAGAATCATTGAATCGTTCGATTGGGAATACCCGCGCATCAACCGGCTGGTGCCGGTGTGGCGCATCGAATTCGACCGTCCCGACGCCATGCGCGCGTATGTCGATACGCGGACCGGCAGACTCGGCACAATCGTCGATCGCTTCAAAGCTTTTAGTTCCGTCGAATTCGCTATCTTGCACCGCTGGCAATGGCTCGACTTGTTGGCGCCGTGGGCAAGACTCGCCATTCTTTCATTATTCCTCGCGGCGGCGCTTGCCGTAGTTCTGAGCGGTTGCTGGATTTATCTCCTGCGCTGGTCTTTTAGCTCCGCCCGCTGTAACTTGCGCAGGGTGCACCGCCTCTGGGGCATATCCATTTCACTCGTGAGTTGCCTATTTCTGCTTAGCGGCGGCTACCACCTATTGCACAACGGACTGCGCGGCGACTCGGGCGAACGGTTTCTACCACCGCCCGATGAATTCAATTTCCGCGAGCTTGTGATCACGTTCGCCGAAGCGGTGCAAAAATCCGGCGTCGCCGCGGTGGAAACCATCTCGCTGGTCAAAATTGGCGGGCAAGCCTATTACCGGGTACAACCGGCAGCGGAACTCGTTCCACAGCAGCAGCCTGGCCATGGACACCACGACTCCCATATACCCCATGGCAAAGCGACACCCGGCCAGGTAACCGCAACGCAAGATCCAATATTCGTTTCGGCTCGCGATGGCGCGACACTGGTCGACGGCGCACAACGCCACGCCATTGAGATTGGCCGACGGGTAACGACGGCCAAACATACTGGTGATGTCAAAATGATTACGCACTTCGACGCCGAGTATGGCTTTGCCTTCAAGCGGCTGCCGGTGCAACGCGTGGCATTTGTCAATGGTGTCAACGTCTTTGTCGACCCAAGCGATAGCGCAGTGGCAGCGGTTGTCGACGATGCCGATCGCGCCGAAGGTTGGGTATTCGGCTACGTTCACAAATTCGAGTGGCTGGTGCCGTTGGTCGGCATCGACGCTCGCGACGCCATCGCCATGACGCTCGCGCTGCTGATCGCAGGCGCGGCGCTTCTCGGCCTGGCGCTTTTCCGCCAACGCGCCCGCGGTTCGAAGACGCTGCCACAAACTCGTTAAGATAAAGTGCAGCAAGCGCACCCGGCACCGGGATTAGCCCCGCACAGCAAATTGTTGCACCGAGCGATGTAGCCGAAACCCGATGGACCGTTTCACCGTTTCTGTTATGCTGACAATGCATCGACTGCATAATTCTTGCGCTGGGGTTAACTTGTTACTCACTCGCAAACTATCGACTATTTTTGCGCTGTCGTTGCTAGCGCTCGCCGGCGCGGCAGTTTTTCTCACAAGAAGTTATTTCGTCCAGCACACAGGTTCATCCCTCGCCATTGTTAACGCCTATCTTGCGGCGGTTTATGCCCGTGATTTCAGAACTGCCTATCCTCTGCTCGCAGTTGAGGATCGACAGATCCGCGATGAAGCTCGCTACGTCGCTTCCCAGGGCCAATACGATGGGTTCACCGTGGAAGTTTCGAGAAAACTCGCCGGCTTGATGAAAGTCTGGCTCATCGAACAGAAAAAAAGCGGTGGACGGCTGATCATCAAGGTCGGTTACCGCGTACCCGCGCCTGCAGAACTAAACGATTTGTTGTTAGATTGGGATCAGGATCGGCTGAATAGCCTTTCTACGGAGAAGCAAAAAGAACTTCTGGCCGAACTCGACGCCCGCAATAAAGCCGGTACGATACTCAACATCGAGGGCCAAGAAACCATTGAGCTCATCGAGGAACCCCAAGGTTGGAAGATTTTCCTCGACTTGGCCGCGGGCACGCGCGTGCTGCTGGCAAGCCAATTATCCGACAGCCATAAGCTCGACGTGCGCTTCGCCACAACTGAAGTGATTGCCAAAAGTGACGAGTTGTTTTTGGTCAATGTCAGGATCAAGAATCCGAGCGCGCGCACCGTAACATTCACCGTCAACCACTTATTGGAGCCGCCGGCCATTGCCGATGCTCTTCAGCTTGTCGAGTGCGGCCTGCTGACGCCCGTGACGCTCGCGCCCCGACAGGAAAAAGAATTCGCCATGGCGTACCTGCTCGATCGCCCGGCGGGCAAGAGCCATCGTCAAGTCAAATTAACTTACGATTTCAAGATCGAATAACCCGGCCGCGTCCATACTGGCTACGGTAAATATTTTATGGTTAATTGCTGACAGCCAATCTTTAAAGAGGAGATGAATTCCCATGAACCGTCGAATGTTTTACCAAGCGCGCACCGGCTTGGGATTGCTGGTTCTGTCGACTTTTGCCGTCATCGCGCAGGACTCGCAATACGCCATCGCGGTTGCCCAGGACACCATCTTCGAAAACAAAAAGATCGTGCCCTTCGTACCCACGCCGCAAGAAGTCGTCGATAAAATGGTCGATCTCGCCGGCATCAAAAAAGGCGATGTCGTCTACGATCTCGGTTCAGGCGACGGCCGCATCGTCGTCACCGCCGCGAAAAAAGGTGCCAAAGCGGTGGGCTTTGAGATCGACGGTGACTTGGTCAAACAATCGCGCGACAACATTCGCAAAGCCGGCGTTCAAGACCAGGCCGAGATTCGCCAGCAAGACATTCTCACCGTCGATCTTTCCGCCGCGTCGGTAGTCACGATGTATTTGCTGCCGGATGTTAATTTGCAATTGCGACCGAATATCCTGAGCCAGCTCAAACCCGGCTCCCGAGTTGTCTCCCACGCCTTCGACATGGGCGATTGGAAGCCTGATCGCATCGAGCGAGTCGAGGGCCGAACCCTTTATCTATGGACGATTCCAGCCAAGGCTCGCTGATCGCTCGGATTGATTGCATCAACCGCTGCTTTCCTGGCAATTTGATGGAATTACGGGCTATTTCGCGGCGCCGGCTTTGCACCACGATTTTGCTTGCCGCCGTCTTGACTCTCGCGCCTTTGGCGTCGCCGACCAGGGCCGATGATCGTGCGGAAATCATCACAGTCCTCAATAGATATGTGCGGGCGCTTTACGCCCGCGACTTTCGCGCCGTCTACGAGCAATTATCCAGCGCTGACCAGCGTCTAAAGGATGTGCATAGTTACAGCCGGGAACGCGGTGAGTTTCGCGATTTCACCCTCGAAGTGGCACAAGCCGTGGCGCGGAGCGTGGAAGTGAATTTGACAGCGCAAAGCGTCGAGGCCGGGCGCGCCACGGTGAAAGTCAAAGTCAATGTGCCGGACGCGTCGAAATTAGCCGCATCCCTGCTCGATTGGGACAGCGAGCGCCTCGAGCGCTTATCCGCAACCGAGCGCAAGACGCTGTTGGAAACCATCGACCGGCAAAAGCGCGAAAAAAACATCGCGATGGTCGAAGGCGAGGAAACATTCAATCTGGTCAAAGAACCCGGCGGCTGGAAGATATTTCTTGACTGGGCGGCCGGCGTTAAGCTGATCTTTCAGCCGGCGATTCCGGCATCGGCGCCGGTGGAAATCACGATTGAGCAGAAAGAAGTTGCGTCTCGGCCCGGACAAATATTTCGCGTCGCCATGAAAATCAAAAACACCGGCAAACAAACTCTCTCAGTACGCATTGGCCATCTGATCGAGCCGCAAGAATTGCGCGACTATCTCGATCTGGTCGACTGCGGCTTTATCCTGCCGTTGCGCTTACCGCACGGCAAGGAAGAAGAGTTCGTCACGACGTATCTATTACGTGGCACCCTGCCTGAACAAGTGCGGCAGCTACATGTCACCTATGCGGTGAACGCGTCACCGCTCGAATCGGCTAAACCATGAACATGTCCAATCTGCTTTGGTCCGCCGCGGCAATCGTAATGATGGCGCTGCCGCCGTATTTTCTACTCTCCGCGCCTGACAACGGCGGTCCGTCCGGGGCGGTGCGTACCATCAACAGTTATCTGAAAAGCGCCTACGCCCACGATCATAAAAAAGCCTATCGGCTGATCTCGAATCGCGACCGGCAAATCAAGTCTGAGGATCTCTATGTCCAAGAGAAGGGACCGTTCAGCGGTTTCACCTTGAAGGTGGCTGGAAAGCTCGCCGAGATGATCGAAGTGCGTCCGACTGGCGCAACGGAAACCGGCGCGACAACCAAAGTCAAATTCGACATCAAGCTACCCGACGCTAGCAGTCTGTCGGCACTGTTACTCGATTGGGATCAAGACAAACTCAACACGCTGCCTGAACCAAAACAGAAAGAGATTCTCGCTGCCATCGATAATCTGCGCCGCGCCGGCAAACTGAACTTCATCGAAGGCGAAGAAGAACTGACTCTGGTCAAGGAAAACGGCCGGTGGCGCGTTTTGTTCGACTGGGCCACCGGCCTGCGCGTGCACTACGACGCCACCGTGCCCAATAATGACGTCATCGAAGCGACGCCGCTCAATCGAGAGACCAGCGTGCGCGCCAACGAGCTCTTTACGATTGCTTACCGCGTGCGCAACACTTCTCAAGAAACCATCGCCACCCGTATCGCCCACCGTGTCGAGCCCGAAGAGCTGCGTGAACATCTCGATCTGGTCGAATGCGCTCTGCTGCTACCGGTCAAGCTGAAACCCGGTGAGGACCGTGAATTTTCTTCGACGTACATGGTCCGAGGCGACCTGCCTGATGGTTCCAAAGAGCTCAAAGTCACCTATGACTTCAAAGTCGAAAAGTAAGCTCGGCCTTGGCGCAGTACTACTTGCGCTGGGCTTTTTGACTTCCGAGGTTAAGGCTCATATCCCGCTCCCGCCGAAGAAAGGCGAGATCGGCCGGCGCGAAACTAACGTCGCGGCACCGAGCTTCACCCTCACCAATCAAGCCGGCAAACAGTTTCGCTTCAATGCGGCGAGCGGCACATTCGTGCTCGCCACCTTCGTCTACACCACCTGCCCGGATGTTTGTCCGCTATTCAGCGCCCACTTTGCGGCGATTCAGCGCGCTCTCGAAGCAGAGAAGTTTGAGAATTACTTGCTGCTTAGCATCAGCACCGATCCCAAACGCGACACGCCAGCCAAGATGAAAGCTTATGCCGAGGCGTTCAAAGCCGATCTAAAGCATTGGCAGTTTCTCACCGGCTCACAAAAAGACTTGTCCGAAGTCTGGAAAAACTTCGGCGTCAACGTCAAAGACCACGGCAACGGCCAGATCCAGCACACCAATCTAACAACGTTGATCGATGCCAAGGGCTACCGGCGCGTCGATTACTACGGCGACAAGTGGCTCGTCAAAGAAGTTCTGAAAGACATTAAATGGTTCGCATCGGAAAAATCCTAATTGCCTTGCTGTTGCTGGCGGGCATGTCGAATCCGCTAAAAGCTGCTGAGCGAGAAAAAGGGATTTTAGAAGTCCGCATCAAAGACCACCGCGACGCCATTGGCGACTTCGACAACCTGGTTATCACAATCGACAAAATTTCCGTCAGTCCAAAGCCGGGACTGAAGTTCTGGCAGATCGGCTGGAAAGATTTGGTTATAACTTCCGAACCTATCGATCTGACCAAGTACGTCGGCAAGAAAACCGCCCAAGTATTCCGCGCGCCGATAGAAGCAGGCACTTTCGATGCTTTTCATTTGAAAATAAAGAATACCGCAGGTGTGCTGAAAAAAGACCAACGTAATGCCCCCGTTAAAAACACCATTGGCCCGTTCAAGCTCGCCTACGAAGTCCAGCCGAAAACCGAGACCGTCCTAATCCTGGATCTAGTCGTCACCGACATGTCCGACCACCCGCCGCGCGGTTATGAGCTGAGTTTGAAAGGCTACGAACTTTTTATCAATGGGAAACTAATCGAGAAGATTCCGCCGGGCTGATGATAATAGCTAACGAAACAGCCATCCAATTCCGACGCCGGCGACTCTAATCGCCGACTGGCTCGACCGACGGCTTGCGCACCGGCCTATGAGCTCATAACCAGTCGTTGGGTAAGCTGCCGAGAACGGGACTTTCAAGGCAATCGCGGCGCTGGTATGCCGCGGCTACGGCACCGCGACCCATCGGCAAAATCCTCGCCGCTCTACACAAATGGCCAATTAACCGATAAAATCCGTTGTCGGTAATGGGCCTTTACTCATGAACGATCCGAAAACCCGTTTCTTCCTGCTTGGCGCCGCCGTCATTGTCGTGGGCGTGATTCTCGGCACCCTGCTGTGGCTAAAGCTCGGGCCGCCAACGCGGGTCTTGCTTGCCGATGGCACTGGCGATGACGGTTTGAAGGAGTATGGCTCGGTTCCGGATTTCAAATTGACCGAACGCGATGGCACCGATATAAATCTGGCTCAGCTGCGCGGCAAAATTTGGATCGCCGATTTTATTTATACGACTTGCACCGATACCTGTCCTTTGCAGACGGCGGCGATGGCTGAGCTGCAGAAAGAGTTCGCGGCGAACACGGACGTCCAACTAGTTTCGGTCAGTGTCGACCCGGATAGGGATACGCCGAAAGTGCTGAGCGCCTACGCCGACAAACATGCAGCCGATCGGCGGCGTTGGTATTTTCTCACCGGACAACGGGATCAAGTCATCAAGCTGATCCGCGACGGCTTCCATTTGAGCGTCGCGGCGCTTCCCGACAGCGCCGAGCAGAGCGGCATGATTTCGCATAGCCCGCGCTTTGTCTTGATCGACCGGCAAGCCCAGATCCGCGGCTACTACGACAGTCGTGCAATCGATGGGCTGGCGCGGCTTAGAAACGACATTAAAACTTTATTAAAAGGATGATCGATGGCGAGCGAGAAGAAAAAACCCAAAGCTAAACAGCCGGTGAAAGCGCTCCTGCGCGATGGTCCCAACTGGCCGCTCTTTACCCTGGCGGCGTTGGGCATGATCTTATCCGCTTATCTCACCTACACCGCGTGGGCCGAGAAGCTCGTCGTCTTTTGCGTCCAAGGCAGCGGCTGCGATGTCGTCTTGAACAGCCGCTGGTCGACTCTGTTCGGCATGCCGGTTTCTTTCTGGGGATTTTTAACCTACGGCCTGCTGGCCGCGGTGGCCTGGAACCGCTACGCGGATAACCAATGGCGCTGGGCATGGGTGATTTCGCTCTTCGGACTGCTTTTTAGTCTCTACCTGACGGCTATCGCATTCTTTGAGCTCAAGGCGGCCTGCCCCTATTGCCTCACTTCCCTCGGGCTTATGGCGGTCATCTTTATAATGACCACTTTGCAAAAGCCCAAGAATCTACCGAACTTTGCCTGGGGTCCATGGGTGGGTAAGAGCGTCGGCGGAGGCGCCGCGGTGATCGTCGCGCTGCATCTCTATTTCGCCGGCTACTGGGGCAGCGCTCCCGGCCCCGAAGACCCCTGGGTCAAAGCGTTGGCGGAGCACTTGACGAAAACCGATGCCAAGTTTTACGGCGCGTCTTGGTGTCCCCATTGTAACGAGCAGAAACAACTATTCGGCAGCTCGGCCAAGCGTGTTCCCTATGTCGAGTGCAGTCCAGGCGGCTCCCAGGGACCGCTTGCGGCAATCTGCAAAGAGAAAGACATCAAAAGTTACCCCACTTGGATCATTAACGGACAGCGGTCCACCGGCGTCCAATCCTTGGATACGCTAGCGCAAATGAGCAAATATGCCGCCCCGGGAGCAAAACCATGAAGCGGACCGCGGCGGTAATATTATTTTATGCTTGGTGCGCCCCGGTCGCGCTGGCTTTGATTCTGCTGGTTGCCCCAGCGGCCAATGCCGATCCGTCGAAGTATCCCGAATTTGCCCAACAGACTCTGCCGGCCGATGTCACGCCGGAGTTTGTCGGCATCGATCATCTGGTTGCCGACATCAAAGCGGGCGCTAAACCGGTTCTTCTAGACGTCCGTACCAAAGAGGAGTTCGACGAGGTTCATATCTTAGGGGCGCAATCGGTTCCCCTGGGCGAATTTAAAGCTTATTTAAAAAGCATTCCGCGCGACCGGCCGGTAGTACTCTATTGAGCTTGCCCCCATCACCTGGCCAGTCTGGCTTATGGCATACTCCACGAAAACGGCTATCGGAACATGAAAGTGCTCAACGAGGGCCTTGTCGGTTGGTATCAGAAACGCTACCCAATGGAAGGCAGCAAAGTTCCGCGCTCATAATCTATGTCTGGCACACCTGCCGTCGTCTTGCTGAGCGGCGGCGTCGATTCGGCGACCGCCGCGGCGCTCGCCCAACAAGCCGGCTTTGCGATTCATGCGCTCAGTTTCCGCTACGGCCAGCGCCACGTTTGCGAGCTCGACGCGGCGCGCCGCGTGGCGCATTTTTTAAATGCGCACAGCCACTTGGTTATCGATTTCGACCTGCGTGCCATCGGCGGCTCGGCCCTCACCGATGACATCGCCGTGCCGAAAAGCCGCAGCGCCACGGCCATCGCCCAGGGCATCCCGGTCACCTACGTGCCGGCACGCAACACGATCTTTCTGTCCTTTGGTCTCGCCTTGGCGGAACGTATCGGCGCCAGCGACATTTTCTTTGGCGCTAATCAGCTCGACTACAGCGGCTACCCCGACTGCCGCGACGAATACATCCGCGCCTTTGAAACCATGGCCAATCTCGCCACCAAGGCGGGCGTCGAGGGCGGAAGCCGTTTAACGATCCACGCACCGCTGTTGCATATGACCAAGGCGGCGATCATCGCCAAGGGTATCGAACTCGGCGTTAACTACGGCCTGACTTGGAGTTGCTACGAACCCGGCAAAGACGGCCGCGCCTGTGGCCTGTGCGATAGTTGCCAGCTGCGCGTCAAAGGATTTAATGAAGCCGGCGTTATCGACCCGATCGCCTATGTCGAGTAAACTATCGGGTTGAACATGCTGCCAAGCCCCTTCACACCGCACTTCTTGACCCAGCTGGAGATTCTCCGCCTGCGCACACGCAAAGAGTTCCTCGGCAGCCATACCGGCGGCTACTCGTCGCCGCGGCGCGGCACCAGTTTGGAGTTTGCCGACTACCGCCGTTACACCCCCGGGGACGATTTGCGTTATCTCGACTGGGGCATCTACGCGCGCACCGACCGCCTCTACGTGAAACTTTTCCGCGAAGAAGTCGACCTTTTCGCCTATGTCTTCGTCGACGCCAGTGCATCCATGGGTTACCCATCGCGGGAGCTGAAGTTTCTGCCGGCAACTCATGTCGGTCTGGCGTTGAGCTATGTGGTTCTCGCCAATCACGATCATGTAAAGCTGCATTTGTTGCAGGAAAACAGCCGCGCCAATGCTACCCCATTCTATCGCGGTCGGCGGCGCATGACCGACTGCGTCAGCTTCCTCACCTTAGCGGCCCCAGGCGGCACCCTCCAACTGGCACCCGTGTTGGCCGACCATTTGAAGAAGATGCGCCGGCCAGGCAAAGCGATTCTGATCTCTGATTTTTTGATGCCCGCGGCGTCCTACCAGCCCGGCTTGAATTTACTGCGCGCCTTCAACCTCGATATCGCCGTCATTCAAATCCTGTCGCGCCATGAAGTCGATCCGCGCTTTCCCAACGGCAGCTTGGCCTTGATCGATAGCGAAACTCAGAAGGAAGTCAGGTATCAGTGGAGCGCCGAGGCACGCCAGGATTATCAGGCTAAGCTGGCCCATCACAACGCTGAACTGCGCAGCTTTTGCCATCAAAGCGGCATTCATTACTCCCTCTACGTCACCGATCGCGATCTAAGTGACTTTGTCTTCGCCACGTTGCCGGCCATTGGCCTGTTTAAATAAACTCCATGGAATTTCTCAATCCTACCGGTCTTTTTGGTTTCTTGGCACTTCCCCTGTTGCTGATTCCATACCTGATCCGACGCAAACCCCAGCGCCTGCCGTTTTCGAGCTTGCTGCTCTTTATGGATGCCGGTGAATCGGCCAGCGCCAAACCTTGGGGGCGAATCCGATTGCCGCCGCTATTTTTCTTTCACCTGTTGCTGCTTGCGCTGTTAATTTTCGCCTTAACCGAACCGGTGTTTTCGATCCGGCCGACCAACGTCGCCATGGTTTTGGACAATTCCGCGAGTATGCAGGCGCTGGAAGACGGCAAGACGCGTTTTTCCCTGGCGCAAGAGCGGGCCGACGCGCTGGCCGGCGAGCTCGGTGTCGGTGCTAAAGTCGACGTTTATCTGACCACACCGACACTGGAAAAGGTTCACGCCGTGCCGCTCTCACCCAGCGAGGCCGCAGCAATCGTTGGCAAACTGGCGCCCTATGACTTGGGTGAAGCGCCGATCGATTACGATACTGTGCTGGCGCAACTGGCGCGCCAGCATAAATACCAGCGGGTTTATCTGCTTACCGATCGCCCGGCGCGCGGCCAAAGCGCCCTTGCACGAGTGATCACGATTGGCCAACCGCACGGCAACACTGCGCTGACGGCTTTCGATGTACAGCGCTCATCGCTGGTGAACGCCCGTTTGGACGCTTCGGTGGAAGTCGCCAACTATTCCGAGCGCGATGAGAAAATCAAAATACTTCTAAAAGGCAATGGCGCCGAATTGGCGCACCGTGAGGTTCTCGTCGGCAGCGGCAAGACCGCGGCAGTTGCCTTCGAGGGTATTGCCGACCATCCCAGTTACGAAGCCGAGATTGCCAACCCCGATGTATTGCCGGTCGACAACCGGCGCTTCGCCGTCGCCCCGGCGTCACGCAACCTGCGCATACTGGGGATTACCCCGCGGCCCCGCGAGCTGGAAAGTTTGAAGGCCATCCCCGGCGTGCAAATAGATATCATCGCGCCCGCCGATTATGACAAATCTGAGCACTCCGGCTACGGTTTGGAGATTTACCATTTCGCCACCCCGGCGGCGCTGCCGAGGATCGCAGCGCTGTTTATTTTGCCGCCGGAAAGCAGCACCGTGGTTGATCTCGGCCAGCCGGTGAGCAACATCACCGTTTCCAACTGGCGCGACCCCCATGTGCTGACCCGCTATGTGAATTTCAACCTGTTCCGGCCGGCATACGCCCGGCCGCTCAAGCCGCAAACCGCCGGCGATATAATTATCGACAGCGCCGCCGGTCCACTGGCATTCGCCAGCGAACGGCAAGGGGTGCGTTATCTCACCGTCGGCTTCGACCCGTTTCCCTACTTAGGCCGCGACAACTTGCCGATGTCGGTATTTACGTTGAATCTACTCGACTGGTTTTTCGACAGCCGCGGCGGCAAGAGCCAAGCGACCGGTGAGGCGATTTTTCTCGGTAAGGTCCAACAGGGCGATCAAATCGTCCTGCCGGGCGGCAAAAAGCTATCGATAACTCCAGGAGCGGGATTTTTTGGCGGAGCATTCTACCAGGGCATCTATCAACTGACCCACGGCGGCGAGCGCCAGCTCTTCGCGCGTAATTTGCGCGACCCCGGCGAGTCCGATCTGCGTACGCCGGCGCCCGTCGCCATCGGCGGCGATAGCCCCAACGGCGCCAGCGCGTCGGTGCTTTTTTCCTTTTGGCCGTATCTATTGATCGCGTCGTTACCCCTACTTTTACTCGAATGGTTTCTAAGCCCGCGCATGGCTTTCCTCAAGTCTTCGCGCGCCCCAGCGCGAGCGGCCCAACGGTTATGAAAAATCTCCTCGCCAATCTCGAGTGGACCCGGCCGTATTTTCTCTGGCTTTTGGTTTTGGTGCCGTTGCTTTGGCTGCGCTTCGGCGATCGGCGCTTGTGGGTTTTGCTGGCGCGCACGGCAATCTTGGCGCTGGTGATCCTCACCCTTGCCGATCCGCAGATGACGAGCCAGCAATCCCGCCAGGAAGAACGGGTCTTCGCCTACGACGTCTCGCGTAGCGTGCCGCCGAGCATGCGCCCATGGATGGCAAGCATGACCAAGCAACTGGTGCCTGGCAATAGCGACCGCATCTATAGTTTCGCCGGCGCAGCCAAGCAAAGCGCCAATCTTGAACAGGCTCTTGGCGGTGACACCAGCGCCAGTCCGCCGGACAAGACCAATCTGGAGAATCTTTTAACTGAGCTCCTCGCCCTGCCAGCGATGCCGCGTTCAGTCTTTTTATTCACGGATGGTTGGGAAACCGACGGCAACGTCGAACGGCTACTCCCCGCCGCCGCCGCGGCGGGGATTAAGATATATCCGATGTTACCGGCAGAGCGGCCGGCAATCGCCAATGTCGCCGTGACCCGAGTAATCGCGCCCAGCCAGGGCATGAGCGGCGAATCGGTAAACTTAAAAGTTAGCTTGGAAAACCAGAACGACCGCCCGGTGGACGGCCTGCTGACCTTAACCAGAAATGGTCAACCGTTCAAAACCGACCGGATCAAGTTACGTCCAGGCAGCCAGAGCTTTAGCTACCAGGCCAATCTCGTCGAGGGGGCGCTCACCGCCTATCGAGCAAGTTTCGCCGCCGCCGATCCGACTGCCGATATTTTCACGCCGGACAATTATGCGCTGGTGTGGATTAACGTGCGGACAAAAGCCAAGGTCTTGATCGTTAACGGTCCCGGCGGCACTGGTCGCTACTTGGACGAGATCGCCCGCCGCCAAGGTTTCGATATCGTGACCCACGGCGCCGAAGGCGCGCCGGCGCCGGCAGGGCACAAAATCGTGATATTCAATAACGTGCCGCGCGAGCGCTTTTCCGCGGCTTACCTCGCCAGCGTCGAGCGCCATGTCGCCGGTGGCGGCTCTTTCATCATGCTCGGCGCCGACGCCAGCTTTGCCCAGAACAGTTATCGTCAAACCGCAATCGAAAAGATTCTTCCGGTGGAACCGAAAGAGCCGCCCAAACAGCCGGAAAAGAACCGCGCCGTGGTGTTGGTCATAGATAAATCAGGAAGCATGCGCGACGACAACCGAATTCTATTCGCCAAGGAAGCCGCCAAAGGGGTGGCACGGCAGCTCAAGGATATAGATCTATTAGGCATTGTCGGATTCGACGATAGTCCTTTCGTCGTGGTCTATCTGGAAACCGTGGCGCGGTTGCGGAGCGTTATCGACAACCAAATCGACCGTCTCAGGCCCGGTGGTCAGACTTATTTCCTACCGGCGTTGCTGGAAGCTCGGCGCCAACTCGAACGGTCAAATGCCTCGCGCAAGCATGTCATCCTAATCAGCGACGGCGTAACCCGCGGCAGTCAGGGCGAGCTGGTGGATCTTGTTGGCTTGATGAAAAACGACAGCAAGATTACCGTCTCCGCCGTCGCGGTCAGCAACGAAGCGGATGTCAGAGTCATGAAGCGGGTAGCCCAATACGGCGGCGGCCTGTTCCACCACGTCATCGACCCGTCGACTCTACCGCAGATCGTCCTTGATTCGCTCCAAGACAAGCCTCGCGATGAACCAAAAGACACTCGCCCGCTGATTCCGGTGCAGTCCGGCGACTCCGAACTGTTGGGCGATTTTGGCGTGAAAAATTATCCGCCAGTGCTGGGCTATATGGAAACCGAACTTAAGCGGGGCGCGCACGCCGACATAGTCGTACCGCGCGATGACCGCCGCGCGCCGTTGCTCGCCTCATGGCGTTTTGGCAAAGGCAAATCGGTCGCCTTCACTAGCGATTTGGAGGGACGCTGGACGCGCAACTGGGTTCCCTGGGGTGGACTACAGGGTCTTTGGGGCCGGATCTTCGAATGGCTCAGCCCGAGCGAACAGAATTTGATCCCGTTGCACGAAGCGCGGGTCAACTTCACGGGAGGGCAATCGATCCTCGACTTGACGGTCTATGAAGATAGCGGCGCTAACAGCCAGTTCCGCTTTTCACTAACCGGCAAGAGTGGCAAAACCGAAGGCGTTCTAAGCAAACTTGCGCCCGGCCATTTCCAAGCGGTCCTGCCCGCCGGCGCCAGCGGCGATTACCGCATCGACCTGACCGAGGAGCGAGGCGGCCAGCGCATTGCCTACCCGCCGGTGGCCTACACGTTAGCTTACGATCGCAGCGCCGAAGTGCCGCGACCGGAATTCAACTACCGGTTACTCGCAAGATTGGCGGAGGCCAGCGGCGGCGAAATCAATCCACGCTCACTCGACGGCCTGCACCGTGAAAGTCTCACCAAGAACTTTCGGCCGGTGCGCCATCCGCTCTTGATCATGGCTTTTGTCCTTTTGCTTGTCGAAATCGCCCTGCGGCGGATCGTTTTTAGGGAATCAGACTAAGCTTGAATTCTATGCTAACACCGCGAATTGTCCGGGGTATTGGACTTTTGTTGACAGCGATTGTGGTTGACAGACCGGCCTGAACGGACTATAAGTTGGAATCCTTATTTACTATGGCTTGCCAAACCACGCCATCCGGCCAATTCCTTGATGCCCGCCTCCAAACACCAGGAAAATCGATTTTCCCGAGATTTTTGGCGTTGTACGTGATCGTTGCCGCAATCGCGGTGGCACCGCTCAACGGTGAAGCGTCCAAGCAGCTGCCAGCCGAGAAACAGGCCTTGCGCGGCGGCAAACAAGCTCCGAAGCCAGCGTCCAGCACACCGGTAAAGCGGCTCACCAAGGTCCAGGCTCATCGCGTTCTGTTGCGCCAGCCTAGCTCGTCGCCCACCAATCTTTCGGATAAAGATAAATATGAACTGGTTAATTACCGGGTGCGCCCCGGCGAGACTCTTTCGGACGTGCTGACCCGTCACAAAGTGTCCAAAGCTGAAACCCTGCTGTGGGCACGCACCATGACCCGAACGGTCGGAAGTGAAACATTACTATCAGGGAAAGAGACAAATCTTTTCTTTGGCAAGTCGCTGATGCGCGGTCGCGGCCCGGTAGCCCGAGGCCCGCTCAAAGCTGTAGAGATCGATCAAAACGAGTCCTTTAACCTAATCCTGGAAAAAGGCATCCGCGGCATATTTGTCCAGAGCCGTGAAAAGCCCTACGATGTCGAAGTGAAAGCGGTCAGCGCAGCGATTGAAAACTCGCTCTTCGACGATGGTCGCAGGGCCGGTGTCCACCCGGCGCTACTGTCCCAGCTCGCCGATCTGTTCACCTGGGATATCGACCTGGAGAAAGACATTCGCAAAGGCGATCACTTCAAGATTCTCTACGAGCAGCGCAGCCGCAAGGGCCAAGATACCAACACAGGGCTACGTATTCTGGCGGCTGAACTCCATAGCGCCGGCCAGAAGCACACCGCGGTGTATTTTGAGCGGCAAAAAGGTGTGGGCAACTATTATAACCAAGAGGGACGCGGTCTGGCACGCGCCTTCCTACGCTTTCCCCTGGAATTCAGCGCGATCACGTCGCCCTTCTCCGAATCGAGATTTCATCCACTCCTGCGCACAAACCTACCCCATACCGGAGTCGACTTTGCCGCCCAGCGCGGCACCCCGGTTCGGGCTGTGGGGGACGGTATCATCGCCGAGGCGGGTTGGAACGGCGGCTACGGCAAAGCTATAGACATCAAACATGATGCAACTTACTCCAGCCGTTACGCTCATCTGGATGGATTTGCCGAAGGTATTCAAGCCGGCGTAGCGGTGACCAAGGGTCAACTAATCGGCTATGTCGGCTCCACTGGCAGATCCACCGGGCCGCACCTCCATTTCGAGCTCTATAAAGATGAAAAATATATCAATCCCTTAAGCATCGACTTTCCCGCGGAAGATCACCTCGAGCCGGCACTGCATCGACTCTTCGAAAACCAGATGCGTACCTATATGGCCGAGCTCAAGTCATCCCCCCAGTCCTAGCAAATCCGTCCGGACTTTCGCCAGCAGCGCTTCCCGCCTAGCGTTTTCTTGGTTAACTCAATATTATCGGGCTCACAGTGAGCAGGTTGCGGCATAAGTTTACCCTGGCGCTTGCCACCGGAGCTGGGGTCGGCTACTCGCGGTTTTTTCCCGGAACGATGGGGTCCTTGGTCGCCGTACCAATCTCGCTTACTCTAAATCGCCTGGCCGAGACCACACCCATGTTCGCTCTAATTGTGTTGGTTGGATTGACCTTCGGGGCAATTTGGCTTTCGACCATCGCCGCGGAGATATTACAGGCGAAAGATCCGCAAATTATCGTCGCCGACGAGATCGTCGGCTTTATGATTGCCAACTTTCTCGCGCCCCGGCGCTGGGCGCCGCTGCTGCTGGTGTTCCTGCTGTTTCGCATCTTCGATATCGTCAAGATTTACCCAGCGGCACGGCTGGAAAAACTCCCCGGCGGCCTAGGCATCGTGCTTGACGACGTACTGGCGGGAGTCTATGCCTTTGTCATCGTCCAAACCTTACTTTACTGGCGGTGGTTATGATCGAAAAGGCGGTTATCTTGAGTACCGGTGATGAACTGACCACCGGCAAAGTGGTCGATACCAATTCAGCTTTCATCGCCGATCGCTTGTTCGCACTGGGGATCCGCGTCGCCGCGATACTCAAGGTTGGAGACGACCGCGATAAGCTGCTCTGGGCCTTGAGTCAAGCACAGGAGCTCGGCGACATCGTCATCGGCACCGGCGGTTTGGGGCCGACAACGGATGATTTATCCACCGAGCTGATCGCTGATTTTGTTGGCCTCAAGACTAAACTGGACGAGGGCGTCGCCGCGGCGCTCAAAGCGCGCTTCGCCAAGCGCGGCTTGCCATTCACACAGAACAATCTCAAACAGGCGTTCTTTCCTGAAGGCGCCGCAATAATCCCCAATCCGAATGGTACGGCGCCCGGCTTCCACATCGATCTTGGTGACGGCAAAAAGCTGATCTGGCTTTCCGGCGTGCCCCACGAGATGAGTGCCATGCTGCTCGAGTCGGTGCTGCCATGGGTGGTCGAGCAGACCGGCGGCGGTCCGACGACGATTCATGAGGCGACTTTCAAAATTCATGGCATCAGCGAAGGTAAATTGGACGATCTGGTAAAACCGCTGGATCTGGACAACTTCGCCAAACTGTCCTTTCGCGCTCATTTCCCCGATTTAACTTTGCGTCTGACCATGAGCGGCGGTGCGGCGCGGACGGAACATTTTTTAAACCTGCGCGGGCAGATCAAAACCATCCTCGACGCCTACATTTATGCCGACAGCGACCTAACCATGGAAGAAGTGGTCGGCCAGCTGCTGCTGCGCAGGCAGCAGACCCTTGCCCTGGCCGAGTCTTGCACCGGCGGATTGATCAGCCATCGCATCACCCGAGTGGCCGGCAGCTCGGCCTATTTTCTCGGCGCTGCAATAACATATTCTAACGCTGAGAAGATTCGTGCCTTGGGTGTCAATCCGGCAACATTGGATCGGGCCGGTGCGGTCAGTCAAGATACCGCCTTGGAAATGTCCCAAGGTGTCCGCCAGCGCACCGGCGCCGCCATCGGGCTCAGCGTCACCGGGGTAGCGGGTCCATCCGGCGGCAGTGCCGACAAACCGGTCGGCACCGTTTGGGTGGGTATCTGCCGGGACAACTTTCACCAAGCCAAACTGCTTAACCTCATGGTCCTGAGCGACCGCGAACGGATCGTGCAAGGCACCGCCCAAGCGGCGTTGAATTGGTTGCGCCAACTGCTTTTAGTTGAGTAGTAAGTAGGTCATGCCCCGTGCCTTTATCGCCGTTGAAGTCGCGCCGGCGACAGTTGCCAGCATCGCCTCGGCAATCGCCCAGTTGAAACCCAAACTGCCGGGTATCCGCTGGGTGCCACCGGCGAACTTCCATCTGACCGTCAAGTTTCTCGGCGACATCGAGGCGAGCAGGGTCGAAGCCGTCGCTGCAGCGCTGCAACCGGCCCTCGCCCCCTTTCCGCGCTGCACCATAAATGCTAAAGGTCTAGGGGTATTCCCCGGGCTGAGACAAGCAAAAATTTTGTGGGTGGGATTTTTCGGAGACGAGTTAGCGCGGTTGGCGGCAAGCATCGATAGAGCGCTGTTAGCGCTGGAATTTTCCGCTGAACCAAGAGCATTCACGCCGCATCTAACCATCGGCCGCCGGCGCCACGTCGACCCTCCGGCGGTTAATCTCAAACAAGAATTGCCTCTCTGGCGCGACCGGGATTTCGGCGCAACGACCGTCGACCGGGTGATCTTATTCCAAAGCGTGCTCGAGCCCACGGGGGCGGTTTATTCGCCGCTGAAAGTGATTAAGCTTAACGACCAGTCAATCGACTAGGAGGCAGGAATGGATGCAAATCGGGAGAAGGCGATCGACCTGGCGATAAGTCAGATCGAAAAACAGTTCGGTAAAGGCGCGATCATGAAGCTCGGCGAGGGCGGCATTGTCAAAGACGTGCAGACCATTTCGACCGGCTCCCTGGGACTCGACATCGCGCTCGGTATCGGCGGCGTACCCTGCGGCCGTGTGGTCGAGATTTACGGCCCGGAATCCTCCGGCAAAACCACCTTGGCGCTGCAGATCGTCGCCGAAGCCCAGAAGAGCGGCGGCATGGGCGCTTTCGTCGACGCCGAACATGCCCTGGATCTTGGCTACGCCCAAAAGCTCGGCGTGAAGACCGATGATTTACTGGTGTCACAACCGGATCATGGCGAGCAGGCCTTGGAAATCGCCGAGACCTTGGTGCGCAGCGGCGCCATCGATGTCTTGGTCATCGACTCGGTCGCCGCTTTGGTGCCCAAAGCCGAGATCGAGGGCGAGATGGGCGACTCGCACATGGGGTTGCAAGCCCGCCTCATGTCGCAAGCGTTGCGAAAACTCACCGGCACCATCGCCCGCTCACACACCGTGGTCATCTTCATCAACCAAATTCGCATGAAGATCGGCGTCATGTTCGGCAACCCGGAGACCACCACTGGCGGCAATGCGCTCAAGTTCTACGCCTCGGTGCGCATGGATATCCGCCGCATCGGCGCGCTCAAGGACGGCGATAATATTGTCGGCGGGCGCACCCGCGTCAAGGTAGTCAAGAACAAGATGGCGCCGCCTTTCAAAGAAGCTGAGTTCGACATTCTTTACGGAACTGGGATTTCCCGCGACGGCGAGATCGTCGATATCGGCAGCGAGATCGGAGTCATCGAGAAGAGCGGCGCCTGGTACTCCCACGGCGGCGAACGCATTGGTCAAGGCCGGGAGCAAGCCAAGCAATTTCTCAAAGATCATCCGGAAACGGCGCAGAATATCATGGCCAAGATCATGGATAAGTACGGATTGAAGCCGCACGATGCGGAAGCCCTGAGCGAACCGGCGCCAGAGAACAAAAAAAGTAAAACGAAATAATCTTAGCATTTGGATAGACGCTGAAACGAAAAGATGGCAGCGGCGCGGCCGTCGACTCGCCCGAGCAGGCTTTGCAACTGGCTTTGGGCTACTTGAGCTACCGGCCGCGCAGCGAGTTTGAAGTCAAGAACTACCTGCGCCAGAAGGGCTGCGAGCCGCAGGTTAGCGATGCCGTGCTCGCCAAGCTGCGGTCGCTGCACTACCTCGACGACCCGTCCTTTGCGCAGATCTGGGCGCGCTCTCGGCTGGAAAGCCGCGGTTATGGCCCAAGAAGAGTCGAGCAGGAGTTACGCCTCCGGGGCATCGACGCCAAAGTGATTCGGGAAACGATACAGCAAAGTTTACAGCGCACCAGCGAACAGGAAAGTGCCCGAAGAATATTGACTAAACGATTCGGCGGCGGCAGCCTTGTAGATGCCAAGGCACGGCGCCGCGCCGTCGCCCTGCTGCAGCGGCGCGGTTTCAGCAGTAGAGTGATCTTCGACCTGCTGCAATATCGGATCGACGAAGACTAGAAAGCTATGATTACCGCTAACGATATCCGCAAATCTTTTTTAGATTACTTCGCCAAACGGGGTCACACCGTGGTGCGCAGCTCGTCCTTGGTGCCCGACAAGGACCCGACGTTGCTGTTCACCAACGCCGGCATGGTGCAGTTCAAGAACGTCTTCTTGGGCCAGCAGCGTTTGCCCTATGTGCGCGCCGCCAGCGCGCAAAAATGTCTGCGCATCAGCGGCAAACACAACGACTTGGAGGTCGTCGGCCGTGATACCTACCATCACACGCTATTCGAGATGCTTGGCAACTGGTCGTTCGGCGACTACTACAAAGCCGAAGCCATCGAGTGGGCCTGGGAGCTGTTGACCAAAGAATGGGGCCTGCCGAAAGATAAGCTTTACGCCACCGTCTATTTGAACGACGATGACGCGGAGCAGCTCTGGTTCAAGATCAGCGGCTTGCCGCGCGAGCGGGTAGGCCGCTTCGGCGAAAAAGAAAACTTTTGGGAAATGGGCGAAACCGGCCCCTGCGGTCCCTGCAGTGAGATTCACCTAGACCGCGGGCCGGCGGCCTGTGATAGGCAAGGCATCGCCGGTCATCAATGCAAAGTTAACGGCGACTGCGCCCGTTTCATCGAGCTGTGGAACCTGGTTTTTATTCAGTTCAACCGTGCCGAGGACCGCAGCTTATCGGAACTGCCGGCTAAACATGTCGACACCGGCATGGGCATGGAGCGTATCACCGCGGTGCTGCAAAACGTCCTGTCGAATTACGATATTGACATCATGCGCGATCTCACCGCAGCCACCGAAAGGCTCACGGGTAAAAAATATGGCGTCGATCCGACCGCGGACATTTCCTTCCGCGTCATCGACGATCACTCCCGCGCCGTCAGTTTCTTGATCGCCGACGGTGTTTCGCCGAGCAACGAAGGGCGCGGCTATGTGCTGCGCCGTCTGTTGCGCCGCGCCGCGCGCCATGGCCGCTTGATCGGCTTGAAAGAACCCTTCCTCCATGAGATCGCCAAAACGGTCGCAGCGGTGATGGGTGACGCCTATCCGGAATTGAAGCAAGAGGAGCAGCGCATCCGCGAGGTTATACGTAGCGAAGAAGAGCGCTTCGGCGAAACCCTCGACCGCGGCTTGATTCTCCTGGAAGACGCCACGGCGAAACTCAAAGCGGAGCAAAAGCGGACCCTGTCCGGCGAGGTCGCCTTTCGCCTGTACGATACCTACGGCTTCCCTCTCGACCTCACCGAGGACATTTTGCGCGCCGACGATATCGACGTCGATCAGCAGAGTTTCACCGAGCTCATGGAAGCGCAACGGAGCCGCGGCCGCGAGGCCCGCGAATCTGTCAGCATGGAATCGAAGATCCAACTCGATGGCCAGGTCCGTTTCACCGGCTACGATCGCCTCGACGGCGAATCATCGGTCATCGGTATCTTCGGCAATACCGGCAGTAAGATCGAAGCGCTCGAAGGCGACGAGATCGAGGTCCTGACGGCCGAGACGCCTTTTTACGGTGAATCCGGCGGGCAGGTCGGCGACCGCGGTGTAATCAGGACCGCGCGCGGCGATTTGATTGAAATCATCGATACCCAACATCCGACGCCGCAGCTGACCTCCCATCGCGGCAGAGTGAAAAAAGGCCGCATCCAAATCGGCGACAGGGTAGAACTTCACGTCGACGGCAAATATCGCCAGAAAACCATGCTCAACCATTCGGCGACCCATCTTCTTCACGCCGCGTTGAGAGATGAACTGGGCCAACATGTGCGTCAAGCCGGTTCCTTGGTGACGCCCGAGCGGCTGCGTTTTGACTTCAGCCATATGGGAGCGATCGCAGACGAAAAACTCGCGGCCATCGAGGCGCAAGTTAACCAGCATGTGCGCGCCAATGCCCGGGTGTCGATCCAGGAGTTGAGCTACGACGAAGCGATCCGCCACGGCGCTCTGGCGTTTTTCGGGGATAAGTATGGCGACCGCGTGCGCGTCGTCAAAATCGGCGATTTTTCCACCGAGCTTTGCGGCGGCACACATATCCGCTCTTCCGGTGAGATCGGATTGTTCAAACTCAATTTCGAGGGCGGTGTCGCCGCCGGCGTCAGACGTATCGAAGCCTTTACCGGCGAGGGCGCGCTCGATTTGATCTACCGATACGAGTCGCGTCTCAAAGAAATCGGCGCGCTGATTCGCGGCAACGCCGACGATGCCGTCGACAAAGTAAAAAGACTTCTGGACCGCCAGAAAGAATTGGAACGAGAAATTATCAAGCTGCGCGGCGAGCTGGAAAAGGATCGCATACCCGATTTACTGGCCAAGAAACAAACCTTTGGCGGTGCCAATGCTTTGATCGCCCAGGTCGACGGCGTCGACGGCAAGCAGTTGCGCGAGATAGCCGATCAGCTGAAGGAGAAACTGGGCCCCGGAGTCGTTGTACTAGCCAGCGCCAGCGACGGCAACGTCAACTTGGTCGCGACGGTCAGCAAGGAATTGACCAAAAAGTTTCACGCGGGTAACATCGTTAAAGAACTCGCCGGCATGGTCGGCGGAGGTGGTGGAGGGCGGCCGGATTTCGCCCAGGCCGGCGGCAAGGAGCCGGAGAAAATCGCCGCCGCGCTCGAACGCGCCGGGCAGATCGTTAAGCAGGCGACATGAAATTTGCGAAGCCAAGCAGTCAGGGAAGACAGCCACCGACGCCGGCTCGCCTTTACTATCGGAGTATCAATCTGTCTCAGCCGCCACGGGTCGATTGCTAGCGTGATCACGATTCACACCAAGACGATCACCGAATCCACCGCCGGCTGCTGCGACATCATCGACATCACCGCCAAATTGAAGGCAAATCCGCGCCGTGGGCATGCGCCTCGGCACGGCGACGCTGTTTGTCAATGGCTCCACCGCAGCGCTGACAACTATCGAGTATGAGCCGGGCCTGATCCAAGATTTGCAAGAATTCATGGAAAAACATATTCCAACCGACCGGCGTTATCACCACGACGACCGCTGGAACGACGATAACGGTTTTTCTCATCTGCGCGCCTCGCTAGTCGGGCCGTCGTTGGCGATCCCGATCATCGACGGCGCGCCCAGTCTGGGAACTTGGCAGCAGGTTATTTTGTTGGACTTCGACAATCGGCCGCGCAACCGCGAAGTCATCGTGCAGCTCATAGGAGAATGCGAGTGAAGGACGAAAAAACTCAGATCGCCAATCGAGTCGAGGAAATCGGCGTCAACCAAATTGAGTTTAACGATCCGCGTTTGTTTCGTGATCTGCTCGGCCAACATGACCAGCATGTCAAGATCCTTCAGAACACTTTGCAGCTCAAAATCCGCGTACGCGGTTCAGCGATGGAGATCGAAGGCGACCCGCTGCAAGTCGAGCTGGCGAGCCAAATATTGCGGCAACTCTACAGTCTTCTGGAAAAAGGTTATCCGGTTTACGCCAGCGACGTCGACTATGCGATCCGTATCTTGAGCGGCGATAACCGCGCCAAGCTGCAAGATATATTTCTCGACACGATCTATATTTCCGCGCACAAGCGCACGATCACGCCGAAAAGCGTCGCGCAAAAAGCTTATATCGATGCGATCCGCCGCTACGACATCGTCTTTGGCATCGGTCCCGCCGGCACTGGCAAGACCTACCTCGCCATGGCGATGGCCGTGGCCGAGTTAATGAAGAATAATTACGTGCGCATCATTCTCACCCGACCGGCGGTCGAAGCCGGGGAAAAATTAGGATTTCTGCCCGGCGATCTGGCGGAAAAGGTCAATCCCTATCTGCGCCCGCTCTATGACGCGCTGCATGACATGGTCGACTTCGACCGCGCCCGCAAAATGGTCGAGCGCGGGACCATTGAAGTAGCCCCGCTCGCGTTCATGCGCGGCCGCACGCTTAACGATTCCTTCGTAATTCTCGACGAAGCACAGAACACCACGCCGGAGCAGATGAAGATGTTTCTGACCCGATTGGGTTACGGCTCAAAGGCGGTGATCACTGGCGACGCGACTCAGATCGATTTGCCGGCGGGGAAGGCCTCGGGACTTAAAGAAGCGGCGCGGATTTTGCGCGGCGTGCATGGCATCCGGTTTATCACGTTCACCGAAAAGGATGTGGCGCGCCATCACTTGGTTCAAGAGATCATCGCCGCCTATGAGCGGGACGACAATCAGAACAACGCCCGCGATCTGCTGCTCGAAAAAAATTAACCGGAACTATCTGCCGATTGGCGCGCGATAGATTTCTACTGCACCGCTTCCAGCGCGATCTTTAGCTGAACGGTCTTGTCGTTACGCAATACCGAGACGTTTACGGCATCGCCGACTTTGTATTTCTCCAAAGCCAGAAAGAGATCGTTGGGCGACTCGATTTTTTTACCGTCGATGGCGGTGATGATATCCCCGAGGCGCACTCTGCCGCTATTGTCCCGTCGTGTCGGCTGCATACCCGCCTTCGCCGCCGCGCCGCCGCGTGCCACATCGATGACCAACACGCCGGTCACGTTCAAGCGCTGAGCGATTTGTTCGTCGGCAACCTGCACGCCCAGACCGGGTCTGATGACTTTACCGAAACGAATCAATTCGGTAACGATGCGATTGACCGTATCGACGGGAATCGCAAAGCCGATTCCAGCCGACGTGCCGGACGGGCTGTAAATCGCCGTGTTGACCCCGATCAATCGCCCGGCGCTATCGAGCAGCGGCCCTCCCGAATTTCCCGGATTGATCGCCGCGTCGGATTGAATCACGCCTTGGATCGGCCGCCGCGTCAGCGACTCGATCTCGCGGTTAAGCGCGCTGATTACGCCGGTGGTTAGCGTTTGATCGAGGCCGAAAGGATTCCCGATAGCGTACACATTCTGGCCCACCTGCAAATCTTTCGACGTGCCCAGAGGAATCGCCTGGAGCTTGTTGGCCGGGGCATCAATTTTCAACACGGCTAAATCTTTGTCGGGGGCAACGCCGACTACGCGCGCCTTGTAGCTTGATTGATTCGCCAACGTTACCTGCGCCGCATCGGCGTTCTGAATTACATGAAAATTGGTGATCACGTTGCCGGTATTATCCCAGATGAAACCCGACCCGGTGCCCTGGGGAATTTGGTGCTGATTGAGCGTAAACAGGTCGCTCTCGAAGCCAATCGTGGTGATGTTCAGCACCGACGGGGAGGCTTGTTTGAACAGCGCGATATTGGATTTCTCCTCGGCCCTCAGTTCGCTGCGCGGCGTCACCGCGCGTGTCGTCGTGTTGGGATTGTTGAGCGTGGCGCTGCTCAGCCAAGACTGAAGTGCCAGCAGGATAGCCACCGATGACAGCGCAACCACTGGCCAGTGATATTTCCTGAAACCCGAAATTAAGACTTCAGACACTGGTGTGATCATGGTGTTTTCCTTGTTACGAGCCTGACTCCGGCAGGACAATTTATAAAAGCTAGTTATGCCCGGCTGTTTTGTCAAGCCGATTGACAGCGCGCCACAGTATACTTAGCTTTTCGCCATCATCAGGAACACCCTGAAAGGAGGGTTAATGTATGGAACTTGTTAGATGGGAACCATTTGAAGGATTGAGTCGCCTGCATAACCGAATCAATGATCTATTCGACGGGCACGTCGGGCGTGCGCGTGCTTTGCCATCCGCGACTGCCGGTGCCTGGTTACCGCCGGTGGACATTCTGGAAAGCAAAGACGCTTATCTGATCCGCGCCGAGGTACCGGGAATGAAAAAGGAAGACTTCAGCCTGGAGATCCACGACGGCGCTCTGACCGTGAGCGGCGAGCGGAAATCCGAAGGCTTGAGCGAAGGCGTCGAGTATCATCGCAGCGAGCGAGTGTATGGCCGGTTTTCGAGATCTTTCTATCTGCCACAAACTGTCAGGCAGGACGGCATCAAAGCCACCTATAGTGACGGCATTCTGGAGATCCACGTGCCGAAAGCCGAGGAGGCGAAACCGCGCCAGATCGCTATTAGCGTGAACTGACCAAAGTTCGAAACAACAAAACCAAAAAGGGAAAGCCTCGGCTTTCCCTTTTATTTTTTTAAGACAGTTTGGCGCTGCACGCAACCGAGCTCGGAACTCCGCTGCGATAACGCGCGGATCGTGCGACGTTATTGATGCCGCGGAGTTCGGGCTTGATAAGAGATTTTTTTTTAGTTTTGACCTGAGCCCGGCATTGCTGCGGATGAGCAATCGATTATTACACCGGGCTCAGGTTAGCTAGTGGGCTGGGCATGCAAGCGGTTTATACGCTCTCGCCAGGAAAGTGAGGCGGCGGCTCTGACTTACGCCGCTCTAACTTCGATCTTTCTCGGTTTGGCTTCCTCAGCCTTCGGCAAATTCAGGGTCAAGACTCCATGCTTAAGCTCGGCGGAGATCTTGCTCTGATCGACCTTCTCGTTTAACTCGAATTGGCGAAAGAAATTTACCAATCCGTATTCCCGATAAACCGGACCGCCGGGCGCCGCATGCGCCGCTTTGCCGCGAATAGTCAATAAATTGTTTTCCACGCGCACGTCCAGACCGTCTTTGGCGACGCCCGGTAAATCGGCGGTCACCACCAGTCCATTGGTGGTCTCGTATATATCTACGGGCGGCGTAATATATCTTTCCTGACTTCGAGTTTCTTCTCGGCTTGATGAAGCCTTTTCTTGCGGGCGCGTCGCTACAGTTCTCTCGGCCATGGCTAGTTTCCTCCTTGTCATGAGTTATCAGGCGATTTTGACGCTGATTCGTTTGGGCTTGGCTTTCTCAGCTTTTGGTAGGGTCACCACCAGCAGTCCGTCTTTGTATTCTGCCTCTATGCCGGTTTCATCGATCTCAACGGGTAAATCAATGGTACGAACAAACTTCCCACTGGCTCGCTCGTTTCGATGAAATGCTTCCGGCTTGACGTCCCCTGGAATGCCGCTCTTCTCTCCCGCTACGGTCAGACGATTTTGCAACGCGTTGAGATTGATGGATTGAGGATCAACGCCGGGAGTCAACGCCTCGATGTAAATGTTATCCTTATCTTCGAGTAAATTTACCAACGGATATCGCCGCGGTTCGCGGCCGGGGAGAAAAGCGACGCGCTGCGGCTGACCTTGTTCAAAGCCAAAATCTTCAAAAGCTCGGCCGATTTCTCGCCGCAACGCTTCCACGTCAGCAAAGGAATTCCACTCTGCCATAGTCCTATACCTCCTTGATTTATTGTTTTCCCGACAAACTAGTTTCGACGATAAGTTAGTCACGCGCGCAAGCTTGTCAAGATGGATTGATAATTCCAATTAAAACTCTATCGGGATTCTGTGATACGCCGCAGCGCTGCCGCAAACTTCCTCAGCGGAACGGAATAAGCCTGGGTACCACAAAACAATTAATGCGGAGCCTAATAGCCGATGGTCGCGGCCTTGGTTAATTTGAAACTTTAACCGGGGTATTAACCCAACAAAAAAAAGGCGTTCGGTTTCCCGAACGCCTTTTTTGCTTTCCAAACGTCGATTAGCTCTTAATAGTCTTCGTGATCGTGTGGCATGGCCGGAGCGTCTTTTTTCTTCTCCGGTTTGTCGGCGATCATGGCTTCGGTGGTAAGCAGCAGACCGGCCACAGAAGCGGAGTTCTGCAGAGCGACACGCACGACCTTGGTCGGGTCGACGATGCCGGCTTTGACTAGATCCTCATACTCCTCGGTAGCGGCGTTGAAACCGAACGCGCCCTTGCCGTTGCGAACCTTATCCAAAACTACCGAGCCCTCGGCACCGGCATTGGTGACGATCCAACGGAGCGGCTCTTCGACCGCTTTCTGAATGATCCGGACACCGATTTTTTCGTCGTCCGAAACTCTCATGTTGGCGAGCACGGCAGAAGCGCGAATCAGCGCCACGCCGCCGCCGGGAACGATGCCTTCCTCGACTGCCGCGCGCGTGGCGTGCAGCGCGTCTTCGACGCGGGCCTTTTTCTCTTTCATCTCGACTTCAGTGGCAGCGCCGACTTTGATGACGGCCACACCACCGGCCAACTTGGCTAAACGTTCTTGGAGTTTTTCGCGGTCGTAGTCCGAAGTGGTATCCTCGATCTGCGCGCGAATCTGCGTAATGCGGCCTTCGATCGCCGACTTCTTGCCGGCGCCTTCGACTACAGTGGTGTTGTCCTTATCGATGATCACCCGTTTGGCCCGGCCAAGATCCTTCACGGTGACGTTTTCAAGCTTGATGCCCAACTCTTCGGCGATCATCTTACCTTCGGTCAAGATCGCGATGTCTTCGAGCATTGCCTTGCGCCGATCGCCAAAACCAGGGGCTTTGACGGCGACCACTTTGATCGTGCCGCGAATCTTGTTCACCACCAATGTCGCCAAGGCTTCGCCTTCGACCTCTTCAGCGATGATCACCAGCGGCTTGCCGGCCTTGGCCACCGCCTCCAGGACGGGTAGTAAGTCCTTCATGCTGGAGATTTTTTTCTCGTTGATCAAAATGTAGCAATCGTCGTAAACGCACTCCATGCGCTCGGGATCGGTAACCATGTAGGGTGAGAGATAGCCGCGGTCGAAGCGCATGCCTTCAACGAGGTCAAGGGTGGTTTCCAAACCCTTGGCTTCTTCAACGGTGATTACACCTTCTTTGCCGACCTTATCCATCGCTTCGGCAAGAATTGCACCGATCGCTTTATCGTTATTTGCCGAAATCGTGCCGACCTGGGCGATCTCATCGCGGTCACGGGTGGGCTTGGAGATCGATTTGAGTTCTTCGACCACTTTGGCAACGGCTTTATCGATGCCCCGTTTGATGCTCATCGGGTCATGCCCGGCGGCGACCAGCTTGAGCCCTTCGCTGAAAATCGCGCGCGACAGCACTGTCGCCGTCGTCGTGCCGTCACCGGCTAGGTCGGAAGTCTTGCTCGCGACTTCTTTGACCATTTGAGCGCCCATGTTTTCAAATTTATCTTCGAGCTGGATTTCCTTGGCCACCGAAACCCCGTCCTTAGTGACGGTCGGCGAACCCCAAGATTTTTCCAAAACGACATTGCGGCCTTTGGGTCCCAATGTGACGGTTACCGCATCAGCCAGTAATTCTACGCCGCGCAGCACTCGATTGCGCGCGTCTTCACTAAAACGAATATCCTTAGCAGCCATCTTCCCTGTCCTCCCTATTCAATCACGCCGAGAATGTCATCTTCACGCATGATCAGATGTTCCTCGTCGTCCAATTTGATCTCACTGCCGGAGTATTTGCCGAATAGGATTTTATCCCCGGCCTTGACCCCGAGAGGGATGAGTTTGCCCTCCTCATATTTGCCTGGACCCACCGCGATGACTTTCCCCTCCTGCGGCTTTTCCTTGGCGGTATCAGGGATGATGATTCCCCCTTTGGTTTTTTCCTCTTCTGCAATGCGTTTCACGATCACCCTATCATGTAGGGGACGGATCTTAGTTGCCATAACACCCTCCTCAATAAAACGAAGATTTAGATATCCAGAACGATTGGATGCGGGCAATGTAATCTCGCAAAGCCAATCGTCAAGGGGGTCGGATGAAAAATTAGCGATTTTTCATTTACTCGCCGGGGTTTCGCCCTTGTAGGCAGGCACCGCCAGGGTGCGAATGAAAGCCATCACATCGCGGATCTGCTTTTCGTCCAAGGCATTGCCCCAGGCGGGCATGAAGCTCGATTTACCGACCGCGCTGCCGCCCTTACTGATGATATCCTGGAGAAACTTATCGTTCATCTGATTCATGATCGCGCCATTGGTGTGATCGGTGGGCTTGGCCGGCAATGATTTCGCTGCCATGCCATCGCCTTTGCCTTTGTCACCATGGCAAGTCGAACAATAGCTGGCGTAGAGTTTACGCCCCTCCGCTTGATTCTGCGCCCAGCTTGGAACCCCGCTCAGGATCACGCCACAAAAGAGCGCAGACGCAATCGACAGTAGCTTGATCATTCCCGATTCGCTCGCTTTCCGTGCAAATTTACCCGTATTTCCTAGCAGATATTAACCGGAAACAACAGCACCGCGCGCAGTTCGTCTGACTCTACCCAATGGCGAAAAAGGATGATAAGTAGAGCAGCGAAACTGCCACAACGGAGGCGCTGATGATTAAAATCTGGGGTCGAACCGACTCTTCCAATGTACAGAAAGTACTGTGGTGCTGCGGTGAGCTGGGCGTGCCATTCGAACGCCTCGATTGGGGCGGCAAGTTCGGCGGCAATCAAGATCCACAATATGCTGCGATGAACCCCAACGGCTTGGTGCCGACAATCAAGGACGGCGACTTCGTACTCTGGGAATCCAACAGTATCATGCGCTACCTCAACGCCAAGTATGGCAATGGCAAATTGTTGCCCGCGTCCGCCGAAGGCATGGCCGACGCCAATCGCTGGATGGACTGGCAGCTTTCGGCATTCAATCCGGTCATCGTACCGCTGTTTTTCGCCACGGTAAGAACCGCGCCGGAAAAGCGCGATCCCCAAGCTATTCAAACGGCGCTTGATAAAACCGTCAAGGCCTGGCAAACCGTCGACAATCAATTAGCCAAAAACCGTTTCCTCGGCGGCGACGAATTTTCTCTCGGCGATATTCCATTAGGGGTTTGGGCCTACCGCTGGTTTAACTTGCCAATCGAACGCCCCAAACAAGTGAATCTCGAGCGCTGGTACGATAGTCTCAAGCAACATGAACCCTACCGTACCCATATTATGATTCCGGTAACGTGAACCGCGACCCGGAGCGCTCGACCCGGCTGGCTGGATCGCGCGCGCTAGTCTCCACCAGTGGCTTATAGGTAAGACGATCCGGCTGTGAATCGAGTCCCGGCGCCGGTTGCATCGGGGCCGGATCGCCGGTGATTCCTTGCCGCACATCGCCTCGATGGCGCGCTCTGTTAGATCGATTTATTGTCTTTTCGGGTTTTCTCCGAACCATCGGCGAAATCTCGAATCGGATTTTCCCGGTGCAATACGCTGAAAACTCAGTTTAGTTGCTGCCAGGGAAATGTCACATCGATTTTAGCTCCGCCCGACGGCGTGGCGGCGATGGCGATCTTGCCGCCATTGCGCTCGACAAACTTCTTGGCCAAGGGCAAACCGATTCCCGTGCCATAGGACTTGGTAGTAAAAAACGGTTCGAAAATTTTCTCGCGATTTTCCATCGGAATGCCTTCGCCGGTGTCCTCGACAGTAACCACGACCTTCGGCGCCGCGCCATTCCCCGCTTCGGTTTTAGTCCGAATCGTCACTGTGCCGTCTTTGGGAGTTGCCTCCAACGCGTTCGTAACTAATCCCATAAGCACCTGTTCCGCCTGGTTCGCATCGAGGATTAATTTAGGAATATCTATCGCGAGTTCCAAATTCGTCCGCACCCCGGCGTCGGCAAATCGTGGTCGTAATGTATCGACGACATCGTGGACCAACGCGTTCAGCTCTACTTGGGCGGGATGGGGTTCCATCGGCTTAGCGAAATTGAGCAACCCTTCCATGCGTTTTTGCACCCGGTCGACCTGTTCGATAATCCGTCCCAAATTCGCGCTGGTTTTCTGTATGTGCTGTGGGTCGGTTTCAGCCTTGGCATCCAGCATCGCCACCTGCGCGGCGGCGCGGATCGATGACAGCGGGTTACCGATCCCGTGTGCCACCGCGGCGGCAATTTCACCCACCGCGGCCATGCGCTGGGATGCAACCAACTCGGATTGCATCCTGAGCAGATTAATCTGCTGCTCGTCGATCTGTTTCGCCGCCTGGCGGACGATCGCGAATAATGAAATGTACAGCAGCGCGCCGCCGCCGAGGGCGACCAGCAGCACCATCATGCGTGCCCGGCTGATATCGCGCAACAGGATGTCCGGCCGTTTATAGATCTCGATCACGCCCAACAGCTCTTTGCTATCAGCGTAAATCGGCACATAGATTTCAATGGCACTGCCGATCGGGGTTTGATCGAAGACGTTCTCAGCCTTTTTTAAAGGGCTCATATCCGCGATAATTTTTCCTCCCAGCGCCTCGTGCAGCTGGGGATTATCGCTGAATGACTTTCCGACCAGCCGCTTATCGTCCGACCAGATCACGACGCCTTTTGGGTTATAAACCTTGAAGCGGGTGATTTCCGGCATCAAGATAACATGCCGTAGCAGTTCCTCGAACTTATGGCCCACAGATTTCCGGTCGGTCGCTTGAAAGTCGTAATCGATGAGTAGCTGCTTCACGTCGGCGCGCAACATTTGCGCGGTGAGCTCCCACTCACGCTGCAAGATTTGTCGGGTCAGATATTGTGACACGATAAACCATAGCGCGGTCGTCATGATGGCGATGCAGACAAAACTATAAAAGGCGAATCGCGCGGTCAGATTCGCGCTAGAAAAAGGAAAAGCAAAGGAAAATTTACCGATCTTCATGAACGATCCGTACGGGTCGAGGCAGGCAGACGCTAACACCTGACGGCTGGGCGGTCAATTCGACATTGCCGGGCGGGCAACCCTTGGATGAGTGTCGGTCAAATAGACAATGAATCGAATTGCGCGGCTTTGTTGCTGCAGCAATAAAGCCCGCGGACGGCGCTAATACCACCGTCAACGCGAGCTTTTCAGAGAAAATTTATCCGTGCGACCGGATTGGTCGGCGATCTTTCCGCCTTCGGCCAAGCGCATCACCGCATCGACCACTTGATCGACGTCGGGAATCATCGCATCGACCAGCGGCGGGCTGTGCGGCGGCGGAATCGGTTGCGCGGCGATACGCACGACGGGGCCTTTCAAATCGGCAAATAAATTTTCCTGAATCAGCGCCGCCAGCTCGGCGGAGAGACCGCCGATCATCGGCCCTTCGTCGAGGACGATGGCGCGTTTGGTTTTTGCCACGGAAGCGAGAATCGTTTCCTTGTCCAAGGGCGCCAAAGAACGCAGATCGACGATTTCGATATCGATGTCTTTGGCTTGCAACTGTTCGGCGGCCGCGTCGGCTTTCAACACCATGCCGCCGCAGGTAACGATGGTGAGATCTTTGCCGGCGCGGCGCACCACCGCTTTGCCGATCGGCACGGTGTAATCGCCTTCGGGTACCGGACCGCGCACGCCGTAGAGATGATGACTCTCGAAAAACAGCACCGGGTTGGGATCGCGGATCGCCGACAGCAACATCCCTTTGGCGTCGGCGGGAGTGGTCGGCATGGCGATTTTCAATCCGGGAAAATGAATGAACGCGCCGTGGTTGCAACTCGAGTGGCTCGGTCCGCCGCCGGCGCGGGTGGCGAACTTGGTACGGATCACCATCGGCACATTGATCCGCCCGCCGGTCATGTAATGATAACGCGCAGCGTGGGATGCCAGCTGATCCATCGCCAGCGGCAGCAAATCGGCGAACTGGATTTCGACCACCGGACGCATGCCGTTGATCGCCGAGCCAACCGCCAGGCCGACCAACGCCGATTCGGAGATCGGTGTGTCGAGCACGCGCTTCTCGCCAAACTCTTGAATCAAGCCGCGGGTAACGCCGTAGGCGCCGCCAAATAGCGCGACATCCTCGCCCATCACGAAGACACGCTCATCGCGCGCCATCTCGGAACGCAGCGCCTCGCGCAAGGCTTCCTGCATGCGCAGCTCTTTGGTGGCAACTGGCGCCGCTGCATTAGCCATGGCTCACCTCGAGTGGCGCGTAGATGGAAGCGAGATCGATTGCTTTCTGCGGCAGCGGTGCGGCTTCGGCGCGTTTGGCCACCGCCGCGAGATCCGCGTACACGCCATCGGACATCGTCTGAAACTCCTCTTCGGTCAAATTGCCCTCGGCAATCAACTTTTCTTTGAGCCGCTTGATCGGACACTTTTGCTTCCACGACTCGATTTCTTCCTTGGTCCGATAGGCGGTTCCTGGATCGCCGCCAAAATGACCGTCCCAACGGTAGGTCATACATTCGAGAAACGTCGCACCATCGCCGTTGCGTCCTTTAAGCGCAGCCAGCGCCGTCGCCTCGTACACCGCTTCGACGTCATTGCCGTCGACGGTTTTACCCTCGAAGCCATAAGCCGCGCCGCGCACGGATAGCTGTTTCACTGCGACGCTCTTCGCCAAGCTCACGGTCATGGCGTATTGATTGTTTTCGCAGACGTAAATCACCGGCAGTTTCCAAACACCGGCGAGATTCATCGCTTCATGGACGACGCCCTGATTGGCCGCGCCGTCGCCAAAAAAGCTCACGACCACTTCTTTCGAACCGCGCACTTTGGCCGACAAGGCCGCGCCGGTGGCGGTCGGCACCGTGCCTCCCACCGTGCCGGTGTTGCCAATGAAGCCGAAGGCCATGTCGCCCATATGCATCTTGCCGCCGCGCCCCTTGGAATATCCATCCTCGCGCCCCATGCACTCGCACAGGAGGGTGTACAAGTCCGCGCCTTTGGCAATCAAATGGCCGGTGCCGCGGTGGTAACTGGCGATCAAATCGGTTGACTGCAACGCTGAACAAACACCCACTGCGATTGCCTCTTGGCCGCGGTAGGAATGGGTGCTGCCGAACATCGCTTTGCTCTGATACAGATCCTCAAGTTTTTCCTCGAAGGCCCGCACCAAGACCATCTGCTTGAGCATCGCCTTGCGTTTCGCCGTGTCTAACATGAGCCCTCCAGAGGTATGGAATGCATCGCTCGCGCAGCCATAGAACCTCGCTCTTAGTTATTTGGCCCCCTCCATGTTGTCAAGCTATGTTGTCAAGCCGCGGGCACCGCGATTGACCGCGTGCTTCGACGACAAGAACCTGTAAATGAAAATTTGCCGCAGGTCATTGCAGCGATGAGTTAGTATTGTATCGTTATTTTAGCGGCATTGTGCGTGAGTAATACGACCGACATCTTCCCCGCAAAACCAACCGTTAAGGTCCCCGACGTGACAGGCTCGACGATTCTCACACCATTGATGGGACTGGGCATAGCGCTGCTGCGCTCGACCCTGCGTGTCGAGGTGTTGCATGGCCGCCACTATACCGATCTACAAGCCCGGCGCGTGCCCATTCTGTTTGCCCTTTGGCATGGCCGGATGTATTTACCCATCGATGCCCACCGGCACCAAAGCATCGTCACCATGGCTTCCAAGTCGCTCGACGGCGATATCGTCGCCCGCTGGCTTGAAAACAACGGATACTTGGTCACTCGTGGGTCGACCAGCCGCGGCGGCAGCGAAGCTTTGCGCCGCATGGTCCGCCAAGTGCGTTTGGGCCACAACGTCGCGCTCACCGTCGATGGGCCGCGCGGACCGGTTCATGTCGTTCAAGCCGGCGTCGTGCGCTTGGCGCGCATCACCGGAGCGTGGATTCTGCCGATAACTTTCTCCAGCTCATGGCCGCTGTTTCTGCGCTCCTGGGATCGTTATCTCTTACCAAAACCATTTTCGAAAAACGTCGTCGCCTATGGCGAACCGTTCGCGGTTTCCAAACTGATGTCCGACGAAGCCGCCCTGGAAAAAATCCGTGCATCCCTGGACGAAGTCACCGCCGCGGCCGACAAGATCGCCGGTATCATCCCGCCGTCGCGAGCTTGAACAGCGCTATCTGAGTTCCGCCGCCAGCGCCTTTAAATTCAATAAATTTTGCGCCGTGGAAAACTACTTGGTGTAGAACTGCAGCGCGTGGTTGGTGTACTGCACCAGCGGTCCGAAGTAGACGCCGAGCAGGATGGTTAACCCGGTTAACGGTAGGAGCAAAGCGAAGTCGTTTCTGGCCAGGGAGATTTGCTTATCTTCCGGCAGCGGCAAATCGAGGAACATGATCTTGACGATCTTGGCATAGTAATAAAGCGATATGACGCTGTTGAGCGCGGCGACGATGGCCAGGATTGCGAAGGCGCCGCCTTGCTTTATTACCGCCGAAAACAAGAAAAATTTACCGATAAAACCGGCGAAGGGCGGCAGACCCGTCAGCGAGAAAAGAAAGATCGCCAAACAAATCGCCGGTACCGTGGCGCCGCGCCATGCGAGGCCGCGGTAATCGTCGATGTCTTCATCACCGGTGACGTTGGCGATCATGCCGACGACCAGAAAGGCGCCGACGTTCATGATCAAGTAGACCACCGCATAGAAGAGAATCGCCGCCAGCCCTTCGTTATTGAGTATCGCCAAACCCATCATCATGTAACCGGCGTGGGCGATGCCCGAGTAGGCGAGCATGCGTTTGACGTTGCGTTGGTTGAGCGCGCAGAGATTGCCGATGGTCATGGTCAGCATGCTGAGGGCCAGCAGCACTTGCGGCCATTCGACACCCGCCGTGAAGGCCCAATCCCCCGACGGTAAAAGCTTGGAGACACCGGGGAAAAAGAAACGGATCATGATCGCCAGGCCGGCAGCATTGGACGCCACCGAGAGGAACGCCGTGAACGGCGTCGGCGCGCCTTGATAGACATCCGGCGACCACATATGGAACGGAAAGAAAACGATCTTGTAGCCAAAGCCGGCCAGGATGAAAATAAACGCCATAAACAGCGCGACTTTGTGCAGTCCCTCTTGGCTCAGGGCAACCTGAATCGCCCCATAGTCCAGACTGCCGGTCATGCCGAAGATCCAGCTCATGCCGTAGATCATCGTGCCGGAGGCGACGCCGCCGTAGATTAAATATTTCAGCGCGGCTTCGCTGGAACGACGGCTATGGGGCAAGAAGCCGGTCAGGACATAGGAACCGAGGCTGACCATTTCCAGGGACAGGTAGGCCATCAAGAGATTGCTCGACGATGCCATGAAAAACATGCCGAGGGTGCAGGTCAGCAGCAAAGCATAATACTCGGCGCCATGGACTCGGTCGATCTCTTTGCTGCCCATGGACATGAGGATGCACAGGATCGCCGCCGCCAGAGAAAATACTTTGAAGAAGATGGCGAAATTGTCGAGCACGATCATGCGATGGAACAGCAGGCCTGGCTGGGCGCTGTACAGGTCGAAGGAAACAACCAATGCGGCCAGGCAGCCGACGAGCGCCACCGCCGCCGGCCAACGCCGGCTCTGCGCGAGCAGATCGAGCAAAATGATCAGCAAGATCGTCACGGATAGAACGATCTCCGGACAAAAGTAAGTGAGGCTCGCGACGTTCTTCAGATCCATGGTCTAGCCGTGCAGGTGCGGAATGACGATTGCGTTGAGTGAATCCAAGGTCGTGCGCAGCATGTCGAGCACCACGCCGGGATAGACGCCGACGATGATGACGATGATGCCCAGTGGCACGAGGGTGAAGATCTCGCGGCCGTTGATCTCGGCCATCGTGAGATACTTTTCATTGGGCGGTCCCAGGTAAACCCGTTGGATCGTCCAGAGCAGATAACCGGCGGTGAGAATGACGCCGCTGGCGCCGAGGATCGTCAGTACCGGATACTTCTGCCAGGTGCCGAGCAGCACCAGGATTTCCGAGATGAAACCGGAGAGGCCGGGCAATCCCATGGAAGCGAAGAATGCCAGGGCGGTTATCCCGGTGTAAATCGGCATGATCGCCGCCAAGCCGCCGAAACCGTCGATCTCGCGATGATGCGCCCGGTCATAGACCACGCCGACCAAAAGGAAGAGCATGCCGGTGATGGTGCCATGGTTGAACATCTGCAACACCGCGCCGTTCAAACCCTGGGTGGTGAAGCTCGCCATGCCGAGCATGACGTAACCCATATGGCTGACGCTGGAGTAGGCCACCAGCTTTTTTAAATCCTTCTGCGCCATGGCGCAGAGGGCTCCGTAGATAATATTCCAAGCGCCGAGCGCCCCGAGAAACCAGTAGGCCAAGTCGGCGGTCGCCACCGGGAGCATGGGAAAGTTAACGCGCAGGATGCCGTAGGTGCCCATTTTCAAGAGCACGCCGGCGAGGATCACCGAGATCGCCGTCGGCGCCTCGACATGGGCGTCGGGCAACCAGGTATGAAACGGAAACGCCGGGATCTTGATCGCGAAGCCGATAAACAACGCCAGCCAAATCGCGTGCTGGAAGCTCCAACCCCAGCCGTTAAACGGCCACATCGGCAACACCGCGGTGCTGTACTTGCTCGCCTGGGCCATCATGATACGCATATCGAAGGTATGCGGTTCGACGGTAAAATAAAGCGCGAGAATCGCCAACAGCATCAAGACGCTGCCGAATAAGGTGTAGAGAAAAAACTTTATGGCGGCATATTCGCGCCGCGGCCCGCCCCAAATGCCGATGAGAAAATACATCGGCAAGAGCATGACTTCCCAGAAAACGTAGAAAAGAAAGAAGTCCAGCGCGCAAAACACGCCCATCATGCCGGCGTCGAGCATGAGAAACAGCGCGAAGTAACCTTTGACCGCCTTTTCAATGCCAAAGGAGGCGAAGATACAGAGAAAGCTGAGCAGCGCCGTGAGCAGCACCATGGTGATACTCAGGCCATCGACGCCCATGGTGTAGCTAATGTTGTAGGCGCGGATCCAATGATAATCTTCAACGAACTGAAAATTAGCCGTGGTACGGTCGAAATTCATGAATAGCCAAATCGCCATCAGCAGCGGCGGTACGGTGACGATGGCGGAAAACCAGCGGACCAGCTTGGCGTTGTTGGGCAACGCCAGAACCACCGCCGCTCCTGCCAGCGGAATAAACGTCATGTAGGTGAGAATATTTTGCATCTTCTCCATGCTCCAGTAAAAATCAGCTCCAGTATCGGACTTTGACGAACACCGCCACCGCCATGGCGATGATGATGCCGTAGAGATAGCCGTTGATGTTACCGGTCTGCAGCCGGCGGAATCGATTGCCCAGCCAGTAAGTGACATTGGAAAGGCCATTGACCAGACCGTCGATGATGTAGGTATCGAACAGTCCGTTGAACCAGGCGACGAAGCGGGTCAGGGCCGCCACGCCGTTGACGATGCCGTCGACGATGTAGGCATCGAAGGCCGACCAGAAGCGCGCCAGCAGCAAAGTGCCGTTGACGAAAACCGCTTGATAGATCTCATCGAAGTACCATTTACGATCGAACAATCGATAGGGCAGGCCGCCGGCGAGATTGACAAAAGTATCCGGCGAGAGGGATTGCCGACGGTACATGAGAAAGGCGATGAAAACGCCGAAGGATGCAACGGCCACCGAAACCGCCATCAATCCCCACTCGAGCGCGTGGGAGGCGTGGCTTTCGCCATGGGCGTGAATCACCGGCTCCAGCCAGTGGGCGAACTGACTGCCGCCCAAGACGCCGGGCAAACCGATCAAACCGGCGAATACCGCGCCGATGGCCAAAAGCACCAGCGGCATGGTCATCACCGGCGGCGATTCGTGCAAGTGTTCCTGGGTATGGTGATCGGCGCGGCACTCGCCGTAAAAAGTCATGAACAACTGGCGGAACATATAGAATGCCGTCATGCCCGCGCCGCACAGGGCTAGGAACCAGACCGCCTTGTTGCCATGTTCGCTGGTGAACGCCAGCCAGAGAATTTCATCCTTGGAGAAAAAGCCCGCGAAGGGTGGGAAGCCGGCAATGGCGAGCACCGAGATAAAGAAGGTCGCGAAGGTGATCGGCATCCACTTTTTCAGGCCGCCCATCTTGCGCATGTCCTGCTCGTGGTGCATGGCATGAATCACGCTGCCGGCGCCGAGGAAGAGACAGGCTTTGAAAAAAGCGTGGGTCATGAGGTGAAATACCGCGGCCGCGTAACCGCCGACCCCGACGCCGATGAACATGTAACCAAGCTGGCTGACCGTCGAATAGGCGAGAACTTTTTTTATATCGTTTTGCGTCAGCGCGATGGTCGCCGCGACGACCGCGGTCGCGACCCCGATCCATGCGATCAAGTGCAACGTCGCCGGCGCCATGGAGAAGAATACGTTCATGCGCGCGGTCATGTAGACGCCGGCGGTGACCATGGTGGCGGCATGAATCAGCGCGCTGACCGGCGTCGGTCCGGCCATCGCATCAGGCAGCCAAACGAAGAGTGGAATCTGCGCCGACTTACCGGTGGCGCCGACGAAAAGAAACAGCGTCGCGACGGTAACGACCGGCCAACCCCAGATGAGCGAATCCTTAATCGACGGCGCCCATTTGGCCATCTCGCGAATGGTCAACGAGCCATGGCCCTGGGCATCGAGGGACCAGAACAGCAAAAACATGCCGAGGACAAAACCGAAATCGCCGACCCGGTTGACGATAAAAGCCTTGTTGCCGGCCCGGGCATTGGCATGGTCGTGATACCAAAAGCCGATCAGCGCGTAGGAACACAGACCGACGCCTTCCCAACCGACGAACAGCAGGAGCAGGCTATCGCCCAGCACCAGGGTCAACATCGCCGCGGTGAATAGATTCAAGTAAGCGAAGAAGCGCCAGAACGCCTTGTCGTCATGCATGTACCCGGTGGCGTAAATATGGATGAGCCCGCCGATGCCGGTGACCACCAGGATCATCACCGACGACAGCGGGTCGACGAGAAACGCCATGTCGACCCGCAGCGAGCCGAGATCGATCCAGCGGTAAAGATTATCGATGAGAAAGCGCTGCTCCGGCGCCAGCCCCTTGAGGATGAAAAAGGCGTAAACCGCAAGCGCAAAGGCAACGATCACCGGCGCGCAGGCGATCACGCCGATGGCGCCCTTGCCCAAGCTCTTTTGAATCTTGGCGCCGAGCAGGCCATTGACCATGGCGCCGAGCAACGGCAGGAACACGATCCAGCGAATGAAATCCGTTTGTATGGGGTTTTCCATCGAGCGTTGTGACCTTGAGCTTGTGAATCCGAACCGTTGTCCTAATCTCTCATCGTTTCCGCCGCTTCGACGTCGATGGTGTGGAACAATTTGAAGATCGCCAAGACGATCGCCAAACCCACCGCCGCCTCAGCCGCGGCCAACATGATGACAAAGATCGCGTAAATCTGCCCGGCGCTATTGCCGCTGCTGAAATGGGAAAACGCCACGTAATTGACATTGGCGCTGTTGAGAATCAGCTCGACGCCCATCAACACGCTGATGGCATTGCGCCGCGTCAACACGGTGAACAAGCCGAGCGCGAAAAGGATCGCGCCGATGGTCAGGTACGAAGACAGCTCATTGGGCGACATGGCTAGTCTTTGATCTCCTTCCGCGACAACACCACCGCACCGATCATCGCCGCCAACAGCACCAACGAAGCAAGCTCGAAAGGCAACAAGTAGTCATAGAGAAAGGCGTCGCCGATCTTCGCCGTCGTAGCAGTGAAAACGACTTCCTTGGCCTTGACCCAAGGCGTGGTCCACACCGTCTGAATCAGAAAATAAACCAACACGCCGATGACGATAAGCGCAGGGATGGTGCCGGCGGCGCGGTTGGTGATCGTCACATCGGTGATCCGATGGGTGAGCATGACGGCGAACAGGATCAGCACCAGGATGCCGCCGACGTAGATCAACACGTGCACCGCCGCGACGAAGTCAGCGCCAAGGAAAATATACAAGCCGGCGATTCCCATAAACGTGCCCAACAGGGAGAACGCCGAGTAAATTATATTGCGCGAGAACGCCACCATGCCGGCCGACACGATGGTGAGCAGGGCAATTAGATAAAAAACCGCCGTTGAAACAGTCATACCTTTACTCAAATTTTGGAAACGCGGAAAATTGCAGACGTTTTCGCTGACTTATCGGAAGATTGGTAACAGATCAAGGGGCTCGGCTGTAGAGATACAAACCGCCCCGCTCCAGACGCCTATTTTGCTTCCTCCTCGGCGGCCCCTCCTCCATCCGGCGTAGCAAATTCGTCCAGATATTTTAAACCGATATCGACTTTGGTAATTAATTTGGGCTCGGTTTCACCGCCCTTTTTCGGCTTGTAAAGATTCGACGGCTCGGGCGCGAAATGGCGCACCAGGCCGGCCGGGTTATAGCTCGCGCCTTCGAACTCCTGCGAGTGGCGGATCGCGCCGGTCGGGCAGACCTCCGAGCACAGGCCACAGTACATGCACTTGCAGACATCGATGTCGAAATGGGTGAACTGGCGCTGTTTGGTCTCCTTGTTCATGTCGATGCCGATGGTGATGCAGGTGATCGGACAGATCCGTTCGCAAGCCAGACAGCCGGTGCAAATATCCAAATCGACTTCGAGGATGCCGCGGTAGCGCAGCGGCAAGGTCTCCTGGATCGGCACGGGAATCTTATCGGGATACTGGATCGTCATCGGCTTGCGCATCAAATGCGAGAACGTGATCGACATGCCTTCGAAGGTCGACGCGATCGCAGCCTGAATATCTTTTACATAATTGGTAAGAACACCCATAAATCCTCAAATTCTAGATATGCGGCTTCCAGTAAGCTTCCGGCTTGGCGGCGCGAAATTGAAAGCCGACCCGGCGGAAAAAATTTATTATGGTGGCGACGGCGAAGCCCAGTGTGATCGCGCCAAAGACGCGCCGGCTAATCTCGTCGATGAACATAAAGCCGATGGTGCCGAGCAGACAAACGAACGACAACGGCACCATGTACTTCCAGCAGAGTCCCATCAGTTGGTCGACCCGCACCCGCGGCAAGGTCGCGCGAATCCACATTGCCACGAACACCCAGAAATAAGCCTTTAAGAAGAATGTCGCGAACTGCGCCATGCCCTTGAGCACAGGATAGCCGTCAAAAAACGCCGGCACCTGCCAGCCGCCCATAAAGAGCGTCGTCGCCACGGCGCCGATGACATAAAGATTGCCCCACTCGGCAAAGAAGAAAAACAGAAAGCGCATGCCGCTATATTCGGTCACGTACCCGGCGACCAATTCGGACTCCGCCTCGGGAATATCGAAGGGCGTGCGGTTGCCTTCCGCCAAAGCCGCGGTGAAGAACAGAAAGAACGCGCAGAATGTAAATGGGTTGTGAAATATGAACCAATCCCAAGGACCCCAGCCCTGCGCTTTGATGATGCCCTGCATGCTCAATGTGCCAGCGAGAAATACGATCGTCAGAACCGACAAGCCCGCGGGTATTTCATAGCTGACGATCTGCGCGGCCGAGCGCATGCCGCCGAGCAGTGACCATTTGTTGTTCGATGCCCAGCCGGCCATGAGAATGCCGACCACCACCAGCGACGTTACCGCGAGAATGTAAAGGATACCGATGTTGAGATCGGCGACGATCAGGGTTTCGCCGAAAGGAATGACTACGAACGCGCAGAGGAAGCCCATGAAAACAATATAGGGCGCTAGCGGAAAGAGCTTTTGATCCGCCGCCGCCGGAATAATGTCTTCCTTCATGATGTTCTTGATGCCATCGGCGAGCCACTGGAGGATGCCTTGCGGTCCAACCCGGTTGGGGCCGACGCGCGACTGCATGCGCGCCCAGACGCGCCGCTCAAGCCAGCTGGTCACGCCGGCCAGCGGCGCGACAAACACCGACAATACCACCACTGCCGCCAGCACCATGCCGATGGCGTAGACGACTTCTTTAGGAAGACCGGCAAAGGCGCCGTCTTGGATCAATTGGTCGAGAAAAGCTTGCATATGAATCTCAAATAAATTCTACCGGTCGATTTCCGGCGCATCGACATCGAGACTGCCGATGAGCGCGATCAAGTCCGCCATCATGATCCCTTTGGCGAGCTTATCGATGATGGCCATCGCGGTAAACGAACCGGTACGGATGCGCACCCGGTAGGGATACTCGCTGCCATCGCTGATCACGTAAAAGCCCATGTCGCCGCGCGGCGCTTCGACCCGGGCGTAATATTCGCCCGCCGGCGGGCGGAATTTTTTCGGCACTTTCGAGATCGCCGGCCCCTTGGGAATCATTCTCATCGCTTGGCGCAGGATCTTGACGCTCTCCTGCATCTCGCGAATACGCACCCAAAAGCGATCGAAGCTATCGCCCAGAGTGCCGACCTCGGCGGTGCCGACGGGAATTTCAAAATCCAACTCCGGATAGACGGAATATGGAATATCGCGGCGGATATCCCACTTGATGCCCGAACCCCGCAGATTGGGTCCGACCAGATTGTACGACAGCGCGTCGGCTTTGCTGATCACCGCAACATGAGCCAACCGCTCGATAAAAATCTTATTGCCGGATAGCAAACGGTTGAACTCTTCGACGATGGGCTCGAAGTGATCGAGAAACTCGGCGATCTTGGTCATGGTCGACGGCACGATATCGTAACCGACGCCGCCGATGCGGATATAATTGTACGTGAGCCGGGCGCCGCAAATCTCTTCCATCAAATTATTGATGGTTTCGCGCTCGCGCAGGGCATGCACGAAGGGTGTCATGGCACCGATATCCTGGCCGAATGTACCGACGGAAATCAGATGGCTGGCCAGACGATTGAGTTCGCAAGCGATGACCCGGCAAAATTCGCCGCGGCGCGACACTTCGGTGTTGCCGAGCTTCTCGGCCGCCATGCAGAACGCCTGATTGGCAAACATCGCGGCCAGATAGTCGGCCCGGTCGGTGTACGGCACATAGCCGTGATAAGTCACTTTTTCGCCGATCTTCTCGATGGAGCGGTGCAAGTAGCCGACATCGGGGATCGCTTCATTGATCATTTCACCGTCGGTTTTGACCACGAAGCGCAGCACCCCGTGGGTGCTCGGATGCTGCGGCCCGACACTGATGGTCATCTCTTCGGCGTAGAAGCCTGGATCCGTAGCGGCGGTTTCGCTCATCGTTAAATCCTATCGCAACAACTTTTCGACCAGGGGCGCACGTTGGGTGCTAATGCCGTCATATTCTTCCTGTTCGATGTAATCTTTACGCAGCGGGAAGCCGGACCAATCTTCCGGCAACATGATCCGGCGCAAATCGGTGTGGCCTTCGAAGATCACCCCGAACAGATCGTAAACCTCGCGTTCGAACCAATTGGCGACTTTCCACTGCTCTTCCAATGTGGCGATTTTCGGATTGTCGCGCGGCAGATCGACTTTGAGAATAATCTGATGGTTATGCGCGTAGGAAAACAGATGGTAAACCATCTGAATCTTCTCTTCCTTGGGCCAGTCGATGGCGGTCAGATCCGAAAGCACTTCGAATCTGAAACTCTGCGCCGTCCGCAGGAAGTGGCAGATTTCAACGATGGCGTCCTTATCGACGTGGCAATAGGGCTCGAAGACATCCCCCTTGAAGTCGCCGACTTTGCCGGGAAAGAGTTTTTCCAATGAGGCGTAGGTTTCTTTAGCTTCCATGGTTGAATCTTAAACCCCGGCTTCAGCGTTCTCCACCTCTGGCGCCTTTACCAGCCAGCGTTCGCGCACCATCTTGTCCTGAATGCGTAGCAGCCCTTCGGTCAGCGCTTCCGGACGGGGCGGACAGCCGGGAACGTAAACGTCGACAGGAATGATCTTGTCAACGCCTTTGCAAACCGAATAAGCAAGCTGAAATAGCCCGCCGCAATTAGAACAACTGCCCATGGAGATGACATATTTAGGATCGGGCATCTGGTCATAGAGCAGCTTGGTGCGTTTGGCCATCTTGTAAGTCAGTGTGCCGGCGACGATCATCAGATCCGACTGCCTCGGCGTCGCCCGCGGCACGGCGCCGAAACGGTCGAGATCGGCGCGCGGGCCGCCGGTCTGCATGAGTTCGATGGCGCAGCAGGCTAGATCCGAACAGCATATACCACTGGGAAGAAGCCCGGCCCCAGTTGAGCAGATCATCGACCTTGGTGGTAAAAACCGTTTCCGGCAATGAATTGATCAGCGGTTTCATAGAAAAACTCCGATGGCCAGGCCGATTAAGCCTGCACCTTTTTCACCCAATCCAGGTCACCCTTGACCCAGGCATAAATCAAACCGAGAAAAAGAATTCCGACGAACACCAGCACTTCGACCAGCGCGAACAAACCGACGCCGCCTTCGACCCAACGGCGAAACACCGAGGCCACCGGAAAGACAAAGGCAATTTCAACTTCGAAGATAATAAAAATCAATGCGACCATATAGAAACGGATGTTGAAATTGACCCAGGCACTGCCGGTGGACGGCTCGCCGCATTCATAGGTCGATAGCTTACGGGTTTGCGGATTGGCCGGCCTCAATAACTTGCCGATCAAGAGATTGACACCGACGAATCCAAGACCCAGCGCGGTGAATACCAGGACGTTAGCAAAATCAAATAACATCGTAAGTTTCCATAGTTACACTGACAAATAGATACTATTCTCTTTTAACCATAAATGGTTCACAGATTCAAACAGGTGGGAATCTAAGCCGTCGACTGGCTAGCTTTGCCAAGCAGCGGAATTTTGCTACAGTCAGCGGCGATCCGTGGGGTGCGCTGCAGCGTTCGATATTTCGCCAATAAAACACCAGACGACGCAATTTCTATCGCTACGGCTAGTCAGAAAGGACCGTCTTCCAGCCACGTCTGTGCCTTTTCGTCACCTTTGCAGCATCTGCACGGCGGCGAATTAGCGCTCGATCCCATTACCACACGGCTTATTGAGTACTTTCGGCCGGCATCCGCACGATTTGGCTAATCCGCTATGGAACTAAACAGGTAGGACGTTCAATGCTGAATGAGTTGGGCTAACGTTATTGTCATGACCTAGTTCTTGATAATAATCGTTCGAACATGGCTTAAAATTTTCCGGCCAGTCCGCCGTCAGGGTACACAACAATCGTAACTGAATCGGTGCGTCAGTGTTAACCTTTTTCACACAGACATTTACGGCGGCCGAATTGTTCTTGAGAATCTCCAAGAAATCGCGGGAAATATATCTCGGGCAATAGCCCACGATGGTCGCTGGGTCGTCTGTTCGTAGCGCGATCGCATACTCATCTTGAGGATTTTGCGGGTCCGGCAAGAGATATAGTCTATCGCCAGCGCGAAGGGTGTTGATACGAACTCGCGCATCGTCCGATAGGTGACGCAGTCCGTGACTAAAGAAATGAACGACGTATTTCCCTTGATTGTCTGGTTCTGGGCAAGGGAAGACAGTTAACGAGTCCGTCTCTCGAACCCCTTCCGTGCGTGCGAGAAGGACCAAGGGATCAGCCTCGTTTTCGACTAGGTCAAGCCAACGTAGGAAATCCCGAAACTCCGGTCGCTTCCTAGAAATGAGACGATTGGCAAACAATGGAAATAAATCCCGAGACCGGTAGACTTCATGCAAGTCCTGCATAAAACCAAATCGAATGAAATTTTTAGACAGCACGGCACCCTTCGTGTAAACGAACCGATAGATGCCGTCCTCGGCACTCAATTTTCCCACAGGAATCCATTGCCGAGAATGCGGGTCTTGCCAAGCTAAATACAGAATTTTCACGTCACACCCCCAAGCTTAAGAAGGCGTTTCTGGTTTAATTCGAGCATTTTCATGGCAAAGCGCTTGGCGGTATCCGAAATTCGATGTTTTGGAATCTGATCAAAGATATTACGTACGTCATTCTCTGAGATTTGCGTGAGCCTTTCAAGCCATGTCTGTGCCGCGCGTGGGTATAACCTTGCCGCTTCGCTAAAGACATCCAACGTTAGCATTGGCTTACTACTGTTAGAGGAACTAAAGAATGCCGAAAGGGCCCGTTCAACGTACGGCTCCATGCCTCTTTGCCTATCGCTAGTCGCTAGCCGTTGCAACCTCGTGCCGTCCCTCTCATTCCACCCAAGACAGGACGCATGATCGAAGGTTGGCGCCAGATGAATTGTGCGCGCCGGGCTAATAATAAATCCCCAATTTTCGTGATGACGATCCTGATTCGCGATCCAAGCATCCAAGAGTAAGTAACCAACAAAAACATCTAACGCTGATTCTATGGCACCGAAGGGTTTCCAGCCAAGCGGCGCCTGTATATCTTTCTGCTTAATGATCGCCAAAACCAGTCTGAGCGTATGCTGCCTTACCCGATAGAACCTTTCTTTCGGGTAAGCTTTGTCCAGCTGAATCAGGATTTCATTTCCCGCAACCAATCTCCCATGCGGTGGCGCAAAACTCAGCGTTGCGACGCCATGTTGCCCTTTCCAAATCGCAAAATCATATTGTGCGTGGGGCAGACCGAGATGCTCGCAGAGCTCGCTAGCAACCTTTTCGCTCCAGTCTTCGCCTGTTGCTCCCTCGCCTTCGCTCCTATTCAGCTTAAAGAGATATCGATTGAAATTCGCATCACTAAACCAAAACTTCGGCTTGGTACCGAGCTGCTCTAAGATGTCGCCAGCCTCATCGGGGACTGTGATGATCGGATACATTAATTCAAAGACTCGCGGTCACGTTTTTATGATAGGTTTGCGCCCGTAGTTGCAGTCGCGATCGATAGTCGGAGGGCAGAGCTTTGGGCTCTGAGAGTAGACTAATAATCTCCACGGCAGTCAACTGAATTGCACATCAGAGTTTTCGATATCATCTTCAGGCTCGTCCTGTTCACCTTTCGCATCAAAATCCAAGATTGATAAGATACTTATGCCTGGCCCCGTTGCACACTCGGACCAGACCGCACATCAGATAAGTAGATCACGTAGCCAGCCCTTGGTCTTTATCGTAGTCATCGAAAAAGACTCGACCTCCGACAGAGATCGTGCCGTCCTCCTTCAGGTATGCCGTCTGCGAGTATGTGACTCGAGGCGTGCCATAAGCCTTATCGCCTAAGACGTATTTTTCGCCGAGAAGCGTCCATACAAGACGGAGCCCTAACTTCTTCAGTCGCAGGAGTAGATCGTCTTTATCTGCCAGCAAGGTAGTGGTGCCGCCCTCCGAGGCTGACGGATCGCGGAAAATAATCTTTCCATCAGGGGTTGAGAAGCCGTCCACACCATTCCACCAGAGTGGGCCCGCTTCAAAAAATGCCCGTGTTGGGACATGAAAATAGATACTGCTCTGCAAGCTGCTGTCATATTCCCATTCGCAAAGTACTTCATTGTAGACCGGCATGAACTCCAGTGAAGAGCCGTCTACCCGAGTTCCGAAGCCGAGCCAGTCGTCGGTCTCTACGTTGCATGCGCTCGCCCAAGGATACTCGCCGACGAAGACGTGGAGCCACTTTGCGCTGCCTGGCATCCACTTCCCGAAGAAGTTGCGGCGAGAAATGGCGTTCATCGCTCTGTCGAACTGCGCCTCGGGCACTAGAAACGCCTCCAGGTGCATCCATGTCGACCTGTATGGCTCACCATACGGTCGACCTTCCCGATACTCGGACCACGTTGGATAACAAATCAGCGGAAGCCACCTCTGGCCGTCACGATTCTTAGGCGCGAGAAGCGACTCCAACGAAGGGAGGTCGTCCCTGCGATTAATCCAAGTCGAGTAGTCGAGATGTTGTGTTGAAGGCAAATCGACGTTTCCGCCGACCCACCAGCATTCGGAGGGCGTGCCGTCGGGACGTTCAGGTCGGGAGATGGTCGGGTCTAGCTTGCGCTCGTCGCTTAAAATGAGTGCAAGTCGCCCCGTCGTCCGCTCGAACGAGTCTTTGTCTCGATCGACGCTGTCGTAGAGGCGCGACGCCAGCTGATACATCGCGATCCACTGATACTTTTTTCCAATTCGCTCGGCCCACGCCGGTTTTCCTCGTCCGCCCCCAGTTTCTTGGGTCACCGCCGAATCGTAGCCGCTACTCTTTGAACCTCGGTAGCCGAAGTCGTCAAGAATTCGTTTCGCGATCCACCGCCCGATGGCGGGCTTTGGCATCGCGCGATTCCACCCGTTTAGACAGCCAATCGAGTAATGGTTGAAGTCGTCATCCAGGCAGCTTCGAACCAGCAACCGAGTGCCGTTTTCTTTCTCTTCTCTCCAGGCCTTTTCCTCGCCTTGGGTTGGAGGCTCCGGAGGCAGTATTTTCGAATTGCGTTGATTTGGCAGTGTCGGATCGAACCTCTTATCGAGGCAGCCGATGTGCGCCGCTAACTCGGCTATACATCGAATATGATCGCGAATGATCGCATTCTGGAAATCTTCCGGGCGGGCCGCATACGCGGTAAGCAGATCTTCGGCCAGCTTTTTCAGCATAGCTTTGTCTCGCGAATGGATTAGGACGCCATACGCGATGAGCAGCGCTCTCTCTCGCACCTCGTCGTCATCGGCCGAGAGGAACAGGGCCACCAATTTCGGGAGCAGCGTCGCGTGAAAGCGTAGGATCGCTATTGCGGCCCTCGTCGCCGAGTCGTTCACTCGGCGATCGGCTGCTGCGCTGAACCAAAGTAGGACAACGCACCACCGTTCTGCGGTCGAGGCATCGACCTTCTGAAGGTCGATGTCCTTCGTGGCCTCGATTATACGGCGGACGATGTTGTTTTCCTCATAGCCGAGTTTCAGGTATCCGCACCAAAACGCGTCCCTTTTGTGGAATAGCAGCCACCCAATGACCTCATTGAGCCAGAACGCGTCGATCTCGGACTCCTGCGTGGAGACGACCAGCATCGCGTCGATTGCCTTGTATGCGTCGGGGGTGTTGAGCATTTCCCGCAGCACGTTCTGCGTCGACGGCAAGAACGTTTCTGCGGTACGCCATGGGAGCGAGCGCACAACGACGGCGGCAACCTCAGCTCGGACCGAGTCATCTTCGATCAATTCCGTGAGCTCCAGGCCGCGTATCTTTTCCGGCAGTAAAACGGAAAGCGCCGAAAGCAGGCCGGCATTTTCCCGGATCGCCTGCGCCGTGCCCAAAAGGTGAACGAATTGGCCGCCGCTCCGGAAGGCCTGATGAACGTTCGAACTCGTGACTGGTTCCAGCACCTCTGACGCCACCAGGAAATCGCCGAATCGCTCGAAGGCCGGACGCACGACGTTCTCTGCGCCTATGGCCTCGGTTGACGGGCCGTCCTCGATTAGCAGGTCCGCGTTTACGAGCCATTGCAGAACGTTGATGCCCTTGGCTTGCGGCTTCGCTGTGTCGATCGCTGACTGGGCCTCGGACCAGCGAAGGGCCGCGCTTCCCGATCTGGCGATAGCGGCGGTGATTGCTCGAAGGGAACCGGTGACCATCGTCGCGCCCGAGGAGACGCCATGTTCCGTCGCGAATTGCTCCTCCTTGTACGCGAGAAAAGCTCGGATCACCGGCGCGATGCCGATCCATCCTTTCGGTAGCCGCTTCAGTCCCTTCGCCCGCAGCGTTTCGCAGACGAGCTTTAGGTAAAGTGGATTCGCAAGCTCTGGCTGCAAGACCGGCACCAGTGGCGGCTCGAGATTATAGTGAGAAAAGAAGGCATTGCAGGCCTCCCTCTCTATCCCCGCGAAGCCTTTATGCTCGATCGCCTGATCCGCGGAGTCCTTCGGTAGACACACCGTAAGGAACGAGGTACGGCATGAGACGCAGAGCTTGAGATGCGCGCGCGAGGCCACCGCCCTGGCGAACTCAGCGAAGCGACCGAACCAATAGCTCCTCGGCCTCGTCTCATTCATCGCGTCCACACAGATCACGAGCTTCTTGCCCGAGCATTCGGCCGCAGCATCGAGGGCGTCGAGCACGCCGTCGCGTCCGAGCGTGAGCGGAACCCCCAGCGACTCAGCAAATCGAGTCCATGGATCTGGCTCACCGCCGAATTGGTGCCCGAAGACGACGCACGTGTAGCCGCCGTCCGCCAGTCGGCGTTGCGCGATGTCGCACACGCTGTGCGTCTTTCCCGCGCCGCCGCTCCCGCTCAGCACGAACACCTGCCTGAATGCGAGAAAGCCGGCTGGAGACGAAAGCCAGTCGGAGAGTGCGCGCCCTTTTTGCCGCGCGTCGCGCACCGCGTCGAGATTGGCCGCGGGAAACGACACCTGATATTCGGCCATGAAGGACCGGAAGCGCTTTGAGTCTGCAGACCCTGCGCCGTGCTTGGCGTCCAAGTCCGCGGCAAGTTCGTCCTCGACAGCAGCGAGGTCGACGAGGAGCTGGTCGATGGAAGTCTGGAGCCTCGATAGTCCCGCTTGCGTCGGCGCAGCCGCGAGCCCCTCGCCGCTCCCGACGTAGCTCCGCGAATCGGCTGCCACCTTCACGCCTTTTTCGTAGGCGGCCACCGGCCAACCGGGACGCATGGGATCGCCACCTTTCTTCTCGACGAGCCTCCCGACATGGTTTGTCGCCTTGCGGCAGGCGTCGAGGAGAGCGGCAAGCTGCGTCTGCCAGTCCAGTCCACCGCCGAACGATGAGAACCATCCTGACAGGGGTGTTTCTAGACTGATCTCCCGGTTATACCGCGGGCCAGCGGCGAGCTTCGCGGCGGCAACATGGTCCGCGAACCATTGATCCGAGAACGTCGTCACAGAAAAGAAATAGTGACGGAGACCGCCTGACGAATCATTCGCCAAAATGAGGTCCCGAATTTCATGCGCCGACCAACGATCGATCGTTAGCGAGCGCCCTTTGGCTTTTGCGTCAGCTTCCGCTTTGCGAACCCACTCGCCAAACTTCTCGGTCTGGCTTTTCCCCTTGCGCGCGGTTTTGCCCGTAAGATAGAACGGAAAGCAAACCACATAGCGCGTCAAATCAGCGTGGACTGAAAGCGCGGTTTCTAGAGACAGCTTTACCTGCTTTAACAGACTATCGATATCGAAGACGTACTTCGTCTGCCAGCCGGCGGCAGACCGGTTTGCATCAATGACTTTGCACTCCACTCCACCGTCGCCACCGGCACCACGATAACGCTCGAACTGCGCTCCAGTTGGCCGCGTTCTAGAGGCAAGCTGACAGCAGAGTTCCTCGAAGGCATTCTCCACACTTCCGCCACGAGAGGCGATTTTTCCAAAATCAATTTCGGACATGGGAATACGTTGTAATTGATTGTGTGTCTGGTCTGCCGGGGAGGGCGACCATGCAGTCCACAAGGTCGGCCTCGATGATCGCCATGCTACCGCGCAGTGCATCCGCCATCTGCCACAACTCGGCTTCGTAACCGACATTGGCGCCATTGTTCTTCGATGTTTTTATCGCTTGTGCCATTCTTTCCTCGTTAGAAATCTTGAGCCGTTACCTATGTATGTTGAGAAAGGCTTTCCGGCGCAAACCAGATTTGCGCTCGGAAAACCGGCAGGGTTGAATTCGCCACATCCCGGATCGGCGCTGAGGAATCTTAATGGAAATGGCGGGTTCTGCCAAGGGAGATGCATAAACGCGTGTCGTCGCAAAGTGCTCTTTCAATTCACAGCAAAGTGATCATGACAGGGATGGGAAAGACTAGCTGAGGCATGCGTAGTTGCCATCCAGAATCGATTTGTCTACAGTCGACGGCGTCTACAGACACGGGCGATAACCTAAAAACATTCAGCCGCCCTACACGAAATGAATCCTAAAAAACGTCTTTTGCCGGCCCATTACTCATCCGTTCGCTGGTCATGTTTCGCTGTTTGCCTTCTGAAATTACTTCTCGCTAGTGCCGCAGTCGAAGCTCAATCTAAATTAACCCCAGTGCGCACCGCCTACAGCGCGCTGTCCGCCGGCATCGGCACACTCTGGCTCACCCACGAGGACGGTCACTTTAGAAAACATGGCTTGGACTCGAACCTGATCTACATTCGCGGCGGCTCCACCGCCGTGCAGGCGCTGCTCGCCGGTGAGATCCAGTTCGGTCATCTGTCGCCGGCGCCGATGCTGACGGCTTGGGCTCAGGGCGCCGACTTCGTCTGGGTCGGCACCACTACGCATCAAATGGTCTTTACCCTGCTCGCCGATCCGGCGATCGCCAAAGGCGCCGACCTTAAAGGGAAAAAGATCGGCATCACCCGTATCGGTTCGGCCAGCGACCTGGCCGTGCGCGCCGCTCTCGAGCAATTTGGTTTGAACGTCAAAGACGTGACCATGATCGCCCTAGGCGGCATTCCCGAAATCCTCGCCGCCATGCGCGCCGGCGCGGTCCAGGCCGGCATTCTGTCACCGCCGACATCGACCTCGGCACGCGATCTGGGCTACCGTCCGCTGTTGCATATCCCCGATCTCGGCCGCGAATTTACTTTCTCCGGCATCGCCGCCAAACGCTCCTTCGTGCACAGCCAGCCCGAGATCGTGCGCGCCTACATGGCGTCGCTCACCGACGGCGCCAAGGTTTATAAGGAAGACAGCCGCGCCGCCTTGAGAATTTTGAAAAAATACCTGCGCGCCGACGACCGCATCCTCGAAGGCGGCTATAAAGAATACGACGCGGCGATTTCCAATCCGCCCTATCCCGGGCTCAAAGGGCTGGAGGCGGTGCGCGACAGCCTGTTGGAAACTACGCCGCAATTGAAAAATGTCGATTTGCGAAAATTCATCGACGATCGCTTCGTCAAGGCGAAATAATTTCGCGCTGAGCTGAGCCGAGTCGAAATCTGCGGCGATGACGACTTGAACGGTTTGAACCGTCGACCGTTCGACGTGAGGAGGTAAGTTATGCGCGTCGAAACCGAAAGAAAAATGAAACGCTGGCGCGACCAGCGCTGGATCTTGGATCAAGTGATCCAAACCCGTGGGATCGATTGGGACCAGGGGCGCACCGGGAAAATTATCCGGAACTGCGGCCCCACCGTGGAGAAAGATTTGGCTGAGCTGTGCAGCCGCATCAAGAAGTTCGTCGATATCCCGCGGGAGTTTTCCCAGGCGGCGGCGGTTCGCGAACAACAAGGGCGCCAGGCCGAGGCGGCCGGCAGGCTAACTGAAGCGCGCGACCATTACTATATCGCCGCCTGCTTCTACACCAATGCCATGTGGGCGGTCTATGAAGATGGCAACCGCGAGCGCATCCACTGGCAGGAGCGCAAGCGCGCCAGCTACGACAAGTTCATTCAATTTGCCGGCCGGCCGATTGAACGGGTCGAGCTGCCCTACGACGGCAAGAAAATCCATGCGCTGTTGCATCTGCCGCCGGGCCGCCAAGCCGGCGTGAAGGTGCCATGCGTCATGTACATCCCCGGCATGGACGGCGTCAAAGAGGATCACCCTGCCAGCGGCGATCCGTTCATCGAACGCGGCTTGGCATTGTTATCCGTCGACTGTCCCGGCCATGGGGAAACCCGCGAAGGCGGCATCAAATGCACCGCCGCCAACGTCGAGGATGTCGGCAGACTGGTCGCCGACTATCTGATCACCCGCCCGGAAATCGACGCCGATCGTCTTGGCATCATGGCTTCGAGCATGGGTTCCTACTGGGCGCCCCGGGTGGTCGCGGCGGAAAAGCGTTTCAAAGCCTGCGCCGTCAGCGGCGTCTGCATGGAACCGGGCCAGTTCGCCATCTTCAACATGTCGTCGCCGACGTTTAAATTAAATTACATGTACATGTCCGGCTACGACGATGAAGCCGCCTTCGACGAATTCTGCAAAACCTTGTCCCTCGAAGGCGTCACCGCGAAAATAACCTGTCCGTATATGATCGTCGCCGGCGAAGACGACGAGCACTGCGACATGAAATTCGTTTACAAACTAATGGGCGAAGCTCCCGCGCCCAAACTGCTTTACGTCTTCGAAGGCGAACGCCACTCGATCCGCAATCCCAAGGCGCGGCTACTGCTGATCGACTGGCTCATCGACACTTTGCGCGGCAAACCCTTCAAGCCGGAAATCATCCGGATCGAAACCAGCGGCAAGGAAGTGCACCGGGATTGGTAAGTTTATAGATGGTCGCGGATCGAAAACCTCAATCTTCGCTCCTCCATCCTCGATTCGGTTTGAAGTAACCGCGAGATTTGCAATGAAAATAGCCTACGGCGACCTCATCGGCGGCATCAGCGGCGACATGTTTGTCGCCGCGCTGATCGATCTCGGCTTGCCGCTGGCCAAGCTCAAAACCGAGCTGAAAAAAATTCCGACCCTGGAGTTCGCGCTCAAGACCGCGAAGAAGTCGGTCCACGCCGTCCGCGCCAGCCAGTTTCAAGTAATCTGCCCGCGCCACGAGGCGCCGCGCTCGTGGCAGCAAATCCGCCGGTTGCTCGAGCGCAGTAAATTAGCCGCTTCGGTTAAAGCCACCGCCATCGACATCTTCAATCGGCTCGCCCAGGCCGAAGCTAAGATTCACGGGGTCGCCGTCGATCAGGTCCATTTTCATGAAGTCGGCGCCACCGATTCCATCGTCGACATTGTCGCCGCGGCGATCGGTGTCGGAGAATTAGCCATCGACCAACTGCACTTTTCGCCGATCCCCCTGGGCCGCGGCGTGACCCGTTCGCAGCATGGCCCGCTGCCGGTGCCCGGGCCGGCGACCATGGAATTGTTGAAAGGACTGCCGACCTTCGGCGTCGATCTGGACAGCGAGACGGTGACCCCCACCGGCGCGGCGTTGCTAAAAGTCTTCGGCAGCAGTTTCGGCGACCAGCCGGCCATGACCATTGACAGCATCGGCTACGGCACCGGACAAAAAGAATTTTCCAGCCGTCCCAACTTGTTGCGTCTGTCCATCGGCGCCAACGCAGTCAATCTGCAGCATGAAGCGATGCTGGTGATCGAAACCAACATCGACGACATGAACCCGCAACATTTCGACCATGTCATGGAGCGGCTGTTGGCCGCCGGCGCCCGGGATGTCTGCCTGGCGCCGATCCAGATGAAAAAGAACCGTCCCGCGACATTGCTAACCGTGATCTGCGAGATCGCCCAGCGCGATCGTCTGGCCGCGATGATTTTGCAAGAGACCACGACCATCGGCGTGCGCTGCTATCCCGTCAGCCGCATTCTCTTGGCGCGCGAAGCGAAAACGGTCAAGACCCGCTTCGGCGAAGTCACGGTAAAAATCGTCACCCAGCCGGACGGCACCGAGCGCGCCACGCCGGAATACGACGACCTGAAACGCATCGCCAGCGCCAAACGCACCACGCTTAAAACCGTTCACGACGAAGTGATGCGGCAGCTCAAGTAGCCACGACTGCTTGAGTCCCGTCATGTCCGAAGATCACCCTCGAGTGCAAGACCCGGCGCCACGGCTGTCACCCTGGGCCTCGCTGCGTCTGCGCGACTACCGCCTGCTTTTCCTGCTCTCTCTGTGCGCGACCACCGCGCAGCAGATGCGCCAGGCGCAGAACTTCTACCAAGTCTACGAGATTTCCGGATCGGCGTTTCAACTCGGCCTCACCGGCGTCGCCCAGGGCGTGCCGATTTTTGTCTTCGGTCTGTTCGGCGGCACTCTGGCCGATTTTGTCGATCGCAAGAAACTCATTCTCGCGACCACCTTGGGAAATTTGTTGGTCGCGGTCGCACTCGGCATCCTGACCCTGGCCGGCTTAATCGAGGTTTGGCATATCCAGGTCGGCACGGCGATGACCTCGGCGCTCAACATCGTGCTCAACCCGACGCGCATGTCGCTGATCTCCTACCTCGTGCCGCGAACCCATCTGACCAACGCCGTGTCGCTCAACTCCGCGATCTCCCAAGGTTCGCACTTCATCGGGCCGATGCTCGGCGGTTTAAGCCTGGCTTGGATGAGCACCGGTAACGCCTATTTATTCAACGCGCTTTTTTATCTGCCCGCCGTCTTCGCCATCATCGCGCTGACGATTCCCACGAGCATCGAGGTCAATCGCGAAAAACTCGCGCTCGCCAGCCTGCTCGGCGGCGTCAAGTTTCTTTTCTCGGAACCGCTGGTCTTAGCCATGGTCCTGCTCGACTTCGTCGTCATCGGCGTCGGTTATTTTCGCCCGCTCCTGCCGGTCTTCGCTAGAGATATTCTGTTCGTCGGTCCGGCTGGTTTCGGCATGCTGTCCTCGGCGCCGGCGATTGGCGGCATGATCGGCACGGTCACCTTGCTGCTGTTCGGCGATGTCAAAAACAAGGGACTGCTCGCCCTCTGGTCGTTTCTCGCTTACGCGCTGGCGGTTGGCGGCTTCGCACTGTCGGTGAATTTTTGGTTGTCGTTCGGACTGCTCGCCGTCACCGGCTTGGCCAACTCGCTCCAAGCGGTCATGCGCCAGACCACGTTTCACTTGCTCACGCCGGAGCACGTGCGCGGCCGCGCCTTCGCCGTGTTTCATATGTTTTCCCAAGGCGCCAACAGCGCCGGCGCCACCGAAGTCGGCTTCATGGCGGCGCTCGTCGGCGCGCCCGGAGCGTTACTCTTCGGCGGCGCCATCGGTACCTTGCTGACGTTAGGATGCTGGATCGGCATGCCGAACCTGCGCAAATTCGGCGCCGGTGACTGAAGCGGCTTGAAACAAGCAGGACTTCGTCGAATTGCGTGGCGACTGGAAGCCGACTTATTCTTTGCCGTCGTGCCCGTCAAATGCTCGCGCAGATTCGCAGTCCCAACATGATGGAGTTTCGATTCACCTGGCGCGGCTCCGCAAGAGACTTTCATGCGTTGGCGTCAAATCATAAATTGACTGCCGTGAAAATTGATTGGTAGATAGATCGACGCGGCGGCTTAGAGCTGTCCCAAGGCTTTGGCGATACCCACGATAAATATTAGACAGACCAACAACAAACCGACGACTTCGATATAGAGTTTCACGCTGTATCTCCATTTCCGGACGGGAGACGAAAACCTTCGATGGATTGGCTCTCCATGAAATCTACATGGTCGGACACTTACGGGTGTAGCGGAATTATCCACCCAACCAACTCGTCATGAGATTTTCATAGTCACAGCCCTAGCCGGATCTGGCATCACTCGCGTCGAATATCCGAACTAAAGAATTTTCTCGAACCTCAGGCCGCAGGTCGGTCTCTACTGCGATACGTCGAAGGTTGCCCGCTCCGCCTTGTTCGAGCTCTCTTTCCCATTCGCTGGTATAACCAAAAAACTGCAGCAGTTCTTCGTGAGGCTTCAATGCTGCGCCAATCACAGATCGTTCCAGGGCGCACAGGTTACCAGTCTGTCGCTCATTTTGATTCGATATTCCCTGCAGCCGGTAATCTTTGACTTTTATCGCTCTTGTCGTGTCTATTCCGATCAGTTCGGGAAAGTGGTCAGTGATACGCTTCACTGCTGCTGCGGGATCATTGCAGAATTTCTCGTAGGTAAAATGGATAGGCGAATATCTGTCAATTTGCTTCTTTAACCACATAGATCTAAATGCCCACGCGGCGGCTAATTCCCTGATGATTTCCAGTCGCTCACTTTTGGATTTATTTTTTCCGTCATGCGCGCGATAAAGAATGCTTGCACAGGTTGCGTAAGGGTTGCGATTAAACGCGACGATTTTGTGCTTCGGAAAAGTCTCGAGAAGCCTGTCGGCCCTAACCAGGTTCGGCGGGCTTTTCTCGATTACCACACCTACCTTGCCGACATGCTCCTCGATAAAACGAATTCGTGACGACCAGACGGCCTTCACTGATTTCCAGTCGACATACTTATCGGGATTCCAGCGGTCGGCCTGGCACATTCCAGGAACCAGCCATTGTCCTTCGCCGCGCTTGTGGATGAGAGTGCTGTGGTGCGCACTGTTTAAGACTTGAGCTAGCGCGGTCGATCCGGAAAAAGGAGGCGTGATGATGAAAAGAAAAGTAGGGTCCGAAACCAGGGTTGAGTAATTTGGCGTGGGCCAATTATCCGCTTTAATAGTCGCCTGGATACCTCGAACGAGTTGCTTGGTTTTTTTTAATATAGTTTTTGTCGATCCGTGCGCTTTGCGCCCCAGGGTATCCCCGAAGGCATTATTAGGACCAATTTCGTTGACTCGTATCCATGGCTTGAAGTTCACTGGTTTTCTCCTTTCCAGTCATCCACCGCGTCAGACGCGGAAAGCAGCAAATTTTCGCTATCGACGCTACTATCCGCTGTTCATGGTTACGCGGTCGTTAACCCAGTATAAAATATCGTCGAAAAATGACGCCGCCAGCTCTCGCGCTGGCTGTCGACAGATCCGAGGCGAATGATCTTTAATGATGCGATCGAATCAAATCGCGAAAAAATCCGTGGCATATCCACGTTGGTCCGGAACTTTTTCGGCTACGGCGTGTTCACGCCGGCATTTTAGATAATCAGCGGCGCTGCGGTTTCATGCTGCGAAACATTGATCGGCAGGTGAATTCCTATCTTCGCTAAGAAGTTTACATCGCGAAAAATTAAGCGAATTGGCCAGCAACCTGTCCCGAGCTCCCTCGCCAACGCCCCGAAGGATCCGTGAAACGGCGATAGGTGCTGCGAAAACATGGTTGGGTTTGGCGCCGCTCAATCCGACAAGGCGCCTGCAAGAGGTGAGCACGGAGGGTGAGCACGGAGTCGTGCGGTCGCAAAGAGCGATTTCAGTCGCGGTCCCAGAGCCATCGCAATTCTGGCGAGCTAAACGAATACAGGCAGGGGATCGTTGGTGTCAGCGTGCAGCGTTTGCTCCTGGCCGCGCCATGAACTTTTAACTGATGAATACCGAATCAATCCGTATCGATTGCGGATCGCGTCGCCGCATCGCCGGACTCGTCGCGCATGAATTCGTAGAGCTGTTCCTGGGAGCGCGCGGCAGTAGAACCTTCAGAGCGCCGCCGCACCGAACTGCCGTCCGGCTCGATGCGCCAGCCTTTGACGTTATCGCCGAGCTGTATTTCCAATATCTTTTTAAGCATGGCCTGATGCTGCTCTTCGACCACCGGAAAGGCGATCTCGACCCGGCGATCGAAATTTCGCTGCATCCAGTCCGCCGACGCCAGCAGGTATTCCGGCTTGCCGTTGTTCTGGAAATAAAAAATTCGCGCATGCTCCAGATAGCGGTCGATGATCGAAATCACGCGGATGCGTTCGGATAGACCCGGCACCTCGGGTCGCAGGCTGCACATCCCCCGGACAATCAGATCGATTTCAACACCCGCCTGGCTGGCGCGGTAGAGCTCGTCGATCACCGACGGATCGACCAAGCTGTTTACCTTGGCGATGAGCCGCGCCGGCTGTCCGGCCCGCGCATGATCGGCCTCGCGGCGGATGCTGCTGATGAAATGCTCGCGCAGTCCGACCGGCGCCAAGATTAAATGATGAAACCTTTGCGGCCGCGTATAACCCGTCAGAATGTTGAACAGTTCGGTCAAATCCTGGCCGAAGGTCTCGCGGCAGGTGAACAAGCCGAGATCGCTATAGACGCCGGCAGTGCGGACGTTGTAATTGCCCGTGGCGAGATGGCAGTAACGGCGGATGCCGTCGGCTTCCTGGCGCACCACCAAACAGACTTTGCAGTGGGTCTTGTAACCCACCAGCCCATAAACCACATGGGCGCCGACTTCTTCCAGAGCACGTGCCCATGTGATGTTGGCCTCTTCGTCGAAACGGGCCTGCAGCTCGACCAGCACCGACACTTCCTTGCCGGCTTCGGCGGCGCGCGCCAGCGCCAGGGCGATCGGCGAAGTCGGGCTGACCCGGTAGAGGGTCATCTTGATCGCCAATACCTTCGGGTCCTTGGCGGCTTCCTCGACGAAGCGCACCACGGCGTCGAAGGACTGGTACGGATGGAACGCCAATACGTCGCCGTTGCGAATCGCGCTCCATATGTCGGGTACGCGCTCGAAGGCCGGCACCGCCACCGGCGCTTGCGGCCGGTCCTTGAGACGCGGCAGGTTCACGGCGTTATACAATTGAAATAAATCGGTGAATGCGGTGAATCCTTTTCCAGGATAGAGATCTTCCTGCGTGAGCTCGAGTTCCTCGACCAACCGGGTGACGGTCTCGACCGGTATATCGGGGTCGTATTGCAGCCGCACGGCATCGCCCATGCGCCGCTCACGAACGCCTTTCTCGATGGTCATCATGAGATCCTCGTCGCGCCGCCGCGAAACCAGAAAATCCGCGTCCCGGGTCACCCGAATGGCGTCACAGGAGCGAATCTCAAAACCGTGATAGAGGCGCGGCAAATAGTGGCGCAAGGTATCTTCCAGGAGCATGAAGGTATGTTGTCCTTCGCGCCCGGGCAAAGGAATGAAACGCGGCGCCACATGGGTCGGGATATGGACGATCGAAAGATCGGTATGGGGCAGACTTGAAGCGAGAGTCGGCCGCAAGGACACCACTAGACAAAGCGAGCGGTTGGCCAGATAGGGAAACGGATGGGCCGGATCGATCGCCAGCGGCGTGACGATGGGATAGAGCTTGCGCAGAAAATATTCTTCGAGAAAACGCTCTTGCTCGCCGCTCATCTCTTCGGGCCGGACCAGGTGAATCTCTTCGGCGCTCAATCGCGGCATGATGATGTTGAGGAAGCACAGATGCTGTTCCGCCGCCAGTTCATGCACCCGCGCCGAGATCGCCGTCAATGCCTCAGCCGGCGCGAGCCCGTCGGGATCGCTGCTGTTATCACCCTCGAACACCATGGCCTTGAGTCTGGCCACCCGCACCATGAAAAACTCATCGAGATTGGAACTGAAGATCGCCAGAAATTTCACCCGCTCCAACAGCGGCACGCTCTCATCCTTGGCTTCTTCAAGCACCCGGCGATTGAATTCCAACCAGGACAACTCACGATTGATATAGGTATTTGCATCCATCGCGATACTCCGAAAGTTGCCCGGCGTGGGTTCGTAAAGGAACCATGGCTAGCACAGCCGCGCAAAGGGCGGGTTACAATTCGGTTAACATCAAGTTAAATCCCCTATTCAGCTAATCCGCAAAGGACCATCATCAAGCTCTAACCCGAGTCTACCGGACGGGCCGGGCCACTCAATATAGATAGGTCAGCGTGAGCGCTGTTAGGATTCCAGTCGGCTACGTATCTGATTGGAAATGCGAGCTTTTTTCGTCGCGGCCGCGATCATTTTTTTCCTGCACGGAAACTCACTCCTGACCGCATTGTGGATTGGCGTGAGCCTATCGCGGGGGATCTAGAGTTACTGCGCAACCGGCCGGGTGGCGGCGACGCGGCACAAGCCATGCCGGCCGGTCAGTATCCGGCGGTTGGAATCGCATCCAGATCGAAATTGAAAATTTGGATGCCGCCATAGCGCGGCGGCTCCGCCATGAGATCGTCACCGGCAACGGCGGCAAGCAAATTCTTATCGAGGATCCGTCAGGCAACCCGATCGAGTTGTTTCAGCGCTTTTGAGTCCGTGACTCATGATTCGCTTGAAAGGTTTCTGGATTCGCGCCGACTGGAGCGCAATTCCTCGGAACGTTTCTCAAACAAGCAACCTGTTGACGCGACAATTTCGCGCTTCGCGTCTTGGCGGGAAATATTCCAACTGCTGTTTTGGGTCTTTGCGCCATTTCATTCGGTTGCCCAGACAGGGCCGAATTGCCGAGGCGAAAAATTTGGCCGCATCGCTTTATCCTTTAAAGCTAAGATCGAGCCCGTAGATCTGTCTTGGCTTCCGCACGCCGCGCAACTTGTGGTAGCCGAGGGGCTCGAGACGGCGCCGGTCGCCGACTGCGGCGGCGAGCTCGGCGGAGATGAGCACCTTGCGACGCAGGGGCTCGCACAATGTCTCGATGCGGGCGACTTCGTTGACCGCCGGGCCGATCACGGTAAAATCCAGGCGGTCGACGGCGCCGACGTTGCCATAGAGCACTTCGCCGAGATGGAGCGCGAGGTCGACTTCCGCAATCGGTTTGCCGGCGCCGCGGCGCACGGCGTTGAGCCGATCGAGGCCATCCATCGCTTCCGCGGCGGCATCGAGGGCCTGGCTACACACTTCATCCAGCGGCGCCTCCACGACGGGAAAAATCGCGAGCATGCCGTCACCGAGGAATTTCAGCACCTGGCCGCCGCGCGGGCGCAGGGCAGCGGTAAACGTTTCGAAGATCGCGTTGAGCAGCTCGATGACAAGCAGCCCAGGTGTGGTGTCAGCGATCGCCGTGAAGCCGCGGACATCCGCGAACCACAGGACGGCGCGAACGCTTTCCACCGAGCCACGCTCCACCGCCCCGCCATGCACGCGTTCGCCGGCATCGCCGCCCAGATAGGCGCCCAAAAGACCGGAGGCGATCGTGTGGCCGACATGGCCCATCATCGCCAGCGATACGGCGGGCAGCACGGCGCGCAACAACGTCAGGGCATCGTCATCGAAGCCCTCCGGCAGATCGGTCGCAAATGAATAGCCGATACCGGTGCCGCGCGAAGGGTCGCCACCGGCGCCGAAGCGGATGACCTGGGCGAAATAATCGGCAGCGCCGGCGGCGGCTAACTCGTTGAGGATGGGATAATCAAGCTGTGCCTCGGGGCCGGTGAGACGTCGACGCAAGTAGCGCCATGGATCTTCCTCGGGGGCGGAGTTTGCGATTTGCCGGATCAAATAGCCGAAGGGGCTGTTCTGCAGGATCTGATCGTACTCCTCGCCGCGGCCGAACTGCGCGGGCTCGATGGCATTGAGGTCGCGGCGCCAGGTGTAGCTGTAGCCGCCCCACTGGGGATGCAAGGTCGGCATGCCGACGAAGCCGCGCCATAACGGCACCCCGGCGATGACGAGACGCTGGCAGAGACCGTCGAAAAGCGTCGCGGCGGCCGCGCCGCAAAGTCCCTCGCGCACCACCCACATGTGTAAATCGACGATGTGCCGCTCGAGCCGGCCGTCGAATTTCAGTGGGCGTAACGGGATCGGAGGCGCAGGCGATGTATCACTCATGGCGAGGCGCTCAACAACGAGCTTTCACTAGGGCTGCAATCAAAGTCTATCAATTGCCTGTAGTGATGTGAACGTTATGACAGATCGAGTTTTTTACTAGATTTCTGCCCTGGTTCACACGATATGGCACACGGAGCGTTGTTGGTAACGGCTGTTGCGAACAGAGTTGCGCGGGTATAGCGACTATTATGAAGCGCGTGAATTATCGATGCATATCATACTTACAGCCGTCGGCAGAGAGCGGATCGAGACTACAGTGGTCATACGCTTGGGAAAAATCTCGATTGAATCCGGACTGCAGGGCCAGCCGAACTTTCGGTTCAGCCGACGCGGAAACGTGGCTGGGACTTCTTGAAGCGAGAGAAATTTGTCGTGGGCTTTCCTCACACGCCGCGTCCGGCCGCGGGGAACTCGCCAATGGCTGTCGGCGTTCAAGCGTTGCTTTCCTTCGTTATGAAGCAACTGGCAAACCAACGCAAATAAGCCGTATTCCAGACCGTTGAACCCAAGGACGGCAAGGAGGCTGATGCAATGCTTAAGGGTGGATGCTTTTGTGGGCAGCTCCGCTACGAGGCGGCGGGTGCGACCTTCAATGAGTCGAACTGCCACTGCTCGATCTGTCGTCGAACGACCGGCGCTCCGTTCGTCGCGTGGTTCAGCATGGCTCGATCTCAGTTCCGGCTGGTGGCCGGCGAGCCCGCCCGGTTTAGTTCGTCTGCGAAAGCCAGGCGGAGTTTTTGTTCCCAGTGCGGCACCCAGTTGACCTTCGAGCATGAAGACTTCTGGGACGAGATCGACGTCACGACGTGCAGCCTTGATGACCCGGATGTGCTGCCGCCGAGAGATGACATTCACACGAGCAGCAAGCTTTCTTGGATCCAATTGGCCGACGGACTTCGCCGGCACCAGGAAAGCCGGCAAGAAGGGTAAGACCCGGAGTAATACACTATGGCGACTATCCACAGAGAAATTGAAATCGAGCGGAGTAAAGATTTTGTTTGGGACGCGATCCGCGATGTCGGCGCAATTCAGAAGCGTTTAGTGCCGGGGTTCGTAGTCAACTGTAAGCTCGAAGGCGACTGGCGCACTGTTACCTTTGCCAACGGCATGGTGGTGCGCGAGCTCATCGTCGCCGTTGACGATCAGACGTGCCGACATTCTTGGTCGGCTCGCGGCGAGCCGCTGACGCACCATAACGCGTCGATCCAGGTTTTCTCAGGCGGCCACGACAAGTGCCGGGTGGTTTGGATAGCGGATTTGATGCCCAATGAAGCTGCCGAAGCTGTCGGTGAAATGATCGACGAGGCTTTAGCCACAATGAAACAAACCCTCGAGTATTAGCCGGCCGGTGCGTAGCATCATGCAGTGCCAGGCGCTGGAACGCCGTCGCGAGTAATCGAAATTATTGCGTAACCAGACTCGCTGTTGAGTCCGCGCGAGCATCGATTAGTTTCAATTATTTCTTGGAGGTGAAAAACTCATGAGCAAGGTCAATGTTCGATACATCGTCAGCGACGTCGATGCAGCGATTCCCTTTTACACCGACATGCTCGGCTTCAAGCTGGAAATGCATCCGGCGCCGGGCTTCGCAAGTTTGTCGCGGGGAGATTTACAGTTGCTGCTCAACCGGCCGGGCGCCGGCGGCGCGGGACAAGGCATGCCAGCCGGTCAGCAACCTGCTCCAGGCGGCTGGAACCGAATCCAGATCGAATTCGAGAATCTGGAAGCGGCTGTCGCAAAGCTCAAGAGCGCGGGAGCACGGTTCCGCAATGAGATTGTGTCCGGCAACGGCGGCAAACAAATTCTCATCGAGGATCCGTCCGGCAATCCGATTGAGTTGTTTCAGCCCTTCTGACTCAATGTGAGTCTCACCACTTGCTTTGATGTCGGATTCTGGATCCGAGGCGTTGATCAATACCAGACTGCTCGTAAATTGCAGCCGCGATGATTCGCTCTACAAGCCTAGCGATCTCCGTCTGAAGTGGACGAGTAGTCTGTTCGCTGAATCAATTTCAGATTTTGGCAAATCAACCAAGATAGTCGCCCGGAAACCTGTCTCTTACATTGCAGACCCCAACCGTACATTTCCACGTTTCCGGAATTCCGGAAACGTGATAGAGAAGCCACGTGGAAGAGGACAGCTACAGGCAGTCGCGTCTGTGCCGCCTGCTCGGCAATCCGGTCGCGTTCGCAATCGTCGAACTGTTGGCGGAGAACAAGGAATTAAACCCAAGCGAGATTGCCCGCGCAGTCGGCCGAAGCGTGCAACGGGTGAGCACCGTGCTCGGCGCGCTGCGCCTGGCCGAGGTCGTGCGCTACGACACCGACGGCAAGCACAACCGGTACCGGCTCAAACACCCCAGTGAGGTCCGCAACGTGCTCGCCACGCTCTCCCGCTTTGTGAAGGTCGCCTCCGTAGTAGCCGCGAGTGACGGATAGCACCGGTCGTTTCCTTATTTCCGGAATTCCGGAAACGTGGAAGTCCGCCAGCGCTATGAGGGGCCGGTTCTTGAAAACGGGTAACGAGTTTGCGGCGCGTTTCTTTCGCCCGATGTATCGGCGCGCTGCTGGGCTTCAGGCGAGCCTTGCTTTAGTCGGGTGCGCAAGCGCGATTTAGGGCTGGCTCAGCGGGGCAGGCGCGCTATGGCTGGCCGTTGCCGTTGTCATCGGCAGCGTGATTCCGTTCACGCTCATGGTGATTAAACCCGTCAACGATGCTTTGCTTCAGAATCGCAATGCGGCGTCGGAAATCGCCGCGCTTCTCACACGTTGGGGTTATCTTCACTGGGCACGCACCGTCGCCGGCGGCCTGGCGTTCCTATTGTGCCTCGTCGGTTAGACGGGCTTACGGTTCTTGGAGGCTTCGTGCTTGAATTCTCGGATGTCGCGGTCGCCCATGCGGTCCAACTAGCGGTCGCGCCGGTTTTCCTGCTCTCGGGTATCGGCGCGATCCTCGCGGTGATGACCAACCGGCTAGGTCGAGTCATCGATCGCGCGCGTGTCCTGGAGGAAAGGCTGGAGGGCGCTTCCGCGGAATATCTTGCAACCCTGCGCGCGGATCTCGCCGTGCTGTCACGACGGGCAAAGCTGATAGGATGGGCGATCACGCTATGCACGATGACCGCGCTGCTCGTGTGCATCGTGATCGCGGTTCTCTTCCTCAGCGCCTTCCTGCAATTCGACGCGTCGATCCCGGTGGCCCTGCTATTCATCGCCGCGATGTTGTGTTTTTTTCTTGGCCTGCTGTGGTTCCTGCGCGAGATTTATCTGGCAACCAAGAGCCTGCGCATCGGATCGCGGTGAAGAGCAAGTCGTCGCGTGAGCGCTGTCATGCTGCAATCTCGGAGTTAATTACAATGCGCTGTTTCCGCTGTACTGCGGCGTTGCTTCTGGCGTTCTTGATGAACGGTTGCGCCACCCGTGAGAAATTTCTCGCGCTACACTCGTTCACAGACCTGATCCCAATCGGCAACTTGTATCGGCCCGACATCGCCGGACGGCTACCCGCGGTTATCTTACTTGCTCCATGCAACGGCATAACTCAACATCTGCGAGAGTGGGCCACGTGGTTGAAGGCACGAGGATATCGTTGCTGCTATCGTCGACAGCTTTTCTCCGCGGGGCTCAATAAACGCCTGCCGCGGCGAAATCCCGCTTATACCGGAAGTCGGGCGAGACGCGCTCGCTGCGTCACGCTATCTCGCAACCTTGCCGTTCGTAGCTGTGGATCGGATGGCGGTGATGGGCTGGTCTCATGGTGGCGGCGCCGCGCTCGCTATAAGTCTTCTCCGCCACCAGAATGACGGCATTGATTCCCCAACCCAATCTTCGTTTCGCGCCGTGATCGCATTTTATCCACCTTGCGAATTCCTCGATCCCAACACGCACATCCCCACTCTACTGTTACTGGCAGGCCGTGATGATTGGAGTCCGCCCGGTCAATGCATGGATGCGAGTGGGAAGAATCTGGTCACATCGAAACTTTACCCGGACGCCTATCATGCATTCGATCAGCCGGGTTCGACGAGGACCTATCTGGGTCACATGATGGCATATGACGCCTTCGGCGACGAACGCATCTCGATATGAAGTAGAGAAATTCCTCGCCGAGCAACTGAAACGCGAAGTGTTAGTGCCGGCTAACTAACTAGGCGCCTCAGACCGATCGCTACCACAACGGCTGAGTTTAGTGTTAGCTGTCTTAAGTCATGTCCGATCTTATAGTTATCATTGGTCCTCCCGCAGTGGGTAAAGCTGCTGTTGGCTATGCACTGAGTCAGCTCACAGGCTTTCGCTTTTTTCACAATCATATGACGGCAGAACCCGTGGCCGCGCTTTTCGGTTGGGGTACTGAGCGCTACGATGAAGTGGCAGCAGAGCTAAGGCTCTCGTTGTTGTCAAAAGCTTTAGCGCAACCGAGCATGCCGCCAATCATCTTTACGTTTGTCTGGGGGTTCGATCTGCCTGCTGACAATCATTTCGTGGCACAGCTCGTCGAGATGTTTGAATCAAACGGGCGGCAAGTGTTCTTCGTGGAACTGATTGCGAGTCTGGAAGCACGCATCGCTCGTGAAGGAACGCCACTTCGGCTGTCGCTGAAACCGTCAAAACACAATGTCGAGTTCGCGAAATCTTTGCATGCCGACATTGACGGCAAGCAGCGAATGAATTCGAACAATTCTTTTCCTTATCCGATGAGACATATTGTTATCGACACCGAGAAACAGTCGCCAACCGAATCAGCTCGATTAATCGCCCAACACTTCGGCTTCGCGCATGCAAGCAGCTAACAAACGGCCGCAGAGCGACAGCAAAAGAGCTACGCTCTTTAGTACTCGCGCATTGCTAGGCTGCCGCTGAACCGACGAGAAAAAAGGGGGTCGGGAGTCTCTCCCAACATCGCCTCGGATTAAACCGCTTCGCTTCGTTCACCCGGTGATGTCGGCGATCACGACGACCACTTGTACTTCCACTAAAAACTGCCTAGGTTAAAAAATGTGACAACCGTCCTGATCCGACTACCGCCCGAGCACTACGACCTGTTCGCAGCCGCCTGCGACATTACGTCTCCCGACTATACGATCCTCAAAAACAATATAGTCCCCAGGCAGCAAAGCACTGAGGAGCCGCCGATGGTTGAGATCCTGTGTGACATGGATGAGGCGAAGCTGCTTCTTGAAGCTGCCAGGCAGGTCTATCCCGAGGCGGTGCCTTTCATCGAAGACGCGATGAGTGTCGCACCCGAAGTTTAAAGCCGCCGTTTACTCCTATCCGCAGAAACTCACGCCGTCGATCCAATTTACTTGATAGTCGCTGAGCATTATCTGCATCGCCCGATTCATGGACCGCTGCTATGGATAAAATAGAACTTCTTTGATCGTGCGACTCAGCTCAACGCCTGCAACAGCGTAATTTTCACCCGCCAATCATTCGATTGACAACTCCCCGGGCCGGCGATATTGCTTGGCCGCGCGCAATTATAAACGATATCGGTGTCGAGTTACTTTGAGCACACCGCTATGAGTCTTGATTCAACCAAGTCAGATCATACATCTCTTCACTACTCATCTGAGGACGAGACCCACACACGCCAGTTTTTGACCACGATATCACACGATCTCGGGATCTCTTCTGAGCCGCTTGCGAACGTGTATTTTTCAGGCTCGGGTGATCTGCCGTCCGTGTTTGCCGTGTCGGACTTAGCCACGGCTGCTGTAGCCGCCGCAGGGGCGGCCGTTGCGGAACTCGTTGCCACCAGGTTTGGGGCTCTGCCACGCGTGACCGTGAGTCGACGACTGTCATCGCTGTGGTTTGGGCGGTCGATTCGGCCTGATGGTTGGAAGCTGCCGGCACCCTGGGATCCCATCGCGGGCGACTATCCGACGACCGACGGATGGATCCGATTGCACACTAATGCGCCACATCATCGGGATGCGGTTTTGTCGGTGTTGGGCGTGTCTGCCGATAAGTCAGAGGTGGCGCGCGCGGTCCTCAATTGGAGCGCCGATGCGCTCGAGACGGCTGTCGTCCAGAATAATGGTTGCGCCGCCAAGATGCGATCGATGGAGGCGTGGGCAACGCATGCGCAGGGCGAAAGCGTATCCCGAGAGCCGCTGGTGGCAACTCAGGTTACGGGCGACTGTAGCGACTCCACATTGTCCTCAACGCCGGAGCGCCCGCTGCGGGGAATCCGCGTTCTTGATCTTACGCGCGTCCTAGCTGGTCCGGTAGCCACACGCTTTCTAGCGGGCTTCGGGGCTGACGTACTCCGAATCGACCCGCCGGTATGGGACGAGCCGGGCGTGATTCCGGACGTGACGCTCGGAAAACGTTGTGCCCGACTCGATCTGCGCAGTTCGAGCGAACGATCAGTCTTCCTAGACTTGCTGCGGCGCGCGGACGTCCTCGTCCACGGATACCGGTCCGACGCCCTGGACAATCTGGGGTTGGACGCTCGTACGCTTCGCGCAATTCGCCCGGGTCTGATTGATGTCTCACTGAATGCCTATGGTTGGGGCGGCCCGTGGCGCAATCGAAGAGGCTTCGACAGCCTGGTGCAAATGAGCTCAGGGATCGCCGACGCTGGTATGAGAATCCTCGGACAAGATCGTCCAACGCCCCTCCCGGTTCAAGCATTGGACCATACGACCGGATATCTCATGGCTGCGGCCGTGGTCTGCGGTCTGTCGCAACGCGTTGCCACCGCGCAGGGATTCGCAGCGCAGACATCCCTGGCGCGTATCGCGCAACTGTTGGTCAGCGGCCCAGCCGGCAGAGCCAGCGGAGATCTTCGGCGTGCCGCCGAGGAGGATTGGTCCGAATCTATTGAAGCAACGGACTTCGGACCAGCCCGGCGACTTCGGTCCCCGGTTACAATCGGAGAGGCGTCGATGCAGTGGGACCGACCCGCAGCGAGGTTGGGTAGCTCCGCGCCAGCATGGTGAGGTCAATGCAACACCTGCCGATGAGGCGAAACTGATCCTTGAAGCTGCCAGGCGCGTCTATCCGACGGCTGTGCCTTTCATCGAAGACGCGATGAGTGTCGCACCCGAAGTTTAGATTCCCGCTTTCTCACCTGCCATTTGTCCCTATTTCTCAGAAACTGCCCACGGTTCCCGTGATTATCCGCCGTGACACACAGGATACCGATCTTTGTGACCGCGAGAGCCTCGGCGATCTTGCTACTCCATCGCGCACCGGCGCCGATGTCGGCCGAGGACATCCACAGCTCGACGCTCTGAATTACGTCGGGTAGCCGATCACGCAAGGTTTCAGCTATCGTCTTACTTGGTCTTTGGACCAGCTTATGAATACACACATAAGTCTTCCCACACGCTTCGATCAGATTCACTAATTCCGCTGGTCGACTTCGATAGATCCACACCAAATCACGTCCGCGATTGCTTCGCATGGCGCCGAGTTGGGTGGCGACGTGATCGAAGCGTTACCCTATCACATACCCATTTCTCAATCTGATCTGGGTAGCTATCGAAGAACTTTGATGACGGCATATGCTCTTTCGTCGCGATAGTCGCGAGGGCACAAACGATACGATCACCTTTAGCAAGCGCTTGCACTAGCGCGCGGAGTTCTTTTTCGAGATCTGAAACCGCGTTTGCGGGTAAAAGATCGAGACAGCGATCGAAGCCGAGAGCAATCTCATGGGCGATTGTATTTCGCGCCAGCCTTGCTGCTTTTAGAGTGTCGGCGGCATCGCCCTGGTCGAGTCTAAGTTGCTTCAGGTCCTTGAAGAGGCGTCTGTTCCAAGCCGCTTCTACCAGGCCGTCCATGAGGTCTTCCGATCCAAGGGCTTCTGGCGTGGCTTTCACATCGACCAACAATGAGAGGCTTCGGACCAATGCCTCAAACCTGGTTGCGATTGTGAGCGCACGGCCGAGCATGCCGAAGTGGCCATCGGACGATTCAGTGCGCTTAAAATCAGACATAAAGATGTCAGGTCCCATAACGCCACCTAATGACTGAGTAGTACTGACTGGTTATGTTACTGATTGAAAAATCCCGGCTAGGCGAATATCGGTTGCCAGATCATCCGGCTCATCTACCACCAAGGGACTAGAGCTCACAACCAGGACGGCAACTTGCCGGCGAAATCTGCAAGCCGGGGTACTCGGCGATTGCCGGTGAGAATGACGGAAAGAAATTGCAGACAGAATGTTAAACGTCGATCGGGACCTCGGTAATAAGTTCTGGGGTACAAGGAAACTTGAAAAGGCGAACGGGTCTGTCAGACTCGTGATCTTTTCACCGCGGCTATTTCGTGCCGTCTCTTTTAGCTACCCGCTTTTGCGCCTTCTGGCAGCGAATCAAACGCCTGCTGTACCAGAGCGAGTAGAATTATTCTGGCGCGGTCAATGAAGAGATATCAGGTCCGGCATTCATCACGGACGGTTCACAGTTTCAGTTGGCGTCGAGTTTTGACATCGAGCGATACCTTTCGCTCGGGATTTTGGTTCGGAACGCCGGCAAGCGGGCTTAATTGAAGCCAAGACCGCAGGGACCGCCTGAGCTCTTGTACACCCTCGAGATCAATGCGGCCGGATTCAATCGCATACTTCAAAGTCATGTCACCCATCCACACAGCAGTCATCGTACGAACATCGGTGAATATATAAAGATCCGCCTCGAAGCCAGGGTCGGTTACGCAGAGGTCTGCCCCGTCTTTATCGCCGACTAACCACCAGCGCCGTTTGGACTGAGCCACATCCGAAAACTCGAACTGAACGACGATGCGCCGATCGGGGAATTGGCGAGGGTCGATGCGCCGCCGAATGTCCCACATTAATAGGCCGGGGTCGAGCTCACTGGATGTCAGCTGGCTTCGAACCCAATGCTGGCCCCACACGCCGAGCATTTCGACTACTGGCAGGAGGTCCTGTCCTGCATTCGTCGGCTGATATTCCCAACCTTTATCTGAACGAGCCCGGTGTCGCTCGATAACTCCCGCCGCCTCGAGAAATTTCAGACGCTTGGAGAGCAGTGTAGGCGACATGAGCGGCACTCCCTTGCGCAAATCGTTGAACCGCCGACTGCCTAAAAGCAACTCACGTAACACCAGCAGCGTCCATCGCTCGGTGAGAATTTCAGCGGCTTTAGCAACGGGACAGAACTGACCGTAACCTTTCATGGCAAAAATACTAGCGCCAATGCCGGACGAGAACTAGTACATTTATTGTACTTGATAGAAAGGATGACGAGGAGTAATTCCAAATTAACAAAATACTAAAAGGAGGTGCAACATGCTCGATCGAAATATTATCGATAGCTTCAGAACGCGTTTGCGGGGGCCGCTCCTGCTCCCCGGCGATCCCGTCTACGATGAGGGGCGTGCCATCTGGAATGCCATGATCGACCGTCGGCCTGCGCTGATTGTGCGCTGCCTCGGCGTTGCCGACGTTATATCTGCCGTGAACTTCGCGCGCGAGCACGGCCTTACCTTGTCCATCAAAGGCGGCGGCCACAACATCTCGGGACTTGCCGTCTGTGACGAAGGAGTGATGCTCGACATGTCGCTCATGCGCGGCGTATGGGTGGATCCGATCGCTCGCACGGCTCGCGCCCAACCCGGCTGCCTCCTGGGCGATGTGGATCGCGAGACACAGGTTCACGGACTTGCCGCAGTGCTCGGCTTCGTCTCCATGACGGGCATAGCAGGTCTTACCCTCGGCGGCGGCTTCGGTTATCTCACGCGCCGATTGGGCTGGACCAGCGATAACGTCCTCTCGATGGATGTGGTCACCGCGGACGGGCGCGTCGTGAGGGCCAGCGAAAGGGAGAACAGCGATCTTTTCTGGGGCCTTCGTGGCGGAGGCGGCAATTTTGGGGTTGTGACGAGCTTCGAGTATAAGCTCCACCCCGTCGGGCCCGAGGTCATGGCTGGCGCCATCGCGTGGTCTGCTGAGCACGCGCATGATGTGATCGAGATGTACCGCGCTCTCACCGAGCAAGCGCCGCCGGAGCTAACCTGCGTCTTGGGACTTCGCATGGCTCCGCCGGCACCGTGGCTGGCGAAAAATATTCATGGCCAGCCCATCGTTGCGATTTTCGTTTGCCATACCGGGGCAATTAAGGAAGGAGAAAAACTAGTCGCCCCGATTAAGGGCTTTGGTGCCCCGGTGGGCGACATTATTCAGCCGCGATCCTATGTTTCGCAGCAAAATCTACTGGATGGGACCCAACCGAAGGGCCGGCGCTACTACTGGAAATCAGAATATCTACCTGGGCTTGAGTCGGAAATGCTCGCCAAGGCAATCGAGCACGCCCAACGGATCGTGTCACCTCACTCGGCTATCCTGCTCTTCCCTGTCGACGGAGCGCTCAACCGGCTCTCCGAAGATCACTCCGCCGTGGGAAATCGTGATGCTGCATTTATCCTCAACATAACGGCGTCGTGGGAGCATGCCGAAGATGATCGGGCTAACATCGACTGGTCGCGTGCGGCTTGGGGCGACATGCGTCGTTTTTCAACAGGCGGAACGTATGTCAATTTCCTCACCGAGGAGGAAGGTGACGAGCGCATCCACGCCGCCTACGGTAAGAACTACGACCGGCTCGTTGACGTCAAGACGAAGTGGGACTCGAAGAACCTGTTTCGGGCAAACAAGAACATTGCGCCGGCGAAACCTTGAGGGAGAGTATGAGGATCGCATCATGTGCGAAAACCGACTGTGAGCGATCGTGACAGCGGCTTGGGATCAAACTTCATCCGAGCGTTTGTCGCCCTGTGGATGGCGTGAGTTACAGAGGCCTGATCTGCACCTTGCGCCATTTGATGGCGCCGCCGGGAGTTCCTTTTTCACGAATGCTAAACTGCAGCGCGAGCGGGAGGTCGCAAAGGGCACGACGGTTGGCGGATCGCCAACGCCATCATCGTCATGAGCATTGACGACGGCAAATAGCCGCCGGCAACCGGTGTTTCAACGCTCAAGCTCAGATTGGCAATCGGCAGCACTCTCCGATTCACATGGATTCGAGTGCCGGCAGTCTTATGATAAAATCGGCGTTGTCCTCGTGCTGGATACATTCGAGGCTGCCGCCAAGCCAACCGAGGGTTCTGTCGTAGAGATCGAGACGGCGCTTGCCGAACCCAGCCGGATCCATCCGTTCCCGGCTTGAAAGTCGAATCTCCACCTGGCCCGGCGCCACACGAGTGGCAATGCTGATGTGCTTCACGCCCATTCCGGCCATTCCTTCCATCAAGTTGATCAATATATCGTCGAGTCGCTCGGCTCCGATGTTTGCCTTCGTCTCCTGGCCGGCGGGCGAAAATTCGAACTCAATATCTTGTAGCGGCGAATACGCCGAGAATCGGCGGGTCAGAGCCTGCAGAAAAGTTTGTTCATCGTCCACCGATTCCATCAATTCAGTGGATTCCATCGTCGTAGTTTCCCGGGTCCGTGTCACCAGCTCCGCGATGATTTCGTTTACCGCGCCCGGTTGCTCCGTCTGGAGAAATTGTAAGCCGCGCACGAGGTTCAAGAAATCTTCTAACCGACGCTGGGCCCGGTCGACGAGAGAAAAATCCAGGAGTTGCCGAACATTCTCCGCGGACAAGACGCTTTGCAACGACCTGGCGACCTGAACGCCTTTGAGCACCACGGTCCATTCGGGCATGACGCTGTTGTTGAACGCTTCCGCGATATGGCGAAAGTCCGAGAGAATGCGGTCGATCCGGTCGATATCCAGGGTTGCGAGAACCTCGCTTGCCGGGCCAGCCTCCTCGTCCAACAGCGACAGGCAGTACGACACCGTGTACAGGCGTCCGGAAAAGATCGTAAGCAAGGTCGCCGTTTCTTCCAGCAATTCATCCACGTAAATCTTGAGACCGCTAATGCGCTCGGCGTCCATGAGCGGCACGGTGGTCAGATTGGAAGCTTCGGCCTCCATCAACCGGAGCTTCTCCCGCATGCTTTGCGCCGAAACGCAGTAACCGTGGCCCGGGCAACACATTGTGATGACGGGCATTTCCAGAAGACAATCGACTTTGTGGAGGGTCTGCAGAAGATCTGCATGGTTCCAGCCGTCGAGCCCGCACACACCAGGGTTGGCGGCGAACGGCAAATCACCAAGCAGCAGCAGCGATCCAACTTGTAACGATATGCTGCAAGCGGAATGTCCGGGCGTGTGATAGATTTCAAGCCGATTGCCGCCACCGAGAGAAAGCCATTGGCGTTGCAGCGTTGCACCATCGGGCATCGCGATCGGTTCACTGTACAGTTCAAATCGTCGGCCGTCGGCCATTTCGAGTGCGGGCGGTTCAGCCGCCGGGCTTGAGGCGAATAGAATTCCCTCGAATTGCGCGGTGCATATTTCCGGGCTCCATGGGTAGAGATAAGCGGTCGTCAGGTTGCGGTCGTGGTGTTTCATCGCCTCCACTCCCGCCTGGTGTGCGAAACGCGTGACTTCTATCCCTGCCGGAAATTTAAGACCCGCCTCCTGTGAGTGGTCTTGATGACAATGAGTAAGAAATATGAGGATCGGGCGCGGCGACACCGCTATGGCGTCGGTCAAAACTTGGCCTATCTGCCGCGTCTGCTCGGCGCTGGCGCCGGGGTCGACGACGACGAGCGCATCGGGCGCGGAAAAAATGTAGCAATTCGAGGAAACGCAGTTGGCTCTCGGTATGATCGGGAAGATTTCGACGGAGGGGGTACCGGGAACCTCCTGCCAAACGTTGGTTTCGATCTTCATACTATCTCAACCCGCCGGCATGCGGCGTTAAAGCTTGACGTCAATGAATGTTGTAAAACCGGTAAGATTCAAAACGTTAAGGATCTGCGGCGGTACTTTTAAAACTGTCAGGCGCTCGCCGCGTTTTTGCAGCGCCTTTGACGCCAGCAGTAAAGCGCGCAGACCGGCGCTGCTCAAATACGAAACTTTTGCCAGATCGAGCTCCACCGCTCCGCTGGAGCTTTCAGTCGCCCGCAACAAGGCCTCCTGTAATTCCGCAGCCGTGTTACTATCCACGGTACCTGCGAGGTGGAGAACAATCGTCGATTGCAACTGCTCTTGAGTGATTTCCAGTTCCTTCATTTCATGCCTCTTTTGATGATCGAAAATCGCCGGTCTATACTTTTCGGATACTGGGTCAGACTGAACTTTGATTCCTGGCAACGCAAACTCGGACGCTCTAGCGCAGGCGTTTTTTAATCACCAATAAATTCTTTCCTTCATGCCGTCGGTACTCCAAGCCGTCCGTGAGCTTGCGCACCAGATGGACGCCCAGTCCGCCGATGGCCCGTTCCTCGAGGGGCTTTGTTGCGTCGGCCTCGGGCGCTTCCAGTGGATTGAACGGCTGACCGTCATCTTCGACATCGACTCTCATCTCTCCAGACTCAACGCTAAGCCGCACCGCAATCTCGTGTTCCTCGCTGTCGGTGTAACCGTAGGAGATGATGTTGGTGAGGATTTCTCCCAGGGCGAGGTTGAGATCGTGAAGCACATTGTCGCGTAGACCGCGCTGCCGGCCGAAATCCGACAGGGTGTGGTTCGCTGAGGCGAGCTCCGAAAGTTGGTTGCGGAGTTTGATCTCGAGGCGTTCCGGCATTTTTTTCGCGGTGCCAAAATAGTGCAGCGCCAGAAGAGTAATATCATCCGATTGCGGCGCTTCACCGGCGAAATGCCTTACGTCGCTGATCAGATCGCCGATGATTTGGCTTGGCGCCGAGCTGCGATTTGTTCCTAAGAACTTTTCGAGCCGCTCATCGGAATAAAGTGTCCTGCTCGGATTCATGGCCTCGGTCACACCATCGGTGTACAACAGCAAGGCGTCACCGGGACGGAGAACCATCCGCGCTGATGCATAGGGGCTTTGCTCCATCAGCCCCAGGGATATGCCGCCGAAATTTTCCACAGGACTGACGCCGTCGCGTCGAAGGTAATACGGCAGATTGTGTCCGCCGTTACTATAATCGACCTGGCCCGTGCGGATATTCAAGATCCCACAAAAGAAGGTCACGAACATACCGGACTCGTTATCGCGACAGATGTCAGTGTTCAAGCGAGTGAGGATTTCACCCGGCGTGCTGCCGTTCCCGTTGGCGGCGGTCGCCCGGAACAAGGTTTTGGTGACGGCCATAAAGAGAGACGCCGGTACTCCCTTGCCGGAGACGTCGCCGACGGCAAAACAGAGATGATCGTCATCGATGAAGAAAAAATCGTAGAGGTCCCCGCCGACCTCCCTGGCCGGCACCAAGGCCGCGAAAATATCGAACTCGCTGCGGTCGGGAAAGGGCGGAAAGATCTTGGGCACCATGCTCATCTGGATTTCGTGAGCAATCTGCAGCTCACTTTCGATGCGTTCCTTCGCCGCAGTGATTTCCTTGAGATGCTCGATGGATTCGTTCAAGCGCCGCGTCATCTCGTTGAACGAGGCTGCGAGAGCGCCGATTTCGTTTTTTGCCGAGATGGCGATTCTCTGAGTGAAGTCACCGCCGGCAACCCGTCGCGTCATCTGCGTCAAGTCGGCAACCGGCCGGGAAATCGTATTGGCGCCAAAAATTGCGATCACGGACCCGAGCAACAATACAACCCCGCTGACCACGATTGCCAAGCGAGTCTCATTGCGAATAGCAGCCTGCACGTGATCCGTCGGGAGAGTGACGAGAATCGCTCCATCTTTAAGTTCTCCCCCCTCCTCCCCGATCGGAGCGACGACCTTGAGCAGGGAGGCTTCCAAAGAGCTTTCGGTTCGCCCGGCGCGGACCAGATTTCGGAAATTCGCCAGGTCGATCTCGTTAGGCTCAGTGAGCTTGTTGTCTCGGAGCTTCTCCGCATACTCCACAGTGGTCATGTTCTTGTCGAGGACACGGATGGCGATGACGCTTCCCTCGGAAACAAGCTGATTGACCAGACGAGTCAGCCCCATGCGCTGCTGCAATTGTCGCAGCATGGTGGCGTGATAACCGACCTGGACGATGCGCGGCTTATCCACTCCCGCCACCCCGACATATTTGAAAACCTGCGTATCGATTTCTCGCTGGCTCGCTTCCTGGACGACGCTCTTGTTCTTTCCCGTGAGCAAAGGCCAGAAAGCATGGGCTTGGGGTTGCTGCTCCCGATCCGGACTGAACGTGAAGTCTATTTCCGCGACATTTCTCAAGTAAGCATGACCCTTCTCATCGGTAATCCAGATTTCGTCCAGCACCGTGTCGTCGGCGATTTGTCGCAGACGCCGGTTGATCTCCTTCGCGCCGACTCCCGCCGCTTCACCCAGCGCTACCAAATGCGCTGCAATCGTCGCCTCCACGATCATCTGCTCGCCAATGGCATTCTCGACATCGCTCGTCACTTGCGCGCCGAAGGCCGCGCTGCGAGCCAAGAGCCGGGCAATGGCCAAGCCCTGAGTCTCGCTTACAGCGAGCAATGCCCGGCGCGAGCCCCAACCCACGACTCCAGCAGTGGCGAAGACCGCCACGACTAACAACAGAGTCACCATCAAAAGCGTTTGTGTCTTAATCGTCACAAGTATCCCTTCGCCGTTTTTTCCTTCGGGCAACACATTGCCGATCGAAAAAAAACAAAATGGTCCCGATATTCTCCATTCTCGAAATGCATTTGAATCCGGTACTGGCCGGATCGCGAGGCGTGCTAACCCACGGGAAGCCGTGAACCACGCCGCAGCGTGCCCAACCTGCCGAGCATCCAGACAATACGTTCAAACAGGTTCGTCACATACAGAAGGCGCGAGCCTAAGGGTAATTTAACAGAAAAAATTCATGTGGAAGTTGGACCCCAAAGTCACTCTCAGGGTCAAACATGTGCTCGGCCAGTCCCGCTGCCACCATCAGGATATCGTAGCCGGATCGAGCACCTCCAGCGCTTCGCCCAGTGCCCAGAGCAGACACCTAACCGGGGCCTAACCAATGAATATATTGGCCAATATATTGCCGATTCAAATATCCTCAGCTGCGCAGGATTTACCCTTTTGATTAATCAGTTGTCAATCAATCTTGTGAGCGTTGACTAGAGCCGGTTTTTGATTGACGCGATCATCCCGATGGAAGCTTTCTCCACATGATCGTTGATCTCGATGGCCCAAGCGATTTGTCGATAAACACGCCTCTGTCGATTACGATCGCGACGATCCTGCTTGCCTGAAGCGACGATTTTGATTAGCGTTCACGCACCTTGGCGCCAAAGGGCTGGAAAAGCACTTGGAGATTTCATGCTGAAGATCACACTGGTAGGTGAAGCGATTTTTCGCATCTTCGTAGCGGCGCTCCTGCTGTCGCTTTTCGCGCGCGGCGGAGGAGCGGCGGAGCTGAAGAAGTTGACTGTCGGCTACTCCACGGTCGGACCTGCGGGAATCGGATTGTGGATGGCGAAGGAGATCGGCGCGTTCGACAAATACGGCATAGATGCGCAGCTGATATTTGTTTCCTCCGGACCGATCGTGGTGCAGGCGCTTTTGGGCGGGGACATGCAAGCCGGTTTGGCGGCGACCAATGCCGTGACCGCGGCGGTGCTCGCCGGCGCGCCGCTGGTGTCGGTGATGAGCTTGATCAATCGGCCCTATTATCGTTGCTGGGTTCAGCCGGAGATCACCCGGATGGAGGAATTGCGCGGAAAAACTCTCGGCGTCTCGCGCTTCGGCTCGGTGACCGACAGCCTGACCCGCATTCTGCTGCGCCGATACCACCTCGAGGGCGCGGTTCAAATCCGCCAGATGGGCGGGACGACGGAGATGGCGGCGGCGTTCCAGCGCCGGCAAATCGACGGCGCCGTGATGGCGACGGTGCGCGTCAATGCGCCGACGCGCATGCTTGTCGATCTAGAGGAGTTGGGCATCCGGTATTCGAATGTCGTGATCGCGGCTTCGCGCGATTACCATCGGCGCAATCCAGATATCATCGAGGCGATGGTGCGAGCTTATCTGGAAGGCGTCGCCGCGGTCAGCCAGCAAAAGGAGAAAGCGCTGCAAGTCATTCAGAAGTACACGCGACTGCAAGATCCGAAATTGATACAGGAGCTCTATGCGGACGGAGTCAGATTTCTCGAAAGAGTACCGCGTCTGGACGCGGAAGCGCTCGCGCCGATTGTCGAGTTCATGGGAAAGAAGCCGATTCCGGTCGAAACGGTCGCCGACAATAGCATCGTCAACCGCCTGGAACGCGAAGGTTTCATCGACAAGCTCTACGGCAAACGTTAGCGCGAACTTTCTGCCGGTGATCCTGAGATCGCGCAGGGAGCGGAGTTATATCGCCACAACGTCGAACGTTAGTGGCGACCAATCAATTAGGAAACCTCTGAGCAGCGCGCGCACTCGCCTTGGCAGCCTCTTCTGCGCGGTCCTTCGGCGGTGCGTTGGTCTCGAGCGCGCTTAGGAGTTTAGCCGCGCTCGCCGCGATTTCGTCAACGGCGGCTAGGAACGCGGCTTCGTTGGCTTTCGATGGCTTGTTGAAGCCGCTCACCTTTCTGACAAATTGTAACGAGGCCGCGCGAATCTCGTCCTCCGTCACCGGCGGTTGGAAGTTGAAAAGCGTTTTGATGCTGCGGCACATAGTCTTTACCTCGGTATCTCAGAGTTGTAACTCTGAGCTGATGCCGACAGCGTAGCAGCCTGTGGCAAGAAACTTAAGTGCGGGATCGTGTCTGCGTTTGGTTGATTTTGGCGTCGGCGATGGTTCGCGGTAAAAATCTATTAGCGTGATGCCTGATCGTTTTTTCTGAAACCAAACCAGTCATGAAGAAAAGCAAAGAGGCGGATGATCGAATGCTTAAGGGCGGGTGCTTTTGCGGACGGATTCGTTATGAGGCAGTCGGCGTTCCCTTCCATGCGACAAACTGCCATTGTTCTATCTGTCGTCGAACCACCGGCGCTTCGTTCGTTACATGGTTCAGCGTGGCTCGATCGACAGTTCCGAATCGTCTGTGGTGAACCTACGCGGTTTAGATCTACTGCTCAGGGCGCGCGGAGTTTCTGTCCGCAGTGCGGCACGCAGTTGACTTTTGAGCACGAAGATTCTTTGGACGAAATCGGCATTACGACTTGCAGCCTTGACGATCCGAACGAACTGCCACCAAAGGACCACACATGGACCGGTAGCAAGGTCGATTGGGTTAAACTCGCGGATCAGTTGCCCGAATACCAGGACAATCGACAAAAAGAGTAGCAAGAAATTTAAGCGAGAAGATCCGCTGTCAAATCTTTAACAATCCGATCCCGGGTTTACCTCATACTTTGGTTTTCCGAGCAGCACCCCAAACACTGCGACGTGTATAGAAATATGCCCCCATGCAGAGGTCATAGGCTGCACAAAAGATACCGTATGCGAGCGGAACCGCAGTCGCCTGACCTGGTTCGAATACGGAGTAACCTCCATGTGCATTAAGTTCATGCAACAAATCCCAGAGTCCATGCAACGGATAGCCGGCAATTATTGCGAATGGTAGTCGTATGCCGATTAAACCTATCGCAACGAATGCCAATACGGCTGCCGATTCCAATCGCCACGCTGTTTCGATTCCAAAGTAGGCCGTGAAAGCCAGATAAAACCCGGCGACCGGAATGAGCAATATTCCGTAGAAAATCTGCTCTGCTTTGGGCGCAAACACTCTTTGAGATATGAAGATGGAACCAGCTGCCGACATGATCCCAATCACTATGTAGAGGATCACGATGATGATAAATCCAATAATGCTGGATGCCTCACCCATCTGACTTACTTCCATTCTTGTTTTATGCGATCCCGCCCGTTCTCACCTGACCATTAGCGACCCGCATAAGGCGGCGAAAAACGCGGGCGGCATTTCTCCCTGACGGCTCGAAGGCTATGTCGTTGATTAGATCAGAGTCAAGTTCGGTAACCGCCACAGGATGAACTGTAAGACGCTACAGCCAGATCCCCGCAGGAATGAGCCGTCGGAGAAATCGGGTTAATTCAGGGTTAGCCCAACGCTTAGCCGTCGCTCTTAGCGATCGGTCTGAAGCGAAAAGGTCAACTCCACCGTACGAAGCAATAAGCTACCGCCGAGCGCGACGGCGAAAGACCAACAGATACATGGTCAGGTTGATCAAGAGCACTAGGCCGCCCAACCCCCACTGAAGCTCGCGCGTGAGCGAGGACGGATATAGCATCGGAACGAGATAGCGCTCGATGAAGCTGACGCTGTAGACCGCTTCGCCGCCTTGCTGCCGAAACCAGTTTTCGAGGGGTGTGAGCGGGCATAACCAGCCCGCGAATTCGACCCATGCGCCCCAAGCGGCCGCGGGAAGATGCAGCCAAGCGATCCGTGGCCAGCGCGCGACCAGCACGCCGCCGAGGACCACGAACAGAACGAAGCCCAGATGGACGACGACTGTGACGTCGGCGAGGATGCGGAAAGCCATGACGGGCAGGCGCCGGGACTACGGACTCGGCGGCCGCGTTGGTTGCAAATATTTTAATATCCGGCGGATCTGACAGGGTCACAGCCTGTCGTTACTGTTTTTTCTGATCACCGGGTCATCCAAGCAAATAAAACTACAGCGAGAGCGCCGATAACCGCGACAATGACCCAATCGTAGTATTGTTTCACTATCTCTAATTTAGCGCCTTTATGTTACAGCTGTGTTACGTCCTGTCGTGGCGCTCCAACGGAAACGCAGTTATCAGTTTCAGCCACCGGCTACGCCAAACCTCAAATCCTTACTCCGGCGCGTACACCACGATGCAGCCGCGGCAGGCCAACTCCTTCGCCGTCGTCGCCACATAGACGCGATTGTTGGCGAGACTCACCGCGAGCGAGCGCGCGCCATTTGACGTCGGTAGCTGCTGCAGGCCCGTTTTCATCTTGGTGTCGACCACCATCAAGGTCCCGCCTGAGGTGGAATGGTAGTACTGGCCGAGTTTGCGATTCACCGTCGAGCCGCCGTTGCCGCCGTATCCCGTGAGAAATGTTTCCACCTTGCCGGCCGCGATATCGAAGATCGCCATGTCACCGCCGGGCTTGGGAGACGGGCCGTGGGCGCTGCTGCAACCCAGGAAAATAGTCGAATCCGAGACGATCGAGAGACTATGCGGATAACACCGGAGCTCGTGCAGCTTCACGAGCTTGCCGTTTTTGCCATCGGTCTGGGCCAACAATCCCTTGGTGGTGTCCGCGCGTAATACCGGGATGGCTGTGTAGAACATGCCGCTTGGCGCGTGATACGCGGAACGCTCCAGGTTTTCGCCGGATTCCGGAATAGGGATCTTCGCCAGGATTTTATTCCCGGGCGCAGTCGAGATCAGGCTGAGGAACGGCGGATCGTCGTTCGAATTGGCGACGATGACGACGCCGATATCTTCGCCCAAGGCCATCCCGTTGGCGCGCTTGGTGCCGCCGGTGGCGACCGTCGCCGTGATCCGGCCGCTCTTGGCATCGATCACCTTGATCGTGCTGTCGCCGTCGCTCACCCATACTTCGGCGCCGCCCTTGACGACGACAACACCATTCGGTCCCGAGGCGTTGCCATCCTTGAGCAGTCCGACGAAGCCCGGTATCCGCGAGACGAATTTGTCGGTCTTGGTATCGAAAACGACAACGGATTTGTTGGTCTTGTCGGCAAGATAGCCAAGACCCGTCGTTTGGTCGATGTCCATAATGCCGATGTCGGTGATCGGATCACCGGGTATCGATATTTCTGCGACCTGTTTCAGGCCTGCGGCCTGCGCGGGACTAGCGGAGATCATGGCGAGTGCTGCAACGATGACGGACGTGGAACGCGGCTTCATCGGCTCCTCCCTCTGTCTTTTCTTGGCAACTTGCGATCACATTATCTCGGTCACACCATGGCCGCATCCCTACACCAGAGAGAGCCGTAATGAAAGCCCGTTGAGCTCCAAGCGAAAGCTGCGGTAGCATCCTAGCCCAAGTCAATGTTAGTCGTTTGGAATGGCCTGCGATGCGCGTCGAAAGCGCACCGTTTGTTTCCAATCATTGCCGCTATTTCAGCTGCCGAAGGTTCCGCGGTTACGTTGACGTAAGTCATAGAGCTTTCAAATATTTATCGAAGATCTCGTCATTGCGTTGCGTCAAATAAATCGCCGATGCTAATGAAAATCGCAGCATCGATGCTTTCGAGCATCTGACTGAAACGTGTTCAGCCGCTCTGTGGGAACTGGCGTCGGCGCAACGTTAATCGATGCAGTCGCAATCGCTTAGAACCAATTAGAGAGAGCTCTATGTCCCAAGAAATCGATTATAATCGCCGCCGCTTTCTGCGCGCTGCGGCCATGACCATTGCCGCCGCCGAGCTCGGCATGGGCGGTTCTGCGAACGCACAATCCGGCAAAACAAAATCGGCAGACACGCCCACGATCAAGCCGGGCACGAACACGTCGTTCGGCCCGCTGAAGCAGATCGATGCCGGCGTCCTCAATGTCGGCTACGCCGAAGCCGGCCCGGCCGATGGTCCTGCCGGTCATTCTTCTGCACGGCTGGCCCTACGACATTCACAGCTTTGTCGATGTCGCCCCTTTGCTGGCTTCGGCGGGTTACCGGGTGATTGTTCCGTTTCTGCGCGGTTATGGCACGACGCGCTTTCTTTCGAGTGAAACGCTCCGGAACGGCCAGCCGTCGGCGCTCGCTGTCGATATCGATCGCATTCATGGATGCGCTCAAAATCGACAAGGCGATCACTCGCCGGTTTCGACTGGGGTGCGCGGACCGCCAACATCGTTGCGGCGCTGTGGCCCGAGCGCTGCAAGGCGCTCGTCTCCGTGAGCGGTTATCTGATCGGCAGCCAGGAAGCCGGCAAGATGCCGTTGCCGCCGAAGACCGAGCTCGAATGGTGGTACCAGTATTATTTTGCCACTGAACGCGGCCGGGCGGGTTACGAAAAATACAGGCACGATTTCGCCAAGCTCATCTGGCAGATCGCTTCGCCGAAGTGGAAGTTTGATGATGCCACGTTCGAACGCAGCGCGGCATCCTTCAACAATCCGGATCACGTCAACATCGTCATCCATAACTATCGCTGGCGGCTCGGACTGGCCGAAGGCGAACCGAAGTACGATGATCTGGAAAAACAGCTTGCCAAGTTTCCGGTGATCAACGTGCCGACGATTACACTTCGAAAGCGATGCCAACGGTGCGCCGCACCCTGACCCAAGTTCGTACGCGAAGAAATTCACGGGTAAGTATTCGCACCGGCCTGTCCGGGGCGGCATCGGCCACAATCTGCCGCAGGAAGCGCCCGCAAGCCTTTGCCAAGGCGATTATCGATGTCGACCGTAATTGAAGCGTTGAAATGCACTCATCATGAAAACCTATCAACTCTTGCTGGCCGCGGCACTCGGCGGCGCGATCGGCGCGCAAAACCAGGGCGTAGCCGCGGATAGAAGCGCGGCGCAGAAGATGACGCCCGCGGCGGCGGTTCAGTTAGCCGTTGAAGGCGAGATGCCTTCACTCGGCGGCGCGACCGGCTGGCTCAACTCGGAGCCGTTGACGGCGGCCGGCCTGCGCGGAAAAGTCGTCCTGATCGACTTCTGGACCTACACCTGCATCAATTGGCTGCGCACGCTTCCCTATGTCCGCGCCTGGGCCGAGAAATACAAGGATCAAGGTTTGGTGGTGATCGGCGTGCACACGCCCGAGTTCGCATTCGAGAAAAACCTCGATAACGTTCGCCGAGCCGCGAAGGACATGAAGGTCGATTATCCGATCGCGATCGACAGCGACTATGCGATATGGCGTGCTTTCAAGAACCAATATTGGCCGGCGCTCTATTTCGTCGATGCGCAGGGACGTATTCGCCATCATCATTTCGGCGAGGGCGAATACGAACAGTCGGAAAGGGTCATTCAACAATTGCTGGCCGAGGCCGGAAGCGACGGCATCGGTCATGAACTGGTTTCCGTCGATGGCCGTGGCGTGGAAGCTGCGGCCGACTGGGGCAACTTGAGGTCGCCGGAAAACTATGTCGGCTATGAGCGCACCGAGAATTTTGCGTCTCCCGGCGGTGCCGCGTTGGACAAGCGCCGCGTCTATGCTGCCCCGGCGCAGTTGAGGCTCAATCAGTGGGCGCTTTCGGGCGATTGGACGATGACGAAACAGGCCGCCGTGCTGAACAAGGCCAACGGGCGGATCGCGTACCGCTTTCACGCCCGCGATCTTCATCTCGTCATGGGGCCGGCAGCGCGAGGAACTTCGGTGCGCTTTCGCGTGCTCATCGATGGCCAGCCGCCGGGCGCTGCTCACGGCATCGACGTTGACGAACAAGGCAACGGCACGGTTGCCGAACAGCGGCTGTATCAGCTGATCCGACAACCGAAGCCCATCGCTGATCGACAGTTCGAGATCGAGTTTCTCGATGCCGGGCGTGGAGGCTTTTGCGTTCACGTTCGGCTGATCCACGGCGGAGACTAGTGAACTGTAACGCCAGTTTAGCGTTCGAATTTTTGGAGCCCTTCGACTAGGCTCAGGGCGAACGGTCTTAGGAATTCCGTTCGGGCCGCGCAGCGGAGCTCGCCACCTATATCGTCGAGAAAGGAAGCCGCTCCTCACGGTGGTCAAGTGAGCGCTAAACGCGTTCGGCAGAATCAATACTCGTGACCAAGCGATCTTTCGGAAAGGAGATCACCCATGACCGGACCAGCACAGATGACAAGTTTTCGCGCATCCTTGGCTGCGGCAGCAGTAGGGCTGTGCCTGCTCGCGCCCGCCAGTGACGCGCAGACCAGTATCACCAACGAAACCAAGCAAACCCAAAGCGAGATGGTTTTCGAGACGCTCACCGTGCGCCAGGAAGGCGCCGTCCTGTTCGCGGAAATCGCCGCCCCGCCGATGAATCTTCTGGGGCCGGAACTGGTCCGCGATCTGGTCTCCCTCATTCAGCGAGCCGAGGCCGACGACGCTTTCCAGGTGCTCGTGTTCAAGAGCGCCGACCCCGACTATTTCATTTCCCATGTCGACGTGACCCGGATCAAGGAGTACCGGGCAGGAGGCGGCGAAGCTGACCGGCGAAGCGTCGATCGCCCTCCTGTTTCGCCATCTGAGCGCAAGCCGCCTCGTCACCATCGCGCAGATCGAGGGTCGCGTACGCGGCGCCGGCAGCGAGTTCGTGCTGGCGTGCGACATGCGCTTTGCCGCGCGCGAGTCGGCGATCTTCAGTCAGCCGGAGCCGGCGTTCGGTGTGATCCCCGGCGGAGGCGGCGCCCAACACCTCGCGCGCCTCATGGGCCGCGCCCGGGCGCTCGAGGTCATGTTGAGCGCGGAGGATTACGACGCGGAGCTGGCTGAACGGTACGGCTGGATCAATCGAGCGTTGCCCGCCAAAGCGCTCGGCGATTTCGTCAGATCGCTCGCTCATCGGATCGCCGGATTTCCGGCCGCCGGCCATGTCGCGGTCAAGGAGCGGGTCAATGCGATCGCGCTCGCGCCGGCCGAGGACTTCCGTCGCGATTCCGATCTCTTCGGCGAGGGCGTCGCGCAACCCCGAGGCCCAGAGCCGGTTCCAAGCCGCGATGAAGCGCGGCTTCCAGACCCGAGACGCGGAAATGGACCTGGCCCGGATGCTGGGCGACTTGGCCGACCATTGATCGAATCGAAGACATCGGTGGCGATCACTTCGTGCGCGCTCGTAGAGTCGCGAACGCTTAGGAGGAAAAAAACATGGCCAATCCCATTCTAGTCACCGGCGCGGCGGGCCGCGTCGGCGCGGTAGGGCGCACGGTCACCGAACTGCTGTTGAAGCAAGGCAAGGCGGTGCGTGCGATGGTGCGAAACGAAGACCAACGCGCGCAGGCCTTGCGCGACATGGGTGCGGAGGTCGTGGTCGGCGATCTGCTCGATCTCGATTCGATGCATAGGGTGATCGCCGGCTGCGAGACGATGTACTTCGGCATGTCGGTTTCGGATACCTATCTGGCCGCGACCGTCAATGCGGCGGCGGTGGCGAAGCATCACGGCGTGAAGGCGTTCATCAATATGTCGCAGATGACGCTCGCACAGATGAGCATTACCGAAACCACCGCGAGCCCGCAGCACAAGCTGCACTGGCTCGCCGAGCAGGCGCTGAACTGGTCCGGTCTGCCGGTCGTGCATGTGCGGCCGACAGTGCTTCTCGAAGGCTTCTTCCTGATTCTCACTCCCGATTCGGTCAGAGAATCGAATCAGATCAGACTACCCTTTGGCGAGGGCAAGACTTCGCCGGTCGCAGTGGAAGACGTTGCCCGTGTGCTCGCCGCGCTGCTCACCGATCCGCAGCCGCACATCGGCAAGATCTATCACCTGACCGGTCCGCGATCGGAGAACATGCATTTCTTTGCACAGGAGTATTCGCAGGCGCTGGGCCGCACGATCACCTTTCACGACATTCCGGTCGAGCCCTGGCGGGACGGGCTGCTCGAGCGCGGCTTGCCCATTCATCTGGTGAACCACCTCGCGACGATGGCCGATATGCACCGCGCAGGCCTCTACGACCGGATATCGGACGACGTGCGCGCGCTAACCGGACAAGCGCCGTTGCACGTGCAGGATTTTGTCAGGAAGAACGCGGCGACATTCACCGGTTCAGCAAAGGCGGCGATTTAGTGAACCTAGAGGAAATAAAATATGGCAAATCTGAAGTATCGGAGCTCGAAAGGCGCGGCTGTGCTATCGGTCGCTGCTATCGTGTTGTTTGCAACGACCGCTAGTGCACAAAACCCGACGGACAAATGTCGGCTCGCCCCGGTTATCCCGCTCGCCAGCGAGCCCCCAGCGAAGATCGTCATCGACTCCTTTGTTCTGGATGATTCGCCTTGGGTGTTTGAATTTTCTTGAACACATCGGACGCTCCCGATATTTAAAACTTCATTTAAACTTGCCACCATTTAAGCCATGATCGGATAAAGGCGAGGGCCGCGAAGAGTACGCGAGAATCAATTGATTGGTTGGCTTTGGCAAAACCTCGGGTTCCGCTAGGTGTACGCATAGTACGCGGTATCGACGGTGCACCGGCTCCTGTCCAGTAGCCGTCGCCGCCGACAATTCCGGTGATATGATGGGAAATTTTTTTCCACCGCCATGCGATGAAGGCGTGATGCGAGCGCCCCCGACCGTCGCGACCTGCGCGCGCGGGTCGGAGCCGTGGATCTTGGCCGCGACCATTTTGGGGTCGAGCATGGCCTTCATCGATGGCACGGTGGTCAACGTCGCGCTGCCGGCGCTGCAAAAAAATCTCAACGCGACGGTTCTCGACGTGCAGTGGGTAGTCGAATCCTACGCGCTTTTTCTCGCCGCATTGCTTTTGGCCGGCGGATCGATGGGCGACCGCTTCGGCCGGCGGCGCATCTTCTGCTGCGGCGTCGCTCTCTTCGCACTGGCGTCGATCGGCTGCGGCCTGGCGCAAAGCATCGGTCAACTGATCGCCGCGCGCGCGATTCAGGGCGTCGCCGGCGCGCTGCTCGTGCCCGGAAGCCTCGCCATCATCAGCGCCTCCTTCGATGAAACCAGGCGTGGCCAGGCGATCGGCACATGGTCGGGATTCACCGCGATCACCGCGGGCATCGGTCCGGTCCTCGGCGGCTGGCTCATCGAGCATGCCTCGTGGCGCGCCGTGTTCTTTATCAACGTGCCGCTTGCTCTCGTCGTATTATTAATCGCTTTGCTGCACGTGCCTGAAAGCAGGGATGATGATGCTGATGCCACTCTCGATTGGCCCGGCGCCGCCCTCGCGACGCTGGGTCTGGGCGCGCTTGTGTACGGCCTGATCGAATCATCAAGTTTGGGGTTCGGCCATGCGCTGGTGCTCGCGACCCTCAGCGGCGGCGCGCTGTCGCTGGCGCTTTTCTTTGTCGTCGAAGCGCGTTCGGCGCATCCGATGCTGCCCCTCACGCTGTTTCGCTCACGCAATTTTAGCGGCGCCAATTTGCTGACTTTTTTCCTTTACACCGCCTTGGGCGGCAGCATGTTTTTCTTTCCGCTCAATTTGATCCAGGTCCAAGAGTACTCGGCAACTGCCGCCGGCGCCGCCTGGCTGCCGTTCATCGCCATTTTGTTTGTGCTTTCGCGCTGGTCCGGCGGCCTGGTGCAAAGGTATGGCGCCAAGCTGCCGTTGGTCGTGGGTCCCGCCATCGTCGCTCTCGCCTACGGCTTGTTTATGATTCCTGCGGTCGGCGGCAGTTACTGGGTGACATTTTTCCCCGCCATGGTTGTGCTCGGGGTAGGCATGGCAGTCAGCATCGCGCCGCTGACCACCACCGTGATGAACGCCGTCTCTCAAAAGCGTGCCGGCGTAGCCTCCGGCGTCAACAACGCCGTCTCCCGCATCGCCGGACTTCTGGGCATCGCGCTTTTAGGGATCGTGGTGGTGCATTCATTCAACCGTGACCTCGATCGGCGCTTGGCACCGCTGGGCCTATCCGCGGAAATCCATCGCGAGATCAATGGGCAACGGGTCAAACTCGCCGGAGCGGAACTGTCCTTCAGCTCCGATGGCCGACTGCGGCTTGCCGTGAAGCAGGCCATCGACGCATCCTTTGTCTTCGCTTTCCGTCGGGTGATGCTCACGGCGCTGTGCCTGGCGCTGGCCAGTGCCTTGGTGGCGCTGACCCTAATCGAGAATAGGTAATCGATGAACGTCACCGTCCTTCGCGAATCCTGGCAGCCGCATCCGCTCGCCTGGATCCATCGCTCCGAAGCGCGTTTGTTCGCCGAGGAATTGCGCCGCGCGGGGTACGCGGTGCGGCTCGCCCAATTGCGCGATGGTTCGGTCTCCGACCTGCCTACCGGGCTGCTTGTGCTGCGCCTTTCCGACCCCGTCATGCTCACCGCCGTGCAGACGCTCGCGCGCGCCGGGTTGCCTTTTCTCGGGCCCAGCGCTGCAGTGATGCAACGCTGTTACGATAAGTACGATGCATACCGTATCGCGACCGCACACGGGGTGGATTGCCCGGCAACCGCGCTCGCCAGCGAGTCGAGCATGACGTCGATCCCGATGGTGCTCAAACCCCGGCGCGGGTCCGATTCGATCGGCGTGCGGCTCCTCAAGGACGGTCGGATTCCCGCATACGCCCGAACCGACCGCTACATCACGCAGCAATACGTGCACGGGGTGGAGCTCACGGTCGCCGTATTCCGCGACCGGGCCGGAATGCCGCTACGCATTTTCCTACCCGAAGCAACGCCTTATTCTTTCTTCCGCAAGTATCTCCGGCCGGCTCCCCGCGCGCCACTCGCTGACATCGCTCTCGCCGAGCGCGTGCAGCGCACGGCGTTGGAAATCGCCAGGACCTTCGAGATTGACTGGGCGGCACGGATTGACCTGATTCACGAAGTGGAAACCGACCGCCTGCGTTTTCTCGAATGCGACGTCGCGCCGATCGTCGGCGCGAATTCGGCGTTTGCCGCCAGCTTCCAAGCCGCGGGCATAGCTCGCACCGAACAGCTGCGGATGTTGTTGTCGCGCCGGTGCGGCTCGGGTTGACAGGCGATCGACGAATTCCGTGTTCATCCGGTCACTGGACTTTCCTAAGCTGGCCAGTGCGTTGGCGGCTTATATGGTTATTGAGAATAAATGACCGGATAAACTCACGTTCAAACCGGTGCAGCCGTTCAAGCGCTTCGCTTCGTTCAAATCGTTCTTCGGGGAACCGGCCGCGACCGGATCGGCGAATCTATAATAATCGCGGCTAGGCTAACAGCACATTTCCCTGGCCGCGCAGCTGAGGCGCATGGTGACTACCATTTGCCGACTATTCAGCAAATGCCGAGAGTTCGGCAGTTACGTTTGGGTTAAGCTCTACTATTTCAACGAATTGTCGCTGGTCTCGTGGTTGCACTATCTGTCCCCCATTGAGGTGAGAAAATAACCGTGACATTCATTAAGAATTGAAAAAGTTGCCGACGGGCTCAAGACGGTCATCCGTCTGAGCGGTCGGTTGAGCTCGGAGCATCTCGATGAATTCACGATGCAAATAAAAATGCTTCGTTGCCGATCGTGTTGGATCTCGATGGCGTGACACTGGTGGACGTCAAATTCGTTCGCTATCTCAACGCCTGGGCAGCGAACAACGTCGAACTGCTGCACTGCTCGCCGCATCCGCCAATGGATGCTCCGAGAGCGCGATCGAAAAGAATGAGACGCATAACCATGTTTTTGCTAATAAAATTCCCAGCATGCGCAATTAGGAGGGACGCCAATGCCATTTATTTCCGTCGGCAAGGAAAATTCCCAAGACATCGAGATTTATTACAAGGACTGGGGCAGCGGGCAGCCGATCGTCTTCAGTCATGGCTGGCCGCTGAGCGCGGATGCCTGGGAAGACCAAATGTTTTATCTGGCATCCCGCGGTTTTCGTTGTGTCGCCCATGATCGACGCGGCCATGGCCGATCGAGCCAGCCGTGGAATGGCAATGAAATGGATACTTACGCCGACGACCTGGCGAAGCTGGTCGAAGCCCTCGATCTAAAGAATGCGATTCACGTCGGCCACTCGACCGGCGGCGGCGAAGTCGCCCGCTACATCGGCCGTCACGGTACCGGGCGCGTGGCCAAGGCCGTGCTGATCGGCGCGGTGCCGCCGCTGATGTTGAAGACCGCCGGCAATCCCGGCGGTCTGCCGATGGACGTGTTTGACGGCATACGCGCCGGCGTAATGGCCGACCGCTCGCAGTTCTTCAAGGAACTGACGATACCGTTTTACGGCTACAACCGGCCCACGGCAAAAGTTTCGGAAGGGGTTCGGAACTCGTTCTGGCTTCAGGGAATGATGGCCGGCTTCAAGGGCGTCGTCGATTGCATCAAGGCGTTCTCGGAAACGAACTTCACTGACGATCTGAAGAAGATCGATGTGCCGACCTTGTTCATGCACGGTGACGACGATCAGATCGTGCCGATCGGCGCATCGGCCCTGCTCGCGTCCAAGATCGTTAAAGGCTCGACACTGAAGGTCTATCCCGGATTGCCGCACGGCATGTGCACGACCCACAAAGACCAGGTCAACGAGGATCTGCTCGCCTTCGCCAAGGCTTAGACGATGAAGGCCGGTTACTCAGAAATCGATTGGAATATTGGCGGTCAGGAACTCAGGACGAGCGACGTAAGAAGGAGCCACCATGGCTGAGTCGCGATGGACGAGAGACGGGAATTTCTGGAGCTATCGCTTGCGGGGGCCGGTATCGTGACCAGCGCTGCGGCGGTCGATAGTCAAGCGGCAACAGGAGGAACGGTTATGCGCGCAATCGACGGTGGGTCAGAGGTGGGCGTCACGCTACGCATCAACGGCAAGGATCACCAGCTTCGCGTTGACCCTCGGACAACGCTCCTCGATTGCATCCGTGAGACTGTTGCTCTCACCGGAACGAAGAAGGGTTGTGATCACGGGCAATGCGGCGCATGCACCGTGCATGTGAATGGCAGGCGGGTGAACTCATGTCTTACCCTGGCTGTAATGCATGACGGGGCAGAGATCACGACCATAGAGGGCCTGGGCACCCCCGACAACTTGCATCCCATGCAAGCGGCATTTGTCGCGTGCGACGGATACCAGTGTGGCTATTGTACGTCAGGCCAGATTATGTCGGCCATTGCATTGCTCAACGAACCCTGCGGCCCCGACGACGCGGCGGTCAAGGAACTGATGAGCGGTAACATTTGCCGCTGCGGCGCCTATGCCAATATCGTGGCCGCGATCCAACAAGTTCGCAAAAACACTTAGACGCGAGCAGGAGGCTATCCATGCATACCTTTGAATTCGTTTGGCCAGCAGATTCCACGGCGGCGGTTGCTGACTGCCGCGCAGGCGAAAACCGCGCAGCAGGGCGCGGACGTTCGGTTTGTCGCCGGTGGGACAACGCTGCTGGACTTGATGAAGCTGAACGTCGAAACGCCTGCGCGGGTGATCGACATTAACCGTTTGCCGCTAGACAAGATCGAAGCAACGCCGGATGGCGGGCTGAAGATTGGCGCCACGGTTCGAAATTCAGATCTCGCTCACCATCCAACGGTGCAACGAAATTATGCCGTGCTGTCGCAGGCGCTTCTCGCGGGCGCATCGGCCCAGCTGCGCAACATGGCGACGACGGCGGGCAATCTCCTGCAGCGCACGCGGTGCGTATACTTCCGCGACACCGCCATGCCCTGCAACAAGCGAGAGCCCGGCGCCGGCTGTCCGGCGATCACCGGCAGCAACCGGACGCTCGCCATCCTGGGCACAAGCGAACAATGCATCGCGACCAACCCGTCGGACATGTGTGTGGCGATGGCGGCCTTGGAAGCGACGATCCATGTGCAAGGCCCGAAGGGTGAGCGCGTCGATCCCATTCGGTGACTTTCATCTTCTGCCCGGCAGCACACCGCACCGTGAAACCGTGCTCGAACCAGGCGACCTCATCACCTACGTCACTCCTCCCACCGCCCGTCGCGGGGAGCAGGCAGGTCTATCTGAAGCTGCGCGACCGGGCGTCCTACGAGTTCGCCCTGGCGTCGGCGGCCGTCGTGATCATGGTCGCGGAGGGAAGAGTGACTCAGGCACGCGTCGCTCTGGGCGGTGTCGGGACCAAGCCATGGCGATCTCCCGAGGCCGAAGCTGCGCTGGTCGGCCAGGCTATCGGCCAGGCGAACTTTCGCAAGGCGGCGGAGGCGGCGTTATGCGACGCCAAACCGCAGAGTGAGAATGGGTTCAAAGTCGAGTTGGCCAAGCGCTGCCTCACGCACGCGCTCCAGATGGCGACAGCGTGATTTATTGAAGGAGCGAACATGTCAACGACACAAGAAATCCCGACGACATCACCGATTGGTCGCGACAAGCCTCGTGTGGAAGGCCCGTTGAAAGTGAGCGGAAAGGCGCAGTACACCTCCGATTTCCATTTTCCCGGGCTGCTGTATGCCGTGCCGGTCGAGGCGGCAATCGCCAATGGCCGGATTCGCAAACTCGATACAACCGCGGCCGAGAAGATGCCCGGCGTGCGCGCGATCTTTCATCGCGATAACATCGGCAAGATCTTCCGTTCGGTACCAGAGCCGGGAATGGAAGGCATCTGCGAAGAGCGCCGCCCGCCGTTCGAGGACGACGTCGTTCGTTATTACGGCCAGTACATTGCGCTCGCTGTGGCGGACACGTTCGAGGCTGCCAAAGCGGCAGCCGATGCGGTGCGCGCGACGTACGACAAGGAGAAGCCCAACGTCGCGACTCATCTGGAGGCGGACGCCGAGCCCGACCAGGTTGTCACCACCTTCGGCATGCGCCACCGCCTGGATAGTCAGCGCGGCGACGCCGAGGCCGCGTTCGCAAGCGCCCCGGTCAAACTCGACCAGACCTATGTCACACCGGCGGAGACACAAAACCCTCTCGAGCTGCACGCCACGACCGCGATCTGGGAGGGCTCCAGGCTGACGCTGTATGAGTCGTCGCAGGGAGTCGTTAACCTCCGCAGCGTGCTCGCGCAGATGTTCGGCTTGCCGAAGGAGAACGTCCGCGTCATCAGCAAATTTGTTGGCTCAGGTTTCGGCAGCAAGCTATGGCCATGGACACAATGTCCGCTCGCCGCCGCCGCGGCGCGGCAGCTCGGCAAGCCAGTTAAACTCGTGCTCAGCCGCAAAATGATGTTCCAGTCCGTCGGTCACCGGCCGCGCACACAGCAGCGCGTCCGGCTCGGCGCGACACCGGAAGGCAAGCTCGTTGCGCTCCAGCACGACTACGTCTATCAGCGGTCGATGCTCGACGCCCACCACGAGGATTGCGGCGAAGCCACGCCGTTTCAATACAGCGTTGCCAACCTTCGCGTCGCGTTTGGACGCGCCAGGCGGAACATCGGCGCAGCGGCCGACATGCGCGGCCCCGGCGCCGTGCCCGGCGTCTATGCAATCGAGTCGGCGATGAACGAGCTGGCCGACCGACTCAAGATCGACCCGGTCGAGCTCCGCGTCATGAACGAGCCGAAGATCGACGAGGGGCTGGGACTTCCGTTCTCGTCGCGCCATTTGCTTCAATGCTTCGAACTCGGCGCGGAGAAGTTCGGCTGGTCGAAACGCACTCCCGAAATCGGCTCGATGAAGCGCGACGGTTTGATCCTCGGCTGGGGAATGGCGGGATGCACGTGGATTGCCGGACGATTCCCTGCGGCAGCGAGCGTGCAACTGCGGGACGACGGGACGGCTCGCGTCGCCTGCGCCACGCAAGACATCGGTACCGGGACGTACACGAATCTCGCGCAGCTTGCATCGCACAAAACCGGAGTGCCGCTTGAAAAGATCGAAGTCGCACTCGGCGATACGTCGCTCCCGGAGGGTCCGCTCTCGGGCGGCTCCTTGGCGACCTCATCGCTGGTGCCGGGCGTCTTTCAGGCCGCAGACAATGCGATTGCATCGCTGCTCAGCATCGCAACGACTACGCCGGGATCGCCGTTTGAGAAGCGCAAGCCGGATGATCTGGAATTCGAAGGCGGCCGGATCTTTGTGAGAGCTGATGGTCCGGCACGCGGCGTGCCGTTCGCGGATTTACTTCGGCGCGCAAACCTTCGCCTGGTCACGGGCAGCGGCAGATCCGAAGGGACGCTCGGAAATCCAAAGCCAAAGTTCTCCACACACTCGTTCGGCTGTCACTTCGTTGAAGTCACGTGGCAGCCCGAGATCGCTCGATTGCGCGTCAGCCGCGTGGTGACGGTCATCGATGCCGGCCTCATTCTCAATCCGCTGGCCGGTCGGAATCAGATCGAGGGCGCGGTTGTGATGGGAATCGGCATGGCGCTCTTCGAACACACCTCTTACGATCCACAGACTGGCGCACCGATCAACAGTAATCTGGCCGACTACGTCATGACGGTCAACGCCGACGCACCGCCGATCGAGGTGCACTTCCTCGATTATCCCGACAAAGAGATTAACGAACTTGGCGCACGCGGCATCGGCGAGATCGGCCTGGCCGGTATCGCCGCCGCAATCACGGCGGCAGTGCACCACGCAACCGGAGTCCGCGTGCGGGAACTGCCGGTAAAAATCGAGGATCTGTTGGTGTGAGGCTTTGTAGAAAAAACAACCAGGGTTCCTGTGGACAACTAATTTACAGAGAAAGCCGAACGTCAAGGATCCAAACCTCTGCAAACGATGGATTGGCTGAAGACTTCTCTCGAATCATTTCGGCACTAAAGAGGACTTATGCAACATGAATCGCAAACACACGAGGCAGGCGATTTCGCGGGCAGACGAATCCTGGTTACGGGTGGGACCAGGGGCATCGGCGCAGCGATTGTCGAGCGCCTCATTCGGGAAGGTGGAAAGGTGCTCGCGACGGCGCGATCTCTTCCTCCTGGTGGCGCGTCTGATCGGTTCATCCAAGCAGACGTCAGTACGCGCGAAGGCATCGATCGGGTCTTCAATGCGATAGTGGATCGTCTCGACGGCCTCGACATCTTGATCCACAACGTAGGCGGTTCTGCGGCGCCGGGCGGGGGCGCATTAGTGTTGTCCGATGACGATTGGCAACATGCGTTCGACACCAACCTGTTCGCCGCCGTCCGACTGGATCGCGTCTTCCTGCCGGCGATGTTGAAGCAAGGCTCGGGCGTGATCATCCATATCTCGTCCATCCAGCGAACGCTGCCGCTCTTTGAAGCCACCTTGGCGTACGCAGCCGCAAAGGCCGCGTTGACGAACTACAGCAAGGGGCTCTCCAAGGAGGTCGGTCCCAAGGGTATTCGCGTGAACACGGTTGCGCCCGGATACACCGAAACCGAGGCCGCGCAGGGCATGGTCGACGAAATCGCGCAACGAACGGGTATTAGCGAAAATGCCGCACGGCAACGCATCATGGACTCTCTCGGCGGCATCCCACTAGGCAGGCCAAACCGACCTGAGGAAGTCGCCGAACTGGTCGCGTTCCTGGCATCAGACCGGGCTTCTTCCATCGCCGGAAGCGAGTACGTCATCGACGGCGGGACAATCCCGACGATTTAAGTTGTGGGAAGGGAAAATATTATGCCGATCAAACAGCGAAGAGTTATTAAGACTACTTTGGGAGATCCCGTCGTCGCCGTGACGGACGAAGTCATGCCCTTTGTCCGCGAACCATCAGCCCTGTACCCGGTGGTGTCGTGGATCTTTAATGATGTCATAGCACGGCGTCGCCGGCGCATTCACAAGTGGTCGCGAGGATAATACCCGAGTCGTTGGGCGACGCGCTGCATGAGTCGCTTCTCGGCAGAGGCGGTTTTCCATCAATCGTTAGGGGAAAACCATGAATAAACCGACCGGCAAGGTTGCGGTCATAACCGGAGGCAGCAGCGGCATCGGACTCGCCACCGCAAAACGATTCGTTGAGGAAGGCGCGCATGTATTCATCACGGGCCGCCGCCAAATCGAACTCGATGAAGCGGTGCGGCAGCTCGGTGCCAACGCCACCGCCGTTCAGAGCGACATCTCGAAGCTCGGGGATCTCGATCGGCTATTCGCTGCCGTGAAAGAACAGCGAGACCGCATCGACGTACTCTTTGCCAACGCCGGTCAGAGTTCAAAGCACAAATCGTCGACACCACGCCGCTCGGCCGCGCGGGGACGCCCGATGAGATCGCCAAGGCGGTATTATTTCTTGGGTCGGAGGACAGCAGCTCGTCAACGGCATTGAGCTGTTTGTCAACGGTGGCACGGCACAGATCTATGCCGGCGGGTAGCTGGCGAGTCTTGAACTACTGACTAATCGGCAAACTTCACATTGGAGCGGAGAACATCAACCATGTCGACTACACTCAAGGGTAAAGTAGCTCTCGTCACCGGGGGATCGCGCGGTCTCGGCGCGGCCATCGCCAAACGGCTGGCCTCGGACGGCGCATCGGTCGCCATCACTTATACCAGTTCGCCGCAAAAAGCCGACGAAGTCGTGCGCGCCATCGAATCGAACGGCGGCCACGCCCTGGCAATCCGCGCCGACAGCGCCGATGCCGAAGCGGTGCGCAACGCTGTTGCCGCAACGGTGCAAGCCTTCGGCGGCCTCGACGTACTGGTCAACAACGCCGGTATCGCAACCCTCGCGCCCATAGACGAATTCAAACTGGCCGAGTTCGATCGACTCATCGCGGTGAACGTGCGGGGCGTTTTTGTCGCGGCGCAAGCGGCCGCGCGCCACATGAAACAAGGCGGCCGGATCATCAACATCGGCAGCGTCAATAGCGATCTCATGCCGTTCGCCGGCGGTTCCGTTTATGCATTGACCAAGGGCGCCGTGGCCAGTTTTACCCGAGGCCTCGCGCGCGATCTCGGCCCGCGCGGCATCACCGTCAACAACATCCAGCCCGGTCCGGTGGACACGGATATGAACCCGGCCGATGGACCGTTCGCCGAATCCATGAAAAGCTTGATGGCGCTGGGGCGCTACGGCCACGGCGACGAAGTCGCCGCCATGGTTTCCTATATCGCCGGTCCGGAAGCGGCTTTCGTCACCGGCGCGAGCCTGAAAATCGACGGCGGGTTTACCGCATGATGCGCCAATTAGTTTAGGAACGGACTTCGGGAAATTGCCGCGGCACGCGTGAAATCGAGGAGCACTGGAATGCAATATAAGATCTTTGGCCGCCGAACCGGATTGCGCGTCGCCGAGCTCGCCTTGGGCGCGGGCAACTTCGGCACGCGCTGGGGGCATGGGGCGGAGCGCGCGGAAGCGAAAAAGGTCTTCGATGGCTACGTCCAAGCCGGCGGCAACTTTATCGACACCGCCGATAGCTACCAGTTCGGCGAGTCCGAGGAATTGCTCGGTGATTTTATCGCGGCCGATCGCGATTATTTCGTTGTCGCCACGAAATATACCTTGGGAACCACCGCCACCGACGGTATTTCACGCACCGGCAACAGCCGCAAAAACATGGTGCGTTCCGTCGAGGGTAGTCTCAAACGGCTCAATACCGAGCGCATCGATCTTTACTGGGCGCACTTCGCCGACGGCATGACGCCGATGGACGAAATCCTGCGTGGCTTCGACGATCTGGTGCGCGCCGGCAAGATTCACTATGCCGGCCTGTCCAACTTTCCTGCCTGGAGAGTCTCTCGCGCCGATCTTTTGGCCGAACTGCGTGGCTGGTCGCCCCTTGCCGGTATCCAGATCGAATACAGTCTCGCCGAGCGTACGGCGGATCGCGAGCTTTTGCCGATGGCCGAAGCACTCGGGTTGGGAGTCGCGCTATGGTCGCCCCTCGGCGGCGGCTTTCTCACCGGCAAATATCGTCAGAGCGACGAAGGGCGCATCAACTCGATGCTTGCCCGGTTGGTCCACACCGAAAAGACCGCGCGCGAGCGCGCGATCCTCGATGCGGTGATGGCGGTCGCCAAGGATGCCGGAAGGTCGCCGACGGAGGTCGCCATCGCCTGGCTGTTGCATAAAGCGCGCGCATCGACGACGGCACTGATACCCATCCTCGGTCCGCGCACGCCGGAGCAACTCGTCGGGACCCTAAGCGCGCTGAACCTGACTCTCGCAGCAAATCACATCACCCGACTCGATGAGACCAGTCGGATTCTCCTTGGCACACCGCACGAACAGATCGACGGTTCCAAGGCCGCCATTGCCGGCGGCGCGCCTGAAGCGGTACAAATACCGATAATCCCAGTCGCGTAGACGGGGGAATGGACAGACGAAAAACGATTGGAGAAATCATGTCGAAAATGCGTGTCGCGCAAGTCGCTGGTCCCAAGGGACCCTTGGAGATTGTCGAACGGGACATCCCGCAACCCGGCGCCGGTTCGGTGCGGATCAAGGTTGACGCTTGCGGCGTCTGCCACAGTGACTCTTTCACAAAGGAAGGCAGCTGGCCGGGTATACAATACCCACGGGTGCCTGGACATGAGGTCGCAGGAATCGTCGATGCGGTGGGGACAGGTGTCGTTGGCTGGACTGCGGGCCAACGGGTCGGAGTCGGTTGGCACGGTGGCAACTGCGGCTACTGCGATTCCTGCCGTCGCGGTGATTTCGTTACCTGCCAGATCGCCTTCCAAGTGCCCGGCATCGCCTACGACGGCGGCTACGCCGAATACATGATCGCTCCCGCCGGTGCCCTGGCGCTGATCCCGGATGATCTTTCAGCGCTGGACGCAGGACCGCTGATGTGCGCTGGAGTCACCACTTTCAATTCTCTGCGCAACAGCGGCGCCCGGCCGGGCGATCTGGTCGCCGTGCTCGGCATCGGCGGCCTTGGCCACCTGGGGATTCAGTTCGCCGCGAAGATGGGTTTTAGAACCGTTGCCATCGCGCGGGGAATGGACAAGGAACCGCTGGCGCGAAAGCTCGGTGCAGCTCATTTACATCGATAGTCAGGCGCAGGATGCTGCCGCGGAGTTGGTCAAGCTCGGCGGCGCAAAGGTCATCCTTGCAACCGTGACCAGCGGCAAAGCGATGAGCGCGGTCTTGGGCGGTCTCGCCGTCAACGGAAAGTTGATCATCGTCGGTGCCGCTGATGAGCCGGTCGACGTGAACGCAATTCTCTTCATCGGCGGGCGGCGTTCGATCATCGGTTGGCCTTCCGGCAGTTCCATCGATTCGCAGGATACGCTTTCATTCAGCCTGCTCACCGGCGTGCGCTCCATGAACGAAATTTTTCCGCTCGAGCGCGCCGCCGAAGCCTACGAACACATGATGAGCGGCAAGGCGAGGTTTCGGGTGGTGCTTACTATGGGATCCGAGAGCCCGCGGAGAAAATAACGGCGATAGACGGGAACCGACGTTAACAATTCGAATACTTGCAAGTGAGAATAGAACAATGGTCACCGACGATGCCACCAGCGGAACCGATTTCAGCGACAACAAAGAAATCTTCCTATGGGATCTGACATGAAGATCATCTCGGTCAATGTTGGCCTTCCCCGGCTCGTGGAGAGCAATGGCGATCCAGTGTCGACGGGAATTTTTAAACAACCAGTAGCGGGCCGTGTCATGCTGCGGACCCTCAATCTTGACGGTGATCGGCAGGCGGATCTGTCGGTGCATGGCGGACCCAGCAAAGCGGTGTACGCCTACCCTTCCGAACACTACGACTACTGGAGAAACGAATTGCCCGGGATGAAATTGCCCTGGGGCATGTTCGGCGAGAACTTCACCACCGCGGGACTTTTTGAATCGGAGCTAAACATCGGTGACAAATTTCGCATCGGCTCTGCCATGGCAATGGTGACCGAGCCGCGCATGCCCTGTTACAAGCTCGCTATTCGCTTCGGCCGCTCTGACATGGTCAAAAGATTCCTTGCAAGCGGGCGCTCGGGTTTCTACCTGGCGGTGTTGCAAGAGGGTGAAGTCGGCGCCGGCGACCCGATCGAGCTGATCGAAAAAAGCCCAGACAGTTTAACCGTCAGCGATATTACCGCCCTCTACACCCATGAGAAGCACAACGTCGGATTGCTGCGACGCGCCATTGAAATCGCGGCGCTTCCGGAAAGCTGGAGAAGCCATTTTCAGCATCAAGTTGCGAAGCTAACGGGTATGTCAGAGGACTAATGCCAATCGACAAGGTGCATCGCCCATGACCGATACAGCACTGCCGATTACACTGACGCTTTCCTCAGGCGCCGAGCGCATGTTTCCGACCCTGACGCCCGCTCAGATCGAACGGATCGCCGCCCATGGAAAGTTGCGTGCGATCCGGTCTGGAGAGGTGCTCATCGAGGCGGGAGCGCGGGTCGTGCCGTTCTTTGTCGTCACGGCGGGCCGGGTCGAGGTTGCCCGGCCATCGGGCACGAGCGAGACGCTAGTCGCCGTTCATGGACCCGGTCAGTTCACCGGCGAGGTCAACATGCTTTCCGGCCGCCCCACCCTCGTTCGATCGCGCGCCAGCGAGCCGGGCGAAGTGATCGAGCTGGAGCGCGCGCGCCTATTGATGCTCGTGCAGACCGACAGCGAACTGAGCGAGCTGATCATGCGCGCTTTCATCCTGCGCCGGGTCGAGCTGATCGCACATGGGCTTGGCAATGTCGTGCTCGTCGGGTCGAATCATTGCTCTGGAACGCTACGGGTCAAAGAATTTCTGACGCGCAACGGTCATCCATATTCGTACATCGATCTCGACCGCGACGCCGACGTTCAGGAATTGCTGGACCGGTTTCACCTTACCCCGGCGGATGTGCCCGTGGTGATCTGCCGCGGCGAGGTGGTGCTGCGCAACCCGACCAACCAGCAGATCGCCCAATGCCTCGGCTTCAACGAAGCCATCGACCAGACTCATATACGCGATGTCGTGATCGTCGGCGCGGGTCCTGCGGGACTGGCGGCGGCCGTGTATGCCGCATCGGAAGGGCTCGATGTTCTCGTGCTGGAGACAAACTCTCCAGGAGGACAGGCCGGTTCCAGCTCGAAGATCGAAAACTACCTCGGCTTTCCCACCGGTATTTCAGGTCAAGCGCTGGCGGGACGGGCCTACACCCAGGCACAGAAGTTCGGCGCGCAGGTGATCATCGCGACCGGCGCCAAACGCCTGGTCTGCGACCGCACGCCATACGCCATCGAGCTGGACGACAGTATGCTCGTGCCAACGCGCACGATCATTATCGCCACCGGCGCCGAGTACCGGGTACCGGCGATCGAAAATTTAGCGGAGTTCAAAGGCGTTGGGGTGTACTACGGCGCGACATTTATGGAAGCGCAGTTGTGCCGTGGTGAAGAAGTGGTTGTCGTCGGTGGAGGTAACTCGGCCGGCCAAGCTGCGGTGTTTCTGGCACAGACGGCGAAACGCGTGCATATGCTCGTGCGCTCCAGCGGGTTGGCGGACACCATGTCGCGCTATCTGATTCGCCGCATTGAACAGAACCCGGCCATTGTCCTCAGAACCAACAGCGAAATCGTCGCCCTCGAAGGCAGTAATCATCTCGAACGCGTGCGCTGGCGCGACGATCAGATCGGCGGCATCGAAACCCACGAGATCCGCCATGTCTTTATCATGACCGGCGCGGTACCGAGCACGGACTGGCTGCGGGGCTGCGTCGCACTCGAGGCGAAAGGATTCGTTAAGACGGGACCGGATCTGTCGCAGGACGATTTGGCCGCCGCCCATTGGCCCCCCGCCAGGTCTCCACATCTGCTCGAAACCAGTCTGCCCGGCGTGTTTGCGGTGGGCGACGTGCGCGGCGGTAATATCAAGCGGGTCGCGTCGGCAGTTGGCGAAGGGTCCATCGCAATCTCTTTCGTCCATCAGGTGCTTTCCGAATAGGAGAACGATGACATGGCACAAGGAACTTGTTCGCATATCGACGCTATTACCACCGTCAACCAAGCCAAGCACCGCCAGTGCGATGAGTGCGTGAAAATGAACGGCCGGTGGGTCCATTTGCGGGTCTGTCAGGAGTGCGGCGCGACCGGGTGTTGCGATGACTCGCCGAACCGCCACGCGACCGCGCACGCGCGCGCAAGCAAGCATCCCGTGATCGCTTCGGCGGAGCCGGGGGAACGTTGGCTGTACTGCTATCCGGACGATGCCTTTGCCGAATATTGAATCAAGCGCCGTCAGCATGAAGCAATCACATGGAGGAAAAGCACATGATCGAGGACAACGAAAAGCGCGTCCGCGCCTTCTACGAAGCTACAGCGCCGGGCCATCGCGAGTCATTGCGCGGCCTCCAATCGCCCCACGTCGTTTACGATATGCCAAAAGGGATGCCGATCGGCTGCGGCCATTTCGAGGGCCTTCAGGACGTGCTCGAGCGCTTTCTCACCAGCTTCTATGCAGCTCTCGACGTTCACTTCATCGCCGATGAATTTATCGCCCAGGGCGAGGCGGTCGTCGCCCTCGGTCGCATCCAGGGAAAAACGCGAAAAGCCGGAGTGCCTGTGGATCTGCCTTTTGCCCATGTCTGGACAGTGCGCGACGGGTATCTGCAACGAATGCGCGCTTTCACCGACACTGCAGTGCTAGCTGGTGCGTTGGCGCAGGAATGAAATAATATTGCAGCGAAGCTTGAATGCTAGGCCATTCGGATCGGCAGATTCATCGACGAGTGCGGCGGCGAGCGGGTTTCTGCCGGAAATCCAACGAGGCAATTTATCACTCGGCCGAACGACATTGTGCTACGATCCAACACCATTGGCGGTTCGGTTGTGCGTGCTTTGTCTGACGCTGATTACAACATTTATATAAGGACGACTATGCCAATCCATGTCGCAATTACCCGTAAAGTAAAACCCGGATGCGAGCGCGCCTTTGAGGAAAGTCTGCGAGAACTGTTCAGGGATTCGCGTGAACGCGTCCTGGGAGTGCATCTCATATCTCCGCCTCAAGGCTCGACCACTCGCGACTACGGCGTTCTGCGAACTTTCGCCAATGAAGGTGAAAGAGACGAATTCTATGGCTCGGAACGGTATGGACAGTGGCAGCAGCAGGTAGCGGCATTGATCGAAGCAGACCACCGCGAACTGCATGGTCTCGAGGCTTGGTTTACCAGCGCCGGTTCGCCGCCGCGATGGAAGATGGCTCTTTTGACCTGGCTCGCGCTCTGGCCGACCAGTGCGCTGGTGGTGATTTCATTCGGCCCGGTTTTCGCGAATCTTCCGGCTCTCGTAAGTTCGGCGATTATCGCCGCGGCAATCGTGTTTTGTCTTACCTGGATCGTCATGCCGGCGTTAGTGCAGCTCGTTCACTCATGGCTGCGCTGACTGGAAGTCATGGGGCACCGCAAAGTACAGGTGATCGCCGTTAACGGAGGAGGTCCATATGATCAATCACCGCCGCAGTGACGCTCGGGGTCACACAAGGCTTGGTTGGCTCGACAGCCGTCACACCTTTTCGTTCGGTGACTACGATGATCCGGAGCACATGCAGTTCAGCGATCTCAGAGTGATCAACGAGGACCGCGTCGTTGCCGGCGCCGGCTTCCCCACTCACTCGCACCGCGATATGGAAATCGTCACTTACGTGCTCGAAGGCGCCTTGGCGCACAAGGACAGCACGGGCACGAGCTCCGTCATTCAGGTCGGCGATGTCCAACGCATGAGCGCAGGAACGGGTATCAGTCATAGCGAGTACAATGCGTCGCAAACCGAGCCCGTGCATTTCCTGCAGATCTGGATCGTGCCCAACCAAAGAGGAATAAAGCCCGGATATGAACAACGCTCCTTCGATCTTAAGAAAAACCGCGCCGGCTGGCTGCTCGTGGCCGCGCCGGATGGCCGGGATGGAGCGGTCAAAATCCATCAGGATGCCGAGTTATCGATCGCCGTCCTGGCCAATGGCAAGGAACTGACTTACTCCCTAAAGCCCGGCCGGCGCGCATGGTTACAAGTCGCGCGCGGCAGAGCGACGGTCAATGGAACGGCGCTCGAGACCGGCGACGGCGCGGCACTCACCGACGAAAACATGTTGGCGGTCCGAGCGCTCGAAGACGCGGAGATTTTGCTTTTCGATTTGGCTTGATACCGGATTGCCATCCGGGAAGAAATCTGCAGAGGCACAGCGATGTCTTATCAGCCTATCGAAAACTACGGCATCATAGGCAACATGCGCACCGTTGCCCTCGGCGCCGGCGGCGGCGTCGCCGGCTGTTTCATCGGTTACTGGACGCGCGCCGGAGTCGTGCGAACCTTAGGTTTGCGCGACCTTTACGTCGCACTGGCCGAGGATATCGTCGCGATCGCTGGCAGCCTCTGGGTAGTTTCGCGGTTTTAGCCATGGCCCCAATCGACGTCGCGGCAATTCAGGCCTGAACCAGATCCGCTGGAAGCGCGAGCGGACGAAAGCTGAAATGCCCATGATTTTTTCTATCGGCAAAAATTCATCGGCCAGACTTTCGAGCAGGTCGCCAAGGACTTCGTGGCCGGTGTCGACGACCAAGCTAGTTGCGGCCAACGTGACAGGCACCGCGATGGCGGGTTCGGTCATTGGCTGGTGGAACAAGCGACCGGCCAGGTTCTCCCTGCCATCATCGAGTTTCTTAAATAGCCGAATACGCGGCGCCAATCATGCCTGAACGTTTAGACACATGATAAAGAAGCAACTCTGTTCGACGCTTTGGGAGGTCCAATCTTATGGCGACTAATTATGACGCGATCGTTATCGGCACTGGCCAGGCCGGGCCAACGCTGGCGGTGCGGCTGGCCGGCGCCGGGATGAAAGTGGCGATCATCGAACGCAAACGGTTCGGCGGCACCTGTGTGAACAACGGCTGCATTCCGACCAAGACCTTGATCGCCAGCGCGCGCGCAGCCCATGTCGCCCGCCGCGCCGGCGAGTACGGCGTGATCATCGATGGCCCGATCGCTGTCGATATGAAGCAAGTCAAAGCGCGTAAAGACGCCGTAGTGCGGCGCTCCAGCGAGGGCTTGGAGCAATGGTTGAAGGACGCCGGGAATTTGACGGTCTATGAAGGCCATGCGCGCTTTGTCGCCGCCCATCAGGTCAGTGTTGGCGACCATCTGCTCGAAGCCGAAAAAATCTTTATCAACGTCGGCGGCCGCGCAGCCATACCGGCCTTGCCGGGTCTCGATCAGGTGAGCTTTTTCACCAACTCGACCATGATGGACGTAGACTTTGTGCCCGAGCATCTGATCATTGTCGGCGGCAGCTATATTGGATTGGAGTTCGCGCAGATGTACCGCCGCTTTGGCAGCGAGGTGACCATCGTCGAAATGGCGCCGCGCCTGATTCAACGTGAAGATGCGGACGTTTCCCAAGCCATCGGCGTGATCCTCGAAGCGGAAGGCGTCCATATGCGGCTGAACGCCAAATGCATCGCCTTGGAAAAACGCGGCGAGAAGGTCGCCGTCAACGTCGATTGCAGCGCCGGCGACAAGACCGTCGTCGGCTCCCATGTGCTTATCGCCACCGGCCGCAAGCCCAACACCGATGACCTCGGATTGCAGTCAACCGGTATCGCCCTCGACCAGCGTGGCTACATCCAGGTCGATGATCAGCTGCGCACCAATGTGCCTGACCTCTACGCCCTGGGCGATTGCAATGGGCGCGGTGCGTTCACGCACACGGCCTACAACGACTACGAGATCGTCGCGGCCAATCTCCTGGACGGCGACCCGCGCCGGGTGAGTGACCGTATCACGGCCTACGCGCTGTTTATCGATCCGCCCTTGGGGCGGGCCGGCATGACCGAGGCAGAGGTGAGAAAATCAGGGCGCAAAGCCTTGATAGGGACGCGCCCGATGACCCGTGTGGGCCGCGCGTTGGAGAAAGGCGAGACCCAGGGATTCATGAAAATTCTCGTCGACGCCGAGACCAAAGCGATCCTGGGAGCTTCGCTTTTGGGCATCGAGTGCGATGAAGTTATCCATTCGCTCCTGGACGTGATGTACGCCAAAGCGCCTTATACGGTGATTCAGCGCGCCATGCACATTCACCCGACCGTCACCGAGTTGATACCGACACTGTTAGGCGACTTGAAACAGCTGGAATGAACCGACCTAGCAATAGCATCGGCGTTTGCTAAAAACAATTTAAAGGTCAAGCGCATGAGAGCCCGCTCATGCCGGACGTTTCGGCATCGGCAAGCTCTTCACTCGCAATACTTCCCTGGGAGGATGATATGGCCGTGGCTTGTGAACATCTGACGGGCTTGAAGCCGGCGGACTTCCCGCCGCAAACGACTGCCAACGCATGTGCGGAATGCTTGAGGGAGGGCACTCTTTGGGTCGCGCTGCGCGAGTGCCAATCCTGCGGCCATGTTGGCTGTTGCGATTCTTCGACGGGCAAGCATGCCACCAGACACTTCCATGAGACCCAGCATCCGGTCATGCGCGCCGTCCCGCCCGCGGCTTGGACATGGTGCTACGTCCATGAAGCACAGGGTATGCTCGAATAGACGGTTAGACGAGTCTGGGTCGCATTGCCGCAGTATAAAACTCGGCAAGGTCACTTCCTATATTTTTTATCTAAGGATGATTCAAGCGCGTCAAGTTGACCCGTGCCTGGATGTAAGATGAGCGTCATCAAAGTTGAAGAAGTCAGTAAAGTCTACCGGCGAAAAAAAGCCGAACCGGTCTACGCGCTCGATAAAGTCTCGTTCGAGGTGAACCAGGGACAGATCTTCGGGCTGCTGGGTCCCAATGGAGCCGGGAAAAGTACTCTGGTAAAAATTTTAAACACCCTAACGACGCCAACCTCCGGCGTGGCCAGCGTCTGCGGTTTCGACGTTGTTCGGCAACCTCTGGCGGTGCGCCAACAGATCGCCGTGGTCTTACAGCAGACTGCGGTGGAAACCCTGCTGACGGTCGAGGACAATCTACGCATTTACGCATACCTTCATGGCATCAGCTCGAGCGCCGCCAACCGACGAATCGATTCCGTATTGGATGAATTTGACCTGCGCGAAAATGCCCGCGAGACGGCGCAGGATCTTAGCATCGGCACAAAAAGACGCGTTCAAGTGGCAAAGATATTCATGATCGATGCACCGGTAATTTTTTTGGATGAAAGCACGACGGGGATGGATCCATTCATGAGGCGGCGGGTCTTGGAGCGCGTTCGCCGTGAAGCGCGAAATGGGCGCACCGTCCTGTTAACCACTCAGGTGCTAAGCGAAGCGGAACAACTGTGCGACACCATCATGATCATCGACCATGGGAAAATGCTCGCGGCGGGCAGTTTGCCGGAATTACGGCGTCTGGCAACCAACATGTTTCGCGTCAGTCTCACTTTTGCGAGCGCAGCTGGATTTGAGAGTCAGCTTAAAGCTTTGCGGCCGGCGGAGATGCGGATCGAAGGAAGCCAGGTGGAAATGCTATTCAAAGGCGAGGAATCTGCTCTCCTGCAGAAATTGGCGGCGCTGTCGCGGACGGCGCCGATCGATCACTTTGAAGTGCGCGGCGCCGGCTTGGAAGATATTTTTGTTGAGCTGGTAGGAGAGAAGGTAAACGGAGCGGCGCGCGAGGTTGGCACATGAACGGAGTTGCCGCAGTGTTTTACCGGGACTGCCGCCAGCGGATCACCAATATTGCGTTCGTCTTCTGGGATCTGTTTGTGCCGATTGCTTATCTCTTGCTCTTTGGTCTTGGTTTCGAGCGAACGCTCGGCATGCAATTTTCTATCGACGGGGTGGCCATGGGCTACGCCGACTTTTTTCTCGGCGGCGTACTGGCGATGACGACCTTCGGCGTTGCGATGAACACGTCGTGGGGAATCTTCATGGACAAGGACTCCGGCATCTTCTACGAGGTGCTGACGTACCCGATCACGCGGCGCCAGTTTTTACTGGGAAAGATCTGTTTCAACGTCCTCCTGAGTGTGATCGGTTCGCTCCTCGCCATCATTCTCGGCGCTGTGACCATGAGCGTAGCGGTTCGTTGGATCTGGCTTCCCGTGACGCTTCTGACGGTAGCCGTCACCACAGCCGGTTGGTTTTTCTTGTTTAGTATTTTCGCCGTTCGAGTCGCGCGGATGGACTCGTTCAATACCATCACCAGCGCCGCATATATCATCCTAATGTTCATGAGCACGATGTTTTATCCATTGGGTCAACTACCCGCGTGGTTCCGTACCCTAGCGTGGCTCAATCCCATGACCTGGCAAGTCGATGTCTTGCGTTTCACTCTACAGGGAGTCGGATCGATCGGTACGGTGCTGTCGGAATTTGCCGGATTCATGATTTTTAGCCTGATCTGTTTGTCGCTAGCCGTCAAAGCGCTTGATCGCGCCGGATAGCTAGGTACCGGCATAAGGCGATCGGTGAAGTTGTGGGAACAAGACCTGGGTCGAGCAGATAAACCGCAGTACTCAAGTCATGTGTCACACAATCGCAACACAAAATTTAACTTGCTGTCTCTCTTTTGAGAGCAATGTTGACGTCAACCTTCGTCATTGGGTTTTTCGACGAGTATTTCTCTGTGTCGAGGGTACATTATTTGCGTATTTTCTTGATGTAAAATGATTTTCTGCTAAACGGTTATTTGTGCCCCCAGATCGTGGGGTGGGCCTCGCTTCCAAGTGACAGATTTATCACAAGAGAAAGGAGCATGATCATGGCTATTCAGCTGAACCACACCATCGTTGCCGCGCGCGATAAAGCCGCCTCGGCAATGTTCTTTACGGAGATTTTCGCTCTTCCCCCGGCCGTTAATGTGGGGCCCTTTGCAGTGATCCAGGTGGGCGATACCTCGCTGGATTATATGAATGTCGAGGAGTACCGGCCCGGCGCCCAGGACGAAATCACTTCGCAGCACTATGCTTTTTTGGTGAGTGAGGCGGAATTCGACGAGATCTTCGCGCGGATTCGTGACCGGCGCCTGACATACTGGGCGGACCCCGGACGCAACAAGCGTGACCAGATCAACACCTGGGACGGCGGGCGCGGCGTCTACTTTAACGACCCCAACGGCCACCTGTTAGAAATTATCACCCGGCCCTACGGCAGCGGCGGATCGACGGCATCGCTAGTTCATCCTTTGTTCGCGGAGGGCCGCAGCTCACGGTGAGCAAGGTCTCTGTCCGAGCGTCAACGTGAAAGCGCTTAAGAGAAGGAGAAGTCCATGACAATCGGAAACAAACAAGTGGCTAATGAAGAAGTCCAGATCCGCCAGTTGATAGACGATTGGGCGAACGCCCTTCGCGCAAAAGACGCCGAGAAATCAGTGTCCCACTATGCGGCAGACAACGTGATGTTTGTGATGGCACCGCCGCTTCAATACACGCCGGGAAACTCGCCCGGCAAACAGGGCGTGGAAGATTGGTTCGCGACGTGGAATGGCCCCCTTGGGTATGAGATCCGCGACCTTACGATCACGGCGAGTGATGATGTGGCTTTCAGCCATAGTCTCAACCGCATGAGCGGCACAAAAACCGACGGCGAGAAGGTCGACATGTGGCTGCGCGCGACGCTCTGCTTCCGCAAGATCGGCGGCCAGTGGAAGATCGCGCACGAGCATGAATCCGTGCCCTTCTACATGGACGGCAGCTACAAAGCGGCGGTCGACCTGAAGCCGTAATATTTGCGTAATACTTAATAGATCGGATGACACCGGCTCGTACGGAACTGAAAACATCGTCGCACTGACCGTGGGACATGGATTGTTTTAACCGATCAGGGACTCAAGTCGGTGGCAGAAGCTCGCCAAGCTCGACCGCGGCTTCCCGGAGTCAAAATGGAAGGAACTCCGATGACGACAATCTCTAAGGACAATAAAGTCGTGACACTAATCAATATTTTCACCGTCGATCCGAAAAACCAGCAACGCTTGGTTGATATGCTGGTAGTCGCCACGGAGCAACCATGAGGCATATGCCCGGTTTCGTAGCGGCAAACATTCACAAGAGTTCAGACGGTGAACGGGTTGCGAATTATGCCCAGTGGCGCAGTCGGGAAGATTTCGAGGCGATGTTAAAAAATCCGGCGGCACTCGCGCACATGCAAACCGATAACGGAAATCGCTAAGTTCGATCCTCACCTTTATGAAGTCATGGAGACGATCGCTGTCTAGTCAAGCTAACGAGGGCGTGCCGATCTGCGAATAAAAGATTCATAGTTCGGCACGCGCATTGAGTCATCGTGACATGACCATGTGATAACCAAAGCTTAAAAAAAACCAAAAACAATATGAGGGAGATATTTTTATGGCAGGAAAAGTAAACCCGATCCCGGACGACTACCGCGGTGCCACGCCATACCTATGTGTAAACGACGGCGTGGGCGCTATCGAGTTCTACAAAAAGGCGTTCGGCGCGCGTGAGGTAATGCGCATGCCGATGCCGGACGGCAAACTCGGTCACGCCGAGCTTCGAATCGGCGCAGCTCCGATTATGCTCGCCGACGAGCATCCGGAGATGAACTTTCGCAGTCCACATTCTATAGGCGGAACGCCGGTGAATATCGTTGTTTACGTCAACGACGTGGATGCGCTGGTGAAACAGGCCGAAGCCGCGGGCGCGAAGATACTAAGACCGCCCGAGAATCAGTTCTACGGCGACCGCATGGCGACGTTAGAAGACCCGTTCGGCCATTCGTGGTCCTTCGCAACCCACATTGAAGACGTCTCGCCAGAGGAAATGCAGAAGCGCGCCGCGGCCCCGCATAGTTAGTCGATAAAGCGTTACTGAATAATTGCCGCACTGTCTTGAAGCCTTGTGGACATCGATCTCGGACGGGTTCAAGGCCTGGGGTGGGGAGCATTCAACAGAATGGATATCGACGGCTCGCTGATTTGCACAGGTAAGACGCGATCAATCACCAGATCGCCGACAAACCCGACGCAGGGCATGAGGCATAAGCCGGATATTCTGGGCGATCCTCGAATAGCGCGACCCTTTGGAGCAGAAGTTGGATTTTTTCACATTACCGACGGCAAGATTGTCTGCAAGATCGTCTGATTGATCAAGTCTAATCAAAGAATTTGAATGTTGGGCGCCGGCATTGCGGCTCAAAAATCGACAGAAACCGTCATTGTGCAAAGGCGTAGCGATTTTCATTTCGCATGAAGTGAGAAATCCTTCTTTGCGTCCGCGCATTCGCCGGTGATGAGGGCGCTGTATCCGGATGAAGTAGAACGTCGACGATACCAGAACAATAAGGAGGGAAGAAATGCATTTGATGATAGTCTTTTTCGTTCTGACTCTTTCGCTTTCCACGGCGGCAGCGCAGCACCAGCATGGCAATCAGCCGGCCAAAGTCTCTGAGCTGCACCCGGGATTGGGCAACTACCATCACCCGATCACGACCAAAAGCGCCGAAGCGCAAACTTACTTCGACCAGGGACTGACGCTTCTCTACGGATTCAATCATGACGAAGCCGCGCGCTACTTCCAGCGCGCCACAGACCTCGATCCTGAAGCGGCAATGCCTTACTGGGGTATCGCCCTCGCCACCGGACCGAACTACAACGATACTGCGGTGGACGATAACCGCGCCAAATCGACCCACGCCGCGGTGCGGCAAGCGCTCCAACGCGCGCCCAAGGCGAGCGCCCGCGAGCGCGACTACATTCGCGCCCTGCAAAAGCGCTACCCTTCGGCAAATCCGAAGTCGGACTGGAAGAAACTACACCGCGACTACAGTGACGCCATGCGCGCCGTGGTCAAAAAGTATCCGGACGATCTCGATGCGGCCACCCTGTTTGCCGAGAGCCTGATGATGCTCAGGCCGTGGCAGCTCTGGACCGACGGCAAGCCGGCGCCCGGCACTCTCGAGCTAGTCGCGGTGCTCGAGTCCGTGCTGAAACGCAATCCGCACCACCCGGGCGCCAATCACTTCTACATTCATGCCGTGGAAGCTTCGGCGAATCTCGAACGCGCGATTCCCAGCGCGGAGCGGTTGATGACCTTGGTTCCCGGCGCCGGCCATCTGGTTCATATGCCCGGCCATATCTATCTCCAGACCGGCGATTATGAACTGGCGGCACAGACCAACGTCAAGGCGTCGGATGCGGACAAGGCGTTTGTCGAGCGCACCGGCGCCACCGGCATGTATCCGTTGATGTACTATACCCACAACATTCACTTCATCTCGTACGCGCGCGCGCAACAGGGACGCTACGACGAAGCCAAGCAGGCGGCGCTGCAAATGGTCCAAAATGTCGGCAGTGCCGATGCCCAGATGCAGATGCTCGAGGGTTTTCACCTGTACCCATTGATGATCGACCTGCGCTTCCAGCGCTGGGACGATATTTTAAAAGCTGAGGATCCGGGTCCCGAGCGCAAGCTCCATCGCTCTTTCCGTCATTATGCGCGGGCGATGGCGCTGGCCGGACAGGGCAAGATCGCCGAAGCGGCGGCGGAGCGCAAGCTGTTTGAAACCACGCGCAAAGGGGTGCCGCCGGAATCGCAATTTCTCATCAATAATAAAGCGGCGGATATCTTAGCCCTGGCCGCGGCCACCCTCGACGCCCGGCTTGCTTGGGCCGACGGCCAAAAAGACAAGTCCATTGAAGCATGGCGCCGGGCGGTCAAACTTGAATCCAAAGTCCAATACGACGAGCCGCCGGCATGGTTCTACCCCGTGCGCCAATCCTTAGCCGCCGCGTTACTGCGCAGCGGTCGCGCTAAAGAAGCGGAATCGGTCTTTCGGGCGGCCATGGATAAGCAACCGCGTGACGGCCGGCTGCTGTTTGGCCTGTGGCAAACCTTGATGGCGCAAAAACGCGACAGCGAGGCCACCTTGGTCGAGCAGCAGTTTGTCGCTGCCTGGAAGGACGCTACCGTGAAACTGAATATCGAAGATCTGTAAAAATAAACTCGCGAAAACGCTGGTAATCTCCGCCTTAAACGGAACGCTGGACGGCGCGCTGGAAAGTTAATGGCCGGCTAAATTGCAGTGATTGCAGTTAAATTACCTTTGTCGATTTGGCAACTCGGTAAACGACTACTCGATGTAACCACCGGTAGTCTGACTGAATCCTGGCGAACCGGAAACTTAACCAATGAGGAGAACGTCAATGCGCTACATGATCTTGATTAAAGCCAGCAAAGATTCCGAAGCGGGTGTGATGCCCAGCGAGCAACTGCTGACTGCAATGGGCAACTTCAACGAAGAACTGGTGAAAGCCGGAATTATGCAGGCCGGCGAGGGACTTCACCCCAGCTCGAACGGCGCGCGCGTGCGCTTTTCCGGAAACAGCCGGACGGTGATCGACGGACCCTTTGCCGAGACTAAAGAACTGGTCGCCGGATTCTGGATATGGCAAGTAAAGTCCAAGGAAGAGGCGATCGAATGGGTCAAGCGCTGTCCCAACCCCCATGAGGAAGATTGCGAAGTCGAGATTCGCCGGGTGTTCGAGGCCGAGGATTTTGGCACGGAGTTTACTCCCGAACTTAGAAGGCAGGAAGCCGGGATTCGCGCCCAAGCGCTGGGCCTGGGCGTGCTTCGCTTCGAGCCGGGGCGGGAAATGGCGGTGGCGGGATTGAAGGGCAGTTATAGGTTCGAAGACCGCAGCAAGATTCCCCTGCAATGGGAAAGTTTCGCCCCGTCCATCGGCAAAGTTCCCGGACAGGTGGGCAAGGTCGCTTACGGCGTCTGTTTGAACTACCGAGCCGGCCATGGATTCGACTATCTTTCCGGCGTTGAGGTGAACGACGGCGCCAAGCTGCCGCCGGAGTTCGCCGCCGTACGCCTCCCGGCCCAGGAATATGCGGTGTTCACGCACCCGCATCATGTGTCGGCGATTGCCACGACGATCGACAAAATATGGAATAGCTGGGCGCCCCAATGCGGGCTAAAGATCAAACAATCGCCGTGGTTCGAACGCTACACTGCTGAGTTTGATCCCCAAAGCGGTATGGGCGGAATGGAGATCTGCATTCCTATCGAGGAGTGAACCGTTCGCCGGGCGTGAAATCAACCCATTAAAAGCGGGCGAGTTCTATGAATTTGCCGATGGCGGTGAGACACACATGGCGCCAACCAGGCCCTTCTAACCGTAACTGTTTTCTGTTTGGCGTCTTGATAGGCAACCCATCGGCATATAATCTTACAGCCTTGACAAACGATTTTTCGAGTGCCCAGCGATGGATCTTTTGCACAGCCAGTATCAAGCGCTTCTAGAAATTTCCGAAGCGATCGCATCGCACCGGGAAATGGAACCGCTGTTTCGCGACCTCGCGCCGCGTCTGCATCGCGTCGTGCAGTTCGATTTTGCCAATTTGCTTCTCTACGAGCCCGATCGCAAGGCGTTGAAGTCCCATGTGCTCGAGACCCCCGATCCGGCTTACACCTGCCCTGCCGGAGACTGTCCGATGGAGGCACCAGGGGATTGGGTTTGGCAGACACAAAAGCCGTGGGTTGTTTCCCGTTTAGCCGACGACAGCAAATTTCCCGAGCTATCAAGCTGGCTAGGCGGCCGGGGCGTGCAATCGCTTTGCATCGTTCCGGCGACCACGGCGCTGAGAAATTTAGGGGCGCTCGCCTTTGGCAGCACGCATGAGGCCGCCTACGCCGAGGCCGACGTCATCTTTCTGCAGCAGGTGGCCCGGCAAGTCGCCGTGGCGATAGACAACGCGCATAATTTTGCCGAAGCCCAATCGGTTCACAAGGAGCTCGAAGAGGAGCGCGATCGCTTGAGTCTGCTGCTCGAGGTCAACAACAGCGTCGTTTCGGTGCTCGATTTACACGAGTTGCTCAAGGCGGTTTCCGATTCCTTACGGCGCCTGGTACCGCACGAATATGCCAGCCTCTCCCTCTACGACGCGGAATCCCAGTCTTTGCAAATTCATGCGTTGGATTTTCCGGTTAGCAAGGGTTTACTCCAGGAGGGTCTCTCCATTCCCCTCGTCGGGTCGCCCACGGGACGCGCGCTACAAACCCGCCAGCCGGTCTTCATCACGCGCAGCGACATCGAGCAGTTCGGTTCGGATATCGCTCGACGCATACTCGCCGAGGGACTCAAGTCGGCCTACTGCCTACCGCTGATTTCCCATGATCGGCCCTTGGGAACCCTGGTGGTGGCGAGCCTGACGGATGACGTCTTTCCGGAAAAGGACGCTCGGCTGCTGCAACATGTCGCCAACCAGATCGCCATCGCCGTGGAAAACTCCCTGGCGTTTCGCCGCATCGTCGAGCGCGCCAACAAATTGAGCGAAGAGAAGCTCTATTTGCAAGACGAGATCCGCACCAAATACAACTTCGAAGAGATCATCGGCGAGAGTGCCGCGTTGAAAAGAGTTCTGGATCAAATTCAGACCGTCGCGCCGACCGATTCGACGATCCTGATTCAAGGCGAAACCGGCACGGGAAAAGAATTGATCGCGCGCGCGATTCATCACCTCAGCGAACGCCGCGAGCGCACCCTGGTCAAGGTGAACTGCGCCTCGATCCCGACCGGTCTTTTGGAGAGCGAATTGTTCGGCCATGAAAAAGGCGCTTTTACCGGCGCCATTGCCCAGCGAGTCGGCCGCTTCGAGCTCGCCCATCGAGGCACGCTGTTTCTCGACGAGGTCGGCGATATTTCTCTCGAATTGCAGCCCAAGCTCCTACGAGTTTTGCAGGAGCAAGAATTCGAACGGTTGGGCAGCTCGCGCACCCTTCATGTGGATGTTCGCCTGGTCGCCGCGACCAATGCGGACCTCACGCAAAAGGTTGCGGACAATCAGTTTCGCGCCGACCTTTATTATCGTCTGAATGTTTTCCCGGTGACGATCCCGCCGCTACGCGAGCGGCGCGAGGATATTCCCCTGCTGGTGCGTTACTTTGCGCAAAAGTACGCACGGCGCATGAAGCGGCCCATCGATACTATCCCGGTAAAATCGATGACCGCGCTGACCGAGTACCATTGGCCCGGCAACGTCCGCGAGTTGGAGAATTTTATCGAACGCGCGGTTATTCTTTCGCGCGGCGCGGAGCTGCAAATCCCGCTTGCCGAACTGAAACAACGAGCAGCCGGCCCTTCGATAGCTGCTTCGAATGGTTTAGCTACCCTCGAGAATGCCGAGCGCGAACATATCGTTCGCGCTCTCGGTGAAACTAAATGGGTAATCGGCGGTGCCACCGGCGCCGCCAATCGGTTGGGCATGAAGCGCACCACGCTCCAATCGCGCATGCGAAAACTCGGCATCACTCGTCCCATCTGACGCCTTTATTTCGGCGCCTGCCGATAACTCGTCTTAAATTTTGCGTCACATCTGTTGCCGCCTTAGCCCACCGATGGTCCAAGTGGCTTTGACATGACCATTTGCTGGTCGGCCTGAGCGCCTGCCGTTTTTGGCACAATCCTTGTTAGAACTAGATGATATAGGGCCCAGTCTGCATTGACCTATCACAGCGGCGGGCGAAGCCATGATTCAATAAGATTCACCAAGGAGGACTATTTATGTCACTTACGCTTGAAGGAAAAACCGCACTCGTCACCGGCGGCTCGCGCGGCATCGGCAAAGCGATCGGTGAAAAACTCGCTGCCGAGGGGGCGCGTGTGGTGATCAATTACACGCGCAACAAGCAACCGGCGCAGGAAGTCGTCAGTGCCATCAAAGCGCGCGGCGGCGAAGCCATCGCCATTCAGGCCGATGTCGCAAAAGCCGCGGAGGTGCGGCGATTGTTCAGCGCAGCCGAGCAGGCGATGGGAGGACTCGATATCGTCGTCGCCAATGCCGGTGTGCATATCACTAAACCGCTGATCGAAAACACCGAGGCGGACTATCAGTACATTTTCGACACCAATACCAAAGGGGTATTTTTCACATTGCAGGAAGCCGCCCGCCGGGTGCGTGACGGCGGCCGCATCGTCGTCGTCTCTAGCGCCGGCACCAAAATGCATTTCGCCAACATGTCGCTCTATCTCGGCAGCAAGGGCGCCATCGAGCAGTTTGCCCGCTCGCTTTCCCTCGAGCTCGGCCCGCGCAACGTTACGGTCAACGTGCTGTCGCCGGGATTTACCGATACCGACATGCTGCCGCAGGAATACCGCAATTACGGCGCCAGTTTGTCGCCGTTCAATCGTGTCGGCACGCCCCAGGAAGTGGCGGATGTTTCGGCCTTTTTGGCGAGCGGAGCATCGCGCTGGGTGACCGGAGAAAATATCCAAGCGGGCGGCGGCGTGGTTTGAGCGCAGCCGTAACGCTTGTTAACTCGAAGCATCGGATGACCGAGAAAGGATAGTTCCAATGAAACTCTCATTCGTTCCATTGCTGATCGCGGGACAAACCATTTCTGCCAAGGTCCGCCAGGCTCTGCTCGAAAACCGCCTCAAAGATGCGGCGGCCGCGCTGATGCAGGAGTTTGGTCTAACTTGCGCGGAGGCGGGCGATCTCCTTGACGTAAGGCAGTGCGAGTAAATTCGCACAATTGTCTTGAGGTTTGTTCGATGACGGCGTCATCCGCGAACCTTCTTACAAAGGAAATCACCGACGCTCGCAAAGGCGGAGTCAGCTTCGCTGGGCGCGAACTTCGCCAGGAGTTTTGCTATGGCAGGCGATGAACAGATGGTCACTCAGGTATTTCGCGATTACGTAGAATCCTTTCGGAGTCTAAAGCCGGACGGAGTGGTGCCTTATTGTGACGTTCCCTGTTTGTTCATCTCTGCGCAGGGCATGCGCATGATGAAGGATACCGGAGAAGTGACGGCGTTTATCGCCCAGCTCATGGAAGGTCTGAAGGCGCGCGGATTTGCGCGCAGCGAATTGCCCGAGCTGAAAGTCAATCAGATGAGCGCCCACATCGCCGTGGTAAGCGTGAAACGGATTCGCTACAAAGCGGACGGCCAGGAGCTTGAACGGCTTGGCGAGACCTATGTGTTCCGCAAAAACGCCGAGAGTTGGAAGATTGTCACGGCAATGACCCACGATGCCGACCGGGTATTGCAGCTCGGTTAACGGTTGTCGAGCGGCCGTCGGCGCTCGCCGCATTGTGATTCATCCAGAGCGTGTCCACCGTCTTCAGTTAATCCATCGGCTACAATCCTCAGCTAACTTCCTTCAAGCTCGCGCCAATTTCGGCGATCGGATCAACCCCAGGCGCGCCGGCAGATAGCGGTCCGCCATCGCAGCGAGCCGAAAACTAGCGCTGATTTTCAATCAGGCGATCCGGTTCATCGACATCATTATTTTCTAGCTAATGGAAGTTATCTCTCAGCCAACGGTTGACGACGGAACGCCGATTGATCAAGCCATCATTTCGGCTCGTGCCGACCGGTCGTCACATTAATTTCGGCGCTAAGCGCCACGCCGAAATCCATTAAGCACTTATCTCTCGTAGTTATGATCACTTACTCAATTCAGGCGGCACTGGGCGTTACTGGCATGGGCCTTGCCTTTATCCGTTGCAGTGAAACAGAGAAGCGGGAGAGCCGATGAAGATCGAAAGTATGTTTGTCGCGTTGTTACTGATGGGCGGGACAACGCTACTTGGGAGAATATTAAACCAGGGAGTCGAATCAGCTCTGGTTGCGACGGCACTCGAGTGGACGGCGAGGCGGATCAGAGAAGCGGGCAAAATTCTTCGCTCCCGTCGATAAACCGCCAAACCGCCGCGCCGAGATGTGGCGAGCTGAGACTTAAAAGGATCATCGATTATGTCATTGGAACCTAAAAACTATCCGCGGGCCGCCGTAAGAGTTATCGGCGCAATCATTTTGTTGAGTTGCATCGCCGCCGCCGGGGCGCAGGCCGAGGACGGCGGGGCGCAACCGCCACACGCAAGGCTGGCGGCAGAACTGGCACAAGTTCCCTTTACTCTGGTCTCCATTGCGCCGCTGTTGGGCAATGGCCAGACCGTGGGAGCCATAGCGATCTACGACGATCCGTCGACGCCCAGGCCGGTGGATTATCTCGAAGTGTTCGACGGCGGCGGCGCGCTTGTCGCGGTTAACTGGTTCGATCGTTTCGGCATCGAGAGGTTGATTGTCGATCGGGCGCTGGTGGAGGGCAGACCAGAGCTTGAAGGTGTATTCGTCGCAGTCGTAGACGGCGAGGTTATATAAAGCGCGCTGTCCAGGATCATGCTTAAAATCACCATCGATACTGAAGGCGAGCACGCCAACCTGGAACTCGAGGGACGGCTTGCCGGTCCCTGGGTGCAGGAACTGCGCGAATGTTGGCAGCGGGTGGCGAACGAGCATCGTCAGATCGACGTGGTGTTGAAGCAGGTGACGTTCATCGACGGCGCGGGCCGACAACTGTTGGCCGAGATGTGCCGGCAAGGAGCTGTGCTGGCGGCCGAGGGCTGCATGACCAAAGCAATTGTCGAGGAGATTAGCGGAGGAGAAAAACCATGAGTGAATTTGTTCAAAATGCCAACGATGGGAATTTTACCGAAGCGGTGCTGAACACGAATAAACCGGTGCTGGTGGATTTTTGGGCGCCATGGTGCGCGCCGTGCCGCGCCCTGACGCCGATCGTCGATGCACTCGCCGATCAGTACGCCGGTGCGGTGCAATTCATGAAAGTTAACGTCGATGACAACCCCCAGGCTGCCCAACGCTATGGGGTGCAGGCGATACCGACGCTAATACTGTTTCGCGGCGGCGAAGAAAAACAGCGCATGGTCGGCGTATCCCGCAAAGAAGTCATCGCGCAGGCCATCGACGCTCAGGTTGACCAGACCAATTAGGAGGAGAGGATCATGGAACGGACGAACACCAATACAGCGGACGCGGGCAATATATCCGTCCACCGGGGCGAGGAAAGAATCAATGCGCTTTTTCAACCCGATACACTGCTGCCGGCGCAGTACCTTGACACGATGCAGCGAACCACGTTCCTGGAACCGGAAAAGCGCCTCATGCTGGCGGTCCTCGACGATGCGGTCAATTGCTACCGGGATAATTTGTTTTCCCAGCGCGCGAAAGATCGGCGGCTTTTCGACGAAGCCGAAGAGTGGATCCTTACGCCGGGCGGCGATCGGGCTTTTTCTTTTGACAATGTCTGTGAATCCCTCGGCTTAAATCCAGAATATTTGCGCCGCGGACTGCAGCGATGGAAGGAGACCCATCAAAAAACTGAGCTGCCGAGCGCGGCCTAACACTAGGATAGGCTGGCCAGCTGACCTAAGCCTTCGCCGGGTATAAACCACAAAAAGGAGAGCCGACATGAATCCATGGGAACTAATCTTTCGCCAAAGTAGGGTGAACCTCGGCGGCTACGCCGGCGATCAGCTACCCCCACAGAATTGGCACTGGCCCCGGGGCACCTGGTTTCAGACGCGTCTGCACCATTTGCGCACTGACGGCGGCTACTTCCGAGCGCTGACGCACGAGCAGTGGCAATAAATTTCTCTTTGAACAGAGTATAGTCTTGCCTGAGATCCCGTTCAGGTGATTATCGGCTCCGAGTTGCTGGGCGCCGACACGAGTTGGCCCAGCTGCGCCGCCGTCAGAGTAGTCGATTAAGGCGCAAGACAAGCTATATACAAATAATCTGGAAAATAACTTTCCGGCGGCAACACATGCACAACGGTTGCGATAGGCGTAGCGTCCCCTCTTACTCGCGGTAAGGCCCTGCCTGACATGCGCTCCGCAGAGTTAACGCTCTTCGTGCTTTAAGCCGGCATCAGTATTCTTGAGGCCCCCAACCCGTACTGTTGCTATCGTGCGCCGAGTACATGCGCATAAGTACGCGCCCGAAGAACCGTCGGCCGCGCTTTTATCGAGACCTCGAAGGCAGCTTTCGCAATCTCACTACACTATTCACATTGATAAAAAACGACCCTACCGACGTTCCGTGGCAGGCGATTTTTCAAAGCGACTATGCCATGCTGCTTAGTAAAATCGGTCCATGGTGTGAACGCGTGGCTCAACCCAGGAAGACGTCCTCAGCCTGGCTTTAGAACGACGACCGAGGCGCAGCCGAACGCGTGGTGCTTTGATCACACCTCACCTCTCAATAGAAGAAGGAGATTGCAGATATGACAACTACAGCTGGGACCGCCGTTGAAACCAAACAAAGCCCGCAAGAAAAACAGGTCCAAAGCAAGTTGCCGCTTGGCGCCGAGGAGCTAAAAAACCTCGACCTTTATTGGCGCGCGGCGAACTATCTTTCGGTGGGACAGATTTACCTCTATGACAACCCGCTGCTCAAAGAACCTTTGACCAAAGAGCATATCAAGCCCAGGCTGCTGGGACACTGGGGAACCACGCCGGGTCTCAATTTCATATATGCCCACTTGAACCGGGTGATCAAAAAACACGATCTCGATATGATTTATGTGGCGGGGCCCGGTCACGGTGGACCGGGTTTGGTGGCCAATACTTACCTCGAGGGGATCTACAGCGAAATATATCCAAATATTTCACAGGACGAGGAGGGCATGGCCAAACTCTTCAAACAGTTTTCCTTTCCAGGCGGCATCCCGAGCCATGTCGCGCCCGAGACGCCGGGATCGATTCACGAAGGCGGCGAGCTCGGTTATGCAATATCCCATGCCTACGGCGCCGCCTTCGATAACCCTAACCTGATCGTGGCCTGCGTGGTCGGCGATGGCGAGGCCGAGACCGGACCCTTGGCAACGAGCTGGCACTCGAACAAGTTTTTGAACCCGGTCACCGACGGGGTGGTGCTGCCGATTCTTCATCTCAACGGCTACAAAATCGCCAACCCCTGCGTGCTCGCCCGCATCAGCCACGAGGAACTTGAAAATCTCCTGCGCGGCTACGGCTACACGCCCTATTTCGTCGAAGGAGAGCAACCGGAAGAGATGCATCAGCTCATGGCGGGCACCCTCGACTCCATCATCGCGGAGATCCAACGTGTCAAGGCCGCAGCCGCCGCCGGCAAAACCGAGCGACCGCTTTGGCCGATGATCGTACTGCGCTCACCCAAGGGATGGACGGGCCCGAAAGAAGTTGACGGCATGAAGACCGAAAGTTCTTGGCGGTCGCACCAAGTACCGATGGGCGAAATGCACGAGAATCCGGCCCACGTCAAACTGCTCGAAGCGTGGATGAAGAGCTATCGTCCCGATGAGCTGTTCGATTCAAATGGCCGGCTAAAGTCGGAGCTGGCGGATTTGGCGCCTAAGGGAGCGCGACGAATGGGTGCCAACCCCCACGCCAATGGAGGTCTATTGCTGCGCGACCTGCGGCTGCCGGATTTCCGCAATTATGCCGTGGAAGTTCCCAGCCCCGGAGCGGCAACCGCCGAATCAACCCGGGTGATGGGCAGGTTCCTTCGCGATGTCATGAAGCGCAATCTCGAGTCGAGAAACTTCCGGCTCTATAGCCCGGACGAGAACAACTCCAATCGCTGGCAAGACGTGCTCGATGTCACCAAGCGCGCGTGGAACGCTGAAATCCTGGCCGACGACGATGGCCTGGCGCGCGATGGAAGAATCATGGAGATGCTTTCGGAGCACCAGTGTCAGGGCTGGTTGGAGGGATACTTACTGACCGGTCGTCATGGTTTCTTTTCTTGTTACGAGGCGTTTATCCATATTATCGATTCGATGTTCAATCAGCACGCCAAGTGGCTCAAGGTCTGCAACGATATTCCATGGCGCCGACCGATCGCATCGCTCAACTATCTTTTGTCCAGCCATGTGTGGCGTCAGGATCATAATGGGTTCTCGCACCAGGACCCGGGGTTCATCGACCATGTGGTCAACAAGAAGTCGGAGATCATCCGCGTCTATCTTCCCCCTGATGCCAACTGTCTGCTCAGCGTTACCGACCACTGCCTGCGCAGCCGCAACTACGTCAATGTGGTCATTGCCGGCAAGCAGCCGGCGCCGCAATGGCTGACGATGGATCAAGCCGTCAAGCATTGCACCGCCGGCGTCGGCATCTGGGAGTGGGCCAGCAACGATCAAGGCGGCGAGCCCGATGTGGTCTTGGTCTGCTGCGGCGATGTGCCGACTCTGGAAACCCTCGCCGCCGTCGACCTGCTACGCCGTTATGTGCCCGAGTTGAAAGTGCGGGTGATCAACGTCGTCGATCTGATGACCTTGCAGCCGGAGAAGGAGCATCCGCACGGGCTCTCCGACAAGGCATTTGACGTGTTATTTACCCAGGACAAACCGATTATCTTTGCCTTCCACGGCTACCCTTGGCTGATCCACCGGCTGACTTATCGGCGCACCAACCACAACAACCTCCACGTGCGCGGCTACAAGGAGGAAGGGACCACGACGACGCCGTTCGACATGGTGGTGCTAAACGACATAGACCGCTTCCATCTGGTCGGGGACGTAATCGACCGGGTGCCCCAGCTCGGCGCTAAAGCCGCCTACACCAAGCAGGCGATGCGCGACAAATTGATCGAGCACACCCAATACATCCACGAGCACGGCGAGGACATGCCGGAGATCGTCAATTGGCAATGGGGGCACGGCGGGAGCAACGTCAGCCAGTCATCTCGAAACACCGCCGCGGACTTTTGAAACCATGAGGTCAAATCGCAAACGGTGACGATACTTAATCAATAGGTGGTAGGCCTGACACTTGTTGCCAGACGAAAGCCCGGAAACACGACTCACACACGGTAACAATTTTCTTAGCAGCTAAGACGATCCAGCGGAACCAAGCCACGCGGCGACGCCTGCTCCCCACCGGGCGTCGCCGCTCCCCTAAATCCAATTCAAAATGCTTCTTGGTTGCCGCACTGCCGCGCTGTTACTTGCGGTGGCGAAAGCAGCTGCAACCGATTATTCCACGATAACGGTTCCGCCCATGGTTTCATGGTCCAAGCCGCAGAAGTTGTCGCAATGGATCTCAAACTTGCCAGCTTTACGCGGCGTAAAGCGAACTCGAGTCGTCTCTCCTGGTAGAGCGTCGGCGCGAAGCCCAAGGTCGGGAACGTTGAAACCATGATCGACGTCGATGGAGGTGAACGCAAGAATCACCGGCTCATCTTTCTTCAAGCGTATCTCATTGGGCGTGTAGTCAAATTTATGCGCGGTGATTTGTATCACACGCTCCCGCGCCTCGGCGGCGCGAACACTGTACTCGCTCAACCCCTTGAAGGTAGCGAACGCCAGAATTGCCGAGCTGCAAAGACAAGCCAAAATAATCCGCAGCATCAAGCACCCCGCTTGACCGGGTATTCTTTGATGTCGCGATTCTCATGGCTCTGGTTGACTTCGACGGCGCGAAAACCTAAGCCGTTGTACGGCATGGCAGGATTCCAATTTATCGCCGCCCGTTTCGGCTGGGAGCCCGGCGCAGGTAATGGGAAGATCAACGACTTCGACGCATGATGATCGATATGGCCGGTTTTGAAATGATGCTCCTGATGAATATGCCCGTAGAACACGGACACTTTAGGATGTCGCAAAAGAATACTGACGGCCTGCATGCCGTCGCCAGTCCACCAATCCCACTGGGGGTAGAGTTCGAACAACGGGCGGTGCGTCAACACGACAACCTGGGTATTGATATTCTGTTTCTTAATGTCCGCTTCCAACCATTGAATTTGACTGTCCCCCAACCGGCCTTTGGGGTCTGAGACATTGTCGAGGGCGATGAAGTGAACGCCTTTATGCTCAAAAGTATAGTGCGTCGGGCCAAACAGCTCCTGATACGCCTCGCTCTTGTCGAGGGAGCCGTCATGCTCGCCGGGCATGAAACGGACGTCTTTAACTTTGAGTTGACTGACGATGTCTTTGAACTGCGCCAGCCGGCGGCGCCGTTCTTTGGCATCGTCGCTGTTGTGGGTCAAGTCGCCGGTAAACACGACAAAGTCCGGTTGTTGAGCCAGGCTATTCACTGCCGCAACCGCCTTAGGTAGAGTGCCGGCAGCGTCTGGATTTGCCGCGTCCCCGGTAAAACCCCAGTGCGTGTCGGACAGTTGCACGAAGTGAAATTCGTCAGCGGAACTGGCGGCTGAAGCACCCAAAGTTGTCGCTGAGCAGCCGACGCCGGTGACGAACGTCACCCCAGCCAGTCCAGCAAGTTTCAAAAAATCACGCCGATCGATCATAGTCATAATCAATTTCCCCTTCGCATTAATCCAAATGCCACGGTCAAGAATCACGGTCCGTCCGGCATGGGCATGGCCGGAGCATTGAAGCCGCCCCACAGTACCGTCGCCAAATGCAATTGCATCCATCGCACCAGGCCATCATGACTAGTCGAGCTAACCCGCCATAGTCCAAGGAATGCTCATCAAATTTACAGACCCATTGACCTCACTGCGGCGAGCGGGCTTTCTGCCTCACCTTTGACTTTCAACTGCGGGATCTGGGATAAACCCCGTTGCTCTCTAGACTGATGCGCGAGCCGGTTTATTCCTCGAATCGCGCAAAAGTCGAGTTAACTGTCGGATACGCCGCTATCGTAGGGGCACAGACTGCGATAGAAGTATTTCCCATCGCTGTGGGAATAAAACGGCTTGGCGCCGGGTCTTAAGTAAATGGGTGTCTGTTCGAGGGCATGTGAACCAGGAAGACAAAGGCAGACAGTTTCAGCAGACGTTTTTGCCGCATCTTTCGGCGGCCCATAATTTGGCGCGCTGGCTGGTGCAAAACGATCACGATGCCGACGATATCGTGCAGGACGCTTACCTGCGCGCTTTACGCTTTTTCGATGGCTTTCGCGGCGGCGACAGCCGCGCTTGGCTGCTGACCATCGTCAGAAATCGTTGTTACACCTGGTTGCGCAACAGGACCTTGACCGACAACGTCGCTGCATTCGATGAACAACAACATTCACCGTCGGTGAACGACGCGACTGACGCGGCGGGAATAAAATTCACCGATCCCGCGGTCTTATTGGCGCAACTTGATGACGCCGCGCAGCTCAACATGGCGATTGCCAGCTTGCCGGAAGAATTTCGCGAAGCGATCGTCCTACGTGAGTTAGAGGAGTTGTCTTACAAACAGATCGCGACGGTTACCGGCGTTCCCATGGGCACGGTGATGTCGCGCATCGCGCGCGGGCGCAAGATGCTACTGCAACGATTGCAGTGCTTAGAGCAGAAAAAACCATGACCGAATCTTGCCAGCGGTCGAGGGAATTCGCCTCGGCATATCTCGACAACGAGCTCAGCGCCACCGAAAGCTTGGCTATGGAGCGCCATCTGCACGAATGTGCCGATTGCTCACGGGAAGCGTCGGCCCTGGCGGCGCTTTCCGGGAAAATCAGAACCCAAGCCCGCTATCACGCGGCGTCGCCGGCGCTCGCCGATCAAGTACGCACGGCCTCCGCAGCCGCGAGGTTGAGCCAACCGGTAACGAAATTCCCGAAACCAAGCTTCTTCTCTGGATGGGTGCCAATGACCAGCGCTGCCGCAATGGCGATTCTAATTGCGGGAGTTGCGCTTTGGCAGTTCACCGGGCGCAATGTTGAGACCCGGCTATCCCAGGAAATTTTATCGAGCCACATCCGCTCAACTTTGAGTCAACAACCCTTCGATATCGCATCTGCGGATCGCCATACGGTCAAACCTTGGTTTCGCGGCAAATTGAATTTTGCTCCGGCCGTCGTCGATCTTGCCGCGCAGGGGTTTGTATTGCAGGGCGGACGCTTGGACTTTATCGACGGCCGTACTGTGCCGGTTATTGTTTATGGCCGGCGCAAGCATGTCGTCAACCTCTATGTTTGGCCGAACCCCGGCCATGCCGACCAGCCACCGAAGCCATCTAGCGTGAATGGCTACAACCTTATCGGGTGGCAAAGCGACGGCATGCGGTTATCGGCGATCTCCGATCTCGCTGCCGGAGAATTAGCGGAATTTGCCCGCCAGTTCATCATGAAATCGGCAAGCGCATCATCCAACTCCTGAGCGCAGGAGCTATTTCGCGAGGGGCAGCGGCTTGTCCAAGGCAATAACCAGGATCTGGCTCACCTTGCCCTTGCCGATGTTATTACCATGCTCGTCATACTTGCTTTCTTCACTGTCGAAATCGTTATCGTTGGCAACTGCGATAGTGTTGCGGTCGATGACGGTGACGCCTTCGATTTTCTCCGGCATTTCTTTGAATTGGTTCAAGTCGAGAACCAGCGTTTTCGGCAACACGCGAATTGCCGCGCTGGCGGGATCGTCCAGCGCTTCTAAGCTGGGGGTCGTGATCGCCTCGTCCCACTTGGATTTGAGAATATTGGTGGCCTGAGTCAGATCGACGCTATACAGCTTGGCTGACCAATCCGTCCGCTCCAAGACCAGCAGCGTGGTCGGATTGAGATATACCACCGCCGACAGTTTCATTTCGTCCGGGCTCATTTTGGGCCGGGGATCGAAATCTTTGGCAACTTCAAAACGATAAACATATTCCGCGGTGACCTGCTCCTGGTCGCGATCGAAGACTACCACACGGGTGTTGCGCGAGGCATCGCCGATCTTACGATCGGGATTGGCCAGCGGGCTTTGCAGCACGGCATAGAGAGTCTTTTCATCGGCGCTCACCGCCAGCCCCTCGAAGCCGCGGTTGATTTTTCGTTTGCCTAAAATCGCCGGCAACGATTCCTGGACTGGATAATCCGCGCCGGGCAGCTTGACACCCGCCGGTACGTACCGCTTGATCACCTTGCCGGTTTTGTCGGCGTGAATCAGCGACGGGCTATACTCATCGGCCAGCCAGAATTCGCCGGATTTCGTTCGGATCAATCCTTCGGTATCGAGGCCATTGACGTCGAAACCAAACTCCTTCTGCGCCGTGTAATCATAGGGAGTTTCATCGATGGTTCTGGCATTCGGCAGGCCGGTGATCGGCTTGCCTGAACGGCCGACAATCGGCACCGTCTCGACGATTTTGATCGCGCCGCCTTCCAACTTCACTCGAACGATGGTGGGATTAAACTCGGGAACCCAGAATGTCCGTCGGTTAGCGCCATCGACGCGGATCTGGCCATTGGGGCCGCGGTCGGTGACCATCCAGAACTCGCCGGCGGCATCCTCTGCGCCGCGCCACAGATCGCTGCCTACCGAGCCCAACAGTACCTTACGATCATTGGCGACACTGCCGGCAAATTTGGCGTTCTGAAAATCCTTGATGGATATTGGCGGAAACTGGGAGATCCCGACAATCCGCCCTTGGGCAAAGACTTGATCGACCCCAGGGGACAGATATCCGGCAATACCCAGGCAAACCATTAGCCAGCGAACTCGGACAGAAAATAAAGTCATAGAAACGCGTACCTCCCTGCTGCAGGTCCCCGGAAGGTATCGGCGGTTGGTAAACTGACGGCTAAAAATAGGTTAAGGAACGGTTACGAAATCGAAGCCGATCGGCGTTAGCGCGGAGGGTTTGTGCCCCGTGCCCGCAATTGTCATTCTCGAGCGCCATCGGAGATTATTGTATGCGTAATTCTTTCTGCACTTCGCGCAATAGCGATAGATCGCGCACCTGCGACAATGGGATCGGCTTATCGGTGCGCACCGTCGCCTTGCGCGACTCGATGGCGAATTCGTAGGTCTTGTCGACGGTGCTGCCGTCGAGGCTGAACGAGGGCAGGATCGAATCGTAGGAGTCGCGAGCGACGTCGGCGCTTTGGCTCAGCCATTTGCCCATGATCGCCAGGGTATCGTCGCGCCGCTCATGCATGACTCTCAGGCCGCGCAGCATCGCGCGCAGCACTCGTTTGGTTTCCTCCCGGTGCGTCTTCAGGCGCGTGTCGGTAACCGCCACGGCCGAGATCGGGCTGCCGATCTTCAAGTCCTTCGGCCCGCCGAGAACATTGTAACCTTCGCGCGCCAAGCGCACCGGACCCGGCGGCACGGTGCAGATGGCGTCGACCAGCCCTTTGCGCAGCATCTCCGTGCGCACCGGCTCGTCGCCGCCCAGGGTGACGAACTGCACGTCTTTAACGTCGATCCCCTTGGCCTGGAAAATCGCTTCCGCCGCCAGCTGATCCGAGCCACCGATGCGCTGCGAGCCCATGCGTTTGCCGCGCATGTCGCCGATGGTTTTGATCTCGGGGCGCGCGACGATGCTATGCAGCGGTTTATCGGTCAACACGCCGAGAATTTTAAATGGCAACCCCGCCATGGCGCTGCCGATAATGTTGCCGAAGCTGAGGGTATAGTGCACCTCGCCGCTGAGCAGCGCCGGCACCGTCACTTGGCTGCGCATTTGAATCAGCAGCGGTTCGAGATTTTCATCCTTGAAGAAGCCTTTGACCACGGCGATCTGCGCCGGCAAGAAAGCATAGCTGCGGCTGCTGTAAGAAATAATCACTCTATCGGCGGCGAGCACCGGCACCGCCAGCAGGACGGCAACACTGAGCGCGAAAATACTCAAATGGCTTTTCATATTTTTCCTATCCACAAATCGATGGTGCGAAAATCGATTTCCGCTTCGAACGAATCCGTCAACGCCGCTCCCGATCCTTGGAATGGCAACTCACCGAGACAGGCGACGCCAGTCAAACCCAGCAGCACTTCGCGATTCGTCTCAGCGGCTAAAGAATCTTCGTTGGACAGTCGATTCAATACATAGCCGAGCAAGCGCAATTCTTTGCAGCTGGCATGTTCCAAGGTGAGCAGCAGATGATTGATCGCGCCGAGCCGGTTGGCCGCGACGACGATGACCGGCAGTTTAGCGACGCGGGCGAAATCCGCAAAGGTGAAGCTCGGCAAGAGCGGCACCATCAGTCCGCCGGCGCCTTCGACCAATGTAATATCGTGAGCCGCCTTGATCTCGTCGAAGGCCGCGAGCAAGTGGTCGATGTCAATTCTTGTTCCGGCGTGCTCGGCGGCGATGCTCGGCGCCAACGGTTCGGGCAAAGGGTACGGGCATATCTTCTCGATGGGCACGGCGCACTCGGACGCTTCCTTGAGCTGCCATGCGTCCTCGGGATAGAGCATGCCGTCGCGCATGACACAACCGGTCTCAGCCGGCTTCATCACACCGACGCGATAGCCGTAGCTCTTCAACAACCGCGCCAGGCCGCAAGTGAAAAACGTTTTGCCGACGCCGGTGTCCGTGCCGGTAATAAAGACCCCTCGGCCCATTTAGTTTCCCGTCACCTTGACGATGCAGTCGTAAACCACATCGAGCAAGATCGTCAGCTCGTCGTCAGTGGTGCTGAGCGGCGGCATCATGATGATGACATCGCCGAGCGGCCGGATCATCACGCTGCGTTGGCGCGCCGCCAGGATCACCCGGTGGCCGATGCGCTTTTCCGCCGGGTAGCTCTTTCGGCTCCCCTTGTCCTGCGCCAACTCGATGCCGATCATGTAACCCCACTGGCGGATATCGCTGACATGGGCGAGGGGCAGAAACTCGTCGCGCAAGCGCTGCCGCAGCATGGATATGCGCGGCTGCATTTTCTCGACGATCGCCTCTTTGGCGAATAGCTCGATATTGGCGAGGGCGACTGCGCAACCGAGCGGATTGCCGGTATAGGTGTGGCCGTGAAAGAAAGTCTTGAAATCCTTGTAATCGCCGAGAAATGCCGCGAAGACTTCCTCCGTGGTGAGGGTCGCCGCCAGCGGCAAATAACCGCCGGTGATGCCCTTGGCGACGCAGAGAATATCCGGCGTCACGCCGGCATGGTCGCAGGCAAACATTTTCCCCGTACGGCCAAATCCGGTGGCGACCTCGTCGAGAATGAATAGAATCCCATGACCGCGGCACATCTCGCGCATCGCCTGCAGATACGCCACCGGCTGTGCCCACATGCCGGCGGCCCCTTGCATGAGCGGCTCCATCACCACGGCCGCCAAGGTCGGTCCATGTTCGGAAAGTTTTTCCCGGGCATCTTTGATCGCCGCAGCCAGGGCATCGGCTTCGCTCAGGCCTTGGTAATAACGAAACACGTGCGGCGGCGTCAGGCGGATCACCGGGAACAGCAGACTCTTGTGAAAGCGATGAAAAGTCTCCGAGTAACCCAAACTCATCGAGCCCACGGTGTCGCCATGGTAGGACTCCGCCAACGTGGCGATTCTTACACGCGCCGCGGCGCCTTTGAGTTGCCAATATTGCACCGCCATCTTCACGGCGATCTCGACCGCGGTGGCGCCGCTGTCGGAATAGAAAACCCGCTGCAGTCCCTCGGGCGCGATTTCGATCAGTTTTTGCGCCAATTCGATTCCCGGCACGTGACTTAAACCGAGAAAGGTCGAGTGCGCCAGGCGATCGATCTGTTGCTTGAGCGCGTCGTCCAGTTCCTTCTTGCGATGGCCATGAACGTTGCACCATAGCGACGACACGCCGTCCAAATATTTCCGGCCTTGATCGTCGATCAAATAATGACCGTCACCGCGGCTGATGATCACCGGGTCCTCGCTCATCCAATCCTGCATCTGCGTGAACGGATGCCAGAGATAGCTATGATCGAGCTCTTTCAGCTTGTCGTGATCGCTGGCCATCGGCGTTTAACTTCCTCGAAGATGTTCAATGCGCGCTCGATCTGCGCTTCGCTATGAGTCGCCATCAGGGTTATGCGCAAGCGCGACGTTCCCACCGGAACTGTCGGTGGGCGAATGCCTTGAGCGAATACACCTTGTTCGAGCAACGCCGCCGACAGCTCCATGCAGCGACCGGCATCGCCGACCATCAGCGGCAAGATTGGACTTGTGCTTTTGCCCAATTCAAATCCTAACCGGCTCAGTCCCTCCTTGAGCTTTTGACAGTTATGCTCGAGTACGGCGCGGCGCTCCGGCTCGCTTTGCACCAAATCGATCGCCGCCAGCGCCATCGCCATCACCGCCGGCGGCAGCGAAGTCGTGAAGATAAAGCTGCGGCAGCGATTGATTAGCAAATCACACAGCGCCCGGCTGCCGGCGACGTAGGCGCCGAAGCCGCCCAGCGCTTTGCCCAGAGTGCCCATTTGAATCAATACTCGCGAGGCCAAACCCAATTTGGCGACGACGCCGGCGCCGTTGGCGCCGAACACACCGGTGCCATGGGCCTCGTCGACCATCACCATGGCATCGTACTTCTCGGCGAGCTCGACGATGGCCGCGAGCGGCGCCTCATCGCCGTCCATGCTGAAGATCGTTTCGCTCACGATCAATCGCCGGCGCGCCGGCGCCGCTTGTTTCAAGCCGGCTTCGAGCCCTTTCAGATCGCTATGCGCGTACACCAACGTCTGCGCTTTCGACAGCCGGCAGCCGTCGATGACACTCGCGTGATTGAGCGCATCGCTGAGAATCACGTCGCCTTCGCCGGCTAAGGTAGCAAGAATGCCGATGTTGGCCTGAAAGCCGGAGTTGAACACCAAAGCCGCTTCGGTATTTTTAAACTTGGCGAGCTTTGCTTCCAGCTCCTCGTGCAGTGTCATGTTGCCGGAAATCAGCCGCGATGCTCCCGAGCCGCAGCCATAACGGTCGATCGCCGCCTTTGCCGCCGCCGCCAACGCCGGATGGTTGGCGATGCCGAGATAGTTGTTCGAGGAGAAATTGATCACCTCTCGGCCGTCGAGGGTCAAGGTAGAATCTTGATCGCCCTCGACGCGCCGCAAACGGCGGTAAAGCCCCGCGTCTTGCAACGCCTTTAGCTCCGCGGATATAAAATCGACAGCCATGGCAAGCTAATTTTATTGCAGGGATGAGTGCATTAGGCAACCGGCCCGGAGGCGCATCGAATCGCTTGTCATGATGACGCATGGCGAGTTGAAAGATATTCTCATCCTCTGTGCCGAAAAGACTCAGCTGTGGCACAATATTCGCGCGAAGGCCTGCCTTAAATTCAAAGAATGACATACGGAGAGAATAGTGAACGCCCTGAGCCTGGCAGGAGCAACGAATTTTCGCGGACTGAAACATGGCAAGCGGCAAAATGACGATTTGCGTGCTATGAATAAACCACATGGCCAAAGCTAAGTCAGTCTACGCCTGCCAAAATTGCGGCAATCAGTCACCCAAGTGGCTCGGCAAATGTCCCGATTGCAATCAGTGGAATACCTACGCCGAAGAACATTTCGAAAAAGCTTCCAGCGCCCGCGGCGAGTTAAGCCTTGGCAGCAAAGAAGAACCCACCTCAATCGGCGATATCAATACCACCGAGGAGGGGCGAGTGCAGTCGGGCATCGGCGAGTTCGATCGTGTCCTCGGCGGTGGCCTGGTTCCCGGTTCGGTGATCCTCATCGGCGGTGATCCCGGCATCGGCAAGTCGACGCTGCTGCTCCAAGCCGTCGCCGCGGTCAGCGAGAAAGGGCTAACCTGTCTCTATGTTTCCGGCGAGGAATCCCAACGGCAAATAAAAATGCGCGCCGAACGGCTCGGTGTCGCCGGGGCCAATCTCCTCGTCCTCAGCGAGACATCGCTGGAACGCATTCTCGAACATGTGAAAACGATCAAACCGGGCCTGTTGGTCATCGACTCGGTGCAGACGATGTTTACATCGACCATCCCATCCGCCCCCGGCAGTATCGCGCAAGTACGCGAAACCTCGGGCTCGATCATCGTTCTGGCAAAAAAAACCGGACTGACGACCTTCTTGATCGGCCATGTCACCAAGGACGGTGCTATTGCCGGGCCGCGCCTGCTCGAACATATGGTCGACACCGTGCTCTATTTTGAAGGCGAGCGCGGCCATAGTTTTCGCATCCTGCGCGCCGTCAAAAACCGCTTTGGCTCGACCAACGAGATCGGCGTCTTCGAGATGAAAGAAGCCGGCCTCGCCGAAGTCAGCAATCCCTCGGAAATCTTTTTAATGGAGCGCCCGCTGCAGGTGCCCGGCTCGGCGGTGGTTTGCAGCATCGAAGGCACCCGGCCGATCTTGGTGGAGTTGCAGGCGCTGGTCTGCCGGTCGTTTCTCGCCGTGCCGCGGCGCACCACCATCGGCGTCGACCACAACCGCGTCGCTCTCCTAGTAGCCGTGCTGGAAAAGAAGATGGGCGCGAAGCTGTTCGATCAAGATATCTTCGTCAACGTGGCCGGCGGCGTCCATGTCGACGAACCGGCGGTCGATCTCGGCGTGATCGCCGCCATCGCCTCGAGCAGCCGCGAAGCCGCCCTCGATCCCAAAACGGTTTTCTTCGGCGAAGTCGGTCTCGCCGGCGAAGTGCGCGGCATCTCCCAGGCCGAAACGCGGGTCAAAGAAGCCGGCAAACTGGGCTTCGAACGCTGCATCCTGCCGGCGAGCAACGTGGCCCAGTTAAAGCATATTCAACATCCCAAACTCGCCGCCGTCAGCTCGATTCAGGAATGCTGGAAGCTTCTCTTCTGAGCAAAGCAGAATTCTCCCGCAAAGCTGCAAGGTGATGAGCTGGTCCCTCATCCCGAGCGAATGCGAGGGATCTAAGATAGATTTCTCCCTGTGGTCGAAATGACAACGATTCCGAACTTTACGCCCTAGCGGGAAAATCTCCGAATCAGAGAATCAGGGGATAGCAGAACCCAACAGGCGACAGTCGCGCTGCTCTTGAATCCGATTCAACTGTTCGCTATCAATATGACTCCGCATTACTACCCAGTGCCGGAGTGGTGGAATGGCAGACGCGCCGGACTCAAAATCCGGTAGGGGCAACCCTGTGCGAGTTCAAGTCTCGCCTCCGGCACCAAATATATCAACAACTTACTCGGTGCGCCTGCCATGACATCCTCCGCTCAACTTCTGATTGTCTGTACTTTGTCCGTCATTTCTCCCCGACAGCCCGTTTTATAGGAACAAGTATGTTATTTTGGAATTGAGCTTTTTAGGTACTCCTGAAGGGTCTCGGTTGCTTCTTTTAGGTCTCGTTCATCGACTATTCTATAGCGACGATACATCGAACGAGTCTTGTGTCCCGTAATACCCATTGCAACACATTCTGGTACCCCCAGCCAGCGATAGTTTTGCGACAGACAAATGAGTTAAGCATGGCTTGGCCTATTTTTTTTCACACCTTTCGGCGAGCTGTGAAGTTGGACAAGCACCGTGCTATCAGAGAGGGCCATGGATGATTTTGACGAAAACCAAAAAGTGAAGCGAGAATATATTTCCGCTTACTTTGATGAGGCAGAAGCTAAACTCAGATTCTTAACCGAACTTGAGGCAACAGGGTACCATGACGAAGCTACAACGCTTTGCCTAGTATATATCGATCGGTTTGCCCAACGCTTATGCTGGCCTTCCACAGTGAATGGTCGAAATTTTGTTGATACCCTAATTCATTTGGACAAGACCCCTTTATGGAATTGGCTCATCCACTTCAATTTGTACGGTCCTTCAAAAAAATAAAGAACCAAAGGCAATAATAGCCGTTTTTCACCACGGGTCTGTCGAGCCTCCATATGAGTTGGTCACGTTGAAGGACCTCGAAGAATATCTGGAACAAGTATTAGGGGAAACGGTACCAAAATCATTTAAAAATGAACTTTGGAGGGCTACGATCGCGAACGTAGTTTACCAATACCTTCGAAACCCCGCTGTTCACGGGGCGGGTGTCAGTGGCGCACTGGGGTTTGGACAGACCACTTATGGCGGGAAAGAGATGCCAATTCTCGATTTTGAACGTCTTATCAACTGTGCAGCAAATATCATACGTGAAGCCCGAAGGCGTTCTGAAACTACCGGACAGTGGTTTGGTAACGACGAAATTGTTAAGGGTCCTAAAAAATAAAGTCGCATAACATCTGTTGTTCGACTTTGAATGGGTGAGGCTGAAAAGCTTTGCCCATTTTTTTTGAACAGTTCGGCAGGACGGTGGGGTAAACCGTGGTCCCGCCAGGCTAACTGTGCTACTAAAATCGTTTATGAAATTGATGTTATTGGGTTCATTATGGGAATTTGGCAAAAAGTTATTGCTGCCGGGATCGTAGCCTTTATAGGCTGGTTCTATCTCTGGTTCCGGTCTAGGACGTTTATCAAAAAGGTTGAACACAATCGCCTAAAAGGAATCGACGCGGACCATCAAAAATGCGAGCCAAAATACATTAAAGTGAAATCAGAATTTGATAGTTTACGTGAGTTATGCGCGCCTTACCTGGAACAGAAAAGGCAAGACTTTGTAAGAGCTCAAACGGGACTGATTTCGCTAAATCCAGAGGGAACGGAAAGACCCCAACCGGGTGAGCAGAGGCTGAGTGAAGCACTTAAGCCACTTAAAACTAATCTCTATTTTGATGCGCGCAAAATACCAAAATAGGGTGAATCAATTTATAAAACTCGTCGGTGATTTAAGCTTGGTCAGGTATGCTCATGGTCATAGTACAAAGTATCCATCTATTATCACTACACTGGGGAGGATAAACGATGCTACGTCTATACGGCGCCGCGCGATCTCGTGCCGTGCGCACCTTGTGGATGCTCGGTGAGCTAGGCCTGGACTACGACCACCAGGATTACCTGCCCCGCGCGCCGGAGACGCGGACTCCGGAGTTTCGCGGGTTGAATCCCAATGGCCGCGTACCGGTGATAGACGACGACGGCTTCGTGCTGTCGGAGTCGATGGCGATCAATCTCTATCTCGCGAAGAAGCACAAAAGCCCACTGTATCCGTCGGACCCCAGAGACGAGGCGCTTGTTTGGCAGTGGAGCCTATGGGAGACCGACCGGCTCGATCGTCAGATCGTGAATTACGTCAGGCACACCAAGGAGTTTCCAGAGGCCGAGCGCAAAAAGGAGATCGCCGAGGCCGCATGGCAGCAAGTGACGGAATCGTTTGACGTGCTGGAGACAGCGCTCACGAAAGCGGAGTGGCTTGCCGGCCCGGCATTTTCAGTCGGCGATCTCAACGTCGCCGCAGCGCTTTACCGTGCGTTAGCGATCGATACCAGGAAATGGCCCCGTACGCAGGCTTGGCTCCACCGCTGCTGGGAGCGCCCGGCAGCGCAAGCGGGCGCGCGCCATGCGCGAAGGCAAATAGAACTAGGGTAAGAGGCTTTTATATCAGACTGAATGGGATCCTTTTACTTGTCGTTGTTAAAACGGCGGTCAACACAGCTCATCCATGTGACTGAGTTGTGCCCGTTCTGACAATTCCTCATGATATCAAGTTGGGGGAGTACTCAGTGAAATCCTAATCCGCTCATGGACCACAACAAAAACGGCGGCGCGTGGAGGGACTTCCGGTTCTGCGAGTATCTACTACCTTGGGAGCGGTTGTAGCTACTTTAAACTTTGGAGTTTTTCTGCTGCTCCGCGAGAATCCGCGCCGCCTCTACATCGGACAGCGATTCCAGTTCATTCAATAGCACTGCCAAGGCTTGCTCGGATAAAGTCTTGTCCTGATTTGCCGTGATTACTGCGGCCATATCCGCGATGGTAGGTGAGTTAAACAGCTGCGTCATCGGAATATCCAACTGAAACCGCTCAAGAACACGGGCAATAATGCGGCTCGCACTTAGTGAATCGCCACCTAGATCAAAGAAGTTGTCTCCGATACCAACAATGTCCAGCGCCAACACGTCAGCCCACACCCGCACCAACTCTCGCTCTACGTCGTTTCGCGGGAAGGCCATGGGGGTTGCCAAGTCGGGTCTGGAACGACCCGGATCTGGCAGCAACCTCCGGTCGATCTTTCCATTCGGTGTTATTGGCAAGCATTCCAGGAAGATGAACGAAGTAGGAATCATATAGTCAGGCAACTTCTGGCTTAAGAATTGCCGTAACGTACTTGCGCTGGTTTCAATTTTTACCGCCGGCACAACGTACGCAACCAACCGCGAATTACCCGATGGATCGCTTCGACCGACGACGGCGACTTCCATGATTTTCTCATGTTGACGCAAGGCGGTCTCCACCTCGGCGACTTCGACTCGATAGCCCCTGATTTTGACTTGAAAATCCTTGCGACCCAAATGATAAAGGCAACCGTCGGGAGTCATACGACCTAAATCGCCCGTCAGGTATATTCTTTCGTTTGGCTTGCTCGGGTCAACGACAAATTTAACCGCGGTGAGACTCGGATCCTGCCAATAGCCTGTAGAAAGGTAGCGGCTGCTCACGGCAATTTCACCGATTTGATCGAAACCGACTTTTTGTCCTTGCTCGTCCAGCAACAAGATCTCCTTGCCGTAAGCAGGGTAACCAGCCGGCACAGGGTCGTTCACAGCCTGAGTAGATTTGTCGAAAAAGTATCGACAAATTGCACCGGTCTCTGAGGTTGCAAAGCTGTTGAGCAGCAAGCAGGCTTCCGAGAAATTTTCTTTATAAAGCTGTATATCTGCAGCACTCACCGAATCGCCGCCGAATCGCACCAGACGAAGATTTTGCAACTTTTCATTTCGATCCAGCAGATTGAGGGTTTGTCGCAGAGTCATTGCAGTCGAATGGTAAATAGTTATTTTCTCCTCAACCAGCAGCCGAGCCAAATGGTTCAGACCGTCGGTTTTCACATCAACTGGAAACAGCGCCGCACCGCTAAGCAGGGCACTGTGAATAATGTGAATGCCTCCAATAAATAGCCAGGGAACCACAAGGGATAATCGATCATCCGGACAAATTCGGAACGAATTGACGTATTCAAAAACATGGTAAAGAGCGTGGCGATGAGTCTGAACTACAGCCTTCGGCTCGCCGGTCGAACCTGAGGTGTAAAGAAGGTAGGCGAAGGCGTCTGCGGATAGAAAAAGATTAGGATTCTCTGCAACTAGCTGGTCTCCCAAATCGTCGACGTTGATGATCTTGCAACCGCCTGCTGCGGCAAGTTCTGCTTTGGCAAGGTTCTGCGTGTTGGTAACCAACAAACTGGCAGTCGAGTGATTCAATATTGCCATGCACCGCTTCGGTGGTGCTGACGGATCCATCGGGACGTAAAACTTGCCTGACTTTACCACGCCTAAGATGGCACTCATCGCTGCAGCACCCTGCTCAAACATCAGCGCCACAGCTTCAGGCTTTTTGCCCCGCACCGCCAGTATGGCCCCGGCAACACGATTAGCAGCTTCGTTGAGCTGCCGATAAGTCAGCTCGCAGTTTTGGCTCTTAAGCGCTAAGCGATCAGGAAAAGTCGCGACGATCTTCTCAAATCGCGCCGGGATCGATAGTTCGATCTCTCCTTCGGGAAACTCGACAAAAGTTCCCGATGGATGAAAGCATTTGCCTCGTATGGCTTCTTGCTCTGGCGGTAATGTCATCGCGTCAGTCCGCCTATCCATGGTTTAGCGAATCACTCATGTCTCTCCCCGGTAGGGGTGCGCGCGCTTTCCCGCACAAGCTGTTTCTGAACTTCGTCATCCGTCATCGCCTCCACCTCACGCAACATCTGCTCCAGCTCTGCCTCGCTTGCGGGATTCGCCTGGTTCTGCGTGATGAGGCACGCCATCTCTGCAACCGTCGGCGCGTCGAATAGCGCTTTGATTGGTATATCCAACTGATAGGTTTGAATCACTCTCGCAATCACTCGAGACGCCGCCAACGAGTGACCACCTAAGTCGAAGAAATTATCGTCGACACCAACTTGGGCAAGAGCCAGAACGTCAGCCCAGATATTAGCCAAGTCCCTTTCGACAAGTGTGCGCGGTTGGACGTACGGATTACCGAGGTCGGGCCTGAAGTTTTTGGGATCCGGTAGGGCTTGACGATCAATTTTCCCAGAGGGTGTCAGAGGCATTGCTTCGAGCATCACGAACACCGATGGAATCATATAATCCGGCAACTTGCTTACTAAGAAACTGCGTAACTCTACAGTCTTCAGGTTGCTGCCTACCCGCTTAGTCACGTATGCGACGAGTACATCTTCCATAAGATTATTCTCTCTCGCCACCACGATAGCATCGTGAATCGCCTCATGCTGCTTTAGTGATTTCTCTACCTCTTGAGGCTCGACTGCGTAGCCGCGGACCTTAATACGTGAGTCTCTCCGCCCCTTATGAATAAGACAGCCATCGGGCAGCATTACTCCCAGGTCTCCCGAATAGTAAATAGCCATCTCCGGGTCGATTGGGTCATGCTTGAACTTAGCGCTGGTCAGATCTTCGTTGTTCCAATAACCATTAGATAGGTATCGACTTTTAACGACAATCTCCCCGGCATCGGGGTAGCCCACGTTAGCGCCCTGGTTATTTTGTAGGACAATTTCTTTGTCCGGTAGTGGGAAACCGATGGGAATTTCCTCTTTGACAAGCGGCTCCGCCGCCTCCATTGCGTAGGCAGCCAATGGGCCGGTTTCCGTAGATGATAACAAATTAAATAGGATGCACTCTTGCGGAAACCTTAGTTTGAATAGTTCAACATCGGTCCGATGAACAGACTGACTACCGAACTGCAGAATACGCAAGCAGGTGTCCGATCTATGCATGACTTCAGCCAAATGACGAAAAAGAGACATGCTCGTGCTTAAGACTGTTACTTGTTCTTGAGCAAGCCAATGGGCCAAAGCAGCCACTCCTTCTTTTTGCGTGTCGAAAAGATAACATCCGCTACCGTTTAAAACGGCCAAGAACATATTGACCACCGCACCCGAGGTGACCGAACGGGGTACTGCGATTCGTTCATAAGGGGAGATGCGATATAGATTTGTCCGCAACATTACGTTGTGGAGAATACTTCGATGGCTTTGCATTACCCCTTTAGGCTCTCCGGTTGAGCCTGAAGTATAAGAAATCAAAGCCAAACTCCCTGATGAACTTAGCGACTCGATATCGAAACCCGATTGGCGGGGGCGCTTTGTTGTCAGAGGAAGTACTATGCGAACCTCCTCGGATAACTGCTGCGCATTTTCAATGTTTTCATCATCAGCAATGATGAGACCAGCTCGACAACTTCTCAGTGTCGCCAGATTACGAGCCGCAGGCGCTTTGGGATTGAGCAGTACGATGATTTTGCCGGCTTTCAATACGCCGAGCATTGCGATCAAGACTGGGATGTGCAAATTAAACAAAAGACCGATCGCCTCTGTTCCCACACCTTGCTCGCTTAGAATCGTGTGGGCCAACTCCGTCGACCTTTCATCTAATTCCTCGTAAGTAATAACCTCTTGGTTGCTTTTCGCCGCGGTAAACTGAGGGTATTTTCTCGCGATGCTCGAAAAACGCTCCACAATAGTTGCATCCACATTGTCAATTGGAAACTCGACAAATGTGGCTGACGCATGGCAACACTTGGCCCGTATGGCTTCTTGCTTGGGCGGTAATGTCATCGCGTCAGTTCACCTATCTCCATAATGGTTCATTCTACCCGCTCTGCCATTATAAATGCGAATCTAGACGTAGGAGAAGCAAATCCGCGTATACAGGCTTCCAGTAGACCGAGTCGAACTCCTCAGGCTCCATTCTCCGGCATCCGAGTAGGCAAACCCTGCCAGTCACCGCACTTTGTTGCCTACTCAGCTACGGAACGCGTTAATTCTCCGGCGGGGTAGCCTTATAGGTTGGAGTCGCGCTGGGGTATAAGATAAATCAATACCGCCTGCCATACTCCTGCTCTTACTTATGCGTGATTTTCCCCGTCCTGGCTCAAATACACGAGGATACGAGAAGTCTAGTGCAAAGTTTTTGCTGTGACAGTAATATTCAGTCGCGCAAATATTTGGTAGAACTATGAATAGGAGAACCGTGACTGGACGATTCAAATCTTAAGGGAAGCGTGGGCAAAAAAACCGGCTGGATCACGATGCCGCTCTCAAGCTTCATGGACAGTGGAGAGGTGAATGACTCCGTTCTCGCCGCAAAGGGGCAGGCGGTTGGAACTGGAGAAGGCGTCCCGGCTAGGTTCTCAAGCCGAAGTATCAAAGGAAAATTTTCAATATGTGTGGTCGATATGCAGTCACCCCCGGTGAATTCAGCGATCTTAGAATGCGCTTTAATCTCGAAGAGATTACCCTTTTCAAGCCCCGCTATAATATCGCGCCTACCCAGCTGGCACCGGTTGTGACGAACCAAAAAGGAACCAACCGGATGGAGCAGTTCAGATGGGGATTGGTGCCATTTTGGGCCAGGGATACTTCCATCGGCAACCGTATGATCAATGCCCGTGCCGAAACCCTTGTGACGAAGCCAAGCTTCAACGATCTGTTCAAGAATCGCCGTTGTCTGGTGCTGGCGAGCGGCTTTTATGAATGGCGCAGAGAAGGCAAACGTAAAGTGCCAATGTGGTTCAAGCTGAAGACCGGCGAATCATTCGTTTTTGCCGGATTATGGGACTCGTGGAAGCAGTCTGATGGAAGCATGCTTCGCACTTACACGATAATCACCACCGAACCCAACGCCATGCTCCTGCCCATTCACAACCGCATGCCGGTGATGCTTAACGATGACGACGCCCTTGCATGGATGAATCATGACGCGCTCGGCGACGCGCTTAGTCTGCTCAAACCGTTTCCCGCTGAGCTAATGGACTGCTACGAGGTTTCCGGGCTGGTGAACAATCCTCAAAACGACTTGGCTGAATGCATTGACCCGATCAATGGATAACTCCGCCGACGCGAAAATCTGCCATCCTTTTCCGTACAGTGAGGCCTGTCATTCCGGACGAATGCGATCAGACCTTTTCAAGTACATATGTATGCCAAAATCGTAAAGATCCCGCATTGTGAAGCTTTCCGATTTCTGATCATACCGAACCCTTATCAAGTCCGGAGCAGGAGCCCATGAAATAGTGAAGTCCCCAGCTGCTTTTCGGTCCAAATAGTCGCCCAGACCACGCAATTCGAGGGATAAATTGCGCAGGTCCGACGGGCTATGTGATCCTCTGCGTCTGGATTGCCGCTCCATATCTGCCACGAGAATTTCTCGGCTGGTAAAATATCTGTGACGTGGCGTCTCTGTAGGGGAATTTGGGCGTCCGAAAATCATCTGGATGATTTTGTCGAGAGCAGATCTCTTGACCGAGGGCACTTGTTGAGGCGCGCTTTGATCCATCGAAACGCTAAAGTCATCACCCAATTTTGCCAGCTCGAAGCCATTGACGCCAAGCGGTTCCAGTTCCTGACCGATCACTCTAAGAATGCGCGAGTAGGGGAGAAGCACGCCTGCGATAAACGTGAATGCAGACCGTCTTGTACTGATTGGGCTGATTTCCCCTTGACTCAACTCTGGTCGTTCTTTTGTGACTGACATCTACCCATTCATGCTACGACCATTGTCGTCATGTTCCTTGTCGAGGGAATTTCTTAGATGTAACCTGTCAAGAATAACAGGCAATTAACTTGTCGCGTTCAGAAAATTTACTTCTACCAAGAGCAACTGGTGTTCCAGAACGACGCCCTTAAACGCGCCACTTGAAGCGAAGCTAAATCCTGAAAACAACAGGAAAAATCTGAAGCGCGGCAGGATTGGCAAGCGGCAAACTTCTTAATACTGCAACACGAGTCTTCTAACTGTTCCATTCCTGAGAATTATTAAGGCCTGTTCGCAGCTGGAGAATAGGATTCGCTAAGGCCAAGGCGGGTGGAATCGCACGTTGATATTTCGCCGAGACCTTCAGAGGGACGTAAATCTCCGGCCCTACACGTTCGCCGATTTGGTTTTCTCGGATCCGATGTGACGTGGTGGTGTTGGCCGCCAGTGTTTACGTTCTTCTGGCGGATTGTTTTACCGATCGCCTCTACGTCACGATCAAGGGTTTTCCCCACAAAACATGAATGCCGCTTCTGCGCTGTATTTCGCGTGCAGACGATTGAGCAAAGCAATATAGAGAGCATCGATCTTGCCGCTGCGCAGCAATCACCTTATTCCCGCTAAGAAAAGAGCTGATCGACGTGATAAGGTCGCCCAAGGGTTTTTAGTTTTTGCGGATCGTCGGAGACCAAAGGCGAGAGTTTAGAATTTGCTCGCGAATGCGCGAAACGGTGGGAGCACGGCAACTTGGGCAATGTGTCCCAGTCCGACTACCGCGCAACGGGTTTTGCGGCGATGTTTAGAATGAGTCGATTTTAGCTTTCCCCACGAATCACAAACTGTAATTCGAGACAAGCCCGCACGAGATAGCACTCGAACCAATCGATCGTATTGATAGAGTTTGCTCCTCGTTTTTCAGACTAGCAAACCTATTTTACCAAGGGCGTGGGACGAATATCGGAGAATGCTCACCGTTCGGCAGAGTTCAATCGTTGCCTTGAAACTTCTGATGGCAGCGCATGAATTTCCCACCGGATCAACAATCAAAGCTCATTTCGTCCGACTGTATCTCGCCTGTGAATTAATAGGATCGTTGCACGAGCTCCGATTTGCAGCAGGGTCCCCGACTACAGCACACACGGGGAGATACTTTTTCAGCGCGACAACGTTTCTCAGCTAGTGCGGGTTTAGTTAGGGAGTTTCGCGTGTGACCCCAGGATGCGCTGTTTTGTTTGGTTCTACGTTTGCGCGCTAGTGTTAGATAAGATGTCTCCCGGCCACGTGTTGAGCTCCGGAGTAAGAATAAACCGTAACGATTTTCAAGGAGGCATTTTCGTTATTAGTCAACAGCATCTCAGAATTTTCAGGATGTTTTAGTAACTCACCGATGTTGGCCCTTTAACGGAAACAATAGGACAGATGTTCAACGAAATGATCACCTATACAAAATCGCACACTGCAGGATATGGCGAAGTCCAGCCTAACAGCTTAATAGTGCCTTTGATGCCGTCATTTTGCGCTATTAAACAGTATTTTTGCTCCTTCAAGCGGCTTTTTAGCACCCTTTTCCGTAGGACCAGATGGCACAATTGCTGCTTATTTGCGATCAGGTGATTACCAGCAGAAAAATTCTTATCGTCGAAGACAATGAGGATTGTCGAGAGCTACAAGCCCTCGTCATAAGACGCCTAGGATATGTCGTCATTGAAGCCGACAATGGTGTCACCGCCATCGAAGAGGCACTCGCAGGGCATCCCGATCTTATCCTGATGGATCTTAGTATGCCTAAAATGAATGGCGAGGATGCAATCGTCAAGTTAAAAAATCAACCCTCCACAAAAGACATCCCGGTTATTATCTGCACGGCTTACGATCCAGGCCAAAGAGTAGATCGAGCACTAAGTGCCGGCGCCGTGGAAGTTTTGCATAAGCCGTTCAAATTTTCCGAGCTTGAAAATCTACTGCGAAAGCACATGCCGACGGACGAGAAGTTCGGGGTAGATGACGGACATCCGAATTTGCCGGCGATTCGCGCTGAAACGTCGGAATTTCCCTTTCAAGCACGGTAACGGGCCTATCAAGTCCTGAGCTATTTCTTGCTCTGTGCGCAACGCGCATTAATTCACTCACCCTCATAACATTGCCTGTACCTTGGCCCCTCACCAAGTTTTTCTTGCACAAAATGCCATGCCACGGCAATCGAACTAAACCGATATTTTACCCTCACAGGATCTACGAGTTACTCGACCTCCGTTTATCGCCCATTCTTGCCCTCATATGAGCGCGTAACCGCGCCGTTGCCAGCGAGAAGTTTGGTTGTCTTAATGCTCGGTTGGATTCCGGATTAATTCGAACGAAAGCGCCGCACACGGAATTAACTCAACGGGCGCCGCCAGCGCTGATTTTCTGGCATGATTGATCCTCTCCAGGAAATGTGATTTTTGTTTTGTGTATGTTGCGTTGATTCAGGTGGCGCAACTGACGCGATCGAGCGCGTTAACCCTGTCGGAGGATCGAATCATGGCTAAAAACGGTTTCAAAATTATCGACAGCGACATGCACATCATGGAGCCCGCCGACCTGTGGGAACGTTATATCGACAAGAAATTTACAGATCGCGCGCCGCGCGGCGTCATTAGCCACAACGTCCGCGACCTCCGCATGGTTTATCCCGACGGCCGAGATTGGGCGCGCCAATCTCCCCGCGAAAGCGATGTCGCCAGCGGTCGCAACTTTGAAAAGAATCAAAGTACCTACCGAGTCGACGCCGAGCGCGGCTGGACTGCGGAAGTGCAGCTCGAAGCGATGGATATCGAAGGCATCGACATTGCGGTCTTGTATCCGACCCGCGGCCTGCGCGCCTTGGTTATCGACGATATGGATGCGCCCTTCGCCGCCGCGATGGCGCGCGCCTACAACGACTGGCTCTATGATTTTTGCAAAAAAGATCCGGCGCGCTTGATTGGCGCGGCAATGATCTCGCCCTACGATATGAACGACGCCGTCAGCGAAGCGCGCCGCTGCGCTGAGTTGGGCTTTCGCGCGGTGTTTCTCCGCGCGGTGCCACTGGTCGATCAGCAATGGGAAGACGAGTATTACGAGCCGCTGTGGGACGCTTTGGAAGGGCTCAATCTTTCCGTCGGGCTGCACGAGTCGACGGGAACGGGGAAAAAACAAGTGGGCCGGCGCCTCGAGCCCAATCTCATGCTGCGCCGGGTTTACGCCCAGCCATTCGAGCAGATGATGGCGTTGGGCGGCTTCTGCGCCGGCGGCGTGCTGGCGCGCCATCCCAATTTGCGCGTGGCTTTTTTGGAGGCTAACTGTAGCTGGCTACCCTGGCTGTTGTGGCGATTGGACGAAACTTGGGAGCTCGAAGGCGATGTTTGGGCGCCCGCATTGAAGATGAAACCGAGCGAGTATTTCAAACGGCAGTGCGTGGTCTCGATCGAGCCGGGCGAGATCACAGCGACCCATTTAGTCGACCAGTTCGGCAGCGGCCGGTTGGTTTTTTCGACGGATTATCCGCACGGCGATTCCAAATATCCCGAAGCTGTGAATCACTTCCTCAAGTTGCCCATCGCCGACGAACATAAACGAAAAATTCTCTGGGACAATTGCGCCGCCTACTATGCGATGTGACTCGGTGAATTGAAAAGCCGCGGCTCCAGCTTCGATTGCAATCCGGAGCCGCGGCATGGATGAAGCTATCGGGAATCGTAATTCCTGGAATAATCGCGGCGATGATGCAGCCAGTGGCAACCGGACGCCGAAATCACTCCCAACGCCAACAAGATCAACAGAGCTGTGGTTTTCATGGTGCCTCCTTTCTTGGCCAGAGTTTTTGAATCAAACGACTGAGTCAATGCTGTTTTTGTCATTGCGTGCTTCCTCAATTTCTTAGACGTTCGCGAAGACGATTCGTACCGCCTAAGAATGAAAAATATCCGTGTGTAGTGTTGCGTGCGTAGCGAAGAATCAGATGACGGAAATACTTCGAAGGAAGCAGCTACTCGATCACAGGAAAGCCGTCAGGCACCGACTCGAAGGGACGCAGCCCTGATCAAGTACACCCTGACTGCGCTAACAGTGTAGTGAAAAACTCTCTGGTTCGATCAATCCCGGTTGCGGCGATTATCGTCGAAGCGTTGTTTCAGTTGGTCGCGGCGGTCTTGCGGCATGCGGTTCCAACGCTCCCATTCGTCGCGCAGGTGTTCTTTGTCTTTCGGCGGCAGCTTTTCCCAGCGCTCGTAATTGCGGCGAATCCTGTCCTTCTCTTTGGGATTGAGCTTGCGCCAGTCATCGCCGTCGGCCAGCGCGCTGGATTCCAGCAAGAGGAAGAACCCGAGAACTATTAGAACCAAATTTTGCGTTTTCATCTTGGTCATAGCCGGCGGTTCATTTAGGCGTAGTCAACCGACGTCGTTGGTTTCCGGTTATTATTTTCGCTGGTCTTAGGCTGCGGTTTACTAGCATCCAGTTTTTCGAGGGTGCCGAGCGATTCGAGAATTTCCAGCGATTTGAAGAATTCGAGCTGATTCGAGTCGACCAGCACCTCGACGGGAATGCTAGGCGCCGGCGTATAGACGAAAGAAACCAGGTCACTCTTTTCCAATACCAAGGTGATCGCCAAGGCCGCCACTGCCATGGTGCCGAAGGCCGGCACCAGCCAACCGTTCAGCGGCGCAAGCCAACTGCTCCACCAACTCTGTCGCGTCTCATGGGCGTCCAGCTTCGCCATGGTTTCACGAAAGTAGCTATCCCAGAACGACTGCGGCAATTCCGGCTGCGGCGCCATCTGTGGTAAAACGCGGCCGAGATCCTCGACAAAGTTACGGCAACGGCCGCACTCGGACATATGCTGCTGCATCGCAGCCCTCTCGGCGGCGCCGCTCTCGCCGTAATAGTAGAGCACCAAGTCTTCTTCGTAGTTTTTACAGGCGCCTTCGAGCGGCGCACCATGATTTTTCATAATCTTCTCCCTAAACGAACTCCACCAGACTGTGGCGCAATGCCGCAACCGCCCTGTGGAGATATACCCGAACGGTTCCTTCGGTGGTTTTCATAACCTTGGCGATATCGGCGATCGGCAGCCCTTGCTGATTTCTCAGTAGAAACGCGGTGCGCTGCTTATTAGGCATCGACTCCAACGTCGCGTTGGCGCGACGGGTCGCTTCACCGGCGATTGCTTGTTGATCGGGCTGATACTGGGTATCGACCAACTGGCGCTGCCCGCCAGCTTCCCCGGCAGTCTTGTCCAGTGACTCCCACATCACCCTGCCACTGCGCCGCGCATGATCCAAGCAAAGATTGACGACGATTCGATAAAACCAAGTATAAAAACTCGATCGCCCGTCGAAACGCTTGATGTTGGTGTAGGCGCGCAGAAACGCGTCTTGCGAAATGTCTTTGGCAGTCTCCGTATTCCGGGTGAAGTTGTAAGCAATATGAAACGCCTTTTCCATATAACGCCGCACCAATACCTCGAAGCAATCCGCCTGACCCTGTTGACACAAGGACACCAATACTTCGTCGCCGAGATCATGTGTGCTTTCCATGGCTGTTAAACGCTGGCGATCGCTCCAGACGCTTAACCAGTTAGACGGTTTAGCCGGGCAAAGGTTAACAAAGATCAGCTGCTGGCGGCAATGACTTAACTAACGGATTGTTAGGGCTTTCTATCGAAGATTCCGGGCCCCAGAGGGCCGCAAGGATTCAGGGCTTGATCGGGTCGAGCGCGTGGGCCTTGTGGAGCGCGTCGTGCAGGGTGTTGGCGCCCACCATGCTGCCGGCCAGCCCTGCACGAAGCCCGGATGGCTTTTGCCAACTATGTAAAAGGCGGGCAGTCGGCTGGATTTGCCGGAATGAGGGAAAATGAGGGAAATGGACCGCGATCGACAGATTCCCAATTTCTCCACTTAGAGCCCGGCGTGGTTTCAATTTTCCACAGCGGAATTGCAATAAGAGCAAATGGAGTCGGAGAAAGTAGGCCGCTGGAACCGGCATAAAACGTTGTTGAGGTCGCGCCGGTCGCCGGGAACGTTAAAACCGCGCTTCTGCGCCAAGCTGCTGGAGAGCGTAAACCCTTTATTACTGCTTAGACTGCGCGCGATTCAAAGTGGGACATGCGCACGATAAGGCGCGAAACCCGCCATCATACTTGCTCAATGTCCCGGTTGCTTGCCGATGCCGGTGATCTTGATGCTGCCGTGCTTGGATTTGTACTTGCGGTTGAGGGCGATGATTACGCCGGTTAACCCTTCGATGACATAAGCATTACTGGCCGGCCCGGCGTCATAGGCCGTGGCGCCGATGCGCTCGATGATCTCCATCACTTTCGCTTTCGCTTCGGCATTGTCGCCGCAGACCAGCACGTCGCCCAAGGGCGAATCAACATCGCCGAGATCGACGGCGGAGATATTATGCAGCGCGCCGACCACCGGCGCTTCGTCGCCGAGAATTTGCTGCGCCTCCTGCAATGCCGATCCGGCGGGAGGCACGAAAGGCTTGATTTTATTCAGCGGCACAACCGTATCGATGATAATCTTCCCCGCTACCTGGCCTTTCAAATCCTGCACCATTTGCGCTTGGCCTTCATAAGGCACCGCGATCACCACAAAGTTAGCGTCCTTGACCGCGGCTTGGTTGGTCATACCGGTCATCTCGCCGGCGCGCAGCTGGGGTTTCAAAGTCTCGACCGCCAGCTGAGCTTTCTCGGCAGCGCGCGAGCCGATGATAATTTTAACCCCCGGCGCGCCTAGACGCAGCGCTAAGGCGCTGCCCAAGTTTCCCGTGCCGCCGACGATAGCTACAGTGAAGTTGTCCATATTATTTACCCAACCTAGCGAAAAAGATCTTCCGCCTCGGGGCGCAAGAGCTCCTGCACAGATCCTTCCTCATTAATTTGTATGTCATAGCCGCGCACGATCACCACCGGCACCCCGTCGCGTTTGCCCATCACCAACTCGGCGGCCGATGCCAGTTCATCGGCGACCGCCGCCACCGCCGCTTTTAGTTCATAACCATGGCGATCTTTCAGACCGCGCTCATCCTTGATCGGGTCGATGCCGGCGACCCCAACCGCCACATCCACTGTGCCGACTCGCCAGGCGCGGCCAAAGCTATCGCTGACCACAACGCCGACCCGCTTGCCGGTCAGGCGCTGAATCTCGGCACGAATCCCCCGCGCCGAACGGTCCGAGTCCTTGGGCAACAGGGCAACATGCTTGATGCCGACATTGGATTGATCCACGCCGGCATTGGCGCAGATAAAACCATGATGCGTTTCGACGATCAGTGCCCGTCCTCCGGTACGAATGATTTTGCGACTCTCGCCGAGAATGACTTCAATCAGTTCGGCTTCTTTCCCGAGTTCACGGGCCAGCTCCTGTGCCCGCGCCGAAGGCTGGACCGTTGCCAGCGCAATCATTTGGCCTTCGGCCTTGGAAACGATTTTTTGCGCCACCACGAGAACATCGCCGTCGGCGAGTGGAAACTGCTGCCGCTCGCAGGCATCGCAAATAAGCTGCCCGAGGGATTCGCCGGTGTGAATCTCGGCGATCCCGTCCAAGCCGACAAGTTCCACCCTTTTCATATGCCCCCTGAGCCTTGGCGCGTCGGTGTAACGTCGGCAGCGAGCAACTCCCGCGCAACACGGGTCGACTCGCCGCCCTGATAACCGTAGGCAAGAAACCGTTCGAGATCTTTCGGTTCATCGATATCGAGAGCAATATTCTCGTTCTCGAAAAAAAGCGCCGGCATCCCTCGCCCGGCTACCTGGCCCATATGAAAAGTGAAACTATCATGGCCAAAGCGCAGTTGAATCACATCCGGCGGCGCCAACAACAGCGCGTTGGTACCGAGCTTGTCATGGGACGGCACCAATAACGCGTAGGGCGCAGCCGCATCGGCTGGAACCTGCGCCAGCACCGCGTCGATATCTTCGGCGCGCATCAACGGCATATCGGCGGGAATGATCAGCACCGCTTGGCAACCGCTCTGCTTTAACTCGAGACGGGCAAAATCGACGGCGCTGGTCTCGCCATTCTCGGCGTTCTCGCGGATCACGGCCGCACCCGCCGCCGCCGCAATAGCGGCAACCTTATCGTCGCCGGTAACGACAAATGTTCCGGCCAGCCCACGGGCGAGCCGCACCTGGCGCAGGACATCGCGGAACATGGTTTCCGCCAAAAGTTCACGCGCACCAATACCCAGCAGCGGGCTCAAACGTTGCTTGGCATTGTGAAAACCTTTCACGGGCATTAGCGCGGCGACGTGCATGGAAAGAAAGCTTTTAGACTATTTTTTGATCAAGGCCAATAGTTCGCGCGCCAAGCGCCTTTTTGCGGCGATATCACCCATGCGAATGTCGGTGCACACCGGCGTGATGTGGAACGCCGTAATCGCCGGCCCGGAAGAGCGATCCTCATCGGCGATAAGCAACGTATCGAGAAAGTCAGCGTAACAACCGGCAACCCCGGCAGCCGATGGTGGGAAACCGCTAGCAACCATGAGTCTATGCGCCGGACCGGAAATCGCTGCGGCACCGATGATTGGGCTAACGCCGACAACCGGCGCGCCGGTTTGTTTGAGCGCTGCGCGAATTCCTGGGACCGCGAGTATCGGACCGATGCTGGTAATTGGATTGCTCGGACAAACGAAGATCACCTGCGCGGCATGAATGGCATCAAGTACCGCCGGCGCCGGATGGGCTTGTTCCGCGCCAACGAAGCGGACCGAGGTGACTTCACGCTCCCAGCGCTCTTTGACGAAGAATTCCTGAAAGGAAATCTCCCCCTGCGGTGTCAGCACGCGGGTCTCGACCCGCTCGTTGGTCATCGGTAAGAGATGTGACCGCACCCCTAACTGCCGGCCAATCCGCTCGGTCACTTCGGCGAGCTTCAGCCCTTCGTTGAGCCACTGGGTGCGCGTGATATGCGTCGCCAAATCTTTATCGCCGAGATTGAACCATGCGTCATTGCCGAGCCGGCGCAGCTGCTCCAGCGTGGCGAAAGTGTCGCCATGGATGCCCCAGCCCTTTTTACTGTCGCTCAAACCCGCCAGCGTATAGGTGATCGTGTCGATATCGGGCGAGACATGCAGCCCGTGAAACACCGCGTCGTCACCGGTATTACAGATAATCGTCAATTCCGCTGGATCGGTTTCAGCGGCCAGACCCTCGATCAACTTGGCGCCGCCGGTGCCGCCGGTGAGAACGACCAGCATCAGGCAAGCCCGGGCAGAGATGGCGCAATGAAAGCTTGCCGCAATGGAGCGTCGCCCAGCGGTCCGCCGTTCTTGACCAAGCCATCGGCATCGCACAGCGGCTCAATGTAAGCCCGCACCTGCGCCGGCAAATATTTATCACCCTGGCGAATATACTCGGGGTAGATCGGCAGCCGCGCTTTCAGCTCGAATCCCGCCCGGGCGCTTTTCTCCTGGAGCATGCGCAACGCCGGCCACGGCGCCTCGGGATTGATGAAGTCCGGCGTCAGCGGCGACACGCCGCCCCAATCGTTGATGCCCGCGTCCAGATAAAGTTCATAGCCGTCGGGTGTCAGATTGGGCGGCGCTTGGATATTCATCCCACCGCCGAGAATCAAGCGCGCCAGGGCGATGGTCTTGACCATGTCGTTCCGCGTCGCGTCGGGGTGGCCGTGCATCGGAGTCTTCGATTTCGCGCGAAAGTTCTGCACGATCACTTCTTGAATGTGACCATAGCGCTCATGTAGCCGGCCGATCGCTAAAAGCGAATCGATCCGTTCCGGCCAATTCTCGCCGATACCGATGAGAATCCCCGTGGTAAATGGAATTCGCAGCTCGCCGGCCAGCTCCAACGTGCGCAGCCGCACCGCCGGCTTCTTGTCCGGGGCGTTATCGTGAGCGGCGCCGGCGGCCAGCAAACGCTCGCTGACGCTTTCCAGCATCAAACCCATGCTCGGGTTGAATGCTTTCAGCCGTCGCAAATCGCCGCGTCCCATGACGCCTGGATTCGAATGCGGCAAAAGCCCGGTCTCTTCCAGCACAACGCGACAAGCCTCGACTAGATAATCTAGAGTTCGCTGATGGCCGCGCTCGGTCAAGAATTGTTTCATCTCCGGATAAATCGCCTCGGGCTTGTCGCCGAGGCTGAACAACACTTCGGTGCAGCCCAACGCTTTACCCTGGCGCACCGAGCGCAACACCTCATCTAACGTCATGGTTTTCGCGCCCGGCTCATCCGGCGCTTTGCGAAAGGTACAATAGCCGCAAAAATCCCGGCACAGGTTTGTCAGCGGCACGAAGATCTTCGGTGAAAAAGTGACGGTGCGTCCCTTGTGCCGGTCGCGCAGCTCAGCCGCGCTCGCCAGCAGCGCCTGCAAACCTTCTCCCTCGGCGTCAACCAAAGATAGCGCCTCGGCCCGGGACAGCAGTTTGCCGCGGCGGCAGTTTTGCAAGATTGCGTTCATCTGTGTGTTTGAATATCCAATTGACCGCCGGTATTCAAACCAGCGTCGAAGCTCGCCGCGTTGTCCCAATCTGGTTGCCCTTGAGACTTTCGTTGTGGTAGGTCTCGTGGTGTCGAGAACCTCGGGGAGGAAACTACCATGGACAACTTCGATAACGTTCTGGTCGTCGACGCCGACGGCCATGTTTATGAAGGAAATATCGACTTGCGGCCGCGCCTGCCGGAAAAATGGCGCTCGCAAGCGCCGATCAACCTGAAAGACAACGAAGGTAACGGGCGCATGTTGCTCGAAGGACGCCTGTGGTCCGCCTCCCAGGGCCTCGGTCCCGGCGTCTCCGGCCCGATGACCGACAAGGCGCGCGGCTTTCGCGAAGGCATGGTCGATCCGCTGGCGCGTCTCAAAGACATGGATGCGGAAGGCATTGACGTCGCCATATTATTCGGCACCCAGATCGCTCTCACGGTCAACGGCTTGATGAGCAAAGAGCTGTCCGCGGTGCTCTGCCGCGCCTGCAACGATTGGTTGATGGAATACTGCTCGGCCGAGCCGAAAAGATTGCTCGGCGTCGGCCTGATTCCCTGCCAAGACCCGCAAGCCGCGGTGAAGGAATTGGAATATTTGAAAAAAGCCGGGGCGGTCACGGCCATGCTGCCGACCAACGTTTATGGTTTAAACAACATGGGCGATAAGATGTTTGACCCGATCTATGAATGTGCTCAAGCCATCGGCATGACGCTGAGCGTCCATCCGCAAACCGGCCACGATGGTGTGCCCGGCGTTTCCGGCGTCATGGGCGCCGGCAGCGAGCGCTTTAGAAAATACGTCTACGTCCATATGACCGCCTTTCCCTTTGAACTGATGATCGCGATGATGCACATGATCGGCGAAGGCGTATTCGATCGCTTTCCGAAACTTAAGGTCGGCTTCATGGAGGGCGGTGCCGGATGGCTGCCGTTCTGGGCGGAGCGCTTCGACGAACATATCGAAAAACTCGCGCCGCAAATGCCCGAGCTAAAACGGCGGCCAAGCGAGATCATCAACAGCAAGCAAATCGTCCTCACCTGCGAATCCGAAGAAACCGGTCTCGACCGCGTGTTCGCCGCCAATGGCGAGGACACCGTGCTCTACGCTTCGGATTATTGCCATTGGGATTGCCACTTCCCCTACTCGGTGAAAGACGTCATCGACAGCGTAGACCTGAGCTTTGCCCAGAAAGAAAAACTGCTGGGCAAAAACGCCGTAGAATTCTTCGAGCTGAAAAATCTGCCCAAGCCCAATGCGCTCAAGATCGCTCATGCCAGCTGGGCCAACGGCGATCAACCTAAAGCCGCCATGGCGTAAGGAGTTTTGCCATGGAACCATTGGATTCTCAGCACCAAGCGTGCGCGCACCGCCGTTTGCGTTTACCTTGTCGTCGCCTCCTTTTTAGCCTCGCGCTTCGAGGCAAGCGAAAGGGTCAAAAAATCGGAGATGGCAAGAAAACCAGACTTCAAGCATGTCTCCTCTTTGTCACCGCCATAGTCATTGCAGGGATAGCCCAGGGAGCGGAGAGCCCGTACAAGATCCGCATCGGCTTCCCTTCCCTGGCGTTTTCTTACATGCCCTACTACGTCGCTCAGGAGAAAGGTTTCTTCAAAAAATACAACATCGAGTCGGAGTATATTCAAATAACCAATTCGATCGCGCCGCAAGCCGTGGTCGCCGGCAATATCAATTACTTCACCTCCGCTTCGACGGCGATTTCCGCCGGCATCGCCGGCCTGCCCCTGGTTATGGTCATCAACTTTTGCGACGTTTCACCGTGGGTACTGGTAAGCCATAAAGACATCAACAAGCCCCAGGATCTGATTGGCAAAACCGTCGCGCTCTCCGGCGTGCGCACTTCACCCTACTATTATTTTCAAGCGTTCATGAAAAAATCGGAGCTCAACGACAAGGATGTCGGCACCATCAATACCGGCGGCACCGCTGATAGTTTTCGTGCGCTGATTAGCAATCGGGTCGCCGCCACGGTTTTGACGCCGCCCTTCGATGACAAGGCGGTGTCGCTCGGCTACAAGAAATTCGCCCAGCTGGGCGAACTCGCGGAAATACCCTATGTCGGCATGGTCACTTCGTTAAACGAAATCAAGACCAATCGCGAATCCGTCCGCCGCACGGTGGCCGCGGTGATGGAAGCCGTCGGCTGGCTGCGCACAAACCGCGCCGAGAGCGTCAAGATGATCGTCGATAAGTTCAAAGTGAACCAACAGGAAGCCGACGGCACCTACACGACGTTGATTAAAATTTTGAACAAAGACGGCCGCATGAACCCGAAGGTCGCCCGCGGTTATCTTGATATATTGCGCCAAGAACGCCCCATCGCCGCCGACTACGATCCGATGAAACATACCGATTTCTCCTTGCTGCCGCGTAGTTGATACGCGACAATGGCGGCATGCGGGTCAACCTTAGCAAAATCTTTGTCCTCATCTGGCTAGTTGGCGTTTGCCTAAGTGCCAGTCTCGTCTACCGCGCCGGAGCGCAAACGCCGCGGCATATAAAAGTCGTACTGCACTCCCAACAGACGGAAAGCTTGAACCGCGACGGTGTCCAGGGCAGCGGCAGCGTGGTCATCCGCCGCGGCACAGTCAGCCCGTCCGGACGGGTCATCGCCAACGAACGTCAGACGACAGTCCAACGAACGACCGGGATATTTACTCTGGTCCTCGATGGCGGTGAATCGATTTTGACCGTGGCGACCCGGGTACCGCAGAGCCAGGTGGGCTATTACCATAATTACGCGCTTGGCAGCGGCTATGTCGAACGGCGCATCGTTTTCAACGATGTCGGAACATCACTGAAAGTTCACGCCGCAACTTTGGCCGACGGTCAAATTCGACTGCGCCTTACCCCGAGAATCAGCTATTTCTCGGTCGACCGTCCCGGCGCCATTGATTTCACCGAAGCCGCCAGCGAGATAGTCGTGCCCAACGGCCAGCGGGTATCACTCGGCGGCACAATCAGCACCATGCACGAAGTGACCCGCCAGATCTTAGGCTACCAGAACCGCTCCAGCAGCAACGAATCCGATCTCCAGGTCAGCGCGACGATCCAATAGTTTACATTTGTTTGACCGTCAAGCCGTCTCCTGTTGCCTCCGATGATGGCGGGCACTCGTCCGATCGCATTTAAAATTCTCCACGGGATGAACAATATGAACTGGCGCGTCGGGCTTTCCTGGTCGCTGGATGCTTGATCATCTAACGCCTGGGCCCAACCGGCGGCATAACCTGTGCGCGTGGTTCGAGGCTTGACAAACCGCCCTCACCTTGATGACCTAACGGCCAAGAAGCAAGGAGGATTCCCCCATGCCATACAAAGGACATACGATTATCGACGGCGACGGCCATGTCATCGAGGACACCAAAGCGATCATCGATTACATGCCGCAATCCTATCGCGACAAATACGACACCCATCCATTTTTCAATCCGTTTCCGCCCCTCGACCATCTGCACTCCGCGAACATGCACGACTTCCCACCCGGCGCGTTTAATAAAGTCGGCCCCGCCGGCTGGGTCGATTTTCTCGAAGATATCGGTATCGAAAAAACCGTGCTCTATACCACTCTCGGTTTGGCCTTCGGTAAGATCGTCAGCCGCGACTGGGCCATCGATGTCGCGCGCGGCTATAACGACTGGATTTACAACACCTACATGAAGTTCAACCCGCGCTTCCAAGCCATGGGCTTGCTGCCGTTGCAGGAGCCGCCCGCGGCGGTGGAAGAGCTGCGCCGGATCATTAAAGAACTGGGCATGTGCGGCGCCATGCTGCCGTCCACCGGCATCCAAGCGCACTTGGGCGATCAACGCTACTGGCCGATTTACGAGGAGGCCAACAAACTCGGCTGCGCCATCGGCATCCACGGCGGCGCCCATGAAAATCTCGGCCTCGATGATCTAACCCCCTACGCGCCGGTGCATGCCCTCGGCCATCCCTTCGGCCAGATGATCTCATTCGCCGGCATCGTCTTTAACGGCGTCTTCGACAAATATCCCAACGTCAAGTTTGGCTTCATGGAAGGCGGCGTCGCCTGGCTGCTGATGTGCCTGGAACGCTTCGACCGCTCCTGGGAAACCCACATTCAACGCGACCCGCGCAAACGTTTCCTCGATCTCAAGCCGAAAGAAAAGGTTTGCGAGTATATCGCCCGTCATGTTGACGCCGGCCGCATCTTCGTCGGCTGCGAAGGCGAAGAGCCGGATATCGCCCACGCGATTAAGAGAATCGGCAACAAACCCTGGGTCTATTCCAGCGACTACCCGCACGAAGTCAACAACGAGTACTGCAAGCACGAGATCAACGAGATGTTAGAAAACCAAGACATCAGCGAAGCCGACAAAGCCGCCGTCCTGCACGGCAACGCGCGGCGGTTTTACAATCTTGGCGCACCGGGGCTGTAGCGTTTAACACCAATCCTCTCATAGTCACGCAAAGGCGGGCCAAATGGCTCGCCTTTTTGCTTTTGTTAACATTTATGAATGCATAGCAACGAGGGAATTATTCCAGGCACGGCTTGTATTGGCCCAAAAGAACTCCTTGACAGCCCTAGGGGTCGACGTGAAATAGTCAGTCCAACCGGGGAATGGGCGACCTGATCCGGCGAAAAAAAGTTAGGAGACTTTCCATGGCAACTCCGTTGAGCATCGGCCTCATCATTCCTTCCGCCAATCGTTTGACCGAACCGCAGTTCAACACTTACCTGCCCGCCAGCGTCGGCGCCTTTGTCACGCGCTTGCGCATGGCCGGTAAGCATCGCAAACCGCTGGCGGAGTTGAAGCCGTCGCTGATCGAGGCCGCTGAAGCGCTGTCCGACGTAAAACCGAGCGTTATCGTGTTTCATTGCACGGCCAATTCGATGGAAAGCGGCCTGGACCACGAAAAGGCGATCGTCGACATCATCACCCAGGCGAGCGGCTGCCCGACCATAACCACTGCCCAGGCTCTGACCCTGGCGTTCGACCATGTCGGTATCAAGAAACTCGTGCTGATCAGCCCCTACGTTCAGGCTACGAACCGACTCGAAGTGAATTATCTGAGCGAGACTGGCTACACTGTGCTGCATGAGAAAGGGCTGGCGCTCGACTCTCAGGGCTACTCAACGGTCACGCCGGAGGAATGGAAAAAAGTCGTTAAAGAAAATCTGCGTAGCGATGCCGACGGTTATTTCCTCAGCTGTACCAATACCCGCATGATCGAAACCATCCCTGACCTTGAGCGCGATTTGGCTAAACCGGTGATCAATAGCAATCAGGCAACCATATGGGCCTGTTTGAAGCAGCTCGGAATCGAGCACAACGACCCACGCCTCGGCCGGTTGTTCAATTAGCGCCGCTCTTTTTTATCCTGCAGTAATCGCATTTTTCAGCAGCCCCACCCGGCATTGCCTTCGTTGGGGCTCGTCCTTGCCGTGCCGTGCATTGCCAAACACGGAATCCGGACTTAGAAAAGCCGGTCGCTATGATAGGTTGCCAGCGCGCCGATCAGTCTTTCTTTGAGCCCGGTGTTGCGTATCTCGACCCGCACATTGCGGATCGCCATGCCAAGCGCTTTGCGGCTACCGACGACGATGACGAGCTTTTTTCCGCGCGTCACCGCGGTGTAAAGGATGCTGCGGTAAAGCATGATGTAGTGCGAAGTGTGCAGCGGCAGGACTACGACGGGATATTCACTGCCCTGGCTTTTATGGATCGACGTCGCGTAGGCGAGGCTGATCTCATCCCACTCGTCGGATTCGTACTCGACAACCCGATCGTCATAGTCGACGCGAATCTTGCCATCCTCGCCGTCGATAGAAGTAATTCTGCCGAGATCGCCGTTGAACACTCCCTTGTCGTAGTTGTTGCGCAGCTGCATGACCTTATCGCGCACACGCAACGTCATGCCCGCCCGTTCGAGCGCTTGGCCGGTTGGATTGAGCAGCGCCTGCAGATCCCGATTGAGTTGGATCGTGCCGAGTAAGCCGCGGTGCATCGGCGTCAATAGTTGCACCGATTGGACAATCTGTTCCGGCGCAGCGCCGAGCCATTGCGGGATGCGTTCGCGCAACAGCTCTTTGATCGTTTCAAGGATCTCTTCCTCGCTCTCGCGGGCGATGAAATCGAAGTCGCGGCGCTCGCGCGCGTCGGAAAACTCCAGATTTTGCCCCTGAAGAATTCGGTGGGCATTGACCACGATCAAGCTTTGCCGGTCCTGGCGAAAGATGCGCCGCAGGGTCGCCACTGGAACCGACTGTGAATCGATCAAATCCTTGAGCACGCTGCCCGGCCCCACCGACGGCAACTGGTCGACATCGCCGACTAGAATCAAGTGCGTGTGCGGCTCGATGGCCGCCAACAAATGATCCATCAGCGCAATATCGACCATTGACGCCTCATCGACGATGATGACATCCACTTGCAGCGGCTTCTCGGCGTTGCGTTGAAAGCCGCCTTCCCGTGGCATGTATTCGAGCAGGCGGTGCAGCGTAGTGGCGTCTTCGCCGGTGCTCTCGGTCATCCGTTTTGCCGCTCGCCCGGTCGGCGCGGCGAGTGCGAAGGTAACCTTGGCGCGGCGCAGGATCGCCAGCAGCGACATCAGCAAGGTCGTTTTACCCGTGCCCGGCCCGCCGGTGATGACAAAAACTTTCTCCTGTAACGCCCGCCGCGCCGCGCCAACCTGATCTTCATCGAGATTGATCGGCAGGTCGGCGAACAGCGCGCCACTCAAAGGATCGATGGCGCCGCGGCTGACACCCTGATCTTTCTCCCATGGCCGCGGCCGCCGTTCGCCCTGGAGAAACGACGGCGTGGTCAAGAGCCGGGCGAGCGCTTGGGCGACTCTTTGCTCCGCCTCGAACAAGTTAACCAGATAGACGCGGGTGAGATGCGGATCGCGGTCGCTCTGCAAAATGACCTCGCCGCGCTCAGCGAGCTTCTCGACCGCGATATCGATACGCTCATCGTCGACTTCGAGCAGTTGGCAAGCGCTTTTGGCCAGCGCAGTTAACGGCAGGTAGCAATGGCCGCGCTCCGACGATTCGCGCAATACATGCAGGACACCGGCTTGCACCCGCAGCGGAAAATCGCCGCGGATGCCGATATGGCCGGCGAGCCGGTCGGCGAGCAGAAAGCCGATGCCATGGACCTGCTGCGCGAGGGCGTAGGGATTGTCTCTAATCTGAGCGACCGTGTCGGCGCCAAACACTCGGTAAATGCGCAGCGCCAGAGACGCGCCCACGCCGTGGCCTTGAAGAAATACCATAACATCCTGCATGCCGCGCTGAGCCTGCCAGGCTTCCATGATCCGGCGCGCGCGCACTTCGCCGATGCCGTCGACATCGAGAACACGCAGCGGTTCTTCGGATAACACCCGCAGAGTATCCAAACCGAAGGCACCGACCAGCCGCTTGGCGTAGGTCGGCCCGATGCCTTTGATCATGCCCGAGCCGAGATACTTTTCGATTCCTTCAAGGGTCGCCGGATCGACCTTGGTCCAATGGTCGACCTGAAATTGCAGGCCGTAACGAGCGTGGCGCTTCCACACGCCGGTAACTTTGATCTCCTCGCCTTCCGACACCGGAAACAGCACGCCGACGACCGTGGCGGCCGGTCCGCCGTCTTCGTCCAGGCGCGCCACCGTGTAGTGGCTCTCTGGATGCTGATAGGTGATCCGGCTGATGGTACCCTGGATGGACGTGAATTCGTTCTGTTTATCCGCCAAAAAATACTCCCTAGGGGGCCGATCCTACTTGAAAGCGGTCAAAGCGTAAATCGCAGCCCTTGCCTTTTGCCGGTGGCCCGCTAGAATTCCTGCTAACCCCCATGCCCACTCGCAGCCCACGCCCGCGGCCCCGGCAACCCCGGTCGACTTGCTAGCACCACCGCCCTGTCTTACGCTTCGCTCGCTGCATCTACGCCCAAATCCCAATTCAGGAGACGGCACCGATGATTGTCGATAATTTTTGGCTTGAAGCGATTTTGATCCTCGCTTTGATTTTCGCCAATGGCTTCTTTGCCGCTTCCGAGATCGCCATGATTGCCATGCGCAAAAGCCGCATCGACGCCCTGGTCGAAAAAGGTATTCCCAGCGCCGCGGCGCTGGCCCGGCTAAAGGCCGATCCCGATCGCTTCCTCGCCACCGTACAGATCGGCGTCACCGTGGTCAGTTCCTTCGCCTCCGCCGTCGGCGGCGCCGCCGCCATCGGTTACCTCAAACCCGCGATCCAGGCATTGCCTTTTACTCTGACCACCCGCTGGGCGGATGCCATCGCATTGACCATTGTCGTATTGCCGATCGCTTATTTTTCGCTGGTTCTCGGCGAACTGGTGCCAAAGTCCTTGGCTTTGCGATTCTCCGAGCCCATCGCCTGCTTCGTTGCCCGCCCGATTGAACTACTGGCGCGGGGCAGCGCGATCTTCGTCAGGCTCTTAACCGCGTCGAGCAATCTGGTACTCAAACTTTTTGGCGGCAAGGATGCCGGCAGCGTCACTTTCATCTCGGTCGACGAAGTAAAATCCTTGATTCGCGAAGGTGCCGCCAGAGGCATTTTCAACGAGACCGAGAAGGAATTGATCCATAGCGTTTTTGAGTTTACCGATACGCCGGTCAAAGCGGTCATGAAACCGCGCACCGAGATCCATGCCATCGAAGCGCACACACCGCTGGCCGAAGTGGCGAAGGATTTCGTCGAAAGCGGCTTTTCCCGCGTGCCGGTCTACGAAGGCGATCTCGATAAAGTTATCGGCATTCTCTACAACAAAGATGTGTTCAAAGCCTTGCAAGAGCACAGCGACTTTCAGGTGCGTGATCATTTGCATCCGGCGTTCTTCGTACCCAGCACCCTGCCAATCAGCGAACTGTTGAAACAGTTGCAACGGCGCCGTCTGGGCATGGCCTTGGTAGTCAACGAATTCGGCGAAATCGAAGGGCTCGCCACATTGGAAGACTTGATCGAGGAGATCGTCGGCGAGATCCGTGACGAATACGATCGCGAAGAACGCGGCCCCGTGGAGCGCCTGCCGGACGGGTCGATGGTGATCGCCGGCTCGGCCCTGCTCAAGGATCTTAAAATCGATTTTGACCTGCCATTCGAAGAATCGCCGGACTATCACACCCTGGCCGGCTTAATGCTGGCGCGATTGAAAAGAATCCCGCGAGGCGGCGAATGGATCGATGAACTCGGCTACAAACTCACCATCGTCGACATGGAAGGCCGTCGCATTGTCAAAATCAAAGTCGAGAAGAGCCCAGCGTCGTAGCAACATAGGGCTTTGGAGTGTTGGAGTCCTGGAGTATCGGGCCCCCACCACTCCACCACTCCATTACTCCGTTACTCCGGTTCTTCAATAGCAGCGAATCTCGATCTCATTACCATCGGGATCGAGAAAATATACCGACGTTGCCTGCCCGCGCGCGCCCCAGCGGGACACAGGACCGGCGCGAAGGGCAATCCGGTTTTTTTTCAACTCTTCGATTACCGCGGCAAACGCATCAGCATCGACGACCAGGCATACATGATTGAGGTTGCCATCGACCTTTTCTAAAACCGGCTGGCTGTCGACAGTCTGGCGCGGGAAGAGATCGATAATCGTAGCGTCGTTGATGCGCACCGATGGAAAACCGACTTTTTTGGCGCGAAATAGTTCGACCCGTTCGCCTTCCAAGCCGAGCACTTCAGTGTAGAATGTCAACGCCCTATCGATGTCGCTGACATTGAGCACGATATGATCGAGCGCAGTAATCTTGAAACCGCCCATGGCGTAATTCCTTTCGATCGAGCCAATATTTCAATCAACCGGTAATCTGTAATCGCAAGGTCATATGCCACCCCGCTACACGCTATCGCTACCGACGGTAAAACTTCGACGAACAAGTCACAGGATCACTTCGAGATACCAAAGGGGCGCACGACACCGAATCATCCGGAATAAGCTGGCATCGCCGCCAGCTCTTTTAACAACGCCTGAACTTCCTTGGGTGTTCCCACGGTGATGCGCAGGCAGTCGCGCAAACCGGGCGCGTCGAACCAGCGCAGCAAAATTTTTCGCCGCTTTAGCTCTTCGTAGACGGATTGCAAATTCTTGCCGCGTTGGCGCGCCAAGACGAAATTAGTGTGGGACGGATAAACCTGATAACCCAAGCGCTTGAGCCCGCTGGCGAGCCGTTGGCGGCTGCGCTGAATGCGCGCCGCATTGCGTTGCATCCAGGGTAGGTCTGCCAGTGCCGCGGTGCCGGCAATGATACTCAAACGATCGAGATTGTAGGAATCGCGCACTTTATTCATGCCGGCGATAATTTCCGCCGACGCGAAGGCAAGACCTATGCGCATGCCGGCCAGTGAAAATGACTTGGACAGCGTCCGCAGGACAATCAGATTCTCTACGCGACCGACTAGCGGAATCGCCGACGCTCCTTCGCTGGCGGCAAAATCGACGTAGGCCTCATCGACTACCAGGATTCCGGCAACCGTACCGGCGAGCTTGACGATCTCCGGCAGCGACACCAGCGTTCCAGACGGCGCGTTGGGATTGCACAGCAACGTCAGCGGCGCGTCTTGCCGCTCAAGCTCTTGCGGCACGGAAAAATCTTCCGGAAAAGGCACCCGTGCCGACACTCCACCCTGGATTTCAACCAGGGTGTCGTAAAGCGAGTAGGTGGGGACCGGGTAAGCAACCCGTTGGCCGGGGTCGACAAAACAGCGCAGCATCATCGACAACAGCTCGTCCGAGCCGTTGCCAGCCATGATATTTTCTTTTCCGACTCCGTAGGCTGCGGCCGCCGCAGCGCGCAGAGAATCGCTCAAAGGCTGCGGATACAGACGCAACGAAGCATCGATCGCGTTGCGCAGGGCGGCGTAGACTTTAGGCGATGGCGGATAGGGATTCTCGTTGGTATTGAGCTTGATGATGCCATCGTCGCGCGGCTGTTCGCCAGGAACGTAGCCTGACATTGCTTGGATGTTGCCGCGGAAATAGTTGGCCATGGCGCGGGATTCTAACCACACCTAGTGATCATTTCAAACTACCCGTATGGGGATAGACAGTCCAAGGGTTACCTTGGTTTGCTTTGGCCATCATCCTACTACAGACAAAGGGGCGAGGTATCTCCGAAAAACATTTTTGTCCGGTAATTCCGGAATTTGTCCAGAAATCCTCGCTGGTGCAGAATCCTTTACTAAATCGCGCCTCGGTTAAATTCCAACTAGCTGATTTTCAAAGCCTTCAGTTTGGTCGCGTGGCATGTTTTTGGCTAAGCTTGACGCCCGAAGCCGCCATCCAGAAATTTATTAATTTGTTTTCGCGGAAATAACGCTGTCAGCGAGCGGTATTAAATATGGACGCACCTAGTCATCAAAAAAGCGATCCGGCGATTCTCCTGCTCAACGAGATCGACATCCTTTTGGCGCAGACGCGTCTGATGGATCTCTACCTCAAGCAAGCGCAGGCCACGGCGGCCAATGAAAATGCGCGAATTCGCGAACAGTATGAATCCGAGTTGGCGGCCCTGCGCGCCGATCTCGCGGAGAGAGAGCGGCAACTGCAACAACGTCCAGCCATCGACGTCGAGCGCAATTTGAGCGAAACCATCGGCCAGCTGCAACGCGAGCTCAGCCAAAAGCACCAAATTATTTCCAGTCAGGAAGTCACGTTTCAACGCTCCAGCAGCGAAATCGCCGCACTGCAAGGGCGTATCGCCCAACTGGAAGCCGACAACAGCGCCGCCGTGAGCGCCGCCCGCGCGTCCAATGCGGTCCGTGAAGTTCTTGCCGCCGATGTCGCCGCGCTCAATCAGGAACTGGAGAGAAGCCGGCGCGAATTGGACGAGCAGCAGATCGCCGCGCGGGAACTCGAAAGCGGCCTGCGCGAGCAACTGCAATTGCTGCAGAAACAAGTCGCCGAGCAACAAACCTACGCCTATAGCGCCAACGACCAGTTAGGCAAAGCGCTGCAAGAGGTCGCGGCGTTGCATCAGCAACTGGGCTCGCTCCAAGCACTCCAAGACGAACTTCGGTCGAGCGCGGCCCACGAGCTCGAACATACTCGCGGCCGCTTCGAAAACGAATTGGCAAGCCTGCGCCGCGCCCTCGCCGAAAGCGATCGCTCGGGGCTGCAGAGCCAGGCTGCGCTGCTTGAAATCGAGCGTGGACTAAAAAGCGAGATTGGCACTCTGCGCAACGAGCTCGAGCAGAAACTAGCCACGCTCGGACTTCGCGATGAAAGTTTGCGCGCCGCCGGCGCGCAGATCGGCGCGCTCCAACAAAGAATTGCCGACCTTGAATCGGCCCATCGCCAGGCAACAGACGCCACTGCGGAAATGGATATGCTGCGCCGCTCTTTGAGCGAAGAAGTGGCGAAGCTCCAGCATGAAGTCGAGGTCAAGGAGAAGGAATTAACGCACCGCTATGAAGCGGTGACAGCGGTCGAGCTCGCCTTGCACGGCCGGATCCAGGCATTGCAACAAGAACTCGCGCGCGCGCACGCAGCCTCGAACGTCCAGGAAGTCGAGCTGCAAAACCACCGCGCCGAGACCTCCGCCTTACAAGACCGTCTCGCTGAACTGGAGCGCGCCCAAGCCGGCAGCAACTCCATCGAGTCGGCTCGGCAGCAACTGGAGAGCGAGCTTAATCGCTTGCGCGCAGACCTCGCACAGAAGGAATCTTTGCTGGCCGAACGCGAGCGCTTTGTCGGCGATCTCGAAACACGCTGGGCAGCTGAGAGTGCGACTCTGCACCGACAACTCGAACAAGAACGCAGTAGCGCCGCGCGGACTTATGACGAACTACTCCTGGCGCGCGGCGAACTCGCCGCCAGCCGTGACCAACTCGAAGCCCAGCTCAGCCATAAAGACGCTGAAATCGGCAGCCTACGCGCGAGCGCCATCGGCCAGAGCGAGCAACTGTCCCAGCAAATTAATGATTTGCAGCGGCAACTTGCCGAGCGCGAGACTAGCGTCGCCAATCTCGAAATCCGCTTGAGCGTGGAAATCGCTACCTTGCACAAGCAGCTGGAGGACCAACGCAGCAGCGCCGCGCGGGCTCATGACGAACTGCTCCAGACGCGCAACGAATTTGCCGCCAGCCGTGACCAACTCGAAGCTCAGCTCAGCCATAAAGACGCTGAAATCCACAACCTAAACGCTAGCGCCACCAGCCAGAGCGAGCAACTGTCCCAGCAAATTGATGACTTACAGCGGCAACTGGCCGAGCGCGAGACTAGCGTCGCCAATCTCGAAGCACGATTGGGTGTCGAAATCGCCACCCTGCATGAGCAACTGGCGCAAGAACGCAGCAGCGTGGCGCTAACCCGTGACGAACTGCTTCAGGCGCGCAACGAATTTACCGCTAGCCGAGACCAACTCGAAGCCCAGCTCAGCCATAAAGACGCTGAAATCCACAACCTAAACGCCAGCGCGACTGGGCTGAGCGAGCAACTGTCACAGCAAGTTAATGACTTGCAGCGGCAACTTGCCGAGCGCGAGGCTAATGTCGTCAATCTAGAAGTAGAAATCGCCGCCTTGCACCAGCAGCTGGAGCAAGAACGCAGCAGGGCCGCGCAGACCCATGACGAACTGCTCCAAGCGCGCATCGAATTTGCCGCTAGCCGGGACCAATTCGCAGCTCAGCTACGGCATAAAGACGAAGAAATCGGCAACCTACGCGCCAGCGCCACTGGGCAGAGCGAGCAACTGTCTCAGCAAGTTGATGACTTGCAGCGGCAACTTGCCGAGCGCGAGGCTAGCGTCGCCAATCTAGAAACCCGCTTGGACTCGGAAATCGCCGCCTTGCACGAGCAATTGGCGCAAGAGCGCAGCAGCGTGGCGCGAACCCATGACGAACTGCTCCAAGCGCGCGGCGAATTCTCCACCAGCCGCGAACAACTCGAAGCCCAGCTCAGCCATAAAGACGAGGAAATCAGCAACCTAAACGCTAGCGCCACCAGCCAGAGCGAGCAAATGGCGCAGCAAATCAATCACTTGCAGGAGCAGATCGCCGAGCGCGAGCGCAACTTTGCCGACCTTGAATCACGCTTAAGCGTGGAAGTCACCGCCCTGCATGAGCAACTGGCGCAAGAACGTAGCACCACAGCAACCGCCAATGATGACCTGGCGCGGTTCCAAGCCGAATTGGCTACCAGTCGCGAGCGTCTTGAAGTTCAGCTCAAACAAAAAGACGATGAATTCGCCAGCCTGCGCGCCAATGCCGCACGCCAGAGCGAGCAGCTGTCGGACCGGATCGATGAACTGCAACTACAATTGGCCGAGAAACAGCTGTTGGCGGAAAGCCGCATCAGTGAAATCGATCGTTTAAAGACTTCCGTCACCCAGCTTTCCGATCAGCTCAGGGAAGAAGCCACGAACCATTCGCAGGCCCGCGGTCGTTGGCAAGATTCCCAGGCGCAACACGACAGCGAGATCGCCCAGCTGACTTCGGCGCGCGACGAACTATTATACAGTCAGACCACGCTGGAAGTTGAGCTCGACCAGGTACGTAGCACCAACGCCGCCGCGCGCGGCGAGCTAGAGCAATCGATAAACCGCGTTGGCGAACTTGACGCGTTGCTGAAAAGCAGCCAAACCGCCGCGGCTGTTGTCGCAGCCGAGCGCGATCGGCTGTTTAGCGAACTAGAAATCCTGCACACCCTCCATAATCAGACCAAGGCCGATGCCGCGCGTGATCTTGTCCAAGGCCGCGATGCAATGGAAAGCGAAATAACCGCCCTGCGCAACGAGTTACAACAAAAAGCCTGGTCGGTGGCACAGCACCAGGCCAATGTCGAGAATTTGGCGCAGATCCACCGTGAGCAGATGCGCAAACTTGAAGCGCGACTGAACGAGCAATACCCGGTCATAGAACAGCAATCGCGGGAACTAGAGCAGGCGCTCGCTCGCGCCAACGCCTTGCAGCTGCAGGTCGAAGACCTGCACGCCGCGATGCAGCAAACCCAGGCCGCCGGCGCCGGCCAGGCCGAGCGGATTCGTCAGGAATACGCCGCCCGGCTGGAAATCGTCAACTCGCTGTTGGCCATAAAGTCGGCGGAGATGGCCAACAGCGGCGCGGTCCGGGCCAATGTCGAAGAGTCGCTGCGTGGCGAACTCAACCACCTGCGCAGTGAAATACAGTCGCGCACCGCGGCGCTGCAGAGCCGCGAGGACGAGCTCGACCGCGTGCGCGCGGAAATGACCGCGGTACAAAATCGCCTCGCGCAGTTGGAATCGGTTAGTGCACGCACCGAAAGCGAAGCGCGCGAGATCAGTCAGGCTAAGATCGGTCTGGAGAGCGAATTGACCGCCCTGCGCGGCGAACTACAACAAGGATCTTTCGCTGTGGCACACCAACAGAAGGCCATGGACGAACTTGCAGCACGCCATCGCAGCCAGGTTGAACAACTTGAAGCGAATCTAACCGAGCACCAAAGGGGCGGCGAAGAGCGTCGGCGGGAAACCGACCAAGCACAAGCGCAGATCGCCCAGTTGCAAAGCCGCATCGAAGAACTGCAAAACGCATTGCAACAGACCGAGTTGAGCGCAAAGAACCGCATTGAGGAACTGGGTCAAGAATATGCGGGGCGCGTCGATGCGCTTAATCGCGAGTTAAGCGAACATTCCGGCCAGCTTCACGACCGCGCCAGCGCGAATTCCCACAGGGAGCAAGCTCTGCGCAGCGAGATCGACCGGTTGCTCGGCGAAGCCCAAGAACGCAATCAAATCCTCGAAGGCCGCAACCATGAGTTGGTACGGGTGAAAAACGACCTGGACAGCTTGTCTGAGCGCTTCAGTCAATTAGAGTCCCTCGCAGATCCACGCCGAAAGTAGCGCCATTGGCGAAGCCGAGAGTATGCGCAGCGGCTTTCAGGCGCAGTTGGCGCTATTGCAAGCCGAACTCAGTCAAAAAGAATGGGCCGTCGAAGAGCGCCAAGCGATCATCGCCGGACTCGAACAACAACATCGCCAGCAGCTCGAAGCTTTGCTCCAGCAGTTAGCCGAGAAAGAACAATCCGCCGTACCGGCCAACGACGGTTTTGTCATGGGCGATCCTAGCTTAACCGGCGTCCATCGGGAAAAGCTGCACGGATTTGACGCCATGGGAGTAGCGAGTCGCGCCGGTGACGATGCCAGCTTGACGGCGCCGTTTGGACGCCGTTGGCAAAGCGGCTTCGGATGGAAACGGCGCTGGCGCTCGTAATGCTTGGTGCCATGTGAAGCTCGCTAGCATTAACAGCGCTGAAAAACTGCACCGCAACTAGAGCAGCAAAGCGAAGGACGACGATGATACAAACCGAACGAGTAACCAGTGGGATCCTAGGCTTGGACCCGCTGCTCGAAGGTGGCTTCCCCAGGGGTCGATCGATCCTGGTGACTGGTGAGCCGGGGACCGGGAAGACCATTTTTGCTCTACAGTTTCTTGCCGCAGGTTTAGCGCGCGGCGAAAAATGCATCTTCGTCACCGCTGACGAAGGGCCCATGGACGTGCTCGAACAAGCTGCCTCTCTTGGCTGGGACTTGGAGCGCCATGTCGAGCAGAAAGAATTGGCCATCCTTAACGCCGGAACTTATTTGAGCTCACTGCCCGGCGCCGGCCGCGAGACCATCGACATTCATAAAGCGATGAGCGATCTGGCGGCCGTCGTCAATCAGGTTGGCGCCAAGCGCTTGGTGCTCGATCCCGCCGGGCCGTTTGTCCTAATGCGCGATACCGCCACACGCATTCAAGACCAGATCCGATTGTTGATCGCTCTGCTGCGCTCGTCCATGGCCACCACCAACCTGCTCACTTCCTACGCGGTGCCGCGAACCGGCGAGCGCAGCATGCATGGCATCGAAGAATACATGGTCGCCGGCGCCATAGTCTTGGAAATGATCTGGCGCGGTGATGGCCAGCTGGCGCGCAGTCTGATCGTCGAAAAAATGCGCTGTACCGACGTCAAACCGACCCAAATGGAGTTCAACATCGTCAAGGGTGAGGGTTTGGTTTTATTGCCGAGACCCTAACAAACGGTCGCAAAAATTTCTAATTATGGCTAACGAACGCATCGCCACCGGCATCGCCGGCTTGGACACCTTACTACACGGCGGATTTATCCGTGGGCGCACTTATCTCTTTGCCGGCGAAGCAGGCACCGGGAAAACCATTGCCTGTTTGCAATTGGTCGCCAGCCGCCTCAAAGCCGGCGATAAGGCGGTCTACGTTACAGTCGACGAGCGCCCCATGGAGATCTTGGAGGCCGGCGCGGCATTGGGTTGGGATCTGCAACCCTATATCCAGGAAAAGCAATTAATTATCCTCGACGCTTCGCCCTACTTCGGTGCCCGCGGCGGCAACGAAAAAGGCGTCGACCCGCAAAAGATCGTCGCCGATCTCGGTAACTATGTCAGGCGGCTTGGCGCCACGCTGTTGCTTATCGATCCGGTGACGCCGTTTAGTCTCCCTCCCGAACCCAGTAGTGGGGCGCAGGATCAAGCGCGCTCGCTCATCCAATTGGTGCAAACGCAGATCAACGTCACTAACATTTTCACGGCGCAGCGTTGCCCCGACGGCGGCCTGTCGCCAAGCGTGGCGATAGAAGAACATCTTGCCACCGGTGTCCTGGTATTTGAAATGACCGAAACCGCAGCCGGCTACGAGCGTACGGTAACCGTCAAGAAAATGCGTAGCATCGCCATCGCACCGGTAAAATACCGCTTCACAATGCAAAAAGAGCAAGGCATCGTCCTCGACCTGCCCGGCGCCGCAATTACCACATCGAGCAGCACGACGCGACCGATGTTCGAGTACTTCGATCCGTCCAAAGCGCGCGACTAACGGCCGGCGAGCGCTAGCAGCGCACGCGTCGTTGGAATCCGCGATATCTCCCGCTTCAGGCCGTTTTCTTGACAGCCCGCCGAAGGATGCTTACCTTCGTCAAAGCGGTGGAGAAACAACATGAATTTAGAAAAACTTACGACTAAATCTCAACAGGCATTGCGCGACGCCCAAGGGCTGGCCGAAAAGCGCAATCATCAGGCCCTCGATGTTGAACATCTGCTTTTTTCCCTCCTTGGTCAGAAGGAAGGGGTGGTCTTATCGTTGCTGCAAAAACTCGGCGTGCCGCTTACCCAGGTAACCGACAGACTGCAAAAAACCCTCGACCGCCTGCCCCAGGTGACCGGCGCCGGCGGCCAGAGCTATATCACGCCCCGGCTCAAGAAAGTCATCGAAAGCGCCGAGTCCGAAGCCGAAGGGTTGAAAGATGAGTATGTCTCCACCGAGCACTTGCTGCTCGCCATGGTGCAAGACGGCGGTGAAGTGGGGAAAGTCCTCAAAGAGCTAGGCGCGACACGCGATAAAATTCTTAACGCGCTGGTCGGCATCCGCGGCTCCCAACGCATCACCGATCCGAATCCGGAAGAAAAATACCAATCCTTGGAAAAGTATGGCCGCGATCTCACCGATCTCGCCCGCAAAGGCAAGCTCGACCCGGTGATCGGCCGCGACGATGAAATCCGCCGCGTGATCCAAGTATTGTCGCGCCGGACTAAGAATAATCCGGTGCTGATAGGCGAGCCGGGCGTCGGTAAAACCGCCATCGTCGAGGGACTAGCTTTGCGCATCGTCAACGGCGATGTGCCGGAAGGATTGAAGGACAAAAAACTGATTTCTCTCGATCTCAGCGCTTTGGTCGCCGGAGCGAAATTCCGCGGCGAGTTTGAAGACCGGCTCAAAGCGGTTTTGAAGGAAGTCACCGAGGCCAACGGCCAGATCGTGCTGTTCATCGACGAGCTGCATACATTGGTCGGCGCCGGCGCCGCCGAAGGCGCCATGGATGCATCGAATATGCTCAAGCCCGCCCTGGCGCGCGGCGAGCTGCGCTGCGTCGGCGCGACGACTTTGGACGAGTACCGCAAGCGAGTGGAAAAAGATCCGGCGTTGGAACGTCGCTTTCAACAAGTCTATGTCGGCGAGCCGTCGGTGGAGGACACCATCGCCATCCTGCGCGGTTTGAAGGAGCGCTACGAAGTCCATCACGGCGTGCGCATCACCGACCCAGCGATTATTGGCGCGGCGACGTTATCGCACCGCTATATCAGCGATCGTTTCCTGCCGGACAAGGCCATCGACTTGATCGACGAAGCCGCGTCGCGCCTGCGCATTGAGATCGACAGCATGCCCATCGAGATCGATGAGGTCGAGCGCAAGATCATGCAATTGGAAATCGAGCGTCAGGCACTCAAGCGCGAAGAGGACAAAGCGTCAATGAACCGTTTGGCGCAGCTCGAACGGGATATTCAAAATTTGAAGGAAACCTCGAGCGGTCTCAAAACCCATTGGCAGAATGAAAAAGCCGCCATCCAACAACTGCGCGGAATCAAAGAAAAGATCGAAGCGACTAAAGTCGAAGAACAAAAAGCCCAGCGCGAGGGCAATCTCAACAAGGCGGCTGAGCTGCACTACGGCACCTTGACGCAGTTGCAGAAAGACAGCGATGCAGCCAATCGGAAACTCGCTGAACTGCAAACCCATCAAAAGATGCTCAAGGAAGAAGTCGACGCCGAAGACATCGCCGAAGTGGTCGCCAAATGGACCGGTGTTCCGGTGTCGAAAATGCTCGAAGGGGAAGTGCAAAAGTTACTCAAAATGGAAGAGCGGCTAAAGCTCCGGGTCGTCGGCCAGGAAAACGCCATTATCGCCGTATCCAACGCTGTGCGCCGCGCCCGCGCCGGATTGCAAGATAGCAATCGGCCGATCGGCTCATTTATTTTTCTCGGCCCCACCGGCGTCGGCAAGACCGAACTCTGCCGGGCGCTGGCCGAGTTTCTCTTCGATGACGAGCAAGCGATCGTTCGCCTCGACATGTCGGAGTACATGGAAAAACATTCCGTATCGCGGTTGATCGGCGCCCCGCCGGGCTACGTCGGCTACGATGAAGGCGGGCAACTGACCGAAGCGGTGCGCCGCCGGCCCTATTCAGTGGTGTTGTTCGACGAAATCGAGAAGGCCCACCCCGACGTCTTCAACGCGCTGTTGCAGCTGCTCGAAGATGGCCGCATGACCGACGGACAGGGGCGCACGGTCGATTTCAAAAACACCGTCATCATCATGACCTCTAACCTCGGCAGCCAATATATCCAAGAGCTCGCCGGCAAGGACCGTAAGCAGATGGAAGACTATGTCGGCAACGCCTTGCGCGAAGCCTTCAAGCCGGAGTTTTTGAACCGGGTCGACGAGACGATCATTTTCAGCAGCCTAGGCCGCGACGAGATCAAGTCAATCGTCGATATTCAACTGAAGCGCCTGCGGCACAATTTGGCGAACCGCAAGATGGCGCTCGAGATCACCGAGCCGGCCAAAGCCTTGCTCGCCGACAAAGGGTACGATCCGGTCTACGGCGCCCGCCCGCTCAAACGCACCATTCAGCGATTGATTCAGGACCCGCTCGCGGTTAAGATTCTTGCTGGCGAATTCAAAGAGGGCGACACCGTGAAGGTGGAAGTTGACGACGATGACCTCAGCTTCACCCATGGTCCGGCGGTAGTAGCGAGCGATCCGACCTTCGAGCAGAGGATACTCCATTGAGTCCATCGGCAAAAAAGATCCCCATCGGCCTAGCGAAAGTGCGCAAGCAACTGCCGCCGCCGGGAAAAATCATGCAGAGCAGGAGAGACCTGCATCGCAAGCGCGCCAAAGCCGAACTACGCCGCGAACTCAAAGGTCAACTAAGCGGCGGCCATTCGTAATCTTCGTCTGATAAGCGTGACAATCAGAAGAGGGGGCGGGCGATATCGGCCCGCCCCCTCTTCATTTTAGTAGGGGCGAAAAATCTTTCGCCCCTACTCTGAACCTTTTGTGGCGACACCCTTCCACAAACGGTATACCGTTAAGAAAGTTAAATTTTGCTTCATGGCCGATTCGACTATCAGCGACGCGCAGCGACGCCACTCCCAGCTGGTGCTTTATCAAGTCTCACTCGGCCTCGCCGTAGTGGCGATCAACCATCGCGCGATTCAAGTCGCCTTGCCCACCCTCACCCAGGTTTTTCACAGCGATTTGTCGTTCATTCAGTGGGTATTGCTGGTCTACGATCTCTGCATTATCGGCTTGGTCCTGACCCTGGGCAGGCTCGGCGACCTGTTCGGACGTAAGTGGATTTATGTTTCCGGCTTTCTGATCTTCGTCATGGGTTCGGCGCTTTGCGGCCTGGCCCAATCGTCGACCCAGTTAATCTTGTTTCGCGTATTCCAAGGCATCGGCGGCGCCATGATCATGGCCAATGGCCGCGCCCTGGTTACGATCAACTCGCCCGCGTCCGAACGCGGCAAAGCGCTCGGATTCACGTCCATGGCGTTTCATGTCGGCTATATCACCGGTCCGACCTTGGGCGGTTTCATCATCGACGCGGTGGGCTGGCGTTGGGTTTTCTTCCTCACTGTTCCCATCGGTCTGATCTGCGCCTATTTCGGCTGGAAAATTCTCAAAGAGCGCCCCGTCAGCGAAGGACAGGTCCAGCTGGATTTTGCCGGTGCCGCATATCTGCTCCTGACCAACATCTGTTTCCTCTACGCCCTCAACCGGCTACCTCATCAGGGCTTCCAAGATACCCTGGTCGTGGTCTTTTTCTTCGTCGCCGCCGTGACGCTGTTTCTGTTTATTCGCACCGAGCAAAAAGCGACCACGCCGATTCTGAGTTTATCCTTGTTTCGCAACCGGCTGTTCACCGCGGCCAATCTGAGCCTATTCTTTTTGACTTCAACGCAGGCCGCAGTGAGCGTCTTGATCCCGTTTTATTTGCAAAACCTGATGGGCTTCACACCGACCCAGATGGGCTGGATCTTGATCGGCGGCTCGGTCGTGATCATCGTGTTAGCCCCGGTGGCTGGCCGTCTTTCAGACCGCTTCGGTTCGCGGCTGCTTTGCACGGTCGGCGCCGCGATCATGATGGTCGGTCAATATTTGATCGGCTCGCTGACTTTGCAATCGACGGTTTTCCAAATGGTCGTTCCACAAGTTTTAATTGGCTTGGGTTGGGCGCTGTTTAACTCACCCAATCAGAGCGCGATCATGGGCACCGTGCCGCGCGATAAAGTGGGCGCCGCCTCCGGCATGACGCTCACTACGGCGAGAATTGGCGGCGCCATGGGCATAGCAATATCCGGCGCGATCATGACCTACGCCTTGGGCGCCAATGGCTTGACCCCGGAGCAGATCGAGTCGCCGGCGAGCTGGACGGCAGAGCCGCAGGTATTTTTGAAATCCTTTAGCTTCACCACCCACTTGATCAACGCCTTTGCGATTTTTGCGGTGATCTTCGCGGCCATGCGCGGCCCGCGCAAGGATTAGGCGACGGCAAGAATGACGCCGCCAACGCAAATCAGCGAGGTTGTCCACACCAAGCGCGCCTCGCGCTTGATTTTATTGAGCGTCTGCCTCGGCCAGGCTTTAGTCGGCCTCGACCAGCGCGCCCTCACCGTCGCCTTGCCGACGCTGACGACGACGTTCAATACCGCTTTCACCACCATCCAGTGGACCATACTCGTCTACGATCTAGTCTTGATCGGCCTGATCATCACCATGGGCAGGCTTGGCGATATGTTCGGCCGGCGCCGTTTCTACAGCCTGGGGTTTTTGATCTTCGTCACCGCATCGGCGATCTGCGGCATGACTCAAACCAGCGGCCAGCTAATTTTTTTTCGCGCGGTTCAAGCCATCGGCGGCTCGATGATCGCCGCCAACGGCCGCGCCATCGTGTCCGTAAACTTGCCGGCGGAAGAGCGGGGCCGCGCCTTGGGGCTGACGTCGACGGCGTTTCACATCGGCTTTCTCATCGGCCCCGCACTGGGCGGATTTTTGATCGACGGCCTCGGCTGGCGCTGGATTTTTTATATCAACATGCCCTTTAGCCTGGCCGGCGCTTATTTAGCTTGGAAAGTCGTTCCCGAAACACGCATGCACGGCAAAACCTCTGTGGATTTCGCCGGCGCCCTGCTGCTGCTATTGACCAATGGCTTGTTCATCTACGCCGTCGATCAGTTGCCGCGGGTCGGCTGGCGCCATCCGGCTTTTTTTCTAACCTTGACCTTGGCCGCGGTCGCACTGGTCTTTCTTCTACGCGCCGAAAGCCGCGCCAAGCTGCCGATTCTGGTGCTGTCGATGTTTCGCGCCCGGCTGTTCAGCGCCGGCATCGCCAGCTTGTTCGTGCTCGCCGCCACGCTGTCGGCGATTAATTTTCTTTTGCCATTTTATTTGCAGAGCTTGCTCGGCTACTCGGCTACGCAGACCGGCTGGATCATCGTCGCCGACTCGGTGATCATCATGGTAATGGCGCCCATCGCCGGCGCGCTATCGGATCGTCTCGGCTCGCGTCTGCTCTGCACCCTCGGCTGTTTGGCCGTTGCCATCGCGCAGTGCCTGTTGGCATCCCTCGACCTGCACGCGCCGCTGCTGCGCATCATGCTGCCGCTGGTGCTGTGGGGCGTCGGCTGGTCGCTATTCAACGCGCCCAATCAACGGTCGATTTTAAGCGCCGTGGCGCCGGATAAAATCGGCGCCGCCGCCGGCATGATCGCCACCAGCGCGCGCACCGGCGGCGCCATGGGAGTGGCATTGTCCGCGACCTTATTCGGTTATCTCCTCAGCGGCGCCGGCTTAACCGCCAATCAAGTGAATTCGCCCAACAGCTGGCGCGCCGCGCCGGAAGTCTTTATGAGCTCTTTCTCGACGACGATTTACGCATTGAGCATTTTCACTCTGCTCGCAGTGTTTTCATCGGCGGTGCGCGGCAGCAAACTCGACCGGTGAACCTTTGGCTTGTGCTTGACAGGTCCCATTCGCTCTCCTACTCTCCCGACCAGCACAGCTCACGGGAGGCGCCCATGATTCGCCGGTGGGGATTTGTCAAAGTCATTTTCATCGCGCACATAGCCGGGCTGTTTTTTCTCACACCGCTGGTCAGCGCGGGCGAAGCGCCTGCGCTGCGCGGCGTCCACAACGCTCTGGGCGGCACCATGACGCCGCTATTTGTCGCCCAAGAGCTAGGGTTATTCGCCAAACATGGCCTACAGCATAGCCTCAATTATTTGCCGGCAACCACCGCGGTTCAGGCCCTCGCCGCCGGCAGTGAAGAGATCGGTTTCGTCGGCAACCAGTGCGTCGATGTCGCCCTCGAAGGCGCCGATACCGTCTACGTCGCCGCTACCGCATCGCGTTTTATTTTTCAGCTCTACGGCGATCCGACGATCAAGAGCGTTGCCGACTTGAAAGGCAAAGTCATCGCCGCGACACAACCAGCCGCTTCGACCGACTACGCCGCGCGCATCCTGTTGCGTAGAAATGGCCTGACACCGGACAAGGACGTGAAAATTATTTACGCCGGCAGCAGCCCGGCATTGATGTCGATGTTAAAATCGGGCAACGCCGCGGCTGGCTTGATCAACGCGCCGGTGATCTATCAAGCGCAAGAGCTCGGCATGAAGCCGATCGTCAATCTCACCGAATTGAATATTCCGTTTATCTTCGTCGCCGTTTGCACGACCAAAAAAGTCATTCAGCAAAAACCCGATGCGATTATGCGTTATCTCAGAGCCTATACCGAAGCGATCTCGATTATCCTGCGCGACAAGGAAACCGTGCTCAAGATCATGGCCAAACACATGAAGATGGACAATCGCCAGTGGGTCGAGGCGGTCTATGACGACATCGCGCGGGTACTGCAGCGCACGCCGTACATGACCAAGCCGGAAGTCCAAGCGGTATTGGATGCCGTGAGAAATCCCAAAGGCACACAGGTCAAACCAGAAGAGTTTTTCGACAACTCATTCTTGCAGAAAATCGACAACAGCGGCTTTATCAATGCGCTCTACGCTCGTTGATGTTTGCAACACCAGGGAGAAAAAGATGAAACGCCCCCAATTCTTTCGCATCTGCCGTGCCGCGACGCTTGCCGTGCTGCTCAGCTTATTGCTGCCAGCGAGTCGCCCGCTCAGTGCCGCCGAAGCGCCAAGCATGCGCATCGTCTATAACGCCCTCGGCGGTTCCATGGCGCCGCTGTGGTTGGGCCAAGAGTTGGGCCTGTTCGCCAAACATGGTCTGCAACATAGTTTGAATTATTTGGCCGCGACGACCTCGGTGCAGGCCATCGTCGCCGGTAGCGAGGACATCGGCATGGTCGGCAACCAGTGCATCGATGTCGCCCTCGAAGGCGCCGACACCATCTACGTCGCCGGCAACATCAATCGCTTTGTCTTCCACTTATACGGCGATCCGGCGATCAAAACCGTGCAGGATCTGAAGGGCAAAACCGTCGCGGCTACCCAAGCCGCTGCCTCCACCGACTACGCGACCCGCATCGTCCTGCGCCGTTACGGGTTGGTACCCGACAAGGATGTAAAAATTCTCTTCACTGGCAGCATGCCGGCGCTGGTGACTACGGTGAAGTCCGGCAACGCTGCCGCCGGCCTGATGTCGGCGCCGACGACGATTCAAGCCCTTGAGCTGGGTATGAAGCCGATCCTCAACGTTACCGAGCTAAATATTCCCTTCGTCTTCGTCGGCGTCTGCACAACGCGAAAAATGATCCAGCAAAGACCCGATCATATCAGCCGGTTTCTCCGCGCTTATATCGAATCTCTGGCGATTATTCGCAACGACAAAGAAACCACGTTCAAAGCCATGGGTAAGTTCTTAAAGACCGATAACCGGCAAGTCTTGGAAAGCATCTACGACGATTACGGCAGCGCCTATCAACGCGTGCCGTTGATGACCAAGCAGGAAGTCCAGGCGGTTCTCGATGTCGTAAAAAGCCCGAAGGGTGTCCAGGCCAGACCTGAAGTATTTTATGACAACTCCTTCGTGCAAAAGATCGAAGCCTCGGGCTTTATCAATTCGCTCTATGCCCGCTGAGGCAAAATAATGAAAGATCTCGATTTCACCACTACGAAAATCAAGGGCACAAAGGGTTCGGATGATCCGAGTAGGGGCGAAAAATCTTTCGCCCCTACAAAGAACCTTCGTGTGTCCTTCGTGGGGCGATAGGCTCGTTCAATAAGGCTACCCACACATTGTCCTGGTTTCTCCACATCGACATGGACGCCTTCTTCGCCTCGGTGGAAGAAGCTCTCGATCCGAGTTTGAAAGGCAAACCGGTGATTGTCGGCGGCCGCAACGGCCGCGGCGTGGTCACCTCGGCGTCTTACGCGGCGCGAAAGTTCGGCGTGCGCTCGGCGATGCCGGGTTTTCAGGCTAAAAAACTCTGCCCGCAGGGGATCTTTCTGCCGAACCGTCGGCGAGTGTATGTGGAATTCTCCGACAAAGTATTCGCCATACTCGAACATTACTCGCCCGAAGTGCACAAGCTGTCCATCGACGAGGCGCTGGTCGACCTCACCGGCACGGAGAGATTATTCGGTCCGCCGCTCAAAACCGCCGATGCAATGATCCGGCGCATCGAAAATGAGTTGGGGCTGCCGTCGTCGGCTGGTTTGTCGACTAGCCGCGTCGCTGCCAAAATTGCCGCCACCTTGGCTAAACCCCAAGGGCTGGTCCAGATCCCGGCCGGGGCCGAGGCAGACTTTCTCGCGCCGCTGGCCGTGGAGACGATCCCCGGTGTCGGCCCCAAGACCCACAAGGGCATGCTGCAGCGCGGCATTAACACCATTGGCGATCTAATGGCACGGCCTGAATTGGCCGCGCGCTATCTCGATCTCGTCGATACTGAAGCACACCGCCACCCCCACGATCATTCCATCGGCAATGAAACAACCTTGGGCCAGCCGCTCACGACCATCGCGGCAATGGAGGAAGTGCTTTGGGAGTTGGTCGAAGAGGTCGGCGGCAGGCTGCGCCAGCAAGAGTCCTTTGCCCGCTGCTTGACGGTGAAAATTCGCTATAGCAATTTCCAGACAATCACCCGATCGCGCACCCTCGCCTCGCCCACATGCTTTGATAACGAGATTTTCCAGGTGGTGAGCGACTTACTACGCCGGAACATCGCCGAGGGCCGCGCGGTGCGTCTGTTAGGCGTGAGCGCCAGCTCGCTGCAAATTTCCGGCTGGCAGGAACCCCTGTTGAACCGCGAGCGGCGCGCATCTTTCGGCCGCCTGTATCAAGGCATCGACAAGCTGCGCCGGAAATATGGCGACCAGGCCATCGGCGCGGCGACGCCGCGCAAACGCTCAAGTTGATTTTGCCGTTAAAGCTTCATACTGTTTTCCAACTCGACCAACATCATGGCTACCACGATCCATCCTTTTCTGGCCGCCTGCCGGCGCGAACCGACTTCATTCACTCCCGTCTGGCTCATGCGCCAGGCCGGCCGTTACATGGAAGAATACCGCAAGCTGCGCGCCCAACATGGCTTTCTCGAACTGTGCAAGAAGCCCGATCTCGCCACCGAGATCACGGTCACGCCAGTCGAGAAGTTACACGTCGATGCGGCGATATTGTTCGCCGATATTTTGTTGATCCTCGAACCGATGGGCGTCGGCTTGGAATATTCCAAAGGCGACGGCCCGGTGATCCATCGGCCGGTGCGCAGCGGCAAGGATGTCGACGGATTGAATGAATTCGACGTCGGCAGCGAACTCGCATTCGTTTACGAGACGGTCGCAAAGACTCGCAAAGAACTGAAAAACAAAGTGCCGCTCATCGGCTTTGCCGGCGCGCCGTTCACCCTGGCGTCCTACTTGATAGAAGGCAGCGGCTCGCGCAACTATGTTCACACCAAGAAACTTTTTTATAGCGCACCCGAGGCGTGGAAGCGTTTGATGGAACGGCTGGCGAAACTCATTGGCGAATATCTAAACTGCCAAATCGCCGCCGGGGCGGAAGCTGTGCAGATCTTCGATAGCTGGGCCGGCTGCCTGACGCCATCCGACTACGAGCAGTTTGTTCAACCCTACACCAAAGCGGTGATCGACGCGGTCACTCCTGGTGTGCCGGTGATCAACTTCAGCACCGGCACCTCTGGATTATTAAAGCAGCTGCGCGCCGCCGGCGGCGATGTTATCGGTCTCGACTGGCGCATCAATCTCGACGAAGGCTGGGCCACCGTCGGCCACGATGTCGCCGTCCAAGGCAACCTCGACCCGGTCGCGCTGTTTGCCGCGCCGAAAGAAATCAAAAGCCGCGTTGCGGAAATCCTGCGCCGCGCCGGCGGCCGTCCCGGTCATATTTTCAATCTCGGCCACGGCGTCCTGCCGGAAACGCCGGTCGATCACGTCATCGCTATGGTCGACGCGGTTCACGAACTGAGCGCAAGGTAGAAGACGCGTTAGCAAGATGGAGTGCTGGAGTGTCGGGATGATGTTAAGGTCAAAGACCTCCCCGTCCGTCCCAACATGCCAATACTCCAACACTCCAACATTCCATTGATCTCCCATGCCGCATCCGTACCAGGCCATCCTGCTCATCGCCTTCGGCGGTCCCACCCGTGCCGAAGAGATTCGCCCGTTCCTAGCCCGCGTAACCCATGGTATGCAGATACCCGCGGCCCGTCTTGACGAAGTTGCCCGTCACTACGAAGCGGTCGGCGGCAAATCGCCGCTCAACGAGATCACTTTTCGCCAAGCAGATTCATTAAAGACTTTTTTGAACAACAAGCTGCCGGTATACGTCGGCATGCGCAACGCGGCGCCTTACTTGGTCGATACCTTGAAACTGATGGCATCTGCCGGCGTCGCGCGCGCGCTCGGCTTCATCCTATCCTCACATCGCAGCGAAGCGAGCTGGGAGCGCTATCAGCGAAATATCGCCGACGCCCGCGCCGAGCTTGGCGGCGGCGCCCCGAAGTCGATTATTGCGACGGCTGGCATGACCATCGGCTATTTATTCAAAGCTGGGTGGAGCAGATCCAAACAGCCATGACGAAGATCGAAGCGGGTAAGCGACAGTCGACAGCGTTAGTTTTCACGGCGCACAGCCTGCCCGCGGCGATGGCGGACCGTTCTCCCTACGTCGAACAGTTGACGAGTAGCGCTCAGCTCATTGCGGCGGCGCTAAACCATTCGCGCTGGTCGCTCGCCTATCAAAGCCGCAGCGGCAGGCCGGGCGATCCGTGGCTCGAACCGGATATCGGTCAAACGATCCGTGAACTGGCCGCGCACGGCGATAAGCGAATCATCGTCGCACCCATCGGCTTTGTTTGCGACCATGTCGAGGTGCTCTATGACTTGGATATCGAAGCAAAAACCATCGCCGACGGCTTGGGGGTCGAACTGATCCGGGCCAGCTGCCCGAACGATCACCCGACCTTTGTGCGAATGATGGCCGATGTAATAGATCGTCAACTGAAAAAGGCCGCAGCTCGAGAATAGAGAATCGACGAACCCATCGTCGATCCTCCATCCTCGATCCTGGTTCTCATGAAACGAATAATCGTCATCGGCGGTGGTATCGCCGGCCTAGCGGCCGCTCATCGGGTCGATGAACTTGCCCGCTCTAACGGGCGCAGCATCGACATAAAGCTGTTCGAAGCCTCCGGACGGCTCGGCGGCGCCATCGCTACCGAGCGCGTCGGTGAATTTCTCGTCGAAGCCGGTCCCGACTCGTTTATCAGTGAGAAACCGTGGGCGCTCAATTTGTGCGATCGGATCGGTCTAGGCCATCGGCTGGTTTCAACCCAGTCCGCCTATCAAAAAATATTTATCGTGCATCACGGCAGACTGGTCGCGCTTCCCGAAGGATTCTTCTTGCTGGCGCCGACCCGCCTCTGGCCGTTTATCCAAACTCCGCTGTTTTCCTGGCCCGGCAAGCTGCGCATGGCGGTCGAACTGCTTTTACCGCGCGGCGAATTGCCCGACGACGAAAGCCTCGGCGCCTTCGTGCGCCGCCGTTTTGGCGACGAGGCCTTGGAACGGGTCGCTCAACCGCTGCTCGGCGGCATTTACGCCGCCGATCCCGACCGGCTAAGTCTCACCGCCACCATGCCGCGCTTCAAGGAAATGGAACGCGAGCGCCGCAGCGTCATCTACGCCATGTGGTCGGCACAGCGCCAGCGCGCCAAAAGTGCCACGTCAGCCGAAACCGGCAGCGGCGCGCGTTGGAGCCTCTTCGTAACCCTCGCCGGCGGTATGCAGGAACTCGTCGACGCCCTCAACGCGGGTTTGCCTGCCGGCAGCGTGCGCTTGAACTGCGCGGCAAGAGCATTGACGCTCAGTGCCGATCAGAAGAATTGGCAGGTCGCTGTCGGCGACGACGAGGCAATCAATGCGGACGCAGTAATTCTCGCAACGCCAGCGTTCCGCGCCGGCCAATTGCTCAATCCGATCGCGGCTGGCGCGGCGGTCGATTTAACAAACATCTCATACGCCTCCACCGCCACCATCAACCTCGCCTACCGCCGCGAAGATTTTCCCCAAGCGCCGGACAGTTTTGGCTTTGTCGTGCCCGCCATTGAGAAGCGTAAGATCATGGCCTGCACATTCAGCAGTCTGAAATACCCCGGCCGCGCGCCGGAGAATTGCATTTTAATGCGCGCCTTCGTCGGCGGCAGCTTGCAGCCCAACCAGTTTGACGAATCCGACGCGGACATGGAACGAACCGTTCGCGATGAATTGGCCAGCCTGCTCGGGGTCACCGCCGCACCGATTTTTTCGCGTATCTGGCGCCACCCCGCGTCAATGCCGCAATATCATGTCGGCCACGAGGCTTTGGTAAAGCGTATCGAAGGCGCAATACAACCGTTCCCGACTCTCAGCCTCGCCGGCAGCGCTTACCATGGAGTGGGTATTTCCGACTGCGTCCGCACCGGTGAGGCGGCCGCGGAAAAAGTTTTTGCCCGGCTGCTCGCGACCTTGTAGGACGCCGCGCACCCGACAACCGCATAACAACCGTCCATTCATTGGCCGTCGACGGTCATTTCAAGCGCAGCGGGAAATCTTTGCCGCTTTCTCTTGACGCCCGCACGAGTGCCGGACTATGAATCGGCTAGCGACTCATTAATAAGACGAACTGCGCGCGCCATGTTTATCATCGACTCACAAGTTCATATCTGGGCTCCAGAGACCCCGGAAAAGCCATACGCCAAAGAAAACGCCTCGGCGCCCCACCGCGCCGTGCCCCTCGGCCACGACGAGCTGTTGCGCGAGATGGACGGCGCCGGTGTCGCGCGTTGCATTCTCGTGCCGCCCACCTGGGAAGCCGACCGCAACGATACCTCACTGGAAGCGGCACGGCTGCATCCCGATCGCTTCCGCGTCATGGGCAGACTCGCATTGACCGATCCCAACGGCCCGGCGCTGATGGCCGCCTGGAAACAACAACCGTACATGCTGGGCATCCGTATGGTTTTCAATCGCGGCCAGTCGGCGCAGTGGTTGAACGATGGCACCGCCGACTGGTTCTGGGATGCCGCTGAGAAATACGACATTCCGGTGATGACGTTGGCACCGGCCGATGTGCCCAAGCTAGGCGAAGTCGCCGAACGCCATCCGGGCCTACGGCTGATCGTCGACCACATGGGGTTGAACTCGGTGCTGCGCGGCAAGCCGCTTGACCCTTCGATCGCGGCCGTGATCGAGCTGGCGCGCCACAAAAATCTCGCGGTTAAAGTCTCGGCGTTGCCTTGCTACGTCGACGAGGCTTATCCTTTTCCAACGCTGCACCCTCTCGTGCGCCGCGTCGTCGACGCCTTCGGCCCGCAACGCTGTTTTTGGGGTACCGATTTGTCGCACTTGCCCTGTCCGTACAAACAAGTGGTGACGTTGTTCACCGAAGAAATGAAGTCGCTATCGTCGACCGAGTTGGACTGGATCATGGGTCGCGGCCTGGCCGAATGGCTCAATTGGCCGCTGCCTAAATAGCTTGCTTGCTTTTGTTTCGAAACGTCGCCGTTTGCACTTGGTCGAATCTTCGACTTTCGAGATCTCACTTGCCTGCTTTTTATTGAATTCATTGCCATGAATAATTGCTAAACTTGGCGCCATGGCGCTCGCGGCGTGGCGTCGAAAACCTCCGGATGGCGGACTACATTGTCGGTGTTTGATCCTGTTTGCCATGAAAGCACTGTTAACCTGCATCGCCTTCGCTCTCGGTGTCGAATGCGCGGCCGCCCAGGCTCAGACCAACGAACTGCGCTTTGTCACTTGGCGCGCTGAAGCTCCCCAGGTTTGGGATCAAGGCATTGCGGACTTCGAGCGGCAAAATCCCGGGGTTAAGGTGATCCGCGAGATCGGACCTCAATCATCGACACAGCTCCACGACCTGCTTGCGCAAAAATTGAAAAATCGGGATACCCGACTCGACGTTTTTGTCATGGATGTCATCTGGCCGGCGGAGTTCGCATCGGCCGGTTGGGCCTTACCGCTGGATCGCTATTTCACCTCGGATGAACAGAAAAAGTTTCTTAGCGCGCCACTGGCGGCCAATCGATATGGCGGACAAATCTTCGGTGTGCCGCTGTTTATCGACGCCGGGCTGCTGTACTACCGCAAAGATCTCTTGGCAAAACATAAGCTGGCGCCGCCGCGCACCTGGATCGATCTCGTCGAGAGCGCCAAAATCATCCTCGCCCGCGAGCACGATCCGCAACTCGTCGGTTTTTCCGCCCAGTTCAAGCAATACGAAGGGCTCGTCTGCAACATGATGGAATTTATTCTCGGCAATGGCGGCGCCCTATGGGATCCAGTCCGCATGGTGAGCACCCTCGATCAACCGGCTGCGCTGACCGCCATGGGTTTCGTACGCGACCATATCGTCGGAGAGATTTCCCACCGCGGCGTCCTTGCCTACGAGGAGCCGGAATCGCTTGCGCTGTTTACCCAGGGACTGGCAATTTTTCACCGCAACTGGCCTTACGCTTGGGCCATCGCTAATGACCCGGGGAAATCACAGATCGCAGGCAGGGTCGCGATGAGCCCGCTGCCGGGATTTTCTCCCGGCAAGGGAGTCGCCGCGCTGGGCGGATGGCAATTCGGCATCAGCCGATTCTCGAACAAACCTGACCTGGCCTGGCGGTTCGCGGCCCATATGACCGGCGCAGCAATGCAAAAGCGCATCGCGCTGGCGACCGGACGGGCGCCGACCCGTGTGGCCCTTTACGATGACCCGGAAATCAAGAGGCAGATCCAACAGTTGCCGGCGCTGCTCGACACGTTCAAGCAAGCCGTGCCGCGTCCGGCGACACCGGTCTACGCCCCGTTGTCGAATATCATGCAGCGCTATTTCAGTTCAGTGCTGGCGCTGCCGAATACCGATATCAACAAGCGTGCCGCGCTCGCTGCGCGCGACATGAATCGCGCCCTGGATCTTCTGCGCGACAGGCGGTCTCCATGAAAGCTTCGCAGCGCCTTGCAGCGATCTTTCTGTTGCCAAGCTTTTTGTTTGTCGCGATCTTCTCCATCTTCCCGATCGTCGAATCGTTTCGCCTGAGTTTCCATCGGCTGATCCTGACTCTACCTTGGCTCGGTCAGAAAATGGTTGGCTGGGAGAACTACAGCGATTTAGCGAGCGATCCCGTGGCGCTCGCGGCGACCGTGACGACTGTCATATTCATCGGCGTGACTGTTTCTTTGGAATTGCTTTTCGGTTTGGCCATCGCTTTGATTTTAAACGAAGCCTTTCACGGCCGGAGCCTTTTGCGGGCAGTGGTTCTCATTCCATGGGCAATTCCGACAGTGGTTTCTTCGCAAATGTGGCGTTTCATATTTAACGACCGCTACGGCCTCGCCAATCTAATGCTATTCGGCAGCGACACATCGCGCTATCTCGCCCCCTTGGCCGATTCGTATTTTGCACCGATAGCGATCATGATTGCCGAGGTTTGGAAGACCACGCCCTTCGCGGCGCTGATTATTTTGGCCGGCCTACAAACCATTGCCGACGAACTTTACGAGGCGGCAAGCATCGACGGCGCCACGTGGTGGCAAAAGTTTCGCCTGATCACGTTGCCGCTGCTCAAGCCTGCGCTGCTTCTGGCACTGTTGTTTCGCACAATCGATGCCCTACGGGTGTTCGATCTGGTCTTTGTCATGACCCAGGGCGGACCGGCTGACGCGACCAATGTACTGCAATTCTACGGCTACAAAAAAACCTTCGCGGAAGGGATGATTGGCTACGGTTCGGCCATCGCCGTGGCGGTGTTTTCGATGTCGTTGGTTTTGTCGCTTGCCTATCTGCGCGCATTCAGGACAAACCGTTTGAACGGGACAAGGCCGTGAAACGTTCCATCGCTCTCGGTTTTTTTTCCGTCGGCATTGCGCTCTACTGCCTGGTGCCGTTTCTCTGGTTCGTTCTGACTTCGCTCAAGAGTAGCGCGGAGCTGACCGCGATTCCGCCCATCCTATGGCCCTCGTTTCACTGGAGCTTCTATCAATCGGCGTTGCAGGATTATGGATTGCTCCATTACGTCCTCAATAGCGCCATCGTCGCCGGCTCGGCCACACTGGTCACCGTCACCGTCGGTTCGCTGGCGGGTTATGCCATCGCGCGCTTTCATTTGACTTGGACGAACTTTTATCTGCTCTTCCTGCTCGCCGTTTCCATGTTTCCCCAGATCGCCATCGCCGGTCCGATCTGGACCATCCTCGACCGGCTTCAATGGCTCAACACCTTTCAAGGCCTGGTGGTAGCGTACGTCGCCCTGTCATTGCCCCTGGCGATCTGGATTCTGACGACGTTTTTCCGTGAAGTGCCGAGGGAAATCGAAGAGGCCGCGTTGATTGACGGCTGCACCCGGCTGCAAGCCCTGTACAAGATCGTGTTGCCGCTCGCGGCGCCGGGAATCCTCACCGCCGCGCTGCTGGTCTTCATTCATGCATGGAACGAGTTTTTCTTCGCGTTGATTATCATGACCGACCCGGCGGTCCAGACTCTGCCGGTCGGCATCGCGCTCTTTCCCGGAGAATATACCATGCCGTGGGGTGAGATCGCCGCGGCGTCGACCATCGCAACCATTCCGTTAATTCTGCTCACCTTGATTTTTCAACGCGGCATCGTGCGCGGCTTGTCTGCTGGTGCGGTCAAAGGTTGATACCTATGGCGCTTGGAGGATTTATCGCTGGACTCTCAGTAAAGCAAATTTCCAAGCGCTTCGGCACCGCGGAAGTCTTGCAAGATGTTTCTTTCGATGTCGCCGACGGGGCATTTTGCATCCTGGTCGGTCCTTCGGGTTGCGGCAAATCGACCCTGTTGCGTTTGATCGCCGGCCTCGAGCAGCCGAGCGGCGGTGAAATTTTCATCGGCGCCGAGCGCGTCGACGCCTTGGCCCCGCGGGAGCGGGATGTTGCCTTCGTATTTCAAAACTACGCGCTTTATCCGCATCTGACCGTATTTGAGAATCTCGCCTTTTCGCTGCGCCTGCGCGGCGTAGCAAAAATCGAGATCGGTCAGAAGGTCAAAGAGGCCGCGCGGCTGTTGGAAATCGAGGAGTTGTTGGAACGCCGGCCACAGGCACTGAGCGGCGGCCAGAGACAGCGAGTGGCTCTGGGCAGGGCCATCGTCCGCCAGCCGAGGATTTTTCTCTTCGATGAGCCGCTCTCGAATCTCGACGCGGCGTTGCGCGCCGGCATGCGCGTTGAGTTGGCGCGTTTGCATCACCGCCTGCGAACCACGATCGTCTATGTGACCCACGACCAGGCGGAAGCCCTAACACTTGGCGAGCAGATCATTGTCTTGGACCGAGGAATAATCCAGCAGATCGGCTCTGCGGCATCGGTGTATCATACACCGGCCAATGTCATGGTTGCCGGTTTTGTCGGCAGCCCGCAAATGAATCTACTTGCAGGCGATGTCGACACCGACGGCGCCGTGTTTCAGTGCGCGAATCTGCGCTTGGATCTCACCCATGTGCTGAAAAAATCACGCGCGCAACGATTACCCCGGTCACTGACCATCGGTATCCGCGCCGAAGATTTCGCCATCGCCGAACCGGCGGCCGCGTGGATCACCGGCGATATAGATTTAATCGAGGATCTCGGTTCCGACCGCTATCTTCGGGTCAAATGCGACCGAATCGAACTGATCGTCAGGGCTGGCAGAGAGCTAAAAGTTCAGCGCGGCGATCGCATCGGCCTCAACGTCAGTGTCGATCGAATGCATTTCTTTGCAGACGGCAAACGCTATGAACTTTGACCTTCCTACGATGCGCCTTTGCAGCGCAGCGGCCCGCCAAACATTGGCATTTGAGTTTTGCCGGCAATCGTATTAACACCAGGCAAATTAGCGATCACGGAGGGCGGCATATGAAAATGATCAACCGAGACCTTTCAGCGGACAAGGACGGCGTGCCCGGTTATCTCGCCCATCCCGAGCGCCAAGATCGCGGCCCCGGCGTGCTCATCGTGCACCATCACTACGGCGTCACCGGCAACATGAAGGTCAACGTCTGCAACTTCGCCAAGCTCGGCTACACAACGGTCGTTCCCGATTTATATAAAATGCTCGGCGAGTCCGACGGCGTTCACGATGCGCAAAAAAAAACCACCGACGGTCAGTTCATCGAGATCCTCAACCGCTCCTGGAATTATCTCACCAGCAGACCGGAGGTAGACGCCAAGCGCTGTGCCGTGGTCGGTTACTGCATGGGCGGCCGCATCGGCATTCACTTCACCGCCGCGACGCCGAGCGTGCGCGCCTTCGTCGGATACTACCCGTCGGTGCGCGATGAAGAACCGAGCAAACTTCGGCCGCGTCATCCCAACGACGCCGTCAAAGATTTCAAATGCCCTTCGCAAATCTTCCTCGGCGGCAATGACCATGTCGCCAGCATTCCGGTGCAGCAAAAATTAATGGCCAGCTTTCAAGCCAACGGCCAGCCATTGGACTGGCACTTCTTCCAGCGCGCCGGCCACGGCTTCGCCATGGCCGACGGCGACTGCTACGATCCGGAGTTGGCCGAACAGGCATGGGGGCTGACGGCGAATTTCCTGCGGACAGAATTGGATAATCGCTAGCCGAGGATTAAAATTACGCAATCGTATAGACGAAGTTCGCCGCATCACTGCGTTCATGCCAGCCGGCTTTGAGATAAAACTGACGCCGATAGGATTCGCGATTACGCAGATTAATCAGGGATAGCCGTTGACAGTCGCGTCCCCGGGCTTCGATCTCGATGATTTTGAGCAGTTGGCGGCCAACCCCCTGTCCGCGCATGTCATCGCTAACGAATAATTCAGACACATATCCTTCAGGCCCTGACATGAAAAGATACGGCAGCCAGTGCACCGAGCCGTATCCAGCAATCATGCCATGGGGCGATTCAGCGACATAGGTCGAGTGACTGTCGTCCGCGAGACATTGTCGAAGCCGGCCTTCGACTCGCGCGATCGAGTCCTTCAACTCCCGGCTGCTGAACGCCTCGAACCAGCCTATTTCCTGCAGCAATTTTGCCAGCTGGGCGGCGTCGTCGATAACCGCCTTGCGGATCTTAATCTCCATCGAATCGCTCCATTCTGATGAATCTCTGGACATGATCATGCGACTGCTCAGCTAACATGCCCTTCGATTCACGGCAAATCGACATTCTAGCGTAACATTACACCACCTGCCCCGCCGCCCATCCCGACGACCAAGCCCACTGGAAATTGAAACCGCCGAGATGACCGGTGACATCGACGACTTCGCCGATGAAATATAGGCCGGAAACGATCTTCGACTCCATCGTGGTCGAGGAGAGTTCGCCGGTGTCGACACCGCCGAGGGTGACCTCCGCGGTCCGATAGCCTTCGGTTTCGCCCGGCCGAAAGCGCCAACTTTGCAGCCGCTCGCAGATCCCGCGCATGTCCCGCGCGGAATATTGGCGTAGCGGCCGGCTGCCCAGATCGATGTCACACAACCGCTGCGCCAAGCGTTTCGGTAGGAATTCGCCGAGCACGGTCTTTAACTCCACGTCCGGTCGCGCCGACTGTCGGCCTTTCAGCCAAGCGTCGGCATCGGTCAGCGGCATAAGGTTGATCGTTAGATCATCGCCCGGCTGCCAATAGGACGAGATCTGCAAAATCGCCGGGCCGCTGACGCCGCGATGGGTGAACAACATCGCGTTGGCAAAACGCTGCCGTCGACATTCGACTTGCACCGCCAGACTAACACCGGCCAGATCTTTGTAACGCACCAGATCGTCCGGGCTGAAGACCAAGGGCGCCAAACCGGCACGCATCGGCACGATGGCGTGGCCGAATCGCTTGGCGAGCTCGTAGCCATACCCAGAGGCGCCCATCTTCGGTACCGACAGGCCGCCACAAGCAACCACTAATGATGCAGCTCCGCTCGAGCCCAGTTTGCTCTTGACGACGAACCCGGCAGCGCCACGCTCGACGCTGTTTACCGTGCAATCGGTCGTAATCTGCACTCCCGCCTCGCGGCATTCGTCGGTCAGCAGTTTGACCACTTGGCGCGCCGATTGATCGCAGAAGAGCTGGCCCCGCTCCTTTTCGTGATAGGCGATGCCATGGCGTTCCACCAGCGCGATAAAATCCCCTTGAGTGTAGCGTGCCAGCGCCGACTTGCAGAAGTGCGGATTGGCCGAGAGAAAATTTTCCGGCGTGACATCGAGGTTGGTGAAGTTGCAGCGCCCGCCGCCGGAGATCAAAATTTTTTTGCCGACGCGATCGCAATGTTCGATGACCAGCACGCGCCGGCCGCGCTTGCCCGCCTCGATGGCGCACATCAAGCCCGCGGCGCCTGCGCCGATCACAACCACGTCGAATTGAATCATGTAAAAAACTAGAACCGCGGAATCACCAGCAGGATTGCCCTAGAGGCATAGGTTCGCGAATCCCGACGCTCGATGACAAAGCGCCAGCTGCCGTCGCTCTGACGCCGCAAAATTTCAATGCTATTGCCGCACATCAATAAACAAGCCATTTCGCGTACGGGGTATTAACCCCGCATGCGGCCAAAGGGGATGCTCGCCCCCCTTTGGATTCCCCATTTGATGGTGCCCGCAGCAAGCTGCGGGGAATGTTTAGATTCAAATTATCCCATTCTTTTTAAACTCGGCGATCTGCTGATCGGTATACCCCAGAGGCTTCAAATACTCGGCGTTGTGTTCGCCTAGTTCCGGCGGCGGCAGCGGGTGGGGATTTTTGCTGTCGCTGTATTGGTTCGGGAAGGCGACGGTGCGGATGTTGGGCTTGTCTTTCCGTTCGAGAGTGATCTCCAAACCCATATGTTGGATCTGCGGGTCTTGGAAAACTTCCTGCATGTTGTACACCGGCGTGTGCGGCACGTCCTCGGCTTCGAGCCGTGTCCATCCAGTGAGCACGCGGCTTTTCCTTGAAAAACTCGCCGAAGGTATTGGCGAGAGCGTCGTAGTTGCTGCGCCGGTTGGGACGCGTGTTGAAGCGCGGGTCGTCGATCAATTCCGCATGACCCGCGGCTTTGCACAACCCTTCCCAGAATTTCTGCGGCGACGAAAGGTGAATCGCGAACATGGCGCCATCGGAACCGGTGAACGCGTAGGTCTGCGACTGAATGGGCCGGGTGTACGGACCGGGAATCTTTCCAGTGGCAAGCGAATCAGTCGCCGCGGCGATCAAGAACGCCAGGACGGAACCCGCCATCGTGGTATCGACTTGCTGTCCCTTGCCGGTCTTTGCCCGCGCGGCGATGGCGCCGAGCACGCCGATGGTGGCGAACATGCCGCTCAAGCTGTCGGCATAGTTGGGACCGATGGGCCGGGGATTCTGCGCATCCATCAGTAAGCTCAGCATGCCGCCAAGCCCTTGGCCGACGGTGTCGTAGGCCGGCCGCTTCACGTAAGGTCCGCTCGGTCCGGTGCCGGTGATCGAAAGATAGATCACCCCTGGATTGGTCTTGCTCACGGTGTCGTAATCGATGCCAAGCTTTTTCATGACCCCGGGTCGATAATTGTCGAGCACTACATCGGCAGTTTTGGCCAATGCGAGAAAGATCTCCTTACCCTCGGGAGTTTGCAGATTGAGGGTGATACTGCGTTTGCCGCGATTGTACGCCCAGAAGTTCGGCTCATCGCCGCCCAGATCCCAGCCGCGAAAGGGATCGCCGCCCTTGGGATTTTCGACTTTGATCACTTCTGCGCCCATATCGGCGAGCAACATCGCGCCGTAAGGCCCGGATATGAAATTGCCCAATTCCAGAACTTTGATGCCATCTAGACAGCCGTTCATACCCACTCCTCCATCCAATAATTCTTTCGTCATCCTCTAGCGCGCGATTTCCTCACATCTGAGAGATTATAAGTTCTTAGATCCGCGGCTCGCTGCTTCGTTTCCACGCGAACCGTAATACCAGCTCTCGCCAGCATGACAATCAACTTGTCCACGCTGAATCGGCTGATTTCCCCTTTCAAGAGATTGCTAATCCGCGGTTGTGTCTCACCGAAGAATTCTGCCGCCTGCGCCTGAGTCCAGCCATTATTTAAAATATGCCGACGTAAATCGAGCATTAAATCGGCACGGATTTTCAGGTTCGCCGCTTCGCCTGGGTTAAAGCCCAAGTCTTCGAAGACATTGGGGCTTCCCTTGATAACACTCTTGTCTAAAGAGTTATTTTCCAGTTTCTTTATGAACCTGTCGCGCTGATTTGAAACGCTGCCGGCCGATCGCGATATCTTGCTTGGATGTTTTTTGACTTTTCTTTTGGAACGCGTGGCGGACATAGACACCCCATCAAATTTGCTCAGGTAAAATACCCGGAAAGCGTCGCCGGTTGGGATACGGATTTCATAAACGCCAGGACCTATCGTTGGCATCGGTTTGAAGTCGCTGGGATCGTCCCCTTGTTGGAGGGCTCTCAATTCAAATCCAGCCTTGCGACGGGCTTCGTCTGGAAAATCACGTAGATCCTATCCAGACGATGGGTTTGTCAATCATTCTTACATGCCAAATTAGGTATACACGAACGCGACGTCGCCATCAAAACCGACGCCAGCCGTCCTTGGCATGAGCGAACTACGACTTGGCGAACATAAACGAATCTGCCTAAGAACTAGATAATCCCCTTCTCCTTAAACTCGGCGATCTTCGCCTGGTCGTAGCCGAGCGCCGTTAAAAACTCGCCGTTGTTCTCGCCAAGCTCCGGCGGCGGCGACGGAAACGGCGACGGCGTATCGCTGTGGGTCAATGGAAACTTCACAGTCTTGATCGTCGGCTTGTCTTTGCGCTCGATCGCGATCTGCATGCCCATATGTTTGACCTGGGGATCGTCAAAAACCTCTTTCAGGTTGTATACCGGCGTGTGCGGCACGTCGTTGGCTTCGAGTTGTTCGACCCAATGGGCGCGCGGCTGTTCTTTGAAAAACACCGCGAAGGTCTTGTTAAGCTCGTCATAGTTGGCGCGCCGGTCCGGCCGCGACTTGAAGCGCGGGTCTTCGATCATCTCCGGATGGCCCACCGAATTGCACAGCCCTTCCCAAAATTTTTGCGGCGACGACAGATGAATCGCCAGCATGGCGCCATCGGCGCAGGCGAAGGCATAAGTTTGCGACTGGCGCGGCCGAGTGTACGGTCCGGGGATACGGCCATGCGCCAGCGTTTCGGTCGCCGGCGCGTTCAGGAATGCCAGGATCGATCCCACCATGGTCGCATCGACCTGCTGGCCTTTACCCGTCGTCGCGCGCGCCACCAGCGCACCCAAAACCCCCAGCGCCGAGAACATGCCGCTCAAACCGTCGGCGTAGGCCGGCCCCACCGGCTTGGGATTTTTTGGGTCCATCAACACGCTCATCATACCGCCCATGCCCTGACCCACGGTGTCGTACGCCGGCCGTTTCACATAGGGCCCCGATGGGCCGGTGCCGGTGATCGAGCAGCAAACTATTTTCGGATTGATCTTGCGCAGCGACTCGAAGTCGATGCCGAGCTTCTTGGTCACGCCGGGACGATAGTTGTCCATCACCACGTCAGACTGCTTCACCAAACCGTAGAAGACTTCCTTGCCTTCGGGAGTCTGTAAGTTCAGCGTGACGCTCTTCTTGCCGCGATTATAGGCCCAGAAGTTCGGTTGATCGCCGCCGAAATCCCAGCCGCGAAACGGGTCGCCGCCCTTGGGATTTTCGACTTTAATCACTTCCGCGCCCATGTCCGCCAGCAACATCGCGCCGTAGGGCCCGGAAATAAAATTGCCCAACTCCAAAACCTTGATACCGTCTAAACAACCGCTCATGCTTCTGTCTCCTTAAATAATTTCTTACTATCGGCCGACGTCTCTTGGCCTCTTAGCATTCGCCTTTTGCTTTTTACTTTCCCCTTGCCTGTTGCCTATTGCCTTCTTAATCCGATATTGAACTTTCATATCGCCCATTTCGCAGGAGAACAAGATGGCAACACCGCCTCCGGTCACCGACCGCCTCGCTCGCTTTGTCAACGCCACTGACCTGTCGACCATGTCGGCGAAGACTTTAGCCGATGCCAAGCTGCATATCCTGGATACCCTCGGCGTCGCGCTAGCCGGGGCATCCACAGAGGTAGCGGAGATCGCGCTCAATTATTGCCGAGCACTCGGCGCGGCCAACGAGTCGTCCATCTGGGGCACCCAGACAAAAGCCGCCGTCAGCAGCGCCGCTTTCGCCAATGGCCTGCTGGCCCATGCCCTCGACTACGACGACTGGGATGCCTTTATTCATGTCGGTCATCCGTCGAGTATGATTGTCGGCGCAGCGCTGCCTCTGGCGGAGCACATCGGCGCTTCCGGCAAAGACTTGCTCAAGGCCTACGTGCTCGGCATCGAAGTGATTTGTAAAATCGCCGCCAATGCGCCCAACGTCCAAGATCGCGGCTTTCATAGCACGCCGGTCTTCGGTAGCCTCGGCGCCACCGTTGCCTGTGCCAGCTTATTGAAACTTCCGGTCGACAAAATCAAGGCTGCTCTCGGCATCGCCGCGTCCGGCGCCGGCGGCATCCATCGGCAGCAAGGGTCAATGGTCAAACCCTTTCATGCCGGCAATTCCGCGCGCAACGGCGCCGAAGCTGCACTACTGGCGAGCCAAGGATTCACCGCCGACGCCGCCATCTTCGAAGCGCCGCGCGGCTTCTGCGACACCTTCTTCGGCCCGGACACCTGTGATTATGAAAAAATGGTGGCCGACATCGGCGCACCCTACTTTCTCGATTCGCCCGGCATCGGCCTTAAATGGCATCCATGCAGCGCGCCCCAGTTCCTCGCCGCCGACGCCGCATTGCAATTGAAGCGTGAGCACAAAATCGACATGACCGATATCGCCAAGATGGAAGTCAGCATTCCGCCCAAACGTTACGCGCGTCACTACTCGGCCGAGGTCAAAACCGGCCTGCGCGGCAAGTTCGCCATCAACTATGTCGTCGCCCTGTGTTTTCTCGACGGCAAGCTGGAGATCGCTACTTTCACCGACGAGAAAGTCAACCGGCCCGAAGTGCAAGACGCCTTCAACAAGGTCCAAGTCATCTGCGATGAGTCGATTCCCGAGCCCGGCCCCTACTGCCCGGTTAGCGTCGAATTGAAGGACGGCACCCGCCACAGCTATACGGCAAAAATCGCCAAAGGCGACCCGCGCAACCCCATGACCGAAGACGAAGTGACCGAGAAATTTTGCGGCAACGTCAGAGCCGTGCTGTCGGAAGACCGCGCTAGAAATCTCGTCACCACCGTGCGGAACCTTGAGACTGTCGATAATGTGCAGAGGCTGGCGAGCTTGCTGACACCGTCATGAGCAGAATGCCGTAGGGTGGGTGAAGCAAAGCGATACCCATCGCCAACTCTGCAAAATAACATGGGTACAACGACTCAAATCACTGCCCGCGACGGCCATACCCTCGATGCCTATCTGGCGCGGCCGGCAAATAAGCCGCGCGGCGCCATCGTCATCGCTCAAGAAATGTACGGCGTCACGAGCTACCTGCGCGATACCTGTGATTTCTACGCTGTCCAGGGCTATCTCACCATCGCACCGGCGCTCTACGACCGCCGCCAACGCGGCCTCGTCTTGGAATACACCCCAGAGAATCACGATCTCGCCCAGAAGATCTACAAGAACTGGAATTGGGAGCACGCACTTGACGATCTCGACGCCGGCAAGAATGTTGTTTTGGAAACCGGGAAAGTTGCCATCGTCGGCTTCTGCTGGGGCGGGACGCTGGCGTGGCTCGCCGCCTGCCGCCGCGATTACGCCGCCGCCGTCGCCTATTATGGTTCAATGATGCCGGACTTCGCACATGAAACCGCGCGCTGTCCCGTCATCGCCCACATCGGCAGCGCAGACACGACCATGCCGCAGGAACGTATCGAACTGTTTCACCAAGCCCAGCCGACCGTTCCGATCAACATGTTTCCCGGCGCCCAGCATGGCTTTGACAATCCGAGCCGCGCCGACAGGTTCAATAGCGAGGCATGTCGTCTGGCGAGAGGGCGAACATTCGAGTTCTTGGCACGGCACGTCGGGTGAAGTAGTTGGAGTGACGGAGTACTGGAGTGTTGGACTCGGATGCCGTTCCGGCTGGTTAAGCCAGCGACACCAAGCAAACCTGTCATTTCGAGCACAGCGAGAAATCTCGCCATTGACTACACTACCCGCATGTTACTTGTGAAGGAAGTGAACGTATCCGACATCGTCTCAGATACCATCACTCCACCACTCCAACTCTTCCTCCTGCCATAGACAACTTTTTCCAACTGCGATAGAGCGAAATCGCACCGGCAATTTTTTTTATCCCAGGAGGCTCTCATGGCCAGCAATCAACCTTTGGCGCCGCTCTTCGAAGCCGATCGTCTCGCCATCATCGGCGCCAGCGACCGCAATCACTACGCCGTCAATGTTTTTAAGAATCTGCAGAACTTCGGTTTCGACACATCGAAAGTCGTGCCGATCAACCCAGGCCGTCCTGAAGTCTTCGGGTTGAAGGCTTATCCGAGCATACTCGACGTACCTGGTGAGCTGCCGCTCGCGGTGATTGCCGTCAATACCCCGAACGTGCTCGCCGTCGTCGAGGATGTCGGCAGAAAAGGCGTCGCTGCCGCGGTGATTTTCGCCGACGGTTTCGCCGAAGGCGGCGAAGCGGGAAAGAAGATCCAGCACGATGTCACCGCCGCGGCAAAAGCGGCGAACTTGAAGCTCCTGGGGCCCAATTGTATGGGCTTCGTCGCGCTGCGCTCCAAGCTCGGCATCTGGGGAGGCGAACTACCGAAGAACATCCGTCCGGGCAATATCGGCTGCATTTTTCAGAGCAGCGGCATGATGAATTTATTGATGAACTTTGGCGTCAAGCGCGGTTTGGGATTTCACCTCTGCGCCAGCGGCGGCAACGAGATCGTGCTCAACTCCGCCGACTATCTCGACTACCAGGCCGAATGTCCCGAGATCGACGTCATCGCCTGCTATTTCGAAGCCGCGCCCAAAGAGCCGGAACGTTTCGCCGCCGCCCTCGACCGCGCGATAATCAATGGCAAAGCGGTGTTGATCCTGCGCGCCGGCCGCACCGAGCGCGCCAAGAAAAACGTCATCGCCCACACCGGCCAACTCGCCGGCTCGGCCGCGGCGTGGGACGCCTGCTTCGAGCAACATGGCGCGATCATTGTCAACGATCTCGACGATCTCATCGACACCACGGCGCTGTTTGCCGGCGCGCGATTGCGCCCGGACCAACATGAGCGCGGTGTCGGTTTAATGACGATCTCCGGCGGCGACTGTACTCTGCTCTGCGACATCGCCGACCAGGAAGGTCTCAATCTGCCGGAACTGAGCCCGGCAACCCGGCAAGTCATGGTCGAAGCGCTGGACAAGCCGACCGTGCTCGGCAACCCCCTCGACGTCGAAGACTTGCAGCGCATGAAACCGGAGGGCTTCGACCGCTGCCTGGAGAAGTTTTTCGCCGAACCCAACTTCGACATGCTCGGTGTCCGTTTGAATCTGCCCGAAGCGATCACCCCGGCGGCGGAGAAGCTGTACACGCAGATCTCCGAATTGAGCAAAACCAACGACAAGCGCGTCTTCGTCCTCACCCGCGCCAGCGAGCCGCCGGCGCAGGTGTGGTACGATAAATTAACTAGCCTCGGCCTGACCTTCACCGGCGACTACCGCAAATCCGTCCGCGCCATGAGCCGGCTGCGCAAGAACGAACGTGACCGCGCCGTCGGCCGCTTCCTGCCGCCTACCAGGTCAAGTACTCAACCGAACCGTCCATCACTCAGCTCCGGCGTCGCGTCATATCGCGACACCGACAAGCTGCTCCAATCCTACGGCATCTCGCTCGCCCCAGGGTTGATGGTGCAGTCTGCCGGTGAAGCGGTCCTTGCCGCGGAAAAGCTCGGCTATCCCTGTGTGCTGAAACTCGCTTCAGTCGACATCCCGCACAAGACAGAATTCGGCGCCCTGCGCCTGGGTCTGGAAACCCGTATAGCCGTCGAGACTGCTTACGAAGAAATGCTCGCCAGCGTGCGCGCGAAAAAGCCCGACGCCAGGATCGAAGGCGTGTTGGTGCAAAAGCAAATCAAAGGCGTCGAATGCCTGCTCGGCATCGCCCGCGACGAACAACTCGGTCCAACCTTGGTGATGGGACTCGGCGGCGTATTCGTGGAAATCCTCGCCGACGTGCAAATTAGAATCCCGCCCATCGGCGCCGCTGAATCCAAGCGCGCGCTCGAGAGTTTGAAGGGCGCCAAAGTCTTTACCGGCGTGCGCGGCGCGGCGGCGGCAGACCTCGACGCACTCGCGGACATGGCCGCCAAGCTCTCTTGGCTGGCCCACGATCTCAGGAATGAGATCGCCGAGTTCGATTTGAATCCAGTGGTGGTTCTGCCGGCCGGCCAAGGCGCTTTCGCCGTCGACGCATTAATGGTCGCCCGTTAACGGCTGAAACATTAGTGAATCCTGCGCTACAGCCGTTATACGTAGCAAACTGGCGGCTGCATGGGCTTGTATTAGCGCTAGTTGTCGAGCAGGATGAGAGTCTGACTCGCCGGGAGGCAAACACTCATGTCCGAAGAAATCGTAATCGAAGCCAACCCGACATCGTCGCTGGTTAATACCACCCATCTGATCTATGCCTTGCACGCCCTCAGCCTGCTGATCGGCATAACCACCGCAGCGACGATCATCGGCGCCTTCGTCTTCGGCCTTCCCTCGATTATCGCCGTCGTCATCAATTACCTGAAGAGAGACGAGGTGCGCGGCACCTTTCTCGAGTCACACTTTCGCTGGCAAATTCGGACCTTTTGGTTTGGTCTCCTCTGGTGTCTGACCGGCGGTTTCTTGTTTGTGACTGTCATAGGCATTCCGATCGCGCTAATGATTGTCGTCGCCGCCGGCGTGTGGGTCATCTACCGGATCACTCGCGGCTGGCTGGCGCTGCGGGATCGAAAACCGATGTATGCGAACAGGTGACTACGGCTCCGGCACTTTTCCCGCGAAGCACATTTCAGATCGGCACGCTGATGCCGATTCAATCCAACAGTATAACTAAAACCTCTTCGAGAGAACCAGGATCGCGGTCTCGACAACCGGCCTCGCCGGAGGGTAAACCTGGATTGCCGTTAGTGCCCGACTGAGGAAAAGTTATGACCGAGACGATCCTCAAGTACGACTTCGGATTTCGTTCAAGATTTCTCCGAGCGAGATGCCTGCGCGTCGTGGTACCCTCTCGCTTTTTTTCCGCTTTGCAGTAATTATCTGGCGGTGGAGCAGCACAGCCTTCTTTCCAACATAGCGCTGGTCTTTGTCATCGCGACTGGTTTCGCGTTCGTTGCCAAATTTTTCAAGCAACCTTTGATTCTTGCCTATCTGGTTGCCGGAGTCGTTATCGGTCCAGAGCTCGGGCTTGCCTGGGTGCAAGACAAGGAAGCCATCGAGCTGATTTCCGAGATCGGCCTGATTCTCCTTCTGTTCATCATCGGATTAGAGATCGACCTGAAAAAGCTGCTGAGCGCCGGTCGGACCTTACTCGTCACCGGCATCAGTCAATTTCTCCTCTGTGTCGGACTGGGCATCGGCTTGGCATTTCTGATGGGATTTACGCCAGGCGCCGGCAATTTCGACTGGCTCTACCTTGCTGTAACCCTGGCGTTGAGCAGCACGCTCATCGTCGTGAAGTTGCTCTATGACAAATTCGAACTCACCACCTTGCCCGGCCGGATTACCCTCGGCGTTCTCGTGTGCCAGGATATCTGGGCCATTGTCTTTCTCGCGCTGCAGCCAAACCTCCACGATCCCAAACTCGCAACCCTCCTCGAGTCTTTCGTCAAAGGCGCGGGGCTGGTGTTCCTTACCTTGGGTTTGAGCCGGTACCTGCTGCCACGCCTGTTTTCTTTCGCCGCCAAGATCCCAGAGCTCATGTTGATCGCCGCTCTGGCCTGGTGTTTTTTGGTGAGCGGCGCGGCCGCCGAGCTGGGGCTCTCTCGGGAGATGGGCGCGCTCATCGCCGGCGTCGGCATGTCTACGTTTCCGTACAACATCGACGTCATCGCCAAGGTGACCAATATCCGGGATTTTTTTGTTACGCTGTTTTTTGTCGCGCTCGGGATGCAAATTCCTCAGCCGACTCTAGCGATCATCAGTGGCGCCCTGGTCATGTCGCTTTTTGTCTTGGCGAGCCGCTTGCTCGCGGTTTTTCCGGTACTCTACGGACTCGGCAACGGCCTGCGAACCAGTCTGATCCCGTCCATCAATCTCGCGCAGATGAGCGAGTTTTCGCTGGTCATCGCGTCCTTGGGCCTGGCTCTAAAACACATCAGCGCCGAGCTCGTGGCGACGCTCACTTTCGTCTTTGCTCTCACTTCGATTTTGTCGACCTATCTAATCGCCTACAACCACGAGATCCAGCGCCAGTTCGCCCGGCTGCTGTTGAAGCTAGGTTTTTCCAACGGCGCGGATAACGAAGACTTTGGCGAAAAGCCGGGGGAAAATGCCATTGTATTTCTCGGTTGCTTCCGCGAAGCGAGCTCCATTCTTCATGAGATCGAGCTGCACTCGAACGAGCTGAAAGGCGACAGTGTCCTCGGTGAGATCTTGGTGATTGACTTCAATCCTCAAGTGCTCCAAGAACTCAAACGACGCGGCATCAAATGTCTCTATGGAGACATCGCGCACATGGACACACTGCACCATGCCCATATCCATGCGGCGAGGATCGTTGCGTGCACGATCTCGGATGCGATTTTGCGCGGAACGTCCAATCTGCGGCTGCTGCAGCAAGCGCGCCGACTTTGTCCTGACGCGCGGGTCATGGTGGCGGCCGATGGCATTGCATCCGCTGTCGACCTCTACGATCAGGGCGCCGACTTCGTGTACATCGCGCGCCTGCATTCCGCGTATCATATGGCAGAGCTGATCACGCGCGCCGTCCAAGACGGCGAGGGATTCAAACTCCATTGCGAAGAAGAGGTCCGACGTCTGAAGCAACGGGTGGAAGTTCTCCAGTAACGAAACCCGGCGACCGGCGGCGGCGACAACCGAACAAATGCGAAACCGAACGCGACTCGGCTGGGAGATTGACCCCGGCCTTTCGACAACCCGCCTTCGTCGGCGTAGGAACTCCTAATGGCAAAAGCGTTCGCCCCGCTGACAGCTACCTTTCTCTCGGCATTTCTTGTCCACAACTTACTCACGGTTACGCCGGCTTTTTCCTGGTTCGACAAGGGACATCGGATCGTCGGTTTGATCGCCCAGGCACATCTTACCGCCGACGCGCGCAGGGAGATTGAAAGGATACTTCCAGCCGGCATGAACTTGGCGGACACGGCCGTTTGGCCGGACCATGAGGGGCGACAAATACGCGACTTCGACCCTCTCCACTACGTCCGTATTCCCGAGCGCGCCAGCGGCTACGATCAAGCACGCGACTGCCCTGACAGAAACTGTATGGTTGAAGCCCTCAACTGGTTTTCAGCGGCCGTCGCCGATAAGAACGCTCCGATCGTGACGAGGAGACTCGCCCTTCGTTACGTCGCCCACCTGGTGGGCGACATGCATCAACCGCTGCATACCGGCCGCGCCGCTGATCGAGGAGGGGTCGATATCTCAGTGTCTTATAAAGGCACAACAACGAATCTTCACTACTTCTGGGATGCCAACCTGGTCGACATGGAAACCGGAAATGAGGAGGAAATCGCCAAGCGGCTTACCGCGACCCTCACGGCAGCGGATCGCCTCAAATGGCAGGCCGGCGATCCCAAACAGTGGACCGATGAATCTTTGATGTTAGTCAGGTCGCACGCATACAACACCGGCGCTTCAGGTGAACTAACCGATGATTACGTGGAAAAAGCCCGCCCGGTCGTCCGCAGAAAACTTGCTCAGGCCGGAATTAGGTTGGCTTGGTTGCTAAATATCGCGTTGAAGTAGCAACCCCCGAATACCGAACGACCTAGGACCATTCACAATTGCCGTTGCCAAACGTCTAAAGGGATGGCGCCTGATGCCGCTGGCTGTTTTCAGAATCCGCCCCGGTCCCCGGCAAATGCGTGGACACGGTTGGCACCTGTGACTTAGGAGGTAATGGTCATGATCGGAGAATCCACCACTCAAATGCGGCTTTGCCCATACTGCGCCAATAGCATCGCGGAAAACGCCGCGGACTGCCCTTATTGCAAGACCGATCTCTCATCGCAGTTTACTCCTCCTCAATGGCTCAAGCGCGATGGGCAATCAGGGCAAACAAAATCAGGCCGGGAGAATCACAAGAGATTTTCAATCCCGGCAAAATTTATCTGGATCACCGCCATGCTCGTTGTGGCTTTGACGGCCTTTTTTGCCGGCGGCTACAAGCAACGCAGCGAGCTCTCGCTGTCGTCGCAGGCCAACCTCAAGCAGCTCCAAGGAAAAGACCAAATGATTCAAAGTCAGGAAGGGCAACTGGCTCAATCGCGCCAACAATTGAACGATGCCACCAACCAGCTTGCCGAAATGAAGACGAAATTCGAAGCAAGTGAGAAAGAACTCTTGGCGGCAAAGCAACGCGCGAGTGCTGCCGCGCACCCCATAGAGCGTCCGGCCACGAGCCGCGCGCCGGTCGCTCGAAGAACGGCAGCACGAGCGACGGACACCGCTAACTCGCAAGCTCAACCGGCGACGGCGAGACAAACAACCGCACCGGCTGTCTACGAGACCACTCGCGCGACGACAGTATATGAAAATCCGTCGTCGGCCGCGCGGGCTATCTCGCAAATCGGCGGCGGCACCAGGATCAACGTCGTAGGTTCTGCCAGCGGTTGGCTGGAAGTGCGGTCCAAGCGCGGCAATCCTCCGGGATATGTGCGGTCCGACGATGCGCGGCAGATTGGCGGAACTAGCTGAAAATTGCCGGCCCCCCGCCCGTTCTTGATTGACTGTTGAAGCTTAAATCCTCCGGCGACGATCGGTTCGACTACTGCCAATGCGACATTCCAGCGGATTGTGTTTTGAAACCAAGCCGGAACCCTCCGTTTGGGTGAGTGTCGGTCTGTCGCACCAAGGGTTGTTTTTTCTGCGGAAATCACCTTTTAAGTTCACACCCTTCATCGTCAGCGACCGTCATAGCCATTCGTAAACGGTTAAATTCCCCTCGACATCGAAAATCGACTTTTATAATGTGGGCGGGACCGGTGTTGCCGCCTGCCCGGCATGTTATTTTTCAGGAGGGGCTGAACTATGAAAAAAATAATCCTGTCGATGATCCCGCCGCTGTTGGTCGTTGTAGTGTTGCTTGCCGGTAAATCGGTATTCGCCCTCGATCGGGTCAACGTCACCCTGCCGTCAAAATCTTTTCAGTTCATCATCTTTCCGCTCGCCAAGGAGCGGGGTTATATGAAGGAGGAAGGGATCGATCTCAATATTGTCGTCATGGCATCCACCACCGGCCTTCAAGCCGTGCTCGCCGGAGAAATGGATTTCACCGGTTCCGGCAGCAGCGCCCTGGTCGCCGTCACTCAAGGCAATGCTCCGCTCAAAACCGTGCTGGCGGTCAACGATCAAGTGCTGCAGTGGCTTATGGTCCGGCCCCAGTACAGCGCTTTTAAAGAACTGAAGAATAAAAAGATCGCCGTCACCGGCGTCGCCTCGGTGGCGACCTTCATGTTGAAAAAGGTTGCGCTAAAGTACGGCCTCGACGCCAACAAGGATTTGACTTTTCTCGCGCTGCCGCCGGGCCAGCGTCTCGCGGCGCTGCAGACGGGGGTCGTGGATGGGGGACTCTTGAGTTCGGAGGAACGCTTTGCCGCCCTCGATCACGGCATGAAAGAGATTTTGTATCTGGGCAAGGAAGTGAAAAACTCCTGGGGCACCATTGCAACCAATGACCAATTCATCAAAGTGAAACCCAAGTTGATGCAGGGATTCACGCGCGCCTTGCTCAAAGCCCTGCGCCTGGTTAAGCAGAACCGCGAGGTTGCGATGGATGCGATGATAAAGTTCTCCGAGTTAGACCGGGAATTGGCGGCGCGCACTTACGACAGCATGATTGGAACTTTTACGACCAACGGCGTGGTCGACGAAGAAACCCAGAAAAACGATCTCGATATCGTTCGCGAAGTCCTTAAAGTCACAAAAGAAGTGCCCATCGAGCGCGCCTACGATTTCAGCTTTGCCAAGAAAGCCGACAGCGAATTGACGCAAGCAGGCTGGAAACCTTAGAAATTCTCGCCGATGGGCTTCCCGAGCCTCGGCAAAAGTGGGAAATTACTTGATCGTTCCGATCGCCGCCCAATGGCCCCCGGTGTCGCCATATGCCGAACCTTTTGCAATTGGGTTAATATCTGAAAAGTTCCGGGTTACTGTGTTTACCGATAATCGAGCCAAAAACTTACCGGAGCCATTTCTAGCGGAGGCAGATCGACTCACCATGGCGCAAAAATTCTACGTCGTATGGTCGGGACGGCAGACCGGTATCTTCACCGACTGGGCTACCACCCAGCAGGCCGTGGACAAGTTTGCCGGTGCGCGCTTCAAGTCCTTTCCGAGCCGTGCGGCAGCCGAGCAAGCTTTCGGTCGCGGCGACTCTGCCACTATTCCGCACAAAGCGGCCAGTGGAACCAAAACTAGCACGTCCGGCAGCGAACTCCGTGCTGCGCACACCGCGCATCGGTTCGACGTCAGCATTTATTGCGATGGCGCCTGTGTCCCTAACCCCGGTAATGCCGGCTCCGGTATCGTAGTGTATCGCGGCGGCGAACTAGCGGAACTTTGGTTTGGCCTGTATCACCCCATGGGGACCAACAACACCGCCGAATTGAACGCGCTCTATCACGCATTGCGCATGGCGGAAGGCGAAATCAACAAGGGTAACAGCGTCGAGATCTGCAGCGACTCGGCATACTCGATCAACTGCATTCGCGATTGGGCACCGAGCTGGGAGAAGAAAGGGTGGAAGAGAGTTGGCGGCGAAATCAAGAATTTGGAAATAATTCAGGAATGTTACGCGATCTACCGGCGCATTAAAAACCAGCTGAACCTGACCCATGTCTCGGCCCACGTCGGCACCGAAGGTAACGAACTCGCCGATCGCATGGCCATGCTCGGCGCGCAACGCAAAGAAAAAGAACTGCGCCTCTATCAGGACCAAAAAGACATTCCAACCCTGCTCAAGCTGCGCGCGGGTTGAATGAGGAATGAGGAATTGTTGGGATGGGGTCTGATCAATGGAGCAACCAGCTGCGGCTGTTCGAGCTTTGAATAGCCGCACATGATTGCGATAAGCGGTGCGAGAAACTTGAGAGGAGAACTTCATTGAAGCAAAAGTATTTCGATTGTCATTTTCATATCATCGATAAGAACTTTCCCGTCGTGGCCAATCAAGGCTTCATGCCCGACGCCTTTACCAGCGAGGACTATTTAGAGCGTGTCAAGGCAGTCGAACTCTGCGGCGGCGCGGTGGTCTCCGGTTCTTTCCAGGAGTTGGATCAATCCTATCTATTTCATGCTTTAAAGTTCCTTGGCCCGACCTTTGTCGGCGTCACTCAAGTGCCGCAGACGATTTCGGATCAGGAGTTGCAGGGACTAAACAACGCCGGGGTTCGCGCCGTCCGTTTCAACGTCAAGCGCGGCGGTTCAGAAGACGTCCGGCATCTGGAGAGCTTCGCCCGGCGCGTTCATCAGCTGGTCGGCTGGCACACCGAGTTGTATGTCGATTCCACCGAGCTAGCCGCGCTCTTCGATACATTGGTGTCCTTGCCGGCCGTCAGCATCGACCATCTCGGTCTCTCTAAAGCGGGTTTTCCGACGCTGCTCAAACTCGTCGAAAAAGGGGTGCGGGTAAAAGCGACTGGCTTCGGACGGATAGACTTCGATGTACGCTCCGCTCTGACCGACCTCTACGCGGCCAACCCGCGCGCGCTCATGTTCGGCACCGATCTGCCGTCCACCCGCGCGCCAAGACCGTATCTCGATAGCGATTACACGCTGGTTTTGGAAACATTAGGAGAAGAAAAGGCGGCGAATGTTTTCTACAACAACGCCATTGAGTTTTATCGACCGAAAAAAGTGAGTAAATAGACCTGTGAAATATCAAAGACACAGGACTGACCCCGGTAGGGCGTGGGCCGAGAATGACCGCTGCCGGCGCGTCGCCGCAATGACGCGTGAGCTCGCTATGGCGTGGAAGCGGTAGCGCGAGAGATAACCGATGGCACAAGTAAGCGAAACAAAATCGGTCAAAAAGCTCCGCTCCATCCAGCGCAGCGTGGATCAGCATTGGGTCGGCAATGGATTCCCAGTTAGAACACTGTTCTCGTACCCTGCCTTGGGTCCGGTTCTCAGTCCGTTTTTACTATTGGATTACGCGGGACCGAGGGAATTTCCACCGACGCAAGATCGTCTCGGCGTCGGCGAACACCCCCATCGCGGCTTCGAGACTGTGACCATCGTTTACGACGGTGCAGTAGAGCACCGTGACTCGTCCGGTGGCGGCGGACGCATCGGTCCCGGGGACGTGCAGTGGATGACCGCCGCATCGGGGATCGTCCATGAGGAGTTTCATGGCCGCGATTTCGCCCGGCGCGGCGGCATGTTTGAAATGGTGCAACTTTGGGTCAACCTGCCAGCGAAGGATAAACTGGCTCCTCCGCGGTATCAGAGCATTACCAACAGTCAGATTCCGGCCGTCCACCTGCCCGGTAGCCAGGGAACGGTGCGTGTGATCGCCGGTGAGGTCGGCGGCGCCAAGGGACCTGCACAGACGTTCACGCCCATCATCGTAGGCGATCTCCGCTTCGTTGCCGATCAACGCACAGACCTTCCCTTGCCCGATGGCTACACAACGGCGCTGGTGCTGCTCAAAGGCGCTGTACGCGTAAATGGATCCGAGGAAATCACAACCGCGGAGGTCGGACTCTTCGACCGCGCCGGCAAGAGCGTCAGCATCGAATGCGTGCAGGACGCGACGGCTTTACTGCTTTGCGGCGCGCCGATAGAAGAGCCGATTGTCGGACAGGGCCCGTTTGTCATGAACACTGCCCAAGAGATTCGTCAGGCGATGATAGATTATCAGAGCGGCAAGATGGGCCACCTGTCATAGGAGAGGCGATTGCGTAGGTCATCCTGCCGACTGCCGTAAAGGAAAAATCGGCGCCCCGCTTTAAAACCAAGGGCTGGCGGACGATCCGGTTACGCTTCTCGACGATCGATTTAAGGCAACGGGCGGCGCATTAAGCTCTGTTGCTCGGCATAGCCCCGCCGGCAGTGTTAACGCTGACGGCCAGCTGAGAGAATCTCGCCGATTTTCCTTTTGATCTCCAATCTCTGTCCCCGCGTAATCTGTAGCCATGTCGATTTGACCATCTGTTGATACCCCGCTTGCTCGTCGGTGATCTTCGGAAAATCCCACTGTCTGATGTGGCCTTCACAATGACCAGTCCCGGTCGGCGCTGGCAACGAAAGGCAAACTCACAACCTCCCGATAGCGCCCCACTTGCTAAACACGACCGCTACTGCAACAAATGGATAGTCAAATCGTAAACGAGCGTTTACATGCCAGTCATGAAGAAATGCCATTTATCTGATTAAATAACGAATATGCTCTCTGGAATGGATGTTGCGTAACTAAAGATCCAACCAGACCAATTGGTTTAGTTTTCCGCCTGCGCATGATGATTGTCGGCTGGTTGGGGTTTTTCAAGCGTCTAATGTTCAATGCCAGATGAGATACCGAGTGGAGTCTATTCGAGCGATCGGTTTGTCAAATTAGCTGCGCGCTGTAGCCTCACGTGATCGCCACCTCTCGTCCAAGTCGATGCCACGAAAATAACTTCGGTGGCTCGTGCGCGAGAAAACAACAGAAATATTTTCTTCAGAAGAAAGCAACGTTATGAAATCGTGGACCGACTTTAAAGTTATCCTGCCCAACACAAATGAATTCTTCGGAGTAAACCAGCCCCTACTAGACTGGAAATCGCGGATTTTCGGCAATCGTTTCGACAATTTTCGCATCGCGCTGATTTGTAACTTTGTTAACCGGGCACGCGCGTCGCGGCGTGAGCCGGCACGAGTGCAACCCCATCGGGTAACAGAGGCAGAAACTGCTAGCGACAGCGGGAATCAAGCGTTGCCTATCAAGGACCTCATGCCGGAGGTTTCCGACAGCGCACTGCAGCCCCAGCTGGCACCCACGATCGACTGTGGGGTCGCTCGGTTGTTACAACGCGACATCGGCAGCAACCCGCCACGGGACTGGAGAAGCGTAATCACCACCGAGTCGATGACGACCCGGTTGGAGAAACTAAAAATCATTGTCGCCAAACCTCGTGAATTACAAAACTTTCCCGATATCGCCGATTACGTTCAAAGCTTCACCCATGCCAATGATGCCACAGATACCTGTGATCGCACTCTGATCGTAAAATCGTTGCTCGACAAGGAAGCCCGCATTACCAGTTTTTTACTCTTCCTCTCACGCCACCAACCAACCCAGTTGAATGATTTATTCTTCACCGCGCCGCACGCGGATAATTGTCCAGCGGCATGATAATCGCGGCTGGGGCGGCGATCGGCACAGGATTAATCCAACTCGTTCAGCAATGGCATGTATGAATCAGGGGTAGCGCATTCCTAAGATGCGGACGCGCATGCTTCTCTCTCCAGCGGTTATCGCTGCCCGATATGACCGGAGAATCCTGATGACGGTCAACGCAGACCGTTGTTACAGTGCTGATGAAATCCTAATGTTCGACTCAGATGGCCGCGCCGTTTTCAGATTCGAGCCGGTCCGGATCACATCCCCGACAGACCTATCCCACTAGCCGCCGGTTGAGGAATCGGTGCCAAGACTCGTCCTCACCTCACTGCTGAGAGACCTGCCATCGCATTTCTCTAGAGTGCCGTCTGCGCGAGATTAATATAACTTACCACACCGCGTGGGGTCATAACGATCAGAGCCCGTAATACAAACCGAATGGTCGATTCTGCGTCACCGTGCGTCTGGCCGACGGCGTGCCGTGAATTTCGATGCGGCATCCTATGATCAAAGGAGGGAGGTCCCGATCTCATCGTCTTTTCATAGACGAGGAAATCGGGACCTTAATGCAGATTTTGAGGATTGCTTGTCGGCTAAGCAGGCGGTCGTCGCCCCATGACCATACCGACAATGAAGAGAATCAAAAAAACTACGAATAGGATCCATGCGATCTGAGTCGCCGCGCCGGCCACTCCGCTAAGGCCCAACAGACCGGCGATGAGCGCGATCACTAAAAAAGTTACGGCCCAATTTAACATCGACATGTCCTCCTTTCCGCGAAATTTGTTTTCGCTATTTTGAGCTTATTGTTTGTCCCAGACTCAGCGATAAACCTACCGATTACATCCGCACTAGGCCCAAGATGCCGATCACGATCAAATAAACGGCGACAATGTAATTCAGCAACCTTGGAATCATCAGAATCAATATTCCCGCAATCAACGCTACCAGCGGCTGCAGTGCGACGTACATTTGCATGTCCTAAATCTCCACACGAAGTCTGGTTATCACGTGCAGCCACGCACCATGAAAAACAATAACAACAGTGGGATCGGAATACCGAGCGCCCATAAAAGAATCCAGCCGATTGCGCCTTTTTCACTAAGCATTTTTCTGCCAAGCGCTGAAACAATAAAGTTCGCTACCAACGAATGTCCTAGTGTTTTCACGATAAACTCCTACGCCATATTTAGTACGTTGCGATTTTTTAATTGTACCTGACGCCTCGCTATCAGATCTTTCACTATGTAGGACACTAATAGATTGGTACTGGCCGACCCTCGTGTAACCCGGCTTACCTCATCGGTCACGGCCGCAATCAAATCTCCTAGCGTCGTTTTCTTAGGCAGTTTCATGTTCATCATCCGAGCCTCCTGATGTCGCCGAGCTCACTTTCTCCCGAGCTGCATGCGCATTTGAGCTATAGAGCAACGGCCATGCCACGAAACCTAAATGATAAATTCTCTTTAAATTAAAAGAGTTTGGGCGGTTTTATCGGCAACGAACGCCGCGGCTCTTTCGACAAACTGTTGGGAATTCTCTTGTTAGTAGGATTTTCGCTTGCACCCTGAAAAAGCTCCACGACCCCGCGCCAACTGGGCAGTTGTCGTAGCAGCAAGTCGACAATAAAATAAAGATGGCTGCGCGGAAAATAAAAGATCGGTCGGATTCGATCAGGTTGGCGGTTTGAGAATCTCGATCATGCCGCGAATCGGCGCGTAAACCCAATCGGGTCGATTATTGAGCTCATAGGTCAACTCGTAAATCGCCTTCTGCAGGGTACAAAGTTCGAGCACACTCTTAACCTCATCCCTGCCGGCCGGCAGGAACCCACCGCCATTCGCGGCTTTCAGGTAGGTCTCAACAAAAATCTTCGATACCCAAAACACCCAATATTGTGCCCATGTCATTAAAACTGGACGGGCTTCTGAACGGAATTCGCCGGCTTTCAATGCGAACTTCGCCGCATAATCCAGTGAGCGCAACATTCCCGCGACGTCCACCAGCGCCGAGCGTTTGGTGCGCCGCTCGGCGAGCGGCCGCGTCGGTTCGCCCTCAAAATCGATGATGACGAAATCCTTGCCGGTATAGAGCACCTGCCCCAGGTGATAATCGCCATGGTAACGTATGCGCATGCCCGTCATCTTTCTGTCCAGCGCCAACCGAAACCGCTCGAGAATGGCGTTCTTCAGAGGTAAAAGGCTTTGCGCCTCGGTGCGCGTATCTTCGGGCAAGGTTGGGAGACGCTCGCGAAGCAGTGTCAACGCGCGATCCGTTGTCGTGCGCAAACTTTGATACAAGGACCGTCGGTAGAACTGCGTAAATGGTTCAATGGCAAAATTGGGATCTTGCGTGTCCGAGGCGAGTGCCATGTGTAACTCGCCGGTGCGCTGACCTAAAAGACTCGCCGACGTGAGAAAAGCGCCGATCATTTCCAGGGCCAAGGCTGGAACGTCCTGATCTAGATTATCCAATACACTGCCCGGCGGACGCGCCAAGTCAATGGGCGTCGCGCTACGCGCCAGGCAATTTTCGAAATAGTCGGTAAGATGATCGAGGGTATAATTCCACGCATCACCTTCGTTGGTGACCCAGCCTTGCAATATCCCGACGGTCGCCACTGCTTTCTTGCCTTTACCGAACTCCAGACTACCTGCCAGCGGCGGAACATTGGGAAAAGTGGTTCGCTCCGTGATGAAGCGGCCGATCTCAAGATCGGGATTGAGCCCTTCGTGCAATCGCCGAAAAATTTTCAAAATTAACCGGTCGCCGTATCTAATCGAAGTATTGCTCTGCTCCGTTTTTGTCAGGACAGGTTCCAAAATCGACGCCGGCGCCCCCCTGAGGCCGCGAAAACGTTTCGATGGAACTGCTGAGATCTGCCACGAACGACCGCGATAACTGCGCCGGCGCGATACCGCTTCGAGCAGCGCGATGAGAAACTTGCGATCCAGGACCGCGTCATAGAGTATACCGTCACCGGTCGGTCCCGGCAGCGTCGCTTTGAACTGCGCGACGACTGCGTCCGCTTGATGTTGGCAGATTTCGGCGGCGCGGTCACCGCTGGCGTACGCAACCGGCAAAATGTAAATTTCAGGATCGCCTTCGACGTAGCCTACCTCGACCATGACAAAATAGGCTTTGGTAGAATCGACGGGTATAGGAATAGCTTCAGTGATCTTGGTTGAATGAATCCTTCGTGCTTTGCCACCAAACCACCGCCGGTTGCGGAGATACCGCGGCAATATTTTTTCCAATGCCGCCCTGCCCCCACCGGTGATCAGTTGCTCCCATTCACCGGCGATATCAATCACCGGCGCTTGCCTGTCCTCTGCCGTGCCCGCCATCTGCGCTGCCTCGATCTTGAACCAATAAAAACCATGGGGACCCACGGTGATAAAGTAGGGCAGATCGCCAATCGGTGGAAACTCGGTCTGGCCGAAAAGCTCCACAGGCGATTTCCCTTTAAACGCCGAGAGGTCGATCTCAACGCACTGAACGAAGCGCGACAGATTTGCCACCGTTAAAATAACTTCGTCATTCAGACGGCGGATGAAAACCAGGACGCGGCGATTGTTTGGGTAGAGAAATTCGGTTGTACCTCTCCCGAATGCGTGAAAGCGTTTTCGCAGGATGATCAAGCGCTTGGTCCACCATAGGATCGAGTTTAGGTTTTGCTGCTGCGCTTCGACGTTGACTGCCTCATAATGGTTTTCAGCATCGATGATGATCGGCAGATAAAGCCGCTGCGGATTGGCTTGAGAGAAGCCCGCATTGCGGTCCGCGCTCCATTGCATCGGCGTGCGCACACCGTTACGGTCGCCGAGATAGATATTGTCGCCCATGCCGATTTCGTCGCCGTAATAGAGCACCGGTGTGCCCGGCAGCGAGAACAGCAACGCATTGAGCAACTCGATCTTGCGCCGATTATTACCCAGCAGCGGCGCCAAACGGCGGCGAATGCCGAGATTGAGCCGCGCCTTGGGATCGGTGGCGTAGACTTTGTACATATAGTCGCGGTCTTCATCCGTCACCATTTCGAGTGTCAACTCGTCATGATTGCGCAGGAATAGCGTCCACTGGCTGTTGTCCGGAATTGCCGGAGTCTGCTCGAGGATATCGACGATCGGAAAGCGATCCTCCATATGCACGGCCATAAAAATCCGCGGCATCACGGGGAAATGAAAAGCCATGTGGCATTCGTCGCCGGCACCGAAGTAGGTGACCGCCTCCTCAGGCCACTGGTTCGCCTCGGCGAGCAGCATTCGATCGCGGAATCTCTGATCGACGTGTTGGCGCAACTCCTTCAAGAACTGATGGGTTTCCGGAAGATTCTCGCAGTTGGTGCCTTCGCGCTCGAACAGGTACGGCACCGCGTCGAGTCGTAAACCGTCGACCCCCAATCCCAACCAAAAGTCGACGACGTCGAAAAACGCCTCCTTGAGGTCGGGATTGTCGAAGTTGAGATCCGGCTGGTGCGAGTAAAAGCGATGCCAGTAATAGCCCTTGGCGACGGGATCCCAGGCCCAGTTGGAGGTCTCGAAGTCCTTGAAGATAATGCGCGCGTCCTGGTATTTTTCTTGGGAATCGCTCCAGACATAGAAGTCGCGATCTTTGCTGCCGGGCGCGGCGCGCCGGGCGCGCTGAAACCAAGGGTGCTGATCGGAGGTGTGATTGAGCACCAACTCGGTGATCACGCGGAGCCCGCGCCGGTGCGCTTCGCGTAAGAAAAGTTTGAAATCTTTGAGCGTGCCGTAATCCGGATGAATTTCAGTGTAGCTCGCGATATCGTAACCATCGTCCCGCAGTGGCGAAGGATAAAACGGCAACAACCAAAGCGCCGTCACGCCGAGATCGTGCAGATAGTCGAGCTTTTCCGTGAGCCCCTCAAAATCACCGATACCGTCGGCGTTGCCGTCGGCGAAGGCGCGGACATGCAGCTCGTAAATCACCGCGTCCTTGTACCATAGCGGATCATCGCTGAGAGAAGATTTCTGCGCGCGGGTGTGGTTCACTTTCATGGTTGTCACATAAAATAATCAAAATCCTGTTCGCGCCGGAGGCGCCGGCGCAGCCGAAAAATATGCGCCGGCACGACGCGCGGATCGAGCTCGACATAATTGCGCGCGCCATGCCAGAGAAAGCGGGCGCCGGTTAAAAGATCGTGGGCCTGATAAGATTCCAGCGGATTGAGATCTATCGAATCGATGGGAATTTTCACCCAACCGGACTGCACGTGGTGCGGATCCAAGTTCACCACCACGGCGACGATGTTGTCGTGATCTTCTGCCCGTTTGGTGTAACAAATAATCTGCTCGTTATCGGTTTCATGGAAGCGCAGGCTCCAATCGCTTTGTAGCGCTGGGTTGTCGTGGCGGATCCGGTTAAGCCGCGTGATGAAATCCTTAAGGCTGTCGGCGCTGTCTCGCTGCCAATGTTGGATCTGGTATTTCTCCGAGTCGAGATATTCCTCGCCGCCGGGGTCGCGCGGGCGCGCTTCGAGCAGTTCGAACGCCGGACCATAGATGCCGTAGTTAGCGCCGAGAGTCGCGGCGAGAGCGCATCGGATCATAAAAGCCGGGCGGCCGCCGAACTGGAGATACTCGCTCAGGATATCGGGCGTATTCGGCCACAGGTTGGGACGAAAGTACTCGCGCACTTCGGTCTGGCTGAGCTCTGTAAAGTACTCCATCAATTCGGGCTTGGTATTGCGCCAGGTGAAATAGGTATAGGATTGGCTGAAACCGAGCTTAGCCAAGTTGTACATGATCTTGGGACGCGTGAACGCCTCGGCGAGAAAAATTGTCTCCGGATGGTGCTCCTTCACGTCGCCGATCAGCCACTGCCAAAACGGCAGCGGCTTGGTATGCGGATTGTCGACCCGAAAGATACTAACCCCTTGCTCGATCCAGTACTGCACCACGCTTCGTAATTCTTGCCAGAGCTCGCGCCACTGCTCCGAGTCAAAATCGAGGGGGTAAATGTCCTGGTACCTCTTTGGCGGATTTTCGGCGTACTGCACGGTGCCGTCGGGCCGCCAACGAAACCACTCCGGGTGCTCCTTGACATACGGGTGGTCAGGGCTGCATTGGAACGCCAAATCCAAGGCGATCTCGATGCCTAGCGACTCGGCCTTTTTGACCAACCGTTTAAAATCCTCAACCGTGCCGAGCTCCGGATGAATGGCTTTGTGACCGCCCGTCTCGGCGCCGATCGCCCACGGACTGCCCGGGTCGTCGGCGCCGCTGCCAACCACGTTATTTTTCCCCTTGCGCTGCGTCCGTCCGATCGGATGAATCGGCGGCAAATAGAGCACATCGAAGCCCATCGACGCCACGTAAGGAAGCCACCGTTCACAGTCTTTAAAGGACCCGTGCGCGCCGGGCTGGTCCGCGCACGAGCGCGGAAACATCTCGTACCACGAGCTAAAGCGCGCCTTTTCGCGTTCAACCACGACAGTCAATTCCTTGTCGTAAGTGGTCGCGAATTTTCTATCGGGATAATTTTCCATCAGGGCAGCGAGCTCGTCGCTCAGAGCATCGGCGAGCTTTGCCGCCAGTCCTCGATTCTTGTCGTTTAAAGTTTTTGCCCATGCGGCGAGCTTTTTCGCGTCCGCGCCGGCAGCGCGCCGGCTCGCCTCCTCGACCAGTAGTGAGCCGGTCATCATGTCCAGGTCGGTGTGCGTGTGGGCGTCGGCTTTCTTGCGCAGATCCCGGCGCCACGACTTGAAACGATCGACCCACGCGCTCAGCGTATAAACATAGCGCCCGATCTCGGTGACGGCGAACCCACTGCGCCAACGGTCGTTAACCAGCGGCGTCATCGGTGTTTCGCTCCATTGTGCGTCCTGGGCGCGGCGAAACAGGAGCATGGCCGAGATCACGTCATGGCCGTCGACGAGAACGTCGGCTTCGACCTGCACTGACTCGCCGCGCACGCGTTTGATTGGAAACCGTCCGCCGTCAATTTCCGGGGCGACGGCTTCGATAACCACGCGATCGGACCTCTCATGCATTATGTTGGATAATGGCTGCACGCGAGATTTCCTCTACATCCGGTGACGACCCGATGGAATTTTCAGGACAAAGTAATGCCACCGGAAAATGTTTGAACACACTTGCCAGCGAGAGACGATTTAGCGCTGCCGTCGGCGCTGCTTCGATTGGTTCACCGCTGATCACGTCGACCCAGCCACGCGGCGCCTCGGCGGGCAGATCGAGCGTTGTTTCGCCCCATAGTTCCCCGCCTAGCGGCGCACCGCTGTGATAGGCAATCCGCCCCATCAGGCGCGGCACAACCGCAATCGCCCAGACCCGACCGAGGCGTCTGGCAAAGGCGCACACTTGCTCGTCCATCGCGCCGACGGCGTTGAGCGGAATGTACTCGCCGGCACTAAAAAGCTCGGCATGGGCACGGCGAAAATCCAGCAGCCTAGACATTAAATAGAGCTTGATGCGACCGTCATGCCAATGCAAAAGCAATTCCTCGAGCAAGCCCAGCCGGTCCTTGGACGCGGCGGCATTGAGCTCCTCCAGCCAATTCGCGCGCGCGCTGTAATTAACCGGACGGCGATTATCCGGATCGACGAAACTTAGGTCCCAAAGCTCGCTGCCTTGAAAGATGTCCGGCACCCCCGGTGCGGTCATTTTCAGCGCGGTTTGCGCCAATGAGTTGAGCATGCCGCCGCGAGCGATGTTATTAACGAAGGGCAAGAATTCGGCAAGGAAGCGGTTATCGTCGGCAAGGGCCAAAATCGACTCGGCGAAGTTCAAGTAAGCCTCTTCGTAAGCCAAGTCGGGCTTGAGCCATTCGGTGTGGACTTTGGCTTCGCGCACGGCTTTGACTAGGTAGGCCTTCAATCGCGCTAAAAACTCTTCATCGTGCCGGCCGCCGACCGGATAAGCGCCAATCAAAGTTTGGTAGAGAAAATACTCGTCATTGCGGTCGGGCGCGTGAGCGCCTTTGACCCTGATTTTTTTCGGCCGGTTGATTCGACCCCAAGAGCGCAGCTGGCCTTCCCACTCATCGGGCAACTCGGAAAGTACGTTGATACGCGCTCGCGCATCCTCGCCGCGCTTGGTGTCGTGGGTCGCCGTAGCGTTCATTGCGTGCGGCCAGTGTTCCTGGCGGCGCTGGAGAAATTCATGGAACTCGTCGACCGACACGCCAAAGCGATCGGGATCGCCGCCGACGTCATTGAGCGACAACAGACGATTGAAAACGTAGAGCGTGGTGTCCTCCAAGCCTTTGGCCATCAACGGTCCGCTCAATTGTTGAAAGCGCATGACGAAATGGGTCCACTGGTATTTCGTTTCCTCGCTGTGGTGCTCGTCGAAGTCGAGCAGCAAAAATCGCTTGATAAAATTCAACTCGAGCAGCAATCCGGGGTTGGCGGCATGAGCGCGCTCGACCGCCATAGTGAGCCAACGCCGGTCCCGCACACCGCATTGGTCGTGGCTGACGTAACTGCGATAGACGGGGAAAAACGCAAGAACTTCCACCAATGCTCTTTTCAGTCCGTATAGCGTGACATCGGCAGCGTGCCGGTCCCGGCTCGAAATGCTCTTGAGCAGAAAGGCTAGCGCCTCGATGTCTCCCGCCATGTATTTGCCGATGATCAGGCGTTTTTTCTCCACCGTGAGCATGGCGCAGGACGTTTCGTTTCCAGTAAAGCGATTATAAATTTGACTGAATTGCCGGCGTTGCTCGCGGGCGCAGAAGATACCATTGAGGTAGTTGAGAAATTCATAGCCCGTGGTGCCCTCGACCGGCCATTCTGAGGGAAGGTTTTCGTCAAAGTTGAGAATCTTTTCCACGGTCAAATAAACCGTGCCGGCATCGCGGCGCAACCGCCTGAGATAACCCAGCGGATCGTACAACCCGTCAATGTGATCGATCCTTAGGCCGGTGAGTTTTCCGGCACGGACGAGATCGAGTGTCAGAGCATGGGTATGGCGATAGACTTTTTCATCTTCCATGCGCAGAGAAATGAGTTCGTTGATGTTGAAAAATCTCCGGTAATCGAGTTCTTCCGCCGCGACTTTCCAGAATGACAGGCGATACCACTGCTGCGCGAGCAACCGATCGAGCTGGTTAAAAGTTTCCGGCCGGCCTTTGCTGCCGTTATGTTTGGCCAGATTATTATCGAGATGCCGTTTGATTCGGTCGTTGCTGCTGTAGAGATCCCACAGCAGTCGCTTCACGAAGATAACCTGATCGGCACGTTCGGCGCTCTCTTGGCTGGGTGCAAGGTTTTTCAGCGCATAGAGGACTCCCAATAGCTTGATATAATCTAAATGATCGGCGCCAAGCTGTTTGCGCAGCCCGACCAGATCGTCGGTCAAGACCTCGCTGTAAGCTTCGATATTGACCGGCAATTGCAATGAGTAGTAGCGCACGGTCAGCCCGCTGTCGTCGTAGTGCAGCGTAATCTCGCCATCCTCTAAACATTCGCCGTAGAAGCGCCCGAGGAACGGCGCTAATACCTTGCCCTTCATGCTCTCGTAGGGGTGGTTCCACTCGATATCGAAAAAATCCGCGTACGGCGAGGCCGGACCGTTTTCGAGCACGTCCATCAACAACCGATTTTGAGAATCGTAAGCCATGTGATTCGGCACGATGTCTTGAACCCAGCCAAGTTGGCATCGGCTGCGCTAGCGTCAACCAGCGCTTCGAACTCCGCGTGGCTGCCGAGTTCGGGATTGAGCCGATTGGAATCAACGACGTCATAACCATGGGCGCTGCCCGAGCGCGCATGAAAGATCGGCGACGCATAAATATCGCTAATCCCCAGGTCGTGGAGATATGTCAAAGCGGCTCGGGCGTGGCCGAAACCGAATTCCGGGGTGAATTGAAGCCGGTAGGTGGCGGTCGGAATTTTCACGGCAGTGGTCGGTCCTGCACGGTACTCCTGAATCGGCCTGCAGCGGCTCGCGAGTGCGTGCACTCTTCTGCCTCGTTGCCGCTCGGCGGCAATTGCAACACTGCACTCAAACAGCTCGTGAGATTATAAATCTCGGTGCCGCGCGTCTGCCGGTTCTTCCTACGTGCCAAGATCACACCGTGGGTGTTCAATAAAATTCCCCGCGAAGTTTGCGCCGCTGAACCGGCGCTTAAACGGACTGGTTTCAAAATATGCATTGATGATAAAACCTATTGTCAGCGATTCAATTAACGCGGTCTTCGCCAGCCGCACGCCAACACAGCAGACCTCGCCATTATTCCAGCATTCTTCGTTCAACTCCATGCCGCCGGCTAAAAGCTTGAGCTGATTCGCGTTTGCCGAAAACCGCAAAAATTCACCCCCGCGCGGCCCCAGCGCGCGCCAAGAGGAGTAAGCTTTTTATGGCAGGGTTTCATGGTCCTGACTCTGCTCGACCTTACGCAACTTTTTCACGAACGAACAGGGCCACCGACCGTGGCATCAAGGCTAATTGATTTTCCGCCGAGGCGCAAAAGTCCCGCGGAAGCAGGCTTCCTTTACCGCGCCAGGTTTCGTCCGCGGAATCGACGACGTTACGCCAATGGCCGCCGGCAACGGACAACGATACGCAGGCTTGCGCAGCGCCGAGATTGGCGATCAAAAATGCCAGGTCTTCGTCTTGCCACCGATGCACGACAATTACCCGCTCTTTTTCGAAACCTTCCACCTCCATGTTGTCCGCCTTCAGCGAATTGAGAGCGGCAACTTTTTTCCTGAGACGGATCAGCTCGCGATAAAATTTAAGTGAGACTAGATGCTGATCGGCGTTGCGAAGCTCATGATTGAGCTTGGCGCGCAAAAACATCCTGGCGTCCCGCGGATCGGGGAGTTCCCCCTGCCAGCCGAAAGCGGCGAGCGCATCGCTCCGGCCGCGACGGACCGCCTCTGCAAGCTCGGCATCCGAGTGGCTTATGAAATAGGGGAATGGCGCCGTTTCACCGTACTCTTCGCCCATGAACAGCAGGGGAATGAACGGTGAAAGAATGACTAGCCCCGCTGCCAGCTTTAACTCCTCGATCGACACCGTTTGGCTGAGCCGGTCGCCGTCCATGCGATTGCCCACCTGGTCGTGGTTCTGCGCGAATACGACAAAGTGATTGGCCGGGATATCGTGCGAAACATTGCCATGACGGCGGTGGTGAAACCGGGAATATTCGCCGGAATAAACAAAGCCATCGCGATAGGCTTTGATAAGCTGGGCGAACTCGCCATAATCTTCGTAGTAACCGGCGCGCTCGCCGGTGAGAAGCGTGCGCAAACAGTGATGGAAATCGTCATTCCACTGTGCGTCCAGACCGCAACCGCCCTGCTCATGCGAGCGGATCAGTCGCGCATCGTTGTCGGCGCTTTCCGCGATCAGAAAAATCTGCCGATTGAGCCGTTCCGCGGTGCGATGGACTTGTGCGCTGAGTTCTTCGAGAAAAGTCACCGGGGCATCGTCGACCATCGTGTGTCCGACGTCGAGGCGCAGGGCATCGATGTGGAATTCACCGATCCAATACAAAGCATTCTGAATGAAGTAGTGCCTTACTTCATCGCTGAACTCGCCGTCGAAATTCACCGATGGTCCCCATGGGGTATTGTCGTTATCGGAAAAATAGGGGCCGAAGTCGGCGAGATAATTTCCCTCCGGTCCAAGATGGTTATAAACCACATCGAGGATCACCGCTAGGCCGCGCTGGTGACAGGCGTTGATTAATTTCTTTAACGCTGGCGGTCCGCCGTAGGAGTTCTGCGCGGCAAACGGAAACACCCCGTCGTAGCCCCAGTTGCGCGCGCCGGGAAATTGCGCCACCGGCATGAGCTCGATGGCCGTGACGCCGAGCTGGATTATGTATTCGATGTAAGGAATGATCGCATCGAATGTTCCTGTGGGTGAGAAAGTGCCGACGTGAATCTCATAGATGATGTAATCTTTGAGCGGCCGGCCGGACCAGCCCTTCTCGTCCCAACGAATCTTGCAGTCGATCACCTGCGACGGGCCGTGAACACCCTTGGGCTGAAAGCGCGACGCCGGGTCGGCGCGCTCGATGCCGGGTGCTAGTTGATAAAGATAAAGATCGCCGGGATGCACGTGCTCCACGTTTGCTTCGTAATAGCCGCGTCCGGAATGACGCATCGGCACGATGCGATTGGGTCCTAGCAGGTGCACGTTGACCGTTGACCGGGTCGGCGCCCACACGCGAAATCGACAGGTCGTGCCCGACAACATAACCGCGCCGAGTGTTTCATCATGGTTTTGCGCCGGGGTTTTTTCTTCCGTCGCCCATTGCGTCGTCGCTGCGGCTTCGACGGGTCTGTCACGGTGTCGTGGTCTTGTCATCACGAAGATCCTCCAGAGCGGTGCCGCCCATCTAGATCAGTGAGAAACAGCACCGACAACGGCGGTAAAGTCAGGTACAGCGAGTAGCGCTGGCCCTGGCAGCCCACCGGCCCTGCCTCTATTTCGCCGAGGTTGCCCACGCCGCTGCCGCCATAATATTTGGCGTCGCTATTAAGTAACTCTCTCCACGTTCCGCCGCGTGGCGCGCCGACGCGATAGTTGCCGCGAACCAGCGGTGTGAAATTACACACGATCAAGATCGACGCGGCGTCGTCCCGCCCTTTGCGCGACAAGCTCACGACGCTGGCATCGCGGTCATTACAGTCGATCCATTCGAATCCTGCCGGATCGAAATCCAATTCATGGAGCGCCCCGTGGTCGCGATAGCATCGGTTCAAATCGCCGACCCATTTTTGCACGCCGGCGGCAAGCGGCGTTTCCAGTAGTTCCCAATCAAGACTTTGATCATGAGTCCACTCGCGCCGTTGGCCGAACTCACAGCCCATGAACAGCAGTTTTTTTCCCGGCTGCGCGTACATGTAGCCGAACAGCAGTCGGAGATTGGCAAATTTTTGCCAGTCATCACCCGGCATTTTATTTAAGACCGAACGTTTGCCGTAAACCACCTCGTCGTGGGAAATGGGCAGGACAAAATTCTCATGAAAAGCATAAAGCATTCTAAATGTGAGACGGTGATGATGATACTTGCGGTAGATCGGATCCTGGGAGAAGTACTCCAGGGTGTCATGCATCCAACCCATGTCCCACTTGAGTCCGAACCCCAATCCACCGGCATGGACGGGACGTGACACCAACGGCCAGGATGTGGACTCCTCGGCGAACGTCTGTACGTCGGGATAATTTTCGTAGACGGTCTGGTTGAACTGCTTGAGAAAATCGATAGCATCGAGATTTTCTCTACCGCCGTGGCGGTTAGGCACCCATTCGCCGTCACGGCGCGCATAGTCGAGGTAAAGCATCGATGCCACAGCGTCGACGCGCAATCCGTCGGCGTGATAACGATCGAGCCAAAAGAGTGCATTGCTGATCAGAAAACTGCGCACTTCATGGCGACCGTAATTAAAAATATTACTGTTCCACTCGGGCTGGACGCCTTGGCGCGGGTCGGCATGCTCAAAAAGATGCGTGCCGTCGAAATAAGCGAGGCCGTGCGCGTCGCCCGGGAAATGCGACGGCACCCAATCGAGGATGACGCCGATGTTGTTTTGATGCAGTGTCTCGATGAGAAACATCAGATCCTGCGGCGTGCCGTAATTTGCCGACGGGGCGAAATAGCCGGTGATTTGATAGCCCCAGGAACCGAAAAAGGGGTGGTCCATCAACGGCAGGAATTCCACGTGGGTGAAACCCGTGTGCCGCACATAATCGGCGAGGAGCGGCGCCATCTCGCGGTAGGAAAGCGAGCGATTGCCTTCCGCACCGATGCGCCGCCAAGAGCCCAAGTGTACTTCATAGATTGAAATCGGGGCAGCGAGCGAGTTGCGTGATCTGCGGTCGGCCATCCACGCCTGGTCGTTCCACAAATACTCCAAGTCCCAGACAATCGAAGCGGTTCGAGGTGGAATCTCGTTGAAGATGGAAAATGGATCCGCTTTTTCCAGCCGCTGTCCAAAAAATCGGGAATGGATCACATACTTGTAAAGCGCGCCTTTGGCGACACCGGCAACGAAGCCCTCCCAGATCCCTGAATTTCCTCTCGGCTGAAGCGGGTCACTTTGCTTGTCCCAATTGTTAAACGTGCCGGTCACGAAAACCTTTTCGGCAGCCGGCGCCCATATAGCGAAATAGGTTCCCTCGACTCCGTCACGGATTAACCGATGGGCGCCGAGTTTATCGTACGCGCGCGAATGGCTTCCTTGGTTGAAGAGAAACAAATCATCGTCGGTAAGCAGGCTGAAGCCGTAGCCCAGCCGCCGCGGCGCGCCTTGCTGCGATACCCCTGGGGTGGGGGAGTTGTTCGGTAAACTTTCGGTGCTCATGGCTCTCTCATAACCCCGTCGAATACCGCCGGTCCCGGCCGTCGCCACGACACGCGTGGCTCCCGACCGGGTCGGATCGCCGCGCTCGACGTCGACAAGACCATCCTCGTAAACTAAATAACTTTCGTTCCCGTGCGCATCTGAGCGGGCAGTGCTTTGACGAAACCATGTCCAAGAATCCAGAAAGGTGCCGGCCCGCTGGCAAATGATCAATGACGGATTGGCTTGAATTGGGTGAGAACATAAATTCGGCGCATACCGGTATTGAAAAAATTGGCAGGAACAAAGTCGATAGTAGGTCCTTGCGGCTGCAGGGAACGGCCGGTTTGGTGGCGCGCTCTTAGGTCAGTGGAAAAAGCCGTTAACCTAGCCCGTCCGCGCCACGACAATGTCGACAACGTTTTCATTGTTTGTCTTTTACCAGGTTTTTTTGTCTGCGAGCATTACGACGTCCATCACTCGATTCCGCGCGTCGCGCTCCAGACTTAATCATGGTCCTCTCCAGTAATTCTGAACGAAGTAATGCGTAGCGCAAAAAAGGGACCAGCGCCTCGTCTAATCCAAGTGGTTTAATTTAAAGCCAGAGATGCGATTAGCGGCCGGCGTGCGTGGAGGAAATTTTCTGCCTTGCAGGAGTATTTCATACACGGCCGAGAATTCTTCCCGATCGATGACGGCGAGGTTGAAGCAGCGCACAACCCGTGTGACGGAGCGAAAATTTATCAGTCGCCTTACTGCAGCGGTTTGTCCTCGGCGCAAGGCTTCAAAGGCAGCCCTATTTTGAAAATGGTTCCACGGCCGGGGGCACTCGACACGTCGATTTGGCCGCTATGAGATTTTACGATGCGGTCGCAGATCGGCAGACCCAACCCCAAGCCGCGGCGCTTCTTGGAGGTAAAAAACGGCTGGAAGATTCTCGGCAAGATTTCGGCGTCGATGCCGATCCCGGTATCGGCCACCGTAACCGTCACTTGATTCGCTCCGTCGAAGCTTGCCCCGACCGTCAAGGTTCCACCGTTTGGCATCGCGTCTACCGCATTCAAGCAAAGATTCAACACCACTTGCTGCAGCTGTTGCGCATCCGCGTGGATAGGGGGTAATCGATCCTCGATGTGCATCAGCGTTTCGACATGGTTTTTCGTTGCGTGGGGCTGCACCAGATCGACAGTCCTACGAACGATCTGTTCGATATCGGTCAGGGCGAATTCGGCCGTCTTGGGCCGGCCAAATTCCAACAGTTCCTGCACCAGCCGTTCACAGCGACTAGCCTCCTCGACGATGATCTCGACATGATGGTAATGCGCATCGGCGGGGTCCATTTCAGCCAGCAGTCCATGGGCAAACCCTAAGATAATTCCCAGCGGATTGTTGAACTCATGGGCCATGGATGCGGTGAGTTCACCGACCGCAACCAAACGGCCCGAGGCCAAGAGTTGTCGTTCCAATTCTTGCGCTTGGTTGCGCAAATGCTCTTCGCTTTGCCGCAGTGCCGCTTCCGCTCGTAGGCGTTCGACGAATTGACCGATTTCCCCGCCAATCGCCTTCACGCTCTTCAAGAGATCTGCGTCCGGTTGACGAATCGTCGTGCTGAAAAATTCTATGACGCCGAGAATTTCGTTGCGCGTTTTGATCGGGAAAGCAAAAGCGCCGTGCAGCCCTTCCGCGGCCGGAAGCGGAAGCTTCAGCGCGGCAGTCTCGTCAGTGACGTTTGCTATCCAAATCGGTTCCTCGCTAGCCCACACCCGACCGGGGAGGCCCATGCCGCGGCTAAGCGCCGGGCGGGCTCGGCAACCGAGAAATTCCTTTGATGGGTTATGCCAAGTCTCCATGCACTCGATCACCTGACTCTGCTTGCTGACGATCCACAGCGCTCCCAACTCCCAGCTGAACCCATTTCCCATCACTTCGAGAATATTGCGCCACGCCGCCGCCGGAGTTTCCGAGTCTGCCAAGACTTGGGTCACCATGTGTTCGGTGGACAATCGGCGCACGGTTTGCTTTCTCTGGGTGATGTCCCGATTGCACTCGAGTACCAAACGCCCGCCAGAACGGTCGTCGATCAATTTGAAGCGGCTTTCCACGTCGATGCGCTGGCCGGCTTTGGTCGTTTGCTTCAACTCCCCGCTCCACCGGCCGGTGTCGATCAGTGTTGATTCAAAATTTTCCCGCCCGCTCGGGAATTGCGTGGCGAGCAAATCCTGGCCGAGAAAACCGATCGCTTCATCGGCTGAATAGCCGTAGAGCTGTTCGGCGCCGCGATTCCAGTAGATTATCCGGCCGTCCAATTCCCGCGCGAAGATGGCTTCGTTGGCCAAGTTGAGCAGATCGGCTTGCCGTTGCAGGTATTGTTCCTGTTGGCGCAACTCGGTTTCGACGCGGTCGCGATCATTGCCTTGCTCCTGCAGCAGTTGACCCGCCCGCTCCATCTCCCGCGCGAGTCCGTCAAGCTCGGCGATTGGTGAAGTCCCAGGAGAAGCGGGCGCTTCGCCTCGTCCTAGCGCGCGCACCGCGGTCGAGAGCGAGGCTATCGATCGAGCTGCTTGCCGGGCAAAAAACATCGCCATACCGACACCGAGCAGCAAGAGCGCCAGACCGCCCACGCCTACAGTGGCTAGCGAAGTATATAAAATCGCGTTCATCTCCGAGCTTGGCACCGCCAGCGCGATGAACCAGCCGGCACGCCTTAAACGACTAACTGCCGCATAGACGTTAACCCCGTCGTTAGTGACGCCGCTGAAAAATTGTTCGTTGGCCAACGGCGCGGTCTTCGCTAGCGGGGCCCCGACCGGCTGACCGATAAAATCCGCCACCGGGCTGGTAGCGATAATGACCCGCTTACTGTCGAACAGCGTAACGCGCCATTTCTCAGGAACTTTCTGCCGGGCGAGAATCTCGCCGAACAGCCGGGGCTCAATTGCCGCGCTAACGACGTAAATAAGAGTTCTTTCTCGCACCACTGGGACATGAATATTTATGGCATTTCCCCCATTACGGGAGCTCGGGAAGTCGCCGATCACCGGCAGACGAGTGCGGATTACGGTGTCGAGGGTTTCGCGGCCGATTTCCTCGGTACCCTCGATCAATGGTTTGGCGACGGTCATGAGGGCTCGACCCTTCGGATCAAACAGGCTCAAACTTTGCCAACCATTTTGACCGGCAAAAATCCGCGCAGCGGCGGGGCGGAAGACCGATACTGCTCCGGCATCCAACGGCTCGGAAGTCGCTAGTACTTCAAGAGTGGTGATCGAAGAATCAATTTCCTGATCGATGGCGAGCGCCAGAGCGCGACTGGTGTCTTGGAGGCTGCGCTGCCGATTGGCTTGCTCCTGACGCGCGAATAAAACCATCATGAAGATGGCAAAGCAAAGCAACGGTACCAAACCAGCGAGAATCAGTCGAATCAGGTAATAATGGAGCGTCGTCGGGCGGGAAAACCAGCCGATCACAGATGAATTGGAACTAACCGGAGCGGTCTCCATGCTTTAAATCTTACCTAACGGTCCGGTCGATTGGAACCATACCCAGCGCAACGCCACCCGAATAATTTATCCAACATCGTTGGCAAATAACCTAGGTACGTCTCCGCTTCAACACAGCCATAGCCGGCAACGAGCCTTGAGTGGGCGCCCGCCAATTTAACAGTCCCATTCTACGGACGTATTACAATTCGTGCCGATCGGGCCGAATTAACCTGTTGGCATACGGCACTCGAATCGCTTTTGCTGATTGGAGCGTACCAAATATCCGCGAGGAAAACCCAATGGCCGTAAGCGATGCAGTGCGCTAAATAAAGTTTGACCATTAAGTATGGGCTTTGTCTTATTCCTATCGATGGACTCGACCAGCGTCTTTTAATCATTATCATCGCTGAGCTGCTTTTCACCGTAAAAGTGTCGTTTCGCGAACATGTTTTGGAGCCGCGACCGTTCTTAATCGTTGCCGTGATCGCGGTTAGCCGGCGTATCATTGTGCTTACCGCGGAGCTTTCCAAATTGCTCAAAGAGAGCGAGCAAGTTTTTCAATATGCGCTTTGGCAGCTCGGCATCCTTCAATACTCGCGTTCACGCTGGTCGCTTGGCTGCGTTTGCTGCGGCCGCACGAGCATAAGGTCGAGGGGTGACTTGGCATGCGCCGGTTGGAGTTTCGCTAGTATCGTTTGTGCCAGATAATATCGATGCCGCTATTCCCGCTGGCGTTAGTGGTCGCGTCAATCCGTAGTTGCGGCGTCAGCTGATATCCCAGCGAAACCTCGTGGCCCATTTTGCCGGCGATTTCCTGAGATAGGGAAAAATAAGTTTTCCCGCCGACATAGCGGCCAAATCGCACTTGACCGCCGGAGAAGCTGATATCCCCCAGGCTTTCGAGCCCGAGCGCGTCAGACACCGCTTTACCGATCTGGGCCGCAGCAAAGCCTGCGGTGATGTCGACGGCACTTTGCTGCAGCGTGAATTGCTCGTTGCTGGTTAACTCTGCGATCGGTTTGCCGAACAGGAGCAGAGCAAGAATGTCGGATTGCTCCAAGGAGGGCTGGCTGGTCAGAGTTAATGCCGGTTTGTTCGCCGTGCCGCTCGCGACGGCACTGACCACATAATTGTTCACGCGATACTCGCCGACTGCATCGATGGAAGGATTGATCGGCAGACCACCGTTAAATTGCACAAGGCCGCGCCTGATCTCGAAACGGCGCCCCTGAAATCCCACCCAACCGCGCACTGTTTCGATGACTCCGATAAGCGCAGGCTCGCTCTGGGGTTTCTTCTCGACGGTAAGATTGCCGGCGAGTTCGACGGTCGCGTTAGGATGGCGCACCCAAAGATTGTTTGGAATCGTTACCGTGAGAGTGACCGCGAGGGCGCGCCAGAGATCGCTCTTTTCCCCTCCCTCGCTATTTTGCCCACGCGGAGTCGCGATTGGCGTGCCGCCGCGCTGCTTTACGACGACGATGGTCGGGTCGCGTGTAAGCGCTATCGGACTGCGCTCAAGAGCTCCGAGTGGCACGCGCAGGTTACCCTCGATTACCTGGGCCTTGCCGGAAATCGCCGGCGCTTTCAGTGGCCCGAAAATCTTAAGATCGGCATCGACGACCGCGCTATACCGCTCAGTCTGAATCGCCGGCCAGCGCCGCGCCGTCAGATCGAGATTGAATTCTTGCGGCACAAATTTTTTGAGCGATAGGACACCGCTTCCCGATAATGCACCGCTTCCCGAACGCGCAGCAAGCCGAGTGAAACTCAAACGGCTGGCCTCGGCGCTGCCCGAGACGCCCACACCGGTCACCCGCATGCCTAAATTCTTAAGCCCGAAGCCACCGTCTATCAGCTCAAAGGTGCCGCGCGGCTGCGGCTCGGCGAGGGAACCGCTGACGACTAGATCAAACGCCGCTCGGCCCACGATATTTTCCACCGGCAATTTAAGCGCGTTTAAAAATGCCAAGCTCAGCCCCGCGGAGTGCGCGCGCAATTCCATTCCGGGCAGCGGCTCGGCACGCCAACGCGGCGTCCAAGCGAGTGCCAAAGGCACGGTGCCGCGGACCTCCAGCTTGTGGGCGCTATCCTGCTCGATCGTCAGGTCCAGGGCAATCCGCTGTTGGCGATAATCGGCGCGCGCGCGCATGCTTTGATAGGCTTGGCCGGCGATTCGGCCACCGGTGAACTGCATCGCTGTTTCGACTTCCGGCAGCGCTGCCGTACCGTTCACTCGTGCTTGTGCCGAAAGCGAACCAGTAAGCTCCGCGCCTTTGGGCAAAGCGGCGCCCAACGTTGCCAATGGAATATCGTTCGCCTGCATGGTCAAAGACTGTGTCCCGCGCAACGAGAAGCGTCCCTCAGCCATGATCTGCGCCCGTCCGTTGCGCATACTGATCCAATCGACATAAAAATCATCGCCGCGTTGGGCCACCGTCGCCGGCTTTTCCAGGCGCCACGGGCCGTCGTTGAGGGTCAGCACCAGTTCACGAGCGCGCAGGAGCCACTCCGCCTGCGGCTTTTCGATCTCGGCTACTAATCTTTGTGGCCGTCCAGCGGAATCATGGGCATCGAGCCGGACTATGATTGCCTGCTGTGGCGGCGCCGGTAAAGTAAGCGCCGCGCGCAAATCGGCGAGATCGACCCCGAGGCGCACATCGTTAGCGGATAGGTTCACCGTTCCTGAAGGCATCGATGTTCCGGCGCCCCCGGCGAGCACAAAATCGGCTCGCGCCGCGGCAACGCCGCCCTCGGACAGCTTTAGCCCGCGTGTGTGCACCGATCCTTGGGTTTGCAGGCGCGCCAAATTACCCTCGGCTCGACCGCTCAACTCCAAGCGGCCGCTGCCTGGGCGGCCCACCAGAGCGAGCCACGGTTCAAGATCCGGGATGTTTAGCTGATAATTGACTTGGCCTGATTGTGGCGCCGCCACACCGAGCTCGCCCTGGGCGGATAACAGAGCGCTTCCCGCGCGTAGACGGAGGTTTTCAATCCGTACCCTACCCTTCGAGAGCTGCGCGATAATGTTTCCCTGATCGATATTCACGGCGTCCCACTGGGACGGCAAAACGTCGATCACGGCCTGACTATTCATATTCGCCAAACTTACCCCGGCACCGTTTATCTTGGCATCGAAATTCAACTTCCCGTTAGGCGCGTCCTTCCATTCCAATAGCCTGGCGATATTGATGCCGCGCAAAGCAAGGACCGCGCTGTACTCTGGCGTGGCGCTGAAACGAATCTGGCTGCTCCACTTGCCGAGTCCGATTGGACCGTCGATGTCACCGTTAACCTCGGCAGCGACGCCGCGCAATGTCGCGCGCAACCCGACTTCGCCCAGGTTGCGGGAACCTACCGAGAGCGATTGCACGCGCGCGTCGCCGGTGCCGTTAAGCGCCTCGATTTCGCTGCCGGCACCGGCGATTTTCAAGTTAGCGCTCACAGTACCGGAAATTTTTTGGCCGCTGAGAAGCGGCTCCAACCCGAGCCCCCGGATGGCTACCTCGGCTCGGTAGGGTTTGCTTTGGCTCTGAAGATCGGCGTGCACTGTGCCGGACAATTGCCCGCGCGCTAATCTGACGTCGAACTTGCCGGCCAGGTCGCGGCTCGGCCCGCGCGCGCTCAGCGCTCCCGTCACATCGATGCCGGCCGGCCATTGGGATATATAGCGGGCCACGTCCTGCGCCGCTAAGCGGCGGATCGTAAGCTGGAGATCGCTATCGAAATCTGTGAAATTTTTGATCGCGCCGGTGAGCATGACGCTGGAGCGTTGGTTTTGCAGCCAAAACTTTTCGAATGTTAAACTTTCTCTCTGCGCAGTTTGGCGGTAAGCCAAACCACCGTTGACGTAGACTTGCGGGGCCTGGGGTGAGTCGACCCAGCTCGTCAGCCGCTCGAGATCGACGTTGAACTCATCAGCCATCCGCACCCGGCCGGCAAAATCCAGTTTGCGCAGCCAATATAATTCCGATTCGCCGTCCCGCGGGCGCAGAGTCATTTCACCGCCAACGACCGCGATGCCGCCGACGACGATGGTCCAGTTGAACGGGTCGGTCGAAGGCTTTCCGGAAGAAAGCGCCTCGACGACATTCCATTTGCCGTCGGTCTGCTTCCTTAGATCGAGATTGGGGCCGGTCACCACCAAGCGCGTCAGTTCGATGCGTTTCCACAAGAGCGGCAGGAGTGCATACCCGATCTCCGCTCGCGCTGCTTTGAATATCACGCTATCACCATAGCGGAGCTGTAAATTTTCGACATGTAGCCCGTTCCACAACGAGCCGCCCATGCGCTCCCAGCTCAAGGTGCCGCGTATCGATCGATTAATCGCCGCGCGGGCTTCGACGTCCAAGATGCGGCGAAAGCTTTCGGTGCGCGTATAAAATCCCAAGCCGATCACGGCTATGATCAGGACCAGCACACCGCCGAGAAAAATTCGGCGCAAAACTGTTACGATTCGTTGCACCTTAAAAAGCCGCTCCGATGCTAAAATGAACCTGAAAAGGCCGGTCGCCGCGCGGCGGGGAAAATGGAAAACCGATATCGACGCGTAGTGGACCGAGGGGGGTTTGATAACTGAGACCGAAACCGGCGGAAAATTTGACTTTGTCGATCGGCACTTCGAAGGCTTGGCGGGACACTTGGCCGAAGTCGACAAACAACGCCCCACCCAAAGCCTGCCAAAGGGGCCGGCGTAGCTCCACCGAGCCTTCGAGCAAACTCAAACCGCCGATGGGATCGTTAGCCGTGCTCTTCGGGCCGAGGCGGCGCCGGCCATAACCGCGCACGCTCTTTTCGCCACCGGCATAAAGGCGCTCCGAGAGGGGCAGATTGCTTTCAGCACCAATGGCGTCGGCAAAGCCCAGCTTCAGCCGTGCGGCGAAAACCGTCTCCCAACCGATAGTCCAATATTTTTTCCCCTCGCCGCTCAGCCGGTAAAACTGGTAGCGGCCGCCCCAAGCGACGCCGGCTTGGTCCAAGCTAAGGTTGACGATCTCTCCCCGGGTGGAATCCAATAGATTGTCCACTGTCTGCCATGTCAAACCCAAGCTCGGACCCGAGATCAAACCATTCGTCTGCACGCCCCCCAAAGCTCTCACGGTAGCGTCGGCAACCTCGGTAAACTGGTTGTGCTCGAGTCGGTAACCTAGAAATGCCAAAAGATGATCGTTAAAACGATATTCCAAACGCGGATTGAAGCGCGTCGCTTGAAGCAGATAGCTCTCTTCGTCGATTCGATCATGACGCAGGCTCACGACACCACGGGAACGCGGAGAAAATAAGTAAGGTTGCACGAATGTGAGGACACCGCTCGCCTCTAGCGACGAATATTTGGCGAGAATCGACAGACGCCGGCCGTCACCCAGCCAGTTATTGTGGCGCCACCCCAGCACGGCGCGAAATTGATCCTCGCTGCCATAGCCGATTGCAAACCGGATCTCGCGCGGTTCCTTTTCGGTGACCCGCACCTCCATCGGCACGATCGGAGGTTTTTCGGCGGTCTCCTGGGGAGCAACATTCACTACGCTAAACAGGTCTAGAGCAAGCAGTTTGTCCCGGGTCTCGGCGAGCTTTTTTAACGAGTAACTTTCGCCTTCACGATAAACCTGCTCCCGGCGCACGATCGCCGGTGCAACCTCATGGGTCCCTTCGATCGTCGTCGACCCAAAAACGCTGGGTACCCCGGGATCGACCCGATAAGCGACAAAAGCCTGGTCGCTGTCAAGCACGACCTCCGCCTTGCGCTCGCTCTCGACGTAAGCATACCCATGTTCGCCGTAGAATTGCTTGAGAAGGATCTCGCTGCGCTGGTAGGCTTCTTCGGAAAAGATGTCACCCGTCGCGATCGGCAAACGTTCAGGGAAGGTGGCTGCGCCAGCGACACTAACGTCGACATCGGCAACCATAACCGGCGGCCCCTCCTTGATTACGATCGATGCCTTGATATGACCGTCGTCGTTATCAAGAGCCAGATCATAGCTGACAACCGTTTGATAAAACCCCCGTGACTCATAGAGGCGGCGCACACGTTCGAGATCTTCGCGAAACGTCACCGGATCGAAAATAGGTGGCTCGCTCCAGAAGCGATACCAGGGGCGGGGCTGGGTCAACAGTGCGTCGACGATATCGCTGCGTGGCAATTTCACGTTGCCCGCGAGTTCCAAGGCGCGAAGCCGCCATTCGCGATCGCCGCCGAGATCTTCCAGTGGCACAGCGAAAACTTGCGGCGCGCAGGTCAAGCAAGCGAGTATAAATAGCAAGCCATAATATCTCGACATGATTCTTTGAGGATGCGATGCCATGTTTCAAACGATATGCTAGCATTTGCAATGCGTCCGAAGCCCAACTAGTAGCACAGATCGTCACTCATACCCGCGCCCTGATCAACGCTATATCGTGTGCTACTTGGGTGATTTTAAAATCTTTATCTTGATTCCTTGCTTTTTCAACAGAACGTAAGCGGCGCGCAGGTTGTCCGCGATCACCGGGCCGATTTATCATCGCATGCTCGGGAGGGCAGTCTTTTCGAATATTGTCCCCGACTTTCTCGCATTTCGGCGCCGCTCGACTTATTCCCCGAATCAAGTGAGGTTAAAGTACTTCCAACCATGTGCGAGTCTAAATAGACGGCGGCACAAGTTGCGGCTTCGTATGACTTCACTGTACGCAGTTTGCTTTCGACCTCGAAGGGCTAAAGATCCTTTAGCAAGGACTTTTCAGTTCCCTTAAACGAGCGGGTCTCGAGTTCGTCGACGCCGTCGCCAAACAGCGCGGCCAAATCCGAATTCGAGACCCAAAGGTTGTAATGCGGAGTTATTGTCAAAACGAAACATCCTGAGATCATAGCCGCGGGCTAATGCATATGACCTCCGGGGCCATTTTCCTTGCCTATGTGGCTGGCGGCACACGTCCTTGAACGGCTGCATGAAGGATCAGGAGAACGAGGCCGACGAGAAACAAAATCCAGCCAACCTGTGTGGCCACGGCAGCTATCCCCACCAGACCGATAACTGCTGCGAGAAGCCCCACAATTAAAAACGTCACTGCATAGCCTAACATTGTGTCACCTGCTGGTTATCGCTTGACTAATAAATAATCGAACCATTCTCGATCTGCTGTTTGCGCTGCTCGTAGACACGCCGGGAGATTCTCTCGTTCCTGAGATCATCATCCAGTTGGTCCATTTGGCGCTTCGCCTGAATTTCATAGCCCGCTCCGGTCACCAGCGCGCCCGTGGCCGCGCCGCCAAGAAAGGCGCAACCCGATTGAGTCACCACCGCCGTTAGCAATAAAACTAAAAATATTTTCATAACTGAAACCTCCTTTAATAAGCTGATCGTTTCCCTTCGCAATCCCGATGCCAGTGAAATGCGATTACAAAGTTTAAAATTTCAGCAGAAAAATTTGCTGAGAATAAATCGTCGAGGAGGCGTTGAGAGGGAAACGCCGCTAAGAAGGAATTCGCCTATCGGATCTGCACGGAGGCAGGCGATGGGATACTTGGATTTGCAGGTGTTAGAAGGTCTCGAGAGCTAGCGCATCCGTAGCGCATTTATTTTGGGAATATCGCTATCTTGATTCGGACGATCCGGGGCTCGATCATTCGTCGCGATTAAATCGAACACCGCCAAGATTTATAGCGTGAAACAAATCGGTTGTGCAGAGGAATTTCAATGCCAGCGATGGGAACAAGGTCCTGCGCTGCCAAATAATCCAGACAGCGCGTAGGCCACTAAAATTTGCGCCTCACGCTTTTCAATGTCGCTGGAATTGGCGTTTTCTCGCAGCACCAAAATAAGTTCATTGATCGTTGCCTCGGCATCCTGTGCGTCTATCGGACCCATGGTAGACTCCTTTTTGCGTCTCGAAGCAATAACGAGGCGCAACTCACGTGGGCGCAAACCACGTGCCATATGACGCTCTAGCGCGTCACTCATTATCTCTGTTGCATGGGTTAAATAACTCCAAATACCCAAAACAAAGCGATCAAAGAGAGCGGCACGGCAACAAACCACGCAGTAAGGTCAGCCATGTTTTTGCTCCTTGCCTAGAGTTTATGCAGTTGCTTAGAGCAAATTTTCCAATTCGAAACGGTCCCGACCGACATATCTACCCTCACCCAAAACGTTATCGCCGCGGCGCAGGCGCTCCACTTGGGAGACAATCGATTCACGAGGATTGGGCGGGAGCGAGACGATGACCTTTGCGCCGGAGCGATCGCGCAACTCAAACTCATGGCGCGAATCAATTCGCTCCACCGTGCCTTCGATTCTTTGAATTTCGTTTCTTGTTGCGGTGACATCGCGATCGCGGCGGCTTTGCTGCACGCGGATTAAATCGGCGTTGCGCGCTGGGTCACTTTGCCCAACCTGGAGCGCGACGATGTCGCCTACTTCAAGTGAACTCACCGGATATTCTCGGCCGCGATAAAGGACTCGAGTGTGATCATCGAAGCGAATTGTTCGTGTCGGAGCTCGACTCGAAACCTCGGTAACGTGACGGAAGTGGATTTGCCTGAGGCGCGAGTCTATCGAGGTTATTTCGCCGACGATCTCGTCGCTATCGAGCTGCGGCGTGGGGCGCTTGATGAGAGCGATATTTTCGCAGGCCGCACTAGCAAAAAACGCAATCAATCCGCAAATCGCCAGGATTTTTCCATTTATCGATTTCATAACTGGCTCCTTAATTCCCGCTTTCTACCGCGCCATTGCCCGGATGGATTTAATGCGTTCGCCGATATTTGGATGGGAAGAAACAAAATTACCGGCGCCAGGCGAACTTTTTGCCATCCAAATTAACGCTTCGATGATAACTTCTCTGGAGTATCCGGCGCGCTCCAGGATCGCCACACTCTGACGGTCGGCTTGGTGCTCTTCGGCCCGGCTAAAATTTTGCGTAATCAACGGCCCCTCAATGAGTTGTAACGCCGGGCTTTCCGACGCCAATTCCTTTAGCAAAATCATATTCACACCGGTTGCCGATAATTTGAGCTTGGTGACATGACCGAGATCCTCGTGGGCAATTTCGTGCGCCATGACCCCGCGCAACTGATCATCATTCGCACGCTCCAATAACCCGGTTGTCAAAATAAACTTGCCCCCACCTCCGTTAGCGGCATTGATGGCGTCGTCGGCGACGATGCCAATGCTCACCTGATGAGGCCCAAGCCCATGCTCCATGGCGCGGAGCAATGGCGTGGTAATCTGATATAGGCGTTGTGCGGTTTTGCCATCGAAATTTTGCGCCGAGGCCTGAGCCTGCTGGCGTCCACCAGAGCGCGACCTGCTGTCCTGAGTTGCCGCATGCGCCAGGGAAAAGACTAGAATTGACATAACGAAGAGTCTCATTATGTTTCGCCAACCAGTGAATCACGCCTTTGCGTTTAACGCTCACATCGTCATGGACAAAAACAGCGCGAGCATAGTAGCGACTAGGAACGCAACCTTCGGTGAATTCATCGCTGCCCTCCTGATGACTTCGGGTCATACAAGCAATGAAACGATTTCCCGACTGGAATGACTGAAGGGCAAAACGTATGCCAAATTGTGACTGGCAAAGAGGGTTATATATTGCCAGGATTTTTGGGCGCAGGTCTGCGAGGATACCTTCGTGCTTCGTGAAGGAAAACGCTCAAGTAAGAGAAACTGTTTCCGGACGGGAGTTAAGGTCAATCTTCTGTGTCGCGAGCTTGAGCTCGCGGGCCACCACCGCACAATGAGCGCACACGATCATATTGAGCAAGACCTCATCGTTTTCGACACTGATCACCCTATATGCCTCGTCATCGAAAAATTCGTCACAATGGCGACAAACAAATTTCATGTATTTCAAATAGAGCAAGCACTGTGCCCGAAGAAAACCCCGGCCCAATACCGGCGAGATTCATCACCTGTACTAAAAACAGGATTTTCTCCGGGCGCGAGTTTTACTTTCAAGACACCACTTCGACGCGCCTTTTGGCCCACAGCAAGCGACGACGCTCCGCGTTCATCTTGCCCTCTTACTTGCTTAGCCCACTGGGCGAGTCGCTGCCGCACTGGTCAGATTGGCGTCGATCCTTTGCCAATCAACGTTGGTAAAAAACGCTTCTATGTACTTGTCACGCTCGGCGGGCTTGTAGTCCAGTAGAAACGCATGCTCCCAAACATCCATGACTACGATCGGCTTGAAACCGGAGGGCACCCCTTGCTGATGAAGTTCTATCCAGTGATTGGAAAGCTGCTCTGTCACCGGATCTTGGTAAAGTATCGCCCACCCAACGCCGCGCATATTGCCGACACCAACGAAATCACTCTTCCAATTTTCAAAACTGCCGAAGCAATCCTCGACTGCGCTCTTGAAATTGCCTGTCGGCGCCCCCTTTCCCTGAGGAGCAAGATTGGCGAAATAATATTCATGGAGCACCATCCCACCATATTCGAAACCGAGATGGCGCTTGAGCTCGGCATAAGCAGGATTTGTCGCCGCAGCTTTTTTCTGGCGAACAATTTCGGCTAATTGTTCAGTTATCAAATTGGTGTTTTTAACATAGCCTTCATAGAGTTTCAGATGCATCTCGACGGTTTGATCGGAAATGCCCTTCAGCCCGGAGATCTTGAATTCCTTGGCGCGATAGGATTGAGCATGCATAATTCTTATTCCTTTCGTTAAGCTTACGACAAATATTTCAGCAAACTAGGGACCAAACGTTTCCACGTGCTGGGTGGACTCATTTTATTGTTGCTATTTTGTTGACGTCCCACATCCGCAGTTTGTCTAGCGATGATTCTCTCAATTGTGGGACAAAACCTTCGCACGCTTATCGTTACTTGTTTAACGAGTGTCAATTTTGTTTCATGGCATTTCTTTTGCTCTTTACCCGTGCGTGGAAGTGGTAAATTTGATAAAAAAGGAGTGAGCTATGAAACTATCGAAACAACAATTTATTACCGCGGCATTGGTGATTTCCACATTGGGATTGGGTGGTTGTAGTCCAGCATTCTGGGGCGGCGCCGCTGCGGGCGTCTTGGGAACAGGGGCCGGATATGAAGTGCAGTCGAAACGGCAGATGGACCGCTTGGACGATGATCTTCGATCAGGGCGCATAGAGCGCCGTGAGTACGAGCAACGCAAAGAGCAGATCGAAAAAGGTTCGATTATTTACTAACTGAGAAACTAGCGACATTAAAAAAAATAAATAAACATTTATTAGCCGTCGCGGCGCAAGCCGCGGCGGCTAGTCACGTTCGAAACATTCGCATCAGCTAAAGCTGGGTACCCATGCCCCATCTGAAACAATGCGTCGTAATGTCCTTTTTTATGTATGATTGTCAGAAAATGAAGCGCGAAGTTCTTATGATAAAAACTCACATGGGCGTCGCGCTGACTTTATTGCTTTTAACTGGATGCGTTGAGCTTGTCACGAGCTCTGGAGACGGCGAATCTTCCCGTGCGCAGTCATCTAATGTACGGACGGTGCCCTTCGATAACCGTCAAGCTGAGCGCCTCAAACGAATCATGATGCCGCTGTTGCAGGCGACAAACAAACGTACCCCGGCAGGCCAAGTACGCATTGGATTGATCGACGATTCAAGCATTAACGCCGCGAATGCCGGCAGCGGCGAGTTTTATGTCACGACCGGATTGTTGCAGAAAGCCGGCGACGATCAATTGCGCGGCGTGCTCGCTCATGAGATCGCCCATGACGATCTTGGCCATGTCGCAAAAGCGCAGGTGCTCGGAGCCGGGTTGAACGTGGGTGTAGTTTTGTTGGAGCAACTGTTTCCTGGCAGCAGTGTGCTTACGCCGATAGCCGGCACTCTCATAGCTAGGGGATACAGCCGTCAAGAAGAATTTGCCGCCGATCGCCACGGCATGGAGCTATTACAACGCGCGGGCTACTCTCCCGAAACCATGGAGCGAACTCTAAACTGGCTTCTCAGTCAGGAAGGGCGGAGTGGTGGTGGCGGCGGCGGTTTCTTGTCGAGCCATCCTGCCACCGAGGAGCGCATCGCTGCGCTGCGCAAGTAGAAGTCGGGGTCCAGCTGAGTTAATCGGTAAAGTGATTCAAGTCAAAACACGCCCACCAGCGCTGTACATCGGATTTCAATAAATAGTGTCTAAACTACCACGGTATCTTCATAGGCCGCCGCATCCGGATACGGTTGATGATAACGTGAGAGCACATGGGCCAACCAAGGGTCGACTCTTTGTTGCTCCAAACGCGACGCAAGCTCGCCGAGTCGTCCCACGCGCATCGCGGTATTAAGGATTCGATCGGCGCTGCCCCAGTCACTCCAGCCAATCTCCGGCACCGCTAGCACCCGCAGGCGCTCCGCGCACTGGGCAAAAATCGCCGAGCTGAAATTGACCGCGGACAGCCGCTGATAAGTTTGCTCGATATATTTTTTCGCATGCGCGGTGCCGAGCATGATGCGTACACCGCTGAATGCTCCGTAAAGCTCCGGGACGGTGTGACGGGTTAGGTCCCACAGGGTTGCCGCACGCGCGGCGAACACAAAGGTATTCCACAGCGCGCCGTCCCGCATCAATTTTTCAGCTTGGGTTAAAGGCGGTTTTTCCCAAAAGCCGCGCACCGCTCGGCTGGATTTATCTTGGTAGTCTTGCTGGCAGCTAATCCAACCATAACCTTCTTCCATACGATCGGGGGTCATTCCCAGCAAGATGGCATTTTGCGGAAATAATTCGGTTTCTTCGAAGGCCTGTTCGACATGGGCCATAAAACCACGTTCGTTGGAAATAAAATGGTCGGACGGGAACACCGCCACGGTGGCATCAGGGCAACGATGGCTCACATGCGCCAACGGCAATAGAATACCGGGTGCGGTCTCGCGGTTGGCCGGCTGATAAATAATGTTTTCTTTCGGCCAGCCGGCGAGCTGAGCGGCTGCTTCCGGCCGATGGCGTTTATCGACGATGACGAGTATCCGCTCGCGCGGAATCAACTGCTGCACCCGATCCAATGTCATTTGCAGCAAAGAATCTTTTCCCAGAACCGAGCAAAATTGTTTGATGCCTCGACCGCCGCACAGCGCGGAAAGAAACTCACGTACCCGGCTGCCTTCCCCGGCCGCGAGTACAATACCCCATTTATTACTGTTGCTCATCAGTACTGTACTCCTTCAACGTGGAAAAGGTTTCACGTGAACGAGCAAAAGCGAGACCAGTGAAATTGATAGCACCAACGCCGGCTTAGGGGCGCGACAACGGCTTTTTCCCGCGAGATGTCCGAAATTTAAATTAAAGTCAAAAAAACAATTAAATATCATTGTCCCGCTTTTGCGATGCGACCTTCCGGGCATGTATCGGAACTGGGACATTTTTTTCGCACCCAAATAGGGTCCGTAGCAAATTTGCCGTGGAACTATTGAGGAGGTGAAACGCAGTGGGAAGTGTTAGTGCCCCATGTGGCCGGATGTTTAGGCCGCGACTATTGCCGACCCACCGGCTGTTCCGATTTCCGAGGCCGACGATGGTCCATCAGGTGGTGGCGTATAGTACGGAAAGAACAAGAGTTTAAGACGATAAAAAACTAGATGCGAGCCGATTCGCTAGTTGAGGATTTTTAGTTGGAAATTTCATAATCGGCGAGCGGCAACCTCACGGTAAAGATCGTCCCCTGTCCAGGCACGGTGCGATAATCGACCCGGCCACCATGGGCGGATACAATTTGGCGTACCACAGCGAGGCCGAGCCCAGTGCCATGGGACTTGGTGGTGGTAAACAGCTCGAAAATATTCACGCCTGGCGAAATGCCAATACCGGTATCGGCTAGCTCCAGGCAAAGTTCATCCCGATCGCGGTAAGCGCGCACCGTCAAGGTGCCGCCGTCGGGCATGGCTTCGACGGCATTGTCGGCAAGATTTGTCACCACTTGCTTGAACCTCTCTTCGTCGACGCTGATCGCCGGAAGGTCGCCGGGAACATCGATTTTTAACAGCACGCCCCGTTGGCTATAAGCATTCACCATCAACACAGACGCGAGTAAATTGTCCAGGCGTACCGGATGTTGTTCTAAGCGCTGCGGCCGTGCTAGGTAGCGAAATTCATGGAGCAGCGCGCCTAGACGAGTGATCTCGCTCTTGATATCGCCCAGCGCCGAAAACACCGAGGGTTTTATTCCGTTGTGCGCGCGCGCCAGATCGCGCTCGATCATCTGCACGGTGGTGGAAATGCCATTGAGGGGATTACCCACTTCATGGGCAAACATCGCCGCGGTGGCGCCCACCGCGACGAGCCGCTCGCTCTCGCGCAATTTCTCCTCCATGCGTTTACGCTCGGTAATATTTTCGATCAGATAAAGAGCATAATTGGGCGCCGAATTGCGCCCCGCGATTAGGGTGGCGGTGATAAAACACCAGAGCACTTGGCCGTTTTTTTCGATCAGCCGGGTTTCGTGGCGATAGCCGGTAGTCTCGCCGTGCAGCAATCGTTCGGCATGGCCGCGAATATCATTCAGGTCCCTGGGATGCACTTTGGCGAAAAACTTTTGCCCCAACAATTCTTCGCTCTGCAACCCAAGCATGCCACAGAGCACTTGGTTGACGCGCAGATAGCGCATCTCGAGATCGACCATGCCGATGCCGATCGGCCCTTCATCAAAGGCCGAACGAAAGCGCTCTTCGCTGAGCCGCAACGCTTCATCGGCTTGCTGGCGCTCGACGGCCCGGCCCAGCTGCATCGCCAACTGCGCTAACAATGTCGAGAGCCGTTGATCCAATTCGACCGCGCGGTCGGAAAAAAAAGCCAGAGCACCAGCCGGCGCGCCGCCGCCGAAGACGGCAAAAGTGCAGACCGATATCAGTCCCGCATCGGTCGCCGCGCATGCCCATGGCTCAGATTGCCCGGCCAGATCGTTGCAGCAACTTACGTCACTGCCCGATAGGACCATGCTTGCCGGGTCACTTCTGTCGGCAGCGGCCTGCTCAAGCGCAAGCTGCAGCGCAGCAAAGCGCTCCGGGGCCGCTTCGACATTCCAAAACGAAATCCGTCGCCCCTGCTCGGCCCCAGCCAAGGTCAAGCAGTAGCCAACCGGCAATCCCAGATGATGGCAAATTTGCTCGAGGGCGGCGTTCAGAGCGGCTTCTATACTCCCCGCCTGATTGATCACCAGCTCGGTGCTTCGCAGCAGATTTAAATAAACATGCTCTGCGCGTAGCGCCGCCTCCGCTAGATGACGCTCGCGGATCTCTTTCCTGAGCTCGCTGTTGGCTTCTTCCAATTCTTCGGTGCGCTCCAGGATGCGATGCTCCAAACGATCATTTAATTCGCGCAACGCAGCTGCCGCGCGATCGCGCTCCTGACCACGCTGCTCGAGTAGCCCGGCGGTTCGGCCGATATCGCGCCTAAGATTCTCTACTTCAGTCACCCGAGAATGGCCTCCCATGACGACCGTTTCGCCGCGCCCGAGAGCGCCGGCCTGGCGCGTCAATTCATCGAGCGGGTCGCTGATGCGCGTTTCAACGATCACCGCGAGCAAGATGCCGACTACAAGAAAGATCACCCCCGCGCCTAACAAAGCCCCGAAAGAACGCGTTAGCGGCTCCTCGAGTTGTGCGGCGGGAATCGCCAACGAGACCGCCCAACCATTAGTTGGTGAACGGCTGAATGCCAGGTAAGAGGAGACGCCTTGCCGGTCGGCTCCTTCAAACCAACCATCGAGCTCGCCCGGCGCTGCGCCGTCCACCAATGGTCCGGCGACCTGGCCGACCAGTTCCTGGACGCCGCTGGTGCCGACGATAATATTGCGCCCATCGACGATCATGGCGACGGCCTGGGCCGGCAACTTCTGGCGCGCGAGAATTTCGCCATACACCGCCGGGGCAATCTCCACCGACAGCACGTAGCGTATCTCGCCACCGCGCAACACGGGCACGCGATATCCAACCATGGGACCGGCATCCGGATCGCGATGAAAATTGATCGGCATGGGTTGCTTGGTGGCGAGGGTGGCCCGGAAACTTTCCCGCTCGATATCGGCCTCGGGCAACGGTTCACCGAATGGTTTGAGCAGATTCAAAAGCTGACGGCCGGAGGGGTCGTGGACCACGATCGTGCGCCAATTGGTACGGCTCGTGAGGACGCGCCGGAGCTTTCGGTAAACCTCGCCGAGGTCGCCGCTGTCGAAGTCCTCCAGAGTTCCCACCGATTCGAGAGCCGTTTTGGTAGCTTCGAATTCACGATCCAAAGCCGAGGACAACGCCCGCGTCGTTTCGCGCAAGCCGACCGCCAAGGACGCTTTCTCCCGGCTCGCGAAAAGATTTAATACCAGAAACGCAAATATCAGAAATGGCAGCATCGACACCACCACGAGCGCAAACAGATGGGAGCGCAGTGAAAGGGTGCCGAAACGGTGGCGCAGAAATTGAAAATTGAGCAATCGTTTCATCGGCCGCTTCTGCAGTTAAGAAAAGGAATTTCCCCGGATTTGCGCCTGTGACTATACCGTATTGCGCCGCTTGACAGCGCAATACCTCCTGGTTTCGATTTTTCAATCATAATTCAACAACAAGAGGTCGGATATCCATGGGCCGGTAGTCTAACCATGACAATCACTATGCGGGGTTACAAGAGTCTTTTATCATGCATCAATCGAGTGCTCGTTCGATAATTCGGTCTAGCAGACAAACTTATGATTCCCCAGCGAGGCCAGCACCGGGATTTCAATCGGCCCAATTCTTTCGCCAGCGCCGTCGCCTTTTCCAGTTGGCCAGAGTGTACCAAATCGCCGCATAGCAGCGGAATGTCTGGGTTTTGAGAAATCTGCTGAGAAAACGCTGCACCTTCCTTGGCAGTTAGCACAGTGCAATTCTCCGACCCGGCAATTTGGATTTTAATTTTTTCATGGACCTAAATTTCGGCAACGACATGCAAAGCAGGTATTCGAGTCGGTCCGCTCCGGCCCGCCTTTGGGCATCCCGCTCTCGATTGTTGCTCATGGTCGTAACTGATCGGACTCCGCTACAAAAAAACTCTCTCCTGATGCGGCGAATGCACGTTGAATCGGGGCTTGAGAAATGACAAAAATATCCTCAGCCAATTTCCCGAGAGCGATTGTGACGAAAACCAATCCGACCGATACTCAGGGACCGCTGCTGTTTTCGGCGGCATCCTACAATATCCATCAAGGGGTTGGCTCGGACGGGAAGCGCGATGACCGGCGGATCGTGCGGGTGCTGCAGAGCCTCGATGCAGGAATTATCGGCTTGCAGGAAGTCGACAGCGAAGTCAGCGGGGATGAAAATTTTCAGCTAAAATATCTCACCGGGGAAACCGACCTAAAAGCGGTCCCCGGTACGACGATGCGCCGTCGCGGTAGCGATTTTGGCAACGTGTTGCTGACTCGATATAAGATTCTGGCAGTGAGAAACGTTGATTTGAGCATCTCCCGGCGCGAACCGCGCGGCGCCATCGACGTCGATTTGGACATCGGCGGCGCCGTCGTACGTGTCATTGTCACTCATTTAGGGTTAAGCGGCCGCGAACGGCGGCGCCAAACCCACATGCTCAGTGCTCTCGTTTCCGAGCGCCGCGACCGTATGGTCGTAGTCCTCGGCGACCTTAACGAATGGCACCCTTATGGGCGTTCGCTACGCAGTATGGCGCGCCATTTCGGCACATCCGCAAGGCTGCGCACCTTTCCTTCAAGGATGCCGCTGTTTGCTCTGGACCGCATCTGGGTTTGGCCCGAGCAAGCGCTCGTCGAAACCAGGGTGCACCGGCTAGCCCCTGCACGCACCGCCTCCGACCATCTACCGATTAAAGCGAAAATCACCACCGCATACGCACAACCGCTGAAGCTCGAAGGTGGCGCACACGACCTTAGTGCAACATTAAACCTCGACCCGATTCCATAAACCGGCGTGTGGCCGCCGATTCGTTTCGCCGCAGGGCCGGCGCCTCGCTTGCCGGTATCGTGAAGTCGGCGGCCCCAGTTCGGACTGTACGTAAGCGCTGTTGCAGGTAAGTGCCGGTGGGCCAAGCCCATTGGTAGGCCGGTAAATTGTCGCCCCAATAAGGCGCCCCATTAACTTTACTATTACTAAACACTCGCAGCCAAAAACTTGACCGTTGGTTCACGGAATAGTTAAACATAAATCGGTGCCCCCTAAATTTTTTCTGGACTGACGCCGAATTTACGCTGAGCAACCCATATGCCATTCTCGAGAAAAGAGCATGGCTGGGAAAAAATATGGAGATTAGCGAAATCTATGGTGAAGAAGTTATCTTAATAATGATACAAATAAATTTAACCGTCGCAAAAACGAGACACCGCCCTAGGCTGGATACCTTCGGTATGTTCCACGAATTCTTTGACTACGTTAGTCTGCGCTAAAATAAAATTTTAAACCCCGTGGGGTCCAGCCGCAGAAGAGATTTCACCGGCCTCGACCAATTGTTTGAAGCGGCGCAGATCGCTTTTGACTACCTGAGCAGGAGCTACACCAAAGAGTTTGGCCGCGACCGCGCCCAATTTACCGGCCGGAGGCCGGTATTCCGTAGTCACTTTAACCAGGATGCCGCGTCCTCCCGGGGCCGGCTCGAAATGAACAGATCCGGCATGATCGATATCCGCTCCTGGCAAAGATCGCCAAGCGATTAACTCACCATTCACGTCATTGATGATTTCTGCATCCCAGGAAATCTTTTTACCAGCAACCGGCTTAAGGACCCAGTGAGAATGCCCATTGCCACTGCTCTCGATGGAGTCAATCTGGCTCATAAACTTTGGCAAATTATCTAGATCGCGCCAATACCGATACAGCTCGCCGGCGGGGCGGTCGATAATGATAGAGCCAATAACCTTGATTCCTTGACCATGCCCCACACTAGTCTCGGGCCGCTTGACGCCCGCCGTATTGATGCCGGTGGCTTGGTACAGCGCACACTGGCCGCCTGCGCCGCGGTATAGGATCGCCCCGCCGAGAAGGGTAGGAACAATTCCGCGCCGCTTCACGCCCCATAACAGCAGGGCGCTGCCTACCGCCACTGATGCCAGCCGCTCGACGGCGCCGACATTACCGCCGGAACTCGATTTGGTTGCTGAGCTCGCTCGCCCGAGATTACTGATTTCCATTTGGCGTTCTCCTCTATGACCCGATCCGAGATTCGCGAGTCTATGCCGCTTTAGTTTATTGCCGCTTTAACCGTCTTGCCGAGCATCGGCGCAAGGAATATACCATCCGAATTTTGTCCGTCACCCGCATATAGATATGAATTGATCATGATTTCGTCCCGAACTTGCGCCTACTGCCTCCTCTCAACGTCGCAGCGTCGACACAGTCCACATGATTTCTTAGCGCTTGACCTGCTGACCATCAGATTTTAAACCTATCGCCGGTAATTAACCGCGCCGCGCGGCTGCGGCGAAAATAAAACCAGCCCCATTGCACAAGCACGAGCACCCGGTTTTCAAACTCCACCAGCTGCATCAGATGGACGAACAACCAGGCGAGCCAGGCGGTAAATCCGGCGAGGTGAAGAGATCCTAAATCGGCGATTGCCGTCGCCCGGCCGACGATGGCCATGCTGCCACGGTCGCGATACTTGAATTGCCGCAGAGATTTGCCGGTAAGTCGGCTGCCAATGACTGTAGCCACATAGCGCCCAGCCTGTTGAGCGACGGGAGCAATTCCCGGCAATGGCCTGCCGCCGTGCGGGGTATAGCTGGCCAGATCGCCGATCACGAAAATTTCCGGGTGATCGGCAATCGAAAAATCTTCCTGAACGATCACTCTGCCGCCGCGATCCAAGGTCGCCACGCCGCGGTTCGCCAGCGCTGTGCCGAGATGAGAGGCGCGCACGCCAGCCGCCCACAGCACTGTCTGACATGGAATGATCTCGGGCGTGTCGCCGCGCCGAACCACAACCACGCCGGACCGGAGTTCTGTAACCGTGGTGTGAGTTTGTACCGAAACACCAAGGGCATTTAAAAAACCTTTCGCTTTGCTCGATAGCTCCTCAGGATAAGCGGACAGGATACAATCCGATGCTTCAAGCAGAAGAATCCGCGCCGCAGCGGGATCGATGCTGCGAAAGTCATGGGTTAAAGTTTTGTTAGCGATATCGGCCAATGCTCCGGCTAGCTCCACTCCCGTCGGACCACCGCCGACGATGGTGAAGGTGAGCCAGGCGCGAATTTTCGCCGCATCGGTCTCACGCTCGGCGGCTTCGAAGGCGCAAAAGATCCGGCGCCGCATCTCGGTCGCGTCTTCGATGGTTTTGAGGCCGGGCGCAAACTGCGCCCAATCGTCATGACCAAAATAATGATGGCTCGATCCAGTGGCGACGATTAACGTGTCGTAGCCAACCTCGCCGCCGGCAAAAATCACTCTTCGCTGCTGCGCGTCAATATCACTCACCTCTGCCAGCAGAACTCGCGCATTTTTTTGATAACGCAACACGGCCCGCAGAGTCGAAGCAATATTGGCCGGCGACAACCAACCGGTTGCCACCTGATAAAGCAAGGGTTGAAAAAGATGGAAATTACGCCGATCTATCAGGGTGATTTGTACGGGCAATTTTTTCATCGACTGCGCCGCGTAAAGCCCGCCAAAGCCGCCGCCGATTATTACAATCCGATGCATGGATCAGTCGAATATGGATCGCAGGTGCCGACACCGATTCATCGATCGCTCGATCACCCCGGATAAGGCGCATCAGGTCCGCTAACCGCAGCCGCATTGATCAGTTTTTCGATAATTTGTGACGGCTCCGGTTGGCGTCCCTGTCGATCTAAAGAGAGTAACTGGAGCTTTTTCAGATTCGTTTTAGCGGTTGTGCTGAGCTCAATGAGCAGAAGCCCGGTCGACTGACTCCGTTCCGGCATATCGTCGGATGATTTTTTCATTTTAGCCACATTCCACCTTGATAATTTCTCGATAAATTTTTTCGAACTGCTTGGAACAACGGGGGCAAAGATGTGCAAGACTTAGTCCATTCGCAAACTGATTTACGAAAAGATTCGCAGCGGCACCTCAGGGATATTGGCATAGGCATTGCTCAAAAAATATTAGCGATGGAACAGCTAATACCGCAGGATGAGGATTTAACGACGACGGTTGAAGCCCGATCGATTTCGCAAGCGCAGCGCGAAGCCGAAATCGAGAGATTGGCCGGCGCAATCGGCCGTCTGATTCAGGCGTCCGATCCTGAGAGCCGCGAAGAACTCGCGGAAATTGCAAATTCGCTAATCCGCGAGCAAGGGTTGCGCCCGAGTTTAACATCCTTAGAAAAGGAAGTCGTCGCTGACGCGCGGCGCCGTCCGCTCAATCCTCTGGCCGCCGGTATTGGCTTGCTTATGATTGGCGCGGCGGTAACCCTGTTACTACCATTCGTCGGTCTGACATTGGCCGCATTTGGCGTGGTGGCAGCGCTCTGGGGAATAACCATTAGCGCGATGAGAAAATAGTCCCGCTAAGCGAACCGGGCATCATTCCGATCGTGCCATAGATTTGTGTGTCTGCGTTGGCGCCGACGCGCGACGCAACATCATGCCGATATCCAGCGGGTTATTTCATCTCGCTGAGCGCCCGGCGCGCCGCAAAATACCCGCACATGCCGTGCACGCCCCCGCCGGGAGGCGTCGATGCCGAACACAAATAAAGACCCTTTACCGGAGTGGCGTACATGCGCCAGGACGGCCGCAAAAACAGTTGACCTAGATCTGCAGCGCCGCCGTTGATGTCCCCGCCCACTAGATTGACATTGCGCTGTTCGAGAGCCGCCGGGCCCATCGTATGCCGCCCGAGCACGATATTGCGAAAACCCGGCGCAAAGCGTTCGATTTGATTTTCGATGCGATCGAGCATCGTTTGGTTCCAGCCATGGGGCACGTGACAATAACCCCAGAGCGTGTGTTTGCCTTGCGGCGCGCGCGATGCATCGAAGAGCGACGGTTGCGCAATCAGAACGAAGGGGCGCTCGCTTTGGTCGCCGTGTGCCGCCGAGCGTTCCGACAAGGCGATTTCGTCCAGCGTGCCGCCGACATGAACCGTGGCTGCCCGCGCGCATGCGGCGGCGCGCCAAGGCACCGGCGCCGAAAGCGCCCAATCGACTTTATAAACGCCCATGCCGTAGCGATAATTGCGCAAACGGCGCTGAAACGAGCCGGGCAAAACATTTCCGGCCAGCGCCAAAAGCTGGCGCGGCGTGACATCGCACAACACGGCGCGCGCAGCCGGCAACTCGCTAAGCGCGCCAATGCGCCGGTCCGTGATAAACGCCACGCCCAGCGAGCGCGCGTAAGCAGTCAGCGCGTCGGCCAAACTCTGCGCTCCGCCGCTGGCCACCGGCCAGCCGACACTGTGGGCGGCGATCGCCAGAACCAGGCCGAATGCCGCCGAGCCCCAGGCTTCGAGCGGTAGCATGGAATGAGCCGCCAATCCGGCAAACAGCGCACGCGCGCGGGCGCCGGTGAAATAACTGCGGGCAAATTTCGCTGCCGGACGGATGCCAAGAAGGCCGAAGCGCGCCAGCGCAATAGGCCGCTGTGGCAATCGCGGCGGCCCCAAGAGATCGACCGCCAGTCCATCCCAGCGGGCGCAAAAATAATCCATCAAGCGGCGATAGCCGTCGGTGTCGTCACCGAGATTCGCCGCAGTGGCATCGATCGAACGCTCGAGGATCACCGCCGTGCCATCATCGAGCGGATGCGCCAATGGCGCGGCCGGATGGATCCAACGAAGCCCGTGCTGCTCGAGCGGCAAGGTGCGGAAAAACGGCGAACCGATGGCCAGCGGATAAATCGACGAGCAGACATCGTGAACGTAACCCGGCAGAGTGAGCTCACACGAGCGCGCGCCGCCGCCAGTACTCGCTTCCGCCTCATAAACAACCACCGATCGGCCGGCTTGCGCCAAGGTGATCGCCGCTGCCAAGCCGTTGGGGCCCGCGCCAATCACCACCGCATCATAACCGTTTGCCGCCATCATTAAATACTAGCGCGGGATCGCCGCACTGTCGCCCGTTTTGACGGCAAATGATTGGGCTTCATAACGATAGATGTATCAAATCGCAAACAACCCAAGCCCATCGAATGCCCGCAATGGCAATTGCTGCCGGCAAGGTTTTGCCCCGGGAAATAAATCGGTCAACGCGGCGCTTCCGAACACGGCGTCGTCCCGTTAGCGAGGCGCGACGGGCGATTGATCCTCGGAGTCGTTATCGAAATAGGCAGGTGCCAGTGGCCGTCGGCGGGTAAGACGAAGGCTATTCGCTGCCCAGTCTAGGCCGGCGGAAATGTCGGTGTTGGATGGCTCGCGGGGCAATTTAACGCTGCCTGTTCCAGGCGGCGATCGGTCGGGTGAAAAACATCTCCGGCGTAATTTTGCTTTTGGAACCCGCGCAGGATATCGACCCAAATGGCGCAATCCCAGCCAAGTGCGGCCCAATAATTCATGGCGTAAAAATCCGCTTGCAACTCCTTTTCGACGGAATAATTTTGAAATTGCACCAGCCCACCGAGCCCGAGATGGCGCGCCGTGACGCCCTGAGATGCCGGGCTGTTAGCAACGGCGCCGCGCTGGTTCGCGTGTCCGGCAAGCTCGTGGGCAATTTCATGGGCCAGGGTCTGGCGCAGCAACCAGCGATAGTAAGATTTTTTGAGCGCGAGTTGGGCGAGCTGATAACTGATATAGATCTGCCCGCGGCCAATACTTACACCGAGCAGATCCTGCCGTGGAAACGCTGAAAGCTGAAAACTGTAATGAGAAAACTCGGCGCGTGGATCGGCCGCGGCCAGGATCCGACCGGCTTCGTCGCTAACCATCCTCTCGATCTGCTCATCGGCAACAATCGGAATTTTCGGTGTCAAGTAGCACGACATCATCACCGCGCCAGCGACAATCAAGCCACACGACAATTTAAAATTGCCAATTCTTTTCCAGACCATGCTCTCCTGCTTAAGGCCCGTGAGTCATCCGAGGTGAAAACTGCCGCACACTAGCATAGCGCAATGGCGCCGCCAACCCTTTTCCCTAAAACCGAAACCCGCTGACACGTCGGGGCGGCAAACGCCCGCCTGCCATGGATTAATCTGGCCAGAACCCTAGGCGGTTAAAAACTCGCGCGAGTTCATGCCGCCCCGGCGAGATTGGGGGATCTGGAGAATCTTAGGTGGCGTCGCGATCAGATTGTCTCTTAACCGTTCAACTCGATTTCATCGGACTGATTGGATCGAGATACTGAGAATCTGCGAAATCTGTCGATGAACCGAGATTTTGCGTCGCCGTCTCATTGAGAATTTTTTCCAACAATTGGTGGTCGAGGGGCTTGGTGAGATGATGATCGAAGCCGGCTTGCGCGGATTTCATACGATCGCTGTCGCGGCCCCAGCCGGTCTGCGCGATCAGCGTCATGCGCCGCCATTGCGGTTGCCGGCGGATTTGTCCGGCAACTTCGTCGCCGTTCATATCCGGCAATCCGATATCGATAAGCGCCACGTCGGCAGGGAATTCGTTCAACGAAGCGAGCGCTGCCGCGCCGTCATAAACCAGGTGGGTTTCATGGCCCCACAGTCGCAGCAACATTCCCAGGCTCTGTGCTTGGAGCTTGTTGTCATCGACAATCAGCACCTTTTTGCCGCGTATCAGCGCCCGCGCTGTGTCGCTGCCGGGCGCGACGTTCGCCGGGGTTTTAACATTGGCGGGCGCCGCGGTTATCGGCAAACGCACGGTAAACACGCTGCCTTGATTCCGCCCCACGCTATGGGCCTCGACCGTGCCGCCATGAAGCTCCACCAGGCTTTTCACCAAGGCGAGCCCGATGCCGAGCCCGCACCGGCTGCGTTCCACACTGCTATCGGCCTGCTTGAACATTTCGAACACATGGGGCAAGAAATCGGGCGCGATGCCGATGCCGGTGTCTTGGACTTGAACGACGATCGCTTGATTTTCACTTTTCGCGGTGAACCGGACCACGCCGTTGCCGTCCATGAATTTTGCGGCATTGGTCAACAGGTTACCGAAGATTTGCGTCAGTCGGGCTCGATCGGCAAACAGAATGACCTCCCTGTCGGGCAGGTCAACCACCAGCTGATGCCCCGCGGCTTCGACATCGGGGCGGCACGCGGCGACGATATGGCTCATGATTTCGCGAAAATCCAGCCATTCTTGGCGCAGCAAAAGGCTGCCGCGGGCGATGCGGCTAACGTCGAGCAGATCTTCCAACAGGCGGCTCATGTGCTCGACTTGGGCGTCTAGGATATCGCAGCACCATTGAAATTTGTCGTCGGCCGGATCGACGCTCTTCAAAATAGTCGCGGCATTGCGGATCGGCGCGAGGGGGTTGCGCAGTTCGTGCGACAACGTCGCCAAAAATTCGTCCTTGCGCCGATCGGTCTCGCGCAGATCGTCAACCAGCTGTTTGAGTTTGTTTTCGAGTTGCTTGCGCCGGGAGATGTTGCGAACAATGCCGATGTAGGTGCGCTTTTGCGGACCGTCTTTGCGGCTCACCGTCAGCTCGACTGGAATCACCGCCCCGTCTTTTCGGATGGCGTTAAGCTCCTGTACCTCGCCAAGAACATTTCCACCGCCGGGTTTAAGCGACCACTGGTTTTCATCCTTGTTCAGGATGCGGGAAAAATCCGGCATCAAGATGCAGGCGTTGCCGCCGGCCATTTCACCCGCGGCGAAACCGAATATTTGTTCGGCGGCCGGATTATAGTTAAGCAGCGTGCCGTTATCGTCGATTTCCATGATGCAATCGGCCGCCGTGTCCATGATCGATCGTAACCGAGCTTCGCTCTCGCGCACGCGCCGTTCGGCGCCGTGGCGGTAGAGGGCGATTTCGAGCTGGGTGTGCAGTTCGCGCTCATCGAACGGCTTCAAAATATAGCCGAAGGGGCCGGTTAAACAGGCTTGGGCAAGGGTTTCGGAGTCGGAATGGGCGGTCAAATAGACGACCGGGACGTCGCTCACCAGGGCGATCTGCTGTGCTGTGGCGATGCCATTTTGAGCTCCGGCCAGTCGCAGGTCCATCAACACCAGATCAGGACTATGTTCAAGCACCGCGGCCAGCGCCTTTTCGCCTTCGCTGACGGTGTCGACCACTCGATAGCCCAGGCGGGTCAATCGCTGGCTCAAATCTAGCGCGACGATCGCTTCATCTTCGACAACCAGAATGCTACGGCTCATAGGCTACCTGCTTCCTCGTTGTTGCCCGGCGCTCTTGCCTCAGGATCGTTTTTAAGGCTTAGCTCGAAGGTCGTGCCCCGTTCGCGACGCATTTCAAGTTGCCCGCCCAGCTGCCGGGTCAGCATGCGCACTAAACGCAGGCCGAGTGAATCGACGCTCTCCCACAACAGCGGCTCATCAAAGCCCCGGCCATCGTCGGCGAAACGAAGGCGGATTACGCCGGCTGGCTCGGTTTGCAGTGTGATCCGGATCTCGCCGCTGTCTCGGCCGTGAAATGCATGTTTGAAGGCATTGGTCGCCAACTCGTTCAGGATCAATCCAAAGGAGATGGCGCGATCCACCGGCATCTGCGCGCTCTCGAGATCGAGGTGGAGTTGCACCTTGGGCATGCCGCTGGCGTAGGCTTGATACAGATCGCCGATCAAACTGCGCGTGTAGTCGGCAATCTGCACACGCGCTAAATTCTCCGACTGGTAGAGCTTCTCGTGCACCAGCGCCATCGAGTGCACGCGATCGCGCAAATCGCGAAAATTCATCTGAGTGGGGCCATCGTTGGCGCGCTCGGCTTGCAGGCTCAGCAGGCTCGAGATGATCTGCATGTTGTTTTTTACTCGGTGATGGACTTCTTTGAGCAATATTTCCTTCTCTTGTAAGCTCGCACGGATCTGCGCCACCCGCTCTTCGATTTCACTCTCCATTTGTTCGTTCAGACGCGCCAGCTCGCAGGTTTTGCGATACAGCTCGACAAAGACGGCGACCTTGGATTTCAGAATCAAAGGGTTGATCGGCTTGCTCAAATAGTCCACCGCGCCGGCGCCGTAGCCTTCGAGAATGTCTTTGTCGTCCTGCAAATAGGCGGTCAAAAAAATGATCGGCAGATGCTGATTTTTTTTGCGCTGCTTGATCAACTGCGCGAGCTCGAGACCGCTCACCTCCGGCATGCGGATATCGAGCACGATGACCGCGAAGTCGTGGGCAAGCAGCGCCAACAGCGCATCATTGGCCGATTGCGCGCGGAACAGATGATAATCCGGCGAACTCAGTATCGCCTCGAGCGAATCGAGATTGCGCGCCTGATCGTCGACGAGCAGAATGTTGGTCGGTTCGCTCATAGCATAAGATCAATGTAGGGGCGATTCATAAATCGCCCTTACGGTTCGCTGTCGTCGGTCCGTTCCATTACCGATACAGCCACACCCGCAACATCGACAAGAGCTGTTCGGTATTGACCGGCTTGGCGACGTAATCCGAGGCGCCGGCTTCGAGACATTTTTCCCGGTCGCCCTTCATCGCCTTGGCGGTGAGCGCGAGGATCGGCGTCGAGTGGAAATCGCCGCGCTTGCGGATCTCGCGCATGGTTTCATAGCCGTCCATTTCCGGCATCATGATGTCCATCAACACCACGCTGACGTCGGGCGTTGTTTGCAACAGCTCGATCGCCTGGCGGCCGTTTGTGGCGCTCATGACTTGCATGTCGTGGTTTTCCAAAACCGTCGACAGGGCGAAAATATTGCGCGCGTCGTCGTCGACCACGAGCACCTTGCGGCCGTGCAGCACCTCGTTAGACGAATGCAGCCGCTCGAGCATCCTTTGCTTGGCCGGCGGCAATTGGTCGATGATCCGGTGCAGGAACAAAGCGGTTTCGTCAAACAACCGCTCGGGCGATTGCACGTCTTTGAGGACGATGCTCTTCGCCATGGATTTAAGGCTGTTCTCTTCCTCGGAACCGAGATCCTTGCCGGTGAAGACCACCACCGGCAAATGCTGCAGCCGGGGATCGGTTTTGATCCGTTCGAGCAATTCAAATCCGCTCATATCCGGCAAGCGCAGATCGAGCACGCAACAGTCAAACGCGCTGCCAGCCAATGCCTCGAGCGCCCCCGAGCCGGTGCCGGCGACGACGATCTCGATATCGTCGTGGGCCAAGAGTTCAACGATGCTCTGACTTTCGACCTGATTGTCTTCGATCACCAGCAGGCGCTTGACCCTTGGCGTGATAAAACTGTGAATGCGCTCCAGACATTGCTCGATGCCTTCGGTGGTCACTGGCTTGACCATGTACGAGAAGGCGCCGTGCGCCAGACCGTGGCGCTGCTCTTCTTCGAGCGAGATGATCTGCACGGGAATATGGCGCGTCGCGGAATCGCGCTTCAAATTATTGAGCACCGTCCAGCCGAGCATATCGGGCAGGAAAATATCGAGCGTGATCGCCGCCGGCTTGTATTCACGCGCCAGGTCGAGGCCGATGTTGCCGCGGGTTGCGACTAATCCTTTGAAGCCTTTGTCGCGCGCCAGGCCGAGCAGCACGCGGGCATAGTGGGGATCGTCTTCGATGATCAGCAGCACCGGATCGCCCTCGACGATGAGCTCGCGATCGTCGGGAATGATCTCGGCAGTGGCTGCCACCGCCGACAGCGCCGGGACGCTGACCGGATCGGCAAAGCCGCCCCGGCGCAACAGGCCGCTGGCGACGGGCTCGCTGTAAGTCATCGGCAAATATAGCGTAAAAACGCTGCCCTGGCCCAAAACACTATTTAGACGGATCTCCCCGCCGAGCAAAGTCGCCAGCTCGCGGCTGATCGCCAGACCTAAGCCGGTGCCGCCGTATTTACGGCTGGTGCTGGCGTCGGCTTGTTGGAAAGCCTCGAAAATAAGCCGCTGCTTTTCCGGCGCGATACCGATGCCGGTGTCGGTGACTTCGAAGGCGATCGCGCCGGCAGCTTGCTTGAGCACCGGATGGTCGGCACTCCAGCCGCCGGCCGCCGCGGTGATCGCCAGGCGCACGCCGCCATGAGAGGTAAACTTAAACGCGTTGGACAAAAGGTTCTTCAACACCTGTTGCAGGCGCTTGGCGTCGGTGACGAAACTGCGTCCCAAGTCGGCGCTGATCTGCACGTCGAAACTGAGCTTGCGATTTTCCGCCTCGTGGCGGAACGGCCGCGCGACCACGTCGAGTAGATTGGCAAAGAAGATTTCCTCGGCTTCGATGGTAACGGTACCCGACTCGATTTTGGACAAGTCGAGGATGTCGCTGATGAGATTTAACAAATCGGTGCCGGCGCCGTGGATGGTGCGGGCAAACTCGACTTGTTTGGGGGCCAGGTTGCCGTCGGCGTTTTCACTCAGCTGCTGGCCGAGGATCAAGATACTGTTGAGCGGCGTGCGCAGCTCGTGCGACATGTTGGCCAAAAATTCGGACTTGTATTTCGACGTGAGCGCCAGCTCCGCAGCCTTTTCTTCGAGGGCGCGGCGCGCCTGCTCGATCTCCTGGTTTTTGCGCTCGACTTCGGCGTTCTGTTCGGCCAGCTGCTGGGCTTTTTGTCCGAGCTGATCGTTGGTCTGTTGCAATTCGCGCTGCTGAGTTTGCAGCTCGGCGGCCAATTGCTGCGATTGCTTGAGCAGCCCTTCGGTCTGCATGGTCGCTTCGATGCTGTTGAGGACGATGCCGATACTGACGGTCAGTTGCTCCAAAAACGCCAGATGGGCCGGCGCGAATGGATGGAGCGAGGCCAACAGCAGCACCGCCTTGACCTGATCTTCAAAGAGTACCGGAAAGACCACCAACGCGCGCGGCAGGACGGTGACGGAAATCGATCCCAGCGGCACGGTATTCAGAGGCACATCGTTGATCAGAATGCGCCGCTTCTCGACGGCGCATTGGCCGATAAAGCCGGCGCCCGGATCGAGTTGCGCCGGATATCCGCCCTCGCACGCATTGGCGTAGCTGGCGAGCAACTTGAGATGAGGCTTATCCTCGGACTCCATCTGATAGATCAAACCCTGGTGCGCGCCGATCAGCGGCGCCAGCTCGGAAAGAATCAACTTGCCGACGCTCACCAGATCGCGCTGGCCTTGCAGCATGCCGGTAAAGCGCGCCAGGTTGGTCTTCAGCCAGTCCTGTTCGGTATTGCTGTCGGTGGTCTGGCGCAGGTTACGGATCATCGTGTTGATATTATCTTTGAGTTCAGCCACCTCGCCTTTGGCCTCGACTTGAATCGAACGGGTCAGATCGCCTTGAGTAACCGCAGTGGCAACCTCGGCGATGGCGCGCACCTGGTTGGTCAAATTATCGGCCAACAGATTGACGTTGCCGGTCAAGTCCTTCCACGTGCCGGCGGCGCCCGGGACGTTGGCCTGGCCGCCCAAACGGCCTTCGACGCCAACCTCGCGCGCCACCGTGGTCACCTGGTCGGCGAAGGTCGCCAGGGTGCCGGTCATGTTATTAATGGTATCGGCGAGGGCGGCGACTTCGCCCTTGGCGGCGACCGTGAGCTTCAGCTTCAAATCACCGGTCGCCACCGCGGTAACGACCTTGACGATGCCGCGCACCTGCTCGGTCAAATTGGCAGCCATGACGTTGACGTTGTCGGTCAAATCCTTCCACGTGCCGGCGACACCCGACACCTGCGCTTGGCCGCCAAGCTTGCCTTCGGTGCCGACTTCACGCGCCACACGGGTAACTTCGGCGGCAAAGGCGTTTAGCTGATCGACCATCGTGTTGATGGTGTTTTTCAGCTCGAGAATTTCACCTTTGACGTCGACGGTGATTTTGCGCGACAAGTCGCCGCGCGCCACCGCGGTGGTGACTTCGGCGATATTACGCACCTGCGCCGTCAGGTTACCGGCGAGCAGATTGACGTTGTCCGTTAGATCTTTCCACGTGCCGGCGACGCCCGGCACCACGGCCTGGCCGCCGAGCCGCCCTTCGGTGCCGACTTCACGCGCCACCCGCGTGACCTCCGCGGCAAACGAGCGCAGCTGCTCGACCATGGTATTCATGGTCTCTTTCAACTGCAGGATCTCGCCGCGCACGTCGACGGTGATCTTTTTCGACAAATCGCCGCTCGCGATGGCGGTGGCGACCTCGGCGATGTTACGCACCTGGCCGGTCAAGTTGCCGGCCATCGAGTTGACGTTATCGGTCAAATCCTTCCACGTCCCGGCAACGCCGGGAACCTGGGCCTGGCCGCCCAACTTACCCTCGGTGCCGACCTCGCGAGCCACACGGGTGACTTCGGAAGCGAAACCGTTCAATTGATCGACCATCGTGTTGATGGTGTTTTTCAGCTCGAGTATTTCGCCTTTGACATCGACGGTGATCTTGCGCGACAAATCGCCGCTCGCCACCGCGGTGGTCACCTCGGCGATGTTACGCACTTGGCCGGTCAGGTTGCGCGCCATCGAGTTGACGTTGTCCGTCAAATCCTTCCAGGTGCCGGCCACCCCGGGAACTTGGGCCTGGCCGCCGAGCTTGCCTTCGGTGCCGACTTCGCGCGCCACCCGGGTGACTTCGGAAGCGAAACCATTCAATTGATCGACCATCGTGTTGAGCGTCTCTTTGAGCTGCAAGATTTCGCCGCTGACGCTGACGGTAATTTTGCGCGACAAGTCGCCGTTGGCGATGGCCGTGGCGACTTCGGCGATATTGCGCACCTGGCCGGTCAAGTTGCGCGCCATCGAGTTGACGTTGTCGGTCAAGTCCTTCCAGGTGCCGGCCACGCCGGTGACCTGGGCCTGGCCACCGAGCTTGCCTTCGGTGCCGACTTCGCGCGCCACCCGGGTGACTTCGCCGGCAAAGGCATTTAACTGATCGACCATCGTGTTGAGGGTGTTTTTCAGCTCGAGAATCTCGCCTTTGACATCGACGGCGATCTTGCGCGACAAGTCGCCGCGGGCCACCGCGGTGGCGACTTCGGCGATGTTGCGGACCTGCCCGGTTAGGTTCGAGGCCATGGAGTTGACGCTGTCCGTCAAATCTTTCCACGTGCCGGCGGCGCCCGGCACCTGGGCCTGGCCGCCGAGCCGTCCTTCGGTGCCGACTTCGCGCGCCACCCGGGTGACCTCGCCGGCGAAGCCATTCAGCTGATCGACCATCGTGTTGACGGTATTTTTCAACTCGAGAATCTCGCCGCTAACGTCGACGGTGATTTTTTTCGACAGGTCGCCCTTGGCGATGGCCGTGGCGACGTCGGCGATATTGCGTACCTGCGCCGTCAGATTGCCGGCCATAAAGTTAACGTTATCGGTCAAATCCTTCCACGTACCCGCGACGCCGAGCACCCGTGCCTGGCCGCCGAGCCGCCCCTCGGTGCCGACCTCACGCGCCACCCGGGTCACTTCCGAAGCAAAGCCATTTAACTGATCGACCATCGTGTTGATGGTTTCTTTGAGCTGCAAGATTTCGCCGCTGACATTGACGGTAATCTTGCGCGACAAGTCGCCGTTGGCCACGGCGATGGTGACCTCGGCGATATTGCGCACCTGGGCGGTTAAATTGCCGGCCATTGAGTTGACGTTGTCCGTCAAGTCTTTCCAAGTCCCGGCTATCCCGGGGACCTGTGCCTGGCCGCCGAGCTTGCCTTCGGTGCCGACTTCGCGCGCCACCCGGGTGACTTCCCCGGCAAAGCCGTTCAGCTGATCGACCATCGTGTTGATGGTTTCTTTGAGCTGCAAGATTTCGCCGCTGACGTCGACGGTGATCTTGCGCGAGAGATCGCCGCGCGCCACTGCGGTGGTGACCTCGGCGATGTTGCGCACCTGGGCGGTCAAATTGCCCGCCATCGCGTTGACGCTGTCGGTCAGGTCCTTCCACGTGCCGGCCACGCCGGGGACGACGGCCTGGCCGCCGAGTTTCCCTTCGGTGCCCACTTCACGGGCCACGCGGGTGACTTCCGAGGCGAAGGAACGAAGCTGATCTACCATCGTATTGATCGCTTCTTTCAACTGGAGAATTTCACCGCGCACATCGACGGTAATTTTACGCGACAAGTCGCCGTTGGCCACGGCGATCGTCACCTCTGAAATGTTGCGCACCTGGGCGGTCAGATTGCTGGCCATCGAGTTGACGCTCTCGGTCAAATCCTTCCACACGCCGCTGACGCCGCTCACCTGCGCTTGGCCGCCCAACTTGCCGTCGGCGCCGACTTCGCGCGCCACGCGGGTGACTTCGGAGGCGAACACCGAGAGTTGCTCGATCATCGTGTTGACAAGTTTGGCGCTGGTTAAAAACTCGCCTTCGAGCGGCCGGCCGCCACGGTCCAGAGCGATGGACTGCGCCAAATCGCCTTTGGCCACGGCGCCCACCGCCCGCGTCACCTCGGCCGTCGGTGAAACCAAGTCGTCGATCAAGCGGTTGAGCGAGGCGATTTCGTCGGCCCAACCGCCGACGAGACCGGCCGAAGAAAACCGCTCGCGCAGCTTGCCTTCTTCGCCGACGACGCGGCTGATGCGCGAGGTTTCGCCGGCGCGGCGCGCGCTCGAGATCATAATCTCGTTGACTACGTCGGCGATCTTGCCGAGGGTGCCGCTCCAGGTATGTGGCAGTCGTGCCGTAAAGTCGCCGTTTCGATATCCCAATAGGGCGCTGTAACACTGCCCCAATTCATTTTCGTGCTCGAGGGAATTGCCGCCGCCGTTACCATTGCCGTGGCCGCGATTGCCATTGCCATTACGGGATTTGGGTTTGGCCTTGACTGGCTTATTTTTGGTAACCACTTCATTGTGCGGGTCCATGGAAACTCTCCTTAAGCTCAGTGGTTTGGCTGTTGGCCTTCACCGCGGTAACACGGCGCGGAGTCGGCAATATTGTATACGAAATCGCTTGCCGCGCGCTACACTATCAAAAATGTTGCCGGGGGCAAGAAGAGCGTTAGCACTCTCCATCACTCAATCGCCAGCGCAAGAAACGGCGCCGCGCGGCGGTGAAACCGGCAATTATACCATTTAGAAAAGTTCGCGTGCCGTAGCCGCTAGCCGAGGGATATTTTTCTTGCGGGTTGGCACGCTGTGCTTGAATCGCTTTGACCGTTGTTGCGTTGCTGTAGCGAGTTGCGTTTTATTCCCGCGCCGCTGGCGGCGCCGCTTTCGCGGGGCCGCGATACTCGTCCAGCTTAGCCTCTATCGTTTGCTCTTTACCGTTGCGGAGAATCGACAGCTTGACCGCCGTGCCAGGCTTACTGCCCGCGATAGCATTGCGCACCGCGTTGCCGTCGACAACCGGTGTGTCATTGAAAGCGACGATGACATCGCCGCGCTGGATTCCGGCCCGGGCAGCGGCGCTATTGGGACTGACCTCGGCGATGATCACACCGCGGGTTTCTTTTAGTCCGATACTGGCGGCGATTTCCGGTGTCACCTGCTGAATAGCGACGCCTAAATGGCCGCGCTCGACTTTGCCGCTGCTGATCAGTTGCTCCATGACGTTGCGCGCCATGTTGACCGGCACCGCGAAACCGATACCGATATTGACCCCGGTGGGGGAGAGTATTTGCGAGTTGATGCCGACCAACAAGCCCGCGGTATTGACCAGCGCTCCGCCGGAGTTGCCCTGATTGATCGGTGCATCGGTCTGGAGAAAATCTTCGAAACTGCCGTCACTCAATCCGGTGGAGCGGCTCTTGGCGCTGATGATCCCGGCGGTAACCGTTTGGCCGATACCCAATGGATTACCTAATGCGAGGACGATGTCGCCGACCCGCGCCTCATCCGAGTTGCCCAATGCCAACGCCGGAATATCGTTCGCATCGACCTTGAGCACGGCAAGATCGCTCGGCGGATCGCTGCCGATCACCTTTGCGGGATAACTGCGCCGGTTAGACAACTCAATGGTGATTTCATCCGCGCCGTCGATCACGTGATGATTGGTGAGAACGTAGCCGTCCGCGCGCACGATGACGCCGGAGCCCAATCCCAGACGAATCTGTTCGCGGCCGCCACCCGGCGCGCCGAACAGACCGCCGAAGAGTTCGCCTAAACGTGGATCGTTGAGAAATGGGAATTGCCGCGGCGCGCGCGTTCGCCGGGCCGAGCGAACGGTCACTACCGACGGCGCGACCCGATCGACGATCGGCGCATAGGACCCCGGCGGGGTGGAGTCGCGATCGAGCCGCGGCGCTGGCGCCGGCGGCGGGCTTTCGCTCTTGGCCTTAGGCGCCTCGGCGCGCTGGCAAGCGATCTGCGCCAACAAGATCAAGCCGATCAGAGATTTCCTAGCCATGACCACCCCGATGTTGAAGCTGTGCTCGTCGGATTGAATAAATTGCTCCGCGCAATTAAATTCCGTCCTTTTGCATGCAAAATTCCATCCGGCCCCACAGTAACTGGGGCGGGATCGGCTTGGCGCCACAAAAGCTCATCGGCAATATCGTCAGAGCAGTATTATTGGCGAGTGGCTACGCCAGGTTAGAATACGCGCCGGGGCGATTTGTTGCTCATCACGCCGACGGATTGAACGTAACAGAGCCACGACAGCAAATTACTACAAATGAGATTGTCCGAGGCTATGTGACCCAGATTTGGGACACGGGCTCGTCGATATTTCGTCCAAATATTCACTCCTTCAGCCGGTCCCTCGGTAGGTACGCAGCCTACCAGCGCCTCTCGGAAGGAATCGCTGGCATTCTTCTTGCGCCGATTAGCCGCATCCCGCGCGCGGCCAAATCGAATTGATAAGCAATTCTAAATCGCCGAGTGCATTCATCGATCACCTGGCGAAGCCGGGCGTCGCGGCTCGCATGCCAAAATACAGATCGCAACAACATTTAGTAAACGATAGAAGGACGGAAAAAAACAAACCGGAGGTGCTTAATGCTAATTAGAGAGATCATGACACAAGGCGCGGAGGTAGCTTACTTGGATGACACGGCCCAAGTAGCCGCGGCGAAAATGCGCGAACTCGATGTCGGAGCGCTGCCGGTCTGCGACGGCGACAGAATTCAAGGATTAGTCACGGACAGGGATATGGCGATACGGTTAGTCGCCGACGGGCGCGATCCCGCGAACACTAAAGTAAGCGACATCATGACGCCCGGTGTGAGTTATTGTTTCGACGATCAATCGGTCGAAGAAGCCGTGATGCTGATGGAGGCCCAGCAAATTCGTCGCCTGCCGATACTAAACCGGGACAAACAGCTCGTAGGCATGTTATCCCTCGGCGACCTCGCCCTACGCACCGAAGGCACAGAAGACGAAGACTTGGCGGACGAAGCGCTTAAAGACATCTCCGAGCCGTCGGAGTTGAGTCGATAGAAGCAGCTTGATCGGAGAAACTATTTTCATGGCAAAAAAATCGCCGGCGGTCATCGTCGAACCGAAGCGGCCTAAACCAAAACGTAAACGCGGCAAGGGGAAGTCGATCAAGAAATCTTCTTACCCCGGGCGAAAGTAGCATGCCAAAGGGCTAGGAGCGGAAATTTCAGTCCGTACCGCTGATCATCTAGTAATGGCTGTTGGCTTGTTCGAAGTCCCAACCCCATAGCAAGCCGCGATCTCGGCGCAGCGATCCGTTTACACATGTTCAGCGCGCGACATCGTGTGTTCAATTTCCGAGGCTATGTCCGGACAACAGCGTTTGGCGATTTCAAGGATGATCCGCGCTTGCTCCTCGTCACACGGAATAGAGTATCCGGCAAACAGCACACCGTCGAGTGAATAATCGAGCCGGGTCGCCTTCTCCATCGCCTCGTAGGCGGGAGACTCACTGGGAATATAGCCTCGCAGCCGGCTGTAATCCCGGGGCGCTACTTTTATAATTATCTTCATGCCGTAGTCTCCAACGGCTTCGCATTACTTAGGGTCAGAAGGGACTGCGATTGGCCGCTATTTTCGCTGAGAGTTTAAATTCATTGCGCCTTTCTCGCTTGTTTCCTTTGCAGCAGCTTTTTTGCTTTCTCGAGCTCCCGTTTGCGCGTCACAGGCAGCTTCTTGCCGCCTCGATTGATGAAATATTGGATCATCCGAATACCGGATCCGATGCCTTTGGGACTCACGCTCTTCCTTGCCATTGTCTTGGCAATCGTTCCAGCGTCTTTGGTGAATAAATCTTTAGGTGGCGCAGTGGAAACCGTTTTCACTTTCCGGACCCATTTTTTTGATTTAATCATCGGATTCCTTATATATGCAAAGCGCGCTTCGTCTCTGAGTGATGAGCGATCGCTGGCGATTAAAGATCAATGGCGCTTAAAAAATTGCACGGCCCGTTCATGACTCCGCGCTGCCTTCAGATTGGGGAAGGTGCCGAGATTCCTGCGTTTACCGGTTTTTGGATTCTTCTTACGTGAGTACAACCGATACTCGCCGGACTTAAGCTTCCGAATCATTTTAATATCCCTAACCTACTTCATGATGGGTGGTTCGCCCGCCCCGCCGTAGTGCCCGATGCGGCGTTTAACATCCTGCTCGAAGGGCTGATGGGTCTGTGAATCGCTGATGCGGCGCGCTCTTTTTCTCGTGGACTTTTTTGCCGCCGTTTGCTTCTTGGGTTTTTTAGTTTTCGCCATAAAGCCTCCCATTTTTAGTAGCCGCTTGACGAAACCTTGGCCGGAAACTCGGGGATCAGTTTGCACGAGCTTACGTAGCTTCAGCCGAAGTCGGCTAGCTTGGCCGCGATTACGTCGACTTTTTCGATCACCGGCGGCCGCGCCAACAACTCGGCAGATTTTCCCTTGAGCGTCGCAGTGACGATACCGTGCAAATGGGCTTGGCATTCGGCCTCGTCTGTAAAGACATCGAAAATTGCAAATTTCGCTGGCCCGAAGCGGAGCGCGAACCAGGATGCGGTGCCCGGATGTTGTTGAGCACGCGCTAACCCGGCTCGGAGATAACCCGCCAACTCGTTTTCCTTTCCAGGTTTTGCGTCGAACCTAACTAATAAACCGACTTTCACCCGTTGCCATTTCGGCTCCGGCGATGGCTTGGCCCCGGCAGGCCGCGGCTTCTTGAATATCGGTCGGGGTCGCGTCAGGGCGCTGGGCGGCTCCACGACTTTTTTTAAATACTTCGCCATATTTCGAGAAGCCATTGGGCGCTCCAGACCTCGCCGTCCGGTATGAGGCGGCGACAAACCCATAGGCTAATAAACTGCAATCTCCAGACCAGCGTGCGCTCACTGAGAGGCGTGAATCCGCTGGTCCGGAAATTAAAAATTGCCAGATCATCCAGCCATCCCCTATAGAAAATCATAGGGATCGTGCCATTTTTTTTCCGTCGCAAAAATCCAATCGTTTTGAGCGCCGGAATAAATTCATTCAATCGCGTGAATTTAGTTGATTTTTTTTGGATGGTCTTTTAACCTGCGGAGAATTTCCCGTGCAACGTTCGATTTTTTTCATCATCATTGCGTTGCTTTGTCCGTCGTTCGTTTCTAGCGAGTATTTGACGGGAGCTGAGCAGCTCAAATCAGCCGGCGCGGAATTTTCATGGCGCGACGTTGAGTCGAGGAGCGTGAAAATTTTGCTTGAATATCAAAACGGCGAAGCCAAACAGCGGATTCATATCGGCTCAGGGTTTCTGATTTCCCGCGACGGCCTGTTCATCACGGCATATCACGTGATGAAATACTGTTTGGAAGCGCGCGCCAGCCGCTTCGCCGCCCATTCCGATTGCTCGGAAAGTCGTCCGCGCATGCGCTATCTGGCGCAGAATGGGGCGAGCGAATATGAGATCGAAGTGCTCTCCCATTTGAACGAAGCCGACTCGACCCATGGCAAATCGAGCCACAGCCCCGACGAGATCATCAAACAACGCGATTTTGTCGTCGCCCGGCTAAAGGCCGGGCCGCAAACCGGTTTTCCGTATTGGAAGCTTAAAGATTTTGTTCAAGGCAAAATCGACCTTGGCCAACCGCGAGCGGATTTCGAACTCCAGCCCCTCTTCCCACCGCAAAAAGTATTCATCGCCGGCTATCCGCAGCAGGGGCAGTTCCACATCAGCCACGGATTCTTGAATTTGCGCGACGATAAGCATCGCGGCTATTTTTCCGCCGATTATGAGCTCTATTCACCGGTTTACCTCCGTAACGCAGGCATTGCCTTGGACACCAAATGGGGCATGCGGGTCGAGAATCACATGAGTGGAGGCGTCGTGCTCGACGCCAGCGGCGCTCCGGTTGGTATCGTCGTCAACGGCAGCGACAACATCGCCGGAGTCCTTTCTATCGAAAATATCCTGGAAAATTTCTTTTCCAGACGTGGACAAGCCAACGCCAAGCCGGCAATTTTCTTGACGCCAAACCGAACTCCGCTCTATCTGAAAACCACGCCGAACTAACTCAGCAACCTTCACGTCAGCATGGTCAACAGCGGCGCAATAAAAAGCCACGGTAGCTATCTCTCGAGGAAGCGGCCCTCAGTCGAAACCGACACGGCAAGGGTTGGGTAAGAATTTAACGGTTATTTTTGACCGCCTTTTTCTGAGGTGCCGATGCATTACCCTTGCTTGCAGGTTTTTCGCCGGCAGGTATCTCCGCCTCGATTTTTACAGGAGCAATGCCGCTCTTGGTCATGTCTAATTCCTTCGCCACGCCTTCCGATACATCGATGTCGCGTCCTTTGACGTAAGGCCCGCGGTCGTTAATCGTCACATCGACGGATTTTCCGTTGTCCAGATTGGTCACGGTGGCTTTTGTTCCCAACGGCAGTGTCGGGTGCGCGGCGGTTAAATTATTCTTGTCGAATTTTTCCCCATTGGCGGTAGTTTTACCGTGGAACCCACGCCCGTAACTTGATGCCTCGCCGGTTTGTTCGATTATCGGCGTCCCCTCTGCGGATTTTTTTACGCTGACTTCGTCTTTGACTAAATCCTGACTGCCCTCGCGCTTCTCTGTAGCCTGGGCCTTTTGTTTTACAGTTTCAGCAACTTTTTCAGTAGGTTGGGTAACTTTTATGGCGTCATCGCCATAGCTTCGAGCGCAAGCGGACAATGCTAATAGGAGAAATAGCAGCCCTGGCGGAACGTGGTGAGAATAATTTTTCATAAATTTCTTCATTTCAGGGCATCTAACCCAAGGAGTGTGCCAGTCAAAATTGGTTTAATTTCGCCGATTATAGTCTAAAGATGTCCCATTCGTGAGACAGACACGATCTTCTGGTTCGCCTTTGAGATTCGATCCGGATGTAGTCAACACGGGGTAATATGTCCGCCGCAATCGACTTTTGAAATGTCGAATTCGTCAGAACTCGTTCGACTAAACAGAAAGAATAGCGAACGCTTTACACCGGCTGAAGAAAATTGCTCAATTCGTAGGTGACGATCAAGGGAGCGGCTGGTTCAACGGAACATATTTCGAGGAGGGAACATTATGGCGCGTAAAATCTTTGTCAACTTACCGGTAAAGAATTTGAAATCATCGATGGATTTCTTTTCATCGCTCAATTTCACATTCAACCCGCAATTCACCGACGACACCGCGGCATGCATGGTGATCAGCGAGGACATTTATGCAATGCTCCTCACCCACGCAAAATTCAAAGAGTTCACGCCTAATCCGATTTGCGATGCGACGAAAAGCACGGAAGCGCTAATTTGTTTATCTTGCGAAAGCCGTGCGGCGGTGGACGACACCGTGAGCAAAGCGGTCGCCGGCGGCGGCAAAACTTACAACCAACCGCAAGACCACGGTTTTATGTATGCGCATGGTTTTCAGGATCCGGATGGTCATATCTGGGAACTGATCTACATGGAGCCCAGCGCAATAAAGTCAGAAAGCTGAGAAGGACGGTTTGCACGAGCGCCGCTAATTATGGAGGAAGCTGAAATGGCACCCAGAACCGACTCGCAGTTGGCTTTCGCGCGTGTCGCAACCGCTCTGGCGCTCGTGAGCGCCGGCGCCATAGCTATCGGCGCGCTTGCGATCGGACGCTTGGCGATCAGGCGAGTGATAATCGAGGGGGCGTCGCTCAAACGGTTGCCCATCGAGGAATTGCAAATTGACCGGCTGCGCGTGAAAGAGCGGATTACGGACTAGGATTATGTTCATCCTATTGCAGATTGTGACATTGACTTTGATAACCCTCGCGTTGTCGCTCTCACTCGCGCACGCTCTGGAGCTCCCCGGAAAGATGCGCCTCGATCGCAAAACCTACTACGCGATGCAGGGAATTTATTATCCGGGATTTACCGTCGGCGGCGGTGTCGGCGAAGGCGGCGGCACCATCGCGATATTGCTTCTGCTGTTTTTAACCCCAGGCGGAGATGAATTCTGGCTAACTTTTATCGCACTGCTCGGATTGATCGCCATGCAAGCGGTCTATTGGCTCGTCACTCATCCGGTCAATCGGTTCTGGGTCGAAGGAGTGCAACTGAATCCATTCAGTGTTGGTTTTTTCAGCTTGGGCGCGAACAGACCGCAAAACAAAGCCGTTGCGCCGGATTGGACAGCGCTACGCGACCGCTGGGAGTATTCCCACGTGGCGCGCGCCGGTTGCGCGCTGATCAGCTTTGTCGCGCTAGTCGTGGCGATTTCTCCAATAGCATGAACCACCACCACGGCCCAAACCTATCCTGGGTATTCGTGCCATTCATAGCGGCTTAGTCTAATCGGCTACGTCGTTTATCAATTCAATTTAGGAGGATAAACCAATGGAACAAGACAAAATCCACGAGGGCACACGACGAACCCGGTTGCACAATGAATCTACGGAATACCTTGCCAAGCGAGAAGCGTTGCGCTTAGTGGAAATTGAATCGATGAAGCTGCGCGAACGGGTGGCGAAACTGCGCCGCGAATTGCCCCAGGGTGCGGCGGTTGAGAACTATGCGTTTATTGAAGGTCCGGCTGATCTCAACGACGGCGACACTCCGGCGCGGACGGTGCGCTTAAGCGAATTGTTCGCCGCGCCCGATCGTGCCCTGGTGCTCTATCAGTTCATGTATGGAAAGCGGCAAACCAGCCCCTGTCCGATGTGTACGCTTTTGATCGATAGTCTCAACGGAGTGGCGCACCATCTGGCGCAAAATGTCGGTCTAGCGATTGTCGCCGCCGCGGATCCAGCGGCTCTGCGCGCCCATGCGCGCCGGCAACAATGGAACAATTTGCGCCTGTTGAGCACCGCCGACGGCAGCACGTTCAAGTATGATATGGGCGGAGAAGATCGCGAGGGGAATCAGGACTCGACCGTATCGGTATTTACCCGTGAGGCTGACGGCACACTGAGACACTTCTATAGCGCCCATCCGCATATGGCAGCGGATATCAATGAACGCGGTCTCGACCTTTTGTCACCCGTTTATAACGTTCTCGACCTCACCCCGCAGGGCCGCGGCAGCTGGTATGCCTCGCTCGATTATCCCGTGAACGTAAGGGCGGCGCCGGCAAACGGAAGTAAGCTCGAATGAACGGCGTACGGCGGTGCCTGAACATTCGTGGTTAAATCATCTTCGCGACTCGTGTGCGGTTCGGCACTGCGCGATTTGCGATGTTGTTGCCTGTCGCTTGTGGAAACTTAATCCGGGGCGGGTTTTTACCTGAGCGGTGACCGGCCGTCGGCGCTCATAGCGCTTGCGTAGTGAGCCGACACCGTTGGCGGTCAATTGTCTTAGCGGTTTTTTGCCGTTTCCAACTCCGCCAGGTGCTTCTCGAGCAAATTGACTCTTAACGGTTTGACAAAGTGCGTGTTGAAGCCGGCGGCGAGAGCGCGCCGTTTGTCCTCATCCTGACCGTAACCGCTGAGGGCAATCAAAAATGTTTTTCCGCCTTCTTCGCGCTGGCGCAACTGCTGCGCAATCTGATAGCCGTCAAGTCCGGGCAGTCCGATATCGCAGAGCACCACCTCGGGTTTGAAATGTGTCACCGCAGCGAGACCCTCTATGCCGTTATGGGCGACTTCGACGACATGGCCAAGCTGGGTCAACAACATCTGCATACTCAGGGCACCGGCCTCGTTGTCCTCGATAATTAGAATGCGAAAGCCGCGGGTGTGGCCCACGCGCGCCGCTTCCTCGGCAGGGGCTTCCGATGCGGCGCTTTCAAGGGGCAAGCTAATGATAAATTCGGAACCCTGCCCAGCACCGGCGCTGGCCGCCGTCACCGCGCCGCCATGGAGCTCGACCAGCCCTTTGACCAGCGCCAACCCCAAGCCGAGCCCGCCGCGGCTGCGCGCGATGCTGCGGTCCGCCTGGGCGAAGGTGTCGAACACGCGCTGCAACGTTTCGCTGTCCATGCCCATGCCGGTGTCATGCACCCGAATCGAGACCGAATTGCCGGCCGGGTCTGCGCTCAATGCCACGGTTACCTTGCCGTCGCCGTCGGTGAACTTGTTTGCGTTATGCAGTAAATTGCCGATTACCTGGGCGAGCCGGATTTTGTCGCCGTTGACGTACAACCGCCGGTTTGGCAGTTCGAGAGCGAGGATCAAACCGTTGGCTTCAAGACCGGCGCGGTAGCTTTGCACGGTCTCGGCCACAACTTTGGCAATGTCGCAGCGCGCCAACTCCAGGCGAATCTTGCCGGTGGTAATGCGCGAGACGTCGAGTAGATCGTCGATCAGACGGCCCATCTGGCGCACTTGTTCCTCGATCATCCCGCGCATGTCGGCCGACGCGTCGGCGCCATGTTTTTTGCGCAGTACCTGCAGCACATTGTGAATGATCGCCAGTGGATTTCGCAGCTCATGTCCGAGTATGGCCAGAAACTCATTCTTGCGCTGGTCGGCTTCGCGCAGTTGATCTTGCAGCTTCTGGCCGCGCAAATCGGTCACCACCAGGCAGATAAATTCGTCGCTGCCGAGCCAGGTGCGCCGGGCCGATATCCGCACCGGAACCGGCGTGCCGGCGCGATCCTCAAGCATGATTTCAACCCAGCCGCTGCCGCCCTCCACGGCGCGCAACAGCGCGGCGACCGCATCCTGGTCGGCACTGGCAATGAACGCTAAGATCGATCGGCCGATGGTCTCTTCAATGGAGGCGCCGGTCAATTCGGCGAATTGCCGATTACAGTAGAGAACGGTTCCATCCTGCGAAAGCGTCACCGCGCCTTCGTTCATGGTCTCGACATAAGTGCGATACGGTTGTTCCGCGCCTTCGAGGGTGTAGACCTGGGGTCCCTGGGGTCCTTCGATCACCAGCGCGTCGACGCTGCCGGCGCGAATCGCAGCCAGCAACTCTTCCGCCTCTTCCAGGCGGGTTCGCAGTTCCTGATTCACCACCCGCAAATCATCGCTATTTTGCGCCGGGGGCGTCATGCGCCTCTTCCTCCTCGACGGCGATACCGAGACGGCGCAAGGTGGCCTTGGTGTCGGACAGATCGCCGAACATCTGGCGCACCGGTAACGGCAGATTTTTCAGCAGTGTCGGCGTGGCTATGATGCGATGACGCGCGGCCAGCTCCGGTTGCTGGTAAAGATCGATGACCTCGAGCGCATAGTTGCCGTCGAGATACTCGTCGCACAGGCGCTTGAGGTTGGTCAACGCCTGGCGCGAGCGCGGCGTCATGCCGCTAATGCACAGCTTGAGCAGATAAATCTGCGCGTCAGCGTTAGCGGCCTGCTCCGATGCTACGGATTTATTTTTTCGTTTTGCCAATGGTATTCCCATTCACCGTAATCCAGTCGCCCGTATCTCGCCGGACAACCGGAACATTTTGAGCGATCTTAAACCTCGCGCATCTCGCTAGCTCGCGGGCCGCAAATCCAAGCCGACGAGCACGCGCTCGGTGTTGGACAGATCGCCGATGATTTTGTGAATCGGCTCGGGAAGCTTGCGCACCAAAGTCGGAATCGCCAGGATTTGATCGCCGCGCGCTAATTGCGGCCGCTTGAGCAGATCGATGATTTCGATCTCATACTCCCCCGCCAGATTCTCCTCGCAGATTTTCTTCAAGTTAGCCAAGGCAGTCAAACATTTCGGCGTCTGCCCGGCAACATAGAGGCGCAGTTGCCACTGCTTATTCGACGAGGGTGCCGCGCCGGTCTTTGCGCCCGTTCGCTTTGCCGCCGTTTCTTCTTTCACCGCCATGGTTTACTCCTTTCCTTCGAGGTTTGCCGGACATTCCATCAGCATCGGCGCCACGCAAACCGGCGAGCACAGCGCGCGTTCCCGTCACAAGGTCCTCAGCAATGCGCATATCCTTCACGATTTTTTCAATTTCAGCACACTCGCTGGTAAAGCCCGCCCGCAGTGAGGCGATTTGCGCTTCCATGGCCAAACGCTTGCTTTCGAGTTCGCGCTGTTTGCGCTCGATCTCCTGCTGCTGCGCCAGCGTTTCGGCGCGCTCCCGCGCCTCCTGCGTCACCCGCGCGGTGCCGAACAGAACGCCGGCGACTCCCGCATAGACTTCCCGTAATTGGGCGCCCTGGTCGGTCAACGTGAACTCGCGGATCTGATTGGAGTGCGGCATGCCGCGGGATTTTAGAATATACAGGCCGCGATTGCGCTCGCCGTTCATTTCCAGATTGCGTAACAAGAGCCAGGTGTCCATCAACGACGAAATGCCAACCTCGGACTGTTCCGGTTTCTCCTGATCGCTGGTCAGACTGGTCAACAGCGCGGTAATCTTCCGCGATTTCAAAAAATCCACCAGGCGCACGAGCATGGTTTTGGCTTCCAGCGAGCTGCCGATTTCGGTGAGAGTAGTCACCGGATCGATCACCACCACCGCGGGATTGAAATCGCCTATCTGCTTGAGCATCAGCGCCAGGTGGGACTCCAAGCCTTGAACTTGCGGCCGCGCCGGATGAAAACGCAACAAGCCGCGCTCGACCCAGCGGCCGAGATCGATGCCGATGGAGGCCATATTGCGCACGATCTGCTGCTGCGATTCTTCAAAGGGAAAATATATACAGCGCTCGCCGCGCGCGCACGCGGCGTCGATAAAGTGCGCCGAGAGCGAGCTCTTGCCCGAGCCGGGCGTGCCGGAAATCAACACACTGCCGCCGCGGTAGTAGCCCTTGCCATCGAGCATGGCGTCGAGCCTGGCAATTCCCGAAGAGATGCGCTCGGTGGGAGCCTCGTGGTTTAAACCAAGCGACGTCACCGGCAATACCGAGATCCCGCCCTCATCGATCAGGAACGGATACTCGTTGGTGCCGTGAGTCGTACCGCGATACTTGACCACACGCAGACGCCGGGTCGACACCTGTTCGATCACCCGATGGTCGAGCAGAATGACGCAATCCGAAACATACTCTTCCAGGCCGTGGCGGGTTAGCGCGCCGCCGCCGCGTTCGGCGGTGATTACGGCAGTGACGCCGCGCTCTTTGAGCCAGCGAAACAGCCGGCGCAACTCGGCGCGCAAGACACCTTCATTGGGCAAGGCGGCGAACAGCGCTTCAATGGTGTCGAGCAGGACGCGCTTGGCTTTTACTTTGTCGATGGCGTGGCCCAGGCGGATAAACAATCCTTCGAGGTCGTATTCGCCGGTCTCTTCGATCTCGCTGCGCTCGACCCGGACAAAATCGATCGCCAGCTGGTTGCGTTTGATCAGTCCGTCGAAATCGAAGCCGAGACTGGCGACGTTCTCGATCAGTTCGGTTTCGCTCTCCTCGAAGGCCATGACCACGCCGGGCTCGCCGAATTCGGTGGCGCCGCGGTAGATGAACTCCATGCCGAAAAGAGTTTTGCCGGCGCCGGCGGTGCCGGCGAAAAGTGAAGTGCGTCCGCGCGGCAAGCCGCCGCCGGTGATTTCATCCAAGCCGCCGATACCGGTGGGCGCCTTGGCCAGCGCCGGTAAAGGGGTTTTAGATCGGTTCATTCGCTTTGCCATAACGATGGAAATGTTTGACCTACGAGTTGCATCGCCGGGCTCTCACCCGAGCGATAATCCACAGAGACAACTCTATTACTATCAAAAAATTCAGCCCGCAAGCTACCGCTTGCATAACACAATGCAATGGGGCGCCAAACCGGTTTTGTCCCGATCACGCGACGTTCAGAAAGATATCGCCGTGAACTCGAGACAGCTCGATCCAATCGATGATCCAATTCGGTCTTTCGCCTGCTATTTGACGTTCACGGCGTTGTAGTACGCCGCGACGTCGCGCATTTGCCCCTCGGTCAAATGCGGCGCGACATGTTGCATAAGGTGCGCATAGCTGGTGCCGCCCCGTTGGCCGGTTTTGAAGAGTCGTAATTGCGCGATTAGGTAGTCGGCGTGCTGGCCGGCGAGATCGGGATAGGAAGGATTACGGCGATGCGCGCCGGGACCATGACACTCCGCGCAAGGCGGGACTTTTTTTTGCGGCAAGCCGCCCAGGGCGATTGTCCGCCCGCGCGCGATGGCGGCGCTTGAGCCGCCGGGGCGAGAAGCGGGCGCCAGCCCGGCGTAAAAATCTCCAAGTTCAGTCATCGTTTGCGCGCTCAACCCGGCGGCGATCGGTTCCATCATGCCGCTATGACGCCGGCCGCGGCCATAGGCGTCGAGGGACGCGACAATATACGCTGGCTTTTGACCGGCAATGACCGGCGATGCGCCGTTTCGGCCCATGCCATCGGCGCCGTGACAGCGCGAACAGTTTTCCGCCACCGCGCGGCGTGTCGCGACCGATTTGGGCTCCAGCGCACGCAGCGGCGGATCAACGCCGTCGTCCGCGCTTTCACCCCGGGTCACGCGCGCGTACTCTGCGGCCTCGAGTTGCGGCAGGCGCTTGAGGAACGCGACTATCGTCCAGACCTCATCGTCGCGACCGGGCGCGGGCCAGGCCGGCATGCCGGTGAACTTGATGCCGTGTTTGACCATGTAAAAAAGCTCTTCGGCCTCCCACTTGGCGATGCGCGGCGCCAGATAGACCGGAGGGGGCATCATGCGCGCGGCGATCCGCGGCTGGCGCAACTCCGGGCTGCCATGGCAAGGACGGCAGCCGATCTCGTAGTAAGCGCCGCCCGTGACCACCATGCGCGGATCTTCAAGCGGCGGCGCTTTCACGCCGAGAGTATGCGCGCTCACGGAGCGCTGTTTGGAAAACTGTAGCAGCCAGGCGGTAATCGCCCAGTGGCCCGAGCTGGCTTTGATCGGCATGATCCCTGAGGCGGCAACGAGAAACCCGATCATGCCCAAAAGCGCCAGCACGAGCGCGCCGCACCATAGCCACGTTTTCATGCCCGTGCCCTCGGCCGATAATCCACTTTACGTAGCAAGGCCGCCGTCAGCCACAGCCCGCCGGCGAGATAGGATACGCCGCCGACCAACAGCATGATCGCACCGCCGAGATGCTGGTCGCCGAGCGCGGCTAAAGTATCTGGCGCACTGAGGACAGCGGCCGCATCTGCGGAGCCATGAGCGAATAATGGCCGCGGCGCCAGAGCCAGGAGCGCGCCTAGCAAGGTCATGTGCATGGCCGTCAGCAGCAGCGCGATTACTCCGCCGGCAGCCCGGCTGCGGCGCTCGTCGCCGCTGCCGCCGAAAACCGCCAGCCAGAGCCAGAGCCCGGAGAAAAAAAACATGCCCTGCTCGGCGACAAACGCCAAACCGAGGTGGCGGGCGGCGTGATGCAGCGCGGGCGTGTGCCAGACCCAGACGACGACAAATTCCAGCAGCGACACAGGAATCGGCGGGAACAGGGCAGGCAAGCGCGCCACTGGATCGAAAGCGGAGCCGGCAACCCCAAGCGCCAACAGCGGCGCCGCCACGGCGACGATGCCCATGTGGACGATCATATGCGCGCTAAACGGCGCCACGCCCAACGAAACCCAAGGCACCAGCCAGAGAGCCGCAAGCGTGAGCACAGCGATGATGAAAATAATTGGCCGGGGCATTTTGTCGTTAGTTCCGTTCAACCGCTGCGCTCCGTTCAATCGCTTTGCTTCGTTCAATCACTTCGTTCCGTTCAACCGCTGACGCTCCGTCAGTCTGTGGAGGTCCCCACGTTCCATTCCTCCCCCGCGCCGCGGGGGAGGACAGGTGGGGGTTGAACGGCTTGAACGGAGCGCAGCGGTTGAACGGTTTGAACGGTTTTTTCTTTCATCTAATAACAACTCCGAAAAAACAGCGTGATCGAGCCAGCGTACGCGATCGCCGCCGCGCTTAAACAAGCGAGCAAAAAAGTTGCATAACCGATGAAACGACGGCGGTCTTCCGGGGTATCGTCGTCATGGGGCAAACTAGCCGCGCCGGTGCGATGCCGGCGATAGCCCCTCCAGGCGACCACCGCAGTGGCCGCAAGTCCGGCCAACGTATAGACAACAATCGCGCCGCGAACGGCGCCGAGTGAACCGCCGCTCCCGACTATTTTGCCGCACCAGATCGACGCCGTGCCATAGCTCAACAGCAAGTGGGCCGCCCAGATCAGCGGGCCCAGGGTGAGTAGCAAGATGTGGTCTGTGTGTTCTGGCAAATTTTCCGGGGCCATTTTTATTTCCCTATGAACACGTTCAAGCCGTTCAATCACTTCGTTCCGTTCAAACGCTTGCTCCGTTCAAACCGTCAAAAAAGAGATTCAAGGTTTACCTTTCTTATCTCCCGGTCCGTAAATCTTTTCCGAAACGGTTTGAACGTTTTGAACCGAGCGCAGCGGTTGAGCGGTTTGAACTTCTTCATAGTCCGACGCTTGAACATGTTCATCATATTAAGAGCGGAAAGCCGGCGATCACCGCCACCGTGATCACGGCCGTCAACGCGGTGAAATGCCAGTACAGCGCCACGTTGTGAATGTCCATGTCGTAGCGCGCGGTCATGCGCCCGGCGCAGCGGCGCGCCATGCAGTAAAGTTGCATGATGATGCCGAGCAGCGCCTGCGCTGCGGCCCAGATCACCAGGATCCAAACGGTTGCACCATAGACATGGCTCGCTGGGTCGAGGCCGGTGCGCCACGGACCGGCGAGCAGTGCCGCGGCGCCGGCGGCGCTTAAAAGAATCGCGCATCCGAGGCCCAGGTAAAAAGCCGGGAGGCTGTCGAGGCGATTCCAGCGCGCACTCAAGAGCGTTAAGGCCCAAGAACCGAGCAGCGCCGCCGCTGCGACCACCGGCCAGAACACACCCGGTCCTGGGGTCGGTTCGGGGGGAAAGTCGTCGCGCACCGTCCAGTAGAAGAAATAACCGAAGACCAAACAGATAAAGGCCGTAAATAGCGCCAGCATGGTGATAAACATCGCCCACCAGCCCACCGATGCGCGACCCGAGAGATAGAGCGGCAATGTCAATCCGAGACCGACGGCTTTGCTTTCTTTCTCGGGAATTTCCCCGGTACCCGTCCATAACCAGTAGATGATTATCGCCATCCCGGCCATCAGACTGACGAGCGCCGCGGTCCACCAATGGTAAGTGCCGAAAATAAAAAAACCGCCGGTGCCGAGCGCCGCCCATAGTGTGATGAAACTGGACGCCGGCAGGCGCGCACATTGTTGCGGCTCGGCATCGAGCACCGAGGTGATGATCGTCTCACGCCGGCCTTCCTCGGCATCGGGCAAATAAAATCTGCCCTCGTCGATGTCCCGAATAAAATTCGGCTGGTCCCACAACGGATACCGGCTATCGATTTCCGGTATCGAACGAATGCCCCAGGGTTGGCCGGGCATTTCTTGAGTCCACTCGATGGTCCCGGCGCGCCACGGATTGCGCTCGGCGTAGGGCTGATTGCGCTTGGGCCGAAATATATCCCAGAAGACCACGGCGATACCGGCGGCAAGAATAAAGGCACCGATCGTCGAAACTAGATTCAGACCATCGAAACCCATTCCCGCCGGATATGTAAAAACCCGCCGCGGCATGCCGCGCAGGCCGGTCACATGCATCGGCAGAAAGGCGATATTGAATCCGATAAAGGCGAGCCAGAAAGCGATCTTGGCCAATTTATCCGAGAGCAGCTTGCCGCTGATCAACGGAAAAAAATAATAGCAACCGGCGAAGATCGGAAACAGCGCGCCGCCGATCAGGACGTAATGTAAATGGGCGACAACGAAAAACGTGTCGTGGGCTTGAAAATCGAAAGGCGCCACCGCCACCATCACCCCGGTCAAGCCGCCGAGCACAAAAATCACCAGGCTGCCGAAGGCCCACAGCATCGGCACCGACGGCACCATGCGTCCGGCGGCGAGGGTGGCGATGAAGCAGAAGATCTGCACGCCGGTGGGCAGCGCCACCGCCTGCGAGGCGGCGGCAAATAAGCCGAGGGTAATGCCCGGCAACCCGGTGGTAAACATGTGATGCACCCATAGGCCGAAACTAAGAAAGCCGGTGCCCACCGCCGCCAGCACGATCCAGCTGTAGCCGACTATCGGGCGTTGGGCGAAGGTCGGCACGATCATCGCGATCAGCGCCACCGAGGGCAAAAAAATGATGTAGACTTCGGGGTGGCCAAAGAGCCAAAACAAATGTTGCCAGAGCAGCGGATCGCCGCCGCGCTCGGGATTGAAGAACGGCCAGTCAAAGGCGCGTTCGATCTCGAGCAGCATGCTGCCGGCGATCAATGGCGGAAAAGCGAAGACGATCATCACCGCGGCGACCAGCACATACCAAACATAAAGCGGCATTAAATTAAGGCGCATGCCGGGCGGTCTGGTCTTGAGCGAGCCGACGATCATCTCCACGGCGGCGGCGATGGCGGCGATCTCGATGAAAGAAAACCCCAATAGCCAAATATCCGCGCCGATGTCGGGCTGATACTTGGAAGTGAGCGGCGGATACATGAACCAACCGCCGTGCGGCGCGGCATCGAAGAAGATCGACCCGCAAAGAAACACGCCGCCGAGAAGAAAACACCAAAAGCCAAATGCCGAAAGACGCGGGAACGGCAAGTCGCGCGCGCCGAGCATTTGCGGCAAAAACAACACCGCGATCGCTTCGAAGATCGGAATCGCGAACAAAAACATCATCACCGAGCCGTGTACGGTGAATGCCTGGTTGTAAGTTTCGGCGGCAAGAAAATCGTTGTCGGGTACGGCGAGTTGGATGCGCATCAACAGTGCCAGCGCGCCGCCGAAGAGCAGGAAGATAAACGTCAGCCCGGTGTACCACAAACCGACGTCCTGATTGTTGACCGACGACCAATAGCGCCAACCCGAGGGCGTCGCCCAGGTACGGATCAGTCGCTCGGCTTGCCCTTGCCGCTGTTCGACGGGCAAAGCTTCGGCTAAGGGCTGGGGATCGGGTCTCTTCATAACTGAAATACGTTCAAACCGTTCAAGTCGATCAAGCGCTGCGCTCCGTTCAAGCCGTAGTCCGAAGTTACGGTAGCAATTGTAGGGTGGGTGGAGGCGCAAAGCGCCGATACCCACCGTTCGGAATGATGGGTATCGCTCATGCTCCACCCATCCTAAGGGAGGAAGGCTGCAACCTCATAGTCCGACAGAGCGAAGCGGTTGAACGTTTTGAGCGGAGCAACGCGGTTGAACGGAGTGTTAGCGATTGAACGGTTTCCATCATTCTAATCCATCCAGATACGCCGCCACCGCCTGCAGCTCGGGCTCAGGCAGCATGGCGAAAGCCGGCATATGCACCCCCGGTTTTAACTTATCCGTATGCCTGAGCCAGCGCACGAACGTCTCCGCAGTGTTAGGCAAAATTCCTGCGCCGATACTCATCCGGCTGCCGACATGGGTGAGATCGGGGCCGATGACACCGCTGGCGGATGTGCCACGGATGCTGTGACAAGCGCCGCAGCCGTTCTCTAAAAAAGTTGCCAACCCGCGCGCAGCCAGCGGCGTCGCGGGCGCCGGCGCCGGCAGGGCTTGCGCCGCCAGCCAGCGGGCGAAGTCCGCCGGTTCCATGACCACGACGGGAAACGCCATCAGCGCGTGGGAGGTACCGCAGTACTCGGCACAGGCGCCGCGAAAAGTTCCGGTCCGTTTCGGCGTCAAGACAAGGCGCGTGATACGGCCGGGCAACATGTCGATCTTGCCGCCCAAGGGCGGAATCCAGAAGGAATGGACGACATCGGGACTTTGTAAATGAAACTCCGCCGGCGCGCCGACCGGCAGGCGGATTTCGTTGGCGAGGCTGACGACGGCGCCGCCGGGCGGGCGATAATGCACGCGCCACCACCACTGCTCGCCGGAGACTGCGATTTGCAGGCTGCCCGGCGGCGCGGGCGCGAGTAAGGTTGGTATCGGCGCCAGGCCATAAAGCAGCAGCAGCGCCAGCGCCAGGGTGGGAACTACGGCGCCGCCGCCAATGATCATTATATTAGTGCGCCGCCGGTTTTGCTTTTCCGGCGCGCTGCGCGCCGCCCAGATCGCTAGGACGATTACCCCGAGCCAGATGACCGTCGCCGAACCGGTCATCCACCAGAAAATATCGGCGATCCACTGGGCGCCGTGACCGGCGGGATCGAGCGCCGACTGCGGTCCATCGCAGCTCCAACTACTCAGCGCGAAAACGAAACCGAAAAAGATCCGGAACGGAATATTAGCCGCAGAGAACGCAAAAATAGTAAAAAGATTTATCGGAGCGTGCGGGCAACACGGCCGCTCAAATGTGCAGCGCCAGAGCTTATTAGCAGAGGAAATTTGGCATGCCACAAAAAACTTTCATGCATATCGACAATGCCGGTGGCTAAATTTCTACTTCTATCGCCTTTCAGCTTTTCCGGTGCCGATCTTGTTCCGACAACGACTTGAACTGCTTGAACGGTTTGACCGATTTGAACGGCGCTTTTCTTTGGTTACTTCGCCGGTTCGATGCGCAAGACTTTGCCGTTATTGTCGTCGGTGATGACGTAGATCGCGCCGTCCGGCCCTTGCTGCAGATCACGTATTCGTGCACTCAAGTCGCCGCCGGCATAGCGTGATTCGTTGCCAACCCGTCCCGCGGTCATTTCCAGCCGCACCAACAGGCCCGGCTGCAAAGAACCGATCAGCAGATTGCCTTTCCATTGCGGGAAGACGTTGCCGGTGTAAAACAATGCCCCCGACGGCGCGATCACCGGGTCCCAATAATAAACCGGTTGCTCCATGCCCGTCTTGCTCGTGCCTTCGCCGATTTTCGCCCCGGAATAATCCACGCCATAGGTAATCACCGGCCAGCCATGATTCTTGCCGGGCTGGGGCTGATTCAGCTCGTCACCGCCGCGCGCGCCATGCTCGACGGTCCAGAGTTGTCCGGACTCCGGGTGGAGCGCCGCCGCTTGCACGTTACGATGGCCATAGGACCAGATCTCCGGCCGCGCACCTTCGCGCCCGACAAACGGATTATCCTTCGGAATGCCGCCGTCCGGTTGGATTCTGACGACTTTGCCCAACGTGGTAGCCAGATTCTGCGCCTGATCACGGTAAGCGAAGCGATCGCCCATAGTAACGAATAAATTGCCGTCGCGGCCGAACACCAGACGCGAGCCGAAATGATTATTACTCTTAACCTTAGGCGTCTGACGCCAGATCACTTGGACTTTTTCCAGCGCCCGCTCGGCCAAAACAGCGCGCGCCACCGCCGTGCCAGCGCCGCCCTCGCCCTCTTCGGCAAAGGAAAAATAAATCAGCCGATCCTGAGCAAAGTTAGGCGACCGCGTGATATCGAGCAGCCCGCCCTGCCCCTGGGCAAACACTTTGGGCACCCCGCCCAAGGGCTCCGAAACGCGGCCCTTACCATCGACCACGCGCAAACGTCCAGGCCGTTCACTGACGAGCATGCGCCCGTCGGGAAGAAATTCGAGTGCCCACGGATGTTCCAATCCTTTGGCGACGATCGTCGTCCGCACCGTGCCTTCCACCGGCTTCGGCTGCGGCGAACTGGGCGCCTGACCGAAGGCATGGGGCACGGCCAACAATGAGAACAACAGAAAAAATACAATTGGTTTTCATATCGTGTCCGAGCTCAATCGCAGAGGGCAGGTCTTAAACCGCTCCCACAACCAAATCTTCTTCGCGGTTTTTGCGGCGGTCGTTTGCTACTGGCTTGCTGACTTACCCGCTGCCGCCAGCGCCGCTTTGTGTTCCGCAGTGCCCTTCGCCGGAATCGTCCAGAAATAAACCGACTGCCCGTCGACTTTGAGTGTCTGCTGCGGCTTCCAGTTGCCCATATCGAAGGCATGCGACACGACCCGGGTACCCGGCTTCAAATCATCGAGCAGCTTGGGCAACAACTTGATATTGAGCGAATTCAACAAATACAACGTCACCACCGTAGCATCACTGATCTTCGCTTCGAATAAATCTTCGTTGAGAAATCGCACGCGGTCGCGCACACCCGCCTTGGCGCTGTTGGCCTCCGCCTCGGCGATGCGCTCGGGATTGATGTCGATGCCGACGGCGCGGGTCACGCCGTATTTTTCCACCGCCATGATCGGAATCCGCCCGTCCCCCGATCCCAAGTCGTACAGCACATCGCCCTTGCCTGCTTTAGCGACCTTGAGCATTGCGTCGACCACTTCAACCGGAGTGGGCACATAAACGACGTCCGGCGTGCGCATCTGCTTGGTCGGGGCCGATCGTTCGTTGGCCGTCTTACTTTCTTGGGCGATTGCGGCGACGCCAAAACAAGCCAGAGAAAAAGCCAGACAACAGGCGCTCCATCGCTTTATGATCATCATCGATTGGCCCTCATAATGGTGAATTGTGAAGATTGAAATCTCTACCTCGCTCGGATGATGCAAAATTCATGTCGCAGGCCCTATCTGCCGCAATAATTTTCGCATGTGTTTAATTTAAACAAGTCCGCGGCAAAGCTATTGTCCCAGAGTCGGATGCAGGTTCATGAAAATCCTGTTCCTTCAATACAACTATCGTTTATCGCCCTTGACTGAGCGGCGCGCCTTTTCCACGAACGACGCGCACCACATACCAGCCTGCAATGATCGCTAACACGCCCCAGGAAATCGGGTCAAGATACTCGCCGACTTTTTTAAAATTATTACCCAATAAAAATCCGACGTATGCCAGTAAAGTAGTCCAGAGCGCCGCACCAGCAGTGGTGTACAGAAAAAATCGCACGAGCTGCATGCGATAAATCCCCGCCGGTATGGAAATCAACGAGCGGAGGCCGGGTACGAGCCGGCACAAAAACACCGCGGTGCCGCCGTAACGCTTGAACCAGCGCTCGGCCTTGGCCAAATCATCCCGCGAAAGCGCCAGCCAGCGGCCATGGCGGTCGGCAAAGTTTTTCAATCGATCGGCGTCGATAAAATGGCCGAGATAATAAAGCGGCAGTGCACCGAGAACCGTGCCCGCGGTACCAGCCACGATCACGCCGGCGAGCGACAATTTCCCCTGGGCACTTACGTATCCGGCCAGCGGCATGATCAGTTCGGAAGGAATCGGCGGAAACACATTCTCGATGAACATCAACGCAACGATGCCCATATATCCGGAGACGTAAACGGAACTTATTACCCAGCTTGCCATTTCAGCAATGCCGGGTTTGCAGTTGCGCCGGAGGCAGTGGCAGTTGGTCGATTTGCCGCATCCCCGCCTACCCGTTATTCCGCCTAAGAAACATCAACCGGCACTATCATTTCTGGCCATGCGGTTTGCCGCGCAGCCGCTCCTCGCTGAACTGAAACATCACGGCTACGCTGGCGCCACCGCGGCCTTCAGTGGCGCTCGGTCAACCTCGTGCGCGCTTTCCCGCTTCTCCCACGCCGCGGCGCCCGCGTGGGGCTTCAGCACCACCTTGATGCAACCTTCTTCCTTATTGCGGAAAATTTTATAACCGTGGGGCGCCGCTTCCAGCGGCAGGCGATGGGTAATGATATATGACGGGTCGATCTCGCCGTTTTCAATCCGCCGCAGCAGCGGTTCCATGTAACGATGCATGTGGGTCTGACCGGATTTAATCGTCAGTCCCTTGTTGACCACCGCGCCGATTGGAAACTTGTCGATGAAACCGCCGTACACCCCGGGCACCGACACGGTGCCGCCTTTGCGGCAATAGGTGATCGCCTGGCGCAAAGCGTGGGGCCGGTCGGTTTCCAACATCATCGACTGCTTCACGGCGTCGTAAATGCCGATGGGTCCCGGCGTATGGCATTCCAGGCCGACTGCATCGATGCAACGGTCCGGCCCGCGCCCGCCGGTCTTATCGTTTAAAATCTCGAACAGATCTTCTTTTTCGTAATTGATCGTCTCGGCGCCGCCTATTTTCTCGGCCAGTTCCAACCGCTCGGGAAACCGGTCGATGGCAATCACCCGCTCGGCGCCCAGCATATAGGCGCTTTTGATAGCGAACTGGCCGACCGGTCCACACCCCCAAACGGCTACCGTGTCACCGGCCTCGATGTCGCAATTTTCCGCCGCCATGTAACCGGTGGGGAAAATATCCGAAAGAAACAAGACTTTTTCATCCTCAAGGCCGTTGGGAATTTTTAGACAGCCGACATCGGCGAAGGGGACGCGCAAATACTCCGCCTGTCCGCCGGCATAACCGCCAAGCATATGGGTGTAGCCGAACAATCCGGCGGGCGAATAGCTGTACAGTTTCTCCGCCATCCACGCGTTAGGATTGGTGTTGTCGCACAGCGACCACAGTTGTTTACGGCAAAAGAAACATTGGCCGCAGGAAATCGTAAACGGCACGACGACCCGATCGCCGATTTTTAATTTTTTTACTTCCCGGCCGGTCTCGATCACTTCGCCCATGTTTTCATGGCCGAGAATATCGCCTTTCCTCATTGTCGGAATATAGCCGCCGTAGAGATGGAGATCGGATCCGCAAATCGCCGTGGTCGTGATCTTGATGATCGCATCGCGCGGATTGACGATCTGTGGATCGGGCACGGTCTCAACCCGAACATCTTTTGTGCCGTACCAACAAAGTGCTTTCATATATTTTCTCCTCGTTCCGCTTGTTTTGGCGAACATTATTATTGATATTGGTCGATCGATCCACTTCCAGGGTAAGCCTGATTCCACCGCCTGCGATTTATCCACCGTGCCAACCGCGCACCTGCATCTGCTCGCGTTATTCGGCATTGTTTAATCAACGGCGACGCTTCGTTTTTTGTTTGGCAACCACATTGTTCTTCGCGTTCGTCGGCGTACTTTTCATGAGGTGTTCGAGATCTGTCCTTAGGATTCGCCCAATGCAATCCGTCATTTTGCAACGCCGCGAGACTGGCGCGCCACCATGTGCGCAAAAGCAAGCCTGCGCTCAGGGCCGCCAAAGCTGCAAATAACGGATGCAACGACGCTCTGGTATATAAGCTCGATTCGGCGACGTGACCCGGGTAATCACCGCGTTCCTGGAGCCGTTCCGAAGGCTGGTCGAGGCCATTACGGGAGCTGCGCGGCCGGCCGCTCTCAGTGCCGGGGATGATATATTTTTCACCCAACTTGTCGGCTAAATGGGGCGCATAGTGGCCCATCGCCGCATAACCCTTAGCGCCGGCGCCAACGAATAAGTCGCGCACCGGCGTGGCGGCGCAGTGCAGGATGGCTTCGGCTACCGCGTCAGGGGCGTACACCGGCGCCACATGTTGGGGCGCGCTGTCGAGATAATTCTTCGCATTCGACGGAAACGGCGTATCGATGGCGGCCGGTTTAATCAAGGTCACCGATACCGGCGCACCCTCGGCTTCGAGTTCCATACGCAGGACATCGGTAAAGCCTTTCACGGCGTGCTTGGACGCGGCATAGATGCCCTGCAAAGGCGCCGCCCGATCAGATTCCGCGCTGCCGACGTTGATCAAGGCGCCGCCACGCGTTTTCAAATGGCCGACCGCTTCTAAAGAGCCGTAGATCAAACCCCAAAAATTGGTATCGAAAACCTTGCGCATGTCGTCGATCGGGATCTCTTCCAGCTTGCCGTACATGCCGATTCCCGCGTTATTGATCCAAGTATCGAAGCCGCCAAAGCTCTCGATGGCAGCGCGCGCGATGGCCGCCACGTCTTGTTGATTACCGACATCGGCTTCGACGGAAATCGCCTGGCGCGGATGTCCGCGATTGATCTCATCGGTCAGTTGCTGCAACGCGCCGGCGCTGCGCGCCGCTAAAACCAGCTTGGCTCCCTGTTGCGCCGCCATGCGCGCGGTCGTCAGGCCGATGCCGGACGACGCGCCGGTGATCACCATCACTTGTTGATCGATTTTTTTAAGCTTCATTGCAGCGCTCGGGCCATTTATCGGATCACTCTCCGGCGATTTCGCCGCAAATGGCGGCGCAGCGCAGGCAAATTTCGGCGCACTCTTGCAGCTGCGCATCGTCGGGTGCGATTAACGCGCAGTCATTGCCGCAGCGCGAGCAGATTTCGGCGCAGGCGGCGCAGACTTCTTGGACCTCCGAGCCGCGCTTCATAAAATCGGCATTGGTCTGGCAAATCTGCGCGCAATCGGCCAACAGGCGGATATGGGCTGGAGCAGCATGGCTTGGCCGCCCCATGCGCAAACAATACTCCATTGTCTCCAGGCAAACCCGGTGACACTCCATACACTCTGCGATGCAATCATCAAAATCATAATCGACATCGGTTTGCTGTTTGGCCATTTCCCCTCCCGGCCAACGAGCATGCGCTGCTCTTACTTTGGCCTGATAATTGAATCGTGATTTGACAAACCAGCAACGCTTATGCCACGAACAATGGCCCGAGCTGGTAATGGTCACTAGGGGCTCAAGGAGATAAGAGGAAAGAAAATAAAAATTATGTCTCCCAAACGCGACTTTTTCAGATAGTCTTTATAGAAATTGGGACAGCAGCAGCCGCCCAGTTTGCGCTCGAGTTGACACGACGCGCGAGTAAAAGTAATTGTCAGCACTTCCAGCGTCATACTGAAGGAGCAAGTTTTGACCTTGAGTAATTCCAACGATCCTGAGTCGACCGTTCCGGTGCCGGATATGCACGACAAGGGCGCGGTCAACGATGCCGATAACGGCAACGGCTCCTTTCCGATCGTCGGCATCGGCGCGTCGGCGGGTGGTCTCGAAGCCTATCAGCAACTGCTCACGCATCTTCCGGACGACACCGGCATGGCGTTCGTCTTGATCCAACATCTCGATCCGCACCATGAAAGCCGGCTCGCCGAGTTATTGGCTCGCAATACGCAAATGCCGGTCGGCGAAGCCGCACACGGGCAAAAGGTCGAGCCCAATCACTTCTATATAATACCGCCCAATGTGAACCTGGCGATCGTCGAGGGTAAGCTTCACGTATCGCCGCGCACCGAGACCCGCGGCCTCCATCTGCCGATAGATTTTTTCTTTCGCTCGCTGGCGGAAGACCAAAAGACCTATGCCGTGGGCATCGTTTTATCCGGCACCGGGTCCGACGGCGCCCAAGGGGTGTGTGAGATCAAGGCGATGGGCGGTATCACGTTCGCGCAGGACGAGCGTTCGGCCAAGTTTACCGGCATGCCGCACAGCGCCGCCGAGAGCGGCTGCGCCGATCTGATCCTCGAGCCTCAGGCAATTGCCCTCCGGTTGGCGCAAATCCGCACCCACCCCTATCTGATCGCGCCGCAAACCGCTCCGATTATTATTGACGCGGATGGCGAAAGCCAATACCGAAAAATACTAACCCGAGTGCGCGCGGTCACCGGCGTCGATTTCGGATTGTATCGCGACACGACGATAAAACGGCGCATCATTCGGCGCATGGCGCTGCATACCCACAAGCACCTCGACGAATATATCCCACGCCTGGAGAACGACCCGGAAGAGGTCAAGGCGCTCTTTCACGATCTGCTGATTAACGTCACCAGTTTTTTTCGCGATCCGGCTCTGTTCGATGCCTTGAAAGCACAAGTCTATCCGGCAGTCGTCGATGGCAAGCCACCGTTGGCGACGATCCGCGTCTGGGTGCCGGGTTGCTCCACCGGCCAGGAAGCCTATTCCATCGCCATGAGTTTAATCGAGTTCTTCGATGACAAACCGATACGTCCGCCGATTCAGATCTTCGCCACCGATATCAGCGAACCGGCCTCACTCGACAAAGCGCGCGCCGGCATTTATCCCGACAGTATCGAAGCCGAGGTCACTCCTGAGCGCTTGCGGCGTTTTTTTCAAAAGGAGGACCATACCTACCGAATCGACAAATCGCTGCGCGATCTCTGCGTCTTTGCGCGCCAGAACTTGACCTTGGACCCGCCCTTTTCCCATGTCGATATCGTCAGTTGCCGCAACGTGCTGATCTATCTGTCGCCGCCGCTGCAAAAGCAGGTTTTGCCGACGTTCCATTACGCCCTCAACTCGCCCGGATTTCTCGTGCTCGGCAGCGCCGAATCCGTCGGCGACCACCTCGATCTATTCGATGTCACCGATCGGACGAACAAAATTTACCTCAAAAAACCAACTGCGAACCGGCCTTTTATTAACTTCCCTTCAAACAACTTTCGTCATACCGGCCATTTGGCCGAGAAGCGCAGCCTGGCACCGGCGGCAATGCCGATGGACTTTCACCGCGAAGTCGACCGGCTTCTGCTCGGGCGCTATGCGCCGCCGGGCGTGCTCGTCAACGATAATCTCGACATCCTCCAGTTTCGCGGCCGCACCGGGCAATATTTGGAATTGCCGTCCGGCGAGCCAACCACCAATTTGCTTAAGATGGCGCGCGAAGGATTATTCCTGGAACTGCGCGGCGCCATCGACGAGGCACGTAACCATCATCGAACGGTGCGCCGCCAGGGAGTGCAGCTGCGCCTCGATGGGGACAGCGGCGACACTCAGAGCGTCGATCTCGAAGTGGTGCCGGTACGGCCGCCGGGCAGCCACGAAACCTGTTTTCTGGTTTTGTTCAACGAGCCCCCGGGGCCCGGCCGCGCCGCGGATACCGAGGGTGAGGCGCGCAAGGCTCGGTCCCAGGCATTTCTGCATCAAGAAGAAAGCGAAGTCGTGCTACTGCGCCGCGAGCTGGCCGCGACCAAAGAATACTTGCAGTCGCTGCTCGAGCAGCAGGACGCCGCCAACGAAGAGCTGCGCTCGGCCAATGAGGAAACCCTCTCGAGCAACGAGGAATTGCAAAGCACCAACGAGGAACTTGAAACCGCCAAGGAGGAACTGCAGTCCACCAATGAAGAACTGATGACGGTCAACGAGCAGCTGCAAACTCGCAATCGCGAGCTCAATGAGCTCAACGACGATTTGACCAACCTGCTCGCCAGCATGGCCATCCCGATGGTTATGGTCGGTTCGGACCTGCGCATCCGGCGCTATACCGAGGCGGCGTGCCGGGCGATTAACCTGCGCGCCAACGACATCGGCCGCCCGCTCAGCGATTTAAAGACCAACCTCGACATCGCCGACCTCGATAACTTGATCCGTGAAGTCATCAACCAAGAGCAGGTGCGCGAGCGCGAAGTGCGCGATGCCGACGGGCGCTGGCATCGCCTGCGGATCCATCCCTACCGCACCGTCAACCACAAGATCGAAGGCGCGGTGATTCTGTTGATCGATATTGACGATATCAAAAAGAGCGCCGAAGCGATCCGCGAAAGCGAAGAGCGTTTCCGCCTGCTTGCCGAAAGCGCGCCGGTAATCATCTGGCTCAAGGACGTTGACGGCGGTGAATCCGTCAATAAAGCTTTTAGGCAGTTTGTCGGCGCCGGCAGCGGAGCCGAGTTACAAGGTGATGTCTGGTCCCATTACATCCATCCCGAAGATCATGACGTGTTTGTCAAAAACTACGGGCGCTCGATGAACCGGCGCATTCCGTTCGAAGCCAGCTTTCGTTTGCGCCGCCGTGACGGTGAATACCGCTGGCTGAACTGCCTCGGCGTGCCGCGCCTCTCCGACGCCGGCGATTTTTTGGGCTACGTCGGCTCGGCCGTCGATGTCACCGATATAAAAAATGCTGAGCAGGCGCTGCGTGAAAAAGAAGAACGCTTGCGGTTGGCGCTCGAAGGCGGCTCCCTCGGCACCTGGTATTGCGATCTGAAGAGCGATCGCTTGCATTGGGACGAAAGAATCCATGCGCTGCTGGGTCTGCCGGCGGAACCGACCAGCACCGACGAGGGATTTTTCAAGCGGATTCATCCGGACGATCGGGAAAAACTACGCGCCGCGCGGCGTCACGCTCTGGCAACCGGCGGTTTTTCCGAGGAGTTGCGTTTCTTGCGCCCCGACGGCTCGATCTGTTGGCTTTTGACGACGGCCAAAGTTGTCCCCGATGGCACGGGTGCGCCGGCATACCTGAGCGGAGTCTGTTTCGATATCAGCCCTCAGAAGCAAACCGCAGCCGCGTTGCAAGATCGGGTCGCAGAGCTTAAAGAAGCCGACCGTCAGAAAAACGAGTTTGTCGCGTTGCTCGCCCACGAAATGCGCAATCCCCTGGCGCCGATCAGCAATGCGGTGGAAATCCTGCGTAACTTGAGCAACGCCGAGCCCCGATTCCAAACCAGCTTGAACATCATCGGCCGCGAGGTGCAACAAATGGCGCGCATGTTGGAAGATCTGCTCGACGTCAGCCGGTTGACGCGCAACCGCCTCGCCTTGCGCAAGCAGCCCCTCGATCTCACCAAAATCATCGGTGAAGCGATCGAAACCGGCCAACCTTATCTCGATGAAAAGCAGCATCGCCTGCAAGTCGATTTGCCCGATGCCCCACTCTGGGTCGAGGCCGACCGCGCCCGCCTCGAGCAAGTGTTTTCCAACCTGCTGATCAATGCCGCAAAATTTACCCACGAAGTCGGCTCCATCCGCATTGCCGCGGAAAGGGAGAAGAGCGATGTCGTCGTCAGCGTGAGCGACGACGGCGTCGGCATGTCTAACCAACTATTGCGCCGCGCCTTTGAAATGTTCAGCCAGGGAGAGCGCACCACCGAGGGCGGCGGCCTGGGCATCGGCCTAACTCTGGTCAAAAACCTGGTCGATTTGCACGGCGGCAGCGTCCAGGCGCATAGCGAAGGAATTAATCGCGGCAGCGTATTCATCGTCCGGCTGCCGCTCATGACGCAAGCTCCGCTGCCAGTGGAAGATCAAGCGCTAGCCGACGCTGAACCCCGGCCGGCCCAAGAGCACAAGAAAATTCTCATCGTCGACGATAACAAGATGCAGGCGACGTCGCTGTCCATGCTGATGGAGCTTGACGGGCATGAAGTCAAAGCCGCCAATGACGGCCCAGGCGCACTGTCGCTACTGATGGACTTCGTGCCGGACTACGCGATTATCGATATTGGTTTGCCGCACGGCATGAGCGGCTACGATGTCGCCCGTCAGATACGCGAGCAGCCGCGCTTTGCCAAGACTGTCTTGGTCGCTCAAACCGGTTGGGGTCGCGACGAAGATCGTGAGCGCTCGCGCGCCGCCGGTTTCGACTATCATTTAGTCAAACCGATAGATCACGAGCGGCTGCACCGCATCATCGAAGGCAAAGAGGCCAATAACCGCACGGGTTAGCGCGTTCAGCGGCAAAATATCCGGCCCCGCGTTCGCGCGCTCTTAATTTTCAGAGGTCGACAGATTGCTGGTTCGATATCTTTCTCCTGCGCTATGACGACGCCAAACAAAATAAATAATCTAGCTATGATTGTCGTCGGAACTTCTGCCGGCGGGCTGGCGGCATTGCGAGTTTTATTGGGCGATGTAGCCACAGATATCAACGCGGCAATCTTTATCGTCCAACACACTTCCCCGGACGGTCCCGGGTTGCTGCCGAGCATTCTGCAGCCGGTGACGGCGCTGAAGGTCGCGCACGCCGTAGATCACGAGCCGATTCGCCGCGGCCGGGTTTACGTCGCACCGCCCAATCGCCATCTGGTCATTGTCGGCGAGCAAGTCCTGACTACCAACGGTCCGCGCGAGAACTTTACGCGCCCGGCGATCGATCCCTTGTTTCGCTCCGCTGCACTGGCTTATGGACCGCGCGTTATCGGCGTCATTCTTACCGGCAGATTAGACGATGGCAGCGCCGGCCTTTGGGCGGTAAAAGAACGCGGCGGAATCGCGATTGTCCAAGATCCCCGGGAAGCCCAGTTTAGCCAAATGCCGGCCAATGCCTTGGCCACCGTGCCGGTCGATCATTGTCTGCCGCTGGCGCAGATCGGACCGCGGTTCGGCCGGCTTGCGCAAGTGTCGCGGCCGAATTTAGGAGGGTCTCGTATGTCGAAAGATCTCGAATTGGAGACCCGCATTGCCAAAGAGGAATATGTGTCCAAGCGCGAATTGTTGCAACTCGCCGCCCCGTCGGTGTTTACCTGCCCAGAATGTCACGGCGTGCTGCTGCAACTAAAGCGCAGCGGCATTATCCGCTTTCGCTGTCATACCGGTCACGCCCTTTCAGTCCAGACCCTGCTCTCGGAGATAAATGGCGAGATCGAGAGTAACCTCTGGACCGCCATCCGTTCCATGGAAGAACGGGTGTTGTTACTCGACCATCTCGCCAAACATCCCCAAGCGACGGCTAAGAACCGCCGGCTGGCGCAGCAGTTAACGCAAACCGCGCGCGCCTCCGAACGCCAAGCGGCAACCGTGCGCCAGGTGGTCATGCAAAACGAACCGTTGGTAATCGAGCATCTCGAAGAGGGCGGAAGCGTGGGCTCGAACGCCAGGCGAAATAAAAGTAGCTAACGTTTAACCATTGCAAAAGTTCACGCGGGTGCCGGAACAGGTAGTAGGAAGAATTAATGAGGCCATAACTTTGCTTGCTTGGGCGCATTGGCCGGCATGAACTTTATTGAAGGCCTCTAACGCCATTGGCATTCCTCGGCTACCAATTGATTCGATAGTCATACCGATACAGTCTTTGAATAACTTCGTCACATACTCACCGAAAATTCATACTCTATGAGGTGCCGGTATATTCGGCGCTTTCGTGTTTTATCGGGCTTCTAACCGATGAGAAAATAAGGACAAAAAATATTGACTTAGAGCAACTTCCCACAGTATGAAGAAAATCCCTCAAACTGTTTCAATTTTCGGACAGACGATCAAGTGTTTTTGGCCGCTTATTCAGAAAGAAAAGCGGCGGACTAGAGCGGTTTTGTCTATTTCCTGAGACCGGGTGAGATCTCCAGATCGCATTTTGGGCTGCCGCGACGGCCGCTAAGATTTGCTCCACCTGGGTGAAGTCGGCGGGCTTGACCAAATAGTGATCGAACCCCGCCGTTTGCGCACGCTGACGATCGCCGTCCTGCCCGTAGCCGGTGACGGCGACCAATATGACGTTCCGTAAATCCGGCTCCTGGCGTATTAGTGTCGCCAGTTCATAGCCGTTCATTCCCGGTAAGCCGATGTCCAAGAGCACGACATTCGGCCGATAGGCGATGGCGATGGCCAACGTCGTCGGGCCGTCGTAAACCGTCCGAACTTCATGGCCGAGCTGTTGTACCAGCATCGCCATGGTATCAGCCGATGACGTATTGTCATCGACCACCAGCACCCGCAAGGCTGATCCAGTTTGGTCCGCGGCTTCTTGAGCAGGCGATGACGGCTGTGCCTCTGAAGTTTCGATGACCGGCAGTCGGACAATGAATTCGCTGCCCTCGCCCAGGACGCTGGTGACGGAGACCGTGCCGCGATGCAGAGCCACCAGCTGTTGCACCAAGCTCAAGCCGATGCCCAACCCGCCTTGGGAGCGGTCCAGGGAACGGTCCGCCTGTCTGAACAATTCGAAGATATGCGGGAGCAGCTGGGGAGCGATGCCGACCCCGGTATCCTTTACCCGCACTAGCGCCGTATCGCCCTCGCGCTCGACGGCGAGCCAGATGTGACCGCCTTCCTCGGTATATTTCGCGGCGTTGTTGAGCAGGTTCACCAGCACCTGTTCGAGCCGGGTGACGTCGGCGCTCAGCCAGATCGCTTGCGGCGGCAGTGACGTCGACAGTGTATGCCTGCGTTGTTTGATCAGCGGCTGCACCGTCTCCACCGCATACTCGACGATTCCTTTCACATCGACCGGTTCTTCGTGCAGCAAGATTCTGCCGGTGGTGATGCGCGACACTTCCAGCAGATCGTCGATCAGATGCGCCATCTGGCCCGTCTGCCGCTCAATGATAGAACAAATTTGCTGCTGCACTGGGTCCTGGTTTTTTTGCAGACTCAGCAACTCCGCCGCGTTCATGATCGGGGCGAGGGGATTGCGCAGTTCGTGACCGAGCATCGCCAGGAACTCATCCTTGCGGCGCGATTCGTCGGCCAGCTGTCCGGCCTGTTCGGCGATCCGCTTCTGCATCGCCATGCGCTCGGAGATATCGCGAATGTTGCACTGAGCGACGAGCCGCTGCTCCTCGTGATAGACGTTGGCGACCACTTCGACCTCTATCTCCTCGCCGCTCTGCTTTCGCAGCGGCAGATTCTCGTAACGGAGATACTTGACCCGCTGCAACTCGCCCAGGGTTTGTTGGCTTTCGTCACGGTTGTTGAACATGCCGATCTCATGAAGTTGCTTGCCCAGCAGGTCGGCGCGATCGCGCCCGATGAGTTCCGCGATGAAGGCGTTGGCATCGATGATCTTGCCGGTGTCGGCGTCGAGAATAACGATGCCGTCCTGGGCGGCCTCGAACAGGCTGCGGTAACGCAGCGCCGATTCGCGCAGGCCTTGCTTGGCCTGTTGGAGCTGGGTCGAATCGAAGAAGTAGCAGACCACGCCGAATTGCCCGTCGGGTAGCTTCACACGATGCAGCTCCCATTCGTAGGATTGCACCGTGTCAACGTCGTGGCGCTGCTCGGTCAACCCCGGTGAGAAGTAGGGTGCACCGGTTTCCAGGGTGCGCCGGAAGGCGGCGATGATCTCTTGGGCGACCGCCTCCGGCCAAATAATATGCAGTGCTTTGACAAATTCGCGGCCGATCAGCGGCTGCACGTTGGCGAAGAACGGCCGCGCCCCGGAGTTCACCTGGACGATCCGGAACGCCGAATCCACGGTGTAGATGCCGAAAGGCGCGTGCTCGACCAGCGCGAAGAACGTTTCATGGATGCTGCGCAGCTGCGCTTCCGCGCGCTTGCGCGCGCTGATATCGCGCAGGAATGCGGTAAACATCGGCGGGCTCCCCGTCGGAACCCTCGATATCGACAACTCAATGGGAAACTCCATGCCGTCCGCTCGCAACGCGGTCAGTTCAACCCGCCGGTCGAGCATCGGCCCTTCGCCGGTTTCCAAATAGCGGGCAAGCCCCTGACGGTGAAGCTGCCGATCGGCCGGTGGGATAAGCAGCGGCGCGAGTTCGCGGCCGAGCACATCCTCGCGCCGGTAACCAAAGGTGCGCTCGGCGGCGCGGTTGAACTCGGTAATCTTGCCGTCGTGGGTAATGCTGACGATACAATCCAAGGCCGCGTCGAACGCACCGCTTTTACCCGCCTCGCTCTCACGCAGCAATCTCTCGCGCACTCGCACCGCCCTTGCGGTCCACAACAGCAACGCCGACAGCAAGCCGATTTCGATGATCGTCATGATCGCCGTGCCCAGCGCGGTATCCACCCAGCCCCGCTCTTGAGCGATGACCCGCAAACCGCCCAAGGCCACTGGAAGCACGATGATAATCGGCAAAACATAGCGCATCAGAACCCCAGCCGAGCTGTCCTCGAGCAACCTTTGCATCACGCCGCGCTCGGGCACGCTAACGACCAGGCCAATGCCCAACGCGAAAATGATCGTCGCGGCTTGCAAGGCAATGCCGGTCAAGCGCAGCGTATAGGTTTGCTCGGCGCCATAGACATGACCGACGATCGAAAGCGAAGCGATGGCCGCCACCGCCACCCCCAAAGCGGCGGCAACGCTGCGCCAACGCGGCTCGCCTGGCAACAGCATCAGCGCGGCGCCGATCAGCAGGAACGATAGCGAAGGCGGCACGCCCATGCGTCCCGGGGAAAAGGTCGCCTTCATTCCAGGCGGTTCATGAAACAGCAGGGTATCGATGCCGAAGTCCCAGCCGGTGAGATGCTGAGTTAAGGTAAGGCCGCCGATGAGCGCGGTAAGTAAACCGAGAGCGATCACGAGAAGTCGCGCCGCGCCGCTTCGGGCCATCTGGAGCGATAGGATCAACGCGCTCCCTGCACCCACCGCGCATACGGCCGGGTTGGCCTTCATGGTGACGCCCGAGTCGATCCAGTCCCGCAGTCCGTCGACCCCCGTGGTCCAGCCGACCAGGGTGATCAGGCCGCAGGCGATGGCGTAACCGCCGAGAAGCGCACGGCTTAGCCCCATCGGGTCACTAGCCAGGGCTTCGCGTGCATTGGCAAGGGGCACCGTGAATGGCAGCACATCTGCACGTCTGCTTTCTCCATACGGCATCGGCTGGCCGCCGGCGGCGTCCACTTCACTGCTCTCAGCCGGCTTCTTGGGTACAGGACACCGTATGACCCTTGCAGCAGAAAACTCATTCCAGCAAGTCTGCTGCCCAGCGTCGGACTGTAAAACTCTCGGAGCTCTCCGCGCGCAGCAAATCACACGACACAACTGCGCTTGGGCCCTGAAAACCAGTTCCGATCTTGGTCGCTCGACTACAGCACAACCCGGTTAAACAAGGAAGTCTTTGGCCGGATGATTTCACACGAAATATGCCATGTGCCGGGCGAAATCAGCGGGCATAATTTCATATTAATCTTGTTGTGTGTGGGTGCGAGTGATAGCCGTTATGCACCGCATGGCGCTATGGGGACTGGCATCAGCAGGGCGCATGCGAGGAGGTGACCATGAAATTGACGGGACAAAAGAGCCAAGGCAACTCCGACTCCAAACCGCCCGGCAGGTTCCAACTGAACCCTACGCGTCCTGGAGTCGGCAAGGATGCCGAGAAGGCAAAGATGCCGCCGAGTAAAACCTGGCTGTGGTTCCTGGGCGCGTTGCTCGCCAACTACTTGCTCGTCAGGCTCATCTTTCCGCCGGAGGGGCCGGCCACGGTGCCCTATACGTTATTTAAAGAAGAAGTCGGCAAGGGTAACGTCGAGGCGATCTATAGCCAGGGGGAGACCATCACCGGCCGCTTCGCAACGCCGGTCATTTATCCTCCGGCACCGGAAAAAGCTGGCGCGCCCGGCACCGAGCCCAAAACGGCGGACGAAAAAACATCGCCGATCAAAGACAAGCTCAAAACCATCGGCGCGCGCGCCAGCGCTCGGCGCGAGCCATCCAAGCCAGTGAGTTCGTTCACCACTACGCTTCCGTCTTTTGTCGATTCCGGTCTGGAATCTTTCTTGATCGCTAACGGTGTCGAGATCAGCGCTAAACCGATCGACGAAGACGGCAACCCATTGGCCACGATTCTTTTCGGCTTTGGCCCGGCGCTGCTCCTCATCGGCTTTTATGTCTGGCTGTTTCGGCGGGCGGCGCAGCAGGGCGGGGGCATGGGAATCGGCGGCGGCCTCATGGGCATCGGCAAGAGCAAGGCACGTCGCTACGATCAAGAGACAGATACCAAGGTCACCTTCGACGACGTTGCCGGCATCGACGAAGCCGAGAACGAGCTGGTCGAGATCGTCGATTTTCTCAGAGACCCAAAGAAATACACCCGTCTCGGCGGCGCCGCCCCGAAAGGCGTCTTGCTGATCGGCGCGCCGGGCACCGGAAAAACCTTGCTCGCCAAGGCAGTCGCCGGAGAGGCGGGAGTGCCGTTCTTCTCGATGAGCGCGGCGGAGTTCGTCGAGATGATCGTCGGCGTCGGCGCGGCGCGGGTGCGCGATCTTTTCAAGCAAGCGCGCGAGCAAGCGCCGGCGATCGTCTTCATCGACGAGTTGGACGCCATCGGCCGCGCGCGCGGGCAGATTGCCGTCGGCGGCTCGAGCGAGCAGGAGCAGACGCTGAACCAAATCCTCACCGAAATGGACGGCTTCTCCAGCCGCGAGGGCATCATCGTATTGGCCGCGACCAATCAGCCCGACGTGCTCGACAAAGCGCTGCTCCGTCCCGGCCGCTTCGACCGGCGCGTAGTGGTCAACCTCCCTGATAAGACCGGTCGCGAAGCGATCCTCAAAGTCCACACCCGCGCCGTGCCGCTCGCGAAGGATGTCAACTTGGCGGAGATCGCCGCCGCGACGCCGGGACTTTCCGGCGCGGATTTGAAAAATCTCGTCAACGAGGCCGCCCTGCTGGCGGCGCGGCGCGAGCAGAACGAAGTGCGTCATAAAGACTTCCTCGACGCGCTGGAGAAGATCGTGCTCGGTCCCGAGCGTCCGCTCCTGCTGAGCCGCGCCGATAAGGAACGCATCGCCTACCACGAGGGCGGACACGCGATTCTCGGTCTGGTGGTGCCCGGCGCCGACCCGGTGAACCGAGTGACGATCGTGCCGCGCGGACAGGCGCTCGGCGTGACCTATCAGCGGCCGGATAGCGACCGCTACAACTATCCGGAAGCATACCTGCGCGCGCGCATCGTCGGCATGCTCGGCGGCCGGGCGGCCGAAGAAGTTGTCTACGGCACTAAGACCACCGGAGCGGAAAGCGATATCGAGCAAGCCACCGGCCTGGCGCGCCAGATGGTCACGCGCTGGGGCATGAGCGAGCGGATCGGCTTGGTGCAGCTCGCGCCCCGGGAGAACCCCTACCTGGGTGGCGCAAATGGTTATGGCGGCGCGAAGCAGTATCAGCGAGGAGACCGCCGAAGCTATCGATACTGAAATACTCAAGATCATCGGCGAGAGCCACGATCGAGGCCAAGCGCCTTCTGACCGCGCATCGAAGCCACTCGACGCGCTAGTTGAAGCTTTGTTGGCGCGCGAAACGCTCAACGAGCAGGAAATCCTTGACGTGACGGGCTTGCCCCGTGCGCCGGCTCTGGAAACCGGGATTTTGCCCACGGCACTCGAAGTAAAGCAATTATGAAGCGGTTGCGAAATTTTAATCGGAGAATTCCTCAATGCTGCTAAATGTAGGTGTTAAAAAATCTGACTGTATCAGATGTTGGGACACTGCCACTGAAGCAATCCCAGAGTTAGGACAGAAATAGCCTTCAGCGCCACGAGTACCTGCACAAGCAAGGTGTTTTGGCGTTGGAATGGTGTTTGCTCCCTCAATCGATGTTGCAAATTCGCGTTGGTATGTCGCAAAATTTTTGACCGATTATTAACCAGCAAAGAAAAGGAGTTTAATGATGTCAAGCAGCAAATTAAAACTTAGCCGAGCGCTCACAGGACTTGTATTGACAATCGCGCTTATGTCAGGTTGCCAGTCCATGACCGGCAGCACTGCCGGTCAGAACGTCGACGATTCGACGATCACCGCCTCGGTCAAGACCAAACTCGCCACAGAGAAACTGTCGACTCTCACCCGCGTCGAAGCGGATACGGTTCGCGGCGTCGTCACCCTCAACGGTATGGTTGAGAGTGCAGAACAGAGAGCGCGAGTCGAGGCTCTTACCCGTCAAGTCGACGGCGTCAGAGGCGTCAATAACAATCTGCAAGTCCAGAAGAAGTAACTTCGGCTAATCGAAAGTTCGCTTCACCTGAACGAACTTTCTTGGAGAGTTAATCTATGGGATCCAATATTTTTTATATTATCGGAGTGGTGGTGGTCGTATTGTTTATTCTCGGCTACCTGGGTCTACGGTAAAAAATTTAAACGTGTCTAGTTAGTGATTATTACAGGAGGGCAGGACCGTGAACGATGATACCTTTGCCGGCCAGTGGAAGCAGATGAGAGGCACTCTTAAATCCTGGTGGGGTTATTTGAGTGATGACGATTTCGAACAGATTGGCGGTCAAAAAGATAAATTGATCGGTAAAATACAAGAGAAATACGGCTACTCCTGGGAGAATGCCCAAAAAGAGGTAGAGCGCCGCTTTAATGAAGCGGACAGCGCAGCCTCGGGCAGGTTGTCCGGCGCGGTCGAGGACCTTAAAGAAAAGGCATACGAGTTTGGCGCCACAGCGGCAAGCAAGGCGCGCGACGCCCAAGCCGGGGTCCTTAGCGGCTTTGAGACCGCCGGTTCTTATTTTAAAACCAACGACTTTGAAAATATGGCGGCGGATCTCAAGGGCTTGATTCGCAAATATCCGGTTCAGACTACATTAATTGGCGCCGGCTTGCTTTATTTCATCGCGCGCAACAAACACAGATAAGCTTCCCTGCCATCCACTCGGGCGGATCGAGAAGTTCTTCCGTTCCGTCCGAGTGGCCGCTTTCATCCGCTACCTCAATCCTTCCGCGACAAGGCATCCGTTTCGCTGATTCAGCGAAAGCGGACTGCTTTTGTGCGGCTAAAGGCGGGGAGGAATCACTGGCTATTGATTGACGATGTTTAAGATATTGCCGTCCGGGTCCTGGAACCAGGCGACCTTCATATCTCCGGCGATGTGGACATCATTGTCTCGCCGCATGCCCGGCATATCATAGTGTTCGAATTTCACGCCTTTAGCTGTCAGCGCGCGCACGACATTGTCCAGCTCGGCGCCGACCGCCCAGGTCACGGCGGTGGCTTTATTGGTTCCGGCATAGTTAGAGCGATAGACGTTGATCAGCGAATTGCCGCTTTTGAACACCAATGCATCGCCTTCGGCTTTAATTTTGGTCAGGCCGAGCGTGTCCTGATAAAACTTGCCGGCCGTGTCGAGATTTTTAACCGCGATATTTGCTACCGCGTTTTTGTCTGCCAACATATAAATAGCTCTCCTTTAATTCGCTCAGCAAATCTCAATAATTTTACCAGAGTTTGGTTGTGTCGAGCACATACGCCCTGCCGGCACCCTGGACTACGGCATCGTGCAAATGCTTCGTCCCCCCCGGCCCATCACCGGCTTTGCCATCCCAAAGGCAGATGAACCGGATATTTTGCGCTCCGTAAACGACCGCGTGATTTAACATCCATAGATTGACCCGGGCAAAGGGATCTTCGCCCTCAGGCGTCGGCGCCAGCTCCAGCGGCATAATGTGCCAATCCCGGATGCGCTCCTTGACCGCAAAGAACTTCTGACGCCAATGCTCGCCGGCGAAGTTCACCGACTTTTGAAGGAATTCCTCTTCGGCAAATGGCAAATATATTTCCACGCGCAAACCGCGCTGCAGGCAGGCTTCGGCGAAGAGAAGATCGCCGCCGCAGGCGGCGCTTGAGATCGCAACGTCCTCGGTGCCGGCACCTAGTCGGTCGAGCAGCGCACCGATCGCCGCCGCAGCGTGCAATTCCTTCTCAGGCGGAAAGCGGGGCTCGGCACGATCGGCCGCATCCACCATATGTCCGCTGAAAAGAAAAACCTGACGAGCCACGGCGCTTTCCCTTTGATCGATCGGTATGTTTAAATCCCGACGCGCCATAGCTCGGTCTCCCCTGAATTCAGGCGCACTCGTCATCAAAGTAAATTCAGCCAACCCGAGCGCGTAAGCTTCACAATTCGATGGCGTGATAAAGTGCGACAGGCGATTGCCGGCCCGCGGTTCTACCGTGACTCGCACTCACTTGAGCGGCTCAAGCGGCTTAGCTATTTCCCTTGGCTTTTGCTTCGCTCCAGCTCTTCGCGTTGCAACGATCCGACCAACTTGCCATCCGATGTGGTAATTATTGCGCTATCGATATTTTTCTTTTTCAAATAAGTCAGCATTTCGTCGCGCCGCGCATGCGGACGAAATGTGGTTGGCCCCGATTCCATTGCCTGTTCTGCCGTGATTTCCTCGGCGGCATCCGCCCACATCGATTTTCGCAACAGCCCGAGAACGATCCCCGGTTCGTTGATGACAACACATTCGCCCCAGCGGGTCTGGGCCAACCTTTGTGCCACATCGGCCAGTTTGTCGTTGATTACGCAAACCGGCACATCGCGATTGGCTAATTTGCCCACGGTTATGGCTTCAGCTAATTTGCCTTCGATCGGCAAGCCGTAGGCGAGCCAATCCTGCTTCCCCGCGACATAATCGCAAACGTTTTCGAAACCCAAGCTTTCGAGCCGCCACGCGGCCCGCGGGCTCAAGTCTCAGAGAAAATCGTTACAATAAACAATCACCGGACGCTCATGGGACAGCGTCGCGCTGGTTTTGTGATCGATGAGCGGCAATGGAATGTTGATCGCTTCGGGTAAATGAGCTTCGGCGTATTGGCGACGGCCCAAAACCTCGATCAATTGCGAGCCGTTGCGCACTAACGTTTGAACTTCCTCGCGGGTCACGGGATCCGGCATGGGCCTTCTCCATTTTTTATTTCAATAACTTCAGACCAACTCGCGCACCTTGTCAGACAGCACGGTCCAGGCAATTTTGCTGCGGTTAGGTTCACCGCGAGCAAGCGACTCGGCAAAATGGGCGGCCTGCTCGAGGGTGACCTTGGCCGGCATCGGCGGCACAAACGGATCGACCAGCGCTTCGACCAACACCGGGCCGGGCGTTTCGAGCGCTTGATCGAGAATCGCGCCGCATTGCGCTGGATCCTCGATGGTGAATCCCTTGGCACCGCAAGCGCGGGCAAAAGCGGCAAAATCGATGGTTTCGAGCTCGCAGCCATATTCCGGGTTGCCGAGAAAAACCATCTGTTCCCATTTGATCATACCCAAGCTGTTATTCTTGATGACCACGACTTTGATCGGCAACTTATATTTAACTGCTGTAACGAACTCGGCCATCAGCATGGAAAAAGCTCCGTCACCGATGAAGGCGACAGATTGCCGCGCCGGATAAGCGATCTGTGCGGCGATGGCGTAGGGCAAGGCGTTAGCCATACTCGCCAGGTTACCGGACAGCGAATACATCTGGCCGCGCCGGGCGCGGATCTGACGGGCAAACCATGTCGCCACCGTTCCCGAATCGCACGAGACGATGGCGTTGTCGGCGAGACGCTTGCCGAGCTCCCAGGCGACAACCTGCGGTTTCATCGGCCGGTCGACGCGGCTGCCGCGCTCTTCCATCAACTTCCACCATTGCTCCATGCCGCCCTGCGCCTTTTCGAGGAAGCTGCGATCTTCATGGCGCTGCAAGCTGGCAAGCAACCCGCGCAAGGTGCACCGGCTGTCGCCGACCAGGCCGACGTCCACCGGATAGCGGAGCCCGATGCGCGCCGGGTCGAGATCGATCTGCACCGCGCGCGCCTGCCCGGGTTTGGGTAAGAATTCGATGTAAGGAAAAGATGTGCCGACCATCAGCAAGGTGTCGCAACTTTCGATCGCCTCCTGCGACGGCTTGGTGCCGAGCAGGCCGATACCGCCGGTCGTATAAGTGCTATCGTCCGGCACCGCTGCTTTGCCGAGCAGAGCTTTAATGATCGGCGCGGCTAGTTTTTCCGCGGTCTCTTCCAACTCGTCGGTGGCATTGAGAGCGCCCTGCCCGCATAAAATCGCGATCTTCTTGCCGCCGTTGAGAACTTCGACGGCACGATCGAGATCCGCTTGGGCCGGCTGTTGGGCATGGCGCGTCCCGCGGTCCGAGGTATGGCCCGGCACATTGCGCTTCGAGCGTTCGCCAGCTTCCTGGTCTTGAAGATCGACGGGGAAATTAATATGCGCAACGCCGCGATAAGCGAGCGCGGTACGGCAGGCGAGATCGGCGATATTTTCGACATGAGCCGCTCCCATCACGCGGGTGTTGTAAACGGCGACATCCATGAATAGCCGATCGAGGCTGACATCCTGCTGCGCATGGGTATCGATTAGATCGTGAAAATGGTGACCGGTGATCGCCAATACCGGCTGACCGTCGAGCTTGGCGTCGTAAAGGCCGTTCAACAAATGGATGCCGCCGGGACCGGAAGTCGCCAAGCAGACTCCGAGTTTGCCGGTGTATTTGGCATACGCGCAGGCCATGAACGCCGCCGATTCTTCGTGGCGCACCTGAATAAAGCGGATTTTATCTTTGCGTTTGCGCAGCGCTTCCATAATCCCGTTGATACCATCGCCGGGAAGTCCGAAAATAACTTCCACGCCCCAATCCGAAATTGTCTCGAGTAATATATCAGCTGCAGTATTGGCCATATCTTGTTTTCCTCATCGCCCCACGGCATTCAAGTTCAATTAATAAATATAAAGCGATAGTACGCGCGGTTCGCTACCCCTGATTCGATCGCGGCCGAAGCACAATTCATGCATGTTGATTGAGCCGTTATCGATTTCGAATGTTCCCTTGATTCTTCACTCGGCAGGTTGTGGGGTAAGCAGATCATTTTCTTATCGCCCGCGTTGTCGAGAGTTTTTACACGATAATTTTTGGCGGACCGGACACGCGCTCCCCTTGGAGCCACGTGTCCAGCCCTATTTGCCGCCGGCAATTCCCGGCGACTAGCCGCTGGGTTTCATCTTGCGACTAAACCGTATGGCGTCGCCCAACGGCGAACCGGTAGATCATCAGTAAAATGATCGAACCGATTACCGCCATGATGAATCCCACCGGATCACCTTCTCGGTACAGTCCTAACGACCGACCGATAAACCCAGCTAGTAATGCGCCCGCGATACCGAGCAGAATCGTGACTACGAATCCGCCGGGATCGCGGCCCGGCATCAGCAGTTTTCCGATGACACCGACGACCAACCCGAAAAATATCCAGCCGATAAATTCCATGTTCCGTCCTCCTTTATGAATTATAGAGTTGAACCCATTGGCGTGTAGCGACTCAGATTATGCCACCCGTTGCCGATCGCGCTGCGGCCGGGCCGCTGGAGGCTTTTCTTCGGCCCCGTGGACGTAGACTAGCTCGCCGCCGAGCCAGCCGGCGACCACCATCAGCAACACCGCAAGCACCGATAAGCCAATTGGCCCGCCGCCGTCGCCGTCCGCTGACCAACGAATCCACAGATTGACGGCATAGAGCGCGACGACAATCAGGTTAAGCGTCATGTGGGTCGTAGCAATGCGCTTGGTTGCGCCCGGGCTCATGCTGAAATAGTCGATTAAGCCGGGCACCGCCGCGGCCACTGCGCCGATCCAGCCGCCCACCATGGTGTAGAACGCCATGTCACGCCACAAAGGATTACCGGCACCGAAGAGATAAATCAGATCGCACACCAGCGAGAAAATCCACAGTCCGATGGGAAACACCACGAGCATCGGATGGATCGGATGTTTGGCGATTGTCGCTCCCATAATGTTTTCCTCCTTGCTTTAGAGTCTCACGTAACTATTGTTTTTCGCAGCGCCGCCGTCAGCGGCCGGCGCGCCGCTTCATATTCGGCCCAAGGATCGCCTTTCAATCGCGCCAGCCGCGCGCCGATATTTTTCAGATTGAAGGTATCGCCGCTGCAACTGTCGAGTTCCTGCCAGAATAATGGCGCCGACACCGGCGCGCCGGCGCGAGCGCGCGTCGAAAAAGCCGCCACTGCGGTGGCGGCCCAGCCATTGCGCAAATAATCGATGAAAATTTTTCCCTGCCGCTTAGCCTTTGACATCACCGCCAGATATTTTTTTGGCTCATCGGCTGCCATGCCGTGGGCCATCGCTTTGGCGAATGCTTTTGTTTCGTCCCAGCCGATAGTGCGCGCGATCGGCACCACCACATGCAGTCCCTTGCCGCCGGTGGTTTTCAAAAAAGCGCCAAGCCCGAGATCCGCCAGGTGCGCGCGTAGCTGACGCGCCGCATCGGCCACCGCGCTCCAAGGCAGCGCCGGATCGGGATCGAGATCGAAGGTTATGCGATCGGGACGATCGAGACGGTCGCGCCGCGCGCCCCAGGTGTGCAGCTCGAGCACACCCGCCTGCACCAGCGCGATCACGCCTTTCAACGAATCGACGGCGATATAGTCGTGCCCCCGCCCTTTTTCCTTGATGCGCAGCCGGAGCACAGATTCATCCAACATGTCGTTGGCATGGCGCTGATAGAAACATTCCTGATCGTAACTCTCCGGACAGCGCACCAAGGTCAAAGGTCGATCTTTCAAATGGGGCAAAACCCAATCGGCAATTTCTAGGTAGTAGAGCGCCAGATCGCGCTTGGTGATCCCTTGTTCGGGATAGAGCACCCGTTCCGGGTGAGTAAGGCGAATGCCCGCGATCGTGTCGCCGCTCACATCGGCAAGCGGGTTAGGTTGCGCAGCGATGACCGCCGTCGAGGCCGGCTCTTCGCGAAAAATTTCGACCGCCGCTTTGTCCTCGCGCAATCCGGCAAACGCCGGATGGCGCAGCCGGCCGTCGCGCGTCCAGCCGGTAAAGGCTACTTCTGCGACAAGCGCGGGTTTTACCCAGTGGGCGCCGCGCCGTTCGCCACGCGCCGGCAGCTCGGCCAACGGCGTGTGGTCTTGCTCGAGTTCTCCTAAGCGGCGCCGCAATTTGGTCAGCGCATCGGCGTTGAAGCCGGTGCCGACTTTGCCGGCGTAAAGCAATTTCTTGTCCTTGCTATAATAGCCCAAAAGCAGCGCGCCAAAACCGGCGCGGCTGCCGGCGGGGTCGGTGAAACCGATAATGACGAATTCCTGGCGCGCGAGACATTTTATTTTAAGCCACTCGCGGCCGCGCCCCGGACGGTATAAACCGCCGGCCCGTTTCGAGACGATGCCTTCGACGCCGAGCTCACAGGCTTTCCCGAGCAGCCGTTCGCCTTGGCCGCGCACATCATGGCTATAGCGTATCGGGCCGTCGGCGCTGCCGTCGGGCTTAACAACGGCGCTTAAGCGTTGCTTGCGTTCGGTTAACGGCATGGCTGTCAAATCTGCGCCATCGAGATGCAATAGATCGAAAGCAAAATAGATCAAGCGGCTCGTATCGTGGCGGCTGAGCGCGTCTTGGAGCGCGCCGAAATCGCTGACGCCGGAGTCATTGAGGACGACCACCTCGCCGTCAAGCAGAGCGCTCTGGCACGGCAGGCCGGCGGCGGCTTGGCTCAAAGACGAAACACGCCCGGTCCAATCAAGGCCGCTGCGGGTGAGAAATGAAACTTTGCCGTTGTCGATGCGGCACAGCATGCGATAACCGTCCAGCTTTACTTCATGCAGCCAGTCATCGCCATTTGGCACTTCGTCGACCAGCGTGGCCAACTGTAACTCGACGAAGTCGGGCAGTTTGGCGGAGGCCGAACTTTTTGCTTTAGCTTTGGGCTTGCGGTTTTTCGACCGCGCAGCGCGCCGCGCCGGGCGAACTTCTGGGTTCGCAGGCTTTAGCTCCGCCGGACCACTGCCACGAATTTGTTCAATAGTTTTTCCTGATACTGCGCTCTTCGGTTTGCCAGCGAGAATATCCTTCTTCGTGGCACTACGATCGCGGCCCTTGATCAACAGCCAATTTTCTTTGCCGGCTTTAGCGGCTTTGCCCATGCGCACGAGCGACCACTCGCCGGCTAACTTTTTCCCTTCCAGACGGAAGCGCAAATGGCCCTTGCGCAAGCCGGCGGCCGGGTCGCCTTCGGGAAGCCAACGACCCTGGTCCCAGATAATTACCGCGCCAGCGCCGTATTCACCTTCGGGGATGTTACCTTCGAAGGCGCCGTAATCGAGAGGATGGTCTTCGACTTTGACTGCTAATCGGCGCTCCCCGGGATCCAGGCTTGGGCCTTTGGGGACCGCCCAACTGATGAGCACGCCGTCGTGCTCCAAACGAAAATCGTAGTGCAGCCGGCGCGCCGCATGTTTGTGTATGACGAAGCTCGTGCCGCGACTTTTACCGGCCACACCGCGCGGCTCGGGAGTGCGGCGAAAGTTACGTTTGTCGCGGTAGATTTCAAGCGCCATGGCGAGTTCGGTCATCCGGCTTTACGCCGCCGCGCCGGCTGTTGCGCCTGTTCTAAGCTGCGCTTCAACAGTTTGGTGATATCGACCACTTTGCTCGACTTTGGCGCTGCGGGACGTTCGTGTTCCTGCTCGATCGTCTTGCTTTTACCGCTTTTGATTTTTGCCTCGATGATCTTCATCAAATCGTCGTAATATTGTTCGTGGAATTGCTCGGGACGCCAGGACTCTTCGAGCGTCTCGACTAGATCCTTAGCCATAGTCACTTCGCGGTCGGTGATTTTTAGTTTTTTTAGATCTTTGCCGGGCACGTCGAGGGGTTGCGACCCGCGCAGCTCGTGGGCGAAGCGCAAAAGATTCACCACCAAAACTTCGCCATGAACCAAAACGGCGGCGAGATATTCGCGCGAGCGTAATACCATTCGAGCGATGCCGGCTTTGCCCGTGCGGCGCATGACTTCGCGCAACAACGCGTAACCTTTTTCTCCATGTTTCAATGGCGCAAGATAATAAGGTTTATCAAAATAAACCGGGCTGATTTCCTTGGCGTTGACAAACTCGGTGATGGCAATGGTTTGGCTTGCCTCGACGTTGGCGCGCTCAAAATCGCTATCGTTGAGCACGACATATTCATCTTTCTCGTGCTCATAACCCTTGACGATTTCGTTCCAGGGCACCTCCTTACCGGTCTTTTCGTTAACCCGCCGGTAGCGCACAGGCGCAAGATCGCGCCGGTCGAGAAGCCGAAAACTCAGTTTTTCTTCGTTTTCAGCGGAAAACATCGCGACAGGAATATTAACCAGGCCGAAGCTGATGGCGCCTTTCCAGATCGACCGCGTCGACGGCCGCTCGCGGGTCTTTCTTCGTGTCTTTCTCGGTGGCTTTTTTTTGGTAGCGGATTTCGCCATGCTCACTCCGTGGTGTGCGGGTCGTCCAATAGCTGACCTAAGATATAATCGCAAAGCGTGTACCACGGCTGCACAAGCGGATCGGCGTAAAAAGCTTATCGGCTCGCCGTTTTGTTGCGAGCCTCGGACAATGGCTATAGTCCCCGTCTCACCGATGGGATATTCATCGTTCAACGCCGAGCGAACGACTCAATGCCGTGTCCCAAGAGCGAAACAAAAAATTTTGTTTTTCTCAGTGTTGCTAAGAGACAGGAAAAATAAATTTACCGCGATCGATGTCGATGAACACGATCCGATAGCGCTGCGCAATCGTTGCAATGATTAAATAATCAAGCCGGCAATCGCCGGCTCGATTGCAACATATATAAAGATCTACATTTTTTCGGATGCCGACCCGGCATTTTATTTAGCGAGCACTTCAAGTGGCGCTGGCGCGCCTATTCTAGGCTCCCCCGACCGGTACATCGTTCCTCACTGGCACATACGTTGCTGACCTCACCTAAGGCGCGGCGTTTTTCATGCGCGCTAGACGGAAGTTTGCCCGCAAGTTTGCACCGCCTCGATGGCCCAAATATTTCATCGCAGCACCAATACCCTTTCCCGCCTGAGTATTTTCGGCGCGGTGATTTTTGCCGCAGGCCTACTGTGGTTGCTTGCCGCGGTTAACCGATCAGCCTATGTGACCGAGAGCCACGTCGCCCGCGCCCAGCCGGTACCGTTCAGCCATGAGCATCACGTCGCCGGGCTGGGCATCGACTGCCGCTACTGTCACACGGCGGTTGAAGTTTCGTCGTTCGCCGGTATACCGCCCACCGCAACCTGCATGAACTGTCATTCGCAAATCTGGTCCGGCAGCGATGTCTTGAAGCCGCTACGCGATAGTTTTCAAACCGGTACGCCGATCCGCTGGACCCGAGTGCACAACCTTCCCGACTTCGTTTATTTCAACCACAGTATCCATGTATCGAAGGGCGTCGGTTGCGTCACCTGCCATGGCCCGGTCGACCGCATGCCGCTCATGTGGCAGGAGCAATCGCTGCAAATGGAATGGTGCCTCGAATGCCATCGCGCGCCGGAAAAATATCTGCGCCCGCGCGAGCAGGTATTCAATATGACTTGGCTGCCGGATCGCGAACAACCCGCGCTCGGACGGCAGTTGATCAAGCAATACAACATCCGCAACCCGCGCGAGCTGACCAGCTGCTCAACCTGTCACAGATAATAATTCCTGAAAGCGCTAAATCCGTTCAACCGCATGGTCCGTTCAAACACTTCGATTAGTTTAACCGCTTTTGTAACCTTTTCCGCCGCGGCGAAAAAGATCGAGGAGTGAGCGAGCCAGAAGCCGCAGTTTGAACAACCGCAGCGCTTTTAGCACAGCAGTATAACGGAACGAATGATTGAGCGACCCGACGACGATGAATAACTACTGGCGCACTCTCGAAGAATTTGCCGATACCGAAGAGTTCCGCGAATTTATCCGGCGCGAATATTCCAGCCAGGCCGACGTTGCGCTCGATCCGGTGAGCCGGCGCCGCTTCTTGAAACTCATGGGTGCTTCGCTGGCTCTGGCCGGAATCGCCGGCTGCGCCCGCGCGCCGACCGAAACCATCGTGCCCTACGTGCGCCAACCGGAAGAAATCGTTCCCGGCAAACCGTTGTATTATGCCACCGCCATGCCGCTGGCGGGTTTGGCCACGGGGCTATTGGTCGAAAGCCACATGGGGCGGCCGACTAAGATCGAAGGCAATCCACTGCATCCGGCCAGTCTTGGCGCCACCGATGTTTATGCCCAGGCATCGGTGCTCGATCTCTGGGATCCGGCGCGTGCACAAACGCCCACCTATGGGAGGAAAATCCGGCCGTGGGACGCCTTTGTCGTAGCGTTGCGCGCGGTCCTTGAACAGGAGAAAAAAACTCAGGGCCGGGGCTTGAGAATCCTCACCGGCGCCGTCGGCTCACCGACTTTAGCCGAGCAGTTGCGCGGGCTTTTAAAAGAGTATCCGGCGGCAAGATGGCATCAGTGGGAACCCGCTGGTTCCCACCACACCCGCGCCGGCGCCCTGCTTGCCTTCGGTAGCTATGCGCAAACCCAGTATCGTCTGGACAAAGCCGACGTCGTTGTCGCCTTCGGCGCCGAGCTATTGTCGTGCAGTCCCGGTTATTTGCGCTACGCTCATGAATTCGCCCGGCGGCGCCGCGTCAGCGGCGGCGCGCCGTCTATGAATCGTTTGTATGCGATTGAATCGAGCCCCAGCAGCGCCGGCGCCCAGGCCGATCACCGGCTCGCCCTACCGCCGAGCGCGATGGCAGCCTTCGCGCATGCTTTGGCGGCGCGATTGGGCGCCACTGGCAGCCCGCCTACGAGCGATCATGAGCGCTGGCTCAGCGCGGTGGTTGCCGACTTGCAGCAGCATCGCGGCAGGAGTCTAGTATTGGTTAGCGAAGCGCAACCGATCGCAGTCCACGCCCTCGCCCACGCCATCAACCATTCCTTAGGCAATGTCGGACAGACGGTCATGTACACCGAACCGGTGCAAGCCGATCCGGTCGACGAACTCGTTTCGTTGCGCGAACTGACGCAGGATATGTTGCGCGGCGCGGTGTCGACACTGGTTATTATCGAGGGCGATCCCGTCTATACCGCGCCGGCCGATCTTGATTTTGCCGCAGGGTTGGCGAAGGTGGCGCTGCGGGTCCACCTGAGCTCCGAGATCAATCAGACCGCCGCGCTTTGCCAGTGGCATATCCCTGCCGCGCATTATCTCGAATCGTGGAGTGACGCGCGCGCCTATGACGGCACGGCGACGATTTTACAACCGCTCATCGCGCCCCTCTATCAAGGCCGAACCGCCCATGAATTGCTTGCCGCGTTGAGCGCGCAGCCGCCACAATCCGGCTACGACATTGTCCGGGAATACTGGCGCAAACAGACGGGCAAAGCCGAAGTCGATTTCAACCGCTGGTGGCGCAAGAGTCTGCACGATGGCCTTGTCGAAGGTAGCGCGTTTGCAGCAAAACCGCTGACACCCAAGCCGGCCGCGAGCGCTGTTGTCTCGTCCCAATCCTCAGGTGCGAATTTGCCGGGGGGCGAGAGCGCGGATGGCAAATTACCAAAGCAAGATTCAAAATCTGCCGATGCCGCCGATGGGCAACGGCAGAATCCCAAGTCTCTGGAAATCGTGTTCCGGCCGGACCCGGGCCTCTTCGACGGCCGGTTCGCCAACAACGGCTGGTTGCAGGAGCTGCCCAAGCCGCTCACCAAGCTCACCTGGGATAATGCCGCCTATCTGAGTCCCGCCACGGCAAATCGATTGGGGCTCAATACCGCTGTCGGCTTGCGCGGCGGCAACGTCGATGCCGATGTGATCGAGGTCAGATTGAACCGCCGCACGGTGCGCGCGCCGGTATGGATTGTCCCGGGACAGGCCGAGGATACGATAGAATTGCCGCTGGGCTATGGCCGCAGCCGCGTCGGTCCGGTGGGGCGCGGCGTGGGCTTCGATGCTTACCGTTTGCGCACCACCGACGGGCTGTGGTCGGCCCGCGGCGCCGAAATCGGCAAATCCGGCGAGCGCGTGGCATTGGCCGTGACGCAGATTCACCACGCCCTCGAGGGGCGCGACATCGTGCGCGCGGCAAGCCTCGAGGAATTTGTCGCCAAGCCTAACTTTGCCCAGGGCGAGTCGGAGCATCCCTCGCTTTATCCGCAGTACGAGTACAACGGCTACAAGTGGGGTCTGTCCATCGATCTCAACGCCTGCCTCGGCTGCAATGCCTGCGTGGTGGCTTGCCAGTCGGAAAATAATATTCCGGTGGTCGGCAAAGACCAGGTGCTGCGCTCGCGGGAAATGCACTGGCTGCGAATCGATACCTATTTCAAAGGCGAGCCGGACAATCCGGAAACCTACGTTCAACCCGTGCCGTGCATGCACTGCGAGAATGCGCCCTGCGAAGTGGTCTGCCCGGTGGCGGCGACGGCGCACAGCGCCGAAGGACTCAACGACATGGTCTACAATCGCTGCGTCGGCACGCGCTATTGCTCGAACAACTGTCCATACAAAGTGCGCCGCTTTAATTTTTTGCAATTTTCCGACTGGAACACCGAGAGTTTGAAAGCGCAGCGCAACCCGGATGTCACCGTGCGCAGCCGCGGCGTCATGGAAAAATGCACCTACTGCGTGCAGCGCATCAACCAGGGCAAGATCGAAGCCGAGAAAGAAGGACGGCGGGTGAAGGACGGCGAGATCGTCACCGCCTGCCAGCAAGCCTGTCCCGCCGAAGCCATCGTCTTCGGCGATCTCAACGATCCGAACAGCCGAGTCGCGGCCCTTAAAGCCGATCCGCGCAACTACAGCTTGCTCGAAGAACTCAACACCCGGCCGCGGACAACCTATCTGGCCGCGTTGCGCAACCCGAATCCTCAGTTAAAAAAAGTCCCCACCAAAGAGTAAAGCTTTTAGCGCGCGCACTAGGCACCCGCAATCTCCTGCCACGGCTCGCCCTTACGTACCGGTATTCCGCTGGTTTCCGCCGGCGTTTTCCAGTGAGAGGTTTGCTATCTTTGTACAGGCCAAGAAGGAAAGATCCGCACCCATATCATGGCACCGCTGATCGTTCTGGTCGTCGTCACTGTGGTCGCAAGATTGATCGGTCAGCTTGGCGTGGCAGCGCTGCGGGATTGGGCCGCCGCTACAAGAGTCGGCCTGGCAGTAATGTTCTGCTTTACCGCCGCGGCGCACTTCAACAGCATGCGGCCTGACCTGATCCGGATGGTGCCGCCCCAGGTGCCCAATGCCGAATTCATCGTCTCATTTACAGGATTTTGCGAGATACTCGGCGCCATCGGCCTCCTCGTGCCGCAGACACGTCGCCTTGCTGCGATAGCCCTAATCGTTTTTCTCGTCGCCGTGTTGCCGGCAAACATCCACGCTGCGCTGTCGGGCGTCACGCTCGCTGGCGCGCCTGTGACACCGCTCATTCCAAGAGTTTTGCTTCAGCTGATTTTCATCGCCCTGGTCTGGTGGTCCGGTGTGCGGGCACCGCCCGAACTGTCCCACGCGGCCACTAGCCAAGCGAATGTAGAAACTTAACTTAAGAAATTACTACTGGACTGACGGACATTGGTCGGCGCGCTTCCCCGCTTAAGCCAGCCACCACGTCAGTGTCGCAGGTCAATTAGCGCCTATGCTAATTAACATTTGCCGTTTCATCACTCTCTTAACGGTTGCTCTCCTGACCGGTTTGGCGTTTGCTCACGTGCTGGAACGTCCGGCCAAAATGCTTTATGACGCCGCATTGTACATAACCTTACAAAAAACTCTTTACGTCGCGTGGGGTCCGCCGAATGTCGGCGGCATTCTCGAACCGACGGCGATCCTCGCAACCGTCATCCTGGCTATCGCCGTGCGCAGGCAGCAATGGGCGTTTTGGCTTTCGCTCAGCGCAGCAGCCGCGCTGTTGCTCGCGTTTCCGCTGGTATTTTTTGCCTATGTTGCGCCGGCAAATGAAGCTTTCCGCGCCGCCACCGCGACTTCTGTTCCTGTCAACTGGATGGAGCTGCGGTCGAGTTGGGAAACCGGTCATGCCATCCGCTTCGTGCTCCAATTGGCTGCGTTAAGCTTGCTGCTTTTTTCAGTCTTGTTCGATGGTCGCGAAAACGCGAGATCACCTGCCTAACGTGCAAACTGCCGCACCGGTGGTCAAGCTTTATCGGCCTTGCGACCGTCGTCCGCTCCTTCCGCCGCGATCATAAATAAGATTTTGAGCGGTTCGAATCGCCTGAGCCCGCTCGATTAGAACAATGCAGTCGACCGATCGCCAATCTGCTGAAACGAATTCTCCATTCATCGCGCCGGGCCACAGCTTTGCCTCGGTCAGCGACAAAATCGGCGCCATCGTTCTGCAGCAACCCACCGGCATACGCTGGTGGGCCGGCTTTGGCGCCGCTTTTTCTCTGCTCATGCTGCTGCTGTTCGCCGTCGCGTACTTATTCGTCAGAGGCGTCGGCATCTGGGGCGTCAATGCTCCCGTGGCGTGGGGGTTCGCCATCGTCAACTTCGTCTGGTGGATCGGCATCGGCCACGCCGGCACGTTAATTTCTGCCGTACTGTTGTTGCTGCACCAGGAATGGCGCACTTCGATCAACCGTTTCGCCGAAGCGATGACCCTGTTCGCCGTCGCCTGCGCGGGATTATATCCGATACTGCATCTTGGCCGGCCGTGGCTTTTCTATTGGCTATTTCCTTATCCCAATACCCTGGGACTGCAGCCGCAGTTTCGCAGCCCATTGGTATGGGATGTCTTTGCCGTGTCGACATATTTGACGATTTCGCTGCTCTTTTGGTTTGTCGGTTTGATCCCCGATCTCGCCACCTTGCGCGATCGTTCGCAGAGCCGCGCCGGTCGAGTGGTCTACGGCATTCTCGCCATGGGTTGGCGCGGCTCGGCGCGCCATTGGCAGCGTTACGAAGCCGCTTATCTCCTGCTCGCGGGCATCGCCACGCCGCTGGTCGTTTCGGTGCACACGGTGGTCAGTTTGGATTTTGCCGTCGCCATCGTGCCCGGGTGGCACACGACGATTTTTCCGCCCTACTTTGTCGCCGGCGCGATCTACTCGGGCTTTGCCATGGTGCTGACCCTGGCGATCCCGCTACGCGCCGCCTATGGCTTGCAAGATTTCATCACCGCACGGCATCTGGAAAACATGGCGAAAATTATGCTCGCCACCGGCTTGATCGTCGCCTACGGCTATTTCATGGAGCTGTTCACCTCCTGGTACAGCGGTAACACATTCGAAATGTACATGACGAAAAATCGCATGCTCGGTCCCTACGCGCCGGCGTACTGGGCGTTGATACTGTGCAACGTGATCGTGCCCCAGGCGCTTTGGTCGGTGCGCGTCCGCACCAACCCGATCTTGCTGTTTGTCATCGCGATCATCGTCAACATCGGCATGTGGCTCGAACGCTTCGTCATCGTCATCACCAGCCTGCATCGCGATTTCCTGCCCTCGTCGTGGGGCAACTATCTACCGACGGTATGGGATGTTGCGACTTTCGCCGGCACCATCGGCTTGTTCCTCACCCTGGTATTTCTGTTCATCCGTTTCCTGCCGATGATTTCGATATTCGAGATGCGCACGTTGTTGCCGCAGGCGGAAATTAGAAAAGAACCTTAACGGTTCAAATCGTTCAATCGCTACGCTTAGTTCAAATCGCTCAAGCCCCCTACCCCGCGTTGCGGGGAAAGAAATGCCGCGCAGCAGAGCGCGACCGCCTCTCGCTTCGGCAGGGAACGGGTGATTGAACGGAGCAAAGCGCTTGAACGGTTTGAACGCGATTTAAATCCTATGATCTACGGTTTGATGGCCGAATTCGACAATCCAAGCGCTCTAGTCGCCGCGGCGCGTGAAGCCCATGCCGCGGGATATCGCCGGATGGATGCGTACACGCCGTTTCCTGTCGAAGAATTGAACGAAGCCTTGGGGCTTGGCCACACGGGCGTGGCAGCGTTGGTGTTGATCGGTGGCATCACCGGCGCCCTCGTCGGCTATCTCATGCAATACTACATCGCGGTGATCGACTATCCGTTGAACATCGGCGGCCGGCCGCTGCACAGCTGGCCGGCATTCGTGCCAGTGACTTTTGAGCTGACGATTCTTTGCGCAGGCCTATTCGCCGTCCTAGGCATGCTCGCTTTAAATGGACTGCCCATGCCGCACCACCCGGTATTCAATGCGCCACGCTTCGCACTGGCCAGCCGCGACCGCTTCTTTCTCTGCATCGAAGCGGCGGACCCTAAATTCGTGCGCGACGACACATGGCGCTTTTTAGATCGCATGGAGCCGCGTTCGGTGAGCGAGGTGGAATTTTGAATCATCGAATCGATCATGGGCCGGCCGTCCGATCCGGTAGCGACCGTTAATTTCTGCCGTTTGAACTTTTGCAACGATGCCTTGAATCCATCGCCAATGTTAAAGCCGCTAACCCGCCCGCTACTCGTGCTGCTGTGCTTGATTGCCGCCTGCCGCCAAGAAATGGCCGATCAACCGCGCTACGATCCGCTCGAAGCCAGCAAATTTTTTCCCGACGGCCAGTCGGCCCGGCCGCTGGTCGAAGGCACTGTGGCGCGCGGCCAGCTCAGGGACGACGAACAATTGTTTAACGGCGGCACCGACACGGCTATCGCCGCGGAGTTTCCTTCGCCGGTGACCATCGAAGTGCTGCACCGCGGCCGGGAGCGCTACGAGATATATTGCACGCCCTGTCACGACCGCACCGGCAGCGGTAATGGCATGATCGTGCGCCGCGGCTACTCCCGGCCGCCCTCTTTGCATAGCGAAATTTTGAATAAGCAGCCGGTGGGCCATTTATTTCGCGTCATCTCTCTGGGTATCGGCGCTATGCCCGGCTACGGCGTCCAGATCACCGCCCAGGATCGTTGGGCGATTATCGCTTACATAAAGGCTTTGCAATTGAGCCAGAACGCAAAGCTCGACGACGTTCCGGCAACCCAGCGCGACCAGCTCGCCGGGAGTAAGCCCTGATGGCCGCCGCGAACGAGCCGCGCATCCTCGAAGGCTGGGAAACTTTTCAGCGCGTTTCCCTGATCGTCGGCATCGCCGGTTTAACCCTGTGTCTGGTCGGCGCCTGGTTTAGCCGCCAGCAGTTTTTTCAATCCTATCTTTTCGCCTATGTTTTCTGGCTCGGCATCGCGCTCGGCTGCCTGGGCATCGTCATGCTGCACAATCTTTCCGGCGGCGTCTGGGGCATGGTCATCCGGCGCCCGCTCGAGTCGGCAATGAAAACGCTGCCCTTGATGGCGTTGCTCTACGTCCCGCTATTGTTCGGACTGCACGGCCTTTATGAGTGGGCGCGCCCGGAGGCGTTGGCGCACGATGCATTGCTGCGCCACAAAGCGGCTTATTTGAACGTGCCATTCTTCGTCGCCCGCGCCGCGCTTTATTTCGCGATTTGGGCCGGCGCATCATTTTTTCTGGGCCGCTGGTCGGATCAGCATGACCGCAGTCCCGACGCCCGCCTAATCGCGCGGCAGCGCATGGCCAGCGCGCCGGGTTTATTGCTCTATGGCCTGACCGTCACGTTTGCATCGATGGATTGGACCATGTCCCTCGAGCCGCACTGGTATTCGACTATCTATGGCGTGCATTTTTTTGGCGGCCACGGCTTGGCGGGGTTCGCCTTTACTATACTCGTCGCCATTGTCCTGGCACGCCACGCGCCGGTCACGGCAATGGTGACGCCGTCGCACTTTCGCGACCTCGGCAATTTGCTCCTCGCCTTCGTCATGCTCTGGGCTTATTTCGCCTATTCGCAGTGGATCATTATTTGGTCGGGCAACTTGCCCGAGGAGATCTCGTGGTACCTGCGCCGCAACCGCGGCGGTTGGCAGTGGGTCGTCATTGCCTTGGTCATCTTCCATTTTATCGTGCCCTTCCTGTTGCTGTTGTCGCGCAAAGTGAAACGGCCGGGGCCCGCATTGGCCGCGGTCGCCGGCGCCATCATCATCATGCGCATGATCGATATTTTCTGGTACACCGCCCCGGCCTTTAACCCCGGTCGTTTGACAATTCACTGGATGGATATTGCCGCGCCCGTCGGCCTCGGCGGCATCTGGCTAGCCATGTTCTTGCGCAATTTGCGCCAGCGGCCGCTATGGCCGTTGCACGACCCCCACACCCGCGAGGCCGTCGACCATGGTTGAGCACGCCGACGCGCCGCGGCAGGACAATCCGGCGGTCAGCCACGAAAGCAGCGACGTCGATCTGCGCCGTATCACTTATTGGGGGGTCGGCTTGACCGCCGCCGTGCTGGTGATCCTAATGTTGCTCTTTTGGTTATTTAATTTTTTCAGTAAGCGGGAAAGCCGGCTTGGCCACGATCCGGTCGGCATCCGGCGAAGCACGCCGCAAACCACCGGCCCGCCCCTGCAAATATCGCCGCGTAACGAGATGGCGGAGATGCGCGCCGCCGAAGAAAAAATCTTGCAGAGCTACGGTTGGATCGATCAGCAAAAAGGCATCGTGCGCATCCCCATCGAGCGCGCCATGGAACTGACGGCCCAACGCGGCCTGCCGGCGCGGAAAAAATAAAGCCGCGCAAACCGTTCAATCGCTGTGCTTCGTCTTCCAAGAGGTTTAATTGCGTCCGAGGCGGTTTGAACGACTTGAACGCAGCGCAGCGATTGAACGATTTGAACGTAAAAACAATAAGATGCCAATTTACTTTATTATTGCGCTAATAGCGTTTGTTCTGGTTTCGCCGGCTCTCGGCCACGACGGCGATAGCCAGAAAGCCTTACTGGATTCGGTGACCATCGAGGAACGCTTGAACAACCAGCTGCCCTTGGATCTCGCGCTGCGTGACGAAACCGGCGCGGCGGTGTCATTGCGAGGTTATTTCAATGGCAAGCCGGTGCTGCTGGCTTTTGTTTACTACGACTGCCCGCAGCTCTGCCCGCTGGTCTTGGAGGGACTCGGACGCAGCTTGCGCGTATTGCGCTTGGCCGGCGAGGATTACCAAGTAGTTGCGGTGAGCATCGATCCAGCCGAAACCGCGGCGCTGGCGGCGCGCAAGAAAAAAGCCATCCACGGCGCGGCGAGCTGGCATTTCCTCACCGCCTCGCTCCCAACCATCGAAGCGCTGACCCAGGCCGCAGGTTTTCGCTATCGCCCGAGCCAAAGCGCCGGCAAGGAAAGTTTCATCCATGCAGCCAATACTCTGGTGCTCACGCCGGAGGGAAGAATTTCGCGCTACTTTTCTGCCATCGACTTTCCGCCTAAAGAGTTGCGCTTCGCGCTCATCGAAGCCTCGGGCAACCGCATCGGCTCGCCCCTCGACCATCTGCTCATGCTCTGTTATCGCTACGATCCCGCCCAGGGCCGCTATACGCTGGCGATCCTAAACATCCTACGCGTGTCGGCGCTGATCACGGTGGCCGCCGTCGGCGGATTTATCGCGATGATGTTACTGCGCGAGCGGCGGAACACTGCTTGATCGGTTCAAGCGCTGCGCGGGTTTCAAATTGTCGCGACCTCCGCGACGGCTTCAACCGCTTGAACGGAACGAAGCCGTCGAATGACTGGCTTGAACGTGTTTTGAAATAGTTATGCGGTCCAGCTTCCCCCTATTTCCCGAACAGGCATCTACTTTAGCCGGCCGCGTCGATGCGATTTATTTCTTTCTCGTAGCGGTCAGCGGATTTTTTTCGCTGCTCATTTTCGGCGCCGTCATTTACTTTGCGATTAAGTATCATCACCGGGCCGGCGAAGAACACGCCCCCGGCCTGGTCAACGACAATCTCGCCCTCGAGATCGCCTGGACGGTGATCCCGCTGGCATTGACCATGGTCATGTTTGTCTGGGGCGCGAAGGTTTACTTTTCAATGTCGCGCCCGCCCAATGATTCGCTGGAAATATTCGTCGTCGGCCGCCAGTGGATGTGGAAGTTTCAGCACCCGGACGGCCAGCGTGAGATCAACGAGCTTCACGTGCCGCTCGGCCAGCCGGTGAAGCTGGTCATCGCCAGCGAAGATGTCATTCACAGTTTTTACGTGCCGGCGTTTCGGGTCAAGCAGGACGCGGTGCCGGGCCGCTATACCACCGTCTGGTTCGAGGCCACCAAGACCGGCCGATTTCACATGTTCTGCGCCGAGTATTGCGGCACGCAACACTCGGGCATGATCGGCCGCATCGTGGTGCTCGAACCGGTGCAATACGCCGCTTGGCTGAGCGGCGATACCGCCGTCCCCGGTGCCGCGATGGCTGCGTCGACCCTGGCGCGGGCCGAGGGATCGGTGGCCGACCGTGGCCACCGCCTGTTTCAACAACTCGGCTGCGCCAGCTGCCACCTGCCAGACCGCCAAGGCATCGGTCCGTTATTGAACGGCGTCTTCGGCAATCCCGTGCGTTTGCAAGACGGCCGCACCACGGTGGCGGACGAAAGCTACATCCGCGAGTCGATCTTGCAACCGCAAGCGAAAATCACCGCGGGATTCCAAGCGTTAATGCCGTCGTTTCAGGGAAGAGTAAACGAAGAAGAGCTGATGCAGCTGTTGGCGTACATCAAGTCCCTCAAAAAAGGCTAACTGGATTAAAGGATTTTGACGAGTTTGTCTGAATTAAACTATCTCAACGTCAACTACGGCATAAAGTCGTGGTTGCTGACCAAAGATCACAAGCGCATCGCGCTTTTATATCTCGGCGCGGTGACGCTGTTCTTTTTCATCGGCGGCGCGGCGGCGGTGATTTTTCGCATCGAGCTCTTGACCCCACAGGGAGATCTGGTGCAGGCCGAGACTTACAACAAGCTGTTCACCATGCACGGCATCGTCATGATTTTTTTGTTTTTGATCCCGGCGATTCCGGCGGTCTTGGGAAATTTCCTGGTGCCGATGATGTTGGGTGCGCGCGATCTCGCCTTTCCCCGGTTGAATCTGGCGAGCTGGTACGTGTTTGTCACCGGCGGCCTCTTCCTGCTGGGCGCCATGCTCGCCGGCGGCGTCGATACCGGCTGGACGTTCTATACGCCCTACAGCACGGTCTACAGCAACAGCTATGTCATCGCTACCGCCCTCGGCGCCTTCATCGTCGGCTTTTCCTCGATCATGACCGGGCTCAATTTCGTCGTGACCATCCACACCATGCGCGCCCCTGGCCTGACCTGGTTTCGGCTGCCACTGTTTATCTGGTCGCATTATGCGACCAGCATCATCATATTGCTCGGCACCCCGGTGCTGGCGATCACCATCGTGTTGTTGGCCCTCGAGCGGGTGCTGGGCTTGGGGATTTTCAATCCCGCTCTGGGCGGCGATCCGATTCTATTTCAACATCTGTTTTGGTTTTATTCCCATCCGGCGGTTTACATCATGATTCTCCCCGCCATGGGAGTGATCAGCGAATTGATTACGACCTTTTCGCGCAAACGCATCTTCAGTTATCCGTTCGTCGCTTTCTCCAGCATCGCCATCGCGGTGCTGGGCTTTTTCGTCTGGGGTCACCATATGTTCGTCAGCGGCCAATCGGTGTATGCCGGCATGGTGTTTTCCTTTTTGAGCATGTTCGTGGCGATCCCCTCGGCGATCAAGGTTTTTAACTGGACCGCCACTCTCTACAAAGGTTCAATATCTTGGCAGACCCCTCTGCTCTACGCCCTCGGCTTTATCGGCCTGTTCACCATCGGCGGCTTGACCGGCCTTTTTCTCGCGACCCTGGCCGTCGACGTGCACGTTCACGACACCTATTTCGTCGTCGCGCACTTTCACTACATCATGGTCGGCGGCACCATCATGGGCTATCTCGGCGGGCTGCACTTTTGGTGGCCGAAAATTTCCGGCCGGCTGTATCCGGAAGGCTGGGCGAAGTTCGCTGCCCTGGTGATATTCGTCGGCTTCAATCTGACTTTTTTCCCGCAGTTCTTACTGGGCTATTTAGGCATGCCGCGACGCTACTACGCTTACCCCGAAGAGTTTCAGGTATTGAACGTCATGTCCTCGGCGGGCGCCTCGATCCTCGGCGTCGGCTATCTCATTCCGATGATCTATTTCATCTGGTCGATGCGTTACGGCCCGCCGGCGAGCGCCAATCCGTTTGGCGCGAGCGGCTTGGAATGGCAGACCGCATCGCCGCCGCCCACGGAAAATTTCGCCATTACTCCAGTGGTGACCAGCGAGGTTTATACCTACCCATCGGAGCAAGACCGTGCCACAAACCCCTGAAGTCCTGGCGCACCAATTCGACGATCTCGAGCAGCAGCACGACGCTGCCAATCTCGGCATGTGGGCATTTCTTGCCACTGAGATTTTATTTTTCGGCGGCATGTTTTTAGGCTATGCGGTCTATCGCTCTCTCTACCCGGAGGCGTTCGCCCAGGCCAGCAACCACATGGATATCCTTCTCGGCATGATCAACACCGTGGTGCTGATCGCCAGCAGCTTGACCGTGGTGCTCGCCGTACATGCAGCGCAACATGACCGGCGCCGCGCTCTGGTGCGACTGCTAGTGCTGACGATTTTATTAGGGCTGGTATTTCTCGGCATCAAATCCAGCGAATACTTGCACAAGTTCAATGAGAACCTCGTGCCGGGAGTCAATTTCGCATATACCGAGCAAAACCCGCGGCAGGCGGCGCTATTCTTTTCTTTTTACTTCGCCATGACCGGGATGCATGCCCTGCACATGATCATCGGCATCGCGATCTTCGTATGGCTCGTTATCACCGCGCGCCGCGGCCGTTACAACAGCATCTATTACACGCCGGTGGAGATCGCCGGTCTGTACTGGCACTTTGTCGATATCATTTGGATTTTTTTGTTTCCGCTGTTTTACCTGCTCGGACGCCACCTATGATCGCGGTAAAAACTTACTACGTCGTTTTCAGCGCTTTGCTGGCATTGACTTTGGCCACCACCGGCGCCGCTTTCGTCGATCTTGGCGCCCGGTGGAACACCATCGTCGGGCTCACTATCGCAGTCGTCAAAGCACTGCTGGTGGCAACCTATTTCATGCATCTGCGCCACAGCCAGCGGCTGACGTTGCTATTTGCCGGCGCCGGCGTGCTTTGGCTCACCCTGCTGATGACTTTTGTCGGCGCCGATTATTTTACGCGCGGCTGGTGAGTTGCTCATGGCGGCATGTCTATGGTGCGGCAACGGCACAGTACTTGCTCAATTATCAAGCAGAGTCGAGCGAAGACAGATTAACCAAGGGGAATTCAATCATGTTACAGAGCGCTAAAAATTTTCAGGGTTTGACCCTGCATGCCAGCGATGGCGAAATTGGCACGGTGCAGCAATTGTATTTCGACGACAACGCATGGGTTGTCCGTTATCTGGTCGTCGACACTGGCTCGTGGCTTTCCGGACGTCAGGTGCTAATCTCCCCGCACGCTGTCGCGGCGGTTAGCAAGAATGACCGGCGCATTGACGTCCGGCTAACCAAGCTACAGGTCGAAAACAGTCCCGGCATCGATACCCACAAACCGATCTCGCGCCAACAAGAAGAAGACTACTTCAACTATTATGGCTATCCGTCTTACTGGAGCGGACCTTACTTGTGGGGCGCCGAAGCTTATCCCTCGCTAGCAACGGACATCCCCCGAGCGAGTACTGCGGAAAGAGAGATTGAGGCGGTGCGGGAACGACAAAGCTCGGCAGATCGCAGTCTGCGCAGCAGCAATGAAGTAACCGGTTATTACGTTGAGGCGTCGGACGGCGCCATCGGCCATGTGGAAGATTTTATCGTTGACGACCGGAACTGGGCGATCCGGTATGCGGTGGTCGATACCCGCAACTGGCTGCCCGGGAAAAAGGTCGTGATCTCGCCCGCATGGTTGCAGTCGATCAGCTGGAACGATTCCAAAATTTATGTCGGTGTATCGCGCGAAGCGATCAGGAACGCGCCTGAATATGACGAGAGCGAGCTCAATCGCAAGTACGAGAGCCAACTGTATGACCACTATGGCCGGCAAGGCTACTGGCACGAACGGCCGTAAGCACATCGTCGCCAACGTAGATGGCCACCGACGAATCACTGGAGCGAAATAATTTATGCCGGTCAAACCACATAGAACTACTAAGCCGCAGATCGATCGCAAACGCGAGGCACCCCGCCGTGAGCCGCCCAACGACCCTAAAAAACCACCGATCAAGCCGCCCAGAAGGGATCGGAAGCCGCCGGTGGGCGAGCCTCCCGACGAGCCAAATCCTGGAGATCCTACACCAGATAAAAAACGCCCAATTGGCGACCCAAAACCCGCAAGAGGGCCGAAGCGCGTGTAAGGGCACGTATCGAGAGATGGAGGGAAGCGCATGGGAAGCACAAGAGCAATAATACAACTCGCCCAACGGGTTGGCTTGAATCAACGGCTTGCCGGTTCGATAATTTGCGGCAAAAATAATGCAAGCGGAGGGTTGGCGGCGAGAGCGTATCTGGAAACTAGGCGATACCGACCGGACCCAATTCCGCAGCCATTCCCGAATCCAGATCCCACCAAACCTCCGCCGGATCCCTTCCCGGACCCGCCGCAACCGCCAATACCACCGCGTCCGCCGCGCACCGAGTTCTTTATTACGCCCGGTGTGAGCAACTCGCTGATGGTTTGAACTAAGCCGTCGAGCGGGTCCATCCATCTCGGAGCACCAGGCAGCCGCCTTCGCTACGGCTTACGGGCTTGATGTCGATACGCCGGCGCTGAACGGAGCGGGTTCTGTGACTTACCTTACCGCCGAAGGTTCTGCTGGCGGTGGTCCGCTCGTTACTTTGCGCGAGTTCTGATGGGGCCGTATCGGTATTGGTCCGCTCGCGGCATTAACGAAATGCTGCCCAAGTATTTCCCGGATAGGCAATTTTTCGCATCGACCACTTTCTTGGGAAACGAAGTTGCAGAAAATTTTTGGGACTGCGCTTTGTGAACCGGATCTTTGAATCAGTTTGGAACTCTCAGCATATCGAAAGGGCAGAAATAGCCTGGGACGAGACTCTCACGGTGGAGGACCGGGCCGGTTTCTAAGACTCCGCCCGGGGCGCTGCGCGATATATTTGCAAAACCATTTGCTTCAGTACTCTGCCTGATCGGAATCGCGCCTCAGCCGACCTTGGCCGAGGCCGATTTCCGTAGCTACAAGGCCGCTTCTTGGGCGCGGTGCGCCGGCTAGCGTTCGACGAGATATGATCGGGAAGCGGCGCGGGCGCCACAGCGGCATGGTCGCGCTCCTTGAATATCGGGCCGGTTGCACAGGACCTGACCAATAACAAGACTGCTTCCGGACGGCCGGGCAGATTAGGAGACAAACTATGCACTCACCGAGCCACGATTACGCGGCGGGAATTTTGACCGCTCCCAAATCCCCTTGTCTATCGCTTTATCAGCCGACACACCGCCACCATCCGAATAACCAGCAGGATCCGATCCGCTTTAGAAACCTGGTTAAGTCGCTCGACCAGTCTCTGCGCCAAAAGTATACAACGCGAGAGTGCGAGCCCTTATTGGAACCCTTCCAGGCGCTCGCCGAGGACAATGAATTTTGGACTCATACCCTGGATGGCCTCTCCGTGTTGGGCGCGCCCGGATTGTTCCGCGTCTACCGACTCCAGAGAGCGGTTTCCGAACTGGTCGTCGTCGCCGACAGCTTTCATATCAAGCCGCTGATGCGCATCGTTCAGTCGGCCGATCGATATCAAGTCCTTGGCTTGAACCGGCGCGAGGTCAAGCTCTACGAGGGCAATCGTGACGCGCTCGATGAAATCGAGCTGGCCGAGATGGTGCCGCGGACTATCGGCGATGCCCTCGGTGAGGAATTGACCGAGCCGCATCTGACGGTCGCTTCCTATGGGGCAGGCGCCGGCGGGACGGCGATGCGTCATGGCCACGGCTCAAAGAAAGATGAAGTAGACATCGACGCAGAGCGATTCTTCCGTAGCGTCGATCGCGCCATATTAGAGCACCATTCGCGGCCGTCGAAACTGCCGATGATTTTGGCGGCGCTGCCGGAGCACCACAATTTGTTTCGTCGGATAAGTCAAAATCCTTTCCTGCTCGCTGGCGGAATCGATAAACATCCTGATGCTTTCGATGCCGGCGCGTTTCGGGACTCCGCCTGGCGGGTCGTCGAGCCGCAGTACCTGGCGCGTTTAGCCGGTCTGGTCGAACAGTTTGACACTGCAAAATCACGGGGGCTTGGCGCCGATGAACCGGCGCTCGTCGCTGCAGCTGCGGCGACTGGACGGGTAGCGACGCTCTTGCTCGAAGCCGAGCGCCACGTTGCCGGGCGAATTGACCCCAACTCGGGGCGGATCGAGTACGGCGATCTCGCGCATCCCGAGATTGACGACCTGCTCGACGATCTCGGCGAACTCGTCCTAAACAAGGGCGGCCAGATTGTTATCGTCCCGGCGGAACGCATGCCGACGGAGACGGGGTTAGCCGCGATCTACCGTTATTAGAGTTTGAACTTTGACGATCCGGCAAACCGACTCGGGCGGCGCTACCTGTGGCGCAAGCTCGGCGTAAGCGATGAAAGCTGGAGCGATAAGTCCGTGAACCCGCCCGCAATCCGTCACGGCGGCCAAGCGGTTCGCTTATGATGATTAAGCTACGCAGCCTTTTAGCAAACCTGCGATCGAGCCTGTGGTTCGTTCCGGCACTTCTCGTCACCGGCGCGCTGCTGCTGGCGATGGGATTGGTCGAGCTGGACTCGTACCTCACCCGCGAGCGCTTGACGGAACAATGGCCGAGGGTGTTCGGGGCCGGAGCGGAAGGCTCGCGCGGGCTGCTTTCGGCTATCGCCGGCTCTATGATCACCGTCGCCGGCGTTACTTTTTCGATCACGGTCGTCGCCCTTGCCCTGGCGTCGGCACAGTACACGTCGCGAATCCTGGCGAACTTCATGCGCGACCGGGCCAACCAGGCGGTGCTCGGCGTCTTTGTCGGCGTATTCGCCTATTGCCTGGTGGTGCTGCGAACCATTCGCGGCGGCGACGAAGGCGCGTTCGTCCCATCGATGGCGGTGCTCGTCGCCCTCCTGTTGGCGCTGATGGCCATCGGCTTTCTGATCTTTTTCATCCATCATATTGCCGCGTCGATTCAAGCTGCGAGCATCATCGAAGCGACGGCCGCGACGACCCTCGATGCCGTAGATCGGTTGTTTCCCGCGGAGGTGGGTGAAGCCGCCGTCGAGAGCGCGGGTGTTCAACCGCAGGAGGAGCGGGCAGCCCTGGCTTGGGCGACGATTCCGGCTTACAAAACCGGCTACATTCGTGACATCGACGCCGATGCGCTGTTTGCGATCGCGCGCGAACAGGGCATCGTCGTGCGCATGGAGCGGGCAATCGGCGAGTTCGTGATTGAAAACTCCCCCCTCGCATCCGTGGCCGGCAAAGAGCCGGACGATGAATCCATCCGCAAGTTGAACGCGGCCTACAACGTGGGCCGGGATCGGACGGTGCAACAGGACGCCGCCTACGGCATCCGGCAGATCGTCGACATCGCGCTTAAGGCGCTGTCGCCCGGCATCAACGACACCACCACCGCGATCAATTGTATCGATTTCCTCGGGGCGATTGTCGCGCGCCTCGCGCCTCGCCCGTTCGCAGCGCGCGACCGCTCCGACGGAAGCCAGTTGCGGCTTATCGCGCGCGGGCCGACTTTCCCGGGTCTGTTGGCCGAAGCCTTCGATCAAATCCGCCAGAACGCCGAAGGCAACGTTGCCGTCCTCACCCGCCTCCTGCAAGTCCTGGAAATCGTCGCGACCCGGACGACGGATGTGCATCGACGCGCGGCGCTGCGCCAGCAGGCCGACTTGATAGCCGAGACGGCCAAGCGGAGTGTTCCCTCGGCCCACGATCGCGCGACGATACAGATGGCGGCAAACCGAGTGTTGCCAGCACCGGACGAAGCGAAGCAGGTTGACTGGAGCTAGGCATGGAGGACTTGATCCGTCTGGTAGGCCCGGAGCAGGCCGTGGAATTTCTCAGCGTTCGCTTGGTCGGTGTCAACGCGGAGAACGGCAAGAAGCTGCTGTTCACGCTCGTATTCATCGCTTTGACCGTTCTGTTGGGATATCTGCTCCGGGCCCTGGCGCGGTGGGCGCTGCGGAGCCGCGGCTACGAGCGGGGCGAGTTCTGGGCGCGCCAAGCGATCAAGCTGTGCACCGCGGTATTTCTGATTCTCGGCCTGGTGTCCATCTGGTTCGACGACCCGACGCGCCTGACGACAGCGCTGGGTCTGGTCGCCGCCGGCTTGGCCTTCGCGCTCCAGAAGGTCATCACCGCGGTGGCCGGCTTTTTCGTAATCTTGCGCGGCAATATCTTCAACGTCGGCGACCGCATCGTCATGGGCGGAGTGCGCGGCGACGTGATCGGACTGGACTTCACCCAGACAACCATCATGGAGATGGGACAGCCCCCGCCCGTGCAAGGAGCCGACCCGGCCATGTGGGTGCAAAGCCGCGAGTACACCGGCCGCGTCGTCACCATCACCAACGCCAAGATCTTCGACGAGCCCGTCTACAACTACACGCGTGACTTCCCTTACCTCTGGGAAGAGTTGGTCCTGCCGATCTCCTACACCTCCGACCGCGAGCGCGCCGAGCGCATCCTGCTCGAGACCGCCGAGCGCCAAACCGTCCACGTCAGCGAGTTAAGTCAGCACGCGCTGCAAGAGATGCAACGGCGCTACGTCGTCAAGCTAGCCGACATGAAACCGAAGGTGTACTACCGGCTGACCGACAACTGGCTGGAATTGACCGTGCGCTTTATCGTCAAGGACCACGGCATCCGCGAACTGAAGGACGCCATGAGCCGCGAGATCCTCCGGGCGCTCGACGCGGCCGGCATCGGGATCGCATCGGCCACGTTCGAGATTGTCGGATTGCCGCCGCTGCATATCCACGACGGCCAGGGAACGGGCTTGACGAAGGAAAAACAAGACGGAACGCTGACGCAACGCAGCAGCGTCGCCAGAGACATCCATGGTAACGAGAAGAGTTAGCGGCTGAAGGGGCATGATACGCTGCGGCATTTCAAGCGACCTTATGCGGTGCCCCCGGCGGATGAGCTCGGTGGTTATGTCACGTGCAGACGCGCAGCGTTTGATGCTTTGACCAAGAGACGATTATGGATGCTATTCAACAAGCATTATCAAACACCTTCATCGACTTTTTCGAGTCGGAAAAGTCCAGCGGCATCCTGCTGATCATCTGTACTGGCGTTTCGCTATTACTTGTCAATTCCGCTGTCGGCGCAGATTACTTGAGCATTTGGCAAATCGGCGTTGGCGGTTTAAGCGTCGAGCATTGGATTAACGACGGGCTGATGGCGGTTTTCTTTTTGCTCGTCGGCTTGGAACTCGAACGCGAATTTTATAGCGGCGAGCTGTCGAATTTCAAAAACGCGCTGCTGCCGATCTTCGCGGCAATTGGCGGCCTCTGTTTGCCGGCATTAATTCATTTCCTTGTGAATTCGGGAACGGAGACGCAAGTCGGAATCGGCATTCCCATGGCGACCGACATTGCTTTTGCTCTGGGCGTGCTGGCGCTCCTGGGCAGCCGCATTCCGGCTTCACTGAAAGTTTTTCTGACCGCGCTCGCCGTGATGGACGACCTGGGCGCAATTATCGTCATCGCGGTTTTTTACACGGCTCAGTTTTCAATCGCCTATTTGATCGGCGCGATTGCGGTTTTTGGTTCACTCGTGGCGCTGAGTCGTTGTTTTCGCGTGATGTCGCTCGTTCCGTATTTACTCGGCGGTGCATTGATGTGGTTTCTGATGCTGAAATCCGGCGTCCACGCGACGATCGCCGGAATTTTGCTTGCATTTTCGATTCCGTTTTCTGCCAAACAAGATGACGAACAATCACCGTCGCACCGGCTTGAACATTTATTGCATAAGCCCGTCGCTTTCATCATTCTGCCGATTTTCGCGTTGGCGAATACAGGTATCGTTATCGGCTCGGATTGGGCGCATGCTTTAACCGGCGCGAATAGCACAGGCATCATCGGCGGCTTAGTCTTGGGCAAGCCGTTGGGCATTATATTTTTGAGTTTCATCGCCGTCGCTACCGGCCTTTGCCGGCTGCCGCTCGATTTGAGTTGGCGGCACATTGTCGGCGCGGGACTTTTGGGCGGCATCGGTTTTACTATGTCCATTTTTATTGCCAATCTGGCCTTCCCGGGAAATTCGCAAACCATAAACGCCGCGAAAATGGCAATTTTACTGGCTTCATTAACGGCAGGAACAATCGGTTTTGTCTGGCTCAAACTGTTTGGCAAACCCGCAGCATCCGATGTAGCGATGGAATCAATGGATTTGCCCGCAACCGAAGTGTAAGCGCCGAATATGCACACGATTCTCATGCCAAAAATTCCACGAACCCGAGGAAGACCGCTGGCACCGCTTGAATATTATTATTCGCGCTTCTCTGGTGTGCGCAGCAGCCGCAGAACCAGCGGCACAATATGCAGTTGCGACGGCTCGGCACCGACGATTTCTTGGATATGCCGCGCCAGTTCCGGTCCGCTGCTATTTTGCCGGGCGACGATGATCGGCACATGGCTGTCCTGGCGGGTTGGACTGCCATGCCAGGAGCGATAGAGACCGGAGAAATAAAAGCGCTCTTCGATCGGCAGCTCCAAACCTGAGCGGCAAAGAAGCAAGACATCGCCGGCGCGATGGCCATAGGGCCCCGCCGACAGGCCGCGCATGCGCGACTCCAAGCGAATCAAATCGGGACGCGGATGACGCTTTAAATAATCACCGATAGCGACCAACCGCTCGCCATCGAAAATTTCAAACGGCAGGGCGTCTTCGCCCACGGGGCGCGGCACACGCGCAAAAATCAGATCGAGGACACCTTTGAGTTGGCTGATCGGTTGTCCAGTGCGGTTCACCCGGTCGAAAGCGCGCACCACGGCCATGACGTCTTCTTCAAAGCGTGGCGCCCGCCGCCAATCGTAATTACCGTTCGGCAAAATCGCCGTGCGGTCGGCAAGGTAGATGTACGCCATGGCGCCCTGGTAGGCGAGCGCGGCATTGTAATCGTTTTCGCTCGGCTTGGGCTCGAGCACGAAGGGGCGTACACGGAAGCCCAACTGTTCGAGCAACGCGGGAGGCTCATGGTCGCCGCTGGTATATAGCGAATGATGATCGTCGTTTAATACCGGCGTGTGGCCATGGTCGGCGACGAACAAAACATATGTTTGGTCAAGCACGCCGGCGCGCTGATAAACTTCGAGCACCCGTCCGATCGCCGGATCGAGAGTTTTTTCCAGATAGATCTGCTGGATGTCGAGGGGGGCCTCGGCGATATGGCTAAACAGATCGATACCCGGGAAATAGGCGACCTGCAGATTCGGCACGCCGTATTTGGCAATCGCTTCAAGCAGCGCCTCGACCGAGTTTTCATCCATCTCCTGATAAACTTCTTGTTTGACCGTGGTGTTGCCGAGGGTCCCTTTGGCTACTGCGCCGAATAGATCGGCAAGAATGCTGGCATCGGTAATGGTGAACAGGTCCGCGCCCCGGTGCACGGGAGCCAAGGCAACATGAGCGCGCCGGTCGAGCAGTTCGTAAAGCGTCGGCACCCGGATCGCGTTGCCGACCAGACCGTCGGCCAGCATTCTCGCGGTATCGGCGATATCAGTCACCGATACCGGCGCCGGCGCGTAAAGACGCATTTCCTCCCGCACAAACCATTCGTTTCCCGTCACGCCGGTAAATGCCGGCGGCTGGCCGGTAAAGATTGAGGACCATCCTGCCATCGTCGTTGACGGCAAAATACTCATGGCATTCGAAATCGCATAGCCATGCTCGAACGTACCGGCGCCGCAATCGCCGCCGAGAAGATTTTGTATATGCGGACAATGGCCGTCCCGAATCGCGTCGTAGAGCGCATCCGCGCCGACGCCGTCAAAAGCGAAGATGAGCGCTCGCGCTCCCGGCTCAATCGGCCGAAGCTCGGGACGCAACTTGTGCGCAGTGGCGCGGGCAAACAACTTGACAAGTTTTCGCAGCGCCGGATTTTTCAGCAGATACATGGCACAGCCCGCTGCTAACAGGCTTGCCGCAGTTATAATCGCTCGCTTGCGTGGCATTTCCATAGCGTACATCCCAACCTATAGATCGGCGCCGCGTCGTCGATCAAAATTTTCCGGTCAAAACACTTACGGGTACACGGCAGACCGTACCAGTTGCTTCTGCTCTGTCATCGCGCGGGAGGGCGCAAACTCGATGCCAGAACAAAATGCCATGCGCCCAACTCCCCGCCAACGGCAGACGACAACCACGTCGTTGATTTGTCGCGTTAGTCAGCCGCCGATCATATGCTAAATTGGCTCGACCTCTTACAGTGGCCCGCGATGGTGACCAATGTCCTCGCCGCTTGGCTGATCGCTTCGCAGCGAGAGCTGCGCCGAAAAACAGGTTTTTACTGTTTTCTTGCCGGTAATGTCCTTTGGGTAATCTGGGGCTGGCACGATCAGGCGTGGGCGATGGTGGTTTTGCAAATTTGCCTAGCTGGACTAAACATTCGCGGCGTCAAAAAAACCGACGATGACAATGGCTGAACGATGGAAGATTTTAAGATTTTTGTTGCGAGCCTGCCGGCCTAGGGAACCCACTTTTTATTCGCGGTGCGCAGCCGCCGCCGAACCCATCGAGACTGGCATCCTTGTCCCATAGCTGGCCGCTGCGCCGTTGTCAAATCTTAGGACTAGGACAACCGAGCTGCTTACACGGCGCAATGTATACGTTATGCATGGTCTCGTATTTGCTCAATACAAGTTGAAAATTCGCAAGGAGATAACTCAAATGGACGCATTAGAACTTTTGAAGCAGGATCATAAAAAGGTTAAAGAGCTCTTCGAACAAGCCGAAGAGGCCGAAGGGGAGGAGCAGGAAAAGATCTTCGAGCAGATCAAAACCGAGCTCGATACCCATGCCCGGATCGAGGAGACCGTATTCTATCCGGCGGTACAGGAGCATGAAGAGCTAAAAGATATGGTGCTCGAATCACTGGAAGAGCATAAACAGGTCAAGACGCTGCTGCGGGAAATGGATAACTTGGCTTCTGACAGCGAAAAATTCGAACCTAAGCTCAAGGTACTGATGGAAAACGTCGAGCACCACGCGGAAGAAGAGGAAGAAGGGAAAATGTTTCCCAAACTTCGACAAATTATGGGCAAGCAAAAACTCGAACAACTCGGCGCTGACCTCGAAGAAGCAAAGGGGCAGCGGCAACGCAAAGCCAGCTAAAGATTCCACTATACCCCCACGACACAGGGAGGGATTTTTTAAATTAAATCCCTCCCTGCCCGCCCTTACAAGCTGCTTGGCGCACGCTGGTTTTCCGAATTGATGAGTAGGCAATAGGCACACGCAGGGTATGGAGAATCAGCGGGACCGATTAGCGCAGGTGCCGGATAACTCGCCGATAGCCTTAGTAATTGTCGACGTAATCAACGATCTAAAGTTCCCAGGCGGTGAAAAACTCCTGCCGCACGCTTTGCCCATGGCTGACGCGTTGCGCGCGTTTAAATCGCGGGCAAAACAGGCCGGCATCCCGGCGATTTACGCCAACGATAACTTCGGCCGCTGGCGATCGGATTTTCCCAAATTGGTTCAGTATTGCCTCGGTGAAGGCATTCGGGGAAAACCTATAGTCGAGCGCCTTGCCCCCGAACCAGATGACTACTTTATTCTCAAGCCGAAACACTCAGCGTTTTACCAAACCAATCTGGATACGTTGCTGAAATATCTCGGTGTCGACACGGTGATCGTCACGGGAATCGCCGGCGACATCTGCGTGCTATTTACTGCCAACGACGCTTATATGCGTGACCTAAAAGTCCTGGTACCGCCCGATTGTGTAGCCTCCGAGGACCCAGAGGAAAACAAGCGAGTCCTTTCGCTTATGCACCGAGTCCTCAAGGCGGATATTAAACCCTCGCCCGAAATCTATTTTTCTGCCGGCGCACAGGCGTCCACGCGACCTTGACGTTCCCATTCCAGCGCGAACCCCTCTCCACGGGGGAAACGGGCAGGAGACCGCTCGACAGAATTGGCTCAACCTAGCCAACACTTTGCGGAAGCGCGGGCTTTGTCACTCCGCACAATTATTATTTTGCCGTAAAGGAGACGATCCATGGTCAATAACCGGTTGGCAACTTATTTGAACGATCACCTGGCGGGTGCAGTAGCGGCAGTGCGACTTCTGGAGTCGTTGGCAGACGTTTATGAGGAGCTTCGGCCGCGACTGACGGCTCTGCGCGCGGATATCGAAGCTGACCGGCTGGATCTCCAGGCGCTAATGGCGAGACTCGATATCGGCGAAAGCCAAACGCGCAAAATCGGCGGCTGGGTTGCCGAGCAGGCTAGCGCACTCAAGATGCGTTTCGACGACAGTGCCGATGGACCCTTGCGCCTGTTTGAGAGCCTGGAATTTCTGTCCCTAGGTATCGCTGGCAAACTAGGATTATGGGAGGCGCTGACAGCCGCTGCAGAGGTCTCCCCACAGCTTCGTTGCGCCGATTATAAACGTCTTATGCAACGCGCCATCGAACAACGGGGCCGCGCCGAGGCCCTCAGGCTCGAAGCCGCAGCCGAGGCGCTCGTCAAAAACGATTAGTAGATGCCGGCGTATAAACCGCAGCTTAATCCGATCCGGTCTGGGCATGCGGGCTATCGACCGGCTTGGATTCAGGCGAGCCTTTTTGGCGCAGAAAAATGGACAGGACCACCATCGATCCGATCGCCAGGAATTCACTTTGCCAGTTTTGCAGCGCCTCAAACCAGAAACGCGAAGTGCCCAGATACTCAGAAACTGAAACGGGCGGGCTGCCATGCAACTGTTGTTCTCGACTATAGAGTCTGGCGCCGGCGGTTGCGTGCAGTGAGAATGCAATGAGGAAGAGCAAGAGAAACGCCAGCGAAAGCGAATTCTCATAGAGTTTCAAAATCACCCCGCCCTTTTGCACCGGCCAAGGGACATTTTTACTCGATCGTTTCGCATCTCTGTCGACCGCTGCGGATTCACCGGGCTTTTTTGATTCCGATGAGCCTTTTTGATAAAGAAACACCGTAAACAGCACGTAGGCAAACATTTGGAGAAACTCGCTTTCCCAATTCTCCGCGGTTGCTTCCAGAAAATGGTCGCTGCGCAGGTAGTCTGTCAGATTGATGGCGGATTGTCCGTGCTCATTCAGCTCTTCATTATACTGACGATGACCGGTCAACGCCTGGCCTGCCCAGAAAGCCAGGAAGCAACTGCATAGGACGATCGAAAGGCCATTGTCGTAAAAAAACCGGCGCACCCTGCCGGTTTTTTTTTGCTGACGAAAAGCGTGACCTTGAGCCACAGCAGGATTCCGTTCGGGTCAAGATCGCGAGACCTGCGGCCCCTGTTTGGGCCTGCCCGATTTACTGGTTTTAGTAACCCGTTGCCGTTTTCCCGCCTTACGAACCTTCGCCGATTGCCTGGTTTTTTTGGTTTTCTTGTTGTTCTTTGAAGCCATAGGCTCCCTCCTGAAATCTTTCATAAGTAAATTTCGCTACGATCTAGACCGGTGGCGGGTCCATTTCACGGGCAAAATGGCGGTGCTTGGCAATTGCCTCAACAAACTCTGGGAGTGCCTCGTCTCCCTGGTCGTCGTCAAAAACCAGAATTCCAGGATCAGCTTCGCCGCTTGGTAGCTTTAACGGTACGCCGGCATTTTCTACCAAGTCCCGGCCGGCACCGATAACCAATATGGGCTTGCAGTGGCGATATTGTTCTTTGACAAATTCGGCCGCCTGTCCCAAGTTGCCCAATATCTTAATGGCTTCTCGGCCACCGGGTACGACGAGTGCGTCGTAGAGCACGGCGGGGACCGCTTCCATCGTCGTATCGACTTCGATCGATTCCTCGCCCTCGGCAGTTGAGACACTGCCGAGGCGGGCGCCGACGAATCGGGGCACCGCTCCCTGTGCCGTGAGACCTTCGTGCAATGACCTGATATCGTCACCAGCCACGCCGTCTGCCACTAAAATGGCGACTCGCCGTGTCCGTATGCTGCCGTCGCCGGGTCGAGCGAACAAGGAGAGTGCTGCCGAAGCATCGACCTCTGGCACCGGCGGGTTTTCCATGGCCTTAGGCTGTGATGGCGGCAGCGCCATGCCGAGTCCTTCGGCTACGCTGGCGGCAAGATCATCAGCGACGTTTTCCAGCATGGCCACCACTCGCTCGCGTATTGCCGGAACCTGGGCCCGTGACAGCTCGAAACGAAAGGCCCTGATGATATGCGCCTTCTCGACAGCCGTCTGGCTGTTCCAGAATAGGGTCGCCTGCGTAAAATGATCGGCAAAGCGCTCTGGCTTGCCGCGCACTTGGTCACCGTTCATAGGTTCGGGAAACGAGGTAAAACCAGCGGCGCCTGCTTGAAACGGACAACCGCCTGCGAGCGAATTAGGTTCGTAGGCGACGCGGCCCCGGTTGATCGCCTGGCGATGCATGCCGTCGCGCTGGTTGTTGTGCGGCGGCGCTAACGGCGCATTGATTGGAATCTCGTGAAAGTTAGGACCGCCAAGACGGGATATCTGAGTGTCTACATAAGAGTGAATGCGCCCGGCGAGTAGCGGATCGTTGGAGAAGTCCAGTCCCGGCACGATGTGCGCCGCGCAGAACGCCACCTGCTCGGTTTCCGCAAAGAAATTATCGGGGTTACGGTCAAGAGTCATTTTGCCGACCGGCATGACCGGCACGAGCTCCTCGGGAACGATTTTGGTCGCATCCAGCACGTCGAAGCTGAACTTATCCGCCTGCTTTTCGGTGAAGATCTGCATGCCGAATTCGTACTCGGGATAGGCGCCTGATTCGATCGCTTCCCAGAGATCGCGGCGGTGGAAATCGACATCGGCGCCGGCGATTTTCACAGCCTCGTCCCAATCGAGCGAATGGGTCCCTGCCAACGGACGCCAGTGAAATTTTACGAATTGTGACTCGCCGGCGTCATTGATCAATCGGAAAGTATGCACGCCGAAGCCTTGCATCATGCGGTAGCTGCGCGGGATGGCGCGATCGGACATCACCCACAGCATCATATGCGTCGATTCCGGCATGAGCGAAATAAAATCCCAGAAAGTATCGTGCGCCGTCGAAGCTTGGGGAATGGCAAAGTGCGGCTCCGGCTTGGCGGCATGAACCAGATCGGGGAATTTCATCGCGTCTTGAATGAAAAAAACCGGAATATTGTTGCCGACCAAATCGAAGTTGCCCTCGTCGGTATAGAACTTCACCGCGAAACCGCGCACGTCGCGCGCGGTATCGGCAGAGCCCCGTTCGCCAATCACGGTTGAGAAGCGCACGAACACCGGCGTGCGCTTGCCGGCTTCGGCGAATAACGATGCCGCCGTGTATTTTTTCAGCGATTCGTAGCATTCGAAATAGCCGTGCGCGGCCGAACCGCGGGCGTGAACGATGCGCTCCGGTATGCGCTCGTGGTCAAAATGGGTGATCTTCTCGCGCAGAATAAAATCTTGGAGCAAGGCCGGGCCGCGAAATCCGGCTTTAAGCGAATTTTGGTTATCAGCGACCGGGACACCCTGATTCGTGGTCAGGGCTTGATCGCTGGAATCGACGCGTACCCGGTCCAGTGGAAGGCTGGTTGGATTGCTTCCCAGCTGCGGTTTGCCGGCGCCGGCTTTGTCGGAGGGAGTGGTTTCGGTTAACGTGCTGCCGGTCGCTGCCGGATCTGAAGGCGCAACTGTCTGTCCGGGCTGGGGCTGGGTCGCAAGTTCGCCGTGCTCGAGCGGCTTGTTGACGTTATAGGGCATATCGGCAGCGAGCTGCTGCGTAGCCGCGAATTTATCGGTTAGGGCGTCCCCTCTATTTTCTCCCGAATCACCGCGATGCGAAGGGCCGCTGACGGTCGATCGCGAACTGGACTTTGACACCGGGCCGGCGGGCGCTCGGTTGACGATATCTCGCTTGCTGCCCGCGCTAACAGAGGTGACTGGCCGGGGCTTGTTTTTTTCTTTGTTTGTTCGGGAAGATCGAGATTTCTTTTTGGTTGCCATCGTATTCCTTTTTTAATGTAAATTTAGGCCCGAACGATTTGATAATTACGCCAGTTTATTAGCCGCCGGCGCCAGCAGGCGCGCCGCTTCGGCTTTCGCCGCGCCTATTGCAGTTTGAACCTTCTTTACTTCTTCCGGCGGTGGCAGCACCGCGGCCATACCCAATGCTTCGATCCACAGCTCCCGGGCCCATCCTTTAGTGTGATACAGATGCTCGTCTTCCTGATTCTCGACCTCTTCGTATGCCTCTTGAAGAGCAACCGCCTGATCTTCCTCCCCGTGGTCTGCGCACTGGCCGATCAGTGCCCAGTCCATGTGGTCTTTGGTTTCGGCTAAAACCACACACTCGCAGGCGACCAGTTGGGCGGCATCCGGCTTTCCTGCCTTAATCGCCATTTCCATCGCCTGCACCAATGAGGCGCCAACATGGCGGACGATTTGTTGCCCAGGCGTGTCCTCATCGGGTTTCAAACCGATCTTCGTGCACAACGTGGTCAAAACTTTAACGTGGTTGCGCGTTTGTTCGAGGTACTCTTCCCAATCCTCGCGCAGCTCAGGGTTAATGACGCACTTCAGAGCCGTCTCATAAATTTTGACCCCGCCCTTCTCGTGCTCTAACGATTGCAATAAAAGTTCATTCAACTGATTTGCCTTCATGAAGTCTCCATTCTCTTTGCCGGTTTAACGATTCCCCGACGCTCCTATAGCGCCAGGCCGATTAAGTGTCGAGTATACATGGGTGAAATGCGACTTTTGCCGTCCTGGCCCAATCGATCAAGCCAGCCCGGTCAATTGGGAAGCCACAGAAAGCATCGGGTTCGTAAAGCTGCGACCACCTTGATTGCCGTAACATGATCGCTTTCGTTCATTGGCACACTCGTTGTTTGATCAGTTCATTCACGATAAATCTTTTCGAGCGTTGTTGGTGAAGAGACGCGTCGAATTTTGAATTTAATATAAATAATGGTGTTTTCGGAACGCCCCGCTCGTTTTACTAACATGCGTCGATGGAGCAACTAACGTGCCGGAAAAGTTTTGAATTAATAGCCGCTTGATCGCACGATGAAAATTACGTTTGTTCCAGATTTAAGAAACGCAACGGGGCAATGTCCTGATTTTAATTCACTGATACTCCAGCCGGTGCCGGCAAAACTGGAACCGACGACACAGAAATGCATGAGACGCGGTCAAAGCACTGTATGGGAAATACCAACGATGAACGGACGGGCCTGATTGCAGTGTGTCTAGTCTCTGTGCATTCAAGCCGAGGGACTTCGGCTAATCAGAGACGACTCATACCTATCGAGCAAATCCGCGGGATCGCGATAGACCGCGATGCATCCCGCTCGGCTCAAGTCTTTTTCGCTCCAGCCGCCACACATAACGCCGATTGTCCGCAAGTGGGCTTTGCCGGCGGCCTCTGCGTCATAGATAGTGTCGCCGACTACCACCACATTATCGGATTTTACATCGCCCAACTCGGCAAGTGCGGCGTGGAAGATGTCCGGATACGGTTTTGACTTTTCAGCGTCATCCGACGAGGTTTCGGCTTCGACGAGATCTTCGATGCCCGCGATAGCTTTATAAGCCTTGAGTTCGTCTCCCTTTGCCGACGACGCCAGGGCGATACGTTTGTCATCTCGCAGAATCCTCTGAAACAACTGGCGCACGCATGGAAATGGTTTTACCATTGGCAAAAATTCTTTTTTAAAAAGGTCGCTGCGGAACTGTTCGAGCCCTTCGCCGAACTTGTCCAACTCCTTTGGCGACAAGAAGACGGGCATCAACTGATCACCGCCTTTGCCGATTTGCCGGCGAACTTCTTCGAAAGTAACTTTCTTGCCGAATCGCGCAAATGACACCCGCCAGGCCTCGGCATGTAGGTCGACCGAGTCGACAAGAGTTCCATCGATATCGAAAATAACGGCGGTGATCATTTATTTTTGCTCCAGATCGGACTGGCGCGGAATGACCCTGCCAGCACCGAGCGTAATCAGTCTCGATCGGCGCGCGGCCCATCCGTCGGTACCGCTGCACTGAACAAACTGGATGATCCTTATCATCGCAAAAAATTGACTCAATAGATGTGCCAACACGGCGGCGTCAAAACCTATAAAGCATACACGGAAGGATGCGGCGAGAAGAGATTGTCATTGTCTATAGAGTCCCAACACTGAGACTAAAATTACCAACAGGATGCCAAGGCTGAGACGCACTCTGTTTTGACGTTGCGCGCAAGTTCCGAAGCACCGCTTATTTTTATTAAGCTGAAGCAAAATCATTACTTATAGGTCGTATTGCGATTCGCTATTAACTGACTTTATTATCGCCCTGGACTGACAATTGCATTTCAGCTTGCCGCTGGTCATGCGCAGCGCCGTTATTGTCTTTAGTCGTCAAAGTATTTACAGACGATAATGTTCGAAGTGTACAAGGGCTACTTGATCAAGATCATTTCGTCTCGGCTACCCAACCGCGATGAATGGCGCGCAAACGTAATAGTGCATTGGTACGAGGGTAACGCCAAGAGAACGCAACCGCTAGACGGTCCTGCCTCTGGCTTTGAAAGTAGAAAAAAAGCCGACTCGTGGGGGATACAATCTGGAAGAAAGTGGATCGATAATGGGATGCCCAATCCAGACAGCCAAGGCTAAAAGTCTTTCCATACTCGTAATGACCCCGGTCTCTGCTTTCTCCTGTGTTGGGAATGAGACTTGGGACGGCTTACGGTACTCAATTCTTGAGTCGAGCGCACGATTAAAATCAAACGGTACGAAGGTATCCGAATCTATCGAACGGGAAGGAGGGGAACGAGATGGCCGAACAGAACTGTGCTCACAGTGGGTGTAACTGCAAAGTGGGACAGGACAAAGGCGTAACCAAAGGGGCAAACACATATTGTAGCGAACTTTGCGCCAATGCTCCGTCGGTGGCTGCAGGCAAATGCCAATGTAAGCACCCGGGTTGTTAGTAAAATAAACAGAGGGAGGCGCTTTAATGTCGCCTACTTCCTCACAAGTCCGAATTGCCAAGCGCCTGTGGCGTATGGAGTTGGCACAACAACGGAGATCACCTGTGAAATACATCACGACTACCGCACTGATATTTACGTTCTTTTTTTTCCTCACTACCTACGCCCGATCCGAAGAGCATTACATTTACAAGGATGGCCAAGGCAAGCTGGTCATCTCAAACCAACGGCCACCGGTCGGAAGCAACATCCTACGCATAATGGATCTACCGGAATTCCGTGAAGTTCAAATGCAACCGGTTCAAGAGATCAGCAGCGCGCGTTCCACCGTCAGGTTGGAAAGCTCGGCCAAACCGGAGCCAAAGAAATAAACACCTGGCTCGTCGAATAGAGACACTAGGACTTAAACGCTTGCCAATGATCACAAAAAGCAGCGTCTTTATCCGCAGCGAAAAAATTGTGGGGTATTTATGTTTCTGCCTTACAAGGGTCATTCCATCGGTACCATCCCGTGGCGGCTACCGAACAGTAATAAATGGCGAGCCAAAGTGATCGTGCAATGGGACGACGGCCATAGTGTCAGAACGCAACACTTTGATAGTCCTGGCAATGGCTTCGGAAGTGAAGAAAAAGCCGATTTGTGGGCTATAGCGACTGGGAGAAAGTGGATCGATGACGGTAAGCCCGTTATCGAGACAGCGCATATACAAGATCCACTACCGATTGGATAAGATCTCGTCTACGAGCCGGACGAGCAACCGCTTCGAGACACTCCGGTCCGCCGCGATAAGCGAGTGAGCGCTCGGCGACCACAGGAGATCCATGCCCAACGAGGCCATGAAAGATTAAAAAGCCAACCGAGGCACGACTATCAGGTACGAATATCTAGACCATGTCTTCGAGCTAATGGAAATCAAATCGCCACGGCAGGATCGAGTCAGCGAAATTTGGCCGTTCGTCAACAGAACCCGAGGCTGCTATGGGCATCGCGCTTTTCGGCTTGATCGTAGTCAGTGTGGCGATCGGCATTCAGGCTCAAATCACAAAAGGTAGAACCGGCGCCGGCTGGGGATTTTTAACTTTTGTCGTTTTGTTTATTATCTTCATTACGTTGTGGCCAAATCGTACGATGACGACTACGCAAGCCCAGCCACGAGCGACATCGACGACGTCACGGGATATTTTCGGTCCGACTGGCTTCGCCGCGGCGGTCGCGATTATGCTAGGCGGGCCGCTCATGGCGGTCATCGTGTCTACTCTGCCGAAGGTGAAGTAGCAACTCGTCCGGCTAGCATGAGGCTAATGATGCCTCATGAATCGGCATCATGAATCGGCATCCGGTGCTTTATGCGCATCCGGCAATGACTCCAATGACTCATTGACTAAGCCCTTAGGGACTGCCGCAGCTGTACCAGCCACTAGTAGTTACCGGGCCAGCAACAGCGACTACAGATTATTTATTTCAATCGCTTCGAGCGCTTGCCGACGACACTCAGAGCCGCTTTACAGCGCTGATCAGGCGTGGCCCAGTCAACCGGTAGTTCTTTTGCTAAAGCAATCTTGGCCAGTTCCTTAGTATAAAGTTCGAAGAGCCCAAGCTGTTGCAGACGAGTTTCTATGATAGGTATATTTCCGATGTCTCCTGAAAAGTTAGGCACCTTGGTTTGACGCCATCGCCCGGCCTTATCCGGCTTCTTGGCTAGAACTTCGTCCGAGTTGCCGCTCTTGTGGTCGCGGTGAACATTCTTCCAGCCTAAGATTTTCTTAGCAACCTGGGCGTTTATTTCAGGCTTTGTTCCGAGTCTGTTCACCTTGCTGCTTGCCATGGGTTCTCAGCACCTCAGGTAGAAAGGAAGGGTCGTTCACGTCAAAGTTGATTGTTAAGGATCTCGGAAAGCTTTAATTACATGGTCGATTTTAGAAACGGCGGGTGGGCAAAAATGCTTGGCCACGTCGAGGAGCATTTCCGCCTCCGCAACGTCACAAGGTATAGCGATAGTATCGGCCCCGATCCTGATCGAATTTTTCAATCTCAGGTACACCGGGGAGGATTCATTGGCGTATCTTATGATCCAATTAAATTCCTCGGAAGATATTTCAATCAATAATTTGTCAGCGGATTGACTAGATTTTTGTGCTCTCATAGATGAAGTCTTTACCTGAGAAATGTTGAAATGAACCCGAACGGATCGATGTCGAAGGCGGAGTATCTAAAAAATTGAAAATGAACTCACACATCGCAGAAACCCGCCGTTGATTTTAGCGGGCTTCTGCGAAGGTTTCTGTTTTGCAACATTTACAACATTAATAATGGCGATCGGCGATCGTTCGTTTGCCGGCAAACATTCGATATATAACCAAGAGCAGAATAGATCCGAGTACTGCCATGATAAAACCTGCCGGCTCACCCTCACGATAAAAGCCAAGCGCTTGGCCGACAAATCCGCCAATTAGCGCACCACCTATTCCCAACAATATAGTAATGACCCATCCACCGGGATCACGACCCGGCATTAAAAACTTCCCCACAATCCCGACTATCAACCCGAAAAATATCCATCCAATAATACCCATAAGACCTCCTGTTTATATTGGTCGAACTGGCTTGAGGTAGTGCAAAGTTAGTACCACCCGGCAGGTACTTTAATTTTTAGATTTCACGTGGATAAAACCATTCCCATCTCACTAGTGAAGCGAAAGGAGAATTCATTCTCGATAATGAGACAGGTTCTTTCTTCTGCCTCACCATCAGGTCAATAGAAACCTATTTATTGATACCGGTTGAAACTTGCTCGGGAAGCTCGTTGTTGATAGCGGCCGCGCGATTAGCAGATCGCATCAGAAAGGGGGGGGCTAGGGCGGATCCGCTTTCCCAGCCCTTGCGCGAAAGATTGTCGCCGTTAGCCCTAGGCAGAAGCCGGTCGGTAAGGCCGAGTAAGTCCGCAAGTAACCCAGGAAAAATTCCGTGCGCTATTCGGAGCAGCTGCGCTTGCGCGGTGATTGTGATTTCGGCGTCGCCGTAACGGCATGCTTCGACAATTTTTCGCGCTGCCGATGGTGCCGATGTTGAAAGCAAAGGAGAAGCACCGGCGAGAGCGAACCAAGCGTATTCCTTCTTATGTTGTCCTTTGAATAAAGCCTGCAAATGAGACCCGGTGCGCATCAGCCCAGGCGCTACTGTCGTGACGTAAATGCCGTCCTTCAGCAATTCGGCCCGTAGCCCCTCGGATAAACCGACGAGGGCAAACTTGCTGGCCACATATGGAAGCAGATGTGGCACCGCCACTTTGCCTCCGATCGATGCGATGTTCACAATTCGACCGAAGCGCGCGGCCCGCATGACAGGCACGACCTGTTGTATGAGAGAAAGCGGGCCGCAAAAATGCACCCGCATGCTCTGCTGGTAATCTTCAGCGGTCATGTTCTCCATAGGACCGACTTGGATGATCCCGGCATTATTGATCAAGACATCGATTCGGCCGGTTTGCCGCATGATGGATTGCACCGCCTGCTGAACATCGGCACTCCGAGTAATGTCGCATATGATAGGCCTGACTTGCACACCCAAGGTTTCGAGTTCACTCGCGCTGCGCAACAGGTTGCCTTCATCGCGCGCCAGCAAAACCAGGTTCGCTCCCCGATAGGCAAACTGGCGTGCTAGTTCCAAGCCTAACCCCCGCGACCCGCCCGAAATGACTATGGTCTTACCCGTAAAATCAATGCGACGAGAGTGTCGTGCCCATTGCCGGAGCGCGATAAGGGACGCGCCCGCAACTGCCACGCTGGTCAACCGTCGAAAGTTTTGTGTCATCATGGTCCTCCGTAACAGTGTCGCGCATTACACGCACGTTATCTGATCTTCGATCGCCCAATTGGGCAAAAGCGGTCTGGAAGATTTTCGAATACGGTTTTGGGTCATTGGAGCCATCCGACGAGGATCTCGACTGGATCCTCAATGTCGCAGCGCGGTACTGTTATCGGCAGACACTGTCTGCAAGTCGTAAACCTGCCGGCTTCGTCGAGTACAACAATCATCAGCCTAGCAACGGGCGGGATCATGAAATATTCTCCCGGTTTCGTAGCCTCGTGGCGATGGTATGTGCTAATGAACTGGATTGGAGAATTTCGAGCGACTCAGGTAACGCAAGGCACCAAGAATCACTGGTGGACGCTGGCATATTGGGTCTTTCTTCCACAGCCAGAGCATCCTCCAACGTGGCCACAATAATAGCTGATGGCGCTTGGGCTAACAGGTCGTAGGCGCGGTTAATTACACTTTCGACCGGAGCTTCATCGCCAACGGCCGCCATTGAGCGAAAATTATTCCGTAGCTTAATCATGCCGTCTTCGTTGGGCCGGAGCCCGAGCTTTCGCTGCGCTTCAAGATCGGCGCCGCTCCACAAGCCGGCAACGGTCGGCAGATCGTGCGTAGTAATTGCGGCTAAAGCCTGTTTGGGGTAAAGGGCTGGCGTATCTTTCTCAAACCATAGGAGACGATAAGAAAGCACGCGGCTTGCGACAAGTTGCTCACGAGCATTTTCTTCGACGGTTCCAAGATCTTCGCCGACGATGTAAGCCCTTGCCCGTTGGCTTTCCAAGGCAAGAATCGCCAGGAGTTCGGTCGCATCATAGCGCACAAATGCTCCCGCGTTTGGATCGGCGCCCTGCGGGATCCAATATAAACGGAATAGTCCCATCACATGGTCGATGCGCAGACCGCCGGCATGGCGTAAAGCTCCCCTTAAAGTCTCGATGAACGGCACATATCCGCCGGCTCGAAGTTTCCAGGGCACCAGTGCTGGCAAGCCCCAATTCTGGCCGTTGACATTGTACTCGTCGGGCGGGCTACCGATATCTACGCCCTCGGCAAACAAATCTCGCCAAGCCCAAGCATCGGCGCCGCCTGGATCAACGCCGATGGGCAGGTCTTGGGTTAATGGGACCTCCGCAGCGGCTTTTGCCAATTGCTCATCGAGCAGCCATTGCACCCATTGATAAAAGCGCACGCGTTCGACTCTGTCGTCGGAAAAGCGGGTCACCGAGGAAGAATCCCCGCGTTGGTATGCTTCTGGCCATTTCCGCCAATCACCCCCATGACGTTCCGCCAGTGCGCAGTAAGTGGCAAACCGTGTGAGTTTTGTTCCTTGCTCCCGACAAAAACGATCGAACCCGGCGGCGCCGGTAAAACGCGACCACAATAACTCCAGCGCTTCCTTCTTGAGCGTGAAGACGGTGTCACGATCGATCCGCCGCTCGGCATTTAGAGCCTTTCCCACGGCGGCTAATCTCTGCAGGTCCGAAATCAATTCTTGTGCGCCAGGGATTTCTTCGATGCGCAAATAAAGTAAGTTGCGATAGATACGGCTGCTGGGAAAGTACGGGCTAGGCTGCTGCGGGACGGTCGGTGCCGTTGCCCCAAGCGGGTTGATTAACATGACTCCGGCTTGAAACTCGCGCGCCGACCACCGGCCAAGTTCACGCATATCGACGAAGTCACCGATGCCCCAGCTTTGTTTAGAGCGTAGCGCATAGAGCTGGGCTGACCAGCCCCAGACACGCAGATCCTCGGGCAGATAACACAATCCAGGACTGACGATAAGTTGGGTTTCCTGCTCCCGATCATAGTATCGTACCTTGTGGTATCCAGGAGGCAGGTCCAGGGGCAGCGCAGTTTCGACGCGAAGCACAGCGCCGTCTTCGAGGACTATCTCCGCTGGTCCGCGGAGTTTCCTACTCTGGCCACGCCGCAGCACCCAAACCCCGTCTTCCTCGTCCTGCGAGGCGGGTTGCCCCATCGCCGCGCGCAAAACACCGCAGGTCTGCTCGGACGCCTCGCGCCAGTTCCCCAACGCGTCTTTATATCCCTTGTCGATGTTGAAGCGATCAGCACGCATGTTCGCCTACCTGCCCCATGGCATCGTGATCCTCGATTAAGACAATCGCTACCGCATCCGGCGGCAGCTCTATTCCACCGCCCATGAGTTGAATCTCTAATTCGGAGGCCATAAGCAGCCGCGTATTCTTGCCACTGCTGTTGATCGGCACACACTGCCGGCTGCCGGCCAAATTACACGCTACGGCAACGGGCCCCCTTCTCATGACAAACCATTTAGCGGACTCGTCAAAGTCGGTTTTGACTTGATCCAGAAGGCCGTCGCACAATGAAGGAATTTGTCGCCGCAGCGAAATCAGCCGACGATACCAATCGACCAAGCCGGCGTGAGGGGAAACGTTTGATTCATCCCAATCCAGCTTCGAACGTTCGAAGGTAGCTCGCGCCTGCGGATCAGGCACATCCTCGGCATGCCCTCCGAAGGCGGCGAATTCGCGCCGGCGGCCTTCGGTTACCAAACGGCCGAGCTCGCTGTCCTCATGATCGGTGAAGTACAAAAAGGGCGATGTCGTCCCCCATTCCTCCCCTTGAAACAGCATGGGAATGAATGGCGCCGTTAGGACCAAAGCGGCGCCAATTTTGACCCGGCCAAGACTGATCAAATGACCGATGCGCTCACCCTTAGCCCGATTGCCGATCTGGTCATGATTCTGCAGGTACCCAAGAAAGCAGTGCCCCGAAAGCCCGCGGGGAGGACTGCCATGCCTACGCCGCCGAAAATCGGAATAACAACCATTGTAGACAAATGCATGCGTCAACGCTTTGGCGAAATCGGCGAAGGACCCGAAATCGGCATAGTAACCGTCCTGTTCTTGGGTCAGGACGGCATGCAAAGAATGGTGGAAGTCGTCACTCCATTGCGCATGGATTGAGTAGCCGCCGATCTCGCAAGATCGAACGACGCGAGGATCGTTCAGATCGCTTTCGGCGATTAGTACCAGGTGGCGGCCGCTTTGCGCCTGCAGTTGGGCGACATCCAGAGCCAACTGTTGAAGGATGTGAGTAGCGGAGGTGTCGATAAGCGCGTGGATGGCGTCGAGCCTCAGACCATCAAAATGATAATCGCGCAGCCACATCAATGCATTCTCGCAAATAAACCGGCGTACCTCGTCGCTATCGGGTCCGTCGAAATTGACGGCGTCGCCCCAGGGAGTGGAATGGCGATCGGTGAAATAAGGCGCGAAGCGCCCGAGATAATTTCCCGCCGGGCCGAGATGGTTATAAACAACATCGAGGATCACGGCCATGCCGCGCCCATGACAGGCATTCACCAATTGTTTGAGATCATCGGGCGACCCATAGGCGTGATGCGGCGCATATAGATCGACCCCGTCATAACCCCATCCACGGGTGCCTGAGAACTCGTTCACCGGCATTAATTCGATATGGGTCACACCTAGATCCGACAGATAATCGAGCTTAGAAATAACCGAGAGAAAATTTCCGGCCGGCGTAAAAGTACCGACATGAAGCTCGTAGATAACGGCGGAGGAGAGGGGACCTGCTTGCCAACCCCCATCACTCCATTCGAACGCTTTATGATCAATAGTCCGCGAAGGACCGTGAATCCCGCTGGGCTGCCAGGCCGACCGCGGATCCGGCAGGGCTTCTCCTCCGTCGAGCACAAATTTGTAGTCGGCGATTTCATTTCCCGGGGCAACCGCGGCAAACCACCAACCCCGTTCGCGAATCGCCATGGGATACCGACGCCCCAGGGTTTCGACCTCCACTTCGCGCGCCTTGGGTGCCCACACCCCAAACCTTGTCATTTATTGAGTCTTCTCTCCGCCTAGTACACTAGCTTCGTTATCTGGCTCACCCTTAAGCTGGGCGATTTCGTCCATTTGAATTGATAAAACTAAAGACGAGCGCGAGTAGCCGCCTGATGAGTTGACGTTAATCGCTCTGGTCCTGCTCGCCACTCTGATCACGAGCGATCATGCTGGTCGTGTCCTTCGAGCTTTACCAATTTATTGTAAACACCGATGATCAGCCAGGTTGGCACCCATTGGGCAATGAAGTTGCCCCATTTACCCTGCCCGGTCGCTTGGCACACCAGCGAAAGCGCCATCGCCCCAAGCGCCACGCCGAGGTAAGCTGTCGAGGGAATTGCCGCTGTGTAATCCTCTACCGCCTTGGTAAATGAATCTTCGGTTTTGGCCTGTTGTTGCCCGGTATGACTTGAGTTGCCGTATTCTTCCATTTGCTTAGTTCCTTTTGTTACGCACATTAGTAGATAACCTAGCATTGACGATTTTCGTTCGAGAGTTAACCCTCCTGCGCCGGAGTATCTTGATTTAAAGCACCCGCATGAAAGCCACCAAGTCTCGCTTTTCCTGCTCGTTTAATTTCAGCCCGAGAACTAGATTAAAAAACTCGACCGTATCTTCCAGAGTCAGCAAGCGTCCGTCATGCAGGTAAGGGGGACTGTCTTTGATACCTCTCAAGGTGAAAGTTTTCATAGGCCCGTCTGGCGGCTCGTTGACGAAATCGTTCCAATTGCAGGTCGTGCATCTTGTCATCCAGATAGAACGGCGGCGCATGGCAGGTGGAGCACTGACCTTTGCCAAAAAAGATAGTTTGGCCCCGTGCTTCGCTCTGCGTCGCTTTAGTCGGATCGAGCCGGCCGTAACCATTAAGCTTGGGCGCCGGCGGGAAGTTGAGCATATTCTGGAGCTGTGCCATGTGGCTTACACGGACCCGATCCAGAATATTGATTCCCTTTTTCATGGCGCGGATGGGATCGCCGTTGAAGTACGCGGTCCGCTGCTCGAATTCGGTGAAATCTTCCACGGAACGCAGGCTGCGCTTCGAGCCGTGGATTTGCTGAGCGAACATTCCCCGTAGGCTCGTAGTATCGAGTCGAAAGCGGCGATGCTGCGGCCGGTTGTCGGGATTGAGGTGAAACTGGCCCGTGGTATGACCGTTAACGTGGCAGTCGAAACACGAAACGCCGAGACTGGGCTGCCGCGTTTTTCGATCGTCGGTTGGATTGAACTCCTCTTGAGGGAACGGCGTCACTAGAAACTGCAAGCCCTCGAGTTGAACCGGGGTCAGGAGATCCTTGAACAGCCGATAAAAATTATTAATAGAAACTACTTCGCCGCGCGAGACGTCTCCTAACTCGGGCCGGTTTTGCAGAAAAATGGCTGGCGGGAATTCCGGTAAAAAAGCCTCCGGGATATCGAAATCCACATCGAATCGTTCCAGGCGCGGAAACATTTCAATCTGGGCCTGCGGGAAGACCATGCCTCCGGCCGCATGCTTAGGATGAGGCAGCGAAGGATAGGGGAAAACATTTCGTTTACGTATTTCGTCTGCGGGCATTTGCGCGAGACTTTGCCAGCTTGCCCCGCTGGATAGGCGAGCGGTAGGGCCGACCGCCAATGGCTTTCCCCGCGACATTTTGACTGCGGAATCAAGCCGCGCAGTGAGCTCATAACGTTGCGTCAACAACTGTTGCTGGGCGGTGGTCACTTTTGGTTTCTCGGCGATGTCGTTCTTCATGATTTCATCGCCTGATTGCATCGGCTGTTTTGCGTTCAAAGGATCTCGCGCAAAATCGAAACCCAATGCTTTGCCTTCATCCGGTTGATTCCTAAAAACCGGCGAAGAAGGGGGAGCGTTGGAACCGGAGAATACGTCAGCCTGATCATGCGAGGTCTTTTGCTGTTCCGGCCGTTTCGATTGAACTGAGCGGGGAGTTTGAGCGTCCTCGACTGCCTCCGGCGGAGTCCGTTGCTGACCGACGCCCATCGAGGCGTAGAATAGGACAGCCGACCAGACAACTAGGATCACACTGAAAACTATAATGTTGCTGCGCATCGGCACCCTCCATCCAGCGGTAAGCGGAACTGCAATTGTTGGTCCAGTACGCCGCAGGTTGAGAAACGGGACGCGACAGACGGATGAAGTGGATCGTCGTCACTCCAATTTACGTTAATTGCAGTCAGCACGCAGGGCGACTTGCTCCAGCAGGAGAAGTCATGCGCCGACAAAAAACTTCCCTAAAAATTTCTGGAGAGTGATATGCATTTACTGCTTGTCACCCTATGCCGGTTATTAAATCGGCGGATAGGGCGCTAACGATTGCTGATCGCTCTGTACAAACCTCAGGACGTCAAACAGCTCCAGGGGTAAGACGATAAAAACCTACTTATCGAAGAATGGAAAATAGGGCCCTATCACCGGAATGTAGAATCGAATAACCCAGTTAGTGGGTCCTTAACCAATGCTACATTCGGTAATATAATCCCCACCCTGGATATGCCCAAGGTCAAACCGACAGCGATTGTTCCGTGCCACCTGTCAACTTAAGTCGTTTGATTCGCAAGAGGGGAGCGCATCGGACCCAGAGGTTTGCCACAGCGGGGTTACTCTGGCTGACATCAGTGAGCGAAAACTAACTGCTAAAGTCCACCAATAAATTAAACCACCTCGGCTTGAAGCCGAGGGATTTCGACAACGTCGACTTGCAGTCGACTGCCCCTTGTTGTCATTCCCGCGTACGCGGGAATCCAGATTCACCGTGTTCGTTACCCCTCTCACCACCCGTCATGCCCGCTTTCGCGGGCATGACGGAACTGCACTTCACCGAAGGCGAGGGGTGTTTCAACCCATCCCCAAGAGAGCCATTAAATCGTCTCAACTGTGGCACCCTTTTGAGGATCTTAATCTCGGTGTTGGGACTATAATCTCAAAAATTCTGCGCTTTCCCCCTGTGATTTTAAGCCATGCTGTCACGCATTTTGAGAAGAGAAGAGGGAATCTCCGTGCGTCATTAACAACAACCGCAGATAAACCAAAAATTTTAGGAGGCAAGCTAGGAGGCAAGCAAAGAGAGGCAAAGAGAATGGATATAGCAAAAGTCATGATCCGTGGTATTGCCCTTATGTACGTATTGTCACTGGGCCTGGTTTTCGGCGCCGAGATAAGTCCGAAGGGTGAAAAAACTCCCCAGGAAGATGCCGACTTCGTCAAAGAAGCGGCACTTGGCGGCATGATGGAAGTGCAGCTGGGAAAAACCGCTCAGGACAAAGCTGCCAAACCGCAAGTGAAAGAATTTGGTCGCCACATGCAGACCGATCACTCTAAAGCGAATGACGAACTAAAGAAAATCGCTGCGAAGAAGGGCATCAAACTGCCGACTGCCCTTGAAGGTAAAACCAAGGCTACTTTTGATAAGCTGGCGAAGCTCAAGGGCGACGAGTTTGATCGCGAATACATTAACGCCATGGTCGCCGACCACAAACAGGATATCGAAAAATTTCAACAGGAGTCTGACAAAGGCAAAGATCCCGACGTAAAAAAATTCGCCCAGGACCAACTTCCCACATTGAAGAAGCATCTCGCACTGGCGGAACAAACCCAGAAAGAAGTCGCCGCCAAAGGCAAATAAAGAATAGGATGGATTGATTGCCGTTTATCGAAAAACTGCATCTGTCACAGACTGCCGAGACAGTTAATGAAGCCTTTAATCAATTCGTTGCCGGAAACGGTTTTTACCACCAAGGTCGACGATCTGCTCAACTGGGGCCGGGCTTCTTCACAGTGGTATATGCTGTTCGGATTAGCCTGCTGCGCCATCGAACTCATGCAGACCGGCGGGCCGCGCGCCGATCTCGACCGTTTCGGCGCGGTGCCGCGAGCGACGCCAAGGCAGTCGGATCTGATGATCGTCGCCGGCACACTGACTTACAAGATGGCCAAACGCACCAAGCTGCTCTACGACCAGATGCCCGATCCGAAATATGTCATTTCCATGGGCAGTTGCTCTAATTGCGGTGGGCTTTTTCAGCTCGCGTATTCAGTCTGTAAAGGCGTTGACAAGATCATTCCTGTCGATGTTTACGTTCCCGGCTGTCCGCCCCGTCCGGAAGCGCTGACCGAAGGGCTGCTACGCATTCAGGACAAGATGGTGCGCGAACGCTGGCTGGTAAAGGCGCCAGAGAGCAAAGGGGGCGACGCATAGATTAAATTTTAACCAAAAATCCATCAGGCCTTATGTCATAAGTCTTGATAATTCGCTGTGAAACTCAGGGCATATAATTCGTTCCAACCGACCCCGGGAGTCCGGCCGAAGATCCCACAGACCGCAGTGATGCCAGTGTGTAGAGTCTTCCCAGTCGGTCCGGTCAATGATTGGATAAAAGCAAATTCCCTCTACAGGAATAGCCGCTTGACGCGCTAATGAAACCTCGGTGGCGATTTCTTTGGCCCAGGCGGCTCGTCCTGCACCGAAATGCCCCGTCTCCGCGACAAAGAGCGGCCGCCCATAACGCTGGTGCACGTCCGCCACCAACTTAGAGAATGGTAGCCACCGCTCATCTCTCGGCGTGTCTTCCCACCGCAAACGCTCGCTCGGATACTCCCATTGATTGGCGTGATAGTAATTTACCCCAATAACATCCAGATAGCGTGGTTGCCCACCTAACTCCGGTTTGGAGGCGCCCGAAAGCAAGTCCCACGCTTCGAACTGGCTGGCATGTTGACCGAAGGCCGCCCCAGCAAGCTCAGGTTGTGCCTTGGGAGCCACCACATGCATCACCGGATCGACGTGGGTGATACGCGCGCGACGGTCGACTGCCCAAATAGCCTCAATACCCGCAATGGCCGCGCGAACCAGCTGGTGTTTAAGCGGTACTCCTTGTTGGGTATGACAGGGATGCATGAAGCCGACCTGGCCTGCGGCCCAGGATAAAAATGAAATCTCGTTGATGGGCGCATAAAACGGGATACGATCCGTGTATTGCTTAATGAAACGAGCGACCGCGCCACAAAAGCGCTCGAAGCGGTTGATAAATTCAGGCGAGAAAATATCGATCCCATCGGGCCAGCCGTAATGACAGATATCCCAGATCACCTGTACGGATTCTTGCTGGGCAGCTTCTACCATGGGCGCCAAAGAGGAAAAATCGTAAACGCCGCCCCGATCGATTAAATGCCAACGCATGGCATCCCGAACTGTCGTCATCCCGAATTCCCGCAGCCTGGCATAGTCATCGGCGGCGAAACGGTCATGTTGGGTTGCCTCGATCATGTCCAGACGAATACCCGCGCGGCTAATATGGGTCGACGATTCGAAGCCTGCCATCCAGAAAGAATCGAAGACAGCTGAAGTGGGCGGGGCGGGGTTAGGGAGCCGACCGGCTTTAGGTGGCACTTGTAAAGCTTGATTCATGCTTATGGCTCGGGGCCAACAAAAAAAGCCACACCACGATATTTCGGATTGTCGGCTTGTTTCTGATGGCCTAGGGTGCGCTGGCCGACATAACTCGCATACTGCCGCTCATCACTCCGCGATATTTAGCGTGAGATCAATCGGAACCTCGAACACTGACTCGGAAGCGAACATCTTCATCACATCTTCCGCCGCCTTAAGCGCCGCGCCGACGCATTGATCCATATTGTAATAGCGATATTGAGCCAGACGCCCAACGAAGGTAACGCCGGATTCCTTCGCTGCCAACACCTGGTATTGCTTTAGCAGCAGTTCATTTTCCGGGCGGGGAATCGGATAGTAAGGATCGCCTTCGTCCTGCGGATACTCGCGAACGATCGAGGTTCCGGCATGTTGCTGGCCTGTGAGATGTTTGAATTCGGTGATTCGAGTGTAATCGTAGTCATTGGGAAAATTGACCGTGCCGACTGGCTGATAGCACCGTATGTTTGGCCGATGTTCGTGCTCGAAGCGAATCGAACGGTAAGGCAATTTGCCGTAACAGTAGTCAAAATATGCGTCGAGAGGACCGGTAAACACAATGTGAGCGGAATGGATCTTGTGTCGGATCTCGAAGAAATCCACGCCGACCTCCACATGGATGAGAGGATGGTCAAGCATTTGTTTGAACATTCGCGAATAGCCGTGCAGTGGCATCTTCTGAAATGTATCGGTAAAATAACGGTCGTCGTGATTCGTTCGGGTCGGTATACGTGCAGCGACCGAAGCGGCGAGCTGCGACGGGTCAAGGCCCCATTGTTTGCGCGTATAGCCTCGGAAGAATTTTTCGTAGAGGTCGCGCCCGACGGCGTTGATTACCACGTCTTCGCTTGTTCTAATCTCCGCCCGCGATTCACGCACTAGATCGTAAAATTCCTGAATGGTTGCTTCGGTGTGATCCAATCCGTAAAGCCGATTGACAGTATCAATATTAATGGGAATCGGCACGAATTGTCCGCCGACCTTCGCTAACACATGATGCTCGTATGGTCGCCAGGCTGTAAAATTGGACAGGTAATCCGCCACACGGGAGGCATTGGTATGAAAGATATGGGGTCCGTACGGATGAATCAGTACGCCATCCGTATCGTAAACGTCGTAAGCATTCCCGCCGATATGCGGTCGCTTGTCTATGATCAAGACCTCTAACCCTTTATCGGATAATCGCTCCGCCATGACCGCGCCGGAAAAACCGGCACCTACAACCAATACGTCGACTTTCACAAATTCAGCCCTTCTTTGGGAGATTCAATACCGCTCTCCTCAACTGCGGGCATCCTGCGTTTGACTGGTTTCGGGACTTGACGCGCCTCCATGGCGTCCAAAATGTGTCGGTGCATCGCCGCGACCGTGCTTTCCCATGAAGAAACCTCGGCCCGGGCAATTCCGTCGGCGATGTGACCGATATCGGGACTTGCAACCGCGCGGCGCGCCGCTTCAATGAATTCTTCAGTGGAGTTGGCCACCGCGACGACCGGAGTGAAGTTGCGAACTACGTCTGGCACTGCGGTGGAAACGATCGACTTCCCTGCCGCCATGTACTCCAAAGTTTTTGTTGGATTGATGTACCGCGTCGCCTCGTTCAATGCGAATGGCATGAGACAGACGTTAAATGCTTTAACTAGCGCCGGAAGTTCGGCGTAATCGCGCTGACCGAGCCAATGGAGATTGGGCAGGCTGGGTAATGTGCGGGAATCGACTTTGGCAAACGGACCCACCATCACGACCGATCCGCGTGGAAAAGCCTGGCATAAACTTATGAGCAAATCATAGTCTATGCGCTCATCAATCACACCGAAGTAACCTAAGATCGGCCGCGGCAAATTCGCTACTACGTCGGGCACAGCAGTTTCCGCTATGCGGGCGCGCCCGTAGTGGTCGACATCGACGCCGCAGCCGTAGAAGTGGGTGTTCGAATGATGGCGCGATTTGGTTTCGAACAGGTGGTAACCACCGGTAAACACAACGTCGGATTTCTCCAGTAGAAACCGTTCCCGCGCGCCGATGTCGGGCGGGGCAAAGCGAAAGTTGGCGAGCTCGTCCATGCAATCATAAACGACCAGCGCATCGCCGAAACGGCCGAGCCAGAGCGGTGCCGCCATAGGCGAGTAGAACCACTGCACGCCTGCGGCAACCCGGCTAGCGCCGAATCCGCCGTAATCGAGCCAATCGCGTAGAACGGGCAAGATCGCGGTGCACTGCTCGTCGAAGCTCATGCCTTCGCTGTCTAATACCGGAATTATTCTGAAGACGTTGGGGTGAGGCTCTGAAACCTGTATTCGTGGCGGGCTGTCCTTCGGTAACGGTTCTTCAATAAACAACACTGGATAATGCTTCGACAGTCGCGAAAAAATCTGTTGTGGTCGCTGCCAAACGAAATCCCAGCGCAGATGGCAATGAACGATAATTGGAGGCCGATTGCTCAGACAATCTTTGGCGGCTATTTCTATCTTTCCTCCGAGGAGGGAATGAGGCGGATTGTCCATAACGATAGCGGTGTCCCTTCATGGTCGCACACGTGAAATTTAAATCGGTCAGCTACTCGGGCGAGCTACAACGCAATAAGTATTCCAGACAATGGGGTGCATGACTTCGCATGGAATTATTGAAGATATTGGCAACGGCCTCTCTACATAGGAGGCTAAGGAGAGCCAAGCGGGGGAGTCTACACTCGGTCCCGGGGAAAGCTTTTTATCGGCCAGTGTTCCGTTTAAGAGATTCTCACTAATACGCATCCCGTGAATCGGACAGCGATTCATTTTTGAGAATTTCTGAACTTGGTGGTTGCGTCAGTTTTGTGCGGCGCGATTTGGTAAAGCACCGTCGCGAAAAAAGAGCTGTCATGGAACAATTAGCGAACACTCAGCCGAGTCGATCCACAAATAGAATTCGGCAGATGGATCGCGCAAGAACTAGTGCAACCCGCAGAGCGTCATACCCCTGTGAATTTCTTGAACCGCCGCCTGCGAACAGCGCTTTGTTTCCCCCAGGGACTCGCGCATGACCTGCGACCATACGTGCCCCCGCTCTTTTCTGTTGCGATTATAACCCACAAAACTAAGGTCGGTCATATTCACTGATACCGCAGGTCCATAAGACAAAAGCGCCGCGCTCCTGCCCGAGTATGCCCAGCAGCAGAGTTCAGATACGAGACACCTCAATAAAATTATCCCCACAAATAGGACCGCTTGATTTAAAAGTGTCGACACTGTCATGTCATGCACTGAAATTGAAATCTCCTATAATGGCTTGCTTCTTGCGTTGTAGCCCACCACTATGAACGCAACCCATCCGGGCGGTGACACTGAGGACTCTCGATACATCGACCAGAGCTTGTTGAAGTATGGCGCTGACGAAAGGCCTCCGGAGGCCGACTACAACGCGGCCGGCAAATGTTTCGTCGAGCTGATTAATACGGCTTTCCTGGACGATAAGGTACAGCGCCCATCACCAGCTCTTCGCATGTTCGAGAGCGGACTTGAAACCGCGCTTGCCACTGTTTATCAGGGTGGCGCGGGTGATGTTGGAAGAGCATCCACCCATGATGGGGCGCACCTATTCTTGCAACGAGTGCTCTATCGCATCAATCGTTTGAAACTCTTTTGGTTTGATCGTCTGAGCAACTATGAAAATGAACGATCGGTTTACCTGAACAAGATTCTGAATCTTATCGAAGGCGCGTGGCAAGCTTGGGAACTTGGGTTATTGGATATCGTGGCAGTCAGAGCCGAGGACCCAAGTGAAGGGTTGGTGCGCCGCTCCACATGTGACTTGTCACCTACCCGTTCTGCGAGCCAGCACTTTTTTCGCCATGATATGAATTTAGCCGGCTATCGCCAACTGCTGGGGATCGCCTCACTTGACGGTCTAGTCGAGGCAAGCCAACTTTCGCGAACGCTTGGTGGCGTTTCTAATCAGATACACTCGATGATGACTCGCTTGCTTGTTGAGGAATACGGAGGGGGACGACTCAACAGGAAGCATTCCACTTTCTTTTCGGCAATGCTGAACGAGCTTAATATGAGCATCGAGCCGGAAGTTTATTTTGAACTGGTTCCCTGGCAGGTACTCGCTGGTATCAACCATAGTTTCCTATTGTCCGAGCGGAAACGATTTTATCTGAGATACGTCGGCGGGTTACTTTATACGGAGATTTCCGTGCCCGCCGGATTTGATAATTATCGGGCTGCCGCGGAGCGTCTCGGCTTATCAGAGGCGGCCCGCGGTTATTGGGAACTTCATATTAAAGAGGATCAGCGACACGGGCAGTGGATGCTTCACGACGTCGCGTTGCCCCTAGCGGCAAAATATCCCGCCGAAGCCTGGGAGATCCTACTCGGGTACGATCAGCAAAAATTCTTTAGTGAACGTTCCGGTGCAGCCATCGAGCGCTCGGTGCGTTCTGCCGAATGCGAAGCGGCGCGAGAGATGATAGGCCGCCAGAGTGCCGCGTGACCTTCACTAAAACCTTTCGTTGTAGCTATTTGCTGCCGATCCTGCGCGCGCGCGAGCATTTGGATGAGATTGAGGACTTCGCCGAATACTTTCTGTACCTCGCCGGAGAGGGCTGCGAAGTAATTGTAGTAGACGGTTCGACTCCAGAGGTCTTTGCTGCACACGACCGCGCTTGGGGCCAGATTTGTCGTCACGTCGCCGTCGATCCAAAATATACCTATCTCAACGGCAAGGTGAACGGCGTCCACACAGGGGTCGATTTGGCGAGCTGTGAAAATATCATATTAGCTGACGACGATATTCGTTATACGGCGGATGATCTCCTATGTGTCTACGACTTGCTTTGCCAGTACGAGATGGTAAGGCCGCAGAACTATATTTCGCCGTTGCCATGGTGGGCGCGGATCGAGACAGCGCGTATGCTGGTCAATCGCGGGATCCTGGTGACGGGAGATTACCCTGGCACGTGTGCATTCCGTCGCTCAGTTTATTTTCGCGTCGGCCACTACGATGGAGACGTGCTCTTCGATAACGAAGAAATTGTCCGTCACTTTAGATTTAACGGCGCGCATGTTTGCTGCGCGCTCGGCACTTTCGTTCTCAAGCGACCTCCCGCCTTGTCAAAATGGCTAGAGCAGCGGCCACGTCAGGCCTTCGAGGATTTTGAATTGCGTGCGAAGACCCTGATGTTCTTGGCGTTGTTTCCTTTAGCGATCACGCTTGGTTTACTTTACAACGCGCGGGGTGCGCTCCAGTTCATTTCCTTCGTTTCGGTTTGTGCGTTGTTACTCGCGTGCCGCGGCATGTGGCGTAACAAGGCTTACAAGTATTTTCCGCTGTATGTAATTCTATATGCGCCGCTCTGGGTCCTCGAGCGTGCTGCCAGCGTCTATTGGGCGCTTTATTGGCGCGTCGTTTACGGCGGTTATCCCTTCGGCAAAAGGCTGCTAACCAAGGGTATCGGGCGAGCGTGGGTAGCTGGCCGCGTGAATAGGCGACAGCCGACCCCGATAATAGCACGCACGCGTTCCGGCGCGGCCCAGGCCAGCGAATAGACGAGAGCGAGACAATGGCTGATCCACGCGCGTCGCCCGAACTCGGCGATATGCCGGCGGAGGAATTCCGCACGGCCTTACATCGTGTAGCGGATTGGATTGCCGACTATCGCGATGGTATCGAAAATCTAAGAATTTCACCAGATTTAAAACCTGGTGAAATCGCCGCACGCCTCCCCGCCTTGCCGCCGGATGAGGCCGCGCCATTCCAAGACATCTTTAAAGATTTTAACGAAATTATATTGCCCGGCATTGTCCACTGGGGACATCCACGGTTCTTTGGATATTTCGGTTCGACGACGACTGCTCCGGGAATTCTTGGTGAAATGCTGGCGGCTGCTCTTAACGTCAGCGCGATGACCTGGCGTACCTCACCGGCCGCCACCGAATTGGAAACTGTGGTGCTCGACTGGTTGCGCCAGCTACTCGGGCTGCCCAGGGATTTTACCGGGGTGGTTTACGACACCGCGTCAGTCGCCGTGCTCCATGCACTGGCCGCGGCGCGGGAAAACTTGGGTCTCGAGGTGCGTTCGCGAGGTCTTTGCGGCCGCCCCGACGTTCCTTCGATGCGCGTGTATGCATCGGACCAAGCCCATAGTTCCGTCGAAAAAGCGACCATTACTCTCGGACTTGGTGAGCGGAACGTGCGTCGTGTTTCGACCGACGCGGAATATCGCCTGTGCCTCTCAGCGCTCCGAAGCGCCATCGAGGAAGACTTGCGCGATGGGTTCCTTCCCCTGGCTGTTGTGGCCACTGTAGGCACAACCTCGACAACGAGTGTCGACCCTGTAAAAGAGATCGCCGCGATTTGTCACGAATACCGTTTATGGTTGCACGTTGATGCCGCCTACGGCGGCGCGATGGCGCTCTTGCCGGAAGCCCGTCACCTGATGCGAGGTGTGTCGCGCGCCGACTCAATAGTGGTGAATCCGCACAAGTGGTTGTTTGTCCCCCTTGATTTCAGCGCCCTCTACGTCAGGAAGCCAGAGCTCCTGCGCGCCACGTTCTCGCTCGTACCAGAGTACCTGCGCGGCGATGCCGAACAGAGCGAGCGGAACTATATGGATTACGGAATCCAACTCGGTCGCCGCTTCCGGGCTCTCAAGGCATACATGGTCATCCGCAGTTTCGGCGGACGGGGCCTGGCTAGTCGCATCCGTGAGCACATTCGCCTCGCACGCATGTTTGAGACCTGGCTTGAGGCCGATCCGCTGTTCGAGGTTTTAGCTCCGGTCACCATGGCCGTGGTTTGTTTTCGTATTGTGCCGAACGTGATGGCAAACGCGCCGGCGACGGATGAAGAATTAAATTCCCTTCATCGGCAAGTGACAGATTCCATTCATAAAACGGGGGAGGCTTATCTAACCCATACCAAGCTAAATGGGCGTATTGCAATTCGGCTAGCGGTCGGTAACGTGCTAACCGGTGAACGCGACCTCCGAAAAGTCTACGAGCTGCTCAGTAGCGAGGCTGCGCGCTTGGTTAGCCGCTAAGCACGAATCGTCGAGGGCGCGCTTTCTTGTGTCACCTCGGTGACGCTACATAACACCGTGTAACGCCCAACCGGCGTCCCTTTGTGTGGGGATCGATTGTGCGATTGGCTTGGAGACCTGCACAGGTCTTGGATTTAATCTTGACACACAAAAAATCTAAACCGGCGGCTGAAGAGAGTACGATGGCAATCGCACTCTCTTCAGATTCGCCTGGCTCAGCGCTGCCGCGCGCGTTTACCGGAGCCGCGCGCTGTGTTTGACCGAGACTTGGTTTTACGAGTCGATTTGGATTTGCTTGGGGACTTGGAGCGGGTTCTTGATTTTGAGCTCGGCGATCCCAGAGCTTTGGTTAATTGTTGCTTACGCTTCATCATCTGCGCCCCTAAGGCAGCGAGATCCAGCTCGCTATCTTCAACTTGAGGAAACATCTCGCCTTCTTCTTCCTCGACGTGATGCTTGATCGCTTGCATGAGTTCGGAAAACATCGATTCAAATTCACTGCCTTCACCGTCGTCTTGCCCGCCTGCTCTTTTGAGCTGGCTAATCAGCGACTTTGCCTCCTGATGTTCTTTTTTTGCCTCATCGACCAACTCGCTCGATTCAATCGCCTTCTTGACGGCGGGATAAAAAATTTCTTCTTCTACTTGGGCGTGAACTTCAAGCTCGTTCATGGCCTGTTGGGCGACGGCTCTTTTGGCATTCATAGCCTTGCCCTGTTCGAATTTATTGAACATGGCTTCCACCTTCTTATGGTCCTGACGTAGCATTTGCGTCGCGTTCGGCATAAAAATTTTCTCCTTTGAAATTAGAATTCTGCCAATAATGTTAACGCGTAGGTCTGACAGCACTCCGGTTATCATCCCGCCGCACCCGCTGGCCCCGTTTAATTTCGGGCGCGGCCGGCTGTGCGTTGGGTGAAGGTATTAATCCGGATCCGAATCTGGTCGCATACACCTGAGTCAATTCGGCGCCGAAGAAAAAAATCAGCGAAGAGTAGTAGATCCATAAGAGCAAGGTGACCAGCGATCCCGCGGCGCCATAGACTGAGGTTACCGAGCTTTGCCCGAGGTAAAGCCCAATAAAAAACTTGCCGACATTAAATAGCAAAGCCGTGAGAATACCGCCGACCGCTACGTCCCGCCAAGCGATACGCCCGTCGGGCATGAATCGATAAATCGCGGCAAACATAAATGCGATCAGGCTAAGGGAGACGAGAAAATGGATGACCTGAAGCACCAAACTGGCGCCGGGTGCCGCCCCTCCAAGAAACTTATCGAAGGCCGAAAGCGCCGCGCTCACGACCAAAGAAACCAATAACAGAAAGCCGACCCCGAGCACCATTCCGTATGAGATGAAGCGCTCCTTGATAAAACCAAGAATGCCTCGATCTGGTCTTGGTTCCACCCCCCAGATCATGTTCAACGAGCTTTGCAGTTGGCCGACCACGCCACCGGCGCCGAATAAGAGCAACGCCACTCCCACCAACATGGCGAAAATGCTGTCGGTGGTCTGCTGCTTGCTCGCGTTTTCGATCATCGTCTGAATGACTACGCCGGCATCCGTGCCGACAAAACCGGAAAGCGTTTCGACGATTTGATTTTGTGCAGCTTCGCGGCCGAAAAAGAAACCCGCGACGGATATCGCAATCACCAGCATCGGGGCGAGCGAAAAGAGCGTATAATAAGCCAGTGCCGCCGCCAATTCGAACGGCCGGTCTTCATTCCACCACTGGCTGAAGGCCTCTTTTATTAAAATCAAAAACGACACTTTCCTGCCTCGCCGTATTCGGCCAATATCTCAGTTTGCGACAATTCTGGTTTCACTCAAAAATTCTTGTAGCGGCACAAACCGGAGGTTGCCCAACTGCGCTACTCACGACGATTACGAAGGCATGCGCACGCCGCCGGTGACGCCTCGATTGCGATTGATAATTTCCAATGCCAGCGCAGCCTGGTCGGCCGCGTCGACCAAAAGCAGCACCTGCCCGGCGTCGAGTTCCGGGATGCTGGGAATTTCCTCGGCAGCGGCTGTGTGCACGTTGGTGTCGGCGCTAAAGTTCTCCTGAGCCGCGCTGTCTTGCATGGCTACAGTGATCTGATCGTCGGCAAAGCCGGCATCTTTTAGCTCTTCGACCGCGTCCTTGGCTTGCTCCGAGTCACCGAACAATCCCGTCACGCGGGTTTCGGCCGCGGTCACACCATTCCCCATGTTTGTTTCTCCCTCCGCCGACAAGTCCTGGTCTTGCTCCAGCGGCACCTCGGCGGAGTCGGACACCCGCTCCAGCGTTTCGCCCGCCAGTTGCCGGTTACCGGTCGCGGTCGCAAGTTCGCCCAACGAAGTGATGCCAATCAATTCATCCTTTTCATTGAGCACGAACAGCCGGCGTATTTGATGCTCTTGCATCAGTGCCGCCGCTTCCTCTGCTGTCTGATTTTCGTAACAACACACGACATCCGGGGTCATGACCTCGCTCACGATAGCGATGGTCGGATCGTCGCCGTTGGCGGCTGCGCGTATCGTAATATCGCGGTCCGTCACCATGCCGATCAGATGGTTACCGTCGCACACCGGGATCGAACCGATATCGAAATCGCGCATTTTTTCTGCGGCCTGCTGTAATGTATCCTCGGGACCGATGGTCTCGACATGGTAATTGATGAATTCTTTTAATTGCATGGTTCACCTCGCAAATTTAATTGGTCGCCTAGGAGTTGGCAAAAACTTTCACGTTTCTTTGCGCTAATCAAAGCAACGAATGTACCAACCCTTTATGTCCCGGCAGAATGCCGAAGTGTCTTGGATGTGAGGCAAAGGCTGATTAAATTTCCCGAGGATGATACGGAGCTCCGCCTCGACGACCGAAGCGATTTTCACCGTGCGCCCGCGGCTCGCATTCGGTTAAGAAAAGACGACGCAATTTTTTAAAAATGGGGTGGGGATGCTGTGCGGTGAAATCGCGCAGGATCTCGCGATGGGTCTAGCCGTGCTAAATCTACCGGGTCAACCCCTGGCCGTTGGCTTCACAAACTGCTGGGGAGGTTGTTGTTCGTGCGGCACCGGAAAGTCGAGTTACTGCTTCTCCGGCCGCCGCGGCTTTATGTGCCTTCGACTGGGTCTCTCGTCGCTGTCGAACTCTCTATTTCCGATTGCCCAATGGCGTCTGTAGGAGCTGCCGCCGCGCTCGCGAGTGTGCGGCCGCGACGGGTCGCCTTGACATGGTCAGGCGCCGCCAAACCACCCGCCACCGTGCGGAACACGACCATCGACCGGCCTTTGAGATCGTAAGCTTTGCCGCTGGCAAACCAATTACGCGGCGCGCCGGGGAGCCCCGTGTCGATCAAGCGTTGCCAGCGCTGCCCCTTGACCCGCGCCGGAATTTTAAAGTGAATCGGTTCGTGAAAAGCGTTCATCAGTATCAGGATCGAATCGCCTTTGATCTCCTGCCCGCGATCATCGACTTCACCGATCAAATCGCCCGGCATGCGCACGCCGAAGCACTGATTAAAGCCGGCATTCCATGCCTCTTCGCCCATCGGCTTGCCCGAAGGCTCGAACCAGGTGATGTCGCTCTCATCGCCGCCGAAGATTGGCCGCCCCTGAAAAAATTTGCTTCGTTGAAAGACCGGTTGGCTGCGGCGGATGGAAATCATCTGTTTGACGAATTCGAGAAAATCCTGCTGTTCGTCGGTCAGTTCCCAATCGAGCCAGGTAAGCTCGCTGTCCTGGCAATACGTGTTGTTGTTGCCTTGCTGCGTGTGGCTCAGCTCATCGCCCGCCAACAGCATCGGCACACCCTGAGAAAGCAAGAGGGTCGCGATCAGGTTGCGCTTTTGCTGCCAGCGCAGGGCGTTCACAGCGGGATCGTCGGTGGGGCCCTCAACACCGCAGTTCCAACTATTGTTGTCGTTGGCGCCGTCCTGATTATTTTCGCCGTTGGCCTCATTGTGCTTGTCGTTGTAGCTCACCAGATCTTGCAAGTTGAAACCGTCGTGGCAGGTGATGAAGTTGATGCTGGCATAGGGCTTACGGCCGTCGCTTTGATAAAGATCGCTGCTGCCGCTCAGGCGCGTGGCAAATTCCGACAGGGTGCCGCCGTCACCCTTCCAAAAACGCCGCACGCCGTCGCGGTATTTGCCGTTCCATTCACTCCATAGGACCGGGAAATTGCCCACTTGATAGCCGCCAGGCCCGACATCCCAGGGTTCGGCGATCAATTTGACCTGGGACAAGGTCGGGTCTTGATGAATAATGTCGAAAAACGCGCCCAGCCGATCCACTTCATAAAGTTCCCGCGCCAAGGTGCTGGCAAGATCGAAACGGAAGCCATCCACGTGCATGTCGGTAACCCAATAACGCAGGCTGTCCATGATCAGCTGCAAGACCCGCGGATGGCGCACATTGAGGGAATTGCCGCAGCCGGTATAGTCCATGTAAAATCGCTGATCCTCGGGTGTGAGTTTGTAATAGGCTGCGTTGTCGATGCCCCGCAGCGATAGCGTCGGGCCAAGCTGATTGCCCTCCGCGGTGTGGTTGTAAACCACGTCGAGAATGACCTCGATGCCTGCGGCATGAAACGCCGCCACCATCATTTTAAACTGCTGCACAGCGTCCTGGGGAATGCTGGTGGCGCTATAGCGGCATTCGGGCGCCAAATAGGCTAGCGAGTTATACCCCCAGTAATTGACTTTGCCGCGATCGACCAGATGGCGATCGTTGATGAATTGATGCGCCGGCATCAGCTCCACGGCGGTGACCCCGAGATTGAGCAAGTGATTAACCACCACCTCCGCGGCCAACCCGGCATAACTGCCGCGCAGCGGTTCGCCGATTCCAGGATGCAGTTTGGTGAAACCTTTAACGTGTAACTCGTAAATAATCGTCTTGTGCCAGGGCGTGCGCGGCGGCTTGTCATCGCCCCAGGTAAAAGCCGGATCGATGACGACGGCCAACGGTGCAAAGGGCGCGCTGTCGCGCTCATCGAATGTCAGGTCGGCTTCCGGGTCGCCCATGCGGTAAGCGAATACTTCGTCCGCCCAGCGCAGCTCGCGGCCAATCGATTTAGCATAGGGATCGAGGACGATCTTATGCGGATTGAAGCGATGGCCTTGGCTTGGCTCGTAGGGACCGTGCACGCGATAGCCGTAGAGCTGTCCCGGCAGCGCTTCCGGGAGATAGGCATGCCACACCTGATCGGTGCGTTCGGTCAACTCCAAACGTTGCGCTTCTTGACTGGCATCGACGCCATCGAATAGACAGAGATCAACCTTGGTTGCCGCCTCTGAAAACAATGCAAAGTTGACCCCTTTGCCGTCCCATGTCGCCCCTAACGGATAAGGTTTCCCTGGCCACACTCGCATAAACCCTCCCAAACCCTTTTAAAACTGCGTGAACTGTTATTTACTATTTCAATCACGCTTCATTGACTGAAGTTAAAACGATCGCCGCGTATCCGGGAATTTTCCAATTTTCTGTAAACGGCGTTATCCCCCGACCGCCGTATACCGGACTTTCACTTGACCAAATAATTTGCCATTTTGATTTCTCTGGCGGCGCCACGAGCGGTTCCGGAGCGGGATCATAGATAAAGTCGACATCGAGATTGATCACGAGGAGACGGTCCCCTTCTTTCTCCTCGCCAAAAAAGCGCAGGATAAAAATTTTCGGCGCCAATACCGCGCCGTCAAAGCCCTGTGCCCCTTGAGCACGAAACACCACATCGTCGTGCCGCAGTTTTAATAAGTCGCGATGCAGCTGGTAAATGGCTTTATGCGCCTCACGCTCGGCTAATTTCAACTTGCAAGCTTCAAAAGTTTGCCATGCGGCGGGATCAGGGATTCTCGCCTGAGACTCGGTACTCGCGAGACTGGTAAATTGACTGACGAACTCAAGCCGACCCTTGTAGACCAATTTGGCTAGTTCGGGCTGGTGATCGGCAAAAAAAACGAAGGGCGAAGAGGCGCCGAACTCCTGGCCCATGAATAAGAGCGGCGTCCCCGGCCCCAGCAACAACAGCGCGGTCAACGCCCGATAGCAGCCCGGATGAGAAGAAAAATGAATTCTGTCACCAAAACCTGAGTTACAGATCTGATCGTGATTTTCCAGGAAGGTTACGAATGTGCTGGGGTTTAACCCGCGCGTCGGCGTGCCGCGCCGTTGCTTTTGCCATGTGTACCACTGCCCTTGATATAAAAATCCCCACTTGACCGCCGAAATCAGCTCCTGGGGCGAGCCCAGGTAATCGGTATAGTAAGCCTCCCGTTCGCCGGTGAGGGCAACCCGGGCGCTATGATGGAAATCGTCGTTCCATATGCCATCCAAACCGCAGCCACCGGCGCTTGCCGGGCGCACCAATTTAACGTCTTGCGACTCATTCTCGGCGATAACGATGGTCGCTCGGGGAGCCGCAACGTTTTTGACCTCCGCGGCTATGTCCGCGACAATATGCGGCGTGGAATCGTCATAAATATTTTGCGTCGCGTCGAGGCGCAGGCCGTCAAGATGATATTCGGCGATCCAGTAGCCCGCATTGCAGCGAAAAAATTCGCGCACTGGTTGGCAATTGTCGCCGTCGTAATTAATCGCCTCGCCCCAATCTGTCGTGTGTTTGACGCTGAAATAGTCATCGGAAAATAGCTTGAGGTAACACCCGTCGGGTCCCAGGTGATTGTAAACCACATCGAGAATCACTCCGATGCCTAAAGAATGAGCCCGATCGACAAAGCGGCGGAAATCATCGGGCTCGCCGTACAGATGCGTCGGCGCAAATAGATCGACGCCGTCATAGCCCCAGCCAAATCGTCCGGCAAATTCATTGACCGGCATTACTTCGAGAACCGTAATCCCCAGCTTCTTCAGTTCATCGAGCTCGGCCTGCGCCGCGCGCCAGGTTCCCTCGCCTGTGAACGTGCCGATATGAAGCTCATAAAGTACCTGACCTTGCAGCGTCGCGCCTCGCCAACCGCTATCGCTCCAAGCAAATTGGCCGGGCTCGATGATCTGCGACGGGCCATGAGGTCCGTCAGGTTGAAATCGAGATGCCGGGTCGGGTACGAGTTGCTCACTGCCATTCAGACGAAAGCGATAGAGCATACCGGCTCGGGCCGCGCTCGCCACCCCTGCGAAATAACCGCCATCCTCCGCCACCAGCTCCAGCGGAGCCATCGCCGGCGTCCCATCGGCCGCTGCAAAAACAACTTCGACGCGTTGACATTTTGGCGCCCACACGCGGAAATGAACGCCCTCGGTCGCCATCACTTCGGCGCCGATGGGCAATCTTCTATTCGCGGATTGAGGCGAAGCTGGCACCGGGCCACCACTATCGGTTCGTTGATTCATGATTCTGCTCCCGCATCGCAACGCCTGTGCCACTTTACCTCAGCGCACTGCCGGACTGTATTCACCTTGGCTGACTGCGCGTTGCAACTGTGAGAAATAGAATCACATAAGTGTTTCAGAATCGCCATGAGTTGTTTCTGCTTCTCCGGGGGAGTTTTGTCGATGGTTAATTTCGGGCTCAATAATTTGACTCAGCTGGACCAGTTGATCGCGAAACTCAATCATTGTTGCGCTGATTTTATCGGCGCCCGCAGCCAATAAATCATCGCTATGAGCCGCGCCGTTACCCAATCGGCCAACGACTATTTTAATCTCGTTAAAGCGCTGCCGGACGCGCTTGCACAGCGCTCGAAGGTGCGGCCCTCCGTCCGGCGAAAGCGAGGCAATACAGATCAGCGGCGCGTTTGTCTCCGCCGTTCGCGCTATGACCTCGGAGGTCAGTGCCGCGGCTCCGACAATCTGCAAATCGAAACGCTTGTTATCGAGGAGTTGGCTGAGCATGATCAGCACGAGTTCGTCATACTCGTCTCTGGCGGGACAACCGATTATCCGCAGTTTAGGCAAAGCAGGCTCCGGCGCGGTCTTGACAACAACCTCGCCATTAGCGGCTGATTCTGGTTCAACGAAATTCGCCTCTGCCAGGATCTCGCGCGTCGTCTGCACCACGAACTGTACCTCGGCCTCGGTTAAATTGCCCTGCAACCAAGCGCGTTTGGCATAACCGAGCGCCGGCACCATTAGGCCGTCGTAAACCTGGGCGGCGGAGTTTTCTTCGATGTATGCTTCGACGATCGCCTTTGCCTCGGCCCGATCGGCCGCGAGCAAACGTTGATAATAGACTATATGCGGCTCGATGACCGACCCATCGCTCAGCAAGACGTCGACAAACTGCATTGTCGGCACATACTTGCTGATTACCACAACACAGACGGTGAGCGGCATGGCGAGTAGCAGTCCTACCGGACCCCAGAGCCAGGTCCAGAATGCCACAGACACGAGCATGCCCACTTCGGAAATACCGGCGCTTTCGCCATAGAGCAAAGGTTCGAGGATCGTCGCAATGACAATTTCCAATGCCACGATAAATCCAAAAACCGCCAGCGGCCACAGCCAACCGTTAAATACGGCAAGAGCTAAAACCGTCGGCAGAAGCGCTGCCGCCCATGATCCGACATAAGGAACGAAGCGTAGCAACGCCGCTAGAAATCCCCAGAGAAATGCGTACGGCAGACCAAATAGAAATAATCCTAAGCCGACGGCGATGCCGAACGAACTATTGAGCAGCGCCTGCATGACGAGATAACGGCTGATACGCTGGCCGGCTTCTTCCATCGCTCTGGTCGTGATGGTTAAGCGGCCATAACCCAGCAGGCGGATTAGACGGTTGCGCAAATTCTCGCGCCGGATAAGCATAAAGACAGTCAAGACGATGACAAATCCGGCGCCGGCCAAACGCTCGAACAGTGGTGCCGCCGCGGGGGAGAAGGGCCAGAAAGTCGTAGCTTCATCGCCCTGAACCACCACCTCGCGGGGTTTTTGCGAGGTGCCCGGTTCTTTATTCAACTCTTCGGTAACTTCCTTCGCCGTTTCCTTGACCTTCTCCAAAGCTCCGCCCTTGCCGGCGCCGCGGATGTCGATCACTTTTTGACGGATATTGCTTTGATAGGTGGCAAGCTGATTAGCCACACTGGTAAACTGGACGGCAACGATCCAGGCGATGCTGACCAGCAAACAGAGGATAAAAAACACTACGATCATCACCGAGGGCACGCGACTGAGGCCGAAGTTCTCTAACCGCTCTACCAGCGGGGTTAAAAGAAATGTCAGCAATAACGAAAAGGCGAGGGGAATGAGAAACGCCTGGGCCCAATAGAGCGAAGCGATGATCAAAATCAGCCCAGGGAGAACCGATAAAGCGGGGAACTTGGCGGTTACTCCGGCAGCCGACATGGCACGTACGCGAATTTTTTTCATACTTCGATTAACTCAATCGCGAATATCTGGACACACCCTCCCCTAGCGAACGGCCGCGTCATGCAGACTTCGTCATAGCTCGAGCTAAATATGATGAGATTTACTATACCGCTCGCTGGCCGGCAGTTTCGCTGCCGGCCAGCATTCCCAACAAAGGCATGGATAGATAACTTAAGTGCAGCCACGCATGAGAAACAGAAGACCTAGAATCGGCAACGGAACCCCTAAAGCCCATAAAAGGATCCAGCCAACTTTCCCGGTTTGATTCTGCAAAATCTTCATCGGCTTGTCCATTTCTCCACGATTAAGCTCGGTAACCTGCTGCTGGCCGGGCTTTGTCTTCTTTCGCGACACCTTCTTCTCCTGTGTAAGAAATGTCATGGGCGCCGGAATTTTCGAATATATCTTTAGCCCGCTTGGTTTCATCGCTGTTTTCCGAGTGCACCGAAATGAGGATATTGCCCCCTTTAATTTTACCCTCATATTGCTTGGCCTCTAGTTCAGGAATTCCCAAGCCGACAAGCGCTCCGGCCAGGCCACCGACCGCCGCACCCACTCCGACTCCCGCCAGGGCTGCCATAATCGGTCCAGCTGCGATAAAGGGGCCGACGCCCGGAATCGCCAATGATCCGACGCCCACTAGCCAACCCAATACGCCCCCCACCGCTCCACCTGTGCCGGCGCCGGTGGCTGCACCTTCCGGAGCCTTGGTGTTTTGTTCGTGAGCAAAATCTCTAGTGCCTGATTTATCCGGAAACAACACAGAGATATCGTTGTTGGAAAAATTGGCCGCTTTGAGTTTGTTGACAATTGCTTCTGCCTGCATTTCACTGTCGACTAAAGCGAATACCGACTTTGACATAATTCCTCCTATTGTTATCTGGTTGATTTAATTAGTGGCGATTTCCAATTGGTTATCGACATTCTTGACACCGGCCACTTGCTGAGCTTTGGCGGCAATAGCGGCTTTTTCCTGATCGCTCTTCACCGGTCCGCGCAAGGTTACCTTGCCGTCAACCGTGATCACTTTGACGTTCTTTCCGTTGGTGGAAAGCGAGTCGTCCGCTGTCAGCGACTGCCGGATATTTTGACTTATGGTTCGATCGGCTTCGCTTTCGGACTGATCTCCTGCCGTCTTGGTTTGATCGTCGCGGTCGCGCACGTTGGTTCCGGAATTATCCGGCGCCGGGGCTTGAGCGACTTTGTCCTCAGCGGGTTCTTTCGAACACCCGACTACATTTGTTGCGGCGAATAATGCTGCACATAACAGTATCGATGTATTTTTCATTTGACCTCCTTGTTCTATCGCACAGTGCATAGCGCAACTAACATGCCACCAGCGGGCGTGATATTTTCCGGAAATTTGTTCGTTACCTAGCCGGGATGTCCTAGGGGTGGGATTCCTTTAGTTAAAGCGTTCCGTATCCGGAACACAGGCGGGTTCCGCAAAATTGCCCGGACTCTTCCATTTTTTCAACACTCCGCGAATAATTTCAGGTATCGTTTCCAAGACCTAACTCCGCGCGACCCGCTGATCATTATGCGCCGATGGACTGAGCGCGCGAGCGACAAACATCTTTGAAAGGCGCTTGAGTTTTACGCTAAGGTTTTTCTTGGGAGCGGGTTTGCCGTTTCCGCCCACCCGCGTCCGCTGGTTTAACAATGCGACCAGCGCCGCCTCGTCAGGCTTTAAACGGTGGGGACGAGCAGAACCGTCCAAGCGCCGCGGGCGCAAACGGCGGCTAAGCAGGCCCGAAGAATATGCCTCGATAATCGCCGGATGGATGTAACATTTGCGGCAGACTGCTTTGGTATTGCCGAGAATTCGCGCGACGCTTTCGACTGCCTGGACAATGTTTCGTTTAATTTGCGCCTGCGACTCACAGTCGGCGCAGCGGCGCAGCGCTTGGGCCGCCATAAGGGTACCGGCCCAGGTGCGAAAATCCTTGGTGCTAAACTCTGCGCCGGCAATCTCGCGCAGATATTCATTGACATCGCCCGCTTCGATAGCGACGGACGCGCCCTCGTCGTCGACATATTGGAACAATTCGTAGCCCGGTAAATCTTGGCAGCGTTTGATGATCCGCGCCAAGCGTTTATCTTGCAGATCGATGGCATGCTCGACCCGGCTTTTACCGCGAAATTGGAAGCGAATGTTCCGCCCGCTTACTTTTACATGGCGGTTGCGCAGGGTCGCCAAGCCGAAGGATTTGTTGCTCCGCGCGTACTCTTCGTTGCCGACGCGAATGTGCGTGGATTCGAGCAGTTTGACGACGAGCGCGAGTACTTTTGCCCGTGGCAATCCGGGCAAGTCCAAATCCTTCTGTACGCTGGCGCGAATCGCCGGTAGAGCCTGCGCAAAGGCAATCATGCGTTCGTATTTAGTTTCGTCCCGTACGTCGCGCCAACGCGTATGATAGCGATACTGCTTGCGGCCTCGCGCATCCCGTCCGGTTGCCTGCAAATGGCCATTGGCCGTTGCGCATATCCAAACATCCGTCCACGCCGGCGGGATAACCAGCGCCGCAATTCGCTTAAGATCCGCGCCATCGCGCAGCCGATTGCCGTGGGCATCGAAATAAACAAATTTCTTTCCAATCTGCTTGCGGCTGAAACCGGTCTGCCAGTCATTGACATAACGCAAGCGCGCCGCTTCGGCCGCCGCGATGGGATCCACGCCGGCGGAGGTCGCTGCTACATCGAGTTTGGTTTCGTCTTTCATTCTCTAACGGCAGCTAGCACTTTGGCGACTTCACTCTTTTCGCCCTTAAGAATCCCACCTCGGCAAAGTCGCCCCGCAGGCTGTAGCGTTCGTAATCAATCTCACTCACGGTGCGTTCTAGGTCCCACTCCCGGCGAGTTCGGCCAGGCGGCGCGCAATAGCACCGCCGCCCGCCAAAGGGTGAACCCTAAGACTTTCTTTGGCCTTGCGGCGGGTGCGCTCGTTGACATAGAGCGGTGTCGCTGCAACCCGGGAAGTAGTTGCCGGCATCATAAAATCCTCTTTTGGATGGCCGCAAACTATAGTTGGCCCGCTACAGTCGATTCACTTATTGCGAATACCGAGTTCCTTTATCGTGTTGATCGTGCCCTTCGAGCTTGACCAATTTATTGTAGACACCGATGATCAACCAAGTCGGCACCCATTGAGCGATGAAATTGCCCCATTTACCTTGCCCGGTCGCTTGGCATACAAGCGAAAGCGCCATCGATCCGAGGGCGACGCCGAGAAAAGCTGACGAGGGAATCTCGGCAGTGTAATCCTCAACCGCCTTGGTAAATGAGTCTTCAGTCTTGGCCTTTTCTCCGGTATAATTTGAGCTGCCGTATTCTTCCATTTGACTAACCTCCAATGCTGCGCACGTTAATAGTTTAAAGGGGTAACCGTCGCTTTAAGTCTTGTCCGGCGGCCCAGCTCCTTCAATTAATCAGCCATTCTGCTTTTGCCTGTTCCTTGTATTTACTGATTATCTGCTTAATAATTTTCCTTTGGCCATTAGTTCGATGGTAAGTAAAGCAAAAGTAGAACCAACTCATCGCGCCGCGCGGCGCACGAATATCACGACACATTGTCTCAGATTCAAGACAAGAAAATCTTGCCTGGCGGAAAAACGACACGATCGTCTTCCTGAGCCCGGGCAGCCATAAAAGCTCGCCGCCTCATTACTATCGAATAGAAATTATTTGGCGATTGGCGCGCGACGTCGGGATACGCAGCTCAGCGCCGTCTTTTTATATCGCTATTAGCAGATGGTGCCGGTCTCACATTTTTTTGCGTTGGGCTAAATCGCTCTCGACCATTTCACCGGCCAGTTCGGCCACCCCGTCGCCATCTTCCCCTTAGTGACGAAGTCGGCTTTTTCTTGCACCATCGGCAAAGCATTCGCCACTGCGACGGCACAGCCACAAAGTTCGAGGAAGGCGTGATCGTTCTCGGCGTCGCCGACGCCGACGGCGTTGCGCGGTAACAGTCCCATCTTGTCCAATGCAGCGGCCAAGCCGCTCGCCTTATTATGGCCCGGCGGCAAGATCATCACCGCGCCTTTATTAAAGATCACCTGCAGTTCGAGGCCGCACTCGCGGATCGCTTCGAGGACGGCGCCCTCATGGGGCACCCACGCGGCACATATAACTCTTCCGACGGTAAGCTGTACGCCGCGCGCCCGCAAAGCCTCGATGAATTTGCTTGGTGTTGGCTCATGCAGCGGCAACTGCTCCTCAGTCGCGGGGTGATAAAGCAGGCAGCCGTTTTCCGCCACCACCCACTCGAACAGATCGCAGCGCGGAAATACCCGCAGCAGATCCTCGAGCTCGCGGCCTGTGACCAAGATGAGCTTTCGATCCGAAGCGAGTAAGTTTTTTAGCGCCGCTATCGTCGCGTCAGCTACCCGGCCGGCCCAGGCCAGGGTGCCGTCATAGTCACACGCAGGGCCAAATGACGCATAAACAAAATCTACTCTGCCAAGTTACATTCATGCAGTTCGCGTGTGAGCGGGGGGATCTTAGCCGCCCATCATCGCAATAATTTCGTTCGCGCTCTGTGACCGCGCTTGATCTTTAGTCATACCCGAATAAATTTGCAGGTAATCGCCGGTCATGCGCGCCACGCAAAAGCGTTCTTCAAATACTTGACGGCAGCGCCGGCGATCGAGATCTTTAACCTTCGCCACCGCGGCGACGGCCTGGTCGATATCGTCGACGATAAAGCCGGTGACCCCGTCGTCGATCAGCTCAGCCACCGCGCCGCGCCGGAATGCGACGACCGGCGTGCCGCAGGCCAACGCTTCGATAATCACCAAGCGAACGGCTCGGGCCAATCGATAGGAAATACCAGAGCAGAGGCATTGCCGAGAAACTCTTGTTTACGGCAGTCATCAATTTCGCCGATGGATTGCACCAGCGGATTAGCGAGCATAGGTTCTAGGCTTCGGTGAAAGTACTCGCGATCGACCAGGTCGATTTTAGCGGCAATTTTTAGCTTCATACCGGCGCGCGCGGCAATCTCGCTGGCACGGTCTGGACGCTTTTCTTCGGCGATGCGGCCGATGGAGGCGAGATATTCTCCCCGCCCGCCGCCGGCGAAATGCAAATCATCGGGCAGACCGTGGTACACGGTCCCCTGCCAATTAGCTCAGGGCAACGGGCGGCGCTGATCGTCGGAAACCGACACCAGGGGAATGTCTTCATATCTTTTATCGAGCGGCGCCAAGTCGTCGATATCTAAGCGGCCATGCAGCGTCGTTATGTGCGGCACCGATTGTCTATTGAACAGGGGAAAGTGCAGATAGCCGACATGGAAATGAACGATATCGAACTGTTCAACCTCATCGAGTACCTGATCGAGCTGAATATATATATATATAATGATGCGCCAGCGATTCCTTGACAGCGGCATCGAGGCGCAGCGCCCGCGCGCGGGGCGCCATCAAGCGAGCCTTGGTAGGCGAATCACCGCTGGCGAATAACGTGACTTCATGGCCTTGGTTGATAAGCTCTTCCGTCAGGCAAGAAACCACCCGTTCAATACCCCGTAAAGTTTGGGCGGCACACTCTCGTAAAGCGGTGCGACTTGAGCGATTTTCATTTGAGCACACCTCGTTCGCGACATTGTCGAAGTCGAGCAACCATAATGCCATTACGATACCGGGGGCGTTTCTTCGAGCGCGGAACGCACCGTCTTTTAATTGGGACAAAGCACCCCAAGCACTTCGCACAATTAAGACGCCTTGATCGCCAAAAAAGATCTCGCCCTGAGCCCAGCTCGCAGGCAACGTCGATGATTTTACTCGCGAAACTCTGTGGCACCGTTTGGCAAGTTGTCGGAGACTCTATTCAAACGGAGTGGACTCTTGTTTGGTGGCATGCTCCTTGCGGTTATTAACTTAGAGAGCGCAACGCAGAATAAATTTTTTATGAAGGGGGAAACGTGCATGAGAAAGAAAAATAGTGCAATTATTTCGGGGATGGTTTTGGGCACTCTAACAATTTGCCCAATGACAGGGTGGTCGCAGACTTCGCCGGGTACATCCGGATCATCGGGGTCGGCAGCAGAATCTCCAAGCGGACGCAGCAGCATGAAACATTCTTCCGCGAGCGGTCACTGGTCATCGGCTGACGTGAAGAGTGTTCAGGAGGCGTTAAAAAATAAGGGACATGATCCTGGACCGATCGATGGGGTGATGGGCGCCCGGACTCAGCAAGCATTACGGGCCTTCCAACGCGCGCAAAATATCCAAACCAGTGGACAACTCGACAGCAGCACCGCTAGCGCATTAGGCGTAACCCTTTCCTCCAGCAGTGGTTCCGACATCGGCGGTTCAGGGAGCGGCAATCGCGGTAGCTCCGGTTCAGGTTCGATGGGCAGCGGTAGCTCCGGTTCAGGTTCAATGGGCAGCGGTAGCTCCGGTTCAGGTTCAATGGGCAGCGGTAGCTCCGGTACAGGTTCGATGGGGAGCGGGACCTCGAGCACCCCTTCTAAGAGTGGTGCATCTAAAGACGGCACTACACTCGAAAAAAACGAGGGCAACCCGGGTACTGGTGGTTCATCGAGTAAGAGCGGGACTTCGAGCGGGACTTCCGGGAGCGGTAGCTCCGGTACAGGTTCAATGGGGAGCGGGACCTCGAGCACCTCTTCTAAGAGTGGTGCATCTAAAGACGGCACCACACTCGAAAAAAACGAGGGCAACCCGGGTACTGGTGGTTCATCGAGTAAGAGCGGCACCAAGTAAATATTAACAAGATTGTGAGTGTTGCGTTCGCTAGCAACTATGCGAGAGGAGAGTGGCTCCTCTCGCATAGTTATGCGTCAACCAGTGCAATCTTCACAACGCCGGAACGTTCCCTTTGAACGAGTCGGCAAATCCATTAATCGATTTAATCTTCTTCTTGGACTTGTCACGGAATCAGCCGGCCGACATAAATCCGCCGGTTTTGATCGCGCAACGCAGCACTTCGGCAACGCTCCACGCTTGAGAGACGCAGCCGCGTGGCGTAAATGGTGGTTCGGCGTCAAAAATCTCGCTAATCGTGCCGATGCAGGCCTCGCCCAGGTGATCGGCGAAAGCATTTAAAAATCCGCGCGCGCCCGCATGATCGTCAGGATAGACTTTTAGCCAGGCATCGATGAACGGCCCAATCAACCACGCCCATACGGTGCCTTGGTGATAGGCGGCATCGCGCGCGCGCAGATCGCCGAAGTAGCGCGCTTGGTAACTCGGATGATCCGGCGACAGCGAGCGCAGCCCGTACGGCGTCAGCAGACTTCGACGCACGACATCGAGCAGGGGACCCCAGCGCTCGCTGGCGAGGACCGGATAATCCAGCGAAATGGCCAAAATTTGATTGGGCCGGCATGCAGGATCGTTTTTTCCCCTCTCGTTGTCACAATCGATAACGTCGTAGAGATAACCACCTTCGGTATACCAAAAGCGGCGGTTGAAAAAATCCCGGGCTTTTTGCGCGTGGGCGGCAATGTCATCCGCCTGCGCTGCGTCGCCTTCTTCGCGCAGCCATCCTTCGAGCAGGCATAATGCGTTGTACCAAAGCGCGTTGATCTCGACAGCTTTGCCACGCCGCGGGGTCACCACCCAATCGTCTACTTTGGCGTCCATCCAGGTGAGTTGGTAGCCTTCTTGCCCTTGTCGCAGCAGGCCATCCTTGGGATCGACGCCGATACCGAAGCGCGTACCGTGCAGATGCTGGGCAACGACGTCGGACAATTTCGGCAACAGTTGACGCATAAATTCGCGATCGCCGGTGATTGCAAGATAGCGCTGGAGCGCGTGAAAAAACCACAACGTCGCGTCCGCGGTATGATAAACCCCTTCATGTTCCCCTTCGGGAAAAAAGTTTGGAATCAGCCCGTCGCGAATATGTTCGGAAAATACATCAAGTATGCCTCTCGCCTCGGTTTGGCGGCCGGTCAGCAAGGTCAACCCTTCCAAGCTGATCATGGTGTCGCGGCCCCAATCGGTAAACCAATGATAGCCGGCGATAATCGTGTGTGCGCCGACGGCGTCTTTTTCTTTGTTGGGATCCACCGGCTCGATGACAAACTGATCGGCGGCCAGCACCAGCTCCGCTTTAATCGATGTGTCATCGTCGACACCCGCCTTTAATGCCAGCCGCTGCCGGCGGGAAAATTCTTCGGCGTAACTCTCTTGCGGCGTGTCGGTAATCGCTTCCCAGGGCTCCGTCGAGGCAATCAGCGTCATCGGTTGGTTACGGCTGACTTCGGCTTCAAACCAACCAAAACTGCATAGCTCGCCGAACGCCTCATAACCGCGCTGCTGTTCGGTGCGGAAGAAAACTTTATCGATCTTGCCGTGGCCGCCGCTAAAACTCCAATCATGGCCATGCACGAGCAACCGCAGCTGCGGATGCGCCGCGGCGGTGCGGATTTCAAATCCTCGGGGCGTCGCTTTGAAGGTATAGTCTTCCAATGCTTTGTCGACAAAGATTTCATGGGGGCGAAATTGCACATGGGGATGTAGCTTGACCCGCACGCGCTCATCACCCTCAAGTAAATCGTAGCTGATCAACGTGGTATTTTGCCTATGCACCATGAAGATTTTCTTTTCGATGACAATGGCACCAATCTGATAACGCCATACCGGCACACCATCTTCCAGGCGAAATTCCGCCAGCGACGCGAAGCCCGGACTCTCGCTGCTTTCGTTGAAACCTAGTCCGGACGACAACTCGATTTGCGTGCCATCGGGCAACTCAAGATATTCCGTTAGTTGATTGAGCATCATTACGCGGCCAAGCGGCGCCGGCAGCGCAGCGATTAATAAGCCGTGATAACGCCGGGTAATGGCGCCGAGCAAAGTGCCCGAGGCGTAGCCACCTAGGCCGTTGGTGATGAGCCATTCGCGCTCGCTCAAGACCTCCGGCGCTACCGACCCTTCGCCCCTAAACGGTACCCGCCGCAAAATTTGCGGGGACGCGCGTTCAACGACCCCTTTCCCGGCACTGTTCGTTTGGCGAGCGGTAAATTGGTTCATGGCGGATAAATCATATGAGTATGCCAGGGCTGGGGCGACTACGACCTCTGATCGTCCCGGAACCCTTTCGTCGGTACAATGGCACTGGCGCGGATTTTTTGATGCACATCAAGAAAATCCCCAAGCCAGCCGGGCGGCCGATGCCGCCAGCTGGTCCTGAGGTATCTTTTCAAACGATCGCGTTGCGGCTTGCCCCTGAACGCCTATTTGGGCGGCGCCCGAGAGTTGGTTAAGGGAATCTATACCAGGTTATCAGTAATGAAAAAATACGTAGCCGAACTATTAGCGCAGTCCAAAAAAACTCAATACGGCTAAGATTACGACAACTAAGCCAACTAAATAAATAACTGAACTCATAGATAAATCCTCCTCTATTTTTTTAATTAAAATATTGCACTGCCAATCACACCGAGCACCGACAAACCGATACCGAAGATCGCGATCACGATGGCGACAATACTCATCATTCCGCCACTAATCCGCGGCGAGGCTGAGATAAAAAAACCGATAGCACCAAGAATCGCAGCGCAGGCCGCAAACAGCATGCCCAAACCCGGCTTACCTGCAAAAATCATGACTATGCCGCCAATCGCTCCCATAAGCGCTAACATAGCGGTCATTCCTATCGGTTGATCGTTCACAAATGTTTTAACAGCAAGCGTTATGCCATTTAACGTAAACACGTCGTCGAAACGTACACCAAGATGTTCTATTCGTTTTAAAATTTAAATTGCACTGTGACCCGTCTCAATAAAGCGACAGACCGCTAATTTTCGTCGCGCAACCAAGACAAATTCCGAGCGCAATGTTGTTGGCATTTTCTGGCGCGGCCTTTGCTGCAATAATTCAGACGTATGAAAACGTCTAAGCGACTACGGCGAATGTTGCGCTCGCCGGCCAGGCATACGTTGTTGGAACCTGGACGAAACTGCTGGCAGATTGGATCGGTCAGCCAGACGGGACTTCTGGTTGATGGTTGTGATTATTACCGGGCGTTTTATCATGCCGCCCAAGCGGCCGAGCATTACATTCTAATCTTTGGCTGGCAGTTCGATAGCGGCACCGCGCTCTTGCGGGGCGCTGACGCCGAACAGGCGTCAGGGAAAATTCATCTCTTGGAATTTCTCAATGAACTCTGTGAGCGCAGATCTGAACTGCACATATACATGCTCGCTTGGGACTACAGCATGTTATACGGGCTGGACCGTGAATGGTTTCAAGATTGGCACTTCAATTGGAGCACTAACGAGCGCCTCAAGTTCTGCTACGACCGCGGCGAAGCGTTCGATGCCTCGCATCATCAAAAGTTTGTCGTCATCGACGGCAATGTGAGTTTTGTCGGCGGCATAGACTTGTGCGCCAGCCGCTGGGATGGACGTGATCATCGGCCGGACAATCCACTGCGTGTCAATATTGACGGCTCGAGCTATCGCACATTTCACGACTTGCAGTCCTACCACTCCGGCCCCGTCGTTCGGCATCTGGCAGAGCTCTTCAAGCAACGTTGGAGTACCGTATGTGGCGACTGCCTTGATTTGGCCGCGGCAGATGACGAACCCGCCCACCCTCTTTTAATCGACTGCGCTCTTCCGCTTGCCACAGATCGCATAGCGATCAGCCGGACCGAAGTGTGCCAGAGCCGCACCGGCGAAAAACCCATACTCGAGATCCGCCAACTCTTTCTTGATGCCATCGATGCCGCCGAACGTCTGATCTATATCGAAAACCAATATTGCAGTTCCGAAGCGTTATGCGATGCGCTGGTAGAGCGCATGCGCCAGCATTGGCGCAGGCGCCTGGAGATTGTTTTAGTCATCGCCAAAGATGCCGAAGCATTTTTGGAGCAGCTCTCGATTGGTATCGCCCAGAGCCGGATCATTCGCCGTCTAAAGGAAGTCGCCGCCGAAACCGGGCATTCGTTCGGTATTTACTATCCGGTCTCGATTGCCGCCGACGGCACTGAGATGCCTACTTATATCCATTCGAAACTGCTGTTGGTCGATGACCGCTTTCTCAGCATCGGATCGGCGAACATGAACAACCGCAGCATGGGCTATGACACCGAGCTCAACGTTGCCTGGGACGACCTGCCGGGCAGTAAGCTAAATCACTCGATCCGCGCGGCACGGGTAAACTTGCTCGCCGAACATACCGGCCTCGACGGCCAGGCTTGCGATCGGCTCGGCAATGCCGCCGGGTTGGTAAATTACTTGAATGGCTTAGCCGACAGCGGCAAGACTCGCCTGCGCCATCACCCGACACGCAGTCTTTCCGAGGAATATCTTTGGCTGACTACGCTTTTTCCCAATGGTTTGCCCTTCGACGCAGAAATCGCTCGCGAGTCGAACGATAAACCTCACGATTGCGCTACAGACTCTTTGATAACCAAAAGCCTGAAGAGCCTAAGCCGGTTGTTTCGCGGCTGGAGGGACGAGCGGGGAAGTGAAAGTAGCGGCGGCGGGCAACGCAGCCGGTAACGATACTGATAATAAGGCCGATGATCTTGCTGAGGGAAAGGCGGCCGCAGGTAATTTATGAGTGTAACGGAACCCCATCCTGCATACCGCTCGGGCGACCGGGGACGCCAATGGCGCTCAGCTTTGGCGCACTCGCTCTCCGGTTCGAAGACACGCAAGGCGCTGTTATGGTCCGCGAGTATTTTGGCCGGTTTAATCGTGCTTGTGGTGATCGCCGCGTTTTTCATCGATGAGCCATTGCGCCAGCGCATGGAGGCTAATCTGAACCGCGCCCTCGCGGGCTACACCGTGAGCATCGGCAAACTCGACTTTCATCCCATCGGTCTTTCCCTCGAACTGGAAAACTCCGTTATCATTCAGAACGACAATCCAGAGCCGCCGGTGGCGCAGATCGCCAATCTGAGCGCCAGCATCGATTGGCGCGCGCTAATACGTGGGAGGCTGGTGGCTGATTTTACCATCGACGCTCCAAAGCTGTACATCAATCGCAAGCAGGCGAAACAAGAGTTCGACGATAAAATATCGATGAAAGAACGCGGTTGGCAGCAAGCCCTCGAAGAAATCTATCCGCTTAAAATCAACCGTTTTATGATTCGCGATGGATCGCTCACCTACGTCGATGACGGACCATTCCGCCCTCTCGAATTAACACGGATTGAACTGCTCGCGGAAAATATTCGCAACGTGAAATCCGATGCCAACGTTTATCCCTCGCCAATCCAGATCCAAGCCACAGTTTTTGACAAAGGCACGCTCCGCGCCGACGGTCACGCCGATCTACTCGCCGAGCCGCACGCGACAGTGAAAACTGAAACCATTGCCCTGGAAAATATCGAGCTCGCATACTTCAAACCCATCGTCGAGCGTTACAACATCACCGTGCGCCAGGGCAGTTTATCCGCCCAGGGCAATCTCGAGTATGGCGCTAAGACCGAGCGCATCGACATCGCCGAGCTGCGGGTGCAAGGAGCGGATGCCGATTACATTCACAAAGCCGCCGAATCGGTGGCTAAAACAGCCGGCGCAGAGGTCGACAGCGCCGCGAAAAAATACAGCGATGCTCCGGCACTGGTTGTCAATGTCGATAAGGTCCGTTTACAGGGCAAACTCGGATTCTTCAATGCGGCGCGCGATCCCCAATATAATATTTTTTGGAACAACCTTGATTTGCAGATAGATAATTTCAGTAACCAATCCAATAAAGAAAGCCCTATGACCGGTCGCGCGCGCGGAAAACTTATGGGCAGCGGCGCCACCGAAGTCGCCTTCGTCGGACGCCCAAATCCTAAAGGTCCCGACTTCGATCTTAAAGTCGCCATCGGCGATACCGACATGAAGAGCATGAATAATCTCTGGCGCTCCTACGGCAACTTCGACGTGGTTGCCGGACAATTTTCATTTTACTCAGAATTGTCGGTGCGCAACGGCAATGTCGAGGGTTATGTCAAGCCGTTATTTAACAACATGGACGTTTACGATCGCCGCCAGGATAAAGAAAAAGGAATTTTTCGCCAACTCTATGAAAGTATTATCGGCGGGTTTTCCTGGATTTTACAAAATCCGCCGCGCGATGACGTCGCGGCCACGATTACGGTCAAGGGTAAACTCGCCAATCCACAGACCAGCACGTGGGAAACCATTATTGGACTGATACAAAACGCATTTTTTCGAGCTGTTCTGCCAGGCTTCGAGCAGCAAAGCGCACGCGATAAGAAAAACTAGTCGCGTTTCTACTCCAATATTACAGCTAAAAAAAGTTCGTGTTCGGTGAATCGGCAAACGTCTGTCGTTCAACTACGCCGCAGCCAGCGCGTATTTTGTCCTTGCTGCAGATCTCCGAAATTTCGTGCCTGATTTAACGATCTTCGCCATAATCGTTAATTTGTATGGAAACCCCTCTCCAGGACGCCGGGACAAATCATACAGAGTCACCTAGCGCCACATGCAGGTCATCCCTCAAGCCGTATTTTTCGAATAATTTACGTCTTCGTGAGAGCGCAGTAATCGCCGGCACCGGCATATGCTTTGCACTCTAAATTGCCGAGAGATGGAGGCAAAAAACATGGAACAGCAACAGATGCCCAATCCTGATGTCGTTACACAAATTCAGCAAATGCTCGATACTCCAATCGAGGATCAGGCCGCAACTTTTGAGTTGGCCCTGCTGGGGAACGTATTACAAAACACGCTGGAGATGTTGAACGGTGCCGAAAACAATGAGGAAGCGAGCGAGATTTTGCGCTCTATGATCAAGAGCGCCTTCGTAATCGGGCGCAGGCACTTCAGCCAACTCGTCTAGGCCGCGCATAGTTGGTAACGTTATTGCGCAAGTTCGCGGCAACGCCGCGAGTTGCTCTATTAACCTGCATTCCCGTCGTGACTCCGCGGTGAACACTCCAATCTTAAGGCGCGAACCACAAGCCTTTTTCGCGCCGTGTTTTCGGCACGCACATTCCGAAGCGTCGTCCCAAACGCCAAAACATTTGGCGTTTATCGTCGAAGCAGTTTGTCTCGCCTGAAAATATTGCTTACTTAATGGTTCTTTTGCTGGCCAATCTGATATCCACGTTGCCCGGTCAAACGGCGTCAACACGCTCGATCGTTCAATCGGGCGCTGCGATCAAATAACGAACCATCGACGCGCGCAATGGTAAACTGAAGAATACAACTTTATTGGGTACAATTGCTGGCGTTTCCATGCAGAGCGGCCAAGCCGCCATCGTCCGAGGAAAACATCAATTGCACGGATGAAAATATTGGGCTTCGAGAGTTCTCCTGCACCCTTGTTTTCATCAAAGAAAACAGCAGGGCCGGAGGATGATTTCAAAAGCAGAAATCCTCCGACAGAAACCCGACTAACTACCCCTGACATTGTCGTCGATGGCAATTAGTCAGGTCCTTCAAAAAATCTAGCGCTGGCCCATGTACTGATCCCCTCACGACCCCCAACCCGGTCTTCCAATACTGGTCGGAGCTTTCGGTTTATTTCAATGTCCCTTCACGCGGCCAAAAACGCAGCTCGCCGAGGGTGGCAACGAGGGCCGAAGCGTCGCTCGATGTTTTTAGCGTGATAACTCCCCTATCGACAGCTACTCCCGCTTTTTCCAGCATCGGGTTAGCTGATTCCACGCAAGCTATGAATTTCCGATGAGCGAATGCATCGGCGATGAAATCGCGCGCCGCCGGATTGTTCGCTAGCTGTTGCGCACCACTTTCCGAGGGCAATAACGCCACCGCGTCGTAGAGCACAGACGGCCCGCCGTCAAGTTTCTGCGCGGCTTCGATCCAGGAACCGTCGCTGGCCTTGACCCCACCCACTTTAGGAGCGACGATTTCGATCATCGCACCCTCCGCTTCAAGCGCGCTTTTAAGCGAGTTTAGGATCTCAGTATCGACACCGTCGGTCACGAGTACTCCGAGCTTGCGTCCTTTGAAGCGCTTGGGGCCGTTTAGAACGATGCTCAAGGCCGGAGAGTTCTTAAGATCTTGCCGCGTCGGTTTCGCTGCGGTCGCCGCCTTAGGCATCGACTTAAGACCCAAACCGTTGGCAATTTTTTCCGCGAGTGTCGCATCAACGTTAATCAGTTGGGCTACCATGCGCTCGCGGATAGCGAGTTTTTCTACTTTGCTCAGTTCGAAGGTAAACGCGTCGATAATATGATTTTGCTCGGTTTCAGTCTGGCTGATAAAAAATTGCCTGGCTTGACTGAAATGGTCGGCGAAAGTCTCCGAGCGAATGCGCTGTTTCTCGCCTTCCTCCTCGGCAGGATACGAGCGGAAACCCTTCTCCGGCGATTCACGCGGCCCCCCGTCGTTATCCCAGGAATTGGGCTCGTAGTTGACCCGTCCCTTCGGGTTGCTCATGGCCATATGGCCGTCCTGCTGAAAATGGGCAAACGGACACTTCGGTGCATTGATCGGTATATGAGTGAAGTTAGGGCCGCCCAAGCGTTTGAGCTGGGTATCGAGATAAGAAAAATTGCGTCCTTGCAGTAACGGATCATTGCTGAAATCCACACCGGGCACGATATTTTGCGTACAAAATGCGACCTGCTCGGTCTCGGCAAAAAAGTTATCGACGCAGCGATCGAGCACGAGCCGGCCGACACGCCGGATCGGCACTTGTTCTTCCGGAATAAGTTTCGTCGCATCGAGGACATCGAAGTCAAATTGCTCAGCGAAGTCTTCGTCGAAGAGCTGTAAGCCGAGTTCCCACTCGGGATAGTCGCCCGCCTTGATCGAGTTCCACAAGTCGCGCCGATGAAAGTCCGGATCGGCGCCATTGATTTTGACCGCTTCGTTCCACACTACGGATTGCATGCCGAGCTTTGGCTTCCAATGAAATTTAACAAAGGTCGATTTGCCTTGGGCATTGACTAGACGAAAAGTGTGGACGCCAAAGCCTTCCATGAAGCGAAAGGAACGCGGAATCGCCCGGTCCGACATCACCCAGAAGAGCATGTGCGTGCTTTCCGGCGATAGCGAAACAAAGTCCCAAAAGTTGTCATGGGCTGACGCCGCCTGGGGGAAGCCGCGATCAGGTTCCTCTTTGACAGAATGCACGAAATCGGGAAATTTTACGGCATCCTGAATGAAGAACACCGGAATATTATTGCCGACAATATCCCAGTTGCCTTGTTGAGTATAAAGTTTGACGGCGAAGCCGCGTACGTCGCGCGCCAAGTCGGCCGAGCCTTTGTTGCCGGCGACGGTCGAGAAACGCACGAAAGCGGGGGTCTTCTCGCCGGGCCGCTGGAAGAGATCCGCCCTGGTCACGTCGGCAAGCGATTCGTAGTTTTCGAAATAGCCGTGGGCGCCGAAGCCGCGGGCATGAACCACGCGCTCGGGAATCCGCTCATGATCGAAGTGAAAAATCTTCTCGCGAAAATGAAAATCTTCCAGCACCGTTGGCCCGCGGGCGCCAATCTTCAGTGAATTTTGATCGTCCGATACCGGCGTGCCCTGCTGCGTGGTTAATACGGGTGCTCCGTCGGCTGCGGTCTGATGAGTTTCGCCGCCGATGCCTACGGATACCGTCTGCTCGCCGTATTGCGCGCTCTTGTTTTGGGAATTATTCGATTGCGTTTTACGGTTACTGGTGTTTTTTGCCATACTATATATACCTTCTTATAGTTGGAGTTCGCTAGTAATTTAGCTTTCACGCGGCGACTGCTTGCGAATATGCGGTTAGGACTAGGGCCGAGTGAGCACTCTTGCGATTCAATATTTATGCCGCGTTAACCCTGCTGGTACCCTGCTGGTATCCTGTTGGTATATGGAGCACCTGACGACTGATTATTGTTCGTTCGGCATATCCCTGCGCAATAATTGTGACGAGAGTGTCTCGCGCTTGGGATTAATTGCCCCGAGCAACGATCTATTTTCAGAACAGTTTCGACATGAGCCGGCAAACCGACATGCTATCTTCTTGCCCGGCTAAATATCGCAATGACGCTCAATATCCGAGTACCGCTCTGTTAGCGTTCCCCGTACTACATCATTGTTAAAATCGGTTAGCGGCACCTGACGTATATGTTCTCGTGGCAATTATTTTTAGAGGGGGGTTGTTGTCGGCCCAAGCTCAGAGTTACACTTTAATCATGCCAAGACCGCATGGTTATTACTGGGTTAAGTTTGCCAGCGATCCGCAGCTTCAGATCGTAATGATTCAATATGATGGCACCGTGTGGGTATTCGGAGAGAGTCACGGTCAGTATATCGCCGGCGAAGAGCCGGAATTTGCCACAGGCCGGGGAATATCCCTGGAAATCATTACCGGACCACTGGCTGCTCCAGACATACCGACATTGGAAAGTCCCGAGATAAATCCTCTAGGACGAACCTAAACGCCGCGAGCGTTTAAACTAGGCTATTTCTTTTGGCGCGATTTTTTTGCCGGCACTTTACCGCCGGCGCGACGCGCTTCGGACAAGCCTATGGCGATGGCTTGCTTACGGCTTTTCACCGTTTTGCCAGATCGTCCACTCTTCAGAGTCCCTTTTTTACGTTCATGCATTGCCCGTTTTACTTTTTGCGCAGCTTTTTTACCGTACCGTGCCATTAGCGCACCTCCATTTCATGACTGAGCATAAAAACCTGTTGCAATTGGTATTCCGATTGGCAAAATGCCGCGCTAAGACCACTTATGATGTCCCATTATTCGGAAGGTAAAGGCGAAAGCGGCGGGCGCACTAGGGCGAAGATTGTTTCAAAGGTCACCTTAATAACGTGCGCAACGCTTCACCAAACCGCTTTGGCACTTTGATTGCTGTTTTTAGCTTGTTGATGGCACACGTAAAAATAGGAGACATGATATGAAAACTGCCAGTGGAATATTTGCTTCGCGTAGCGCTGCTGAAAAGGCCATGCGCGAGCTTCTCGGACTGGGTCTTACCGAAGATCAAATAAGTCTCCTCGTTCCAGGCAAGCAGAATGGTGAACAGGACACAGTTGCAACAGAGGATGGCGAGCAGCCCGGTATGGGCAAGGTCATTGGCGGAGTGGTTGGCGGAGCGCTCGGTCTATCGGGCGGTATGCCGCTTGGCATGGTAGTCTCATCACTACTGTTCCCCGGAGTAGGGCCGGTGCTCGCCATCGGTTTTATTACCGCGGCGATCGCCGGCAGCATTGGCGCCGCTGGAGGTGCCGCCGCAGGCGGGGCGCTGGAGTATTCGTTAACCGAAGGACTGCCGCGCGATGAACTGTATTTCTACGAGGATGCGCTGCGCCAAGGTCGAACAATTCTGATTCTCCGCACCGAAGACGACCAGCAACTCGAAGCCGGGCGAAAGATCTTGACTGACGCCGGCGCGGAAAGTATCGATGCCGCCCGAGAGAAATGGTGGATCGGCCTGCGCGATGCCGAAGCGGAGTCCTACGATCCATCTGAGAATTTTCTGAAGGTCGAGTCGACCTATCGCAAAGGCTTTGAAGCGGCTTTGGATCCGTCGAATCGCAGCAGAAGCTACACGGAAGCCCGGAACGATTTGAAGAGGCACTTTCCCAATCTCTGGGAAGCGCATGAGTTTCGCGCCGGCTACGAGCGAGGTCATCAGCATGCTCAAAACCGGCTAGGGCCAAGCGAAATAAACACCGGCGCCGGAACCTAGTGCGCTGGGCCGATTCACAAACGCAATATCGACCTCGCGCAACTGCGCCGTAGGTAAGCCTCAAGTCGTGCGCGGTACTTCCGTTAATATCTTTTCAAGCAGCTGGAAATCAAGCGGTTTTACGAGGTGATAATTAAACCCTGCTTGGCGCGATTCTGCACGGTCCTCCTCTCTGCCCCAACCGGTCTGGGCGATTAGAGTGATTTTGTTAAATTCCTCGACTTGGCGAATCCGGCGCGCAAGCTCGAAACCATCTATGCCCGGCAAACCAATATCGATCAGAGCGAACTCGGGAACGAATTCTTTGAGAGCTTCGAGGGCGCTCAGACCATCGTGAGCCGCGCGCACTTCGCAACCAAGAATCTTCAGCAGCATGGCGATGCTCTCAACCTGATTTTTATTGTCATCGACGACCAGCACCGAGCGCGACAAATTTTGTGAACGCAGACTCGCGTGTCTTGCGGAGGCGACGCGGTATTGATCGCGTTCGACCGGTCCTTTGGCCAACGGCAGGCGCACAACAAACTCAGTGCCGTTACCGAGTCCTGCACTTTTGACTTCGATAGCACCGCCGTGAATCTCGACGATATGACGCGCCAAGGTAAGTCCGATTCCCAAGCCGCCGTAGTGGCGTTCTTTGCTCCGATCGGCTTGAAAAAACATCTCGAAAACATGAGGCAGCAATTCCGACGCGATGCCGATGCCGTTATCTTTGATCGTAACAATTACTTCTTGGCCGTCCTGCGCGGCTCGACGAACCACCGCCGTTACGTGGATATGGCCGTCGGGTTCCATATACTTTGCCGCATTATTTAATAGATTGGCGAATACTTGCATCAATCGAGCGGCATCGCCGTCGAGCATCATTTTTTGCGCCGGCAGGTTGATCGTCAACTCGTGCCGGCCCGCTTCAATCAACGGCCGGCTGGTTTCGATCGCGCCTTCGATCACCGCGGTTAAATCCGCCGGCTGTTTGCGCAGTTCTAAGGTATTACGCGTGATCCGGGTGAGATCGAGCAGATCTTCCATAAGTCGCGCCATCTGGGAGACCTGCTTGTCGATCAAATCCCGGCACCATTCGAGCGTCGATGTAGCGGGGCTGATCGTCTTTAAAATTTGCACGGCGTTACGAATCGGCGCCAGGGGGTTCCTCAACTCATGGGATAACGTTGCGAGAAATTCATCCTTGCGGCGATTGGCCTCGGCGAGCATTTCCTCGGTTCGTTGACGTTCGGTGATATCGTGCGTGAAGCAGCGGCTGTGAATGAACTTGCCGTTGTCGAAAAAACCGCTGGAGTTTAACAGCACGTATCGGATCGATCGGTCTTTACAACGCAATCGTACCGGGTATTCGTGCAGGCTCTCGCCTGCGGTCAAGCGCGTGAGGAGAGCGTCGATCACAGGCCGATCGGCATGAAACTCGGCAATATGGCGGCCGACGTATTCTTCGCGACGATAACCGAGCAGATCAAGCTCCGCCTGATTCGCCCGCAGGATGATTCCGTCCGGGCCGACCCAATGCAGGCCGACATTGGCGTTTTCGAAGAACTCGGCGAGTTCGCGTTCGCTGCGGCTCAGGTCGCGCTCAGCCCTGCGCCGCTCGGTCACATCGCGAAACACCAACACACATCCGCTGATCTGCCCCGCATCATCGCGGATGGGCGAAGCGCTGTCGTCGATCGGTCGTTCGGTGCCGTCTTTGGCAATAAGAATGGTATGATTCCCCAGGCCGACCATTGCGCCTTCTCGCAGCACCCGGGCAGCCGGATTTTCAGCTTCCTCTCGGGTTGACTCATTGATGATACGGAATACGTCGTCAAAAGCTTGTCCCAACGCTTCATTCAAGGTCCATCCCGTCATGACCTCGGCTATACCATTCATGAAACTCACGCGGCCATCGATGTCCGTGCTGATCACGCCATCGCCGATGCTGGAAAGCGTGACGCGCAGCCAATCTGACTGCCTGCGCAGCGCTTCTTCTGCACGCCGGCGCGCAAGATCGATGCTTCGGGCGTTTTGCAGAGCTACAGAACGAAGCTGTGCCTCCTCCTGATCCGATGCCGCCATTAATGACCTCCGAGAATTTCCGCTGCAAGTGCCGTGCCCTGCACGCGCGCGCGAATCTTTGCAAAGGCCGTTTCGCGGGTCGTCGAAGTGTCATCGCAGAACGGTGAGAAACCGCAGTCATCGGTGGTGCCCAGTTGATCGAGCGGAATGTATTGGGCCGCCTCGAGGACTCGATCCCTAACTTGTTCGGCTGTCTCGACACGCTTATCGATCGGGGCGATAACACCGACGAAAATTCGCTGGTTGGCCCGCATGTGTTCGCGGATGATCTTCAACACCCGGACCCGGTCCCTTTCCCCTGCCAGTGCGATGTAGAAATTTCCCACCATCAAGCCAAACAGTTGCGGTATTAGCTCAGCGTAATCGACATCCGCGCTATGAGTCGAATCGAGGTCGCCACCGGGGCAGGTGTGCACGCCGATGCGCTGTAGATCTGCGGCGGAGAAGCGCGCCAACGCCAGATTGTTCAGATCGATAAAGCTCTGCAAAAGAACTCCGGAAGAGTCGATCTTGGATGCCAGCCGTCCTTCGGTGAAGTCGATCTGCACTTTGTGCGCGCCCTTACGCAAGCAGGCGCGCACCTCGGTCTCGTGCTCTGTCAGCAGATCGTCGATGAACTGGTCGCGTGGATAGTCAGGGATCCCGTCGGGCGGATACATAAGACTGAGGGCGGAAGGCGAGATGACCGCCTGCTTTACTGGCACATGGGCATAGCGTAGGGCAAAGTCCAGGTAACTATCCGCATAGTTCTTGTAGCGAAAAGGACCTCCGGTCAAGCGCGGCATGCGGCGGGTGTGACCGGCGACGAACGGTATCTTAAAGCCGTCCGCTGCGGTATTGGCCAATCCCTGGACGCTGTAGGTCCAGAAGTTGTGATACTTTCTCTGTTCGCCGTCCGAGATCACCGGCGACCCCGTCGCCTCGAAGCGGGCGATGGTGTCGCGGATCGCGTCGTCGAAGAGCGGCTCCAATGACGGGTCATTACCCCCCCGTTTGATAATCGCATCGATCAGCCCGGGCGGTCTCGGGATGCTGCCGATGGGCTCAGTTGGAATCGTTAGGGCTTTCGTCAATTGTATCTTCCTCCTGCGTCGGGCAAAAAGTTCTTTGACCGCTTGTCGATCGTTTGTTCTCTACTCTGAGACACTCGCCTCCCGCGACATTGCACCGAAAATTTCGCCCAAGAGTTTTTCCAGAAGCTGGTGATCAATCGGCTTGATCAGATGGTGCTGGAATCCGGCCTGGCGTGATAACTCCCGGTCTTCATCCCTTCCCCAACCGGTCTGGGCGATCAGCGTAATGCCACGCGCCTGCGGCATCTCGAGCAACCGGCGCGCCAGTTCATATCCGTCTAATCCCGGCAATCCGATGTCGACAAGGGCCACTTGCGGAACGAACTCGGCGATCATGCGCATCGCGCTCTCGCCATCATAGGCGACGCGTGCTTGATAACCCATCATCTCGAGCAGCGTCGCCATGGACCGCGCTTGCAGGTTATTGTCATCCACCACAGCCACGCGCTTGGCCGGCAATGCGGACATCCGTTGCGTTTCCGTCCGCTCGCTTGCTGCTCGACCGCCATCGACTCTCGCCACCGGCAAGGTCACGATAAACTCGCTACCCTTGCCCGGCCCGTCGCTTCGCGCCTCAATCGTGCCGCCGTGCAGTTCGACCAAGTTACGCGCAAGCGTCAACCCAATCCCCAAGCCGTCGTAGCTGCGCTCTTTGCCGCTCTCGACCTGAAAAAACATATCGAATACATGCAGCAGTTTCTCGGGCGCGAGGCCTATGCCGGTGTCCTTGATCGAGATAATGACTTCGTCGGTCGTTGCCGTGGCAAGTCCGGCGGCTTCTGACTTCCCATCCTCGCCGTTCTCGGCGGACTCTATCCTGAGCTTCTCGAAGGGCGCAACAGTCAGAGTCCTCTCGAGGCTGGCTTTGAGGCGAATCTTGCCATTCCCTTCCATGTACTTGGCGGCGTTGTTCAATAAATTGGCAAATACTTGTGTCAGCCGCGCCGGATCGCCGTCCAACATCAGTCTGTCGACCGGGAGATCTACCGTTAGCTCATGCCGATTGGCTTCGATGAGCGGCCTGCTGATTTGTACCGCTTCGTCTATCACTCTGCTCAGTTCTACCAACTGCTTACGCAACGGCAATCGGTCCCGCGTGATGCGACTGACGTCAAGTAGATCTTCCATCAAACGGGACATCAAATTGATTTGCTGATCGATCAAGTCGCGACACCAGCGCAGTTTCGGGTCCGCGCCATCTAGCGTTTTTAGAATTTGCACGGCGTTGGCGATCGGCGCCAGCGGATTTCTCAGCTCGTGCGACAGCATCGCCAAAAATTCATCCTTGCGCCGGTCGGCTTCTTTGAGCTCGGCAATGCGCTGCTTGAGTTCTTCTTCGAGGCGCTTCCGCTCCGTGATATCAACCGCCAGACTGCCCACGTAGCGCTTGCCTGAACGACCAGTGAGCACGAATCGTGAGTTAAACCACCAAGAATGGCTGTCATCGGGATTTTTCGTCTGTTCGATCTCCTCCAGCAGTCCGCCACGGGCAAGCACCGCCAAATCATTTTGACGCAACTTCTCGGCGACGGCCGCCGGCCACAAATCGAAGACGGTTTTGCCCTGCCATTGTTGCGCATCAATATTGAAATGCTTCAAATAATTACGGCTCAGGTAAACATAGCGTCCCTCCTCGTCAACCATCCACGCGATCGTCGCGCTGTTTTCGAGAAAGGCGCGCAGCCGTTCTTCGCTTTCTTGCAATTCTGTTTCACGTTCGAGGATTTCACTTCGCGCGACCTCGGCGGCAGCCCGCTGGGCCTCGGCTTCGATGCGCAATCTGCGATCCTGAAAGCTTTGCCGCGCCAGCGTTCCGGCTTTAATCAATTGACGCTGTAGCTCATCGATCTCATAAACCGTTGGACGCTGGAGTTCGATGGGCTCACCGTGTTGAATCGCATCCGCCGAACGAGCCAACCCGGCCAGTGAGCTGGTTAGTCGCCCGCCTAAAAATAGCGCCGCTGCTAGACTTACCAGGAGCAATAGTGCCGCGCCGCCGATCAATAAATAAATAGTGGGATTGAGCGCCGCGTTTGCCGCGGCTTGCGAAACCCCGATACCGGTGCTCCAACCGGTCGAATTTGATCGCACAAAATATAGCGAGTTCGATACCTCTGGCGATTCCTGCGTGACCGCTACGCCTTTATCCATCTTGGCCATCTGCTCGATGAGCGGCGCGGGCGCGCGCCGCCCGACAAACCGCTCCGAGGACCTGGTATGGGTGACGATTACTCCTAGGCGGTCGATGATCACGCCTTCCGAGCCCGCGGGCATGCCTTCTTCCAGCAGCAATCTAGTGAATGTTCCCAAGTCGAAAACTATATCCAGAATGTAAACAATCTGGTTGTTGCGCTTCACCGGAATGCCGATTGCGATCCCCGGACGCCGATTGGTTAAGGTGATGAACACATCGGAAACCGTGGGCTGGCCGGTCTCGATAATCTGCTGCAGATGAACATTTCCGCCGACAGAGAGATCGGGATACACAGGGTTATTCCCCGGCGGCTGTCCGTCGCGAAAAGGGTTGGGCAGTGAATCATCTAAAGATCGAGCGGTATTGACCAGCTGTTGACCATCCAGAGCGAACAGAATAATACGCGAACCTTGGCGTTTCCCCGCAGCAGACGCAGCTAACTCCAAAAAACGTTGAAAGTTGCGCTCATCGATATATTGGGACCCTTCAAGTGTATCCAGCACCGCGCGAGCACTTGAGATTTCGCGGTCAACCGCGAGGGAAAGCGCGCGAGCGATGTCGCGCATGCCGCGGTCGACACCCTCATGTTGCTGTTTGATTTCACGATGCATCAAAAAAGCTGCAAAAATCAGCATCGGTACCAACGTTGCGACTATCAGCACCACCAGATGCCAGCGCAGCCTGGTTGATCTTCGCGACTTCATCGAAGTAGTGTGGCGTCCTGACCAACTCTTGAAACTTGATTTTTCATTCGTACCGTTTCCTCACGGCGACCCGCGGTGGGTGTAAGCTTTTAGATAAATATATCGAAACTGTCAATAAGACGCGTCGTGCTTTGGGCATATTCTCACACGGGCCGAAACATTTATAAACCCCGCTCAGCGAGGCGAATCTTTCAGTCTCGAATCTCGATTCGATTATCACATAACTACAGCCCCGCCTGGCGTTGATGCGCGCAATTTCCGGTAAAAGACCGTGGTATATCCGGTCACGGCGCTCGGCCTTGTTGGGTCCAGTCTATGAGCCACTTCGACTACGGCGCCAAAGCGACTTTATAGTCATATTCCGCCCATGCCCGGGCAAGCACTGCGGTGGGCGCTACTCGGAGCTGTCCCTGAGAGCGTCGGGAACCGGCGGTGATATTGCCAGTCTCGTCGATTTAGTAGTTACACAAAACGATCGTAGCCAACCCGGCTGCCCTAGATCATCGGGGGCAAAAGGTGAGCTGGCTTTGAAACGATCGCCAACCCGCGTTGGCGGCGAAGAAGGGTTTGCGCTAAAGGCAGAAAAAACGTTTTCGAACAGTGAACTTGAGGGCAAAGCATTGCGCGTACCCTGTTGTCGGATTAAAGCGAAACGAGCGCACAATAAATAAATGCGCGCGCCGAAAAACTCAATATTTCTTACTTCCCGCCCTGTTTGGTCGGCGCAGACTGCTCCGTATTCGACGGTGCGCCCAATTCTCTTAAAGCCTTGAGTATTAGATCCAATGGCGCGCTTTGTGGCGCTGATGGCGGCGCAGTCATTCCTTCTTCGTCGGCGACTTGAATTTCTCTGGCATCATATTCCCAGCGGCGTAGGATTTCGATCTTCTGTTCTCGTGTGAGATCTTTTGAAGCGACGACATCATTAGGTAGTTTAAACACGGCGCGCGCGTCGATCAGTGCCTTATTAACATCGGTTGTAGCCATATACATTCACTTTCGGTAATTACTTTGAGTATAAAAAGAGCAAACCTCGTACCAGATTAAACGCCAGGCGATATCCTGTGCTTGGGTCTTAGAACACTCATAGTAATCGATTATTAGGAATAGGCTGATTCGTTCGATTAAGTATCGGCACGTCCTGCTTCGAGCTGTTTGATTGCTTGTTTAGCCCGCCGACCGGTTCGCCGGCGTAATCAGCAATTAGCACGCGAGTTTCAAGTAAACTGAAGCTCACCGAATCGGCGCCGGCGGCAAGAAAGCTTTGCCGTAATTGGGTTTGGTCACCGGCATACTGCCAAGATAAGACGAAAACCTTCAACTGCGTGAATCTTGCGCGCAATTGTCGGCACAGAGAACGGCTTCGCGCGATGCCGCCGGGCGGCAAGACGGCAATCACCAGCACCACGGGCTCCGGTCCAGCAAAACCGGCGATGCTCTCAGTGGCGAGCTTCGCATTCGCAACTATCTCGCAATCGAAACGCAGCGGATCGAGTAGGTCACACAGCAAAAACAGCGCGCGTTCTTCAGTGTTGTCCTCAGCCGGGCACCCGATGATTCGGGTCCGAGGAGATGGCGCCGGATGCGCGTCTTGGCTGGTGTCGGTCCTTCTCAATTCGTCCGTTAAAGCCTGCGCGGTGGCAAATATGAATTTCTCCTGACGTTCCGACAAGTGACCGCGCCGGCGATCCGCCTTAGCGTAACTGAGCGCCGGCAATAGCAGGGCGTCATAAGCCTCCTCGGCCGGTCGGTCGCGCAGAAAATTTTCCCATAGTACCGCAACTTCATCGTAATCTAACGCCAGCATGCGCTGATAGAGACTGATGTGCGGTTCCATTGCCGGCTGGTCGCTCATGAGCAAGTTCAAAAACGCCAGCTCAGGGACATGCTTGGCAAAAACCAGCAGGGAGACGGTCAACGGCGTGGCCAAAATCAAACCGATCGGTCCCCAGAGCCAGGTCCAGAAGGCCAGCAAGATCAATAGTGGTACTTGCAACACGCCGGCACTTTTACCGTAAAGCAGCGGTTCGAGAACTGTATTAATGATAGTCTTGACTATTAAAAAGAGTCCGAGCACAAACAACGGCCAGGCCCAGCTTGTAAACACCGCCAGACTGAGCACCGTCGGCAACGCAGCGGCGATCCAGAAACCGATCACCGGTACAAAAATCAACAGCGTCGCAAGAAATCCCCAGAGAAATGCGTAGGGCAAATCGATCAGGGCTAACACGACAGCGATCAGCAACCCAAAACTGCTATTGATCGCCAATTGGGTTAACAAATAACTGCTTACGCGCTGACCCATTTCCTCCAGCGCATGGGTGGTAATCGTTAGGTTGCCATAGCCAGACAATCGAATCAGCCGATTTCGTAATTCTTCGCGTTGAGCGAGCATATAAATCAGCAGCAGCAATACCAAACCGGCGCTGGCGATCGGTTGCTTTAACGACTCCCAAAAGAACGGCTGTCCAGCGGCGCCGCTGGCGCCGGCTTCGGCGGTCGCTTTCGGCCCGCCGGTTTCGTCGTCCTTGGACAATTCGCCGCGTACCTCGCCGAGCACATCGTTAAGGCGTTCGAGCGTGCTGCTTTTTTGCAACTTGCGCAGATCGCCAATCTTTTGCCGCATGTTGGCGCGGTAATGCGGCAATTCATCGGCAAGATTGCGAATTTGCGCTGTCGCGAGCCAGATCATGCCGCCCAGCAAACATACCGTCACCAAAACAACCAAAGCCACCGATAAACTTCGATTGAGTCCCCAGCGCTGTAACTGGCCCACCACCGGTGCGAGCAAAAAAGTTAACAGAATAGCGAGCGCGACGGGCATAAAAATCGCCTGAGCCCAATAAAGAATCGCAACCAAGAGAGTCGCGCCGAGAAAAAACCGAAACCCCGGCAATCTGCCCTCGGCCCCCGTGGAGTTACCATCCGTTATGTCGTGTGTATGCGCCATTGTTTGAAATTTATTAGGTTTAGAGTTTTGGCGATACGTATGTTCGCTTAACTCTATGCTTGGCTCATTTCATGAGCAATTATGAAACCGCTAACGGCCGTGGCGGCGATTGTGCGGGCCGCGTTAAGAGAGCCGCACAAACGCGATAATGGCGCGCTATTCTTGACGGCATGCAGGCTAAATTCGTCACGCTCGGCTGGCGAGGTGACCGGAAACTTATGTTGGCGGGTCGACGCGGCTTAAGGATGCTAGAGTAACCGCATTCGTATGCATACGGCACATGAGAGTCTAGGTTATTAACTGCACTCCCCATGCGGACTCTGGTCGCATGTTGAACAATAAACACCACAGCGAGGCGTGATTACTTAATGGGACGTAAACACAATCAGCAACTTACTGAATCGAAGTTCTGAAACGATCCTTCATCTGATCGTCCGCGTCTCGAACGTCCTGGCTAGTATTGTTAAAGCTCTTGCTTTTGGAAACCTTATCGAATTGCGTCACAATAGATGACACGAACTGCCGTGTCACTTCGGTGGCAATCGACGCCACTGCCCCCATGGCCGCGTTCTTAATACCGCTCCAATGCTTTGCGTACGGATCGAGATTCATATTGCTGGCCAGGTTGCCAACGCTCGTCCATAACGAGTCCTTCCTTTTGGGGATGGACTCCTCGACTCGTGGCCGAGAACGCAGAGAGGCAGAACGCCGGTTACCCATAAGTATACGGCCCGCCACAAGTCCCACCATTATCGACAAGCCAAACATTACCCAGGGACGCTTGCCCACCTGATATTTTAGATCTGTGCTATTTCGCACCGATTGTTTAACTTGCTCGATATTATCACGCATACGGCTCTCCAGCGTCTCCAACTTTTGGGCTAGCGCCTTCCGAGTTTGTTCGCGGTCTCGGAGATTGCGTTCGATGTCTTGATTGTTGATTTGATCCATCCAATATCCTCCTTCACAGCCTCAACTGTCCGCTGAGGAATAAGATCGATTTTATTTTTGCGGGTACCTGCGACAATGAAACAAAGGCCCGCCCCCAGCAACACGGCGCCGACCACGCCAAAACAAGCCCATTGCGGCAACGTCGTGTATGCAAACAGCGCCAAAGCGAGCGCTATGCAGAGGATACTTATCCCCAGAACCACAAATATAGCGCCAATTGCGATTCCCTTTATAAGCGCCTTTAAGTTTCCCAGATCATTGCGAATTTCTATCTGAGCAAGTTCGAGCTCTTTGCGAAATAGGTGGGTCGCGTCGGTCACTATCCCAGCAACCAAATCGGACCAACTCTCATCCGTGGGCCTAGACGGAACCATGGTCAATCTCCCCGTGGCCGAGCCAACAAGACACCGATCAAGACTCCGAGCACCACGGCGGGCACCGGATAACGGCGAATCACGTCGGTCGCATCAGCCGCCAAACCCCGCATTCCACGGTCTTCAATATATCCCCTGACCTGATCGCCGACTTGATTTGCATAGCCCCTAACCTGGTCACCCATCTGATTTGCGGTTTCGCTCACCTTGCGAACTGCATCAGTCGATATTTTTTCTTTGACGCCGTCGACGATCTTGTTGATGCCCTCGCGAACTTCAGAAGCTACGTTAGAAGCTACGTTATTACCTTTGCGGTTGATATCGCCAAGCTCATCGCCGCTCCGGCCGTGACTGTCTTCATTAGCCATCATAACACTCCTTCTTCCAGTTTTTTGCTGCCTGGCCGCATCTAAACGCAACCCATATGCCAAATCTCTCTAGAGTCATGAAGATTTGCAGGCTTCTATTATGTCCCAATCTTCGGATTATATAGTGTATCGGTCGCGATTACGGGACATCTCGTTGACGGAAAAAAGATTTCCTTCTGTACTATGTCTAGTTTTGACCTCACACGAAACATGCCCGTTGGGGGAGATGCGATTCTTGAAACTGGCACATGAGTTGCTCCCAGCCACATTCAGGAAATCAGAAGGGAGGGTGGTTTTTTATAGACACGAAAATCGAATGCGACATCGCGGTAACACTTTTTCCGATCGCGAGAAACTGCACGAACATGAATCAACTTGCAAGAACAACCGGAACAACGATTGTGGTTGCAGTCGAAAATGAGGGACAACATGAAAACATCAATGCTCATGGGCGTCGTATTAATTGTCTTGGCCGTCCTCGCTTTTAGTTATCAGGGCATTAACTACACAAAACGAGAAAAAGTCCTCGACATAGGACCGATTGAAGCCACGACGGAGAAGCGCGAATCAATTCCGATTCCCCCACTGGTTGCCGGAGCCGCGCTTGTCGGCGGCATTGCCTTGGTACTCGCGGCGTATAAGCGTACTTAACCCACTCGAGGAAATAAGAAAAAGGAGAAAGGATACATCATGGGAACAATATTAATCATCGTTCTAATTTTATTATTAATAGGAGCATTACCGAGTTGGCCTTATAGCAGCGGCTGGGGCTACTATCCAAGCGGTGGTCTTGGACTCATCCTAGTGATTCTCATAATCCTCGCCCTAATGGGCCGAGTGTGAACTCTCTGGACTTGGGAATTGCGGGGCGCTAAAAATTGCGTTGCGCAATTCCGACTGCCCAGTATAAATTTGGGATTGAGTCAGCGGGGACCGTACATCCCTAATGACCCGTACGCCTAGCTGCCATGGGCGTACCGAAGCGGGGCAATCGCCAAGTCACCCACAACCCGCAATTGGAGGGATTACTAAAACTTGCCTATAAATTTGTACAAGCGGGGATGCCGACACACCCCCGTTGTGGGCACCAACGTCCTTAATTAAATAGCGCGCTATCGGCTTCTGCGTGCATTAATTTATTTGGCGTTTTTTGAAAAGCGCGGGTTCCACTCTGAGTAAGTTAACAAGTTGGTTGGTATTTTACTCAGGCTGATCGTACTACGCTCGAACCGATCCCGGCAGATCGTTTCAGCGCTAACCCCCAACTTCCGCCAGCGCGCTGAAACGCAGGCGAACTGCGCGCTGGCGGAGTTTTGGCGGAGAGATTTTATAGGTGACCGCTATCTGCGTGTTTCGCCGATCTTTTCGATTTCGACGTTGGGCGTGATTTAGTATGCGACATGAAGCTGGCGCCGAGCTCATCGATTGCTTTTTCTTTGCGCTCGATCATTTGAGCGCCACACTCTACCATATCCAATTGGCTGTCCTCGGCTAACGGCAAGAGCTCGCTCTCTTCTTCAGCGACGTGGTGTGTGACATCCTCTACTAATTCAGACCATCTGTCGTTGAATGCCTCATCGTTCACCTCCAAACCTTTGAGTTCTTCGATCAGATCATTGACCGCTTGATGCTCTTTGAGCGCTTCGTCGATCAATACCCCATCGGAAAGTTCCTTTCTGACCGCGGGATAGAAGATGTCTTCTTCCACGAGAGCGTGGACTTCCAACTCTTCCATGACTTGTTCGGCAATTTGTCGCTTTGCGTCGTGTCCTTTGGTCTTCTGAAATTTGTCGAACAGGTTGGCGACTTTTTTATGATCTTGTTTAATCAGTTGAACCGCGTTGGGCATAGCATCCTCCAACTAGGGATTCGCAAAATCTAATAACCGTATTTCGAGTGAACCTATTTAAGCTGCTGGTTTGACGTCGATCTTGTCATTTACTGTTAAACCCGCATATGCTTCTTTAGCTAGATCGAGTGCGCGTTTCCGCTGCTCCTGCGACACTACCGTACCGGACAAGGTGATTTCCTTCTTGTCGGCATCGGCGTTAACTTTAATATCGGCTGCCCGGAGCTGGTCGTCACTCTGAATTTTAGCTTTTACAACATTTTCAAGATCCGCATTGCTCAGCGCGGCCGTTGCCGGTGCTGTCGCCGTCGTATTATCGCTGCTCGTGTTTCCCGGGGTCCGATTATCACCATCTTTCGAGCATCCGGCAAAGCCAGTCCCGAGAGCCAATCCTAAAACAACTACCTTGAGTTCGTTTCTCATAAAAACCTCCTTGCTAAATATTCCTGAAATAGTTAGTTCGCCTAGCACTGCGATGGACGGACGAAATATAATAAAACCCGCTGGCTATCCGAGATCCTTCACAGGCGGCTGAATGAGTGGTGACTACGACGTCACGACTCACCCGTAGAGAAATAAAACCGTACTCGGTTGTTTATCGGCGTGACCACGGCAAATTCATCACTTGGTTACTTGTTTTGGGTTAGATAACTTGATCCCGTTCCTTATGCGCACGCGCGTCGTCATTCATTTGTTGCAAGGATACGGAACCCGCGTAAGGTGGCTGATCGTACCGTTGCAGCAATGTCGCCAAATCTTCTGCATGTTCTTCCTCCAACGCTAGAATGCCGTCGAGCATCCTGCGCGTCGTCGGATCTTTGCTGCCTACGTACTCGATCATTTCCTTATAGCTATCGATGGCGATGCGTTCAGCGACCAAATCCTCCCGAATCATATCGATAAGCGTTTCGCCTTCGACGTACTCTGAGTGGCTTCGTGACAACATACCTTGGGGAGATAGGTTGGGCGCACCACCCAATTGCACGATACGCGCGGCAATTTGATCGGCGTGACCCTGCTCTTCATTGGCGTGCTGTAAGAATTCGTCTGCCACGGCTCGAGCATTGATACCATCCGCCATGAAATAGTGACGCCGATAGCGCAATACACAAACAATTTCAGTCGCCAACGCTTCGTCCAAGAGTTTGAGAACCACCTTTCGGTCAGCTTTGTAACCCTCGGTTACAGCCCCTTGTTCGATATGGCGACGGGCCCGTTCTCGTAAAGTTTTAACATCAGTCAAAAATGTGTTTTCGGCCATTGTGAACCTCCGCATCTTTCCTACTTAATTTTATAAGAGTTTATTCCGCAAACAACGTGCCAGAAAAACCAACTGGCAACATGTGGTAATTTAATAATTTCAATATTAATTGACGCATCAAAAAAGTTTTGGAAAAAAAATGCCACTTCTCAAAAAAGGTGAGATTAAGTTCTAATCCGCTGGGGATCAGAAGCAGTATTTCCAAAACACACTGAATGTTTGGAACATTATTTTGCGTTAGTAAAAAATGATCCGGTTGTTGAGAGCCGAAGGGCCGATAAGCACACAAGCTCTTAAACGGCGAAGTCGCGTTAAACCTTTGTGACGGTACAAAAGATGCTGTCCCAATATCAGGACAGCCGGTTAGACTGGGTGTGAGAACGTTGCGCAAAGCGCTGTCTCGAAACTAATACATGGTCTGAACATTTAATTACCATTTTCGAGACATATATTGTGATCTATTGTTGAATTTCATTTATTTTCAACGGTGGATTATCAAGGATTTTTGTTGATATGCGGTCTCGACTTTGCTAACTTCGTGCATTGCAGAACTTTGACAGCATAGGAGGAAATTAGAATGAAACTATTATCGTTAGCGGGGCTAGCCTTGGTGGGAGCGATGGTGATGCCTGCGCCTGCAGTAGCCGCACCGGTCGATGGTGATAGCGAAGTCCAGATATCGGGCGGCGCATTTCACGCCCAGGGATCTGACTTGGGATCTTTCAACGTCGATCTTTCCTACGGCTATTTTCTCACTCCGGGTTGGGAGTTGGGAATACGGCAAGCGTATAATTATGTATTCAATGATAAGGGTAGTGATGTTTGGAACATGTCCACGACCCCGTTCATTCATTACAATTTGCCGCTCGGGATCTTTGTCCCCTACATCGGCGGCAGCATTGGCGCGGCTTATAACGATCGCGATATCAGTGGGCTTATCGGTCCGAATGCCGGCTTGAAAGTATTTTTTAATTCTCAGACTTTTTTGAATGTCGGTTACCGCTACGAGTATTTCTTCACTGATTTTGAAGGAGTCAACAACAACAGTAACACCGGCAACCATATCGGCACTATCGGTATTGGTTTCGTGTGGGGCGGTACCCGGCCTAAATAAGCGAACTCATCAACACACGAGTAGCCAGGCTCGGGCGCCGCAAAGTATCACTAATTGTGATTCTAGTGTAGCTCCCGAGCCTTTCTCGTTTCCGCGCCCACCATTCACCGACAGAGTTGGTGACAAGCGGTTTTTAGTCGTCGACTTTGATTATTGCCAGCCTCTCTCTTCAAGTTAAATATTAATTTTTTAAGCCGCAACCGCGCAGCATATTGTGCGGAGCTACCGTCCGGGCAAGTCCATTCTGAAGTCAGCACGATTTTTCTTTAGGCCGTGCTGGCATACCTGTTGCTCTGTTGCTCTATTGTAATTCGAGAAGTTGTCGACAAAAATTGAAAGGAGCAATGAAATGCAAAAATTAACAAAGAATCTGATACTTGGAGGGCCCGCGTTATTAACCGGGATGCTCGTGCTGACACCACAACTGGCTTCGGCGCAAGCGCCGATTACCACCACGCCTGGACGTTATAGCGACCGGGACCGCAGCGCCGACTGGAACAAACAGAAAGAAGTGTTGCAACAAAATTTAAAGCTGGGTGAATCCAAGGATTTTTATCGCAAGGAGCTCGAAAAAGCGGGATGGCTGATTACAGCCGTGAACAGCGATAAAGCGGATTACGTCGAGTGGGAAATTGTCAAAAGCGATCAGAGCTACGAAGTCCAAATCGATTTCGATAAGGGCAACAAAGCTAGCAAAATCGACGTAGCCGCCAACATGTGGAAAGCGGATGCGACAAAAAAAGCTTTGAAAGGAACCAAGGTAGCTGCCATGGGTCGCGGCGATGCTCGGTTTAGCGACCGCGACCGTCGCGCTGACTACACCAAAGGGGAAGAGCAGCTCGAGCAAGCGTTGAAAATAGGGCAAGACAAGGATGTCTACCGGCGCGAGCTGGAAAAAATGGGGTGGAAGATCACATCGATTAACAGTGACAAGCCGGACTACGCCGAGTGGGAAATCGTCAAGGCCGATCAGAGTTACGAGGTGCAACTCGATTTCGATAAGACAACCCGCAAAGCGACCAAGATCGACGTGACGACTAATATGTGGCAAGCGGAAGCGACCGAGCGGGCGCTGGACGCCGGCGGCCGCACCGCGCGACGCAGTGATGTACGTAACGGTCCAGCAGATATCCGTGACTCCCAGTCAGCGAACTCGGAGGAAGTGCGTCACGCCCAAAAGAAGCTCAACGACCTTGGCTACCAGACCGGCGAACCGGATGGTGTTTTTGGTCCACGCACGCAGCAGGCATTGCGCGATTTCCAAAAGGCGAAAAATATCGAGGTGACCGGACGGTTGGATGGGAAGACGACCAGTGCGCTCGGCTTGAAGTAACTTAACCCCACTCTGCGCAAAAATGACACGCGCCGTTCGTTCTCTTGATGAGTTAGGAGACGAACGGCGCGTTTGTTTTGGCGACTTGAATGCCGATCGTAAAGCTGGATGATAAACTAAGATTAGTCCAAATAATTGGTAGACGCTGCCGGGCGGTTCAACAAATCGGAACCAATCACGGCTTAACCCGCTGTTCCATTGAAGGCGTGATCCGATCCGAGTCCGAAAATCACGGAAGCGAATTTATTAAAATTCATTAGGGTTCCGGTGTGATCGAATATGCATTTTTCATGGAAGTAGCAATCCTTGCAAAGGTATTCGCCCAACCGGGCTAACTGAAAATAGCGGGCTCGTGATTGCTAATATACATCATGCATCCGGCTGCTTATTATGCTGACAAATGCTTAAGAGTTGACGAGCGTTGCCGTATGTCGCGCTATATTCTAGGATGTCTTACGATGGCACTTTTGTTGGTCGCCATTTGGCAATGGAGTCCACTGCAAAGAATCGACGCAGATCAGCTCCAGCGTTGGACTGAACCTGTAGCAAAGCATCCCGCCGCTCCGTTGATCATCGTTGCCAGCTACGTAGCAGCCTCGTTAGTTCTTTTCCCTCGACCGATGTTGACGTTGGCTTTCGTCGGTATCTTCGGCCCTTGGCGCACCGCTGTTTATGGTATGACTGGACTGCTGCTCGCCGCCGCGGTGGCTTTTTGGTTTGGCGCCACTCATGGACCGCCGCCCAGCCAAGGTTCGCAACGCCGTGGTTTTCATACCATCGCGGCCAAACTTAAGCGCGGTGGAATTTTGTCGGTGGTAGCGGTGCGCATGTTGCCGGTAGCGCCGTTTACAATCGTCAATATATTCGTGGGCGCACTCGGCATTCGCTATAGCTCCTTTATCATTGGAACTTTCATCGGACTCTTACCTGGCACTCTGACCACAGTGGTTGTGGGTGACCGGATCTGGGCTGCGCTCCAGCACACTCGTTGGATAGATGTTGGCTTAGCTGTCGGCTTAAGCGCCGCTGCTATTATCGCCTCTATGATTCTCCGACGCGCAATCCGATAGCTCTCTTCCCCATGGCCGGGCATGCCTTTTGCTCGATTATAACTCGTGTCAGTAAGAAATTTTTAGGGAGGTGGATTATGAATTGGGACACGATTTCAGGACAGTGGAAACAGATGAAAGGTAAAATCAAAGAACATTGGGGTGACCTCACCGATGATGAGCTTGACAAAATCGCCGGCAAGCGCGATCAATTGATCGGCAAGATTCAAGAAAAATACGGCTTGAGCAAGGATGAAGCGGAGCGCCGTGTCTCCGATTGGACGGATAAGATCGACACCACGAGTCGGACGCATAATTAAATAAAAAAAGATCGAGCAAGCGAGGCATTAAAGATCGGCGAATTTATAAACCGTTTTCAGTCCGAATATTTCGTGTCAAGGAATCTTACCCCGGAGGGCAAGTCCATGAAGAACCACGAACTAAACGCCAACGGAAAGAACATCAACGGAAAGAACAAAGGAAGTTACCTATTGTTGGGAATGGGCATCGGCGCTGTTTTTAGCCTTTTGTTCGCGCCGCGTGCTGGTCAGGAAATACGGCATGCTATTCGAGAAAAGACCGATAAAAGCCGCAGAGCGCTAGAGCGGCAAAGCCAGAGGCTTAGCGAGGTTGCGCGTAACGTGGTGGATAAAAGTAAACAGTATATTCAAAGCGGTCGGGAAACAGTAAGCGGTGCTGTCGACGCTAGCAAGCAGGCATATAGAAACACCAGGGAAGGGACGCGCAACGAATTTAACGACCGTCCACGTGACTAGACCCTGATTTACTAAAGGAGAGCCACCGTGGAATCTTACTTGACTTATCTAACGGTATTTATCGGCATCTTAACTGTCGCTTTGGCCGCTCAAGCAGTGATTTTGTTTTTTATCTATCGTCGACTCACCAAGTTAACCGGCGAAGTCGAAAAGTCACTAGCGCACATGACCGACCAAAGTAAAATTATTTTGAATCAAGTTTCCTCATTGATGGATGAAATCAACAAACAAGCACAGCGCTACGGTCAGGTTGGAATTGAAATCTCTTCACGCGTGCAGCAAAAAGTTAACGGGTTTCTCGACGGAGTCGAGCGTATCGGGACGGTGACGTCAAACGGTGCTGCGGCCGTGGCGCGCGAAGCCAGCGCGGCGATACACGGCCTGCTTGCCGCCCTATCCCACTTGGGGCGCCGCCCCAAACGAAAAGCCCTGCCGCCACCCCCGCAAGAAAATATGGCGGTGCATTAAAAAAACGAAAAAAGGTGAAGAATAATATCCAGCCACTCGCGCTTCGCGCCGAGTGGCTGGATGGGCTAGACACCGACAGGATTAAGAGTCAATCCCCAGCGCTTCGAGTTTACGATATAAAGATGAGCGGCTCAGGCCGAGCAGTTCGGCGGTCTGAGTACGATCGCCGTCAGTTTCCTTCAGAACATTTTCGATATGACTTTTTTCAAAGGCGCGGACCGTCCGCCTGAGATCATGGCCATGGGGGCCGCTGCGGTCGTTTTCTTCCTCAGGCACTTCCCAACGAGGCAGATCTTTCACCGTAATCCATTCGCCATTACCGAGAATCATGGCGCGCTCGAGCACATTGTTGAGATCGCGGATGTTCCCTTTCCACGGGAGCGACATGAGTACTTTCAATGCGCTGCTTTCCACGCCCTGGTAGTTTGTCTTGAGTTCCGTATTCTGGCGCCGAATGAAGTGTTCGACCAAAAGTGGAATATCTTCACGCCGTTCGCGCAAAGGAGGAATATCCAGGTGAATGACGTTCAAGCGATAAAATAAATCGCCGCGAAATTTACCTTCGTCCACTTCCTCCTTTAGTGTCCGGTTGGTCGCGGCAATGATCCGCACATCGACTTGGACCGGCTTGGCGGCGCCGATCGGGGTTACCGCTCTCTCCTCAATGGCGCGCAAAATTTTCGGCTGCAATATCAGCGGCATCTCGCCGATCTCATCCAAAAAAATCGTCCCGCCGTTGGCGCGCTGAAACAAGCCTTCCTGATAATTCGAAGCACCGGTAAATGCTCCTTTAACATGGCCGAATAGTTGGCTTTCCAGCAGAGTTTCCGGGATCGCGCTGCAGTTGACCGCGAGAAAAGTCTTATCGCTACGCGTGCTTTGCTTATGAATGGTGCGAGCCACTACTTCTTTGCCGACTCCGCTCTCGCCACTAATGAGTACCGTCGAGTTGGTGGGCGCTACTTTTTCAATCAGCTCGACAATTTCCGCAGTGGCGGGACTCTTTCCGATTAACTCGGTGCTCTCGACGTCGCGGTTGAGCTGTCGGCGCAGGGTTTGGATTTCCCAAGCAAGCCGCTTATTCTCCATCAGCGTGCGGACTTTCTTGAGCACGCCGTCAAGCACGATTGGTTTAAGGATATAATCCTGCGCACCAAGCCGCAGCGCCTCGACCGAAGTTTCGATCGATGCGTAAGCGGTCATTATCAGCACCAAGGTCTGGGGCGAGGCTTGTCTCACATGCTTGAGCACCGTCATGCCATCGGCGCCGGGCATCTTTAGATCCAGAATGATTAAATCCAGATCATTTTTGTTGACCGCTTCTATTGCCTCGGTCCCGTCGGCTGCTTCGTGAATTTGATAGCCCTCATCTTCGAGCACTCGGCAAATATTTTTTCGGGGCAACAATTCGTCTTCTGCAATCAGAATATTACCTTGCATTACCCTCTCCTGTGTCTTTTAAGGGTCATTTAGGGCAATCCACGTGCCAAAAATGAGACGTAATTTAATTGCGCTTTTAATACACAGCCGTCTCATTTATAGGACATCAGATTTTGCGCCGTCCCGTTTTTGGGACATGCCGATGGGGGATGTTAATCAGAAGATGATTATCAAATCAAGCCGATGTAGCTGCCCCTGGCAACGTAAGCTTTACGGGACGGCTCTTAATGCCCGCTTCGATCCCCGGTAACGCAAGGTCTTAGGTACCGTGGCAACATCGCTTTGCAGTTCTTTCCAACGAGTCAATCCGCTGCGCACAAAATCGGGATCTAAACCTAAAACCTCGCAAATATTTTCAAATGAAAACAACCAGTCGTCATTACGGGCCATAATCCAGGCTTGTACGTCGAGGAAAAGCCTATAGTCGCGCCCGCCTTTGGCTGAAACATTCATGCGGTATGTCTTGATCGCTTCCTCTAGAATCGCATGCATCAGATGTTTCTCAGGTTCTAAAGGTATCGTTCGCCGCGAGTTCCTGAGATGTTCGTATGGGGTTAGGGGATCGGGCTGGAACATCTGGGTTGAGGTCTGTTCGCTATGATCAAATCGGCTAGATTCTGTAAATGTCATAATGCACCGCAAAGGAGGCAAATTTGATACCAGCTTTTTGCTTTCGAAAAAGTCAGCTGCGCTGTCTTTGCTTTTACGGCCGCGCACAGTAATGCTGTGCGTCACTAGGTTTCCTGACTGTTATGCATGCGGCATCGAGCCTCAATACCTCCCACAAATTCGAAGGCAATCGATCCGTCGTGCACGAGCCAATTCGCTTTCGGCAAATAATCCATGCAAGCTTGTGCTCTTGACGAAAAATCCTGGGAAACAGTCACCGGCTTTCCACACCGCAAACATCGACATTCACCACTAGGCTAACACTGCGCGAAGAGTCTGGCATCGCAGTTCTTAAATGGTTGGTTCGGGATGCGCTACAATCCGGACGAGAGAGGGCGATCTGCAGCGGGGACGTGTCTGCGCATCGGTTCTAGCTGCTGGCAAAGTGTCGGAAATTGTGGCACTGGCTTTGCTGAAACTACTAGAGCTCACTCATAGTCCCGACGCTGCCCTTGTTCGCTGAGCCAGAATAAACCCAGGAGGCCAAATGTATGATCGAACTTGGTTATAAACTGTGCAGCGAGGAGCAGTCGCCGCAAGAGTTGATTGAATGCGCCCAACACGCCGAGGAGGCCGGATTTACATTCGCCATGATATCCGATCATTTTCATCCCTGGACTGATCGGCAAGGCCAATCAAGTTTCGTTTGGTCGCTGCTCGGTGCTATCGCCCAGGTAACCGAGCGCATCACCATCGGTACCGCGGTAACATGTCCAACTATTCGCATTCATCCGGCGATCATCGCCCAGGCTGCCGCGACAGCAGCGTGCCTTCTGCCGGGCCGTTTTGTCTTTGGCGTCGGCAGCGGTGAGAATCTCAACGAACATATTTTTGCCGATCATTGGCCGGAAGCCGATGTGCGGTTAGATATGCTCGAGGAAGCGATCGGGTTGGTTCGGCAATTGTGGCAAGGCAACCAACAAAGCCATTACGGCAAACATTACACCGTAGAAAATGCCCGAATTTACACGCTGCCCGACAAACTACCGCCGATTTACTTTGCCGCCAACGGGCCGCAGAGTGCGGCACTGGCTGGCCGCTGCGGCGACGGGTTAATCACCACATCCCCGGATGAGAGTATCATCAAGAGTTTTCGCCAAGGCGGCGGCTCAGGTAAAAATTGTTATGCCGAGATGGCTGTTTGTTGGGCGGAGGATGAGGCACAGGCACTGCGGACCGCTTTTGAATGTTGGCCCAATCTTGCCATCGCTGGTGAAATATCACAGCTATTGCCTGTGCCGGCTCACTTTGAACAAGTTGCGCGGATGATTCGCGAAGAGGATCTCCGCGAAAAGCTTGTATACGGGAATAACGTGAATCGGTATCTTGAGAATTTGCGCAAATACGAAAAAGCCGGGTTCTCCCATGTGTTCGTCCATCAGATCGGTCCCGATCAGGCTGGGTTTTTTCGCTTTTGCGAGCGCGAGCTGATGCCGCGATTGGCGCCGTCAAGCCCCGGCGATGCGCCCGCGCGCGCTGATCGAGCCGAACAACCATTGTCGTAAATCGCAGTCCATCAATAGGTATCAAAAATGAACGCTTTCACGGCTTGGCACGTTATGAACTATCAATTAAGTAATTTAACAGGTTCTGCGGTTTATCCGGGTGGGATTTTGGAACACCAAGTGACGCGCGTAATCATGCCGAGTGGAAGATGACGAGAACCGGTTCGGAATGTTGATAGGGTGAAATTCGGTGAACTCGATCCATCGCGCCTGGCGGATTTCCTTAACACAGTAGCGAGCTTTATAGGTAAACGTATTAAGACCAGCTACCGGCGCCAACGAGAATATCCCCACCCGCCGCCACCGACCAACAACACCACGAGAATAACGATCAATAAAGTATCCATGACTCTCACCTTTCAATAGTTGTTTTTGTCCTCATAACGACTTCAGCGAATTTGATTGAGCGATGAATCACCGCGGAGGCTCAGCTCCGCATGGTTAAAGGGATGGCCGGGAGATTCTATGCCGCGATCCGCAATGTGCATCGAAAGCGGTGCTGATTGTGCAGAAACAAGTGTGCTTGCGGATTCTTCCGTAACCACCGGGCCGCCGGCAAGATAGTCGTTGATATTCTGTTCCATTTGCGCCGGAAACGGCGGCACTGGCCCGACTAGCTTTTCACGGTACACTTGGAGCATGAGTTCTTTAAACACCGGCAACGCGACCCTGCCACCAGTTTCTTGTGCCCCGAGGGAACGGTTGTCGTCAAAGCCTATACGAACGGCGACAGTGATCCCTTCGGGGCCGAACGTCGAGCCGACAAAGAGCGCATCCCTGAACTCATTGGTCGTCCCGGTCTTGCCCATGACGGCGATCGGGAAATTGCTCGAATCAAGCGTATGAGCCGTGCCATTGGGCATGCGAACAACACCTCGCAGCCCTTCCTGAATCAAGGAGAGCGCCGGGTCGTTGATCTCGACCGTCCGCACCCTATCACTATCAACTGCCACCTCGCCGGAATCGCGGACGATTTTTCGAATCGTAAAGGGCTCGGCGAAGATCCCAGACGCTATGGTGCGGTAAGCATTGGCCAGCTCCAGCAAATTTACTTCGGATGCGCCCAGCGCCGTCGTTAGATAAGGCTGTAAACGCGTCTTGACGCCCAGGCTCCGCGATGTGCCCACAACGCTGTCAACCCCGATCTCCTCTGTGAGCCAAATCGCCACGGCGTTGCTGGATTCCGCCAGTGCTTGGCGCAGCGGAATCATGCCTCGGAATTGTTGATCATAGTTTGAGATCCATTTCGTGACCTGTTTCTCGCCATCCGAAACACCGATCGGTTGATCGGGTACCATGGTTTCAAGATCAAACCCTCCTGTGCGAAAAGCAGCGAGGTAGGCGAAGGGTTTCATCGTCGACCCAGGTTGCCGCAGGGACATCGTGACACGATTAAAGTCGCTATAATGGGCGGCGCGGTCTTTGTAGAATTGACGACCGCCAGTCTCGGCCAGGATGCTCGCATCGCGATTACGTAACACTACGACAGATCCTTGAATAATCCCTTTGGCGCTGGGATGTCTTTTTTCATAAAGCTCGAGACCGCGTTCCAGGGCGCGGTTGGCAATTTCCTGTACCCGGCGATCCACCGTCGAATAAACCTGAATACGTCCGCGAAAGAGATTTTCAGCGCTCAAGTCTGCACCTCGGCCGTTGAGCTCCTGAAGAATTGCGCCAAGGACCGCAGGCGCTTCAACTATCTTGGTCTTGCTCCTGGCGATGGTAGAAATCGGCAGCCGTTCGGCGGCCTTGGCACTGGACTGTGAAATAAAACCGTTTGCCGCCATCAGCCCCAGCGTTTGATTTCGGCGGCGAAGGACTCTCGCGGTTTCTTTCGCGTCGGGCGCGTAAGAGCTAGGAGCCTTGGCAATACCCGCGAGTAGCGCCGCCTGGCTTGCATCATTGGCAGTGAACGTGGCGAGTGATCGGCCAAAATAATATTCCGCCGCCGTCTCAAACCCATACTGGCCGTTTCCCATATAAATAAAGCTAGCGTAGCGCGCGAGGATTTCTTTCTTAGCTTGAAGTTTCGATCCGAAACGATTCTGCATCGCCTCTTCGAGCCATAACGAGAGCCGAATCTCCTCTAGCTTACGTACCAACATGTTGACAGTGCGCACGCCTATCAGCGCAGAGAGAGAGCGCGCAAACACGCCGCTACCATGAAGTTGTTCACTGTTTTCTTTCGCCGTTAAATTTGTCAGGAAATAACCGCGCACCAGCTGTTGGGTGATGGTCGATCCGCCTTGTGGCAGCAGGGCGCGGCTCTCGACGATCCCTCGCCCTCCCAACCCGAAAAAACTGGCTGCAAAAGCTCTTAATCTGACTTTGCTCAGCACCCGAGGAAATACCGAAAAATCGACTCCGCTATGCGAAAAAAAGCGCTTGTCTTCTGCGGCGATGATGGCATTTCGAACGATTGGGGGAATATCCTCAAACCTGATGATCTTGCGGTACTCTACCGCCAACTCCATCAGCGGGTGTCCATTTGTGTCGTAGACAATGCCGATGGTGGGGAACTCAAAACGGGCGAATCCCTCGAGATCAGGCAAATTACTGCGGTCAAAGTAGACGCGATACACTCCGCTTGATATGAGCGCGGCGATTACCGCCGTGGTGCAGATGAAAAGTTTAACGACTCTTTGGAGTCTTATGCATCGCAGAATGACGTCGAGACTATTTTTAGGCGTCATCGACACTGCCGGCTCCCGGCGCTAAGTGGAGCGCAGACCTCATCGACAGACATCTAACGCTCCACTCTTCATTTGACCGGATTGGTGACCGGATTAGAAAATTCCCTTTAGCAAACCACCCACAGCCCGGAAGGGAAGCGATAAAACATCGCCGACGACATCGACGGTGCTACTCAATACGCCGCCGGATTCCCCACGCGTTTCCGTGGTGGTTGTTTCCGTGCGGTTTTCAACCGTGGTGTTTGACGGATACTCCCGAGTTTCAGTGCTGACGGTCTTAGTCTGGGTTGAGCATCCAGTGCTTAAACCGAGAATTAAAAAGCCGGCTAAGATTAAATGATTTTTTCGATTTTTCCGCATGACAACCTCCTTTTACGACTTACGACTGATTCACATAAAAAATCATCATAACTCGGGCATCGAGCAAAGCCCGTACCAAACGTCTTTGAAGCGTGTGGTGTTAAAATCACCGACATCTGTCAAGTTGTTCGCGCCGGCGGAGAGATGAAAGGATTTTTCCTATTCAGTCGAAAGACATTCACCGACAATGGGGATGAAATAACAATGCATTTAAAAGGGCATAGATTGTTTCTCGTCCCAGAGTCGGGAATGAAAAGCAACGATTGTTTCCAAGATGTGACGTCGGCTATTTTTTATCTTTCAAAACTGTGATCGGACAGGATGGCACAATGTTTGCCCTATCCTTAAGTCGAGTGCCTATATCATGGAGTGAGCAAATGACTACCGAACTAGTTATTGTTTTTGCCGTAATTGTTTCTATTTTGATCGGCCTCGGGGTCTGGTATTTCATGCGTCTTAAGAGAAGCGAACGCCTGCGAGGAAGATTTGGACCTGAGTATGAAAAAACGGTGAGCCTGCATCAGAACCAACAGCGAGCGGAAGCAGACCTGACAAAACGCGAAGACAGAGTTCGCAAATTCCACATTGTTTCTTTACCGCGAGAGGAACGCACGCGATACCGGGACAACTGGTTATTAGTTCAAAGCCGTTTCGTGGATCAGCCGGAGGTTGCGCTGACGGAGGCAAATAGTTTGGTTAAAGAAGTGATGCTGCGGTGCGGTTATCCTCTGACCGACTTTGAGCAGTCAGCTGCAGATATCTCGGTCGATCATCCCCACGTTGTAGAAAATTTCCGTGCGGCCACTCGCATTGCCGAGCGTAGCGTAACGTCGGCAGCCAGCACTGAAGAGTTGCGACAGGGACTTATCCATTATCGAGCTCTATTCGACGATCTTCTCGAATCGGAAGAACCTGATTTAGGCAATGATAATAATAATGTCCGTTCGCGTAACGGCAAATTTTCTCGTGTTCAACCAAATCACTAACGAAGGGAAGGATATTTATGGAAGCGTCGGAAACCAAGAAATTAACCACCAAAGATATGGCGGCCGTGGAAAGCGAGACGGAGCTTAAGCACTCCCATCAAAATCCCCGATCCTTAAAAAACACCGCGGACATAAACCGAACAAACGATGAGAAATTAATTCCACTGCTCTCCCCCGATGACGGAAATAACTTCCGGTCGCGGTGGCAGGATATTCAAACCAGTTTTGTTGACGAGCCACGCCGGGCGGTGGCGCAAGCCGATGAGTTAGTGGCCGAAATCATGCAAAATTTGGCTAAAAGCTTCAGTGAGCAAAGAAGCCACCTTGAATCTGTATGGGAGCACTCCGAAAAAGTATCAACGGAAGATCTGCGCTTGGCGCTTCGTAGCTATAGATCGTTTCTCGACAGATTACTGTCTATATAGACCGATGCCGATTTGCTCGCGTTCCTTGCCGGGGTGCATGTTGTCGAATTGTGCGAGCGCGTGGCACCTGGCCATGCACGCCTACGTACATTTTACCGTGTTTTAACGGTTGATATTTCTCTTGCTGCTAGAATCGTCGAGTTGTTGTGACTTGACTACCTCCATCCTCCCTAATCCCTCGAGGCATTGGGATGGGCTGTCATCGATTTCAAAAATACTACCAGACGTTCACAGCGGAAATATAACGTCGCGTCTCCCTAAAAGCCTGTTATTCACATCCGCTGCGCAGTGTTTGTACCGGTTCCTTCCGCCTTGCTCTTCCCGTTGCAGACATGATAATGGAAACCATTATTGCCAATATAAGTTTCCGTTTTACCCGCAGATGCATTCAAGGCGGTGACGGATATGTTATGACGAATTTCGCCCCAAGATGGGGCTCCCTTCGCCTCCAATTTTATCATGAGACTCAGGGTCACTCACCCGACCGTAGTTAAGGCAGTTGGGATCTTATCCCCAACGTTCTCGTGACCGGCAAAATAGAGCGGTGGTTAAAAAAATGAATTTTGCCGCTATTCAATATCGTAACAGTCACTATGCGCGGCGGCCCATCTTGTTTGTCAGATGCTTGGCGTAGAGGCCAGTTTGCTGAATGCTTGGTGAAGGACGTCCAATCGCTTTCCAAACATCAAGCTCCGCGATATTATTTTGTTTGGTGCCATGGACTACGCAAACTGCGCCGCCAGGGCTCTTCTCGTCGCGTTTTCTGTAAAAATACTTCTGTGCTAGTCCGAGGTATGATAGGCGAAAATCACAATTGGCCAGCCGGTGCAAATTGCCGTTTAGAATTGGCGAAAGCTTATTGTCATCCGAGAGAAAGTCGCTATGATGATCACAAGACACACTCGGCCTTTGATCCTAGTATAATTTTTCTAGCATAATTGCTTTCCTCATCCGGACGAACCGCGGAGTAAACTAACAACCTGAATAAAGCCACCCTAGCTCAGTTGGTAGAGCAACTGATTCGTAATCAGTAGGTCGCCAGTTCGATTCTGGCGGGTGGCTCCAGTTTTTTCAATAACTTGAAGCTCACGCAGCCCAACTCCTACAAACTTTCCGGGTTCTGTCCCGAGTTAGCCATCATACAGCTTTCTTAATTGCTTCCGTGTTGTGGTCTGAATGGTGGAACTCTCGGATTGCTTTTTCGCAAGTGCGATTCAATTGGTCCGCCGTGCTACGTTTCATCTCCGGGAAATTCAATCGGCCTTTGGGTCACATCCAACACATTTGGTCATCCTACCATGCCAAAAAGGTTGGTACGCTCGTTGCTTTATCTAGGCAAAGCGAGTGGCGAGTAACTTAAACCTGAATACTTAATTGCGAGGTAAGGCATGCAACTAAAAGATTTTACCAACTACCCGAAAACGCTTCGTGCGGAGAAAGAAATAAACGGCGGTGAAAACACTATGGCAGGCGAGACCCGGGTCACAGGTTTATTCGCAGATTCGGAGCACGCCAAGAGCGCGGTTGAAGAGTTAAAAGGTGCCGGCTTTGCCGGCTATCAGATTGCCGTCGCCATGCAAGACAGCGCGGCTCAGGAAAATTTCATCGCCGAAACGAAAGTGCATACGGCAGCGGCGGAAGAAATTCCTAGCATCCCGGAACTCGACGCTGGGCAAGTGTTGCTTTTGGTCGAGCCAGCCGATCAGGCGTCGCTGGCCTTGGAAATTATTAATCGCAGGCGAGGCATCACCGGCGGCGTCCGCATGCCTTCGTAATCAATCTGAGTCGCCGGCGAGATTTATTCGGGAACGGGTTGAAAGCGCCAAAAGAGTCGACCTCGATATCGGTCGCTGCAGTGGATGTTGTGAACCAAGCGCAGCGGAGCGCTGAGTGCTGAGGATGATGTGCCTCCCACAGATTTCGCCGTTGCTTCGATAGGAAGACGGAAAAAGCCCATGCAACGAAGAATTCTCTTCGCAGAGGATGAACCAATCAGCCGAAAACTGATCAGCATGTTTTTGCGTCGCGAAGGTTATGAAGTAGATGAGGCGAAAGATGGCGCCGAGGCTCTCGATCTTCTAAGCAATTTTCATTTTGATCTGGTGATTTCAGATATCCATCTGCCGCGCGTTGATGGTATTGCGGTCATCACGCGGCTCCGTTCGATGTCCCCAGACACCCCCTTTATTGTTCTCACCTCGTATCCAAATGACGCTCTTGATGTTTCCAAAATGCCGAAATCCCTAATCATCGGCAAGCCTGTCATATTCGATAATTTAATGTCGAATATTCAGCGACTCGTTTAACTGCGCCACCACACCACCGGCGCGCCTTCTAAACGATCCATCCATCACGTGGATGGCTGAAAAAGAAATGCGTCTGTCAGAATTCATTCTCCGAAACCTCGAGCAGATTCTCACGGAATGGAAATCCTTCGCCGCCACCGTCTTGCCTGAATCCAAATTCACCAAAATCGTACTACGGGATTCAGCGGAAGAAATTCTGAAGACCATTGCGAAGGATATGGAGGCTGCGCAAACTCCGCTAGAGCAAGCAGAGAAGTCCAAGGGTCGTGCCCGCCCCACACAAGTGGAAACTAGTGCGGAAATTCACGCTGCAGAGCGCCTCAGATTGGACTTCAATCAGGCCGAACTAGTATCGGAATACCGGGCTCTTCGCGCCACTGTCACTCGACTGTGTCGGATAGTTCACCTGACTTGGGGGACCAATCTAACGTTCATCAACTCATTAGGTTCAATGAAGGAATTGATCAGGCCCTTACTGAATCGACTGTTCGATTCATGCAAGAAACTGATACGTCCCGGGATTTAGCCATTGCTGTCATGGCGCATGATCTGCGGAATCCGCTAAACGCGATCGTTTCTTCGGCGCAGATACTTCAAAGAGCCGGTTTCAATAAGGTCGCTGTCGAAGAGCTTGCCGCTAAATATGGTTCATAGTGGCATGCGTATGAGCAAGTTGATTGATAACCTGCTCGACTTTACGCGGGCCCGTTTTGGACAGCCTTTAATCGTCAAACGGGAATTAATAAACTTTACTCAAGTTTGTCAGCGTGCAGTTGCGGAATTCATCACGGCCCATCCGGAGCGCACCATCCGTGCAGATTGCGGCGCAGGTCTGCACGGCGCCTTAGATGAGATTCGGATAAGCCAAATGCTTGCTAATCTTATTTCCAACGCCATACAGCATGGTGACCCGACAAGCCCAGTGAGCGTTGAGGCCCACGGGGAATCTAAGGAAATTGTCCTCACAGTACACAACAATGGCGCCCCGATACCTCAATCTGAACTAAAGACAATTTTCAATCCTTTTTCTCGTGCCACCAAACAAGAAGGTTACACTCGGCATTTAGGGCTTGGTCTGTTTGTAGCTCGTGAGATTGTTGAAGCGCATGCGGGAACAATCAGCGTTACCTCGTCAGGGGAGGACGGAACGCGATTCGTTGTGCGTCTGCCTCGGGACATAACGCCAGTGTAGCGGATTTCGCCACGCGGAGGACTGTTTTTCTAGGTCTAGCAGGGTGCTGAAAAAAGGTCCGGAATGCTTCGAGTACCTCAGCATGAACGGAAAAACATCAATGATATCATCTCCCCTCCGTTCGTCCTGAGCGACGGCGAAGGACTCCTAGGAGTTTTTCAGCAGCCTGCTAGGTCGTATATAAAATCTCGGCTTGCCACTTGTCGTCTTCTCTCCGAGTACTGCCACCCAAGCGCCCCAAACAAACCCAACGGTCGGATCCTAGGCGGACGTAATCAATGGGAATGCTTGGGTCTTCTTGGTTAGTGTGTCGACCCTCCCGGGATTCGCAATCAGTAGATCGCCAGTTCGATTCTGGCGGGTGTGGCTCCAGTCTTACGGCTAACTTCCGAGGTCTGATTTCACTGGCTCTTAGCTTTTGTGAATTGATTTTCCTATCTCATTCCATAATGGAAAGCAGTTCTCAGTCGCGTTCAGCGCTTCATAAAATGTAACGAGCGAAAAAGGCTTTCTAGGTTTCGCGCAGCTGGTCTCAAGAAGGGGAGCTGTGAGCAGGCCGGTGAACTTTGCAAGAAGAAAGGTGGTCAATGCTTGGACAACTGGAGGCGGCAGGCATTAATGGCTTTAAGTAGCCCGGCAACACATAAGCTAACAGCGCAATCAATAAGAATACGAGGACACAAATCGATGCCTGGGTGCTTCGGCTCCACAATTTCTTGTTATCGAGTCTCCGATTCCGAGCCACGAATGAGAGAAAAGTAGCAATAATAAGCGCCATGCCCATGAGCCAGGCTGCAGTTATTATGCGCAATGACCATAACGAGTCCGTCTCCGGAAATGTAGGATTTCTAATTTCAAGATATAACGCCGCTACTGCGGCAAGTGAAAATATCAGGCTGGAAACGACTTGAGAAAACAGCTCAAGGTTAAAAATTCTGGCTTTACGTGTCTCGGAAACGAATTTCTCGTATTGGATCACCGGGTCGGAAGAAGTTTGACTCCGCAGAAATGTCGCCAACACAAAAATGCGCAACAAATTCTGGTAATAGAGAAGATCAGAATATGCGCAAACCAAAGGGAGCAACAAAAGTAAGAGATGAAAATCTCTGGGTACTTTTTCTGCCGTCAGCCCGAATGAGACGGCAGAAATAGAACTCACCAAAATAAGCTTCCATTTCACAATATCGTGGCATGTCTGATGGGTTTGGTTGATCTCTTGTTTTAGGACCTCGTAAGACATTGCGGGTTGACGATTTTAAATACTAACTAGCTGTTATCGCCTTTTTTCCGTAACCGAGAACTAACTCGTAACATTCCTAGAGTGGTACTGTCGCTATGGTTTCAGCGGACCTGACCAACGTGCCCTTAGCGGCGACAGTGCTTTGCCGTTGGCGAAAACGGCGCGGCACGACGGTGAATCCCCTTGTTGGCCACACTTTATTTCCGCCGCTAGATCGGCGTCAAGCTCGACAACGCCTGAGGCTCTGTAACGGAGCGCACAATGCCGCAATCTCTCAGCGCCAGTTGGACGAGCTGCACACTCGCGTTATACCGCCCGGCACAATGGCTCGAATGCCTCGCACACACATGCCCACGCTGCAACGTGAAAGGACGCAATCTACAGTAAAAACCGGCAGGGCGTTTCTTCAGCAGCTCACGTCTCCGGCGAACCTCGGACGGACGCAGCCAACCCTAAGTGGAGATCGAAATATTTCACCGATAGCAATGCTTTGCCGCGCAAGATAAGAATCAACGATAGTGACCAGCATGCCGGCGCGTCGTTGCGTCATGGCGGCGCGAGCATTTCCAGTGCTTGGGGAGTGACGGTGACTTCGATAACCATTGAGTTAGGCGGAGGCTGCGCGCCGATTTCGGGCCAGAGATCGTCGTCGATATGTACGGTTAAGGCTTCACATTCGATGCGCAAATGTCTGCCTTTGTGAATCGTCAATCCTGGGTAATTCGATTTATTATCGATACGGTCTGAAAGATATTGATGTATTCGCTCTCTCTCGTCATACGAGGCGATGACGAGGTCGAGCAAACCGTCCCCAGGGTCAGCGGGCGGAGCGAGGCAGAAATTGGGCCCGATGTAATTAATATTCATCGCTTCCAGCAAAATATATTTTCCCGACAGATCACGGTCATCGAACGTGATCTTCATCTCATGCGAGTGGCAGCTTTCGGCGCGGCTTCTTAGCATTTGCAAAACGTAAATTAGCTTTTCCTCAATATCGCTAAGATGAGCAAGTTGGATATTATCTTTGGCGTCCAACCGCGACATGGTGTCCGTAAACAGTCCCATGCCTAGGCCTTCGATAAAGGGGATGGATCCCCACGGTCCCTTGGCATTGCCAACGTCGAACTTTACACGTCGGGCGGAAGTCCAGCCGAAAATCAACTCATCGATGGCCAGGTGCTTCACGCCGAGACTTGTGGCCACATTGTTGGCGGTACCCATGGGCAGAATGGCGATAGGAATCGGCATGCCGATCATCCGCTTGGCGACTTGACCCACCATGCCGTCGCCCCCGGCAACTGCTATGATATCGGCGGGTTCGTGCAACGCTTTATCCCAGTCCCCATCCTTGGACGACTGCAACGTCGCGTCATGTCCGGCCTTGTGAATCAGTTCTAAAATATCGTCGCCGGAGGGTTGATTGTCGCCACCGGCGTCGGGATTGTGGATAAGGGTCACCTTCATTTTTTTCCAGTCTGGGTAGATCGGTCGATTAAATATGAAATACTGATCGTCAGCGTGCTAGGAAGATTGACAGTCGCCGCAGCTTTGTTCAAGGAGGCCCTCGCCGATGCGCATTCTGATTACCAATGACGATGGAATTTACAGCCCTGGGATTGTTGCGCTGGCGGAAGTTGCTTCGAAGTTTGGCGACGTTCGGATTGTCGCACCGGATGTTGAGCAGTCTTCGGCGGGACATTCGATTACGGCCCAGCGGCCGCTTAGCTATAAGCGCACGCCGATCCAGGGGTTTGAAGCGTTTCGCGTGAACGGCACCCCGGCGGATTGCGTCGTTATCGGCGCGCACAACTGGGACAAAGTGGAGGTGGTCGTTTCCGGTATTAATTTCGGCACCAATCTGGGAAACTCCCTCTGGCATTCGGGCACAGTCGCGGCCGCAAAACAGGCGACTCTATTGGGTCTGCGCGGTGTCGCCTTTAGCATGCCCGCAAACAACGACGAACCGAACTTCGAAATCATCAAACCGTCGGCTGAGAGAGTCCTTGAGATCTTGCTCAAGGACCAGAATTTGACTCTGGTCAATGTGAATTTTCCCGAGCAAGCACCGTTAGGTCTGCGCTGGACACGCCAATCGGTGCGGCACTACGATGGCCGCGTCGTGCCGGGCGAAGATCCGATGGGCCGCAAACATTTTTGGTTCAGCGTCGTTCCGATCGAAGGCACCGAGGAGGGAACCGACCGCTGGGCCATCGAACGCGGTTACGTCTCGATGACACCGCTTCGTCTGGACCTGACCAATGAGACGGAACTGGCGGCTGCGGCGACCCGCCATCCGCTGAAATGACGCCGATATCTTCAGTGCATAGAAGGGCAAGACGAGTGGGCACGAAAATAGCAGCTTTTGCGGAGAGAAAAGAACCACCATCTCCAAGAAAAATCCCGTTAAGGAGCCCAAAATCTCCAAGAAGCCGATCGGCGATCCCCCAACAAAAAAGCCGCCAAAACAAGTTGCAATCCGCTCCCTAGAATCCAACATCTATTAAATAATATAGCTTTGGGACTGGTTAGATTTACCCGGCTGTCAAAATCGACCGGTGATCCGACCGGGATGAGAGCCGGGCTGATCTCATGACCTAAAGCACGCGAGGTCGTCCGCGAGAGGATACCGAAACGTCGAAAGCCGGCGCCAATGGTGATTTTTGTTGGCTGCACCTGAATACGCACGTGGCGATGGCTGCCTTCACGCCTATTTTGGCAGCAGGCCGCGCTGTTCTAAGCTGGCGCGATCTTCCGGGCTCAGCCGTTCGAGCGGCACGAAACCACGGTCTTGGTAGACGCGCGCGCAGCTATCGGCAGTCTTTTCGCTGAAAAGAGGCCCGAAGCCGTAACTGGAACCGCTGCACTCGGCAGTGGCGCCGGTGCCTGGCTGGATCATTGTCACGGTTTGATGACTGCATCCGGTCAGATGGCAAATGAGGACGATACTCCCGGCAATGATCTGCGCGTTGCGGTTTTGCATTTATTCTCTCCTACGACGTAAAAGCGATTGGCATTCTACCGATTCCAGCTAACCCCTCAAAGAGTAAATCTGGATTCACTTGACAGTGTATTGTTCCACTCATTACAGAGGAAATCGATGGCGTTCTTGAGCGCGCCGGAAGTCGCTCGGTCGTACTCGGGCATCACCAAGACGTAAGCGTCGGCACGCCGCCTGCCTCTGCTAAGGGGACGCGGGTTCGTCAAGTAGTAAAAAAACTCAAGTCTGTGACGGAGAGCGAACCAAAACGGCGCGCACTCAGCTGCACCAATAAACATAATGCGCTCTTCTGCCGGATCGCGCTCGGTGACGATCATTCTCCGTCTGCGGTTTCGTGACTGTGGGCATTCCATAGCACCGCAACGCCGATCAAGCTCGACATTATCGATGCGGTGAACACGGCAATCTTGGCGGCGGCAAAATCGCCGGGTACCGGGAACGCCTGGCCCGAAATGAAAAGCGACATGGTAAAGCCGATACCGGCCAGCGCGCCGGCGCCGGCGAGATGCCGCCAGGAATATGCGTTGGGCTTTTGCGCAAGCCCGGCGCGCACGGCGACGGCGGACGCCATCATAAATCCCAACGGCTTGCCGATCACCAGTCCTAACATGATCGCCAGCAGCAGCGGCTCTCGGCCGTGAAGCGCATCCGGCGTTATCGCCACACCCGCGTTCGCTAACGCAAAGATCGGCAGCACGATATAGCTCGAACGCGGACCGACATTGCGCAGCAGCCGGTCTGCCGGCGATTCCAGACGATCATGGATCGCGTCCAAGGCGCGCAGCGCCGGCGCCGAAGCCCCTTGGCGCAATTGCTCGCCGCCGTGGCGCGCTTCAGCTGCCAGGATCGTATCCGCCTGCATCGCCAGAGTTCTAAAATCCGGCGGCGGCCGGGTCGGAATAAACGCGGCCAGGAGGACGCCGGCTAATGTGGCGTGCAAACCCCCGGCGTGGACACAAGCCCACAGACCGACGCCCAGCAATAAATAAATTGACACATTATAAACGGCCGATCGGTTGAGCAACGCCAACGCTCCGGTGATCACTGCCGCAGCGCCGAGGTAACCGAAATTCAACTCACCGGAATAAAAGAGAGCCACAACGATGATAGCGCCGATGTCGTCGACGATCGCGGCCGCCGTCAAGAAGATACGCAGCTCGATGGGCACTCGTCTTCCCATCATTGCGATCAGAGCCACCGCGAAGGCGGTGTCTGTTGCCATCGGCACGCCCCAGCCGATGGACCACGGCCCATCTCGGATGACCACCTTATAAAGAAGCGCCGGCACCACCATGCCGCCGATCGCTGCTGCAATCGGCAATGCCGCGGAGCGCCAGCTAGCCAAATGACCGACGGTGAATTCGCGTTTGATCTCAAGGCCGACAACGAGGAAAAAAATCGTCAGCACACCGTCATTGACCCAGTCCAGCAACGGCATCCGAAAATCGAATTTGCCAAACGTAAGCCCGAAATAAGTGTGCCAAAATGCATCAAAGCTTGGACCGAGCGCCGAGTTGGTGAGGCCAACCGCCAGCACCGACGCGAGCAGCAGCAACACACCGGTGGACGGCGCCCAGCTGGCGAAGCTCAGCGCGGCGGTGCGCACGCGATAGCCAAGCGGCGCGAGCATGGCATCGGAAAAAGAGCTTTCATCCCAGGGGCCGTCGTAGCGCCGTCCGTTGATGAAGAAGGTTGGGGTAAATTGCACACCGCTGGCGCGGGCGCTCTCGCCATCACGATCAACCCGCGCCTTAGCGCGTTCGGCTGCCGCTGGCGCATCTTGCGCATTTTGCCGCGCCACGCCCAGCTCATCTGCGACGGCACCAAGATCTTCCTCGGTGAGGGTTTTCGAGCGCGTCATCAACGCGACATGGGCGTCCCAGAACTGCTTAGGATCCTCGATGGATTCGACCAGTTCGGCGGCGCGCCGCGCAATATCGCTGCCGCTGATCGGCCGATGCCGAAACACATAGCGCAATCGGTCGCCGAACTCGCCGCGCACCTGCACGATGCGCTCGTTCGCGGCGCGGCAATGCGGGCAGTCGTAACTGCCATATTCCACCAGCGTGATCGGAGCGTCGTTGGGTCCGAGAATGTGATCCCGCTTGTCGTCCACCGGATCATTGAGACGATAGTTGGTTTCGTTTAACTCTGACATCTCAGCTCCAATGAATACGCCGAGGCATGGCGTGCATTCTCTTTTATTCTAGAATACTTCAACCCACGACCGCTAACTTTCCCGCCACCGACCATTCACTAACGGCAATCCTGTCCAGCGCTTGTCGGGTCATTCAACAACGAAGGAATTCCTTCGCCTGGCCGTCGGCGCGCGCGTCTGAAGAATCAGGTAGATCAGATTGCACTAACATATCGACAAAACTACGCAGCATATGCGGCGAATTCAAACTCATGAGATAATCGCTGCGCCAATGTTTAAGGCTGAAACAGGAGCAGAGTCATTTACGATCGCTTGGGCGCCCGGGTGATTCGCGAGGAAATGCATAGATTCAAATTTTTCCATAGCAGGGCAATCCCGGCGAGCAACTCACAAAAATCTTGCCGTCTGGCAGCAAGACTCGCCCTCGGAATTGGCGAGGATTCAGTAGAGTCGCGGCGTGCGGTTATGACCCTCTCGGGTGCCTCCGGACTCGCTGCCTTGTGCCGCCAAATATTTTATCTTATCTTTCATGCTTCGATGCGCGGACCATTGAAAACTCCATGGAGTCAGAGATCACAAATTGCGCCAGGCGCGCTGAGCAGTTGAACGGCCACATCCGCCGCACCGGCATCGATCCCAACCGCTGGTATATGATCGCCAAGGCATCCGACGTCCTCGGCCAGCCGCTCGGGCGGGAGATTTGGCGCCAACCCATTGTCGTCTTTAGAAACCGCGACGGCGAGCTGCGCGCGTTGGAGGATCGCTGTGCGCACCGGCTCGTGCGGCTCAGCCACGGCCGCGTCATCGAAGATAAGATCGAATGCGCTTATCACGGCTGGCAATTCAACGACGCGGGCCGATGCGTTCACGTGCCTCATCTCGCGTCCAAAACCAGCCTGCCCAACTGTCGGGTTAGACCGTTCCCCGTTCTCGAAAGGCACGGCTTCGTGTGGATTTTTCCCGGCGATCCCGCTGCCGCCGCGTCCGTGTCGCCGATGCGTATGAACGAATGGGACGATCTCAACGAAATTCCCAGTTGGGTAAGACTCACTTCGCGCGCGCATTTTTCTTACCTGATCGAAAACTTGATGGACATGTATCACGGCAGCCTGCACGCCCAGTATCAGGTGTGGACCGCGCAAGCGCTCAAGGAGGTCGTCGAAGCCGACGATCGAGTGACGGCAATTTATGACGCCACCACTTACTATCGCGTGAAGGATCTCAGCTCGATTTTAGAGCTGTTTATTCCGCCGCTGCGCAAGCTTCACTCGGCGCCTTTAACCGTGACCTATGAATATCCTAACTGGAAATCGACGTTGGGCGACGATTTCAAAATCTTTTGTCTGATCCGTCCGGTGAACGAGCGCTTCACCGACGCCTATCTTATTCACTACACTTCCCTTGCCAAATTTGCCGGCTTGACTAAGGCGCCGCTTGCCGTGCGGCGTCTGGTAAAGCGGGTTCTAACCAACGTGGCCAAACGGCTGTTGGCCAATCTAGTGCGCCAGGATGTCCTGATGATCGAGGAGGAGCAGGAGGCATTCGACGCCGACCCGCTCCGGCAGCCGACTGAAATCAACCGCACCGTCCACCCCGTTCAACGACTCATACGCCGCCAAGCCAGCGCCGTGGAATCCCGATAGTTGGGCTCGCGCATCCCGGGAATTGACAACCGTGCTCAAAGCCTTCCTACAATCGCGCATCAGCAACAAACTTGGCGGCTATAGCGTAACCATCAACCAGGTCGATCGGAGCAAGCCGGCATCGGTTTCGCCGGCGAAGAAAGTTGCCGTGGTCGGGTCCGGCCTCGCCGGCATCGGCGCCGCCTCTGTGCTCGCGGAACGCGGCTTCGCCGTTACGCTTTTCGAGCGAAATTCGTACATCGGCGGTAAGGTCGGCTCGTGGGATGTCGCTTTCTCCGACGGCTATGCGACCAAAGTCGACCACGGCTTTCACGCCTTTTTTCGGCACTACTACAACCTGCGTTGCTTCATGGAAAAAATCGGCGCGCACCGACGCTTCAAGACCATCGACGACTACCTGGTCCTGGCGCATGACGGCAAAAAATATAGTTTCAAGAATGTCGAAACCACGCCGGTGCTCAACATACTGTCACTGGGTAGAAACAAGTTTTTCAGATTCCGCGATGTCTTGCTCAATCCGCCGAGCTGGAGAATGGGCGAGTTCTTGGAGTACGATGAAGCGAAGACTTTCGCTAAGTATGACGGAATGACGTTTGCTGAATTCGCCAGCGCAGCTCAACTGCCGTCGCCCTTGAGACTGACCTTCAATACCTTCGCGCGCGCCTTTTTCGCCCCCGCAGAAAAGTTGAGCACGGCCGAGCTGATGAAGAGTTTTCACTTTTTTTATCTCAGCCACGACCATGGTTTGCTCTATGATTACTTCGATACCGATTATCATCGCGCATTGCTCGAACCGATCCTTAGTCATCTGCAGCGCCACAATGTATCGATCCGCTTGAACCACCGGGTCGATGGAATTCGCCGTGAAAATGATTCGTTGCTCGTCGGATCCGAGCCGTTCGATGACCTCATCCTTGCTTCGGACGTGACCGGAACCAGCGACATCTGCAAGCATTCTCCCTGGATCGAGGCCGCATCGGCAAAGACCTGGTCACAGCTGACGTCGTTGCAAGCTTCCAGCGGTTACGCCGTGTATCGGATCTGGCTGGATCGGCGCACCGGCGACGATTTCCCCGTCTTCATCATCACCGAAAAGCGCGCCATTCTCGACTCCGTGACCTTCTACCATCAGTTCGACAACAGCGCCGCAGACTGGGCGCGCCGGTCGGGCGGCGGCGTGTACGAGCTGCACTGTTACGCGCTGCCCGACGGAATCGCCGATGCCGAAGTCAAAGCGGCTTTTTGCGCCGAGCTTCATGACTTTTTTCCCGAGCTGCGCGAAGCGACGATGATTCATGATCACCTGCAGGTGAGGCGTGATTTCACCGCATTTTATACCGGCCTGCACGAGAGCAGGCCCGAGTATCGCACGGCAATCGCCAATCTTTATCTTGCCGGCGATTGGGTGAAAACCGGCACACCGGCGATGCTTATGGAAGGCGCCTTTACATCCGGACTGCTTTGCGCCAACGCTATTCTGGCCAAACACGGTCTTTGCGAAGAGCCCGTGCGCTCCGTGCCAACGCGCGGGATTTTTGCCAAACGCGACTGAAATGTCATTCACCTATCTTTTGATCAATGGCTTTATTATCGCCATTCCGCTCGCCCTGACATTTGACAAGCGCACCGCCTACCACCGGCAACTTCCTGCCGTCGGCTTTTCGACCGGTTTCGTCGGCGCCTGCTATCTGATTTGGGACGTTTTCGTTACCGCGCGCGGCGAATGGAGCTTTAACGGCAAATATCTGACCGGCGTCCAGCTTCTGAACATCCCGCTCGAAGAAGTGCTTTTCTTCATCACCGTGCCTTATAGCTGCCTGTTCATTTACGAGGTGGTTTTGTATGCGACCCAAGAGCGATTTTACAAAATGTCGACTCCGGTTTTGATCGCGGCGGTCGTCGTGCTGATGGCGGCGAGTTTGGCGCTAAGCGATCAAGGATATACGTCAAAGGCGCTGGCCTCATGCAGTTTTTTTCTCATCGTCGCCTATTGGTTGGACCGTCCGTTGCTAACCAGCCGGCATTACTGGACCTGGTTGGCGATCTGTTACATGCCGTTTCTGCTCGTCAATTCAGTGCTGACCGCGCTGCCGGTCGTGCAGTACAACCCTGCGGCGATCTTTGGCGTACGCCTGTTTACGATTCCGATCGAAGATTTTTTCTACAACTACGCGATGTTATCCTTCTACCTGCTTGTCTATCGACGGCATAGAAAACCCTTCGAGGGGTAGCAGAAAAAACTCGTCGGTTGAGATGTGCTTCATGCCGACTAGCGCGCGGCGACGGCGTTCGAAGACCCAAGCGCGGATCCGGGGCCCCGGGTGACGCCCCCGCGCGATTGACTTTCGCAACTGCTCGAATACCGCTTCGCACATGAATTAATCGGATGGCGGGTCTTGCGTTGCGATCATCCTCGGAAAATTGATGAGGTCGAATCTTGCACTGCAATACCTGTATGGGAAGATAATGTAGGGAGATTTTCTTCTCGCTTCCTGCGAGTGACGGCTCGTCAGTCCGGGGCCATAGCTCCCGTCAGAGAGAATGGCTGTCAATTTACGTGTTCATTACCAGCCCGGCGTAGATCGATCATGAGAAAGATGAACCGTCACTGGCTACTTATCGTGATGGCGGCTGGTCTACTGGTCGCGACAAGCGGCTGCACTGCCAAAAGAATCGTCAGCCAGTGGAGTAACCCCGACTACGCGAGCGCACCGCGTGTTTTTAAAAAGATAATGGTGGTCGGAGCCCTTGAAGAAGATGCCATCCGGCGCAACTTGGAAGACCGGTTTGTTGCCGAGCTCGGCGCGGCCGGCGTCGATGCATCGCCGAGTTACCGGTTCGTCGCCAACCCTGGAAAAGATCTCGAGACGAGCGTCAAAACGGCCGTGCAAAGCGCCGGCGCCGACGGTGTCCTCGTCACTCGGTTAATACGAGTCGAACAGCGCGCCGATGAAAGCCCGGGCTATTTCCAGCCCTACTTCGGATTCGGCTATTATCGTTGGTACCATCCGGGATGGTACGGCGGCGGCTACTACCCGCCGCAAAGCTCCTATCAATATCCGGTTTATTACTCCGAGACCACGCTGTATATCGCAGCGAAAAATGAGATTATCTGGACCGGCACGGTCCGCACGATCGACCCGGAGAACGTCAAGCAGGCGATTGAAGATTACGTCGCCACCATTGTCAGCGCGCTCAAGGTCAATCGCTTCCTGCCCAGCACCACGCCGCAAGGCGGCTCGTAGGCACTCCATCCCATGCGAGTCCTTGCGTAGTGCCTTACTGATGGGCGTCGTTTGAGACTGTTTGCGCCGACTCCGGCGCCATTGACTTTGGCAATCTGAGGCGAGACATTTTTCCATGTTTCTCGCCGGTAGGTGTGCATGGCAATCGCGGTATCTTGACGCATGGAGGGTTCAATGCCAAAAGGTCAGCAAATCAGTCGCCGAACCTGGTTGGCCCAGGTCGCCGTGGGCAGTTTCGCGGTCTGGAGCGAACTCAATTTTGGCCTCGGGCGCAGGGGGTGGGGTGTCGCCATCGGCGGCCATGATCTCGCGATCGGGGTCGCCCACGCTCAGAACCTGGGGCCAGCCGAAACCCTGCGGGTGAACTTGGGCATCGTCAATGCCTACGTCCTGATCCGCGGCAAGGAGGCGGCGGTGGTCGACACCGGCACGCCCAACAACGGGTCAAAGATCGCCGACGTGGTTCGCACCGCCGGCCTGGGTTGGGATGCGGTTCACCATGTGATCCTAACCCACTATCATCCCGATCACATGGGCAGCGTTGGCGAGGTACTTGGGGCGGCCGTCAAGGCGACAGCTTATGCCGGCGCCGCGGACATCGCGCAAATCAAGTCACCGCGCCCGCTCAAGGCGGTCGGCGACAACGACGAAGTGTTCGGCCTGCGAGTAATCGCGACGCCCGGTCACACACCGGGTCACGTATGCGTGTTCGATCCGGCAGGGTCGCTGCTCATCCTGGGCGACGCCATGAACAACATCGGCAATAAGCTCGCCGGTCCCAATCCTCAGTACACCACCGACATGGCCCAGGCGCACCAGAGTGTGAAGAAGTTGGCGAAGCTCAACTTCCAGCGCGCCGTCTTCGGCCACGGCGACCCGATCGACAAGGGCGCCTCCCAGGCAGTCGCCAAGCTGGCCTCTACACTGTGAGATTTCGCCAAGAATGAAGATAGATCGATTAGCCGACGCCATGCTGTAGCGGCTATCGCCGATTGGCGCCCCGCCGAAGCAGAAATACAGCGGCTTATCGGCCGAATCAGAAAAGCGACAATTGCCGGGGTTTCGGCTTATCGTCGAAGACCGAGCGGCCATCAAGCGCCGGCGAGATCGCCTTTTCATGGGCGACCACCGCCTCGAAATCGGCTTGGGGTTCCAGCTCATTCTCCACCGCGCGCACGAAGGTGTCGAGCCGGCGCAGGCCGTCGAGCTTGTCGCCGCCGCCAAGCCTTGCCCTATCGAGTGAGGTTCTAAGAAACTTGACCGACTCGTCATAGGTCTTCAACGGCACCGGAAACGGATGGCGATCTTTGCCGCCATGGGCAAAGGAAAATCGCGCGGGGTCAGAGAAGCGGCTCGCCACGCCATGCACCACCTCGGCAATTAACGCCAGCGACTGAAGCGTGCGTGGACCGAGACCTTCGAGAAGCAGCAGCTCGGCGAACTGCCGTAGGTCGCGCTCATGGGCGACAGCGAGCACCGCGCCCAAACGTTTGAGATCGATGTCCTCGGCGCGCACCTCGTGATGATCGGGCATGCGCAGGTGACGCGCCGCGGCTAGCGTCGTCTCCGGCTTTTCGCGAGCGATTGTCAAAAGTGCGCTTTGGGCGGGTCTTGCCTGCGCATCGACGAGATTCATTATGAAACCTTGATTCTCGCCGACAATGCCGGTGTGCGGTTCGGCGACGAAATCGTTGAGCGTGGCTGAGTGCCAATGATAGCGGCGCGCCATGCCGCTTCGATCGTTCAAGCCTTGCTGTACGACCGCCCATTCTCCATTCGCTGCCAGAATAAAACTATGGAGGTAGATCTGAAAGCCGTCGGCAATGGCATTGTTGTCGACCCGTGCGGTTAGCCGGCTCGCGCGCACCAATGCTTCGCCGTCGAATCCGCGACGGTCGGCAATCGAGCGCAATTCCTGCGGCGTGTTGCGCGAAAATCTGCCGCGGCCGCCGCATATGTAGACGCCGAGCTCGTCTGCGCGCGTTGCCAGACCGCGCTTCAGCGCGCCCATGACGGATGTCGTGATGCCCGAAGAGTGCCAGTCCATGCCCATCACCGCGCCCAGCGCTTGGAACCAAAAGGGATCGCTCAGTCGCGACAGGAAAGCCGAGGAACCGTAATCATAAATGATCGCCTCGGTGATCGCAGTGCCGAGTTTAGTCATGCGTTCAGCGAGCCACAGCGGCACGCGGCCGCCGTGCAGCGGCAGATCTGCGGTTCCTGAGCGTTTCATATCCTGTTTCTACGGTATCCCGTTGGGCGGCCAAATCAATCAAGCGAATCGGCAAAGCACAGCGGACGCGAACTTTTTTTCACAGCCTGATTACCGCGCTGTTGGTTGACTCTTCGAACTGATTTTACCACGGACGAGTTTCGCCGAGCTTGAAGATCCAGGCGCGTGACGCATCGATGTTGCGGCGGTGGAAATCGGCTAGCATCCGTTGCGGTGGTTCCGCGATCGGCTCTTCGGCGAGATCGAAGGTGCCCCAGTGGATGCCGAGCAGCAGGCGGGCTTTGAGGTCGATGAAGGCCTGCACCGCTTCTTCCGGTGTCAGATGCACGGCCTTCATGATTTCTGGAGGTTGATAGGCGCCGATGGCGATCGCCGCGATGTCGAACGGACCGAGTCGCTGCCCGGCTTCCTTGAATCCCGCGAAATAACCGGTATCACCCGAGAAATAAAGCCGTCGCTCGGGGCTCACCACCGCCCATGACGCCCACAGTCGTTGGTTCGCATCGGACAATGTTCGTTGGGAAAAATGCTGCGCCGGCACGCAGACGAATTTCACGGCGCGATAATCCCGCTCCTGCCACCAGTCCATCTCTTCGACCCGGGTCATTCCGTTCTCGGCAAACCACGCCTTGAGACCGAGTGGAACCAAAAAGAGCGGATCGTGCGCTGCGGCCAGGCGCTTCACGGTGTTTAAGTCGAGATGGTCGTAGTGGTCGTGAGAGATCAACACCGCATCGATCCGAGGCAAATCTTCGAATGCCAGCCCGGGAGGATTCAGCCGGCGCGGGCCGCCCCAGGACACCGGACTCGCTCGTTCGCTCCACTGCGGGTCGGTGAGGACATTGACGCCGTTGATTTGTATTAACAGGGTCGCGTGACCGATCCAGGTAATGCTCGGATTGACACTGCCGGCGCGCAGGACGGCGCCGTCGTTGGCGACGCGCGGCGCAACGAACCCCCGCGGTGAGAAGGAAGTCGTCCACAATCGGCGCACCACGAAGCGCCAGCGCGTCCAGGTCGACGGGCGCTGGAAATCCGCATTGGGATTACGAAAACCGCCCGCCATGTGGTGCGCCGGTCGCCCGGCGATCGGTTCGTTCGCGACACCCGCACAGGCGATGAACCAGATCACAAAAAAAAGTGCAGAGTAACCGCGGCGCATAGAGCAGCCGCTATTGAAACATTTCTCGTGGGCGAAACGCTAGTCGAACCAATAGAAAAAAGCCTGACGCTGACTCTGGCTCTTCATTTCTACCGGCGGGTCGCAGGGCTTCCCGATGGATCGGAGCTGAAAGTCTGAGTTTGAACCTCTGCCAAGATCCGGAAAGTCTGACAGGGTCGCGTCTTGTATTGCGAAAAAGGCTGGTGCACCGCGCGCCGGAGCCTGGTCACTTAAAAAAGTGCGGGGCTTTAGAATCGAAAAAAATATGCAATATTAGATTTATCAAATAAGCTTGCCGGTAGTGAAAGGCATCTGCTTCGCGATTGATCGGCACTCTTCGATTGGCAACCATGACATTTTGCGTAGGGATTAAGGTGGAGCAGGGCCTAGTGGCTCTGGCCGATACCCAGATCGTTAAGGGAGGCGAGCGGCTCAGCAAGGGTAAACTCGCGCTGGTAAGCCATCGTGCGCAGCAGCTTTTTATTATGACCTCGGGGTTACGCTCGCTGCGCGACAAGACCATAATTTATCTTGAAGAGAAACTCGCTGACGAAGCCGTAGATTTCGAACGCCTCTATCAGGTCGCCCAGTCGTTCGGCGACCAGTTGCGCAGAGTCCGGCAGGAAGACGAGGCGGCGCTCGCCCAAGGCGGACTAAGTTTTAATCTGCATGCGATCATCGGCGGGCAACTCGACGGCGATCCAACGCCCACGCTGTTTTATGTTTATCCCGAAGGCAATTGGATCGAGGCGACCTCGGACTCGCCTTATTTCATCCTCGGCCGCACGCTTTATGGCAGGCCGATACTAGACCGGTTGTTGGCCGCCGACACGCCGATCACTCACGCCTTGGGGTTGGCTTATCTTGCCTTCGATGCGACGCGTACAAGTGTCATCGATGTTGCTTTCCCGATTGACGTTATCGTTTTTGATCCGTCTAGCCGCTCGCTTTATCAACAGCGCTACGATGCACCTGCGCTGGCCTCCGCCGCTGCGTGGTGGCAGCAGCGTTTAGGGGTGGCTTTAGGAGAGCTGCCGATGGATTGGGCGAGATCACTTTTAGCAAATGTCCGTTAACCAAATCACACTGAGGCACAATCATGTCGTTAATTAGCGTCGGCTGTGAATTGCACTACCAGGTAACAGCGCCGACAAGTTTCTTGTTTCATGTCACGGCGGCGAACACCCAGCATCAGGTGGTGGACCGTGAAGAGGTTCGGGTCGAGCCCGCCAAGGAATACGATAATTGCTATCTGGGCGCCGAAGACAATCGCGTGTTTCGCCTCCAGACCATGCCCGGGGAGCTGACGCTTCGTTATCAGGCGCGAGTTAGTTTGAATCCCGCAGTCGATAGCCCGCCGCAAATTCCCGAGATCGACCATCCAGAATTGCCTGAGGAGGTGCTGCCCTATCTCAATCCCAGTCGCTACTGTGAGTCGGACCGGCTGGCTAATTTTGCCATTGAGGAGTTCGGCGGCTTGGATCGCGGATATTCTCGTGTCGCTGCCGTTTGTCAATGGACCTACCACCATCTGACCTACCGATCCGGCAGTACCAACGCTTCGACCGGCGCCTGTGACGTGCTCATCCTACGCTCCGGTGTGTGCCGCGACTACGCCCATCTGGCGATCGCCTTGTGCCGTGCTCTCTGCATCCCGGCGCGCTACGTTTCAGGTTACGCCGTCGCCCTCGATCCGCCCGACTTTCATGGCTTTTTCGAAGCCTATCTGGGAAATCACTGGTATCTGTTCGATGCCACGCGACTGGCCCCGCTGGCAGGGCTCGTGCGCATCGGTATGGGCCGCGACGCTGCCGATGTGCCATTCGCGACTATCATTGGAGCGGCGACTTTAAAAAATAAAGTCGTATTGGCTGAGGAACTAACCGAGGAAATTCCCGAAGAGGTAGCCGCGGTCGAGCCGGCGGTATCCACGGCGTAAGAGGAAATTACCGGCATGGGCGCGCGATGTGATGCGCGAGCCGGGCTAATTCTCTCTCCGCGTCTTTGTCATAGAAGTCCCGCTCCAATTGACAACCTCCAGAGCTAGCTCAAACCATTCTTACGACTCGCAGCAAGAACTGCAATTTTCATCCCAACACTCGCTTGACGACCCGCCGGCTCGGCGCTATAGCTCGCGTCAGAAAAATCGCTTTTCTGAATTTCTTATCTTTCGATACGAATACGCCGGACAACAGCGCAGGATCCCGTCATGCAGTTCGCAGCCACTCATCATCGCCCGCTGTCAGCGCAAGTCCGTCTTCGCGCCGATGTGCGCCGAACCATCCTCACGGATGAAGCCGTGTCGTTCGAGTTCACGCTGGTCGGCCTCGAACCGCGCACCGTGTCGGCGGTGGCCCTGCAGGAGTTGGCACCCTCCGGATGGGTCGATCACAGCACAATCTGGACGCCGCCGCAGCAACCCGGCGGCAGCGGCCGCGTGCGACTGCACGCGGGATCCACGGCCATTCGCTGTCGGCTGTCGTCGTTCGACAATCGCGCCAAGCCAACGTTCACGACCCCCCTTCCCGTCGACACTCGCGAAGCCCCGCGGATCCTCATCCTGCTGTCGATGGGCGGAGCATGGACGGGGGCGCCACCGACTCCGCCGGGAAACCCGAACGCGCAGGCGGTGCTCGCGGACCACGGTATAAAGGTCGACGCAGCCCGCTGTCGACTTCGGGGCATCTCTTCGGAGCTGATCAGAACCCTGACGACCAATCGCAACGTGCAGTGTAACGACCTCTGCGACGAAAACTGCACGAACTTCTTGGAGCACCTCGGACTCAGACTGATGAACGACGAAAAGCTGGCGAGCGAGCTCAAGGGCATCCGCAATTCCGGCTACTGCAACAGGCGGCGCAATGACGAAGGCCTCGCCAACCAGATCATCGTCGGCAAATGGGAGAACTCCGAACTCGAGCCCGTGCGTCCCGCCGGTATCCGGACCTGGGAGGACATCCTCGACGAGTACCGCGCCGACGGCGGGCGACACGTCATCCTCGTCGGCCAGAGCCATGGCTGCGCCAAGTTCGCCGGCATGACGAGAGACCACTGGCGGTGGGGCAATGATTTGTCGGTCGACCTGTTCGTGTCCTGGGACGGCGCTGACCTCGGGGGCGGTGTGTCCAGCGTCGGCGCCGTGCCGAAGACTGTGCTCGCCTTCTATCAGCGCGACGACCTCGCGCATTGGCAGAACGGTCAGCACATCGAGCAGGCCACCGAGGAGCACGAGCTGACAAAACTGTTCAGCCACAACGCCATCGCGCGCAGCGCCTTCGTGCACGAAAAGACGGCGACGTTTATACGCGACACCATCAGCTCGGTGCGCGGCAGGGCCCGTGGCGGCGATATTGCCACATACAGAATAGACGCCGACGGCTCACTCGGCGAGCGCATCGAGCTGCGCCGCCTGTCCGCCGATTTGTCACTGGCGTTTGCCAGTCGGCTCGGCGAAACCAGCTACCTGCACCTTCTCGCCCGCGAGAGCGGCCGGGCAATCACGCGGCGGATCGACGATCACGGCATGCTCGCCGCGGTGGCCAGCGAAGCCACTCTCTCGCTGGAACTCACAGCTGCAACATCTTTCACGATTGGCGATGGCGCATTGGCGCTGCTCGCCAGCGCCGACGGAAACAACACGGCTATCAGGCGTCTCGGCACGGATGGATCGATCGGGTCGCGCGTCTATCCCGGGACTGGCGCCGAGCAAGCATCAAGCCTCTTGAAAGGGACATGGGACCAGGTTTGCGCTTTTCGCGCAGGCAATCGCGCGTTCGTGGCACTTGCGGGTGCGAGCGAAAGTCTCCGCATCGTTCGCCTACAGGCGAACGGACGGCCCGAGGCAGTGGTGGCGAATCCCGCCGGAATCTTTGGCCTTAGCCGGCTCATGGGTATCGCGTCCTACGCTATTGGGGCGTCGACTTTCATGTTCAGCTTGGGGGACGGCCAATCGGTCTATCGGATGAACGACGACGGCTCACGCGGCTCGCGGGTGTGGCACGAAGCCGCACCGCTGGGGCAAATAACCGTCGCCACCGCCGTTGCCCATCTCCGTGTCGGGACCGCCCAATCGCTCGTCCTGCTCGACGCACTTGGCGGCCTGCACATCCGTCGTATCGCCGCCGACGGTAAGATCGGCGAGACTCTGTACCGCGCGAACATCGGACGAACCGGCCGACAGTCGATCGCAACCTATGAGATCGACGGCGTCGGCTACCTCCTTGTCCTCACGCGCTAGCAGCGAATTGACCAACTGTACTCGAAATCTCGGTTGAGTCTGGGCGCGACCCAATAGAAATTGACGGTGAGAGCTGCACATGAACGTGTATGGAGCGCTGAGGCGTTATCTATCCAGGATTAATGTTTACGTTGCTTTGTTCTTCGATGGGGCAAGCAAGAGCTAACCTCGGGTACTATGCATGACCCTCTCAGCCAAAAGCGCGTTTACTCAACGCTCCCACCTTTTCCGGGATACCACTTCAGCGATGGCGGTCGAGGTCTTTATCGCGCCCTTGGCGACTAGCTGGACGAGAAACTCGGTTGCGGCGCGTGCGCCGGTTGCGTTGGTAACTCGCTGCGCGGCGGCTGAGACCTGCTCGACGGTCGCGATCGCTGTGTCGGTCAGTGCCGACGTGGCGATCCCCGTCGTGCTCTTCGCGGCGTCCCAAATCACCACTCCGATCCGCTCCGCGCCTTGCTTGGCGACCGAGCCGAGCATGCCGGCCGCTTCCAGGGTTGCGGTATGCCGCAGTGATTTAGCAGTGGGCTTGATCACGCTGCCGCAATAGCCGCTGGCGAGACAACCGATTCTCAAGGTGAGAAACGCGTTGACCGTGCCATCGACACAAGATGTCGTAACCAAACTAGCGACCTGTGCGAATCCGGGAATCGCGGCGACGACCGAGTTCGCTAACACCGGCGCAAGCAAAGGCTCGATCAATTCGCTGAGGTCCATATCCTCGACATTTTGTGCCACGAATGCCGCAGCAGCGACGTTGCCGTAGAGCGCAATAAGATCGCCAGACGCGGGCCGCTGCCAGTAGAGGTGGGCGATCTGCCAAACCAAGCGACACTGCGTTACCAAGACCATGAGGCCATCGAGCCGGCCCGACTGCGAGACTGCGGTGCTCAAAAACACCGCCATGGCAGTATCCGCGGTTTTTTGACGGGAGAGTTGGGCCAGTTCCGCAAGAGCAGGTCCGACGGTCGCAGCCGTACACTCCCGGTTACGGAGGTATCTGTTTCTTCGAAGGCGTTGCGCAAGTCCTTCCAAGTACGCGGCTTGTGCGGAAGCGTCTTCTGGCGAAGGTGGCACAAGCCTCTTCGGAAGCCGAGCGAAAGTAACGACGGGAATGAGAATGCACGCGGCGTATAGAGCCAGCAGAAACCACAGCAAAGCCTGCCCCATTAGCGGATGCAAGGCGCTGACGAAAGCGACGGTTTCCCTGGTCTCGCGGGCAATGATTAATGCAACGGCTATCAGCACAAGGATGGCGGCCGGTATCAGGATGCGTTTTAGCACGGCATCGGCAACATACTTTAGTTATGCGATACCGACAAGTTTCCGTTGCCCGTTCAGGTCGATATCGCAGCAGTTGGCGGGTCCTTCTCGCTGCCCGGTTTGGCGATAAGTCAATACCAATCCCGATCCGCCGGTCTATTCAGACTACACGTTTAAAGTTTCTTTCTAAATTCATCTAAATAGGCTGTCACAATTTGGTGGTGCCATCCGTCTTGAGGGTATGATGCATACATCCTACCTTGCTAATGAGACCATGGACGCGCCGCCTGACATATTCAATGCGCATCGGTCACGGCTCTTTGGGATTGCCTACCGAATGCTCGGCGCGCCGACGCGGAGGATATCGTTAAAGAGACATACCTCCGCTGGCTCGAGTCGAATATATCTGAGCTGCGCTCCCCCGAAGCGTGGTTGGTTACTGTCGTTACCCGACTCAGCATTGACCGACTCCGCTCCGCCAAGGCCGAGCGAGTAACTTACGTCGGGCCATGGCTGCCGGAACCGCTCGTCTCACCGGGAACGGTTTCTCCCGACCGGACCCTGGAGCTCGCCAGCGATATCTCAATGGCGTTTCTCACGGTGCTGGAGCGGTTGGCGTCCGAGGAGAGAGCGGCGTTTCTCCTCCACGACGTGTTTGACTTCGACTATGCCGAGATCGCTCAGATCCTTGGCAAGCACCAAGCCGCTTGCCGGCAAATAATCCACCGCGCACGGCAACGGGTCCGGGAGGCACGGCCTCGTTTTGCCGTAAGCCGTGATGCGCACGTCGGCTTGCTGCAAAAATTCATCGAAGCCGCGAGCTCAGGCAGGCGAGAGCAGATTATGAACTTACTGGGCGACGAGGTCAGGGTGACAACGGATGGCGGTGGCAGGGTGCCGTCGGTTATCAAAATACTCCAGGGCCCCGACCCTGTCTCGCGATTTTACGCGGGGGTCCGGCGGAAATTTGGCGAGAAGCTGATTTTCCGTATGGCGGAGGTCAACGGTGCGCCGGGACTGCTGCGCTACTTCGACGGGAAGCTCGAGTCGGTTCAATCTTTTATCACCGATGGCACGCGTATTCTCGAGATCTACATCGTTCGTAACCCGGAAAAGTTGAACGATCCTTATAGGTAACTTCGATTGAACAAGTAACTGATTTTTTCAGGAGGTATTTATGTATCACAAAGTTTTTCTCGCGGGCGCTACCGGCGCGATCGGCAAGCAGCTCGTGCCGCTGCTCTGCAATGCAGGTTATGAGGTTTTTGGCATGACCCGCTCAGAGAGCAAAGCCGCCGAGCTTCGAGCCGCCAACGCTACTCCGATCGTGCTTGACGTTTTCGATGCACCGGCGTTAACGCGGGCTGTAGCCGCGATTCGTCCGGAAGTGGTGATCCACCAGCTCACGGACCTTCCCGATAATCTCGAGCCCAGCGGCATGGCAGACGGCGTCGTGCGCACGACGCGTATTCGCAAGGAAGGCACTCGGAATCTGATAGCGGCCGCGCTTCAGGCCGGCGCCCGCCGCTTCATAGCGCAAAGTCTGGCCTGCTGGGTCTACGCGGATGGGCCGCAACCCTATTCTGAAAGCGATCCGCTGGATGTGCGTAGCGACGGACCGTATGCCATCAATGTGGAAGGCATCGTAGCGCTGGAGCGATTAACCCTGACGTCGCCGCCGCTAGAGGGGGTGGTCCTGCGTTATGGTCAACTTTACGGTCCGGGCACCGGCTTCAACGAGAGGACCGGATGGGCTCCACTGCATGTCGATGCAGCGGCCCAAGCGGCCTTGCTTGCCATCGAGCGCGCCAAATCAGGTGTTTTCAATATCGCCGAAGACAGCGGCTATGTCTCGATCGTGAAAGCACGCCAGGAACTTGGCTGGGATCCTGACTTTCGTTTGCGGGATCGGGTGAACTTCGGTGGCACGGCACGACCTAACAGTAAAATTTGATCCGGTTACGAGTTTGAATAAAAAGGTCATTAACCCAAGAGCCGCACCCCGTCAAAGTGGAATCCTTAACACATTCAAACCGCTGCGCCTTCGTTCAAGCCGTTCAAAACGTCCGGATCCGGAAAACGATTTGAACGAAGCGCAGCGATTGAACGGCTTGAACGATTTGAACTCACACTCTTCTATTATATCGGCTTGATCAGACCGGCGCGAAGAATTTTCCCAACCGCGCTTTTCGGCAGGCTTTCGGCGAACTCGATGTCGTGAGGGATTTTGTAGGGGGCGATTTGTATCCGCAGGCTTTCGCGGATGGATTGGGCGAAATCAGCCGACGGTTTGTAGCCGTCGGCCAAGACCACGACGGCGTGAATCCTATTGCCGATATCGCCATCGGGTACCGGCACCACCGCGGCTTCGATGATCGCGGGGTGCTTCTGCAGGGCGTTTTCGATTTCGGTCGGGGATATGAAAATGCCGCGGCTCTTGAAACAGTCGTCGCGCCGGCCGGCAATGTAGAAATAGCCTTCTCCGTCCTGATAGGCGAGATCGCCGGTGAGATACCAGCCGTTTCGAATCGCCGCCTCGGTTCGCTCCGGGTCTTTGTAGTAACCGAGAAACAGTCCCGGATCCGACGTCGAAATCGCAAACTGGCCGAGCTCGCCGCTGATCACCGGTTTTAAATCGTCGTCGAGAATCGCCACGCCGACTCCCGGGAGTTGTTTGCCGACCGATCCCGGTTTAACCGGATCCCTCACGCCGTTGCCGATCACCAGTTGGTATTCGGATACACCATAGTGCTCGTACAATTCAGAACCCACCCTGCGCTTCCATTCCGCATAGGTCGCCTCGCGCAGCGCCTCGCCCGTCGAATGGGAACAGCGCAGGCTTGTTAGATCGTGCTGCTTCTCGAACTCGGGCATCGCGAGCAGGCGGCGATAAATCGTCGCGACGCAATGGAGCACGTTGACTTTGAACCCCTCGACAGCAGTTAAAACATTTTCCGCTGTGGCGCGGCCCGGAAGAATCGCACCGGTGACCCCGTTGCGCAGCGGGAAAAGCAAATTGTGGCCGAGGGCGCTGATAAAGCTCCATTCGCCGGTGGCCATGACCACGTCGTTCTCCTGCGGCGGCAAACGGTAGCGGTTCAAATCACCGAGTGCGGCAATCCAGCGATGGGCATGAACGATACCTTTGGGTTTACCGGTCGTTCCGGAGGTGTAAACGATGAAAGCGGGCTCGTCGCTGCGCGTATCGGCCGTAATCACGGCCGTGGAAGACTTTGTCTCCAACCTTGCGAAGGGAATTTCACTCCCCGTCGATTCGCCGGCGCAAACGACGTGCTTGAACAAGTCGCTGCCGCGCAGTTCGCGCACGGCGTCATGGCGCGATGCTTCGGTGAAGATTAACCGCGGTCTGGTTTGCTCGAGCACGGCGGCCAGCTCGACCGCGGTAAGCAGCGAGTTGACCAGAACTGGAATCACGCCGAGCTTGACCGCCGCGAGAAAGGCGACGGCAAACTCCGGCGAGTTGCTCATCTTGATGAGAGCGAGATCGCCGCGCTGCAATCCGAGATCGAGCAAGCCCGCGGCAACGGCATAGACCCGTTGCTGCAACGATTCGTACGTGACCGCTCCGAACTCGCCGACGAGCGCGGTGCGCGCACCGCATCCGCGCGCGATCGGATCGTCGAGCACATTGTGCGCGAGATTGAATTTTTCCGGCGCCACCCGATAGCTGTTCGCGCTGATTGGAGAAAAAGTCATCACCGGCTATTTCTTGGGTTTCTTTGCCGGACCTTTTTTCGGAAACGGCCAGTCGGCGTCGTAAGGATAGGTATAGCGCGGCGGGCGCTTTTCCACGAAGGCGCGCATGCCCTCTTGGCAGTCTTTGGTTCGGGTGATTTCGAGCACGGCATCGAGCTCCTGCTGATAACCTTCGTCGGTGCGATTCCAGTTCCAGTACATTTTCACCAGCCGCTTGGCTTGGCGCACGGACAAATAAGGATTTGCCGCGATGCGCCCGGCAAGCGCGAACGCGGTATCGCGCAGCTTGGCCGCCGGCACGACTTCTTCGACCAGGCCGATGCGCAATGCTTCTTTGGCATCGATGATCTCGCCGGTAAGAATCAGACGCATCGCGCGGCCGATGCCGATCAGCTTGGGCAAATTGCGCGCACCGCCGCTCTCGGGCACGAAGCCGGCCGGCACCGCCACTTCGCCGAAGCGCGCGCGATCCGAAGCGATGCGCATATCGCACAAGGTCGCCATCTCGAGACCGACGCCAACCGCCGGGCCGTTGATGGCGGCAATCGTCACTTGCGGTAAATCTTCGAGCTTACGCATGGCGCTCTGCAAAACCCGATGGCGCAGATCGTTGAAAAAGTACTCGGCCATCTCCTTGTACGGGCCGCTGATACCCATGGACCCTTCGAAGGCGCCGAGCACGTCGCCTTCCGACTTGAGATCGCCGCCGGCGCAAAAGCCCCGCCCTTCGCCGGTCAGAATCACGACCTTGACGGTCGAGTTGCGCGCGATCTCGCTGCATAGGGCATCGAGCTCCAGGCGCATGAGCGGGTCGACGGCGTTGAGTTTCTCCGGGCGATTCAAGGCGATGACGCCGATGCACGGCTCGCCGGGATTATTAGGGTTGTCGTGCACCGACCATTTGAGCGCTTTGTAATCCATCGAGGGCTCCTGAGACGATTGATTGAAAGAGTGCGTCGATCTTTTCGACCCGCGACTTCCCCTATCAAAGAAAGATCGTCGGGAATTAGCTTTAGCCGGTGAGGAAAATCCCTCTACCTGCCGCATCCACGGCGGATTGATTCGGATGCCAGGCATCCGTTGGAAATTTCATTATTTCTTTTTCTGCTGGCCGTAATAAGAAGTATTGACCGCGACTTCGTCGGTGCGTTTTCGTTGGCCGGCAATCTTTTCGCCGGTCTGCCAGTACTCGCCGGCGACGGCGAGCTTCGCCTCCTCGTCAAGCTCCGGATTCCAATCGCCGAGCGAGTAGCCGTACCAGGGCGATTCGGGCTCCAATTTCGGCAACTCAAGCCTCTCCCAGAGTTTGCGCGCGCGCTCCATGTACTCCTTCTTCGGCAAAGAAATCGGCGGAAAGGTTTCTTTCAACGTCGCATCCCAGAGCAAGCAGGAATCGTCGGCGCCGCCGCGCGCGTCATGGCGCGGCGCATGACCGACGTCGGTGCCGCGGATGATTTGCACGTCGCGGTGCGGTTGCGAGCGGTAGCCGAGCGCCCAGAACACGGCATCGAGATTCTCGGGATCGATGTCATCGTCGACGGCGATGACGATCTTCGACATCGACGGGCGAAAAGTGACCGCAGCCATCAAGGCGCGCCAGACCTCGGCCTGGCTCGGCTGACGCATCTGAATCACCGTCAGCTTCTGCGTCGCCGTCAGCGGCTCGTGCAGCATCACCCGGATCACGCAGTTGATGCCGAGAACGTTTTTCAGATGATCGAGATAGAGCGGCTCGTAGGCCATCTTCTTGATCACGCTCGACTCCGACGGCGTCACCTGGCTGATGATCGAGCAGAGAATGGCTTTTTTACGTCGCGTGATCGCGGTCACCTCCATGTAGGGATTGTATTCCTTCGGGTTGACGTGGCCATGGGATTCGCCGAACGGCGCTTCCGGCTCGAGATATTCCGTCGAAACAAAACCTTCGATGATGATCTCCGCGTCGGCGGGAACCATCAGCGGCACGGTCTTCGCCTTGACGACACGGATCGGCGCTTTCACGAGTCCGCCGGCGACCGCGAACTCATCGACGTCGTAGGCGAGCTTTTGCGCGGCAACGTAAGAGATCGCCGGCACACCGCCGATGCACAGCGCGGCCGGCATCTTTTCCTTGCGCGCGCGATAATTTTCCCAATGCACATAGATGCCCTGGCCCAATTCCAGCGAAGGATTGCAGCCGACCCGGTCGCGCGCCTTGATCATCGCCCGGTAGGTGCCGATGTTGTGAATCCCGCTGTCAGGATCTTTGGTAATGTAGTGAGCCGCGCTGATGTAGGGCGCGTTGTCCCAACCCGGCGTGGAGATCGGCACCGGAATACCATCGAGTCCCCGGCCGGGTTCTTTCAGCTCGTCGCCGGCAATGACGATCTCGTGCACCGGCGCCGCCTCGGAAGGAATCTCGACCGGCGGCACCGGATGCGCTTTCGCTTGCGCCCACAGCTGATTGACTTTGGTCGGATCGGTGCCGAGACCGATGCCGTAGATACGCCGGTTCGCCGCCAGAATCCCGATGGCGACCGGAATATCGTAGCGCTTGCCGCTGGCATCCACCGGCTGTTCGAACAGGAACGCCTTGCGGTCTTTCTCCTTGATGCCGCCGCGAAATTGCCAGCGCACCAACGGATGCATCTCCTGATCTTTGTCCACCGGCTCGTCGATCCGTATCAACAAGCCTTCTCTCTCGAGTTGCTCCAGGTGATCGTGCAGATCGGGATACCCGCGCGCCGGAACGCTCGGCGCCATCTCCGCCGCCGCTAATTTTTTTTTCGCCATGGGACCTTGCTCTAAGGAATTTTCAATCCTTTGCAGCCTATCTCAATTATTTTTTTCGGTAAAGGCGAGGATCGTGAGTTTAGACACACTTGACCGAGCGATTAAGGAGGTCGCGATTGGCGTTGGGAAAATTGTGCTACCGCAACCTGACCACAAATTTTTCCTTGCTCGGCCGCGCGATAGCGTGCCGCGCCAGCGCGTTTATCGGCTTACGCATAACAACTCAAATGGAGCGTTCACAGAGATCTTTTCTGGAGCAGCCATGACCCCGAAAGTTCGCGTAACCAAGGCTCGCCACCTGAAGATTCTTGGTCTATATTCAATGCCATGAAACACGCGACGGATCCTGAAGGCCAACGACTGCCGATCAAACTGGATACGACTTCGAACGGGGAATTTGTCCCCGTTCCGCTCTCGCCGGCCAATCGCGCCGCCAACCGCATGGCCCACGAAGCGGCGAGTCATAACGCCAAGCGCTTGGGCGTGAGTCGCCGCGATTTTCTTATCTCCGCTTGTGGCGCAGCGAGCACCTTGCTGGCGTTCAATGCGGCAAACGCCGCGGTAGGGCGGCGCGGCGGTTTCTTCCAACTCGAAACCGAGGCTGCACTCGAGCCCCAGCTCGCGCAGGCCAGGGTCGGCGACAAGGGTGAGTTTATCTTCGACGTGCAGGGTCACTTCGTCGATCCAACCGGGGCTTGGGTCAAAGCGGCGCCTGCCGATGCTTTCAAATGGTCGCCCAAAGCGGGCTGCGCTCTCGCCGCTAAACCCGATGCGCGCAGTTATCTCAACTGCCTCGGCCCCGAGGAATTCGTCAAGGACGTGTTTCTCGACAGCGATACCGACATGATGGTGTTATCGTTCGTGCCTTCGCGCCGCGATTCCGAACCGCTGACGATCCAGGCGGCGGACGCGGTGCGCCAGATTGTCGACCGCATGGAAGGCTCCCATCGCCTGCTGGTGCACGGCCGGGTAAACCCCAATCAGCCGGGCGATCTCGAGGCGATGGACGAGCTGAAAGAGCGCTGGAAGGTGAGCGCGTGGAAGACCTATACCCAGTGGGGCGTCGACGGCAAGGGTTTCTTTCTATCCGACGCCGTCGGCACGCGCTTCATCGAGAAGGCGCGCGCGCTCGGCGTCAAAATAATCTGCGTGCACAAGGGACTGCCCTTCGGCAAACAATCCTACGAGCATAGCCAGTGCAGCGACATCGGTGTTGTGGCCAAGCGCTTCCCCGATGTGAGTTTCCTCGTCTATCATTCGGGTTTCGTGAGCGGTGTCCCGGAGCGCGCTTACACCGGGCGCGGTGCCAGCGACGGCATCGATACCCTGATCCGATCGCTGGTCGAGAACGGCGTCAAACCCAACAGCAACGTTTACGCCGAGCTCGGCAGCACCTGGCGCTTCCTGATGCGCGACCCCGATGGCGCGGCGCATGCGCTGGGTAAACTTCTCAAATATTGCGGCGAGGACAACGTGCTCTGGGGCACCGACTCCATATGGTACGGCTCGCCGCAGGATCAGATCCAGGCGTTTCGCACTTTTCAAATCGCCGCCGAATTGCGCGCCAAGCACGGCTATCTCGAGATCACACCGACGCTGCGCGCAAAGATCTTTGGACTAAACGCAACCCGTCCCTACGGCATCAGCGCCGACGAAGTAAAGAAGCGCGCTTCCAGCGATCATGTCGCGCGGGAGCGTCTCGCCTACCGTGAACTCCCCGACCCGCACTACCTTACCTACGGGCCGAAAACCCGGAGAGAATTTTTGAACCTGCTGCGCTGGAACGGCGGCTCGCGCGCCTAGCAGCGTTTGCCTGAAAATCGAACCGGCACTGAACCGGGATTTATCAGAAACTGCAGGTGAATGGTTTGCCATCGGATAGTAAGCAGGGCATCGTCGGCCATAGCGAGAGACGACTAGGCCCAAGATATTCAGAAATCTCGCGCGGTCCTGATCGTCGTCGAATATTGGTTCGTGCCGGTCACCGCGGGAAGTAACGTGATAGAGAGCGCCGGGATATTCTATGCGGAGAGGCGCGCGATCTCGGCGAGTAAGTCGAGAAAACTTTGCCGTGCTTGGTTTTTCAGAATGATATCCCGGCGCGATTGGCCACGATTGATGTCGTGGAACGCCCGGTATTCAAGCTCAGGGGTCGGGCATGCGGATCGTTTTCATGCCCGCTCGTCTTGTATTGAGCCAAACGTAGCCTTGGCCTCTCTTTGTTTAGCCCCTTTTGTTCCCTTGCGGATGCATTTTCCCCGCGCGGAAAATTACTAGCTGCAGGCTTTGACTTTAGCGACCATGATGCCTATTAGGTAGCCTTGCCGGCGAATCGGCGGCTCGGCGAATTCACGGACTCGACCGCGCATTTATCCATCTAACTCCACCGCGAAGAAAGGTGATCGCGATGAGAACTGGTAAAGCTCGTTCAGATGCAATCGCTGCGTTGGCTATTGGGATGTCTTTGGCTATGCCGCAGTGGGCTTTCGGGCAGGCGTCGTTTTACGAGGGCAAGACGATTACGATCATCCAGGCGCGCGCGGCCGGGGGCACGGGAGACCTACGCGTGCGCGCGCAGACGCCGTTTCTGCGAAAGTATCTTCCGGGCAATCCCACCATAGTTCACGAGTTCATGGATGGTGGCGGCGGCCGAAAAGCCGCCAATCACATATATCGCACGGCCCGCCCGGACGGCCTGTCCATCGGTGCCATGACGCCGGGATTTGTGCCGAGCGCTGCGCTAGGCGAAACCGGTGTATTATACGACCTCGACAAAACCATTTATCTAGGGTCCCCTGACGGCGGCGCTCAATGGATCTTCGCGACGCGCAAAGCTCTCGGCGCCGACAGTTTAGCCAAACTCCGGGCCCTATCGGGGTTGCGCATCGGCGCCCAGGCAGTGGGACATCCTATTTACCTTACCGGCCGCCTGTTCGCCTACTTGCTCGGGCTGCAGGATCCGAGATTCGTCACGGGTTACACCACGCAGGAAATCGATATCGCGTTGCTGCGCGGCGAGGTGGACGGCAGATCGAACCTGGCTGAGACCGTCGTCCATCGCAGCCCCGAGTGGATCTCCAAGCAGCTCGTCGACTTCCACGCGATCATCGAAGTGCAAAAAGGCATCAGACCGTCCCAGTTTGCCCAGGTGCCCGAGCTTGAGACCTTCACTAAAACTGATCTTGAGAGAAGGGTCCTGGCGCTCCTACGCGGATTTCGGGCCACCGGATCGCCCAACATTCTGCCGCCGGGAACGCCCAAAGACCGAGTGCAAATTCTCCAAGAAGCGATGCGCAAGACTTTCAGAGACCCGGAATTTCACAAGGAATTTAAGAAGCTCGCCGGCGACGACGCGGCGCCGCTAATGCCCGAGGAATTAGAGAAGGCGATCAAAGAAATGCCACGGGAGCCAGAAGTTATCGAGGTCTTCAAAAAACTTTCCGGCGCCGATCCCCTGCCGGCGCGGTAAGCTGCTGCAATCTTTGGACTGTCGATCTCTCGGTCCTCGCTCACCCGAGGTGGCGGTCGCTATGCGGGCGGCTCTTTGATTGCGACAGTTGTCTTGCGCTCAGATTTCTTCCATCACGGGGATTTCATCCATTTTTTCCAAGCGCTCGGCCAACTCGCTTTTTGCCCCCTGCAATTCGCCTTCCGCTTCGACTAATTTCCTATACCATTTATCCTTGTTCGACTTGGCTGTGCTCAGTTTACGAAGAATCTCAAAGATCTCGCCCTCCAGTTCCATGACTTTCAAGCGGCGATAATAACTTAGAGTCTCGCTCATATGCGCGAGCACGATCATGGCGGTCAGAAAGGGATGGTTGTTGGTCACATTCACGGCCTTCAATTTTCCGTGTTCGAGTTCAACTTCTAACGCGTAAGCGAACTCTTCCATATTGAATTCTTCATGCTTGCTTTTCGGATCCAAGAAAGCCTTGATCGCATGGCCATTGTTGATGGTGGAAAGATCCACTGCCGTCGGTATTTTTTTCTGCATGTCTTTGAAGACGATATTTCTAATCGCCCGCGCTTCCGCGACTGTCGGCTTGTTTTTATCTTGGTCGAAATCACGCTTGGACCAATCCCAGTTTTTCGGATGGACCGGTTTGATGAACCTTTCGCAAAAGTCCATGACATCTTGCTTGAGTTGAATTAAGTCATCCTCGCGCTTGATGTATACAGCCTGATAGATGCCGCTGGTTGAAGCCATAAAAACTCCATTCTATTTATTGTAATTAGATCGTTCAGGCTGGGTAATCGGCAACCGACATTTACCCAGCCTCGATCGGTCACGACGATGATGTCGTGACCGAGATAACCTTAATAGCTACAGTATTTGGACGATACAACCCAAGGCGCCAAGCAGGACGATGGCGCCCAATACCCGCGCGGTTCTCAAGGTCAGGCCGCGATCTTTGGCCACGCGAGCGACCAGCGGTAGGTTGACGATCACACTCATCGCCGAAGCAATGATGGCGCCGTTGGCGGCAACTTGCGATGGCAGCGTCCCGGCAGCCGCGAGATTTGCCGCCGAGGCGACCGCGCTCGCGCTGGAGACCACGCCGCCCACCGCGCTCACGGCATAAAAGCCAGCCTCGCCGAGCGCTAACTGGGCAAGGGTGCCGGCGCTGCGCAGCGCGAGAAAAATAACCCCGAACTTGAACGCGGCGGTGAGCGAGAACGGCGATTCCAGCGTCGGCAAGGGCAGCGCCTGGTTGGATTCGGCGGATTGGTTGTCCGCTGCGTCGCCGCGGCTGTTGTCTCGCCGCCACAGCACCGCCGCCGCGGCAACGCCGATCATCAGCGCCAGCGGCACGGCGGAGTCACCCAGCGCCAGCGGTGCCAGCAGGCCCAGGATGACCGCGTTACGGACGAGCATCGCCGCGGTGGCGAGTACAACTCCGCGGTAGGTGACATCGGCGAGCCGGCCGCCGGCGGTGCGCGCTCTCTGGGTCAACCCGGTGACCGTCACCGTGCTATTGACGAGTCCGCCGAGAAAGCCGGTGAGTTCGATGCCGCGAGCACCGTAGAGCTTCAGCAAGACGTAGTTCGTGAACCCGAGTCCGGCGATCAGTATCACCGTAATCCAAGCCACCCGCGGCTCGACCAAATTCCACGGATCGACGCTCCCCCGGCGGTAAAATCGGGTAGGCGACGAACGCGAGCATTGCAAGCAAGATGGCTGACCGTAGCTCCGCCTCCGTCAGCGCATGACTGAACCCGGCAAGCGGTTCTTTCCAGGCAAGCAGCGCGGCCGTGGCGATGCCGAGCGCGGAGGGCGTGAACGTATGACCTTGACCGGCGAGCAATCCGGCAAACGCGGTGATAAAGAGCGCCGCCGAGGTGGTAATCTCCGCGCCCTCATTGGTTCGGATGGTTTCGATGTTGAGGAAGATGACGAGGACGGCGACTAATCCCAAGGCGAGCAGAGAATACGACTCACCGAGCAGCCCGCCGATAGCGCCCAGGACCGCCGCAAATGCGAAGGTGCGCAGCCCGGCCTCTTTGTGCCGTCGCTCGCGCTCGATGCCGATGAACAAACCGATGGCGAGCGCCAAACCGTCGTGCGAGGGTGGGTAGATACGGCCAGTTTGGAAGTTCCGTGAACATTCAATAAATATACCGGAGATAGTAGATCAATAGGAGAGCATGGAATACACGCCAGTGGCTTTATTGGTTCCATGGCACGTAAGGCCTTCGTCGAGTACGAGGGAGCAGCGGTGGGCTCACGACCAAGGAGTTTGGGCGGCGACTGCATCGGGATCCGTCGATGATTAGCCGTTGTACCGTTGGTACCAGGGACATCGGAACAAACAAACGGAAGCGACGCTTGCCCGGGAATCGGCTAAATAGTCAATACTCAGGCCTGATCCTATGCCTCTGCTGCACCGCCGGGACTGCGCACGTCGTCTGGTTTAGCTGATCAATGTTGCACTCGATTTTGAACTTTTAATGTCCGCGCCGTCATCGAGATAAGTCGACCGACAATTGTCGCTGCCTAGCGCGGCGTCACGGTATAGTACTTCACGTTCGCAAAGCTCTGGCCCTCAGGTACGGGCTCCCAGGCTACGTTCCTACGCTTGGCGTATATTTCGTCCTGGGCGTGCATGAACAGCCAGTACGCCTGGTCGTGCACATAGTGGCCTAGCTCTTTTAGCGCCTTGGTGCGCTGCTCGGGGTCGACCGTTTTACGGCTCTTGTCGATCAGCCCGTTCAGCTTGTCATCGGGCTTGTGGCCCTTGCGATTGTACAGCGTCCAGCCGAGCATCGCGTCCGGATCGGCGGCGGTCCCCCAGGCCACCGAGGTGATCCCTTTGAAATCGCCCGCCAGCCAGGTGGTCTGCAGTGTGGCGCGCTCGGTCGGCACGAGCCGCACCTTGATGCCCACCTCGCCCAGTTGGCTGGCTATGACCTCGGCAATGTCGCGGTCCTTTAGAAACGCGCCGCTGGTTATGCTGAATGTCGCCTCGATCCCGCTCGAGTAACCCGCCTCCGCGAGCAGCTGCTTGGCCCTGGCCGGATTATATGGATACGGCTTCAAGTTGGGATCATAGCCCGGCCAGGCTGAGGTGAACGGCCCGTGCAGCAGCTCGCCGTAGTTCTCCAACACCCTCTGTAGGATCGACGCGCGATCCACCGCGTAGTTCGCCGCCCGGCGCACGCGCACGTCGTCAAACGGCGGCTCGGTGGTGTTGAACGGATGAATGACCAACCGCCCGCCCTTGAGCAGCTTCAGCTCCGTGTTCGGGTCATTCTGGAGCTCTTTCAGCTGTGCCAACGATGGATCTTGAATGATCTGCACGCCGCCGGTTTTTAGCTCCGCCACGCGGGTGGCTGGGTCGGTGATCGGCCGCAGCACCAGCCGGCTTGGCTGCACCCGCCCGCGGTAATAGTCGGGATTTGCCTCCAGCACCAGCCGCTGGCCGCGCACGAACTCGACGAACTTATAGGCGCCGTTGCCCACCGGCTTTTTGCCGAATTCATCGGCTCCCATCTTCTCTCTGGCCTTCTTGGGGAGGATCAGCAGCAGAGTCAGGTTGGCCATCAGGCCGGGGCGCGGGCCGTCTGTGGTGATCCGCACAGTCTGCGGGTCCACCGCCTCCACGTTGGTGATGCCCGCGGTGTTGGCTTTGCGCGGCGACCCGTCCTGGCGGTAGATGTCCAGCGAATATTTCACGTCCTCGGCGGTGACCGGCGTGCCGTCATGGTGCTTCACGCCCTGACGGAGTTTGAACTCCCAGAGACGATTGTCCTTCACCGTCCACGACCTGGCCAGCCTGGGAGTCAGCTTGAACGGTGAGCCCTCGTAGGCGACCAGCGGCTCAAACAGGTGCCGCAGCACCAGCACGGTAGCGTTGGCTGCGGCAGCCGTGCCGGGTTCGACCGAGGTTGTCTCTTCAATGACAGCCAAGGTCCACTGAGCCGGCGCAGCCGATGGTACCGCCGCATGGGCCGGCGCCCACGAGGTAAGCAGAGCCAGCGTCACTGCCCAGATGAGCATCCTTGTTCGTCCACCCAAGTTAGCCATCATCCTTGCTCCTTCTTTGCGTCTCGACATCCCCGGATCTTTACGCGGCCGCCTCATCAGAACATCGGCGGCCGCTTACTAGGCAGCGGCTACCAGGCCATGTCAATCAAATGCCGTCGGTTCTTTTACTGCCGTCGTGAGCGCCTTGAGCGCCTTGGCAATGAGCTCCTTGCGCAGCGCCTTCTCGTCGCTTGGCCGCAGGTTGGGGTCGCCCGCGACGTTGGTAATCGCCTTGCCGCGCACGATGCGCGGCGCACCCACCGAGAGGGCCAGCCCGTCCAGTGTAGTTAGATATGCCACCGGCATGCCTGCCGCTTCGAATTCCTTGGCCATCACGGCGCCGCCGCGAGAGCAGGAACCTCAGGCGGAGGTGAGGATCACCCCCTGCACGTCGTTTGCGCGCAACTCCTTGAGCATCTCGTGCGCAAAGCGGCGCACCGTCGGGACGGCCGCGGTGTTGCCAGTGGTAGTGTACAGCTCGTCCGCCAGGTCCCGGAACGCTCCTTCTCGTTCCAGCTCACGCAGCGCGTCCAGCGGCGCCATTCGGTCTGGGTCTTCGTTCACGTTGGTCGTGTCGAAGCCGCCATGAATCGACTGCCAATCGCCAGGCTCCAAGTGGTCCAGCGCGCCGATCGGGATACTTCAGCCACTTGCTGGCGTAGGCCGCCTCGAGCCGGTCCGGGTTGCCCCGAGGCACTACGCCCCCGGTGGTGATCAGCGCGATCCTCGCGTGGGCTAGATCCTGAAGCGGCGGCGCTGGTTTGACCTGGGTGTAGCTCGGCGTCGGCCACTCGGTGGCGAACGGCTGGCCGCTGACCTTCTTGAGCAACATGTCGAGCGCGCGCTGAGCTGCCGTCTGCTCCGCGACAGAGTGGACCCGCCGCCCGGTGGGGATATATCCCTCCTCTTGGGGTGGGCCCAGCGGCACGCGACCATATAGTTTCAGCGCCAGCCGCGCCATGGCTTTCACCGCTTCGCCCATCCCGGCCGCGCTCTCACGCGTGCGCGCTATGTGGACCTTACTGCGGTACAGGTCGGCGCCCGGATTGTCCGGGTGCATGCCGGTCACGGCGACGATGCCTAGCTGGCCCAGCGCGTCCTGCGCCCGTGCGCATAGCGCCCCGCACACCAGCCCGTATCGCCCGGAGGCGAAGGCCGGGCCTGCGATCAAAATGTCCGGCCGCTCACCGGACACCAGCTCGAGGATCGCGTCGATCGCGTCCGCCTGCTCGTTGGCGTAATTGTCACCGCAGTACACCGTGGCCACCACCTGCGCGCCCTCACCGAGCGCCTGCTGCAGCGCGATACCTGGCCCCACCGCCCCTGTCTTTTTTCCAGGCCCGGTTCCCGCGTATTCCTCCGCCCCCAGCCCGGCGAAGAACTGGTTCAGGTAAACTACGACTCGAATGGTATTCATGTGTCCCTCCCCTGACCGAGTGTCAAAAGTCGAAACTCTCGCGTCGAAAACCCAGGGCCGAAAGTCAAAGATCTACCTCGTCTTTCGAACTTCGACCCGTCTCAATAAAATCTCGTCGTCTGCCGATTAAATCCCTGAGTGCTGCACGCGGTGTGAAGGTCCCGCACATTTACAGTCAGCTCCCCCTGCGGGTCAGCATCGCTGCTGGCCAGGCGTCGCCCGCCGATCACGTTCGGTGTCGGCGGCAGGGTTACCTTGCGGTCGCGGCTGCCGATACAGACAATCGCGTCCGCCTCCGGTGTGGCGTGCACGAAGCCCGGATCATCCGGCCCGTAGCCCACGTCCAGGTAGATCAAGGTAGTTTTGATGCCGAGCTTCTCGCACTCCTGTATAGCGAGCATGGTATCAATCGCGTAGTTGCTGCCGTTGATGCCAAGCACGAGCGCGGCCTGCGCGCCCAGCAGCCGGGCCAGCTTGGCGGCGGCGCTGCCCACCCGCTCCTTCTGCTCCCGTTCCGGGGTGGTATCGTAAAACAGCACGCAGCCCAAAAAGTTAACGCTCTTGCCGTGCGCCAGATAGAGCTCCCGCATGGCCTGGTTGTTCTGGTCCCAGTACGTCGCGCGATACCCCTGCCGCCAGCCGACTAGGGCCCCGTCGAACGCTTCGTTGGGGTGGATAAGTGTCCCCAGCGGTAGCGGGATCTTGGCGCCGTACACGAACGTCGCCTGGCTGTGATACAGGCACGCCACACGAGGCAGCTCTGGCGGGCAGGGCGTCAGCTCAAACGTCTCGATCTCGTCCGGCAGCTGCTCCGCCGTGGCCCTGGCCAGGTAAGCGGCCACCTTTAGGCACGCCAATGTGGTGGCTCGATTGTAGTCCTCGGCTTCACTGGTCCCTCCCAGCACGTCCGTGGCGTCTGCTGACGCCGACGGAAAAAGGCTGGGGTGCGGTGTGAACTCGAGGGCCACGTTATGGGTTTGCGCGAACGGGCTGAACTCCGCGCCCGGCCCGGACATGTCCAGGATTTGTTCGCGGAAATGAGTCTGCTCGCCCGGCACTGGCTGCGCCACTTCCAGCACCGCCACACCGCCAAGCCGATGCGTCCGCCCCTCACCCACCGTGGTCGGAGCAGAGACAAAACCGGGGAACACCCCGCCCGGCCCAGCTACTTTCCAACGCGGCTCCACCGCGTCCTTGGCGTTGATGATCCTGATCATCTCGCCTGGCCGGACCAGGTGCACCCGCACATCCGCGAAGTGCGAATCCCCAAGCACCAGCCGCCGTGCCTCTTCCTTATTGACGACCAGGGTGCCGTTATCCACCCCGGTCCGCATCCCGAACTCAATGCGATTAATATGAAACGACCCTACCTCAAGCCGCATATCTACCCATCCAAAATCTGACGTCCCCTCAGGTGCCGTCGACAGCCGTTCACTCCACCGATTACTGTCCCTCTTAACAATTAATACAAAATCGAAAATCCAAAATCCTTACACCTTCAGCCGCGGGTCCATTGCGTCCCGTAGCGCGTCCCCGAACAAGTTAATGCCCAGCACGGTCAGGAGGATCGCCAGCCCCGGGAACACGCCCAGCCACCACGCGCTGGTCAGGTACTCTCTGCCCTGACTCAGCATCCCGCCCCAGCTTGGCGTAGGCGGCTGCACGCCCAATCCGAGGAAGCTCAGCGACGACTCGGCGATAATCAGCTCGGCCATTTGAAAGCTGCTGATCACAATGATCGGCGCGACCACGTTCGGCGTGAGATGGCGCGTGATGATTCTCCGGTCGGATGCGCCCAGCGCAACCGTCGCCTCGACGAACTCGCTCTGCTTGACCACCAGTACCGAGCTGCGCACCGTACGCGCGTACACGACCCAGCTGCGCAGCGCCAAGACAACGATCAGGTTCGCCAGCGTAGGCTGTAGCAGCGCCATCACCGCGATGGCCAGCAGTAAGTACGGAAACGACAGCTGGATGTCCGCCAGCCGCATGAACAGCAAGTCCAGCCAGCCGCCATAATAGCCGGACAGCAGCCCGATCATCACACCGAACACCATCGCCACCAACACACTGATGCCGGCGATGCCCAGCGATGTGCGGCCGGCCCAGATCACCCGGCTCAGCATGTCCCGTCCGAGCGGATCGGTCCCCAATAGCTGCGCGGAAGTTCCGCCCTCCAGCCAGGCCGGTGGTTTCAACCGATTCGCCAACGACATCTCGTTGAAGCCGTATGGTGCCACCAGCGGCGCCACCAGCGCGACCGCGATCACCAGCACCAGCAAGGCCGCCCCGACCCAGCCAGTACGCACTTGCGCGAGTCGCCGTAGCGTCCGGTAACCGCCGCGCACCCTCATTTCCTGCTCGGCCGGCGCCCGCACCGTCTCCCTAGCCACACCGCCTCCCACCAGAACATCCTCTGCTGCCGGCGCAGGCTGGGCAATTCTCCCTCTCTCCCCCGAGAGAGGTTCGAGTGAGGGCGCCTCGCGTCTGCTCGGTCCTCATGTCCCTCCCCTCGGGCGGTCGGCGGTCACCCGCCTACCCACGCCGCCCCGTCCTCACCCGCGGGTCCAGGTAGCCATACAGCAGGTCCACCAGCAGATTGATCAGCACGAACGCCGTGGCCACCAAGATCAGCGCCGCCAGCACCACCGGATAGTCGCGCTTCAAGATCGACTCCAACACCAGCGTACCCACGCCCGGCCATGCAAAAACCGCCTCTGTCATGACCGCGCCGCCGAGCAATCCCCCCGCCTGCAAACCCACCACCGTCACGATCGGCACCAGCGCGTTGCGCGCCGCGTGCCGCGTGGTCACCGCCATCTCGGCCAGCCCCTTGGCCCGGGCGGTGCGGATGTAGTCCTGGGACAAAACCTCCAGCATCCCGGAGCGCGTGAGCCGTGCCACCAACGCGAGCAGCCACATCGCCAGCGTCACGCTCGGCAGTACCAGTTGCGCAAAGCTGCCCCGGCCGGAGACCGGCAGGATGTGCAGCCCCACCGCGAACACCAGGATCATCAGCATCCCCAGCCAGAACGTCGGTACCGACTGCCCCAGCAGGACCAGGCCCATCGCGAGTTGGTCGAATATAGAATTGCGCTTGACTGCAGAGATGATCCCGGCGGGAATGGCAACCGTCAGGGCGATCAGCAACGCCGCCGCCGACAGCTCCAGCGTGGCCGGCAGCCGCTCCAGCACGACCTCCAGCGCCGGCCGCCGATAGGCGAACGATTGGCCGAAGTCGCCGTGCATTAGCCGCGCTAGGTAGTGACCGTACTGGACCGGGATCGGCTGGTCGAGCCCGTACGCGCGCCGAAAGTCTGCCCGCACTTCCTCGGATGCCTCCATTGGCAACAGCAGTTGGGTGACGTCCCCGCTCAACTGGAGCAGCACGAACGCGACGATCGTCACCCCCAGTAATGAGGGCACTGCCTGCACCAGCCTAGAAAGCACGATAGTCGCCACGCCCGCTGCTCCTCACACCATGCCGGTCGCCGACGCTGAGTGGACCTATGAAACCTGATAATACGCAGCACGAGTTTTGAACACTTTCATGTCGTTGCTCTCGCCGACGTATCCTGAGGCGTCCTTACTACCGTAAATCACAAAAATAAAGCAAGGCAACTGCAGCCAATGCCCAGGAGCCGAGGAAAGGGTTCGCGCTGCACTTATGAAAACGTCTCATAGGTCCGTGCGTAGTCAACCTACTAATAGCAGGCCGCCGCAACTGCTATATCTACATTATAAGAAAAAGCGACGAGCGAGCGCTTAGATTAATTGAGTCCGACAAAGGAATACCAAATGGACATCAAAAGAAACGGTTCACAGCCCTCGAGCAAAGGCCCGGCAGAGTATTTTACCGGCACTGTGCGTATCGATCCGCTGTTCCAGGCGTCCGATCCGGCGCGCGCATTCGGCGCCTACGTGACGTTCGAACCCGGCGCCCGGTCTGCATGGCACACCCACCCGCTAGGGCAGACCTTGATCGTCACGTCCGGATGTGGATGGGTGCAAAGCGAAGGCGGTCCGAAAATGGAAATACGACCGGGTGACGTGATCTCGTGCCCGCCGAAGGAAAAGCATTGGCATGGCGCCACCCCGACCACGGCCATGACCCATATCGCAATTCAGGAACAGCTCTACGGCAAGGTCGTCGAGTGGATGGAGAAGGTCAGCGACGAACAATACCAGGCCGGCAGCTCGGTCCCTAGTCATAGAGGGTAGAAAAATGCTCAAGCGCAAACTTGGGAACAGCGAGCTGGAACTCTCGGCCATCGGTCTTGGCTGAACTGGCATAATAGAGAACCCCGATGCTGCGCCAGGTAAAAGAGTTCGGTCGCCTTCTCACCTCAGCGGACCGGCTGCGTGCGGTCCACGGCCGCGCCGCGCAAGATCACCGCTGAGATGCGTCGCGTGTTGGTGATATCGTCGAGCGGGTTTGCGTCGAGAACGATAAAGTCGGCGCTCTTGCCGGCTGCCAGCGTGCCGGCGTCGGCGAGCCGCAACAACTCGGCTGAATTGCGCGTCGCCGCCACGATGACTTGCATCGGCGTCATCCCGGCAGCTCACCATGTCTAGCATCTCTTCGTGCGGACCCCACGGCCGGTTGCCGTCGGTGCCGAGCGTGATGCGCACACCCGCCGCATTCAGTTTCGCCAGATTGCGCGCCTGAATCCCGAACAGGGCCTGCGTCTTGGGCCGATCCGTGTTAGCCGCTTCGAGTTTTTTCAATTCGTCGGCCGGAAGGCTCCCGTGTAGCCAGCTCAAGTCGCTCTTCACGCCTCGATCCGGCAGGTTCGGAATGAGAACCAGGTTGGGACGCTCCTTGAACATGGCAACCACTTCGTCGTCGATGTCCTTGTCGCGAATGCCGTGGGCGAAAACGTCGAGTCCGGCGCGGATCAGCCCCTTCGCGTCCTCGAGACTTAGAATGTGCGCCGCGACTCGCAAGCCGCGCTTGTGCGCCTCCTCGATGATGGCGCCATACATGTCAGGGGTCAGCTTCTTGTACTTGCCGTCCCGGTCGTCGACCCAGATCTTGACGATGTCCGCCTTGTGCGCTGCAATCTCCTGGACCGCCTTGCGGCCTTCCGCCGCAGTCGTAATCCAGTAGGGCACGGTGGAGCGCCCCGGCTCGGGCGTCGTGATGCCCCGCCCCGCGGTGCGAAAGCGCGCAGCGCCGGCAATCGTCTCGTCGCGCATATTGAGCAGGCCGTAGCCGTCCGAGTTGCCCATGCTCAACGCCGCGCTCACGCCGTAGTAGGCGCGCTGCTTCAAGTCGCGTATGAGCGCCTCGCGGGTTTCGCTGAGATGGACGTGGGTGTCGACGATCATCGGCATCACGCTCTTGCCTGCGAGGTTCACGCGCCTGGCGCCGGCGGGCACGCGAACATCGGCGGCTGCGCCAACCTGTGCGATTTTTGTGCCTTCGACAACTACCGTCGCGTTCTCGATGACGCGTCCATCGCCCACGATTAGCCGCGCGCCTTCGTACGCCGTGACCGAGCGCTCGGACACCGGCATCGCGCATCCACCCAGCAAACCAAGGGTAATGACCGCCGCTGCTGCGGCCAGATTCACTCGGCGCATAGAAACCTCCATCGTTGGATATGTGCCTAGCTATCGAGTAGCTCGGTCTTCCTATCACATGAGCCAGATTTCGAACACATTGCCTCGTCTGTATTTCTTACGCGTCAAGTCAGAGGAAGAGCGGAGGAACGCCCCCAGCTGGTTTATCTCTTTGCCCCGGAAGGTCTGAAGTACCGGCAGCGGTCGAAAACCCAAAATTGAGTTTGGCGGGTGAGACCACTATGCGGTAGATTTGATTGTGCCAATCACGCGGTTGCGGCGACATGGGTGGGCCGCACAGAGGCGCGCATATTAGCAGTCCGTATGTTCGATTGTGCTTGTTGGCATCGGCGCCTTTCCATTCTAAACACATGGGCTTCGGTAAGACCGCAACCGCTAAGGCCATAATGGCGACTCGTGGCAACAAGGCTGAAAACATGGAAAGTAGCAATCGCGTCGCTATGAGACGGAGCTTGGCGCCCAGCATATGAACCCTCTGCTTTCCCGAACGGGGAAGTACGTCGCGGTGCTCGTAATCATAACGTTGACCGCGACGTACTTTTACTTCAGGTTGATTGGATGGAGCCATCCATTTGCCAAGTTGATCGGTGCTTATAGGTATCACATCGTTACACTCGGAGATTATGTCCGATACAAGCGGGATCCAAATCGCTTTAATAATGATTCGTCGGCAGCCCTCAGCTTCGATTGCGAGCGAATCCGAGACGATTTCGTGAAGCTGACTCAATCGATAATCTCACCAGAGCTATCGACATCAACAGAGACAATCGTTTGGCGGGAAGGCAGTATCCTTCATCTTGGCGATCCCAGCGTGTCTGGCAGTGAAGCATTTGCCGCGTGGAAGAGCCAAGCAATCAATCTGGCTACGATCCAGCACCCAAACGAGGCGAGCCACTACGGGACCATACTGCAAGCTCTGTTTACATCTATCTGGATACACGGACGCAATGCGGATGAAGTGTTTAGCGTCGATACCAAAAGAGGCAGTAAATTTGCTGCATGTGGGTAAGCCGCGCGAAAGGAAAGCCGGCGAATCCGCGCGAAAGGGGTCAAGTCCGCTTTTTGCTCTTTGACAAAACCGCCTCAATCCTTTGTACTCGCCGAGCAAGCTTTTTTTCCTGTGCGACCCTCGACTTCGTCCGCAAAAACGCTGAGCTCACCGATGAAGCTTTCTCCAATCCCACCGCTCTACCAATCTCACCCTGCTTGTGCCCACCAAGTTGTCGACTCAGGTAGATTGCTACCATCCGCGCCTCGCCCCCATCGCCGCGCCTTCGTCTTCCCCTCAATGCCTCTGGCTGTTTTCCGTACTCCCGAGCCGTTGCTTGGACGATCTCCTCGATCCCTATGCCGAAGATTTGCCGCGATTCCGGCTTCTCCGCTTCCACTCGCGCCTTTTCTCCGACCTTTTCTATAATCCGTTGAATAAAGACTTTGCTGCCCAGCACCGGCTTTTGATATGGGCCGCGGTAAAAATCCTCGATCTCTGCTTCCACCCCCTCGCGAATGAATTTCTGGTAATCCTTGAGTCCGTCAAAGCGCGACAGTACGGCCTTGCTTTGAAGCCAAGTCGGGCACTGTTTCTTGTTGAGATACCCCCAATGGCTGCTCCAGCGGTAGCGGTCCAGGTCGGTTACCATGCCGGCGGCCAATGGATTGTGATGGATGTAGCGCACCACCGATAGAAAATACTCTTCCGCATCGATCAGGATCGCTTTGTAGCGACCCCGAAACAACGGCCCATCGCGATGATGCACCCGGTTGAATTTCTGCGTATAGATTCCATCGAGATGGCGCATCGCCCGCGACAGTCCCGCCGCTGGGGTCGATACCAGTAGATGGTAATGGTTGCTCATCAAGCAGTAGGCATGGATCTCAATTTTCCAGAGCCGGGCGATCTCGGCGAGTAAGTCGAGAAAAGTTTGGCGGCCTTTGTCTTCCAGAAAAATGTCCCGACGCGATTGGCCACGATTGATGACGTGGTAGAACGCTCCGGGATATTCAATACGCAGCGGTCGGGCCATGCGGATCGTTTATTTCATGCCCCGTCGTTCGTCAAGAGCTAAACATAGACTTGACCCCTTTTTGTGTGTGACTTTGTGGATCCTATTCTGAGCGCAGGAGATTCTGCAAAACCTGATGATCGATAGGCTTTGTGAGATGATGATCAAATCCCGCTTGTCTTGCCTCTTCGCGATCCGTGTCTCGTCCCCACCCGGTTTGAGCGATCAAAGTAATTCCTTTCAGCTGCGTTAGTCCTCGCAAGCGGCGTGCAAGCTCGTATCCGTTGATATCCGGCAGCCCGATATCAATCAATGCCACTTGCGGTGTGAATTCCTCAAGTAATGCCAGCGCGCTCCTGGCGTCGTATACCGACCGAGCATCGAAACCCCATGCGTTGAGCAAGAGCGCAAGACTTCGCGCCTGGTTTTTATTGTCGTCGATCACGAGAATACGCTTTAGACGAGACGGGAAGCTCGGAACAGTCTCGTCGCCGGAACTCATCGCTGACTCGTCCGCGAGGGCGGGCGCAGTCGGCAAGCGCAGGATGAACTCACTGCCTTTGCCAAGTCCTTCACTGCGAGCTTCGACGCTGCCTCCATGCCGTTCAACCAGGCCTCGCACCAGAGAGAGGCCGATGCCTAGCCCGCCCTCCGAGCGATCTAAGGCCGAGCCGACTTGTAAAAACATCTCGAAGATCCGCGGCAGATGCTCGGGTGCGATGCCAATACCGGTGTCTTTGACGGAGAGCCGCAATTCCATTGGGGGCTCCGCAACCGCTTCACCTATTCCGGACTCCGCGTCTCCTTGGCTCCCTTTATTCTCGATCGCCGTTTCCAACTCCGCCTTGACCTCAATGTTGCTATTGTTCGGGCTGTACTTGCATGCGTTGTTGATCAGGTTTAACAACACCTGCGCGAGCCGCACGGGATCGGCGTCGAGATACACACGGCGTGGCGGCAACGACACCGAAAGCTTGTGTCCCGCCGCTTCCAAATGCGGCCGAGAGGTTTCCAACGCTTGATCAATGAGCGACTTCAGAGTTACCCGTTCCTTCTTCAATTCGATCTTGCCTTGGCTGATACGGCTGAGATCCATAAGATCGTCGATCAGGCGCACCATTTGGTTAAGTTGACTCTCGGTGATCTGGCGCGCCAGCTGGAAATTTTCGGCCGTCAGATTGGGTTGCTTGAACAGCTCGACGGCGTTGCGGATAGGCGCCAAGGGATTTCTCAGCTCGTGCGCCAAGGTCGCCAGAAACTCGTCCTTGCGCCGGTCGGCGTCTTTCAACTGCTCGGCGTATTCGCGCAATTCCTTCTCGACCCGCTTGCGCCCGGAAATGTTGCGCGCGATTTTGGAAGCGCCGATGATAATACCGTCCGGGTCTTTAATCGGCGATACGGTCAACGAAACATCGAACAACCCTCCGTCCTTGCGTCGACGCACGGTTTCGTAAGAATCGATACGCTCGCCACGACGGATGCGCGCGAGAATCACCGGCTCTTCGTCCTCACGCCCTGGTGGAATTAAAAGAGCTATCGGCTTGCCGATAATCTCCCAATCATGGTAGCCAAAAATTTGCTCCGCGCCACGATTCCAACTGGTAATAATACCGTTCAGGTCTTTACTCACTATCGCATCATCGGACGACTCGACGATGGCGGCCAGGGCGGCCTTGGCTGCTTCTGCCTGTTTGCGCTCGGTAATATCCTGAAACGCCAGGAGAATCAGGTCGCCGACATTACCTTGTCGAGATAACCGGCGTGCGTTGAGCAGGAGCGTCCGGCGTCCAATCCCGGAGATGGCGTGCCCGACCTCGAGCGTTTGGGCCTCACTATTGTCGGAAATGATTTCTTTCAGCAGCGTCCACAACCGGGGAATATTCCACTCATTGTTCCCCAGATTATAGAGCGGAACATTTTGCGTTTCCTCGCGCGACAGTTGGAACATCGCGTAGAAGGCCCGATTGGCCGTCCGTACCCGCAGGTCGGCGTCGAGGACCAGCAAGGGTTCGATCACCGTGTTGAGAATCGCTTTTGTATACTCCCGTTCGTAAATTGCCTGCTCCAGACTGGCACGGAAAGCCGTCACGTTTGTCAATGTGAGCACGGCTCCGCCAATCTGCCCATCGCTCTTTGTGTACGGAGCTATCCGAAGAAGGAACCACCCGTTCCCGTGTCGAACTTCGCGCCGGAATGGTGACCGGTCGGCCATCACCTGCGCGCAGAGATTCTCGAGATCGATCACAGTTTTTAGGACGTGGATGTCACGGGGGGAATGGCCGATGTCTGATGGCGTGAGGCCGAGCAGCGCTGCCGCTCCCGAGTTAAAGTGGGCCACAGTGAAGTCGCGGCCAACCACCACGATGGAATAATCTATAGTGTCAAGGATATTGGCGAGGTTGGCGCTCACCCACTCTGCGCTGGCACCGGGATTATGCACCCGGCCGGTATAGCTAGAGCCGTCGTCTTCGGCACGCAAACGTGTCGCCATCGATCTGGCTAGTCCGTAGCTTCGTACAGAGTACGACTCCGTTGCAGCACGGCGTCGGCTACAGCCGGCAGAGCCTGACGCAATGCCAAGAGTAGCGCTTGAGATCGAGGCATCTGGATCGGCGCCGGATAGTGCGACATGAGCTGCACTTCAAGGACAGGAGCCTCGACCGAGCCGAATGTGTCGCGGAGAGCTGCGGCTACGGCACGCTCAAGTCGACCGTAATCTTCTACCGGAATCAAGTGAGAGTGGTTCTCGCCGAGCCTCGGCAGCATGCGAGTGTGCATCTCGCCGTTGAAGTTATCCATGAGAAACGAGCAGAAGATCGCCACTTCCTGCTCATGGCCGAGCTGGTCGAACAGATCCTCGAGGCTCATGCTGCCGGTCACGTCGCCGCGCTCCCAAAGGACATTGACCATTTCCCCCCACCAGCGCACCTTCGGGTAGCCACCGGCTCCGCGGGCCCGTGTGATCACGTCCGTGGCGAGACCGAGGAATACCGGCGCGTCGGGCATTCCTCCGCGCATGAAGCTTGGCAGCAATTCATCGGCGTCAACGACAGTGAGCTGTCCACGGTCCTGCGCCGCCTTGATATCGACGCCGGCGGCCTCCAGACGAGGGCGGAAGGCATTCCAGTGGGCACTCGTCGGCACCAGAATCAAACCTTCGCCGTTCGCCAGCGCGGCAGCTGCGAACCGACAGACAGCGTGATTGAGAAAGTCTTGATCCTGGTAAAGCTGTACGATGTGATCGCACGGTGCCGCGTTGGTCAGAAGCGGATGCCAGGGCTGGCTGTCCGCTTCAGACTCCTGTTTCATTGCTATTGCTTCCATAAGGTCATTTCCCATCGCTGATCTTGAGCCATAACGCGCGAAATAAGCACAGAGCATTCGCCTGATGTAATATCCTGGTGATGCCGCCGTTGCTGAAAGCTATGTTATCCGCGGACCTTATGTCAAGCGTATATTTCGCTAAGTTCCCAGCGTTTCACGGCTCGAGAAATTTCCCAAGCGCGACTGAAAAGCACGTCCGTAATTTGCGATCGGGAAGGGGATGGGGGGTCTTTTCTTGTGGATAGGAACCGGTCAGGAAAGTCAGCGGTTAGGAAAGGGGTCAAGTCCGCTTTTTGCTCTTTGACAAAGCCGCCTCAATCCTCTTTGTACTCGCCGAGCAAGCTTTTTTTCCTGTGCGACCCTCGACTTTGTCCGCAAAAACGCTAGGCACTGAAAGGACGTTGTTGACTAGCTGGACAAAGTTTTTGAAGAGGATCTTCCAAACCTAGAGGTTGGATGCCGTTTGATGAGCAACCATTTTCCCGAGCTGCGAAATTCAAACACCCGACGCCGCGATTCGCAGTTTCGTGAGACCTCTAAGCATCTCGCTGGATACCGACGCAGCGTTCGTAGGTCCGTCTGTCTAAAAATGCGCTCAGCTCGGCCGCGCGAGAATCTTCGCGTATAGCCGGTCGTACTCCCGCTGGTTGATCGCGCCTGCATTCAGCGCGCGTTGCAGGTCAGTGAGTTCCTGTCCTTTGGAGATGGTCGTCGTGCCCTGCACTCGGACGTAGGTATCGCTGCCACATCCTGCGAGCGTTCCGATGACGAGCGCGGCGAGGGCAAAGTTTAGAATCTTTTGCATCATGCATCTCCGTCCGCCGTCACTTCACGTTGTCGATCAGCTGCTCTTTTTGGCGCTCGTAGTCGCGCTCGCTGAGTGCGTTCGAGTCACGCGCCCTCTTGAGGTCAATCAGCTGCTGCCCGACCGACACGCTGACCGTGGGCTGCAATACCTCGTGTTCGCTGCAACCCGCCGCCGCCAGCGTGGCTGCGAGTGCCGCCGCGGCTGTCATTCTCCGGCCTTTCGTCATCGCGTTCTCCCCTCAGGACGAGCGTCACTTCGAGCGCGCCGAGCTTCTCGACCTCGGACCCGACCTCGTCGCCAACCTTGAGCTATTTATAGATATCTAAACCAACTTTTTCAATCCTTCGTACTCGCCGAGCGAGTTTTTGATTCCGCAGAAGGGGGATGCCTCCACAGCTTTGTGCGTGCCGAACGGTGTGGTATACGACCATAGCATCGGCGGCAGCGAAGCAGTGAAGAAAGAAGGAGAGAACGAGCGTGAGTGCTGTAGTTGAGTTGGATCTTCGCCCGACGGCGACGGCCGAGCTTTTTTCCGCGCTGTATCAGGCCTACTTGAAGCTCGAGCCGGGCACGCGCCTGCGCGCCATCGTCGATACCAATCCGCGACGTTCGTATATGGGCTTTGTCGAGGCGGGGATTGCGCATCGCATTGCCCGGCTTGGCGATGGTGAATGGGAATGGTCGGCTACGCGGGCCGCCTGGCAGCCGATGGGCAACGGGCCCGGGGTGCATCACATCGGCATCTCGCCCGACGGACGGCGCCTTTACGCGGTGGATCGCGAGCGCACGGTGTTCCTGTTCGATACCGAGCGCCAGCGCCTGACGGCGAGCGCCGCGGTGAACCAAGGAACCTCGCACCTGGCGGTGCACCCGCGCTCGGGCCGGGTGTACGTCTGCGAGCGCAGCACGCACAGCATGGTCAGGCTCGACGCCGAAACCCTCGAAACCCGCGGACGGATCGGCACCGGCGAGAGCCCTAATCTACCGACGGCGGCGGAAGACGGCAGCGTCGTCATCCTGCCCGGAGGCAACGGCATCCTGACGGTAGCGCGCGACGACGCGGAATTGCAGCGAACCAATTTACCGATCGGCGGCAAGCCCAGCGCTTCAACCGTAAGCCACGACGGGCGGCGCGCCTACGTTCCCGACGCGGCGCGCAATCTCCTGGTTAGCGTCGATCTGGAACAGGGAAGCGTGCTGGCCGAAACACCGGTGGGCGACGGCCCGTCTCACCCCATCGTCACGCCGGACGATCGCACGGTCTGCATCGCTAACTCACGGTCCCACGACATCTCGCTGGTGGACGCGCAGACTTTTCAACTTCTGGCGACGATCCCGAGCGGCGAGGCGGCGCATCAGACGACCCTGACGGCGGACGGCAACACACTGCTGGTAGCGAACTTCTTCGAGGACTCCGTGAGCGTCGTCGATCTGCCGAGCAGGACCCGCGCGGCGGTGGTGAAAGTCGGGCCGTATCCGCACGGCCTCGACATGGCTCCCGGCAACCGCTACGCCGTCGCCACCCATTTCGGCGATCCCTGGGTCAGCATCATCGACGTGGTGGAACGTAAGGTCGCCGCCCGGGTGGCGGCCGGGCTCGGCTCTTCGCACACAACTTTTTCACCGGACGGCGAGCGCGCCTACGTCGCCAACAGTCTGGCCAACAGCGTAACGGTCATCGACTTGAACAGCCTCGAAGCGACCGCGCAGATCGACGCGAGCAAAAGGATAAGCGGATCGTAAGATCGGGGTCGGACCGGTGAAAAGCATTCGAAGGCTACCGGAGATTTTGGCGCGAGATTTTCAATGAGGGTGGAAGGCATGGCAGGTTCTAGACGCACGCTGCAATTTCGACTTTTTGTCTGGACAATTCTTCCGGCAGTCGCGTTCGGCGCTGTTTTTCCCGACGTGACGGTCGCGCAGGCGCAAAAAATCAGAATCGCCTATTCGAGCCGCAGCAACACCGTCACGCCGTTATACGTCGCCGCCGACAAGGGCTTGTTTCGTGATGAAGGGCTGGAGGTGGAACTGATTCAGGTGAGCCCGCGCCTCGGCGCGATGGCGGTGATGAACGGCGACGTCGCCTTCACCACGTCATTCACCAGTACCTTTCGGGCCATTCTTCAAGGCGTTCCGCTGAAGCTGGTTTTAGTCGCGCTCAAAAAAGGCGTGTATTATTTGGTCACCCGGCCCGAAATCAAAAACGTCCAGGAGCTCAAAGGGAAAAAACTCGGGATCGCAACGATACGCGGCACCGACAGTATCGTCGCGGAGGAACTCCTCCGCTCAAAGGGGTTTAATCCCACTCAGCTCCAACAGATCGTCATCGGCGATACGGCGCTTCGAGCCCAGGCGCTCATGACCGGAGTTGTTCAGGCCGTGTCGTTGTCGCCGCCGCACGACCTGCTGCTTAAAAACTTGGGCTATAATATTTTGGCCGGCCCGCCCGAGGTCGGCTTGCCGGCGTCGGGTTTATTCACCTCGAATCGTCTGCTGAAAGAGAATCCGCAGGTGGTGAACCGAAGCTTGCGCGCGGTTCTTAGGGCCAATCGCTTTATCGCGGCGAACCGCCAGGAGACCATTGCCGTGATGTCAAAATGGCTGGCGCAGACCCAAGAGGTAGCGGGCCAGTCCTACGACGTTGAGCTAAAAACGCTCACCAAAGACGGGCAAATGACCGACGCTGAGTTGGAAAGCCTGATCGATCGACTGGGCGAGAAAAAAGCTGCGTTGGACGAAGTGAGAGACTTCAATCCCATCCGCCAGGCGATCAAGGAATTAGACACCAGACAATGACGCAGAGTTCCTCTAAGAAAAACCGATGCCACGCGCTAATTAAGAAAGAGAACGATACGCAGCAGCGCAGTCAATACCAGGTACTGATCTCTCATGGATCGACGATCGCCGGCGTGCTTCGATGCGGCGTCTCCTTGCCGGTATTGTCGATTATGTTGTGAACGGTGCCATTCATCCACCGACAATTTCATGCCGCTTAGTTCGGTTAAACGTTAAGGTCCATCAGCCGCTGGGATCAACCGCCGCAGACAAGCTTTTCCAGAATTTTACGCTTACTGATGCCGATCGTCTTACTTCGCCTCCAGCATCTGCTTCACTCGACTGATGAAGCTAGTTGGTCTTCTGAGCTCCTATCAAGAGCGAATGATACGAGCGAAGCAGGAATTAGCTCTCGTCTAAGACTCGAACATCCCTAGCTAGCTTGATTCCAGCCACTTCTCCGGTTGAAAAAGCGTACGCAGTGACCGGCTCGCTCAGACCCCGTCAACGGATAGGATACCGACGTCTTCCAGCTGGCTCGCGCAGCCCGCCCGTTCAACAAAGTCCTTTGAAAAAAGCACCGATCGTTTCACCTCCTTGGTCAAGGCTTCGAGCCTCGACGCGATGTTCACCGCCGGCCCGATGACCGTAAAGTCGAGGCGATTGCGCGAGCCGATATTGCCGTACATGACCTCGCCGACATGCACGCCGATGCCGTAGCCCAATACATCACGTCCAGCCGAAAGGTTTTGCTCGTTCAGCCCGGCGAGCGCCGTTTGCGCTTCGCCGATCGCGCGCAAAAGATCGCCGCAGGCGGTCGGATTACTCAGCGGAAAGATCGCCAGCAGGCCGTCGCCCATGAACTTCAGGATCTCGCCGCCATGGCGCACGATCGGCTCCGTCATGGCATCGAAGTAGCCGTTTAGAATACCGATGACCTCATCCCGCGGCCTGAGATTCGACAATGCGGTGAAGTTGCGCAGATCGCAGATCCAGATGGCGGCATCGACCGTCACGCCGCTGCCGCGGGTGGTGGCGCCGTCGAGGATTTTTTCGCTGGCATGGGGACCGACATAGGTTTCCAGCAAGGTCCGGGCGAGCTGGTTCTTCAAACGGATTTCACTGACCAGAGCAAGGGCGGGGAGGATCTCGCCGAGCACTGCGATATGATCGTCGTCGAATCCGCGCGGCGCATCGGTGGCGAAAGTTACCAGATGGCGCTTGCCGAGCGTGTGGTCGAGCGGCCAGGCGATGTAGTCGGTAAGCCCCTCGGCGCGCAGTTCCTCACACAGCGGATGATTCAAAATTTCCACTTCGCCGCTCTGCAGCCGCTGCCTGATCTCATTGGCGCCCTCGATGATCGCGCGCAGCGGGCTCTTCAGGAACTCCGCTGTCGCCTCGACATGATAGCCGACGGTTTGTATCTCAGCGTCGCGCATGCCGCTGCGCCAAATAATCCGCGCGCCAAGCCATTGCGGATGATGGGTGCGCAAGTGCAGGCTCGCCCGAGCCACCGGCACGCCGGCAACCCGCAGCCGGCTGCACAGCTCGACAAATATTTTGTCGATCGCAGGTTCGTCGTGGGTGCCCCGCATCAGCCAGTCCGTCGTCTTCATGATATATAACCTCTCGCGAGTGAATCAGTCGCGGTTCGGCCGCGCTTGGAAAACTCTCCTCGCGTCGTGCCACGTCGCGGATTTGGAAGGGTACTGAAGCGCGGCAGGTGACGGGCAGCTTACCGCCGGTCCCGGACGCTACTCGGACTCGGCCCCGACCCAGCCGGGCTGGTTTACTTCTGCGCTCTGGAGCGGCTGAGCCAGTCATCGAAATGGGTCGGGCCGATGCGCGGGTTGTCACCGGGGACGAGGGATTGATCGTTCAACTCCAGGCCGTAGTAGCGTGCGTGGACATCCGTGACCACCTGACGCGGATCCTGGGTGGCGCTCAAGAATCGTCCGACGAGTTTGTCGAGCGGCAGCCGTTCCGGACCGGCCAGCTCGACCATGCCGTTTAACGGCGGACCGATAACGACATCGGCCAGTGCGGCGGCGACATCATCCGACACGATGGGCTGTATCAGCGCAGGCGACAACCGCACCGTTTGCCCTTCGGTGGCCGATTGGGCGATGCCGTCGACGAACTCGAAGAACTGCGTAGCGCGCACGATCGTATAGGGAACCTGGGAGGCCTTGATCAGCTCTTCTTGGGCCATCTTCGCACGGAAGTAGCCGCTCGCAAGCAGGCGCTCGGTGCCGACCACCGACAATGCAACGTGATGTCCTACCCCAGCGGCGGCTTCCGCGGCAAGCAGGTTGCGGCTCGACGTCTTGAAGAACTGCAAAACCGCATTGTCTTCCCACGAAGGCGAGTTGGCGACGTCGACGACGACCTGAGCGCCGGTCATCGCTTGAGCCAATCCTTCACCGGTGAGGGCATCGACACCCGAAGAGCGTGACGCCGCCACTACGTCATGGCCAAGTTGACGAAGGTTCTTTACCAGCTTTGTGCCGATCAGCCCGCTGCCGCCGATAACCACGATCTTCATAATTTTTCCCCATGGGTCGACTGTAACCGGACGAGTATTGTCCGAAATCATTCCCTAATCACTTCGCCGGCACGAGCACTGGAGCGCCCTTGTCCTTGACCAAGAAGACATTGTCGGTCTCCGTAATCACTTCGCCGGCACGAGCACTGGAGCGCCCTTGTCCTTGACCAAGAAGACAAGAAATTTTGCCGGCCTGCTATTGCTCGCGTTCCGGCCAACGATATGAACATCGTTGGAGGCTTCATAGAAGGTCTGTCCCGGTGTGAGCGTCATTTGTTTTCCGCCCTTCACCTGCATCACGACGGAGCCCTCCAGCACGTATAGAAATGCATGGGCATTGTGACGATGGATCGGGTCCGACCCGCCGGGCGGATACTCTACTGTTATCATCAGCCCTTCCTTGCCGGAAATGTCGGTCATAACTTGCGACATGAGCGAGCGTGACCTTAACCTCCTGAGCCATCAGCCTGGCGGATATGAGCAAGAGACCGACGCTCAGGAGCGCGGTTAATACGAGATTCTTAACTCTCACGGACCGACGATGGCCGGTGTACTCCAGTGTGGCGTCTCCTTCCCGGTATCGGCGATTATGCTGTGAACCGTGCCATTCATCCAACCACACATTTCATGCCGAACCTCCTAGTTCGGTTAATGTCCCAGCGCGTACTGCGATAAACCTGGGTTCGTAAAATCGAGCTCCAGAATTTTTCGCTTACCGCTTTCTATCACCCTACTTCGGCTCGAGGATCTGCTTCACTCGACTCACGACGGCGGGCTCGATTTCATACAAGCCGTTCACCATCTTTTCTATGCCCGGTCCATCGATCGGTTCGATCTCGAGCTTGGCTTTTTCCGCTTCGGCGAGAAACTGCGGATCTTTTAGAGTGGCGATGAACGCTTTTTGCAGTACTCGCAGCCGCTGCTCCGGCACCCCCGGCGGCAGCGAGTAGAGCCGCTGTTTGCCGTAAACCTCGCTGGCGATGCGCAGGAGTTTTTTCCCCTCGTCGGTCTTGGCGAAATCGACGGCGAGCGGGACACCCTTCAATTCGGGATGCGGCTCGAGCGACATTTGCAGCACGATATGAACCTGTTTAGCCTTGAGCGCGTTGGCCCAGGTCACTTTCGCCGATTGCCAGCTCAGCGTGCAGCTGCCGTCGAGCTCACCGGTCTCCGCGGCAATCCTGATGTCGGCGGTGCCCTTGTAGCCTTCGATAACCTGCACGGGCAGCTCCGCGGCAGCGGCGAGGATCTTGGTATCGTCGGTGCCGCTGGTGCCGGGCCCGTTGCCGCCCAGTTTGATCCGTGTTTTTGCCTTGCGCCAGTCCTCTACGCTGCGGATGCCGCTGCGTTCGGTGGTGATGCACACCAGCGCATCCGCGGTCGGCATGCCGAGCCAGCCAAACTTGCGCCCCTCGAATTGCACCGCCGGGTTGCCCATCATGTGCTGCAAAATCAGCGGGCCGGACCAATTGCCGATGACTGTGCCGTCGCGGGCCGCGCTATTGTAGATGTAGTTCGCCGCGATCAGCATGCCCGCACCGGTCATGTTTTGCACGACGGCGGACGGCTTGCCCGGAATGTATTGGGAGATGTGGCGGCCGATCAACCTGGTGTAGGTATCGTAACCGCCGCCGGCGCTGCCGCCGACGATGAACTGGAGGGTCTTGCCCTTGTAGAACTCCTCGACCGAGGCGGCACCCGCCGAATTCACAAGTACCAAGATGCTAATGATCGGAAGTAAAAAAACGCCAAACTTTTTCGCCATGCGCCGCCTCCTGTTGTGTTGGGGTGTCGTCGCGGAACGTAATTTGTCCGCTAGTCCCATGTCAAGCGTTCGAAGCTTTGCCACCCTTCTTCAAGAACGAGCTCGCAAGACGAGCTCGTTCCTCTAACCTCTAGCAGGTTGCTGAAAACCCTTTCGGAGTCCTTCGACCGTGCTCAGGACGAACGGAGGCGATTTGATATCGTTGATGTTTTTCCGTTCATGCTGAGTCTCTCGAAGCATTCCTAACTTTTTTTCAGCAAGCTGCTAGTCAAATCGTCCCAATCACGAGCATATCTATCGTCGAGTCGTGCAAATATCGATTTCTCTAACTATTGGCGATAGTAGTGATGTTGAGAATTCACTGACAAAGAAGGAGTAATAGCTATGGCTAGTCGATTTACCGGAGGCTGCCTTTGCGGCCGGGTGCGCTACGAATGTTCCGCCGAACCGTTTTTCATGGGTAATTGCCACTGCCGGGATTGCCAAAAGGCCAGCGGCGGTGCCTATGAACCCGACATCGGATTGCCGGCCGCAGCGCTAAAGATCACCGGCACGGTTAAGTATTACGACGGTAAGGCGGACAGCGGCAATACCTTGAGCCGCGGTTTTTGCCCGGAGTGCGGCGCGAGTTTGTTCGGCAAGACCAGCGCCATGCCGGATCTCGCGATGATCACGGCGGGCAGCCTCGATGACCCGAGCCTGTATAAGCCGACCTTGGATATCTTCACAAGCAGCGCGCAACCTTGGGATCACATGGATCCGGCGCTGGCCAAATTTCCCAAGATGCCGCCCATCGGAGGATAGGAGTTCAAACCGTTCAAGTGGTTCAACCGCTTTGCTCCGTTCAAATCGTTTAACGGAGCGAAACTCGGAACTTTGATTAGCGCGAATTTAAGACGTGTGAGGCGCTAAGAGTAGGAAGGATGAGAGGTAAGGACGCCAATGACACTGATCATCAATAACAAAGAAGTCGAACAGGTCCTCACCATGGAGGACACCCTTGCGGCGCTGGAACAATCTTATTTGCAGCTCGCCGCCCAGGAAGCGGTCTGCCGGCCGCGCATCGACATCCGGATTCCGACCAGCGATCCGGCGCGAAACTACCAGTGGGGCACCATGGAGGGAGGATCGACCGCCGGCTACTTCGCGATCCGCATGAAGTCCGACATCGTTTATGAAAAAGAATACAACGGTGTCGTCACCCAGGAAAAATACTGCATGCGGCCCGGCCTTTACTGCGGGCTGATCCTGCTGACTTCGGTCGAGAACGGCGAACCGTTGGCGTTCATCAACGACGGCTACCTGCAGCATATGCGGGTCGGCGCCGACGGCGGCATCGGTGTGAAATACCTTGCCAACCAAGACGCGGAGGTGGTCGGCATGCTGGGCGCCGGCGGCATGGCGCGCACGCATATGGAGGCGTTCACGCGCGTGCGCAAAATCGAGAAGCTGCAGGTGTTCAGCCCGACGCGCGAAAACCGCGAGCGCTTCGGCCGCGAGATGGCGGAGAAATACAATATCGAGGTAAAAGTCTGCAGCCGCCCGGAAGAGGTCTACAAGGGCGCGCACATCCTCGCCGCGCTCACCGACTCCGCGGTCGAAGTGACCGACGGCGCACTGCTCGAGAAAGGCACCCACATCGTCGTGGTCGGCGGCACCGGCAAACCGGACGCCGAGAGCCTGAAAAAGGTCGACGTTTACCTGCGCTTCGGCGACACGCCGGCGCCCATCGGCCATCCCGAGCTCGCCACCGACGCCGAGCATATCGGCTATGAGGCGCGCCCGCAGCAAAATAAATACGGCGATGGCCGCCGCGACCGGCGCAAGCACGGCAACACCCTGCCGGATCGGCGCGTCACGCTTGCCGACCTGGTTAACGGCCAGGTGAAAGGGCGCAGCTCGACGGATCAGATTACCTACTCCGAGCGCGGCAATCTGCAGGGCGCCCAGTTTCACGCGGTGGCGGGCAAGGTCTACGAACTCGCCAAGGGAGCCGGCCTCGGCCGTGAGATTCCGACCGAATGGTTTCTCCAGGACATTCGGGATTGATAGCTGTTCCAAAAGTTCCGGTCGTTCAACTCGACGCGAAGGGAAATCGACGATGGCGCTATTTCTCGCAAACGAAGACGTCCAGCAGCTGTTAACCATGGGCGATTACATCGACGCCGTGGAGAAAGCCTATCACGAACTCGGCATGGGACGGGCGTGGAACAATCCGCGCATCCATACCTACGGACAGGCGCAAAGCGGCGCAACCCATTTTCTCAAGGTTTTCACCGGCACCGTACCGGCCCTGGGCTATTCGATTCTGCGCATCGACTCGACCATGGAGCGCAACGAAAGCGGCCACGAAACCAGCCGCAAAATCGGCAACCGCAACATGGGCTGGCTGCTGCTATTTTCAGTGGAGACCGGCCAACTCGAAGCGATCATCGAAGATCGCGCGCTGCAGCGCATGCGGGTTGGCGCGATGACCGGCATCGCCGCCAAGTATCTTGCCAAAAGCGACAGCCAAACCGTCGGAATTTTCGGCTCCGGCACCCAGGCCGGGCCGCAACTGGAAGCGCTCTGCAGCGTCATGAAGATCCAGCGCATCAAAGTCTACAGCCCGACGGTAAAGAACCGTGAAAACTTCGCCGCCAAGATGACCCACGCGCTTGGCGCCGAGGTCAACGCGGTAGATTCACCGCGGCAAGCGGTCACCGGCTGCGACATTGTCGTTGTCGCGACCAACTCGAACGAACCGGTCTTCGACGGCCGCTGGTTGGAAGCAGGCAGCTATGTAAGCTCCATCGTCAACAGCGATAAGGTGCTGCGCCGCCGCGACCTCGACGACGAAAGTTTCCGCCGCGCCGCGCTGATCGTCGTCAGCGCGAGAGACCAGATCAAAAACGACGAACCGATCTGGCTGACCGAAGGCTTGGAACGCGGCGCGGTGAGTTGGGACAGAGTTTGGGAAATCGGCGAACTGGTCTGCGGCAAAGCACCGCGGCGCAGCGACGACCGACAAATCACAATCCTGAAAAACAACGGACTCAGCGTTCAATTCGCCGGTGTCGGCGCCGCGGTGATGAAACGAGCCAAAGAACGCGGGCTCGGCAAAGAGCTGCCGGCGTATATGTTCGAGGAAGCTTACCGGACATGAAACTTCGATCCCTGAATCGGACCATGGGAAATCCGAGATCGTCGCTAATGATTAACTTATTCACATGAGGCTCTGTCGCCAACAGGTTACATCCAATAACTCCGTTGATCTAATCGACTGTTCGCGTGAAATTATCGGGTCGCTTCCGGCATTGCGAATCAACTTGCGGCAATAAAAACTATCGCCGGAACTCCGCGCTGACAGCTGCCTACTGCCTTCTGCCCATCCTCCTACTTCGCCTCGAGTATCTGTTTCACTCGATTCACGACCGCGGGCTCGATTTCATACAAGCCGTTCACCATCTTTTCTATGCCTGCTCCATCAACCGGCTCGATCTCGAGCTTGGCCTTTTCCGCCTCGGCGAGAAACTGCGGATCTTTCAGAGTGGCGATGAAGGCTTTTTGCAGTACTCGTAATCGCTGCTCCGGCACTCCCGGCGGCAGCGAATAGAGTCGCTGTTTGCCGTAAAGCTCGGCGGCGATGCGCAGGAGTTTTTTCCCTTCGTCGGTCTTGGCGAAATCGACGGCGAGGGGGACGCCCTTCAACTCAGGATGGGGCTCGAGCATCGTCTGCAGCACGACATGGATCTGTTTGGCCTTCAGCGAGTTGGCCCATGTCACTTTCGCCGATTGCCAGCCAAAGGCGCAGGTGCCGTCGACTTCGCCGGTTTCCGCGGCGATCCTGATGTCGGCCGTGCCCTTGTAACCCTCGATCAGCTGCAGCGGAAAATCCGTCGCGGCGGCGAGCAGCTTGGTGTCGTCGGTGCCGCTGGTGCCGGGGCCGATCGCCCCGAGCTTGACTCGTGTTTTGGCCTTGCGCCAATCCTCCGCCGTTCTGATGCCGCTGCGTTCGGTGGTGATGCATACCAGCGCATCCGCCGTCGGCATGCCGATCCAGCCAAACTTACGCCCCTCGAATTGCACCGCCGGATTGCCCATCATGTGCTGCAAAATCAGCGGGCCGGACCAATGGCCGATGACCGTGCCGTCGCGGGGCGCGCTGTTATAGGTGTAGTTCGCCGCGATCAGCATCGCCGCTCCCGGCATATTTTGCACGATAGTGGACGGTTTGCCGGGAACGAACTGCGGGAAGTGGCGCGCGATCAGCCTGGTGTAGGTATCGTAGCCGCCGCCCGCGGTGCCGCCGACGACGAACTGGATGGTTTTGCCTTTGTAGAAGTCCTCCACCGAGGCGGCACGGACCGAGACCGGCATTATCGAGATAATGATCGGCAGCAAAAATACGCGCGAGCGCTTTCGCCATGGGCCACCTCCGTTGGTTTGGCTATCGTCGCGCAACGTAGTTTGTCGTCTAGGCTCATGTCAAGGGTGCGGACTCTTCCTCAATCTCCCAGGTCTCTCGTTTCACCCCTCAAAAAAATCTCACGGCGTCGAAGTGCGCGGCAAATACAAATCATCGCGAACGGTTGAAAAGCCTGGAACGTTTCTGATTTTTCTATGCAAGCGCTGATCGCCGAACTCTTCGATTGCTTCACCTGAATACGTTGAGATTGTCACGGGACGTGTAACATCATCCTCAATGAAAATTTCTCGGCCGGGATGTGTCATCCGCGAGAGCCAATTGCCTTGTTTCGCAAATAGGTTGCCGGTATAAAGGCGGCCGTCATCTTACGTCGTCGCGTGGAAATGTATTGAATTCAAGGGATCGCCGGCTCGCGGAGGTCTATATGCGCGTGAAAGTAAACAGCAGTAGCACTCGATCGGTTGAATCAGCAAGTTTGCTGTTACTTCTGCTCTTGGCATTTACTCGCCCGACCTATGCGCAGGAGCGCGAGAAGATCCGCGTCGCTTTATCGACGGTGAGTTTCACTTTTTTGGTCAACCTGATCGCGCGAGATATGGGGATCTTCAAGAAGCACGGTCTGGACGTGGAATCGATTCTTGTCGCTGGGCCGGCGCAAGTTGCCGCTATGGCTGCGGGTGAAATCGATTACAATTCCAGTTTCGTTCCAGGATTGCTGCTTGCGGCGAAAGGCCTGCCGTTCACCGTTGTGATGGCAACCACGAAATCGCCACTCTTCTACATCATGGCCCAACCCGATATTAAAATCGCGAACCTTGCCGGCAAGCGGGTAGCCGTATCGAGGATCGGCAGCCAAAGTCACACTCTTACCAGATCGATGATCAAGCAAAGCGGGATCAGTCCCGATGCGGTCACTTATATTCAAACCGGATCGGCATCGAACAGCTATTCGGCACTTAACGCCAAGTCAGTAGACGCGGCTACACTATCCATTCCATTCAATGTGCTCATGAAACAAAAGGGGTTTAACCAGCTGACATCGACGGACAACATCGGTGTGTTTCCGAATACCGGGTTGCAAGTGCCCAGGGCAAAACTCGAGAAAAACCGCGCTCAGGTAAAGCGAATGGTGCGCGCCTTTCTCGATAGCCTCAAGTTCATCGCGAATGAGAAGGGCCGGGTGAGCGACTACATACAGCAGACCTGGAAGCTCAGTCCTGACGTGGCGGAACAGACGTATAAAGACTTTCTTCCATCACTGCCGCTGGACGGAAAGATCAGCCTCGCGGCGGTGCAAGATTATTTAGATCAAGCCCAAAGAAACAACGAGATATCGCAAAGGGTCGATGTGAATACGGTGGTGGATTATTCGGTTCTCGACGAAGTGTTGAACGAAAAGTAGGCGCGTTCCGAATGACACACTCGTAGAAATTGATCGCGCCTCGGTAACGCCGCGATTGTAGAACCATCAACATCGCTGCTCTCTCGTCCTACTTCGCCTGGAGTATCTGTTTCACCCGACTCAGCACGGTTAGCTCGATTTCACACCATCCGTGCACCGTATTTTCGATGCCGGCGTTTTTACGCCGTCGCGATTTGCAACCCGTGGCCGGCAGCAGGTAAAACCAATATAAGTCCGGCATGATGTCGCATGGTTAAAATTTCCTGAGACTTTGTCGGATAGTCACTGTATCCAAGCAAAATTTATCGGAGGACACGATGCTCGGCCACTCTCTCGGCGCGGTCGCTTTTTTAGTTATGCTTTTGCTCCAGACCCCTTCGGCGGCCCAGGAGCGGTCGAAATTATTTCTTGGCGCATCGAGCAAGACACTGGGCTACAGTCCGCTTTGGGTCGGCGCCAAGCGCGGATTTTTCGAACAGCAAGGACTCGACGTTCAATTGCTGCTGCTGCGCGGCGTGCCGATGACATTGCAGGCCTTGGCGGCGGGATCGTTGCAAATCGGCTCAGGGGGACCCGAGCCTTATATAGAAGCCAGCGAACGCGGGCTGGACTTCGCCATCGCCGGCGGCATCATCAACGGCATGGCCCAGGTGCTCATCGCCGGAAAAAACTACAAGACCGTGGAAGATCTCCGCGGCGGCACCATCGGCGCTTCATCTTTGACCAGCGCCACGGTAACGGCGTTGAAGGAAGCTTTGAAACAGAAGGGCCTCGAATACCCGCGCGATTACAAACTGCTGATCGTCGCCGGCGGCTCGGCGAGCAATCTTTCGGCGATGCAGTCCGGCCAGATTACCGCAACCACCGTGGCGGTGCCGCTCAATCATGCCGCCGAAGAGCTTGGCTTCAATACCCTGGGGCGGATCATCGACGCGGTTCCCAATTTTCAGGCCGCCTCCATCGCCATAAGACGCTCGTGGGCGGCAAAAAACCCCGCGGTGATGGTCCGCTTCATGAAAGCGATGGTGCAATCGCATCGCTGGCTGCACGACAACCGCGACGCCGCGGTGGAATTTATTTCAAAGGAAATGCAGCTCAAACCCGCTCACGCGCTCAAGGGCTGGGAATATTACACGCAGCATCGGCTTTGGCCGGTGGACGGCGGACCGAACATCGAGGGCATGAAAAATAACCTGCGCGTCTATGCCGAACAAACCGGGGCCAAGGGACCGCCGCCCGATGTGCGCAAGTTCATCGAACTCAGTTATCTGACCGAGGCACTGGCGGAGTTGGGTAAACGTTAGCTACTATGAGGGTGAAAAGCGGCCATCTTTATCAAATAACGATGTGCGTGTCGGAAACCAATTGAGCATGCGTCGAATCATTCCGCTTTAAGTTCCCGTTCCAACCGTTCCGCGAGCCATATCCGGACAAAGGTCGCATCTGTTGTGCGCTGGCGCGCAAGTTTGCTCAGCACTGCCTTCATTGGCAGGCGGCAGACGCATACTGAGTTGGGCAGCATTGTCCCGCAAACTCTCTTCTCGAAGAACCTCGTCTAAATCGCTGTGATCCTCAACGACTTCAGATACCCCCGTTTCCAGCGGGATCGAATACGTCACAGGACTTTGCCCAGTGGAGAACCTCTTCATCCGTCGACTTGCTGATCAGGCGGGAAGCTTTTGGTTTAGTCTTTTTCAGCTTCGCGCTTCTTTGGCTCGGGCCTGTTTTTGCTTATCTACGGGAGGCGGGGTCTCTCTGGTCACAAAACAAACGCCTAGCCGCAGAACAAATCAGCTGAACCGCTTCGACACGTGAGCAACTTTTCAAGAGATTTTGTAGACCGTACACACCGATCGCGGAATAATCTGCTTGCGCGTAAAATGTCTCGTAGTCGACCTAGCTGCTGCAGCGTCTCCGTCGAGTAATAAGCCTAACCTCGCTCAATCCAGCGTTCCGCCCACTCTACTTCGGCTTGGACCAGCGGTTTCGTCTCCTTCACCGGTTTTGCAAATGACACATTTCATCACCGTTTTCTCCGTTTAACATCTGCATCTCACCTGGCTGCGGCGATTCGATTCGGCATCGAATGACGCGAGAAGCAATCCTACGTCGGATGATATCACCGGCGCCCGATACCAAGGGTAGGACGTCTGCTGTGGTGGCGAACAACGAGAATCCGCACGACATCACCAACGATACGAAACAAGAAATGATAAGGGAAGCGCTGCAAGTTCACGCGGCGTATATCGTGCGCGCGAATCGAGAAGGATTCCGGCCTCTCGGCGGCCTGCTGCATGTAATGTCGCAGCTCGGTATAAAATTCATCGGCGAGCTCTGGCCTCGCAATCCGCTCGTAGTACCCCATGATCTCGTCGATATCCGAATAGACCTTCGGATGTAGGACGAGGCGCATCAAGTTCGGCGGCGTTCAACCTGTCGATGAAGCTGCTCCAGAGACAGGCCGGCAGCCGGATTCGCTTCAAGCTCTGCATCGCGCCGAAGGGCCTCCGCTATGCCCTCGTCCTCGTCGTGGAGAACAGGGGGAAGCGATCCAAGCAGCCGAGCTGCGAGAACTGCCCTTTCCTTTTCAGGCAAATCTAGAGCGAGCTTCTCGATTTTAATGATCTTGACCATGGGATGATTATACTCGGCACATGTTTGGGAGCAAGCACGCGCCGCGGCACGACTAAACCGACGTCACATTTTGGTTTTGATTGGTTCGTTAATATCTGGTGCTCTTGAGTTGCTTACCCATGGTACGCACCAGTCTCAACTCGACCTTAGACGGTCAAAGCGTAAGACGAAATTGCCCGTGTATTTGCTAACATCGGGGAATAGCCATATTTTCTGAGAGGAAAATTCCGAGTCAACAGTCGGAAGGGAACCATTCCAATCGTTCAAGCGCCTTCGCTTCGTTCAAAACGTTCAATCTCAATGCTGCGGACGTTCAAGCGGTTCGATCAGCTCACATGAACGGAATTTGATTCGTTCCAGCCGTTCAAATCTTTGAATGCGCCGCGGTCGAAATGCTCAGCTAATTTGCTAAGATCGGAAAACAGCCCGCATCTCGATGACTACATTTAATAAGTTGCCCCGCCGCACGCGCGCAGCGAGCGCGCCATGACCGATAGCCTTGGCGCTGAAAAAGCTGGGAAAAAGCGTGGGATTTTTTTCGGTTGGTACATGGTTGCCGCGAGTATCATGACCAACACGATCTTCTCCGCCGCCTATTTCCAGGGCTTCGGCGTTCTCATGATCCCGATCGAACGCACCTTCGGCTGGGATCGCTGGGTTATTTCCGCCGCCATGTCGATGCGCCAGTTGGAGTCCGGCATCGTCAGTCCCGCCGTTGGCTTTTTGCTGGACCGCTACAGCGCGCGTAAATTGATTTTCTGGAGCGCAATCATCTCCGGCGGCGGCTTCATCGGCCTCGGTTTCACCACCGGCATCGCCACGTTTTTTCTCTTCTTCGTGGTGATTTCTCTGGGAGCATCCGGCGTCAGCCACGCGGTTACCTGGCCTGTGATCATCTCCCGTTGGTTTCGCCGCAACCGCGGCCTGGCCACAGGGCTTGCGGTAACCGGTCCGATCTTCGGCTCGCCGCTGGTCATCTTGAACACGCAGATCGAGGAGGCGTACGGTTGGCGCTTCGTGCTCTTCGGCTACGGCGCCCTAATCCTCATCGGTGTCACCTTGCTCAGCATGATGGTGCGCGACGGGCCGGAGCTCTACGGACTGCGGCCTGATGGCGACCCGCCGGAAGAGGGCACCGTCGTGGAACGTCCTACCGGCTCATCGCCCCGCCCAACGGACGCCGGGTTGACCCTGCGCGCGGTGTTCCGCACCAAGGAGTTCTGGCTGTTCACCAGCTATTTGTCGGGTACCTTCGCGGTGAACTCCGCGGTCCAGGTCCACATGATTCCCTATTTCCAACAAGACCTCGGGTTTACCGCGACCTGGGCGGCGGTGGTCATGTCGATCGTCTTCGTCATCAGCGGCATCGGACGTATTGGCGGCGGCTATCTGCTCGACCGGCTGGACTATCGCCTCGTCCTGGCCGTCGTCGCCGCGATGATGGGTTTTGCCTTGTTGTATATCCAGGTCGTGCCGGTCCACACGGTCGCGACGACATTGCCCTTCGCGCTATTGTTCGGCGTCAGCTTCGGCTGTCTGGTTCCCATGCGCGGCGCCGTCGGCAGCATCATGTTCGGTACTCGCACCATCGGCGGAGTCCTGGGGTTGCTGCAAGGCGGGCCGATCGCCGCGGGAGTCATCGGCCCATTCGTCATGGGGGTTATCTTCGACCTCGACGGCAACTATTCCGCCGCCATCTGGGGACTGGTCGTCATCAGCGCCCTGATGATGCCGGTATCCCTGGCCATGGCTTCGCCCGCCGAGCTGGCCAAGCGCATTGGCCAGTAGCAAGCAGGCTGCTGAAAAAGACCCATAAGCCGATTGCCCTGAGCGTCGTCGAAGGGTGCGCTCGACCGCCTCGCGTCGACGTACTGCCGATGTACGCCTCCGCTCGGCGATTTCTCGCGGCGCCTCGCCTCTGGATCTTTTTGAGCAGCCTGCGGGCGATTTTTTTCAGCACCTGATGCAGCGACGCAGTATTCGAACGAAAGAGTGGCCGCAAAGAACGCAAAGGGTGCAAAAAAATTAATCGAACCGCACTTCGCTAAACTGATTTGACTTTATCGCTTCACTTTTGATAGTGGCCACAAACAGTAAGCGGCTCATAGACGCCATCAGGTTTAATATGGAGCTGAACGCATGTTACCCCGGAAAAAATTACCGCAGACTTGTTTGAAGCCAACCACCGCGGCAATGTTGGCCGCAATGTGTTTATAGAGTTTTGAAATGCGCCGTAGCAGAATTCTCGAGTTCTCATTGGCCAGGCCGCAGTTGCAATTTTTCTAAAAGGAGAACTACCTATGGCTTCGAACACCGGCAACCGGCAGTTCGTCGACTCGGTCATCAGGGAGATCATCCAGCCGGGCATGGACCGGCTGATGGAGAGCCGTTACTTCTCCGACCTGCGCGCAGGCAAGCTCACTACTCGCCGGATCCAAGGCTTTGCTTTGCAGCACTACATCCACAATATGGGCATTCTCAAGGCTTCGCACTTGGGGCGACCCAACATGCCGCCGATGACCGGACGTTTACGGCGTACGCCACCGCCATGGGCGAAGAACTGACCCACCCCAACATGTGCAAGACTTTGGGCTTCACCTTGGGACTCACGGAGACGGACTTCGACAAGGCCGTGCCGGTGCGCGGCGCCCTGGTGCATACAGCGGTATGCATTCACGGAATATTTTTGGTGTCCGTCGCCGAGATGCGTGCCATGGCGCTGTCCAACGAGACGATGGTCCAAGGTTACGCCGCGGAGTTCGACGACTACCTATCGAAGGATCCATACAACTTTTCGGAAAAAGCCCGCGAGTTCTTCATCGTTCACAAGGGCGCCGACGTCGAGCACACCGAGCGCGCCGCCGCCGCCATCGCGGCGAGCGCAACCAGCGACGAGGATCAGGAGAAGATTCGCACGATTTGCCGCAACATGGCCGGGTTCAAACTCGGCAAGTTCGACAGCATCTACGACGAATACGCCTAACTGCAGTACCGCCGTCGACTCGATCTCGCGAGATTACTCGATTGTCGGCGTCTCCGTTCGTCCTGAGCTATGGCGAAGGACTCCGAGAGGGTTTTTCAGCGAGCTCTAGATAATGATAATCTAGATACGCTGCGGCCGCGATAAGTAACTTGACAAGATCTTGGCAACTGGAGAATATTTCATTCGGTTGGTTCCTGTGAAATCGACAAACAAAAACTAGACAGACGGTTGAACATGCGGCAACAGACTTCACAGCTAGCCGGCTTCAACTTGTTCCGCGAGGCATCATGTCAAAAAATCCCATTCCAATCGCCATCACCGCTACCGAAGCGCCGACCCGGAGCAAACCCACCTCATACCCCGAGCCATTTGCGTCGCGCATGGCGGGCCGGGAGAAGCGTCCCTTGGGCGATCTCTTCGGCCTGACAAATTTTGGCGTGAACCTCACGCGCCTGGCTCCTAACGCAGTTTCGGCGCTTCGTCATGCTCACTCGAGGCAAGACGAGTTTGTTTATATTCTCCAAGGTCGGCCGACATTACAGACCGACGAAGGTCGCACCCGGCTCTCACCCGGAATGTGCGCAGGTTTTAAGGCAGGCACAGGCAACGGCCATCGCTTGATCAACGAAACTGCCGAGGAAATCGTCTACCTCGAAATCGGCGACAGGTCGCCGGGCGACGAAGTCAGCTATCCAGATGACGACATCAAGGCGTTGCTGGTAGACGGCAAGTGGCAGTTCGTCAGCAAAGACGGCACACCGTATGTGTGATGCCGCGGTAAGACACCGTAGCGAAAGTTGCACGTCACATGATGAGGTCGTCCCATGACGATACCCGTGCTGATGCTGGTGGGATTCGCCGCGTGGACCGTATTGTTATTGCTCGCTACCGTCGGGGTATACCGCTGGAGTCGGATTCTCACCGGACGGGCGCCGATAGGCGGCTTCCGGGCTGATCGGGTCGAGGGCGCGGATTGGTACCTGCGCGCGATGCGCGCCCACGCCAACTGCGTCGAAAATCTGCCGGTGTTTGGCGCCATCGTTTTGGGTCTGTACGCCGGCAACGTCGCCGGCGCCTTGGTCAATGGGCTCGCAGTCGCCGTGCTGGTCGCCCGCATCATGCAATCGCTGGTGCACGTATCTTTGGTTCAGACCAACCTGGTGGCATCGGTGCGCTTCGGCTTCTTTGCCGTGCAGATCGCCAGCTTTCTGTGGTTGACCGGGATCCTACTAACCAAGCTGAACGGCAGCGCATAACGACCGCAGCGGAGCGTGATGGATAATATCTTCGGCAACATAATTTTCCGGCAGCTGTTCGACGCTACTTCGTCGACCTATACCTATCTGCTGGGCGACCGGCAAAGCTTGCAGGCGGTGATCATCGACACAGTCTTCGAGCAACACTTCCGCGATCGCGCGCTGGTGCAGGAACTCGGTTTGAACCTGCTCGCCGTGCTCGATACGCATTGCCACGCCGACCACGTGTCCGGCGCCTGGTTGATGCAACAGGCCACCGGCTGCCGGATCGGTATTTCTCAGCGTTATGGCGATGCGGTGCAGGGGGCGGACCTGCGCTTCGATCATGGCGATCGGGTGGTGTTCGGAGAGCGCTATCTGGAAGTGCGCGCCACGCCCGGCCACACCGACGGCTGCGTCACCTACGTGACCGACGATCGCCGCATGGCATTCACGGGCGACTGCCTGCTGATCCGCGGCGCAGGCCGCTGCGATTTCCAGATGGGCAATGCCGGCATGCTCTACCGCTCGATCACCGAACAGATCTTCAGTCTGCCGGATGACTCGGTGATTTTTCCCGGCCACGACTATTGTGGCCGCACCATGTCGTCGGTGGGCGAGGAGCGGGCGCACAATCCGCGCATCGGCGGCCACGCCGATGAGCGTGACTTTGTCGGTTTTATGGAAAACCTCAATCTGCCGCACCCCAAGCAGATTGACGTCGCCGTGCCGGCGAATCTGCGCTGCGGCAAGCCCGAGAATGAAAAGGTACCGCGGCCCGCGGACTGGGGACCGGTGCGGCGAAGCTACGCCGGCCTGCTCGAGGTCGATCCGGAGTGGGTTGCCGAGCATCTCGCTGAAGTCCACGTGCTCGACGTGCGCCAACCCGAAGAACTGGAAGACAAGCTGGGCCGCATCGCCACGGCTCAGTGTGTCCCGTTAAACCAACTGACCGACCGCATGGGGGAAATTCCCAAAGACAAGCCGGTGATTCCGGTGTGCCATGCCGGCATGCGTTCCGGCCAGGCCACGGTCATTCTGCGCGATGCCGGCTTTACCCGGGTAGCCAATCTACATGGCGGCATGCTTCTGTGGCAGCAGATGGGGTTGCCGGTACTGCGGAGCACAAGCCCGTTGCCTAAGTAGAATGCTCGGTGACGACGCCAAAGCGAGTTTCTCTCGATCATGGTTTATGAACGCTCCGCTTAGCGCAGCGGGCTTACCCCATCGGTGCGCTCGCGCCGGTTTAGGCGGCCGCGTCGGGTGAGACATGGCTGACAGCATACGAAATCTAATCGTTCTTGCGGACGGCACCGGCAACAGCGCGTCGAAGCCGTTCAAGACCAACGTCTGGCGCCTGTATCAGGCGATCTCCCTCACGGACGGAAGCCAACTCGCCGCCTTCGGTGATGGGGTCGGCACCTCCAGTATCAAGATCCTGCGCGTGCTCGGGCTCGCCCTCGGCGTCGGAGTGAAGCGCAACGTGTTGAACCTCTACAAATTTCTCTGTCGTAATTATCAAGATGGCGATCGCATCTGGGCGTTCGGCTTCAGCCGCGGCGCCTTCACCGTGCGCGTGCTGGCTGGGCTGATCCATTATCAGGGTCTCGTCACCTCCGAATCGGAGGCGGAGCTCAATCGCAACGCTCTCGCCGCCTACCGCGCCTATCGCAAGCAGGCGTTCGCCACGATGATACCCTGGGTCGTAATCGGCCGGTATTTGCGCGACCGGTTGATCTCCCTGTGGAACCTGATGACGGGATCGCGCTCCTACGACGCGGTCAAGAAAGATACCGCCGATCGCGGCCGCGATCGTATCAAGGTCCATTTTCTCGGAGTGTGGGATACCGTCGTCGCCTATGGCCTGCCGGTCGACGAGCTTACCCTAGCGGTCGATAAATGGGTTTGGCCGATGAAATTCCGCGACGATTCCTTGCTCCCCAACGTGCACTACGCTCGGCATGCCCTGAGTCTCGACGACGAGCGTAGAACCTTCCATCCGATCCCATGGAACGAGCCGAAGCTCAGGGCCGCAAAAGAAGGGAACCAACCTGACCGGCTGAAGCAGGTCTGGTTTGCCGGAGCCCATTCCGACGTTGGCGGCGGTTATCCCGATGACGGCCTGTCCTACGTTCCGCTTTGTTGGATGTTGCAGGAAGCTGACGATCAGGGACTGCGCTTGGAGCCATCCGTGTTCGATTCGTACATTGCCCTTGCCGCGCCCACCGGGCGCATCTACGATTCGCGCTCCGGCTTCGGTGTCTTGTGGCGTTACCAGCCGCGCGATGTTCAGCTGCTGATGGGTGAAGGCATCACACCGATGGTTCACGGCAGCGTGATGATGCGGATGACCTGCGGCAGCGACGGCTATGCGCCGATCTCACTGCCGGAGAGGCTTAACGTACTCCCGCCTCATGGCGCGCCGGTGGCTTTCGACGCGGCTGCGGTGAAGGCGGCCCTCGCTGCAGTGGAGGAAGAGTTGGCGGACGACAATCCCGCCGGTAAGCCGCTCTCCGAAGATCAACGGCGCGCCTGCCAAATGCGCCGCCGCGTCCTCACCTCGGTCGATGAGTTGGTGACCGCCGCGATCGACCAGCCTCAGCGCACGGACATTTTCAAGCTCGTGCTGGATACGGTCTGGTGGCGTCGCGTGGTCTATTTTGTCTCGCTGTTCCTAGTGCTGGCCGTCGCGGTCTTCCCGCTCTTGGCGCAATATCTGCGCATCGAAGGCGTTACCGATCATCTGAATGACAGAGCCGGGGGTCCGATCGGTTGGACCCTCGGCTTGATCAAGGGTTTTTTGCCGGGACTTGCCGACCCGTGGCTTACCGCTCTCGTGCGCAATCCCGCCGGGGCGGCGCTCGTCGTCGTTGCGCTGTTCGCAAGCCTCAGCTTCAGCGGGTTCCTGCGCAAGCGCATCTACGACCGGGCGCGCGGCGCCTGGAATGTGCAGACGCGGGTACGCGGGTTCGCGGTCGATCGCCTGCGGCCAACCGGACAACGCCATGCCCTGGCCACGGCAACTCTGACCTTTATCGTTCTGGCAATTGGCGCGCGGGCGCTTTCGAGCCCGCCGTGGCTCTACGCGCTGTTTGTCTGCGGCGCCATCGTGTGCGGGCTCGGCTGGGCTTTTCGCAGATTCGTGCGTTCTGCCCGCAGGACCAATCCGGCAACACCGGGCTTCCTGCTAAACTTTGCCCGGGTGGTGCGGACATCTCCCACCGCGCTGCAAGGCTACCGATTCGTCGCCCGCACCCTCGCACCCATGGCCTTCCTCGCTGTAGCCGCAGTACTCGGCTTTTCCGTCACGCATCGCGCTGTCTTTGATTTTGTCAGCACGGGCGGAGCGTATTGTGTGGCCACGCCGGGAAAAAACTTCCAGTCGGTGCAAGTTGAAAAGCTCGGCGGGGCGACATTCCGCACTGACTCGCTATGTCATCCAACCGGGCTCCGGCTCATCGCCGGCCGCAAGTATCGCATTCGCCTCGACATGGACGAGGGCGTGAACGGCGAGTGGTTCGACAAGGGCATACGCGCCGACGTCGCAGGATTCAGCGCCGACAACCTGCGCCATTACACGGCGGCGCCGCTCAAGCGCTGGTGGCGGGAGAATTGGTTTCAGCCGATTGCGCGCATCGGCGAGCTCGGTAATTACGAGCATGCGCTCCTGCCTGATGCGCCTTTGCCGTCGGTGCGTTTCAAAGACTGCCGGCCGCCGCAGGAGGAACTCTCGGGTCCGGCTGCGATCGAGAATACGCCGTTGCCCGCGCCGGCGGAGTTCAAGAAGCAGCAGCTCGACTGCGAAGCTCGCGACCCCAATCGCTACCGGCCCAACCGGGTGCTCATTTCCGACATCACGGCCAATGCCAGCGGAGAGCTTTTTCTCTACGTCAACGACGCCGTCCTGACGCTCCCGGGCCTGACCGATGTCTTCTACCGCAACAACAGCGGCAGCGCCAAAGTCACGGTCACGCGCATTCTGGCGACATCGCTCATCGAGGCGCCGTGACGGGTGCCCAGTAGCCTGCTTGGTTGGCGCTTTGCTGCCAGCCCAAACGGGGGACCCCGTCCCCGGGGGCAAATTCACAAACGTAAGGGTACGGTGTGTTATGCCGCCAAAATCCATAGTTGAAAAAACTCAATCTACGTGGCGAGAGGCGAGCCGGGGAGCAGTGAAGCCACCCAACGGTACGGTCACAAAGTCATATTTCATCCAGAGGGCGAAGCTCTCTGGTTAACTGCCGAGCTAGCCGGACGCACCATAGCCCAGAGTACTCAGAGGCAGAGATCCATTGGCTTCACTGTGTTAACAAGCAACTGCGTAATCCGGGATGACAAGTAGCTTAAGCTGTTGCGAGACTGGCAGTAGACGCGACATTTTCCGGTTGACATATTTTGTTTCCTATTCGATAAATCCCAGTGCTCGGCGCGTCCTCGACCTTCGCGCAGGTGCGACTTTTCACGGACAGGAAATTACCGATAACGGGAGGATCTATGGCGTACAAACTAGAGGGCAGCCTTCTCGAAGTATGCAATTGCGATGTGCTATGTCCCTGCTGGGTCGGCATGGACCCGGATAATGGCACTTGCGATACGGCGTTGGCGCACCATTTCGAAAAAGGCGAAATCGACGGCGTTGATGTGTCGGGCCTCACGATGGGATTCACCGCCCATGTTCCCGGAAACATTTTGCAAGGCAACTGGCGCGTCGTCGTGCACATCGATGAGCGCGCCACGAAACAGCAGGAAGATGCGCTGCTCACGGTTTACACAGGAAAACAGGGCGGTCCGGTCGCCGACCTGGTAAAATTGATTGGCGAGGTAGTTTCCGTGGAGCGCTCGCCGATCACCTTTCAGGTTTCGGAAGGCAAAGGAACCTTGCGCATCGGCACCGTGGCCGACTGTGAGATGGAGCCTTTTCGCGGCCCCAACGGCGAGGTGACAACGCTGCGTGATTCGATATTCACGACCATTCCCGGTTCGCCGGCGTACGTCGCCAAGGCGACCAAGTACAGGATGAATAATCCTGCCCTCGGGCAAAACATCGACCTCAAAGATCATAACGCGATCCAGGGAAGATTCATCTTCCAGAGCTAGTCCCCTCCCCGGAGCGACACAACGAATCGGGGGGAATCTATGGCCGAGCGCAGAACTTTTTTTGGGTTGATGGCGACCCTGGTGGTTCTAGCGTGGTGCGCTCTATGGATCTGGGATCGCTCGCCCTATGGCCGCTACCTCGGCCACAGTCAAATCAGCGCCATCGGGGCCGACTCTGTTGTGTTGCCGATTGCACTCTACCTGGTCGGTTGGATGCTGATGACAGTCGCCATGATGTTGCCGACGATCCTGCCGCTGCTGGAAATTTTCCGGCGCTTGACCGCGCGGCGCCAGGATCAGTTTCAGCTCTTGGCCCTGGTGATCGCGGGCTATTTGGGCGTATGGCTCGGCTTCGGTATTTTTGCTCACGGCGCCGATTGGCTGATGCATGAAATCGTCGAGCACAGTTCCTGGCTTGAGGCGAACGCGTGGCTGATCGGCGCAGGCACCCTGCTCCTGGCCGGCGGCTTTCAGTTTAGCCGCTGGAAATACCGCTGCCTCGACAAGTGCCGCGCACCGTTGAGTTTCGTCACCGAGTACTGGCGCGGCCGCCAAGAACGGCGCAATGCATTTTTGCTTGGACTACATCACGGCCTGTTTTGCGTCGGCTGCTGCTGGGCGTTGATGCTCTTGATGTTCGCGGTCGGGGTCGGCAATGTCGCCTGGATGTTGCTGGTCGGGGCGGTGATGGCCGCGGAGAAGAACTTGCGGTGGGGTCGCAAATTGAGCCTGCCGGTGGGCTTGGCTCTGCTCGGGTGGGGCGGGATGATTTTACTCAACCGATTCGTTCTTCCGGGTTGACCGTGGCCACGAAGTAGCGAAGAGCGCGAAGTTCGGAGTTGTAGTCCTCCGCTACCTTGGTGTTCCTCGCGCTCTCGTTAGAAAATACATGTGAGGCGATGGTCTCTCACAATGAAGAGGTCAGCGGAGTTCTGTCTTACCCGTGAAAGCGGGCATCCAGGCTAATGGGGCGCAGACCAAACCTGGATTTCCGCGGGCGCGAGAATGACGAGTCGAGCAGATAGCAGATAGAGGTACTTGTCTGTCAACGAGCGCAAGCTCATGAACGCTTGGTGGTGCAATAAACAAACTGAACCCGACGCACCGCACAAGCGCCTAAATACCGGTCATTTTGATCGCGGCAAAGTAAAATCTAGCGAGAGGTTGGCGCAGATGGCACAAAACAGCGCAAACAAATATTTCCCAACGGTTGGCGACGGCAGCGGCCTGGCTCAAACCGATGCGCTTTATAAAGAAGAGCTGCAGCTCGCGCTGCGCAATCGCGGCATGCCGCTGGAGGCGCTGCGCTATCCGATCACGCCAACCGGCCTGCACTATCTGCTGATCCATTACGACATACCGGCGGTGGACGCCGACGGATGGCGCCTGAAAATCGCCGGCCAAGTCGCCACCCCCCTCGAGCTGACTCTCGAGGAAATTAAAAAGCGGCCGCGCCAAACCATCCCGGTCACCATGGAATGCGCCGGCAACGGCCGGGCATTGTTTGCGCCGCGGCGCATCAGCCAACCCTGGCTGCTCGAAGCCATCGGCACCGCCGAGTGGACCGGCACGCCGCTTCGAACCCTCCTGCAGGAAGCCGGCATCGACGGCGCTGCCGCGGAAATTGTTTTTACCGGTTTGGATCGAGGCCACGAAGGCGATCAGGTGCAACACTACCAGCGCAGTCTGACCATCGCAGAAGCGACCAGGGCGGAGGTTTTGCTGGTCTATGAAATGAACGGCGAGCCGCTGCCGCCGCAGCACGGCTTTCCGCTGAGGCTGGTGAAGCCGGGCTGGTACGGTATGGCGAGCGTGAAATGGCTGAACCGAATCGAAGCCGTCGCCGAGCCGTTTCAAGGCTATCAAATGGTAAGCGCCTATCGTTACGCGCAATCGGCCGAGGACCCCGGAGAGGTGGTCGACGTGATCAGAGCGCGCGCCCTGATGATTCCTCCCGGCATTCCGGATTTCATGACCCGCGACCGGCTCATCGACGCCGGTGCCGTGACGCTCACGGGCAAAGCGTGGGCAGGGCAAGGCGGCGTGTCGCGTGTCGAAGTCAGCGTCGACGGCGGCGCGACCTGGTCCGAAGCCCAACTCGGCGAATCGGCATCGCCATTTGCCTGGAGATCTTGGACATTCGAATGGCATGCCACAGCTGGCGCACACCTGCTGCAGGTGCGCGCCAGCGATGCCACCGGCAACGTGCAGCCGGCCGTGCAACAGTGGAATTTCGGCGGCTATGGCAACAACGGCGTGCAGCGCGTACACGTCGTCGTGCGCTAAAGTCTTTTCACCGGTGGCTGAGAAAAAAACCTAAAGTCAGGTCCTGCAATGCTATGAACTCGTGCTCCTACTCATCTTGCGAAGTCCCGCATTGCAAAATACTCCTGCTATCCCTGTTTGCCCGGGCCCGTCTGTCTTAGACTAGGACAGCCTCAAGTTTCCACCCCTAGAGCCCATAAAAGCGCGCCGTATTATCGACAAGCAGCTTGCGCTTGCTTCCGTCGCTAATGTCGTCGCGCTTGAGGAAGACATCGACCGCGCCGTAGAGGCGGTCGCCGTGGGGAATATCCGAGCCGTAGACCCAGCACTGATCGCCGAACTCTTCGATGGCAAACGGCAGCAGTTTCTCGTCGACTTCGAAGCCGAAGTAAATCTGGCCGCGCTCGATGTATTCTTTGGGCCATAGCTTGCCGGTATAACCGCGGTGAAAATCGACACCCGCCCGCGCTCCCGGGAAACCGCTGTATTCTTCGATCCGCTCCACCAACGCGGGCACCCAGGAGCAACCGGCTTCGAGAAAGGCGATGCGCAAGTTCGGGTAGCGGTCGGCGATCCCTTTCGAAATCACCCGATGGAAGGCGAACTGCACGGTCAGCCAAAAAGATAGCGCCGTCTTGTCATGGTGCGTGTCGTTGACTTGGCCGAGGGCGCGAAAGCTGTGTCCGGTATGGACCGCGACCGGGAGCCCGGTATCGTTGGCCGCGGCCCAAATCGGTTCCATGGGCGGATCGTCGACCCGCACGTCGCCGGTGACGCCGAGCAGCATTACGGCTACGGCTCCGAGTTTTTTGCCGCGCTCGATTTCGCGCACCGATGCCTGGGGATCGATAGGGTCGATAATCGTGACCCATTTTAAGCGCTCGGGACATTGGCTGGCGAGGTCGGCGACCCAGCTGTTGTAGGCGCGCATCATTGCCACCGCCAACTCCCGATCATAGGTGATCGGATAGGAGAGGAACATCGTCGGATAGATCACTTGAAGCGCGGTATTCTCCCGGTCCAATTGTTCGAGGCGAGCTTTCACCGAGCGCATTTCCGCGCTTGCGACGGGATCGTTAGGACTGATTCCCGGAGTGACTCTTGCCGCGACGCCGTTTTTGCTGAGGGGAAAACCGGCCTGTTGATAGGGCCCGCTGCGCACCGGAAAAGAGCGGGTATCGATCATCCAGTAGAGCGGGCCGTCCGGACCGGTCTCTAGAATGGTCGGTCTGCGATCCTTCAATTTGGGATCCCAGTATTTGTCCGAGAACGTAACTTCGGATTCCGATACATGCCCGTCGGCGTCCCACGCCTTAATCATGCGCACCTCTTGGTTCAAACTGTTCTCAAGGCTCAACCGAGTTCAAGCGTGCATGATTGCCATGGAACGCTTTCGCGGCCGGATTAGTTTTATTACGATCTAAACTTTGGCAGCACCTTCTCGCCAAACAGATCCAACTGCCTGGGATCGGGATCGGCGACGCCGATGATCAAAGTGTCGAGACCTTTGCTCAGGAAATAAGTAATCTTTTCGACGCATTGGTCAGGGTTGCCAACAATAGATACCGGTTCCACCGGGGTTCTGATGCGGCCGTAGTAGCGTGTGGTGTAGTCTTCGATGGCTTTCACGGACTTGGCTTTGTCGTCGTCGATCGCCATGAACGCCAGGCTAGCTTTTTCGATGTCATTGGGGTTGCGCCCGGCGGCGGCGGCGTAGCTGGCGATCTTATCCCAGGTAACGTGAAAGTCGGCGATGGCGGCGCTGCCGGAGATAAATCCGTCGGCCCAAGTGCCGGCGCGTTTGAGCGCGACCTCGGCACTGCCGCCGGTCCATAGGGGCGGGTGAGGCTGTTGCACCGGACGCGGCCCAATGCTTAGATTTTCCACGTTATAAAATTTTCCTTTGTGTGTGACCTCGTCCTCGGTCCAGAGCCGTTTCATCAGTTGCACCTGCTCCACCGCCCGGGAGCCGCGATGTTCGTAAGGAATTTCCACCGCTTTGTAGTCCGGTTCGCGGCTGCCGAAACCTAAGCCGATGGTGACGCGGCCGTTGGAGATAAAATCCAAGGTCGCAATAATCTTGGCGAGATGGGCGGGGTGGCGCGTATTGCCCAATAATACTGATGTGCCAAGGCGAATTTTTTGCGTCGCGCCGGCGGCGGCGGCGAGAATCGTCAGCGGTTCAAGATTGTCATAGGCGATGCGGTCAATGGTCCACATCGAGTCGCAGCCCATCGCTTCGCACTTTTTGGCGAAGTTGACGACATTTTCCGGTTTGGTCAGCGGTGCGGGAGTGACCCAGGCGAGTCCGATTTTGGCCATTGCTTTGTCCTTTCAATTTAACGTCGCGGCAATTTCAACCGAGCCACTTCGCAGACGGGGATTTAACCCGCCGCCCATTTAAATATTCGCCTGAAGAGGCGGGGTTAATAGTAAATAGACCAGTCGATCGACCCTTTTCAAGGAGGATGGTCTGCGATATACGGGACAATAGAGAACCATTTTGCAGTTTTCCAACCAGAGGAGGTACGAAGTTATGGACGCTTTTACCTATAAGCTCGAGACGCCGATGATCACCGGTGGGAGAAGTCACATTCCTCTCGCCGACACGGAATTAATGTCCGTCGGTATTAACTACTATGCTGTGGGACGTAAAAATAAACTCCATGCCCATTTCGGCGAGGACCACACCTTTGTCGTGTTGGACGGCCAGGCGACGTTCTACAATAAAGAACATCAGCCGAAGGTGCTTAACAAGGGCGAGGCGATCATGTTGCCGATCGGCACCCTTTACTACTTCGAAAATTCCGGTGATAAGCCGTTGGCATTGTTGCGGGTGAGCGCGCTCAAGGGCAAGCCGGAATTCACCCGCGTGGACGCTGAAGGTAACAAGCGAACGGCAGTGGAAGATAAGTACATCACAGTGGATGGCGAGCCGATCCCGGGGCAGTTTTGGCAAATGACCTGATGCCCTGCGAATGCATCCCTTTGAGGATAGTCGAAGGAGAACCAACGATATGCAAGCGTCGACGTTCAAGTTGAAAACTAATCTGCTCTCCGGCGGCCGCAGCCACACACCATTGGCAAAATCCGGCGCCCTAACCATGGGTCTGAACTTTTACACCGTCGGCCGAAAAAATAAGCTGCACACCCATCCCGGTGAAGATCACGCCTTCGTGGTCATCGACGGCCAGGCGACGTTCTACGACAAAGAAGGCAAGGCCACGGTGCTGAATAAAGGCGAAGGCATCATGCTGCCCGACGGCTATTACTATTATTTCGAGAGCACCGGCACGGTGCCGCTGGCGATCCTGCGCTCGAGCGCGGCGCGCAAAGACCGTCCGGCGGTGCTGCGCGTCGACGTCAAAGGCGACAAGCGCATGGAAGAGGAAGAAGGTTTCGCCGTCGCGGATGGTAGCGCCATCGAAGGTCAATACTGGGAAATGAAATAGGCCGTGAAGACGGCTTGATCGTCGGTGCTCTTCTTTCGAATTTACCTGGTCAGTTCAGCTCATGCGCATTTCTCTGCGTAGCGGGCCAAGTTCATCGACGACGCCAAGTAGATAAAAATATTTTAGGTGACAGATGAAAATCTCAGATGTAAAAACCATCCGGCTGCGCGCGGAAATACCGGCGGCGGGGCAGGTGTTCAGCCGTTCCGGCGTGAGAAACACGCGCTCGACGACGTTGGTCAAAGTGGAGACCGATGACGGCATCTACGGTCTCGGCTCGGCTTCGGGAAACGGCGAATTGATTGAATTCATCGTTGCCCGGGTGCTCAAGCCGTTGCTGGTCGGCATGGATCCGACCGACATCGATGAGATTTGGGACACCGCTTATGTCCGCGGCGGCCATAAAGAGTTCGGCACCCGCGGCATCGGCGTCGTCGCCCTGAGCGGCGTCGACGTCGCGCTTTGGGATATTCTCGGCAAGGTGCGCGGCGTGCCGCTCTATCAACTGCTCGGCGGCAAAGTGCGCGACAAAGTCCCGGTATATGCCACCGCGCTCTATCCCGAAGAGCCGTCGAAAGTTGCCCGCCGGGCGCGCGGTTTCGCCGAGCAAGGGTTTCACGGCGTAAAAATCAAAGTCGGCTTCGATCTCGATCAAGACATTCGTATCGTCCGCGCCGTGCGCCAGGAGCTCGGCAAAGACTTCATCGTCATGACCGACGCCAATCAAGGCTATAGCATCGACGTCGGCATCAAGGCGGCGCAGGCATTTGCCGACGCCGGCGCTTTTTGGTTGGAGGAGCCGCTCTTCGTCGAAGACATCGAAGGTCATGCAATTCTCCGCGAACGCGGCAATACGCCCATCGCCGTCGGCGAAAATCTGCATATGACCTATGGTTTCGAGAATTTCATTCTGCGTGGCGCGGTGGATTTTATTCAACCCGATGTCGCCCGCGCCGGCGGCATTAGCGAGATTTGCAAGATCACCGCGTTGGCGGCCAAGCACAAAGTGCCGGTGTCGTTTCATACCTGGGGCGACGGCGTAGCGCTTGCCGCAAGCGTCCATCTTTCCGCGGCGCTGCAGGATTGCATCGTCATGGAACTTGACTACACCTACAATCCGCTGCGCGAGGAATTGTTACAGGAGCCGTTCAAAGTTGACAACGGTTATCTGACGCCCAGCGACAATCCGGGATTGGGCATCGAACTGAATCAAGATGCGCTGCAGCGCTTCGCCTTCGCCGGCGCTGAAGATATGACGCCCCGGCAGAAGACTTTGCGCTAATTGGAGTAACAACGAATCCCGCGGTTTGCGATAATTTACGAACACATCTGTACCGTCGCGCGGGCAATCCGCCGAAGCACAACTAAACCACTCCCATATCCGTTGGTCATCTAGGAACTTTCCGGCGCACAACTGAAAGTTTGCGTCCAGGGTTTCATGGCATAGGGCTTGCCCCCGATAAATCCCGGCGTGCAAACCGCCGAGGAGGCAAGCATGATTGGTTGGTCATTTCGTTATCTAAGTTTACCGTGCCGTCGGATCGTAACGTTAGTTACACTGCTGTCCTTCCTATTCGCCCCGCTTCTTCCAGTACTGGCGATGGACGCGACGCGCAACGGAGTATTACCCCAGCCGCTGCCGCTGTTTCCGGCCGACAACTGGTGGAATCTCGATATTAGCAACTGGCCGGTGGATCAAAACTCTCCTAGCTACATCAATTTCATTAATAATGGCGGCACGCGAAAGCTCCATCCCGACTTCGGCGGCAATTCCGGCACCGGATACGGCATCTACGGCCTGCCCTACGCGCTGCTCAACAACGTCACCGATGCAGATCGTAAACCGGTGCAGTTTCAGTATTGGGATGAAAGCGACGGCGTTAATTTGCAGACTGGCGCAAGCGTGCCGTTTTACCCAATTCCCGATGCGGCGGCTTCTCAACCTTACTGGGTCGAAGGCGGCGATCCGGGAAATATCGACAAGCGCAGCTCGCAGGATCGGCATCTGTTGCTGGTCGACCGCGAGCGCAATCATCTATATGAACTCTACAATGTTTTCTACAATGCCACCCTGGGGAAATGGTACGCCGGCTCGGGAGCCTTCTTCGACATGAATACCAACAACCGCCGTCCAGACAGCTGGACTTCGGCCGATGCCGCGGGTTTGGCGATCCTTCCCGGACTGGTTCGCTATGATGAAGTCTATGATTCCAACGTGACGGAAATTAACCATGCGTTGCGCGTCACAGTGCGGGCGAGCAACGGCTACGTCTACCCGGCCTCTCATCGCGCCGGTTCGACCCTAGGGGCGTTGCCCATGGGAGCGCGCCTGCGCTTGAAGAACACCGTCAATGTCGCGCAGCGGACCAGCGATCCCAACGTGCAGAAAATCTTTCGCGCCATGCAGAGATACGGCTTGATCGTGGCGGATAACGGCTCGGACATGTACATCACCGGCACCTACGACACCCGTTGGAACAATGGCGTATTGAATCCTGCCTTTGCCAATCTCTCGGCCAGTGATTTCGAAGTCATTCAACTCGGCTACAATCCCGTTCCCGCGGCAGCGGCGCTCGCTTCAGTAACAGTAACGCCGGCGTCCGCCACAGGAGGTCAATCAAGGTCGGCAACGGTAACCTTGACCGGTGCCGCATCAGCAATTGTCGTGGTGAACTTAACGAGCAACATGTCAACGGCACAGGTACCGACGTCGGTGACCATTCCGGCAAACGGCAGCGCAGCGAATTTCACGTTAACCACACAAGCCGTGAGTTCGTTGACGGCGGGAAATATCTCAGCAAGCTACAACAATGTAACCAAGTCAGCATCGATCAGTTTATTGCCAGTGCCGGTATCGCCATCGGCAGGTCTGGCTTCGCTAACCCTCAGCCCGACCACAGTCAGCGGCGCCGCCGCATCGATTGGGACAGTGACGCTCACCGCGCCCGCACCTGCTGCAGGTTTAGTAGTGAAATTGTCGAGCAATATTCCCAGCCGTGCAAAAGTTCCGACAACCGTAACCGTTCCTTCCGGGAGTGCATCCGCGAGTTTCACTGTTACAACCGTCAAAGTGAACCGAAAGTTTTCGCCAACAATCACCGCATCCTATAGTGGCGTTAAGAAAACTGCAGTTCTGACAATTACCCGGTAATAAACTCTTCGTTGCCCTACCATCCAACCCGTCGCGGCGTCCCAAGAAAATCAGCGACAATGGTTTGGTGAAAATGCTCCACGGCAACTAGCCGGCATTTTCACAAAACAATCTCTGGTATGGGCAGCCAGTCAGGCCATTCTTAACAGATTCACGCTTTCGAGTTCGGTTGTCTTGGACCGGAGAGCTGTTAAGATTATTCGGCTCCATGTACCAGGAAGACACCATAGCCGCGATCGCCACGCCGCCGGGCGAAGGCGGTCTCGCCGTGGTCCGAATCAGCGGACCGGATGCCGAGAAAATCGCGCTGCGAATATTTTTGCGGTCGAACAATCGCAACGGTAAACTTCGTTCGCATACTCTCTATCATGGGAGAATCAGTGATCCGCAGGACGCGCAACCGATCGATGAAGTGCTGCTCACGATCATGCGCAAGCCGCACAGTTACACCGGTGAGGATGTGGTCGAGGTTCATTGTCATGGCGGCAACTTTCTGGTCCGCGAAATTCTCGCGCTGATCTTGACTCAAGGCGCGCGTCAAGCGGAGCCCGGCGAATTCACCAAGCGGGCTTTTTTGAACGGCCGCGTCGATCTCGCCCAGGCCGAGGCGGTGCTCGATCTCATTCGCGCCAGAACTACCCAGGGCGCACAATTGGCATTGAATCAGGCCAGCGGTGAGTTATCGAAGTACGTCGCCGAGCTGCGCGAGGAGCTGCTCAATATTATGGTCCAGGTTGAAGCCGCCATCGATTTTCCTGAGGAGGAGATCGAGCTCCTCCAGCGCCATCGCCTGGTCGCAAAAATCTTCGCCTTGGTCACAAAAATTAATACCATTGCCCGTAGTTACGAATGGGGTAGATTATTTCGCGAAGGCGCCACGGTGTGTATCTGCGGCCGTCCCAATGTCGGCAAGTCAAGCTTGCTGAACGCATTGTTGGGCACTGACAGAGTCATCGTCACGCCGATACCAGGGACGACGAGAGATGTGATAGAAGAATCGCTTAGCTTGGACGGTCTACCGATCGTACTATGGGATACCGCCGGGATCCGAGACACCGATGATCAAATTGAAAAGCTCGGCGTCGAACTATCGCGCCAGCACTTGGAGAAAGCCGATGCTTTAGTGATGGTCATCGATGGTTCCGTCGAGCTGACGCCGGAGGATTGCGCGTTGCTGCGGGACATCGGTGCCAAAAAGGCCGTGATTGCCGTAAACAAAAATGATTTGCCTGGGGTTGTCGACCTTCATTCGATATTGGAGAAACCGGAAATTAAGATAATCGGCACCTCGGCCAAGTCAGGCGCTGGAATTGAATCGCTAAAGATTATTTTGCGTGAAATAATCCTCGACTGTGCTAATGAATCTCCGGTAACCGTAACCAACCTGCGTCATCGCAGTGAGTTGGTTCGCAGTGCCGACGGCTTATCTCGCGCTATAGCAACCCTTGATCAAGGTTTGGCCCCGGAATTCGCCGCCATAGATTTGCACGATGCCCGCGAAGCCCTCGAAGAGATCATTGGCGTGGTTCACAATGAAGATATTTTAGAACGCATATTTAGCAATTTTTGTATTGGAAAATAGACGATTAAAATACTTGATAAAAGAAAAATTTTAAAATGCGCGGCGCCTTGTTTCACGTGAAACTATGAACTCCAAAGTAATATTCGATGTAATTGTCGTTGGTGCCGGCCACGCCGGCATCGAAGCCTGTCTGGCTGCGGCTCGAATGGGCTGTACCACCTTGATGATGACCCTTAACCTGGATCACATCGGCCAGATGTCATGTAATCCGGCGATCGGCGGCATCGGCAAGGGCCACCTGGTTAAGGAAATCGATGCACTGGGTGGTGAAATGGCCCGTGCCATCGATGAGACGGGGATCCAGTTCCGCATTCTCAACACCAAGAAGGGACCGGCAGTGCGCGCTTCCCGGGCCCAAGCCGATAAAGCGCTCTATCGTATGCGCATGAAGCGAGTGCTGGAAAGCTGCCCCGGGCTGACTCTTCGGCAAGGCAGCGTTGAAGCGTTGATCGTCGAAGACCGGCAAATCAAGGGAGTCGAAACTCAGATTGGCGAGCGCTTCTATGGCCGGAAGGTAATTCTGACAACCGGAACATTTCTCAAGGGACTCATCCATATTGGCGATCGAAACTATGCGGCCGGGCGGGCAGGTGATTTCGCCGTCCAGGGACTGAGCGAGTCTTTGGTTGGCCTCGGATTCAAAGCCGGCAGGCTCAAGACCGGTACCTGTCCACGGCTCGATAGTCGGACCATCGATTATTCTGAACTAACCATCCAAGACGGGGATCACCCGCCCCAACCGTTCTCATTTTCGAGTAGCGGCGTTACCCAGCGCCAGGTGCCCTGTCATATTACCTACACCAACAGCCGCACTCACGAGATCATTCGCAATGCGATGCATCGTTCGCCGATGTATTCTGGTGTGATCAAAAGCCGCGGACCAAGATACTGCCCGTCGATCGAAGACAAAATCCATCGCTTCGCCGATAAGGATCGCCACCAGATATTTCTCGAACCGGAGGGACTGGACACCGTTGAAGTCTATCCGAATGGGCTGTCGACCAGCCTGCCATTGGATGTCCAAGTCGAGATGGTTCGTTCGATTAAAGGGCTGGAGCACGCCGAGGTCATGCGCCATGGCTACGCAATTGAGTATGACTATTTTGAGCCAACCCAGCTTTTCCCCAGTTTGGAAACTAAACTAGTCAAGGGGCTCTATCACGCCGGTCAAATTAACGGCACCACCGGTTATGAAGAAGCGGCGGCCCAAGGGATTATGGCAGGAATCAATGCAGTATTGAGCCTGCGTGGCGAGGCCCCTTTGGTTTTCTCTCGTGACCAAGCCTACATTGGCGTACTGATTGACGATCTTGGTTACCAAAGGAACCGATAGTGAGCCGTATCGCATGTTCACTTCGCGGGCCGAATACCGGCTGTTACTGCGCGAAGACAACGCCGATTTGAGGCTTAGCGAAACCGGCCATAGGATTGGATTGGCGGGCGAAGCTGCATTCCAGAGGTTCACAGAAAAAAAATCAGCCATCGACGATCTAGTCGGTTACTTGGATAGCAAACAGTTGATGCCGGACAGCGAAACCAATTCGCGTCTTGAAGCGATTGGTAAACCCCCGCTGAAAAATCTCACAAAGCTGAGCCAAATTTTACGCAGACCAGAAATTTCCCTGGCGGATATCAGAGTGATATTTCCGGACATGACTAACTACTCCCGCGACGTAGATTCTCAGGTGGAAGTTCAAATCAAATACGAAGGCTACGTCAACCGTCAGAACGACATGGTCGGCAGATTCCAGAAAATGGAAGATGTCAGGCTACCCGAAGACATCGATTATTCCCAGATCAGCGGGATTTCACGAGAAGTGTGTGAGAAATTGAGCCGCATCCAACCGCGCTCCCTTGGCCAAGCATCGAGAATTTCCGGGATCACCCCAGCGGCCATGACATTGCTGTCTTTTTATCTGAAGAAGCGCAAGAGCGTCGAGTCTTATTAGCATTACCTCTCGAATAGACTAGCTATACCATAGCCGCTCTCGGAGTACTCTCACGCTGACTTTTTCTGTTTCACGTGAAACAGAGATAATGCTTTTCATCCATAAATAATTGTGGTAATACTTAGTTATGCTCGTTAATATTTTGTAAACTATTGATTTATAATGGATTTTTGTGAGTAAAATAATTGCAATAGCGAACCAAAAAGGCGGCGTCGGCAAAACCACAACCGCGATAAATCTAGCGGCTTGCTTGGCGCTAGAGGCTCGGCGGACGTTGTTGGTCGATATCGACCCGCAGGGGAATAGCACTACCGGTCTGGGCGTCGACCGCGCTCAAGTAGCGGCTAGCTTGTATCACGTCCTCGAAGGGACGCGCTTCGTCGGCGAGGCGATGTGCCAAACTGAGGTGCCGGAGCTGCTGATGATTCCCGCGACCAAGGACTTGGTCGGTGCCGAAGTCGAGCTGGTCAATACCGAACGCCGCGAGTATCGCCTCAAAGACGCCTTGGCCTCGGTAGTGGCGCAATATGACTATGTGCTGCTCGACTGCCCGCCTTCTCTTGGTTTGCTCACCCTCAATGCATTGACGGCGGCAGACTCCCTGTTGATTCCGATTCAAAGCGAATATTACGCCCTGGAGGGTTTGAGCGCGCTGCTGGAGACTATGAATCTGGTGCAGAAAGGTTTGAATCCGACTCTTCACCTCGAGGGCATCGTCATCACCATGTTCGATAGCCGCAATCGCCTATCGCATCAGGTTGTCGAAGAAATTCGCGCGCACTTTCCCGACAAAATGTTCAATGCCATCGTGCGCCGCAATGTTCGCCTGAGCGAGAGCCCAAGCTACGGCAAACCGATTTGTTTGTATGATCCGACCTCAACCGGAGCGTTGGACTACCGAGAATTAGCAAAGGAGTTAATTAGTCGTGGAGAACCCAATGCCAATGCAGAAAAAGGGGTTGGGTAGAGGACTTAGCGCGCTCATTCCGGGCGCGCAGGAATCTACCACAATCGAAACACCGTCCGGCAATTCGCCCAAACAGGTTGCCGTCGACCGGATTACCACCAGTCCGTTTCAGCCGCGACGCACTTTCGACGAAACAAAAATTGACGAACTCGCATCGTCAATTCGTAATCAGGGGATTATACAGCCGCTGATCGTTCGACCTAAAAATGACGGCTTCGAGCTGATTGCCGGCGAGCGCCGCTGGCGCGCCGCCATGCGCGCCGGCTTGAGCCATGTACCGGTGGTGGTGCGTGACGCCAGCGATCATGAGGCGATGCAAATCGCCCTGGTGGAAAATCTCCAGCGCGAAGATCTCAATTCCATCGAGGAGGCCAACGGCTATCGTCGCTTGCAGGAGGAATTTCACTGGAGCCAGGAAGAGATGGCCGAGAAAGTTGGCAAGAGCCGGCCGGCAATCGCCAACTCCCTGCGCCTGCTCACGCTGCCGAGCGAAGTGCAGCAGGAGATAGCGGCCGGAAATTTGCCGGCCGGACAAGCGCGCGCGTTGTTGGGCTTGCACACCGAACCGTTGATAATCTCGACATGCCGCGAGGTAATAGCCAAAGGCCTATCCACCCGTGAAACCGAAAAGATGGTGCGCTCCCTCCTGATTGGGCGGCGGCGCCGGCGACCGGTGCCGCTACTTGATCCCGATCTGAAATCGATCGTCGAAGAGTTGCAGCGATCCTTGGGCACTCGCGTCCGCCTGCTGCCAAAGGCCAGGACTGCCAAAGGAAAAGTTGAGATAGAATATTATACCGCGGCAGATCTCGAACGGATCGTCGAGACGATTACTAAAAAATCGATTGTTTCATAATAAATCATAGTTTTATATTAAGATAAATTTCTCATCCGCTTGGCCGCATCAGATGGAAGCTGTCTAACCCGATCAGCCCTCCTCCCAGATTCCGCTCGACGGCTGTTATATAGCGAATAATCCGGGCTAGCTTTCAAGCAGTGGTTTCAAACCATCCCAGGTCGTCACCGGCGCCGAGCAAGTAGAATTATGACAGACGTAGGCAGTCGGACTTCCCCCGACTTGGGATTTCCCCTGCAACAAGGGCGAGAGTTTCTCCAGCGATTCATCGGGACGCGCCAGCTGAAGCGTCATATTCGGTTGGTACATGGAATGGATCTTCGTCAGCAACTCCTCGACTCTTCGATCCTCTCGTTCGCCGACAATCACGACCTCTTTGGGTTTCTCCAAGTAGAAATCCAACGCGCATAACAAATGCGCGAACCCGAACGGCTGGCTCTCCATGGCGTCATAGTAAGAGCGCAGCACTTTTTCCGCGTATTGAAAATAGCGCTCCTCGCCGGTGATGTGGGACAAGCGCAGCATCAGCTGCGTCGCCAAGGCGTTGCCCGAGGGAATCGACGCATCGAAGATCGGTTTGGCCCGGCTGATCAGTTTCTCGTGGGAATTGCCGGTGGAAAAAAACCCGCCGTCCTGTTCGTCCCAAAACTCCCGCAGCATAATTTCAGCCAATTCAATCGCCCGCGACAATGCCGAACGGTCAAACAGCGCCTCATAGAGATCGAGCAAGCCGACCGCCGTGAATGCGTAGTCATCGAGGTAGCCCAACAGCTTCGCCCGGCCGTCTTTGTAGGTGTGCAAAAGAAAACCGTCGCGAAATAATTTGGCAAAGATAAACTCGACGGTGCGGTTCACCGCATCTATATATACGGGCTGCGGAGAAATCTTGATCGCCTCCGCCAGGCCGGACAGCATCAGACCGTTCCATGCGGTGATAATTTTCTCGTCGCGAAACGGCTTGATACGTTTTTCGCGCTCGATAAACAGTTTTTGCTTCGCGTCGGCGATCACCCGTTCGATCTCACCCAGCTCCATGCGAAAGTACTTGCTCGCCTGCTCTAAGGTAAGAATTGGATGGATAATATTTTTCTCCTCGAAGTTTCCGCCCTCTGTGACATCGTAAATCCGGCAAAAGATCGCGCCGTCGGCTTCACCGAGAATTTGCATGACCTCGGCTTCGGTCCAGACGAAGAATTTTCCTTCCACGCCCTCGCTGTCGGCGTCCTGGGTCGAATAAAATCCTCCTTCAGGGTGGAGCATCTCGCGCAGCAAATAAGTCAAAGTTTCGTCGACGACGGTTTTGAACAACGGTTCCTGGGTAGCCTTGAACGCGTGAGCATAAATGCGCACCAGCTGGCCATTGTCGTAGAGCATTTTTTCAAAATGCGGCACCAACCATTTGGCATCGACCGAATAGCGATGAAAGCCGCCGCCGAGATGGTCGTAGATCCCGCCACGAGCCATTTTCGTCAGCGTATGGGTAACCATTTCCAGATAGCGCGAACTCTTCGAATGATGGTAATAGCGCAAGAACAGTTCATAGACTCCGGCATTGGGGAACTTTGGCGCTTGGCCAAGCCCGCCGTTATCCGCGTCGTAAGCCTGGGCAACTTTCGCCGCCGCGTCGGCGATGACCGTCTTGGAAAATGATTTCGCGGTTGCCGCGGACTCCGCCATGCGTTGCAATGCGCCGAGAATCTGCGTGACACTCTTTTCAACATCCAGCGGACGTTCGCGATAGGCCTGATTCACTCCCATGAGCACCCGCGGAAAGCCCGGCATGCCGCCACGGTCTTCCGGCGGGAAATAGGTACCGCCGTAGAATGGCTTGCGATCCGGTGTCAGAAACAAGGTCATCGGCCAACCGCCGCGGCCGGTGAGCATTTGCACCGCGCTCATATAAATCTCATCGAGATCCGGCCGCTCTTCCCGGTCGACTTTAATATTGACGAACAGCTCGTTCATCAAGCGCGCGATTTCTTCGTTTTCGAAAGACTCGCGCTCCATCACATGACACCAGTGACAGGCGGAATAGCCGATGCTCAGCAGTATCGGTTTATCTTCCGCCTTGGCTTTTTGGAACGCCTCCTCACCCCAACCATACCAATCCACCGGATTGTGCGCGTGTTGCAGCAAATACGGGCTGGTCTCGTCGATCAGGCGATTGGTATTTTGCTGTGCCATCGAAATCCCGGGCTCAGCGCACTTTCAAGTCGAACGCCACCGGACCCTTGTCGCCCCTGCGGGTTTGGAACTGCACCGTGTCGCCTTCGTTGATATCCTCGATCTGCACCCGCGGCGCTAAACTACTGCGGTGAAAGAAAACATCTTCGCTGCTATCGTCCGGCTTGATAAATCCGAAACCTTTATCGCGCATGATTTTCTTGATTACCCCGGTCATCGTATCACCTTTTCCCTGCGCGTCAGCGCAGCGCTGGCTTGACAATCCCTGAGCCACTCCCTAGTTTGAGCTTGCAGTTTCATACAACTAAAAGCCGCTTGAGTTCAATTCTCTTCTATATAACCGGTCACGGCTTCGGTCACGCCATCCGTTCGCAACAAGTCGTGCGGGCCCTGGCGGCGATTCGCCCGGAGCAGCGTATTTACATCCGTACCACCGCGCCGGAATGGATTTTTTACGACACCACCGTGCCGATCCACTATTCGCACCAGGCCATCGATACCGGCATCGTCCAAACCGACAGCCTGCACATGGATTTGACTAAAACTTTAGCCGCCTGTCGCGCGATTTACAGCAACCAGCATAAACTTATCGAACAGGAACTGGCATTCATAAAAGCCAACGCCATCGATCTAGTCGTCGGCGACACACCGCCGCTCGCTTTTGAGATCGCCGCCCAAGCGGGTGTGCCGTCTGTCTCCATCACCAATTTTACCTGGGATGTGATCTACCGCGCTTACGTAAAATCATTCCCCGAATTCGCGCCGTTGATCGACACCATGACGCAATATTACGGTAAAGCCACCGCTGCGCTTACCCTACCATATCCCTGCGATACCGCCATGTTTCCGCGCCAGCGGGCGATCCCATGGATTACCCGAACATCCGATTTAACCAGGGAACAGGCACGCCGGACATTCAACTTACCACAGGCAGCAACCATCGTTTTGCTCGCCTTCGGCGGCTTTGGTCTCGATCGTTTACCATGGAAACAACTGGCACGGCAGCGGCGATACTTTTTCGTCACCACCGGAACAAGCCATCTACAGGAGAGCAATCTCCTCACATTGCCGGCAACCCAAACTCTCTACCAAGACCTAATATGCATGGCCGACGCCATCGTCACTAAACCCGGCTACGGCATCGTCGCCGATGTTTTGGCGCAGCGCGTGCCGGTCCTCTACACCGACCGCGGCGACTTCGCCGAATATCCGCTGCTGGTCGCAGCATTGAGTGACTGCGCCACGGCGGAATTCATTCCACAGCAGGAGCTCCTGGGCGGCAATTGGGCGCCCTATCTGAGCCGCTTGCTGGCCAAACCGCCGCATTGGCCCGAGATCGAATTGAACGGCGCCCAGGTTGCAGCGCAGCAGATTCTCTCGCTGTTAGACGCGTCTTGATTATCCCGTACGCTCTACGAGTTGACAGCGCCGGCCGACTCAGCCAGACTTGAAGACAACTTTATGGCCGTTGAAAAAGTGATGCTCGCCAAGCCGCGCGGCTTTTGTGCCGGCGTCGAAATGGCGATCGAGAGCGTCGATCGCGCCTTGGCACAACATGGCGCGCCGCTCTACGTCTTTCATGAAATCGTCCACAATCAGAATGTCGTCGGCAACTTCAAAAAAAAAGGCGTCGTATTTGTCAACTCCATTGCCGAAGTACCGGCGGGGTCCAATGTTATCTTCAGCGCCCACGGCGTCTCGCCGGCAATTTGGCAGCAGGCCAAAGAAAAACACTTGAATTGGGTTATCGACGCCACCTGTCCGTTGGTCGATAAAGTCCACCGCGAGGTGCGCAAATTTGTCGCGCAAGACTACTGGATAATCCTGGTTGGCCACCTGCGACCATGACGAGATAATCGGCACCAGCGGCGAAGCGCCGCAGCGCACACTCGTCGTCGAGAATGTTGCCGAAGCCAAGGCGATCATGCCGCCGAATCCGGAGAAACTTGTTGTCCTAACGCAAACGACATTGAGCGTCGATGACACCAAAGAAATCATTGACGTCCTCAAGCAGCGCTTTCCCAAGATGATCACTCCGGCGAAGGAGGACATCTGCTACGCCACGCAAAACCGCCAGGACGCGGTCAAGCAATTGGCGCTGCAAGTCGATCTGGTTCTGGTCATCGGTTCGAAGAATAGTGAAAACTCAAATCAGCTGGTAAAAGTCGCTCGCGCCCTGGGCAAGCCGGCATACCTCATCGACGATTACAGCGCTATCGACCCGCAATGGTTGCATGGCATTGCCACAATCGGCATCACTTCCGGCGCGTCGGTGCCGGAACAACTGGTCCAACAGGCCGTGGAGTTTTTCCAACGCCAAGGCGCAACTGTGGAACAAGTTGGCTTGGTCGACGAAAATATCCATTTTGCCCTACCCAGCGAGGTTACCGGACTACAGTAACCGATAACCGGCGGGCGATTTCCATCGTAATCAAGGAGTCCCCATGGCACGCATCGTTCACATCGCCGTCAAAGTCGACGATTTAGCAAAGGCCACGGAGTTTTACGAAAAGGCTTTTGGTTTCGTCGAAGTGCAAACCGGCCAGGTTCGCGACCATACGTCGCGCCACCTAAGTGACGGCGCCATTGACCTCGCGCTGATCAAATACGACAGCGAAGATTCGGCCGAGTCCCGCGCGGCCGGTCTTGGCCCGTGCATCCATCACTTCGGCATCGAAGTCGACGACATGAAAATGTCCGCCGCCGAACTGGCAAAATACGGTTGTGAAATTATCAGCGCACCGGACGTGATCCCGATCAAATTCCGCGCCCCCGGCGGCACCGTCGCGGAAATCTCGCCCAAAGCGCGCTACAAGCAAACAAAAGACAATTCTTAAAACCAAGGAGCATCGACAATGGCGCTTCACTGCAAGGCCGAAGATATTCCCAATCGCCGGGTCGTTCGCAGCGGCGAACAGGGCGTCGGATCGATGGTGGTCAAACGGGCCTATGGCCAGTCATGCAGCCTGATGCACGCCGTGCGGGCACCCGGCTATCACACCACGCCCCATGCCCATGCCGCCGAGCAGCTCAATCATGTGCTCCAAGGCGAGATTTGGTTCTTCGTGGAAAACGAAGGGTTTCATTGCAAGGCCGGCGACTTCCACCGGGTGCCGTCGAACAAGATTCACTGGGCGTGGAACCGTTCCAACGCCGACGCCATCGTTGTCGAGGCCCATTCGCCGGCTTTGGTCGCCGGGCCGCAGAGCGAAGGCTCCATCGGTTTGTTCGCTGACGGCGAAATCGCCGCAGCCAAAGAGCCGAGCCAAAACAACTTCGTTCCCTTCGACTGGCAAAACGTCGAGCGGCAAATATTCGGCGGCTAGTCATTCCCAGAGCGCCAAGCCTAGCTATATTTTAAACCGGAATTCCGGATATCGCCTAAGCATCCCACCCGGCGCGGAGAGCGTTTGGAGCGTGAAGCGCCAAACTGCACGGGCGCAAAGTCAGACTTTACTCGCATGGCAAACTTACTCCTATTTCCCACGCTGACCGGACGCACCTAAGTCACATAAACCCTCAGAGATAGGGACCCATCGCCTTCATCGCAGAGGGCCCGCTTCTCGGCGCCTCCTCGCTGCCAACTAGGAATACCAGCGAAAGCGATTATCGATAGACAAATTCCCTTGTGAAAAACCGCGTTCAGGGATAATAACCGCACTCACAGCCGATGCGCCCCGGGATTCGAGATAGAAGTGGTTTGGTTGCCGCGCTCTGTTTAGCGTTATTCGGCGCCTATGTCACCTACGTCGGCTCGAACCTCGCCTATGTATCGGATGTCGGTCCCGGTCCCGGTTTCTTTCCGTTCTGGATCGGCGCCGGCCTGCTATTCTTTGCCTGCTACCAAGCGATTCAATCCATGTCGGCGCCGCGACGGCAAAACCAGTCAGCCCAGCCAAGTTGGCGCGGCTCCGGTCGCGCCCTCGCCGGCTGGCTCGCCATGGCGCTATCGATTTTTCTTTTCGGCTGGATCGGCTTCGCCGCCAGTTTCGTGCTGCTGACGATTTTTTTTATCGTCGTGATCGAAGGCCGGTCTATCTTGCCGGCGCTTGGCATCGGCGTAGCTCTAGCTGTCATCTTTCATGTTTTGTTTGTCATCACCCTCGGGGTTTCATTGCCCGCCGGGCCCTGGGGTTTCTGAGTTGCTAAACGACTAGCGCAATCATGGACGCACTGGGCAATCTCCTGCTTGGCTTTTCGGTGGCGCTGGCACCGGTCAATCTATTCTGGTGTTTTGTCGGCGTCGTACTCGGCACCGTCGTCGGTGTCCTGCCCGGCTTGGGACCAGCCGCCACCATCGCCATGCTGCTGCCGCTCACCCTCAAGATGGATCACACCACGGCGATCATCACCTTGGCGGGGATTTTTTACGGCGCTCGCTACGGCGGCTCGACGACGTCGATTTTACTCAACATGCCGGGCGAGTCGTCGTCGGTGGCGACCTGTCTCGACGGCTATCAGATGGCGCGTCAGGGCCGGGCCGGCGCCGCGTTGGGCATCTCCGCCATCGCTTCGTTTCTCGCCGGCACCGTCGGGGTGCTCGGATTGATGTTGATCGCGCCGCCGCTGGCACGCTTCGCTTTACGTTTCGCCCCGCCGGAATATTTTGCCCTGATGGTCCTGGGCCTCGCCATGGTGGTATTTCTTGCCGGCGATTCCATGGTCAAGGCTTTGCTGGCCCTGCTCGTCGGTTTGTGGCTCGCTACCATCGGCACCGACTTGTTCAGCGCCGAATCGCGCTTCACCTTCGGTCAGGCAAAGCTGCTTGGCGGCGTCGATTTTATCGCCGCCACCGTCGGCATTTTCGCCATTGGCGAAGTGCTGGTGAATTTACAATCCCGTGCCGGCGGCGAGATCGTCAAATTACCGAGGGGAATCAGAAACCTGCTGCCGACGCTGCAGGATCTCAAGGACTGCCGCTTCGCCTTCGTCAACGGTTCTCTGATCGGCTTTTTTGTCGGCGCGCTACCCGGCGCCGGCGCCACCGTCGCGTCATTCTTATCCTACGGTCTGGAAAAAGCCGTATCGCGCCATCCGGAAAAATTCGGCACCGGCGTCATCGAAGGGGTCGCCGCTCCCGAAGGCGCCAACAACGCCGACGCCGGCGGTGCGCTGGTACCGTTACTCACGTTGGGAATACCCGGCGGCAACACCACGGCGATTCTGCTCGGCGGCCTGATCCTCTGGGGCTATAAACCTGGCCCGCTGCTAATCCAGGAACATCCGCAACTGTTTTGGGGATTGGTGGCGAGCATGTATGTCGGCAACGTCCTGCTCTTAGTCCTCAATCTGCCGCTGGTGCCGTTGTTCGCGCAGATTTTACGTCTGCCCAGCCATGTGCTCCATCCGTTCATCGTCGGCATCTCGGTCGTCGGCGTCTACAGCGTCAATAACAGCCTGTTCGATGTTTGGCTGATGGCGCTGTTCGGCCTCCTGGGCTATTTAATGCGCAAGCTCGATTTTCCCGCCGCGGCATTGATCTTAGGCCTGGTTTTGGGCGATGTAATGGAACGGGCGCTGCGCCAGTCTTTGATGATGTCCCAGGGCGATCTGGCGATTTTTGTAAATCGGCCGATCTCGGCGACCTTGTTGGCGATTGCCGCAGTGCTATTGTGCCTTCCCGCGCTCCGCTGGGTCCGCGCTTGGCGTTCCGAGGCAGTCGCAGGAGAAGGTTAAAAAAACTGACATCCGAACCGGAAGGAGCCCCACCGATGAAACGATTCCGTTATTCATTGCCCGTCGCACTGGCTGGCGTCGCTTTACTTTTACCCCATCCCGCCGCAAGCCAAGAATTCAAACCGAGCAAGCAGATTGAAACCGTGGTCCACACCGGCCCCGGCGGCGGCTCGGATCTTTTCGCCCGCGCCATCGCCGAGATGTTGCAAAAGGAGAAACTGATTTCCCAGCGCATGCAGGTGGTCAACAAATCCGGCGGCGGGCCGGCCGTGGCGATGGCGTACCTCGCCGAGAAAAAAGGCGATAGCCACACGATTGGTTTCTACACGGGGGTATGGGTGACCAATCCATTGACGACGGTTGAAGCGACCGTAACGTTGAAAGATTTGACGCCGGTTACCCGTTTGGTTTTGGAGCCGGCAGTGATCGCGGTCAAGGCCGACTCGCCCTATAAGACCGTGAAAGATTTCATCGAAGCGGCGAAAAAGAATCCTAAACAGCTCAATCAATCCGGCGGCACGGTCCTTTCACGCGACAATCTCATGCGCTTGCTCCTGCAAAAAGCCACCGGCGCCCAGTGGAACTTTATTTCCTTCCCGAGCGGCGGTGAACGGTTGTCCAATTTACTCGGCGGCCATGTCCAGATGATGGTCATCGAACCGCAGGAGGCCGGCGAACAGATTCGCGCCGGCAACCTGCGCGTAATCGCGACGCTCACGGAAAAGCGTCTGGCGTCGCTGCCGAATGTGCCGACCATCAAAGAGCAGGGCATCGATGTGCCGTTGATTCCCCAGGCACGCGGCATGCTTTTGCCGCCGGCCGCGCCAAAAGAAGTTATCGCCTATTGGGAAGGCATGTTCGACGCTTTCGTGAAAACCCCGAGCTGGAAACAGTATGTCGAACAGAACCAGTTCGAAGATGCCTACCTCAAAGGCGCAGCGCTCAACAAATTCATCGACGCCCTCAAAGATCAAATGCGCGAAGTGCTCAAAGAAGCGGGCGCCAAAGTGATTCGCTAAGGCAAGGCCATGAATCCAACCCAGACCTTGGCGCGTTACGCGCTCAAACTGCGCTACCGCGACATTCCCAGCGAAGTGATCGAGCGCGCCAAGGCGTGCATCCTCGATACGCTGGCCGTCTCGCTCTATGGCTCGACCAAACCGTGGAGCAAGACCGTCAGCGAATTTGTCCGTAGCGCCGGCTCGAAAGGCAACGCCACCGTCTTCGGCGGCAAGCAAAAAGCGTCACCGGAACGTGCCGCCCTCGCCAATGGCACGATGGCGCATGCGTTCGAGCTCGACAATGTCCGCCAACCTGGCGCGGGGGTTCATCCCGGCGCCACGGCTTTTTTACCGGCCTTTGCTGTGGCAGAAAATGAAAAAGCCGATGGCAGGGCGTTACTTACAGCATTCGTCGCCGGCTGCGAAGTGATGTCGCGCATCGGCGTCGCCGCCGGGAATTCGCTTGAGCGGCGCGGTTTTCATGCGCCCGGCTTGACCGGCACCTTCGGCGCGGCTGTCGCCGCCGGCCGGTTGTTAGAGCTGAATGAGAAACAGCTGGTCAACGCCTTGGGCATCGCCGGTTCTTATTCCGGCGGCTTGATCGAATTCTCGCGCTGTCAGGAAGGCGCCATGATCAAGCGGCTCCATCTTGGCAAGGCCGCCGAGGGCGGTGTCACCGCGGCGCTGTTGGCCAGCCGCGGCTTCGCCGGTCCTGAAAGCGTGCTCGAAGGAAAGTTTGGTTTCTGCCAGAGCTTTTCCGATTCTCCTAAGCTCGAATATCTAACTCACCGCTTGGGACAGGAATGGGAGAGCATGAACATCTGCATCAAGCGTTGCGCCTGTCATATCAACGCCCACGCGCCGATCGAAGCGCTGCAAAACCTGCGCGATGAACTCGGATTCAAGCCAGAAGACATTCGCGCCATCACCATCGGCGGCATCGAAAAACTGGTGAGCCATCACGCCAACTACCAACCCACCGATCTGATGATGGGCCAGTATAGCATTCCCTTTTGCGTCGCCTTGAGCAGCTATTTCGATCCCACCGATCCGGCGAGCTTCGACGCCGGCAAACTGAAGAATAAAAAGATCGCCGCGCTGATGGCTAAGATTCGCCTCGAAGTGGATCACGAAATCGAAGAAAAAGGCTGGGACCGCGCCGCACGGGTGACCATCGAACTCACCGACCAACGGCGTGAATCAAAGTTGGTCATCCATTTCAAAGGCACGCCGGGTAAGCCACTCAGCGACCTAGAAGTAGAAGCCAAAGCGCGTAAGCTTACGCGCGGGATTATCGCCGAGCGGCAATTGGTAAAGCTCGTTGGCATGGTCCAACAGCTGGAAAAAGTCACTGACGTTTCCCAGATCGGCGACATGTTACGCGGCGGAAAATAAAAATCGCCACTATCGAAAGTAAGCGCTGAATTGTACCGGTAAAAGAAATTTCCGGCGGTGCGCCGCTAATCTTGACCCTTGCAAATCTGTCATCTCCAACAATGGCGTCGTGAGCTCGGCGAAGCCTCAGGAAAAATCGCAACTGGCGGTCATAGCGCGGCGCATTATCTTTGCTTCCTTAGCATGCATAAAGTTTAAGCAGCTGCTTGAAATTTAGGCAGTAGCTTGATCGTCGAGCATCCGTATTCCAGTTTAAGTATCTGATTTATTTGTGAAAATTTTTTTGCCTTGGTGGCATAACGGTTGCTCCGTAGAGGAATCATCGATTGTCCGGCTTAGCGCCTATATTCTTGCAACAAACCAGGAGGGTCGGTCGTGCAGCAGCCATATAAATTCCAATCACTATTATTTGTCCTACCTGTGCTTCTGGCATTGTGGTGGACAACTACGACGCAAGCTCAAGAGACTCCGTCCGCGCCCGTCCCGGCAGTAAGCGCGCCGGCTCCAACCCCACCTCCTACACCAAGCGCACCGGCGCCAGCGCCAAAGGTCGACAAGGGCGACAACGCCTGGATGCTGACATGCGCCGCCCTGGTTTTGATGATGACGATCCCCGGCCTATTTCTTTTTTACGGCGGGCTGGTGCGCAGCAAAAATGTTCTCGGCACGATCATGCACAGTTTCATCTTGGTCGGGGTGGTGACGATCCAGTGGATACTCTGGGGTTATTCAGTCGCTTTCGGCCCTGACGTTGGCGGTCTATACGGTTCTCTCGCCTGGGTCGGATTGAACGGGGTCGGGGTCGAGCCCAACGCGGATTATGCCGCCACCATCCCGCACATGACTTTCATGGTTTATCAGATGATGTTCGCCATCATCACTCCCGCATTGATCACCGGTGCCTTCGCCGAGCGCGCTAAATTTAGCACCTTCCTGGTCTTCATGATTTTATGGACGACTATCGTCTACGATCCCCTGGCCCACTGGGTCTGGGGCGTCAAAGGCTGGATGCGTGAGATGGGCGCTTTGGATTTTGCCGGCGGCACGGTGGTGCATATTAGCTCGGGGGCATCGGCCTTGGTGGCAGCGATCATGTTCGGCCGCCGCATTGGCTACGGCCAGGAGGCGATGCCGCCACATAATCTGCCGTTCAGTGTTATCGGAGCTGGACTTCTCTGGGTCGGCTGGTTTGGTTTTAATGCCGGCAGTGCGCTGGCCGCCGATGGTTTGGCGACATCCGCTTTTGTCGCGACCCATGCCGCCGCCGCCGCCGCTGCCCTGGCCTGGCTGGTGATGGACTGGTTGCGCGGCAAACCGACCATGCTCGGTGCCGCTAGCGGTGCGGTCGCGGGACTAGTCGCAATCACACCGGCGGCAGGGTTCGTTAGCCCGCTGTCGGCGCTGGTGATTGGCGCCGGCGGCGGCGTCTTGTGCTCCATTGCTTGCAGCCTGAAACCAAAATTTGGTTACGACGATTCACTCGATGTCGTTGGCGTGCATGGGGTCGGCGGCACCTGGGGCGCCTTAGCGACCGGGCTATTCGCTTCTAAAGCGGTCAACGCCGCCGGCAATGACGGTCTTTTCTTCGGCAATCCCGGGCAGCTTTGGACGCAGTTCATTAGCGTCGTCGTAACCATCGTATTCGCCATGGTCGTTACGGCGATTATTCTAGCGATCCTAAAAGCGACCATGGGCCTGCGCGTCGCCGACGATGAAGAGCGCATGGGTTTGGATTTGACTCAGCATAACGAACGCGCTTACGAATAAACCGAGCGCAACGGGACTGGTTCTCGCTGGAAGAATATGATAACTGGTGTGCGTTTTCCAAATACAAAATCTAACATTCGGATGAGAGGAGCAGATAGATGTCCGTAAAAGACGTCCTGGAGATGGCGAAGAAGAACAAAGTGGAGATAGTCGATTTCAAGTTTATCGACGTGCCCGGGCTGTGGCAGCATTTTTCGATACCCGCAACCGATTTCGACGCCGATAAGTTCGAACAAGGGTTGGGCTTTGACGGTTCGAGCATTCGCGGTTTTCAGAGCATCAACGAATCGGACATGATCCTGGTGCCCGATCCCGACACCGCCATGATGGATCCGTTCACCGAACACCCCACCATGAGCTTTGTCTGTAACGTGTTGGATGCGATCACGCGCCAGCCCTATTCCCGCGATCCCCGCTATATCACTCAGAAAGCCGAGAAGTATTTAAAGTCCACCGGCTTGGCCGACATCAGCTACTGGGGTCCCGAGATCGAGTTCTTTATCTTCGACAGCATCCGCTTCGACCAGAACCACCATGAAGGCTACTATCACATCGACTCCAGCGAAGGGTTCTGGAACTCCGGCAACGGCGACGGCCCCAATCTGGGCAACAAGATTCGTTACAAAGAAGGTTACTACCCGGTGCCGCCGATGGATCAGTATCAAGACCTGCGCTCCCAGATGGTGATCAACTTAGAGAAATGCGGCATCAAGATCGAAGTCCATCACCACGAAGTCGCCACCGGCGGCCAGACCGAGATCGACATGCGCTTTGACACCATGACCAAGATGGCCGACAAGGTGCTGCTGTATAAGTATGTGGTTAAGAACACCGCCAAGCAAAGAGGCAAAGTGGTCACCTGTATGCCCAAGCCGCTGTTTCAGGACAACGGTTCCGGCATGCACTGTCACCAGAGCTTGTGGAAGTCTGGGAAGAATATTTTCTACGACAAGAAGGGCTACGGGCTGATCAGCGAGACCGCCCGACACTACATTGGCGGCCTGCTCAAGCATGCCCACGCGCTGTGCGCCTTCATCGCCCCGACGACCAACTCCTACCGCAGACTGGTGCCGGGCTACGAAGCGCCGATCAATTTAGTCTACTCGGCGAGAAACCGCAGCGCCTGTGTGCGTATTCCCATGTACTCGACCAGCGAGAAGGCCAAGCGGCTGGAGTTTCGCACCCCTGACCCGAGCGCCAATCCCGTATCTCGCCTTTCCGGCCATGCTGATGGCGGGGTTGGACGGGATTAGAAACAAGATCGAGCCGCCGAAACCGATCGACAAGAATTTATACGAACTGGAGCCCGAAGAGGCCGCCAAGGTGAAGTCGATGCCGGGGTCGCTTGACCAGGCGCTCGATGCCTTGGAGAAGGATCATGATTTCCTCCTCAAGGGCGATGTCTTCACCAAGGATGTCATCGAGACCTGGTTGGAGTACAAGAGAAAGCATGAGGTCGATGCCATCCGGCTGCGGCCCCATCCTTGGGAATTCGCTCTCTATTTCGATATCTAGAAACATCAACCCCAGAAATACCTGCGGGGGACGCCATGAAAAAAATCGAAGCGATCATTAAACCGTTCAAGCTCGACGAAGTGAAACAAAAACTAACTTCGGTGGGCATTACCGGCATGACAATTACCGAAGTCAAAGGCTTCGGCCGCCAGAAAGGACATACCGAGCTTTACCGCGGTGCAGAGTATACCGTAGATTTCCTGCCGAAAGTGAAGATCGAGATTCTGGCACCGGATGAAATGACGCCGAAAATTGTCGAAGCGATTCTCGACTCGGCGCAAACCGGCAAAATTGGCGATGGTAAAATCTTTGTCTCGACAGTCGAAGAAGTAATCCGCATCCGCACCAACGAACGAGGCGAAGAAGCGATCAGTTAACCAAGCACAACACGCTAGCGTCAATTAAAAAACCTCAGCTGCGGCAAGCGAAGTGCTTCCGCGCTGAGGTTTTTTTTCGACTATTACAGTTTCGATCTGTAGAGGATTACCGCTGTCCATTTTCCACTGCCGAAACAGACTTAAACTGACCAAGCGCGTCATGCCGGACATGCGCCGGCATGACGCAAATACAGTATTTATTCGTTCGGCCTTAACGGCTAGTTATCTTTTTCTTCCCCAGGTTGCTTGCCAGGTTCGAAGCCGCCGACTTCGTGGTAAACCACTTCCTTCTTCTCCTCGAACGCTCTCACGCTGGGAACTTGGCCCGGTAGGCCGAGTTTTTTCCACTCGCCGGCGACTTTGTCGTACATCTCCTTGCGCAAGGCGGTGCGCTTAGAGAATACCGGCAGGTAGCGGTGTTCTTTGCAGGCGTTGATCAAAGCCTTGGAGCCATAGGGCCGTTTTTCCGGTGGATTCTGCGTCGGGTCGAGCCAAGTCGACCAGGTGTTGCGTAAAATATCGACATCGTCGATTGGATTGCAGCGGCTGCTCATGGCCCAGATCACTTGATCCATATCGGTGGGATCAATGTCTTCGTCGACAGCGATGATCCACTTGGTGTAATACGCACCGCCGGGAACCTGGGCGGCTAAAGCAAGCGCCTGGGCGGCATGGCCGGCGTAGCGCTGCTCGAGAGCTATCACGGTCATGCCAAATCCGCCGGCGCCGGCAGGATGGGCGTAAACGCCTTGGATACCCGGGATGCCGAGCTTGTCTAGATCATCCCAAATACGCGCCGAGCGAATGATCGAGAAGAAACCGCTCTGCTCGTTGGACGGATAGTCGGCCATCAAAGCGTTGGTCAGTATCGGATTATTGCGGTAATGCACCGCGGTAATTTCAACCAAGGGGCAACCCGCTTCCGGCCGGCCATAATAGCCGGGAAATTCGCCGAAGGGGCCTTCGCTCCTGACCGAGTTGGGTTTGATGATACCTTCGATCATGAACTCGGCGTTGGCCGGCAATAATAAATTCGTCATCTTGCCTTTGACCACCGGAATCGGCTCACCCTTTATGCCGCCCAAATACTCATATTCAGAAACATTCTTGGGAAAAGTCTGCGACCCTAGCACCATGAACAATGGATCGATGCCCCAGGCGGCTGCGACTTCAACCGGCTTGCCTTGCTGCCACGAGCGGGTGATGTGCAAACGCGCGTCTTTTCCCGGGGACAGGTAGAGACCGCACTCGTTTTTACTTTGCAGCATCATGCGATAGGTACCGACGTTCAAATAACCGGTGTCGGGATCGCGGGTGATAACGCAGTCGGCGGTGCCGGCGTAACGGCCGCCGTCGAGGGGCCAATGGCGGGGAATCGGCAGAGCCATTAGATCGATCTTATCGCCGGTCAGGGTGTTCTGGTACATCGGCGCTTCCGCGGCCGAAACCTCGCGCGGCGCCATACGATTTTTCAATTTGTCTTTCGTCCGGCGAATCAGTTCCACGGTCTCGGTGTCGTGGGGTTCTTCCATCGTCAGCGCGATACGCGGAATGCTCGGACCTAAAATGTTCCACAGCGACTGTGCCTTGTATGAGCTTTTTTCATAGCCCTTGATGTTATCGAACAGAATTGCCGGCGACGGCTTCTGTTTGGCGACCAGATAACCGATGGCGCTCATTTCTTCGTCGCAGCTCACCGCATCTTTGACCCGAATCAAATCGCCCAACGCTTCGACCCGGCTGAGCCACTCGCGCAGATCTTGGATCGGTTTTTTGCCGCTCTCGGTTATTTTTTCTTCTCGTTTAGCCATCGCTTATCCTCCAAATTTTTAACTGATAAATTGATACTTACAGCCTCCCGCCCTTCGGTAATTGGGCGCGAAAATAGGCGAAGGCATCGTAGGATCGGAACATCATATTTTCTTTCATGTAATCGATCTCGGCCTGGGGCATGACCGTCGGCTTGCCGACGCAACTAGCGATGAACTGCATATAGGCGGTGCGCTCCAGATAAATCGCGTGGACTGTAGCATATTCTAAGCTGTCGCCGCACACAATAACGCCATGGCCTTTGAGCAGCATCGCCATGCGGTCTTGCAGCGTCGCGCAGATCTCGCGGCCGTCGTTCATGGTGTAGATCAATCTCGGACTGGGAAAAATCGGCGTTTCCGGCGCGAACACGGCCGCCTGGTTGTAGATCGGCAAGATCGGCGTACCGGCCACCGAAAAAGCGGTCGCTATGGTTTGATGGGTATGGACAACGGAGTTCACATCTGCCCGCGCATTATAGATCGCCGCGTGAATCATCGTTTCACGCGGCGGGTTCTTAATTTTCGTCACGCTACGCTGGTTACCGGCTTTCGCGTAGTTTGCTTCGCAGACTTCGAAGTACTGATCGATGTCGACCTCGATGATATGCTTGGGCTTAACTTCACCAAGCGGCGCCAGCACCGGTTTGATAAAAAACTTTCTCGTGCCGGGAATGCGCGCGCTGACATGGCCGTGATAGTCGGCCAATCCTTGGTGGAACATGATGCGGTTGCCTAAAGCAACTTTCTTTTTCAGTTCTTCGCTGTCGTTCTTACTGATTTTCACCGGTCAATCCCCTTTCCCTTAAGTAAACCAATCTAGTTCGCGAGCGTGGAATTAATCACGCCGCCATTTCAAAATACCGCATTCGGGACGCTGCCCCTTCGGAAAAACTCACAAATTTACGCCCGCCTATAAAGGCTGGGTTAACTCGGAATCCAATCGCCTTTAGCTAGTTATGTTGCTGCTTGGAATCGGTTGCGCCGTTTGTGTCATCGACCCACCAGTGGATGTTCATCCAGTTCCACTGTTCCGGATAGCTGCGCACGGTTCGTTCGAGCCAGCGGGTGATTCTGAGGGTATTCTCGCGGATCGCCGCGGCGTTCCTTTCGTCCCGCGCGAGCTCCAACTCCGGCTCGATGACCAACCTTAAACTATCGTCCGCCTGACGCACCATACAAGCAGGAACCACCGCGGCGCCGGTTCGCAGCGCCAGACTCACCGCGCCGCGCCGGGCAATCACTCTCTTACCAAACAGCGGCACTTCAATGCCAGAGCCCCGACGATATTCGTCGGCGATGATGATCGCGATCTGGTTGCGCCGCAACACCTCGGTGAGCTCGCGCAATGCCCGATGGCGTGGTCGCGCGTGGATGGTCTTCTGCCGAACCTGCCGGCGATAGTCATCCATGAGCTCGGCAACCCGGCCGTCACGCGGTTGATTGACCAGGACGAACGTCGGCACGCCTTCGATTGCGATCCGACAACCGACCAGGAAGAAATTCCCCAGGTGGGCGCTGAGCAGCAGCACGCCCCTTCCCTTGGCAAGCGCCGCATCGAGATGCTTGCGCCCGACAATGGGAATTTCCGCTTTAATCTTGCCATCTGCTGCGACAACGGCGCCGCCGACCTCCACGCAAGCGCGAAAAAAATTACGCAGTGACTGACGCGCGACAGCGCCGATTTCACGGGAACTCAACCCGTCGCCCAAAGCGATGCGAATGTTGGCAATCGAACGATTACGAAATCCACGAAAAAGGTAAAAGCCGATTTTGGCTAGCCCATCCGACAAGCGAAAAGCCGCCCCTGGGCAGACCCGGATCGCCACGCAACCCATCTTGAAACCGCACCGAGTGCTTAGGTATGCAAGTGTTCCCGTTAGCCTAGCGCGATCAGCGATCATCGAGAGCCGTCGGTTCCCAGCACTCTTTAGTGCTATAAAGTACGCCAATCTACGCTACTTTTTTTGCCGTCGCAACCATCCGATAGAACCGTTCCAGGGCATTAGATTTCTCCAAGCTTTGTGACGAAATCAACATAATTTCAATAAGTTATATAAGCGAGACAGTAATATCCCGCGGCCGGGGTTATTCCTATTGGAGAGCAGTTATGATAATAATTTCCGACTGCTGTGAAGCCGGATAATATATATGCGCATGATTTTACCTCCGATCAAGGAACGGCGGGCCATCGACCGTTTGCTGGCGGCGTTTTTTGCCCAATGCAAAGCATCAGACTTTAAAAAAGCCATTAGCCTGCTGTGCCGGTTTTACCATCTCAAGCATCCTAAAATAGAATGGTTTGAATACATCGATTGGGGCAGAACCGCGGGCAAGACTTACGAGACCGGTCAGATTTATTTAGTTCACCCGGAGAATTGGAAGAAAGGCCGCAAGTATAATACCGCCAGGCGCTGGATCAATCTGGTCTACCACGAGATGGGCCACTATGTTTTCTGGGCGGACGCGGAAAATAAAGCCGACATGTTCGCCGCCCGCATGGTGCGCGGTTTGAACCATCAAAAATAACCAGCCAAAGGTCACCCCATCAGTCGGCCGGTGATCGCCGAAACCGCCACAGCCATGGATTATAAAGACACTCTAAACTTACCGAAGACCGACTTTCCCATGCGCGGCAACCTGCCGCAAAACGAACCCAAGCAGGTGGAAAAATGGGATAAGGAGCGGGCTTATTTTCGAATCCTCGAGGCGAACCAGGGCAAACCGAGATTCATCCTGCATGACGGTCCACCCTACGCCAACGGCAATATCCATATCGGCCATGCGCTAAACAAGATCCTCAAAGACATCATCATTAAATACAAGGCGATGACCGGCCACTCGGCACCCTATGTGCCGGGCTGGGACTGCCATGGCCTGCCCATCGAATTGCAGGTCGAGAAGAACATCGGCAGGACAAAAAAGTTGGCCATGAGCAAGGCCGAGATTCGTAAACTTTGCAAGGAATACGCCGAAAAGTATATCGCGATTCAACGTGACGAGTTCAAGCGGCTCGGTGTCTTGGGCGATTGGGATAAGCCTTATCGCACGTTGGACCCGCAGTATGAAGCTCAGGAAGTGCGCGAGTTGGGGAAATTCGTCGCCTCCGGCGCCCTCTATCGCAAAAAGAAACCGGTCTATTGGTGCGCTTCCTGCGTCACGGCGTTGGCGGAAGCCGAGGTCGAGTACGAAGACCATACGTCGACTTCGGTTTACGTTAAATTCGCGGTAATCGATGGTGGCACAAGCATGACGGCGGACGGCGACACGTATTTCGTCATTTGGACCACCACCCCGTGGACTCTGCCGGCCAACCAAGCAATCGCCGTCCATCCTAAGTTTACCTATCGGCTGGTGAAGACCGCGCAGGGCGCTTTAGTCATCAACCAAGAGCTCATCCCCAGCGTGATGCAAGCCATCGGCCTGGAAGCCAAGGATCATGACGTTGTTCCGGGCGGCTGGAGCGGCGCAGAACTCGAAGGCATCGTCTGCCGCCACCCCTGGCTCGACCGCGAGTCGAAAATCGTGCTTGGCGACTTCGTCACCCAGGATCAAGGCACCGGCTCCGTTCACATCGCCCCCGGCCATGGTCAGGAGGATTATGAAGTCGGCATGCGTTACGGCTTGCCGGTCATGGCGCCGGTGGACCCGACGGGGAAATTTACCGCGGAAGCCGGGGATTTGCAGGGCGAGTCGGTGTTTAAGGCCGATGCGCGCATCGTCCAAAAATTAATCGACAAGAATGCATTACTCAAAGAAGACAAGCTTAGCCATAGCTATCCGCACTGTTGGCGCTGCAAAAAGCCGGTGATCTTTCGCGCCACCGAGCAGTGGTTTATCTCCATGGAGACAAACGATCTGCGCAACCAAGCGCTCCAAGCCATCGACGAGGTCAAGTGGATTCCGCCGTGGGGTCGCGACCGGATTCGCGGCATGCTCGAAGCGCGACCGGACTGGTGTATCTCGCGCCAGCGCTCTTGGGGCGTGCCGATTCCGGCGGTCTACTGCAGGAAATGTAACCACGCCGTTCTGACCCAGGCGATCTGCAATCATGTCGCGGCGATCTTTGAAACAGATGGATCGGATGCCTGGTTCACCCGGTCGGTGAACGAGCTCATGCCCGCCGATCTCAAGTGTCCCAATTGCGGCGGCGAGGATTTTTCCCGCGAAGAAGATATTCTCGATGTCTGGTTCGATTCAGGGGTCAGCTATGCTTCGGTGGTCGAACAAGACCCCCGTCTGGGCGGCAGGGCGGATCTTTATCTCGAGGGCAGCGATCAACATCGCGGCTGGTTTCATACCGCGCTGCTGACTTCTCTAGCGACCCGCGACCGCGCGCCATACGCCAGCGTGCTCACCCATGGTTTCACCTTGGACGGCAAGGGAAGAAAAATGTCCAAGTCCATGGGCAACACCATCGCGCCGCAAGATATTGCAAAAAAATTCGGCGCCGAGATTCTGCGCCTGTGGGTCTCCGCCGAGGACTATCGCGAAGACGTCCGCATCTCCGATGAAATTTTGAATCGGCTGGTCGAGGCCTACCGGCGCGTGCGCAATACCGCGCGCTTTCTGATCAGCAATCTTTATGATTTCGATCCGGCGAAGGATTGCATGCCGATGGTCGAGCTCGACGAGCTCGACCGCTGGATCCTCCAGCGCACGGAAAATCTGCTCAGCCGCTGCCGCGATGCTTACGAGAAATGCGAGTTCCACGTCGTCTATCACAGCGTCAATAACTTCTGCGCCGTCGAGCTAAGCGCGCAGTATCTGGACATCGTCAAAGACCGGCTTTATTGCGAGGGAAAGAGTTCGACCAAGCGGCGCGCGGCACAGACGACGTTGTATAGAATACTTGACGTGCTGGTGCATTTGACCGCGCCGATCCTATCGTTTACCGCCGAAGAAATCTGGAACTTCCTGCCGGATAACGCCGAACGGCCGAAGAGCGTTTTTCTATCGCAATTGCCGGAAGCGAACGCCGATCACGCCGATGCCGAGCTCGGTGAAAGATGGGAGCGCATCTTCCGCGAGCGCGCCGAAGTGCTCAAGGCATTGGAACAGGCGCGCAGCGCCGGCATCATTGGTCATCCCCTCGATGCCAAAGTAGTCTTCGTCAAACGCGGCAGCCAGCCATCCGCAAAATTGAGCGAATGGGTGAACACCGACCGCGCCCGGCTGCAGGATCTGTTGATCGTATCGCAAGCCGATAACGGCGCTGAAACCGCTCCCGTCGCCAAGGATACTGCAAGCTACGACGCGCCACTGCTCAACTGCGTGATCCAGGTCAGCAAAGCCGAAGGCGCCAAGTGCGAACGCTGCTGGAAGTACGATGTCAATGTCGGCGCCGACCAGAACCATCCGACCGTTTGCCCGCGTTGCGCGGCGGTATTGAACGCCGGAGCGGCCGCTTGAGCGGCAAGTGGCAATTCGTCTGCGGCTCGCTCGCTGCGATTATTTTTCTCGATCAGTTAACCAAGATCGTCGTCGACAGGACGATGGCGCTTTACCAGTCGATTCCCATCGTCGACGGCCTGTTTAACCTAACCTATGTGCGCAACCCCGGCGCTGCATTTGGCATCTTCGCCGGTAGCGCGGCAAACCTCCGCCGGCCGTTTCTGATCTTGGTATCGATTCTTGCCAGTGGCTTTATCGTCACCCTGCTGCGCCGCCTTGACAGTAGAGAACGCGGCTTAATCACAGCGCTAACCTTTATTCTTAGCGGCGCTATTGGCAATCTCATCGATCGTGTTATCCACGGCGAAGTCATCGATTTCCTCGACGTTTACTGGCGTAACCACCACTGGCCGGCTTTCAACGTCGCCGACAGTTTCATCACCACCGGCGTCGCCCTTGCGCTTGTCTGCCTGTACCGGCACAAGGGCGGCGATCCCTTTGCCGGGCCGGCACAGGCGGACAGATAAATTTTCGGCAACTCAGCTTTTTAGAATTACCACCGTCGCGCCCCAACTGCCGGCCTCGAGCACCGCGTCGTGAAACGATTCGACACCGGCATGCTTTGCCAACAACGCGCGAATAATATTGCGCTGCACCCCTTTGCCTTTGCCGTGAATCAAACGCACTTCGTGAAAGCCGGCCTGATTACACTGCTCGAGATACTCTTCGACGACGCTGAGAATTTCCTTGGGCTGAAAGGGATGGAGATCGAGGTGATCCTCGATGGGAATGACAATCGGATCGGTGAAGGGCGAGCCGTCTTCGCAACCGGAGACGCCCTGATCATTTGATTTGCTCTGTTTGCCCATAAAAAAAGCGGGCATGAACGATGTTCGTATACTCGATGGCAATTTCGCTGGGCGCCGGCTGGTTTCAATCCCAGCGTTTATCGCCTTTTAACCGGCCTCCGAGCTTTGCCAGAGCGGCTTCGATGATCGAGATGTCGACGAGCTTCTCGTAGCTCGGTTTTTCTTGAGCTTTGATGGTGCCGAGCTCGACTTGACGATTGATAGTCCACTCAACCATGTCCTTCGGCAAACCATCATTGACCGGCCACGCTCCGGCGCCGGCGAGAATATCGTAAGTCTGCGCCACGGCGTCGGCATCTTGCTGGGTGTATTTTATGCCGATTTCGACGGTCTTGGCTTTATTATTATAAATAAAGCGATTGGCTTTGATCAGCGCCGTCATGAGGTCGATGTAAAGTTGGCGGTTTTCCTTGATCTCTTTTTCCGGAGCGATGTAGGCTGCGTAAAGCCATTTCGGCAGCGGCTCCCAAAGATTGACGAGAATATTGAGGTCAGCTTTTTTCTTTTTGGCGACGATCGCTTGATCGACGTGGAGAATCGCAGTATCGATCTGGCCGCTCAATAGCCCGGCGACCCGGCCTTTGGTGCTAACCGGAACGTATTCAACATCCTTCGGAGTCAGTCCGCAACTCGCCATCACCGCTCGGCTCATGACTTCGTTGAACGCGCCCACTTCCTGAATGCCGATCTTTCGTCCCTTGAGCTCCTTGCAGCTTTTGATGTCGCCTTGCACGAGCATCGATTGAGAAAGCTTATGGGAATAAGTGCCGAGCACCTTGGTGCCGGCGCCGCGCGCCGCGCCGATGATCGCCGGATCGGAGCTGGTCCCGGTGATATCAAGGCCGCCGGCCACGCTGCCGCGCAAAGTCTGCGTGCCGCCCTCGAAGGTCACCAACTCGACGTCGATATTAACCTCGCCAAAAAATCCCATCTCCTTGGCAATATAGGGCGGTAGATGGACAACATTGGGCGGGGTGACCGGCACGCCGAATACGACTTTGCGTTTGCTCTGCGCGTCGGCGCGACTGCAATCCCAATGTTAGGCTAAACCCGGCGATTAGCAGCCAAAGTACTTTTTTCATAAAGTCCCCTTTTTGTTTAGCTCAATCTTTTTCGATCGCAGTGCGCCACGGCGCAATCCGGCTTTCGATCCATTTAGCCAACGACATCAGTCCCACTCCTAATAGCATGACCACGACGATGGGAACAAAGAGTTTATCCGTCTCGAGTGCATTGGCATAGCGGACGATCATGTAACCCAGACCCGTCACCGAAGTGTAAAACTCGGCGACGATCATGCCCACCAGGCCGCGGCCGATGGCGAGGCGCACGCCGGCGACGATGAAAGGAATCGCCGACGGGATGATCAGATGGCGCCAGAGCTGCGCCTTCGCTGGAACAAAATGAGCGGGCGACTTCCTGGAGATTACGATCGACATTTTTTACTCCCTCGAAGGTGTTGAGCAGCACCGGGAAAACCATGAAGGAGAAAACGATCACGACCTTGGCCGGGATTTTAAAGCCAAACCATAAAACGATTAAGGGTACGACCGCGACCATCGGCGTTGAATAAAGCGCGCTGATATAAATATCGGCGGCCCATTCGACCACCGAGAATCGGCCCATCATCGACGCCGAAGAGCACGCCCACCACGATCGCCAGAATCGACGCGTAAGCGAGCACCAGCAAGCTGCTGGTCATGTAACTCTGCAGCTCCCCGCTCGCCACCAAGGAGACAAAGGCCTGCGCCACCGCTGTCGGGTAGGTAAATAAAATCGGGTTAATGCGCCGGCCGAAGTATTCCCAAAGCAAAATCACTACGACAAAAGAGAGCAGGCGCACGATCAGTTTAACACTCATGGAATCCTTCCCTCTGGCGCCTCTTTGTCGATGCTCGCGTGTAAGCATTTCCCACAGCGAATTTCTCAATTCGATGTAACGCGGATGTGCTCGCACCGAGATTATTTTTCTTGGTCGTGGAATGTCGACTGGGTACGATCTCGCGAATGCGGCCGGGGCGGCGCGACATCATGACGATGCGGTCGCCCAGCACAATCGCTTCGTCGATGCTGTGGGTGACGAAGATCATCGCTTTTTTCTCGCTTTCGAGAATGCGCAGCAGTTCCTCCTGCATCATCTCACGGGTCTGCGCATCCAAGGCGCCAAAAGGTTCGTCCATCAACAGCAGCGACGGATTTATCGCCAGTGCGCGCGCGAAACCTGCGCGCTGCTGCATGCCGCCGGAGAGTTGATGCGGATAGGACTTGGCAAAATCCTTGAGTCCCATCAGTTCCAGATAACGCGCTCACCGTGGATTCGATCTCCGCTTTCGATGACCCTCTCAGCTCCAGGCCGTAGGCGATATTTTCATCGAGCCGTTTCCATGGAAACAGACCGAAGTGTTGAAACACCATCGCGACATCTGGACGGGGTTGGGTGACTGCGCTGCCGTCCATGGTAATCTCGCCGCGATCGCGAGAAATCAGACAGTCGATAACACGCAGCAACGTAGTCTTGCCGCAACCGCTCGGACCTAAGAATGCACAAACTTTCATGGGGCTCGACTTCGAAATTGATATCCTGAAGCGCCACCACATCACCGCCGCTGTAGGTCTTGGTGAGATTTCGAATAACGATTTTGGCCATGTGGTGATTAAACGCTTGGAGTCTCCAACAGCTGTTTAACCCTCTGCAGAAAGCGCGCCGCGCTGGCGCCATCGACGACGCGGTGGTCGGCGGACAATGTCGCCGTCATCATCGATTTGATCTCGATGCCATGCCATCTCGGCACCACCCGCGGCGCGACCCGGCCGACGGCTAGGATCGCGCACTGGGGCGGATTGATGATCGCGATGAAGCTATCGACGCCGAGCATGCCGAGATTCGACACGGTAAACGTGCCGCCTTCGTAGTCGAGCGGAAAAAGTTTTTTGTTTTGCGCCTTGTCGGCTAGCGCGCGGCTCTGCGCCGCCAATTCAAGCAAACTCAGCCGGTCCGCGTTGCGAATCACCGGCACGACCAAACCTTCTTCGAGCGCAACCGCGACTCCGACGTTGATGTCGGCATGCTGCAGGATTCCTTGCTCGGTGAAACTTGAGTTCAGCTGGGGAAATTCTTTGAGCGCGCGCGCCGCGGCTTGGAGAATAAAGTCATTGATCGACGGCATCGGCTCGTCACCGCGCTCTTTCCACAGGTTTCTGAGCTTACTCACCGCACTCATATCGATGTCCATGCTGATGTAAAAATGCGGCGCGCTCTGTTTACTCTGGGTCATGCGCTGGCCGACGATGCGGCGCATGGGAGTGAACGGTATCAAGTCTTGCGCTGGTGCAGTCGCGGGCAGCGCGACATTTCCATTGGCGGCCCGCTGCACGTCGGCGGCTAAAACACTTCCTTCGGGGCCGCTGCCACGCAGCGAACCCAGCTCGATTCCCTGTTCTTTGGCAATGCGCTTGGCTTTTGGCGAGGCGAGAATTCGGCCGCCAGTTGGCGCTGTGGCAATGGCAGTCGCGGTTGCGGTTGCGCCTTTCGAGCTTTTCGAGATGCTCTCACCCCCGCCCGGAGGGAGAGACGAAAAGGGCGGAGCAGCCGCAGGCGCGCCGTGCTGTGTCGGCAGCGCCTCGCCCGGCGCCAAAATCAGCGCGATCGTCTGACCCACTGGCACTTCATCGCCGGCTTTCGCCGTCACGCGAGAGAGAATGCCGGAAGCCGCCGCTTCTATCTCTACCGTAGATTTATCGGTTTCAATTTCCATCAGCGGCTCGCCTTGGGTCACCGTTTGACCTTCAGACTTCAGCCACTTGAGCAGGGTGCCGGTTTGCTGCGCCACGCCGAGGGCGGGCATGATTACGTTGGTCGGCAAATTAACCTCGGTTCACAGGTTCATTAATGTTCTCTCGATCGGTTCGAGCGAATTACTGCTTCACCCTCTCAAGCGCCCCCGGATTATTCAAATTTGACTGGGTTTCGCGGGTGGTCGGCAGCTCCCCGCCGGTGGTGAAGTAATGCGTGCCGGCGACCAGCAATTTTTCCGAGGGGAAGCGGGTGATCAGTTCGCAGCCGTCTTTGGTGACGACGACTTCTTCTTCGAGACGCGCGGCGGACCAGCCGTCGGTGGCGGGCCAGTAGGTTTCCAGCGCGAAGACCATGCCTTCTTCGATCACTTCCGGATGATCGAGGGAAACCAAGCGGCTGAAGATCGGTTTCTCCCAGATCGACAAGCCGACGCCATGGCCGTATTGCAATGCGAAGGCGGCTTCTTCGTTGGCGAAGCCGAACTCTTGCGCCTTGGGCCAGAGCTTGACGACATCCGCCGTGGTGATACCCGGCTTGACGATGCTGATCGCGGCGTCCATGTAGTCGCGGCTGCGTTTGTAGGCGTCGACCATCGCCGGCGACGCGCTGCCGATGGCGAATGTTCGATAGTAACAAGTACGGTAGCCGTTGAAGCTGTGCAGAATATCGAAAAACGCCGGATCGCCCGGGCGGAGCACGCGGTCGGTGTAGACATGCGGATGCGGGCTGCAGCGTTCGCCGGAGATCGCATTAACGCCTTCGACATGTTCGGAGCCAAGATCGTAAAGCACTTTGCTGACCACGCCGACGCACTCGTTTTCTTTCACCCCGGGTTTCATGAAGCGATAGAGCTCGTCGTAGGCGGCGTCGACCATCATGGTCGCGGTATTGAGCAGTGTGATCTCGTCTTGAGTTTTGATTTTTCGCACTTCGTGCATTAACTGCTGGCCGTCGACGACCTTGATGCCTTGGGCTTGAAGGGCGAACAGCACCGGCATCTCGATCACGTCGACGCCGACCGGCTCGTTCTGCAAGTTGCGCATTTCTAATTCGAGTTTAATTTTTTTCGCGACATCGTCGGCCAAGCCGGAGCCAGGATGAGTCGCCCCGCGCAAAGTGGAAATGCCGGCGCGCGAGCGTTCGCCCAACCAGGGGCAGTATATCTGATGATGGCGCGCCGCCGAGCCGAAGTCCCAGAGAATAGGTTCGTCATCTTGCGGTAGCAACGAGAAGCGCACCAGCTTGTCCATCGCCCAGGTGCCGATGTGGGTGGCGGTGATATAACGGATGTTGTTCATATCGAAACAGAGCAGCGCGCCAATCTCCGACTTTTTCAGCGCGCTTTTCACCCGCGCCAAACGTTCCTGGCGCAGCCGCTCGATATTGACCCGCTCTTCCCAATCGACGGCCATTAGGCCGAAAGTCTTCAACCCCATTGCCTACCTCCGTACTCAAAGCGTTCAAGTCGATCAAATAGTTCAAACCGATCAAACCGTTGGTTCCGATTCGACGATTTGAACGACTTGAACGTTTTGAACTGCTTGAACGGTATCCGCTCACGACTTGCCGCACAATATTCGCGCCAATTTTGCAACATTTTCCGCCGTGGGTACCGTCTGATCTTCAAGCACCGGCGAGAACGGCACGGGCACGTCCATGGCGCCCATGCGTTTCACCGGCGCGTCGAGATAGTAGAACGCGCCGTCGGCGATCACCGAAGCGATCTCCGCGGTGACGCCGTAGCGTTCATAGCCTTCGTCGATGACGATGGCGCGGCTGGTTTTTTTTGCCGACTCAATGATCGTCTGCTTATCCAGTGGCGCGGTCGTGCGCACGTCGACGACTTCGGCGCTGATCTTGCTTCGCGCTAATAATTCCGCCGCGGCTAGCGCGACCTGAACCATGCTGCTGGTGGCGACCAAGGTGATGTCGCTGCCAGCGCGCTTCACGTCGGCGACGCCGAGCGGAATCGTGTATTCCTCCGTCGGCACAGGGCCTTTGAGCTGATACATCAGCTTGTCTTCGAAAAAAGCCACCGGGTTGTCGTCGCGGATCGCCGACTTTGAGCAGACCCTTGGCGTCGTACGGCGTTGACGGCACGACGACTTTCAATCCGGGAATGTGACTCAACCAGGCGTGCAAGCTCTGGCTATGCTGCGCGGCGGAACGGCGTGTGGCACCGAGCGTCGTCCGCAAGACCATCGGCACTTTGAGCTTCCCGCCCGACATGTAGTGAATCTTCGCCGCCTGATTGACCATCTGGTCCATCGTCAGGGTGATAAAATCGCCGAACATGATGTCGACCACCGGGCGCATGCCGGTCATCGCCGCGCCGACGCCGATGCCGGCGATGCCCGCTTCCGAAATCGGCGAATCGATCACACGCTCGGTGCCGAATTCCTTCACCAGCCCCGAGAGAACTTTGAACGGCGTGCCGGCTTCCGCAACGTCTTCGCCGATGATAAAAACCGTCGGATCCCGGCGCATCTCTTCGGCGAGGGCTTCATTGATCGCCTGGGCGAAGGTGATTTCGCGGGTGGCAGCTTCGACTGTAGGTGATTTCATCGTGCGTGCTTGGTTTAAGTAGTTATCCTGTCCGCCTTCGCCGAAAAGCTATAAGGAAGACCGACGCAGATTCGTAAACTCACGACCCAGTGGTGTTGGGAAACGGCCTGCCACGCACCTGTAGAATGCGTTGCGATTTCCGCACGTTGATATTCAAGAGGAAGCCAAATCATTTCGTGTCTACCAAAACTCTTACTGCTGCCTGCTGTCTGTTACCTTTCATGTCTCACGCGTACACATCCTGGTCCACTTCATTCGCTGCCGGATAAGGCGCATTTAGGGCAAAGTTCACAGCGTCTTTGATTTCGCTGGCGACTTCATTTCCAATGCGCTGGAATAATTTGCTGTCGGCCAGTTTGTTCTTTTCCAGCCAAGCGGCAAGCAGCTTTATCGGGTCGCGCTTGGATTTCCACTCTTGTTCTTCGGCTTTCGAGCGATAGTAGGCGCGGTCGATGTCACCGACGTGATGGCCGTGGAAACGGTAAGTTATACATTCCAAAAACGACGGGCCGTCGCCGCGGCGCGCGCGTTCGACTAGTTTTTGTGCCGTGGCATGGAGCGCGCGCACGTCCTGGCCGTCCAGCGATTCGATGTGAATGCCGAAGGCTTTGGCGCGACCGGTCACTTCACCGGCGGTGGTTTCACGAAAATGGGTGTACTCGTTGTATTGATTGTTCTCGCACACATAGAGCACCGGCAGTTTCCACAGCGACGCCATGTTCATGGTTTCGTAGAGCAATCCCTGGCCGAGGGCACCGTCGCCGAAAAAACAGACCGCCACTTGATCGCTCTTGCGCATCTTGATCGACATCGCGGCGCCGGTGGCGATGCCGGCGCTGCCGCCGACGATGGCGTTGGCGCCCAAGTTGCCGGTGTCCTGGTCGGCGATATGCATCGAGCCGCCTTTGCCGCGGCAATAACCGGCTTCTTTGCCGAGCAACTCCGCGAACATTCTGTCCAGTGCGGCGCCTTTGGCGATGCAATGTCCGTGGCCGCGGTGCGTACTGGTGATGTAATCGTCTTGCCGCAATGCTTCGCAGACACCGACGGCGACCGCTTCTTCACCAATATAAAGATGCGCCAGCCCTGGCATCTTGGCGCCGAGATAAAGCTGATTGACCTCTTCTTCGAAGAGCCGGATCTTGAGCATCTGGCGGTAGAAGTGGAGCCAGCGTTCATCCCGAACGGGCGCGCGTGTCGGCGCTCGAAACTTAGATTTCTCTGCTTGAGCCATTGAGCGCCATCCCGAATAATTGGAGGTATGGAGTGTTGGACTGAAGGAGCACTGGGTTTTTCCGGAACCCCTCACTCCAGCACTCCATTATTCCATTGCTCCCGTTTTCGGTCCCGCCATCTTCCTCAGCACTTCGAAGACAATGGCAAAATCTTTTTCCGCCAAGCCCATGCCGCGGGCGGCGGTGAGAAATTGATTGGTAATCGACGTCGTCGGCAGGGGTACATCGAGTTGGCGGCCCATTTCCAAGGCGAGCAGCAAATCCTTTTGCATCATATTGACGTCGAACCAGGCTTCGTCCGGCATGTTCAACACGAACGGCCCACGATATTTCACCATCGGCGAGGCAATGACGCTGTTGAGCATGACTTCGACGGCGGTTTGGCGCGCGATGCCGCTTTTCTCGGCGAGCAGCACGCCTTCACTGAAGGCGAGCATTTGCACGGCGAGACTGAGATTCGTCGCGATCTTCATCGATACGGCCAAGCCGTTGCCTCCGACATAGGTTGCCTTTGGACCGATCGCTTGGAGCACCGGCAGCACTTTTTCAAACGCCCCCCGCATGCCACCGACCATGAACGAGAGCTTGCCTTCTTCGAGGGTGATCGAGCTGCCGGATACCGGCGCATCGAGCATCTGCGCGCCCTTGGCTTCGACTAGTTTAGCGGTGGCGCGGATCGCGGCCGGACTGACCGTGCTCATATCGATATAGATTTTGCCGGCGGAAAGCCCGGCGAGAATGCCGTCCGCGCCTTCGGTGACCGCGCGCAACGCTTCGGTGTTGGCGACCATCGTGAACACCATTTCGCTCGCCGCGGCGGCAGCGCGCGGACTGTCGGCCCATTTCATTCCCGCGTCAAGCAAGCGCTGCGCTTTGGACTTGGTCCGGTTATAACCCGTGACACTGTGGCCGGCAGTCGAGCAGCCGTTGCGCCATGCGGCTGCCCATCAATCCGAGACCGACAAAGCCAAGATTTGCCATCAGCGACTCCAGTAAAAAATTCGCGACAAACTAAACGACTAACGAATCTCCAATCCGGGAAAAGATCCGCATCGGAATTGTCTGGGGACCAGAATGCTTTCGATTTCGCGTTTGCCGATTAACTTTCCGCCTTGATGTACTTGCCCATCTCTTTCAGCGTCTCGGGCGTTTGGTTGAACAAAGCATTAAAATCTTTGGTGACCTGTTCGGCGGAGATGTAAGAAAAATCGATGCGCGCTCGCTTGGCTTCAGCGAGGAGCTCCGGGTCCTTGATCGCCTTGGCGAACGCCTCGCGCAACATCACCAAACGATCCTTAGGCGTATTTGGGTGAACGGCAAAGGCGCGGCCAATCGCTTGGGGAATTGATTTGATCGACATCAGCGACTTGCCCAGCGCGCTGGTTGCGAGATCTTCATCCACCGGCAGATTTTCGTAACCAGGCAAAGCCGTGCGGCCGCGCACCAGCGGCCTGACGGCGCCACGGTCGGCGGCGAGTTTGATCGTCGTTGCCAACGCTGACCAGGCGTCCACTTCTTTCCGCTCGACGGCCAGCAGAACATCGCTGTTGGATGGATAACCGGCGACTAATTTTAATTTGGCGCCGGCGAATTCCTTCAGCAGCAGGGGAAAGTCATGGGCGTTGGAGCCTGGCCCCGTGGTACCGGCAACCAGTTCGCGGTCGGCCTTCTTGAGATCGTCAAAACTTTTATAAGGAAGGTCTGGGCGGATCGAGAACATCACGCCGTCGGCGCCCGAGGAGCCGAGCCAGTGAAACTTCCGTATGTCGAAGCGCGCCTGCGGGATCTTCGACATCTGCGCTATGGCGACATTCGGATTGGCTGCGAGGATGGTCAAGCCATCCGGTTTGGCGACGTTGAATACGTTATTGGTCGCCAACAGATGGGCAGCGCCAGGCATATGTTGCAAGATCACCGCCGGTTTGCTGGGAATATATTTGCCCAAATGGTGCGCGACGATGAGCGCCGCGATTTCAAGACTGCCGCTCTTGGCGCCGATCAAAATGGTGACGGCTTTGCCATCGTAAAAATTTGCCTGGCCAAATGCCGGCGCGACTGTAAAAATCGACCAAGTCAAAAAGGAATAAGCCGTTAACTGCCGAGCGATCTTCATATTATCCTCCCGCAACGCGTTTAGCTTCATCCAGCAATTTTACCGAAGAGCGACGCAAGGGTATGTGATTCTAACGACGCCAGTCAAGTCAATGACCACGATTAAAGGCCAAGCCACGCCTGCACCACGCCTTGTTCGAATTGCAAGTGCACGAGTTTCTGAAACAGGCCATAAAACACCATCCAGGTGATTGCCGTTGCCGCAATCGTCGGCAGCGCGCCGACGCCGCTTTCAAAGCGAAGGTAGCAGCAAATAAACAGCGGCACGGTGAGCGGGAAGCCGATCAGGTAAACGCAAAGAATAAAACCGGCGATCCAAGAAAACGCCGTGATCACGCGCCGCCGCTCGATCTCGGGCGGGACGTCGCTGGAGAATTCCAGGTCGACCGCCGCGCTCTCGATAGTTTCCGCTTTGCCGAGAAACAGTTGCCGGAGCTGGGTCGCGGCCAGGATCAAAAGTGGAATACTTACCGCCAACGGAAACAAAGCCGCTTTAAACGGCCAGTCGAGCGCCAAGTAGATCGCCGTAGCAGAGACTAAGATGAGGAAAGCGCAGAAGAGTATGCGGCCGCTATGCATTCGTTTGGCTCTGGACGCGCTGGCGCCGCTTCTGGATATACGGATAAGCGATCACAAGGAGCATGAGAATGATTAGAAAGAGAACCATCGGCTGTCTGAGCCAGGCAAAGCCGTAGCGCGCGACAGATATAAAAAAATAGGTCTCGATGACTTTGCCCAAGACGAAGCCGAGAACGAAGGGTGGACGGGGCCAACCGAACAGCACCATGAAATAGCTGAGCACGCCAAAGATCAAGGTCACGAGCAGATCGGTGATCTGGCCATTGGCGGTATAACTGCCGACAAAAACCAGCAGCAAAACGAAGGGTATAATCAGACCGCCGCGCACGTTGGTCACTTTGGCCAGTTGATCGAGAATGGTTAGGCACAAGAGCACGGCGATGATGTTGGCGATCACCAAAGTCCAGACCATTGAGAAGGTAATCGGCAGATACTTGGTAAGCATGTCGGGTCCGGGAGATAGACCCATGATCAAAAAAGCGCTGAGTAAGATGGCCATGGCGCCGCTGCCGGGAACACCGAAGGCTACGGTCGGGATCAGCTCGCCGCCTTCTTTTGAATTGTTCGCCGCCCCAGGTCCGAGTACACCTCGCACATCGCCTTTGCCGAAGCGGTCCCTGTCCTTGGCATCTTTGGCGCCTTGCACAGCATGAGCATAGGCCATCCACTGGGCGACGCCTCCGCCGGCGCCAGGAAGGATGCCGACGAACACGCCAACCACCGAGCAGCGAAACACCAGCCAAAAATGACGAAAGGTATCTTTGATGCCTTCGATCACGCCGCTTCGCAAATTCTCCGCCGGCCGCTCCCCCGCGATCGCAGTGCCGCGCACGGTGAGATCGATAATTTCCGGGATCGCGAAGACACCGACCAACACCGGCACGAAGTCGAGGCCTTCCCACAAATACATCAAGCCCATGTCAAAACGGAGGGACCCGGACTGGCGCTCTTGGCCAACGGTCGACACCAGCAGACCGAACAGACCCATGGCGAAACCCTTGACCTGTCCGCGCGCGCCGGCGCCGCTGAGCGAGGTGATGCAGGATATGCCGATCACCGCCAGCATGAATAGCTCCGGCGAACCAAAGGCGAGCACCAGCGGACGGACAATCGGAATCGCCAACGCCAATGCCACTGCGCCGATCACCGCGCCGACCAGCGAGCTCATCAACGCGGCGCCGAGGGCGCGTCCAGCCTCGCCGTTTTTCGCCATCGGATGACCGTCGACCACCGTGGCGGCGGATATCGCTTCACCCGGCACGCCGAAAAGCACTGATGTGATATCGCCGGTAGTCGCGGCTACGGCATGCATGCCAAGCAGAAAGGCGAACGCCTCGGCGGGCTGCATTTTGAAGACGAACGGGATCATCAAAGCGAGAGTCGCCGCTCCGCCAATGCCAGGAAGCAGGCCGACACAGAAGCCGAGGCCCATACCGACCAGCATCAAGCTGAAAGCTTTCCATTGAAGCACCAGGAAAAGACCGTCGATGAAGGCGTCGAACATCGTCTGACTGCCTCTACCGCGGCGACTGAACCGGGTTACAAAACCGCAGACGTAATTGGGAGACAAACACCGGCGCGACTATACGGGAGCGGCAATTTTACTGTCAAGCACAGATTGGTGCTAAGCGGCGAAATGTCGATTAGGATCACCCTCAGACCAAGGGTCAGTAAGTTTTCTGCTGGATAGCGTCACAGTAACCTACCATGCCTTGGGCACAGCTCAACACGTGAGTCTGGTGGATATGGGCGCTGATCTTGTTGGAAAATTTGCCGCCCCCGACAAATATTTCTTAATTCGGCAGAGTGCGAGTTTCGTCGGCATCGACGCGCGTAGTGAGACTTGTCAGCAAATCGACGATGGCGTCGTAATTGACCGGTTTGGTTAGATGGGCATCGAAGCCGGCTTCCTGGGTACGACGCCGGTCCTGCTGTTGTCCCCATCCGGTAAGGGCGATGAGAATCATCGGCTTTCCCCAAGGCTGTTGGCGTATCCGTTGTGCCGCTTGGTATCCGTCGAGTCTCGGCATGGCCAGGTCCATTAAAATAATATCCGGCAAGAATTCCCCAGCAGCTTCCACCGCTGCGACACCGTCCTGGGCGATTTGCACTTCGTTGCCGTCTTTTTCCAGCAGGCGCGCCAAGGTTTCGGCGGATTGGGGGAAATCATCCGCCACCAGGATGCGCCAGCTCCGAACCGGCAAGCCAGCTTCGTCCGCGCCATTTTGTCGATGGTCGTCGGTGTCCGGCCGATGCGCGGTGACCGGTAATTGCACGGTGAATTCGCTGCCGCGGTTCGTGCCCTCGCTGCGCACCTCAACTTTGCCGCCATGCAGTTCGACCAGTTGTTGCACCAGTGTCAAACCCAGACCCAGGCCACCCTCGCTGCGTGTAAACGAGCGATCCACCTGGTAAAACAACTCGAAGACACGGGGCAAGCATTCTGCAGCAATACCGATTCCAGTATCTTTGACTCGGATGACGACCTTATCACCCGCCTGCTCGACATTGAGCCAAATATGGCCTGGATCCGGAGTGTACTTGGCGGCATTATTCAAAAGATTCGTGAAGACCTGGGTAAGTCGAAGCCGATCGGCGTCGACGTAGATCGAATCCTGCGACATGGTCACGGTCAACTCATGTTGCCGTTGATCGATCAACGGCTGGCTCGATTCCACCGCCGCGCGGACAATCTCGGCGAGATTGAGCGGTTCCTTTTGGAAAACCAACTTTTCCCGAGTGATGCGGCTGATATCGAAGAGATCGTCGGTCAAGCGCGTCAGATATTTCACCTGACGATCGATAATACCCGGACCCCAATGCGGATCGGGTAATGGATTACTGGCGTCTTGTTGGAGATTGACGACGTTGCGAACCAGCGACAAAGGATTGCGTAATTCGTGGGCGAGAGTGGCTAAGAACTCGTCTTTGCGCCGGTCGGCCTCACGCAGAGCCTCGCCGCTCAAACGCAGGGCGTCGTCGAGACGCAATTTTTCAACCGCCAGCCAGGTGCGTTCGGCGACCATATTAATGAGCAAGACTTCCCGTTCGCTCCACTGACGCGGCTCGGCGTGCGCCATGGCCAATGCGGATACCACCGCGCCATCGCGCAGCAGGGGCACCGCGACCACGGCACCCACGCCGACCCGGCGGTAAGACTCGATATGCATTCTTGTCCGCTCGTCCAGGGCGACGTCGGCGATCGTTGTGGTTTGACCGGCACGGCTGGCCTCGGTCAACAACGGTCCAAACTCGCCCAGCCGATAGGTGCCGACTAACGACGGCATATGCGGGTGATAATCGCGCCGAATGATCAACCGATCCTGGGTCGTATCGATGTCAAGAAACGCGCAGCGGCTGACTTTGACATGTTCGCCCAAGGCCACCGCAACCACCCAGGTGAGCTCCTCGGCGTTAGCCGCGAAGCGTATGCAGTCGGCGAGATCCAGCAGAAAAAGCGTATCGGCTTCGGCCTGTTTCCGCGCTGTGATATCGCGCGCCGCGACGTTGACTCCGAGTAATTCGCCGCTCGGGTGGTACACCGGGAAATAGCTGGCTAGCCAAGACTGGCGCTCATCGGGGCGCGCCGCCGTAGCAGCTTTGACTTCGATATCCAGGATCGGTTTACCGCTCTCGATCACCCGGCGGTAATAAGCTTCGATGGTATCCGCCAGATCCGGATTGGCCTCCCGAATGGTTTTACCGATAAAATACTCCGGCACCCGGTCATGCATCTCGGCTAAAGCGGCGTTCATCGATAAATAGCGGAGATTGAGATCGACAAAACACAAACCCACCGGTGCCGAAGTATAGATGGTGTTGAGCAGAGCGAGCCGTTCATTGGCGATGCGCTCGCTATCGCGCCGGTCCGCTTCGACCGAGTGATGACGCAACCCTAAAGTTGTCACGCTCCAGACCAACAATAGAGCAAACCCTTGATGCGTCAATCCTGCCGATGTCGGCGGAGCCGCGGCGGCATGAATGAAATAAACCTCCGCCGCGAACATCGCCGTGCACGACGCCGCCACGGCAATTTTCTCCCGCCTGCCGCGTACCGCTACAGCCAAGACCAAGGCGGCGGCATAGCTGATGGGAATCTCGAAGTACGCCGCCGTCCACAGGTCAAGCAGATAAAACAGACCGACTAGCAAGACTGCGAGCAGCCAAACGTAGCGCGAGCCGATACCGGGAAAGCTGCGTAGCAGTGACGAAGCGGAGCCGATACTGCGAAACGGTTCAGGGTGCGAAATATTCATCACTTGTAGTCGTACCGCATAGAACTCTAGAACAGTGCCGCAGTGTATCAGACACGCTCTAGATCAAACAAGCATCAAAGCGCCCGCCCCACCGCTTTGCTTGGGGACGCTTGACAACCTCCCGAGCCCATACATAGATGACGGAAGCATCTATGATAGGGAGAAAATGATGGCCAACAAGTTAAGTTATTACCGAGATTTTCGCGAGCATTTAAGGGCCCTCGAAGAGCGTGGCAAATTGGTCCGTATCCAGCGCGAAATTAACAAAGACACCGAACTGATGCCGCTGGTGCGCTGGCAGTTTCGCGGGCTCGATGAACGCGACCGCAAGGCGTTCATGTTCGAGAAAGTCATCGATTCCAAGGGTAAACGATACTCGATGCCGGTAACCGTGGGAACCTTGGCGGCTACCACGGAAATCTACGCCATCGGCATGATGTGCGAACCCGAGCAGATCGCCGAGCGCTGGAATCAAGCGCAGTTGAACCCCTTCGACCCCATCAAGATAACCTCGGCGCCCGTCCATGAGGTGGTCTGGCAAGGTCAAGATATTCTCAACGGCCATGGCCTCGACATGATCCCGGTGCCGATCTCGACCCCAGGCTTCGACAATGCGCCATACTTAACCTCGGCCAATTGGATCACCAAGGATCCCGAGACCGGCATCTATAACATCGGCAACTATCGCAGCCAGATCAAGTCGGCCAACCGCACCGGCGGCCTGTTCACTACGCAACATATGGGACAGCACTGGCGCAAGGCGAAAGCCAAGGGGCAGCGGCTGGAAGCCTGCATTGCCATCGGTGTCGTGCCGAGCATCGCCTATTCGGCGACTGCCAAGATTCCCTACGACTTCGACGAATACCGCCTTGCTGGCGGCCTGGCCGGCGCGCCCGTCGAGGTCGTGCAAGCGAAAACCGTCGACCTACTCGTGCCTGCCACCGCGGAAATCATCATCGAAGGGACGATTCCCACCGACGTCGTCGAGCCCGAAGGCCCGTTTGGCGAATATCCGGGCTACATGGGGCATCGCACCGAATCGCCATTTCTCGAAGTCACCTGTATCACGCACCGGCGCGACGCGATTTACACCGCGCTGATGAGCCAGTTCCCGCCCAGCGAGTCGAGTAAGATCAAACACACGGGCACGGAAAAAATTATTTATAAACTGTTGCGCCATGACAGCGGCAATGCGGCGGTGCTTGACGTCGCGCTCCATGACGAAGTCAGCGGCAGCGGCCAAGCCTATTGCGTGATCAAAATGCGCAACGCGACCAAAGCCGAAGCCTGGCGCGCGCTCCATGCCACCGCTGGATTCACCGGCAGTTACGCCAAAGTCTGCGTCGCCGTGGACGAAGACATCGACATTCATGATCCAGCGATGATTAATTGGGCGATTTGCTATAACATGCGCCCCGCGGAAGATGTCGAGATCTCCAAAGGTAAAATGCCCGGGCTCGATCCGTCGACCTACCCGCCGGGAATGGAAAATGAAGACCGGCGCGCCGCATCAACGTCGGCATTATTGATCAACGCCATCCGTCCTTGGCCCTATACGCCGGTATCGCTGCCCAAGAAAGAGTTTATGGAGCGGTCCAAACAGATCTGGGAAGAGCTCGAGCTACCGCCGCTCAAGCCGCGCATGCCCTGGTACGGTTACAGCTTGGGCGCTTGGACTAAGCAAGACGAAGAAGAAGCCGATCTGGCGGTCAAAGGAGATTACTTCGAAACCGGTAAAAAGCAGACCGGGCACAGGAAGAAATCGTAAGTGCGGATTTAGAAAAGAGCTGGTATCCAACGTTTCACCGCCGCCATATAATTCACATAAGGCTGGCCGAGGATTTGAATTAGCTTTTTTTCGTCGCCGACAACACGGCGGTGAAACCATATTGCCGTGGCGACGGTGATTGACGCTGCGAGCCAGGATTTTAAGGTCAGGGTGAGGCCGATGAGAAAGATCAGGTGGCCCAAGTACATCGGGTTTCGCGTATAGCGATAGAGACCGGTGGTAACCAACCGCTCCGGCGGCGTTTCCACTCCCGGACCGCCGCCACCACGCCTCACCCGGTAGCGGCCGCACAGTCGATATTGCAAATAGCCCCAAAGCATCAGCGGCAGGAACCAGAGATTGGCTTGAAATTGGCTTGGCGCAGATGCCAGCTCCCACGTTAACGCGGCCGCCGGATAGACAACAAAGGTTCGCACCGGTGTGCGGCTAAAAAATCTCATCGTTGCCCCAACTGTATGTCCTTCGACCTAACCCATATTTTCGTCGGCGTCGCTTTGTTATTTGCCGCCTTCATCAAAGGCGCCACCGGTTTGGGCTTTCCGCTGATTGCGACGCCGATGGTGGCGCTACTCTTGGACATTCGCGTTGCCGTGACAATACTTATCCTGCCCAATCTTTTGATGGACATCACCCAGGTGTTTCGCGACGGCTTCCCGAACGCCGTCCTGCAGCGTTTCAAATCCATGATCGGGCTGACCGTCATCGGAGTTTTTCTTGGCACGATGGTACTAGTGCTGCTGCCGCTCTGGGTGCTCAATTTGTGTCTCGGCATCATGGTCATCGTCTTCGTAGTGTCCAACCTGCTCAAGTTCGACTTCGTCATATCACCGGCGACGGAAAAAACCCTGTCGCCGATTGTCGGGCTCCTGAGCGGATTCTTAAACGGCATGACCAATGCAGCCGGACCGATCTTGGCAATTTACTTCTATAGCCTAAAATTAGAGAAGCGTAACTTCGTCAAATCCGTCGCGACGATCTTTATGATCACCAAGGCGGCGCAGTTGGTCGCGGTGTCGACCTGGAATCTGTTCAATTGGAATACCCTCACGCTATCGCTGCAAGTGGTGCTGTTTACCCTGATTGGATTTTTCGCCGGACTGAAGATCCAGGATCGGGTGAATCAAACGACCTTTAGTCGGGGCTTGATGGTGCTGTTAGCGATCATCGGCGTAATTCTAATCACGCGCGCGCTGACCCAGGCACTACCTTGATCCTGGCTAGAAAAGTAAGCTGGTTAGGCAAAAGCTAACCTATCGATTGGATGGCAGCGCAAAGGGTCAGAGGGATGCAGGGGTTGACAGCTCCGGAATGAAGGGCTGCCGCTTGTTCAGGATGTCAAACCTCGGTCGCGGCTACTTTGCTCACAGCGCCGGCGCGTAGAGATTATTCGGCAAAGCGCGCACGTAATCGATCGCCTCTTTGAGCGGGATGACGTCGGCATACTTCATCGCCATGTCGAACAGATTGATCTTGTGCGAAGCTTGACCGCGGTCGAAAACACATTCCTCGACCACCGAAACTTTTAGATTATAGGAAAACGCGTCGATGACGCTCGCGCGCACGCAGCCGCTCGTAGTGGTGCCGCAAACTAGCAAGCTGTCGGCATGGACCTCGGTCAGCATGCTCATGAGCGCCGTGCCAAAAAAAGCGCTGGGCTTTTGCTTGCGCACGATGATGTCGCCGGGCTGGGGCGCGATCTCGTCGACGATCTGATTGGCTTTCTCCCACTGCTCGGTCATATCCTCCGTGGATCGATTGCTCTTGGCTGCCCACCCGCCGACCAGCACGGTGGAATTGGCGCGATTCTCCTCGGCGGTGGTATAAAACGTCGGCATATGCTTTTTGCGAGCTTCCCCGAGCAACTCGCCGATGGCATGGACGCCATCCCAACCTTCCTCGCCGCAACTGGTGCGAAAGCGCTTGACCGATTCGAGAATCGGCTCCGGCTTGTCGCCGGTAAAATTATAATTGACGTCGATGATCAACAGCGCCGGCCGTTGACCGAGGCCGGCTTTCTTGCCGAAACCGGAAAGCGCAAACACTTCTTTATCGCGCGGCGTCAGAATATCGTCCCAGGTCGCCATGAGAAATCCTCCCTATCGGCAAGTTAGGGCAATGTTCATAACAAACCGCCGGCGATGTCAAGATGATATTGCTGCCGGCGCATTGACCGCGACAGGGACCGCGCCTATAACAGGAGAGCCAATGCTGCGACAAGCCACACGAGATAGCTCATTAAACCTGAAGCGGGTCCGCGAGAAGCTGAGATTAGTGTTGGCAATGCTGCTGTGGTCCAGCTGCGGTTCGCCGATAGCCATCTGGACCGACGGCGAGGTCCCGTTTGTCCGCTCGACGCCGGAAGTGATCGAGCGCATGCTCGAATTGGCGCGGGTCAAACCCGGCGATGTCATCTACGATATCGGCAGCGGCGACGGCGCCATCATCATCCATGCCGCCAAGAAATATGGCGTCAAAGGCGTCGGCATAGAAATCGACCAGGATTTAGTCACCCGCGCGCGCAACAACGCTTATCGTGAAAAAGTCGAACATCTTGTCGAGTTCCGCGCCCAGGATGCCTTCACCGTCGACATCTCGCCGGCCACCGTCGTGACCTTGTACATGCTGCCTGAGTTCAATGCCAAGCTACGGCCGATCATGGACCGCCAGCTCAAACCCGGCACCCGCGTCGTCTCCCACGATTACGCCGTGGAAGGCTGGGCGCCAGACCGCGTCGAGCTGGTTCGCGGCGACTTCGTGCATAACCATACGGTGCTGCTCTTCGAGATCCGCTAAACGCAAAAGGCCCCGCACCGGCGAGGCCTTTAGATTACTTCCTGAAAAAAATGTTTAATCGCTCAATGTCGTCGGAAACATCAGCGATTTAACCGTCACCGGAATCACTTCAGTGATACCCAAGCATTCGCCGATATCGATATAATCGAGATCGCCGACTTCGATGCCGTCAATCGCGATAATGTCCCGAGAAACTTTGAGCTCCTCCCTGAGTATGGCGCCTAGTGACTTGGCAATGTCCAAGTCCAGCGTCAAGTAGAGCGGACACGTGGCATCGTCGGCGTCTTTAAGAATCTGCGCGACTCCTTCGGCGATGCGCCGGACCGATTGGTAGTCGGGCACGCCGCTGACGGTCAATGACAAGGCCAAACCTGATGTGAAGCAGCTCAGGTCGAACTTTCTGAGCGACTGTTTGATCGCATCGGCCACCGATTCGCCGTCGCGGACCGGCGCCTGGATGACTTTCAATCCATGCACCGGCAAGGCTTTCTCGTTAGAGACATAACTGGTGTTGCCGCTCGCTTGGATGGTGTATTCGCCGGCGCCGATGACCGTGGCGCGAATCCCTTCGATGGGCTCGCGCAAAACATCCTTCGGCAGCTTTTTCAAATAGTCGCGCATGTTCTTGCCGAGTACCGGCCCGATGTCGCCATAGGATTTGGCATCGCGATCGTAAACATGCTCGGAAACGCCGCCGGAAAACACCAGATGCTGCACTTGCTTGAAACCTGTGTAGTTGGCGAACGGCGGAGTCACCATCAAGGATTTCGCCATCGGCGACGTCGGCCCGCGTTCGATGATCTCGAAGAGAATCTTTGCCATATAGGCACCGAAGTCTTCTTTCATTTTCTCGCTGATGGTCTCGCCGAGTTCGACCTTGTGGCCAAGCTCGTGCATCATCGTCCGGCCCGGATCTTCAATGCGCGTGATCCGGTCTTTTTCATCGAAGGCGATTAACCGCGCGCCGACGCTGATCGACGCCGTTTGCGTCACCATACCGTCTTCAACCAGGGAAAACTTGGTCGTGCCGCCGCCCATGTCGACGTTGAGCACGGTCTTGTGTTCGCCTTTCGACAGATCCACTGCGCCGCAGCCATAGGCCGCCAGCAACGCCTCATGATTATGGCCCGCCGCCGCGCAAATGAACTTGCCTGAATATTTGGCGAAGTTCTCGACGATCGGCTGGGCGTTTTCTTTTTTCAGCGCCTCGCCGGTGATGATCACCGCGCCGGTATCGACGTCCTCCGGCGTCAAGCCCGCCTCTTTGTAAGCGTCCTGTATAAACTGGTTCACTTTGTCGGTATCGATCTTGGTCGCCGAGGTGTAGGGCGTCAGCATGATCGGCGAGCGGTACAGCACCTCGCGACCGGTGACACGAAACTTGCCGGACAGCGACGCGCCTTCGCGCCGCAGGGTGATCATGCGAGAAGATCAAATGCGATGTCGAAGAACCGATGTCGATGCCCACGCTCTTGAGCGAGAACATCTCCAATCCTTCGATGTCGGTGACAATCTCGTCTTCTCCGATGATGAAATTATCCGGATGATCGTGATCGTAGATATCGTCGTGCATCTTTAGCCTCTGTATATCCGTCCATTTTGTTCATACCCCAAATAACAGGAATCCCCGCTCGCTGGAGCGGGGATTCCGTAGTCGAATTGTTAAACACTTAGCAGTAACTTATTGCTTGCCCATCGCTTTCGACCATTCGTAGTCCGGGTTTTTGTAGCATTCGTCGGGCATAATGCTCTTGATGCCGCGTTTGCCCAACTCTTCTTCAAACTTATTGCGAATGAACGGATCCTCGTTCGGGTACTCGATCTGGTCCTTGGCGCGGTCCTCGACCTTTTCCGCGTGTCCGTGGAACTGCATCGGCGGATGGAGCGCCAGATAACGCGCCATATCGCCGCCGGCATTGAAATGTTGATGGAACCACTTATCCGGCGGCGTGATCATGCTGCACTCATGCCACGGACAGACGATCTTTTCTTTGCCCTCTTCCCACATGATCGAATACCCCTCGCCGGCGGGAATAATGATCGCCCTGCCGGGACCATGGCGGTGCGCTTTTTTATAGGTTTTAGGCGCAAATACCGACATATGGGCGGTCAACTCGGAATTGGGGAATTGCATGAATACGCTCTTGCCGCCGGCGCCGCGCCGTTCATTGGCGTCGAGCTTGTTCCAGGCGCGCATGTCGGGGAAAAAGTTGCCGTACCAGAAGGCGCGCATACCCAGACCTTCGTCGGCATCCTTGGCCTGAACCATTTTCGCTTCCGAGTAAAAATCGCCCTGATCCGCGGTGATCTTAGGTTCGTAGGGATTGTTGAAATACATGTCGGGTTCGGGCAACGCCGACATCGCCATTGGCATGTAGCTGTAGTGAAAAAGTTTAACCGGCTTGTCGCCCTGTCATGTTGCTGAAGACATGCCAATGGTTGCGCGGCACGAGAAACATCGAGTGCTCTTGCCATTCGAAGTTCTTCTTCGCCTTACCTTCGCCAGCCCATACGGTGGTCAAGCCACGGCCGGAACAAACGTAAACGACCTCGTCCAGCGCGAACTTTACCGGCGGCAACGATTTACCGGGAGGGACTTCGGTCACGCGCGCGGCGCTGACGCCTTCTTGGCCCCACAGCTGAATGAACGCGGCCTTGCAGCCTCTTTCTTCCCACCACTCCAACTCGACGGTGCGCAGATCGGGAATAAAATAACCCGTATGGATCGGAATGCCTTTCGACTTCATCCACCGGTCGTAGGTAAATTCCTTGCTCCACATAGTAATAACCGGTTCTTGTTTAGCTGCTTCGGCCATAAATCGTCCTCCTTACTGCTTGCTCTTATCCTATTTACTTATCTTCTTGTTTCTTTACCCGCAACCTGGAGCCGGGCAACCGCGCGGCGTTGAGATTCCTGCCAGCTTGGACGTACTCTGGATCTTCGAAATTGAGCTCGCTCATCCGCTTTTCCGCTCGCTCCTTGGCCCGCTGCGCCCGCGCGCACGTCGATCTCGCTGGCGAAACTCCGCCGCGGACGCTAGAACAGTCATGACGTTATCCAGCACTTCGGCATAACCGCCACTGATCACCAATACGTTGCCGCGCACCGCCTTGCTTATAGCTCAACTCGCCGGGACCAGTGTCGACAAGAACGCGATATGATTCGGGCAACACGCCGAACTCGCCGAGTTCCCCCGGCGCAGTGACCTCGTCGACTTCTTCGTCGAGAACCAACCGGCTCGGGGTTACGACTCTCAGTCTAATCTTGTCTGCCATCTTCTCTCGATTGCGAACGTCTTTTCCGAAATTGAACGACTTGAACGGTTTGAACCGTTTGAACGAAATGTGACTTCTCGTTCCAGCCGTTCAAATGGTTCAAGCAGTTCAAAACGTTAATTCCGCCTCAATAACGGACTAGGCTGCCGCCATCTTTTTGGCTTTTTCTTGTACCTGCTCAATGGTGCCGACCATGTAAAAAGCCTGCTCCGGAATATCGTCGTGTTTGCCGTCGACTACTTCTTTAAAAGCGCGGATCGTATCCTTCAATTCGACGTAAGCGCCGGGAATTCCGGTAAACTGTTCGGCGACGAAGAACGGCTGCGACAGAAAGCGCTGGATTTTGCGGGCGCGCGCGACGGTCAGCCTATCGTCTTCGGAAAGCTCGTCCATGCCGAGAATCGCGATGATGTCCTGCAAGTCTTTATAACGTTGCAAGATCAACTGCACCGAGCGGGCGACCTCGTAATGTTCCTGACCGACGACTAACGGATCGAGAATGCGCGAGGTCGAGTCGAGCGGATCGACAGCCGGATAAATGCCTAACTCGGCGATCTGCCGGGAAAAACCGTAGTCGCATCCAAATGGGCGAAAGTGGTCGCCGGCGCCGGATCGGTCAAGTCGTCGGCCGGGACGTAAATCGCCTGGACGGAAGTAATCGAACCCTTGTGCGTCGTCGTGATGCGCTCTTGCAACTCGCCCAAGTCGGTCGATAAGAGTCGGCTGATAACCGACCGCGGAAGGCATGCGGCCGAGCAGCGTCGAGACTTCCGAGTTCGCCTGCGTGAAACGGAAAATGTTGTCTAAGAACAACAGCACGTCGCGCCCCTCGTCGTCGCGGAAGTATTCCGCGAGAGTCAGCGCCGTCAAGGCGACGCGGGCGCGCGCTCCGGGCGGTTCATTCATCTGGCCGTAAACCAGCGAAGCTTTGTTGATAACTCCGGACTCTTTCATTTCGAGCCAGAGATCGTTGCCTTCGCGGGTACGCTCGCCGACACCGCCGAAGACCGAATAACCGCCATGTTTCATGGCGACGTTGTTGATCAATTCCATCAGAATGACGGTCTTGCCGACGCCGGCGCCACCGAATAGGCCCACTTTGCCGCCGCGCGCATAGGGCGCGAGCAAATCGACGACTTTGATGCCGGTTTCGAGGGCTTGGACTTTGGTCTCTTGATCGACGAATTCAGGTGCCGAACGGTGAATCGGCGAGGTTTTCTTGGCGTTGATCGGGCCGCCTTCATCGACCGGCTCGCCGATAACGTTGAGAATCCGGCCCAACGTTTCTTCGCCCACCGGAACGCTGATACCCGCGCCGGTATCGAGCACTTCCATGCCACGAACCAATCCTTCGGTGGTGTCCATGGCGATACAGCGGCGGTGTTTTCACCCAAGTGCTGCGCCACTTCGATAACCAGGTTCCACTGCGCGTCGCTGATCGCCGGATTGGTGATCTTGAGCGCATTGTAAATCGGCGGCAGCGCGCCGTCGGAAAACTCGACATCGACAACCGCACCCAAAACCTGGGTAATTTTACCCGTACTCATTTTGTTAAACCCTCCGGATCATGTCGTGCTCGTGGTTCGCGCTCGTAGTCTCCTGATTTACCGTTTCACGAGCACGATTTTATTATTTCAATGCTTCCGCCGTGCCGACGATTTCCAATAGTTCGCGAGTGATCGACGCCTGGCGCGCGCGGTTCATTTGCAGGGTCAATGAGCCGATCATCTTCGACGCGTTGCCGCTGGCCGATTCCATCGCGGTCATGCGCGCGCCATGCTCGCTGGCGGTCGCTTCCAACAATGCGCGCTGCGCGGCAACGCCGACGATGCGTGGTAAAAGACTCGCCAAGAGTTGCTCGACACCGGGCTCGTATAAATACTCGATCTGCTGCTGCGCTTGAACTTCAGTGGATTCGGCCAAGGCCACTGGCAGGAGTTTCTCCAGCGTCGGCACCTGGGACAACGCCGAGCGGAAACGGCTGTAGAGAATGTAAACCGCGTCGACCTCGCCGCTGACGAACCGGCTGATTAGTTTCTGCGCGATGGCGCCGGCCAATTCGTCCGCCGGCTTGTAGAGAATATCAATGTAGCGGTCGGCAATCTTGGCGCCGCGACGGCGAAAATGATCGCCGCCCTTGCGGCCCACTAAGGTCAATTCGATTTCCCGAGCCCCCTGCTGCCGTATAAATGCTTCCGCCGCGCGGATCATGTTGGTGTTGTAACCGCCGCATAGCCCGCGATCCGAAGTGAAGAGCACCAGCTGGACCTTCTTCTCCTCGCGCGGCGTCAGCAGCGGATGGGCGTCATTGGCAACCCGCGCCGCAACATTTTTTAATAACTCGGTCATCTTCTCGGCATAGGGCCGTGCTTGCACCGCGGCTTCCTGAGCGCGCCGCAATTTGGCCGCCGAGACCATCTTCATGGCCTTGGTGATCTGCTGGGTGTTGCGCACCGAGGCGATCCGTTTACGAATGACTTTAAGTGTTGCCATGTCTATCGCTGTCCAAGACTATGAGACGAGGGTTTTGCAGGGAGCCTGAAACTAAGCCTTAAAGACCCCTTTGAATTCTTCCAGCACTTTGTTGAGCTTGCCGCGCAGGTCGCCGTCCAACTCGCGCTTCTTGCAGAATGTCGGCGAAAACATCGGCATGGCGCGAGCTGATAAACGAGAAAAGTTCTTGCTCGAATCGCTTGAGCGCAGGCACCGGCAGCTCGTCGACAAAACCGTTGGTGCCGGCGTAAATGATCACCACTTGCTGCTCCACCGACAGCGGCTGATATTGACCTTGTTTGAGTAGCTCCACCAAGCGCGCGCCACGGTTTAACTGCTTTTGCGTCGCCGCGTCCAAGTCCGATCCGAACTGGGCGAACGCCGCCATTTCACGGTATTGCGCTAACTCCAGCCGCAGTGTGCCGGCGACCTGCTTCATCGCCTTGATCTGCGCGTTGCCGCCGACCCGGGAGACCGAGATACCGACGTTGATCGCCGGCCGGACACCGGAGTAAAACAGATCGCTTTCCAAAAAGATCTGCCCGTCGGTGATCGAAATCACGTTGGTCGGAATATATGCCGAAACGTCGCCGGCTTGGGTCTCGATGATCGGCAATGCGGTTAGTGAACCGCCGCCGCGGTCGTCGCTCATTTTGGCGGCGCGCTCGAGCAAGCGGGAATGCAGGTAAAATACATCGCCAGGATAAGCTTCGCGCCCCGGCGGGCGGCGCAGCAGCAGAGACAATTGGCGATAGGCTACCGCGTGTTTCGACAGATCGTCGTAGATAACCAAGGCATGGCCGCCATTGTCGCGGAAATACTCGCCCATGGTGCAACCCGAATAAGGCGCGATGAACTGAAGCGGGGCGGATTCCGATGCGGTCGCGGCGACGACGATGGTGTATTCCATCGCGCCCGCCTCTCTGAGCTTGTCGACGACCTGGGCAACCGTGGAACGCTTTTGACCGATGGCAACATAGATGCAAATGACGTTGCCGCCCTTTTGATTGATGATGGCGTCGAGGGCGACGGCGGTTTTGCCGGTCTGACGGTCGCCGATGATCAGCTCGCGCTGGCCGCGGCCGATCGGAATCATGCCGTCGATGGCTTTCAAACCGGTCTGCAGCGGCTCTTTCACCGGCTGGCGCGCAACGATGCCGGGAGCTTTCAATTCGATGCGCCGGCGGTCTTTGGCGTCAATCGGCCCGCGCCCGTCGATCGCCTCGCCGAGGGCGTTAACCACCCTGCCGATCATTTCGTTTCCCGACCGGGACTTCGGCGATGCGCCCGGTCCGTTTGACCGTGTCGCCCTCTTTGATCATGTGGGTTTCGCCGAACAATGCGGCGCCGACGTTGTCTTCTTCCAGATTCAGCGCAATACCGAAAATTCCGTGGGGAAACTCCAGCAGCTCACCGGCAGCCACCTTGTCCAGGCCGTGAATGCGCGCGATACCGTCGCCGGTGGAAAGCACCGTGCCGACTTCCTGGATCTCAACCGTCTTATCGTAGTCACGAATCTGCTCCTTGATGATCCGGCTGATTTCCGCTGTTCCGATCTCCATCGCTTACTCCTTAATAACCGCGCGCGATGCGCTGTTTCATCCTTGCCAATTGCGTTCGCACGCTGCCGTCGTAAATCTTTCCTTCGAGCTCCACTTGCAGGCCGCCGAGCAACTCGGGATCGACCAGTTGCTGCAAGATTACCTCTTTGCCGGAAATGCCGCGCAGCTGGCCACGCACGCGCTCGACCATCGCCGGCTCAAGGGCGGTCGCACTGACCACTTTAGCATCGACCCGGCCGCGCGCTTCATTGAGCAAGCGCCGATAGGTATTGACGATGCCGGTCAAGTGGCCCAAGCGATCGCGCTCCAAGAGCAGCGACAGAAACCTTACGGTCAAAGACGAAAGTTTTTGACTTTGGGCGACCTGGTTAAGAATCTGTTTGCGCGTGTCGACGGCGAAAGCGGGATTGGTGAGGACTTGTTGCAGGGCTGATTTATTATAGTCCGAGAAAAACTGTTCGATTTCGACGCCGACGGCATCTTCCTGGCCGCCTTCGCGTGCCAATTGAAACAGCGCCCTGGTGTATCTGCGTGCTAAGCTGCCCTCGATCATCGCGCCTGTCCAATACTTTGGATAAATTCGTCCGCCAGGCGGTTTTGATCGTCCGCCGACAAGTTGCGTTGAAGCAACGACCGCGCCGTGGCTTCGGCCTGGATCGCCATGTCCTCGCGTATTTTTTGCCGCGCCATTTTTACTTCCTGATCGGCGAGAACGCTGGCGTCGGCTTTGATCTTCGCCGCCATGGTATTGGCGTCGCCGAGGAGCTTAGCTTTGTCCCGCTCGCCTTCCTCGCGTAGCGTAGCTTGCAGACTCCGCACTTGCTGGTCGAGTGCGGCCAATTTGGCTTTGTACTCAGCCACCAGCGCTTGGGCCGCGGCTTTTTTTGCCGAGGCTTGAGTCATCGTGGCGACAACTTCGTCACGGCGATTTTTCAGATAACTGCGTATCGGGGGAAGCGCGAACTTGACGATAATGGCGAGGTAAATGAGAAAATTGAGGGCCGGAAAGATAACCTCAGTGATCGACGGCGTGTGATGTTCAGCGCCGCCGGCAGCCCAAGCCTGGGCGATCATGAATATGCCGAAAAAATCTTGGCTGATCACCCGACTCTCCTCCCGAGAACTTTATGCACCATGTCGGCAGCCACGGTGCTGACTTCCGCCGCGGCCAGTCGCTTCTCCTGTTCCATGGCGGCAGCGACTTCCCCTCTGACTTGATCGAGACTTCGGGCGGCCTCGTCGCGCGCTTGGGCTAAGATCATTTCGCGCTGACGGCGCGCCTCCTGATTGATCGCCTCTTTGGCCGCGTAACCGGCGGCTTGGCCCTGGGCGAATTGCTCATCGAAGTCGGCCTTGAGCTTGGCGCCTTCATGCTCAAGATCCACGGAATCATGCTGCGCCCCGGTGGTTTTGTGCTCGCGTTCGTCCAGCAAACGCAAATATGGCTGAAATAGCAGTTTATCGAGAATCAGCCACAACACGACGAACAGGACGATCTGATAAATTATGCTGTAATCAAGATGAATCATGGATCAATGACCGCTTACAAACATCCTATCGCTCGGGTTCCGCCGTTCGTGATGGCGTAGCCCAGTACCCAACTAATAAAAAAACCTACATTCTAGTTTGAACGTAGGATCTAGGATCGGGAGGTGACGGGCAGCGAACTGAAGTCGAATGCTGACAGTCAGTTTACAGCTTAGTTGCTGCAGCCACTGCGGCTTGGTCGGCGCTTGGGCTGCGGGCAACCACGACTTCACCCTTTTGCTTGGCCACTCCCATGGAGCAGTCCCCGTGCAGCACCACGCCCGCGGTGATTATCAACCGGGGCGCGTCGATGTTGCCGATCAGGCGGGCCGGCGCCAACAGTTCAATCCGTTCCTTGGCGGTGACGTTGCCTTCGACCTTGCCTTGGATAATCACGACTTGCCCGGTGATTTTGGCTTTCACTTCCGCTTCCTCGCCGATGGTGAGGGTGCCTTGGCAACTCACCTCGCCGTCGACTTTGCCGTCGATGCGCGCCGACCCCTGAAACGTCAGCTGACCGGCGACGCGGCTGCCTTTATATAGATAACCAATCAAACCCGCCGTTGACTGCGGCGGCGGCACTGCTTCTGTCTTGGCAGTAGGCTGCAGCACTGGAGCCGCGCTTACTGGAGCTGGCAATGGCTCCGGTTGCGCCGGTTGGGCCATGCTTTGCGGCTCCGTTTCGGTCTTTTTTCCGCCAGGGTTTTTATCAAACCAAGCCATTTTTTGGTTCTCCCAGTGGTTGGGCAGAGTTTCCTATAACATCCGAGAATCTTATTGTCAAAACGCGGCGCGCGAACCGATCAGTGCTTGTCTGCCGGCCGCCGCTCGATATTCAGACATTGATCCAATTAAATCGCAAAAGCCAGAAAAAGCCGCTCTCGGTCACCGGAAAATCGACAAAGTGGGGCATGTTCTTGACCGCTCGCGCCACTTTGTTTAGCTTAGAGCGATATTCTTTAGAGCTAATTTCATGGCAAGCTGTGACGCTCCATACCAAACCTAAGCGGCCGTGCGCGATATATGGACCTGGGCTTCGTCAATGAAGTGATGGCCGAATTAACGCAGAAGTAATCAGCGGAGGCAAGAGTGAAAAAACTATTTATAGTTGGAGTGCTGTGCGCGGTTGTCGGCATCGCTGCAAATGCCGACAGCCAGGAAAAAAAAGGGCCGCTTTACGCCACGTTTAAAACCAGCATGGGCGACATCGTGATTCAGCTATTCGACGATAAAGCGCCCAAGACCGTGGCTAATTTCGTCGGCCTGGCCAGCGGCACCAAGGAGTGGACCGACCCTAAGACCGGTGAGAAAGTCAAAAAGCCGATTTATAACGGCACGATCTTCCACCGCGTCATCCCCGGATTCATGATTCAAGGAGGTGATCCCTTGGGCAACGGCACCGGCGGGCCGGGTTTTCGCTTCGAGGATGAATTCCATCCCGATCTGCGCCACACCAAAGGCGGCATACTGTCGATGGCCAATGCCGGGCCGAATACCAACGGCAGCCAATTCTTCATCACCCTGGCGCCGACGCTTGCACTTGGACAACCGCCACAGCGTGTTCGGCGAAGTGGTCAAAGGCCAGGAAGTCGTCGTTGCCATCGGCGCCGCCCCGCGCGACGGACGCGACCGTCCCAGCAAAGACATCGTGATCAAAGAAGTGGTAATTTCGCGCGGCAGCTTTTGAGTCTTCGGCGCTGCCGGTGCTAGGAGAAAGCGATGATATGCCGCCGCGCCGTGCTGCTGGCTCTATTGCTGACGTCGGTCCTAGGTAGGATCGGCTTCGCCGCTGAAACTTCTCTGCTCCAAGCCACCGCCGTTTACGGCGTCATCGCCACCGATCCGATTTATCTGTGGATCGCTCAAGACCGAGGTCTGTTCAAAAAGAACGGTCTTAATATTGATCTCACCCATATTCCAACCACCCAGGCGGTGCAGGCTTTGGTCGGCGGCAAGATTCAATTCACCACCGCCGGTCCCCAGATCATCGAAGCCAATCTCGCCGGCGCCGATACGGTTTATATATTGAGCCCGGTCAATACTTTCGTTTTTTCGCTTTACAGCAGGCCGGAAATTGCCAACATGAAAAGTCTAGCCGGCAAGACCATCGGCGCGACCAATAAGGGAACGCCCACCGACATCGCCGGCCATATGATTCTTAGCCAGAGCGGCCTCAAGCCGGATGTCGATGTCAAATTCGTTTATCTGAAAGAACTGCCCGCGCTGGTCGGCGCTTTGCAGCAAGGCGTTATCGATGCAGCGATACTCTCGGCACCGAGCACGCTTACGGCGCGTAATTTCGGTTTCAAAGAGTTGCTCAACATCACCGCGTTGAAAATTCCTTTCGTGCAGCACTCGATTGGCACGACGCGCTCGTTCATCAACGCCAACCAAGAGCTGGTGCGTCGCTTTGTCCGCAGCGCCGCTGAAGGCATAGACTACGCGCGCAAGAACCGCGCCGACGCGTTGGCGATCATGTCGAAATACACCAAGATCACCGACCCCACCCAGCTGCAGGAATCCCTCGCAACCCATGAGCCGGGGTGGGAACGTATTCCGACACCGAACCAAGCAGCCATCGAAGCGGTGCTGGCGGCCTCGCCGAATCCCAAAGCTAAAGAGGCCAAATGGGAGCAGTTCATCGACGACCGGTTTGTCAAAGAACTGGTCGCGGCGGGGGTTTTCAAGTAGGAGCAGGCTTCCGTGCCCGCCCTGTATCAAAGCAATGACGAGCGTTTATTCCAAATCATACGGCACGCCGACCTGTTCGCTGACTGCTCTTAACCCTTTGAGCACCGAACCATGCAATGGAATACCGCGCTCCGCTCTTTCCTCTGCAGTTTCAAATTCAATTTCCCCGGCAACGTAGACTCGGCTCTCGCCTTCGATCGGCGGGGTTGATTTCAATTCGCGAATCAGCCGGTCCATGTCGGCTTTGAATTCCGCCGCCGGGCGAAACGCCGCCGGGTTGATCGCGCCGAAGAAATGACCGCGCGGCTCTTGGTTGGCATTCAAAGCCGTGACCGTTCCAGTGAGCACGCCACAAAGAATTTCCACGAGGATTCCTAAGCCGTAACCTTTGTGGCTACCGCTCTCACGCGAACCGCCGAGCGGCAACAAACGGCGCGCCTGCTGTGCCACTTTGGGGTCCGTGGTCGGTTCGGCCTTTTCGTTCAATGCCCAGCCCGTGGGAACCGGGTTGCCTAAGCGAATCGCTAACTCCAATTTGCCAGCCGCCGCGGTGGTGGTCGCCATGTCGAGGACGAAGGGTTTTTCATCTTTTGCCGGCACGGCGAAACAGATCGGATTGGTGCCAAAGCGCGCTTCGCGGCCAAAGGTCGGTACCACTTGCCGGCTAGCGTTGGTCATGGCGATGCCGATCAAATCGTGCGGCAACGCGAGCATGGAATAGTAAGCCGACATGCCGTAATGGCGGCTGTTACGAACCGTGATGATACCGACTCCCGACTCCTTGGCTTTCTTGATCGCAAGCTCCATGGCCCGATAGCCGGCGACCATGCCCATGCCGTTGTCGGCATCGAGCAATGCAGTGGAAGCGGTCTCGGTAACGACGCGGATATTCGGCTTCGCCGTCATCGCGCCATCGCGCAGCCACTTCACATACCAAGCGTTGGGGTTGAAACGAATCACGCCGTGGGTATCGACACCGCGCAAATCGGACGCCACCAGGACATTGGCGGCAATCTCGGCGTCACTCGGCGGCACTCCAAGTTTTTCGAATGAGCGGCTGACAAAGCGAATCAGCTTCTCATGATTGATACGGGTCATGCCGGTTGCATCAGTGGCCATGAATCCTCCAGGAGATTACTTGCGCACACCTATCTTTGATCTTGTTCCTCTGTCAACCCCGCTTGACGCTCCTACGCCCATTCCCTATGTTACGCAAAGCCGAAAGGTTTCGACTGGGTCACGCTCCCACACCCGAGGAGATTTCTGATGATGAAATTTTTCGATTTGCCATCGCGTCTGATTCTCGCCGCGGTCTGCTTCGCTCGGATCGCCGTCGTAGGCGTTGCCGATATCCGCGCGGCGGAACTGCCGCTGGTGCGCATCGCCCACGGCGCGTTTAGCGAAAAAGTCGTCGCACTATGGCTGGGCGCCGAACAAGGGCTATTTCGCAAGCATGGCGTCAACGTCGAAGTCATCAACATCCGTAGCGGCCCGCAGACCATGGCGGCGCTGGTTTCCGGCGACATCCAGGTCGCTTACACGATTCCTGGATCGGTCGTCAGCGCGGCCACCAGCGGTCTAGACGTCGCGTTCTTCGCCGGCATCGTCAACAAAGCCGACGGCGATTTCATTGCCGGCACGAGCATTCGCAGCGCCGAGGATTTAAAGGGAAAACGTATCGGAGTGCAGAGCATCGGCGGCGGGGTCTGGTCGATGGCGATGCTCGCCATCGAGCATCTCGGTTTGGAACCGAATCGAGATAAAATGACGATCATGGTTATCGGCGACTCGCCGGTGTTGGCGCAGTCGCTGGAATCCGGCGGCATCGAAGCAACCTATCTCAATTACACCCATAGCCGGGCACTGAAAGAGAAAGGGCTGCCGGTTCTGCTCGACCTGGGCAAGGCGCCGATACCCTATCAAGGACTCGCCGCGGCGACCCGGCGCGGCTATCTCAAGCAAAATCCCCAGCTCGTCGATGCCCTGATGCGCGGCTTTGTCGAAACCGTGGCCTTTATTCAGCAGGCCGGGAAACAAGGAAATCGTTATCAAATCACTGGTCAAAAATCTCCGCTTGAAAAGCGCCCAGGACGCCGAGATCGGCTATGGGGCGCTGCAATGGTTGTACAATCTCGATATCAAGCCAACCATCCCCGGCATTCAAAACATGGCGCGCTTCCTCGCCCTGTCCAATCCCAAAGTAAAATCTGTGAAAAGCGAAGACGTGGTCGACGACGCACCGTGGCAACGTTTGGAAAAAAGCCCGTTCTACCGGGAAGTGCTGGCCGCTGCGAAAAAATAGCGCGTCGTCGTAGCCGACCTATAGACAGAACCAACTATTGCGGGTCTATCTGATCCCTAGATACTCGTTGTAAATCTTCATGTACTTGTCGTAGCTGCCCTCAGCGCGGATGACATGTGCGGTGCCGCTTTCCATGAGCTGATCGATATCCTTGGACTGGCTTCTGACCCCTTTTCTGAGGGGAATTTTTCCGGCCGTTGCCAATGCGCGTTGCCCTTCAGGGGAGAGATAAAAATCAATGAGGATCTGCGCCGCCGCAGGATGTAGGGGATTTTTCACCATGGCTATTGTGGAAATAGTCGCCAGGGTCTGGGTCGCGGGTAACCAATCCACCGGCGCCTCTTTGCGTTTCATCGCTTCGAGTTTGGAGACCTGCATGAACCCGGTGAGCGGGTATTCGCCCGCAGCCATCATGTTGATCGTGTGGCTATAGCCTTCGACCAACCTTAAGTCTTGCTGGCTGAGTTTTTTGAAATAAGCCGTGCCCTGCTCGTCACCGCGCAGCGATACCATGCCGGTCAGTGGGTAGGGCACACCGCGATTAACGGCGATTTGACTCTTGTACTGCGGCCGCAAGTAATCGTCATAATTTTTTGGCACCGCGGATTTCGCAAGTCAATCGGGGATTGAAGCCGGTGACGAGCAAATCGGTGGTTATACCGGACCAGAAACCGTCATTATCCCACGCGCCTGACAGCAGATTCTTGGTTTCCGCCGAGCGATACTGGCCCAGCACGCCTTGTTGCTTAAGGTAAAGCAGCGGCTCCGGGACTATTGCCCAAAACATCGCCCTGAACGCGGCCGGCGCGAAACTCTTGCATCACCCGCGCCGTTTGCCGCGATGAACTGAGATAAACATGGCGGAGATTGAGGCCGGGATACTTTTCCTTGAAGGCTTTGCTGAAATGCTCGAAGTCGCCCACGGTCATCGTCGTGTAGAGAATGACCTCGCCGCCTTCCTTCTTCGCCTGATTCACCAGGTCGGGCGACTGTGCCCAAGCGATAGTCGGCAAGAAAATGGCCAGCAACAACAGATGTTTTCGCTTATCATTACGACGCCCCTTTCGGCGCTAACGCTTATTTACCTGTTCGATAAAACCCGACGCCGCGATCTTCTGGACGATGGAATTATCGAAAAACTCCTGCGGCTTCATGGATTTCGCTTTCGGGCTCTTGGAGACATCGAGCACCGCTTGCACTTCTGCCGCGGTCATCAAAGGCGTCACTGGAAAGACGCTCTTATACTCGTCGTAGGTCGATTCCAGCGCCTCGCGGTCCGACAACTTGAGAAATTTACCCATCGACTTCACCGTGATTTCCTTGTCGCGCCGGATCACCGCCATCGCTTCGATGTACCCGCGCAAAAACCGGGTCAACGCTTCGTTCTTCTCGCGCACGACTTTGGGCGATGACAGTATTCCGGTGAACAAAAAGGGAATTTTTAACTCGGTGATGTCGACTAGCATCTTCATCCCGGCGGCCTTGAGTTTCAACGCATTGGGATGAGAGTTAATGCCGGCGGCGGCATTGCCGGTGATCACGGTGTTGATGACATTGATGCTGTCTTGCGCGTAGAGTATTTTCACGTCTTTTTCTGGGTCCAGGCCGTTTTTTCTAAGCACCATGCGTGTGGCGTAGTCCGTCGACGCGGCCGGCTGGGTGACCGCGATCACTTTGCCCTTGAGATCGGCGATGGTTTTAATCTCCGGGCGGGAATAGAGCTGAAACACGAACGTCGGCAGACCGCTGGCGACGTAGACCAGATCGGCGCCTTCTAGTTTTGCATCGATGCCCTGATTGCCGACGAAGCCGACTTCCTCGCCGCCGCCGAGCATCGCTTGCACCGCCGAGGTCGCTGCAAGATATTTCACGTCGACGTTGATCCCATGCTTGGTGAACAGTCCAGCGTCCGCCGCCACCCAGATCGGCGCCATAACGCCGCTGATGGCGTTGTAGACCGCGCGCAAGGTGTGTTCCTGAGCTGATGCCCTGTTGCTGAAACCAACCGCGCCGGCAACCACTGCTATCAAGATGAACCTTCTGATCGTTTTCAAAGGCAAAGTCCAAGGGATTTTGCCCGCCACCTTATCAACCGCGGAAAAAATTTTCTAGCTCATAAATGAGTCAACTTTGTTCGAATCACGAATCACCCTCTGAGCCGCGAAGGAGTTCTGAGGAGTGATCATGTAACCAAGGCTCGGCTGATTGTGCCAATATTTTCTATGATGTACTCGTAGCAAGTGCTTTCTATATGTTTGACCCTGCTTATTAATTAGCTAGATCGATAGAGTTGCTCCGACATTCAGCGCTGACAACCTATGCCGGATTATCTGACGCTTGCATAAGGGGTGCTCCTGGCCGCGGTGGAGGTGAACTCTTTATCCGCGGGGCCGTTGGCCTGGCTCATTGGGCCCGGGTTTCACCTGGAATTATCGCCAGCACCGTGGTGGCGTTTGCTACCTCCAGCCCCGAGTTAGCCGTTTCGATCAGCTCCGCCCTGGCAGGAAAACCGCAGATCTCACTCGGCGACGCCTTAGGAAGCAACGTGGTGAAAGTCGCACTCATACTCGGCTCTGCGGTCGCTATATCCGGCATTCAACTGCCGCGCTGGAGTCTGACCCGGGATTTTCCGGTGGCCCTGTTAATTCCAGTGATCACCCTGGTCTTGCTGTTAGACGGAGAGCTTTCTCGCATTGACGGTTGTTTGCTTATTGGAATGTTCACCGCTTGGTTAATTACCGTCATCATCGAAGCCCGCAAACAACAAAGCTCAGCCGACAAAATCCTAGGGAGCAGCGCGAAATGCTGGCGGCAATGTTTAGCATTGCTGGCCTTGCCTTCCTAATCGCAGCCGGTCGTCTAGTCGTCAATGGAGCCAAAGGGATTGCTATTGCCTTCGGTCTCGACGAATTCACCATCGGCGCCACGGTGGTTGCGGTGGGAACTTCGGTCCCGGATTAGCGACCACGATCATTGCCAAACTTCGCGGCCACGACGAAGTCGGCGTCGGCACCTTACTCGGCAGCAACATTTTCAATGGTCTGTTAATCGTTGGCGTCGCAGCGATCATCCATCCCATCGCCGTAGATTGGCGGGAAGTCACTGGCGTCCTAATCTTCGGTATGCTGGCTGTAGCGCTTACCTTCCCAAACGGCCATGGTTTCATCTAGCGAAGACGTCGCCCTTTAATGCTAGGTAGCGCTTTACGCCGCCTTTCTGATCACAGTCCTCCAGCGCTAAGCATCGTTAGCGCACGACGCGAGAATTGCGCATCGTGGAACGCTGGATTTGAGCCGAAATTTAACCGCGCCCCATCTCGCTGATGAGGTACCATGCCAGTATCAAAACGAACGAAGCGAGAGTGATCAGTAGAGGGAAGGCGATGGGCGGGCGGTAACGGTTCGGGTCATAGCTCAGATCAGAACCGCCCTTTTCCGCGGCATTTTTAGGCAGATAATAAGAATGGAATCTTGGCCTTAACGCCATTGGGTTGGCGGCGAGTTTCGTTACTTGATCAACGCAGATTAAGACCACGCTTTCGGCCGCCGCGAACAAATCGTTGACCGCATCGACGAACCAGCGGCGCAGCGACGGCGCCGGATACCGGTAAAACCAATCGACATCGAGCGTGAGTGCTGTCTTAGCCGTCATCTGTGCTCGGAAAAACCAAACCGCCAAGGCGGTGAAGCTGAGCAGCTCAACGGTTTCTAAAATATGCGCCGCCGTGTACGGCTGGTAAGTGACCTTAAATGGCATCACGCCATACAAGAGCCCCGGCCATAAGCCGAGCGTCAGATTAATCGCGCTGGCGAGCGCCATCGCGAGGTACATACCGCCGGGAATCGCATCGGTCTTAATCGACCGCCGCGAACCGAACCAGGTAAAATAGGGCAGCTTCAAACCGACACTCCCAAAAGTGCCCACCGACGCGACGCTTAATAGTAATACCACCCAGCCACGGTGCTCGAGTTCGGCGGCATGAATGACTAGAGACTTACTGACGAACCCGCTGAGCAGTGGCAAACCGGAAATCGACAGCGCGCCAAACATATAGAAAACCAATACCCAGCGCAGCGGACCGTTGAGACCGCCCAACTCGCTTAGCCGGCGTCGCCCGGTGGCCTGGATCACCGCGCCGGTGGCCATGAAAAGCAAGCCCTTGTAGAGAATATGCGCAAACGCATGGGCGGTGGCGCCATTGAGCGCCGTTTCGGTGCCCAAGCCAATGCCGGCAATCATGTAACCCACTTGGCTGACGATATGATAGGAGAGAATGCGCCGGATGTCGTTCTCGATCACCGCAAAGATCACGCCGTAGAGCGCCATGACGGTGCCGGCGATGAGCAAAAGTTCAGCGCCGGGAAACGCGCGCGCTAAAACATAAACCGCTGCTTTGGTAGTAAAGGCACTGAGGAAAACACTCCCGGTAGGCGTCGCTTCGGGATATGAATCGGCGATCCAGGCGTGCAGCGGCGGGACCGCGGCGTTGACGGCAAAGCCCAGAAGAATCAGCCAACTGGCGCCGCTTACCGGCAGGCGCTCGAAAGCAAGCGACGCGGTGTCCTGGATGTGCCAAAGTATCCCCGCCAAGAGCACCGCGCCGCCGAACAGATGCATGAGCAGATAGCGCAGCGCAGCGCGTGTCGACAGCCCGGTACGAGCCGATAGAATCAGCCAGACTGAGGCCATCGCCATGATTTCCCAAAAGACATAGAGCGTCAGCCAGTCGCCGGCAAAAACTACTCCTAGGCCCGCGCCGGCGTAGAGCAACGCGGCAACCTGTTGGCCCAAATCGCGCAAATGAAAACCGTAGATCGCGCCGAGAAAAGCCGCCAGTGTAAAAACGTAACCGAAGGCAAGACTCAAGCGGTCGACGCGGCTGATCATGAGTTCATAATTTAACAACGGCCATGTCAGCACCGCGCCGGCCGAGAGTTGAGTGAGTAGCCCGAAGCCGAGCGCCGGCGCCAGGACGAAGAGCACTGGCCGCAATCGGCGCGGCAGAATTGTCAGCAGTAGAGAACCGATCAAGAGCGGCGCGGCAGGCATGAGGTCACTCATCGCGCGTCCCGCCACGGTGATAATAGCGCTCGTCACGCTGCAGCCAGTACTGTCCCAGTGCCTTGCTTAGAAATGCCAGGGCCAAGCAAACAAAAAATCCAAACAGCGCAAAAAACCCCGGCACATGGGCCCACCACGGCGCATCGTGGGGTGGCGTGCCGAGCGATAACCGTTCGACACCCACCGCGAGAGCGAGCGCTATGGCCAAGACAATCAGCTGACGCGTTTTCATTTAACTCCGTGCGCCAAGACGCTGGTGGTCGTGTCGCTCGCCAAGGTAAACCAATGAAAAACCGCGTCGGGAACAACTCCCAGCGCGAGCGATAACAGCGCGGTCGTCACCAACGGCACGATCATCAACGGCGAGGCCTCGGCAAACTTGGGAAACTGCGCCGAAGGAATGAAAAAAGCTCGCACGACTATAGGAAATAAATACGCCGCGTTGAGTAATCCGCTGAGTAGCAGGATCGCTAAAAGCCACGGCTGGCCGGCCGCGAGCGTTCCCTGCGCCAGAAACCATTTGCTGACGAAACCGCCGAGCGGCGGGACGCCAGCAAGACCTAACGATGCCAAACCGAAGGCGCCCATGGTGATCGGCATCTGCCGGCCGATGCCGTCCAGCTCGTCGATATTCTCCAAGTGCGTTTTGGCGTAGATCGCACCAGCGCAGAAAAACAGCGTGATCTTCATCGCCGCGTGGGTCACGATATGAAACAGAGCGCCGCGCCATGCCTCTGGAGTGACCAGAGCGAGGCCCAGTACAATGTATGAGAGGTGACCGACCGTGGAATAGGCCAGCCGGCGCTTCAAATTGTTCTGGGCCATGGCGAGTAGCGATGCAAGAATTATGGTTAGTCCCGCTAAAACAGCGAGAATCTGGGCCGCGCCCATTTCGCGCAACAAATCACCACCAAAGACAAACCCGATCACCCGCGCTAAGCCAAACACCCCTGCTTTGACCACCGCCACCGCGTGCAACAACGCGCTCACCGGCGTCGGCGCCACCATCGCTGACGGCAACCAGCCATGCAGCGGCATCAAGCCGGCTTTGACGCCGACGCCGACCACGAACAAAAAAAACAGCAGGAGAAGCGGCGTCTGCGCGCTCGCCGTCGATAGCATGCCGCCGGCTTTGAAGTCTAGCGACGGCGCCAAACTGTGGGTCCAGGCCACGGCTAAAAGCAACGCGCCACCGGCGCTAAGCAGATAAGTCAGGTATTTTCGCCCTGCCGCCAATGCTTCGGCGCTGCCCTTGTGCACCACTAGCGGATAGGTGGCGATGGTCAACACTTCATAGAAGATCAGAAACGTCAGCAAATTAGCCGCGAAGGCGAGACCGATGGTCGATGACAGGCACATCGCAAAACTCGCGTAGTAACGAGTCTGATGGGATTCGGCCAGAGTGCGCATGTAACCGATCGAATAAATCGATGTGACAATCCACAACAGCGACGCGGATAACGCGAAGCTCAAGCCCAAAGGATCGACCGCCAAGGCGAACGCAACGCCGGGGACGATTTCGAAGAGCGTAATGTGCGGATAGTGACCGCCAATCACATCGGCAAGCAGGGAAAACACGATGGCGAATTTGCTGACTGCGGCGATCAGCGTGCAGCTCTCGCGCACATTGGGCCGCCGCCTGAAAATCACGATCAGGAGCGCGGCCAACAACGAGATCAGCACCGCCAAGAGCGGCCGTAATGTCCAGTCCTCTGTCATCTTCAATGCCAAATTAACGCAACTACCAAAGGGAATGCTCGCCCCTTTGCAAACCGGATATAATTGCGCCCGCCTTACCAGGCGCGAGACTTTTACATAGAGCCCCGTTAACGCCCGTAAAAACTTTCGGAGATTGGCATCAATAATTGCGTGACAATCACCGAGTTAGCTAAACCCAGAACGACCACTCCCGCCGCCGTGATTAAAGTTGGCGCCAACATGGCCGGCGGCGCTTCGGCGCCCAATGTTGCCCCAGGCACCGTCGTTGTTTTGGCGTAAATATTTTCCAACACGCGAAAAAAATACACCGCGTTGAGCAGACTGCTGAGCAAAATAACCGCCACGAACCACGGGTTGGCCAGTTCTAAGGCGCCGAGCATGAGATACCATTTGCTAAAAAAGCCCGCCGCCGGTGGTACGCCGATCATCGACAGGGCGGCGATCGTAAACGCCGCCATGCTCCACGGCATGGCTCGTCCGAGTCCGGTAAGATTAGAAATTTGCACCTGCCCGGTGCGCCGGCGAACCGTCCCGGCGACAAAGAACAAACAGGCTTTCATCGCCGCATGATTGACCACATGGAGTAACGCACCGATGAGTCCCAAGCTATTGCCCATACCGAGCCCAAGCCCGACGTAGGCGATCTGACTGACGCTGCTATAGGCGAGCATGCGGCGCAGGTCGCTTTGAGCAATGGCCATCACCGAGCCGTAAATAATCCCCGCGGCGGCGAGCCAAGAGATGACCGGCAACAGAGCGACGCGATCGAAGCCAAAACTCGGTTGAAACACCCCAAGGAAAACCCGCACCATGACGTAAGCGGCGACCTTGGTTGCCACCGGGGGAATCAGCCCCGCCACGGCCGAAGGCGCATAGGTGTAAGCGTCTGGCAGCCACAAATGAAACGGGAATAGCGCCATCTTGAGCGCTAACGCCAGCGCGATCAAGATCGCCGCGGCGACCACCGCGCGGGACTGGTAAAGCGGCGCCAGCCGCTCCGCAACATCCGCCATATTTAAAGAGCCGGTGACGAAATAGATAAAGCCAACCCCAAGAACATAAAAACTGCCGGCCAGGCTGCCGAGAATCAGATAGCGCAGCGCCGCCACCGGTGCTTGCTTGTCACCGATGGCGACCAAAGCGTAAGCGGATAAGGACGAAATTTCGAGAAAGACGAATAGATTGAATAGATCTCCGGTGACGATCATGCCGCATAGACCGGCAAGGAATAATAGAGCGGTGGCGTGGGCGATGACAAAGCGGTCGGGAACTTCATGACGAAGCGCCGGGCTAAAATAGACGAGCGAAAGAATTCCCGATCCGGTGACCACCACGGCCATGAACGCCGCCAGCGGATCGAGCACATATTCAATCCCCAGCGGCGGCGCCCAACCGCCCAGGTGATAGCGTAGCGTGCCGTTAGACAAAACGGTCCACAGTCCGGTCGCCGACGCTGCGACGGAAAGTCCGGCGCCGAGCAAGGCCACAGCGGGAACAAGCCCTTTGTGCAGCAAGCCGGCCAGTGGAACTATGAAGGCGGCGAATAGCAGCGGTAGCGGAATCAAAACCGGGAGATGATTCACGATTCGCGCTTCATCCTCTCCAGCAGCGCGGCTTCGTCGAGGGTGCCATAGCGGCGGTAGATCGCGATGGTCAATGCCAGCGCAACGCCAGTCGTGGCGACACTGACAACGATGGCGGTGAGGATCAACACATGCGGCAGGGGATTGATATATTGCGCCGCGGTTGCCCAACGCGCATCCCAAACCGGCACCGTGGCTCCTGGCTGGCTCGCGCCATGAATATAGAAAAGAAAAATCGCCGTTTGAAAAATGCTCAGACCGATGAGCTTCTTGATCAAGTTGCGCTTGGCGATGACGCCGTACAGACCGATCACCAGCAAAAGCGACGTCACGAGATAAGTGAAGTTGCCGAAAAGAGCCATCAAATTTACGCTTCGTTGCCAATCAGGTAGTCAAATATAATCACCAGCGTGCCCCACACCACCAGCCCCACGCCGGATTCGACGATGAGAATACCCAAGGAGCGCAGGTCGGCGCCATCCATGCCTGGGATCGGCAGCTTGGCATAGTCAAGAAACGCGCCGCCGAAAAATAGCGGCAACAGCCCGGCACCGAAGTATATCAAGATGCCGATGCTGGCCAACACAGATGCTGTCTTCGGCGAAAAAAATCGGTGTTCCTCTTCTTCGCCTAATGTCAGCCGCAGGAGCATCAACGCTGCCGCCAAGATCACTCCTCCCTGGAAGCCGCCGCCGGGGCCGTAGTGGCCGTGGCTAATGACATACAAAGCAAAGAGCTGAATGAACGGCACGATCAGCCGGGCAACGCCGTCGACGATGGTGTTATGGTAGCGCTCCCTCATGATTGTTTTCCCCGGCGCGTGGCCCGCGGCAGGATCAGCATTACGGCCAACCCCGCGGTGAGAATCACCGCGGTTTCGCCCAAGGTGTCGTAACCGCGGTAGTCAGCCAGCACCGCGGTGACGATGTTCGGCGTGTGGGTCTGCGGCACGGCTCCGTCGATATAATGCGGTGTGATATGGCGCCGGGTCGGCGCCGCGGGATCGCCCGGGGGCGGCAGATCGCTTTCGGCGTAAACAAACAAAGCGAAGAATGCGCCTAAGATGATTCGAGTCAAGAACTTCAATCTTCCGATCTCCGTTCCATGATGAACAACGCGACGACAAACAGTACGCCGCTAACGCCTGCGCCCAAGGTCGCCTCGGTAAAAGCGACATCGACGGCGCCCATGGAGGCGAACAAGAGCGCCATGACAAAACTATAGGCGCCAAGAATCACCACGGCACCCAGCAAGTCGCGCACCGACAACGCAGCGACGGCGAGAAACACCAGCACTAAAAGCAACCACGACTCGACTTGCCAAATCATCGCTACGTCCCGTCGTGGTTTTTCCAAATAGCCACTCCCGAGCGAAACGCGGCGCGCATGAGCGCGTGGGTCGCCGTCGGGTTGGTAATGAAAATAATAGCTAGGATCAAGAGAATCTTAACACTGGTCAGGTCCGCGCCGTTATGCACCGCCAGTCCCCCGAGCACGAGCATACTCCCCAAAGTTTCGGCTTTGCCCACCGCATGGGCGCGGGTATAGAAATCCGGCAAACGCAATAAACCAATGCAGCTTATCGCCAGGAAGATTCCGCCAATGACCATGAGCGTCGCCGCCAGCCAGTTCATGGGTTACCCTCGCGGTTGCGCTCGAAATATTTCGCCAAGGCAACGACGCCAATAAAATTTAACAACGCGTAGGTAAGGGCGAGATCGACGAACATATCCACGCGCTGGTATAAGACGCCAATCAGTACCAGCAGCAACACCGCGTTGGTGCCGATTAGGCCGGCGCCGATGGCGCGGTCGAACACCGTCGGACCGGCAGCGATGCGGTAGAGGCTGGCACCGAATAACAACGCCATGAAGAGCGCGAAGTATGTGAAAAATCCCTCCATAAGGTCAGTCTCCGGGCCGTTCAACCCAACTGATATCCGTCACCGCTTCTTCCCGTTCGCCGAAAATCCGCTCCAACTTACTTTGCATCTTAGCGTCAAGTAGACTTTGCGCCGCGCCTGGCGCTAAGGCATGTACCGAGTAAACCCCATCGTCGAAATCCACGGTGATCGTGCCCGGCGTCAGGGTAATCGAGTTGGCTAGGATGATATGGCCGGTGCGATTGCGCAGCTTGGTGCGCAACGACAACAAGCCGGGTTGGATCGGCATTTTCGGCTGCAGCACGATGTAGGCAACTTCCAGATTGGACTGCACGATGCTCCACAAGAGCCAAACAAAATATAAGACGAAGCGGCCCATGCCGGCAATCATCGAATTCGGTACGACGATTGTCGCCGCCGCGGCGGCGTCTGGGCGCATGAGGTCACGCGTCAAAAACGTTATCGTCGCCGCGCAGACCGCGCCGATGATCAGGTATTTGGCTTGAAAACGCCCCGACAGAACGATCCAGAATCCGTACAGTGCGGCAAATCGCAGGATGTGCATGTTGGCGAAGTTTAATCTCGTTGGCCCGAATCGTCGTCCGTCTAGCGATCCTCAGAGTCGCGCCGTGGTGACCATCAACCGACACCGGGTCTGAGAGCGAGCAGCACGCGCATGACTAAATCGATCGCTCATAATCAACTGAGTTCTTCTTTGCAAGAAAGATAGCAGCTCCGCATCCTGACTCAAACTCACACACCGTGCGACTTGAGCAGCTCTTTGAACTGCTTGTGCAGCTTGGTTATTTTCGGCGGGATCATGTACTGGCAATAGCCCTGCGACGGATTGTTGGCGTAAAATTTCTGGTGATAGTCCTCGGCGGGATAGAATTCCGTGAGCGGCTCCAAGGTGGTCACGATGGGATTCTTGAACGTCTTGGTCTCGTCCAGCTCTTTGATAAACGCCGCGGCTTCTTCCTTCTGTTTATCGTCGGCGTAGAAAACCGCCGATCGGTATTGGGTGCCGACATCGTTGCCCTGGCGGTTTAACGTCGTTGGATCGTGGGTGGCGAAGAACACCGTCATCAAATCGCGAAAAGAAACCTGTGCCGGATCGAACTCGATCTTGATCACCTCGGCATGCCCGGTGTTACCCATGCACACCTGCTCATAAGTGGGGTTCTTATTCCTGCCGCCGGCATAGCCCGAGACTACGGACATAACGCCGCGCAGCTCGTCGAACACCGCTTCGGTGCACCAGAAACAGCCGCCGCCAAAGACTGCTACTTGATTACTCATTTTCCCCCCAGTTCTTGGTTAACCTCACGCTGCAAGGTGAAGTCGAATATCTTTGCCGGCGCGATCGGCGCCGTCAAACCGAGAATTTCCGCGTCGCCTTTAAGGTGTTCGGCAATCTCCGCGTCGCCGGGAATGCCGTTGGTGGTAAACGCCCCACGCGACAACCTATGGGTTTCCAGCGCGGTGTTGATATCCACGTTCAAATATTTCGCCAAAATCTCCGCAGTGCCTCGCTCGTTCTGATGAAAGTAACGGTTTCCTTTGGCCCGTGCCCGGAGAATCTTCTTCATCAATGGATCGCGGACGCTTTTATCCAGCACCGCCAGGCCATTTTGCAGACTGCTGAATTCGTCGATGGCGCTGGCCAAGATGTTCATCTTATATTTATCACGCGCGACGATGACAATCGGCGGCGACAGAATGCCGACCTGAATCGAGCCATTGACCAACGCCTGCAATTGCGTCGGCACGTCGCCCCCCAACACCACGGTGACATCCTTGTCCGGATTGAGCCCGGCGCGCCGCAGCATGCGAATCCCTGCCGTATGCTGGCTCCCGCCCAGGGTAGTCGTTCCCATCACTTTGCCCTTGAGCTCCGCAAAGGTCTTAAGTTCGGGCCGGCTCACCAACCAAAATACCGGCCGGCGTAAACTGATCGCCAGCACTTTGACCGGCGCACCACGCGGAATCGCCCGGATCACGCTGCCCACCGAGCCCAGCGCATGCACCTCGCCGGAGACCAGCGCAGCGATCGCCGCCGTCGCTCGCACCTGAACCAGCTGCGCATCGAGCCCCTCTTCGCGAAAAAAACCTCGTTCCTGGGCAACAAATAGATCGATGGACGCGATGCTGCGGCTAGAATAAGTGATCACCACCTTTTGTGGCGGTGCCTGTGCCCAGGTGGGCTCCGGCGCCAATAAGCCCAAGAGCGCAATCGATAATAAGGTGAATTTCACCATGCGGTGATATTCGCTTGCGGCCCGCCGAAGTTCAAGCCTATTGGCGAATATACACAGCTCGAGCTCCGCAACTACAAATAAACCATGGACACTTGGCCGGACTTCCCGGATGAATGCCGACCAAGGAACCCCCGTAGGCTTCGGCAAACCAGCGATCTCCTTGCCGCATTGGCAGAATTTTATCTTTCCCTGCACATCACGCCGTTTTTCCGACATCTTGATATAAAGTCATGGTCGTCGGCGCCGCTGAAGTCCCAAAGCAATATTTTTGTGATTCGCGGCCGACTTTGTCGATTGCCAGGTGCCCCGCTGCGAATTGTTGACTTCACCCTATGAACATGATTTTTCTCTAGGTTCTGACAGAAGCTCTAGGAGGATCCGTATGGGACAAATGCTCATAGCCAGCGAGTTAGTCGCCTCAGAAAGCAAAGAAACCACTACCATCAAGAACCCAGCGACCGGTGAGGTCGTTGATAGTGTTCCCAAGGGAACTATTAATGATATCCGGCGTGCCATCGACGCCGCCAAAGGCGCGTTGAAGAAATGGTCGACCATGGCACCGTCCAAACGCGGTGCGATCTTGCTCGCCGCCGGTCACACGATTCTGCAACGGGAAAAAGAACTCGCCACCATGCTTACCAAAGAGCAAGGTAAACCCATGCGCGAGTCGATCCTCGAGATTCGCCGCTTCGTCCATACTCTCGATCATTACGGCGGCATGGCCAAAACCATGCGCACCAGCGCGGTCATGCTCGACACCGGCCGCCATGGCTTGGTCATGCGTAAACCGTTGGGGGTTTGCGGTTCGATTGTCCCGTGGAACTTCCCAGTTTCGTTAATGGGCAACAAGCTCGGTCCAGCGCTGCTCGCCGGCAACTGCGTCGTCGTCAAACCAGCCGGTACCACGCCGCTTACCGATCTGGCCACATGTGAAATCATCGACAAAGCGATCCAAGACGCTGGCGGTCCAAAAGGTGTTTTGAACTGCGTCACCGGTCCCGGCAGCGTGGTTGGCGAGGAATTACTCGTCAATCCGACGGTTAGAAAGATCGGCTTCACGGGTGCCACTGACACCGGCCGCCGGGTCATGCAGTCAGCCGCGGCGGACTTCAAACATGTGACGCTGGAATTGGGCGGCAGCGATCCGATGATTGTCTGCGACGATGCCGATATCGATCGCGCCGTCAGCGCCGCGTCCGTGGGTCGATTCTTCAATTGCGGCCAGGCTTGTTTAGCGGTCAAACGGCTTTACCTGTTCGACAGCATCGCCGATGATTTCATCGCCAAGCTCGCCGAAAAAGCGAAAAAGATCAGTATCGGCAACGGTCTTAAGGCCGGCGTTTTGATGGGCCCGCTGCATACCAAAGAACAAAGACAAGAAGTCGAAGAGCAGGTCGAAGACTCGGTCAAGCGCGGTGGCAAACTGGTCTTCGGCGGCAAACGTCCCACCGGCGACGAGTTTGACAAAGGTTTTTATCTACAGCCGACCATCGTCGCCGATGTCGATCCGGCCTCGCGCATGATCCAGGAAGAAGTCTTCGGCCCGGCGCTGCCGATCGTACGGGTAAAAACTCTTGACCAAGCCATCGAGCACGCCAACGGCTCGATCTTCGGTCTCGGTTCGTCGATTTGGACGCGCGATATCAATCGCGCCATGTACGGTGCCGAAAATATCGAAGCCGGGTACACCTGGGTCAACTCGGCGCAGATTATCTACGACGAACTGCCTTTTGGTGGCGTCAAACAGAGCGGTCTGGGCAAAGAACATGGCGATGAAGCGATCGAGTACTACACCGATTCGAAATCAGTCGTCATCGCCACCGATGTTGGCGGGGAGATTATCGGCGGCGAATAGACCTGCCGGCTATCGCAAAACACCTATTCCAGATTCGGACCGCTTTGGAATATGAAATTGGGCAATGGAATTCGCGCATGAATGTAGATTTACCAGCCATCTACAACGCCGCCACGACCTTCGTCGATGAAAACATCACGCAAGGCCGCGGCGGCAAGGTTGCGATCTACTATCAAGATCGCCACATCACCTACCAAGAAGTTTTCGAAAACGTCAATCGCACCGGCAGCGCATTGAGAGATCTCGGCATCGAGATCGAGCAGCGCGTGCTGGTGATCTTGCCGGACTCGCCGGAGTTCGCCTACAGCTTTTTCGGCGCGATTAAGATCGGCGCCGTTGCGGTACCGACCAATCCTTGGATGTTTGCCAAGGATTACGAATATTTGATCAACGACAGCCGCGCCCGCGCCATCATCGTCCATGAATCGACCCTGCCCGAGATCGAAAAGATCTGGGACAACACGCCTTTCTTGAAACACGTTATCGTCGTCGGCGCGCCCAAGGGAAAAGCGCTGTCCTATGAAAATTTGATCGCCCAAGCATCGATTAAACTCGAGGCCGAGAAAACCTCCAGAGACGATGTCTGCTTCTGGTGCTACACCTCGGGCAGCACCGGCAACCCAAAGGGCGCCGTCCATTTGCAGCACGACATGATCACGATCAGCGATCTGTTTGTCGCGCCGGTGCTGCAGATGAAGGAAACCGACCTGTGCTTTTCGGCGTCAAAGATGTTTTTTTCCTACGGCCTGGGCAATTCACTGTATTTCCCCTTCCGTTTTGGCGCATCCACCGTACTCTGGCCGGACAAGCCGGAACCGGAAAAAATTCTCCAAGTCATCGAAAAGTATAAGCCGACGTTCTTTTTCTCCGTGCCGACGCTGTTCGCGCGCTTCCTGCGGATCGATAAGAAATACGATGTGAGTTCATTGCGTACATGCCTGTCTTCCGGCGAACCATTGCCGCCGGCGCTGTTTCATCAATGGAAAGAGCGCACCGGCCTGGAATTGCTCGACGTCGTCGGCTCCACCGAGGCGACTCATGATTTTTTGGCCAATCGGCCTGGGCGGGCGAAAGCCGGCAGCAGCGGCGAGGTAACGCCGGCTTTCGAAGCCAAAATTGTCGACGACGAAGGACGAGATCTGCCCATCGGTGAGATTGGCAACTTAATGGTCAAAGGCGACGCCACCGCACCGTTCTACTGGAACAAACATGAGCAGACCAAAAGAATGATGCAGGGCGAGTGGCTCAAAACCGGCGACACCTACTACCGCGACGCCGAAGGTTACTACTGGTACTGCGGTCGCTCCGACGACATGATGAAAGTCGGCGGCCTGTGGGTTTCACCGATTGAAATTGAAAATACTCTGATGGAACACCCGGCGGTGCTCGAATCCGGTGTGGTCTGCGCTCAAGATGCCGACGGTTTACTCAAGCCCAAAGCCTATATTCTGCTCAAAAACGAGTATAAGGCCAGCGATGCACTCAAAGTCGAGTTACAGAATCACGTCAAGAGTAAACTGCAGCCCTACAAATATCCCCGCTGGGTGGAATTCGTCGACGACCTGCCGAAAACCGTGACAGGCAAGATTCAAAGATTCCGCTTGCGCGCTAACGAAAACTGAAACTAAGTCCGCGATTCTTCTTACCTCGGTCCTCGACGATCTCTGCCAAGGAGTGAAAATGGCCGCTAATATCAAAGAGCTCAAAGAAAATCTTGCTTATTCGTGCAACATCCTCGCCAACGAAGGCCACTGGGATAATATCCTCGGCCATGTCTCCGTAAGAGTGCCGGGGCAAAATAAGATTCTCATGAAGCCCCATAGCTTCGGTTTCGAAGAGATCCGTCCCCAGCATATCATCGTCGTCGACATTGCGTCCGGTAAGAAGACCGAGGGCAAATACGAGCGCCACTCCGAAGTGTTTATTCACACCGAAATCATGAAGGCGCGCAAGGATGTCAATTGCGTGGTGCATTCCCATCCGCCCTACGCGACGGCATTCGGCGCTCTCGGCCAAAAACTCCGGCCGATCAGCCATGAAGGTAATATTTTCTACGAAGGGTTGCCGACCTTCGACTACACCACAGCCTTAATCCGGACTCCGGAGTTGGGCGTGGAAGTAGCGAAGAGCCTCGGCAACTGCCGCGCCTTGCTGATGAAAAACCACGGCTCGACGGTGGTTGGCCCGACGATTGAAGTGGCGACCCTCTACGCCGTCTTTTTGGAAAAAGCCGCGCGCATTCAACTCTTGGCCACCGCTTCCGGTGATCCGTCTTGGACTAGCGACGCCGAAGCAGCGGTCAAATACGAGCAGATCTATACGCCGCACCGGCTGGATTCCATGTGGGAATACTACGTGCGCCGGGCCAAGAAGTTTCGCAAATCGAGTTAACGTTCCATAGCGAAATCTAATCGAACCTCGATTAGGTTCTTTCGGACGCTAAATCATCTAGGGATTGTCTCGCCCTACTTGCCGCTAGCTTTATTATCCAGCTCAGCGACAAAGCGCATATCCATCATGTCCTCCGGCTTGATCCTTTTCGCCGCCGGATCTTTGTCCGCGATGTCGGCGATCACGGCTTCCATGCCTTTGGTGCTGACGTAAGGCGGGTACTCTAGGTATTCGCGAAACTGGTTATAAGTGTCTTCCTGTATCTCGGGGTCACTCACTTTGAGCTGCTTCTGAATCATCCTGAGCGCGGCGGTTTTATTGGTTTTGAACATCTGCACGCCCTCGGCATAGGCGCGAACCACGCGCCGAACAATATCTTCGTTGGCCTTGATGTATGACCGGCTGGTGCCGACCGCGACGGAAACAAACTCTGGACCTTCTTTGGCGATGTTCATCAGCTCGACGAACCCCGACCGCTTGGCTCTCGCATTCGTTGGCGGAGACATGACCCCGGCGTCGATTTGGCCGGCAGCCAGGGCTGTGTAGATATTCGGCACTTCGAGCAAGGGCAAAATCTGATAATCCGCCGGCTTCAATCCCGCCGAGCCAAGCGCGTAGAGCGCCGAAGTGTGAGTCGAGGAGCCCACCCGGGTAATGCCAATCTTCTTGCCTCTGAGATCGACGATCCGCTTGAAATCCGCTTTCGCCATCAGCGAAAAAACTTGCCGGTTAGTGGCGCCAGCGACCAGGGCCAAGTTTGCTCCCTTCAGGTTAGCCTGCGCAGCGTTAGAACCATCCATGAAGGAAAATGCGATTTCACCAGCCAGGATCGCTTGGATGCCGCGCGAGCTTGAAGGGATGTGGATAAGCTCGATATCCAACCCGTTTTTCTTGAATAGTCCTTCCAGTTGCGCCATGAACATGCCGCTCTGAGCACCGGTAACCGCGGTCCAGTTGATCCGCACCGGCATTTGCGCCGCGGCCTGAGTCGATAATATTAAGCTCAAGAGAGCCACAGCAAGCTTTAAAATACCTGTATGCATCGCTTCTCCTTGACCGATTAAGACCTACAAAGTTTCCATCAGGGTAACAATTCACCCTGTTAATTCAACTGTTTGGCATGACCGGTAAAGCATGTTAGATAACCGCCTATGAGTAAGAAAGTGCATCTCACAATGGCCGTTGGCGACTATGAAAGTGTCCGCGCGCTCAAAGATGGTACGGTCAAAGCCGATGGTATCGAGCTTACCGTAATCACCGATATGACATCGAGCATGCGCCATTGGCGCATGCTGCGCAATCGCGAGTTCGATTGCGCCGAGCTATCCATGTCGAATTATTTAATGGCCAAATACACCGATTTGCCGTTCGTCGCCATTCCGGTCTTCCTGCACCGCCGCTTTCGTCACGGCTTCGTGTTCTTGAATGCGAGCAAAGGCATTACTAGCCCCAGCCATTTGATTGGCCGCAAGGTCGGCCTGCGCAATTTTCAAGCGACGGCTAATCTTTGGATTCGTGGAATTTTAGAGCATGAATATGGCGTGCCCCATCGCAGCTTGATCTGGCTCAAACAAGACGACGAAGAAGTTGACTGGACGCCGCCGGCGGATTTGAAAATCCAGCGCATCCCGGCCGGCAAAAACATCGACAGGATGCTGGTCGACGGCGAGATCGACGCTTTGATCCATCCTGAGCTGATTCAGCCGATCCTCGACAAGGATCCGCGTGTTAGCCGATTGTTTCCCGACTATCGCGATCTGGAATTGCACTACTTCAAGCGCACCGGAATTTTCCCGATCATGCACACCACCGCAATCGCGCAAAAAATCGTCGATAAGTATCCCTGGGTGCCGCTTAACCTGTATCAAGCCCTGGAAGCATCTAAGAAAGCCGCTTACAAACGTATGGAAAACCCGCGCATCGTGCCGCTCGCTTGGTTCCGTTCTTTTTTGGAAGAACAAGAAGAACTGCTCGGCCCAGATCCTTGGGTTAATGGTCTCGGTGATGTCAACCGCAAAGCGCTCGAAACGTTGATGCAGTATTCCCAAGAACAGGGTTTAATCGGGCGTAAGATGACTTTAGACGAACTGTTTATAAGCTGTGAGGCTCACTCCTAGTCATGGAAACCGCGCTTTTCCTTATATATATCGCCGACGGTCAAATCTAAGCGTCGAAGCTGCGCGCCGGAGTATCGAATCGCGAAAGGATACGTAATTTCGCCCAATCGCACTGAAGATGCGTATGTTGAAACTTCGAGTCTAGTATCTGCTCATCTACCGATGGCCATGAACTGCGCAGCTCCGCTCCTGGCCGCTAAAACATCGGATTGAACTTACGCCGCTATTGGCGTAAATTTTCGCCACTTGACGATTGCGCCGGGATTGATCGGTAATAAATCCGGCGAAGGAGGCAACATGTTTGGCAAAGGCGTATTTCAAGCGGAAGAGAATCTTCTACGCGAGATCGTCCGTAGTGTCGACAAGAAAATCGATTACTCCGCCCGCGAAGGCGAAGGGAGCAAATTCACTCTGCACGTTAAGCTCAAGAACCATGAAGGCGATGTCGTACTCGACATCGAAGACTTGAAGAACGCCAAGCAAGATCAGATTCGCCGTCACCAGATTCGCAAGAAAATAAAAGCACGCTGCGATCACCTGGACACCTCCCGCTATGGTGCCGACATCCTCGGCCTGCGATCGGCGCGAATATTGAAAACCGCGCCTAAGCTCGAACCGCTGGCGCAGCGTAGCTTTAACCGCAACGCACCGCGACGGTAATCGTAAGATATCGCAATTCGTTTTACTTTTCGGGCGGTTAAAAAGTCGAGGCGATATGGCAAAAGCAGAATTAATACGTCAGGCGTTAGCCACCCGGGGCCAGTTGATCATGCCTGGGGTATACGATGCGTTGAGCGCCAAAATTGCCGCTCGTGCCGGTTTCGAAGTCACGTTTATAACCGGTTATAGTTTATCGGCAACTCTTTTGGGCGAACCTGACTTCGGTTTATTGACGCAAACCGAAGTCGTTGGAGCCGCTCAGCGCATTTGTTCGGTAATCGATATACCGGTGATCGTCGACGCCGACACCGGTTATGGTAATGCCATCAATGTCACCAGAACCGTTCAAGATTTGATCCGCGCCGGCGCCGGCGGGATGTTTTTAGAAGACCAAGTCTGGCCCAAACGCTGCGGTCATATGCGCGGTAAACAAGTTATTCCTTTAGAGGAACAGCTCAACAAATTGCGCGCGGCAGTCGAAGCAAAAGGTCAGAATGACTTTTTCATAGTCGCCCGCACTGACTCCCGCCAGGCTCATGGCCTTGACGAAGCGATCACGCGGGGTATCGCTTTTAGTGCTGCCGGCGCCGATGCGGTTTTTATCGAAGCGCCGGAATCCAAAGAAGAAATGCGCGAGATCGCCAAACATGTCAAAGGTCATCTGGTGGCCAACATGTTGGAGCGCGGCGTCACGCCGTTGATGCGACCCAATGAGCTAAAGGAACTTGGCTTTGACTTGGTCGTTTGGCCATTGGCGCCACTTTATTCAGTGGCGAAATCGCTCACTGATGTCTATACAACGCTACGCAAGGAAGGATCGACACTGTCGATTCTCGATCGATTGATGCCATTTGACGAGTTTAACGACATTGTCGGCTTGAATGAGAAATATTTGCTCGATGCCAAATTCAAAACTTAGCGTGAGAATTAGCCTGAACCGAAATTGAGTTAATTCCTAGAGTCGCATCGGCATGAGAACGTAAAGATAGCCATCGACACCGGCCTTACGGATAACGCTGGGGCTGAGTTCGTCTTTCAATTCGAACTCGATATCTCCCTCACCGCCCAAAACCGCTAAAACATCTAATAAGTAACGAGCATTAAAACCAATGGCGATGGTTTTGCCTTTATAGTCAGCCTCGACTTCTTCCACCGCTTCGCCAAGATCTGGGTTATTCGCTGAAATCGACAGTTTGCCATTGGCAAACTCCATCTTGACGCCCTTGTAACGTTCGCTGGAAAGAATCGAAACCCGGCGTAAAGCTCGCAATAGCTCTTCATGGTCGAGTTTCGCGATATTTGGATTACCGACGGGGATGACCTTAGTATAGTCGGGGAAATCGCCATCGATTAGGCGCATGAAAAGCTCGACCTTGTCCTTGCTGACGAGCCCCATGTTTTCTTTGAAACCCAAAGATACGGCGCCGTCTTCGCCGCTTTCCAATAGCTTCTTTAGCTCGGACAATCCCTTTCTCGGTAAAATCACCCCTTTGGTCAGGCCAAGTGAGCCCACATGCTTCTCTTCGAAAGCCAGACGATGACCGTCGGTGGCGACCATACGTACCTTGCCGCCCTCACTCTGTTCGATGTAAACCCCATTAAGACTATAACGAGTCTCGTCCGTCGATACCGAAAAGATCGTGCGTTCGATCATTTCGCGCACAGTTGCCGCCGGCGTCGTCGATAGTCCACTGCTATCGAATTGAGGAAACTGAGGAAACTCCTTGGCATCCATGCCGAATATTTTAAAAACCGATTTACCACTGCGTATCTCGACCCAGTCGTTGTCCAAGCGCTTCAACTGGACCAGATCGTTGGGCACTTCCCTGACTATTTCATAAAGCTTTTTGGCGTTGACCGTTACACTACCTTCTTTTATGATCTCGCCGTCGACACCCCCGCGAACACCCACTTCGAGATCCGTGGCCGTGATCCGTATGCCGCTTCTAAGCGCTTCGATCATGACATTAGCGAGGATCGGCATGGTATTACGCCGCTCGACAATGCTTTGAGTCCAATAAAGCGTTGCGAGGAGATCTCCCCGCTTGGCTTTAATTTCCATACTTCCTCCCGGCGATTTCTTCTGCGCTTATATATATATAAAAATAAGTAGTAATAGTAGGGGCTGTTGGAATTGTGGGCAAACGCATTTAAGAAGATAATTCGGTAAGATAGCTTGTGGTTAACTTGTGGCGATTATACCGCTCATCCACACCTCATGAGGAAGTGTAGCGGTCCCGGCAAAGTTATGGACAGATTGAAAGGTATTGAGAACAGGCTATCCACAACTACTTGTGGATATTTAAATTGCGCTCGATCATCGCAATGGTCGCTTGCATATTGGGGTCATCTCTGATGCGTCGCTCGATAGTTTTCGAAGCGTGAATAACAGTAGAATGATCTCTGCCGCCAAATTTGTCGCCGATACCAGGGAATGAGGTCTGGGTATGTTTGCGGCACAAGTACATTGCGACTTGGCGTGGAAAGGCGAGATTTTGGGTGCGTCTGTGTGCTTTCAAGTCGCTTATTTTAAGATTGTAATGGTCGCAGATGCTTTTCTGGATACCCTCGACGGTGATTTCCCTCTCGTAACTTTTTAAGTTATTGCGCAGGACATCCTTGGCAAAGTCGATCGTAATGGCAGCCTTGGTGAGCGAATAGAAAGCACCCAAGCGGGTCAGTGAGCCTTCCAACTCACGTACGTTGGAGCTGATGTTCGATGCCAGAAATATCGCGACATCACCTGGCAGCGGTACGCCCTCAAATTCAGCCTTTTTTTGCAGAATTGCGACTCTGGTCTCCATGTCCGGCGGTTGGATATCCGCGATCAGGCCCCATTCGAAACGGTTTCTCAGGCGATCCTCTATGGCGGGAATGTCTTTGGGAAATTTATCTGAGGTAATGACAATCTGCTTATGGGACTCATAAAGAGAATTGAAAGTATGAAAAAACTCTTCTTGAGTGCGCTCTTTGCCGGCGATGAACTGAATGTCGTCAATAATAAGGATGTCGACATTTCTGAATTTTTTCTTAAATTCGTCCATCTTATCGCGGCGCAACGAACTGATCAGCTCGTTCATGAACGATTCCGAACTAAGATATACGACTTTTAAATTCGGCCTTTTAGCCGCCGCTTGATGGCCTAAGGCATTAACTAGGTGAGTTTTACCGAGCCCGACCCCGCCATAGATAAACAGCGGGTTGTAATGTTCTCCAGGTTGGTTGGCGACAGCCATGCACGCCGCGTGGGCAAACTGATTGCTTGTACCTATAACAAAGTTATCGAATGTGTACTTCCGCGCGAGATAACATTGGCGTGGCTGACGTTCGCGCTCTTTGTCGTCTTTGCGCTGGAGCTCTTCCTGCGGATTGGATTGGTCGCCGTTTCGCTCAACTTCGATAACAACCTTTAGGTCGTGTTTCGCAACCGCGCTGACGGCTGATTCGAGGTCGGCGAGATAGTTTTGTCCGACCCAGTCGCGAAAAAACTTATTGGCAACCGCCACTATCAATTCGTTTTTATTCCTCGATACAAACCGGATTGGCCTAATCCAGGTATCGTAGTTTTGCTTACCAATCCGTTCTTTTATTTCTGCTTGAGCTTCAGCCCACAAATAAGCCATAGAAAGGACCACTGCCGGTAAGATTTTCTGCGAAAAACAAAAAATAGTTACAAACAACGTTATCAACAGCTGTTGATAACTAAAATGACCTGCCAAAAGTTATATTGTTTTAGGGATTGCTAAGAAAAAATTCGCCGGCAAAAAATTTTTACCACAACGATTAGTCTCAATACACGCCAAGAAAAAATCGCTCCGTCGCACACAGAGAGAATTTTTCTTGCTCAGATCGTCAGCAAGTGGAAGTGAGTAAGAATTGTGTGTCATTGAGAAGGATGTGTAATATGCCTTTTCAAAATTCATTGCAAGAAAAAAATTAAAGAAAGTTTTTTTTTCTATGTTTCAACCAACTTGACACGACCACACCGCGATGTTAGCAACACTCACTCGCGATGTTTCTACAATCGAAAAAATTATTTCGCCGTGCGTTGAAGAAAATTCCCGGCGGTGTGAACAGTCCGGTACGTGCTTGGAAGTCGGTTGGCGGGTCGCCGCTATTTATTTCACGCAGCCGCGGAAGTTATGTCTTCGACGCCGACAACAAACGATATATCGACTATGTGGGTTCATGGGGACCGATGATTCTTGGTCATGCCAACCCTAAGATTTTTCGCGCAATCACGCGACGCGCTGCTAATGGGATAACTTTCGGTGCACCGACACTAGGGGAAGTGGAGTTAGCGGAATTAGTTTCGCGGCGTATGCCATCAATCGAAAAACTTCGCTTGGTTAGCTCGGGCACCGAAGCGACAATGAGCGCAATCCGATTGGCGCGCGCATTTACCCATCGATCCAAACTCGTTAAGTTCGACGGCTGTTATCATGGTCACTCGGATGGGTTGCTCGTCAAAGCCGGTTCCGGTGTTGCCACTCTCGGTCTGCCCGATAGTCCCGGCGTGCCGGCGAGCATCGCACGTGAAACACTGACAGCTAGGTACAACGATTTAAAGTCTGTGCAAAAAATATTGCATCGTTATCGCAACGACGTCGCTGCAGTGATTGTCGAACCGGTTTGCGGCAATATGGGAGTGATACTTCCTCAAGCCGATTTTCTCCGCGACCTGCGCAACCTGACAACACAGTCAGATGTTTTACTGATCTTCGATGAGGTGATCACCGGATTTCGTATCGCTCTAGGCGGCGCCCAGCATCGCTATGGAATCAAACCTGACTTAACATGTTTGGGGAAAATACTTGGCGGCGGCTTACCGTTGGCTGCTTTCGGCGGGCGTCGACGAATCATGGACCAGCTAGCGCCGCTCGGGCCTGTCTACCAGGCCGGAACTTTGTCGGGCAATCCGCTGGCGGTTGCCGCCGGTATGGAAACATTGCACATGCTTGGGCGGCGTGGCAGCTACGAAACTCTCGAAGCCAAAGGGCAAAGACTTGCGGATGGTTTAAATGATGTCATCCGCAAACACGAAATTAGGGCAACCATCAACCGCGTCGGATCGATGTTGACGTTGTTCTTTGGTGTCGATCACGTCGCCACCGTGGATGATGCGCGCCGCTGTGATCGCAAACAGTTCGCAAGTTTTTTTCATGGCATGCTTGAACGCGGGATTTATTTGCCGCCCGCGCCTTTTGAGGCTTGGTTTGTCTCCCTAGCCCACTCAAACGCTGATTTGGACAGGACAATTTCTGCTTTTGACGATTGGGCCGGGAGCGCAGATCGCGGTTGATCCAGCATAATCTTCATGTTAAAAAACTAGCCCAGTGGGGAAAATTGAGGAGCGCCTCAATCATCGGCACGATAGTCAAGCTCCGCTCCTGCGCAGGGCAGGATTATATTTGGGAGTTGCTTTCGAACTTCCAGGCACCATTATAGGTGGCTTGGTGGTCGGCTATTTTCTCGACGAATATCTTCATACCTCGCCGTGGTTTCTCATATCGCTCACGGCGTTAGCTTTTGTCGGAGCGTTCGTCCGGTTGATACGTTGGGTGAAATTTTTTGCGCGCAATCGGAATGGAAGCAACGGCCCGGAACACCATCCTGAGGATTGAATGCTGGCATGCGGTCTTATTAGCGACACTGTTTTTAGCCTTGGGGCGGGGTACCGCCATCGATGGCATGGCGCTGATTGCCGGCGGCGTATTCATGGGAGTCAATTTTTTCCTGCTTAGCTTCGGCGTCGCGGCGGTTCTGACGCCGCTCGCTAGTAAGGGTAAAATCAAACTCGGAGTAGGCTTGTTGGTGTTAAAGGTCCTATTGTTTCTAGCTTTATTAATGATGGTCTTTTTTCGCTTTAAATTGGACGCAATTTCCTTTGCGCTGGGTTTTTCGACTTTGATCGTTGCCATCGTTGTCGAGGCAGTGAGAAAATCGCTAGCGGTGGAGAACTAGAGAGATATGGAACATCCGTATACTTGGTATAACGCGCTGCCGGAGAGCGTGCAGCATATGTTCGGCGATCATACGTTCTTCGCCATTATCGCCGGTCTGTTGCTAATATGGTTTGCCGTCAAAGCTCGTGGCGCGTTGGTTAAGGCTAGCGACCCGGTTGTGCCGGCGGCGGAACTTGGCTCGAGAAATATTGCCGAGCTCATCGTCCAACTTATCATCAGTCAGAGTGATGCGATTATTGGCAAAGCTGGGCGCAAGTATGTGCCGTTTTACGGTACTTTCTTTTTCTTTATTCTCTTGAGTAACTTGATGGGTCTTTTGCCGGGCTTCGCTCCGCCGACAGGAAATTTAAATACCACCATCGGTCTCGCCCTGGTATCATTTATCGGCTACAACGTCATCGGTGTGCGCGAGCAAGGCGTCGCTTACTTCAAACATTTTGTCGGTCCTATGACCAGTCTCCCCGGAAGTAGCATTGTCTCAAAACTGTCTTTGCTGCCGGTACTGCTGATCTCCGTGGCGTTTTTCTTTATTCTTGAACTGTTTTCCCATGGTTTTCGTCCGGTCTCCCTGTCTTTGCGTCTTTTCGGCAATATGATGGGCGATCATGAAGTGATCGGCGCGTTTACCAGCTTAACTAAACTAGTCGTTCCGGTGGCATTCTATCTGATGGGAACCTTGGTTTGTCTGATTCAGGCTTTTGTTTTTACACTGCTGAGTATGATTTACGTCGCCCTGGCCGTCAGTCACGGACATGACGAAGAGCATGCTCACGACGTCCAGCAACATCATTAAGCGACGGCCGCGCGGTGAGGAAGAGGACAGAGGAGTGGCAGGCCAAAAATCGCTAGAAAGGAGCAAAAGATGAAAAAGCTGTTTGCCTTTGTTGCAACCTTCATGATGGCCGCAATGGCCAGTGGTGTAGCGATGGCCGCGGATAGCGCAGCGGGCGATTCAAAGTCGGTTGCCATTGCGATTTCCGCCGGTGTCGCCGTCGCGATCGCTGCCTTCGGCGCCGCCTTGGGCCAGGGTCGTGTCGGAGCGGCCGCAATGGAAAGCATCGGGCGCAATCCCAATGCCGCTGATAAGCTCTTCTTGCCGCTAGTGCTGACACTAGCGCTGCTTGAAGCTTTAGCGCTTTACGGTTTCGTCATCGCAATTCTCTTGCAAGGCAAGATCTAACTGCGAAAAACGACGCATTCGACCATTAAAGGGTGAAGAGAAGTCTCTTCACCCTTTTTTTGTGGGCTGCAATATCAATCGCCTTCAGCGACGAGTTTCGCCAAAGCCGCGCGTGCATTCAAGATGACGGGACTGTGTTGACTGCGAAGAACCTGGATTCCGCTTTCGCGGGAAAAACGGTTACAGCAGTCGACTTCCAGCCGACCTAGTTCAAAATCCCCGGCAATCGAGCCGGCTGCTGCTTAATTCCTATCCCGGCAAATCAACTTTATGGAACTTCACCTGCGTGTAACGCATGAGTTCATCGAGGGTATGAAGCTTGTAGGGATTGAGATAATAGATTTCCTTTATCCCGGTGTTCACCAAGACCTTAAGACAATGAATGCAGGGAGTGTGGGTAATGTAGATCGCCGCCTCCTTTATACTCGAGCCGTTCTTGGCGGCCTGGGCGATTGCGTTCATTTCAGCGTGGATGGTGCGAAAACAGTTCTGTTCGGTGTCGCCGTTGGGTGTTTTGGATTCGTAAATTAAACAGCCCACGTCGGTGCAATGGGGCATGCCGGCGGGCGCGCCATTGTATCCAGTTGCGAGAATATTCTTGTCACGGGCGACCACGGCGCCGACTTTGGCACGCGTGCAGGTCGACCGCTCGGCCACCTGCAAGGTAATCGTCATGAAATATTGATCCCAGCTCAGCCGTTCGCTCATAAATGCCTCTGGTCTTCTAGTCCGCGACCGTAACAGTCACTTTATCGCCGATTTTCGCGCTGGTTCGCTTTTTGGCGCTATCCTGATTAACCGCGATTTCCAGCAAGCCCCAGCTATTGAGTAGACAGGCGAACTCGCCGGCGCCGGCGCCCGCGTAGTTGGTAACCAAACCGCCTAGGGGACTACCGGCTAAGCCTACAAGCAATCGCTTTCTCGGTAGCCCTGTCAAATCACGCTCGTGGATGTTTGTAAACAGGTTGCCAAAGCTGTCGACGTAGATGATCTCACCTTGCAGTCGATTTTTGCCGCGAAGGACTCGCGGCATGAACAGAGTTGCCCAACTACTTAAGGGCTTACCGAACTCCATCGGCAGAACACCCAGCGATAAATGTGCGGCAACTGGGGCGAAGACGTCGCGCCCATGAAACGTCTTGCTGATATCTTGCAGGTGGTAAGCAGGATTGGTCAATTCCACGACGCAATCGGGCGGTTTGTCTTCCAATGCCAAGCTCAATACGCCGTTGTCGGGTCCGATTAAATAGCTGCCCCCATGTTCGATCAAAATCGGTTTCCGAGCGCTGCCGACCCCCGGGTCAACCACGACGACATGAATCGTGCCTGCCGCGAAATATCGTACCGAATGCTGCAAGATCAACGCCCCGGCCATGACATTCTGTGCCGGCACGCCATGGGTGAGATCGATGACTTGCACTTCCGGGTTGATCGCCGCGATGACGCCTTTCATGATGCCGACAAAAGGGTCTTGATAGCCAAAATCGGTAGTTAGCGTTATCACTAGATATATGCAGCGTCCGGTTCGACTATGATTCTAAGCCCGGCGGTTATGTTTAAAGTTCTTCCAGTACCGCAGCAAAAAGCAGCGGCACCATGATCTCCATGTGGCCGGTGAGATTGTAACCTTTGCCGCCATTCATGGTCGGGCGGTTGACGACGTTGGTGAGCGGCCGGTAGTGCTGCAGAAAATCGAGGTTGACCGTCGTCAGTTTGCCGATCGGGCTGCCGAGATTGCGCGCCAGGCTGAGCGCTTTTAAAAACACTTCCGGCAGCACGACGGCGGACCCGAAGTTGAGATAAATGCCGCGATCGAGGGTTGCCACGACTGAGGTGAGCGTGCGAAAGTCGCGCAAGCTGCCGTCGCCGAGTGCTTTGCCATCGGCTTTTGGATGCATGTGAATGATATCGGTGCCGATGGCGATATGAGAGGTAACGGGAATCCCCAGCCGCGCCGCGGTAGCGAGAATGCTTAACTTGCGATGGGTGAGACGGTGCTTATTAATGGCCAAACCGACAGCGGCGCCGATACCTAATTCATTCACCGAGCCGCTGATGATCGCTTGATTGATGAAACTTCCAGTTTCTTCGCCCATGCCAAAGCTGCCGTCTTTAAGTGCGGCGGCGACATCTTCCGAGGTCTCACCCATATACGCGAGCTCGAAGTCGTGGATCACGCCGGCACCATTGAGCGCGATCGCGTCGATGATGCCGCGCTCCATGAAGTCGATGATTAACGGGCTTAGCCCAACCTTTATTGGGTGCGCGCCCATGCCGAGGACCACCGTGCGGTTCTTCCGATGGCAATCTGCGATCTTATGAGCGATTTCCTTTAAATCCCGGGCGGCGAGAATTTCCGGCAAGCCTCGCAAGAATGCGCGCACACTCGCCCCCTTGGTCAATTTCTTGCCAAGCAGGGTTGTCTGCACCTTGCTGAATCGTTTGGTAACCGGGTACGTGCGGACCTTGGAGAAATCGAGGCTTTTGAAATACTTTCTTGGCATCGCTGGTTTACTTAATCAGCAGGGTAAAGAGCGGCGTCGACCATCTCGCAAATTACATGGCCGATCAGGATATGGCTTTCTTGAATACGCGCAGTATCGTTGCTGGCGCCAACATTGAGCAGATAATCCACTTTGCCGGTCATTTTTCCGCCGCGGTCACCCGTTAGTCCGATAGTGCGAATCTGCAGCTGCGTGCAGACTTCCACGGCGGCGATAACATTGGCAGAGCTGCCGCTGGTTGAGATGGCTATCGCGATGTCACCAGGCTTGCCCAGTGCTTGGATCTGTTTGGCGAATACTAAGCTATAATCGTAATCATTGGCGATGCTGGTGAGCGCTGACGAATCGGTTGTCAAGGCGATCGCGGCCAGGGGCGGACGGTCGACCCGAAAGCGGTTCACGAATTCCGCCGCGATATGTTGGGCGTCGGCGGCACTGCCTCCGTTGCCGAAAAGCAGCAGTTTGTTGCCCGATTTGAATGCCGCAACAACGGCATCAATAGACTTGGTGAGAATATCGAGATTGTCGCGCAAGAAGGCTTGTTTGACTCGGATACTTTCATCAAAAGCAGCGACGATGGCGTCTTTCATAGTTTTTCTCGATCGGCTCGGCACCCCGGGATTGGCTTATTTCATCGAACCATTCACGAACGATCGCTCCATTGAATCTGCACCCTGTGCCGCCTATGGTTCGGCGCGAGCTGATACTTCCTGGCGGCCCCTCTGATATTCCTTGCTGCCAAAACGCATAAGGAAACTAGTGCACCGGCATGTCGCCGCATTGAATTGAAATGTTGATGCCACAGCGGGCAATTTTTATCATAGCGCCGGCGGCGATAAAAGCTCGTTTCAACGCCGGTAGAATTTTGCGATTGTCGCGACAACAGTTTGCTGTTGCGCTACTGTCAATTCAGGATAAAGCGGCAGCGCCAGCACTTGGCCGGCAGCCAGTTCCGCATTGGGGAAATCGCCCTGCTTGTAGCCTAGATCGGCGAAACACTTCTGCAAATGCAGTGGCAGGGGATAGTAGATCTCGCTCTGGATGGCGGCCTCCGCGAGAAACTGTTTAAGCTCGTCGCGGCGCTCGGCACGGATACAGTAATTGTTAAAAACATGAGATTTGTCTGCCGGCAATGGCGGTATGGCCAGTACCTGATTGCCGACCAATCCGCTGTCCATAAATATTCGATAGTAGGTATGCGCGCGCGCGATCCTCGACTCGCACCATACCTCCAAATATTGCAGTTTCACCGATAGCACTGCGGCTTGCAGCGAGTCGAGGCGGGAGTTGAGGCCGGTCATTTCGTGGAAATACTTTGTGCTTTCGCCATGCATGCGCAGCATTTTGACACGTGCAGCTAATTCCTCCGTTCTGGCGACTATTAATCCGCCGTCGCCAAAACCGCCTAAATTCTTACTGGGGAAAAACGAGAAGCAGCCGAGATTGCCGATGGTGCCGGCGAACATTTCCTTGCCTGCAATAAACAAGCGTGCGCCACAGGCCTGGGCGACATCCTCGACGATTTGCAAGTGAAATTTCTCTGCCAGACTTGCCAAACCTCCGACATCGCAAACTTGGCCGTACAAGTGAACCGGCAAGAGAGCCTTGATGCGTGCGCCGGTTTTTCCGTCGATAGTGTAATCTTGTGTTATGTTGCCGCGGTCGCTGAGAAGTTCCTCGACCTTTTCCGCTGAGAGTAAATACGAATCGCTATTGATGTCGACTAATAAAGGTGTCGCGCCAAGCCGTGTGATTGAAGAGACCGTGGAGAAAAAGGTAAACGGTGTCGTGATCACCGCATCGCCAGAGCCGACGCCGAGTGCCATCAAAGCCAATAATAGAGCGTCGCTGCCGGAAGCGACTCCTACGGCATGCCCGCAGCCGAGAAATCCCGCCATTTCGGCCTCGAATTGAGCGACCGCTGGACCGAGGATGAATTGCTGGGATTCGGCGACCCGGTCAATGGCGCTGCGCACTTGCTCGCGAATCGACGCGTATTGAGCGCGCAGGTCAACGATGGGAATCTTGGGATTGGAATCAGACACTGGTCTTGGTTGCGGAGGAGCGTCTCTTCAGGGCATTTTCGGCGACTTCGGAAAGCACTTGATCGTGGTCATGATTCAGCGCAAAGACGCGAAATTGGACGATCTTCGACGGAATGAATTCAAATAATTCGGCCAGCGACTCCTTGGCGATCTCGCCACTCGACGGGTCGTAAATGTGAATCTGTTTCTTGCCCATGGCGAAGGGATTCTCCGGCCGCGGGTCTTGTGTCGCCATGTCGACGCGAAATGTCAGGTCGCCCAGCGCCGTCGGTAAACCGGCGCGAATACGCTTCTCCCAGTCGGTGTCTTGGATCAAGTCGACGCCGTAATGCAGCTCGTTGAGCGAAAGCGTGCGATCGAACGCCATCTTCCATTTCACCTCGCGATGGAGCACGGATTCCCATTCCTTACCGAGCGGCTCGCCCCCGCTTTTTTGCCGCCCCCAGCGGGAAACTTCTTGCAGAAGCGACCAGTCGGTCAAGTAAAGATAGTCTTCCATATGCTCCAGCGGATTGCCGGGAAACAGCAATTTCATGGTCTCAGGAAAGATATCGCGCAGGTGCAAGTCGATCGCCCTGGTAGTACGATGGTAATAGACGTTGGTGTAGAGATAGAGCCGGGCGTTGAGAAAAGTCGTCAGCGCATTGTTGCCGGCCTTGTGCACCGTTAACCCTTTAGGCGAAAAAAAGGTGTAGTGGAGCAGGCGTTCGCGATCCACCGGTCCGGGATGGACACCGCACATGTACGAGTCGCGCGAGACGTAATCCAAATTGTCGAAAGTGAAAATACCGCTCGTCAGCGGCTGCAAAAAGCGCACCCATTGAGGTTTGTGATTATCCTCCTTGCCGTTTTTTTTGATCGGAAAGGCGACATCCTCGGGACGTAATTCTTCGCCGGCGGCGAAAGGCCCGCTCGGGCTGCGGCGCAATTGACTGATGATGTCGCCCAAATATTTTAGGATGATCCTCTGGCTTAAGTCTTCATGGCTGAGATCATAGTGGTGCAGAAAGTTATCGTCGAAAAAATGGCCGAAAGGCCCATGACCGATGTCGTGCAACAAACCGACGACGCGCATATATTGTTCGATATAAGGCGCCGACGGGCATTCGTCGCCTAGGACTTTGCGCAACGATGGATATAAGTGCTTACCGAATTCGCCAGCCATATGCATGGCGCCCAAGGAGTGTTGAAACCGGCTATGCTCCGCCGATGGGTAAACCCAACGGGCGCTTTGCAGCTGGTATATGTAACGCAGCCGCTGCACCCATGGTGAATCGATCAACGCCTTCTCGGTCACCTCGCCTTTCGATTCCGGTACGGTGAACTGAATGTAGCGATGGATCGGGTCGGCGATCAGCGCCGTGCCGCCGAATTCGTTATCGATCAACTGTGACATCTCTTCGCTTTGGTCGGACTGGCAAATTCCCAGGCATCAACCGATGCCGTCGTCACGACCGATATTAAAGTTCGAAAATCACCTGAGCGACCCATTGATCGCCGGTTTTCTGCATGCGGCTCTTGTGCTCTGCCACCGTAGTGATTTCCTGTTTGATTTCATGGCGGTCGGGATCGCTCTTCTCGCCGCAGACTTCGGCTTTAACGATTGTATCTTTAACTTCGGTGATTTTGAATTCTTTAAGCAGATAGCCGCCGCCCTGGTACAGGTAGAGTAGCTCGCGCAGCCAGTTGACGATCAATTCGTCACGATCGGCGCCCTCGACCTCTAGAGGCAGGCTTTCTTTGACTTCGATCTTGTCGATGTCGGCCATGACGTCGAACAAAGCAAGGCCAGAGTTTACAAACAAGTCCGCCTGTGAGTCGCCGGTAATACGCACGGCCAATTCGTTTTGGTGTTGGGTGATGCGGTATTTGTTGTCCATGATCGATCAGCCTTTAGAATCAAACGCGGGGGCTCTAACTTCCTCAAAGAGATGGTCTATTATAGATCGCCGCCCCGCAAAATCGTTATCCACCAAGTGGAAAATCTGGACGGTCATAACAATCAACACGGGTGAGAATATTGGTGGGATCGGTCAACTTCAGATATCGCACCGGTGGTGTGTCGGTTTTTAGATCGACGATAGCGTCCCAATCGCTATGGCCGGTGTGCAGGCGATAATAATCAACCCTATAGCTTTTCTGCGTGTGTAATGTGCCCCCAACCTCTCTACCACAATGGTAACACCGCATAGTCTCCTATTTATACCCGGTTTATCAGGCTCGCCGCAAACCCGGCGCCAAAGCCATTGTCAATGTTGACCACAGTTACTCCGGCGGCGCATGAATTGAGCATACCTAAAAGCGCCGACAGTCCGTGAAAACTAGCACCGTAGCCTACACTCGTAGGTACTGCGATCACCGGTTTCGCAACCAAACCAGCGACGACGCTGGGTAACGCACCTTCCATGCCAGCGACGACGATTAAGACCGCCGCGCCGTCGAGCTTGGCGCGATTGCCAAGCAAGCGATGAATTCCAGCGACACCGACGTCAAAAAGTCGCTCGACCTTGTTACCCATCATGGTCGCTGTGAGCGCTGCTTCCTCAGCGACCGGGATGTCCGAAGTGCCCGCCGAAACCACCAGAATTATGCCTCTCCCGGTGGCGCGGATCGGCTTGGCCGTCCAAGTTGCTGCCTGGGCGATGGGATTCAGTTTCAAGCCGAGGCGATAGCGTTTCAGTTGCTCTATCTGGCGATCATCTAATCTGGTGATCAGAACATTGCTCTTACGCCGCTGCATGACCCGCACGATGGCCGCGATGTCTTTGGTTTGTTTGCTCTGACCCATGACTACTTCCGGGAAACCCTGACGCAAAGCGCGATGATGGTCGAGCTTGGCAAAACCGAGGTCTTCAAAAGGCAGGTCCCGCAATCGCTGCAGCGCCTGAGCGATCGTGACTTTGCGCTGTTGCACGCGTTCGAGAAGTTTTTCCAGGTCCTCGGCGTCCATGGTTTAATCGGCAATTGCGTCAGTCATATTGGTAGGCGGGCATTCTAGCGTTTCTACTCGCGCAAGACTACGGATTCTTAAAATGGTCGTAGCCGGCTGCCTTGACTACGATCGTGTTGCCGCTGGCGTCAACCACATGGATGCCCGTGCCTACCGGCCTGCATACGCCAATCCGTGAGATCGCAATGCCAGCCGGGCGATTAAGTTTTTCGATACGCTTTCTCAGGCGTGGGGCGGCGCAAAAAAGTAATTCGTAATCCTCGCCACCGCTCATAGCGCAACGCATGCCAATTCTTCCTGCCAGAGCACGATACGCGTTCGACAGCGGTAGTTTCTCCTGTTGGATGGTCGCGCCGACATGACTAGCTCGGCAAATATGACCCAAGTCCTGAATTAAACCGTCGCTGATGTCGATCATCGCCGTGGGCAGATTTCGCTGTGCCAGGAGTGCGGCTGTGGCAAGGCGAGGCGTTGGCCGATGATGGCGCGTAAGCAATTGTGCCATAGCGCGGCTTTGTCGCAGACGTTTCCGCCGTAACAGTTCCAATCCAAGTGCGGCATCGCCAAGGGTACCGGTGACGTATATATCGTCGCCGACATGGGCACCGCTGCGGCAAATCGGTTTGCTCGGCGGATGACCTATGACGCACACCGAGATCAGCAAAGAGTCCGCTAGGTTAGTGTCGCCACCAACGATGGTTACGCCATGCTTTTTCGCCAAGACGCTGATGCCGCGGTAGAGCTCGTCGAGTTGTTTGCTGTCGAAGTTCGCGGGGATGCCCAGGGAAAGCATCGCGTAAGCAGGTACACCGCCCATGGCGGCAATGTCACTTAGATTAACCGCGAGAGATTTGTAGCCGAGATCGGCGAGGGACGTCCATCGGAGATCGAAGTGAATGCCTTCGATCAAGAGGTCGGCGGTGATGAGCGACGATCCCCGCGGATGTTCGATCCAAGCGGCATCGTCGCCAATTCCCAAGCGCACGCCGCGTCCCGCCGAAACTTTCCTGCGGATTCTATCGATAAGGCCGAATTCCCCGAGCCGGCTGAGTTTCATGAAGGTAGGCGATTAAGCCTCATTGAAAGTGAGATTATCACTAGGTTGGAAAATTCTTTGGCAGTGTTGCGGCAACTGCGGCAAGTTTACGGTCGCAAAGGAATGGATTTCTCGCGATGGCGTTTTATCACTGGAACCGCGCGCTTAGCTAAACGTCTTTTAATCGCGCGAAGGCGCGCTTTTTTGCTTGTGGAATGAGACTTCCCAACGGGTATAACCTTGTCGATCAACGCAACTTTTAGAACGTCCGACATATTTTGGGCAACCACCCAACGGAGCTTGCGCCGGAGCGGCTTGGGGATTTCATCGAGATCTTTTTGGTTGCGCTCGGGAATGAGGATGGTCTTGATGCCGGCGCGGAACGCCGCGAGGGATTTCTCTTTGAGGCCGCCGATCGGCAACACCCGGCCGCGCAGGGTAATCTCGCCGGTCATGGCGACATCGCGGTTCACCGGTCGCTTGGTCAAAGCTGAAATCAGCGCGGTTGCCATGGTAATGCCGGCCGAGGGACCGTCTTTGGGAATTGCCCCTGCCGGGACATGAATGTGGATGTCGAGCTTCTGATAGAAGTCTTCTTCGATGCCGAGCTTCTTAGCATGAGCGCGAGCGTAGCTGACCGCCGCCTGGGCGGACTCTTTCATCACGTCTCCGAGTTGGCCGGTAAGCGTAAGGTTCCCGCGGCCGCGAGAGAGCGAGGCCTCGACGTAAAGGATCTCACCGCCGGCGGTTGTCCATGCCAAGCCGGTGGCGACGCCGATCTCATGGTGCTCTTGTTCGGGTTCGGGTAAGAATTTCGGCGCACCGAGAAAGCTATGCAAATTTCCTCTTGTAACGCGGGTCAACTCGTCTTTGCCTTCGGCGACTTTGCGAGCGACCTTGCGGCAGATCGAGGCAAATTCTCGTTCGAGATTACGCAGACCGGCTTCCTTGGTGTATTCGGCGATGATTCGTAGCACCGCGTCGTCGGAGATTTCCAAACGTTTGAACGCGATGCCGTTATCGTCAAGCTGCCGTGGAATGAGATACTTGCGCGCAATCTCGAGCTTTTCCTCGTTGGTGTATCCGGACAACTGAATGACTTCCATGCGGTCCGCTAGCGCGGCCGGAATCGGATCGAGCAGATTCGCCGTGCAAATAAACAACACATTGGAAAGATCGAACGGTAAATTCAAATAATGATCGCTGAACGCATGATTCTGCTCCGGGTCCAGGACTTCCAGCAGAGCGGCGGACGGATCGCCACGAAAATCGGCCCCGACCTTATCGATCTCGTCGAGCATAAAAACCGGATTGTTCGAGCCGGCTTGTTTGATGCCCTGAATGATACGCCCTGGCAACGCGCCGACGTAAGTGCGTCGATGACCGCGAATCTCCGCCTCATCGCGGACACCTCCGAGCGAGATGCGCACGAAATTGCGGCCGAGGGCTCGGGCGATGGACCGGCCTAACGAAGTCTTACCGACTCCCGGAGGACCGACGAAGCAAAGTATCGGACCTTTGATCTTGCGCCGCAGCTTGTTGACGGCGAGGTATTCAAGGATGCGTTCCTTGATCTTCTCAAGGTTGTAATGATCTTCGTCGAGCACCTGTTTCGCTTTGCGAATATTAAGATTATCCTTGGTTTTCTTGCTCCAAGGGAGTTCGACGAGCCAGTCTAAATAAGTGCGCACCAAAGACGCTTCCGAAGATTCCGGATGCATCTGTTCGAGGCGGCGCAGCTGCTTATCCGCTTCGCGCTTAACCTCCGTCGGCATTTTGGCTTTTTCGATCTGCTTTTTGACCTCGCCGAGTTCCTCGGCGCGTTCGTCGCCTTCGCCAAGCTCTTGCTGGATTTGTTTGAGCTGCTCGCGCAGGTAATACTCCCGTTGCGTCTTGCTCATCTCTTCTTTGGCTTGGTTTTGAATGCGCGCCTGCATGGTTGACAGCTCGAGCTCGCGAGTGAGCAGCTCATTGACTTTTTTCAACCGCTCGATGGGATCGAAGACTTCGAGAATCGCTTGGCTTTCCTCGATTTTCAGCCGCAGATTTGACGCTACCAGATCGGCGAGTACGCCTGGATCGCTGATATTATCGGTGACCATGACGATTTCCGGCGGCAGATTTTTCAGATTTAAAATTTGCTCGATCTTTTCCTTGGCCGAGCGCATCAACGCTTCAACCTCGATCGGCACTTCCGGCAACGTTGGCTCGATGACTTTCCGGATCTTGATTTCGAAAAATGGCCGCTCGCGCAGGTAACTGTCGACTTCCCCTTTGGCCAACCCTTGGACGAGTATTTTCACTCGACCGTCGGCCAATTTGAGCATACGCATGATCGACGCGATGGTACCGACTTTGTGGATATCGGCCGGATTGGGATTCTCCTCGGCGGAGTTTTTCTGCGAGACGAGAAATATCAAGCGGTCGCGAGAGAGCGCTTCCTCGACGGCGCGAATCGAAATATCGCGGCCGACGAACAGCGGCAACATCATGTACGGGTAGATAACGATGTCGCGGATCGGCAGGAGTGGCAGCACCTCGGGAATCTCAACCTGAGTTCCTTTGTTGTCCGGGCTTTCCACTTTCCATTCTACGTCGCTCATAGGCACCCCAATTGACCGTTTAACTTAATCACGTTGCATGGGCAGGTCAACCAGAAACGAGCAGAATTAATTAACGGAGGCGACGGCAGTGTGACTCAGTTAGGCCAGTATGAGAACAACCCGTTGGCATAGGGATTAATCGAATAGTTGCTTCATCTTGTCGAAAAATCCTTTCGACAAGGGATTGACATCCTCACCACCGATGGTGGCAAATTCCTTGAGCAGCTCTTTTTGCTTACTGGTCAGATGTGTCGGCGTTTCCACCGTGACGCGCACATGCTGATCACCCTGCTGAAATCCTTGCACGTCTTTGACGCCGCGGCCCTTCATGCGAAACAGTTTGCCTGATTGTGTGCCGCTGGGTATCTTCATTTTCACTTTACCATCGAGAGTCGGCACGTCGATCTCCGCTCCCAACGCAGCTTGTACGAAACTGATCGGCACGTCGCATAGGATATCGAGGTTTTCGCGCACGAAAATCGGGTGCGGCTCGACCTGGACGACGACATAGAGATCGCCAGGACTGCCGCCAACCGGCCCGGTCTCACCCTCGGCGCGCAATTTCAAACGCGATCCAGTATCGACTCCAGCGGGAATTTTTACGTTCAGCGTATGCATGGCGCGCACACGGCCTTTACCATCGCAAGTGGCACAAGGCTCTTTTATGATCGTGCCTTGGCCTTGGCACTGGTTGCAGGTGCGCGAAACGCTAAAAAACCCCTGTTGAAAGGCTATCTGGCCGCGGCCGCGGCAGGTTGGGCAAGTTTGCGGTGCGGTTCCTGGTTTGGCGCCATTACCGTGACAGGTTTCGCAGGGACCATGGCGAGGAATCTTAATTTTTTTCTCGGTGCCTGCAACCGCTTCCTCGAATTTCAAGGAGAGATTATAGCGAAGATCGTCGCCGCGTGCTTGCCCGCGGCGACGGCCGCCGCCGCCACCGAAGAACTCGCCGAAAATATCGCCGAAGACATCTTCAAAGCCGCCACCGGAGAAGTCAAATCCGCCGCCCGCGGGGCCGCCGTCACCAAATGCCGCATGGCCAAACTGATCGTATTGGGCACGTTTCTGCGAATCGGAAAGAACTGAGTAGGCTTCGGAAATCTCCTTGAATTTTTCTTCTGCTTGTTTGTCGCCTGGATTGCGGTCTGGATGATGTTGCAGTGCTAACTTTCGGTAGGCCTTTTTTAAATCATCCTCGTTGGCATTGCGGTTGACACCAAGCAGCTCGTAGTAATCTTTCTTAGCAGCAGCCAAGGGGTCCTCGTCTAATTCTCGACCGGAATGAGCAACAAAGCCCCTCTCCACGATCCGCGGGAGAAGGGCTTTGATTGAAATCGGTGCGCTTAGCTCTCGATGTTAGTCTTTTACCTCGGTGAAGTCAGCGTCGACGACATCGTCCTTTTTCTTGCCGCCGCCGTCTGCCGCAGTTTTATCGTCGGTTGCTTCCCCGGCCTGTGGCGGTGCTTGCTGCTGTGACGCTTTGGCGTACATCGCCTCCGCCAATTTATGCGACGATTGGCTTAATGCATCGGCGGCCTTACGCATGGCCTCCGCGTCCTGACCCTCAAGCGTTTCTTTGGCTTGCTTTAGCGCGGCTTCGATACTTTCCTTGACGCCTGCGTCAAGCTCGCTGCCGTATTCGCTGAGCGACTTTTCAGTGGAGTACACCAGCGAATCCAATTGATTGCGTGCTTCGACGGTTTCCTTTTTCCTCTTGTCCTCGTCGGCGTGAGCTTCAGCTTCACGGACCATTTTCTTAATCTCCGCTTCACTAAGGCCGGTGGAAGCAGTGATCTTGATCGATTGCTCCTTACCGGTGCCCAAGTCCTTCGCTGCGACATGGACGATACCGTTGGCGTCGATATCGAATGTTACCTCGATTTGCGGCAAGCCGCGAGCCGCCAGCGGAATACCGACGAGATCGAACTGCCCTAGAAGCTTATTGTCTGCCGCCATTTCTCGTTCGCCCTGAAATACGCGGATCGAGACCGCTTGTTGATTATCCTGAGCCGTGGAAAATACCTGGCTTTTCTTAGTGGGTATGGTGGTATTGCGATCAATCAATTTCGTGAATACGCCGCCAAGGGTTTCGATACCCAATGAAAGCGGTGTAACGTCCAATAACAAGACATCTTTGACTTCGCCGGTGAGAACCGCGCCCTGGATCGCTGCGCCCATGGCCACCACTTCATCTGGATTGACGCCTTTGTGCGGTTCCTTGCCGAAAATTTTCTTAACCCGCTCCTGAACCGCTGGCATGCGTGTCATACCACCAACTAGGATAACTTCGTGAATATCGCCGGCGCTGAGTCCGGCGTCTTTCAAAGCTTGCCGACATGGGCCTTCAGTACGGTCAACCAAATCGGCACAGAGTGCTTCGAGCTTGGACCGGCTCAATTTAATATTGAGATGCTTCGGACCTTGTTGGTCCGCGGTGATGAACGGCAAATTGATGTCGGTTTCCATAGAAGAGGACAACTCGCATTTGGCCTTTTCACCGGCCTCTTTGAGGCGTTGTAATGCCATCCGATCTCTGCGCAAATCGATCCCTTGGTCCTTCTTAAACTCATCGGCGAGGTAATCGATGATTCGTTGGTCAAAATCTTCGCCGCCGAGAAAAGTATCGCCATTGGTCGATTTGACTTCAAATACGCCGTCGCCCAGTTCTAGAATCGAGATATCGAATGTGCCGCCACCCAGATCAAACACAGCGATTTTCTCATCTTTTTTCTTGTCCAAACCATAGGCAAGCGCTGCTGCCGTAGGTTCGTTGATGATCCGCAAAACGTTAAGACCTGCGATTCGGCCCGCGTCTTTAGTTGCCTGCCTTTGACTATCGTTAAAGTAAGCCGGTACGGTGATCACGGCCTCGGTTACCTTTTCACCGAGATAGTCCTCGGCGCTCTGCTTCATTTTTTGCAGGATGAATGCTGAAATCTCCGCCGGGCTGTAACCCTTGCCCCGGATTTCTACTCGAGCGTCGCCATTGTCGTTGCCAGTGATTTTATACGGCAAGACGCTGGCCGCCTTCTGCACCATCGGGTCGTCGGTGCGCCTGCCGATCAAACGCTTTACCGCCGAAATGGTATTTTCTGGATTGGTAATCGCCTGGCGACGAGCGATTTGACCAACGAGACGCTCGCCGCTTTCGGTAAATGCCACTACGGATGGTGTTGTCCGACTACCTTCGGAATTGGCGAGCACATTAGGGTCGCCGGTTTCCATGATCGCAACGCAGGAGTTGGTGGTACCAAGGTCGATTCCGATAACTTTTGCCATTTTGCTTACTCCTCAAAATCTCTTTCAAGTCTCACAGCGGGTTATTTAATCATCGGCTTGATCGTTTTCAACCGCAGTATCAGCGTTTTTTTTCTCTTGTGATATCGATGCTTTAGATACGGTCACTAGGGCCGGACGCAAAAGTCGGTCGCGCATCAAATAACCGCTGTGATGCGCTTCGATAACGGTATTGGGCGGATGGACAGTACTTTCAACCTGGGCAAGCGCTTCATGTTGGGTGGGATCAAAGGTCAATCCAACCGCAGCTACCGGGCGGACGCCATGCCTAGCTAATGTATCGAGAAATCCTTTGAGCACCATGTCCACGCCTTCAACCAGGAGTTTGCCGTTATCACTGCTAGCAGCATGGCCAATTGCCCTTTCAAGGTTATCGATTACCGGCAGTAAGTCTTTGACGAGAGTTTCGTTGGCATAGCGAACGCTTTCCTCGCGGTCGCGAGCGGTTCGTTTTTTGAAATTTTCCATTTCGGCGACTTGCCGGATATATCGATCATAGTTAGCTTTCACTTCTTCTTCTTTGGCATTTAACTGAAGCCGTAACGCTGCGATATTGCCGTCGCGGTCTGAAACCGCTTCTTGCTCTTGATTAACCCCTTGATCCGCTTGATCATCATCGGTTTGCCCGGTAGTTTTGTTATTTTCATGTACCATGTTTATGCAACTCCCCAATTATGGTCGCGAAAACATAATCACGATGGTCACTCCTGTCAAGTTTCTCTCTTTATAAACACTTGTTAAATTAAATAGTTGTCGTGTTGCAGAGAAAATGTTACGGTTATTTAAGTGACGGTTGCACGATAATCCTTCCTGTTCATGCGCTCGAGCCAAACAACCACGGCTATTGTACTGCGTGCCCGGCCCTATGGCGAGTCAGATAAAATAGTTTCTTTCTTAACCGAAGATTTTGGTAAACTCACGGGCATTGCCAAGGGTGCATTGCGTTCCCGGCGGCGGTTTGTCAATTCGTTGGAACCATGTTCATTGGTGAACCTGCGTTTCCAAGACCGGGCCCACGGAAGTCTCGCTTTTCTCATCGGTGCCGATCTCCTGTTCAGTTTGCCTCAGTTAGCCTCGAGCCTGGAACGAATTGCCTATGCTGCTTATCTCGTGGAGATTACCGACGGCTTGATTAGCGAGCGGGAAGAAAATTCGGCGGTGTTCCAACATTTAAGGGATGGATTGCGCTACTTGGATGAAATCGGCAGTTCGCTTAGATTTTTGACCTACTACGAACTTAAACTGCTTCATCTGGCTGGTTATCGTCCGGCATTGGATTGTTGTCAGCGCTGCGGGCAAGCGCGCAGTCAAGCGCAACTAGATCAATGGTATTTTAGCCCCTCGGATGGTGGTGTGTTGTGCGATTCTTGCTCACGGTTGTGCCGCGAAGTCTTACCATTGGGCTATCTCGCTGCCAATATGCTCTCGACGCTACAAACCGATTCCCACGATATTGGCAATCGGATTTTACTACCGGCGCCCGTCATTAGAGAGATGCGCGACGTTTTGCTGCGCTTTATTCAGTATCAAATGGATCGTGAAATCAAATCCGCCACGTTCTTAACGCAATTTGCTGCACTGGAACACCCTTCAGTTTAAAAATTCAGGGGTCGTATATACAACCGCGAGGATCTTTCCCATGGCCGTATTGAATCGTCTCACCTACTCATTTGGCGCTGGTAAAGCTGAAGGCAATGCGCGGATGCGCGAGATCCTTGGCGGTAAAGGCGCCGGGCTCCATGAAATGACCCGCATTGGTATTCCAGTGCCGCCTGGCTTTACGATTCCAACGTCGGTGTGCGGCTATTATTATGCCCATCGACGGCGCTATCCGGAGGGGCTCGAAAAAGCGGTCGTCAATTCGTTAAAAAAAATTGAAAAGACCCTCGATCGACGTTTTGGTGATCCAGAGAATCCCCTATTACTTTCGGTGCGGTCCGGCGCGCGCGAATCAATGCCCGGTATGATGGATACAGTACTCAATCTCGGGCTCAATGACAGCACCGTGGAAGGTTTAGCGCAGCACTCACGGAATCGACGATTCGCTTATGATTCCTATCGGCGCTTTGTCCAAATGTATGCGGATGTCGTAATGGGCATAAAATCCAATGACAAAGATACCGTCGATCCTTTAACGAAAATTCTCGAAAGCAAGAAAAACTCTCGCGGTATTCGCGATGATAGGGAGCTTTCAGCGAGTGATTTACGCGAGCTGGTGAACGAGTACAAGCACGAGATCGAATCAAGACTTGGCAAGAAATTTCCCGAAGATCCCCATGAGCAGCTGTGGGGTGCCATTAGCGCGGTCTTCGGCTCGTGGAACAATGATCGGGCCATTGCCTATCGCGAACTTTATCGTATCCCGCATCATTGGGGCACAGCGGTCAACGTACAGGCAATGGTGTTCGGCAACCGCGGCGATAACTGCGCGACCGGAGTTACCTTTACCCGGGATCCTTCGAGCGGAGAAAAAAGCTTCTATGGCGAGTTTCTGGTTAATGCCCAGGGTGAGGATGTCGTCGCCGGCATACGCACGCCTAAACCAATCGCCGATCTCAAAGCAGTTCATGCCCAAGGTTTTCGTTGCACTCCGGCGTGTTTGCCGACTTCTTGAAGGCCATTTTCGCGATATGCAGGACATCGAGTTTACCATAGAAAACGAGAACTTGTGGCTACTGCAAACCCGCACCGGTAAACGTACCGGCTTTGCTGCGCTACGGATCGCCATCGACATGGTCAGCGAGCGGATCATCAATAAGCGAGAAGCATTACTACGGGTTGAACCGGATCAGCTCAATCAATTGCTGCGCCCGATCTTCGATCAACAAGCTAAGCAGCGTGCCCATCAAGCACAACGTCTCCTCGGTCGCGGTTTGCCAGCTGGACCGGGGGCCGCCACTGGGCGAATCGTCTTTCATGCCGAGGATGCAGTGGCGTGGAACCAGCGGGGCGAGCGCATCATTCTTTGCCGCGTGGAAACCAGCCCAGACGACATTCGTGGCATGGACGCGGCACAGGGTGTATTGACTGCTAGGGGAGGCATGACCTCCCATGCCGCGTTGGTCGCCCGCCAGATGGGTAAAGTCTGCATCGCTGGGTGTGAAGCTTTACAAATAAACTATGCGCAGCGCACACTAGCGGTAGGGCAATCCGAGTTAAAAGAGGGTGATTGGATTTCCATCGATGGTAACACCGGTGAAGTCTTCCAGGGGGAAATTCAAACTCTGCCTTCGGAGATTCTCCAGGTTCTCCTGACCGGCTCACTTGACGCGCGGCAATCAAAAATCTACCGACATTTCACCAAACTAATGAAGTGGGCGGACCAAATTCGCAAGCTCGGTGTGCGAACCAATGCGGATCAGCCCGATCAAGCGGCCGTCGCCAAGGCTTTTGGCAGCGAAGGCATCGGCTTGTGCCGCACGGAGCACATGTTTTTTCAAGGAGACCGGATCCAGGCCGTGCGCGAAATGATTCTTGCCGACGATGAGACTGGCCGGCGCCGCGCATTAGCGAAACTGCTACCTATGCAGCGTCAAGATTTCAAAGGTATTCTTGAAATCATGGGTAGTCTGCCTGTGACTATTCGCACGCTTGACCCGCCGCTTCATGAGTTTCTGCCCAAAAACGATGCAGAAATCCGAGAGCTTGCTCAAGTGATGGGTGTTGAAGTGGATACCTTGCGTAACAAGGTCAATGTGCTGCAAGAATTCAATCCGATGTTGGGCCATCGGGGCTGTCGCTTGGGTATTTCCTATCCCGAAATTACCGAAATGCAGTCGCAAGCGATCTTTGAGGCAGCCTGTGAACTGCGGCGCGAAGGCAAGAATCCATTCCCCGAGGTCATGATTCCTCTAGTTGGGTCGCGTCAGGAGCTGCACGAACAGCGGGTTATCGTGGACAGAGTCGCCAAACAGACCATGCAAGCGTATGGCGTCAAGGTACACTATTCGATCGGCACAATGATCGAATTGCCACGCGCCTGCATGGTTGCCGACGAAATTGCCGAAGAAGCGGAGTTCTTTTCTTTTGGCACCAATGATTTAACCCAAACTTGCCTAGGCCTGTCACGCGACGACGCCGGCAAGTTCTTACCCAGTTACGTTCTACAGGGCCTGTTGCCTGACGATCCATTTGTCAGTATCGATCGAGACGGTGTCGGCGCCCTCATGCGCATTGCGGTCGCCAAAGGCCGCCAGCGCCGTAAGGGATTAGAAATGGGTATTTGCGGTGAGCATGGTGGCGAACCTCATTCAATTGAATTCTGTCATCAAATCGGTTTGGACTATGTCAGTTGCTCGCCGTACCGCGTGGCGATCGCTAAATTGGCGGCAGCGCATGCTGCCTTACGCAAATAATGAATGTTTATCGGGAGCTTACAGCGTTCGGCATCAAAGTTACGGCCCCAATCTTATTCGTCCGAAGCCGGACATTTTATTGACAGAAATTTGGGGATCAACGATAATTTGGTATTCAGATTACCAAATTATGGAACCACGTATTGCGGAACTTCTCGTCAAAGGCGGCATTGTCTCTCGCGAACAACTCTCCGAAGCGCAAAAAGGAGAGAAGGAAAATAACTCTACCATCGCCAAGGAACTCGTTCGATTAGGTTTGACCACCGAAGAGACTCTCGCCGGATTTTTGGCTAAGCAATTTGGTATCGAGTGCGTTGAACTGGTTCCTGGCGACTTAAATGACGCAGTCTTTTCAGTCGTACCGCCGCAGATTGTTCAAAAGCACCAACTCATTCCCTACAAGCTGATCGGCTCTACTCTAACCGTTGCCATCGCTGACCCGACGGATCTAGTCGCTATCAACGAGGTCAAGTTTGTCACTGGTTACGGGGTCCGGGCCGTGATCGCCACCCCCACTGGTATAAGGAAGGTTCTAGAGCATCGTTTTGGCGGTGTGAGCTACGACGACGTATTAAAAAAATTCGGCGACGGCGAGATGGAGGTCGTCCAAGAAAACGACGACGTCAACCTACAAGAACTCCAGCAAGCCACCATGGATGCGCCGGTGGTCACGCTGGTCAACGCGATCTTGGCGGATGCCGCCAAACGTCGCTGCAGCGACATTCATATCGAGCCCTACGAGAAAGTGTTTCGGGTACGTTTCCGCATTGATGGTGTGCTCCAAGAGATTATGAGTCCACCGTTACGACTCAAGAATGCTTTGGTTTCGCGTCTGAAGGTCATGGCAGGGCTCGATATCGCCGAGCGCCGATTGACCCAAGACGGCCGCATCAAGCTCAAGATGGGCACGGCCGGCGAGTTGGATATCCGTGTATCGATTTTGCCGACTCTGTTTGGCGAGAAAGTCGTCATGCGCTTATTGGACAAGTCCAACTTGCAGCTTGACATGGCCAAGCTTGGCTTCGATCCGCAAAATTTGAAAGACTTTCAAGAGGCAATTCACAAGCCTTACGGTATGATCTTGATCACTGGACCGACCGGTAGTGGTAAATCTACAACGCTCTATTCTGCTTTGTCCGAACTCAACAAACCGGATGTGAATATTTCCACCGCAGAGGATCCTGTTGAGTACAATCTGATGGGTATCAATCAAGTCCAAGTTCGAGAGCAGATCGGCTTAAATTTTGCCGCGGCGTTACGCTCGTTCCTCCGCCAAGATCCGGATATTCTCATGGTCGGCGAAATTCGCGATCTCGAAACTGCGCAAATCGCCATTAAAGCAGCGCTCACGGGCCATCTGGTTTTGAGTACATTGCATACCAACGATTGTCCAGCGACTGTCGACCGTCTTATCAATATGGGCGTGGAGACATTTCTTTTGACCTCTTCGATAAATCTTATTGTAGCGCAGCGATTAGTTCGAAAAATCTGTGATAGGTGCAAGGCACCGATCGAGATCAAGCCTGAGGTTTTGATTAATTTGGGTGTCGATGCCGCCGATATCGGCACGGGCTTTCCGACTTTCCACGGCAAGGGTTGTGCGAATTGCGCTGGTACCGGATATCGCGGTCGCCTAGCCGTTTACGAAGTAATGGTGATGCACGAAGCGCTCAAGGAATTAATCATTAAAGGCGTATCGTCGATGGAACTTAAACGCGAAGCGGTAAAGTTAGGCATGAACACGCTACGCATGAGTGCCTTACAGAAAGTTCGCGACGGATTTACGACCGTGGATGAAACGATTCGCGTGACGGACACGGACAAAGGATTTGGTTCGGTATTCTCGCTGGGGTTTTAAGTCGGCACGGCTGGATGATTGCCGCTAGGCATTCTGAGATCGGATGCGCTTTAATTTGATCAAAGTCGGGACGAATTGATCTATGGCTATATTTGTTTGGGAAGGGCGAACCGCCCAGGGACGAATCGTTAAAGGCGACACTCTCGAAGCACCGAATCTCGAAGCTGCGTTAACGCGTCTGCGTGAGCAACGAATACGACCTCTTGCCAACAAGGTCCGGGAAAAGGGTGCAGGGTTTGATAAAGAGTTAAGCATCCCCGGCTTTGGCCCCACTGTCTCGACAAAAGAAGTCTCCGTGGCGACCCGCCAACTGGCGACGATGATCGATGCTGGCTTGCCGATTGTTCAATGCCTTGAGATTCTTGGCGAACAGTCCGAGAACAAGTTGCTGCGCTCCACGATCAACACTGTTCGCCGGGACGTCGAAGGTGGTTGTACACTCGCAGACGCGCTACGCAAACATCCAAAGATCTTCGATGACCTTTACGTTAACATGGTGGAAGCGGGAGAGGCCGGCGGTATTCTCAACACCATTCTAAATCGAATCGCTCTATTCATTGAGAAAGCGAGCAGGCTGAAGAAGAAAGTCAAAGGCGCCATGATCTACCCTGTGGCGATCGTCATGGTGGCGATCATTGTCGTTGCGGTGTTGATGATCTTTGTCATCCCAGTCTTCGCGGACCTCTACGGTAGTATGGGAAAAGCACTGCCGGCGCCGACGCAAATTTGTATCAACATCAGCAATGTTTTCGTCGCTTACTGGTGGCTTATGTTAGCGAGCGGTATCGGCATCGTGATGGCCATCAAGTTTTATTACAAGACCCCCCATGGGCACATGAACATCGACCGGTTACTCTTACGACTTCCGGTAATCGGCGACTTGCTCAGAAAAGTGGCCGTAGCACGGTTTACTCAAAATATGGCGCTGTTGCTGAGTTCCGGTGTGCCTATCTTGGACGGTTTGGCGATTACCGCCAGAACCGCTGGCAATAAAGTTGTGGAGAAAGCGATTATGGAGAGCCGGGTAAGCATCAGTAAAGGCAATACAGTGGCAGAGCCCTTACGGGAAAGTAAAATATTTCCACCGTTGGTTTGCCAGATGGTTGCTGTAGGCGAAAGCACAGGTGGTCTTGATGTCATGCTCCGGAAAGTCGCGGAGCTTTATGAAGAAGAGGTTGATGACGCAGTTAACAATTTAACCGCGATGATGGAACCGGCGATTATGGTGGTGTTAGGCGTGGTCCTGGGTGGCTTGGTCGTCGCCATGTATTTGCCGATCTTCCAAATGGGTTCATTGGTTGGCAACTAAGGGATGGCAGACTCCTCACATTATTCTGATACGACGCAAAGTAAAACGACCTTGACTGACGAACGAAATGATTTGAGCGAGAAAATCAGGTGGCTTCTCCTACTGAGAGTAGTCATCCTCAGTGTCTTTCTCGGGGCGACGGCGCTCGTTCATTTCTTCCAAGCGGAGTCGGGTATTCGATATCTTGTCAGTCTCTCCGTACCGCTAATCCTTGCCTACGCGATCTCGATCGCTTCGGCGCTATTCTTGCCTCGGTGGAAACATCTGCGCGCTTTTGCCCATGCTCAAGTCACTTTCGACGTTTTTCTAATCACTGGAATTATTTGGATCACTGGGGATAGCTTTAGTCCCTTTTCGTTTCTCTACAACCTGGCGGTAATTAACGCGGCCATTTTATTGTTCTACCGAGGTGCATTTATCGCCGCGGGAAGTTCAAGCGTATGTTATGCAGCGCTGCTCGTTTGGGCGCAACCTTGGTTACAAAATGTCAATGGTGCATCGCTATCTTCGCCTTCAGTGATTACTATGGTAATCAATATCGGCAGTTTTTTCATGATCGCTGGTCTGAGCGGATTTCTCGCTGACAAGCTTGGCGAAACGCAGAAGCTATTGAAAGAAAAACAGATTGACTTTCAGGAGCTCGATGCGTTCAACGAAGCGCTCTTGCAGGGTATTGGCAGCGGTGTTGCCATCACCGATGGTCAGGGTCGCATTAACTATTTTAATCAGCAGGCTCAGAATTTGATTTTGCTTGGCGAAGCCGCGGTGATGGGCAAGCAGCTCGATCAGATCATCCCCGGCTTGCGATATGATTTTCAGCGCGGCGATCGTAGCAATGCTGTGTATAGCGAAGAGCTTTTATTACCCGGCTTGCAGGGAAGCCAAAAACAAGTCCGTTTGACGCTCGCTCCGCTCAGCGATTCCAACCAACGGCTGCTCGGGTATGTCGCCATTTTCGAGGATGTTACAAAGCAGAAACAGATCGAAGAAAAAGTTCGGATCGAGGAAGAACTGCGCAGATCGAGGGAAATCGAATTACCAGTATCTTCCAAGGGTGTCGACGCAGTGAATTTTCGCTTCGAAGGAGTCGTCGGCAAAAGCGGCGGCATCGAAAAGATCTACCAACTTATTCAAAAAGTCGCGGCGGGCAGCACCAACGTCTTGATCTCCGGTGAAAGCGGCACTGGAAAAGAGCTGGTGGCTAGGGCAATTCATTTAAACGGACCGCGCCAAGCTAAGCCCTTTATTGCCGTTAATTGCGGCGCCATCCCGGAAACTTTGATTGAAAGCGAACTATTCGGTCACGTCCGTGGAGCGTTTACCGGCGCCGTGATGGATCACAGTGGGTTATTTAGACAAGCGGATCAGGGAACCTTATTTCTTGATGAAGTAGGTGAATTGCCGCTGCACCTCCAAGTCAAACTATTGCGCGTGCTGCAAGAGAAAAGCTTCACGCCGGTTGGTGCTAGCAAAACTGTGAAGGTAGACGTGCGCGTCATTTCAGCGACTAACCGGGATCTACGCAAGGAACTAGAAGAGGGAAGATTCCGCGAGGACCTGTATTACAGGCTCAATGTAGTCAACATGGTATTGCCGCCGCTGCGCAGCCGCAAAGACGATATCCCTTCGCTCGCCCACTACTTCCTCCGGAAATTTGCCGCTTCCCTTGACAAAAATGTTGAGGAAATATCCAGCGGCGCGTTGATGCAACTGATGAACCATACTTATCCGGGAAACGTCCGGGAGCTGGAAAACATCATTGAGCATGCCGTGGCGGTGACTAACAAGAATATCTTGACCGATGAGGATCTGCCACCTCAAGTAAAAAGTGCGCCGAACGCGGATGAAATCGATTCAGGTGACTTAACTACACTCGGTGGTGCGGAGGTATTTTTCAATAAAGGGCTGGCGTTAGATGTTGAGTTAGAGGCCCACGAGAAATGCATATTGCTGGGAGCGTTAAAGCGCGCTAATGGCGTTCAGAAGAAAGCGGCGGAAATCTTAGGAATCAATTACCGATCATTACGTCATCGCTTGGAAAAATACGACCTTCTTGGATCAAAGAATCATGCTTTTTCTGAACCAACGAATGATTCAGAGTAACAAAATTTGTCAAACGTCATTTACCACATTCCGTAAACTTGAACTTTCCCCGATTAACTTTCCTTTTCTTAGAAACTCTTTGAATCGTTTAACCTGTTGAATTAACCGAGATTTGTTTGAATCCCGTTGGCGGGTTGTCAAAATTCTTTCCAATTTTGCCATTAATAAGCCTTACCAAAGTTTGGCCTTTCAATTGCGTTTGTGAGATTTCACCGATTTAGAGCTTATAAACGCTATTATCAAGGAGGTGGCTATCAACGGCATAGAAGCCCTGAACCATGGAAAGTTTCCGATAAGAAAATAGGTTTGAAGTGAAAACTAATTCCGAAAAGGAGTGTCGACAAATGAAGAGTTTACGTTCGCAAAACGAATCTGGTTTTACCTTGATCGAGTTGCTGGTGGTGGTTGCCATCATCGGTATTTTAGCGGCGATCGCGATACCTCAGTTTGCGGCTTATAGAAAGCGCGGCCATGAGGCTCAGATCAAGTCTGATCTGAGAAACGCCGCAGTTGCCGAGGAGGCTTATTTCGCGGCAAATTCGCTTTACAAAGCGGGTGTAGCGACAAACGCGTTGCTTCCAGGTTTCAATCAGACTACCGGTGTGACGGTTACGGCCGCTCTAGTGGGTACTCAAGGGTTCACGTTAAGCGCAGTTCATTCGAACTGTGGTGCTACCGCATGGACCTTTGACAGCGCCACCGGACAGATTGCTGGCGGTCCCTGCCCGTAACCCTCATTTTACATAACACGACGTGGTCTTAAACGTCTAAATGGAAGGGGATGGCCGTGAGGCCATCCCCTTCGCTATTTGTTGTTTCAACTTGAAACTTGGCAGTTCCTCCCCCAAATGGATTTTTTGCTATTATGATCGGTACGGGTCTCGACGAGCATGACAAGAGTAGGTAGGAAGACTCTTCAGGGACCGGAGATAGTCGGGCCTCCAGCTGCCGATTGTGGCACCCGACGTTTTTGGGCTGGGGGAGAGGGAGATTAGCACTGCCAGGTGGAGAGCTGATGTCCGCTTTCTGGCGGCTGCAAAAGCTGACTCAGTCCGAAACCGGATGATGAAGCAAGTCGCTCGACCCACCCAGGGAAACCCCTGTATTAGTGTTTTCACCCCGCAGATTTCGCGAGTTATCACTCACACGGACGTTATTTTATCCCGTTAAACCCAAATAGTTTTTAAGCATATCTAGATTAGCGTTTTTGGGTTCTGAGTTTCCCCTGACATTGCTGTAAATCGATAGTACGTCTTCCTCCGACGGGGCGGATGTAAATTATCATCGCCACGCCATCACTATGCAAAGAGATCCTATTTGATAAATCGAAAAGACTTTTTGGCCAGACGCTGCGCCAGCGAGCGCTCGTGCTCGATGCCAGATTAGTATTTGCCGAATTCGGAATTTCGTGTGCGTCGTAGTGATCACCGCGATTACGCGATAAGATAAATAGAGTAGGCATAGAGGTGACAAGTATATGGCGGTCCCTGACCAGCTGATTTCTGAAACGGCGAATGCTAGGGTTTTCAATAGTGACCGGTGTGGTGTTCGACAGAACTTTAGCGGCTTGATAGCCAATGCGAGGCTAGGAATTGTTAGTTTTCAAACGCAGCTGAAAATGTGGATTTGCTGCTTTTTTCACGGCAGGTAAGTCTCACGCGACGGTCAGGCGCTTTAATATCGAGTCATTACCAATGATATGAAACTCCATATAGTCAATCAGGTTTCGAGCCACCACAAAATAACGCTGCAATTGTTCGACGGACGATTGTTGCACCTGCGAAGCGCTACTAGTTGCGCGAAATGATTGAACCTCTTGAACTAAGCCGCGCAATGCGGGTGGCAATACGTCCCACATGCCGGTGGCTTGGCAAATAGATACTAGATTCTGCTGGTCGAGCTGCCGCGGCATGCTGCCATGATTCTCAATGAGGGCTGCCTTAATGGCTTTTTCAACAGCTTCCGCTAACTTGTCGAACTGAATCGGGTGGGTTTTCCTATCCGAAGTATTATCGGACACTAACTTGATATGGTCTCGTGCTTCTCGCAGCCACGGCTCCGAAAATAGTCCCATTAACGCCTCCTCGACAAGGCGGTATGATAAGGTTCAGGCGATTTTTTTACAAGTAATGGTTATCTTCTACGGACTCGTTAACACGAGCTTTACTGGTACAAGAATAGGACAATTCCAAATTCATAGCCGGTGACGAGACGCCAATCTGGATAAAAAAGAATGTTTCGCCCGTTCATAAGATTTTGAGCGCAAAAAAGCCCCTGAGCGAAAGCTCAGGGGCTTTTTATCGGATTCCTAAATTAATTCTATCGCTATGCCGCGGAGCGCGACCGCGCGGCAGTAACCAACGGTTGGTATTTCTTGTTAAGTGCCATCCAATGAGCCGCGCGCTTATGAGCTTTGTCGAGCTCGGCTTCGGGGAATGTTACGAATGGAACTCGGGTCGGTCCGACTTTACAGTAGTCTGCGAATTCCGCCGGCCGTTTGTTTCCAGCTCCCGGCACCGGCTTACCAGCGCCTATGCCACCCAAGTCTTCGATTACTTCCATCATCTTGGCCACGTCGCCATTACGGGCTTGTTCCAATAGGTAGAGCACCGGCCATGGTCCCATCCACACTTCCGTAGACCAGCAACCGGCGGCGCCCATGGCATAATAAGGATAAAGCTGCGACTGATTGACGAACACACTAATTTTTCCCCGGACAATCTTCTGTAAATTCATGAACGCTTGAGTGGTGCGATGACTATCTTTCATGCCGATAATATTCGATTTCTTAACGAGTTCTTTGAAAGCCGCCACCGGAATGTTGAATTTATGATTGCCGGGGTTGTGATAAATCACGATGTTCAATGTCGGAAAAAGGTCGGCGATGTCGTGATAGAATTTCACCGCGTCTTGGACGTGAAGGGTTTCGTAATAAGGTACGCCTAGTAAAACACCATCAGCTCCCAAATCTTTTACGAAGTTCATTTTCTGGATGACTTCGCGGGGATTGGGACTGGTGACACCAATAAACAGCGGCACGCGTTTTTTTACCGCTTCGATGGTGGCAACAGCCAAGGTCTTAAATTCATCGAAAAGCAGGTTATAGCATTCGCCATAGGTGCCCGTAGTGGCGATATTGTTGACCCCGTCTTTGATGATCTTGTCGACCCCTTCTTTCAAGTTATCCACGGCAATGGTTTGCGTGGCGCGTATATCGACCGCATCGGCGGTGGCGAACGCTGGCATCATGCCCAAAACACCGTTCAGCTCGTTGGCTGTGATCATTGGATTACCTCCCGAGATTTTTTTTGAATATTTACGTGGTTGCGGCAATACGTTGTGCAGCCACATTTAGGCTATTTCCCGCTTTGTTAACAGGTTTCCAAACAAATTGTCAAACGATGAACAGAACGTTCTACAAACGAACCGCAATCACAAAAAACAATGGGGTTGAATTAGAGACGCTGGTGTTCTTTTGGTTCAGCCCCGTGGCGTGGATATAAAACACGCGAATATTGCTCGGCATTCGTACCAAAACGGATCACGACAAAGGATAATACCGTCCGGGCTGTACGATTGGCTAATTACGATTGTTAATTAGTCGTTAATTAGATGAATTCAAGCATATAAAGCCTTCGCGATATACCAGATCAGGATGCGAGGTCACGTTTTGCATTGCCAAATAAGCTTTGATAGCCAAGGGAGAAGCTAAAAAGGCAGATTTACTTGGTCAACAAAGAGTTTGTCGAGTGGCACTCGGTCGGCAAGCACTGAAGGATATCCCCGGACGCAGCTAAGAGCGGTCACACCGATCTTTGACCGAACTTTGCCAAGAGTAAAGACCAGGATAGCTAAAGCGTATCGCTAGCATCATTATACATATCTACTGCATGAGATCGCCAAGCATTTAGGATGCACTACGCAACGGTGGGCCGCAGGCTCAAACAGTTCGAGAATACGATTTGGAATAATAATTTAAGTAAGATTGCAAGAGCAGGCGTCGGCAATTGATCGCTCGCGCTATGCCTTCCGTAAAAGACAAAGGGTATTTAGTTTTTCTAATTGTAATCGGCATGCTGGCATGCCGAGCCACGGAGGACCACCATGACAGTTCGCATTGCCCAGTTCGTGCACCCCGCCAGTGATGTGGTCGACGAAACCTTCTTGCACGACTTCCCCGAGGTCCAAGTGGCCAAGGCTAACAGCCTTGAATCCCTCGCCAATGCGCTCGATGGCGCGGAAATCCTGTATGTTTACAACTCCGCCTTCACCGCGGAATTCGCACGCCTAGTGCGTGACAAAGGTCAGTCCCTGAAATGGATCCAGTTCACCACTGTCGGTATCGAAGTTGGGCTGAGGGCGGGCCTGCCTGAGGGGGTCTGGGTCACCAATGGCGGCGACGTCAGCCAGCGGGTGCTGGCGAGCCACGCCATGGCCCTGATGCTGGGCGTCATGCGGGGTTTTCATCGGTTCGAACAATTGCGCGTCGGGCGAGAGTGGGCACGGCACGGCATGTCTTCTCACATACTCGATCCCGATGGCGCGCGCATGGTTATCTTGGGTATGGGCCATATCGGTCAGGATATCGCGCGCAAAGCCAAAGCGTTCGATATGGAAGTGATTTGCGTCACCCGCGCGACTGCGCCCGCCGTGCCGGAGATCGATCGCGTGGTACCCCGCGAAAAAGTAGACGAGATCCTTCCCAGCGCCGATGTGGTTATGGTGGCGATGCCCTTGGATCACGGCACAAGAAAATTTGTCAGCGCCGAAAGAATCGCACTCATGCGAGAGACAGCCATCCTCGTGAACATCTCCCGCGGCAAGGTAGTAGACGAGGCGGCACTGGCCCGCGCCCTCGCCGAGGGCCGCATCATGGGAGCCGGACTAGACGCCTTCGCCGAAGAACCGTTGCCCGCAGCGAGCCCACTGTGGGATCTCCCCAATGTCCTAATGACGCCCCATGTAGGCGGCCAGGGCGGACGGCAATTGTGGCGGCGCATGAGCAAACTTATCCGCGACAACACGCGCCGCTATCTTTCAGGTGAGCCCCTGAAGTACGTTGTCAGAACCCCCGACGGGACACTTCGAGGTTATTGAATCAACTTTACTTCTCGGCTTTTTGGTTGCGCGTAGGTCCCGCTTCCGTGAATTGACTAGAACTAAAAGCTGGAACGTAGCGCTATTCTGCAACTTAATTCCACAGTTCGCGGGTCGCCAATCGGGCGCCCTCCGCCAACGCGGCAAACTTTAGCCAGGCCACGCTGGTATGGGTATCGTTGAAGCGCAGAGCGGAGGCGGCAAAGCCGCAGTCGGCGCCCGCGATGACGTTCTCGCGCCCGACAATTTTTGCGAACCGCACGATTCGTTCGGCGATCAATTCCGGGTGTTCCACCAGATTGGTGGTGTGGCTGATCACGCCCGGCAGAAGGATTTTATCGGCGGGTAGCTTAACGCTCTCGAAGACATGGTATTCGTGTTCGTGCCGCGGATTGGCCGCTTCGAACGAATAGGCGCCGGCATTGATCTTAAAAATTATATCGACGATGTCCTTCAGCGCCATCTCATGGATGCGCGGACCGACATCGATGCTGTAGCAGGTATGGAAGCGGACCTTCTCTGGCGGAATGCCGCGGAGCGAATCGTTGATGACTTCGACCCGCTCGGCCGCCCAAGTCCTGCACTCGGCGACGCTGAGCTCCGGGTGCATCATATAATAGGTAACCAGGCGCGGATCATCGATCTGGAGAATAAAGCCGGCATCGACGATGGCTTTGTATTCTTCGCGCAGCGCGTCGGATACCGCCTTCTCATACTCTTCGTGAGAGCGGTAGTATTCGTTGGCAAAAGTCGCCGCGACGTAGGCAGACGAGATCGCAGGCACGAAGACGTCCTCGATGGGGCGACCCTTTGTCGCCGCTTCGAGATTGGCGATGTCGGACTGGACCGCCCCGTGGCCTTTATAGCTGACCGGCCCGGTGCAAGTATCGACGCCGCGCCCCCGCCCGCCGCGGCCACCAAAGCGTTCGGCGATGCGTTCGGACCAGGCGTAGTAGTCGGGAAAAGCTAGGTACTCCCTGCCCGCCGCCCGCGGTCTCATCTCATTACCTGGAGCCGGCGGCTTGCGCTCGAAGCCGCTGAAGCGTTCGACGACATAGCCGTAGAAGCTCGATTTGCCCTGCTCGCCATCGGTGACAATATCGATGCCCGCTTCGACCTGTTGCCGCACCACGTCGGTTACCGCCTGACGCACTCGCCGCGCGAGATCGTCGCGGTCGTAAGGCTGCCCCTGTTCCCTTAGCCGTAATAGCGGGATCAAGGAGTCGGCTCGAGCCAGGCTACCGACATGGGAGGTGAGGATTCTTTCCGTACTGCGTTTCATGATATTTTTCTCGTCAGATGGCCTTTACTAGATAGCTAATGCTTATACGGTTGTTTCAGCAAACCCCTATTAGTTGTGGTTATTCATGATGAGCCGCTTTAGCCAAGTCCTGGGCGCCTCGAATGCGGCCGTAAGCCGTGGACTTTTGCTGGGTCCCGAGACCGAGCAGGGTCTGGAAAGCGGCCATCGGTTGTTTGCGCCGATTGTGGCGAAAAACAAACTCATCGAGATAAACCTGAAGCTGCGCGCGGCTAACCCCATGGTAGGTACCGATCAACCATTGCTGAAGGTTTCCGATGGCGCGGTCGGCCAAGGGGACCACCGACTTGGCGCCGCGCCGCAATTGGGTTTTCTCGGGCTGCACCCGTGCAATATGGTGGTACCCGACTTTGTCCAAACCCGTAAAACTCTTCAGTGCATCGGTGTAGATCGTCGAGCCCACAGCGATATTTTGCTGGATAAAGCCACTGAGCGTAGTTGCCTTAAAGTCTGGGATTACAGCCATTCGCAGTCGCCCCGAGGCCTTGCCGCGTTTTTCCACCGCCACCAAGATCAGAGCCGCTCGACGCCCCTTAAGTTGGCGACTGCCTTGCAGACCCGCCTGAGGACCGCCGACCCAAGCTTCGTCGATCTCGACCTCCCCACGCAGGGGTTCCCGAGACACGTTGACCATCGCTCGGCGCAGCTTGTGAAGCATCATCCAGGCCGTTTCGTAGCGACTCAATTCCAATTGCCGCTGCAACAAAAGCGCCGAGATCCCACGTTTGTCAGTCGTCATCAGATACGCCGCCCAAAACCACAAGACCAAAGGCACCTTCGTGTTGTGGAGAATAGTCCCCGATGTCAAAGAGACCTGTTGCCGACAACCGGCGCATTGCCACAGTCGCGTCATGGCATACGCACGATCGCTCCCACACCGAGGACACTTAAATCCGTCCGGCCAACGACAGGCCGCCAGATAATCCCGGCAGGCTTTTTCGCTGGCGAATTGTCGCTGAAATTCTCCCAGACTGCGCGGAAACATCGGTCGCGCCATCGCCGAACACTATATGTTGTGTGTTGCTGAAACAACCGTATAAGCATTAGATAGCTAGATAGCGCACTGTCGGCGCACGCCGTTTGTCGCGGAAAATAGCCGCATGGGCAACGTTCTGTCAACTCGCAAGAGACGTTTCGACTGCTTGGCACAAAACATACGAGATTGGAGGGCTCAGGCCTTGCAGTCGCACGTCTGCGTCAATGCTCGTCACAACCCCATTACGCCGGACAAGTTGCCAACTCTTGCAGCAGCTTACCGTGCCGGCAGGAGGATTGGCACTGGAGAGTTTTTTGATACTTCGATAATTTCTGGCTCCCATGCCGAAGGCTAGACTATCGGGGCCGAGAGCTTTGCGGGGAGAAGATCTATTAAGCGCAGCCGTGGCGGGAGCCTAGATAAATTGGTTTGTCGAGATCGTTTAATACATCGGGCTCGCCAAGTGCAGAGCGCTTGCCACAAATCCCGGCGTCATGGCACGGATGACCAGGCGTCAGGGCGGGCCGTGCGAGATATGTGATCGATGGCTTTTCGGCCGTCGCCGCAATCCATGAACTCGTGGGGATAGCGCCGATGCAGGCCATCTTGCGACCCGCAACGGAGCCGAGTTTCTGCGCACGCGGAAGCAAGCAGGAGCGCGGACTTTATCGTCGTGTGTAATGAATCTGTAGCGCAGAGCCCAGAAGTTATTTCTTCCGCTTCCTGGACGTTTTCTTGGCCGTTGGGACTTTCGCCGCAGCTTTTTTCCTCGCTGATTTGGCGGCCGCCGACTTAGTACGGGTACGGGCCGCAGGCTTTCGCTTCAGTTTGGGCGTTGCCTGGGAGGTTTGCCTGCCTGAGCCCCCGCAATGCCGCCGACGACGGCACCGATCGCCGCCCCGAGCGGCCCTAAGAGCGACCCCAGCGCGGCCCCGGCGGCTACGCCCCCTGCCGTACCCAAGTTTGAAGTAGTTTTGTTGGACTTTGTTTCCGAATTTTTGGTCTTCGCCATTCTCGTCCCCCTTTGATTGGAATATACACAACGCAACGACATGTAGATACGGTCGGTACCACCCGCGAGAACGTTTGACAGCAGTTAGAATGCCAGCCATTCTATAGGTCAACTTATCTAAACCCCACGGAGAGGAATCTATGAAAACACTGCGATTGGAAACCACTGCGCCGTTCCAAGGTTTGGCGGAGCTCGTGGCCTATGACGAGGGTTTGTTCGAGAAGGAAGGCATCGAGATCGAGTGGATGGACCGTGAGAAGGGCGTCGACAAAAGCCCGCAGCTGCACATTACGGATCATAAGGACGCTTCGCGCTATACAAGCCACGGCCGCATGATGGAATCAGGCCAAGCCGACCTCTACAACGCTTGTGAGTGGGGCAATTTTTCGCGCGTTGAAACCACTAACGTCGGCAGCCGGCAGGTGGGGCGTCGTTCGATGGTGAATTTTGCCGGTGTCGTCGTCCGCGCAGATTCACCCGTGCAGGTGCCTCAGCAATTTGCCAACGTGCAGATTGGCGTCCCGATGTATAGCGGCACGCACTATCTCTGCCTGCAGATGCTGGAAGGCTTCGTGCCGCGCGAGCTCATCAAGATCGGCCGCGTGCCGAACGGTTCCAATTACCGCTTCAAGATGCTCATGGATAAGACGATCGAAGCGACGACCCTGACCGAACCGTATATTTCTTTGGCGGAGAAAATGGGCTGTCGGCTCGTCATCTCGGCATTTCACCACGGTACCGACGTGGCATCCGAACGCGTTGATAGCGAAACTTACGCCGCCTTCAACCGCGCGATACGCGAAGCCGTGCGGCGTGTCATGTCCAACAAGCGCGCCTACATGCACTACTTCATCGACTACTACCGTGATCGAGATCCGCAGATCAGTCAGCTTACTGTCGACGATCTGCGCGAGAGCCGCCTCTATTTGGTCGATCCGGCGCCAATCCCGGCCGATGAACTGCAACGCACCTACGAGTGGATGAAGAGCTGGGATTTTCTCGAGACCGCGCCCTGCGCTGCCGATCTGGTCAATCTGAACGCGTAGCAGCAGGGCTACGAGCGGGCATGGAGTTGGTTCAAGTCGTTCCAGCCGTTCAATGCTTTGCTCAGTTCAAAACGTTAAGAAAAACGCTGAACCCCGCCGGGTCGAAAGGTGCGTGGGGCTGCGGATGATTTCTGGAATTGAAACAGCAAGCTTGACGGAAGAGTCCTCCCGTTGCTAATGAGTATCGGTAAACAATCGATTCGGCTGCAACTCGCAGGTGGAGGTTACTAATATGGCCCTGGTACGGTGCGTTACAGAAATGGGTATGGGAGTGGACGTGCACGGATTGGATTACACCGCTGCCGCCAAGCGCGCGGTGTTCGATGCGATTCATCACAGCAGCTTGGGATTTCCGCGGCTGGTAGGCAAGACCGCCGACGATATGCGGGTGGACGTGACCATCGGCGTGCCCAAACCCGAGGCGGTGGATCGCCAGGCGGTACTGGAAACGCTGCCCCACGGCGGTGGCCACGTAAGCGTCGTCCAGGGCGGATTGCAGGTGCTCAATGAAAAGGGCGACGACGGTTGGCTGATTGCCAACGCCATTATCGTCGTCAGCATAGACGACGGCAAATAATTCTATCCCCGGCGGGTCATATGACCCCATCGCGCTTATTTTCGCATCGCTAAATATTACAGGACGTTATTTCACGTCGGCCCACAAGCGCAGGTGAAAAAGATCCGGGTAGCGACTCCGGGTTATACCGTATCGATGCTGCCTTTTTTTGCCGCGAAGATGAACGGTTACTACGCGGCGGAGGGTTTGGATGTCGACCTGCTCGCGACGCGGGCACCGACGGCGAATCTAGCCGTGCTGAGCGGCAGCGTGGAGTTTTCCGCGGTGCCGCTCGCTGGCCTGACCACCGCGCTGCGCGGCGCGCCGCTGAAACTGCTCTTCGTGCCCTTCGACAAGCCGCAACATGAACTGTTCGTTAAACCTGAGCTCCAAGGGATCAAGGCTTTGCGCGGTAAGAAAATCGCCGTTGCTGGGATCGGCACTATCGGCGAAGTCATTTTACGAGAGTACCTGACGGCCAACGGGCTCGATGCCGGCCATGATGTCACGCTGCTGGGGATCGGCGCTCCGGAAACTCGGCTGGCGAGCCTATTGAGCGGCAGCTTCGACGCCGCGATGCTTATCGCCCCTTACACGTTGAACGCCAAGGATGCCGGGTTCCGAGCCATGGTCGTCTTCAAAGATCACAACTTCGTTTTGCCCAGCGGTGGTATCGTCGCGCGCGAGGAGGTTTTGCGCAATGACCCGGTGACGGTAGAAAAATTCGTTCGCGCCTCGCTCATGGGGTTTCTGTTCGTGCGCGACAACCGCTCCGAAGCGATCAAAGTTCTGATGCGTAATCTAAAAATCGACGAGTCGATGGCGGCGAATATCTACGATTCCTCCCGGCCGATCATGACCAGCGACGGGGCGCTCTCGGAGGAGACGCAGAAAAAAATGATCGCCTTTTTCAGCAAAATCGCCGGGGCAAAGGACGTTTCCAGTGCGCGACAAGGTATTTGATTTCTCGATCCTGCGAAAGGCACAGGCGACGCTTGCAGGCAGGCGGCTGGAAACCCGCGTCATAGAGACGCCGTCACCTATAGAGCTCAGGGCATCAGGTCATAGTTGGAAGCAACCACTGGAATCTTAACTACCCGAAAACAAAAAAGCCCCACTCGGAGGGGCTTTTTGTTTGACAGTGAAAACGGCGGCAGCTTACTTTTGGCTCTGTTGGACAAACGGTTTCCAGTTCCATTCAAAGTTCGGATCGGTGTAGGCTTCGGGCGGCATTAGTGAAGAAATCCCACGTTTCGCCATTTCGCCTTCGAACTTTTCGCGCACCCATTTGTCTTCGTTGCAGTATTCGATCTGGTCTTTAGCCCGGTCTTCGACTTTCTCAGCGTGGCCGTGGAACTGCATCGGTGGGTGAAGCGCCAGGTAGCGCGCCGGCTCGCCGCCGGCGTTGAAGTGCTGGTGGAACCATTTGTTGGGCGGCACGAACAGACTCGCTTCATGCCAGGGGACGACGACTTTGTCTTTGCCTTCTTCCCACATGATCGAGTAGCCGTCACCGACGGGAATGACGATCACCCGGCCGGGACCATGGCGGTGCGCTTTTTTGTATAAACGCGCATCGAACACCGACATGTGGCAGGACATTTCCGAGTCCGGGAACTGAATATAAACGCTGCGACCGCCGGCGCCGCGCCGGGCGTTGCTATCGAGCTTATCCCAGGCTTTCATGTCCGGGAAAAAATTGCCGTACCAGTATGCGCGCCGGCCCCAGGTCTCGTCGAGATTATTTTGCGAGACCATTTTCGCTTCCGAATAAAAATCCATCTCGTTGTGGATGTCGGCGCCCTCGTAGCCGTTGGCGAAAATAAAATTGACATCGCGCACGCCGGACAACGTTAGCGGCATGTAATTGTAATGCAGCAAGCGCACCGGCTTGTCGCCCTGCATGTTGGTGAACTGATGGGTATAGTTGTGCGGCAGCAAGAACATGCTGTGCTTTTGCCACTCGAAGGTTTTCTTCGGCCGTTTCTCGCCTGACCAAATGGTGCTGAGGCCGCGCCCTTCGACAACGTAAACGATTTCATCGAGGGCGAATTTCAGCGGCGGCAAACTTTTACCCGGCGGAATCTCGGTGACCCGCGCCGAAGTCACCCCTTCTTGACCGACCAATTGAATAAACGCCGAGTTACACTCCCGGGCGTCCCACCATTTCAATTCCAATGTCCGCAGGTCTTCGATGTAGTAGCCGCGGTAGATGGGAATGCCTTGGGCCTCCATCCACTCGTCGTAGGAGTAAAACTTGCTCCACATTCTGCGTTCGGCCTGCATCGCTTTGGACATTACCGTGATTCCTCCGGAGATTTCTTTGCGACAGTCATATCACCTTGGAAAATCGAATTAAAACCGCTCACTTAACGAGCACGACCAGGATCGTTCCGGTGACCGTCAGGGCGGCGCCGACAATGACTCGCAGGGTCAAGGACTCGACATCGCGGAGAAAGATCGAAGTGAGCAAGAGCGTGGTCACGGGATTGGAGCTGACTAACGGTTCGACGATGACCACTTTGCCGTGGCTGAGAGCGAAGAAAACCGAAAGCATGGCGGCGGTATTGAAGATGCCGGCGGAAAACAGCCACGATGCACTGCGCGGGTTGAGTTTGAAAGCCTGTCTGCCGCCTCGAATTTGCAGCAAAGCGAACGAAAACAACGCGGCCGTTCCCGCGGTGACAGCGGCGGCCAGCAGCGGGATGTTAACCAGTCCGAGACCGGCTTTGCGCAAGATTGCCGACGCCCCGAACGCCACGGCGCCGACCAATGGATATATCACATCAATTTTGCGCCATTTGCCCTGGGCTGGTTTCGCCATCGACAGGACGATGACACCGCCGATCACCAGCAAGGTGCCGGCGATGTTTTGCACCACCCAGGATTCGGCGAGAAAGATCACCGCAAAGATCGACGCGAAGATCGGCGAGGAATTAGCGATGGGCACGGAGCGGGCGACGCCGATTTTCTCAATGCCGACGTAACTGAGTGTCCGGCCGATACCTGGGGCGAAAACTCCCGCCGCGACAAATATCCACAGGGCCGGATTCGCCAGGGCCGACAGCGGCACGAAGAATGGCAGCGCACACCACAAAACCACGGCGCTCATGGTCAGCGATATCAACGAACCGGTCATGGCGTTGGATCCAACCAGGCCGCGGCGGATCAAAATATGCGCGATGGAAAAGCACATTGCGGCTTGAAACGAAAAATAGACCGTCATGCTCATTAGTTCACCGTCACCACCAACACTGTTCCGGTGACCGTCACCAACGCGCCGGTCACGACGCGCAGCGAAAGCGTTTCAAATTGGCGCAGGAAAATCGAGGCCCAGACGAGGGTCAATAGCGGATTGCAAGCGACGAGAGGTTCGACTCGGACGATGGCGCCGACGTTGAGCGCGGCGAAGAACGAAAGGATCGCTGCGCTGTTAATCAATGCACCGCCGAAGAGCCAGGCGCTACTTTGGCGGTTAAAGCGCAAAATTTTGCCGCCGCCCCTCAACCAAACGATGGCGAGCAAAACGATTAACGCCGTGCCTACCGTAACCGCGGCGGCAAGCAACGGCACGGGAACCATCATCAATCCGCTCTTGCGCAGCGTTGTCGAGATGCCAAAGGCCACGGCTGCAAGGAGCGGATAGATAACATCCTTCTTGTTCCAGTCTCCGGTCGGCGGCCGGCTGGAAGACAGGATGACGACACCTAAGATAACCAGGGAGGTGCCCAGGATGTTTTGCCCCAGCCAAATCTCGCCGAGAAATAGCACGGCCAGGATCGAGGAAAACATCGGCGATGTATTTACGATCGGCGAGGAGCGGGCAACACCGATGCGTTCCATGCCGATGTAACCCAAAGTTTGGCCGATGGCCGGAGCGAAGAAGCCCGCGGCCATGAAGTAACCGATAGCCGGCGTCGCCAAGAACGAAAGCGGCGCCAGCAAACTAGCGAGGGTCCAGAAAATCACCGCACTGGTGCCCAAGGAGATCACCGACCCAGTCAACGCATTGGAGCCAGTGAGGCCGCGGCGGACAAATATATGCGCGATAGAAAAACATAATGCGGCTTGGAAGGCGTAATATTCGGCCATTGGAGTTGACTCGGTCGCAGGAAGACTACGCTTAAGGGCATGTTGCCGGGAGTGAGGTAAACGCCGACGGCATCGATTGCCGAGGTTAAGCCGGTGCTTGTCGGCTTGGCCTAGAAAGCCGGTAAGCGATAAAATGTCACTGGATTCGATTCCAGAATCTTGGTCTTTGCCGCCTCGGTGATATCATTGCGATCCTGCAACGTCTTAGCGGCGAAACGTTCGCGGTCGCCGTGCGGCATGTCGGATGCGAACATCATTTGCCCATCGCCAACAAGTTCGAGCACATGCGGCAGCAATATGTCTTCAACTTCAGAGCTAAAATAAATATTGCCTCGTTTGATGTATTCCATCGGCGCAAGCTTTTGGATCGGCGCGGTGCGCGACACGACGTTGGACAAGTTTTTTCCCGAATGCTCGAAACGGTGATGCAAGCGTTCGAGAATGAAATGGACCCACAGGCAACCCGCTTCGAGATAGACCACGCGCATACTCGGAAATCGGTCGAAGATGCCGCCGCTCATCATCGACACCACGCCCATGAGCACCGGCATCAAAAACGGTATCACCCCTGACGGATAAATATGGGTGTAGAGATTATTCAGCGCCGGACAGGCCCAGCCGACATGAACCGCCAGGGGCAGATCTTCACTGGCGACCGCTTCGTAGAACGGCATCAAGTTATCGTCGTCGAGCAGCCGATCGCCAGCCGTGCCGAGAATCATCATGCCGACGGCGCCGAGCTGTTTCGCTTCTTTCACTTGTTTGACCGCGCCGGGAATGTCATCGAGGTTAGCCACACCGACCCACTTCAACCGCTTCTGGCCGGACAGCACGTCGCCGAGCCAGCGATTATAGGCATGGCACATGGCGCTGGTGTATGCCGGATTGCTGCTCAGCGGATAGGCGAGAAACAGCGTCGGATAGAGAACTTGGAGATCGATGTTCTCCTCGTCCATAATCTGTAGCCGTTCGCTTAAATGGGTCAGCTCCATGCTGCCGAGGGTATCGGGCTTGCGCTGGGCATGACGCACCGGTTTGCCGTTATAACTTGCCGGCGTGCCCAGGTTATTGCAGCCGCGGCCGACGCGGCGGGGAAACAGCTGCTCGTCGATCATCCAATAGGCGAGACCTTCTTCGGTTCCTGGAACGACCACTGGACGATGGGCGCGAAAGGCCGGGTCGAAATACTTATCGCTGAACGTAAGCGGATTTTCTTCGACATGGCCGTCGGCATCGATGACACGCATGAAATACCACCTCCGGAACTATCGGTAATTTCTTATCTCAGGCAAGCTCGCCGGGCAAACCGCTATGGATGCGATTCTAACGGTGTGGACGATGGGCGCGACTATTTGTAGAGGGCGTCGATGAAACCGCTCGACTGCATTTGTCGAACGAAACTGTCGTCGAAAAATCTCTTCGGGTCGGCGTCCTTGGCTTTAGGGATTCTCCCGGCGAGATCGTCGAGCACCGATCTCATCGCTTCTGCCGTGGTCAGCGGGACGCGCAGCAGGTATTTTTGCACGTCGATGTCATAGGACTCGGCGAGCGCGTTGAGGTTGGTCGTGCGCAGATATTTGCCCATGACTTTGAGCGCCATATTCTTATCGCGCTTGGCGCGGGCGATCGCTTCGGTCTGCGCCATCATGTAACGGCGCACCAGATCGGCGTCCTCTTTAATCAAACGGCCGCGGGTGGTCATGCCGGTGAAGGCGTAAGGGATGCCCAATGACGCAACGTCGAGTAACGTGTGGTGGCCAAGTTTCAGTGCCTGGGTGATCGCCGGATAGGAAAGAATACCGGCTTGAATGCGATTGGTTTGCAAGGCAGTGACCATGGACTCCATGCCGCCGACTTGGACAATCGCGACTTCCTTCTCCGGCACCAGACCGAAGTGCTTGAGCGCCATGCGCGCGCCAACATCGATTGACGTGCCGAAGCGGGTGATGCCGACGGATTTGCCTTTGAGCTGTTCCGCCTTCTCGATCTCCGGACGCGCCATCAGACTTTGCACGAGGGCGTCCAGGGTGGTGCCGACGACCGTGACATCGGCACCGCCCAAGGCCGCACTGGCGGTGGTGCCGCCGGAGATTTGCAAGAATTGCACTTCGCCGGCGATCAGCGCGTTCATGCCTTCGACGCCGGTGGGCGTGGCGATTACTTCGACGTCTAAACCATGTTTGTTGAAAATCCCTATTTCACGGGCAATCCAGGGCGGGCACATGACCGAGGATAGTGAAGTGAAGGCCATGCGCACTTTGCGCAGGGGCTGCGCATCGGCCGCGTAGGCTTCTGGAACAAGGCTCAGCGTCAGAAATACGAAAGCGAAGAATCGACGGCCCATCTACTTAGTTCCAGCCGTAGAGCCGCTTGGCATTTTCTCCCAAGAGCCGATTTTTGGCTTGTTCGGAGATATCCTTACGACCGCGGATGGTTTTCGTCACATTAGGAAACATGCCGTCCCAGTGTGGATAGTCCGAGGCGAAAAGGATCTTGTCGTCGCCAATGCGTTCGATGGCATAGGGCAGCGTCTCTTCCTCTGGTTCGAAGGCGAAAAACCAATTGCCCTGGCCGATATATTCACTTGGCTTGTGTTTGCACAGCGGCGTTTCGACTTTGCCGCGTTTCTCCCATTCCTCATCCATCCGTTCGATCCAATAGGGAGCCCAACCCACGCCGCATTCAAGAAACGAGACCCGCAGTTTGGGAAACTTCTCGGGGATGCCGGCATACATCAAACCGGCAAATTGGATGAACGTCTCGACGGGACGGCCAATGGTGTGCATGAAGATAAAACTGTCGAAACGTTTATCACCCGCGGGACCCTCGCGCCGATTGTGCACGCTGAGCGGGACATTCAAACGCTGCATTTCTTCATAGAGCGGCCAGAAACTCTTTGATCCCAGATGCTCTTTCATGCCTTGAGTCGCTACCGCGATCGAACTGAGGCCAAGATTGGTTACCGCGCGATTGGCCTCGGCGACCGCTGCTTCGGGATCTTGCAACGCGACTAGCCCGACCGCTTTGAGGCGCGGACTTTGTTTACACACGTCGGCGATAAAATCATTGTACGCACGGGCGTAGGCCACCGCATAGTCCCGTTCCATGAAACCGTTGACGGCGAAACTGCTGGTGGGAAAAAGCACGGAAACATCGATGCCCTCTTTGTCCATGTCACTCAGTCGGGTCGGGATGTCGACGTGTTCTAGACCGCCAACTAAACCGCCCAGCCCGGTGTCCAAACCATCCGATGGCAGCAACGGACCACCGCGCTTATTGTAGGGTTCGACAAGATATTTTCTGATATCGCTATTGGTCTCAACGATATGGCCGTCGGCATCAATGGTGTTCATATTTAATCCTCCAGTAAAAAAATCTCGGCGCCGCTGATTCACTCAACGACCCCGAGATTAGTCACTCCTGAAGGATTCTGTCAATCGCAAGAAACGAGATTGAACTGGTCTAACGCTAGTACTCGGCATGCTGGCGCTGTATGCGCTGGATGTCTTGGCGCTGGCGCGCGAGTTCGGATTGATTTCGATTGATCTGTTGCTGTTGCTGGGCGTTGATATTTTCATGGCCCTGCAATTGGTCGCCGACTAGAGCACCGGCGCCGAGACCAAGGGCGCCGCCGATAAGAGCGCCGGCCGCGGGCCGCTTGACCGCGGCGCCAACGATACCTCCGGCGGCTGCGCCGCCGAGGGCACCGATACCCGCGCCCTTTTCTCTGGTGCTGAGAGCGCCGCCGGAGCAACCCGAAAACAGCATTGTCAGCGCTATCATGCTCCCTGCCATTCCTCTGAATAATGTTGGCTTGCTTATCATAATTTTCTTCCTTTCATCTCTGCCCTAATAGCCTTGCCGTTCGTTCTCGATTTCCCTTTGTCGCGATCGCTCCTGTCGCGCCGGGTTTCGACAATTCCTGCCGCTCTTCAACGCGCACCCAACCGCGGCTTGGATCGGCGGACCACTGTGGCTTATGGCTCGCGCTGGACTTGCCATTCGTCTGACTGGCGGCTTGGCCGCCGCGAGGTTTAGAGAAGTGTTTACCGTGATCGGCCGCGGCTCGGCTGGCGGCAATCGATAGCCAGCCGGTTAAGATCATTATCCCAAAGGTAGGTTGTTCTAGCCGCACGACCCACCTCTCTTTAGTTTTCCGAAGATTGCGTCGAAGAAGTCTCGGCTACGGCGGTAAGGCCAATGCAGAACGCGTGATCAATCGGCGTTAGTTTTACCTTGGCCATATTCTGATTGATGCAGCGCGCCATTTCACCAAGCAGTGCTAAAATTTTTTCCGGACTATTGGTATTCATGACTGCCATTTCCTTTCGCAGTTGACCCTCTGTTAGAGATAAAATGCAACCTTAATGCCAAGTGAAAATTCTTAATATTCCAGCCGTTTAGCGAGTCGAGCTCATAGTCCAAGCTCGTTAAAAGGTTTTGTCGCGAAGAAATTACCGACCGGTCAACGGCGCGCCTGCAATGCCTGAATGCGCTCTGAGATAGGCCGGATGAGTGGCGAAAATACCGCCGCCGGTGTCGCCATTAAGCTGCATTAGCCAAGCGAGGGTATTGACCAGGGTGTGCTTCGAATAGCCGGCGCGCTGGAGCAGTTTGACGGCGTGGCGGTCGGCGGCCAATTCCATAGGCCGGCTATAGTGACCGGTGACAACAGTTCCGGCGATAGGTGCGATGGCACCGCTACCGGGAAATACTTTTTCCAACAAAGCTGCGCCCACGCCGATACCAACGCCGAGCACCTGCGCTTTAGTGGGATGACCGAGGTCTTCATGGGCGATCTCATGAGCGAGGACGCCGCGCAGTTGCTCGTCGGTGGCTTGCCTTAGCAAGCCGGTGGTGACGTAGAACTGGCCACCGCCGCCACTGGCGGCGTTGATCTTAGCTTCATCGACGATGGTCAGACGAATTTCGTCTCAACGGCGATTCGATGATCGGTTGCCTGCAAGAGCGGCAGCATGATCTGGCGCACCCGGTTCAATTCCTGTTCGGCGCGGGGCTTCGCGCGGTCAGCTTGCTGCCGATCCTTACGGAAGGCGTCGGCGTCCGGGCGCGGCAAAAATCATCAGCAGCGCTTGCAGCAATAGTAAGGTCCTTGGATATTTTCTTCATTGCACCGCTCCTCGCTCAGAGTTTGCGCAAAGATTCTGCTCAGCGCTTCCATTGCTAGGTATGGCAACGGCTATGCCAAAGTCAGATGAAAATAGAATCAACCACTTGGCGCGGATTGGCGCGGCATGGGAAGGGAAAAAAAGTTCGGACCGGGGAGAAATTACTCTTGCGCGTAGAGAGCAAGTTTGGCGTTCAATGTCTTCGGTGTGATGCCGAGCAGCTGGGAGGCTTGGGTTTTATTCCCCGCCGTGGCGGCGAGGGCACGCTCGATGGCAATGCGCTCGGCTTCGGCCAGGGACATGGGCGCGAGCTCGGCGGGTTCTTCGATCAACGTCGACAGGCAAAATTGTTTAAAGTCCGCGGCCGTTAGACTGGTTCCGCCGGTCAAGACGGTCAAGCGCTCCATGGCGTTGCGCAACTCGCGGACGTTGCCGGGCCAGTGATGGCTGCGCAAGGCGGCGCCGAAGTCGGTGGCCCAAGGGAGTTTTGCATTTATGATATTTGGCCGCGAAGGATTCGAGAAAATAACCGGCGAGCAGCTCGATGTCCTCGCCGCGCTCGCGCAGGGGCGGCAGTTCCAGATAAAATACGTTCAATCGGTAAAACAGATCCTGGCGCAGCTTGCCGTCTTTTACGGCGGTTGAAGGTTGGCGGTTGGTCGCCGCGACCACGCGCACGGAAACTGAAATATTCTTGCTGCCGCCGATGCGCCGTATCTGCCCTTCCTCGAGCACCCGCAAGAAATTTTGGCTGCACTTCCGGCGCCATCTCGGTGATTTCGTCGAGGAACAGCGTGCCGCCGTCGGCTTGTTCGAAACAGCCCAGGTGACGATCGACGGCGCTGGTAAAAGCGCCCTTCTCGTGACCGAACAGCTCGCTTTCCATCAGCGTCGGTGAGATCGCCGCGCAGTTGAGGGCGAGAAAGTTGCCATCGCGGCGCGGCGATAGGTCGTGCAAAGTTTGCGCGACCAATTCTTTACCTGTACCGCTTTCGCCGCTCACCAGCACCGCAGCATTGGTGGCGGCGATCTGGCCGATCTGTTGATAGAGTTTGCGCATGGGCGCCGACTTGCCGATCAGGGCGCCATAGGAACCGAGCGGCGATTCCAACCGCTGGCGCAGAGCGCCGGTTTCACGCGCCAGGCCAATTTGCTTCAGGGCTTTTTCGAGCACCTCGCGCAAGCGCTGGGGCTCCAGAGGTTTCGATAGATAATCATAGGCGCCGAGCTTGATTGCTTGGACCGCCGTGTCGATGGCTGCCTGGCCGGTGACGAAAACCACCGCGGCTTGCTGCACGCGCTCGCCCAGGGCAGCGACGAATTCCAAGCCGGTCATGCCCGGCATCATCAAGTCGGTGACGATCGCTTGTGGCAATTCCCGTTCGCAAGCCGCCAGCGCGGCCTTGCCGTCTTCGGCCTCGCTGGCCCGATAACCCCAGCTGTCGAGTAAGACTGTCAGACCCTGGCGGGTCGCCGGGTCGTCATCGACTACCAGTACGGCGGGACGTGGACGTGCCATTTAGCTGATTGTCTCCAAGGGTATTTGCACGCGAAAGGTTGCGCCGCTGCCGTTGCGCTCGTGATAAACCAGCGCGCCGCCGTGGGATTCGACGATCAACTGACTCAACGGCAAGCCGATACCACTGCCTGTGGCCTTGGTGGTTTTACCAAACTCGAAGATTTCGCCCCGCTGGTCAGGCGGCACGCCGGGACCGCCGTCGCTGATGTCGATGATGAGCTGCGCGCTTTCCGCTTTAGCACTGACAAAAACTTCGCCGCCGTCGGGCTGGGCTTCCATGGCGTTGCACAAAAGATTATCGAAAGTCTGGCGCAAGCGGATGGCATCGCCGGAAACTTGCCAGGGACCGGGGGCGAGTTCTTTCCTTAATATTATTCTCTTCGCCTGACATGCCGCGCCGATCGCTTCCAGACTGGTGTGCAACACTGCGGCGACGTCGATCGGTTTCCGCTCCATGGTTACCGGCGCTGAATAGTCCGTAAAGTCGCGTACCAGACGGTCGACCTGACGAATGCTTGAGTCCAAAGCAGTTAGCGAGCGCTGGGATTGCCCATCACTGTCATTATCGGTACTAACTTTATTGCGCAGCACCTCAAGATGGATGGCCAAAGCGTTAAGCGGGGTTTTGACTTCATGGGCCAGCGTCCGTGCGGCGAGGGCGAGCCGCTGCAGCGGTGCGGGCGTGCCGACGTTTTTGCGCTGCTTCATGACCAAGCGATCGATCAAGTCCAAACTAACACCGACTTCGTCCTGGCTACCATACTGTGGCCGGGTGGCGTAGGTGCCGGCCTCGGCTTGGCGCAAGGTGTCGGCGATCAAACGAAAACGGCGGGTATAAAGCGTCGTGGTCAGAAACGCCGCCACTAGCGCCACGCCACCGCCAAGGATAAACAGTAAGGTTAGCTGATGCCATAGTCCGGTTAGCAGTCCGGTCCAGTCCGCGGGATTGAGCCAAAGCCGTAGGCCGCCCGGACTGCGCACGCCTTGGGGCATCTGCAAGGGAACCCAGACATCGTAATAGTCGTTATTGCCCTGACGTTTGCTGCTGGTGAGAGTTTCGCCATTGCGCAATTTATTCATGACCAGAGTCGTCGACGGCGACTTCTCACCATCGCCAGCGACTGACGTGTACAACAACTGCCCGTCGCCATTGACCACCCACATGGCTTCGATGCTGGCGCTCCGGTCGACGAAGGCGCGCATCAGGCCGCGGACCTCGTCATGGCGCGGTGCGCTATAGCGGGTGGTCGTCGTGGTCGAGGATGGCCCGGAGCGGCGGCCATCGAACACCTTACCGAGAAAACCCCAGAATGATGCCGGCGCACTTTGTGCCTGTCGCTCGCGCTGAACGATCACCGGGCGCTCGCGCAAACTATCGGCTAGAGCGATCTCGACTTGACGCGCCATTAACAAAGCCGTTTGCAAGGTCGCTTCGGCGGTTAAACGTTGGGCGATTAGCCAGATACCGGCGCCGAGCAGACCGAAAATAACCACCACGGTGGCGCAAAAGACGGCGATTTGTTGCTGGCGCAGGCTCATTGCCGAATTAGGATAACAGATCGGCCAAATCCGACAAAGTAATGATTTTTCAGCAAAAAATTCGCCAGCTTGAACCCCCTACCCCTTTGTTGCATAGTTATTTCGATGCTCACCGACACATTCAATCGACCGCTCAAGGACCTGCGGATTTCGGTCACCGACCGGTGTAACTTCCGCTGCACCTACTGCATGCCGCTGGACACATACGAGTGGATCGATAAGAAAGAGATTTTGACGTTCGAAGAGATCGCCCGCATCTCTAAGCTATTTGTTGAGCGCGGCGTCGAAAAGATTCGCCTCACCGGCGGCGAGCCGCTGGTGCGCCAGGACCTGCATCGATTAATCGAAAAACTCGCGCCGCTGGAAGGCCTCAAGGATCTTTGTTTGACTACCAATGGCGCGCTGCTGGCCGATCAAGTCGACGCCCTCGCCAAAGCCGGACTGAAACGGGTGAATGTCAGCATCGATACCTTGGATGCGGACAAGTTCAAACGCATGACCAAGCGAGGCGATCTCGACAAAGTGCTCGAGGGAATCTTTGCCGCCAAAGCGGCTGGTATGACGCCGCTCAAACTCAACGCCGTGATCGAGCGCGGCGTCAACGACGACGATATCTTGCCGCTGGTGGAATTCTCTCGCACCAACGGCTTTGCCATGCGCTTCATCGAGTACATGGATGTTGGCAACTCGAACAATTGGACTTCGGCGAAACTGGTGTCAAAAAAACAGATTATCGAAACGATCCACGCCCGCTATCCGCTGCGGGAAATCGGCCGCGACCAGGGCAGCGCGCCGGCGGTGGACTATGAATTCATCGACGGCCAGGGCGATATCGGCGTGATCGCCTCGGTGACCGAGCCGTTTTGTTCAAGCTGCACGCGGTCGCGGATTACTGCGGACGGTAAATTCGTCACCTGCTTATTTTCCGATGTCGGTCATGACTTGAAGGCCCAGCTACGCAGCGGCGCCAGCGACGACGAGGTTGGTCAGTTTATCGCTAAGATCTGGTCCGGGCGCACCGACCGTTATTCTGCCGATCGTCTGACGGCGCTCAATTCGTCGAACTACGATCCCAAAAACCACAAGAAAATTGAAATGATCTCGCTCGGCGGCTGATGCAGTTTCGCCGGATTGGCGGCTACGGGATCGTTGACCGCTGACGCTATTGATTTGTCCAGATTAAACTTACCCAGCAGGCCGCGACGCTCTAGGTTGGCGTCGCTCATCGGCTGCTTGCTCGCCGTTGTGCTTAAAATAGCTACTGACTTTCAATGAAATCCCGAAGGAGCGTTGCATGATTCTCGCGGAGAAAATCGCATTAGTTACCGGCTCCACTCATAATATCGGCCTAGCTATCGCCCGCACATTCGCCCGCGAAGGCGCTAAAGTCGTGGTGCATTCGCGCCATGAAGCGGACGCCAAAAAAGTTGCCGAGGAGGTCGGCGGCGATTTTTTTGCAGCCGATGTGGCCGATGCCGAACAGGTCAAAGCGATGTTCGATCATATAAAGACAAAACATGGCGGTCTGGATATTCTCGTCAACAACGTCGCCCACTCGAGCAAAGGCGGCATCCTCGACATTAACTTGGAAGAATGGAACCGCATTCTGGCGATCAATCTGACGGGCTACTTTCTGTGCATTCAACACGCCGGCAAGATGATGAAAGCGCAGGGCAGCGGCAGCATAATCAATATTTCCGCCGCCTCGGGCGAGCGTTCGAGCGCCGGCGGCGCCGCCTATTCGATTTCCAAAGGCGCGGTGAATTCGCTCACTCGACAAGCCGCCGCCGATCTGGCACCGACGATCCGCGTTAACGGTTTGATTTCCGGTCTGGTTGGCACGCCGATCGGCGCTAAGGACATGGGCAGCCGCAAACCGGAATACGACATCATTCCGCTGCGCCGTATCGGGCAGCCGGAGGATGTCGCCGAAGCCGCGCTGTTTCTCGCCTCGGATAAGGCCAGCTACATCACCAACTCGATCTTGCCGGTGGACGGCGGCCGGCTGAATTCCATGGGCAGCGGCAGCTCGCGGTGAACTGAGCCAACGCGAGTTCCATGGGCTTTGTGCTTTCCCGGGATGGCTGGTTATTATTCGCCACCTGCGGCATACGTTCCTTGGCCTACGGGTTTCTCTCGGTCATTCTCGGACTCTATCTCGATGCCATCGGCTTAAGCACGACTTCGATCGGGTGGATATTTACCGCAGCCCTTGCCGGAGGCGCGGTAATGACGGTTATCATCACGGCTTTTGCCGACAGCTTTGGGCGAAAGAGTTTGCTGATCGTCGGCGCATTGCTGATGGCACTCGCGGGCTGGGCATTTGCTGTCAGTGACAATCCGATCGTGCTGACCTTCGCGGCGGTCTTCGGCACCATCAGCCCGTCGGGAAAGGAAGTTGGGCCGTTTCTTTCACTCGAACAAGCGATTTTACCACAAGCCACCAGCGATCGGAGCCGCACCGCGGTGTTCTCGGCGTACAATTTGGTCGGCTCGTTTGCCGGCGCACTGGGGGCGCTGATGGTCAGTTTGCCCTCGAAATTTTCATTGACTGTGGTCGCCGGTTACAACTTGTTGATTTGGGGTTACGTTGCCGCGGCGCTTTTACTTGCGGGACTGTTCACCTTGCTGTCGCCTGAGGTCGAAGCGCCAAAGAAAACTCAACCGACGGCCCAAAAAGTAGGCTTGCGGCAATCCCGCGCCATCGTCGCCAAGCTTGCCGGATTGTTCGCTCTCGATGCTTTCGCCGGCGGGTTCATCGTTCAGAGCATCGTCGCTTACTGGTTTTATCTGCGTTACCAAACTGACTTGCAGGCTCTGGGCGGGATCTTCTTCGGCACCAACATTTTCGCGGCCCTGTCCTTTCTCGCCGCTCCCGCAATCGCGCGCCGCATCGGTTTACTCAACACCATGGTGTTCACCCACCTACCGTCGATTATCCTAATATTGTTGGTGCCGCTGATGCCCAACGTGGAATGGGCCACGGCGATTTTATTGCTGCGTTACTCGCTCTCGCAAATGGACGTGCCGACGCGGCAGTCTTACACCATGGCGGTGGTCGGTGCAGACGAACGGACCGCGGCGGCCGGAGTGCTTGCGGTCGCGCGCAATGCCGGCGCCGCGCTGGCGCCGTTATTCACCGGCGCGCTGCTCGCGGTCGCCGCGCTAGGTTTGCCGTTCCTGGCGGCCGGCGAATCAAAATTGTCTATGACTTGTGGATCTTCGCCCTGTTCCGCCATGTAAAGCCGCCGGAGGAGAAGACATAGTCATAGGCGTATTCGCTGGGAGCTTTACCTTCATGTATGGTCTGACCATGTCAGCGTTCTTGGAAGTATTCACCGTCGCCCTTCGTCTGGGTCTCACTTCGTTCGGCGGTCCGATCGCTCATCTCGGCTATTTCCGTGATGAATATGTGGTGCGGCGCAAATGGTTGGACGAGAAAAGCTACGCCGATCTAATCGCGCTGTGCCAGTTTTTACCAGGACCGGCGAGCAGCCAGGTGGGCATGGCGATCGGCATTTCACGCGCGAGGTTGCCCGGTGCGTTGGCTGCGTGGCTCGGTTTTACTTTGCCGTCGGCGTTGTTGCTGATTGTTTTTGCTTTCGGTGTCGATGCGCTCGGCACCGCTGCGGCTACCGGTTGGTTGCATGGTTTGAAAGTCGTTGCGGTTGCAGTGGTGGCTCAAGCGGTTTGGGGGATGGCCAAATCGCTGTGCCCGGACCGTCTACGCGCGACGTTGGCGATTGTCGCAGCAGTTGTCACGCTTAGTTGGCCTACAGCTGCCGGGCAGGTGGGTTCAATCATTGTCGCCGGAATCGTTGGTTGGTTGTTCCTAGCCCCGATTAAATTGACGTCTCAAGTCGACGCACAGTTTCCCGTGAGCAAAGGCACGGGTGTTTTCGCTTGGATTATTTTTTTCGTCCTGTTGCTCGTCCTGCCGGCGATTCGGCCGTTGGCGCAGAGTCATTGGTTAGATGTCTTCGACAGCTTCTTTCGTGTCGGTTCGTTGGTTTTCGGCGGCGGCCATGTGGTATTGCCGCTACTGCAAACCGAGGTGGTCAGGTCGGGTTGGCTTACGGATGAACAATTCGTCGCCGGTTATGGAGCGACGCAGGCAGTGCCCGGACCGCTGTTTACGTTCTCGGCTTATCTCGGCGCGGTAATGAATGGCTGGAGAGGGGCGTTGTTAGCGCTGACAGCGATATTTCTGCCGTCGCTTCTCCTTGTCGTTGGCGCGCTGCCGTTTTGGCAGCAGTTGCGGGCAAATGCGAATTTTCAATCGGCGCTAAGCGGTGTCAATGCCGCGGTGGTTGGCCTGCTTCTCGGCGCGCTCTATAACCCGGTTTGGACCAGTGCGATCCATTCTGCGACAGATTTCGCGCTCGCGTTGGTTGGATTCATGCTGCTAATGTTCTGGAAGCAGCAGCCGTGGCTCGTGGTTTTGTTAAGCGCGGCGGCGGGCGAGACACTCGCGCGATTAATGTCATAGTTTCAGCTAGCGTCGCTTGTGCGATGCCCGACGTGGCGACGCTTTAATAGAGAAACGCGGCTTCGCCCCAGCCAGCGTCAACCTATATGAACATGTCGTTCGTAACAGGCATTGGCCGACGCCGTTTATGCCTTAGGTGCGGGCTGAAACTAACTGTGCGGCGGGCGCGGCACGTAATATTGACAACTATGCTTGTTTACTATTGACAGCACGATAGAATTTCCCTGGCGCGGTTCTCGCCTGCTACATGAGGAGCCGAAAATGTCGATCGGATTCGAAATCCTAGTTATCGCTCTGTTGATCTTAGCCAACGGTATTTTCGCGATGTCGGAAATGGCGGTGATCACGGCGCGCAAGTCGCGGCTGCAGGATTGGGCCAACAAAGGCAATGCCCGAGCGAAAATCGCGTTAGAGCTGGCGCAAACGCCCAGTCGACTCCTCTCTTCGGTGCAGATCGGCATTACCCTCATCGGTATCCTAACCGGTGCCTTCGCCGGGCGCGGAGCGGCGGCTTGGCTGGCCGAATACCTAAAGATGTTGCCTGGTCTTTACCCTTACCACCACGAAATCGCCTTGGGCCTGGTGGTTCTGATCATTACTTTTTTTTCCCTGGTGATTGGCGAATTAGCACCCAAGCGATTGGCGTTGCGCCATCCCGAAAGCATCGCTACCTGGGTTGCCTTGCCGCTACGCGGCTTTGCCTGGCTTTCGGCGCCAATGGTGCATTTGCTTAGCGTCTCGACGGAACTGGTTTGCCGGCTGTTTGGCGGAGCGCCGGCTCAGCAGGCGCCGGTGACCCAGGAGGAAATAACCACCTTGGTGCAGCAGGGAGCCGAAGCCGGCATTTTCGAAGAAACCGCGGAGGATATGGTCGATGCGGTGCTGCGTCTCGGCGATAAAACCGCGCACTCACTGATGACGCCGCGCACGCAGATCTCCTGGCTCGACCTGGAAAATACCATGGAACAAGTGTGCTCGAAGATCGCCGAGAGCGGTCACTCGCGTTTTCCGGTGGCCGCCGGCAGTCTCGATAATGTTACCGGCGTAGTCCAGGCGAAGGATTTGCTGGCGCATACTTTGGCTGGCAAGGCGATCGATCTCAATGCCCTGATGCAGCAGCCGCTTTTTGTGCCGCGCACCATATCCGCGCTGGAATTGTTGGACTCGTTCAAAAAGAGCAACAAACATATCGCTTTGGTCGTCGACGAATACGGCGGCATCGAGGGGCTGCTCACCCACCACGACATCCTCGAAGCGATCGCCGGCGATATTCCGATCGGCGAGACGGCCGCCGACCCCAAAGCTGTGCGGCGCAATGACGGCTCCTGGTTGCTCGACGGCATGTTGAGCGTCGAAGAATTCAAGGAAATATTTCAAATCGAAGCTCTGCCAGGGGAAAAGCGCGACGCTTTCCAGACATTAGGCGGTTTTGTTTTTAATCAGATGGGCCGTGTCCCGGCGGTGGCGGAATCTTTCGAATGGCGCGGCTTACGCTTCGAGATCGTCGACATGGACGGCAAACGCATTGATAAGGTGCTAGTACATTCCACGGAACAGAGCGCCGCGGCTGAAACCCCCCCTGCCAGCGCATCGCTTGCGCCGGGACAAGCGCCGGAACGAGACAATTAGATAGAATCGCCCTGGGCAGCGCAGCGACCATTATATCGTTGCCTAGCTCGGTTGCCTTGTTTTGATTGACGCATAAAGGACGTCGTAGAGAAAACCAGCTTGTTCTACGGTCTCCTGATCGTCTTTGCTGACAAGCGGAAAGCCTTGCGAGATCGTTCTAGTTCCTGCTGATTCCTCGGTTAAATTAATTTCATCGGCAAAGTCGGCGCCGCGCACCATGCGCGCCATATCCTTGAGCACGGCATCGCTCGCACAATATTCGTCGATCAGGGCTTCGAAGGAACAGCGACCTTGCCTGTGCTTGTGCGGATAAGTTGCGTCTGGGGCATCGAAGCCTTGACCATTTTCACGCTCTTGAATTCTCGCGACCTCTGCCGGTTCGACGAAAATAAATTCAGCATGTTGATCGATGAAGCGGCGAATCAGCCAGGCGGTGGCGACCCGATTGACGCGAATGTGTGTGCGCGTGATCCACTTCATACGAACCTGTCAATGAAGCATCGGGTAAACAATCAAACCGACAAGACCGGCAACCGAAACGATGATCGGCTCGGGGATTTTATAGCGCCACAGGACTGCTAGGCTGACGATGGTGATGAGCGCCGTTGGCGCATCGTTGACAGAGCGGGCGCCGAGCACCAGGACTGCGCCGGTGATGGCGCCGGTGGCCGCCGCGGTGGCGCCGTCGACGAAGGCTTTGAGTTGCGGGTTGTCACGGTGACGTTTGAACCAAGGGGCGGGAACGATGGTGAAGATATAAACCGGCAGAAAGATGCCGATGGCGGCCATCACCGCACCGGCAAGACCTGCGACGATAAAGCCGATGAAGGCGACGGTGATAACGACGGGCCCGGGCGTAATCATGGCCACGGCGACGGCGTCGAGAAATTGGTGGTCGGTTAACCAATGGAATTGCTCGACGACGCCTTTCTGCAAGAACGGAATGATCGCCAAGCCGCTGCCAAAAACAAAGGTGCCGGCTTTGGTGAAAAATAATAGTATCTGGGTCAACAGGCCGGTGGAATCTACCGGTGTGCCGGTCTGGCGCAACCATGCTTCGATAAACCAAATCGCCAAACCCAGCGCCAACCCGCCGAGCACCATCAGCGTTCCCGGCTTGGCGCCCGGCCAAGCCCGGATCAAAAGAACGACCAGACCGGCGAGAATGAAAAACTCTGCCAGCTCCGCCTGGGCCCATAAGGTGACTGCGGTGAGCACAGCAAAGATTCCCCAGAGCAAGGGATCGCGTTTGTTGGTGCTGCGGGCGAGTTTAAAGGCAGCGATGGCGATGATCGCGATGACGGTTGCGCCGATCGCATAGAACAGCGCCTGCATCCACCAGAGCCCGCCGTAGGCGACATAAACCAGCGAGATGCCAACGACCATGAGGAACGAAGGCAATACGAAGGCGATACCCGCTAAGGTTGCACCGGCGATCCCGGCCTCGAAATAACCGATGGCTATCGCGACTTGCGCGGCTAAGGGTCCCGGCATGATCTGGGCGAGCGCCAGGGACAGTTTGTAGGTATCTTCGGTGATGGCTCCTCGTTTCTCGACCAGGTCGCGGTGCATGAAGCCGACTAATGCCACCGGACCGCCGAAACCAAAGGCGCCGAGATAGAGAAAGTAACGAACCAGTTCGGTCAGGGTCATCAAGTCTCTCTTTACGGATTGAGCATTACACCGATGCACCTTTGCGGTGAAAATACGCGTACAAATCGTCGAACATTGCCGACGCGCGTTGTAAACGCGTTTCGTCATCTCTGTGCGCCATCGCTATACCTGCAATCAAGCGATCGATGCCGAGAGCTTCCTGGCGCGAAAACTTGCTATCCTTGAGATCAACCTCGTGAACAATTTCCGCGATCGCTCGAAGAGCCGGATCGTCCAGCCCCGCGCGATCCATCAGCACTTCGAAGGTGCAGCGATCTCCCTCGTGGGTAAATTCCGCCTCGTACATATCGAAACGAGCTTCTCTTGGTTGCAGTACGTAGCCTTTTGTCTGAACAAACTTAAACCGTGCTTGCCCATCGATGAATCGGAGCACCAGCCAGGCGCTCGCCATTCTGTCGACATGAATGCCTTTCCGCGTGACCCACGTTAAGCCTTGGAGATCGCTAGCCTGCCGTTTTCTCCGTGCGGCTTTGACCGCCGGAGACGGTCTTGCAGGCGTGCTTCGAGGGAAAAGATCACCTGCTCCGCAGCTTCTCGCTCCGGCGTGTTGAAGAAATCAATCGCTGCAATTTCCGCCATGCGCTTATGCAGCCGCTCCACTTCAAGAGCCAACTGTGTTGTGCGTTCATCATCGCTCTTGCGCTTCGGGGTCAGGGTGGCCGCTATCAGCCGGGCTTCCCTGGATATGCTTTGGTAATCAGCTTCTCGGGCCGAACGAAACAGTTCCTCCACTTCATCGTCGGAGATACCTTCAATGAAACGCGCCTCACAAAGCGAGGCGTCCCCGCCTGCGTGAACAACTTCACGCAGTACCCACTGGAAATCCTCTTGGGTCTGTTCATTCCTGGGTAAAACATAGACAGAGTTTTTCACCGCGACCGCGCCGAGACGCTGCAAGCGCCGCCAAATCTTCACTCTCAGATAGGCTGGTTTTGGCGGTATTTGATGAATCAGTAATAGCCACAGTGTTTTAAGCAAATCTGTCATGATATTATAATTGTATCGTTAAGTATAATTATTATCATCGGATCAACGCTTCGGTCGATGTGCGTTTCGCGAAATCCGTGTGATCGCTGCTGAAAAACCATTTTTAGTGGTATAGAATTCAACACCGCAGCCAAAGATTTATTGAACGGAGAGAGTAAAGTCATGCTCAAAGTCATCCCTGTGGAAGAAGCGGTAGGACTTCCCCTCGCCCACGACATTACCGAGATCATTCCTGGCAAGCATAAGGGACCGGCCTTTCGGCGCGGCCATATCATTCGCCCTGAAGACGTCTCGAAACTCTTAGATGTCGGCAAGGCGAATATTTACGTCATGAATCTAGAGAACGGTGAGCTGCACGAAGAAGACGCGGCGCGCCGGCTGGCCAAAGCGGCGGCGGGGGCTAATTTAAAATTAACCGATCCGAGCGAAGGTAGAATTAATCTGGTCGCGACCATTTCCGGTTTGCTCAAGGTCGATGTCGATCTGCTTTGCCGTTTCAATTCCCTCGGTGACCTCATGCTCGCGACATTGCCCGGCGATCGCTACGTCAAGGAAAACACCGTCGTCGCCGGCACGCGAACAATCCCCGTCATCGTCAAAGAAGAATTAATAAAGAAAGCCGAGGCACTGTGTCAGGGCAAGCCGATTGTGACGATTCTACCCATGCCAGCCAAGAAAGTTCATTTAGTGGTCACCGGCAGTGAAGTTTTCACCGGAAGAATCAAAGACGGCTTCGGCCCGGTGGTGACTAAAAAAGTCGGCGATTTGGGCTCGACGGTTGAATCGGTGAAACTATCTCCGGACGATCCGGAGGTGATCGGCGGTTTAATAAAGGACGCCAAGCAAGCGGGTGCGGACGTGATTTTAGTCAGCGGTGGCATGTCTGTCGATCCTGATGACAAGACCCCGGAGGGAATTCGTCGCAGCGGCGCGACCGTGGAAACCCATGGTTTTCCAATTTTACCCGGCTCGATGTTCTTGATGGCTTATCTCGGCGAGACGCCGGTGATGGGATTGTCCGGCTGCGTGCTGCACGATCCGTTTACCGCCTTCGATGCTTTGTTGCCGCGCTTGATCGCCGGCGAGAAAATCACCCGCGCCGATATCATGGCCATGGGCCATGGTGGCTTAGCGAAGAAACACGATCACTGATAACAGTGGTCGGGATGTGTTAGAAAGGAGTTCTCTGTGGATGTCTTGCGAACCTTGAAAGAGCGTTGTGACCCGAAAAATGCTGCACTGATCGTCGTCGACGTGCAGAATGATTTTGTCAGCCCTGACGGCAGCGCCGGCAAACGCGGCGAAGATGTCAGCGCGGCCGTGGCCATGGTTCCCAACCTTTTGCGTGTCATTGAAGAGGGGCGGCGCATTGGGTTGACGATCGTTTACATTCGCACCACCCATAGCGAATGGACCGATACGCCGTCGTGGATCTATCGCTCATCGCAAAAGAGCGGGCTCAGCACTTGCCGGGAAGGCAGTTGGGGTGCCGAACTCTATGACGGCATTTCGCCCTTGCCGTCCGAGCGGGTCGTCATCAAGCACCGCTACAGCGCGTTCATCAATACCGATCTCAACACCGTGCTCAAGGCGCGTAATATCCAAAGCGTTCTTGTCTGTGGCGTTGCCACCAACGTGTGCGTCGAAACCACAGCGCGGGACGCCTACATGTACGATTATTATGTGACCATGATCGATGACTGTTCCGCTGCTTATGAAGCGAAGTTACATCTCGGAACGCTCGATAATATGCGCCGTCACTTCGGCCTGGTGGCCTCGTCAAGTGATATCATCGACGCTTGGCGCGAACTGCCCGCCAAAGAAGCTGCCGGACTATAATACTTCCGCGTGGCATTATTTAGCGGCAATAAGAAAAGCCCGGTAGAACATCTACCGGGCTTTTCTTTCTAGTTGAGAATACTTTTTCAGTTACTTCATCATTTCGGCGTTGATACGCTCCAAGGCTTCGGCGGGCGGCTGCAACAAGTCCTGTCCCAATTCCGACAGCGGCGTGTCGCAAAGATTAAGTTCTTCGGCAAATTCCTTGCGGTTGGGATTGTAGTAGATCAAACCGGTGAGAAACTTGCCTTCGGCGATAGCGCCATGGATCGCTTGAATCGCATTGGACTTGCTGGTCGGATCGTAATGCTTGCTGAGTTTGTGGAGGATTATGCGCGAGCCGTCGTGCATCGCAACTTCATGGTCCGTGCCCTCGTCGTAGTCGGCTTCGATATTTTCATAGGGCGGCACAAAGTCCAGATCGTGGATCGGATCGAGATGGCCTTTGACGTATTTCAGACTCTTCGTCGATCCCTCGTGATTATTAAACGTCACGCACGGGCTGATGACGTCGAGGATCGCGCTGCCTCTGTGTGCCAGGGCTCCCTGCACTAGCGGCGTGAGTTGCTTGCGGTCGCCGGAAAAACTGCGGGCGACGTAGGTTGCGCCGAGGGTGATCGCCAACTCGGCCAAATCGATGGCGGGTATATCGTTTACTTTACCGCCCTTCATCACCGAACCGACATCGGCGGTGGCGGAGAACTGGCCTTTGGTCAAGCCATAGACGCCGTTGTTCTCGATGATGTAAGTGATGTTCACATTGCGCCGCATCATATGGCAAAAATTGCCGAGCCCGATGGCGGAGGTATCGCCGTCGCCGGAGACGCCGATTGGCAGCAAGGTATGATTCGCTAAGTTAGCGCCGGTGGCCACCGCCGACATGCGGCCATGCACGGCGTTGAAGCCGAAGGATTGGCTTAAAAAATAGGCCGGAGTTTTCGACGAACAGCCGATGCCGCTGAGTTTGACCACCTTGCGCGGGTCGATGCTGCTTTCGAAATAGGCGCGCTGCACCGACGCGGAAATCGCGTCATGGCCGCAGCCCTTGCACATGGTCGAGGGCGCGCCGTCGTAGTCTTTTTCGGATAATTTTAAGCGATTGAGTTTTGCTTCTGCCATGTTGTCGTCCTTTACGCAATTTTTGCTGATTGAGCTGCGGCGAAAATCTGATTAACCACTTCCAAAGGGGTCGCGGGCAAGCCGTTATAGATTAACACGCTGACGATCTTAGCTCCGAGATCCGGGTGTTCGTCCTTGATAATGGCGGCCATTTGTCCGTCACGGTTCTGTTCAACGAAATAAATCGTATCGTGCTCGGCCAAGAAGTCCGTCACTTCGCTAGTCAGCGGAAGCGCGCGGATCAACATATGATTGGTCTTTAAGCCGCGTGCTTTCAACCGGTCGCGGGCTTCGCGCACCGGTTCGTAACTGGAGCCGTAACAAATGATGCCGGTCTTAACGCCTTTTTCTTTTTCAATGATCGGTTTGGGGACAAATTTGCGCGCGGTGTCGAACTTTTGACGCAGGCGATCGAGGATGTACTTGTAGTCATGCTCGTCCTCGGAATACTTGGCGTCGGCGTCATGGCCGGAACCGCGGGTGAAGTACGAGGCCAGGCGATTCTCGTTACCCGGCACGGTACGATAGGGAATGCCGTCGCCGTCTTGGTCGAAATAGCGGCGGAATTTTTTGCCGGCTTTGGTCCATTCATCCAAATCCTGGGCGTTCAGTCGCTTGCCGATGTCGAAGGGTTCCTGGGTCAGCTTGAGTGGTTCCGACGACCACATGTTCATGCCCAGGTCGAGATCCATGGCGACGAAGACCGGAGTCTGGAAGCGGTCGGCGTAATTGAAACTCTGGCGCGCGAGATCGAAGCAGGAGTTCATGTCATGGGGAATCAGAATAATATGACGGGTATCACCATGAGAGGCGCCATACATCAGTGAAATATCGGCCTGCTGTGTACGCGTCGGCAGACCGGTAGATGGTCCGCCGCGCTGAATGATAAAAAATACGCAGGGAATCTCGGCGTAGTAGGCCAAACCGATTGACTCGTTCATCAGCGACACGCCCGGCCCCGAGGTCGAGGTCATTGCCCGAGCGCCAGCCCAACCGGCGCCGACGATCATACCGGCAGACGCGATTTCGTCTTCCGCCTGGACGATGGCATAAGGCTTTTTGCCGTCGATCTGCTTGCGCAGGCGCGGTAAATAATACTCCATGGCCTCGGCGAGGGAACTTGAAGGCGTGATTGGATACCAGCAAATTACCGAGGCCCCGCCGTAAATCGACCCGAGAGCGGCTGCGGTGTTGCCTTCGGTGATGATCTTGCCTTTATTGCCGTCGGGGATCGGCTCGAGATGAGCAATGTTCTGTTTGTAGCCTTGTTCTTTGCAGTATTGATAGCCGGCATCTATGCAGACCAGGTTCGACTCGATAACCGCCGGTTTCTTGCCGAAGGTATCCTCGAGAACCCCTTTGATGACCGACATATCGATGCCAAATAAATAGGCCAAGGCGCCGACGTAAACCATGTTTCGCTGTTTGGCGCGCAACGGCGACGCCGGAACCAGCTTGGCCACGAGTTTATTTGCTGGAAAGCCGAAATACTGAACACCGTCGCGCTTTAAAGTCGGCGAAAGCGCTGTGGAGTCATCGTATAAAATCACCCCGCCATCGCGCACGCGGTAAATGTCTTTCGCTGCCGTGGTGTCGTTGAACATCACCATCACGTCGATGACATCCTTACGGCTCATATAGCCGTCGCCATTGGCGCGAATCTGGTACCAGGTGGGCAACCCCTGAATGTTCGACGGAAACATATTCTTCGATGAACAGGGTATGCCCATCTTGAATATCGCCTTGAACAGAATGTTGTTCGACGATGCGCTACCGGAACCATTTTCAGTGGCGACGCAGATGTTTAAGTCATTGATTAGCGGTGTCTCCAAAATACAGCCTCCTTCGAACTTTCTGACAACACTATAATTCTAACATAATCGCTTTGAAAGACAACGATTTACGCCCTCTAGCCGGGGGTATATTGATCATCGGTATCGAGGGCCTGGGCGACTTCCTGCCAACTCCGGCGCACCTGCTCATCAATGTTAAACGCTTGTGCGTATTGGAGAATCTCCGGCATGGCGATCAGACCGAGGAGTTGGTTTGGCGCCTCTTCCACCGGCATGTTGCGAATGTCGCGGCGGTACATTTCGGCCAGCACATCGCCCACTAGAGTAGCGCGCGGCACCGCAATCAACGGCGCGGTCATGACTTGCCTTACCGGTGTTTGCTGCCGATCCATGTTCACTGTCGCGACCCGTCTCAGCACGTCGCGCTCGGTGAAGATTCCTGTCGGGGTTCCCGCCGCGGTGACAATGACCGCGGTGAGGCCCCGTTGATTCATCAAATTCACGGTTGCATGGACCGTCGAGGATTCATCGACGGTGGTGATCGGCGCGGCAGGGATATCGCCTACGGTTCGCGATTCGCTGATCCCCTGACCCAATTCCACGGCGATATTAAGAATTCGGCGCATGGAAACGATGCCGATGATTTTACCGCGCCGGCCCCGTACGAGCAGGTGACGGTATTTGCCGCGATACATCCTGGCGAAAGCGTCGACAATGTGTGTTTCTTCGCGCACAGCCCGAACGGGTGCAGTCATGACATCTTTTATGCTGGCTTTTTTAGCATCAATCGCCGTGCCCATGACGCGCTTGAGCACGTCCTTCTCGGTGAAAATGCCTACTGGCACCTCGTCATCGGTAATAATGATACGCCCAACGTCCTCGGCGACCATGGTTTCCATTACACTGTAAATTGTCGCGGATACCGTTGCTTTGACCAAGTCAGTGGTCATGATCTCGCTGACTTTGTTAGATAGCATAGAGCACCTCCTGAGATAATGACGAGCCTAAGCGCCCCCGAAGGCTCGACAATTGCCCAATGAACTATATCACTCTGGGAATCGGGGGCTACAAGCAATTTATTGTCAAGGAGCCGGCGAGCATTGCGGGCTGCCTTGGCAGCATGTTAGATTTCCTGTGTTTTCAGGGAGGCCAAGGAATCCATGAGCCGCAGAGAAACCGGAATACACGAGGTAGTCACCGAGACCAAGAAAAAGGTCAAACGGCCGCCGCTTTATAAAGTATTGCTGCATAACGACGATTACACTACTAAGGAGTTCGTCGTGCAGGTCTTGCAGTATGTCTTTCACAAAGAACAGGCTGAAGCGCTGCAGATCATGCTCCATGTCCACAAAAAAGGCATCGGCGTTGCCGGCGTCTATACTTACGAAATCGCGGAAACTAAAGTCACGCTGGTCGAAAACCTGGCGCGCCAGCATGAATATCCACTGAAATGCACGTTGGAAGAGGCCTAACCATGATTAGCAAAGATCTCGAAGCGACACTTAACGGAGCGCTCAAAGAAGCCAAAACCCGCCGGCATGAATATGTCAGCCTGGAGCATCTGCTGTTCGCTCTGCTGCGCGACAAAGACGGTAAAAGCACGATCCTCGCTTGCGGCGGCGATCTCGAAAAGCTTCACAAGTCACTGGAGGAGTTTTTTGACGGGCAGATGGAAACGTTGCCTGCAGGAGTCGACCGCGAGCCGCAACAGACTTTAAGCTTTCACCGGGTGCTGCAACGCGCGCTTATTCATGCGCAATCGGCGGAGCGTAAGGAAGTCAATGGTAGCAATGTCTTGATCGCTATGTTTCGCGAGCCCGACTCCTACGCGGTCTACCTTTTGGAAGAGCAAGGCATAACGCGCTTCGATCTGGTCAATTACGTTTCTCATGGTGTGTCGAAGATCGGCGGCGACGAGGAGCCGTCACCCCAGGCCGATGACGAGGATCATGATCACGAGGACGGCGAGCGTCCGGCGCGTCGTGTCAATCCGCTGGAGGCATTTACCGTCAATCTCGTTGAGAAAGCGGGCCAGGGTCATATCGATCCGTTGATCGGCCGCGCCGACGAGGTTGAAAGAACCATTCATGTGCTATGCCGGCGGCGCAAGAACAATCCAATCTATGTTGGCGACCCCGGCGTCGGAAAAACCGCCATCGCCGAAGGGTTGGCGCTGAAAATCCATCATGGTGAAGTTCCCGACGCGCTCAAGAGCGCGGTGATCTATGCCCTAGACATGGGCGCTTTGTTGGCCGGAACCAAGTTTCGCGGCGACTTTGAGGCGCGCCTTAAAGGCGTGCTCAATGGACTCAAGAAGCATCCCGACTCGATTCTTTTCATCGACGAGATCCACACCATCGTCGGTGCCGGAGCGACCAGTGGCGGTTCGATGGATGCGTCCAATATCCTCAAACCTGCTTTAGCTTCGGGTGAATTGAAATGCATCGGCTCGACGACTTATCACGACTACAAAAGCTATTTCGAACGGGATCGCGCCTTGGCCCGCCGGTTTCAAAAGATCGAGGTGCCCGAACCGAGCCATGACGAAGCGATCAAGATTCTTGAAGGGCTAAAACCGCACTACGAGAAACATCATGGCGTGCACTACAGCGCCGGGGCGATCCGCGCTGCGGTAAAGCTTTCCGCCAAGCATATCAATGACCGTTGCCTGCCTGATAAAGCGATTGACGTGATCGACGAGATAGGCGCCGCGGTCAAGATTCAACCTGCGGATAAACGGCGCAAGAGCATCGGCCCCAAAGACGTCGAAAAGATGGTTGCTAAGATCGCCAAGATCCCGCCGCGCAGCGTGTCGTCGTCGGACAAGGAACAGTTGCAGACTCTGGAACGTGATCTCAAGCTGGTGGTCTTCGGTCAAGATCCCGCAATCGACATGTTGGCGAGCACGATCAAGCTTTCCCGGTCAGGACTGGGTCACCCGGAAAAACCGATCGGCTGTTTTCTCTTCGCCGGTCCGACTGGCGTCGGCAAAACCGAGCTGGCCAAGCAGCTTGCTAAAACGATGGGCATCGAGTTTCTCCGCTTTGACATGAGCGAATACATGGAAAAGCACACCGTATCGCGTTTGATTGGCGCACCGCCAGGCTACGTCGGCTTCGACCAGGGCGGGTTGCTGACCGATGCGATCAACCGCAATCCGTATGCGGTGCTATTGCTCGATGAAATCGAAAAGGCTCATCCCGATCTATTCAATATATTGCTGCAAGTGATGGACCATGCGACCTTGACCGACAACAACGGTAAGAAGGCCGACTTCCGAAACATCGTGCTGATTATGACTACCAACGCCGGGGCACGTGAAATGAGCGGCACGCCGATCGGATTCGGCGATCGCACCAACGTCGGCAAGGGCAAAGAAGCGATCGAGAAGATGTTTACCCCGGAGTTTCGCAACCGTCTCGATGCCATGATCACATTCAACGCGCTGAGCCAGGAAAATATCGAGCGGGTGGTCGACAAGTTCATCATCGAACTGGATCAGCAGTTGAATGAACGCAAGGTCTTCCTCGAACTCACCAACCGCGCGCGCCAGTGGTTCGCCGAGCGCGGCTACGATCCGACTTTCGGCGCCCGGCCAATGGCAAGGCTGATTCAAAACGAAATCAAGCGCGTCCTGGCCGACGAAATCCTTTTCGGCAAATTGCAAAACGGCGGTAAGGTCGAAGTCGACGAGCAAGACGGCAAGCTGGTCTTTTCTTATACGACGACGACGGTAGAATCGACGCCGGCGCCAACCCCGGCGTAGACCGGTCGGCGATCTCTGACCGCGCATCGCTGACTCGTGCGCCGGCTTTTTCATGGACCAGTTTATTCTCACGGTCTTTCTGGCGCTCTTTGTTATTCAATTCGCCATTGAGTTTGGGCTCAACGAGCTAAACCTTCGCCAGGTTGAAAAAAGCTTCGCCAAAAACGTGATTCCTGAAGCTTTTCACGGGAAAATCGCCCCGCAGGATTACGCGAGGTCCATTGAGTACACACTGTCCAAGGCGAGGTTTCAGCGTTGGTCTGAATTCTATGGCAGCGCTGTCTTATTAATAATGCTACTTAGCGGCTTACTTGGCGTAGTCGATCACTGGTCGGCTCAGCGGGCCGCTAACTTCTCGCTCGGCGGCTATGGCCAAGGAATTATTTTCTGCGGTGCTGTCGGCGCGATCCTCACTCTAACGGCGCTGCCGACCGAGCTCTATTCGACGTTTGGCATCGAAGCCAAGTTCGGCTTTAACAAAACCACCGTCGCGCTTTACCTGGGCGACAAACTCAAAGGATTGGTCTTAGGTTTGTTATTCGGCGTGCCATTTTTACTGGTGGTGTTGTGGTTGATGGACATCGTAGGGCGGGCTTGGTGGCTTTGGGCTTTTGCTTTTATCAGTGGCATTTCAATTGTTGATGATCGTGATTTTCCCGACCTTCATTGCGCCTTGGTTCAATAAGTTCGAACCGCTCAGGGAGGGCGAACTGCGCCAGCGCATTTTAGCGTTGGCGGAGCAGATCGGATTCACGACCAGCGGCATTTACTCGATGGACGGATCCAGGCGCTCGGCCCACTCCAACGCTTATTTTACCGGCATTGGTAAGTCGAAGCGCATCGTTCTTTTCGATACTTTAATTGACCAGATGTCGACCGCTCAAGGATTGGCCGTGTTGGCCCACGAGATGGGCCATTACAAAATGAAACACATCCACCGCATGCTCTGGGTGCAGGTGGTTTTTCTCTTCGGCGCTCTCTACATTCTCAGTCTGCTGGTCGGCTACGCGCCATTTTTTACCGCCTTCGGTCTGGCACCATCCAATCATGGCGCCTTGGTGTTATTTTCGCTTGTCTCCGGTCCGTTTACTTTTTTCTTGGCACCGTTCATGAACCGCCTGTCGCGCAAGCACGAGTATGAAGCCGACCGCTTCGCCGCGATCACCCTGCATGACGGTACGGCAATGGAAGAAGCGCTGATCAACTTGACGGTGAAGAATCTGTCGAACCTGACGCCGCATCCTTGGTATTCCCTATACCACTATTCCCACCCAACAGCGGTTGAACGGATCAATGCGATTCGCCAGTTGTCGGTCTAGCAGCGCATTACTTTTTTTCACTGAGCGATCACCTCTTCTCAGCATAAACACTACTTTCCTGATCCAGTGGCGGCTTGGACTGCACTACGGTTCAATTACAGCCCACTCCTACGTGGGCCGGCTATGACAGATGCATCCACTAAATGTTGCAGGTATTCCTCTGAAAAAATTCCATTTCCTACGGAGCTCATCGCTCAACAGAGATTAAATCTGTCAATTTTTCTAAAATTGAGTTATATAAATATTGGGAGAATATAATGGCACGAATCGTCGTTGTAATCATTAGCGTTGTTGTATTTCTGACGGGGCCGGCACTTGCTGCTGAGCCGCTACACGACACGCCGCCCATAAGTCAATCATCTTGGACTGGCCTCTACGTAGGTGGTCATTTGGGTTATGGTTGGGATCGGGCCATTTGGACCAGCATAAGCTCGCCGTCGCCGGTGGTCGACTATAGTCAGGGATCCCGCATTACCTCACACCCGATTAGCGGAGTGTTTGGCGGCGGCCACCTTGGCTTCAATTATCAATTTGGGTCGTTGGTTTTCGGTATCGAACCCGCATTTTCCGCTGGCTATTTTCATGATGGGTCGAGAAGCAATACCGGATCGGGCGACGATGAGTATACCACTAGGATCAACAACCTGTTCTCAACCGCTATGCGAGCCGGTTATGCGCTCGATAGATGGTTGATTTATCTCAAAGTTGGCTACGCCTCTGGTAGCGTCAAGACACGTTTGGTCGATACCGTCGGTGTAGAACAAGGTGACGGAAGGAGCTCCGAACGTCATCATGGATTCGTCATGGGGCCCGGAATCGAACTCCGAGTCACACCCCACATCATTCTCGGAACCGAATACAATTACTTAGACCTTGGTTCGGCGAAGCACTCTGTGGGCGGCTTAAGCAGTGGTCTTGGCCCCGTCATTAACAAAGTTGATCTCCAAGGGATGCACCAAATTACCGTCCGGCTCAGTTATCTCTTTAGTTGGGACTGACCGGTATCTTCGCCTGAATTTACTCGAAGTACTCTCGCCCTCGGATTATCAGACGCAGCAGCTCGTCTGGAATCCTGCGCTAGGACAATAATAATTAAAAGGCCGAAATTCGCGTAAATATCGGTGGAATGGTGGAAGAGGAAGTGGCCATCAAACGGCGGGACATCCCATTTGGGAATCGTCTGTCAGCAGCATAATTTCTGCCCGCCCGAGACATAACCAGCGAATGCGAGGATTATCATCTCGATCTTGCCGACCTTACCGCCCTCGAACTGAAAATCATTCTATATATTAGTGGCGGCACTGCCCACGCATCGCTGGTGCAGTTAAAACCTTGCAGTGAATTCTGAACACCCTCAGCGCATAGGCCGATGGCCATTCATTAAAGATATTCGTTCTTCGAGAAGGTGTTGCGTAAATTTCTCTTGCTTGATTAGGACTGCCGTGAGGTCGCGGCGGCGAACTAGACTTCCGGCACTCGCGCTCGGGTGTGAATTTCTTGCTGCGCTCTGAAAAGTACTATGTATGACACGCACCGGGACCGCTGGAACTTTGTTTCTGATGACGTAATCCAAAGAGAGTATCAATCGATTCGCTTCTTTGCAGACTGCTGCCTTGTGATAGCAACTCAGATCCTCAGCGAAAATAGTGCCCTTTTCTCCTAAAACTGTATGAATTTTGTCACTGTATAAGTGCTTAGCGACTTCGTCGCGAATCGAGATATTTCTTATTTCTCTTAAAGTTTTGTTTTTATGAGTCCCACGAATAAACATGTGCGGTCCACTGTCCATACTTACATCCGTAAGATAGATAAAAATAGTCAATGATTTAAAATCATGAGTATCATAATGAAAATCATGGATATTATAGTCGGCGTCATTTCTATAACGTACGCCATCGCTGTTGCTTTGATCGCCAGCAAGACTGAGCGTCCAGTTTAATCGGCTCAGCCACAATCGCGGTTCAACGCCCAAATATTTACGGACTATCTCCAAAACCTTTGCGTTCCGAGCGATTCGGTTGATGACGTCACAAGTCTGGTGTGGGTTCCAATAAGAAGCCTGGTTGTTTTGACCGCAATAAACGAGGATCTCGTTTACGTACTCAGACGGCAGCTGACCGATATGAGCAGATCCAACTTCCTCGAGGCATTTGAATACTTGGTCCACATCAACGTGCGCAAAAGTTGGATAGGTTTCCAATCTCTGCGGCACAAGTTTTATTCAATCTTTGGCAGAGACGGAGAAGCGGAACGCCAATAGGACCAAGCATTATTACCGCGCGGATTATCCGTACCTGCCGAAGTAGCCAGGGATTTGTCGAAACATACCGTTTAAGCGCACTCACGTTGCCTCTTCTGTGGTTGTTCGAAGCTTTGATTGACGCGCATTTTTATCGAGATACGCCACATTCGATTAACTAGTATGTTGGAATTGGTTGAACTGGCGGCTCCGTATTCTTTCGATTGCCAGCCACGTTAAGCCATTCTTTCTGTATTCCGGTGTTCAAGCTTTGGGTTGCCTCTCCTATAGATTTCAAACCGTCGATTTCAAGCCGATGCAGTAACAAATCAGTCGAGACCCTTTTCGTTGTGACTATGACTTGATAGCCTTCCTTTCTTATACGATTGGCCAATTCATCGGCTTCCGTACGCTTGATAAAGGCCGATACGATAAGACGGTACGAACCGTCCCCATGCTGCCGTACCAATGTTTCCTGCGTCAGGGCAGGGAGTACGAGCTTATGCCCGGCGGAGACCCAATTAAGGTCCTTGATTTGAGGATTGAATTCTTTGATGAGATCCATACCAAGGACCGCGTTAGTTCCATAGGTATTATTCGCAATTTCATAAATTGTGGAACCGTATTGAACGATGATGGGTTGGTTCGTTTTGAACCCGATTGCTGTTTTCTCGCGACCCGCGTTATCGGCTTCAGCACTGATCATTTGCCGGGTGACGTTATGGTGAACCGGCAGAACCCGTTTGTTTGAGTTATCCTTAAATGATTCAAGGGTTCTCTCGGTAATTCCAAAAAAGCTTTGCGAATCGGTAACGACTGATACAACGGCAAAAACGAGAATAACCAAACACGCACCGACGACAGTGATTGTCAGTCGTCTCACGCGTGGTTGAGAAACTCGGTTAGGCCGTTCACGAATAAGTGTTTCGGATTTAGTTTTGGATGGCGATCCACTAAAAGTGTTGGTCGTTTTGTCAGGCTGGGGTTTCGACTCCAAGTCGAGATCTTCAGCCACTTCTCGGATCAAAGCTGCCGAGACAGTTTTTTGCGACCCCGCAAAGGCAGTAACTAGGGCATTATCACAGATGACATTGATCAGTCGTGGGATCCCCTTGGAATAAGCGGCGATCTTCCGAATAGCCTCAGGATGGAATAGATCTTGTCTCGCGTAACCGGCCGATTGCAGCCGAAAATTAATATAGGCACCCACTTCTTCGTTCATAAGAGGGGCGATCTCGAATTGCAGCGCGATTCGCTGCTTTAGCTGACGCAGGTTAGGCTGGTTTAGTTTTGTCTTGAACTCCGGCTGGCCCATCATCACGATTTGCAAGAGTTTTTCGTTATCGGTCTCGAAATTAGAGAGAAGCCTTAGTCCTTCGAGCGATTCATCGCTTAAGTTCTGTACTTCATCGATCAGCAAACAGACGATATGGCCTCTCTTAACTTGCTCGATTAGATACGTGTTGAGTTCCTCAAACATCGCCAATTTGTCTTTTCCTTGTGTCGGTAAGCCAAGGTCATGCAATATGGCGCGCAGTAGTTCTTTGAACGTCAGATTGGTATTAAAGATGAAAACGAAATCGATGGTCTTCGCGAAGTTGCGCATTAATTTGCGCAACAATAAGGTTTTTCCTGTTCCAACTTCGCCGGTGAGAGCGATGAAGCCTTTTTTCCCCTCGATGCCATAGCAGAGGTTGGCATAGGCTTCCAGGTAAACTGGATTGGTGTAAAAAAATCGCGGATTGGGCGCAATGCCAAAAGGTGATTCTAAGAATCCAAAGTATCGATTATACATGTTTGACCGAACATCACATGTGGCTCATCACCCGTTATCTGCACAGCGGGATGTTCACCGATTTGTTTAGTGTGGAACTGCATAGCACTTATGATTGCTCTAGCAGGCTGCTGAAAAACTCCTAGGAGTCCTTCGCCGTCGCTCAGGACGAACGGAGGGGAGATGATATCATTGATGTTTTTCCGTTCATGCTGAGGTACTCGAAGCATTCCGGACCTTTTTTCAGCACCCTGCTAGGGGCTAGGGAAGTCGTTGACATCATAATGACCCGAACCGCGATCATACCCGATACAATAGGGCAATCCTGGTCTGTGCTCTGTCGACGCTGTTCCACTCTCTCCCTAGGGAGTGCAGTTGTCCTCGTGAGTACTCGTCGGACAACTAAGGAAAACTTTAATCCCTCTTAACCAACGGTTGTGGGAACTACGACATAGTGATCACTGTAATCCCTCATAGCCCGATACGGTGAGAGTTTGTCAGAGCAACAGAAGGGCCACTCAATTCTCATGCTGCTTGAACACCTAAGGCAAGTTGACAAAGAATAATCCTGCGGCAAAAGCCCGCGGCATGGGACCACACGCCTAGCTCCACATCGTCGCGCGAGACTTTTTTACCAGGAGGAAAATCTCAGAGCCGTCCAGAGTCTTATGAGCAATAAGAGTCGGGCGACCATGGATAGGTATTTACATTTCTGCAACCAACAGGTGCTAAAGGCAGCGAACGCGCGGTGAAGACTGTAACGTCTTACAGTTCAGTCTCAGCCACCGCGTATAACGGCACCAAAGGGGCTCCTCGCGTATGCGCGGTCTGATCCCTTTTTTCTTCGAGCGAACCCGTGTTAAGTAGCGAGGTGATATCAGTCCTTCAGACAATTTGATATGACTGCCTAAAACAATCTGCCGGTTTCGCAAACGGCGGACCTAAATAACCAAATCAAAATATTCGTCTTTAATATGACGGCGAGTCGACCGCGCACAACGTCACTAAATGCTACAATGGTAAAATTACGCCAGAGAATCTTGACCAACAGTCGCAGATGTCTCGTTAAGGCCGGTGAGCGCTTCTTGCGTGGCGTTTGCTTCTAGTCTATTACAGCGCACCGTGGAAAAGTTCTGAAAAAAAAATGGATGGTTAGGGGGAAATTTTAAAGATGCTTACCAGCCGAAGCGCAAGCCCTTGAAACCTGAATTGCCCAGGTATTTGCAAAGCGCGAGACGCGGCAGCATGTGCTGTGCAAGTTCATTAGACCGATTTCCAGCGCGCAGGAATGGGAAGAAAACCCTGAGCGCAGCGAGTTCATCTATAATCTTTTCGAGCAGTCCGGTTTTCGAGTTAGGTACACATACGGCGATTTGCCAGGATGGATCATGATGGAGTGATTGCACCAGTTTTCAAGCTCTTTCTCCACCTTAGCTGAACTCGTAATATTCGCAGGTGGGTGTCAAAGCTTTCGAACGCCTAACGTTCTGTACGCTTCTCGATATTTTTCGCCGGTGAGTGGTGCGATATGCCTGCGGCCACCATGCCCCGCTAAATAGCTGAACGTGCCCCAAGCCCCGCAAGTATTCGGATGGCGGTTATCGCCTAGCTTGATTTTTATGGCTCTTCGCGAACTCGAGTGGATCAATTTCAATGATTTCACAGCTCCGGCAACATCGAAGTCAGGATCTTAAGGCGAAGGTATTCTTCGTCTCGAAGGCCGTAGGCGCGTCTTTGGATCACCCGAATCTTGTTGTTGAGCCCCTCGACAAATCCCAACGACACTTTGTTCTCTGGCCGACTGTAAGCGGCAACGCCATCCCAATGCCGCTCGATCATCTCGGCAAATTTCTCATGCGGTCTAAGACGTTTCCGTTTGAGCGCTGCCTTCCAGTTATCAAAAATGCGCCTGGCCCATCCTTCTCGCTCATAGCTTCACAATTGTTCAAAGGACTCCTTGGGCAGATAGGCGGTGTTGAGCCGCTTATTAGCACAGAGCAAAGCTTTCAACGCTTGGAGGCCTTTAAGACTCAGGTTCTCCCGGCGCGACACCAGCGTGTATTTCTGCCCCTTGATGAAGCCTCGGTCCTGACGGGCAAATCGCCCGTACTCACTTTCGCCAGTCGATCAGCCTGACCTTGGTGCAATGAAATGCATCTTAGAGAAATCCTGTTCAGAAGACTCTACGATGACAATTTGATATGATTGTCTAAATATCGATCTCCGCCAAGTGAATCCGCGGACACTTTGCTTTTCCCAGCTCATCGTAGAACTGCGTCAAGCTTGCCTCAGAGCGGTCTGGCCGCGCGAACCTGCCGAGTCCGTCGGTCGTACCACCCCTGCTGCATTTTGCCGCAGCTGCCGCAGATAGTTTTTTTGAGCGTCGAACAAGGGTAACAATGCGTGCCTTGGGATCCCCGAATACTCCTCGCACTTTAGGAGTTGGTCCATACCCTGAGAACGCATACGCGTCCACAATCGTCTCACTCACTTGGTTGATGTCCCCATGACAATACCATGCGGCTTTTCTCACAACTGGCAAAGGCTTCAAATTGTTAAAAGCTACCCATTCGACTCGCGATGAGCCATTTTTATTTAGCACCAGCTAATTCTTTGTGCTCGCGGTTTAATCCATGAAAAAGGAGAGCAAATGGATGGTTTGATTCCTTATGGGCGAAGAGAGGCATTTCTGTCGCGAGTTACTGAATTCCAATTAAATCGAATTCACAGACTCGAGAGGATGGACGAATCGCGGTATCTGTGCACGAACTCTTAACAAGTGATCGTAAAGGAAAGTTGTCGCTATAACCAAAATATTGATCAGTGAGTCCTAAGAAGAATACCTTGGATTCGGGGAGTCGCTAGAAGAAGCGTTAAAAGGCGAATGCCTGTTGAGGTATTCATTGACCTGCCTGAAGGACTCCATTGATTTGATAAGAGTTAGAAAAGAGTCGCGTTCCTACGATACAGTTGCAAGTTCGAGTGTTCTTGTAATACGTTTTCTGCCCGTTTAAATATTGGCTCACGTTCCAGCTGGGCAACATTAAGTCCTTAACGATAAAATTGAATACTTTATTTTCCGCGACCGGTCTGCTCTGTCCCCCATAAGGTTTGACCGGATGGGATACAGAGTCGCGGCGTTCATTCAACCTTTCCCTGATCATGCACGATTTTTACTCAAAGCGTTTGCCACTCCGACAGTGTGTCACCGATTCATCCGACGTGCTTGGATCCGGCACAGATAGGGTACAATATACAAGGAAATGGAATAGAAATTGCTTAAATATTCCAAAAACGTCATTTGCTAGGTATTATGCAACACTAGAAAATTATATGGACAGTGATCTGACTTTCTACTTGGAGTATTAATATGCGGGTGATGACGCCCGATTGGAAGCGCGTGCCTGTCGCGAAGTGGAAACGATGTCTGACAGCGAACAAGAAAAACTTTTCGAGAATCCGATGACCATATCAATCGAGCCCAATCCTTCTTCTTATGATGCTGCTAACGACAGTATTTTGGTTCGGACGACCGAGGGTAGAATAAATTCTTGGAATCGTAGCTCCGTAGCGCTCTATGGCTGGAAGGAAGACGAAGCCATCGGAAGAATTAGCCATGACCTCCTGCAGACGAGATTTCCGAAACCGTTGGAAGAGATCGAGTCCGAGCTGGTCCAAAACAAGCTATGGGAAGGTCATCTAGTTCATACCACCCGAAATGGCGGACGTATTGTTGTAAAAAGTCGCTGGGCTTATGACACAAATGGAAGTGCTGAAAGAATAATCGAGATTAATGCTCCCTGCGAACATTATGACAGTGATTCAGAATCATCGAAAAAGAAAATTGAGGAAGTTTTAGCAAAGGTCGCCAACAGCGTCTTCATCGGAGGCGGTTTACTCCTTATTCTGGTGTCATTTTATTATTTCTATTACTACGAATGGACGGCGCAGAGGCAATTCACCGATTCAATAAGAAAGGTGATTTATTTGTTCTTTCCAATCGGCGTAGCTAGTTTCTTATTTGCGTCTCTACGATTGAAACCAAAGAATAAATTAAATGTCGCAATTTTAGGTATATCACTCGCGTTCTCGCTATTGTGCGCGGAATTATTTCTTGAGTTGTGGGGTGCCAGCTTATCTGTATCGAGGAAACCTGCAATGTTGAATATCATGGAGTATTCAACGGACAAGCTGAAAGGTGCGGCAGAGCTCACTAAAAAGTTTGGCATTCAAATTGATACCAGAACTGCGTCCGAAGTCATCAGCTCCTTACAAAAGGAGGGGGTAGAGGCGGTCCCTATCCTAGTTCCGGGAAATTCATTCGTCGAGGGGCCAAACAATAGCATTAAGTCGGTCCTTAAGATTCGCGGTGAAGAAATCATTCCACTGGGCGGCATTAGCAATCGGGTAACTGTTTTGTGTAATGAGAGTGGCCAATGGGTTAGCTACAAAAGCGACAAGCACGGCTTTAATAATCCCAATGAAGCATGGCAGTACAGTCCAATTGAAATCGGCATACTTGGTGATTCGTATGCGCACGGGTTCTGCGTGTCGCCTGATAGAAATTTCTCTGCATTGATCAGGCAGCGTTACCCTGCCACCTTAAATTTAGCCATGGCGGGTGCTGGTCCCATGCTCGAACTGGCCACATGGGAAGAATACTTGCAGCCTTTTCAACCAAAGATAGTGTTATGGTTCTACTATGAGGGGAATGATCTCATCGATCTGCAAAAGGAAAGAAAAAGTAAATTATTGATGCGTTATCTCAACGATAACTTCTCGCAAAATCTGATCGCGTTGCAATCCGAAATTGACCAAGCGATCCGAGAAGATATCCCTAGGCAGAGTGAGTTATCGGTTCGGCGAACTCCCCAAGCGAGCCAGGTCGGCGTCATTGACAAAGTTTCGGAATTCTTCCGTTTAAGCAAATTGAGGAAAGAGCTCTCACTAGTAAATTCAACGACGGTCAAAGAAATAAAAAACCAGGAGAATTTGCAAGGCCCAGACCTCGCTATCTTTGGTGATATTCTGGCTCAAGTGAAAAACCGCGTTGAGACTTGGGGCGGCAAAGTGTATTTTGTCTATTTACCCGACTGGTCGCGGTACGGCAGTGTCGACTTCGAACCTGCTGCAAGGCAACGTGATTCGGTTTTGGAACTCGTAAAGACACTCGGTATTCCGGTGATTGATATCCATCCGGTTTTCCAAGCCCAACGCGACCCCTTGACACTGTTTCCGTTCCGGGAACCCGGCCATTATACCGAAAAGGGCCATTCCCTTGTGTCAGAAGAGGTGATGCGGACAATATCCTCAACGCGATAATTCAAGTCGTGTTTTTTTCTTGTCACGTGCAACGAGAACGCTTCCGCTCATTCCTTGGCTTCGGAAATCAGACGATTTGGCTTCGAAAGATCGTCGCTAGACCTGGAAATTAGAGAAAGTCAACGACATCGGTTAGCACCTGTAACGATGATGCCGCAACTGGGCGCCGGGTTGCGTTACATGCCTTTGAGCAGAGGGTGACCGGCAAAGCCTGCCATCAGTCCATCCGTAACATCGCGGCTGAGTGCATTGCTCCCATAGTTGGCGGGCAATTTTGGACGGCCAGAATTAGTCTACTTAGTCAGCAGATGCCGGGAGTAACAATGAATTTCTATTAAGCAGAGTTCGATTGGTTTTTCTTTGTGTTGTCGCATTGATTTCCATTGCGACAGATGTTTTCGCTGGTCTGCGAGTTCATCCTTCAGATCCGCGTACTTTACGGATAGCTCTGGAAGAGCGATTTACCTCGGTGGTCATCAGATCTATGTGGATCTGCAAAATAACACCTTCGGCAAAGCTTACACCTACGGTTTCCAGGAGCTTTTGGATTGGCCACAGTATATTCAATTCGCAAAAGACTGAATTTACTATCGGCGCTGGATCAGGTGTTGTCGCTAGTCCTATGCTATGCAAGCGATTTTCAGGTTACGGAAATGCGAATGACGGCCACCCCTAAATTTGATTTGTACCCATTTGAGCAGTCTTACTTTGATGACATGCACTCTCGTGCCATTGATCTGCGCAAGAGCGGAATCTTTTAAGCATCATGCTTTTTGACGTTTATGCGTTTCCAGTTGAGGTTGGGAGGGAAATTTGTTTAATTTCGACAACAACATCATGGCATTGACACCGATGATCACCACCATGGAGAGGGCTTGGGGTTTTTCTTTTCACTTTCCCCGGAAGTTAGAAATTTACAAAAGGAATATGTCGAAAAAGTGATCGCCACGGTGGGGGATCTGGATAACGTGATGTTGGAAATTGCCAATGAGCTAGGTGCGAATGCTTGGCAATTCGACATGCTCAATCACGTCAGGGATCATGGGGCATCGCCATGCTCAGTCCCGGTGGGGTGATGCCGATGGAGTTGGCTACAACAGTTTTTCTATGAAGGAGGCTCTCAACAGGCGAGCCGACGTCCTCGCGATGGCCCCATCACGGGGAGATTTCGCGAACGTTACCTGTGACGGCCACTTACCTTTAAGCGTGTCATCGACGGTACCTTCCGGGCAATGATGCGAGACGCGCTGAAACATGGGATCGGAGAGAAAGAGCACTCTTACAACCTTAGTCAGCCAGAGGAGTTTCACCCATGCCCGATCCGTTCACGGCTGAAGAGCGTGATACGATTATTGTGCATGTCAGGGAGAAGCGCCCTTCTACTTACCTTCGTCTACGGCCAGTTCGGCACCGGCGCTCGACCAAGCGAGATGATAGCCCTTCGATGGGGCGATGTGAATCTCAAGCGCCACAATCCCACTAAAACCGCTGCGTGAGAGCGAGAAATAACAAGATCGGAGCCGCTTGCAGCAGTGTTCCTCAATGATCACTTCAAAAGCGGCCATTGATGATCACCGCAAAACCGGCCAACGGAGAGCGTCCGAGACAAGGTAGTTTTAGCCTTTTGCCTCCTGGTCAAGCAAGTCCATTTTGGTTCTCCAACTGGCCGCATTTGAGGACATGACCGTGATGGAGCAAGCGGTCGAGCATGGCGGTAACCGCGGCACTGTCACCGAGCAGCTTCCCCCAATCTTCGACCGGACGGTTCGAGGTCATCAGAGTGCTGGCCCGTTCATAGCGGCGCATGACGATCTCCAGGATGTCCTCGGCGGCGGTGGACGGGAGCTTGCGCATACCGAGATCATCGATGATGAGCAGCGGCACGGTGGCCAACAGTTCCATGTGCTGTTTGCGCGAGCCGTCGATAGTCGCTTCAGCGATCTCGTCGAGCAGCGTGTGGGTCTCCCGATAGAGCACGCGGTAGCCCTGTTGGATGGCGGCCAGACCGACAGCCTGGGCCAAGTGGCTCTTGCCGGTGCCGGGTGGACCTAAGAACAAAGCATCTTCATGCTTGGCGATGAAGCCCGCCGTAGCCAGATCGAAGACTAAACTTCGATTGAGCTTTTTGTTGAAGCTAAAGTCAAAATTCTCCAGGGTCTTCTGTGGATCTCGAAACTGCGCTTGCTTTTGCCGGCGCTCAAGCAATCGGTTGGTTCTGCGGGAGAGTTCATCTGAGATCAGACAGGAGATCAGATCGATGGGCGCCATCGATTGGGATTGGGCCTGGAGTAAACGGGTCTCCAGCACGGCGGCCATGCCGCCCAGGCTTAGTTGCTTCAAGGCACGGTTGAGTTCAATCAGATTCATTTTGTTGCTCCTTGGTTTTAAGGTTAATCAGATCGCGATACTCGGTTAATTCCCGGATCAGCGGATCGACATGGCGCAGCGAGAGCTGGGGACGACGTTCCAGATAGCGGCGCACAAAGCGATAGCTCTCCACCCCGAGGTCGAGAGCCGCGGCGCAGGCATCGTCGACGGCGGCCACGCCATATTTTTTGGCTAAAGAGAGAACACCGAGAATGCGGCGAATGCCGAGCTCGGCTTCGTTGCGAAAGATCGCCTCGCAGAGCTGACCGATGTGGGTGCCGGCGTTGGCTGCTCGGGCCAACAGTTGCACGGTTGTAAGCGGAGTTTTGTTGGAGCGGTCTTCATCGTTGATGCGGTAGTTGCCTGGGAACTGGCGCAGGTGTTCGCGCAACAGCTGATGGGTTCTGGGATCGAGGATGCGCACGTGCAGAGCATCCCATTGGACTTTGACCTGCCGACCGATCCAGCCCGGGGGTAAGCCGTAGTAGGCGCGCTCGACTTCGACACAGCCATCGAGATGCACTACCCGCTCGCCGTACTGGTAATAGCGAAACGGTTCGATCGGCAATGGCTGTAAGAACGGCTTCTCCTCGGCGAACATGACTGCGACTTGTCCCTTGGTGGTGCCGTGGATGCGGGTATCGGCCCAGCGTTGCTCCCAGTGATCGAGATAGACTTGAGCCTCCTCCAAGGTCTCGAAGCGCTGGCCCTTGAGCGGGGTTTTCTGCGCGTGTCCGACACCGGATTCGACTTTACCTTTTCGATCAGGATCACGGACCCGGCATGGCATAGCCACCACGCCGTAGTGAGAAAGCACATCATGGTAGAGCGGATTGAGCGTGGGCTCGTAGATGTCGGCCTTGAGCACGCCCTCGCGCAGATTGTCGAGCACCACCATGCGCGGGCTGCAGCCGAGCCGGCGAAAGGCTTTCTCGTGGAGTTTGGCCCACGTCTGAGAACTGGAACGAAAAACCAGCAGGCGGACCGACTTGCGGCTGTAGCCGAGCGTCATGACGAACAGCCGGGTGCGCCGGTACTTGCCGCTCTTCTCGTCGCGCACCATCGGACCGGTGCCGTAATCGACCTGGGCTTCTTCGCCGGGTGCGGTCAGGATGATCCCGACCGCCTGAGGCGAAGGAGCGCCACGCAGTTTACGCACGAAGCGGTTGACCGTTTGGTAGCCGCCGCCATAGCCGTGCTGATCGACCAGGTCCTGCCAAATGGCCATGGCGTTACGACCGCGACTCAGCCACGACTCGATGGTTTCTCGATACGGCTCGCAAGCGCTGGCGGTGACAGCCGGGTTAGAGGATTTGGGTGCTGGATCCTCTGGAGTTTTTGCTCCAGAGTCGGTGATCACCTCATTGGCCGGTTTTGCCGAACTCCAATCGGTGGGTGGAACATGGGTTGGGGTCGGAGTTGCTCGTCCCCAGCGACCTGGACCGCGAACGGCGATGCCGGCCGCCTTCAGATACGCGCTGACGGTCTCACGGCGCACTCCGGTCTGTTGCTCGCTGCGCTGTCAATGTCTCGAACCCTTCTCCCGTTGGCCGGTTTTGAAGTGATCACTAATGGCCGGTTTTGGGTGATCACTGAGGCAGTGTTGACCTTATCTTAAGCCCTTACACGTAACACAGACTGATTTCGTATTTAATAACCACCAAGGCAAACCGATAGACGAAGAAAAATGGCGGGCCAAATACTGGTATCGAGCTTTGAGAACTTGTGGTGTTAGACCCCGGAAATTCTACGCAACGTGGCACACATTCATATCGGACGCATTAGCGCATGCGGTGAACATCAATGGCTCGTGGAATATTGCGGGACTTCGGTGGCGATGATTGAGAAGCACTACGGTCGATACATCAGGAGCGACTCCAGAGAGCAATTAGAGCGGCTTTTCAAAGCTCAAACCGTGACCTTTCCCGTAACCCCACTCAAAGATGGGACCACTGGCAAGACTCAACTACTGAAAAGAATGAGGGAAAAGAAATGGTCGGGGCGAGTGGATTTGAACCACCGACTTCACGGACCCGAACCGTGCGCTCTACCAAGCTGAGCCACGCCCCGACCCGGACAAACTAACACACCGCAGAGTTAAAACAAGCTCGACCGCCGGTCGATTCCAGATTACAAAATTACAAATTCTATATTGCAAGAATAAGCGAAGCGTTTGGAATTTCGATACGAAATTTGCAACTGGCTGGGAAGAAGGTTTGGTTAGGCCACGGCCTGGCGCATCTGGCGAATAGTCTCGGCGTAACTGGGGGTTTTGAAGATCCCAGAGCCGGAAACGATGACGTCGCCACCGGCTTGGACCACCGCCGCGATGTTATCGGTTTTGATGCCGCCGTCTACTTCGATGAGCACACCCGGCCTACCGGCGTCGATTACCTTCCTGACTTCGGTGATTTTCTTCAGGACATCGGCAATGAACGCCTGCCCGCCAAATCCGGGAAATACGGTCATCATCAGAATCATATCGACATTGTCAAAGCAGCCAACGACTTTGCTGAGCGGGACATCTGGATTGACCGCGATCGATGCCTTGGCGCCGAGATTGCGGATTTTTCTCAACGTAGTGTTGGGATCGGTGCAAGTATCGGGATGAATCGACAACCAGTCGGCGCCGGCTTTGATGAATTCCGGCGCGTATTTGTCGGGATCGGTGATCATGAGATGAACATCGACGGCGATCGTCGTCACTTTGCGCACCCACTCGACTACCACCGGACCGATAGTAATATTGGGTACGAAGTGACCGTCCATAACATCGACATGAATCCAGTCTGCGCCGGCCGATTCGACCGCTTGGATTTCGTCTTTCAACCGGCTGAAGTCGGCCGACAGTATCGACGGAGCAATTTTTATCCCGGGCATCTAAGTCACCTTTCTCATACGCGCGGCGAAAAACCCGTCAGTATCATCACGCTGGGGCAGCGCTTGAAAATATTTACCATGGACCATGTGGCGCGCCGCTTCGGGAAGATAGCGCGCGGCATCAACCAACTCAAACCGACTGTTTTCTCGCAAAAAGTTATCAACTACTCGCTCATTCTCATCGACCGTCAAGGTACAGGTGGAATAGACCAGCACGCCGCCCACTTTTAAATATTGCGCCACGGACTGTACAATGCGTGCTTGGAGCGCGGCTAGACGTGCGATGTCGCTGTCATCGCGCTGCCATTTGATTTCCGGGTGAGATCGCAAAGTACCAAGACCGCTGCATGGCGCGTCAACGAGGATGCAATCGTAGGGACGGGCAAGGTGGGTTGGTAAAGCCTTGCTGGCGTTGGCGCACTCGGCTTGTATAGTTGCCAGTCCTAAGCGCTGAGCATTCTGCTCGATTCTCTCGACGCCGCGAGCCGAAGTATCGATAGCCACGATGTTACCTTGATCGCCAATCAACTCGGCGAGATGGGTGGCTTTGCCGCCCGGCGCAGCGCATGCGTCGAGAACCAGGTCTCCTGACGCCGGGCCGACCAGGTATGATACAAGTTGCGACGCTTCGCTTTGCACTTGAAACAATCCATTGTTAAAGCCCGGCAGCATTTCAATGCTTACACCCGAAGGCAAACGGATGGCTTGCGGCGAGACTGCGCTGGCTTCGGCTGCGATGTCCTGTTCGTGCCAGCACGCTAACAATTCTTTACGACTGGTCTTACCCAAATTGGTCCGCACCACCAGCGGCGTTTTTTGATTGCTCGCAAGCATTAATGTTTTCGCTTGCTCATCGCCAAAGTACTCCCGCCAGCGATTGACCAGCCATTGAGGATGCGAATATTCATCGGCTAGATTCGCAACTGAACTCTGGGTGTCCGTGGGCATGCCACCCTTCGCCAGGTGTCTGAGAAAACTGCGCAGGACGCCATTAACGAAGCTGGCGCTTCCGGGCTGTGTCGCTTTGGCGATCTCGACAGCTTCATTGACTGCGGCATAGGCAGGAATCCTGTCGAGGAAGAGCAATTGATACAGGGTAACGCGAAGTAAATTGCGATTGAACGAATCAGTTTCGGCCAACGAACGATTGAGAAATGGCAAAAGCTGGGAGTCGATCTTACCGCGCCAGCGAAGCGTCCCGTAGGTCAATTCGGTTAACAGCGAACGGTCTGCGTCATTGAAATCATCGCTGCGCAAATGGTGATCGAGCAGTAGGTCGGCATACGACTTCTGGCTCTCGACTCTATGCAGAATCTCGCCGGCGATTTGGCGGACGTTCTTTCCATCATTCAAGGCGGTCACCGGGTTTAATTCTCGCGCCCTTGATAAATTCGATGCCCGCCAGCCGCTTCTTATTTTCTTGCTGCACTTCTTCGAGGCTCAATACCCCCGATGAAGTTGCCAGCCAAAACCCGGCTGCATCTGCACGGATGATTTCGCCGGGGCCGCCGCGCCGCTCGGTGCCGACTATTGTGGCTCGATGTATCTTAAGCAGCTTACCGGCGAAATGCGTGAAACTTCCCGGCCAAGGGTCGAAGCCACGAATGCGGCGCTCAATTTCTATCGCCGGGCGTTGCCAGTCGATGAGGCCGTCTTCTTTCCTTAAGATCGGCGCAAGGGTCACCCGGCTTTCATCTTGTTCGGTTACGCCGAGGGTTCCTGCCTTGAGTCGGCGCAAGGTTTCCAGCAATAGTCTGGCCCCGATGGGTGTCAGTTGGGTTTGCAGTGATCCGGTAGTTTCCTCACCGCTGAGCCTGATAGCCTCTTGCAAATAGATCGACCCAGCATCCATTTTTTCCACCAGCCTCATGGTGCTGACACCGGCTTCAGCTTCGCCGTTGATAATCGTCCACGCGGCCGGCGCTGCACCGCGGTATTTCGGCAAGAGCGAATAATGGACGTTGACGCAGCCTTGAGGCGGGAGTTCTAAAACTGTTTTCGGTAGAATGCGGCCAAAGGCGACTACGATGATGATGTCAGGCTGCCATGCGCGCAGTGATTGAATAAATTCCGGAGTGCGAATCTTTTCCGCGGCAATAACCGGGATGGCATAGGACGCGGCCAATTTTCGTACCGGCGAGGGAGAAATTTTCTGGCCGCGCCCGGCGCTGCTATCCGGCTGGGTGACCACTCCGACAACGGTATCTGGGCCGGTGAGGATGTGCGCCAAAGTTGCCGCGGCGATTTGCGGCGTGCCCATAAAGATGATGCGCCAAGGTGCTGCCATGAAAATGACGTGACGAAGCGATGCGGCAGTTATTCAAGAAACTGACGGCCGCGCTTAGATCATGATGTGCGCTGTTTCGTGAGCCGGCTCAATGCCACTGCGCAGAATTTTGACCCGCTTGCGGCTGTAAAGCTCGCGCTTTAACCGACTGATCCGGTCGATGAATAGCTTGCCATCAAGATGATCGATCTCATGCTGCAAAGCCACTGCCAGTAAACCTTCAGCTTCGATCCGGATCTCTTTTTGCTGCTCATCGAAAGCGCTGACTTGGACCTGCGCCGCCCGCTTCACATCGGCGGTAAAGTCGACGACACTCAGACAGCCTTCTTCCCAGATCACTGAACCCTCCGCATGGGTTATCACCGGGTTAACGAGCTTATAAACCTGCTGGCCGGGATTCTCGTGGTTGGTGTCTAGAACCACGACACGCTGAGATACGCCGACCTGCGGCGCGGCCAGGCCGACACCTGGCGCGGCATACATAGTTTCGAGCATATCATTGACCAACTGGACGGTTTTCGCGTCAAAGTCGCGCACCGGTAACGCAACTTTTTTAAGTGCCGGCTCAGGGTATTTGAGAATTTTTAAAATTGCCATAACTTACTGAAATTCATAACATACTGTAAGGATCGACATCAATCTGCAGGCGCCCCGCCCGGCTATCGGGTGAGAGCTTCCGGGCGTGGCTGGCAAACTCCAAAAGACTGGCGCTATTTTTCCCTTTGAGCAGGAGTTGCCAGCGAAAGCGATCACGCAATTTTTCGATGGGCGCTGCGGCCGGGCCGAGCACTTCGATGCCGGGGTTAAACTTTGGCTCGCGAACTTGGAGTTGGCGTAGCTGTGCAGCTACGGATTTCGCACGCTTCTCAACTTCGTCAGCCTTAGGACCGTCGAAGCGTAAATTAATTAACTTGGCAAAAGGCGGATAGTTAAGCGCCCGGCGAAATTCGCTCTCGATGGCGAAGAAACCCTTATAATCATGGGCGGGCAGGTGCTGGATTGCATAATGATCGGGGGAATAGGTTTGAATCACCATACGGCCCGGGTCGCTGCCCCGTCCGGCGCGCCCGGCGACTTGGCTGAGCAATTGAAAGGTTCGCTCGGCGGCGCGGAAGTCGGGTAAATTCAATGAGAGATCCGCAGAGAGCGCCCCGACCAGTGTCACGCCGGCGACATCATGGCCTTTAGTGATCATCTGTGTGCCGATCAGGATGTCGATGTCACCGTGCTTCCAGTGCCTTATCAATGCCTCTTGGGAGCCGCGCTTTCTCGTAGTGTCGCGATCCATTCGGGCCACTCTGGCCTCGGGAATCAGTTGGCGAAATGCCTCTTCAACCTGCTCGGTACCGGTCCCCACTGGCGCCAGGCTTGGGTTCCTACATTCCGGACAAACGTCGCTCATTTCGCGGCGATAGTCGCAGTGATGACAAGCCAGCATCCGACGCCGCAGGTGCAGAGTTAACGTAACGCTACAATGCGGACAGTGCCAGACATGGCCGCATAAGCCACATTGCAAGAAGTTGGCGAAGCCGCGGCGATTGAGAAATATCAGAGTCTGTCGCTTGTCGAGATAATTTTGCTTGACCGCTGCAATAAAACTTTCTGCCATCAACCGCGGCTTGGCCAGCTTTTTAGCAATCTTCGGTATTGACTCAAAAGGCTTGTCTGGCACAGCTGATTTGACGAACTCGTGGCGCATATCAATGGTTTCCACCGCAGGCAGCGGGCGCTGTTCTACCCTTTCTGTCATTTCGACCAGCTTATAGCGCCCCTGGCGGCAGTTCTCATAGCTTTCCAGTGCCGGAGTGGCGGACCCCAAGAGCACCGGGCAACCCAGCCGTTTGCCGCGCACCACAGCGACGTCGCGGCCGTTGTAACGCAGACCTTCTTCCTGTTTATACGACGAGTCATGCTCTTCATCGACAATAATCAGTCCGATGTTCGTCAACGGCGCGAAGACCGCCGAGCGCGCGCCAACGACAACGTCGACCTCGCCGCGCAGAATCCGCCACCATTGAGCCCAACGCTCGGCGTCAGTAAGCGCACTGTGCAGTACACCGACTTTTCCCGGAAAATGGCGATGCATTTGGTCCAGTAATTGTGGCGTCAGGGAAATTTCTGGAATTAGAATGATACTGCGCCGGCCGCGTTCGCGTGCGTAAGCCATGGCGCGTAGGTAAATTTCGGTCTTCCCGCTTCCGGTGATGCCATGGAGCAAAAAGGTTTCAAATCCACCCCGATCGATTCCCGCCGTGACGGTGTCCATGGCAAACGCTTGCTGCGAATTTAGTCTAACTGTTGCCGGCGCGATGTCGCGCATCGGTATCGAAAGTAAGGGAACTTTGCGGGGACGGATTTTGGCCAAGTGCTCAGCCTGGCTCACCACCCCGCGAGACTCAAGTTTCGCAAGAATTCGGGCGATATGTCGACCCGATAACAATCGAATTAATGTCTTGAGGCGAATCTTGCCTTTGTGTTTGCTAAGCGCCCGTAATATCCCGGCTTCTAACTCGTCATCTGGGACTGCATCAGTTTGCAGGAGGGTGACCACCCGTTGACTCTCTCGGCGCGAATTGGGCGGTAAAATCGTTGCAATTACGTCGCCCAAGGGAACAAGATAGTACTGCGAAATCCACTGCGCCAGTTTTAGCAGTTCGGCATCGATAATCGGCTGGTCATCGAGTATCTCACTCAGGTCTTTGACCTCGCTGTGGGGCGATTCATCCGCGATGCTGAGAACCACCCCAGTCACTTGGCGCTTATGCAACGGCACTAACACGCGCGTGCCGGGTACTAGCTTGGCTATCAGCGCGGCGGGCAACCGGTAGATCAGCGGCTCTCTGTGAGATGACGGCACGAGCACCCAAGCGAACTTCTGTGCCTCGCGCATGGTTAGTTTCTTACCGACGCCTCCCGGCAAATGCAACTCACTCAAAATTGTCAAAAATATTCAAGTTCGTGCAAACCTGTCGCCACCCTTAACCAGTTGGTGTTGGTCAAATGGCCTGAAACTCCATTGACTATCCCTCAATTGCCCTGGGCCTCCTAGAACTCCCTTGGCAATCCGATTGCTTACTAAGAAGCATCGAAGTTCTATAACTATGCATAATTTAGATATAATTTATGGTGGCTTAAGGGATCTCTTTGACTACTAACTACTTAATCTTGCCGAAAGTTTTCTTTCCCCTGTCAAAGAACGCGTAGCCATGAGTCAGAGTAATAATGTCAAAAAGGTTCGCGAAGCGAAGATGTTGAGTAAGGCTGAACTCGCTCGCATGGCCGGTATATCGCCATTGACTCTCGATCGCATTGAAAAAGGCAAGGATTGCCGCATGGCCACTAAACGCAAGATCCTGTTGGCGTTGGGATTGTCGATCGAGCAAAAAAATACCGTCTTCAAGCAATAATATTTCTTAATGACGCCACTCTGGAACAAATTTAAATTCGGCGTTCTCGGCTCCTTGGCTGGGGGTAGTGGATACGTCGCCCTAGACATCGGATCGACATCGATAAAAATGGTCGAAACCGCGATTGACAAAAATGGTTATCATGTTTTGAATCTGGGTATTCTGCCCCTGCCCAGCAATGCAATCAAAAATAATATGATTGTTGAACCTGGGCCGATCGTCGATGCCATCAAGCGCCTGATCAAGGATAGCGGCGTCAAGTCCAAACAGGTCATCTCCGCGGTGCCGGGTCGCGCCGTTATCATGAAAAAATTCCAAATGCCGAAGCAAGAGTCGGTCGAGTTGGAGAATAATATCGAATTTGAAGCGCAGAATGTGATTCCGGAAAACATCGATAATGTCAATTTAGATTACCAGGTGTTAAGCCAATCCGGGGATGGCAACCGGATGGAAATCCTGCTGGTGGCAGTCAAAAAAGAAATCGTTAATAGCTACACGGATACGATCTCTGAAGCTGGCCTGACTCCCACCCTGATGGATGTAGATTATTTCGCGTTGGAAAACATGTTTGAAGCTAACTATGAAGCCGACGGCATCAAGGGAGTGACCGGTTTGATTCATATTGGCGCGGAGAATACCAGCATATCGCTTTTGCAAGATGGCGTGTCGACATTTACCGGCGATCTCTCCACTGGAGGTGGGTATTTTTCCGATAGACTTTCACAGCATTTGAATCTATCGCGCGAACAGGCCGAGAGCTTCAAGATCACTGGAGTTTCGGAAAAGGTTGTGGGTGTAGACCTTGAATCCGCGTTACGACCTATTTCAGAGGAGTTGGCCGAAGAGATTCGCCGGACCGTAAGTCTGTACGGTGCGGTGCCATCTGACGATAACGACGGGCTGAAGGCGATTTATCTCAGCGGTGGCGGAGCGCGGTTAACCGGCTTGCGCGCGATGCTGGAAGAACGCATGAGCGTCCCGGTGAAGCTCAGTGAGCCTTTTAAGGTTTTCAATATCGGCAGAAAGATCGACCGCAATTATATGGCTGAGAATGCCCCGATATATGCGGTTGCCACAGGGTTGTCGATCCGCAGGCCGGGAGACAAATGATCCGCGTTAATCTGCTTCCAGTAAAGGAATTATTGGCGGCCATACGCCGGCGGCGCGAACTGACCATTGGCGGAATCGTGCTCGGCATTGCCGGTCTGATCATCGCGGCTTTGTTCACCCACCAGTATTATCAAATCATATCGCTCAATGCTGACCTGGCGACTCTGCGTAGCGAAATACAAGCGCTCAATACCAAGGTGAAGCAGGTTGGCGACTTGCAAACTCGGATCAAAGAGTTCTCCGCCAAACACAAGGTCATCACCGATCTCAACCGTAAAAAAGCCGGTCCGGTCGGTGTCATGCAAAGCTTATCCGATGCGACACCGACTCGGCTTTGGCTGACCGAGTTTAAAGAAACTGGCGGTCGGCTCAGCATGAACGGAATCGCGGCGGATAATCAAACAGTGGCGGACTTTCTCACGGCGCTGGCAAAATATCCTTATTTCCGGGATGTCGAATTGGTGGAGACGGCTCAAAGTAGCCAAGACACCGGTCCCTTTAAGCGTTTCGCGATCAGAGCTTTGGTGTCGTATTTGCCACCAGTGGCGGCGGCTGTGCCTGGCGCTAAACCGTCGACTAAACAGGAGGAACGCGGTTGAACCAGCTACTCGACAAGTTCCTCGAACAGTCGGTCGGCAGAAAAATTGCCATTTTGGCGGGGATTACCTGTTTGACCTATGGGTTGTACATCAGTTTCGTTTATAGCCCGAATTCCGATACGATCGCTAACCTAGTCGAAAGTGTGCAAATCGCCCGCGATGAAAAGTTGGTCAAAGAAAAAAAGGCCGGCAACCTGGTGCGGCTTGGCAAAGAGCTTCGGGAGATGGAAGCGAAGCTCAAGGAAGCGGTCGCTCAACTGCCTGATCGGAAAGAAATTCCCGACCTGTTGACCAATCTTTCTAACAAAGCGCGGGAGGCGGGCTTGGAAATCGTCTTGTTCCGTCCGCGCAATGAAACTTTCCAGGAGTTCTACGCGGAAGTCCCGGTGGACATTGTGGTGCGCGGCGGTTTCCATAATGCAGTGGGATTTTTTGATGAAGTCGGCAAGCTAAATCGCATCGTAAACATCGATAACATTGATTTTCGCAATCCCAAAGTTGTCAGCGACCAGGTAACAATGGATATCTCCAACCTGGCCACCACCTATCGCTTTCTCGACGACACCGAGCGCAAGAAAGTCGCCGCCGACAAAGTCAAAACCAAGAAATAAATTGCCGTCTTGCCAACCATGAATAATATCATTACTACCGCACTCATTCTGTTGGTGGGTAGTCCAGTGCTAGCACAACAAATTGCGCCGGCAATGACCTCTAAAGCGCTAGAGGCATCCAAGACGGCTGCGTCCCCCCAACCGGTAAGTAAAACTGAGAAGTCTGAGAAGCCGTCCACGGTGGCGCAGCCTACCGGCGCCGCTTTCCCTGCGTCAGAGGCCAAAGCCGAGTCCCCGGAGGGACCCCGACTGGCGCCGGGACGGCGGGATCCGTTTCGTCCGATTACATTGAATGTGCGTGCGGTCAGTACACGCCGTCGGGAGAATTTGTCACCGCTCGAACGTTTCGAAATCGGCCAACTCAAACTCGTCGGCGTGGTTTGGAACGTTAAAGAGCCCACGGCGTTGGTAGAAGATAACTCGGGGCTCGGTTACATGGTCAAAGTCGGCACGCCGATAGGTTCTAACGATGGCAGGATAAGAGAGGTTAGACGAGATAGTCTAATCGTCGACGAGTTTTTCGTCGACTTATACGGTGCAAAAAAGCGACGGGAAGTCAGCATGCGGCTGGCAGTGGAGCAGTAGGATGAATGGAATCGACGCATTTCCTCGGCAAAACTCCGGTTCGCTCAAATGCTTATTTGTGTTCCCGCTACACTACCTAACGTTAATGCTACTCGCCCTCGGGTTAGCAATTTATGGTAGCAGCTGTTCGACCGCCCCAGCCGAGCCTAACCCCAGCTCGGCGACTAAAACGCCAGTCCCGGTGATGGCGCCGCCGTTGTCGAATCGCGCGGATGCCGATGAACTTCAAATTCAAGATTTTTCGGTTCGTGAGCAGTCTGGGCAGACGATTTTCCTATTAAAATTATCAAAGCCGTTCTCGCAGTATCGTCACTTTCCCCTGCTTGAGCCGGCAAGAATCGTTCTCGATATTAGCGGCGAAGCGAGAACCCCTGCGGATCTTGAAACTTTCCGTGTTGGCACAAAATTGGTTGGCACTGTGCGGTTCAGTGCCGCACAACGCTCTTTGAGACTCACTGCGGATCTGGTTCCGAGCACGGTACCCATATATACCGTGACGACCGAAAGCAACGGTTTGCGCATTGTCATCGGCAATGACGATCCAAAAATTCCCAGCACACAGGAACGCATGCTGGTGCTTGCCGGAAAGCGCATGGATAATGTGCTCGGCCAAGCGCGGTTGGTTTTAGGCGACAGTCCAACGACCGCGTCATCGATAGGTGAGATTCTTCCTGACGAGAAAAAGTACACAGGGCAAAAACTGTCCTTCGATTTTAAGGACGCTGATATTAAAAATATTTTTCGATTGCTGGCTGAAATCAGCGGCCTCAATATCATCGTCACCACCGACGTCAACCGCAAGGTAACCCTGCGTCTGGTGGAGGTTCCCTGGGATCAAGCGCTTGATCTGCTTATTAACACCAATGGTCTCGGCAAGGAGCAAATCGGCAATGTCGTACGCATCTCGACCGCAGGCACCCTCAAAATCGAGCGCGATGCGGTGGTGGCGGCACGCAAGTCGGAAGAAAACCTCGAACCGCTTCAGACCGTGTACTTCAATGTAAACTATGCTAAGGCCAAGGATCTGGAGGGGAAAATAAAAACGCTGTTGAGCAAGCGGCCGGATGCTTCGTTGGTGGTCGATGAACGTACTAACGCGATTATGATTCGCGACGTGAGAAAGGCGATCGAGGATGCGAGCGCGTTGGTTGCCAAACTTGATACCCGAACGCCGCAAATTTTGATCGAATCTAATTTAATCGAAACAACTCCGACCTTCGCACGCGCGCTTGGACTGCGTTTACAGTTTAATAGTGGAGGTGCAAACTTTAGCACTGCGCAAGGAGCCGGTTCGCCGTTCGTCGGTAATGCTACTTCGTTTCCACTTTTGCCGACGGGAGCCGGTGGAACAATATCGGTTATTCAGAATGTTCTCGGAGGTTTCCGAAACCTATCAGCTGCGTTAGAAGCAGCGGAAAAGGAAGAGAACATACGAATCATCTCGCGACCATCGGTTGTTACGTTGAATAATGTTCCCTCAACGATTCGAAGTGAACGAATTCTCCGAATTTTGCTGCCTTCATCGACGAACATCGCCACCGGAAGCGGATCTTCGGCGGCCGGTGCTGCGGTAGCGACGGAAAAGGTGCCGGTCGGGATCATTCTCACCGTCACGCCTCAGGTGTCGAACGACGGTTACGTGTTAATGAATATCAATGTCAAGTCGAGTACTCTCAGTGGGCAATCATCGGGCTCGGTCATACCAGACGAACTCAACCGCGAAGCCGTAGCTAATGTGCTCGTCAAGGATGGCGAGACAATCGTGCTTGGCGGAATTCTAAAAGACACTAGTCAAGAGTCGGTAAGCGGCGTTCCCTACCTTAAAGATATTCCAGTCTTAGGTTGGCTATTTAGGAGCCAGCGTGTGCAAAAGGATTTTGAAGAATTGATGGTTTTCATTACACCGAGAATCACCGACGCTGGCGCGTCGAATCTACAGTCAGCGGAACAGATCTGGCGCGGGCAACTGGAAAAAACCTACGGTGACCAACCATTCCGACCCTACGTTGGCCCGTAGAGTCGAAAGCGTTAGTTCGTCGGCTGGCATTGACCGCGATTTACCCTGCTTTGTTACGTAAATTCATGAACGAACGCTGCGCTAAAGGTTTACGCAAAGCTGCTTCCGTGCTTGCTGGATTGCGTTGAAAGTTAGATAAGACCCATACCTCTGGCCACGGCTAGTCGCATTAGACAAATCTAATGAGTTGACGAGCTGCCAAGCCCACCTTCGTCAAGTTTCGGCATACTGACAAAAATTGTTAGCGCGTGAATGGACTTGGGCTAGCGTCGGAATCATTCCGCCTTCCCCCGAGTGCGTAAATTTCCCGTGATGAGCTTCAAAATGCGATGGAACTTGCTTGGCATGCTAATAGCTCATTTGCTTCCGCGATAAATTCAATTAATTAACGACCCTCGACAGTATTTTTGTGTATGAAGACCAGACTGAAATTTTTCCGATATACTGACGAATTCTCGCGGCTTTACGCTAATGGAGATGATGGCTTGCCTCGGCGTAGGTGGGCTATTGATGGTCATCGCGATCCCCGCCTTTAGAAGCACTTTGCCTAGGCTTCGGCTTAATGACGCGGCGCGCCAGGTTGCCACGGAACTGCAACAGGTACGCATGAAAGCGATAGCTCAAAGTATTCCTCATCAGATCAATTTCTCGACTTCCACTTACATCGTCCAGCGCTGCAACGGAACCTGCGCCAACGATGGCGGCAACATGGCGATACCGGAAGGAATAACCATAACGCCCCCAGGAACCTCGCCGCAGTTTCAAACCCGCGGCACGGTCCCGGCAGCGACCACAATTCGGCTGAGCAATGGCACTGTCAACAAGTGGGTGTGCATGACCGTCATCGGCAGAATCAAAATTCAGGACAGCGTTTGCACCTAGATTTTCGGGCGATCCGATGAAACTCAAACAGCTCAATAACTCGGCGGGATTCTCCTTGATCGAAATATTGGTCGCCTTGACCATCTTCACCTTCGCGGTGCTCGGTCTAGCTGTGGGCACGGTGACAATCACTCGAACCAATAACAATAGCCATTTGAACGCCGCCGCGATCAATCTCGCGCAGGCGAAGCTGGAAGAACTCAGAGCGATGAAAAATACCGTTTTTACGGCTTTGTCATGCGCAAGTTATTCAACCTCGGGATGTTCGGATACCCAGGCTGCTTCAGGCAAGACGTTTACTCGAAGTTGGATGATCACAGCAAACTCTCCAGCCGCCGGTATGAATAAGATCGACGTCAAAATCGATTGGACCGACTACACCAGCCAAAGCATGACGTTTTCCTCATCAGTCGCACAGTGAAAGCACAATGAATCACGACCCTCAGCCATTGACAATTGGCTATCCCTGGCGCTCAAAAACCAACGGGGATTTACCCTGACCGAACTTCTGGTCTCCATGGGGTTATCCATGTTCGTGTTGGCTGGAGTCGGCAGCTTGTTTCGCGCCCAAACCCATACGGTAAAAGGCCAAGAAAGCAAAATGGAAGCGAACGAATACGCGCTGACGGTGCTCGACATGGTGGTGCGGGAAGTCAGGAACGCAGGATATTTTCCATCGACTCGCCTGCGATGCGACGGGCGGCATTACAGCCGCAACGGCCACGCGGCATTACCATTCAATACGATAAAAACAGCGACGGCACATGTGCATCGGCGACTGACGAGAACATTGCGTTCGCTTTTGATGGCACGAATATCACGCGCACGACACGCAATCCAACGACTGCATATTTACCACACTTAACAGACGGAAACGCCACGGCACTTACGTTTACGTATTATCCGCAGCAGACTTCAGCTACGGCGCCAGCGCCCTATTGCATTTCCGGACGCGCCGGCTGGTTGCAGCGGCACTATGTCGTCCAACTACAAGACCGTACAGAAGATCACCATCTCGCTGACCGTCGCGCCGAAAAGTACCGACAGCAACTTTACCGGTTCCCCGGTGACCATGTCGTTAACCGCGGATTTGCGGAACCATGGATTTTAACCGCAAGGGATGCCGGCGATCCCGTTTTGAGAGGAAACATGAAAACCCGGCTTAAATAACAACCAAGGAATCAGTCTCGTCGTCGTATTGATGGTGATGGCGATACTGCTCACCGTGATCGGCGCCGGCCTCATTTTTAGCGGGATCAACACCAAGGTGGCGATGAATTACCGAACTGGTTCTCGAGCGTTCAACGCCGCCGATACCGGCATGTTGGCGATCGCCTTAACGATTACTCCCGGCGCGACACCGTCAGCCACACCGATGACTTTGGGGAGCAACCTTTGTTACAGATTCGGCAAACGGAATGGCACCCTTCCGTCCATGACTCCGACTATCAAAAACCAAGTGGGCTACTCGCTCGGGTCCGGCACCGGCTATAATGTTTCCGGTTATTCGTTCTATCAGTACCAAGTGAATGTTACCGGCACTTATAGCCTCGCATCGGGATGTCCATCGGTAGGCAATGAAACGGCTGCGCGCGAGGTCGAAGCCCTCGCGTTGTACGGTCCAGTCGCCCAGTAGGAGTATCAGTTATGAAACTTCGAAAATTTCTAGCGTTGGTACAGATTATTTGCATCATATTTTTGAACGTCAGCCATATTCGTTTCGCTAGAGCGGACGACAGCGATATCTTCGGCACGAATATCGAACCAAACGTCATGATCGCGCTGGACAGCTCGGGTAGCATGGACGATGAGATTGCTACGAATTTAGCTTACAATCCCGCCACCACCTACCCCGTAGACGACTACAATGCGACTCGAGTGTATCGGAAGCAGAGCAGCAATTATAACAAATACGCTAACTCAATCTCTGACGTAGGCAGCGCCGCCGCACGAACGGCTCTATCAACTGTCGGCTTCTGGTCGGGCTCGATCTCGGGCTCGAGCGTGCAGCTTTTCGTCGGCAATTATCTCAACTATCTTTTCGAGGACTGCACGACTTGCTCTAACGTTAAAAAGATCGATGTCGCAAAGCAGGTCGTGAGCAGTCTGATTAACCACGTCGACGGTGTTCGTTTCGGCGTTATGAGATTTAACAGTGGCGGCGACTACGGCCAGATGGTGGCCACCATCGGGACCGCAAAATCAACGATGGTCACTGCGGTCAACAACATCGACCCGAATGGTAGCACGCCTACAGGCGAACAACTGGACGATGTTGGCCGCTATTACAAGGGACAGCAACTACGTAATGGCAACACCTACACCACTCCTATTCAGTACAGCTGCCAGCCCAATTTCGTGATCGTCATTTCCGACGGTTTGTGGAATGGAAGCGTTAACCCGAAAACCCAAGCGACCAACCGCTATACCCAGGATCATTCCAGCACCTTTGGCGGCACGCAGAATGTTCTCGTCCACACGGTAGGTTTCTCATTGAGCCCGTCAAACTCGGACGAGAAAACTGCGCTCACCGATCTACAAACTATGGCGACAAACGGCGGCGGAAGTTTCTACGCTGCCAGTAATTCAAATCAATTGGAAGCTGCCCTACAAAACGCCATTAGCCAGATCTTAGCAGCAACCTTTTCTTTCGCTACTCCAGTCATTCCAACCACCGGTACGAGCGGCAGCACAAAAGCTTATCTCGCGTCGTTCCAGTCCAACCCATCCCGGCCCTTTTGGAAGGGATATATTAAAGCGTACAGCCGCGATTCCAGCGGCCTGATTCCCGTCGGTGCCGACGGCTTGCCATCGGGAACGCCGGTGTGGGACGCCGGCACGCAGTTGAGCACGATGAGCGCCAGCAGCCGAAACATAAAAACGTATGTAAGCGGCAGTCTGCAAGATTTCAATACTACAAATATCACAGCGGCTCACCTCGCGGTGTCCAGCTCCCCATTCCCGCTCAGCGCGACGACTTCAACTGAGGCACGCGACAGGCTCGTTAACTACATTCGCGGCGGGACCAACTCCGACTACAACGACGAGGATGTAGATGGCAATCTCAACGAAGCACGCCCCTGGAAACTCGGCGACATCTTTCATTCTACTCCGGTGTTAGTGACGCCGCCGTTCTTAACCACTGGAGATTCAAGTTACAACGCTTTCAAGGCCGCTCAGGCGGGCAGGACCACGGTGCTTCTCGCCGGAGCCAATGACGGCATGATGCATGCGTTTGTGGAGAGTACCGGCAATGAATCATGGGCCTTCATTCCGCCCGACCTGCTTGACGATCTAAAGAATATGGCCGCGATTTCCGGGATACGCGATTACTACGTCGATTCCAGTCCGATCGTCGCTGACGTGAAGACGGGTGGGACGTGGAAGACAATTGCGCTGTTCGGCCTAAGACGGGGCGGGAAATACTACTATGCTTTGGACATTACTAATCCTACGAGTCCGTCGTATCTCTGGAGTTATACCGATACGAACATGGGCGAGAGTTGGTCCGAACCGGCCATCGGTAAGGTCAAAATGTCGGATGGTACCGATAAATGGGTGGCGTTCATCGGCGCAGGTTTCGACAGCACGCAAACGAACTATGACAGCGGTGTTAAGGCTAGTGAGGCTTTCTTCGTCATCGATCTCTCCAACGGTGCCAAGCTTTGGGAATACTACAACGCGACCGGTTCTACGGATGATCGCCAGTACATGAATTTCAGCATTCCGGCGACACCCATCGCGGTAGACTTGAGCGGCGACGGCTATGTCGACCGGGTGTATGTCGGTGACGTCGGCGGGCAGCTTTGGAAGGTCGATGTGGCGCCATCGGGTGGTGCTACGGTTTCCAGTGGCTTAGTCACGAACTGGACAGGAAAGCGACTCTTTGCCGCAGCATCATCCCAAACCAATCCCCCGGTCGCGGGTGAATACTACCCAGGCCAAGCGATTTTTACTACCCCAAGTCTCGCGTACGATGCAGCCGGCAATCTGTGGGTGTTTGTGGGCACCGGCGACCGCTACCATCCGAACAATACTTCCTCGAATCGCTTCTATGGGATTAAAGAAAACACCTCAATGACGAATGGTAGCGTACTCACGGAGTCGAATTTGACGAACCTGAGCTCAGGTACCGGCACAGTGACCCAAGGCTGGTACGTGCCGATGGCGAGCAACGAAAAAGTTTTAGCATCATCCGACGTCTTTAGCTCGACCGTCTTTTTTACGACGTTTACACCGACTACCGTCGCTGTTTGCGGCGGCGGTGGCGGAGATGCGAAGCTTTATTCGATCAATATGACTACCGGCGACGGGGCGCTGAACTTGACGACTGGCGCGGTAGCCGCGGCCGGGACAGCGGCGATTACATTGGCCAAGACGATTGGCACGGGCATACCGTCCAAACCAATTATCATCATGAACCAATCCGGCAACCAGGCGACACCGTATCTTATCTCCGGCACAACCAACCAGCAAATATCCACGACCCAAATACCCCAGGTGACAGTGCGCAAGCTGATCGGCTGGCGCGAGGTGTTTTGATGCGATTCTCTCGGCTTATTTCTCTCAGCCTTGCGATTGCAACCGGCTCAACGAATGCCCAGTCTGAAGCTCCTGATATCCAACCTCGGGTGCGAGGCTTGGAGCTGTTTCGCCAGGGCAGTCTTCGAGACGCAATTCCTGAGTTGCAGAAATCGCTGCAAAGCAACTCCGCCGATGCCGAAGTGCGATTGCATTTGGCCTTTGCCTACGATCGACTGGGCTCGGCGGCCGAGGCGATCGCTGAATACCGACGCGTTACAGAACTCCAACCCAACAGTTATTTCGCGCATAATAACCTCGGCGTGCTCTACGACAAGCAGGGGCGCTACGACGAGGCCATCGCTGCGTTTGAAAGCGCTGGCAGGATCGATTCCGCCAATGCGGGGGCTAAAATTAATTTAACAACCGCCAGGAAGAACAAAGCCCTGGCTCAAGAACGCGATGCACAGATCCAAAAGGCGGAAAACGCCGCGGCGATAAACTCCCAAGATCCCCAAGTAAGCTTCAACGCGGCGCGTATCCATGCGCACTATGGGAACCGTGCGGAGGCCGCTGGGGTGGCTCTCGCGCGCGCGTCAGCAGGGCTATAAAGATCTGGCTTCAGTGAAAAACGACCCCTCTTTCAAGAATTTCAGCAATGACCGTGATTTTGAACTCATTTTGATCGGTAAATAGCTCCTTGCCTTTGTGCCCACCTGATTCCGCTTGGGCGTAGCTCCTCCCGTTATGGCACTGCGTGGCGTGATAATGTAGGATACGCCCATGTTGCGCTATTTTACCGCGGGCGAGTCGCACGGCCCTTGCCTAACCATGATTATCGATGGCGTGCCGGCCGGTTTTCCTATCAATATTTCTCGAATCAATCAGGATCTTTGGCGTCGTCAGCAGGGTTATGGCCGGGGCGGCCGGATGCTTATCGAAAAGGATGAAGCGGAGATTCGTTCGGGCATTCGGTGGGGTGAGACCATGGGATCGCCGGTCGCTTTGGGCATCGAGAACCGCGATTGGAAAAACTGGACAAAAAAAATGTCCGCGAAACCAGAAGACCGCGACGACAAGATTGCTGTCACCAAGCCACGGCCAGGCCACGCTGACCTGAACGGTGTACTCAAATACGATCGCGCCGATGTTCGAGATATCTTAGAACGAGCCAGCGCTCGTGAGACAGTTGCCCGCACTGCTGTGGGTTCCTTCGCCAAGCAGTTGCTCGCACCATTTGGCATTCGCATCATGGGCTATATTCGCAGTCTCGGCGGGATTACCGCCAAACTGGATGGAATGACGTACACTGAGACCTTTGACCGCTCCGAAGAGTCGCCTGTGCGTACGGCGGACAAAGATGCCGAAGAAAAAATGATCGCGCTAATCGAGGAGTGCAAAAGAGAAGGCAATACTCTGGGCGGCGTATTTGAAGTCGTCACGCTCGGTTTGCCTCCCGGACTCGGCAGCCATACGCAATGGGATCGCAAGCTCGACGGCCGCTTGGCGCAGGCATTGATGAGCATTCAGGCTATGAAAGGCGTCGAGATCGGTCTCGGTTTCGAAATGGCACGCCGCCGCGGTTCGCAAGTCCATGACGAAATTTTTTTCGATCCGGCCAAAATGGTGAGCGAAACCACCCCACGCATCGTCCCCACCGGTTTTTATCGCGGCAGCAATAACTCCGGCGGCACAGAAGGTGGCATGACCAATGGTTCTCCTCTTGTCGTCCGCGTTGCTATGAAACCGATCTCAACTCTAATGAGTCCTCTTCAATCCGTCGATACACGCTCTAAGCTTCCCACCGACGCCTCGGTAGAACGTTCGGATGTCTGCGCTGCACCGGCTGCCGCTGTGGTGGGTGAGAGTGTGGTCGCCTTGGAAGTGGCCAAAGCGTTTCTCGAAAAATTCGGCGGCGACTCGCTGCGTGAGATCAAGCGCAACTACGAGAACTATCTCGAGCAGATCAAAAATTACTGAATTTGCCGGACCTGAGAAACATCGCTCTAATCGGTTTCATGGCGGTGGGTAAGAGCGCCGTGGGACGTAATCTGGCCAAACGCTTGCGCCGGCGCTTCGTCGATCTAGACCGCATGATCGAAAAACGTACCGGCCTTAAGGTTCGTGAAATCTTCGAGCAAAAGGGCGAACCGTATTTTCGCGCATTGGAAAAACAGTCGCTCGCGGAATTGGTGCAGCAGCCGGGGCAGGTGATTGCTACCGGCGGCGGTGTGGTAATGGACGAGGAAAGCCTGCGTTTGCTCAAAGATAAAACGTTGCTTATCTGCCTAAGCGCATCGACGCCGACAATCCTGGCGCGGGTAGGCAATGGCACCAAAAGACCGTTACTCACCAAAGGACCCGATCGGCGCGAGCGCATCGAAGAGCTATTGGCACTACGGGGCGATAGATATGCGCAAGCTCATGTTACTGTCGATACCAGCGGGTTGACCCTTGACCAAGTAGTCGACCGGATCGTCGCAGCCGTCGATAACTTTCGATAAAGTGATGCAAACCTTAAACGTTAATCTCGGCGAACGATCTTATCCCATCCATATTGGTGCCGGCAATTTGCCGCGCATCGGCCAATTTCTCCAACAAGCTGGGCTGAGCGGCAAAGTCGCGGTGGTGACCAATCCAACCGTGGCCCCGCTCTATCTCGATAGCGTCGGCAATGCCCTAAAAGAATCGGGATTTGCTGTTACCCCAGTGGTTATTCCCGACGGCGAGGAATACAAAACCGTTGAATCGCTGCAATCCATTTACGACTGTCTGATCGCCCAACGCTTCGAGCGCAAGTCCGTTGTTCTGGCGCTGGGCGGCGGTGTGGTCGGCGACATGGGCGGTTTCGCCGCGGCAACCTATTTACGCGGCGTCCCCTATGTCCAGGTGCCGACGACATTGTTGGCCCAGGTAGACTCCAGCGTGGGCGGCAAGACCGGGGTCAACCACGCCGACGGTAAGAACCTCATAGGCGCTTTTTATCAACCGAGATTGGTGTTGATCGATGTCTCGGTGTTGCGCACATTGCCGCGACGGGAACTCTGCTCCGGTCTGGCGGAAGTGATTAAATACGGTGTTATTCAAGACCCTGAGTTTTTTCGTTTACTTGAACATAAAATTGCCGCGTTATCGCGACTCGATGAAGAATTACTGATCCAGACGATCGCGACTTCTTGCGCCATCAAGGCTCGGGTTGTCGAAGTCGACGAGCGCGAAGATGATTATCGTGCCGTGCTCAACTTCGGTCACACGATCGGCCACGCCTTGGAAGCGGTCACGGGTTATACCCAGTTTCTCCACGGCGAGGCGGTGGCAGTCGGAATGGCAAAAGCCGCGCTACTATCGGCGCGCCACGGCTTTTGCGATGCGCAGAGTTTACAGCGCATCGTTGAGTTGATAGAAAACGCCGGACTGCCAAGCAGGATCCCTGTCGATATTTCATTGACTGGCTTAGTTCAAGCAATGGAAGTCGACAAGAAGGCCGCCGGCGGTGCAATTAAGTTTGTGATGTGCGAAGGCATCGGCAAAACTCGATTTCACTGGTTGGCGCCGGGCGAAATTTTGCGCGGGCTCGGGGCTTAATTCCAGTTATCCTCGGCTAGCGAAAGCGGGAAAGCAACAATGGCGAAGCCACCGAAAATTCTGATTCTCAACGGACCTAATTTAAATCTTTTGGGAACCCGACAGCCGGATATCTACGGCAGATTAACGTTGGCGCAGATCGAAAAACGAGTGCGCGCATTGGCCAAGGAGCTGGCGGTGGAGATCGATTTTCGTCAATCCAATAGCGAAGGGGAACTAGTAACTTGGATTCAGCAAGCGGCGGGGAAGTTTGCCGCCATCGTGATCAATCCAGCGGCCTACACGCACACCAGCCTAGCGATGCGCGATGCGATTTCCGCCGTGGGTGTGCCGACCATCGAGATTCACATATCGAATATTCATAAGCGCGAGCAATTTCGCCACCACTCGTTTATCGCCGAGGTGTCGGTGGGACAGATCGCGGGGTTCGGATTGGATAGTTATCTGTTGGGACTGCGTGCGGCGGTGGCGCGGCTTTAGGCTGAATACGGTCTATTCTAGTAACTTTCCGCTGCTAAAATTCTTTTTATTCATATCTTCAATCAGTCTTTCTCTTTGCGTCTCCAGATCTAGGATCTGGCTGCGCAGCGCGCTGAGCTCTTTTTGCCGCGGCGTATATTGCGGCAGGGCGGTGCCGTAGCGCGGCGAAGCCTCGGGCGGCGGTTGAGTCTCGACCGTCGCTGGTGGCAGGGTAGTGAAGGGAGACGGTGTCACCAACCGGGTGGTTGCGGGGGCGCTGGGTTTGTACTGGGCGTCGAGTGCTCGTGAAATGATGTCGTCTTCGCGCGCCTTTAGCTGTGCTTCGGTGGTTAGCAGGCTCGGTTCCGCACTGGTTGTGCCGCGGATCAGCTGCGAATAGTCATCCCTTGCTGCTTTCAGCCGTTCATTCACATCGAGTAATTTTTGTTGATACTCTTTCTCGTCTTTAGCCTGTTCGTCTTCCGGCGGCGGTGCGGGTTCGGATCGTTCACCGGATGGTGGAGGCGGTGGATTCGACTCCGTTGTATTAGAGTACTCGCGGGTCGGTCCGGGTATCGTATATCCATTGGCTGCGCCCTCGACAGATTTGCGAATCGCCTTGATCTGACCTTTATCGATGCCGATTTCGCCGCCAAAGCCGCTAAATTTAATCATTCCCGCGTCTTCACGGTAACTTTGCACGGTAATTTGCCGGCCGTTATTCAAGATCAACACATATTGCGCTTCGCACTGGCCGATCCAGTAGAGCGAAACAAATAGTGCCAGTACAGGCGTCATCTGCATGATCATGCCGCTGATTATATCATGGCAGCCCAGCCAGGGGTACACTTTCGGGGCGCCACAGGCGACGTTTACAGGGTAGCTGGTTCGTGTTAGCGTTTAGTCCTTGGGGGAACCGATGGCATGATGGCAAATAATCGCCGCGGGGTAATTTTGTGGTTAGCTTTCTGCCTCACTGCCACGGTGACGCTGGGCTGGTCTGCCGAGCCTAAGATCCAAATCCTTTCTCCCAAAGACGGGTCGCAAATCGCCGAAGATCAAAGAACGATTCTTATCAGCGGCAAAGTCGCCAGCGACAGTTCACGCTCAGCCAATGTCGATATTTTCTTAATTCTCGATACCTCCGGTAGTACGGTCAACTCCGCCGGTGCCGAATTTGCCAGTCAAGCCGAGCTCCCGGATAAGTATGTCTTTGGCGGCGTGCCGAGATTGCAACCGCAGATATCAATTTCGCGGCGCGGCATGGGAATGGGCGCACCCACCTTCGAGCCAACGCGGATCAATTTACGTCATTCAATTCTTGGCGCCGAGATCGTCGCTTCACGCCGTTTGCTGACCCAGTTGAACCCGCAGACTACCCGGGTTGGAGTCATCACCTTTGCAAAGGATGGGCGCTTGATCCAGCCGCTCACCAATGATTTCGAACAAGTGCGGCGAGTGCTCGATGAAGTCTACTGGGCCGGGCCCAACGGCGGCACCAACATGGTGGAGGGCATTCGTGTGGGAATTAGCGAACTCTTGGGTCTAGGCCAGAGCGCTAAACGTCAAGACTCGATTAAAGTGCAGTTCTTCTTGACCGATGGTTTGCCGTCATTACCAACGGGCGACGGTAGAAGTTTTGCCGAAACCGATGTCCAGCTGACTATAAACGCGGCAAGATTGGCCGGACGCGCCGGGATAAAAATTCATGTCTTCGGCCTCGGCGACGAAGTCGTCAATTATCCTTGGGCCGTTCAGGGGATCGCCAAAGAAAGTGGCGGCACCTACACGCCGCTATCCCGCCCAGCCGATGTCTTGGCGATCATGGATCAAATCTCAGTTGTCGGAGTCGATTTCGTTCAGATCATCAACCAAACGTCCGGGCAGAAGGCGGCGAATTTACGTCTGGCCGCGGACGGCTTTTTCGCGGCTGCTCTTCCGGTGGTCGAAGGCAAGAATCAGATCGATGTCCTGGCGCGCTCCAGCGACGGCTCCAATAGCCGCGCATCAATCTCGGTCTTTTATCAGGCGGGAAACCAGAAGTCGTTGGAGCTGGAAATTTTTCTCGAAAGAGAAAAGAAACTCAAGTTAGAAGTTGAAAGATTGGGCAGGAGTTCCGAAGAAATTCAGCGCGACGTCGACCGCCAGCGGCAAGAAGGATTGAGCCGGCCGCAACAGTTGCCCCCGTCCACGGAAGGTCCGCCGCGCTGATTCCCGTCATTCAGCAAAAATAAAGGTTCGTTAGCGTCCTTTACCTTCGGTTTCGGCGGCAATGGCGATCTCGGTGGCGCCGGCGCGCTTGATGATCGACATCACTTTCACGGTCTCGCCAAGTAACACATCTTTATCGCCGCGTAGAATGACAGTCTTGTTGGCATTATTGTTAAGCGCCTCTTGAAGGGCCTTTTCTAAGCTTTCCTCACTCACTTTTCTTTGATTGACAAAGATTTCCTTCTTTGGTGTCAGCGTCACGGTGGTGCCGCGGCTTTCGGTTTGGGTCGCCACTGCCTTGGGCAAATTTACTTTACCGCCGGACTCAATCATCGCCGAACTGGTGATCATGAAAATGATCAGCAGGACGAGAAAGATATCGGTGAGCGGCGTGATATTGATCTCGGCAACGATATCGCCGTTGTCATCGCCGCCGCCGAGAGATGTCATGGCCATAGCAATCCTTTAAAGGCTGGCGTGCTGAAGAACTTTGCCGACTTGGATGCGAAAAAGCGCATTCAAACTGCCGATGCGGGTCTGAAAATAGTTGTAAAATATTACCGCGATGATGGCGACCGCGAGTCCTAATGCAGTGGCGACCAAGGCTTCAGAAATACCCGCGGCGACCACAGCAAAGCCGCCGGTACCGGCTATCGCCATACTCTCGAAGGAACGAATAATGCCGATAACCGTGCCCAACAAGCCAATAAACGGTGCGCTGCTGGCGACGGTACCGAGAATCCATAGATGTTTTCTGAGCTTCTGATTTTCCTCGAACATCGCCTCTGTGGCGATGCCGTTGGCTAGGTCGGGACGAGAAATATTTTCGTGATTCAAGATATTTAAGAAAATCCGGCCGGCGGGAGAGTTCGCGTTCTGCTTGCAAATCGCGACGGCGAGATCGCGCTGACCCTTCTTGAGCGGTTCTTGCAGAGAATCTGCGATCCGCAGTGTCATTGCGCTCAGGTTACGTAGCGACCACAACCGCTCGAACACAACGGCGACGCTGATGATCGACAGCAAGATCAGCGGATAGGTGGCGATGGCGCCTTGATTAATGATCGATACGAGATCGAGACCTTGCGATTGCATGGAAAACCTTTCCAGTTACTCCCGACGAAGATTAACGAATATGACAACTAATTCAACGAATCGCCACGAACAATGGGCGCCGGGAGCGGAACTAACCGCGAATGCCGACGGTCACGGTAAACTGCATGCGCAGCGGTTCGTTGGCGAGATCTTTTAAGCTCTCCGGAATGGGCGGGAAGGGCGATGCTTTTTTCATCGCTTCCACGGCGCCGGCGTTGAGCCGGGGGTCCGACGATTCCAAGACATCGGCCTTTATCAATTTGCCACTGCGATCGAGGGTAAAGACCACGCCGACTTTTTGCAAGCCGGAAACGCCATCAGGGAATTTCCATACGGACTCAACGCGGCGTTTGAGTTGATTGAAATAATTATTGAAATCAGCCGCCGGAATGCCTTTGAGCCCGGAGCCACTGCCACCCCCGCTACCTGTCCCAGTGCCACCGCCGGCGATCCCGGTTCCGCTTTTAATTCCGCCAGGAACGCCATAAGGCGCGGCGCTGCTTCCACTACCCTTCAACGCGCCGGGAATCTGCGCGCCTTCTTTTAGCGCTTTGATGCCAGTTCCCTCACCGCTGTTTTTGACACCGGCAAGATTTTGTTGATTGAGCGCCAGTTCATTGGCAGTGGTACCGGGGAGATTTGATGGCGCTGCTTTAGTCGGCAAACTCACCAGCGAGTCTGGCGAAGTTTCTTTGGTATTGATCGTTTCCCGGCTGTCAATGGCGAGAACTTTGGGACCTGGCAATGGGACCGGCTTTGGTTCCGGCGCGGCTTCTGATTTGGTCGCCGGCGCGGTGTTTTCGACGGAGCCGCCGTCGAGTTTACCGGTCTGTTGCCGCGGCGGGAGTGGCAGACCAAGCTTGGGCAACGCTTTCGGCCCGCCGGCGCCCTGGCCGGGACCGATGCTCTTGGTTTCCGAGCTGCCAGTGCGTACTTCCAGCAGTTGCACAGAGATCGGCGTTTCGGCGGCGGGCTTGATGATCGTCAGCGCAGCTGTGCGCAAGGCTAGCAGCAACAGCAATCCGTGAAAAACTAGTGAAGGAAGTAAAAACGGGCTGCGGAAGAGAGACAATAAGTCGGTCTCTTCGCGTGACGAGGAATCGTAGGTCATTTTAGCTGCCGGGAATCGCCGGCGGTCTGATCTCCGCCGTGGGCAGGGGCACTTGATCTTGTTTGGTCAATATCTCTAGTCCTGGAGCATTGACATCCCGGCGCACGAGCCGGCCGTTATCGTAAAAGGACCAGAGGTCGGCGACGCCGTCGCCGTTTAAGTCGCGTTCTTCTTTTACGACGATCTCACCGTCTCGCGAGATATCGTAGAACAGCCAGAGATCGAATCGGCCTTGGCCGGTGGAATCTTTCTCTACTTTCTCAATCCGGCCGTTTTGATAGCTGGCACGGTAAGTCATGCGGCCTTGCCCGGCCTCGTCGCGCTCTTCGCGGACGATTTTATCTTTCTCGTAAAAATAAATGGCGTCCGGGCGACCGCTGCCGCGACGATCGACGTCGCGCCGGACCATCTGACCATCTTGGAAATAACTCCAAGCATCAACGCGGCCATCGTTCTTGGTTGCCTCTTCCTGGCGGATAATCTCGCCTGGCTTTTGCGGATGGTAGTAGATCCAAATATCAGGCACGCCGTCGTTGTTTACATCGCGAACTTCGACATTGCGAAAAGGCGGTGGCGTCGGTGGGGTGTTGGCACGGGCAACCGTGATGGCGGCAGACGGATTACCCGACTGTGGCAGGGGATTGGGCTGGGTTGGTGCCGATTGACTGACCTCGGGGGGGAGGCGCGCCGGTTGGCTGCTGACCGGTTGCCCCGTTACTCCGGCAATCTGATTTTCCAAGGCGCGCTGACGTTCGATTTCCTGCTCGATGGCACTTTCCAAGACGCGGTCTTTGTCGGATTCTTTTTGATAGCGCACTTGAGCCTGGGCCTTCTCTTCGGCAATCTTCGAATCGGCGCTGAACATGCCGTAGGTGAAGCCGATCACGCCCATGACCATGCTTGCCGGCGCCCCGAAGGGTCCGCCGAAGAGGCCGCCGAGAAAGGCAGCTTTCTGAGCGTTCTCGACCGCATAAGCCCAGCGGCGATCTTTGTCAATTTGTGCTTGTTGGGGGTTGGCAGCTACGCCAGGAACCGGCCCTGAGGCCGACGGATTTTGGGTAACCGCGGTTTCGCAACCCTGGGCGATTACGCCTAATATTATGAATGCAGCGACCCTTCTCATGAATCTATGCCAGCCTTGATGATCCTACTAGATTTCAATATCCCTGGGCAACCCGATTGTGGGACTGGCCAAATCTACGCCGGCGGCAGTGTTAGCGCCATAGTCCGCAGCTCTTCCGCAACGGATCCGAAGGCAGGCGACGCCCGCGGTGGATCGCCGTCGGCAACCGTTTCTTGACCGACCACCTGTCCGCCTTTAAAAATATAGCGCGCGGTTATCTTACCCCCGGCATTTTGATCTTCAAGCTGCTCGACACGCTCGCCGTTGGCAAAATTGACCCAGACATCGACGCGACGATCGCCGTTAGTGTCGGCTTCTTGAGCGCGGAACTGACCGTTTTCATAGAGAATCCGCAAATCGAAATAGCCATCGCCGTCGGTGTCGCGCTCCTCGCGCACGAGCGCGCTATTGGCAAATTCGAAAAAAATATCCCACTTGCCAGTACCCTTGGTGTCGCGCAGCCGTTTGGCGAGCTTACCCTGGGCGAAGGACTCAATCATGTCCATGCGACCGGATCGGCCGGTGTCTTCCTCGCGGCGTAGGACCTGCTCGCCGTCAAAGTAGACGATGCGGCTCACTTTGCCGTCGCCGCGAAGATCTTCCTCTTGTTTGATTAAGCGGCCGCCGCGATAGTAACCCCAGAGATCGATCTTGCCAGTGAACTTGCGGTCCAACTCTGTGCGCACAAGCTGACTATTCTCATGATACGAAAAACTGTCTGGCTTGCCGTCGCCATTGGTGTCTTCCTCGACCCGGCTGATCTGGCCATCGCGCAAATAAACGATGCGATTCGACTTGCCAGTTGATTTGCTATCTTCCTCGCTGCGCACTGCCTGGCCGTTTTGATAATAAACCCAAATCGTGGCCTTGCCCGAACGGCTCGGGTCTTGGCCGCGCCGTTCGATCTCGCCAGCTGCATTGTATAAATACCAAGTGTCAATCTGACCGTCGTTCTTGCTGGCGACCTCTTGGCGCACTGGCTGCCCCAATTCATAATAAGCGATGGTGTCAACCTTGCCGTCAAAATTGAGATCTTGTTCCATTCTTTCGACTTGGCCCGACGTGTTGTAATAAATCCAACGATCCATTTTGCCGTCGCCGTTGGTGTCCTGCTCATGGCGCACGACGCTGCCGCGCTCGTCATAGTAATAGCTGGCGATGGCTTGCTGGCCGAAGACTGGCGGGGCTGATTGCAGCAGGAATACTGCTGCCATTAAAAATTTGCCGGTCATGGCGAAATGCCGTTCCTGGGGGTCTACAATCCGTCAAGCGATGGTCAGGCTACGCCAGGGGTTTGGGGATGTCAATTCAGCCATCGCGCAGCCTTCAGTCGATGGTAAAATCTACGATGGTCTTGGACAGGGGCGACTCAGATTGCGGTTTTAGAATTTTATCTTGATAATCTGCCACAGTCCGGTAAGTTCAGGTTAGGTAAAATTCAGCGGCGAAAGCTACGCAGTTCTCCAGTGCCTTCAGCAGCGACGACAATTCTACATAAAGTCAGCGACTCGGGCGGGCAATCCGCGGCCGATCGCTGGTTTATTTGGGCGTTGTTCGGCTTTGTCTTGTTGAGTCTTTTTTATCGGCTCGGCGGGCCCGTCTTGTTTGAACCGGACGAAGGGCGTAACGCCGAGAAGGCGCGCGAAATTCTCGTCTTGAACGACTGGGTCACGCCCCATGAAAACTTCAATGCGGTGCTCGATAAGCCGATATTTTTTTACTGGCTGATTGCGCTTTCTTACAAACTCTTCGGGGTTTCCGAATGGGCGGCGAGATTGCCATCGGCATTGGCTGCCTTTGGCGGTATCGCCATCGTCTACTTCTTCGTGCGCCGCTGGTGGGGCGAATGGGAAGCCCGCTGGAGCGTCTTGGTTCTAGTTTCAAGCGCGGGTTATTTTGTCTTCTCCCGCCTGGTGATTTTCGACATGACTTTGACCGTTTTCATCATGCTAGCATTGTGCGCCTTTTACCAAGCCGCTCACGCACCAGACTCCACTGGAAACTGGACCGCGTGTGCGGTTTTATACGGCGCTCTCGGCGCCGCGACGCTAACCAAGGGGCTCGTCGGTCTGGTCGTGCCGGGTATTATCGTTTTCTTTTACCTCCTGCTTACCAACAGCTGGAGGAGCTTAGGAAAGATACGCTTGTTTCCCGGCGTGGTGCTGATCCTGCTGATCGTAATGCCTTGGTATATTTCGGCTGAGCGGCACAATCCCGGTTATCTCCGTTATTATTTATGGGAGGAACATTTTGGCCGTTTCTCGACTGATAAGTTTGACCGGTCCAGCCCTTGGTATTTCTACCTCTATGTCGTGCCGCTGGGCTTATTGCCTTGGACCTTCCTGCTTCCTGCCGCGATAAAGGATCATTGGCGCCGCCGACTCGACCATCGGACTTTGTGGTTAATTTTGTGGGCGATCTTACCGATCTTGCTTTTTTCCATGTCCAAGTCCAAGTTGCCGCATTATATTTTGCCGAGCTTTCCACCACTGGCGATCTTGCTCGGCACCGCCGTGAGTCGCCTATTGAGCGATTCTCAAGATCGGCTGCGTTACGGCTTCGGCGCGAGCTGGGTTGTTTTAAGTTCAGCATTCATCTACTTGGCCGTCGGCGTGATCGTGCCCGAGATTTTTCCCAAGATTATCCGCGGGCGCTACGATAGCATCGCCATTTTGTTCTGGAGCAGCGCGTTGGTTTCAACGGCGCTGGTTTATTTCGCATGCAAGCGGGATTTCTGGACAGCGGCGAACGTCCGATCTGTTTACTTCAGTCAGGGCTTCGGCTTGTTGATCTTTTTGCTTACGATGAGCGAGATGATGATCTTGATCGCGCCGGCCAGATCCTCCCAGGAAATCGCCGTGAAGGCGCTGCCGTATATCACCCCAACGACACAGCTTGTTTCCTACGATACTTATTCCGAAGCGTTGCCATTTTATCTCAAAACAGACAAGCCGCTGTGGGTGGTCACCCACAGCCAAAAGAAACGCACGTTCTTGGGTAATTTTTATGAGATGACAAATCAGCCCGACCCGATCACGCGCTGGGGAAAATCTCTGTTAAATTTTGACGAATTCGCCGATCGTTGGAAGAGCTCCGACACGCCATTTGTAATCCTGGTAAAAGAGAAGAATCTACGCGCTATGGAACGGCTCGTCGGCGTGGCTGCCAAAAGACTTGCGGCGCACGGCGAATATTTAATCGTTGCCCGACCATAGCCAACCTGATGTGCCTGACGTTGCACTTGTTGGGCAGCGCCGGGCGCCATCGGCGTAAGCCGCATGACTGTCAATCGGAAGGAACTGCATGAATATTTTCGTCATCGCCGCGGTGTTGGGGATCGTCGAGGGCCTCACCGAGTTTTTGCCCGTCTCCTCCACCGGCCACCTGATTATCGTCGGACATTTATTGGGCTTCGTCGGCGACAAGGCAGCGAGCTTCGAAGTGGCGATTCAGTTTGGTGCCATCCTATCCGTGATTTGGCTCTACTGGCGGCGGTTTATGGGTTTGGTGCCGGGTACGAGGCAATTTACAGCGACGGCTGCATCGAGCTTGAATGGTTGGCCGGGTCTCTGGCGTATTGTTCTGGCGACGTTGCCGGCGTTGGCGGCGGGCTATCTGGCGCGCCATGGGATCAAGGAAAAACTCTTCAATCCGGAGGCCGTCACCGTGGCGCTGGCAGTGGGTGGTGTGGCGATTCTACTCGTCGAGCGGTTCGCCGCGCGCCGCCGCGCCAACGCTTTGGACTCGGTGACGGTGGTGCAGGCGTTGGGCGTCGGGTTATTTCAAATCTTGGCGCTCTGGCCCGGCACATCACGAGCGGCGGCGACCATCGTCGGCGGTATGATACTCGGGCTCGAGCGCAAGGCGGCGGCGGAATTCTCGTTTTTGATCGCCGTCCCGGTATTGTGCGCGGCGTCCGGCTACGAGCTGCTTAATATGCGCGATCGATTGGTATTCGACGATGCCATTATTTTGGTGATCGGCTTGGTGGTTTCATTCGCCGTGGCGTTACTGGCGATCAAAGGATTTGTCAGTTACCTAAGCCACGGCAAACTTGCGCCGTTCGCCTGGTACCGCATTGTCGTTGCGCCGATCTTCTATTACCTCACGCGCGGGTCGGGACTGTAAGCATCACGATTAAGCGCGAAGTGCGACCGCCCTGACCAGCCGGTTTCTAGTCATGATCATGGCGGTGCTTGATGTATGCGAAGATTTGATTGCGATAAATATAACCGATTACGAGGGCGAGCAAGGTGACAGCCATAATGATCGCGAAAGTGCGATACTCCTGATTGCGAATCGTTGCGCCTTGCATGGTGAGAAGATAAGTGCCGGGTATGCGCCCGATGACGGATACCAAAAGGAAGGTAGTGACGCTCATACGGCTCAAGCCGAGCACGTAGCAGAGATAATCCTTGGGAAAGCCGGGAAACAAAAACAGCACGAAGCAGATCGCCACGCCGGTCTTGGTGGTGAGGAAATTGAATTTTTCCAGGACCTCGCGCTTGACGAAGCGCTCGACAAAGGGCCGCCCGAGGATACTCGCGAGCTCAAAGGCGACCCAAGAGCCGATGGATAAGCCGAGGGTGGAGAGAATAAATCCGATGGTCTCGCCGTAGACAAAACCGCCGGCGACGCCGGTAAGCTCGCCGGGGAAGGGCGCGGCGATCACTTGGAGGATTTGAAACACCACGAAGACCGCCGGCGAATAGGGGCCCAGCTGCTGGAGAAACTTGCCCAGCTTATCGCTGCTGGAATAGATGCCCTCGAAATCGTCGAGCTCGGCGCCGGGAGGCGCGAAGGCGCTAAACGGCCGCGGAATGTAGCGGCTGAAAAAAAACAGCAACAACATGAGGCCGACGAAGATTACCCCGCGTATGACGAGCCGGCGCCGCTGATCGCTCATCCGGCGCTTTATAGCAACTATTAATTGCAAAGACGAGAGCCGCGTTGCCAGTTGCATGGCGCTATCGGGGCACTTCGCCTTGCGTGGTTCGGCCCGGGTTGCTACAAAATAATCCAGTATTGACGAATATTTATCTAATTCATGTTTGCCGATTTGACATGCGGTGCTCTGAGCGAGCTGGAGTCGGGTCGCAGCTGGAACAGCCGAGAAATCGCCATGCGCGTGGCGGCCGGCGCCGCCGGGCTGCGCGCCCGTGGATTACAGCGTGGCGATCGCCTGTTCATACTTTACGGCAACAATCTCGAATTCTTTGTCGACTTGTTGGCCGCGTGGAACGTCGGCGCCAGCGTTGTGCCGGTGGACAACCGGTTGACGCCATTTGAAGTTGAAAACTTAGCACGGACGGTGACGCCAAAGATCGCACTCACCGATGCGACGGTGCCCACGGCTCTTGGTAACGCGTTGGTAGGGCTGGGAGTTACGCTGTTCGGCTCCGGCGACTTGGCGGCGAACCCGCTAACATCGGTATCGTCGGCCAGCGCATTTTGCGCCGCGCGGCTCGACGATGAGGCGTTGATTCTGTTTACCTCCGGCACTACCGGAGTGCCCAAAGGGGTGGTTCACACCCATCGGTCATTGCGCGCGCGTTGGCTATCTTTACGTCAGAGTCTCGGTATCGATTGCTTTCGCCGCACCCTATGCTTGTTGCCCACCCATTTCGGTCATGGCTTGATCTGCAATAGTTTATTTCCCTGGCTCTTCGGCCAGGATTTGATTATCGCGCCGCCATTCAGTCCTTATTTGTTAATGCGCCTTGGGTCGATCATCGATCAGCAGAAGATTACGTTTCTCTCCTCCGTGCCATCCATGTGGGGGTTGAGTTTGAAAGGCAGCAAGCCGCCCCAGGGTAAAACCCTCCAGCGCATTCATTGCGGCTCGGCGCCTTTGTCAGCGCACTTGTGGGGTCAGATTCAACAGTGGTCGGGAATCCGCGAGGTGTATAACGCCTACGGCATTACTGAAACCGGCAGTTGGGTGGCCGGCACGAGTATTGAAGAATTCGAACCGGAAGACGGGCTAGTCGGCGAGCCCTGGGGGGCGGTGATCAAGATTCTCAAAACCGCCGATCCGCAGACGCCGTTTGCCGACGGCGCCGAGTGCAAAGGCGCTGAAACCGGCTATGTCTGGATCAATACGCCAGCACTGATGCAAGGCTATTACGGTCAGCCCGAACTCACCGATCAGGTGGTTTCGGGCGGCTGGTTCGTCACCGGCGACATGGGGCTCATCGACGATCGCGGCAGATTGTATCTCAAAGGGCGCGAGCGCGACGAAATCAATAAAGGCGGCGCCAAAGTCTACCCCGCCGATGTCGATGCCGTGGTCGAACGGTTCGAGCCCGCCACTGCGGTATGTACTTTTGCCATCGCCGATCCGGCCTACGGTCAGAATGTCGCCATGGCGGTGGTGTTGAGCCGTCAGGATGACGCGACCCTGCGCCAGCTTCATGGCTGGCTCAAGGAGCATTTAGCGGAATTCAAAATCCCCCAGCGCTGGTATGTCGTCGAGGCGCTGCCGCAAAACGCGCGGGGCAAGGTGAGCCGTGCGACGGTGCATCAACTGTGCGCGACATTAAAACCTGTGGACTTGGTCGGACTGTTACGGCGGGGTTCGTGACGCGCCAGCAGCGACGCCGCTGTTTTAACAAACAAATATTTGGAAATTTACGATGACCGAGCGGGAACGCAGCCGGCAAGAGCTGATCGATTTTTTGCGGACCATCCAAAGAGCAGATTATGCGCACGCGGCCATTGACGAAGAGTCCAGCTTAGTTGAGTCTGGTTTGATCGATTCGTTGGCGCTGCTACAGATCGTCACCTATTTGGAACAGACCTATGGCGTCGATTTCACGGAGCGCGGCATCGATCCGGAGGATTTGCGCTCGGTCAATTCCATCCTTGATTTGATTGCCCGTGAAGCGGCGTCATGAATCCCATCACCCTTGGCACGGCTTACCGAAATATTTCGCAATTTCATGAAAACGCCCGGTTGATCGCCTGGCTGAGCGGCCAACCCTGGGTAATTTGGCTGACACCGGAACGGCGCAAGTCGGTGCTTTTTTACGGCGCGATAATCGCCGGGGCGGTTGGGGTCTTCAGCCGCAACGCGAAGTGGCGCGATTATCGCACGCTGACGCCATGGTTGGAGCATGGGCTGGCGTTTCTTATCCTGTTCGGCATTCTTTTCGCGCTCTACCGCGCCACAGTTGGTTTCAAGCAGTTGCCGGCGATCGTGCGTCGCCGGCCACAGATCTGGTTTCATTTAATATTCTGGCTGGTGTTGGCGTTGGTATGGTTTTTCGCGGAGAGCGAAGGATTGGTCATTGCGGTTCTCTCGGTGATTCTGCTGTCGTTTCCCTATTTGATCTGGCGCGCGGGCTATATGCTTTTGTCGGGTCAACGCGGCAAGGCGCAGAACAGCCGTTTTCGCGATCACTTATTTTATATTTGGCCAATCTGGGATGGCACGAATACGCCTCCCGGAAAGGGTCATGATTATTTGTCGCGCACCATGGCGCAGACGCCGGACAGCTATGCGCGGACGATACTCGGCGGGCTTAAGCTGCTATTCCTGGTGGCGCTGTGGAAGATAGTGTTGGAACTGATCGGTGTCTTGATATACGGCGATCCGAAAAGTCCGTTCAGCGCGCTGTTACATGATTACACTTTCGGTTTACCACGGGTGAAGCAAATCCTCAGCAGACAATCGGCATTTCCGCTGATCCAGGTATGGTTCAGCCTTTATCTGGAGCTGGTCTGGGAGACGCTTTCGCTGGCGGCCAAGGGGCATGTCTGGGTCGGCGTGATCCGGCTGTTTGGTTTCAATATTTTTCGCAATACTTACAAGCCGCTACTGGCGCAGACCGTCGTAGAGTTCTGGAACCGCTATTATTACTATTTCAAAGAATTGATGATGGAAAGCTTCTTTCTGCCGATCTACGCGCGTTACTTTCGTAACTCGCCGATGTTGCGGCTAGTCGCCGCGGTTTTTGCCGCGGCCTTCGTCGGCAACATGTATTATCACCTCTTGCAGCACAAAGAGCAGTTGGTTGACGGCGACTGGCATAAACTCTGGTCGCTACTCGGGGCACGCTTGATCTATTGCGCTTTGCTTGCTGCCGGCATCGCCATCTCCATGCTACGCCAACAGCGCCAACGCAGCCGGCTGCCGGCGGCGCAAATCGGGTCAGCGAGCAAATTACGCAGCCTGCGACGCATCGCCTGCGTTTGGACTTTTTTCGCCGTCATCAATTTTTGGAATGTTGTCGCTCCTCTCACTATTGCCGAACGGACACGATTGTTTTTCACGCTGTTTGGTCTGTAATTAGCTCGGAGCCCGCACCAGCCTTATGTTTCAACTGCCGCGTACGACGTTCGCTGTTGCCCTTTGCCTTGTCGGCGCATTGATCTTAACAGAGTTTCGTCTCTGGCTCTATCGGGAACGGCGCGCCGACGTCAAGGCGCTGACCCGCCGGCAAAAGCTAAAACTATTTTGGATCGGTATTCGGTTGGACGCTGTGATCGTCAGCCGAGGTTGCCTGCCGGTGGTGGTTGCGGCGCTGGCTCTGCCCGATGCTTTATTTGTTTCCAGTCGGATTTTCTTTGATCTTTACCTCGCGCTACTTTATTTCACGCTATTCTTCGCAGAGATCGCCGGCATTTACTTCTTTCGCTTCTATGATTTCCGACCGAACTACCTGGTCTTTGAACACGGCGCCGATCGCGAGGTGCTCAAGACCGTCGCCAAAGCCTATCCGCTCGTCCGCATTTTCTTGTTAAGCGCGATCGGCGCTTGGCTGGCCGTGATTGCCCTGCAATTTCTCGCGGACAACACAGCCACAAGCGATCACCTGTGGTTGGCGGATCGCGCGCTGACATTGCTCTGGCTGCTATTCGTCGGTTTCGCCAGCCGCGGGACCTTGGACCACCGGCCGCTCAATCCGAGCCTAGCGTCGTTTACCACCCATCGAATCGCCAACGAGATCGCCGGTTGCGGCATTTTCAACCTGCTATACGAATGGAGTCAGCGCGCGAAACATCAATTTGCCGCGCTTAAAAGTATCACCCAACTGCCGGCCGCTGATGCGGCAATCGAACGTTGCCGCAAAGTTTTCGCCCGAGACGGTCAATTCACTGACGATGGCCCGAATCCTCTGGTGCGGCAAATAACCAACCCGGTCAGGGCGACGCCGCTCAACGTGGTGTTAGTCGTGATGGAAAGCTTTACCGGCCGGTTGACCGGATGTCTTGGCGGTGTGCCGGCGCTTTCGCCGGAGTTGGATAGAATAGCCCCAGAAGGTCTGTTGCTGGAACATTGCTACGCCACCGGAGAGAGGACCATCCAGGGCCTCGAAGCCGCGGTCTGCTCGTTCCCGCCGCTTCCCGGCGAAGGAGTGGTCAAACGGCCGCAGGCGCGGCAAAATTTTTTTACCTTAGCCAATGTTTTACAAGCGCGCGGTTATGCGACGAGTTTTCTCTATGGCGGCCAGGGGATTTTTGATCATATGCTGGCATTCTTTCTCGGTAACGGCTTTGACCGCTTCATCGAAGAAAAGGACTTTGCCGCGCCGAACTACAAAAGCCCATGGGGTGTGTCGGATGAAGATTTATTTGCCCGCGCCGATCGCGAATTTCGCCGCCACTATGCAGCGGGCCAACCCTTTTTTGCTACCCTATTGACGGTGTCGCTGCACTCACCCTGGCAGTTTCCGGCGGGGAAGATCGAGCCGCTGGCCGCCGCTACCAACCTGCCGCCCGGCTTCGAGCTCAACGAGCTCAATAACTTTCTCTACGCCGATTATTGTATTGGTCAATTCATTCGCGCGGCGCGCCAGGCGCCTTACTTCGATGATACGTTATTTGTCTTTGTCGGCGATCACGGCGTACATCTGCGCGGCAACGAGCTTATTCCCATCGAAGATTACATCGTCCCGGCTTTATTTCTGGCACCCAAACATGTGGCGGCCGGGCGTATCGCCGAGGTAACCAGCCAGATGGATTTACCGCCGACAATTATGGCCATGGTCGGCGGCCCATACCGCAGCACGTTTTTCGGCCGCGATGTGCTCAAGGCGCTACCCGACGCTCCGACCGCCATGGTGATTTATAACAAGAAGCGCTACGGCATTGTCACGGATCGAGAGCTGATCGTCCTACGCGAGTCCGGCGACCGGCTGGTGTATGAGCGCGTGGCTCATGGCAAGCCATGGTCAAAGACGGCGCTGAGCGCCGCGCAGACAGAGCGGACCCAAGACAGCTTGGCGCTCTTGCGCAGCGCTGAGGATCTGCTGGTCAGTGGCCGTTATCATACTAATCCGCATTCTCCGTGACAGGCCGCGTCGCTGCTTATCGGCCCTTTTGCATTTCTTTGAGCAGGGCTTCGACTTTCTTCAGCTCCTCGCCATAGCCGGCCCAGTTGCCTTGTTTAAGTAGTTCCTGAGAGCGCTGGAAATGATCCAACGCCTGGCGGGACAACGATGGATCCCCTTTGACGGGCGTTGGCAACACCGCCGCACTAGCGGGATCTGGCGCCTCTGGCGCCGCCGCCGGCTTAGCGCCAAAGATGCTTTGCAGGGCTTGATCGAATGTTTCTTCCATGGCGATGCGGTTACCGAAGGCGACAATTACCCGTTTCAATTCCGGCAATGAACCTTGCTCCGCGGCCATATAGAGCGGCTGCACGTAGAGCAAGGATTTCTCGATGGGGATGGCGAGCAAGCTGCCGCGGAGCACCTGCAAGCCGCGCTGGTTCCACAGCGTCAGTTGTTGCGAGATGACGGTATCTTGGTCGATGCGCGCGTCGATCTGTTTGGGGCCGTAGACCAATTTCGCTTTGGGAAATTCCAGCGCGGTTAACTTGCCGTAGTTTGTCCCATCGCTGCGCGCCGCCAGCCAGGAGCGCATGTTGTCGCGCTTATTCGGCGTGAACGGTAAGAGCAGAATGAATTCTTCCTTCTCCTCTCCCGGCAGGCGCATGATCGTGTAGTAGGGTTCCATATCGCGCTCGCGGCCTTCTATGGTGCGCCGCGGGATGCTTAAGAGATCCTCCTTGTTAAAAAAAACCTGTGGGTCCTGCATATGGTAAGTGGCGTAGACCTGGGCTTGGATCGTGAAGAGGTCCTGGGGATAACGCACGTGGGCGCGCAGGTCCTCGGGCATGGTGTCCAACGGTTTAAACAATTGCGGGAAGATCTTGGCGAAGGATTGAATGATCGGATCCGTCGGGTCGCTCAGATAAAATTCCACCGTGCCGTTATAGGCGTCGACCACCGCCTTGACGGAGTTGCGAATATAATTCATCCCTTGCCGGCTCAACGGTGCGGAATAGGGATAGCGGGCCGAATCGGTATAGCCGTCAATGATCCAGAATAACCTGCCGCCTTGGGCGATGACGATATAGGCGTCATTGTCGAAGGTAATAAACGGCGCGATTTTCTTTACCCGCTCCTGAATCTTCTGATGGAAAAGGATCCGGCTTTCGCCGGTGAGATCCTGCGATAACAAGATTCGCATGGACGCATGGTGCGCCGCGAAAACCAACTTGCGCCAGAAGCTGCCGATCGGCACGCCGCCCTTGCCTTGGTAGGTCGTGTAAATATTCTGATCGCCGGCGGGATAGTCCAGTTCCTGGGATTTGGTCCCGACAAGAACATATTCATTGGCGAGTTCGCCGTAGTAAATCTCGGGGCGGGTGATCTTCAGCGAAGTGGTGGCTAACGGCGGAATATCCTTGATGAAAAACTCGGGCTGACCACTAGAGGTCACCTGATTCACCGGTCCAAAGACCACGCCATGGCCATGAGTAAAAGTCAGATGCTCGTTGATCCAGTTCTGACTTTGCAAATGGGGATGTGAAAGCTCGCGCGCGGACAACATCACCTGGCGATAGGTGCCGTCGATGATATAGCGGTCGTTGTCGACATCGACGAACTTGTAATAAGGCCGGATCTCCTGAAGCTGGGCGTAGCTGGTCAGGAGCGGCCGATGATCCCATAGACGGATATTACTGATGGTCGATTCATTGCGCTTTAAGTCGGCGGCTGTTAACTGCTCCTCAGCGGGAAACTCCTTGGTATCAATCTTATCCAGACCAAAGGCGAGCCGGGTGAACTTGATAGTGCGTTCGATGAAGGGGCGCTCCGCCTCGATTTCATTGGGCGAGACACGGAAGCGCTGCAGAAGCGCCGGATAGGCATTGAGAGCCAATAAGTGGACCGCCACCAAGGCGCCGACGCCGAGGAAAACGAACTTATAGCCGGTGCGGGCGATCTGCGCAAAGCAGAGCGCCGCGGCAATGAGCGCCAGAAACGTCAGCACCCGGAGCGCCGGTAGAGTGCCATAGATATCTGCATAGCTCGCGCCGAAGGAAACGCCGCGCGGCGAATGCAACAGATCAAAAGCGTCAAGGTAATAACCGCAGGCTTTGATCAATAGAAACAAACCCAGCAAGATCAGCAGATGACTGCGCGCGCGTTCGCCGAGAAAAAGGCCGCGTGCTGTGTACTCGATGCCACGATAGACCAGGTAGACAGCGGCGCTGGCAACCGCGGTGACACCGATGGCGAAAATCGCCCAGTGATAGATAATTCGCAGCCAGGGCAAAACAAACACATAAAAGCTGACATCGCGGCCGAACTGGGGATCTTGCAGATTGAACGAAACCGATTTGAGAAACAGCAATAGTTGTTCCCAATGGGCCGCCGCTTGGGGTGCGGCCATCAGGCCGACGAGCAGGGTGCCGGGCAGAAGCAGCCGCTTAAGAATCGGATCGATCAGTTCCGGCGGCGGCAGCTCGATAATGTTTTCCGCGCTGGAGTAGCGAAATCCGCCCGACGTTGAAGAGGCGAGCTTCAAATTGACGTAAATGAGCAGCGCGAGAAGCGTGCCGGCGCAAGCGCCAAGTACGAATTTAAAGGACAAGATGGTTCCAAAGAGCTGGCTATAGCCGACGTCCTGGAACCACAACCAGTCGACGTAAAGCCCGATTGCCTGGCGAAAGAACATTACAACAAGGACCAATATTAGGATTGTCACGCCGCCGAGTCTGCCCATTGGGCCTCCATGAATTTTGATTGAGTGGGAGAAGTGCCGGAATCGTATAAAAATTACTGTGGCGAGGCAACGCGTCGCGGAGATATCTCTGACGAGGAGAGACCCCGGCCGGCAAAAAAAATGGCGCTTGGGAGTGCCAAGCGCCATTTTGATTCACAGGCCGATTAGTGCTGGAGCTTATTCAGCTCCCACCTTGGGACGCCACTTGTCGAAGCGTTTTTCGTAACGGTCGATCACCTCGGTCAGGGCCATACCACTGATGGCAAAAATCAACACGCCGACGAATACTTTATCGGTTTGAAAGGTCGCACCGGCGACGGTGATCATGAAGCCGATCCCAGCGGTGGCGGCATAGAGTTCGCCGACCATGACGCCGATCAGCGCGCGGCCGACGGCCAGACGTAAGCCGGTGAGAATGAACGGCACAGTGGAGGGCAATACGACGGACTTGAATATCTGCCATTCCGACGCGCCGAAGCTTCTGGCGGCAGTGAGTAAGTTTGCCGGCGTGGTTTTGACACCGTCACGGGTGTTGATCAGCAGCGGAAACACCGCGCCCAAAAAGATGATGCCGACCTTGGACAAGATGCCGATGCCGAGCCAGATGATGACCAGCGGTAACAAGGCGACGCGCGGCGTGGCATTCATGGCGTTGACGAAGGGATCGCAAACATAGGCGAATCGTTTGTACCAGCCGATCGCGATGCCGAAGGGAATCGCGAAAATGACCGAAAGAATGTATCCCCAGAAGAACTCAATGCCGCTAACATAGAGATCGTTGTAAATCTCGCCAGAAGCGAACATCTGCCAGGCTGCCTTACCGACCAATGAAGGCGCACTCATGAACATCGGGTTGATCAGTCCGGCCCAGTTGCCGATGGTCTCCCAAGTCAACAGGAAAAGAATTACCGCGGTAGTACCAAGGATCTTTTTTTCCTGATTGAGATAAAACTTATAGGCAGCCGACGCTTCAGCGACCCGTATATCCATTAATTGTTCTTCTTGCGCGCCTTGAGCCATGACGGTCTCCTTTGTTGGTTTCTATTAACTTCTGGTTACCAATCTCTCGCCTGCGCACCAGTACCAAAAGGGTCGGAGGTTGTCAACTGATTTATGCACTCCGATTTAGTTATACGTATAAGGAAGGAGTTACTTCCAGATGCCACCGCGCCCGCCGCTCAACTTGACAATCATTAAGGTATTAAATACGTTAATTGACACTAATCCCGCCGGTACTAGGAGAAAGCATGAAACTCCTCTTCATTACGCCTCCCATGGGCAATTGGGCGCCTTGGGGCGACCGCCATTTGGCCGTCAACTCGTTGCACGCTCAAGTTGCGGCATTTATCCGCGAGAAAAAAGCGGCAGAAGTATCGGTCCTCGACTGCCGCGCGCTCGGGATAAACGACGACCAGATGCTCGACGAGGTCAAACGGCAACAACCCGATGCGGTGTTCTTTGGCGCCATGATCGCCGCGGCGGGCGGCGCCGCCACGCTCAACCGCTTCCATGCGGCGATGCAAAAGATCAAAGAAATCGCTCCGCAAACGATCACCATTGGCGGCGGGTTGATGTACACCGCGGTGCCGCAGAAGATTATGACCGACAATCCGCAACTGGACTTCGCGATTGTCGGCGTGTTTGCCGACAATGAATATGCGGTTCGGGAATTGTTGGAAGAGTTGAAAAAACCCACCCGTGATTTCAGCGGCATTAAGGGATTGGCCTATCGACAGAATGGCGAGGTGGTGCTGACCCCGGCGCGGCCGGTAATTGCTAATCTCGATGAACTTCCCCTACCAGCCTACGATCTGTTTCCGATGGACAAGTACTATGGCTACTCGGTAATACCCAACTATAACGAATCGGTGACTTCTCGGGGATGCGAGGGGGCTTGTCATTTTTGCTACGAGTGGTGGTTGGTCGACCAGCGCAACCCGCGGGATTTCAGTTCGCACCGCACTAAAGGCGGCAAGCGAGTTGCTGATGAAATGGAACTGCTCAACAAGACTTACGGCGTTAAGGCTCTGACCTTCATGGACGACGACTTCAACTCCGACCGGCAGAAAATGGTCGACTTAGTCGAAGCCTTGGAAAAGAAAAAGCTGGACATGAGCTGGTTCATGCTCAGCCGGGCGCAAAACTTGATTCGCGACATGGATCTGGTGCCGCGGCTGCGCAAAGTTGGTTTGTATCAAGTGCTGATCGGCATCGACGGTGGCACCGACGAGGAGATCGCCGAGGCGCGCAAAGGACCGATGAAGGTCGGCGTCAAGGAGTTGAAAGAGTTGATTCAGTTTCTGCGCAAGAACGATATCTCGACTATTTCAACTTATCTCAACGGCTTCTGGGAGGACGACGAAGCGAAAATTCGTCAACGCGCCCAAGCGGTCGACGAAATCGACCCGGATATCGTCATGATCCAAGTGCTCAATCCGATCCCTGGCTCGCCGATCTATAAATCGGCGGTCAAGAACAACATCATCGAAGTCGACAATCTGAGCCTCTATGACTTGGAACATAGCGTCATGCCGACCAAGTACCTGACGCGCCAGGAGTTGGGCGAACTTACCGGCTGGGCTTTTCAGTCTTTTTACGGCAAGCCGGGCCGCATCGAGCGGATTCTAAATGGCTACACCTCGCCCTACGTGCGGATGAAATTCGAATCGTTCAAAAACAACGCCGCCAAATACGAAAAAGGCGCGGCGGAAGATAAGGTCGCGATCTAGGTTACGGCTGCCCATGGCAGAAGTTAAAAAGCTTCCCACGCTTCAAGGCAAAGTCGCGCTGGTTACCGGCGCGAGCCGGGGCATCGGCGCGGCGGCGGCGATTCGACTTGCCCAGAGCGGCGCCGCGGTGGTCGTCAATTACAATCAAAACCAGGAGGCGGCGCAAAAGGTTCTCGGCCAAGTGGAAGCCGCCGGCGCCCGCGGCATGATCTTTCAGGCCGATGTCACCCAGCGGGTGCAGATCGATTCGATGGTCAAAGCTGCCAGAGATAAACTCGGCGCCATCGACGTGTTGGTCAATAATGCTTACTTTCCATTTCAGGTTAGCCCGCTGCATGAAATCGCCTGGGAAAAATTCCACCAGGCGATCGACCATGAACTGTCGGCGTTTTATCACTGTGTGCAAGCCTGTTTGCCGGATATGAAAGAGAAAAAGGCCGGCAAGATCATCGTTGTCAGCACGCGCTTGGCGCAACAACCGTTGCCGCGCATGGGCGCCTACGCGGCGGCCAAGTCAGCTTTGGAATCAATGGCCAACACGATGGCGATTGAACTCGGCCCGCTGGGAGTGTCCGTAAATGTAGTAACTCCCGCATTCACGCTGACCGATGCTTCGATGATCATGCCGGAGGCGTTCCGCGAGCGTGTCAAAGAAACCCGACCGCTGAAAAAACATCTCTACCCGGAAGACGTCGCCGGCGCAATTGCATTTCTCGCCGGCGATGAGGCGAGCATGCTGACGGGTAGCCATATTCTCATCACCGGCGGCAGCCATCTGCAGCTTTAAGTTTGTTGAGACATGATATTGCCGGCATTACCAAGCTGCTTAATCTCAAACAACATCAGCCTACGATAGCCGAGGCCCAAATTTATTGATTGTTCACCCTCCATTGTTTTTTCCATGCTTACCCTCGATGAGATCATTGCAAAACTGACCGACATTGTCGGCCCGCGGCGGATTTCGACAAACCCAATAGACAAGATCAACTATCAGCACACTCTGGCTTACGGCGCCTATCGGGCGCTACCGGACGTGATCGTCCGTATAGAGTCCGACGCCCAGGGCAACCATAAGGTCGCCGACATCTTGAAATTCGCCAACGAGCACAAAATTCCCATCGTCGCCAAGGGCGGCGTCGGTATGGGCATCAGCTCGCCGCTCAAGGGCGGTCTGTTGCTCGACATGCTCGGCATGGACAAGATTCTCGAAGTAAATTCGACGATGCAATATGTGACCGCCGAGGGGGGCGCCAGCGTTTACGCTATTCATCACGCCCTGCGCCAGCATGGGTTGATGCTGCCCAATTTCGGCACCTACGGACCCGCGGTGGTCATTGGCGCGATGATCAACAAAGGCGGTATCGGCTATGGTATGACCCGTTACGGCTGGATCGCCGACATGGTGCTCGGCTTGGAAGTCATTCTTGCCAACGGCGAAACCATTCGTTTGGGCGCGCTGGCCAATCAGGACACGACGTTCGGGCCGTTTCAAAAATGGATTCACCTGCCGGATCTGCTCGGTCTATTCACCCTCGCCGCCGGCTCCATGGGGATTATCAGCCGAGTTTGTCTACGCGTCATTCAATGCCAGCGTGAATGGCTGCACGATTACTGCTATGTGTTTCGCCGCGATCAACTGCAGCAGGTGCAGGATTCTTTGGTTGCATTGGTTCGGGATGAAGTCGTCTACGACATCCATTTCACCGACCGTTGGCAGTATCACTGGCCCATGGCTGAGGGGCTATACGACAAAAACAAAATTCCCGACGACGGTTGGTTTTTTCTAAAAACCGTTGTCATGGCGCGTGACGCGGAAGAGCTGGCGTTCAAAGAAAAGCGCATGCGGCGGATTTATGAGAGCGCCGGCGGCGTCGATGTGCCCGAGATCGCCGACAAAGCGATGGGGGCCAAAGCGCAGGAGCTGGGTCTGCATGGCTGGCCCGACTGGCATGTCATGGGACCGGACGGTTGGTGCGGTACGGTAGTGCGCCACACCGGTATGTTCGCCGTGACTTCGAAAATGTATCCGTTGCGGTTCTTGAAAGAGATGTACGATCTCGACGAAGCGGCCAAGCGTGAGTGCGGCATCTGGGACGCCGAGCATGCGCCACAACATGATAGTTACGTCACCCGCGATTTGGCGATCAAAGAAGAATACTTTACTTTTTACAATCCCTACGATGATGAAGATGTCGCCCGGCTGCGCAAATGGATGGGCATGGTGGCACAGTTCAGCAACGAACGCGGCGTTGTCTGGACCGCGCCGACTTTGAGCACCAAGGGGCCGGTGCCTTATAACCGACTCGGCAGTCTCTACGACGTCGTCAAAGAGATCAAACAATTGGTCGATCCCAATAATATTCTCAACCCGGGGGCGCTCTATTAGGTCCGTTCAAGGTTCAAGCACTCAATAGGTTCAAGAAAACAGAAATCGGGAAAGATTCGTATCGGCAGAGTTCGTAAAGGGGGGATTATGGGATTAGGCAGACAGGATTTTTCTGGCAGGAAGCTTTCGCCGCAGGAAGCCGATGCGGTGATCGCGGATTTGAAGAAATATTTACTCGACCTAGCCGATCGCTGGCTGATCAAAGGTCGTTTCCATAGCGAGATGGGCACTGGCAAGTTGCCGATGGAGGCGATCAAAGTGTTCTGGCAAAATTGGCATGGCTTTGTCGCCGAGATCAATAATTTCCACGGCGTGGCTTACCAACGCCACCTGCCGTTTTTCAAGCGCCATCCCGAGCTGCAAAAGCATTTTGCCGCCCATGTGGCCGATGAGATGATTCATCCCAAGCCGCCCGGCCATATTCAGATCGTTCTGGAACAGGGACGTAACTTCGGGCTCTCCGACGATGAGATGGTCGAGTATGAGATGCTCGCCGAATGCCGCGCGTTCTTGGAATACTACCGCGGCGTGCTTTACGAGGGCACCATGGTCGAGTGGTGGGCGTCATTTTGCGTCGAAGAAGCGGTCGGTCATTGGGCGCGCTTCTTCGGCACGACGCTACGCAAGGTATATAATTTCCCCGAAGAAAAGATCGTCTACTTCCGGGTTCACGCCAAGGCCGATTTGGAAGAACATGACGGCATTATGGCGCACGCCGATCTTGACTGGATGGTTTTGAAGAACCTGCTCATCGAAGGCAAGGCGGAGACCCGTCCCGGCTTCAACCTGGAGTATTGCATGCGCATGGGCACTGCTTATTTCGCCTGGTTCTTCGAGGGGGTGTATCAGCAGATTAACAAGGAAGGTCTGTACAAAGAGTAACATGGCCGAGGCTAATCAAGAGGAAATTTCACCCCGTCCGTTGATGCGGATACTCGGCGATTTCGCCAATAGCCAAATCCTGGACGCGGCGTTGGAATACGATTTTTTCACGCTGATCAGTAAAGGTTTCGATAGCGCGGAAGCGTTGGCGCGCGAAGCCGGCACGGACGCGCGCGCCACGCGCATCGTGCTCGACAGCTTGCCGGCGCTGTCTTTGATCGAAAAGCGCGATGGAAAATATTTGCTAACACCGTCCGCGCAGGCGTTTCTGGTCAAGGGCAAATCATCCTATTGCGGTGATTTCCGTCACGTCGCCCTGGCGTTGTGGGATGGCATGGCGCATCTCAAAGAATCGCTCAAAACCGGCAAGCCTCTCAGCCGCATGGATACCGACACCGAGCTGCCGGTTTGGGAAAAACTCGTGCTTGGTATCATCGTCATCGCCGAGCCGGCGGCCAAAGCGCTATGCGATATCCTAAAAATCGGCAGTGAGCGCAAAGGCTTGCGCGTGCTCGATGTGGCCGGCGGTTCGAGCATATTCGGCATGACCATCGTCAGCCGCGACCCGACCGCCCAGGTCACGCAACTCGACTGGCCCAACGTCAACGCGGTGGCGCAGAAGGCGAATAAAGAACGCGGCTTGGAGGGCAAGATTCGTTTTATCGACGGCGAACATCATACAGCGAACATCGAAACCAATCACTATGATCTAGTGCTCGCCAGCAACTTCTGCCGCTTCGAATCGCCCAAGGGCAATCAGGAATTATTTGCTAAAGCTTTTTCCGCGTTGAAGGCCGGCGGAATTTTCGTCGTCAACGACTTCGTGCCAAACGAAGAACGCACTGAGCCCACATTTGCGTTGCGTTTTTCCGTTTACACGCTGACCCATACACCGGCAGGCGAGTGCTGGACGTTGGCGCAATATTCCGACTGGATGAAGAAGGCGGGATTCAATTCGATCGCCACCCACGGCGATATTCCCAAGACTCTGCCGGGAACCACGCTGATTTTGGCAACCAAGAGTTGAGAATTAAGCCAAGCCTGTCGGCTGGGCTCGGGCAACCGGCATGCAATGCTGGCAAAGGATTACAACTAGATTTTCTATGCCGGTTTCTTCCCGCCGCTTTCCCAGCGGCTGAGTGCGTCGCCTGCGACGGGACCTTTGAACGGGTGCTGCGCCAAGCGCCAAGTTATTTTCCACCTGAGCGCAACGTTCGTTGCTGACACTGACGCCGATTCTCGGCGCGGCGGTCGCGTTCCAGCGCGCTGAATTTTCCTAGGCTAAAGCCCCTTTCGTCGCTATTTATCACGCCTTCTGCGCTCACTTTCTTTCGATAATTCATCATCTTATGGCCGCGGCAGCCATGGATCAATAGTTTGCCTAGCTTTGCCCAATGCTAGATGCTAGAGTCCGGCGGTGCCGATGAAACGCCAAGCCGCCTGTTGCGCTGTGCAATTCCGCCGCCTCTAGATCCCGCTCGCGGGATATCGTTATGCAATATCTGGCTATCTGCGAGGACGATCTGTTATTTCAGTTTATGCGCAATGTCGCCACCGAGCAGGGCGACGTGCGCTACCTTGTCCCCAACGCAAAAATCGCCCAGCGTATCAGACGGCAACGGGGCAAAGTTTGGCATGGCGATCTGCTCAAAGAAGAGACCTATAAGAAAACCAAATTGCATCATGTCGATCAGGCGATCGTCTTCGTCCGAGACGCCGACTACCAGCATCGCGTCTGCCGCTTGTTGCGGGTCCTCGACAAAAACATTCCGATCGTTTCGTTGACCTCGGAAAAAAACGGCAAAAAGACCGCGAAAGAACCCGACGATCCGCTGTTGCGCCACTTGCAGTTGGCCGATATCTTCAAGGAGTTTTGCGCCACGCAATTGCTCGACACTCTCAATATCAAGAAAGTCGAGCGCATCCGCTCGCTATTCAACGACGGCGAGAAGATTTACATATTATTGCAGCATGATCCCGATCCTGACGCCATCGGCAGCGCTTTGGCGTTGCGCGAGTTACTCGGCCGCAACCGCACCACCACACCGATCGTGACGTTCGGTACCGTAACCCGGCCGGAGAATTTGGCGATGATCGAGCTGTTGGAAATTCAAATCGATCAGATCACTCCCGATGAGTTAAACCAAGACGGCGCGCGCCTAGCTCTGGTCGATGTCCAACCGCCTTACTTTGAGCAGCCCCTGCGCCGGGTCGACCTGGTCGTCGACCATCATCCGAAACGGAGCAAGTTCAAGGCGCGCTTCGCCGATTTGCGCACCGGCTATGGTTCGACGGCGACAATCTTTACAGAATATTTACGTGCCGCTGGCATGGAGCCGTCGCAGCGCTTAGCCACCGCGCTGCTCTACGGCATCAAGACCGATACGCTGTTTCTCGAGCGCGGCAGCAATCTCGCCGACTTGAGTGCCTTCAACTACCTTTACCCGATCGCCAACAAAACAATAATCGCGCGCATCGAACGGCCGGCCCTGCCGCGGGAAGATCTGGAAGCGATGGGCCGGGCATTGACCCACCTGCAAGTCGACAGCGCCGTCGCCGTGATTCACTTGGGCGAAGTCAATCGTGAAGACGTGATTCCCCAGATGGCGGAGTTCTGTTTGCAAATCGAGGGGGTCGACTGGGGCGTCGTATCGGGCTTGGTGAACAATCGCGTGGTCATCTCGGTGCGCAACGTCGGTTACGTCAAGAGCGCCGGCGAGATCATGAAAAGACTCTACGACGACATCGGCAGCGCCGGCGGTCACCGCGCCATGGCTAAAGCGGTGGTTCCCCTCGACCGTTTCAAAGAGCGCTTCGGTGAAGTCAGCGAGAAAGTCATTCGTGAAGCGATGCTGCCGCTGATCGTCGACAAAGATCAGATCGAGCTCGAACTAAGGTGAGTCGAGCAGAACTAGAGTGATGGGATTTCCGCAATCCCGCCGCTTCGATACTCCGTCCTGACTCCATTTCAGCCGTTGCCCAATCTTCAATTGACAAGCCAACCCGCGCCGCGATAGGTTTGATCCACTGAAAAACCTGGTTCGGGAGGGCGTTATGGAATGCATCAATCTGGGGCAGAAGATCGAAGCAGCGCGCGCAGGCAAAATCAAAAATAACCATTTTTTTGGCACGGATAACTTTCGCTCGTGGATGCTTTACTTCGAGCCGGGCGACGATACACCGATGCATTTCCACCAGAACCCTGAGACGTTTCTGGTGGTGCAGGGGGAATGCTCGATTAAAGATTTTAAAGGCGGAGAGCGGGTAGCGAAGAAAGATGACATCGTCTTTTTTCCGGCCAAGGAATATTATCAATTAATCAATAAGGGAACCGAGCCGCTGGTAATGTTCGGTAACCGTTCCGAACCGTTCGGCATCGGCATCACCCGGGCTGAAGCCGCGAAGTAAACCCTACGTTCGCAACCTTTTCCGAGGAGAAATACATGCCCAAACTGCGTCATCTGGCGATTAAAACGGAAGATACCGGCAAGCTCGCGACGTTTTACATGGATGTTTTCGAGATGCAGGTTTTGCACAAAGACAGAAAAGAAGGCGGCGCGGTTTATTTGACCGACGGCTATTTCAATCTCGCGATCCTGCCGAACAATGAACAACAGTCACCCAACGGACTGTACCATTTCGGTTTCGAAGTGGAGAACGGCGAGAAGATCGTCGAACGGCTAAAAAAGTTCAATCCCAACAAAATGCCGAAACAGCGCCCCAACGGCCGGCCCTATGCCGAAACGCGCACTTCGGATATCGACGGCAACTTTTTCGATATTTCCGAACACGGCTTTCAAGTCGTTCAACCGGTGGGCGGCAAGGAAGAGAATTAACAGTACCTGAGAATCATCAAGGCAAGGAGGACCATATGCCTAAGATCAAACATTTGGCCATTCGCACGGAAGATACCGGCAAGCTCGCGGGCTTCTATATGGACGTCTTCGAGATGCAGATGATACACAAGGAAAAAGACGAGGGCGGCGCGATTTTCCTGACCGATGGCTATTTCAATCTAGCGATCCTGCCCAATCATGAACAGAACGCGCCCAACGGGCTGTACCATTTCGGCTTCGAAGTGGAGAGCGGTGAGAAGATCGTCGACCGAATGAAAAAGGTCAACCCCAATAAGTTGCCGAAAAGCCGTCCCAACGGCCGTCCCTACGCCGAGACTCGGGGTTCCGATCCCGATGGCAATTATTTCGACATCTCCGAGCATGGCTTTCAAAATGTCGTGCCCCTGGGCGAGAAAAAGAGCGACTAGTCAGCCGTAGCGATAGCCGCTTCTCGTATCCTCGATTGTTCGGCGAGGGCGATACGTCGCCGACCCAAGAACGAACAAACGGAGTCAGCGCGATGACGAGAATCACTTTGCCTCACGGCCGCCGACGGTTGCCTGGCGCGTGTGGTATGTTCGTTACCCTCTCGCTGGTTTTTTGCCTTCCGGGTACTTCGAGCGGTCAGCCTAAATCAAATCTGTCGTCCAGCGTGACCAGCGAAAGCATGACTCATGTCTGGGTAGCGCGGGAGCGCGGCTTGTTCAAGAAATATGGCGTCGACATGCAGTTCGTACTCATGCCGCGCAATCCCTTGGCCATCGCGGCTTTGCTTGCGGGAGAAATTGACGCGGCGATCATCGGTCCTGGCCATCTCGTCAATGCGGGTCTGAGCGGCGCGGAGCTCGCAGGCATCGCCAACTTCAATCAGAAATTGGATTTTCGCCTAAACACGCGCCCCGACATCAAGAAGCCGGAGGAGCTTCGTGGTAAACGGATCGCGGTCAGCGGTCCGGGATCAACGTCGCATCTGGTGTCGATGTTGGCGCTTCAAGGACTCAATCTCGACCCCGTTCAAGCGAAGATTTCTTTTCTGACGATACCGGGGACAGAAATGAACCGGCGCCTGGCCCTTGAGAGCGGCAGTGTCGATGCCACCACACTAAGGGGCGCCATGGGCGAGGTCTACGCCAACAAAGGGTACCCCTTGCTTTATAACTTGAATTCCGCCGGCGTGACCCTGCCGCAGAACATGATGGTAATTACGCGGCGAGCGGCGGCGACAAAGCCGCAGGTGATCGAAGGCCATTTGAAAGCCACGATCGAGGCGATCGCGATGATTAACGATCCGGCGAATCGGGAACTGGTGAGCCGGCTCTTGGCAACTAACCTGCGTTTGAGCAATCCGGCCGATATCGAGGAATCCTATCAAACCGTGATCACCAACTACGAGCGCGCGCCGCACCCCAGCGTGGAGGGAATGAAGCGGCTGCAAAAACTGTTAATCCAACTTAACCCAAAGATCGCCGATGTGCGCGTCGAGACGCTTATCGACAACTCGTTCATGAATAAGCTCGAAAGTTCCGGGTTCATTCAGGGCCTGTATAAAAAGAATTGATAGTTCACTCGTTATCATAAACATCCTCGAAGATGGAGAATTTGCACCGTGAGAACGGAAAACATTCCAGTAGTGGTTGTCGGCGGCGGCAGCGCAGCCTTTGAAGCGGCGGTAGCCGCCAAGCAGGCCGGCGCAGCGAAAGTCGTGATGTTGGAAAAAGCGCCGGAGCCGGAGTTTGGCGGCAATGCGCGCTATTCGCACACCGGCTTCCGCTGGGTATTTTCCGGCGCCGATGAGATCCGGCGATTCTTGCCGGAGGTCGACGACGCGATGTTTGCGAAACTTAACTTGCCGGCCTATTCCAGCGAGTTGTTTCACGCCGATTTGCAGCGGGTTACGCGCGGCCGCATCGACCAGACTCTAGCCTACGTGCTGGTCAGCCAGTCGAACGCGGCGATTCATTGGATGCGCGAGTTGGGTATCAAGTGGGAGATCGATAGTCATGTCATGATCGATGGCCGCTATTACTTCGAGCCGGGACTGGTGATCCATCCGGTCGGCGGCGTCGGCGGCGGACTGGGCCAACTGGGACAATGGCGCGAGATCGCGCTGGGCATGGGCGTCGAGCTGCGCTATGAGTCGCGGGTCAAAGAGTTACTCGGCAACGACCGGCATGTCGAAGGCGTCGTGGTCTCGGACCCCAACGAAGAATACCAAATCAACAGCGGGTCGATCATTCTTTGCGCTGGCGGCTTTCAGGCCAATCCGGAAATGCGCGCGCGCTATCTTGGGCCTAATGCCGATTTGATGAAGGTGCGCGGCAGCCGCCATGACACCGGCGAGGTGTTGATGATGACATTGGCTATGGGCGCCAAGGCGGCCGGTCATTGGCAAGGCGCCCACGCGACGCCGATCGATTCGACCTATCCCGACGTGGAGATCGGCAGCAAAGCCAATCGTTACGGTTATCCTTACAGCATCACGGTCAACACGTTGGGGCAGCGCTTTTTCGACGAAGGCGAAGCGCGCCATTCTTACACCTACGCCAAGACCGGTTGGGCCGTGCTCGGTCAACCCGGCGCGCTGGCCTATCAGATTTACGATCAGACGACGATTCCACTGCTCGGTAACCGTTATGAGTTCTCCACGCCCATAGAAGCGAAATCAATTGACGAACTGGCCGGCAAGATCGGCATCGAGCCCACCGTGCTCAAACACACCGTCAGGGAATTCAACAATGCGGTGCGCAAGGACGTTGCCTTCGACGCGACCCAGCTCGACGGCAAATGCACCGAGGGCATCACGCCAAAAAAATCCAACTGGGCTAGTCCGATCGACAAACCGCCTTATTGGGCGTTTTCGATAACCGGCGGGGTGACATTCACCTTCGGCGGCTTGCAGATCAACACGCAGGCGCAGGTGTTAAATACTTCCGGCAATCCGATCCGCGGCCTATTCGCTTCCGGCGATATCGTCGGCCTGTTCTTTCACAATTATCCGTCCTGCACCGGACAGACGCGCAATGTGGTGTTCTCGCGCTTGGCCGGCAGGAATGCGGCGGCCCAGGGGCTCTAGCCGGGTCCGCCGCCACCGCCGCATTACAGATTTCATATTTCAGAATTCCTTAGGCGTTGGTAAATAGGTTTCGCTGCGCTCGACTCCATGGGGGTACATCGTGAGAACTGAAAATATTCCGGTTGTAGTTGTCGGCGGCGGCAGTGCGGCATTTGAAGCGGCGGTGGCTTCCAAGCAGGCGGGCGCGCCTAAAGTCGTAATGTTGGAAAAAGCGCCGGAGCCGGAGTTTGGCGGCAACGCGCGTTTTTCACACACCGGTTTTCGCTGGGTTTTTTCCGGCCCCGAGGAGATTCGCAAGTTCCTGCCGGACATGGACGACGCCCTATTCGCCAAACTGCATATTCCAGCCTATACGGCGGAACAGTTTCACTCCGACCTGCAACGAGTCACCAAAGGACGGATCAACAAAGAACTGTCCGATGTCTTGGTGACGCAATCCACCGCGGCAATTCACTGGATGCGCGAAGTCGGCATCAAATGGGACATCGACAGCTATGTGATCATCGACGGGAAATATTACTTCGAACCGGGGATGGTGATCCATCCGCGCGGCGGCGTTGAGGGCGGGCTGGATCAACTGATGCAGTGGCGCGATATCGCCACTAAGATGGGCATCGAGCTGCGCTATGAGTCGCGGGCCGCGGCGCTGCTCGGCAACGACCGGCGGATCGAGGGCGTGCGCGTCTCCGATCCTAACGAAGAGTATGAAATTCGCGCCAACTCGGTAATTCTGTGCGCCGGCGGATTCCAGGCGAGCGCGGAGAAGCGGGCGCGCTATCTCGGCCCCAACGCCGATCTAATGAAGGTGCGCGGCAGCAAGCATGACACCGGCGAAGTGCTGATGATGGCGATCGACATGGGCGCTAAAACCGCGGGCCATTGGCAGGGTGCCCATGCCACGCCGATCGACGCGACATTTCCCGATGTCGAGATCAGCAACAAGGCCAATCGTTACGGCTACACCTACGGCATCACCGTCAATTCTCTCGGCCAACGCTTTTTCGACGAGGGTGAAGCGCGCCATTCCTACACCTACGCAAAGACCGGTTGGGCGGTGCTTGCGCAGCCGGGTGCCATCGCCTATCAAATCTACGATCAGAAGGCGTTGGGGCTTTTGAACAAGCGCTATTACGAATTTTCTCATCCCATCGAGGCGAACACGATCGAGGAGTTGGCGCAGAAAATCAGCGTCGAGCCGATGATTCTTAGGCGGACGATCGACGAGTTCAACGGCGCCATCCGCAAAGACATACCGTTCGATGCGACCAAACTTGACGGCCGCTGCACCGAGGGCATCACGCCGAAAAAATCCCACTGGGCCGATACCCTCGATAAACCGCCCTACTTCGCCTACGCGATTACCGGCGGCGTGACCTTCACATTCGGCGGCTTGCAGATCAATACCCAAGCCCAGGTGCTCAACACCTCGAACCATCCGATCCGCGGGCTATTCGCTTCCGGCGACATCGTCGGTTTGTTTTTTCACAACTATCCGTCCTGCACCGGTCAGACGCGCAACGTGGTGTTCTCCCGGCTGGCTGGTAGAAATGCCGCGGCCCAGGGGTTGTGATTCGAGGATCGATGGTCTGGCGGCGAGCTCACTGCAGTGCCCTAGGTTTCGGGTTAACCGCGATGCTCGCGAGTGCGCCGTCAGCAATGGCGCAGAGCGACAAGACCTGGTTCGAGGGCAAGACAATTCAATTGCTGGTGGCGAGCGGACCCGGCGCGACCACCGACTTCGGCGCCCGTCTGGTGGGCCGGTATCTGGGAAAACATATGCCGGGAAATCCTGGTGTCGTCGTGCGCAATATGTCGGGCGCCGGCGGGCTGATCGCGGCCAATCATCTCTACAATGTCGCCAAACCCGACGGCTTGACGATATTGGCGGTGAGCCGGGCCAACTACATGGAGCAAATCATCGGCCGGCCCGAGGCTAAAGCGGACTTTCGAAAATTCAATTGGATCGGCAGCTTCAACAAAGCACCGATGATGGCGGCTTGCCGTTCGGACACCGAATATAAAAGCATCGCGGCGATCCGCGCTGCCAAAACTCCACCGCGCTTCGGTCAATCTGGCACTGGCAGCATCAGCTACATATTCGCCAACTTGATGGAGCGGCTGCTCGAAATCAAGTTGAAAAACGTCACCGGATTTCAGGGCGGCCGCGACACCGATCTCGGCTTGGAACGGGGCGAGATCGACTGCCGGGCGACTTCCGATGTCACGGTGATTCGCGCGCCATGGAATCGCTGGATAAAAGAAAACTACGTCACTTTTATCGTTCAGCAAGGGCCGGAGAAAAGCCCGTTACTGCCGCCGGTGCCCACGCTGGCGGAGCTCGCGCGCTCCGAGACTAAACCCTATCTCAATCTAATGAATGTTATGCTCGCGTACACCGAGTTCGACCGCCCGTTCGCGGCGCCGCCGGGCGTGCCCAAGGAACGGGTGCAGATTCTGCGCGAGAGCTTCGAGCGGATGCTGAAGGACAGCGAGTTTGCCGCCGAGGCGAAAAAGCTGCTCGACTGGGACGGCACGACCTTCATGAGTGGTGACCAACTGCAGAAAAAAATCATCGCCGTCGTCAGTCAACCCGCCGATGTCGTCAAACGGGTGAAGGAAATCATGGCGGAGTGATAAAACACCGATGATAAGATTTCAGGAATTTAATTATTTACGCAGGCATGCTTTAGTTGAACGTCGCAAACTGAATCTGGATACCTCCTACTTTATCGACGGAAACGAATATTCGCGCATCTTTATGATGGGATACGCGTAAAGCGCGATCACCAAGCCATGTCAGAATAACCTCGGGACCGCCATGTGGCGCTGATGGTGCTTTTCCGTGGTCTGTGTCTGCAATGAAAACGTTTCCCCCTTGGTTTCCTAATACGTTATCTGCCTTGATTAACGAGATTTGCGTAGAGAATCCGGTTGTTGCCCCGCAGCTCCGTTCGAACACGACGGCTTTAGTCCCATTGTCCGGAGAAAATAATTCATTAACTATTTGGTTCTCGCAAAGCCCGCCAAGCAAGCCGCCACCCAGCCAGGTTACGATACCGACGATTACCAGGACCACCCCGAGAAAAGCGAGAATTATTTTTATTCGTTTGGATAGGTGGTTTTTCACTGGTAGCTAGTCACTCACTCGATCAGTGCTATTTACGATGCATCGATTATCCCAACACCATTAAGGTTCACCACCTTCGTCCCGTAACGGTGCGAGAGGCGTATCACTCGCTCGATCACGCGATTGGCCACTTCCCCTTCGGCAAGCATGGGGCGGCCGCGTTGCGGTCTGGGCTGGCCGAAGCCTTGATCGATGGGGTAGATTTTGATGCTGGTCAATTTCTGCTTGTTGAACTCGCAGACCGGAAACATATTTTCCCAATAGGCGGGATCGCTGGGGTGGCCTTTTTTGCCGCCGTTGGTGCGGGCGTCGAGGAAGTCGGACGGCGTAGCTTTGAGGTCGAGATCGAAACGCTCGTAGGCGTCAGCGGGGAAGAAACCGACGGTTTCGTTTTGAAAGACGAAATTGCCGACGCTGTAAAAGATCGGTTTGCCTTTATAAATTTCCACACCCATGGGGAAGTGCGAGCCATGGCCGACGAAAATATCGGCGCCTTCGTCGATGGCTTGATGGGCGAACTTGGTGACGAAGTCGGCGGTCTCTTCCAACTCCGCCCGGGTGCTCGCGCTTAGCAGACTGTTGCCGCCGAATTCATGACAATGGGCGCTGACGACGACCCAGTCGGCTTGGCGGCGCGCTTCGCGGATCCAGCGTAAATTATCTTGCAGGTCGCGGGCGTTGACTTCGGTGGCGATTGAAAAACCTTCGCCGCGGACATAACGATTGCCGAGCAGACTCAACTCGGCGGCATTGTCACTGGCGAGCTCCTTGTCGCTATAAAAATGTTTGCGCGCCCGCTCGGTGCTTTTTTCAAATCCGAGTTCGCGGCTGATACGCTGTAATTGTTCCAAGGCCGCGGCGTCGACGTAATAGGCAGTCTGGAAGCCGAGCGGATTGATACCCGGCCGGCCGCGCAAGTCAGGCCGCTGTTCGCCGGCTTGATTCCAGGGCCGAAAGGTCGCGGTGGCGGCGACCAGGCCGACTCGCCCATTGGCCGTGTCGAGATATCCGGGCGCGCGCGCTTCGGCGAGGTTTTTTCCCGTGCCGGCGTGAACCATGCCGGCGGCATCGAGATGTTTGAGGTTGGCGAGCACGCCGTCTTCGCCATAGTCGAAGGCGTGATTGTTGGCGCAGGAGACCAGATTGATGCCGAGCCATTGCAAGTCTTCGAGGAGTTTGGGGTCCGTCGTCATGAACGTGCCCTGGGTGATCCCCGGGGTCCCTTCGTCCCAGGTGTGCACCGTGCCTTCGAGATTAGCGAAGCGGGCGTCGGCGCCGTGCAGGATCTCGCGCAGTTTGAGAAAACGCTCCTCGGCGAAGGGCGTTAATTTGCGCGTGAGCATGGTATCGCCGGCGAGGGCGATGGTGAAGTTGCCTTGTTCAGATTGGTAAGCCATCTCGGTCTCCTAAATGTCGATGATGTTCTTGCCGGCAGTGATCAAACCGAGGCCCTTGGCTTCGCTCGGCACGACCTCTCGGTACCTAGTCGGGTCTATTTGAGCCCCATCAGTTTGCGGTAGTTCTGGAAATATTCGTTGTAGCGTGGCGCCAAGGTCATGGGCAGGGGTATGATTTTGGTTTTTGCCGGCGTTTCTTTGAGGATCGGCGAAGCCACATCCGTGCGCGGCACGAAGTAGCCGGCGGCGGCGGTGATCTCTTGGCCTTCGCGAGACAGAAGAAAATCATTGAACAGCCGGGCGGCGTTGGGGTGCGGTGCGTCCTTGACGACGGCAGTGCCGAAGGTCAAGCCGATCACCGGTTCCGGCGCGATCCACTCGATCGGTGCGCCATCCTTTTTTAAACGGTCGACGCCATTGGCGAAGGCTACGACCACTGCGGCGCGCTCGCCGGCGGCGAGTAGAGTTTGGATCGAAGAATGGCCGGTGCGGAATTGAATATCTTGGGCCGCGAGCATTTTTAGCAGCTCGACGGTTTTGGTCTCGCCGTAGTACTGCATCATTCCGGCCATCCACTTGCTCTCGTTGTCGTCCATCAGCAACTGGCCTTTCCATTTCGGCGCCGTAAAATCCCAAAAGCTTTTCGGCGCGTCGGCGGCGCTAACCATTTTCTTGTTATAGGCTATGACATTGAGCGTCGCGGCTGCCATCACCCATAGCCCCTTGTCGTCGCGGTAATCGGCTGGAAGCGCGGCGCGTTCAGGGGAAAGGTAGCTATCGAAGAGACCCTTCTGCAGAACCCCGTAGAAATCGAATGCCGACTGATGGACGACGTCGGCGCGGACCTTGCGCGCTTGGGCTTCGGCGATCAGCCGTGTGGCCATTCGCTCCGAGCCGATCCGTGTGGCCTCGACCTTCAAAAATGGATATTTTCGTTCGAAACCGGCAACGAGTCTTTGCGCCGAGGGTACTTCCATTGAAGCGTAGAGGACCACCTGACCCTCTTTTTTGGCGCCCTCGATGATCAGAGCTTGCGCCCACGCCATCGAGTTCATGAGCAGAACCCCGGTGAAACATATCGTTAAGAGGGTGGAAAATCTGTGGGCCATCCGAAACCTCCGATGAACCGCGATTTCGCTGTGATGCTTAACATCGAATCTCGCCTAACGTCAATCGCCAATAGGTTCCTCGTCAAACCCAAGATTGGCCCCGTCGAGCCCACCCTCGAGGCTGGCTTTACCTTGACAACTCCGCGCATTTCCAATACAAAATTCAATAGATCGAAGGATTAAACCGCCCGTAAGAATCCATACCTTTTCGGTCCGGGGAGGTATGGTTTTTTTTGATAGCACTCATGACATGAACCATCCTTTTTTGCCCTTGCTGGTGATGTTCGCGGTTGCGGGCGTGATTGTCCTCGCTTTGCTGACGGTTGCTTCGCTGTTTGGCCCCAAATCGACCAATCCCGCTAAAGCAGAACCCTTCGAATCCGGCAATCCACCCCAAGGCGATGCGCGTATTCGTTTCTCGGTGCGCTTCTACTTGGTCGCCATGTTATTTCTGATTTTCGACCTGGAAGTCGTGTTTCTTTATCCCTGGGCGATCTATTTTCGCCAGTTGGGAGTCTTCGGTCTGGTGCAGATGGGCATCTTTCTGGTCATTCTGACCATCGGTTATGTTTATGTCTGGAAAAAAGGGGCCCTCGAGTGGGATTGATTGTTCATGGCTGAAGCGAGCCCCCAACTCCAAGATATCCAAGATAAGCTTGGCGCCAAAGTTCTGAGTGCCAGCCAACCCCAGGGAGACCAGGTGGTTGTTCTGGATCGCGCCGGTTTGAGAGAGAGCTTTCGCTTGCTCAAGGAAGATCCTGAGCTTGGGTTCAATTTACTTTCCGACATAACCGCCGTTGACTATTGGCAAAAGCAGGAGCCGCGCTTCGAGGTGGTTTATCAATTGGTTGCGCTCCAGCAGCGTCGCCGCCTGCGCGTGCGCGTCAGTGTGCCGGAAGGCGACGCGGTGGTCGATTCGCTGACGCCGCTGTGGCGCGGCGCCAACTTTCTCGAGCGCGAAGTTTGGGATCTCTATGGCATCCGCTTTAGCGATCATCCCGATTTGCGGCGCATTTTGCTCTACGACGAATTCACCGGCCATCCGCTGCGCAAGGACTACCCGGTCAACCTGTGCCAGCCGAGAGTGCCCGAACGCCACGTCGACGGCACTTTCGTCGACGAGCGGTCCCGTAACAAACTGCTACGATTGCAAAAGACTTTGGCGAAAAAGAACTAGTAGCTTTGCCCGAACAACTCGATGAAAGCTGATACCCCAGAGCTGCCGCATGAGATCATGGATTTGCAGATGGGACCGTCCCATCCGGCGACTCATGGGACGATCAAGTTCAATCTCAAGCTCGAAGGCGAGAAAGTCCTAGACTGCGACGTCGAATTGGGTTTTCTGCACCGTGGCTTCGACAAGAGCTGCGAACAGGCGACCTGGACCCAGGTCATTCCTTACACCGACCGGCTCAATTACGCTTCGTCGTTGATCAATAACGTCGGCTACGCCCTCGCAGTGGAGAAACTAATCGGCGCCGAAACGCCGCCGCGCTGCCAATATATTCGCGTCATCATCAGCGAGCTGGCCCGGCTCTTCGATCATTTGACTTGCTGCGGTATGTCCGCTTCCGAGTTGGGCGCTATTACCGTCGGTTTCTATATGATCGAAGCCCGCGAACTCATTACCCGCATCATCGAAAATCTCACCGGCGCCCGCCTGACGGTGACCTATGTGCGCATCGGCGGGCTCAAGCATGACCTGCCGGAGAATTTTGCCGAGGGCGTGACCGCGGCTTTCACAACCATCCGCAAGCTGCTCGACGATTGCGACCGCTTACTATCGCGCAATCGGATTTTTCTCGACCGTATGGCCAACGTCGGCGTGATCTCGAAGGAATCGGCGCTCGATCACAGCCTCACCGGGCCGATCCTGCGCGCCACCGGTGTCGACTACGATGTCCGCAAGGCGTTTCCCTACCTGGTGTATGATAAATTGGATTTTGCAATCCCAGTAGGCAGCCGCGGCGATAACTACGATCGCTTCCTGTGCCGGCTCGGTGAGATCCAGGAGAGTATGAAGATCGTCGAGCAGGCGCTCCGGCAATTGCCTGTCGGTCCGGTGTGGATCGACGATCGGCGATTCGTCCTGCCGGAAAAGGAAAAGGTTTACGGCACCATCGAAGGCTTGATGCATCATTTCAAAATCATCATGGAAGGCATTCAGGTGCCGGCGGGGGAGACCTATAGCGCGGTGGAAGGCGGCAATGGCGAGCTCGGTTTTTACATCGTCAGCGACGGCGGCGGCAAGCCCTATCGCTTGCGCGTGCGGCCGCCCTGTTTCATCGCCATGGGCGCGTTTGCGGAAATGATCAAAGGTTACATGGTGGCGGACATCGTGCCGACATTCGGTATGATCAATATGATTGGCGGGGAATGTGATCGCTAGAGAGTCCAGATTTGCGTCGTCCTATGACGGCGACGGGGCGGGATCCGCGATGCTCGATAATCGATGCTCGACGACTTGAAACCATGGCTGTGGAATTTTCGCCTGAGGCGCTGAAAACTTTTGAAGCGACGATCGCGCGCTATCCGCATAAGGAAGCGGCGATGCTGCCGGTGCTTTATTTGGCCCAGCGTGAGTTCGGCCATCTCGGACCAGAGGCGATCGAATACGTTGCCAAGCTGATGGGCCAGGCGCCGGCGCGCGTCTATAGCGTGGTGAGTTTTTACACCATGTATAATATGAAGCCGATCGGGCGCCATCATATCCAAGTCTGCCGCACCTTGCCCTGTGCCTTGCGCGGCGCCGAGGAAGTCACCGCGTTTCTCAAGAAGAAACTTGGCATCGACTGCGGCCAAACGACCCCAGACGGCAGGTTCACGCTGGCGGAAGTGGAGTGTTTGGCCTCTTGCGGCACGGCGCCGATGATGCAAGTGAACGACGACTATTATGAAGACTTGACCGAAGCGAAGATCGAGCAAATTCTCGACGGAATGAAGTAACAATGAAGTCAGAATTGATCACGAAGTATGGAAAATCGACAATGACCGAATCCGGAACTTTCTCCAGTCGCTATTGTTAATTATCAATTACGCTTAAGGGTTCATGGACAAACTTCTCCTGCGCAATATCGGCGTTCCGGGCTCGCACACGCTGGCGACGTATCAATCGCGGGGCGGCTACGGCTCCTGGCGCAAGGTCGTCGAGACCTTGAAGCCGGAAGGACTGATCGATGAAGTCAAAGCCTCCGGCCTGCGCGGCCGCGGCGGCGCGGGGTTTCCCACCGGCATGAAGTGGAGTTTCGTACCCAAGGATAGTCCCAAGCCGAAATATTTGGTCTGCAACGCCGACGAAAGCGAACCGGGAACCTTTAAGGATCGACTGCTCATCGAGCAGGACCCCCACGCGCTTATCGAGGGCACGATGATCGCCGCCTTCGCGATTCAGTCGCATACGGCGTTTATTTACATCCGCGGCGAGATGGTATTTGGCACGATCAGGTTGGAGCAGGCGGTTGCCGAAGCCTACCAAGCCGGTTTGATCGGTAAAAATATCTTCGGCACCGGCTACGACTTGGAGATCATCGTGCACCGCGGTGCCGGGGCCTATATCTGCGGCGAAGAGACCGCCTTGCTGTCATCCCTCGAAGGCGGCCGCGGCTGGCCTAAAGTCAAACCGCCGTTTCCGGCTACGCATGGTCTGTTCGGCTGTCCGACGGTGGTGAACAATGTCGAGACGTTAGCCGCTTTGCCATGGATTATCGAGCACGGCGCTGCGGCCTACTCGGCCATAGGTACAGAGAAAAGCAAGGGGACCAAGCTGTTCAGTGTCAGCGGCCATATTGTCCGGCCGGGGGTCTACGAAGTCGAGATGGGTTATCCGTTCAAGAAATTTCTCGAAGAGGACTGCGGCGGCGTGCCCAACGGCAAGAAATTAAAAGGCGTGATCCCCGGCGGCGCTTCCATGCCGGTGTTGAAGCCCGATGAGATCGAAAAAGTAAATCTCGATTACGAATCGGTGGCGGCGGCCGGCAGTCTGCTCGGCTCCGGCGGCGTGATCGTCATGGACGAGACTGTCTGCATGGTGCGGGCGGCATGGAACATCGCGCGCTTTTACGCCCACGAGTCCTGCGGCCAATGCAGTCCCTGCCGCGAGGGGTGCCATTGGATGGAAAAGATTTTTTACCGTGTCGAGCATGGCGAGGCCAAAAAGAACGATTTAGATCTGATTCTCAATATCGCCGGCAATATCGCCGGCAATACGATTTGTCCGTTCGGTGATGCCGCGGCGATGCCGGCGGGAGCGTTTATCAGAAAATACCGCGACGAGTTCGAAGCCCACATCGCAGCGGGGAAATGCACGGTGCGCGGATAGGAACGGAATACTGGAGTATCGAAGTATTGAAATGATGGATACGGACCCAATACTCCAACACGCCACTCCATCACACCAATCCACATTATGGATCCAATAAAAATCATCATTGACGGTCACGAAGTCGTCACCAGCAAGGGCAAGACGGTGATCGAGGCGGCGGCGGCAGCCGGGGTGGCGATCCCCCATTACTGCTATCACCCGAAGCTGTCGATCGCCGGCAATTGCCGCATGTGCATGGTCGAGATCGAAAAGCTGCCCAAACTGCAGATCGCCTGCAATACCCAGGTGGCCGAGGGCATGTCGATCCTGACCCAGAGTCCCAAGGTCGTCGCGGTGCGCAAAGCGGTGCTGGAATTTTTGCTGATCAATCATCCGGTGGATTGCCCGATCTGCGACCAGGCCGGCGAGTGCCAGTTACAGAATTACTACATGGAGCATGATCGTCAGGAGAGCCGCCTCGAAGTCGGCAAGATCCACGACCGCAAGAAGACCATCTTCGGCCCGAATGTGGTATTCGACGGCGAGCGTTGCATCAAGTGCACGCGCTGCGTGCGCTTTTGCCAGGAGATCACCAAGACCCATGAACTGGCGGTGGTCAACCGCGGCGATCATTCGACGATAGCGCTATTCGACGACGCCGTGCTCGACAATCCGTTAGCCGCCAACGTCGTCGACATTTGCCCGGTTGGCGCGCTCACGGACCGGGATTTTCGTTTCAAGGTGCGGGTCTGGTATTTAGACAAGACCCCGTCGATCTGTCCGGGATGCAGCACCGGCTGCAACATCAGCGTCGAGGCCTATCAAAACAAAATCGCGCGCTTTAAACCGCGTCAGAACGAGGCGGTCAACAGCCACTGGATCTGCGACGAGGGGCGTTACTGTTTTCACGACCTCGCCGGCGGCGAGCGCCTGACCACGCCGCTGATTCGCCAGGAGGGCGGAGTATTGGTGCCGACAACCTGGGAGACGGCGCTGCAAGCCGTGGTAAATGGACTGCGCGGCGCGCAGCCGCTGGCGGGAATTCTCTCCGGGCGCAATACCAACGAGGAGGCGTACCTGTTCGCCAAGCTCATACCCAAGCTCGTCAACGATTGTGCCATGGAAGTGTTCTACCAGGAACGCCAGCTCAGCGAAGTGCAAAAGCTGCTTATGAGCCCGGACCGGTCGCCAAACTTCCGCGGCGCCCGCGATATGGGAGTAAGCTCGAGTCGCGGTTTCGCCGGTCTGCTGCAAGAATTAGTCGGCAATCACTTTTCCAGCGCCTTCATTGTCGGCGAGGATTTGCTCGGAGCCAACGGCAACAGCGCGGAGATTCGCAGCGCCTTGGAGAAACTCAGTTTCCTGGTGGTGCAGGATACCAAGTGGACGGCGACCGCCGAGTTGGCCCATGTGGTTTTGCCGGCAGCGCATTTTGGCGAGAAAGAGGGTACTTACACCAATCGCCAGGGCCGGGTGCAAAAGCTCAATGCCGCGGTGATCTGCCCCGAAGGGGCGCGCCAGGACAGTGAGATTTTTTTAAGCTTACTCGATGGCGCCGGGCAAGCACTCGATTACGCCACGCCCAGCGATATTTTTACGGCGTTGACCCAAGAAGTGCTCGCCTACAAGGGACTGACCTACGACACGATCGGCGCTCAAGGATTTGAGTTGGGAAGCGGCGGTGGCGCAGCGTCATGATCGTCGACCTCGCGATTATCACCCTTAAAGCCGCGCTGGTGGTGGGCATGGTGCTCAACCTCGCCGGTGTTCTAGGCTGGATCGAGCGCAAGGGCAGTGCGCTGATCCAAGACCGGGTTGGCGCCAACCGGGCATCGATTTTAGGTTTCGCCGGTCTGGGTCTCGTCAATACGCTGATCGCCGATCCGCTCAAGTTTCTTTTTAAGGAAGACTTCATTCCGCCCACCGGCGACCGCTTCTTGCACACCCTGGCACCGTGCATGGCGTTGTTTCCGGCCCTGGTCACCTTCGCGGTGATTCCGTTTGGCGATGTGCTCAACATCGGCGAGCGCTCGATCAACCTGCAAGTGGCCAGTCTCAACATCGGCATATTATACGTCTTTGCCATGGGCTCTCTCGGCGTCTACGGCATCGTCATCGGCGCCTGGGCGTCGAACAATAAGTTTGCCATGCTCGGCGGCGTGCGCGGCTCGGCACAAATGATCTCCTACGAAATCGCCATGGGATTATCCGTCATGGGGGTTTTGATGGTTTACGGCACGTTGGAGCTGCAAGATATCGCCCGCGGCCAGGGCGCCTTGTTGCGCGATCTCATGCCCAGCTGGCTCAGTTTTATAAGTCCAATCGTCGGCTGGCTACCGGCCTGGGGAATTTTTCTCCAGCCCCTCGCCTTTCTGCTTTTTTTCACCGCCGCCGTGGCAGAGACCAAACGAATCCCGTTCGACTTGCCCGAAGGCGAGTCGGAGTTGGTTGCCGGCTATCATGTCGAATATTCCGGCGGCAAGTTCTTGATGTTTTTTGCCGGTGAGTTCGCCGAGGTTGTCACCGTCGCGGGTTTGGTGACGACGCTGTTCTTCGGCGGTTGGCAAGTGCCCTATCTTTTGCGCGACGGTTTCCATTTCCCCTGGGGCGGCACCTGGCTGCTGCCGCATGTCCTTATCGTCCTGCTGCAGGTGACCGCGTTCACCGTCAAAGTGGTTTTTTTCTGCTGGCTACAGATCCTCTTACGCTGGAGTGTGCCGCGCTTTCGTTACGACCAGGTCATGCGCTTGGGTTGGAAAATGCTTTTACCGCTGGCGCTTCTCAACGTGGTCGCGACGGCGATCTGGATTGTCGCGGCACAGTAACGGTTGAATCCATGGATACCGCAAGTCTGATTTTCTATTTGTTGGCCACCTTGCTGGTCATCGCTTCGCTGCTGGTGGTGTTTTTGCGCAACGTCGTGCACTGCGCCCTGGCGCTGGTTGCGGCGCTGCTCCTGATCGCGTTGTTGTTCGTCACTTTGCAGGCGGCGATGGTCGGGGTGTTGCAAGTGCTGGTCTATGCCGGCGCTATTATGGTCCTGTTTCTTTTCGTCATCATGTTGCTCAACCCGGCCGCCCTCGAGCGCCAGCGCGGCCTATGGTGGGGCTTCGGCACAATGCTGGCGCTGCTGTTGGCCGGTGTATTGGTCGCGTTGGTGATGACCAACGATTTGCCGGCTGATCCGGTGGCGGCCACGGAGTTGTTTGGCAGTCCCGAAATGTTGGCTAAAAGTTTGTTCAGTGATTTTGTTCTGCCCTTCGAAATCGCCTCGGTGTTGCTACTGGTGGCGATCATCGGCGCGGTGGTATTGGCCAAGCGAGAACATTGAGTTCCATGATTGCGCTGAATTACTATCTGATACTAAGCGCAGTGGTCTTCGCCATCGGCGTCATCGGCGTGTTGATCCGGCGCAATCTGATCGTCATTCTCATGTCCATCGAGCTCATGCTCAACGCCGTCAACCTGACTTTCATCGCCTTCTCACGCTATCTGGGCTCGACCGACGGCCAAGTGGCGGTATTTTTCGTCATGGCGGTGGCCGCGGCGGAAGCTGTGATCGGTCTGGCCATCATCATATCCGTTTATCGCCATCGCCAAACTTTGGATCCCCAGGAGATGCAGCTGCTCAAATGGTAGAGACTGGTCAAAATCTGTTGAACTCCGAGCTGTTGCGCTGGATTCCGTTGATTCCTCTTTTGGGCAGCGTGATCAATTTGTTCTTTGGCCGCGCCCTGGGCAAGCAAACTGCCGGCGCTCTGGCGTCGGCGGCGGTGGGCGCATCGTTCGCGCTGGCTTTCTACATATTTTGGCAGCTGCCGGCAACGGGAATTTTTCGCGATCTGGTTTATACCTGGATTCAGTCGGGTTCCTTTAAGGTCAATCTCGCCTTTCAAGTCGACGCTTTGACGGCGGTGATGCTGCTGGTCGTCACCGGCATCGGTTTTCTCATCCATCTCTATTCCTTGGGCTACATGGGCCATGACCCTGACATGGTGCGTTTTTTTATTTATCTCAACCTGTTTATTTTTTTTATGCTTGTGCTGGTCATGGGCGACAATCTGCTCTTGCTGTTTGTCGGCTGGGAGGGCGTCGGCCTCTGCTCTTATCTTTTAATCGGCTTCTGGTACCACGACCACAACAATACCATCGCTGCCAATAAGGCGTTTATCGTCAACCGCATTGGCGACTGGGGTTTCATTCTCGGCATTTTTGTCCTGCTCACCGAGTTAGGGCGTCAAGGCATCTGGACCTTGGACTTCGCCGAATTGGCCAAGCACGTGAAGCTTATGCAGCCCGGCACGATTACCTTGATTACCTTGCTGCTTTTCATCGGTGCCGCTGGTAAATCGGCACAGCTACCGCTGTTCGTGTGGCTGCCCGATGCCATGGCCGGGCCGACGCCGGTGAGCGCGTTGATTCACGCCGCCACCATGGTCACCGCCGGCGTCTATATGACGGCGCGGCTGCATTTTCTCTTCGCCCTCGCGCCGGCGACTTTGGCGGTGATCGCCGTGATCGGCGCGGCGACGGCGTTTTTTGCCGCCACCATCGCCCTGACCCAGAACGATATCAAGAAAGTTCTGGCCTACTCGACGGTGAGCCAGTTGGGTTACATGTTTCTCGCCGTCGGCATGGGCGCCTTTGGCGCGGCGGTCTTTCATCTCTTCACCCACGCATTTTTCAAAGCTTGCCTGTTCTTGGGTTCGGGCAGCGTGATTCACGCCCTCGGCGGCGAGCAGGATATGCGCAAGATGGGCGGCCTCAAGACGCATATGCCCAAGACCTACTGGACCTACGTCGTCGCCACGCTGGCGATCGCCGGCGTGCCTTTTACCGCCGGTTTTTTCTCCAAAGATTTGATTCTCTGGCAGACCTTCAGCCACGGCGCGGGCATCCTATGGGGCGTCGGCCTAATCACCGCTGGGATGACCGCGTTTTACATGTTTCGTCAACTTTTCATGGTCTTTCACGGCGAGTGCCGTGCCGATGACCATGCCAAGGCGCATCTGCATGAATCGCCGGCGGTGATGACTTGGCCGCTGATCATTCTTGCCGTGGGGTCGATCTTTACCGGCTGGTTGGGCGCGCCGGAATATCTCTGGGGCAGCCGTTGGGACCTTTGGCTGGCGCCGATCTTCGGCGCGGCCACGGAACCTCATGGCGATCTCGGTAGCGAATTATTAGTGACCTCCCTGACGTTGGCCGTGGTCGCCGCGGGAATATATCTCGCCTATCTCATGCACGGTAAGCCTGGGGCGCAGGGCGCGCAGCCGACTGCCGCCAGCATTTTTTACGATGTTTCGCTCAATAAATACTACGTCGACGAAATTTACGATTTTATTTTTGTTCGTCCGTTCACTGCCCTGGCGAGATTTTTCGCCGGCATCGTCGATCCCTGGGTGATCGATGGCGCAGTCAATGGCGTAGCCGCCACGGCGCGCGGTTTTAGCACCGTCTGGCGCGGCTTGCAGACCGGCAACGTACAGCATTACGCGGCGATGTTTTTGGTCGGCGCCCTGGCGCTGCTCGCCTACTACCTCGGGCAATTGTCATGATGTCAGTTCTCGGCGTCGGAGATTTGACCCTGCTCCTCGCCATCCCGGTGATCGGCGCGGCGCTGCTAGTGTTGGTGCCGCGGCGCCAGTCGACGGGACTATTCGCCATCGCATTGCTCGCCAGCGCAGCGGCGTTTCTCTGGTCGCTCAAAATTTTCGGCCGATTCGACGGCGCTAATGGCGAGATGCAGCTGGTCGAGCGAGCGGCGTGGATGCCGGCCATTGGCGTGCAATATATTCTCGGCATCGACGGCATCAGTATTTTTTTGGTTTTGCTCACGACTTTTCTCATGCCGCTGGCGCTCCTCGCTTCCTGGTCGGTGCGCGACAAAGTCAAAGAGTATTTGATTTTTATGTTGTTGCTGGAAACCGGCATGCTTGGCGCATTCCTGGCTCTCGATCTGGTGCTGTTCTATGTTTTCTGGGAAGTGATGCTGGTGCCGATGTATTTTTTGATCGGTGTGTGGGGCGGCACGCGGCGCATCTATGCGGCGGTGAAATTCGTGCTGTTCACCATGGCCGGCAGCTTGCTCATGCTGGTGGCGATTATTTATCTGGCCACGCGCCACGCTCAGATCAACCAGGTGCTGACCTTCAATGTCCTGCAGCTCTATGACCTGCATCTGCCGGTTGCGCAGCAAACTTGGCTGTTCCTCGCCTTCGCGTTATCGTTCGCCGTCAAGGTCCCGCTTTTCCCGTTTCATACCTGGCTGCCCGACGCCCACGTGGAGGCACCCACCGCCGGATCGGTGATCCTTGCCGGGGTGCTGCTGAAGCTCGGCACCTATGGCTTTTTGCGCTTCGCCATGCCGCTTTTTCCCGACGCGGCGATCGCGCTGATGCCCTACCTCGTCGTTCTATCGGTCATCGGCATCGTCTACGGCGCGATGGTGGCGATGATGCAGAGCGACATTAAAAAGCTCGTCGCCTATTCGTCGGTGAGCCATTTGGGCTTCGTCATGCTCGGGCTCTGTGCCCTCAACCTGCCAGGAGTGCAGGGTAGCATCTATCAAATGCTCAGCCATGGCCTGTCCACCGGCGCATTGTTTCTCATGGTCGGCATGATCTACGATCGCCGGCATACGCGACTGATCGCGGAGTTTGGCGGGCTGTGGAAACAGATGCCAATGTTTTCAGCTGTGCTTCTGGTCGTGACCTTTTCCTCCATCGGGTTACCCGGACTCAACGGTTTTGTCGGCGAGTTTTTGATCTTGCTCGGGTCGTTTAGCGTGACACCGCGCTGGACCGCGGTGGCCGCCACCGGCGTGATTCTTGGCGCGGTCTATATGCTCTGGATGTTTCGCCGGGTGATCTTCGGACCGCTCAACAACCCGGAGAATCAAAAACTGCAAGATTTAAATTTCCGGGAATTGGTCATACTAGCGCCGATCATTTTCTTGATTCTCTACATGGGCGTTTATCCGCAGCCGTTCTTGAGCCGCATGCAGCCGGCGGTTGAAGTCAATTTGAAACGAATTTTCGCTATGCCGGCCACACCGTTGGCCGGCGCAGCCGGTGTCAGCGCGGAGCGCAAGAATGACGGACGTTAATCTTCTCCCGCTGCTCCCGGCGCTGCAAGTGCTGATCGCCGCGCTGGTGGTCACCGTGCGCGATTTATTCATCAAGGACGGCGAGCCGCGCGGGGTCTTGGCGCTCTATAGTTTGATCGGTTTGGCGCTGGCCGGGGCGGAGGTCCTGTTGCTGGTCGGCGGCCGGCAGGAAAGCGCTTTCAACGACACCTTCATGCTCGACCACTTCGCATTGTTTTTCGCGATGATATTTATCATCGCGGCGGCTCTGACCATTCTCACCGGGATCCATTATGTGCGCCAGGTGGGTATCCGCGAGGGTGAATTTTACGCTTTGGTCCTGTTCGCTACCTTGGGCATGATCGTCATGGCGGCGGCCAACGATTTGATGGTTTTCTTTCTTGGCTTGGAGACCATGTCGATCGCTGTCTACGTGCTCACCGGCATGTGGCGCGCCAACGGCCGCTCGAGCGAAGCGTCGATGAAATACTTCATCATGGGCGCGTTCGCCACCGGGTTTTTACTCTATGGCATCGCCTTGATTTACGGCGCCACGGGTTCGACTAACTTAAGCCAAATCTCCGCTTACCTGCTTGACCAGCCCACCGAGTGGCCGGTCTATCTGGTCGGCGGCGGGTTCTTGCTGTTGATCGGCTTTGCCTTCAAAGTCGGCGCGGTGCCGTTTCATTTCTGGGTGCCGGATGTCTACGACGGCGCGCCCACTCCTGTGACCGGTTTCATGTCGGTTGCGGTCAAAGCCGCCGCTTTTGCCGCTTGGGCGCGCATTCTGCTTTACCGGCTCTCGCCATTGGACACTGATTGGGTTTTTCCTCTCTGGATCATCGCCATCGGCACCATGACCCTGGGTAATCTGCTCGCGATCACCCAACCCAGCGTCAAACGCATGCTGGCTTATTCCAGCATCGCCCATGCGGGCTATCTGCTGATTCCGATTGTCGTCGGCGTCGAGTGGGGCGGGCAGCCGCTGCTGTTCTATCTGCTTACTTATTCATTCATGACGATGGGCGCGTTCGCCGTGCTCACCACCATGGCGGAAGGCGATGAGGCTCGCGAGGGTTACAGCGATTTTGCCGGCCTGGGATTCAAGCGGCCGTTCTTGGCGCTGGCCATGTCGCTGTTCATGTTGTCGCTGGCGGGATTCCCGCCCCTCGCCGGTTTCACCGGTAAGTTCTACGTTTTCCGTTCCGCGGTTTTATCCGGCCATTTGACTCTCGCCATCATCGGCGTGCTCAATAGCCTGCTATCGGTGGTTTTTTACTTGCGCGTGATTGTCGCAATGTACATGGAAGAGGGCGGCGCTGAGGGAAAATCTTTCCGCCAAGCGCCGTTCGTTTACCTCGCCATTGCCGTCGCTCTGATCGGCACCATTTACCTGGGCATTTTACCTGCCGATGCCCTCAATTGGAGCCGCCAGGCATTCAGCTCGTTAGAATAGAATTCATTCACCACTAAGGACACGAAGGTTTTGCGCGATTAACGTAGGGCGAAAAATCTTTCGCCCCTACAATAACCTTCTGTCCTCATTCGTGGTGAAAACCTTCTCTGTGTGTCAAAATTTATCAGCTCGCTTTGACGAAGAAGCCGATGGCCACTGGTACTTCGGAGGTGCCGGGCACCGATTCTTCCAATCTGCCTGATTTGAAATAGAGCTGGGCCGAACCGCCGCCGTCGAGATTCAATAACTCCGGGGTGTCAAGTTGCCATTTGGTGTTGGTAAATAACTCTTGGAGTTCGGCGAAGCTCAAGCCCTCGATCACGGCGTCGGTGACCGCGATGACGACGCGGCCGGCTTTGTCGATGCCGAGCACGGCTCGGCGGGCGTAGCGGCCGAGCCCGCGGACAATCTCCACCGGCGCGCCGCGGTTCAACAACAGCGGCCCGGACTGGAGTGCCTCGCTCGCCTGGGCCGGCGAGAAATCGTCACGGTGCATGACCGTCGGACTGCCGTCAGCGACCGCGAAAATGCCGGTGTAGAGTGCGTGTTTGGACACCGCCCGGTTGATCTCTCTCTCTGCGGACTTGAGATAGGCCAGAGGCCGGCCGCGCTCGTCGAAATAGCTGGCATTGATCGCCGCGATGGCGCCGCTCTTCTCGACAAAGCTCTTTGCTGTGCCGGCAGTCACTTGCCAGTTAGCGCTCGATAACACCCGCGCGGTAATGAACTTTGGATCGAAGCGCAGCAGCTTCAGTTCGAGGGTGGAACTCGGTTCGGAGCGCGTCAAGGCGATCTTGCGCTGCTCGACGCCTTTCTGAATGGTTCGCCAGCCACCCAGATCGGTGGCGCTGAGAGTGCCACTGATCTTGAATCGCCCCGCGGTTTGAGCCCGCATCGGCGCATTTTGCCAAAACAGCGCCAAGACAATCAGCGCAGATGGGAGGAGGAACCGCGTCATTGTCCGTGAAAGCATAACAAACCAAGACCAAAAGAACAGTCATGCCGCAGTTGCTTCTGTGAACGGCTTCCTGCTAACTGGACGAGGCGGCAAATCAATTTTGGAGGCAATCATGGGCAACACTCTGCGAATTATTTTTTTCATCGGCATGGTCGCGGCTTTACCCGGCTGCGGCGACAAACAGGATCAAGCGCAGCGCGACGAAGCGGCCAAGCAGGCGATCCAACAAGGCGCGCAGAAAGAACAGAAGATGATGGAAGGCATGGTCAAGGGAGTTGAGACCGTCGAAAAGAAGTCGAGCGAGGCGAAGGAAGAGTCGAAAAAGTAGAATCACTTCGTCCGAGTTCGGTCGGAACTGCAAACCGGCATCGCCTCGCTGTCTTGAGCGCGGGCGCTGAAAAAAACCATTCAACACCGCTAAGCAGGTCGAGCAGAACGGTTCACTGTTTCTCCTATCGGATGGTCGGATATGCCGGCGCGACGGGCAGAGCCAGTTCACCCGGACGTTGCCTTGACTGGGCTCCAGCGGCGCGGGCTTAGGCAAGGTTTTTTTGCCAGGGCATCGACAGATCGGCGCGTCGAAAGCGACTTCGGGCCACGCGGCTTATTTCGCACCAGCGCTGTCTGGCGTTTATCTGGCGGTCAATAAATTTGCCGTGAAATTCTGTTCGCAAGATCCCGGCGAAGATCCGGTTATTTGTTGGGGGCAATTTCGAAAACTACGCGCTCCAACTGCGGCGGCGAGTCGCGCAGGGCCAAGACCTGCGTGCGCAGCGCGGCATCGGTCACCTGCTTGGCGGTGCAGGCGAACTTCACGCTTTTCACCGTGACATCGACGGCGTTGTTCTTGATCATGTTCTGACACCAGTGTTTACCTTGCACTCTGGTCGAGGTGGCGTAGAAATTTCCTTGATAGAAGAGAAAACGCAGCTCCACTTTGCGTGGTCGGCCACTTTTGCGGCCGATGGTGGTGAGGTCTCCGACAAAAGTGGAACCGTCTGTGAGATTCATGGGCGGGAATATACGTTCAAGGTCGTCGCGTCGCAAGCTTCCCGCCGCCTTGACTCCCTCGCGGATCGAGGGATAAGCTTGGCGCCGGTTAACATTTTTTAAATCCTAACGCCGAGGGAAGTGGAGACGTGATGGCAGCCAAGAAATCTACGGGAATCAGCGCGACGATGATCAAGTTCGGCGGCGGCATCGGCGCCGCGCGGGCTTTCCCCAAAGCCAAAGGCAAACGTCCGGCGGTGATCATTCTTCACGAGCGCTATGGCGTCGACCAGCATACCAAAGATCTAACCGCCAGGCTGGCCCAAGCGGGCTTTGTCGGCTTGGCACCGGACCTGTTTCATCGCTTCACCGGCGACCGCCAAGCTCTATTGCGCGGCGAGCAGCGCGTTGACCTCACCGACGATGGCGCGCTGGCAGATCTGAACGCGGCGGTGGAATATCTCAAAAGACTGAAACAAGTTGACGGCTCGCGGATCGCCATTATTGGCGTCTGCCAAACTGGCCGTCAGCCGCTGCTGCTGGCGGCCAAGCGCAACGACATCGCCGGTGCCGTGGTGCTCTACGGCGCGGTCGGTGGCCGCGAGTGGCAAGGCAACGACCTGCGGCCTACTCCGATAAGCGAGTTGGTCGCCCAGGTGAACTGCCCGGTCCTGGGGATTTTCGGCGAGGCGGATCATATTATCTCCGTCGACGATGTCGCACGCTTCCGCGACTGTTTCGAGAAATCCAAGAAGAGTTGCCACATCCGAATCTACCGCGACGCGCCTCATGGTTGGCTCAACGACACCATGCCGGGACGTTATCGCAAAGAGCCCGCCAACGACGCTTGGAAGCTGATGATGGCATTTCTGAAAAAATGTTTTGCCGGTGGGTGGGATAGGGATCGGATTTTCTGCACCTACGAAAGCGATTACGCGGCCAATTACGATTTCAGCAGGAACGTTCGCATGGAATAGCGGAGAGGTTGCAAAAAATGAATCGAGGAAAAAACCGCCCATTCCTCTCACGGGCGCCGCTTGTCGTCTTCGCCCTGATGATTTCGCTCGTCGGCAATCCAGCGCCGGCGGCGGAGCGCGTGACCATCGCCACACCGAGCCGCGGGCTGTTCGAATTTCCCGTGGTCGTCGCCATGCGCAAGGGATTCTACAGAGACGAAGGGATCGAGGTCGATAAGATTCAAATGCAGCCGGCCGTTGGAGTCAAGGCATTAATCTCCGGCGACGTCGATTATCTTCTCGCATGGGGTTCGGCGCTGCGCGCAGCGGTAAGCGGCGTGCCGATCAAAGCGGTGTTGGGTTTTGCCGGCCGGCCTCTCCATGTCTTGATCGTCCGCCCGGAGATCAAGTCGCCCAAAGATTTGAAAGGCAAAGTCATCGGTGTCGATTCCGTTGCCGGCACGGTCGACTATCTGTCGCGCGTGGCGGTGCGCCACTTCGGATTCGAGCCGGAGAAAGATGTCAAGATCATCGTCACCGGCGAGAGTCCGACGCGCCTGGCGGCGTTGCGGGCCGGCGCCATCGACGCTACTCCCATTGACGTCGCCTTCGCGGTCAAAGCCGAGGACGAGGGGTTCAAGCGGCTGGTTTATTTGGGTGACCTCATTGAATTGCCGCTTTCCGGTATCGCCGTGATGGAGCAGAAACTGCAAACCCAGCGCGATCAAATCAAGCGAGTCGTACGCGCCGGCGTGCGCGGCCTGCGGTTCATGAAACAGAATCGCAATGAGACAGTGCAGATGCTTGCCGATTACCTGCGCATCACGCCCTCCCAGGCCGCCCGAGCCTACGACGCGTCGATCAATTCTTTTACCGACGACGGCATCATTTCCGACAAAGGCGTGCTCCTCGACGTGCAGCTGACCAAGGAACGGCTCAAGCTGACTAAAGATATTCCGCTCAGCCAATTGGTCGATTGGAGTGTGGTGCGGGAAGTGAAGTAGTACTCTTTTAAGTTAAACGTGAGGTTACCTGATCGGAGCTTCCATGCTGTTTGGATCCTGTCTTTGCGGCGGTGTGAAATATGAGATCGACGGCGCACTCGGCGCGGTGACCAACTGTCACTGCAGCTTGTGCCGCAAGATGTCGGGCTCGGCTTTTGCCAGCGGGGCGGCGATCCCGGCGGCGATCTTTCGCTTCACGGCGGGACAAGAGCTGCTCAAGGAATGGCAATCGTCGCCGGGCAATCATCGGGTATTTTGCGGCCGCTGCGGCACGCCGTTAGTGAAGCGGAAAGATAAAGATCCGAGCAGCTTACGCTTCCGTCCCGGCAGTTTGGACAACGATCCGGGTGTGAAAATATCCAAGCACCTTCACGTCAGCTCGAAGGCGCCGTGGGTCGAAATCAAAGATGGTTTGCCGCAGGAGGGATGAAACAATTGCCAGGGGTCATTGCTCGCTGCGCTGTGCTTGGCACTTTGCTGTGGCTGACGGCCTGCGAGTCGGAGGACTTTCTTAAAGTTGAAAGCGTTCGTTCACCGTTGATGGAGGACTTCGAGAGCTACGCATCGATCCTAGAGGTAACGGCGAAACTGCCCAAGAATCTGGAAGTGAAGGTGGTCGCCGATACCTCCCTGGCAAAAAATAGCTCTCAACCGCCTTATAAGATTCATTCAATCAGCGTAGCGCCTTACGAGCATTTGAATCACTTGGGCACCTTGCAGCTAACTTTTTACAACGACCGGCTCATGCAAAGCGCTTTCTATCCAGAGAAATTCAAAAGTTACGTTAGCGCGGTTGCGCCAACTGGCTGGGTGCTGCAACTTGGCGCCGAAACCGTGCGGGGTAATACGGTGATCTGGCAAGGTAAGGACGACGACCAGTACCGATTTGTCGGTTGGGCCGATAAACGCTTGCGCCAACAACAACAGCGCTGGCTGGTGCGCTACAGCTGATCGGTCCACTTCGGGTTCAATTTAGTTCGCTTGATGACGATTCTCTTGTGGTGAAGTTACCTCGCGCGTTTTATCGACAGCCGACCAAAGAAGTTGCCAAACAGCTGTTGGGTAAATATCTCGTGCATCGATACGCCGAAGACACTTTAGTCGGACGGATTGTCGAAACCGAGGCTTATCTTGGCCCGCACGATTTAGCTTGTCATGCTGCCAAGGGGCGCACTAAGCGGACGGATGTCATGTTCGGCGCCGCGGGCCACGCCTATGTTTACTTTATCTACGGATTCTACAATATGCTCAATTTGGTCACCGAAGCGAAGGACTACCCAGCGGCGGTATTGATCCGAGCGGTGGAGCCGGTGCGCGGGATCGAGCAAATGAAGCAGCTTCGAAAGAGTGAATTGCTGCACAATCTCGCCAGCGGTCCGGGCAAGCTTTGCCAGGCGTTCGCCATCGACCGATCGCTCAATGGCGCCGATCTTTGCGGCCAGAGTCTTTACCTCGAAGACCGCGGCGAACCGATGCCGAAATTCACCGCCACGCCGCGGATCGGTGTAGACTATGCCGGTAAGTGGAAGGACAAGCCGTTACGTTTTTTTGTTCGTGGTAGCGCATTTGTCTCTAAAGGCTAGACCAACTCGGTCGGACAGAATTCTCGATGAAGACCTACGTAATTCGAGCGGACATCAGCGCACAACGGTTAGCCGAGACCGGGCCGGTGGTGTCGGGAAGCTGGGCGCGGCAGCATGACGAACTGGGTCGCGAGATCAGAGGCGAATTTCTCATCGACACCGGCGCCTACGGTGCGATGATCGATCTCGCCGTCGCCGAGATGCTACCCTTGTCGCCGCTCGGCACCCGGGCGGTGCATGGCATCCATGGCTATGGCACCCTACAGCTTTACTTGGGCCGCGTGTATTTGCCGGCGGTGGACCCGGACGGCAAGCCAATGCTGTATTCGACCGTGCTCGAGTGCGTCGGCGTGCCGTCCCTGCGTGAGAAGAGTTACGAGCATCGCGCCGATGTCATTGGCATCCTTGGCCGGATATTCTTGCGCAACGCCAGTTTCACAGTCGATCATCTGGCAGGAAAACTCGAACTGGTCATCGCCGAGCAACCGAGCAACGTTTAGCTGCCCATGACCGCAAGCTGGCAAATTATCTACGTCGATCTCGATGACGTGCTATGCGCCACCGCGCGCCATTTCCTTGCCGTCGTGGAGCGCGAATTCGATAAACGGATCGCCTATGACGCACTCAGCGATTTTGACATCGGTGCTTCGTGCGGTCTGCGGCGGGAGGAAACCGAAGAGCTCTACCGCATCGTCCATCGGCCGGACGAGCTCATGCAAATCGCGCCTATCGACGGCGCCATCGCCGCGCTGCGGCAATGGGTGGAGAGCGGCTATGAGATTGCCATCGTGACCGGCAGGCCGCCCGAGTCCTATGAACCGTCATTGGCGTGGCTCGCGCGTTATCGCGTGCCGCACCAATCTTTTACCATGGTCGATAAATACTCGCGCTTTACGACCGACAACACCGTGGCGATTCGTCTCGACGAGCTGGCGCAGCGGGAATATTGTTGGGCGGTGGAAGACTCCCTGCCGATGGCGCAGTTTCTCATCACTCGGATGAAGCTTCCCGTGGCGCTGATCGATTGTCCGTGGAATCGGGTCGCCGAAGATCATGCCAATGTCGGCCGCTATGGCGACTGGCCGACGCTCGCGGCGCAGATGCCGAAGCGCCTAAGAAGATAGGAAGATTGGCCGCAAAGGACGCAAAGTTCACAAAAAAAAGAATCGGACTTGTTGCCATCGTAACAGGAGGAACTCAGAACAATTTCGCAGGTGCGGTAAATTTAATTTCAATGGACAGCCAGATGGCTTATTCACTAGCGCAATTTGTCGCCGACCTGCGCTCAATCACGGCCGCCGCGGCGGACGAACCGGAGATCCTCCGCCAGGTTGCGCCGCTGGCCGAGCGGTTGGCCGGCAACCCGGACTTACCGAACCAGGCGCCGATCGATTTGAAGGTCGAAAAAGGCTTGAGCTTCGGTCTGCTCCACGAAGATCCGGATCATACGATGGCGGTGGCGCTGTTGCGTTGGTTGCCGAGGGGCGCGACCTTGCCGCACAATCACGGTACTTGGGGTATCGTCGTCGGTCTCGAAGGCGCGGAGAAAAACATTTTCTGGCGGCGCAGCGACGACGGCAGCCGCGCCGGTTATGCACAACTCGAACGGGTCGGAGTCTTGGATTGCGAGCTCGGACGAGCCGTGGTGTTGCCGAACTCGATAATTCACAGTGTCGAAAATATCACGGACAAACCGAGCGTATCGCTGCATGTCTACGGCAAGAATGTTTACTACACAGACCGCTCGCACTTCGATATCGTCAATCGGCGCGAACTACCATGGAGTAAGAACCCTTCATGAGCTTGGGAGGTATTAAACCATGATGCGTATAGTGGCGGCGGTGATCGTGTTTATCTTGACCATGAGCGAGAGCAGCCAGGGCGCCGATGGCGATGCGCAACAGCGATTGCTCGTCGAAGCGGCGCGCAAAGAAGGCAAGATGATTTTCTACACTTCGGTGGAGACCGAGTTTGCCCGCTCGCTCACCAGCGCCTTCGAAGCCAAGTATCCATTTATCAAGACCGATATATTTCGCTCGACTCACGATAGAATCTTCAGCCGCATGAATATCGAGCGCCAGACCAATACCTATGTCGCCGACGTGGTCAGCGTCGGCGAGTTTGAAACCTATCACATGCAGAAGAAAGGTTTTCTCGCGCCTTATAAATCTCCCTACGCCGCCGTCTATGCCGAGGGATTCAAAGACCCCAACGGCTACTGGACCGATCTCTACGACAACCTGATCGTCACCGCGTATAACACCACCCGCGTGAAACGGGACGAATTACCCAAACGATGGGAAGACTTATTGCACCCGCGCTGGAAGGGGCGGATGGTGTTGGATCAGAATGAAGATCGCTGGTTTGCCAACATGCTCCATTTCATGGGCGAGAAGAAAGGGCTGGAGTTCATGCAGTCGTTGGCGAAGCAAGAGGTGGCCGTCCGTAGCGGCCGCTCGCTGATCACCCAACTGCTCAGTGCCGGCGAGTTCGACTTGCAGATCGTCGCCTACTGGTACCGGCCGCATTTGATGAAAAAACAGGGCGCGCCGGTGGATTGGCTGGGACTGGAGCCGGCGATCCTGGCGCTGCATCCGATCAGTATCGTCGAGAAAACGCCGCACCCAAACGCAGCGCGCCTGTTCATCGATTTCGCTCTATCGGATGAGGGCCAGAGAATTTTTCTCAAGCGCGGCCGCGAGCCGGCGATGCCCGGCTTACGACCGGAAGGCTACCCCGGTCATCTGAAGGTGATTCCCAGCCGGGTGCAGTTAGCTGAGAAGCTCGACGATTATAGCCGGCAATATCGCGCTCTGTTTGTCCGCTAAACCCGAGTCGCCAGTCAAAATTTAACGGGGCGGGCCATTCGCAGTGATGCCGATGGGCGTCTGACTCAGCGCACTGCTGGGACTCTCGCGCAACAGGTTTGTTCGGCAGGGAAGCGAGATGTTGACCTGCGAATGAAACACGACTTTGCGACTTCACGCTCGGTGGCTTCACTGATCCGGGCTCGCCCCTTGCCGGGGAAGCGCCGTTTTTTCTCCTGCGGATTTCGGGTTAAACCTATCGAAGGTATGCGCTCAACTGAGCGGCGGGCCGCTCTTCGAGTGGCGCTCGGTCAGTTCTACAAGATAGCCGTCGGGATCTTGGATGAAGGCAACCTTATCCTGGCTGCCGGGACGGTTGGGCTGGGGGCCGAGGGTAAATTTTACGCCCTCGGCTTTTAGTCTATCGCTCAACGAGGCGAGATCGGAAACATAGATCGCGACATGGCCATACCACTTGGGCATCGCCGGGACATGGCCGGGGCCGCCGGTTTCGATCAGTTCCAACCCAGGATATTCGTCTTCTGTGCCGTAACCGATATAGCCGACCCGCTCGTTTTTGTCCGGCGAGGGGCGCAGCCGTTGCACGTCCATGCCCAACAAACGGGTATAAAAATCCATGCTGCGATCGAGATCGCTGACCAGCATCATCGTGTGACGAATGCGAAACGTGATATCGCCGACGGTCTTTTCTCCTGCCATCTGTTCCTCCTGAATTTCATAGAATAAGCCAGCGCAGCCACGCGCTGTGGCGCTGACACTAGCCCAGGACTGAGCAGGGATTCAAGCACAGCCGGCAATAGCGCCCAGAGCGGAAACGAACGTTACAGCGGCAGAGAAATTCACCGATACATGCGCTGTTGGCGTCCGGCCCAGTAAATTAATCCGACGAGAATCGTCAAAGTCGGCAGCCAGTTTCTAAGTGCCCACTCGGCTATCGCCCGCAGTTTTAAGTATAATCGCGCAGCAAATTCGCCGATAATGTCTCTATGAGCACTGCCGGGAAAGCGCTTTAAACATAAGACGGAGGATTGCAACTCTACAAGCGGGGAGAGCATTGGCGCAAAATTCAGCAATCCGTTGGGCATCAGACCGTTTACCACTGGCATTCAGCCGACGGCAAACTTGTGCCGCGGGAAAGAAATGAGCTACAGAACCTGGTAGCTAGCGTGACGGCCGACAAAGATTTTCGCTGGCGACTGGGCGCAACAATCTTATGGCGATCCAAATGAGAAATAGCCTGGTAGCGCTGTACCAGTTGTTTCTATTCGTGCCGCTGCGGAGCGCATTCGTCATCTCGATCGCTCTTCATCTACTCTTAGCTTGGTCGTTCGTCTTGATTACCGTGTACCCGCCACCCGCGAACATCGTTGTCAGCCTGCAATTTAATCAGCCGTCAAATGAGATAAGTGACGTCGATAAAACCAATATTCCGGCAAGACAGACAGCCATCAGAAGTAGGCCGGACGGGGTATTGGTCCGAAATCCCTCGCGGCCTGCCACCGCAGGGACCGTCGCCAACCAACAGCCTGGCGTGGACGTTCCCACCATGGGAGCGCTGGGAGATGCGGTGAGCGATCCGGGCGGAATCTCAATGGCCGGTGAAATAGGGCTACCGGGTAAGAGTGGAGGAGGAATGGGTAGCGGTGAAGGAACTGCCCCTAATGTTGGTCGCAGCGGGCAAAGCGCCGCAGCACCGGTTGTAACCGCGCGGCCACCGGCGATTCCGCCGATCGTCATTCCTTCATCGATCAGAGGTTCGACGGCATCCCACGAAGGTGCGGTCTACTACGAAGTTGATATGTACATTTTGTTCGCGCCAGGCATGAGATTCGGTGTCCCGGTTCCAGCCAATGAAATTTGTCAGGAAGGGAGCCGGATTCGTACCATCCAGCCTATGGAAGCGACTGAAAAGAAGACCGACATCGCTAAATGTCAAATCCTTGACTACGGTGACGACCGCCGGGAGGAATGTCTGGCTGGAGCGCATTCAGTTGTGCGATCGAGTTATCATCTTTCGTCAGCGGTGAATTACAGCGTTAATACATGTTTGGTCTACGACCGCTCCAATTGCGAGTGGCGCGACGAGGGCGACGGCCGCGACCGGCAGGTTTGCAAATCGCCCAGTCCCTACGATGGTATCTGGGCTGCAGACACGCAGTTTCAATATCGCTGCGCTAAGTCGGAAAGCCAAGCATACAGTCACTCGTTGCACTACCAAGTTCGCTTTTTACGGGACGTCGAATATCAAGACCGTTCAGTCTCCCGGCGTGTGCTGCTTCGAGAATCGCGATCGATCTTGCCGTGCCAGTAATTTTAGACTTGCTGCCGGCAAAAGTTTTTTTCCGACTTCGAATGGGTAGGGCAGCTGCCGGTCAAAGATTAGTTCGCCAGCGTCGACTCGATCGCGACTCGGTAGGAATAAATTCTTAAGACAACGCTTTGATGAAAGCGCGGCGGAGAAACACACCGATCAAGTGGCGCTTGTAGTCGGCGCCGCCTTCGCCATCATCAACCGGGTCGGCGGCTTGGGCCAAGGCTTCGGCGGCGTCGCCCAATTGCTTTTCGACCTGCGCGCGGCCGCCGGTAAGTAAGCCATTGGCTTGAACGGACTGAGTCGGTGCGACGCTGACACTGCCGACGACGGCGGCAGCATTTTTTATGTTGTCGCCGTCAAGTTCCAAGAACAACGCCAATCCCAAGGTGGGCCGTTCCTTGAGTTGGAATTTTAAATAAGCGGCACGCTGGTTATTTGCCAATACTGGCACCTCGACGCCGACCAGCAGTTCATCGCTGGCAAGGGAAGTTTCATAGGCGCCGGTAATCAGTTTATCCATCGCTACGGTCCGCTCTCCGGCTTTGCCTTGGACATGGACCTTGGCGCCGAGCGCGGTCAATAACGTCGCTGGATCGGAGTGGGGCTCGGCGAAGCAGAGATTGCCGCCGAGGGTGCCGCAGGCGCGCACGCGGATGTTTGCCACTTTGGTTTCCATCTCGGCCAACACCGGCAGGCTTTGTTTGACCAACGGCGAGCGTTCGATGGCGCGATGGGTGGCGCTGCCGCCGATCATGAGCGCGCCGTTTTTCAACTCGATCTTATTCAAGCCGGCAATGGTTTTGACATCGACCAGGTGCTCGTAACGCAAGAGATCATGCTTCATGGCGAGCAGCAGCTCGGTGCCGCCGGCGTAGAGCCGGCCTTTCTCGCCGTACTGGGTGAGCATCTGCGACGCTTCGGCGACCGTAGTGGGTTGATGTATCGAGAATTTTCTTAAGGGCATCATAAATAATTCTCGTTCAAGGGTTCGGCGGCTCCAGGTTTCAGTCCTTGAACTTTTAAACTTTTGAACCTTGAACCTTTTTCTCTTTGAGCGCGCGCCAGACCCGTTCCGGCGTGAGCGGCGCTTGACGGATGCGCACTCCGACCGCTTTGTCGACGGCGTTGGCGATGTTGGCGGCCATGGAGTTCAACGACGCTTCGCCGCCGCCCTTGGCGCCGTAGGGGCCGACGCCGTCGCGGTTTTGCACCAAGTGGAGCTCGACTTGTTTCGGTAAATCGGAGAAGCGCGGCAAACGGTAGTCGAGGATCGAGCCGTTCATCAACTGCGAGCCTTCGTAAATCAATTCTTCGAACAGGCCGATGCCCATGCCCATGGTCGCCGCGCCGATATCTTGGCCTTCGGCCAGGGCCGGATTGATCGCCAATCCGACATCGCCGACGGTGGCGAGTTTTTCCATGGTGATTTTGCCGGTGTCTTCGTCGACGGAGAGTTCCACGCCGGTGGCGGCGGCTTCCCAGAACACCGGCAGGGCGGCGAATCTGCCGGACTTCCTAATGTACGAGCGGCCGATCACTTCGCCGTCCGGTAGAGCGTAAAATTTGCTGATCACCTGGGACCAGTTAAGCTCAACTTCGCCGCAGCGGACGCCGCCGCGTACTTTTTGAATCTCGTCGACTCTGACCTTGAGCACGTCGGCGGCCATGACGACCATCTGCTGAATCGCTTCTTGGCAAGCTTCCAGTACCGCGCTGCCCATCAACGTCGTTGTCCGGCTGGCGCCGGTGGAGCGATCGTAGGGCGTGATCGCGGTGTCCGACGACACGACGTTGACTTGGCCGTAGGCGATGCCGAGCTCTTCGGCGGCAATCTGCGGCAGGACGGTGTGGCTGCCCTGACCGAGTTCGGTGCTGCCGGTCATGATGGTCGCCGAGCCGTCGGCATGCACGCGCACGGCCGTTGAAGTCAGCGGATAAGCGCCGGCGTCGCTGCCGGAGACGGCGACGGTCCGGCCATGGCCTTTTGCCAATGGCGTGCCCCAGCCAATCGCTTTGGCCGCGGTGTCTAAATCTTGTTTGAGCGTGCCGTCGAAGGGGCGCATGCCGGGAAAAAATTCTTCGCCGGGTTTCGCCGCATTCTCGAGCCGAAACTGGTAGGGATCTTTGCCGATCTTGGCCGCCAGTTCGTCGATCTGCGATTCGCCGGGCAACGTCACTTGCGCGCAGCCAAAGCCGCGGTAAGAACTGGCCGGCACGGTGTTGGTATAGAGCGACATGTTTTCGATTAACACATTGGCGATCGCGTAGGGACCGACGCAGCGGTTGGTCGATTTCTCGACCACCAGCGGGCTGTTCTCGGCGTAGGCGCCGGTGTTCATCATGATTTTCGCCTGGCGCGCGATTATTTTACCGTTCTTATCCACCGCAGTGCGCATCCAGGTGTAGGCGTCGTCGCTGCGGGTGGTCAACATCGCTTCTTCGACGGTGAGTTGCAGTTTCACCGGGCGTTTGGCTTTCCACGAACAGGCGGCGACCAGCGGTTCGACTTTGGTGTAGGACTTGCTGCCGTAGCCGCCGCCGACGAAGGGCACGATCAGACGGACCTTGCTTACCGGTAAATCGAAGATCGATTTCAGATCGTGGCGCACCATGAACGGGTGCTGCGCCGACGAATAAACGTTCACGCCCTGGTCGCTGACATCGGCGATGGCGACATAAGGTTCCATGGCGTAGGCGTAGGTCATGGGGAAATAATAGTCGCCTTCGATCACTGCGGCGGCTTCCTTGAATGCCTTCTCGACATCGCCCCACTGAATCTTGTGCGTCTGGCAAATATTTGTGCCTTTGCCGGCGGTAACTTCGCCCTCGAAACCGCGCAGCGCGCCGGCTTCGAATTTCCGGTCGTGCAACAACGGCGCATCTTTGGCCAGCGCCTCTTGGGGCGTGAAGACGCCCTTGAGCTCTTCGTATTTGACGTCGATGAATTCCAACGCTTCGAAGGCGGTGCGCTCGTCGACGGCGACCACCGCGGCCACCGGCTCGCCGGTGTAGCGCACTTTGTCGATTGCCAATAAGGGATGATCTTTGACGGCGTGGCCGAAATAGGGATTCAAGCCGTCGAGATCGTAGCCGGTGACGACGCAGTAGACGCCGGGGTGGGATTCGGCTTTCGACTTGTCGATGGCAATAATTTTCGCGTGGGCGACCGGGCTGCGCAGCACTTTGGCGTAGGCCATGCCGATCAGCCGCAGGTCGGCGACATATTGCGCTTTGCCGGTGACCTTGACCCGGCCATCGCGGCGCGGAATGGAATGATTGACGATGTGAAATTCAGTTGGCTTTTCGGCGCTCACTTGGGATCTCCTTGGACATCATGCCGGCGGCGCGTTGGATGGCGGCGACGATCGGCACATAGCCGGTGCAGCGGCAGATATTGCCGTCCATGTGGTGGATGATCTCTTCGCGAGTCGGATTGGGAATCTCATCCAACAACGCTTTAGTCGCCATGATCATGCCCGGCGTGCAGAAGCCGCACTGAAAGGCGAACTCGTCGATGAAGGCCTGCTGGATCGGATGGAGCGTGCCATCGGCTTTTTCCAAACCTTCGACGGTAAGGAGGTTTTTGCCGCGCGCTTCGTAGGCGAGATAGGTGCAGGCGCTCACCGGCAGATCATCGACCAGCACCGTGCAGGCGCCGCACACCTGCACTTCGCAGGACACTTTCGTGCCATTCAAGTTGAGTTGATTGCGCAGCACTTCCGCCAGCGTATCCGCCGGTTCGCACTCCACCGACCAGGGCTTGCCGTTTAGGTTAAATTGCAAATTCATCGGTACATTCAATTGGCGTGATGGAGTGCTGGGTTTACTTACCCAATACTCCATCACGCCGATATTCCATTACTCCATTTTTTAGTTATAGCGCGGCAGAATATTCTCGGCCCACAGCTCCATCTGCTCGGTCAGGCTATCCATGGTCGGATAGATGATCTTGAGTTCAAAATGCTGCACGCCGTTTTCGATAAACTCGTCGACACGGCGGCGCACATCGTCCACCGAACCGAAGATATGACGGTCCAGGGCGAACTGCATGCTGTCGATGTCGCGCTCGTAGCTCTCGCTGCTGGTTTTGAGAGTCGGCATCGCCAGGTTCAAACCTTCATCGCGAGTCTTGGCGATGGTGGCCAGCTTTTCCACGGCGATGGTGATCTTTTTCGGATCGCGGCCGTTGTCTTCGGCGGTCTTGTTGAGAATATCGCAGCCGACTTTCATTTCTTTCGGCGACAACCAGCCGGGAATCCAGCCCTCGCCGTACTTGCCGGCGCGCTTGGCGGCGAGTTTCATCCAACCGCCGACCCAGACTGGCGGATGGGGCTTTTGAAAGGGCTTGGGAAATACTTCGGCATTGTTGAATTGGATGAAATCGCCCTTGTAAGAAGCCAGCGGTTGGGTCCAGATCGCTTTCATCGCTTCGATATATTCGTCCGTGCGATCGCCGCGGCGCTCGTAGGGCACGCCAAAGACGCCGAACTCGTCCGACTCGCGGGTCGCTTTGGACCCTAAACCGACGCCGACCAGCAAACGGCCCTGAGCAAGAATGTCCAGGGTCGAATACTGCTTGGCGGCGTAAATCGGATTGCGACAGGGCATGACCAAGCAGGCCACGCCGAGGATGATTTTTTTGGTTTCCGCCGCCAGGTACGACAGAATCGTCGTCGCTTCAAAAAAATTTGCATCCTGGGTGTCGGTCAGCGCTTCGGCGGCACCGGAGGAAATATGATGGCGGTGCATTTCCGAGCTCCATACCACGTGGTCATGCACCCAGACCGCGTCGAAACCCATGCTTTCGGCTGCCTTGGTCGCTTTAACGATGTTCTCGATGCTCGACAGCGGTCCCGAGTTGGGCACGCGCACGCCAAAGGAAATTTTGTTCATTTTCTACTCCTAGTTGGACTCGGTGACTTCGACCTTGTGGTACTTCAGGTGGCGGTTATACCAGTCGACCACATTGGCGGCGACATCGTCGAAATAATCGTTGTAAATGCCATAGTGGGTGGTCTTCTTGTAGAGCACCAACTTCTTCGGCTCGCCCGCCGCTTGATATAAATCGAAGGACTGCTGTTCCGGCGTCACCGCATCGCCTTCGACGGCGATGAAGAGCACCCCGCGCGGCGAAATCTTGTGCACCAAATCGATGGGACTATATTCCAGGATCGCCTCTGCGCAAGCGAGCGGCATGCCGTCGGGGATCTTGTCGGCCACGTCTTTCTTGATGTTGGTGGTCACCCGCTCCGGGGTCTGCACCATGATGCCGCCTTCGCGGGCGCTGACTATGGCGCTTTTGCCGGTTAACGCGCGTTGCTTGCGGTCGGCTTCGATGCTCTTCAAATAATCGATCCATTCGTACTCGCGGCGCATCGAGTGGAGCCACTCGCGGCCGCTGCTGACGCCCAGGTAGCTGACGCAGCACTTCACCCGCGCATCGATGGCCGCGACATAGACGGCATTGCCGCCGCCGGTGCCGCCCGAGCCGTAGGTGGCGAGCCGGTCGGGGTCGATATCCGCGCGGCTTTCCATGAAGCTGAGCGCGCTGCGAATGTCTTCCGCCTGCCATTTGGGCATGACCCAGCCGCGGTCGTCACCTTCGCTATCGCCCCAGCCACGGTAATCGAAGCACAGACAGGCGTAACCGGCGGCGCAGAGCTTCTCGAACATCAAGATATAGTGTTTGGCATCTTTGAGACCGAGAAAGCCGGGGCCTTGGACGATGCCGGGATAAGGCTTGCCTTGTTCGCCATCCGGCAAATAGAGCACGCCGGCGAGCTTGATGCCTTCGCTGTAGAAATTTACTTTTTCGGTACGCATTTTAAATCTCCAAAAATCCGTTCAAAAAGTTCAAACCGTTCAAGTCGTTCAAACCGTTTTGCGGATTCGGATCGGACGGTTTGAACTGTTTGAACGGTTTGAACTTTAATTACGCGCGAACCGCGGGCAGAACTTCTTGGCCCAGATAGTCGATCTGCTGGTACCAATCGGCGTAGCGAAACCGCAGGTCGTAAACGATGTGATTGAGGCCGGCCTCTTCGTAGCGCTTGGTGTCGCGCGCGATGTCCGCCGGGGTGCCGGCCATGAGCAGGCCTTCGATATCTTCGACAGTCGAAAAGGTTCCGGATTTCGGCTTCACCCAGGTTTTTTTGCTCGGCGCGTTGCCTTCGTTGATCAAACCCTTGGTGTTGACCTTGCTGAGCGCAACATCTCTATTCTTGTCGATACTGGTGATAGGAATCGCGCCGGTGGTGACCATCGGTCGGCCGGCGATTTTGCACTGCTCTTCGAGATACTTGACCATTTTATTAAACGTCGCCGTGGGTATTCGTCCGGGCATCCAGCCGTCGCAGTAATCCGCGGCGCGGCGCGCCGAAGCCGGCGTGCCGCCGCCATACCAAATCGGAATGTTCTTGCTCGGCGTCGGTTTGAGCTCGACGTCCTTGAAATCGTAATAATCGTCCTTGTAACTGATTTTTTCACCGGCCCAGAAGCGGCGGCAAAGTTGGGCGTTGACCTTGGCAATATTGGCGCGATCCTGCAAGGTTGTCTTGGTATGCCCGGCGGCTTCGAATTCATGGGGGAAGGTACCGAGACCGAGACCCATGATGATATTGCTGTCGCACATGGTACTGAGGCCAGCCATGGATTGGGCCAAATGGATCGGATGGCGATGGGAGATCATCGTGCCGGTGCCGAGGGTCAGCTTCTTACAGACCGTGGCCACCGCTGCGAGGATCAACAGGCCTTCGATGTGGGTGTTATCTTCACCTTCCATGCCATGGGGCTCGAACACCAAGTGATCTCTGACCCAAACCGAGTCAAAACCATACGCTTCGGCTTTTTTTGATCCTTCGACACATAGTTCGGTGGAGCCGTATTCGCAAAAATGCGGCAGCAGCAATCCAAATTTCAGCTTTGTCGCCATGCTTCTCTCTCCTTATGATTTGAAGTAATTTAGGATTGAAGCAAAATTCTTATCACATTTTTCTTAGCAAAGTCCATGAGGGTAGCCGCGGTGGAAACCGCCCCGATCGAGGCGTGATCTAGGAAAATTGCTGAGCGTGGTTAGCTACTATCGACCCTTCAGCTGCGGCCTCGCCGGTTAATTTTTTGCCATCGCCTTGATGAAGCCGCTTTGCTCGATCTCGCGCAGCAGGTCGGTGCGGATGAAGCTCTCGTAATCGGTGGTGCGTGCCTTGGGTTCTTTGTCTTTGATCTGGTCGAGGACGGTTTTTACTTCTTCACCTGAGGGCGTCGGCACCAGTCGGAAATAACGTTGGGTGAACAATTCGTAGGTCTCGTCGAGCACGGCGGGCTCGTCCATCTTGGTATATTTCTTGAGCACACGTAGGGTGAGATCTTTATTGCGCTTCAAATAATGCGTCGACTCGATGATCGCTTTGAGGAAATTGACGACGACGGGGCGCTGGGCTTTGATGTACGCTTCGGTGGTCATGTACGACAACCCAGGATATTGGATACCGAGATTGCCCAAATCCATCAGTTCTTTGAATCCCAGGTGCTTGGCTTTGGTCAATGCCGGTGAGGACAGCGCGCCGCCGTGGATGGCGCCAGTCTGCATGGCCGCCAATATTTCCGGCAGGCCGCCAAGCTGCAGAATGGCGACATCTTTTTCCGGCTCCAGGTTAATCTTCTGCAAATATTTACGCACGCCGAAATCACTGAGCGCGCCGAACCGGGTGACGCCGAGCTTCTTGCCTTTCAATTCCTGCGGCGAGCGCAGGTCGGGATGGACCATCAAACTCTGCGGCGTGGTATTGAGCAGAGTGGCGAACATGACGGTATCGGCGCCGCCGATCTTGGCCAAGATGCTGCCGGTACCGGCGCCTTGGGTGATCTGAGTTTCGTTGGCGATGGTGGTGGACATGGCGCGCGGACCGCCGCCGATGTAAATCAAACCGACGTCGAGGCCATGTTTATTGAAAATGCCGGCATCCACCGCCACCCAGGTCGAAAGCGACGCGGCGCCGATCGAGGAATAGCTGACGCGAATCCGCGTGAGCTCTTTGCTCTGACCGACGCTCAGTCCCGGCATCGACAGGAGATAAAGCGCGATGGCAAAAAAGCGTACCGTTCGGCTCATGGCAGATCCTCCACAGGCCGTCGTATATCATCCTTGTCCGCTGACAAGCAAAGACGATTTTAACCGTTATGATCTAGTGCGGCGAAGCCGCCAACGAAGGAAAGAATGGCCGCAAAGGACGCAAAGGGCGCAAAAAGAATCGGCGTGGTTTTTCGCCATCCTAATTCGAAGCATTGACATGGCTGGATTGGCAGAAGTAAATTTGCCAAGATTTTCGGAGGTGGTTTTATGGCCGGGCCGCAGAAGGAATTTGAGGTGCATCCCTATGTCCAGTTCATGATGGACAAGTACAGTCCGTATAAAAACTGGATCAAAGCCGAGGGCGTGCCGATTGTCGGCGGTGAGTTCGTTCAGGACGTGCGCACGGAACCGCTCACGTATTGGCCGCGCAAAGACTGTAAAGGAGCGATTTGCACTTTCTCCGATCAGATGGTCGCCGACGGTTATATCTGCGAGATCGATGCCGGGAAAAGCTCCAAGCCGCAACGCCAGCTCTATGAGGAGATTATTACCGTCGCCGCCGGGCGCGGCGCGACTTCGGTATGGTATGACGGCACGGCGAAGCGAACTTTTGAATGGGAGCGCGGCAGCACCTTCGCGATTCCGCTCAACGCCTGGCACCAGCATTTCAATGCCAGCGGCAGCGAGCCGGCGCGCTATTTCGCGCTGACCAGCCAGCCGGTGGCGTTCGAGCTCTACCGCGATCCGGAGTTTATCTATAATACGCCGTATCAGTTCAAAGACCGCTTCGATCCCGGCGACGCCGAGTTCTTTTCCAAAGAAGGAAAATATTTCACCGAGTACTACGGCGGCATCCTGCACTCCAATTTCGTCCCCGACATCCGCAAGATCAATCTCGTCGCCCGCGAAAAACGCGGCAAGGGCACGCGCAACATGTACATCCACATGTCCGGCGGTTCGATGCTCGCCCATGTTTCGGAATTTCCCGTGGGCCGTTACAAAAAAGCCCATCGCCACGGCCCCGGCGCCCACGTATTCCTGCTCGATTCGACCGGTTACACGCTGATGTGGCAGGAGGGCGCAAAGCCGGAGCGCTACGACTGGCACGAAGGCACGGTGATCTCGCCGCCGGCGGGGGCGTGGCACCAGCATTACAACACCGGCAACCAGCCCTGTAAGTTTGTCGCGCTACACGCCAACACGGCGGTGCAGGGCGAAGAGCGCGGCGTCGAGCAGATCGAGTTCGAAGAGGGCGACGAGTGGATGCGGCAAATGTTCGCCGACGAATGCGCCAAGAATGGCGTGAAGGTGGATATGTAGGCGGCGCGCCGCGCGCATCAAGAGCAATTTAACCAACCAGCAATTGAAAATGACCAAGGCAAAATTGCCGAACACGACAGCGAGGTAGGACATGAGTATGGTCCGTGGCGGTCTTCGGGACTCAATAATCGCGGCGAATTTTCTGTTCGTTACTTGTTTCCTCCTGAAGCCCGGCTCGTCAGCGGCGCAGTCCTTAGATGAGGTGTATCAGCGGGCGAAAAAAGAAGGTCGCGTGGTTGTCTATGCGCCGTTATCGGCGAAAACAGAAGAGATCGTTTTCCCGGCGTTCCGCAAGCGTTTCCCTGGCATTACCATCGAGCATGTCGATGCGACTTCCGACAAGCTGGTCGCCCGCGCCATCGCCGAGTCGCGCGGCGGTAAAGTGTTCGGCGATGTCTTTGGCGGCACGCAGGTGTACCTGCAGCAGTTGAAGGAACAAAACCTGCTGATGGATATTGCCCTACCGGAAGCTGCTGCCTATCCCGCCGGCATGAAGGGGGGCTACTGGGTGGCGTCGGATACCGAATACTTCGTCGCCGGTTGGAACACCAGCCGGGTGAAGAAAGGCGACGAGCCCAGGCAGTTCGAAGAGTTCGCCGACCCGAAGTGGAATAAGCGACTGGCTGCCGAGCCGCGGGATTTCCAATTGCTCATGGGCTTGGCCAAATACAAGTACGCCAGCGATGACAAAGCCATCGAACTGTTCAAAAAGATCGCCGCCAACAACCCCGAGTTTCATCGCGGCCACTCGCAACTGATCGAGCTGCTCGCCGCCGGCCAGGCCGATGTCTGTTTGACCTGTTATGGACATCACTTCCCGCCGCGCATCAAGTTAGGCTCGCCGTTACAGCTGATGCTCTCCGAAGGCGTCGGCCATGTCGGCGGCACGGTAACCGTGTTGAAAGACTCGCCCCATCCCAACGCCGGGTTACTGTGGGCTCGCTGGCTGATCAGCGAGGAAGGCCAGAAAGTTTACGCCCAAGCCGGCGAGACCCCGGCCCATCCCAAAGTGGAGCCGCTGGAAAAAAGCCGCCCAGCGAAGGTTTACTTCTTGGCAGTTGAAGACGGCAAAGATTATCCCAAGTATCAAAAACTCTGGCGGGAAATTTTTCAGATCCGGTAGCGCAGTCGAGTTCTCGAATTTCCTTGAGCCGATAGCCAGCTCCGTGGTGACGGTGCGCCGTTTTGCGTGTGCGGGCCGCTGCCGGATCTTCGACTTGCCGAAAAGAAATAGAGCTGTCGCTTACTACTTCTGTTAATTATGCGCCCTGGCGGCTACTGCCTGATGCCGGTTGGCTTCTTTCATTGAATGACTTTCACCGCGCGCTGTAACATCGAGGCGGGGATCGTGACGTTGATCTGTTTGGCGGTCTTGAGATTAAGCGACAGATCGAGCTTGATCGGTTGGACCAGAGTGAGGTCTGCGGGCTTTTTGCCTTTGAGTATCTGATCGACATACTCGGCGGCGCGTCGCGATAGGTCAGGCAGGTTGACGCCGTGGCTTAGCAGCCCGCCGGCTTCGACAAACTCGCCACGGTCGTACACCGACGGCAGTTTGAATTTGATCGCGCCTGCCGCAATCGGCGCGAGGTTACTGTTGAACATGGCGTCGGTCAGGAGGAAAACCATTTTGGCGCCGCCTTTGGCGGCGCCACTAAGGGCGCCGTCCAATTCGTTGGCGGATTTCGCCGCAACCGATTGAAAGGTCATCCCGACGAGTGCACACCCAGCTCGGCATCCTTCAAGCTGCGGGTGTGGCCGGGGTTCTTGGGATTGAACAGCGCGGCGACCATAGAACCTTTCGGAACGATTTCTCTGATCAATTTGATCCGCTCGCCGAAGAAGTCGGCGGACAGGCGCGCCACGCCAGTGACGTTGCCGCCGGGGTACACGAAGCTATTGATCAAGCCGGCCTCGACCAGATCGCCGGCGCCGGCGACAACGATCGGTATGGCGCTGGTGGCGTTCTTCGCCGCCACCGCAACGCTGGTGCCGCCGGCGACGATGACGTCGACTTTATGGTCGACCAGTTCGCGCGCCAGCGCCGCCAAGCGATCGGTTTTTCCCTCGCCGTAGCGATATTCCATGACGATATTCTTGCCCTCTTCGTAACCCAGGTCGCGCAGTCCCTGGCGCAAGGCCTCGTCGCGGGCAGTGTTCAACGCCTGCGAGCTCGACACCAGCACGCCGATTTTCCAAACCTTCACCGGCTGGGCATCGACCATTGCCGGCGCACTCAAGGCGAATGTGTAAAGCAGAGCGACGAGGCCAAGCCATTTGGGCTTGCCGAAAGAATGGTTTAACCATTGCGTCTGGGGTTTTTCGTTCATGCTTTTCTCCCCTGCAAAAATGGTAATTGCGAATTCTTGGTATAGCCTGATGGCTGATGACGCCTTGGTGTGGTGTGGGAGCCCCAATCAACGCAGCAACGTCAATAAGGCAGCCGCGTGCCGATGCCCTGCTCTCTGGCGCTGCGATAAATGTGATCGGCCATGGCGATGTCTTGGTTGACCAGGCCGATGGCGCGGATGAAGATCCGTTCCTGATCCGATTGACGGCCGGGCTTTTTGCTGGAGAGTAACTCGGGCAGTTCGGCGTAGAGGTCATTTTTGCTCAAGTAATTTTCTTTGAGCATGCGCTGCATGTCGGATTTGTTTTTGCAGTGGAGCCAGCTGTCGACGATGAACTTGTCGGCGTTCTTGTAAACTTCACTTTCCACCTCCTGGTTCTTACCGATGGAGTAAACAGTGATGCCTTCGCCGAGCCAGCTGTCTTTTACGAATGGCGTCGGTGTGGTGGTTGCCGAGATCACCACATCGGCGCCGTCAAGCGCTGCTTCCGTGGATTCAACTGGAACCACGTTTAGTCCGTATTCCTTGCTGATTTCCCTAGCGAAGCTTTGACGCGACTCGGGCGTGCGCGAAGTGACGCGGATTTCTTTCAAATTAAACGCTTGAGCCATTACCGGCACTGCGGCGCGGGCGGTATCGCCGGCGCCGAGCATCGCCATCACAGTCGAATCTTTGCGCGCGAGCACACGCATGGCGACGGTAGCCGCGGCGGCGGTGCGCACGGCGTGGCACCAGTCTTCATCCATAAAGGACAGGATCTCGCCGCCGTCCAAGTCACTAAGTATCAGCACGCGTCTCGGTCCCCGCGGCGGGCGCGAAACGTCGCGGCTTCCGCCGGCGGCTTTGATGGAGCGAATGCGAAAGCCGGCTACCGGCGATGTTTGCAAGGCACAACCGGTAACCCAGGACTGCCAGCCTTGCTCTGGTTTGATCGCGAAATCTTCCGGCGTCGACCAGGTCACCCGCCCCTCGCTGTGGTCGCGCAGCGCCTGCTCGGTGATCTCGATGGCGCGGCCGAGGTCGAGAACTTTTTTAACGTCGTTATTCGACAGGTAGAGGATGCCTTTTTGATCCATGGGTGCTCCCGCATGATTTGCGTTGTTCGCGCTGTGCCAAGATTTTGCCCTTCGGAAGGGGTTAGAAGTGAGGTTCTAATTCTCTGCGACACAGCCCTCGACTCTGTGCGCTCGGCGAGGATGCAAGAATTAGCAGGCGGTCGTTTCCGCCACCGGTAAGTTAATTTATCACATCCAATCTTCGGCAACCGCTGGTCAAAAACTCCTGTCCCTTTTCGGTGATCAAAACATCTTCCTCCAAATGGACCGCGCTTTTCTCCGAGCGCACTTTCGGTTCCAGTGCGAGGACCATGCCGGGACGATAGGTTTCGGTCTCTACTTCATTTAATGACGGCGGTTCGGCTCTCGACATGCCGATGCCGTGGCCAATGCGTTTGGGGCTGTCGACGGCTTGGTAGCCGCGCCTGATCAATTCGCGGTTGGCGACGCGGGAGACTTCGGCTAGCGGTGTGCCGACTTTCATGGACTCGAAGCAGAGCTGAATGACATCGCAGGCGGTTTCATGATCTTTCTTATGTTCGGCGCTGGGCTCGCCGAAGATCGCCATACGGGTAATGTCGCCGTAGTAGCCTTCGTAACAGGCGCCGAAGTCGGCGATCATGCGATCGCCTTTGTCATAGCGCCGGTCGTCGTAGCGGGTTGACGAGTTCAACATGAGAAATCCCGGATGGCGCGGATGGGCACCTTCCTGGATCATCGAAATATAGAGACGGTCGGCGACTTCGCGGCGGGTCATGCCCGGCTTTAGTTGCGGCAGGCAGCGGTCGTAGGCTTTGACGGAAATCTCGCAAGCTTTGCGCAGGAAGCCAATTTCCAGCGGGCTTTTGATGATGCGCATCTCGTTCAATGCGGCGCTGCCGTCTTTGATTTGTGCTTTGGGCAACGCTTCGGTGAGTCCGGACAAGTAATTCACCGGTATGCCCAGGCGCTGATCGTCGCCTAGCTCGAAGCCGAGTTTGCTTTCGCCCAGGCCCATCTCCTTGATGCTGGCGGCGATCATTTCCCGGGGGAAAGGCACGTCGGTGTAAGACCTCACTTCGCCCACCCAGGGCAGCGCTTTGGCCTTGGCTTTGTCGTTGCCATAGACCAGCAGGAGCGGTTTACCGCTCTTGGGCAGGATGCAGATCTGTGGCCGCTGGATGTGGTCGAGCTGGTAGCTGATCAGGCCGCTGAAGTACCAGTAGTTATTCTTCTCGGAAACGATTAGGGCGTCGAGACCATCGCGCTCCATGAGCGCTTGAGCGCGCCCCTGGCGGTCGAAATATTCTTGATCCACGAACGGGGATTCAGTGGCCATAAGCTGCGCTCCTATTCTATGCGTTTGAGTTTCGAAGCGGGTTCGCGCGGGATCTTCGACCTTAACTGGCGATCGCTTTTCGGCCTTCCATGCGCTTGATCTTGCCGACGTAGTCCAGGGCTTCGGACAACTGGATGACCGACGCGTACTTGGCGTTCATCTCAAATAGATTGACCAGGTGTGAAGTGCGCGAGCGATCGAAGATGCATTCTTCGACCGGGAACACCGGATAACCGTAGGAGTAGCCGTCGAGGACGGTGCCGCGCACGCAGCCGCAGGTGCTGGTGCCGGCAATCAACAGGCTGTCGATGTTTTTGCGCACCAAGTAAGTGATCAAATGCGTGCCGAAGAAGGCGCTGGCGCGGGCCTTGCGCACGATGAATTCGTTGTCGCGCGGTTTGATCATTTCGGGAAACTCCACGGCGAGCTTCTCGAAATCGGTTTTGTCGACGCCGCGTTTGGTGGCGTTGCCGAAGGCGGCTTTGAAATCGGGATCGCTGGTGGAATAGATAACCGGGATTTCGGCGTCGCGGCAGGCGTGGAGCAGCTCTTTAATTCGCGGCAGCGCGTCCCAGGCCACCTGGCCGCAGCTGGTGGGAAACTCGTCGATCGCCTCCATCACCGGCATGGGTTTGGTGCCGGTAAAGCCGGTAATGACGTCGATGATAATCAACGCCGGATTAGCGCCGAACTTTTCTTTGCCTTTGTAGCCGGCTTTTTCGTAAATCTTTCGTTCCTCTTCCGGAACGAATGTTTCCCATTCCCTCATGGTGCATCTCCTCTGGGTTAACGCACGCCAAGCGCGTCATTGTGTAGTTTGGTCAATTCGCGCAAGTTTTTATAAGCGTCGGGCGACACCACACGGCGCTGAAAACCCTCAAACAGTTTCGGCGGATCGGGTTTGACATCTTTGCGCGGCCCAATGCGGCGGAAGGTTTTGAGGAATTCTTGGCCGTCTCTGGAAATCATATAGTCGAGGAACAAGCGCGCGGCATTGGGATGGGCCGCTTTAGCCGAAAGCATGGCGATGTTCAATTCGACGGCGACCGGCTCCAAGGGAATCCAGTCCACCGGCGCGCCGCTTTGCTTCATGCGCTCGATCACTTGAGCGTAAACAAAGGTCATCGCGCGCTCGCCGACGCTGACAAAATTAGCGCGGTTGGTGTTGCCGCGGAGAAAAATCGGAATCTGCTTGGCGAGCGCTTTGAAATAGTTGACAGCTTTGTCCTGGCCCCATTCCTGGGACAGCGCGACGAACACATCGTGATTCTCAATATCGATGATGAATTTTTGTTTGTATTGCGGCTTGAGTAAATCATCGTAGGTTTTCGGTAGTTCGCCGCGCGGGATCGCTTTGCTGTTGTAGCCCAATACCAACGTGTTCAAGTAAACCGTGGCCCAATATCCTTTGGGATCATAAAGATCGTCGTAGAGGTTGGCGAATTCCGGCGAAAGGTAGGGCGCGATCAAATTTCGCTCGCGCATCGGTGTAAACGATGGGGAAATTCCGACGGCAACATCGAAGCGGTTGGCGCCGGCCTGGGCTTCGGTCATGATTCGGCTCACCATGGCAGTGCCGCCAAGTCGGACCAAATCACCTTTGATAAACGGATATTTCTTGCTGAACGCATCCACCAAGGCGCTGCTGTTCTGAATGTCCATAGTGGTGTAAAACACCACGCTACCCTCGCGCTTCGCCGCTTCGATCAACGAGGCATCGGCGCCGATCGCCGCCGCTGGCACGAGCGTTATCAGCCACAAAAACAGACCGACCAAATGCGTCATAAATCCTTCAAACCATCGGGTTCATTAATTAATTTATCATCGGCCGCCTCGCCGTAGATAGCCAGCCTATGGGGAAAACAGTTTGTCGCCGCGCTGGGTCATGAACAGTTCGAGCGGCAATTCGGTGCCGATGCCTTTTTCTTTGGCTTTGTCGTACATCTTTCTGGCGGTGACGGCGAACTGAATACCCATGCCGGTGTTGTTCTTGAAAAAGGTGATTTCCTGCTCGCTCTGGCGGCCGCGGCAATCGCCGTTGACCAGCTCGCCTAACTCGTGCAGGTCTTCGGCTTTGACCAGGCCGCGTTCAAGGCGGTCGTGAAACTCGGCTTGCTTGTCGAGAAAAATCTGCGCTTTGTAGCCGACGACGATGAGATGCGCTTTTAACACCGCCTCGTCGTCGAGCTCTTTTCTCGGCAAGAAGCCGTCGCCGCCGACGATACTGTTGAGATGCATGCCGGGCTCGATCCATTTGCCCAGGATCACCGGATCGACGGTGTTGGTCGCCGCCGTAACGATGTCGCTGCCGCGGACCGCTGCTTCGGCGGAATCCATGGGTATGACTTCGATGCCGGTTTCTGCGCTCACTTCCTTGGCGAATTTTTCCCGGTTCGCCTTGGTCGGGCTGTAGACTTTGACCTTGGCAAGTTTGCGCACGCAGGCGTGGGCGGTGACCTGGGTTTTGGCCTGTTCGCCGGAACCGAGCAGAGCCATGATGCCGGCGTCTTTGCGCGCCAGGTAATTGCTTGCCACCGCGCTGGTGGCGCCGACGCGCATGGTCGAGATGTAGTGATCGTCCATGATCGCCAAGATATTGCAGGTGTCCATGTCGAAGAGCATGACCAGGCCGATGAAATCGCCGGGATAGACGCGCCGCTTGCTGCCGCCGACCTCGATTTCCTTGGAGAAGCTCGAGTCGATGCGTAGCGCCATCGACTTCATGCCGGGCACCAGCCCCATGATGTTGTTAAAATAATACTGGCCGCCTTCCTCTTTCCACGGAGTGCGCAGGCGGGCGCGCGGCGCGAGCATCGCCTTGCCCTGGCCCAACTCGCGAAACGCCAGCTCGATGGCGTCGATTTCCTCGGCCATCGGCAGCAAATTTTCCATCTGATGATTTTTCAGGACGAGGACCATGCAGATCTCCTTAGATGTCCTGCCTACAACAGAGCTCGAAGTGGAGTCAAGGCTGCAGCGAATGTAAACACAGGACTAGAAAAACCAAGGGCTGAGAAAATATTCTCAGCCCTTGGTAAAACCGTGTGAAATAGATGGTTAGAGGCGGTTAGCCTTTCTTTGCTTTGTACCAGTCGGCGTCGATTTGAATAAACTGTTTCCACTTGTCTGGAACCGCCGCTTCCTCAAAGATCGCCTCTACGGGACAGACCGGTTCGCAAGCGCCGCAATCGATGCACTCCTCGGGATCGATATAGAGCTTAGTTTCTTTCTCGAATTCTTCGGTCTCGTTCTTGGTCGGGTGGATACAATCAACCGGGCAGACATCGACGCAGGCAGTGTCTTTGGTCCCAATGCAGGGTTCAGCAATGATATAAGTCATCTATTCCTCCTAGATTAGACTGCAACCTAGTTAGCAAATCGACTCTCGCATGTCAATTTATCGGCACTTCCCGCGGCGTTGAAATCGCCCGCCAACCGCCCGCCTTGATCCTTTGAACCGGCTGATGTTAGATAAAACCTACTCGAGATCGGCGGAACCATCATGCTGCAGCTGGGTTTTTGTTTGCTATTCTATGCCGCGACGTTTGGCTTAGTCGAGTGGCCCAAGCCATTGCTTGCGGCGACGGCCGACGAGGCGACCAAGAGTCTGCGCAACCTAACTGCGCCGCAGCGCAAGAGCTTGCTTGAGGAGGGGGCGCGCAAGGAAGGCGAGGCGGTTTGGTACACCTCGATGAGCTTGACCGACTTCCCCAAGATCGTCGGCGCCTTCGAGAAAAGTTATCCTTACGTCAAGATCAAAACCAGCCGTTTGTCGCAATCTTCGATCATGCCGAAGATCGAAACCGAAGCGCGCGCCGGCCACTATGCCGTCGATTTGGTCGCCTCGTCGCCATTGGAGATGTGGGAGCTCAAGCAGCGCAATTTCTCCACGCCCTATCTTTCGCCTGAACTTAAAGCGTTTCCCGCCGGGTCCTTCGACCCGCAGGGTTACTGGTCGTCGACGGAAGTGACGCCCATCGTGCTCGCCTTGAATACTAAATTGGTCGCGGCCGACGAGGCGCCCCGGAGCTATCAGGATTTGTTAAACCCCAAGTGGCGCGGCAAGATGAATTTTGGCAGCGATGAATACGCCTGGTATTCGGTGCTGCTCGACGGCATGGGCAAGGCCAAGGGTATGGACTTTATGCGCGCGCTGGCGCGCCAGCAGCTGCATATCCCGGGCGGCAGCAGCATCATGCGCTTACAGTTGATGCTCGCCGGCGAATCCTCGATGGTGATCGCGGCGCGCGGCCGGCGCGCCACCGAGTATAAAGAGAAAGGCGCGCCGGTGGACTATCGTCTGCTCGATCCCTATCCCGCCGAGCCCAGCGGTTTTGCTTTGATGCGCCGGGCGGCCCATCCGCATGCCTCGATACTGTTCATCGACTGGATGCTTTCCGAAGAAGGCCAGACGGTGTTGGCCCTGCAGGTGCCGCGGATTACCTTACGTAAAGGCGTCAAACAGATTCCCCGCCATCAGGAGCTTTACAAGAAAGAGTTCGTCTACGTCAATCCAGCCTATATCGGCGCTAATTTAACCGAATTGATCGCTTCCTATCAGCAGGTTTTTAACATCCGCTAAGCGCGGCTCGTGGTTCAACTAGTTTTTGCCTCAGCTAGGCGGCTGGGCGGGATTGCTCGTTGGACTCGAAATGACCTAGGTCCGCTGATAATTTAATAAGCATGGCCGTTGAAATCACCCGGTTGGGCGCCGGGACCAAGTATCCGACCGCGGCGCTGCGCAAGATCGCCGCCAGCCTGCTTCGAGCCGTCAAACAAAGCCGTGCCGAGCTCAGCATCGCTCTGGTGGGCAACCGGGAAATGCGGCCGCTCAACGCCAAGTATCGTAAAAAAAACCAAACCACCGACGTGCTGTCCTTCTTGGTCGAGGACCAGCCGGTGTCGGGGGGTAAAATCCTCGGCGACGTGGTGATCTCGGTCGAACAGGCACGGCGCCAGGCGAAGGAGCGCGGCAAGACGCTCAAAAGCGAGATGGTGACTCTACTGATTCACGGTATCCTGCACCTACTCGGTTACGATCATGAAATATCACCGCGCCAGGCGCGCATCATGTTCGCTTACGAGCGGAAACTTTTCGCTCACCTTTGTGACCGCGGGTTATTGTAGCTATAATGCCGGACAGTCAGCAGTCCTCAGGGCCAATCGGCCAAAGAAAGAAGCCATGATCGAAGAAACCACCGAACAACTTACCCACCTCGAAGGGCGTCTTGAGCAGTTGCGGAGGCGGCTTTGACGTCGACAGCAAGCAGAAGCGCGTCGAAGAGCTGAGCCAAATCACCGCCCAGCCGGATTTCTGGAACGACGCTGACAAAGCGCAAACCGTTCTCAAAGAACAGTCCGCCCTCAAGGCGGTTCTCTCCAGTTGGGAAAAACATCAAGCCGATCTTGAAGAGGCGCGGTTTTTCCTCGACGTCGCGAGAGATGAGAAAAGCGAAGACGCCCTCGGCGAAGCCGCCGGCAAAGTCACGGCGATCACCAAGGAGATGGCCCAGACCGAGCTGACGCAGCTGCTTGGCGAGCCCGACGACCGGCGTAACGCGCTGGTGACGCTTCATCCCGGCGCCGGCGGTACCGAAGCGCAGGACTGGGCCGAGATTCTCATGCGCATGTATCTGCGCTGGTGCGACCGGCGCGGTTTTCGCAAAGAGATACTCGACTTTCAGCCGGGCGAGGAAGCGGGGGTCAAAAGCGTTACGTTCAACGTTACCGGCGATTATGCTTACGGATATCTCAAAGCCGAAGCCGGTATTCATCGCTTGGTGCGAATCTCTCCCTTCGATGCCAACTCGCGCCGCCATACCTCGTTTGCTTCGGTCTTCGTTTATCCCGAGGTCGACGACGATATCAAAATCGAAATTAACGACGACGATCTGCGCGTCGATACCTACCGCTCCAGCGGCGCCGGCGGCCAGCATGTCAATAAAACCGATTCGGCAGTGCGCTTGACCCATCTGCCGACCAATATCGTGGTGGCCTGTCAAAACGAACGGTCGCAGCATAAGAACCGCGCCATGGCGATGAAAATTCTAAAATCGCGGCTCTACGAACTCGAGGTCAAGAAACAAAAAGAAAAGATGGAGTCCTACCACAAGACCAAGAAAGACATCGCCTGGGGCAGCCAGATCCGCTCCTACGTGCTCGCGCCCTACCGCTTGGTCAAGGACCACCGCACCAATGTCGAGGTCGGCAACGCCGACGCGGTGCTCGACGGCGACCTCGATCAATTCATCGAAGCTTACTTGATGCAGGCGGACGACAATCCAATCGTCTAGAATCAATTCTCCGGGTTAGGGCGAGTTCGTGAAGCTAGTCGATATTCAACGTGTCATTCTTCATTGAATTAAGTTGGCTTAACGCTTCCACGCTTCAGCTTGATCTCGTAACCAAATAGATCGCTGCGATAGAAACCGGCCGTGCGCAAGAAAAGTTTCTTCTTGTGTAAATAATTTCGCTCGACGAACAGCACCGGGGAGCCGGTGGGGATCTCCAAGTGCGCTGAGACTTGGTGGTCCGCGAGCTTGGCGCTGACGATCAACTTTAGGCCGGCGACTTTCGTACCCAGCCGGTCTTCGATGATATTCGTGAGCGGCTGTTTGAGCAGCCTGGCCCTCGGAACCTTATCGAGGACGCAGGCGGGAACGTAGGAATTCACAAACGCGAGGGGGCGGCCGTATGCCATCCTGACCCGCGTGATCTTCGTGATCTTTTCCTGAGAACCTAAGTCGAACGCTCGGCATAACTCCGGCGTGGGCGTCATGGTCTCGATCCTGAGCACTTTGAAGCTCGTGCCTTCCGGATTGATTCTCACGAGATTTGCCGCGTCGATTTCGAGATTGATCGACTGCTTCACCGGTCCGCTCCAAGTGACGAAAGTTCCTCGAGCGCGCTCCCGTCGTACCAAACCTTCGCGGGTCAAGTCTGCGAGGGCTTGGCGAACCGTGATGACGCTAACGCCGAGGCGCCGCGCCAGATTCAACTCGCCGGGTAGTTGGCATCCCGCGCACCACTTGCCCGATAATATATCGTCGCGGATATCCGTCATTACTTTGAAGTAGAGCGGCACGGGGGAAGGAGAACTTCTAGCGAAGCGCATGTCGATTACCTAGCATCTGGCCATAGTAGCCAATTTGACGGCTCCTTTTAGCGACTACTTCTCGATCATATACAAGCAAACTCAATCCCTCGATTCAGCGGACGAGCCTGGAGTTATGTTGCCTGAGCCTTTCTCTTTTTGAAGAACTGAATATGACTCAAAGCGTCGGCGGCAACGATGCGCCCGATGGGGCCGATGCTGTAAGAGGCATCGCAAACTTTTCGGTCCGAATCCAGGATAAAATTCGTCGCGTGAATGATTTTTCGGCGTTCCTCCCAAAAGGCGCCGACCTTGTCGGCGTCTCTCGGCACTTCGAGTCCATAGGCCACGGGAAAGGTGAGATGCAATTTGTCGACGGTCTCTTTTGCTTTGTCGAGGGGATCCACGGAGAGGGCCACGACGTCGACATTTTCTTTCTTGAATTCTTCGATATGCGATTGATAGTCGGCCAACTGCCGCATGCAGTAGGGTCACCAACTGCCGCGATAAAAAATCAGCGCGGCATAGTCGCCCGTGAGGTCCTGGGGAAGTCGAAGTGTTCGACCACCGACGGTTGGCGCCTCGTATTTAGGGAATAAATCTCCGGAATTGAGCTGTCGTGCCATGTTACCTCCGTAATCAATGTTCGACTGCGCGCACCCTCGCGACGCCAAAACGATCTTCGCGTCCAGCGACGTTGTTCGTCTCGTCGCTCGGCATGTCGCATGTTGACTGCTTATATGATTAGTAGTAGGAGGTCAATTGGTTTTGTAGCGCGATGCGTAAATTCGCCGCGCCGCGACAATCTTGATGTAGGAGGTTCTCATTATGGCGGAAAATTCATCGGGCAAGCAGGGTGGAATGCCCGGACGTCCCATCGGCACGGTGCGCGTCGATATCGCGCGCCAGGAGCACAAAACGTTCGAGGCGGTTTTCAAGACCGAGGACAAGTCGTTTCAGTTGATGATTGACGAGCCGGAGATACGCGGCGGCAAAGGCACGGGACCCACGCCGCTCGGCTATTTCGTTACCGGCGCGGCGTCGTGCTTGATGATGCAGTACGCCAATGTTTTGAAGGAGAAACCGATGGCGGTGGAAAGCATCAAGATGCTGGCGCGGGCGCACAACGACCGCGAGGCGCGGGTATTCACCGACATGATATACCAGATCGATCTCACTGGATCGCTCTCCGAGGCGGATGCCAAAACGTTGGCTAAGGCGGCAAGCGAGCGCTGCTTCGTCGAGAACACTATCGCTAAATCGTTGCCGATCACGACCGAAGTCAGCCTGAACGGCAAGAAGGTCGTGTCATTTACGCGCAATAGTTAAGCAGGTCAAGCGGCGAGGAAAACGCACATGCCGTGGATCAAGATTATTCCTGAGGCGAGGCCGAGAGCAAATTCAAAGAGGTCTATAGAAAAATCCGCGAGCAGCGCGCGGGTGAAAAGATCAATCGCGACCGCGACGCAAGACCTGGAGGCGAGCCTGTGAGCCCGCCGATGCTGCACAGCCTTAATCCCAAGGCCATGTGGCATACCGTTGAGCTTATGTCGGAAATCATGCGCGGCGAGTCGCGCCTGACCACAGCGCAGCGGGAAATGATAACCACGGGGACCGCGGCCACGCTCCACTGCCGCTTTTGAACGGTGGCCCACGCAGAGTTTCTGCGTCAAGAAGGCGGCGATATGGCGGTGGAACAGGTCAAGGACGATTGGCGCCGGATGGAGCTGAGCGAAGCCGAATACGCGATGCTGGAATTTGCCGAGAAACTTACGCTCACCCCCAGCAACATGCGCGAAGCGGACGTGCAGAAATTGCGCGATAGCGGGTGGAACGATCGCGACATTCTCGATATCGTCCATGTCTGCGCCTATTTCAATTTTCGCGTGCGCGTCGTCGACGTACTCGGACTCGAAGTTGCCGATTGGCAAATTGAACGCGCCCGCGCCGGAGCGGCGCGCGCGGCGAAAGTTGGCGGAAGAACGCGGGTTCGCGATGCCGCGTGATCGCTGGAACGCGCGCTAGATTAGGAATCATGAGCTTTATCAAAGTCATTCACGAATCGGAAGCGACCGGCGAGCTTAAGGAGGTCTACGAAAGAACGCTCGCTCGCCTGAGCCCGTCGGTGCGCCAGAGGCGCGGCGACAAGCTGCCGCCCATCGTAAAAATTTTCAGCCTTTGTCCCGCGCTGCTCGAAGCGCGGGTCGGCTTCGACAAGGGCATTTACCGGCCAGGCCGTTCCGGCTTGGGCCGGCGCCAGGAAGAGCTGATCGCCACGCAGGTGGCGGCTTTGAGCGGCTGCCTATTTTGAGGCATCGGCCACGGAGAGTTTCTCCGTGTCGATGGCAGGATGGCGGTGGAAGAAGTCGCCAAGGTGATCTCCAACTGGCGGGAAGCGGATTTAGACGGGCAGGAAAAGGCCATGCTCGCATTCACCGAAAAATTCACCCTCACGCCAGGCCAAATCACCGAAGCCGATATCGAGGCGCTGCGTGCGGCGGGTTTTGGCGAGGAACAAATACTCTCCATTGGATTTGGCGCCGGCTATCGAAACTGGGTGGATCGCATCGCCGATCTGCTCGGCGTCGAAGAAGAAAAATTCGACTTCCCGGAAGAAATCTTGAAAGCCTTCGGTGTAACCCGCGAGCAGCTTAGGACCTCGCTTTACGAGGATGACCGATGAGCCGATTGCGAATGGTCGCGGGAAAAAGAATCGAAGACTTGCTCGGCGCGGCGCCGGGCGCGCTCGAAGCGGACGGCGCTATGCGGGTACTGCTGATCGAACATCTGACACCGCGGCTCTTCAGCTTGATCGGCGTCGTTGCGGCCGGTTGCCTTCGTTGCGAGCAGTTCGTCGAAGCTTTACGCGGGCCGTTGGATCAGGCCTTTGCCGTTCAGGCCGCGCGCGATTGGCGCGCGCTGGCTCTCACGGCTGCGGAGCGGGCGGTGTTGGAGTATGCGGAGAAGGGAACAGTGGAGGAGGCCTCGGTGCGGCGACGCGACGTAGACGCGCTGCGCGTGGCGGGTCTCGGCGACAAGGAGATATTGCTCATCGCCACGGCGATCGCGTATCACAATTACTCGATTCGGATGGCGGCGGCGTTCGATGTGCAGCCGGGCGCCGCCGAATAACGGACAATCAATCCGGAGGGAACGGTTAAATGCGCGGAATAACACCTCGACGAGAACAAGGCATGGCCGACCCGGTCTTGGCCGAGATGGTCCAAGCGACCGGAGCGACGGAGTCGCGTCATTACGCGGCGGTAAAGCCGACCATTCAAGCTTATCGCGCGAGTTGGGTGACGATCGCGCCGCGGCGCGACGGCGCCATCAATCCGCAGCGAATGGCGGTTGATGATCCGGCGGCGATGACTACACGAATTAAGGCAAAAGCGACGCAACGCGGCGCCGACATGGTCGGCGTGTGCCGCCTGCAGCCGCATATGATCGATCTCGGCTCGGAGGTGGAACATGAATTCGTGATCGCCTGCTGCGTCGCCGAAGACTATGAGAAGGTCGTCCACGGTCCGGACGCGGTGGAGGAAGAAGCCATGCGCACCTATGCGAAATGCGCCGAGCTCGCCACCGAGCTGGCCGCGCATATTCGCGACATGGGTTATTCGGCGCGGGCGCACCATAACGGCGGCAGCGAAGTACAGGCAATCCCGATTTTTTATCAAGTGGGTTTCGGCGAGCTCGGGCGCCACGGCAGCTTGATCAACGAAAAGTACGGTGCGAGCTTTCGTCCGGGTTTTGTGACCACGGATTTGCCGATGGTGGAGGACCAGCCTCGAGAGTTCGGCGTTCAAGATTTCTGCATGAACTGCAACGTCTGCCAGCGCAACTGCCCGGGCGACGCGATTCCGCAGGATCACGTCATAACCCATGGCATCAAGCGTTGGCTGATCGACTTGGAGAAGTGCTATCCCTACTCGCGCCTGCGCGAAGAGTACTGTCATCTCTGCGTCGACGCCTGTCCGTATATCGTGAAGTCCCATCCGGAGACCTATAAAGCGTTCATGAAAGAGCGCAAGCAAATGGGCTACAAGACGCCGAAGAATTATTAGCAGGAACAGAAGAGATTATCTCCCGCAAAGCATGCCCTGAGATCGGTCGAAGGGGCGCAAAGGCGCTAAGTTCGGAACATATGGAAAAACTCTACGTCAACGAAATCGCTCCCGACGGCGAGGTGAGCACCGTAGGTCTCTTCTATTCGCAGGCCGAAGCGCAGAAAATCGTCGACATGATGCATGCCAATCCGGATCGGCCGGCTATCGCTACGAGATTATCGAAGCGGTCAGGCATCTCTTGTCCGAGAATCGAACGCGGCGGGCCGCGGCCGGTCAGAAGGAGTGATCATGCCCTATATCAAAACGGTTCCGCCCTCCGAGGCCACGGGTAAGCTTAACGAAATCTATCAATCCGGCGCCGGTCCGTCAGCGGTTAGAGGCAAGGTATCGATGATTCGCCAAGTGCAGAGTCTGAACCCGGATGCGCTTGCCGCGTGGCGCGCCCTCGATGTCGGAATCATGCAAGGCGAGTCGCGCATCACCCGCCGCCAAAGGGAAATGATCGCCACCGTCGTGTCGGCGACTAATCATTGCAGTTATTGAATGACCGCACACGGAGAGGCTCTCCGTAGCGAAACCCATGACGACCCTTTCGTCGAGAGCATTAAACAAGACTACACCAAGGTGGACCTACCTTCGGCTGAGCGGGCGTTGCTCGATTACGCGGTCAAGCTCACCGTCGCACCGTCGACGGTGAATGAGGCGGACGTGCAAACGTTACGCTCCTACGACTTCGACGACCGCGATATTCTGGATATTGTCTACGTGATCTGCCTTTATAATTTCAACGATCGCATGGCCGATGCGACGGGAATCTCGGGTCACGATTTTCTTCATGGCTGACGTTAGTGAAGTCCCGTTCACTTCCTATGAAATGTTTCCCTGACTGGTATGCGCTCATACCGGACACCATCTCTGAAAGGAGGACTTGTATAATGCCATTTATAAAAACTATCGACGAGTCGGAGGCGACGGGTAAGATTAAAGAGGTTTACCAGAAAAGGATGAATAACCATTCGGGTAAAGTCTCGAATATCGCGAAGATTTTCAGCTTGCGGCCTGATCTTCTCGAAGCCCAGCACGTATTTTCCAGAGCGATTCAATTCGGCGGTTCCAGCCTGGGGGTGAAACGGGAGGAGATGGTCTCGGTCTTGGTTGGCGCGCTGCTCAAGTGCAGCTATTGAACGGTAGCCCACGGAGAGTTTCTCCGTAAAGAAGTCGATGGTGATTACGACCTCGTGATGGCGATCGCCCGCGATTTTCGTGAGGCGAGACTGGACGCCAAGGACAAAGCGATGCTCGAATACGCCGAGAAAATTACGGTCAGTCCGAGCGAAGTGAATGAATCGGATGTCCAAAAACTGAAGCAGGCGGGTTGGAGCGAAGTCGAAATTCTCGATATCGCTGCGCTCACCAGTTATAGAAATTTTATTACACGCATCGCCGACGCTTTAGGGGTGCAACTATCGGAAGACCTGGCGCGATTACGCAAGGACTACCTCGACACGTTGATGGTGGGAAAGAAGCTGCTGTAGAGCCATGAATAACAGCAGGGAAGCCGGGCGATGTGTCCGGTGGAAGGGTTGATAGTGACCTTTACCTTGTCAAATGTTTAGCCGGCCGGTGAGAGATGTGAAGGGCCGCAGCGAATCTGAAAACTTCAAAGGAGAGAGCCATGAGCACGAATAAGGGCAGAATCGATCGGGAAGCGTTTCGGCAGGTGCACAAGAAACAGCAAGAGCGGGCCAAACAAGGCCCGGAAGGGTATACTAACACGACGCGAGCGGTCATCCGGCTCGTGGAAAATCAGTTGAAAGAAGCACGCATCGGAGAGTACACCATACAGTGCGATGAGGCGAAGTCGCGCAAGGGCGGCGGCAAGGCGCCTTCGCCGCTGCAGTATTTCGTCGCGGCGACGGGATTTTGAATGTTCAGCCAATTGACGCGGTACGCGTCGCAACTGGACATCGAGATCGAAGACGCCGAAATGGACATTCGTATGACCTACGACACTCGCGGCAAGCTGCTGCTCGCTGACGTGCATCCGGGCTGCCGCGAGCTGACTTACGTTTTTAAGATCAAGAGCCCGGCGCCGTCGGATAAGGTGCAGGAGATGTTGCAGCTGATTGAGAAGGGCTGCCATACGATCAACTCGTTAAAAAATCCGGTTCCGGTTGCGGGTAGGCTGGTTCATAACGGCGAGGAAATCACGGCTACGACTTGAACTTTCCGGAGCTAGCCAAATCTCCAAGATCAATGTCATCATTGGATGGATGGCATCGATAGAAAAACGGGAGAGCTGCCTGTGCCGTTTATGCACGTAGATTTCATGACCAAGCTACGACGAAGCTCTATTGAGTGTTATTCCTGAGAAAATCATCAACCAAGACTACACGGAGCTGCAATTGGCGCCACGGAAAGAGAAGGAGTTGCTATGAAGAAAACTATCCAAACAGTCCTCCTTGCATTGGTGTTTCTCTTTTGGACTCACGCATGGGGTGCGGACGGTCTAACTACTGTCAAGAGTCCGCATAGCTCGAAGGACACAATGGATCGCCTAGAAACCGTTGCCAAGCAGAAAGGCATGGCGATATTCGCGCGCATCGATCACTCGGCGGGAGCGGCGAAAGTCGGGATGAAACTGCGCCCAACTGAGTTGTTGATTTTCGGTAATCCGCAGAGTGGCACTTCATTTATGGAATGCAGCCAAACAGTCGGAATCGATCTTCCAGTCAAGGCACTCGTCTGGGAAGATGCGTCTGGGCAGGTATGGCTCGGCTACAACGATCCTGAATTTTTAGCAAGACGCCATGGCGTGTCGCAGTGCCCGGCTGTAGAAAACATGCGTAAGGCACTTGCCGGCTTTGCTCAAACAGCCGTGTCAAAATGACTGGAGAACAGAATACTAACAATGGTCAACACAGAATAGTTATTGCCGTCTGTCTTGAGAACGAAAGCGTCTGGACCAAGGAAGTTGCAAAACCGTGAGAACGATTACACAGTTGACCTCGCCATTTGCCCCTTGCCCAGCTTTGTCGGCCTTCAATGCAATCGTCTGAGCGCCGCAGCCATAGCAGAACGTGACAAACACCGGTCGGCCACGCCGACGCGGTGCTCGACGGCGATCTCGAGCAATTCATTGAAGCCTATCAGCTGATGGCGGACGAAGCGCCGAGCGCGTGACTTGGGGTCGGGTCGCGGCAGAACCCTAGCTCGGATTTATTCCTGCTGCCAGGAAAGCAAACGCCAGAGTGTCGATCGAGGTGGAACCCTGGAGCGAAGGCGTCAGCCCCAGATCTTTCGTCGCGGTGGACGGCGCTGAGCACGAGGTCTGACCGTTTCACAAGTGATGTCGCAGTAAATTGCCTCGCTTGCATCATCAAGGTGCGCCCTCCGTTTCTCAACTAAGCCAAGAAAATCTAACAACAGCTGTTTTGGGGGAACTTTTCGACCCCAAACAGGTTCTGCAAGGGTAACGAAGGCTTACCGATGAGCGTCACAGTGGGCGAGAAACAATAATCAGCGAGGTTTACAAAGAAGGAGAATGTTTATGAAACCCAAATCGTATACGCGGATTGCAGCTTATCTAATCGGGAGCGCGCTTGTCTTGCCGCCTACCATCCTTGCTGCTGACAAGGACATGATGAAAGACGAGAAGGGCAAGATGGAAAAAGGGACGGTGAAGGACGACAAAGGAATGATGAAGGATGAGAAGGGGATGATGAAGGAGGGCAAGGACGCGAAGATGAACGACAAAATGAAAGCTGAGAAAACCGGCAAAGCCGCCATGGGCGACGACAAAATGAAGATGGACGATAAGATGAAGATGGAAGACAAAAAGAAATAACCGGGCCTTCCGACGAATTTCATACTTTGTTTAAACCGTCAGTGCGGCATCTTGGCTGGTGACGCTAGCGAGATCGGTTCTATGCCGAAGTTGGGCCGACGCTAAAATGCCAAGTTAGATCGAGAATAAGGCCGTTTCGGCGCGCTGGCCGATGCTTGATTTTTTGCGCTTTGAAGCGGGGCTCGTTTCAGTCACCGGCGGCTCAACGGACGCTTACGCATCCTATTTGTTGACAACGCATCTAATGGTACTGATGGGTGGGTGTTCCCAGTTTTTGGCTTGCGCTGATTCGATCAAGGTGATTTTCTCAGCATCGATCAAGGTCGCTGTCAATCGCGGGAGGGATTATGGACTCGGAGGATGTCAAGGGCGGCGCTAGCAATGGCTATAGTGATTTGGAAGCGGCGGTATTGCAGCGCTACGGCGACGCCGCCGAGGAAGTCGAAGCTTGTCTGTGCTTGCCGGTGAGTTACGACAGGGCGTTGCTTAAGGTCATCCCGGACGAAATCATCGCCAAAGACTACGGCTGCGGCGATCCGTCACGTTACGTTCGTCCCGGCGAGACCGTCCTCGATCTCGGTTCGGGGAGCGGCAAGACTTGCTTCATTATTTCGCAAATTGTCGGCGCCAGGGGCAAAGTCATCGGCGTCGATTTCAATCCGCCGATGTTGGAGCTGGCGCGCAAATACCAGAACGCTATCGGCGACAAAATCGGCTTTCACAACGTCGAGTTTCGCCGCGGTAAGATTCAGGATCTCAAAACCAATTTAGAGCTCGTCGACCAATACCTTCGCGAATACCCGGTGCGTTCAGTTGGCGATCTCGCCAATCTAGAGGCCTACACTGACAAAATCAGGCGCGAGCTGCCGCTGATTCCAGACGAATCCATCGACGTGATTGTGTCGAACTGCGTTCTTAATTTAGTCCGACCGGAAGACAAGAAACAATTATTCGCCGAGATGTACCGCGTGCTCAAACGCGGCGGCCGTATTGCGATCTCCGATATCGTCAGCGACGAGGCGGTGCCCGAGCATTTAGCCAATGATGCCGCTCTGTGGAGCGCCTGTGTGTCGGGTGCGTTCCAAGAAGAGGAGTTCTTGCGCGCCTTCGAGGATGCCAAGTTTCATGGCATTCAGATCGAAGAATTGCGCACGGAAGCGTACCAAACCGTCGAGGGCATTGAGTTTCGCGCCGTTACCGTGACTGCGTACAAGGGCAAAGAGGGCCCCTGCATCGAGCGCAATCATGCGGTGATTTACCGCGGCCCGTGGAAACAAGTGGTCGACGACGACGGCCATACGCTGGAGCGCGGCGCGCGCATGGCGGTGTGCGACAAGACTTTCAACCTTTATTCCCAGGCGCCTTACGCCGGGCAGTTTATTCTGGTGCCGCCGCGGGAAGACGTGGCGTTGGAAAACGCCGGCGTCTTTGACTGCTCGCGGGATGACAAACGCCATCCGCGCGAGACCAAGGGGATGGAGTACAAGGTCACGCAAATTTCCGCTGCGGTGTGCGGGCCGGGGTCGGACTGTTGTCCGGAAATAAAAGGTAAAATTTAAACGTAAAGATTAACAGTGCGTGCGAAATCATAGAATCCTGCCATGCAACCCTTCGCTGCAAGACTGCATCTAGACGGCAATGGTCTCAAGCGCCGGGCCGTCGACGTTTTGCAGGTGAATCTTGGGCGCTACTGCAACTTGGCGTGCATTCACTGCCATGTCGAAGCGGGGCCGACGCGCAAGGAGATGATGAGCCGGGAGAATGTCGATGCGGTGCTGCGCTTTCTCGGCGAGACCAACATTCCGACTCTCGATATCACCGGCGGGGCTCCGGAGCTGCACGGCGATTTCAACTATCTGGTCGAGACCGCGCGCCGGTTAGGCCGGCATGTGATGGATCGCTGCAATCTGACGGTGATCTTCGAACCCGGCAAGGATTACTTGCCGAAGTTTTTTCGCCGTCATCAAGTAGAATTGGTCTGTTCGCTACCCTGTTATTCGCTTGAAAACGTCGATAAGCAACGCGGCAAAGGCACCTTCGACGGCAGCATCCGCGCGCTACAGATTCTGAACCAAATTGGCTACGGCCAGCCGGACAGCGGCTTGGTGCTCGATCTGGTCTACAATCCGGTGGCGCCGCACCTTCCGCCGCCCCAGGAAAAGCTCGAGCAGGATTACAAGCGAATTCTTTTCGATCACTTCGGCATCGTCTTCAATCGACTGTTCTGCCTGACTAACATGCCGATCACGCGCTATGCGACGCATCTCAAACTGCGTGGTGAGTACGATCAGTACATGCAATTGCTCGAAACCAACTTCAACGCTGGCACCGTCGACCAAGTGATGTGCCGTAATCTGATCAGCGTCGGTTGGGATGGTGGGATTTACGACTGCGATTTCAATCAAATGCTCGATCTGCCGGTCGCCGACGGCAGCGGCAAGCCTCTGCACATTGCTGCGCTGACGTTGGAACAGCTTACCAAGCCGGCGATTGCGCTCGGCGATCATTGTTACGCCTGTACCGCCGGCTCTGGTAGCAGTTGCGGCGGCGCATTAGTTTAAACTCTGGAATCGTTGCATGTCTTTGTGGCCACTCACCATCGTCGGAGCAACTTTATTTGTCGCCTACGCTAACGGTGCTAACGATAACTTCAAAGGCGTGGCAACGCTGTTTGGCAGCGGCACGGCGGATTATCGCCGGGCGCTCGGCTGGGCGACAATCACGACATTTGCCGGGTCGTTGACCGCATTCTTTCTAGCGACGCGATTGGTTTCGATGTTTCAAGGCAACGGACTGGTGCCGGGCTTTCTCATCCAATCGCAACCTTTTCTAAGCGCGGTAATTTTCGGCGCGGCGCTCACCGTCTTACTGGCGACCAAGATTGCTATTCCGATCTCAACCACCCATAGCTTGACCGGAGCACTATTGGGCAGCGGGCTGGTGGCGGCCGGTGGACAATTGGGTTTGCACACGTTATTCGCTGGATTTTTCTTGCCGCTGCTGGTCAGCCCGGCGTTCGCGGTGATCATGGCAGGGCTATGCTACCCGCTTTTCAGCCGGGCGATTGAATACGCGGGTTTGATCAACGAAAACTGCGTCTGTGTTGGCAATGAATTGGTTCCGACATTTGTTACGGCCGATGGCATGGTCTTCACCGAGACTACGCCGGGCCTACGGGTCATCGTCGATAACTCAGCGGTATGCGCGCGCCGACTTTCCGGAGTTGTATACGGCATCAATGGCCAGACTCTCCTCGACGTCGGTCATTTTATTAGCGCGGGTGCGGTTAGTTTCGCGCGCGGTTTGAATGACACGCCTAAGCTCGTCGCTCTCGGCTTGGCGGTGAGCGTACTCGACTTGGCCTGGTCGGTGGTTCTCGTCGCCGTGTTTATGGCCCTAGGTGGTATGATGCATTCACGGAAAATTGCCGAGACCGTCGGCGAACGAATTACCTCGCTGGACGCCGCCCAAGGATTTGTCGCCAATCTGGCGACCAGTTTTCTGGTCATCGTCGCCTCCAAATGGGGGCTGCCGGTGTCGACCACCCATGTATCTTGCGGCGCGCTGTTCGGCATCGGTATCGCAAACGGTCAAGCGCGCTGGCCGATGGTTCGCACGATTCTTTTGGCCTGGGTGCTCACCTTGCCGACAGCGGCGTTCCTGTCCGGCACGAGTTACATAGTATTGAAAAGCTTTACCTAGGTTAGCTTCCGCCACAACCACAAATGAGGTCGCACCCTTGCGCCGCGCCGGAACGTCTAAAAAGCACTAGCTTTGTCTCCCTCAAGGACTGCTATGAAATCGGCTAAGATCTCTCTCTTGGTGCTTTTGGCCGTGTCTTTGTTCATTGGCTTTTTGTTTCTGCCTATCCGCGACTGGTTCATGGAGATTGAAGGCTACGTGCAATCGCTGGGCGCCATTGGGCCGGTCGTGGTGGTGCTGGCTTATGTGCTCTGCACCGTGCTGTTTATACCCGGCAGCGCCATCACCATCGGCTCAGGCACTTTGTTTGGCTTGTCGACCGGTTTTATCGTCGTCGTGCTCGGCGCCAATCTCGGCGCTCTTGGTTCGTTTCTATTAGCGCGCAGCTTTCTGCGCGAAAAAGTCACAAGCTGGGCGTCCGCCAGTCCGAAATTTCGCTCCCTCGACCAAGCCATCGGCAAGCAGGGTTTCAAGATGGTTTTGCTGACCCGATTGAGCCCGGTGTTCCCCTTCGTGCTGCTGAACTATTTACTTGGCCTCACGGCGGTGCGCACGCCGTCGTATGTGCTGGCCAACTTACTCGGCATGCTGCCGGCGACTTTCCTGTTCGTCTACATCGGCGCAGCGGCGCGCGATGCGCTCGCCGGGCCGGTGGATGCGTCGGCGAATATCTATCAAACTATTTTTAAGTATGTCGGTTTGGCGGCGACGGTGGCGGTGGTTGTCCTGGTCACACGGGTGGCGCGCAAAGCACTGCGCGAGGCGGAGCAGCAGGAAGAAAGCATCACGACCGGTGCTCCGCTGGTGCTCGATCCGGACCATAAACCGGCGGCCTACGACGACATGCTCCTAACCGACGATGTTCACGACCGGCGCTTGATCGACAACTGCCATCCGCCGCGCTGGAACAATCCGACGCCGGCGGGAAAATACAATATGGTTGTCATTGGCGGCGGCACGGCGGGATTGGTCAGCGCCGCCGGCGCGGCCGGGCTGGGCGCGAAGGTCGCGCTGATCGAGCGCAATCTCTTGGGCGGCGATTGCCTCAATGTCGGCTGCGTGCCGTCCAAGGGCTTGATCCGCGCCGCGCGCGCCGCCCATGACGCGCGCAACGGCGCTGAGTTCGGCGTTCACCATCCCGGGGAGCCGCAGATCGATTTTGCCGCGGCGATGGAGCGCATGCGCCGGCTGCGCGCCGGCATCAGCGAACATGATTCGGCAGAGCGATTCCGAAAGCTGGGGGTCGATGTCTTCCTTGGTAACGCCCGCTTCGTCAATCCTGACAGTATAGAGGTCGACGGCAAACGTTTGCACTTCGACCGCGCGGTGATCGCCACCGGCGCGCGCGCCGCCGAGCCGTCGATCGCCGGCTTGCGCGATACCGGCTACTACACCAACGAGACGATATTCACGCTCACAGAGTTGCCGCGCCGGCTGGCCGTCATCGGCGCCGGTCCCATCGGCTGCGAGCTGGCGCAAAGTTTCCAACGCTTCGGCAGCCAAGTGACCTTGCTCACCGACGGGACGGAGATCCTGCCGCGCGAGGATCGCGATGCGGCTGCGGTGGTCCGTAAGCAAATCGAAAAAGACGGCGTGACGATCATCACCGGCGCACAGATTCACACTGCCGCGCCGGTTAACGGCGCCAAGAGCTTAGAGCTAAAAATCGGCGACCAGCCGATGGTTTTGACTTGCGACGCGATTCTCGTATCGGTGGGACGCACGCCAAATCTCGAAGGATTGGGTTTGGAGGCCGCCAATGTGGGTTACGGCAGGCGCGGTGTCGAAGTCGATGCGCGCATGCGCACGTCCAATCCTCGGGTATTTGCCGCCGGCGATGTTTGCTCGCGTTTTCAGTTTACCCATGCCGCCGATGCGATGGCGCGCATCGTCATCGCCAACGCGCTGTTCATGGCGCGGCGCAAGGCGACCGATTTGATCATGCCCTGGTGCACCTATACCGACCCGGAGATCGCTCATGCCGGCTATTATGAAAAAGATGCCCGGGCTGCCGGCTACGACGTGGCGACGATTACTCAGCCCCTCGCCGATGTCGACCGGGCGATCCTCGACGGCGAGGCGGAAGGGTTTGCCCGAGTTCACTACGATAAGAAAACTGCTAGGATTCTCGGCGGCACCATCGTCGCGCGCCATGCCGGCGAAATGTTGGGCGAACTGACCTTGGCGATGACGGCGAAGCAAACGGTCGGCGTGCTATCGTCGACGATTCATTCCTACCCGACCCAGGCCGAGGCGCTGCGCAAGATCGGCGATACCTACATGCGCACCAAACTGACGCCGACGGTGCAGAAGATATTTGCTAAATGGCTGGAGTGGCGCCGGTGAGAAGAGGGTAAGGAGTCAAGGGTGAGGAGTAAGGGGTTTCGGATCGGACTGAGCGCACTTGCAATGGCAGTCGGCGTCCTTGGATATTCGTCCGTGCAGGCCGCGCCCAAGGCGGAGTTGTGGGCGCGCTGGCAGAAGCATGATGCAGAGAGCGGGCAGAAGATCGATCATCGAGTATGGGATCGATTGCTCAAGCAGCATGTCGTAATCCATTTATCGGGGATCAACCGGGTGCGCTATCAAGACATTCACCCGGAGGATCAAAAGTCTTTAAAGAATTATCTCCAAAGTCTGCAAGGGATTTCGATCTCCAGTTACAACCGCAAGGAGCAGCAGGCGTACTGGATCAATCTCTACAATGCGCTCACCGTCGATCTGATTCTGTCGCGCTTTCCGGTGGCGTCGATCCGCGACATCAATATTTCTCCCGGCTTACTGGCGCGCGGACCTTGGGGCGCCAAATTGCTCACGGTGGAAGGCGAGAAGCTGTCGCTAGATGACATTGAGCATCGGATCTTGCGGCCGATCTGGAAAGATGAGCGGATCCATTACGGGGTCAACTGCGCCAGTTTGGGCTGCCCTAATTTACAGCCGGCAGCTTACACCGGCGAAACCACCGAAGCGCTCCTCGACAAGGGCGCCAAGGAATTCATCAATCACCCGCGCGGCGTAGCGCTTACCGGCGGCAAGCTCAAGGTGTCGAGCATCTATGTCTGGTTCCAGGAAGATTTTGGCGGCGGCTCTGAAGGGCTGATGGAGCACTGGCAAAAATACGCCAATCCGCCGCTGGCCGGTGCCCTGGAGAAATACAAAGGTGGCTTGAGTCATGACTATGATTGGCGCTTGAACGGTGTCGACCTGAAGCCGTAGGATATATTACCGGGGTGCACCGACGATGTCGTAGTGTTGCTTTGGATTTACCCCCTTTGAAAGCTCATTGTTGCCCATAAGTTTCGGCTGGACTGGCGCGTGTGGGAGACATAACGAAATGTGGTTAGCTGCTCAAGTCGTCGCCGGTTTTCCGTTACCCCTCTTTGGAAAAGAGGGGCTAGGGGAGATTTTTTTCTTCCATTCGCTCCACCGTCGAAGGGATTGCCGCTCTGCTGCGAAAAACCCTCCCCACACCACATCAAATCCCCCTTATTCCCCCTTTTCCCAAAGGGGGAATCGGTCTAGCTATTTACGTCGTCAGCGAGTTGTCCAGCCAACAAGATGGGGCGCTTGATTAGTTTCCAAAGGGGGATTCTGTCAATTCGCCGATGCTAATAATCAATGATGAACATCTCGGTCATCGTGCCGGTGCTCAACGAAGAGAAATCGATCGCCGCGACCCTGCATGCGCTGGCGCGCCTGCAGCCGTACGAAACCATCGTCGTCGACGGCGGCAGTCACGACCGTACGGCGGCGATCGCCGCCGAGTACGGCGTCAAAATAATCCCGTCGGAGCGCGGTCGGGCGCGTCAGATGAATCGCGGCGCTCGGCAAGCGAGCGGCGATGTCTTGGTCTTTCTCCACGCCGACACGCGTTTGCCGCCAACCGCCTTGAGCGACATCGCCGGCGCGATGGGCGATCCGCGCCACGTCGGCGGGCGCTTCGATGTCGAGCTCGACGGTAAGCACTGGATGTTGCCGCTGGTCGGGCGGCTGATCAGCTATCGCTCGCGGCTATCCAAAGTCGCCACCGGCGATCAGGCGCTGTTCGTGCGCCGCGAAGTATTTCAGCGTATCGGCGGCTTCGAAGACATTCCCCTTATGGAGGATATCGCTTTCTGCCGCGCGCTCAAGCGCCAGGGCGCGGTCGCCTGCCTGCGCAGCCGGGTGGTGACCTCGGCGCGCCGTTGGGAAGCGGACGGCGTGTGGCGGACGATTTTTCGCATGTGGATGCTGAAGCTACTCTATCTCACCGGTGTTTCGCCGGCCCGCTTGAAAAAGTTCTATGCCGACACCCGTTAACGCGCTTGCCATCATGGCCAAGGCCCCGGTGGCGGGAACGGTAAAAACCCGCCTGGTGCCGCCGTTGACCTCGACCCAAGCGGCGCAGGTCTGTCGCGCGCTGCTGTCCGACCAATTCGACCATTTGAGAAATTTCGCCGGCGCCGAGCGCTATGTGTTTTACACACCGGCTGACGCCGAAAAAACTCTTGGCGAACTGGCCGGCGCCGATTACATTCATCTGGCGCAATCCGGCGACGATCTCGGCGCGCGCATGCATCAGGTTTTCATCGATCTGAGCCGTTTGGGCCATCGTAACATCGTCCTCATCGGCAGCGATTTGCCGGCCTTGCCGCTGGCGATACTCGAGCAGGCCTTCGGGCTATTGGCGCAGGCCGAACCGCGGGTGGTCTTGGGACCGAGCGCCGACGGCGGCTATTACCTGGTCGGCATGAATCGGCCGGCGCCGGAGATATTCGCCAACATGACCTGGAGCCATGACCGGGTTTTCGCTGACACGACGGCGCGGCTCGAGGCGCTTAACTTTCCCTACGACGTGCTGCCGACTTGGTTCGATGTCGACGTGGCCGATGACTTTCAACGATTGTGGCAATTGCCGGCGGCGGAGTTGCGCGCAGCACTGCGGCGGACAGTGGCGTGCTTGGAAAAGTTAGGCTTTGCGCCGCCGCCAATGGATTGACGACCGCGATTAAATTTGCTTGAAGAATTGCCGATTAGTTCGCCTATTGTGCTGACCTGGGTACGTGAAAGTGATAAAGTTGTGCTTGTAACCAACCGTAGCGGCAGGCTCCGGTTAGAACAGGCAAGCCTATGAATCAGTCGATCGATCAATTGTCCATCAATACCATCCGTACGTTGTCCATGGACGCGGTGCAGCAGGCGAACTCGGGCCATCCCGGCACGCCGATGTCGATGGCGCCGGTGATGTACGGTCTGTGGCAACGCCATTTAAAATATGACCCCGCCGATCCGCTGTGGCCCAATCGCGACCGCTTTGTGCTGTCCATCGGCCATGCGTCGATGCTGCTCTATGCGACGTTGTATTTGGCCAGCGTGCGCGCTGTGGACGCGGACCAGCGGGTGTTCAATCAACCGACCCTGACACTCGATGATCTAAAAAAATTTCGCCAACTCGACAGCAAGACACCCGGCCATCCGGAGTTCGGCCTCATTGCCGGCGTCGAGACCACCACCGGCCCCCTCGGCCAAGGCGTGGCCAACAGCGTCGGCATAGCGATGGCGTCAAAATGGCTGGCCAGCTACTTTAACCGCCCCGGCTTCGAGCTGTTCGATTACTCTGCCTACGCACTATGCGGCGACGGCGATATGATGGAAGGGATCAGCAGCGAAGCGGCGTCCCTCGCCAGCCATCTGAAACTGGACAATCTTTGCTGGATTTACGACAGCAACCGGATCTCCATCGAGGGCAGCACCAGTCTGGCGCTGTCGGAGGATGTCGGCAAACGTTTCGAGGCCTACGGCTGGAACGTTTTACATGTCGCCGACGCCAACGACCAAGCGGCCCTCGACGGGGCGCTGGAAAACTTCCGCCAATGTCACGACCGACCGACGTTTATCGTGATCGAAAGCCATATCGCCTTTGGCGCGCCGACCAAGCAGGACACCGCCGCCGCTCATGGCGAGCCGCTGGGCGAGGGCGAGATCAAACTGACCAAGAAAAACTATGGCTGGCCGGAGGATGAGAAATTTTTCGTCCCCGAGGGGGTGCAGGAGAATTTCCAACGGGTTATCGGCAAACGCGGCCGCGCGCTGCGCGATGAGTGGACCGGCAAATTTGCCGCATACCAGAAAAAATACCCGGAACTCGCCGAGCAATTGACGACCATGCAGCGGCGCGAACTGCCGGCGGGCTGGGACCAGGAGTTGAGCGAATATCCGGCCGATCCAAAAGGCCAGGCGACGCGTGATTCCTCCGGCAAAGTTTTGAACGCTCTCGCCAAGCATGTGCCTTGGCTGATGGGCGGTTCCGCCGATCTCGCGCCGTCGACCAAGACGCGCCTCACCTTCGACGGCGCCGGCGATTTCGCCGCCGGCAATTACGCCGGACGCAATTTACACTTCGGTGTGCGTGAGCATGTCATGGCGGCGATCGTCAACGGCATGTCCCTGTGCGGCGTGCGGGTTTTCGGTTCGGGGTTTCTCATCTTCAGCGACTATGCGCGGCCGGCGATCCGGCTCGGCGCGATCATGGAGATTCCCGCGATTCACGTCTTCACCCATGACTCCATCGGCGTCGGTGAAGACGGTCCGACCCATCAGCCGGTGGAGCAGCTGGCGTCGCTCCGAGCGATTCCCGGTCTGATTACGCTTCGCCCCGGCGATGCCAACGAAGTGGTCGAAGCCTGGCGTGTGATCATGGCGCTCAAACATGAGCCGGTGGCGCTGGCGTTGACCCGCCAGCCGTTACCGACATTGGACCGAACCAAGTACGGCGCCGCCGCTGGCTTGGCTAAGGGCGCCTATATCTTGGCCGACGCTGACGGCGGCAAGCCCCAGGTGATTTTGATCGGCACCGGCAGCGAAGTTTATTTGTGCGTCGAAGCCTACGAGCAGCTCAAAAAAGACGGCGTCCAGGCGCGTGTCGTCAGCATGCCGTCATGGGAATTGTTCGAGCACCAGAGCAAGGAATATCGCGAAAAGGTTCTGCCTGCGGCAGTGCGCGCGCGGGTCGCCGTCGAGCAAGGCGTGGCCATGGGTTGGGCAAAATATGTCGGCATGACCGGCGCGGTGATCGGTATGAAAAGTTTCGGCGCGTCGGCGCCGTTTTCCCAATTACAGAAAAAGTTCGGCTTTACCGTGGAAAACATTGTCGCCGCGGCTAAAGCGCAGTTGCCAGGGTAACCATGCGCATTGCCATCGGCGCCGATCATGCCGGCTTCGATTTGAAACAAATTCTCGCCGCCTATCTGCGTCAGCAAGGCCATGAAGTCATCGACAAAGGGACCGATAGCACCGAGCCGGTGGATTATCCCGACTTCGCCGAAGCCGTCGGCAATGCCGTGCTGGCGGGGGCGGCGGAACGCGCCGTGCTGGTCTGCGGCAGCGGCGTCGGTGCTTCGGTATCGGCGAACAAGATCCCGGGGATCCGCGCGGGATTGTGTCATGACACTTATTCGGCCGGCCAGGGCGTCGAACATGACGATATGAATATTCTCGTGCTCGGCGCCAGAATTATCGGCGTCGAAGTCGCGCGTGAGTTGGTCGATCGGTTTGTCGCGGCGAAATTCACCGGCGAAGAACGGCACCGGCGCAGGGTCGAGAAAATCAACGCCCTGGAACGGCGCTACAGCAAGACGATTTGACGGAGACTAACTATGAATCCTTTAAAAGAGCTTAGCACCCAAGGACAGTCGATCTGGCTCGATTACATCCGGCGCAACTTGATTCGCAGCGGCGAACTCAAGCGCATGGTCGATGAAGACAGCATCAGCGGCGTCACCAGCAATCCAACGATTTTTGAAAAAGCCATCGCCGGCAGCACCGACTACGATGAGGCGCTGCGCGCCCTGTTGACGGACGGCGGCGCGGACGTGGAAAAACTCTACGAGTCGCTGGCCATCGAAGACATTCAGATGGCAGCCGACGTGCTGCGTCCGGTTTACGATGCCAGCAATGGCGACGACGGTTACGTCAGCCTCGAAGTGTCGCCCCATTTGGCCCATGACACGGCGGGGACGATCGACGCCGCCAAGCGCCTGCGCGCCGCCGTCGACCGGCCCAACCTGATGATCAAAGTACCGGCGACGCCCGCCGGCATCCCCGCCATCGAGCAGCTGATCGCCGACGGCCTGAGCATCAACGTCACCTTGATGTTTTCCATGAGCCACTATGAAGCGGTGGCGCACGCTTACGTGAAAGGTTTGGAACGTTGCGCGACGCCGGCCAAAGTCGCCTCGGTGGCGTCGTTTTTCGTCAGCCGGGTCGACACCGCGGTGGACAATGAATTGGCCAAAATCGGCACGGCGGAAGCGCAAGCGCTTGCCGGCAAAATCGCCATCGCCAACTCCAAGGTCGTCTATCGCCGCTTCATGGAGATCTTTCACGGCGAAGGATTCGCGTCACTGCGCAGCCGCGGCGCGCGCGTGCAGCGGCCGCTGTGGGCGAGCACGGGAACCAAGAACCCGGCCTATTCCGACGTGCTTTACGTCGAGAATCTGATCGGCGCGGAAACCGTCAACACGTTACCGCTGGATACCATCAAGGCTTTTGGCGATCACGGCAAGATTGCCGGCGCGACGGTCAAAACCGGTTTCGACGAGGCCGATGCCGCTCTGGCGGCCTTGGCCAAGCTGGGCGTCGACCTCGATGCGATCACGGAGAAGTTGCAAGTTGACGGCGTGGCGTCGTTCGCAGCTTCCTTCGATCAGCTGACGGCGGCGTTGAAAAAAAAGCGCGAGCTGATGGTTGATGTCGCTTTGAACCATCAAGAGCTCAGGCTGGGCCAGTATGGCAAGCGCGTGGAGAAACGGCTTAAGCAATGGCAGGACCTTCAAGTCGCCCGCCGCATTTGGCAAAAGGATCACACCGTCTGGTCAAAAGATCCGCAGCCGGAATTGGCCGATCGGTTGGGCTGGCTCGAGCTTGGCGAAACCATGGAGAAGGAGGTCGCCGCCCTCGGCGCGTTCGCCGATAAAGCCAAAGCCGACGGAATCAAACATATAGTGGTGCTTGGCATGGGCGGTTCGAGTCTGGCGCCGGAGGTGTTTCAAGAGACGTTTGGCAACGCACCCGGCTATGGGAAATTGCGCGTGCTCGACAGCACGCATCCGGCGGCGGTGCGGGCGGTCGAGGATAGCATCGACCTGGCGCATACGCTCTTTTTAGTTTCGAGCAAGTCGGGCACGACCACCGAGACCAATTCATTTTTCTTCTATTTTTGGGCCAAGGTGAAAAGTCTTGGGATCGAACCCGGGCCGCACTTCGTGGCCATCACCGATCCGGGCACGCCGTTGGAGAAACTCGCCAAGGAAAGAAACTTCCGTGGCACTTTCAATGCGCCGGAGGAAGTCGGCGGCCGCTATTCGGCGTTAACCATGTTCGGTTTAGTGCCGGCGGCTTTGATCGGTGTCGACATCGGCGCGGTGCTGGCGCGGGCGCGGCACATGAGCGCCGCCTGCGCCGCGACGGTCGCTGACGGCAGCAATCCTGCTCTGTTTCTCGGCGCCGCCCTAGGCGAGTTGACCTTGGCCAAGCGCGATAAGGTCACTTTTCTCTGTTCGCCATCGCTTGGCGCGTTTCCCTCCTGGGTCGAACAGTTGATCGCCGAGAGCACGGGCAAAGAAAACAAGGGCATCGTGCCGGTGGCCAATGAAAAGCTGGCGCCGCCGGAAAAATACGCCGCGGACCGGTTTTTCGTTTATCTGCGTCTCGCCAGCGACAGCAATCACGAACTCGACCGTTTCGTGGCGGCGCTGGAAGCCAACGGCCATCCGCTGGCGTGCATCGATTTGACTGACAAGGTCGATATCGGCCAGGAGTTTTTCCGCTGGGAATTCGCCGTGGCGGCGGCCGGCGCAGTGCTCGGCATCAACCCGTTTAACCAGCCTGATGTGCAGCTGGCCAAAGACCTATCCAAGAAAGCCATGAGCGAAGGCGGTAGCGGCGCCGCCAAGTTGAAAGAGGAAGTTGCCGCCGCCGACGCCGCCGCGTTGGAAAAAATGGTCGGCGCTTGGCTCGCCAAGAAAAAACCGCGGGACTACGTCGCGGTGCAGGCTTACCTTGCGCCGTCGGCGGAAAATAGCGCGAAACTGGCGGCAATCCGCGCCGCGCTGCAAAGCCGGCTGGACGCGGCGACGACCTTCGGTTTCGGTCCGCGCTTCCTTCATTCCACCGGGCAACTGCACAAAGGTGGAGCCAATTCGGCGCTGGTGCTGCAGATCGTCGACCAGCCTGCCGATAATCTAGCCGTGCCCGAGACAAACTATACTTTTGACGTACTCATCCAGGCACAAGCGATCGGTGATTTTACCGCGCTGCGACAACGACGGCGGCGCGCGCTGCGCGTGCATCTCGGCAGCGACAGCGCCGGCGGTTTAGAGCGCTTGGCAACGGCGCTGCAAAAATAATTCAAGGTCGCAGGGAAGGAAAACACAAAATGGAACTGGGCATGATCGGCCTAGGCCGAATGGGCGCCAACATGACCGAGCGGCTGATCCGCGGCGGCCACAAGGTGATCACTTACGATCGTAGCGCCGAGGCGATTCAGCGGGTCGTCGACAAGGGTGCCGTGGGCGCCCATTCGCGCGCGGATTTCGTCAAGCAATTATCGCTGCCGCGGGCGATTTGGCTGATGGTGCCGTCGGGCGATGTGGTGGACCAGACCATCGAGCAGTTGCTGCCGAGTCTCGCTGCCGGCGATATCATCATCGACGGCGGCAACTCGAATTACAAAGATTCGATCCGGCGCGCCGAGGCGCTCAAGCAGCACCACCTCCACTTCGTCGACGCCGGCACCAGCGGCGGCATCTGGGGTCTGCAAAACGGCTACTGCCTGATGGTCGGCGGCGAGCCGGAAATCGTCAGCCGCCTGGAACCGATCTTTCTCACCCTCGCGCCTAAGGACGGCTATCTGCACGCCGGGCCCAACGGCGCCGGCCACTTCGTCAAAATGATTCATAACGGCATCGAGTACGGCATGATGCAGGCGTACGGCGAAGGCTTCGAGCTGCTCAAAGCTTCGCAGTTCGATCTCGACCTAGCGAAGATTTCCCATCTCTGGAATCAGGGCAGCGTGGTGCGTTCCTGGCTGCTCGAGTTATGCGAAAGCGCCTTCGAAAAAGATCCCAAGCTCGACGCCATCAAAGGTTATGTCGATGATTCGGGCGAAGGGCGCTGGACGGTCATCGAAGCGATTGAAAAAGGCGTTGCGGCGCCGACTTTGGCCCACAGTTTGTTCGCGCGCTTCGCGTCGCGCCAGCAGGACGCCTTTTCCAATAAAGTCGTCGCCGCGCTGCGCAACGAGTTCGGCGGTCATGCGGTGAAAAAAGGCTAGCTGACATGGCGAGCACTCCGCATGAATATGTCGCCACGGGTTCGAGCCAGGCGAAAAGGCCGCACGCCTGCGTGTTGACGATCTTTGGCGCATCCGGCGATTTGACCAAACGCAAGTTGATTCCGGCGCTGTACAATTTGGCCTTGGAAAAGCGCTTACCCCAGCGTTTCGCCGTGGTTGGCTACGCGCGCAGCGAGATGACCGACGAAGAGTTTCGCGACAAGATGCGCGCCGCGGTCAAAGAGTTCTCCCGCACCGGTTTGCAAGATGAGCAGGTTTGGCAGGAGTTTGCCAAGACGCTTTACTACGTGCGCGGCGACTATGACAATGAAAGCGGCTACGAGCGCTTGAAGCAGTTCATCGAAAATTTCGATCGCGGCAGCCGGGTTTTGCCGGCGCGGGTTTTTTATCTGGCGATCCCGCCGGATCAGTACGGCTGCGTAATCGAGCGCATCGCTGCGTCGGGGTTGGCGCCGAAAGATCACGGCGCCGAGCCGCGCGTCCGGGTGGTCATCGAAAAGCCCTTCGGCACCGACCTGCAAACCGCGCGGGAGCTCAATCAGCGCGTGCATGAGGCGCTCGGCGAAAATCAGATTTACCGCATCGATCACTATCTCGGCAAAGAAACGGTGCAAAACATCATGGTGTTTCGCTTCGCCAACGCCGTGTTCGAGCCGATCTGGGACCGCCGCTACATCGATCATGTGCAGATCACCGCGGCGGAAAGCGTCGGCGTCGAGACCCGCGGCGGCTACTACGAGTCTGCCGGCGTGGTGCGCGACATGTTTCAGAATCACTTGCTCCAGCTGCTCTGCCTGACGGCGATGGAGCCGCCGGTGGGATTTAACGCCGAAGCGGTGCGCGACGAGAAGAGCAAGCTCATGCGCGCGGTGCGGGCGATCGCGCCGGAAGAAGTCTCCACCGTCGCCGTGCGCGGCCAATATGGCGCCGACATGATCGCCGGTGCCCCGGCGGTTGCGTATCGCGACGAGCTCGGCGTCGCCAAGGATTCCACCACCGTGAGCTATGCGGCGATCAAACTCGCCATCGACAATTGGCGCTGGGAAGGCGTGCCGTTTTATCTGCGCTCGGGCAAGCGCATGGCCAAGCGGGTGACCGAGATCGCCATTCAATTCAAGCGGCCGCCGATGCTGCTCTTCAAATCTTCCGCGGTGGAAGATGTCAGCCCCAATGTTTTAGTTTTGCGCATTCAGCCCGACGAAGGCATCTCGCTGCGCTTCGATGTCAAACCGCCGGGACCGGACCTCACCGTCAGCCCGCTGAGTTTGAAATTCAATTACTCGGAAGCCTTTGGCAACAGTTCGCCGGAGGCCTACGAAACCTTGTTGGAAGACTGCATCGAAGGGGATTCGACATTGTATACCCGTCACGATTGGGTTGAATTGGCCTGGGCGTTAATGGATCCGATCATTCAAGTCTGGAGTTTGAGCAAGCCGAAAAACTTTCCCAATTATCCGGCGGGATCGTGGGGCCCGAAAGAAGCCGAAGATTTCATGCAGCGTGATGGCCGGCGCTGGCGTAAACCGTAAGGGGAGAGGGATTGCCCCACACCCTTCGACATGCTCAGGGAATCGGAAAAGGCAAAGGGCACAAAACATAAAATTCATAATTGTCGGTAGTCGTAAGGTTGGCGCGCTTCATGTCCTCCTTCGAAAACCATGTTACGGAGATACTTACACGATGAAGACTACCTGGGGTACGTCTTACCGCGAAAGCGGATATCCAGGCCAATTTGATGCAGACCAAACCTGGATTCCCGAGTGCGCGGGAATGACGGATCAAGCAGACCGCTTAAAAGAGGGAATTCCATCCATTTCTATTATCGGCAGACGCGTTAGCTCACAGACACTTCGTGGTGAATCATAATCATGGCATTAAGAAATCTCGTCCTCGCCGGCGATATCGGCGGCACCAAAACCAACCTGGCGGTGTTCACGGTGCGCGGCGGCAAACTGCACAGCGAATCGCTGCGCACGTTTCCGAGCAAACGCTATTCAGGCTTGGTGCCGGTGCTGCAAGAATTTCTCGCCGGCGATGCAGCTAAATTCGACGCGGCGTGCTTCGGCATCGCCGGACCGGTGGTCGACGGTACCGTCAAGACTCCCAATCTACCCTGGCTGATCGATACCGCGGAGGTGCGCCGGGCGCTCAACCTCGACAACGTGACCTTGCTCAACGATCTTGAAGCCGGCGCCTACGGTATTTTCACCCTGGACAATGATGCGTTCTGTACGCTCAACCAGGGCACCGCGCGCCAGTCGGGGAGCAAGGCGTTGATTGCCGCCGGCACCGGTCTGGGACAAGCGATCCTGTACCACGACGGCGAGCATTTTCGTCCGCTTGCGTCCGAAGGCGGCCACGCCGACTTTGCGCCGCGCAATGAGCTTGAAATCGAACTGCTGCGCCATCTGATCGAGCGCTTCAAGCATGTCAGCTATGAGCGCGCGCTTTCCGGCCCCGGCCTTTTCAACATCTATGGTTTTTTCAAAGAGCGGATCGGTCTGGAAGAGCCGCAATGGCTGACCGAGCGTTTTGCCGCTTCGGACGATCTGAGCGCAGTGGTTTCCCAGGCGGCGCTGGCGGGCGAGGCGGATATTTGCATCAAGAGTCTGGATCTCTTCGTCTCGATTTACGGCGCCGAGGCGGGCAATCTCGCGCTGCGCGCCAAGTCGGTGCGCGGTCTCTACATCGGCGGCGGCATCGCGCCGAAGATTCTCGGCAAGCTTACAGACGGTACCTTCATGCGCAGCTTCGTCGACAAGGGGCGCTACACCGACCTGGTCGCGGCGATTCCCGTGCAAGTGGTTTTGAACGATCTGGCCGCCCTGCGCGGCGCTGGCTATTATGCCGCTTTCCTCGCCCGTGACTGACCGAGAAATCATCATTTGCCGCGATGTCGACGGCCTCAGCCGCAAGGCGGCAGAGCAATTCGTCGCCTTAGCCCGCCAGGCGATCGCCGCGCGCGGCCGGTTTGCCGTGGCCCTGTCCGGCGGCTCGACACCTAAAGCGCTGTATTCCTTGCTAGCGACGGCGGAATTCAGTGAACAGCTCGACTGGCGGCAAATTCATCTATTCTTCGGTGACGAGCGCTGTGTGGCGCCGGATCATGCCGAGAGCAATTATCGCATGGTCGCGGAATCGTTGCTGACCAAGATTGCCATTCCCGATAAGAATGTGCACCGCATGGCCGGTGAACTCGCGCCCGAGGTGGCGGCCGCGGCGTATGCCGCGCAGTTAACCGGGTTTTTCGATTTGAAAGAAGATCAACCACCGCGCTTCGACTTGATTTTTCTCGGCCTGGGCGAGGACGGTCACACGGCGTCGCTGTTTCCCGACAGCTCAGCGCTTCACGAGACCGAAGCGCTGGTGGCACCGACCTATGTTGAAAAACTCAAGGCGCACCGGCTGACCTTAACCTTGCCGACGATCAATAACGCCGGGCAAATTAGTTTTCTTATTGCCGGGCAGAGCAAGGTTGGCATCGTAAAATCCATCTTCACCGGCCAAAACACCGAAGCACCGGCGGCGCGGATCAAACCCAGTCACGGCAAGCTCACCTGGTTGATCACGCAAGACGCCGCCGCGGCTCTTCGCGAGCGCTGATCGTCCGACAACGGACATCGCTACAATAGTTAGGCATGGGTGGTGTGGTTCGAATGACTGAAAGCGGCGGTGCTGATCTCATTTTTTTGTCCAAAGTTCGATACTTTCCGGCGATCACTTTGTGGTCCTTGTTTTCGAGGAGCATGCCAGCTCGCGCTCCCACTGGCCGCGTGCTGCGCCGCCCGCGCTTAACCCCGGTAGCGCAGCGCATCGACCAGCAGGGCAAATGCCGGTGAGGAATGGCGGCGGCTCGGGTAATAAAGGTGGTAGCCCGGAAAGGGCGGGCACCAATCCGCGAGCACTCGCTTGAGACGCCCTTGAGCCAGATGCGGCTGCGCCAGATCCTCCGGCACATAGGCCAAGCCCAAACCGGCCAGCGCGGCATTGAGCATCTGAATAGTGCCGTTGAGGACGAGCTGGCCTTCAACGCGCACCCTCAGCTCGCGGCCGCCTTTTTCGAACTCCCACGCGTACAACCCGCCATGAGTCGGCAGACGCAGATTGATGCAGTTGTGATCGGTCAAGTCCTGCGGCTTCTTGGGCAGGGACCGCTTCGCGAAATACAACGGGGCACCGACTACCGCCATGCGCATGTCCGGCCCGATGCGCACTGCGATCATGTCCTTCGCCACTTGCTCGCCGGATCGCACGCCAGCGTCGTAGCGTTGGGCAACGATGTCGGTCAGGCCATAGTCGACGGTGATCTCGATCTTGATGTCCGGATACTGCGGCAGGAATTTGGCAAGCCTCGGCCAGAGGAGCCTGTCGGCCGCATAGTCGACGGCCGTGATCCGAATAGTTCCGGCGGGCTTCTCCCGAAGCTCACTTAGTGCTTCGAGCTCAGCCTCGATCTCCTCAAAGCGGTGACCCACAGTGAGGAGCAGGCGTTCACCCGCCTCAGTCGCGGACACGCTGCGCGTGGTGCGAGTCAGCAGCCGAAGGCCGAGTCTTGCCTCCAGCCCGCTGATGGTATGGCTCAACGCCGACTGAGAAACCCCAAGCTTTGCAGCCGCCCTGGTGAAGCTTCGCTCTCGCGCGACAGCGAGAAACGCGAGGATATCGTTAAAATTCTCGTGCTGCATATATGAACAAATCTCATGAGTCCATGCGGAATCTAGTCTCTAATCTCGTGCCGCCGCAACTGCTACATTTCCATCATAAGCCGTCAAGAGAGAGACGGTTCAATCGGAGAAGGAGTAACAATGAACGTGCAACGATGCGGCTCGCAGCCATCCGCCGAAGGACCGGCAGAGTATTTTACCGGCACTGTACGAATTGATCCCCTGTTCGAAGCACCCAATCCGGCGCGCGCGCGGGGAGCGAGTGTCACGTTCGAACCCGGCGCTCGCTCTGCGTGGCACACCCATCCTTTAGGTCAGACTCTGATCGTCACCTCCGGGTGCGGTTGGGTGCAAAGCGAAGGCGGTCCAAAAACTGAAATACGACCAGGCGACGTGGTCTGGTGCCCGCCCAGAGAAAAGCATTGGCACGGCGCCACGCCGACCACGGCCATGACGCATATTGCCATTCAGGGGGCACTCGACGGCACAGTCGTCGAGTGGATGGAGAAGGTCAGCGACGAACAATATCAAGCGGCTCAGCCCGCCGAAAATGGGAGTGAATCAATATGCGCGCAACTGTAATGTTCGGCGCCGGTGACGTTCGTATCGAGAATGTTCCCGATGCCTGTATCATTGAGCCCACAGACGCTGTCGTAGCGGTCAGCCGGGCCTGTATCTGCGGCAGCGATTTATGGCCGTATCGAGGAATGGAAGAGATCCCGGACACCGGCCGCCGTATGGGACACGAGGCTATCGGCGTCGTCGAAGCGGTCGGCGCCGACGTTCGTACCGTGAAAGCCGGCGATCTCGTCATCATGCCGTTCGCGTACTCGGACGGCACCTGCGTCTTCTGTCACGAAGGACTGCACACGTCATGCATCCACGGCGGGTTCTTCGGTATAGACGGTATGGACGGAGCACAGGCCGAAGCGCTGCGCGTTCCCCAGGCAGACGGCACACTGTTCGTGTTGCCGGTCGGCAAAGACGCCGCGCTGATGCCGTCTCTTCTCACTCTTTCGGACGTGATGGCAACCGGCCATCATGCGGCCGTCACCGCCAAGGTCGCTCCGGGCAAGACGGTGGCCGTCGTCGGAGACGGCGCGGTCGGCTTGTGCGGCGTCATCGCCGCGCGGCGCCTCGGCGCCAAGCAGATCATCATACTCGGCCGGCATGCCGACCGGATCGCACTCGCTAGAGAGTTCGGCGCAACCGATGTCGTAAGCGAGCGAGGCGACGAAGCGATTGAACGCGTGCGCGATCTCACCGGCGGCTTCGGCGCCCACTCCGTGCTCGAGTGCGTCGGCCTCGAAGAGTCGATGCGCACTGCGATCGGCATCGCCCGTCCGGGTGGTGCAGTCGGGCGCGTCGGCGTTCCCCAGGGCGAGACGATGCCGGCGTCCTTGCCGGCGTTCTACAACAACGTCACCGTGAGCGGCGGACCTGCCCCGGTCCGCTCTTACATAGAGGAGCTTCTGCCGGACATCATGGAAGGCAGGATCGAGCCGGGCCGGGTCTTCGACCGCGTGATCGGCCTCGACAAGGTACCCGACGGCTACCGGGCGATGGACCAGCGCGAGGCGATCAAGGTTATGGTCGAGCCGTGATCGCAGTTCGGCATCTGTGAGGCCACGATCGAAGGTCGCTGACGGCTTAGTGCAGCCGAATCGACCAGCAGAACTCGGAGACGCATATGAACATCAAGCAACTTCTGATTGGCGCGTCTGTGCTGATGTCATTTTTGTCCGGGCGTGCCCTTGCTGCGGACATCACAGGCGCATTTGTACGCATCGCAGAACTGGAAGTCGATCCAGCTCAGCTCGAAAGCTTCAAGGCTGCGGCGAAGGAGGTTGGGGAAACCTCTGTTCACGTAGAGCCCGGGTGTCTCGTCCTCTATGCCGTGTCGGAAAAAGAGAATCCCGGCCGGGTCATAGTTTTTGAAATATATAGGGATGAGGATGCGTATAAGACGCATGTGCAAACACCGCATTTCAAGAATTTCCGGGCAACGACAGACGACATGGTCAAGTCCCGGAAGCTTATCGACACCGTGCCCATCTCACTCGCCGCAAAGGTCGCCGCGGCATCCCCATTAAGGTGATTGCCATCTGGTTCAGGGAGGAAACCTCATGAAAACAAAGTCTACCGTACTTGCGGTGCTCGCGGGTGTCATCATTGGCGCTCTCGCAATCAAAGGCCTCCAGGCGCAGGCGCCATCGGGAAGCAGCCTCCCTGCTTTCTACATCGCTGAGTTCGAGGTCATCGATCGAGAAGGTCTCAAGCCTTATAGCGCGCGCGTTTCCTCGACACTCGAGCCGTTCGGGGGCCGCTTCATCGTCCGCGGCGGCAAGATCGCTCCGCTGGAAGGGGAAGCGCCCAAGGGAATCGTCGTCATCGCGTTCGAGAGTTTGGAGAAGGCCCAAGCCTGGTATGACTCGCCGGCCTATCGGGAGATCAGGCCGATACGTCATAAGGCGGCGAAGTCGCGGGCCTACATCCTGGAAGGCGCAGCGAATTAACCGGTGCAGCGCAGCCGCAGCATCGACATGGCCTCACTAAAATGAATCAAAGGATTAAAATGAAACTACTTACCGCGACGGTCATATCGCTGTTTCTGCTCGCTTCGGCGTGCGCCGGTGTAAATCAGACAAGAGTCGCGTCGGGCTCGTACTCGGCCGCGTTAGACACGCAGGCGCAGAAGATCACCATCGCGCGCAGCGGCTCGCAGCCGTCTCGGCAGCCACCCGCCGAATACTTCACCGGATCGGCGCGCATCGATCCCCTGTTCCAGGCGAAAGACCCGTCACACACGTCCGCCTCCTACGTCACCTTCGAGCCCGGTGCCCTCTCTGCATGGCATACCCATCCGCTCGGTCAGATCCTTGTTGTAACGGCTGGCACAGGTTGGGTGCAGCAAGAGGGTGGTCAAAAGCAAGAGATCAAGCCTGGCGATGTCATATGGACACCACCGGGTGTGAAGCATTGGCATGGCGCTACCGCAACCGCCGCAATGACGCACATCGCCATTCAGGGAGCTGTGGACGATAAGAACGTCGATTGGATGGAAAAGGTTAGCGAGGAGGAATACAAGATGACAAGCAATACAAAATCAAATGCGCTTTCGTCAATGCCGACGCTTGATGATGTCCGGATGGTCGCACCGGCGCTCGCGAGATACACGCAAGGCGTCCTTCTTGGCGATCTCTGGAAACGCCCCGGTCTAGCGGCGCGAGATCGCAGCCTGATTACCGTCGCGGTTCTGATCGCGCGTAATCAAACGTCAGAGTTGCCGTCGTATCTCATCCGGGCGCTCGACAACGGCGTCAAACCAGCCGAGATTTCCGAGGTCATCACACATCTCGCTTTCTACTCCGGCTGGGCGAATGCGATGCCGGCGGTTGCGGTCGCCAAAGATGTATTTCGCGCGCGTGGAATCGGAGCCGATCAGCTTCCTCCGGCGAGAGGTCCGCTTCTTCCCATTGATGAGGCATCCGAGGCGCGGCGCGCGGCGTTCGTCGAGCAAAGTGTCGGGCCGGTCGCTCCGGGAGTCGTGCAATACACCACCGACCCGCTGTTTCATGACCTGTGGCTACGTCCGGCACTGGCACCTCGGGACCGGAGCCTCGTTAGCGTCAGTGCTCTCGTCGCAACAGGACAGGTGGCGCAACTATCGGCTCATCTCAACCGGGCATTGGACAACGGCCTGACGAAATCCGAAGCTTCGGAGACGCTCACACACCTGCTCTTCTATACCGGCTGGCCTAACGTTTTTTCGGCAATACCAATTGCGAAGGATGTCTTTGAGAAACGTCCCAAATAGCAGGCTGGAAGCGCCCGGCTCCTCCGCGGTCGACGCCTCCCTCGCTGACGCAGAACGCAAGGGGTTCCGGTTGGCCGTTATCGGCCGGACCTGCGCCCTCGTTCCGATCGCGCTCTTTTATCTAGCAACCTACGGCTATCCGAACAACACCTACACAGCGGGACTGATCCTGGCGACCGCAGCGGCCGGCCTTGTGCCACTCAGCTTGGTCGGGAGCCGTTATGAGCGCATCGGGCGCTATGCCTTCTTCGCCTTAGATGTGGCGGCTCTCAGCGCCGTACTTGCTCTCGCGCCGATCAGCAGCGGCGGCGATGTTCCTCAGAACCTGGTCTTTCACACCACCCGTGGCGACTACTACTTCGTCGTCGTGGCGATCTCCGTCCTGGCACTATCGCCGGCTCTCGTCCTCTGGACCGGCCTTTGCGCCGTGGTCGGTCTCGCCGGTGCCACGGCTTGGATCATGACCGGCATGGACCGCATCGTCGGCTCTCGCGGTCTGCCGCCCTCGCCGTCGCGTGAAGCTTTCCTTTCCGTCTTTCTCGATCCTGACTTCCTCGCCGTCTCGGTTCGCATCAGCGAAGGCGTGAAGATTGCGCTGGTAACGGCGATTGCCGCCCTTGCCGTGCACCGGGCGCGCGCTGTCGTGCGCGCGCATGCCGTCGTGGAGATCGAGCGGAGCCGCATCCAGCGACTCTTTGGCCGATATGTACCCGCGCAGGTCGCCGAGCAGCTCATCGGATCCGACCAGCTCGCGCCGCGGACCAGCGACGCAAGCCTGATCTTTGCCGATATCGAAGGTTTCACTTATCTCTCTGAATCCCTGAAGCCCTCGCAAGTGATCGAGTTGCTAAATAGCTTCTTCAGTGCGGCGACGGGCATTGTCGACAACCATGGTGGCGTGATCGTCAACTACGTCGGCGACGCCCTGATCGCTGCGTTCAACGCGCCGCTTCAGATCAAGGACTATCCCGCACGCGCTGTGAGCGCCGCGCGCGCCCTGCTATCTCTCGTTGCGGCGCGGGAGTTCGAAGGCCATCGACTTCGCTTGCGCATCGGCGTCGCTACCGGGCCGGTCGCAGCCGGCGTAGTCGGCGGCGCGGAGCGGCAGACCTACACGCTGTACGGTGACACCGTGAATTTGGCGCAGCGACTGGAGGAACTGAACAAACAGCTCGATACGGACTGCCTAATCTGTGGCACGACCTTCAAGGCGGCGGGATCAAGCTGCGTGGATGCGGTGGCGATGGGCTCGGTGCAGGTGCGTGGACGCGAAAGCACCGTAGAGGTCTTTGCTCTCGGCGGCAAATCACCGCGCGAAAAACTTTAACTGCAGCGATGACAGGCAACGACCCTGCGCCCTGCCGCTGCCATGATCAACGTCTTCGCAGCGTGCCACGCGTAATTATGCGTCTCGCATGCCATGCACAAATTGGTATGCCGCTACTTGATCTTCGCCAACTCTTGGCGAATTTGCTCGTTGGACGCCCGTTTTTGGTAATTCACCTCGATAAATTTCCAACGCACGACTCCTTTCGGATCGATCACGAAGGTCGATGGGTAGGGCCACCCCTTCCCGTCCGGATTAAAAATCCCATAGCGGTCGATCACTTTGTGATCTTTGTCTTCCAATAACGGAAAATCGAATTCGCCGTCGAAGCGCTTGCGCAGCGTCTCGCCGAATTTTTTCGACTCGTCGCGGGTATCGACGCTGACGGCGAGGATCTGCACCTTGTCTTTCTGTGCTTTGGTCAAAAGGCTTTTCAGCTTCCCGAGCTGTTCCATGCAGAAGGGTCACCAGTAGCCGCGGTAGAAAACCAATACCACGGCTTTCTTGCCGCGAAAGTCGGACAGGTTGATGACTTGGCCTTCGACGTTTTCCAGGGCGAAGTCGGGCGCGGCTTGTCCGACCTTGATGCGGTCGAGTTCAGTGGCGCTGCCGCTGGTTGGATCCTTGGGCCCGAGCTGGGCGGAAAGCGGATTCGCCGTTAACACGCCGGCAATCAAGCCGGCCATCAACCATGATGATTTCAATTTTTTCCTCCAATACACCGAAGGACGATACCAGAGATCATAAATTCCCCGAGCGATTATTCAAAACGCCGGTTCGCCGGAACCGTCACGTAGGGACGAAAGCGCCGCTGTGCCAGATAGCGAAACAGAGCGGGCGACAGCCGCTGGAGCCAACACATCAAAGCCAGCCAGCGCGGCACGATACGCTCGAATCGATCGCGCTCGATGACTTGCATCACCGCCTCGCTGACGACGCCGCTGCCGACGAAGAGTGCCGGCGGCGATTGCGGCTCGCTGTTGTGAAAGGCGCGGCTGAAACCGGTGTGCACCGGTCCAGGACAGACCAAAGAGACTTTTACACCGAGCGGTTTGAGCTCGTGATAAAGACTCTCCGACCAGCCGTTCATGGCGAACTTCGACGCGCAATAGGCGGCCATATTGAGTGTGCCGATCTTGCCGGCGCCGGAGGAAATGTTGACGATATGGCCGCCGCCCCGCTGGATCATCGACGGCAGCAGCGCATGGGTACAGTAAACCGCGCCGAGATAGTTGATGCGCATGATCTCCTCGATGGTCGATAACGAGGTCTCGGCGAACGGTTTACGCATGCCGATGCCGGCGTTGTTGATCAAGATATCGACCGCACCGAAGTCCGTGAGGATTTTCTCGATCATGCCCTGAACTTGTTCCGGGTCGCTGACGTCGCAGGCCATCATCGCCGAATCCGCGCTGGATTGGCGCACTTCCTTGAGCACCTCTTTCAGCCTTGTGATCGACCGGCCGCAGCCGACGACCACGGCGCCGCGGCCGGCGAAGTCGATGGCCAGCTGCTTGCCGATACCGCTGGACGCGCCGGTGATCAAGACGATCTGGCCGTTAAATTCCATCGCTAACAGTCTGACGATCGCTGCACCGAGTTAAGGTTAGCCGTCTAAGCCGGTTTCGCGCACCGACTGCATATTTACACATTCTCATTGAAACCAGTTTCGCCTAACATACGATCAACGCTAACCTGAGGATGAAACAACGTTCCCCCCCATCGAGTCAAGATGAGCCTGCGAAAATACTGTTTGGCGATGGGCAACGAGGCGATTTGCTGCTGATGCAATCTATTCGCTAGCGCTGCATTATCCTTTCAGCCGAACCTTGTTATTGTCCGCGAACTGACTAGAATGACGCCCAGCCCAATTATCGAGAAAGACCACTGCATGACCGCCGAGTTCAGCGCCGACGAACAAGCACGCCTCGCGCCTTTTTTTACCAACCTCGAACGCGACACTTTCGGTCTCAAGCTGCCGCAGGAAGTGGCCGGCGCGCTATTTTCCCGCTACAGTCGTTCGGCGAAAACGTTGCGCCGGACTTTTCTCGACGAGTTTCTCGGCGATCCCGAGCTGGCGTTGCAAGACTTGCTCGGCGGGCAAGTACCGGCGGGCGACGACAGCGCGGCGCTGAAAAAAGCCCGGGCGTTCTTCGAGCGGGTGCTGGTCGGCTACGGCGACGATTCCGTCGCCCAGTTGGGCGGCGCGCATATCGCCTGCGAAAACATTTCCAACGTCGCGGCGAAATTGTTGGAAGACGCGCGCATCGGCATCGCGCCGCTGGAAAAGTCGACGCGCTATGTGCGCTTCGACCAAAAGGACAGCGGCGGCAACTATCTCTTCTACCGCGAGCCCAAGATCATGGCGTCGCGCCACCGCGACGCCTATCTCGAAGTAATGAATCTGCTGTTCGAGACCTACTCGAAGCAAATGGAACCGATGCTCGATCACGTCGCCGGGTCGCTACCGATAGACCAGCTCGAAGTGCGCGACCCGGTGTCGGGCAAAGGATTGAGCTATGGCGACGCGGCGAAAGACGACCGCTTGCGCCGCTGGGCGGAGACCGCGTACCGGGCGACTGTGCGGGCGCAGGCCTGCGACGTCTTGCGCAGTTATCTGCCGGCGGCGACCTTGACCAACGTCGGCATGTTCGGCGCCGGCCAGGCGTTCGAGTATCTGGTCAGCAAGCTTTACTCGCAGGAGTTGAGCGAGGCGCAGGCGCTCGGCGCGGCGATTCACGGCGAACTGAATCAACTGATTCCATCCTTCGTCAAGCGCGCCCAGCGCAATGATTATCTTGCCGCCACCGCCGCCGCGGCCAAAGCGCTGGCGGCTCATCGGACGACATTTACGCCGATGGCGACCCAGGAGCCGGTAACCCTGGTCGATTACGATACCGATGCGGAGGCCAAAGTCATCGCGGCGATGCTTTACGGCCAGGCGCGCCAGCCGCTGGAGCAATTGCGCAAGATCGCCGCAGCGCTGAGCCAAATCGAGCGCCGGCAGATTCTCCAAGAATATTTTACCAAGCGGCGCCACCGCCGCGACAAGTTGAGCCGGGCTTTCGAAAACGTCTATTACACCTTCGATATTCTCGGCAATCTAGGATTGTACCGCGACCTGCACCGCCATCGGATTCTCACCCAGGAGCGCCAGGATTTCACCACCGCACACGGCTACGACACGCCGCTGGAGATCGAAGCGGGCGCCTTCAAAGGCGAATTCGATCACTGCATGAAACGCACGGCGGAGCTGTACGAGCAGATCTATGCCGATCTGCCGGGCGAAGCGCAGTATGTCGTGCCGTTCGCCTACAAGATCCGCTGGTACATGAAGATGAACCTGCGCGAAGCCTTGCACATGTGCGAGCTGCGCACCATGCCGCAAGGCCATCCCGACTATCGTTTCATCTGCCAGGAGATCTGGCGCAAAATCCAATCCGTTCATCCGGCGCTGGCCGAGTCGGGAAAATTTATGGACTGGCAACAGTATCGCTTGGGACGGTTGCAGTCGGAGATGCGGACGGAGTTTAAGAAGTCGGCGCTGGACAAAACAGAATAACCCAGTTGGATAACCTTGTTTGCGGCCTTGTATAGCAATTGCTAGAATCCAACCAATGGCAGTTGTCTTCACCAGCTCAGCGTTTCGCCACGGCTACACGAAACAAGATTTTTATGAACTGTTGGCGGCCGAGTATTTAAAGATTCGGAGTCAACGCGGCCTCGACGAAGTCTATGAGTTGCTCGGGCGTAATCTAAGTGGAGCCTATCTGCATGTTGTTTACCGCGTCTTACCGGATCGTCGGCTAAGGGTTTTTCATATGAATGGCATGTCAGAAGCTCAAAAGAAGCGTTATCGGAGGTATCGGAAATGAAGAAGACAAAACGAAAAGCTCCCGGACCAACGAGCGGAGCCAGTGATGAAGAGCTGATTCGCTGGACAAAATCTCATGACGTATTTGATCGCCTGGAAGCAGGTGTGTCTGAACTAGTGGAGGATCACAGTGATTTAGATGAGGCTCTTCGAGAGGCGATCTTTCAGGACAACACCGCCCAGCTCAATATGCGCCTGCCACCAGCCATGAAGGCGGTGCTAAGCAAGCTTGCGCGCCAGCGCACGACCGACGCGACGACCCTTGCCCGCATATGGCTCGCGGAACGGTTGGAACGAGAACTCAAAGCCGGGTGATTTGACGAATAGCTCGTCCTCGAATGCTCGTACAGTATGAAGAAGCACGATTCCATTAGGTGGAACCTCGTCACCAACGAATTAAGCGTTGCACCATGCCGCAAAGCCATCTCGACTCTCGCTTCATCTGCCAGGAATCTGGCGCAAGATTCAGGCAGTTCATCCGGCGCTGGCTGAGTCGGGGAAATTCATGGACTGGCAGCAGTATCGCCTGGGACGATTGCAGTCGGAGATGCGGACGGAGTTTAAGAAATCGGCGATGGATAACGGCAAGTAAATAGTGGATATCCGAGCTACCCAGAGCCGCCCTTAGCTCTAGCTCCGACATACTGCAAGGGGTGACAGGTCGTTTCGGACAGTTTGGAGAGTTTCTAACCGGTCAGGGAGCATGCATTTCAGCCTTGCTAAGTCTTTTTTACATGATAAAAAAGACTTATGTATTCACGATTGCTACAGGAACCACCAAAACAGAGCTTTTTCCTATTCGGGCCCCGTGGAGTCGGCAAAACGGCCTGGCTAAAACAGCAGTTTCCCGAGGCGTTGTTCTTCGATTTGCTCGATAATCAAATTTACACACGACTACTTGCCGGCCCAGAACGGCTCGGTGATCAAATTCCCACCGGATATCAGGACTGGGTCGTCGTGGACGAAGTCCAGCGGGTGCCTGAGTTGCTCAACGAAGTGCATCGCCTCATCGAGTCGCGCAAGTTACGCTTCGTGCTAACCGGCTCAAGCGCGCGCAAGCTGCGTCGCCGGGGCGTGAACTTGCTCGCAGGGCGCGCGCTCACCCGTCACATGCATCCGTTCACGGCGTTGGAGCTCGGCAGCGACTTCGATCTGAAGCGTGCTTTGCAGTACGGCTGTCTGCCGATGGCCGCGACGAGTGACAACCCGCAAGAATATCTGAAGAGCTATGCCGCCACCTATCTTCGCGAGGAGGTCCAGCAGGAAGGTCTCACACGCAACATCGGCGCCTTTGGCCGCTTCATCGAAGTTGCCAGCTTCTCGCAAGGCAGAGTGTTGAACATGGCCGCAGTGGCCCGCGAATGCGCGGTGTCTGCCAAAGTCGCGGAAGATTATTTTAGTATTCTCGAAGACCTGTTGATCGCCGTGCGCCTGCCAATTTTCGCTCGGCGCGCCAAGCGGCGGCTGGTGAAGCACCCGAAGTTTTACTATTTCGACGCCGGCGTCTTCCAAACCATTCGTCCGCGCGGTCCCCTCGACGCGCCAGAACTAATCCACGGTCCGGCGCTAGAGACGCTGTTTCTCCAGCAAGCGCGCGCGTTAAACGACTACAAGGACCTCGGTTATGGTTTACATTACTGGCGCACCGCCACTGGCGACGAAGTGGATTTCGTCCTTTATGGTGAACGTGGCCTGCGCGCTTTTGAAATCAAAATGAGCGAAACCGTTCGTACCGACGACCTGCGTTCGCTATTGCGATTCCGCCAAGACTTTCCTGAAGCCCAGGTCCACCTGCTCTATCTCGGCCAGCGCCGCTGGCATGACCGTGGGGTCGAAGTCTTGCCGTTTAATGAATGTGTAACTAAGCTCGATGAGTGGTTGTGATGTATACCGGTGACGTCCTTGACACAAAACTGGCGCGAAGCCTTGCACATGTGCGAGCTCCGCACCATGCCGCAAGGCCATCCCGACTATCGTTTCATCTGCCAGGAGATCTGGCGCAAGATTCAGGAAGTCCATCCGGCGCTGGCCGAGTCGGGGAAATTCATGGACTGGCAGCAGTATCGCCTGGGACGATTGCAGTGGGAGATGCGGACGGAGTTTAAGCGGGAAGGAATGAAAAACCGGGAATAGGCTAAATGGTTCAGCGATTCCGCAGACACGGCCTGCGGAATCTGACGACTTGCCAGAATCTTATACTGGTTTTGCAGACTGTGCGCCTAAAAAGGATAGGGTCATACCATGAAAACGACCATTGACCGATCCGGACGATTGGTGATTCCGCAGAAAATTTTGCGGCAGTCCGGCATCAAACCGGGCATGCCGCTCGATATTCGTTGGGACAATGGAACCATCTTCATTACACCTGCCTCGTCGGCGGTGAAGCTCGAACGGAAGCGGCGATTGCTTTTGGCAGTCGCGGCCAAGAAGATTCCGCGACTCTCGCCTAAGGCCGCCAACCCTACCCGCAATGCCCAACGTCAAGGATTTAGGAAGCTTGTCGATCGCGCCCGCAGAAAAGGCGGGAAGAAATGGTTTACCAAGGTCGAAGATCTCCCTAAGTGAGAATAGAAAATCGCCGGCGGGTTAGTTGATAACCCGCCGACTTATGGTTTCATCTGCGCTGACTGTCGAGGAGCATCGATATGATCGCTACATCGAAAGGACTTGGAGTTGGAGCACAAGCCCCCGAGTTTTCGATCGACACACCCGATGGCAGGTTTTCACTGCATCAACTAGCGGCGCGACATGAGAAACTGATTCTCACGACGCAGGATAGTTATCGATATCATCCGAACTGAGCCGCCAGCATGGCTGCTTCGTTGAAGCAGGATTATGCGAAGATTCTTAACGCGGGGGCCGATCTCGTAATGATCTCGCCCGATACTCTCGACCAACATCGCCAGTACGCGCTCACGCTATTGCGCGAGGAACTTCCCTACCTCTACGTCTCGGACAGCGACCTCGCCATCGCGCGGCGCTACGGCCTGATCCGCAAGGAAGAGCATCCCCACGGTGGATTTTATTATCGCTCGCTCTGGATACTGAACCGCGACGCTATGATCATCCACAAGAGCGTACCCTGGGAAGGCAACGCGCAAGTCGAAGAATATCAAAAAATATTCACGCTCATCGACAGCGAACCGGGAGAATGGAGAGCCACCTGCGGCTTGAAAGCGCCGGAGAAGTTACATGCAAGCGGAGATGCGGAGGGAGTTTAGAAGTCCGTAATGGAGAGGGAAGAGTTGAGATAGTGGTCATGGTGGATCTTGCAAGTCTCTCGTACTCGTTTACTGGTGAGATAGCAGTATAGATTGTTAGAAGTCCAGCTCCACCCCAGTGATGTATCCCCGATTCAAATGCTCCAAAGTCGTCGGTCGTTATTAAGTTACTGATGAAATGACGCAGAGGAGTTAGTCAACGCGCCTGACCCCTCTCAGCATTCTCCCGGGTTGACACTTTAGTTCTGGTATGGTAAGAATTTCTTACCATATGTAAGGAGGTTTTAATTTTATGACATGGACCAAGGAGCAGATCCATCAAATCCTAGTCGACTCAATCATTGAATTTCTTCAAGATGACGGGCAGGGGTGAGCTTCCATCGATTACCGATCAAACTGATCCAGTGCAGGAACTCGGACTTCCCAGCGATGACGGCCTCCGCGATTGCCTGTCTTCTCAGTTATAAACTGGGGTTCGAAATTCCGTTCGGAATAAACCCCTTTATAGACGATGCTCGAAACCGGTCGAGACGTATAGGCGGAATCGTGAATCTACCACTTCGACTGCAAGTAGGAAAAGGGGTCACTAACGATGCCCGATAGGAAAGTAAATCGAACAGATGTGTCTTTACGGAATCGAGCCGCCCGCGAAAAGGCAGGCCTCTCGCAAGGCCAAATAGCAAAAATGTTGGGAATGCATCGACCGACCATTTCAGAAATGGAAGCAGGTCGTCGAAAAATATCGACTGAATAACTATCACAACTAGCAAATGCATATGACGTTAGCATTTCCTGGTTCTTGGCTAATGGCGAAGCCGAAGTTCGTGATCCAGCTATCGAATTAGCTGCTCGTGAGTTGGTAAAACTCAAGAAGCAGGATCACGATAACCTAATGCAGCTTCTCCGGACTTTGCGGAAGGCCGAGACCTAATCAATGGGCGATCTAATCGAATTAGGCCGCAAAGCACTGCGAGCTGCGCTGGAAATACGTAAGCGTACCGGTAAAACTAACTCCGAACCCATCTGCACTTTTGATGTGGCCGAGAGTCTAGGAGTTGAAGTCAAGTTCTTTCATGCAAATAGCTTCGAAGGAATGTACGTACACACATCTCAAACGATTCTCGTACCTAGCCTTCGCCCACGCGGGCGACAAGCCTTTACCTGTGCTCATGAGCTCGGGCACTGGCACTTTAAACACGGTACACGCGTCGAGGAAGTGGATTTTCTTGAACTCCAGCATAATCAAAATCCTAACGAGCTGTTGGTAAATTTATTTGCTGCCTACCTTTTAATGCCGTCGTGGGCCGTAAAGACGGCTTTCATAAACCGAGGCTACGGACCGGACACCTGTACGGCCTTGCAATTTTACACTATCGCAGGGCAACTAGGCGTCGGCTACAGTGCATTAGTGACGCACCTGAGGTCCTCGCTCAAACTCATTAGCCCCCAACAGTTTCGAGAGGTTTGCTGCGAACAAGCCCGACGAAGCGTAGAGACGTGAGGGATTTCTAGCGGCGCGACAATCGCACGCAGCATCTTATTGTAGTAGATCGTGCATGGGGCACGGTTCCAATAGATCTCCAAGTTGGTGATATAGCCATGTTGCCATTTGAGGTCACAGTCGATGGAATTTGCGTCGCTGTAGTTGGTTCTGTGAAAAATGGACTATTGATTGAAGGGCATGTCCCTGGAATTGCCCGACTAGAATCATTAGACAGATCATGGGCCGCATTCATTCGCGTTTCACGTGAGAACTTTGAAGGCCGCAGCATCTACCGTCACTTGGAAGATCCAGATGTCGACTAATCCCCCAGAAAATACATTAATTGAAACAAATATCTCCCATGCGTGGGCCCGAGCTTTTCTGATAACAATGGCCCGAAGTGATCGGGAACTAACCCCTCTAATCATCTCTATGGAAGGCTTTAGGCATAATTTGCCTCTTGAAGATATACGTATTCGCGAGGCTCTTGATCTACAATTGGCACGTTCTGAAAAATTTAGCTGCGACGTTTCAGCACTCACAATTTTCCCGTTTAGGCATTGGAACAGGTTAGGTAGACCTCACATCCATGAGTTTTCTGAATGGTACCTCAAGCAATTCTTGCCACGGCTCAAAGCCAGGGATACACGGAATAGAAACGGAACCTACTTCGGAAAGAATGATAGCTTTTCGAGGTGTCCGAACAAAGAACGGCAAATCCGCCTTTGATACAAAGAATCAGTTGGAACATATAATTAATGACTGGCATCGAGACCGTGAGCATCCAAAGAGACCGCGTCAATCAGCATTGCAGGTTGCTTGTTTTGACCCCGTCAAAGATCATTCTGGCCAAGCTGTGCGGGGCTTTCCATGCTTACAACAAGGAAGTTTCGCATACGATAATGCTGGTGGTCTTGCTATAAATGCTTACTATCCTACCCAATTTATTTTCGACCGAGCGTATGGAAATTATCTTGGGCTATCCCACCTTGGATACTTTATGGCGAAAGAGTTAGGGCTTCAGTTAGTCCGCTTAAACTGCTTCATCGTACGTCCCGAATTAGGAAGCGTAACAAAATCTCGACTACGCGTTTTAGAAGCAACTGCCCGTCAAATCATTTTTAACGATGACAAGCATGAGTCAGTTGTATGATTAGTGGAACCCAATTGAAGGGCCGGGTTATTAAACGTGGCTTTCTGGAGTAGTGAAACATTACGGCAACGAATTGAGGCGGAGAAACTAGTCACGCCCTACACACCTGAGCGGGTACAGCACTGTGCCTACGAAGCTTTCAGTTGGGCACGGAAGCTTTCTTACGTCAGATGAATCCAAGAAGACAATTGAAGACCAGGTCGCAATACCGCCAGGACAGGTTGGGATTCTGATTACCGACGAAATAGTGAAAATTCCATTAGATACAATATGTTTGATTTCAATTAAGGCGGGTATTAAGTTCCGCGGTCTTGTGAATATATCGGGCTTCCACGTTGATCCGGGATTTCAAGGACGGCTCAAGTTTTCTGTGTACAATGCTGGAAATCGCAGCATCGTCCTCGCGCGACGTGAACCGGCTTTTTTGATTTGGTTTTGCAAATTAGATCAGGAAACAACCGACAAATATGACGGCGATCACATGGGACAGCTCGGCATCAGCTCTGAAGATGTAATGAGAATTCACGGTGATATTGCATCACCAGCACAGCTGAAGAAGGAAATCGAAGACGTTCAAAAGTCATTGAGTCATGTAAAGTATATCTTAACTGCTCTATTCGCTGCGATTGTAGCAGCGTTATTGCGCAATGTTCCATGGACTGACATTTTCCCGCCGCCAAGACTATCTCCACCTGTAGTGCAAAGCGCAGGCCCGGAAGGTAAACCCGTAGTGGAATCCGCTACGCCACCAATTCCCAAGAATCCTAAAGAAAGTGTCGCGCCAGCTGATAAATTGTCCGAAACAACCAAACCGAGAGGGAGATGAGTTCACCGAATAAATTTCAGATCGGAAACGATCAACACAAAAGGCGCCACGTAACACCAAAAAGCGAGCCAAGAAACATCAATCATTAGACGGAACAGGAAACACTATATCGAAGCTGGGACCGTTTGTATTTTGCAGGCTAGCCCCAGCGAAGCCCACCATCATATATGATACGTACTGGAAATTTGCAGTCGAACGACAATCCATCTTCTTTAAACGAGCCGTCGGTCAAACATCGCCATGGACAACCGATCCAATCTTGCATGAATACAAATTTACGAACGCTTACCGTGCATCGGATCGCGTTAGCCAGTATTTAATTAGGGATGTGATTCATGCCGGCGATCAAACTGCAGAAGAAACGTTTTACAGGATATTGCTCTTCAAGATCTTTAATCGGATAGAAACCTGGGAGTTGCTACGCAATGAACTCGGCACAATTGCTTACGCCGACTACTCATATTCGCGTGTTGATAAAATTCTAACTAAGGCACTTCAAGATGGCACCCGCATCTACTCAGCGGCCTACATCATGCCCTCGGGTTATGGCACATTTAACTATGGTCGGAAACATCGAATGCACCTCCGTCTGATTGAAAAAATGATGACAGACGAGCTCCCCCGTCGTTTGAGTGATCTTTCAAAGATGGGAAAGGCTTTTGAAATCCTGCGCTCTTACCCGACGATTGGAGACTTTTTAGCATATCAATATGTGACAGATCTTAACTATAGCGAGGTGACGAATTTTGACGAGATGGAGTTTGTCGTTCCCGGTCCAGGAGCTCGTGACGGTATTCGAAAGTGTTTCAGTGATCTAGGAGGATTGAGCGAAGCTGAGATGATTAAGCTGATAACCGACCGGCAAGAAAACGAGTTTGCGCGGTTAGGACTAAAATTTCAATCGTTATGGGGCCGCCCATTGCAATTGATCGATTGCCAAAATTTATTTTGCGAAGTTGATAAATATGCACGTCTCAGACACCCAGAATTTACTGCTTCAGGCGGGAGAACGCGTATCAAACAAAGATTCAAGCCGAATGCATCTGCCATTGATTATTGGTATCCACCTAAATGGAAGTTAAATAACCGAATTCGCGGCGCCAAAGAGTTGGGTTGCACTGATCAACTCATCGGATGTTATTAAGGAGCAGAGATATGGAGTTCCATGACTACCAGTTGGAAGCGAGTCAGACAGATCAGGTTCCCGGGACTGACGAAAAAAGCATTGTGGTTCCTCTTCTTGGTCTTGCTGGCGAGGCTGGGTCGCTACTGACGGAGTTTAAGAAAAGATTTCGAGACGGCTGTGCGTATCGGATATTTGATGAACGTTTAGCTGAAGAACTAGGGGACATCTTGTGGTATCTGGCGAACATCGCCACAAAGACGGGGCTTTCCTTAGAGGATATTGCGCGAAAGAATCTAACGAAAACACGTGAACGATGGGAATCGATTCAAGACAAATTAGATAATCCCCTCTTGGTTTTTGGGTTGTTGGACGAACAATTTCCGCTCCAAGAGCAGCTTCCTCGACAATTCAGAGTTTCTTTCGAGGAGGTGAGACAAGGTAGCTCAGTTAGGGTTGTGCTGGCGATGAATGGCGTTCAAATTGGTGACCGGCTTACTGACAATACATATGAGGAAGACGGATATCGATTTCATGATGTCTTTCATCTTTCTTATGCAGCAATATTGGGATGGTCACCGACCATTAGAAGCTTCATGAAACTCAAACGGAAAAGCAATTCACGGATCGATGAAGTAGAAGATGGTGGTAGGGCAATCGCGATCGAAGAGGCGATCTCTGCTTTGGTCTTTGACTACGCGAAGGGTTATTCATTCTTTGAGAGCACAAATAGTCTAGACCACGAAGTTCTTCGCACAATCAAGAATTTGACGTCTCACCTTGAAGTGAAACATCGCTCAACGGGCGAATGGGCTCATGCAATACTGGAGGGATTCCACGTGTGGAGGCAACAAGGAAAAGCGGGTGTGGTACCATCGTCGGCGATTTGCGGTCACGGAAAGATTCAGTTTGAGGCGACGTGATATATTAGGCGATGGACCCACGTTCACTCTGGATCGGCTTACAGTTGCCTTTAGTGCAACATGTAGATTTGGCAGATTCAGAGCCGACGTTTTATAGAAATTTTCTGACTAAATGCCAGTTGCTCGGATCCGACAGTCTCAATATACGCGTGCCAGCGAAAACCCCTACTCACACCAGTTCCAGCACTCCCCCTCGCGGAGTGGATTTGGGGTACGGCTGAATTTTGGGTCGTGGCTGAGTATTGACTTATGAACGTAATCTTTCCCGTCTTCGGTTTTATCATCGTTAATCGTACCTGATAAAGTGACGGCTTTCTCCTGGACAATCTGGGAAATCACGAATCAAGCTTTGCCTGTGCCTGTTCGTTAAGGCGTCCATCCTGCAACACGTCGTTCACTCGCTGTATCAAACGAAAATCTCCTCGGGCTTAACGTTCCAATCGCCTACAGTGAACGAGATGGTGAAGGTGTTCGAAAAGCACGAAGGGAAGCAGGCGACCGAGATGGATTTGGAACGAATGTTCGGTGTGATCGAAGCGATGTCGGAGCATGAAGCGCAACGATTGGTCGCCAAATACGTTAAGTAAAAGAGATCTGATTAAGCGTATGAGCCGCTATTTCTCCAAGGTAGGAATTGGGATCCGGCTTAGACATCACTACAACATTTCGCGACAGCTTTAGCGCCACGCTTCCTGCTTTGATTTCAAATGTTGATTCATACTTCGAAACTTCGAACCATTCATTTTTGCCGCTCGTTCTCCACCGCGCGCAGATAGCTCATATCGATAAACGTCGCTGCCGGCGGCGTATCTTTAATCTTGCCGTCTTCCTTGAGCACGTCGATGATCGATTGAATCGCGCTCACCGATACATACGGGTAATCCGGATACACTCCCAGCAGCGTCTGGTAGCGGCGGTTCAATACCGCTGGATCGTGCTCGCGGTATATTCTGCCCAGCAGTTCGGTGGTGCGCTTGGGATCGGTTTTGATGAATCGAATGGTATCGACGACGCCGCGCAACAAACGCATGACGGTATCGCGGTTCGACCGCGCAAAGGTTTCCGTCACCATGATCCCCGAGCCCATGAAATCGATGTCTTCGGTTTCCGCCAACAATCGCAGCCCATGCTGCTCGAGAAAATGCTTGTCGAAGCTGCTCAAGACCACGGCATGGACGGCGCCTGACGTCACCGCGGCGATGCGCGCGGGAACGTCGCCGACTTGAATGAAGGTCACTTCTTTGTTGGGCCGCAGATTGAGCTTGCGCAGACCGAGCCGCATGCCGTAGTCGGCGGTGGTGCCGAAAACCCCGATGCCGACTTTCTTGCCGATAAGATCCTGCGGCGACTTGATCGAGGGATGGGCGGCGATCATCTGGCCCAGGCGATTAAGTCCGGCAATGGTTATCAGATCGGCGCCGGAAAGCCGCGCATGTATGGTCTGCGGCCCGCCGGTAAAACCGAACTGGACATCGCCGCTCAATAAAAGGTTGATCGACCGGCCGGCGATATACAGCGGCTCCACCGTCAGGCCGTGCCGGCCGAACATGCCGGCCTGCACACCGAGCGGAAAAACCACCTGGCTGAGACTCGGCGTGCCGTAGGCGGCGCGGACTTTGATTTGGCTGAAGCTCGACACCGGCAACAGCAGGACGATCAGAAATACGATTCGAGTGAGCAGGTTATTCATGGCTATTTTTTTCGTTCGCGCTCCACTTCGGCGAGCAGGCTGGTATCGAGAAAGAGTTCGGCATTGAGCGGGTCTTTCAGCTTGCCTTCGTCGCGCAGAATTTCGAGGAATGAAAGCACCGCGGCTTTGGTCAAATAGGGATAATCCGGAAACATCTCGACCATGGCTTGATGGCGTTTCGCCATCAAGCCGTCATCGCTTTGGCGGTAGATCTCATGCAGTAATTTCTTGCTGCGCTCCGGCTGGGTTTTGACGAACTGAATGACGTCGACCAAGCCGCGCACGAATCGCTTTACATCGGCGCGATTGGATTTTAGAAAAGCCCGGGTGGTCACCACGGCATTGCCGGGGAACTCGACATCGCTGGGATCGGCCAGGATGTGAAAACCATTTTGGACGGCTAACTCCTTTTCGCTGCTGCTCAACGTCGCCGCCTCGATGGCGCCCGACAACATGCCGCCGATGCGCGCCGGGGTGTCGCCGATCTGGATCAGGGTCACGTCTTTTTGCGGCTGTAATTTCAGCTTTTTGAGGCCGATACGCGCGCCGTAATCCGCGGTCGTGCCGAAGCGGCTGATGCCGATCCGTTTACCGATCAGATCGGCGCCGCGCTTGATCGCCGGCACCGCGACGAGTATCTGGTCGAGTCCGTTCAAGCCGGCGAGCATGACCACGTCGGCACCGCCGACCCGCGCCAAGATTGCCGGCGGGCCGCCCATGAAACCGAACTGAACATCGCCGCTGATCAAGGCGGAGACCGACCTGCCGCCGATATAAATGGGCTCCAGGTTGAGGCCGTTTTTCTGAAAAATGCCGGCGCGCACTCCCAGGGGCAGGACGACTTGCGAGACCGCGAGGGAGCCATAGGATGCCCGCAGCTTGGTCTGCGCCTGGGCAGTTTTCGCGCGCGAATAGCAGAAGGCCGACGATGGTGGCGGCGCAAACTACGGAACGGAACATGGCGGGTTCCTCCGCGAGTTAATCGGTTAATGATGATTGTAAAGCTTCGCGCAATTATCCCAGAGGATTTTTCGCTTCGACTGCTCGGAAATCGGCGTCGACAAAAACTCCTCCAGCGCGTGCGGCCAGCGACAGTCGATATGCGGATAGTCGGTGGAGATCACGATATTGTCGTCGCCCATATAGTCGATGACGTTTTTCACCAGGGTCTCGTCGACGTCGACCGAGATATAGCACTGCTGTTTGAAATATTCGCTGGGTTTCTGGCGCAGCGGCACATCGGCCATCTTGCCCTGCATCTGCCAATATTCATCGATGCGATAGAGCAGCCATGGCAGCCAGGCGCAGTTGCCTTCGAGGAAAGCGACCGTCAGCTTCGGGAACTTTTCCAAAACGCCGCCGGCACAAAACGCGCTCACGGCGAGTATTTGCTCGATCGGATTGCGCAACGGGTTCACCAATAGCGCTTGATTGGGATGGCCCTCGAAGCGGTCTTGCGACACCTGGGGCTGCTGCGGCCGGGCCGGCGGATGAAAACAGATCGGGATATTCATCTCCTGGGCTTCCTGCCAAAGGGGATCGAAATAACGATCGTGAATTTGCCGGCCGTTGATCGGCTCCGGACAGAGCGACAAGCCGACGGCGCCGTTCTTTACCGCTCGTTTGGCCTCTTTGATCGCCAAATCGACATCGTGCAGGGTGATCAACGCCGAGCCTTTCAGTCGTTTCGAGTCCGCTTTGCAGAAGTCCGCCATCCAATCGTTCCACGCTTTACAAAGATCGTTGGCATACTCCGGCTCAAAGTGTTCATTGGCGTGCAGCGGCGAAGTGCGGAACAAGACAGCGATGTCGAGCCCTTCCTTGTCCATCGCCGCCAATTGCGAAACGTTATCGTAGTCGCGCGCCAGGGAATCGTTGAATCGATCCGCCATGCGGGTTTCATGAAATTCCACCACGTTGCTGGGTTTACGAATCGGCTCGCCGTTACCTAAGAAATAGCGCGTCATGCCATGTTTGGTGCGGCGCTCGCCCACGGGAATCCGTTCGCCCCACTTGGGGTTCATGTACTTCTTGTACAGATCCGCCGGTTCGAACACGTGCATGTCGCTGTCGAAAGCTCGGAAGCCATTTTTGGCCATAGCGTGGTTCCCTCGAAGATCAAGTTGGGATCAATCCATTCGCTTCTAACGCAAAATGACGGATGTAAGCAATCAAACCTGAAGCACGCGCTAGGCGATCTGAAATGGCGGGTTATATGGGTGAGATCGAATTTAGACTTTGCGGCGCGCGCAGCTTTAGCGCCAGTCTTTGCCGCTGTGAATATTTATTGAATGAGTCAGTGTTCTAAATCGCCAGACTGCTGCGCCAATTGTTTTGCTAAAACTTTTCCGACCATGGCCGTAATTCAATATGCGAGGCCCATGAGCTGCGGTGCTGGCGGTGCAGATGGAGATAAGTCTGCGCGATGGCGTCGGGGTCGAGACAGCCGTCGGGGCCGCGGGCGGTGCGACGCTCGGGCTGCTTCGGGTTGTCAATGCCGCCATCGATCACCACTTGGGCGACGTGAATATTTTTCGGCTGCAGCTCACGCGCCATGCTTTGCACCAGCCCGGTCAAACCCATCTTGCCCATGGCGAACGCCGGGGAGTTGGCGTAGCCTTTAACGCTCGCCGACGCTCCGGTAAACAGCAAGGTGCCGTTGCCGGCCTTGACCATTCGTTTGGCAGCCTCCTGGCCGACGAGAAAGCCGCCGTAACAGGTGATCAAAATCGTCTGGCGCACCTCTTCGGGGTCGAGGTCGGTGACCGGACCGCGCACCCGACCGCTGGCGTTGTAGACCACCAGATTGGGATCGCCGAGATCTTGACTCACCGACTGATAGAGCTTTTTCACGTCGGTTGGACTGGTCGCATCGCAGGCGTAGGCCCGGCCGTCGATTTCTTTGACTAAACCGTCCAATTTCTTGACGTCGCGCGCGGCCAGCGCCACCTTCATACCTTCCTTCTTAAACAGCCTGGCCAGCGATGCGCTCAAGCCCGGTCCGCTGCCGACAATCAATGCGATTTCTGTTTGTGCCATGGCGATCCTCCAACGGCCGGATATCAAGATGCGCTCAGACTGTCAATCAAGAAAACGACGCTCAGTGGGGAAACTTTAGAATCGAAGCTTACTCAGGTCTTTGCAGATTTTATATTCATCGAAGACCCCTCGATGAGATAACGACATAGAAATATATTCTCGCTAAGGCGGCACCTGCGGATGCGCCGCGGCAATCTTGATCGCGATCAAGCGCTCAAAATCATGTCCCGTTTATGCGCCTGGTGCGGCCGGAAATTTACCGGCAATAACGGCATGAGTTGACGGTGCATCACAAACTCGCAACCATAATAATCATCGACCGCAACGCCATCGGTTTCTATAGATACAGTAGCAACTTCGAATTTCTCGTGTCAGTGACTGTCCCGATCTTCATACTGAATTTGACTGCTAATCTACGGATTCTAGTTTGGCTTCGTCAAATCATTCGCTCAGGTCTGCGGAAGACGCATCGCCAAATAAAAGATCAAAGTTTTTAGACAGTGCGGAAGTTAAAGCGCTGCAACAATTTCTGCGCGACCGTGCAGATATGGTCAGCCGATCGATGGCTGTTGACGGATTGTGGCATGCCGCTTGCTGTTTTACTGGTTGTGCGCGCAATCGCCGGTACAGCAATAAATATAAATATTAGGAGGAGAAAAAGTGAAACTCAAAAAATTTGCGTTCGCAGCTGTCATCGCCGGCGGATCGCTAGGTTTAGTAGCGAATTCTGTCGGGGCGAAGGATGGCATTTACGGCAGGCATGAATTGCCGACAAGACAGGAGAAGATGATCTTGAGCGGCGACGATTCCGATCTAACACCTGGTGTCCCGGGTGTGACAGAAGAAAATCCATCGGATTTGACTTCAGATGAAGTGAGGAAAGTGCAGCATGCGTTGGTGGCCAAGGGCTACGATCCGGGCCGTTCAAATGGAGCCATGACTAATGATACCCGAGCGGCAATCCGGGAATTTCAGAAGGACAATGGCCTAGTGATCACGGGAAGTCTCGATTCCAAGACTGCCGAGCGTCTCGGCATCGGCATCACCCGCTCGTCGGGTTGAGCTGGTCGAGATCGCGCCCGTAGATTGAAATAGCAATAACTTGCCGGTATTGCGCGCAGAGCATGACACTGGGGTACGACCGACAGACTGGGTTATCATATGAGCTTAGCTCAACCCGGGACCGGCCGGCCCCGGTGTCTGCTTAATTTAGCCGAACTTTCATGGTTTTCTTCAGGCATCTTGCTGAGAGCCGCGCATGATCGTAAAATTATCATAGAGAGTTATTCGAGTTTTGAAACGCGATCTGTCCCGGTGTGATACGGATTCACCATGTCAGCAAAGAAAACCCCATCGGATAACGGCGAGCTGGAGCACATTCTTTCCGAGGCGCGGCAGATGCGCGCGCGCCGGGGCGTTTACCGCGATCGAGCGCTCAAGATCTTGCCCTGGATATGCGCCTGGTGCGGCCGGGAATTTACCAGCAAAAAACTGCACGAGCTGACGGTGCACCACAAGGACCGCGATCACAATAATAATCCGCCCGACGGCAGCAACTGGGAATTGCTGTGCATGTACTGCCACGACGGCGAGCACTCACGGTCCCTCGATCGAGAGGCAAGCAGCGACACCGCCGTGCACGACGATGAAGACCGCCCGGCAACCTACAATCCATTCGCCGTCCTAAAAGAACTCAAACCGAAAAAATAACCCGTAGTTACTTCGCGAGCAGGGTGCACCGACTGCGAATTGGCAACCGTTGAATTCGCTGTCAGTCCCGGCCCGGCGGGCGACATTACCGCTGATTTTGTGCTAAAGGACGGGAGTCTTTATGTGGAGGCCGATAAACGAATCTTTTTCGACCAGTGAATGATCCGTTGGTTCCGGCGGCGAGGGTCGATTTAATCCTCGTCATTCGCGTTCACTTCTTGGCAGATCGTTGAGGCGATGGTTATGCAAAAAGCGCTTGTCACGTTGCTGATTTCAGTACCGTTTCTCACATTGGTGCTGGCAACGCCGCCAAGCGCCGCCCAGGAAACCTCCGGTCAAATTCTCGCGAAGCTTGAAAAGCTCTCGGCGGAAAACCGCCATAAGGTTCTCGTCGAGCGCGCCAGGAGCGAGAAGGAAGTGACCTTTTACAGCTCGCTCCAGACCGTCGACGCGGACGCCTACGTCAAGGCGTTCAACAAGCGCTATCCGTTCATCAAGGTCAACATCTACCGCATCTCGGGGCAGAAGCAGGTGCTGATGATCCAGACCGAATTCAACGCCGGCAAGCATGGCTTTGACATCACCAATGCCTCGGCGGCGCAAGCTTTCGGCATCAAAAAAACCGGCGCGTTGGATCCGTACCAGAGCCCGCAGCGACAGTATTTCTCGCCCGCCCACAAAGACAAGGAAGGCTTCTTCACGCCGACCTATATCGTTCCCGTGGTGCTCGGCTACAACACCAATATGGTCAAGCGCGGCGACGCGCCGAAGCGCTATGAAGATCTGCTCGAGTCCAAGTGGAAAGCCAACATGATTTTGGACATCGAGGAGTTTCCCTGGTTTGCCGTCCTGCTCAAACATTACGGCCGGGAAAAAGGACTGGAGTACATGAGGCGTCTTGCCCGCCAGGAGATCCTGATGGGGCGCGGCCGCACCACCCAGGCACAACTGATCAGCGCCGGCGAGCGCGCCATCGGCATCGCGCTCAACAGCTCTTCGGTGCTTGAGTTCAAAACTCGCGGCGCGCCGATCGACTGGACCCTGCTCGATCCGTACTACGCCAAACCCAACATGCTCATGCTGGCGCGCCACGCGCCCCATCCCCATGCCGCGGCGCTGTTGATCGACTGGACGCTATCGGAGGAGGGACAATCGCTGCTGGCGAGCTTAGGTTACGTGGTCGCGCGCAAGGGCGTGAAACAAAGCGTCCCGGCGCTGTTGGAAAAGGAGAGCTTTCTCGCCGACCCGGAATTCATCGGTCCGATCCTCGAAGAAACCGGCAGAGATTTTCGCAGCGTGTTCACCGGCGGGCGCTAAATCAATTAGCTTGTGAGACGGACCCGCCAACCTTTGACCGAGCCTTTGCCCAGAGATCGAACAGCAAGGCACGATGCTCGAACGCATCGGACTTCTTCGCTTGGGCAAAACCGATCTGACGCAACTCTTCTGAAAAAGGCTGCGAGGTAATTTTGATCGCTTCGTCCAACGTGTCGTAGAGAAACCCCGCCTCACCCACATAATCGCGCAGGTCGCCCCGGATATTCGCCATGCACACCCCAACACCGGAGGCCTGCGCTTCGGCGACGGACAGGGGCCAACCGACATTGCCCTGGGGCGCCGCGGTATAGATCAGCCAGCGATGCCGTTTGTAGGCCGCAGGCATTTCTTCGAGCTCCAACGGCGGGTTGAAATGCACCGGACTCTTGCGGCTTTGGGCAGTCTCGCGCAACTCGTCGATCCGATAGCCGAGGGCGTACAGATCAAAGCGCATCTTCGGCGCGGCCAAGGCAAGATCGAGAAAGTCTTCCATTTTTTTTTTCGGGATGCAGGCGCCGACGTTCATGATCGCATCGCCGTTGGGCTCTTCGTTATGGAAAAGCCGATAATTCACCACAGGATAACAGTCGAAGAGCTTGTCCGGACGAATGCCCGCGCGCTCGAGCCGGGAGCGGGTGAAGGGAAAGTTCAAAACCCCGAGACAAAGTTCACTGTTAATCAAATCCAGGGCGCGGCGAATATGGGACGGGTTGCGAAAAGCGCCGAAAAAGGGCACGCGTTGCACCACCGAGTAATGCTCCGGCCAAATCGAGTCGAAGGAGTGGGCGCGCACGGTGAACGGCACCCCGGTCAGGCGCGACAATTTACCGAGGATCTTAACCGAATGGAGCCAGTGGCTGTGCAGGACATCGGGCCGGAACTCTTCGATCACTTCGCGAATCGCCGCCAGATCCGTCAACTGCTCGTAGGGTGCATGATTTTTTGCCGGCAAATTCGCCGGTTTGGTCGAGACAATCCTGACATCGCAGGATTCCTGCACCGCTTCGATCTCGGTCTTGATATAAGTTTCCGACATCTGCGGGAAATTTTTTAGCACGTAAAGCACCCGGCAAGGTTTCATGGCGACGCGTTGTGGAGGGTGAGTTAAACGGCAGATCGACTGCGGATTTTGTCATTGGCCATGGCGCGGTAATGATAGATGCGGCCTTTAGCACGATATTTCCTTCGTTCGTTGTAGGCCACCGAGTAGACGCCGAATTCGAGCAGCGAACGCAGCAGATTGCCGGCGATGCTCAACGCGCTGCATTGCTTGTAAATAAGCCGGCTACGCCCCTGCATTTCGTGGCGCCGGCGAAAATAACTTTCGGTGAGGCGGTCCCAATCGACCTGATGATAGACGATCGAGCTCGGCGCATAACCGATACGACCGCCGACGCGCATCACTCTTTCGCCAAACTCGACGTCCATAGACGTGCCCGATCGCCCCGGGCCGATCCGTTCGTCAAAAAGGCCGCAGCGTTGCAGGAACTCGCGCCGCAACGCCATATTCGCGCCGTTCAGGCTGCGGATCTCTCTGACCTCCGCACCGGGTTTTTGATAATAACAAATCGTCCGATAACGATTGAGTAAGTTGTGTAGGTTTGCGTCGCCGCTAAACTGCGATGGCACCAGTATCGATCCCTGTTTGACGTCATAGGGGTATTGGCTGAAGAACGCCGCGGTAACCCGCAGCCAGGCCTTTTCCACGGTAACGTCGTCGTCGATAAACCCGAGTATGTCGGCCTGAGCAATGGGAATGATCTTGTTCAATGCGAGAGATTTGCCCGGCAGCGGTTCGCGCACATGGCGCCACCGGCCGGGTTCATGCGCGCCATACTCGCCGACAAGCTTCTCGACCATTTGGGCCGTAAGCTCATCCGGAGCATTATTGGCGACGATGATTTCGTGGGGGATACGGTCGCGCTCGTCCATTTGCGCTAAGCTCGACAGGAGCTCGCGCAACTCGCGCATACGGCCCTGGGTGGGAATCAGGATGCTGACTTGCGGCGTCATGGCGACTCAGGGCATTTTCTGAGTCGCCGATAATGGCGGCATGACCGCGGCCGTGGTGTGGGCGGCTTGCGGCGAAAGCTTGACGAAATCGAAAAGCAGCGCTTCAACCTGGTCGAGATAAGCATCCCAGCTGTACTTCTCCGCCACGGCGCGTGCCTGGCGCGACAGCGAAGGCCAGCGCAACGGATTCGACAGGCGCAAGATTTTTGCCCTGATTTCCGCGATGTCATCGGGGTTGTCAAGAATGCCTTCGCGCAATTTTTCGCCGGCTTTATCGAGCGCGCCGACCCCGGCCACGGTCAGCACCGGCAAGCCGGAGGCCAAAGCTTCCAATACGACGTTGCCGAAAGCTTCTTGCACCGAGGGCAATATGAGGAGATCCGCGGCGGCGTAGAATTCTTCCACATTCGGCCTGGCGCCGGCAAATATGACTTGCTTATCGCCGCGCCAGACTTTTCGATAGGAGGCCAAATGGGCGTCGTTGCCGACTACCAACAGGTAGCAATGCGGCGGCGCATCGTGACGCCACAAACGCAGTAGGCGATCTAGACCCTTGCGCCGAAAACCGGTGCCGACGAACAGCATGATGCGGCCGTCGTCTGGAATGTTGAACTCCTCGCGAATCTGGTTTGCGCAAAGCTGCCGGCGCGATGGATGGAATCGGTTATGATCAACGCCATTATGAATAACCTCAACCCGTGACTCGGCCATTTCGTACGCTTCGATCATTTCGTGCCGTGTCTGGTCGCATACGGCAATGACTTTCCAGCTTCCCTCGGGGCTCAACTGGCGCTTTTCGATGGCCAAGGCGATGCGGTGATAGGGACTGAGCTTGTACCAAATCGATTTTACCAAGCCGCCATGGGCCTGCATTTTGTCGATAAAGGTCTTGTGGGCGCCGCCGCCGCTACGGAACAGGTCCTGCCTGACGAGACGGTCGAAACTCATCGTGACATCGCAATGGAAGCGCGCGATCCATTGGGGCGCGAGTAGCCCGAACGTCAATAACCGCGCGGTTCTCGGCCAAGAAATCCCCGGCACCCGATGGATGGAAATTCCTGCCGGCACCGGCATGCGAAATTCTTGGCAGAAAAGATGAACCTCGTGACCGCGATCACGTAGTCCTATCGCCGTCTGAAAAAACACCCGCTCGGTGCCACCACGAAGATCCAATCTCTTATGAGCCAGGGCAATTTTCATCGCTGTTCCGATACTCCGGCATGAAAAAGTTTTGAAAGCGCAAAACCGTGAGAGTTGTTATAGTCCTCCGATCGGCCATTTTCCATACTGCGAAGCCAAGACGATGCACCACGCCTATCAGTGAAGCGGCCAACTTTACAATACAGTCGAATCAGCTAATCGGCAGACTTATCAGGCGGATATGGCTGGTCACCGGCGGCTTTCTGGGCCGGAGGCAGGGCGTTCCCCGACACACCGAAATCAGCCTCGCCGGAAGAATTGTGAATAACCGCCCCGTCGCCGGGATCAGGGCCGCGCTCTGCGCCGGAACTACGCCCCATTCGACCCAGGGCATTAGGACGGCTGGAGTCGCCGTTACTGGCAAAAATGATGAACGCGGCAATCAGGCCGGCTAGGCCGATGAGCGAGTAGACAATCCGGCTGATCGTCGAAGAGGGGCCGTCCATCAATGCCGCCAGCCCATCGATCTGTAGCAGTCCTACCAGACCCAAATTGATGGCACCGAGGATTATCAGGATGAAAGCAATTACGCGAATTGTTTTCACAGTGGCAGTGAAACGAGCAACGTTTATGCCATACGGGTGACAATTAAGAGGTCTGTAAATACCGTCTGAGCCAGCAACCTGAGCCGTCTGTCTGTCGCAAGAGTGATACGGTCGCCATGCCCATGAATTGGTTTCGGGACAAGGTCGGCCGGTGCACTAATTTAGGGCTAATTTAAGATTGACTAGCCGGGATGCGCTCATGATGCGCTTGGCGATGAGAGTTTAAGGGTCGGACGCGGTCTCGGTACGCGTACCTCCGGGATGGACGAAGCGGCAATATAATCGAGCTCGCGCTGTTCGCGGACATGGCGCAGCAATAACCCACCGCGGCTCATGTCGCCCAACCCGATAAACGCCGCCGGCACGCGCAGGCGCTCGCCGAAGATCGGCAGCAGGAGGTCGAGATATTTCGTGCTGGCGATGCTGCCGAGCAGCACCACTTCGCAAGCCGGTCCGATCTGGTCGGCAAAACCATCGGCTGCCCGGCATAGGGAAGTGCGATAACGCTGGTTTTTAATGCTGATAGGCACTCGGCTAAAACCGCGCAATTGGGCGATACCGATTGGAGTATCGCAGGGCATCAGGCCGGCGGTGGGAGTGATGATCGCAACGCCCATGCTATGCTCGGGCGGTCGGGCGAAGGCAGTCGCATAGGTCAGTTTGCCGCGAAAATATAGCGCGCTGAGAAACTTAAAGACGTCGCCGATGGGCGCGCCGCTGTCACTGCGCAGCTGCTGCGCCAGCGCAGACTGGCCATTTTTACGGAGCAGCCAGCGTGCCCGGACGCCGTTGCAATTGGCCGGCGATAGGAGAAACACCCGGTTCACGGATGCACCGCCTGGGCGAATGCCGCCGGGTTCAAAGTATTTAAAACGTCGGATCGCTGTAACCAGCCGCGCCGCGCCATGGCGACGCCGAAGTGGAGATTACCCATGCCGCGTGTTGAATGGGCGTCGGTGGAGACGATGAATTTGATGCCGCGTGCGCGTGCATGGCGAATCCAGCGCGGTTCCAGGTCGAGCCGGTGGGGATCGCCATTGATTTCGATGGCGGCGCGGGACGCCGCCACCGCATCGAGGATTTCTTCGACCCGACAGTCGATGGGCGCTCTGGATTGAATCAGACGGCCCAACGGATGGCCCCAGATTTTGAATAGCGGCAGCTGCAGTACTTTCAATAAACGGTCGGTCATCTGCGCCGAATTCATTTTGTTGCGGGCGTGGATGCTGGCGATGATCACATCGAAACGCTCGAGAATGGAATCGGGATAATCGAGGGCGCCGCTTTCGGTGATATCCGATTCGGTTCCTCGGAGCAGCTTGATGGGGACCCGCTGCTGCACCCTTTCGATCTCTTCCCATTGGGCCAATAGCCGCTCGATCTGCACCCCACGGGCGTAAAATGCCGTGGGCGAGTGATCGGTAATGGTCAGATATTTCATACCCATCGCCGCCGCGGCCAGCGCCATTTCTTCGACGCTGTTGGCACCGTCGGAATAGTCGGTGTGACAATGGGTCATGCCTTGGATATCTTCCAGCCGCAGCAGGTCGGGGAGTTGCCCCGCCGCCGCCGCTGCCACTTCGCCGTCGTTTTCGCGCAGCTCGGGCGCGATGTAGGGCAATCCGAATCGACGATAGATGGCTGTCTCACCCGCCTCGGCATCGGCTGCGATTTCGCTCGGATCTTTGGCGTCCGGTTCATCGCCGACGGTATTTTCGGCGCGCGCAGCCAGTTGCGCCAACCCGGCAAGGTGTGCGCGGGACCCGGTGTAGCGATGCAGGGTGGCGATATAGCTTTGCGGTTCGGCAATAATCAGCCGCGCTTTCATGCCGTCGGCCAATTGCGCCAGACATTCGCGCTCGGTCAATTCGAGGGTGGTGAGCAGCGCCGGAAATCTCAGGAAGCGGTCCATAATCGCCTTGGGTTGATCGGTGCCGGCGACGATTACCAGTTGGCGCACGGTTTCCCGGCGCCGCCGCAACCCGCCGGCGGCGGCCGCGGCGATCAACTCGGGCGCCGCGCGCAGGTGCGCCAACAACTGTTCCGCCGCGCCCAGCGCGTGATGCAGCAAAAACCGTTCACTCGGCTGTGCCAGCTTTTCAATATCGACCAGCAGTTTGGCTTCGGATTTTTTGCCGAAACCTTTGACGTTTCGCACCAACCCCTCCTGGCAGGCGGTTTTCAAAGCGTCGACGCTCTCGATAGCGAGCTGGTCATGGAGCGCAGCGATTTTTTTCAGGCTCAATCCCGGCACCCGGCTGAGTTCCACGGCGCCGGGCGGCAACTGCTCGCGCAATTGCTGCAACAGGTAGCTCTCACCGGTCTGGTAAATTTCTTCGATGACGGCAGCGAGGGCTGCACCGATGCCGGAGATCGCCGTTAGCCGTTGGGCGCGCACCAATAGGTCGAAATCCTCGGCGAGATTTTCCAATGCGCGGGCGCCGCGCTCGTAGGCCTGGGCCTTATACGGGTTATCGCCTTTCAAGGCCAATAACTGGCCGATGGCGCGCAACTGATTAGCGACGTAAAAACGATCCGGCATATTGGTATCAGCCGATCAAGTTGGCGAGCCGGCTCACCAGCCAAACCATTCCCGCCAGAATGGCAAAAACAACCATCATCAATGCGGCGATCAGAGCGATGACAAACGCCCAATCGGCTGCTGTCGAGGTTCGCCGGGGACCGCCGGCGTAGCGTTCCAATAGCTGGACGTTTTTGATGTTGCTGCGAAACCAGATCGAAAAAATATCGCCCAAGATCGGAATCGCGCCGATCAGGGCGTTGATCGCGATGTTCAGCCCCATGCGCAACAAGACGATCTTGGGTAGATTAAACTGCGCCGCGATAAACAGAATCGCCGAGCCGGTCAGATTGGCCAACAAGTCGCCGACCCCCGGCACCAGTCCGAGGATCGGGTCCAATCCGATGCGGATCGATGTGCCGGGAATGGCGAATCGCCGGTCCAGTAGCTCGGCCAAGAAACGCGCGACCCACAACCGTTGCGCGGCCAGGTCGCTTGCCGGCTTGGCGCTAACATCGGGCTCGTATATCGGATCAGCAGTTGCTCTGCGGTAATTTCCTGTTCGCGGTTTTTCCATTTCGGTATTCCTCCTCGCAGCGCTTGTGATGCGTCATTGACCGCGGCGACCATCTAGTTGATAGCTGGCGGCCTGCGCGTTCTTCCCTTACTTCGCAGGATCTCCTAGTAAGTTTCTCACTTCGCGATTGCATGACACCCAACTTAACTGTGCGACTGTTCCACCTGATCGATCGTGCATGCGCGCGGCGCCTTGTCCGGCCGCCAGCGCAATATTTTCGCTCCGTGTCTAAACCGGTTGCCGGTAAAATGATCGTATTGCACCTCGACAACCAATTCCGGCTTCAGCGGTTGCCATTCCATTGAACGCTTACCACTCCACCGGCTTGGACCGCCGGGAGCTTTACCCGTGAAGCCGGGTTTCTCGATCAGCGGCTCGACGACCTTGAGCAATTTTTTGCGCTCGTTCTGGGAGAAACCGGAGGTAAAGCCGATATGATCGAGCAACCCTTCCCGGTTATAAAGGCCGAGCAACAGTGAGCCGACCACCGGCGCTTGGGCGGCGTAGCGGAAGCCGCCGACGACGCAATCCGCGGTGCGCAGATTCTTGACCTTTTGCATGCCCGTGCGCTCGCCGGACTGATAACCGAGGTCCAGGCGTTTGGCGATGACACCGTCGAGAACTGCGCCGGCGGATTGCAGCCATTTTTCGGCGTCCTTGAGTTGCGTGCTCGCCGGCGAAAGTTCGAGCGCCGGATGCTGCATTACGCGTTGGAAAAACTTTTCCAGTAACCTGCGGCGCTCGCGCAGCGGTTTGCCCGCGACTTCTTTGCCGTCTTCGACGAGCAAGTCGAAGACGATCAGTTTCGCTGGATGCGATTTGGACAGTTTGGCAATCCGGCTGGCCGCCGGATGAATGCGCTGCAGCAGGTCGTCGAAGGAATTTGCCGCGCCGGCGGGCACGACGATTTCGCCGTCGACGACAAATCGGTCGGCTTTAACCTGCTCCAATGCTGCGACTAGTTCAGGGAAGTAACGGCCCAACGGCTCGGTTTTCTTCGATTGCAGGTCGACGGCACCGCCATCCTTAAACACGAGACAGCGAAAACCGTCCCACTTCGGTTCATACTGCCAGTCGGGACCGGCGGGGATCCGGGCAACCGGCAAAGCATCCATCGGCGCAAACGGCGGCTCAATCGGCAGCATGATAGAGAGTTTCCAAGCGGGCGCGCTTTTCCGGGCTGAGCAGGCCGGCCCATAGATCGCCAAGCTTTTTTATCCGCGCCGGCATATTGTCCAGCCGCAGGTCTTCGATCCGGATACCTTGGTCCAATTCCTTCCAGGTGATCGGCGCCGAGACGCAAGCGCGCGGGTGGGGACGTACTGAATAGACCGAAGCGAGCGTGCGACCCCAGGCATTTTGATTGTAATCCACCAGCACCCGTTTGGCCGGCCGCTTATCGATGCGGTATTCCGAGGTGATGAGATCCGGCCGCAGCTTGGCGAGGGTTATAGCCATTTGTTTGGCCACCGTCCAAACTTCCTTTTGCGTCGGCCCACGCATGATCGGCACATAAATGTGGCAGCCGCGCGATCCGGTGGTCTTGAGAAAGGAGGGCAGCTTGAGTTGATCGAGGGCGGCATGGACCACCGCGGCGGTCTCGACGATCTGCGCCCAGGTCGCGCCTTTCACCGGATCGAGGTCGAAGTGCAAATAATCGGGTCGATCGACATCGTCGCAGCGAGCGTACCAGGGATTGAGGTCGATGCAGCCAAGATTGATCACCCACAGAAGCGACGCCAAGTCGCGGATGATCGGGAAATCGATGACGTTGCCGGACGCATGCTCGATGTCGCAAGTGTCTATCCAGGCGGGACGCGGCGTCGGCGCGCGTTTCATGAAGAAAAACGGCCCGGCAATGCCGTTGGGGTAACGTTTCATGACCATCGCACGATCGACTAAATGGGGCAGCAGCACCGGCGCAATGTCGAGATAAAACTGCAAAAGCGCGCCTTTGGTAATACCCGATTCGGGCCAGAAGACTTTGCGCAGATTGGTCAGGTGAACGGTCTCGGCGCCGGCCTCGAGATCCGCGCTGTCGACTCCTGGGGGAATTTCCCGGGGCGCGATTGCAGCGGCTTTTGTTGGCCGAGGGGAGACCTGGCGGCGCGCCGGATGATGATTCGTCGTCGCCTTCGAAGCTTTTGTCTTTGCAGCTTTTTGCCCGGCGGTTTCGCCCTGGCGTCGCATCGCCATTGTCGGTATTTCCGTTTCCCGTTATGAATTATTCTTCGCTTTCCTACTGTTATTAACCTACCGCTGAATAATGCCGGTATAAGTGTATCGCGGTATAACCCTGAATTTATTAAATAATTTACAGTGAAAAGCCTATTAGGTGAACTTAAAGTGAACAGAATTGAGAAAGAGGAAATTATCATGACCGTTTTTGACTGAGATTTACTTGTTGTCCCACCGCGATTCTGTCGGGCTAACGGCAATGTAATTATGTCAGGGTAGGAGCATGACAACCCTGACAATGAAAGATGAGAAACGATTAGACGTAATTCAACGAGTGTCTCGCAGCAAGCTAGCGGTGGGACAATCTGCGCTGTGGGGGGACCGAGCGAACGGCAACGTTACCGGATCAAAGCCCGAGTCGGTAAGCCGTAGCCAAAGGAGTGGTTCACGGTAATCGTGGACGGCGGTGTAATTAACAACCTGTCACCCAGTTTCGATCCACGGGTTTTCCAATGAATTTGGTCAGTATATTTATAACTGCACAGCACTTATACGCGACAGCTCCCCCAGTCCTGTATAGATTATTGGTGTGGAGTACCAAGCGAGTGCCTTTTACGACCTCACGACCTGGCTGGGACATTAGGCATTCGTTGATTCCTTGAAATCTCGAAATAGAAAGGGTGGCAGTCTCGAAATCTGGGGGGCTCCTCAAATCAAAGCCTCGCAATAAGACGGCTCCATGAGTAGCAATATCCATTACTACAGGTTCACATGGCGAGAGGGTGGGATCTTTTTGTATCGCTCTGCGACCTTGTACCCGAACGCGATGATCGGATAATGAGACGTGGCTTCAAGACACGAGATGATGCACTCAAATGAGCAAGAAACGAGATTGATAGTTTTTGCGACGACGATTTTGAAGACAGCCCTGTACTGGTTTTTCATAGGCCGATGAGCCGGGTATTCTGCGTGGCTGCGTGTTGGAGGGGATGTTGGGTTATAACGAATCCGCTCTCGGATTTACGGAAAGCCAAAGAGGTCTCCGAATGGAAGACCTCTTTTTGCTATCCCGCTCTGTTGTTAAGCGCTTTACGCAGCGTCTCCTAGTTATTAAATAGCTTTGGGCCCTTCACGAATCGTACCCCGCCAAGCCCCGGTTTCCTGACGTCGGTTTTCGATGAATTCTTTGAAGTGCTCAAGATCATTTTCGACTCGTCTGGAAACTAAGCCCACCGCGTCACCAACGTTTTCGATAAATCCCGTGGGTTCGTAGGATAATTCTAATGCCACGCGGGTCCGATCCGGCCCTAATCTCGCAAAATCTACCTGACCGGAAGTGTATTCTCCCGACTGGGACTGCCAGACAATGCGATCATCTGGGATTTGCTCGATGATCTTTGCAGTCCATTCTTTTTCTTTCCCACCAATATCAGCCCTCCAGTGCAGCCGCTGATCGTCCAGTTGTCGAACTTCCTTTACTCCTTCCATAAATTTTGGAAATTCTTCGAATTGCGTCCATTGGTTGTAAACATCGCTGAGGGGTCGGTCGACTTCAATCGATTTTTTTATCCGCTCCATTGTTAGACCTCCTATTGGATTGGTACTACAAGACTAGTCGCAAGTGCTATGCCCTCCCGAACTTCCTGTTTTTGTTAACGTTCTGAACTAGGACGACCCAATGGTGGGAAAAGTTATACTCTGCCTCGCTTATTTACTTTCTTTTATTGAAGCGAAACCTGGACTGAAAGCGCTTCAATTTCATCTCACGCGACGAGTATTGTTGGAGATTTAAATTTAGGACTGACGCCGGCTTGGATCCTTCAGCGTGCAACTGCCGTTCTTCGAGGATGCGTCTGTAATCGCGTGGCCCGCCATTGTTACATCAATTGATTCGCTATTCGCGGCGTAGAATTCAGAGCCTATCGAGCCTTTCTTTGAACGGTCGAATGCAGTCCGTTGGTAGTGCGTCTTTATGTATATGTATTTGCAACCCTTACAAGAATAACGGCAACGTTTTTTGCTGGCTATCTTAAAAAAGAAACCGCACTTCTATCTCCAAGGTGTTTGGATTATCGCGATTGGACAATGCCCTACATGCAGCCGGGTTTGATCCGGGACTATGCGTCAACGCCACTTTCCGCAACTGAATTCCGGTCCAGCAAGTTGATGAAGGCAGACGAACATTTGAAATAATAGCGCTTGCGAGGATCAGTGTTAATCGCAAGCGCTTGTAACGTAGCGTAGGGAATATCTGCGCTACAGCAGAAAATCACCTGCAAAAAATGGTGGAGGACTCACACGGCGCGAAATAGATATTTAAAGTCAAAGTAAAATTTCGCTGGCAAGTGTCCCCGCAGTCGTCATGGTTTATTAGTAAATCTGTGCAGTTGGACCGCCGGCCAAAGGACCCGAGCCGGCAATTCCCTTTTTAAACTGCTGCGATGGGGCGTCCGGTGCTGTATCGGCACAATGCTTGCTCAGTTAAACAGGATCCAACTGCGGACGCTTGATCTGCTCCATGTATCGAGGAGGTATCAATGAATAACAAAGTGATGAGCATGGTGATATTGGGCATGGCGCTAGTTGTGCCACTCACGTCGTCGGTTACGGTAATTTCGGCTCAAGCAAATCTATCGGAACGGCAGTCAGTCGCAGAGCCGGAAAGAGTTAGCGATCAGGAATTGCAGGCGTTCGCAAAATCTTATGTGGAGTTTGACAAAATTCGCACCGCTTCTGAGCTTCAAATAAGCGCGGCAAAAACACCGCAGGAAAAAAGCGGGATCGAGCAAGACGCAATGGTAAAGCTCAGCGCGACGCTCGAACGGGAGGGGTTGACGATAGCACGGTTTCGCGCGCTATTTCAGACCATCGATGAGGATGACCAGTTGCGGGAAAAGGTTCTTAAACTGATCGAGGATGAACAGGCCAGGTCGTAAATGATTCGCCCGCTGAGCCATGCAAACAGAAAGAGACCCTGATAAGAAAGAAATCTTTGACTTGCAGGCGAGTGTCTGCCGCTTCAAAAAACGGGTATAAGCGGACGCGGACTTTAATCATTTGAACCCTTACACTCTCCCGTAAAGGGCTGCGGTGGCTCTGGTCGATCCATAAAATCAAACCATTAAAGTGCAGCGAGTTACTTTGAAGTGATGTTGAAGTGGCATCGCTTGAGAGCTATCGGCGACGTGCCGGTGGCAGCTTGCCGTGTGTGTGGTTTAGAACCCATCCACCACGCCATCCAAGTGTTATGGATCAGTGCCCGTTCCGATGAACCCCACACCCGTGTGTATGGAGTTGGCGCTTGCGACCTATAATCGGCAAAACTATGGACGTTTAAGAAAACCTTCATCGGCTGTCCGCTTTCTGTCGCAATTGTAGGAGAATACAATTCAATCTCAGGGCTAAGCGACGCGCCATCGGCGCCTGCCGCAACCGCTTGTGAGCCTGCGTTCGTCTGATTTGCTCACCTCGTCAGCTCGATTTCCCCGGCGCCAGGTTTTGTCGAACCACGGTTCGAACGGGCCGTAGCGGCGCAGCATGTGTACCGATCTTGCCCGCCGCGGTCTGCATTCAGTTGATACAAGAGCTATCGCCGAAACCCCGAAGTTTATGACGAGGCCGTTTTTGTTTTGAAGGTTTTGCTTTACGAAGCGGAAATCGTCTAGATATCTTGGTCTTTCACACGGAGATTGTTGAATTGCCTGTAAAAAACTTTGATCAGACAACTGTTCTCAAGACCTCGGGAGGGGGCGGCGGTTGAAGATTGCGCTCTGGTATTTGGTCGCTGGGGCGACGTTGATAGTGATGGCGCTGCTAGGATCAGTGGTCAAACGCCTGCCTCTGACCAACTCGATGATCTACCTGCTTATAGGTGTTCTACTGGGACCGCTGGCTATAGGTCTTGTGGACGTTGACCCGCTCAAATCTGCCCAAGGCCTGGAGCACCTGACCGAATTGGCGGTTATCGTCTCGCTCTTCACCGCCGGACTCAAGTTGCGAACGCCGCTTACTGACATACTGTGGCGGTTGCCATTGAGGCTCGCGACGCTTTCGATGATGTTGACGGTTGGACTGATCGCCGTGGCGGGAGTTATGGGATTGGGGCTGAGTTGGGGCGCGGCTGTTCTTCTCGGGGCAGTATTGGCACCAACCGATCCGGTGCTGGCGTCAGACGTTCAGGTTGAGCACGCAGCCGACCGGGATCGACTGCGATTTAGCCTGACCGGCGAAGCTGGCATGAACGATGGCACAGCGTTTCCGTTCGTCATGCTAGGGCTCTGGCTGCTGAACCTGCATGCACCTGGGACGAGCCTCTGGCGATGGATGGCCGTCGACCTGCTTTGGGCGGTGGCGGGCGGATTGGGAGTCGGGACGCTCATTGGCACACTAGTCGGACAGCTAGTTATTTATCTGCGCCGCAAACACCGGGTGGCGTTGGGATTGGATGAATTTCTATCGCTCGGCCTGATCGGATTGTCTTACGGACTCGCCCTGGCGGCGCATGCATATGGCTTCCTGGCGGTGTTCGCGGCGGGCCTTGCCCTCCGACGAATCGAGCGCCGCGTCACCGGCGATAACCCGCCTCCTGATGAACTCGCACCTACCGGACCCACAGAGGAGATCGAAACCGACGACGAGAAGGCTCCGGCTTACATGGCCCACGCTGTCCTCGGCTTTAACGAACAACTCGAACGGATCTGCGAAGCGGCAGTGGTGATCTTTATCGGAACGTTGCTGCTACCGAGCAGCATTCCATGGAGCGCTGTCTGGTTTATTCCTCTGTTGCTGGTGGTAATCCGGCCGCTGGCGGCGCTGCCGAGTTTATGGCGATCAAACACGACCCGTTTGCAAAAGATCCTGATCTTTTGGTTCGGCATCCGCGGCGTGGGATCGATGTATTATCTGATGTACGGCATCACTATGGGCGTTGAGCCGAGCACGGCCCGCCTACTCATTGGCGTCACCCTGGCAACCGTTGCGACGTCGATCGTCGTTCACGGGCTTTCGGTGACACCCATGATGCAACACTATCTGGAGAAGACCAGTACAAGGACAATGAATCGGCCGCGCCGATGACCGTCTCGCGACTGCTCGGTTATTGTTGCCGCAGTTGGATTGAACTGAACGACGCTACAAGTCCAATGATGCGATTTTAATTCCAAGATCTGTTTCAAATTTGGGAAAGGTTCTAGGCTGGTGTCCCGATTCTGCAAGGGATCTGCGCAAATTCCCGCGTAAGACACGCGAAGAGAAAATGAGCGGGGAATATTGTTCTCCAGGATGCCGGAGAATAGGCATCGAAGGGTCGTGGCGTATCTGGCCCGCAAAAGATCAGAAATCTCCCGGGTAACAGGAGCACGTTGTCTTCACACGCAATCAATCGTCAAGATTTGTGTTACTAATTCATCAGCCATCATTTTATACACCAACTTGCACGGACTCTCACATCAGCAACAGCAAAACCCGATGTCGTCGGAAGCCCCAAAAGCCACTTGACGCGCAAGCCTCTACAGGAGGCTTCACGAGATCTTAAAAGAGCGTTAGCGGCGAACCCAATATTTTCATGGCATGCTCCTTGCGCTCACGTTAAAGATACCCCCTAAGGAGAAAGCAGGATGACTAATCGTCCACTAGCAGTTGTCACGGGTGCACCGTAAACAAGCGGAACCGGGAAGTGCGAAAAAGCAATGACGCAAGAATGCTTGCCTTATTTATCGAATCACTTTGATCACAAGTGATGAAAAGAACTGTCCGAACCATGTGTTGAGTAACGCGCCGAAATGTTCATGGTATCGAAGAACCGGTGATCCCGTGAGTACTATCGCAACCGTAGAGGAGAAAGACGGCCATTCAAATCACGCTTATCCATAACCCGACCGCCGGTGATGGTTCACAACCCTCAGGCGACCTTATAGTCGAGATGATCGAGTCCGCCGGCCATAGGGTAAAGTATCAATCTATAAAAGAGAAAGATTGGAAAAAGGCGCTTAAGAAATCTTGCGATATCATCGCTATCGCTGGCGGCGATGGTACCGTCGGTAAGGTCGCCCGTCGGCTGCTCAGTAATACCATCCCGGTCGCACTATTACCTATCGGCACGGCCAATAATATAGGCCACGCCTTAGGGTTGACGGGCAGAGTGCTAGAATCTTTGATCACGGAATGGGAAACGGCGCCTCGTTCAAACTTCGACATTGGCGAAGCTGAGGGTCCGTGGGGGTCACAGTACTTCGTTGAAGGGGTCGGGTTCGGTTTATTTGCTGCGACGATTTTGAACATTGAAGAACAAAACGATCCAGCACTTGCCGCTTCGGCCTGTCGCGAAGATGAAATCGCGCGGGTCCTAGAGATTTTTAAAGAGCAGCTAGGAAAACATCGGCCCAAGAAAATGAAAGTGCTTCTGGATAATGAAGACCTTTCGGATGATTACGTTCTGATACAGGCATTGAATATTCGATATGCCGGTCCCAATCTTGATCTGGCGCCTGGAGCGGATACTAACGACGGATTACTAGACGTAGTCTTGGTTCGTCGCGGCGAGGAAAGCAAGTTTAGCAGATATCTCGGCCATTGCATAAAGGGCAACAGTGAAAAAGCAAAACTAACCGTTCATCGTGGTCGACATTTGCAAATTGAGTCGAACGGATGTCCGATTCACATCGATGATAAAGCCTGGTCCATAAAAAACGACAAGCACGCAGGGCCCAAGGCAATTAGTATCAAGGTCGCGCCTCATTCCATTTCGTTTATCTGCCCACAGAGAACCAGACGGCGCCCGCGACGTCCAAAAGTCCCATAACAAACCCCTAAGAGATCTGCGAGAGAACCCATCCACAGCGGTCTCCTTTCGGCGACATTTTCATCTTGGCGCTCGGCCTCGTCGTCCTACGGAGGCATATTCCTTGAGCGGCGCGAAGATGTCACTGAGGAGTGGACATTTTTTCTGGATTCCTACCTCCAGGACGCGAGATGACGTCAACTGGGCACAAAAGAAGGGATTGACAGCTAAACTATCCAATGGACGCTACTGCCCTTGTGAGTCCCGATAAACACTGCGTGGCGCAAGTAATCTTCTGTATATTATTCTCGCTCTTCGTCTTCGTTCCGCGGTTTAGAGAAAGTGTCCTCCTTTTGAAGTTGGCTTAATTCCGCTATTGCCCGCTCCCAATATTCAGAATCGCGTCCCTCGGGCTCCCCGTCACCTTTCCAGATGTAATAGGCTGCGATAGAAATCCACTTGTCTGGAAACTCGGCCTTTTTCTCCGGCCTTTCCTCTGACTTTGCAAAATACGTGGTCGTGAGCTCGTCTGGCGCATCCACTATGGAAGTATCTTCTGTTGCTGGGGCTTTTCGTGGGGCGCGACGCGTTTTCTCATTTTGGTCTTTCATCGGTACAGACCTCCTAATCACACCGTAACATTCTATTCCCTCCGGAGAGCATTGAAGAGGTCTGATCTTTTTCCTGACCATAACCGAGGCTTCCAATGCTCCTTCACCTTCTTGATGGCCATCCCGAAACATTGAATTAGTCTGAACCGGCAATTTTGTCATAGGCTACTGTCAGTCTTGCCGCGTCAGGATGCTCCAGTAGTCCTTTGGCGCGGCTGATGAACTAGTCCAGGGATTCTATAGCTTGTTGATTCGTTCGCTTACGTTCATTTTTTGCTCGTTTTAATATGAATCCATAAATTTGCGCGGCATGTCGATTCCTTCTTTCCGCAGATTTCAGTATGTGTGTCCTTGATCGTTTCAGCATCTTCGCATTGTTTGTGGTGAACTCAATTTGCGCAGCACAATATGAAAATCCGAGCCCGCTTCAGCAAGCTCGGATTTTCGCTTTTTTGGGTAAAACTAGTAGAAACCTACTTACTTGGTTTTCGACTGGTCTTTTTGATCGGGTGGTTTAACGGGAGGCGGTGTCATTGGTTGGGCCGCGTCTCCAGGCGACGGTGTTTCCGGCGCTGGAGCTGGTGATGGTGGCGGTGGAGCTGGCAATTCATCTTTGTTTTTGCAACCTGCTAACGTAATTGCAAAAGCAAAAAGTACGACCGCCGATCGTGATACGATTTTTTTCATCGTCGTTTCCTCCTTTCCTAAGAAAATTTTAAACATATCCTATTCAATTCAACGATGCGTCTGATAATCACGAAGCCGGGGAACGCTACTGGAGACCGACGTCTGCCCGTTTCGCGAATCTGCCGGACAAAAAAGACGTACCCAAGGGGCGCTTACTAACGAGGAATGAAAAACTGCGTCTGGCTCAAACCCTAACTCGTCGTCCAGTAGAATTCACCGAATGGACACCGGACGAGCATTTGCGGCATGTCGCGTTTGGCGGGATTCGTAAGCCACCAAAGCGCGCGATGTCGTTAGAGAGCCCGATAGGCCCGGGTATTCTCTTGGTGAAAAGTTCAGCCCCATCTGGAAATAAGCGCGCGCCGCTTCTCACAATGAGATGCAATCCATGCCGCCTGGGCGCGAAAAATCTCGGCGGCTGCGGGGCGATATTCCGTTCATCGCCGAGAAATTTATTCTGCTTTTAGGCTTAATCCAGGATAGTTCGTCATTCTGTTAGGCTGTCTCGGTTGGTACGTTCATTGCGTTGTTTAGGGTTAAGACACATTGATGGGCCCGAAATACCGCAATATTAGTCATTATGGGCATAAATTGAGCACCGAAAAGCCATCGCTTCCATAGGAAAAAAGTGGCGCATGCAACATCGAATTCTCTTCGCAGAGGATGAGCCCATCAGCCGAAAACTGATCAGCATGTTTTTGCGACGAGAGGGATATGAGGTCGATGAGGTGAAAGATGGCGCTGAGGCTCTCGCTCTAATTAATACTTTTCAATTTGACCTAGTGATTTCAGATATTCGTATGCCCCACGTTAATGGTATTACATTGCTAACGCGCCTGCGTTCTATCTCCCCAGAAACACCCTTTATTGTTCTGACCTCTAATCCTAACGACGCTATTGACGTTTCCAAAATGCCGAACTCCTTAGTCATCCGCAAGCCTGTCCTATTCGATATTTTAAAATCGAATATTCAGCGGCTGCTTTAACTGAGCGGCTCTGTATAGCCCTGGGCGCGCCTCTACTCCATAGATTCGATTAATCACCTTTGTTACAAAAAGATATGCGCTTGTCAGAATTCATTCTCCTAAACCTCGAGCGGATTCTTACGGAATGGGAATCCTTTGCCGCCACCGTATTGCCTGACTCCAAATTCACCAAAATCGTACTACGAAATTCAGCGGAAGAAATCCTGAAGAGCATTGCGAAGGATATGGAGACTGTGCAAACTCCATTAGAGCAGGCAGAGAAGTCAAAAGGTCGTGGCGCCCGCCCTACACATGTAGACACCGCTGCGGAAAGCCACGCCACCGAACGCCTCAGATTAGATTTTAATCAGGCTCAACTCGTCTCTGAATACCGGGCTCTTCGGGCGACTGTCGCTCGGCTCTGGATGGAGAGTTTACCGGACTTAGGGGACCATTCTAACGTTCATCAATTAATCAGGTTCAATGAAGGGATTGATCAGGCGCTCACTAAATCGACTGTTCGATTTATGCAAGAAACCAATACGTCCCGGGATTTAGCCATTGCTGTTATGGCACACGATCTGCGGAATCCACTCAACGCGATCGTATCTTCGGCGCAGATCCTTCAAACAGGCGGTTTCGATAAGGTCGCTGTCGCAGACCTTGCTGCTAATATGGTTCATAGTGGCATGCGTATGAGCAAGTTGATTGATAACTTGATGGACTTCACCAGGGCTCGTTTTGGACAGCCTTTGATTGTAAAAAGGGAGTTAATAGACTTTACCCCAGTTTGTCAGCGCACAGTTGCGGAATTTGTAGCGGCCCACCCGGAGCGCACCATCCGTGCAGATTGCGGCACAGGTCTGCACGGCGCCTTAGATGAGGTTCGGATAAGTGAAATGCTCGCAAATCTTATTTCTAACGCAATACAGCATGGTGACCCAACGACCCCAGTGAGCGTCGAGGTTTGCGGGGAATTGAAGGAAATTGTCCTCACAGTACACAACAAGGGCGTCCCGATACCTCAATCCGACCTTCAGACAATTTTCGATCCCTTCTCTCATACCACCAAAAAAGAAAAGTACACTCGGCATTTAGGTCTTGGTCTGTTTGTAGCTCGTGAGATTGTTGAAGCGCATGCGGGAACAATCAGTGTAATCTCGACAGCGGAGGACGGAACCAAATTCGTGGTTCGCCTACCTCGGCACACAGCCCCAGAGTAGATGACCGCCGCCATGCGCCGATCAGCATGGATCCGACAGGCGATCTTTCTGATACACTTCCAAAAAGCCCTTGAAGCATACTCTGAACAACAGGAGATGGCCTAAGCAGTGAATTGACTTGCCAGCTTAGCAAAAACTTCTGCAAATGACCTTAGCGCCTGCTTGTCTACCAATAAGTGATGCTCTTCGCTGGCGATCAATTGTATCTTTATGAAATTCTCATCGTGCTCAAAGATATCGTAAGTTGGGACGCCACCTGCACTAATGACGTGCACCGGATTCGCTTTTTGTGCCATATTTATCTCCCTACAAAAGATCCTTTGTTTGGTTCGTCTCCCGGCACCTTTAGTTTTGACGCTTGGAAGCGGGTGTTCGGGATCCAAGCTCGTGGAAGATTATTTTGGGCATATAGATATAGATTGAGCCGGTTGAGCGATGATGAAGTCTTGTGCCGATCTGAGTAGTTTCTAAGAACTATTCTCTATTGACGCATACTGTTGTGCTAGTCGTTTCGATGGGGCCTGAAAGCCCCAGCAGACACTGTCAATCCTAAATCCTAAATAAGCTACACGTCGAACTCAAGATCGCTGAGCCCGCACTTGCGAGATCGTTACTATCCGAAAGGAATTGCAATTTCGCGACGCCTTTTGCCGTTTCCTTACAAGTGAGTCTCCTTCGCGCGGGATAGAATTCTCCGTTCGCAAAAGGGTTTGAACGGAACCTGCGATTGGCTAATACCCGCGAATATGAGCTGACTTGTATTACTATAATCGAGAATAGCGCAATTTAAAGTGACCTAGGTTGGAGACACCAATGGCAAATACGAAAGGTATATCTTTGTTCCTTATCGCTACTACGTTGGAATACCCCGTCGATTTCCCAACGTCTGTTTGGAAAGTCCGGGCCAGCTCCGCGCTACAACAAATAACAAGAAAATTGCGAACGCTGGCATTCCTTTTGCGGCTATTTAAAAATAATTCAAGCGCAATCGAAAAACAAACCCAAAACATTAAGGAAGAGGATTGTAAAATGGCCTTATGTGAAACCTGCGGTAACGATTACGATAAAGCCTTCGAAATAAAGTTGCAGGGAAAGTCGCATATTTTTGATAGTTTCGAGTGCGCAATAAATTCGTTGGCACCCCAATGTGCTCATTGTGGCTGTAAGGTAATTGGCCATGGTATCGAAAGCAATGGGACTTTTTTCTGCTGCGCTCATTGCGCCGACCAAGCAGGAGTAATCGAGGTTGCAGATCGAGCCGATAGTCGCACATGATAAATGACCAATGGAAAATAAACGGGAGGTGTTTTATGCAAATTAGAGAAATCATGACTCAAGGCGCTGAGGTGATTTACATTGATGACACAGCCCAAGAAGCCGCGGCGAAAATGCGCGAACTCGATGTCGGTGCATTGCCAGTCTGCGACGGGGACAAAATTCAAGGAGTTGTTACTGACCGCGATATGGCGCTACGTCTGGTGGCCGATGGATGTGATCCCACCCAAACCAAGGTATGCGATATTATGACTCCCGGAGTGAGTTATTGTTTCGACGATCAATCGGTCGAAGAAGCGGTAATTTTAATGGAGGCGGAGCAGATTCGCCGCCTGCCCGTATTTAACCAAGAGAAACAGCTGGTCGGAATGCTATCTCTCGGCGACCTTGCCTTGCGCACCGAAGGCACGGAAGACGAGGAATTAGCGGATGAAGCTCTTAAAGACATCTCAGAGCCGTCGGACCGAAACGCTAAGTTTCGCCGTAGCTATTTTATAGCGAAAAATCGCAGTACGTTTCGCCGCGCCTCGGGTAAGACGCAAGTAACGCACGGGGCAAGAGCTTCTTAGCTCCAAGCTGGCTTACGTTCCCTGGCGGACCCCGAGTCCGAGCGGCGAAAACAGATCGATGGCTAACCGCAAATTCGGTGAAGGCTTCAAGAAAATGGGAGAGGGAATGGCAGAATACAGTTTCAATATTACAAGAAACGACAACTTATTAATGCAGCAATACCTCGATGCGTTTCGCCGCAGCGAGTATCTCGGACCGGAGAAATCGCTTCTCGTTGCGATTCTCGATGACGCGGCTCAGGAATATAAGAAGTACTATCAAGCACACGATGTTGAAGGCAAAGGACGATTCCATGAAGTGGAGGAGTGGGTTATGCATGAGGGTAACGGCTGGATATTCTCGTTTGACAATGTCTGCGAACTCCTTGGCCTCGACCCGCAATATGTGCGACGTTCACTCTGTGAGATTCAATTTGGACCTATGCAAGAAAAAACCTATAGAAGGCCCAGCTTTTAAATGAGTAAACCGTTTTCCAACCGCAGGGAAGCCGGCGCGAAACTGGCCGACAAATTAAGAGCGTATGCCAATCGGGCAGATGTGCTGGTTCTGGCGCTGCCGCGCGGTGGTGTTCCTGTCGCCTATGAAGTTGCGCGCGCGCTCCACGCACCTCTGGATGTTTTTGTCGTCCGCAAGCTTGGCGTTCCCGGTCATGAAGAGTTGGCCATGGGCGCAATTGCCAGCGGCGGGGTGCGAGTTTTGAACGAAGAGATAACGAGCGAGATGGGTCTTCCGCGGAGCCTGATTAACGCGATTGTCCGGCGCGAGCAAAAGGAATTGGAACGACGCGAGCGGCTTTATCGCGGCGCTCGCCCCATCCCGGATGTACTCGGCCGCACGGTGATTCTGATTGATGATGGGCTGGCGACGGGCGCGACTATGCACGCGGCTGCGCTTGCGCTTCGTAAAATGGAGCCGTCAAAGTTGATCGTTGCGGTTCCGGTAGGGGCGCAGGATATCTGCGATGAATTTCGGGGCGTTGTTGACGAAGTCGCCTGCGTCATTACGCCCGCGCCGTTTATGGCGGTTGGTGCATGGTATGCAGATTTTTCTCAGACGAGTGATGAGGAAGTGCGCGATCTGTTGCAACAAGCCGGCGTTAACCAGGGTGACAGTTTATCACCTGTTTGCTATCCCTAGAACACGAGGATTTAGTCTATGCGGGCACATGGTAGGCACGGCGTATCGGTCCTGTACCGGCCTGTTCCAAAACCTATCCCAGAGCCGGATCCCCCCTCGTCCTCCGCCGCATCCGCTTCCCAATCCGCCGATTCCTCCAGAGCCACCCCGGCCCCAGCCGATAAACAAATGAGTCCCAGAAAAGCGCGAAATGAATCGACGAGGCCTTACACCAAAGATTTCAAGATCTTGGGGACGGCCCGACACCAGTGCCTATTGGATCACTTGAGAACGGATCATCTATGAGCATCCTGGTGAAGTTGCTACCGGCGGATGTCAACTGCTTAATTGAGAATTTGGCATCCGATTCCAGTCTAATTCCAAAGCTAAGCGGATCATACCTTTTGGACCCGAAATCACCGTCAGCCATTAATGCGATTGTTTGCACAGAGATTGAAGCGCATGAATTGTTGCGGGTTGCCTTAGAGTATTGTTCAAAGTCGGCTATTCGCGAAATAAAAAACGCCATGAAACTTTGCGGGTTTGAAACTAGTTAGCCATCGGCTGGAGAGCCGACTTGTTGAAGACACTTACGAGGACGCTCGACCCAAATTATCTGTTTCCCAATTTCTTCTGCGTCTCTCTGAGCATCGAAAGATCCGCAACTTCGTCAGAGAAATCGCGGTCCCGCCTTTACCGGCCATTTGCCGTCGCTGGGTAGATGCTAGGGCATCTTGCCTAGTGTTTCGAAACGGAGGTGCTCAATGTGGTGCCGCACCGTTTTAAATCGGCGATTGATGGTCATAAGATAATTCCGTGAAAAGGGTTAGCGAGTATAGCAATTCGCGGATGGCTAGATTTGCTAAAAACAGTCAAAAGTTACTTCACTGATTGCTATTACCGAGCGCCTGCTCTCATCGGTTCCCATAAGAACAAAGCTGACAATCTTTTTGAATCAGAACGCGATACTTAAACAGGAAAAAGAATTAACTCTGATGTCCGCTATTCAGAATATTCAGTAATGCGAGTCTGGCAGTAAAATGAGCTGACCAACGCAGGGTAGGTAGGGAGTACTGCAAATGAAATTGGCAATTGTCTTATTGCTTGGCTTGCTGATCGTGAGGCCGCTTCAGGCGGCAGAAACAGACACTGATTCATGCGCCAACTGGAATAATTTTTCGGTGCCTATGAAACACGGAATCATGTTTGGATTTCTGATCGGAATTCAAGCAAGCGATTCGGTCAATCGCAAGATTGCCTCCGATGGAACAGTCAGGCAGCTTTGGCCGCAAGGGTATCGGGTAGGAAGCGTTGTTTTAGAACTGGATAGGAGATGCGACGGAAGGGATAATTTAGAGAGGACCATTACTGAAGTGATGTTTATGATCGCCATGGAGTTAAATGACAAGCGGTAACCAAAGATCACCCCGAAGAGCGGTGTCGGTGTACGCATGTCGGGTTGCAACGGGATCGCGCCATCTTGCCTTCACAATTCTCACCAGAAACTTATGGCACGCCGGACAGCGGAGGAACGAAATCGGTTCTCCTTGGGAGCCTTGGTGATGGCGACCGGCCTTCTTCGATCCATTTCTCAACGAGTTTGCAGTTCCCGTTTCCGCCTTTTCCTAAACCACCCCCTTTCGTTTGCCACCAGCGCCATGCCGCGTTTGTCGGGCTGCGTGAGGGACAAGAGAGCGCGAGATGTCGTGCGCGAGACGGAGCAGCCAATGTGGTTAAGACTCAGTCACGCGCTGAATCCCTGTTATTTCGCGAGTGCTCAAGGGGCACGATAGGCCAAGCAATGACTTCCTGATATCCACCATAATGACATAGCGGTTTTATGTCAGGCAGATCAATTCCTAAAGCTACGGTCATGCTGTTTTTGTGCAATTCGATCTCCGCACGTTGAAGAGGCCACTGTGCGTGATGAATTTCTCCGAAGACGACCCGGTTTGCATTTAACGCGCCGTAAAGAGCGTATCTTTCGGTGAGCCAATGGTCGAGCGTTCCAGGAGTGGAGTGATAAATTTGTGAAACAGGTCCGTATTTACTTCGGAACTCGGCGGATGGAGCGTTCGCATGAGTACGCACACTCTCATATTGGATATCCGCGGTGCGACCGTTAACAATCATCCGTGCATCGTAATATGGTAAACCGAGCCACCGAGCTGCCCTTACGGATAACCAGCTCGCTGCGTCCAGACTAAAAAACCAGACGCCGCTCTTGCCTCTGTATTTCACATACGTCCTTACATTCAGTTCGGGAAATGCCAAAGGGAGGGGAACATATCGGGGCCGAACGCCAGTCATTCGAAACGGCACCACACCGATCCAGGCAGATCCATCGTATGTATCAATGTCTAGAATACTAGGAATCAGCGGGCGAATACTTTCAATACGAACGGGCCAATGCGCGAAGAGCAAATCGTGCCAGCGCATGAAAAGAAAGAATGGAGTACTCGGGAGAGGCCAAGGGCGATGGTCTGTTTGCGCCGTGATGTGTAACGCCATTTCGAACATCCAATCGTAGAGACATTTGGTTTGAAACCGTATTGGAGCGATATCCAATGCGCAAGGAATGGAAAGACAATTCCGAGCGCAGCGGTTCTTTCATGATCTTTTCGAACAGTCCGGTTTTCGAGTTAGGACATATAGGGCGATTTGCCAGGATGGATAGTAGAAGAATGATTGCATCAGTTATCTAGCCCTGCCAATTATAATTCACTGCCTCACGTTAAGCTTTCCTCGACCTCGAACTCTTTTTTTTCTACCGCAACGTCTCATTACAGCGACAAATCCCACATTCAAAACATTGGGATCGACGTAGTTCGTGGGAAAGTCCGTTAATTACATGATGTATTGATTTTTAGGCGGTCGATTAAACGAGGCATCACTTTTGCTCGCCAACTTCCACCATGCACCTCCGGGACCATCCGATATTAAAAACGCGAGGGTTGTACCGTTGGCCACCGACCTGGGTTGAGTATCAAGGACCAAACGAATCACCACCCAAAGGAGAAGTCGGCGTGCTTCGAAAAGTCCGGTGCTATCGATATAACCGTCGATTTATATTTTTAACAATAGAATTCGAAGAGAACGAATATACTGGTTGCTTAATGATGGAGTTCGAATTTTTGGGTGAGTATATGGGGATGCTCTTGGAAGCTTGTTTAGGCATGAGCATCGAATCAATCGGTAGCCTAGAAGTTCCTTTCACGTTTAAGAGTTGCAACGACCTAAAACCTGCACTCACAAATCATTTTCACCGGAGTTTTCATTGAGCATATTCAACGCTGAAGTTATTGGCTTCAGATTAGGCGCGTGAGGCCACAGTTTAAGATGAAATCAGATGTCGAAAAAACTATTAACGCCAGAGTTGCTGCTGCCTTTGCCGATATTCCAATGGGCAGTAGCGGAGTTGAAATTGTGAAATGTGCTCAAGATTTGGTCAGGCTCTTATGGACCGGCAAGATTTACGCTGCGCTTCCAAACGATAAAACCACCATCCCTGAATATTTTCTTGATGCCGAACTGGAGCAGTTTCTAAATGAAGCTATTGAAGAGTGCTATGTAAAAATGTGCTTAATAGCGCAGCAAGCAAAAAGTCAACTCTAGCGGACGATCCCGCCTTTATGGTTCTGTACGAGTCGCGGCCATGTCCAAGTTTATCGCTCGATCCTGCCCCCGATGCGGCAATCATTTTTGGGTGGTAATAAGCCAGAAACCACGTTCCGATGGAGAGTATCCGATCAATTCATATTGCGCGCTATGCGGATATCGCTTAGACGGTTGGCGGTTGGTAATAGGACGCAAGCGGCAGTTTTATGCCAACCTTGATAGAATTGTAAAGGTCGTCCGTTAAATGGATCGCTATTTATTGAGGAACTGTCCTCGCTGTTGCGGGCCTATGGCCGTAATTGTTAGGCGCTCTGGACGACACAATCCATTGCAACGAGTCAATGGTAAATGTGTTAGGTGCCGCTATCGAATGGCGTGGGCAGTCATTCGTGGGAATCGTCTACCGGGACCACCTGAGACTAGAAACTTCGTATGGAGCCTGGTTGATCGGGTGCGGCCGACAAAGTGCTGAATTACGAAAGCGGTATAATTTAAGGAGGAGTCTATGGAGGACCGAGTTAGAGCGAATACGGCGCCGGAAGTTAATCGCTGTATTGACGAGCAGATCGAAAGAAACATTCGTCATTTTTCCGGTAAACGAAAAGAGGAAATTTCCCGCCGTATACGAGACTTAGAGGAGGAATGGGACATTGAGCGCGTTTTGGAAACTCTGGCTCCGTCATTTTCAATCGCAGGAATTGTTCTGGGCGCCACGGTTGATAAGCGATGGTTTTTGTTTTCAACAGCTGTGTTGTCGTTTCTAATTGTGCATGCGATTCAGGGATGGTGCCCGCCATTACCGTTTTTGCGAAGGTTGGGGGTGCGCACCAGAGAAGAGATCGAGCGCGAACGGTATGCGCTCCTGGGTTTCACTGGAACTTTTCCTCAACAGGCCGCGGTAAGTTAAGCGAATCTGGGGACACTTCAGAAGGAAATCTTAATGGAAGATCGAAAGTTCCCATTGTCGGCTGGCATACTTTTCGGTCTAGGGTTGGGAGGTTTTTTTGACGGGATCATTCTTCACCAAGTGCTTCAATGGCACCACATGCTAACCAGTGCTGGCTACCCGCCGAACTCAGTTGCCAATCTTGAATTCAACACTCTTTGGGACGGTATTTTTCATTTAAGCACCTACATTTTTGTATTGCTCGGGCTTATAATTCTCTGGAAAAGAGCACACAAAACTCATGTTCGCTGGTCTGGCAAGCTGTTGGCTGGTTCAATGTTACTAGGTTTCGGCATTTTCAATGTCGTTGAGGGGATTGTCGATCATCATCTACTCGGAATTCATCACGTTAATGAAACGGTGCCGCAAAGTCAGTGGATTTATTGGGATGTCGGATTTCTTCTTTGGGGAGCAATTATGCTTATCGGGGGCTGGGCTATGCTGAAGACCGGTGAGAAAGAGACGCCTCAAGAAGGCACAAGCGGGGAACGGTCAGGTGTTTCGGCTCATCGCTGATTAACATGCGGGTTCACACACGCCTTGTCTCTTCAGTTACGATCAGCAGTTGTCTGATTTAGCTTTAACAATTCGGACAGAAAAGTAAGCCTTCGCTGAATCGCCACGAGTTCTGCAAACAGGTCCGTTGATCTCATGAACGCCATTCCGGTTTCGGTCATTTACACACTTATTGTTGATCCTTATTTACAAACTATTTTGCCACCGGCGCAATCTCCAATGCTGCTCTTTAGGTACTCCAAAACATGGCGGTGAACCTTGTCTGTCCAATCACCATCGATGAGGGTAACCTTCGCTCTGTGCCGGCTGGGGTCTCTCCTTTGTTCAGGCACCCGATTTACCGCCACGCCATGCGAAGATTGCACGCAATCCGGCAACTTTTGGTTCAGAAACAAAAAACGCGGGCTGCAGCAACGCCGCGCCCGCGTTTAATATTCCCTCTGAGCTTACTGAATCGAAACGGTCGCTAATCTCGGGAGTCCCTACGCCGATCATAGGGACCGCGATTCCGCTCCCATTGCTCGATCCGTCCATCCTGATCCCGATCCCAGCGGTCGCGTTCCCATTGTTCGACGCGCCCATCGCGATCTATATCTAACTGGCTATACCGATCATAGCGACCGTAGCGGCTGGACCGATAGCGGTCATTATCGTCGTACACTGTACAGCCCACCGACGTGGTCATTAACACGAGCAAAGCAGCGGTGATAATCGCTTTTTTTTGTGCTTGTCTCATAAAAACATTGCTCCTCTCAATTTATTATCCTGCGTAGGAAAACAGCAAGTCGCATGCCATTAGACGTTTTTAGTCGCTCTGGTAAAATCTAAAAGTGGAAGCTTATGAATACATTGAGAAACTTCCCGTGTTAGATTCGCGGCCCCCCGAATTCAAGTTGCGGTTTCAGGACACGGTTGATAGGCGCTGATCAGAAGAAAAATCCCTCACGTGACATTAGTTGCGGGAAGCGAATTTCTTTATTGGAACTCTCGATCTCTAAGTGGGCGATCCCTCCCCAGATAATTAACGACAAAGACCAAAAGAAACGCTGGGGAAAGCTTTAGGAGAATCCAGCCTCGTCCGGGTTCCGTGAAGTGAAAGCATCCAGGCGCGGCGGAGGAGAAGGGTGGTTTGGTTTGATAGGGTGGGAACCTGTCCCAGCATTTTAAACCATAAATTGTCGTTTTTTTGGTTAACATCTATTCACTGGGGCCGTCAAACATGTGGCATGGCAAGCTGATGGACTTCGAGGAACGCTCAGACTGCGGAGGTATAGGCCGGTGAGCGCCTCTTGTGGGGGGTTTTACTTCTAATGTATACAGCGCACCGTGGAAAAGTTCTGGAAGAATAGGTGGATGGTTAAGGGAAGAAGTTTTAAAGACGCTTACCCAGCCGAAGCCCAAGCCATCGAAACCGAGTTGGCTCAGCTATTTGCCGAGGCGCGAAAATCGAGAGACATTTGGTGTGAAAAGTTATTGGATCGATATCCGACGCGCAAGGAATGGGAAGAAAATCCTGAGCGCAGCGATTTCATCCATAATCTTTTCGAACAGTCCGGTTTCCGAGTTAGGTACACACTGGGCGATTTGCCAGGGTGGATCGTGAAAAAGTGATTGGAGCAGTTTCTAGTTCATAAATCCTTCCTCCAATTAGGTTTCACTTCCTTGCATTAACCCGTTCTCAAAGTAGACCCAATACTTTTTCTACTGCGAAGTCTCACTAAGGCGACAAATCCCACACTCAATGGACAGGGGCGAAGTGGAAATTCTGAATGCGGCTCAAGACTTGATCAAGGCTGTATGGACCGGCAAAGATTGCGCTGCGCTTCAAAAGGATAAAATCACGATCCTTGAATATTTTTCGATGCTGAACTTCAGCAATTCCTGAACAAAGATATTGAGGAGTGCTATGGAAAAATATGTTTAATTAGCGCAGAAGGCTAAACTGCAAAGTCTAGAGGATGAATACGCATTTATTGTGGTTCCATGGAATCGTGAATTTGTCACCGACGTATTACCGCCCGCTGAGCATCGACCACGGTCAATTCGCTCGTTAAGGAATAAACGGGAGACGCTAATAAGATCTTCCCCTTGGCACGATGCCGCACAATCCAAACATGTCCACTTAACCAGAGGAACCTTATGAAAATAGCAAGTGTTTTATTGGTAGGGCTAGTAATCCCTGGATTGGTTAGGGCAGCGGATGTGACCTTGATTGACTTCGGAGATTTTACGCAAACGTGTTATTTCTGGAAATATCAAGACGAGACTTCAAAGATCGATGTCATGCATGGCTTTCTAATGGGCATCGAGGCAGCCAAGGTAACAAGGCAATTTTGGCCGATACAATTCAGGATCGGCGCGGTTATCTCGGAGTTGGACCTAAGATGCGCGGAACCAGAAAATCAAGACAAGAAGATTCCTGAAATGATGGCTATAATCGCAGCTAAGCAAAACGCCAGGCGCTAGTCGCCGCTTGTCGGTAGTAGGTTCGATTCCATTGGGCGCACATCTTAACTATCTAAGCGACTTGCTATTCCGCAGCCCTAGTTACCATACACGCCAGAAAAAAAGTTCATCCAATAATGCGACCGCCAACTTGTAGGTTTTCGCGTTAGATATCCACCAAGGCGATGTGCCTGGCCGGATCGTAAAGAATGACCGCATGCTGTTCAGGATTTCTTTCTTAACCTATACCTAGTAGGAATAGTTTTGGAGCGACAACGTAATGGGCATACTTATTCCACTAAAATGGGCCGAGGTTGAGTGCTTATTGTCCCATCTGCCGGTTGGTTCTGATCTCAGTCAAAAACTTACCGATTCCCACATGGCAGGTTCCTCCAATGGTCGAGCTGTAGGTTTCTCCAACACACTTCAATGCACCGTAGACGAGGCTCACGAATTATTGCGCATCGCCGAAGAGCATTGCTATCCCGACGCCATTAAAGAAATCCAACGAAGCATGAATGTGTGTGGCCTTTGACGTTGCTTTATAAGGCAAACAGACGGTAGCGTCAGCCTTGTGTCGTCAAAATGACCACAGGCGCACATCCTGAAACACCACGGCAGAATCATCAATTTACCCCTAGTCCTTTCATCTGTACTCCACATAGCCTAACACCTTAAATCGCCGCGCTCCGTGTTAAGGAGTCATGCGCGTGCATGCAAGAGTGACGAATCCCAACGAGTGGGTTTTCATTTCTGAGCAGTGTGATGGTTACTATCGAACTTACATACGCCGAGATCGACTGTTTCATCACCTATTTGCCGATTGGTTCTGATCTCAGTGTAAAAATGGCGAGTGCCGAGATAGCTGTCTTTCCCAAAATTCGACTCGTTGGATTCTCCAAGATGGTTGAATGCACGGAAGTTGAAGCGAGAAAATTATTGCACATTGCCCAACAGCATGAGTATTTCGATGCAGTTGACGAAATTCAAAGAAGCATGAGGTCGTCTGGAGTTTGATGTGACTGTGTTGACCTAAACAAAACTAGAGGGCTGGCTCAATGAGTCGGAGCAACCATAATCGGGTTCGAGCGCCAGTCCTTGGAGAAGATGTTGTCTCTACTGCACTTCACTTGATGTGCGATCACGGACTCCAACGTCACACCATTCAGCTCGTTGTGTATCTGGATGCCAATAAATTTTATGTAAGCGAGTTCCGGTGCGCTGTTTGCACCAACAGACTTCCTTTCCTGCTTGTCAGTAGTGCGAGGAGATCTGTCGCACTTCGGGATTTTCTGCTGGCTAACGAGGTCAAGGTCAACATCGAATTGAAGCATGATAAACCACAGTCTTGAAGCAACGCGAGACAGGTTATGGTTAATCGAAAAAGCCATTTCATATCTACAATAGGAACCGCAAGTGATGAAAAACCACTCCGTAAAATTAAACGCCGAGGCAGAATGTCTCTGTGCGTAATGTGCAAAATAAAGCGTTTAGTCAGGACTGGTCTAGATTATCGACCTTCAGGGAATGGCGCGACTTATCTGTCGTCGGTGTATAATTTTAATTCGATCACGATGAGAGCTGTGCGATGCAGCGGGATATTTGCATTTTACCCTGGCGCTGTGGGCAACAAGTTCTTTCATCTCAAAGAAACCGCGCAGAACGATCTCTCCTAACGGCGGGTGCAAGAGGCAGTGGTGGCAAGCGTGCCTAAGCTGCTCGGAAGCTTGTCGGTCCAACGCGAACACTTGCTCTAGCACATAAGATGCTTTTGCCAGCGCCCATGACTGGTTTCGTAATTCAAAGTTGCATTTCCCTCCCACCACCGAATGGTATCAGGGACCAAACGAATCACCACCTAAAGGAGAAGTCGGCGTGCTGCGAAAAGTGCAGTGCTATTAACGTAACCGTCGCCTTGTATTTTTAACAAGGCGGCTTCAAGTCCAAATCTTTGGTAATTGAACAACGCGATGGGCGCTGTCATATTGATTGACAGCAACTGAGGCATCGCATAGGTTCGCTACGAGACTGACCTAAAACCGCGCACGCGCAACGAAACGCCGGGCCGGCGGCCCGAGGAGGAACGATGGCATACGATCTGGTTATCAAGAACGGTAAGGTGATCGATGGTTCCGGGCTGCCGGGCTTTCATGGCGATGTCGCCGTGAGCGGCGGGCGGATCGTCGAGGTCGGCAAAGTGACTGGCGCGGCGCGCCAGACCCTCAACGCCGACGGCTTGGTGGTGGCGCCCGGCATCATCGACAACCACACCCACTACGACGCTCAAGTCACCTGGGATCCGCTGTGCACCTATTCTTGTTACCACGGCATTACCACCGTGGTCATGGGCAACTGTTCGCTGGCGATGGCGCCGGCGCATCGGGAAGATCGCGCCATGCTGGCGAACGTCTTGTCCCATGTCGAGGCGATTCCGCTTGAAGCGATCGAAGCCGGGGTTAACTGGTCCTGGGAAACCATCCCGGAGTATCTTGATGCTCTGGATCAAAAGCTCGGCATCAACGTCGCCGCCCTGATCGGCCACTCGGCGGTGCGCCGCTACGTGATGGGCGAGGCGTCGCAGGAGCGCCACGCCACCGATGATGAAGTGGCGGCGATGAAGGCGATCGTGCGCGAGGGATTGGAAGCCGGCGCTGTCGGCATTTCCTTCGAGCGCAATCTGCGCCACTTCGATTGGAACGGGCGCCTGGCGCCGACCAATCTCGCCTCCGAGGAAGAGATTTTTGCCGTGGCGGGGGTGGCGGATGAGACCGGCCGTGGGGTGATCCAGTTTGGCGGCGACCGCAATATCAGCACGAGACTCGCCAAGGCAATCAGCCGGCCGGTTTTCTACGGCAACATCACGCAGCAGGCGGTGGCGCCGGATAAATGGCGCAAGCAATTGACCGAAGCGGAAAATATGATGCGCCAGGGCCATCGCGCTTACCAATTCGTCATGCCTCGGCCCGGCGATCTGCGTTATACGCTGAAGACCGCGCAACACTTCGACGCCATGGCGACCTGGAAAAACGTCATGCTGCTGCCCCTCGAACAACGCAAAGAAGTTTTCCGCGACCCGGCGACCCGCGCCAAGCTGCATTTCGAGGCGGTCGAGTCGCCGCTGGATCCCGATCGCGCCGGCGACTTTACGCGCCGCTGGGACTTACAATTCGTCTTCAAACCGGCGCTGGCGAAAAACCAGCACCTGATCGGCAAAAGCGTCGCGGAAATCGCGCAGGAGCAGAATAAAGACGTGCTCGATGCCTTCCTCGATCTGGCGCTGGAAGAAAATCTCGAAACCGAATTCGAACGGCGCGAAGTCAACAGCGATCAAGCGGCCATGACCGCGCTGCTTACCAGTCCGTACACCATCATCGGCCAGTCGGACGGCGGCGCTCACGTGGTTTTTCGCACCGATTACAGTTACTCGACTTACTTGCTGTCGCACTGGGTGCGCGACAAGGAAATCATGTCTCTGGAGGAGGCGATCCGCAAGCTCACCTTCGTGCCGGCTTCGCTCTTCGGATTTTCCGACCGTGGGCTCGTGCGCCCCGGCATGGCCGCGGATCTGATGGTGTTCGATCCAACGACCATCGGTCCGTTGGAACCGGGCGTGGCCCAAGACCTGCCCGGCGGCGCCAAGCGGCGCAAACAACTCGCCCAGGGCATCGAGTGGACCTTGGTCAACGGCCAAGTGCTGATGGAGCATGGCCAGCATACCGGCGCTTATCCGGGCAAGGTCGCTCGCAGCAGCACGGTGCAATAAATGCCGGGTCGCAGATCGGCGGCGATATCCCAGCGCCGATTGTGTCATGACCGGTAGTAAGTCGGAGTCGACCGATGGCGGATGAAAAATTACGATTCGCTGCGGCGCTGGTAAAGGCCAGAGCGGATCTGGACGATGCGTTGTTCGAGCTGGATAAATTACCGGCGGTCAGTCAGAGCGCGGTTAATTTCGCGACCCACACGTTGGGCAACTTCCTTGAGGTCACAGGCGTCACCGCCGAACTATTGCAGCTGGAATTGGCGGATCACCCGGAGCCGCAGGTTCACAAGTGGATCGACGCGTTGCTTCTCGCCACGGAACACATGACGCACACCGTGAGCCAGCTCATGAACGCCGCCGCCGGCACCGAAGCTCAACTGCGCTTCGAGAAATTGGACTTGCGTAAATTGGCGCGCCAGTCGTGCAGCGCTTATCAACGAGCGGCCGACCGCAAACAAATCCAAATAATTATCGCTACCAATGCTCATGCCGCCATTCCGCAGGTTTGGGCAGATCCGGTAGCGCTCGCCTCGGTACTGGACAATCTGCTTTCCAACGCTGTCAAGTATTCGCCAACCGGCAAACATGTCTGGCTGAGCATTTCCGCCGATGAGGATGGGGTCGTCTGCCGCGTGCGCGATGAGGGACCGGGCTTGAGTCTCGAAGACCAATCCAGGTTATTTCAGCGCGGCGCCAAGCTTACCCCCCGTCCCACCGCCGGCGAGGTTTCAACCGGCCATGGCCTGGCGGTCGCCAAGGAGTGGATCGAGAAATTAGCCGGAACTATCTGGTGTGAAAGCCAGCGGGGAAGAGGAACCTGTTTTTCTTTTCGCGTGCCGGCCTACCGGCAAGACTTGCATGGACCGGATCTCGTGGCTCGAAGCGCCTATTGGGACAGTGCCCGATCGGCATAAACTAACCGCCTCACATCGAGCAGTTCCCGAAGCGGAACGCTGCTTTACCCGAGCGATACTTTTACCGGCTGCTTGCGAATCTTGTATTTACCCACCTGCTTCATCACCAGCGGCACTAGGGCGCCGGGCACATCGACGAAGGATTTTTGCCCTTCGATGTGAATCTTGCCGATGGCGTTGCCTGGTATATCGGCATGATAAGCGATGGTGCCGACCAGATCACTCGGGCCGATGCCATGTTCCGTGCCGACATTCAGGGTCAATCTTACCATCCCAGCTTCGTGAGAATCCTTGCCGCCGCGCTGCGCCGCTGTGCGCTTGGCCGACTCGCGCGAGTAAGCCGGCACAGCCGCCGCCCGGCCGCGCTGCTCGCTGCGGTAATTGCCGCGGCGGGGCTCGTGTTGAAAACGATGGTTCGGCGCCTCCCGGCGCTCTTCGACTTCGGCTACCGGAGCGATGGCGCGCTGCTTCTCGTCGCCGCGCGCGAGCTTCAGCGCGGCAGCGGCGACGTCCAACGGGTCATGCCCCTGGGCCACCAACGCCTCGACGATGGTTCGTTCACGGTTGATGCGGCCGCGCTTCAACCAGAGCGAGACTTGCTCGGTCAGCTGTTCGCTGCGCCGTTTCATAATGTCTTCGACGCTCGGTAAGGTGGCGCGCAGAAATGTCTGCCGGGTAAACGCTTCGATGCGGCGCAGATGGGCGTGCTCGGCCGGCGCGATCAAAGAGACGGCGATGCCGGTCTTGCTGGCGCGGCCGGTGCGGCCGATACGATGGACGTAGACTTCCACTTCGCTGGGCAGGTCGTAATTAAACACATGGGAGATGTCGTCGATGTCGAGACCGCGCGCGGCGACGTCGGTGGCGACGAGAATCTGAATTTTATCGTTGCGAAAGCGACTCAAGACGCGCTCGCGGGCTTCCTGGGTGAGATCGCCGTTGAGGGTCTCGGCCGGAAAGCCCTGTTGCGAGAGTGCCGCGGCCAATTCGGCGGTGCCGATGCGCGTGCGCGCGAAGATCAATGCGCGCTTGACCTCTTCGTTTTCTAAAATCCGCGTGAGGGCGGCGGTCTTATCGGACGGCCGCACCAGATAATAGCGTTGCTCAATGGCCAGCGCGGTGATTTGGTTGCGTTGTATCGTCACCGACTGCGGCGCGCGCATATACTTGTCGGCGAGGCGACGGATCGGCGGCGGCATGGTCGCGGAAAACAGCGCGGTCTGACGGTTCGCCGGCGTCTTGGCTAAAATCGCTTCGACATCGTCGATGAACCCCATCTTGAGCATCTCATCCGCTTCGTCGAGCACGACCGTCTGAATGGCGCTGAAATCGAGTAATTTGCGATCCAGTAAATCGAGCAGACGCCCAGGCGTGCCGACGACGATATCGACGCCGCGGCGCAATTGCATGACCTGCTGGCTATAACCTTGACCGCCATAGACCGCCAGCACCTTGGCGCCGAGATGGCGTCCGTAGCCTTGCATGGCTTCGGCGACTTGCAAGGCGAGCTCACGAGTGGGCGCGAGCACCAAGGCTTGCGGGCTCTTGCGCGGTTGATAGTTGTGGAGGATCGGCAAGGCGAAGGCGGCGGTTTTACCGGTGCCGGTCTGAGCTTGACCGATGACGTCGACGCCGGTGAGCATGAGCGGAATCATGCCCGATTGAATCGGCGTTGGCGTCGCGTAGCCGAGTTCGGCCAGCGCTTTTTGCAATGACGGATGTAAATTGAATTGGGCAAACTCTGCGGTCATGAGAGGCTCCTTCGGATACTTATGTGTGGACGTTCATTGTGCTGCAACGTCTCTGCAGATACCGTTGTGGTTCAACAATCGGACCCATCACATAAGCACGAGCCGCTCTGTTGCATCTAAACGTCCGACCCACGGGGCGGACACATTGGGCGTTACCAAGCCCTGACGATTTGCCACTTTCGGAAGGTAACCGACAATAACATATTGAATAGGGAACTTCGACGGGGGTGGATTTGACGGAATTAGCGGCAAAGCTGCGGCTTCAATCGTTCTGACCTAGCCGCGCAGCTGCATCACGGTGCCATCAGCTTGGTCGGGGTTCACGCCATTTCTTCTCCGACCGCAGGGATGCCGGTAAGTCGCGGTCGAGCGCTTGCTGCTGGCTTGTGTTGTCACTCAGGGGGGACTACAGTACGCCATGGCTAGAATCACAGTAGAAGATTGTTTAGAAAAAATTCCCAGTCGCTTTATCCTCGTACAACTCGCCTCGAAACGGGCCAGGCAGCTTCTCAAAGGCGCCAAACCGCTCATCGAATCGGACAACCGGGAAATCGTCATCGCGCTGCGTGAGATCGCCGACGGCAAAGTCCGCTGGGCCACGCCTAAGACCTAACCCAATAGGTTTCTGCCGAATTTTCTTTCACCCAGTCAAAGGTGAGCCAGCCCTTTGCTGTTCCTGTGACGTAATCACCAGATCGATCGGCGCCTAATGCCTAGCGCCGCGCACCGCATTTCTCTTCCGGCATTTTGGCCTAGCTCTCGCTCCCATCGAATTCTCCTTGGTGCATAGAGAAAATTTCCCGCGCGAGCACGACGGGGCAATTTTTTCCTGTAGCTTCTGTTTGCCGCTTTTGGTAAGCGTCGAGGCAATGGCATTGGTGAAATTATTGCGGCGCGGGCTGTTGCCAGCCTTGACGCCATGGCTGATCGCTTTGTCGCCCCTGCTTGTGGCCGGCAAGCTTGCGGCGGCGGACGGCAGCGCGCCGGAGCGCCTGCGCATCCTTTACGCCTCGACGGCGACTTCTTTCGCGCCGATCTGGATCGCCAGCGATCTGGGCATCTACCGGAAGCATGGACTGGACGCCGAAGCGGTGCTGCTCGGCGGCGGGCCGTTGATCGGCTCGGTACTGCTGTCTAATTCCGCCGACGTCGGCGTCGGCGTCGGCGAAACGCCGATCCGCGCTGCCTTGCAGGGCGGCGACTTGAAAATCTTCGCGCTGCAAAAACACGCGCGCATTCTGAGCATCGTCGGCAAAGCCGCGCTCCAAGACATCGGCCAGATCAAAGTGTTGGGCATCCAGAGTCTGGGCAGCAGCACGCACAACTACTGGCTGTGGTATGCGCGCCAGAAGAAACTTCCCGAGTCGCAGGTGCAGTTCGTTCACACCAATTCGTCGGCGGAAAACTATCTGGCGCTCAAAAGCGGCCGGGTCGATGCCGCGATCTTCGGTCCGCCCTTCGACGTGCAGGCGCAGCAAGAAGGATTTCGCCTGCTGGTCGAGGGCATGAAGAACCCGCAGCCGTTTCCGGCCACCTGTTACTTCGCCACGGCGGGATTCTTGACCAAGCGCCCGGAAGCGGCGCGAAGATTCGTCGAAGCGATGAAGGAGTCCGTGCAGCTATTTCACGAAGACAAAGCGACGGCGATAAAAATCATCGAACGGCGATTGCGCCTGCAAAATCGCGCAGTGCTCGAGCGTTCCTATGAGTTCGAGCGGCTGTTCATGCGCCGCGATCTGTCGCTGCAATACGATGTTATCGACAATGCCCTGGCGGAGACCAAACGGCTGCTCGGCGCCGGCGCCAAACGGCCCGACTACATGGTGGACGATGTGATCGACAAAAGTTTTGTTCCTGTGGCGCGCTGAAGCGATCCGAGTGCCGCTGCTTGAGACCGGCCGGATTGCGCGGCCGAAATCAATCATCACACTGTGGCTGCGTCCTCATGGGTGCGCAGGAAATTTTCCCAGGCCGAGCGTGACGGCGCGACTTTTTCTTGCAGTCGCTGCTTGGCGCTTTCGCCGATCGGCGTGAAATTCATCGCGGCTTGCACGTTTTGTTCGAGCGGCGCCAGTTGCTCGCAGCCGATGACGACGCTGGCGACGGGTTGGCTCAGGTTGAATTGCAAAAGCTCGGCGGCGGAGGCGCGGCCGGCGCCGCTGCCGACGAGCATGCCCTGGCCCATCACTTTCATCGACAGGATGCCTAGGTTTTTCTCCAACGCTACCGGCAAAGCGGCGCTCTCGAAGGCAGGGATCGGTTCCATCTTGCGCTGGGCGATCGGATTTGCCGCTTGGGCGGCGTTGAGCGCCATCAAGACCGTGTCGAATTCGTAACGGCGCAACGCGTCAGCCATGGCGGCGCCGTCGTTGTGGCCGGTGATGCCGATGAAGCGGGCGACTTTTTGCTGTTTCAATTGCTGGATGGCGCCGAGCACGCCGTTGGCGCTCGCGATGCGCTTGAGGTCGTCGAGATCGCTCAAGCTGTGGATCTGAACCAGATCGATGTAATCCGTTTGCAAGAACTTGAGACTGGTTTCCACCGAGCGCAGCGCGCCGTCGCGGTCTCGTGGGTCGATCTTGGTGGCGAGAAAGACTTCCTTGCGCCGCGGCTTGATGAACGCGCCGAGCCGCTTTTCGCTCAATCTTTCGATCGGACGGCGCGTGTAGGAGCCGGCGGTGTCGAAGTAATTGATGCCGAGCGTGAACGCCCGTTCGAGTAGGGCTTGCGCCGCGTCTTCGTTTTCGATGGAGCAGAAACGGGTGCCGGAGCCGAAACCGATGCAGGAGACCATTTCACCGGTTTTGCCGAGGCGCCGTTTCGGCAGCGAACTTGCCGCGGCGGCCGTCGCCCTTTCCGCTGTGCCAAGCACGACGGCAGCGGCGGTGGTTTTGAGAAATTGCCGACGGGACCATTGTGATTCCATGGATCCTCCTAGCGGTGCCAACCGAAGAATTATAGCGCCGCCATCATACTCCAACCCGTGGTGGTGTCGTCAAATGGATTTATTTGCCATGCGCCATTCAAGTTTTCTTCACTTGCAAATCGCGCTGGCGCGGGAGTACAAAATGGCTGCGTTTGAATGGGGGACAAAAGCCCAGGTAATGTTTTGGCCAACTGAGGCGCCGCCATGGCATGTCCGCGCTGCCACCATGAGAATCGCACAGGTGAAACCTGCGGCGAATGGGGGCAAAGATTATCGCGGTCACGCAGCACTATCACTATAGGTTATCGCCGAGAGTCTTTTTGCATGCCGCACTTCGTATGGACCCGCCGGCGTATTGTCGGCGATTTAAAAACCTACCCGCCTAATGCGGTGCCGGAGGAACTGTCATGACTACACTCGATCAAGCAAGTATCGCCGAGTTGTCCGCTCGCTTTTCGGGCGTGCTCCTGGGTCCCGATCAATCGGGCTACGATGATGCACGCCGGATACACAACGGTATGATCGACCGGCGCCCGGCATTGATTGCCCGGTGCCTGGGGACGGCGGATATCGCTGACGCGATCAACTTCGCGCGCACGCGCGGTCTTGACTTGGCGGTGCGCGGCGGCGGTCATAACGTCGCCGGCCGGGCCGTCTGTGATGACGGGCTAATGCTGGATCTTTCGCTCATGAAAGGCCTTCACGTCGATCCAGTGCGCCGCACGGCGCGCGCCCAGGGCGGAGTTACTTGGCGCGAATTCAACCGCGAGACCCAAGCCCATGGACTGGCGACCACCGGCGGCGTGGTCTCCACAACTGGCATCGCGGGTTTGACGCTCGGCGGCGGCCTCGGCTGGCTCATGGCCAAGCACGGCCTAGCGCTGGACAATCTGCTTTCGGCGGAAGTCGTGACCGCCTCGGGTGCCACCCTGCGCGCGAGCAAGGATGAAAACGCCGATCTCTTCTGGGCTCTTCGAGGCGGCGGCGGCAACTTTGGCGCGGTCTCGTGGTTAGAGTACCGCTTGCATCCGGTGGGGGCGGTGACGAGCGGTCTCATCGCCCATCCATTTGAGCATGCGCGCGACGTCTTGAAATTTTGCCGGGAGATCACCACGGGCCTGCCGGACGATCTGACGATCTTTGGCGCGCTCCTGCACGCGCCCGACGGCGCCAAAATTGCCGCTATCATTGCATGCCACTGCGGTGACCCCGCCGCGGCCGAGGCTGCGCTGCAACCGATTAAAAAATTCGGCACCCCGATCATGGACACAATCGGTCCGACAACCTACGAGGCAACGAATATGATGCTCGATGCCGGCTTCCCTCGCGGCGCGCTCAATTACTGGAAATCCAACTTTATGATGGAACTGAGCGATCAGGCGATCGACACACTGATTGCGCAGTTCGCGGCGTGCCCGTCGCCGATGAGCGGACTAGTGTTGGAGCATATTCACGGCGCAGCGACGCGGGTCGGCATCGACGAGACGGCGTTTCCGCACCGGCGCGAGGGCTATAACTTTCTGGTCGCTGCCGAATGGCTCAACCCGGATGATAACGGGCGGAATATTGCGTGGGCGCGGGAATCCTATGACTTGATGCGGCCATGCTTCGCGCCCGGGCGCTACATAAACTATTTGGCCGATGATGATGGGGAAGATGCCATCGCGGCAGCCTACGGACCGAACTATCCGCGCCTGCGGATGCTGAAAGCCAAGTATGACCCGACCAATCTGTTCCATCTGAATCAGAATATCCGGCCGGCCTGAGTTAGGAATAGCGATGCGCATTAGGTTCTGGGGCACGCGCGGCTCGTTGGCAAAGCCGGGGCCGAGCACGATCCGCTACGGCGGCAATACCTCCTGTGTAGAGGTGCGCGCTGATGACGGGACGCTGATTATCCTGGACTGCGGCACCGGTGCCCACGATCTCGGCCAGAGCCTAGTAGCGTCGGGCGAAGGCCCCATACGCGGTCATCTCCTGCTCACCCACACGCACTGGGATCATATCCAGGGTTTGCCCTTTTTTGCGCCGCTGTTTGTCCAGGGCAACGAATGGGACATCTACGCGCCGCAGGGTTTGGGGCAGCGTCTCGAGGAGACCCTCGCCGGGCAGATGGAGTATGCGTACTTCCCGGTGACACTGGGCCAGCTCGGCGCGACGATCCGCTACCACGAGCTTAGCGAGGGAAGCTTTGCGTTGGGCAAGGTTCATGTCACCGCCGGTTACATGAACCACCCCGGCCTGGCGCTGGGCTATCGTTTGGAAGCCGGCGGCGTCTTAATGGTTTACGCCACCGATCACGAGCCGCACTCGCGCCACCAAGCCGAGGGGGTGGACACGATGCAGATCGAACCGATCCACCGCGAGGATCAGCGCCATGTTGAATTTCTAGCCGGTGCCGACCTGCTGATCCACGACGCACAGTACACGCTGGCGGAGTACCCAAACAAACGCACCTGGGGCCACAGCCCGGCAGAGCTGGCGGTGGATTTTGCCCTCGCGGCGGGCGTGAAGCGGCTGGCGCTGTTTCACCATGATCCGCTGCGTGATGACGCGGCGCTGGATCGATTGGTAGAGACTTGCCGCCAGCGCGCAGCCACCGGCGCTCTCGAGGTCTTCGCTGCCGCCGAGGGTCAGACGATCGAGCTGGCGGAGCGCCAGGCCGCCCCATTGCGCGCCGAACGGCAAGCGGAATCCGCCACTGCCAAAGTAGTCGGAGCTGCGTCAGCGACCATCTTGCTGGTTGACGACGACCCGGACATTTTGCGTCTTCTGACCATGACACTCCGGCCAGAGGGCTTCCGCCTGTTGTCGGCGAGCGACGGCAATGCGGCGCTGGAGATCGCCCGCGCCGAGCATCCGGATCTGCTTGTGCTCGATTGGAACATGCCTGGGCTCGATGGACTGGAGGTGTGCCGGGCCCTGCGCGCTGAGTCAGACCCGGACCTCCGCTCCGTACCGGTGGTGCTGCTGACCGCGCAAGCGGGCGCTGAGGATACCGCGGCGGGATTTGCTGCCGGAGTCACCGACTACGTGACCAAGCCGTTCGCGCCGGCGCATATCCGCGCGCGCGTGCACACCTGGCTGTTGCGAAAACGCGCGGGGGCAGAGGACACGTGAACCGTGGCACGGCTTTTTTTTCCAATCTGCAGGCCCGGCTGGTGTTGCTGGTCCTGCTCGCCGTTATCCCGGCGCTCGGGCTGACGCTTTATACCAACCTCGAAGAGCGCAAGCTGAGAAAGGCCCAGGTGCAGGAGCACGCGCTCAGGCTGGCGCGCATCGTATCCGCGGATCACGAGCAGCTGATCGAGGGCGCGCGCAAACTGCTGGCGGGCTTGGCGCGGCTCTCCCCGGTGATCGACCGCAACCGTGCCGCCGCCTGCAATGAACTCTTCGCGGATGTGCTCACGCGGCATTCGTCGTATGCCAACTTGGGCGTGATTGGCGCTGACGGCAATGTCTTCTGCAGCGCCGTGCCGATGACCGGTCAGACCTACGCAGGTGACCGCACCTATTTTCGCCGCGCCCGGGACACGCGCGACTTCGCCATCGGCGACTATCAGATTGGCCGCATCACCGGCAAATCCGCGCTCAACTTCGGCCATCCCGTGTTCGTTAACGGTCATCTTCGGGTCGTATTGTTCGCCGCGCTTGACCTGACCTGGCTAAACGAGTTTGCCGGCCGAGTGGGTCTGCCGACAGGGTCAATGCTTACCGTGATCGACCGCCATGGCACTATCCTGGCGCGCTATCCGGATCACGCGAAATGGGTAGGCAAGTCTATGCCCGAGTCAGTGGTCTTGAAGGAAACTACGGCGCAAAAAGGGAACGGCACGACCGAGGGTCGAAGTGACGACGGCATGCCGCGCCTGTTTTCCTTTGCGCCGTTCGGGGGTACTGCGTCAAGCGCGAATGCTTATATTAGCATCGGCATCCCAACTACGGTCGCCTTTGCCGACGCCAACCGGATACTCACCCGCAATCTGTTGGCGCTCGGCCTCGTCTCCGGCCTCGCGCTCGCCGCCGCCTGGGCCGGTGGAAACCTGTTCATCGTCCGCCACATACAGTCCCTCGTCGGGGCGACCAAGCGTGTCGCCGCCGGGGAACTGAACGTGCGCGCCGGGCTTCCTCCGGGGCAAGGTGAGCTGAGCCAGTTGGCCAGCGCTTTCGACCAAATGGCCGAATCGCTGGAACGAGCACAGGAGCGGAGGCTCCAGGAGGAGGAGCTGCGCCGGAAAAACTACCAGCTCGAGCAGCAGAACCTGATCATTCAAGAGGCGAGCCGGTTAAAAACCGAGTTCGTCTCGATGGTATCGCACGAGCTAAGGACCCCGCTCACGTCGATTCGCGGGTACGCTGACTTGCTGCTCGAGGACAAGCAGATCGTCGGCGAGGAACGCGAGAGCCTGACGATCGTCAAGAAAAATGCCCACCGAATGCTCGGTCTGATCAACGATCTGCTCGATCTCTCGTGCATGGAGGCGGGCAAGATCGAGCTCCAGCGCACCAATCTGGACCTCACGCGTGTGATCCCCGAGGTGGCCGGCGCGCTGCGCCCGCTGATCGAAGCCAAGCGGCAGCGGCTCAGGCTCGACCTTGAAGATGCCCTGCCGGTTGTGTGGGCGGATGGCGATCGGGTGACGCAGATTCTCACGAATCTGGTTTCCAACGCGCTCAAGTACACGCCGGCGGAGGGCAGCATCTCTGTGGCGGCCCGGCGCGACGATGGCTTTGTGCGCGTCGACGTCAGCGATACCGGCGTTGGCCTCTCGACTGAGGCTCAGGCGCAACTCTTTACCAAATTCTTCAGAGTCCCCGATCGCTCGCCTCAAGCCGCCACCGGCACGGGGCTGGGACTGGCGATCACGCGATCGCTGGTTGAACTGCACGGCGGGCACATCACGGTGTCGAGCGCACCAGGTCAGGGCTCTACCTTTACCTTCTCTCTGCCCGTGCTGGAGGCCTCGACATGACCGAAGGATTTGACACCGCTGACTTGAAACAGGCAAAGATACTTCTTGATGAACTTGCCTAAGAGGGAGACAACATGAAAGGTCATTCCATTTACCCGCAGCTGGTTTTTTTTATTCTAGGTGCCCTGGTTTTTCCTGTTGGGCTTTTTGCCGCTGCGGCGCCGTACAGAGCGATCTTCACTTACGGCGGCTTGAATGAACGCAGCGGGGTGCTTTTCGTCGCGCGCGATGCCGGTATATTTCAGAAGCATGGTTTGGACGCGACCATCGTCAATGTGCGCAATGCACAGGTGGGCATGTCAGCGCTGGCCGGCGGGGAGACTCAGTTCCACGTCGGTTCCGCTACCGGCACTTCAATCGGCGCCATGGCAGGCGGACTCGATCTCGCCTTCATCGCCGGCTTAATCAACAAGCTCGACGGCGCCTTCGTGGTTAATCAGAGCATCCGTTCGCCGGCGGATCTCAAGGGCAAACGGATCGGCGTGCAGAGCATCGGCGGCGGCGTGTGGATGTTCACCATGCTCGCCTTCGAACATTGGGGGCTCGATCCCGACCGCGATAAGATTCAATTTCGTATCCTTGGCGACCAGTCGGTGCAAGCACAGGCGATCGCCCAGAACGTCATCGACGGCGGCTATTTGAGCTACTCTTACGGCGCCCAGTTGGAGCGTCAGGGGTATAGAATCATGGCCGACCTGCTAAAATTGGGCATTCCCTATCAAGGCTTGGGCGTTATGGCGAAGCGCAGCATGATCGACAAAACTCCCGAACTGCCCGAACGCGCGCTGCGGTCAATCGTCGAGTCGATCGCTTTCGTCAACAATCCGGCTAACAAAAATTTCGTGGCGAAATCCCTGATGAAGGAGTTGCGTCTGGCGAAAGTCGAAGATGCCCAGGCCGGTTATGAAATGATGCGGGTGCTTTTTGAAAAGCGCATCTTTGCCAATGCCGATGGTTTGCGCAATGTTATCCGGCTACTCGGGCGGACCAGCGAGCCGATTCGCAAACTCAAAGTCGAGGACATCATCGACGACCGGGTGGTGCGCAAGTTGGAGAAGGAAGGGCTGTTCTAGATGGAGTAAGGATGGGCGGAGGTATCGGTTGAGGGTCCAATCCTTCAACACTGCATCAAAGCATACTCTGGCCCGGCTTATCTTGACGCTTCAATAGCGATGGTGGTAGACCTGCGGATATAAGCAATTACGCAAATTTTCCAATTCAGCCCAAGGAGGAATAGCATATGGCTGGTAATGAAAGCGATGCAGGTTTTGAAGTTATTATCTCGTCGGACTCCCATGTCATGGAGCCGTCGGATATCTTGGCCGACCGGGCGCCCAACTCGTTTAAAGACCAAGTGCCGCGATTTCCCAAGTTGCAAATCGGCAGCAGTTTCCAGACCCATCCGGGCGGTTCGGATCCGACCAAACGGATCACCGAGATGGAGACCGACGGGGTGAGCGCCGAAGTGCTTTACCCGACCTATCTGTTACCGCACTATGCCATGGACGATGCCAAGCTGCAGGAAGTCAGCTTCCGCGCTTATAACGATTGGCTGATCGAGTATTGCAATAGTTCGCCGAAGCGGCTGATCGGTATCGCGGCGATCGCCGTCTACAATATTGATGAAGCGGTAAAAGAACTCGAACGCTGCGCCAAGGCGGGCTTGAGAGGCTCGCTGATCTGGCAGGCGCCCCATCCGGATCTGCCGTTGTACTCGGAGCACTATAATAAGTTCTGGGCGGCGTCGCAGGATCTCAATATGCCGGTGCATCTGCATATCCTCACCGGCCACGGCTACCACAAGCAGACGGTGTTCGGTAACAAGCGCACCGGCGTCGAAGCGTACCGCGGCAGCGTGAATCTTAAGCTTAAAGAAGTCATCGACGACGTCTTCGAGCTGATTTTCTACGGCGTGCTCGAGCGTTATCCCAAAATGAAAATCGTCAGCGTGGAAAACGAGATCGGCTGGATGCCGTTTATGATGCAGCAGTGGGACTACTATTATAATCGCTTCAAGAAAGCGAATCCGCCGCCGTTCACTAAAAACCCGAGTGAATATTTCAAGACGCAGATCTTCGGGACTTTCTTCCGCGACACGGTGGCCGGCCATAACTTTCAGTGGTGGGGTCAGGACAACTGCATGTGGTCCAACGACTATCCCCATGGCAACTCGACCTGGCCGGAGTCGAAAAAATTTATCGACCGCGACTTGGGCCATCTCCCGGCGGATATCCGTAAGAAGCTTGTATATACCAATGTGAAGCAGATCTATAACATCGATATTCCCCATCCCGTCCATTAGGCGTGGTCGCGGTGACGAAAATTGGCGCGCTCTCGGACCAGTTTAGGTCTGGCAGCGCGCCATTTTTTTGCCGGTCTCAATTAGATTGAATTCGTCTCCAGGAGGATTTATGCCTGCTCGTTTCGGATCTGATTTAGTCGTCGATTTGATGAAGCTACTCGGCATCGAAGCAGTGGCGCTCAACCCTGGTTCGAGCTTTCGCGGCATTCACGACTCGCTGGTCAATTACGAAAGCGGCACCAAGCCCAATCCCGAAATGATTCTCTGCTGTCATGAAGAGATCGCCGTGGCGGTCGCCCATGGCTACTTCAAAGCGACCGGCAAGATCATGCCGGCGATCGTGCATAACGTCGTCGGTCTGCAACATGCCTCGATGGCGATCTATAACGCCTGGTGCGATCGCACGCCGGTGATGGTCATGGGCGGCACAGGACCGATGAATTCGAGCAAGCGGCGGCCGTGGATCGACTGGATCCACACGGCTCAGGTCCAGGGCAATCTCGTGCGCGATTTCGTCAAGTGGGATGACCAACCGTTCGGCGTCGAGGCGATTCCGTCGTCGATGATGCGCGGCTACCGCATCGCCATGAGCGATCCCCATGGGCCGGTTTACCTTTGTTTCGATGTCAGCGATCAGGAGGCGCCCATCGACAAGGAAATCCCTCTACCGGACCCGCGCCGCTTTCGTCCGGCCGCGCCGCTGCAGGCGGAAACGGAAACGATCAAAGAAGCCGCGCGATTGCTAGCATCGGCGCAAAATCCGGTGATCGTCGCCGACTACGTCGGCCGCAATCACGATGCGGTGTTAAGCCTGGTGCAGCTTGCCGATCTGCTGTCGATACCGGTGATCGATCTCGGCGCCCGGCTCAATTTCCCCAACACCCACGCGCTCAATCTCACCGGCAAGAATCAGGATCTCATCGCCAACGCGGATGTCATCATGGGGCTTGACGTCACCGATCTGTACGGCGCGCTGGTAAAACAGGATCCGGCGACCCATGCGGCAGTGCCGGCGACCAAGCCCGGCTGTAAAGTGATTCATGTCAGTTTGGCCGATCTCGCGGTGCGCAGTTTGACCAGCGACTTTCAAGAGCTGGCGCCGGTGGATTTGCCGATCGTCGCCAATACCAAAGTATTCCTGCCGGCCTTGATCGAGGAGGTACAGCGGCAGGGAACGTTTTCCAAGGGCGTCGTCGAAGAGCGGCGCAAGGGGCTGGCCGCGCAGCATGATGAGATGCACGGACGCTGGGAAGCTATTCTAAAAAGGCGCTGGGACGAAAAGCCGATCGCGCCGCCGCGCTTGGCCTACGAAGTCTGGCAGGCGCTCAAAAACGAGGACTGGTTGCTGGTCGCCGGAGCATTTCGTGGCTGGCCCAGCCGGCTGTGGACCTGGGATAAGCCCGGCCTGTTTCTCGGCGGCTACGGCGGCGGCGGTTTGGGTTACGGTCCGGCGGCGTCAGTCGGCGCGTCGCTGCCCTATCGAGGCACGGGCAAGATTTGCGTCAATCTGCAGCGCGACGGCGAGATGCTATACACCCCCAGTGCGATGTGGACCGCCGCCAATACCGGCGTGCCGCTGCTGACCGTGATGACCAACAATCGGGTTTACTATAATGACGTGGAGCATCAGGAAAACGTCGCGATCACGCGCGGCCGTCCGGTGGAGAACAAACTTGTCGGCATGGAGATGGCCAAGCCGGCGGTGGATTTCGCCAACCTGGCGCGCTCCTTCAGCATTCACGGCGAGGGTCCGATCACCGAACCGGAGCAGATTCGTCCGGCAGTGGAGCGGGCGATCAAAGTCATCAAAACAGAAAAACGGCCGGCGCTGGTCGACGTCTATATGCAGATGATTTGAACCAAAGAGTTCCAGTGGTTCCAAAGGTTCCGAACGTTCCAATTGTGCGTATTCGAGGTGAAGCCATGATTCGCTTTAGGTTAATTTCCGCGTTTGCTGCCGTGAATTTGATTTTGGCGCTGGCTGCCGCAGGGTTATGCGCAAAACAAACCCTTGAAAAAAATCCGCGTCGGTGTGCCGTCCGTTGGCATGGGCAACATCATCATATTTATCACCAAAGAAGGTAAGCTGTTCGAGAAGTACGGGCTCGACGCCGAGGTGATCACCGTCATGGGGTCAGGGATCGGCTCGAAGGCGTTGATCAGCGGCAACTTGGATATAATTCCCATCGCCACGCCGACCGTTATCGCCGCCAATCTGGCAGGTGCCGACATGGCCATTTTGGCGCACACCATGCCCGCCGTAGTTCATGCTCTGATGGTTCGTCCCGATATCAAGCGTCCGGAGGATTTGAAGGGTAAAAAAATCGGCGTGTCGAGTTTGGGTTCGCTGACCGATTTTTTGGTGCGATCGATTGCCAAGAAGAAAGGGCTCAACCCGGATCGCGATATTACTTTAATCACCACCGGGGGCAGCGATACCGAGCGGGTGATGGCGCTCAAGGCGGGTTCAGTCGAAGCCTCCGCGGTTTCCCATCCGGGGTATGGAGTGGCGCGCAAGATGGGCTTTAGCATGCTCTGGGATTCCGCCAAGGAACTCGACTATCCATGGATGGAAATCACCACGCGCCGCGCCGCGATTAAAAGCGATCGCGACCTGATCACGCAATACATGAAGGCCCATCTCGAAGGCATCGCGCTGTTCAAAACCAACCGTGACTTCAGTATCAAAGTCATCAAGAAGGTCATGAAAATGACGGACGATGAGCTGGTCAACGAATCTTACGACATCTTTTCAAAGATGTTTCTGCCGACGCCGTACCCCAATCATCCGGGGATGAAAATCAGCTTCGACTACGTCGCGATGACGCGCAACGATGTCTGGAGCCACAAACCCGAAGAGTTCACCGATCCGAGTTTCGTCGCCGAGCTCGACAAGAGCGGCTTTATCAAGTCGCTTTATCCGAAATGACTTATCTTCCCATGACGGGGTTGAACGGCACGCGCAAAAGAACAACGTACTCAGATAGCCCGCCCTTTTTCAGCTTCTGCGAACTTAAATTCTTGGCTGGAGCGCCAGCTCTGACAATGCGCCGCAGAATTGCCGGCGGTCGTGTCCATCGCCGCCATGATAGCGCGATATCTAGATAGCGATGGAGCCTATTGAATCAGATGGCTAAATCGCTTAACGCTGAAACTGCTCATATCGACCTTGCTTTTGCCGTCGATGACTTGCTCCGCGAGCGCTTCTCCGATCGCCGCCGAATGTTTAAATCCATGGCCTGAACAGGGCGACGCAATCATGATGCGATCGTTATCCGGGTGAACGTCTATGATGAAGTTCGAATCGGGCGTTGTCGTATACAGGCAACTCGCCGCAGATCTGCAACGAGCGGAAATTCCCGGTAAACGCTTTTGTATATAATCTTTGTACATGGACTGCTCTTCTTCCACGCTGACCGCCGGCTGCAGGTGATCTGGATCGCTGATCGCGGTAAATTGCTCGGTGGCGATCTTGATCGTTTTGCCGTCGAGGGTTGGAAATCCATAGAAACCAAAGCCGCTGCCCTGGGCAAAGATCCAAATGAAAATCGGCAGGCCGGGTGGCGCAAATGTCGGGCGGCAATCTTCCCTGATGTCGAACCAGTACATGACTTGGCGGTATACCTTGAACAGATGCGCGTATGCCGGCGGTAAAAAACGGCCGATCCAGGGTCCGGTGGTGATGATGACCTTCTCGGCGCAATAAGTGCCGCGGTCGGTCGTGACCATTACTGCCGAGTCCGCGCGGCCTGCGACTGACACAACGGTCTCTTGAGTTTTAACAACTGCGCCGTGCTGGCGCGCGAGATGCAGTTGGGCCTCGATACAAATTTTTGGCCGTAGAAATCCCGTTTCATATTCAAAGTAAGCGCGCTCATCGGTTACGGCGAACTGCGGAAAGCGTTTTCTTATCTCCGCGGTTTCGAGGATTTCATGACGGATACGGAACTTTTCGGCACAGCGGACCGCTTGGTCTAAAAAATCACGCCGGCCGTGCATGACGACCTCGCTGTTTTGACCTTCCAGGGTTAGGCCGCCCGTGATCGTCAGGAGTTCCCAGCCGGTGGCTTTTTCGATCTCGCGCCACAATTCATAGGCGCGCAACACCAAGGGCACATACTCCTCGCCCTCTCCGATCGCTTGGCGAATAATCCGGCTCTCGCCATGAGATGAGCCGTTATCATGGGGCGGGGAATACTGATCGAGGCCAAGCACTTTGTTGGCCCGTTTGGCCAGTTGGTAAACCGCGGCGCTCCCCATGGCGCCGAGACCGCATACGATCGTGTCGTACTTGTCGACCATGGCTTTTTTTTTCGGCCGGCGACACCGATCCGGTTTCGCAGGTATTCGTGTTCCGTGATCGGTTACGCGGCTTGAACGTAGCGAAGCGGTTGAACGGCTTGAAGCTTTTGAACGAGCATCGGTCAGTTCACGCGTGCGCTTCGGCCCAATTGGCGCCGCTGTGCATGTCCACGGCCAAACCGCAGCGCAGCTCGGCGGCTTGCGTCATTTCTCTTTCGATCAATGCGCGCGCTTCACTGATGTTGTCCGCGGGCACTTCGAAAACCAGTTCGTCGTGGACCGTCAGCAGCATTTTGGCGATCCGGTGTTTGCGCAATGCGGCGTCGACGTCGATCATCGCTTTCTTGAGAATGTCGGCGGCGCTTCCCTGGATCGGCGCGTTGAGCGCCATGCGCTCGCCCAATGCGCGCAAGCGAAAATTCGAAGACTGCAACTCCGGCAGATAACGGCGCCGGCCGAACATGGTCGTGGTAAAGCCGTCGACCTTTGCTTTTTCCACCTGCGCGGCGAGAAATTCTTTCACTTTCGGAAATTGCGCGTAGTAGGTTTCGACGAAAGTTGCCGCTTCGTCCATTTCGACGCCGAGCCGCTGCGAGACGCCGTAGGTCGACATACCGTAAGCGATGCCGTAGGAAAATTGCTTGACCTTATTGCGCATCTCGGAAGTGACGTCGACCAATCCGACGGCATAGACTTTCGCCGCAATGGTCGCGTGAAAGTCGTGCCCCTGCGCGAATGCCTGGCAAAACGTCTCGTCTTCGCAAAGATGCGCGAGCACGCGCAGCTCGATCTGCGAATAATCCGCCGACAGCAACACATGCCCCGGCGGCGCGACGAAAGCGCGGCGGATCTGCCGTCCGAGATCGCCGCGAATGGGTATATTTTGCAAGTTGGGTGCGCTCGATGACAAGCGCCCGGTGGCCGCCGTGGTTTGTTCGTAGGTCGTATGGATGCGCCGGCTCTTCGGATCGATGAGGCCGAGGAGCATCTCGGTGAAACCATTTTTGAGCTTCGATACCTCGCGGTATTCGAGCAGGGAGGCGAGAATCGGATGGCAACCGGCAAGCTTCTCCAATTCAGCCGCGTCCGTGGAGTAGCCGGTTTTGATTTTTCGGGTTTTCGGCAATGCCAGTTTGTCGAAAAGAATGCGCTGCAGCTGCAAATTGGAGTTGACGTTGAACTCTTCGCCGGCGAGCTGTTGAATGGTCTGCTCCAGGCTGGTCATTTTTTGGCCGAAGTCGGAATTCAGCTTATAGAGATAGTCGCGATCGACGAGAATTCCGGCGTGCTCCATGCGCGCGAGCACCGGGATCAGGGGAAACTCCAGGGTGGTGGCAAGTTCCCAGGCGCCTTGGGCGCGGAGTTTCTCCTCGACCACCGGCGCCGCGGCTCGGATCGCCACGGCATTCAGACAAACGCTGTGCTTGTCGTCGGTTGCAAAAGACAGGGTGGTTTGCTCGCCCGCTTGCGGCTCGCTCTTCTCCATATCAAGGCTGACGCCGAGATAACGGCTCACGGTATCGCGCAGCTCGTACCCCGACGAGGAACCGGGTTCGAGGAGATAGGCAGCGATCTTGGTATCGCAATTCAAGCCTGCGATTTCGACTCCGGCGTCGAGGGCGGAGCGGAAAAGCCCTTTGGCGTCATGGGCGATTTTTTGCCGGTTAGGATCTTTGAACGCGCCGCCCAGCCTGGGCATGGCATCGCTCAACGGCAGAATACGCGCTTCTCCATCTGCATCACTCACGGCGAGCCACTGATCGTTCCAAGCAAGCGCGACGGTTTCCCCGGGACGTAGATCGTCCTCCGAAGTCAGCTCCGAAGTCGAGCTAATCTTGAGCGCAGGCGCCGCCGCCGTGCCGTGAAACTTGAGCGCTTTCAGTCGCTCGTGCAGGCTGCGAAGCTCAAGCGAGTGAAAAAGGGTGCGCACCGTTTCCTCGTCCCAGGCTTCGAGGCGGAGTTTCGCCGGATCGAGATCGAGTCGCACGTCGTCGAGCAGAAGGCCCAGCTCTTTATTGATCCGTACCTGACCCGCGTGGTTCTTGACCGCTTCGCGGAGTTTCGGAGTCAGCTCGTCGGCATGGACGATGACCTGCTCGATATCGCCGTATTTATTGATGAGCTGAGCCGCGGTCTTGTCGCCAACTCCGGGCACTCCCGGCAAGTTGTCCGCGGCTTCACCCTTGAGCGCGACGAAATCGATCCACTTCTCCGGTGTCACGCCGTAGCGCTCGACGACAGTCGGCGCATCGTAGCGAATCACGTCGGAAATGCCGCGCCGGGTCATGATGACGGCGACGCCGTCGCGAACCAGTTGAAGAATATCGCGGTCGCCGGTGACGACAGTCACGTCGCAGCCTTCTTCTCGGGCGTGCTTGGTCAAGGTCGCCAGCAGGTCGTCGGCCTCATAGCCTTCCAGCTCGACCATGGGAATCCGCAAGCTGGCGAGCACTTCGCGAATCAGCGGCAGCTGCTGCTTGAACAAATCCGGGGTCGCCGCCCGCCCGGCCTTGTACTCTGCGTAGCGGTCGAGGCGAAATTGCGGCGCGCCCTTGTCGAAGCAAACCACTACCCCCTGCGGCCGCTCGTCGGCGAGAAGCTTGATCAGCATCGCCGTGAAGCCGTAGACCGCATTGGTCACTTGCCCGGACGACGTGACGAGAGTATCGGGCAGCGCGAAAAAGGCGCGGTAGGCCAGTGAATGGCCGTCGAGCAACAGCACTTTGTGAGCGTCCGACTTGGTCGATGCGGCAGCCATCGCGCGGTTAGCGTTCTTTTGACTTGGTTTTTTGGCTTTGTCGCTCATGCAGTAACCTTAACCGGGGAATTCACTTGCGGCAATATCGCGCGCCGTCATCGGGCAGAATCCGGCACGATCTATTTATGTTTGTCGCTGAGTGCGCGGCGGCGATCTTCGCTAGTACAGCTTTCCTTCGAACACCCACCGATCGAGATTATCGAAATAGGCGCGGCGCAGGACTAAGCTCATCGCCACAGCGCGGGCGGCTTTGTCTTGTTTCTCCGCGGTGGTGGCGTATTTGACCAGGATCTCGAAGGGGTAGTTGCCATGTTCTTCTTCGTCCGCGTGGATTTTTTGGTAGGGGGCGGTGACCCAGTTGGGCACCGAGCCGGCCTTCAGACTTTTGGCGATGAGATAATCGGCGACGCCTTCGCCGGCCATCGGGAACGCGGCAATGCGTTCCACGGTCTCGGTTAGTCCCTCAAAAGCATTGAACATCGCCATCTGTGCGGGCAGCACTTGGTAATCGTGCGGCGTGACGCCTTTGCCGCACAAGGCTTCTTCCAAGAATGTCGCGTGTTGGTATTCTTCATGAGTCGCTTGTGCCAGGGTTTTCTTCACGTCCAGCTCCGGCGTGCTTTTCAACCAGCCGCCGAAGATCTCACCGGCGCGGATTTCGTTGAACAGGCGGCTCTGCATTACCTTGATGCGCGCCTCATCGCTGGTGAGCGGGATGAAGCTGTAGGCCGGCAGCTTCGCGTCTAGGTTTTCGCAGAAATCGACCACTTGTTTTTCCAGCAATTTGGCGAATTTACGGCTATCCATACACACTCCTGATTCGGCGCAGCGTTTCTCAACTCGATTCCTGGCTATCAATTTGAATTCACCGGGTCAATGCTCAGCGGCTGGTAATCAGCACGACGCCGCCGACCATTAGCAGCGCGCCGCAGATGATGCGCAGGTTGACGGTTTCGACCTTGCGCAAGAACAGCGCGCTGAAAAATACTGTAAACAGCGGCGAGGTGTTCAGCAGCGGAATGATGACCGATAGCTGGCCGCGGCCGATGGCAATGAAATTTGCCACTTGCGCCAAAGCGGCGACGATAGCGGCGCAAAAAAAGAACAGAAAGCCGCCGCGCTCCAAGCGCAGTTGATGGGTTCTTCGGGTCACCAGAACAAAGCCGATCAAAAGTATCAGCGATACCGAGGTCACCATCGCCACAGCGACGATGGGATCGGGAACAATTGCCAATGCTTGTTTACGCAAGGTCTGTGAGATGGCGGAAATCAGCGCGGCGCTAATCGGAAAGAGGGCATCGATCACTCGCCATCTCGTGTCGCCCCGCTGCTTTCCCGAAATCAGCCAGAGGCTGGCGACGATGAGAATCGTCCCGAGAAAGACCAACCAGCCCGGCCGCTCGTGCAAGAAAACGACAGCGATAGCGGTGGCAAAGAGCGGTTCGATACCGCGCAGGGGTCCGGCCCGGGCTACGCCGATGCGCGTGATGCCCTGGTAGAATAGCGCGCGGGCGAACAGTGGCTGGATGCAGCCGCTAATTATGTAGTAGATCATTGCCGGAGACTTGAGAAACTCGAGCGAGGTGGTGGCGATGAGATAGCTCCACATGCAGGTAACCGAGACTGCATAACTCACGAACATGGCAGCAAAGATATTCGATTTGCGCAGGCCGAAGCGGACCAAAATAGAGTCCGATGCCCAACCCATGGCCGAAAAAATTGCGAAGACTTCAGCGAACAGCGGTGTCAAGTTACGTCTCGGTATTTGGAAACTTTCAGATAAGCCGAGGCGGGCGGGATTTGCAACCGATGCTCCGATCTGGTCGTGGGCATCGATCGTGTTGACGATGCTTCTTGCGGTGATGGCGCGTCTATCCTAAGATCGGCGGTCTTTAACACTATGTGGCAAAGGAGAATCCATGGATCCAAAAGCGCAAGTCGTGCAACTAAAAACTCAACTGGTGAGCGAGGGGCATACCCGCTTCATGCTCGCCGAAACCGATTTGATGACCCTGCGCATTCACTGCTACGCGCCGGGCACCGGCGAGAATGCGCTGCACGCGCATACTAAGGAAGATCATATTTTTGTGGTTTTGGACGGCACGGCGCAATTCAACACCGAACGCGACGGCAAAACCGTGTTGACGGCGACCAAGAATTACGCGGTGGTGTTGCCGGCAGGCAGTTACTATCAGTTTTGTAATTCGGGCCAGACACCGCTGGTGTTGGTGCGCATCGGCGCGGGTCAGGACAAGGCTGACCAGCGGCTCAATCCCGATGGCTCGGCGATTCCCGGCCGGGCCCACGAGCCGAACGCGGCAAAACCCAAATTGATCGAAGGGGCGTTCTTTGCGTAAATCCCGGCGATTATTTTCTTTTGGGAGGGGGGACCAACCCGCGCCTGGGGGCTGACGCGGGTTGGTCGGGGAGGAGCTTCCCCTTATGGGGAAGTTCGCAGAACCTAAATTAAGCGATGTCGCGCATGCGCGAAAAAGTTTCTTGCAGCTTGCGCAGTTCACTGTCGAGCCAGCGTTGATGCAGGCGGTGTTTGTCCAGGTGTGGTTGCAGCAAAGATTGAGGATACATCTTGGCACCGCAATGTTCGCACTGAACCGCGCGAAATTCTGTGCGTTCGATGGCGATGACTTTTGTCGCTGCCGCCGTTTCCATGTCCAGCCTCCTGTCAAACTGCATAGTCGTCAGTAACGCAAGCCGTATGCCACTTGCTTCAGTTGTGGGCAGGGTCGCAAGGCACCGACTTTATTGAAACTTGTCGTGAGAAAATTCACTGCAGGGCAATCGTGACAGGGCGAGTTGTCAGACCACGTCGATGGTGACATAGCGTGCGTCAAGTTGACTGACTGCAGCTACGGTACGCCGAATCTGCCGGGAGTCGTTCCGCGGGCAGGTCCTTCGTGTGCCGCGGGACGGGGCTATTCATAAACCATTTCTAAGCGGTCTAGGATCCAAGCGATCCAGCGGGCGCTGCATAGAACCGCCAGAGAAATTCGCTGTCAAAATCTCTGCCGTTGTGAAAGATGATTTGATGCAATCCACTCCCTGACAGCGAAATCGCCTTCGACAACGGCGTGAATTGTCGTCGCGATAGGGCGGCGATGCCGATAAATTCATCGGGATGCGCTTTTAGGGTTCTTGATAAGAGATCGGTTGTACGCGGCGAACCGCGGCGCCGGTTACGGCGACCTGGATGCTAAATACATTGGCCAGGAGTTACACGTGGTCGCTCTGCCCGATGGGCGCCTATCGAAGCGGCTATCCGGCACGCGCGCCCTTTGCGCCGCCTGTATCAAGCCGCGCGTGGGCGGCCGTTGCTACGATTTGTCAATCGAATCGGTTGGCCGCGGCATCGGTTGCTCGTAGATTAGCTTGCTGCGACCGCGCCGCGGCACGCGGCGACGATGCGCTCGTGGTTCGGCAAAAACAGTTTTTCCAGCGTCGGTCCCGCCGGTACCGGTGCGAACGGGGCGGCGACCCGTATGATCGGGCTATCTAGAAAATAAAAAGCTTCCTGCTGCACCCGGCTGACGATTTCCGCGCCGATGCCGCCATGTTCGACCGCTTCATGGGTGACGATCATGCGGCCGGTTTTTTTCACCGAGTTGACGATGGTATCGATATCGAGGGGTGAAATCGTCCGTGGGTCGATGACTTCCACCGAGATGCCTTCTGCGGCTAATTCCTGCGCCGCCGTCATCGCCGGCGCCACCATGCTGGAAAGCGCGACGATGGTGAGATCCTTCCCTTCGCGTAACCGCGCGGCTTTACCGAGGGCGACGCTCTGTTCGTTCGCCGGCACCTCGCCCTTGGTCCAATAGAGAGCGCGATGCTCGATGAACACCACCGGATTGTCGTCGCGGATGGCGCTTTTAAGCAGACCCTTGGCGTCGGCGGGATTGGCCGGCATGACCACTTTCAGGCCGGGCACATGGGCCAGCCATGACTCCAGACTTTGCGAATGGTGCGCCCCCATGGCGCCGCTGATGCCGCACTGGACGCGTACGGTCAGCGGAATCTTCAGTTGCCCGCCCGACATATAGTGCAGCTTGGCGGCGTGATTGATCAGTTGATCCATCGCCAGGGTGATAAAATCGATAAACATGATTTCGATTACCGGTCTGAGGCCGGCGGTGGCGGTGCCGATGGCGAGTCCCATGACCGTCGCTTCGCTGATCGGCGTATTGACGGTGCGATTGGCGCCGAACATTTCAGCCAAGCCTTTGGTGACGCCGAAGGGGCCGCCGAGGGCGACGTCTTCGCCAAAGATGTAAACCGCCGGGTCGCGGCGCATTTCTTCTTCCAGTCCGCTGCGGATCGCATCGAGATAGGTTTGTTCGGGCATGGTGAATATCTTCAGAGGAGAAAAGATTTCGCCTAAGTGTTTGCCACGGCGTAGACCTGATCGGCGACTGCGTCGGCTTGGGGCCATGGCGACGCTAGAGCAAATTGCGCCGCCCTTTCTGCCAGCGCTTGAGCTTCGCTTGCCATCTTCGCCAGTTCTTTATCGGTGAGCGCCTTCTGCCTTTTTAAAGCGCCCGCGACCCGAGCGATGGGATCTTTCTTCTTCCATTCGGCGAGCTGGGATAGCTCGCGGTATTTGGCGGGATCGCCCTCATAGTGGCCGCGCATGCGATGGGTCAAACATTCGACGAATATCGGACCTTTGCCGGCGCGGCATTGGTCGACGGCTTTGCTCATCGTCGCGCGCACGGCAAATAGATCGTTGCCGTCGACAGTGTCGGCGGGAATCCCATAGGTCTTGGCATGCTGCGCGAGGCGTTCGATCTTGGTATGGGCCGATAGCGGCGTGAACTCGGCATAGCCGTTGTTCTCACAGACGAAGATCACCGGAAGTTGCCAGAGGCTGGCGATGTTGAGGGACTCATGAAATGGCCCGGATTGGCCGGCGCCGTCGCCGAAGAAGACGACCGCGAGCTGGCCCTTTTTTCTCTCTTTCGCGGCGAAGGCTGCGCCGAGTGCGAGCGGAATGGTGCCGCCGACCACGCCGGTGGCGGTGATGAAGCCGCACTCTTTGGCGACGATATGCATCGAGCCGCCCCTGCCGCCGCAATAACCGCTGGCGCGGCCGGCAATCTCGGCCATTAATTTATTTATGTCCGCGCCCTTGGCGATAGCATGGCCGTGGGAGCGGTGGCCGCCGTAGACGAGATCGTCAGCGCGTAGCAAACTGAGCGCGCCGACGGCGACGGCTTCTTGGCCAATACCCAAATGCAGCAGGCCGACGATCTGCCGTTCGGCGTAGAGTGCCGAGACTTTTTCCTCGAACGCTCTGATCAGCCACATGCGGCGCAACAACTCGATTACGTCCTTGGAGTTTTCTTTCTTAATAGCCATGAAACAAAGCGAGCCGTAGGGGTGCTATTCGGCAGGTCATCGCAGATTTGAAGAATACGGAACAGTCTTTAAGCCAGCGCCGCGCGTACCGCGTCCATGATGCGCGCCTCGGATGGGCCGATGTGCGCTTCCAGCCCCGGGCTGTAGGGCACCGGCACGTCGAGGGTCGAGACCCGGCGGATGGGGGCTTTGAGCTTGTCGAAACCGGTCTCGGCGATGCGTGCGGCGATCTCGGCGGCGACGCCGCAGCTCTGATGGGTCTCGTCGGCGATGACCACCCGATGGGTTTTCTCCACCGAAGATAGAATCGTCACCAAGTCGAAGGGCACGAGGGTACGCGGATCGACGACTTCGACCTCAATGCCGTCCTTGGCGAGTTTTTCCGCGGCTTGGAGCGCGACTTGGACTGTGTAAGAAGTCGCGACTAACGTGACATCGCTGCCAACGCGCTTGATGTCGGCGACGCCGAAGGGAATCGGTTTGTCGTTATCAGCCACCTCGCCGCGGATCTCCAAGAGCCGGGTGTGATCGACGAAGATGGTTGGGTTGTCGCTGGCGACGGCGGACTTCAACAGGCCTTTGACGTCGCGCGGCGAGGACGGGATGACGATTTCCAGCCCGGGGACGTTCCACAGCATCGCCTGCGGGCTGCCCGAATGCTGCGCCGCGCCGCCGCCGCGCAGTCCGTGGAATAGATGAAACACCACCGGCACGCGGGTCTGGCCGCCGGACATGGAGTAAGCATTGGCCGCTTCGTTGGCGACCTGGGGCCAGGCTTCATAGATAAAACTCCCGGTGCTCAAATCGACGATCGGGCGAAGTCCCGCCATCGCCGCGCCGGTGGCGAGACCGCAGAAGCCGAGCTCGGAGATCGGCGGGGAAAACATCCGCGCTCTGAATTTTTTTTGCAGGTTTTGATAGACGTGACGATGCGGGCTCAAGCTCATGAAAGTCCCGTTGATCAGATGGACGCGCTCGTCGCCGCTCATGATCTCGTCGAGGGCCTCGAATTTAGCTTCGTAGTAAGCAAGTTCTCTCATAATCGGACTCTTGGCGAAAAAGTCTCTCTCCGGCCTCTTCCGGTTTCGGGTAAGGACTGTTGACGGCGAAGTCGACGGCGGCGGCGATGGCGGATTTCACTTGGCTTTCGAGGGCGGCGATTTCTTCGCGCTTGGCTTGATTCGCTTCGACCAACTCGCGGACATAGACCAATAATGGATCCGCAGCTGCGGTACCACTCGCGAGCATTCTCCGGCACCTGGCTTACGTCCCACGCCAATGCTGTGTCCGTCGGCGCCGGTACGGTGGGCCAATTGGTCGCGCTGCCGGGATAGCGCACGGTCTGCGCTTCGACGAATTGCGGCCCTTCGCCGCGGCGAATTTTCTCGACCGCTTCCGAGATCGTCGCATGCACCAAGCCGGCGTCGATGCCATCGATCTGTTGCGCCGGGATTTTATAAGCTTTCGGTAAATCGGTGAGCGGATAGGCGGCCATGGAACCAGACTGCGCCGCGGCAACGGCACGGCCCTCGCCATACTTACCGTTGTTCTCGCAGAGAAACAGCACCGGCAGTTTCAGCAGCGAGGCGATATTGAACGCTTCCGGTGCGGCGCCTTCTTCAAGGGAGCCGTCGCCGAACAGGCAAACGGTGAGGCGGCCATTTTTCTGCGCTTTGGAGGCGTAGGCAGTGCCGGTGGAGAGCGGGATGATGCCGGCGACGACGCCCGAGCTATGGAGAAATCCCAGCGCCTGGCGCCACCGAATGAAACGAACCGCCCTTGCCTTTATTCAAGCCGTCGACGCGGCCCAATATTTCCGCGAAGAGTTTTTTCGGCTCAGCGCCGCGGGCGAGCAGATGGCCATGATTTCTGTGCGTGGTGAAGAGATAGTCGTCGGCATCCAGGCAGGCAAGCGCCGGCACGCCGGTCGCTTCCTGGCCGACATACAAATGGTAGTGGCCGCCGAACACGCCCTTGTCGTGCAGCCCCACGAGATTCTCTTCGAAGTGGCGGATGACGAACATCCGGCGGCACAGCTCCAACAAATTTTCTCTCGGTAAGTTCGGTAACATGATGCACCTGACTTAATTCAAACGGCCGGCCGTTGTCAACGCCGGGAGAATGGATTGACAAGCCGTTAATGGCGGGACTAAATGCCCATAAAAGATCGGCATTCCGACGGAGGCGTTATGAATTCACGGCGCATGTGGCCGGCGCTATTGCTGGCTTTATTGGTGCTTCCTGCCACGCTCATGGCGCAGACTCGCGGGCTTAAAAAAGTTCAGGTCGGCGTGCCCGCCATCAGCATGGGCAACATCATTATTTATTTCACCAAAGAAGCGAAGATTTTCGAGAAACATGGCCTCGATGTTGAGCCCATCGCCGTGGCGGGGTCGGGGATCGCCTCGAAGGCGCTGATCTCCGGTAGCGTGCAAATCTCGCCCATCGCCACCCCGACAGTGATGAATTCGGTTCTTTCCGGTTCCGACATGGTAATCTTGGCGCACACGATGCCGGGTGTGATTCAATACTTGATGGCGCGACCGGACATCAAACGCACCGAAGACATCAAGGGCAAGACCATTGGCGTGACCACCTTCGGTTCGCTCAACGACTTCCTGGTAAAATATCTGGCGCGGCAAAAAGGCCTCAATCCGGATAAAGATTTCGCCATGCTGCAGATCGGCAGCGACGCCGACCGGTTTATCGCCATGCAGCAGGGGCGGATTCCCATGTCAACGCTGTCCCATCCGAACTATATCTATGCGCAACGCGCCGGCTTTCATGTGTTGTGGGATTTTTTCAAAGAGGTCGACTATCCCTGGAGCGAGATCGCCACGACCCGCACTCAGATCAAGCAGGACCGCGATTTGGTGATGCGCTATATGCGCGCCCATATCGAAGGCATTGCCCGCTTCAAGCAAGAGCCTGAGCTCGGCAAGCGGGTGATCAAAAAGATGTTGCGGTTAAACGACGACCCGATGGCGCAGGAATCCTGGGAACTCTTCGCCAAACACCGATTGTCGGCGCCCTACCCCAACTTGAAAGGCATGAAAACCAGCATCGAATACCTCGCCGCGACGCGCCCGGAGATCAACAAATATAAGCCGGAGGATTTCGTCGACGCCAGCTTCGTTGAAGAACTCGACAAGAGCGGTTTCATCAAGAAGCTTTACGAAAAGTAATTGGCAAAGATGAAAGTCCGCATCGGGATACAGCTCGGCCAATGGCCGAGCCGGGACATGCGGCCCGAGGCGGTGCTCGATCTGGTTGACTATTTCGAATCGCTCGATGTTGACTCCATCTGGCTCAGCGACCGGCTGGCTTCTACCGCATTAACCCTCGAACCCGTTACTTTTCTTGCTTACGTAGCCGGACGGCTGCGCAAGATGAAGTTGGGTACCAGCACGCTGGTGCTGCCGACGCGCCATCCGGTGGTACTCGCCAAAGAACTCGCGACCCTGGACTTTCTCTCCCAAGGCCGGTTGTTTCCGGCCATCGGTCTCGGCGGCGATGAGTCGAAGGACTTGCAGTCCGTCGGCATAAACAAAAAAGAACGCGCCGGGCGCGCCGATGAAATGATCGTGCTCATGCGGCGCTTGTGGACCGAAGACAATGTAAACTTCGCCGGCAAGTACTTTACGGTCGAAGACGTGACGATCCTGCCGCGGCCATGGCAAAAAAATGGGCTGCCGATCTGGATCGGCGGGCGGAGTGAAGCCGCCCTCAAGAGAACCGGAAGATTGGGCGATGGCTGGCTGGTCTCCTCGGTGTCGCCGGCTGAAGTTGCAACCGGGATCGAGTCGATTCGCCGCTACGCCGCCGATGCCGGCCGACGGGTTGAAGAAGACCACTACGGCGTGCTGATACCTTTTTACTTCGCTGCTGAGGGTGGTAAAGCTGCCGAGCTTGGCGGCCGTTCGATCCGTCCGCGGAGCGATCTGCCGACCAGTGAATTCACCGCCTTCGGAACCCCCGACCACGTCCGCGCCAGAGTCCAAGCCTATATCGCCGCCGGCGCGAGCAAATTCGTCATGCGTCCTTGCGGACCGTTCAACGGTTGGCGCGAACAGGTGGAAATTTTAGCGCGGGAAGTGATTGCGCCATTGCAGACGGCAGACTAGGTCACACCGTTTGTGCATTAGCTGCGGCCGTCGTCAGCACTGCCGCGCCTTCTATCTTGCCGTCGCGCAATCGGCGCAACGCTTCATTGGCTTGTTGCAATTCGAACGCCTCTACCGCCGTGCGCACCCGCACTCGCGCCGCCAGCGCCATGAACTCGGCGCCGTCACGGCGGGTTAGGTTGGCGACGGATGTTAGCGTGCGCTCTTCCCAGAGGATCGAGTATGAAAAAGACGGGATGTCGCTCATATGGATGCCGCCGCAGACGACGGTGCCGCCTTTGCCGACGGCCTTGAGAGCTAGCGGCACCAATTCGCCCGCCGGGGCGAAAATAATCGCGGCATCGAGTTTCTCTGGCGGTGTTTGGTTTGACCCGCCGGCCCATACCGCGCCTAAGCTCATGGCGAATTGCTGTGCTGCTTCATCGCCGGGACGGGTGAAGGCGTAGATCGCGCGTTGCTGATAGCGCGCCACTTGAGCAACGATGTGAGCGGCAGCGCCGAAGCCGTAGAGGCCTAATCGTTTGGCCTTGCCGGCTTTGACCAGGCTGCGATAGCCGATCAGTCCGGCGCACAGCAGCGGCGCGGCTTCCGCGTCGCTATAGCCGTCGGGCAGCGGCAAGCAGAAGCGCTGATCGGCGACGGTGTACTCGGCGTAGCCGCCGTCGATGGTGTAGCCGGTGAATTTGCCATGGTCGCAGAGATTTTCCTGACCACTGCGGCAATACCAACAAGTACCGCAGGTCCAGCCCAACCAGGGAACGCCGACGCGGTCGCCGATTTTAAATTGACTGACGCCGCCGCCCAGTTGCGCGACCTTGCCGACGATCTCATGGCCGGGAATGAGCGGCAATTTGGCTTGGGTCAATTCGCCGTCGACAATGTGTAAATCCGTGCGGCAGACGGCGCAGGCGTGGACCTGGATCAAGAGTTGGCCGGGGCCGGGATCCGGTGTCGAGATTTCGCTATGACGCAGCGCTTCGCCGGGATGGTCGAGAACCATTGCTAACATATTTGTTTTTTAACCAAACCGGCGCGGGAAACCAAATCATCCACCGAGTAATCCACGCCTTGAAAGTCAGGTTATCATCATCGAGTTTAATTGTTGGGAAAGATCTGTGGATTGGCCGAATCGTTGCTTTGGCTTTTCTCTGGGCACTGGGCACGAGACAAGGGTTTGACGGGCAACCAGAACCAGAGGGATCATCGAATGGCCGCGGTCAACAGTTTGATTGCGGCCAGTTGGCGTGGCAAGTTTTGTTTATCGATCGTCAATGGCGCGCGCTTAAGCCCGGTCAGGAGATCGTGCTCATCTGAGTCCCGGTTAGAAGGCGAGCTGCGCAGGCTAGAGATGCGCCGGGCCACGATCACAGCCAGGTCGGCGATGCCATGAAAACTCGTTTGGGCAATCATGATCGGGTTTTTCGCCGATACACGAGTAACGAGGGGATGCGCTTCAGTGTCGGGCGGGGGACCAAACTGAAGAAGCTAGAAATTTGGCGCGGTTATTTCTATCTTGACTACGATGTCGAGCCGACCTGTGCGGAGCGGGACTGTGAGGAGATAAAACCTTGGGCGAAGAACTGACAAATAAATTGCCTCGGTGGATTTTTGCCACGACCATCCTACTGCTCGGATTTTTGCTGGCCGGCTGCGCACAGCTGCCGCAGCTGCTGCATTTGCCGCAGTCCCAACCGCAGATCGTTTTTGATACGGGACCGATTGCCGACCCGGTATTGTCCGCCCCGGTGCGGGTGAGCCGCAGCCCTGAGGAAAACGAAGACCCGAGTGTGATTTTGGCGCGGGATGGCCGGTTTTATGTGGTCTGGTCTTCCAAGCAGCGCGGTCGGGTGGATCTGTACATCAGCAGTTCGGCGGATGGCCGCACCTGGTCCGAGGAACGGCGCATCCATGATGTCCCCGCCGAGGATTATTATCCGTCGCTGATGCAGACGCGCGATGGGAGATTTCACCTTGTCTGGTGCCAACTACAAAGAAAAGAAGGCCGCACTGATGTTTGGTATACCGCGTCGCGCGATGGCCGGACGTGGGACAAGCCGCAGTCGATCACCAACCGCGGCATCGATTGGGCACCGACGATCTACGAGGACGCCAAGGGTGTATTGCGGATTCTCTGGTCGTCGCGCCGTTCGGGCAGCCGCGACATTTGGATGACCCGCTCGCTGGACGGCGGTAAGACCTGGCTGTCGCCGGACCAAGTGACACGCAGCGCCGAGGAAGACGACTTTCCCCACGCTCTGCAAGCGTCGAGCGGCGAGCATTACCTAGTTTGGACCCGTTACCGGCGCGGGTCGGCGATGCTCGAGTTGCACAAGGACCGCAGTTCCGACGTCGTGCTCGCCACTTCGCGCGACGCCGTGGTCTGGTCGGCGCCGGTGGTGTCCTCCTTCGGCGATTCCGATAATAAGTTTGTCGACATCCTGCCGGCGCTCTTTCAAGACCCCGAAAGAGGGCAAGTCTTTGTCAGTTGGACTTCCGGGCGCACCGGCATGCGTCAAGACATCCTAGCGCGCAGCATTACCTCGCCGTCATCGCATGTTTTCCAGTTAACCCGCTCGGACACGAGCGATTTCTCGGCGAAGATCGTGCCGACGCGGCAATCCGGTGAGTACTTGATGGTCTGGGTATCGAGCCGTGAGGGCAAGCCCGATATCTTCGCGCGCCGTATCAGACTTTAAGCGAGGATGCGATGCGTTCACTGAGCCAAGAGGCTAATTCGACCTTACCCGCATGAACGATTCGGGCTAATCGAGATCGATATCTTTGAGAGGTTTGGTGAGCGGTTCGTCTTTGGCTTTCTTGAACAGTTCTTGAAATTTTGCTTCTAAAACTTTCGATTTGTTTTTCTCGGCCTCGGCAAACTGCTTGAATTTCTCGTCGCGCCGGCCGGCTTCTCCTTTGACCTGGTTCACGGCGTCTTTCAAATTCACCGCCATCTGCGGCCGCACCGGCGTCTTATGATCGAGCACCGCGGCGAGAACCGGGTCGATGGTTAATAATGCGTCGCAGCACGGGCAGGTAACTTGGATGGTTTTATTTTCGTTGGACATCTTGAACTCCTAGGCGTGAGGCACGAACTTTGGCTTTGCTTACCGTGCCTGTGGCCCGATTCTGCTTCAGCCTCGCAACTCGATCTGTTCTCCGTCAGGGCCGGCGAAGACGACCCGGCGCCAGCCGCTTTCCCGCGGTTCGCGGGCGGCGGTATCATGGGGTGCGCGCACGAGTTTTACGCCATCGCGCTGTAACTGCTCGACCGTCTCATTGAAGTTGTCGGTCTCCAGGCAAAAGTGGAATCCGGCCATCGCCCCATCGCTGTGGTGTGTCAGTTCGAGTACGGTATCGGCCAGTCTTAAATAGGCTATCTGCAAGCCGCCGCTAGCCGTTTGGCGAAAATAATCTTTAAAACCAAAGTGTCGTTCGTAGAATGCCACCGAACGATCGAGATCGGCGACATGAAGGGCCACATGGTCGATGCGCTTGAACATGGCTTTCTCCTCGCTCCGAAGCATAGGCTGTTCGCCGCGGTGAAAGCAAGGATAACACGCCAACGTGAAAAATTCTCCGCTTCGCGTTACAATGGCAGCGAGTCAGAGCCACTCTCATGCCGATATTTCGACTGGTTGACGACCTCGTCTTTCCACCGCCGGATTATGCCGATCCCAGCGGTTTGCTGGCAGTGGGCGGAGACCTCTCCAGCGACCGGCTGCTGGCGGCCTACCGCCTGGGCATTTTCCCCTGGTACTCGGAGGACCAGCCGATCCTTTGGTGGTCGCCGGACCCGCGTCTGACATTGGAGCTGGACGATTTCAAGGTTTCCCACAGCTTGGCCAAGACCATGCGCAAGGGTGTGTTCAAAGTAACGCTCGACCGGGTTTTCGAAGAGGTCATCACCGCCTGCGCCGCCGTGCCGCGGGATGGCCAGAAGGGCACTTGGATCACCTCAGAGATGCAGGCCGCCTACATCCGCCTTCATGGTCTCGGCTACGCCCACTCCGTGGAGACCTGGTTCGACGGTCAACTGGTCGGCGGGCTCTACGGTGTGTCTTTGGGCAAAGCGTTTTTCGGCGAGTCTATGTTTCATCGCCACACCGATGCCTCGAAGGTTGCCCTGGCCAAGTTGGTCGAGAAACTTAAAAGCTGGGGTTTCCGCTTCATCGACTCGCAGATGACCACCGAGCATATGCTACGCCTGGGCGCCAAGGAGCTGTCCCGGCGCGTCTTTCTGAAACAGCTGCAAGCCGCATTGCGCCACCCCACCAAGCGCGGTAAATGGCGCATCGATGAGTGAAATGCTTAACTCGCCGGATTCTCGACGGCCTCGATCAAATCATCGAGGGATTTTTGTCTGGGGAACTCCACCGCGAGCAGAAGCAAACTCAAAAGCGACAAGATGATCTGGTCGGCGACGTAGCGGCCGAGAAACGCTAGCACAAAGCCATAGACCGCAACCGCTTCGATAATCGCGAAGATGACGACTTTGCGGGTGATGAAAGTCGATACCCGGTAAGCGGCATTCTGCTCATCGACGCCGTTGAATTCCGCCACGGCGCGAAACAGTTTGGTCTGGCGGGCATCGCGCCGGATCGCTTGAGGTGTGAGATATTTCTTGCGCCAATAGACGTAGTATCCGATATCGACCACAGTCAAAATCCAAAAGATGATGCGCGACGGTTCGGCGATCGCCGGGTTGGTGCCGAGGCTGGGGTTGCCGAGGAGCTGGCGCGCGATCACCAGATAAATCGGAATCGAGATCGCAAAGAAACTCCAGAGTATGATCGCGGCGCCGCGCTGGTCGAGCAAGATTGTTCTGAATTCGGGGCCAATCATCGATCCTCCTGATAATTTCTATTAACATAGGGTGACCGGCCCTGTCTCGTTTTAAAATAATGTGAATCGGCGTCATTATCTTGTTGTACCGGCAGCGCGGTGATATAGCGCGCCCATAGGCGCAGTGTGAGGAGACCTTATGGCTGAATTCGATATCGTCATTCACGGTGGCAGAATCGTCGACGGCACGGGCAACCCGTGGTTTTACGGCGACGTAGCGATCAAAGACGGCAGGATTGCAAGTATCGGCAAGATCAGTCCCGAAGCGGGTGTGAGGGCGATCTCGGCAAAGGATTTGGTGGTTACGCCGGGCTACATCGATATGCATACGCACAGCGATCAGCCGCTGGTCGCCGACGGCAACGCCGAAAGCAAAGTGCGCCAAGGCGTGACACTGGATATCATCGGCGAAAGCCAAACGGTGGCGCCACTGGAAGGCGCGATCCTTGAAGAGTACCGCGCCGAGCATCGCCAAAGGCATGGCATCGAGGCCGACTGGAAAACGTTCACAGGTTATTTCGATAAAGTCATGGGCGGCGGGATCTCGATCAATGTCGCCTCCGGGGTTTCGCCGCAGCAGGTAAAGCGGGTGGTTTGCGGTTTCGAAGAACGGCCGGCCACGGCGGCCGAACAGGAGAAGATGAATCGTCTGGTCGCCCAGGCGATGGAAGAGGGCGCCCTTGGGCTGACCGCGGCATGGCACGCCAAGGGGCCGGAGAATACCGAGGAAGTGGTCGAGATGGCCAAGATTGCCAAGCGCTACGGCGGCTACTACGGAGTCCACGTCGGCAGCGAAGGCTACGACATGATGGAAGAGCTGGCCAAGATGCTGCGGGTGGCGCGCGGCGCGCAGATTCCCGTGCATGTTTATCACTTGAAAATGCGCGCCAAGGCGAACTGGGGCAGGATCCGCCAGGTGATCGCCCAGCTCGAAGAGGCGCGGCGCGAAGGTTTGGAGATCACCGCCAATCAATATCCTTACACGGCGATGCAGCATCCTTGGCGCCGGCTGTTCCCGCGCTGGGTGCAGGACGGGCCGGTGGGTGAGACTATTTCCCAATTCAAAAGTCCGGCGTTTCGCGAGCGGGTCACGAAGGATCGCGAGTTCATCCAGTATGTCGACGAACATGGTGGCTGGGAGGGGATCGTTGCCGCGCGTTTGGATACTGCGCCGTTAAAAAAATTCGAAGGCATGACCATCGCCGAGATCGCCAAGATCCGCGAGCAAGATCCGACCAGTGCCTGCTTCGATTTGATCTTCGAAGAGGGCGTGTTCATTCACGGCGTACATCACACGATGAACGAAGACGATGTCAAATCGGTCATGCGCGTCCCCTGGGTGTCGATCGGCTCGGACGGCAGCGCGCTCAATCAAAAATTTCCCGGCAAACCGCACCCGCGCAGCTTCGGCACCAATCCGCGCGTCCTCGGGAAATACACCAGGGAAGAAAACGTCTTGACCCTGGAGGACGCGGTGCGCAAGATGACTTCGTTGCCGGCGCAGGTGCTCGGCTTGAAAGATCGCGGGCTTTTACGCGAAGGCTTCTGCGCCGACGTAGTGCTGTTCGATGCCGATACGGTGGCCGACACCGCGACCTACGACAATCCCAAACAGTATCCGAAAGGAATTCCCTACGTGATCGTAAACGGCCAAGTCGTTATCGATAACGGCCATCATACTGGCGCACGGCCGGGGCGAGTGGCGTATGGGCCGGGATGGCGCGGCGTTTGATTGCGCGACCCTTAGCACAGATTTCAAATTCCAGATTCTAAGTTGATGATCAGTGCGCTCTGGGAGGCACCCATGGATTACGATTTACTGATAAAGAATGGCCGGGTCGTCGATGGGTCGGGATTGCCGTCCTATGTCGCCGATGTCGGCATCAAAGATGGCAAGATCGCCGTGATCGGCCGGTTGCGTGGCACGGCTGCTCGCACCATTGACGCCGATGGCTTGGTCGTTTCGCCGGGATTCATTGATCACCATACCCATATGGACGGGCAGATTCTTTGGGATCCCTTCGGCACCTGCGAGCCGCAACATGGCGTGACCTCGATTATCATGGGCAATTGCGGTCTGGCGCTGGCGCCGGTGCAAAACGGCGGCGAGGACGCCATCGTCAAAAGTTTTGTCCGTGTCGAAGCGATCCCACGGGTCGCGCTTGAGAGAGGCGTGCCGTGGGGGTGGAAATCCTACGGCGATTATTTGAACAAACTCGAAGGCAACGTGGGCATCAACGTCGGCGGCATCGTCGGCCATATCGCCGTGCGCCAATTCGTCATGGGCGAGGAGTCGACTGAGCGCAAAGCGACGGCAGATGAAGTCGACAAAATGCGCCAAGCGGTGGGCGACGCGATGGGCGCCGGCGCTTTCGGCCTGTCGACCAACCGTAACGAACGCCATATGCGCGAAGACGGTCTGCCGGTGGCGAGCCGGCTGGCCGACGATGATGAACTGTTCGCCCTTTGCGAAGTGGTCAGCGCGTCCAACAGCGGCGTGATTCAAATGAACATGGGGCGCCACTGTGTCGAACAGATTCCTCAGTACGACGTGCTGGCACGACGCGTCGGTCGACCGATCGTTTGGCAGAGCGTGCAATATAAAGAAAGCGAACCCGAGCTGTGGCAAAACATGCTGAACGGCATTGCCAAAACATTTGCCGACGGCTACCAGGCCTATGGCTTGACCCATACGGTGCCGTTGATGCGCCACTTTACCTTGAAAGACGCGCAAATTTTCGACGAGTTCCCGCTTTGGAAAAATCTCATGTTCCTACCGGATGCGGCGCGCAAGCTAGCGTTTGCCGATCCCGCGACCCGGCAAAAGATGCGCGACGATATGGCCGAGCCGCGACCGGTGTCGTTTCATAAAAACTGGGGTCGGGTGTTTGTCGAGCAGGTGATCAAAGCGGATAATCAAAAGTACGCCGGCAAAAGCGTCGCTGATGTCGCGGCGCTGCGCAAGCAGGATGCGCTCGATGCGTTTCTCGATTTGGCGCTGGAAGAAGATTTGGGCACGACCTTCGAGACCACCAATCGCGGTTTCAACCCCGAGGCCATGAGCACGATCATGAAGAGTCCCTACGTGGTTATCGGCACCTCGGATGCCGGGGCCCACGTCCAGTTCGGCGCCGACTTCGGTTACTGTACGACGCTGCTCGGCATGTGGGTTCGCGACCGGCAGATGATCGGGCTCGAACAGGCGATCCACAAGCTGACATTCCATGTGGCGTCGATTTGGGGTATCGAAGGCCGCGGTTTACTGCGGCCGGGATTCCACGCCGACGTGACGGTCTTCGATGCCAAGACGATCAAAGCCTGCGAGCCGGAATGGGCCGAGGATTATCCAGCGGCGACCAAGCGTTTGATCCAACGCGCCGAAGGTGTGCACTACACCATCGTCAACGGCAAGGTGATTTACCACGACGGCAAGTTGAGCGGCGAGATGGCGGGTCACGTGCTGCGCAGTGCAGCGTATGGCGAGCAGTGAACGAGCGTGGATTGCCCGCATAGAACGCCAAGCCGAAAAAAAATTGAAATGTCTAGGGCGGGTTTGAAACCCGCCCTCTTTTTATGTGCGATAAACGGTCTGGGAGTTACGCGTGGCGGGAACTAGTTTATTAGCGCTGATCGACGATATCGCCTCGATCCTCGACGACGTCGCGGTGATGAGCAAAGTCGCCGTGAAGAAGACCGCCGGGGTGTTGGGCGACGATCTGGCGCTCAATGCCCATCAAATAGCCGGCGTGCGCACCGACCGCGAACTGCCCGTTGTCTGGGCGGTGGCCAAGGGATCGCTCAAGAATAAGGTGATTCTCGTGCCGGCGGCACTGGCGATCAGCATATTGATACCCTGGGCGATCACACCGCTATTGATGATCGGCGGCGCCTATCTTTGCTACGAAGGATTCGAAAAGATCGCCCATAAGTTTATTCATAACCCGCCGACAGAAGCGCATCAGAAAGAACATTTGCAAGCGCTGATCAACCCAGCCGTCGATATAGTCGCCGTCGAGAGAGAAAAAATCCAGGGCGCGATCCGCACCGACTTTATTCTGTCCGCTGAGATCGTCGTGATCGCGTTGGGCACCGTAGCGACGGCCGCGTTCGGCAAGCAGGTCGCGGTGCTTTGCGCCATCGCCGTCCTCATGACCGTCGGGGTCTACGGCCTCGTCGCCGGTATCGTCAAGCTTGACGACGCCGGGCTGCACTTGAGCCGGAGGAGCGGCAAAGGCCCTTGGCGAGAATTCCAGCGCGGCGCCGGCGAACTATTGGTGCAGCTAGCCCCTTACCTGCTGAAGAGTCTCTCGATCGTCGGCACCATCGCCATGTTCATGGTCGGCGGCGGCATCCTCACTCATGGCATCCCCGGCGCCCATGAGTGGATCGAACACGTAGCCCATGGCGCCGGCGGGATTCCGGCCGTAGGCGCAGTACTTGAAACTATTCTCCCGTATCTGATGGATATTATGTGCGGCGTGCTTGCCGGCTTTTTAGTTTTGCTTGGGGTATCCGCCGCGACAAGAGTATTTCGCATGTTCAAAGGAGCCCGTTGAAAGCCGTTCGGCTGCTGTTCAGTTACCTGCTCCCGGCGTTGATTCCATCCTGGCGCTTCTTTGACTACATCGCGCCGTCGCCGCGCATCGAGTTCGCCGTCGCCGCGGCAGCGGACGATCCGGCTATGCGCTGGCGAGAGTTTCGCCCGCGGCCGGTCCATTTGCCGTTCGCCGCGATGCTGCGCCGGTTGCTGTGGAATCCGCTCTGGAATGAATCCCTATTCATGGCGAGCTGTGCGGAGAAGCTGCTCGATGAACCGTCGGCCCGGCGCGAAACCGAGCTGTTTACCCGCATCGCCGCCGCCATTGCACGCGGTGAAACCGGCGACCAGATTACGGCTTCGACTTATCTGAGGTTCCGTATCGTGGTGCTAAAGCGTGAAGGCGAGGAGATTTCCAGGCGGGTCGGCTTTGTCTCCCCGGCCCAGCGGGTCGACGCCAGCGGCAGGATCGGCGTTCCATGATTTTAGAAGTCGCAGTGCGCTGGAGCGAAATCCTCATGGGCTGCGGCGTTTCTCCAGCAAAGCGCCGAGCATCTAACCGCTCCGGCGAACGAACGCCGGCTGCACATCCTGCGAATGGTCCTGGCGTTGTTACTGATCGCCGGTGTTCAACCGGCTATCATCGAAGCCTTGCTTGTGCTTCTCGGCATTGCCACCTTATATCGCTTTCAGGGGCCGTATAACGGCGGCAGCGACCGCATGAGCCTGTTGCTGCTGTTCTGTCTATTGGCGGCGCGTCTCGCGCCGACCCGGCAGTGGCAAGAAATTGCTCTGGGATATCTGGCGGTGCAGATCCTGTTGTCCTATGCCATCTCGGGTTGGGTGAAATTGACCAACCCGGACTGGCGCAGCGGGCAAGCGATGCAAGACATTTTCCAATTCTCGGTCTATCCGGTCAGTGAGCGTCTCCGCTCCCTGGCGACGGCACCGACCCTGCTGCTTGTGCTGTCATGGACTTTAATGCTGTTTGAAATACTCTTCCCGCTCGCACTACTCGATGCTAGGTACTTGGAAGCGGCTTTAGCCATTGCCGGGTTATTTCATCTGGCCAATGGCTGCGTCTTCGGTCTCAATCGTTTTTTGTGGATCTGGATCGCGGCCTATCCTTGTCTGCTGTGGTTTCAGCAGCGGGTTGTTCCGAGCGCTTTCTGAGCGCTTTTCACCGTCCCAAGAAGATTTGCCCAAACTCTTTCGCCGTCTGCTCCATGATCGGGCTGATGAACTCGACATCGGCGTGGAAGATTTCCTTTTCCATCAACTCGGGAAAGCGCTGTTTGACGCCTTTGCGGGCGGAGACGCGGCCGAAAGTGGTGACCGTGGATTGGCCTTCTTCGGACAGCGCCCAGTCGAGGAACAAGGCGGCGGCGTGAGGATGAGGCGCGTGGCGGGCCAAGACCATTTTGTTGGGTTGAGAAAAATAGGGATCGACGATCACCTGATCCACCGGCGCGCCGCGCGCTTTGAGATCCAAGGTCGTCGGGCCCGAGACGTTGATGGCGATGGCACGTTCGCCGGCGGCGAGCAGTTGGCTCTGCGCCGTCCGGCCGCGCACCATGCGTAAATCCTGTTTGGCCAGGGCGCGCATGTACTGAAGGCCTTTTTCCCGGCCCAAATGTCTGAGCATGACGGCGAACCATTCCAGGGCTTCGTCGTCGAGCATGATATTGCCTTGCCATTTCGGTTGGGTCAGCTCCTCGTAATTCTTCGGCGCGTCGGCGCGCTTGACCTGCTGGGAATTGTAACCGAGGACGATGGGCATGACATAAAACGACGTGAAGTAGCCGTCCTTGTCCTTGCTCGGCGCGACGTAAAAGTCGCGCTGCGGCGAATGGTACGGATCGATGATGCCGAGTTTTCTCAGTCCCGCCGCCAATTCGGGCGAGCCGTTGGCGACATCGACGATATGCGCGCCGGAATTGAATTCACTTTGAATGCGCACCAGCTGGCGGTTGCCGGAAACCCGCGTGGGCACGGGTTTCACGAACGGATAGCGCTTGCGGAAGACCTGCAAGAACGGCTCGATCTGTTGGGCTTGCAAGGTGCTGTAGAAATTTACTTCGCCTTCGACCTTGGCTTTCTCCACCAATACCGCTTGCCGTTGCTCCGGCGCATAGTTTGCTCAGCCGGGCGAGGATTTGGCCGGCGGTCTCGGGCGCGGCGCCCGCCAAGACTGCTGTCTGGTGGCAAGCGATCGCTAGCGGCGCGAGTAAGACTAAAAACAGTTTTTTTAACATCGACCGCTCCTAGGCTTGAGGGAAAGTTTATCGGCCCAAGAAAATCTGGCTGAACTCCTTGCCGGTCTGATCCATGATCGGGCCGATGAAGTCGACGTCGACGAGAAACGATTCTTTCTCGACTAACTCGGGAAATCTTTGTTTGACGCCTTTGCGCGCCACGACGCGGCCGAAGCCGGTGATAATTCCTTGGCCTTCTTCCGATAGCGCCCAGTCGTAGAACAGCGCGGCGGCGTGGGGATGGGGCGCGTGGCGCGCCAGCATGAGTTTATTGGCCTGGGCGAAGTAGGGATCGAGAATGACTTGATCGACGGGGGCGCCGCGCGCTTTCATATCGAGCACCGTGTGGCCCGACAGTACGATGGCGATGGCGCGTTCGCCGGCGCCCAGGAGCTGGCTCTGCGCGGTGCGGCCGCGCATCAGGCGTAAATCCTGCTTGGCCAGCGCGCGCATATATTGCAGCGCCTTGTCCCGGCCCATATGCTTTTGCAACACGGCGGACCACTCATAGGCCTCGTCGTCGAGAAACATGTTGCTTTTCCACTTGGGCTGGAGCAGCTCTTCGTAGGTTTTCGGTGCATCCTGGCGCTTGACCATGTTGGTGTTGTAGCCGAGCACGATGGGGATGACGTAGAGCGAAGCGAAAAAACCATCTTTGTCGCGATTCGGCGGGTTGTAGAAATCGCGCTGCGGCGAGAAGTAGGGATCGATGGCGCCGATCTTCTTGATCGCCGAGGCCTGCTCGGCGGAGCCGTTGGTGACGTCGAACAAATGGTTGCCGGCGTTCATCTCGGTCTGGATCTTGATTACCTGGCGGTTGCCGGAGACCCGATAGGGATTGACCTTGATGAACGGATAGCGCTTTTGAAACACTCGGATAAACGGCTCGATCTGCTGCGCTTGCAGCGAGCTATAGAAAGACACTTCACCTTCGGCTCTGGCTTTCTCAACCAGCTGCTTATGGCGCGCCTCCGCCGGTAGCTTGTTCAAGCGGGCGAGGAGCTGGCCGGCGCTTTCCGGGGCGGCGCCGGCATAGAGCGCTGGCCCAGTGACGATTAGCATCGCGACGACGAACAAACCCGTAAAATAGCTTTTCATCGCTCACCTTCCATGTTATTCCGGCGTACCCATTGCAGTCCGCCACTTTTATCCCAGCGCGCCGTGAAGCTGTCAAGCGAGGATTATCATGGCGCTCTCCGGGGCAAACTCATATTGACTCTAATTTAACGATTCGATAGCGTCACGGCGATTAGCTGGCGGCAGTTTGGAGGCCCGATGGAACAGTTGAAACCGGTCAAGAGCGGCAAAGTCAAGGTCGACGATGTCAATCTCTACTACGAGATTTATGGCCAGGGCGATCCCTTGGTGTTTGTCGCCGGCACCGGCATCAGCTGCGCGCCCTGGCGGGTATCGCAGGTGCCGGAGTTCGCCAAGCACTATCAAGTGGTGATTTACGATCATCGCGGCCTGGGCCGCAGTGACAAGCCGGATATGCCATACTCCACCGAACTGTTCGCCAAGGACTGCGCCGGATTGATGGATAAGCTCGAAATCCCGCGAGCGCATCTATTGGGCCACTCCATGGGCGCGCGGGTGTTGCAGTGGGTCGCGCTGAAGTATCCGGAAAAAGTCCGCAGCCTGGTTCTTTCCGGGCCGGGCTCGGGGAAATATGACGAGTCGCTCGACTATCCGCGCGGCGTGCCGATGGATGCGGCGCTGGAGATGATCGAAAAAGGCTACGAAAAGTATCAGAGCGATCACTGGGGACCCGGATTCATGTTCAGTGAGAGTTTCATGAAAGAGCACCCGGATGTGGTCAAGCAGTACCAGGATTTGATCGTCGACGAAGTGCCGCCGTTAAAATGCTATCTGCGCCATGTGGTGGCGCGCCAGTGCCATGAGACCACCCACTTGATTCACAACATCAAAGCGCCGACTTTGGTCATCGTCGGCAGCAAGGATACCCACGAAGGCGGCACCGGCGATCATGTGGCGTCAGCGCGGGTGCTGGCCGCGAAGATTCCCGGCGCTGAACTCCACCTGGTCGACGGCGGCCGGCATGGCTACCTGCGGGAGATGCCGGAGAAGGGCCATCCGCCGATCCTGGATTTTCTGAAGCGTCATTAAGTCTGGGATTCACACGGTACCGACAGGCTTCTATGGATAAAAAAGACATTCTCGACAAGCAGAAAAAATATCTATTCTCCTGCGTCGCGACTTACTACGACGAACCCTTGGTCATCGACCACGCCAAGGATCACTCGGTGTTCGATGCCGACGGCAAAGAGTATCTGGATTTCTTCGGCGGCATCCTCACGGTCAGCGTCGGCCATTGCAATGACAAAGTAACCCAGGCGATCGACGCGCAGAGTCACAAGGTCCAACATATGTCGACGCTCTATGCCAACGAGCCGCAGGTCAACTTGGCCGAGAAGTTGGCGCAGATTACGCCGGGCCGTTTAGAAAAATCCTTTTTCACCAACAGCGGCACCGAGGCCAACGAGACCGCGGTGTTGCTGGCGCAGATCTATACCAAGTGCCAGGACGTGATTACCCTGCGCCACAGTTACAGCGGCCGCTCCTATTTGGCCTTGAGTCTGTCGGCGCAGTCGAGCTGGCGCTTGATGCCCAATGTCGTCCCCGGTGTGCATCATATCGCCAACGCTTACTGCTATCGCTGTCCGTTCGGGCTGACTTATCCGAGCTGCGATTTGAAGTGCGCCAAGGACGCCGAAGAGGCGATTCAAACCATGACTTCCCAGGGCAGGGTGGCGGCTTTTCTTGCCGAACCGATTCAGGGCGTCGGCGGTTTCATCGTGCCGCCGAAGGAATACTTTAAAGAGATCGTCGGCATCATTCGAAAATATGGCGGCCTGTTCATCGCCGACGAAGTGCAGACCGGTTGGGGACGAACCGGCGGCAAGATGTTCGGCATCGAGCATTGGGGCGTCGACCCCGACATCATGACTTTTGCGAAGGGCATGGCCAACGGCGTGCCCATCGGCGCTACCATTGCGACACCGGAAGTGGCTGACAGCATGCAGGGCAATACGATATCGACTTTCGGCGGCAATCCGGTGACCTGCACCGCGGCGCATGCGACGATCAACGTCATCGAAGAGGAAAACCTGGTCGAGAACGCGCGGGTGATGGGCAACCGGTTGCGCGAGGGTTTGGACGGGCTGAAGGCCAAGTATCCGGTGATCGGCGATGTCCGCGGCATGGGCTTGATGCAAGGTATGGAGCTCGTCGGCGAACAGAAGAAGCCCGATGTCGACAGCACCAAACGCTTGATGGAGCTGACCAAAAACAATGGCCTCTTGCTTGGCAAGGGCGGCACCTATAGCAATGTCATTCGCGTCGCGCCGTCATTGAACGTCAACCAGGACGAAGTCGATCACGCCCTGCGGGTTTTGGATCAGTCGTTTGGCCAGTTGGGGCAGTAATGGTAATGGCTTATGCCAAGTTGTCGCTAAATCGACTTATTTCTAGCCCGCGTCGGACATGAACAAACTCATTCGCAGATTGCTCGGTGCGATTCCAGTTCTGCTGGCCATCTCTTTTCTGATTTTTCTCTTAATGCATATCGCGCCGGGAGATCCGATCACCTTGATGCTCGGCGACGATGCCACGCCCGAAGATGTCGCCAGGCTGCGCAACGAGCTCGGCTTGGATAAGCCGATCATGGTCCAGTACTGGGATTTTCTTTCCCGCGCCGTGCGCGGCGACTTCGGCCGGTCGCTCAAGTTTGGCGAGCCGGTGACCAAGTTGGTCGCGGAGCGGCTGCCGGCGACCTTGGAACTCGCCCTTGCGAGTTTGTTCGTGGCGATTAGCATCGCCGTGCCACTGGGGGTCTACTCGGCGATTCGCCACAATTCGCTGGTCGACCATGCCGGCATGAGCGTGGCGTTGATCGGCGTATCTTTGCCGAACTTCTGGTTGGGCATCATGCTGATTTACTTTCTCGGCGGCCAGCTCAATCTTTTGCCGGTGGCCGGCCGCATCGAGTACGGCATCGAGATCCAACCGATTACCGGCCTCTATCTCCTCGATTGTTTAATAACCGGAAATTTTGCGGCGATGGGCAGTGTGGCCAAGCATTTGCTGATGCCGGCGTTTACGCTCGGCACCGCGCTCGCGGCCATCGTCACGCGGATTTCCCGTTCAAGCGTGCTCGAAGTAATGCGCCAGGACTACGTGACCACCGCGCGCGCCAAGGGGCTGAGCGAAAAGACCGTGATCTGGAGGCACATCCTGCGCAATGCATTGATCACCATCGTGACGATTCTCGGTCTTCAGTTGGGCGCTTTGCTCAGCGGTTCGGTGGTCACCGAAACGGTATTTTCATTTCCCGGCATTGGCGATCTGTTGATCCAGTCGATTTCGGCGCGCGACTATAAACTTACCCAAATATTGATTCTGATGTTCGCGCTAACTTACTTCGTGGTTAACCTGTTGGTCGACTTTCTCTACAGTTGGATCGATCCAAGGATCAAGTTCTGATGTTGTCTTTTCGTTATCTCAAGATTTGGGTGGGCGGAGCGATCTTGGCACTGCTGGTGGTCTGCGGCGTCGCCGCGCCATTGATCGCGCCGCGCGATCCGCAGGCTCAAACCTTGGAGGACCGGCTGCGCCCGCCGCGCTGGAACGAAAACGGGTTGCAGGCCTATCTGCTCGGCACCGACAATCTCGGCCGCGATATGTTGAGCCGGATTGTTTACGGCTCGCGGATCTCGCTAATGGTCGGCGCGGCGACGGTGATTTTTGCCGGCCTGGTCGGCTGCACGCTCGGCGCTATAGCCGGATATTTTGGCAGTACCGCTGACGAAATCGTCAGCAAGATCTCGGAAATCTTTCTCGCCTTTCCGTTCCTCTTGATCGCCATTGCCATAATGGCCTTCCTTGGCCAAGGCGTCGGTAATCTCATCATGGCGCTGATGCTCAGCCGCTGGGTGCAATATTGCCGGGTCGTGCGCGGCGAAGTGTTGTCGTTGAAGGAGCGCGATTTCGTCACTGCGGCTAAGGCTTTGGGCGCCCGAGACGCTTACGTGATTTTTCACCATGTGGTTCCCAATACCCTGGCGAGCGTCACGGTAATCGCCACTTTTGGCATGGCCATCGTCATCATCACCGAAGCGAGCCTGAGCTTTCTTGGCCTCGGTGTGCCGGTGCATATTCCGACCTGGGGCTCGATGCTCGCGGAGGGACGCAGTTACATCAATCGTGCGCCCTGGTTGACGATCTTTCCTGGCTTGGCGATTTTCATCACGGTATTCGGCATCAATCTTTTGGGCGATGGCTTGCGCGATATTTTCGATCCCAAGCTGCGGCGACAGAGATAACCGGCATCGATACAGACACAGGAGGGAGTCTATGCTTAAGAAACGATCCGCGCTTAGTCGGCGGCAATTTCTCACACGGAGCGCCGCGATGGCCGTGGGAGCGGCAGTTGGGCCGTATTTCTTGCGCAATGCGGGTGCCGCTTCACGCGACCGGGTGACCATCTTTCATTCGAGCGTGGCCGATTCGATTCATCCTTACAACCATAGCTCGAGTCCGATTTACGGCAATTGGCAGCATGTCATCGAGCCTTTGATCGAGTACGACGTCGGGCGCAAGGATTTCATCGGCGTGCTTGCCGAGTCGTGGCAATTCCAGGGTAACAAGTGGGTTTTCAAGCTGCGCAAGGGCGTCAAGTTCCACAACGGCGCGACCTTTACGTCCAAGGATGTCGTCTTTTCCGTCGACAAGATGCGCGACGAAAAGGGCGGCAGCTTGCAAGCGCCCAACTTCAAGGATGTCAGCGAGATTCAGACGCCGGACGACCTTACCGTGGTGTTTGTCACCAAGCAACCCAACGCGGTGTTCCTGGATCGGCTCGACAACCGCTTCATGTTGAGTAAAGAGGCGGGCGATAAGTTTGGCGACAAGATTTATGAGAATCTCGTCGGCACCGGGCCCTATAAATTTGTCAGCTACCAGCGTGGCGGCAATATGGTTTTCACCCGCAACGACGATTACTGGGGCGGCAAGGCGGCGATCAAAGAAGTTGTTTTCAAGAAAGTCACCGAGGATGCCGCGCGGCTGGCGGCGTTGGAGTCGGGCCAAGCGGATTTCATCAATAACGTGCCCGATCATGAAGTGGCGCGCCTGAAAAATCATCCGCGCGTGCGCATCGATCAAGTCGAAGGGCTGCGGATGTTTTTCCTGGCGATTAATTTCGCCTTCAAACCTTGGGATAATAAACTGGTGCGCCAGGCGGCCAACTACAGCGTCGACGCGCCGGCGATCGTTCGCAATATCTTCGACGGTATCGGTTATCCCTGCAACGGTCCGGTGGGCTCCACCGTTCTCGGCGTCGACCCCAAACATAAACGTTACCCGTACAATCCGCAGAAGGCCAAGGAACTGCTGACCCAGGCGGGCTTTCCCAACGGCTGCGACATTCAGCTGTATTATTCCTCAGGACGTTATCCGAAAGACCGCGAAGTCTGCCAGGTGATCGCGGCGCAGATGGTCAAGGGCGGCTTTCGCGTCGAACTGATTTCTCAGGAATGGGCGCTTTTCTGGGACAAGCAGGGGGTCAACGGCGGCCGGTTGCCGTTCTACTATATTGGCCGCGGCAGCTTGGCCGATGCCGACACGCTCTACGATCAATACTTTCGCACCGGCACGACCAAGCGCACCAACTACAGCAATGCCGAACTCGACAAGCTGATCGAGGAACAGCAGCGCACCCCGGACACCAAAAAACGCGTGCAGATCTTACAGCGAGCCGGCAAATTCATCATGGACGAGGCGTTGTTTATCCCGCTCTACAATCTCGCGGATATTTACGGGGTGGTAAGGAATCTCGATTGGAAGAAGCGCGCCGACGAAAAAGTCAAGGCGTGGGACATGAAGATCAAGTAGCATTGCTTGCCAGCACGATCGACAATATTTTTGCGACGGCAATGGGGGAGCGATGAGCAACGGAAAAATCAATCGACGAGAATTTCTCAAACACAGCGGAGTAGCCGGTTGCGCCGCACTGCTGGGCGGCGCCGTCGTCAAACTGAGCTATGCCGCGAGCCGCGAACGCTTGACGGCTTTAAGCAGCATTGGTCTCGATACCCTCCATCCCTACGCCCATAGCTCGAGCCCCCAGTATGGTATCTGGCATAATATGATCGAACCGTTGGTGGAAGTCGATTACGCCAAGCGCACTTACTATGGCGTTCTCGCCGAGTCCTGGGAGTTTCAGGGCAAGCGCTGGGCGATCAAGCTGCGCAAGAACATCCGTTTCCATGACAGCAGCCCGTTTACCGCCAAGGATGTCGTCTACTCGATCAACCGGATGAAAAACGACAAGCTGAGCCTGCAGAGGGAAAATTTCCGCGACTTTACCGAGGTCCAGGCGGCCGACGATTACACCGTCGTCATTACCACCGAGCAGCCGGTGGCGGTGATGCTCGACCGCTTGCAGAACCGATTCATTCTCAGCAAGACCGGCATGGAAGCCCAGGGTGATCAGGCAGAGCTGAAACCAATTGGCACCGGTCCATACAAATTTCAAAGCTGGCAGCGCGACGGTAACCTGGTGATGGTGCGCAACGATAGCTACTGGGGCGCTAAACCGTCGATCCGCGAAATAGTTTTGCGTCGCGTGCGCGAGGACTCGGGACGTGTCGCCGGCCTCTTGGCGGGCCAGGGCGATGTCACCAATAACGTGCCGGTGGAAGAGCTGTCGCGCTTCGACAATCACCCGCGCATTCGCGCCGAGAAGGTCGAAGGCGTGCGCATGTACTTCCTCGCGATGAACGTGACGCACAAGCCTTTCGATAATAAATTAGTCCGCCAGGCGATTAATTACGCGGTCGATCCGGCGGTGATCATCAAACATATTTACGAAGGCAACGGCTACATCATGAACGGGCCGATGGGGTCCAACGTGATCGGCTTCGATCCCAAGATCAAACGTTATCCGCTGGATCTCAATAAGGCTAAGGAGCTGTTGACAAAAGCCGGTTATCCCAACGGCCTCGATGTGAAGCTGTATTTTTCGCCGGATCGGTATCCGAAAGCAAAAGAGGTGTGCCAAGTGATCGCCGACCAGTTGTCCAAGGTCGGCATCAAGGCCGAATTGGTGTCCCAAGAGTTTGTCGTCTTCTGGGGCAAGGAAGGCGTCAACGGCGGCAAACTGGGTTTCTACTACGTCGGTCGTCCGGCAGCCGACGCGGATACGGTCTACGACCAGTACTATCGTTCCGGCGTGAGCCCGCGCATACAATACAAAAATCCGGAGTTCGACAAGCTGGTCGACGAAGAGCAAAAAACCGGCGATGCCAAAAAGCGCCTCGCCATGCTGCATCAGCTGGGCCGCATCCTGATGGAAGACGTGCCGTTCTGCCCGCTGTACACGCTGGCGGAAATTTATGGCGTGGCGCGCAACATCAACTGGAAGGCTCGGCCGGACGAAAAATTACTCTATGCGGAGATGAAGATTCGTTAATCATGCCGACGTCTCGGAACGAGGAGAAGCAACGATGAAGAGAACTTCAAATGATCTCGATCGCCGCCGATTTCTAAAGTATGGCGCCCTCGCCGGCGTCGGCGCATTGGCCGGCACGGCTTGGCCCGGTTCAAGCTGGTCGGCGTCGAAGGAGCGCTTGACGATTCTCAGCAGTATCGCCCTCGATAATTTACATCCCTACGCTTACAGCTCCGGGCCGCAGTACGGCATCTGGTACAACATGATCGAGCCCCTGGTCGATGTCGATTTTGCCAAGCGTAGTTACTTTGGCGTGCTCGCCGAGTCCTGGGAGTTTCAGGGCAAAAAATGGATCTTCAAACTGCGCAAGAATGTCCGCTTCCATGACGGCAGCCGGTTTACCGCCGCCGACGTGATCTATTCATTTAACCGCGTGAAAAACGACAAGCTAAGCCTGCAAAAAGAAAACTTTCGCGATCTAGTCGAGATGCAGGCGCTCGACGATCATACGCTGGTCGTTTGTCACCGAAGTGCCCAACGCGGTGTTTCTCGACCGGCTAGAGAATCGTTTCATCATCAGCAAAAGCGCCACCGAAGCGCAAGGCGGCGAGCCCGGCGAGCACAAGCCGGTGGGCACCGGACCTTATCGATTCGTCAGTTGGCAGCGCGAAGGTAATTTGGTGATGACGCGCCATGATAATTATTGGGGCACGAAACCCGCCGTCAAAGAGATCGTCATACGTCGAGTACGCGAGGACGCTGGCCGGGTTGCCGGACTGCTCGCCGGCCAAGGCGACGTGATCAACAACGTGCCGGTGGAGGAACTATCGCGCTTCGATAAGCATGCAAAAGTCAGAGCGGAAAAGGTCGAAGGCCAGCGCATGTATTTCCTGGCCATGAACGTGACGCACAAGCCGTTCGACAATAAGTTGGTCCGCCAAGCGATCAACTACGCGGTCGATGCGACGACGATCGTCAAGCATATCTACGAAGGCAACGGCTATGTCATGAATGGACCCATGGGTTCGAAGGTGATCGGCTTCGATCCCAACATCAAACGCTATCCGGTAGACGTGAAGAAGGGTAAGGAGCTGCTCGACAAGGCGGGACATCCCAACGGTGTGGATGTGAAACTCTACTTTTCGCCGGATCGCTATCCCAAAGCCAAGGAAGTCTGCCAGGTGATCGCCGACCAGCTGGCCAAGATCGGCGTCAGGGTTGAACTGGTGTCGCAGGAATTCGCGGTGTTTTGGGGCAAGGAGTGGGTCAATGGCGGCAAGTCGCCTTTTTATTACGTCGGCCGCCCAGCCACCGACGCCGACACCGTCTACGATCAATATTATCGCTCGGGTGTCAGCCCGCGCATTCAATATAAAAATCCCGAGTTCGATAAGATTATCGACGAAGAGCAACGCACCGGCGACGCTAAGAAGCGCATCGCGCTGCTGCATCAAGCCGGGCGCATCCTGATGGAAGACGTTCCCTTCGTGCCGCTGTACACCTTGGCGGAGATTTATGGCACCGCGCGCAATGTCGGCTGGAACGCCAGGCCGGACGAGAAGATCCTCGCCGGCGGCATGAAGATCTTATAGTTACTTTCGCCCCTGGCGGCACGATGGGTTACGCTGCTCCGGGCAGGCAAGTGAAATTTGGTACATTGTCGTAAGTTCTGTACGCGGGCGTTCACGCTCGCTTGTTCTGTCACCGGGATGATTTTGCACTTTCACAACCAATAGTCGTCAAAAGTTTGCAAAACTTTCGCAACTTTCCTTGGCATGCCCGTTGCTCCCTCTAGCTGCCATGGCAACAGGGATCCTTAATGCGGTACCGCCGGCGGCGGCAAGGATGCGCTATGCTTCGACCCTGCGCTGTTTCGGCCAGTTTCTCGAAGGCACGGAGCTCAAGGCGGTCGAAATCAAAACCCATGGCGACGACTTCATCGTCCAGGCGTGGAACAAGGGGCAATCGATGGCGATGGACCTGGATAAGCTTTTCACGCCTCTGGACGTGCAAAAGCTCGAAGCCGACGGCCACGCCAAGCGCAAGCCGTTTACCGGTCCGCCCAACATGTTGAGTCTGCCCCAGGTACTACGGCTGGCCGGCAACTACGTCGATCGCCAGCATGGACGGTTGCTGCGGGTGTCGTGGCAGGACCAGTCCGACAAGATCCAGTCGATAACGGTACAGTGGGAAGCAAGCCCGGCAGCTAGAGAATCAAGCGACGCACAATTGTCGGTGATCGAAGAGTTGTGCATTCACATCTACAAGCAGCGCAAGAAAATTAATTTGGCATCCGAACGGCAAAGCCACCGGCCCTTTGTCAGCGTCGGCAAGACGGATCGTTAAAAGTTACTAGCGCACTGATTCGCGTGCTAAAACAAAGGGCGACCCTGCGGTCGCCCTTTGTTTTAGTTCAACTCCTCGCCCGTCTGGCTACGGCAATGGCCGGGTTGGGTTCGCCGTAGGCTCTTTAGGCCTGATACTTCACTTCACCGCCGACCAACGTCATTTCGACTTTCAGTTCGCGAATCTTTTCGGGTGGTACGCCGAAAGGGTCTTCGACCAACACCGCGATATCGGCGAGTTTGCCGGCTTGTAGCGTCCCCTTGTCGTTTTCCTCGAAGCCGACCCATGCCGCTGTCGTCGTATGCATGGCAAAGGCTTCGGCAACGGTAATCTTTTCTTCGGGAATCCACACTTCACCCCAGCGCATTTTGCGCGAAGCAGCGGTGGCAATGTCGCGCAACGGGTCCACTGGCCAGTAACCCGGCGAGTCGGAACCGCCGGACATGATGACGCCGTTTTTCAGCAGCGTATGAAAGGGAAAGGCCTTGGTCAGGCGCCGTTCGCCGACGCAATCGAGAATCGCATCGCCGATGTAATAGGCGAAGGCGATATTCGGCACGGCGACGATGCCTGAGCGCACCATGCGGCCAATCAATTTGGGTGTGGCGAGCCAGTTGCCCATATGTTCGATGCGATGGCGATGATCCTTGCGCGGCGAATGCTCGATGGCGCTTTCATAGGCGTCGAGCGCCATGTCGAAGGCTTTGTCGCCGATGGCATGGACGCAGCAGCGCAGGCCGGCGTCATGGCAGACCTGCACGGTGTGATTCAACTCATCCTGCTGGATTCTGATAATGCCATGATTATGCTCGTCGTTTTCATAGGGCTCGTGGAAGCAGGCGTTGCGCCCGGTGATGCCGCCGTCGATGCTCATTTTAACGCCGCCGATGCGCAGCCACTCGTTGCCGAAGCCGGTGATGAGACCGAGCTCGGTCAAGCTTTTGGTTTCGATCATCGATTCGATGACCCGCGGCAAGATGCTGACCCGAGCGTTCATGCGCCCTTCTTTGTAGAGTTCCTGGTAGGCGCGCACCGGTTCGGCGTAACGAACGATGTCGTGCACGGTGGTGACGCCGCGTTCGAGACATTGGTTCAGGGCGTAGACGATGCCATCTTTTAGCTGCAAGTAGTTAAACTCCGGCGCGACCTTTTTGAGAATCAACTGCGCCCGCTCATGCAGTTCGCCGGTGGGCTCGCCCGTCTGCGGATCATGTTTGATATGGCCGCCGGCGGGATCGGCTGTGTCGCGGGTAATTTTCGCTGCGGCGAGGGCGAGCGAGTTGCCGATGGTCACGTGGGCGCCGAAGGAGATCGACACCGGATGATCCGGCACGGCGCGGTCGAGGTCATGCTTGTCAGGGAAACGATGGTCACTAATGCGGAAATCCTGCATCGGGCTGCCATGGGACACAAGCCAGGATCCCTTGGGCGCGCTGGCGGCGGCATTGGCCAGGCGCTGCAAGATATCCGACACCGAATTGACATCGACATAAAAATCGCGGCAGTCGACCAACTCCATCTCCGCCGTGCCTTTTTCGGAAAGATGCACATGGGTGTCGGTAAGGCCGGGAATCGCAGTGTGCCCCTTGAGATCGATCATCTCGGTGTCGGGACCGGCGAAGCGACGGATGTCCTCGAATTTCCCCGTCGCGACGATGCGCGATCCCGAACAAGCGAGGGCTTCGCAGGTCGAGGTCTCTGTCTCGAACGTGCGAATCTTGCCGTTGAAAAGAATCGAGTTGGGGTAAGGCAGCGGTCGGGATTTCATAGCGGACTCCTTTTCAAATTGTTTGCTGTTGACGGCGGCTATCTTCTTTGTCCGAATAGCCGGCGGATCAACTGTTCCCATTGGCCGTATTTAATTTCCAGTTCGTCGATAGAATATTTCTCGTCGAGATAACTCTTTTTGAAGCGTTGGTCCACCGTGCCGATATCGTCGCGCGGTGACCATAGCCCGCCTTTCATGATCGCCAGCTGGCCCTCTTTGGAGTGGATAAAATCCAGCAGCAGCATGGCGGCATGGGGATTGGGCGCCTTGACGGAAATACTCGAGTAGCCGACGTTGGTGACCACCGGTTCCAGTGGCCGCCAGTCGATGGGCGCACCTTTTTGTTTATGCACGCTGACGTTGGCATCGAAAATTGTTGGTGACAGCGGCACCTCGCCGGTGACGACGAGGCCGGACAACGCGGCCCCAGACATGTCTTGTAAGCGCACATCCTGCTCGGCCAACTTCTCGACGAACTCGCGGCCCATGGCGTCCAGCGCATTGCCGATCCAGCGCGTGCCCGAGGAGCTCGTCACCAACGACATCTTGCCCTTCAATTTGGGATTGAGCAGGTCGCGTAGAGTTTTGGGTGCTTCGGCTTGGGCAATGAGATTGGTGTTGTAACCCAAACCGATGTAAGTCTCGCGGTCGCCGATATAATGAAAGCCGCTCTTGCCTTTGGATTTCACATCGTCGGGAAAAAAACGCGCTTCGGGCGAGTAATATTCTTGCAACAGGCCGTCGCGCTTCAGAATGCCCATCGCTTCCGGAGTAGTTTCGACGACGTCGACGAGACTCCGGTTCGCTTTCGCTTCATCGGTCACGCGCTGCAAGAGATTCTTCGAATCGTTGCGCCACTCGGCAACTTTGATAAACGGGTATTTTTTTTCGAAATCCTTTACGAAGGTGCGAAACCAGGTATGCGAGTTGTAGAAGGTGACCTGGCCCTCGCGTTTGGCCCCTGCGACAAGAACCTTTTCGCGGTCGGCGCCTTGATAGAGGGCGACCTGCGCGATAGTGGACGGCGCGCTGGCGGCGAAGCTATCGATCGCCAATAGGAGAACGATCAAAGCCAGAAATAATTTGCCCGCCATGGAAATGTTTCGCTTCACCGAATTGGTGCCCGATGCTATGAGCGAAGCTTCGTCTTGTCAATAGCGCTCGTGTGACTTGCCTCTACATTCGTCAGCGAGATTCAAAGGTTTTAGGCCTGTAGAAAATGATCAAGACACCGCGGCACGGCATGGGATGAGGAGAACCAACCGGTCAAGTCTGGAGTTGGTAAACGGGGCAAGAACTTTAGACGTGTAAGCCTACTTCACCCCATAGGCAGCATAGAGCTGATCGATGAATCCGCTCTCATCGAGTTCGCGCATGATTCTTCCGTCGATCAGGCTTTCGGTTTTAAGTCCGGCGACGGCTGGGTTGCGCTGCGCCATCAGGCGCTGAACGTTGCGCAGGCCCTCCGTTGAGGGGAAGGGTTTGCGGTCGGTGGCTTGTTGCAGGTCTTGGTAGCCGCGCTCGGCGAGGTTCGGGTCGGTGATCTTCAAATGGCGCATGATGGCGGCGATCACAGCAGGCTTCATTTTGGAACTGAGGGCGTAGGCGACGCCTTCCAACCATCCCTTTACGACGTTTCTGGCTGTGTCGGGTTGCTGTTGCAGAAACTTGCCGCGGGCGACGATGCCGTTGCTGACGAATGGAATATTGGTTTTGGAAAGCTCGACGACGATCGAATAGCCGCGCGCCCTGAGCGTGTTACTAAAGGCGCTGTCGACAACCACCGCGTCGACCGTGCCTTTTTCAAGCGCCTGGGTGAGCAGCGTCTGCTCGCCGGCGGCGACGATCTGGATCGAGTCGCGGCGCGGGTCGAGGCCCAAGTATTCGAGGCCTAACAGGCCCGCCATCCAGATGGTTCCGCCGATCGCCTGAATCCCCAGCCGTTTGCCGCGCAACTCCTTCGCATCTTTGATCGACGGACTGGCGACGATATCGAAAGGGATGCGGCTGGTAAACGTGCCGATGACCTTCAAATCCAAACCGCCTACCACGGCGCCCAGCGCGGTGCTGCCGCCGCTGTTGGCGAGTTGGATTTGTCCGGTGGCGAGCGTGGCGAACAACGCCGGCGCGCCGGGCATATAGACGGCTTGCAACTGCACTCCGTATTTCGAAAAGAAGCCTTTCTCACGCGCGAGCCAGAGCGGGCTCACCCTGGCGCTGATGTTGGCGTATCCGAGCATCACTTCATCGGCCGCGCGTAACGTATGCGGCGCCGCCAGTAGGCAGATAATACCGACAATCAGGCCGAAGGCTCTGTTATCCATGACTTCCCCCGGAAATCAGCGCGGAAGATCCGGCTAGTACGCGTCAATTTATTTTCGTCTGATAAATAACTTCTGCATCAAGCCATCCCATTCGGCGTATTTCTTTTCGGCTTCCTCGACGGAGTACTTTTCGTCGATGTAAGACTTCTTGAATTTCTGCGCCAAGGATCCAACGTCTTCGCGCGGTGACCACAGGCCGCCTTTCATGATCATCTGCTGGCCTTCTTTGGAATGGAGATAATCGAGGAAAAGCAGCGCCGCATGGGGATGGGGCGCCTTCAAGGTCAAACCGGAATAGGCGACTGTAGTCACCACCGGCTCCAGCGGGCGCCACTCCACCGGCGCGCCTTTTTGTTTGGCTTGAGTGATGTTGGCATCGAAGATGGTCGGCGATAACGGCACTTCACCCGACACGACCAGTCCGGCTAACCCCGCGCCCGACATGTTTTGCACCTTCACTTCTTGATCCGCCAGCTTCTCAAGAAATTCCCGACCCATAGTCTCCAGGGTGTTGCCGATCCAGCGCGTTCCCGTAGTTGTGCTGACGACGGATATTTTGCCTTTCCACTTCGGGTTCAAAAGATCGGCCGTGGTTTTCGGCGCTTCGGCCGGCGCTATGACCGAAGTGTTAAAGCCCAAACTTGCATAGGTCTCATAATGGCCGACGAGATAATATCCGCTCTTGCCTTTCACTTTGACTTCGTCCGGGTAATGGCGCGCATCGGCAATCTGGTATTCCTGAAAAACTCCCTCCCGTTTCATGAGGTCAATCTGTTCGCCGGTGGTTGCGATGACGTCGGCGATGTATTGGCCGGCGCGGATCTCTTCCAGCGCGCGTTTGATCAGGGTCCGACCGTCGGTGCGATACTCCGACACTTTGATGAATGGATATTTTTTCTCAAACTCCTTGGCCATGGTACGGTACCAGGTATGTGAACCGTACAGCATGAAGGCGCCCTCCTTCTTGGCGCCCTCGATGAGAATTTTTTCCCGATCGGCGCCTTGGTAGAGGGCGGCTTGCGCCACCGAAGTCGGCGCGGTGGCGGCAACGGCCATGCCGAAATGCAGATACAGGGCGGCTAAAAAGGCGAGTGCGGACGCGACACAGTAGAATCGATTGGCAGCCATTGTCGTTCTCCTATTCAGATTGAGCGACCTAGGGTTTCAACGTTTCCAAGTCAGCAAGCGCTATTCGGACGGCGCCATCTAGCGTTTGCGCATGACCAGTTGGCGCATTAGATTTTCCCACTGGCCGAGTTTGGATTCCATTTCTTCGGACGAGTACTTCTCGTCGAGATAGCTTTTCTTAAATTTCTGGTCGAGGGATCCGGTATCCTCCCGCGGTGACCACAGCCCGCCTTTCATGATGAACTGCTGCCCTTCCTTGGAAAGGAGGTAGTCGATGAATAGCAGAGCGCTGTGCGGATTGGGCGCCTTGGCGAGCAGGGCGATTGAGCCGACAGTGGCTACGACCGGTTCAAGAGGGCGCCATTCCACCGGCGCGCCTTTCTGTTTGGCTAGAGTAACATTGGCGTCGAAGATCGTCGGCGAGAGCGGGATCTCACCGGAAACTACTAAATTGATCAGCGCCGCCGGGGCCATATCCTGGAGGCTGATCTCCTGATCGGCCAATTTGTCCAGCAACTCCCGTCCCTGCGATTCGATGAAGTTGCCGACCCAACGCGCCCCCGTGGTGGTGTTGGTGATCGCCATTTTGCCTTTCCATTTGGGATCGAGAAGGTCTTTGAGGCTGCGCGGCGCGCTCGCCGAAGGAATGACTTTGGTGTTGAAACCCAGGCTGTTGTAGGTCTCCCGGTTCGGTAAATAGAAGAATCCGCTTTTTCCTCTCGGCTTGAGCTCATTCGGATAGTGGCGCGCCTCGGGCGAAAAGTATTCCTGGAATATCCCTTCCCGCTTCATCACGCCCATGCCGTCGGCGGTGGTTTCGACAACATCGGCGAGCATCCGGCCCGCCTTCACTTCCTCGAGCACTTTACGGATGACGTTCTTGGAGTCGTTGCGCCACTCGGTGGCTCTGACGAACGGGTATTTTTTTTCGAACTCCTTGACGAGTGTTTTGAACCAGGTGTGCGACGTGTAGAGCGTGAACTGCCCTTCGCGCTTGGCGCCGTCGATCAGAAGTTTTTCCCGATCGGCGCCCTGGCTGAGGGCGAGCTGGGGAGTACTTAAAGGCGCACTGGCGGCGAAACTGTCGGTCGCCATAAAGAGAATGAGTAATGCGAGAACCATGAGACTCGGCATAGTGAACCTCCTCGTCGCAGAATGAGTGGGCTGGTGCACGGACTGGTATATTTTCTTGTCATTGGAATGGTTCCGGTGTCGACCAGATGGTTTTCACAGAGCCAATTTTGCTTGATGCTCTTTCAACCACCCCGCTAGTTTGGCGATTCCTTCTTCGAGATAAATCTTCGGTTGCCAGCCGAGTTCCTTTCTCGCCAATGAAATGTCGAGTGGGCTGCGCAGCCGGTGCGGCGCGACTTCGGCGGCGTTGGGATGTTTGCCGATTTCAAATTCCAAATCCGGCAGGGCTTTTTGAATCGCGCGCTGCAGATCTTCGCTGACGTAGGCTTTATCGAGGCCGATGTTATAGGCTTTACTCAGGGAGCCAACGGTGAAAAGGGCGCGGCTAATGCCGTCGACGACATCGTCGACGAAAATGAGATCGTCCAGCGGGCGGGTGAGAAACGGCCGGCAGGTGTGGCCGAGAATGCCTTTTTTCAATTCCAACGGGATGCTGCGATAGAGTCCCGGCCCATAGACTGAAGAATATCTCAGGGCGACGAAGTCGACGCCATGTTTCTCCTGGTAAAAATTGCCCATCCATTCGGAGACGGTTTTCGCGGCGCGGTAGAAATAGGTCGGATAGATCGTCACGGCGTCGTCTTCTTTGACCAGACCGCCATCGGCTTTATTGACCTGGCCATAGATCGATGCCGAGCTGGAGTAGACGACACGTTGGATTTTTAACTCCCTTGCCGCTTCCAGAATATTGGTCATGGCTTTGTAGCAATAGTCCAACACCGTCGGCGTCTCGTCGCGCGGCGGATGAGCAGCGTGAAACAGATGGGTAGGCCGTTCCTTTTCACAGAGCGCGCGGAAGGCCGCGCCGTCGGTGACGTTCATCAGTTGAGTGGTTGCTTTAATTCCAAGCAGAGCGAGATCCGGCGCGCGCGGGACGACGTCGATGGCCACGACTTTGTGGCCTGCCGATTCCACCAGCTTGGTGCAGTGAGAGCCGATGAAACCATTGGCGCCGGTAATCAGTAGGGTTGCTGCCATGATGTCTCCTTGTTTGCGCGCCGGGGATTTTCTCAAAATCGAAACCTAGTTTTTGCGATAAAGAGCGTCGATGAAGCCGGATTCATCGAGTTTGCGGACTATTCTATTATCGATAATTTCTTCGACTTTGGCCTGGCTGGCTTTCGGATTGATCGTCGACATGATCCGTTGAATGTTGCGCAGCCCGTCCAAGGCGGCGTAGGGTTTACGCTCCAGGCCCACCAGCAGGTCCTGATAGCCGTCTTCCAAAAGCGCCACGTCGTTGAGCTTCATATGGCGCGCCATGATTTGCAGCACGCTGTTTCGGTTTGCCGGCACGGTGATGAACGCTTGCGCCTCGAACATCGCTTTTAATACCGCTTCGACGGTTTCCGGCCGTTCTCTTAAAAAACTGCCGCTCACCGCCCAGGCGGTGTTGGTGAAGGGAATCTTGGCGCGTTGTAGTTCGATCAATACCGGCAGCCCTTTGGATTTGGTCCGCCGGCTGAGAAACGGATCGAGCAAGGTGGCGTCGATCTGTGCCGATTCCAAAGCTTGGGCGAGAATCGTCTGGTTGCCGATGGCGTTGATGCGAATCTGGTCGCGGGTGGCGTCGAGTCCGAGATGCTCCAGGGCGAGATACGCGGCCAGCCATACTGTGCCGCCGAGGCTGGTGATGCCGAAGCGCTTGCCGCGCAGATCTTTAGCTTCCTTGATTTCCGGCCGGACTACTAGATCGTAGGACAGACGGTTGCTCGGGCTAGCGATGATTTTTATCTCCTGACCGGCTGCCGCCGCGCCGAGTACCGGCGAACCGCCGCTGGCGGCAAATTGGACTTCACCCGTGCTGAGCGCGGTCATCTGGATCGGACTGCTGCGCAGATAGACGACTTCGGCTTCGACGCCATGCTTGGCGAACAGGCCGAGCTCTTGAGCGCTCCAGAGAATCGTCGAACGCGCGCCCACCGCGGACTGGCTGATGCGGACTTTGACCGTCGGTTTTGTAGTTTTCTCAGCGGCTTGCGCGCCATACCCCGACGCCGTTGCCACCCAGCACAGGGCAATGGTCAAGGCCCGGCAGCTCTTTAGCGGCGCGCGCATGCGGCAACTAGCGCTTGCTGATGAACAGCTTGCGCATGAGTCCCTCCCACTCGTTCATTTTTTTCTCATATTCTTCGGGCGTGTATTTGCTTTCGAGGTAGAGTTTTTTGAACTTTTGCTCCAACGACCCGATATCGCTTCGTGGCGAGCTGAGCCCGCCTTTCATGGCGACCTGCTGCCCTTCCTTGGAATGAATGTAGTCGAGAAATAGCAGCGCGGAATGGGGATGAGGCGACCCAAGCACCATACCGGAAATGCCGACGCCGGCGATCACCGGGTCCAAGGGGCGCCATTCCACCGGCGCGCCTTTTTGCTTGTGGGTCAAGATGTTGGAATTAAAAATCGTCGGCGATAGGGGAACCTCGCCGGACGCGACGAGTCCGGATAAAGCCGCGCCTGAAATATTCTGCACATTGATCTCTTGGGCGCTGAGCTTCTCGAGAAATTCGCGGCCCATCAGCTCGAGCAGCGCGCCGATCCATTGCGTTCCGGTCGTGGTTCCGGCAATCGACATTTTTCCTTTCCATTTGGGATCGAGATAATCTTTGATGCTCTTCGGCGCGTCCGCGGGCGCGATCACCTTCGAGTTGTATCCGAGGCTGATGTAAATCTCGCGGTTGGACCAGCCGTAAACGCCGTTTTTGCCTTTGAGCTTTGTCTCATCATCGTAAGCGCTCAGCTCCGGCGAGAAATGCTCATAGAGCATTTTTTCGCGCAACATAATCGCCATGTACTCGGGGCTGGTTTCGACAACGTCGGCGATGTTGCGGTTCGCAGCGATCTCCTCCGTGAGCCGCTTCAACAGCGCTTTGGAGTCGCTGCGCCAGACGTTGGCTTTGACGAAAGGATATTTCTTTTCGAACTCCTGCGAGACCGGGCCGGCCACCCATGTGTTTGACGTGTAAAAGACGACCTGGCCTTCTTTCCGGGCACCTTCGAGTAAAATCTTTTCCCGGTCCTTGCCTTGATAGAGCGCCAGTTCAACCGGCGACAGCGGTTTGGCCTGGGCCGCCAAGGAGGATGCGGTTGGTAGGCCGGCCATTAGCAATACAAAGATCAGCAACGTTTTAGAAAGCATCGAGCGATCTCCCTTGTTTGGCTAGATAATAAGCTAATCGAAGTAACCGTGCTTGTGCGCCCACAGCCATAGGTAGGCAATTTTTTCATTGTAAAGCTCGGAATAGCCAACGTGGCCATAGCGTGGGATGAAAACAACATGGGCGCCGCGGGTGATTGCGGCATATTTTCGCGCCATGAACATCTCGCGCTTGTTCTCCAACGGCGCGCCGCCGTTGACCCAGTGACCCTTGTCGTTTTCGCCGGCGACAAGCAAAACACGAATCGATTGCAGCCAATTCGCATGCGGTTCCTCTAAGTGATCGAAGTACTCTTCGCGCGGCAGGCCGGTGCGCTTGGGGTATTCGTCCAATATTCCAACGGCTGCGTTGTGCTGGTTATCACACAAACTGGTTTTCATTTGGGAACGCAGCGGGCTGACCAGGCGGATGTAATCGTCGGCACCGCCCCATGGGGTTAGATCCTCCGGATCGACATAGCCAGAGTTTTTGAACGAGTCCGGGGAGCGCCGTGACACATGGTCCACTGGAATCTCGCGGTATTTCTCCGCTCCAGTCTGGTCGCGCCACTCCTTGCGCCAGCCGTCGGGGCCGCCGCTGCCAAATCCGACCAGGCCGATCACTTTGGTGTTCTTGCTGAAACGCGTCAGGTGCGCCGCCATGGGACCGCCGGTGGAGTGGCCGAAGGCGATGATCTCGCGGCCCGCCAGATATTGATCAGTAAGCGTCCCTGCCCCCTGAAGAATGACGTTGAAGGTGCATTTCAAATTGCGGTCGGCAATTTCTTCCTGACTCAGCTCTCGATCCATGAGATAGATCGGCATGCGCTCGGGGATGGGAACTTTCCACACGCCACCTGGCGGGTAATGACCTGGATAGGTGAGTGCGAGGACTTTGAATCCCTGGGCAGCCGCAACCCGTGCCAGACCCGGCCGTCCGTCGGGCGTCAAGTCCATGATCTTCTCACTGCCCGCGCCGCCGTGAAAAAAGACCAAGGCTCGGCGCGGATCGGTTTCCTCCTCCGGCGTGTACAGCGTGCCGTGCATGTCCCAGTCGTAACCGTTGCGCTGATAACGAGCGGCGACCTCGGTGCTGGTAAACTTGCGGTCAGAGTAGGGTGGCGTGACGGCCAACCAGTCGTCCCAAGTGAAACGCAATAACAGCTCGTTGGATTTCAATCGATCTAAGTATCTTTCAATAGCGCGGGCCATGGCAGTGTCTCCGGTTACGATTTGCTGGCGTAGGTGTCGAGATAATACTTGGCGATCTCACCTTTGGTGGCGAACCAAACATCGGGAAACCCTTTGGCGTAGCGAATGCATTCTTCGAAGACGCCGATAATGTTGGGCCGGCCGCCGATATGGGCATGGACCAGGCAATCGATCAGCTTGGGGGCGCCGGCTTGGCCTTCGGCGTAGAGACAATCGAAGGCGGCTTTGAAACTATCGAAATAGTCTCGCGCAGGGTTTTTGTGGGTGAACAAGAGGCTCAAATCATTGGCGTAATCGAGCCGTGGCATGATGATCAAAGGTTTGCCGTTGACCATGCGATGCTGCGGAATATCGGGCCCCGGCAGGTCGCCGGTCCAAAAAATGCCTTCGTCGACGAAATTACCAAACGTATAATCATTGACGCGATGGCCGGGGCTTACCCAACCCACGGGACGTTTACCGGTTACCGATGCGATGGCGTCTAAGGTACGTTTGATTAAAGCCCGTTCACTAGCGGCGTCGAGCTCGGAAAGGGCCGTATCGTTGACCCAACCGTGTCCGACGATTTCATGGCCGCCACTGTGTAGTTCTTTTAACGCATCAGGAAAATCTTCGGCGATGCGGCCGTTGGTGTCGATAGTGCCTTTGACGCTGTTGCGGCCGAGCGCATCCATAATGCGCCAGATGCCGGCCTTGCCGCCGTATTCGCCGTAGGCGAGCGATGCGTAATCCGGTTTGCCCTCGCTGCGGCGATACTGTGAAGATTTTTCGAAAGCTTCGAAGGCAACGAAGAAGCTGACGGCGATCTTGGCGTTGTTGGGCCACTTGATTGGTGCGAGTCTCATTATGTTTCCCTTTTTAATTATTACTTGGGGCCGCCAGAGATAGTGCGGAACAGTTCGTAGTTTTTATTAATATCGTCGCCGGCGCTGAATTCGTCGATGACGAAATTTAATTTTTCCAAACCCTGCACGGTGGTCGGCATGGCTCGGCGCGTCGGTACCCGGCCAAAGGATGCGATGATTCTTTGTCCCTCTTCGGACAGCATGAAGTCGACGAAGAGTTTCGCCGCGTTCGGGTGCGGCGCTTTGGCAGCGACGCCGATCGGTTGGAACCTGGTGAAGACCGGATCCTGCGCCAGCCAATCCACCGGCGCGCCTTTACGCTTGGCGTCCTCGGCATTGTGAATATATGTATTGAGCACTAGCGGAATTCTCCGGCGGCGAGCAGGCCGGTGATAATCGTCAGTCCTGAATAAAGTTTAAATTCCTGAGCTCCGAGTCGTTTCATGTAGACCAAGCCTTTGTCCTGGCCTAGCCGTTTGAGTTTCCAGGAAAACCATTCGGGCTTGGTGTGATCCATGCCGATCTTGCCGCGCCATTTCGGGTTGAGTAAATCTTCATCGCTCACCGGAACTTCACTGCGCTTCACCAGGCGCGTGTTGTAGGCAATGACATTGGGCATCGTGTAGATCGCCGCCCAAAAACCGTCGCTGTCGAAGAAACCTTTCTGTAAATTTTTCAATTCCGGCGAAAGATGCTTCGCTAATAGGTTTCTTTTCTTGAGAAAATAAGCCTGGGTCTCGGCGGACTGGACGACATCGAAGTCGAAGCGTCCGGCTTGGGTCTCGGTCATGATCTTGGTGAGCAGCCGTTCGCCGACGGCGCGAAACATATGGACCTGCAGGAACGGATACTTAACACGAAAGGCATCGTTGAGCTTCTGTGCTTGCTCGACGGTCATCGAGGTGTAGAGGACCTGCGATCCTTCTTTCTTGGCGCCCTCGATGAGCGTTTCGTGAGTATTGGCACGCAGCGGCGCGGCGAGGAGAATAGTGAGCAAAGCGCACGCGGTAAGAATAGTGCCTTTAACCATTATGAAAACCTCGATCCTAACTCGTGCCGGATATTATCAATGTGTTAGCGAGAGGGTCAACCGCGTTCGCCGTGAAGTTTCCTCGCAGGAAAAAAAAGGGATGCCAATGGGCATCCCTTTAACTATTAGTTAGCGGATTCGAGTATTACGGCTAGGCGGTTGCAAGCAGCGCCTGGAAGTCGTCCGGGAAAAGTTTGAGGGCGCTTTCGATGGGCGGACCGGGCATGGCGATCAGGTTGCAGAACCCTTTGCCTTTGTTAAAAGCGAGCACTTTGCCGAATTGTTCCAGGATGGCCAGACTACCTTGGCCTTGTTGAATTTTCTTCATCAGCATAGAAAGCGTGTTGGTCTCCATGCGGCAGGCGGCGCATTGACCGCAAGATTCGGCGGCAAAGAAGCCGGTGATGCGCACTAACTCGTCGACGATGGAATCGCCTTCACGGACGATATGGACGACGCCGCAGCCGAGCATGGAACCCGCGTCGCGCATGGCGTTGGGTTCCAACGGCGTATCGATCTTGTCTGCCGGCAAATAGGCGGATGACGGCGAGCCGGGCATGATCGCTTTGATTTTCTTGCCGTCTTTCAGACCGCCGCCGCATTCTTCAATCAGATAGCGCAGCGGCGTGCCGAAGGGGAGCTCGTAGATGCCGGGTTTGTTTACCTCTTCGGTTTCGTTGAGAGCGAACAGCATGGTGCCGGGACAATCTTTGGTGCCGAAGCCGCGATACCAGTCGGCGCCTTTTAACAAAATGCGCGGCACGTGGGCTAGGGTCTCGACATTATTGACCGATGTCGGTTTGCCGAATAGACCGACGGTGACGGGGAAGGGAGGTTTTTGCCGCGGCAGGGGTTTTTTGCCTTCGATCACCTCGAGCACGGCGGTGTCTTCACCGGCGACGTAGTTGTGTGGCGCAGCGACGATCTCGATGTCGAGGTCGTAATCGCTGCCGAGAATTTTTTCGCCCCAATAGCCCGCGGTTCTGGCTTCGCCGAGGGCGTCATTGACGCTTTTGATCGCCGCTTCGTAGTTGGCGTTGATATAAAGATAGGCCTTGGCAGCGCCAATGGCAAAGGCGCCGAGCACTACTCCTTCAATGACCAGATGCGGCAGATTTTCCAGCAGCACACGATCTTTGCGGCTGCCCGGTTCATCTTCGCCGCCGTTCATCACCAGATAGCGCGGCAGCTCGCCAGCTTCGCGGGTAAACTGCCACTTTTTACCGGTGGGGAACCCGGCCCCGCCATGGCCGCGCAGTCCTGCGTCGGAGATTATTTTGATTACGTTGTCGGGGCTTCCTTTGAGGGCCTGGGTTAACGCTTCATATCCGCCGCGGGCCTGATATTCTTTCAACCCTTCGCGGCCCTCGACCACGCCCTTGGGGAAAAGGATGCCTTCCATGAATTAGACCACTCCCGTGTCGAGTAGTTGGTAGATCAATTCCTTCAACGACGAATCGATGGTGTCCAAGCGTTGCACATGGGGTCCGCCGGCGAGATGGGCGACGATGTCGTCGACATCCTCGCTCTTGACGTGAGCGTACCAATTTTTTTCAGGATAAATCACGACATTGGGGCCTTCTTGGCAGGCGCCGAAACACATGTAGGGTTTGACCTCGATATCCATTAGCCCCTTGGCGGCGATTTTCTGTTGCAGCTCCGCGGCAATCTGCTCCGATCCACGGGACTTGCAGTCGATATTCTGACAGACCAGGCAGCTTTGGCTCACGCGCATCTCCTTGGGTCCTACTTACTAACGCTCCATTCGATATGCAACAGTTGGTATCGCGACTCAGTTCATCTGCATTTGCGAGACCCAGTCCTTGCCCTGAATAATTTCGGCGAGGATTTTCTCATCTTCCGCGTTGGGCAGAGCTTCATACAGGTGTTTCTGATAATCTTCCGTGCTGAGTAATTCGCCGGTGACGCTATAGTTTTTGCCGACATGTGCGCCGATGGAGCGGTTAAATTTTAGATCGGGCGCCGTCAGTTTGGCCTGGCCTTCCGGCACCAACTGATTGAGTTGGTCGAGGAGCTGTTGCGACTCGCGCATGTAATGTTCGCGGGCGAGATCGTTGAGCTTGTCTTTTTCCGCCGGCGCGGTCGCTGCATGTTCGTCGTAGCGGCCTTTGATGCCCCAGGTGTAGGCCCAATTCGCTGACGAAGAATTGGTGGTGCCGAACAGATCGTAGGCGGTGGAGAGCCATTTGTTAAAATATTTTTGCACGATCGGCACGGGGATTTTTTGAGCTCTGAGCAGCCGAGTCAGGCCGGTGTGGCCGGTGAACATATGAAAATGCTCTTCTTTGAGCATCGCGGTCACGCTTTCGGCAAGCGGCGCGAAGGATGAGTGGCTGAGCATGGTTAACTGATATTTGCCGTCGCGGTCGACGAATTCAGTGTAGGTGAAAAAGTCCAGCCAGTTGTTCACCGGCGCGTTAAACGATCCGAGCAGCCGGTCGCCGCGGAACGCGCGGCGCTCGAGCATTTTCCGCGCTTCGAGCTTGCCAGAATCGCCAAAGTAGTTCACCAGCAGATAACACATCTGCCAGCCATGGCGCATCTCTTCAGTGTTGACCCGGGTGAGCGCTTTACGGTCGTAGTCCGTGGGCGCGGTATCGAGCAGGTTCTTTTGCTGTTCGACCGAGGCGAACTCGGTGTCGCCCTGGTAGACGATCAGATTCATTAGGGCGTCGCGGATCGATTGGTTGGGAATCTGGCCGACCCGGTGCCACTTCGGCTGACCTTGGAAGTCACCAAACTCGATATCAGGCGAGTGGAGCTCGCCGAGCTTGGTTTCGAACTTATAATCGCCGAGCAGCGCCTCATCGTAGCCAATGTCTTGCTGCCATTGATGGAAGTAATCGATCCAGTCATCGAATGTAGAAATCTTGGTCATGGCGGAGCCCCTTTCGACTCGAATATTATTCGAACGAGCGTTCGAACTTACTTATTTATACCGTTTAGATAATACGAAATCAACTGCCACAACCACCGCGCACCAAACCCTGGCTGTTGGCACTTTAAGGGGTCAGCTAGCGGTACATTTCTAGCAGCTCGACCATTCCAAGTTGGCGTATTTGTTCAAAAAGATAGCGTTTTATTTCGCCGACGGTATCCATTTTTAGAACCTCATGTGCAGTAGTTTTCGCCGCTTGATAACTGATGGAACGAATGGCTTTTTTAATCACGGGAAGATAAAGCGCCCCCATGCTGAACTCTTCCAAACCCATGCCAAGAAGCACGAGGGCGCAAAGGGGGTCGCCAGCCATCTCGCCGCACATGCTTACCCGTTTGCCTGCATTTCTCCCGGCACGGATGGTGGTATTAAGCGCCGAGAGTACGGCCGGGTGTAACGGTTCATACAGGTTCGCGACTTTCCGGTTGCTACGGTCCACGGCCAAGAGGTATTGGATCAAATCATTGGTACCAATGCTCAAAAAATCAACTTCCCGCAGGAAACGCTCAGCCAGCTGCACGGCCGAGGGAACTTCGACCATGATCCCCAGTTCCATCTCCCGGTCGAACGGTGTGCCCTCTCGCTCTAATTCAACCTTGGCCTCGGCTAATAGCTCTTTCACCTTTTGTATTTCTTCGAGACTGGAAATCATCGGCACCAACATGCGCACCGAGCCGAGATCGCCAACGCGCAAAATAGCGCGCAGCTGGGTCTTGAAGATTTCTTCGACCTCTAGCGAAATACGAATCGACCGCCAGCCTAAGAATGGATTGGGCTCGATGGCGACGCTGCGCATATAGCTGGGATATTTATCGGCACCGATGTCGAGGGTCCGAATCGTGACGGGCTTGTCTGTCATGCCTTCGACCACCCGCTTATAGAGAGCGAATTGCTCTTCTTCGCTGGGGAAATCCCGGTGCGACAAAAACGGAATTTCGGTTCTGTAGAGGCCGATACCCTGGGCGCCGTGGAAATGCGCGAAGGCGACGTCGCTCAGCAGACCGACGTTAGCGCACAGCGACACCCGATGACCGTCGGTGGTCTCCGCCGGCAAGTCCTTGAGTTCGCCTAGTTCGCGGTTAAGCTCTGCATAGTCGCTTTTTAACCGATCGTATTCGTTGATGACCTCGGCGGTGGGATTGACGTGCAAGCTACCGGCGTTGCCGTCGATGATCAATTGATCGCCTTGGCGCACCCGTTCCATCACATCTTCGACTGCAACCACGCTAGGGATTTCAAAGGACTTGGCCAATATCGATGCATGGGATGTGACACCGCCGGTAGCCAAAACGATACCTCGGAATTTGTCACCTTCGAGCATGCTCAAATCGGCGGGCGAAAGATCCTGGGCAACCAGTATCGCGTCGTCCGGGACATCATATTGTTGGCCATCACCGCCGGAAAGGGTTTCGAGTAAGCGCTGCGCGGCATCTTTGACATCGCCGGTCCGTTCACGCAGATAGTTATTGTCGAGCTTGGCGATGGATTCCATGTAGCGCTCGAAGACCACCCGCACGGCATACTCCGCGACGAAGCCGCCTTTGCGAATCTGTTGCTCGATCTGGTGAATGATCTGCGGGTCTTCGAGGATCAACCGATAGACGTCGAAAATTGCTCCCTCTTCGGCGGAAATGAGTTCGCTCATGCGCCGCTTAATCACACTGATCTGGTCGATGCCGCGCTCCACGGCGCCACGGAAGCGCTCGATTTCATGCTTTGGATTACGCGATTTTTTCTTTTTAATCGCGTTCATCTCCATGCGAGGCTCTAGGACGAACGCTTGGCCGCGGCCGAAGCCAGGCGACGCCGCCAATCCAATCAATCGGCCGCGCCATTTCTGCTTGGTCTTTGCCGAGGTCTCTGGCGGCATGCTTTCATAGGAGCGCAGCTTGCGCATGGCGTCATTCATGCGCTTCTGGTATTGCTTGCGCTCCTCTTCTTTGGAGCGGAGGTTGTCGGTGAGCCGAGCCTGGAGAATGATGCTGGCCGCTTGCCCCGATATGGTGGTCAGTAGGCGGATTTCGTCGCGAGAAAACTCACGCCGGCGCGAAGTTTGCACGACCAGCACCCCTAAAGGGTTTCTCTTCTCCAACAGCGGCACGCCGAGGAACGAGTGGAAGTGTTCCTCGTGGGTTTCCGGAAAATATTTGTAACGCTTATGGGCAAGGGCATCGACCACCATCACCGGCTTCATTTGCTCGATGACCAAACCGGTCAACCCTTCGCCCGTGGCCATGGACACTTTGCCGATGGACTCGGGGTCAAGGCCCATGGTCGCTACAAGAATCAAGCGATTTTTCTTGGCATCGAAAATATATAGCGAACATACTTCGGTCTGCATGCGTTCGGCGACTGTGGCGACCAGCTGATCCAAGGTATCTTGCAAGTCGTGGGAATGGGTAATCAGCGTGCTGATGTCCGCGAGTATGCCCAGGTGGGGATAGGTGGTGCGGGCGATCTTGGTGTTCTTGGCCATGGCAGCGACGCAGATAGAGTTTTCTATAAAACATAAATTTCACTGATTCGCCAGGCAGTTGGAGTTGTCGGACCACCCACCGCACTGGGCCACGCGTAAACTACATTTTTCACCGTCGTATGATATATATGCCGGCTATGAGTCAGATTGCCGGCTTACGGGGTATGCGCCATATCGCACTCAAAGTGCGCGATCTCGCGCGCGCGAAACGATTTTATCAAGAAGTGCTCGGCATGAACGTAGTCTGGGAGCCGGATGACAAGAACGTTTATCTTTCCTCCGGCTGCGATAATCTGGCGCTCCATGAAGTTGCCGATAGCTTGGCTCGATCTGGTGACGAACGACAGCTCGATCATCTCGGTTTCATAGTCGAGAGCATCGACCGGGTGCGCGAATTGGAACAAGACTTCGTGCGCCAAGGCGTCGTCCTGGTCCATCCGTTCAAGATTCATCGCGACGGCAGCGCGTCGTTTTATTGTGCCGACGCCGACGGCACGGTTATTCAAATACTCTACGAGCCTACCTTGAGTTCACAAAATATCAGCTGAGGGTGTTATGCTCTACGAGGCCGAACAGGGCGATTTTTCGATAATGTTGTTGGGCGACGTCATGCCGACGCGGCGCTTGGCGGTATTTGGCGAGGAGCGGTACTTAAAACTGCGGGAAATTTGCCTCAGTGCCGACGCCACTTTCGCCAACTTGGAAACCGCCGTGCATCGCTACCTCGAAGGGCACCAGAATATCAGCGGCGGTACTTACATGACCACGGAGCCGCAGCTGCTTGACGACTTAAAATGGCTGGGCGTCAATCTGGTTTCGACCGCCAATAATCACGCCTTCGATTACGGCGAAGATGGCATCATGGCGACTTGCGGTTATTTGGATGCCGCCGGCATCGTGCACGCCGGCACCGGCAGACACTTGCGCGAGGCGCGCGCGCCGGCATATCTCGATACGAAACGCGGTCGGGTTGCCTTGATCGGTGTGACCGCGACCATGCCCGGCCACGCTGTCGCTGGCGCGCAGCGGCCGGACACGCCGGGACGAGCCGGAGTCAACCCTCTGCGCCACAGCTTGACTCACGTCGTCGATCAGCGCGGTCTTGATGAGCTCCGCCGCTTGGGCACGGCGCTGGGTTTTGACGCGGCGCGCACGCGCCGTGAGAATCTCGGCGACGCTCGTGCGCGCGGCGGTGTGGAGAGCGCGAGCGAATACAGTTTCGGCAATATGCGCTTTGAAACAGGCGAAAGCTTCGGCATACGCACGGTCGGGCACAAGCGCGATGTCGAGGAAAATCTCCAGCAAATCAAGGAAGCGCGGCGCATGTCCGATTGGGTGGTGGTGAGTTTACATTGCCACGAGATTGGCGGGGACAAATTGGCGACGGCGGCGCATCGCAGTGAGATTGACGAGTTGGCCGATTTCGCCGTCGACTTCGCCCATCGCGCGATAGAGGCGGGCGCGGATATTTTTGTCGGCCACGGACCCCAGGAGCCTTTCGGCGTCGAGATTTATCAAGGCCGGCCGATTTTCTACAGTGTAGGGACGACGATCTTCGAGCTCGAGACGCCGCGTTATCTCGCCGAGGAAGCCTATGCGCGCTACGGCCTCGGCACCGACGCGGGGCCGGCTGATTTCGCCGACGTGCGATATCAAAATGATCGCGTTGGCCACCCCGCCGATGCCAACTACTGGAAGCAAGCGGTTGCCAAGTGCGAATTCAAGGAGCGAAAACTCGCGCGGGTCGATCTCTATCCATTGGATCTCGGTTTTGGTAAACCGCGCTGGCAGCGCGGTCGGCCGCTCTTGGCAGACGAAAGACTGGGAAGAGAAATCATTGACAAAGTCGCTGGCTTGTCACGGCGCCATGGCACCGAGGTCAAGTGGCAAAACGGCGCCGGCGTGATAACAATCGGGTGATTCGAACCAGTTTCACAATTCATTTTCCAACTGAATATCCAGCAATTTGCAGTGCGGGCCCGCAAAAGCTAATGCCTGTGCCGAAATATATGGTCGAAGATTATGACATCTCGGAAATTAGTGCTCCGACAGGTCTCGAACCGTTCTTTCATGGTAAACCGCCGAACCTTTGGAGTGCAGGAGATACGGCGATCTTGGACCGCAGACTTCTCGGAATCATTTCCGCTCGACGGATCGATTCTGATCTGGCATTAAGAAGCTCACAACTCTTGAAACAATTGGCATTCTTGGAAAACGTCGCCTTCATAAGTGGCTGGCATTCTCCAATGGAAGACGAGGCCCTGCGTATTCTGTCCGCTAACTCCGTGCGGATCGTTTTCTGTCTTTCGAAAGCTTTAAATCGATTCAGACCCTCGTTGCAGGTAAAGAATGAAATTAACGATGGTCGCGTGCTCTTGCTAACTCACTGTAGCCTCAAAGCGAAAAGGATCAGCCGTGATGCATCCTTAAGGCGCACTCATCTTGTCGTAGGGTTGGCAGCGACGGTGTTAGTTTTATCCGCCCCCGAGGGGAGCGCTTCGTTGGAGCTGGCAAGATCAGCGTTGCGCCAAGGAAAGCCCGTGTACACTTTAGAGCACCGTCTGAACAAGCAGCTGTTGGCGTCCGGCGCGTTATCTGCGACGTTGGAAACAATCGACGAGTCTCTGCGGTAGAAAAATATGCAGTAACAAAGACGCTTTAGGACATAATTTCTGAACAGGCATCGAATGTCTGCGAGCAGATTGAGGCGGCGGCGGCATTTGCCGACTCCGAGGGAGACCTCCGCATGGCCGCGGCAGCGCGGCACCCAGTTCAAGTGGCAAGACGGGCGCGGCGTGATTCGTCGTCTGCGAACATTCCCCAATTGCCAGTTATTTCTTTCTGAGCTTGGGATTGAGCACGTCATTAATGCCATCGCCGAATAGATTGATGCACAGCACGAGCAGTGAAATGGCTAAGCCGGGAAAGAGCGCCAGCCAGACCGATGCGCTGATCCGTTCCTGAGCTTCGCTCAACAGCGAGCCCCAGCTGATCAAGTTGGGATCGCCTAAACCAAGAAAACTCAACCCCGCCTCCAAGAGAATCGCCCGCGCGACTAATATCGACGCCACCACCACCGCCGGCGGAATCGCATTGGGGAGAATTTCCCGGAAAATAACTTTTGCATGGCTGGCGCCGATGGCGCGGGCAGCGATCACAAATTCGCGCTCGCGAAAGGTGAGAAATTGCGCGCGCACGACCCGGGCGACTTCCGGCCAGCCCAGGATGCCGATGACGAGAATAATTTTTTCGATGCCGGTGCCGAGCATGGCGACCACTAACAGGGCGAGAAAAAATCGCGGCACGACCAAGACGTACTCGGTGACGCGCATCAAGACGATATCGGTCCGGCCGCCAAAATAGCCGGACAGCGAACCGATCAGGATCCCTAGGGCCATCGACGCAGTGGTGGCGAGAAAGCCGACCAGCAGCGGCACGCGGCTGCCATGGATCACCCGGCTCAGGGTGTCGCGGCCGAGATCGTCGGTGCCCATCCAGTGATCACCGCGCGGCGCGATTAATGTCTCATCGCCGAGGGCAAAGGGATCGTACGGCGAAAGCGGGTCTGCGAGGGACGCGAGGAGAACGAAAGCGATGATCAGATACAGGCTCAGTTGTGCCGCACGGTTTTTGCGAAACTGATGCCAGAGTTGACGCCAAGACATGGGTTAGCCGGGATTACTCGCCGTTAAAATACGATCGCGATGTAATTCTTCCTGAACCAAGGCAAAGCTGCTGCGCCTTGAGGGTGCGGCAAGTCGCTTATGAGATCAGCAGCGAAAAGGTCAAACATCGCGCCGAACTCTCCAATAAAACTGTTGCGCTAGTGCGTTTGTTCCTCAAGGCGACATCTCGATCGGTACACAGCCATAAGTTCCCGTTTAATATCAGCCCGGATTGAGCTCACTTCTGGTATTTCACCCGCGGATCGAGCCAAAGGTAGATCAAGTCGACGAGCAGATTCACAACGACTACCAGCGCGGTAGTCATGAGAAAATTACCCATCAAGACCGGGTAGTCGCGCTTGACAATAGACTCGTACATCAGCCGGCCGATGCCGGGCCAGCCGAAAACGGTTTCGACTAAGACCGACCCGGTGAAAAGAAAACCGACATCGACACCGATGATTGTCACCACCGGCATCAAGGCATTGGGCACCATATGGCGCGTGATGACATCTTTTTCATGCAAGCCTTTAGCGCGGGCGACAGTTACGAAATCTTCGTAAGCCACTTCAAGCATGCTGCTGCGCATCATGCGCGCATTCACGGCAAGATGGCGGATCGCCAAAGCGGTAAACGGCAGGACGACGTGGGCGGCGCGGTCCAGTACGAGCGCGCTGCCGCTCAGATCGACACCGACGGTGCTAATACCTTGCGACGGCAACCAGCCGAGCTCTATGGCGAAGGCCGCCATCAGCATTTGGCCGAACCAGAACGCCGGCACGCAATAGCCGAAGAGCGACAAAGCGCTGATGGCATTATCCGCGAACGAATACGGTCTACGGGCGGACAAAATGCCCAAAAGAATCCCCACGGCGGACGAGAAGACCAGTGCCGGCAGCATCAATTGCAATGTCGCCGGTACGCGGTCCATGATGACGTTCAGTACCGGCTGGCGATAGTAAAAGGAAAAACCCAAATCGCCGGAAAGTATATTTCTGATGTAGAGCAGCAGTTGAATGTACAGCGGCTGGTCGAGACCGAAAAGTTTGCGCATCTCGGCGAGATAGGCCGCCGGCGCGGGGAATTCGCCGACCAACGCTTGAATCGGATCGCCCGGGGCCAGGTGAATCAGGAAGAAATTAAAAACTATGACGCAAACCAACAACGGCAGGGCATGGAGCAAACGGCGCAGGACGAAAGTCAGGATCGACATGGGCGCTCGCTAAACGCTCGCGATTGCAGATTTCACATTCCAGCCTTTAAATTGCCAGACTCGAACTGGACGTTAGTTGAGCAATCATTCGCGCTCGAAGTCGCTGTCTTTTAGCGCCGTGCCTTTGACCCACCAGATCTCGTCCATGCGCTCGTAGGTCTCGGTGCTGGTGAGGGCGCCGCGAAATTGATCCTTGATGATGTTCAGCTGCAGCCGGTCGGCCACCGGGATGGTCGGCAGATCGCGCATTAAAACATCTTGAACCTCAAAGTAGGCTTTGGCCATGTCGGCTTTTTTGGTCGCAGCCACCGCTTGCTCGAAAAGTTGGTCGACCTTGGGATTGCTGTAGCGCGTGAAGTTGGTGAACGGCTGGCCGGTGATCGACGAGGTCGCATACAAGCGCGCGGTGCCGAGGGCGGGATGGCCGCGAGTGGTGAGCGGACCGAACCACAGATCGAAATCGTATTTTTGAAAAATCTTCTCCAACATTACCGAGCGCTCGAGACGCTCAAGTTTAATGTCGATGCCGGCGGCTTTTAATTGCTCGCGCAAGATTTGCACCGGCCTCTCAGCGTTATCGTTACCCGCTTCGAAGCTAAGCTTAAGCGCGAAGCGTGTGCCGCCGGCGCCTCTCGCATGCCCGGCTTCATCGAGCATAGCGTTGGCCTTTTTCAAATCGAAGGGATACTTGGGCACGCCGGCATTATAAGCCCAGGGGATGCCCGGCGGGATCACGCTGTCGATGACTTTGCCGACCGCGCGCAAACCTTTTTCAACCACGAATTTCTTGTCGATTGCGTGGGCGATGGCGACGCGGACTTCTTTCTTGGCTAAAATCGGATTGCCCTTTAAATTGAAATTCACGCCGATGAGCGACGGCGAGCCGATGTCTTTGATGACGGCGTTTTTCAGTTTCTTGAGCCGGTCGACATGCTGATAAGGAAAGGAATTACTCGCAAAGATCGCATTGATCTCACCCGTTTCAAAGGCAATGGCGCGGGTCGCCGCATTGGGAATGATACGGTAGATGACGCTGTCCAAAAACGGCCGGCCTTTCTTGAAATAATTTTCATTGCGCACCAGCGTGATGTGGCTGCCTTTTTGCCATTCCTTGAATTTAAACGGTCCGCTGCCGATGGGCTGATCATTGTTGCGCGGATTTTTAAACACGTCGCCGCTCTCGTAGATATGCTTGGGCATGATGCAGCCGTCGTGGGCGGTGAGGATTTCAAGAAACGGCGAGTAAACTTTTTTTAGACTGATCTTCACCGTGGCCGCATTGGGAGTCTCGATGGCTTTGATGTTACGGTAAGCTTCGCGGCCGCGCGCGTTGTATTTGCCGACGAGGTTCTCGAAGCTGAATTTTACGTCGGCCGAGGTCAGCGGCTGGCCATCGTGCCATTTGACGTTGTCGCGCAGCTGAAAGGTATAGACCAAGCCGTCCGGTGAGATGTCCCACGACTGAGCCAAGTCGGGATGAGGATTCGACTCTTCATCGAGGTGCAGCAGGCCGTTGTAAATGTTGGACGTTACCATGGCGACGATCTGACTGCTCTCGATGCCGCAGTTGAGCGTCGATGGATCGGCGGGCATGCCGAGGATCAAGGTACCACCCCGGCGCGGGCTGCCTTCGACCGGACCCGCCCAAGCGTCGCGCTGAGCAAGGGCGAGCAGAAGGGCAAGTGCCAATGCCAAGCAACCAGCGACCAAGGAGCAGCGATGTCTTCCCGGCAATTTTCCATCGATTAAAATCTGCATGTTAACACCCCTGCTAAGCAGTAAAAATTTTGCCATCGTTACCGTTCATACAGCGCATCAATGCACCGACGTCGTCGACGCTTTCAAGCCGGTCAATCAATCCGGCCAGCTCGTCGGCGCTGCCGCGATTTAACGCGAGCGTCGCACAGTCGAAGAATTTGCCATGAATCTCTGCCTTGGAGTGCAGCGTCGTGCGCTCGGCCACTTCGATGGTATGAAGCGTGCCGTTCTTGAGTGTCACCGTTATGCGGTCCAGCGGTTCGGCTTGGCCCGGCTGCCGTGGATTGGCGCGAGGATGGATTTTCGCCATGGCCGCACGCACCCGCGGATTGTGAATGTTTTGGTCAGTGAATTGTTCAAGCGCGACCTTGCCGTCAAGTAATGCGATGGCGAGAATGAACGGCATGCTGTTGGGTCCGGCGATCGCTTCCTGGGGATCGGTGCGCGCCAACGAGCGCTCATGAAAGTCGCTCTCGACGCTTTCGACCTCATCGACCGTGAAGCCATGGTGTTGGCGCAGCGCCAAGAGACCTTCGATTGGCTTGTGCGCCGGGGTGCAGGTGGGAAAGCGCTTGATCGGCGGCATTTTTTCCATGTAAAAATATTTACCCAGGTCTTGGGTCAATGCATCCCAGTCGCACTCGCCCTCGAGGCAAAGCGCGTTGACCAATCCCATCGGCGCTTCGAGAATGGTCTGATCGGCGCTAAAGCCTTTTTGCGCCAGCAGCGCTGCGGTGACGCCGTTGCGCGCGGCGTTGCCGGTTTGCAGCGCTTTGGCCATGGTGCCGAAGTTGCGCCTGACGCCGCCGGCACCGGCCACGGCTATGCCGAAAGCGGTCGCCATCTGTTTGGCGTCCAAGCGCAAAACTTTCCCCGCCGCGGCAGCTGCGGCCAAGCTGCCGGTGGTGCCGCCGGCAAACCAACCGCGCGACGTCGGGCCACCTTGGTTTGTGCGCCGGCCTGCATCGAGCGCGGCGTCGAGGCGAAAACAGATATCGCGTCCGAGGATGTAGGCTTCCAAGAGCGTTGCACCGCTGGCGCCGTTGCCTTCGCCGATGGCCAACGCCGCCGGCACGGTGTGAGTGCTGCCGTGGATGTTATCGTCGAAGTCGAGGGCGAACGCGAGCGCGCCGTTGGCCCAGGCCGCGAGCGCCGGCTCGGTGCGGATTGGACTGCCAATGACACCCGCTCTTGGCGCCGCCGCCGCTTCGCGCAAATATTCGTTCAGAATCCGCGCCAAACTTTGCCGCGATGCGGCGAGGGTGACGCCTAAGACGTCGAGAATAACCAGCTTCGATATTTCAACCGCCCGGGTGGGAATGTCACGCAGCCGGGTGTCGACGACGAACTGCGCCAAGGTTGCAGTCGGGCCCATGGTTAATAATCCTTTTGCATCCCTTGAGATGCGAATTATGTGCTCGCCATCAAGCGGCCGTATTGCGGCTTGGGCTGCCAGCAATGCAACAAATGCAAAACATGCCAAGCCGTCGACACCTGGTTGGTCAACACCGGCTTGCCGAATTCGGCTTCGAGTTGGGTGATGACCGGCAATGTCAGCCAAGCCTCGCCGCCGATGTAGACGCCGTCGGCGTCGGGAAACTGTTGCAGCGCGCCGCGGCCGAGTTCATACGCGAGGGCGAGATTATCCTGGCTGGTGATCTTGACGAAGTCAGCGGGGACCATGGCGCGGCTGTTGACGCCGATCATAGAGACGCCGCTGGCGGCGAAGAATGTGCCGAGCGTCGCATTCATGGGCTCGGTCCATTTATTTGCCGCGGCGATTTTTTTGATGCCGAGGTGATTGGCCGCCGCCACCACGTCGAGCACCGTCGAGGTCACCGGCACTTTGCCTTTCGCTTCTATACGACTGAGCAAGCGTTGCAAGAATTCCCGGCCGGCCAGGATAGGCAGCGGTACACCGGACTGGATTATGATGTCGACGCCGCGCTCGGTGAGCATGGCGACCAGCTGGTCGATTGGTTCAAACACGCGTTCCACATCGGCGCGGCTGAATTCCTGCAAGCCGACCGAGACCGCCACCATCATGACGCCGTCGGGCACCAGCTGATAAAATTCATAGGCGGCATTATCGATGATCGGCAGCGGCGAGAGAACGCCGCTTTTTGCTTGGGAACATGTTCTTCAAACATGATCTGTCCTCCGAAATCACAGCGAGAGGCGCGAAAAGAGTTGCGTGCTACGTATCGGTCTGTTTACCTCAAACCGTAACCCTCTGTCTACTCGTTGATCCTTCCCCAAAGGTGACTACTTCAATGAATTTGGAATTCGCACTGCATACGAACTTCTGATCAGCCCCTGCGGACGCGGCAAGTATTCCGTCACCCGCCTTTGGAATTTGTTTCTTCTATGAAACGCAGAGGATTGCCGATCTGCTGCGAAGCCCCAAACCACAGGAAATCCCTTGATCCCCGTTGCCAACGGGGGAATCGGTCATGGCTAGCTATTTACTTCGTCAGCTCCGAGTACGGCCAGGAAAGTGTTCGCATAATTGGTTTCTAAAGGCGGGAACAAAAATAGCGAGCCATTATCCGATCAGTCCGGTGTCCAGCGAAGCAGGTATCATGCATGCCAGGTCTACTTGACCGGAGACGGTTACTTCGATTAAGTTTTGTCCGTCAAGGGGAAATGAGAAAATCGACGCGCGCAGATCAGCTGCGACGCAAAGCCAATTAAGGAGCGCGCAATGTACGATCTTTTGCTTAAGGGCGGGCGGATTTATGACGGCTCGGGGCTACCGAGTTTCCATGGTGATGTTGGCATTATTGAAGGTAGGATCGTCGACATCGGGCGATTGAACAGCGGCGCCAAGCACACTCTGAAGGTCGACGACTTGGCGGTGGCGCCGGGCTTCATCGATCCGCACACGCATATGGACGCTCAGCTGTTCTGGGACCCGATGGGCACTTCGTCTTGTTTCCATGGCGTGACTTCCGTCGTCGTCGGCAATTGCGGTCTGAGCTTGGCGCCGGCGAAACCGGAGAACCGCGATTCCATGGTGAAGAGTTTTGTCCGCGTCGAAGCAATTAGCCGCCGCGTGCTCGAACAAGGCTTTGAGTGGCAATGGACTTCGACGGCGGAATATTTGCGCGCCCTGGGCACGAGGTTGGGGATCAACGTCGGCGCCTTGGTCGGCCATATCGCTGTGCGCCACTATGTCATGGGCGAAGACGCCGTGGAGCGCGCAGCGACGCCGGAAGAAATCATCAAGATGAAACAGCTGGTGCGTCAAGGCATGGAAGCCGGCGCCGTCGGCTTTTCCACCAATCAGAATCCGCGTCATATCCGCGAAGATTTAAAGCCGGTGGCGAGCCGTCTCGCTAGCGATGAAGAACTAGGTTCTTTACTTGACGTGCTCGGCGAGATGAATGCCGGAGTGGTGCAATTGAGCGGTGGCGGCACCGATGCGCGCGGGCGGATCGAGTATGCCGCGGCATTGGCCCGGCGCACCGGCCGGCCGGTGCTTTGGCAGAGCATTTCTCATAGTTGGACGAGGCCAGATCATTGGCGCGGCATGCTCGAAGCGACGGCGAAAGTTTTCCAGGAGGAAGGGTTGCCGATTTACGCCATGACCCAGGCCAAGCCGTTCGAGATGCGTTACAGCTTGCTCGACGCCCAATGCTTTGATGAATTTCCCACCTGGAAGAGCGCGATGTTTAGCCCGGTGGAAGTGCGCAAGCAGATGTTCGGCGATGCCGATTGCCGCAAAAAACTGCGGGTCGAGGCGATCGAGGATAAGTCGGCGTCGGTATTTCCGCGGCGCTGGGATATTATCAACGTCGACCAGGTGAAGCTGGCGAAGAATAAATCCTTTGAACGGCAATCGGTCGAATCGGTCGCCAAGCTTCAAGGCAAAGACGGCTTGGATTGTTTCTTGGACTTGTCGCTGGAGGAGGATCTCGAAACCCGTTTCTCGCATATCACCACCCAGGGCGATCCCAAGGCGGTGTGCGAGATTCTTAAACACCCGTCGGTGGTGATCGGCCAGTCGGATGCCGGCGCGCATATGGGATACGACGCGCGCTTCGGTTACTGCACGGCATTCCTCGGCCGCTGGGTGCGCGATCACGGCATCATGAGCCTGGAAGAGGCGGTGTCGAAACTGACTTTCCGCGTCGCCTCGATCTTCGGTCTCAACGACCGCGGCTTGTTGCGGCCCGGCATGGTCGCCGACATCGCGGTTTTCGATCCGGCGACGATCAACACGCAGGAACCGGAGTACATCCAAGACTTGCCTGGCAATGAAACGCGCATGATTCAAAAAGCCACCGGCGTGCCGTTCACCGTGGTGAATGGCACGCCCGTGATCGAGCACGGCGCGCCTACCGGCGCGCTGCCTGGAAAGGTGCTCAGGCCGACGGCGTGGAAGAATTAGCAGGCTGCTGAAAAAGACCCATAGGCTTCGTTGCGCTCAATCGCCTCGCGTCAACGTACTGCCGATGTACGCCTCCGCTCGTCGATATTTCGCGCGCCTCGCCTATGGATCTTTTTGAGCAGCCTGCAAGAAGCTTGTTCCAGTTAACCTGTTAGGCAGATCGGAATGATGGAGTGATGGAAAATTTGGTCAAAAGTTCAAGAGTTCAAAAGTTCAACCTTCGCGCATTGTTGTTTTTCTCCGTCCTTGAACTTTTGAACCCGTTGAACGTTGAACGGGCGTCGGCACAGACGCCCTTTTATCAGGGCAAGACGGTCACCGTGGTCGTCGGATCGGCGCCGGGCGGTCTTTACGATATCTGGGGGCGGCTACTGGCTCGGACCATGGGGAAATATATTCCCGGCAATCCGACCATGTTGGTGCAGAACATGCCCGGCGGCGGTTCGATGATCGCGGCCAATTATCTTTACGGCATCGCCAAACCGGATGGTCTCACCTTCGGCATGTTCCAGACCCATATGTATCTTGAGCAAATGGTCGGCCGGCCAGAGGTCAAGTACGACGTGCGCAAGTTCAACTGGCTCGGTTCCCAGGAAAAAGGCCAGATGATGCTCTACATCCGCGCCGACTCGCCGTATAAGTCGATCGACGACATCATCAAATCCAATGATACGCCCAAGTGCGGCGGCTCCGGCAGTGCCGACCAGACGGCGTTATTGACGCGGCTGATCGAAGAAACCGTCGGCGGCAAATTCCACCGGATACTCGGTTATAAGAGCGGCGGCGAGGTTGATTTGGCCATGGAGCGCGGCGAAGTGGTCTGCCGGGCGACCCGCATCACGGTTCATTTTAGCCGCGAGCCGTTTCTGTCCTGGGAGAAAAAGGGTTTCGACCGCCATTTGCTGCAAGCCGGTAAGAAACGCGATGGCCGGTTGCCCGATGTGCCGACGCTCTACGAGCTCATGGACAAGTACAAGACGCCCGACATCGGCCGCCGTTTGGCGCAGATATTTTTATCCGGCGATGAGTTGGGCCGGCCGATGACGGCGCCACCGGGCGTGCCGGCGGATCGGGTAAAAATTCTCCGCGACGCCTATGCGCGAGCGCTCAAAGATCCTGATCTGTTGGCCGAAGTCGACCGGCAGAGGTTGGACATGGATCCTTCCAGCGGCGAAGAGATCCAAGCGCTGCACAGAGATTTGCTGGAACAAAAAGGCGAAGTCATCGAGCGGGTGAAGAAGATTTTGCAGAATTAATCTCTCTCCGTTAACGCTGGCTAGCACGCGCCTTTTCAGCGAAGCTCCAATCGACCACCACCGAAGGTTTGGCGATGATTTTTTCTTTGGCGCGAAAGGTGCCGACGGCGATCCATTCTTCGACGACCGAGTCGGGCACGGAGAGGTCGGGGTTGTACTGGTCGCGATAAATGCCGTAGAAGCGCTCGGCGACGGGGCGGTCGAGCTTGAGCAATTTTTCGATCAAGCTGACACCGGCTTCGCGCTGGCTTTGCAAAAACAGGATGGCGTTGCGCAGGGCGCGCAGATAACGGACGATCTCATCCGGTTCTCTGTCGATCTTTCTCTGCGTCGTGCTCAAGCCGACGATCGGGATCTTGACGAACTCGGCGGTTTCCTTCACCGATAAAAGCGTCTTAAAGCCTCTTTGCTCGGCGCGGTACTCGAACGGACTGTTGACCACGGTGGCGTCGACGGCGCCGCTCAGCAGCGCGGCAAAACGAGCGTCCGGGCTGCCGGCGATGGCCTGCAAGTGTGACGTCCTTGTTGGGATCGAGGCCGTTGCGGCTGAGCAGTTGATAGATCGCGAAGTCGGCCGAGCTGCCAAAAGTGTTGATGGCGATTCTCTTGCCCTTGAGCGCTTTGACGCTGTCGATATCGGGCCGGGAAATAATCGCATAACCGCTGGTCTTGACGGTGGTGGCAACGATTTTCACCGGCAGACCGCGGGTGGCCGCGCCGGCGATGAAAGGCAGGATCGTGACGTAGTCGAGCTCGTTGGCCATCAAGGCGCTGAGCATCAGGTTGGTGCCCTGGAACTGCACGTAGCGCGGCCTGAGCCCTTCTTTTTCGAAGAAGCCGCGCTCCATGGCGACCCGGTCCGGCAGCGCCGTCCAGGCGGTGCCGCCGGTCCAGCCGACGTTGAGCAGCTTGGGCTCGGCGGCTGAAGAGGTTTGTGCCCAGTTCAGCGCTACGATCAGCGACAGCGCGACGATTGACCAGTGCCTGGGGTTCATTCTTTGCCTAACCGGCGACTGCCTTTTTCTGTTCTGTGGCGGCAAGATGCTTGGCGAAAAACTCAAGCGTTCGAGCCCAGGATGTCGCATCATGGTCGGGCTTATAGGTCTTCCCACCGCTGCGATTAAAACCGTGATGCGTGTCGGGATAAAAGAAAAATTCATGAGGTTTGCCGAGGCGGGTGAGCTCGGCGTCGAGCCGGCGCATTTCCTCCGGCGGCGGATTCTTGTCGAGCTCGCCGAAGTGGCCTTGGACCGGGCAGCAAACCTGCGCCGCCATGGTAGCCGGCGCCGGGCGGTCGCCCCATTGCGAGTAACAGCCGCCGCCGTAGAAATCGACGGCGGCTTTGAATAGCGTGGTCGCCGCCGCGCCGAGAAAGGCGATGCGTCCGCCCATGCAGAAGCCGACGATGCCCAAGCGTGAGCTATCCACCGTGGCGCAGCCCTTGAGAAAACTAACCGTCGCCGCGATGTCATTCATGACGTTGGCGTCGTTGCGGCTAGTCTTAATACTCGCCGTTGCCTCCGGGGTCTTGGGTTCGCCCTCGCGATGATAAAATTGCGGCGCGATGCCGACGTAACCGGCGGCGGCTACCCGCCGGGTCATTTCTTGGGTAAACTCGGCGACGCCGTCTTGATTCTGCACGACGATAATCGCCGGCACGGCGCCAGCGCCTTCGGGTTGGGCGAGGTACATGCCCATCGGGCTATTATCGACAGTGACTTTTTCCCAGGATGTTTTCATACAATCTTTGGCCTCAGCCTCTCTACAAATTTTGTCTTCATTTATGCTTCCCATGGGCGTGCTGTCAAACGCTGCGCGAGCTAACGGGGTGCGGCGGCTCCCCGGATAATTTCCTTGTCGTCGGAATGATGTTACTACTAAGCCCATGGCCAGAGTCGCTAAACGGGAGAGTTCGCAATGAACGCTAGGGGTTGGAGTTTGCTTTTTCGACACAGGGCCGCCTGGGCGGCGGTTGGGGTGGCGTCGGTGTTTTTCGCCACCGCCGTAAGTGTCACAGCCGGCGAGGCCAAGTCGGTTAAACGCCGGGCAGTGACCGCCAAACCGGCGGCCAAAGCAGCAAATGTTGCGGTAGATTCCGGCGCCGCGAAAAAATCTTACGATATCGTATTTGACGAGTTCAAACTGGCTAACGGCCTGCGCGTGCTGCTCGCCGAGGATCACCGCGCGCCGACCTTTTCCATCTGCATGACTTACAACGTCGGCTCCCGCGATGAGCGCCCCGGGCGCACCGGCTTTGCTCATTTGTTCGAGCATATGCTGTTTCAAGGCTCGGAAAATGTCGGCAAGGGCGAGCATTTTATTCTCGTGCAAAACAACGGCGGCAGCGCCAACGGCACCACCAACGCCGACCGTACCAACTATTTTGAAACGTTACCGGCGAATCAATTGGAGTTGGGGATTTTTCTCGAGGCCGACCGCATGCGCGCGCCGGCGATCAATCAGGCGAACTTCGACAATCAACGCTCAACGGTGCAAGAGGAACGCCGGCAGAACTACGATAACCGCGCCTACGGCAAGACTTACGAGGCGGTGATCGATTTGGTCTACGATAATTTCCCGTATAAACATTCGACCATCGGCTCCATGGACGATCTCAACGCCGCGACGCTGGACGATGCCATGGCCTTTTTTCGCACCTACTACGCGCCAAACAATGCGGTGCTGTCGCTGGTCGGGAGTTTCAAAACCGAAGCCGCCTTGGCATTGATCAAGAAATATTTCGAGAATATTCCGCCGCAGCCGGCGCCGGCGCTGACTGACATGAGCGAGCCGGAGCAGAAAGCCGAGCGGCGTAAAACCATCGAAGACGGCTTCGCGCAGACGCCGCGCCTCGATATCGTCTACAAAATCCCCCCGGCCAACACGCCGGATTGGTTCGCCTTGGAAATGCTCGGGCAGGTGCTTTCCAGCGGCGTGTCCTCGCGGCTGTATCAGAAGTTTGTCAAGGAAAAAGAGATGGCCGTGAGCGTCTATGCCGACGCCGAGGAAAAGCGTGGACCGTCGCTGTTCTGGTTCAGCCTAATGGCGCGGCCGACCACCGACTTGGGTGCCCTGGAAAAACTGCTGTACGAAGAGATCGCGCGCATTCAAAAAAGCCCGGTGGAAGATTCGGAGTTAAGTAAAGTCCGCATGCAGTTGCGCCGCCAACGGGCGCAGCAGCTCTACAGCACGCGGTCGCGGGCTAACTCGCTGGGCCATTTCGCCGTCTACTACAACGATCCCAGTTTGATCAACCAGATTTGGGCGCGCTATGAGCAGATCACCAAAGCCGATATTCAACGCGTCGCGCAAGTATATTTTACCGACGCCAACCGTGCGGTGGTGACCACCCTGCCAAAGACGGCCGCGGCGCCGAGCGGCAGTTGAGCGACCAACATGAGTAAATCGATGGCGAAATTTTTCTTGATTCCTTATACCGTATTGGCCGTCGCGCTCGGCGTGACGCTGGCGCCGGCAAGGGTGGGCGGCCAAGAAGGCGCAGTGATGCCGCCGGCCAAAGTTGAGCGCAAAAACCGCGCACCGGTGGCGCGGGATATTCTTGCCGTGAAACTTCCCAAGCCGGTGGAAGCCAAGCTCAAGAATGGCCTGACGGTTTTGATCGTCGAAGATCGCCGCGCGCCCTTTGTCAGCGTGCAGCTGCATGTCGGCGGCGCGGGCGGCTTGTTCGAACCCCCGGCGATGACCGGCTTGGCCAGTGTCACGGCGCAAATGCTGCGTGAGGGGACGAAAACCAAAAACAGCATTGAGCTCGCGGAGTATATTGACCGGTTAGGCGCGTCGATTGGCGCCAGCACGTCCTTCGGCTCGTCGGATACGGTGCTGAGCGCCGCCGGGCTAAGCGACAACATTGATAGCTGGCTCGGCGTCGCTTTCGAGATCCTGCTGCAGCCGAGCTTTGCCGCCGACGAATTGCAGAAGCTCAAGCAACGTATGCGCGTGCAACTGCGCGAGCAGCGCTCCAATGCTAATTTTCTCTTGGGTGAACGTTTCAACCGCGCCGTGTACGGCGAGCACCCGGCGGCTAATGTGTCGGTGACGGCCGAGTCGCTCGACCGGCTCACTCAGGACGCGCTGCGTCAGTGGCACCGCGAACGCTATGCGCCGCAGAATTCGATCCTCGGCATCGCCGGGGATGTTCGCGCTAGAGATGTAATCGTCAAATTAGAAAAGCTGCTCGCCGGTTGGAAGAAGAGCGAACTGCGGCCGATCTGGCCCCGCCACCCCCAGGCCGGCAGCGCGCGCAAAGTATACCTCGTCGACCGTCCTAGCTCGGTGCAGACAACGGTTTCCATGGGTAACATCGCCATCGACCGGCGCAGTCCCGACTACCTGCCGATGGTCGTGATGAACGATATCATCGGCGGCGGCGCGTCGGCGCGATTATTTCTCAACCTGCGCGAGGAAAAAGGTTACACCTACGGAGTCTACAGCGATTTTACCGCCGTGCATTACCCCGGACCCTGGCGCGCCGGCGGCAACATGCGCACCGAAGTCACCGAGGGCGCGATGATCGAGTTCTTCAACGAGATCAGGCGCATTCGCGATGAAAAAGTCCCGCCCGGTGAATTGGCGGAGAGTCAGCGCTCGATCGTCGCAAGCTTCGCACTGTCATTGGAGCAACCTTCCCGCGCATTAGCCTTTGCCATTACGCTGAAGCTTTACGGTTTGCCAGCCGATTATTGGGATACCTATGCCGCCAAGATCGCCGCGGTGACGGCGACCGATGTGCAGCGGGTGGCGCGCAAGTATCTCGATCCCGACACACTGCAGATCGCCGCGGTCGGCGATGCCGGCAAGATCAAAGCGGTGTTGGAAAAATACGGCGCGGTGGAGGTTTACGATAGCAACGGTGCGCCGTTGCCGCCTGGCAAGTCTTAGCCTGGACGGCTAATTTCAGCTTTGCCGGCGGCGCCAATGAATGGTCCGTAGCGCGTCTGTTGGCGGCTTGTTTCCCAGGTAACTTTAAATATACTCCGAGAGCTTGAGCGAAATCGCGCTCTAGAATGGAGCTCCTCGATGGCTAATTCCAACCCGGCGGCCGGCGCCTTGGCCGGCCTGCGCGTCCTCGATCTAACCGGCCGCATGGGCGGCTATTGCGGCTTACTGCTAGCCAATCTTGGCGCCCAAGTATTGCTCATTGAAACGCCGGGCGGCGATTCCATGCGCCGCGAAGGGCCGTTCAAAAATAACACGCCCCATCGCGAACGCAGCTTATCCTTCGCCGCTTATCATACCAACAAGCATGGCGCGGTTTTGAACCTTGAAGATACCCGTGGCAGCCGAAAATTTCGCGAACTGGCGGCCCATGCCGATGTGGTGATCGAAGATAAACCGTTTGGCTACCTCGATAATTTACAGCTCGGCTACGCTGAGCTGCAGAAGATCAACCCCGCCCTGGTGCTGACTTCGATCAGCGGCTTTGGCCGCACCGGTCCCTATCGAGAATTCAAAGCGCCGAGCATTGTCGCCTTCGCCATGGGCGGACTGATGAATCTGTGCGGCCATCCGGGCCGGGCGCCGCTCATGGGACCCTGCGATGTGGCGTATCATTTGGGGTCGGTGCATGCAGCCTTCGGCACCATGGCCGCGCTATGCAACCAGAGCGCCACGGGTGTCGGCGATCACGTCGATATATCGCTGCAAGATGTTTTGGCCGCAGATCCGTTTTTGCGCATCATTTCTCGATACAGCGTCACCGCGGAAGTGCCAGTACGTAGCGGCCATAGCCAGTCGACCACGGTGGCGGAAACCTACCAGTGCCAGGACGGCTACGCGCGCATTTTCGTCAACCAGCCGGAGCACTGGCGCCGCTTTGTCGAGTGGTTGGGCAAACCGGCGGAACTTCTCGATCCGAAACTGGAGAATGTTCAGAGCCGCTTCGCGCTGCGCACGATGATCGATCGCTTGGTCGAAGCGCGCACGCTCAACTATCCGGTCAAGAAATTCTTCGAGGAGTTTCAGTCCAATCGTTTAGCCGCGGCGCCGATTAATCCGCCGAGCGGTTACGTGTACGATGAGCAGACCAAACATCGTAACTATTTCGTCGAAGTGGATCATGCCGAGATCGGCCAGCATCGCTTCCCCGGCGATCCCTATAAGTTTTCCGAAACCCCCTGGCGTATCGTGCGTGGCGCGCCGCCGCTCGGCGCCAGCACCGACAAGATCCCCGACGAATTTATCGGTCCGTCAAAATGGCGCGAAGGCGCCGCCGGGAAAGAGCGTACTCAAGCAGAGTTCGCCGTAGCGCCGACCGCCAATGCGGCAATGCGAAAACCCCTCGAAGGCATTCGTGTTATCAGTTTTCCCACGGGCATCGTCGGTCCGGCATTGGCTGGACTGTTGGCTGAACAAGGCGCTGAGGTGATTACCATCGAAGCCGGCCGGGTCATCCGCAGCCCGCAACGGGGCCAGCGTTGGCAGGTCGCCGCGGATTTCGAAAGCAACCGCGAACGTAAACGCATCGCCCTCGACATGAAAAATCCCGAGGGGCTGGGGCTGGCAAAACAATTGATCGCCAAATCAGATGTGGTGGTGGAGAATTTCAGCGCACGGGTGATGGCGAGTTGGGGCCTGGATTATCCGCGCATGAAGGAAATTCGCCCGGACATCATCATGGCGAGCTTGCAGGCTTTCGGTCAAACCGGGCCGCGGCGCGACTATGTCAGCTTCGGTCCAATCCTCATGGCCTATTCCGGCATGACTTACCTCTGGCGCGACCCGCAGATCGAGCGTCCGGGTGCCGCCAGCCAGACCGCCTTTCCCGACTATGTCGCGCCATCCTACGGCGCCGTGGCGATCCTGGCCGCGCTGATTCACCGCGCCCGCACCGGCGCAGGGCAATACATCGACATCTCGCAAGCCGAAACCGCCGCGTCGATGATCGGACCGGCATTATTGGAATTGCTGGTCAATGGCCGCGAGCCCGAACCCAAGGGCAACTTTAGCGCGACGGCGGCGCCCCATGGCTGTTACCGCTGCAAGGGAGACGATCGCTGGTGCGTGATTGCGATCGACAACCAGGACGAATGGAAACGTTTCTGCGAAAGTATCGGTCACCGCGAATGGCTCGCCGACGCGCGCTTTGCCAACCCTGCCGCGCGGGTGGTTAACCGCGATGCGCTCGATGCCGAGATCGAAGCATGGACGAGCACACACACGCCGCACCAGTTGATGATGCTGTTGCAGCGCGATGGTTTTGCCGCCGGCGTTGTCCAGACCGCCGAAGATTTGTACCGGGATCCGCATCTGCGCGAGCGCGGCCTGGCAAGGGACGTGAACCATCGCGAGATCGGCTGGGTCACCAGGGCCGGCCCGACGGCACGGCTATCGCACAACCGGGTTATCGCAGATGGCCCGGCGCATGTCGCCGGCGAAGACAACGAAGCGGTATTGGGCGAGCTCCTCGGAATATCCGCCGAGGATATTCGCGGTTTGTACGAGCGCAAAGTGTTGCGCTAGCCATGACCTGGTAAATTGCCGCTGCCGTCGCAGCAGACCGACGAAGGAGACAAAGATGCTGCAAGGCTATCGCCTGTTTGACGCGGATGCGCACGCGATGATGAGCCCGCGCATGTGGGAAACTCTGCCGCAGGAGTTCTCGGCGCGCCGGCCGCGGCCGACGCGGGTCCATGACGCCGCCGACATGGGACGGTGGACCAACGGCTGGTTGGTCGAAGGACAGATCATTCCCCACGCGCTTGGGCCCTGGCAGCCAGCCCGGCAATGAACCGGCGCGGGTGCTCGAAGAGTTCGGTGCGGAGACGCACAGCGCGGAATTTCCTCTAAGTAGTTTCGATCTATCCGACCCGCAAGCAAGGCTCCGCGGCATGGATTTCATGGGCGTCGACCACCAAATGCTCTATCCGACCACGCTCTACGCGCGCATGACCAACGATCCGGGGTTCGAAGCGGCGCTGATGCGCTCGTACAATCGCTATGTCGGCGCCCAGTGCGCCGAGGCTCCGCAACGGCTCAAGTGGGCCGGCCTGTTGCCGCTGCGCGACGCGGGTCAAGGCTGTGCAGCGCTGGCTGAGATGAAAGAGCTTGGCGCCACGGCCGCCGTGGTTTACGGCACCGCCGGCGACCGCTTGCTCTGTCATCCGAGTTTCACTCCGGTGTGGGATGCGCTTGCTCGATCCGGTCTGCCGCTTTGCGTGCATATGGGCATGAGCTACCCGCCTTTTGCCGAGGTCTGCAACGGCCTGCTGGCGGCCCATGGCATCGGCATGAGTCTGCCGGCGCAAATGGCATTCGTCGCCATCGTCGGCCATGGCATGCTCGACCGCTATCCCAATTTAAAAGTCGGCTTTCTCGAATTCGGCGCCGAGTGGATGCTCTACATGGTGCCGCGCCTCGATCATTACTTGCCCATCGACCGCAGCCAGATGCCGGTCAAAAGCGAAGTGCCGCAGCGCTCGATTGAAGAGTACGTTAAGTCGGGCAGGATTTTCATCGCCGGCGAAGCCGACGATAAATTGCTGCCGCAGGAAATCGAGCTGCTCGGCGAAGATCAGATTCTCTATTCCTCCGACCTGCCCCACGGCGAAGGCCGCCACAACGCCGCCAAGGAAATCATCGCGCGCAATGACATTAACGAGAGGCAGAAGCGGAAGATTCTTTACGACAATGCGGTGAAGTTTTTCGGCGAGCCGTGATTAGTAGGTCTAAAGCCGAAATTATTCGCTGGTGCCACGTACAGCAGCCGCTTCTTGCAGATCTCAGAACGATGAAGCAAGCCATTACACCACTCGACAGAGCCGCAATCGACCTGACCATTCGCCAGGTCGAACGCCATTTAGCCAAAGCCGACCCGGTTATGGAACGGCTGATCGCCAAGCATGGCCACTGCCCCATCGCCGAGCGCGAGTTCGAGCCGTTTCACATGCTCGCCAACTCGATCATCAGCCAGCAGCTTTCGACACGAGCAGCGGCGACGATCAAGCAGCGTGTCGGAGTTCTCGTCGGCGTGCCGTTTCAAATCGGCAAGGTGCTTTCCACCGCGCCGGCGGAATTGCGCGGTGCCGGGCTTTCGGGGGCAAAGACCCGTTACATCGGCGAGCTTGCGGCCCATGTCAGTGACGGCAGGTTGGACTTCGAGGAAATAATTTCCCTCAATGACGAAGCGGTGATTGAGAAACTAATCATAGTTCCCGGCATCGGCCGCTGGACCGCGGAGATGTTTCTGCTGTTTGGCTTGAAGCGGTTAGACGTGCTCGCTATCGGTGACGCCGGGTTACAACGTGCCGCGCGAAATCTTTACGGCAAAAAGCGCAGTTCAGCGACATTGTTGCCGCGGGTTGCGGAAAGCTGGCGGCCTTATCGGTCGATTGCGTCATGGTATCTGTGGCGATCTTTAGAGACATAAGGCTTCACTCGGGTTTCTTTGTTTCTATCCAAGTTTCGATAATCTGCTGTGACGACACGACTCGCCCGTAGTGTTTTTTCACCAAAGCCACTGCTTCACTGTGCGCTTGCGGCCCGTAGGTGGTTGCGCAGCAGTCTTCTACGAGGGTGATGTAGTAGTCGAGCATGAATCCAACTGTTAGAGTGTGGAACACACACATGCCGGTGCCGACGCCGGTGACCAGTAGGCTTTTGACGCCACGGGCGCGTAGTAACATATCCAAGTCGGTGCCGATGAACGCGCTGTAGCGGTGTTTGGTGATGATCGTTTCGCCGGGTCGTGGCTCTAAGCCTTCGTGAAATTCGGCACCCCAGGTGCCTTCGGCGCAGGCGAGCAGTTCGGGATTCTTAAACTCTGTCCAAACCGGTGAGTTGGTCCACTGATTCCCTGAAGTTTTGACGAAGCAGATGGGGAAATTTTTTGTCCGGGCTGCATTCACGAGATTTATCAGCCGCGGAATCATTTTTTCAACGAATGCCATGTCGCGGCCGCGCTTGCAGGCGGCACCATCGCGGTGGCAGAAGTCGTTCTGCATGTCGACGACGATCAGCATGCCATGCTTGGGATCGACGCGCTCTTCCAAAGAAAATGCCATGGCGATTGCTACTCGTAGAGCTTTTTGATGAAGCCGCTGTCGTCCAACTCTTTGACCAAGCTGTTGTCAAAAAAACTCTGTGGGTTGGCGGTCTTGGCGCGCGGATTATCCCGTCCATAGAAGTCGAGAAGGGTGGTCACGCCTTTCAACGAAACGTAGGGTGCGTTTTCGAAATAACCGGAAGTGTAAAGCGTGTGGGAGCGTTCGAGATACTTGGTCTGGGCTGGAGCGGTGCGTAATTTTCTTGCAAGTACATCAATGCTCTCTTTACGGTTTTTTTTGAAGTAGGCAATGCCTTCCACATAACCTTTCATGAAGCGCGCAGCGACATCGCGATGCGCGCGGAGGTAGCTGCGCGTGGTGTCGATCATGCTGTGTAAATAATAGATATCCATGTCGGCCAGGTCAGCGAGTGTCCGATAGCCCTGGTCATCGGCGAAAAAGAATGTCGGCTCGGTGAGCACGGCGGCGTCGATGCCGCCTTTTTCCAGCGCCGCCATCATCGCCGGCGACGAACCGATTTGCAGCGTCTGCACGTCGTTCGCGGTCATGTTCCAGTTGCGCAGCATAATCAGCAACACCAAGTGCGATGCCGCGCCGAGACGGGTGATGCCGATTTTTTTACCGCGCAGATCCTCGGGCCGTTTGATGTCGCCGCGGGCGACGACTCTCTGCACGCCTTTGTTGACGATGGAGCCGATCATGATCACGTCGGCGCCGCTGAGCGCCGCACTGATCACCCCGCCGCCGCCGCCGCCGAGAAACTGCACGTCGCCGGCGATCAGCGAACTCACGCCACCGGCGGAAGCGCCGCCGATCAAAACCACTTCGCTCTCGATGGCGTATTTTTTGAACAGACCTTTTTCTTCGGCGATCCAGAGAGCGGCATTGATCGGCGTGAAGGAACTGAGACCGACACGGATGCGGTCGGCGGCGATTACGCATTGCGCCCCGATCAAGGTAAAAGCAAAAATCGCCAGCAGGTTTGTGAGGCCGTGCCGAGTAGGTTTCATCGAGCCTCCTGGTTACTTGTGGTTAGATGCCGAAAAGCTCACGGAACTCTTTGGCGTGCTGATCGGTATTCAACGACACTTCTTTCGGGATACGTTTTATCTTTAGCCGGTTCTGGTCCATTTTGGCGACTAACGGTTCCACGTCCCGGCGCGACGGCACCAACCGTAGGTCGCGAATCATCTGTTGGCTGCGCCGGCTGAGGGCGAAGTCGACGAAAAGCCTGGCGCTATTCGGGTTGGCTGCTTTGCTGCTGACGCCGATGCCGTGCACGGTCGTGACGATGGGATCGAAGGTGTCGGACCAATCCACCGGCGCTCCTTCTTTTTTCATGCGTTCGACGCGGAAAGTATAGGCCCAGCCCAGCGGCAATTCACCCGCGCCGATCAGTTGGGCGACCAGACCATGACCGCGGCGCCAGGTTAAGTCCTGCCGCGCCAACTGCTTCATGTAATTGACCGCTCGGGTTTTCCCCCACGCCAGCGCGAGAGTGCCAAACCAGTCGTAATCAGTGGAGTCCATGAGCAATTTGCCTTTCCACTTGGCGTCCAGCAGGTCAGGATAGTTTCTTGGGACGTCTCTTTCATGGACCAAGCGGGTGTTGTACATGAGCACGAGATTGCTGTTGTAAAGACTCGTCCAATGGCCCTGCGAGTCTTTGAATTCGTCGATGTAGGCGTCCCGTTCCGGCGAAAGATAGGGTGCAAGAATTCCCCGGTCGACGAAAAGCTCCACGCTGCTGATGCTGAGCAGATCGAACGCCCATTTGCCCGCTCGCGTTTCATTCAACACCCGGTTGGTAATTTGCTCGTTGCCGGCGCGCACCACCTCGCCTTTGAGGAACGGATATTCTTTCGTGAAGGCGTCGAGCAACGGCCGGGAAAGATCGATGGCCATCGAAGTGTACCAAACGAATCGGCTCTCCTTCTTGGCGCCTTCGATCAGTTTGGACTGCGGGGTAACCTGAGAGTATAAATCCGGCGGCCGCGAACCGATGATCGAAAAGACAACGAGGACCGAAAGGCAGCGCAAGCGAATCTTCATCCTGCTCCTCCTTGAATAGCCCGACGGACCGTATTGTCACGGACAAAGCGTTGACGCGTTATCCGCAAGCCGAAGGGTTGTTACTTGCGATCTTCCGGCTTGACGTATTTCACCGTGCCGCCGCCTTTTTGCGAGTGCAGGTAGCCTTCGACGTCGTTCAATGGATTGGTGTAGTAGCGCAAGCGGTGTTGGACCAGGTCGTCGGCGCGCAGCGCCATATCGAAGGGTAAATCTTTTTGCATATAGGCGGCGATCTTGGCGTTCTCCAGGGTCGGGCCGTTGCGGCTCGCGAGTTCTTTCGCGAGGGTGTCGACGTAGCCGTCCAAGTCTTTCTCAGCCACCACGTCGGAAACCAACCCGACGCGTTCGGCCTCGACACCGGTCAAGTTTCTGCCGGTGAGCGAAATAAAGAACGCTTTCTTGAACGGGATTCCCGCGTGAAAGAGCGACGGCGTCGCGGTGGCGCCGTAGCTGCCGCGGATGACTTCGGGCATGCCGAATTTTGCGGTGTCGGAGCTGATGACAAGATCGTGACCGTTGATCATCGCCAGACCGCCGCCCAGGCACCAGCCGCGCACTTTGGCGACGGTGACTTGCGGCAGTCGACGCATGATGTCGACGATCTCGGCGACGCCGCCGAAGCCGCGGGTGCGCCGCCGGTTGTCCTGGCCGCGCATGTCGTAGAGATCGCGGCCGGAAGAATAGGAGTCGCCGGCGCCGGCGGTGACGATGCAGCGAATCTTGTCGTTATTCGCCAGGTCGCGCAGGGTGGTCGCGATCTCGGCGAGCAGGGCGACGCTCAGGGCGTTTTTCTTTTCCGGCCGATTGAAGGTCAGCCAGGCGATGCCGATGTTTTCGTCGATGTCGGCAGTGATTTGTTTCAGGTCGGACATGGTTACTCCTTGTTCAAAGTTCAAAAGTTCAAGGTTCAATCGGACTGAACCAGCGATTTATTGGAAATTGACTACGATCAAAAACGATAAAACTTATTCGCGTTGCCGGCGAGGATTTTTTGCTTGGTCTCGTCCGAGATGTCTTTGCGTTTGACCACTTGGCTGACGCTGTGCGGCCATTCCATATCCCAGTGGGGATAGTCCGATGCGTACATCATGCACTCGTCGCCAAACTGTTCGATGACCAACGGCAGCGCCGACTCTTCGCCTTCACAGGTGAAGTAGCAGCGATGGTCTTTGATATACTCACTGGGGAGCATTTTGAGCGGCTCCATCTCGGCTTTTCTAATCAGATATTTCTCGTCGAAGCGTTCCATCCAGTAGGGCAGGAAGCCGACGCCGGCTTCGAGAAACCCCACTTTGAGCTTGGGGAACCGGTCGAGCACGCCGTTGGAGATGATGATACCACCGACAGCATCTGCTCGAACGGGTGCGAAGTCATGTGCACGCCGATGTACTTATGAAAACGGGTGTTGCCGACGGCGACTTGAGCTGTGGCGTGAAAGCCGACGGGCACGCCAAGTTCCTGGGCCGCGGCGTAGATTGGGTCGAACTGCGGCTGGCCCAAGTCGAGACCTTGCTGCACGTAGGTCGGCATCATGACACCGACGGCGCCCTTCTCGGTAACGGCGCGGCGGACTTCCTTGGCCGCTTCAGCGACGACTTGCGGCGCGATTACGGCGGCGTACTTGACCCGACCGCCGCTCTGCTTGCAGAAATCGTCGGCCCAGTCGTTGTACGCTCTGGCCAATGCCACGGCGAGGTCGAGTTCGCGCACCAGTCCGATGGCTAACGCGTTGCTGGGATAGGCGACCGCGTCGCCGATTTTTTCGACATCGAGGTCTTTGCAATACTCGGCCGGATTGCCGGGTTTTCTGCCGGTGGTGTCATTCAAAAAAATATCCCAACCGAAGGAGGGGAAATAAGGCCCGCTGCGGATGCGAAATTTTTCCGGCAAGTATTGTTTATAAGCCGCGCCGTCCAAATGATGGGCGTCGGCGTCGACGATGCTAAACTCCATGGTCAAACCTCCAAAATTTCAGCGGCGGACTTTGAACTTTGCACCTTTGAATCACACGGGCCGTTCAAGGCGCAAAAGTTCAAGGTTCAACGAAGCATGCAAAGATTATCAATCCTGTAGTCCGTAACGCTGGGCGACGGCGCGGAAGGTCGAGCCGACCACGACCGTGCCTATGGTAATCACCAGACTGAAGGCGGCGAGCTCGCCGACGTGACCGTTATCCCAGAGCTCCCAAATCGTTACGGCGACCACCTGTGAACCGGGTGAGTAGAGCAATAACGCGATGGACAGCTCTTTGAAGGTGATGAGGAAAATGTAAATCCATCCAGCCAGCAGCGCCGGCATGATTAACGGGATGACGACATGGCGGACCATTTGGAACCAGGTGGCGCCGCTGGTCATGGCGCCCTCTTCGAGCTCTTTGTGCAAGCTCAACAGCGCCGAGTGGCTGAAGCGAATGCCATAGGGCAGGTAACGGGCGACGAACGCCAGCACGAGAATCCAGATCGTGCCGTACACCGGAACCGGCAGGTAGAGATACATTTTCAAGATCGCGATGCCCATGACGATGCCGGGAAACACCAAAGGCAGCATCGCCATGTGGTCGAGAATCCAGCGCGCTTTGATCGACGCGCGAACAATGATCCAGGCGGCCAAAAAGGTGATGATCACCGCGATGGTCGCCGAGGTAATGCTCACGGTAAGGCTGTTCATCACCGAGCGGATAATGCCGCTGTCGTTGAAGGCGGTGACGTAGTTATTCAACGTAAGCAACTCCAGCGCCTTGCGCGACGGCGCCTGGGCGAACGGTAAGAACGAAGACCAGGTGATCGCGATGATCGGAAAAAATTGCAGCAGCGGCAGCACAAGCATTAATAGGCCGCCGAACCAGCGCCATTTACCGAGCGCGACTCGGGTCGGGCGGAAGTTTTTGCCGCTGATGGTGGTGAACTTGTAGGTCTTGCTGGTGATCCGGTAGTAGGGGATCAAGCCCAAGGCGACCAAGCCGATGAGGATGATCGAATAGGCGCTCGCCTCACCGTATTTGGGAATTAAGCCGCCTTTGATTTGCAGATAGATTTTCGTCGTCAGCACTTCGACGCCGGCGGGAATGCCGATCAACGCGGGAATCTCGAAGGCTTCGAGGGAGCGGATGATCGTCAGGATCAGCACGGCCAACACGCTCGGCAAGGCCAGTGGGAAGGTGACGCGGCGGAAGACTTGCCAGCCGGTGCTGCCGGCGGTGGTGGCGGCTTCTTCCAACGAAGGGTCCATGGAGCGAAACGGCGTCGACATTAACAAGAAGACGATGGGAATCCACAGAAAACTTTCGACCAGAACCATGCCGCTCATGGAAAAGATATTAAACAGCGGCTGGCCGGTGTAGGCGATCACCGGCGCGTTCAACATGCCGGCTTTTGGGCCCAACAGCATGATCCAGCCGACTACTTTGATGATCCCGGGAATCGCGAAGGACACGTAGGCCGAAATATAGGCGAGTTTGCGGAACGGCGCGTCGCTCCGCTCGGCGAGCCAGGCCAGAGCGGTGCCGTAAACCAGCGCGACGGCGGAACTGCCAAAGGAGTAAATCAAGCGAGTTGGCCAGCAGGGTTTTTACATCGCCAAGGGAGTCGACGATATTAGCGAAATGCTGAATCGTGAAGCTTCCGGCCTGCAACCCTCGGTCGGTGACTAGACTCGTATGCAGGATGAAAAAGAACGGCGGCAGCACTAAATAAGCCAGCGTCACGCCAGTGAGCAGAAACATGATCTGGGTTGGATTACGCATCATTAAGGCAAACATGAATGCACCCCTTTCAATCCGGTTAGTCCGGTCTCCGGTGACAGCCGGTCAGCAGTCTATTGGCTGGGAGATATATATTACAATTCGACGGGGTAAGACAATTGGCGTCGGGGAAGTAGAAGTCAGCTGTCAGAAGTCAGCTGTGGGAGGGGCTGCCATCTTTACTGACCACTGATCTCCGACCTCTGACTTCCGGGCTCCCTACGCCCAGGGACCGATGAACGGTTCGCCGGTGTAGGTGTCCGATAGCGGTTCGAGGATGTCCGGCCAGTTGTTCGGATCGACCTGCCGGCGTAATTCTTGCGGCCGCGGTCTGCCGTCCCAGCCAATCTGCTCCATGGAGTAATAAAGCTCGAGGCAATGGCCGTCGGGATCGAAGGCGTAGGCGGCGTAGTCGATGCCGGGATGCAGCGCCGGCGGGATGATATCGGTTTCGACGCGCACGCCATGGCCGCGCAGGAACTGCACCGCGTCTTGCAGTTGCCGGTAATTGGCCAGTTGCAGGCCGAAGGACAGATTCGACGTCGCTTCGCTCAGGCCGAGCTTTTTGCGCCATGATTTGGGGAAAATTCCCAGCGAATGATGTTCGTTGTTGCAGCGCAGGAAGGCGCATCGTTCGCCCTGCCACGACACTTCTTCGGTCAAGGTAAATCCCAGAACTTCCGTATGCCAGCGCTTGAGTTTCTCATAATCGTCGACGAACAGCTTCACCGGACCGACGCGGGTGATCTTGAAGGGTTGCGGCAGCAGGACGCCGTCGACGTTGTACTTAAGCGGCATCGCGCTGACATGACGGACGCCGTCCAGGACGGGGATGCCTTTGTTTATATCGTCGGTGATGAGCTGGTAGTCCGGTAGCTGCGCTTCGGCGGGCGCGAGCGCGGTGCCATGACGCATGGCGACTGGGCGGGCGTAGCCGTTCCAGCTGATCTGCTCGATGCCGTAGTAGAGCTCAAAGATCTGTTCATCCGGCGCCCAGACGTAGAGATGAAATTGCGAACCGCCGCCGCCGGCTCGCCCCTCGCGCATGACCTCGACGCCGATACTATGAAAATACTTTGTCGCGTCGGACATCTCGGCGACGCTTTGGACCTGCCAGGTGATTTGATTGATATCGTTTTCTTCCCGGAAATGTTTGGCGTTCTCGCCGGCATATTGGCGCTGGTTGAATTTCTTTTTCTCGAACAGGGCGAATGAATGATGATCGCCGGCATGGCGGCCGAAATAGCCGGCGCCGGCCGGTTCGGTAATAAAGAAGCCAAGTAAGTCGAAATAGAAGCGCCGGCTGGCTTCCAGGTCGGCGGCGTTGAAACCAAAGTGACCGAGGCGGAGAATCTTAAATGGCCGGTCGAGGGCGACGCCGCCGACGTTGTATTTTGCTCCATCGATTGGCGCCATTGTCTTCTCCTCCACCGAGCATTTGCCAAACAATTATCAAATATCTTATGGACCGGTGACTAGCGCTAAGGCGCATAGCCGAAAAACCGAATCGCCGGCACCACACGGTTGCAGCATCGTGATCGCCGCGCAAGCATACGCTTTTATAGAAATTTGCCGGCCTGGCGTCAAACCCGACGATTTACCGGAGACGTTTTACAGCCTTCCCTGCCGCTACGGCAGACGCGCGAGGTCGAGTAAAATGAGTCCGTCGCGATTGAACACGGCCGCTCTTTGGTGCAGCGTTTGGTTCATTAGGTAAGCCTTATCCCGCACGGCTTCCAGTCGCGGGCCAATCCGCGCCCGCCAGGGCGAAAAATATTCGGGTGGCCTTTTAGGATCGCTAAAGTGGTGTGCTTCGACCAGTAGATGGGTGACGCCAAACTGCTCTCTTAGCCGCCGCAGCGGCGCGGCGTCGAGGCTAAAGTAAGCTTCGAAAACGGCGTCCATCCGCCGGCGCATGATTTCGACGAATTCACGGTGGAGCACCTGGTGCAGTTCGGCGGTTAACAAAACGTTGCGCCGAGTGGCATATTCGATGTTCTTTATTTCGCCGTAGGGCCAACCGGCGATCAAGCTATCTTTCGGCAGGGCGGCGATGGCTGCGAACAACGGCTGTGACGACTTTGCCACCATGGAGCCTGTTTCAAACGCAACGTTGCCGCGCCCGCCGAAGGCGACTAAATAAGCGCCGATGATTGCCAGGAACGTGAAATCGCGCAGTCTCGGCGCTGTCCGGAATTGGCCGATGCGGCCGAAAAGTAAATAGAGCGACCAAGGAAAAATTAAAGTCACGATAAACGGCAAGGAGAACATAAAATAGCGGGTCGGTATGTAAAAATAAGGCGCGGCTAGCCAGGCGATTACGTGCAGCAACGTGCAGACAATAAAAAATCCGAGCAGCCGCATTCCGGCGCCACGCTCATCGCTTTGCAGGACCCGGCGCAGGCCGGCTGAGATGACCACTAAAATAGCCAAGGCCGCGGCAGCCAAGACGGCGATTAGCGTGGCGGGGTCCAAGTTTCTGTTCAGGTTGAGCCATGGTGCGATGGCATCGCCGTGGCTATACAGCGGGCCGAGATAGTAAGACAGCGACTCCTGACCGAACAGGGGGTAGGGAAGCTGATCATAAGGGCGATAATTTCCGTCCACTCCTGCTTCGGGATAGGTGACGATATCGGCGGCAACCAGTCGCCGGCCATAGGCGTGACTACCAACCATCAACGGCGCGAGGCAGGTTACGGCGAGAAGCCCAACTGCTGCCAATGTCGCTAGCCGCCGCCGTAGCGACCAACCGGAAACGCTACTCTGTTGCGCGAACACCGGCAGGATAAGCCAACCGCTAAGGCAAAGACCGGCAATGATGGCGACGATCGGATAAAGTAACGCGCCGAGTATCGCCACTATACCAAGCAGTCTAGGGCGATCGCCCACCAGGGCGTAAAGAATGACTGCCATCAAGGGATAACCGTACATCCGCGGCGCCCCGCCAATGAATCCCAGGCCGATAAAAATCCATGCGCTGATCGTCAATGCCATGACCGCAAAACTGAGTGCGGCGCCGCCGAACAGCCATCCAATGCGCCCCATGACGGCGACAAAGAGCCCGTAGGCTGCGTACATCAAGACCAATTGAACGTCGCGCACGTCGGCAAACTGGGCGCCAAGCACGAGGGAGGCTTTGTATAGCGGCGGGCAGACGGCATTGAGAAAGTATTCTTTTATGTAGGTCGTCGGTACCGGGTCATTGGCGTCGAACTTGAAAAAGGCCGGGATGTACTGCACCGCGTCGAACGGCACGAAGTACAGATCGCGGGCGACCTGCCAATGGTGCTGAATGCCGGGGCTAAACAGAAACCCGAGCGCCATGAGAACCAAGACTAATCTACTCCAAGCTGGCAGGCGCAAGATAGTTCCTCGGATTCACGATGCCACGGGCGGTGTGATAAATAAGACTATATACGGCGGCCGGGCGCAATCGACTTCAGATGTGCAGGTGGTGATTCCTGTGGTCGCATGGCACCAGCGAATTGTCGTCGATCGAGCTGTGGGGTTAAACAATTGCGTTTGATTGTGGTTGTGAATTAGTCTTTGATCTCCAGCCAAGTTGCCGATGGTAATTCGATTGTCTGCCACATCGTTTCCCTGGTCAAGCTTGATATGACCACATACGATTCGTAGGTTATATCTCTCACTGACATTCTCAGCGGTTTTTATTGCATTGTCCCTTCGATATTGCGCCTGCCGACAATCTTTGGGAATATCATTGGGATCTGCCAGCTTATGAATCCGCAAGTTTGGCCTTGGATCGTGCGGCTCACAGACGAGTACAAGCATTATGAACAGATTTAGCAAAGACCGATTGATGAGCCATCCCTGGCCGTTGGTATTTGCTGCGCTACTATTCGGACTTATCGGTTGGGTTAATTTCATTACCGGCCCGGACGGGCGTCAGAGCGGCTTAACCGAATCGTTTCTTGCCGGTAAACTTCACTTGCTCTCGCCGCCACCGACAGGTTGGGGCGACACCGCGCCCTTTAACGGTTATCGTTACTGGCCTGGCGGGCCGCTACCGGCGGTGTTGACCATGCCGTTGGTGTGGAGCGGTTACTATCATCAGGGTGTCGTCGCCTTTTTCGTCAGTCTTTTAGTGTTTTATCTTTGCTATCGGTTAGCCAGGAAATGTGACTATCGGTCCGACGAAGCTTGCTGGTTTGCCTTGGCGTTTTGTTTTGCGACTTCCTATATCGGTGTGGCGGCGCTAGCTGGGAGTTCGGCATTCGCCCATCTAGTCGCGGTCGCGATGCTGTTTCTCGCGCTTAACGAACATCAAGGCAAGTCAAGGCTCTGGTTGACCGGCGGGCTCATTGGTTTGGCCATGGCCAGCCGTGCCCCTGCGGGGGTAAATATTGTGTTTTTTGTTTTGGCAATTCTGCTTGGCGCCGGCGCCGCGCGCCAGCGAATCGTAGGCTTGTTTCAGCTGTTATTGCCATTTGCCGGCGTAGCTGCGATGTTGGCGATTTACAATTGGGCTCGATTCGGCAACCCTCTCGAGTCAGGCTATACCTATCAGGTCAATGGCTTTGACCAACCCTACGCGGCTTGGAACTTGCCCGGAAATCATGCCGGACCGCCGTTCAGTTTGTCTTACATTCCAGAGCATCTTCGGCTATTTCTCTTTGGGTTGCCGACGGTCAACGCGGTTGGAACAAGTGTGCTGTTGGTGTCACCGTATCTTCTATACGTTATGTCGGTGCCCAAATGGGATCTAACCAACCGATTGATAGGTGTGAACGTTGGCGCCGTCTTGATGGTGGTGCTGGCCTTTAGATCCAGCGGGTTCGAACAGATGGGTTATCGGTTTTCGTTGGATTTTTTACCGTTGGTGTTTTGGCTACTGATGCGATCGCGGGTCCCGATGAGCGGCAATTTTAAGGGATTGATTATGATTTCAACGATCATCGATTTATGCCTGGCGGTATTTTTTTTGGCGACTGGCGTGGATCGCCGCCACGGATGAAGCGGAACGCGTAGCGAGTTTGCCATTTATCATGACTGTAAGGTATTGAAATTAAGTTCTTCACGAGAAGGGAAGTTGCGAAATCATGGCACAAGCAGGCGATAACTGGGATCTCGAAGCCGATATTATCATCATCGGGGCGGGTGCGGCGGGATTACCGGCGGCGATCAAGGCGGTTAACGACGGTGCATCGGTGATCGTGGTCGAGGCGAATTACGACGTCGGCGGCCACGCAATTATCAGCGGCGGCCATATGGCCCTGGGCGGCGGCACCAGCGCGCAAAAGAAATATAATATACCCGACTCGGCGGACACGGTGTTCTCCGATCTTACCGACTGGTCGATCGTCCAGGGCAATGGCACGCCGGATTTCCGCTACAACGACCGGGCGGTGATGCGCGCCTTCGCCGATCACTGCGCCACGGCATTCGAGTTTTTGCTGGCCAATGGCGTCGAATTCGCCGATAAGGCGCCGGACAATCAAGGCGCGTCAACCACTGGTAACTCAGCGCCGCGGGAGAATCATGCGATTTGGAGCAAGGGCGCGGGGCTGGAGAGCCCCAATGCGGCCAACGGCACCAGCGTGATCCGGCCATTGGAGGCGAGCGCGCGGGCCAAGGGCGTAAAGTTTTTACTCAATTACAAAATGACCGGCCTGATTCGCGAGCCATCGGGAGAAAAAAATCCCGGCCACGTGATCGGCATCGCGGCGCAGTACAACCCGCATATCATGCCGGGTGCGACCGCGCCGCTCAAGAGTTTCCGCTCCGAGGGCAATATCGACAGCACCAAACCGACGATGAGGTTGCGGGCGCACAAGGCCGTCATCGTCGCCACCGGCGGCAGCACCAGCGACGTAAATTTCCGCCGGATGTTCGATCCGCGTCTGACGCCGGTGTTTCAAGTGGGCGGTGAACCCTACAGTTATCAAGACGCCAGCGGTGAACTCGCCGCCATGGCGGTCGGTGCGTCGTTATGGGGTTTGGTCCACCAGGCGCTGGAGAACGGCGCGACGATGCGCTCCCAGCGCGCCCTGGCGACAAAATATAACTACACGACCTGGAAGCTGGAGAGTCCGATCTTTCCGTTGGTGAAGGCCACAGGTTTCAACGTCAAGGACTGGCAGGATTTGATTCTCGTCAACCAGGTTGGCAAGCGCTTTTATGACGAGACCAAGGGCGATCCGCCCCATGGTAGCCACGGACATCAATATCCAGACTGCAAGCCCAACGATTATCGCAACGCGGAAAACGTCAAGTACAATCCGACTCGATATAACTTCGTCAACGCAGCGCTGGCGATGAATGAGTACTCCGAAGCGCCGGATTATTGCGCCGGGCCGCAGTGGGCGATCTTCGACGCCGACGCGGTGGAGCGCGAAGGTTGGAAAGTAGTGCCGCCCTACGTCGACCCCGATGGTTACTTTTTCACCGGCAACACACTCGCCGAACTGGCAGCGGTGATCAAGAATGAATATCAAGCCAAGCCGATGAGCGCCGCAGCGTTGCAAGCGACGGTGGCGCGTTACAACTCGTTCGTCGATGCAGGTGTCGATGCCGACTTCGGCAAGCCCGCGCCCAAGTTCAAAATCCAGAAGCCGCCGTTCTACGCGGCGTGGGGCACGGTGATCGTCCATGACACGCGCGCGGGTTTGCGCATCAACGCGCGCTGCCAGGTGGTCGACATGCAAGGACAAGTGATTCCCGGACTATACTGCGCCGGTGAATCGGCCGGGGGGTTCAATCAGCATGGCATGGGCCGCTGCGTCACCCAAGGTTATATTTGCGGCGGCGATGCGGCCAAGCTGCCGCGGCATTAGAAAATCGTTATGGGTGAGACGCCAGGTGTTAGGGGTTGCCGACACCTCCCGCTCACCTATTACCCCTCAAGATTCAAGGTTTTTGTCGCGGCCTCAACACGTTGGGTCACGAAGTCGAAAGGAAGTTGAAGATGTCACGCAATCAAATTCGCCTGGAGTTCGAAAGCAAGAGCAGTTTCGCCGGCGGCAAGTCGTTCGGCGCCGTCGGGCCTTATGAGCGGCAACTGGGCATGATCCATTTCGCTATCGATCCCAATGAAAAGGGCTTGCCGTTCGTTTGCGATATCGAATACGCGCCGCTCAATGGCGACGGTTTAGTCGAGTTCAAAGCCGTAATCGATCTAGTCAAACCGGTCGATATGAGTAAAAGCAATGGGAAATTGCTGTTCGATTTTTCCAATCGCGGTGGCCGCGGCGCGTTCACACGCTTGAACGACGGCGGCGGCGATTATTCCAAGGCAGAATGCGCCGGCAACGGTTTTCTCAATCGCCAGGGCTACACGGTTGTCACCGTGGGATGGCAAGGCGATTTGGTTTATAGCGGCAGCAATGTCGTCGCATTCGTGCCGGAAGCGCGTCAGAACGGACAGCCTTTGCGCGGCAAAGTGCGCCAGGAGTTTATTTCCGATAAGAAAGGCGTGTTGTCCCTGCCTGTGAGCGGCGCGGCGAATATTCAATGCTACCCGGTGCTCAACCGCGCCACGGCAACTTTGACGTTACGTGAAAAGGAAGCCGATTCGCGCATGGCGGTGCCTGCGAGCGAATGGGAGTTGGCCAAGGCGAAGGAAAAGGACGGCAACATCGAGCTGACGCCGTCCAACGTTGATCTCTACGTCAAGGGCGGTTTCAAGCCCGGGTGGATCTACGAGATGATCTACGACACCGAGGGCTCGCGTGTCATGGGTCTTGGGTTTCTCGGCCTGCGGGAGGCAGTTTCGTTTCTACGTTATGGCGGTAAGGATTCCGCCGGCGTGGCCAACCCGCTCGCCGGAGCTATCAACAAGGTTTACGGTTACGGTGCGTCGCTTGCCGGCCGGGTGGTGCGGGAGTTCGTTTACGAAGGCTGGAACCGCGATGCCCAAGGACGCCGAGTTTTCGATGCGGTGCAGACGCACACCGGCATCGGCCGTTTGTATTGCAACATGCGCTTCGCCCAGATCGGCCGCTATCCGCGCCAGCATGAGGAACATTCCTATCCGTCGGAGCGTTACCCTTTTAATTTTGCCCCGATTCCCGACCCTTTTACCGGCAAACTAGACGCCGTGCTCAAACGTCCCGAGAGCGATCCGTTGCTGGTTCACTGTCATACCTCGAGCGAGTATTGGGAACGGCACGGTTCGATGACCCATACCGATCCGCGCGACGGCAGCGACGCTGAGATTCCTACCAATGTGCGCATGTACATGCTCGCGGGGTCGCCCCACGCGGCGATCGCCGCCGACAATCCCAAATGGGTCGGTCAGTTACCGCCGAGCAACTTTTCACCGCAACCGTTCCTGCGCGCCTGCTTTATGCTCATGGACCGTTGGGCGAGCACCGGCGTGGCGCCGCCTTCCAACCGCGTGCCGCGACGCTCTGATGGGCAATTGGTGTCACCCGAGGAAGCGCTCAAACGCTTTCCCAAGATCCCCGGCGTCAATTTGCCCGGGACGCCAAGCCGCTTACCTTTTTGGAACTACGGCCCGGAGTTCGACGAACGCGGCGTCATGACTGTTTTTCCCCCGAAGCGGTGGCGGGCAAAGAGTATCCGATCCAAGTGCCGCAGGTGGACACCGACGGCAACGACTTGGGCGGCGTGCGCTATCCGGACATGCAAGCGCCGATCGCGACTTATATCGGCTGGGCGCTGCGCAAAGCCGGCTTCGCCGAAGGCGAGATGATGATGACCAACGGTTGTCTTAAGCCCTTCGCGCGCACTAAAGCAGAGCGCGAAAAAATCGGCGATCCGCGCTTGTCGATCGAGGAACGCTATCCCAGCCATCAGGCGTACGTCGACATCGTTAAACGTGCCGTCGATGCATTGGTCAAGGAAGGTTTCCTGCTGCCGGAAGACGGCGAGGACTACGTCGCAGCCGCCAAGCGGAAGAACCCGCTGGACCCTACGGTGACGATCGAGCCGTTGGTGACGGCGGGCAGGGAGGATTAGATAAATTCAACCCGATGGTCTTGGTTTACTGTTCGTTAGCTTGCAGCGCATATCGAACGCAGCGCTGGATCTTGAATTCTGCTCGCCAGTTTTAACTGAGTTAGCTTCCGTTGAAATCAGCTAGGGAAATCAACTGGTTCATTGTCAGGCTTACGATCAAGTTTCAGAGGTAGCAACTACTTAGTTAATGGTTAAGTGCAACACAGATGAAACTTGCGAACTACAAGGTAAATATCTTTATGTCGATTACCTCGACTCACGACGCAACGGAACTATAAAATGCCGCAAAGTCTCATGGCGCTTAGAATTTCCTGAACCGCCTTCTGAGAGCCGTGCTCTAGAGCGATACGCAATAATTCATGGGCCTCAGCTCGGTGCAGACAATCGCGTTGGCTGATAATTCATTAGGCAATGCGTTTGGAGTCAAATGCCATGACCTTTTCAGTTTTTCGTTGAGACTGGAATCGGGCGCTAAATGCTGCTGTAAGCAATTAACCTCGTCCGGATACAATTTTACTAGCATGCTCATGATGTTTTAATCCCGAATCGGAATTAACATCGATGATTCGAACGTGAAGGGTCGGGGATGATCCAATCGTTTACCGTCTCATTGCTGAAAAAAAATCCCAATTTCGAAACAATGAGATCGAAGGATTGGCCGAAGGAAAATCTTTAGGTAGCTGAAATTATTTTGATTTAGGCAAGACACGTCCAAGGCATTGATTTTGCTAGCGAAGTCCCTGTGCAACTCCGCAATCATCCCATAATGAAGTACTTCGGCTACACCCGTTGGCCACCAATTTGGATTGACTACCAGGGACTAAGCGAATCTAGTCTTAGAGGGGAAGTTGGGGTTCTGCGCAATGCACGTTGTTATCCATACAACCATCGTCAAATATTTTTAACCATAGAGCATGAGGGCGCCGAATATACCGGTTGCCTTCTGCTGGAATACGAGACCTTGGGGGAGTACATGTTGAAGTTTTTCAAAGACTGCACCGGCATGACTTTGGAATCAATCGGTAGTCTAGAAGTCCCACTAGCGTTCGAGACCATCAAAAAAACCTCAAACTAGCCGTTGAGTAAAGCTCTGGCTTAATTATAATTTTCCGTGCGAAGTGTAGAGATGCGCATTTAACGCACGACGATCTTGAGTCGCCCGAGGCTTTGGCTCCATCTCGAAGACGCAAGCCTTGTTAATCGCGAGTCGCTAACAAACACGGAAGGCTGCCTTAGCGGAAATTTGTCAAAGTCAGTCATTCAGCACAAGGGTTCGTTGTCCCGGATTTGCAACACCCAGACGCTTAGCTGATTCCGATTTAGATACACCGACACTTAGTCATGCGCCGGACGCGCCGTTGCATACTGTGTAAAGCTCCCGCTTCGATGGCTGAGCCAGCAACCCCGACACTTGGCGGGCCCACTGTTGGAAGGCATCTTTGGCTGATACTGCTCTGATCTGGTTTTCAAGTGTCCCGGGATCGGTTACTTCTTGCTCGAACACCAGATCCGGCGCACCGGACGAGCTAAAGTGAGTACGCATCACACGGGCGTTGGCCCCGCCGGCTTGTTCGACCCATTGGCGCAGCATCATAAGCCGCTCCTCAACCTCTTGGGTTTTTCCAGGCAAAGTATGGAATGTCAGGCGTGATAAATACATGTCGCCCTCCTGGTTTATATTTTTCTCAGCAGGTTTTGATACTGCAAATAACGCGCCCGAAACGATCGGGTAACGATTGAATGGCACGGCGGTTGCGATTCCAACCATGACAAAGGCGTGAATAACGGGAGGGCCACATGCGACTGCGCAACACATTAGCTATGATATCGATAGGGCTTAGCGTATCCCTGATTGCGGCAACCGCCCAGGGGCAAACCGTTCTCGATTCTAACCAAGCTGCAAGGACGGTTGAAGTTCGTAATATCAACGTTAACGAAAACGTAGTGACCGGCGAGGTGATCAATAAATCTCCACATCTGCTACAGAATGTCGAATTGCTGTTGCAATTTCACTGGCTGTGGAAGAACGAAATGCATCCGCAAGAAAACTCGCTGGGGCGATCGGTTTTTCTCACGCTGGATCGAAATATTCGACCCGGTGAGTCGGCGGCGTTTACGTTTAAGCCAGAGCCGCAGCTTCCCGCGCGTCCGGATGGACATTATATGGCTGAGGTCTCATTAGCCGGCTTTGCCGTTGTGGTATCGCCGGAGATGGTTGCACGCTAACCCAACTTCAAATGTCTATGCCGGTGTTGATCGAGCGTCGGCGCAGCCATGCGTCTGACTGTCGCCGGACAGAAAGTTGCGATGCCAGTCTGCGTTGATGCGCCCAAAGGTCGCCGAGCGATCTCATTAAAAAACAATCAAGCGGACAAAAAACTCCCGTCTCAGATCGGCGTTAAATTGCGCAAAGCACAAGCCGACCACGTAAGTTACAACAGGTTTCTCGCTAGCATGCGCCAATCCCCGGTGTTTTAACTTTGATTTTGGCGAGGGCGCCACGTGTCGTGAGATAAAGAGTGCGAAAGTCCGGTCCGCCGAAAGCGAGGTTGCGAACCACCTCGGGCATCTTGAGTATGGCGATGACCTCACCGGATGGAGAGATAACCCAGATACCGCCGGAACCGACGCAAAATACTCGACCCTCGGTGTCGACTTTAATGCCGTCAGGGACGCCGGGATCCGCCGACGACATATCACAGAACACACGGTTGTTGCTCAGGGTCCCGTCCGGCGCCACGTCGAACGCGCGGATACGCCGATGCGGACAAACCTCGCCGTGCTCTGACTCCTGGAAGCAGCGCTCGTCCAGCCGGCTGATCGCGACGTAAAGGACCGACTCGTCGGGAGAGAACGCCAGCCCATTAGGGTATTCGCACTCGTCGGTGGCCAGGTGCAGCGCGCCCGACGTATCGATGCGAAATACGCCGGAAAATCCGATCTCACGTAGCTCTGCTGGAACACGCAGCCCAGGGTCGGTGAAAAAAATACTGCCGTCGGAGCGGCACACCACATCGTTCGGTTTATTGAAGCGTTTGCCTTGCCAGCGCTCGGCAATGACCGTCACCGTGCCATCCGCCGTCATCCGGGTAATGCGGCGATGATCGGCGCCTTCGCACATGATCAGACGGCCCTGGCGGTCGAGGGTGCAGCCGTTTCCCTCGCCGGTATTCTCCCGCACTACGGTTGCTACGCCGTTCGGGCTCCAACGCAGAAGTCGGTTCCCCTCCAGATCGACGAAGGTAACATAGCCCTCGGCATGCCAGAGCGGCCCTTCAGCGCGGCCCCAACCAGTGGTAAGCAGGGACGGCTCGGCGGATTCGAATATGTCCGACAGTTTCTCGTCCATTGTGCACCTCCTGGGTTTCCATGAGCGGTAGTGAGCACTCCGAATACGCGAAGCTGCTGCTTGCTCGTCACGTAGACAGACTTCGGCGCACTACTTTGCTCCAGGCAACAGCGAAAAATCGATAAACTTCTGTGGGTCAAAATCGGCGGGCGATCGGTCGTTCCTGCCGCAGTATGTCCAAATAGCCGCGGGCAATTTTCGGCGGCAATCGTCCGTCTTTATTGAACATACCGATCAAGGTTTCGTAGGCTCCGTTGGCTTCAGCCGGTGTGATCTTGAATTTGTCCGCGATCATGCGTGCCGACTCCGGCCGGTTAGCGCGTATCCAAGCGATCGCCTCGAGTAGTGCCGCGATGGTCTTTTGAACTCTGTCGCGATTGTTCGAGACCTCGGCTTTCGACGCAACCAGACCGGAAGTCGGTATGTCCATCAGGTCGCCGATCAACATATACTTTCTTAAAACCTTTGGAAACCGCTTTGTCGTCGAAGGGCGGGGTTAGCACGGCGCCGGCGACTTGCTCGCTCGCCAGCGACGCGAAGCTCGACGCTGTGCCGCCGGTCATAATAAAGCCGACCTCTTTTTCGTTGATCTCATATTTCTTGAACCACGCTATCATCAAGTAGTGTCCCGTCGTTCGGATAGCCTGAGATCGCCGATCTTTTTGCCGATCAGATCCTGCGGCTTGTTGATTTCTTTGCTGGTGACCAGCATCCACGGCGTAAAATTGTAAAAATTCAGCACAACCACGAGCGGCAGTCCGGCGACCGCCGCGGAAATTCCAGTTGCCAGGGAGGGAAAAAAATTGATATTGCCGCCGATCAATGCCTGGGGCTGGATGCCGTGTTCATCTGAATGTATTCCGCTTCGAGGCCGAGTTTTTTGAGGAAGCCTTTTTCTTGGGCGACGTAAAAAGGCATGTAGGTGAGGGCGAGGGACGGCAGGCCGACACGGATTTTTTGCATCGCCTCAGCGCTGTAGCTCGCGCGCGGCAGCAAAAAACTCATTGCCGTCAATAGGACGATCGATGGTAGTTGTCGTTTCATGTTTTGACTCCTGTCACACAGTGGCTGTCCAATTATGTTTGGCAGGGAGAGAGTCTCCTCAGCCTGCGCTGGCGATCTTAATCAAGGGCGAGAGCGGCCGTCAAACTCGCGAGGCGTTTTTGCGTGCCAACCATATCGGTGATAAGCGTTCGATGCCATGTCGGTTGAGGAATCGTAATTCTGAATTTGGCGACAATTGTTGACAGCCAGCAACGCCGCTCTTAGAGTGGGCACCGGCTCCTTCGAGGTGTGATTATTGAAGATGGCAAAGACACTCCTTATCCTTCTATTCATACTCGGTGCATGGGCAAACAGTTTCGCGGCAGACGCGCGGCCCGCTTGGCGCATCGAATGGGATAAGACCGTGGCCGCAGCTGAGAAGGAGGGTACGGTTTCGATTTACATTTTCGAAGCCGGGCCGCTCACCGAAGAAACCGTGCTTGCCTTCGAACGCGCCTATCCGAAGATTAAGGTTAACCAATTGCGCGGCCGGGGCAACGATCTCGGTCCGCGCATCGTTGCCGAGCGGCGTGCCGGCAAATATCTAGTCGATCTCTTCGCCGGTGGCAAAGGGACCGCGTTGGGCACGCTTTACGTCGGCAAACTTTTGGATCCGATCCGGCCGCTTTTGTTGCTGCCGGATGTCTTGGATGAAACCACGTGGTGGCACCGCGAACATAAATACGTCGATCCGGAAAATAAATATATTTTCGCTTATATCGGCAACGCCGGCGGTGTCGAGATCAACTACAATTCTAACTCGGTTAACCCTAAGGAGTTTACTTCCTATTGGGATCTGACCCAGCCCAAGTGGAAAGGCAAAATCGCTGCTACCGACCCGCGATCTCGCGGCATGGACAACCCGGTGCTGTTTTTCTACTACCATGCCAAACTTGGGCCCGAGTTCATTCGCAAACTTTACGGCGACATGCAGGTCGCGCTTTCGCGCGACTATCGGCAGCCGGTAGATTGGCTGGCATCTGGACGTTACTCCCTATGCATTCCCTGTGTTTCGGATGAAATGGACAAGGCGATGGATCAAGGTCTGCCGGTAGGGCAAGTTCTCCGGCTCAAAGAAGGCGGCACCCTGAGTTCATCCGGTGGGACGCTGACGTTGCTGCAAAATGCGCCGCATCCCAATGCGGCGAAGGTATTTGTCAACTGGATATTATCGCGGGAAGGACAAACCGTGGTGCAAAAAGGCCGCAAGGGTCGTACTCGCACTGCATCCAATTCACTGCGAACCGATATTGCCAAGAACGATCTGCCGGAAGAAGTTCAACGCCGAGAGGGCATTGACTACTTCGATGCGGACGATGATAACTTCGCCGACCGGCGCCCGGCGGACAAGTTGTTCAATGAGATTTTCGGCAAGACAGCTAAATAGAGATTGGCCGATTAGACACGAATGTCCAGCGCGGTTAAGCCGCACCGAAAATAAGAATGGCCGCAAAGAACGCAAAGGACGCAAAGTAGAATTGGGAGTTGTCGGGACGGGGTTTGAAAGCCCTCTTAAGTTTGCTATTGGCGGATCATTTCGCGCGGTGAGTAAATCAGCGAACAGTTAGATTGCGCCAGGGAGATTGCCATGACCAAGATCGTTGGGCGAAGTGCCGTGCTAGCTTTAGTTCTGTCTCTGCATGTTTTCGCGGCCGATGGGACGGCTCAAGACAAACCGCTCAAGAAGATTTATTGGGGCGTGTCGACGTTGTCGCCGACCCTGTGGATCCCTTGGATCGCCAAGGAGGCGAAGATTTTTGAGAAGAACGGCCTCGATGTCGAAGCAGTTTTGCTCAATGGCTCGGGACGAACTTCACAGGCGCTGTTGTCCGGCAGTTTGTTTGCCGCCTCGGTGGCCTTGCCGCAAGTCATGCTGGCGGATTTGACCGGCGCGGACTTGGCCAATGTCGCCCATGGCATCGGTGTGCAGGCGAGCCGTCTAATGGTGCGGCCGGAGATTCGCAAGGTAGAAGATCTCAAGGGGAAACGGATCGGCATATCGAGCTTGGGTTCCGCCGGCGATCTGTTGTTCGGCTACGTGCTGCGCAAATACGGCATAGACACGACCCGCGAGATCATCTGGCTAGCGGTCGGCAATACCGCTGAGCGGCTGCAAGCACTCATAACCGGGACGGTCGATGCGGCGGACATGACCTATCCCGCCGACGTTGAGGCGGAACGCAAAGGCTTTCGCCCCTTGCTCGATGCGCGCAAAGAAATTGTCTATCCGACCGCGTCGGTAGTGACGCGGCGCAAGACGATACGCGAAGAGCGCGATACGGTGATGCGCTTCGTGCGTTCGTTTGTCGAAGGCATCGCCTATCTCAAGCAAAATAAAGAATTCAGCAAAAAAGTGCTGACCAAATACATGCGCACGACCGATGCGGAATATCTTGAGGGGTCCTACAACATGTTCCGGGAAGATTTCATTTCCGTGCCCTATCCGATCACCAAAAATCTCGATGCGATCTACGAGATCGCGGCGTTTCGCCGCCCGGAGATCCGCACGCACAAACCCGAGGAGTTCGTCGACCCGAGCTTTGTCGCCGAACTCGAGAAGAGCGGCTTCATCAAAAAGCTTTATGAGAGGAAGTAGGAGGGAATGGCCGCAAAGAACGCAAAGGACGCAAAAAGAATTGGCACAGGCCCGACAAAATCCGAAGCCCTGTTTGCGAACTATGCGTTCTTTGCGGCTAAATCTTTTGTCTCATTTGGTTGCCAGTTACGGTACCATTCACGCGCCTTTGCGGCCGGTTTCCTTCAGTAGCTTGTCCCACCGTTCGAGTTCTTTTTCGTATTTATCCAGCGGCAGATCGCGTTCGGGACGCCATTTTTTAAAGCCGTAATTTTTTGCGCCGTTGCCGTAATGATATTTCTCTAAGATGCTTTGGCCTTCCGGCCCGAGCAGGTAGTCGGCGAGCAGCAACGCGGCGTGCGGGTGGGGTGGTTGCGCGGCGATGGCGACGCCGCCGACATTGGTCGGCACCACATCCATGGCGACCCATTCCACCGGCGCGCCTTTTTGTTGGGCGACGATCACATGGTTGCGAAAGATCGCTGCGCCGGCGATCAGTTCTCCCGAGGCGATGAGATCGAGCAAAGCTGGCGGGATGATCGTGTGCAGAGGGATATCCTGGCCTTTGAGTTTTTTCAGAAATTCAGGCCCGCGGGTTTTCAGCATGCCGGCGATGGACTTGTTACTGGTGTCGTCGAGGGTGAGGCCCATTCTGCCCTTGAGGGCGGGATGCAGCAGCCCTTGGTAATTTTTCGGCACGGCGTCTTTGGGCAGCAGGTTCTTGTTATAGCCGAAGCCGATGTAGGACTCCCGCGCCGTGCCCCAGAAGTAGAGGCCGCGTTCGCCTTTGACCTTGGCGTCCTCGGGATAGGAGGCAAAATAGGGAGAGTGATAAGGCCGTAGCAAAAACGCCTCGCGCTGGAACATTAAGTTTGATTCGGTGGTTTCGATGGTGTCGACGATGGACTTTCTCGCCTTGGCTTCCTCGAACATACGGTTGGTGATCTCGCCGCCGTTGGCGCGGTAGGCTTCGATTTTGACGCCGGCATATTTTGTCTCGAAGGCCTTGATCATGGCCTTGTAGGAGTCGCCGGCGAGGGACGTATACCAGATCGCTTTCCCTTCGCTCTTCGCGCCGGCGTAGAGCACCGCTTCGCGGTCTTTGCCGTTGTAGGTGACCAGCTCGGAAGCGGTCTGCGGTTTGCGCGGCTGAGCGTCGGCTTCGCCGGGGAATAGCATGGAACTGAGTGTTAGGACTGACAGGACGAATATTAATAAGGGCATGGTTGTATCGCTCTCTCCTGCAAAACTCTTATCGTGCGCCGGCTCCGCTGACAAGCCGGGCTCACTCTTAAGCGCCGCGGCGGCTGATTTCTTTTAAAAGCTTTTCCCAGCGCTCCAGCTCCTTTTCGTATTTGTCGGTAGTGATGCCATGGTCGGGGCGCCATTTGTTGAAACCGAGTTTCTTCGCTGCGCTGCCATATTCAAATTTCTCCAGGACCGCTTGGCCTTCACTGCCGAGGAGATAGTCGGCCAACAGCAAAGCGCCGTGCGGGTGCGGCGGTTGCACGGCGATGGCGGCGCCGCCGACATTGGTCGGCACGATGTCCATGGGCACCCACTCCACCGGCGCGCCTTTGCTGATCGCGTTCAACGTGTGGTTGCGAAAGATGCCGGGCGACGCCAGCACTTCACCGGACGCGATCAATTCCAACAGCGCCGGCGGAATGATCGTGTGCAGGGCGATTTCCTGCACCTTTAGTTTTTTGACAAACTCTTGGCCCTTGGTGCGCAGCATGGCGCCGATGACTTTGTAGGCGGGATCGCTGACCGACACGCCCATGCGGCCTTTGAGCTCCGGATGGAGCAGCCCTTCATAATTTTTCGGCACGGCGTTTTTCGACAGGAGCTTCTTGTTGTAGGCAAAACCGATGTAGGACTCCCGCGCGATGCCCCAGAAATATAATCCGCGCTCGCCTTTTTCCTTGGCCTCTTCCGGATAGTTGGCGAAGTGCGGCGAGTGGTAGGGACGCAAGAGAAAGGCGTCGCGCATGAACATCAAGTTGCCTTCGGTGGTTTCGACGGCATCGACGATGTAACGCTTGGCCTTCGACTCCTCCATCATGCGCACGGTCATGTCGGAGCCCGAGACGCGGTAGGCATCGAGCTTGACGCCGGGATATTTGGCTTCGAAGGCTTTTGCCATGCCCTTATACGAGTCGCCCGACAGCGACGTGTACCAGGTGACTTTGCCTTCGCTCTTGGCGCCGGCGTAGAGCATCGCCTCGCGGTCTTTGCCGTTGTAGGTGACGAGTTCGGAAATGGTCTGCGGCTTAAGTTGGGCGAGCAGGCCGGCGGGGAACAGGATCGATCCGACCGATAAGGCGAATATTAAAAAATGCATCGCGATAGGCTCCTTTGGTGTGTTAGCGTTGGCTGATTTCTCTGGCGAGTTTGCCCCACTTTATACTGTCCTTCTCATAATCTTCCAGGGATCGACCCTGGTCTTGGTACCATCTTTTAAATCCATAATCCGTTGCCGGATGGCCGTAGTTGAACTTATCGAGGATCTTCGGCGCGTCGGTGAGCAGAAAGTCGATCAGCAACAGTGCGCCATGGGGATGAGGCGCGTGGGCCGCCAGCGCCACCGAACCGGCGTTGGTCGGGACCAGTTCCATCGGCACCCAGCCAAGCGCTGAACCGCGTTCGGCTGAGACCAGAGCGTGATTGCGAAAGATTTGAAACGATCCAGCGATTTCCCCCGAGGCGATCAAGTCGGCCATGGCGGCGCTGCTGACGGTATAGGCTTTGATGTCCTGGGCCTTGAGCTTCCTGACGAACGCTTCGTCTTTCACTTTGATCATGGCGCCGATGGCGCGCGTCGCTGACTCGTTCAGGGTGATGCTCAATTTGCCCTTGAGCTCGGGATGTAACAAGCCGTCGAAATTTTTCGGCACCAGGTGGGCCGGAATCTGCGTCTTGTTGTAGCCGAAGCCCAGGTAAGATTCGCGGATGGTGGTCCAGTGACTCCAGCCCTTGCCCACTTTTTCCATGGCGTCGTCGGGATACTTGCTCAAATGCGGCGAGAAGTAAGGCAGGAGTAAATTATTCGCGCGCGCCAGCAGTAGCGAATCTTCAGAAGTCTCCAATGCGTCGCAAGCCGGCCGGCGCGCTTTGACTTCTTCGATCATGCGCATGATGAAATCGGTGCCGCCGGCGCGATAGACCTCCAGCCGCACGGCGGGGTATTTGACCTCGAAGGCGCGCGCGACGGCTTTATAGGAGTCGCCGGCAAGTGACGTGTACCAGGTAAGTTTGCCTTCGCTCTTGGCACCGCTGTAAAGCAGCTGCTCGCGGTCTTTGCCACTAAGGGCGGCCAGATCGGCGATCGTCGTCGGCTTGCGCGCCTGGGCGTGGAGATGCGCCGAGCATAGGACCGATCCGACAGATAGGAGGGCTATGATGTATAGAGAGTGCATCGCGGACGTCCCCTGTGCGGCGTCACCGTTGGGTGATTTCCTTGGCGAGCTTTTCCCACTTCTCGCTGTCTTTCTCGAATTGTTCGAGGGAGCGGCCGAAGCCGGGATGCCAACGTTTGAACGGCAGGGTGTTGGACGGGTGACCGTATTGAAACTTCTCCAAGACCTTGCGCGATTCGGCGCCGAGCAGAAAGTCGACAAACAGCGTCGCTGCGTGGGGGTGCGGCGGCTGGGCGCCGAGGCTGACGCAGCCAGAGTTGGTCGGCACCAGCTCCATCGGCACCCAGCTTGCCGGCGATCCGCGTTCGGCCGAGACCATGGCGTGATTTCTGTAAATGTGAAACGACGCGCCGAGCTCGCCTGACGCCATCAGATCCACCAGCGCGGCGCTGCTGACGGTATAAATGCGGATCTGCTGCGCTTTGAGTTTTTTGACGAAGGCTTCGCCCTTGATCTTGATCATGGCGCCGATCATGCGCGCCGAACTTTCATTGAGTGTGATGCCCATTTTCCCTTTGAGCTGCGGATCGAGCAGGCCATCGAAGCCTTTGGGCACGGCGTTCGCCGCCACCTGATCCTTGCTAAAACCGAAGCCCATGTAGGACTCGCGAAAAATCGTCGAGAAAGTTAGGCCGGCATCGGCCTTCTCTTTGGCATCCGCTGGATAATTGGCCAGCAGCGGCGAACTATACGGCCGGGTGAGACCGTAGGCCTTTGACACCATGGTGAAATCGTAAGTGGTTTCGAGCGCATCCATGGTCGGCCGGCGCGCCTTGGTTTCCTCCGACATGCGCGTGACCAGTTCGCTGCCGCCGGCGCGAAACGCTTCGACCCGCACCCCCGGATATTTAGTTTCGAAGGCCCGTGCCAGCGCTTTGTAGGAGTCCCCCGCCAGCGAGGTGTACCAGGTGATTACGCCCTCGCTCTTGGCGCCGGCATAGAGGAGCTGCTCGCGATCCGCGCCCATGTAGGTGGAGATTTCCGACACGGTGGCGGGTTTGCGCGTCTGGGCGAAGAGTTGATTGGCGCAAAGAAGCGATAAGACTATTAGACCGGATAGCGCATGCAACATAACGGTTCCCTTCCTGTGGCTTGCTCGCCGTAGTGAAATCCGCGGGCAAATCCGCCAAGGACGTAAGGACGACTAACCTCGAATTCCAATTCTGGTCTTATCAATAAAGCCGGGCTTCGACAAATTGTCCGTGCGAGCCCGGGTTTTTATCTATGGAACCGGCCTACTTGCTGCCCTGCTCCATATACTGGCGCAGGAAGCTCAATAGGTCCGGCGGTACTTGCGCGGCACGTTGAAAAGTTCTTTCTCCCTGTTCGCCGATCTCAAAGCGCGGATAAAAGCGCATCACTTTCTGCGATTCGGCGATGAAATCGGCGTCTTTCGACAACGCTGTGACCGCTTGCCGCAGCGTCGTTACCGCTTCCGGCGGCGAGTTGGGTGGCAGCATGATGGTGCGGGTCATGTTTGTGCTCGACATGTTCGCCGCTTTCAATGCGTCGTATTTGATGCCGCTCGGCGGCTTGCCAAAAACTTGCCGGTAATAATGGCTGAAGGGGAGCAGCTCCGGAACATCGGGACTGACGACGATCTCGCCGTCGAAGGAGACCAGATCGGTATAATAGAGCGCTGTGACCATGCCGGTTTGCACCATCTGCGGTTCGACGGCGGAGCGGTAACCTGGCAGCGTCTCGTCGTGGTAGTGGGCCTCGCCGCGCTGGACCGCGAGCCTGGCGGTGGACGAGGAATTGTATCCGGTCACGTAATCGTATTTCAGCCCGAGCAGATCGAAGGACAGCCGAAAGCGCACGTCCTTGGAACTCGCTAAGCCCAACCCCGCCGCTCTGAAACGGTCGGCCTTGACGAAATCCGCGGCCTTCTTAATGCCCGGCGCGAGATCGGAGCGAATATAAGAAACCGTCACGCCCTGGACGCCGGCGATGAAACCGAACTTGGCGAAGTCGACGCGCAGGCCCGGCTCTTTCAACTGATGATGAAACAAGGTGCCGGTGAAATAGCCGGCGGTAAGACCATCGGGTTTCACCACTTCGCCGAGATAATTTACCGCGGTGACGCCCCCGCCCCCGCCCATCGCCTGGATCGTTACCGCGGGATTGCCTGGAATATGCTTGACCAAATGTTTGGCGATCACTCGCCCTTCGATATCGGTGGGGCCGCCGGCGGCGAAGTTGATGATGACGGTTAGCGTCTTGCCTTGATAAAACGGCGCTTTCTCGGCCCCACGCGCCAGCGTGTAAGGACCCAGAAGCAATAACAGGCAGACAAACGGCAGTAAGTCTTGTCGTTTCATCGTTGATCTCCTTTTTGACGCTGAAAAGTTAAAAACTAAATCGCTTTTGAGCCGCGCCGCAGCACTCCATTCGAACAACTACCTATTCGCCTCGTCGATGTATGAGCGTAGGAAATTGACAACTTCAGGAGACGCTTGTGACGCCTGTTTGAACAAGCGCTCGCCGGCCGCGCCGACTTCGAAACGCGGCTGGAAACGCATGGCGGCGATCGCTTCCTGGAGGAAATCCTGATCTCTCGACAAATCGTCGAAGGCTTTACGCAGGATTGCGATCGATTCCACCGGCACTTTAGGCGGCAAGAGCACCATGCGGGTCATATTGGTGCTCGACATATTCGCTGCTTTCAGCGCTTCGTATTTGATTCCCGCAGGCGGTTTGCCGAACAATTCTCGATAATAGTAGCTGAAGGGCAACAGCTCCGGTACGTCGCGGCTGACTAAAATATCACCGCTGGGCGCGACCAGATCGGTGTAGTAGAGCGGGATTACCATACCGGTCTTGACCATCTGCGGCTCCACCTGAGTGCGGTAGCCGGGCAGGGTTTCGTCGTGATATTGGGCTTCGTTACGTTGCACGGCGAGACGGGCATCGGAGCTATTGTTATAACCGGTGACATAGTCGTACTTCAGACCCAAGAGATCGAAGGACAGACGGAAGCGCACATCTTTGGAGCTGTTTACGCCGAGACCGGCGGCGCGAAATTTTTGCGCCTTTAAAAAATCGCTGGGCTTCTTCATGCCTGGCGCCACGTCGGCGCGAATGTAAGACACGGTGACGCCATGTACGCCGGTGATAAAGCCGAACTTGCTCAGATCGACGCGCAATGCCGGGTCTTTGATTTGTTGGAGAAACAAGCTGCCGGTGAAGTAGGCAGCGGTGATGCCATCGGACTTTGCCACCTCGCCGATATAGTTGACCGCGGTCAAACCGCCGCCGCCGCCCATATTTTGCACGGTCACGGTCGGCTGCCCAGGGATATGCCGGGTTAAATGTTTGGCGAAAATTCGGCTTTCGATGTCGGTGGGGCCGCCGGCGGCGAAGTTGATGATGATGTTGAGAGTCTTGCCTTGATAGAAGGGAGCTTTCTCGGCGGCGTATGCCGCGCTCGAAATTGCACTGAATATTGCGAGCCCGTAGAGAACGATCAACCGTCGCCAACGCCGACGTGCCATCTTCTTTCTCCTTATATCGCTATCCTGGAAGTTTTCTCCGCCTAGCGCGTATCATAAAAAGGCCTTGTGTCAGGAATTCTTCTTGGGTTGTTGGCGTTCTTCGCGGTTATCTCTCCGTTCCGCTTCTAAATCGAGTTCCGCTGTGCCGGCTTGTTACATGCCGAAGATTTTACGAAACTCGCGAGCGTGATCGTCCAGGCCTGTGTACACCTCTCTGGGCACGGCTTTCAACTTCAATTTGCTTTGATCCATTTTCGCCGCCAGCGGTTTGACGTCGGTCCGAGCCGGGATGCGACGCATCTCGCGGATCATTTCCTGGCCCTTACGCGAGGTCGCGAAGTTGATCAGCAGCTTGGCGGCATTGGGGTTGGTAGCCTTGGCGCTAGCGCTATACCGCTGATGGTTGCGACGATCGGATCGAAGCTTTCGATCCAATCCACCGGCGCGCCGTCGCTCTTCATTCGTTCGATGCGGAAGTTATAGGCCCACGCCAATGGTACTTCGCCGGCGCCGACAAGTTGCGCGGTTAAGCCGTGGCCGCGGCGCCAGAGCGGGTCTTGCTTGGCCAGCTGCTGCATATATTTGACGGTCCGTTCCCGGCCCCACACCGTCAACAAAGTGCCGAACCAATCGTAGTCGGTGGAGTCCATGAGCATCTGCCCTTTCCATTTAGGCGCGAGCAGATCCTCATAACTTTTCGGCGCGTCTTTGGCGGCGAGCATCTTGGTGTTGTAAGCGAGCACCAGATTATTGACGAACACGCCGGTCCAGTAGCCCTGGGGATCTTTAAATTGATCCATAAAGAGATCGCGATCGGGCGCTAGATAAGGCGTGATCATCTTGCGCTCGATCATCGTCGCGATCGAGCTTGTCGATAGGACATCGAATGCCCAGCGCCCGGCGCGGGTCTCGCTCAAGATGCGATTTACCAGTTGTTCTTCGCCCAAGCGAACCAGTTCCGGTTTGATGAATGGGTATTCTTTAACAAAGGCGTCGAGCACCGGCTTCGAGGTATCCACCGCCATCGAAGTGTACCAAGTGAGTTTGCCTTCTTTCTTGGCGCCGTCGATGAGGCTGGACTGGGATTGTGCGTACAGCGGGGTAGCGGCGGTTGCTGAGCGCGATGAGCGCTAGCGGTGCAGAGACAAAAGGCAATGGAATCTTCATATTAGTTCCTCCGGAGCTCCGCCGCGGTCGATGATGAAGGATAGATGATCGAGAATAGCGGGGATCGAAACGGCGATTTTCTATCCTCGATCCTCCATCCTCGACCCAATTAGCCCTACGCCCGCGGATACAACGCGTCGACCATCAAGCGTTTATGATGACCGGGCGTGCCGAGATATTGATATAGCGTATGAGCGAGGACGCTGTGCGCCATCATCGGGTGGCTGTAATCCGTGCCCGGCCCGGCCCAGACCATATGCGCGTAGTTGGTGCCATGATAGTAGCCGTCGCTGGCGGTGGCTTTGGCTTCATGCACGCCGGCGCGGGCGTCCATGCCGGTTTCAATGCGCCAAATCGCTTCATAGGTCGCCCAGCGCGCCGTGTCCAGTCAGATCGAAATATCGACACAGTGATCTTGGACCCGCTGGAAGCGGCCGATGGGTTGGCCGAAGACCACGCGGGTGCGGGTGTACTCGCAGGTGAAGTCAAAGACTTCCTGGGTGGCGCCGACTTGATAGGCGGACAAAATCGGCAGCGCTTTGTCGATGCCGCTTTTCCAGGGTCGCCCAACTGGCGCCGCTCGAGCCGAGCAGGTTGTCGGCGCTGACGGCGACATTGTTGAAACGCACTTCGGCGACCGAAACAAAGAAGCCAATGTGCTGGTGTCACCGTGACGCCGGGGCTCTTGGCGTCGACCAGCAGGAAAACCACTTTGCCTTCTTCACGTGCGCGCGGCGCAGAGAAAGCTCGTCGCGGCTTCGGCATCGAAGACGAACCGCTTGGTGCCGTTGATAATATAGCCGCTGGGGGTTTTGCTGAGGCGGGTTTCAACCGCTTCCGGTCCCCAGTAGGCGGCTTTGTCGATGATCGCCGGTACGACGATCGTCTTAGCCGCTGCAAAGCTCACGGCAGCAACGCTTTCCTTTGTGCTTCGGTGCAAGCTTCAAAAATCATCTGGGCGCTGAGTATGCCGGACGTGAACAGCGGTCCCGGCACCGGGCCGTGCCCCAACTGCTCGAAAACGACGGCGCAGTCCATCGTCGACACGCCGGCGCCGCCCTATTCTTCCGGCAACATCATGCCGAACCAGCCGATCTCGGCGGCTTTCTTTAACAATCTCCGGTCTAAACACTTGCTTGTTTTTGTACCACTGGGTCATCTGGTGCGCCGGCACTTCGGCCTTGACGAAATCCGCCGCAACCTTTTTCAACATCTTCTTGGGTCTTCGGTTAAACCTAAATCCATTTCTTTCTCCTACGTTCGGAACCAGTGGAACCTTATGGAACCTCTGGAACGAAAACGCTCATGTTTCAATCGTTCCAACGGTGCCAGATGTTCTAATTGTTATCTGTTGGCCTCATGTCCCATTAATGCGTTTCCGGCGCGGTTTCTTCGTGGTCGGACGGCCGAGGCCGAGACGACGGGCGAAGATCAAACGGTCGGTGTCGAATGTGCCGCCGCCATGCAATTGGCCGGGACCAGTGCGCACGGCGTACTCGAAGTCGATGACTTCGTGCACCGATAAATTTTGCACCAGGGCGTCGGCGCCCATGATCGCCTGCAAGCGTTCGCCGTTGCGCAGGCGCAGCATGCGTTGAAAGTAGCGCTGTTGGGGGCCGCCGTAGGGATGCGGCTTTTTGGCGAATCGGCACCAGTAGATCAATTGATTGAAGCGGCGCAGGGTGTTCAACTCGATGGTCATTTCGGCGACCAGGTCGCGCACGCGCGGATCTTCGATGATCGGTTTGCCGTCGATGTGAGTATTGCGGCAGTACTCGACGACGCGTTCGATCAACGGGTCGACGGCGATGCGGCCGTCGCCGCCATGTTCCAACTCCATATGGGTGCTGGCGACTTTCCAGCCGTTGTTCTCGCCGCCGATCAAGTATTTTGCCGGCACACGCACGTTGTCGAAAAACACCGCGTTCTTGATGCCCATCATCAAGTTCATATGCTGAATCGTGATGCCCGGAAGGTTGGCCGGGATATGCAGCCAGGCGAGGTTTTCATGGCGCTTGCCCTGGGGATTCGTGCACACCAATGTCCAGAGAAAATCCGGCGGCAGATGATGGCCGACCATGACTTTCTGGCCGTTGACGACGTAGTGATCGCCGTCGCGGATCGCTTTGGTCTGACAATTGGCGATGTCGCTGCCGCCGTGCGGCTCGGTGAGCACCTGCCAGACGCAGATTTGCGCCTTGCGCTGATCGGCTCGGCAAGAATTCCGCCTTTTGTTCTTCCGTGCCCCAGCGGATCAACACCGGCGCGACGATGCGCGCCAAGGTGTAAAACGTGTGCGAGAGATTGAGGCCGTACTTGAACAGCTCGGTTTCCAGCACCATCTGATGATCGATGGTGAGTTCGGCGCCGCCATATTGTTTGGGATAAAGCGGGAATAACCAGCCCTTGGCGCCGAGCTTTTCGGCCAGGCCGCGGCGGAACTTGTACTCGTCTGATCCTCGCGTGTCGACCAGGAAGCCGACCAACGCAGATGCTCGTTGCCTTTGAACTGCTCGGCGAGCCAGGCGCCGACCTCTTTGCGAAACTCCACTACGTGGGGTGGATCTGCACTGACATTAAAATCCATGGTTCACTCCTTTATCGTCTGTGAGTCTAGAATCGGGAGTCTCGCTCTGGGGTTAATGTTGCACGCCAGGCGCTCGACTCCGAAGAAATTCAAATCACTCCACTTGCTCTAAAATCCTTGACAGCATTGCGGTCGTAACCCAACTTCGCCAGTACTTCTTCGGTGTTTTCTCCAAGCAGCGGCGCGGCGCGAAAAAATTTCGGCGGCGTGCCCGACATATTGATCGGGCTGCCGACCAGCTTGCTCACGCCCATCTTCGGATGGCTCGATTTGTCTGGGAATGCCCAGATGTTTGATCTGCGGATTGTCGAACACTTCCTGAATCGTGTTGATCGGCGCGTTGGGGATGCTATTAGCGTCGAGGCGCGGCAGCCAATAGTCGCGTCGTTTCCTGACGAACTGCGGCGCGCAGCATGGCGACGATCTCGTCATGGCGGTCGCTGCGTTGCTTGCGCGTGGCGAAGCGCGGGTCGCCGACCCGCTCGTCGAGCTCGCCGGCTTTGAGCAGGCCCTCCCAAGCTTCGTTGTGGCCGGACAGATGCACCATGAACGGTTTCTTATCACAATCGAGCAGGCTGTAAATTCGCCCCTTGGGAAAGTTATCCCGCGACACGGCTTCGCCGCCGTTCAAGTAATCCGAAACATGGGACTCGATAAACGCGATGGCGACTTGCAGGAGCGAGACATCGATGAACTGGCCCCGACCGGTTTTGCCGCGGGCGAGCAGCGCCGCCATGATGCCGTGGGCGGCGAAGATGCCGGCTGAATGGTCGACGAAGGAAATGCCGGCGACTTTGGGATCGTCGAGGTCGGTGACCAGACTCATCATGCCGCTCAACGCCTGGCCGATGGTGTCGAAGCCGGGTTTGTCCCGGTACGGCCCGCTCTGGCCGTAGCCGGAGATCGAGCAATGAATCAGTTTGGGATTCAATTTCGCCAGCTCATCGTAGTCGAGGCCCAACTGCCGGCGCGTCGGCGGACGGAAGTTTTCCAGAAAAATATCCGCCGTGGCGAGCAGCTTGTGCAAAATCTCACGGGCTTTTTTGTCACGCAGGTTGAGGGTGACGCTTTTTTTATTTCGATTGAGCGCGCGAAAGCTCGGGCCGTAACCGTCATATTTGGGATTGCGCCCGCGGTGGGTGTCGCCGCCTTTGGGCAGCTCGACTTTGATCACTTCACAGCCCAAGTCGCCGAGTAAGCTGCCGGCGTAGGGCCCGGCAACATGGCCGCTGACATCGATACAAGTAAATCCTTCGAGAGCGCCGGTGATCATTCGTTTTTGCCAATTCCCAACCGAGGGGTTTTTTCTCGTCATTCCCGCGCACACGGGACTCCAGGTTCTGGGCTCGGTCCAATCTACTGACATCCCGCGAAAGCGAAGCCGCGTCGACCCAACTGGAATGACGAAAGGATACAGTTTCATTTATCGCAATCGAAATAGGTTTTCCACCACGGGCAGCGCGCGGCAGGTTCAAATCGTTGAAGCCGTTCAAGTCGTTCAAAACGTGACGGATCGATCCCAAAGGAGCGCGGGTTTTCCAATCCGCGTTTAAAGAATTGGCGGACAGAAATGTCCGCGCTCCCTTGCGATCACGGCTTGACTCGTCGCTGCGGGCAGGGTTATAGCTGCGAGTTGATCGCGGTCGAGCCGCCAATACTTCAACTTTCGGAGGAACGATTCAGATGGAATGGAGAGAAGCGCTTCCCCTATTGCAAGGAAATCATACAGGTGTCGCTGCAACTGTCACGCCGAAAGGGCGTGCACAGGCGACCATCGTTTCGACTGCGGTGCTGGACGGCAAGGTCGGTGTCGCGGCGCGGCCGCGCACCGTCAAGGCTAAAAACATCGAACGGACGGGCCGAGCGGCTATCACGGTCATAAAACTCGAAAACCGACGGTACGTCACAGTCGAAGGGCCGGCGTCCATCGAACCCTGGCAGGATACGCCGGCGCACATCAAGCGCCTGAAGGACTTTTACGTTTCCATGGGACGAGCCAAGGGGACTGACGAGGAATTTGCCAAGCAGATGCGCGAGGAACAGCGAAGTCTCATTCTGGTTACCCCTGAGCAGCTCTACGGCAGCGTTTAAACACGCGCGTGACGCGTTTCCCTTCCGCCCCGCGACCGCGTCGAAGTTGATAAGCGTATTTGGGACTGCAAGCGGATTAGCTGGCAACGTTGCTGAGCGCACAGGGCTTGGTCACCGGGGAGCGGATTTTCCAGCAAAGATCGCAGAGTGCATGAACAGAATGCGGGCGTCGTCTCGTAGTCTCTGCATCGAAGGTAACGGAGGGGAAATTCATGGCCAGGATCAAAGGGATAACGGAAAGTGATGCCAATGATGAGGTGCGGCAGATTTTCGCAGAGCAGAAGAAACGTCATGGGTTTGTCTCAAACGCGGCGCAGGTGTCCGCCGTCAGGCCGACAATTCAGAAAGGAGTTCAGGCGCTCGCCCAGGGCATTCAGGATTCAGGACTGATCGCGCAGGAGTTACGCAACCTGGTCTGCGTCCGGACCGCCCATATCAATGGCTGTCCCTATTGAATTGATAGTAATGCATCCGGGGCGATGCAAAACGGCGCGGCGGCGGAAAAGGTTGAAGCGGCATTGGGAGATTACAAGAAAAATCCATTGTTTTCCTTGCGCGAGCGGCTGGCGTTGGAACTGGCCGAGCGCATGACCTACACGAGTAAGCGGGTCTCGGATAAGTTTTTCAATCGTCTCAAGAAGTATTTTACCGACGAGGAATTAGTCGAACTGGCTGCGGTGATCGCGCTCGAGAACTTTCGCAGCAAGTTCAATCCGGTCTTCGGTGTCGAGGCGAACAATTTCTGCCCTCTGCCCGGAATCAAAGAAGCCGCCGCCGCCGCCATGCGGCGCTTTCATGAGTGAGCCGACGCGCTATGCCGGTGCGGTAGATCGTTCTGCCAGCAAGCCATTCTCCTTGCATCAGTCGGGCTAGAATTACTCGCCGGCAATGTTTCCCGATCATCATTCCGATACGTATCGAAATCAGAAGGCCGTTAGCGATTCGATAAAATAATTTATTAAACTGATTCTCGACCCTCGGGCGGGCCGATGTCAGCTTGACAGGATTCCAGAGTTAGCGCTTACTGTCGAAAAAATGGAGTGGTGCGCTCGGGTGCTGAGTCCGAGGCTGCGCCGTAGTATTAAATTCGATAAAACCGGAGGAGGTGTTCCCGTGATGAAGCTTTATTTCAGCCCTGGCGCGTGTTCCTTGGCTTCGCATATCGGTCTCGAAGAAACCGGCGCGCCGTACGAGATCGAGCCAATCATGCTGGCCAAGGGGCAGCAGAGGACCGCGGACTATTTGAAGATCAACCCGCGCGGTAAAGTCCCGGCCCTGAGCGTCGGCGGCAAGATCCTGGTCGAGAACACCGGGATACTCACTTATCTGGCGCGGCGGTTTCCAGATAAAAAGTTGCTGCCGGCCGATCCGGCGGAAGAAGGGCGCTGTATCGGCACCATGTGCTGGTTCTCGAGCGTGGTCCATCCGTCGTACCAGCGCTTCCATCGGCCCGAGCGTTTCGCCGACAGCGAGGTGGCGCACGCCGCGGTCAAGGAAAACGGCCGGAAATCGTTCTGGGCCAATCTCCAGGAAATCGACTCGATGGTCCAGGCAAACGACTGGGTCATGGGTAAAGAGTTCACGGTCGTCGATGGCTACGCGCTGGTCTTCTACGGCTGGGGCGCGCGCAGCGGATTTCCCATGAAGGATCTCAGCGCCTACACAACCTGGCGCGAGCGCATAATGCAGCGCCCGACTGTTCGGAAAAGTGTCGAGAGCGAGGAAAGCGTTGCGGCGTGATAGTCGTCGTCGCATTGTTCTGGCACTGGCGGAAAATTAGACCATTGGCGCTCTCATCGCTGCCAAGCATAGACCTAAAGGTACTGTCCCCTTTTGGCATCTCAGGGTGTGAACTAGCCGGCCAAGCAACAAGCATGTGGGGATATACCGGCCATAAGCGGCCGCCTTTCGCCGAAACCCCGAAGCCCGGGGAGGAGTCCGTGTGGGATTATCCGCGGCCGCCCAAACTTGTTGCCGACCGTCGGCGCATCGTCGTGCAATGCGGCGATCGTCTTATCGCCGACTCGCGTAAAACTTATCGCGTCCTCGAGACCGCGGGACCGCCGACTTTCTACATGCCGCCACAAGATGTGCATGCGGACCTGCTGCAGCCGTTTCCCGGCACGTCGATGTGCGAATGGAAAGGCGCGGCACATTACTGGACTTTGAAAACGTCGATAGCGCCGCGAGAAGCGATCGCTTGGAGTTATCCTAAAGCGCAGGCCCCGTACGGCGCGATTGCCAGTTACTTTTCCTTTTATCCCGGTCGGATCGACTGTTTCGTCGATGGTGAGCGCGTGCGCCCGCAGCCGGGTTATTTCTACGGCGGTTGGATAACCAATGAAATCGTCGGTCCGTGGAAAGGGGAGCCTGGGACAGAAGAGTGGTAGCCGCCTGCATCTAGGTAGAGATGCCGTGCCTTTTTATTATCGACAGTCGTCGAAACAATTCTATGCCGGCCGCGATAATGCCAACGAAAGAAAGTCTTATGCGCGATCGCGCGGAGATGCCTACGCTGCTGCGCTACGGGACTGGAACTTATGGTAGATCCACAGCAACAGAAACGCGCCGACGATCGAGCCGATCCAACCGGCGCCTTGGCCAGCCTCATACCAACCGATGGCCTGAGCGGCATACGTCGCGGCAATCGAACCGGCAATTCCGAGCAAGGTCGTAAGAATAAATCCCATGTTCTCCTTGCCTGGCATGATCAGCTTCGCGATCATGCCGACGACAAATACGATGATAATGGTCGTCAAAAAACCAAACATGATCGTCTCCCTTGCTGGTTACGAAGCTCGCGCGCGGTTGTAGCTCACTGCGCCTAAGATCCAAGCGCTATTTGAGCAGCTCGCTATTTGCCAATGCCGATAGACCTTGCGAAATTTCCTCGTTGCTATTTTTCGGCACTTGTCCCTGCGGTGTAAGTCGGTTGACGATGTCCGGTAGCATCTGGGCCAGCGCCGAACCCGCCTGGTCAGGCGGCATTCCGAGCTGGGACGCGAGATCGTTAATTGTCGAAGAGCCGAGAACATGTTGTAGCTGGTCAGCGGAAATATTCATGTTCTCGCCGGTGCCAACCCATGAGTCCGCCTGCTGCGCGAGGCCGCTCTGACGAAATTTGTTAAGCACTCCCTCCAAACCGCCATTCTGCTGTAGCAACGACAGCGCGATCTGCAAAAACACGTTTCCACCCTGCCCTTGATTGCCGGCGCCGAATGGATTCTGGCCTGGGTTGCCGCCCAACATGGAACCGATCACATTGCCAATTAGACCATCCAATAATCCCATGGCTATTTCGCTCCTTTCAGATTCACATCGACGATTATAATACGGCGAACGCAAGCTTGCCGAACCAAGACACTATCAGCAACTATTTATTGCGGGCAACCTCTTTCTTGGCGTTCATTAATTGTGTTAGCGGTGGGACGTTTGTCATCGCCAAACATTTGTAATCTGGGCGTGAGTTACTAAGCTAGTCAAATTGACCCTGTGGGTAGGTTGGGTTGTCGATGTCTGCCTCGTGCGTGCACATGAATCCCATTAACTATATGCTGGAGAGCATGAAAATCATCTTATTTGTATTATTCGCTTCTTTCAGGCTGTGCCGCGAATCCCCACACCCTCGAATCGGTAGGGAAGGCCGAGTCGGCACGGATAGCCCCCGCGACAAAGCGTTTTTCCAGCTTCAATGACTAGGAATTCAGGCCAATGGTGCTAAGCCCAGTCGTGCAAAATGAGCCCGGCAAGGTAAAGGCTGCGGAGTAGCTAGAGAATACGTTGCGGGCTAAGCTTCAACCCCTGCTTGGTCAGTGGAAAGCTCCTGTATCCAGCGTCCGGTCCGGCAAACTTGTTATCGAGCTTAGTATCGCGACCAGGGTCTTTGCATCTTGACAAAAATTAGCCAAAGACTAAGGGGACAAACACCCGCGATTTAGAAAAGTCGGGTATCACTGCGATTGTACCTCGGCACCCTCGTCAAGTACTACTTGACTTTAAGAGCTGATTTCATGCAGGGCGTAGGGTCAGTGCTTTAGTTTATAGTGATTTGAGACTGCAATCATCTGCGAAGAGCCGGGCACCGGAGTCTAGCATGGAATCCTTGCGAATTTTATAACCATTTATGTTTCTTCACGTTCGTTCGTGAATCCGAATCCGACCGGGTTCGACGATCCAAAGCTGGTTCAACGGATCTTCTTTGTTCAGAGCTTCAATGAGGGTGTCGACGAGAATTCTTGTAGTGATGAAGAGGTCGTCCGAGCCTCGTAGAACGACAAGACCCTGGGTGCCTTCGGGCGGATATCTTAGGATGTTAGAAAAATCGAGATCGAGCGTTATGAGCGCTCGGTTTTCTGACATGCAGAGTCGATAAAGGTCAATGTCTGCGGTCCCATGCAGATCTTGCTCTCGAACGGTCACAGCATCGTGCCCTGCTCCGCGCAATATCCGAGCAAGCCGAGCGTCGATGTTCTCGTCGAGCTTAAGTTTCACGTTGCAGGTTTGAGTGGAATGTCGACGAAACGTTCCCGCGCCATCTCAGCCGCATATGCGAGCGCGGCCCTAATATCTTCTTTTGCGAGAGATGGATATGCGTCGAGGATTTCATCATCCGTAGCACCGGCCGCCAAGTTGTCCACAATTAGTGAGATCCATATGCGTGTTCCCTCAATGCACGGTTTGCCGTGACAGACACTGGGATCGATACTAATGCGCTCTCGCCAGTCCTTCATCTTGGTTACCTCGTTTCTCTCGAAGAGACTGGGGCAGCATATCACAAAGGTGCCTAGCGAGGGAGAGGAAGCTGCTCGCACCCATCTTACCGTTCAGGTAATCTTACATCGTCTACCTATTCTATTGGATAGTGTTCATGACAAAGATTCCCCGCTGGATGATGGGTTGTTCAATCGGATCGCCGCAAAGCAATTAAGCCGTCGCGTCGCTCACGCGATCCATGCTGATGCTTTTGCCGAGTCATTTACGCCGATCTCTACCGCGAAACAAAAGGGGCATCCTGACCTTCGGCAGGATGCCCCTGGAATATTCTGAAAGAGAAATGTTCCTATTTGCTTTTGTATATCTTCTCGAAGACCCTCGTCGTTGAGTTTCTTGAGCTAAGTGGGGTCGACGACTCGTTCGACCTCATCTACCGCAAAATTCGTAGTCTTGGTCTTAGCTTGAAGCTTTGCCCTCACTCACTTTGGTTTCCAGAACGATCCCGCGGGCGGCCAAGATGGGCCTTGCCGCCTCGCGAAGCCGGGGCAATTGCCGGGCGAAGACGATTCCGGCGACAGCGCAAAATCCCCCGCCAATTGCTACGACCAGCGGAGCGCCAACCTGGTCAGCGGCCCAACCTGCCAGCAGACTGCCGAATGGTGCCATGCCAACCAGCATCATCGAGAACAGGCTCATCACTCGGCCGCGCATCTCGCGATCGGCCAAGGTTTGCAAGACGGTATTACTCGCGGCGATCAGCACCATCCAACCACAGCCGACACCCACCAGAAGCACGAGCGAAAGCCAAAACACTCGCGCAACCGTAAAAAATATCAGTCCCACGCCGAATCCCACGGTGGCGATCACGATGACGCGGCCAAGCCCGATAATGTTTTTTCGTTGGGCGAGAAAAAGCGCGCCGATGAGTGCGCCCAAACCGACCGCTCCGAACATCGTTCCCAGCGCATCGGCGCCGCTGTTATGCACATGACCCGCAAAGACCGGCATCAATGTCATGTAGGGCATTCCCATAACACCGACCACGCCCAAGAGTATCAGCAGGTCCCGTATGGGCGTTGTCGCTAAAGTGTAGTTGTAGCCTTCGATCAAAGAGCGCCCGACGGAAATTGCTTTCGCGTCTCGCTGCGGTTCCGTGGCAAACTTCATCATGAGCAAGGCCACGATTGTCGCGATGTAACTCGCCGCGTTGATAATAAAACAAACGCCCTCGCCGAGTTTGGCCACGACCAGACCGGCGAGAGCCGGTCCGATGATTCGTGCCGCATTGATCATGGAGGAATTTAGCGCAACCGCATTCGCCAAGTCTTCTGGGTCAACCAGTTGATGCACCAGCGCCTGACGCGCAGGCATGTCGAAGGCATAGACAACCCCTAGCGCAGCTCCCAGTAGGATAATATGCCAAGGTTGTATCCAGTCCATCAGCGTCAGCGTAGCTAAAATAAACGCTTGGCCGAGAGCCGCGAATTGCGTCCATACAGCGACTCGATGGCATGAATAACGGTCGCTGAACACGCCGCCGATGGGGCCCAATCCAAGGATCGGAATCTGCGATGCGAAACCGACGACGCCGAGCAGGGTTGCCGAACCCGTTAGACGATAGACCAGCCAGCTCAGCGCCACCTGCTGCATCCAAGTGCCGCAAACCGAAACCAATTGGCCAGTAAGATACAGTCGGTAATTACGATGACGCAGCGAACGCCATAGCGGTGATGATGGAGTGGATTTCGGTTGCATCGGCACGAAGCGAAGAAGGGGTATTCAGGGCAAGCGGCATTTTTTAATCTATTGTCCAAACTATCCCATGCCCGGGGAATAAGATGAAGGGCTTGAAACGAATAGAGTTTCGATGCCAGCCAGCCGGTTTTCTATCTCCGCTCAAGACGACGAGAACAAACGTTCGGCACTGCTGCGAGATTAAATCCACGATCGCATCGTCAAACACCGGGAGTTTGTGGTGTCGTACAATTGAAAGACGGCCATCCCTATCTGTCGCTCATGGCCGATGGCGGCATTTACGAGTTCGCACCAGTCGCCGGAGCGAAGGGATAGCCGAAGTCGTTTACGCCGATTCCTACCGCGAAACAAAAGGGGCATCCTAACCTTTGGCAGGATGCCCCTGGAATATTCTCAGAGAGAAATCTTATTACTTGCCTTTGTACATCTTCTCGAAGAAACCTTCGTCGTCGAGTTTCTTGAGCCAGGTGGAGTCGACGATACGCTCGGCCTTGATCGAAGCGACTTTGGGATTTTGTTCGGCGACGTATTTGATGACGGTCCGGGTACCCTCGACGGTAGGATAGGGTTTCCGATCGAGTTCCTCCAAGGCTTCAACGTAAAAGTCCTCGGCGGCTTCGACGTTGGACAATCGCAGGTTTTTGGCGAGAACTTCCTTGACCGCTTGCTTGTTTTCCTTGTTGAAGACGTACGCATAGCCTTCCACCATGGCCCGAGTGAAGTTCTCGAACAGCTTCGGATGGGCCGCCATCTGATCCCGGCGCGCCGCCAGCACGGTGTTTTGGTAAGGGATCTTCGCTTGATTCATGTTGAGCAACTGGTGATATCCTTTGCCAATCATCGTTTTGGTGGCAAGCCGCTGAAGCATGGCGGCATCGAGTGCTTTTTGCTCAAGAGCGGCCATGCGTTCGGGGTCGAGGCCGGTTTGCATGATTATCACATTGTCGCGCTTGGCCTCGAGGCCGAGATGATCGAGCGCGATCAGGGCCGATACATGGGATGAGCCGCCGAAGCGCGCGGTGCCTAGTCGCTTGCCTCTGAGATCGGCCGCGGTCTTGATGTTGGTTTGAGTGATCAACGCAAACGGAGAGGTGTTGCTGACGCCGAGAAACATCGAGATATCGACGCCGTTGGCGATCAAGCTCAGAAGAGCGGCGGGCGCATTGGCGGCGACTTGGATTTCCCCGGCGGCCAACATCTGGCTCACTAGCGCGCCGCCCATGACGAAGATCAATTGAACGTCGACGCCGTACTTGTCGAAGATCTTTTTGTCCCTGGCCACCCACAGCGGAGTGTTATGCGGCGTCGCCGTGGACACCGCGACTTTGAGTTGCTGGGATTTCGATGTTTGGGCCAGGCTAGGACTGGCGGTTGCGAGCGCCAAGAGCACAGCAACGAATCCGACCCGAATAGATTTATAGGTCATATTTTTCACCTCCGGTTTTTGTGATTTTCATCGGCGCTCTGAATCGCAATCGCTTTATCGCCAACAGTGTGACAGAGGCCAGATCATTTCTTATGGCATGCGGCAGGGATCACTTATCCTATCGCCTCTCCTTCGACAAGGGGTCTATCTTGCTTCTCCGGTAATATTCCACCTCCGGCAATTCCAAATCCTTTGCCGCTGATCACCTGGCCTTGTCCGGGGAGGTCAATTATTACCCCGTAGGACTTCCTCTAGCCCTTGGTGCCCTAAAGCGTTACGTTGAGTGAAGGAAAGGGACGCTATGAATCCTGCCATCTTCCGGTTTCTTATTGTGTTATTCTTTTCGTTCATGGGATGCACCGCCGCACCCGACCGCATTCTCATGAAAGAACAGGGCGAGGATAATCGCTGCCATATGAAGATCGAGACCTATGGCGATCCATTAATGCCGACCGAACGCGAGGTTGTCGATTTTTACGGACCCTGTGATGAACGGCCTGGCCCCCGGCGTTAAAGCGTGACGCCGTAGCTATTCCGCGCAATCGATCTTACGGTTGCGTCAGAATTGTTTTTAAGCGGGCGATGGTCTCCGCCGGTTGTGTCATGACCTCTTTGACGATGACTTCCAGCTCTTCGCCGCTGATCGGGTCAAGCTCGAAGTTTTTTTTCTTGGCGTCTTCCAGAAAAGCCGGGTCCTTGACCATCTTTCCAAAGGCTTCGCGCAGCATCTTTACCCGATCCGGCGGCGTCCCGGGGGAAGTGAATATCGGTCTGCCCAGCGTGCCGTTGGCGAGGATCACGGTTGCCAGGCGCCGGCCACTCTCGGGTATCTTATAACCGTCCATGATCTCATACAGCGTCGGCACATCGGCCATGCGCGGATCGCGGTTCCGTCCTGTTTGATAGAGGTTGCGAACGAAGCCCTTCTTTTTCCAGGTAATATAAGGCTCGCGCGCAAAAAACGTTTCGATCGTAAAGGTCCGGCACTGTATTTCGCCTCGCTCAATGCCGAGATCGAGCTCCGGCCCGCCCGGATATCCCAGCACGGAGTGGATCTTGAGAGGCGGCATAATTTCTTCGAGAAGCCGCGCCAGCATATAGTCCGTGCCGGAAGTGCCGGTGCTGCCGCAACGCGGTGGCTCTTTCGCCTTGCGTATGTCGTCGATGGATTTGTAGGGCGCGTCCGCGCGCATGGTCATCTGGGATTCACTCTTGACCGGTGAGCCAATCCAGACAAACTTTGCCCAGTCGTATTTGACCTCCGGCCGCCCGGCGAGTTGGTCCATATACACTCCCGGTAAAATGGATCCGATGATCGTCAGGCCGTCGGGCTTGGCCACGTTATACATGTAATTGGTGGCAATCTTGTGGCCGGCTCCAGGCATGTTCTGAACGAGCGCATCCGGATTGCCTGGGAGGTGCCTCGGTAAATGGGCGGCGACCGTGCGCGCCCAAATATCATAAAAAGAGCCCGCAGTGGTTCCGACCAAAACTTTGAGGGTCTTTCCCTTATAGAAGGACTCGCTTTGCGCGTGGCCCGTGGAAATCGAAGCGACGTTTAGAGCAACCAGGAGCAGGATAAAATACGCGCCGGCGAGAGACCGCTTTTTCATAACGTCTCCTGGTCTGTTCGTATTCACTCAGCGTCAAGTGTCCATGTATCGCACCACATGCTTAATTCGCCGCGGCGATTTTGCCCGCGCTCTGCGGCACTGCGATATCATAAAGCTTGGCCACGTTGCCGCACACGAGTTTGTATTTTTGCTCGGGCGAAAGGCGCGTTAGGTTGCGTTCCATGATTTCGCGGGATTTGGGCCAGGTCGAGTTGCCGTGCGGATAATCCGTCGACCACATGCAATTGTCGTTGCCCCACCATTCGAAGTTGTGACCGCCGACCTGGTCACGGAAAAATGTCGAGAAGACGTGACGGCCGAAAACTTCGCTGGGAACTTGGTCCTTGATCGGCGACGGCGTCACTTTATAGTGCCGGCCGTAATAGTAATCCCATTGCTGCAACGTGAACGGAATCCAGCCAACTTCGTTTTCCACCGTGACGAATTTCAAGCCCGGATAACGTTCGAAAGCGCCATAAAACATCAATTCGAAAAGCGCGCCGGCAATCTCTTGGTATTTGGTGATCACGCTGCCGCGATAACGCTCGACAGTGGTCAGGTGTGCCTCGCTCATATGATAACCATAGCCGGTAAGAATATGTAGGCTGACCGGCATGTCGAGATCCTGTGAGGCGGCCCAGAATTTGTCGTAGTGACCCGAGCTAAACGGCAGCTTCGGGTGCGGCACCTGCCAGATGATCGAACCTTTCATACCGGCTTTTTTGCAGCGCTCCAGTTCTTGCACCGCGTCCTCGATGTCATAGACTGAAATAGCCGCGATACCGAACAAACGTTGCGGCGCCACTTGGCAATACTCCATCAGCCAGTCGTTGTAGGCGCGAAAGCAGGCGGCTTGAAGTTGAGCATCGTCCATGGCGAACAGGTCGAGGATATAAGTGGGGTAAAGCACTTCGGCGCTCAGGCCGTCGGTCTCCATTTCTTTGATGCGGTGATTAGGATCGCCGCCGCCGGGATGGCCCTGGAAGCCGCCGCCGAGGGCCTGATGTTTGAACCGCGGAGCGCGATCGCGGAAGACCGTTGCAACCCGTTGCTTCAAGAGTTCGGCCGGTTCGATGACATGGGAGTCCGACGAAATCAGAACTTCGTTGGCTGTCTGACTTTCATTATTTACAATTGACATACCCGGTTCTCCTTGGCTGCGGGCGCAAACCCCCGTGCTTATCGTTCATAGAGACTTTTGATGAACCCGCTGTCGTCTAATTCCTTGATAATCGAGCCGTCGATAAAGGCAGTGGGATCGACGGTCTTAGCTTTAGGATCGTCCAACGCGACAATCTCCATGACGGTTTTTAACCCCAATGGAGAAGGAGTCGGCACCCTTTCGTACTGCTTGTTGGCGAGAAGATCGTAGGCGCGTTCGAGATATTTTTCACCTTCGGCGCCGGTCCGGAGTTTTTTTCGTAAAACCGCCACGCTCTCTTTTTTGTTTCGGTTGAAGTAGGCGATGCCTTCGACAAAACCTTTCATGAAGCGGGTTGCCAGGTCGCGGTTAGCGCGCAGAAACGCCCGCCGCGTTGACAGCATGCCGCTGAGTGAATAAAGGCCCATGTCGGAAAAATTCGCCAGAACTCGAAAGCCCTTGTCTTCGGCGACAAAGACCGACGGTATCGTCAGCACCGCCGCATCGATGCCGCCTTTCTCTAGCCTCGCGAGCATCGCCGGCGACGACCCCAATGCTAGCAAGCGGACGTCCGCCGGATTGATTTTCCAGATGCCCAAGGCGCGCTCCAAGAGCCGGTGTCCGCCGTCAAACAAGCGCGTGACCCCAACGGTCTTACCTTTGAGGTCGCCAGGGGTCTTGATATCGGTGCGCGCCATGACGCTTTGCACGCCTTTGTTGATGTAGGCACCGAGCATGATCAAGTCGGCGCCTTTAAGATTGGCGCCGATAACGATATTGCCGCCGGCGTTGAGAAAATCCACATCTCCTGCCATCAGAGCGCTGATACCGACGGCGGTACCCGGCATGATGACAATTTGTGGCTCGATAGCATGTTTTGTGAATAGTCCCTTTTCTTCAGCAACCCAGGTTGCGCCATGCACTGCACTTAAAGAAGAAAAGCCGATAATTACCTTATCCAAAGCGAGCGCGTCGTGGTGATCAAGAATTACACTCGCTAGTATTGCTACTATTCGCAGCGCCCTACATGGTCTCATGGCGGGTCCTTTGCGCACCGCATGCTGGTAATATGCTCAGGTTTTGAGAGCTAAAGCTGAGATTTCTTCGAAATTCACTTGTAGTCCCTGGTCCAACAAAGTGTCAAGCAATCAGAGTAATTAGGAAGGTTGAAGTTCGCTGCTCGTGTTCGACGGCGTTTTGAAGTCCTGTGGGTTAGTAAGCCTAGCCAAAGCTGGGCGGCGGCTTATTCGCAAACCCGAGCGGGAACTCAAAACAGCCGTAAAGAGGGAAGCCAATATTTGTGCGTGAACCACAAACCACGGCGATGTTAATTGGGCCCGGTCAAGTTGAATAACTCGATGACCGCGGAGAAATTTGCCACGAGCGGAATCAGGAAATCTCAAAGTCGGCCCAGACACCGAGGTGGTCCGACGGCCAAAGATCGGGATCGTCGTCGGCGGGCTGGTCGAAGCACCGCCCTGAGGCGCAAAGTCGTAAAGCCCCTTTAAACCAAACGTAGTCTATACAACGATCGAATCGTGGCCACTCGGGATGCGTGGGTTTGCCTGTTGAATCGCGCAGAGGCGTAAAAGCCGTCGCGGCGAATTGGGTGGCCTGGAAAGTGCCGGACATCAGGCGAGTCGACGGTTGATCCGGCGTGGCATTGAAATCGCCGCAGACGATGGCGCCATCGGCATCATCACGGCCGGCGATCCACTGCAGTAGATGCTCGACTTGGTATTGGCGCGCCGACTCGTCGACCCGCGCGGCGATCAGATGGGTGACATACACGTCAATCAGGCAGCTACCTATTTCGCAACGGGCTGCCATCGCTACGCAGTCGTGTGAATTATAGTCGAGATTCGCCGTTTCAATGGGACAGTAACGGGTCAGCAGCCCTTCACCTTGAACGCGGCCCTCTGCTCCGGCTTTTGACTGTTGCAGTAGCCGGTATGGCCGATCGAGTTGTTCGCCCGCCGCAGCCTGCAGCCAGCGGCCGGTTTGCTCCGGAATGTGAATCTCGTTGAGCGCTAGCATGTCGGGATTCAATTGCGCCAACTGCTCAACGATCAACCGGCGCCGCTGACTCCACTTTTTATGGTTTTGTTCCAGATTAAACGTTACGATGCGAAACTTCATCGCGCTCACACGGTGCCTACACCTGTTTAAGGCAGTAGGTGCCACGAGTGCATACAAGCGAGGTCGGCTAAGCCGACAGCAAATTCGCGGTATGCATCGCGGCACCTATAGTTTTTCGTAGGTCATTCGCTGTTCAGCGCGGACTTTTATTTTTGGTTTATCGACTCGGTGGCCTGTCTCGATATGATGTCTTCCCGTTCGCGCTTTGAATACCAGTCCTCTGTCCAGTTCTTAAGTTCCTCTTTCTTATCGCCGTACCTCTTTTGGACAACTCCTAGGAATTTATCGTAGTCGCCCTCCGCCTCCAAAAGATCGTCGTCGGTCAAGTCTCCCCATTTGCTCTTCAGCTCGCCCTTGAACTGCTTCCATTGGCCCTTGAATTGATCCTTATTCATAGATGCCTCCTTCATAAGATGTAATTATAAAAAGCACATTTGATACCAACCAAAAATGTTTTTTAGTGCGCCGTCACCAGATCACTGATTCCATTGCGAGACAGAATGCCGAAAATGTGTCCCGTCAGTGATACAGGTATTTATTCGGCTATGAGATTTAGGAGGTCAGAAAGCTGGCGCACAGGAATGTAGCTTGTTTGCGCGTCCCTAGACTTTTTCTTCAACGCATGAGCGCCAATGCGAGTGCCACGAACGAGGCAATCAAAGCGGTGCCGGCTAGAGCCGACGCCATGAACGTTGCGTTTCGCCGCGAGGGTTCCGCCGGGGGCGCACTGATGGCATGGGTTACTGGGATAGGGGTATCGGCGAAGAGCGACTGTTGCATTACTGCCTTTGCCGCGAGCACTTCTTCGACTGCGCGTTCGAAATCCTGCTGCTTGATGCGCTTGCCCAGATCCGGACCCGGTTCGGCGGCCGCTAAGGTCGCGGCCTTGAGGACCGCGTTCTTGATGTCGCCACCGCTCACCGTATAGTGCTCAGCGAGTCGCCGGAAATCCACGTCGGACGCCAACGGGGTCTTCTTCGGATGGATATGCAGCTCCCAAATCCGCACTCGTTCTTCCGGCCCGGGGATTTCGAACAGCACATGAGCGCGGATACGGCGCTCGAATGCGGGATCAAAGTTGGCTGCCAAATTGGTCGCAAAAATCACGATGCCATTGAACGTCTCCAACTCGCGCAGAAGAACGTTAACGGTCAAATTGCTTTCACGTTCATGCGGCAGCCCGGCGCCTGACGAGCGGCGCATAGCGATGGCGTCGGCCTCGTCAAATAACAGCACCGCATTTTGCTCAGCCGCCGCACGAAAGATGGCGACGATATTTTTAGGAGTCTCGCCAAACCACATCGACTCGGCCTCGGCATAATTGACCACGAGAAGCTTTAGACCGAGCTCGTGGGCAATCGCTTCAGCGCAGATGGTCTTCCCCGTGCCGGGCTGCCCAGCGAAGTTGAACGCTAGCCCCCGTCCCGAAGTATGCCGATCGCCTAGACCCCAGCGGTCAAAAATCAAGTGGTGATGGCGGACCTGCGCTAGCGCCTGCTCTAAGGTGCGGCGGGTTTGTGGCGCCAATACAACCTCCGCGAGCGTACGTGCTGGCATGACCGAGTCTACGACGCGGCGCGAACCGAGGCCTGTCAGGAAAGAAACCAGTGGACTAGCCATAACTGATTCTGGTCGATTTCGTCCCAGGAAGCTAGATTACGGCGACAAAAGCTGAAGGTCTAACGCACTAACCAAAATCTGCTTAGCTATTTGCGTAGATGATTTATCGCCGCGCATAGGCGAACGTCGGACCGCAAAGATAGGCGCGCATGGACATCAGCGTGTGGAAGTTCACTCGTGTGGCGACCAAGTGATGATCGAGTCTAAACGCCAAACGCCTGGGGAAACTTAAATCCTTCTCGGTTCGTCCAACCTCTTTGGACAGTCGCGTGCACCGCTTGGCAAAGCTATGTCATCAGGCGCCGGATTTTTTTATTCGCGTTGGCCAGCTGATCACGGGTCAATTTTTGTTGGACAAGGGGCGAATGCTTTCAGGCTCCGGCGAAAAACAATTCGCTGCAAAGCCGCTAGGCGATACAATCTCCACCTCATCCGGAAATACGTAGGCACGAATACCACTTCGCCAATGCACCTGGAGCATGTGCCGACCCAGGTTGTCGATTTCGGAAATTATCGTACCTAACGTGGCCGGCCGAACATTTCCCGCATGGGTACGGATTTCTCGCCTGGCGCGGCAATGCACTACCGGCGCATTTGCGGTTTCGTTCAAACTCTCATTCCTTAACCTCATAATCCTTCTCCTCGCTGTTTATCTCTGATGTAGGTTTTAGGAAATCTGAAAACCCCCAATCGACTCAAGTTTCGCGCCCGGTTCAACGTGGCTTGTCAACAGCAAACCCTGGGCATCGACTACGAAATAGGCGACGGGAGTTTCAACGGCGCAGCTGTGCCCATGACACACGCCGGCAAATATCACGAGAGCGAAATGTTCTTTCGCGGAATTATGCAGCACTGCTCCGACATGGCCCTCCGTGAGACGACCTATGGCGCCATGAACAAATGTAAAATCGCGCAGAGCATTCCAGGGTTCCTCGGTTTGAGCGTGCAACGCTGAGGCTACTGCCGAGAGTATCAAGAGAATAACCGCAACATAGATCAAATTTTTTAATTTATATCGCACGGTAGTCTCCTGCATTGCACATTAGTTTCCATTGGCAAAAACGCATCCGCGTATTTTGCTCAATACTCATTGATTCGATCGATGCCCGCGATCAAACCACAACGGCCAGCGACGCAAGGCACGTGCCAGTATTATGAGATCTGGAATCGCTAATTTTGGAAGGAAATCTGTTTAGAAGTTTAGCTGAAGCAATCTTTGAAGGTATTTACCCTACGAAAAAGACGATGGGTAGGAAGGTAATCTGCAACAGACCCGGTTTCCGATTTGTTGCTGGCGAATGAGCTTAGCTTATCACGGGGCGACACTCCGACCCGCGCCATGCACGGTAGGGTTGGTTCTAGCGGCAATTTTGAAATTGCATTGACCCTGGCTAATGCACGACGGAGGCGCTACTGCCCAGGCCTCCCTCGCAAAAATATTTTCAGATTTAGTGCTTAGCGACCGAACACGGCTACGGTGCCTTTCCCTTCGCGGCGACTGATACTTCTATAGTTAAAATCGATGCGTTTAATGGTGCGACGTTCGCCTGGGAGATCAATGACTTGAGTGCCGGACCCTTCGGAAAATTTGTAACGAATCTTCGGACTAAAGGTCTGATCGTTGCCGAACCTTACGACCATATTAGTAATCTCAATTGGCGCATCTTTAACCCGGATTTGCAGCTGTCTAAATTGGCCTTCATTTCGACCAACATCGATTTGATCCTTGTCGTTGCGAAAATCTACCTCACGTTGACCCAAGAGTTCCCAGCGGCCTGATGTCTGGGCCGCGTTAGTTAAACCCGTTATCACCAAGCACAAACAAAATATCACTAACGTTATATATCTCTTCATATTCACCTCTTCTATTTATGACTATATGCACCAGTGATAAGCAGCTTTTTAGTTTCCTCCAGTTATCATGAGGCGTAAAGCAAGAGCTATACCAAAAACCGACTTATACTCGGCCTTCAAAGCGCGAAGGTTTAAAAAGCGGCGGCGCTAGGAAGACGAATGGCGCAGGGGAAATCGGCGCAATCGCCCAGGGATAGGCCGCCTTGAGATCAGTCGAGTGAAGCGATAGAAGATTCGCCAGAGGCTGGTTTATGATGTCCACGGGAAAAATTCTGGTTGTCGACGATGACTACAACCTGCTCGAATTGGTTCGGACCAGACTCGAGGCGGCCAAGTACGAGGTGGTCACGGCCGTCAAAGGCGAAGAGGCAAAAGCCGCGCTCAACGGCGATAACATTGATTTGTCGATTGTCGATTTGAAGCTAGCGGACCAAGACGGCATGTCACTGATGGGGGAATTGCATGCCATCAATCCCGCCCTGCCGGTTATTATCCTCACGGGTTATGGCAGTATCGAAGGCGCCGTAGAGGCGATTAAGCGAGGCGCCTACGGATACCTCACCAAGCCCATCGATCCCCGGGAACTGCAATTGCAAATTGCCCGGGCCCTGGAAAATCGCCGGCTCGCCAGCGAGAACGTGCGGCTCAAGGAGCTACTCAAGGAGAAGTTTGATTTTACCAATATCGTAGCCAACAGCGACAAGATGCAGAAGGTATTGGCAGGGGTGTCGCGAATCGCCCAGACCGACTCGACAGTCTATATTCACGGGGAGAGCGGCACCGGCAAGGAGGTGATCGCCAAGGCGATTCATCTGGCCAGCGAGAGGAAAAATAAGCCCTTCGTCGCGATCAACTGCGCCGCCGTCCCCGAAGCGTTGCTGGAAAGCGAGCTGTTCGGACACGAGAAGGGATCGTTCACCGGCGCGGTGCGAAGCACCAAGGGATTTTTTGCCCAGGCCCATGAAGGGACGATTTTTTTGGATGAGATTGGCGATATGCCGCTGTCGATTCAGCCAAAGTTACTGCGCGCGTTGGAGGAGCGGCAGTTTTATCCCATTGGCGGAGAAAAGCCGATCCATGTGGATGTCCGGGTGATAGTGGCCACCAAAAAGGATCTCGCAGAAGAAGTGAAGAAGGGGGTTTTTCGCGAAGATCTGTTCTACCGGATTCATGTTATTCCGGTTCGTTTGCCGCCGCTGCGGGAACGCAAAGAAGATATACCCCACCTGGTAAGCCATCTGCTGCAGAAGATCGCGCTGCAGACGAAAAAGGCCGTGAAAGGTATCACGCCCCAAGCCATGAAGAAGCTTATGCAGCATGACTGGCCGGGCAATGTTCGGGAGCTTGAAAACACGTTAGAGTACGCGGTCACGATGGCCGACGGCGAGCTCGTCACCGAAGAGCTGTTATTGGAAATGGCAGTGCCGACGGCTCTGGGTTCCCAGGAGTCTGTCCGCCGAGGGGATGGGGTGGCGCTCGACGGCCCGCTCAACTCACTCAAAGAAGCGCGGGCGGAATTTGAGAAGGCCTATCTTATACGCCTGCTGGAACACTGCAGCGGCAGCGCCGCAAAAGCAGCGGAGATTGCCGGGAAGTACCGGGCGGATTTCTATGATCTACTGAAAAAACACCACATCAATCTGCAAGAGTTCAAACACGAGTTCAAAAAGGCGGACTAGATACCACTGGCTCCTGGCGCCGCTCGGCATGCCCGATCGCGATCTGGCTGGTTTTAATTGCCATCGGCGGCTGTCCTTTTCGCTGACGCTTCCTCTTATTAAGCTGGCTGTGGTGATAAGCAGCCGGCAATTTCACGCATTTCCCAAATCACGTCTGACTTGATTCCGAATCGGCGCTTTAATACGGGAGGCGCCTAGCTTATGTGGGTTTAATGAAGTGAACTATTCCGGCGATGACGAAGGAACCGATGAAAGCCGCTGTCAGGTCAATAAAAAAGCGCAGCCCCTGCAGGTTTTCGAGATATTCGTTAAGTTGGTAATAGTGAATCACCAAGCGAGCGAGGAAGAAACCGATGGAGCCGATTATCGTGAATCCGATAACTCCAGGGCGGCGTTCGGCCGCGACGAGCCGCGTCGCCAGAAAACCAGCGACGAATGCGATCACCAAACTCGCGGCCAAGTTTGTTTTAATATAGGCGACGACTTGTTGAAGAGTTTCTGCCACGGGTTTACCTCGTGAACAGGGCTAACAGCTGTTGCGCCGCGTGGCCAGGGTCATCGGCGCTCATGACTGCCGAAATCACGGCCACGCCGCGGCTGCCGACTTTTTGGGTTTCCGGCAAATTTTCCGCCTTGATTCCTCCGATAGCATAAACGGCTAGGGAAGTCTTCGCGACAATTTTTTGCAGCGCGTTAAGCCCCTGCGGCGTACCGTAATCAGCTTTGGATGGTGTGAAATAAACTGGCCCGAACACAACGAAGTCGGCGCCTTCTCGTTCCGCTTTGCACGCGCCTTCCATGGAGTGTGTAGACACACCGATGATTCGGTGCGCGCCCAAGAGTGAACGCGCGATCGGCACCGGCATGGAAGTTTCGGCAAGGTGAACCCCAGCCGCATCGACGGCAAGCGCGACATCGACCCGGTCATTTATGAATAATTGGGCTTGATAGCGCTGACAGAGTTCAGAAACGCGCTGCGCTAGAATAAAAAGCTGCTTGCCGCTCAGATCCTTCTCGCGTAATTGGATCGCTTTAACGCCACCGTCCAGGGCGCGCTCGAGCACCCAGAGTAAATCACGGCCGTGGGTAAGCTTGCGGTCGGTAACTAAGTATAGATCGAAATCCGGTTGGGGCAATGGCGTTAGCTAATTGAGCATTCCATCCAGCGGGCTCGATGCGGTGGCGTAGAGTTTTCTTGGAATACGCCCAGCCAGATAGGCTTTACGACCCGCTTCGACGCCCTGGCGCATCGCTTCGGCCATTAAGATCGGGTCTTTGGCGCTGGCAATGGCGGTGTTCATCAAGACTCCGGCGCAGCCCATTTCCATAACCACCGCCGCATCTGAGGCTGTGCCCACCCCGGCGTCGACGATCACAGGTACTTTAGCGTGCTCCAAAATGATTCTAATATTGTAGGGATTCCTAATGCCCAGTCCGGAGCCGATAGGCGCGGCCAGCGGCATTACCGCGGCGCAGCCCATGTCTTCGAGTTTTTGTGCCGTGATCGGGTCATCGGTGATGTAAGGCAAGACAATAAAGCCTTCTTTGACCAATATCTTGGCGGCATCGAGAGTCGCGGGCACGTCCGGAAAGAGGGTTCTGTCGTCACCGATTACTTCGAGTTTGACGAGTTTTCCCACGCCCGCTTCGCGGGCGAGCCGACAGGTGCGCACGGCGTCATCGGCGGTGTAGCAGCCGGCGGTATTGGGTAGGATCGTGTATTTCTTGGGGTCGAGATAGTCGAGAAGATTTTCTTTGTCGGGATCCGTAATATTGACGCGTCGCACGGCCACGGTGACGATTTCAGCGCCCGAGACCTCGATGGCTTTTTTGGTTTCGGCGAAGTCCTTGTATTTTCCGGTGCCGACGATGAGTCTCGAACGAAACTTCGTGCCGGCCAATTCAAAATAGTCTTCCATGGTCATCCTCCGCCCACGAAGTGGACAATTTCCAATGTGTCGCCATCGTTTATCAACGTCGCGTTGTAGCTGTCGCGCGGGACGATCTCCCGGTTGCGCTCGACTACCACACGGCCCGGCCGAATTTGCAGCGATTCCAACAGCGCGCTCAGGGTCAGGCTATTGGCGAATTCCTGCTCTTCGCCGTTAATTTTAACTTTCATCACAATAAAAAAACCGCATTCGCACAGACCACCCGATGGTGGTCAGGGAACACGGTTTCAAGTGGGTGGCGCCGAATCGACTTCGACGCGACTTTGACTTTCACGCTTCCCTACGCCGGTGCGACCCGGATCAGGTTCAAAGGGTTACCTGGTTTCAGGCTCTCAGTCTGACTCTGGCAGACACCCCTAGCAACGACAGCACCCTTAACAAAGCACCAGCTCCAAGTCAAATTCGCGCCGCCCAACACTTGATTTTAGATCTATACTACGACGGAAACTTCAATTGAAAAAATTGCAAAAATCGGCGCTGTTTTTAGCCAGACAGCAAATCATGGCGCAACGATGTCGACATGGAGACTGCCGATGCCTTCGATTTCACCTTCGACTTTATCGCCGGGATTTAAAAATACCGGCGGCACGCGGGCGAAGCCGACGCCTGAAGGGGTGCCGGTACTGATAATATCGCCGGGTTCCAGCGTCATGCCGCCGGAAAGCGATTCGATGATCGTCGGGATGTCGAAGATCATGTCCCGTGTATTGCCGTCCTGCATGACTTGGCCGTTGACTCGGCAGATGAGGCGCACTTGTTGCGGGTCGGGCATGGCACTCTTGTGGACGATCCACGGTCCAAGCGGGCAAAGCGTATCGAGAGCTTTGCCTTTGAACCATTGTCCGTGGATGCGCTGTAGCTCGCGAGCGGTCATATCCAGACAGATGGTGTAGCCGAATACGTAATCGTAGGCCTTGGCTTTGGGAATATCCCGGCCTTTTTTGCCGATGATCACGGCCAACTCGACTTCCCAATCGAGCTTGTCAGTGACTTTATGCTTGATGACTTTGCCATACTGGCCAATGACGGAAGTGGCGGGTTTGGTAAAAAATACCGGATAGTCGGGATATTTGATTTCCAGTTGGCGCGCCCGTGCGCCTTCGTCGACATGCTCGCGGTAGTTGATTCCGAGCATCACGCAATTCTTTCTTGGTGTCGGGATTGGAGAAATGATTTTTGCCTGGGTTGGCTTGATCAAGGCGCCGGCAGCGACGAGCTTTTTTTGCTCATCGGGATTCTTTCCCGCGACATACTTGGCGGCGCTGCGCGCAACCTGAAGCGCTTTGCCGCCGGCTTCGATGAACGCTTGCATGCTGGTCAGAAACGGCGCAACACCGCCTTTGAGATAGCGCCGATTGACCTCGGTCAAATCGATGATTTGATCTTGCGGCCCCATCAGGCCGACCCGCTGCTGGTTAGTGCGCGTAAAAGTAACTAGTCGCATGGCACCTCCGAATAAAAAATTGATCTAACTAAATGCCGATTCCTAACAGTTTACAAGCATTGGCGCCGGCGATCTGCTCCAGGCCGGCGCCGTCGATGCGCGCCGCGCGCAGCGAGGCCACCGGTTCGGGATCCCCCATGTCGTAGGGATAATCGCTGCCCAGCACCACATGATCGACGCCGAAGTTTGCGACTAAATATTCCAGCGCCATGGTGCTATGGGTGATGGTGTCGAAGTTGAGCAACTTGAGATATTCTCCAGGCGGTTTGAGTATCTTCGATGTTGCCGAGTCTTGAATCCGATAGCCGCGATCCAGTCGGCCCCAGGTATACGGTAAGAAGCCGCCGGCGTGGGCGAGCAAGATTTTTAATTTCGGGTAACGTTCAAGCACGCCGCTGAAAATCAATTTGGCAATGGCCAGCGAAGTGTCGGTCGGATTGCCAATTAGATTGGCGAGATTGAACTCCTTCATTTGATCGGCGCCGACCACCTGATTGGGGTGGACGAAAATTAGGGCGTCCAGAGCCTGAGCCGCTTCCCAAAATGGATTAAATGCCGCATCGTCGAAATAGCGACCGTTGATATTTGACGCAATCTCAACGCCGCGCAAGCCGAGGTTTGTCACCGCCCGATCCAGTTCAACCACCGCCTTGGCGCTGTCGTGCATTGGCACGGACCCGAGAGCCACCAAGCGGGCGGGATGTGTAGCCACCGCTTCAGCCAAGCGTTCGTTGAGCCACTGGGCATAGGCCAATGATTCTTCGGCGTCCATCCAATAAAAAAAATAGGTGCTGGCTGGAGACAGCGCCTGCATGTCGACACCTTGGCTATCCATGATCGATAGACGCAAATCGAGGTCGGAGAACTCGGCTTTAGGTTGGGTCAAGTAGGGCTTGCCAGCGCGGCTGACGATCTCGCGGCCACGCTCGTTCTTCTCCAGCTTCATGCCGTGACGCTTGCCGATCTCGCTGGCGACTCGAAGGCTGTCGGCGGGGACGAAATGTGCGTGGATGTCGATATTCATTGGGTACCGCGTGACTAACTCCCCGGACAGCTATCGGAGGGTCGGCTGATTGTCAAGTTGACAATCCGTCGCTAGCGCTCCATCGGCAAATGGAATTGGCTTGGTGTAACGAAATCATTGCCTGTGGAAATTACCGGTGATAGCTTTGGCCCATGGCCAGCAGGCGCAGAAGAGAAAACCAGATAACCATGCGCGAGGGCGATCGCATCCTGATCAACAAGGGCATCGCAAAAAAGGTGATGATCATCGCGCGCACCGAGATTCCCCATTCGATGGAACGTATCTTCGTCACCAAATCAGGTGGCAAATATACCATCGGGTTGAAGGTCTGGCGCTCGGATTACGCCTGGAGTGATAAAAACCAGATGTGGGTCCCGAAGCATTAAGCGTCGTGCTCGCGAATTGAGTGCTGGGCAGTGTGTCCAGTTGAGCCCCATCCCATTGACACTCGAATTACCCGTACTTCCGTGAAAAGCGATTTACCCACTATCCTCGCCGATCTTAGGAGCGCCAAAGGGCCGCAACTGTTGTTGCTGTTCGGCGACGATCTGCAAGTACAAGTGACGTGCAAGCAAGTGGTCGATGCGTTGGTGCCGCAAGACCACAGAGGGTTTAACTTCGAACGCTTCGATGGCCGGACGGTGAGCTGGGATCAAGTGGAAGGCTCGCTGATGACGCCGCCGTTTTTCCCCGGCAAGAAAGTCCTGTGGGTAGAAAACGCGCCGTACTTTTTCTCGTCCGCGCAAAAAGGCGAGTTTGGTGAAAAGATCCTCGATCTTTGGCGCGAGGGCCGACGCGATGATGCCGTCAAACTGCTGGCGGATCTCTTAATAGTCGAAGCCTGGACCCAGGAAACCTGGGATCGGCTGGACGCAGCGGCGTCAAATCCGCTCATAGGGTTGCTCGATGTCGACGGCAGCGCGGCGCGGGAAGACGTCGGCGCGCTGCTGGCTTATGCCAAGAGCCGTGATCTCGATCTCAGCAAACGCAAAGGGGCCGACGCCCATCGCTTGGGCGAATTGTTGGATGGCAAAATGCCGGAATGGGCATTTTTATTGCTCTCCGCGATGCAAGTCGACCGGCGCACAAGATTGTTCAAACGTTTCGAAGAATTGGGCGCGGCTTTGTTTCTCGGCTTGACACGCGACCGGTACGGTAAAGTCGATCACGACAGTCTAATCAGCTTCATCTCCCAACGGCTGCGCCAGGCGGGTAAGAATATCGCGCCCCAGGCGCGCGACATGATCGTCGCCCGCGCCGGTGACGATCTTCGTACTTTGCAACAGGAGCTCGACAAGCTGCTGCTTTATGCCGCCGAACGGCCAGTCATTGAGCCGCATGATGTCGAGGCGATGGTTGCTGATCATGGTGAAGGCTGGATCTTCGATCTCACCCGCGCCATCGGTGATCGCGACGCCCTGGGCGCGCTTGGGCAACTGTCCCGGTTGATGGGCCAAGGCGACCATCCATTAAAAATTTTGGGTACCATCGCCGGCGAAGTGCGCCGTCTGATCGGCGCCCGGCAGCTTTTGGACGGCGACCTGCGGCCCCATTGGAAGCGCGGTATAAGCTACCAGCAGTTTCAGCAGATTGCCGCCAAGCAGGGAGTCGCGGCGCTGACCCGCAGTCCTTACGCCGACTACATGTGCTTTCAACGTGCCGAACGGTTCGCCATGCCGGAGCTTGTTGGCCATATGGAATCGTTGTTCGACGCCGATCTGCGGCTCAAATCGAGCGGCGGCCAACCCCGCTTGGTGATGGAAAAGCTGATTCTCGGCATGTGCCTGGCCGGCCGCCGCAATCAGCAAAGTGTCGTTCCGGTTCGGTAACTTATGCTTCGCCTGCTTACCGCACAGCTTCTTTGGCTCACCCTGATTCCCTCAGTCTGCATGGCTGAAATGGTCGTACAGGCTTGTTTCAGCCCCCAGGGCAAATGCGCGGCGCATATCCTGCGCGAGATTGACCAGGCCAAAAAAGAGTTGCTAGTAGCGGTTTACGCGTTTACCAACGATGAGCTGGCCGGCGCCCTAGTGCAGGCAAAAAAACGCGGCGTCGCGGTGCAGATTGTGATCGACCGCGACTTCGACACGCGCATGGAAAATTCCAAGGGGAAGTATTTCGATGCGCATAAAATACCGCTGCGCCGGCTGTCCGGCACGAAGGCGAAAAGCTCGGAGCGCGACGCCGGCTTGATGCACCAAAAGTTCGCCGTCATCGACCGTAAAACCGTTTTCACCGGGTCTTACAACTGGACCCATTCGGCGGAAAACGCCAACGATGAAAATCTGTTGCTTTTTCGTGACGCTGGACCCCTCGCCGAGGACTATCGCCAAGCTTTCTTGCGCCTGTGGGAGAGGAAGCCGTAATGAGTCGCACGGTGGGGAGCGCTTGGCTCATTGTGCTGGCTTTCGCCGCCGGACTGTTTACTCATGGCTTGTACCTACGCTGGAATCCACCGGCCGGCGACACACCGCCGGCAAGCGGTTCACTGGCAAATTTGCCTGGCACAGCGACCGCGGTGCCGGGTCAACACCGTGTGACCTACATGCCGCTGGGCGAGCCCGTACTGCAAGCGGAGCAGGCGGCCGAAATTCCATCATTAGGGGCCAGGGAGGTGGACAAAATCCGCGCGCTTACTGGCAAGCTGGCACGGGTGCGCGGCCGGGTATTTCGTGTCGGCCATTCAGCCAAGAGCAATACTTATTTTCTTAACTTCGGTCCATCGCGGGAGGCGCTGACCGCGGTGATTTTTGCTTCGGCGCTGGAGCTGTTCGAAAAGAATCAGGTGGCCCCTAAGAATTTTGAGAATAAAGAAGTTGAAATCACCGGTCAGATTAAAGACCACCCGCAGTATGGCTTGGAGATAATTCTCGACAATCCGAAGCAAATCAAGATCCTGAGTTAGTACCCATGTTCGCCAATCAAGGAAAGGTGCCGTCATGAGTGAAGCCGCGAAAAAATGTATGGTCTGCGCAAAAACCCTCAGACGCATTAAAGGGCGGCATTTGCCAGCCGTGCCAAGAGCGAATTCGCCGCGAGGCTCTGGGCGAGCAGGCGGGTGTTGCCGACCGCGCCGAACGGGAAATCTCGCGCCAGGGAATCGCGCCGACTAAAAAGTAAAATGACGGAGCTGCTTGCCAACAGTACGGAACTGGGGATTCGGCTGGTAAAAATTTATCGCGAGGCTGGGCGGGCCTGCTGCCGGGAAGCTAATTGCCCGTGCTGTTTCTCAGCTTGAATGCGGTGCGCCGGTAAAGCGCCGTTTCCACCTGGGGAATTTTCGCGCAATTGCGGCACCTCCCGTCACGAACGGATAGCAGCCGGTGAAAAAACTGGTTTTTAATTGTCCTCGTTACCAAGGACATGTTATAAAACAATATTATCAGATTGGTAGCCGAGATCCTTCTTGGCTTTGTATCTACACCGATTGAGAGGGTAAAGGTTCTGCGCTGCCGTCAACTATTCCTCGCCGCGTTCAGCTTGGCTATTTTGGTTGTTTTCGCTTCGATCACGCCGCTCTGGTCGTTTAGCCCAGAAGACGATCTGACGGCAAAATCAGCGCTGCTCATGGATGCCGCCACCGGCAGGATCCTGTTTCAAAAGGATCCCGACCTCCGGCTGCCGCCGGCGAGCACGACCAAGGTGATGACCGCCATTGTGGCGTTAGAAAGCGGCCGCAAGCTCAGCGACGGCCTGACGGTATCGAAAGACGCCACGCGCGTGCCGCCTTCCAAATTGTACTTGCGCCCGGGGCAAACGATGCCGATTGAAGAACTGCTCTACGCCATCATGCTCGCCTCGGCCAATGACGCCAGTGTGGTACTGGCTGAAGGGATCGGCGGATCGGTGGAACGGTATACCGATCTTATGACCAAAAAAGCCCATAGTTTGGGCGCTATCAACAGTCATTTCACTAATCCCCACGGTCTGACTGCGCCGGATCACTATTCGACGACCCGCGATCTGGCGACGATTTTTCGCTACGCCATGAAGATTTCACTGTTTCGCGAAATCATCCAGACCAAGTTCAGCTCGGTGAATTCGCTGGCGGTGGTAAAAAAGAAAGTCGTGCCACGGCGCATCTCGGTGCGCAACCATAACCGGCTGTTATGGGATTTCGAAGGCGCCCTGGGGGGTAAGACCGGTTATACCCACGCGGCACAACGCTGTTATGTCGGCGCGGTACAGCGCGACGGCATGACCCTGATCGTGGCGATCCTGGGCGCGACCAATATGTGGAGCGACGCCAAACATCTGCTCGCCTATGGCTTCGACAACTACGACATTCTTAAGCCCGCGTCGCAGACCACGCACAAGCCGGTATTCAGCGAAGGCTCGTCGCGCCAACGGATTTCCACGGTCATCCTACCCGGTGGTAACGAGCGGCTTAAATCCGTCGAGGGCTTCGTATTGCAAGTTGGTTCTTTTCGCGAACGGGAACGCGCCGAAACGCTGTCGCGGCAGATAAACGAGCAGGGTTTCGACGCGTTTGTCGATGTCGCCGTGGCGGTCGGGCAGGAGCCCGCCTATCGCGTCCAGGTGGGCCCCTATGCCGAGCTGGTGGCAGCTCAGGAAGTCGCTCAAGCGCTTTTCGCCAAAAACGGCCAGCGCTCTTTGATCCGGCAATTCCCGGCAGCGCGCGAGGCTGGCTGAACAAGCGCGCTGACTAAAGCTCAAGCACCATCCCATCTTCGGCAACCCTGGAGGATATTTCATTTCTACGCGAAAGCATTTCGTCGCCCAGGTGGGTGAGGACGAGCTGCTTGCAGCGCAATCGGGCGAGATTGGCTGTCAAGGTCTGATAATTGACATGCATGCCGGGCTGCTCGCGAAAAAACGAACATTCGCAGACAAACAAATCTACGCCGCGAGCGTGCTCGACGAAACTCTCGGTCCACAGCGAATCACCTGAAAACAAAATCTGCTTGCCGTCATAACCGACCTTCAAGGCTAACGAAATCATGTCGGTTTGGTGCGGCACTCGAAATGGCAGGACTTCAATGCCGTTAACGCTAACCGGCTCGTCAGGGTGTAGGACGACAAAGCGCGTCGGCGGAATTTCCTTGTCGTCGGTCGTGCCTCCATACATCACATGAAACAGTGCGCGAACTTTTGCTTCCGTCCCCGGCGGGCCGGCAATCACCAACGGTTCGAGCCTGGGCCGGAGAAACAAATACTCTAGGAAAAAAAACGCAATGCCGCCGAAATGGTCGCCATGTAAATGGCTCAAGAGGATGGTATCGACGCGCCGTGGATCGAATCCGGCGCGCTTTAGCATTAGTAAAGACGTCGGTCCGCAGTCGAGCAGGAAAAGCTTGTCCGCAGTTTCGACAAGGTAGCCGCTCTGATTGCGCCCGCCGCTGCCAAAGGCATCGCCGCAGCCAAGAATGTGCAGTTTCATGCCGGTCGTGAACTCCATTTATACCGTAGCTAACATCGCAATCGGCGCGTTAGCAATGCCGAATGGCGGAATTGGCTGCTCGCCGGAATAAGTTGCATTTTTTCCAGTGTGCGCATAATGTTGCCGTCGTGGCAGAAGTCAAGCGGCCGTTTTTCACCTCCTATAGCACAAGCCTCTGGCTACGCTTTCTTCGTTTCAGTTTGCATTCACACAAAAAACTCGAGGACGACTTGCAGGAGTTGGGGCTGACGCCGCCGCAGTTCTACGTGCTGGCGACCGTCGGCTATGCCGGCAGTCTGCCCTTTGGCGAGATCGGCGCGAAAATGTTGGTTACTGTGAGCAATCTTACCGGCATCGTCGACCGGCTTGAGGCTAAAAAATTCGTTGCGCGCAAGCGCGACGAAAGAGACCGCCGGGTAGTCCATGTGACGTTGACCGAGAAGGGCGCCAAACTTTACAAGAGCACGATTCCGTTATTCGAGAAATGCGTCGGGGAAATCTTCGCCGGACTGAGCAAGGCCGATCAGAAGCAGATGTCGGCGTTACTGCGGCAACTCGACCACGAACCCTTGGCGAAGTGACCGGCGCCGATCAGTAGCGCTAATCTCAAAACAGATTTCTAGCTTACTTTTTTACCATACCGAGCTCAGCTTTGGGCCGGCTTGATTGACAGCAAATATTACAAGTTATAACTGTTTATTCATTAATTAATCTTTTTAGGCGTTAATTCCGTGGCAGAAAACACCAAACCAATGGGCCTTGAACGAGTCAAAAAATGGCTTTATGCCAAGGGCCTCGACGAACGCAGCAGCGGCTGCGTGCTTTGTGGATCGTGCTACGGCCACGGGCCGGCCAACCCCATGGAGGATGAGCCGGGGCCGAAAGAAAAATGTCCACCCTATGAGTTCTACAAATTTCAGCGGCACACGCCCAAATCGCGCTGGCTAATGGCGCAGCGGGTGTTTCATGGTCTGGATCCGATCTCGCCAGAGCTGAAAGAGGTGATGTACGCTTGCACAAACTGTTTGATGTGCCAAGAACTATGCGGCGTGCGCGGAGACGGTTACGGGCCTTGGGATATTACCGTGGCAATGCGCGAGGAGATCACCGAAAAAGACGGCCCGTTGCCAGCGCATCAGGCGATTTACGACGGCCTCAAACAACATGATAATCCTTGGGCACAGACCGGGCGCGGCGCATGGGCCGCAGGCTTGGGCCTGAAACAACTCAGTGACGGCAAAGCCTCGACGCTACTCTTCGCCGGCTGCTCGGCGGACCGCGCCAGCGGCAAGAGCAGCGCCATCGCACTGGCCAAGCTGATGCAAAAATCTGGTGAAGATTTTGCCATACTTGGCGACCAGGAAAAATGCTGCGGGCTGTACGCCTTCGATCTTGGTTTTCGCCGCGAGTACGAACGATTAAAAGACGCCAATCTAGCGACGTTGACGCACGCAGGCGTCAAGAAAGTCGTCGTCGCTTGCGGCAGTTGCCAACGTATCTGGCGCGAATACGTCAAAGACGCGAGTGACCTTGAAGTGATGCATGGCGTCGAGTTCGTCGCCCAGGCGCTGAAAGCTGGACGGCTCAAGTTTACCAAGCCGATCGCCAGGAAAGTAACGTACCACGATTCTTGCCATCTCGGTCGCGGCTGCGGTGTCTACGATCCGCCGCGGCAAATTCTCCGGGCAATTCCTGGTCTGAATTTGGTCGAGATGGAGCGCAACCAACGCTGGGCTTGGTGTTGCGGCGGAGGTGGCGGCGTGTCCGAGGCCGATCCCGCGTTAGCGCAGTGGAACGCAGCCGACCGCATGCGCGAGGCGCGCGCCAGCGGCGCAGAACTGATGTTGACTTCGAGCGCGCTGTGCCAACGTTCCTTCGGCGACTTGCCCGATGGCGGATTGCCGACGGAAGATCTGCTCGATTTTATTTTACCGGCGCTTTAATGGTTTGATTTATGGTCAAAGAGCCGCACTTCACACCGCAACGGATGCTCGGCATGCTCGGACTCAAGGCGAACTCCCTCGGTCCCTACGCACTGATCCCCGGTCCGAAGGAACGCAGTGTGATGATGGTGAAACTCTTGGACGCGCCGCAAAAAAGTTTCACTTTCCTCGACTACGAAATGCACACCGGCGGGCTCGACGGCAAGCGGGTCAGCATCGGCAACGGTGGCCGTTACGCACCGGATACGGCGATTACCACGGAAATTCTTTGCGGCGCCGGCGCAGAATCTTTGATCCGTGTCGGCAGCTGCGGCTCACTGCAGGATCACGTCAAGGTCGGCGATCTGGTGATCGTCACCGGCGCCCTGCGCGGCGACGGCACCTCGCGCTACTACGTCGCCGAGAATTTCTCCACCGTAGCCGACCCTAGCGTCGTCGCGGCCTTGAAGCAGGCGGCGGAGGATTTAAAAGTTCACTGTCATCTTGGCTGGATATTCACCACCGATGCATTGTTTCAAGAGACGCCGGAACTGATCCACCAACTGAACCAGCAAAACGTTTCGAGCATCGACATGGTGACCTCAACTTTCTTGACCATCGCACAGGTGCGCGGCAAAAAAGCCGGCGCGTTGCTGGCGGTGTCGGATGAATGTCTTTATGGCAAGTTCGGTTTTCGCGATTCGGTGTTTTTCGAAGCCGAGCAGAGGACCATCGAAGTGGCGCGCCAAGCCCTCAAATATTTGTAGCCGTTGCTTTTCGTTGAGCTAAGAAAATGAGCGTCGTCCAAAGTCCGCTGTTTGAACCGGTGCTCTGGCACGATAACGGTTTCCGGATTCTTGACGAAACTCAGGTTCCAGAAAAGCTCGAGTACATTGAAGTAGCTGAGGTGGCCCAGGCGCTCGATGCGGTGCGCGAAATGAAGACCCGCGCCTACGGCCAAGTGCTGACCTTTCTCTACAGCAACGCGCTGGTGGCGCAGCAATACCAGGGCAATGATCCGGTGCCGCTGCGCGCGCGGTTGACGCAGTTAACCCAACAATTTTGCGACGTCCGTCCGACCTTCGATTTTCGCGGCCTAGGCAGCTTCGTCGCTGAGTTTTTTGATAAGTTACCGGATAACGGCGCCGTTGGCGCTGCTATCGCGCGCCGGGCGCGCGAGTTCGGCGGGGAAATTACCCGGGCACGCAGCGCTCGCGCTAAACGCACCGCTGCGATCCTAGCCGATCCGGCGCGAGTGTTGACCCATTGTAACATCAGCGGCGAGTTGGTCGCGGTGGCAGCTTACTGCAAACAGCTGGGCAAAGATTTATCCGTCATCGCCACCGAGACCCGGCCCTACTTGCAGGGTGCGCGGTTGACCGCCTGGGAGTTGGCTCAAGCCGGCGTGAAGGTGTCCCTGATCCCCGACTGCGCGGTCGGGCAGGTGATGGCGCAGGGCGAAGTCAATGCGGTAGTCGTCGGCGCCGACCGCGTGGCGCAAAACGGCGATGTGATCAACAAAGTCGGAACCTACGCCATAGCACGCATGGCCAAAGTATACGGCGTGCCGTTTCACGCGCTGGTGCAAGATCCGCGTTCCCTCGCGCGCGGTGCCGACGTGGCCATCGAAGAGCGGTCGGGCGAGGAACTATTAATCTATCATGGCCGCTCGTTGGTCGCCGGTGAGCACGCCGATCTTAAGGTGCGTTACCCAGCGTTCGATCTGACGCCGGCGGAGTTCGTGACCAACTATGTCGGCTTGGACGGTCTCTACACCGCGGAGACCTTTCGGCGGCAATACCAAGTGGATGCCACGGTCGATGCGAGGGTTTCCCGCGCCAACGCAAAATATCTGCTGCTTTACGGTGTGCCGCCACCGAGCCAATATTCTTTTTTGCTCAGCGCATTGAAGGCGGAAAGAGCTGAAAGCCTGTTGGTTCCGGAAATGCGCCCGGAGCTATGGGGCGCGCGCGTGGTCGTAGCAGAATTGCTCAAGCGCAAGGCGCCGACCACGGTGATTGCCGACAACATGATGGGCACTTTGTTTGCCCAGGGTGAGATTGGCAAGCTATGCTTTTTCTATGACAGCTTGGTCGCCGCAGGAGCGCAAGGGATTTGCGGTTCGCTACTGGCGGTGCAATTGGCGCGTTTACATGGTGTCCCCATCGAGCTGTTTAACGGCGATTGTCACAAAGAATCGACCACTGATAGCGATGTGACGACTTTTCTCGGTGAGCCGATTTGTCCGGCCGGCGTCACGGTCCGCGCAGTCGGGTCGGAAGTCGTGCCCTGGGCGTTATTGAAAAATTAGCTAGGCTTACCTGTGGCTAAGATTGACAGTGAAATAATCGGCTGGGGCAAGCTGCTCTTCGAGCGCCGGCTGATCAGTGGCTGGGGCGGCAATTTGAGTTGCCGTATGGGCAAAAACGATTTTCTCATCACTGGCCAACATGCGCCGTTGGGTTTTTTGACCGCCAATGACCTGGTGCATATCCGCGCCGACGGCACGCCGGTCGAGAAAAGCCAGCGGCCTTCGAGTGAAACGCCAATGCACCTGGCGGTATACGCTGGCACCGACGCTCGGGCAATCGTCCATGTGCACCCGCCGATGGTGCTGGCGTTCTCGTTGTCCCACGACAGCTTTTCACCGGTGAGTTACGAGGAAAAATATACCATCGGCGAGGTGCCGGTGATTCCCCAGGACACGCCGACTGTAACCAAACCGGAAGCGCTGGTCGAGGCGCTAAAATATTCTCCGGTCGCGATCATCAAAGGCCACGGCACGGTGGCGATCGGTAAAACGTTTCAGGATGCGTTTCTCTACACCGACCTGCTCGAGGAAGCGGTGCATTGTCAAATTTTTAAAAACGGCGTCGGCGCTAAGAGTGAGGTTGCTGCGAGCTTGATGGCGCCCGTCACGGCCAGCGGCGGGGTGGGGAAGGACTACGAGATTTTTTCACGCGAACATATGACTGCGCTGGTCGACAGAGCCAACGGCGACAGCGACTTTCGCCAGTTTGGCGGCGACACGAGTCTGACTACGTCGCTAACCTTGCTCATGGAAAATAACCACACGGCATGGACGGTGCAGTTCGTCGCCGGCGAGATTACCGGGTTGAGCGAACAATCGGACGGCGATTTTCTCATTAGCGGCGAGGCTGCGTGGTGGCGCGCGGTCTTCAGTAATAAGATCGATGCTTTTTTGGCGACGCAGCAGGGTAAGTTGAAACTCCAACGTGGCGAGCTGGCGCAGTTGTCGCGCTGGTACAAACCATTTCAGAGGGCATTTGCGTTATGGCAAACCATACCGATTCGTTAGGTTTTTACGCGGCGGAAGTCTTGCAGCGGACGGCGGCGCGGCAACCGGACAAGACCGCGATCATCGCCAAAGAAGAGCAGCTAACTTTCGCCGCGCTCAATCAGCGCGTGCAGGCGTTGGCCGGCCAATTGATCGCAGAGGGCATCGGCCAAGGCGATCGGGTCGGCGTGCTCTTGCCCAACTCCGCGGCGATACCGCTCGCTTATTATTCAACCCAGAAGATCGGCGCCGTGACCGTGATCCTCGACGCGCGCCTGAAGGGCAAAGAGCTGGAAGGCGTGTTGCAAGACGCCGATTTAAAACTTTTGGTGGTGCATCAAACGCTTTATCCGGAAGTTGAAGAGATTTTTAAATCTATCGCGCCGATCCCGGTCTGGATCGCCGGCGGTACGGACGAGCGCAGCTTTGAGCAGCGATTCCGCGCCATTGCTGCGGTAGACAATTTGCCCAACTTGAATCCTGACGACGATGCCTTGATTCTTTATACCTCGGGCACCACCGGCGAGCCCAAAGGCGTGGTGCTAACCTATCGCAATTTGCTGCAGTATCCGATGGTGATGGGCGCGATGAACGTGTGTGATGCCTCGACGATGCGCGGCTGCGTGCTGCCGATGTCGCATATCGTCGGGCCGGTGGTGTGTAACGAGTTGGCGGAAAAAGGCTACACGCTGGTGATCTTCGATCAAATCAATCCGGTCACTTTGCTCGAAGGCATTCAAAAATACCGGGTCAATGTTTTCGAAAGCGTGCCCATCGTGTTTCAGCTATTGCTCGGCGTGAAGAATCTCGCCAGCTACGATACCAGCAGCATGAAGATCGCCGCGATGATGGGCACGAGCATTCCGATGCCGCTGCTGCGCGCGTTTCAAACTGCCCAGCCGCATATCAAAGTGATTCAAGGTTACGGTCTGACGGAAACTTCGCCGATGATCACGCTGGTCGAGCCGGAAAAAGCGGAATCCAAGATGGGCAGCATCGGCCGCGCCGTGCCGGGCGTGGAAGTGCGCATCGTCGATGACGACGATAAGGACGTGCCGGTCGGCGAAGCGGGAGAAATCATCACCCGCGGCCCCCATATCATGAAAGGTTATTTTCGCAGGGCCGATGCTACGGCGCAACGAATCCGCAACGGCTGGCTCTATACCGGCGATGTCGGCAAGGTCGAAGCCGACGGATATTATTATCATCTCGGCCGGCGCGACGACATGATCATCACCGGAGGTTTAAACGTCTATCCTGCCGAAGTGGAGAACTTAATTTACACTTATCCTGGCGTGCAGGAGACCATCGTCTTTGCCATCCCGGATGCCAAGCGCGGCCAAGTGATCGGAGCCGCCGTCGTGCCGCGAGCGGGAGTGACGCTTGTCGAGAAAGAGCTGCTGGCCTTTCTGCGCGCCAACCTGGCTAATTTCAAAGTACCCGACCGCGTCGTCTTCCGCGAATCGCTGCCGCGCACATCCTCGGGCAAAACGATCCGCGAGGCGGCGACACTGCTGGAGAAATAGCAAGGGGTTCCTACTATGGGCACGAGAGGCGGATTTCTCCCGCAGCGCCGCCAGGTGAACGGCATGGCCGGTCGCTTAATATCTTCGTGCCTTTACTGGAGGAATTACCAAATCCGAAGTCTGCACCCTCCGCGGTGAATTGTTAATATGACCATGTGGCGGGCAGCGCCGGCCGAACTTCCGGCGCTTGAACGGACTGTCCATGTTTGGGCGGTGCCGTTAGATGACGCGCGCGTCGATGTCGACGGCGGGCGGGAGTTGCTGTCGCCGGACGAGCGCGAACGCGCGGCGCGCTTTCACTTCGAGCAGCACCGGCGGCGCTTTTTGCTTGCCCATATCGCTCTGCATTGGATTCTCAGCGGCTATTTAAAAATTCCCCCCGCGCGGTTGTATTTCGAGCTTGGCAGCAACGGCAAGCCCAAATTACCACCGTCACTGGCCAATCGTGGCTTTGAGTTCAATCTCTCCCATTCCAACGACATGGCATTGCTCGCGATTAACCTTATCGGCGAGGTCGGTGTCGATATCGAGTACGTCAAGCCCGGCTTCAAGTTCGAGGAAATCGCCGAGAGCTTTTTTACCGCGCGAGAATTCGCGGAGCTGCGCGGACTTCCATCCGAGCTGCAGCGCCAGGCGTTTTTCAGATGTTGGACCTGTAAAGAGGCCTTTCTTAAAGCCAAGGGCACAGGGCTATCCGGCAGGCTAGATGAGGTGGAAATTACCCTTAGCGCTTCCGACGAAGTGAGGATTCGAGCTGACGTGGCTGGCTGGTCTCTCGCCGAATTGAATCCCATCGACGCTTACGAAGCGGCACTCGTGGTTGCCGGTCCGCCGGTGCCGATCTGCTGCTATCGTTGGCAGCCGTAATAATTTGTCCGATCGATTGGAACGACACTGTGTCCGCTCCCGGGCGTGCATCGCAATAGATCGACGAATGAAAAACGACGAAAGCCATGAAGCGGCGATTCAACGCTTCGATTCGGTTGCTTAATAGTTTGGCAAGCGGTTCAAGAGCGGGCGCGGGACAAGGCATAGACTTGTCTTAGCAAGGATGCATCCTCCCGCCCTGATATCATCACGTTGCGGTTAACTCCCGTCAGAATCACAATTACTACACCGGCTCGCAATCTTGACTTGACCCGTTTATGCCGTGCCCTTACACTCTTGGCTTCATGCTCACCGAGGCTCTAAAGAATCGCTACTTGATCGCCACCGGGGTGTTAATTCCAGTGGCGCTGATGTTGATCCTGTTCGTCAGCGGACACGAGAGTCTTAGTCTGGGTTGGATGCAGGGCAGTACCAGCACCGATCCGTCAGGCTCCGATGCCATTGCCCAGATGAGAGAAATTCTTGCCAAGGAGCGGCGCCAGCTCGCCCAGTCCGAGCGCGAACAATCGACGCTTCGTGCCGAAGTTATTCGCCAGCGCAAGTTGTTGCAGGGAGGCCAACTTGTCAAGGAACAGGTACAACAGACGGAGCAGTTGTTCGTGGCGGCGCTCAAGCGGGTTCATGAGATACGCAACACGGTGACCGAAACGGACATCGCTATTACAGAAGCGATTCTTGGCGAGAAAGTGCTGCGCATGCCGGCGTTGCCAATTGGTGGATTTAGTCAGACCGCGGAGTTGGCCCGCTTCAACGGCCCCTTCAAATGGTCGATCGCCGAAGCGCCAAGGGTGGAAAAGTTCTTCTCCCAAACCTTCGGCCGCCGACTGCCGATAACGGCGTTGGGGCAGTCGGATACTCATAATCGTTTAAGGGTCGATCACCGCGATTCGATGGATGTCGGACTCCATCCTGACAGCGGCGAGGGTAGGTCGCTGATCGGTTATCTACGCAAGGCCGGCATTCCCTTTTTAGCTTTTCGCGGCGTAGTTCCCGGCGCTGCTACCGGACCACATATCCATATCGGCCGCCCCTCTCCGCGGCTCGCCAAGTAAACCGCTCTTTATGTACCGGGGGGCGGGCAACTCCGCCCGTCAACGTTGTCATTCCTGGCAAACGGGAAATTTGGCTCGTGACTTCCCTGCTTTTTTCCGGCTAAAAGTATTCTTGATGTCGGCACCTTGATTGCTTTGCTGCGGTCTGTGACTGAAAAACAACTTAGAAATTCACTCTAAGGGGCAGCATGCGTCCAATGAAAAAATTCTTGCGGGAAGAGCATGGCCAGGGAACTGTGGAGTACACCTTGATTGTGCTCGTCGTCGCACTGATGTTCTGGATGGGTGTGGGCAATACCGATATCGGCACTAGCTTTACTAACGGGTGGTCGAAAATTTCCGATTGTGTCTTCTCGCCATTTTCCTGCAGTCCCTAGTTTGGCTGACGTGCTGGGGACAAAGCAATTTCTTGCTGGGTTTTTATGTCTTATTGCCGAATCTTTTGTTTTTGCTTTGAAGGTTTCCCATCCCTCCTTCTATCGATGACGACATGGAGGCGGCCGACAACTTCGAATCCGATGGCGAACAAATAGCCACCGGCTCTGAAGTCGGTTACATAGAATAAACGTCATTCGGAATACGCCGGCGCTAACCGGTGCGATCTGGAAACCAGCCAGAACAATTCGCGTTTTTGGATGGTGACTCATACGGTCCCGCGAGTGGACAAGTGTCCGTTTTCTGGTAAGCCCTCTGGTGCAGTAAAACAACTCTTGCCAGCGGTGATTAAAGGCTTTGCTACCCAGTGCTTGACCGCCGGGCATAGACTTCATAGACTTGCGGGCAGTTTTGAGTTGTTCCAGCGCTATGAAAATCTGCCGCCGCGCGACGCCGCTAATATTTGCTGTGACAGCACTATTGGCACCCGTGCTGGGCTTGAGCCAAGGCGCGCCAAGAGGCTTCCGTTCCAATGCGACCGATTCCGAACTCTCGCGGTCGCGCTCCGAGGTGATTCAAAAAACCAGGGAAACCCGCGCCGGCGCCGAAACGCTCTTGGCGCTGCACGAAGCTGAAGTTAAACGCATCACCGCGGAATACGAGCGCCGGCGCGAACTTTACCACCAGGGGTTCATTTCCCGTAGCGAGTTGATTCAAGCGCAGGATGCGGTGGCGCAAGCCGTGTTGCGGCTCGAGGAGGACAAACGCTTTATTATCGAAACCGATACAGCTCTCACTGAATTTACCATGCGCGATGAATTGCTGCGGCTCCCCGGTCTAGCTCTGGGCGGTTACAGTGAGACCAGCACTTTACTGCGCTTCAACGGCGCGGCGGGATTTACTTTGGCGGAGGTCGATAAAATCGGCAGATTTTTTTTGCAATCCTTTGGTCGCGGCATGCCGATCAGCGCGCTTGGCCAGACGGCGACCCATGAGCGCATGAGATTCGATCATCGCAATGCGATCGATGTGGCGCTCCACCCTGAAAGCGCCGAAGGCAAGTCGGTGCTCAACTACTTACGTCAGGCGGGTATTCCATTTACTGCATTTCGCGGCGCAGTCGCCGGTGCCGCCACTGGGGCGCATATTCATATCGGCAAACCATCCCCGCGGTTGTAGAGGAGATCTGCAACGAATTCCGGCTGAGCTTTCCGCCGCAGTTGCAGCTGCGCCGGGTTTTAGTTAAATCACTGAACCATGGCACAGCCAAACATTCCCATGCCCGCTTCGACAGTCGTTCTAGCGCGCCCCAGTGAGGACGGCGCATTCGAAATCTTTATGAACCGGCGCCCGGAAAAAATGGGAACCTATGCAGGCATCTATGTTTTTCCCGGCGGGAGGATGGAGAGTAGCGATTGGTCGTCTTCCATGCTCAGTTTGGTGCGCGGAGTTACGCCCGCCGATGCGCAACAAAAGCTCGCTAGCGCAGCCGGCCCGGAAGTTTGTCTGGGCTACTGGGTTGCGGCGGTACGGGAATTGTTCGAAGAGGTGGGCATCCATTTTTTCGTGCCGCAGCAAAGCGAATCGGCGACTCTGGAGGTGGGCGACCTGCCCACCCGACTGGCGCGTAAACGCCCTGAATTGCAACAGGGCAAATACGATTTGCCTACTCTGATGGCCGCTGAGCGATTATATTGTGACGTCGGGCGCTTGAGCTATTTTTTCCATCGCATCACCCCGGCGCATTATCCGGTGCGTTTCGATACCCGCTTTTATTTGGCCGCTTTGCCCCTGGGTCAAAGTCCTTTGCATAGCTCCGAAGAAGTATCCGAGAGTCTTTGGCTTTCGCCCAAGGCCGCGCTTGACCGCGGTCAAGCCGGCAGCTTTCCGATGATGCCGCCGACCATCGCAGTCTTGCAAACTCTCTCTGAATACGACTCTTGGACCTCGCTGTGTCAGGTCTTTCAGTTAGATTAATCACTCGATCACGCTGACAAATCAATTACCGGACAGCCTTGATGTAGTGACAAAATCGGCCAGCTCCGTGCGCTCGATTCTGCACGATTTCAATAAGTTATTCTGCAACGCCATAAGGCACCGCATTTGCGTGAAGCGATGGCAGGATGACCGCGAATTACTCTGCGCAGAATTGCCGAAGTACCGAGAAGATGGTATAAACATGAATGTCGTTTGGGAGATCCGGGCTCGGACTGCTACCACACTTCCCCAAGAATGCTTCATAAGTCTTTTGATCGCTAATACATTAAACGAGAGTTGTCATGACCAGTGAATTGCTTCACGCGGGGCCAATCGCTTATTTTTCCATGGATGTCGCGGTCGACTCTACGATTCCGACTTATAGCGGCGGGTTAGGCGTCCTAGCCGGCGACATGTTGCGTTCGGCGGCCGACCTTCGGCTGCCGATGGTAGCGGTTTCTTTGCTGCACCGTAAAGGCTATTTCGATCAACGTCTCGACTCCCGCGGCAATCAAATGGAAAGTCCGGTGAAGTGGTCGCCGGAGCGGCATTTGAAACGGTTGGCGGAGCGGGTGACGCTGACGATCAGCGGTCGGGCCGTACAGATAGGCGCTTGGCAATATCTATTTACCGGAGTTACCGGCCACAGCGTGCCACTGATCTTTCTCGACACTGACTTGGCAGAAAACGATTCCAGCGACCGCAGTTTAACCGATTTTCTTTATGGCGGCGATGAACGCTATCGGTTATGCCAAGAAACGATCTTAGGAATCGGTGGCGTGCTCATGTTGCGTGCCCTCGGTCACAAAGACATTCCGGTGTTTCACATGAACGAGGGCCATTCGGCACTTGCGACGCTAGCGCTCTTGGAAGAGCATACGGGGACTGCCTATGAACGGCGGTATTCGGACGCCCATGTGGAGTCGGTGCGGCGCCAGTGCGTTTTTACCACGCATACACCGGTAGCGGCGGGCCATGATCGATTTAGTAGCGAATTGGTCGGACAGGTTTTGGGTGATGCGCGTGCCGGCATGCTCAGCGATCTTCAGGTCATGAACGGCGCGCTCAATATGACCGAATTGGCTTTGCGTTTTTCGGGATATGTCAACGGCGTGTCGATGCGCCATGGCGAAGTGTCGCGCGACATGTTTCCCAATCAGCCTATCGAGGCGATCACCAACGGAGTTCACGCCGCCACTTGGAGCGCGGCTCCGATGGCCGCGTTGTTCGACCGCGCGTTACCCAAGTGGCGCGAAGACAACTGTTTTTTGCGCTATGCTGTGGGGATTCCTCTCCCTGAGTTGCGCTTGGCCCACGCCCAGGCCAAACGGGAGCTGCTACGCCAGGTGCGCTGGCTAACCGATATCCAGCTCGATGATCAAGTGTTTACCCTGGGTTTCGCCCGGCGTGCTACTGGTTACAAGCGCGGCGACTTGCTGTTCAGCGATATCGCGCGACTAAAGAAAATTAGCCAACAAGCGGGGCCGATCCAGCTTATCTATGCCGGCAAAGCCCATCCTCGGGACGACGGCGGCAAGGCGATCATTCGGCGCATCTTTGAAGCCGCGGCGTCACTTGCCAACGACGTGCGCGTGGTCTACCTCGAGAACTACGACATGGCGCTGGGGAAATTGCTTTGCTCTGGCGTCGACGTTTGGCTCAATACGCCACTGCGGCCGCAAGAAGCCTCGGGTACCAGCGGCATGAAAGCGGCGCTCAACGGTGTACCGAGTTTTAGCGTGCTCGACGGCTGGTGGATCGAGGGCCATATCGAAGGCGTGACCGGTTGGTCTATCGGCGGCGATGCAGGCAACTCGGACAATGATTCCGCTTTCGAAGCCCTCTCGCTGTACCACAAACTCGAACAGGTGATCTTGCCGCTCTATTATCGCGAACCGGATAAATTCGCTCAGGTGATGCGTTCCGCCATTGCCCTTAATGGTTCGTTTTTCAACACGCAGCGCATGCTATCCCAGTATATGCGCAATGCCTACGCGCCCTCGAGCGCCGCCGCCGCCAAAGACTTCGATTGATCCTGAGCGACAGTCGCGCTTGGTTGACCACTCCGATTCAAAAAAAACTCTATCGAGGGGTTTCGATAAAACTCTTCAGCCGCTCGTAGTAGCCATTACCGCCGGCAATAAAGGTATCGTTATGGCCCGCGCCTTTGATCGGATAAAACTGTTTTGGTGGACGGGCAGCGGCGAAGACTTGCTTGCCCTGCTCAAGGGGAATGATCTCATCCTGGTCGCCGTGCAATACCAGCAGCGGCGCATTTATCTTTCCAACCTTGTCGAGGACGTCAAATTTTGCGCCGAGCAGCGGACCGATCGGCAATACGGGAAAGACTACTTTGGCCATTGCTCTAATCGATGTGAAAGGACTTTCCAGGATGACTGCTCGGCTGTCGTGGCGGCTCGCCATCTCCGCAGCAACCGCAGCACCCAATGAGCGGCCGAAAATCACGAGATTTTTGCTCTCGACTTTCAACTGCGTACGGACGTAGTGAATCGCCGCCTCGCCGTCAAGAGAGGTTGACGTTTCCGACGGCGTGCCGGGACTGCGGCCGTAACCGCGATAATCGAAAATAAAAATGCCGATGGCAGTCTTGTCGTGCAATAGTTTGATGTTGTTCACCCGGTCGCCGATGTTGCCGGCGTTGCCGTGAAACCAAATCATCGTCGCGCTGGCTTGCGGGTGAGGAATGAACCAGCCGTTGAGACGGACATTGTCCAGGGTGGTGAAATAGAGATCCCGATAATCTAGGCCGACATCGCGCGGCGTGCGTAGGATCTCGGTCGTGGGATGAAAGATCAGCCGGTTCTCCAGGCCGCAGCCGGCAAACTGGCCGAGAATTATTAGGAGAAAACCTCCGGCGCCAAGGCGTTGCGCCACCGGTTGCCAGCATTTAGGCAGGAAGTTCTGAGTCCGTCGGAACAAGCGGGTTATCCAAGTGTTACCGTGACGTTCCCTTGGTTTCAGTGCTTGTGCTCGCCGCGAAGTTTCCACTCCAGGCCGTCGATGATGCACTCCACGCTCGCTTGTAAAATATCGGCGGCGACGCCAACGGTACCCCAGCGTTCGTTGCCGTCGGCGAATATCGCCAGCACTCGCACCAGCGCGCCGGCGCGGTTTTCCTCTTCATCGGTGGCAACGTCATGCAACAGGCGCACGTCGAACTCTTCCAGCGTCACCGCTGACAATTGCGGATAATGCTTTTCAAGGATCTTGCGCATGGCGTTATCCACGGCATGCACAGGACCGCGACCACCGGCGGCAACCAGTTCTTCGTCACCGAAGACTTCGATGAGCACGGTAGCCTCAGTGTGGCTGCGACGGCTTTCGATGGCCTGAAAATCCACTTGATCGTCGATCTTGCAGCGCAAGACGCGAAAGGGTTTCAGATAGTCCTGACGCCGTCGGATCGTCATCAGTTCAAAAGACGCCCAGGCACCCTCAAGCCGAAAAAAGTCCTCTTTCAAGTCTGTCGCCATGATTTACTCCCGTAGCCGGTTTACACCCCTTACGTGTGCGCCATTATATCCCTCAAGGTAAAAAGCGCCAGGCCGACCCCCGCATCTCGTTCTTCAAAGTGATCAAGGGAAAACTTTGCAGTAACGCGCAAGTCTGGTATCCTTCGTACCAATGCCGATGGAAACCAAGGCACCTGAGAATAGCTTGCACGAGTATTTTCGCCAGGTGGTGCGCCAGAGCTTTTGGCAAGTGGGAATTTATGACGCGACGGTCACCCATTATGTCGCCGAGGTCTTGGCCGACTTTGCACGCGCCGACAATCTCTATCAAATGCGCGGCCGTGGCGGTCGCAAAATCGACAGCGTCGTCGAGATGCTCGCGCAGGCGCCGACGGTGCCGGCCGACGAGGCCGATGTCCTGCGCCAGCGCAGGTTGCGAAAGTACGTAGGTGATTATGCGCTGTTCATGAGCGGGATTTTTCGCAAATACATCGAAGGCAAAGGTTCGTTGGATTACTATATTCAAGAGGGCAGCCGGTCGTATTGGACGGTTTCCGAACTCGATCTTGCACTCTATCGCACCGGTTATTATCTCTACCAAGAACTTTCGACCAAGTTCGAGTACTATTCCGGAGCGCTCGACTACATGCGTAAGACTCACTTCGCGGCGGCGCCGGGCGAAGACCCATTCGCGGGTTTCCTCCGGCAGATTAGAGGCTGGATGAAAATCCACGTGACCGAGAATTGAGACGCTTTTAAACGGTAACCGCTCCGCCCCAGTCACGGAACTTGCAAAGGTGAAAATTCTTCGCAGCGCAATGCTTGCGACGGCGTTGGCTCTGCCCATCTCGGTGGGGCTGTTCTTTTACAACATTTATTATTCGCGGCCTGCCAGCGGTGCCTATCCAGCGGAGGTCAGAGTCGAGTCCGGCGATTCCTTCGCAACCGTGACGCGCAAGCTGCGCGAGCAACATGTGATTTCCAACGGTCTATTCTTTTACTTATGGGCTCGGTTTAACGGTTCGGAAAAAAAGATTCACCAGGGGCTGTATCGCTTTGAAAACAGTGTCGCAGCTTGGGAAGTCTTAGAACGGTTGGTTGCCGGCAAAGGTATCTTTCATAGCGTCACCATCCCGGAAGGACTGACGATCAGGGAAATCGCCGAGCTCTTAGACAAGATGCAAATCGCCAATAAGGAGAAATTTCTCGCCGCCGCCGCCGATCCCAGTGTGCTCACCGCGCTCGGGCTTGGCGATAAAGGGCTGGAAGGATATTTATTTCCCAGCACCTATCATTTTACGCCGGCAACGCCCGAACGGGACATTGTCATTGCGATGGCCGAGCAGTTTCGCAGATCGTCCCAACCGTTATTGGTTAAAACAGCAACCACGACGCGTTTCTCCATGCATGAGCTGTTGACATTGGCGTCGATCGTCGAGAAAGAGACTGGCGTTGAGGCGGAGCGTGGGCTGGTCGCCGCAGTGTTCCATAACCGCCTCAAGCGCCAGATGCCGCTGCAGAGCGACCCGACGGTGATTTACGGCCTCAAAGATTTCAACGGCGATTTGACCAAGAAAGATTTGCGCGACGACAACCCCTATAACACCTATCGGATCGTGGCGTTGCCCCCGGGACCGATTTGTAATCCGAGTCTGTCGTCGATTAAGGCGACTCTCAACCCCGCGGATGTTCCTTATATCTATTTCGTCTCGAAGAACGATGGCACGCATGCGTTTTCGGAAACCATCGAAGAGCATAACCAAGCGGTAAAAACCTACCAGCCGGTGCGCGAAACACCGCGCCGACAAGTCAAAAACGCCTCGGCGAAACATCGCTAAGCGCGCATTTCAGCTATCGTCGACGAGATGTTATAGTTCCCTCGATGTTGTCTCCAAGCCATGGCCCCGAGAGTGAGAGAGCGGAAAATTTGGTTACTCGTGTGGCGGCGCGCTTGGGCAGCCATGTGCTCTGGGATTCACTGTTGATTTTCATGCCGCCGGTTCTCGCGGCTCTCTTCATAGCGGTTTCCTTATATCGCGCCGGCTGGATATCGCCGCTGGTTTTTTGGCTTGTTGCATCTTGCCTTGCAGCGGTCGGTCTTTTCTCGGTGCTCTTACGCTATAGACCATTAGCCCCTTCGGTGCGGGCGGCGGCCGAGCTGATCGACCGGCAGGCAGTTTCCCAGGATCGCTTTCTTACCTTGGCGACGATTGAAAGCTCGGCGCAACCGGCGAGCTTTGTTGCGCGCTTGCGCCAAGAAACCTCTAGTTTTGGCGAACGCATCCAGTTTGACCGCGATTTTCCCTATAAATTAAAGCGATCGTCCTATCGCTCTTTGGCGGTGTCGATAGTAGTGGTGATTTTATTTCATTTGCTACTTCCGGTCGCCGAGTCGGTCATAGGGCCGGTGACTGTGCAACAAAAATTACGTCAAGTCGCTGAAAAAATGGCCGGGAGAGAATCTCTCAAGCCCCTCGCGCAAGAACTAAAAGCCCTGGCGGCAAAGCTCGACGATCCGAATGCCACGCAGGAGGAAAAACAAGCGGCGGCCGACGATGTTGAGAAAAAAATCGAAGAACAAAAGAAGCAAGAAGAACAAAAAGAGAATCGCGATCTGCTCAGTCAAGCGGCCAATTCGCTCAAGGGCACCGAGCAGCAGCAGCAGTCGGCCAGTGGGGCGGACCCAAAGAAGGACCAGGACAAGGGTGGTGGCGGTATTCAGAGCAACGCGCGCCAGGAGGGCAAGGGAGAGAGTAAGCAAAGCGAAGGCGGTGGCTCGGAAAGCAAGGGCGAACAGAGCGCGCAGATGAGCAAGGACATGAAACAAGGCAACTCCGCGCAGGACAATCCGAAGGAAAAGGGCAACGACAACAACCAACAGTCACCAAGCGAAGCCAAGGGCGACCAGCGCGATCCCAATCAACCAGGCAAGGAGCAGAAAAACGAAAAAGCCGGTAAGAACCAAGGCCCTGAGAAAGACGGCGCGGGGAAAAACCAAGCGTCGGAAGAGCCGCCTCAAGGGGCGCCGCCCGCCGAAAGATTCTATAAAGCCGGTGAAGGCAAGGAAGGCATTAAAGGGGCGGGCTACGTAACGGTGCAGTTGCCGGAGGATTTGGCGGCGGACAGCAAAGGCCAGGGCAAACCGACCAAGGCTGGTGCCACTGGCAATCGCGCGCGCCCACAGGTGCCGGTTAGTAATGCGCCATTGCCCGCGCATGTGCCCAACGCGCCCACGGAAAAACAGCAGATGCCAATCGAATATCGCGGCATCATTCGTTGATGGAAGGGAGTGCGATGGAGCTCGAACAGTTTCAACAAATATTCAAGGGTCTCGAAACGGAGGTGCAGAAAGTCATCGTTGGCAACGGCAATGTCATCCGCAAAGTGCTTATCGCGTTTTTCTCCGGCGGACATGTGCTGCTCGAGGGCGTGCCGGGGTTGGGCAAAACCCTGCTCGTCAAGTCATTGAGCCACGCGCTCGGCATGTCCTTTAAACGCATCCAGTTCACGCCGGATTTAATGCCATCGGACATCGTCGGTACTGAAGTGCTGACCGAGGCCAATGGCCGGCGCGAATTTCAATTCAAAAAAGGGCCGATCTTCGCCCATGTGGTATTGGCCGACGAGATCAATCGGGCCACTCCAAAGACTCAATCGGCGGTGTTGGAGGCGATGGAAGAAAAGCAGGTGACGGTTTTCGGCGAGTCGCATATTCTCGAATCGCCGTTCATAGTTCTGGCGACGCAGAATCCCATCGAACTGGAGGGCACCTACCCGCTGCCCGAAGCCCAGCTCGACCGGTTTTTCTTCAAACTTTTAGTGGCTCCTCCGGCGCCAGAGGAACTGCGCGAAATTCTCAAACGCACCACTGGGGTTGAAATCGGCGATGCCGCCAAAGTCTTGCCCGAAGACGGCGGTAAACTGGTCAACGAAATGAAACAGCTATTACGTCAGGTTCTCATCGCGCCGCCGATCGAAGATTATGTCGTTCGCCTGGTTCACGCGACCCAAGGCAACGGTCAAAGCGGCGGCACGGCCGGTTCGATCAAGCAATATATTCGTTTCGGTTCCAGTCCGCGCGGTGCCCAGGCGATAATCCTTGGCGCCAAGGGGAATGCGCTGGCTGACGGCCGCGTTCACGTCAGCTATGAAGATATTGAGAACGTCATCTACCCGGCGTTACGCCATCGCATCATTCTTAATTTCCAGGCCGAAGCCGAGAATGTCAGCGCCGATCAGGTGATCGCCGAGGTGATGAAGCAGGTGAGGCGAAATTAGTCCGAATCGCTAGAGACCCATGGCTTCACTGCAGCATACTTGTGGTTACCGCACGGTTAGCGCTGAGCAGTGACTAAACTTTTGCTGCGTCCAGTCAGCACGGTTGGAAAGCGATCGAGTGGAGTGGAGGGGATAAGACGCTGCGACCGTTATCGCCGGGTGGCGTCACTGCTCCGGACTTGCCACTTGAGTCGGTTGCCGTATTTCAATTGCGGATTTCAGAATTATTTCATCTTGTTCTTTATTGCTGGAATCGATTTCAAGTAGTCGGCGATCGCTAGGACATCCTCTTTCGTCATGTCTTTGTATCCGTGAGTCGTGCCGCGAATCACCTCTTCCATGAGACCCTGAACGTTATCGAAGTCGGGTTTAACTCCCGTTAGCAACAATTCCGCGATTTCTTCGCGTTTCCAGTCGCCGATGCCGGTTTCTTTGTCCGGCGTGATGTTAGGAACCAGTTCGCCGATCGGGCCATCTTTGGGCGAGCCTGCCATATAGAGCGATTGGTTGGGCACGCCGAATGAGTTTCGCGGTGTGTGGCAATCGCCGCAGATGGCGACATGATTCGCCAGATACTTTCCCCGCTGGATGCCGCTTTTGGGGGCCTGGGCCGGTGATTCGTAAAAAATACCGAAGGCTTTGAGCCATATCTCGGTGACGACGCTGCGCATAAAGGGTGTAGATGTCGTCAACTCCGGTGTCGGTTTTTTGACTGGCTTGAGCGTCCTGAGGTAGGCGACCAGCGCTTTTAAATCCTCCTGCGCCATGCCGGAGTATAAAGTGTAAGGCATGAGCGGCAGCTGTCGGCTGCCGTCTTTACGCAGGCCCTTGATGATTGCATCAATGATCTGTTGATCGGTCCAACTACCCAGGCCGGTTTCGTTGTCCGAGGTGAGATTGGTACTGTAGACTGTGCCGAGCGGGATCCGAAACGGGCGCGCGCCGGCGTTATGGACGCCCTTGACCTCGGTATGGCAAGCGCAACCGCCGGAGACGGCAAAGATATATTGCCCGCGGGCGACCAATTCTTTTTGCGTCCCCTGGGCGTAAGCCAACGGCGTGACGCTTAGGAAGAAGAATAGCCAAAGCAATAGCAGGGCTTTTTTGCTTCTTATCACTGGCATGAAGTCTCCTTTGGATTGAGTTGCGCGCGAATTCTTTGATCTAAAAACTTGAGCGTGGCGTAAAATACTTGATTGATCGGCGCCGGGGCTCCGGCTTGTCGTAGCGTCTGCACCACTATGCCATTGAAAGCTTCGTATTCAAGCGGTTTGCCGGCCTCTAGATCTTGCAGCATCGAGGGTTTGAACTGGCCCAGTGTGCGCGAAAACGTCATGATCTCATCGAACTGTTCGCGGCGCAGATCGATGTTACGCGTACGCGCGGCGCCTTGGACCTCGGCCATGCAGTCGAGCGCAAGCGCGGTCAAAGACTCAGACTCGACAATCTGTTTGACGTTGGCGTGGGCCAAACAGCCGATGGCGCAAAAGGGCGCGTTCCACAGCAGTTTGGTCCATTGAATTTTCTGAATATCAGCGCTGATCTCACAGGGGATACCGGCATTGCTGAGGATTTGCCGCAGCGAATTACTCGATTCGCTGACGCCGGCATCGATCTGGCCAAAGATTATCCGGCCACCGTTGGCATGGACGACGAGTCCCGGAGCGGTAAGTTGCGCACCGACGTAGACAACTGCCGGCAAGATTTGACCGGGGTCAAAAACACGAGCGAGCTTGTCCGGATTATCGACGCCGTTTTGCAGGGATAGAATCAGCGTTTGGTCGCTCACCACCTGTTTGACCTGTTCGGCGGCGGATTCGGTGTCGTATGATTTGACGCAAAACAGAATGAGATCGACCTTGCCAATTGTCGCCGTATCGTCGGTGAACTGGGCGTTGTCGATCCGCAAGTTGCCATTCTGGCTCGTGACCCGAAGGCCGTTTTTCCTGAGTGTCTGCAAGTGCCGGCCGCGGGCGATGAAGGCTAGCTGATGGCCTGCGGATGCGAGTTTCGCACCGAAATAACCGCCGACAGCACCTGTGCCCATGACAGCGATACGCATAGCGGAATTCAATCTGGAGCGACTGTAAGCTCGACCTGGGAACTTGTCAATTTATCCGGAAAGCGCGATCACAAGCTATCAGGGTGGAGGGCAAGCCCGTCCACGGCGAAGCCCATGGGCCTCTATTTTTGAGCAGTAAATTGACGATGATGCGCCGAGCCAGCTCCGTGGGGAAAGTGATGGGCTGGAGGGATGGATAAAACCGGACTTTGCGGCCACCGTCAGAAGGTTGCATCTCCTCCGAGCCTGCGGTTTCTGGAATAGTTTTGGAAGTCGGTTCCGTGGGCGACTCCCGTGGGCGGTTTAAGCTTGCCAGGCGCTATGTTATAGAAATCGGTCATGGAAAAGATCGATCCCCAGCCGGATCACTTGGATCTTGAACGCTATCATCCGGGCGCCCAGGTCAACTATAAAGGCAAGCTCTACTTAATTCAGCGCCGAACAACCCTCGCTTCGGGTGAAGCCGCGGTCGTGTTGCAAAGCGACCGCGAGCAGTTCGTTGTCAGCGCCCATCAGTTTCTCGCCAACGTCGGTTCGTAACTTCGCCAATATTTTCGCACAGGAGTTCATCATGGGGAAAATTCGTTTGACTTTATCTTGCTGGGACTATGACCGCACGCGGGCATTGCAGGACGGGCGCGTCGAGGTCGAGGGTGTCGACCTGACTTATTTGCCGCTGCGGGTGGAAGAAACTTTTTGGCGCATGCTGCGCTACGGCGAATTCGATGTCGCGGAGATGTCCACCGGTTCCTTCCTCATGTCGCGCGACAAGGGCTCGCCGAGACTCATCGGTATTCCAGTCTTTCCGTCGAAGACTTTTCGCCACTCATGCATCTATATCAATACCGACTCGGGCATTAAGAAACCGGCGGACATGACTGGCAAGCGCGTCGGCGTGCCCGAATATCAGATTACCATGGCGACTTGGGCGCGCGGCATCTTGCAACATGAATACGGTGTGTTGCCGGAAAAGATGCATTGGTTTACCGGCGGGGAGGAGACTCCAGGGCGCCAGGACAAGGTGCAGCATAAGCTGCCACCCAACATCGATATCCAGCCGATCGCGGGCGATAAGACGCTTTCCGGCATGCTCGAGCGCGGTGAGATCGATGCGATGATCTCGGCGCATATGCCGTCGCCGTTCGTGCGCCGCCATCCTAAAGTGCAGAGGCTGATTCCGAATTTTCGCGAAGTGGAAACCGACTATTTCAAGCGCACGAAGATTTTTCCCATCATGCACACCATCGTCATCCGCGAAGAGTTTTACGAACAACATCCATGGATCGCCCAAAGCTTGTTTAAAGCCTTCAACGAATCCAAACGCATCTGCCAGGAAGCCATGTACGAGTTTTCTGCCCTTAAATATATGATGGCTTGGTCCATCGACGAGATGGAAAAGGAGCGGGAAGCCCTGGGGCCTGATCCTTGGGCCTATGGTCTGGAAGCCAATCGCCATATTCTCGAGACTTTAGTGCAATACACCCACGAACAAGGATTGATCAGCAAAAAGCTCGACGTCGATTCGCTGTTTGCCAAGAGCACGCTGGAGGATTTCAAGATCTAAACTTGCCTGGGCGCAATCATGAGTTAGGCTAAACTTATGGCTGACGAAAAAACTCCTGCATTCGAAGAAACCAAATGGTGGATCGACCGCCGGGCGGTCAAGGAGCGCGATAAGTCCGCCGCACCACCGGTCCGAGGCATCATCGAGAAATGGGCGGTCGACCTCTTGCAGAACTACAATCAGGACGAGGCGGCGAAGAATCTTGTCGATATCAACCTGAAAATTTTCAAGGAGCTCAAAGTCGAACCTGGCCAGTGGGGCTACTATTCCCTCGATATCGGCAAGTACCCGCCGGACAAACTGGAGAAGATCAAAGCGGCGCTGCCGCTACCGCCGCGAGCGCGAGGCATCGTCATCGATGCTGGCTATTCGGTGCGCGTCATGATTACCGGTGAGCCGGTGGGCGAGCGCTACGTCGACATCAATTTTCTCGATACGCCGTCACTCGATTATTGGGTCAAAGGACAGTTGGTTGAAGAACGCGTGTTCGGCAACATTGGCGAAGCACTCAAGCGCATCCGTCTCGATTTATTGAGCTATATGACTCCATCTGAAGATTCCGCGTAGTAAGCTGCCGTTACAGTGCGGCGAGCCCATTGCCGATTCAAAATCGATTGTTCAGGATCGAGGCTAGATTCTTGTTCCTGCCGCTGGGCGAAATTTCAAATTTTGGTCGTGAATTTTATTTACCGCCCGCTAGCGGCAGCCGCAGATTTGCGGCGTGCCGGTGCAGGCGCCGCCGTTTGGCTCGCTGTCGGCGCCCGCTGCCGGTGCGGCGAAGACTGACAATTGCTTGTTGACTTGCTGGCTATGGCATTTGGGGCAGCTGATTTTATCCCGTGTCGATAAGACAAGGGTCTCGAACTGCTGCTCGCAGTCGCGGCAGGTGTATTCGAAGATCGGCATAACTCTTCGCGTCCTTCGGAATCAAATGGCAAATTTTACATCCGCTTAGGCATGTTTGGCTTTTGCTCTAGGATGTTTGGTGGTGGCGCGCAGGGGGTTTTCCCTTGGGATCGGCACCAATGAGGTCACTTCCAAACCGTAGCCGCGCAGACCGACGAGATGTTTTTTGTTGTTGGTCAGTAGGCGCATCTTGCGCACGCCCAGGTCGCGCAGGATTTGCGCGCCGATGCCGTATTCCTTGAAATCCGCTTGATATACGAACGACGCATTCATGCCTTTTTGCTGCTTACCTTCGACTTTAGGATAGGCGACCATCGCCGGATGATGCGCTTTTATTTTGGGCTGCAAATATAGAATCACACCTTTGCCGGCTTTGGCGATCAACTCCATGGAGCGCTGAATAACCGCGCCGGTGTTGAGCAGTTCGAAGCCGAAAACATCGCCGGGTATATATTTGGTATGCACTCGCACCAGGGTTTCTTCATTGGGCGAAATCTGTCCCTTGATCAACGCCAAGTGCTCGCTTTCGTCGACGTGGGTATTGTAGACGATGGCTTGAAACTCGCCGCCGATGCGGGTTGGCAGGGGCGCCGATGCGGCCCTATAGACCAGCGAATCGTAGTTCAACCGGTGTTGGATCAGATCGGCGTTGGTGACGACTTTGAGCTTGTGCTTTTTGGCGAAGCGCATGAGGTCCGGCTGGCGCGCCATGGTGCCGTCATCTTTCATGATCTCGCAAATGACTCCGGCGGGCTTAAGGCCGGCTAAGCGGGCGAGGTCGACCGAGCCCTCGGTCTGGCCGGCGCGGACGAGGACGCCGCCGTTGCGTGCGCGCAGCGGAAAGATATGACCGGGCGTCGCCAGATCCTGGGGCTTGGCGTCATCAGCGATTGAGTCGAGGATCGTTTTGGCGCGGTCCGCTGCGGAAATCCCGGTGGTGATGCCCTGGGCCGAATCGATGGAAACGGTGAAGGCGGTGCCAAACGGCGAAGTGTTGTCCGACACCATCATGGCCAATCCCAAATGTCGGACCCGTTCATCGGTCAAGGTCAGACAGATCAACCCCCGGCCATGAGTCGCCATGAAGTTAACCGCTTCGGGAGTGACCTTTTCGGCCGCCATGCATAGGTCGCCTTCGTTTTCGCGGTCTTTGTCATCGGTGAGGATGACCATACGGCCTTGGCGAATCTCGTCAATCGCTTCTTCGATGGTCGCTAGTGGCATGGCCGGTTAATTTATCACCTTGCGTGGTGGGGTCAACTGGCGAGAATGGCAACTAGGAATCGAGAGTTGGGACCCGAAAGCCATGTTGTGGCCAATTAAGTAGCGACATTGCTTCCGGACTAACCGGCTACCCAGCATGCGGTCGCTAGTCAAAAATCGTCAAATCTTTGGAACCTTGGGCAACTCTGGGTCGTCTAACTCACTCAGAGGAGGTGTCTTATGGGGGCCAAACGAGGAAAAGTGTCTACATCCAAAGCCAATCACGAGCGCCAGCCGTTTTGGGTTAAAGACAATAATAATGGGCCGCGCATGCAGCTCGACGAGCGCGCGATGGCGATCTTTCAGCCCGACGTGCTGATCGAGAGCCAGTACTTAGCGACCCAAACGCGCCGGGTACACTTGGACGCCGAGCGGGTCTTGATGTTCGCCGTGCTGCGCGATGCGGTTAGCTGTTTTCAGGATAACGTCGGGTCGAGTTGCAAGCGTAAGCAGGCGATGCACCACGATGCCGAAGAGTGGATCCTCGACAATGATCGATCCCATTTATTTGCCTTCGACAATGTTTGTGAAATTCTTGGTCTAGATCCGCAATATTTGCGTGCTGGACTGCTGCGCTGGAAGAGTGCCGCGCTCCAGGGCCGTCCCGTCAAAGCGCGTGCTCAGTCGCTCGCCGGCTAACCTCCCCTAGACGCGGACCGCTTGGGAACTTAGCAGGAACCAATCGTTCGTCGCCGCGTCTAATGTTAGTGGAGGAAGAAAAAAACCATGTCTCAGTTTTCAGACCAGCAGCCAAGCCGATCAAAACCGTCCCCATTAGTTGGTGCTTGTGCCATTGCCGTATTGGCGGGCATGGGAGGGATGAGCATCGTCGGGCATTACTATGATGGTGGTCTCACGCCAGCCCATGCCGCGTCCAGCGCGGCTGCTCCGGCACAGAATCTACCCGACTTCATCAACTTGGCTAAGAAGGTCGGGCCTTCGGTGGTGAACGTTTCGACAAGCAGAATCCGCGGCGCGGCGCAGGAAGCACCCTCACCGTTTGGGGACAACGATCCCGGGGAAGAGTTCTGGCAGCGATTTTTTGGCGGGCGCATACCCCGGGGACCGCAGCGTCAAAGCGGCATTGGTTCGGGCTTCATCGTTGACGGCAACGGCACGATTTTGACCAACTATCATGTCGTCGACGGCGCGCAAAAACTTAGTGTGACACTGTCTGACGGCAAAAACTATGACGCGAAAGTAGTCGGTAAGGACCAGAAGAGCGACATGGCGGTGATCAAAATAGAAGCTGGTCGCAACTTACCGGCAGTGGCTCTGGGTGATTCGGACCGACTGGAAGTAGGCGAGTGGGTCATGGCGATCGGCAATCCGTTCGGCCTCGACCACACGGTTACTTCCGGCATCGTCAGCGCCAAAGGGCGCAATATTGGCCAAGGCCCGTACGACAACTTTATTCAGACCGATGCCTCGATCAATCCCGGTAATTCGGGCGGCCCACTGATCAATTTGCGTGGCGAAGTCGTTGGCATTAACACCGCGATCTTTAGCCAATCCGGCGGTAATATCGGCATCGGATTCGCCATCCCTTCTAATGCCGTTAAAGAACTGTTGCCGCAGTTACGCGATAAGGGCAAAGTCGTGCGCGGCTTCATCGGTGTGTCGGTGCAAAGAGTCAGTCCTGAAATTGCGGAAACTTTGGGTATCAATCCTGCGCGGGGCGCCTTGGTCGCAGACATGGTCAATGGCGGACCGGCGGACCACGCCGGGGTGAAAATAGGCGATGTCATCGTCGAGTTCGACCGCCGACCGATCAAAGACTCCGCCGACCTGCCGCAACAAGTGGCGCGAGTGGTGCCGGGAGCAGCGGTGCAAATCAAAGTGATTCGCAATGGCAAGGAAACCCCGCTGTCGCTCACCATTGGCGAGATGAAGGAAACCGAAGTCGCCGCTGCCGCGCAAGAGGGCGAACTCGGCCTGACCGTCCAGCCGCTGACGCCGCAATTGGCGGAAACTCTTGGTGTGGAACGGGGCGCTGGTTTGGTCATCTCGGCGGTGAAGCCGGGGAGCGCCGCCGAAGAAGCAGGTTTACGCTCCGGTGACCTGCTGGTCGAAATCAATCGCCGGCCGGTGAAAAATCTCGCCGACTATAATCGTGAGATTGCCGGCAACGATAAAGCTAAACCCTTCCTGTTTTTGGTGCGCCGCGGTCAGAGTACATTGTTCTTGGCATTGAAACGCTGACCAGCAATGGGTCGAAACCGCTCAGCTTGCCGTGTCTCCCCGTAGCCTCCGGCATCTGAGTGGTTTTGTTTTTTCTTCCATAATTTTTCGACAGTTAAGAAGGCGAGTTCATTTGATCTCGGCTCTGGCGCGGCCATTGCCCGCCCATGGCGCCGTCGCTTCCACGCCTTGCTCCCGTGTCCTATAAATATCGCGCGATGAATATGGGGTTTCGCTGGATTGACAGCCATCGAGAATCGTCTAATATCCGCCACTGCGGGTAGCCGGAATAAGATCTAAGCGAGGTATCGTCAATGGATCCGGGTGGGCAATGAATAAATGTCGCGATTGGCAAGCCGGCATGCGCAGGATTTTAATTCGGCCATTGGCGCTGTTCTCACTGCTGCTTACCATTGTCAGCACTTCATTCGCCCAGGTTAATCCCTATCTCGCCCGTCCGAGCGAACGGCCCGTGAGCGTCCGCATCGCGACTTGTGCCGTGTCCGGTGGCTTCGCCCATCTCTACACCGCACTGGAAAATGATCTTTTCGAAAAATACGGATTCAAAATGGAGCATGTGTTTATCCGTGGCAGCGCGCCGGCACTGGCCGCGCTGATGGCCGACGAGATCCAATTTCTTTACTGCGCCGCCGATGCCACGCTGCCGGCGCTGGCGGCCGGCATTGACGTTAAGCTGGTTGCCGCGCCGCTGGTCAAACTGCCCTACGTTTTGGTCACCCGCAAGGAGATCCGCCGCATGGAGGATTTCAAAGGCAAGGCGCTAGGCGTGGCGCGAGCGGGCGATTTGAGCGACCGGTTGTCGCGTGCCATGGTCAAGCGTTTTAACGTTGCGGATGTCACCATGCGTCCCATCGGCGGCAGTCAATCGGAACGCTACCAAGCGATGGCGGCGAACTTGGTTCAAGGCGTGGTGATCACGCCGCCCCTCGATGTGCGCGCCAAAAACGATGGTTACAACGTGCTGTACCGCCTGATCGACATGGATATTCCGTTTATCTACAGTTCCCTACATGCGACCTCGCGCACCGTGCGCGACCGGCCCGAAATGGTCCAGCGCATGGTCGCGGCATTTGCCGAAGCGATTCATTACGTCGATAAGAATCCGGTGAAAACTAAATCCGCGATTGCTAAAATCATGCGTACGAAAGACGACGAAGCCTTACAGGTATCTTACAACGTCTATACCAAAGACATTGTCGATCGGCGCATGATCGTACCGGGACAAGCGGTGAACGACTCGCTTGATCTCTATCGTTCGTTGGGTGCACCGATCAAACGTAAGGCCGAAGATATCTACGACAACAGCTTCGTCAATCACTTGGAGAAAAGCGGTTTTTATCGAGGGCTCTGGGGCCGGTAAGACTGGAAAAAGCGGTTTCTCAAAGACTGTGCGGCAGCCGATTGGGGCGCCCGGCGCGTTGACCCGTCCAGCGGTTGGCGATTACGAGCAATCGCTCAGACTTCGTTCGAATCCATCAAGAAGATATCTCTCCCTAGATCGAAATAGCAAACAGGTTTTCCGTTTGCGGCTTGTCTTAAGAATCTTCTTTTGTTAGTCCTGCCACTGACTCGCATTCCAATCCCGGAAAGGCACGGGCAATGAAAACACTTATCCAAGGCGGCTGGGTCGTCGGCTTCGACGGCGGGGAGCATGAAATCATCAAAGACGGCGTGGTGGTTTTCGACGGCAACCGCGTCGAGTTCGTCGGCAAAGAGTACTTGCAACCGGTCGATAAAAAGCTCGACGCCAAAGGCTGCTTGGTCTCGCCTGGGTTCATCGATACCCACTTTCACTCCGGTATTAACGCCAGTGACTACATTCTTGCCGACTCGACTAAGACGGACTTCTTCGCGTCGAATTATCTCGCCCATGGCGGGCCAACCCGCGAAGGCGCGCACTCGGCGCATTTAAAGGATGTCGACATTGGTCAGCGTTTTTCATTAATTCACGTTTTGAAAAGCGGCGTGACCACGACCTTCGACATCGGCGGCGCCGGCAGCGAGCCGGCACGCTATGTCGACATGATTGACCAGGTCGGCATTCGTTGCGTCGCCGGTCCGAGCTACAAGAACGTCGCCTTTTTTCACGATAAAGCGGGCCGGTTGGAATACGATTGGAACGACGAACGCGGCAGCAAAGGCCTCCAGACCGCGGTGGACTTCGCTAAAAAATTCAACGGCGCGTGCAGCGGCCGCATGACGGCGATGTTATTTCCCGGCCATGTCGACTCGTGTACGCCGGCGTTGCTGAAGGAAACCAAAACCGCCGCCAAGGATGCCGGCGTCGGCATTCAGATTCATGCGACGATCAATCTGTTCGAGTTCCATACGGTCATGCAACGCGAACGCTGCACCCCCATCGAGCTATTAAAAAAGCTCGGCTTCCTCGCGCCTGATGTTTCATTGTCGCACTGCATCTTTGTCAGCGGCCATAGCTGGCTCGCCTATCCCTACGGCGACGATCTTAAAATCATCGCCGACTCGGGCGCGTCGGTAGCCTATAGCCCGCTTAAATATTTGAAGCTGGGCATTCTCATGGAATCCTTCGACCGTTACCGCCAGGCCGGTATTAACATGGGCATCGGCACGGACACTTTCCCCAAAGACATTCTATCCGACATGCGCTACGCCGGGATCGCCTCGCGGATCGCCGACAAAAGTTTTCTCGCCGGTCATCCGCGCGATGTTTTCAATTCGATCACGCTGGGCGGCGCCAAGATGATCGGCCGCGACGACATCGGCCGGCTGGCGAAAGGGGCCAAAGCCGACATCGCCATTGTCAATCTGCGCGACATTGCCTTCGGCGCCGTGCACGATCCGATCCGCTCGCTGATGGAAACCGCCGTCAGCCGCGACGTTCGCACCGTCATAGTCGACGGCGAAACGCTGGTCGACAACGGCAAATTTCTGCGCCTGGACGAACAGGAGCTGCTCGACAAAGTTCAGGCCAAGGGCGAACAAGTCTGGGACAGCGTCGCCAAGTGGCACTGGACCGGCAAACCGATCGACGAAGTGGTGCCGCCGAGTTTTCGGATGAAGTAGCAATCTGCGCCGCCGGCTAAGCGAAAGATCTTAGGAGGCTTGGTTGGGGGCACGGCACGGCGATACTAGATTAACGCATTTAATTTCGTTGTCAGCCCGCGAATCTCCTCGAAACCCTTCTGCCAAAACTCGGCTTGGTGAATATCGACGCCGAGCGGTTTGAGCAATGCATCCGGCGTGTCCGAGCCGCCGGCTTCGAGGAGCGCGACGTACTTCGGCACGAAGCTTTTGCCTTGGTCCTTGTACATTCGATACAGGGCGAGGACCAACAGCTGGCCGAAGACGTAGCTGTAGCAATAGAAGCGCGAATGGATGAAGTGGGGAATGTAGCTCCAGCCCCAGCGGTAGCTGTCAGGCATGGCGACGGCGTCGCCGTAGTATTTGCCGTTGGCTTCGAGCCAGAGTCGGCCGATGGCTTCGGGTGTCAAACGTTTTTCATGTCGCGCCGAGAAAGCCAGCTCTTCGAATCGGGTCAGGACATTTTGCCGGAAGACGGTGGCGAAGATGTCTTCGATCTTGCCGGCCAAGAGCGCGATCTGCACTTCTCGATCGCTTTGCTGATCGAGCAGATAATCAAACACTAGCATTTCGCCGAACACCGAGGCGGTCTCGGCGGTGGTGAGCGGGGTATCATAGTTGAAATAATTCTGCTTGCGGCTGAGACAGCCGTGCAGGCCGTGGCCTAATTCATGAGCGACGGTCATGACATCGCGTAGGTTGTCGTCGTAGTTACACAAGATATAGGGATGGAGCTGTGGCGAAGGCGAAGCGCAGAAGGCGCCGCCGCGTTTGCCTTTGCGGATCTCGGCGTCGATCCAATTTTTGGCGAAAAACTCTCCGGCGAGGTTACGAAAACTCGGGTCGAAGGCTTCAAAGGCATTGAGTATCACTTCTTTCGCTTTGGCATAGGGGAAAGGCCTGACTTCTTTACCGACGGGGGCGTATTGGTCGTAGAGCGCGAGCTGCGGCAATTCGAGCAGCTTCGCTTTCAAGCGAAAGTAATCGTGGGCGAGAGGATAATTCTTTTCCGTTACATCCATCATGGTTTTTACCGCTGCGCCGTCGATCTCGTTGGACAAGTGACGCGGCGCCATGGGATCCCGATAGTGACGTAAACGATCCGTCGTTAGGTTGTCTTGGATCAAGGTATCGTAGATGAAGGTCAGCACCTGGCCATGTTGTGACAGCTCTTGATAGAACGTCTCCATGGCGCGCTGGCGCAGGCTGCGATCCGGCTCGTGGAGCAGCGACAGGATCTGGCTCAAATTCAACTCTTCGGTCTTGCCGTCTCTTTCCAGTCTGAAAATCAGCGCCGAGGTGATTTCCGAAAACAGCCGGCCGAAAGCGTTGCGGCCGGTGTTGTCTTTTTCGTTGAAGAGTTTTTCTTCCAATTCGGACAGCGTGTGCGGACGGTAACGGCGCAGGCTGGTGAGATAATGCCGGTAAGGCTTAAGCTGGTCATTCCTTATTAGCTTGGTGGCTAAGTCGTCTTCGACCTTGAGCCAGGCGAGCTCCAAGAACAGCAGCAGATTTCTAATTTCAGTGCTGCGCTGTTCGACCTGCTGTTCCAGGTCTTGATACTCGGGCTTGGCGGTATCCGCGGCGTAAAGCAGGCCGGCGTAGCTGCCGACCCTACCGAGGGCCTCATAGATCACGGCTAATTCCTGCAAGGCGTCGCGCACGGTTTCGGCGCTCAGTGTTGGCGGACTGTTCAGTGCTGCCCGGTAACGCTCGGCGAACGCCATCGCCCGAGCGCGGCAGTCGTTTAAGGTCGTTTCGATTTTCGCGTCGTCATGGGCGGCAAAAAGGTCGCTTAAGTCCCAGCGGATTCCCGCCGCGCTATTATTGGCCATGGTAAAGTCCTTTCGCTGCGCTGTTACAACTATTTCACGGGGAAACCGGCAAGAGTCAAGTTGCGACTTGGATGTTTCAGTGTATATGATGACCGGAATTTTTACGTAACCAGTTTGAAAGGGGCTTATCCATGGCTGAATTAACTGAACTCAAAAAGAAGCTGGCGATGTCGTCGCGCATGCTGTTTAACTCCGGACTGGTCGATTACAGCGGCCACATTAGCGTACGCATCCCCGGTTCCGATCATTTGCTGATCCTGCCGCACCCGGTGAGTCGCGCGATCGTCAAACCTGACGACATGGTGGTTACCGACTTCGACGGCAAGGTGATCGAGGGCAACTACAAAGCGCCGTCGGAAGTTTTTATGCACGCGCGCGCTTACAAAGCGCGCAGCGATATCCAGAGCGTGGCGCATCTGCACAACCACATGGTGGCGACCCTGAGCATGGTCGATAAGCCATTCTATCCGGCTTCGTCCAATCCCGGCGCCTTCTTCGGTGCTGGCGCGTTGCCCAAATATATGGACCCAGCGCTGATTCATACCATCGAACAGGGCGATGCGGTGGCCAAGGCGCTCGGCAAGGGGGATGCCTTGATGCTGCGCGGGCATGGGTCGATGGTCGTGGCGCAATCGATCGAGTGGGTGTTTGCCGCCTGCGTCGATCTTGAGGAAGCGGCGGCCCGCTTCTACAAGGCCGCGCTGTTAGGGCCGGTGCTGGTTTACAACGAAGATGAAACCCAGCGGGTCATGAAAGGCCGGCGCAAGGACTCAGTGGTGCAAAAAGTCTGGGATCACAACGTAGCGAAGACCAAATTAGCCGGGCTCATGGAGGGTATTTAAATTTCACTCCAAAGATTTTGTCATGACTTTTCCTTCATGAAGGCGCCTCGGAACGAGCGCAATGCGCATCATCCGAAGGAGTTTTCGACGACCATATCTAACCGCCGTCTCATACGGCGGTTTTTTTTAACGGTAACCCGTCAATGGATTTTTTTCTTGCCTGCAACTATAACCCTGTGTTATGAATCCGAATTAAATAATTGAGCGGAGCATTGAGAAATGTACGATGATTTTCTTGCGACGATCTTAGAACCGGATACCTTTCTGCCATCGCAGTTCTATGGCAATGGCGGCCTGGCACGCGCGCTAGAAGGTGAAAAACGCTTGATGATCGCGATCATGAAAGACGCGGTGGAGTGCTTGGAAAAATACCGCGGCTCGCGCAATGGCGCCGGCAAGATCAGCTATCAAAGCGCCATTGAGTGGGTGGAAGATACCGATACTGACTGGCTCTATTCATTTACCAATATCTGCGATTTGTTGGGATTTGATCCCCACTATCTACGTGAACAGCTGCTCAAGCGGGAAAACCGTTATATCAAGACGCTGCGGACGAGAAATTTGTCTTTAGCGTCGATGAGTGCGAGCGCAGCCCATTAAACTCAGCGTTTACGACTTCTAAGGGCCTTCAGCTCTTCATTGATTGCTTGGCCGCGCGGCGAGCTTGCACCGACCAGTTTAAGCGCTCGCTCAAAGTCGGCGATGGCGCGCTCGTCTTCATCTTGCAGCAGTTGCGCCCGGCCCAGATAGTAATAACCATCTGCGAGCCGGTTGAGCTTGCCATAGACCTGGCCCAAGCGAAATACCGGTTTGTCCCACAATGGCGCGAGGCTTTGGGCATTGAGATAGGCTCCGGCGGCACTTCGCAAGTCGCCGGTCTTCTCGAGAAACTCTCCGAGATAATAGTAATTTAGCGGTTCGTTGGGTTCGAGCTCGATGGCCCGGTCGAAGGCCTTGCGAGCCGAGGCAAAATCGCCGGTTTGACTCGACAGCCGGCCGATCTCGCGCAGCAGGCCGAGATGATCGGGCCGCAACCGCCATGATTTTTCGTAGTTTTTCTGAGCTGGCGCGAGCAAGCCCAGGTTAAACTGAGCGAAGCCAAGCAGATGCAGCAGTTCGGCGTTATCGGGGTCTTTTTGTACCAGCTTCTCGTACTCAGCGACGACCGCTTCGCGATTGGTGCGCTCCATGCGGATCAGGATCTGAACTTTCTTTAAGGCCTCGTTTTCTTCCTGCCGTGGATTATTGGAAGCGAGGGATTTGACGACTAACTCGGCATTGGCGACCCGTTCCTGAGTCAGTGGATGGCTCAAAATGTAAGCCGGGACATCGATCGGGTTGAGGGCGCGCTCCTGGTCCATGGTTTTAAGAAACGCTAGCGTACCGCGTGGGTCGAAGCCGGCAGCGGCGATATAGCGGGTCCCCAACGTATCGGATTCCATCTCCAGCTGACGGCTGTAGGCGGCTTGCCGGGTGGCGGCGACGGCTTGACCGACGACACCGGCAGCCTGTCCGCCCGAGCCGCTGCGCGCCAACAAGACGGTGGCGAGCAAGCTCAATACCGATATAGCGTCGAGTCCCGATGAGCGTGCCATATGACGCCCTTTGATGTGGACAATTTCATGGCCGAGCACGCCGGCTAATTCGTCGGTAGACTTCGCCCGCTCGATGAGACCAGTGAAGAGATAAATCGATCCGCCGGGGACGGCAAAGGCGTTCAGCTGCGGGTCCTCGACGACAAAAAATCGGTAGTCAAAAGACAGTGGACCGGTGGCGCTGAGAATTCGCCGGGCTATGCGATCGACATAACGTTCGACTTCTGGATGGGTGATAAACTTCAAATGCTTTTTCGCCTCGCGGCGAAACTCGCGGCTGATTCTGACTTCTTCGTCTTCGGCGGGCGGAGTAAAAGACGGCAATAGGGGCGCCACGGATCGGCAGCTCGAGCCGAGCATGACGATCAAAAACAGCGATACGCCGCATGCTGGCCATCCCCGAATGCGGCGCGGCAGTAGTGTCATTGACGAAGTATAGAGAGCGGGCTGCGGCGGTTCAAGGTTAAAGCCGGATTGCCAGTTCCAGTTAATCGCGGCGCCAGGGGCAGGCCGTGGGCCGCCGCCGCTCGATATCGATGCCATCGTTGACGCGACGTTGTTGACGACCCCGGGGCAAGTCCCTATTGTCGGTCAGCGATAAACAACTAGAGGAACCGCGATGACCAACCGTTTCGAGATACCGTCTGACAAACTCGCTTGGCGCTGCGATTTGTCCTATCTGCCGTTTACTTGCACGGCGGATATGACGCCGCTGGAAGACTTTATCGGCCAAGATCGGGCGATTCGAGCGATCGAGTTCGGCCTCGGCGTCAACAAACCGGGCTTCAATATTTTTGTCACCGGTCTGACCGGCACGGGTAAAACCAGCATCATCAAGGCGTTTCTAAAGAAAGTTAACGGTGCGAAAGCGGCGCCGGCCGATACGCCGACACCCGAAGATTGGTGCTATGTTTACAACTTTGACGATCCCGACCGGCCCCTGGCGTTAAAGCTCCGCCGTGGTGCCGGCAAAGCCCTCAAGAGCGACATGGAGCAATTGATCCAAACTCTCCAGCGCGACGCGAAGAAACTCTTCGAGAGCGACGAGTTCGCGCACCAGCGCCAGGGGCTGATTGAACAGCTGCAAAAGAAACAGCAGGAGATGATGGAAGGTCTGATGGCGCAAGCCGGACAAGCCGGATTCGCCCTGCGCATGACGCCATCCGGGATCGTGCTACTGCCGACGAAAGACGGCAAGCCGATGGCGGAGGAGGACTATCTCGGGTTGGCGCCAACAGAGAAAGAACAGCTGGAAGAGCGGCGCAGTGTAATCGAAAAGCAAGTCGAAGCCGCTCTGCGCGACGGCAAAAAGCTCGAGCGCGAGATCGCGGCAAAACTTGAGACCGTGGAGGCCGAAGCGGCCGACTATTTGGTGCGCAATCCATTGACCGAGCTCAAAGACAAATATCACGACTACCCCAGAATACTGGCCTACCTTGACGGCCTGCGCGAACATATTTTAAAAAACTTGCAGCGCTTCAAAGTTGAGACGACGGCGCCGGCCAGCCCTCCCGGCGCGACGACCTACGGCGAACGGCCGGGCGATCCGTTTCTACCGTACCGGGTCAATGTTTTCGTCGACAACGGCGATACCCAGGGGGCGCCGATCATCGTCGAAACCAACCCGACTTATCACAATCTTTTCGGGGTCATCGAGAAAAAACCCATCATGGGCGGCTACACCACCGACTTTACGATGATCAAAGCCGGTTCTATCAGTAAAGCTAACGGCGGCTATCTGGTGCTTTACGATCGCGAGGTGCTGGCCAATTCCGGTTGTTGGGAAGCTCTTCAACGGGTCATCAAGAATCGCGAGCTGCGCATCGAGGAGCCGGGCACTTTTTTCGGCTTCGTGCCGCCCCAGGGACTGCGGCCGGAACCGATACCCACCGATACCAAAGTGATCATGATCGGCGATCCTTCTCTGTACCGCATGCTGGCGACCGGCGACCCCGACTTCCGTGAGACGTTCAAGGTAAAAGCCGACTTCAACTTTGAAGTCGACCGCACCCAGGAAAATATCACGGCGTTCGCCTGCTTCATCAGCGACTATTGTAAACGGGAAAAGATCCGCCACTTCGATAGTGAAGGTATTGCCAGGGTGATCGAGCAGTGCGCGCGCCAGGTCGAGGACCAGAACAAACTTTCGACCCGTTTCAGCGATATGGTCGATCTCTTGATCGAGTCCGATTATTGGGCCGGCAAGGAAAATGCCGCACTGGTTTCCGGCAAGCATGTCGAGCGCGCGCTGGTGGAAAAAACCTTTCGCCTCAACTTGATCGAAAAGCGGCTGCAGGAGCTGATCGCCGAAGGCACGGTGCTGGTGGATGTTGCCGGCGCGGCGGTCGGTCAGGTCAACGGCCTGGCGGTTTATCAGATGGGCGACTTTAGCTTCGGCAAACCGTCGCGTATCACCGCAAAAACTTTCATGGGCCGCGGCGGTATCGTCAACATCGAGCGCGAGTCGAAGATGAGCGGCAGGAGTCATGACAAGGGTGTGCTGATTCTCGGCGGCTATTTGGGCGGTAAGTACGCGCAGCACAGTCCGTTGTCGCTCTCGAGCACGATTTGTTTCGAACAGTCCTACGACGGTGTCGACGGCGACAGCGCGTCCTCCAGTGAACTCTACGCGATCCTTTCAAGTCTTGCCGAAATGCCGATTCACCAAGGCATCGCCGTCACTGGTTCGGTGAATCAAAACGGCGAAGTGCAGGCGATCGGCGGCGTCAATTTTAAAATCGAAGGCCACTTCGATGTCTGCCGCTTGAAGGGACTGACCGGTGAACAGGGTGCCATGATTCCGCAGGCCAACCTGCACAACTTAATGCTCCGTTCCGACGTCGTCGACGCGGTCAAGGCCGGCAAGTTTCATATTTACGCTGTAAGTAGCATCGATGAAGGCATCGAAGTGCTTACCGGAGTCGCCGCCGGTGCGCGCCAAGGCGACGGCAGTTATCCCGACGGTACGATCAACCATCGGGTGCAGAAGAAATTGCTGCGTTTCACCGAGCTGCAAAAAAAATTGACCGCGGGCGATCAAGAGTCGGCGACGGCGGCGAACAATTGATGTCGCGCTCGAAGATGGTTGAAATGCCTCGGCGTCCGCCGCCGTGAACCGTTGTCATGCGGGCGCAAGCCGGCATCCATTCCTTCCGCCGAATCCGGATACCGTTTTTCAACCTTGTGACGCAATCACGAGTGGATTTCTAGGCGACAAGCTCAGAATCCCTCGGAGTGAGAGCGAGCATCGTTCAGCATTCTACGCTACCCCTCGCGCGGCTTGGCTGTTTCCGGCTTGATACCGAGGGGTACAGTCACGCGAATTGGCTTGCCTTTGCGGAGAATTGAAAGTTGCACCATATGGCCGGCTTCCAGGCCGCCGACCATGCGAGTTACATCGCGCGGGCTGTCGACTTGAGTGTCATTGACCGCGACGATGACATCCTGCTTCTGCACGCCCATCCGCGCAGCCGGTTGCCCGGGTAAAACCGAGCTTACTACGACACCTTTGGCCGGATAGATTCCTAACGATCTCGCCTGGCCTAAAGAAATGTCCGACATTTGCACGCCAAGCCAGCCCCAGGCGAACTTCTCACCTTTGGCCAACCGGGGCAAAATTTTCTTGATTAAATTGATCGGTGTGGCGAAGCCGAGATTGCCGCGCTCGGAGGCCATGGTGATCATCCCGACGACATGACCCTGGCTATTCAACAGCGGACCGCCGCTGACGCCGGGATAGGCGCCGGCATCGGTTTGAACAAAATCGTAACCCGCCGAGTCGGGATAGGTACGCCCGGCGCGGCTGATGATGCCCAGACTCATGGAACTCTCACGACCAAACGGGTAGCTGAAAACGATCGCCAAGTCGCCGACCTGAATGCCCTCTGAATTGCCGAGAGTTAGCACCGGCACGTCTCGATCAGATTGGATCTTCAACAGCGCCAGGTCGAGTTGACTGTCGGCGACGACCAGGCGCGCCGCCAAACGCTGGCCATCGGCGGTGCGGACTTCGATCTCCTTGGCCTTGTCGATAACATGCTGCGCCGTCAGGATATAGCCTTCCGGATCGATGAAGAAGCCTGAGCCGCGGCTGCCCTGGGTTGGGCTGTTGTCTTGACCGTTGACGCGAATCTGTACGACGGCCGGGCGGGAATTCTGCGCCAACTCGACAAAGGCGCGACTGAGCCAGTCAAGTTTGCTGTCGCTGGTTGGCGGTTGTGCTTCGCGCCAGTTAACCAGTGACGATTTGTCTAGTTTAGTTTCGCCCTGTAGCGGGGCCGGAAAAAACAGTGAAGTAAGCAACAGCGAAATGACTAGATATTGCACGAATCCACCTCTTAGCGAATCTGGCTGGCAAGTCCCTTTATCGAACTCCTGCGGCGATCACAAGCGCCGCAGCCGCCGGTCTTGCGCTTCGCGCCAGGGCATATGCTATGGTTCGAGCATGAACGGCGGCGCCGACAAAATCGTTTTGGTCACCGGCGGCAGCGGCGGCATCGGCGCGGCCATCGCCGGGCAATTCGCCATGCTGGGATGCCGGGTAGTTATCGCTGCCCGCGATTACGCTAAACTAGCGGCTGTGGCGGCCAAAATTGCCGAGAATGGCGCGCAAGTCCGTGCGATCGCCTGTGACGTGACCCGCCGCGGGGAGGTGCAGCGGCTGCGGCTTGCGATTCAAGAAATGTGGGGGGCGGTTCAGATCCTAGTCAACAATGCCGGCATCGCCAGCGCTGTCAGCTTTGCCGACATGTCCGATGAAACCTGGGATCGAACCTTGGATACGAATCTGAGCGGGGCCTACAATTGCTGTAAAGTGTTCTTACCGGCGATGATCGAAGCCCAATGGGGCCGCATCGTCAACATCGCTTCGACCGCGGCAAAAGTCGGCTACAGCCATGTGACCGCCTACAGCGCGTCGAAGCATGGGTTGCTCGGACTGACCCGGTCGTTAGCGCTGGAAACCGCGCGCCAGGGTGTAACCGTCAATGCGATTTGTCCGGGCTATGTCGACGACGAACGCACCCGCGAGAATGCCCGCATCATGGCCGAGAAGACCGGCAAGAGCGGCGCCGATATTTTAAAAATTTTTGCCGCCAGCGCACCGCAGAATCGTTTGATAGAAGCCGCCGAAGTTGCGAAGCTGGCGTGTTTGATCGCGTCGCCGGAAATGAGCGGGATGACCGGCCAGGCGATCAATGTCGACGGCGGCGCTGTGATGGCCTGAGAAAGAATTGATATTTGAGAAAAGCCAATGGTTTACAATTCATTCTTATTTGAAGTCGCCGACCATATCGCGACGATACGTTTGAATGATCCTGAGCGGTTGAACGCTTTGACCTTCGAGACCTATGCGGAGTTAGCGCGGGTGTTCGCAGCGATGGAGGCGGACCGCGGCATCAAAGTCGTCGTGCTCACGGGTGTCGGCAACGGGTTCTGCTCCGGCGGCAGTGTTCATGGAATTATCGCGAAGTTGCTGGAGATGACCGCCGACGAGCAACTGCGCTTTACCACGCTGACCTGCGCGGTCGTGAAGAACATGCGGGCGCTCAATAAACCTATTGTTGCCGCGGTGAACGGTATCGCCGCCGGCGCCGGCACGATTCTCGCCTTGGCGAGCGATATTCGTTTGTTGTCCGAGCGCGCGAAGTTCGCTTTTCTCTTTACCAAGGTCGGTTTGTCCGGCGCGGACATGGGCGCTTGTTATCTGTTGCCGCGGATCGTCGGCCATGGCCGCGCCGCCGAATTGCTGTTTACCGGGGACACCATCGACGCCCAGGAATGTTTTCGCATTGGCGTGGCGAACCGTCTGATCGCCCATGACCAATTGCTGGATGAAACCTACGCCTTGGCGCGACGGTTGAAAGAAGGCCCGCTCAAGGCCATCGGCGTCACGAAAGCGCTCCTCGACCGTGAAGCCGATATGGATCTGGCGAACGCATTGGATTTGGAGGCGCGCGAGCAAGCGCGCCTGATGCAAACGCCAGACTTCAAAGAAGGCTATTGGGCTTTTATCGAGAAACGGCCGGCTAAGTTCAATCGTTCCTAAATCGATTCTCTCCATGTTGCCGTTCTTTACTCACGATCAAGCCGCTTTGCAGGCGCAGGTTCGGCCGTGGACGGAAGCGAACCTGTTTGCCGGCCACGGAAGCGAAGATCTAGACCTGTGCGCCAGGGACGCGGTTAGCCAACTGGGCGCGGCTGGGTTTCTCAGACATGTCGTGTCGAAGCAATTCGGTGGAACGCGCGAAAAAGTTCAAGCGCGTGATCTTTGCATCTTGCGCGAGGAGCTGGCGCGCGGCGATGCCCTCGCCGATACTATGTTCGCGTTGCAAGCGCTGGGCAGCTATCCAATTACACTGGCCGGCAGCGTGGCACATAAACAAAGCTATCTTCCGCTGGTGGCCAGCGGCGACGCGATTGCGGCGTTCGCGATAACCGAGCCGGAGGCGGGTTCCGACGTTGCTTCGTTACAAACGACCGCGCGGCGCCAGGGCGAACAATTCGCTCTAAACGGCACCAAGCGATTTATTTCCAACGCGGGTATCGCCGACTTTTACGTTATCTTCGCATCGACTACGCCGGAGAAGAAAGCAAAAGGCGTGAGCGCTTTTATTGTCGACGCGACCACGCCAGGCTTGGCGGTGACGGAGAAGACTCAACTGCTGTCGCCGCATCCTATCGGTGTGCTCGAATTCACTGGCTGCGTTGTGCCGCAAGCCGCATTGCTCGGCGCCGAGGGCGACGGCTTGAAGATCGCCTTGGAAACGCTCGATCTTTTACGCTGCAGTGTTGGCGCGGCCGCCGTCGGATTTGCCCAACGTGCTTTGGAAGAAGCGATTCGTTACAGCAAGACGCGTCGGCAGTTTGGCCGGGCCATCGCCGAGTTTCAGGGGATTGAGTTCAAGCTCGCTGAGATGGCGACGGAATTGGAAGCAGCGCGGCTGTTGGTTTACCAAGCAGCCTGGGCGCATGACTGCGACAATCCGGATGCCAAACAGAAATCGTCGATGGCGAAGTTCTACGCCACCGAAGCGGCGCAGCGCATTGTCGATCAAGCATTACAAATTCACGGTGGTAACGGTCTGATCGCCGGCACCATCATGGAGCGGCTCTACCGCGATGTGCGCGCGCTGAGGATTTACGAAGGCACGTCCGAAATTCAGAAAATCGTCATCGCCCGGGGATTACTGAAATAGGCTCGCCGACGGTTGATCAGCCATCTGACAGAGGCCGGAAGTCAACGGTCGGGTGTCGGCAAAAACAGGGTCGAATCCGTATGATTAATGGTGGGTGGATAAAGTGATCCAGTATAGCTGGCACTACGTCCCAGTTGAGGAGAAGGAACGATGGATTTTGATTTGTCAGATGAGTTGATCGCCGTGCGCGATTTGGCGCGGGAGTTTGCCGAGAAGGAAATTGCACCGACCGCGGCAAAGGATGACAAGGAAAAAACTTTTCGCGGCGATCTCGTGCGTAAGATGGGCGAGCTCGGCTTCTATGGCACGATGATTCCTGAAACTTATGGTGGCAACGGCTTGGGATTTCTCGCCATGGTGTTGATCACCGAAGAAATTGCCAGGGTGCACAGCGCCATGCGCGTCGGCATCAACATGCAGATCGGTCCGGCACTTACTTTGCTGCAATTCGGCACGGAAGAGCAGAAACGGAAATTCATTCCGGGTTTGATGTCGGGTGAAACCATCGGGTGCTTTGCCATTACCGAGTCCGACGCCGGCTCCGATGTCGCGGCGATGCGCACGACGGCGGCGAAAAACGGCGATCGCTATTTACTCAACGGCGGCAAGCTGTGGATCTCCAACGGACCGGTGACCAACGGCGGGCTGGTTTACGCTTACACCGACCGGGAGCAGAAACATCGCGGCATGAGTGCGTTCTTTGCCGAGTGGAATCAATCCGGTTTGACCCGCCGCACGCTGGAAACCATGGGCGCCCACTGCTCGCCGCTGGGCGAACTAACCTTCGACAATTTTCCGATTCCTGCGTCGAACATTCTAGGCAATGAGGGTGACGGTTTCAAAATATGCATGTGGCAGTTGAATCAAACCCGGCTCAACTGCGCCGCCGGCGCGTTAGGCGTTGCCCGAGCGGCGAAAGAGGCGGCGCTGAGTTACTGCAACCAGCGCGCCCAGTTCGGCCAGAAGATCGGCGAGTTTCAGATGAATCAAGACTTGATTGCGCAGATGATCGTTCACGAGGAAGCCGCCCGCTTGCTGGTCTACCGCGCGGCATGGCTGGCAGATCAAAAGAAACCGAACAATTTAGAAACCTCCATCGGCAAGTATTGCGCGGCGGAAGCCGCCAACTTCGCCGCTGATGCCGCCATGAAAATCCTCGGCGCCTACGGCTATTCAACGGAATTTCCCGTCGAGCGCTACTACCGCGACGCCAAGTCGTACCAGATCGTCGAAGGTTCATCGAACGTGCAGAAGATGATCATCGCCCAGGATGCGTTGGGGTATCGCAAGGCGAATCGTTGATTTCACTGTTGATCGAGGATGCGCTGGATCAATTCCATTTTTAAGCTTTGTCGCACGTGATCGGCGAGCCGGTCGTACTGCGCGTCGGCGGAAAATAGCGCGCCGGGTGCCGCAAGGGTCCGGCCTTTTCGTTGGGCGAGTTCGAGCAATATCGCCCGGCGAAACTCATCGTTGTGGAACAGGCCGTGGATGTAGGTGCCGACCACATTGCCATCGGCGCTGAGGGTTCCGTCGCCGTCCGAGCAAATTTGCCGGGAGCGTTCTTCGATAAGAAATGGCCGAGACGCCGGCTGCGTTTCGGTTTGCCCCATGTGGATCTCATAACCGGAAATAACCGCATTCTGCGCTTTTGCGAGCAGGCCAAAGCCGGCCAATGCGCGCGCGCTGACTTGATGGGTTGATTTCACTGCCGCAAAACGCGTGGTTACTGGCAAGAGTCCCATGCCGGCGGTCAGCGCAGCCGATGATTCGATGAATTCGGGATCATGAATGGCGCTGCCAAGCATCTGGTAGCCGGCGCATATGCCGATGATCGGGACGCCAGCTGATGCCGCGCGAAGGATCTCCTGCTCCCGACCGCTACTGCGCAGATAGCCGAGGTCGGCTACAGTTGCCTTGCTTCCAGGAAGAATAATCAGATCAGGTTCGCCAAGTTCGTCGCCGGCTTCGACGTAACGCAGCCGGACGCCCGGGTCCCGCTCAAAGGGATCGAAGTCATCGAAGTTGGCGATATGGGGCAGGGCGAGGACCGCGATATCCAGGTCGAAGTCGCGGCGATTTTTCATGGCAGAGCGTTTTTTCAAGGCGACGGAATCTTCCTCGGCGATATGGATGTCGTGATAATACGGCACCACGCCGGCAACCGGGACGCCGGTGCGCGCTGTCAACCAATCCAGTCCCGGTGTGAGCAATGAGACATCGCCGCGAAACTTATTAACGATGAACGCTTTGACCCGCTCTTTCTCCGCGCCATCGAGTAATTCCATGGTTCCCACCAACGCCGCGAAGATGCCGCCGCGGTCGATATCGGCCGCCAGTAAAACCGGCGCGTTGCAGTACAACGCGACTTTCATGTTGACGAGGTCGCGATCCTTGAGATTGATCTCCGCGGGACTACCGGCACCCTCGATGACGACGACATCATAAGCGCCTCGCAGTTGGTCGAGAGACTCCGTGATCGCGCACCAGAGTTCCGCTTTGAGTTGGGGAAAGTGCGCCGCGGATATGCGCGTCAACGGTTTGCCGCGGACGATAATCTGCGCATTGCAATCGCTTTCCGGTTTTAACAATACCGGATTCATCGCCACGGTCGGTGCTATGCCCGCTGCCTCGGCTTGAACGACTTGGGCGCGGCCGATCTCGTCACCGGCCGCGGTGACAAACGAGTTGAGCGACATGTTTTGCGCCTTGAACGGCGCGACTCTCAAGCCCTGCTGTTTAAAAATGCGGCACAATGCGGTAACGAGAATGCTTTTACCGACCGATGAGCCGGTTCCTTGGACCATGAGTGTTTTGGCGGGCATGTGATTGTGTCCGGGCCGGCTATTGCCGAGAAAATGGATCGCTCGGGACGAAATACCGCGGGTGCGAAACGGTCCCGGCGATTGCTGTCATGTCGACGCCCAGTAGCGCTTTTATGCTCGCTGCGTTGATGACTTCCGCGACCGGTCCGAAACCACCGAGCGCGCCCTCGCTCAATAGCAGCGCGCGGTCGGCGAACAAAGACGCCAGATTGACATCATGCAGCACGGTGACCACGGTAATTTGCTCTTCCACGCATAGCCGTCTCAATGCCGAGAGAATTTGTAATTGAAACTTGAGATCGAGATGCAGCGTCGGCTCGTCGAGCAAAAAGACCCGGGCCGATTGAGCCAAAGCGCGGGCGATCAAGACTTTTTGCTTTTCGCCGCCGCTCAGCGTGTTGAACTGCCGGGCGCCTAGTTCGATCGCCGCGGTTCTTTCCAACGCCTTGGCGATGGCGAGTTGGTCGGCGCTCGATTCTTTGCCCCGCGCGCCATGGGGATAACGGCCGAGGGATACCAGCTCGCGAACGGTCAAGGGAAAGCTTTGCGCGGGTTGCTGGGAAACATAGGCTATGGTTTTCGCTCGCGCTTTGGGTTCATAAGTCGACAGGGCTTGGCCGTGCAGTGTCACCGTGCCGGAGCTCGGCGCGAGTAGGCCGAGCAAGATCTTGAGTAGCGTAGTTTTGCCCGACCCGTTGGGGCCGATGAGGGCGATAAGTTCACCGGCGCCAATGGCAAACGAAAGATTATTCAACAGCAGGCCGCCGTTGTAGCCGAAGGAGATGTTGCGGACTTCGAGTGCGCTCGCCGATGTCATATTATCAATCGAGATCGCTGGACTCTTTACGGATCATATACAGAAAAACCGGTACACCAACCAGTGAGGTCACGATGCCGACCGGTAGTTCCGCCGGCGCCATGACGGTGCGCGCTGCGGCGTCACAGAGCACGAGGAAGATCCCGCCGGAAAAAAATGCCAGCGGCAACAAAGTTCGATGATCGGCACCGACACTCAAGCGGATCATATGCGGCACAATCAAACCGACGAAGCCGATCAAGCCCGCCACCGATACCGAAATCGACGTCAACAACGCCGCGAAAATGGCGAAGAGTAATTGAATGCGAGCGGTGCGAACCCCGCTGCTTTGCGCCGTCTCCTCGCCGAGCAGCAGCATATTTAACTCCGGCGCGAGGTAACAGGAGGCGAGCGCGGCGAGGGGTATGCACGCCAGGGAAACCCAGGTGGTATCCCAGCTGGAACTGGAAAAGCCGCCAAGAAAAAAAAATATCAGCGCTTTCAGTTCTTCGCCGGCCATCAGCATGAAGATGGCGACCAGCGATGAAAGAAACAGGCCAACGCCCAAACCCGCGAGCAGCAAACGAAAGATCGAGAAGCTGCCTTGGCGATGGCCGAAGTAAAAGACCAAAGCGAGGGCGGCCAGCGAACCGGCGAAAGCGAAGACACTTACGGCGGCGAAGCTTGCCAGCGGCGAGGCAAGCTTCAACACGATCGCCGCGGCTGCGCCCAATGACGCGCCGGATGAGACCCCGAGCAGGTAGCTATCGGCGATCGGGTTACGAAACAGCCCTTGAAAGATCGCGCCGGCCAGGGCCAAGCCGCCGCCCACCAGGAAGGCCGATAGGACGCGCGGCAGGCGCAGGTTGAACAAGATTTCTTTGTCTGTAGCGAGACATGGCAAATAACGAGATCGGCACCGGTCCGATGCTCAAGCCAATCAGGATCACGGCCAAGGTGCATATGGAGAGAAGCCATACATGCAAACTTTCCCGGTTCACGGAAACCCCATTGATGACCGTTGTCCGTGTACGGGTTTACTGAGGAGGCAGCTTTGCAGCTTTGCCAGGCCGTCGATGAACATAATGCTGCGACGAATGTCAGGCTCGTCGATGAAACAAAAGTGGCCGTCGCGCACGCCCTGGATCGACGACCAGCCAGCACGGCGCGGGAGCGTTTTTACAAAGGGTGCCTGTTCGGCGAGAAAGATCAGCACTTCAGGATTCCTCTGGATCAGCGATTCCAAGCCGACCTGCCCCGAGTCAAACGACATGTCGCCGAATATATTGCTGCCACCAGCGGCGCTGACGAGCCAGTCGGTGAAGGAAGCTTTGCCGACAGTGATCAACGGCTCGGTCCACATCTGCAAATAGGCGCGCTTTTTTGGCATAGCCTGAGCTCTGCTTGCAATCGCCTGAAAACGTCGCTGCATGTCGTCGATAAAGCTCCGCGCTTTATGATCCTGCCCGAGGAGCTCGCCGAGAAGCAAGAAATCTTTCACCAGCCCGGCCATGTCACGCGGCCACAGACTTACAACCGCATAGCCAAGATTCTTTAGCGGCACGGCGAAGCGCTGCTGGGTGGGCCCGTTGGTGAGGATGAGATCGGGTTGGAGGTGGACAATTTTCTCCAAATTGGCGTCGAAGCCGCCGCCGATGATGGCGACCTGTTTGCCCTGGATTCTACTAACCAATTCCTCGGGAAACTGATCGTAACGGGTGCCGCCTTTCAATCGCTGGCAATCCAACAAACACACCATCTCCGAATTGGTCGGCACCAGCGACACAACCCGGCGGATATCGCGTTTCATACTGACTTTGAAACCTAGATCGTCAACGATGGTTCTGCTTCCGGCCGCGGCCAGAGCAACGGAACTTAACAGTGTCGCGAGAGCGTAAATCAACATTATCCCCGGACACTGCATATCTTGCACGGCCTCATGGGCGTTCAATAATGCTTTCATCTAGTACTTGAACGACAGACCTGCGAAGACGTTAAACGTCGGCGCGGGAACACGGAACGGTTCGGTGACCAATATACCGGAGGTCGAATATTTTCGGTTGGTCAAATTGTTGAAATTGATGTATCCGGTCCACTGTTTCCACTGGTAGGCGACACGGCTATTAAGAACAAAGTAGTCGGCTACCTTCTTGGCTTGATTGGGCTCGTCACTCTGCATGAATTGCGAGCCGACATAATTCCCGAACAGCGATACGGTTAGGCCTTCGATGGGGTAGGTATTGACGCCTACGCCGACTCGATGGCGCGGCACGAGGGGCAGCTCGTCGCCTTTTCTCACCTGGCCGGAAAAGAGCAGGACATCGGTTTCAAAGGTGGCTTTCATGGCGGTGTAATTGATAAAAGCATCGAGCCACTTTTGATAGCGAGCTTTTAGCGAGAGCTCGATGCCGCGGCGCAAGGTGCGGGAAATATTCTCATTGCGCCCGAAGAATAAAAGCGGGTCGGTGACGATAAAAAGAATTTCATCACGTACGGGGGTGTAGAACAGCGCCAGTGATGCGTCGAGCCAATCTTGCAACCTCGCCTTGGCGCCAAGCTCGAAATTACGGCTGGTCATCGCTTTCAAATCCGGATTGGAGCCGAACGGTCCCTGCGCGAATAGTTCGTCGACCGTTGGAATTCGCACTCCCTCCGAGTAGCTAAATGAAAGGCTCAAATTCTTGACCGGCGTATATACGAGTCCGGCCTTTGGGCTGACGCGGTCGTAGGTTTTTATACCGCTAAGAGTTGGATCGATTTCATCCGTAAAGTTAAGGCGATCCCAGTCGTAACGGAAGCCGCCATTGACGACCAACGATTCGAACAGATGAAAACTATCGGTGAAAAAGATACCCGCGACATCTTCCTTAGTCGACCGTAAATTTTGGAACGTGAAAGCCGGCAAGAAGATCCCCGCGTTGTCCGTGTCGAATTTATTCCGGGCGTATTCGACACCGAAGGTCAATAGATTTTTTTTGTTCAGAATGGCGCCCTCGTGGCTCGCCTGGACCGTCGTGCCGCCGGAATTCGTCTCCGTCTGGAGAGTCGCCTCGCTGCTTAAGCCGCGAGTGAACAGCTCGATATCGTTGCGCCGGAAGAATCCGTTGAGCGCAACTGAGAAACCCATCGGAAGTTTATGGGTCACATTAAACGCGACTTGATGGAGATTGTCTTTTTGCTGATCGCCCGGAGTCAGATTGTCGTTCCTATCGACCCGCAGCCGGCTAGCCGGCAGCGACCCCGCCTGACTGATATTATCGAGCACGCGCGTATAGGCGAGGGTGGCGTCGGTGTTGTCGCCGAGCCGATAACCGAGCTTCGTGAGTAGACGCGTGATCGTCGCGCCGGCGTGCCGCGAGCCGAATTCCTCCCGATAACCGTCCGTGAGCTCGCGCGTGACACCGAAGTAGTAGTCAAAGTTGGGGATCAACGGCAGCGGACCATCGGTGCTGAACGTGTAGCGTTGCCGGCCGTAGCTGCCGCCGCCAATGTTCATGCCGACGTGCGGCCGGTCCGTGCGACCGCGCTTGGTCGTGATATTGATGACGCCGGCGAGGGCGTTGCGGCCGAATACGGTTGCGGTTCCCGGCAAAATCTCGATGCGTTCGATGTCTTCGATCGGTATCAGATTAAAATTGATCGTGTTGAAATCGGGCTCATTGACTCGCACGCCATCGATGAAGACGCTGGTAGCCGTAACCGGTTGCGCGTTGAAGCCGCGCATGTCGACGGTCTGCTGAAACTCGTTACCGACACCGTCGAAGAGCACGATGCCGGTTTGATATTGCAGGACTTCTTGCACGGTCTTGGCGCCGAGCTTTTCTATCTCATCGGCGGTGACGACGACGACTTTGCCGGGAACCTGGCTCACCGGTTGTTCGACGTCCCGGAGCCGCGTCGAATTGACCACCACTGGCGGCAGCGTATCCTGAGCATATGATACGGCCGGTCCGCCCAGCAAAAAGAGTAAAACCAAACCTCGTGCTTTCATGAAACCCTCCTTCTCCCGCGAAAGGGGAACGTTGTAGCGGAGCGGACAGGTCTCCTGACTTGAGCATCAAACCTAATCGCCGCGTCTTCCCGTCGGCGCCGCGCCGACAGTGACTCGATTTGCAGCTTTCGTAGCTCTTACAGTTGCGGGGCAGCAGAGGCTTTCTCCAAAAAGATTTAAGGACGACGGTTCAACTTCATCCTGCCGTCGTCACCCTTTATCCTCTCGAAGTCACCTCTTTCCCTTAGTTCGCTCTGCGGTTGTTAAGTCTAGCTACTATGGCCTCCTGAGATTCATCATGGGTCAATTCGATAGGTGAAATTCGATCGGTACCTTGACCCAGGTCTCGACCGGATGACCACTGGCGCGCGCCGGCACGAAGCGCCATTTTCTAAGAGCTGCGACGGCGGCCTGGTCGAGCATTTCGTGGCCGGAGCTGGTATTGACCTCGATCGCTTTGGTTCTGCCCTCATCATCGACAAGCACGCGCAGGAGCACCCGGCCTTCTTTGCCATCGCGGCGGGCGCTATCGGGGTAATGGGGCTGAGGCGTTTCGCGATAGCGGGCTTGGATAAGTGGCGCTCCAGCTTGTCCCATTCCTGAACCTTCGCCGTTACCGGAACCGTTGCCCGAGCCGCCGCCCGATCTTTCATCTGCGAGATTATTGCCGTCAGGTCCGTTGCCGTTCCCGTAGAGGTCACCGACTTTGTTGGAGGTACCGACTATCGAGACACCAGTGATCGAAGTTACGGTTGCATCAGCGACAACTGACGGACTCTCGGTTGGTGATCTTTGTAACGCGGCGGTTGGCGAACTCGGCGTGATATCGCCGGGCCGATCAGTGGGTGCTTTGGCGAAGTTCTTTGAACCGACTCGATTGACCGTGGTATGGCCGCCGCTAGAGTCTCCGCTATGTTCCGTTGCGGATTCGATGGGCAAGATTGTCACCGCGATGGCTCGATCGGTTCCCCGTCCATTCAATGAAAGGGGAACCAGGAACGCTGTCGCATGGACAGCGAAGGACAGGAAAAAAAATAGTGCCAGCTTCATCCGAGCTCACTGCTGGCCTCTGGAAAATTAACGGGAAAGATTGCGAAACCTTTCTCTCTTCCGCGGAGAGGCCGGCCGATTCGCTCTAGGTAGGTCTCCTGGCTTAGGCGTTTCTCTACTCGCCGCGCCTTCCCGTTCCATCGAACAGTGGCTTGGTTGCGGCTTTCGTAACCTTCACAGTGGCGGGACCGCGCCGGATTTACACCGGTCTTCCCTTTGAACCTAGGGCTGTAAATTTATGTAGGCGGAAGCTATAACGTGAAAATTCGGCTGTCAAGGCTTTCACTTCATCACTGGACCATTTTCGGGAGTTGAGTTGGGCTCAGCGCCGCCGAAGAACTTCGGCCATCTGTTCCAACGCTCTTTCAAGAGCGTTATGGCTCATCGCGCAAGTGCGGCACACGCACGCGATCCCAAGCGCTTCGGCGGAAAGCATTTCAAGCACGCCTTGCGGCATCGGTTGGGAGAAACACCAGCAACTCTTCTCACCCGGCTACGCCGCATTGGTTAGTGTCACTGCAGAGCGGACAACGATGAGCATCGATGGGCGAAACTGTCACGATCAAGTCTCCCTGACATTTCCTGAATCAAAACTCCTCACCGAAGGCGACCTCGCCGTTGATGCCGAGCTGATACGCCGAGGCGCGCCGCTCGAAAAAATTGGTCAGTTCCTGCACGTCTTGCAGATTCATGAATGAAAAAGGATTTCGCGATCCGAAGAGCTGCGGCATTCTCAACGCCACCAAACGCTGATCGGCGATGCATTCGAGATAGGCGCGCATATCCCGCAACGACAACCCGGCAATGCCTTGGCCTAGGAGATCCTCGGCAAAGCTCATTTCACACTCGATAGCTTGCTCAATCATGACCACCACTCGGCGCTCCAGTTCGGCATCGAAAAGCTCAGCCTCTTCGCGACGAATGGTGGCGATCACTTCGAAGGCGAAGGTGATATGCGCGCTCTCGTCGCGAAAAACCCAGTTGGTTCCGGCGGCCAAGCCGTTGAGCAATCCCTTGGAGCGAAGGAAATACACGTAAGCGAAGGCGGCGAAGAAAAAGAGTCCTTCGATGCAGGTGGCGAAGCAGATCAGATTCAAGAGAAAGCTACGGCGATTTTCCTGCGTGCGGATCTCATCTAAATGGTGAATCGAGTCGATCCATTGAAAGCAGAAGTCGGCTTTTCGTCGGATCGATGGGACGATTTGAATCGCGGCGAAGGCCTTTTCGCGCTCGGCCAGATCGGGAATATAGGTATCCAATAGTGTCAAATAGAATTCGACGTGCAGCGCTTCCTCAAAAAGCTGGCGCGAAAGGTAGACCCGTGCCTCGGGCGAGTTTACATGCTTATAAAGGTTGAGCACGAGATTGTTGGAAACGATCGAATCGCCGGTGGCGAAGAACGCCACCAGTCGATGAATCAAATGGCGTTCCGCCGGAGTCATCCGGGTGGCCAAATCGGTGATGTCGGTGGCGAAGTCCACTTCATCCACCGTCCAGGTGTTTTTGATCGCGGTCTTGTACATATCGAAGAAGACCGGGTATTTCATCGGCCGCAGGGTGAGAGAGAAGCCGGGATCCAATATCATGTTGTTTCTGCCTTTCTGTATTACTGACAAGCTTCGCAGGAGGTCGGATTTTCCAGCGCGCAGGCCAGAGCCGCTTCGTCCGGCGCTGCTACGACGGTCACTTTGGCGATGCGCGTGGCCGGCCGCGAGCGCAGGTAATAAGTCGTCTTCAAGCCTTTTTTCCACGCGTACATGTACATGGACGAAAGTTTGTTGATGGACGGGCTTTCCATGAAAAGATTCAGCGATTGGCTCTGGTCGATGAAGGCGCCGCGATCCGCCGCCATGTCGATGAGAGAGCGCATGGGAATCTCCCATGCGGTGCGATAAATCGCTCTGATCTCGGCGGGTATCTCCTCGATGTTTTGGATCGAACCCTCGGCGAGCTTGATCTTGGCGCGGATTTCCTCCGTCCAGAGTCCCAAGCTTTTGAGTTCCACGGCGAGATAGCGGTTGACCTGGAGAAATTCGCCGGACAGAGTTTCGCGCTTGAATAGATTGGAAACGGCGGGCTCGATCGACTCATAAGATCCGACGATAGAGCCGATGGTCGCCGTCGGAGCGATGGCGATCAGCAGCGAGTTTCTCAGGCCGTTGACGGTGATGCGTTGACGCAATTCGTCCCAGCGTTGGCGGTTTTCAGGAGCGACTCCCCACAGATCGAATTGAAAAGCTCCTCCAGCCATCCGAGTCTCATCGAAGTCGGGATGCCGACCGAGAACGGCCGCGAGATCGCACGACGCCAACAGGGCGTGAAAATAAATCTCTTCCTGAATTCTCGTGGACAGCGCGCGCGCCTCCGGCGCGTCGAACGGCAAGCGCAACTGAAAAAAGACATCTTGCAAACCCATAATCCCCAAGCCCACCGGCCGCCAGCGTTGATTCGACGCCGCGGCTTCAGCGGTCGGATAGAAATTTATATCGATGACCCGGTCGAGATACTTGACCGCGATGCGCACGTTGGCAGCGAGACGGTCGAAATCGAAGCCGTCGCCGTTGACGTATTTGGCGAGATTGATCGAGCCCAAGTTGCAAACGGCGGTCTCTGATTCGGACGTTATCTCGACGATTTCCGTGCACAGGTTGGACGAGTGCACGGTTGTTCCCGGCTTGCCGGTCTGATTAGCTCTGGCATTGCAAATATCTTTGAACGTTATCCAGCCATTTCCGGTTTCGGCGAGGGTCTTCATCATGCGCAGGTAAAGCTCTCTGGCTTTTACCTGGCGTGTGTAGAGTTTTTTTTCTTCCGCGCCGAGATAAGCGGACTCGAATTGTTCGCCGTATAGATCGGGAAATTGCGGAACCATCTTGGGATCGAAAAGCGACCAGAGGCCGTCTTCTTCGACCCGCTTCATGAAAAGATCGGGCACCCAGTTGGCGAGATTCAAGTTGTGGGTGCGCCGGGCACCATCGCCGGTGTTGTCGCGCAACTCCAAAAACTCCTCGATGTCGGCATGCCAGGTTTCCAGATAGCTGCAACACGCACCCTGTCGTTTACCGCCTTGATTCACCGCCGCCACCGAAGAATCGAGGGTCTTGAGCCAGGGAACGATGCCGTTGGAGAGACCGTTGGTGCTCTGAATGAGCGAGCCGCGCGAGCGGATTCGGTGGTAGGCGAGACCGATACCGCCGGAGAATTTTGATAGCTTGGCGACGTCGGTGTAGCGGTCGTAAATCGCTTCGAGGTTGTCGCGCGGCGAGTCGAGCAGGTAACAGGAAGACATCTGCGGATGGCGCGTGCCCGAATTGAACAGCGTCGGCGAACTCACCATGTATTCAAACGAAGAGAGCAGGCTATAAAATTCCAACGCCTCGCCGACGTTTTCGGCCAGACCGCAGGCAACCCGCATGAAAAAGTACTGCGGCGTCTCGATCACTTGGCGGGACTGCGGATCGCGCAGGAGATAGCGGTCGTAAAGCGTGCGCAAGCCAAAGTATTCGAAAAGATTGTTTCGCTCATCTTCGATCATATCGTTGAGCTTGCGCGAGTTGGCGGTGACGAACGCCGCGGTTCGATCCGCGATCAGACCGGCGCGCAGGCCCGCGCCGATCGATTGAGAGAAGGAGTGAATATCCTGGTTGGCGATCTCCTTATTGATGAAAGTCGCGAGCAAGCGCGCCGCCAGCTTCGAGTATTCGGTTTCTTCGGCGATCAGCTGCGCCGCGGTTTGAATTGACAGCGTGTCGAGTTCTTTGGTCGTGGCGCCGTCATAAAGACCGCCGATGGTTTTGGTGGCGATTTTCAACGGGTCGATATGGGTCAGTCCGACGGAGCAGCGAACGACGGCGCGGACGATCTTGTTGACGTCGACGGCCTCGAAGGAACCGTTGCGCTTTTGCACGCGCATGGTTACCTGCGGTTCTCGATCGGTGGGAATGTAAGAGCGGGAGCGTTGCCGCTCGATTACTTCTGCGGTTGCGTCGTTGGAATTAGTAAGCTGGGCTAAGGTCATGTGGGTCTCCTCTCTAAGTTTTGGCTGCGAGCGATGGACACGACCGGAGGGAGCACAAACTCGTTTGTCCCCTGATAACAGAAGACAAACTAGCCGACTTCGCCCTCCTTCGGGCGTGGCTCGGACCATCGTTTGGAAGTGACCGAAAGAGAAGAAACTACCTTGGCTTAGAAATGGTAGCGTTACTTCCCGCGTCTCTCCCCACGGAGGCCCGGGTCATATTCCGTGCGGTTGCACGGACCGTCGGCAGGTCTTCGGACTTGTAGGCGTTTAGCCTTCAGAGGCTGCTTTCTACTCGCCGTCGCTTCCCAGCCCATGAGAGAGCCAGTGCTTTTGACGGCTTTCGTTCCTACTTACCGCTGCGGGGCAGTCCCGGATTCGCACCGGGTTCCCTTTTTCGACGCTTTGAATACAAAGCGTACCGACAGCTGCATGTCTATATATAGTAGTCGATTTTTCTTGTCAACACTAAATATTGTTTAAAGGATCAACCAGAAGACAACGGGGATGGTCAAAACCGAAATCAAAGTACTGATCACCACAATCGAGGCGGCGAGAGCCGGATCCTGGCGATATTTTTCAGTCAAGATGAAATTGACGACGGCGGCCGGCAACGCGCCGTAGAGAAGCAACACCTGGCGGTTAACGCCTTCGGCGCCGATCAAATTCACCGCGATGATGGCGGCGGCGAAACCGCCGAAGATACGCACCATGGCGCCACCCAGAGCGTGACCCCATTGTAGCGATTCCACCTCGTGCAGGCGATAGCCCAAGCTGATGAGCATGATTGGGATCGTCGCTTGGCCTAACATGACGACCGGCTGGAGCAAAATTTCTGGGATTTTAATCTGGGCGAGATTGACTAAAAGGCCGGCGATGGCGGCGTAAATCAACGGCAAGCGAAAACTTTCGCGCCAATTGCCGCGACCGTGAAGAATGTAAATGCCCAACGAGTACTGCAGCAACGTAATGATAACGAACATCAGCGTGGCGCGCTGCAGACCGGGCTGGCCAAACGCGAAGAACGCCAGCGGAATACCCATGTTCCCCGCGTTCATGAACAGCGCCGGCAAGGCGAAGCCACGCGATTGGAATCCGAATAAGGCAAAGTAGCCGCGGATCAGCAGGCCGACGCAGGCGAAAATAACCACGATACCGGAGGACAAGATCAAGATATCGCCGGCGAATAGCGGTTTAGCCGCCAGCGAACTGAAAACTAAAGAGGGGGTGCCGAGATAGACGATGATTTCGGTCACCGAAGCCAAACTGATTTTTTTCCAATGGGCAAAAATAAATCCGGCGGCGATCAGTATGAAGACCGGTATCACCGGCGACAGAGGCTTGAAGATTTCCATGGGTGGATCGGCCCGGCGACATTTTCTAAAGAACGGTCATTAGCACCAGAGTCAGCGCTTCGCCGAGATCGGCGACCGCGCCGAAGTTACTTTGCGTGAGTACGGCGTGGCGGCGGTGCAAAATAGCGCGGCTCAGCAGCGCCAGCAACGACACGGCGAGACCCATCCACAATGCCTCGCGGCCAAGCAGATAGGTTGCCAAGCCTAACGTTGCGAGTGTCGTGATCCCAAGATGCCAGAGTTTGGTAGTCTCAGCGATCGGCCGCATCGTTTCCTCGCAGCGATCGTGGTAGCCATAGAGCAGCACCACCAAGGCCCAGCGCGCTAATCCAGGTGCGAGAAAAATTTTGGCGGCGACATTGTCATCCATGATATCAATGGCGCGAACTTTGAGTAGGGTCACGATGATGATAGCGGCGAATCCGAAAATCTCCGCACCGCCGTTGCTCGGCGATTGGTTCGGCCGCTGCATGGAATCGAATGTGTTCTTGGTACCGGCCATTGGCGTAGCGCCGGTGGCGACGATCAAGAGGGCGATCATCAGCACGCTGAGCATTTCCGAATCGACGTGCAACGCAAGCAAATAGTTGGTTGCCGCCAAAACTACGCCGATCGCTAAGCCGACCAGCGGAAACCACAATGGAGCATTGCCAAATCGCGCAGGATCGCTGGCCAGCGCGCGCCAACGGCCCAAAATCGTTAAGTATTTAAATGCTGTTATGACGCTTTGCACGGCCACTGTTGTCGCCCAGCGGGGCGTCAGAGTCAATCGACAGGGAAGCGCCCGTCGGGCCGCTGCAGAGCAATTCCGCCACGGCCGGAAAAACTGAAAAATTTGCTTGGTATTTCAATGCCTTATAGCTCTTTAGACGCTTTACTTTTGCGCGCTATTCCGGTACTATTTCGGTTAGCAGAAATTCTGCCTAACTCCAGAACTTTTCTAGGAAATTTCAAAATTTAGCGATAGGTGAAAATGGCTGACGCAAAAAATCCACCAGATTCGAGGAATATGGCGCGGAAAACATCAAAGTTTTGGAAGGCCTGGAGGCAGTGCGCAAGCGTCCCGGGCATGTATATCGGCGACACTAACGAGCGCGGTTTGCATCATTTAGTGTATGAAGTCGTCGATAACTCTATCGACGAAGCGCTGGCGGGTCATTGCAATACCATTCAAGTTACCATTCATATCGATAACAGCGTCACCGTGATCGACAATGGCCGCGGCATTCCAGTCGATCTCCATCCGACTGAGAAAATATCCGCAGCCGAAGTGGTGCTGACCAAACTGCACGCCGGCGGCAAATTCGACAAGAACTTCGTACAAAGTTTCCGGCGGCTTGCACGGCGTCGGTATTTCGGTGGTCAATGCGCTATCGGAAACTTTGGAAATCGAAATCAAGCGCGACGGCAAGGTCTACCAGCAAAGTTATCGGCGCGGCGATCCGCAAGCGCCGTTGAAAGAGGTTGGCAAATCGAAGGAACGCGGCACGCGGGTCACTTTCAAACCGGATAGCCAGATCTTCGAAGTGAGCGAGTTTAGCTTCGACATCCTGTCGCAGCGGCTGCGTGAGCTGGCTTTCCTAAATCGCGGCGTGAAGATCACGATCGAAGACGAGCGCACGCAGAAGAACCATGATTTTTTCTACGAGGGCGGTCTTCGGTCCTTCGTGGAGCATCTCAACCGGGCCAAGAGCGCGATCCATGCAAAGGTGGTCCACTGCGAGGGCGAAAAGGACGGCGTCGGTGTCGAGATCGCCATGCAGTGGAACGATAGCTACGCCGAGAATGTCTTTACCTTCGCCAACAACATCAACACCATCGAAGGTGGTACCCATCTGATCGGCTTTCGCTCGGCGCTGACGCGGTCGATCAACAATTACGCCATCGGCAGCGGTCAGCTTAAAAAGGACGACGAAAATCTTCAGGGCGACGATGTCCGCGAGGGACTGACCGCAGTCATCAGTGTCAAAGTTCCCGAGCCGCAGTTCGAGGGCCAGACCAAGACCAAGTTGGGCAACAGTGAAGTCAAGGGCATCGTCGAAGCGCTGGTCAACGAAAAGCTTGGCAGTTATCTGAGCGAGCATCCCGCCGACGCGAAAAAGATCGTTAACAAAGGTGTCGAAGCGGCGCGGGTGCGCGAGGCAACGCGTAAAGCCAAGGATTTGGCGCGGCGCAAGGGCGCGCTAGATTCCGGTTCTCTGCCCGGCAAGCTCGCCGACTGCCAAGAGCGCGATCCGGCACTGAGCGAGCTTTATCTTGTCGAAGGCGATTCCGCCGGAGGCTCAGCCAAGCAGGGGCGCGACCGGCGCAATCAAGCGATTCTGCCATTGAAAGGTAAAATTCTTAACGTCGAAAAGGCGCGTTTCGACAAGATGCTGTCGTCCCAGGAGATCCGCCTGATGATCACCGCCTTGGGCACCGGCGTCAAAGAAGACTACGATCAAGCCAAACTGCGCTATCATTCCATCATCATCATGACCGATGCCGATGTCGACGGCTCGCATATCCGTACGCTGCTGTTAACGTTCTTTTACCGCCAGATGCCCGAGCTGGTGGAAAAGGGTTATCTCTTTATCGCCCAACCGCCGCTCTACAAAATCAAAAAAGGCAAACAAGAGCGCTATCTAAAGGATGAGGCGATGCTTGAAGATCATCTCATAGACCTCGGCACTGAGGGTGTGCGGGTGCGCGCAGGGCAAAACGGCAATGGCAATGGCAACGGTTTGGTCGGCCAGCCGTTGCAGTCGTTCGTCAAGAAAATCGCGCGCTGGGAAAAGCTGTTGATCTCCATTGGCACGTAAGCGAAAAAACCGTACGGTGGTGGAAGCGCTGTTATTGGCAGAAGGTTTCGGCGAGGAAATGTTAAAGGATCGTCAAGCGCTGCAAGATTTGGAGAGCCGTTTGGCGACTTATGTCGGGTTGGCGGCGCCTGAGCAGGCGCCGTTGTCATGCGCCCTCGAGGAAGATGCCGAGCATAATTGCTTTAAGCTGGTCGTTACTACCCGTGCCAACGGCACAGGCTATCAAACCGTCATCGACCGCGAATTCTTGATCAGCGCGGAATTCAGAGAAATTAAGAAATTGTTCGGCGATCTATCCGCCATCGGCGTGCCCCCCTATGCCATCGAAGACGGCGACGCTAAGGCACAGCTGAAATCCTTTAGCGCGATACTTTCCTACGTCATGGAAGGCGGCAAGCGCGGGCAGTATATCCAGCGCTATAAGGGATTGGGCGAGATGAACCCCGAACAGCTTTGGGAAACCACCATGAATCCCGAGACTCGCGTGCTTTTGCAGGTGCGTGTCGAGGATGCGGTGGAGGCCGATCTGATTTTTTCAACGTTGATGGGCGATGAAGTCGAACCCCGGCGTAAGTTCATCGAGGACAATGCCCTGTCGGTGCGAAACCTAGACATTTAGTGTGCGGTTGGCGGCGCTGGCAGCAACTTGCCCGGCGCCGTAGTCAGAGATAATTCATCTAGCAGATTGGCGAGCGATTCATGGAAGCTACTATCAAGCCGCAAAAGGTTCCGGTCTACATCGAAGAAGAGATGCGCGAGTCGTTCATGGCCTACGCCATGAGCGTGATCATCAGCCGGGCGCTGCCGGATGTGCGCGACGGCTTGAAGCCGGTGCATCGGCGCGTGCTCTACGCCATGTACGACGCCAGCAACACTTCGGATAAGCCGTATAAGAAATCAGCCCGCCTGGTCGGCGATATCATGGGTAAGTATCATCCCCATGGCGACACGGCGATTTATGACACCGTGGTGCGCATGGCGCAGGATTTCAACCTGCGCTATCCGCTGGTTGACGGCCAGGGCAATTTTGGTTCCATCGACGGCGATAATCCGGCGGCCATGCGTTATACCGAAATTCGCATGACTCTGTTGGCCGAGGAAATGCTCGCCGACATCGAAAAAGACACCGTCGATTTTATCGCCAATTACGACGATTCGCTCAAGGAACCGTCGGTGCTGCCGTCGCGGATTCCTAATTTACTCATCAATGGCTCCGCCGGCATCGCCGTCGGCATGGCGACCAATATTCCACCGCATAATCTGAGCGAAGTGATCGACGCCTTGGTGGCGCTGGTGGACAATCCTGAGCTGACGATTAAGCAGTTGATGCGCCATATCCCGGGACCGGATTTTCCCACCGGCGGATTTATTCATGGCCGCGATCCGATTGTTCGCGCCTACCATGAGGGCAAAGGTATTGTGCAAATGCGCGGCAAGGCCTTTACCGAAACGGTCAAGCGCACCGGCAAAGAGCAGATTATCATCCGGGAAATCCCTTACCAGGTAAATAAAAAGCGACTGATCGAACAGATCGCCGAGTTGGTAAACGACAAAAAGATCGAAGGCATCAGTGACCTGCGCGATGAATCGGACCGCGACGGCATGCGTATCGTCATCGAGCTCAAGCGCGACGCGGTGGCTGAAATTATCATCAACCAGCTGCACAAACACACCCAATTGCAAGAATCCTTCGGTATGAACATGCTCGCCATCGTCGATGGCAAGCCCAAGCTGCTGACGCTCAAAGAGGCGCTGAAATGCTTTCTCGATCACCGCAAGCAAGTGATCACGCGGCGCACCGCCTACGATCTGCGCAAGGCCGAAGAGCGGTTGCATATCTTGGAAGGGTTTCGTGTCGCGCTGGACAATCTCGACGCGGTGATCGCGCTGATTCGCAATTCAGCCGACGGCAAAGAAGCCAAAGAAGGCTTGATGAGCAATTTCGCGTTGAGCGAGTTGCAGGCTCAGGCGATCCTTGACCTGCGCTTGCAGCGGCTCACCGGCTTGGAACGCGACAAGATCATGGCGGAGCACCGCGAGACCGTCGAGCTGATCGCCAAGCTGCGGGCAATTCTCGCCGATGAAAAAGAAATCTACAAAATCATCGTCGGCGAGCTCAAGGAGATCAAGAAGCAGTTTGGCGACGAGCGCCGCACCCAGATCGTCGATCATTCGGAAGATATTTCGATCGAGGACATGATCGTCGACGAAGATATGGCGGTAACGATCTCCCACGAGGGCTATATCAAACGCAACCCGGTGACTCTCTACCGGGCGCAGCGCCGCGGCGGCAAGGGCAAGATCGGCACGACGACCAAGGAAGAGGACTTCGTCGAGTCGTTGTTCATCGCCTCGATGCACTCCTATATTCTTTTCTTTACCACCGTCGGCAAGGTCTATTGGATCAAGGTCCATGAGCTGCCCCAAGCGAGCCGTGCGGCGCGCGGCAAGCCGATCGTCAATCTGCTCAATCTCGAGCCTGACGAAAAGGTTTCGGCATTTCTCTCGGTACGGGAATTTCAAGAAGGACGGTTCATCATTTTCGCCACCAAGAATGGTCTGATCAAGAAGACCGAGCTCATGGCCTACGCCCATCCGCGGCCGAGCGGCATTCGCGCCATTGGCCTCGAAGACCACGACGAAGTCATCGGTGTGCGCCTGACCGACGGCCAGCAGGAGCTGATTCTTTCAACCGCCGAGGGCCAGTCGATTCGTTTCAAGGAAGAACAGGTCCGCGCCACCGGCCGCGGCACCTTCGGTGTCGTCGGCATGCGCTTGGACGAAGGCGATCACGTCGTTAGCATGGAAATTCTCACCCGCGGTTTCGCCGTTTTGACGGTTTCCGAGGGCGGCTACGGCAAGCGCACCGAGATGGATGAATACCGGCTGCAATCGCGCGGCGGCAAGGGCATTATCACGATGAAGACCAGCGACCGCACCGGCCGCGTCGTCGGCGTGCAGCAAGTCACCGAGGAGGACCAGCTCATGCTGGTCTCTAATATCGGTAAGATCATTCGCCTGCGGATCAAGGATATTCGCATCATCGGCCGCAACACCCAAGGCGTACGCTTGATCGAACTCGAAGAAGGGGAGCGGCTGGTATCGCTGGCGCGGGTGGCGGAAAAAGAGGAAGAGGACGACGGCGGAGGCGACGCCTAGGCACGCCGCTCTTAGCCCGGCAACGCCAACCTAGCTTTAGTTGTACTTGAATGTTTTGACGTAGAGCTTGTCGTGAGCGGACTCGCAGGAGCTAGCCGCAAAAAAACCACAAAAGTATTGCAGGCAGAATCATATCAACCGCCCATAGGCGGCGAAGCGGCGCTTTCCGCGTTCCAAAATAACGACTGTTTTCTTGTGTGAATCGACCATGGCTAGAGAAATTGGCGTCATTGGCGCCGGCGGTTGGGGCACAGCGCTGGCCAAGGTGCTAGCCGACAAAGGCGAGCAGGTTACTCTGTGGTGTCATGGAGCCGCGAGTTTTTGCGAACTGACGGAACACCGGCAGAATTTCACCTATCTCCCTGGCGTTGCGCTGCCCGAAAAACTTGCCGTAACTCAGGTGCTAAAAAATGCCGTGGCCGGTAAATCGCTGGTGATCTGCGCCGTGCCCTCCCATGCGGTGCGCGAAGTTTTCACCGATGCGGCGGCGTCCCTCGATGGCCAAACGCATTTGCTGTGCGGCACAAAGGGATTGGAAGAGACGACCTTGCATACCATGGCTGAGCTGTTCGCGGATATTTTCGGCACCGCCAGCAAGGGCCGCCATGGCTTTCTCTCCGGGCCGACCTTTGCGATCGAAGTTGCCCAGGGTTTGCCGGCCGCGGTGACAGTCGCTTCCACTTCAGAAAGCGTGGCGCGCTCGATTCAAGGGATTCTCAGCACGGCTAGTTTTCGGGTTTATACCTCGCTCGATGTGGTCGGAGTGCAAATCGGCGGCGTGGTGAAAAATGTCATCGCCATCGCCGCGGGCATTAGCGACGGTCTCGGCCTGGGCCAGAACGCCAGGGCTGCGCTGATCACCCGCGGTTTGGCAGAAATCATCCGTTTGGCCGTGCGCATGGGTGCCGATCCGGCGACTTTGGCGGGATTGCCGGGTTTGGGCGATTTAGTGTTGACCTGTGCCGGTGACTTGAGCCGCAACCGGGCAGTGGGCTTGCAGATCGCCGCCGGCAAGAGTCTGTCGGAGATCACCGCATCGACTCGCACCGTGGCTGAAGGGGTGCGCAATACCCGCGCGTTGCACGCTTTGGCTCAGCGGTTGGCGGTGGAAATGCCGATCGTCGAGCAGATGTACCAGGTGCTCTATGCAGCGAAGCGGCCGGACGAGGCGGCGCGCGATTTGATGCAGCGCTCGCTGAAACCCGAAGCCGGTTAAAATTGACTTCACCGGGACGGTATGATTGATATAGTCACTTGGCTGTGCAGGCGGCCTGAAGGGGAAGAAGTAGTCTTATGAGCAAACGAACCTATCAACCGAGCAACATCCGCAGAAAACGCACCCACGGCTTTCTCGCGCGCATGGCGACTCCGGGCGGGCGCAATGTGATCAAACGGCGCCGCGCCAAGGGACGCAAAAAATTGACCGTGTCGCGTGCCACCTAAGCGGGCGCGCACGTAACTACGGGGGAAGGCGCTGAAGGATAGATCAAGCGTTCCCGAAATCGGCCCGCCTGAGAAAACGACGCGAATTTTTGCGATTATCGCGATCCGGTTACAAGATCCATTCTGCAAACTTTGTCGTCATCAGCAAGACTAGCGATCGATGCCGAGTCCCGGGTGGGTATCACGGTTAGCGGTAAAGTTGGCAATTCAGTGATCCGCAATCGGATCAAACGGCAAGTACGGGAATTTTTCCGGCGCCGCCGCGCGGCATTGCCGCAAGCGGTGCGATTTCCTCGTCATCGCGCGTAAAAGCGCGGTGAACCTGCCTTCCAGTATGGTCGACGTCGAATTGGCCGAAAGTTTCTCGCCGCCACGCGGACGCCGGATGGTATGACCGCATGATCCGCTGGTTATTGATCTTGCTCGATTGGCGCATATCGCCTGTTGGTCTCGCCCTGGTTGCCGCCGGCTTGCCGGTTTTACCCCAGTTGCTCGGACTACGCTCAAACGGCAATTCACCGTCACGGCGCGGTCAAAGGTCTGCTGTACACTCTCTGGCGTTTCTGCCGCTGCCACCCTTTCATCGCCGGCGGATACGATCCGGTCAGTTGAACTTAATCAATGGATAAACGCGCACTCATCGGCATCGCATCTATCGGTCCTGGTGCTTGGTCGGTTTACCAAGAGTTTATTACCCGCTATTATGGCCCGCCGCCGACAGTTCCGGCGCCGGCCGCGGTAAAAACAGAGTCCGCTCCACCGGCCAACACTGTGTCGCCCTCTGGCACTACTCCCGCCGCGCCCAGTGCAATGCCGGCGCAAGTTGCGCCGGCGATCGTACCGCCTAGCCAAGCGGCGCGAAATGTGCAGATTGAAACCGATAACTACATCGCCGTTTTCACCAGCCATGGCGCGCGTTTGAAAAGCTTTCAGTTCAAACACTATCGCGCCAGTGCCGCTCCGAATAGTCCTCTTCAGGAAATGATCACGACGGCGAAAGATGTGCCACTGCCTCTCGGCGTGCGCTGGCAGGCGCCGGCGCCATTCGATGACGCCGGGTTGGCTTACTCCGTGCAGGGCGGCGATCTTAAACTCTCGGGCGAAGCCAAGGGCACCTTGGTATTTCAAGGTCAGACCGCCGATGGCGTGACGATTACCAAGTCCTTGGCGTTTTACCGGCAATCTTTATCCGATTCAGTTCGATGTTACGGTCCAGTCCACCGCGGGCAATGCGCCAGTGCCGGAAATTTTGTTGACCGATAAAGCCGATCATACCGTGCCCCATCCCGGCGCGCCGTTCGAGGGCTTTGTCGCCTTAGTCGATAACAAGATCAAGCGCGAGGCGACGGTGGACGCGAGCAGTGGATATGAGTTTAGCGGCGACGTCGCGTGGGCCGGTTTAGGCTATACCTATTTTTTCGTTGCGTTGATGCCGGAAAATGGCGCGGGCACAAGGTTTCGGTGCGGCCAAATGGCGCCGCGCTAATCGCTACCGTGAGCGGACCGGCGGCCACCGACCGCTATCGCTGTTCATCGGACCCAAAGAACTCGAACTCCTAAAATCGGTGGGCAAGGACATCGACCGTGCCATCGACTATGGGTATTTCGGCTTCATTTCGGTGCCGCTGCTCTATGTGCTCCATTTCTTTCACCGTTTCACCGGCAGTTATGGCGTCGACATCATTATATTGACCGTGCTGATCAAGCTAATCATGTGGCCGCTGACGCATAAGAGCTTTAGCTCCATGAAGTCGATGCAGAAGCTCGGGCCGCAAATGGAAAAGCTCAAAGAACGCTATGCCAACGACAAGGAGAAACTCAACAAGGAGATCATGGATCTGTACAAGCGCAACGGTGTCAATCCGCTGGGCGGCTGCTTGCCGATGGCGCTGCAGTTTCCGGTTTTCATCGGTCTTTACAACGCGCTCAGCACGCCCATCGAGCTGCGCCATGCGCCGTTTGTGTGGATTAAAGATTTGTCGCGGCCGGACTGGGAGGCGCTGCAGTTTGCCGTGCCCGTCTGGTGGCCTTCGTTCTTGCCGTCCGGCATTCCGATTCTCACCATCGTCATGGGCGCCACCATGTTTATCCAACAATGGATGACACCGTCAGCGGGCGATCCCAACCAGCGAAGAATGATGATGCTGATGCCGCTTATGTTTACATTCATGTTCGTATCGTTTCCTGCCGGTTTGACCGTGTACTGGCTCGTGAACAACGTGCTCAGCATCGCGCAGCAGTACTGGATCAACCGCAGCGACAAATAGCCGAGGAAGGGCAGTTATGGATTTCGTCGAAACCGAAGGCGATAACATCGACGCAGCCATCGAAAATGCGCTGAAGGCGCTCGGCGTCGGGCGCGAAAAGATCACCATCGATATTATTTCCGAAGGACGCAAAGGAATACTCGGGTTTGGCGCGCAGAAAGCGAAGGTTCGCGCCTCGTTGCGCAAGCTCAATCTCGAAGCCGACCCGGCGCCAGCCAAGCCCCAGGCCGCGCCAGTCCAGCAGGCACCGGCACGAGCAGCGGAGCCCAGACCCCGGCCCCCCGAGCGGCGCCCGGCCGAACCGCGCCAGGCACAACCATCAAGATCCGAGCCAAGAAACAGGGCTCCGGATCCCAGGCCGCGAGCGCCTGAGGCGCGGCCTCGATCCGAGCCCCGCCCGACTCCTGTTCCTACGCCCCGTCCGCCGGAGGAGCCGCAAGCTGCCGATGCGCCGCCGCCGCTTACACCAGCGGAGGTCATGGCGATGGTGGCAAAGGCGAAGACGGCCCTGGTTGAGATTCTCAATCTAATGGGCATGAACGCGACTGTGACGGAAAAAGCCGGCATCGACAGCGAGGAAACGATTCTCGAAGTCAAAAGCGAGAACAGCGGCTTGATTATCGGCCGCAAGGGCCAGACATTAGAGGCGTTGCAATACCTGGTCACGCGGATCGCCGGCGAACGGCCCGGCAATGACGCGCCGCATGTCGTCATCGATATCGAGAGCTATCACGAGCGTCGCCGCCAGACTTTGCAAGACATGGCGCTGCGCTTGGGTGAGAAGGCCAAGCGCCAGCGCAAGACCGTCACCATCGACGCGCTCAGCGCGGCGGACCGCAAGGTCGTTCATGCAGCGCTGCAAGACGATCCTTGGTTGACCACGCGCAGTCTCGGCCAAGGCGCCTATCGACGTTTGCTGATCATTCCCGAGGGCGATCGTAAAATTAGAGATGAAGGCCCGGCACCGGCGCAAGAGCGCGAGGGTGGACGGCCGCAACGAAGCAATCGGTCTAATTCGCCGCCTGGTGACAGCCGGTCGCCAATGCGCCAATTCGGAGATCAAGAAAGACCGGGTGGTGACAACCCAGAGGACCCCGAAATCGCCGGGGACAAGGACGACTCGGAATCGAAGGGTGGAACGTAAGAGTCCTACTCGCGATGGGGTCGGCGACAACGGCCAATCGGCCAAGGACACGAGCAGAGTTGTCGCTTCAGGGTAAAATGGTTAAGTTGACCCTCGGGAATCGGTTCTCTATAGTTGGGCCATGATTGAACGGCGCAAAACCAAGCAGATTGAACTCGGCAAAGTGAAAGTCGGCGGTGACGCGCCGATCACCGTCCAGTCGATGACCAAGACCGACACCCGCGACGTGCGTGCCACGGTGCAGCAGATTTGGTCATTGGAAGCGGCCGGTTGCGAAATCGTTCGTTGCGCCGTGCCGGTGCGGGAAGCGGCGGAGCAAGCTCGGCGAGATCAAGAAAAAAATCCGCATTCCTCTGGTTGCCGATATCCATTTCAATTACAAACTGGCGCTGCTCGCGATCGAGCAGGGCGTCGACGGTCTGCGCCTCAATCCCGGCAACATCGGCGCGCGCAAGTATGTCGAAGAAGTGGTCAAGGCCGCGTCGGAGCGCAAGATTCCCATCCGCATCGGCGTCAATGCCGGTTCGCTGGAAAAAGATTTACTGCAAAAGTATAACGGCCCAACCGCTGCGGGCATGGTCGAGAGCGGGCTGCGCCATATTCATATTCTCGAAGACGTCGGCTATTCGGAAATCAAGATTTCGCTCAAAGCGTCGGATCCGTTGATGATGATCGAAGCCTATCGCATGCTCGCCGACAAGGTGAATTATGCTTTTCATCTCGGCGTCACGGAAGCCGGCACGCCGGGCATCGGCACGATCAAATCGGCGGTGGGGTTGGGAACGCTCTTGGCCGAAGGCATCGGCGACACCATTCGCGTATCATTGGCGGCCGACCCGGTGGAAGAAGTGCGGGTCGGCTTGGAGATCTTCAAAGCGCTGAAGTTGCGCAAGGAAGGCATGACTTTTGTCGCCTGTCCGTCCTGCGGCCGCGCCGATGTCGATCTCGTAGCGCTGGCGAAGGCGGTGGAAGAGCGCATGCTGCCATATAGCAATCATAACATCCACGTCGCGGTGATGGGCTGTGAAGTCAACGGCCCGGGCGAAGCGCGGGCAGCGGACCTCGGCGTCGCCGGCGGTAAGGGCATCGGTCTGATCTTCAAGCGCGGTGAAGTCATCCGCAAAGTTCCCGAAGCGCAGATTGTTGACGCGCTGATGGAAGAAGTCGTCAAGTTCGTCGCCGAAAAACCCGATGCAGCCGCGACGGCCGCACCCAGCTGAGCTTCTCTGTCCGGTTCGAGATTACCAATTCTAAATTGAGTTACTATGCGTTGGAATAAGACACTCATCCCGACGTTGAAAGAAGACCCGGCCGACGCCGAGGTCATCAGTCACAAGCTCTTGGTACGCGCCGGCTACATTCGCCAGATCAGCCGCGGCATCTACGATTACTTTCCCTTGGCGCTCAAAGTCATTCGCAAGATCGAAACCATTGTGCGCCAAGAAATGGACCGCGCCGGCGCGCAAGAACTCTTGCTGCCGATTTCCGCCCCCGCCGAGCTGTGGCAGGAAAGCGGCCGTTGGGATTTATACGGTAAGGAACTACTGCGCTTCAAGGACCGCCACGAGCGCGATTTCTGTCTCGGTCCGACCCATGAAGAGTTGATCACGGACCTGGTCCGGCGTTCGGTGCGCTCTTACCGCGAGCTGCCGGTCAATTTGTACCAGCTGCAAACTAAGTTTCGCGATGAAGTGCGGCCGCGCTTCGGCTTGATGCGCGGGCGTGAGTTCATCATGAAGGACGCCTACAGTTTTCACACCGATGTCGAGGATTGCCGGCGCGAATACGACAACATGTATCGAGACCTACAAGCGCATCTTCGGCCGCTGCGGTCTGAGCTTTCGACCGGTGGAAGCCGACACCGGCGCCATCGGCGGCAGCCTGTCCCATGAGTTTCAAGTGCTGGCCGCGTCCGGCGAAGACGCCATCGTTAGCTGTGATAGTTGCGAGTACGCCGCCAACGTCGAAAAGGCCGAAGTCAAGGGCAAGCTGCCGGCGGCGCGGGACATTTCCCAGGAATCCCCCAAGCTGAACAAGATCGCCACACCGGGTAAAAAGACCGTGCTCGAAGTCGCCGAGTTGCTCAAATTAACTGCCGATCGATTCATCAAGACGATGGTTTACAAAACCGATGGCGGCGATTTGATCGCGGCGCTGGTGCGCGGCGATCATGAAATCAACGAATTGAAACTGCGCACGGTACTGGGTTGCCGCGAAGTAACCCTCGCCGACGAAACCGAAGTGACGGCGGCGACAGGCGTTGTGCCCGGCTATTTGGGGCCGATAGGGCTGACGTTGCGCATCATCGCCGATCTGTCGGTGCACGGCATGCGCGGCGCGGTCACCGGCGCCAACGAAGCCAATTTCGCATTACATCGATATCGATCAGGAGCGCGACTTTACGCCGAGCGCCTTCGCCGACTTGCGCCTGGCAGTGGCGGGCGATGCCTGTCCGCGCTGTGAGTCGGGCAAACTGCAGACCCATCGCGGCATCGAAGTCGGCCAAGTTTTTTATCTCGGCACCAAATACAGCGAGAAGATGGGCGCGACCTATCTCGACGCCGAGGGCCGCGAGCAGTCCATCGAGATGGGCTGTTATGGCATCGGCATTAGCCGCATGGTTGCCGCCGCGGTCGAACAGAACCACGACGCCAACGGCATCATCTGGCCAATGTCCATCGCGCCGTTCCAGGTGCTGGTCTTGCCGATCAACTACAAAGAAGAAAAACTGCGCAATGCCGCCGAGTCACTCTATCTGGATTTGCAGCGCGCCGGCGTTGAAGTCATGCTTGACGACCGCGACGAGCGCGCCGGCGTCAAGTTCAAAGACGCCGACCTGATCGGCATCCCGCTGCGCGTCACCATCGGCGCCAAGGCCCTGGACAAAGGCTGTATCGAGCTGCGTAACCGGCGCGACGGCAAGACCGCCGAAGTGGCGGTTGGCGACGCGGTGAAAATCATCCTTGAAAAAATCGCCCAGGCGGTGCAGGGATAAACCATGACCTCAAAGCTCGAGCTGGTACGTAAACATGGTTCCATGCGCGAGCGATTGATCGTTGCCCTCGATGTCGACGACTTGGAACAAGCCACCGAGTTTGTCCGCCAGCTCTCCGGCGAAGTCGGCATGTTCAAGATCGGCAAGCAGCTTTTCACCCACGCCGGGCCGCAGGCGGTGCGGCAGATTCAAGAACTCGGCGGCGAGATCTTTCTCGACCTCAAGTTTCACGATATTCCCAACACAGTAGCGAAAGCGGCCATCGAAGCGACCCGGCTCGGTGTGAAAATGTTCAATGTCCACGCCTCGGGCAGCTTGGAGATGATGCGCCTGACCGCCAAGGAAGTAGCCAGGGTGTGCCGCCAGCAAAAGCTGCGCAAGCCGATCATGCTGGCGGTCACCGTGCTGACGAGCCTAAACCAAGACGATCTCGAGCGCGTCGGCGTCGAACGCAAGGTCGCCGACCAAGTGGTGCGTTTGGCTCTGCTGACCCAAGAAGCCGCCATGGACGGTGTCGTCGCCTCGCCCCATGAAGTGGCGGATATCCGCGCAGCGTGCGGCCGGCGCTTCGTCATCGTCACGCCGGGGATTCGTCCGTCAGATAGTAAGCGCAACGACCAACAGCGCGTTATGACGCCGCAGGATGCCATTCGCGGCGGCGTCGACTACATCGTCGTCGGCCGGCCGATTATCGAAGCCAAAGATCCGGTTGCCGCCGCCCGCGCCATCGTCGCCGACATGCAGCTGGGACGTAACTAGCTTAAAGGCTTCGCTGCCGCGAAACATTTCGCATGGCAAATTCCAGTGGCAAATTTCGCGCCGGCGCGGATTCGCCCTAGGCTTTCCAATACCGATAGAAATGATGCACGGGACTGTGGCCTGAGCCGATGCGGTAGCCGTAGCGCAGCGCATCGGTGATGTAGCGTTTGGCGTCGGTCACCGCCGTTTCGAGCTTCTGGCCCTGGGCCAGGCCCGCCGCGATGGCGGCGGAGAGAGTGCAGCCGGTGCCGTGGGTGTTTTTGCTACGAATGCGTGGCGCGCTGAGTGAGGCGAATCTTTTACCGTCGTAGAAAAGATCGACGGCCGATCCTTTAAGATGCCCGCCTTTGATCAGCACGGTTTTTGCGCCCATCTTGACGATTCGTATTGCCGCTTCCCGAATTTCATCTGCGCCGCGCAGTTTCATGCCGGCGAGCACCTCGGCTTCCGGGATATTCGGCGTGACGATCCTCGCCAATGGAATCAGTTTATTGCGCAGTGCGGCGACGGCGCCTTTTTCAATCAGCAAATCACCCGAGGTCGCCACCATCACCGGATCGACGACTATATTTATCAAATCATGCTGGCGAATCTTCTTGGCTACTATTTCGATAATTGCACTGTTTGCGAGCATGCCGGTCTTCACCGCATGGGCGCCGATATCGGCGATGATCGCGTCGATCTGCGCGCCGACGAGTTTGGCGTTGACGGCCAACACTGCCGCGACGCCAATGGTGTTTTGCGCCGTGATCGCAGTGATCGCCGAGGTGCCGTAGACGCCAAAGGCGGCAAAGGTTTTCAGGTCGGCTTGGATACCGGCGCCGGCGCCAGAGTCCGAGCCGGCGATGGTGAGAGCTTTACGGATGGTCATTATTATTTCGCATCACGCATGATCAGCCGGTTGTAGAGTTGCACCAGTTCAGTGGTGCGCTCGCCCCATTTCTCGTGGGATACCACTTGTTGCTTACGTTGTCCGGGATCGACTTGATACTTGACGTCTTTGCGACTCACCCAGCGCCCCTGGCTGGCCATGATCTCTTGGGCTTTCCTGCCCAGCATGAAGTCGACGAACAGCGCCGCCGCATGCGGGTGGGGCGGCCGGGCGGCGGGCCAAAACCCCTGCGGGATCATCACCGGAATGAACGGCTCAGGAAACAGGTATTCGATGGGCGCACCTTTCTTTTTTAAATCGTAGGCCAAGTGATTCGAGCCGTCGACCATGATGGGGAATTCACCGGCGGCCACCAGTTGACCGACTAGGGTAGTGCCGCGGCGAAAATCAGGTTCCTGCCGGCCCAACGCTTCGGCCATGCGCCTGCCTTCGGCGTCGCCGTAATGATCGAGTATGGCGGCGAGCAGATCGTAGGATTCGTTATCCATGGCCAGCTTGCCTTTCCATTTTGGCTCGAGCAGATTGGCAAAGGATTTCGGATAATCTTTAGGCGCGACCAGATTCTTATTGACGATGAACATGAAGGCGCGCGTAAATGTCGCGTTGAAGTATCCTTCTTGATCGACGAAGCCGGGGCGGAGAAATTCCCGCAGCGGCGTACGGTAGCGCATAATCACGCCCGCTTTGCGCGTCGGCGTGAGAAAAGTCGCGCGGTAGCCGGTGGCGTCGTAGAGATAGGCGCCGGCGCGGTATTCCGCGGTGATGCGGTTTAGCGTCTTCGGTCCGCCGGCGGTGACGAAATTCACTTTAATATAGGGATAGTCGGATTCGAACGCACGAATCAGCTCAGCGGAATCTTCGCGATTCATCGTCGAGTACCAGACGACCTCGCGTTCTTTCTTCGCGCCGTCTTCGAGGCGGCGCTGGCGTTCTACCGCAGGCAGGCGATTGATTTCTTCGAGCAGATCTTCCGGCGATTTCTGCGCCGACAAGTTGGGCGCGAAAAGCAGCATGAAGGCGAAGATCGATATCCACGCGCGCAGATTCATGATTAAGCTCCGTGCGGCAACTTCGGCGCAGAACCCGCTAACAACTTTGTCACCGCACTTTCGCAGGCAGTGCCCTTGAAGAAGTCCGGGTTCATTCCGGCGTACAGCATCGCCGCATTGGTGAACGTGTAGTCGCGAAAATCGTCTTCGCCGATCAAGCCGTCGTCGACCAGTTCATGGGCCTCTTCGACAACTTCGTTCATCTCGGTGACATCCCAGTGGCCGATGTCGGAGCTCATCATCGCTTTCAATTTGGCGCCCATGGGATTGGTTTTCGTATTGAACGCCCAGGCCACCATCGGGTCGTCGGCTTCGCAGCCGAAGTAAAAGTTCGGCACGAATAGGTCGCGCAAATCTTCCAGCTTTTCAGCGCGGCAGGCGGCCCAATCATCGAGATTCTTCGGATGGCGCTGCGGCCCGCTTAGCCAGTGCATGATGTCGTCAAGTTTGGTGGTCATTTGTTCGCTGCCATGTTCGCCGATGAGCTGGCGCATGAGCTCGCGATCGAGATTGGCGGGATCGAGATCGTGAATCGCGTTGGTGTTGCGCTTTTTCCAGTGGCCGACGATGTCCGAGTAAACGCCGCAGGCCCAATGCACGCCGCCTTCGAGAAAAGCAAAATTCAGAGTGGGAAAACGGCGCGTCACGCCGCCGAAGAACAGTGCCTTGCACATCGCCTCGCCGGCGGCGCCGAAGTGGCCGATGTGGTTGAACATATAATTGGATATCGAGCGGCGGCTGCCCCAACCCTGGCCGGTGGCATGGGTGGTAACGGCGACTTTGAGCTCGACGCACTTGGCCCAGAACGGATCGTAGTCATAGTCGCTATCGAGGGCGAGCAGATCGATGTACGTCATGTTGGCGGCCAGATCCGGATGTTCTTGCAACATTTTCGGCACCGGCCGTTGCACGTGAGAAATTACTGCGGCTTTGAAGCCCTGTTGCTTCACGGCAAATTCCAATTCCTCGATGGCTTCTTTGGGCGAGTGAACCGGAATCACTGCCACCGGCGTCATGCGGTCGGCGTGGTCACGATAGATATCTGAATGATAGCCATTCAAAGCTCGGCACGCGACCCGACGCACTTCTTCTTCCTCAATGCGCGGCGGTTCGGTAAGACCGAAGGTCGGGTAGAGCACGGTGAAATCCATGCCGAGCTCATCCATACGCCGGTAAAGTAAACGCGGCAGTGAGGCGGTCGCACGGTCGAGAGTGTTTTTCGCCGGGCGCGCCCACCAGGGCGGGCAGGTGGCGCGCGCGTAACGGCGCTCGTCATCGGACAATTCCATCCAGCGGTTATTGGCCCGGCTGCTAACGGCTTTCTTGTAGCGTCCGATCATGTCGGCGCCGCCGATCGCTTTAACATAGTCGAGAAACACTGGCGTGAGTTCGACGGTATGGCCGTCGGTGTCGATGATCGGGTGATCGAGCCGGGCGCGGACTTGAGCGGATTTGGAACCGTTGGCTGACATGGCGAGTACCTCCACGGACGGTATATTACGCGTGCTTCGAGACTGTCAATTCGATTGCTCGGGCAAAGTTGCGGTGCTACGTGTAAGGGCGGTGAAGGTGGTTTTCATGAGCAATGACAATTCACAACATAGCGTTCGCCTCGATGTGCCGTATGGCGGCGGGCCGGCGGGAAATCTTTGCGTCGATCTCTATTTGCCGAATGGCCCGGGAGCGCATCCGGCACTGCTCTGTCTGCATGGCGGCGCGTGGCTGCGCGGGTCGCAGCGGCAATACAAGAGCTGGGGGCCATGGCTGGCCGAGCGTGGCTATGCCGTAGTGGCGGTCGACTATCGGCTGTCGAGCCAAGTGAGTCCGGCATGGCCGGGCGTGTGGGAAGATGTCTGCCGCGCGTTGGAGTGGTTGATCGACCAAGCCGCAAAGCTCAATCTCGATCCATTGCGGCTCGGCGCTATCGGCGACTCCGCCGGCGGCCACATGGCGGCGATGCTGTCGCTCCATGAAGCCACGGCGAAACATATTCGCGCCATGATCGGGGTTTACGGCATTTACGATTTGCCGGATTGGTGGCGGATCACCCAGCCGCCCAAGCGCACCGACGATCCAGTGCGACAGCTCATGGGCAAATCCTACGCCGAGGCGAAAGCAGACTACGAAAACTTCTCGCCGCTGCACCGCGTTCAAGCGTTGCAAAGCGCGGCCCGGCGCCGATTATTTAATTATCCACGGTGACGAAGATACCATCGTGCATCACAATCAATCGGAACGTTTCATCGCCGCGTTGCGTGAGCAGGAGGCCGGTGTCGAAGACATGCTGATCCCCGGCGCCGGCCATCACTGGTTCACGACACGCGAGGACAATCCGGCGCGGCGGCGCGTCGACGAAGAGCCCAACGTCACGGTGGCGCCGGTGTTGCTGCGGTTTTTGCAGCGGACTTTAGTTAGGGAAAGTGCGGAAGTGAATAGTAAAAGGTAAACAGCCTCGAAGCGAAAGCTGTTTTTTGAACCTATTGAGGAGAAAGCACGATGAGCAACGATGCAAATATCCTGACACTTAGAACGCTGCTAGGCGATTACCCGAACACCAAGGCGCTCAAGACCGGAGTTGTTCACTCGTCCAGCATCGCACTCGATTTCGCCGATGTGAAAGTGCCGAATACCGCCTTCAAAGATGTCGTGCGCCATTTGAAATACGATGTCGCCGAGCTGGCGATCGTCACGTTTTTGCAGGCCAAGGCGCATAACAAGCCGCTGGTGCTTCTGCCCGCGGTAGTGGTCGGCGCATTGCCACATCCGTTTCTGGTCTACAATGCCGAGCGCGGACGGATTGCACCCGGTGATCTCAAAGGGAAGCGCGTTGGCATCCGCGCTTATTCGGTCACGACAGCGGCTTGGGTTCGCGGCGTCTTACAGAACGAATATCGAGTCGATCTCAACAGTATCAATTGGGTGACTTTCGAAGACCCCCATGTCGCGGAATATTCCGATCCGCCCACGGCAGTGCGCGCGCCGGCCGGCAAGTCGCTGGTGCAGATGCTCATCGACGGCGAAATCGACGCCGGGGTGGTCGGCGGCCCCGATCTCAAAGATGTCCGCTTGCAGCCGGTGATTCCAAATCCCAACGCAGCGGCGCAAGCATGGTGCGAAAAACATGGCGTGCTGCCGATCAATCATATGCTGGTTGTCAAAGAGTCTTTGGTGAAAACAAATCCGGCGGCGGTAAAAGAAATATTTCGGCTGGTTCGCGAAAGCAAACAAGCAATGTCACCGATGGGAACTGAGCTCGATCCGATTCAGTTCGGATTGGCGAACATTCGCCGCAGCCTGGAGCTGATCGTCGAATATTCGACGCAACAGGGATTGATTCCGATGAAGGTTCCGGTGGATGATTTGTTCGACGATGTGACACGCAATCTGCTTTGAGCTTCCGAAAACTTAGACGGCGTTAGCTGCGGCATGAATATATCAGGAGCAACCATGAAACTGATCGGACTGATTTCGCCTAACTCGAGCGAAGATACGTTGGCGGACGTTTACAAAATATTCCCCAAGGACATTCGCATCGAAGCGCGGACGTTGCATGTCGGCAAATACACCGACGATGAATTTCACCGCGCCGAGTTGAGCTTCCAAGGACTGGTCCGCGATTTGGTCAAGCAGCCGTTGGACTTTCTCATGGTGACCGGCGAACTGTTTCTGTCTTACAAAGGGCCGGGCTCGGATCGGGAAATCCTCGAGCTCGTCAAACAGATCACGCCGACACCGGCTTCGACGGTATTGACCGCAGTGACGCGCGGTTGCCGTGCGCTGGGGCTCAAACGCGTGGTGATGGCTTCGCCATTTCCCGAGGACCAAGACGAACGGCTGGTGAAATTTCTCGCCCACGACGGCATCGAGGTCGTCGCTTTTCGCGGGCTGGGCTGCCCCAACGCCGAAGTGATTTGGCAATTGGCGCCGGAAACCGGTTACGACTTGTCGATGGCGCTGTTGCGCGAACATCCCGAGGCCGACGGAGTCTACATGCCATGCAACAAGTGGCGCACGGTTTCCGTCATCGAACGGATCGAAAAAGACAGCGGCAAAGCGGTAGTGACCAATACTCAGGCGTGGACCTGGGAGGCGCTGCACGGAATGGGCATGGGCGAGCCGATTACTGGCTTCGGCCGGCTGCTGCGGCATCAGTAAAATGTTGGCTGTGAGCGACCACATGTGCTGAGGTGATCAAAGGCTCGGCTGAGTTCAATGTTCAAGGGTTCAAGGTTCAAAGTCAGATGGGGAGCAGTTCTAACAGTTCAAGCGGCGTTCGGATGGACTAAAAAGCTCAATTCTTGCTGCGCCCCAAGGCCTTCGCCGCGAAACTAAAATCGAATACTTGGCTCGGCGCGACCTCTTTGGTCAGGCCCATGCTTTTCTTGGTGAACTCGATGGCACCGCGCATCCAAGCGTCGTCGAGATAGCTCAAGCCGCCGAGACGGCTGAGTTGTAGGTCGTAAACTTCGGTTGCCAAGGAACGGTCCTTGATGCCGAGATACTTGGAAATGTTCTCGATAAATTCGCTGCGGTGCTGCGCGAAGTACTGTTGCCCTTTCAAGCTGGCGCGGACAAAGCCCAAGACTTCAGCGGGATGGTTTTTGATTTTTTCTTCCGTCGTGCCGACGCCGCCGGTGGGGTAGCTGCTCAGATAATCGCCCGAATAAGCCAGCTTGGTGAAGCCGTCGCGGTAAAGGATCAGTTGTCGCGGTTGGGTGAGCAGGCAGGCGGCGATGCGGCCGGTGCGCAGCGCGGTCACCAACTCCTCGGGGCTGCCGATGACAATCAACGTCGCATCCTTGTTCGCGGTCACCCCATGCTGGGCAAGAATCGTCTGCGTCAGGATGTCCACCGCGCCGCCGCGTAATGAGCGCGAAGGCGCAGAGGACGCAAAAGAAAATCGGATTATCTCCCGCTAGGGCGCCAAGGAATGATTAAACGGATCGAAAATGATAGCCACAACCCGACGGTGACCCACTCCCAGGCATGACCTGGCAAGCGTTACACGGGTAGGGCTGCGCGATCTAGTAGCGGGCTGTGGCTGGCGGATGCGCCAGAAGTAAACTTGCGTCTAAGGCTCTTGCTGTAGCAGGGCAACCGCCCGGTCGCGGACGTGGCGTGCGTGGGCGACGCCAGCCCTGAACCGTTCTTCGGCATTGCGCTCGTCTTCTGTGTTGCCCTTAGCCGCGGTGAATGATTCGAAGAACACCCTGAACATGAGTTGTATGGTTGTCCCGTAGGCTTCCATAACATGTGCTTTGTCATCCATTTTTTTGACCTCCTCCTCCGGAAATTGATTTGCCAGCTTTGAGACGGCCGATTTAATAGTTAGGACGCCTGTTATTCTGACTCGCGCTTCTCTAACGCCAACAGGTGATTGTAAAGCCGCAGACCGTTCCGCATTTTATTTAAAACGCGAGGCGCGAACTTGTCTACAGTCGAACGATCCCATCCCGTGTCCGCGAATGGATACTGGACATATCCATTGTGCTTGGACTAAGTTGTTTCCGGTGCTGCAGTGCGTGAACGCTTGTCGATCAATTAATCGAATCGCAATTTGAGGCCATAGTCTATGACCAAAAGAGCGCTCATCGTTTTGCTTTTACTTTCGCTCCGGGCCGATTTCAGTGCCGCCTACGGCCAGGCGACCAAGCTCATCGTTGCTTATGCTTCCCCGGCGGCGACTTTCTGTCCCGGTTGGATCGCCAGGCGCGAGGGGATATTTGCCAAGTACAATCTCGACGTCGAGATGGTCTTGATGCAGGGCGCGTCGGCCTATATGCCGGCGATGGCCAACGGCAACATTCAGGTTCTTTATGGCGGCGGTACGGCCGTGTCACGGGCGATTGCGACCAGGGATTTCGATGTCATGGTGATCGCCACCGAGACTCGCTACGTACCGCTGCGCTTTATGGTCAATGCCTCGATCCGCAGCCCGGCTGATTTGAAAGGCAAGCGAATCGGCGCCGGCCTCGCCGGTCTCGACGAATACGCGACCCTGCTCTATTTGGAAAAACTCGGCCTCGTCGTCGGGAAAGATGTCCAGATGATCTACCTCGCCGGTGGGATTCCCAGCCGGGTGGCGGCGATGAAGCAGGGGCTGATCGATGGCGTCGCGGTGAATCCGCCCAACGAGTACGAGCTCGAAAAGGCTGGTTATCGCGAGCTGGTAAACTTTCTCGACTTGAAGATGCCCTACGCCGGCGTGCCGCACACGGTGACCAAGACTTTCCGCGACCGCAATCGCCGCGTGCTGGAAGACTACATGACCGCCCATGTCGCCGGCATGCAGTTGTTTCGCACTAATAAACAATTAGCTTTCAAAGCGATCGTCGAGTTGACCCGGCAAAAAGATCCAGTGATTCTCGAGCGCACCTATGACACCTATTCTAAACAGTATGAAGCCATCGATGGCCTGCCGCTGCCTTGGCAAGCCGGTATCGAGAGCATGATCACCGGCTTCCACGAACGGTTCAATCCACAGAGCATCAAGAACCGCGATGCTTCGGCTGCTCTCGATGCCTCCTTTGTGCAAAAGGCCGCCGAGCGGCTAATGCTCGGCAAAAAATAAGCGATAGTGGGCAAGAGTCGTGGACAAGACGGGCAAACATTGCACGTTAGAAGGGCAAAGCACGTAAAAAAATCCAGAATTTGTTGGCGACGGCTACGGTATTTGCAGGAGGGTGCATGCAGCAGGTTGTCAAGGCGGTGTTTTTTTCCGCCGCGCTTTGGCTTTGTGGCGCAACCGCCGCCGCGGTGGTCGTGATTCTCTGCGCGATCGTTCCCGTTGATGCGGCCTCGCCGCTCACGAGAGCTGTCATAAGCTATCCCAACGCCAACCCTCGGGTCGCGCCGCTTTGGATCGCCCAGGATCTGGATTTCTTCAGCAAGTACGGGATCAAGGGCGAGGTGGTATTTGTCCGCAACAACCAGTCCCTCGTCGCCGGGATAGCCGCTGGCGATATCGATGTCGGATACACGGGAGGCGCCACTGTCATTGGTGCGGCGGCAGGCGGTCTCGATCTGAAAATGGTTGCGGGTTTCGTTAGCCGCGGCCGGGGCTACTTGGTCGTGAGGCCGGAGATTTCCACCCCGGCCGATTTGCGCGGTAAACGGTTCGGCGTGATCAGCATCGGCGGCGCTCAGTGGATGTACGCCATGCTCGCCCTCGAGCAGTTTGGTTTAAATGCCGTCAAGGACCGAGTTCAATTCCTCATCATCGGCGATCCGACGGCGTTGGCTCGCGCTTTGGAAGCAAACCTGATCGATGCAACGGTTTTCACGACGCCGAGCTACAATGCGAAACTCAAACAACAAGGCTTGACTATGCTCGCGGAACTGACGCCGCCGCTGGCCACGACCGGCATCGTCGCGAGCAGGAGTTTCACCCTGAAGAATCCTGAAACCCTTGAGAACATCATGAAGGCATTGATCGAGGGTCTGGTCTTCGTCCTGGCTCCCGGCAACAAATCACAGGTAATCAAAACGCTCATGAACCGATTCAAGATATCCGATGCGTCGCTCGTCGAGCCCGAATACGCCGATGCCCTGAAAGACCTGGAGCCTAAACCTTATCCCACGGCGGAGGGTGTTAGAAATATGCAACGACTCATGCAACTGCAAAATCCCCGGCTCGCCAATATCAACCCCGCGAGCCTCATCGATAGCACCTTCGTTCGCAAACTGGATGAAAGCGGCTTCATCGGCCAGCTTCAAGCACGCTACGGGGAGCGGCGATAGCGCTGCGCATATCCGTAATAGCGCTCGATCACGGAGAACTATCGCGTCACCGGTGCAAATCAAATCGCTAGGGCGGTTCCCACGCTACCCAGTATAAAATAGCTTTTCACGACGAAAGAACTTAGCGCGGCATAGCCGCAACGAGACTCGGAACATCTTGTGCAACCACGTGATGGGACGCAAAGCTCAGGGAAATATGTCATTTCGACCGAAGATAGAAATCTTTCCGATATCCTTCGCAGCTACTAACCGCGTGAGACACTCCACTAGTTGATCCCACCCTTTGCACATTTTATGCTCTCGGAATATCTGGGGAGAAAATCTATGTTTCCGAATAAGCGCTATGATTTGTTCGTCACCGCCGCTGCTGAATCGACGGCGCAATCTTATTGCCAGCTGGCTATCGCCGTTTGCGTCAAATTGTCTTTGGTCCTTGTTGGTCTCACGGGATGTGCATCCGCGCCGGTGCAAGGTCAGGCGCCGCGCTCGCCAACGCCAGCCTCGGTAACTGGAATTGTTCAAGTCCAGTCGATCGCCAAAGGGCTCGAACATCCCTGGAGCCTCGCCATCCTTCCGGACAAGCGGATGCTAGTCACCGAACGTCGAGGGCGATTGCGCCTAGTGGGAGCGGACGGCCGCGTCTCCGAACCGCTCGCCGGAGTTCCGCAGGTTTACGCAAGCGGGCAGGGCGGGCTGCTCGACGTGGTACTGAGTCCGGAATTTGAAAAGGACCGGCTCGTCTATCTCTCTTTCGCCGAAGCCGGCGATGGCGGCGCAGGCACCGCGGTCGCCCGCGGGCGGTTCGGCGAGGGCGGACTCGAAAACACCCAGGTGATCTGGCGGCAGCAGCCTAAGGTCGGTGGCTCGAATCACTGGGGGTCGAGAATTGTTTTTCGCGCCGACGGTACGCTGTTCGTGACTTTAGGCGAGCGGTTCAATCACTCGGACAGAGCCCAGGACCTATCGGCGGCGCTCGGCAAGGTCGTGCGTATCAACCCGGATGGCTCGGCGCCGCGCGACAATCCGTTTGTCAATCGCGCCGGCGCGCGCCCGGAGATCTGGTCTTATGGGCATCGCAACGTCCAAGCCGCCGCGCTCCATCCCGAGACCGGCCAGCTCTGGACGGTGGAGCATGGCGCCCGCGGCGGCGACGAACTGAACCATCCCGAAGCAGGGAAAAATTACGGCTGGCCCGTCATCTCTTACGGTACCCACTACACTTTTTTTAAGATCGGCGAAGGCACGGTTAAACCCGGGATGGAGCAACCGGTTTACTATTGGGATCCGGTAATCGCGCCCTCTGGCATGACGGTTTATACGGGTGATCTATTCGCCGGCTGGAAGAACAACTTTCTCATCGGCTCGCTTACCCCGGGGGGGTTGGTACGGCTGGTGGTGAAGGACGGCAAAGTCGTGCAGGAGGAGCGTTACCTGGGTGAATTGCGAGAACGCATCCGCGACGTGCGCCAGGCGCCGGATGGATCGCTCTATATTCTCACCGACTCGCGCGACGGACAGATACTGCGCATAACGCCGGCAGCCAACCGTTAAGCGATCACCGCCGAGAAGCTTGGTATCGACTGACCGAAGCCTTATTATTTTCCTGACCCGCGCTTCGATTAGCGATCTGGCAGTGGATCCGGACCCGAAAGTTTCTTGAAAAGTTCGACAACGTTGCGGTCAAGGGGCAGCTCGCGAATCACTTTCTTCTGCTCTTCCGGCACTCTTTCTCCGCCTAGTCGCCGCGTCCGCGTCTAAGCATCCGAAGACATCCTGTCCCTGGTGGTGATAGCCGAAACAGGGATGTTAACCGTGAAGAGCGCAAAGAAGTAAAAATTAAACTCCGAGCATTAAATCCACAGTCCTCCTGTCCACGACCCACGCACGCCGCCAGTTATTTATCGAGCGCGGCTGACGCGTGCTCTGCCGCTCTCATGCCTAGACCGAGAGAAGCGAGCAACCCGTTACCCGGTAGATAACCTTCCAAACCCTTGCCGGATACGCCGACTGCCACGCCGCCGCCGGCGTAAAGGTTGGGGATGATCGAGCCGTCGGCGCGCAGGACTTGGCCGTCGGGGGTTACCTTCAACCCGCCTTGTGTGTGGTACAGCGCCACCGTGACTTTGATGCCATAGAAGGGATCTTGGAACGGTTGCGGCAGCGTGCGCCCGAAAGCGTCGTTGCCGCCGCTGGCCGCGCTGTCGTTATACTCTTGAATGGTTTGCTTCAGGCCTTCGGCGTCGATGGCCAATCTGCCTGCGAGCTCCTCCGGCGTGTCGGCTTTGAGCAATAGCTCCGCGTCGAACAGGCCCGACAGATTTCTCAGTCCCGGCGCGTTTCGATGCAGCTGGTAGATACGCTCGTCGCAGATTTCGTAAGCCTGCTTGCCGGGCAGCTCGAGCATCTTGATGCCGAGCCCGCCGGGATATCGGGTTTCGTCGACGAAACGCTTGCCGCCGGCGTCGACCATGATGCCGCCGGATAGAGCCACCTCGGGCGCCACCGCGCGTTTTCCCGGACCGATGTATGCAGGGTATGGCTGGAAGGCGCCCATGTTTTCCGTCGCCGCGCCGATTGTCAAACCCATCTTGATGCCATCGCCGGTGCTGCCGTGGTGACCAGGAAAAGGAATGTCGAGCGCTTTGGGAATGTACCGAGACAACAACTCCGCGCTCGCGCCGAAGCCGCCGGTGGCGAGAATAATCTTTCGCGCGGTGATCACGCCATCTTTTGTTGCCACGCCCGTCACCGCACCGCCGGGTTCCTGTTGGAGCGACAATACCGCCGTCGAAAATCGCACCTGGATATTTTTTTCCCGCTCGACTGCTTCGAAGAGAAAATCGGTGACGGTTTTATCGGCCTTCCACGAGTGCGAGCGCTGCGCCCCATGACCAAAGGCAAACTCGCCGAGCTGAAATTCGATCCCCGCCATGTCGGTGAGAAAATCGGCCACGCGCCCGGAAGTTTCCGTGAGCCGCCTGGTCAGGGCTTCATCACTTTCGTTGTTGTTCCGGCGCAGGATATCCTGGGCGTAGAGTTCCGCACTGTCGACGATATTCAACTCGCGCTGCCGGCGGCTGCCGGCGGCGCGGATGCCTTTGGAAGAGAAAGCGGTCCCGCCTCCCGGTTTGTCCGTCTTCTCCAGCAGCAGCACCCGCATGCCCTTTTTCGCCGCCACCAGCGCGGCCATGAGGCCGCAACCTCCGGCGCCGATGACGAGGATATCGCTGACAACCGAATCTATTTCCTGCATCGAACCTCCAAGCAACTCAGCCACAATATTTGAAAGCCACGCGGAATTGCAACTTCCGGTTAGATTCAGGATGAACTGACTTTAGGTTGAAGCATTCGTTTCGCGTAGTCACGAAAATGACCCGGTTCACAAGACCGGAATTCGAAGCGCACAATGCGAAACTGAGGATTAGATCTATCTGGCCGGCGGCTGATGTGCCGTTTTTATCAGCCGCGGAATTCATCCGCGGTTCTCGTCGTGTATCTTTCGTTGTGAAAGCCACCGAACTGCTGTGGTTCGAGGCGCAGCTCTCCAAGCTGATGATTTGGCCGCCGTTGTTCGGTAACGGTTTATTTTGTGCGCGAAGCGTTGCACCGCTGACCAAAGCGCGTCGGCGAGGCCTAGTGCAGTCTATCTCGACTGAAATTGCCATTTGTGATAGGGAGTTAAAAATGCCAGTAACCAGACGGTTTGTTCTCTACGCGGCCTTATCCATGCTGCCGATTGCTTTCGGCTGCCAAACCATGCGTAGCGAAACCACGGTGGCAATTCCCGCCGTGGAAACGGAAACGCAGCAAGATCAGGTGCTGTCAAAGTCCGTGCGGGCACGGCTGCTTGCGGATAAAAAAGTCGATCTATCCGGCATCAAGGTGGTATCCAACAACGGGACAGTCTATCTGAGCGGAATCGTGAGTTCTCTAGACGCACGCCAGCAAGCGATCAAGCTCGCCTGGGAGACGCGCGGTGTGCAGAGCGTCGTCAACAGTCTTGAAGTTCAATGAGGATGGCTAGCTCTTCGGGGAAATTCTTGATACGGAAACTGCGACTCTGATTGCGAACCGGGACAGGCTCGTTCAATCTAAACAAATCTCGGCCGGATTGTTTAACCGTGCCAAATCTCCGAATAAACGAATAAGCTTCTCGCGTGATCATCCGGTTTCCACGGTCACGGTCTGTTCGAACCGCTTGAGAATTTTCAGATTGGTCACGCGTGCCTTTCGATCGTAATACTTAGGTACCGCAGAATGTCTGGTAGCACCCTTGCCCTTCCGGTGCAGGTGCGGCAAAAGCGGCAAACTCCGGTTGTTCGTCGAACGGTCGCGCTAGAATATGCAGCAGCACCTCGAACGGCGCGTAATCGGCGCGTTCCACTGCGGCGCTCAAGGCTTCCTCTACTCGATGATTGCGCGCAGTGAACGCAGGATTGACCCGCCGTATGGCTTGCGCCCGTTCCGCGAGCGTAACCGACCCTCGCCGCTGCGTCTGCTTGGCCTTCCGGCTAACAACAGAGGATCGTATTGATTCTCAGCGAAAGCCCGTCTAGGGCTGGGTCACGCCCGCAAACGTCACCAGGTCCGCGACGGTGAAATCTCCAGCTGCGGCCGATGGCAGAAATGGAGTGAACCCGCCTGTTACATTCAGGTACGACGTGGCATCTCGCTTCAACATGCGGACGAAAGTCTCCGCCACGATCCTGCCGCCCACCGGGCCTAGCTCGTTTCCTCCGCCGATCACGGAGGCTTCGCGTAAGATGTAGTACCACAGTGGGGTTTTCTGCAGCAGGATGCCACCGTTAGAATTCAGCAGACTCACCTCCGCCGCTGGTAGTCCCTGGGTCAGTTGCGTTGTTGTCATGGGCGTGATCCCGAACGAATTCGCCATGCCCTTGCCGCTGGGTAAACCCAGCGCCAAGCCACGCCTGAGGTTCCGCGTCGCGAGCACCGCCATCATTCCGGTGAATCCCGGCAGCGACTCTAACCCCGCCGCCATGAAGCTATCGATGGTGCGTGCCTTATTGTGAACCGGGACGGGCACACCGGTATCGAATAAGGCGTTGAAGTCCACCACCCAATTTGAAAAAACCGGAAGCCGTGGATTGCGAATGAATTCGAACACCTGTCCCAGTGTTGCCGCTGGAAAGTTGAAATTTACCCAGTAGGTGTCCCGGATCATGCTATGGCCGAAGCGGTAGGCGGCTACAGCAAATTCCACGGGCATGCGGAACAAACTTCCCTGCTGCGCCACTACCGTCGAAAGAGCGTTGGTCACTGTCGCTGCGCCACAAATTCGCTTGAGGAAATCGTTCACCACGGCCCATTGATAATGATGTGTCACGATCTTTTTAGCCTCGGCGAAGATATCGCCGGCGAACGAAGCCGCTAGTAGCAATTCCACGACTTGGTTGTGGAACCTCAACATGGCGTGGTGGAATTGCGCGATGATTAGGTTTTCGTCATTGCGTGGATCTCCAATCACGGCTGTGTTGGTCCCGCCAATTCGTGGTAGATCAAACTGAGATTGCGTTACCATCCCGCCAGCAGTCCCGTTGTTGCTCGGGCCGCCCGGCCCGGTATTTGTGTTCGTCCCGAGCTGGAACTTCACTGCGGTCGTCGGACCCGTGGAAGGGAATGCGTAGAGAAACGGATCGAGCGCCGGTCCCCTGCCATACACGGAATCGAGATCAAGTGCGGGAGTACGCATATTGTGGATCGTGTTTGCATCCGTGGCGCTATCAAGTGACGACGAGACATCCAGGGTAATGTCGTGGTCCACGAATTGGCCGAAATATGTGTAACCCGCCGGGATCGACGACACGCCCTGATCCGCCGAATTATGCGAGCCCGGATTCGGATCGCGACCCGGATCGCCCATCAACCCACCCAGCTGGCCCAATAACGACTGATTAACTGCGTTGAAAGGCAGCTTGGTCGCGCTCCTAACCGCAGCGCTCGACATGTAGCCAAACTTATCGGCGCACGGCGAGGCAAGCCACGGAAACGGAAACCACGTCAGCGATATCTTACTGCCATGCAATCTCCGCTGTTCCGGCTTCAACGCCCGCAGACTACTTTTGATTTCTTCCGGCATTTTCGCTACGGGCTGTCCGGCGTCCCGCTTGATGCGGTTCACCGTTTCCACCAGTCGCTCCGCTGGAACGCTGGGTTTCAGATTCAACTCCGCAAGCCGCTCCCGCAGCTGACGCACGGAAACCGGAGCTGGATTCACAAACCTTCTCGGAGCCGCCGTTTCTTTGAGCAGTGCCAACAACCTTGCAGGAATCGCAGGGGTTTCCTTCGGGGAACTACTTTCCTTGGTTCGCGGCTTTTTTGTGGCCATAGGACCTCCTTGTTTTGTTATTGTCGAGATCAGGCTCGAAGCGAAAACATAAATGTAATTGACTTAGACTTTGACGAATTAACATAAGTAGTGAAGCTCTCGAAGCGTGGCCTTAAACTGTTCCCGAGCTACGCCAACAACGTTGGACGGAGTTCGTTTAAGGTTGGCATGGATCAATTCTCTATTTTGGGTTTGATGGTAATGTTCAAAACAGGCCGCATGATTTTTCGGCTGGGACTTTACGCCCCGAAGTTCACTAGTCCAACATGTGGCAACTATTGATAGACCGTTATCAATTAGTAACACCGCATCCGTGGTCTCTTTTTTAATTCGCTCCGGATAAAATGTTAACTCAGTACTGCACTAACGCAAGTATAGTGCCATTTAATTTCCATTGTAACTTTGCGGAAAAACTAAAGTACCCATCTCGATTTGCCTGTGACGTTGATCGCTCGTCTACTAGATTTACAAAACTTCTACACGTCGTTTACAAAACTGTCGCCAAAGTTTACGCGTCGTTGCGCTCTACCGCTCTCGTCGCAACAAAGTAGGCTGAAACCTTGGCATTAAAAGTCTACCATCGGAATTCTCGGCGCGGCGCCCGACGCGCTGGGTAACCGATTATTTTCTGCGCGAAGCTTTGCACCGCTGATCAAGCGCGTCGGCGGAGCTAGTCCGCCTATGTAACCTTCTTGAGTCGGCGGTCGTCGATCGATCTCGACTGAAATTATCATTTGTGATAGGGGGTTGAAAATGCGAGTAGCGCGGCGCCTTGTTTTCTTTGCATCCTTATCCATGCTGCCGATTGCTTTCGGCTGCCAAACCATGCGCGGCGAAACCGCTGTGGCAATACCCGCGGTGGAAACGGAAACGCCGCAAGATCAGGCGTTGTCAAAGTCCGTGCGGGCACGGCTGCTTGCGGATAAAAAAGTCGATCTATCCGGCATCAAGGTGGTATCCAACAACGGGACAGTTTATCTGAGCGGAATCGTGAGTTCTCTAGACGCACGCCAGCAAGCGATCAAGCTCGCCTGGGAGACGCGCGGTGTGCAGAGCGTCGTCAACAGTCTTGAAGTTCAATGAGGATGGCTAGCTCTTCGGGGAAATTCTCGATACGGAAACTGCGACTCTGATTGCGAACCGGGACAGGCTCGTTCAATCTAAACAAATCTCGGCCGGATTGTTTAACCGTGCCAAATCTCCGAATAAACGAATAAGCTTCTCGCGTGATCATCCGGTTTCCACGGTCACGGTCTGGTCGAACCGCTTGAGAATTTTCAGATTGGTCACGCGTGCCTTTCGATCGTAATACTAGGTACCGCAGAATGTCTGGTAGCACCCTTGCCCTTCTGGTGCAGGTGCGGCAAAAGCGGCAAACTCCGGTTGTTCGTCGAAGGGTCGCGCTAGAATATGCAGCAGCACCTCGAACGGCGCGTAATCGGCACGCTCTACTGCGGCGCTCAGGGCTTCCTCTACTCGATGATTGCGCGGAATGAACGCGGGATTGATCCGCCGCATGGCTTGGGCCCGTTCTGCAGGCGCAAGGGTCTCGCGCGCAAGCCGCGCCCGCCAGTGTTCACTCCAGAGATCATAGGCCGACGCATCGGCAAACAGCGCGCGTATCGGTTCTTCATCTCCTAAGACCGCGTCGGCGAGATAGCGGAAGGCCAAAGTGTAATCTACTTTGTTGTTCGCCATGGCGGTGAGAAACCCCTGGGCGAGATTGAGATCGGCCTCGTCTTCACTGACCAGTCCGAGCTTGGCGCGCATGCCTTGAAGCCAAATGCGTTCATATCGATGGGGGAAATCATTGACCACCTCGGTGGCGCGGGCGACGGCGCGGTCACTATCGGCGTCGATCAGAGGTAAAATCGTCTCCGCCAATCGCGCCAGGTTCCACTGCGCGATGCTCGGTTGATTGCCGTAGGCATAGCGCCCGCGCGTGTCGATGGAGCTGAACACGGTGGCCGGGTCATAATGATCCATGAAGGCGCATGGCCCATAGTCGATGGTCTCACCGGAAATCGCCATGTTGTCGGTGTTCATCACGCCGTGGATGAACCCGACATGCATCCAGCTAGCGATCAGCGCTGCTTGCCTGTCGCACACACTGACAAGCAATCCAAGGTAAGGGTTGGCTTGATCTTTCAACTCCGGATAATGGCGCGCGATCACATAATCGGCCAGGCGACGCACCTTCTCATGTTCGCCGCGGGCGGCGAACAACTGAAAGGTGCCGACACGAATGTGGCTGGCAGCGACTCGGGTCAAAACCGCGCCGGGCAGCGCATGCTCGCGATAGACCGGCTCGCCCGTGAGCACTGCGGCAAGCGCCCGTGTGGTCGGGATAGCAAGCGCCTGCATCGCTTCGCCGATCAAGTATTCACGCAACACCGGGCCGAGCGCGGCGCGGCCGTCGCCTGCGCGGGAGAAAGGCGTGGGCCCCGAGCCCTTGAGTTGAATGTCACGGCGCCGGCCGTGGCGGTCGATCACCTCGCCCAGGAGCAGCGCCCGTCCATCGCCGAGTTGAGGCGAGAAGCCGCCGAACTGGTGCCCGGCGTAGGCCTGAGCCAACGGCAGCGCTCCCTCGGGTGTCTCATTGCCGGCAAAGATTCGCGCACCTTGTTCGGAATCGAGAGCGTCGGCGTCGAGCCCCAATTCCTCGGCCAACTCGCGATTGAGTTTAACCAACTCAGGCCGCGCCACCTGCGCTGCCTTCCAGGGCACGTAGAAGCCCTCAAGTTCGCGCGCGTAGGTGTTGTCGAAGGCGAAGCGGCCGGTTCCGGCGTTGTTTGGAGTATGCATTATAAAACAATTTACCACGAAGATTTTACCCTTAACAGGTTGGGGCGCGCAGCGACAGGCAATGTCTGAAGCAGCTGCCGGCGTTGATTATTTCAATAGTCGTATGGCGGCTTCGGCGCAGCGCTCCCCATCCATGGCCGCCGAGACAATGCCGCCGGCGTAACCGGCGCCTTCACCGCAGGGGAATAAATTGGCAATCTGCGGATGATGTAAGCTGATCTTGTCCCGGGGGATGCGCACCGGTGAGGAAGTGCGGCTTTCCACGCCGATGATTTGGGCGTCGTTGGTAAGGTACCCCGGCATTTTTTGACCGAAGCTTTTGAACCCCTGACGCAGCCCGTCGGCGACAAACTCGGGGAGGAACGCGCGCATATCGCTTGACGTTAAACCGGGGTGATACGAAGTGTCGAGCAAACTGGCCGACACTCTGTTTTCGACAAAATCGATCAGACGTTGGGCCGGGGCGGATTGTGACTTGCCGGCCACGGCCCAGGCTTTTTGTTCTATTTCCGCCTGGAACTGCATGGCGGCTAGGGGACCATAGCGGCGCAAATGGTGATAATCGTTTTCATCTACGGCCACGACAATGCCTGAGTTGGCAAAGCGCGCATTCCTTCCAGAAGGGCTCATGCCATTGACCACCAACTCTCCCGGCGCAGTCGCTGCCGGCACGATAAACCCCCCCGGGCACATGCAAAAGGAAAACACGCCTTTATCCTTGCCGTTGATCTTCGCCTGATGCACCAAGGCATAAGCGGCGGCGGGTAAATAGGCGCCTCTGTCGCCCTGACAATGGTATTGGAGAGTATCGATGAGGCGCTGCCGATGCTCGACTCGCACGCCCAAGGCGAAAGGCTTGGCTTCGATCAAAATCTTCTTATCGTTCAGCAAGTGAAAAATATCACGGGCGGAGTGGCCCGTGGCTAAAATCGTCGCCCGGCCTTCGTAGATTTCGCCATGCTGGGTGCGCACGCCGGTCAGCTTATTTCCCGCGAGCACGAAATCAGTCACGCGGGTTTCGAAATGAACCTCTCCACCTGCCTGTTTGATGCTCTCGCGCAGTTCGGCAACCAGTTTCGGCAGCTTGTTGGTGCCGATATGCGGATGGGCGTCGAAGAGGATTTCATCCTTGGCGCCGTGCGCTACCAATATTTCTAAAATGCGTTGCACGTCGCCGCGCTTCTTGGAACGCGTGTATAATTTGCCGTCGGAATAAGTGCCCGCGCCACCTTCGCCGAAGCAATAGTTGGAATCGGGATTGACGCTATGTTTCTTATTGATGGCGGCGAGATCGTAGCGCCGGGCTTGGACATCTTTGCCGCGCTCCAGCACGATCGGCTTATAGCCCAACTCAATCGAGCGGAGCGCGGCGAACAAACCGGCCGGACCTGAGCCGATAATAACCACCGGATTCTTGCCATGGACCGAAGGGTAGTCCTTGGTGCGCCGCGGCGGAATGCTGGCGCGCTCGACGATGTCATATTGCACGCGCACGACTATGTTACGGCCGCGCGCGTCCACCGAGCGCTTGAGCGGCAACACAGTCAAACTGCCATCGCGAGGAATCGACAGCTTCTTAGACAAGACCTCAATGAATAAGGCTTCGTCAAAGGCCTCCTGCGGCGTCAGGACCAGTTCTCTTATGTTCATACCCGGCAGGTTTTTATCCTGCAATTTTGTGATTACGCACCTGTTATTGCACCTAACTATAACACGCGGCATAAAAAAAATCGGAACGCTCAAGCATTCGGTGTAGGAGCGTAAAGTTTGCCAAACGAGTGCGGCCGGTAATTGTATTATCTGTTGTATTATCTGGCAGTGCTTCGTTGGACTTGCACAGCGACCCCGTGCGGCAGTAGATTCCCGCCATGGCTACAAATATTGACTACGAAGTCGAAGAGCGCGATGTCGAGTACCAGCGCCAGGCTGGCAAGCCTTGGCTCGCGCGCATTTATCAACCCAGAGGATCCGGGCCGTTTCCGACCATGGTCGACGTGCATGGCGGCGCCTGGCACAACGGCGATCGGACCAACAACGCCGGTGTCGACCGCGCGCTAGCGGCGAAGGGAGTGGTCGTGGCGGCGCTCGATTTTCACCAGCCGCCGGAAGCGGGTTATCCCGCGTCGATCTGCGATGTGAATCTCGCAGTTCGATGGCTCAAGGCGCATGCGGCTGAGTTCAACGGCACCACCGCTGTCGGTGCGTTCGGTAATTCCAGCGGCGGCCATCAAGTGGTACTCAGCGCGCTGCGGCCGCGGCACGCGGCGTATTCGACGCTGCCGCTGCCGAACCATCCTGAGATCGATGCCAGCATCGCCTATGTAATCGCCGCTTGGCCGGTGATCTGCCCGCTGTATCGCTTCCGCTTTGCCAAGGAGTTCAACCGCGAAGAACATATCAAGGCGCATATCGAGTATTGGGGCAACGAAGATGCGATGGCCGAAGGCAGTCCGCAGACGATCATCGATAAGGGCGAGAAGGCCGAACTGCCGCCAATACTATTCTTGATGAAGGCGAACGACAAAAACCATCCGCTGGAAATGCAGGAGCGCTTCATTACCTCCTACCGCAAACGCGGCGGCGCCATCGAGGTGGATACCTTTGACGGCCTGCCGGAGCACCGCATGGTGCCGTCGCCGAGCGAGCCGGAAACGATGCGGTTCATCGAAATTGTCAGCGCATTCATTCGGCAGCAAAGCAAATAGACGCGCCGGGCGTCATAATTCTTTATCTCGCCGGTCGCGAGCGCGCGTGCCTCAGAGGGGATTGTCAAACCATTGGTAAGGCGCGTCGTCGCACAAGGCAGCATAGCGTATCAGAGCTGCGCCTCACGAAAGATTTTCCCGCTCTGGTAAAATCTGTCGACTACAAGCCAACGTAGAAGATCTGAGTGCGCCAGCGCAATGCCGGTTCGACCCCAAACGTTTCAACAAAAACTCGTATTCTTGTTAGCGCTGATGCGACTGTGGAAGCGACTTAGCCTACGGTGCCACCGGCATAGCGTCCGCGCCGGAGAGCTTGTTAAACAATTCGACAACTTCCCGATCCCGGGGCAAGTCACGAATTGCCTTCTCCAGTTCCTCCGGCGGCAACGGCGTAGGCTCCTCGCCGACAAGCTTTCTAAATTCCGCGTAGAATTCAGGATCAGCAAACGTTTTCCGCATCGCTTCCCGCAGGATTTGCACCTTATCGGGGGGTGTTCCTGGAGGCAGAATGAACGGCGTTCCCGCACTTACAAAGGCCCTTTGCATGGCAAGAAGCTTCCGGTCCTTCTCCGATTTCGTAAACCGTTCGATATCGGGCAGCTGGGCGAAGACGGGATGGGGGTGTCTTCGCCCCTTGGGCACTTCGTTGACGACATGAAAATCCATCAGTTTCTTGTCGATCCATTCGGGTGCTTCTCGTACCAGAGTGGCCTGAATGGTCCACCGGGCATCGAGCTCGCCTTGCATCAAGGCTAGATTGACTTCGTGACCTTGGGCGAATCCGGTAACAAACTTTGGTTCTTTCATGGCGACCAGATACGCAAGGATGCGGCTGATGTTATAGAGATTATGACCCACAGACTGAGCGCCGATACGCACGCCTGAGGCGCTCCGGATTTTCTCCATGCTATCCAGTCGCGCCTCCTTACGGCTCAAAAAAATATATGGTTCGCCGCTGGTAGGAGATCCAAGGTAACTTAGTTTGTTGATGTCATAGAGAACCCCGGTGGAGTCGAGCACAGCCGCCGGTACAAAGCTTGAGAGCATAACGCCCATGGTCAATCCGTCCGGTCGAGCGCGGTAGATGTAGTTTCCAGCCTTTCGCGATCCACCGCCTGGCATATATTCAATAATGAAAGTCGGTCTACCCGGTATGTGTTTGCGCAGAACCGAAGCGGTGGCTCTGAAACGCAAATCGACTGTGCCTCCGGGTCCGCCCCCATAGACGACATTGATGGTCTTGCCTTGATAGAAGGGAGACTGAGAGAATCCCTGTCCGGGAAGCCCGAGGCCCAACAGCATGGTCAAGAAGATCATGACAGCAAGTTTTTTCACGGCAACCTCCAGCGTGATTTCACGGAGGATCATGACGCAGTCGTTCGAACTAACCTTTATCGGTAATATCTCTTCGCTTCCATGAATGTCGATCGAGAGCAAAGATAAAATTTTGCCCTTGCGAGGCTGCACTCTTGGCAAATTGCAGGAGAGAATTTCCGCCAATCGGATGTCAATGTCAACCTTGGCATTTTGACTTGCTGTCTGACATTCTAACTAAGGGTAACTGCGAAGTAGCGTTGGGAGCTGAAAATCGACTATAGGAATGTTGTGGATGGTGCACTATGAAGCTGTCACTCAAGGCCATGATCATCGCCGGCGCGCTATTCAAAACCGTCGTCTTTCTTTTTATCTCGCTGATGAATCTCATCTTGCGTCCTTACGGCGGCGCCTACCTCGCGATTTTAACTTCGCTCTATCCAGGTTACGACCCAGTCAGCGTGCCCATCGCCATAGTCGTCGGCACGCTATATTCCTTACTCGCCGGCGCGCTCGCTGGTCTCTTGTTCGGCTGCCTTTACAATTTCTTCACCGAACACAATTAACACCAGCGACAAAGGGAAAGCCCAGGCTCCGCGAGCCAGGAGCGATAGTTAGCGGATGCGCTCTTGGGATCGCCGACGGCACGTTCACTGAGGCCGGCGGGGATTGCATTTGTCATCACGTAGCTGATTGCCGTGATTCAACTCTGCGGATCGAAAGAGGTGAGATATCGGTAGCGCGCGGCTTTCGGGTAACGCGCAATAAGCGTTGCGAACCCATAGCCTGCAGCGCTATTTCACGTAAATCTATTTGGAAGAAAAATCACTTTGCTCGTTTGGCAGTGAATTACAGAAAAAAATCCCGCATCTATTTTATTCATTCATCAGCGTTTTCAATCGTTGCAGCATCTCGGGCGACTGCACGACGACAGCCTTAGCCGCCTTTTCAAGCTCCTCGCCGCGCGTCGGCGTAATGCTCAAGCTCTTTTTTTTCGCCTCGGCCAGGAGTTCAGGATCATTCATAGTTTTCATAAAAGCGTCGCGTAAAATTTTGATTTTGTCCGGCGCTACTCCGGGAGGCGCGATAATGGGCCGGCCGAAATCGCCGCTCGCCAAGACTACAGGCACCAATCGGCGTGCCGCGGCCGGGGTTTTGTGCTCGTCCATGAGCTCGGCAAGCGTAGGAGTATCGGGTAAGCGCGGGTCACGTACGCGTCCGGTCTGCATTACGATCCGGGTGAAGTTGTTTTTACGCCAGCCATGATAGGGCTCGCGGGAATGAAAAGCCTGGACGGTCAACGCCCGGCATTGGAGCTCTCCCCGCTCCACGGCTAGGTCGATATCGCCGCCGCCTTGATAGCCGGCCACAATAGTAAACTTTGTCCCCAGGGTTTCTTCTAAAAGCTTCGGAATATAACTTTCCGACGTGCCGACGCCGGTGGAACCGCATTTTGGCGAAGCATTAGCCCGACGCACGTCGGCCAGGCTCTTGTAAGGCAGATCGGCGCGCATATAGAGCAGCCAATCGGACTTGTCCGAGCTGCCGATCCAGGTGAACTTTGCCCAGTCGAATTTTACCTCTTGATGTTTCTGGAGCTGATTGAAGAATATCGACGGTTGAACCGCTCCGATCGTCAGTCCATCGGGTTTGGAAACGTTATACAGATAATTGGCGCCGATGATCGAACCCGCGCCGGTCATATTTTGCACAACGAAACTTGGATTTCCGGGAATATGCTTACCCATGTGCTGTGTCATGAGCCGCGTGTACATATCGTAGACGCTTCCGGCGCTGACCCCGGCGACAACCGTAATGGTCTTGCCTTGGTAGAATTGGTTTTGCGCTGTCACGTCACAGGGCGATAGGATGAATATCAACAACCATAAAAATCGCTTCATAAGCGTTGCGTGTAACATTGGTCTATAGCAAAAGCAATGAGGGCCAGACCCGGTGCCATTGCACATTTCCTAAACTGTTTCGAAGCGACGTATGACTTTAATTCCTGCGTGGTCATGGTGTCGGGAAAGGCGCGGCGTAGCCTTCGATAATCTCGAATGCGACGGATGGAAGTCGGAAATTACGTTAGTGCCGGTACGGAAAACTGATGACGCCGAGCAAAACCTTTAAACATCGTAGGTTCGGTTAGGTCAGACTGGGCAAACACTTGCGGGTTTCAGGTGAACGGCGTCAGTATATCCACAAACCGACGAATCGCCTGGCCATTGAAACGATCTCGAATGCTCGATGAGGACAAACTCAAAAGCCCAGTATCTTGAACTGAACCGTTCCGGTGAGATTTGCCTGCTGGTTAACCGGCGTCGTGACGCGGGATTCGTTCTTGTATTCCAGCTGCATTGACACCGACTGCTCTCCCAAGAAGGACTTGCCGAGCTTCCAATTCAAGCCCGTGGCGGCATTTATCATGGATCCCGCTCTCATTGGGTCTTCGCTCGAGTCATGGGCGTAAGAAGCGCGTCCGATCCATTGCAGGTCGCGAGTAGGCGTAAAGGTCAAACCGAAGCCGGCCGAACAGGTATCGGTCTTAAGGCTCGTGAATGGCGCCCATTCCTGCCTGAAGCTCACGTTGGGTTCAAGCGTGAGTAGCGACGTGAACCGGTAGGCGAAAGAAAGTCCGTTGGTAAACGCAAGAGCTTTTTGATGCAAATTGTCGTTGTTCGCTACCGTGGAATAACTCGACGACAATGCCGCGTTCCAGCTTGGTCGGTTTAGGTAAAGGGATGTCGCCGTCGTTCTGGTCAGGATCAATTGGTCGGTATCGATGTTGTCTTCCCACAATTCCCCGACGGCGCCGCGCAGCCGATATAGACCCAAGTCATATTCCGCCCAGATTTGCCTTTCCTCGCGAGCGTGCTCGGTCTTGACGCCGGCGAGCGATACGTATCCGCGACCGGAAGAACGATTGGACAATCCATAACCCAACTTTTCCCAGCGTCCGTGCAATCCTACCCGGGTCATCATCGGTAGTTGATCACTGATGCCGGCAAGCCGAGCGTGCTGTAAGCTGCCTCGGCCTCGCCGACGAGTTTGCCGCCAAATTGAGAGGATATTGCCAATAAATCGGCGTATTTTCCCCACCGGGTGGAATTCATCGGATCGCTCGTGCTGCCTAAGAGCGCGGGTTCCTCTACGCGCTTCTCAAAGTAGGACGCTTTCACCTCGAGCAGTTTGCGGCCGAACTCCAAGGCAAAATTTACTTTCGACAAGGGTGCAGCGGAATCTGTTTGCGCCCCATTGACCCCAGAGAACGAATTTGGAAAGAGCGCTGTTGCTTCGGGGATTTCCGAGGGAAACCTAGCGGGCAGGTCCGCTTGTGCAAATGCCAAGGAGCGGCAAACGCACGACACGAGAATAAGCAGTGAGATAAACCTGATCACAGGATTTAGATCGCGACGCTTGCGAGGCCAAGACCGTCAAAGTCGCAGCAAAAATACTACTGTGCTGCGGTAATAAAATCCAGATTTTTTTGGCCGACGCAGAGATTTTATTGTGACGGAATCAGCGAATAAAAAATATCCGCGACAAAATTGTCGTCAACATTCCTTGGTCATCGGCCCTCCACCAGATCGATTGGCAGGGATGGGCATGGACCTATCCAAAAGTGTGAAAAAGTCCCTTGGGTGAACTTTGAAGTCGAAGCTAATTGAGAGTATCAGGCTTTGCTTCTTTGATAATGCAGTCAGTATGATTGAAACGAAGATCACGCTTGAAAGTTAACACGGGCTCGTCCTATGCTCGCCGGCATGGCGAAGCAGAAAACGACATTCGGTTTGACATTATCCAACCGCGCATTGGTTACGCGCGGAACCCCGCCCGGGGAGCTCATCGACATGGCAGTAAGGGCCGAGGCGACCGGCGCGGTCGATGCGATATGGGTCGGCGATAGTATTTTGAGCAAGCCGCGGCTGGAATGCATCCCTTTATTGGGCGCCATCGCCGCGCGGACTTCGCGTGTGAAACTGGGCGTGGCCTGCATGGCGACGATAGCCCAGCGGAATCCCGTGCTGCTCGCTTTGCAGTGGGCCAGCCTCGACGTGTTGTCAGGCGGCCGCACATGGCTGGCGGCGTGCATGGGTTACCCGGCGAGCCAGCATCCTATGGCGGCCAAAGAGCTCGAAGTCATGGGCGTGGCGAGTAAAGAGCGGCCCGGACGGCTGGAAGAGATGATTCAGGCTCTGCGGATTCTCTGGTCGGACGAACACGCAAGCTTTCACGGCAAGTACTATTCATTCGAAGACGTGAATCTGTTACCGAAGCCCGCACAACGGACTTGTCCGATTTATATCGCCGGCACACCGCGCGCGGCGCAGATCGGCGAGCGCGGCGTCGAGCGCTCTTTACGGCGCATTGCGCGCTATGCCGATGGTTGGATGAGCAACCAAATCGAGCTCTCGATGTTTCGAGATCACCAAGCCAGACTGCGGCAAATGTTGGTTGAGGAGGGGCGCGATCCAGAAACCTTCAAAACGGTTTTGTATTATGGCGTATCCGTGAACAGCGATCGGGAACAGGCATTTCGCGAAGCCAAAGCCTTTCTCGACGCCTATTATCAAAAAGACTTTACCCGCCACGGCGTCGAAATCTGGACCGCCTGCGGACCGGTGGAACACTGCGTCAGCTGCATCAAAGAATTCATCGATGCCGGCGTCGATCACGTAGCGATTCGCCCGATCGGCGAAGATCTAAACGCGCAGTTCTGCATCTATTTGGATGAACTTCTGCCCGCTTTGAACGCGGCAAACGATTTTTAGTTCCTGGCGTGGCGACGCTGTTGCGGGTAAAGCATGTCTTCCGACGGTTGCAGGTAACAGACCTGGAGCCAAGTCGTGCAATTACACCTGTCGCAATGCAAGACGCAGCCCATCATCGTTCTGTGAATTTCTGAATCGGACGTGTCCCATCCCATTGACAGGTTTCGCTGACCCCATGCGCACCATGCGAATTGGGCTTGACACAAACCGGGCTTCGAGATAGTCGACGAACGGCGGGAGGAGTGAGTGGATAAATAGGTCGCGCAGGGGGTGAACCGTCACTAGGGCAGATGATCGAGACAGCGAAAGGAGTTTGCTATGAAAGAACGAGCGCTTTTGCTTACGCTGATTTTCTGTTTTTCAATGTTTCTTCCGGGCATCGCTCCCACAGCCGGAGCGCAGAGCGATCAGTTTTATAAGGGAAAGACCATTCGCATCATGGTGGGCTCGACGGCCGGCGGATTTTATGACCGGTGGGGCCGCCTGTTCGGCAAGTACATGACCAAATATATTCCTGGCCAGCCCGAGTTCGTCGTGCAAAACATGACCGGTGCCGGCTCTGTGATCGCCGCCAACCATGTATACAACGTTGGGAAGCCAGATGGTCTGACCCTCGTGATGCCGCTCAACGGCGTTTACATCGACCAGTTTGTCGGGCGGAAGGAAGTTCAGTTCGACATGCGTAAGTTTCGATTCATTGGCTCTCCGGTGACTGAAGCCAATATCTTTTACATGCGCGCCGACGCTCCGTACAAATCCATCGCGGAAATCATCAAAGCGAAAGAGCCGCCCAAGTGCGGCGGCAGCGGGACCGCGAGCAGCGATTACATCCTGTCCAAAGTGTTGGAAGAGACGGTGGGGGCGAAATTCAACACGGTTTTGGGCTACGCCGGCGGCACCGAGATCGATCTGGCGGTGGAAAAAAACGAGGTGGTTTGCCGCGCTCACAGCATGTCCGCCCACTTCGGCCGGGAACCTTTCGATACCTGGCACAAGCGGGGCTTCGACCGGCATCTGGTTCAGACCTCGAGCAAAAAGGATTCCCGTGCCGCCGACGCGCCCACGCTTAACGAACTCTTTGATCAATATAAGGTGCCGGCAAACAGCCGCCGTCTCGCTCAGGTGCTGTTGGCGGCTGGGGATTTCGGCCGGCCGATGATGGTGACGCCGGGCACGCCACCCGACCGAGTCAAAATGCTGAGAGACGCGTTTGTCAAAACCTTGAGCGATCCCGAAGCGATTGAGGAAGCGAAAAAAGGCCGGATGGATATTGACCCTGCGACTGGTGAGGAACTAGAGAAGTTAGTTAAAGACATCTTCGAATCTCCACCGGACGTCGTCGAGCGGGTGAAGAAAATTCTCGCCAACTGAGCGGTATCGGAAGCAACGGCTTTTGATGGATGCCGTCCGGCTCGAACCCGGCGAAACGAACCTGGGCGCTCTCTCGCTTGATTGTTATTCGATCAAGACGATAACGGAAAACGTTAGGCATAGTGTCTTCGTTGAAAGACGTATTGCCAGAATTCAGCGGCGGGCAAAGGATAGCGCAGTAATCAAAGAAGCAATGCCTGGCACTTTTTTTCAGAACTGAATATGAATCGGCAAAGCGCGAGGCTTATCTTCGCCTCGAAACAGACAATGCGAGGCATCGACTCGAGAAGTTGTCTAAGATTCAAGGCTAGGCCCTGATGCCTGTTGGCACAATATTAGAAATAAAGATTGATCCAAACCCTTCGTCATTAGCTCGCCAGGAAAAGACGCTGATTGATGGGCAAGCGTTGCTCGGACGCGAGATACGCACCCGCCTACGCCTGGCTCGCCGCCAGTTAGTTGTTCAAACTATCGGTCTAAGACTTTTACTTGAGCGCTTTCCTCAAGATGCTGACCGCGCTATCCGCGTCCGCCGCGCTGTCGAAAGCCAAGTAACTCACGGAGCGCCGCCCAAGCGCCGCCGCCGAAAGACCGCGCAAGTTGATCCCGGCGTCGGCGATAGCTTTGGTCATTTTTCCGCCAAGGCCCGCTTTGTCGGGGCCGTCAACCCGCACCGAATGGAGGCTATCGGTCATGGCGAAGCCTGTCCCTTGGGCCGCGTTTTTCTGCTTTGCTCCTTTGATTGGAGTGACGAATACGACCCCTGTGCCAGGTTTATCGGCGGCGCGGCGCGCGATTAAAAATTCAAGATTTGCACCGGCGTTACTGAGGGATTGTATTTTGTCGGCCAGCCCTCCCGGGCGATCGGCGATTTCGCCGGCCCAAACTTCGACTTTCTTTACGCTATACGCCATGGTCATTCCTCCTTACTGTCTGGAATTAAGACGTAAATGCGGTCGTAGTACATTCCCGCGCCGGTCGTCAAGCGCACCTTGTAGCCCTGTGGGTCCTTAACCCTGTGGCTCACCGTTCGGTGTAAAGAGCCGGGGCGACGTCTCGCGGCAGCACATTATCGCAATCCAAGACGCGACCCCATGATCGCGCCGGGCAATCATGCTCCGTTTCGATCATGGGCAAATCCTTAGTGACGAATCTCTGCGGTTCGATTTTTATGGACGGAGGAGTTCCGGACTCACATGTTCCGGGCGGATGCCGAGGCCGACGATCCGAGCCGGGATTCGCGGGAGAAACGGAATTTTAGCTATTAAGCGCAAGGGGAGCGGTGGCGTGAGCGGTCCGGTTCCAGCCAACACCCTCGTAATAATCCGGCGCTGGACGGCGACCTGCAACCCTTGCGTCACGCGCGTGGGCCACTCGCGGCGTTTTTGGATCCGGCGCAGGTGATCGATGGCGAGTTGTCCTTGGCGCAGCGGTTTGAAAAGAACATTGGCTGCCGCCACGGCATCCTGGATCGCGAGATTGATGCCGACGCCGCCTACCGGAGACATGGCGTGAGCGGCGTCGCCAATGCACACCAGACCGGGTCTAAACCAATCGATCAAGCGGTCCACGCGAACAGTTAAAAGCTTTACATCGTCCCAGCCGCGCAGCTCATGCACGGTGTCGGCGACGTAGGGTGCAAGCTGTACGATATCCGCGCGAAAAGTTGCAAATTCTTGCCGGCGCAGCGCGTCAAACTGTCCCTTGGCGATGACGTAACCGCACTGCCAATAGTCGCCGCGATTGAGCGCGATAAAAATCCTGCCGCTATCGAACCTGCCCATGGTTGCCACGGGATCTTCGGCAGTTCGACGGAGCCGAAACCAGAGAACGTCCATCGGCGCACCGAATTCCTTCACGTGCAAACCAGCCGTTTCGCGCACGATCGAGCTCCGGCCGTCGGCGCCAACGACCAGATCGGCGCGGACTTCGAGCGCGCCGTTGGGACCATTGGCGCGCACTCCGATCACGCGCCCCGACTCCTCGATAAGGCCGTTTACCTCGGCGTCCATCATCAATGCGAAACCGGGATAGGGCGCCGCTTTTTCGGCGACGAAGTTGAGAAAATCCCACTGCGGCATGAAGGCGATAAAGCCGCAGCGGGTCGGCAGATGCCGGAAGTCCGCGATGGTCAGCCGCATCTCCCCGACTTGAGCGTTGAGCTCGTAAACCTTCTGATGCGGCAGCTTGAGAAACTGTTCGAGCAATCCCAGCTCGTGCATCACCTCGAGGGTCGAGGGATGAATGGTATCGCCGCGAAAGTCGCGGAGGAAATCGCCGTGCTTTTCCAGCACTAAGACTTTGACGCCGGCGCGCGCCAGCAGATACCCCAGCATCATGCCGGCCGGCCCACCGCCCGCGATGCAGCAGTGCACGGAAATTTTCTCAGGCGCCATGGTTTAGATCTAACCCATAAACTGGCAGGCGTACAGTCTATCTAAATGACCGGCCGGATTGGGTTGCAAGTATCCACATGAGTGTGAGCCGAAGGTGCCGTGCGAAAATGCCAGATAGCGTCGCCATCATCGCATGCGCCGATAATCAGGCGACGGCTCTGGCAGCAGAATGTTGTCGAACCTGAGCAACGACTTATTTTACATCGGCATCGTTGGACGAGTGTTCTCGGCGTTACGACCCAACATCCAATTCGGGATAGTGGCGAAAGATTCCTTCTTGATTGAACGGCAAGCGCCGTTCAGAGGCAAGATACGCCGCGAACCGGGGACGCGCCGCGACCCGATCGTGCAGTGCGATCACTCGCCGGTGTTTAGGTTCCTGCTTGGTCATCGCGCGCGGAAAGGCGTAGCGCAACCCTTCGATCATCTGGAAGAGCGACAGATCGACGTAGGAAACCGCGTTGCCGAGAAGGGCGCGGCCGCCGTTGCGGGACAAGACCTGCTCGAAATAATTCAAAAACTTCGGCAGCCGCTCGACTGTGAAATTCTTCGCGCGACGCTTGGCTTCACGCTTTTGATCTTCGTAATACAGGCTGCCTGCGATCGGATGATGGCTGTCATGAACCTCGCCGACCCAATCGGCGATGGTAAGCTGCAATTGATGCGCCCAAAGTCGTCCCGCGTCCGGTTTCGGCGCGAGCCCGAGGCGCGGACCGAGGAAGAATAGAATATTCGCGGTCTGGCCGACGATCAGCTTGCCGGCTTTTAAAAACGGCGGCGCGAAGGGCGGTCGCTTGACCGACGGGCTTTGCATAAGGCGGGACATCGCCGTCATCCCGCGCGGTCGTTGCGCGACCTCCAGGTAATCCGCGCCGGCGTCCTCCAAGGTGAGCCGGACAAACTCTCCGCGTCCCGGGATGCCGGGCCAATAATACAATTCATAGCGCATGGTTCCTCCGTGAGATCCCAGTCGAGATTACTGTGATAGAAAATATCTCACCGCGTGCCGGATAATATTCCCACGAAGATCATCCGCGATTTCATCTCTATAGTCCGGAGCAGGTGCACGGGTTACATGGCCGTCAACCCTGTTGGCGCGCATTTGTCCGGTGCAGCAGCACGCGTAACCGGAATATTGCGTAACCCATTGGGCGGAATGGTGCCCGTCAACCGAGCGGGTTGGTGCGCAGCGAATGCTTAAGAATGACCATGCCTCAAGAAATCTGAACCGATTTCCGTCATTTGAAAATAACCACGAGGGTCTTGAGCCTTTCGTGATTGAGACGCTCTCTCTCGTCAATCAGTCGAACGAGTACAAGCCGTATCAAATCTGCAAACCGGCTGGGGCGCGAATCTCTCCGTATGATCCAATCGATCCTATAGCCCGTAAAACTTGCGCGGATTATCGTCGAGGATTTTGCGGGCGACGGACGCGGGAATCTCGCCGGTTTCGCCGCGTTGCTCGATGACGTCGAGGGCGTGGATCTCGGCCGACTGATCCGCGTGGCTGTAGTCGGTGCCGATCATCAGGTTGTCTTCCATGCCGTACTTGAGGATGTAAGGTAGATCATCGTTGGTTTGACAGGCGACGTAGAAGCGGTTGCGGCGGAACAAGTCTTCCTTGAAATTGATCGGCAGGAAGGTGCGCCGAAGTTTCTTCGCCTCCAAATCGGCATAGAGATACGGCACCCAGGAAGCGCCGGTTTCGATGAAGCCGACTCTCAGCTTCGGAAACATGTCGGGGATGCCATGCTCCGCCAGAGCGCTGAAGGCGGCGATGGCGATCATGCCGCCGCCGAGGCCGGAGCCTTCGGTCGTGGCGGACTCGATATGTCCGTTGGCATTGTGGATGCAAATCGGTAGGTCGAGGCGGCTCGCCTCGTCGTAGATCGGATAGAAATGTGGATCGCTGGCGGAGCGGCCGCCGGCTTCGATGCCTTTCTTGAAAACGCCGCAGGCGCCATGATCTTTTGCCCAACGCAGCTCGTGCACGGCCTTGTCGATATCGAGCATCGGCAGCACCGCGACCCAGCGCAGCCGGCCGCGGCTCTTCTCCGTCGCGCCGGCGATCCAGCGATTGTAAGATTTGCAAAGTGCCACGTCGATTTCTGCGCGAGCGGTGAAAGCGTGCAGGAAAAGAGTCGGATAGAGGACCTGCACATCGACCCGCAACTCGTCCATGTGACGCAAGCGGGCTTCGACGTCGAGCAGTTCCCGGGTCGCCTTAACCGTGCCGGTGCGCAGATCATCGCGCCAGCGCTTGAGCTGAATCGTGCCGTCAATCAGCCAGAGTTGGTGCGGCCGGGCATCGCCCGGGGCCGTCGCCGCGCCCGGGTCGACCAATACCGGCTTGAAGCGGCGTGCGCCATCGTCGAGGTATTCCCAGGTCGCTTCCGTTTCGTCTATATGGGCGTCAACGTCTACACGAAACATGATTCCTCCCGCCGCGCTCTGGATGCTTGGCGCGGTAACGTATTTCAGAGCCGGGCGTTTATACCGGCATATTAATCTTCTACTCGTCGTTTAATGCACAGGAAGGGAGCTGTCAAGGAAACAAGCAACGAACTGGTGCTTCGATTTAGCTAAGTGCTGACGCGGCAGTGCCGCATGAAAAGGAAATTTATCGCAGTGGCGCGGAGTGGACAAAGTTCGCAATGAATCCTAAGCAAAAGTTCTTCACTCCGTGCCGGCTCGGCGGTGAGCCTGGTTGAACTAGCCGCTAGCGCAAGTATTTCTTGTAGTCGTCCATGATCGGATTGAGACGATCGGCGATGGTGAAGTCCTCGGGAATTACCTTGGTGCGGGCCAATTCCTCCTGGGGTATATCGCTGCGCGAAATCACCCGCCCCATTTTTCGGACAAGCATTTGCCCTTCCTTGGAAAGCGCGTAATCGATGAAAACCTTGCCGGCATTGGCATGGGGCGCGTTCGCGGAAAGCGCGAGCGGATGAATATTCTTGGTGACAAACGGCATCGGCGCGACATCGATGGGCGCGCCGCGGCTTTTGAAGCGCAACACCTGGGTGTCATAAACAAAGCCGATACTGAACTCGCCGGCGGCAATCATTTGCGTGACCAAGACTTGGGCACCGCGAAAGTTTAGTTCCTGGCGCGCCAGCCCCTGGAAGAACTTTCTGCCGTGCTCTTCGCCCATGACTTTCAACATGGTAGCGAACCAGGAGTACTGTCCTTCGGGAAAACCGATCTGGCCTTTCCATGCCGGGTTGAAAAGATCCTCGTAGCGTCGGGGGACTTTGTCCTTTGGCACCAGTCTGGTGTTGTAGGCGACCAAGCGCAGATTCGAATACATATCGGCCCAGCGCCCCGCCGGATCTCGCGAATCGGCCATGAACGAAGAAAACTCCGGAATCGTGTGACGCGCCAGCAGGCCCATCTTGCCGAGCAAATAAATCTCCATGCCGCTGTTGGTGACGGCATCGAAGAAATGGCTGCCGGCGCGGCCCTCGGTGATGATTCGCTGCAAAAGTTTTTCGCTGCCCAAACGCGTGATGTCGACGCGAATCGCTGGATATTTGACTTGAAAGGCGTCCGCGATCACCTTGCTTTCGTCCGCGCCCATGGACGTGTAGAAATTGACCCGTCCTTCTTTCTTGGCGAGTTCGACGGTCTTATCGTCGGCTGCGTCGATAACCGTCGGGCAACGGCCGACGCAAAAAGTCAGGAAAAAGATCAGGAATACTTTTCTCGTTGTGGTCATTTTTGCTGCCAAATCTCGCTGATGTCCGCCGCCGTGACCACTTCGAAAAAGGCCTGCTCCATCAACTTGAGCGCCAGCTCATGCAGCTCACGGTTGCGCGAGCCGACACAATCTTTCAAGACGACCACGTCGTAGCCTCCTATTGAACTTCCCTGGATACTCCACGGCGTTATAGCCGCAGTGCTGCGGACTTCTAGATAGAATTTTGGCCGATGTAGTGATTCCTCAAAACGCGGCCGGGAAAGGCGCCGGTGTGCTCGCCGTCCTGCACCAAGACATTGCCGTTGACCATGGTCATTTTCACGCCGGTGGCGCGCTGGATGAGGCGCTTTTCGCCGCCCGGCAAGTCGTTGACCATTTCAGGCTCACACTCGCGCACGGTCTCCGGGTCGAAGAGCACCAGGTCTGCCGCCATGCCCGGACGAATCAGGCCGCGATCGTAGAGACCGAAAACCGACGCAACCATGAACGTAAGCTTGCGGATCGCTGCTTCCAACGGCATCACGCCTTTTTCGCGCACCCAGTAGCCGAGAAAGCGGGTCGCGTAGCCATAACCGGCATGATAAACGAGATGGGCGCCGGCATCCGATTGGCCGACCATAGTGATCGGGCTTCGGAGAATCTCCGCGGTAGCTTCCTCATCGCGACTGCCGGAATTCTGGAACGTGGTCTCGAGGTTTTCTTCCACCGCAATATCGAGAAAGGCGTCGATCACGTCCTTATGCAGTAACTGGGCGATTTCTTCCACGCTCTTACCGTCAAACTGTTGGTTTTTCGGTTGGGCGGCTTTGATTAAAAAGATCTGATCCCAGCGCCGGGAAAACGTCGTCGGTCGTCGGTCTTCCACCGCTTCGAATCGGAGCTGGCGGCGCCGTTCGGTGTCGCTGAAAAGCTCCGCTCGTTGCTCCACCGGGGCGAACATCACCTGTTTCCAGCTCGGCAGGTCATCGAAGGTTTGCGCGTTCTTGAGCGTAAAGCGGCCGTTGAACAGACGGGCATTGGTGAGCGGATACGAAGGAGCGCCCGACGCCAGCGAGTCCTGCGCCAAATCGAGCAGCTTGCGCCACAGCTCGGGGGCGTTCCAGCGATGGGCGATGCTTTGCCAGATCACCGGGCGGCCCGAGGTCGCGGCGAGGCGGCGAAAAAAATCGACATCTTCCTCCACCGGGCGCGCAGTTCCCAGGGTGCCGCGGGATATTTGCATCGAGCCGCAGTTGAGTTCTCCCAGCACGCTCGCCAGCTCGACGATCTCCTCGTCGGTGGCCAAGCGGCTCGGTATCGGCCGGCCATCCTCGCGCATATGTCGGCGATTTTGATTGGTTGAAAAACCGATCGCGCCGGCCTTCATGCCGTCTCTGACGAGGGATTTCATCTGATCGATTTCCGCGGGCGTCGCGGCGCGCTCTGAGGATTCTTCGCCCATGACGAATTGACGCATGGCGCAGTGTCCCATGAGCGCGGCGACATTGACGCCGAGTTTTTCTTGCAGCCGGTCAAGATATTCGGGGAAGCTGGTCCATTCCCATTTGACCGCTTGACGCAGCACTTGAGAGGGCATCGCCTCGACCCGCACGAAGCTGCCAATGACATTGTCACGGTCCTCGGCGCGGCATGGGGCGAGCGACAGGCCACAGTTGCCCGGAATCAGGGTGGTCACTCCGTGGAAACAAGAGGATGTTGCCAGCGGGTCCCACAGCAGCTGGGCGTCCATATGCGTGTGAAAATCGATAAAACCGGGCGCCACGGCCAGGCCTACGGCATCGATGGTGCGCCGCGCGCTCTGATTGATCCGCCCGACCTCGACAATCCGATCGCCGTTGATCGCGACATCGCCGAAATAGGAAGGCAAACCGCTGCCGTCGTAAACTCGCCCGCCTTTGATCACGACATCGTAAGCCATGAGACCTCCTGTGATTGTGGAATCGTTAAACTCTCTCTGTCGATCTTAGACCGGCGCGGGGCAATCCTTCGGAGTAGGATAACTGAGGTCGCTTATAATCAACGCCGTTGTCGGCTGTCAACGCCTCGACGGGCAGACTTTGCTGCTGTTCGGATCAGCTTGATCCAGAATGCGAGTCGCTTCAGTGATCCCAGCCATAAAGTCTCATGGCATTGGCGCTGAGGATCTTAGCTTTGGCGCTTTCCGAAATATCTTTGCGTTCTTTCACTGTCGAGACCATGTAGGGAAAGTTGCCATCCCAGTGGGGATAGTCCGACGCGAAAACAATCACGTCTTCGCCGACCCGATCGAGGACAAAAGGCAGCGTCGCTTCTTCCGGTTCCGCGGCGTAGAACCAGTTGCCGCGGGCCATGTACTCGCTCGGCTTGGCCTTGAGCAATGGCGCCTCTGACTTTCGCTTCTCCCACTCCTCATCCATGCGGTCCATCCAGTAAGGCACCCAGCCCGCGCCGCATTCGAGAAAGGCAATGCGCAGCTTGGGAAATTTTTCCGGCACGCCGCCATACATGAGCGCAGCGCAATCAATCAGCGTCTCGATGGGGCGGCCAATCGTATGCTTGAAGAGAAAAGTATCGAAGCGAATCTCGCCCGCCGGTCCCTGGCGGGAATTGTGCACCAGCAGCGGCACATTTAGCCGTTGGACCTCCTCGTAGATCGGCCAAAATTCCGGTTTGCCGAGATGCTCTTTCATGCCAAAAGAGGCTATGGCGATTCCCGCCAGTCCTAGCGTCGACACCGCACGGTTTACTTCTGCCACCGCGGCGGCAACGTTTTGAAACGGCACGAGAGCCACGCCCTTAAGCCGCGGGCTTTCTTTACAGTGCTCAGCGATCCAGTTGTTGTAAGCCCGGCAGTAAGCCGCCGCGTAGTCCTTCTCGGTAAGCCGGCTCATGTGAAAGGCGCTGGTCGGGAACAGCACTGAAGTATCGATGGTTTCCTTATCCATGTCGCGCAGTCGCATCGCTATGTCGCTGACCCTCAACCCGAGCGTGCCATACATGCTGGAGTCCCACTCGTCGCCGGGCAATAGCGAGCCTCGTCTCTTGCAATAGGGCTCTTCTAAATGCGGTCTAATGTCGGCATCGCGCTCTTGGACATGTCCATCAGAATCTATGACTCTCAGAGTTGCCATTTAGCCTCCCATTTTTTCACGCGACGTTGTATTTGCTTTTCTCTCGACCAACGCTACCTGATTCCGCGCCGCGCCGGCGTGTTTCACAGCCGCGCTTAAGTGCCTTCACGTGCCGACCGAACTATTCAAATACGTCCAGGAGATTTCCCTCCGGGTCGCATAACTGGTGCTGGCCGTAACGGCAGCCCGCTAACAAGCGCATGACGACCTCATTCTCGGACGGCAAAATCGGCGTCTTGGGCGACATCCATTCCGGGTCGACGCCGGTGAGGATTTCCAGATCCTTTTTGAAATTTGCGACGCTTTCGACTTTGAAACCGACATGCTCCAGGCCGGGGCCGCGATGTTCCGTGTCCTGGTAGTCTTCGATGTCCCATGGCGTCAGCACCAGCGTCACCTTGCCGTCGGTGAGATAATAGTTGGGATCCTCGAAGGCTTTTTCTTCTTCTTTGAGCTCGAACACTTCGGTATAGAAGTGTGCCAGGTGCGCCGGGTCCATGGTGCGGATGGTGATATGTTTGATGTAGCGGTCCTGTTCCCGGCCGTTTTCTTTCCAAACGCCGCGCAGGTTGGTCATGTCGCTCTGGGTCAAGTCGAATAAGTTGCCTTCCGGATCGTGGGAGCTAAACGATGCAAACGGGCGGTTCGACGGCCGCTTCAGGACGTGAACTTTGGGATACTTTTCTTTCATCCTGGCGCAGACCGTCTCAAGATCATCGACTTCCACGCCGAAGTGGTCGATGCCGCCGGGATAGCCGGGACGGCGGCGCAGAAACGCCACGCCGATATTGCCGTCGGTGACGATGTTGGTCGCGTCAAACGGCTTGGCGACACGCTTCGACGACAGCTGGGGAAAGCCAAACTTGCGCGCGGCATCGTCTTCGGCTTCCCGGGTCGCGTACGCCCGCGCGCTGGTGAGCGCGAACAGGTATTCGTAAAAACGCGACAGGCGGGGCGAGTTCTGGCTCATGATCGCGACATGCTTGATTTTGGTTTCCATTGATTCTCCTTGTGCGGCTCGGGCAATTCATTCTCGGAAATCCTTCTCAACCACGACGGTACGGAGAGTTCAGGTGAGAAGATGGCGGTTAACCGCCCCCTTGTGGACAAATGCCGATTCCTTTTGTGCTCTTTGCGTTCTTTGCGCCAGGCCGGGCAATCCTATTTGCGAATCGTGCCCTTGTCCAATGCTTTAAAGAAACCTTCTTTTTCGAGTTCGTCGATGACGCTTTCATCGACGAAGCGATTAGCGTCGACGGTCGCAGTGGGCTTGCCGGTTTCCTGTTGAATCAATTCCAACACCGTTGCCAGACCCTTGCGGCCGACGCGCGGCGGGTAGGAGAAGGCGTTGCGGTACATGTTGTAGTTGTCTTCCGCCGACTTGCGATCGATGCGCAAATGTTTCGCCAGCACCGCGAGGATTTTTTCCTTTTGGCGCTCGGACTTGATCTCATAGATCGCTTCGCCGGTGGCTTGCAGGAAGCGTTTAAGGTGGGGTCGTTCTTTATCCGCAAAGGCGCGGCGCACGGTGATCAGCCGGTCGGGGAACTCCGGCACGGCTTCGGCCAAATCCGCCAGAATCGAGAAGCCTTTTTTCTCGGCGACCAGCGCTTCGGCGTAGGGCAGGATGGTCGCGTCCAAACCCTTGGCCTCAACCGCGGCAAAGCGCGCGTTGCTGCCGCCAGCAGCGACCAACTGAACCGACTCGCGCGGCACGTGCAGTTCTTTCAAGGCCATGAGCACGCCGAACTCGGTGGAACCGCCGAAATTGGCCAAGCCGATTTTCTTGCCGCGCAGGTCGGCGGCCTTGCGGATCTCTCTCTGCGCTACAAGTTTGAACAGACTCTTGTTGAGGTAGCCGCTGACAATGACAACTTCGCCGCCGCCGAGAACCGAGCGTATCGGCGACATCGCGGCCATATTCGCCGATTGCAGACTGCCACCAAGCAGCGCCTGCATGCCGCGCGGTCCGCTGGAAATAACTACCAGGTCGACGCTCAAGCCATATTTATCGAATATGCCCAACTCCTTGGCGGTCCAGAAGGGCAGTTGGGTCGGGCTCACGCCGGCGCCGCTATGAATATGGCGCAGCTGGGCGAAGGCGGTGGCGCCGGTAGCGCTCAGCAGCGCGAACGCCAACGCAATCGCGAATTTATGCATAAGCATTTAAAAACTATCGAAGCGGGCAATGGGTCTGATTGCCGCGAAGTCTTTAGTTGAACGCGGGATGCCTTAGCTTCGATCAGACGACGCCGGCATCCAACAGCGAGTAAACGATGTCTTTTAGCGATGGGTCGATGGTATCGAGGCGGGTCACCGCCGGACCGCCGGCGAGTGAATTGACGATCTCCGGCAGATCCTCTTTCTGGACGCCGGCGTACCAGTTCTTTTGCGGATGCACGACGACATTAGGGCCAAAGTCGCAGCCGCCGAAGCAGATATAAGACTTCACTTCAGCGTCGATGCCTTTGGCGGTGACCATCTCGGTGAGTTCATTCATCAGCGCTTCCGAACCGCGACTCTGACAGTCGATATTTTGGCAGACAAAGCAAGTTTGTTTCATGGTGATGATTTCCCCTTTTCACTAGAGTAATTATCTGAGAAGTTCAGCCAGTGTCAATATGAGGTGGGCGAAAGCCTTAATGGCGTCAGGCAAACGGCAAACATGCGCAAGCGAAGCGGCAAATTGAAATCAACTGACAAGAAGCGGTCCAGGGTCGCGGTCAAGCGAGTTTCCGCTGAGAAAGAGCTTGCATTGGCTTTCGCCATCAGAATCAAAGTGTTCGTCAAAGAACAGGGCGTACCCAGTGACATCGAGCTCGATGACGACGACCAGCGGGCGATTCATTTTCTTGCCAGCGTTGGCGCCAAAGCAGTTGGTACGACCAGGGTGGTGTGGCATCGCGGCGCCGCCAAAATCGGCCGCATGGCGGTGCTGAAACGCTACCGGCGCCGCGGCGTGGGCCGGCAGTTGCTAACCCGGGCGGTCGCGCTCGCGCGACGATCGCAAGCGCGGCAGATTTACTTGCACGCGCAAGTCGCGGTGAGCGGGTTCTACGAGCGCCTGAACTTTCGCGCCACTGGAGCGATTTTCGACGAAGCGGGCATCGCTCATCGGAAAATGATTTGGCGCGGGCTCCAGTCGGCTAACCAACGCCGGGTCATCAAGAGACATTAGCCGAGCAAGGCCGGAGATCTATCCCTCGAGTAAACCGTGCCAACCGGCGGGTTATTGCAGTCTCGCGGCGTTCTCCACGCCAAACCCAAGCGGTTCAAATCCTGAGGCCGAAATTTTCCAAAGCGCGCCGCTAACTTCTTAGATTGCCGATACGCTTGTTCAGTTTCTCCCGATGACGGTCCATTTCGGTCGCCCCGCGATTCGCAGAACTTCCAGAAGTGCGAATATTTTCCTCGCTTCGCCGCGGCCTAATTGGCCTCGCCGTTGCTACCTTGTGCTGGAGAAAACCGGTCGTAAAGATTCCCAATTACTCACAATGGTCGTCGGCAGTCACTCACATACTAGAAGCGCGTCATGAGCGCGGTGGGCATGTCGGGTCGGCGCCGGAAAGCGGAGGCTCTCATGGAAAATAGCCAAGCAGTTGGGCTCCAAGGCAGTAGCTGCGTCATCGAACTCAGTGAAGATGCCATCGTTTCAACCCCTGGCTCACTGAAAGTAAATCCACAGCCGCCGGATATGGCCAAACTAAAGGCAAAAATCCGCGCCATGACCATCGCCATGGTCGGAATATTGGCGATGCCGCTTTGCGGTCTGATGGCGGGGGATGAAAATCTCTGGGATAAGCTCCAATCTTTAATCGAAGCGGAACGAGCGACCAGGACTCGGAGTACGGTGTTAGCCGTGGATACCTCCGGCCTGAAGGTGCGCTCGAAAAGCGCTTCAGCTTCGACCAAAGAAGTTTTTGAACAGGCGGCGATGGAACATCTCGCCCGGCTGCATCACACGTTCAATAGCTGGTCCGAACGCAAACAAGAGCTGATGGGCAGTGTGTCGTTAGAACTCATGGTCGACGCTTCCGGCAATGTAATACGCGTCGAACCGAAGAACTCTCATGTCAGCAATTCGAGCTTTGTCAAAACCGTGATCGACGATGTGCGCGAATGGAAATTCCCCAAGGGCAGCAACGAAGCGGCAGAGATCACCATACCGCTGCTGTTCATTCCCAAGGGAATGGACCCAGAGATGATCGTCCAGTGGGAGCGCAAAGTGCGGCGCGCGCCGGGCGATGGACGATGCGCCACGTCGCTGCGCCGATTGCGATGGCGCGGCCGGCGGTAAACGGGACTGAAAAAGTCACCGGCCGCACGGCGGTGGCTGCCACGGCTAAACCGAAAGCCCAAGCAAAAGCACTGATCGTGGTGGTCGCGAACCGCCCATTGGCGCTGCGCGACAATCCGCGCTATTCCGCCAACAGTGTGCGCGAAGTGCGCGAAGCGACCCAACTGAGCATTGTCGAAAGTCGCGGTGACTGGCTCAAGGTGAGAACCGCGGCGGGCGACCAAGTCGGGTTTGTCCGAAAGGAATATGTCTCGCCGCTCAACGGGTAGAACGACGGCAACAGATAGCGGCTGGCACATAGGATTTCCGCTCAGATCTTTTGCGCTGACTCTAGTTCATAACGCGAATGCTTTCAGCTTCGGCAAAGTGATTAAGAAGATTTCGATATCAGCACCATCGGTCCGGTGGGCGCGGCAGTGCTGCCGATCGGTTCGACAGTGACGGCGAAGGTCTCGACGGGTCGATCGGAGCGCGCTGCGTTGATGTGCAAACCGCCTTTGCCCGCGGCGCCGGTCTCGATTGTGCCGACGTAACGCGGCGCGGATTGCTGCGCGATGGTCCACACGGCGTACATCTTACCTTCCGGCGCAGCCGGCAAATCACTCACGAAGATATGGCCTTCGCCGGACTCATTCCAGAGAAACCTACCCTTGGCACGAGGCGTCGGGCCGGCTCCATAAAGCGGAGAATCCTGCGTCGCCGGATCGCGCAGTAGATCAATCGACTGAGCTATAAACCGTGTGGCGCGGTTCATATTGAAATCTGTAGTAGGTCCCACCCATCAGTATGCCGACAATGCCGGCGGCCAAGATGCCGGTGATTTTCCGCCACGGACGCGCTTGATGCGGGCGTGCGGTGGTGATCGGTACAACGTTATGGTTTGCGACTTGCTCGAGGAGCCGCGTCTTGACTGTGGCTGGCGGGGATATCGGCGTGAGCGCGCGAGGGAGAAGAGTTAAAGCTTCGCGGGTTTCGCGGACGTGAGCGTCACAGATCGAACAGCCGGCGGCCAGATGCGCTTCGAACTCGTCGCGCTCGCGGCCGTTCAGGGCGCCGAGGGCAAACATTTCCCCCTGCTCCGTCCAATGTTGGTGTTCCGTTGCCATCACACTGCCTGGTTCTTCAGTATTTCTCTGAGATGTTGAATACCCGCGCGTATTCTCGTTTTCACCGTGCCGAGGGGCTCATTCAAGCGCTCGGCGATTTCGCTTTGACTCAAGCCGTCGTAATAGGCAAGCTCCAAGACCTTGCGCTGCGCTTCGGGCAAATAGCCCAATGCGCTAGTCATCGCCAATCTCGCCTCGGTGTCGCCGGCTGCCGTCTCGATATTATCGGGCGATTCAGCGCCGGCTGGATCATCGGTTAGAACAAAGCTCCTATCTCTTCTACGCATGGAGCGGAGCTTATCGATTGCCCGGCTGCGCGCAATATTTATGATCCACGCTTCCGGGCTGCCGCGTTCCTGGTTATAACTGCCAGCCTGGCGCCACACCTGCATAAAAACTTCCTGAAGCAAGTCTTCGGCATCGGTCTGGGCGCGCAGCATGCGCATCGCCAGTGAGAACACCAGAGCGGAGAACCGATCGTAGAGTTGGCTGAAAGCCTCACGATCTTGCACGGCAGCGCGCTGAATCAGGTAAACCGCGAGATTAGAATGGGCAGACATCCGCGCGCTCCATTACGCGAACATCTGGTTGTGCACGGTTGTGTTGAGCATCAACGAACCGTCGTCAATTTTAGGTGCCAATGTAAGTATCGAAGGGATGGGTAATTCTTTGTGACCGCAAGCTACCTCGCCAAATGGGCATTGCTAGCCAGGCCCGAAGGCGGCGCAAACGCCACTCATAATGACTACGATGCGATACAGCGAATCGGATTGGGCCGTAAAGATTATTATTTTTCGGCCAAAAATTTTCTATCGACAAATCCAATCCCCTCTCGCCAGCCGTAGAACATCACAGATAGGCAAGAAAAACCAGGTGCGTCCTAAGTAAGCAGAAATTGAACCAGCGGAACTATAGGATTTGCTTTTCTCGCATTTTTGGCCAAAGCCGGTCGGCGAAGTGAATGATTGGTCTTTACCGGCAAAAGCATGTTTTTATTGTAAAGCTTTGAGGAGACAAATTTGAAAAAGGGGCTGTTCTTCGCTGGTGTCATCACCGTAATCTCCGCGTGCTCAACAGTGGTTGGCCCCGACAATGTCGTCTTGCCGCCAGGCTACAAGACGCAGGTGTACTACGCGACAGTAGACCGCACGGACACCAAGCAAGTGCGCGAAATCTACGCGTCGCCGGAGACGGCCAAACTGGCTCGGGCCGGCAAGCCTTTACCGTATGGCTCGGTATTAACCATGGAACTTTACGCGGCCAAGACCGATGCCAAGGGAGAATTGGCCAAGGATGCAAGCGGAAGGTTGGTCAAGGGTGAGTTGAGCACAATCTTCGTCATGGAAAAACGCGCCGGCTGGGGCGCCGGGTATCCAGACGATCTGCGCAACGGCGAATGGGGGTACGCCCGCTTTGCCTCCGATGGCCAGCGAGTTCCGAACGTCGACACCAAGCCATGCTTGCAGTGTCACAAACCGTTGGGAAAGCAGGATTTCGTTTTTTCGTTGCCAAGGCTAAGCAACACCGGCAAGTAACAACCATCGGCGCTCGCGTTCGCCAAAGTGGTGATGTCCAACCCTTGGAAACATAATTCTCGGGTTGAGATACCGAGATCGGTGGTCAATGCAACTAAAAATGTTTTCCGCAACGCTGCTTAGGCAAATCCGAAAGGCATCGCCATTTCGTAAACTTTGATAGCGACGCAAATTGTTATCGAATCAACCGCAAAGACAGAAAGGAGTCAGGGAAATGGAATCGTTTAAGAACAGTTTAATTTGCCGCGCAACTTCGATGTCGTTGAGCGCGCTGATGGCGCTGACCACGATGACGCCGTTGGCGCGCGCAGCGAGCCACAGGGAGGCGCCTTTGATTGCCCTCGATCCGGCGGCCGATTTGACCGACGTGTATGCTTTTCGGAGTTGGGAGGATGACAGCAAGGCCGTGTTCATCATGAACGTTATCCCCGCGCAAGTGCCGGCTTCGGGACCGAACTATTTTAATCTCGACGATAGTGTTCTTTACGCATTTCACTTCGACCTGGACCAGGACGGCCGGGCCGACGATCTGGATATTGAATTCCGTTTCGCAACGGAGATCCGTAACAACACAGCACTCGGCGGTTTAAACTTTAAAGACGTTCCCATCTCTTACGCGGGTGTTCCACCGATTACCGCGCTTGACGGCGCCGGGTCAGCCGGGATCGGCCTGCGGCAAAAATATCAGGTCCGCGCGGCTGGGCGCGGCAAGGCCGGCGGGAATTTAATTAAAATGATCGGCACTAAAACCGCCGATGTGAACAAGAATCCTCTGATCGCTGTGCCTTCCAACGTGGGTCCGGGTACGATTCCGGATTATCCGGCGCTGGCTCAGCAAGGGATTTACGATCTTGGCAACGGCGTGCGGGTGTTTGTCGGCCAACGCGAAGAATCATTCTATATCGACCTCGGGGCGACCTTCGACACTCTCAGCTTTGGCCGCACGCCGCCGATTTTGACGCTCGCGGAGGATCAGAACCATAGCGCAAATCCATTCGGCGTCGACGATGGCTTTGAGGGGCTCAACGTTACGACCATCGCCATCGAAATACCCAAATCGTTATTTCCGAGCGCGGCAGTCGGTATGTACGCCTCGACCAGCCGGCGCAGAAACCGGGAATTCGAACTTTCGGGCGACGACCAATTTCGTAATCGCGGCGGGTTCACCCAGGTCGCGCGGATGGCGAATCCTTTAGTGAATGAGGTTATCATCGGCACGGGCTCCAAGGATCGTTGGAACCAGCGCGATCCAGAGGACGAAAAACAGTTTCTCAACTTTTACGAAAGTCCGCGGCTTGCGGGGCTAATCAATGCCGTCTTCGGCACGTCGATTCCGACAACCGGGCGCACGGATCTATCAGGAGTTCTGCTGCAGTACTTTGCGCCGGTATTTAGCGGTTCGCCAGGAATCGTTTCGGAGTTGCTGCGGGTTAATCTCGATATCCCCGCCACCGCAGCGGCGAATCAACAGCGCACGACGGTTCTCAAAAGCGACGATTCCGGTGGTTCGTGCGTATCACAATTCGATCCTGCCGATATTCCCGATGCAGCGGGTTGGCCCAATGGCCGGCGTCCCAATGACGACGTGACCGACGTGGCGCTCCGTGTAGTCGCGGGCGCGTTGTTGGGGCCGGTTCCCTGTCTGGGCGACGGCGTGAACTTCAATCGGGTCCGTGCCGGAACTCCTGATGTGATTGCGGCAACCAACATTTCGACCAAATTTCCGTTCCTACCGACGCCCAATTCCGGCCGGAGCCCATCGGCGCCTCTGGTAGAAGGGCCTAACGAACCGCTGTTCCGTTAACCACGATCAATCATGCCGCGCCGCAAACGTGGCCTCGCGGCGCGGCATGATGAGATAAGGAGCCTTCTATGCCTGCCGTGAAGTATCTCCAGGTTTTGAGTTTGACGATAGCGGGTTTGCTCGTCGGCCTCGACACGAACCTGCTTTGGGCCCAACCTAGCGCGGCCGATAACCACGTAGCTTATTACCAGCAACTGCTCAAGCGTAATCCCCAGAATGCCAAGGCCTACCTGGGGCTCGGCGACGCGTTAATCCGCAAGGCACGCGAAACCGGCGATACGGGCTATTTCAACCGCGCCGAAGACGCGCTCAAGCGCTCGCTTGAATTGGCGCCCGAAAATAGCGGCGCGTTGCGCCACATGGCTTATGTTTTCTACTCGCGCCATGAGTTCGCCCCGGCGGCCGTGTTCGCGCGCAAGGCGGTGGAGATGAATTCTTCGGACAGCGACTCGTACGGCGTGCTCGGCGACGCGCTGCTCGAGGTGGGCCAATACGGGGAGGCTCAGGCGGCGTACTCGACCATGATCGAGCTGGACAAAAGTTTGTACTCTTACAGTCGGCTCGCCGGCTTGAAGAGCGCGCGCGGCGAGGTTGACGGCGCGATCGCCGATTTAGAGCGCGCCATTGCAATTGGCAAGGCCACCAGGCAGCCCGCGGAAAGCATCGCCTGGACGGAATGGCAGCTCGGCGTGGAATACTTCGCGCAAGGCAATTTACTTGCGGCGGAATCGAACTACCGCCGGGCGCTCGAAAGTTATCCAAACTATTATCGAGCCTTGGCCGGCATGGCACAGGTGCGCGCGGCGCAAAAAAACTATGACGAAGCGATCGCGCTTTATCAAAAAGCGATTAGAATCTTGCCGATGCCCGAATACGCAGCGGCGCTCGGCGCAGTGTACGAGAAGATCGGCAATCCTGAGCAGGCTCGGCGGCAATATGAACTCGTCGAATACATCGGCAAGCTGAGCGCGCTCAATCAGACGCTTTATAACCGCGAGCTCGCCTACTTCTACGCCGACCGCGACATCAACGCGAACCAAGGTTTGGCGTTGGCGCACCGCGAGCTCGATTATCGGCGAGATATATATGCCTACGATGTGGTGGCATGGAATCTGTTTCGAAACGGCAATTTCGCAGAGGCGCGCGCCAGTATCGATCAGGCGCTCGTGTTAGGCACCAAAGACGCCAAGCTGTTTTTCCACGCCGGCATGATTTACTTCTCCCTCGGCGAGAAGGGCAAGGCAAAAGAGTTTCTTGCGCGCGCGCTGGCGGTCAATCCCTACTTCCATATTCGCTTTGCCGAAACGGCGGCGGAACTCGTGCAAAAGTTAGACGACAATGTCGACCCGGCGGACGTGGAGAATCGCCGCCAAGGCGGATAGCGCCATGTATTTTCGCCTGACCGCCGCTCTCGTCGTGGCCACGTGCAGCATTCTCAGCCACTGCGTTGCCGCGGCTCATCCGCTCGGCAATTTTAGCATCAGCCAGTATTCCGCCATTCACATCGGCAATCAGGAAGTTGAGCTGCGCTACATCGTCGACATGGCAGAGATCCCGACTTTTCAAGAGATTCAAGAATCGGGTTTTGTCCCAAAGGCCGACGACACGAGTGCAAAAGCTTACGCTGCGCACAAAGCTGAAATCCTGCGTGGCGGCCTAATGCTTGAGATCGACGGGCGGCCGGTGCCTTTGCGGGCCGAGTCACACGAAATTATATTTCCCGAAGGCGCCGGTGGATTGCCGACGCTCAAGATTGGGGTCGTCTATAAAGGGAAGTTGGCGGCCGCCAGCGGTGGTGGTTATTCGCTCAGCTATCGCGATGGCAATTTTCCTGGGCGCGCCGGCTGGAAGGAAATCATCGCCGTGGCAGCGCCTGGCGTGAGGCTGCTCAACAGTTCGGTCCCTGAGACCGACCGAAGCGCGCGGCTAAGCGATTATCCGACCGACTTATTAAATAGTCCGCCGCAACAATTAGAAGCGCGAGTTGGGTTTGCCGTGACGCCACTGACGACAGCCGCGGATAATTCAAGCCCGGCATCGAAGCCAGCAATAGCGCAAAGCGAAACGGCACCGACTGAAACAAGCAAGGCGGGATCGAATCGATCGCCACGAGAAACTTCACCTACGACGTCAATCGAGCAAGCCAATAGCGATCTAACCGCGAAATATCCAACGGCTGCAAGATCGCTTCAATTAAAAGCCAATAGCCAATCAACGCCACGCAGTTCGTTTACGGAGATCATGGCGCGAAAAGAATTAGGCTTGGGAATTATTCTCGCGGCGCTAGCAGTCGCCGCCGGTCTCGGCGCCTTTCACGCCTTGGAGCCTGGTCACGGCAAGACTCTGGTTGCGGCCTATCTGGTTGGTTCGCGCGGTACCGTCAAACACGCGGTTCTGCTCGGTCTGATTGTCACAGCTTCGCACACCGCGGGAGTCTATTTGCTCGGCGCGATCACCCTCTATGCGTCAAAGTATATCGTCCCGGAACGGCTCTATCCCTGGTTGGGTGCGCTCTCCGGCGTCATGATTGCGGCACTCGGGCTGATCCTGTTAGTGCGGCGCTATCAGGGCAGAGTCGGGTTGTTGGGACAGAGTCAGCACCATGCTGGCGCTCATGATCATAGCGCACATGGCCATCATGACCACGACGAACGTGATCAGGCACGCGGGCATCATCATCACCAAGGCGGCCATGCGCATCACCATCACGAAGTGAATCAAGCTGTCTCACTCAAGCAGCTACTCGCCCTCGGCATCAGCGGCGGCATCGTTCCCTGTCCCGCGGCTTTGGTCGTGCTGCTCGGCGCGGTGGCGATGCAGCGCATCGGTTTGGGCTTGCTCTTGATCGTCGCCTTTAGCGTCGGCTTGGCCGCGGTGCTCATCGCCCTCGGCATGCTGATGGTCTATGCGCGTCACTTCGTGGCGCGGTTTCAAGGCGAAGGTCAGTGGACGACGCGCTGGCTGCCGATTACCTCGTCGGCGTTCATTTTGCTCGCCGGCATCGCGCTGACCTGGCAAGCGTTGCGGAGCGGCGGTTTCCTGACGATTTAGTGCGTCGGCCTGAAAATTCTTCTCGCCGCAGTGATTTAAAGATTGCATTTTAAGACGCCGCACACGCAGTTACCGCGTCGGTGCCCCACCTCGGTAAGGCCTTTCCCTCAGTTCCGTCTTTACGGTACAGTCTGGTCATCACTCATGAAAGGTTGGGGAGACGGCGATGGAACCAATTGCAACAAACGTCCTGGAGAGTGCCAATGGAAAAAGCCGACGGCTTAGAGAATTAGTCCGCGCGCCAGAGATACTCGTCATGCCCGGGGCCTACGATGTCTTGAGCGCGCTGCTGTTCCAACAACTGGGCTTCCAGGCGATCCAAGGCACCAGCGGCGGCATCGCCGCGGCGTTGGGGTATCCCGACGGCGAAGCGATGAGCCGCGAGTTGTTCGTGCAGCTAACGGCGAGCTTTGCCGCGGCGGTTTCGCTGCCGGTCAACGCCGATGGTGAAAAGGGTTACGGCGATGCCGCAGGCATAAAAGATACCGTGCGCGCGTTGGTCGCCGCCGGGGTTGCCGGCATGAATCTCGAAGATAGCATCGCTAAAGGCGGCAGCGGCTTGGTCGAGCTCGGTCAACAGTTAGAGAAGATAAAAGCCGTGATGGACGCCAAGCGCGAACTCGGCAGCGAGTTTTTTCTCAACGCGCGGGTCGACTCATTTCATGTTCTGACCAATGATCCTAAGAAAGCCCTCGACGAAGCGATTCGCCGTGGCAACGCCTACGCCGCGGCGGGTGGCGACTGCATTTTCTATCTCAATCTACACGCCGCCGAGACCATCGGCACGGTCGCCAAGGAAGTGAAGGCGCCCGTCAGTATTCTCGCCGGTCCGCAGTCCCCGAGCGTGAAGGAGTTACAGGATCTGGGCGTGGCGCGGGTGAGTTACGGCTCAGGTTTCATGAAAGCGGCGATCACGGGGAGCAAAAAATTGGCGCAGGAAATTCTTGAAAAGGGGACATGCAGTTTATTGAAAGATGGCGTGCAGACGCCTGAGATTAACGCGCTGGTGAGCAAGAAGCGCGGTTAGGAGAATCCATGGCGACACCGTACCGCGAAAAGTTAGACAAAATTCGCATGGCTTTTCCCCAGCCGGTGTCCGACAGGGTGCATGATTCTTATTTCGTCCATAGCATCATGCGCGCGTTGGACATGGTCGATGGGCTCAAGAGCGAAGTGCCGGTGCTGGGGCCGCGGGAGCCACTGGATTATGGCGCGGCGCAAATGGCGCGGTTACCGGAGGGTTCGTCGACGGTGGAGGATGTGACGGTAAACTTAGTCGATTATTTCAAAGGTCTGACGATCTGGGGCCATCCCCGCACCCAGATCAACGTGGTGCCGCCGCCGTCGATTTCGTCATTGATCGCGACGCTCTTGACTGGACTCTATAATCCCAATCTGGCGTGGGACGAGTATAGCCACAAAATCGCTCTCGCCGAAGTCGAAGCAGTGGCCATGTCCGCGGTGCTGATGGGCTACGATCCGGGGCGTGCTTCCGGCGTCTTTACCTTCGGTGGCACCGGGACAACGCTCTATGGCGTTAAAGTCGGTCTGGAGAAGGCGGTCCCCGGCGCCATGCAAAATGGCGTCGGCGCTGGCGCGATGCTGTTCGCCAGCGATACCAGCCACTACTGCCGTTACAACATCGCCGGATGGCTCGGCCTCGGCGCGAAAAATCTCATCACGATTCCCAGCGACTCGCGCAATGCGATCAAGATCGACGTGTTGCGCGATCACGCGCGGGCGGCTTTGGAAAGCGGCTGGCCCATCGCCGCCTTCATCGCCACCATGGGAACCACGGATGCGTTCGGTATCGACGATCTCGAGGCCATGGTCCGTATGCGTGACGAGCTAGTCAGCGAATACAAGCTGTCCTATCGGCCGCATATCCATGCCGATGCGGTCATCGGCTGGGCCTGGCAAGCCTTCGCCGATTACGATTTCGAGAACAACCCGTTGGAGTTTCGTCCGCGCACGGTGCGCGCTCTGGCGGGCGCCTGCCAGCGCATTCGCCATCTGCATCTGGCCGACTCCATCGGCATCGACTTTCACAAGACCGGCTTTGCGCCATATATCTCGAGCCTGGTGTTGTTCAAAGAGCGCGACGATCTGCGCCTGATGATGCGCAGTCAAGAGCAGATGCCGTATCTCTATCAGTTCGGCGAGCATCGTCCCGGCATGTTCACTCTTGAGACCTCGCGCAGCGGCATGGGCGCGCTGGCGGCGTTGGCCAATCTAAAACTGTTCGGCAAGGAAGGTCTGCGGGTCGTGATCGGCCATATCGTCGAGATGACCCAGCTGCTGCGCGAACATCTTGAAGGCCATGCCGCCACCGCGGTGCTCAACCGCGACAACTTCGGCACGGTGACCCTGTTCCGTGCCTACCCCGACGGTGTCGACACGTTTGCAATTAAAGACCAGGAGATGGACGACGAAAATTTTCGCCCTGCCTTGCTGCGCCACAACGATTATAACCGCAAGATTTTCGAATACGTCCACGGCGAAGCGATGGCCGGCCGGGGTGTGGTGATCTCGCTCACCGACTCCTACCGGGAAACCGGTTACGGCGAGCCGGTGACTGCGTTGAAATCGTTTATTCTCTCACCTTTCACCGACGAGGAGAACGTCGAATCGGTGGTCGACAAAGTTTTGGAAGCGCGCGGCAAGGTCAAGGCCTGATAGCGCAAACGATGCCGACGCACGGTTTAGTTGTCTCGCTGCACATCGCCCGACATGCGGCGGCGCCAATGCAAAGCATTGCTACCGGCACTGCTGTCGCCGGACGAGGCCTTGAAGGTGATCGCTACTTCAAACAGACGGGCACATACTCGAACCTTCCGGGCACGGGGCGTGAAGTGACATTGATCGAGAGTGAAGCCGTTGTCGCACTGGCGCGCGAATACGATATCCAGTTGCCGTCAGGATTGGCGAGACGCAATATCGTCACCCGCGGTATTGCGCTGAATCATCTGGTGGGGAAAACGTTTTCTGTCGGCGCCGCGGTTCTGCGCGGCATGCGCCTGTGCGAGCCTTGCTTGCACATGGAAAAACTTGCCATTAACGGCGCCGCGCGCGGGCTGATTCACCGCGGTGGGCTGCGCGCGGAGATAGTAACCAGCGGTACGATCCGAGTGGGCGACATGATCGAGATCGTTGGTTGAGGCGTCGGTTGGAGTACGGTTACAACTTGTTTATGCGCTTGCCTCATGCGGAGCAGCTTGCGAAATGAAGACGAAACAAAACGGCGATCCTTTTGAAAAGATCGATTGGAGCGATCTACGTAATTGGGCCGGGGAATCGGTGGCCTCCCGCGGCCGAGAGTATCAGGAAAGCGGTAGCGTGCGCAGTCTTGCGCGAACCGGCGATTACCGGCTGGTCGCGCGGGTTGTTGGTAGCTTTGAGTATGCCACCGCCGTTGCAGTCGCACGAGGGAAACTGACATCGGAATGTACTTGCCCTTTCGGGTTTGCCTGCAAACACGCGGTGGCGGTGGTATTGGAATACCTGCGCCGTTTGGAGGACGAAAAGGCGGTAGGGATCGTGGAACCCACTGACAAAATCTTCGAATTGCTGGAAAGCGGGGCAAACCAGGAAAACGAGGATGAATGGGACGATGATAAAGATTTATTTGACGCCGGGGACGATGAAGATGACACTGGCCGAGCCGAGATCCACAAGGCTGGCGGAAAAAACAAGGCATGGACCGATAAAGCGCTCGCGTCACTGCATCAGCGTAGCCAGAAAGATCTCATCGAAATCATCACCGATCTCGCGCAGCATCATCCAACAGTCCGACAATCGCTTAACGACCGAACTGAGCTCGATAAAGGAAAGCCGGCAAAACTGATCGAGGCCATACGGCGCGATCTGAGCCACCTTGGCCGTGAGGGTGGCTGGAAGGACAAGTGGAGCGGCTATGGATCGATTCCGGATTACGCCCCGGTGCGCCAGCGCCTAAAGGCTTTGTTATCCAATGGTTACGCGGATGCCGTCGTCGACCTGGCGGCCGAGATTCTCGATGCAGGCATGGAGCAGGTCGAAATGAGCGATGACGAGGGCGAGACCGCCGAAGAGATTGCCTCCTGTCTAGACATTGCGTTCAAGGCTCTCGCCCGTTCGTCCCTGCCTCCGGCGCGCCGCTTGCTCCTGGCGATCGAAATGGAGTTGGAAGACGAATTCGAGCTTTGCCGGGGCGCTCATGAGTTGGTCGCGGCCAAACACGCGGCAACGGCTTGGAGTGCGGTTGCCGATGAGTTGCTGGCACGTCTAGGCAAGAACTCCGCGCGACGAGATGCGGCGGAGTCCGGCCATTACCGGCGCGACCGTTTGACCCATTGGATTATCGTCGCTTTGGAGAAAAGCCGCCGTTCTGGCGAGATCATTCCCTTGTGCGAACGAGAAGCGAGTGTGACCTTTAGTTACCTCCGGTTGGTCAATCGTCTGATCGCTGCCCAACGTTGGAACGAAGCGGGAAGTTGGATCGAGCGCGGCATCGCGGCCACGCGCAAACAATTGCCGGGCATCGCCAGCGAGCTTTTGCAGGCGCTAAAAAAAATTCGCGCGAAGGACCAGAATCTTCTCGGCCTTGCGGCCATTGCCGCCGAGGAGTTTTTCGATCAACCGGCGCTGGAAACCTTCAAGAAGCTGATCAGCGCGGCGCATCGCGCCAGAGTTGAACCGGCGGTTCGAGAGCACGCGCTGCGTTATCTTGAAACCGGCGACAAACCCCTACCAGGGCTTCGACCGGGTGGCATGACGGCGGCCTGGCCATTGCCTGAATCGCGGTACTTGGAAGTGAAAGCACAGCGCCGCAGCGATTACCCGATGACCGGTACGCTAATCGACATCGCCATCGCGGAGAATCATCCGGAGGAGGTGCTGCGCTGGTACGATGTCCGCAAACAAAAAGCCGGCTGGTGGACGTCGACATATCAGGATGATCGCGTCGCTAAGGCGTTAGCGGATCGCTTCCCGGATCGTGCCGTGGATATATGGTGCAAAGCTGCGGATCGGGAGATTGCCTACACGAAACCGTCGGCGTATAGCAACGCCGGTGAGTATTTGCGACAAGCTCGCCGCGTGCTCGAAGCGCAGGGTAAGGATCAAGAGTTTGTCACTTATCTAACGAATCTAAAGCAAGCTCATACTCGCAAAACCCGGCTCATAGCGATTCTCGATAGCCTCGCCGGACGACGACCCGTCGCACGCTTGTGAGCCGGACGGAAGCGCTGCGGTCCTGGGCAGCTTCATTTAGCAGATCCATTTATTGAACTCGAACCAGCACAATGACCCTAGGTGCACTTATTCTCATTCTAGCTGCCGCGGTCATCCATGCGACCTGGAATCTGATCAATAAGCAGGCGAGTGGCCATGCGACATTCACTTGGATCGTCGCGGTGTTGTCGGCGTTATTCTACGCGCCGGCGACGATTGCGATCATTGAAATCTGGCAGCTGAAGTTCAGCTTCGTCGAGGTCGGCATGATCGCCGGCAGCGCGGCGCTGCACACCGGCTATTTCTTGCTTCTCAATCAAGCATACCGGACCGGCGACTTGTCGCTGGTTTATCCGTTGGCGCGCGGCACTGGGCCGCTGCTATCAACCTTGGCGGCGATCCTATTTCTCGGCGAGCGGCCCTCTGCCATCGCCCTCATAGGCGCGCTCTTGATCATCGGCGGCGTGATGGTGTTGGCCGGCAACTTTACACGGCTGCGCCAGGGCGGCGCGCGCACCGCGGTCGGCTATGCGCTGATCACCGGTTTATTCATCGCCGGCTATACTCTATGGGACAAGCAGGCGGTGAGCCGTTTTGCCATCATGCCGATGGTTTTGGACTGGGGCGCCAACGTCGGTAGAGCGATTTTACTGACGCCCTTCGCCCTGCACTATTCCGAGGAAGCCGTCATCGAGTGGCGCGAGCATAAATGGGAAGCAGTAGCGGTCGCGATCCTGATCCCGCTCGCCTATATCCTTGTGCTGACCGCCATGAGCTTTACGCCGGTGAGTTACGTCGCGCCGGCGCGCGAGATCAGCATCCTTATCGGCACGGCGCTGGGCGCGCGCTTGCTCGCCGAAGGGGATGCGCGGCGCCGGCTTGCGGCCGCCGGCGCAATGGTGTTGGGGATTGTGGCTCTGGCCATCGGATAAGTTCGTTCAAAACGTTCAAATAGTTCAAGCCGTTCAAAAGGTTTTCGGATCGCCATGAATAGGGATGAATCGTTCAAAGATTTTGTTGTCGATCAGCTGAGCGAAATGGACAGCGTCGAGGCGCGGCGGATGTTCGGCGGGCATGGCTTGTATCAAGACGAGACCTTCTTCGGCATCGTTCACAAGGGCAAGCTGTTTTTCAAGATCGATGACAAAACTGTCGGCGAATACCGCAAGCGCAAGATGAAACCGTTTCGCCCCAATGGCAAGCAGACGCTCAAGAGTTACTACCAGGTGCCAGTGGAGATTATCGAAGATGCGGACGCGTTGCGGCAGTGGGCGGTCAAAGCGGTTCAGCGTCAGGAGAAGGGTAGCAGATGAAGGTTAGGGGTCCGGCGTTTTTTTCGGCGGAACGCTGAACAGTTGCTTGTCCGGGTTGAAGAGATGATCCAGCACCAGCCACAAACTTCTTGAGTGATGAAAAAACAGCAGCGGGAAGATCAACGCGAACGGGATCCAGAAGGCGAGCTGTTGGTTGATGTCGATACCCGCGAAGGCGTCGAGGAGAAAGAAGCCGGGCACGGCGATGGCGATGGTGGCGGCGTAGTTGATGTAAATGGCGCCGACGAAGTAGCCCTGTTCGCGCTCGAATTTTAGTCCGCAGTGGGCGCAGTGCTCATTCATCCTAAATGGCTTGTCATACAAGCGGCCGATGCCGCAGCGCGGGCAGCGCAGGCGCAACCCATTGCCGAGCATCCTGAAGAATGACGCCATTTTAAACGCTCGCGCGCGCTCGGGCCGGTTTCTTTGCCATTGGAGCGGCAGTGCCGTTGAGATAGTCACGCAGAAAGCGCGCGGTATAGGATTTTTTGCCGTCTTTGATCATATCCAATGGCGCGCCGCAGGCGACTAACTGGCCGCCTTGGGCGCCGCCCTCAGGGCCCAGATCGATCAGGTAGTCGGCGTCTTTGACGATGTCGAGGTTATGTTCGATGGTAATCACCGTGTTGCCCATGTCGACCAGGCGATGAAGGATGCGAATCAGTTTCTCCACGTCGAGAAAATGCAGCCCGGTGGTCGGCTCGTCCAGCACGTAAAGCGTCGTGCCGCGGGATTCCTTGCCGAGCTCGTAGGCGAGTTTGATGCGTTGAGCTTCGCCGCCGGATAGCGTGTTGCTGGCCTGGCCGAGATTGATGTAGCCCATGCCGATATCGTCGAGGATCTTCAGCGGCCGGTTAATTTTCGGAAAGGCGTGGAAAAACGGCACGGCCTCCTCCACCGTCAGACAAAATACCTCGAAGATATTTTTATCGTTATAACGAATACTGAGGGTCTCCTCGTTGAAACGCTGGCCATTGCAGGTCTCGCAGTCGACAAAAACGTCGGGGAGAAAACTCATTTCTTTGCGAATTTTGCCCTGGCCGGCGCAGTCTTCGCAGCGGCCGCCTTTGACGTTGAAGGAGAACCGGCTCGCCGTGTAACCGCGCAGACGCGCTTCCGGCGCCAGAGCGTAGAGCTTGCGGATCTCATCTAAGACACCGATATAAGAGGCCGGCACCGAGCGCGGGGTCTTGCCGATGGGAGTTTGATCGACTTCGACGATTCGCTCGATCGCCTGCCAGCCGGAGATTTCTTTATATTCACCGGGCCGGCCGGCGAATTGGCCGAGCAATAGTTTGACGCCTTTGTATAGCACGTCTCTGACCAGGGTGCTTTTGCCTGAGCCGGAGATGCCGGTGATGCAGCTCCACATTCCCAGAGGGATTTTTACGTCGAGGTTCTTTAAATTATGCGCCTTGGCGCCGCGGATGGCGAGCCAGTTGGTTTTTTCCAACTCACGCTTGGGGCCGAGACGTTTGTGCTCCGAGCGTAGGTAGGCGCCGGTGGGCGAGTCGGGGTTGGCTCTGATTTCCGCGGGCGTGCCGATGGACACGACGCTGCCGCCATGAACCCCCGCGCCGGGTCCGAGATCGATGATCAGATCCGCCGCCTGAATCGTCGCCTCATCATGTTCGACGACCAACACGCTGTTGCCCAACTGTTCGAGCCGGCGCAGGGTTTTCAGCAGCATGGCATTATCGCGCGGATGCAGGCCGATGGTCGGTTCGTCGAGTATGTAGCAGACGCCGCGCAGGTTGGAACCCAATTGCGCTGCCAGGCGAATGCGCTGGGCCTCGCCGCCGGACAGCGTGTCGGCGCGCCGGTCGAGGGTGAGATAAGGCAAGCCGACCTCGGACAAGAAATTCAAGCGCTGCTGGATCTCCTTCAATATCTTTCTCGGACACGGCGCGGTCGCGGGCGGCAGTGGCGATATCCGAGAGGTCGAGATCGAGCTTGGCGAAATAGGCGCGCGCGTCATCGACGCACAGGCCGGCGACTTCCCAAATAGTCTTGCCGGCGACCTTGACTGCCTGGGCGCGTGGATTCAAGCGCCGGCCCTGGCAGGCGACGCAGGGCACTTCGGTCATCAGTTCGTCGAGTTCGTTGGCGGCATTTTCATCGCCCGCTTCGGCCAGGTTCTTTAAATACGGCACCAGGCCGACGAAGGCGCCGCGGCCCTTGCCGCCGTTGACGATTTCTTCCTGGACTTTCTTGCTCTGTTTGGCGAAAGGCGTGGCGATATCGATGTCATAATCATCGGTCATTTGTTGCAACAGCCGTTGCATGGCGCGCCCAACCTCGGAGCTGATGACCGATGACCCCGACGAGATGCCGCTGAGCGCGTCTTTCACCGATCGGCGCGGATCGGCAAAGATCAGTTGCGGATCGAAATCATAGGTAAAGCCCATGCCGGCGCAATCGTTACAGGCGCCCTGCTGGCTATTGAACGAAAATAGCCGGGGGTCGAGGGGCTCATAGCCGATACCGCAGCCGAGACAGAAAAGCCGTTGGTTGAAAATCTGCTCACCGCGTTCCGAAATCAAGTGAATGACGCCGTTGCCCAAGCGCAACCCTTGATCGACCAGCGCTTCGACTTCATGGCCGCCGGCTTTGGCCTTGCCAACAACGATATCGATGTTGTGTTCTTTGAAGCGCGCCAAGCCGCTCGCCAACTCGGGCGCGCGCAGGTCAGCGAGCTTGCCGTCGATGCGGGCGCGCCGGTAGCCGAGCTTGATCGCACCGGTGATCACTTCCTTGTGAAATCCCTTACGGCCGCGCACGAGCGGGCTTAGCACCATGACATCTTTGCCGCGGTAGGAGCGCGAGATGCGGTCGAGGATCTGGCTGCGGGTCAGCGAATGGATCGGCCGGCCGCAGTTGACGCAGTGCTGTTTGCCGATCTTGGCGTAAAGCAGGCGCAGATAGTGATAGATTTCCGTGACTGTGGCGACGGTGGAGTTTCGGCCGCCCTGACTCAAGCGCTGCTCGATGGCGACGGTGGGCGGGATGCCGGCGACGTAGTCGACGTTGGGACGCGCCATCACTTCCAAAAACTGCCGCGCGTAAGCGGACAGGCTGTCGAGATAGCGGCGCTGGCCTTCGGCGTAAACGATGTCGAAGGCCAGGGAAGACTTTCCTGAACCGCTGAGGCCGGTGAAGACGATGAAGCGGTCGCGCGGAATGTTCACGCTGATATTTTTTAAGTTATGCTCCTTAGCGCCGACGATGGCGATGGCGTTGTCGTCGGCGCCGGCGGGCAAAACACGCCTTGGGCCAGCATCATTTTTTAATACCGGCGCAAACAGCGATGGCGATTTATTTAAATAGGGGCGCAAATAGACGCCGGTATAGGAGCGGGCCACCGCCGCGATCTGGGCTGGCGTGCCGGTGGCGACGATCTCGCCGCCTTTGTCGCCGCCCTCCGGGCCGAGATCGATAATGTGGTCGGCGCATTTGATGACTTCCAAGTTATGCTCGATGACGACCACTGAGTGGCCCTGTTCTATCAGTTCGTTGAACGCCCAGAGCAGCCGGTCGATGTCGTGGAAGTGCAGCCCCGTGGTGGGCTCGTCGAAAATAAACAGCGTGCCGGCTTTCTTCGCCCGCGCCATATGGGCGGCGAGCTTCAAGCGCTGCGACTCGCCGCCGGAGAGCGTCGTTACCGGCTGGCCCAGGCGCAGGTATTCCAACCCGACGGCGCGCAGCGGTTCGAGAGATGCCTTCACATCGTTGCTTTCCTTGAAAAACTCCAAGGCATCGCTGACGGTGAGATCGAGCACCTGGCGAATGTTTTTGCCACGGTAGGCGACTTCGAGGACTTCTTCGCGGAAGCGGCTGCCGTGACACTCCGCGCACGTGGTATAGACGTCGGAGAGAAACTGCATCTCGACTTTTTCATAGCCTTCGCCACGGCAGGTTTCGCAGCGGCCGCCCTCGACGTTGAAAGAAAATGTCGATGGCGTGTAGCCGCGCAGCCGCGCCAGCTCGGCGCCGGCGAACAGCTTGCGGATGCCGTCGAAGGCTTTCATGTAAGTCGCCGGGTTCGAGCGCGGCGTGGTGCCGACCGGCGATTGATCGACCAGGATGACTTCGGAGATTTTCTCGATGCCGTCGATCTTCGCACAATTGGCGAAGTTGGCGCTGGGCGCTTCCTTGAGTTTTTTCAGATTGCGCGACAGCACTTCATCGACCAGACTCGATTTTCCCGAGCCGGAGACGCCGGTGATGCACACCAACATGCCGAGCGGAATCTCCACGTCGATGTTTTTTAGATTGTTCGCTGAGGCGCCGGTGATCTTGAGTGAGCGATGCAACAGCCGCTTGCGCGGCCGCGCGGGAATGGCAATCGATTTGCGCTGACTTAGATAAGCGGCGGTGAGCGAGGTTTCGCTCTTCAATAGCTCGTCATAGGTGCCGGCGAACATGATTTCGCCGCCTTGCTCGCCGGCCCTGGGGCCGAGGTCCAATATATAATCGCATTCCTTGATGATCTCGGGATCATGTTCGACGATGACCACGGTATTTTGATTTGCCCGCAAGCGCTGGAGGATTTCCACCAACCGGCGGCTGTCGCGCGGATGGAGACCGATGGACGGTTCGTCGAGGACGTAGAGCGTGTTGACCAAGGACGAGCCGATCGCCGTGGTCAAGTCGACGCGCTCCAACTCACCGCCGGAGAGTGTGCGCGACTGGCGGTCGAGGGTGAGATACTCCAGGCCGACACCGACCAGGTAGCCGGTGCGGCGGCGAATTTCGCCGAGGATCAGACTCGACACTTGATCGAGGGCACCGGCCGGTTTCAATGCGCCAAAAAATTCATTGGCGACACCGACATTCATGGCGTTTATCTCGGCAATATCTTTGCCGTCGATGCGATAATTGAGCGCGTCGGCTTTGAGCCGGCTGCCGTTACACTCGGGGCAGAGCAAATAGGCGCGGTAGCGCGCCAGCAAGACGCGCACATGCATGCGGTAGCTGCGCCGTTCGAGACGGCGAAACCAGCCGCGGATGCCTTTGTATTCGCCGTCGCCGTCGATGACCAGCTGGCGCTGCTCGTCGCTCAATTCGCCCCAAGGCGTTTTCACCGGGATTTTCTTGCTGCTCACAAAAGTCGAGGAGTCGTTTGGTTCTGCGCTTGCGGTTGAGCCAGGGTTTGATGGCGCCGTCGCCGAGGGATTTGCCCGGATTGGGAATGACTAGGTCGATATCGATATCGATGACCCGGCCGAAGCCCCTGCAAGTTTCACAGGCACCCAATGGGCTATTGAACGAAAATATATTCGGCACCGGATCGCGGTAGGAAATATCGCAGTGCGGGCAATGCAAATGATTGCTGAACGGCTCTTGGCGCCAATCCTGCTGCGGGCAAGAACAGATTCAAGCGGCCTTTGCCGTAGTGAAACGCCTGTTCCAAAGAGTCGGCGATGCGCTTTTTGATTCTCCACACGAAAGGCGAAGCGGTCGACGACAACCTCTAGGGGCAGTTTTTTTGCCGGCGCTTTGATCGACGTCATCGAGCTCGCAAACGGCGCGGTCGATCAGCAAGCGATGAAAGCCAGCCTGGCGCAGACCGTTGCGGAACTCGTCCCAGCTTACCGACGAAGCCGGCAGGGGAAAGGTCAAGACCACCGGTGTGCCTTCGGCCAAGTCTGCAAGTTTTTGCAGGACAGTAGGGCGCGCTGTCGCGCTCGACGACACGCTGACAACCGCGGCAGTAGAGCACGGCGATCTTGGCAAATAATAGTTTAAAATGATCGTGCAGCTCGGTCATGGTGCCGACGGTGGAGCGCGAGGTGCGCACCGGCCGGCTCTGATCGATGGCGATGGTCGGCGGGATGCCTTCGATGCTCTCGACGTCGGGCTTGTCCATACGGTCGAGGAATTGCCGGGCGTAGGCCGAAAAGCTTTCGACATAGCGGCGCTGGCCTTCGGCATAGAGAATATCGAAGGCGAGGGTGGACTTACCCGAGCCGCTGACTCCGGTGACCACGGTGAGTTGGTTGAGCGGAATCTCGATGTCGAGATTCTTGAGATTGTTCTGCTTGGCGCCGACGATGCGGATCGCTTTACCGTTCATAAACATTCTGTCGCATGCTCAGGCAGCGCCGCGGCGATGCTTCGGTCCGCGATGCTGTTTGCCTGCCGCCATCGACATTCATTGCCTTGGTGATAAGGGAGAAAGTCAAATTTACCGTGCACCAACCCAGTACGTCTATCACAGAGATGAGTCGAATCAAGTTTGCTTTATCGTGCTTTCACCGACTCAGCGCGTCTGTTAGTTTCATCCCATGCGCATTAGCGAGATTTTTTACTCGGTCCAGGGCGAAGGCCGTTTGCTTGGCATGCCTTCGGTGTTTGTTCGGACCAGCGGCTGCAACCTGCGTTGCCGTTGGTGCGACACGCCCTACACTTCCTGGCAGCCGGAGGGACAAGCTTGGAGCGTCAAAAAGATTCTCGGTGAGATCGCCAAATATCCGACCCGCCATGTGGTGATTACCGGCGGCGAACCGCTGTTGGCGCCCGACATTGCCGACCTGACACATGAACTCAAACAGCGCGGCGCCCATATCACCATCGAAACCGCGGCGACGATCTTTAAACCGGTGGCCGGCGATTTGATGTCGTTGAGCCCCAAGCTGGCCAACTCGACGCCATGGAAAAGAAGCAGGGGTAAGTTCGCGGTCATGCATGAACAGCGCCGGCTCAATTACCCGGTCATGCAGCAATTTCTCGATGGCTACGACTACCAACTAAAATTTGTCGTTGATCGGAAACCGGACGTCGACGAACTCCGCGCCGTCATCGCGCAGTTACAACACGTCGATGCGAGCCGAGTCCTACTGATGGCCCAGGGCGTCACACAAGCGGAGTTAAAGCGCAAAGCCGAATGGATCGTCGAATCGTGTAAGCAGTATGGCTTCAGTTACACGCCGCGTTTGCATATCCAGCTGTTTGGCAACCGGCGCGGCACGTAATGCCGCGCGCCCCGCGGCATTACGTGAGCCTATTTTTACAGGCTACTGGGATGCGACTTGCTTTGCGAGGTTGGCGCAAGGCTGGTCGGCTGAGCAGTGATCTCGACTGGGGTTTCACCTACCGGCGGCGGTATTTCGTCGAGTTGCTTGTTGTCGAATTTCGCCGTTATCGAGGGGGCGAGCATTTTGAGCAAAGTGACCGGCAGGGCGCTGGTAAAATGATAGTTGCCCGCCGCGCGTCCCTGGACGTACGCGGTGATAACGCCATAGTAACGATCGCCGAGGTAAAATACGAAAGTTGCCGTGCGATTGGTGGCGCGTGAGCTGACAACGCCGCCGCTACGGTTGAAGGTCTCAAATCGATTGTCGCCTGAGCCGGTCTTGCCGCCGACGGTGAGCACGCTGCCGTCGGCAAGTTTGAATGCGCCGCTGATCCGGCGCGCGGTTCCCTGTTCGACCACTTCGGCCATGGCTTTGCGCATGGTGCGAGCGACCTCGGGGACGAGTACCTGATCGCCAGTTTTCAGCGGTCGTTCGAGCAGAGTCTCGTAGGGGGTTGCGCTGGCGAAATGAATTCTAGTCAGTGTCGTGGTTGATCGGCGCATACCGTCGTTGACCAAAATGCCGACCAATTCCGCCAATGCCGTTGGCCGGTCGGAAGAGCTCCCGAGGGCAGTGGCGTAGGTCGGTACCAGGGTTTTGAATGGGAAACCGAGTCGCTGCCAGTATGGCGCCATGCGCGCGAAAGCATCTTTTTCGATGCGGATGCGCAGACGATTGTTTTGCGCCCGTTGATTGCGCGAGTTGAGCAGCCAGGCAGAGCCGACCTGCTGGGCTGGACCGCTCTTGGCATAAAGTGCTTTCCACGACAGCTTGGCGTTCTTACGAAATTCGCCGGCGCACCACAAATCGAGCGGGTGCATGCCGAGCAGATAGGCATGGTCAGCCAAAGTCAGACGCGGATTCTGGTAGGCGCGAAACAATTTGCCCACCTCGGCGGCGCTGGTTTTGGCCTCATGCTTTTCCAGCCAAGCGGTCAGGGCGTCTTCGTCATTGCCGACCCGCCAGGCGAAAAACAGAACGGCCAGGCGCCGCTCAACGCTGCTTTTGCCGCCGAGCATCCGCTTGACGATCTCTTCGGGTGTCTGCTTGGCGTAGTTCTGGTAGGCGCGGCGCAACGCGGCGCGGGATTCCTCCTCGGCGATTTCCTGCAGCATCTGGCGGCGCGTCGGGTTATCGGCATTGTCGAGCAGGTCATTGGCATCGTAAGCGAGCCGTGCGCGATGGTAACTGACGAGATCGCGCATGAGGCGAATGAGCGCGAGATTGTTCGAGTTGCGAAAGGCATCGCGGAGTTCGTAGATGCGGTCATTTTCCTTTTTGTCGAAATTTTCAAAGTGGTGCATCCCGCCGCCGGTGAAAAAGCCTTCATAGGGGCTCCCGGAATATTTCCGTTCCATGGCATTGTCGAGAAACGGTTGGAGCTGCAGTGCTTTATGGTCGAGCAGGGTTTCCGCCGCCCATTTGGTCAATGGATCGCGCGCCGCGCTGCCACGCTCTTGCAGTTGTTTCGGCGTCAGTGCCGAAAATTCTTGGTGCAGCTCCGCCATCAGTTCGAGATAATGGGTTAATGTGCGCAGTTTCGCTGTGCTGCCGAGTTCGAGTTTGACGCTTTTGTTGAAATCCAAAGCTGCGGCGAGGGTATCGGCCTGCACCCGTACCAAATTGCCAAGGGGCGTCGCTTCGACCAGCAGGAATGAATAGATCAGCTTCGCCGGATCGTCGGCTTCGAGCATGCGCTCGCCGTTGAGACCATAGGCTTTGATCACCTCGGGCCGGGTCAAACGGTCGAAGAAGTCGGTCACGCGCTTCTGCAGCGGTACATCGATGGTGCTATCAGCGCGCAGGTGTAAGCGATTCAAGTCGTAAAGATTGTTCATGCCCAGCGCTTCGAGCAAGTTGACGCGGATGGCATTAGCCGCCTTGTTTTTACCGGAGGATGGCTGCGGCGGTAGCGGTGCGGTGGGCAAGAACTGGATCGGTGTATCTTGCAGTTGGGCAGCGAAATCCCCATCGATCACACCGTCGCGCGCCATCAGGCGGGTGAACTGGCTAACTTTATCTTCCAAGGATGACCGTTCGTCGACCAGGAAGACCGACGGCGCGCGCACAGAAATTAACAGAGCGAGAGAATGCTTGAAGGCGCGCAGTGTCGCCGGCGTGGGCTTGGCGGCTTGCAAATCCTTGACCGCATCGCTCAAGCGGATGCCGAACCAGGCGTACAGCCCTTCGCCCAGGCCGTGGATCTCACCGTAGCCGGGGGCGGCGGCCAGCGGCACGGTATTCAAATAGTCTACGATAATCCGTTCGCGCCAGGCGCGGGTGTTGGGTCCTTCTTGATACGCTTTCAAGCTGGCGCCGATGAGTTGGCGCAACTTTTCAACTGGGTTGTCAGTCCGGCCATGGGGAGAATGGCGAAATTTCTCGAGTTGCACCGCCAAAGTGCTGCCGCCTTGTACCGGCACCGGCAGTTGTAGTTTGGCGGCGAGAAACATCGTCGCAGCTTTGAATGTCCGGTCCCACTCGATGACCGGGTTCTGCCACGAGGTTGCCGGATGGTCGAGATCGCGGTTTTCCAGGAACAATAACGTCTTGACCAAGAGCGGCGGAATGTCGTCGATTTTACGGAATAAAAAATCCCCCTGGGCGTAACGGAACAGCCGCACGCCATCGGCGCCGGTGATTTCCAAACCGGCATCCGGCCGTTCCAAGTAGGGCGGCGAGATGCCGCGTTCCAAGAGCGTCAACATGGTCTCGGACTGGCGCACCTGACGCGTAACCAAATATCCCTGGGATTGCAGCCGGCTTTGGAGCAGCGGCAATTTCGCATAGCCGCGCCGCTCGTCAAAAGGCGCGGCGGGGCGTGGGAAAATGATCTCCCGGCTTAGGCCGTCTTTAAGACTATAAAATAGCCGCTCGTTAGTGCTGGTAAAAAACCAAGATTGCAGCAGCGAGGTCTGAACCTCGACAAAAAACGCGGCGACAATGATCGCCAGAAGCGCCAACCACCAGAGCCAGACTTTTAGCCGCTTGAAATTCAGGAAGTAGAACAGCCGCCCGGCGAGGGAAGGCCCCGGCGACAGCTCGGTAGGAACAGTTTTTCCGCTCATCGAAGTGTGGATCAATATTAACACACCGGTGGCAAAAAACTAAATGAAGTTTCCCGGCCTGATGCCTCCATAAACCACTTCGAAGCCGGAAAGAACTCGCGCAAATAACGCCATGGCAAGCACGAGATCTGCCTATCAAAAGCGGTCCCCGCAGGCCGAAGCAAATCAAAAATGATGAAAAACCAACAACTTAAATGCGCCGAACGAACAGAGGCGAGCTGCGGGTTTTGGTTTTCCGGGTTGGAAGTCATGTACCCCAATTGCCGAGAAGGCCTTGGGGCGAGAGGATTTCTCTCGGCTCACCTCGCCGCATAGCCGCGCCGCGAGGTTGGGACCGTGCCGATGGCGACAGGCCTCCTCGACCGCGCCTTCAGTCCCGAGCGTGTCGAGGGATTGCCACGAGCGGGGTTCTTTCCAGCCGCGCATGCTGTGCGTAGTCAAGGGCGCGCCTGCAGCGCCTCTGACGAAAATATTCCCAATCGCAGCTTCAAATTAAGGATCGTCGACGATTACTGTTAACCTTCCATGCAACCCTGCGGCACAGCCATGGCAGAGCCGCAAATAATAAAGGTTAACAAGAATCAATGATGGTATCCGCAATAGACTTACGAGGCGCGATGACGTTCCAGTTCGTAAAAAAAAGCCCGGCGAGTTGGCACTCGACCGGGCTTTGTCGTTGTTGGATGATTAAATTAATTCCAATCGGCGAGCACGCCCATGTCCTGACCGCCGCCATGTTGGAAGATTACCCGCTTGCCGGTCTTGGCGTCGATCTCGTTTCTTTGGCCACCGGCTTTGGCGACGTCTTCCGCCGTCGCTTTGTGACTATTGCCTAACAAGATCATTGGCTCGTCATTGGGATTGGAGCCTTCGTAGAACTCATGGGCCGGGATGCTGATGATCTGCCCCTGGGAAACCTCGTGGGTTTCGTCACGCCCTTTGATAATGCCCTTGCCGGTCAGAACATAGTAGCTCCGATCGGACGGGTGGTTGTGCATCACTTGCACGTCGCCGGGAGGGAAGCAAAGAATCCAGGTTTCCAAATTCTCACGGCGAAAAAGATCGATGCGCCGCTGGCCTTTCTTGCGGCCCTTCGACGTTTCCAAAACATCCAATACTTTCATGGGACCCTCCTGTGGTTGGTGTTACTGTGACCCAATGGAAGAATTTAGTCCGGTTATTGGAGCACTGTCAAGGCGAAGCAATGACCCTGTTAGATTGCGGGCCAGATGCACGGCGCGAAACAGATTTCCGCTCTTTCGAAAAGACGGTAGCGGGCCATCGCGAACGGCGAGAGCTACGGACAAAACCGAATCGTCGGTGCAAGTGAAGTTTGTCTGCCGGCGCCAACCGTAATATAGAGAAAGGCGAAGGAGAAACCCTAATGGCCCTGACCAAACTTAGCTGTATGTACGGACATCTCGAAGGCATCGACGGCAAGTTCGCCCGCGATGTCACCGGTTATCTGTCGATCGCCGACGGCATCTATGAAAAGCATGGACTGGAAATTTCCTGGAATCACGTGCAGGGAACCGAAGAGCGTTACCGGAGGTTGGGAAATGGCGAAGCGCAGCTGTCATTTGTCGTCGGCCGCGCGTCATTGCAACATTTTCTCGATACCAAGACTACCCGGGTGATCGGCTGCGCCATGAACAGTTGTCCGTATCTATTGGTTGCCGACGCGGCGATCAAAGCGATTAAGGATCTCAAAGGCCAAACCGTCGTTTGCCGCGACGGGCCGGCGCGCGGTGTGCCGCTGGGGCGGCAGTTGCAACAGCTGGGCGGCCTGGCCACGGATGATTACCAGATCACGCTGGTCGCCAGCGACCAAGAGGCGTTCCACAGCTTGCTTGACAAAAAAGCCGCCGCGGCGATTGTGCCCCGGCCCTATGGTTTCGTCGCCGAAGACAAAGGCTTTCACCGCATGCTCGACTGGAACGATCTGGTCGACGATCCGCTGCCAATCACCATCGAGACGACGCAGAAGCTGTTCGGCGAGCGCGAGAAGGATTTCAGAACTTTCTTAACGGCCCATCGTGAAGGGATTCTCCACGCCAAGGCCAATCGTGAGAAAGTCGTCGGGCTATTGATCGACAAATTCGCCCACTCTCGTTCCCTGGCTGAGAGGACGTTTGACGAGTATCTCGGCTACATGGACCCGTCGCTGCAGATCGACATGCTGCACATGGACAAACTGGTCGCCCAAGTGTCGACGGACAGGCGGCCAATGCGCGGCAGATTGCGTCCGAGTGGGCGATACCTGGGGCGGTAAAGGCTTAGCCCGGAGCGGCGTGGTTCAGCTCAATGTTAACCAGTTCAAGGTAAGGACCGATGCCGTGCCTATGCACTCCAAAAGGTATTTATTGCGATTCGCATGGAATCGGTCGAGGGGAAGGAGCTTGCTCTCATGTTCATTCGCGCATTAACACGCGTACGTATTTCGCCGACGGTCGTGTGCGTAACGATGTTGGTTGCCCTACTTTGCAATGCGATAACGCAAATGGTGTACCCGGTTACCGCAGCGGAAGTCACCATCGCGCTGCCGGCCAAGAGCTTTCAACAGATTATATTCCCGCTGGCACAGGACCGCGGCTACATGAAGGAAGAAGGGATCGACTTGAAGATTACCTTCATGGAGCCGACGCCGAGCATCCAGGCGCTGGTCGCCGATAGTATCCAGGTGACGGGTTCCGGCGGCAGCGCGTTGATCGCCATCGCGCGCGGCAATGTGCCGATGAAAGTTGTTCTCGCGGTCAATGATCGAGTGCACCAGTGGATACTCAGCCGGCCGAACATTACCAGCATCAAGGATCTCAAAGGCAAGAAGATCGCCACCACGGGGGTCGCTTCCATCTCGACCTTTATGTTTAGAAATCTCCTGCCCAAGCATGGCCTCGACGGCAGCAAAGATGTGTTCTTTGTCGATCCTGGTGTCGGCAATCAAGCGGTGGCGCTGATGTCGGGCGCCGTGGATGCGGCGATCGTCAGTGTCGAGCAGCGCTATGCGGGGGTCGATAACGGCATGAAGGAACTCATGTATCTCGGCAACGAGGTGAAAAACTCCTGGGGCACCACCGCGGCTTCGGAGAAATTCATGAAGGATCAGCCCAAGGTCATGGCCGGGTTCATGCGCGCGACGTTGAAAGCCTTGCGGCTGATCAAACGGGATCGCGATGGCACCATCGCCGCGTTTACCAAGTTTTCCGCCTTGCCCCAGACGACCGTAACGCGGTTGTACGACGACCTGATCGGCAGCTTTACCGCCAATGGCGCCGTCGATGAAGACACGCAGAGGAACGATCTCGCGGTGATCCGTCAAGTGCTCGATGCTAAAGAATCCTTGACACCGGCGCGTGCGTTCGACTTCAGCTTCGCCCTGGACGCCGACCGGCAGTTGACCAAAGCGGCGTGGAAACCATAGGCGGAAGAATGAGGTAACGCGTTGACGGCCACGTGCGCGCCATTGCACGGCGGGAAATGGCCGTGATAAGTTGCCGCGTAGCTTAATTACGAATCCATACCAGGAGGAATCATATGGCAGGCATAATCGATTCGGACACCCATATTTCAGAAGGCGAGGCGATGTGGGCGATGTTCGACAAAGACATGTACGCGCGCCGTCCCGTCATGCTCAAAAGTCCGGAAGACACGCTGTACGGGCCGCGCAATGCGTTCTGGCTGATCGACGGCAATATTTTTCCTAAACCCAACGGCAAGGGCAGCTTTCGCCTGATCACGCCATCGGCATCGAAATTAGAATTATCACGCGGCGATATTCATTTGCCTTACCGCGAGATGACCGACATTCCTGGCCGGCTGCGCGACATGGATAAGTTGGGCGTCGACACGCAGGTGGTGTTTCCGACGCTGTTTCTCATTTACATCACTGACGACGCCGCCCTCGATGTTGCGATGGCGCGCGCTTACAACCGCTTCATCGCCCAGGCCTGCGCCAAGTCCGGCGGACGCATGCGTTGGGTAGTCGTGCCGCCGCTTCATTCCACCGAAGAGTCGGTCAAAGAAATAAAGTGGGCAAAAGACAACGGCGCGGTGGGCGTGTTCTTCCGCGGTATCGAAGGCGAGCGCACCTTGGATAATCCCTATTTCCATCCGATTTATCAGGCGGCGAACGATACCGAGTTGCCGATTCTGATTCACACCGGCGCGGGTTGCCCGTTGTTCCTCAAATTATTCGATGTCGAACGTAATCACACCTTCGGCCATAGCCGTATTCAACCGATCCTCGCATTCCGCGATCTGATCGCCAACAAGATTCCCGAGCAGTATCCCAAACTGAAATTCGGTTTCATCGAAGCCTCGGCAGGCTGGGTGCCGTTCATGATGCACATCCTGAAAAGACTGTTCAAAGAAAAATGGCAATTCGCCTCCGATAAAGACATGTTCCGTGAATACCGCATCTTCGTCGCCGCCGAAGCGGACGAAGACATCAAATATATCTCTGAATTTACCGGCGAGGATCATCTGATCATCGGGTCCGACTATGGACATCAAGATCCATCCGAAGAGCGCCAGTTAGTCGCGGCCATTCGCGCGCGCGAAGACGTGCCGCAGTCGATCGCCAACAAAATGTTCTTCGACAATCCCAAACTACTATACCCGCTGAATTAACGCGCCATTCAAAATCTGTCTAGGCAAACCAGCGTTCACTCCTTCCCTCTCCCGTCACAGGGAGAGGGAAGGGAAGGCACCTCTGGCCGTCGTTCAGGTTAGAGCTATGCTGGCAAAATTGGCATTCTTGATTTTCTCGGTATTTCTTGCGGCGCCGCATTGGCGTCGGGCCGAGCAGCCGCAGACCGTCAACTTTGTGAAGCCATCGCGCAGTGCAATTAGCGATTTACGCAACTGCGCGACGAACAGTTGTGTGAGACCGGGACACCGTGAGTGGGGACAGGATGAAAGAAAAGGGCGGCAGGATGCTCGGACGATAATCGTCAATACAAACTGCTTTTACGGGTGAGTTTCAAACCCGCCCCTGGGATAATAGATTATAGAAGAGAGAGGAGTTGATTCATGACACGTACTTCTCTAACTATTTCAACTTTTTCAGCTGCCGCGGTTGGCGCAATTCTATTTGCTTCCAAGGTTGCCATCGCCCAGCCACTGCAAATCGTCAACATGGCGATCCCGGCGCGCAGTTTCCAGATGGTCATCTACCCGATCGCCCAGCAGAAGGGCTACATGAAAGAGGAAGGGATCGATCAGAGGGTGATCTTCGTCGCTCCGACCACGAGCATCCAGGCGATGCTCGGCGGCGATATTCATTTCACCGGCGCCGGCAGCAGCGCCTTGGTCAGCGTCGCACGCGGCAATACGCCGTTGAAAGTCGTGCTTGCGACCAACGACAGGGTGCTCCAGTGGTTCGTCACCAAGCCGGAAATTACCAGCCCGAAAGATCTGAAAGGTAAAAGAATCGCCACCACCGGGGTCGCCGCCATCGCAACGTTTATGGCGCGCCAGGTGCTCACCAAGCATGGCCTCGACGGCAATAAAGATGTGACTTACTTCGATGTCGGACAGGGCAATCAGCTCGCGGCATTACTCGGCGGCGGTTTCGACGCGGCGATTCTCAGCGTCGAGCAGCGCTACGTTGCCTTGGACAAAGGCATGCGCGAGCTGTTTTTTATGGGCAATGAAGTGAAAAACTCCTGGGGCACGTTGGCGACCACCGACAAACTTATCAAGGAGAATCCCAAAATGGTCGGCGGCTTCATGCGCGCGACCATCAAGGCGTTGCGCTATATCCGGCAGGACAAAGAAGGCACGATTTCGGCGATGGTGAAATTCGCCAACGTCTCGCGCCAGCAGGCCAACCGCGTCTACGACGACATCATACCGACCTTCACTCGCAGCGGCATGGTCGACGACGAAACCCAGCGCAACGATCTCGCCATCATCCGTCAGGTTATCAACGGTAACGAAACCCTACCTAACGCCAGGGGTTATGACTTCAGCTTCGCGTCGGAGGCCGATGCCCAACTCAACAAGAGCGGCTGGAAACCGTAGTAATCAAGTTGAAGGCGGGATACTGCGGATGAACAATCGCGCTGGGCGTTTTCCACCATTGCTGGCCAACACGCACTCTTTCTAAGATCTGCACTCGTTTATTCGAACTCGCGCCAAGTGCAACGGCATCTTGATGCCATTTTCTAACATGCCGGTGCCACCGCCCGCCTTCACTGGGTGTCGGTGGCGTCTATTATAAAATTATCAGAGTCAGGCGGCGGTACCCCGATATACATCTTGAAACCGCCAAAGCCGTATTCGCCCACCAATTTGCTGGTATCGGCATCGAAAAGATCGATCAGCATGAATTTTTCCGGATGGCCGGCGAGGTAATTGGAGTACTTGTCGACGAATTGCTCTTGGCTTTGCGCGTCGGCGCGGCGAAAAGCCTCCCCCAAGTACAAGCGATGGGGACGGCGTGTGGAATCGAGCCGTAGCCAATACTGGGAACCTCGAGGGCCGAGAGTATCGAGCCATTTCTTGTATTGGGCGATCTTGGCCTCCCGTTCTTTGAATTCGTTGCCATGTGACGGCGCTATGGCCATGACCGTGACGCAGAGAAATATCAGAAGCAGGGCTAGGTTTTTTTTCATGGGTTGCCTCCATGGAAGATACTGGCAATTCTTGACGCAAGGCGGCGGCCACTACTGGAATGTTTTCCACGCTGCTGGCAATAACTGGTAACAGTGAACCAATTCAGGTGCAATTGTCATTAGTTGCGAGACGAAGTCCGGGACTCCTCGATCCCTAGCTGGACTTGAAAGGCTTTATTGGCCGGCGTCATTGAACAATATTGCCCACGCGGGACGAAAAGCGTCCGCGTTATCCCTGGGATTCGCAACGTATTTCGCAAGTGAAAACCTCAGGTTGCGGCGGCCAGGCTAGGATGTATCGTTCGCTCAAGGCCAAGCAAGAAGGGTAATCATTCGCGCATGATGTCGGAGGACGGATAGCGGCGAAACGTTTGCCTCTCGCCAAGAAGGTAACCGTTGAACGGTCAGGTATCTATGAGGATTCTTTCAGGACATCTTTGATCCGTTGGATGACGTTGGGTGGTTGGGTGATGGTTTTCGCGATCTTCGTTTGCAGCTCGACGCCGCTCAAATGGCTGGTGCCGTCCCAATCGACGAGCTTCTTGGCTTCCAGCATGAAATTCGCGTTCCTCCAGCATTTTTTCAAAGGCGTCGCGCAGAACTTGTAGTCCCTCCTTCGGAATGGCCGGTGGTGCGGCGAAGGGACGGTCGAAGTCAGTATAGGCGACCATCACGTCCATCAGACCCAAAGCCGCTTTCGCAGTGGACGGCGCCAGATCATAGACCGTCGGCGTTGTTTGGGCAGCAGCCGGCTTTTGGACGGACCTTGCTGGACGACGAAAACCATGAAGCCCTGTTGCGCCCAGGTCGGCCAGGGAGGGCGCACCAGCGCGATGTCGGTGGTGGCGCGGCAGTCGGCCTCACCGCGCTCTATGCCGAGATCGATCTCCCGCGCCGAGCCGTACCCGGTGACATGTTTGACTTTGAAATCGAAGATCTCGCCGAGCAAACTACTGAACACATAACTGATGCTGCCCGTGCCGCCTTCACCGAAGCGTGCGGGATTCTTCGCGCTACGCAAAGCGTCGATGGTGGTGAAGCCCGAATCCTTGCGGCAAGTGATCATCATGGGCGCGCGGTTGAAACTTCCGATCCAATTGAGCTTGCGGAAATCCAGCTTTACCTCCGGCCGGCCGACCATTTGTTCGAGGTAATTGGCGCGATTGACCGCCAAAATCGTCAAGCCATCCGGTTTGGCAACGTTGTACAGATAGTTGGCGGAGACGATACCGCCGGCGCCGGCCATGTTCTGCGCCAGAATATTGGGATGGCCCGGAATGTATTTGCCAAGATGGCGCGACACCAACCGTCCGGCGACGTCGGTGGCGCCGCCGGGTGAGGTCGAGACGATCAGGTTGATGGTCTTGCCGTCGTAAAAGGAACGAAGTTCCGCAGCTTGCGCGAGCACCGCCCAAGCGAGGAGGAAGCATGGGATGGTTCCTCGCAAAAACTCTCGGCGCATCGTCGTCAATCTCCCAATCACACCGCTTCGCGCTGTGTCACGGCAGTCAACCGGCGGTCAAGGTTTACCATCAAAATTGCCCCGCGTGGTTTTCTCATTCCAAGCGTCCGCGTGAGTGAAGCTGCTGTGCCGGCAGGCCGTGCGTGAAGCGAAACCGCTGCCAGGTTTGCATTCCTCACCATCGCGGTGAATGCTACCAGTGCGGGGCTCGATCTTGGTGCAATCAGGAATGACCAAGCGCTGAGTCGGAGGCCGTGTCTACCACATCATTTCGCGTTCGGTAATTCTCGCTTGGCCAATTCCTCGACGAATTTCACCAACCCGGCGTGATCCAAGTCGCCATTGCCCATTCCTTTCATGGCGGTCATCATTTGGCCGACGACGCCGGTGACCATGAGCGGGACGCCGTACTCCGAGCCGGTCGCCAGCGCGATCTTCATGTCTTTCTCGTGTAAGCGAATGCGGAAACCGGGTTTGAAGTTGCGATCCAACATTTTCTGCCCGTGGGCCTCGAGGATTTTCGATTGGGCGAAGCCGCCGAGCAGCGCTTGTCTGACTTTCGCCGGATCGACGCCGGCCTTAGCCGCGAGGACAAGCGCTTCGCTGACGATGGCGATTGTCGTGCCGACGACCATTTGGTTCGCCGCTTTGGTCACCTGCCCGGCGCCGGCGTCGCCGACATGTACGATGTTCTTGCCAAGCTTTTCGAAGATTGGCATGGCACGCTCGACGGCACTATTCTTGCCGCCGATCATGATCGATAATGCTGCGTTGATAGCGCCGGCTTCGCCGCCGCTCACCGGGGCGTCGAGCATGTCGCAGCTGCGTTTTTCCGCTTCGGCTGCGAGCTTACGGGCGATGACTGGGGAAATGCTCGACATATCGATCAACAGGGCGCCGGATTTCATACCGGCGAAGATGCCGCGCTCGCCGGCGTAGACGAGTTCGACATCCGGCGAGTCGGGCAGCATGGTGATGATGACCTCGCTGTGCTGGGCGACTTCTTGAGAGCTTGCCGCGGATTGTGCGCCTTCTTTACTCAACTCCTCCACCGCCGGGCGGCTGCGGTTGTGGATCACTAGCGGATAACTCGCTTGCAACAGATGGCGCGCCATGGGTTTGCCCATGATGCCGAGACCGATAAAACCGATGGTTGGATTACTCATACGATATTCTCCATCGCCTGCTGTTGTACGTTTTACGGCAAGAAACTCAGATCGATCACCTGCTGCGGCGTGACGTTCTTCGCTTTGGGATTTTCTTTCGCCAGCTCGTCAATTGCCAGCTGGATTCCCTTCAATGTCGGCTTGCCGTCGTCGGGGAAGGCGCGGGCGCGGAAGTTATAATCGGCTTCGGCCAACTGGCGGTCGTCGGTGCGGATCGCTCGCATGGTTTCCTTGACCGCGTCGGCGCGGTTGGTTTTGTAGTAACGAATCGATTCGACGTAGGCGCGTAGGAAACGCCGGAGGGCATCGGGATTGCTCTTCAAGTAATCGCCGCGGGCGACCACGCCGGTCATTTGATAATCGATTTCTTTCTCGGCGAAGTCGAGCATGGGATTCATGCCGGCCTTCTTCGCCACATGGCTGACGCCGGAGATCAGCGATGTCCCATCGATGCTGCCGGCCTGGAGCGCGTTGATGCGTCCCGCCGAACCGCCGCCTTGGATGAATTTCACGTCGGTTCTTGCATTCAAGCCGAACTGTTCCAGCGCCATCCGGGTCGCCAATTCATCGGTGCTACCATAGCGGGTAATTCCGATAACTTTGCCTTTGAGCTGTGCCGCCGTCATGATGTTAGGACGGGAAAAGAAAGTGTAGGGAAAGCGGTTGTTGACGCCGCCGACGATCTTCACATCGGCGCCTTCGACGAAGCCGTGCAAAAACACCGTCGCGCTGGTTGTAATGATGTCGAGACTTTTCGCCAGCAAGGCCTGCATGGCCACCGGCCCGCCGGTAATCAGGATGATTTCCAATTCCAAGTTATGTTTTTTCAGGATACCGGCTTCCTTAGCCAAGGCGAAGGCGACTTTCTCGGTGCTGGTGGCCGCGGTGCTGGCGACACGGACTTTGATGGGCTGGGCGACGACGGATGTTTCCATCAAAAATGAAATAAGAAGCGAGCATGTTACTACGGTGAGTTTTGGCGTTGACATGGAATCTTCCCTACAACAGGTTTACGCCAGATATGCCAGACGGACGGCCAAACGCAAGGCGGGCGGGTAATGGGTGTTGGATTTTAGTCTTACGGCTGCGGTCGAACAGATTTCTCCACGGGCTGGAAATGATCGCTTAAAAGCCGCAGTTAACTCCCGTGCCCGGGTGGATTAAGTTGTTTCGCTGGATAAAAAATGGCTTTGTCTCAGCCACGACTTTGCAGTATGTTACGGACATTATGGAAACAAAGATCTTTTCTTGGCTGGGGCGAGAGTTTGTCGAAATCTCCGGTGAAGCGAAAGCCGACGCGTCGGTGGAATCCGCAACGGCAGAGCTATTGGGACGATTCGAAGCGGCGCTAAAAACCCATAACTTGACGCTCGATAATACGGCGCGCATTCGCGTCTTCGGCCGGGATCGCCAGGCGCGTACGGACGCTACGCTCGCGAGGTCGAAGATTCTCAGCGGCAGCCGGCGTGCCGCCAGTTCGAGTTTCATCTCGCAGGACTGGTTCGATTCACCCGGATCCGGCGGGTTGGAGCTGCTGGCGCTGCGGCCATTGAATGCGGCGGCGCAGCGTAAGCCCGTCGACTTCGAGCCGGCGCGCAATTACCTCAACCATCTTGAATACGATGCGCTGCTGTTTTTCTCCGGCTTCACTTCCGAAGCGGCGACTTTGGCGCAGCAAGTTAAGGACGTGCTTGGCACACTGGATCAGGCATTCGCACGGGCCAATACCGATTGGGCGAAAGTAAAAAAACTATCGCTGTTGCTCCAACGCGGTTCCGATATCGACGCGGCGAAGCAAGCGCTTGCGGCGGCCAACCGGCTGAGCGTGCCGGATATCGAGTTTACCTTTGTCGACGGCTTTGCCGGTGAAAAATATTTGGTGGAGATTGAGGCGACGGCGCTATGCTCTTAGTGCCGTCCGCAATTGCCAGTCAGCCGCCCGCACGTCATTCAATGTCTCCTGTCGGAGTCGGTTGAAATCCCTAGCGTCAACGCGAAGAGAAAGTCCGTCAGGCCCGCCCTTCGACATCTCTCAAGATAAACTCCAGCGAGCATTCAGGCGGCGGATAGCGTCCGTCATACCGTTGTAAAACGGTATCCAGGTTAAGGGAACGGGGATGGACCCCGGTTTTCACTGGGGTGAGGATTCCGGAGCTCGCGGGAAAGACGGTAGGGGAGGTCGACTTCCAGTCGACATTATAAATTCCTTCGGCTTAAGCCGAGGACTAAGCGTATTGCCGATACAGGCCGTCAAATTTGCCGAGCTTGATGCGCACCATGTACTGGGCGCTTTCACGGACCAAGCGTTCTTCGCGCGCCGTCTTGACCATACGTGAGATCAATTCCGCCGAGCGCGCAGTGTGCTCCTGGTCGGCGACCATGTGGACTGAGAAAAATGTCAGGTCGCGATCGTCGAGGCCGTAGTGTTTGCGCCCGGCGTTCAAGAATTCCTCGGAGTAACGGCAGACCATGCTCTCGCTGGTCAGCGCCGAGGCGCGGTTTTGCGGCGCGTAGCCCATCAATGTGTTATAGACCGTGCGCGCCGAATGAATCTGGCACTCGAAAATCTGCGTCGCCTCGGTAAAGTCTTCTTCCTTGAGGCCAAGGGCGAGGCCAAAGCGTTTCGCCAGGTCGGGATGGCTCTGCTCTTCGGTGAACTGCTCGGTGAAGTAGTCGAACATGATCGGCTCATGGGCGTTCTTGACCATGCCCAAGGCGAAGGATTTGAGAATCGCCTTATTATGCAGGTAATGTTGGATCGCCCAGCCTTGCATTCGTTTAATCGACAACTTGCCCTGGCGCAGCTCGGTGAAATACTGGCTGTCCATCAAACTTTGGATGCCGGGCTCGATGATTTCTTTTTTTACCGCAGCGACGAGTACATTGCCGTCTACCATGTGAAACTCCTTGTTTGGCGTCTAGTGTCTCGAGTTTAGGGATCGAATGCGACTGCGCGCTTAAAACTTAAAATTATTTCCCCGCCAACACTTGATCGATCAACGTGTAGTCGGTGACCGCGGCGACGTTGACCGGCGCAGGAATCTGTTTCTGGCTATAGGCCAGATCGAAATATTCCTGCATGTCTTTGATGGCGATCTTACCATCCGGCGTAAGGATTCCCAGCCACTGCTCGTAGACGGTCTCGGCGATTTTTTGCTCGACTTTCCACTTGTCGCGGATGTAGTTGATCACCCAGGTTCGCTCTTTGCGGCAGAACGCCGCGGCATCGAGCATGACCCGGATGACATTCTTGATGCGCACGGCGTCGCTTTTCAATTTGGTTTCGTTGACGACCAAGCCGCTGGTCGGAAACTGCATCGGTAACTCGTCCGCCGCGCCGACCTGGCGAAAGCCTTTTTGTCCCATGATGACGTTGTGCGGCCCCGATAACACCGCTGCCGAGACGGCGCCCTGAGCCAAGCTGCTCACGGTATTGGACACCGAACCGGTCTGAGTAAAAATCGCTTTCTCGGGATCAGCGCCCTTGCTGCGCAAGAGTAAGCGAACGACCAGGTGCTGTAAGCTGCCGATACGATCTACACCGATGCGCTTGCCGGCGAGATCGTTGATGCGCTGTATGGCGGGGTCGGCGACGACATAAAAGGGCGGCTTGCGCAGAGCGATCAAGATCCCCTTGAGCGGCGCGCCTTGACCGGTGGCGATGATGCCGGTGGTGTAACCGGTCAGGTAGTCGATCTCGCCCGACGCCAGAGCGGCTACCGGCAGCGGCCCGGCCATCTGGATCAGTTCCGCTTCTAAGCCATGTTTTTTAAACAAGCCGGCGTCGCGGGCGACGAACAGATTTAAAAAAGAGACGCTAAAGGCGGAGTAGGCCAGGCGCACTTTGCGCTGCTCTTGGGCATGGACGGTAGCGCCGAATAATAGAACCAGCAAAGTGTAAACGATTGAAATTCGTGACGATGGTTTCACGGAGGCGACTATAATCGGCGATGCAAAAGCTTGTCAACGTGTCGCGCGAAAACCGGCGGTATGGAGGGACGATTACGCCTTGGCCCGAAGCGACGAGGCCGAGCCAGTTTTTTGGCTCGGCCTGGTTGTGAGTTAGACGTTGATGACGAACTAGATTTATATGGTCGGAATGCGCAAGGTGGTCCCCGCCTTAACCAGATGCGCGTGACGAAGGCCATTGGCACGCAGAATATGCGACACCGACGCGCCATAGCGCCGCGCGATCTGGAGAAGGGTTTCACCGCGTTTTACGCGATGTTGGACGACCTGTGCCTGAGGTGCTTGACGCTGCGGCTGGCCCTTAGCGATCCGGCGCGGCGCTGGTTCCGGCGCTTGATAATTTGTTTGGGCGACTTCGAGGAACGGCTCAATGGATCGGTCGGCAGGTAACTTCACTCGATAACCGGCCGGCAACACCCGAAGACTGGCCGACAGGCCCGGATTCCATTCGAAGAACTCGGCGCGGTTCAAACCGCTGGAATTAATCGCTGCACTCAAGGGCGTATTTCTTGCCAGCGGGCGTTCGTGAATTTTTCGCGGCGCGTCCTGTTCGATGCCGGGGAAGTATTGCTGGAAGTTGTTGCCGATTTCCACGGCGGCGAGAAATTCAGCATAAAACTGTTTCGCGGAAAAGCCCCAGTTGGGATGATTGTAACGCTCGATCAAGTCGACCAAATTGCTCGAACCGATTTCAGCCACGGCTCGCGCCATACCGGCTTGACCGTAGTTGTATGACGTAATCGCCAACGGCCAGCTGCCCAAATATCCATAGGCCTGATCCAAATAAGCTGCCGCGCCGCGGGTCGATTCCATGGGATCTCTGCGTTCGTCGATCAGTCGGTCGACGCGCATATAGCTTTTGCCCGTGGCCGGCATGAATTGCCACATGCCGACGGCGCCGACGGAGGAACGAGCGCTCATGTCATAGGAAGATTCCACCACCGGCAAGAAACTCAGTTCGGGCGGCAAGCCGCGATCGATGAATACTTGCTGCATTTGCGCGAGATAGCGGCCGGCGCGTTTCAAGCCGTCCGCAGTGCGTTCGCGCACGCCGCGTTGGGCTCTGACGCGATCCATATCGACATCGTTGGCGGCGGCGATGCGCGACCTTTCGCCCTCGATATAATCATTGGAGCGGCTATTTGCGCCGACCTCCACTACTTCGTAGATCTTGCTCATGTCGAGCGGATCGAAGTAGACCAACTCGCTCAGGCTGTATTGACTGAAGATTTTTTTCCAAAATTCGATAGCCGGCTCCAAACCTGCCGGCACTGGAAAAGGGCTAGCCGGGGACAGACTCGACTGGGCCATTGCTTGGGCTGGAAGAAACGCCAGGTGGGATAGGAAAAGGGTCAGGAGCCAGAGTGACAACCGCATCATCGTCACCTCCTTTTTATTTGTGCCATTCTGTAATGAGCAACCGACATGCCACCACGCTGATTGTTTAATTCGTCGCATTCTAGAGAAGTTTCCTGGTAGAAATAAACCGTTTCGAGCCATTTGACAAACAGTTCTAAACTTTTTGACCGGCGGCGCCGTTAGGATAATCACCCGGCGAAGAGCAAGGCTGGCCGTTTATGATCCTTTAGTACCGCCTAATTGACGGTAGTGCTCCAGGTGACTATAGTGCGGCGAAATTTCTTACCCCGATTTCAGGAGGCGGGTCGCTTTGGAAAACTCTACACTAGTGCTACTCGCTGAGGCGCTGCTGCGAGCGATTTTGGGCTGGCGCATGTTGATCAGCGGCATCAGCAATGTGGTTCGCTGGCCTAATCCGGTGACCACGGCCAGCATTCTTTTCCCCAACGGAGCGGTTTTTTTCGGATTCATGGCGACCTTTTTAATGGTCGTCGGCGGGTTCGGACTGGCGGCGGGAATTCAAACGCCGATTTCTGCGGCGATGATCGTGATCTTTTTGCTACCGACCTTTGGGCTGCATTGGCACTGGCTTAAAGTCTTGCCGACCATGGTGCCGGTGGTCAAGGCGGCAATCAAAGATGAAAAAGCTCAAGGCTACTTTCGTTCCTTCGACCGGCAATCATATCATGCCCATGAAGTCGGCCTGCGCGACAACTTGGTGTTTCTAGTCGCGGCGGTCTACTTCGCCATCAAAGGCAGCGCAGCTTATGGTGTCGACAACTGGTTGGGCGCTTGGGTAGTGCGGTTTTTCTAAATCGTTGGCTTCGGAATGGGATATGGCCGCAAAAGACGCAAAGTCTGAAAAAAACAATCAGACATGCAGGAGCCGGTTAAAAACTCGCCCTCTTTAGGTTGGGCAAGCAGATCGTTCAGGAGATTCGCAATGGCCAGGCAACCTTAAGCTTACAGGCTGCCGACGAAGCGGCCGGGATTTAACAGATTAAACGGATCGAATTCCTGCTTGATTTTTCGCATTAGTCCATGGGCGGGTGTCGCCGGACCCCAGACATCGTTGGCTTGCTTCAACTTTGCCGGTGCGTTGAAGATTACGGCGTGACCGCGCTGCTGTTGGGTTAGTGCGATTAGACGGGGAAACAATTCACACGCCGTTCGATTCGCCGGCAAGACGATCCAGATCGTTCCCATTGCCATATCAGCGCAGATCGTCTGTGTCGCTTGAGCTTTTATCCAATCGGTAATGGTCGAGATCGTTTTCATGACCGCACCGCGCGGGACCGTGAGGCGATAGACCAAATGATTTTGGCTGATCGGTAGGTCGGCGATCGCTTGCCGCTGTTGCCGTGGTTTTTCTCCATCGACGATTTCTGTAGTCATGCCAAGTCGGTGCGCCAACTTGCCTAGATCGTCGACCTGGCGCGTTACAGTTTCGGCAAAGCCATCGAAACTGACCGCTAGTTGCCAAGGCGCCGAACCCGCGTTGAGGAGGAAGGTCGCGGTCGGGAGCAATTTGGTGCGCGCCAACTGCCCGGCTAAATCCGCCGTTTGGACCAGTGTGCCGGTGGCGCTGGCAGTCGCGGTATCGGCCGGCAGCGGCGCTACTCGTAAGGTTACTTCGGCGATGATTCCCAAGGTTCCCAGTGAACCGGTGAAGAGTTTGCACATGTCGTAGCCGGCGACGTTCTTGACGACCTTGCCGCCGGCTTTGATAATCTCGCCTGAAGCGAGAACTACTTTCAGGCCGATGACCAGGTCGCGTACGCTGCCGTAGCTGCTGCGCCGCGGCCCGTTCAAATTTGCCGCGACGATGCCGCCGATGGTCGAGCGCTCTGGCAACGGTGGATCGAAGGGTACGAACTGCCGTTCCGCACCGATAACGTTTTGCAGCGCGTTGAGGGCAATGCCGCTTTGCACAGTTACCGTGAGATTGGCAGGATCATGTTCGATTGCTTGATGGAGCCGAGTGGTTTCTATGACGACATCCAGGGACCGCGGCGGATTCCCCAAACCGATCGCCGTCCCCCCACCCCACGGCGCCATGGTTGCCAGCGCTGCCGCACAAACTTTTACAACGGTGGCTAACTGTTCCACGGTCGTGGGTGCGCAGATCAGTGCTGGTGTGACAGTATCGACCGCGTGATCCGCAAGCCGACTTTTCTCGACGATGACATTATCGGCGCCGATGCTCGCCGATAGCTGCTGGGCAAGCTGATGCGCAGATAGGTTCATGGTTCCGGCAGCGCGTCGCCATAGGCGCGGTCGAGCAGATCGATCAAATGATAGACCGGCAGATTCGGTCCGTAGTGTTGCGCGCCGTAGCGTAGTTGGAGCATACAGCCGGGGTTGGGCGCGACCACCGCGTCGGCATGAGTCGCGCCGACGGCTTGCATCTTGTCCTTGAGCAGCACCTGCGACATGCCTGCGTGGGTTAAGTTGTAAATCCCGGCGCTGCCGCAACAGCGGTCACTACCCTCCATTTCAACTAATTTAAGTCCGGGGATCGCTTGCAATAGCTCACGTGGTTGGCGGCGAATCTTTTGCCCATGGGCGAGGTGGCAGGGATCCTGGTAGGTGACGGTTAGATTGATCGGCTGCAATGCGCCGACTAAACCGAGCCCGGCGAGAAATTCGCCGGCGTCTTTGACCAGAGCGGTGAAGCGTTTGGCTTTCTCGGCGTAGGCCGTATCGTCGCGCAGGAGAAAATCATATTCCTTCATCGCCGCGCCGCAGCCGGCGGCATTGACGACGATGGCATCCAGGCGAGTATCTTGGCCAGCATCTTGGCCGACGGCTAGAAAGGCGTCGATATTACGCCGCGCCATCTGCTTGGCGACTACTTGTTCGCCGTTGTGAATATTCAAAGCGCCACAGCAGGTTTGCGTCGGGAAAATCACCTCGCAACCGCTGCGCCGCAGCACCCTTACCGTGGCTTCGTTCACGTCGCCGAAGAGCAGCGGCATGACGCAACCGTTGAGCACGGCAACGCGGGCGCGGCGCGGACCGATGGCGGGTAGAACGTTCGCCGGCGGCTGGAAAAACTTCGACGGGATCGCCGGCAACATGGCATCGAGATCGCGAAGTTTCCCAGGCATCAACAGGCGCATGAGTTGCTGTAGGCCGGTACTCTGGTACAGGCGCAAAAGCGTGAACGCGAGTTTTAACCTTGCGGCGTGGGGCAGTATCTGCGTAAAGACGAAGTTCAATAGCGATTTGACCGCCGGCGAACCCGGCGGACCGATCTGTTCGCGAGCGGTTTCGGCGATCCGGCCATACTGCACGCCGGAGGGACAAGCTGACTCGCAGGCGCGGCAGAGCAGACAAAGTTGCAGGTGTTCTTTGAAGCGATCGTTCAACTCGATGCGTCCGTCGGCAGCAGCTTTGACCAGATGGATTCTGCCGCGCGGCGATTCCGCTTCCAGACGCGTGACGCGGTAGGTTGGACACTGATTCAAGCACAGGCCGCAGTGAACGCATTGGTAGAGTTCGGCGAGGTCGAGGCTCGGGATTTTTGGTTTATCCCCGGTCTCGGGCGGATGGTGGAAAGGTTCCAAGTGATCGCTTCCTAGTTCTAAGACTAGATCCACAACCCGGCTGGAATCTTTGCCGGTTCTAGGCGCACCTCGCCACAGCTCGCCGGGGTGGGGAAAAGTTTTGCCGGATTGAAGCGATTATCCGGGTCGAAGGCATGACGCACCCGGCTCATGGCGGCGAGATCGCGGTCGTTGAATAGCAAGCCGATGTAAGCCTTTTTTTCCATGCCGACGCCATGTTCGCCGGTGATACTGCCGCCCAGTTCGACGCAGGCGCGCAGGGTCGCCGCGCCGGCTGCGATGACGCGCGCCAACTCGCCCGGTTTCCGCATGTCGAACAAGATATTCGGGTGCAGATTGCCGTCGCCGGCATGAAACACGTTGGCAATGGTCAAGTTAAATTCTTTGCCGATGGCGGCGACGCGGCGCATCATCTCGGGTAGCTGGCTGCGCGGCACGACGCCATCTTGGACGTAATAGTTGGGCGCCAACGTGCCCATGGCGCCGAATGCGCCTTTGCGGCCTTTCCATAACAACTGGCGTTGGGCTTCATCCTGGGCGACGCGCACTTCCCGGGCACCGTTGCGCTGGCACACTTCACTGGCCAGCTTGATCGACGGTTCGGTATGTTCGCTAAGCCCTTCGACTTCGACGATCAGCACCGCCGCGGCGTCGCGTGGAAAGCCCACCGGCGCGCCGCGTTCGACCGCTTCGATGGCAGTTTGATCCATGATTTCCAGCGCCGCCGGAATAATTCCGGCTGCGGTAATGTCGACGACGGTTTTGGTGGCAAAGTCCATGTCGTCGAAGATCGCCAGCAGGGTACCTACTGATTCGCGGGTCGGCATGAGTTTGACGGCGATTTTCGTGACGATGCCCATGGTGCCTTCGGAGCCGACGAAAACACCGCAGAGATCGTAGCCCGGCGTGTCGGGGACTTCGCCGCCCAGCCAGACGATTTCGCCATCATCCAGGACGACTTCGATGCCCAGTACATGATTGGTGGTAACGCCATAGGCCAATGTGTGCGGCCCGCCGGAATTATTCGCCACGTTGCCGCCGATGGAACAGGCGGCCTGGCTGCTCGGATCGGGAGCGTAGAAATAGCCGTCTTTGGCGACGGCTTTGGTGACATCGAGATTGATGACGCCGGGTTCGACGACGGCGAATCGATTTTCCAGATCGATAGTGAGAATTCGATCCAATCGCGACAGCGACAAAATGATCCCGCCTTCGGCCGGAACAGCGCCCCCCGCCAGACCAGTGCCCGAGCCGCGCGGGACGATCGGCACATTGGCTTGCTGCGCCGCTTTGACCACCGCTGAGACTTCTTCGACGTTGGCCGGCACGACGACTATTTCCGGCATGACCTGGAAAATCGAACCGTCCTGCTCGTAGACGACGACATCTTCTTTCTCGATTAAAACGTATGGCCTGCCGACGATGCGGCGCAGTTGAAGCAGCAGTTCTCGCTTGTCCATGTGCAGCAACCGTAGCCGAGAGTGAAATAGGGTGTCAACCTGCGTCTATCCAGATTGACTAGCTTAACGGGACTATAATATAAGCTTACAGCGTTGGTATTTAGATTGATAGGAGGCTGGTAATGGCGGACGAACGTATCGATTGAGGCGGCGGAAGTGAAGAAAGTTTCTCGGCGCAATGTTCTGAAAGCAGCGATGGTCGCTGGCGGCGCGGCGGTCCTCGGTTTCCCGAACATCGTGAAGGCACAAGGCGCGACTTCGATGCGTTGGCAGAGCACCTGGCCGACTAAGGATATTTTCCACGAGTTCGCGCTTGACTTCGCCAAGAAGGTTGTTGATATGACCGGCGGTGATTTGAAGATCGAAGTCCTGCCCGCCGGCGCGGTGGTGCCGGCGTTTCAACTGCTCGACGCCGTGTCGAAGGGCACGCTCGACGGCGGCCACGGTGTTCTCAGCTACCATTACGGTAAACAGGCCGCTCTCGCGCTCTGGGGATCAAGTCCTGCTTATGGCATGGACGCCAATATGGTTCTCGCTTGGCACAAGTACGGTGGCGGTAAGGAGCTGCTGAGCAAGATCTACAACGCGCTTGGCGCTAACGTGGTTTCTTTTCCCTATGGCCCGATGCCGACCCAGCCACTCGGTTGGTACAAGAAGCCAATCACCAAGGCCGACGACTTCAAGGGTATGAAGTTTCGCACGGTGGGCATCTCAATCGACGTGTTCCAAGGCATGGGTGCATCGGTGAACGCGCTGCCTGGCGGCGAGATCGTGCCGGCATTGGACCGCGGTCTGATCGAGGGAGCCGAGTTCAACAACGCGTCGTCCGACCGCGCGCTCGGCTTCCAAGATGTCTCGAAGGTCTGTATGTTGCAGAGTTATCATCAGAATGCCGAGACCTTCGAGGTCCTGTTCAACAAGACGAAATTCGACGCGTTGCCGGACAAGATCAAGGCGATCATCGCGTACGCTGCGGACGCTGCTTCGGCTGACATGTCCTGGAAGGCGATCGATCGTTACTCGAAAGACTATATCGAGTTACAGACCAAAGAGCGGGTTAGATTTTACAAGACCCCGGATACTGTTCTGCAGAAGCAATTGGAAATCTTCGACCAGGTCGAGGCGAAGAAATCGTCCGAGAACCCGACATTCAAAGAAGTTGCGGAATCGCAGCGCGCCTTTGCCGTGCGCGCGGTAAAATGGGATCTCGACACCAACGTGCAGCGACGCATGGCCTTCAATCACTACTTCGCCAAAGCAGCAGCTAAACCTGCGGCCCCCGCCAAGAAAGGCTAGCCGCCGCAGGATATTGTTCCTTAATGCCAGCTATCCGGAATAGACCGGGTGGCTGGTCTTTTCCCTTCAGATGAATGCCCCGGCACTGTTGCGAATCGTCGACAATATCAGTTATTGGATCGGCAAGGCTTTCGCTTGGCTGATCCTGGCGCTCACCATCGTCGTCTCCATCGAAGTCTTCAAGCGCTACATTTTGAACGCGCCTACCGCGTGGATCTTCGATCTGAACAATATGCTTTACGGCACGCTGTTCATGATGTGCGGCGCTTACACCTTGGCGCTCGCGGGTCATGTGCGCGCTGACTTTGTTTATATCTACTTGAAACCGCGCGCTCAGGCCTCGCTCGACCTGGCATTGTACTTTCTGTTTTTTATCCCGGGCATTCTGGGACTGGTTTATGCGGGCTATGGTTACGCCGCCGATTCCTGGCGTATCGCCGAGCACTCGAATGTGACGGCGGAGGGTCCGCCCATTTACTATTTTAAGACTGTCATTCCTATTGCCGGGGCGTTCGTCATGCTCCAGGGCGTTGGAGAAATTGTCCGCTGCATCCTTTGCATTCAAAAGGGCGTATGGCCGCCGCGCTTGGACGATGTGGAAGAAATAGACGTAATCGAGTCCCAACTTTCGCACAGCGAATTTATCGACGAGGAATCGCGCTTGGCAACCATGAGATCGGCACACGCCATCGACGATGCCGCGCGTCATCGCAGCTCCATGGATATCGATGACGACGAGAAAAAGCCATGAGCGATCCGCTGCTCGGTTTAACCATGCTGGGGCTCATCGTGGTCGCGATCATGATGGGTTTCCCGACCGCGTTCACGCTCATGGGCTTGGGCATGATCTTCGGCTATCTCGCCTTTTGGGACCCGGCCTATCATTGGTGGCAGAATCAAATCTTCGATCTGATGGTGCAGCGCACTTACGGTGTCATGACTAATGACACGCTTTTGTCGGTGCCATTGTTCGTCTTCATGGGCTACATCATGGAACGCGCGGCGTTGGTCGACCGGATGTTTCACAGCGTGCAGTTGGCATTTCGCCGGGTGCCGGCGTCGCTCGCGGTTACTACGTTACTCGTCTGCGCCTTCTGGGGCATCGCTTCCGGCATCGTCGGTGCGGTGGTTGTGCTGATGGGCGTCATCGCGTTGCGACCGATGCTCAATGCCGGCTACGATGTCCGATTGGCATCCGGCGCGATAACCGCCGGCGGCACCCTTGGGATTCTCATTCCGCCATCGGTTATGCTAATCGTCTACGCCGCCGTTGCCGGCCAGTCGATTGTCAAACTCTACGCCGCGGCGATGATTCCCGGCTTCTTTTTGACGTTTCTCTATCTCATCTACATTCTTGGCTGGGCGACCATCAATCCGAAAATTGCCCCGAAGCTGCCGCCGGATCAATACCGCATTGCGGTTCCGGACTGGTTGCGGAGTCTCGAAAGGGGCCCGTCAAAGCGCGTGTTCGCGGGCATCATCACGCTGCTCTTCCAACCGGTTAAACTGCGCGGCGCGACTCGGCCCGATGGCAAACCCGCCGGTTACGGATTTATCGTCAATAAAGTTCTGGTTTTGATGGTGCCGCTGGCGCTGACCGTCGGAACCTACGCTGGCATATGGTGGTATGTGGTCGTTCACAGCGCGCCGGCGGCAGTCAGCGCCAATGTTGCGACGCCAGAGCTGGAGCCGCCATCAGGGTTGGCTACGCCATCGCAGTCCGAGAAACCGCAGGACTTAGGCGCGGTGCAGGAAAAGCCACAAGAATTGGCAACCGATGAAGTAAAGCCCCAGGAACTGGGCTCAGCGGAAATAACCGCTGAGTCAAGCGAAACGGCGCGATCGCCTGACGCACCACCCCAAGAGATGGGTTCTCTCGCTGCGCCGACCGCCGCCGGTGGCGGCGGTAAAGTGCCCGAGCGATTTTACAATTGGTTTTGGGCTTCCGTCGCGCTTTCGACACTCCTGCTCGCTTATTATTACTGGCGCATGGACGGCGAGCAGTTTCAAATTCTCAAGGAACTGGCGATCTCCGTTGTGCCGCTGGGTGTGCTGACCATTGTCGTGCTCGTAGTCATACTCTTGGGGATCTGCACTGCCACCGAGTCGGCGGCAATTGGCGCCTTGGGCGCTCTCTATCTCGCCGTCATGGTGAAGTTCCCGCGCCGCTGCGGCTGGTGGAGTCTTCTGGGCGCTGTCATCGGTTTACTCGTAGGGCTCCAGCGCGGCGATATCGCCACGCTAGTCGTTTCAGGATCCCTGGGTGCGGTGTTTGTCGGCACGGGAATTCCACTCGCTATTGGCCTGCCGAAGTCGCCGGAGCTCAGGCGCAATCTTCAAGAAGCGACATTTCTCACAGCTAAGACAACCGCGATGGTGTGCTGGCTGTTCATCGGTTCGGCGTTGTTCTCCGGCGTCTTCGCCTTGCATGGTGGTCAGGGATTGATCGAACGTTGGGTATTGGGCTTGAATCTTTCTCCGTTGGGCTTTCAGCTGGTCGCCCAAGCGATCATTTTCATACTCGGCTGGCCGCTCGAGTGGACCGAGATTATCGTCATTTTCTGTCCGATCTTTATTCCGCTGCTGAGTCATTTCAACGTCGATCCGATCCTGTTCGGCACCATGGTAGCAGTCAATCTGCAGGCGGCGTTCCTCTCGCCTCCGGTAGCGATGTCGGCGTTTTATCTCAAAGGCGTGGCGCCTAAGCATGTCACGCTCAACCAAATCTTCGCCGGCATGATGCCTTACATGCTGATCGTCTGTCTGTGTCTGGTATGCATGCACATCTGGCCGGGCATGACCTTATGGCTACCGGAGTTCTTATACGGAAATTGAAGCGTTCAAATCGTTCAAGCCGTCGAGACAGTTCAAAACGTCCGATTGGGCCGAACCCACAATGACGCGAGTGTCATGGATTTAGCTGATCTTCATCTGCTCTCTGCGTCGGAAGCAGCTCTGCTGATGCGCGACGGTGTGATCAGTTCGGAGCAGCTGGTTGAAGCCTGTCTGACCCATATCCGTGCGGTCGATGACAACATTCAAGCCTGGGCATTTCTCGATCCGGAGTATGCGCTAACGCAAGCGCGCGCGCTCGATCGACAGCGCCTCGAAGGCAGGCCGATCGGGCCGTTGCACGGCGTTCCAATCGCCATCAAGGATATTTTCGATACTGCCGACATGCCGACAGAGTATGGTTCGCCGATTCACGCCGGGCGGACACCGTCGCGGGACGCAACCGCGGTGGCTTTGCTGCGCGGCGCCGGGTCAGTGATCATGGGCAAAGCGGTGACGACCGAGTTTGCATACCTAAACCCTGGGAAAACCCGCAATCCGCATAACCGGGAGCATACGCCCGGGGGCTCGTCGAGCGGTTCGGCGGCGGCGGTGGCGGCGCATATGGTGCCGCTCGCCATCGGCAGCCAGACCGCCGGATCGACGATTCGACCGGCCGCCTACTGCGGCGTCATCGGTTTCAAACCTAGCCATGGATTGATTTCACGTCATCGGGTTTCACCGCTCTCTCGCACCCTCGATCATGTCGGCCTGTTCGCCCGGACCATCGACGACATCGCGCTGCTCGCCGAGCAGTTGGTCGCCTACGATGAAAACGATGCCGATACCCGACCAGGAGCGCGAATTCCATTCTCCACCTTATCCGCCCAAGAGCCGCCGCTGGCGCCGATGTTCGCTTTTATCAAGACGCCGATGTGGCAACGCGCCGATGATGACAGCAAGGAAGGGTTTGCCGAGATCGTCGAGCAGCTGGGCGCGCAAGTGGAAGAAGTCGAGCTGTTCCCGTCTGCCCAGGACGCTTGGCAGTGGCACCAGACAATCATGGGTGCCGAGGTTGCCCATAACTTCGAACGAGAATGGCAAAACAGCCGCGCACTGTTATCCGAACAACTGCGCGCGCAGATCGAACGGGGACGTGAAGTGCGCGCGATGGATTACCAACGGGCGCTCAAACAGATCGCGCCGCTGCACGACAGCTTCGTCGAGCTCTTCGAACAGCGCTATGACGCGATCCTGACGCCGGCGGCGCCGAGCGCCGCGCCAAAGGGGCTTACGTCCACGGGAGATCCATCATTTTGTACCCTGTGGACGCTGTGTGGCATGCCCTGCATTACTTTGCCGCTACTGCAGAATAGCGACGCTCTGCCTATCGGCGTGCAGCTGGTCGGGCCGCGCGGGGGCGATGCCAGATTATTACGAACGGCGCGATGGCTTTGTAAGCGAATGGCAGAGAATTAAAAGGATGGTCGAGGGTAGCGGGTTGAAAGCTCAAAGACGCGAGTATCCGTCAGCGATCACCTATTTTTGGATCGGCTATTCGCGGCACCTAATTCACATGGCTCCAAGCATGATAAGAACTGCGCACAAGCGGGCCTGATTCGACATGGCGAAAGCCAAGTTTGTCGGCGGCGGTTTTGAATTCCTTAAATTCGTCAGGATGGAGATAGCGCTCGACTTTGAGCAGCTTCGGTGACGGCTGCAAGTACTGTCCTAACGTAATGATGTCGACATTGTTTTCTTTCAGTTCGGCCAGCGTAGTCGTGACTTCTTCTCTGGTTTCGCCGACGCCTAACATCATGCCGGTCTTGGTGAGAACTTCCGGGCGCATTTCTTTGGCGGACTTTAAAATATTTACCGAGCATTCATATGTATGCCCAGGGCGGACTTTGCTGTACAGACGCGGCACGGTTTCAATGTTGTGATTCAATATCTCGATGCCGGAACCAACCACGGTCTTGAGCGCATCGGGATTGCCGTCGAAGTCGGGAATTAACAATTCGACGCGGATTCCAGGATTCAAATTCTTTATCCAGAAAACCGTCCTGGCGAAATGATCGGCGCCGCCATCGGGCAGATCGTCGCGATTGACCGAGGTGACCACGATGTGGTCCAAGCCGAGATCCTTGACGGTGAGACCGACATTGCGCGGTTCTTCGGGATCCAGCGCCAGCGGTTTGCCTTTGGCGATCGCGCAGAAGCGGCAGCCCCGCGTGCAGGTGTCGCCAAGAATCAAAAAGGTCGCGGTCTTGTTGCCCCAGCACTCGCCGATGTTCGGGCAGTGTGCTTCCTCACATACCGTGTGGAGGTTTTTCCCCCGCATTAATTTCTTCAGTCGCAGGTAGTTGGGATTACCTGGAGCTTTGACTTTGATCCAATCGGGATGTCTTCGACCCATGGGATTCACCGGTTCAAATCTTGCAAGCCGTTCAATTCGTTGAAATCGTCCGACTGCGCGTTGGCTTCAACCACATCACGATACCCGAAGATCTCGGCGAAGTGATGGAGAAAGCGCACTCGAACATCGCTGACGTTTTGCTCAATACCGAGTTCCTTTTGCATCGACGTCACTTGAGCCCAAGCCAGGCCGCATGGAATGATGCGTTGAAAGTAAGCGAGATCGGTATTCACGTTCAGCGCCAACCCGTGGTAAGTAATCGCGCGGCGCACGGCGACGCCGATGGCGGCGATCTTTCTGTCGTCGATCCAGATGCCTGTGTACGGCGGGCGGCGGGTGGTCGTGATGTCAAAGTCCGCGAGCGTTAGGATTGCGCTCTGCTCCAGGTTACGCACATAACGGTGCACGTCTTTGCGTAGTTTTGAACGCAGATCGACGATCGGATAGACGACTAACTGACCGGGGCCATGATACGTCACATCGCCGCCGCGGCTGGTGCGGTGCACGGGGATTTCCCCCGGCGCCAGTAGGTTTGCCGGGTTGCCGCCGCGACCGAGAGTGTATACCTGGGGATGTTCAACCAGCAGGAGTACGTCCGCAAGTGATTCTTGCTGCTTCAACGAGAGCAACCGTTCCTGCAATTGAACGGCGGCCAGGTAGTCCAACTGTCCGAGGTTTTTGAACAGCAAAGTCGACATCTGTTGCACATTCTTATCGTCCATCAGGCGGGGATTCAAGTTGAGTTGCCCAGTCGAATTGTATGGATACGATTTGACACCACCGAGCAGCGGCAGCTAAAGTCTGCGAAACTTTAGCGGAGAATTTTTCGCTTATGGCTGATTCTGCTTCCAATCCACCCTGGTTTGTCCGTAAAGATCTTGACGGTTTCTTCGGCTTGATGATCGACAATTTGATTCAACTCATTCTTATCGTCGGCTTGTGCCGTGAGCTGATCCGGCTGCCCGACAGCTATATATTCGGCAAGATCCTGCCGGGAGCGGCAATCTCGATTCTTGTCGGCAATTTTTTCTACGCGTGGCAGGCGCGCCGGCTGGCGCGGGAGAGCGGGCGCGAAGATGTCACAGCACTGCCTTACGGCATCAACACCGTAAGCTTGTTCGCCTTTGTCTTTTTCATCATGCTGCCGATCGTGCAAGAGACTAAAGATCCGGTGTGGGCGTGGAAGGTGGGTCTGGTCGCGTGCTTTCTCAACGGCGTGATTGAAATCCTCGGCGCGTTTGTCGCCGAAGCGGTGCGCCGGGTGACGCCGCGAGCGGCGTTGCTGTCGGCGTTGTCCGGTATCGCGATTACTTTCATCGCGATGGATTTCACCTTCAGAATTTTCGCGCAACCGCTGGTCGCGCTGGTGCCGATGGGGTTGATTTTCGTCGCTTACTTTTCCCATCAGAAATTGCCCCTCGGCCTGCCCGGCGGCATGGTCGCCATCACCGTCGGCACGATCCTCGGTTGGACGTTGGGAAACATGAAAGGTGAGGCATTAGCGGTAAACTGGCTGTTGTCGCTGCCGGCGTTTGCCGGCGATTCGTTGTGGGAAGCGCTCATGCATCCGGCGTTTCTGAGTTACTTCGCGGTAATTTTTCCCATGGGGATTTTCAACGTGGTCGGTTCGCTACAGAATATCGAAAGCGCAGAAGCGGCCGGCGACCGCTACCCGACATTTTCCTCGCTGATGGCCAATGGTATTGGCTCCGTGGTGGCGGCGTTGTTCGGCAGCGTGTTTCCGACGACCATCTACATCGGCCATCCCGGTTGGAAGCGGTTGGGCGCCCGTTCCGGCTATTCGGCACTCAACGGCGTGTTCATCGCTTTTCTCTGTTTTACCGGTACGATTCAAGCCGTGCTCGCTATCATCCCTCTGGAGGCAGGCATCGGTATTCTGCTCTACATCGGCATCATCATCGTCGCCCAGTCGTTTCAGGAAACGCCGAAAGAACATGCGCCTGCGGTGGCGCTGGGACTGGTGCCGGCCTTGGCAGGTTGGGGATTGATGATGGTCGAAACCGGTTTGCGCGCGGCGGGAAAGTCGCTCTACGAAGTCGGCTTGGGCAAATTCAGCCACGAAAGCGTGGCGATCCATGGCATGATTTCGCTGGAGCGCGGTTTCATTTTCACTTCAATGATTCTTGCCGCCATCGGCGTGGCGCTGATCGAGAGGCAGTTTGCCCGCGCCGGGCTGTGGTCGGTCGCGGCTGGGTTGTTATCGGCCTTTGGCATCATCCATGCCTACGACCTTACCGCTGGAGGGATTACCAGCCGGTTTGGGGTGATGGCGGCGCCGGAATTTTTTACCGCCTACCTCGCCCTAGCGGTAATTTTCTTCGTTATCGGTTTGATCGCCAAGCGCCAATGACAGGCGGAACCGCGGATTGCTGTGCGGCATAGAACTTCGTCAATTGGGCAGCGCTCGGCCGCGATGGTTTTCGAGCATGTCGCCGTTGATATGGGTGACCTGCCAGGAGCCCTCACGGTTGCGGTTAAGCCGGCTTATGCCGCAGGGGTCCAAATGAAATTTGCGGTATTCGTTCAGGTCGGTTCCGGTGATCCGGCAGACGATGCCGACGATCGGAAAATTGTGGCTGACGACGACGATGGTGTCTGAAGGCTGATGGCGCATGACAATCCGTTGGAGCCCAAGCCAGGCGCGTTCGGCGACATCGGCCAGGCGCTCGCCGCCGGGCACTTGAAGTTCCGCCGGCTCGCTGCGCCAGCGCGCCAGAAATTCGCCGTGGTGCTGTTTGATCTCGTTGAACGTCAGTCCTTCCAAGTCGCCATGGTCGAGCTCACGAATGCTTTCCTCGATTATAACCGGGAGGTTGTGATGCGCGTTGATGACTTCAGCTGTGCGTCGCGCCCGTTTCAGATCGCTGGAATAGATACCGTGAAGGGTTTCCGGGCGCAGTAGCGCGGCGATCTCCTCGGCTTGGCACAGGCCAACCTCGCTCAGGTCGCGATCGCTCGAACCTTGGCAGCGGTGTTGCAGATTCCAATCGGTAGCGCCGTGGCGCACGAGGACGATTTGCACGTTGGGTACCGCGACGCTCAGCTCGCTTCCAAGAAATCGTTGTTGAATTGGATCTTCGCCTTGGCCTTGAGACTTTCGAGGTACTTGGCCAAAGCCCGTTGGCGGGTTTCCACCAGGGCTTGTTTCTTCAGCAGCACTTTCTCCTTTTCGAATTGTTCCATGTCGGCGGGCCGGCTTTCTTTGAAGGCTAAAATGTAGGCGGCATCTTTTTGCGTGTAAAGTCTATCGGCTACCGGCTGTTGCGCCGATACCGGCAGGCCGCTGCCGCGCAGCTCGGGGAGATCGCCGATTTTTGGCAGCTGCGGCGCGTTGCGCTGAAACCAGCCGGTCTCGTCAACCTTCAAATCGTTGGCGCCGGCGAGCTTGGCGAGATCTTTTTCCTTCTTCAGCTGGTCGAGCAGGCTATTGCCCTTTTGCAACGTCAGCTCATAGGCCTTGGCTTCCTTGGCGCCTTTTTCGACTTGTTCTTTTATACTCTCCAGCGGCGGTACGGTTGATTCCTTGCGTTGTTTGAGCCGGAGAAAAATATAGCCGTTATTGGCTTCGACGATCTGGCTCACGTCCTGTTGTCCAAGGCCGAAAGCGATTTTATAGATTTCCTGGTTTTGGCCGAACTCGGGGAGGATTTCGCCGGCGGCGAATAATTTGGTCTCTTTGGCCATGACGCCGCTCGCTTGCGCCAGTTTGATAAATTCCGTGCCGGCCTGGGCTTTGACGCGGTCGTTATCGGCTACCTTGCCGGCTGCTTTCTTGGCCTGATCGGTCTTCAGGATCTGCGTGATCTCCGCGGTGGCTTCCTTCAATGTAAGATTTTTTTCCTCACGCGTGTCGTCGATCTTAAATATCTGCACGCCGCCGGGGCTTTCCACCGGATCGCTAACATCGCCCTTACCGGTACCAAAAATTAATTTATCCACCTCCGGGGGCATCTGACCTTGGACGACCCAGCCGACGTCTCCACCTTTGGCCGCGGTGGCATCGGCAGACTCCTTTTTTGCCAACTGCGCGAAATCTTTGCCGCGGCGCGCTTCTTTGACGATAGCCTCGGCTTTCGCTAATACGACTTTCTTTTCTTCTGGGCTGGCGGTAGGCGCGAGGGCGAGAGAGATATAGCGAACCTTGGCCTCCCGGGGCCGGTGAAATTTGGTTTTTTGATTGTTCTGATAATATTCTTCGATCTCTTTGGCGCTAACTTGCGTGTCAGCGGAGAACTGCTCGAAAGGGTAGGTTAGATATTCGACTTGGATCTTGAGCGGTTCTTTCAAAGATTCTTTGTTGCGTTCGTAGAATTTCTTGATGTCGTCCTCGGTGAGTTTGACCTGAGAGACGAAATCGTTGACCGATAATTTAATGAATCCCAGGTTGATTTTCTCTTGGTCGAGGCGATAGCGCTCACGCACCTCGGCGTCGCTGACGTGAACCGAGTCAATAATAATGTTGTAGAGCCGCTGCAATGTGATCTGATCGCGCTGGTCCTCTTCGAACTGTGCTGGTTGCAGGCGATTGGCTTGCAATAGCTGCAAATAGCGTTCTTTGTTGAAGCGGCCGGCGACCTGGAACTCCGGCACCTTGGCCAGCTGATGGACGACGTCATCGTCTGTCGCCACCAAGCCAAGGCTTCGCGCTTCCTGCAGGACGAGCTTTTTTTGCACCAAGTTTTCGACGATGTTGCCTTTGAGATTGAGTCCTTTGATCATTTCTTCGGTGAGCTGGCCTTTGAGCATCTCGCGATAACGCTCGATCGTGCGCTGATATTCAGCGGCAAACTCCCGCTGGCTGATCGGTTCGCCGTTGATCATTGCCACTTCCGAGGTGGGGCGGTCGCCCATCTTGTTGCCGCCATAAAACGCCACGAAAACAATGATTATGAGGCCGAGCAGGAAAAGGATCGCCCAGTTTCGTTTTTTTTTACGGAGAAAATCAAGCATCGGTGGTCGATCCTTTCATAAAAACCCCTGAAATAGTTTTAGCATGATAAAAAATGGTCTGCGCATATGCAACTTACAAACCTTCGATTAAAACGATTTTTCCAGAGATTTATCATTACCTTGCCAGCTTTCGCAAAATCTGATATTTTCTCATAGCTTTAGTCGGTTGCGCGCTCACAAGAAGGAGTTGCTGATGTTTGATGCCCTTTTTGGGGTCTTCTCTAATGATCTTGCCATCGATCTTGGGACAGCCAATACTTTAATTTATGTAAAGAACCAAGGCATTGTCTGTAACGAACCTTCCGTGGTCGCGGTCCAACAACGCAATGAACGCGGCGGCAAGAAAGTTCTTGCCGTGGGCGCGGAAGCCAAGCGCATGTTGGGACGTACTCCGGGTAGTATTGTCGCCATTCGGCCACTTAAGGATGGCGTCATCGCCGACTTCGAAATCACCGAGGCGATGCTGCGTTACTTCATCCACAAAGTTCACAATCGCCGCACCTTGGTGCGACCGCGCATCATCGTCGGTGTGCCCTTTGGCATTACCGAAGTCGAGAAGCGCGCGGTGCGCGAATCCGCAGAGTCCGCCGGCGCACGGGAAGTCTACTTGATCGAAGAACCGATGGCGGCGGCGATCGGCGCTGGGTTGCCGATCACCGAGCCCACCGGTAACATGATTGTCGACATCGGCGGCGGTACTACCGAGGTCGCGGTGATCTCGCTTTCCGGTATCGTGTTTTCCCGCTCGGTGCGTGTTGGCGGTGATAAGATGGATGAAGCGATCGCCCAATTCATCAAACGCAAATACAATTTGCTGGTTGGCGAACGCACGGCAGAACTGATTAAAATCACCATCGGTTCGGCTTATCCCGGCGATGAAGTGCAGACTATGGAAATCAAAGGTCGCGATTTGGTCGCGGGTGTGCCCAAAACCGTGGTTATTACCGACGAAGAGATCCGCGATTCGCTGCTCGAACCGATCAACCAAATCGTCGAAGCGGTGCGTTTGTCCCTTGAGCGGACGCCGCCAGAACTTGCCTCCGACATTGTCGACCGCGGTATTGTGCTCGCCGGCGGCGGGTCGTTGCTGCGCAATTTGGATATTCTTCTTCGCGAAGAAACCGGCCTGCCGGTGATGATGGCCGACGATCCGCTTACGGCAGTGGTGATGGGCGCCGGTAAGGCCCTGGATGAGATCACCCTATTGCGGGAGGTTGCGGTCCACTAGACCGGGTTTGGATGGATTCCGTGTTTCAGGTACGATCGAGCCTGCCATGCTTGCTTTCCTACGCAGGAACCAAATATTCTTCTGTTCCTGTTTCTGTTTACTGCTTTCGCTGTACATCTTAACCGCTACGGCCCGGGGCCAGATCAAAAACGAACCGGTTGGCGCCCTATTGATGTGGATTCTCCGGCCGTTGCAGATAGTCGGTCAAGGCACCGCCAATTGGATCAAGGGATTTCGCGATAACTACGATACCCTCGCCGGATTTCGCAGCGAAAACGAGCGGCTGAGAAACCGGCTCCAAACCCTAGAAATCGAAAGGCAACGGCTGTTAGAAGCCGAAGCGACCAACCAACGCTTGCAGCAACTCCTCGATTTTCGCGGCGAGTTGCCTGCCGGCGCGATTACCGCATCGATTATCGCCGCAAGCGCCACAAGTTGGTTTCAAAGCTGCGTTCTAAACAAAGGTAGCGCCGATGGAGTGCGTAAAGATATGGCGGTGGTAACGCCTTTGGGTGTGATTGGCAAGGTTGTTAGCGTCACGGGACGGACGGCAAAAGTGCTCCTGGTCACGGACCCGAACAGCGGCATCGATGTAATGGTTCAGCGCACGCGCAGTCGTGGGATTGTTTCCGGTTCGCTCGAGAGCGGTACCGTGCTAAAATATATCAAACGCAGCGAAGACGTGCGCGAAGGCGACCGCTTGGTAACCTCAGGTTTGGATAATATTTTCCCGAAAGGCATGCTGGTCGGTACCGTGATCAAAGTGCGCAAACAGAGCCGGGGGCTGTTTCAAATCGTCGAGGTTTTGCCTGCTATCCAGGCTTCGCTTGTCGAAGAAGTCCTGATTGTAAGTGGCGAAAACGAAGCGGCGAAAAAGTAGCCGATTATTGCTCTGACCTATGTGCCCATGAAACTGTTCTTGTTGTTTTTACTTGTCGGGATTTTTCTGGTGGTATTACAGACGACATTTTTTCACCTGTTGCCGATCGGTCCGGTGGTGCCTGACTTAATTCTCGTCCTATGCGTTTACTTAGGGCTCTATCATCCGTCGGTTGGGGCGGCACTCGGATCGTTTCTATTGGGTTATTCGATCGATACCGTGTCAAGCCCGATATTGGGGTTTAATGCCTTTGCCATGTCATTGGTCTATTTGGCTGTCTATCTATCCGCGCGATCGATCTGGTTGCACCATCCGATCGTCAGTTCAGTGGTGGTTTTGCTTGCCGCTCTGGTCAAAGGCGCGGCGATGGTGGTGATCTGGGCGATCTTTCTCAGCGTCGATGGATTCTGGGCGGGCGCGGCTCGTTACGTGCTGTGGGAGGCTTTGCTGGCAGCGCTCCTCGCGCCATTGGTGTTTGCCCTATTGCGGCGTGGCCAAATTTTCGTCGAACGATTCAATCCTACCGCTTGATCAAAAAATGACAGTACTGCAAATCAATAAACAAGACGGCGCGCCGGAGATCCGCCGGCGGGCGAACTTTCTTTATGGACTGCTCGCCATCGTCTTCATCGGCTTGGTCGCCCGCCTGGTCCACTTGCAATTGGTCCAGGGGGAACGCTACACGTTTCTGTCCGAAAATAACCGCGTCCGGCTCAAGCGCGTTGCCGGCACTCGCGGTATGATTTACGATCGCCACGGTGAGCTGTTAGTCGATAGCCGGCCGTCCTTTGATCTGATTTTCGTTCCCGAGGACTCCAAGGAGCCCGAGCAGACATTGCGTGTGCTGGCCAGCCGTCTCGGGCGGGACGCCGACGAACTATTGCAGACCTACGCAGACAGCAAGAGCCGCTCTGCCTTCGATGAGATTGTCTTGGGCCGGGATATCGAATGGGCCGCCGTGGTAGCCGTGGAGACCCACCAGCTCGATTTGCCCGGCGTAAGTTTGCGTATTCGTCCGCGTCGCAACTACGTCGATGGCCAGACCACGGCGCATATCCTGGGTTACATGGGCGAGATCAACGACCGTCAATTAAAGAATTACAAAGAGCAGGGATATCTTCTCGGCGACGAAATCGGCCAGTCCGGGGTCGAGCGGCGCTGGGAAGAAGTATTGCGCGGGCAGCATGGCGGTCAGCAAGTGGAAGTCGACGCGCTCGGCCGGCGGGTGCGCGTGCTGCACCAAGTGAGCGACGTACCCGGCTACACCGTGCATTTGACTTTGGACCGGCAGATGCAACAGACCGCCTTTGAAGCGCTCAAGGGAAAGGAAGGCACCATCGTCGCCATCGATGTCAACTCGGGGGCGATCTTGGCCCTCGCCAGCACGCCGGCTTTCGATCCCAACGTTTTCGCCCGCGGCATCAAAGGCAACGAATGGAATGCTCTGATTACCGACCGGTTGCGGCCGTTAAGTAATCGGGCCACCCAGGGGCAGTTTCCGCCAGGATCGACGTTCAAAATCGTTATGTTCATTGCCGGCCTCGAAGAGGGCGCCGTCGATCCCAACGCGCAGATTTCCGATCCTGGTTTCTTTCATTTCGGTAATCGCAATTTTCGTGACTGGAAACAGGGCGGCCATGGCGCGGTAAATTTGCATTATTCCTTGGTGATCTCATGCGACACTTACTATTACCAGTTGGGCAATAAGCTGGGCGTCGACAAGATCGCCAAGTGGGCGCGCGCCTTCGGTCTCGGCGAAAAAACCGGCATCGCGTTGGACGATGAACGGGGCGGCATGATTCCCGACTCCGCCTGGAAACTGAAACGCTACCGGCAGCCTTGGTATCCCGGCGAAACCCTATCGGTCGCCATCGGCCAAGGTTATGTGACGGTGACGCCCTTGCAAATGGCCAACATGATGGCCGCAGTAGCCAACGGCGGCAAGCTCTATCGGCCGCGCTTGGTCAGCAAGGTCGAATCTCTCGATGGCTCTAACGTGCGTGAATTCCCCCCGGAGCTCATCCGCACCATCGAAATGAAACCGGATACGCTGGCCCGTGTGCACAACGCGCTCGCCGATGTCGTTAAAGGCGGCACTGGCGGCATGGCGCGTTCGCCGCTGATCGAAGTAGCCGGCAAGACCGGTACCGCCCAGGTGGTCGAAATGAAAGGGGGCTATGTTAAGAGCGAACAGTTGAGCCGCTTCACGCGGGACCATGCCTGGTTTGTTTCCTATGCGCCCGTGCAGTCGCCCCAAGTCGCCATCGCGGTGCTGGTCGAGCATGGCGGTCACGGCGGCGAGGCGGCGGCGCCGATGGCCAAGAAGGTCTACGAGAAGTTCATCGAACTGCAAAAACAGGCGGCGGACAACCAACATGTGCAGACCGAGGGGGCAAACCGTGCAGATTGACCGGCGCTTGATCTCGCACTTCGATTGGACGCTTTTTTTCTTGGTGTTGATCATGGTCGGCATTGGCATCACGACCATCTACAGTGCCAACTACAATCTCGCCACCGGCCACGCCGGCGCTCTGCCGATGCGCCAATTGACTTGGCTCGGTCTCGGCTTGGTGGCCATGTTCGTGGCGATCAGTTTTGACTATCACTATATCGATCGGCTGGCCTATCCGTTCTACGGCTTGATGCTGCTGCTGCTGATTCTCGTCGTCATTGTCGGCCATTCCGGCGGCGGCTCGCAGCGCTGGATCAATCTCGGTTTTTTTCGCTTGCAACCGTCGGAACCTGCCAAGCTCGCCATCGTGCTGATCATGGCGAAATATTTTCAGGCCGACGAGCCGGCCAATGGTTATTATCTGCGCAATCTCTTGATGCCCTTTGCCATGGTGGCGCCATTGATATTTTTGACCTTGATCCAACCTGACTTAGGCACGGCGATCATTCTCGGCATCGTATTCATGAGCATGGTGTTGATGGGCGGTTTGCGGCTGCGGTCGTTTTCATACCTGGTTGCCGCCGGACTTGCTTTGCTGCCCGTCGCTTGGCAGTTTTTGAAGCTATATCAGCGCAACCGCATTCTCACCTTTCTCGATCCCGACCGCGATCCCCTCGGCGCCGGTTATCATGTCATTCAGTCGCAGATCGCAGTCGGCTCGGGCAGATTGTTTGGCAAGGGTTGGCTTCATGGAACGCAGAACCGGTTGAACTTCTTACCGGAGCAGCACACCGATTTTATCTTCGCAGTGTTTTCCGAAGAGTGGGGCTTCATCGGTTGCGCCGTGCTTTTGCTGTTGTTCGTTATCATGGTGGCTTACTGTCTTCGCGTTGTGCAGCGGGCCAAGGACCGATTCGGCGCGCTGTTGGTGTTCGGCATGCTGTCAATCATTTTCTGGCATGTGGCGATCAACATTTCGATGGTCACCGGGCTCATGCCGGTGGTGGGCGTGCCGCTGCCAATGGTGAGCTACGGCGGCTCTGCTTTAGCGTCGATGATGTTCGCCATTGGCGTGATCATCAACGTCAGCATGCGCCGCTACGTGTTCTGAAAGAATGGGCGGGTGGAGTGACAGAGTGCTGGAGCGGTGGTCGGATCCGCGCACCGCTCCAGCCGCTTGGAGTTCAGCTGAGGCGCTAGAGTAACGCTTTATCGATGGCGGCGACCAGTTTTGCCTTCGGCACCGCACCGACGATCTGTTCTTTGACCGCGCCGGCTTTTAAGATAATCAAATTCGGAATGCCGCGAATGCCATATTTCGCGGCGGTGGCGGGGTGGTCGTCGACGTTGAGTTTGGCGACTTTCAACTTGCCGTCATATTCTCCGGCGATTTCTTCGACCATCGGCGCGATCGCTTTGCACGGACCGCACCAGGGCGCCCAGAAGTCGACCAGCACCGGTACGGTGGATTTGAGCACTTCAGTTTCGAAATTGTTATCGCCCACTTCGGTAATTTTACCCACGATTGCCTCCTTAAAGACTCAGCAAAAATTTTATTAATGTTCGCACGCCGAAGCCGGTGCCGCCTTTGGGACCAAGGAGATTGTCGCTTTCGGCAAAGGCCGGGCCGGCGATGTCGAGATGGGCCCATGGGGTGTCGCCGACGAACTCTTGCAGGATCAGCGCCGCGGTGATGGCGCCGCCATGGGCGCCGCCGATGTTTTTCATGTCGGCGACACTGCTCTTGATCAGCTCTTTATATTCCTTCACCAGCGGCAGCTGCCACAGTTTTTCACCAGCTTCCCGGCCGCTCTGCAGCAGACTATCCGCCAACGGCTGGTGGTTGCTGAAGAGGCCGCCAACTTGGGTGCCGAGAGCGGTCATGCAGGCGCCGGTGAGCGTGGCCAGATTTATCATGTAGTCGGGCTTTTGCTGCGCCGCCAGGGCGAGCGCGTCGGCGAGAATCAAGCGGCCCTCGGCGTCGGTGTTTAGCACTTCGATGGTCTTACCGTTCATATAACGAATCACATCGCCGGGTTTCTGTGCATTCTGGCCCGGCAGATTATCGGTGGTCGGCACATAGCCCGTGACCTCGATATCAACGCCCAACTGGGGCAGGCAACTCATGGTGGCGATCACCGCGGCGCCGCCGGCCATGTCGAGCTTCATGGTCTCCATCGATTTTGACGGTTTGAGTGACAGACCGCCGGAATCGAAAGTTATGCCTTTGCCGATCAGGGCGACACGCTTGCGTGCTTTGCCCGCGGGCCGGTAGCGGATACGAATGAAGCGCGGCTCTTCCACGCTGCCGCGATTAACCGCCAGCAGGCCGGCCAACTTCATCGCTTCGATCTTTTTCTTGTTCCAAACTTCGACCGTTAGACCGCGGCCTTGGCAGACGCGCTGGGCTTGCGCGCCGAGGAACCTGGCCGTCGCCACAGACGGCGGCTCGTTCACCAGATCCCGCGCTAGGAAGACTCCGGGGGCCGTGGTGAGCGCGATATCTACCGATGTTTGCAACGCGCTGGTTTTTTTGAGACCGGAGCGGAAAAATGTCAGAGACTTCAATGCCGCGACGGACTTGCCATTCGAGCGGTATTTGTTGAACTGATAACCGGCCAGTGTGGCACCCTCGACGATGGCGCCGACGGCTCTGTCGCAATTTTTTTCCGCAACCAAGAACACGGCGAATTCGCCAGCACCGATGGAACAGGCTTCTTTGCGTGCTCTGGCGCCGGCATTGCGCCATGTGTCATCGCTAGTGGTTTCACCAGCGCCAATACCGATTAGCAGAAGATAGGGTGCCGGAAGCATGCCGGCGGTCGGATACAGCAAAACACTGCCTTCGGCGCCGGCAAAATCACCTTTGCTCATGCGCGCGCGCAGTTGGCCTTTGAGCTGGCGATCGAGGGCGCGTAGCGTCGGGTCGTCGAGTTGCTTGTCGCGCACGGGGATAACGACCAGGTCGGACTTTATGCGGTCGGCTGTACTATCGCGAAAGCGGATCTCCATGATGGCGCCCTCGCTCAATCCTTGCGCCGGATCAGATTCATGAACTCAGCGCGGGTTTCCTGGCGGGTACGAAAGGCCCCGAGCAAGCTGCTGGTGATAACATAGGAGTTCTGCTTCTCGACGCCGCGCATGCGCATGCACAGATGTTCGGCTTCGAGCACGACGGCGACGCCTAGTGCGTCGAGTTTTTCCATGATCGTCGTGGCGATCTGGTTGGTCATGCGCTCCTGGACCTGCAAACGAGCCGCGTAAATGTCGACCAGCCGGGCAAGTTTGGAAATACCGACAATTTTATGATGGGGAATGTAGGCGACATGAGCTTTGCCGATGAACGGCAACATGTGGTGTTCGCACAACGAGTAAAAATCGATGTCGCGCTGGACGATCATTTCAGAGTAGTCTTCGGTAAACAAAGCATCGTTGATCACCTTCTCGGGGTCCATGTCATAACCGCGGGTCAAAAAAGTCAGCGCCTCGGCGACGCGCTGCGGCGTTTTAATCAGTCCTTCACGCTCGGGATCTTCGCCGATGGCTTTGAGAATTTTCCGAATGTATTCTTCCATGATTGCTCCGCGATAGGCGGGACTCATTGAGCTAGAGTAAAGTCTCAAAAAGCTAACATTTAGCCGGTGACGGGTCAAACAAACTAGCTGCTAGAGCCGTTGCAGCAGCCAAGTGGGCGTGAAACGGAGCGCGTAGGCGTTCAAATAGGTCATGTAATCGGTGATCAACAGGATGCCGACGACGATCAAGAGAATGCCGCCGCCCACATGGATCGCTTGAATGTAGCGCCGCAATTTCTGCGAGAACTGGAAAAATGAGTTGATCGCCAATGCGCTCAAAAGAAATGGCAGCCCCAGACCCGCGGCGTAACTCATGAGCAAGTAGGTGCCGCGGCCGATTTCGCCGGAAGTGCTGGCCAATGCCAGCGTCGCACCCAGGATGGGACCGACGCAAGGAGTCCAGGCGACGGCGAAGGTGATACCGACGAGGACCGAACCTAAATAACCAGCCGGCTTATCTTTCAGGTTGAACTGCAAGTATTGGTCGAGGGCGGCGATTTTGAAGGCGCCGACGAGATAGAGTCCGACGATCAGGATAAATACGCCGCCAGCGATTCGAATCTCATTGCGATAGCCCATGAAAAGGCTGCCGAGAAAACTTGCAGAGGCGCCGAGGGAAACGAAGACCAAGGAGAAGCCGAAGATAAACGCCAGCGAGTTGAGTACGACGCGCCAGTGGAGCTGAGCGCGCGCCCGCTCACCGCGCATTTCGTCGAGGGAAACTCCCGAAACAAACGAAAGATACGATGGAATCAGCGGCAATACGCAGGGAGAGAGAAAAGAAAAAATCCCGGCAGCGAAAGCGACAAAGACGTTGACGTCGGTCATCGTTTGCCGTCGGTCAAGTCTTTGATAAGTTTACGCGCGCCCGCGCTATGCCAGTCCGCCGGTCCCCAGCCCCGCGCCAAACCTTCGCCCTTGGGACCTATAATATAGGTCGCTGGCAATCCCCAGGCGCCGTATTCCTGACCCACTTTAGCGTCGGGATCTAGAGCGATCGGATAGGTCAGTTTGAGTTCCTTGACGAAATCGATCGCGTCTTGTTTGCGATCTTTCACGGCCACGGCAAGAATCACAAAGTTCTTGTCCTTGAATTCCTGATAGAGCTTTTCCATTGCCGGCATCTCTTCGCGGCAGGGGACGCACCAGCTGGCCCAAAAGTTCAACATAACGATCTTGCCGCGAAAGTCGCGCAAGGAGATTTTTTTACCGTCGGGGGTAGTGAGATTGATTTCCGGTGTCGGCGCGACGTCTTTCATCGGCTGCAGAATCGGCACCACTTTATAGTCGACTTTGGCTGAGGAGTCGGCGGCGTCGGCGGCGCATGGTAGCCAATCGAAAAAAATCAGCTGCACCAGACAAAGCGCAAAGAAGAGATGCATCTTCATTGTCATCGTACTCTAGCCAACTGTTTAAAGCGGCGCAATACATGCTAATCGGACCCGCGTCGCGGTAAATTGGCTGGTAGATTTAATCCGGGGTAAGACTCGTCTCTATACTGGCGATATGGCGTTCTGAGACGGTCAAGCACTTAAGAAACGGAGTTTCTAAAAGCAGAAAGCCCCCCGAATGTTTCCGGAGGGCTTCTGTGATAGATAACCAGAACGGTTATCTGGTCGCCTGAGAGTAAGGAGGGTTTATAAAATCACCACCACAACCCCACAACTCAATTAGCTACTTTTTCTTTTTGGCTTTCTTTTTGGCCTTTTTCTTAGCTGCCATAAGCACCTCCTTGTAAGATTAAACGGGCGGGTATTCTCTTGATAGGAAGAACAGCTTGACTCAGGCGAAGACAGTTTACTATCAGCAACCCTCCCATATTTTGTATCTGCGCCGAGTATAGTGACACAATTAATGGTATGTCAAGAAAAAAATACTATTCTACAATTTTTTTTCAATTTTTTTATTTTGGCAGCGGTCGAAATCATGATGGCGTGATGAAGTTTGCGCGCAACCATGCTTTATCAACAAACAGTGCGGTGTTTTATTTCAAATGTTCATCCCTATTGTAGCGGGGTAAAGTTGAAAAGAGGGATTGCCCACGGCGCGTCGGCTCACTGGGTTGATACAGCGAACACAGATAAGAACGAGATGGCTGGCGCGAGCAAGATGGACGACCAGTTCGCGCGCGCGAGTATGTTTCCGCACCGGTAGAAAACACGACGCAGGAGGAAATAACCGTTAGGATTGCCGGTACGCCTTCGCTGCGACGATATTAAATACTCGTACAGGACGGCTTAGGCCTTTCAATTGGAACTCCTCGAAGGCCTCACTATCGAAGAACTCTTCCAACCGGCTCATGGTTTTTTGATCGGTCAGGATCTGCCCGCCCTTGGCCTCGGCGCACATGCGCGCCGCGAGATTAGGTAGATTACCGACGGAACTATAGTCCATGCGTCCTTCGAAACCGATGGTGCCCAGGGTCGCGTAGCCGGTGGCTAAGCCGACGCCGAGGTCGAGATCGTAGCCCTTCTTCGTCCAGGCGACACGCAGTTTCTTGACCCGGTCGCGCATCTCGACCGCCATGTTGACTGCTTTGCTGCCATGATCCTCGCACGGCAGCGGATCATTGAAGATCACCACGATGCCGTCACCGACGAAGCGTTCCAGAGTGCCTTCGAATTTGAAAATCAACTTGCCCATCTCTGCGTGATAATCGCGGAGGAGGTCCATGACTTCCTCGGGCTCCGCATTATCGGAGAACGCCGTGAAGCCGCGCAAGTCGAGGAACACGACGGTGATTTCGCGGCGATGGGTTTTGAACAGGTCTTCTTCCCTTGCCAAGATGGTTTCGGCGACCTGCGGCGAGAGATAGCGCTTCAAACGCTCCATGCGCTTCAGCTCGCCGACCTGTCGCTGAACCTTCTCAGTCAGAGTGCGGTTCCACTCGCCGAGCTGGTCGTGCAGCTCTTTGATGCGCAGCATGGCGCGCACCCGCGCCAGTAACTCAAAGGAATCGAACGGCTTGGTCACATAATCGTCCGCGCCGGCGTCGAGCCCGGCGACCTTGTCTTCCTGGGTCGCCTTGGCCGTGAGGAGAATCACCGGCACGCTCTTGTGGCGCTCACTCTGGCGTAACGCCCTGACGACTTCGAGCCCATTCATCTTCGGCATCATATAGTCGAGCAGGATGATATCCGGACTGAAACTGTCAGCCTTGGCGAGTGCGTCAACCCCGTCGGTGGCGCGCTCGAGCACGTAGTCGTAGTCCATCAGCTCCTGTTCGAGGAGATCGAGATTAAATGGTTCGTCATCGACGATTAAGATTTTGTTTGGCATAGGTCACCCATTACCACTTTAGTCTGCGCGGCTGCTTGGATTGTCCGACAAAACTCGCCGAGCGTTGTTGGGCTGATGTTTAACTAGCTGATCACGGATTTTTCGCAATACGGCCTCGTTACTCGTTAGCTTAAGCATTCTCTGGGCTGTTTTGATTCTACAGTCGCAAAATTCTGTGGCGAGCCCGGCCATAAGTTCGGCTTTGTTGTCACCGCGGCGGTATTCTGCGTTGTATTTTGTTTTGCGAGCTAGCCTAATTCACGGAGCGACTCGCTAAAGGTCCTCGATACGATCCTTCTGCGCCCGCGCGGGGAGTCAGTGATAGGATAGCGACGTGGGGAATCGTTTTCGCCGGTTGGCGTGCGTGGGGGATGGGCGGTAGCGAGAAAGACCTTGTTATTAGCAAACATAAGATCGCTTTCCTCATGAATTTGTCACCGACGGTTTCGTTGATAACAGGCGACTGTTAACGGATGACCCGGTCCGCTCGTACTAGCACATTGGGCGGGATCGTTACGCCGATCTGCTTCGCTGCCTTGAGACTGACGATGAATTCAAATTTGGTCGGTTGCTCGACGGGGAGGTCGGCGGCTTTGGCGCCTTTTAGAATCTTATCGATAAAAACGGCGATGCGCTTGTAGCGTTCGTTTTGATTGGGGCCGTAGGACATCAACCCGCCGCCTGTAACAAAATTTTCTTGAACATAGATCGCCGGCAGGCGGTATTTCGCGGCTAACCGCGTGATCTTTTCTTGATGGGCAGCGGCTAGCGGTGCCGACAACACGGTGACCGCGCCGATGCCAGCTTGGTTGGCGTCGCGCCAGGTGCTTTCGTATTTATCCGCATTGCTGACTTCCAGGGAACGAAGTTTTAAGCCGAGCTCGCGCGCCGCCGCTTGGCTGTCTTGCCATTCCAGTTTCGAGCCTGGATTGCGCGGATCCCACAGCGCGCCTGCGTAAGAAAGTTTAGTGACGGTCTCTTTCAGGATCTCCAGCCGTTTGCCGGCTAACAGCGACTCTACGCTGCTGAAGCCTGTGACATTGCCGCCGGGATGAGCCAGGCTGCCAACGAGGCCGGCGGCGACCGGATCGGTTACGTCTAAGAAAACTATGGGGATTATCTTGGTCGCTTGCTTCAAGGCGAGGGCGCCGGCAGTGCCCGGCGCGATTAATAAATCGACCTTGAGACGAACCAGCTCATCGGCCAGTGCCGGCAGCCGCTCAAACTTGTTATCAGCATAGCGAAACTCGTAAGCGACGGTCTTGCCGTCGACATGGCCGAGCTCACGCAGCCGCCGAATAACTTCCTCGCGACCGCGCGGCGGACCGGACACCGCGGAGAGCCAACCGATCGTCGGGAGCTTCGATTGCGCGTGAACGCGGGCGCCGCATAGTAGAAGGGTGAGAACGACGGCGAGTAAGGTTTTCCATCTTAGATTTTGCTCCGCGCGGCCGTTCTTGGACTTTGGGTTGTCGGACGGTACGAAGCACCGGGCATACCCAGGGTTTTTCAAATTGACACCTTTTGGATTGTCTGCATCACGCGGCAGCATCGCTTGTCGAGCCGGCCTCACCATGTTTCGGTATCCCAATCCAACATCGAAAATCCAAGATGGCATCAGCCGATGAATTTCTTAATTTTCTGTATCAGCAGTTCGTCGTCAATCGGCTTGGGCAGATAATCGTCGCAGCCGGCTTTACGCGCGTCGATCTCGTCGCCAACCATGGCGTGGGAGGTGACGGCGATGACGGGGATATGCTTCAGCGCGTCATTTGCTTTCAACTTTCGCGTCGCTTCCCATCCGTCCATGATCGGCATGCCAAGATCCATCAAAATTAGATCCGGCCGCTCCCTCTCAGTCATGGTCAACGCTTCTGCGCCGTTCTCCGCGATCACCGTGTCATAGTCGTCTTCGAGTAGCTGAATGACCAAGTCGCGGTTAAATTCGGTGTCGTCGACGATCAGTATTTTCTTTCGTTGCATAAGACTACCTCTTTCATTTGAGTCGCATAGCAGCCATTTACATTTAATTTTGGATTTTAGATTTTGGATTTTGGATTGTCGGACTGTTTGGATGCAAGCTACCTGGGCATTTTCTCGCAAGTCTGATGTTCATTTTCGTCCTCGCAGTGTTTTGATGGATGCTACCGTCATTGCGACAACTTCATTTGATTCTTTCATAATCTCCGTAACCCTGGTTTAGCAACTATCTTCGCTTCGACGAGCAGCTCTAGCCAGTAGATCGTCTCGTCGGCCTCTTCCTCGACGATGGCCAACTTGGCGAGTACGTCCGCGACGGATTTGCCGCGGCAGGCCGAGCGATAATTCGCGCCAACCGAAGTCCCGGCGCGAACTAATTGCCTGCCGAGAACGTCAGCGGTTCTGCGCGTCGGTAGCTCGTCGACCAATTCTATGACACAAAGCGCGAGTTGCTTAGTTCGTTTCTTGAACTCCTGCTCGTTCATCCTTGCTCAACTTCTCGGGTTTTTCCCCAATTCAAAAGCGCCCCGTAGACCAAAAACCAAAATGTCCCGCTTCGGTGTTCTCCAAGCCAAAATCCAAAAGCGGCCCCGCGGACGCAAATCCAAAATGTCCGGCGTCCTACGCCGGCACTTTCAGCTCCATCGGTATCGTCACCGTGAACTGAGAGCCTTTGCCTTCTTGGCTGGCGACTGCGATGTCGCCGCCGAGGAGTTGGGCGAGCCGCCTGACGATGGCAAGACCCAAGCCGGTGCCGCCGTATTTTCTCGTCGTCGACATGTCGACCTGGCGGAACTCCTCGAAAATGTATTTCAAGGCTTCCGGGTTCATGCCAATCCCGGTGTCGGAAACCGTGAGCTTGAGCATGCCGTCGTCGCGTACGGCGGCGACTTTGATTTCCCCCCTGTCCGTGAACTTGGCAGAGTTGCTGAGCAGGTTAAGGACGATCTGCTTCAACTTGTCGCGGTCGGATTTGAGCGGCGGCAGGTCGGGCGGCATTTCGGTGACGAGTTTGACGTTACCGTTTCGGAGCATGGGCTCGACGGTGGCGGTGGCGATGCGTAGAACTTCTTCGAGCTTGAAGTGCTCCGAGTAGACATCCATGCGTCCGGCTTCGATCTTGGCGAGATCGAGCAGTTCGTTAATTAGGGTCAACAGGTGCTCCGAACTGATCAGAACTTTTTGCAAGTTGTCTTTTTGCAGTTGCTCGATCTTTCCCTCGGTGCGGCGCAGCACGATACGCGTGAAACCAATGATCGAGTTCAACGGTGTGCGCAGCTCATGGCTGACGTTGGCCAAAAATTGCGACTTATGTTTATTGGCGGCTTCGAGCAGATCGTTTTTCTTGCCCAGCTCGCGGAATAGGCGGACATTCTCAATCGCGATCACCGCCTGATCGGCGAAGGTTTTGAGCAGAACAATCTGTTTGTCCGTAAACGGCCGGGCCTCGCGCCGCCAGGAAGTGATCACGCCTACCAGAGTATTTTCGCGCATTAACGGCATGGAGATGACGGTGCGGACATTTTCTTTTTCGTAAAGCTCGCGGGGGCTGGGCGCGAAAGCAGGATCGTTGAGCAGATCGGTGACGTGCACCATGCGATGCTCCAGAGCTGCCAATCGGGTGGTCGTGGCGTGGCTCGGCCGCGGCCGGCTGCTGCGCAAGTGATCGGCGAACTCGCTGGTCGTGCCCTGGCTGTCGGCGAGGGCGAGAGTTTCACCATCGTACAGAAACAACGCCGCGATACTCGCTTCGCACAAGCGAGTGATATTTCCGAGAATGGTTTGGTAGACCGGCTGTAAATCGCTCGGCGAACTGGCGATGACGCCCAAAATCTCGCTGGTCGCGGTTTGCTGCGCCAGCGATTCGGTCAATTCCTTGGTGCGGTCGTCGACCTTTTGCTCCAAGTTGGTGTACGACTCCTGGAGCTGCGCGGTCATTTTATTGAACTCGTCGGCCAGGACCTCGATCTCATCGCCGGTTTTGAGCGTCAAACGATGACTCAAATCGCCGGCGCCGATGCGCTCGACGCCCTCGCGCAGGATGCCCACTGGCCGGACCACCCGGCGGCCGATGAATAGACTCGCCATGAGCGCCAGGCCGAGACCGAACAAGAGCACCGTGGATGTGCGTAAGACCGACGCATAGAGCGGTTCGTAGGCTTCCTCGACCGGACGGTCGACGATGACCGCCCACTCGAGCCCGGCGACCTGCGCCGATGCGGTCAAGACACTTTTACCTTGGACGTTGGGGGTCACCAGCGCTTGGCGCTTCGGCCGGTCGGCGGCCGGCATGAAAGCGGCTTTGGTCGATTCCAATTTCAACACGTTGCGCCGCTGCAAGACCAAACTGATATCGGGATGGGCGATCAGCTCGCCGCTGCGGCTGATGACGTAGGAATAGCCGGCTTTGCCGATTTTTAGATTGGTCACCACGTCGCCGATGTATTTGAGATTGACCTCGGCCTGGAGCACGCCGATGACGTCGCCGGCGAAGCGCTCGATCGGCACGGCGATGGTCATGTAGGGTTCGGAGCCGCGCACGAAGTAGGCCGGACCGAAGTAAGATTGCCCCTTTTTGGCTTGAAGGAACGGCGCCCCGGTGGCGAAGTCGCGCTTGACGTCGGGCAGGACTGTGCGCAGCCGCGACGCTTGGACTTGGATGCCACCGTCTTGATTGAGCGCGATCGCCTCGGTGATCGACGGCGCGATCAACAACAGCTTTTCCAACTCGAAACGAAAATCGTTGGTCAGCCCCTTGGGTGCGATCTCCCGACTGCGCGTCGCGCCACGCAGCGTGCTATGTATGTCCTGGACGAAGTTTTCGATCTTGAACGCCGCACCGGCGGCGACCTCGCGCTGCAACAGCGCCAAGGTCTCTTGGCTCTCGAGATAGCGATAGTAAATCTCGATGGCTCCGCTGGTGATTAGGCCGCTGCCGACTAGCAGCACCGAGATCAAGAAATAATCGCGCATCAGACGGCCGCGGCCGCGCCCGGCAAAGTAGCTAATGATTGGCCAGTCTCTAAAGCTCATCTTGGGCTCAGGCTTTCGGAGTTAGCGGCTTGGTATATGGGATCGGTGGTTGTGCAGCAAGGCTCACCCCGAGGATTTGAATTGTCTAATAAGTATCTGACCTTGGCCGCGATGAAAACCCTTTTCATGACTCAAATCCACCGCCCGCAACCTGTGATGCGCTACGCTGCGCTATTGGCAAGCCAAAACGTTCTTGCTTGCGACCGGATCCACCGGCGCGACCGTAACCGGACTTTAATGGGTCAATTGCACTGCGCAGCTATACACGCTTTTCCCCAGACTTCGCGGGGGAAAGAGGTTCGCCTGTCGGCGAACAGCTGCGATCGAAACTCGGAATATCTCTCGCAAAGGCGCAATCGCATAGGTGCCGGGTGCCTGGCATGCCGAAAGAAATCGAGGTATCAGAGAGATTTCTCCCTCTGGTCGAAATGACAACGATTCCGAACTTGGCGTCTTTGCGCCTTGACGAGAGGCTATGACAAACATGTTGGTGTTAGTTTTTGGATAGCACAGCGTTAGCGCATTTCCTCGCCGAAGATCGCTCGCGCCGGAAAGTCTTTGGGACGAGCACTTGATCTCCAGTCGGCTCCTTGAATACGAGATCTGGACGCGTATCTACGCGCGCAAACTCGGACGATCGCACGCCGACGAAGTGCGCGCGTTGCTGGGGCGCGTCGCGTTGGTCGAACTCGCCCCGCCCGTATTGACCCGCGCCCTGGAGCCGTTTCCGATTTCCGTCAGAACTTTCGACGTTCTCCATTTGGCGGCGATCGATTTTCTCCACAAACAAGGACAAAACGTTGCCCTGGCAAGCTACGACGACCGCATGATCGCCGCCGCCCGCGCGCTGCGGTTGCCGATTTACCCGCTCTGATAATCTAAGAGTCCTGATCGCCTGGCCCAGCCTCATTGCTTACGCCTATCGAATTACCCTGTCCGCCCGCGCCAACACGTTAGGCGGGATCGTCAGGCCGATCTGTTTGGCGGTTTTCAGATTGATTACGAATACCAATTTCGTTGGCCGTTCGACGGGGATCTCGCTGGCTTTGGTTCCTTTGAGGATCTTGTCTACCAGCCGCGCCGCTTGGCGGGCGATCTCGGCGTCGCTGGCGCCGTAGCTTGCCAGGGCTTCGCCAGTGCTGCCGGTGTGCGCGTGGAAAATCGTCGGCAGCCGCTTGGCATTGGCTGCCTGGATGATTTCTTTGTTGTCGGCGGTGGGCTGGCCGCCGGGTATCGCCAGCAATGCGTCGGCGTCGGACAGCGATTTCAACGCTTGCATGTCGTCTTCGCGGCTGCGCGATTGGCGCTCGATCAGTGTCAGGCCGAGTTTCGGAGCTACCTGTCTAGCCGCGGCGATGCTTTGTTTCGGCGAATCGTCGCGCGGGTCGTATATCGCTAAAACGCGGCGAATTCGTGGCGCCATCTCTTTCAGTAGTTCCAAGCGTTTCCCCGACAGCTCGGGATATTCGAAAGTCATCCCGGTGGTGTTGCCGCCGGGGCGAGCCAAACTTCCGACCAAGCCCGACGCAACTGGATCGCCGGGCGTGATGAAAATAATCGGCAGCTCCGGCGAAACTTGGCGCGCCTGCTTGATAAGCCTCGATCCAATGGCGAATAAGAGTTTAATCCGCTGTTGCAACATCTTCTCGACGACGGCGCGCTCACTGGCGTTGTCGCCGCGTGGCACACGCCCCTCGACGATCTCGATGGTCTTGTCAGTGTAGCCGAGTTCACGCAACCCGCGTGTGAGACCCGCCACGATCTCAGAAAACCGCGGCTCCTCCGGCGCACCCAATATTCCTATGCGGGAGAGGCTCAATTGAGCGTCGACTGGACTAACCGCAAACGCGAGCAAAAGACTAACGAGATATGTTGTGGTTCGAGTCATTCTACCTCCGGCGAGTAATCTAGCATTACGCTTTCCCCTGCCGGCTGAAAATGGCTAAGCTCGAATCGTTTTCAGAGGAATCCAAAAGCAGCCTCGCAGGATTTGGCCGGTTCAACCTTTCCCGGCATCTCGGGGCGACGGGAATTATTGCACTGAGGAGTCCGCACCATCGGCTTATCGTACGGGAATCGCGCCATTTGCCCCGATCACGCGATCGCCTTCGGAGCTGTGGACAAAGTCGAGGAATTTTTTGAGGGACGGAACCGGTTCACCTTTGATAACCAAGTAAAAGTCGCGGGTCAAAAAATATCGGCCGCTTTTGACGTTTTCCACGGACGGCACAATGCCGTTCAGCGTGAGGGCTTTGACAGTTCCTTTACTTTGTTCCACCACGGTCATGGTGGTCATGCCAATCGCGTTTGCGGTAGTTGCAAGACCTTTGGCCATGTCGCCGCCTCGGGCCATGACCTGGGCGGTGTCAATCTCCGTGAGATTTTTGAAGCAGCCGAGCTTTTCTCGAATGACCTCGGAGTCGACCTCCGTGGGCGGACGCGTCATCACGACAATCGACGCCGGAGCAGCGCCCACGCTCTGCCAGTCGACGATCTGGCCGCCGTAAACACCACAGATTTGTTCCTCGGTTATGTCGGTGATCGCGACACCGTTGACCGCGAAGACGATGGCCCCTTTGGCGATCTGTATCACTTGTAGATTGCCCTTTTGAATCTCTGCGGGGTCAATCCCGTGGCTGGCCAGAGCAATGTGAATTTTGCCGTCGGCGAGGGCACGCAGCCTGGCTCCGGTTCCCAACCCTTTGCCAAACTCGAACTCGGGGTCAGAGGACTTTTCTTGGTAGGCTTTGGCAAGCGCGGAGGCTAACGGCAACATTCCGGTGGAGCCGTCGAGGATGATCTTCTCAGCCGCCGATGAAATTCTCGACTGACACGCAAGCAGCAGCATAAATACCAAGCTAATTTTCAACAACATAAAATTCCTCCTTCGATCTCTTACTCGGTCACGGTCTCGATTTCTGCCTCAGTTCTCCTCGAATCACTCGATCCGCTCTGACCAGCACATTCGGCGGTATCGTTAGTCCGATTAGTTTGGCGGCTTTTAGATTGACGATGAACTCGAACTTCATCGGCTGCTCGACCGGGAGATCTGCGGGCTTCCTGCCTGCAATATCTTGTCCACATAAGTCGCGGCGTGCCGTGCCGAGTCGATGACACTGACTCCGTAGCTCATGGGTCCGCCGGCTTCCACATTTTGCGCTGAGTCATACATCGTCGGCAGGCGATGCTTGACGGCGAGCGCAGCGATTTGTGGACGGTGAGCTGCTTCTAGCGGCAACGAGAAAACGATTTTTCTAGTCATCGTTTTCCTCCGTTAATTTTGCCTTATCTGATAACCCGATCCGCCCGCGGTCAAATTTTGGATTTGCGATTTTCGATTTTGGATTGGTCGGTCATCGGATGACTCTGTCGGCCCGCACCAGCACATTCGGCGGGATCGTCAGGCCGATCTGTTTGGCGGCTTTTAGGTTTATCACAAATTCGAACTTCATTGGCTGTTCGACGGGCAACTCCGCGGGCTTGGCGCCTTTCAAAATTTTATCGACATAGATGGCGGTGCGTTGGAACTGGTGGTTGCGGTCGGCGCCGTAGGAGAGCAGGCCGCCGGCATCCACCCAGTTGGTTGCCTGATAAATCGCCGGCAGGCGGTGCTTGGCCGCCTGATGGGCGAACTCTTGGCGCTGCGCCGGCGCAATCGCCGGTGGGATGCGCACTACCAGCGCCTGAGCTTTTCTCTTGACTGCGGTTTGAAAGACTTGGTCATAGTCCTGCGGCCCGCGCACGGCAATTCGAATCAGTTGAACTTTGAGCGCTCGCGCAGGAGCCTCGGTTTCTTTCATGAACAAGTCTTGAGTGGTGCTTCCCGGCGCCGGCCCTGGGATTGCCACCCGTGAGAGGTGGGGCATGATTTCCTTCAAAATGTCCAAAAGCTTGCCGCCTAACTCGCCGCTAACGCTCGACAGCCCGGTGACATTGCCGCCGGGCTGAGCCAAGCTGGCAACCAGGCCGATGCCGACCGGGTCGGTACTACTGGTCATGACGATGGGAATCGTTTTCGTCGATTTCATCGCGGCAGTCGCCGGGCCCGAACCATCGGCGACGATGATGTCGACTTTCAGTTTAATGAGTTGAGCGAGCGGTTCGGACCAGTCGCTATTCGGACTGTGCCGGATTTCAAAGACGATGTTGCTGCCTTCGACATAGCCAAGGTCGCGAAGCTTTTGGACGAATGCCGGCGGGACCTCGAAACCGCCAGCAGTCAGGAATCCAATCCGTGGATGTTTATTGGAGTGCTGAGCGCTGGTGGGCGGAGCCAGAGCTGCCATCCAAATGCCAATGGCAACGGCAACTTTAATAATCATAAATTTTGGCAACCTTCCGGCAGAGCTGCATCGGCGGGGCGAGCAACCAAGGTGTTGGCGAAACGATAGCGCGCAGCGCACACACAGAGCAGAAAAACTTCTGTACCGCTCTAGCGCAAGGGATGTACCAGGGTTGAGCGTCGGCCATGTATGTTTAATTGAGTGAAACTGCAATAAATTGTCATTGTGCGCTGCACGCGGGAAGCTCGGCGGCGCCTGTGAGAGTAGTCAGCTTGCTACTCCGTGTAGCAAAAAAGCGACAGTGGGGACGGCTAAGGAGTGAGGCGCATTTGCCGCGCGCACCTCCGATACCCCCACTCTTTAATGCCGTCTACTGATTCTTCTAAGTGACCTGCAGCGCCTTCAACAGTTTCATGAAATGGGTGCGGTGCAAGCCCAGAGCTTTGGCCGCGTGGGCCCGGTTGCCTTGGGCGGCAGCGAGAGCGCGGACGAGGAGCTCGCGTCGATAACCGTTGATGGCATCGTGGAATGATAATGCTGCCGCACCGCCGGGCGGCTGGGCGCCGATGACGCGGGCGGGAAGATGGTGCAATGTCAATTGCGGGCCGTCGCCTAAGACGACGGCCCGCTCGATGACGTTAGCGAGCTCACGGACATTGCCAGGCCAGCTATAAGCCAGAAGTTTATCCTGGGCATCGTCGGCGATGGTAATAAATTTCTTATTGGTTTCGGCGGCGCAGCGTTGCAAGAAATAATTCGCCAGCGCCGGAATGTCTTCTTGGCGCGCACGCAGCGGCGGCAGCGTTAAGGCAATGACGTTCAGCCGGTGATAAAGATCGGCGCGAAAAGCACCGGCGCCAACCGCGGCTTCGAGGTCACGATTGGTGGCAGCGATGATGCGCAGGTCGGCAGCGATCTTGGTCATGCCGCCGACGCGCTCGAACTCGCGCTCCTGCAAGACGCGTAGCAGTTTGGTTTGTAGTTCCAAGGCCAAATCGCCGATCTCGTCGAGAAACACCGTGCCGCCATGGGCGAGCTCCAATTTGCCTTTTTTCAGCTGATGGGGCCGGTGAAGGCGCCTTTTTCATGGCCGAATAGTTCGCTTTCGACGAGTTCTTTGGCGAGGCCGGCACAGTTGATGGCAACGAACGCTTTCAACCGGCGGTCGCTCCAGTCGTGAATCGAGCGGGCGAATAATTCCTTACCCGTGCCGCTTTCGCCCAGGAGAAGTACCGTCGATTTACTCGCCGCGGCTTTTTTGGCCTCATCAATGATGCCGCGCATGGCCTGGCTATTACCCGCCACCAGGTGATTGCGGCCGCCCAGTTCCTGGGCGAAGAACTCAACATCTTGTTTGAGCTGGGCGCGCTCGAGGGCTTTCTTGACGACCACGGCGAGATGCTCCGGGTCAAACGCTTAGTGATGAAATCGTCGGCGCCGGCTTTGACCGCTTCCACGGCTCGCTCGATGCTGCCATGGGCGGTGATCAAGACGATCGGCAATCCTGGTCGGTCTGACGCACGGTGCGCAGCACTTCAATGCCGTTCATGCCGGGCATCTGATAGTCGAGCAGGACTAGAGCCGGATTGGCCCTGGCGATTTTTTGCAAGGCTTGCGCGCCGTTGTTGGCCCGCTCGGTTGCGTAGCCCAACTCGGCCAACTCCTGTTCGAGCAGATCGAGATTGAACGGTTCGTCGTCGACGACGAGAATTTTACTGGCCACGGTGTCGCTCTAATTCATCAAGCCCAAGTAACGCCAGTAGGGAATCGCCACCAGCAGCGCGATGATGTAGGCGATGGCGTAAACCGGATTGATCCAGCACATGAGCCGATAAGAAAAACCTTTGCCGTCGGTGGTGGAGTAAGCAAGCATATGCCAGTCGACTTGGTAGGGGAAAAACCATACTTCCGAAGCGATTAAAATCATCATGGCGATGATCCATGGGTTCATGCCGACATCGATGGACAACGGCAGGAGCGCGACACAGAGCGTGACCACGGCCAAGAAACTGGTAAAGACTAGTTTCAAAACATAGGTTAGGAGCGCGATAACGATAAAAAACCATACCGGACTGTCCATGACCGGCAGGATCAGCGGCGAAATCACGTCGACCAGCCACAGGTCGATCTTGGCCTGTTTCATCAACGTCGGCAGACTGAGGGTTACGCCCATGTGGATCAACAATTCCCAGTCGATGCCTTTGCGCATCATGCCCCAATCGAGGATCGCGGTATTGACCAGCACCGAAAAGGCGATGATGGCGATCCAGGCGCCGTCGATGCCATGGTAGGGCGCGGTTAACCAGCCGACGACGGTGAAGAGCAGCACGGCGAGACTAATCCATTCCTTGTGGGAAAGGGGGCCCAAGATATCGAGCTGGGTTTGGACCATTTTATATGAAATATTCGAATGGGTTTCCGGGCGATAAAGAAAAACCGCCACCGCCAAGATGACGACGATGACAATCAACGTCGGCGGCAGCGCGGCCAAGAACCAATAACCCCAGGTGAATTGCTCGCGCACATCCGGCGGCAACAGGCCCCAGGCGATCAAGCTGGTGGTGGAGCCGGTCAAGAACAAAAAGCCCAATTGGCCCAGACCGAGAAAGCTCGCGACGAAAAGTCCAGTGGACGCCTTCGATGGTGTTTTGTAGCCGAGACTTTCGGACAGGTTGATGAGCATTTGACTGGTGATTACGGTGCGCGCCGTCTGCTGCGGGATCAGCGCCATGACGACCACGCCCATAATGCCGGTGGCGATGATTTGCCAATGAAAACTTAGCGGAAAGAGCCGCACCAGATGGAGCGATAAGCGATAGAATAGACCGCTGCCGGTGATTGCCGCGCCCAGTCCCAGGACGCCGAGGGTCATAAACCAAGTCGTGCTGGCGAAGCCGCCCATCACCGTCGGCGCTGATTCAAGTTTGGTCAGGATGACGATCATGGCGAACATGAGCGCGACGCCGTAATCCGGCAGGGTGCGAAAGACCCAAAAGATCAGTGTCAGCGCGATGAGTCCCAGGAGCTTGGTGCCAGAGGGCTCCAAGCCGATGTCCGGCGTGGCAAACCAGAGATAGCCGCCAACCCCGAAACCCAACAAGGCGCCGAACCATTTGCTTAAGGTTGCTGACTTTAACGTCGCGGCGGAAAACCGCCAGCGGCGGGACGCGACCGCACTGCCGCGTTCACCATCGAACGTCACCGCCACCGACTCGTGCGCCGTGTCGCTGTAGTGCTCCGATAGGGTCATGTCGCGCTCGACCAAGCTTAGAGCGCTGCGCAGTTGGCCGATCGCTTGTCCATATTCTTTGCGCCGTGCCAAGGTTTCGGCGATGCGGCGGTAACTGGCGACCGCCTCGCCGGCGGCGGCGCGCTGCGCCAAAACCTCCTGATAGGCGCGCAATGCGCCGGGCAGATCGCCGAGGTGGACTAAAATATCGCTCTTCAAGTTTACCAAGGCGGTGTCGGCGATGAAGTATTCGCGCGGCAGGCGCTCTAAAGTGTTTCTAACCAGTTGCGCCGCCGCTTTGAGGCTTTCTGTAGTCTGAGCTTTAAGCAGCTTGATTACCTCGGGCCAGTCGGGCACCTGGGCAGCATGATGAATCGCCTGCTGCCAGTCGCCCATTTGCGCATAGCGTTTCGCAAACATGCCGTGGAGCTGCTGTTTAACTTCACCGCCGTCGATGGCGAGCAGCTTGTCGTGTAAAAAGTCTTTGAAGAAACTGTGAAACTCGATGCGGTCAGCGTCGAGATGACGCACTAGGGGCGACTGGCTCTTAGTGAGTTCAGCGAGCACACGGGTGACCGTTTTCGATTGAAATAACTGCTCGACGGTAGCGCCGTCCATGACGCTCATTAGCGAAGCCTGGCGGAAGAACTGTTGTTGTCTGGGCGATCTGCCCGCGTAGAACTCTTCGGCGAGCGATTTAAACGCTTCACGCCCGGTGGAGTACTGCCGGTCGACAAAATTTAAGCGTTTGCTGAGGGTGGCGCAGCATTGCAACAGCAAGCTCGGATGTTTCTCGATCAAATCATCCCACTCTTGGCGGCTCAGGCGCCATAGGGTGGAGTCCTTGACCGCGACGATAGTCGCCGAGCGCGGCTCGCCCGAGAACAAGGCCATCTCGCCGACCCAGTCCCGGGGTCCTAAAATCGCGATAATCTCGGAATTGCCGGCGCCGCCGTCGACCACCACCTGCACCGCGCCGGTCTGAATCAAATAAAACGCATCGCCTTGATCGCCCTGGCGAATTATCGTCTCGCCCGCGGCAAAACTGCGCTCCTCCAACTTGCCGAGGATCTTGGCGACATCCTCGCGCGAGAGGCCGGAGAAGATCGTTACGCCAAGTATGGTGTCGGCGAGGGGTTCCATAGCCTGGCCTAACGGATGATCTTATCGGCTTTCTTCAGTACCGACGGCGCTATCTTTATGCCCATAAAGTTTGCGGTTCGGTAGTTGACGATGAAATCGAATTTGTCGGCGCGTTGGATCGCCGGCAACGCTGCTTTGGGGTTCTTCAAGATTTGTCCGATGATCGCGCCGGCGCGCCGCCCCATCTCGAGATAACTCGGGCCATAGGCCGCGGTGGCGCCCTGGATCGCCCAGGATTCTTCGTTGAACATGCTCGGCAACTTTTTTTGCCGCGCGGTGGTAAAGATGAACTCCGCCTCGCCCTCGACCAAATCGTCGGGCACATGAAATAGCGCGGCGCCCGGCGCGATGCGGATGGCGCTCAGAGTGGTCTTCAACTCGTCGGCGGCTTTGACGCCATGGGGGGCTACCGACAGGCCGAGCTTTTTCGCCGCGGCCTGGGCCAAAGCGAAGTTGTCGCGGGAAAAATTATTGTTGCTGTCGAAAAAAATATGCACCTCGCGGAGTTCGGGGATGAGTTCTTGTAATAACTCCAAGCGTTTCTCGGTCTTTTCCACGGCGTATCCGGCGACTCCGGTGAGATTCCGCGCCGGCTCATTCAGGTTTTTTACCATTGCCGCGGCCACCGGATCGCCGGGATGGACGAAGACGACGGGGATTTCGGCGCTGGCGCCAGCCGCCGCCGTGGTCGCGCGCGTGCCGGTGGTGAAAATCACCGCGACTTTGCGCGCCACCAAGTCGTCGGCGGCGGGACGCAGCGCGCCGCGGTCGCCTTTGGCATTGCGGGTTTCGACGATCAGGTTCTGGCGATCTATATAGCCCAAACGTTGGAGTTCTTCGTGCAACCCTTTGAGGGACTGGGACTGGGCTCGGCCGAGCTCCGGCAATAAAACACCGATGCGGGTATTGATCTGGGATTGGACCTCTGCGGCGGCGCTGAGGAAAAACAGCAGCGCAAAGAGCTGCACTGCCGGCCAAAGTGATTTCGACGGGCGTTTCACGGCAGGATCAACTCCAATCCTTGATAAGCGACGATTGATTTCGCGAACAGTTTTTTGCCAAGCCGTTCGATGCGGCGCATTACCCGGTCGTCATGCTGCGGTTCATGATGAAACAGCACCAGTTGTTTAACCTGCGCTTTGACGGCCACTGCCGCAGCCATCTCCACGGTGCTGTGTCCCCACCCCTTCTTCGACTTGGTTTTAGAATGGTATTCGCCATCCAAGTACTGCGCGTCATGAATCAATAGGTCGGCGCCGCGGGCAAATTCGATGACATCGGCGTAACCGCCCGGCTGCTCTTCGACATCGGTAGCATAGACGAGCGATTTACCCTGGTATTCGACGCGATAAAGCAAGACACCATCGCGCGGATGGGCTGGGCTCCTATGCGCCGTGATCGATAGTTGGCCATCGTCACTACGCCGCAGCGATGGCGCCTTCCGCAATGCCAGCCGTGCCCCGGGCGCGCTGAAACGCAGGACTTCGCCGCCAGACAGCGAATGGATTTCGGTTTTGCCTTTGAGCTCGTCGAAAGTAACCGGAAATAGATTGCTTTGGGTGAGCTGTTGCAGCGTTCGCCATAACGCCCCGCTCGACCGGCCCGGCCCGTAGATGAACGAGCGCGCGCCGGCGGTTAACAGCGGCGCAAAAAAATACAGCCCTAACAAGTGATCGATATGGGTATGGCTTAAAAAAACATAGGCAAGGGGCGCGGTCGCGGCGCGCCGGCAGATTTCTTTGCCGAGTGGAATGATTCCCGTGCCGGCGTCAAAGATTAGTCGCTGTCCGCCGACATTGACCTCGACACATGAGGTGTCGCCGCCGATGTCTTGCGTGCCGCGGCCGGTGGTCGGATAGCTGCCGCGCACTCCCCAAAAGCGCACGCGAAAATCATTTCTTCCTACTATCATCGCCGCCATGTAAAGCAGATTTGCCGGAAAAATAAAAGATCGATCCTTTGCCCGCGCTGCCGGCGGCGGCTGGCAATGTTGCAGCTCCGAGCGCTTCTACGTACAGTTGGTGCATTGAAATGGAGGGGCAGTGAACCGAACCTGGCTCGTGACCGCTTTTTTCTTTGCGTTGCTGCTGCTCATTCTCTATGGCGTCTATTTAATCATCAGTCCATTTATCACGGCGATCACCTGGGCGGTGATCTTGGCGATCCTAGTCTATCCACTCTACGCTTGGCTGCTGGAGGTTCTCCGTGGGCGGGCCAACCTCGCCGCGGTGATCGTCATTTTCTCGATTACCCTGTTGGTGATCGCGCCGGGATTCGAGGCGGCGTGGTATCTCTCCGATGAGGCGGTTGAGCTGGTGCACACCGTGCGGGCGCTGCTCAGCGAGGAGGGGCTCAAAGAGTGGGGGCAGAAGCCTTGGGTTCAACAGCTACAGGGTTGGTGGAGTATGGTGTCGTTCCGTTTGATCGATTTCAAAATCGATTGGAAGGGAGGGCTGGTCCAGGGCGCGCAAGCGTCGTCGTCCTTTCTCGTCGGACAGGTCAAAGGCATCGCACAGAACGTTTTAGTGTTCACGGCCAATTGCATCGTCGCGTTGTTTACGCTGTTTTTCTTGCTCCGCGACGGTGCCGATTTTTTGCGGCGCTTGCAGCGCTTGCTGCCGATGGACCAGGTGCATCAGGAACGCTTGCTGAAAAATGTCGTCGATGCGGTGATTGCCGTGGTTCATGGCTCAATCGTCGTGGCCACTGTCCAAGGCTTACTCGCCGGCTTGGGTTATTGGGCCGCCGGTGTGCCCTTCTCGGTGCTCTGGGGCGTGGTTACCGCGTTCGTTTCGCTGTTGCCCGTGGGCGGCTCGACCCTGGTGTCCATTCCGGCAGCGATTTATCTCTTTCTCCAGGGCGAAACCGTCAGAGGGATCATTTTGTTGGTCTGGTGTTTAGGTTTTGTCGGCATGATCGACAATATCTTGAAACCTTTGCTGATCGGTAATCGTTTGGGCTTGCCGGTGTTGTTGCTCTTCTTCGGCATCCTCGGCGGCCTCTCGTTGTTCGGCGCCGTGGGCATCATTATCGGACCGGCGCTGTTCGCGTTGTTGCGCGCGCTCTTGGATCTCTATTCCCAAGAATACGCAACGCCGATAAACGATAGTTAGGAGTTAGGCGCGGGCGGTTGGATTCTCTAGGTGAATCCGAATATATTGACCGCGAATCAGCCGGGCAATAGCACCGAAGGAGTATCCAGGGCCGACCCACGGCACAAGCATTCGCCGCATTGAACGCAAACGAGAATGTGATTTCATAGGGATGGTTTGAAAACGCCGTCCGGGTTGCAATTCTAACGTTGTCAGCAAAAAATAGGGAGGAGAAATGACCGTCGACAAAGAATTTTTCAACGTGAAGTACAAAGAGGGTTCCCTCGATGCAAAAACCGCGCAGCTGATATTTTTTGCGGTCTGTATCTCGATCGGCCATGAGGAGGGCGCCACCTTGCATTTGAAAAGAGCTCGCGAGTGTGGCGCGTCGGAGGATGAGATAACTGAAGCGCTGGTTTACGCGATGCGTCCGGCGGCGGCCAAGGTGCGCAACTTCGCCAAGGCGATTATCGCAAAATAAATTGATTCAAAGTTCCAAAAAAGTGGGTGACACAAAATGAGCCAGTGGACCATCGACGTTAACGAGGAAAATTTTGAGGCGGCGGTGCTGGAACGCTCGAGCGAAGTGCCGGTGCTAGTTGATTTCTGGGCGGAGTGGTGCGGGCCGTGCAAAGCGCTGGGGCCGGTATTGGAAAAGTTGGCCGACGAATACGCCGGCGGCTTCGTTCTGGCCAAACTCAATGTCGACGAGAACCCCAATCTCGCGGGGATGTTCGGCATCCAGGGCATTCCCGCGGTGAAACTATTTCGCGATGGCGAGCTCGCCTCGGAATTCACCGGCGCCTTGCCCGAGCCGATGCTGCGCGAGTTCCTCACCAAGTTTTTGCCCACAGCCGCCGATCAGGAAGCGCAGGCGGCCATGGCACTTGAAGCCGAAGGGAAAACTCCCGAAGCCAAATCCGCCTATGGAGCGATCTTGGCCGCCGACGCTAGTCATGGCCTGGCGCTCTTGGGCATGGCTCGCATAGCCATGACCGGCGGCGATAACGCCGCAGCGCGGGAATATCTCGACAGGATTTCGCTCGTCGCCGACGAGCGCAAGGAAGCGGAGCGCATGATCGCTCGTCTCGATCTTCAGGCGGGCGGCGCGCAAAACGAGGCGGTTCTTAGGGAAAAAATCGCCGCGGATCCGAACAATATCGAGGCGCGTTTCGATCTCGCGCAATCGCTGGCCAGCGTCGAAAAATACGATGAGGCGCTCAGCGAATTTCTCCAAGTCGTCAAGGCCGACCGGAAGTTCAAAGACGACGGCGCGCGCAAGGCGATGATCCAAATCTTCGAGGTGCTGGGCTCGGACGATCCCTTGACAGATAAGTATCGTTCGGAGCTGGCGGCCGTGCTGTTTCGCTGATTAAATTCATGCCGCTTCATCGGGAAGCCCGACGATTTCGCCGGCGATGGCACGAGATCAGTGAGGAGGTCCTATGAGCATGATCACGTTGGCGCAAGCCAATCGCATTATCGAGGCGATCCTAGCGCGCGGCCGTGAATTAACTTGCCGGCCGATGAGTGTGATCGTGGTCGAGCCCGGCGCCAAGGTCAAGGCATTTCAGAAAGAAGAAGACTCGGCGATGATGCGTTTCGAAATGGCCTACGGCAAAGCTTACGCGGCGCTGGCGCTTGGGCGCTCGTCATCGCTCGTGCGCATGCGCACGGAAGAGCGGCCGTTGTTCATGCAGTATCTCATGCGCGCCTCGGACGATCAGATTTTTGCCGAGGGCGGCGGCATGCTGATCCGCGATCAAGCGGGAGATGTCATCGGTGCCGTCGGCGTCACCGGCGACACGCAAGAGCGCGACGAAGAACTCGCCGCCCACGGCATTCGAGCTGCCGGTCTGATGACCGATGAGGACTGCGCGAATCTGGGAATGAGAGTGCGGCTGAAGAACTAAGAATCTGCCGCAAAGAACGCAAAGGTCGCAAAAAAAAGGATTACCGCCAACGGGACTATGCTCGGAAGCACAAGCACAACGGGTTGCCTCTACAGCGCAGAATGCTGGCCGTTAGTTTCTCGCGTCCTTTGCGTTCTTGCGGCCAATCGCTTCACGCGATCCACTCCGAGACCGGCGCTTTGGCTTCGTGCAGCGGCTGACAGACAATATCCACGAGACTCGGTCCGCCGTGAGCTAACGCTTCTTTCAATATCTTGGTCAATTCACTCGGTTCGGTGACGCGCCAACTCTTGACGCCGAAAGCCGCAGCGACGGCGGCGTGATCGGTAACGGCGAAGTCGACCGCGAAGTAACGCTGCGCCGTAGCCGGCGCGTTGGCCCGCCTTGATCCAACCGTAGCTGGCGTTGGAGATGACGATAAACGTCATCGGCAGCCGATAGCGCGCGGCGGTCTCTAGCTCGCCGCAGGTAAAGCCGAAGCTGCCGTCGCCCATCACCGCAACGCATTTCACTTTCGGCTGAGCGAAATGCGCGCCCATCGCTGCCGCCATCGAGTAGCCGAGGGCGCCGTGGGCTCGGTTGGAAAAATATCTCCGCCCGTTGCCGCGAACCGGAAAGTAGGCGGAGAAATACGGACAAGGCGTGCCGGCGTCGGCGACGACGATGGCATCCGGTGTCGAGGGCGCGGGTCAGTTCGGCGACGACGCGCTCCGGTTTGATCGGCGTGTCGTTCGATTCCGCGAGTGCCTGAAATTTCGCGAACTTCCGTTCTTTCGCTGCTTCGACTTGCGCCGCGTCAAGGGGACGATGGCTGGCCACCAGCGCGTCATTCAACATTTTCAGCCCGAGCTTGGCATCGCCGACCAACGCCGCGTCTGTCGGATAATTGGTGCCGGGAACCGCGGCATCGACATCGAGATGAATGACTTTGGTACTGCCCTTTGCGGGATGGCGCCAACGTTCGGTGGTCACCGAGCCGGCGCGGCAGCCGATGAAGACTATCAGATCGGCTTGATCGACAATGGCGCGCGTCTCAGGCGTGCCGCCGTTGGAGCCGACCACGCCGACGGCGAGCGCGTGCTGTTCGTCGATCGAGCCTTTGCCGCTGATGGTTGTCGCCACCGGCGCGCAAAGCCGCTCGGCGAGTTCGACCAGCTCCGCCTCGCGCCTGCGAGATCACGACCCCGCCGCCGCAGATGAAGACCGGATTACGCGCTTGTGTGAGTAAGCGCGCCGCGGCTTCTACCGCGGTCGCCTCGGGCGCAATTCGCTCCGCCGGACAGCTGCCGAAACTCGCATCGCCGTAAACCTCGCTTCGCGCCACCAAGCCATTTTGCACGTCGAAGGGCAGAGCGATATGGGCCGCGCCAGGTCGCCCGAAGTCATCTGCTTGAACGCTTGGCGAAAAAATTGCGGCAGGTCCGCGGCGCGGTCGAGCACCGCGTTCCATTTCGTCACCGGGCGCATGAGCGCGCCCTGATCCAGTTCCGTCAGCGTGTAACGGCCGCGCGCGCCGACCGAGATATCGCTGTTGATGCACAAGAGCGGCACGGAAGATTCGTTGGCTTCCGCCAAGCCCGGTAAGATATAAGTGACGCCGCCGCCGCTCGGTCCTTCGCACACGCCGACTTTGCCGGACACGCGCGCATAACCGTCGGCCATGTAGGCGGCGGAGCGCTCGTCGCGCGCGAGGATATGGCGCATGCCGTGGGGCAGGCGCGCCAGGGCGTCATAAAACGGCAGACTGGTGTCGCCGCACAGGCCGAAAATAATTTCGACGCCGTGCAGCTTGAGCATGGTCACCGCGGCTTCGGCGCCGGTCATGGCATCGTCTGTCATCGATGCGCGCAGCGTAACAGGGTCGCGCGGCCCTGACAACGCTTTTCATGTCGGTTCAACATGGCTTTGTGATACATTTAAACGCGGCGAATATGGCGAGCGGGCGAACCGAACAAGAAATCCAGAAACTGGCGCGCACTCTTTATCGACGAGCGGCGCAGCATAAGCCGTCGTTGTTCGACGCACAGGATTTGCTCGGCCGGATGATCGAACGGTCATTGGACGATGAGTCACTGCGGGTAGCGCTGTTTCGCTTCGTCGACGTGCTGCCGAGCCTGGAATCTTCCGCCGCGATCGGCCGCCATCTCGAAGAATACTTTTCCCGGGTCGATCATGCGCTGAGCGGCTTGGCAATTCTCGCCCAGGCGCTGCACGCCGGTACTCTGGTGGCGCCGATTGTCCGGCGCAATGTCGTCAAGACTGGCGCGCCGCTTCATCGCCGAGGAGAGCGGCGATCATTTGCCCACGGTGCTGTCGAGTCTGCGCAAGGAGCCCGCGGCGTTTACCATCGATGTCGTCGGCGAGGCGACGGTGAGCGATGGCGAAGCGGCGGCGATGCAATGGCGCTATCTCGAGCTCATGCGCCGGCTCGCGGCGGCGAGCGCCAAGTGGCCTGATTGCGCGCAGATCGATCACTCGGCGAAGGGCAAAATCCCCCGTGTCAATTTTTCGTTAAAGCTTTCGTCCCTTTGCGCCCGCTTCGATCCCCTCGACCCAAATACCGAAGCCATCGTCCGCCAGCGGTTGCGCGAGCTTTTTCGTGAAGCTGCTCGATTGCAAGCCGCGGTCACGGTCGACATGGAGCAATACGCGTTCCGCGATCTGACCTTGGCGATTTTTTGCGGCGTCCTCGAAGAAGCCGAGTTTCACGAGCAGCCTTACGCGGCGATCGCCTTGCAAGCGTATTTGCAAGACGCGGAAAAGGACGTGAGCGATCTCATTCGCTGGGCACGCCGGCACGAGCGGCGGGTGGGAGTTCGCCTCGTCAAAGGCGCGTACTGGGATAGCGAGATCGCCTGGGCCAAGCAGAAGAATTGGCCGATCCCGGTTTTTTTGGACAAAGCGGCAACCGACGCCAACTATGAGAAATTGAGCCGCATGCTGCTCGAAGGCCATGATGTGATCGACGCCGCCTTCGGCAGTCACAATCTGCGCAGCCTGGCCCATGCCATCGTCACGGCGAAAGAGATCGGCGTGCCGGCCAACGGGTATGAGGTGCAGATGCTCTACGGCATGGCCGAGCCGGTGCGCCAGGCGATCGTGCACAATGGCCAGCGCGTGCGCGTCTATCTGCCGGTGGGCGAATTGCTGCCGGGCATTTCCTATCTGATTCGGCGCTTGATGGAGAACACCTCGAACACTTCTTTTTTGCGTCAGACCTATATCGATAAAAAGGATATCGAAAGTTTGATCAAAGCGCCGGTGCCGGCACAGCCGGCGGCCCAGCGCGTGGCACCATCCGCGCCCGGGAGGGAGTTTCGTAACCAGGCGCCAATCGATTTTTCGTCTGCGAACAATCGCGAGCGCTTTACCGCCGCGCTCAGGGAAGTGCGCGGCGAAGTGAGAAAACAGCGCGAGCGCGACGAGGAGATCTGGTTCCAGTCGGCGAATCCTGCCAAGACCGGCGAAATCATTCGCTGGGTGCGGAAAACCACGATCGCGGAAGCGGAAAAGGCGATCGGTAAAGCCGAGCGCTTTTCCCCCCAGTGGCGCCATACGCCGGCGCGCCAGCGCGCCGAGATGCTGTTTCGCGCGGCGGAGCTCATGCGTGAGCGGCGCTGGCAACTCGCCGCATGGGAAATTATCGAAGTCGGTAAGGGTTGGCGCGAGGCCGACGCCGATGTCTGCGAAGCGATCGACTATCTCGATTATTATGCTTACGAGATGTTGCGTCTCGCCCAACCGCGCGAGACCCAGCAGCTGCCGGGCGAAATCAATACCTATTTTTACGAGCCCCGCGGCATCGCCGCGGTGATCGCGCCGTGGAATTTTCCTCTGGCGATCCTCACCGGTATGACTGCGGCGGCACTGGTCGCGGGTAACTGTGTGTTGATGAAGCCCGCCGAACAGTCGCCTTTGATGGCGGTGCAGCTGTCCGATATCCTGTCCAATGCCGGCGTGCCAGATGAGGCGTGCCAGTTGCTCCAGGGCGGCGGCGAGATCGGCGCCCATCTGGTGCGCTCGGCGCGGATTCATTGCATCGCCTTTACCGGCTCGCTCGAAGTGGGGCAGGAAATTCTTCGGGAAGCTTACACCCAGCGGCCGGGGCAGTCGCATGTGAAGCGCGTCGTCTGTGAGATGGGCGGCAAAAACGCCGTCATAGTCGATAATGACGCCGACCTGGACGAAGCGGTGGGACATGTTATCGATTCCGCTTTCGGCTATCAGGGGCAAAAATGCTCCGCCGCGTCGCGGCTGATTCTACTGGAAGAGATACATGAGCGCTTTTTGGCGCGGCTAGTCGACGCCGTGCAGAGCCTCAAGATTGGCCCGCCCGAAGATCCGGGCAATTTTATCGGACCGGTGATCGATGGCGCGGCGCAACGGCGCATCGCCGAATACATCGAGATCGGCAAGCAAGAAGCCAAGTGCGTACTCGAAATGGCCGCGCCAAAGGAGGGCTACTTCGTCGGCCCGGCGATCTTTCGTGACGTCAGTCCCGGTAGCCGCATCGCCCAGGAAGAGATTTTTGGTCCGGTGTTAGCAGTTATCCACGCACAAGATTTCGCTCAGGCGTTGACCATAGCCAACGACTCGCAATTTGGCCTGACCGGCGGTATCTTTTCGCGCTCGCCGGCGCATATCGAACAAGCGCGCAAAGAGTTTCGCGTCGGCAATCTTTACATCAATCGCGGCATCACCGGCGCGGTGGTCGAACGCCAGCCTTTTGGCGGCTTGAAACTCTCCGGCATCGGCTCGAAGGCCGGCGGCCCGGATTACCTCTTGCAGTTTCTCGAACCGCGCACGATTTCGGAAAATACTTTGCGCCATGGCTTCGTGCCGCCGGAGCGAGGGAAGAAGTAGCTCGTTCCAAACGTTCAAGTCGTTCAAACGTTCCAATCGTCCGGACGGACATCGCAAGCGCGTAGCAGAAAGCGGGATAGTTTGATTCGTTCCAAATATACGCCGCCTTGGTGGTTGCCAGGCGGGAACTTGCAAACTATTTACGCGCGCAAGCTCGCGCGGCGATGCCCGGTGCAGTATCGGCGCGAACGGTGGACGACGCCGGACGGCGACTTCATCGATCTCGATTGGACGCCGGGCGCTGCTGCAGCCAATAAGTTGCTTGTGCTGTTTCACGGCCTCGAAGGCGGTTCGCGCAGCCACTACGCGCTGAGTTTGATGCACAGCGCACAGCATAGGGGTTGGCGCGGCTTAGTGCCGCACTTTCGCGGCTGCGGCGGCGAGATCAACCGACTGGCGCGCGCTTATCATTCCGGCGATGCCGCCGAGATTGACTGGATCCTGCGCCGGCTCAAGCGCGAAAATTCCGAATGCGAAATCTACGTCGTCGGCGTATCGCTTGGCGGCAATATGCTGCTCAAATGGTTGGGTGAACAGGCCGAAGCAGCCTGCGCCATCGTCAAGGCTGCAGTGGCGGTGTCCGCGCCGGTGGATTTGCATGCCGCCGCGGCGCTGTTGGATTTTGGCTACCGGAGAGCGATCTACACGCGACGCTTTCTCCGCTCGCTAAGGGAAAAAGTGCTGGCGAAGATTTCGCGGCATGAGCTTGACATCGCTCCCACGGCGATGCGCGCATGCTCGACCTTCCGCCAGTTCGACGATATCTACACCGCGCCGATGCACGGCTTCAAAGACGCCGACGATTACTGGGCCAGAGCGAGCAGCAAGCCCTGGCTAAAAAATATTCGCGTCCCGACGTTGATGATCAACGCGCAAAACGATCCATTCCTGCCGGCGTCGGCGCTGCCCCGTGACGACGAGGTTTCCGACTCGGTAACTCTGAACTTTCCTAACTTTGGTGGACACGTGGGATTTGTGTCGGGCAGTTTTCCCGGCAGTCTTGACTGGTTGTCGGATAGTATTTGTCAATTTTTTACGGCGTGAACGCTTCATTCACCGACGAAAACGTTGCTCCCGGCCGCGGTCCGCCGGAGATGACGTAGATCGAGTTGCCGATGACGGCGGCGCCGAGGCCGTGGCGGGCGGTAGGCATGGGCGACCAGCCTTGCCATTTGTTCTTGGCCGGATCGAAGGACTCGACGTTGGCATGGGTGCTGCGGCCATGTTCGCCGCCGAAGACGAATATGCGCCCACCGAGAGTGGCCGCGACGACGCCACTGCGCACGGTCGGGATCGGAGATCGCACGCGCCAGCGGTTGCTCATGGGATCGTATTCCTCGTTAGCACCGATGCTGCGATCGTGATTGCCGTTGATGCGGCCGGCGATGGCGTAGAGTTTGCCGTCTTCGACGCCGACGGCATGGTGATCCCGCGCTGTGATCATGCCTAGGTGCTTGCGCCAAAGGTCTTGAGCTGGATCGTAGGATTCGTTGGCCGGCGTGTCGCGGCCATTCTTGCCAATCCCGCCGACGGCATAGATTTCTCCAGAGACGACGCCGACGGTGAGAGCGCCGCGTGCGGTTGGCATCGCTTTCTTCGGCGTCCACTGATCTTTGGCCGGAGCGTATTCATAGACGGTATCGACCGGACCGACGCCGGAAATATAGCCGCCGATGACATAAATCTTGCCGTTGAGCGCCGCCGCGCCGACGTGATGCAGTGGCTTTGGCAGGGAGGCGCGGCCGCGCCAACTATCGGTTGCCGGGTCGTATTCCTCAACCAGATGGCTGCCTTTATCGTAACCCCCAATGACGTAAATCTTGCCGCCGAGTTCCACCGCCGCGACCTCGGTGCGCGCCGAGGGCATCGGCGCATGGGTGATCCATTTGCCGGGCAACTGGGCCGGCGCTTTGGCCGCGAAGGCAATGGTCACGAGGAGGCAGAGTGAGAAAAAAAATCGCGCGCGCATCAAGACATCTGGATCGATTATAGCTGGAAACTAACAGCGCACAGCGAAAATTGCCGCTGCGCCAGAAATCGACGTTTACGCCGGGTAGGGATTATCCAAGGCGTGCTGCTCCATGAGCACTTGCAGGTCGACCATGGTGAAGGCGCAGTATTTGGGATCGTAACCCAATTTTTTGGCGACCTTGCCCTGCTCAAGAATGCGCTGCAGTATCATTCGATTCAACGGCCCATGGCCCATGTGGTCTTCATGCTGGACCAAGTCGGCTTCGGCGTGAGCGTTGAAGTAAATCGCCTGGTTTTTACTCATGCCGTAATGGCCGACCAGCGCCTGGCTCCATTGCTGCGACCAGTGGCCGAGGGTTTCTTCGTAAACATGGGCGCCCCACAGCTCGATGATTGAGCCGTCTTGAAACACCCGCCGGCAGTAATCGCTGATTGCCCGACCCGGCGCCGATGCCGGTTGCTCGAACATTTCTTGTTTGCTGAGTCCCAATGCGTTGGCGGTTTCCAGCAGGATCAGGATATGGCCGGGCGGTTTGGGTGAAACCAGTTCTTCGGCGACCTTGTCGCATAGCGGCGCCAGCAAATCGAAATTTTCCACGAAGAAAGGCAGGTGAACGTAGTACGACACGGCGTTGAGGGCGACCACCTCGATGGAAAACAGCCCCCAGTCTTTGAAGAAGCGCCGTAGACAGGGCAGCGGCAGCGTGCCGTCACGCAGGCGGGTCATGAACTCGCCGTTGTGAATGCGCTTTTCCCAATGGCGATGCACTTGATCGTAAAGATCGTCGACATAGATTTTTGCTTGGCTAGATTCCATTAAAGTCTTAGATTTTTCGAATGCTTCGGGCGGGTTGACCAGCTTTTACAAGGGCTCAAATTCTTGTATTGTTAAAACCTAAATGATTGGCGGAGTCAAACACTGAAACAGCAAGCGGCGGAGGAATTATGGAAGCGCTGCAGCCAGACGAATTTTTGCAACAGTTGATCGCCACGCGTGAGGCCTTTTGGGAAAAGATGAATGCCGAGCGCAAAAGCTACGGCGCTGAGAAGCCGTTGACCCCGGCGATCGTGCTGCGCCGCTTGCAGTTCGGCGTAGTCATGGAACGGAAAGCTGCCGAAGTCACCGCGCCTTGGGTGAGCAAGATCCCCGATCTCGACCTGCAACAGCCGATGTCCGAGTATGTCGTCAACGAATTAAGACATACCTCGATCCTGCGCCAGCGCATTTGCGACCTCAAGGGTGACCCGGATAGCTTATGGAACAGTCCATTGGCCGAATTAAAACAGCTGTGGGATTTTCATGCCGGCTTGGGCTCGTTATGCGAGCTGATCGCCAGCGTGCAGTTCGGTCACGAAGAGTTTTTTCCGCGGACCTCGAAATCCTTCATCGAGCGGGTTGGTACCATCGATCCGATCACCGCAGCGATCTACCGCGATGTATTGCTCGCCGAGGAAGAAGGCCATGAATGGATCGCACCGGAGATTCTCAAACGTTACGCCACCGATGCCGAGTCGCAGCAGCAATGTCTGACCGCATTGAAAACCGGTTGTGAGCTGTTTGGCCGGGCGATTCAGAGCTTCAACCAGAGCATGCCGGCTTGAGATTGTGTCGTTCGGCGGGATCATCTGCGGGCCACGAACACGCTCATGAGGCGAAACGAATTTAGTGTTTGTGCTCGATCTTTTTACCGTAGGTGACTTCGCCTTTGTCGACGCGCAAGGAAAAACCGCAGTCGGGGTTGGTACAAGCCCAGGCTTTGTACATCACTGAGGCGCCCTCTTGCCCGTAGTCCGACAGCGGTATCAATACCCCGTTATTGCATTTCTGACACTTGGGCAGTTCCATCTCCACTCCTTCTTTCAACACCTCAGCCTGGTTTCAGCTCATTCACGCAGCAAAATTTTATCGTATTGGCAGAGGATAAATCAAGCGTGACCAGGGAGCGGGGGTGAAGCGATTTATCGCGATTAATCGCCCTGGACGCAAAAAGGGATAGTCGACAGCGCCGACTATCCCTTTGCTGTGTTCGTCCCCCGCGTTGAGGGTCGCGCTTCTCGATTCTGATCTAGATGCCGTAAAATTGCCGCGCGTTGTCTTCCAAGAGTTTCTTACGCACGGGCCCGGCAATATCGCCGCGCTTTTGGAGAATGGTCGCCGTGCCTTCGGTGCGGTCGGCATGGGGAAAGTCAGAAGAGAACATGAATAGATCGTCGCCAACTTCACCGACGATTTTTGGCAATGTCGCTTCGTTGCCCTCGCAGCCGAAGAAAATCCGGCCGCTTTTGAGATACTCGCTGGGCGGATGGCTGATTAGATCCTTGGCGCCGTAACGCGGGTTGTCAAAGTGATCGTCCATGCGCTCGACATGGGCCGGCACCCAGCTGATGCCGCCTTCGAGAAAGGCGAATTTTAGATTCTTGTAGCGGTCCAGAAGGCCCGAGCACAACACACTGGTCAATCCGGCCATGATCGGAAAAATGCCGGCAAGCACGCGGTTGGGGAAGTGGTGCTCGAAAAGCGTGTCGACGAAGGGGAATTGCAAACTGAAATGCACCGCGATGGGCATCTTGACCCGGTCGCACTCGGCGAAGAAGACGTCATGGTCGGGATGGTCCAAACGCCGGGCGCCGGCGGTGCCGTTGATCATCACCGCTTTCACTCCCATGGCGCTCAAGCCGGGTGATTTCTTTGGCCGCGCCATCGCGGATCGAGCAAGGACACGACGCCGACCGCTTGCAACCGGTCGGGGGCTTGGTTGCAGGCTTGGTTGAGCCAAGTGTTATAGGCGCGGCAGATGCCGTTACCTAAAATGCCGTCGGGCCAAGCGTTGGCATGAAGCAAAAAGCTCGGATAAATGAACTGCAGGTCGATTTTTTCGCGATCGAGATCGTCCAAGCGCTCCTTTAGATTGTTCAGTGTCTGGCTTCCCGGCGAGGCACGGCGCGCCGACTGCAAGGCTTTCCCCGGAGGGGCGGCGGTTCCCGGCGCGCCGGCGCCTTTAATGGTCGGCCGTTTGTAAGAAGTCTGGCCGTCGACCACCCAAAAGTTGTGGCCTTGTTCATCGCCCAATAGGCGCGGCCGGAAATTGCGCAGAGCCGGCTCCATATACTTGTCGAAGATCTCTTCGGTTTCAAAAAAATGTCCGTCGCCATCGATAATCATTGCCCACGGATCTCCTCTAGTGAATTTAAAACTAATCTCATAATGATTGCTTTAAGCCAATGCAACTCGGCCTCAACCGGCTACTTCGAACGCGCGGATACGGCATCGGGGTCGAGGCCCGTCGGACAGGGATAGGCTTTGATGCTGTGCTTAATGGAGTTGCGCGCCATGAGTTCGGCGTAGCTCACGCCCACGGCTTTGGTGTTGATCACGGGGACGCCGAGATGAGGTTCCAATTCTTCCGGCGTGACCACGTATGGATAAATCTTGCCACCCAGAGGAATAATCGCTTGGGCGCCTTGGGCCACCAGTTCTTTGCCGACCGCCAGAGTGCGTTCGATGACGACATCGTGATAACCGGAGAGATCGCCGGTGTCGTAGAGACCGACGGTACGGATGCCGCTGACGAACGGCGTCATGCCATAGGTCTGCACCATGCGCAGGGTGTGCGGCATATGGGTTTCCAGCGGCACGATGAGGCCGAAGCGGTCGCAAATAGTGGCGGCGAAGTGCAGCGAGGCGCGCAACAGGCCGATCACCGGGATGCGCACCGCCAGGCGGCTCGCTTCGACGCCGGGATCGAAGGTATTGCTCTGGATCACTGCGTCGAAACCCTGCCGCTCGGCTTCGATGGCTTTCTTCACCAACGCCGGGGTTTCCAAAATATGATGCAGGCCGGAGAGCGCTTTGCGCTCTTCGAGCAGTTTCAATACGGCGCCGCTGCCCAGATCTTCGGGATAAGCCAGTTCAAAAGTGCTGTCCGGTGAGGCGTAGCTTTTAAGCAGCTTGGCGATGTGGACTTCGAGCTCATGGGAGTGACGCTCGGCGGAGTGGTTTAAAAACATGAATCGCATGGTTTTCTCCTTCGCTGTTTAGAAATCGGCTTGATTATTCAGCTACCCGCCAAAAATCCCGCGCATCTGCTTGGCATATTCGTCGAGCTTTTCCGCCAGCGCCGGATTGACCGGGACGATTTTTAGATCTTTAAGTATCGCGGCCTGTTCGTTGGCGAGGTCGCTACGGGCGACATGGCGACCGGGGGTCCCCATGAGCTTCTGCCCCTCGCGCGATAGGACGAATTCCAAAAATAACTTGGCGGCATTGGGATGGGCTGCTCCGGTGGCGATGCCGGCGCCGACCATGATCGCCGGCACCGGCCCCAGCGCAGTCCAGTCGATGGGCGCGCCGCGTTCTTTCATGCGCTCCACCGACGATGCGGGGATATTGATGTCGTAGACGCCTTCGCCGGCGACGACCAACTGCGCCAAGAGCTCATGGCCTTCGCGTGGGCTTGGCTGTTGTTTGGCGAGTTCGCGCATGTATTTGAGCCCGCGCTCCGGTCCAAGAATTTGCAACATGCCGGCGAACCAATCGGCCTTGGTGCCTTCCATCAAGAGCTTGCCCTTCCATTTACTATCGAGCAGATCGTCATAGGATCGCGCCAGCTGACCCGGCGGCACCAGGCGGGTATTGTAGGCAGTCACGTAGGCGTTGTAATAGACCGTGGTCCAGAAGCCCTCTTCCTTGAAGTCTTTGGAATACAAACCGTTCGATAGCGGCAGGTAACGCGCCAGCACGCCGCTGCGATTGAAAATATGCATGCTGAACTCGACGGTCTGAATGATATCGGCAAAGATTTTTTTGGCACGGTACTCGGTCAAGACCCGCGTCAGTAGCTTTTCGCTGCCGGTGCGGTGCAGTCTTACTTTTATGAACGGGTAGCGCTTTTCGAATGCGCCGATGATCGCGTTGGCTTCGGCGAGATTCATCGAAGCGTAGTAGACCAGCTCACCCTCGCGCTTAGCGGCGCTGATCAAGGCATCGTTAGTCGCTGCGCCGATGTTTGCCGCCGAGACTGCCAGCCACAACAAGCTAACGCAGCTTATGTTGAGCTTGGCCATTGGCAACTACCTCCCTAAAGAAGCGATGAAGCCATTCTCTTCCAGTTCGCGAATAAAACTCTCGTCGACGAACTTCCTGGCGTCGGCGCCCCTCGCTTCGGGTAGATCCTTGGCCATGAAATCGAGCAGGGTTTGCAGTGACGCGACTACCGGGTAGGGGATGCGCGGCATGCCGGGTTGGGTAAGATCGTAGGTCTCTTCGGCGATGGTGCGGTCGGCGATGCCGCTGTAGTCGGCCTGGACATCGACGGTGAATTCCCGGTCGGTGCGGTAACGGTGCATGCCCTCGACATAAGCTTTGACGAACTGGCGGGTGATCGCGGGATGCTTCTCGATATAATCGCGCCGCGCGGCGATGCCGCCCAGCGCATAGTTAAGCCCGTATTCTGCGAAGTCGATCAGATACTTGCAGCCATGGCGGATGGCGTCGATGCATTCCGGCGGCGTGCCGACGAGGACATCGACGGTGCCGCTGAGCAAAGCGGCCATTTCTGCCTCGGCGCCATGACCGATGGTCACTTCTTGCAGGCCTTTGATGCCGGCGCCGTCGAGTTTGGCGACGACGAACTTTACCAGCGCATCGCCGATGCCGCCGTCATTGACCGTGCCGATTTTTTTGCCGGACAGTTCTTCTCGGCTATTGATGCCGGGCCGGCCAACTAGGAATTGTTGGTTGATGCCGCCGGTGAGGAAAACCACATCGGCTTCGCCCTTGAGATTGGCTCGCAGCGGCGCCGGCGCCGCCAGGTTGCCAAACTGTATATCTCCCGACATCAAGCCGCGCACGACGCCCTTGGCCCCCCCCATCACCGGCGGCCGGTCGACATCGAGGCCATGCTTGCGAAACAATCCGGCTTTCCAGGTGACCATCATCGGCCCGGCGCCCTGGCCGACGGTGGCGAAACCCGCTTTGATTTTGATTAATTCTGCCATGCGCAATGTCCTCTTCTATTGACCTTGCCTCATTCCTATCACGACTGTGCCGCGACCAGTCAAGCGCTGAAAGATCGATCCTTTGGCGCGGTAAAAGTTTTCCCTGAGGGCGTTTGATCGGGCAATTCGCGTTGACAGCTTTTATGCGCCGGCGTAGTATTGAATTCCGTGATGCGCTTTTTCGTAAAGCCATTGCGGTTTTTTATTTTTGGCGACGCCATGCCTACGTTAACCATTCATTCGATTGTCATTGCAGCCGTGAATTCGTGATCCATGAGCGTGGTGGCGATTATCCCGGCCCGCTTTAGATCGACCCGGCTGCCGGGTAAAGCCGTTAGCCCAAATCGGTGGGCGGCCAATGATCCAACATGTCTACGAGAGCGCGGCTCGAGCCCGAGTGCTGGACCGGGTGATCGTCGCCACCGATGATCGGCGCATTGAAGCGGCGGTGAAAAAATTCGGCGGCGAAGTCATGATGACCTCGCCCGATCATGCCAGCGGCACCGATCGGTTGGCCGAGGTGGCGCGGAAGATCAAGGCCGAGCTGCTAGTGAACGTGCAAGGGGACTTGCCGTTTATTAGCGCTAAGACGATTGTCCAGGCGGTGCAGCCGCTGCGGCGCAATCGCGACATCCCCATGGGCACAGTGTGCACGGCGATTTATGATGCAAGCGAATGGCGCAATCCGAATACCGTCAAAGTGCTCATGGACAAGGGCGGATTGGCGTTGTTTTTTACCCGTGCGCCGATACCTTATAATCGCAATGACGGGGTCGACCCGAGCGGTAACAAGGTTGCCGGGCCAGAGCAGCGCCGGCTTTGGGGCTATCGTCATCTCGGCTTATATGTTTATCGGCGGGATTTCCTATTGAAATTCGCCCGGCTGCGGCCGACGGCGTTGGAGCAGATTGAAAGTTTGGAACAATTACGGGCTTTGGAAAATGGTTATCGGATCTACGTCGCGCAGGTCGACGAGCGCTCGGTGGAGGTAGATACACCGGCCGATCTCCTGCGGGCGGAGAGTTATTTGAAGCGACGTTCGAACTGAGAGGTGGCGATGGCGGCGATAAAAACTAAATATATTTTCGTCACGGGCGGTGTGGTGTCATCTTTGGGCAAGGGGTTGGCGGCGGCTTCCATCGGCGCGCTTTTGGAAAGCCGCGGTCTCAAGGTGACGATCTTGAAGATGGATCCCTACATCAACGTCGATCCGGGCACCATGAGCCCGTATCAACACGGCGAGGTGTTCGTCACCGACGACGGCGCCGAGACCGATATGGATCTCGGCCACTACGAACGCTATGTGTCCACCGCCATGGGGCGGAAAAACAACTGCACGACCGGGCAGATTTACGAGACGGTTATTGGCAAAGAGCGGCGCGGCGATTATCTCGGCGGCACCGTCCAGGTCATTCCGCATATCACCGACGAGATCAAACGGCGCATCTTCGCCGCCGCCGAAGGCTTCGATATCGCCATCGGCGAAGTTGGCGGCACGGTCGGCGATATCGAGGGTCTACCGTTCTTGGAAGCGGTGCGTCAAGTGGCCTGGGACTTGGGCCGGGAGAATGTTCTCTATATTCACCTGACTCTGGTGCCTTATATCACCGGTGGCGGCGAGCTCAAAACCAAGCCGACTCAGCATAGCGTCAAAGAGCTGACCGGTTTGGGGATTCAACCCGATATACTGCTCTGTCGCACCGATCGGATCCTTGACAAAAAAATCAAAAATAAGATCGCCCATTTTTGTAACGTCGCCGAAAATGCCGTGATCACGGCGAAGGATGTTGAGTGGATTTACGAAGTGCCGTTGGTCTTTCACGAGGAAGGCCTCGACGAGCGGGTCGTCGAAAAGCTCAACATCTGGACCGGCGCGCCGCACCTGGAGCGCTGGCAAAAAGTCGTCGACGTCCTGAAAAATCCCAAGGACTCGATTCGCATTGCCGTTGTCGGCAAGTACATGAGTTTGAAGGAGTCGTACAAGAGTCTTTTTGAATCGCTGGTTCATGGCGGTATCGCTAATGAAGTGAAAGTCGAGATCGAATGTATCGAAGCGGAGCAGATCGAGCAGGAAGCCGCCGAGATCTTACTGAAAAATGTCGACGGTGTGCTCATTCCCGGCGGCTTCGGCGACCGCGGCAGCGAGGGAAAAATCGCCGCGATCCGTTACGCCCGCGAAAATGGCATCCCATTTTTCGGCATTTGCCTGGGCATGCAAATGGCGGTGGTGGAGTTTGCCCGCAATGTTTGCGGTTTAGAGCGCGCCAACTCGACGGAATTCGACCTGCAGACGACCCATCCGGTGATTCATCTCATGGAAGAGCAGAAAGCCATCGACACCAAAGGCGGCACCATGCGCTTGGGTAGCTATCCTTGTGTGCTGCAGAACGAAACTCTCGCCGCCAAGTTGTATGGCCGGGAAAAAATTTCTGAGCGGCACCGCCATCGCTACGAGTATAACAATAACTACCGGGCCGAATTCGGCGCCAGAGGGATGGTGTTGAGCGGGATGTCGCCGGACGGCGCGCTCGTGGAGATTATCGAGCTGCGCGGCCATCCCTGGTTTCTCGGCTGCCAGTTTCACCCGGAGTTCAAATCGCGGCCGATGGACAGCCACCCGCTGTTCCGCGGCTTTGTCGAGGCAGCGCTGCAAAACCGGCGCTCACTGGCGGATGCGCCGCGTATGAAGATTGTCCGCACTTAGTCGCCACTCGACCGAACCGATGCCCACAAAGCTGATACAGGTTGGAAATGTTTCGATCGGCGGCGACGGCCCGCTGGCGGTCATTGCCGGACCGTGCGTCATCGAGAGCAAGGAATCGGCGCTGCGCCACGCTGCGGCGCTCAAACAATGCGCCGACCGCGTCGGCGTGCCGTATATTTTCAAAGCGTCCTACGATAAGGCCAATCGCAGCTCGGCCGATTCGTTCCGCGGGCTCGGTCTCGAAAAGGGCTTGGCGATTCTGGCCGAAGTCAAAGCAAAGATCGGCGTGCCGGTGCTCACCGATGTCCATGAAGCCGCGCAAGTGGCGGCGGTCAAAGAAGTCGCCGACATCCTGCAAATCCCGGCGTTCCTGTGCCGCCAGACCGATTTTGTCGCCGCAGTCGCCCAGTCCGGCAGAGTCGTCAACGTCAAGAAGGGGCAATTTCTCGCGCCCTGGGACATGCGCAACGTCATCGACAAGATTCTCGCCACCGGTAACCAGCAGATCCTTGTCACCGAGCGCGGCGCATCATTTGGCTATAATAACTTAGTTTCCGATATGCGCTCCCTCGTGGTGATGCGCGAGATGGGCTATCCCGTGGTCTTCGACGCGACACATAGTTTGCAGCTGCCGGGCGGATTGGGCACGGCTTCCGGCGGCGAGCGAAAGTATATCCCCGCCCTGGCGCGCGCCGGTGTGGCCACCGGCATCGATGCGCTATTCATGGAAGTGCATGAAAATCCCGATCAAGCGTTGAGCGATGGGCCCAATTCTTTGGCGTTGGTAAACTTCGAAGCCTTGATCAGCAAGGTTAAGGAGATCGACGCTCTGGTCAAAGGGCTTTGATACCGTGAACAAGCAAACCGTTCTAAGTCGTGCCGCCGAGGTTTTGCGGATGGAGGCCCACGGGCTGTTGTCCGTCATCGATCAGCTGGATGAAAATTTCATCCGCGCGGTCGAGATGATGCAAGTTTGCAAGGGCAAGGTTGTCGTGACCGGCGTCGGCAAATCGGGCCTGATCTGCGCCAAAATCGCCGCGACCCTGTCGAGCACCGGCACGCCGGCGTTTTATCTCCATTCCGGCGACGCTGTGCACGGCGATCTCGGCATGGTGATGCCCGACGATATCGTGGTTGCGGTTTCCAAAAGCGGCGAGACCGACGAGATCCTCAAGCTGCTGCCCCATTTCAAACACCATGGCCTTAAGCTGATCGTGATCACCGGCAATCCGGAGTCGACTCTCGCGAAAGCGGGTGACCTGGTGCTCAACGTTCGCGTCAAGGAGGAGGCCTGTCCCCTCGGCCTGGCGCCGACCACCAGCACCACGGTGGCGCTGGCCATGGGCGACGCCCTCGCGGTGGTTTTACTCGAGCAGAAAGGCTTCAATCAAGCGGACTTCGCCATGCGCCATCCCGGCGGTATCCTCGGCCGCAAGCTGCTCTTGCGGGTTGAAGATTTGATGTTTCGCGACGCGCGATTACCGTTGGTTCGTGAGACCACCAGCATAAAAAACGCGCTTTTTGAGATCACCGCGAAGCGCCTCGGTGTCACCGGAGTAACCAACGAAAAAGATCAGCTCATCGGTATTCTAACCGACGGCGATTTACGGCGAGGGTTGGAGAAGAAGGGGGAAATTCTCTCCTTGCCGGCAAAGGATTTAATGACGCGCAATCCCAAAACTATTCCCGCGGACACTTTAGCCAGCGAGGCAGTTGCGGTCATGGAAAATTTTTCGATAACTTCATTATTTGTGCTCGAGCATGAGACCAAGAAACCGGTCGGTATCGTTCATTTGCACGATCTAATCAAAGCCGGCCTCTAGCGTCTCACCGTGAAAGTCTTTCCCGTCTCGCTACGCCGAAAGGCGGCGAATATAAAATTGCTGCTGTTGGACGTCGACGGTGTGCTCACCGACGGGCGGATCATCATCGATGACCGCGGTGTCGAGAGCAAACATTTTCATGTTCGCGATGGTCATGGAATCGTGCTTTTAAAACGCAGCGGCATTGAGGTGGGTTTTATCACTGGACGCTCGTCTCCCGTCGTTGGTCAGCGCGCCAAGGAGTTGCAGGTCACGCTGCTATTCCAGGGTGTGCAAGATAAGCTGCGGGTCTATGAACGGATCAAAAAGAAGCGCGGTCTGTCCGACGGACAGATTGCCTATGTGGGCGACGATATCGTCGATATACCGGTGCTGCGGAGGGTGGGTTTGGCGGTAATGGTTAGCGATGGTTCGGCAGAACTTAAGCCGATTGCTGACTACGTTACCGTGGCTCGGGGCGGTATGGGCGCGGTACGCGAAGTCGCCGAGTTGATTCTAATGGCCCATAATAAATGGTCGCACTAATTTCTGATTGGGGCAAAATTCCCAATCAGACTAGAAGTTTATCCAATGACGAAGCAAATATCGTGCCTAATCCTTTACAGGAATTCTTAAGAGTGGTAATTTGCATCTACTTTGGTGAACTGATTATGCGTAAAACTCGACGGGCGATCTTACTTGCGGTGATTCTGCTCTCTCTAGGGGGGGTGGCTTTCAAGGTCGCCGAAGTAGTCCAGAAGATGAACATAGGTGAAGTAAAAGATCCCGTTGCTATGCTCGATGCTTTGCCGGATACCGTTTTGCAAATCAAGGATTTTCATCGCGCCAAGATCGAAAATGGCCGCAAGGTGTGGGAACTTTTCGGCGATGAGGCGAATTACCTCAAAGACAAGCGGGAAGCGGTGATCAAGCGGCCGCGCTTTCTCTACTACGATAAAAAGGATGAGACGGCGGAAACCTCAGCCGAAGCGGCGCATATTTTCCTGAATGAGAAGGATCTCGAGAGGCTGGAACTCAAGGGCGCGGTCCGGGTCGCTATGAAGGGTTACGTGCTGACTTCGGAATTGGCCAACTACGTGCCCGCCAAGGAGCAAATCTTGTTACCGAGCCGAACTCAGGTTGTTGGCGAAGGCATTTCAATTGAAGGTGCGAGCATGGAAGTGGAATTGGAGGATAAGAAGATTCGTATGGTGCGTGACGTCAAGACTAAGATCGAGCCGGATAAACTTGCCAAGAAAAAATCCAAAACCGCCAGCCCAAAGATCGGGGGATGACATGATCTGGAAAATCCTCCCGGCGATCGTATTGGGAGCATTCTTGGCGGGTTCCTTGGCTGCCACGCGAGCCGAGGCGGCGGCGGCGGAGGGGAAAAAGTCGGTCAACGCCTTCGAATTCAATAAAAAGGATCCGATCTACATCACCGCCGACTGGATGGAAGTCGATCAGGCGAAGAGCACTATCGTTTACAAAGGCCGGGTTGTTGCCGTGCAGTCCGACATGACCATGCGCAGTGACGCGCTCATCGCTTACTACGATCCTGAGATGAAGCAGATGAAACAAATCGTCCTGGATGGCAAAGTCAATGCAACTCAAGGCACGCGTGTTGCCACCGGCGATCGAGCTGTTTTCGACGATAAAGCCAAGACGGTCACCCTTACCGGCAACCCGGTGATGCGCCAAGGCAATAATCAGGTCAGTGGTGCGAAGGTAGTCTATTTTATCGAGCAAGATCGCGCCATGGTCGAAAGCGACGGCAAGACGAGAGTCTCGGCGACAATATTCCCAGAAGAGTTGAAGGCCCGGGAGCAGGGAGATGCCAAGTCCCAATGAGCGAGCTCAAAGCAGTGTCGGTTGCCAAAGCCTACGGGGGCCGACGGGTGGTCGATGGCATCAGCTTGGCGGTCCATGGCGGCGAAGTGGTTGGTTTGTTAGGCCCCAACGGGGCCGGTAAGACAACTACGTTTCATATGATGGTGGGTTTAGTTCAGCCCGATGAGGGGCAAGTGTTATTGAACGAAGACGATCTCACCGATGAACCGATCTACCAGCGAGCCCGCGCCGGGATAAGCTACCTGCCGCAGGAATCCTCGGTATTTCGCCGTCTCACGGTCGAGCAGAATTTGCTGGCGATCCTGCAAACTCTCAATTTGACCGGTGTCGACCAAAAAGAACGGGCCGGCGGGCTGATGAAGATGCTCGGCGTGAGTCACCTCGCGACCCATAAGGCGTTTACCTTATCCGGTGGCGAACGGCGGCGCGTCGAGATTGCCAGAGCGTTGGTGCTCTCGCCATTTTTTCTCTTGCTCGACGAACCTTTTACCGGCATCGATCCCATCGCCGTGGCGGAGATCCAAAAAATCGTTCGCAACCTCGTTACCAGCGGCATCGGCATTTTGATCACCGATCATAACGTCAGAGAGACGTTGGGTATCTGTGACAGGGCTTACATCGTCAACCAAGGGACGATCTTGGAGGAGGGCTCGCCGCAATTCATTGCTGCCAGCCCCAAAGCACGAAAATTTTATTTGGGAGAAGGCTTTAAGTTCTAACCATGGCAGGTCTAAATCTACATCAAGTTCAGAAGCTGGCTCAGACGCTGGTGATGACACCGCAGTTACAGCAGGCAATCAAGTTGTTGCAGTTGTCCCGCGTCGAGCTCGAAGAGATGGTTCTGAAGGAGCTGCAAGAAAATCCAGCTCTCGAAGAGGGCGCCACGGACGAGCCCGAAGTCGCCGAGCCATCGCGCGCCGAAACCAAGAGCGAACCGACAGAAGAGTTCGCCGAATTGGTGGCGCCGCGCGAGCCCAACACGGTGGATAAGATCGGCACGTTGGATTGGCAAGAGTATATCGATAGCCATTCCAACGGCGTGCACAGCTCGCTCACCGCCGAGGCGATGTCCGACGATGGCGATTCTCCGCCGTCGTGGGAAAATAGCCTAACTAAGAAAACTTCCTTGGAAGATCATCTGATTTGGCAGTTGCGTTTGTCGAAAATCAGCGAACGGGAATCGAATATAGGCTTCTACATCATCCAGAATATCAGTGAGAATGGTTATCTCGCTCTAACCATCGATGAAGTTTGCAGTGCCGTGGAATGTACTCCCGCTGAAGCGGAAGCGGTGCTCAAACGCATCCAATTTTTCGATCCGGTGGGGGTCGCCGCGCGGGACCTGCGCGAGTGTCTTCTGGTGCAACTGGAAAACCTAAAGCTCAAGGATAGCCTGGCGGCGCGCATCGCCGACGGTTACCTGAATTATCTCGAGTCGAAGCGCTATGAAAAGCTCGCGAAAGATCTCGGCGTCTCCGTCGACGAGATCGCCGACGCGGCGCATTTGATCGCTTCGCTGGAACCGAAGCCGTCCCGTGGTTTCGAGCAAGACGATGTGCGCACCGTGCTGCCCGATGTTTTCGTAGAGAAAATCAGCGGCGAATGGGTGATTTATCTAAACGACGACGGCGTGCCGCGGCTGCGCGTGAGCTCGCTGTATCGCCGCATGGCCGGACAAGAAGGGGCCGAAGAAGAGCAAGCGCGGCAGTACCTGCAGGAAAAGGTTCGGGCGGCGACCTGGCTGATTAAGAGCATTCAACAGCGCCAGGCGACGCTGATGAAGGTCACCCAGAGCATATTCAAATTTCAGGAAGAGTTCCTCGATCATGGCGTTAGCCATTTAAAACCCATGGTGTTACGCCAGGTCGCCGACGATATTTCTATGCACGAATCAACGGTGAGCCGGGCGACGGCGAATAAATACGTCCATACTCCCCAAGGATTGTTCGAGCTCAAGTTTTTCTTTCAGAGCGGCTTAATGAGCCGGGGCGGCGACGATGTCGCCAGCGAGAGCGTCAAGGAAAAAATTCGCGCGATCGTTGCCGGCGAAGATCCGCGCAAGCCTTACAGCGACCAGCATATTGCCGCGATGCTATCCGACGATTCCATCGAAATCGCCCGCCGCACCGTCGCTAAGTACCGCGAAGCCATGGGCGTCCTGCCGTCGTCCAAGCGGCGCCATTTTATCCGCAAGTAGCCGGATCGGAATTGAGCCGGGGATGACCAGCATTCAAGTCCTGTTGCATTTCGCCAAGCCGAGCCGATTCTGGCTGTGCAATAATCAGAGCCACCGCGGCTCGGCGACAAAAGGAAAAGTTTGTGAAGATTACCGATTTTCTCAGTGTGGACACCGTCATCCCCGCTCTCGTCAACCGCGACAAAGGCTCGGCGTTGGAAGAACTCGCCGCTGGGTTAGCCTCCAAGCACCCGAACTTAGAGCAAAAACAAGTTCTCACCGTGCTTCAGGAGCGGGAACGGATCAGTTCTACGGCGATCGGGGATGGTGTGGCAATACCCCATGGCAAACTACCTGGTCTAGATAAGATCTATGGCATGTTTGCGCGCAGTCCGGCGGGCGTCGACTTCAATTCTCTCGATGGCGGCCCAACTCACCTGTTTTTTGTCCTGATCGCTCCGGAGAATGCCGCCGCCGATCACTTAAAAGCGCTGGCACGCATTTCACGCTTGTTGAAGGACGAATCGTTCCGCAAGCATTTAATGACTGCTCGCACCGACCAGGAGCTGTTCCAACTGATTAGCGCGGCAGACGACAAATTCTAATTCTAATTCAAATTCTAGCATGGCCAACGGCTTAGAGATCTTTATTATCACCGGTCTTTCCGGTTCCGGTAAGAGCTTTGCGATACGCGCTCTCGAAGACAACGGCTTTTTTTGCGTCGATAATCTACCTGCGCCGCTAATCCCGAAATTCGTCGAGCTTTGCCAAGGTTACCAGGAAGACATCATGCGCATCGCCTTGGGGGTCGATTTGCGCGGCAGTCAATTTCTGCGAGCATTGCCGGAGGTGTTGACCGATGTGCGCGGCGGCGGTCATCACGTTCAAGTGCTGTTTTTCGACGCTTCAGATGACGTGTTGTTGCGCCGTTTCAGCGAGACCCGGCGGCCTCACCCCTCCGCCGCCGGTGGTTCCGTTCAGGACGGTATTGCGCGGGAGCGCACCGCCTTGGAGTCGATTCGTGCTTTGGCTGACAAAGTGATCGATACCAGCGATTTCAATGTGCATGAGCTCAAGCGCGAAATGGAGCAGCAATTTTGCGATGCCCCATCGGCGCGCCGCATGACGTTGTTTCTAACTTCTTTCGGATATAAGTTCGGGATTCCCCATGACACCGATGTGATCCTCGACGTGCGCTTCCTGCCCAATCCGTATTTCGTCAACGAGTTGCGCGGTAAGAGCGGCCTCGACCGGGAAGTGGAGCAGTATGTCCTGGCCAATCCGGAAACTCGCGCCTTTCTCGACCGTCTTTATGCGCTCTTGGAGTTTACCTTGCCGCTGTACGAACGTGAGGGCAAAAGCAGCTTGACTCTGGGGCTCGGATGCACCGGCGGCCGCCACCGTTCCGTGGCGCTGGTGGAGGAACTGCAGAAGCGTTTCGGTGGCGGCAGCTTGCGCATTCATGTCAAACACCGCGACATCGACAAATAACTTATGAGCAAAGTTGTCAAGAAAGTCGAAATCAAGAATAAATTGGGAGTGCATGCGCGCGCAGCCGCTCTGCTGGTCCAAACCGTAAACAAATTTTCCGCTCAAATCAATTTTTCCGCTGACGGGCAAACTACCGATGGACGGAGCATTTTGGGGGTGATGTCCTTGGGCGTTCCGCAGGGCAGCAAGATTCAAATTGAGGCCACCGGCGAAGATGCCGAAAAGGCGGTAAAAGCGCTCGAAAAGCTCATCGATGCGCGCTTCAACGAGAGCGAATAAGGTTGTATCGCTACCCACGATCCGATAATATTCTCAGATTGTAATTTTCGATTCCTAGAACATTGGAGGTCTCGCTGATGGCCGGCAAAAATTTCTTATTCACTTCGGAGTCCGTTTCGGAAGGGCATCCGGATAAGTTATGCGATCAAGTATCCGATGCCATACTCGACGCTCACCTTGCCGGAGACCCCGATAGCCGCGTCGCCTGCGAGAGCTTAGCCAAGACTGGCATGGTTGTCGTTGCCGGTGAAATCACCAGTAAGACCAAAGTTCCTTATGTCGATATTGTCCGCGAAGTAGTGCGCGATATCGGCTACACGGATTCGTCGATGGGTTTCGACGGCAACACCTGTGCGATTCTCACCGCCATCGAGCAACAGTCGCCGGATATTTCTCAGGGGGTAACCGAAGGCCAAGGTCTGCACAAGGAACAGGGCGCTGGCGATCAAGGCATGATGTTCGGTTATGCCTGCGACGAGACGCCGGAGCTGATGCCGTTGCCGATTCAGATGGCGCATAGCCTGGTTCATTATCTTGCCAAAATTCGGAAAGGCGGTGAAGCTTATTTTCTCCGTCCCGATAGCAAATCCCAGGTTACCGTCGAGTATCGTGACGGCAAGCCGGTCAAAGTCAAAAACGTCGTAATCTCGACCCAGCACAGCGCCGATGTCGAGTACGCCAAACTGCGCGAGACGATCATCGACGGCGTCATCAAAGCCGTGATTCCAGGCGAGTATCTGGACAAAGACACGATTTTCCACGTCAACCCGACGGGCCGGTTCGTTGTCGGCGGCCCGCAGGGCGATTGCGGTCTAACCGGTCGCAAAATTATCGTCGACACCTATGGCGGCATGGGCCGCCATGGCGGCGGCGCCTTTTCGGGTAAGGACCCGTCGAAGGTCGACCGCAGCGCCGCTTATATGGCGCGCTACGTCGCGAAGAACATCGTCGCTGCCGAGTTGGCCCAACGCTGCGAAGTACAGCTGGCTTATGTCATCGGTGTGGCGCAGCCGGTTTCGGTGCTCGTCGATACCTTCGGCACCGCGGCGATTCCAGAAGAGAAGATCGCCAAAATCGTCCAAGACAGTTTTGATCTCAGTCCCAAGGGAATCATTCTAGCCCTCGATCTAAAACGGCCGATCTATCGTGCTACGGCGGCCTACGGCCACTTCGGCCGGGCTCCGGAAGAAGGCTTGTTTACCTGGGAAAAAACCGATCGCGCGGCCGATCTCAAGAAAGCGGCTGGGCGGGTCTAGCGACCGCACGCCTGGCGCTCTGACAGATCATTTCATACTCGGAACCACAGTATGCTCGCAGGGTGCGCTAAGCGCACGCTTTGTGTTGCCGGTAATTGCTGAACTAATTTTTTATTACGACAAACTGACGAGAGGAAATCGACAAAATGGCAGGAAAGAAATACGACGTAAAAGATATGCGCATGGCCGATGGTGGGCGTAAGCGGATTCTCTGGGCCGGCCAGGATATGCCAGTGCTGCAGCGGGTGAAAGAGCGTTTCGCCAAGGAAAAACCGTTGCGCGGCATGCGTTTCTCCGCTTGCTTGCATGTCACCGCCGAGACCGCGAACTTGGTGCAAGCTCTCAAAGCCGGCGGCGCCGACGTGGTCCTCTGTGCTTCCAATCCGCTATCGACCCAGGACGATGTCGCGGCATCGTTGGTGAAGCACGATAAGATTCCGACCTACGCGATCAAAGGCGAAGACAACAAATCCTATTACCGCCATCTGCGCGCCGCCCTCGATCACAAGCCAGTCATTACTATGGATGACGGCGCCGATTTGGTTTCTTTACTGCACACCGGCTACGCCCATTTGCTGCCCAACTTAGTGGCGAGCATGGAAGAGACCACCACGGGCGTGATTCGTTTGCGCGCTCTGGAAAAAGACGGTGCATTGAAGATTCCCGTCATCGCCGTCAACGACGCTGCGACCAAGCACCTATTCGATAACCGCTATGGCACCGGCCAGTCGACCATCGATGGCGTGATTCGCGCTACCGATATGCTGATCGCGGGCAAACGCGTAGTGGTCGCCGGCTACGGATGGTGTGGCAAAGGGGTGGCGTCGCGGGCCCGCGGCATGGGCGCCAAAGTAGTTGTCACCGAAGTCGACCCGGTGCGCGCCTTGGAAGCCGCCATGGACGGACTCGAAGTAATGACCATGAGAGAGGCGGCGCGGGTCGGCGATCTCTTCATTACTTTAACTGGCGATAAGCATGTGATCGCCGAAGAACATCTTAAACTGATGAAAAGCGGCGCAGTGGTCTGTAACTCCGGCCACTTCGATATCGAGATCGATATCAAGGCGCTGACCAAGATGGCGACGCGGGTCGAGAAAAATGTCCGCAACTTCGTCGACGCCTACGTGCTGCCGGGCGGCCGAAGAATTTACTTGATCGGCGAAGGCCGACTGGTGAACCTGGCCGCGGCCGAAGGCCACCCGGCTTCGGTCATGGATATGAGCTTCGCGACTCAGGCATTAGCTTCGGAGTGGGCGGTGAAAGCGCGGAAGACTCTCACCCCGAAAGTCTACGAAGTGCCGGTGGCGGTGGAGAACTGGGTCGCGAAGTTAAAACTTGGCTCCATGGGCATTCGCATCGACACTCTCACCAAAGACCAGCAGCACTATCTAACTTCTTGGGATCACGGCACATAAGCTCGATTTGTTATTGATTCCAAAGGCTCCGCCGGCTCGATCGCTGTCGGAGCCTTTTTTATTTTGTAATTTGGAATATTTGGAATCTGTAATTTGAAATCTTTCAGCCCAGCTTGACGAGCAGTATCGCATCGGACTAATAATTCGCTAGCTCATGACAATTGGCATTATGCTGAAGGAGGTCCCATGTCTGCAGTGCAAAAGTTTATCGCGTCCGCACGCCAGCTTCACGCCGAGGAAAGCGATCCGGCAAAACGCTGGGAGAAGATGACCCCTCTCCTGGAGGAGCTGATCGCCGATCCGGCGGTGAGGGAACAGTCGAAGCAGTGGCCCGATTGTTCTCAGGGCGGCGAGCGCGCTGAAAACCTACTTTTCTATGAGGATCCCGACTACAAATTCGTCATCAACGGCTTGATCAAGGCGCCGCACACGCGCACGGCGATCCACGACCACGCCCATAATTGGACGCTTTACGGCGTCCTCGACGGTTCCGAATCCATTGAGCGTTATGAACGGATCGATGACCAGTCGAAGCCAGACTACGCCGAGGTACGCAAATCGGTAAACGTCAAAGTGAGTGCCGGCAAGATCGACCTGGTGCCGCCCTATGCGATTCATGCCGAAGAGAGCGGCGACGAACGGACCGTAGCGATCATCGTACGCGCCGAAAAGGCCGGCGGTTTCCTCCAGGGACGCTACGACCCGGCGACCAACAAATATTGGCAGGGCTACGGACCTAAGCAGTTGCCGTTCGCGCTTAAGTGAGATCAGTAGATTTCGCTCATTCTAGCTTAGCGAGTTCATGATGGCTGACACACCGAGCAACGCGAAACCGCGCATCGCGGTCTTTTCCGGCCCGACGGCGACGATTCAAAACAGCGAGCCGTTGGTGACCAGTAACAAGGCGCGCGAAAAGCACAGCCTGCCGGCCCGCCTGAACAAAGACGGCTCGCCGATGCGTTTCGACGTGCTGCGCGCGCAGCGCTTGGCTGCGCCGGTGACGGTTTATGTCGAGCAATTCAGCGCCCACCCGCTCGAGAGAGACCATGCCGAGCTCTATGCGCCACCGGACGGCTTTCTCGACGCGGCGGGTAAGTTTCACAAGGAACGGACCGGTCCCGGCGACAAGCCGGTTTACGAGATTACGCTAAAACCCGAAGACGGGCTCTACCCACTCCCGTACATGGCGCGCCAGGTTAACGGACAGCCATGGGAGATGGACGGCACGGAAAAAAATATTCCTGCCGATCGGGTGCGCGTACCGTTCTTTCCCGACGGCTCGCGCTTGTTTGAAGAGATCGACCGATTGGGTATTTCCGACGAAGGCGTCGGCTGTTTGCTCACAGCCAAAGCTGCATTCGACTTTTATCGCGCGCTGCCGTCAGGCGGTTACGCGACCGGTCGGCGTGAGAGCGAACGTACCGATATCGGCACTGGCGACATTGCGCCCGAGATTCGTGGCAGCGATTTCTTTCCCTACCGTCCCGGTTATCTGCGTAAAGAACCCCCCATGGCAGCGCTGGCACGGTTGACCAATGTCGTTCAACAAGCTCTGCGCGATGGAAGCTATTTAGGCGCCATCTGGCTCGAAGGCAGCCCGTTTGTCGAGGAGACCACGTACTGGCTCAATCTGTTGATCGATACCACGGTGCCTATCGTGGGTAATTCCTCGCAGCGTCCCCATGGCGCCATCGGCAATGACGGCGACCGCAATATCGTCGATTCGGTGAATTACATCACGTCGAAGATTTGGGCCGATGACAACGGCCATGACGATATCGGTGCAGTAGCGATTCTCGACGAGCAGATATTCACCGCGCGCGATGTGCAAAAAGCCGATGCCCGTCCCGGCGGCTACATCGCCACCGGCGGCCATGGCGGCATCATCGGCCGGATGGGCCATCCCGGCGCGCCGCAGTTTTCTTTCAAACCGATCAAGCGGCATACCCATCGATCGCTGGTGAATCTGAACCGGTTGCCGCGCAGTGTTCAAGGTTCAACGGTTCAACGTTCGACGATAGGAATCATCGCGGTACCGATCAAGGACGCTGCAGGTAATTTATTGGCGCCGGCGATTCCGAAAGTTACCATCGTCAAGCACGCGCGCTATTTGCCTGAGGACACCTCCGGCGACGCCAGCAGCGAAGTCGATATTCTCGCGCGGATTGAAAACAATCTGCGCATCTCGCCCCTCGCCGGCTTCGTTGCCGAAGGCTCGGCGCCTTTTGGCGCCATGAGCAACTCGGTGGACGCGGCGTTAAAGCGCGCGACCTTCAGCGGCATGCCGGTGGTCAAGGTCGGCCGCGGCAACGCCGGCGGTTTTGTCGATGCCACGCGCGATCCGCTGGCGATTGCCGGCAGCAATTTGACCGCGACCAAGGCGCGGCTGTTGTTAATGGCGTGCTTGTTGAAGTTGGGTTGTTTGCCGCCGGCGGCGGATCCGGCCAAACCGACCGACGCGGAAACCGACGCGACCAAAGCGAAATTAAAAGAATACCAGGAAATTTTCGATACCCACTGAAGCGCAGCAACTCGGAGGAAGTTTCGATGTCAGGAAAACATGGGCATAGACCCTTCGAGGGTCATATGCACGACTACATGGCGCATATCAAAGCGGTCGAAGAGGATCTGGAGTATTACCGAGCCAAGCGCTTCGAGCCGCGGATTTTCTACTTACTCCGGCGCAACGTCGTAACCTTTTACGATTTGCTCAAGGTGCGCTCGACCCTCAAGAAAAAAGATTATTTCTTCAATAGGGCCAAGCCCCAGGGGAAAAATGTCGAAGCGCAGGTTCGTTATTTGGAAGAGTGGCTCGATGAGTACGTCAAAGGCATTGCCTTGGTGTCGGCGCGCACCGTCGAAGGCATGGATATGGTCACCGAGGACAACCGCAAGGAGCGCGGCGACTACGACGAGTTTTTTAAGATAAAGAAGAAAGAACACCATGGCACCCTCGAAGAGCGAATGGCTAACTTGGAACAAGATTTAAGTGACTATCAGGAGTTGCTGGAAGTATTCGTCCAAGCCTTGATCAAGCGCGGCTGGGCGACGCCTGAAGACTTGGCACAGCGCTGGAAGCAGTTGCACGACGAGCGTCCATGGGCCGGCGGCGTTATCGTCGCCAAGGCGTGGACCGACCCGGAGTTCAAACAGGCGTTGCTCGATACCGGCCGCGAGGCGCTGCGAGAAATGGGCGTGCATCAGGGGAAGGTCGGCAAATTGCTGGTCGTCGAAAATTCCGACAAAACCCATAACGTGATCGTCTGCACGTTATGTTCTTGCTATCCCTACGACATCCTCGGCGACACCCCCTGGTGGTACAAGCACGAAAGCTACCGCACCAACATCGTGCAAAACCCGCGCGCCTGCGTGAAGGAGATGTTTCAGCTCGAACTTCCGAGCGATAAAGAACTCCGGGTATGGGACAGCACCTCCGACGTGCGTTACTTCGTGTTACCTCAGCGCCCCGCCGGGACGGAAGGCATGTCGGAACAAGAATTGGCCAAGTTGGTGACGGTCGATAGTTTGATCGGCGCCGGCTACGCATTGGATCCGTCGCAGTTGCGCGAACGCGAAGCCGCTCATGTCGAACCGGAATCCCCTAGAGTCCGGCCTGATTGAGATAAGTCATGGAATCGATGAACGATAAGTTCAAGATCGGCGACGCGGTCATCGTCGCCGACGAAAATCCCAAGGGCAATCCCCGTACGCCCCAATATATCCGCGGGAAGCGTGGGATTATCGCCCTAGCCCACGGGCGATTGGAAAATTCCCGCGACCACCGTGGCATCCACGATCCTCTCTACACCGTCAAGTTCGATTTAAGTGAGCTTTCCGCTTGCCACGATACGGATACGATCTGGGTCGACGTGCATGAAGAGTGGCTGAGTGGCCCGCGGCAAGATAGCTGACGCGGAGGAGAGCAATCGATCGAGGGTGTGTCAATTCCAAACCTGTTTCGAAGTCTCGACGATCGTATCCAGCTTTCGCCACATCTCGGCTTCGCTGAGCACTTTCGAATCGATGCCGCCGAAGCCGCACTGTGGGCTGAGGGCGAGTTGTTCCAGTGGCAAGTATTTGCTCGCTTGATCGATGCGCCGTTTCAAGTCGTCGACGCTTTCCATGTCGGAGTTTTTAGTCGAGACTAAGCCCAGTACGACGACTTTGTCTCTGGGCACAAGGCGCAGCGGTTCGAAGCCGCCGGCGCGGTCGCTGTCGTATTCCAACAGTAATCTTTGGTGTCTGAGCGTGTTGAATAGTTTTTCGGCGATGGCGTCGTAGCTCCCTTCCCGATGCCACTGCGGGACGAGCTTGCCGGTTTGCGGATCGATGGTACGGGCGTTGCCGCGGCAGACGTGAATGCCAAAGGTCACACCGGGAAAGCCTGCGATGAGCGCGTTATCGGCGTCGATAGAGCGCTGCAAGTTTCTTTCAGGATCTTCGCCGCGGGCGCGCATTCTTTCCAGCGATAATTTGTCGACGTAAGCGGTGTACCCGGGGGCGTCGATCTGGATGTATTTACAGCCGGCGTTCACGAGTTCGGCGATCATTTGCCGTTCGATGGCAACGATATGTTCGACGAAGTCGTCGAGGCCTTTGTAGACATTCAAAGACGCCTCCCATTTGAAACGCTGGGCGATGCGATCCGGGCCGAGCAGCGTGACTTTGGCCGGGACGTTGGAGACGCTCTGGGCGTAGCGGTATTCCTCGAGCGGCAGGTTGCGCACCACCTGCAAACGTTGCGCGGCGCCACGCCGGGTAATGATCGCGGGGCCGGCTTCTTCGAAGTTTTGCTCCGCCCGCTCCAGCGGAGTTTCGTTCAAGTCGCGTTTCTCGTAGTAGAGAGCGATATTTTTCGGCACGTCGAAGCCGGTGACGCATTCGGAAAAGCTCTCTTGAAAGCTATGGCGGCGAAACTCGCCGTCGGTGACAACGGGATAGCCGTGACTTTCCTGCTGGGCAATGACGTCGCGGATCGCCTGGTCTTGCGCTTGGGTCAATGCTTCCTTGGATGCTTGACCGCGGTCGAAGCGGGCAAAGATCTCTTTGAGCTGCGCCGGCCGCACCATGCTGCCGATATGGTCGATGCGCAAAACGTTTAACGGATTAGCCGCCATATTATCCTCCAAGGCTGCTCGACGTGATCGCGATCGAACCTCTCTCTAACATGCTAACTACATAAAATGCACGAAGATCGAGTTGGCGAGCATGAGCCCTTTGGCGGTGAAACGGAGAAATTCGCCTTGCTCTATCAAGAGGTCACCTTCGATCCAGGTATCGATCTGCGGATAAAACTGCCGCGCTGTTTGGCCGAAATGTTGACGGAAGGCGTCGGCACGGATGCCTTCGGTCATGCGCAAGCCCAGGAACATGAATTCGGCCGCCGCTTTGTGAGCGTCGATGTACTCTCTTTCGACAATGGCTTGGCGGCTGTCGTTGATCTGCGTCATATATTTGGCCGGACTTTTCTCGTTGTTCCAACGTTGTCCGGATGCACCGTCGTCGTCGCGGCGATAGCTGTGAGCGCCGGCGCCGAGGCCTAGATAGTCGCCGCTATGCCAATAGTTCACATTGTGGCGTGAGTGAAACCAGCGCCGGGCGTAGTTGGAGATCTCGTAACGTTTCAAGCCGGCGGCGCCGAGTTTTGCATCAATCAGCTCGGCCATGGCGATCTCCACGTCTTCGTCCAGATTGGCCATTCTGCCGGCGCAGTATTCATGATGGAAAGGCGTGCCCTCCTCGAAAGTGAGATTGTATGCGGACAAGTGCGGCGGATTGAATGCCAGAGCGCTGTCGAGATCGGCTTCGAGGTCGGCCAGGGTTTGACCAGGATTGGCATAAATCAGATCGAAACTGAAGTTGTCAAAACCGGACTGTTTGACGACGTTCAATGCCTGCCGGGCCTCGTTGGCCGAATGGACGCGGCCCAAGAACTTCAAGAGTTTCGGTTGAAACGACTGCACGCCGACGCTGATGCGATTGACCCCGGCGTCGCGGTAACCTGCAAAATGAGCGGCGTCGACAGTGCCGGGATTTGCCTCCATGGTAATTTCACATTCGCTGGCGATGGGAAAGGTCGCGGCGGCCCAAGCCAGGAGTTTGCCGATGGTGCTGGGTTTGAACGTCGAGGGCGTGCCGCCACCAAAAAAAATACTTTGCAGCGTGCGGCCACGCCAGCCAATCTCCTCGCCATAAAGTTCCAATTCCCGTAGCAGCGCATCGGCATAACCGGTTTCCGGGATCTGTGCGACGACATGGGAATTAAAGTCGCAGTAGGGACACTTGCTGATGCAGTACGGTATGTGAATGTAGAGGGAAAACGGCTCACACTTCATGTCAGTCCTATCCTAGAGGTCGGCACGGATGAGTTCAATCCGCGCGTGCTGCGCTTGATTGGAGCAGTCGCTACGCCGGCGAGGATCCGGTTGCGCGTTTCAGCGGGAAAGTTTATGAATCGGCCTGCCTTAGTGGACGGTAGAGTTACAACTGCAAACGAGGAAATTCCAGCAGCAAACTACCGATGGCCGACTTAGCCGATACCATTAGAAGCATCCCGCTGTTCTCCGGTCTGTCGCGTGAGGATGTCGCGAAGATCATGGGCTGCCTAGTCGAAGAGACATGTGCAGCCAGCCATAAAATATTTTCCCAAGGCGACCAGGGTGACGCCCTCTACCTAATTCAATCCGGCGCGGTGCATGTTCAAGTGGACAGCGGCGGCGGGCAAGCGGAAACTATCGCCGTGCTCGGGCCTCAGGAGTATTTTGGCGAAATGGCGTTGCTATCGTCCGCGCCCCGATCGGCGACGGTGATCGCGGTAAAAGATTGTCTGCTGTGGAAACTCAGCCGTGAGTCCTGGGATGATTTGATCGCCAAGCATGCCACCTGGCTGCTGCACTTCTGTGCGGTGCTGAGCCAACGGCTCTCGGAGATGGACCGGCAGTATTCCCTCGGACGGCATACCTTCGATTCTCTGGCGAGCGAATTTTACAGCAAACAATTACCGGAAGTGCAGCAGTTTTACCGCCACGCGGCGCTGTTGACCACCCTTAATCCTCGCGCGGTCGGCGCGCTGTTTCAAACCGACGCGGCAGGCAGCTATATCGCGGCATTGGAAGCGAGCCAGTTCCCGTTGATTCGCAGGATCAATAACGATGACTATGAACTGCACGGTTTCTTTCGCGAGTTCTTGACCGATAAATTGCTCCAGACCGAAGGTGCCGAGGGAAAAGTTGGATTGCATGTGGCTTTTGCGGCGAGCTACGAAGCGCTGGGCGAGTGGACGTCGGCGGTCGAGCAGAGCCTGGCGGCAGAGGATTGGGCCAACGCCGGCCGTACTCTGATCGCCTACAAAGACGAGATTTCGGAAAGCCGCTTGCAATTCGTTAAGGATTGCCTGGAACGGCTCCCCGCCGACGCGTTTTACAGCGATGTGAGACTGGTCCATATGCAGGTGGATACGCTTTATCGCCTAGGCGATAGCGCGGGCTGCCTACGCTGTTTCAAAGAAGCACTGGCACGGCGCGAAGCGGTTCTCGGCTCTGCGACGGTGGCGCGCTACCATCTCGCCGCCGATCGGATGTTTGCCAGGACGGATCATGCGCAAGCGTTGACCTACCTGCGCAACGCGTTGAATCTAGCCGCCCAACAGGAGCACGTCAGGTCTGGTGATGCGGCGAGCGATATTGAAAGCGCTCACGCCCAATTGGCAGTTGCTGCCCGCGATCAGTCGTCCTTGCCGGGGCAGAGCTGGTTTGCCGATTTTGCCAGCGCACGGGAGAAGTTCGCGATCGGTTCTTGGTTGGGCGGCGCAATCGGTGCCGGCCTATGGGGCTACCTGTGGTTTTTTACACCCGATATCGGACTGTCGCCGAGCGCAACCAAGCAGTTGGCCATTTTGCTCTTCACCTTGGTCTACTGGGTGTTTCGTATCTTACCTGACTATGGAGTTGCGCTGATCTTTGCTTTGGGATTTATTCTCACCGGTCTGGCCAATCCTGAAGTAGTCCTAGGCGGTTTCGCCAGCACCACCTGGTTCATGACTCTGGGCGTGCTCGGTCTCGGCGCCGCGATCACCAGCACGGGCCTGTTCTACCGTTTTTCACTCCAGCTAGTGCGCTACTTTCCACTCAAATATAACTGGCAAATTGTTGCCCTGGGTTTCATGGGCATCATAGTCATGGCACTGATCCCGCAACAGAGCGCGCGCACCGCGATCATCAGCCAGATGCTGCTTAATCTCTCGGAAAGCTTGGGTTACAAAAATCCATCGCGCGCCTCTACCGGCCTATTCGTCGCCAGTTTCTTGGGTCTCGGTCAGTTGGGTTTTTTATTCTTGACCGGTTCGACGACCAGTTTGATCGCCTGGGGGTTACTGGCGCCGGAAGTCCGTGAGCAATTCACTTGGGGCTATTGGTTTTTAGCGGCTTTGCCGCCGACGTTGATCGTTGCCGCGATCATCGTCGGTGCCACCATGCTGTTGTATCAACCGGAGTCGCAGTCGCAGATCTCCTACAAGATGGTGCAGACCCAACTGGAGATCCTCGGGCCGCTCTCGAAATATGAATGGATTACCCTGGTCGTTCTGTGCGCCACCGTGACCGGCTGGCTGACTGGGTCGATGCACAAAATCGACGGCGCCTGGGTGGCGCTGCTCGCCCTTTGCCTGTTGATCAACACCGGCGTGCTCGGCTTGGGCATGCTGAAAAAAAGCATCGATTGGGAAATGCTTATTTATATGGGCGCGACGCTAAGCATTCCCACGCTACTCACCGAGGCGAAAATCGATCAGTGGCTGGTCGGCCTGTTCGCACCGCTGGTGGTGCCCTTTAGCGCCACGCCGGCGCTGGCGTTTGTCGTCATTGCCCTGATCACCTACGCGGTCAGGCTGGTGTTTACCAGTTTCCTGACCGTGGTGACTTTGGTGATCGCACTTTTGCCCTTGGCCGTCGAACTGCAGATCAATCCCTGGGTCATGATCATGATCGTATTGATCGCATCGGAGATGTGGTTTTTCTCGTTCCAGCTCGACTGGCATTCGCTGGCCTATGCGACCACCGACGGCAAGGGCTTTAGCTACCAGGAGATGAAGCGCGTTCGCTGGTTCTATGCCGCAGCCTATTTGACCGCGCTGGTGGCGGCGATTCCCTATTGGCGTTACTTGGGACTGATGCGCTGAGCCATCCTGAAAATGGCTCGGCGGCGCCTTTGCCGATGGTGTATCATCTTTCTTGGAAGGGGCGCGGCGCAAGACAGCTCGGTAATGGCGACAGACTTGGACACTCCGACTCAGACATTGGATGCGGCGATACATTCGACCTACCGGATTCATTTTCATGGCCGCGGTGGGTCACTATTCGGCATCCAGATCGTCAATCTGTTCTTGAGCTTGATTACGCTCGGTATTTATTCCTTTTGGGGCCGGGTCAAAGTGCGCCGCTACCTGGCGAGCCAGAGCGAATTTGCCGGCGATCGCTTCGCCTATCACGGCACCGGCCAGGAGTTGATGATTGGCTGGACCAAGGCGATGGTGCTTTTCGGTATGCCGCTGTTCATCTTGGCGGTTTTACAGGTCATCGTCGGCATAGAGTCCGACCTGTTCGATGCCTTGCAGATACTTATTTACATCGTCGTCGGTATTTTCATTCCCATCGCCATGGTCAATGCCCGGCGTTACCGCTTGAGCCGTCTCTCTTGGCGCGGTGTGCGATTTTCGTTTCGCGGCGGCGTGCGCGACTTCATGGGCATCTACATCAAAGGTTGGCTGCTGACCGTGGTGAGTTTGGGGTTTTACTATCCGTTCTGGCAGAACCGTCGGCAGACCTTCATGGTCGGCAATTCCTTCTTCGGCAATCGGCAATTCGCTTTCGACGGCCGTGGCCGCGATCTCTTTCTGCCGTTTGTTTTGTATATGATCTTGACTGTGCCGACGTTTTTTCTCTGCTGGCTTTGGTACTGGGCGCGGGTACAGCGCTACTATGCCGAGCATACGGCATTCCAGGCGGCGCGCTTGCGTTCGACGGTCAGCGGCGGCGGCGTGTTTGCTTTATGGTTCGGCAACGCGATTCTCTTCATTCTGACCTTGGGTCTCGGCTGGTCATGGATCACCGTGCGCAACATGCGCTACTATGCCAGCCACATGACGATGGTTGGGACTCTCGAATTCGCCGGCGTTATGCAAGAAATTCAGACGGCAACGGCGACCGGTGAGGGACTTTCCGGTTTTCTCGATCTCGACTTCGATCTCGGCTGAGCAAGTGCGCGCGCCGCAACGATGCAACTGCAATGGTTTGGCTATTACTTCGACGGGCAAAGCGCCATCCGGCGCAACGCCAGGATTTATCTCGAGCCCGGCAATCTGCGCATCGATCTTGACAACGGCGCCATACTTACTTGGCCCTACGCGGCGATCCGGCAAACCCAGGGCGCCTACGCCGGCGAACATGTCCGGCTGGAGCATGGCGGCGAACCGGTTGAAGTCTTGTTGATTGACGACGACGGCTTCCTCGCGTCGTTGCACCAACTCATGCCGAGCCGCGCCGGTGGTTTCCATAACCCGGCCAAGCGTTTTCAACGATTCCAATTGACCTTCGTTGCCGCTGGCGCGTCGATTGCGCTGGTTATCGGAAGCTATTTTTGGGGCATCCCGATGCTCGCTAAAATCGCCGCGCCATGGGTGCCGGTGTCATGGGAAGAGCAACTCGGTCAAAGCATGCTGGAGTATGTCGCGCCGGCGGAGCAGCGCTGCAGCGATCCGGTACGGCTGGCGAGAATTGAAAACCTGGTCGGCGCCATGGTTGCGACCCAGGGCGAGACTAAGTACCGCTTCAAGATTCATGTGGTCAACCAGCCGATGTTCAATGCCTTGGCCGCCCCAGGCGGCCATATCGTTATCTTTCGCGGTTTGTTGGATCGCACCGAGAATGCCGAAGAACTCGCCGGTGTCTTGGCCCATGAGCTGCAACATATCCTCAAGCTCCATGTGACACGCTCGCTGCTCGAATACGCTTCGACAAGTTTTTTGGTCGCCGCGGTGTTGGGCGATGCCAGCGGCATGGTTTCTTTCGGCGTCGAGGCGGCGCAGATGTTGGCGCAGATGCGTTTTAGCCGCCAGCATGAGTTGGAAGCCGACGAGGCCGGTTTGCAGATGCTCTTAGCAGCGAGCATCGATCCTGCCGGCATGATCGCGTTCTTCGAAGCGGTAGGTAAAGACGAGGGTCAAATGGCGACGGCGCTGTCCTATGTTTCGACCCACCCGCAGGCCGAGTTGCGCATCGCTCGGCTCAAGAACTTGATTGCGGCGAGCGCCGCGAGTTACCAGAAACTGCTGCCGGATTATTCCTGGGAGGACATTAAAAAGATCTGTCCCGCCCCGGTAAAGCCATCGAAAGAGTAGAAAATTCGCTGGTTTGAATTCACCAGGGTCGATTGCTATAGTCGCCAATGAAATTTCCCTGAGAGGCGCTTATGGCGGTCCACGAGCACAAAGAAAAAGCCCAAAAAACCGTGCGCTATTTCGTCATCACGGTAAGCGATAGCCGCGATGAGAACACCGATACCAGCGGCCAGACGATCAAACAGTTTCTCAGCGGTGCAGGCCATCACGCCGCCGGCTACCGGATCGTCAAAGACGAGCCGGTAGAGATCGCCGCGTTGCTCGAGGAAACACTGGGGAAAGCCGATGTCGAAGCGGTAATCGTCAATGGTGGCACCGGGATCGCGCCGCGCGACGGCACCTACGAGGTGGTCAGCCGCTTTCTTGACAAAAAACTCGACGGCTTCGGCGAGATTTTTCGCTATCTGAGTTATCTCGACATCGGTTCGGCGGCGATCATGAGTCGGGCTGCCGCGGGCACGGCGCGCGGCAAAGTCTTGATCTCGCTGCCGGGCTCGAAAGGCGCGGTGACCTTGGCGATGGAAAAACTGATCCTGCCGGAAATTCGCCACATGGTTTCGCAGCTCCAAGGAAAATGAAAGTTCGCGTGAAGTTCTTCGCGATCCTGCGTGAGCGCGCCGGAACCGCCGAAGTGACCCAGGAACTCAGCGACGGCGCTACGGTTGGCGATCTCTGGCATGGTTTGCAAAAAACTTATCCCAAGCTCGATGTGCCGGGGATTCGGCTGCTCTACGCCGTCAACCAGAATTACGTCCACTTAGACGAGCAACTCCGCGACGGCGACGAAGTGGTATTCCTCCCGCCGGTGAGTGGAGGCTTAGATCCCATGTTTCGGGTGCAGAACGTTGCTATCGACCTAAACGAGCTGGTGCGTTATGTCACGGATGCCGAGGCGGGCGCCATCGCGACGTTTATCGGCACCACGCGCAACAACAACGAAGGGCGCCAAGTCATCGCGCTGGACTACGAAGCCTATCCCGAGATGGCGGAGAAAGAACTGAAGCGAATCGGCGCGGAGGCTGCGCAAAAATGGTCGATCTGCCGCATGGCGATCATTCACCGATTGGGTCCGGTGCAGATCGGCGAGGCGAGCGTGATCATCGCTGTGTCGTCGGCGCACCGCGACGCGGCCTTTGCCGCCAGCCGCTTCGCCATCGAAGAAATCAAAAAGACCGTGCCGATTTGGAAGAAAGAAGTTTTCGACGGCGGCGAGGTATGGATCGGCACGCAGACCGGCCAGCGATTCGACCCTTCATAGACTAAACGGCGACTCGCATTTTGGATTTTGTATTGGCGATTTTCGATCGCATCCAAAAGCCAAATCGAAAAGCTGCCGCGCAGATCAATTTGGACGATGGACACTTCGCTATTCGCCGCCTTCAGTTTAGGACTGCTCCTGGGCATCCAGCATGCACTCGATCCCGATCATTTAATCGCGGTGTCGATGATCGTCAGCGAGCATAAGAACTTCAAGTGGGCGTCGTTGATCGGCGCCTTTTGGGGCTTGGGCCACACCACGACGTTGTTTCTGGTCGGGCTGATGGTGATTGGTCTGCGCCTGACGATTTCCGAGTCGGTTGCCGCAGGCTTTGAGTTTCTCGTAGCAATCATGCTGGTGATGCTCGGCCTGAACGTCTTGCGTCGTACTTTTGGCCCGGCGCAAGTTCATTTGCACACTCATACCCATAATCCTGAAACCCATGCTCATTTCCACGTCCATGAAAAGCCGCAGCAGGACCATGGCCATAACCATCCGTTCAAAGCGATGCGCCGGCCGTTTTTCGTTGGCATGGTGCATGGCCTCGCCGGCAGCGCGGCGCTGATGTTGCTGGTGCTCGGCACGATCCCGTCGCCACTCGCCGGCCTTGCCTATATCGTGATTTTCGGTCTCGGTTCGGTTGGCGGGATGTTGCTTTTGAGCGGCATCATCAGCTTGCCGTTCGTACTCACGGCGCAACGCTTTTCGGCGGTGAATCGTTGGATACGCCTGGTTGCGGGATTCACCAGTGTCGCGTTTGGACTATTGCTCGGCTGGAAAATTGGCTCGGAACAACACTGGTTTTAGAGCGATTTGCCCGAGTCGCAGGTCAGCCGTTATCGAGAATCTTGCCGCGCACGCGGGCGCGCAGCCAGACGATGATGGCCATAATCGCCACGATTATAATTCCCGAAACAATCCCTTCCGCTTTATCGATGCCTTTGGCAATGCCTTGATAGGTTTCGCCCAGCCCCCAACCGAGGTAGCCAAGCAGCAGGCAGCGGGGAATCGTGCCGTAAAAGGTCCATAGGCTAAACTGGTTGAGGGGCAGACGCAGTAGGCCCGCCGCCGCGGAAATTACTGAAAGCGGGAAAATCGGCAAGGCGCGGAGAAAAAAAATCGTCGCGTTCACCTGGCCGTGGCGAAAGCGTTTTTCCAAGGATTCGACGTCTTTCCAACTGAAACCCAACAGTCTCTCCCAGCGGTCGACCATTGGCTTGCCGCCATAGTAGCCGATGGCGTAGCCGATGTACGCGCCAAGTGTGGAAGCAATGGCGCCCGGCAGGACGATCTGCAGCAGGATCGGCGGCAGGGCTTCGAAAAATTTGAGATCGGCGCCGATCAGGATAAAGCCCGCGCCCATGATGATCAGCGGCGACGGGATCGGCACGATTACCGATTCTACAATAACGCCGGCAAATACGCTCCAAGCGCCATGGGCACGGATGGAATCCATGATCCAAGTCATGATTTCTGTCAAAGCGATTTCTCCCCGGTTAGTTTTGAATATGGTAGCAGCCTGGCAGCGCTAATACCATTAGAAAGGAATTGGCGACGCCGCCGCGAGCCCACGTCATCAGATGATTTTGAGCACGGTGAGCAGATAGAGCACGGCGAGGGCGAAGTAGGCGGTGCAGGCAATCAGCATGAAATAGAAATTCATTTTTCCCGGTTTGGCGGCACTGGGCAGATGGCGTGGCAGGTAGACGTGATTTAGAAAAATCAGCGCCACCGAATAGATCACCGTGCCGACGAAGCCAATGACCGCGGAGATCAAGATCAGCGTGCCCGGTTCGTTCATCTGCACGGTGACACCGGTGATCAAGGTTAGCAGCAGCAAGAAGAACAGGTACCATTTACGATACGCGACACGGTGACTGCGCGGGAAAAAGCCATAAACGCAATCGGCATGGGTGCGGCTAACCGCGTCCACGGTGGCGAGCCAAGTATCGGAGAGAAAAGCCGCGGCGACGATCAAAAATAAAACTCTCCCCCAGCCGCCCCAGCTCGCTTCGAAGAAGCGGCTTTGCACCACGGCGATCTCGTAGCCTTGGGGTAGGAGGCCTTTGGGAAAGAGTAGGGCGTAGGCGAGCAGGCAGGTCAGCAAGGTCGTGATCATGTTGCCGATGACGCCGATGCCGATGTCCCAGAACATGAAGCGGTGCCAGGGCTTCACATGAGCGAGCCCTTCGTCGTTGCCCGGCAGCCCTCCCGACGCGGGCAGCGCCTCCGGTTTGCCAGTGATCGGTCCGGTGAGGCGGCCGGCATAGTAGGCCATGCCTGCGCCCTTGTCGCGCAACCAATAGGAATAAAAGAGCGTCCAGAAGCCACCGAGGCCGGCGAAGGTTACTGCTGTCAGCAACTTCGTCGCATCGGCCGGGTCCCAGGGGCGCGGCATGGGCCACTCGGGGATGATCAGACCTTTTAGGAAAGCCGGTAGCGCGCGCAATACCTCGGCATTTGCACTGGCCCAGATGAGGCCGACCAAAGTGAATAATGCGACGCCCCACATGAAGGTCTCGATCAGCCGGTAAATTACTTTGCTGAGCAGGATCGCGATCAAAAATAGCGCCATGGTGGCGTAGGCCCAAAATAACGTCTGCTCGCGCCGGCTCCAGCCACTGGGGAAATCGCTGAGGGCGGCGATCGATGTACCGCCGGCGGCGGCGAAGGCGCCGAACCAGAGAAACGACAGCGTCATCAAGATCCACAGGAAAAAAGCCAAGGTTCGATTCAAGCGAATGAAGCCCTGAAAGATGCTCTCACCGGTGAGCAAAGTGTAGCGGCCGATCTCGTAGATCACCGGGAATTGCAGCAAACAGGCGGGAATCAGCAAAAACAAGAACGACAGGCCATATTTGGCGATCGTGTAGGGCCAAAAAATCAGCTCGCCACTGCCCTGGGCCAGGGCCATGAAAACTACCCCGGGACCCAAGGCGCGGAGCATGCCCGGCATGGGCGGCAGCGGCGCCTGTTTGAATGGCGGCAGTCTGCCCCAGGATGAAGGTTCGCCCATTGGCGCAGGTTAGTCGATGCGGTGGACGCCGTCTTTCGGCAGGGAGGCGACGAAGGACGCCAGCGCCTGGGTCAAGTAATTCTCGTCCTTCGACTCGAGCGTAACCTTGACCTTGTAGTCGGGAAGATCGAGCACCGGATAGGAGCCCAACATCAGATCGGGATATTTAACTAACAGATCGTTGAGCATGGTGGCGATAATGCCTTCGCCATGGCGCACGTAAACGTTCTTGAGAAAGTAAGGCGCGTCGCGAAACTGTTCTTTGATGCTGTGAAAGCGCTCCTGGAGAATCTTCGGGATCCCGGGGAACACATAAACATTGCGCATGAGCACGATGGGCGCGAACGGCGCGTCCGCGCACAGGAGTGTCGCGCCCTCCGGCACGTTGGCCATACGCAGACGCGCCTCGTTCAAGTCGGCGCCCAGGCGGCGGCGCATGCGCGCTTCGATTTCGGGATGGCGCACGACTTTGACACCGAAACCATGAGCGATGCCTTCGATGGTGACATCGTCATGGGTGGGACCGATGCCGCCCGAGGTAAACACGAAGTCAAAGCGTCGGGAAAATTCGGCGACTTCCTTGCCAATCAGCGGAATCTCGTCCTGGATGGTGGCGATTTCTTTGACCTCGACGCCCAACTGGCGCAGTTCGGTGCAGAAAAAATGCGAGTTGATGTCCTGGGTCTTGCCTGACAGGACCTCGTTGCCGATAATGACGATGCCAGCAGTTTTCGCCATGGTTTTTGTCTTTTACCGCAACGCCGCGACGAGCGCCAGTGTTTCGCGCCGCGACGCCGCTAAAGATCGAATTCGCTGCAGCTCATGAAGAAATTGCATTTCGGGTTGGGGCAGACATATTTGCATTTTTGATTGCTGAGCCTGGAACTGCAAATCGGGCAGTAGTCCCACCAGTTATCTTCCAAATCCTGCCGAACGAGCGGCGCCGCCGGTCGATTTTCCACTGGACCTCCGACTGCATAGTGTTCAACCCACTGTTAGACAGTAGTAATTTGTAATTGAAATCTGCGGCACTGACAAGGAGGGTTTGCTAGGAATATTGAAAATTCACGTCCAGGTTCGAGTTGCCGACGAAGGCATCGTGTTCCCATTAGCCGGCGCGGAATTGCGCACCGGAATGGGTAATCAAAGTGGACTTCACGGCGCTCTGATAATATAGTTTCTGCTGCATGTTTTCGCCAAGGAATCGCTTCGTCGCGTGAGACTGCCGCCAGCACTGCGTTACCGCGACTTTCGCCTGTTTACGATCGGTTACCTACCGGCGGAAACCGGCGAGTACATTCATTTTGTCGTGCAAAATTGGCTCGCCTGGGAACTCACCCGGTCGGCCTTCGCTCTGGGTGTTTTGGGATTTTGCGAGTTCGCGCCGCGTTTTGTTTTCGGTCCCATTGGCGGTGTCGTCGCCGATCGTATGGATCGCCTAAAGCTACTCAAGATAAGCCGCATCGCGAATTTAATTCAAAGTCTGATTTTTGCCGCGCTGATTTTCACCGGCCAGCTGCGGTTTTGGCATATCGTCGTTTTGGTCGTGTTCATGGCGATCGTCAGTTCATTTAGCACGGCGGCGCAACAGGTGGTCATCGTCAATCTGGTGCCGCAGGAAGGTGTCGTCAGCGCATTGGCGCTCAGCTCGGCGACCCATAACTTGACTAAAGTGATCGGGCCGTCGATCGGCGGGGTGCTTTTGACCGTGATCGGACCGGGACCCTGTGTTTTAATCCAAGCCCTTACCGTGATCGGCATGTTATTCACCCTGTGGCGCATGCAATCGGCGACCGAACCGGCGAATCCGGCGAAAGGCGATTGGCTCAAAGACATCGTCGAGGGAGTTTCTTACCTGCGTGAAAATCGCCGGGTATTCTCGACCATCTTGACGACCTACTCCAATGGTTTTTTCGGCATTTCCTATGCGCAGTTTCTACCCTATTTCGCGCAGGAGGTTTTGCATGTGGGACCCGCAGGTTATGGGGTGCTGGTTTCGGCGCCGGGCGTGGGCGCGGTGCTGATCAGCTTTTTTCTTTCGACCCACGCGCGGCTGCGCGGCATGCGCCGTCTCTTGGTCGGCGCCAGTCTAATTTACGCAGTTGCGATATTTCTGTTTGCGCTTTCGCCATTTTATTTTCTTTCCATTGGCCTGCTGGCGATCGTCGGTTCGATGCAGATGAGCTATCGCGTGCTCGCCCGGGCGATCATTCAAGAGGAATGTCCCGATCATATGATGGGCCGCGCCATGAGTTTGTTTTTTCTCGACCGCGGCTTTGGTTCGCTCGGCGCCATCGGCATCGGCAGTATGGCGACGCTCATGCCGGTGCCCATTGCCGTGGCGGCCAGCGCGCTCGCCTGTGGCTTGGTGTCGTGGATCCTGCCGAAAGCCGCCAACAAACCGGAATCTTTGCTTTGATTGACTCGTTAGTTACCTTATAATTCAAGCTCGTGATTTGGCTGTGATGAATATGCAGGAACTTGGTGTCATTCTTTTGGCGGCTGGACAGGGTACGCGGATGAAATCCGCTCTGCCCAAGGTGCTCCATCCGATTGCTGGACGGCCGCTCTTTCTCCATGCTCTGGCCATGGCGCAGCGGCTTTTGCCGGCGCGGGTCGCGATTGTCATCGGCCATGGCGCCGAGGCGGTACGCCAGGCTTATGATGGCGTTGCGGTCGCTTGGGCGATTCAAGAAAAGCAGCTGGGAACCGGCCACGCCGTGCTCTCTGCCAAGGATGTCTTTGACGGCTTTGCCGGTGAAGTGCTGATTCTGAGCGGCGATGTGCCGTTGATCAAAGAAGAAACGTTGCGCGCCATGGTTGCGCAGCATCGCCGGCGGCAAGCCGTCGTGACATTGCTCACGGCGGCGCTCGACCGGCCTCAAGGTTACGGCCGGGTCCTGCGCGATGCTTCCGGCAAGGTCACAGGTATCGTCGAAGAGAAAGACGCCAGCGACGGTCAACGGCAGATTCATGAAGTGAATGCCGGCGTCTATGTCGCGTCATCGGCATTTCTATTTGCCGCCTTGGGCGCCGTTAACAACGACAACCGGCAAGGTGAATATTATTTGCCGGATATTGTCGTCGTTGGATTAGCTCAGGGGAAAACCATCGAAACCGTGCAAGTGGCCGATGCCCGGGAGATGATGGGCGTGAATACGCGAGAGGAGCTCGCTTTTATGGAAAAGAGCTTGCGTGAGAGCATTAATCGCCAGTGGATGCTCGCTGGCGTGACGTTAAAAGATCCCGCGACGACTTATATCGACGCGGGCGTGACCATCGGCAAAGACACGGTGATCGGTCCCAACACGCAATTGCGCGGCAAAACCATCATCGGTGAGCGCTGCCAGATAGACGGCACGGCCTTTCTTACCGACGTTGAGGTTGGCGACGACGTGCAGCTTAAGTTCTCCGTCATGCTCACCGCTTGCCGGGTCGGCGGCGGCGCGATCGTCGGTCCGTTCGCGCAACTGCGACCGGGCACCGAGCTCGGCCGCAATGTCCACATCGGCAATTTCGTCGAAGCCAAGGCGGCGCATATCGGCGACGGCACCAAGGCGAACCATTTGACCTATTTGGGTGATGTCACCATCGGGCAAGACACGAATATCGGCGCCGGCACGATCACTTGTAACTATGATGGTTTTCATAAGCATCAGACCAAGATCGGCGACCGCGTCCAGGTCGGCAGCGATACCACGCTGGTGGCGCCGATCATCCTGGGCGACGATGTCTATGTCGCCACCGCCAGCACGGTGCGCCATGATGTTCCGGCCGGCGCGCTGGTCTTCAATCAGCGCGAAGAAAAAATCCGCGAGGGCTGGACCGAACACAAGCGCGAGCAGATGAAAGGAAAAACCCAATAATGTGTGGCATCGTCGGCTACATTGGGCAAAGGGATGCAGCACCCCTGATCCTCAAGAGCTTACGCAAGCTCGAATACCGCGGCTATGACTCGGCGGGCATCGCCGTGCTCCATAACAGCCGGGTGACCGTGAGCCGGGCTGAGGGCAAGCTCAATAATCTCGCCACCATGCTGGAACGCCATCCGATGACCGGAACGATCGGCATTGGTCACACCCGTTGGGCGACCCATGGCCGGCCATCGGAGAACAATGCCCACCCGCACAGTGCCGGCGATATCGTGGTCGTGCACAATGGCATCATCGAGAATTATCTCGAGCTCAAGCAGCAGTTGATCAAGCGCGGCACCCATTTCAGCTCGGAAACCGATTCCGAGATCGTCGCCCATCTCGTCGCCGAGAAGGTTGCCCGCGGCGTCGATTTTCTCGCCGCGGTGCAACGCACGCTGCGCGAGATTCACGGCTCCTATGCGTTGTTGTTTCTCAATCGGCGCGATCCGTCGCGCATGATCGTTGCCAAGAATTCCACGCCGATCGTGATCGGCGCGGGCGACGGCGAGATGTTTATCGCTTCCGATATTCCGGCGTTGCTCGACTACACGCGTAAAGTGGCTTTCCTCGAAGACGGCGAGATCGGTGAAGTGACCGTCGCTGGCTATCGCCTTCTTGACGGCAAGGGCAAGCAGATCAGACGGCCGGTGAAACAAATCACCTGGAATGCCATCGAGGCGCAAAAAGGCGGCTACCCGCATTTCATGCTCAAGGAGATTCACGACCAGCCGCGGGCCTTGGCCGATACCTTTCGCGGCCGCATCGCTCTCAAAGACGGCAATGTGGCGTTGGAAGATATCAAGCTCAAAGCCAGCGCGGTGAAACGGATCACGCGCATACACTTAGTCGCCTGCGGCACTGCTTGGCATGCCTGTCTGGTCGGCAAGTTTTTGCTTGAAGAGATCGCCGGCATTCCCGCCGAGGTGGATTACGGTTCAGAGTTTCGCTATCGCTCGCCGTTGATGGATCCTAAATCGGTCTTGCTGATGGTGAGCCAGTCCGGCGAAACCGCGGATACCTTGGCGGCCACCGATATCGCCCGTGCCAAGCGCGCGAAAATTCTGTCGATTTGCAACGTCATCGATTCTTCCATCCCACGCAAATCCCACGGCGTGCTTTATACCCATGCCGGCCCGGAGATCAGCGTCGCCAGTACCAAAGCGTTTACCACCCAACTGACCGCGCTCTATCTGCTCGCGGTCGCGCTTGGCCGGATGAACGGCAAGCTCAAATCAGCCGACGCGCGTAAATTGCTGCGCGATCTGATGCATCTGCCGACCTGGATCGAAGAAGCCTTGAAGCTTGAAGCCGAAGTCAAAGCGTTGGCGCGCGACCTGCTCCACAGCCGCGACTTCCTCTATCTCGGCCGTGGCATCAATTATCCGATTGCGCTGGAGGGTGCGCTGAAACTGAAAGAGATTTCGTACATCCACGCCGAAGGCTATCCAGCCGGTGAGATGAAGCATGGGCCGATCGCCTTGATCGACGAAAAACTGCCGGTTGTCGTCCTGGCGCCGCGAGACCGCTATTTCGAGAAAACGATCAGCAACCTAAAAGAAGTCGAATCGCGCGGCGGCAAAGTCATCGTCCTCACCGACGATGCCAAAACCGCCGCGGAAATCCCGGCATATCGGGTCTTGACGCTGCCCAAAGCTTCACACTATCTTACGCCCATCGTGATGACCGTCCCGCTGCAATTGCTCGCCTATCACATCGCAGTGCTGGGCGGTAAAGATGTCGATCAACCGCGCAATCTGGCCAAGAGCGTCACGGTCGAATAATGGCCCTGTGGCAACGAGGGTCGACGCAGCTCGCAATCACACTCAGCTCGCTCAAGCATCGCAACTTCCGCTTGCTCTTCTGCGGCACCAGCCTGTCCCATGTCGGCGATTTCATCCAGGCTATGGCGCAGAGCTGGCTGGTCTGGCAGATGACCAAGTCGCCGTTTTTGCTCGGCGTCGTTGGCTTCGCCCAGGCGCTGCCGCGATTACTTCTGGGCGCCATCGGCGGCGCCATCGTCGACCGTGTCGAACGGCGCCGACTGCTGCTGTGCACACAATTCTTAGCCATGGCTCAGGCGATAGTTTTCTGGGCCCTGGTGCAATTCGCCTGGGTGGAGTTTTGGCATGTGCTGGTGCTGGTGCTGTTTCTCGGCATGGTCAATTCGCTCAACCAGACGGCGCGTCATTCACTGATTAATAATATTGTGCCGCGCGCGGATCTGATGAACGCCATCGCGCTCAATTCATCGCTGGCAAACTTGGCGAAGATCATCGGTCCGTCCTTGGGCGGCGTGCTGATCGGTGTGATCGGCATCGCCGGCTGCTTGTTGGTCAATGCCATCAGTTTTTTCGCAATCATCGTCACCTTATTGGTAATGGAAATTCCCTCGGGACGCGGCAAGGTCGATGACGCAACTCCATTTTGGCAGGAAGTTTCCCAAGGCTATCGGTTTCTCCGCAGCGACCGGAGGCTGCTCTCGCTGATTCTCCTGACCTATGGCATCGCGCTGGTCGGCACGCCCTATTCGCGTTTCTTACCCGTGTTCGCCACCGACGTGCTCCATGCCGGACCGACGACCTTCGGTTTGTTGCTCGCCGCGCCGGGCGTTGGCGCGGTCCTCGCCGGCCTAGGAATCGCATCCCTCGGCCGATTGCGCCGGCGCCTTCATTTCGTCGCCATGGCGGTGTTGGCGTTCTCGGTTTCCCTGATGCTTTTTTCCTTTTCGCGCTCGATCTATCTCTCCATGCTGTTTCTCATCCTGGTCGGCGCCAGCAACATCGCTTTTCGCGCCGTGGCCAACTCCATCGTCCAAATGGAAACGCCGCCGCAGTATCTCGGCCGCATGCTCAGTCTGTTTTTCATGGATAAGGGGCTGTGGTCCTTTGGCACCTTGTTCATCGGCAGTGTCGCCCATCTGATTGGTACGCCGCGGGCGATTACCATTTCCGGTGCCGTTTGCGCGATTGCCGCCGCGGTGCTGTTGTACCAACAACGACAAGCACGCGGCGGCGAGCCTGCTCGCAGCTTAGATCAGCGCGTCGCGTAATCGCCGCGCCGCGACTTCCGGCGCCACCGGATTGATATGAATCCCCGAACCCCATTCGAATCCGGCGGCTCGAGAGAATTGCGGCAGCAAGCGCAACTGCCAATGATACTGGGCGCGCTCATTGTCGGCCAAAGGCAGCGACTGAATGAAATAATTGAACGGCGGATTGGCCCGCAACCGGTCCAAGGCGCCGATTACCTGCCGCGAGATTTGCGCCAGAGCAGCCACACTGGAGTCATCGGCTTCATCAAAGACGGCGCCATGAAGCCGCGGCAGTATCCAGGTTTCAAAAGCAAAGCGGGGCGCTTCGGGACAGAGCGCGATGAATGCTGCCGTGCTCGTGACGAGACGCGTTTGTGCCTGCAGCTCGCGTTCGATCATGGCGCAATAAAAACAGCGGGAGCTGCGCCGATGATATTCACGGGCGCTGGCCAATTCCTTTTCCACATCGGCGGGGACAAACGGCAAGGCGAGCAGCTGCGCATGCACATGATCTAGTGTGGCGCCGGCGCGCTCGCCTTGGTTTTTGAAGATCAAGAAATAACGCCAGCGGTGATCCCCACGCAGGGCGCGCAAACGCTCACGATAGGCGTGAAAAATCCGCTCGAACTGTGCTTCATCCAGCGCCGCCAGATTGACGACATGAGCCGGGTTTTCAACGATGACTTCATGGATGCCGATGCCGGCGGACCGGTCTGCGGTTTGGTCTTCCCCTGCGCCCGCAGCAGTGACCGCCGGATATTTGTTCGGCACCACGCGAATCGACCAGCCGGGCCGGTCGGGCGGCGAATCCGGCGGCCGATCCGCCCATGATTCCGGTGGCGTTAGCTGTTCATTGCCAGGGCAAAATGGACAGGGTTGGACAGACTCCGTGCTACTGGGCGGACCAAACCGTAAGGGCCGTTGGGCGCGCTCGGGCGCGATGATCACGATGCGGCCGGTGAGCGGGTCCTGTTCGAATTCCGACATACTTAGGATACAACCGCGTTAGCTTTTGACGTATAGCCGTTGGCGTAGAAGTAAAACTCGGACGAACCCTGGCGGCTCGCTTCCGGCTTGGTGCGTTGCACCTGGGCGAAATGATTTTTCAAGTCGGCAGTGTAACTCTGCAGATCTTCACTGATAAAACTCTTGACCAGCAATATACCACCCGGACGCAATAGCTCCTTGGCGACTTTCAGCGCCATCTGGTTGAGTTCGTAGGAGCGTGCCATATCGGCGTCACGAATACCGCTCAGTCTCGGCGCCATATCGGACAGCACGCAATGCGCCGGTCCACCGAGTAATTCTTTGATCTTACATTGAGTTGCACCGGTTAAAATATCGCCCTGAATGAGTTCGATGTTACGCTCTTGAAAAGGCTGGATCGCTTGCACATCGATGCCGATGACTTTGCCTTTAGGGCCGACGAGCTTGGCGGCGACCTGCAACCAGCCACCCGGCGCCGCACCCAGGTCGACAACCCGGTCACCAGGATTGATCAGGCGAAAGCGCTGTTGCAGTTCGACAAGTTTATAGGCGGCGCGGGAGCGATAGCCGTCCTGTTTGGCTTTCTTAAAATATCGGTCTTGGGGTGTATAAACCATGTCGGCGGTTGTGCGGTCTACTCTACCCGATCAACGGCAATAAAAAAGCCCAGCCGAAAGAGACGGCTGGGCTTGGTGACGATGAGTCGATTGTGCTACTGCGTCGATTTCACCTGAAATTCGACGCGGCGGTTGACCGCCCGCGCCCACGTCGTGTCCTGTCCGATCAGCGGCTTATTTTCGCCAACACTGGCCGTTGACATGCGGCTCTGATCGACACCGAATGCGGCCAGTTCACTCATGACCGTCTGAGCGCGCTGCACGCCAAGTTTCTGATTGTAGCTATCGTCGCCACGGTCGTCGGTATGGCCTTCGATGACAATCGTCATGTTGCCGCGCTCTTTGAGCCGCTGGGCAGCGAGAAAAACCTGACCCTTGCCCAAGTCGGTCAATCGAGCCGAGTCGAAATTGAAAGCGACCGGTGTGAAAACCACCCGCTCCACCTCAACGATCTTTTCGACGATCTTTTCCTGAACTTGAATAACGGTTTTTTCCACCGGAACCTGGACTACTTTAACATGCTCCGGCATCGGCACGGGCGCCGGTTCCCGCGGGGCGACGCGCACTGTCTGCACCGGGACTTTTTTGCCTACGCCGAAATTGTACGACGGCTGGGGCTCAGCGAGCACCGGCGGATGGGGAGTGTGGCCGAAGATTTGTTCCTGCGGTCGGGTCGCGCTGACGAGATAGTGGATCGGTCGAAAGATGGTCCACTCGGCGAGCCAGCCTACCGGATGCCACGCGTAAGCGAGTACTCTTAAAGGATGGGATTGGCTGTCGTCGTACTCATCCGGCGCGGCGAAGCTGATCTGCGCGGCAAAACCGATGAGTAGCGCCAAAGTGATTGACTGAACTGTTCGTTTTCGCATTTTTCGCCCCCCTCGAGGAGTTGATAGAACGCCAGTTTATGAGCTGCCATTAGGTTTGTCAAACTTTTGTTTAACGGCCTCCCTTGAAAGCACAAGGATCATCGGTTTAATACAAAGCCAAATAGTGGGATGTCGCTTACGAGGGAACCATGAGTGTAGAAGTCGCTAGAAACGACCGGTTGCTGACGGTTACTTGGGACAAACCGCCGTTAAATGTGCTCGACATCGTATCGTTGCGCGAGCTTGCGGATATTCTCGAGCGCTGCGCGGGAGACTCTGCCGTCGACGTTGTGGTGTTGCAAGGGCAAGGGCGTAAAGCCTTTTCCGCCGGCGTGGACATCAAGGATCACACTAAAGAGAAAGTTCCGGAAATGCTCGACGTCGTTCACGGCGTGATTCGCCAGCTCTTGAGCTTGCCCCAAGTTACCATTGCCGCGGTGCGCGGCGCCTGTCTCGGCGGCGGCTGCGAAATCGCCAGTGTCTGCGACTTTATCGTCGCGTCGGATGAAAGTTCGTTCGCGACCCCGGAAATTTTTGTCGGCTGCTACCCGCCGGTGGCGCTGGCGCGCTTTGCGTCGTTGATCGGTTACCACCGGGCGGCGGAAATGATTCTCACCGGGCGGCGCTTTAGCGCCCGCGAGGCTCTGGCCATGGGATTTATCAACCGGGTGTTTGCCGATGACGAGCTGGACGGTGGCTTGAAAACTCTTGTCGACGAGCTCCTCAGTAAAAGCGCCGCGGTTATGCGTCTGACCGTCAAAGGTTTGCGCGAGTTGTCATTGAGCGATTTTGCCGCGGCACTCAAACGCTCCGAACAAATCTATTGCGAGGAACTGCTAAAGACCGCCGATGTCGAGGAAGGCGTACAGGCTTTTTTGCAGAAGCGGCCGCCACAATGGCGCCATCGCTAACGCGGCAGTGCCGCGGATTGATTTTCAAATGGTCGGACCATATGTTAGTTTTCCCGCGGATGGCTGACTTTGAAATTAAAATCACCACCGACCCGCGCGATATCGTCGAAGCCCAGCGCTTGCGTTTCCAAGTCTTCAATTTGGAACTCAATAGGGGGCTGCAGCGCTCTTATCAAACCGGTTTGGATGTCGACGAATTCGATCCTTTCTGCACCCATTTGATCGTCCGCGACAACCAAAGCAATGAAATCGTCGGCACCTATCGCATGATGCGGGGTGCCCAGGCGCGCCAGCATTCGGGTTTTTACTCGGAAAAAGAATTCGACTTGTCGCAGATCAAAAAATTGGATGGTGAACTGCTTGAATTGGGCCGGTCCTGCGCACGCAAAGATTTTCGCGACCGCGCCTTGCTGCCGCTCATGTGGGAAGCGATCGCCGAACAGGTGCGGGAGCACCACGTGCGTTACTTATTCGGCTGCGGCAGTTTATATACGACTGACCTCGCCCAAGTCAGGGCGACGTTTGCGCTACTCAAAAATAAATATTACGCGCCCGAACGTTGCCGCGTCGAGCCCGTGGAAGGCTGCCGCTTTACCGGTTTGTCGGATGTGCCAATCGGCAGCGCCGACGAAGCGGCACTGTTCCACAAACTGCCGAGTTTGCTCAAAGGTTATCTGCGCATCGGCGCGTTGGTCTGCGGTCCGCCGGCGCTGGACGCCGAGTTTGGTACGGCTGACTTCTTCCTGCTTTTAGATTTTGACCAGTTGAAAGAAGGCTATTTAAAGCGTTTGGGCTTGACGGATGTGAAAAGCGATGACGCGCCTGCTTAAACTCGCCGCGTTTCTTTCTCTCTGGGCGATCTTCTTCGGCCTGGTCGGCATGGTTCACTTGTGGATCTCGGTCCTGGGCTTGCCGGACCGTTGGAAAATCATCAGCCGTCTTAATCGCATCTATACCTTGTTGTTGCGCGCAATCCTGAATATCAGAGTGACCGTTGTCGGCGACGAGGGTCAACTCGAGCGCGGCGGCTACGTTATCATCGCCAATCACGTCGGATATATTGACGGTATCGTGCTCGGCAGCATTTTTCCCATCGTCTTTGTCTCCAAGAAGGAAGTCCGCAGCTGGCCCATCGTCGGCCAGTGGAACATTCTGTGTGGGACGATCTTCATCGACCGCCAGCACAAGGGACTAGTCGGCAAGCTGGTGCAGGAGATATCGCGCAAATTGAAGCAGGAAGCCAATATCCTGTTATTTCCCGAAGGCACCTCCACCAATGGCGAACAGATGCTGCCGTTTCAGACCGTGCCGCTGGCGGCGCCGCTGCGCAGCCGGTCGGTGATCGTGCCGACCACCATCACCTACAAATCGATAGATGATGCGCCGGTTAGCCCGGCCAATCGCGACTCGCTTTATTGGTATGGCGACATGGATTTCATGTCGCACTTCTGGAAGCTGTTAGGATTGCGCAAGGTCGACGTGTTGGTGACGATCCAGCCCAAGGTCGAATGTTTTCACTATCGGGATAATTCGGCGGGACGCAAAACACTGGCCGAGGACTGCTACAACCGGGTCCTCGGCCGGGTGACGCCAGGGAGTTTGGATCAGCATGATGAGGCCGAAGAGGGCGGCGAGCCGTTACTTCCCGCTTAACTGTTTCTTGATATTTTCGACGAATTCTTTGAGCATCGAATCGGCTTTCTTGCGAATGATCGGTTGCCCGAACTCGCCGATCTTGCCGAGAATATTCACGTCGGTTTCGACGACCAGCTCGGTCATATTAGCGCTGATCTCTTTCAAGTTCATGACGGTTTTGCCGTTAACCGCGCCCGCCGCCATGCGATCCTTCGCCTCGGCGCGTAGCGCGGCGCGCCATTCGGACTTGTTTTGCTCTTCGAGAATGATTTTGCCTTGCAGGTTCAACTTGATCGGGCCGACACGCACGGTCAGCGCGCCTTCATAGGTCGTATCATCGATCTTGGTTACCGTCTCGACCCCCGGCAGCGACTTGGCTACCTTGGGCACATCCATCAAGAATTCCCAAAGCGGTTCACGGGCGACGGGTATCTGGGCTGTCTGGGAAAATTTCAACTTTTTTTACCTTTCTTTTGACGGCTTTCTTTTTTGCCGGTTTCGCCTTCGGTGTCGCTCTGGATTTAGCCTGCTGGCGAATGTCGGCAAGCGCTTTTTCCAAAGCGCGCCGGACGAACACCGCGGCCATGTCGGTCTTATAGGCCGCTGAGCCGCGGAAGTCGCTGAGCGGATCGACGGCTTGTTTGGCCTTCTCTCCCGCCTCGGCGAAGGCTTCGGCTCTCAACGGTTGGCCACGCAGCACGGCTTCGGCTGCCGTGGCCCGAATCGGCGTCACGCCCACGCTCCCTAACGCGATGCGCACATCGGCGATGGTTTTCATAGTCTTGTCGAGGGTCAGTACTGCCGCCGCCGAGACGGTGGCGTAATCATCCGCCGTGCGCGGCAAGAACTTAATATAGGCGGCGCCGGTGTTGGCGCGCCTGTTTCGGCACCATGACTTCGGTGATGATCTCATCGGGGTTGAGCTGGGTCTCGTAGTAATCTTTGAAAAATTCGTCGAGGGCAATCGACCGGCTGCCAGACGCCGAGGTCGCTTTCACTGTGGCGCCGAGCGCGATTAGGCTAGGCGGGGGATCCTGGTTGGGATCGGCATGGGCCAAGCCGCCGCCGACGGTGGCCATGTTACGCACGCGCAGTGTGGCGACATGGTGATAAGTCTCGGCCAACATGGGCAAACGCCGGCGCACCAACGCCGAGTTTTCCACGGCTCGATGGGTGGCCAGGCCGCCAATCGACAAGCCGCCGTCTTTTATTTCGATGCCATTCAAGCCCCGCACCGAGCTCAAGCTGACCAGGCAGGTGGGCCGGACCAAGCGTTGTTTCATCATGATCACCAACGCCGTGCCGCCGGCGATCAACTTGGCGTCGCTGCCAAATTCTTTCAGCGTCGCGTGGACTTCTTTGAGACTCTTCGGAGTGCGATATTCAAAAGGTATCATGGCAGTATCCTTGATTATTTCGCGAATTGATGGGCTTTCTGGATCGATTCGATGATCTTGTAATAACCGGTGCAGCGGCACAGGTTGCCCATCATCCAGTCTTTGATTTCGTCTTCGTTGGGTTTGGGGTTTTCTTTTAATAACGCAGTTGCCGCGACCACTTGGCCGGGGGTGCAGATGCCGCATTGAAAACCGCCATACTGGATGAAACTCTTTTGCACCGGGTTGAGATCGCCATTTTTTGCCAGACCCTCAACCGTGGTGAGTTCATGGCCGTCCGCCATTACTGCTAACGTTAGGCATGAACTGATCATGTCACCGTCCATCAGCACGGTGCAGGCACCGCAGACGCCAACGCTGCAACCTTCTTTAGTACCGGTCAGCCCGAGATCGTAACGCAAACAGTCGATTAACATACGATTAGTCGGGACCTCGACCTCATGGCGTTTGCCGTTGACGCGAAATTTGATCTTCTTATTCATCGCTAATCCTTTCAATATCACTCGCGCGGAGTTTTCAGTACAGGCCGGAAAAAACCACTAGGGCCTTCTTATATTGAGAAATTTTTCAAACTGCAAGCAATTTTCCCGGCAAATTCTCCGGCGAAACAATCGCTGCACCGCCGCCAATTGGCGCCCTTGGATTTGTTTTCGCATCGGCGTTCCGGCCCAGGGTTTTTGCCTGGCATAGAGTATAGCGGCACTAAAACTTGATAACCGAGCGGATGCTTTTGCCTTCATGCATCGAATCGAAAGCCTGATTGATCTGTTCGAGGGGGAGCACATGGGTGATCATCGGATCGACTTTGATCTCACCGTTCAAATATCGCTCGACGTAGCCGGGTAGCTGCGAGCGGCCTTTGACACCGCCAAAGGCGGTGCCGCGCCACACCCGTCCGGTGACCAGCTGAAACGGCCGGGTCGCGATCTCTTGACCCGCGGCGGCGACGCCAATGATGGTCGATTCGCCCCAACCTTTGTGGCAGCACTCCAGCGCCGCGCGCATGGTGTTCACATTGCCGATGCATTCGAATGAGTAATCGACGCCGCCGTCGGTCATGTCGATGATCGCTTGCTGCACCGCCGTGCCGTTCACTTGCGGCACGATAAAATCAGTGGCGCCCAAATCTTTCGCCATCTCGAACTTCTGCTCGTTCAGTGTCGACGGCGATGATTCTCTCGGCTTTGGCCATCACCAATCCCTGGATGACGCTGAGACCGATGCCGCCGAGGCCGAAGACCGCGGCCGTGGAGCCCGGCCGCACCTTGGCAGTGTTTAACACTGCGCCGATTCCGGTCGTGATGCCGCAGCCGAGCAAGCACACTTTGTCGAGGGGCGCCGCCGGATTGATTTTCGCCAAGGCGATTTCCGGCAGCACGGTATATTCGGAAAACGTCGAGGTGCCCATGTAGTGCAAAATGGTTTTGCCGGCTAGCGAAAACCGCGAGGTGCCGTCGGGCATGACGCCTTTGCCCTGAGTCAGCCGGATCGCGCCGCAAAGATTGGTCCGCCCGGACTTGCAAAACTTACACTCGCCGCACTCGGGAATATACAGCGGGATGACATGATCGCCGGGCCTAACGCTGGTCACGCCGGCGCCGACTTCGAGCACGGTGGCGCCGCCTTCATGGCCCATGATCGCCGGAAACAATCCTTCGGGATCTTTGCCGGAAAGCGTGTAGGCATCGGTATGGCAGACACCGGTGGCGGCGATTTGCAATAATACTTCACCTGCTTTCGGTGCGCCGACTTCGACTTCTTCGATGACCAACGGTTTGCCGGCTTCCCAGGCGACGGCTGCGCGTGATTTCATACTGCCTCCTTAATTTTCCCTAGTTATTACTGCCACGCTATTTTGATCGGCCAAGGCGTTGGGTAATTTGCTTTTTTCTTACCAGGATCGGCAGCTAAATAAAATTGCCGCCAGCCGCGGCCGCTGTCGCGGCATAACACACGGGGCGGGAGCCGACTCCACCGGCGACTCGGTTTAGCCGAGCGCCGAACCGTTGCTTGACCCGGCGGCAGCGCGCGGTCTCGTCAAAAACCAATCGCGCCGCCGATCACGATCTAAACAAAAAGTCTTACGCGACGGTTTACTCGATCGCGGCCAGACTTCCGGACCCAACACCATATTCGCTTGCAGCCTGGCCATACGACACCGATTCAATGACCGGCGCAGCGGCGGTTGCATTCCTTCGGTAATCTGTGGGAAAGGATAACAACTATATGAAGGAGGTGGCCTATGTTTCTTGAGATGAGAACCTATGTGTTGAAGCCAGGGATGACCAATAATTTTGTCGAAGGTTTTGCCGACGGGCTTGCCAGCGCGGTTGCAGATTTCCAAGTTGCTGGGATTGTTTTGTTCGGAGGTCGGCGGTCTCAACCGCGTGACCCACGTGTGGCCCTATGAAAGCTTCGAAGACCGTGAACGGATCGGCAACGAAGCGCGTAAGACCGGCAAGTGGCCGCCCAAAACCCAAGAGTTTATTGTCACCCAGGAAAACAAGATCATTCAACTGGCGCCGTTCTCGCCGCCGTTACCGGAAAAGAAGTTGGGCGAGATCTATGAATTCCGCACCTATACTTACCAGCCAGGCACCATGCCGACGGTGTTGGAGCGTTGGAGCAAAGTAATCGACGCACGCACCAAAGTCTCGCCGCTGGTGTTCGCCGGTCACACCCTGATCGGCCCGCTCAACCAGTATATCCACGTCTGGGCGTATAAAGACGCCGGCGAGCGCGAGCGACTGCGCGCAGAAGCGTCCAAGACCGTTGCCGGCTGGCCGCCGGCGACCCGCGAGTTGTTGGTCGCCCAGGAAAACACGATCATGACGCCGGCGCACTGCGCGCCGTTAAATTGAGCCGATAAAGATCGGTATTTTAGCGGCGGTGTTGCGCCACAGCGCGCCGCCGCCGTGACAGGGAGAGCGTTCGCGCTCTCCCTGTCTTTTTTTGCCCGCGCCGCGAAACTCGATTCGCGACATCGCTGGAAGTCACATTTTTTTTCCGATACATCGGTCAAATGTCAATGCTTTATAAATCGCTGATTCGGCCGTTCTTGTTTCGTAAAGACCCCGAGGTAAGCCACGAGGCGGTCCTGCAAATGCTCGCCGGCAACGAATGGCTTTACGGTATTATTGAAGATTTTTATAAAGTTGAAGATCAGCGGTTGGTCGTCAAGATCGGCCCGCTGACTTTTGTCAACCCGGTGGGACTCGCCGGCGGTTTCGACAAGAACGCTGCGGCGCCCAAGATGATATCCGCCTTCGGTTTCGGTTTTATGGAAGTGGGCGCGATTACCGCGCAGGCTCAGCCGGGCAATCCGAAACCGCGCCTTTACCGCCTGCCCGAAGACGAAGCTTTAATTAACCGCCTGGGCTTCAATAACGAGGGCGCCGAAGCGATCGCCATCAAGCTCGGCCGCTTGCGCGCGCGCGGCGGGCGGCCGAAGATTCCTCTCGGCATGAATATCGGCCGCACCAAGATTGTCGAAACCAAGGACGCGGTGGCGGATTTTCTTTCCTGCTTTGACAAGTTATTTGCGCACGGCGATTTCTTTACGCTCAACGTGAGTTCGCCCAATACGCCGAATCTGCGCGACTTGCAGGAAAAAGGTCTGTTGCGCGAACTGCTCTCGGCGGTGCAGCAGAAGAATCTTGAATTGGCGGCGCGGGCACAGATCGACCCGAAAGCGGTTTTCGTCAAAATCGCCCCGGACATGGAGTTTGCCCAAGTCGATGAGATCATCGATGTCGTCGAGCAGGTCAAGCTCAACGGCATCGTTGCCACCAACGCGACCGCGTTCCGGCGCGAGGGGTTGAAATCGCCCAGCGGCGCCGAGCCCGGCGGCTTGAGCGGCCGGCCGATCACCAAGGCGGTGACGCAATTTATTTCGCATATCTATCGGAACACTCGTGGCCGCCTGCCGATCATTGGCGTGGGCGGTATTTTCGATGCCAACGATGCCTACGATAAGATCAAGGCGGGCGCCGATGTGGTGCAGATTTATACCGGCTGGATATACGAAGGGCCGGGCGCGGTGAAGCGCATCAATAGAGGCTTGCTGCGTTTGCTCGAACGGGACGGTCTCGGCCATATCTCCGAGGCCGTGGGCAGGGATGTGAAGATCTAAGCCAGTTGCTTGAGCCGCTCGTAATCTTCACGGACATCGATATCGAGAAATGACGATTCCTCCGGCCAGTCCACCAAGGCGGTCTTGCGTTTGTGCTTGTCGAGCAGCAGCCGGCCGCCGCGGTCGCCGGTGAGTTGGAGTAATTCGGGAAACAATTTGCGATGGAACAGGATGGGGTTGCGGACCTGGCCTTTGAATTTTGGCGCAACAATCCAGGCCGCGCTATCGTCAAATTTTTCGATCAGCGCATCCATGAGCTCCGGCCGTACCAGCGGCTGGTCGCCGCACAAGAACATCGCGCCATCGCTGGCCGCGTTGACCGCCCACAGACCGGCGATCACGGAGGTACTCTGACCGCGGTCGGCGGCGTAGTTGCGCAGCCAGAACAATCGATCGTCGGCGATATCGAGCTGGCGCCGCGCCGATTCCAACTCGCGGCTAACGCAGATGACCTCGTGGAAATCGGCGGCGAGGGCGCTTTCCAAGACCCATTGCAGCACCGGTTTGCCGCCGAGGGGTAGGAATAATTTCGGTTCACCCATTCTCTCAGCGCGGCCGGCGGCCAGTATCACAGCAGAAATCATGTTGGCTTATTCAGTTGGCTTATCTAGTTCGCTTAGCTAGGGTTTAATCGGCGATGCCGCGGATGATCGGTTCGGCGCTGGCATAACTGGTAATGACGACTTTGGCGAAATTGAGCCCATGCAGTTTTTCCCCAAGCGCTTGGGCCGCGGCCATTTCCGCCGCGCTATCGGCTTGATTGATCAAGGCTAGTTTCCGGCTAGCGGCCGGAATTCCTTTGAGGCAGCCGTTTTCATGTTGGAGCAGCTGCAGAAGGACTTCTTCGTTGACGCGCGCTCCCGCCGGCAAGCCGAGCAGGTCGCGCGCCCGTGCCGCGCAATGCACCCATTCGTCGGTTAGAGGTTTCCCCAGTATTTTGATTGCGACCATCCATACGGTGGCTTGACAACTCTCCGGTATTACCGGTTCTTTGTCTGACGGGATGTTTAGGAAGCGCGATGCCGCGCCGTCGGCTTCGACCAGGATCGCGTCGAATCCGCCGTCTTGGTTTAACCGATCGAGCCAAGGGGTCGGCATGCCGAGCAGGTTGCCCTCTCCGTCGACGGCGCAGCCGGTGCCGATGATCGCCGGCGCGGCGATTTCAGCGCAGACATCGACCAGGGCTTGAACATCGTCGACGATGAACAGCCGGTCGATATGAGGCTTGGTCGGTTTGAAAATCTTCGTGGTCGTCGTGACCATGACCTTGCCGCCCAGATCCCGCAGTTCCTTTGCCAGGCGAAACAAGGTTGTCGTCTTACCGCCGGCGCCGATCAGCGATACCATTTCGCCGCGCGTCACGCCGAGCGCGTCCCGAAGCAACATGGCCTCTCACCTAATACTTCCGCCAATGACTTGCAAGTGAAATTTCTGGTGTGCGCGATCATTCGATACTCTAACCGGCGAGCCGGCCACGCGGCTTGAAAGGCTGGCGGCTTTTGGTTAACTTCGCGGCCATGTCACGCACCTTCACCATCGAAGTCGCCAAAGATTATTTCAATTTCGCCTCGGCGCATTTTCTGATTTTCGCCAACGGCCAGCGCGAACCGCTGCACGGGCACAACTATCAGGTGTCGGTTAAGATGGAAGGAGAACTCGATCGCGCCGGCGTGGTGTTGGACTTCATCACCTTCAAGCCGCTGGTCAAGCGCATCTGCGATTCCCTCGATCACCGCACGATGATTCAAAGCAATAGCCCGAACCTCGACGTGCGCAGACACGCCAAGGAATTCGAGATCCGTTACAAAGCGCAGAAGATTATCTTGCCCAAGAACGATGTGATTCTCTTGCCGCTGGCCAACACCAGCACCGAATTATTGGCCGAGCATGTCGCCAAGCTGATTCGCCGCCAAGTGAAAGCAAAATTCCACGGCGCGAAGATTCGCGCCATCGAAGTCGGCGTCGAAGAAGCGCGCGGCCAGCGCGGTATTTTCCATGGTGAGTTTTAGCGATTGGCTGGCGATCGTTGCGCCTAAGCGGCGTTCCCCCTTGAGCCGTTTGTCAGCGCTCGTCGCGTCCGCGCCGCCATCTGCTTCAGCGCGCCGTTGCTCCGGGTTTCGATGTCTGCCCATTGTCAAGGTTAGTACCGCCGATGCGAAAGACGGTTTTTTCGATGAACTTGTCGCCATTTCCTACTCGACGGATGATTATCTCGATGGAGTCGTTGGTTAAGTCGCCGCTTTCACACTTACGTTCAGGGCAGGGGTATCACCCGCGATCTGCCGCTGCGACTCGAACGGGCGATGCGCGAGCGAAACTTAGATTCCTAAGCTGGGCCTAGGTGCGCTGCTTCAAACTACCAACCATGTGATTATTTGTTGTCGAGAAAGATCTGGCGCATTTCATCGCGCAGCTTTTTCAACTCTTCCGCGGTCGGTTCTTCCATGAAAATGGTTCGCTGTGGCACTTGGTCGGCGCCGGCAAAGCCGGGCGCTACTTGCGGGTAAAGGACAAATTCAGCGGTTTCTGCCATCGCTTTTTGTCCCTCGAGTGAGCAGATGTATTCGATGTACATCCGGCCGGCGTTGGCATGAGGTGCCTTGCGGCTCAGACCCAAATAATTCACATCGGCCAGATACTTGTTCAAACGGGCATAATCGATGGGACCTTTATACTGTCCGACATATTTCAGGTAGGTCAGTCCAAGCGCCGCCTCACCTTTGACGACTGTGTTTACGATGGGCGCAAAGGATTCGACCAAGAAAGGTTGTTGTTGCGCCAAACTTTTGGCGAACTCGCGCCATTTGATGCCGTCATACTTATCAAGATCGGCGAGAAACTGCGCCGTTGTCGTGTGGCGAGCCGGATCGGGAATGGCGATCTTACCTTTCCATTTCGGCAGCAGCAGCTCTTGAATACTTTTAGGCACGTCCTCTTTGCGCACCATGGTGGTGTTGAAAAGAATGCTGATCGGATTGAACCGCCAAGGCGTCAGAAGCTGGTCGTTCTCGAGAAACTGCTTGGAATACTTGGCCGCCGAGGGTGGCTGATACTTGGCAAAAACTCCTTCTGATTTGAGAATGTATTGGGGACCCTTGTTACCCTCGACGACATCGAAGGGTGCTGTGCCGACGCGCCATTCGTTGAGTGCGCGATCTAAGATGCCGGTTGCAGACGCACGCCAGTACTCAACCTTGATGCCATACTTTTTTTCAAAGGGATCGTTGACTACTTTCATTGTTTGCGGTGGCACCGCGGCATAAACGATGACTTTGCCTTCTTTTTTCCCAGCTTCGATATCGATCGGTTGCGCTGCCGCAGGCAGGCGCAAGGCTAGAAAAAGCACGACGAGCATTAGCGTAGTGAGTAATCGATATGGTGTGCGTGACATGATCATTGTGAAATCTCCCCGAGCTCGGAACTAGGCCGACGATAGGCATGCGGGGTTTTCTTGTCAACGGAAGATTGTCAACGGAATAAATGATGTAGTAACACTGGCTTAGTCTATTTGGAGGAAGGTTATGGCTTTTTTGATTCGTGCGGAAGATATAACCGGCTTGTTGACCATGGATGAGGCGATCGATGCGGTGGCGTCGGGGTTCCGCGAGTTTGGCAGGAGCCCGGAGCTGAACGCCCCGCGCCGACGCATTACGACGCCGGAAGGTGTCCGCGTCAGCGTTCATCCCGGCGGAGTTCCCAGTCTCGGTGGAATCGGCGTACTCGCCCATGCTGAACATGTGGCAGTGTCCAAAGACGTGCAGACCTACCACAGTATGGGCGGACCGGTAACTGTGTTGTTCGATGTGAGAGACGCTTCGCTCATGGGCGTTATCGTCGGCAGAATCGGTGTGGCCGAGATTGAGGCTGAGCGGCCGACACCTATGCGCACGGCTGCGACCAGCGCGGTGGGCACCCGCTCTTTAGCGCGCACTGATTCTTCGACTCTCGGCATTCTCGGCGCCGGCGGCGAGGCGAAGTATCACTTATTAGCATTTTCCAAAGTCCGACAGTTTAAGCGGGTTAAAGTTTTCTGCCGCACAGATAAAACACGCAGCGATTTCTGCCGCATGATGGAAAAAATCGTTCCATGCGAGTTGGAACCCGTGACCAGCGCTAAGCATGCGGTCGTGGATTCGGATGTCGTGTTGACTGCGACTAATTCCAACGTGGCGGTATTCGATGGCGACTGGCTGCAGCCAGGAACCCATGTGACCTCGATCATGGGTGGGAATGTCGGATTGGTCAAAGCCGGCATCGCGGCGGCGAAGCGGCGCGAACTGGACGATGCCACAGTGCGGCGCAGCGATGTGATCGTCGTCAATTCACTGGAGCAAGCGATTCAAGATGAGCAGGGCGATCTTTACGATCCGGTACAGGCGGGTTTCTTAACCTGGGAGCGGATCGGAGAACTCGGCGCGCTGCTCAACGGCGTGATTCCAGGACGCACGGGTGCGAAACAGATCACGCTGTTCAAGAACAACGCGGGCCAGGGCATCGCCGATGTCGCCATCGCCAGCAAAGCCTTTGCCTTGGCGCGGGCCCAGGGAATCGGCATGGAGTTCTGAATTTAACGTGATTGACTGAGCACCCAGCGCGCCACTTCATCGTGGCGCGCGAACCAGACATCGGGAAACCCTTTCATATAATGCAGCAGTTCGTGAAGCATCGCCGACATCAGCGGCCGGCCGCCGAAGTGGCAGTGCATCGTTAGATTGAGCAGTGACGGCGCTTCATGCCGGTAGAGATAGTCGAAGGTATCTTTGTAGACGTTATAAAAATCGCGCGGGCTGGAGCGCAGGGTGCGATTGTCGGTGAAGTCGCTGTGGGCGAACGCGACGAGCCGGCCTTTGCCGGTTTCCACCGTATAGGGCAGATCGCTGTCGTTATAATCGCCATGCCATATGAAGCCTGCTTCGGCGAGAAACTGCGCCGTGTGCACCGTCGGCGCAGCGACCGGGCTAAACCAGCCGACCGGTGGGGCGCCGACCGCGTCGGTGATGATGCGTTTGCAACGATCAATCAGCTCGCGCTCTTCCAGCGCTGACAGATAGGGCAGGACAGTATCCTGCGTGTAGGAATGGCCGGCGATTTCATGGCCGCGGCGGTGCGCTGCATTGACCGCGTCGGGAAACAGCTCGGCGCCTTTGGCATTCAAGCAGACCGTCGATTTGATCTCCGTGTCGTCCAAGATGCGCAGAAAACGCCAGATGCCGGTCTTGCCGCCATATTGCGACCAGGATATCCCCAGCAAATCCGGCGTGCCCGGTTTGAGCGACGTGGTCATCGGCGAGTAAGGCGGCGCTTTGCCGTCGGACCAGACCTCGAACATGATGGTTATCATGACTACGAGTTTTGTGTTGTTGGGCCAACCGGCGAGAGTCCGTTCCATGGATTGCTCCGACTCAAGAAAATTCAGCCGGCGCGGTTGCGGCGCCAGAGATCGGCGATGCGCGCCAGGTCGGCGGCGGAAATTTCAATGTTGGCGGCGGCGCCGTTTTCACGCATTTGCTCGGCATTGCGCGCGCCGGGGATGACGACGCTGACGGCGGGATGGGCGATGCAAAAAGCGATCGCCGCCTGTCCTAAGGTTTTCGCCGGGTCATGGACGAGAAAGCGCAGCTCATCGGCCTTCGCCAGCTCTTTGGCGAATGCCTCGCCCTTGAAACTGCGCGCGCGCAAATCCTCGCCTTGAAATCTTTGTTCGTCGGCGACGCTCATCTTGCCGGTCAGAACGCCGCGGCGCAGCGGCACGCGAGCGATGATGCCGATATTTGCCTGGTACGCCAGCGGCAGAAGTTTTTCCGCCGGCTCCTGGGCAAGCAGGTTGTATTCGACTTGAATCGTTTCGGCCCGGCCGTCATTGACCGCGGCAATGCCTTCTTCCATGGAGTTGATCGACATGCCGTAGTGGCGGATTTTGCCGGCTTGTTTCGCCCTTTCCAAAACCTCCCAAACCGCGCCGCGCTCGATGACTTCCACCGTCGGATTGTGCAGTTGGTAAAGATCGATGGTGTCGATTTGCAACCGTTGGAGGCTTTCCTCCATTACCCTGCTGATGTAGTCGGGATCGAAGTTTCGTTTCCCGCGGTTGGGGCCGACCATGACATTGCCGCCCTTGGTGGCGATAACAACTTGATCGCGTTTGCCTTTGAGCGCGTTGCCCAGCAACGTCTCCGAATAGCCGGCGCCGTAGGCGTCGGAGGTATCGATGAAATTGACGCCGAGATCGAGAGCCGTTTCGATGGCGCTCAAGGATTCTGAGTCTTTCATGGGGCCGAAATGGCCGGCATGGACCATGGTGCCAAGGCCGATGACGCTGACACGCAGGCCAGTTTTGCCGAGTGTGCGGTATTTCATGGCCGTCAACATAGGACAGCCACGCCTGGCTCCGCAAGCGTTCGCCGTGGCTCGGGGGAACTTTTGTTTCGGTTGCTTCGTTGACTTAACCGAGGCGCGCGATTGGACACCCCCTATACTCTTGGCTACACTGGCTGGGCCGTGAGCGCCACCAATAGCCGTAACCCTGCACCCGATAGTTTCGCCACGGAGGTCATGACCTATCTGGACCATCTCTACCGCGTCGCGTTGCATCTGGTGCGCAACGCCGACGAGGCCAAGGATTGCGTCCAAGAGACGTGCACGCGGGCGTTGAGTTCGCAGGGACAGTTTTTGCCCGGCAGTAATATGAAGGCCTGGCTGACTCGCATCCTCTATAATTTTTTCTACGACTCTTACGCCCGCAACAAGCGCACCATCGCCGCGGAAGACCTTCTCGACGGCACCGACGCGGTGGACTTTTGGGAAGCCCACGCCGGCGACGGTCCCAGTCCGGAGAGCCAGATATTAGATCGAGAGTTGGGTGCCAAGATCGGCGCCGCACTGAAGCAAATCCCCGAAGAGTTTCGCGCGCCGATCTTGCTCGTGGACATGGGCGATTTTACTTACGCCGAAGCGGCCGAAGTCTTGTCCTGTCCGATCGGCACGGTGCGCTCGCGTTTGTCACGGGGGCGCAGACTTTTGCAAAAACAGTTGGGCGGTTATTTGGGCAGGACCGGGACGGCAAGTCCGGCAGAAGGATAGATCAACCCATGCGTTGCGAGCAGGCACAAGAGCTGATCACGGCTCGCCTAGATAATGAGCTCAGCGCCGATGAGCGCGGCGCCATCGAGGCGCATCTGCACACTTGCCAGCGCTGCCAACGGGCGCTGACTGCGGAAAGCCGGCTCAAACAACAGCTCAAGCTGACCCGCCAGGAAGTGACCGCGCCCGCCGCCTTGCGCCGCGAGCTCGAAAGCACAATCGTTTCGCGGCGCACAGCAGTGACAGGCGCAGGCCGTTTCGCCTCGTGGTTTGGTTTGCGCAATTGGCAGCCGGCGGTTGCCGTGGCGCTGCTAATCATCGCCATTGCGGCGCTTTTCCTTTTCAGGTCGCCGCAACCGGATCTTGCCATGGCGGTGCTCGACAGCCATCGCGATCTGCTCAGCGGCAAGACCGCATTGGTGCGTTACGACGACGCCACTCGGCTGCGCCAGGAGCTGTCACGGGCGGTGCGCGACCGCTTCGCGCCCATCGCTTTAGATCTGTCGATGATGAGACTCTATCCGGTCTCGGGCTTCGTGCAAAAGATTGGCGATCGTGACGTGCTCGTGACCGTCTACCAGGGCGCCGGGCCGGCGATCACTTGCTTTACTTTACTGGGTTCCGAGTCGGACGCACCCGAGGGCGCCCGGCACTTCTACGATAGCGACATGAAGCTCAATTTCTATTCCTTTTCACAGGACGGCATCAACGCCGTGCTGCACAGCGAAGGCGAATATCATCTGCATTTTGGTTTCAAAAATGTCGCCCGCCGACATCCTCGCACTGCTGCGCGGTAAGTCGGCGCATGCCTAAAGTCCGATCGTCGATCCGTGACGGCCAAATCGCTCCATCCTGGACAGCGCAGATGATTTAACTCTACTACGCGTTGACAACTTGGTAGCGATTACCTACAGTTTGACAGCCTCACTACCTATATGTGGGCGGGCGTAATTCAGCGGTAGAATGCCAGCTTCCCAAGCTGGACGTCGCGGGTTCGATCCCCGCCGCCCGCTCCAACCTTTTGAAATCTAATACTTCGAATGCGACGACGTCAAGATTCTTGTCCAAAAGGCGAAAAGTTCCCAAAGGTTCCCATCGCAAAATTTAGCCGCAAATTTTGCAAGCTAATTTAAGACCTGCCTCAGGTTGTCGAGCGTTAGTTGTATCGATGACGCGAGGTGATTGACGTTATTGATTTTGTGGGACTAATTGAAGCGTTCGCCAGCAAGCACGACAATCAATTAGTCTTTCGGATCGCGTCAGCGAAGCAATTCCAAAATGAAGCGAAATATTTTGAGCTGGACGTCGGCGGTTACACTTTCGTCACCATTTCAGTAGCGTTCTTTAGGTTGCCTACGCGAGCCGCTTGGCTCAATCTTGGCGCGGCAAAATCGACCCGGATTCACGCTTACTCGTTCGTCGGGCCATGAAGGATCAACTAGAAACTGACCGACAGCATTTTTCGAATGACCACAGAGCAGTGAACACCCAAGTCCGTGCTCTATCATTCACAACGATCGGCGATTGCTCGAAGCCGCGCGGACGAGATTATCACGCGACAACGACGGCCACTCGACCCAGCGGACGATTAGATTGTTGGCCGAACGTGAACGCAACTTAATAACCGGAATTTTAGTGAATCAGCGGCTAGATTGACAGATCCATTTGCGTGCAGATGCAAATTCAACCGGTTTGGGAACTACGAGTCGGTGAATACCGCGTCGTTTAGGACGTTTCCTGAAAAGACGAAACTGTCTATGTGAGAGCAGTACATCCAGAAGGGAGGCTGCAGGTGTCGAGCATCTAAGTGTGGTTTCACGAAGACTTCGGCGGGAGCGCCGAAGGCAGATGGAACATTGGTTGAAGTATGCAAAGGGATCCCTGGCCGAGGATTTGAAAAATTATAAGGGCGGCCTTGAACACCAGTACGATTGGCATCTCAACAATCTAGAGTCTGTGTTACGTTACTGATGACCAGAAGATAGTAATCCATGAGTTCTCCAACCCGGCGTTTCTGTTTCGTTGCTGCCTTCCTGGTTTGTTGTCCGCCGCCTACGGTTCACTGATGGTACTGCTGGATGAGTTTGGCGACCAGTCCCGTCCAACCGGTTTGGTGGCTCGCGCCGATCCCGGCGCCATTGTCGCCGTGGAAATATTCGTGGAACGGCATCAGATCGCGCCAGTGCGGGTCGTTCTGGAATTTTTCCGTGCCGCCGAAAACCGCTCTTCTCTGATCTGCATCGCGCAAAAAGATGCGCGTCAACCGCTGTGAAACTTCTCCGGCGACCTCCCAAAGCGTCATCATCTTGCCGGAGCCGGTGGGGCATTCGACCTTGAAGCTGTCGCCCAGATAGTAGTGAAACTTCTGCAAAGACTCGATGAGCAAGAAATTCACCGGAAACCAGATCGGGCCGCGCCAATTGGAGTTCCCGCCAAACAGTCCTGTGCTGGATTCCGCCGGCTCGTAGTCCACGCGGTGGTCCGTGCCATCTACCGATAAGTGATAGGGTTGGTCGCGGTGAACCAGGGAGAGCGCTCGGATGCCGTACGGTGAAAGGAACTCGCGCTCGTCCAACATGTACTTGAGAATCTGGCGGAGCTGATCCTGGGTCGCAATCGATAGCAAGCGGCGCTCACCCATTCCCGGCGTCCTCATGCAGGCCACATTACCGATGAGGTCCGGCCGATTGTCGATAAACCACTCCAGCCGCCGCTTGAAGCCCGGCAAGCGCTCTAGCAGCTCAGGCTCCAGGGTCTCCACGGCGAACAATGGAATCAACCCGACCATGGAACGGATCTTCATTGGAAAATGCACGCCGTCCGGCAACCGCAGCACGTCGTAGAAGAAGCCGTCCTCTTCGTTCCACAGTCCCGTGCCGTTCTGGCCGCGATGGCTCATCGCATGCGCTATATGAATGAAGTGCTCCCAAAACTTGCTGGCCACGTCTTCGTAGGCCCGGTCTTCCTTGGACAGCTCAAGCGCGATGGCCAGGAGATTCAGCGTGTACATCGCCATCCAGCTCGTGCCATCGGATTGTTCGATATACCCGCCCGTAGGCAGCGGGGCACTGCGATCGAACACGCCGATGTTGTCTAGGCCGAGGAATCCACCCTGAAAGATATTCATGCCGCTGGCGTCCTTGCGGTTGACCCACCAGGTGAAATTTAGCAGCAGTTTGTGAAAGACACGCTGGAGAAACTCCCGGTCGCCTTTGCCGCGACGCTTCTTCTCAACCTTGTAGACCCGCCACGCCGCCCAGGCGTGGACCGGCGGGTTCACGTCGCCGAAGGCCCACTCGTACGCAGGAATCTGGCCATTGGGGTGCATGTACCATTCACGCAGCATCAGAGTCAGTTGCTCCTTGGCGAAGTCCGGATCCACCAGGGCGAGCGGAATGCAGTGAAACGCCAGGTCCCATGCCGCGTACCACGGGTATTCCCACTTGTCGGGCATGGAGATGATGTCTCCATTATGCATATGCGTCCATTCATGGTTGCGGCCGTTCCGGCGCTCCTGCGGTGGGAGAGGATTGCCGGAGTCACCCTCGAGCCATTGCTTGACGACATAGTGATAGTACTGCTTCGACCAAAGCATTCCCGCGACCGCCTGGCGCATCACGTTCTTTGCATCCGAAGTGAGACTCGGCGGCGTGACGGTGGCGTAAAACTCATCGGCCTCCTTTCGGCGCTCGGCAAAGATCCTATCGAAGCCCGCGCTGAAAGGTCGGCTCGCGGCAGAGGCCATCTCTTTGTCAGTGAGCCGAAGCTTGACGATGGTGCTCTGTCCCGGCCCGATCTTGAGTCGATAATGGCCGGCCGCTTTGGTTCCCGATCCCTCGGCGTTCACCGCCTCTTTCGCGCCACGGACCACGCAGTCGTTGATGCCATCCTTGACGTGGGATGATGCGTTGTCCGCGCCGAAGAGACGGCGATTGTTGGTCTCGTTCTCCGTGAAAAGCGGTTCGGGATTGCCTTCACAATAGAGCCATCGCTTGTCGTAGTATGGATGGTGCAGCTCTATAGAGATGATACCTTCGACCGGCTCACCGCGGCGCAGACACGGTCGCTGCACCTCCGTATTCCAGGACCAGGTGTTGCGAAACCAGAGCGTTGGCAAAAGGTGAAGCTCCGCGGCTTCGGGTCCGCGATTGATCGCTTCGATTCGGATCAGAATGTCATCCGGCGAACCCTTCGCGTATTCTACAAAAACGTCGAAATAGCGATCTTCGTCGAAGATGCCCGTGTTGATAAGCTCGAACTCCAGCGCGTTCTTCCCGCGTCGCCGGTTCTCTTCCGCCAGGTCCGCGTAGGGGAATTCGCTCTGCGGGTACTTGTAGAGGTATTTCATGTAGGAATGCGTCGGCGTCGAATCGAGATAAAAATAATATTCCTTCACATCCTCGCCGTGATTGCCCTCGCTGCCGGTGAGGCCGAATAAGCGTTCTTTGAGGATGGGATCGCGGCCGTTCCATAGGGCCAAGGCGAAGCAGATGAACTGGTGCTTGTCGGAAATTCCGGCAAGACCGTCCTCACCCCAGCGGTAGGCGCGACTGCGAGCCTGATCATGAGAAAAGGAATCCCACGCCGTCCCATAGGCGCTGTAGTCTTCGCGCACGGTGCCCCACTGCCTCTCAGAGAGATAGGGGCCCCAGCGCTTCCAGTTCGCCTTTCGGTCGCGGTCTTCCTGCAGTCTGAGTTCTTCTTTGGTCACAACGTTTCTCCTACCTGCGGTGATTAGTGAGGGAGAAAAAGCCTGTTGGCTGTATTCCCATTACAGAATCACCGCGTCACTAGAGGTGCTTACATCCTTAGATGACGCTCGCGCGCGACAGGATGCACGGATCTTTTGCTTTTCAGGTACTGCCAAAACTATCCGGTCAAGGCGGACCAACTCTCCCACCGACCATGCTTGAAATGGGCAACCGCGTGGTGTGTGCGGTGGCCGCCAGAATGCAGACTGCCTCGCCGTGCGCGAGATCCCAACTAACTATTCCTGGCGCCGCGAGGTCTTCATTGTAGTCGAGACCCCGAGCACGCTCCCGTTCATAGAGAAAGTTGCGGTACCAGTCGGGCTGATGGAGATATTCGCCATTGGACAGAACGATGATTCCGGGAACGCCGGAGTAGGGGCGCCACACCAAGGGTTTTCCCTGGCTCGAACTGAAAAGCGCCATTCTCGTGATGCACCGAATGATAATCCCGGCCGGAGAGAAAAGGTCTGAATGAAAGAATCGCTTGCCCTTTCGGAGTGAGCAGACGCCACGCGAGTATGGTGATCGAAGCGCCGTTGCAGACGAAAAGCTCAAATTGAATCTTCGTTCCGTCTTCAAGCGCGTAGATCCACTGTGGCCAGGGATCGGCTCTGAACGCTTCTATTCTTCGGGCGCCGTCCGGATGTGTGACATCCCCGTTGTATAGCTGAGACGACAGGGAAAAAGTTCCGCCGTCCGTTTCGACCCACGCGTCAAATCCATTGACGAGGACGATCCGTTCCGAAGGAGGCTTGGTGGCGGCAAGGAGAAGGGCGTGGTAGCGCCTTGTTCTTATGCCGGACACGGTGCCTGAGGCGAACCCGCCGAGCCGTCCGCTTCGAGCCATTTGTCATCTTTAATCTTTTTCATCTTGGCCAGATCATTCATAAACCTTGCTTCGCCGAGCCCGAGCTATTTCTCGATCAACTGCACACCGTGGCCGTCGGGATCGCGCAGTAGAAATCCTTTGTTGATTCCCAGCGCTCGGTCTGAAATTGTCGTGACGCCGGGCGAAACGAAGCGGGCGCGTCCAGCCTTTAGCTTCTCAGCCGCCGCCTCGGCGCGGCCAACCCTCATGGCCGTTTGCCAATGCCATAGGTCGTTCGCGCGCGTGTCCGGCGGCGCGGGGCGACCATCCTTCGGAGTCAAATAATCGAGGAACTCTAATCCGGGACCGGACTGCGCTCTGAGCCCGCTTATCCTCACCCTCGATCCAAACACATTGTTGAGATGCTCCTGTTCGGTGCCGTAGTTTTCACTCTCGCCGGCAAGCTTCATCCCCAAAATATCTCGGTAGAACTTTAAACTGCGTTCCGTGTCCGATACCGCGATCGCCGTGTGATCGATCCCCAAAAAAAGCCGCCCGTTGGTTTGTTGCCACTTTGGATTGCCTTTGCCCGATGGAAAATAGATGAGCTCCAGATTGTGGCCGTCCGGATCCTTGAAGTAGAACGCCTTGATGCCGGCCGCCGCCTTGTTCCAATCGGGAATCCGCTGCGGTTCGGTGGAAGTATGCTGTACTTTATGAGCGCGCAGCTGCTGATAGGCTTTTCCCATGTCGCTGACGACGATGGCGATGTGCTGGAACCATCGGTCGTTACTGCGCGAGTCTGCGGGAATCGGCCTGCCTTTGGGCGCGAGATATTCGGTCAGTTCGATGACTTCATCGCCCAGCTTCATGCGGACGATTTTCATTCTTGCCCCGAAGACTCCCTGAAGCCGCTCGTACTCGCTGCCCGCGACTTCGATGTCTGACACTCTTTCAAACGACAGCACCGTGGAGAAAAATTCCACCGAACGGTCCATGTTTGAGACGGTCATTCCCACTGCATCGACGGATTTCACCAGCGCGTGCGCCCAGACCGGTGACGACCAAAGAAGTAGTATCAAGAAAACAGAGAGCGGAACCCTCACCCCTACCCTCTCCCTAAAAGGGCGAGGGGGAAATTTTCCCTCTCCTCCGAGAGGAGAGTGCGAGGGTGAGGAGTTCGGATTTTTGCTCCTGACCTCTGACGTTTGACTTCTGACTTCTGGCTTTATCACTTCATCCTCTCAATCAGATGGTCGCCTACCCGCAAGGCGTTGGCGATGATGGTGAGAGCTGGGTTGACCGCGCCGCTGGAACAGAAAATGCTGCCATCGACGACGTAGAGATTGTCCACGTCGTGCGCTTTGCAGTTAGCGTCCAGCGCGCTGCTGCTCGGATCGTTGCCGAAGCGAACCGTGCCCACTTGATGCGCCACGCCTGCCAGGGGAATTCTCTGACCGACGTACAGGTTTCGGGCGAACAGTCCCTCGTGGCACTCGTGGCCGTGTACTTTGCACTTGGTCTGCTGCTGCATCAGTGCTTTCAGCTTTGCTATGAGCCGTTTGTGGCCTTCCTCGTTGTTGGGCTGGTAACTGAGGACGATGCCGCCGTTGGAGTCGAGGGTGACCCGGTTGCTGGGGTCCGGCAGATCCTCGGATGTAAGCCAGAAGTCCAGAGAATGTTTTGCCATCAGATCCAGCGTCCAGCCGGGTGTTAGCGCAGGCGCGCCGCCCTTTAGGGTCTCGCCGTCGAGTTTGCCGACAAAGGAGATATGGCCCATCGGGTAATTCCAGCCCTCGGTGCCGAAGTAGAAATCGTTCAGCGAAAGTGATTTCTGAAAGATGGTCGGATTGGGACACTTCGACAGAGCCATCAATACGGAGTTGACGTGGCCCATGTAATGGCGACCGACAACGTCGGAGCTGTTGGCCAAACCGTTGGGATGTTTTTTATTGGCGGAGCGGAGCAGCAGGGCCGCAGAATTGATGGCGCCGCAAGACGCGACGACGATGTCGCCGGAAACTTCCTCGCGACTGCCATTGTTCTTGATGATCACCTTGCTGATCTCGCGGCCGGATGCATTGGTTTCAAGCCGTTCGACGTAAGAGTTGGTCTTGAGTGTTACGTTCGCATGTTCAAGCGCCGGATCGACGGCACACACCTGTGCATCGGACTTGGCGCCGACGAGGCATGGGAAGCCATCGCAAGTCTCGCAGCGGATGCAGAGGCTGGCGTGCAGGTCTTTTTCGTTAAGCATCACGCCCAGCGGGGTGTGGAATGGCCGCAGCCCTAGCCGCGCGAAGTCGTCAGATAGTTGTTGAATGCGCGGTTCGTGACTGACGGCCGGGTGAGAATAGGGCGCGCTTGCGGGCGGTTCAGCGGGATCTTCACCGCGGTTGCCGTGGACGTGATAGAGTCGCTCCGCCTCGGTGTAATAAGGTTCTATGTCTTCATAACGAATCGGCCAGGCCGGAGATACGCCGCCGTGATGGCGAATCTCACCGAAATCCTCTTTCCTGAGACGAAATAAAGCGGCGCCGTAGAATTTCGTATTGCCGCCGACGCAGTAGTTAGTGTGTGGATGGAGCGCTTTGCCGTCTTTGTCGTGCCACAGATCTTTGGTCTGGTACTTTCCTTCGAGATTCACGGCACGGGGATTCCAGTTATCTTTCTCCCGCGCAATGTAGCCACCCCGCTCCAGGAGCAGAATCTTTTTTCCTGTTGGCGCCAGCTTATGGGCCAAGGTGCCGCCGCCGGCGCCGGTGCCGATAATAATCACGTCGAAATGGTTTTGCGTGGACATCGTCTTGTTCCTTTCAGGCAGCGGCTGGTTGCTTGGCCGCTCTCTCGCGCGGGACGGTTACAGCCTGGTTAGTTCTCAACGGAATGAGGTCTTTGGAGGCGCAAGAAATTGGCGCCCGAGCCCAACGCGAGCACCAGATGATCGTAGAGCAACTCATGGGCGTACTGTCCCTCGCCGTGAGAGACGACGACTTTCTTTATGTTAAGGTCGATGGCTTCGACATTGCCGACGAAGAACTGAGTTTGTCTCAAGAGCTTGGGGATCGGGACCACGATGTCCGTCGGATCGAGATCGCTGGCCGCGACTTCATGCACCATCGGAGTGAAGAGAAAAAAGTTATCGCGGTTCACCAGCGTGATCTCCACCTCTGAATTCGCGCCAAGACTTTTTTCTCATTCGAGGGCGGTATAGAGACCACCGAAACCGCCCTTCAGGATCACGATGCGCTGTTTCATCGGTTATGCTCGCGGCTTGCCCCCGGGTTAGCTCTTCTGTGAGCCAAGCGTAGCGGCGCCGAAGTTGACGCCGAAGCGGGCGCACCAGATGCTGACGGATTTATATTTGTTTAGATCCGTATCCGCGGGCACCTCGTAGTTCTGATCGCCCTGGTTGCCTTTCAGGGAGCCGAGGTCAATAAAGCCGGCCTGCTTCACCGTGTCGTTGTCCTTCGCGACTTCGGCGGCGACCAGATAGACATGCACGTCAGGACCGTTAGAAGTTTCAAAGTTGGTGAGACGGAGTATGCGCTTACCGTCCGCGAGCCGATGAACCGTCGCCGCGCCTTTAGTCTCATGTGCGAGGCCGCGGAAGTCGCCCTTCCCCAAAACCATGGGCTCGTTGCCTTTTGCCACCGCCATCGATGCTGGCTGAGCGACCGGCAACTCCTCGTTGACCATCTTATTGACGAAGAGTAATTCGGGCCGGAACGCGTACCAACCAATCGCCAGCGCGATCACACCGACACCGATAATTAAATTACGCTTGCCCATAGAAAACCTCCCTTAGAATTTGTTGATTTAATAAACGTTGCCGATTAGATGCCAGGAGCAGGTGAAAGGATGCAGACTGGCCAGGCCTGAGAAAAACTGATCCACCGGCGCGAAGGCGCGCCGATGGATCTAATCTGACTATGAACAACCTTGCTTCTTAATTCGCTCCCGGGCCCTCAGCGGGCGCGATCGTCACCTTCATCGCCTTGGAAGGCTTCGAAAACGCGCTGCCGTACTTCACGTCCTTCGCGTTTCTGACGACGCCGTTCTCGGCTTCGCCTGTGTTGGCCGCTTTTTGTCGCGGGCCTTGGTCCGAGCCGACTCCGGGTTCCTGGTCAACTTCGGTCCCCGCGTCCCAGAGGATGATTTGCGATGTAACGTCGCCGCTGATGGGTCTCCCGTCCTTGAATAGCGCGATGCCTGACTCCGCCGGAGCATAGAACCAATCGTTGGATTGGCCCATCATCAAGGTCAGCGACAAGCGATCTCCCGGTGCCGCGGATACCGCGAATTCATAGGCCGCACCCGGAGTGATCGGTCCGGCTCCTTTCGCGCCGACCGGAGTGTTGAAAACCACGACCGACTGTATTGCTTTGCCGCCTTCGAGCGACTTCGCGAGCATGCTTGGGTTGCCCTCCTCGGATTGCGCTTCGAGGCCCTGGCCGCGATCCTTCTTTCCGGCGGAGAAGACCGGCGCTTTAGCACTGTGAACCGCCGCCAAGCCCGGCGAAAACGCCAGCGACCATTTCACGCCGTTAGATGCCGTGTATGCATCAGGCTTGGTAATGTTCTCGATCCGTACGGTGAATTTTGTCGCCATGGTATCCTCGGCCGAGGCGACTCCGGCCACAGCCAAAATCAAACCTGCAGATACGCTTAATAGTTTAGTAAACATTTTTCTTCCTCCTTGTGTTCTGGATTGACCCCCAAACTTGACTGAAGCGTTCACCCAGGATTAGATGCCGGTGGTGTGGCAAAGGGTGCATGGTAGAACCCAGGTCGTTGTTTCGGGTGGACGTGGGAAGGCAATCACCAGAACGGTCCACCGCCGACCGGAAAACGCTGGCGCAACAACGGGGTTGCGTTAAAGTTTATTCCCAAGGACGGCAAAGCCTGACCTTTAAAATCCCGCGCCTTTGGTACTGAGTTTGATCCGATAGAGCGCTGTTGCTGCCGTGATGTAGAGCGTCGAGCCGTCGTCGCCCCACGCCAGATTGGAGGTCGGCGCGCCAATTTCGATGGCGCCGAGAAGAGTGCCGTCCGGAGCGAAAATGTTGACGCCGCCGGGCCGTGCGCCAAAGACGTTTCCCGCGCTGTCGACCTTAATCCCGTCCGGACCGAAGAACGGCGCTTTCTTCCAGCGCGATGCATCCGCGAAAACTCTACCGTTGGTCACGGTTCCATCGACGTTTACCTCGTACACGCGCCAGGACGAACGATCAAAGTCCACGTCCGTGACATAAAGCTTTTTCTCGTCCGGAGAGAAAGCGATTCCGTTGGGCGCTTTGATATCGTTTGATAAGCGTTCGAGTTTCCGGTCTTTGGAAAGTTCGATAGACGCCCTGGAAACGACAATTCTTTGCGTGGATCGTCGAAGGACTTGGGCAAGCCGAAGGGCGGGTCTGTAAAATAGAGGTCGCCGTTCGACTTGAAGACTAGATCATTTGGGCTGTTGATTCGCTTTCCCTCGTAGCGGTCGACGAGGGTGGTCTTGCGGCCGTTATTTCTCCAGGCGCGCGATGCGGCGGTCGCCGTGCTCGGCCAGCACCAGCCGGCCATCCGGATCGTAGGTTAGACCATTTGATCCCGGCTCCGGCCCTCCAAACGGCTCCTTGCCGGAATAGCCGCTCGGTTTTAGAAACAGGCTTTCGCCTCTGCTTGCCTGCCATTTGTAGATCGAATTGTTCGGGATGTCGGAGAAGAGAAGGTATCCTTCTTTGCGGTTCCAGACGGGTCCTTCAACCCATTTGTGGCCGCCCGCGATCTTCTCGATCTTCACATTCAACGGCACGAGCTTATCGAAGCGGCGATCCAGGCGCACGACATCGATAATGTGCAGGTTGCCCTGTTGCCCGTAGAGCGGTGCGGAGGATGCCGCGAGCGAAAAGAGAATCGTCAAAGCTCCAAGAATAGGAAAGAGTCGTTGCGACTTTCTGAAAAGCTGCGCCGGTTGGTTATTGGCGTTCAGCATGTCGATGGTCTCCTAGGAAGCAGGCTTGAAACCTTGAGATTTACAGCCCCGTAACTTTCCAGGAAGCATGTACAGAGGAAGGAGCAAGAGGTAGATCGCCAAGCTGATCCCCACGCTCCAAAAACAAATGAACACGGTCGCCGTTGTCGCCACGGCAACTATGAGCATGCGGGATCTTACCGCCGTCCGGTATTCGGCGCTGACAAAGTTAGCCAGCATGTCCGGTTGTGAGTTTGCATAATGCCATTGAAAGAACAGCAGCCAACCGATAATTGCCAGGTTGGCGCCGAAAAAGAGCGGCGCAATGAAAGCCTCTGAAAAAGCATTCAGGACGCTGGTCGAGAACGGGAGCAGGGATACGAACATAAAAAAGCAGACGTTGAGCCAGAGGAGCGTCCGGTCGGCGTGCCGGATAGCATGGTACATGATGTGATGCCCGACCCAGAAGAATCCCAGGCTTACAAAGGTTACCAGGTAGCTTACGAATTTCGGCCATAGGGCGAGGAGCGCCGGCGCGACTTCGACGTTGGGCGCGTTGGGCGGGAGATTGGGGACGTGAATCTCCAGGATGAGAAGGGTCATGACGATGGCAAATATGCCGTCGCTGAGCGCTTCAATCCTGCTTTTACCTATTTCAAAGGTTGTTGTGTCGAAGGCCATGTAAATAGCACCCAGGTTCTGGGATTCACTCCGCCCGCCGGGACGCCACCGCCCCGCATCCTGGACAACAGTGGGCTTCTTCGATCAAGCCGCCCAGCGTCGCGTTGGCGTTCCCGGCGTCCTCCGCCGTTACCGGGTGAACCAGCTTGTCGGCGTGGTGATTCATCTCATCTCCGCACTTCGGGCAAATCATCTTGCTTGTCCGCTGCGCCATCTTAAGTTCCTTTCAGCTGTCCAGAGCAATATTGTCGCGGCCGTAGCGCAAAGTTCTCGCCATCCAAACGAGTTCGTTCAAAAACTTATCGGCGCGGGACACAAACGCCTCATCGAGCAGCTTGCCGGACTCGTCGAAGACTTTGCTTACGTTGCCGAAATTGACGTCCCAGAAAATATTCACCAGCCCCAATTCGCGGATAACGGGGAGAAGATCCTGGATCGCCCGTATGCCGCCGAACGGACCGGCCGAAACGCCGACGATGCCGGCCGCCTTGTGGATGTATTCTTTGAGGCAGCTATCCAACACGTGCTTGAGCAAACCGGGAAAGCTGTGATTGTACTCCGGCGTGATGATGACCAGTGCGTCGGCGCGGATCATCTTCTCGGAAAACGCGGGATCTTTGATTGCCTCTCCAGCGTCATCGATAGGCATCGGCATGTCGCCGATATCGATCAGCTCGGTCACGATCCCTGCGCGCCTGGCGAGTTGCGCCGCCATGAAGCGCGCGGCATGCGCGCTCATGCGACCTTTGCGGGTGGTTCCCAAAATGACCGGGATATTTAGAGGTCTGTTGTTCATTGTCTGTCATTTCCTCCGTTGCGTCCTCTGATCTCAGCGCTTCGACGCCAGTTTGTTGGCTCCATCTGCGGGGCGGATTCCCGGAATGTTCAGCGGCATCCGGTAAAGGGCGCTCTGTGCCGTCAAGTAAAGGTTTTTTCCGTCTTCTCCTCCCCATGCCATATTGTGCGGATGCTTTGGGGCTTTAATCGTCCCTAGGTGTTTGCCGGCTGGAGAAAGAACCCACAAGCCGCCGGGTCCGGAGACGTAGAGGTTCCCCTGCTGGTCCACTTTGATTCCGTCGATGGCGTCTGCGCCCGGCGCGCTCGTCATGTCGAAGAAGATTTTCCCATTAGACAGGGTCGCGTCGGGATTGACCTCGTAGCGCATTACGATCTTTTTTTCCGGATCCCAGTTGCCGACGTAGAGATACTTTTCGTCGGGTGAGAAGGCGATGCCGTTCGGGCCGTTTAGGTCGGTGCTTACCAGCTTCAGTTGCCCTTTATAGAGAGCAAACACGCCGCTATATGGAAGCTCTTTACGCGGGTCGTCGTAAGATTTCGGCAGGCCGAAAGGAGGATCGGTAATAAACAGCGTACCGTCCGATCGGTAAACGAGATCGTTGGGGCTGTTGAGGCGTTTTCCTTTGAAGCGATCCACGAGAACCGTCAGCGTCCCATCTTTCTCCACACGTGTGACGCGTCTGTTGCCATGCTCATTGATGGTCAGTCTTCCTTGCGGGTCGAAGCGTCAGACCATTGGAGCCCGGTTGAAAATATTCAGCGATGTCCTTGCCGGAGTACCCGCTATTCTTTTTAAACACCGAGAGCGTTCCATTAGCCTGCATACTTGTAAATCTTGTTGGCGTTTGGGTCGCTAAAAAGAAAATCGCCGTTTTTCATCCAGATCGGCCCTTCGGTGAATTGAAAACCTTCGGCGAGTTTAAAGAGCTTCGGATTAAGTGGAACGATCGCGTCAATTGCTGGATCGGCTCGCACCACTTCCACATTCACTTCTTGTGGCGTGACTGCGACGGGGCCGCCCGGGACCTTGTGAAATTCGAGCTTCGCAGACCGCATGTAGATATAGTTCGTCGGCGGATTTGAGATGGGTCCATTGATGCCGAAGATGGCAAGCTGGATCTTTTGACCGGGCTTGACGTTACGTCCGGCGATCAGCCGGTTCTCTGCGTTCCAACCTTTGATGACCGAGCCGCCGCTTTGTCCGGCGGCGCGCGGCAACTCTCCATCCAGCCAAATTTCGGCGTAGTCGTCGACGGACGTAGCGAAGACCAGAGTCGACCCGGCTGGATCGAAATTGCCAACGCGCTCCGGGACGGTGATCTTGATCCGGTACCAGTTGAAGGCGAGTCGCCCAGCGGAGCGGCGTTTATCCAACGTCGTGGGATCTATGACTTCCCACCTGGAGTCGTCGAACTCGACTCCGCCTGCGCGCGGTGTGAAGTCGTAGGCTCTATTTGGCGCCCCGGTCGGTTGACCATCAGCTCCCGCGGCTTTGAAATCGACCTCGACAATCTTGGTGTCGCTGTAGCGCCATGCGCCATTGACGGCTTCCGCGCCTTGTTTGGTGGCAAGATCGATGGTCACTTCCGGCTTGCGTTTGGCGAGCGATTCGTCGGGCGATCCGCCGGCAAAGAATTTTGCCGGCAGCATCACAAGAGCCGCGATGGTTATGATGAAAAAGAAAGTCTTGTTCGTCATGGTTCTTCCTCAGTTTACTGATCTCACTTTAACGACGTAGTAGTTGAGCGGGCCACTAACTTCCTTGAACCAGTGCGGCACGCCGTTGGGAACGATGATCACGTCGCCCTTGGTGATCTGCCGCGTCTCGCCGTTTTTAATGTCTTTGCCGCGAATCTCTTCAGGCTCGATGTTCTTGCCATAAACGATGGTGCCGCCTGTGACCAGCGTAGCGGTTCCCTCGAGCATGTAGATGATGTCGGTATCTCGGCTATGCACCTCGACGATTCCCGGTCCGTCACGGTGACTGGCGTGGATTTTATAGTTGGCGATCTCGAGCAACGGCATGCCTTTCTCAAAGGCCTTGCTTACCTTGGACGCCGGGAAGTAGGTCACTTTCGGCGATTCGTTTTTGAATGACGGCATGGTGGCGGCGAAAGCCTTTGCGCCGGCCAGGGCGATATCTTCGTCTTCCTGCGGCGTGTTGCCGCTGACGCCGATGGCGCCAACGACCTTGTCATCAAACACGAGGGGAAGGCCTCCTTGAAGTGGCGTCGCGCCGGGCAGGGCGAGGGCTGCGACACGCCCGTCGCGGACCTGATCCTCGAAAACCTTGCTAGGACGTCTGAAGATGGCGGCGGTCCTCGCCTTGCCGATGCCGACATCGACGCTTGCGACTTGTGTGTCGTTGAGCCGTTTAAGGACGAGGGGATATCCGCCGTCGTCCACCACAACGATGACGACGGTCGCGTTTCTATTCTTGGCTTCCGCTTCAGCGGCGGCGGCGACTTTCTCCGCGGCTTCCAGGGTTAGAATTTTCTTGTCCAGGAGTTGAGCCTGGAGACGACCCACCGGCAACAGGAGTAACGAGAGTACAATCAAACCCTTGATAATTTTCATGACGGCCCCCTTTTACGCTCCAGCTCTGGAGAAATTACTTTGCTTGAGCCGAACTAGTCGCCAAAGCGTTGGCGCCGGCAATGGCAAGCTCTTCGTCTTGCTGTGCGCTAGCAGCGCCGCTGACACCGACCGCTCCAATGATTTGCCCGTCGACCATGATCGGAATCCCGCCCTGGAGCGGCGTGAAGTCGTTAAGCGCGGCCATGGCAGTCCGCCCGTTGTTGATCACGTCTTCGAAGAACTTCGTGGGCCGTTTGAACAGGACCGCAGTCCGCGCCTTGCCGATCGAAATGTTCGCGCCGGCGGCAAAGGTATTGTCAAGCCGCTCCACCGCAATGAGATTGCCTCCTTCGTCGACCACCGCGATCGCGCCGCCGGGCGCGTTTTTGCTTTTTGCCTCAGCGACTGCAGCGGCAATCACCTTTTTGGCGCCTTCTAAAGTTAAACCCTTTTTCTCAATAGTTTGTGTCGATCCGAGAGAAGAGATAATTAGCACCCCAAGCAAACCGACCATGTTGATGATGAGTTTCATAGATTTCCTCCTGGTTAATGCGTGACATGCTCCATAGAGTTCTTGCCAGGTTAGATGCGAAGTGTGTGAGAAAAGATGCGAGCGAGACAACGGTCACACACGAGGACAACGGAGACAAGGAGAAAGCAGTAACGGAGATAGGAGAAGAGGAGACAGGAAAAAATTACGCGAACTGCGGCACGGCGGCCTCTGCCCAGTCCGGTCGGAGACCGGCCATATTCAACGAGGCCATGACGCGTTTTGGCTCGCCGAGGTCATTCCAACGCACGCCTGTAACCCTGACCACCGCAAGTCGCTCGGCGCGGAGCGCCAACACTTGATGTGAAAAGTTTACTTCTTCGATGCGCTCGTAGAGTTGCCTGACGGCTCTCGTTTCCCCACGTGAACCGAAGAGAGGAGAGAGGCACGCGAAGGAACGGTACAACTCCGGGATCGCACTTTCGATAACGTCGAGAAGCGTTTGAACAGCGGCGACCATGACAAAGCTATTCCACAAACATCCTCGAAGCTGGAGCACCCGAGCCAACAATGGATTGGGCTTTTCCCAAAAGCGGCGAACGCCAAACAGGTGCGGGTGGCCGGCGATCGGCGCAGAGGGTTCGATCCAACCGTATTCCACTTCTGGGCTTTCGGGATCCAAGCCGAGGAGAATGAACAAGTGGCGTTCTGTGCGTGCGGTTTCTAGCGCTGTTCGAATGTGGGCCATGAATTTCTCGTTATCAGAAATGTAATGGTCGGAAGGAAAAAACGCCACGATAGCCGCGGGATCGACTGCAGCGATACGCAGAAGACTATAAACAATGGCTGGCGCCGTACCGCGATTGCTTGGTTGAACGAGGATGTTTTGCGCCGGTTCGCGAGCGAGAAGCGATGCATAGAATTCCTCGTGGGTGCGGTTGACGACGTACAATGTGCGATCACGCGGCAGCTCAAGAGCGACGCGCTGCTGCGTTTCCTCCAGTAGAGTTCGCTGTCCGAGAAGTGAACAGAACTGTTTTGGACGCTCGTCGCCCGCGATCTGTCGGGTCAGGGATTTGAGTCGAGTGCCATCCCCGCCTGCGAGAATCACCGCCCATTCGCCAGTCCGATCATTATCAGGGTTGCCGGTTAGCCAGGTTCTATCTAGTTGCTGTTTCATGGTTGTCACCCCGTCCTCCATCATTTGTCGAAACTCGAATGCCTAATTTCGAATCGACCGCTGCGATTACATTCTTAGATGTCCCGTTCATGAGAAACGATGCGACGACAAAAATTGCCGCAGGTAAAATTTCATTCAGGAAGAGCGGAAACTTTAGATACTTGGCTGGGGGATCTGAGGCTACTTTCAGATATAGTTTTGCCGGCCGGTTTACCGCAGAAGATGCAACGCGTGTGATTTTCGTGATGGAGTTTGGCGCACGCGACGCTGTGTGGCCCTTTCGTTCTCACGTAAACTTCAGCAGCAGCCAACATGCCGACCAGAGGAGCCGTAAAATAAACCCACAAGGCTGACCAATGGTTGGAGGCGAGGGCAGAGGCAAACGTACGCGCCGGATTCATGCTCATCCCGGAGATCGGAGCCTCGATAGTGATGTAAATCGCCACCAACGCGCCTGCGCAAAGTCCGGTAAGTTTGTGCCGACGAGGGTTGTTGGAGATGTGCAAAATGACTGTCATTAACAAAAAGGTTATTGCAAGCTCGGCCACGAATGCGGCAGCGGCTCCCGCGCTACCTGGCATAGTAACGACATAATTCACCGACGGATGAGAGACCCAAGCGTCAAGAAAGGCCGAAGCCAATAGCGCTCCGGCTATGCCGCCAATAAATTGAGACGCGATGTAAAAAGCCGCGTCCCACGTTGGGACCTTACCGAGGCGACAAAACGTTATGGTTGTCGATGGGTTGATGTGGGCGCCTGACTGTTTACCCCATGGCGAATAGATGATGCATGTAGCGGTTAATCCCATTGCGAGGCCCATGAGAACTCGGCGTAGGAGCGGGTGGGGAATTGCCTGGTGAACCGGTGAAGCGGGATGCTCCAGGATCGAGCCGAAGGTGAAGGCGGAAATCATGAAGAAACCCAGGCAAGCAGCCTCCATCAGGTACTCGGGCCAATGCTGCTTCAACGCGTCCGTCATGTGTTGTTTGATGCCAGATAGAAGACACACGATGCATCAACGGGAGTGTTGAGATCGCCAAAATACATGCTTTTCCACCGATCCGAGGCGACAAAGAAAAGGCGAGCGCGCCCCAACCGCCCAGTTGAGGCGCGTGAAAGGCATCAAGAGCAGGCTTTGAGATGGGAGATTGGCGTTAGAATGAATGGGTCAATTGAGCTGGATTACGTTTTTGATCCCTCCGGAGCGACCGAGTAGAAGATCGCTGTACGCTTCCATTGGAAAGCGACCCGTAATCAGAGACCTCACCGCGTCAGGCCAGCGCTTTTTAAAAGTCCCGAGGTCTCGAATGGAATTTTCGAAGGATTCGCGTCCGGCATTCACCGTGCCGAAGACGACTTGGTTTTTTAGGACCAGATTACGCATCATGAGGTCCGTATCGACTTCGATAGGTCCCTTTCTTCCCGGAACGCCAGTAAAGATAAAAATCCCGTTGGTGCCGAGATACTTCATCATTTCGAACGACAAGCTCGAAGCCCCGGTCGCTTCGTAAACGAGATCTATGTTGCCGATATGTTGAGGAAGCATTTCGGGAGTGATTTTTTCCGACGAAATATAATGCGCACCGATCGATTCGAGTAATTGAGATTTCAGATTCGGAGCGGACTCTCGGGAGTAAACATAAGTATCGAAGTCGTTGTTCACCAATGCCATGGCTCCAAGCAAACCCACCGGGCCTGCGCCAAGAACGACTGCTCGGTGGCGATAAGACGCAGCCTTCCCCGGCGCCGCAGGGCAACTCCACGGCAAGCGCTGCTGCACTTGCCAAACTTGCATCAGCCCCTTTTCAGCGATGGTCAGCGGTTCCACTAGCACGGCAACGTCACGCATTTCACTCGGAACGGGATTCATGTACTTTTCGTCATCCACGACGAACTGAGCCATGAAGCCGTGCCTTTCTTTGATTCCCCGCTCTTGAAAATCTCCCGTGAAACAGAAGTCCTGGCGGCCCGAACGGCAAGCCACGCAGTAATCATGAGGGCAGGGACGCCGAACCATTGGCACGACAAGATCGCCGACAGTCACTCGTGTGACTTTCAGCCCGACTTCAACGACTTCGCCCAGTGATTCATGACCGATCACTAGCTGTTCCGAGCCGGACGGCGGAATACCATATTCAAAGGCGCAGATTTCCTTGTCCGTGCCACAGACGCCGGCCTCGAGCATGCGCAGCTTGACATCTGTGGGGGAAAGAATCGTCGGTTCGGATTGATTGATAATTTCAACTTTCCTTTTTTGCGGCGTAACGGCTATGGCTTCCATGGTGCGGTCTCCTAAAATGTCGCGATCAGCGGGTATGAGCTATCTCAGTTCATCCTGTCGTTAGATGGGTGTTGGAGATAACAAGTTACAACCAGAATATTAATGTGGCGACTCATCCTGACACTCTAAGGCGAAGCCTTAGCAATTTTGGGCAAAATTTTGGGTGATTGGATTCTCAGGAACGACTTGGTGACTTCGATAGTTTTCTTGTAGGTATTCAAAAAGGCGGTGCAATCAGCGCACTGGCCCAAGTGTTTTTCGAAGGCTGCGAGAACCGTTGGGTCCAACTGCCCGCCAAAATAATCGGCGATCAGCCCCACCTCCTCTTTGCACGTGTGGTCTGGTCGATCGGCTCTTCGGGATTTTGGTTTATTGTTCAATTGGCTTTCTTTTCATTGATTCGAGCTGGAGCACGTTTTTCGTTGATCCAGAGTTTTGCTACGCCCCCGCTGAGCGTCTTTTCTCCGAGGTTCTTTCCGTGTTGGTTCGGTTCTGTTCGGCGCCACCGACCAATCGAACCGGAGCCAACGAATGCACGAGTCGGACGTTGTAGGAATCAAAGATACTCTTGAATGCCGAAAGAACTTTCCTATCGTCCTTAGTCAGATCAGAGAGGGCGTGGAGCAGTTCCATTATCGTAGTCCGGATGGAGTCTGCCTTACGGTGTTTCGTCCCTTTTCGACTGACCGGTTTGTATTTCATTTCTGTATCCCCCTCGACTTTTTCTTCCGCGTTATAGATTAGATGCCTCAGTCGAATGAAAAGTTACAAGCACGTTACACCAGGTGAATGACGATGTTGGAGGTGGAGTGCGCCAGAAGCGACGGAAGTTCGCTTCTGGATGAGACTCTGGAACGATATCTTAAAGGTTAGCGTCGCGGGGTCTGTATCTATGCAGCGGCGGGTACAACTTTCTTTTCGATCGATGCCCCGGCGTCTGAGAGCGACGCTACGAGCAAACGCAGATCCCAGGCTTCCTTGGCGCATTGTCCACAGACGTTGAGGTCAAGAATGTCGGTGCGGACTGGGTAAACAGCCTCGTCACCCCACTTCGAATCACATCGTTCGCAGTTCATCGACGTTATTCATCCATCGACGGATCTAAGGTTCAGCCGCAAGGGGTATTCGCATACGAAACCCAGACGGTCTCAAACCACTTTCTTTTTGGCCATTCCCACTTTGGACTCTGGCAATGCATCTTCAGCCTATTAGTTAGATGCTGGGTGAAATGAAATTGATGCAGGAATGAAAACCTGCGGAACCGGGGGGTATTCAGCGAGGATTGCCGAATTGTCAGGAACTTGTGCCGGATTTTCGCATGCGGCCACGTAAAAAATTGAGAATACTATTCCTTACCCTCGGCGGGATTTCTTCAGGACGGACAGAGCGGGATACGGAGACAGTCTTCTTATAAGTATTGAGGAAGTTAACACAGTCCGGGCAGATTTGCAGATGCTGCTGGAAATCCCGCTTGGCATTGGGACTCAGTTTGTCGTTCACGTAATCGAACACCAGGTCCGTCATCTGTTTGCAGGTCTTGTTGGTCAATATTTTCTGCCCTTTCTTTCGTTGCGCCATATTGATCCTTCCTCATGCTGCTGAATGCCCCAAGCGCACTGCTAATTTGCCACGCAAAAATAAGCGGGCGCGATGAAGCCGCGTCTTTACGGCTGAAACAGTGAGCTCCAGCGCCGCGGCGATCTCTTTGTCGGATAAACCCTCTAGATCGCTGAGGACGACAACACTCTTGTCGACTGGTTTCAATTGGTCCAAAGCCTCCTTGAGTAATTGTTGCAGCTCCTGTTTGACATAATCTTCTTCCAGGGCGTTCGACCAATCAACCACCGGCCGGACCATGTGATGGCCGTCTTCCTGAAACTTGGGTAGAAACTCCTCGTATTCGACCTCTTTGTTTTTCTTGCTTCGACGAATCCTTTCCAAGGCTGCGTTTATCGTTAGCCTATAAAGCCAGGTGGAGAACTGTGAGTTTCCACGGAAGGTTTTGGCTTTGCGATACGCAGTCCAAAATACATCTTGAATTACTTCCTGTGTGTCCGCAACATCGCCGACGATTCTATGGGCGACATTGTAGAGCTTCGGGGAGTAAAGATTGAAGAGGGCCTCAAGGGCGTCTTGGTCGCCGGCTTTAAGCCGCTCGATGAGCGCCGAGTCATCTTTACCCGAAGTCCGTTTCCGTCTGGATAAGCTGGGTCTGCTCAAGGATGATTCGAGCGCATTAGTCGTTGACGCTGCCCGGTCCGTCGCGATGGGGCAACTGGATTCTGTCATAGAGCTAGAGGTAGCCATGTCGTCTCTCCTATCTACGTCGATCACAGCGAAGGCGCATTCCATGATTTTGCCGTCCTATCTTTCTACAGTTTCTAAGAGCGTTTCGATGAAAGGGGAGCAATTGATAATTCTCAATCGGACGGTTCGTAGTTCCAAGATTTTTCTTGCGACCTCGTCGCTCATGAAAACCACGCCGGCCATGTCCAGGACGATTATTTTCCCGTCACTTGCCTGATATCGGGAGCAGATGGCTTCTAGCTCCGAGTACGAAGCTGCCGCGAGAGTGCCATCCAAACGAAACCTGACGGTTTTGCCGTTTTCGGAATTTTCAGTGATGCGGAGCATGAGCTTGTCACTCCTTGGAACTGCGCCGATCAGTGAGCACAGGTTGTGCCACGACCGTAACCTAATGAATTTATTGATAGGTCTTCTCTAATGGAAGATTGTGTTGCGACGGAGCGTCGTGGTATTTCGCGACGCTTGCGAAATGTCGCGTCGCGGAGTATTAGGGCCACAAGAGAGTTGCCGGAGAGAACGGCTTCGGGTGACATTCACTATCGTGGCTGACATTACTGAGCTTAAGAGGGCTAAAGCGGAACTCCGCAGCAGCGAAGATCAGTTCCGTTCGCTGTTTGAGAACAGCAACGACGCGGTCCTGCTTTCTACGCCTGAAGGAATCATTGAAGCCGCCAATCCCGAGGCGTGCCGGATATTTGACCGAACCGAAGAGGAGATCTGTCAGGTTGGAAGAGCTGGGCTTGTCGATGTGACGGACCCCAGGGTAGTGGCTTTTCTGGAAAAGCGGAAGCAAGTGGGGCGGGCTCATAGTGAACTCACGTTGCAACGGAAGGACGGCACGAAGTTTCTCGGCGAAGTGTCGAGCGCCTTTTACAAGGACTCATCTGGTGTTACCAAAGCGAGCGTTAGTATCCGGAACATTACTGAGCGCAAACATGCAGATGAAACCCTGCGTCATATCACCGAAGGGACGGCGGGCAGTACAGGTGAAGAATTTTTCCGTTCGCTAGCGCAGCGCTTGGCCAATGCTCTCGAAGTTCGTTATTGCTTCGTGGCGGAGTGCACGGACGAAACCAAGACGCGAGTGCAGATGTTGGCCTTTTGGGCCACGGATAATTTTGCTGACAACGTCGAATATCCCCTGCGCGGCACCCCATGTGAAGGCGTCATCACCGGAAGCGCTTGCGCTTATCCAGATCGACTGCAGAAGCTGTTTCCTGAGGACACGTATTTAGTTGCTCTTGGGGCGCAAAGTTACGCCGCGGTTCCAGCGGTGAATCTGGCGGGAGAGGTTCTCGGGCACCTGGTCGTAATCGATGACAAGCCCAGAGTTTTTGGCGACAGGGAATTTTCCATCCTGCGCATTTTTGCGACCCGGGTGGGTGCCGAACTCGAACGCGTGCGTGCCCTCAAAAGCGCCCAACTCCTGAACCTGGAACTTGGCGTCCTTGTCGACATCAACCGCGCCATCGGACGCCATCTGGATCGTGACAAGTTGTTCGGTGCCCTTGCCGCTTGCCTGAAGACGCTGGTGCCGACGGAGCGCTTCGGTATTGAAGTGCCGATCGAGGGCGACAAACTGCAGGGGCACATCCTGTCCAACCCTAGGGGTGGGGAGCCGACTCAACCCACGGTGTTGCCGGCTTTGAACACTGCGTGCAACTGGGTGATGGAGAACTGTGCGTGGTTTGTCGCTGCCTCCCGAGACGAGTTTCGCGAGCGCTTTCCGGTCACGTTTGACGTGATGTCCGGCCAAGGTATGGAGTCACTGTGTGCGCTGCCGCTGGTTAGCGGCGATCGCCCCCGCGGGGCGCTGTTCTTTATGGCGGCTGCGAAAGGGGCCTACGGGCACCTGCGCCGGGAGTTCCTTGAACAAGTAGCGAGCCAAATCGCGATAGCCATCGAGAACATGGAGTCCTACGAAGAGATTGCAGCTCTCAACACGACCATCGCGGATACCGCCGCACGCCGCCGGAGTATTCTCGAAATCAATAATGCTATCGTAACCAAGCTGACCCGGGATGAAGTCTTTCGCGCTATCTGCGATGCTTTGGCGCAAGTGGTTCCGTACGATAGAATCGCCCTCTCCCTGTACGACGCGGAAACCAACTCCGCGCGCCTGGTCGCCTACGAAGGCCCACTCAGAACGGATTATTCTCCCGTCGGCAACGTTCATGATCTCGACGACAGCCACATTGGATGGGTGTTTAAGGAACAACGGCCGCTGCTGCGTCATGACCTGGAAACGGAGAGACATTTTTCCTCGGAGTATCGTGCATTCCAAAATGGCTTTCGTTCATTGTGCGCACTCCCGCTCATTATCCGCGGGCGCAGTATCGGCGCCTTAACGGTCGCCAGTCGGACCAATCGGCGTTATGAGCAATCGGACGCTGATTTTCTTGTGGAAGTGGCCAACCAAGTTGCCCTGGCCATTGACAACATGAAGTCCTACGAAGAGATCGTAACGTTGAAAGCAAAAGTCGAGGCGGAAAACGTTTACCTGCAGGAAGAAATAAAGACGGAGCACAACTTCGAGGAGATTATCGGCCAGAGCCAGCCGGTGCGTCAGTTGCTGCGGAAACTCGACCAAGTGGCGCCCACGGAGGCTACGGTGCTCATTCAAGGCGAGACGGGCACCGGCAAAGAGCTTCTAGCGCGCGCGGTTCATGACAGTAGCCGGCGCAAAGACCGGGCTCTGGTTAAGGTTAACTGCGGGTCTATTCCGTCCGGCTTGGTGGAGAGCGAACTTTTTGGCCATGAAAAAGGGGCGTTCACCGGCGCTACGCAACGGCGCATCGGCAGATTTGAGCTGGCCAACGGCGGCACGATCTTCCTTGACGAGGTCGCGGAATTACCGATGGATACGCAGGTCAAATTGCTTCGCGTGCTACAGGAAGGGGAGTTTGAACGAGTTGGTAGCAGCGAAACGATCAAGGTCGATGTGCGGGTGATCGCTGCCACCAACCGGGCTCTAAAGGAAATTGTAGCAAACGGCGCGTTCCGTTCGGATCTATTCTATCGCTTGAATGTCTTCCCTCTGGAGGTACCACCGCTGAGGGATCGCAAGGGAGATATACCACTCCTGGTCAACTTTTTCCTAAGTAAATTTGGTAAGAAGCTCGGTAAAGAACTTCACGGCGTTTCACAGAAGGCGATGGAGAGCCTCACGAACTACAGCTGGCCAGGAAATGTGCGGGAACTGCAAAACGTCGTCGAGCGGGCCGGGATTCTAGCCAGCGGCCCGGTTGTGCATGTCGATGATTCCATGCTTCAGTCTGATGGCGCAGTACAAGGGTCTGCTGTGGACACGCTTGAAAACATGGAGCGCAATCATATTATTCGTGGTTTGAACGAGACCAACTGGGTGATCCACGGCAAGAAGGGTGCAGCGGAGATCCTGGGCATAAATTCCAGCACACTGCGGTCGCGCATGGATAAACTTGGAATCAAAAGACACACCCTCTACAAATCAGGCTAGTCTTCGATTCGCGAATCGGGCCGACGAAAGATCGGCCGCAGCAGACAAATCATCGGGTTCAAGACTGTTCATGTTGCGCAGCATGCAGTTCCGACGATCGAACGGGATAAGGCCAAATCGCAATGGCGCTTATCACACCAGCCTCAGCCTAATCCAGCGAGATAACATCGCCTAACGCTGGCGTGCTCTTCGGCAACCTCTCGATTGCTTCGGGGCTGTCCTCTAAATTCATTTCAAACAGATGGCCTTCGGTAACCATTGAAATTGTGCCTGTCTCTTCAGAGAGCCTTTGCAATTTCCTTGTTTATCCCGGACCACTTGATTACCAATAGAGAGGGCTTACGCGGAATCAAAAAGCGTGATCTTGCGTGCTGGGCGCGTCGCTAAAGGCCTCGAATGGTAACCCATCGTGCAAATTAACTGGAGCGACGGTAGCAAGCCTCGTGTTAAGCTCTGGATGGACCGGTACTTCAAGTGCAGTTTTCTGACAGCGAAGGAGGCGGAAATGGAGGGCCACCTGTTTGCCAAAAGGAGGGTCGACGACGGTAAACCAAATCTCGAATACGAACGGTAAGTGAGCCTAAAAAAGCCCCAGCCGTATTTGCGGTTTGGAGTCTAGTACTACAACTGCAGCATATAGGGCTGCTCAAGGAGTGAAGTGGGGAGCTTTGGCGGCTCTTTTAATTGCGCATTCGACGATATTTTTTGCCGCAGGCCAAAAAGCTGGAAATGCTGTTAGATCGGATGCAAAAGCCGGAGCGCCGCGCAGCCCGCTTATTGCGTCAGACGCATCTGCGTCGACAAGGTGTAGCTCAAGCCATCGATTTCGTATTCCAGCTCGCCGAAAAAGGCCACACGGCCTTGCTCCGGGCGCGTGACTTCGCCGATGACCCGGCCGTCGGCGACGCGCAGATTTTCCTGGCGCCATTCGATCGTGCGGAAATCGCTGCTCGGTGAGCGGGCGACCCATAGTCGCGCGCTGCGCGGTGCCGGCGTCGCGTCGATGATCAAGCGCAGTTTGCCGTCGGCGTTTTCGTGGCGCCAGCGTAGGCTCGGCATCGCCGTACCGTTGATTTGATGGCGCGTGAAGGCGGCCAGGCCGGTGATCAAGTCGTTCAATTGCTCTTGCGGCGGGCGGTCTTGGCGCCGCAGATTATGTCCCGCGTTGGGAAGGTAGAGCACCCATTTGTCGTTCGGGATGCCATCCCAATATAGGTTCAACGCGTCGGTGGCCCAGTAAAAATCGTTGGTGCCGTTGACGATGAACTTGGGCATCGTCAGCCGGTCGCGATAGGCCCAGGGATCGACCATATCCAAAAGTTTTTTACCGGCAGGCGTATCAGGAATCGGCAGAAGACCGCGGCTGCTGTAGGCGATGAGGCGCGCGCTATAGGCGCCGAAAGCTTCGATCTGGCGCGACATTTGTGCGCGCATGTTGAGCACGTCGATGACCACCGGCGCTATGGCGGCGACGCGCCGATCGACCGCGGCTGTCAGCCAGGTGGTCCAACCGCGCTTCGAAGCGCCGGCGACGACAAACTGGTCAACGGACGCGTTCCATTCCTGCTTGCTAAACGCCTGCAAAACGTCCATCGCCTTGACGACGCTCTTCACCATCGGCAACGGCAGCGGCCAGTTGTCGTCCCCCGATTTGAGATAACGGACAAAAGTTTCCGCGATCAGGTCATCTTCGCTCAGTTTGCCCTCTAGCAGCGGCTGATTAGGAATGTGATAAACGAAAGCGACCGGCGCCTTGATCTTACGCGCCAGCTCGAGCCCTAGCGCGTTGGTTTGCGCCGACGCCGAGCCGCCGGTCACCCAGAGTAACATCTTGTTGCCCGGTGTCGCGTCGGCTGGCCGATAGACCTGCAATTGGTGACGCCATTTCTCTCCGCGCCAAATTTGCGACACGAACTGCAGATCATAAATCCGATCGCCGCTCTGCTCGCGTCCGATCTTGGACTTCACCTGCCACTCGAAAGCGGGCTCGGGCTTATCTACGTATCGTTGTAGGTCGGCGTGGCTAATTGGTGAAATCAAACTCGCGGCGGCGAAAACGCAAAGTGAAACAAGGACCCTGTTCGCAAACGGGATTCGCACGATCATTGGTTCTATTTCTCCGCGGTGAACGTTTGGCGCACGCACGTATTGTAACAGTTCTTTCGGTGGACCGAAGACCAAGAGATCCGATTTTAATTGGCTTGTGTTTGTGGCATATCCATTACTGGATAGGGTAAGGGCCACCAGCGAGCGAGGGCGGGACCAGACTGAATCAAAACATGATTGAAAGGGCAGAATCATGAACGATAATAAATTCTTTATCTCTGTGACTGTCTCGCTGATTTTGTTTACATCTATTTTAATCGCGCAGGAGAAGGAGACGGAAAAACTGGGCCGAGTGCAATTTCCGGTTTCCTGCACTGCGGCGGCCCAAAAACAGTTCGATCAGGCTCTGGGCGCGCTACACTCCTTCTGGTACGAGGAAGCGCTCAGAATGTTCACTGCCGTTACGGAAACGGATCCTGGTTGTGCTATGGGCCACTGGGGAATCGCGATGAGCATTTACTATCCTCTTTGGGTGCCGCCGAGTCAGCCGACATTGCAGAAGGGGATGAATGCAATCGAAAAAGCCAAGTCGATCGGCGCTAAAACGGACCGCGAAGGCGCCTATATTGCGGCGATAGAGGCTTTTTATAAAGACTCGGACAAGCTCGATCACCGAACCCGAACCGTCGCGTACGAGAAAGCATTGGAGCGGATCCATCTCCAATATTCAAACGACAGCGAAGCGGCGATCTTCTACGCGCTTGCGCTCAACGCTACGGCACCTCCAACCGACAAAACTTACGCAAATCAGCTAAAGGCCGGTGAAATCCTCGAAAAGGTTTTTTCCGAGCAGCCGGATCATCCTGGGGTGGCCCATTACATCATCCACAGCTATGATAACCCCGCCCTGGCAAGCCGTGGAATTCCTGCAGCACAACGCTACACCAAGATCGCCCCCTCAGTTCCTCACGTGCAGCACATGCCTTCTCACATTTTTACGCGGATCGGTCTGTGGCAGGAATCGATTCAATCGAATCTCGGTGCCGTGGCCGCATCGAAAGCGTACGCAGCTAAGGCTCATCCTGAAGCCGCGTACTACGAGCAACTTCATGCCTTGGACTACCTGGCATATGCGTACTTGCAAGGGGCTCAGGATCGGGAAGCCAAGAATGTGCTCGACGAACTCCGGGCCATCAAAAAAGTCCAACCGGAAGCCTTTCAGGCAGCCTATGCCTTTGCGGCGATTCCGGCGCGCTATACACTCGAGAGGCGTCGCTGGTCTGAGGCCGCAGCGTTGACCGTAACTCCAACCACGTTCCCATGGAGCCGTTTCCCCTGGTCGGAGGCGGTTACGCATTTCGCCCGCGCCATGGGATCTGCACGGAGCGGCAATGTTGCGAATGCTCGAAAGGACATTGAAAAACTCGAGTCGCTCCAGGATGCCTTAGTCAAGGCTAAGGACAGCTACTGGGCCAAGCAGGTTGACATCCAGCGCCGAGTGGCCACGGCTTGGTACCTCCGAACAGAGCGCAAAAATGACGAGGCGCTGCAGCTCATGCAATCCGCAGCAGATCTGGAAGATTCGACGGACAAACACCCGGTCACTCCGGCGCCGATCCAGCCTGCGCGCGAACTGTTGGGAGAAATGCTTCTTGAACTCGGCGATCCTGCTCAAGCATTAAAAGAATTCGAGGTATCGCATCGAATTGAACCTAACCGCTTTAGGGGACTCTATGGCGCGGCGAAGGCTGCCCAAACCGCCGGGGACCGTGAAAAAGCCCGCCATTACTATCAAAGGCTAGTTTCTCTCTGCGAACGGGCAGACACGGATCGTCCGGAGATCAAAGAAGCCAAGGGGTATCTGACGAAATAGAATCTTGAGTTACAAGTCATGAAGCGCTGGAACAAACAGAATGGGACTGAATTCTCCTTCTGTATCTGCAAGAATCCTCGAGAGTGGGCGATTGAAAAATATGCACGAAGCCATGGGCCGATAATGAAGAGGCATGGGGTCGTTTGCGCAAAAATTGGTGCACAAACGAGCTGACAGACATGGGGCTCAGCCAGTCATCGAGCGTAGAGATACGACGTGGCGGGGGGTGCCAAAACACTTGCGAGCGTCACATAATCTGATGAGAGTCAAAGAATGCGATTGAGCAGACCCTCCTAGAGTCCTAACGGTGAGATTTAGACCCCACCCTGGAACACAGTTGAGACGAAATTTATTTACTTTAACCGAATTGTTGGTCGAGCCAATGGCTCTCGGCTGCCTCGATCAACAATGGCTCATTTTGCATGACCACTTGACGCACCGTTGCCGCCTGGCGTTCGGAGTCCCGAGCGGTTTGCCTGAGCTGATGCGCCAGCGACCAGTCCGATATCGGCCCTAGAAAATTCACTCAGCAAACTCATCGATCCATCCATAGAAGGAGCGGACAGGTGCCAGTAGGTTACCGAGGACGGATAGTCGCATGGCATCGCGGATTTGGCACGACTCGCGAATAATACTCTGGGCCAATGCTCATTCACCCGTTCCGGCAAAGCATTAGGTCTTACATTTAAGACAAAGCGTTTTTTGAATGATTCAAATCCGGTACGATCCAACGACGCCAGAAGTTGGGCAGATGTATATATTGAGTTGTCATCGCCCGTAGCGGTATCTCCTAGGTAGTATCATCTAAAAACAAAGTTAAGTCCCACCAATTTTAATCCGGCTTTTATTGAAAAAGCCGGCGCGAGATTGTGTCACTATTCAACTTCAGTGCCCATTCGGCGACGTGGGCACTAACCGTATCGACTCCCTTAGCGCCGGTGCAATCAAACACTGCTGCCGATTAGATCGCCTGCCATCTCAGGTGAGACGCCACTCTCCGGCGTCAGAATTGCTGGAGCATTGATTGGCTGTCTGACGGCGGCAATGGCGTGGAAGGCCGCGAGTCTATTCATCCTTAAGATTGACCTAAGGCCGTTACGGGAGCCGAGGAGTTAGATGGGTGGATCGGATAATCAGAATGCATGCTCATGAAGGTCGAGGCTCATAACATCGAGGTTTCTGTGAATCAGGAAAATGGGGGGTCTAGATAACGGTAATGATTAGGCGGTCAACTGACAATTCCAGTATAGCGCATGGTGCACCACTATGGGCGACGCCTTGAAGCGTTAATGAAAGCGATCATGCGAGGTGGGAGGCAAAAAACCTGATAAAAAGCCGGCCCGGCCCGAGCGCCAGAAAAATATAAATCGTACGATAAAGGTTCTGCTATTGAGATTGCGTACCAGCAATATGCGCCGGTGCGGCTACGAAGGGAGGAAATTATGAACTTGATAGAAATTGGGATCGCTAATCTCGATCCCACAGTCGGCGCATTAAAGTCCAATACAAACTTGATGATAGAAATGTCGCAAGCAATGGCCAAGGATCGCGTAACGCTTGGGATTTTTTCCGAGCAGACCATTTCGGGATATCCGGTCGAAGACAACGTGCAGTGGGAAGGATTTGTCTCCCAGCAATGGGCGGAGCTGAAGCGCTATGCCGACACAACTTCTAAAGCAGCATTTCCGTCGGTTTTCGTTGTGGGCGTAACGGTTGGAATAGGCGGCGATTTATACAATTGCGCTGCTGTCGTTACCCAGGGAAGAATACTTGCGCTTTATCCGAAGCAGAAACTTCCGACGTACGGAATTTTCTACGAAGAGCGCACTTTTACTCCGGGATTAATCCCGGAGAAGCCGCATGGGATTCCCATGGGTAAAGTAATTCTAAAGTTTGCCTTCGGAAAGATGGCCGTACTCGTTTGCGAAGACGTTTGGTCTGCAAACGGCCCTCTTATGGACTACGCGTATTCGGGTGCTGAAGTTGTCGCCATTATAAATGCTTCGCCGTTCAGGTCGGGGGTCATTGATACGCGGCGGCAACTTATACCGACGCGGGCAGCCGATCATCAGGTAACGCTCGCATACGCCAACCAATTGGGGGGAAATGATTCGCTGGTTTTCGACGGAGGAGGTTTCGTAAACCAGTGCGGCAAGAACTTGTTGGAAGCCAAACGGTGGAAGTGGAATGGGGGTTACGAAACGGTTGTTGTGGATCTTGGTCTCACTGCGAAGTTGCGACAGGAGAATACGACATGGCGTCGCGAATCAATGGAATATCGTAAAGCCAATGCCGCAATTCCTGTTATTGAAACGGATTGCGGTCCTCAGGCTGAACATCTGAAATACAGATACCCTGTTCCGCCCAATAAGAGTTTTTTCCTACCACAGGATATGCTGCCTGCCAATCCCCTTCATGCGTATTTCGATGATTTGATGGAAGCGATGGTTTGGGGGCTGCGTGGGTATTTCGAAAAAACTCGAGCCTTTGACCGTATCGGTATTGCTCTCTCTGGGGGGTATGACTCGTCGCTCGCGCTGGCGGTGGCTCGGATATATGCTGAGCGGAAATTCTCCGAATTGAGCGCACTTTCCAAGGCACAGAAGATTAAGGATTTTATCCATTGCTTCTCGCTGCCGACCAAAGTGAATAAACAGGAGACTAAGTCTATCGCAAAAAATCTCGCACAACGGTTTGGCGTTTATTTCAAAGAAGTATTCATCGGAGAACAAATCGATGATAGTAGGAATTTTCTCGATGAGGCTTTCGGAACCGGAGGTTTTACTAGCATTTTTCGCCAGAGTCATGCGGCGCGCACGCGAGGAGAGTTTATGCAGAATTGGTCTCACGCGCACAATGGATTGTGGATCCAAACGGGCAATATGTCCGAAAAAGCGCAGGGTTATACCACCGTCGGAGGAGATCTGATGGGCGCTTATTCTCTCATGGGAAATCTTCCAAAGTCTGTGGAGATGGAGCTTATCAGATATTTAAACCGGGACCATTTGTTCTTGAAAGGTGCTTTCGATGATTTAGTATTGACGCGTCCTTCGGCAGAACTTGAAGAGGGGCAGGAAGACGAAAAGGATCTTATGCCTTTTCCAGTGCTTGATAACTGCTTTGAGCTCTTTGCCGGCAAGAAAAAGATGCCAATGGAGGTGTATCAGATAGTTCGAGAAACATGGAGCGATGATGAGTTGACGGCTATGCGCTCGGATTACAAACCCGGAATGCTTAAGGACTGGGTGATTAAGTTTACAAAACTATTCAGGGCGTCGATCTTCAAATGGGTTATAGCGCCACAATCAGTGCATTTGGGTTCTTTGGATCTTGACCGCGAACGGGCGCTACAGTTGCCGGTTGTTCAGTCGGCAGAATGGCTAATGTTGGAAGAGTTGGAAAAAATTGACAAGTAAATTCGGTCACTGTCAATCGCGTTGCTAGAGCCTGATAACATTGCGACGAGAAGGGCAATTGCGCATGCAGAGAGCACTAGCCCATCGATCAGCCGCTTTGTGGATGACTCCATCGATGACCAGTAAACGTTCTCTTGTAGCACGCGCCGACATCTTCTATTACCAAATAACCTTAACAAAGCTTGCTTGGATTATCCGATGGCCATAGACGACTACTGGTTCAAGAACTCCATTATTTACTGCCTGAACGTCGCGACCTACATGGACTTCAACGGCGACGGCATTGGGGACTTCGAGGGACTAAGCCGGCGGCTCGATTATTTGCACGGTCTCGGCGTCACCTGTATCTGGCTGCAGCCGTTCTACTGCTCACCCAATCGCGACAACGGCTACGACGTCAGCGACTACTACGGCGTAAGCCCGCGTTTCGGCACCTCCGGAGACTTTGTCGAGCTGATGAACCACGCCCAGGCCCTCGGCATGCGGGTCATCGTCGACCTCGTCGTCAATCATACGTCCGACAAGCACTCCTGGTTCCAGTCGGCGCGCGCCGATCCCAAGTCGCCTTTCCGGGACTGGTATGTCTGGAGCGACAAGCGGCCGCGTAACCACGCTACCGGCACGGTATTCCCGCCGGTGCAGAAGACGACCTGGACATGGGACAGCAAAGCGCGCAAGTACTACTTCCACCGCTTCTATGAGTTCCAGCCCGATCTCAACACCTATAACGTCGTCTATCGCGATGAGCTCTACAAGATCATAGGCTATTGGCTGCAGCTCGGCGTATCAGGTTTCCGCATGGATGCGGTTCCGTTTCTGGTGGAGCGGAAGGGCGCGGGGGGCAAACCGGTAAAGGATTTCGAGCTGCTTCAAGAGATGCGGCGGTTCCTGCAATGGCGCTGCCGCGATGCCATCCTGCTCGCCGAGGCTAACGTACCTGCCGGCGAAAGCATGAAGTACTTCGGCGACGAGGGCGACCGTCTACAGATGATGCTCAACTTCCCGGTAAATCAGCGGGTTTTCTACGCGCTGGCCACCGCGGACATCAAGCCGCTCGCGCAGGCGATCCGTGAAACGCTCGCCAACATTCCAAGAGACGCGCAATGGGTGCAGTTCCTGCGCAGCCACGACGAGCTGGATCTGGGGCGACTTACCGAGACGCAGCGCCAGCGTGTGTTTGCTGCGTTCGCTCCCGAGCCTTCGATGCAGCTCTACAACCGGGGTATCCGCCGACGCCTAGCGCCGATGCTGGGCAACGACCGCCGGCGCATGGAGCTTGCCTTCAGCCTGTTGTTCGCGCTGCCAGGCACGCCGATGCTGCAGTACGGCGACGAGATCGGCATGGGTGAAGACCTGTCGCTGAACGAGCGCGAGGCGACCCGTACACCCATGCAGTGGACCGACGAAGCGCACGGCGGCTTCACCCGGGCGAAAAAGACCGTGCTGCCGGTCATTGACGACGGTATTTTTAGTTTTCGCAGGGTCAACGTGAATGCCCAGCGGCGGGACCCCAATTCGTTCATGAACTGGACGGCGCGCTTGATCCGCGTGCGTGGCGAATGCACCGAACTCTCGTGGGGCGAGTGCGAGGTCCTGGAGTGCGACACGCCGCCGGTCCTGGTGCTGCACTACTGGTTCCGCAAAGCCTCGATGGTCACGCTCCACAACTTCAGCGCTACCGCGCAGACCGTGCGACTCAGGCTCAAGGGACGCGGTGGCCGACGCCTCGTCGACCTCATCGGCGATGAGCACAGCCGCGCGGACAGCCGCGGCACCCATGAGATCGCGCTGGACGGCTACGGCTACCGCTGGTACCGCGTAGGAGGGGTCGACGAAACCCTGACTCGCGAAACTTTCTGACCGCCGCATCGACACCCCGGTTCCGCAAGAACCTTTGATGCTTATTATTCAGATTGAATCAAACGCACGTCCATTCGATCTTACGCGGAAGCATGCCGGTGGCGTTGAGCCTATGGTCGCGCAAAGGCTTATCCCTCGTGCACCATCAGTTCGATCTCATATCGTTCGGCTATCTTTTTCACTCTCCCTAAATCCAAAGGACCTTGCTTCGCCACCTCACTCAATTCCTCAAAAAACTTCTCGATCCCCGCAGGGGTGACGATCACCAAAACCTTACTCCGACCTGTGCTGACATTACGGAATGTATGCGGTATTTTTCTTGGGGCGAAGATGAACATACCGGGCGTGGCATTAACTCTGTCATCACCAGACTGAATCTCGTATTCTCCCTCGAGCACGTAGAAACTTCCATCTTCTCTATGATGTATGTGCAGCGGCGGCCCTCCCGATGGCGGAGAGATGTTCTGGATAACGTGTACGCTCCATCAGTGTCTTCGCCTGCTACTTTAATGGTAATTTTTTCTCCCAACACATCGAGTACTTTGCTTTCGTCTGGCTGCAAAACTATGGGACCTGTAGGTAAGAATGACATGTTCATTCTCCTGTTTTGGTCGTCGTTTTTCGTCCTCAATTATTCCATGGGCGCCGAGGCACGCGAATCCGCCGGATGTAGATCGTGTGACAGCTAACCTATTCTTGAAATGTTCTTTACAGGCTGCGCTTTTGAGCGCGAATAGCAGGCAGCACATTCCACCGCGAAATACTTTTTAAGCATAAATCCCTCGATTTAAGCTCCGGCAAGCTGACGCCTAATGGAATATTCAATTCGCTGGGTTGCGACTTCACGCAATCTTTAATTGCCGCAGCGATGCGCGGGCGGCACCGCCGCTGATATTTGGAATGATATTCAATTCAAGCACGGTAAGGCCAACAAGGTCGAGATGGTAATCCTCGCATTCGCTGGTTGTATCGGGCGGGCTGAAATTATACTGCTGACGGACGATTTCGCGATAGGATCCGTTTGATGACCACCGCAGTACAAATTGCTGAGTTCGCTCAAACTCATCTTCGTGAAATTCCAACTGTATGCGTCTGATTCTCTGCGGTTGGTCAAAGACGATGCGCACAGTTTGCGGTCCCGATTCTGCTGCTCGCCAACCGCCGTCGATACCGGGTATTAAGCTCGACTCGATGGGGTGCGCCGCGTCCTCCGAGGTTACTTCTACTTGCGCCAAAACATCTAAATTCAACCAGTCCTGATTCGGCGCCGGTGGGTTTTGAGTATCTTGCCCAATAATCCGTTTGATCATAACAAACTCCTAAACGGCGGTTGGCGTCTTGGCAATTCGGAAAGTTTTTGGCCGACGATTAAGAATATCGGCCAGAAATTATTAGCGCAAGTGTGGTGTCAGGAAAGCAAAAATTGGTGAGTCGCCTGAGAACTCATCAACGAATGATGTTTCGTGATGACTCTCTTTGGCCATCGGTATGGATTGATCAGGAGGGTAAACCAAACTCAAGCATCCGAGGGGAGGTGGATTCCTGCGAGAGGTAAGCTGCTCGCCGGACAATGCCCACGGCAGGTTATTGTTGTCGGCTTGCGATTCAACCGATTAATGCGTTCTTCGACCGTTGCCGGCACGCCCATCCTCCTGGCCGAGCGGCGTTCGAACTTACCGGTTTAAAGCTCACGCAGCACATATAAGTCGACCCGCTCCTTGCCCCAAAGCAGGGCCGCGGTTTCAGCTTCGTCCTGCCGCTTGTAACCTTTAACTTCATTCGTGTCAGCCAGGATTCGAGAACCTGAAAGTAAAAGCCAGACCCAAGCGTCGGCTGTCCAGAGCCGATTCTCCCGCCTTGCCTCTATTTCAATTACATAACCCCTGTATTCCACTCGCATAGGACTAAATCTACCAGCGCCTACTACTTATTTGAATACGAAAAAGCAAGTCAGAATGATTAAAAGTATAGCTATGCCAATTATTGCATATAGCTTTCGTGTCGCGGCGCGCGACGAAGTAGCAACGATGACTTCAGGCGCCGGTGGCACACAATGGCCCACACTAGACACCTATGGAAATTTAACGTGAAATTTATAATCGTTCCGATCGGAGCCACGATCTGGCGAATCCGACTGGGAAGGAGAATCGCTATGGGATGGTGGTTTAATTGCGCCAAACATTGTGTTGGGGAGAATCACGATGAGCGCGAAGAGCAGGACGACCACCAGCGAGCGACCGCGTGCCTTGTTGTAGCCATGCTGGAGCCCGGTTATCGCCCATTTTGCGGTTTGGAAAGCGGGCAATCTGTAGGCTCAAATGTGCGTCGACCTCGATCACGCAAGAAATTTGGCACAGACCGGCAAGAGCGCTTATGAACGAAGGGATAAAACAAAGTAGAAAGGTATCGACGGTCGACACGTCAGAACGGGAACACTGAATCAAACGGGCCCTCTTCAGAGCCTACGTTTGGATCACCTCGAGCGGACAGTGCTGGGAAACCAGGGTTTGAACAAACAGAAGCAGATTGAGCTCGCGAATGACGACTGAGTAAATTCGGTGCGAGATCAATCGGCTTAGCTCATGCCACTCTCCGGCTATCCTAGTATTAATGTTTGCGACTTCCCGGTGTGTTGACGCTTTCGTCCTTCTCCCCAACAGGATCTTCCGAGAGGCTTCTTTTTTCGCACACTGAACACAATTGCGTCTCGCCCATACAAATACAGCAAGCGAAATCTTCTTTAGTGCGGCCATCTAGCCTTATACATGGATGGCCGCACTTTGTTCCGGCATCAACGCCACGAGTATTTCTATCCATAAATTTCCCCCCCCAAAAAAAAGTTCCAACCAATTATAAGACTAACACCCAAGGACCCAGCGAGTGAAGGTATAATTATCAATTTCCTCAGCGACTGACGTTGCCTCCTCAATCGAGCAGGTCATTAGGAACATTGCCGCCGTTGGCGGCGATTTGCGCGAGCACGGTCTTGTGCAGCCAGATATTCATCTTCGCCGAATCCCCCATCAGATCCGCCGGACAGCCGAGCTCCGTAGCCAGTTCCTTGCGCGCCGCAAAGCTGCTATCGATCTCGAGCAGCTTCAGCAGGTCGACGATGGAAGTGCGCCAATTCAGCTTCTGCGGGTTAGCTGCCGCACGCTGCTCCAGCTGCGCGACGACATCGACGACCGCGACCGGCGTGGACGGCGGCGGTGGTGCCTGACCAGCAGGCGGGCTTGCCGCCGGAGCGGGAGGTGGCGTAGTAGGGGTGGCAGCCTTGCTGCCAATGCCCAATTTCTCGAGTATATTACTGAAGAATCCCATGTCGATCTCCTTTATTTTTTGTCGTTATTAGAAGCCTATTACCGGAGGAGAGAGCCACTCCACCCGGACGAATTTATCGATAGGTATAGATTGAGTCGAGCAATTAGCCGGTGTGTATGTATAAACATTTTAACGGTTTGACGATTTTGCCGCCGCTGCTATCAGTGCTAGTTCACCAAGAGCGTCGAGCAGATACACCGTCGCAATCCGGTTTTTGGCCACGTAAATGATATCGATCAAGCTAAGACCAGCGGCACTTGCTGCTGCGAGCAACTGCGCTTCCCGACTGATCGTATGACCGCCGGGCTGCAACCATCAAGGAGCCGTCAATAGCCGCGACTAAAACGCCTACCGTTTTCACCAGCCACTTATCCGTTTTCACTCCGGTGATCCGCTCGAAGCTGTCCATGTTTATCAGCGGCCAAACACCCGTGAGCAGATAATAAGCTCCCTGAGTGAAAATGACTCTTTTCAGAGCTAACCGGTCCGTCTTCATAGATTTCTAAGGTAAGTAGCTCGAGGCATATGCCGGCGCTTGATGACTTTCTCCGCGTTAATGACTACCGCCTGAATTGCCTTTAATGGAATTTTCGAATTCTTTTAGAAGGCATCCTTTGCTAGGGCATTGGCGCAGTTTTGCTGCTCGGCTGTTTGCGCTGCCTCGAGCGTCGGCGACGGGCTCTGTGCCGATCCGCTCGATAGATTCGACTCGAAGAATATTTGGATCGCCTTCGTGACGGACTCGCTCTCTTCTTGCAATACTCCAGGTTCCATTTGATTCGTTAGGTTTATTGACCATAAATCATTCGCGCTTTATCAGCAGAATCTGGCAACATTTTGCTCTACTTTAAAGTTATACCCGGGAGCAACTAGCATGCCCGCATACCTTTGTACCTGATCCCTGCTTGAAGGTGTCGGGTAAAATCTAATCTGTTTCAAACTTAGGAATGGTTGTGGGCAGGTGTCCCGATTTTAATGCAAGAGCTTTGCGCAAACAGGTGCCCCAACCGCGACATCGGTGAATTAGATTTGTAAACTCTCCCGTCAATGAATTTAGTCGACTGTCAACTATTTGATGTGGGTTTTAAGGCGACGTCGCTCTCGTTTAGTTCGAGCTAGAAGAGGCCACAGCGCGCTTCGAGGCCGGATCACTTCAGCTTGGTTATCAGCGTGCTGAGAAACTATGCCGCTTATGTTGAAGACCAGCGTTAAAGCATTGACGAGAGCCTCTACGTCAGGGTTAGCCAGAGGTGAAACAATTTAACGGCCCAACCCTCCTTTCATGGCATGCTCCTTGCGCTCTGGTAAAGGAACGCCACACCTATCTATAAGGAGGGCTGTGTGCCTCTGAACCGTAAACCAAGCCGGGCCTGGCGGTGCGAAAGTAATTGGCAGTGAAGACGCTGTCTATGCTTGGCCAAGTGAAAGAACTCTTCATAGCACTCAGTCAGCAAGCCATACATTCGTTGTTCACGACTCTAGAAAGCGCGCGGAAACATGAAAATGACTAAATCTACACAACGTCGGCAAATCCGTTACGCGGTAGTCGGACTCGGACACATTGCCCAAGTTGCCGTGCTCCCGGCGTTCGCCCACGCGCGGGCAAATTCTAAACTCACGGCTTTGGTTTCCGACGATCCGCAAAAACTAAAAACCCTTGGGCGTCGTTATCATGTCGATCAGCTCTTTTCTTACCGGGAATACGGTGATTGTCTGCGCAGCGGCATGATCGATGCGGTGTATATTGCTTTGCCCAATCATCTGCACGCGAAGTACAGCGTTGAAGCGGCACGCGCAGGCATTCATGTTTTGTGCGAAAAGCCTATGGCAGTCACCGAGAAAGACTGCCGCGCGATGATTCGGGCCGCGGATCAAGCCGGGGTTAAGCTCATGATCGCCTATCGGCTTCATTTTGAAGAAGCGAACATGACGGCTGTACGCATTGTCCGCTCGGGAAAACTCGGTGAGCCGCGTTTCTTCACGTCGTCGTTTGCTATGCAGGTGCGATCAGACAACATTCGCACGGATAAAGAAAAAGGCGGCGGCACACTTTACGATATCGGTATTTACTGTATCAACGCCGCGCGCTATCTCTTCGGCGCGGAACCCACGGAAGTTGTTGCTTTCAGCACCAGCAAGACGGACGGGCGGTTTAAAGAAGTCGATGAAATGACCGGGGCGCTGCTGCGCTTTCCGGACGGTCGATTGGCCCAGTTTACCTCGAGTTTCGGGGCAGCCGACGTGGCCAGCTACCGTGTCGTAGGCACGAAAGGCGACGTGCGGCTCGATCAAGCTTACGAATATGTATATCCGATCAACCTCTACGTCACGGTTAAGGGCAAAAGCCGTAAGCAAACTTTCCGCAAGCGTGATCAGTTTGCGCCCGAGTTAGAGCATTTTTCCGACTGTATTCTTACCGACCGGACTCCGGAACCCTCGGGGACTGAAGGTCTCGCGGATGTGCGCATTATCGAAGCGCTGTATCGATCGGCAAAGCGCAGGAAACCGGTAAAAATCGAAAATGTGCGAAAAGCTCAACGCCCGTCGATAAAGCAAACAAAGCAGCGCCCGGCTGTCGACAAGCCCGCGCTTGTGCACGTAAACAGCGCGGCGTTATCCTAAAATATTTATACGGTTCATTCAGAACCCTGACTCGGTATTCGGCAGCCTGGTTGGCGCGGAACCACATTCACCCCGTGCCTATCAACTCGCTGCGTCGTCCGCCGGACCACATCCATGTCTAAAAGTAATCTATGCCTCGGCCCCTTTGCTCTCTGGCGCCTTTACCAGCCAGCGTTCGCGCACCATCTTGTCCTGAATGCGTAGCAGCCCTTCGGTCAGCGCTTCCGGACGGGGCGGACAACCGGGGACGTAAACGTCGACAGGAATGATCTTGTCAACGCCCTTGCAAACCGAATAAGCAAGCTGAAACAGCCCGCCGCAATTAGAACAACTGCCCATGGAAATGACATATTTAGGATCGGGCATCTGGTCATAGAGCAGCTTGGTGCGCTTGGCCATCTTGTAAGTCAGTGTGCCGGCGACGATCATCAGATCGGACTGCCTTGGCGTCGCTCGCGGCACGGCGCCGAAACGGTCGAGATCGGCGCGCGGGCCGCCGGTCTGCATGAGCTCGATGGCGCAGCAGGCGAGACCGAACAACATATACCACTGTGAAGAAGCCCGGCCCCAGTTGAGCAGATCGTCGACCTTGGTGGTAAAAACCGTTTCCGGCAATGCATTAATTAAAGGCTTCATAAACTGTTTCGAACGAGGGAATGCGGTTGCTGTACAACGGCAACCGCATCGGATGCTTTATTTGCTTTTAGAAGCGATTTCTTTCTGAGTTTGTTCCGCTAGAGCTAGATGTTTTTTCAATATCGGCAAATGATCCTGGGCGAATTTTTTTACGTCGGCATCTTTGCCTTTGTCAGACGCTTGTTGAAATTTTTCGATATCCTGCTTATGGTCGTCGACCATGGCGTTGATATAGTCCCGATCAAACTCGTCGCCCTTGAGCTTCGCAAGCTTATCAAAAGTAGCCTTGGGTTTACCTTCAAGCGCGGTCGGCAATTTGATCCCTTTCTTTGCAGCCAGTTTCTTGAGTTCGTCGTTCGCTTTAGAGTGGTCGGTCTGCATGTGGCGACCAAATTCTTTCACCTGCGGTTTGACAGCTTTGTCTTGAGCTGTTTTCCCCAGCTGCACTTCCATTATGCCGCCAAGCGCTGCTTCTCGGACGAAATCGACATCTTCCTGAGCCGTTTTCTCCCCCTTGGCCATCTCGGCTCCGAACAATGGGGTCAACAAGAGTACATAAGTCATGGCAATAACGTGACCCACTGCAATTTTTCTTAAATTCATCTTTACCTCCTATAATGTTTTTATTCGAGCTTATCTCGCGAATTAACCTCTCAAAAGATATGCCAGGACAGTGGACGAAAATATGCTGAGAATGAGTTAGCACTTTAAAAATCTGGTGATTGGAGTCCCAACACTGAGAATTAAATTAACAAGACGGTGCCAAAATTGAGACGAATGGCGTTGTAAAGGCGCACCAGTCGCAATCGGATTTAGAGAGTTTTTATTTTCATATTAGGGGTCTGTTGAGACACTGAATGTATCTCGGTTCCTTACTGTTAATCGCCGACCCCAACGACGGTGATTTCGCTTCCTCAGTGCGTTTTCATTCAGTTCTCGACAACTCAATAGTTATCAACGAACACCCGCTTGGGTTTAGCGCTTCGGCTTAGATGCCGATACTCAAATCTTCTTGCCAACTGGCGTTTACTGGACTCGCAATTGCATTTCTGGTAGCCGCCGATGGAGGGTGCCGATGCGCAGCAACATTTTAGTTTTTAGTGTGATCCTAGTTGTCTGGTCGGCTGTGCCTGTTCTACGCCACGATGGGCGTCAGTCAGCAACGGACTCCGCCGGAGGCAGTCGAGGACGCTCAAACTCCCCGCTCTGTTCAATCGAAACGCCCGGAACAGCAAGACCTCGCATGATCAGGCTGATATATTTTCCAGCACCAACGCTTCTCCTTCCTCGCCGGTTTTTAGGAATCAACCGGATGAAGGCAAAGCATTGGGTTTCGATTTTGCGCGAGATCCTTTGAACGCAAAACAGCCGATGCAATCAGGCGATGAAATCATGAAGAACGACATCGCCGAGAAACCAAAAGTGACCACCGCCCAGCAACAGTTGTTGACGCAACGTTATGAGCTCACTGCGCGGCTTGATTCCGCAGTCAAAATGTCGCGGGGAAAGCCATTGGCGGTCGGCCCTACCGCTCGCCTATCCAGCGGGGCAAGCTGGCAAAGTCTCGCGCAAATGCCCGCAGACGAAATACGTAAACGAAATGTTTTCCCCTATCCTTCGCTGCCTCATCCTAAGCATGCGGCCGGAGGCATGGTCTTCCCGCAGGCCCAGATTGAAATGTTTCCGCGCCTGGAACGATTCGATGTGGATTTCGATATCCCGGAGGCTTTTTTACCGGAATTCCTGCACGACGGGCGCTTGCTGACCCTGGAGGATACGGTCGAATTTTTCAATCTAGTTCTCGGGCTTAAATTAAGTGATCAGGAAAAGAGCGACTTGGTGGCGTTCATGCGGGTGCTCTAAATCAAGCATGGTAAAAGTCTCCCCGCACTGAGGGCATGCCAATTGTGCATGAGTCCTACGGAATTGCCGTATCGCGATGATAAAGCTTTGGGAACTGTGTCGGCTTGATTCATAGAATCAATTGGTAGCTGGAAGTTCCACTCGGATTTGAGAAGTTGCAGAAATTGTTGATGTTAGAACGGCCACGAAAGAGTAATTATGAAGCTTGAGGTCGGACCGAGCGGTGAGTTAAAGGACGAGCGGGCGGGGCTGATGGAGAACGATCCATACGTCGCGGCGAAGTCGATGAGGTTGTCTAAACTATTCTACAAAGGCTCAACCATTGAGATTACGTCACGCGAAAATGGGCCTGACGAGTGGAATGTCTCTTTTGATATCCCTCCCTCAATTTTACACCCAAACGGTATGGGTCGGATAATGAGAGGCGGCTTCAGAACTCGCGCCGATGCACTCAGGTGGACAAGAGAAGAGATCGATAGTTTTCGAAAATAACGGTTTGCGTGTACTAGACATTTACTCGTTCGACAGTAATCCGCCATGTCGTTTAACAAAGTCTTTAGCTGGTGTTCTGAAAATCGATGATAACTGTCAAAAATATTGACCCACAAGTGGCGGAGCGCATTGGCAGGTGTTTTGATTAGGCCTTCACTGATCTGTCGTCCGAATTGGCCCAGATGTGTGCTTCTTTCTGCCGGCTCGGATCTCCGGTAGCTTAGCGACGCCTCCGACCTCCGGCAGCAACCAAGCGCGTTCGACTCCGAGCGGTCTGACGCACCGGACGTTTGACGGCCGAAGACTTCTGTCGCTGCGTTGCGACCTTCAAACCTCCCTGCACTTTGGCGGGCGCAATCTTCTTTTCGATAGATTCGATCGCCGGCGCCTCGATGCTCAGGTCGCCAATCATCTCATGTAAGATCGTGACGAGATGACGTCGCTGCGCATTTTCGCTAGCGCTCCAAGTTTCACTTCCGGCGCGTTTATGTGCAAGCTTGTATTTCAGCCCGGTCAGCGCAGTTGTATAAGTATTCTCGTCAATCTTCCGTACATTTTGATGCGCGAGAATATACCAATGGTATTCGGTGCCGACAGGCACGCCTGAGCCCGCTGGGGCATGGCCCGCGCGCCGTTTCGGCACCGCATAGCTCAATTCCCAGCGGTCCGGCGCGACCTTTTTCTCGTTCCACTCACCCTTTTCATAGTACCACTTGTGCCGACCACCGACTTTCATACCAGTGTATTTTTTGCCCTCGAAGACTTTGAATGCATTGTAAGTCTTTGCCACATCTTCTTCTAAGGCTTGTTTCTTGTGCTTCATGCTGCACTCCCAAGCGCAGGTTAGTCCGGATATGGCATCTACTATCCCTTGTTGACCTTCCGCGCCTCCGCCAACATTTCCTGGGGATTGCGTTCCCCCGCGGGGGTCACCGAATTCGCATAACGGACGATGCCTTGCTTGTCGATAATGACGGTAGCGCGATCGGTAATCCCCTTGTCTTCGAGAAACACGCCATACTTTTTAGCCACGTCTCCCTTTGGATGGAAATCCTGCAAGAGTGGGAAAGAAACCCCACCACAAGATTTCGCCCAATTGTCATGAGAGAATCTGCTATCGATGCTCACACCCAGAACCTGGGTGTCACAGGCCTTGAAATCTTCCTTGAGAGCTTCCAGGCCCGGTATTTCCTTGGTTCAGGTCGGTGTCCAATCGAGCGGATAGAAAACTAACATGACGTTTTTTTGACCTTTGAACTGGTTCAAGGTGAATTTGGTTCCGCCCAAATGGCTCGCCAGTTCGAAGTCCGGTGCTTGTTTGCCGATTTCAATCACGATCTTTCTCCTCTTCAAAAAATTTGAGCGTCGAATGGACTATTGGCCATTAGCGACTCCCGTAAATATTTAAGTCCTTGATAAATCCGTAAGGCAAAACGGCGACTAAACGCGCCGCGCCCGCTTACGCGCGGCTTTCCGCGCTGCGGTAGAACGTCCCTTTCCGCCTTTGGTGGCTGCCGCTCGGCGGGCTGCGGCTGAGCGGTCAGCCCTTGTCCGTTTTCGCGCCGCGGAACGCGCCTGCTTAGATAGTGCTTGCTTGGACGCAACACGTCTGTCTTCACGTTTAAGCGCGCCTTCCGCCGCCTCCGATCGTCGGCGAGATGCGCTACGCTTTCCTCGTTGGCCTAGGGCATAGGCGCGTTTCGCGCTGCGCCTGGTTTTTTCGGAAACAGCGCCTTTCTTAGGAGGCGGCATATCAACTCCCGAGCGACGCGCTTGAGATAGACCTATGGCAATCGCTTGCTTCGTCGATCGAGCGCCGTGTTTACCCTCCCTAATGTGACGGATCTCCTCACGCACGAACTCACCCGCCTGCGTGCTTGGCGATTTTCCCTTTTGCTTGGCTTTCTTCGCCCTCTCGAGTGTTCGTTTTTCCGGCATGATCAACTCCCTTTATGTCGTGAAAGGCGCAAGAAAAGTGCCACAGGCGGTAACCCATTTCTGATTCGGGATAAAAATCTAATTATAGCTTTGGGTGCGCGCCCGCAAATTTTGCGTAGTGAAGAAACACCTACATTGACTCGAAGCATTGTCGCGCTCCGAACCTGGGACACGGCAGTTAGATTCGTATCGTTCTTGCGAAATAAAATCGGCGGGGGCCTTGGGTCTATTCTCACCGAAAGCAGGCGACCGTCGACTTTCAAAGCCTGGCCCGCGTACGGGGCTTAGATCTCTGGTAATCTTCTCGCGCTAGGAAGGCGAGTCACTAACAATACGGGTGACCGTTTAAATAGGGTCTGATGAAGCACGCAGCTATGAAGATTAAATCAATCTCATACGATCGAGGTAGCCATCGACGCTCTGATCCGGGACAATCAGAAAACGAAATAAAATCCTAAAGCGCTGATGGAACTGAATGGCATAGAGAAAATCGGCAAAATGGAATTGCTTCAAGAGATTATCGCCGAGGTGACAGGAAGATGGGAACGGCGAAAAATCCACCCCTTGAAGCGGTCGCGAACATTTCTTAGGCTCTAGATGCAATCTTTTGTGAAGGAGAATTTCCGATCATGACTGACAAACGTACGCAGCAGGATGCTGAGAACAGCAACATGGCAAAGGACCCGGACGAGTGGGTCACAGGGGACGAGCCAATGACGGGAGCGCAGCGCTCATACTTGAAGACGCTTTCGGAGGAAGCCCACGAGTCCTTCGACGATAATCTTACGAAAGCGGAAGCATCCAAGCGCATAGAGGAACTGCAGCAAAAGACTGGACGAGGTCTCGGCGGAACTGAAGGCCCAACTGGTAAATCCAGGTGACCTGCGAGAGAGAGCATCTCGTGCTTGTTGGGGATGCCAGATTTCTTGGGACTGCTTGGGACTGCTTGGTTGCTGTTACGGTCTCTCCTCGATTCGTACAGTAAGCCATCCATAAGATCCGGCCTTCCACATGGCCCTCGAATTTTTCTCAGCAATTATCTTTTCACCTGCTGGTGTCTGGCTGGTTACCAACTTCATGAATATGTTGCCGGATTAAGATTTTGAAGCTGTTCAGAGATTCCTGCTTACCCTCAAATTCGGCCGCTTGTCAGACCGCCTCTGGCTCGGCTCGTTAACTTGTCAAGTAGCGAACGTGCACGCGGGCAATTGCCATTTTTCTATTACTATAATCGGGAATCACGAAACTTAAGGTGACCCAAGTTGGGGACACCGATGTGAAATACGAAACGTAGTTCATCGTCCGTTTTGGTAATAAGCTGATACGCTGAAAATTTCCCAAAGTATATATCAGGCACCCCAGCTCAATGGCGCGGTCTAAGCAAAAACGAAAAAGTATGGCAGGGTGGCATTCTTTTTGCGCCATCTAAGCAATATAATTCTAGCAACCCTCGGCATACAAAAATCAGTATTAGTGAGGCAAATGGAGTGTCAAATGGGCACATGAAGAAGACGTGAAATTTAGCAGACGGTGGGCACGGAAAATTAAGGGGGTGTTTATGCAAATTAGGGAAATCATGACTCAAGGCGCCGAGGTGGTTTACATTGACGACACAGCCCAAGAAGCGGCGGCGAAAATGCGCGAACTCGATGTCGGTGCTCTGCCGGTGTGCGACGGGGACAGAATTCAAGGAGTCGTCACCGACCGGGATATGGCGATTCGTCTGGTCGCCGAAGGATATGATCCCGTCCGCACCAAGGTGAGCGACATCATGACTCCCGGCGTGAGTTATTGTTTCGACGATCAATCTGTCGAAGAAGCAGTGATTTTGATGGAAGCGGAGCAGATTCGTCGCCTACCCATTTTTAACCATGAGAAACAGCTGGTCGGCATGCTATCCCTCGGCGATCTCGCCCTGCGCACCGAAGGAACGGAAGACGAGGAATTAGCAGATGAAGCTCTTAAAGACATTTCGGAGCCGTCAGAGCCGAATCGATAAATCCTAAGATCCAGTCCTCGAAGTCGGCGGTGCGACGCGGCGTTTCTGTTGCGTGAAGGTGCACGCGCTCCAAACAAATCTCGATGGTTTTGTCGGTGCGTAACTGTCCCAAGCCCAGGCTTAAGCCGCCGTATCATTGTATTAGAGTATTATAACGAAACTGACCGAATCATGGCACCTTCACTTGCCAGGGCTTTAACATAGTAGGAGGTACAGCATGTTCGCAGATGAAGTCGAGTTAAAAGATGTTGAAAAAATGGATCCAGAATATGGGGAACTATTGGGACGAGTGCTGACGATCCAGGCCGATTGTGAGATTGGGGGCCCCCATCTCTACGTAAAGGATATGCTACCTTCGGCTCCTAGCAAGCTGGAACAATTAATCGTGGCGCGAACAGCGGCGGAGGAGCTCGATCATTTTCGTAAGATCGCTCGCGTAGCCGGTGATATCGGCGTGGACGTATCTTTCGTCCTCAGTTGGCCCAATCAGAAACGCTACTTGGATGCGTTTCGCGGGATAATCAAAACCTGGGAGGATTTTGCCGTATTCGGATTTCTAATCGACCGTGTAGGTCGTTACCAGTTAGAAGAGTTTTACGCCTGCACCTACAAGCCGCTGGAGCACATCTTGCCGCAGATCATCAAAGAGGAGCTGGGACACGTCGGCTACGGCGAAAACAAAACAGCAGAACTGGCCGCCATGGCGGATGAATCGAAAGATAGGATACAAAAAGCAGTCGATTTTTGGTACGTCAAGGCCCTCGACATGTTTGGTCGCTCGGATTCCACGCGGGATGCGCGCTACATTTATTGGGGCTTGAAGCGTCGAACCAACGCTCAGGCTAGGCAAGAGTTCATCCAAGAAGTGAATCCGCTGATCGAGAAGATGAGCCTGACGGTGCCCGATCCTCTCAAGGGGCGGATGTATCTCTAACACCGGATAAACGCCGCAGCTGATGTTATCCCTTCCTATTATAGATCGCAGCTCGTCGCCTCATCTGGTGCTGGCAACTGGTTCTTAGGCGTCATGCCACCCTTGACGAGAGAACAGATCCGGCAGTTTTTACGGTTCGTCCGAATCGAGAAAGCCTTTCCCATAGAACTGACGGATGAGGGCCGTCCCCTCCTCTGGAAGGATACGGGGTCGTGCTTTGCATCGGTCCGACTGCGCGCGCGGGTTACTGGGAACGTTAGGCGCTGACAAGAAATACCATGACCGATCCACAACTTAAAAAATTGCCGGTGGCAAAGACTGGGATGCTCGTCCGCAGGCCGGTCGCGGATGTATTTGCGGCCTTCATAGACCCGCAGATCACAACCCAGTTTTGGTTTACCAAGAGCAGCGGCCGGCTCGAACCGGGCAAACAAATCAAATGGGAATGGGAGATGTATGGCGCTTCGACTCAGGTGAGCGTGAAAACCGTCGAACCGCATAAGCGTATCCTTATCGAGTGGGATGGATACAGCGGCCGCACCACCGTGGAATGGAAGTTCGCATCCCAAGAGAAGGGCACAACGTTCGTCAGCATTACAGAATCGGGTTGGACGGGTGACGGCGACGAACTTGTCAGCTACGTGTCAGACTCCACTCAGGGGTTCACTTGGACGCTCGCAGGTCTCAAGGCTTTGCTTGAGCACAACCTCAGATTGAATCTCGTGGCAGATCGTTTCCCAAAAGGCCCCGACGAGCCTTACCCAGATGAATGAACTGGTTGTAGCCCCCAAGCGCTTAATCCCATGCTAGGCCACATGCGCAATTAGCAGAGCAGGAGAAGTCATGAAAATCACAGTGACCAGCGTCCTCGTGGACGACCAAGCCAAGGCCCTCAAGTTTTACACTGAGGTTTTGGGCTTCTTGAAGAAGACGGACGTTCCTTTGGGGAAAGACCGGTGGCTCACCGTGATTCCACCGGAGCAGCCGGATGGCCCCGAGTTGCTGCTCGAACCGATGGGCTTCACGCCAGCAAAGACCTACCAGAAGGCCTTGTTCGATGCAGGCATCCCATTGACCTCCTTTACCGTCGCCGATATTGCTGCGACCCACGGCAAGTTACAGAAATTGGGTGTGTCGTTTTGCAGTCCGCCGACCAAAATGGGACCCGTCACGGTCGCCACTTTCGACGATACCTGTGGCAACCTCATACAGATCGTCCAGCATGACAACGCGGCCTAACCATGCGCTGCAGCGAACGGCGGCCCGGCCTCGCAGTTGCAATCGGCGCGTCTCATAGCCGCCATCACTGAGGGTCGTTAGGTGAACCAGTGCAATCCGCTTTAGGCGATCATGAGCGAAAACCGAAAATACCGTTGCAAGATTTCGTTGATTAAACGATTCAAAAGGTAGGCCTGATAATCAACTGTCGCGAGCTGTGAGATATGTGGAACCGCGTTCGAGCATCGTTTGAATTTCGTGAAACCAAAGATCCGGCAGAGCTTGGTTAACGATTTGCCGGATTTTAAAGCCATCACCCAACATTGGCGGATTGTCGCTAGATACTCCCGATGGTTCGCAGCGATCAGAAAACAAGCGGCCAACTATTCGGCGGCTTAGCGGCCATCTTCTTGTCTCGCTGGGCTAGGTGGGCGAACACCCACTATTTAATCAATCTGTTCAAGCCACCGCCTTTTCGTCGTTGGCCTCGGTCGCGCCGCGATGGTCCAGAAAATCTGCAATCAGTTCGCCGAGAGGTCTGTCGAGCGCCTTCGGGATTTTAATGTTGCTAAAAAGTTGCGCCATTAGCCAATCATTCGCCCAATCTTGGAGCCGATTGTACCGAGTGCTGTCGAGACCGGCGAGCCGCGCCGTATCGACCAACTCGCGAAAGTTCTCGCGGAGGTTGACACTGAATAGCTCTTTCAGTTCCAGCGCCCGGCTACCGATGTCGTCGGCGGTTTGATGGGTCGTAACTTTGGCAGTGTCCAGCGCTGCCAGGACTGCCTCGGCGTCTTTGATGGTATCGGCGTAAGACTTGGCGCGCGTTGCGGCGGGGTCGCTTTCAAGTTCGGCCTGGTCTAATTCCTTGCGCGAATTGGCGTCAATCAACCCCAAAGCACCGGGTCTTCGGGCTTGGCGGCTCTTTTTAGTGTATACGTCAATCCGTTCCTTACCCCAGCGTACGCCTGCATCCTCGGCCTCTCGCCTGCTTTTGTGGCCTTCTAAATCGCCCATATCACGCAAGGCTTTTGGGATTTCAAGTATCGGCCCGATCCAAACGTTCGCTCTCCAGAGTCCATCCTTCTTGGTTACAATGATATCGATCGTATAAAGCCCGCAGGCCTTCTTCATTGGTTTATTAACCATTCCCACCTCACAATTTAAACTCTTCGAGGATACGGTCGTCCCAACCTAACGAAGGTTGAAACTAACGAAGTTTATTCTGGGCGTATAAATCGAGTCGCTTCCGACCCCATTGCACGCCGGCTTCTTCCGCTTCTTCCTGGCTTTCGTAGCCTTCAACTTCGTGGTGTTCGCGCAAGGCTATAATGGGTTCAACAATCGGCCAAATCAAAATCTTCGCACCCCAGCTAACCATCTGCCTCGTTACCGTGACGTCGATTGTATAATTCCTGTATTCGATCTTCATTGTCCGTAGCGCGCGACTCAGTTCTAACGTGAAGTGCCAACGGGCGGCGCGGTGATTGGTGATTAAGTGATTTCTTTTATTTTGATAAGCCGCATTTGGAGCTCAGCTAAGAGTTGCTGTTGTGGCTCCGCAAGGTCCTATTTTCCTCCCGGAGGTTTGCAATTAGCGTCCGCCGAGTGCTTGGAGCTGCTGAATTAAGTCAGACAATTCGACGGCCATATTGACCCTGGGGTGTTTTACCGCGGGTCAATGAGATGAAGCTGTCCAATTTTGGACAGAATTGCCGTTCAAGCTTAAAGCAAAGCGAATGGTTCTTCGCTTTGACATCATCGCTCGTCCGCACTAGGCTTGATTGTGTCTAACCTATGCGGGACCAAACAGCGCCTCTTTAATTTAACCGGACTCTCGGACGCGTGGCACCTTATCGAACTTGTGCCCAAAGATTTATGGGCCTTCATTGTGATTCAAAATACGCAAGGAATATCGTTGTCCCGATTTCGACCACTGACAATGACGAGCTTTCCGATGAAATCATGATTGGGCGTATCCGAATTCTCCATAGCGAGAGCAATGCGGCCATAAATCACTGTTAGCTTCACCGAATGCTTGACCAGCGCGCCGAGATAATCCGCCTCCTGGAGTTGCTTGGAATCGCCGATCTGTGGCATGTCGTTCGGCCTCTACCGGGCGAAGTATTGGACAAGGTGCTCATCCAAAACGAGTCACGGCACATCAACGTTGCTGTCCCACTTACATACGCCGACCTCCATGATCCGAATTTACCCGACGCCAAGAAGATCGCGATAATACGAATCGCCATAGAGAGTGCCAGTCGCCGCAGGTCATAACTCAACCCGACCTCCAAGCTGCTTCACGTGTAGTTGCAGCCGGCGGCTCATTTAGGAGCGAGTTCGCTGAGCCGCGTCTTATTCTTCTACAGTGGCTTCCAGAATTTCATTTTCGACGCTTTGACCCACTTTTCGGAACTATTCTAAAATTGACTTGGCTATTTTTCCGCTTCTTTCACACTCGGTCGGGTTCTCAATCTGAAAACATCGAAACCCAGAATGGGCATCTCCATTGCGTTGTTGTTTGATCGATATCATTTTAGGGACCCACCCGATAACCAGGAAGGGGACCATCGGATCGGGCGGAGCGAAGCGACGAGGCGCTTTGGGTTAATGTTTACATGAAGGCTCGCTAGTTTTTCAAACTGGTCTTTTTCTCCGAGATCTTTTCCCGATAAGATTTATCTCCTTTCAAAGTAATTTTCTGACAGGGATGGATGAGCCGGTCGACAATGGCTTCACCGATGACCGGATCTTCAAACAGCTTAAGCCAACCCTGGGGCTCGACCTGCGAAGTGACGATGAGCGGCGCCTTGTGATAGCGCTCTTCGAGAATATCGATCAGAGAAGTCTCGTCATCGTGGGTATAGTTTCTCAGGCCGAGATCGTCGAGGATCAAGACTTTGGCCTTGATGAGACTGCGCACGTAGTTGAGATATCGGCCAGGGCTTTGGCGGCCTGGATTTCTTCAAACAGAAAGTTAACCGGCAAGAACACCGTGGGATGGACCTGCTGGCAGAGCCGTTTGCCCAGAGCGATCGCCAGATGGGTTTTGCCCAGGCCGGTTTTCCCGACGATCAAAAGATTCTCCAGGTTATGGAGAAAGGTCAGCTCTGAGAGTTCTTTGACTTTAGCCTAGGGCAGATCCTTGTGGAAGGTTAGATCCCAATCCTCGAGATCGGCGCGGAAGCGAAAGCGCGCCTTGGTGACCAGCGTTTTAGCAGTACGATCCTTGCGCGCTAGCAGTTCTTCTTCGAGAATCAGGCGCAGGAAATCCAGAGGATGGAGCTGTTGAGCCAGAGCCTCGGCGGCTCTGCGCTCACAGGCCTGATGAATACCGAAGAGGCGCATCTGGTGCGAGAGGTTTTTCACTTGATCAAGCATCATGATGAATGAACCTCCTGGCAGCGATGCCGTTTTGGGGGGTAGTCCTGGTATGGGTCGCAGCCGTAGCGTTGGATATAAACGAAATGCGGCGGCCGTTTTTTTTGACCGAGGGCAGTGTCGAGGGGCAACAGGCTATTTTCATAAAATCTCCTCCTCGATCTGGGTCTTTGCTGCCAGCTGGTAGAGATGGACGGTGTCGGCTTTTCTCTGCGGCACCGACAGCGTCGGGCGTTGGCCGTGGGCGATAAAGTACAGAGCGCAGTCCTTGATGTAAGCCACTCGGGTTTTGTTAAAGCACAGGGCCTTCTGACACGCATGGTCTAGCGCCTCGGCAGTGATCGGATGGCACTTGGCCAAACGCAGGATGCCCTGCACCCGGCGCAAGTGACGCAGCGGATACTCGTTTGACAGAAGCTTATCGACTAGCTTCTCGACACAAGCCCCGAGCTTGTGCGCTTGGTCTTGGGCGTGGCGTACCTCGAAGCGCGCCAAAACTGAGTTTGTGCTCGGGGTAATGGGAGTCGTAGGTGGAGAACTTTCCGACACCGGTCAATCGGCCATGCGCCGAAACCGACTGGCTATCTTCGCTAAAGATCTCCACCATCTTTTCGCTGAGCCGGACTCGCAGTTGTTGGCCGACGTAAACAAACGGCACCGAGTAGAAGTTTTTCTCCACCTGGATATGACAATCGGGATGGACTTTGGCGCCGCGCCACTGGCTCAGCTCGAAGCGCGTGGACACCAGCGGCTTTAAATGCTTTTTCTCTTCTTCGAAACGCTCCGCGCGGGTAACCCCATAGTCTTTCATCACCTGGTGATTTAACCGCTCTAAATACTGGCGCAGCCTCTGGTTGAGTTCTGACAGCGAATAGAAAACCTGGTTGCGAACTTCTTGAAAGAAATCCCTTTGGACCACTCCGATCGCGGATTCTCCCGATCCCTTGTCCCGGGGCTTGTAGGGCCGCGCTGGCAGGACGGCAAAGCCCATGTGATTGGCAAAGTCGCAGTAGGTCGGATTGACATCGGGATCGTAGCGATCGGCGCGCTTGACCCCGCTCTTGAGATTGTCGACCACCAGGTACGGGGTGACTCCGCCAAAGTAGGCGAACATCCGCTCCTGAACCCCGATGAAGGTGGGCAGCTTCTGATCCGAAACAAACTCCCCGAAGGTGTACGAACTAAACGGTAGGACGCCTAAGAAAAACTGTGTCAGCGTCTTGTTACCAGTCACCGGATCGGTGATCCACAGCCCGTCGCAGAAATCGACCTGAGTCTTTTCCCCAGGCTTGTGATGTAAGCGAATCGTGACTTGTGCGCCCTGGGGTCCGACCCGTTCGCGAAACGCTCGCCAGAACTTCACATACTCGATATCGGGAGCCACCTCCCGACCGATCTGTTTGACCGTGGTCCCTTTGCCGTTAACTTCCTGGCCTACATATTCCCAATCAACCTTTTCCTCCCAACCGCCACCACCACGGGTCGGTTCTGCCACCGGCTCCAAATACTTGCGCACCGTGCGCCGAGAGAGTCTTAGCACCCGGGCTATCGTGCGGATCGAGTGCCCCTGTTCCGACATAACCTTGATCTGTGTTTGCATACGAACGCTGGTCCTTTCCTTGGCCATCAACTGGATCCTCCTCCAGTCCGCCAATTTACCATCGCTCGTCGCTGCGCTCAGTAACCCTTGGGACCCACCTGATATCGGGTGGGTCCCTTCCCTGTAATCAGGTGGGTCCCTCCGTTGTAATTGGGTGGGTACGTTCCGTGAAATCGGTCACTCGAGATGGTGGTGGTACCCGGGATCGGCACGATCCAAGGCGTCTGTGCCAGCAGCCAGGCGAGCGCGATCTGAGCAGGCGTCGACTGCTTTCGTTCTGCGATCTTGCGCGGCAAATCGAGCACGGCCAAATTCGCCTTCCGAGCGTCGGGCGTAAAACGAGGAACGAGGTTGCGGAAATCGGAACTGTCGAACGTCGTGTTCTCGTCGATCTTTCCCGTGAGAAAGCCTTTACCAAGAGGACTGAATGGAACGAAGCCGATTCCGAGTTCCTGGATGGCCGGCAGCAGTTCCGCCTCAGGGTTTCTCCACAACGGCGAGTATTCGGTCTGAACGGCAGTGACCGGCTGCACTGCATGCGCTCGACACGGATCGTCTGCAATCCTGCTTCCGACAGGCCGAAGTGCTTGACCTTGCCTTGCCGAATCAGCTCGTTGACGGTTCCTGCCACGTCTCGATCGGCACGTTCGGATCGACGCGGTGTTGATAATAGAGATCGATGACATGGACCTTTGGGTTCGGGCTTTTTAATTTAGTGGATGGCATTGTTGATCATCATGCTTCTCAGAATCCGTCACGTTAATAAAACCGCTCCGCAAGATCAGTGGGTTTATTGGGAACTCGGCTTCCTGTATGGGGAGCAGTGATGTTTGTAGGTGGTTGGTTGTTATTCCGAGGAGGAGAGCGAGAGACATCGGAAGAAAAATGAGTGGTGAACGCCATTATCGTGATCCTGGAATGCGTGAATCGGACACCAGGGGTTGAAGGATAATTGCAGAAGGCCTAATAGTGCTTGTCAGATTTTTACTTCAATGCCTACCCACCTTGACCGGACTATGCAAACCCAATAGTATAAAAGAAGAAACTTGAGCAAATTATTATATGCCAACCCGCGTTCTTCTTGTCGAAGATGACACACTTACCCGCCGGAACACCGCGCTGTATCTACGGCGTTCTCAAATTGAAGTTGATGAGGCCGCAAACGGAGAAGAAGCCGTAAGACTTATTACATCAATCGATAAATACGATGTTCTCATCTCGGACCTACGGATGACGGGTTTGACCGATGGCATGGACGTTATCAATTGCCAGCTGAAAGTGTCTCCCCGCACACTCTGCATTCTTGTCACTGCCTTTGGCTCGGCTCAAGTACAAAAACAGGCGCAGGACCTAAATGTGATTTATCTCGAAAAACCTATTTTACTAGCCGATCTACTCAGCAAGATTACGAGTTTGGCAATTCCCAATACGCCGTAATGTTGTACGACATCGGCGAGCCGTCTTCAGACTAAGCTAGATTTTAGACCCTGCGTTACACAGAAGGTCTATAAATTCTCGCGGTGATGGAATGCCCTGAGAATCCGTCTTCCAGTAATATTTCACGATCCTGCATAACTCGCTCATGCTGTATTTTTTGAAATCGCTGATAAGGAAATGGGCTTCACCTGCTTCTCAACCAAAAGAGGAGAAGCGTGAATCGGAAAGGGATCAGTCTGATCACAAGCTAACAACCGAGAGGCTCCGGCAAAGCGAGGAACGCTTTCAGGTACTGATCGAAAGTATTCAGGACTACGCGATCTATATCCTAGACCCCAGTGGTTTCGTCGTCAGTTGGAATAACGGTGCCCAACGCATCAAGGGCTATACAGCCGACGAAATCGTAGGGAAACATTTTTCGCGGTTTTATACACCCGATGATAATCGAATTAATAAGCCGACTCAGAATTTGGAAATTGCCGGCGCAAAAGGGAGATATGAAGACGAAAGTCTACGTGTACGGAAAGATGGCACTATCTTTTGGGCTAATGTATTAATCACAGCGATTCGCGACGATTCTGGTAATCTGACTGGTTTCGCGAAGGTTGTCCGCGATATTACAGAGCGTAAAGCGGCCGAGCAACGAGTACAGGAAAGCGAACGTCTGGCGACTCTGGGAACGACCGCTGCTGTCTTTGCTCACGAGATCGCCAATCCATTAAATGGTCTCTCCACTTCCCTTCAAATAGTGGGCGAACTTCTGAATGATTCAGACGATCGGAATCCTCTCCTGCGGGAAACCATTAACGCAGCGAATCAAGAAATTCTGCGGTTGACCGCTTTGCTCGGAGAGTATCGGTCACTTGCACGCCCCCAAGTCCTAAAAATGCAACCGAGCAACCTACGGCAAGTAGTTGAAGAAGTTTTAGCTCCCAATATCAAGAATTATGAGAATTCCGGCATTAACGTTTCGCTTGAATTTGACGAGACCTTGCCTTTGGTCGCTCTTGATCCCGCAAAAATAAAGCAAGTCATCCTGAATCTTTGTAAAAATGCGATCGAAGCTATGCCCAAAGGAGGTCATCTCACGGTGAGAGCCTACCGGGCTAGCGACAATATCATTCTGGAATTTAGCGATACCGGGGAAGGGATGCCGAAGGATTTCGATCCATTTCACCTTTTTAAAACGACTAAGCCCGAAGGGTCCGGATTGGGACTGCCAATTGTACAACAGATAGTAAGTGATCATCACGGAACCGTGGATTACGTGAGCGAATTAGGCAAAGGGACAACGTTCCGAGTTTCGCTCGACCTGACCAATTCAAACTAATTTCAAAACGCTACGAGAGCTTGGTACGGATGGCAGCGCCTGCCATGCTGTTGACCCAGCTCTTTACAGAGGCACGAGAATCGAGCGACATTTGGTGTTAAAAATTATTGGAACGATATTCCACGCACAAGGAAAATCCCAAAGCGAAGCACGTTTATTCATGCCTTTTTAACCAGGCCGGTTTAGGGTTATTCGCGTGACGATTTACCGGAATGGATTATCAAGGAATTATTATAACAATTGACACTGAACCCTCCCAACTACGATCTATTAAAAGACATAAACCCCGCGCTTACGGGATTTAGAATAACGGTCTCTTTTTACCAACCAACAAAACAATAATAGCAATCGCAAAAGCTCTAACCGCCTTAGTAATGACCGGCCTCATGACCTTGCTCTGAGCATCGGGAGTCACGCGAAAACTCCATTTGTAAGCGTCATTGAAATCCTGATAACGACGGACGCAGCTTATTACATTTCCACCGAAGGCAAAGACCGCTTGCTGAGTAACATGCAAACTACAGTGCATCGGACGATTACAGGTTCTAAAGCTCAAACAAATAGCCCTCAAAAAGGGCTTTTTTGTTCAGGTTAAGACAAATCATACAAGTCTTTCGTTATAGCCTGATTCAGGTTCGCCCTGTGACAGGAGAGTTGAGGACATTACGCGGACGTTCGACCGAAGAATTATCTGTTTCCTAGTTCCTACTTGAGCAGGCCGGTGAAAGAGCTATGGTTATCGTATGGTCAACTATATGGCCCGGAACTGCCCTCGATGCGGCGCGTTCCTTGGAATCACGATCAAAGCAGACCTGTTCAACCTCAAGGTGTATCACATCGTTGGAGGCTGTCGGTCCTGCGGTTATGGGATTAATTGGCGGCTGATTAAGTCGTAACGGTAGAAGTTTATCGCGAACCCGCCTCTTGAACCCACATTGTCGAGCGTCGGCTAGAAACAGAGAAAATCGGATCGGCAATCTCCGTCTGTTCAATTACACCAACCCACCGGACATTTTGCATTGTGGTTATGCAACCAACGCTTTCAATGAAGATAAAACGCTAACGAAGCGACTCTCGCGACGTACAAAAACTATAAACCTCTCCATGTGCTGGCATCTTAAATCGTTTAAAATTCTGGCTCAGTGTAGCACCGTTTATATCGCCAGCCGTTCATAGTTGCGGATTGGCTCTTTGTGATGGCCCAGAACTACATGGGCCATTTCGTGCGCGATGGTATCGACGCAGTGATCGAGGTGAATCAGATCGTGTCTCAGATAGATTGCGGTCATTGGAAAACGATCAACCCGGAAATGTATCACCATCCCATAATGATCTGAACAGATGATCTTCGGTGACTCTTCAATGAATGCATCGCGGTCGTCATTTGGCATCTTATTGAATACCAGCTCGAAGGCAGCACGAAGCTTAACGGCATCCTCTTCCTCTAGGTCGATGTACCTGTCGTCGCTATAATCACGATCCCACCAATCACCAAATTGATTCTTTCTTTCTTCTTCTTTGGACCTTGCCGCAAATTCCACGATTTCAGCTTCAGCTAGAGGGTTTCTTTCCATAAATCCTCCGAGGCTTGGATCGTGCATTCAGCCGACTTTTTTCTCGCAACGATCACAGAACACCAAATCATAGCGAGCACGAACTGTAATAATTTCATCTGGCCTTGCTTCCTGCGCTTCTTCATTCGATGCACAGCTACGACAAACCACTTCGCCGTCGATCATGTAAGCGACGATGCTTTCGGGCGAGGATGGATAGACCTTTGACTCAAGGATTCGTTTATCTATCCACGACTTTGCTTCTCCAAGGGCGAGAGCTAGGGCATGTACAGATGTGTCACAACGTTCATTTAAATTGAGAAAATGCTGACCGTGATCAGCGTCAGATATGTTCCAACTGATGGACGCCATGGGTCGATACCTTCGCGTCCCTCTATCGTAGGAAAAGTCGAGGGCAATCGTATGGTGTTTGTAAACGCGAGTCTGCACCGATGGTGTTAACGAGTTATTGCTCACGGCTGCGCGGCATTCTCAAACGAAGGCAATCTCGAGATTGCCAATTGATTCAATTGTCATTCCCTTACAGTTTTCTAAGAGCGGTACCAGGACAATGCTTAAAAGATCATGCTCCATGAGTAAACGACCTCGATACTCAGCGCCTTCGTGTTCCATCGTTAAAAACACACGAAGCGGGTATCCGGATCGCAGCGTACTTCGCGCATACCCGACTTCACGTTGCGGGGTTGATGTGCTGGTACGCTGATTAATCCATGTCGGTGGCCAGAGGCTAAAGCCACGGTAGAACCGCGTAGCAACATCAATGCCGAAGCATTCATTAAAATTAGCAGAGAGATTTAAACTATTTACACGTTATAGATGGGGCGAGGTTCGATCTAATGTTTCACAAATGGGACTTGGCGAAGCTCCTCGCAGATTGGCTTCGACTCACTTTCTGGCCGGTAATCCTTGGACCCCTTTCCATGTAACCGGCCCAAAAATCCTCACGCCAATTTTCAGATAGTGGTCGGTTTTTCACGCAATTGGTCGCCGCCAACCCTGGGCGTGATATCCCTGCTCGAGCTGCTCGCATTGGGCATTGTCCTGGCCGATGTCGTCACCGGCATAAACGTAATAATAATCTTCCTCGGGGTTGATCGTAACACTTCGAATAGCACGGGATTGGTTCCAAGCAGGATCTTCGATTTCCATGCCGACCATGGGTACGAGTTCCGTGTCGTATTCCTTATGAAGTAGGGCGTGGACGCGCCTTTGTCCCGGAGTGTCGCCGCAAAGTATGTTCACACTCATGATCAATTTCATTGGTTTCCCTCAATCGAATGGTATTTTAGCGAAAGACCAAAAGGACCTCACTTTCGGCGCAGTCGAGTAAGGCGACCTCACGAAGGGCAGTCAACACATATCGGGGTCACGAACTTATGTCGGCTGTTGCCATGGCGCGTCGGATTTTATTTACTGCGTCCGAACAGCTCTCGTTGGCTATGCGTAATAATTCGAGCACTTGATCTTCGCTGCACTCAATCATCACGTTGGATGACCCTATCGGCCGTAGATTCCAGATGGCGGCTATGTCGGAGCTTCTAAGTTTCCGGCTGATGTCCGAAGCGAGGGGAATATGGCGGAGTAAGCATTGAACATCAGCCCGAGACAGCTGAATCACTCTGCTCATCGGCTCATCCTCCCCGGCACTTTTTTAACCACTCTCAGGTTAACGTCAAGATGATTTCACGAAAAAATTGCGCAAGGAACGCCAGAAAAGAGCTGAAAGAAGACACTTCTTTAGGTGGACGCTCAGTAACGTCTTCCAAAAAATGTAACCATCTGTGGTGGAAGCGAGGTCCTGATCCGCCCCGTTAATAGCCTTGACAAGTTATGCGCCCGTTCCTAATTTTCGGGTCGCAAGTTTCAAGCGAAGGCGATGTGGATGATCGTACTCATTCAATTAGACCGGGTCGACGTAGACTATTTGCTGCCTTATTTACGGCCTGAGTCCGATCTCTGTAAAAGAATCAGTTTGTTCCTCGGCATTAGTGGACCCAAGCATATTTACTGCACCGAATCTGAATCGGTCGAGTTATTGAGAATTGCTCAGGAGTGTTGCTCTAAAGCTGTGGAACAAATTCAGGAGGGCATGCGGCGCTCGAGTATAAAAGTTTGAGAAAAGTTTTAACATTTCATAGACTGCGACAGTCCCATGCGGCAGTTACGATACGAATTGATTTGCGGCACGAGCGGAACTAGACTCGTCGGGGGGAAGGCTAGTTACTGAACTCAACGTGGAGTTTACGGAGACCAGCAAACAAGCCCCGACACCGAGCTACCACCTCATTCTCCAACCACCGCCCACATCGGCGCCCTTAACCGGCGCGTCAACTCGCCCGGCTTCACCACGATTCCCCGCGCCCGCTTGGCGCACATCTGACTCGGAAGGCGCGCCTAAAAACAATGATAACTGTCTAATACGGGACAGCGCTTCCGGGATAAGCATGCCAGCACTGATGTAATCGCAGCCCCGAACGCGGAGGTCAGTACGGCGACTGCAATCATCGGCAGCAGTGTGCCGATCGCAAAAATGATTAAATGGGCAGCGAGCGTGCGTTCCCTAAAGCCGTTCTCACGGCGACGCGGCAAAATCCTGTTTAGTCTCGACACTGATGCACGGCAATCCGAAACTCATTCGGAAAAGCATAGTCAAAGTCGTCGAACAGCGAGGAGCGCACCTATACCACATACATACCGATACAAATGCTAGAATGGAGCATGGGAAAGTCACCGGCTAGCAAAATCAACTTCATCGAACCGGTGTACGCCCTCGGCGTCCGTAACCTGCCGGACTGGCTCTACAAGATCAAATTAGACGGCTATCGATGTTTGACAGGGAACGATTCCAGCGGGTGAACCTAAGGTCGCGCAGAGCCAATGCCCTATTTCTCCGCTTCCCTCAATTGCCGAAGATGTGAACTACTGCCGACCGTCGACGGCGAGATCGTAGCGCTGGATGGCGAGGGGCAGGTTTCATTTAATACGCTTCAGCGCCACCGTTCCGAAGGGTTTGCGATCCGCTTTTTACGTCTTTGACCTTCTGATCGATGCGGAGTGCGACAATTTGACTCTATTGATTGACGGCCGATATGAACGCGGGCGAAATAAATTGCGCGACTTCGGAGCGGTTCGACGGCAAATTCAGATGCAGTGCCTCTACCTCGTTTTTATCGTCGCTTGGCACATGCCTTCTTAGAAGATCTTCTAGCTCGGAGTTTTTGAACGGCTTGTGCAAAACATCGACGGCTCCGGCACCAATGGCGTGGTTTACCCGTGCACCGGGCGCGTAGGCTGTACAGATAACGATTGGGATATCCCTTATAGACGGTAGACTTTTTAATTGCACGATCGCATCGTCACCATTCATCCTAGGCATATTGAGGTCCATGAGAATGAGATCGGGGTGCTCAGCGAGGGCCTCATCAATGGCAGCGGCACCATTGTCGGCCTCAATCACGACATATCCGAGACGCCTGATGATGTAGCCTTGGAGTTCTCGACAATCCTGATTGTCTTCGACGACCAGAATTTTTTTGCTGGTATTCATCGGAGCAGCATTACGCAGCACCTGTGCCAACTGCGGATTACGGTAGAGTCACCAATTCGGCATGGAACGAGGTAATCTATTGTTCAATGACCGAGAAGCGACGACATCCAAGGAACATCGGCGGCCTCAAGCCCGATTTATCGCTTCCTATACTGTGCGATTGTGTAGATGCGGGTGTCCGAAGCAGGCTGCTGCGCACTCGCGAGAATATCCATAGTACTGGGACTCGATAGCCCCAGTGCCGGGCTTGGTTTAACCGCCTCTAGAAGCTCTGAGTGCATCGTTGATCTTGGCTACGGTCTCTGGACTACAATGCTCAGCGACATCAAGAAGCATTTCCGCCTCCGAAACGTCACAAGGTATAACAAAAGAATCGGCGATCTTGATTGAGTTTTTCAGGCGCGAATATACCGGCGAAGATTCGTTCGCGTATTTTAAAATACGCTCAAAGTCTTCGGACGATAGCTCGATTAGTAAGTCACATGTCCGTGTATAGGTATGAGAATTTGAAATAACGTTGTACGAGGTTACTCCCATGCGTTGAGCCATATAGTAGGCGTATTGCTCCGCCCTTTCCATATCAGGGAAAGATAGTTTTGTTGTAAAGACACTAGTACTCCGATCTTTCAGGACGATCTCGACTATTGGTGACGGTTCATCCTTGACTGCGATTTCAACGGGGGATTCTCGATATGTTGCTTTCACAGATTGTTGGCCTCCGAATGTTCTCGATTTCAAAACGCCTTCTTAGTTCGTTTCCTGCTTAATCTCTTTAACGCCTCAGTTAACGCCGGCCACTACTAGGGGTAAAATCACAGCGGAGCTTTCTCCGAATGGTTATTTATTAACGGCAGGTTTTTTCGATTTGGACGGAGAGAGCTTCATTTTAATATCGCGAAGGCTTTCTTGTTCTAGAAGGAGCAACGTGCATGCCAAAACGGCTTGTTTTTTTTTCATAGGATTGAATCGAGCAGCTTCAAGAAAACTGAGACAATGCTGACGGCAGCCAAGGATTCCGAGAGATCAAACTTAGACGTTGCGGGTCGTGTCTTAGATTCAAGACATATGCTGTTTGAATGATCCAAAACCGGCACGGTATTTTGCACTTGGATAATTCAACTAGACTGGACGTTCTTTTAACAATGGGCTTTGGTCGAATTTGACGGACCAGGGTGGAACGTAAGATAGTTATCCAGGTAGAAGGCGACAGCGCTTTGATTAAGGAAAAAGGAAATTCACCCCTGAAGATTCCATCCTACGTTGACGATTCCCTTTTTGTTTGCTTCCATTGATCTAGTCGGTATGAACTCAGTATGAATTTCAATCAAAGAGTTGCCCTGATCCGTCATGGAGGGTAGAGATGGAGAAAAACATAAAAGTTTATCACAGAAAAAACCCGTGTGGTTGTAAGACTTGGGAGCAAGCTAGTCAGAAGAAGGGCTCTTTCGAAGAGCATGTCGAGTATTGTCAGGACCATGACCCGGAATTCGGCGATGATAAGCCTGCGCGAACCGAGAAGACGGCAACGCGATAGGACGAGTCGTCGACGGTGACAGAGCCGACCACACAGATCCAGAGTGCAGTTGAGCTCTGAGTTGAACGGATTGAAGGCAAAGTACTGCGAACGAATCTGCATGCAGTCTGTCGAGTATGACTTAGGTTAAAAGGCGTCCAAGACATCGCTTTTGTTGCGCAACTTTCAAATGGAACTCCGAAAGCATCCTATTATGGCGTTTTGGGGCTATACGCGCTGGCCACCAATTTGGATTGATTATCAGGGAACAGGCGAATCAACTCTGCGAGGAGAAATTGGTGTGCTGCGGAGGGCGCTAAGCCATCCCAGTAACCCTCGACAAATATTTTTAACCATAGGGCATGAAGGGGCTGAGTATATAGGTTGCCTTCTAATGGAGTACGAATTCTTGGGTGAATACATGGCTAGATTGTTGAACGACTGTATCGGCATGACGATCGAGTCGATTGGCAGCTTAGAAGTCCCTCTCACCTTCGAGACCGCAAAAAAAGCTCAAACTGTCAGTTGAGCAAAGCTCTGGCATTAATATCTTCCAAGGACTTACTGACGAATTCCTGCCGCAAAAATCAACTGTTGCTTTCCGGATGAACGTAGTGATACGGATCTCACACACCACGATCTAACCGCAGCACATTGGGGGCGAGTCGCTACCGAACGCGGAAGGCGGGCGCAAACGATGCTTATGAAGGCTACGGCTATCGAGATTATTCCTCGCGGGAGTCAGGTTAGTTACTTTTACATGGGCGCTGAGTCGGAGCGACTGTGTCACTGTACTAGTCGTGACGAGATAGTTTCTGGAGTCGCCGCCAGGGATATCTCTCCAGGTGAGGTTCTGGAAATTGATAGCGCAGGTGGTGGGGCAAGCCTCGTTCCTTCGTCGAATCCCCGGGTTGATAAATCGGGCGAGTAGAAGAACTATTTAGCCAGGTCTCGCACAGCGCTCGCGAAGATTTTAGGCTGGACGTCTGATACTTTCTTCGATCTTTTATATTTAGTCATGCGCTTTATGATCCCTGTTCGTTTTTAGACGGGTCTGAACGGTGATAGGCAACTGAGTGCGGAATAATGTGAAGTTGTCGGCTTCAAATCAAATCAGGGGGCGTGAGTTTGTAGTTTAGATGAAATCCGATATCGACAGAACGATTGACGCCAGAGTTGCCGCTGCCTTTGCCGATATTCCAATGCCCAGCAGACGAGCCGAAATTCTGCAGGGCGCTCAAGACTTAGTCAGGGCTGTCTGGATCGGTAAGATTTATGCCGCGCTTCCGAAGGACAAAACGACGATTCCTGAATATTTTCTCGATGCGGAACTTGAGCAATTCCTAAACGAAGCTATCGAAGAGTGCTATGAGAAAATATGCTCCATTGCGGACCAGGCAAAAAGGCAACTCTAATGAAGGAACCGCACCTTCGCTGAATTCAATCTATTTTCAATTGGCCTGCTCTCCCGCGGTTGTAACCGCTTACGAGATCCGAAGGACTCGATAGCTAACTTCTAAGAAAATGAAATGAGTTGATTTTTTTCGGGCACGTGCCAGGAACCGCTGGGTTCCAGCTGCAGGACATGGGTTCAATTACGCATATTGAAGGAGAGACATCCATGAGGCGGATTGTTTTCGTGCTGATGGCAGTTATGGCGTTGGCCGGCATGGTCACCTACATGGCCCCCGCATCTGGACAGGCCAAAAAGGGAACACGGGACGACCTGGCGGGCAAGCTTGCGCGGCGCGAGGTTCAACGCTCGCCGTTATCGATTTCAGGCCGCGAAATGGTGCAGGTCGAAACGTTGATTCCGGCGGGAGTCGAATCCGGATGGCACATTCATCCGGGAGAAGAGGTCGGTTACATCATCGCAGGGCAGGTCGAGATGAGGGTACAGGGACGTGCCACCAAAGTACTGCGCCCCGGGGATGGATTCCTGATTCCCCCGCGCACCCCTCATAATGCGCGCGACATCGGCCCGGAAACCGGGAAGATGCTGTCGACGTATCTCGTCGAGACCGGCCAGCCGATCGCGACGTTAGTGGGCCAACCCGTTCAGCGATAGGTGTGCGACCGAGCGGCGCAGGATTTCACCGATTTACGATCGCTCACCGGCGGTAGCATTGGCCCCGCGCTAATGGTTGTCTAATTCATCATTAGTTCCATGCTTCAACGGGAGGTTCACAGATGAAGATTTTTGTTGCAGGGGGAACGGGAGCGATCGGTCGTCCGCTGATCGCGGAATTGCTTGCCAAAGGACACACGCTAGTTGCTCTGACCCGTTCTCCAGAAAAAGCTCAGGCTTTAGTGGAACAAGGCATGGAACCTGCGATCGCCGATGTATTTGATGCCGATGCGGTCAAAGCGGTTGTCCGTCGCGCTCAGCCGGAAGTCGTGATTGAACAACTCACCGCCCTACCCAGAACCTACACCCGTGAGTCAATGAGTGCCGCCGCCGCCTTCAACACTCGCATCCGTTTAGAAGGGGGTGCCAATGTGCTGGCAGCCGCGCAAGCGGCGGGTGTGCGGCGTTACCTGAGGCAGTCGATCGCATTCTGGGCGGTTCCTGGTCCTGGATTGGCAGATGAAGAAACGCCTCTAGCATTTGATGCCTCGCCTGCGGTTGCAGCAGATGCCCGCGTAGTAACTGAGCTTGAGCATCGCTTACTAGGAAATCCCAACATAGAAGGGATTGCCCTGCGTTATGGCTTCTTCTATGGACCCGGCACCTGGTTCAACCCCGATGGCGATGTTGCCCGACAGGTGCGACAGCAACAGTTCCCGATCGTCGGCAATGGCGAAGGCGTCTGGTCGTGGCTACACATTGAGGACGCGGCGATTGCCACCGCTGCAGCAGCAGAGCAAGGCAATCCTGGGATTTATCTGATTGCGAATGATCAACCTTTAGCGGTGCGCGAATGGCTCCCTGCGTTTGCTCGATGGCTGAATGCTCCACCACCGCCGCAGATATCGGTTGAGGATGCTCTGAAAGCGAGTGGTGCGGATGCGGTTTACTACGGGACTCAGATGCGAGGCGTATCGAATGCCAAGGCAAAACGCGAACTGAATTTTCAGCCGCGACCGTTGGAGTGGATCGTTGACACCGCCGTGGCCCATGCCGGTTAGCAAGTTTGGGAGAAGCAAGCTGAAGATTGCTCTACGGTAAATCGATCGTTCTCGGCGCAGCGTCCGAGCCGCTGCAGATCCCGGGATTCCGCTCAGCATGGAAGACGCTCGGTGAGGGGTGGGCCGTCCGGCATCTCCATCGATGCTCAGGACAAGCTCATTTCAGCTTACTCACCGGCGTGCGGGCGATGAGTGAGGTTTTTCCGCTCGAGCGGGCGGCCGAAGCCCACGAGTCTATAAAGAGCGGCGGTGCTCAAAAGAGCGGCGGTGCTCACCGTGAGTGATGGCCCAATCACAAGCGGTTGAACGAGAGAGCAACATTTTAATAAAGAAGGAGAACCCGACCATGAGTGGGAAATATTCAAAGCGAACTTCGACCGATCTCAGCGGAGATGCGGATCAGAAATATTTAAGCAAGTTAGGTCGGCTGCTTGCCGACGGGTTTGCGCGATACGTCAAGGCGAAGAACTTTCACTGGTACATCAGCGGGCGGCAGTTTCGCGATTACCACTTGCTGCTCGGCGAGCAATCCAGACAAATCTTTGCGGTGCCTCGGGCAAAAAACGAAAGGTCAATTATGCCAAGGAAGAAAATAATGATGGCGGTTCTGATAGCTCTCATTTCCGGCCCGGTGATGGCTCAGGAGGCCAAGGTCACGTCGCTCATCTCCAAGGATCTGAAAGAATTTTCCGGCAAGGAAGGTTTGATGATAACAGTGGAGTATCCGCCCGGTGGGTCAGACCCTGCCCATCGACACGATGCCCACGTGTTTGTTTACTTGCTGGAAGGCTCCATCGTGATGCAGGTTAAGGGCGGAAAGGAAGTAACCCTGACACCCGGGCAGACCTTTTATGAAGACCCCAAGGATGTCCATGTCGTCAGCCGGAACGCGAGCAAAACCACGCCAGCCAAGTTCCTGGTTTTCTTTGTCAAGGACAAGAGCGCTCCGGTGCTAAAGCCGGTGAAGTGACGCGGAGTGTCTCTTCCCCGCTTGCTCCCATGATCGGCGACCGAGCGTGCTGTTCCACGACGGAATGAATCAGCTTCGTTATGTCGCGACTGAGGACAACAAGGCTTTGCTCGCGGCGAGAAGAGAAACATCGGAGGGGGAATATGCAAACGCGCCGACGCGAGGTACAGAAAACCTGTATTGCTTTGCCATCAACCTGTGCAAGCGCGCGACTTTGTCTTCACCCGTTATGAACTATGAGCGCCAGTAATGAACTTCAGCACTTAGAACAAAGAGAAGGAGCAGTAATCATGAACATGAAACTAGAAGCGGTACTCGTCCCTGTGTCCGACGTCGATCGCGCCAAAGCATTCTACGAGAAAGTGGGGTTCCGATTAGATATCGATGTCGCGAATGAAAATTTTCGCGGCATACAATTCACTCCTCCGCGATCGGAGGCGTCGATCATCTTCGGCAGGGGAGTCACGTCAGCCAAGTCTAGCTCCACGGAGCTGGTCCTCGCCGTGGACAACGTCGACGCCGCGCGCAACGACTTGATCGCCCGCGGCGTCGAGGTGAGCGAGGTCTTCCATTACGCCGGCGGCCCCTTCAACAACGCCGTGAAGAACCCGCGCGTCGCCGGGCGCGATCCGGAAGGTCGTTCCTACTTTTCGTTCGCCTCGTTTGAGGATCCAGACGGGAACCGCTGGCTGCTCCAGGAGATCAAGGAGCGGCTTCCCGGCCGCGAATGGAAGTAGAAGCGAGCACGAGCGCGTTTAGGACACGACGATCTCGACGGGGCGGCTGGACGAGACTACGGTTCGTGGCGCGCTCACCGGGCGAGTTCGCCGAGAAGGATGAGAGCTGCGAACCCCGCAGCGGCGAGAACGCCGGAATAGCGGGGCCCATTGTGGAAGGCCTCCGGGATCATGCTTTCCGCCGTCATGGCGATGAGCGCCCCGGCTCCGTATGCCTTGAGGATTGCCATCGCGTGAGGGCCAAGGTCACTCAGGAAGTAAAAGGCAAGAGCCGTGATCGCCGCAGTGACAAGCGTAGTACCGCTCCACAGGATCAGCACGTAAGTAGATGAGCGGGACGCGAGACGCATACCGGCCGTCCCGGAAAGTGCCTCCGGCACGTTTGCGAGCGAAAGCGCGATGACCAGCGCCAGATCGGGTCCCCCGGCCCTCAGGGTGACGCCCAGGACTAGCGCCTCCGGCACAGCATCAAGCGCGGTGCCGAGCGCGATGGACGTGCCGCTGCCCGGCACCTCGGCTTCCGACGGCTGGGGCTTGCATTCCCCGCAGCGCTTGCGGTCGTTGGCGTTTGCGAGAGCTGCGTTCGCGATGCTGAAGGTAGCGGCACCGGCAACAATTCCGCCTACAGTGGATGCCGCGCCGGCCAGTATGAGCGCCTCCGATGCGACCTTGAACGAGGCAGCTGAAAGCAGCACACCCGCCCCGAGCGACATGAAAGCAGCGATGGCCCGGTGCCGGAGGTGCGTTATTAGTCCCAGAATCGCCCCGACAAGCGCGCCGGACGCCGGAGCTAATCCCCAGAGAAGGCCCACACGGCGCCAATGATACCTTCGGACATTGCATGCTCCTCTTGGTCGTGACCTACGGAATCCGGCGAGGGACAAAAGACGTGCGAGAAGGAGATCGCGCGCACAGCTACAATGAAGCAAATACGCGTACCGTATTACTTATTTATTACCGGCGCGGTGCATTGCTTTGCACACCTCTAACGTGGATTCGCTTGACGATCTGCTGTTAGGCCTGCTTGGCAACCTTATCGGTGCGAACCGGCAGTCTCCAGTTGGGCCGGATGAAATGGCAGGTGTAGCCATCGGGATATCGTTGGAGATAATCCTGATGCTCGGGTTCGGCCTCCCAGAAGTCGCCTGCCGGAACGACTTCCGTAACCACCTTGCCCGGCCACAGGCCTGAAGCATCGACGTCGGCGATGGTGTCGTCGGCAATCCGCTTCTGTTCTTCACTGGTGTAGAAGAGCGCAGAGCGATAGCTGGTTCCGCTGTCGTTGCCCTGGCGATTGCGCGTGCTTGGGTCGTGAATCTGGAAGAACAATTCGAGGATTTGCCGATAGCTGATCCGGGCAGGATCAAAGATGATCTCGACTGCTTCGGCATGTGAGCCGTGATTGCGATACGTAGCGTGGGACACGCTGCCGCCGGTGTAGCCGACCCGTGTCGACAGAACGCCGTCGTGGCGGCGAATAAGATCCTGTACGCCCCAGAAGCAACCGCCGGCAAGAACAGCGCGTTCCTCAGTCATTGGACATCCTCCACTTGGTTTAAGTAAGCCCCGTAACCCTCGGCTTCCATATCGTCCCGATGGACAAACCGTAAGGAGGCCGAGTTGATGCAATAGCGCAATCCGCCGCGGTCCCTCGGACCGTCGGGAAACACGTGGCCGAGATGGCTGTCTGCGTGCGCCGAGCGCACCTCGGTGCGTACCATGCCTTGGGTGATGTCGCGCAACTCGTTGACGTTGGCCGGTTCAATCGGTTTGGTGAAGCTAGGCCAGCCGCAGCCGGATTCAAACTTGTCGGAGGACGCGAACAGCGGCTCACCCGACACAATATCGACGTAGATGCCGGGTTGCTTGTTATCCAGATATTCTCCGGTTCCAGGTGCTTCTGTGCCGTTTTCCTGGGTTACGCGATACTGCTCCGGCGAAAGCCTTGCCATGGCGTCGGGCTCCTTGCTGAACTTTCTCATTTTTATTTCTCCTCGTGCCGGCCGTGTCCGGAATGAATATCGAGAGTTTCGTTCGGCACCCCAAATACCGGCATCGCTAATCACTGAGCGAAGAGTTGTTGAAAGACTGGCCAAGGCCGGTTCGCGCTATCAAAGAACTGCAGGAGGCGCCCCATAACTCATCTCCGTTTTCAGACCCTCCGTTTTCAGACACTCCCTTTGAAGCGAGTAAGTTAAGATCACTTTCGTCGAGTAAGTACAGCTATCACCCGCGTACTTGTGGTACAAGAAAGCCTATGTGTGCAAAGTGAAATTTGCGAACTGGAACAGCAGCGTTGACCGTAGAGAAATCCGGCCCGAAAAACATCCATGAGCCGACGACTGTTGAAAGTATGGAGCGGTTAACAGTGAGCAACGAACAAGTGCCCAACCGTCGCCTGCCAGGCGAAACGAAATCGGATGCGCAGTCATGAGCGCGCCTTTAGAAATCAAAACTCCGCCGCTCGCCGCCAACTGCCTGGTCTGCGGCATTCCCCTCGTCGGTTTGGCCGCGGTTATCTTGAAGTGGCGAGGCATTGGTCGAAGCCCGCGCAATCCTAATTGCTGCACACGGTGCGGCGCTCACCTAGAGGAGGGCCGCCTCGTGGAGATGACGGTGGTGTTCGCCGATCTCTCCGGTTTTACCGAGATGACAGGGCGCCTCGGGGCAACGACCATCTACTCGGTCGTCGATGAGTTCCTGCGCTTGGCTTCGACCACGCTGATCAGCCACGGAGCGTTCATCGACAAATACATCGGCGATGCGGTGATGGCCTTGTTCAACGTTCCGATAAAACGCGCCGACCATGCGGCGGCTGCGGTCGCGGCGTCGGCAAAGCTCCAAGAGCTTCTTCCCGAACTTTCCCAACGTCTAGGCACACCCCTGCACGCGTCGGTCGGCATCGCCTCGGGGTTTGCTCAAGTCGGGCGGCTGGGCTCAGATGACATCAAGGATTATACGGCCATCGGCGAAGCGGTTAATCAGGCGGCGCGCCTGCAGACGCAAGCCTTGCCCAATGAAGTACTGGTCTCACAGGATGTCTATAAAGAGATAGCGTCAGCTTATCCCGGCATCCCAGCCGAGACGCTGGTCCTCAAGGGCTTCCCGCAACCTACCGTGGCCTATCGGTTGAACGGCCAGCCACGATCTTTGCTCTCCGCTGGCTCGTGGATGGCGGCTGAAGATCGGCCGACGATGAACTGGAGCGCCGTCGCCTTCGCCATACTCGGCAGCGGCTGCCTCGGCAGTAATATTGCCGCGGCAATGTTGCTCGCCTTCGGTGGGGGCTCGGCCGGTGCGCTTTATGCGCTCGCAGACTGGTTGGACGACAGCGCCGCCCGCGTGCCCCTCCTGATGGCCGCGACGTTGATTGCTTCCATCGTCGTGGTCTCACTCGAGCGTCAACGCCGCATACGCCGCGACTGCATAGCCCGTCGCTCGTGCCTTGAGATGATACCCCAGGAACGGCGCCAGGTCCGGCTTGCCGCAGGCTTGGCAGCGGTGTCTTTGACGCTCATCTTTCTAGAACTCTTATTGCACTACGTGATCGGCCATCCGTTGGTTGCACGACCTTCCTAATGAGATGACAGACAACCGGTTCTAAACATGACCGGCAATGATCGCCGAAGCTTTTTGATTTCCCTATTCCGGTGCCGCCCTGGCCGTGTACGACGAACGAGTTCCGCGTGTCGAAACCTAGGCCGCTCGATCGTTCGATGACTACAGTGAACAATGAACAGGTCCGCAGTAAGGCAGGCTCTGACAAGAAATAAAAAGAGCTGGGCCATCGCGCTAGAGGGTTGTGGCGCGCCGCGGCAGAGTCTCTTTGTGTCTGGGCTGTAAACTGCACATTAATTACGCTTATTCAATGGGATTCCAGCTTGCGATAATGCGTTTAATTAAGCTAGGATCGCCGCAGTTTAACTCTCCCATCGTTCGGGTGGTTAAATCGGAGGCGGTTTTGGCTCAGTCTGTGTCTGTCGCCGGTTATAATGTGAACTTTGGGGTTGCCGGCAAAATTTCCTTGCCGTTTCGTCAGGTTATCCCTGTGCTTTTCGTCTGCGCCGGCTACTATGTCGGCGCTTTGATCGGCCAATCGCTCAGATTTCCCAACTCCCATCTTTCTCTTCTCTGGCCGCCGACGGCGATTCTGCTGGCGGCTCTGCTGCTGGCGCCACCGCGCCAATGGTGGGTCTTCCTCCTCGCGGTCACTCCGGTGCATGTCATCGTGCAACTGAACGACGGCGTGCCGGCCTTGGGGATCATCAGCCAACTCGTCGGTAATTTCGGTCAGGCGCTGGTGGCGGCGCTGACGGTACGCTACTTCGTCAAGGATGAGCTGCAGCTTACGAGCTTTCGTGCCGTCACGGTTTTTATTTTGTGTGCGGTGATTTTCGCGCCTTTTCTAGTGTCCAGTATCGCTGTTTATCTGTACCTGTGGAGCGGCTGGGAACAGGGTTACTGGTATGCATGGCGCGCCCGGGTGTTATCCAACGCGCTGTCGACGCTGACGATTATTCCGCCGATCCTGATGGCTTTCGGCGCCGGCTTGAGCAAATCTCCAGGTGCCTCGCGCTGGCGATATGTGGAATTTGTCGCGCTGATGGCGGGTCTGGTGCTCGCCGGACATACTGCTCTCGGTCACCCGGCGGTCGTTCCAGCGCTGCTTTACGCGCCCCTGCCATTTTTGTTATGGGCCGCTGTGCGATTTGAAGTCGGTATCCTATCCGTTTCTCTTCTGTTCGCCGCCTACCTTGCCTTTTTGAGGACATCGAGTGGTTTAGGTCCCTTCACCATGCAGTCGGCGGCGGAGAATGCGCTGTCTCTGCAGCTTTTTTTGATCACGGTTTTTCTTCCGCTGATGTTTTTGGCCGCCTTGATCCGCGAGCGCAGCGACAAGGAAGTCGCGTTGCGCGAGAGCGAGGCGAGGTACCGGGCGTTGGTCATGGCCGGCGCCAACATCGTCTGGCGGGCGAACGCGCAAGGCGAGGGCTTCTTCGCAACCCCCGGCTGGATCGAGCTTACCGGACAGAGCGAGGATGAGGTCAAAGGGTTGGGTTGGCTCGAGGTGCTTCACCCCAAGGATCGTGAGCGCAGCGAGCGATTGTGGCGCCAGTCGATGGCGCAAAAATGCATGTACGAAAATGAGTTTCAGGTGCTCACCCGCGATGGCAACTACCGCTATTTTCACGTTCAAGCGGTGCCGATCTTATCGTCGGACAAGGAAATCTTCGAATGGATCGGCGCCGCCGTCGATATCACCGAGCGCAAGGACGCGGCGTTAGCGGTGCAGCGCCATCGCGACGAGCTCGCCCATGTAACGCGCATCACCACCATGGGTGAACTCGCGGCGTCCCTGGCCCATGAATTGAATCAACCGCTCACCGCCATTCGCAGCAATGCCCAGGCGGCGCAGCGTTTGCTCGCGGCCGATCCGACCGACGCGAACGAATTGCGCGAGATTCTGCACGACATCGTCGAGGATGATCGCCGCGCGGCTGAAATAATCGGGCGGGTGCGTGAATTTGGTCAGAAAAGGCAGCCTCGAAGCTGCCGAGCTGGATCTCGCGGCGATCGTTCAAGACGTCGTGCTGCTGCTGCACAGCGATGCCATCCTGCACAATGTCCATATCGCGCTTGAAATGGCCGCCGACGCGCCGACCATCCTCGGCGACAGAATTCAATTACAGCAAGTCATTTTGAATCTAGTGCTCAATGCATTTCAAGCCATGAAGGATTCGCCCGTGAGCGAGCGCCAAGTCACGCTGGGCAGCCGGTACGATAAAGGGCAGCACGATGACCATCGCCGTGCGCGACCGCGGCGTGGGATTAGGCGACGATCAGCTCGAAAAGATGTTCCAAGCTTTTTACACCACCAAGTGCGACGGGCTAGGCATGGGTCTGGCGATTAGCCGATCTATCATAGAAGCACATGGCGGCCGGCTATGGGCGCAAAACAATCCCGACCGGGGCGCGACGTTTTATTTCACCGTGCCGGTTGCGCGCGCGGTCACCGAGATTAAAACTTATGAATCAAATAACGACGGCAACAAACACTACGTCCAAGAGTCCCCCACCGATGGCCGCGTCCAACGTGTTCTTAGTCGATGATGATGCGTCGGTACGACGCGCGTTGGCGCGCTTGATCAAGTCCGCCGGCCATCAAGTGCAGACCTTCGCGTCGGCGCAGGAGTTTCTCGCGACGCCCGGCAGTGTCGCGGAAAAGGCCGGCTGCCTGGTGCTCGACGTGAGTATGCCGGGGCTGACCGGCATCGATTTGCAGCGGGAGCTGCAATCCAAGAATTGCAACCTGCCGATTGTCTTCATCACCGGTCACGGCGACATCCCGATGAGCGTCAAAGCGATGAAGGCCGGCGCTGTGGATTTTCTCCCCAAGCCGATCAACGACACTGTTCTCCTGGGCGCAATCGACCAGGCGATGATTCGCGCGGCTCGCGTTCGCGCCGAGCGTCGAGAAATGGACGACGCACAGCAGCGAATGGAGACCTTGACGGCGCGCGAGCGCGAAGTGATGCCCCTGGTCGCACGCGGGCTGCCTAACAAGGTTATCGCTTTCGAGCTTGGCACCGTGGAGAAAACCATCAAAGTCCATCGGGCGCGGATCATGCAGAAAATGCAAGTTCAATCGTTCGCCGATTTGGTTCGTATAGTCGAAAAACTCAGCATTGACGCAAGCCTAATGAAGAGTACCCCGACGTAAATCTTCTGATGTGGCAATTCTGATCGCTATTCATTCCTGCAAACCGAGGCATGTCCGGGCGCGGCAGTCGGGCAGACCCAGATAGAACAAAGCGCCAGCTGGCACCCACAATCGAGTCGCTGTGAATTGTGCGCGCAGTCCTGAGGTTGCGAGAAATCGACAAGTGCTCACCTCCCGCTAGCCAAACGCTGTGGCGCTCAAGACAAAACGGGGCCTGGGGCTTACCTCCATTGGACCAAAGTCCAATATACACGCTTCGCGCGCTTCGCTAGAGTTCCCGAATAACCGCTGGAGTGGAGTGATAGTGTTTTTGTTCCCAACGCGATTTTGCGTTAGGGGGTTATCACGAAAAACAAACCATTGATTGCCATTGTCGATGACGATGAATCTGTCTGCAGAGCGCTGAAGCGTCTTGTCCGCTCCCTCGGGATGGATGCGGAGATATTTAACTCCGGGCAGCAGTTCATCGAGCTGATAGAAGCCATGCCGTCGCGAGGGGTCGACTGTGTCGTGCTTGATATGCAGATGCCGGGACTTAACGGTTTACAGGTGCAAGAGCATTTGACCAGGACCGGTCATCGTCTTCCCGTCATCTTCATCACCGCCCATGACGACTCGGCGGTGCGCGACCAAGCGCTGGCGGGTGGGGCTTTGGCATTCGTAAGGAAGCCGTTCAATGATGAGCTTTTGATCAAGATCTTGAACGTGGCTCTGAAACAAAACCATGCGTGACATAGGGCAAAGAACAGGTAACGAGTCGTTGTCGGTCTTAGCGACTGGGATCCATGCTGATGTCAACCGAATATCGCAAGTGAAAGAATAAGGAGCGACCATGTTCACAAAAAATTTCTTTGTGCGGCCATTGGCCTGGGCGATGATTGTGCTCCTGGCGGCACCTCCGGCGGTCCTGACGCAGCAACCGGCGGCGCCACCGGCAGCACCGACGCAGCAACCGGCGGCGCCGCCAACTTTTAAGCAGGAAGAATTGGATCAGATATTAGCGCCGATCGCGCTTTATCCCGATTCATTGATCGCGCAAATATTGATGGCCTCGACGTTTCCGCTCGAAGTGGTTCAGGCCGCCCGATTCGCCAAGCAGAACGCGAGTCTCAAGGGCGAGGCTTTGACCAAAGCGCTCGAATCGCAAAGCTGGGATCCGAGCGTGAAATCGCTGGTCAACTTTTCTCAGGTGCTGACCATGATGAACGAAAAACTCGATTGGACGCAGAAATTGGGAGAAGCTTTTCTGGCGCAGCAAAAGCCGGTCATGGATACCATTCAGAGTCTGCGCGCCAAGGCGCAAGCGGCCGGCAATCTCAAGACGACCAAAGAGCAGACCGTCATCGTCGAACAGAAAATCATCAAGATCGAGCCCGCCAGTCCCCAGGTGATCTATGTGCCGACCTATAATCCCACAGTGGTGTATGGCGTCTGGGCGTATCCTGCCTATCCGCCCTATTACTATTATCCTCCAGGATACGTGGCGACGACGACTGCATTTGCCTTTGCATCCGGAGTCGCCTTGGGCGCCGCCTGGGGTTATGCCTGGGGCAATACCAACTACAACAGCGGCAATGTCAACATCAACAATAGCCAAAACGTCAATATCAATAACAACATCAACCGGCAGAACTACAGCAACCAAACCGTCCAGCAGCGCTATAACCAAGCGACGCCTTCTCAACAGGTGCAAGCGCGGCAGGCTTACCGTGGTTACACCGGCAGTGCTTTGACCCCAAATGAGCAACAGCAGGCCCAACAAACTGCGCAGAGGGCGCAACAGCAAAATTCTACGCAGCAGGCGCAGCAACAGCAAAATAGACAGCAATCGGCACAGCAGGCGGGGGGAGCGAATCAGACAGGCGCTGGTGATCGTGCGGGAGCAGCGGATCGCGGGGGAGCGAGTCAGGCAGATCGTGCGGGAGCAGCGGATCGCGGCGGTGCCAGCCAACGCGGCGGCGGCGGTGCCTTTGAAGGCGTCGATCGCGGCGGCAGCTCGGCGAGGAGCGCCAGCCAGCGTGGCAGCGCCAGCCGGGGCGGCGGTGGCGGCGGAGCCAGAGGCGGCGGTGGCGGCGGACGACGCAGATAGCCAGTTACGATCAAGCGTCGAGTAATCTCGATCCCGCAACCGATCCGATGGAGGAAGAAATGAAACTGCGAAATAGACAAATCAAAAAATCACCTGGGCAAACAATTCTACTGGTGGCCATGCTATTCCTGGCGCTTCTCGGCTTCGCGATTAATAGCCATGCGGCAGAGGCGCAAAAGAGTTTTGCCAGCGCCGACGAAGCGGTCAAGACAGCGGTCGCCGCGGCCCGTAGCAATAGTGATAAAGATCTCCTGGCGATCTTTGGGACGCAGGCGAAAGATTTGCTCTCTTCGGGGGATCCGGTCGCCGACAAAGAGCGACGGGCGAATTTTCTTGCGGCCTATGATCAGAAAAACCGGCTGGTCGCCGAAGGCGAGAGTACGATACTCGTGATCGGCAACAACGATTGGCCGTTTCCGATTCCCGTGGTTAAAAAGATCGAAGGATGGGTGTTCGATACCGCCAAAGGCAGAGAAGAGGTCCTCAATCGCCGCATCGGGCAGAACGAGCTGGACGCTGCCCAAGTCTCGCTCGCCTATGTCGACGCCCAGCGCGAGTACGCCAGGAAAGATCGCGACGGCGACGGACTGGTAGAATATGCTCAGAAGTTCCGCAGCGACCCGGGCAAAAAAAATGGTTTGTATTGGGAAGCTAAAGCCGGCGACGAGAGCAGTCCCCTCGGACCGTTTGCCGCGCGCGCGGTGAAGGAAGGGTACGGGCAAAACAAACCCGACAAGCCCGCGCCGTACCGCGGCTATTATTATCGAATTCTTACCGGCCAGGGAAAAAACGCGCCGGGCGGCGCCCATAGCTATCTAGTCAAGGGCAACATGATCGGCGGCTTCGCGCTGGTCGCCTATCCCGCGGAGTACGGCAACTCGGGCATCATGACGTTTATCGTCAACCACGACGGCAAAGTGTTTGAAAAAAATCTCGGCAAGGACAGCGCAACGGTGGCGTCGAGCATGAAGGAATACAATCCGGATTCAACCTGGAACGCGGTCAAGCAATGACAGGACGAGGATATCGAGACGGGCGTCAATCATAGCGAGAGAATTAAAAGAGCGGTGGAGGGTTTTTAAAATCAATATCATCAAGAGGAGAAGCCATGAAAAGCAAAACTGCAATCAATAGTGCCGTCATCGCATTGGCGGTCATGCTGACGGGAGTGCCTGCGCGCGGCTGGGCGCAAGCCAAATCCGCCAGTGTCGACAAACCGGCGAACAATTTGGAAGCTGTCCACGACAAGCTCAAGGCGGACAAAAAAGAGATTGTCACCAAATATATGGAATTGACCGACGCGGAAGCCAAAAGCTTCTGGCCGGTATACGAAGATTACCAAAAGGATCTGCAGAAATTCCATGAGCGCTTGGGCGCGATGTTGAAAAGCTACGCGGCGGACTACCGCGGCAAATCCCTCACCGACGACAAGGCCAAGAAATTGCTCGACGAATGGATCGCCCTCGAACAGGAAGAGGCTAAACAACGCACCGCCTTTATCCCCAAGGTGACCAAAGCACTTCCGGCAAAGAAGGCCGCGCGCTATCTGCAGATCGAAAATGAGTACCGCATGCTGCTCAGGTACGATCTCGCGGCCACCGTGCCGTTGGCTCAGTAAGAAAAGAGTGTCGAGGGACGAGTGTCGATGGTATCACTTCAAATTTGATGACAGGAGCACAGAATGAGAGCAAATACGCGAAATATTAAGGCAGCAATGATGATCGTCGGGCTGACATGGATGCTGGTTACCGTAAATATCTGGAATCCGGCCGGAGCGCAGGCCGCGAGCGCGGGCGAGATCGACCGCGACGCCAGGGCGGCGCTGGCGGATCTCTATAAAAAAATGCCGGGCGCAAAAGCGTTAGGCGACAAAGCCGTGGCGGTGCTGGTTTTCCCGAGCATTGTCAAGGGCGGTTTCATTTTCGCCGGACAGTTCGGCGACGGCGCGTTGCGCAAAGGCGGCAAGTCGGTCGCCTATTACCGCTCGCTGGCGGTATCCTATGGTTTTCAAGCCGGAGCCCAAGCGTTTGGCTACGTGCTGTTTTTCATGGACGATGCCTCGCTGCAGTACCTCGACAACACTGCCGGCTTCGAACTGGGAGTCGGGCCGAGCCTGGTCGTGTTGGACGAAGGCTTCGGCAAGAACTTATCGACCACGACCCTGCAAAAAGGCGTCTATGCATTCATCTTCGACCAGAAGGGACTGATGGGGGGCGCCGGCATCCAGGGAACCAAGATTACCAGAATCTATCCATAGCTATAGGCGGGGCTTCCGTAGTGGAATTGTTCAAGCCGTTCAAAACGTTCAGTAGTTCAAAGCGTTTAATCACGCTTCAAGGAGATAAACATGCAAATAAACTTTTTGAAAGTAACAATCGGAATTGCCGTGGCTATTACGCTGTTTGGTTTTGCACCGCTTAATGCCGCGCAGGACAAGCCAGCCGACAACATGCAAATCCTGCGTGACAAGATCAAAGCCGATAAGAAATTGGTGGTGGCGTCGAACATGGAGTTGACCGAGTCGGAGGCGAAGAGCTTCTGGCCGATCTACGACGAGTATCAAAAGGAATTGCAGAAGATCAATCAGCGCATGGTCAATTTGGTCGACAGCTATGCGGATGATCGCGCGCAACAAGTCGCTGACCGACGACAAGGCGAAAAAGCTGATCGACGAGGCCAACGCGATCGAGCAGGCGGAGGTCAATCTCAAAAGCACCTTCGCGCCGAAGCTCAGCAAAGCGCTGCCGACCATCAAAGTCGCGCGATATCTGCAAATTGAGAACAAAATTCGCGCGGTGGTGAAGTACGATCTCGCCCAGGGCGTGCCGTTGATGAAGTAAGGCAGAGTTTGGAGGCTCGAATGCCGCAAGCCGCGGTTACGGTCACTAACACGCGTTAGTGATGCCCGCCGCAGTGGCATGTCGCCCCGTTTATTGCATTTCATCAGTTCTTAGTCGAACGACAAGTTTCCGAAAGTGGAGGAATCATTTGATGTCGAACCGGATTCGCCTGTTTGCCGGCGCACTGCTCTGCTGTTTGGTTGCCGCTTGCGGCCAGACGGGGATTCGCCGCGCTGCCCTGGTGCCTGATACCAATCTGCCGCGGCCCAGCCGCATACTTGTCCTGGACTTCGCCGTGAGTGAGAGCGAAGTCAAAGAATACCAGGGCATCATGCGTCAACAGCCGAACATAAAAGATGCGTCCGAGCGGGAACGATTGCTCGCCAAGGAAGTGAAAGACGCCTTGGCGGAGCAAGTTGTCGACGGCTTAAGGCCGCTGGGATTCGTCGTCGAGCGGGTCGGCCGCGAGACCAGCGCCACGGGCAGTGACTTATTGATCGACGGTCAATTCCTGACCGTAAACGAGGGCAATCCGCTGCATCGTTTGGTTGTCGGCTTCGGCAACGGAGCGTCCACGGTCGATAGCCAGGTCCAAGTTTACCAGGGGCAAGAAGCGCGTAAACTGCTCGATTTCACCACCCAATCCAACAGCGGCAACATGCCGGGCGCGGCGACCACGTTGGGTGTCGGTGCGGTGGCGGCGGGAGGGGTCACGGCCGGGATGGTGGCTGCCAACGCCGCGGTGGCAGGCGTGAAAACATATAAATCAGAGGTCGCCCGCATGGCCGCAGGAAGCGGCGATCTAGTGGCGCGCTACCTGTCGGAGTTTTTTGCCAAGCAGGGATGGATACCACCGGACCAGGTGCGCAAGGCGCGCATGGTTTATTAGATTACAACGCAAAATGCCGAGGGTCGAAATCAATCAGCAAACCATGCATTGGTTCAGCGATATCAACCGCTTCCAAGCAACGCATTAATTCCGTGGCCGCCCAAGAAATAAACGACTAGACCAGCCGGCCAGAGGGGGAGCAAGCAATGTCGAGCGAAAGTTTCCTCGATACTCGATTCTCGCTCCAATCGGACTTTTTTCAGGAGGTAACGAGATAACAGACATGGTTTAAGAATAACTGCGTTTCCTTAGTTTCCTCCGGTTAGAAGAAGTTGTTTAGGTTGTTGTGAACTTGGCGTGACACGCGTCAATTGAAAGAAGGAAGGGTTACCAATGAATCTCAAGAAAATCCGATCGAGTGTTAATTTAATTAAGCCGCCATGGCGCGCCGTTAGGGCGTTCGTAGTGGCAGCGCTGCTGGGATTCATGGTTCCGGCCTTTGCGCAGCAGAGCTATGAGCCGGCAGCGGTGCTCAGCGCATCGAAGATATTGCCGCCGGAGCTCTTATCCGGCGCACATCATCGGGTCCAGGAGAGAGTGACCAATGACGGCTACTTGAACACTTACCAGGTCGACTCCAAGTTCGGCACCTTCACCGTGGTCTCCACCGCCGTGTTGAGAAAGCGCATCGGCGAGATCAACGCGATGGTCGTGATGGAAAAGGTCCAGGGCAGTAAGGAGTACGTCGCTTCCATAAAAGAGGCTGGGCTCGACGCCATGAACAGCGCCATGAGCCTGGTCACCAGTCCGGTGAAAACATTGACCGGGGCTGTTCAGGGTTTAGGCGCGGCTTTTTCGCGGGTGGGCGAGAGTATGACGGGAGCCAAGCGCAGCCAGTCCGAGGATTCGCGTCTCAAAGACGCAATCGGCTTCTCGACTGCCAAACGGCAGTACGCCTATCAGTTCGACGTCGACGTTTACTCGGAGAACGAAAAACTCCAGGACATGTTGAACCGGATCTCATGGGCCGGCTACGCCGGATCTCTGACCTGGTCCGCCGCCATGGCGGCGGTGCCTGGAGGTGCAGGGGTTGCCATGACCGTGGTTGGCACGAATAAGGTGTTAAATCAGGTATTCCAAAACATGCCGCCGGTGGAGCTGCGGCAACAAAATTTGCAGAAGCTAAACGCCATGGGGGTCAATCCGCAGGTTGCCGATTGGTTTCTCAATAACACGATTTTTTCGCCGCGGGAGCAGACTCTTTTCGTTCATGCCCTGGGCGAGATGAACGGCGTAGCCGACCGCGGCGCTATAGTTCGTTTGTCTTTGTCCAGCCAAAATCCAACGATAGCTTTATTCCGCCAGCGCCAAGCACAGATGTATGCCGGTTACAACAAATCGGTGACGCCGCTGGAGAGTTTCATTTCCCTCGGCGGTCTATTCGCCGCGGGCCGCACAAAAAATGGCGCCCTGGTTGTCGTTTTACCGCTTGATTATCTGGTCTGGACCGAGCCGATGGCGCAGCTGCTCACCGGCGCGAACCAGCTGATGAGCGAGTTGTCGGGAATCAAGGAGAAACAAGTGTGGATAACCGGCACCCTGAGCCCCAGGGCTCGAAAGGAAATCGAGAGCCGCGGTTGGCAGGTGCGTGATCGTGCCGAGGCCCAACTCTTTAGCTGGGTGGAGAGCTATCCGGATTACAAAAAGCCCGACGAAAGAGTGCCCTCAGGGCTGGTCACGTTGAACATGACATCTGTCGCCCTAGGAGTGGGATCCACCCGGGGCGACGGGGTTCTGAACTTTCAAGGGAAGAGCTATCCGTTCTCGCTCTCGGGCTTGAGCCTGGTGGACGTCGGCGTATCGAATTTTACCGGTGCCGGGAAAGTTTATGATCTGAAGAGCCCGGCCGATTTAACCGGCACCTATGCGGCAAGCCAGACGACCTTTGCCATCGCGGGGGGAGATGCCGCCATGTCGATGAAGAATGACCGGGGCGTGACTATCGTTGTTCTAAAGAACGAAGGCGAAAAGTCAGGCACGCAGTTGACCATGGGACCGGCGGGCATGAAGATCATGATGAAGTAGCGATGCAGTGAAGTTCCAATCCATGGGCTTGTTGGAAAGCAGCACTCGATTAATACGTTGAACCTGCTTGGCGGGCTAGCTACCGCCGACTCGCCAGGGCGATAAACGTATAGGATTTGGCCGTTCCGGGACGAGCGCTCGCGGATGATGAGTGTCGCGAACGAGGGAGGAGAATCATGAAAACAAGACGCGGTTTAATGCGCAGGTTGAGCTGGATCCTGATGGTGCTACTGGCGGCGCCTCCGTCAATGTTTGCGCAGCAATCCGGCCCGGCGCCGGCCTTGAAACCGGAAGAGTTGGAGCAAATCGTTGCGCCCATCGCGCTCCATCCGGACCCGCTGATTTCGCAAATTCTCATGGCAGCGACCTATCCGCTGGAAGTCGTCCAGGCCGAGCGCTGGGCCAAGCAAAACGCCAGCCTTAAAGGCGATGCGTTGACCAAAGCCCTGGAAGCGCAAGACTGGGATCCAAGCATAAAATCGCTGGTCAATTTTCCTCAGGTGCTCGCCATGATGAGCGAGAAGCTCGACTGGACGCAAAAGTTGGGCGACGCTTTTTTGGCGGATCAAAAAGTGGTCTTGGACACGATCCAACGCATGCGCGCCAAGGCGCAGGCGGCTGGCAATCTCAAGACGACCAAAGAGCAGACCGTTATCGTCGAAGAGAAAATCATCAAAATCGAACCGGCCAGCCCGCAGGTGATCTACGTTCCGACATACAATCCAACGGTGGTTTATGGCGCTTGGCCTTACCCGGCGTATCCGCCGTACGCCTACTATCCACCGGGGTATATCGCAGGGTCTGCGTTTTGGTTTGCCGCCGGCGTCGGGATGGGAGCGGCATGGGGTTATGCGTGGGGCAATGCCAACTGGAATGGCGGCGACGTGAACATCAACAATAGCCGGAACACCAACATCAACAACAACATCGATCGCGGTAAGTACGCAAAAAATCAGCCGGCGGGAGGCGGCAAGTGGCAGCATAACGCCGAGCACCGCAAGGGGGTTTCCTATCGCGATCAAGGGACGGCGCAAAAATTTAACAGAGCCAGCACCAACGATGCGATCAAGTCGCGCGAGCAGTTTCGCGGCCGAGCCGAACAGGGCAGGCAGGAAATCAGCCGCGGTGGCGTCAGCGATCGCGCTGCTGGCGGAGCGGGTGATCGTGGCGGCGCGGGCGGCGGCAATCGAGCGGCAACTGCGGATCGCGGCGCCGGGCAAGCAGGTGGCAACCGCGGTAGTGCGAGTCAACTCGGTGGCGGCGGCGACCGCGGCGGTGGCAGCAGCCGAGGCGGCGCCTATCAAGGCGTCGAGCGTGGTGGCAGTGCCGCCAGTAGCGCCAGTCAACGGGGCAGCGCGAGCCGGTCTAGCGCTGGCGGCGGTGGCTCAAGAGGCGGTGGCGGCGGCGCAAGAGGTGGTGGTGGTGGCGGCGGCCGCCGTCGGTAGAAGGAGTGGGGAGTGACGAGTGAAAATTCCCTCGACCCTCGTATCTGATTTCATGGAGGAAGAAGCGATGCTTCACGATCTAAGCGCAAATCAAAACAAGCATCCGAGCCGTCAACGGTGCGCGCTCGGAGCGATGATTATTTTAGCGCTCAGCCTATGCCAACTCTCGTTGGCCGCGACAGCGGCAAAGCAGAAGAGTTTCGCGACCCCCGAAGAGGCGGTGAAAGCCGCCGTGACCGCGGCTCGGAACAACGACGATAAGGAGCTTTTGGCGATCTACGGCCCCTACGCCAAAGAACTGTTGTTTTCCGGCGACGCGGTGGCGGACAAACAAAGGCGTGAGCAGTTTTTGGCAGCCTATGACGAGAAGGTCAGCATCGTTAGCGAAGGCGAAAACCGCATCGTCAAGGTCGGTAAAAGCGAATGGCCCTATCCAATTCCCGTAGTCAAGAAAGCTGAGGGTTGGGTCTTCGACACAGACAAGGGCAGAGAAGAAATCCTCAACCGGCGCATTGGCCAAAATGAACTGGACGCGATCCAGGTCTCGTTGGCCTACGTCGACGCCCAGCGCGAATTCGCGACCAAAGACCGGGACCGCAATGCGCTGATGGAATACGCGCAGAAATTTCGCAGCGACCCGGGCAAGAAAAACGGTCTCTACTGGGAAGCCAAGGCAGGCGAGGCGCAGAGCCCGCTCGGTCTGCTTGTCGCCGACGCACGAAGCCAGGGCTATGGGTCCAACAAAACCAGCGATAAGCCCATTCCTTATCGCGGCTATTATTACAGGATTCTCACGGGGCAAGGGAAAGACGCGCCTGGCGGAGCGTACAGCTACTTGGTTAATGGAAAAATGATCGGCGGTTTTGCGCTGGTCGCCTATCCCGCGGAATATGAAAACTCCGGCGTCATGAGTTTCATCGTCAATCATGACGGCCAGGTCTTTCAAAAGGACTTGGGAAAAAACACCGCATCCACTGCCACGGCGATGAAAGAATATAATCCAGACAAGACTTGGACGGCGGTGAAGCACTAGCGAGGACAACTTTGCGCGGGGTTGAGAGACGAGAGTCGGGATGTGTATAAAAAGCAAAGGCGCGGAGCAGTAAGCTGAGATGAAGCTGCCAATTTACCTCGACCCTCGATTCTTGAACTCGCGTTTCGCCCCTAACTCGACCATCGAAAGTCGGTACTAGACAGGAGCAAAGGAGATTTCGTTTTATGATGAGAAAAATCCAATGTCTAGTCGCAACCGTGGCGGTGGCCGCTTCATTCTTCTCGCAAGCCCGGGCGCAGGACAATTCGGAGCTGGCGAAGAAAACACAGAACCCGGTAGCGGATTTGATTAGTGTGCCGCTGCAAAGCAATTTCAACTTTGGCGCCGGCAGTAAAGACAAAATGATTTACATCCTCAACGTGCAGCCGGTGATTCCGATCAAGATCGCTGAGGACTGGAATCTGATCACGCGGGTGATCATGCCGATCATCAATCAGCCGTCGTTATTTCCAGGCGTCGATAGCGGTTGGACCGACCTTTACATTACCCACGGCGAGCGATCGGCTGCTTGGCACCCCAGATCAAACTGCTTGGCTTCGACGGGGAGAAAAAGAAAGTTGGGTTGATGTCGCCCAATCCCGCGGCGACTGCGCTTCCAGATACAGTTCCTGTTTCCGAAGTGAGTTCGCGCAAATGACAAGCTCATTACGAGAACTGACATTTGTCCTCGTTGCGCGTTCTTAAGCCCGCGATCCTCACGTTATTGGACCAAGGTCCAATATACATTTTTCCCACTCTTCGGTAGAACGGCTGAGTCGCCGTCGCAGGCAGAACGTACTTGCGAAGGGCTAATAGACGTTCGATGCAAGGGAAATTATTAATGCTTAATTTAACTAAAATTACCGCAGCGCTGTTTTTCTTTGGCATTTCTCTCGGAGGAAATTCATGGGCAGCGGACAGTGCCGCCGAGAATTCTTATTCAGGTGACTTCTGGGCACGCTCGACACTCAGCGGCGACTGGGGCGGATTGCGCAATGATCTAGCCGGCAAGGGCGTCACCCTAGACATGAATTTCACCCAAGCCGCCCTGGGGATCGTCCATGGTGGCAAACAAACCGGCTGGCAGTACGGCGGCGGCCGCGGCGACATAAACCTCCATCTAGATACGGGGAAGCTGGGCTTGTGGCCGGGCGGCTTTCTGACAGTGGAAGCTGAGGGCAACTTTATTCCCGCGGATAGGCTTCGCAAGTCAATCAACGGCAGAACTGGCGGATTGATGCCGGTAAATAGCAGCCAGATTTATCCCACGCCCGCCGGTGACAATTTCAACCTGCCCGCGTTCAACTTTACGCAATTCCTTTCGCCTTACTTCGGCTTGGCGATCGGCAAGCTCGCCACCCTTAGCGTCCACTGCCGGCGACATGAATGAGTTTGCCCACGGCAAAGGCGACGACCAGTTTATGAATCTGGCATTTAACCTCAATCCAGTGCTGACCTTGACGGTGCCCTATTCGACGTTAGGCACTGGATTGATCGTTTTGCCGACCAAAGATCCCAAGCAGGCGATCTTGAGTTTATTCCTGCTGTCGGCCTCCGGCAGTGCCAGCACCAGCGGCTTTGATGATTTGGATGGAAATAATCTGACCGTAGTCGGCGAGGGCAGAGTGAGAACGGATTTTTTTGGCCGCACCGGCCATCAGCTTTTTGGCGCGAGTTTTTCCAACAGGAAATTCAATTCGATCGATCAGAATGCTCGCTTCATATTCGAAAACGGCGCACTCGAAGGCAAGAAGGGCTCATGGAACGTCTACTACAATTTTGACCAGTACTTCTACGAGCCGAAGAAAGGCTCGGGCGAAGGGTATCGGCATCTTCGGCCGTTTCGGCGCTTCGGACGGCAATCCCAACTTCATGCAGTTCTTTTACAGCCTGGGAATCGGTGGCAAGGGCGTGATCCCGAACCGCCACAATGACCGTTACGGCTTGGGTTTTTACTACATCGATGCCAACAGCCCCAAGCTTCAGGGTATATTCAACACCACGAAGCTGTTGCGCGACGAGTACGGGTTCGAAGCGTTCTACAATATCGCGATTACGCCGTGGCTCAGGGTAACGCCGGATATCCAAGTCGTCCGCGGCGCGCAAAAGAATAAATTTAGCCTTAGCCCACTCCCGGCGATCATCAGTAAAAAGAGCATCGGCCTGGCAACCATCCTCGGACTGCGGATGCAGATGGTGTTTTGATGAGCTGATTGGCGAAAAGAAATTGCGGATGTCGAGTGGCGGGAGACGATTGTCGGGTCAGGGGAAAATTCGCACTCCGAAACAATTAAAAAGAGCAGAGGAGAAAAGTATGAAGGTGACTCTACACCGCCTGAGGGCGGTCTTGCTGGGAGCCGGACTTTTGAGTTTGACGGCGGCGTCGCTCATGGCAGCGGAAATCACCGGCACGCCGGGATCGCCGAGCGCCACAACTACGCTCAGCGGGAAACAACTTCCCGCGCCCGACCCGAAGTTCGGCGGCGTGATCAAGGAGGGTGCGTTGCAGTCGAAGCCCTGGTGGGCGCCGCGCGTCGTGCCGCCCAAGGGCGCGCCCAACGTGCTGCTGATCATCACCGACGACGCCGGTTTCGGCGTGCCCAGCACCTTTGGCGGCGTTATCCCGACGCCGGCGATGGACCGCATCGCCAATGAGGGCCTGCGCTACAACCGCATGTTCTCTACCGCGCTGTGCTCGCCGACGCGCGCCGCGCTGATCACTGGGCGCAACCATCACTCGGCCGGGTTTGGCGTGATCTCCGAGCAGGCGACGGGCTTCCCCGGCTACAACAGCATCATCGGCAAGGACAAGGCCACCATCGGACGGATCCTGCTCGACAACGGCTACGCCACGTCGTGGTTCGGCAAGAACCACAACACACCCGCGTTCGCGGCCAGCCAGGTCGGCCCCTTCGACCAGTGGCCGATCGGCATGGGGTTCGAGTACTTCTATGGTTTCGTCGGCGGCGACGCCAACCAGTGGCAGCCGAACCTGTTTCGCAACACGACCCAGATCTATCCGTTCGAGGGCAAGCCGGGCTGGAATCTGGTCACCGGGATGGCGGACGACGCCATCGACTACATGAATCGGATGCACCAGATCCAGCCGGACAAGCCGATCTTCATCAAGTACGCGCCCGGCGCAACCCACGCACCGCACCACCCGACCAAGGAGTGGGTGGACAAGATCAGCAAGATGAAGCTCTTCGACGAAGGTTGGAACAAGGTGCGCGAGCGCATCTTCGAGAACCAGAAGAAGCTCGGCGTGATTCCGAAGAGCGCCAAGCTGCCGCCGTGGCCGAAGGAAGTGTTGAAGGAATGGGACCAGCTCTCGGCGGACGAGAAGAAGCTCTTCATCCGCCAGGTCGAGATCTTTGCCGCCTACGCCGCCTACAACGACCACGAGATCGGCCGCGTGATCCAGGGGTTCGAGGACCTGGGCAAGCTCGACAACACGCTGATCATCTACATCAATGGCGACAACGGCACCAGCGCCGAGGGCGGCCCGATGGGCACGCCGAACGAGGTCGCGTTCTTCAATGGTCTTAACGAGCTGCCTGTCAATGTGCAGATGAAGTTCTACGATGTCTGGGGCACCGAGCAAACCTACAACCACATGTCGGCCGGCTGGTCGTGGATGTTCGACACGCCGTTCCCCTGGTTCAAGCAGAACGCCTCCCAACTCGGCGGCGTCAACCAGAACATGGTGGTGTCGTGGCCGGCGCGTATAAAAGACAGGGGCGGGATACGCGAGCAGTTCATCCACGTCATCGACGTGGTGCCCACCATCCTCGAAGCCGCCGGCATCCGAGCGCCTGAAGTCCTCGACGGCATCAAGCAGGCGCCCATCGAAGGCACGAGCTTCGTCTACACCTTCGACGCGAAAAACGCCAAGGCGCCGTCGCGCCATCGAACGCAGTACTTTGAAATGTTCGGCCAGTGGGCGCTCTACCACGACGGCTGGTTCCTGAGCACCAAGGTCAATCGCGCACCGTGGCAGGCCTTCAGCCCGGCCAACCCGGACCCGCTGAACAACCAGGTGCTCGAGCTTTTCAACTTGAGCAAGGACTTTAGCCAGAGTGAGAACCTCGCGGCCAAGAACCCGCAGAAAGTGAAGGAGTTGAAGCAGATGTTCATCGCCGAGGCCAAGAAATACCAGGTCTTTCCGATGGACGCGTCGGTGGCGGCCCGCATCGTCGCGCCGCGCCCGAACATCACCGCCGGCCGCACCGAGTTCGTCTACACGCGGCCGATGACCGGGCTACCGCAGGGCGATTCGCCGCTTCTACTGAACACTTCCTACACGATCACCGCCGACATCGAAGTGCCGAACGGCGGCGCCGAGGGCATGATCCTGACCTCGGGAGGGCGCTTCGCTGGCTACGGTTTCTACCTGCTCAAGGGCAAGCCGGTGTTCCTATGGAATCTGGTCGATCTCGAGCGCCTCAAGTGGGAAGCCCCCGACGCGCTGCCGCCGGGGCGGCACACGCTTGAGTTCGACTTCAAGTATGAGGGGATCGGCCCCGGCACGCTGGCGTTCAACAACTTTAGCGGCGTCGGCCGGTCCGGCACCGGCAGCCTCAAAGTGAACGGCAAGGAGGTTGCCACCAAGAAGATGGAGAAAACGCTGCCGATGATCCTGCAATGGGACGAGGCGTTCGACATCGGCTCGGACACACTGACCGGCGTGAACGACGCGGACTACAAGCCGCCCTTTACGCTGACCGCCAAGCTCAATAAGCTGACGATCAAAGTTGATCGTCCCCAGCTGTCGCCTGCCGATATCAAGAAACTACAGGCGGCGATGACGGAGAAGGCGAAGCGTGATTGATCGCGCCTCGGCTTTCACCGGCAAGCTCAACAAGGTCACGTTCCTAAAAAAATTTCGCAAATGAGAGGAGAATCGATGATGTCTCCGGCGGCGGCGATTTTATGCGGGTGTTTTCCGAGCGCGTCTATGGCATCCCGCCCGAGCAAGTCATCGGCAGCAGCGGCAAGCTCAAGTTCGAGTTGCGCGACGGCAAGCCGGTGCTTGTTAAGCTGCCTGAGATCGACTTCATCGACGATAAACCCGGCAAGCCGGCGGGCATTCACAAGGCCATCGGCCGCCGCCCGATTCTCGCCTTCGGCAACTCCGACGGCGACCTGCAAATGCTGCAGTGGACCGCTGGTGGCAGCGGCGCGCGCTCCATGGGCATCGTCCATCACACCGACGGCGAACGCGAGTGGGCCTACGACCGCAAGTCGTCCATCGGTCAGCTGAACACGGCGCTCGACGAAGCAAACACGAAGAGCTGGACAGTGGTGAACATGACGAACGACTGGAAGCGCATCTTCGCGTTCGAAAAGTGATAGAGTGACCAGAGACTTGCCCTCGACAGCCGACCCTCGACCCTCGTCCCATTGCGGTCCATTGGGTTTCATTGAAGCTAAGGCCGAGTCGCTTCGATATTGGACCAAGGTCTAACATACAGGCTTGCGGTTATTTGCTAATTGGAAGGTCGTACTGTCTTCCTGGCCTTTGCGGCTAAGGTTTGCAGAATAAACCGGTAACGTTTCGTCAGACTATTACTGTTATTCAACGCGCACGCTAACAGATTGGAAACCGTCGCCTGTCCCGATTGCGATCTGCTGCAGCGATTGCCAAAACTGCCGTCCGGCGGCAAGGCTCGATGCCTGCGCTGTGGTCACACTCTCGCCTCGGCGCCAACCGATTCGATCGACCGCACGCTGGCGCTTACGCTGACGGCGGCCATCGTACTCATCGTCGCCAATACTTCGCCGCTGATGGGGCTCTCGGCCGTCGGGCGCCAGGCGAGCACGACGATCATCGGCGGCGCGTATGAGATGTGGCTGCAGGGGCAGGATGTGACGGCCATGGTCGTAGCTTTCTGCGCGGTGATCGCTCCGGCAAGCTACATCCTGTTCATGCTGACGGTATTGATCGCTGTGCGGCAGCCGCCGGCGCCGCACTGGGTCGGGGAAATGCTGCGTTGGGCGGAGTCCATGCAGCCTTGGTCGATGAGCGAGGTGATGATGCTAGGTATCCTGGTCGCGCTGATCAAAATTGCCGAGTTGGCAACGGTGGTGCCCGGCATCGGCATATATGCGCTCGGTGCGCTGATCTTTCTGTTCGCCGCGATCATGGCCACCTTCCATCCGAGCGAGGTCTGGCAACGGGTTGAATGGGCCGAAGGCGAAGTGGCGCCGGTATCCTCCGGCGCGGGGGAAACATAACCCGGCGTCGCAGCAACCAAATAAGATTCGCAACCGGAGTCGCCGCAAAGAACGCATAGAACGCAAAGCTCGGCAAGGGCAACGCACTGGGAATGGACAGACTTGACCTCCGAACCTGGTGTCCTTGGTGCCTCCTTCAAAAAAGGATACGTGGGGATGATATGTACAACGAAGGGCCTCCGGGGCTCCGTCGTACCCGCAAAAACGGGTATCCAGGCTAATTCTGCGCAGAACAAACCTGGAATCCGCGTGCGCGGGAATAACGAATCAAGGAGCGGAGCATGTTCTGGGAATGCCAACCATTTTCATGCTCTATAGGCGAGCTCGAGCTCAAGCTCATGGACACTTCGTGGTGAGAAACTCTTTCGTGAAGTACTGCATCCATGATGGATAACCGTCAGAGAAATTACGCAGATGGAAAAAGCTGTTAACGATACTGTTACGACGAGCGCTATCCCGCTCACCGCAGCTCAGGCGGGACTGGTTTCCTGCGAAACCTGCGCCTTGTTGTTGCGGCCGGCCGATCGGGCCGAGCCGGGATACTGTCCGCGCTGCGGCGGCGAGCTCGTCTGGCGCCACCACCACTCCATTCAGTACACCTGGGCGCTGATCATCGCCGCGGCGATCTGTTTTATTCCCGCCAACGTTCTGCCGGTGCTGAGCACGACCACGCTGGGGTCGGTGGACTCCGAAAACATCATGGGCGGGGTGGTGTTTCTTTACACTTCGGGATCGTGGCCGCTGGCGCTGATCGTGCTGATCGCCAGCGTGATGATCCCGCTCGGCAAGCTGGTGGCGCTTGCTTATCTGCTGATCACGGTCCAGCGCGGTTCGATAAAGACTAACCACGAACGGACCCGGCTGTATCGCATGGTCGAGCTCATCGGCCGCTGGTCGATGCTCGATGTCTTCGTCGACACATTCACCGTCGCGCTGATCCAGCTCCAGCCGCTGATGTTTGTCGCACCCGGTCCTGGAGTGCTGTTTTTCGCGGCGGTGGTGGTGTTGACGATGATCGCGGCGGAGTCCTTCGACCCGCGCTTGATTTGGGATTCGCTTGGAAACAGGGAGGGGCTGCATGGCTGAGAACATCGATCGCGACCACTTGCCGCAGGCTACCGTCGTGCGCAAGAAAGGGACACGGATCTCTGTCGTCTGGATCATCCCCATTCTCGCCGCGGTGGTGGCTGCTGGTATTGCCGTCCAGCGCATCATGAGCGAAGGCCCGACCATCAACATCGTTTTCAAAGCCGCAGAAGGGTTAGAGGCTGGCAAGACATTCATCAAGTATAAGGACGTAAATATCGGCCAGGTGACGGCGGTGAAGCTTTCCGGCGACTACTCGAAGGTAGAAGTGACGGCGAAGATCGATAAAAGCGCCGCGGGGCTGATGGTCGAGGATGCCAAGTTCTGGGTCGTCGAACCGCGCGTCACGCTGAGCGGAGTATCCGGCCTCGGCACCCTGCTTTCGGGCAACTACATTGGTTTCGAGGTCGGCAAGTCCGGCAAGGCGCAGCGCCAGTACACCGGGCTCGATGTGCCGCCGATCATCACCGGCGGTCAAGCCGGCCGGCAGTTCGTTCTCAAGGCCAAAAGCCTCGGCTCACTGGGAATCGGCTCGCCGATTTATTACCACCGCCTGCTGGCTGGGCAGGTCGTCGCCTATGGCCTCGCGGACGACGGCAAGGAGATCGAGATCAAGATTTTCGTCAACGCGCCCTACGACAAATACGTCAATTCCGGCACACGCTTTTGGAACGCGAGCGGCATCGATGCGTCAATCGGCGCGGGCGGAGTGGAAGTGCGCACGCAATCTCTCATCGCGGTGCTCGCCGGCGGCCTCGCGTTCGACACGCCGAGCTTCGCCGTCAAGGCCGAGCCCGCCGCCGCCAACGCGGTCTTCACGCTCTATACCGACCAAGCCACCGCGCTGAAGCAGGCGGAGTCGATATCGGCGCGCTACGTGCTCTACTTCAACGAATCGCTGCGCGGGCTCTCCGTTGGCGCGCCGGTCACTCTTCTTGGGCTGCCGGCGGGAGAAGTTACCGATGTCGGCTTTGCCATCGACCCGGCGATGATGAATCTGCGCGGGCGGGTGGAGATCGTATCCTATCCTGAGCGGCTGATTGCGCGCTTGAACCAAAAGCAAGCGGCGGTCGGTAAAAGTTTCGAGCAGAGCGTCCGGGAGCGCCACGCGCTTTTGCAGCGCCTGGTCGAACAAAAGGGAGTGCGCGCGCAGCTGCGCAGCGGCAACCTGCTCACCGGGCAGTTGTTTGTCGCCTTGGATTTCTTTCCGAACGCGGCCAAGGCGAAAATCGACTGGAGCCGGGACCCTGTGGAGCTGCCGGTGATGCCGGGAGCAATCACGGATCTCGAGCAAAAGGTGAGCGGCATTCTCGCCAAGCTCGACAATTTGCCTTACGAAGCGATTGGCGCCGATCTCACCAAGGCGCTCGCCTCTCTCGATCAAACGCTGAAATCGGCCGACAAGGCAGTAAACCGCATTGACGCAGAAGTCACCCCCGGGTTGAGAACCACCATTGAGGAATTGCGCCGCACACTTTCCGGCGCCGAAGGCGTACTCAAAAACGCAGATGCGACACTCGTAGGTCCTAATGCGCCGGCTCAGCAGGATTTGCGTGACGCCCTGCAGGAGATCGCCCGCGCCGCCAGATCTTTGCGCATATTAACCGACTTTTTAGAGCAACATCCCGAAGCGCTGCTGCGCGGCAAGACCGCGGAGAATCCCTAGCGGGCTGCTGAAACAGATTCATATGCCGAATGCCCTGCAGCATCGTCGAAGGGTGCGCTCAATCGCCTCGCTCCAACCTACAGGCGTACGCCTGCGCTCGTCGAAATTTCGCGCGCCCGCCTCTGAGATCTTTTTGAGCAGCCTGCGATATGGGTTTTACAGCAACCGGCTAGTCTAGATAAAGATCAGAATTACAGATTTCGAAGCAAATTCGGAATGACCAGAGAGCAGAAAGAGTATCGAGTGAAAACGCCAGGCGCAGAGAGCAAGGAAAAGGGAGCGGATGTTGCGGTTCGCTCCCGTCGACACCGACCCTCGCGCGTCGCCTTGGTGAAGTCGATCAGTTGAACATTTGATTTGAAAGGTAAAATTCCAATGCGCTACCTCACCGCTGTCGCTTCTGTCTGCGCCCTCGCCGTCCTCATGACCAGCTGCGCGTCCACGCCGGCGTCGCGTTTTTATACCCTAAGTGCTACGGGCGGGCCCGGCGCGACGTCATCCAAGCTATCGGTAGCCGTGGGCCCGGTGACCGTGCCCGCGGTAGTCGACCGGCCGCAGATCGTCGTCGACATCGGGCCAAATCAAGTGCGGCTGGAAGAGTTCGATCGCTGGGCGGCGCCGCTGCAAAACAATATCGCCCGCGTGGTCGCCGATAATCTCGTTATCATGCTCGGCACGCCGCGCGTGACCTTGGCGGCGCAGGGGTTGAGCGCGGACGCCGATTATCGCGCCGCCATCGACGTGCAGAGTTTCAACTCGGTGCCGGGCGAGGCCGCGATGGTCGACGCGGTCTGGACCGTGCGCCGCACCAAGGACGGCAAGACCGAACTAGGACGCACCACGATGCGCGAGCCGGTGCAAGAGAAAGGCTACGGCGTGCTCGCCGCCGCCCATAGCCGCGCGCTGGCGCGGTTGAGCAAGGACATCGCCGACGCGGTGGGTGCGCTCAGTCGTTCCGGGCAGTAGGGTGGACAAGGCTGGAATCGAGCGTCTCGAAATTTGCCTGGCGACGCAAGTGGCGGCTCATCCTCCGTATTCTCTTCCTGTGCGAATTCGGATGTTCACACCGGAGCGGCTTCTATCGGCACTCTACATCGTGGGAAGCTCTGTCGGCGTGATCCCGGACAAGACAAGGCCTGCGTCGCGACCCTACCGTCACATCTCTCACCGTTCCTGGCTTGGCTGCGGATGGCGATCCTTTTGATCATCATCCGGGTTTCGAATTGACGACGTCAGCTGCAGCGGCGGGGCGAAAGAGTGTCGAGTGAAAATGCCACCGCGCAGAAAGCAAAGAATTAGATGAGCTGTCGGTGCGAAGCCGATAGCGCCAAGGCGAAGAAGTACGCCGACGGGTTCAAAACGCTTACGGACAATTAGCAACAACGGTACTGAGCGTTTCGACAAACACGCGCTGCCGTAGCGTGTGTTTGCGGACGGGATAAGGGCTTTCAAAGCGCGAATGCACGCAGCCGGAAGGGACGGGAAGATGAGTTTTATCATAGTCAGTTTGATCGTGTTCACCTGCGTTTTTGGCGGCGCGATACTTGGCATCCGTCTCCATTCAGTTTTGCCGAATCATCATCTCAGTTCAGAGTCCAAAGATATCGTGAAGCTGGGGATGGGAATGGTCGGGACCATGTCCGCGCTTGTCTTGGGCCTGCTGGTGGCCTCGGCCAAGGGTTCTTACGAGGCCCAACGTGCGGAATTGACACAAATGTCCGCCAACGTAGCCGTGCTTGACCGAATCCTGGCCAATTATGGTCCGGAGACAAAGGAGATGCGCGCTGTGCTTCGCAACGCTGTTGCCCGGGTGCTCGATCAGATGTGGTCAGACGAAGGCACCGGCGGTTCGCGTTTCACGCCCACTTCCGCCGGCGCTGAAGTCCTTTACGAGAAAATAGGCGGACTCTCACCACAGAACGAGGCACAACGCGCACTTCACGGCTATGCCATGCGCATCGCGATAGATATCGCGAAAACACGCTGGCTTATGTACGAGCAGTCGATGAATGTGGTTTCCTTGCCGTTGCTGGTTATGCTGATTTGTTGGCTCACCGTGGTTTTCATCAGTTTCGGCCTCTTCGCTCCTTTTAATGCGACCGTGGTGGGCAGCTTATTTGCCGCCGCGCTGTCGGTTTCGGGAGCGATCTTTTTGATCTTCGAGATGTACTCGCCTTACACGGGAGTGATTCAGGTCTCCAGCGCTCCGTTGCGCGCCGCCCTCGCGCTTCTCGGCCAGTAGACCGCACAGCCGCACGGGCGTGGCCCTGATGCTGCAAAAATTGCCGCGCCGACCGGCACTGCTTCAGCGATCGGTCACCTACATTACTTTTTCGATATTGGACCAAAAGCCAATAGACAGCCATGCCGATTTTCAGTAGGAGAGTAGTATGCTGCGGTTGCCGCTCCAGCCGCGCGGTCGCCGTTTGAGCCGGGATATCGCCGACGCCGTGCGGGGAGTTGCTCAATGAGTCCGATCTCCACAACATTCTTTATAATCTTGCGCTCGGTCGCCACGCCATTGTTCCGTGGCGAGGAATTCGCAGTGTTGGAGCTTGTGCCGGGCTTCGGCCGCTGCCCAGATGACGGCATTGCCCCAGTCATAAATTCTTGGCACTGACGATTGGAATATTGTCACCAGCGGACTTAGGGAGAGCTAGCGATGGCAGAAATACAGCGCGATATCACACGGGGCGTGTTGGCGGTGCTTTTTATCCTCGTTCTGATCGGATCTTCCATCTGGATCTTGCGGCCGTTTCTCGGCGCGATCGTATGGGCGACGACGATCGTCGTGGCGACGTGGCCGCTCATGATCGCCGCGCAAGCGTCGCTCTGGGGCAGGCGCGCGCTGGCCGTGACGTTGATGACATTTTTACTGTCGTGCGTGTTGGTCGTGCCCCTGACGTTCGCCATCGGCACGATCGTCTCGAACGTCGACGACATTGTCGTATGGGTAAAATCACTGGCATCGTTCAAGGTGCCTTCTGTGCCCCAGTGGATAGCCGACCTGCCTCTGGTCGGTGCGAAAGTGGTTCAGTTGTGGGAAAGCTTCGCTGCCGCGGGCATCCAGGAAGCTGCCATCAAAGCCGCCCCCTACGCCGGGGGCTTTGTCGGTTGGTTTGTCGCACAGATGGGCGGTGTCGGCGTGTTGTTAGTCGAGTTTTTGTTAACCGTGATTCTCGCCGCTGCCATGTACGCCAACGGCGAGGCGGCGACCGCGCGCCTGGTACGCTTCGGCCACCGTCTGGCGGGTCCGGGCGGTGAGAACGCCGTCTATCTCGCCGGCCAAACGATTCGCGGCGTTGCCCTCGGTGTCGTCGTGACAGCCGTGGTGCAAACGGTCTTCAGCGGACTGGGTGTGATGATCGCCGGCGTGCCGTTTGCCGGCGTGCTCACCGCCGCAATGCTGCTTCTGTCGATTGCCCAGATCGGCGTGGTCCCTGTGCTCGGCGGTGCGACGGCTTGGCTCTACTGGACCGGCGACTCGGCTTGGGGAACATTTCTCCTCGTCTGGACGGTGGTGGCGAGTACCATGGATAATTTTTTGCGGCCGATCCTGATCCGCAAGGGCGCCGACTTGCCGTTGCTGCTTATTTTCGCGGGCGTGATCGGCGGTCTACTCGCTTTCGGTCTGATCGGCATCTTCGTCGGTCCGGTGGTGCTTGCCGTAGCCGCCACCTTGCTCAACGCATGGATCGATACGGATCCCACAACGGACCAAGCAACCGAGTCTCATGCGCCAACCGTAGGATAGAAAATCACAGCCTTTAATATCTTTTCGAATTCCGGTAACAAGCTTATTGGACCAAAGTCCAATATACGGCCGGATCACACTTCAGTAATAACTTACTGATAAAAACGATCGATTTATCTGTCATCGGTTCGAGACAAGTGCTTCGAGTTTTGTCGACGAATCAAGGAGATTTAGATGAAAAATTTTAGACTCGCGCTGGTTATGCTGCTGGCTGCCTTGGCATTCGCCGGTCAAGCCTTTGGCCAAGAATTGGACGGGACGCTCAAGAAGATCAAGGCATCGAGCACATTGACCCTTGGCTATCTCGAGTCGGCGCCGCCCTTTTCTTTTCCCGGTCCGGACCGGCGGCCGGTGGGCTATTCCATCGATCTATGCACCCACATTGCGAGTAGTATTCAGAAGCAACTCGGCATCAATCTCAAACTCAATTGGGTGCCGCTCACCGCCGATAACCGCATCGATATGGTGGCCCAGGGTAAAGTCGATATCGAATGCGGCACCACCACCGCCAGCCTTTCGCGCCACGAACGGGTGGACTTCAGCCTGATGACCTTCGTCGACGGCGGCAGTCTGATGACCGTCGCCGACTCAAAGCTCGGCAGTTTGTCCGACCTGGCGGGCAAACGAGTCGCGATCATCCCGGGCACGACCACGGAAAAGGCGTTGACCAAATTTCTCAAAGAACAGTTCGTTGCCGTTGAGATGGTGCCGGTCAAAGATCACGTCGAGGGGCGCGCGGCGATTGAGAAAGGAACCGTAGCGGCGTTCGCTTCCGACCGCGGCATCCTGATCGGGCTCGCGATAACGGCCAAGGACCCGAGCCGCTTCGGCTTTGCCAACGTCCTATTCTCCTACGAGCCCTACGGCTTCATGCTGCCGCGCAACGACGCGGCGTTCAGGCTTACGGTAAACCGCGCATTGGCGGAACTTTACCGCTCGAGCGGTATCGTGCCGATTTATGACCGCTGGTTCAGCAGCTTCGGTAAGCCGAGCGAAGCGATTCAGGCCATGTACATGCTCAACGGGTTACCCGAATAGCGCCGTAACAGCGCGATAGCAGTGGCGGGTATCGGACGACGTGAAGTCTAGTTGCCCTGAAGATGCTGGGTTTTCATCGGCTGCCGAGCGGGAACGAGTTCGTCACTGAATGAGCCGAAAGAAAGAACCGCGTCGGCCGGCGGCGGCGCGCAAGGCAAATAGACTTCGACCGGGCGCCGATCCGGGTCGACCGGGCAGACATCGCAGGATTCTCGCTATTGGCGGATGCGCCGTTTTGATGATCATCGGCGGGCTCCTGTACGCGTTGTTTGGCCGGTGGACCGCGCTGGGTCCCACGCCGCCGTCGTCATCATCGGCCCGGGGCGTGTCCTATGTCGGAACGAAAGCTTGCGCGGACTGCCACGCCGACGAGTACGGCGCCTGGCAGGGTTCCGATCACGCACGTGCCATGCAGCATGCCAATGCGCAAACCGTCCTCGGTAATTTCGCCGGCGTCAAATTCACCTACGCCGGAGTTACCTCGACGTTTCACCAACGCGACGGCAAGTTTTTCGTTAACACCGACGGTCCCGACGGCAAACTCAAAGATTATGAAATCAAGTACACCTTCGGCGTCACGCCGCTGCAGCAATACCTGATCGAGTTCGCGGACGGACGCATCCAGCCGCTCTCGATCGCCTGGGACGCGCGCTCGAAACAGTCGGGGGGCCAGCGCTGGTTTCACCTCTATCCCAAGGAGCGGATCAGTTACGACGATGAGCTGCATTGGACGCGCCCGGCGCAAAACTGGAACTTCATGTGCGCCGACTGCCACTCGACCGATTTGAAAAAAAATTACGATGCCGTCGCCGACCGCTTCCAGACCAAGTGGGCTGAGATCAGCGTCGGTTGCGAGGCCTGCCACGGCCCGGGCTCGCTGCATCTTGAATGGGCCGCTGCTCAATCCCCCCCTTTAAAAAAGGGGGGCAAGAGGGGATTTAAGTCTGAATCGGAAATCCCCCTCAGTCCCCCTTTTTCAAAGGGGGAAGAATCATCGAAGGGGCTGACCGTGAGCCTCGACGAACGCCGCGGTGTTGCCTGGAAGCACAACCAAACGACCGGCAACGCGGCGCGCTCGCAGGCGCGCGTTACGGAGCGGGAGATCGAGGTGTGCGCGCAGTGTCACGCCCGGCGCGGCCAGATCGCCGAGGGCTACGTTCCAGGCAAAGCGTTTCTCGATTACTATCGCCCGGCGCTGCTCACCAGCCCGCTTTACCACGCCGACGGCCAGCAGCGTGACGAAGTTTACAACTGGGGTTCGTTCCTGCAGAGCAAGATGTATGCGATCGGCGTCACCTGCGGCGACTGTCACAATAGCCATACCGGTAAATTGCGCGCCGAAGGCAACACGCTCTGTGCCGGGTGTCATCTAAGCAGCAAATACGACACTGCGGCGCACCATCACCACAAGTCCGCCAGTGCCGGCGCCGCGTGCGTCGCCTGTCACATGCCGACGACGACCTATATGGTTGTCGATCCGCGCCACGATCACAGCCTGCGCGTGCCGCGGCCGGATCTGTCCGTAAAATTTTCCACGCCGAACGGCTGCAACGGCTGTCATAGCAAGCAGGATGCTAGCTGGGCCGCGGCGCAGGTGAAGCAATGGTATGGCAGCGAGCCGCAGGGCTATCAACCTTTCGCCGCGGCTTTCGCCGCCGCCAACGACGGCGCGCCCGATGCTCAAGCGCGACTGCGCGCCATTGCCGACGACGCGGCTCATCCGGTCATCGCCCGCGCCACGGCGTTGGCGCAACTTGATGCCGGGCTCGGTCAAATTTCACTCGGCACGATTGCCGCGGGTGTGCGCGATCCGCGTCCGCTGGTGCGGCTCGCCGCTCTTCAATCGCTGGCCGGCGGATTGGCGCATGAGCGCGTGCGGTTGGCTGCGCCGCTTCTCGCCGATCCCCTGAAAGCGGTGCGCATCGAAGCGGCGAGCCTGCTCGCGCCCGTCCCGGCGGAGCAACTGAGTGCGGAGCAGCGCGGATCATTGGAACGCGCGAGCGCGGAATATATCGCCAGCCAGCGCTACAATGCCGACCGGCCGGAGGCCCGGGTCAATCTCGGAACCTTCTATGCGAATCGCGGCGATGCGGCGAACGCGGAAGAAGAAATCAAAGCGGCGATCAGGCTCGATCCCCAGTTTATTCCTGCATACGTGAATTTGGCTGACCTGTACCGCGCGCGCGGGCGCGACGCGGAAGGCGAGCGCATTCTGCGCGACGGGCTCAAGCTCGCCCCAACGAGTGCCAGCTTGCATCACGCGCTCGGGCTGGCGTTGGTTCGGCTGAAACGCGCCGACGCGGCGCTGAGCGAATTCGAGCGGGCCACGATCCTTGAGCCGGCCAATGCGCGTTTGTCGTACGTCTACGCCGTCGCGCTGAACTCCATGGGCAAAGCCGACGCCGCGATCAGCAGACTTGAAAAAACTTTGGCGGCTCATCCCAATGATCGCGATGTTCTGCAGGCGCTGGCAGCCTTTCATAGTGAGGGCGGCCGCAGCGCCGAGGCGGAGAAGTATGTGGAGCGGCTACGCAAACTGGCGGACAAATAGCGAGTGATCAGGTGAGGAGAGGGAGATGGATGCTTCGAATGTCAGACATGGTAGTGCTCGTCGAGCTGCCGAGTAGCGCATGAGCAAGCGATCCAAGAAGAGTCGGGCAGCTATGCAGCCGATGCCATCGCAAACCGCCCAGCGAGATAATCTTCGCTGGGCGGAGGCCTTTCTGGCAGCTGCGGTGGTGATCGCGCTGGGATTTTGGTGGCGGGAGTTCAAACCGGAGGAAATCTTTATCGCGAATCCGCTCACGGCGGAGCGGACCTCGGAATACCAAAAGCTCAAGGGGCGGTGGCAGCGGCAGGACGGCGGATACATACTCGAGATAAAATCCATCGCTGCCAGCGGTGCGATGGACGCCGGGTATTTCAATCCGAAATCGATTCACATCGGCAAAGCCGAAGCGTCGTGGGACGGCGATGGGACAAAAGTTTTCATCGAGCTGCGCGACGTAAACTATCCGGGCTCGACTTACTCCCTGGCCTATGACGCTGAGAGCGATCGCCTCAATGGAATTTATTACCAGGCCGTCGAACGGCAGCGCTTTCCGGTCGCCTTCGCGCGTCTGAAATGAAACATGCGGGAGCGAAGAGATGCTGAATTGGCAGCTGATTTTCACCGCACGGCAACCAAGGCCGCCGTGTTGGACCAAGGTCCAATAGGCGGCAGCACGCTTCTTTGCTAATTGCTCATTGTGGGGTTAATGCCCACGGCCCGAACTACTTCAAAACCGCACGGGACTGCGTATCTCCACGGAATTTCTAAAGGAGAGAACCATTGAACCACAAGATGTTTCAATACCTATTGTTGTTGGTCATGGCGGCGCTTTTTGCCGCTGACGCTGCCGGGCAGGTTAAGGGCGAGCCCGATCGCACGGTCCTGCCGATCGCGGAGCCCAAGCGACCGACCTACAACGAGCTCGACGCGCGCAAGGCCAAGCCGCCGGCGCGGTTCGAGGTCAAGGCGCCCAAGGGCGCGCCCAACGTCGTGATCGTGCTGATCGACGACATCGGCTTCGGCGGGCCCAGCACGTTCGGCGGTCCGATCCGCACGCCGACCATGGACCAGCTTGCCGCAGGCCGGCCTGCGCTTCAACAACTTCCACACCACGGCGCTGTGCTCGCCGACGCGCAGTCGCGCTCAAGTCCGGCCGCAACCACCACACCGCCAACGCCGGCTCGATCATGGAGACCGCGACGGCCTTCCCCGGCAACACCGGGCAGATTCCGAACAGCGTCGCGCCGCTGGCGGAAATGCTGCGGCTCAACGGCTACAGCACCGGCGCCTTCGGCAAGTGGCACGAAACCGCCGCCTGGGAGACCAGCGTGTCGGGCCCGTTCGACCGCTGGCCCACCCACCAGGGCTTCGACAAGTTCTACGGCTTCATCGGCGGCGAGACCGACCAGTGGTATCCGCTCATCTACGACGGCGTGATCAAGGTCGATCCGCCGAAGATGAAGGACTACCACTTCACCGTCGACATGACCAACCAGGCCATCAACTGGGTGAAGGCCCAGCAGTCGATGACGCCGGACAAGCCGTTCTTCGTCTACTACGCGACCGGTGCGGTGCATGCGCCGCACCACGTGCCGAAGGAGTGGGCCGACAAGTACAAGGGCCAGTTCGACAAGGGCTGGGACCAGGTTCGCAATGAAACGCTCGAGCGCCAGAAGAAGCTGGGCGTGATCCCGGCGAACACCCAGTTGGGCGACCGGCCGAAGGACATCGTGGCCTGGGACTCGCTGCCGGCGGACCAGCGGCGCCTGTTCGCGCGCCAGGCCGAAGTGTTCGCGGGATTCCTCGAGCACACCGACAACGAGATCGGGCGATTCAAGAAGGCGCTGGAGGACATCGGCGAGCTGGACAACACGCTGTTCATCTACATCGCCGGCGACAACGGCACCAGCGCCGAGGGCGGCTTCGTCGGCATGTACAACGAGATGACCTATTTCAACGGCGTGGCCGAGAAGGTGGAGGACCTGATCCCGTTGATCGACAAGTGGGGCGGTCCGGAAACCTTCCCGCACATGGCCGCCGGCTGGGCGGTCGCCTTCGACGCGCCCTTCACCTGGACCAAGCAGGTGGCGTCCGACTTCGGCGGCACGCGCAACGGCATGGTCATCCACTGGCCGAAGGGCATCAAGGAGAAGGGCGGCCTGCGCACGCCAGTTCTCGCACGTCATCGACATCGCCCCGACGATCCTCGAGGCCGCCGGCCTGCCGCAGCCGAAGACCGTCAACGGCACGGTGCAGACGCCGATCGAGGGCACCAGCCTGCGTCTACGCCTTCAACGATGCGAAGGCGCCGGAGCGGCACAAGACGCAGTACTTCGAGATGTTCGGCAATCGCGCGATCTATCACGACGGCTGGTTTGCCCGCACCATCCACCGCGCGCCCTGGCAGATCGACCAACCTGCCGCCGCTGACGACCGACGTCTGGGAGCTCTACGACGTGAGGAACGATTTCAGCCTCACCAAGAACCTGGCCGCCGAGCAGCCCGCGAAGCTGAAGGAGATGCAGGCGCTGTTCATGAAGGAAGCCGCAGAAGTACCACGTGCTGCCGATCGACGACCGGACCATCGAGCGCACCAACCCGACCCTCGCGGGCCGGCCCGATGTCCTGGGCGACCGCAAGTCGCTCACGCTCTACGAGGGCATGCAGGGCATGCTGGAAAACACCTTCATGAACATCAAGAACCGGTCGAGCAAGATCACCGCCGAGCTCGACATCCCGGCCGGGCGGCGCCAACGGCGCGATCCTGTCGCAGGGCGGGCGCTTCGGCGGCTGGTCGCTGTACATGAAGGATGGCAAGCCGGCCTACACCTACAACTTCCTCGGGCTGGCGCGTTACACCGTCGCCGCGCCGCAGGCGCTGCCGGCCGGTCCCGCGACGGTCACGCTCGACTTCGCCTACGACGGCGGCGGCGCCGGCAAGGGCGGCAAGGCGACGCTCCTCGTGAACGGAAAGTCCGTCGCCGAGGGGCGCGTCGAGAAGACTCAGCCCAATATCTTCTCGGCGGACGAGACCGCCGACGTCGGCATCGACAATCAGACGCCGGTCGCCGAGGGTATCGGCATCGGCCCGGAGACTCGATTCACCGGCAAGATCAACAAGATCACGCTCGAAGTGAAGTGAACAAACAAATGGCACAGCCCTGTCAGGTGTCAGTGATCAGGTTTCAGTACTGACATCCAAAGGCTTACTGCAAAATCGCTGATTGATGAGCTTAGCGAGTACGACTGAAGCGTGCTTTCTATCAGGTGGAGCTGGCCGAGAGCGTGGCTTCGATCAGATCGGCCCGCCGGCGACGAAGTGTGATTTCTCCATCACCCATCGGCGGAGCGGGCCGTGGTGCTGTGTAGCGAAACACCCACGACCTCATGCTGCGGTTATATGGCAACGGTACTAGACAGGAATTAACAGGAGCTATTCGCTTTTATGATAAAGCCGTTTCAATTTCTCGCGGCAACAGCGGCGCTAATCGGTTTGTTGATTTCGCAAGCGCAGGCGCAGGACGAGTCGGAGCTGGCGAAGAAAACTCAGAACCCGGTGGCGGATTTGATCAGTGTGCCGCTGCAGAGCAATTTCAACTTTGGCGCCGGCAGCAGGGACAAGATGATTTACATCCTCAACGTGCAGCCGGTGATACCGATCAAGATAGCGGAGGATTGGAACTTGATCACGCGGGTGATCATGCCGATCATCAGCCAGCCGTCGTTATTTCCGGGCGTCGATAGCGCCGCCGGATTGGGCGACATCAACCCGACATTCTTTTTCTCACCGTCGAAGCCGAGCAGTTTGATTTGGGGTTTTGGGCCAACGTTTACAGTTCCGACGGCGAGCGATCGCCTGCTCGGCAGCGGCAAGTGGAGCATGGGACCTGCGGGCGTAGCACTGACGATGCAAGGACCCTGGGTGTTTGGCGCGCTGATGAATAATCAGTGGTCCGTCGGTGGTTGGGGCGACAAAGCTGTCAACGCGATGCTGCTGCAGCCATTCGTCAACTACAACTTACCGGCTGGTTGGTATCTGACCACTGCGCCGATACTAACGGCCGATTGGAAAGCGGACAAGGCAGGGGACGTCTGGACTGTGCCGATTGGCGGCGGCGTCGGAAAACTATTCCGTATAGGCAAGCAGCCGATCAACGTGCAACTTGGCGCCTACGGCAACGTGGCGAAACCTGAGTTCGGTCCAGACTGGCAGTTACGCTTTCAGGTCCAGTTTTTGTTTCCGAAGTGAGGCAGAAACGATTGATGCGTCTGGGCAATTTTCCAGAATTCAATAGGAGCACACTTATCAGACTAAACGCTCAAACACTTTTAGCACTCGAATGAATAGCGAACCAATCAACGACCACTAGGACACCAATAAAAATTTACCACGTAAAATCGGGTCGACACTCTAAGGGAGGGCCTCACGGTTGAGGTTCAGGCTGTCGGCGACGTTCGTATTTTCTAAGTAAGCCGCGTGCACGGCTCAATATAAGGAGAATGTTAAAATGTTTACGAAACGCGAATTCCTACGGTCCGCCGCGCTGACCGCAGCTGCCGTCGTTACGACGAGGTGCCTCCCGGCATTGGCGCAAACGAGTGCTGGTTCGTCGAAAACCGCCGTCACTGCCGGCGAGGCACGCGCCATCGCCAAGGAGGCTTACATCTGGGGCTACGCGCTGGTTGACGACCATCGCATCCAGTACCCTTACTTCATCGATAAGAGCCACCCCGAGTACAAGGGCGACTGGAACACGATCGGCCACAACACGCGCCTCTACACACCGGCCGACACGACGATTCAGACGATCAATTCCGATACACTCTACTCGTTCATCGGCATCGATCTACGCGACGAACCGATCGTGATCTCGGTGCCGCAAGTCGACAGTAAGCGCTATTACGGCTGCAGTCTCTTCGATCTCTGGGGACATTGCGAGATGTTCGGTACGCGCACTACCGGGAACGATGCCGGCAGCTTCCTGATCGCCGGCCCGGGCTGGAAAGGTGCCACGCCGAAGGGCATCAAAAAAGTCTTCGCCATGGAAACCACGCTGGGATCGGGCGCCATCCGCACCCAGCTCTTTAACCCGCAGGACATCGACAACGTCAAGAGAGTACAGGCGGGCTACAAGGTTGAAACTCTCTCGGCGTTCCTCGGTCAACCCGCTCCAAAGCGCACGAAAGTTGATTTTGTGAAGCCGTTGACGGTAACCCAGCAGAAGACGTCGCTCGAGTTCTTCAACGTCTTAAACAACCTGCTGCAGTTCGCGCCGACCCATCCCAGCGAAGTCAAACTGAAGGAGCGCGTCGCCAGGATCGGCATCGGCGAGGGCAGGGTCTTCGAACCGACCAAGCTCTCGCCCGAGATGAGGACCGCCATCGAGCAGGGTATGGCCGACGCCTGGATCGATATGAACGCCACCGCCAAGAAAATCGACTCCGGCGAAGTCACGCCCGGCGAATGCTACGGGACGCGCGCATATCTGAAGAACAACTATCTTTACCGCGCAACGGCGATCTACCTTGCCGGCAACGCGCAGCCGAAAGAGGAAGTGATCTATCCGTTCATTTCGGTCGATGCCGAAGGCAAGCCGCTCGACGCCGCCAGTAACAAGTACGTCATTCGCTTTGCCGGCGACAAGCTGCCACCGGCAAAGCAGTTCTGGTCGATCACGATGTATAACCTGCCGAAGAGACTGCTCGTCGCCAATCCGATCAACCGCTACCTGCTAAACACGCCGATGCAGCCCAACTGGGTGAAGGACGCCGACGGCGGCTACACGTTTTATATTCAGAACGAATCGCCGGGTAAAGCCAAGGAAGCCAACTGGCTCCCCGCGCCCAAGGGGCCGTTCTACATGGTCATGCGCCTCTACCTGCCCAGCCAAGAAGCGCAAGATGGTCTTTGGAAGGCACCGAAGCCGGTGAAGGCGCTGTAGTCGGTCATTTGATCAGAGAGTCGAAAAATCTGGATCAGTGAAGGAGTAAAAAGATGGAACGCCATTTGACTTGCGTCTTGAGCTTGGTACCCGCCGCTGCCGGCACAAAGGATGTACTAAAATGAAAGTTCAAAAAAAACGCGGAATGCGATCTATCCCGCAACTGGGGTTTGTTTTCGTCGGTTCCCGGACACGCTCGGACGACTGGCAACTCGCTCAAGGCTGCCTGGTAACGGCTCTCTGCTTTTTTCTGGTCGGCTGCGCAGGCCCGACTACATTGCCTTTTCTAAATTATACCCATCGGCAGAGTTTCAGCCTGAACGAAGATGATCTGAAAAAGATTCAATTTTATGTCTCGGAGGACATTGTCGCTCAAGTTAAAGAGCCGACGGCGACGCAATCCTTCCTGATACCGAGTATGACGCCAGGTGTGGTCACGGCAGCAGGCCCAAATTGGGTTAAGGTGAGCTTTAGGGAGGGCGGCGCCGATGTTCCCTTTGTCGCCGACCCGAAACAGAACGACAGCCGGTACTATATTGCCAGCGAGGTCGAAGGCGGCAAGAGCTTTAGGAGAGTCACGGAGGTACCCGGAAGAGTTTTTATCTACAAGGGTACACAGCTTAACCTGGTTTCTGGAGCCGATGCCATGCTGCTGGTGGACTGGGACAGCTGGGATAAGGTCGCCGAAAGACGCAAAGTCACCGATGGTCGACGAGTGGGTGAGAAGTAGTTCGCCGGAAGGTATTTAGTAGTGACCATCGGACAAGCTTCCGCGGAATAATTAATTTCGATTTTTAGGTCTCTGGTTACGCCCGCCGTGCTTTGATGGTTGAACGCGGGACGCGACGGCAAGAGTTGTCTCGTCGTTAAGTCGCCAGACTGCATGCGGGCGCTGATCCTGCACGCCGACCCCGAGATGACCGAGCACTGTAATTGGATGGGCATTCCCGTCTGGTCGAGCTGACGTGATTTTGAAGTCAGCCTCTGTTATGCGCAAAGATCATTCGAAATATGCCGGCATTGCCCTGGTCGCCTTGCTCACCCGCCTTGCCTTTCCGCACGCGGCGTACGCTCATGAGAAATGGTTCTTTGACGCCGAACCGTATCGCACGGACTGGGCACAGGCGTTCAAGTTTCCGCAGATTCTCGCGGTGGCGATCGCCGTTGCGCTCACGGTTGCACTCGGTGTTGCGTGGCTTAAGTGGGGACGCCGCGCCATGCTGCCGGGGCCGGAGGCGCTAGGCGCTACAACCGACGGGCGCGCACGGTTTTACGCGCTGGTGCCGCTGATCATCGGCATTCACGCCGCGCTGCCACTGATGGTGCTGGGCATCACTGGACAGTTGTTCTCGCCGAACCACCAGCTTGACGGGGCATGGGTCTACTGGTTGGGCGTCGCTCAAATCGGCATCGGCCTGAGTTTCCTCTACGGTGGCATGACCCGGCTGGCCGGCGCTGCGCTTTGTCTGCTCTGGCTGATCGGCGCGGGCGTGGTCGGACTCGAGGCAATGTTCGAAAACGCTCACTACCTAGGTTTTGGCGCATTTTTCGTCCTCACCGGCCGCGGCCCCTATGCGATCGACCGGTTGCTGATCCCGGCCCTTGAACCGACTCCGAGATTGTCACGACTTGCGATGCCGTGCCTGCGGATCGGCACGGGGCTCGGTCTAGCCGTCGTCGCGTTCACTGAAAAACTCGCGAACCCCGAACTGGCCAGGGCATTTTTTCAAAGGTACCATCTAAATTTCACCGGGTGGCTTCACATCCCGATGTCCGACGACACGTTCGTCCTGTGCGCGGGCAGTGCGGAGTTGATGATGGGGCTGTGCCTCATGTTCGGTATTTTCCCCCGGTTGATCGTCGCGAGTATGTGGCTCCTGATCAACATGTCGCTGACGGTCTTCAGCTGGGTGGAACTGGTCGGTCATTTGCCGCTTTACGGCGTAATGGCGATCCTGTTGGTTTGGACCGAGCAGGAGGAAGATCAGCGCCTGTGGATCGATGGTGTGCTGAAGAAGCGAGCTGGTTGAATTCTTGGGGCTTATTGACCCTTTGTTAGGTGTCCGTCAAAGCCGAGTTAGCTCAGGATGTCCCCTTTGGTGTTCGATGGAAAAGCGCAGGAAGTTTACACCGGAGTTCAAACGCAACCAGTCCGGATGACGGAGAGGCCGGAAAAGCTATCGTCTGACGTCGCCCCACGAACTGGGCGTCGCCTTGACGACATCTGTCTTATCTCGCATCCGCTTCTCGACTCGTTATTTTGTAGCGCGTTTCAGTCCACAATATAGAGCTCCTATTGGACCAAGGTCCAATATACGCGCACGATCGGTTCAGTCTATTTTCTCGCTACAGTTCCCAATGCCATTAAAATCTCAAACACGTTAGGCCGAAAAAACCGCGGCCTACAAGAAATCAGAATCACAAAGGGACAGCCACGCCAACAATTTCTCCGTTTAGCAATAAAACGCATTGCGCTTCAGTTTGGCTGCTCGCAGCGTTGGCGCTCGTAACTATAAGCGTTGAGACCTATGCGCAGGAACTCGAACCGAGGGCGTATGCCAATACGCCGGTGGATCTCAACTTCCTGATCGGGGGGTATGCCTACTCCAAAGGCACTGTCGGCACCGACCCATCCGTGCCGCTCACAGACACCGAGGTCAAGCTCAACAGCGCTGTCTTGGCTTACGTGCGCACCTTGGACTTGTGGGGTAGGTCGGGCAAGTTCGACGTGATCATTCCGTATGCGTGGGCAGATGGAAGCGCAAAACTAGTCGGGCAAGAACGCACGCGTAAGGTTTCTGGATTCAGCGATCCGAGGCTGCGTTTATCCATGTTGCTTTACGGCGCACCGGCGCTCTCGCTTGAAGACTTTCGCAACTATAAGCCGGATATTATCATTGGCGCCGGCCTCGAGGTGACTGCCCCTCTCGGACAATACGACTCCGATAAGCTTTTAAACATCGGCACCAACCGCTGGTCATTCAAGCCGGAGATAGGAGGCTCCAAGACCGTCGGGCCGGTGACCTTGGAGATCTCTACGGGAATACGCTTCTACACGGATAATAACAATTTTCTCGATGGCAAAACCCTCCACGTCAACCCGCTGGTTTCCGTGCAAACACATTTGATTTATTCCATTACTCCAGGGATATGGCTGGGGCTCAATGGTCTTTACTACAATGGCGGGGCCGGAACCATCGACGGAAATAAAAGCGCGAGTCTGGAAAACGTGCGCGTTGGCCTAACCCTGGCGTTGCCGATTAACCGGTATAACTCGATCAAGTTTTACGGCAGCACGGGGGTGTACACAAAGACCGGCAGCGACTTCGATTTGTTAGGGCTGACCTGGCAATTCCGTTGGGGCGGAGGACTCTAGTACAGCAAGCTGACGGTGCTTCGAGTTGCCGCTGAACAGGCGTGAACCCGCGAGCCGTACCGCAGCGCTCCAGATGAAAGTCGCAACTTCATAAAATCTGGGCAGGAGCAAGATAGGAGAAACGATGGCGACAAAGAAAACACTTCTAAATTCAGTGAAAGATATCAAACGCCGTGAGTTCCTAAAGATTGCAGCAACTGCGGCTGCCGCCGTCGCTGTGCCAGTCTTGGCGCAGGTGCAGACCGATGTCGGCACTCTAGACAAGGAGCAAGCCGGCAAAGGATTCCCGAGCAAACCGCCATACTCGCCCTATGCGGGACGGGATTTCCCGACCCGGCCTTTGTTCGGCGATACGCACACGCACACCTCTTTTTCGTTTGACGCCGGCGCGTTCGGCGCCAGGCTCGGTCCGGCCGATGCGTATCGGTTCGGCAAGGGACAGGAGGTCGTTGCTTCCAGCGGCCAGCGCGCGAAGCTCTCGCGTCCGCTCGATTTCATGGTCGTCGCCGATCATTCCGACAACATGGGATTTTTTCCTGATCTTCTCGCGGGCAAGCCTGACTTGCTCGCCGACCCCACGGGCCGCAGATGGTACGACATGATTCAGTCGGGCAAGGGAGCGGACGCAGCCTTGGAAATCATCGTGGCTTTTTCCCAAGGCACCTTCCCGAAAAAACTGATGTATCTGCCCGGCACTGCCGCTTATCGCAGCGCCTGGCGCGAAACCATCAAGGCCGCGGACGACGCCAACGAGCCGGGACGATTTAGTGCATTTATCGGCTTCGAGTGGACGTCGAACACCGGTGGCAACAACCTGCACCGCAATGTCATCTTTCGCGAGAATGGCGAGCGCGCCCGCTTGGTCGAGCCTTACATCACGCAAAAGCCGCTCGGCAGCGACAACCCGCGCGAACTATGGAAATGGATGGCCGCAGCCGAAGAAAAAACCGGCAGCGAAATGCTCGCGCTGGCGCACAACGGCAATCTCAGCAACGGCCGTATGTTTCCGATCATCGAATCCTTCACTGGAAATAAAATCGACCGCGCCTACGCCGACGGCCGCACCCGCTGGGAGCCGCTCTACGAAGTAACGCAGATCAAAGGCGACGGCGAGACCCATCCGTTCCTCTCGCCCAACGACGAGTTCGCCAACTTCGAGCGCTGGGACAAGGGCAATCTCGATCTCAGCGAACCGAAAAAGCCCGAGATGCTCGAGTTCGAGTACGCGCGCTCGGCGCTCAAGAACGGTCTTAAGCTGGAAACCGATCTCGGCGTCAACCCTTACAAGTTCGGACTGGTCGGCAGCACCGACTCGCACACCGGGCTCGCCGCGGTCGAAGAAGACAATTTTTTCGGCAAGACCTCGAGCTCCGAGCCGAGCGCCGATCGTGCCTCGCATCCGTTCGTCAAAGCGCCTAGCGGCGCCGTGATCATGGGCTGGGAAACGACGGCTTCCGGCTACGCCGCGGTCTGGGCCACTGAAAATACTCGGGCCGCAATTTTCGATGCCATGAAGCGCCGCGAAGTTTACGGCACCACAGGTCCGCGTATGGCCGTGCGCTTCTTCGGCGGATTCGATTTCGAGGCAAAAGATGCGCAGAACCGCTTACCCGCGAAGATCGGCTACACCAAGGGAGTGCCGATGGGCGGCGATTTGTCGGACGCGCCCAAAGGCAAGCCGCTCACCTTCTTAGTTGCCGCTCTCAAAGATCCGATCGGCGCCAACCTGGATCGTTATCAGATCATCAAAGGCTGGCTCGATGCCAAAGGGCAACTCCATGAAAAGATCTATGACGTCGCCTGGTCGGGGGGCCGCAAACCGGATCCGACCACCGGCAAGGTGCCGGCGGTGGGCAATACGGTAGACGTCGAGGACGCGACCTGGACCAACACGATCGGCGCGACAGAACTCATCGCGGTGTGGAGCGATCCAGAGTTCGATCCGGCGCAGCGCGCCTTCTACTACGGCCGGGTGATCGAGATCCCGACACCACGTTGGACCGCCTACGACGCAAAATATTTCGGCGTCAAGATGCCGAAGGAAGTTCCCATGACCACCACCGAGCGCGCCTACACATCGCCAATCTGGTATACGCCAGGAGCTTGATATGCGATCCAGTCTCTTGAAGTATCTTGTACGCGAACCGCTGGTGCATTTCCTGCTGCTCGGTGCATTGATATTCGGCGCGTTCAAGATTATTTCCGGTGCGACAATCGAGCCGGGTAAGATTCTCATCACCCAAGGCCGGATCGAGTCGTTCGAAACGGCGTTCGGTCGCACATGGCGGCGGCCGCCGACTGCAAGTGAATTGGAAGAGTTAATCCGCGACTACGTTCGCGAAGAAGTTTTTGCCCGCGAAGCGGTTGCCCTCGGCCTCGACAAAGAAGACACGATTATCCGCCGACGGCTGCGCCAAAAGCTAGAGTTCGTCTCCGAAGACGTCGCCGCCCATGCCGAGCCAACCGACGAGCAACTCCGCGCATATTTGAAAGCACATCCGGAGGCATTTCGCGGTGATCGCCGGTTCACCTTCAGCCAGGTGTACCTCGACCCGCAGCGGCGCGGTGCGAATCTCGCCAGCGACGCGGCGCAAATACTTGCACAGCTGCGTCGATCCGGAAGCAAAGCCGATATTGAAGCACTCGGCGACTCCCTCATGCTCGAACAGGAATTTAAGTCGCTGCCCGCAAGCGAAGCGGTAAAACAGTTCGGTGAGAACTTTGCGGCTAAGCTCAGCGAGATGCAGGCCGGACAATGGCAAGGGCCGATTGAGTCCGGCTTCGGCGTGCATCTGGTTTTCATGAACGAGCGCACCGATGGCGCCCTGCCGGCTCTGGAACAGGTGCGCGCCGAAGTGCGCCGTGAGTGGAGCAATGCGCGCCGCATGGAAGCGAACGAGAAGTTCTATCAAATCCTGCGGCAGCGCTATGTCGTGACCATCGAGCGGCCGGAAGTCGCCAAAGCTGGCGATGTGAAGCAAGTCGCCGAGGCGCAACGATGAGCAACGATCGGGGCGCCACGAGTGTCGAGTGTCGAACGTCGCGCGGCCTTCTCGTATGCCGCTGCTTGTGCTTATGGCTGTTGCTTTTTTCTGGATTGCCTCTGTTCGCTCATGAAGTGCGCCCGGCTTATCTGGAGCTGCATCAAACCGGTGCCGCTACTTACGACGTGTTGTGGAAAGTACCGGGACAAGGAGAAGACCTGCGGCTGGGACTTTATGTGCAACTACCGGAGAGCTGCTCGAATCTGACTCAACCGCGCGGCGCTTTCGCCGCCAACGCCTATACCGAGCGCTGGAGTGTCCAATGCGCAGGAGGGCTTGAGCGGCGGCGCGATCCGTATCGCCGGCCTTTCGGCAACCCTGACCGATGTTTTAGTGCGGATAGAGCGGGTCGAAGGTTCGAGCCAAATCATTCGCCTCACGCCGTCCGTTCCTTCATTCGTTGTCGAGGCCGCCCCGAGCCGAATGGAAATCGTCCGCACGTATCTTGCTCTCGGAGTCGAGCACATTTTGACCGGCGTAGACCACCTGCTGTTTGTGCTCGGCCTCCTGCTACTGGTGCGCGGATTCGGCAAGTTGGTCAAAACCGTAAGCGCCTTTACCGTTGCGCACAGCGTGACCCTCGCCTTGGCAACTCTTGGATTTGTTCACGTTCCGTCGCCGCCTGTGGAGGCGGTCATCGCCTTGAGTATCGTCTTCGTCGCCAAAGAAATTCTTCGTAGCCGCGGCAGGTCTTCGTCCACCCAGCCTAGCCTCACAGAGCGTCAGCCATGGCTCGTCGCATTCTCTTTCGGACTATTGCATGGGTTGGGATTCGCCGGCGGGTTGAGCGAAGTGGGATTGCCGGAAGGACACATCCCGCTCGCGCTCCTACTGTTCAGTATCGGCGTCGAAGTCGGCCATTTCAGTTTTATCGCGGCGGTGTTCGCATTGATGGCGCTCGGCCGCTGGATGCTCAGTCGGATGCGTTTATCGCCGCTGCGACCGCAGCTTTTGGGCTTGCTGCGGCAGCTGCCCCCGTACGCGATCGGCGGCATGGCCATGTTCTGGCTGATTGAACGACTCGCGGCGTT
>CAVYDL010000008.1:0-760498 GCA_963767275.1 uncultured delta proteobacterium | reverse complement strand
TGTTGGCGGGCACTCGCTAAACGGCCAGGTATCGAACTGCATGTTGTACATCTAAAGCAACTATTGGCCGATGTGCCCAATCCTTTTCTCTTAGATCCATCGCTCTTTCAGGGTATATCGAATGAGATTTGCGCTACGGACACGCCGGATATCGATCAATGGTTGATCAAGGCCGTTGCAAATCGGAGGCCTCACGTCGTGGTTTTGTGCGGATGGCTTCATCGGCCTTATACCCGGTTAGTAAATTCGAGCCACTTAAAGCAAGCGCGTTTGATAGTCGGGATGGACTCGCCTTGGCGGGGGACGTGTCGACCAAAGGCTAGCCAAGTTTCGTCTTGCGAGGCTTGATGAGGAGACTGGATTCGTTGTGACGTCAGGAGAACGGAGTGCGGATATGCCCGGGCGCCTCGGAGTACCGGAAAATCGGATTCGCAGTGGCTACTACGGTTTTGATCATGAGTTGTTCAGTGCAGTAGCTTCTGGCGCCTACAGGATACCAAAGCATGGCCACGTCAGTTTTTGTTCGTTGGGCGATATGTCCCTCAGAAGGATTTGTCGACGTTGATCGAAAGCCTATTCCTTTTACCGCGACAGCGTGTCGCACCCCTGGGGTTTGACCTGTTGCGGTGCCGGCGTCGACGGAGGATTGATCAAGGGCGTTACAGGGGTAGTGGACGCTGGATTCACCTCGCCCAACGATCTGCCGGACGTCTTCAGCCGGCATGGCGCTTTTGTATTGCCGAGCCGTTTTGAACCCTGGGGTGTGGTGCTAGCAGAAGCAGCTGCGAGTGGTTTGCCCGTGGTGTGCACCAGCGCATGCGGTGCCGGAGTGGACTTGGTGCGGCCTTATTACAATGGGCTGGTCGTCGCCCCGCAGGATGTCGATGGGCTTGCACGCGCGATGCGTTGGTTTCATGAACATGAATCTCGTTGCCCGTCATGGGGCGGCGTAGCCACGCCCTCGCCGAAGCCCATTCAGCCGGAGACATGGGCTGCTCGATGGCACAACTATTTTCTTGAGATTGTGGGAGACGCCACCTAACCGGGCCAACTTTCTCCAGTGCAGTCTTCCTTCTTCCCAGTCATGCACCCAAGGTTTATTATCAGTTCGAAAATACGCCGCGACTTTCGTGCCGCTGAAGCCCGAAGGCGCTTGGCTACTACTGGTCCGGGTCAGATGTCAGTCATTCAACTGGAGGCGGTGAGGAAGATGATATGGTCGGACGCGGTCACAGATATCCCTCATTACGGTGCCCTCGTAACGGGCCGGAAAAGCACCCCGAGTAATTGAGTCGTGGAGAGATCTACAAGCCATTCCCATCCTCACACGTCAGGACATGCAAAATCGGCCGGCTGACTTTTTACGCTGTTCCGGACCACCGGATAGTTTCACCATCACCGCAGGTTCTACTGGCACCCCGTTACGCATCGGCATGGACCAGGACAGTCGCGAACTTATGCGGATTGTGAAACTCAGCGCTTGGATGGATTTTGGCTATGTGCCAGCCTCTCGGCTGTTTTTAATATGGGGTCATTCCCACCTTCTCGGCACGGGATGGAAGGAAAGCTTAACCATGTAAAGCGCAAGCTGACCGACAGATTTCTCGGTTATCAAAGAGTCGATGCCTATCGTTTGGATAGAGCGTCGTGCTTGGAATATGCCGAGAAACTATTAAGGTTCCGCCCTCTCGGTCTCATTGGCTATACTTCCGCGCTCGATCTCTTCGCTGATTATACGATGACTTTCGCGAACGGTTTCGTGCTCTGGGTGTGCGTTTCGTCCTAGCTACCGCCGAGCCGATGCAGAGCCCGGAAACTCTCGTCTTGTTGGAAATCTATTCGGCTGTCCGGTGGTTCAGGAATACGGCGGCGCGGAATTCGGCCAGGTGGCATTTAAGATTGGGGATCGGCCCTTTGAAGTCTATTCCGACCTAGCTTATTTAGAGTGCCAGGGTCCGAAGCGGATAATTCCGAAGGCTATCCTGCACTGGTGACGGCGCGCGCTTACCCGCGTTATCTGCCGCTATTTCGCTACCGTATTGGCGACGCGATCATCGGTCCGGAGCGACTCTCCCATGGCCATGTGAAGCGATTCACAGCTATTGCGGGGCGTTTGAACGACGAGATAAGACTTGAGGACGGCGCATCGATCCACAGCGTTGCTATTTTCCATTGCATTCATCAAGAACTGTCCGTGCTCAACATTCAGATGCTGCTTAAGGATGATGATATAGAAATCCGTCTTGTCATTAATTCTCCGAGTGATCCTTCGGTGGAGACTCGCATTCGTAAGCGGTTGGCGCAGGTTCATCAGCAGTTAGGAACGGCTCGGTTTACCTTCGTGGAACATGTTCAAACCAACCGGGCCGGCAAACGTCGGTGGTTCGTGGATGAACGCACTAAGCTGCAACCGACCGTCTGAGAACGCAGCGAGTAATACTGGAGTGAAAGTATTGCATGTTACCCCGTCCTTCTATCCGGCTCATGGTCTACGGCGGTCCGACGGAGTCCGTCTATCAGCTGTGCTGCGCTTTGGTCCGCAACGGCTGTGAAGTGCGGGTGTTGACCACCGATGCCAATGGCCCGGATGCGGTGTTGGATGTTGACACTACTAGAGATGTCGAGATTGTTACACGGACTCTGGGTGCGCTATTGCCACCGTATTTTCGACGTATCGATTTCACCGACGCTGTTACGGCTGCTCGCGGCGCGCATTCGCTGGGCGGATGTCGTGCATCTCATGGCGGTCTATTCTTTCCCGACGATTCCGACCCTATTGCTGTGCAAGTTGCTCGGTAAACCTGTGGTCTGGTCGCCGCGCGGCATGCTGCAGCGCTGGGAGGGAACCCGAAAGCCTCGATTAAAAGTTTTGTGGGAGATGGTTTGTCGGATTGTCGCTCCTAAGAAATTAGTTTTGCACGTGACCTCAGAGGAGGAGGCCGAGGAGAGCGCGGGACGATTTCCGAGAGCGCAGATGGCTCATCATCCCCAACGGAGTTGAAATCCCGTCTTCGGTCTCCCGTCCCCCGTCGTCCGTCACCATTCCTCTGTCCTCGGTCTCCGGTCCTCAGTCACCCCGTGAGCTTCGCCTAGTTTATCTTGGACGACTCGATCCTAAGAAGGGCATCGAGAATCTCTTGCAAGCTCGCAGCATGCTTAATGGCGATCTCGGTTCACGTTTGTCGTTGACTATCGCCGGCGCGGGCGATGCCGAATATGCGAAAAACCTCCAGACTACGATCGCGCATATGGCTCCCGCCGAGCGCCCCAAGATGATCGGTTATGTATCGGGTAGCGAAAAAGCAAAACTCTTCGAGCACGCCGATGTCGTCGTCGTGCCTTCTTACACCGAGAACTTCGGCTTGGTCGTCGCCGAGGCGCTCGCTCATGGCGTGCCGGTGATCGCCAGCAAGGGGACACCCTGGCAACGGGTCGAAGAGATCGGTTGCGGGCTTTGGGTCGACAACAGTCCCGAAAGCCTTGCCGCTGCGATCAAACAAATTAGCCGTATGCCGCTGCGCGAAATGGGACAACGCGGCCGCGACTGGATGCAGCGCGAATATTCCTGGGATCTGATGGCGAAACGGACGATGGAACTCTACGCGTCGGTCTGCGGCTCCACATGCCAATTGAGCACCCCGATTACGGCTACGATAATAGCGACGCCTCGTGTACACACGAATATCTATGGCCGACTCTGCGGAAGTGTTTGGAAGACATCTCTGACGGGCGATCGCTGAGGATATTGGATCTGGCTGTGGTAATGGCTACGTGCCTCCCGTATCGCAGAGCTTGGACACTCGGTTACTGGCGTCGATGTTTCCACCGACCGGGATCGAAACGGCTCGTGCTTCGTTTCCTGGGGTTTCTTATCAACTCGGTTCGGTTTATGACGACGATCTCATCTCCAAGGTAGGCGGCCCGGTCGATTGCGTCGTCTCTCTCGAAGTTGTCGAGCATCTATTTTTTCCTAAGAAACTTTTCGAGCAAAGCTACGAGCTGTTGGCTAAAGGGGAGTCCTGATCGTGTCGACTCCCTATCATGGTTATCTAAAAAATCTCGCACTATCGCTGACAAACGGATGGGACGCGCATTTCGGTGTTCATTGGGATGGCGGGCACATCAAGTTCTTTTCAAAAAAGAGTCTGGCGGCAATGGCCACGAACGCGGATTTCGTGAACCTCAAGTTTTTCCCGGTTGGGAGAGTCGCGGGTTTGTGGAAAGCGATGATCATGGTCGCCGAGAAGACAGATAGCAAATAGCAGATGATGGATACTTATGGCAGATCGTATATGGTGAATGGCAAATGGTCAGAATAAAATCACAGAGCTTCCGCTCATAAATCCGAAATTCGAAATTCGCATTCCGATATTCTTCTAACGCTTTGCGCTTAGCTCCTTGCCCTTTGCGTGTAGCCCATGCTCGATCAAATCACCCCGATCGTCCTGACTTACAATGAAGCGCCGAACATCCGGCGAACTCTCGATGCCGTGCGTTGGGCGCGGGATATCGTTGTGGTCGACAGCTTCAGCGACGATACGACCTTGGCGATCGCGGCCGAGTTCCCGCAGGTGCGCGTATTCCAACGGCGGTTCGATTGTCATCAAGATCAATGGAATTTCGCCTTGAAGGAAACCGGCATTACTTCCGAGTGGGTGCTGGCTATGGACGCCGACTATGTCCTTACCCCCGAGTTGGTCGAGGAGATGAAAGTCTTGCAACCACCCGCCGGCGTCAACGGCTATCAAGCGAATTCGTCTATTGCGTGCACGGCAAACCGCTGCGCGGGTCGGCCTATCCACCGGTCACCGTGCTCTACCGCCGCGAGCGCGCGACGTATCAGCAGGATGGTCACACGCAACGAGTCGTGATTGACGGCGAAGTGAGAGAACTGCGTGCCGCCTATTCTTCACGACGACCGCAAGCCGTTAACCCACTGGTTGAAATCGCAGGACCGTTACATGCGCCTGGAGATCGATCACCTGCGGGAAAAACAGCGGGGAGCAGCATCGGGAGCCAGAGTTGAGAGATCAGAGTCAGAGGTCAGTACTGACAGCGCGACGGCTTGGGTCTGGCCGATCGCTTGAGAAAAACCCGGCTTCTGTTTCCCTTCGTAATTTTCTTTTATTGCCTGTTTGTCAAAGGCGGCATCCGCGACGGCTGGGCGGGGGTTTATTACGCGTTTCAGAGAATGCTGGCGGAGATTCTTTTGGCGCTGTATCTGATCGAGGACCAACTTAAAGGCGAAGCGCTAAGGGCTAAGGGGCAAGTGCAGGGAGCAGGGAGCGCGGAGCAGGGAGCCAGAGATCGGATGTCGGAGGTCGGTAGTCGGAACGGATGCGAAAAGGTGACGGCAGAACTGCAGGCTAGGCGTTCGGAGGCGGTTGAGGGCGTTGAGGCGCGTAGAACGTTAGGCGTTGGGTTCAGGGAGGCGTCGGAATTTCGGATTTCGAATTGCGAACCGCGGATCGGTGTCCGCTGATTTCTGTCCATTTGCCATTAGCTATCCGTCGCCTGCCATAGTGGGGAATTTTGGATTTCGAATTTCGGCTTTCGAATTTGGCGTGAGGGGTGAGGCGCGGGGGTGGGAATTTCGGATTTCGAATTTCGAATTGCGGATGTGAATCGATGGCCGCTGATCTCTTTCCTATTTGCAATTCGCCATTAGCTATTTGCCACCTGCCATAGTGGGGAATTTCGGATTTCGAATTTCGGATTGTGAATTTTTCGCTCGGAATATTCCGGCGCGTGGGAGAATTTCGAATTTGCGATTGCTTAATTGCTGACCGCTGATTTCTGATCTCTGAAGTCTGATCAAATTGCTATTTTCTATTCGCCATAAGCTACACGCTACATGCCATAAGCATGTGCCCTCTCCTATTTCCCTACCGCGTTGGCAACGGAGGCGCGCGCTTCCCTGGGCAGCCATCATACTGGCCACTGTGCTGTGGGTCGGGTATTTCTATGCTCCGATCCTGCGGGAGATCGCGTCTTTTCTCATCGTCGAGGATTCGTTGCGGCCGGCGGCGGCGATCGTTGCGCTCGGCGGGCAGACGCCGTTTCGTGAGATGGAGGCGGCGCAATTCTACCGTGTCGGACTTGCGAAACGGGTCTTCATCGTTCGGGAAGCACCGAATGCCGAATCGGATGCGCTGAAGGATTTGGGTATCGAAAAGCAACAGAGCTGGGAAGTGAGCCGCGCGGTGCTCGTGCAACAAGGCGTGCCGCCTGAGGCGATCGTCGTTCCCAAAGGCGAAGCCGTCGGAACCCTCGAAGAACTTCAGGCGGTATACAAGGAATTAACTAGCCAGAGATTGCTGGAAGACGTGAGGCGTGAGGGGTTAGGGGTAAGGGGCAGGGAACCAGAGATCAGAAGTCAGAAGTCGGAGGTCGGCGGTCAGAAGTCAGAGGTCAGAGCGGGGAAAGCCGGGAGCACGGCGCCAACGCAAGAAACGCAACCAACGCAAGCAAACGCAACAAACGCAAAAACGCAAGCAACGCAACAAACGCAAATAACGCAAGCAACGCAACAAACGCAAAACGCAGTAATCCTGGTGACTTCGAAATATCACACACGGCGCACGCGGCTGACTTGGCAGTACGTCAGCGGCGGCCGTTCGCAAGCCATCGTCCGCGCCACCAGCGGCGATCCTTTCGATCCGGACCATTGGTGGCGCACGCGGCGCTACGCATTGTCCGTCGTCCGCGAGTATCTCGGGCTGATCAATTATTATGCTGGGTTTCCCGTCGCGCCTTAGCGCGTCGGGGAATTTCGAATTTCGTATTGCGGATTTCGAATTTTCCGGATTCAGGTTCCTTGCTTAAAGTTAAATTCGCAATTCGAACTCCGAAATTCGAAATTCTAAGAGCCATTGATGGGTATTCAGAGTCGGGATTTAAAATTCGAATTCCGAAATCTCAAATATAGTTTAATGGATAAATTTGAATTAGAGCGACGAACGAAAAATTTGCAGTCAATGTAATTCGTTTCGTCGAAGATCTACCCAAGAACAAAATTTCCGATGTCCTCGGATATCAGGTACTAAAATCTGGAACGTCCGTCGGGGCAAATTATCGAGAAGCTAATCGCGCCCAATCTCGAGCAGATTTTGTGCAAAGTTGGGATCGTCGAAAAGGAAATCGCGGAAACGCAGTACTGGTTGGAGTTGTTTGAAGAAGTTAAGCCAGGCGTGTCCGCAGCGCTTCAGATTCTGCTTAAAGAGTCAGGAGAACTTCTAGCTATCTTTATTTCCATAGGCCGGACGACGAAGGCTAATAGCGCTCGGAAGCGCTAATTTGGGATTTCGAATATCGGATTTCGAATTTAAAATTTGGAATCTGCCAATTTTGAAAATCCGAAATTCGCAATTCGAAATCCGCAATTCCCAGAATCGGCAATCTTGAAAATCCGAAATCCGCAATTCGAAATCCGAAATTCTCAATGGTAATTTTAGGAATCAACGCCTACCACGGCGATGCTAGCGCGGCGATCGTTGTCGACGGGGAGCTGGTCGCGGCGGTGGAGGAGGAGCGCTTCAATCGTTTCAAGCACTGCGCGGGTTTTCCGGCGCAGTCGATTCGCTATTGCCTGGAGGCGGCGGGCATAGGATTAGACCGCATCGATCATATCGGCATCTCGCGCGATCCGTCGGCGCATTTGCACAAGAAAATTTTGCATGCGGCGGGGCGGCTGGTGCGGGGCGCGGTGGGCATGGGCGCGGGCGGCGGCAACGGCGGCAATAAAGCCGGCGGGATTTTCAATCAGATCGGCGAGCGGCTGGCCAATTCGGTTAAAGTCCGCGATCTGCGCGACGATTTGGCCCACGCGTTGGGCCTGGGCAAAGATGCCATCGGCGCCAAGCTGCACAACGTCGAGCATCACAAGGCCCATCTTGCCAGCGCGTTTTTTGTCTCGCCCTTCGAGCGCGCCGCGCTGTTGTCACTGGACGGCTTCGGCGATTTCATCTCGACCATGTGGGGGGCCGGCTCAGGATCGCACTTCGAAATCTTCGACCAGGTCGAATACCCGCACTCCACCGGCATCGCTTACACGGCGACGACGCAGTTCATCGGCTTTCCGCACTACGGCGACGAGGGCAAGGTCATGGGATTGGCGCCCTACGGCAAGCCGCGTTTCATCGATACCTTTCGCGACATCATCCGCACCGAAGATGACAAGCCGGGCTTTGCCCTCAACCTGGATTATTTTCTGCACCACTCGCAAGGGGTCGAGATGTCGTGGGACGAAGGCTCGCCGCAGATCGGCCGGATTTTCTCGGACAAATTCGTCTACGCTTTCGGTCCGGCGCGCGGGCTCGGCGATCCGTTGACCGGGCGCGAAGAGGACATCGCCGCGAGTTTGCAACTGCGCCTGGAAGAAGTCGGCTTTCATATCCTCAACCAACTGCACGCACGCACCGGTTTGACCGATCTCGCCCTGGCCGGCGGCGTCGCGCTCAATTCAGTCATGAACGGCAATATCCTGCGCAACACACCGTTTCGCCGGCTCTTCGTCCAGCCGGCGGCGGGCGACAACGGCACTGCGCTGGGCGTGTGCTACTACATACACAACCAGCTGCTCAACCAGCCGCGCGGCTTTTTCATGGAAGGCGCCTACACCGGGCCGGAATTTTCCGACGAGCAAATTCGCGCTGTCTTAGACGACGCGGGCCTCGCCTATGAGCATTATGACGACCGTGAAGTGACCCGGCGCGCCGCCCACGACATCGCCGACGGCGCGGTGCTGGGCTGGTTCCAAGGCCGCATGGAGTTCGGCCCGCGCGCCCTCGGCAATCGTTCGATCATCGCCGATCCGCGCCGCGCCGACATGAAAGAAATTCTCAACGACCGGATCAAAAAACGCGAGCCGTTTCGGCCGTTCGCGCCGTCGATCCTCGAAGAGCATACCGCCGCATACTTCGAGCAGGATCATCCGTCGCCGACCATGCTGATGGTTTACCAGGTCAGAGCGGACAAGCGCGCGATCATCCCGGCGGTGACCCACGTCGACGGTTCCGGGCGATTGCAGACCGTCAACCCGCGGGTCAACCCGCGCTACTACCAATTGATCGCCGACTTCTACGAACTCACCGGCGTGCCGGTGGTGCTCAATACTTCGTTCAACGAAAACGAGCCCATCGTCTGCACGCCGCGCCAGGCCCTGGACTGCTTTCTGAAAACCAAGATGGACGTGCTGTATTTGGGGAACTACGCGGTGAGGCGGCGGACGTCAGAAGTCAGAAGTCAGCGGTCAGAGGTCGGACGATCTCCGACAGGCGAGCCGAAAATCAACACTTAACACTCCAAACCGAAGACCCCAGCGGTCGGAGGTCAGAAAGGCAGAGATCAGAAGTCGGTCGGGAAGAGCGATGCAAATAAATTCCGCTAAAGATCTGGACGTTTACAAAAAAGCCTACGACCTTGCGATGGCGATTTTTCAGATTAGCAAGCAATTTTCAGCCGAAGAGCGCTTTGCACTGACCAGTCAAATTAGACGATCATCACGTTCTGTTTGCCTGAATCTTAGAGAGGCTTGGGCAAAGCGACGGTACGAGGCGCATTTTATCAGCAAGCTCACGGATTGTGACGGTGAAAACAGCGAGACAGACTCGTCTTTAGATTTCGCAAGAGATTGCGAATTGATTACAAGGGAGCAACACCGCGACTTGGCACGCATGTGCCAAGAAATCGGTAAGATGCTGGGCGCTATGATGAAGAACCCAGGGCCATTTCTGATCTCCGACCGCTGACCTCCGACCGATAATTTCTTGCTGACCGCTGATCTCTGATCTCTATTTTTTTGCTTCGCAAAAAAAATGCGCATCCTCCTCCCCATCATCCAATTTCCACCCGATGTGAATCCGACCGGAATGTTGATGGCGCAGCTTTGTGACGGGTTGGCGGCGCTGGGCCATGAGGTCTCGGTGATCACGGCGTTTCCGCATTATGAAAACTTTCGCGTCTGGGACGAGTACCGCGGCAAGCTGATGCAGCGCGGCCGTTACGCCGGGATGGACGTCATGCGGCTTTATGTCTATGCGCCGGGCAAAAAGAGCATGGTCAACCGGCTGCTGAGCTACGTTTGCTACAACACCCTTGCGACCCTGGCGGGAGCAGTTTCGCGCCATCAATGGGACGTGATTCTCTGCCCGAACGGCTCTTTTTTCGGCGGCCTATCGGCCTGGGTGCTGGAAAAGCTGAAATCCCCTCCTTTTATATACAATGTCCAGGATCTGTATCCCGATGTGCCGATCCGTGCCGGGCAGCTGCGCAATCCCTACGCGATCGCGGCTCTAAGGTCGATGGAAAATTTCATGTATCGCAAGGCGGCCCATGTGACGGTGATCACGTCGGCCATGCGCGAAAACTTGCTGGCCAAGCGGGTGCCCAAGCAAAAACTTTCGGTGATCCCCAACTTCGTCGATACCGAATTTATTCGCCCGCTGCCGCGAGAAAATGATTTCAGCCGGCAACAGGGTCTGTCCGGCAAATTTATCGTCAGCTACGCGGGCAGCCTCGGCTACGTCTACGATCTCGATACATTGCTCGATGCGGCCGAGTTATTGAGACAGCAGCGCGAGATATTTTTTCTGATCGTCGGCAATGGGGTGCGCAAAGGCGAGCTGGAAAAAAAGGCCGAAAAGCTCGCTCTGACCAATGTCCGCTTCATGCCGTTTCAGCCGCGCGAGTGCCTGCCTTGGCTGCGCGCGTCGTCGGACGTGCAGGTGTCTCTCTATCGCGCCGGCGCCGCTACCGATTCGTTCTCATCGAAGATCTACGAAATCATGGCGAGCGGTCGGCCACTGGTGGCGGCAGCGGAACATGACAGCGAAGTCGAACGCGCCGTGACCAGCGCCGGCTCGGGTATTTGCATCGGTCCAGGCGATCCCGAGCGCCTGGCCGAATCTATCCTGACTCTTTATCGAGATGCCGCTCTACGCGAACAGATGGGCCAGCAAGGCCGCCGTTACGTCGAAGCGCACCACTCCAAGCACGCCGCGGTTACGAGCTATGACCAGCTGCTGCGGCGAGTGGCAGGGGTAGAGATCAGAAGTCAGAGGTCGGAGGTCTGAAGTCGGAGATCGGCGTCGAACCGTCAGGGGTTAGGCGTGAGGGGTAAGGCGCGCGGGGAATTTCGGATTGCGAATTTCGGATTTCGGATGTTATTAATCCAGATCGGTATGGTTCAGCGGATTGTCGGTGGGTAAGTTTTCGGCTTTAGCTGCGGCGATTAGATCACTGTCGCTGGTAGTGAGTAGGGGACTGGCTCGGCCCCGGCTGGCTAACGATTCAGTGTTTAACAGCGACGTGGCTAACTGGACCGAGTCATATCCACGCAACCGATACATCTGCGTCAGCCTAACGGCCCTTGCGATTACTTTGCGGTCAACGGGAAGCAATAAAAATAGTTCGTTGCAGTCTTGCAGAAAGCGGCTCAAAGCCCGGTCTCTTTGTTGCTGTGTGATGCCGGAAACGGCACGATGCTTTGCCGCCAGTGCAGCGGCCACTTCGGCCATCGTTATTTCAGCGATCAATATTGTATTGTTAGCGACAGGATCGGTAAGTTGTAAAACCCATTTGCTACCGGCCTCTGTAATGTAGCGCTTAACCACAGCGCTTGCATCCAAGAAATAATCGCTCAAGCTTTGCGCCCTCTTTGTTCATCTATTATCTCGCTCAGCGACGGGCCTCCTGCAGCGTCCAGTGCGGCACGCACTTCTTCAAGCGTTACGCCAGGTATGATCTTTTTACGCAGTTCTTCGCTCATGGAGCTGAGCAGGCCCATCGACTCGAGGATTTCTTTTGTGCTTTGCGGTTTGGATTCAGCGCAACTCCGAAGTCCTGACTCGATCAATTCACGTGTAAGTTCGGGTACAGTTTTTCCTTCTCGAAGAGCTTGCGCCTCGAGTCTGCGCCGGGTCTCGGTGGGAAGATCTATTTCCAGCATATTCATAGTTTCAACCTCTCGTACCGGAGTCTTTTCATAAGATACAACGTTTTTGCTTGGCCTGCGAGTACGACAGCAGAGAGCGGGGCTGGCTAAGGCAAAGCGCCGGAGTTCAGAGATCAGACGTCGGATTTCGGATGTCTGGTTGCTTACCACTATGCCCTTGGCTCTTTGCCCCTCCGGCCGACCCTCCGACCTCTGACCTCTGATCTCGACCTCTAACCTCTAACCTCGAGAAAACCGATGGCACGAAAATTTGCACTCGCCGGCAAGCGGGGTTTCGATATTACGGTGGCGGCAGGCGCCCTGCTGACGCTCTCGCCGCTGATCGGACTGATCGCGCTGGCGATCAAGCGCGACGACGGCGGGCCGATTTTGTTCATGCAGGAACGGGTCGGCAGGAATCGCCGGAACTTCCGCTGTTATAAATTTCGCACCATGATTCTCGGGGCGGAGAAGATCGGCAGCGGCTTTACCGTCGTCGAGAACGACGCGCGCATCACCCGCGTCGGGCGGCTGCTGCGCGACTGGACGCTGGATGAGATTCCCCAGCTGTTAAATATTCTCAAAGGCGATATGAGCATCGTCGGCCCGCGGCCGTGGGTGCCGAGCCAGGCGGCTTATTGCTCGGAGGAAGACAGCCGCCGTTTTAACTTTAAACCCGGCATGGCCGGGTGGGCATGGATTCACGGCAGAAACCGTCTGCCCTGGGCGGAGCGGGTGCGTCTGGACCTGGATTACGTCGACCACTGGTCCTTGAAGCTGGATTTTTCTATCCTGGCCAAGGCCGTTGTGCTACTTATCCGCCGGGACGGCGTCTACTTCGCGGATAATATTGCCGAGAGCGCCAACGCTCGCACCGACCAGTCGTCTTGACCGCTCCCATCATATTAGAGAATATTGAGCACATGGAGGCAAACACCATTGGCTGATATCGATATCATCGGCGGATCGGCGGCGGGACTCTTCGCCGGCTACTTGCTGGCGCGCGAAGGCAAGAGTGTCCGGCTCTTCGATGCCAACGACGTGATCAACGTCGACTCGCGTACCCTGATCACCACCGCGCGATTGAGCGAAGCTCTCGGCTTTTATCCACGGGAGGCGGTAGTCAATCACATCGACCGCATCGACCTCTATTCACCGCGCCGCTCGGTGAGCATTCCCATGCACGAGCCCGATCTGGTCGTCGAACGCGCCGCGGTCGTGCGCATGCTGGCGCGCAAAGCCATCGACGCCGGCGTCGAGGTCAGAGGCGGCTGCAAACTGGTCGATGTGCAGCCGGGCGATAAATCTTTGAGCTTGACCATCCGCGATAGTCATCGCGGCCGGACCGAAGTCTTCAAGACGCAAACATTGATCGGCGCCGACGGCATGTCGAGTCGGGTGGCAAAAACCATCGAGGCCAACGGCCATCCGACCACGCCGCTGCTGCAGGCCATCGTCGAGTTGCCCAAGGGATCGCCGCCGGGAACGACTCAGGTATGGTTCGAGCCGGCGGATACGCCGTACTTTTACTGGCTGATTCCGCAATCACCGACCCACGCCGCCGTCGGTTTCATCGCCGCGGAAGGCAAAACGGCGCGAAGCCGACTGGAACGATTTCTCGGCCGCATCGACCTCAAAGCCGTGGAGATGCAGTCCGCCCGCATCCCGGCTTACCGCTATGCCACGCAGCAGTGGCGAAAAATGTCCGGCGCCAATGTCTATCTTGTTGGCGATGCCGCGGCGCAGGTCAAGGTCACGACGGTGGGCGGGCTTGTCACCGGCCTGCGCGGCGCCAAGGCAGCCGCCAATGCGATTCTTCGCCGCACCGATTATTTACGGGAACTCAAACCGCTGCGCCGCGAGCTCGGTCTGCACCTGTTCATACGCTCTCTAATGAACCGTTTTGCCGGGCAAGACTACGACCGGCTGCTCGGCCTCTTGAACGAAAAAACGATCTATTTACTAGGTCGCTACAATCGCGACCAAGCCGGACGGATGGTCTATCGACTCTTGATGGCGCAGCCGCGATTGCTTGAGTTCGGCGCCACCTTCGCTCGCGGCTTTTGGCGAAACCCCTATCAACGCCGATCACGAGGTCAAACTAATTTGATCGAATCTACGTCCGACTCGGGTTAGCAAATCGCCATAACCACGTCGCTCGTCGGCAAAAAGCCTGGCTGGGAACTCCCAGACCAGGCTTTTTTTTTGCTGTAGGTTTCTCGCGCGAATATCTGGTTTAGAAAAAATTGCTTTACTTGCGGCAGCCTTTACCTACATCGCCAGTTTAAGCCACGGGTGTCGACAAACTTTACTCCGCCGATAATTCAAACCTGGCAAATCTCGCCGCCATCATGATGGGAAACCGCGTCGATTGTATATACATGGTCTCCCATGACTTGATCACCGACGCGTTCATTCATGATCTTTTATTAGCCAGTCGCTATAGCGGCAGGAAATTTGCGCAAAATGTGATGGTTCAACGACGGGATTGTCTGTGCCGCTGCAGCAATCGGGGAAAAAATTTTAATCTGATTTATCGGATTTTCAAACGCGACCGCCGCTAGCTAAAACGCCAAGCTCTCCCCAAGTATATCAACTTACGGAGATAGCCAGAATAAACTGTGCAGCTCTACTATGAGCTGGGTTGAATTTCTTATAACCCATCAACTGCTTGCCCGATTAATTTCCTATGGGTTGATAGGCCGGGACTGGTTTTGGCAGGCGAATGATTCAAAAGTGCGAGAAACGCTCGGGCATGGGCATTGAGGGTTCTTTCTTTGTGGTATGTGACGAAGGTTTCACCTCCTAGAGCTAGCTCCGGCACTGTGGCGAACGTAAGGTCGCCTCGCCGCATTTCGGGTTCGATAGCGTCTCGGTGCAAAAAGCCGACGCCTATACCCAACTTGACCGCTGCCGTAAGGCTTTCAGGTGAATCGCAGCGCATGACAAAATTTGGTCTTAATTTTTGTTTAGTGAATGCATCCAGCAAAATTTGCGTTTCGTCATGCAGCTTGGGACTGGTGCAGAGCACCAGGGGTTTAGTGGATAATTCAGTTAGCGTGGAAACCGCGCGGGGGAAGTGTTTCCGTGCCCCAAAGGCAAATATCTTGCCCTTACGGCAGTGCTCGTAGGTGATCGACGGTGACGATGAGGAATGAGTGATGAATCCGAGGTCAATTTCACCGTCAAGAATCATTTGTTCGGTAGCTCGGCTGTCATCGGTTCGAAAGACAATATGGATGTCCTTATGCTGCGCTCGGAACTTGGCCAGAAGACCAGGAAGATAGGCGATTGATGGCGCGTAGCTTGCGCAAATTCTCAGTACACCGGCCTGACTTAAGTTGCGATTCTCTTTGAATGCGAGGTCGAAACTCTCGACCTTAGAAATTATTTCATGGGCGTACTTGAGAAAAAGTTTACCAGCGTGGGTGAGCTCAATTCCCCGGCCGTTTTTCTTATGAAGTTTCAGTTGGTATTCGGTCTCCAAGCTCTTGAACTGAAGGAAAACCGAAGGTGCACTAAGATGAAGCTCCTCCGATGCCTTTCTGAAATTTAAGCACTTTGCCACGGCTATTAGAATTTTAAGTTGGTGCAACGTCATACAGTATGGTATGGCTGTTCGATCCAGCCCCTCCTTCAGTATCGTGACATCAGACCCTAAGTGAGTTTTTCTCGGAATCGCAATTTCAAGGAGATTCGTTCCTTAGGCAACCTATATTTGTACGAAATTACTAAAGAAGCTAAAAGAGGAAGAGTGCGTAATTGTGGATCAGGGATTGTGGTAAATTCATGTAGGATATAAGCGTAGTCCGATAGCGAAATGAATAGCGAAGGGCTTCGCTTTGCGTCCTAATCCACAAGGTTGTTTCGGAGGCCGTAGCGGATAATTTCAGCGGTATTCTTAAGAGCCGTCTTCTGAAATATACGAGCGCGAAATGTGCTGATCGTTTTAGCGCTCAGCAAGAGTTTTTTGGCGATATCTCCGGTGCTGAGTCCGGTTGCGATCAAGCGCATGACTTCGTATTCGCGGTCGGTGAGGCTTTCATGAGGAAGCAGGTCAGTGTTGCGCCGCAGGCCGGTAGCCATTTTTTCCGCTAATGACTCGCTGACGTAAATACCGCCGTGGAGGACTTTGTTTACGGCTTTTATCAGTTGCTCGGGTAAGGTTTCTTTGGTCAGGTATCCCCAGGCGCCCGCCTTCAAAGCCCGTACTCCAAATTCACTCTCGGAGTGAATACTAAGGACCAACACCGGCAACTTAGGATAGCGGTGTTTTATATCCTTTAGGGCATCAAGCCCGTTACGTCCCGGCAATGTCAGATCCAACAGCAGCAGGTCCCAGGAAACCTTTCCCAACTGCTGTAGCATCTCTCGAGCGTTCGACACTTCTTCAACGACGGCTCCTTTGAGAGCTTTCGTGAGAATGTGTACCACGCCCAAACGGACCACCGGGTGGTCATCAGCGACGAGGATTTTCATTTGGGTTTTGCTCCCGCTCGGATTGGAATGTGGGCGGATAGGAAAGTGCCGATATTGTCTTTTCGTGTGATCTCCAACCGACCTCCGCAAAGAAGCGCGCGTTCTCGCATACCGATGATGCCGAGGGATTCCGTATGACGGAGATCGCGTTGCCTTATGCCTTTGCCGTTATCATGAACCCTTAGCGAAAGCCCCTTACTACCCTGTGTCCATGCGATATCGACCTGATTTGCTCCCGAGTGCCGTTGAACGTTGCTTAAGGCTTCTTGATAAATTCTCAGCACCGCAATCGCTCGCGGTTGATTCAATAGATGTTGCTTTGCAGTAATCTTTAACCGGCAGTGTATCCCCGTACGTTTTTCAAACTCGCGCGCATACCGTTGGATCGCCACGGCGATATCCATATCGTTGAGCATCTGCGGACGTAGGTCGCGGCCCATACGGCGCAAAGTCTTGACCATGGCGTCGATCATGCCGAAAAGTTCTTTTTCGTATTCGCGTTTGCGGTTCGGGTCGTTCAGGCCTTCTCTGGCGTAGGCATCGAGTTTCATTTTCAAACCGGCCAAAGCCTGGCCCATTTCGTCGTGAAGGCGGCGCGCCAATCGGGCGCGTTCTTCCTCGCGAGCCAGTTGCAATTTTTCTGCAAGGCTTCGTAACTGCCGCTGTGACCGTTCCATGGCTTCGTAGATCTGAGCATTTTCCAGAGCGGTCCCCAGTTGATTGACGAGACAATCTATGAGTTGGGTCTCGTAAGGTAGAAACCGATGGACTTTCTTGCCGAGAAAACTAAGAATGCCAACGATTTCCCCTTTTGCTTTAACAGGCACGTAGAAGCCGCTTCGAAAACCAGCTTTATGAGCTAATTGGGTACTAGCCCAACGTCGATACTCAAGGTCGGTTTGGATGTCCTCAAAGTATAGCGGTCGCTTTTCCTGAATAACTCTTCCGAGGAGGCCAATGTTTTTCGCACGGGCGGCCGTCGGATAATGTCTGCTAGCCAGCACTCTAAGATTATCGGTGTCGCGGTCAAATAAATAAACTCTACCCGCGTCAAACGGCAACATCGTCAGAACTTTATCCATGATTCGACGCAGGATGACTTCGAAATTCAGTGACGAGTTCAACACCCGTGCCAACGAGTAGAGAGTGGTAAGCTCTTCGACCTTCTGTTTCGTAGCCGCAAAAAGATTTGCATTCTCGACGGCCATAGCAAGGTGGCTGACCATGGATTTGATCAACCGGAGCTCGCTTTGGGTAAGTTGACGGCAATTGCGTTCGGAAAAGTCGATACACCCAACGATTCTTGATTTTATTTTTATCGGAAAGACGGCAAAAAATCTTAAGCCGGCTTTGAGATTCGTTTTTGAATGACTTAGCTTCCAATATTCGGGATCGTTGAAAATATCTGTAAAAAGCAACGGACGACCGGTCTCCGCGACTTTTCCGAGGATCCCCTGTCCCATGCAAAAAACAGTGTTATTGAGGTAAAAGCGCGAATCCGTCTCGAAAGAAGCGTTCAGTAAGAGCTCGTTTCTATTCCTATCGATAATAAAGATCCTGGTGGCATCGAAGCCGAATATCTCGGTGACGCGCTGGATCACCTCTTTAAGCATGGCGTCGAGATTGAGAGACCGGCTCGCGAGCGAGCTGATCGATTGGAGGGCGCCGAGAAATTGATTGTCCGATTTCGAGCGAATCGCTTGCTTCTCAAAACGCCGCGCGTGCGCGGCGTTTGCAACTTGATGCTGCTTGGCCTTCTCATAGAGCTGCGAATTATGGATTGCGATCGCTACTTGACCGGCTAGGGTCGACAAGAAATTAGTCTCGTCCCTGGTGAAATGATGGGTCGTTTTTGTGTACAGCGATAACACGCCGATTATTCTGTTTTTGATAATGAGCGGAACACCGATAAAAGATACGAAGCCATATTTACGGAAGAAGTCGGGTCCTCGGGAACGTGGATCGGCTTGCACGTCGACAGATATGACAGGGGCCTTCCGTTCCATCATCTCTTTGACGAGGCCCTCCCCGCATCCAGCCGCCCAGTCAATCATGTCAATATTGTGGCACGCCAAAGGTTTTAAAAAACCTTGCCCATCGAGCAATCGAACGGTGGATGCGTCGTAAGGAAGCCGGCGATCGATATGATCCAGGAGGCGATCAAGGATCTTGGGAAGTTGCAGGGTTGAAGTGATGGCGAGGGTGATTTCGCGTAGAATTGCTAGTTGGTTTAAATGGTTGGGCAGATTGTTTGTAAACGAGTTTCCTTGTTTGCCGATTCTTCGGCGTCGGTTCGAAAGCTCCTCAATGGCTTTCAAACGAACCGACCGTTGCTTTCCGACCTCTCTCGGCAGATTCATACGTTGACAATTCCCTCGATTATTCGTTCGCCTACTTCGCTGGTTGCTGAGCGTTACGCTCAAGGCCAAGCTAAATAGAACGCTCGCATAGCATTCGGCCGTCGTCGTGTCAAATCACGTCCGGGTGGATGAGTGCTAACTCTGTCAATGAGAGACGAGAAACAACTCGATACGATTCAACGAGTGTACCGTAGCAAGCTGACGGAAGTTCAAGCCGCGCTGGTGATGGCTTAAGAGACCGGTAATGGTACCGGTCAATGCTCGATCGTAGATTCAAAACCGTGGTCGCGAATACAGCGCCGGGAGCGTTTCCGATGGTTTAACCTTTGAAGTAACTTTTTCACCCTTAGAAATTACATTTGTTGTCCGAGCGGACAAAATTATCCGATCATTCTCATTAATGAGACGTCGTAGGGAGTTGAAGTTTAATATCGGACTGTTTCTTCCGAAATGTTTTCGAGCCGGTTCTGTGAGAACGCAACGCTAGCGAATCTATTCCAATATTGATTCAGCGACTTAGGTAACTATCGCCATCATCGGTTTCGCGCTGGCCTTTGAATTGCGCGGCAGTGAGCACCACAAGAGTGATTTTATGCGATGTTTCAAACGCAATCTCTGCAGTGTTATGTCGTTTCCTGCATGCCTCAGGCGCCCAACGAAATAGGGTGCGTGAAAAATTCTAGTGAAGAATTTAATCGGTACAGGCAGGGAGATTTACCGCTTCACTACCGGAGTAGTGATTGGATCAATGCTGGTGGTCAAGTCGCAGGCATCGATAAGTTTCAAAGAAGCGATCTCACAAGATAGGGATCGAGCGGTTGGTGGGTAAACTTTTTGGAAGGGCAATGGCCTGAGGCGGCGGAGCCCTGTCAAGCGCCGAGTTGAGTTACTGTGGAAACATTTCAAAACCGGTCGGTTAGTGAATTAGTCGCCCCAGACCACAATATTACTCATGGAAGTCACATCCCGGGGAATAGCCGTAGGTTCGCCAAGAAAAAAATTACCGCGCTCAGATCCAACGAGCATTTTAATTCAAGCAACAGCGCACTGTCCCCAGGACAACGCGTTTACTCTTGAAGAATCAGATCGCACACTGTTAAGAACGTCGGCACTCTCGCACTTCTGCTTCGGTCACGTTTCTTAACAGAGCAAGGTCTATGAATTCTGTCCTGTCACCGCTCACCGAGGAATTGTAATCGCAACTTTTGATAAGTCCCTCTAGCGGTAATCAATAGAGAAAACTCTAACATCGCAATAGGAAAAAAATAATGGACAGTAATTGTTTGTAAAGATACTAACGTTCTCAAACGAGGGGGTCGATTGCAAAGGGGGGAGTTTGGGTGGCATGTCGGAGCGGAGCTATGTTCACCGCGCGTCACGGACTTGTATTTTTCCTTTGACGTTTCCTTTAGACCGCAGCGAGTGTTGATTGACGCGGCCCGCCAGCCTCAACTGAGTGGAGCTCGCGGCATCCATGCATCGAAGCAGGATCAATAAATCATCGAGTCCTTTATCCAGTTCCAGCAACGTTTCAGGGTAGACTTTCCATAATTTAATATCTGACGCGCACCCTTGCAGAGTGTCTAGGTGGCGACGATTTTGGCTCAAACGATGGCGGTAGCTCGCGAGCTTGTGATCGAGTATCGCCGCTACCTCTGCGATGTTTGCTGATGAAATGTGGTTGGATAGTAGCAGGGCTATCGCGGACAGCGTTTTTCCCAGCGGCAGGTTGAGCCAAAAGCAAGCAAGCACTAATTTGTCGATGCAGGATTGCTCCTGGAGGAAAACTCTCAGGCGATCATCAAGAGACTTGGCGGTTCGATCCGCGGGCAGAAAACCAACGGGCAAATGTTTTGCGCTAGTGTACGCGGACCCGGAATTTTCGCCTGGGATTGCAGACATGAGAGCTTGGTCTCGGGTGTTGGAAAGTGCGATAAATTCACCGATACGCTTTGTGCTGCCACGTGCGGAGATCATGTTCCGGTGCCGCGACTTGACTGAGTCTGTGCCTCGCATAATTTTCATTCACTTAAAAACAGGCAATACTCATGCCTACAATCATCAAGAAGTTTAACTAGCTCTTGAGAGTTTTACCGAGATTAAAAATCCTTTAATTTCACAACCGTAGCGGAATCAAAACTTAAACGTTCTAGATATAAACCGGAGAGAATCCTCCCGTTCGACCGGAGAGTTTTCCTACACTGTCAGTCATTTGCTTCCTAAAATTCCTTACAGTATCTCGCGGAGAAGGTGTGAAAGGCCTGCCAGCCCAGTCGCTTCGGCGGTGCAAATTGTTGGTGCCCAGACTACACCCGTTATGCGGCAAAAATCATTCACTAACTTCATCAAGCAGGGTTGGTTTCGGCGGCTAGTCGCTCGGCAGGTTTATTCCTCGGAACATCCGTGATTTTGTACGTTCCACGATTGCTAAGCGAGCTGATTGTCCCAAGTTGAAATGGACGGTAGGGCAAATGGCTCACCCGGCGGAATTGTACTCTGGCGAAGGACGCAACCGAATAATTTAATTGCTAGCACACCGCAACCAGGTAATAATGGCGATCGTGACTACCCAGCCACCTTTTCACATAAGTAAACGACAAACCTGCTTTGCCGCATCTAGGTTTTTTGCCCGACTATCAATCTTACATGTATTCTTAATTTTTCTTGCAGAAAATGCTCACGCAGGGTTCGTCAGCCAATTGTCCATGTCACTTCGAGAGGAATTTAACGACAATATCTACCTCGAGAAAAACAAGGAAAGCGATTTTATTACATCGATCATCCCGACATTTACTTTACTTTATTCACCTCCAGGTCAAAACACACCGGTGTTTACGGCTAGCTTGGCCCCGGAAGGACAGATTTACGCGCGGCACCCAGAGGAGACTAACTTCGGCGATAACATTTCACTTAATGCCGGATACACCTACTACCACTCTCCCCGTTTGACGATCCACGTGAGTGATTCCTTGTTGCGTTTCGGTAACACTCGTACCGGTGAGCTAGGAGGGATCGCCGGGCCACCGCCGCCCACTTCCTTGCCGCCGCCAGGCAAAGCTGTCGGTCAACCGTCATCCCAGAGATTGGGAGGCGTGATTTCCAGCGGTGAACAAGTAAGTAACCGACTCTTGCTGCGGGGTGCCTATACAATTGATCAAAATCTGAGTGTGGTTGGAGATTCTGGTGTGGACGTCACGCGCTATCTGGACGTAGGGGGCAACGATCTCTCTTACACAATGGGCGCGAGGGGCGTTTACAAATGGAGAGAGCAGCACAACTTGCATTTTGGATATGCGATCAACATCATCAAGTCCCGCGACGGTGCCAATAATGTTGTCCACAATATTGATGTCGGGGACGACTATTTTAGCAATTTCGTGATCGAGCTAACGCCCACTTTGACGATCACAGGCCTTTCAGGTATTGGCTTGAACGCCGGCGGCAACGGTCCTTCAATCGCAAATCGCAGCAATATTACAATTACTCAGCTGTGGGAAAGAGCGACGTTGAACGTGGGGTTTAGCAAAGCAATGACCCCGAGTTTTGGTGTGTCTGGAGTTTCTGACACCACGAGTTTTTTCGTCAATGTAAGTGCACGTCTGACGGAGCTGCTGACAGCGACTACTAAAGTTGATTATTCGCTTTTTGACACGGAAGACGGCAAGTTTAGTGCTTTGATCGGATCCGCAGGATTACAGTATCGGATCAATCGATGGCTCTCTTCCAGCTTGCAATACACCTACCGATTGCAGGACGCTGGATCTGGTGCTGCCTCGACGGGCGTTTTAACGCGCGGCAACGTCAGTTCGAATAGTATTGCGTTCGTGTTCAGCGCTCACTTTGATCTCTGGCCTAATCTGGGTCTGGGACAACAACCCTAAGTCTGCCCCATTCGGATTTCTCTATTATTGAGTTTTTATAACTACGCCTTGTCGCATGGTACTGTCGAAGGTCGCTAGTGATCAAATCTAAGTTTTTCACGTTCGTCATCCTCGTCATGATCCTGAATTCTTGCGCCGCCAAGGATCTGCGAGTCACCGAATACCGAGTATTGCCAAACACACCGGATCCGACTAAACCTCCCGACGAATACTATGTCATTGGCGCAGGGGATGCTTTAAACATTCAGCTCTGGAAGGAGCCGACACTCTCGGGACCAGTGAAAGTGCGTCCTGATGGATTCATAACGTTGCCGTTAGTCAACGAGATTCAAGCCGTGGGATTAACCACCGGGGGTTTGCGAAAACTTTTGGAGGAAAAGTTCAAGGTCTTTGTCAATAGCCCAGTGGTGACGATTCGCGTGGAAGGCATAGCATCGAGCGAGGTCTTTTTGGTCGGACAGTTTGTCAAACCCGGGGCCTACCCACTGTCCGGTAATGAAACACTTCTCCAGCTTATAACCCGCGCCGGGGGACTAACTATTTTTGCCGATAGACGAAATATTCGTACGGTACGCCGAACTGGTGACAGAGTCACGGATTATGTCGCTGACTATGACGCTATCGTCGACGGCGATCTTAGGCAGGATATCCTACTGCGACCGGGCGATCGTATCATAGTTAAATAATCGGGCCGCTTATTCGAGTGAAACAATGAACACGCTTAAGGATGTCGACATACTCCAACTATTGGAGCCGATCTTTCGTAGAAAAGAACTTGTCATCGCCATGTTTCTGGTTGTATCGATCCTCGGAGCATATTTAGCGGCGAACTTGCCCAATGTATTCCGTTCCACCACGCTTATTTTGGTCACACCACAAAGATTACCGCAGAGCTTCGTTGCTTCAACTGTAACCCAGAATATCGAACAGCGCATGAGGGCAATTTCCGAGCAGATTCTGAGCCGAACGAGCTTGGAGAATATCGTCCGGGAGTTCGATCTGTTTCCAGCCATCGGCTCGAAAAACGACAACGAGCGTCGTATCGTCGCATTGCGCAAAAGCATTAGTTTGGAGATCACCAAAAACGACACTTTTAGTCTTTCATTCGAGTCGGGTAACCCGGAACAAGCGATGCGAGTGTTGTCCCGCCTCTCTGCTTTATTCATAAGTGAAAGTGTCAAGGTCAGAGAAGAACAAGCCATCGGCACCACGGTGTTTATTAACAATGAGTCGGAACGGTTGCGCAAAGAGCTTGAGGAGCAGGAACAGCAAGTAAACCGTTACAAGTCACGCTATCGGGACGATCTTCCGGAACAGCTCGAGGCAAATCTTAGGACCCTGGAGCAGCTTCGCAGGGAAATGGACAGCGCCACGTTTCGTCTCACCGCGTTGGAAGAGAGAAAATCGAGTCTGGACAAACAGCTCGCGGGTGTCGCGCCCGTATCGATCTCAGACGGCCAAACGGGAACGGTGCAAGGAATCGGAACAATTGATGATCGTAAGAGCGAACTAGCAAGACTATTACAAACCTACAGCGAAAAGCATCCTGATGTCATTCGAGTGAAGCTGGAAATTGAGAAGATGAATTTGGAGTCTCCAACTCAACTCTCCGATCGAAAAAGCAGTGCTTCCACTAAGCTACAAACTTCAACCAACCCGATGGGTAAAGTGCTGGTAAGCCAAATTGATGATATAACGGCGGAAATCCGTACACTCAAGGAAAAAAATAGGATACTCCAGAATGAAATAGGTTCGTATCAGTCTCGCGTCAACAACACTCCAATACGGACCATCGAACTGACAAAAATCAGCCGAAACTATGATATTACGCTAAGGAAATTCCAAGAACTTTTAGCCAAAGAATTCGACTCCCGTTTGTCGGAAAATATGGAGAAAACGCAAAAGGGCGAGCAATTTAGGATCCTTGATCGTCCCACTCTGCCGATAAACCCGATATCGCCGAATCGTCCAATGATCGTCTTGATTAGTCTATTGGTCGGACTCGGTGGTGGTTGTGGCCTGGCCTTTCTGCTTGATATGTTAAAGCCTTCGTTCAGAAAAGCGGAAGACTTCGATGGTTACAGCAGTCTTCCAGTGCTGGCGGTGCTCTCAAATTTTCCAACCCGAGGAGCGGCGCTCGGACAGAGGAGGTTAAGAGGTCTGACCGTAGGCTGCTCTGCTGTTGTTTTGGCGCTGGGATTAACCTTTATTCGATTGTTTGCTTCCTCACTACCGATTCGGTGATCATATGCTACCTATATATTGCAAACATTTTGGCATGAAAAGGGAGCCGTTTAGTATTAGTCCGGATCCGAGTTTCCTTTATCTTAGTGATAGCCACAAAGAGGCGCTAGGACAGCTTATATACGGGATTAAGACTCGACGAGGCTTTGTAGTCTTGACCGGAGAGGTCGGCACCGGCAAAACCACTTTGATTCAGTGTCTGTTTGAGGAACTCAATGGGACCACGAAGACAGCGTTAATTTTTAATATGATAAGTGGCCCACAGGACCTTCTGCGCTATGTTTGCGAGAAGTTCGGGCTCATCACCAATCAGGATACCCACAGACAACTTCACGATTACATTTCTTTGCTGGAAAACTTCCTTGTCGATTGTTACCAGAACGGCCAAAACGTAGCACTGATTATCGATGAGGCACAGAATTTGTCCTCTGAAGTGCTCGAGAACCTGCGGCTCTTGTCTAATTTTGAAACTGCACGAGAAAAACTGTTGCAGATTCTTCTAGTGGGCCAGCCTGAGCTCGGCAAACGTCTAGACCGCGCCGATGTGCGACAGATCAAACAGCGAGTCGCCTTACGTCACCATTTGAGCCCGCTCAACCTTACTGAATGTAAAAAGTATATCGCCAAACGTCTTGAACTTTCCGGCGGTGGAATGTCGCTGATTCCAGCTCATACGATAGCTGCCATACACAAATATACCGGCGGCATCCCCCGAATGGTTAACATCCTTTGTGATAATGGTCTGCTGGCGGCTTACGGTTCGCACAAGACTAGTGTCGATCCGACGATGATTGCAGACATTGCTCGGGAACTGCAACTTGGCATCTCTCCACCGCCAAGAGAGGCGACACTGCCAAGCCGTGACCAATCCGTGGTTAACTGGCCATTGGAGCGCAGCTTCGACCAACCTTTGGAGACCGCACCTTCTAGCAAAAATAACAATCGGGATTTTCCATCGACCGATCCTGATAAGTCGACCGTCTCTCCATTAACATCTCAGAGCCTAACTACTACAGCGTCTGATTTGACATCCGATCCTGTGTCGTCTCGATTTTTCGATAACATGATTTGTGCCCTTATCGAAGCCATTGGGCCTATGGCGCCTTACATCGTCAAGGATCGCGTTGCTGTCTTGGGCGAATCCCTAGATACATTTCCGAAGTCGCGACTTGCCCAATTGGTTAATGACACCAGCGACGAAATCTCGGCTGACAAGTCGAGGCTCGACTTTCTCCAGAGGATGTTCGCTGAAATCCGGACGCTATAATCTGAACCTCACTTATATCATCGGCTGCTTCAATCTTTCTCATGGTCATTGCTTGTTGTAGTTCCACTGGAATGCCCGCCAATTTCCAAATCCCGGCAGGCGTTCTGGGCGTAGGCCGAGAGTATCTGCGCTGCTCAAATGTATTCGTGTTATACCGAAAATTTTATGGCTAGTATTCGGCGCAGTCCCACATCTGCTCACGCACGCAAGTTCACTTCTTAAGGTTTTTGGTGAGATCTAATGGGTAGAGTAACTGACGCGCTTGTACGAGCTAAAAACGAAGAACGTGAATCTTTCGATCTCACAAAAGAATCCAAGCAAGAAAATTCCGTCGCTGAAGTTCGAGCCGAAGTAGTTTCTCAGTGGCGGCCTCCTACAGTCAATGGAACTGCGGCGAGGAACCACACAATCGGAACAAATGGGTTCGTCGACAAGTGTTACAGCGGGCGAGGGAATAGTTTCTGGACAAGTCAATTTAGAGTCAAGCGTTGCTGCAGCGGAAACTTTGGATGGTCGTCTTGCGCGCCCATTACGCGAGCGGATCGAAGAGTTTCTGTTTGGCTGGGGACTTGGAACAACCAATTTGTTCCCAATACTCGCACTGGAACCGGGTTCGCCGATTGCGGAGCAATATAGAATCCTGCGTGAACAAATCAAAATAATACTCAGGGAAGCGGGCGCTCAAGTATTGGCGATCACGAGCGCGGCAAAAGGAGAAGGGAAAACAACCGTAGCCGCAAATCTTGCCGCTGCGGTCGCTTTGGATCATGAAAGACCTAGTCTTATTGGTTGACGCAGATCTCCGTAACCCGACAATCCATAAGTATTTTAGTGGCCAAGCAAAACCAGGACTGATCGATTACTTAGCCTCAAACAGCAGCAAGGATGTGGCGAGCTACATCTACAAAACTTCCATGCCAGGCTTGCAGATTTTGCCGGCCGGATCGCCGACGAATAGGTCCTCGGAATTGCTCGCATCGGCGAAAATGTCGCGCTTGGTGAGAGAACTACCCGTCCGATTCCCTGGGTATCTAATCGTCGTTGATACCTCGCCAGTTCTGTCAACGTCCGATTCGATTGTGGTGGCGCAGCTGGTCGATCGAATTGTTTTCGTCGTTCGGGCTGGCACAACTCCGCGAAGTTGTGTAACCGAAGCAATTAAATCTCTTGGCTCGAATAAGCTAATGGGTATTATATTGAACAACGCTGAGCTCCGAAGTGATTCAAGGTATTATCAATATTATCATTCCTATAACAAGTCTCTCAAAACTTGCTGAGAGATCTTGTCACCTGTTTCTTGACTATTCTTTCGCGTGTCGGTCACCTTCGCGCCGCTCAAGCGAGGAATAGAGTTTCCTCGCTTCCCGTCCTGTTTCGAGGTTAGTCGCCGATCTGAAGAGATACGCAAAAATTATCTGCGCTCATGCGACTCTATAATAGGTACTTGTTCCCCTACGACGTGCTCCTCGTCATTGGCGACATTACTCTAGTGGTCTGCGCGGCTGTGGTGGCGCGATACGCTATGGTTTACGCCGGGGTGGCCGACATCGCCGACTGGTCGCGCTGGATGAGTGTGGCAGGCGCTATTACGAGTGTTATCGTTGCAACGTTTTACTATGCGGATCTCTATGCACTCGATCAGACGCTCGCCCGCCGCGAGATGACCCTCCGGTTTCTCAACGGCTTTGGTATTGTGTGCGTCATCATCGGCATGGGCAGCTATCCATACCAAGAAGCTGGCTCGAAAAACATTTATCTAATTGAAATTTCGCTGATTGGGGTCGGGCTGTTCACTTGGCGGGTGCTCGTTATCACCTTACTTCGCAAAGCGAAATGTCGGGGTAGGCTTTTGATCCTCGGTTTGCATGACATCGGCAAACAAGTGTCGGAGCAACTGTACCTGCGGAAACATCTTGGTTTGAAGGTAGTTGGGTTCGTCGGTGCCGAGGCCGGGAGCCTGACACTAACCTACGGCAACCCGCGCCGTGTGACTCTGCCGGTATTTCCACGGGATTCTATTGTGAGTGTTGCCGAAACCAACGATGTTAGTCGGATTTTGGTTTCGGCGGGCAACGGTAACTTTCCGGGACAAGATCTTGTTACTCTTCGTCTCAAAGGTATGCCGATCGAAGACTGTCACACGTTTTACGAACGTCTGATGAGCAAGATTTCGATTACAGATCTTTACCCTGAATGGATTGCGCGCTCCGATGGATTCCGGCGGAGCCCTTGGAGAGTGTTTGTCAAAAGAGCTATCGATATCGTCGTTTCGATGTTGGGGCTCGTATTGTCGGCGCCCATCGCCGTTCTCATCGCTGTTGCCATTAAACTTGATAGCGTGGGACCGATATTGTTCTGCCAAGAAAGAGTAGGCCAGAACGAACAACCCTTTGTCCTCTACAAGTTTCGCTCCATGACGCAGGACGCGGAAGCCGCGTCGGGACCCTGTTGGGCTGAAGAAAATGATCCCAGGGTGACTCGTGTTGGATGGATTATGCGCCTTCTAAGGATTGATGAGATTCCGCAAATGCTCAACGTGTTAAAAGGGGAGATGAGTTTCGTCGGCCCGAGACCTGAGCGCGCCTTTTTCGTAAATAATCTCAAAAAAACAGTCCCTTACTACCAGCTTCGCTTTACGGTTAAACCCGGAATTACCGGTTGGGCACAGGTATCGTACAAATACGGTGCAACTAATGAGGATGCCGTCGAAAAGCTTCAGTATGACTTGTACTACTTGAAACATATGTCGCCAATATTTGATCTGCAAATTTTGTTTGAGACAATAAAGGTAGTTCTGCTTAGCCGTGGCGCTCAGTAATATTTCTTTGAGTCTAAGAATGCTCCTGTTGGTGGCGCGAGCCGTAACTGTTGGTTTTGATCGGGTTGTTTAGTGTGGCGTCCATGATGAATGCTCTGACGGTTGACGTGGAGGATTATTACCACGTGGCAGCCTTTGACTCGGTCGTTCGCCCTGACGCTTGGTGCCAGTATGAAAGTCGTGTGGAGAGAAACACGCAGCGAATTCTCGATATGTTTGACGAGTATGGAATCAAGGCAACCTTCTTCGTGTTGGGTTGCGTCGGGGAGCGACATCCAGAATTAGTTCAAACCATTTATAAAAATGGACACGAGGTTGCTTCCCATGGATATTCTCATCAGCGAATTTATACACAGAGTCCAGCTCAGTTTCGTGAAGAAACACGGAAAGCAAAAAGAATCCTTGAGGATATCATAGGCCAATCGATTATGGGCTATCGTGCGGCCAGTTATTCCATTACAAGTGAGAGTCTCTGGGCATTGGATATCCTAGCGGAGGAAGGGTTCAATTACGATTCTAGTATTTTCCCGGTTAGGCATGATCTTTACGGTATCCCAAATCATTGCCGATTTTTCAGTGTTCTCGATCGAAAGCGAAGTGGTAGAATCGCCGAAATTCCTCTTTCAACATTGCGTGTATTCAACATAAACGTGCCAGTCGGAGGTGGCGGCTATTTGCGATTAATTCCGTATGCACTAACTGATCGTGCAATACGACGGATCAACGCATCTGAGCGCCAACCCGCCGTCGTCTATTTCCATCCTTGGGAGATCGATCCCGGCCAGCCGCGCATCCAATGTGGATGGCGAAGCCGCGTACGTCATTACACCAATCTAAATACGATGGAAGCGAAAGTGCAAAAACTGCTGGCAAATTTCACGTTTGGCCCCATTCGCGAAGTTTATGCGAGTCGTTTGAATCTGCCGGCTGCCACTGTGGATAGCGATGGCGTCTGAGAGCCACCTATCCGGCTAGGGGAGCCTGCCATTGTAAACAGCGATCAACGCGCGAAAGCCGCTTAAGGCGCTAGCCCAGATACTCCAGACCCCTTCTGATTTTAGGGATCAGATTTTCATTTCCGGCTTGCGGATTCGACTTCTTAATACCGCGCTGATGCTTCCAAAGCTCCAACAGGCTGGACCTACGGTCACGTATTCGACGATTCTCGTTAAAACCGTACTCAAGAGTTTTACGATTTGTCGAAACTTCAAGTTTTATATAAAGAAAACATCCTATTACGCTGGTTTGATATCAACCAGTGAATTCATCCAACTAAACTTATATGTTACCACAGGCAAATTCCAACCTAGTTGCAACCCCTCCGATTAAGGCGATCATATCGGTAGAGCCAACGCGTGCGCTACTAAACCTTGGTCTCGGTGAACTGTGGCAACATGGTGAGCTGCTCTATTTCCTCGCCTGGAGAGAAATCAAAGTCCGTTACAAACAAACGGTGATTGGCACAACATGGGTTATCTTCCAGCCATTAATGACAATCCTGATTTTTACGGTGGTTTTCGGCAAGTTTGTTAAAGTGCCATCTGATGGTATGCCGTACCCTATTTTTGCCTTCGCTGGCCTGTTACCGTGGCTTTATTTTGCCGAAGCGATTAATCGTAGTAGTGGAAGCCTCGTTGGTGATTCCAATCTAATTCGCAAAGTTTATTTTCCTCGATTGATTATCCCGCTAGCCGCCGTTGCGACACCGATTGTCGACTTCGTTCTATCCTTTGCCGTCTTTCTTGGAATGATGTGGTGGTATGGTGTTACTCCCACAAAGGGAGCGCTGTTTATACCAATTTTTGTCGTGCTGGCAGTTGCGACTGCGTTAGCTGTTGGTCTGTGGCTCTCGGCCTTGAACGTCAGATATCGGGATATTCGTCATACCGTGCCTTTCTTAATGCAGTTTTGGATGTATGCGTCGCCAGTGGTCTATCCCGTAAGTGTGGTGCCGGAAAAGTGGCGGCTCATATTTGCTCTCAATCCTATGACCGGAGTGATCGAAGGTTTTCGTTGGGGTTTGCTTGGAAAGGAAAGTCCGGACTTCGCCTTAATGATTGCAAGCGCAGCCGTCGTGCTGATGCTACTCTTTGGGGGTCTCGTATTTTTTAGGCAGATGGAGCGTACATTTGCAGACTTGGTCTAAGAAGACATGGTCCATCCCAGACTGAGCTGGAATTTACATGACGGCGAACCGCTTAACCAAGTGGGTAACAAGGTTTTGATGACGACGGACACGAAGAATACGAAGTAGCGGCGCGATGCATCGCGCTCTCGGACAGCTTTTTACAGTGGACAATAATCCAATGACTGATATCGCGATTCGTAGCGAAAATCTTTCGAAGCGTTACAAGGTTACTACAATCACGCAGCACCATAACACTCTGCGTGATCAACTTGCCGCAGGTCTAACGTCGATGTTCCGACGTAACAGCGACTCTAGGTCTAAACAGGACGTATTTTGGGCGCTGGAAGATGTGTCGTTCGAGATTAAGGAGGGAGAAAGTGTCGGAATCATCGGCCGAAATGGCGCCGGGAAAAGTACATTGCTCAAGATTTTGGCACGTATAACCGAGCCGAGCATAGGAAAAGCAACGATTCGAGGACGTTTGGGCTCTCTGTTGGAGGTGGGAACCGGCTTTCATTACGAATTGAGCGGAAGGGAAAACCTTTACCTTAGCGGAGCGATCTTAGGCATGAAGAAAGCGGAAATCGACCGGAAATTTGACGCGATTGTTGCGTTTGCCGAAATCGACAAGTTTATCGATACACCTGTCAAGCACTATTCTAGCGGGATGTATGTTCGGCTGGCCTTTGCAGTAGCCGCGCACCTCGAACCTGACATTTTGCTACTGGACGAAGTCTTATCTGTGGGAGATCTGGCTTTTCAGGCAAAATGTATCGAGCATGCCAAACGTCTCCAGCAGTCACATGCTACGGTCCTTTTCGTTTCTCACAACATGTTCTCGATCAAATCGATGTGCAATCGGGTCATCTATCTTTCAGAGGGAAAAGTTCGCTTTGACGGTTCGGCGGAGGAAGGGATTGCGCTCTACGAGCGGGAGAATCGGCTTTCCACTGCAAACTGGGCTCACTGGGAGCTCGAGAATAATAACGATCGGGAGACATTAAAGATCACCGAGATTGAGCTGTTGGATGAAAATGGCGCAACCCGCCACATCTTCGACTATGGCGAGAGGATGCGGATTCGGGTGAGCTTTGATGCACCGAGAGAAATCAAAGCTCCGAACTTTTCTATCAGTGTGTTCCGCGATGATAATGTAGCCTGCTGTAATTTCAATGCCGCAATGGATGGATTTGTGGTCCCAGCGATTTCCGGTAATGGCTCCGTGGAACTCATAACCCCACCACTCAAACTGGTCGCCGCACTATATTCTACCAATGTCATTGTGAGGAACGCCGATTCTGCGCAACTTTATACTGCTCAGGTAGGAGATAGTTTTCACGTGCGTCATCATGTTCTGGATAATCATTACGGCATTTTTCACGAGGCGGCCGTGTGGTCCTGGGGAAAGGACGGTGCCTTCGAGCCCACAATCACTGCTGAAGAGGAACTGAACAGGCATGATTAATATTGCTGTCATCGGATACGGATATTGGGGGCCAAACCTCGTCCGTAATTTTCAGGAGGTAAATGGTTGTCGCGTAGCAGTGTGCTGCGACTCAGACGGCACTCGTCTGGCCAATATCAAGGCCAGGCATTCGTCGCTTGAAGCGACGAGCGACTACGGCAGCGTTCTCAGGGATCGAACAATTGATGCGGTAATTATTGCCACTCCGATCGGCACACACTACCGGCTTGCTCGTGAAGCTTTGGAAGCGGGCAAGCATGTGTTGGTGGAGAAGCCTCTGGCGGCGACAGTCTCCGAGGCGGAATGCTTGGTCGAGAAAGCCGAGCGATTGGGATTGACGTTGATGGTGGACCATACCTTTGTCTATACCGGTGCTGTACGCAAGATGAAGGAGATTATGGAGCATGGCGATTTAGGCGATCTGTACTATTTCGACTCCGTGCGTATCAACCTGGGCTTGATTCAAAGAGACGTAAATGTTTTTTGGGACCTTGCCCCCCACGATATCGCGATTTTGGATTTTCTAGTGCAAGAAAGGCCGATCAGTGTCTGTGCCAATGGTGCATGTCATTTAGGCAACGGCATCGAGAATGTCGGTTATCTTTCGGTCTATTACGATAGTGGTTTTATCGCTCATTTCCATAACAATTGGCTCGCGCCGGTCAAAATTCGTACGGTGCTTCTAGGCGGAAGCAAGAAGATGATTTTGTATGACGACATGGAAAACAGTGAAAAGGTGAAAGTATATGACCGGGGCATCGATATGAACACCCCCGAGGAAGTTCGCGATGCCCGAATCGCCTATCGGCTTGGTGACATGTGGGCGCCGCGACTGGACACAACCGAGGCGCTGCGATCGATGGCCCAAGAATTTATCAACAGTATCGATTCCAAGCGCCGTCCTATAACGGATGGAGAAAGCGGATTGAACGTTGTCAAGATTCTCGAGTCCGCGGAAATGTCGGTTAAAAAACACGGAAAAGAAGTTAAGCTATGAGTGACAACCCACGGCAAAACCTTAGGAACGTAGCGCTGGGGGGAAATGTCAAGATATTTGACTTCGTCAATGCCTACGATTGCGCGATTGGCGACAATTCTCGGATTGGTGCCTTTGTAGAGATTCAAAAAGGGGTCACAATCGGTCGAAACGTTAAAATTTCTAGCCATACTTTCGTCTGCGAAGGGGTAACGATCGAAGATGAAGTCTTTGTTGGTCATAATGTTTCGTTTATCAACGACAAACACCCACGGGCGACCATCAACGGACAGCTTCAAACCACAAGTGATTGGCAATGTGTCCCAACTTTGGTGAAGCGGGGAGCTTCCATTGGCACCAGCGCTACGATTATGTGCGGTGTAACGATCGGCGAAAGTGCAACGGTTGGTGCTGGCAGCGTTGTGACAAATGATGTCCCGGCGGGGGCCGTGGTCGCCGGCGTTCCAGCCCGGACGTTAAGGGCCTGTGGCTCGAAGTCAACTAAGATTCACGAGCCCAAGTCGGTTCCATTTCTCGATCTCAAGGCCCAGTATCAGCCGATTGAGCCAGAGATCAAAGCGGCGCTTAACCGCGTGCTCGACAGCGGCAACTTCGTACTTGGAGAAGAAGTTGCGGCGTTGGAACAGGAATTTGCGGAATATTGCCAGGCTAAATATGCCATTGCCGTGAATTCGGGAACCAGCGCGCTTCATCTAGCTCTGTTAGCGGCCGGCATTGGCAGCGGTGACGAGGTGATAACCACGCCGTTCACCTTTGTCGCGACCGCGGCTGCGATTACTTACACGGGCGCGCGGCCGGTATTCGTAGACATAGATCCACGATCTTTCAATATCGATGTGACGCAGATTGAGAGGGCGATCACACCGCGCACTAAAGCGATATTGCCGGTGCATCTATATGGGCAACCCGCCGAGATGGGCATGATCCTGGAAATTGCCAAGAAGCGAAATCTATTAGTCATTGAGGATGCTTGTCAGGCCCATGGCGCTGAATATCAGAGTAGTCGAGTTGGCGCGATCGGCGATTTCGGTTGTTTTAGCTTCTATCCGGGCAAAAATCTTGGCGCGTACGGCGAGGGCGGCATCGTCGTTACCAATGACCCTAAACGTGCGCAAACGATCGCGATGCTACGCGACTGGGGGCAAGATCGCAAGTATCATCATATGCTCAAAGGCTACAATTTTCGGATGGATGCGTTCCAAGGCGCGGTGCTGCGGGTAAAGCTTCCGCATTTGGATGCTTGGAACAAAGCTCGTCAGAAAAGAGCGATGAGGTACGATAAGCTGCTATCGCCTCGGAGTATTCCGACTCCAGCGCCCATGACCCATGGGAGCCATGTCTATCACGTGTATGCGATTCGCACACTGCAACGAGTAGCCTTACAAAATAAGCTGCATGAGCAAGGGGTCGAAACCGGCATCCACTATCCAATCCCAGTTCATCTCCAACCCTCATACGCGGACCTCGGCTATGGTATTGGAAGCTTCCCGCATGCGGAAGCAGCGGCCGATGAGGTGCTCTCATTACCACTATTTCCAGAGCTCACCACCGAGCAGCAAAACTTTGTCGCCGAAACCGTCTTGTCTGCGTGGGAAGCGGACTGACTAATCACCTCACGACCGCCGGACATGGAACACCCCCAAAACATCGTTGTCATCGGCACCGGCGGCAGCAGCCTTGATATCCTTGATACGATTGATGATGTCAATAGGACAAATTCCCGGACTGCATATAGGTGCACGGGGTTTCTCGACGACAACGATTCGCTTTGGGGTAAGTTGCTGCACGGCGTTCCTGTGTTAGGGCCGCTCCTTCATGCCAGCGAACTGAAGGATTGTTACTTTGTAAACGGTATCGGCACCGCGACGAATTTCTGGAAAAAAGACGCCATCATCGCAAAGACCGGGATTCCGCAGGAAAAATTCGCAACCATCGTTCATCCATCCGCCAGCGTGTCAAAATCGGCAAGCCTTGGGTGGGGAACGGTTGTTTTTCAGCATGTGACCATCACCACTAACGTGAAAATCGGTAGCCATGTGATCATCCTACCCAATTCAGTGATTAGTCATGACGATATCGTTGGGGATTACAGCTGTATTACCGGGGGGGTTTGTGTTTCCGGTGGAGTCCGGATTGGGCAGTCCTGCTATTTAGGCAGCAATAGCACGGTGATCGGCAACATTGAAGTCGGAGATTATTCACTCATCGGTATGGGCAGTGTTGTTCTCGAGAGCGTTCCGCCAAACTGCGTTTTTGTCGGCAATCCCGCTAGGTTCCTGAGATCTACAATGGAGAGATAATCGGGCCCTTCTTTCAACGTCGGTTTCGGGTCGTTAATACACTTCATTGGCAGTCATTCCACAGAGCGGGCACCGATGAGTGTCTCGAAGGGATTCACATAAATGGAGACTACGCATATTAAAAACTCCCGTGTTCTGATCACCGGCGGCGGCGGTTTGATCGGGTCCCATATCGCCGATCAACTTGTCGAGATTGGAGTCAACGAAGTTGTCGTGCTCGACAATTTTACGCGCGGCGGGCGCGACAATCTATCTTACGCGTTCAATAAAGGACGAGTAAAAATCGTCGAAGGGGATATTCGCGATCAGAAGTCGGTAATGGACGCTATGAAGGGTGTCGATCTCGTCTTTCACCAAGCGGCGATTCGAATTACCCAGTGCGCCGAAGATCCTCGATTAGCCGTCGACGTGCTTGTTGGCGGGACATTCAATGTATTGGATGCTGCGGTTAAAGCTGGAGTGAAGAAGGTTGTCGCCGCCTCATCGGCATCGGTGTACGGACTAGCCGAAGTGTTTCCCACTTCTGAAAGTCATCACGCTTATAACAATCGAACTCTATATGGCGCCGCCAAGGTCTTCGATGAAAGTTTATTGCGTAGTTTTAACGATATGTACGGTCTCAACTATGTAGCCCTCCGATACTTCAATGTCTACGGCCCGAGAATGGACATTTACGGGGCATACACGGAAGTGCTGATTCGCTGGATGGAACGTATGGCAGCGGGAGAAGCGCCGATCATTTTCGGTGACGGCAATCAGACCATGGATTTTGTCTTCGTCGACGATATAGCTCGCGCCAACATTTGCGCCGCTGCAAGCGACGTGACGGACGAGGTGTTTAACGTCGCGAGCGGAACCGAAACGAGCTTGAATGATCTGGCCCACGCTCTAATGCAAGTCATGGGTGCGGATATCGGCATCGAATATGGTCCCGAACGTAAAGTGAATCCGGTTCCACGACGGCTCGCGGATACTTCCAAAGCCGAAAAACTTCTAGGTTTCAAGACTCAGGTGTCTTTAACCGATGGGTTGGCCAGGCTCGTCAAATGGTGGGAAGCCCAGCGAAGCCAAAGAATACTCGGTTAGAAACACGCAGTCCACTCAGCTTATCTTACATTTTCGCCTCGGGAAAAAAGTCCGCATCGAGAAAGGCCTTTACCATGGCAATTCCGTTAATGAAGCCGTTCATCGGAGACGAAGAGATTGCCGCTGTTGAAGCTGTTCTTCGCTCTGGATGGGTAACGCAGGGTCCGATCGTTGAGGCCTTCGAGTGCGATTTTGCCGAATTTGTCGGCGCGAGGCATGCTTGCGCCGTTTCCAATTGTACAACGGCGCTGCATCTAGCTCTGCTCGCCGTCGGTATCAGAGATGGCGACGAAGTTATCACTGTAAGTCATTCGTTTATTGCCACCGCGAACGCGGTTAGGTACTGCGGCGCGACGCCCGTGTTTGTGGATATACAGCCGGATACCTACAATATAGATCCGTCGTTGATCACCAACGTCATAACCCAGCGCACGAAAGCAATCCTTTGTGTTCACCAGATGGGCATGCCGTGCGATGTCTCAGCCATAGTAGACATCGCTGCCCGTTACGGTCTAGCCGTGATCGAAGACGCCGCCTGCGCGATTGGCAGCGATATCTTGTGGCATGGGAAATGGGAGAAAATCGGCCGGCCGCACGGGGACATTGCTTGCTTTTCGTTCCATCCACGTAAGCTACTCACTACGGGCGAAGGGGGGATGATAACTACCTCCAACGCTGATTGGGATAAGAAGCTTCGTTTGTGGAGACATCAGGGCATGGATGTCTCCGATGCGGTTCGTCACGATGCAAAAACCGTGATCTTCGAGTCCTACCCCCGCATGGGTTTCAATTATCGAATGACGGATATGCAAGCGGCGATCGGCCGCGAGCAGTTAAGGCGCATTCCCGAGATCGTTAAGCGCCGCCGTGTTCTAGCAGGGCGCTACGACGAACTATTGGGCGCGGCCATTCCTGGAATTGAGCTGCCTTACGAGCCCGACTGGGCGCGCAGCAATTGGCAAAGTTACTGCGTGCGTTTGCCGCAAGGTTGCGATCAACGCGTGGTGATGCAGGAGATGCTGGATGCCGATGTCTCAACGCGCCGAGGCATCATGTGTGCGCATCTGGAGTTGGCTTACAACCACGAGCCTTGGTCATGCGGTAATAATCGCTCCTCCTGTGGTTGTTCTGCGGGCAGGTGTATTCGTCTTGAGGCCAGTGAGACTGCTCAAAACAATTGCATTATTCTCCCCCTGTTTAACCAAATGAGCGCTGCTGAACAAGACCTTGTCGTTACGACACTCAGCGACGCCGTTAATAAACAAGCTAGCAGTTTCGAAGCGCGTTCAGCGTAACAACATCCAGCGCCGCGATGACCGGACCCGCAGAGCGGCATCGGCGCGCGCTGTTCTCATAACCCCACCGGAAACTTTGCCCGCCGTCCAGCCGAAATTTCGGTGTTGTCGAACCCGTGATTGAGGCAGGTCGTATTACTCGGTGATCGTGCATATCGACTGCTCGGGCCCTCGGGCGCGTTGTCGATAATTTGGCTGAAGTCTAGGCGAGAAATATGCGTTGAGGCGAGGACGGCCGGCCAGCGGGATCTCCATCCGATGTTCAGCGAAAAACAAGAAACCATAAGAAGAACCCAAAATCCAAAGAGGGCATGGCGATGGATAAACCACAAACCAGTTTGTGGCAGTGGCGCCACAAAGAACAGAAATCATCAATTCTTTTCGTTCTTGCGCTGCTATTTGCTTTTACTCTGGGGCTTAGCACTACGGCGCTGGGACAAACCGTATCATTGTCGCTGACCGGTAGTCCGATGGCCGAGGGCGGCGGAGTGGCCACGGTGACCGCGACGCTGTCGGCGACTACGACTCAGCCGGTCACGGTGAACTTAGCCTTTACCGGCACGGCGACTGTAATCAACGACTACACGCGGTCTGGGACTGCGATCACGGTCGCCGCGGGGAGTCTCACCGGCCAGATCACGCTGACGGCGGTCCAAGACCTGCTGGATGAGGCTAACGAAACGATCATTGTCGCTATCGATACCGTTATCAATGCGACCGAGTCTGGCACGCAGCAGGTCACAGCAACGATTACCGATAATGACCCTCTGCCGGCGGTGACGTTATCGCTCAGTGGCAGTCCGATGGCGGAGAGCGCAGGAGCGGCCACGGTGACCGCGACATTATCCGCGGTGTCAGGCCGCAATGTCACGGTGAATTTGGCATTCTCAGGCACGGCGACATTAAACAGTGACTACACGAGGTCGGGGACAGCGATCGTCATACCGGCTGGAAGTCTTAGCAGTCAGATCACGCTGACGGCGGTCCAAGACGCGGTTGCCGAAGCTAATGAGACGATCATCGTGGATATTAGTTCGGTCGCTAACGGCACGGAGTCGGGCATTCAGCAAGTCACGGCGACGATCACCAATATTAATGTGCCGACGGTGACATTAGCGCTCAGCGGCAGTCCGATGGCCGAGGGCGGCGGCGTGGCCACGGTGACCGCGACGCTGTCGGCGACTACGACTCTTCCGGTCACGGTGAACTTGGCCTTCACCGGTACGGCGACATTAAACAGTGACTACACGAGGTCGGGGACAGCGATCATCATACCGGCTGGGAGTCTCAGCGGACAAATCACGCTGACGGCGGTCCAAGACGTACTGGATGAGGCTAACGAGACGATCATTGTCGCCATTAGCACGGTGACCAACGCCGTCGAGTCCGGCACGCAGCGGGTCACAGCAACGATTACCGATAATGACCCTCTGCCGACGGCGACGTTATCGCTCAGTGGCAGTCCGATGGCGGAGAGCGCAGGAGCGGCCACGGTGACTGCGACATTATCCGCGGTGTCAGGCCGCAATGTCACGGTGAATTTGGCATTCTCAGGCACGGCGATATTAAACAGTGACTACACGAGTTCGGGGACAGCGATCGTCATACCGGCTGGGAGTCTTAGCGGTCAGATCACGCTGACGGCGGTCCAAGACGTGGTTGTCGAAGCTAATGAGACGATCATTGTCGATATCAGTACGGTCACCAACGGCACCGAGTCGGGTGCCCAACAGGTCACGGCGACCATCACCGATGACGAGGCAGCGGTTGTGGTGCCGACGGTAACTTTAGCGCTCAGTGGCAGTCCGATGGCCGAGGGCGGCGGAGTGGCCATAGTGACTGCGACGCTGTCGGTGACCACCACTGTGGATGTCACCGTCAACTTAGCGTTTAGTGGCACGGCGACTCTAACCAGCGACTACACGCGGTCGGGGACGGCGATCACGATCCCGGCCGGGAATACAAGCGGACAGATCACGCTGACGGCGGTTCAAGACACGATCGTCGAAGGCAATGAGACCATTATTGTCGATATTAGTACGGTCACCAACGGCACGGAGTCTGGCACGCAGCAGATCACGGCGACAATTACTGATGGGGTAGGGGCTGGTCACTGCACGCCGCCGATCGTGAGCCCGATAGCGTGTGAAAATTCCAAGCCTGGCAACCCCGCAACTGAGTGGGATGTCAGCGGCGCGGGGAGCGCGAACATCCAGGGATTTGTCACTGATATTAGCGTCAACAAAGGCGAAACGGTTAGTTTTAAGATCGATACGAATTCACCTGCCTATCGGTTGGATATCTATCGCATGGGTTACTACGGTGGTTTGGGAGCCAGAAAGGTCACCACGGTTCTGCCCTCGGCCTCCCTGCCGCAAAATCAACCTTCTTGTCTTAACGACGCGACAACCGGACTGATCGATTGTGGCAACTGGTCGGTGTCGGCTTCTTGGACAGTGCCCACTGACGAGGTGTCAGGCATTTATTTCGCCAAGGCCGTTCGCGAAGATGGGGTCTCCGGCTCAAGCCATATTGTTTTCGTGGTCCGTGACGACAGCCGAAACGCGGAGATTCTGTTTCAGACTTCCGACACTACGTGGCAGGCGTACAATCAGTATGGCGGCAACAGTCTCTATGTCGGCTCGCCAAATGGGCGGGCCTACAAAGTCAGCTATAACCGCCCGTTCACGGCGCGTGGTTGTTGCGCGGAAGACTGGGTCTTCAATGCGGAGTACCCGATGGTTCGGTGGCTCGAGGCCAACGGTTATGACGTTAGTTATTTTACTGGAGTCGACACCGACCGGCGCGGCGCGCAGCTTTTGAACCACAGAGTTTTTCTCTCCGTCGGTCATGACGAGTATTGGTCCGGCAGCCAGCGCGCCAACGTTGAAGCCGCTCGTAATGCCGGTGTTCATTTGGCTTTCTTCAGCGGCAACGAAGTATTTTGGAAAACGCGTTGGGAAAACAGCATCGATGGTTCTGGGACGCCTTACCGAACCCTTGTCTCCTACAAAGAAACGCACGCAAACGCGAAAATCGATCCGTTGCCTGATGTTTGGACCGGCACATGGCGCGACCCGCGCTTTAGTCCTCCAGCGGATGGCGGCCGGCCTGAAAACGCGTTGACCGGAACAATTTTTACGGTCAATGCCCCTGGCTCTGCGACCGACGCGATTAGCGTGCCGGCGGCCGATGGCGCAATGCGTTTTTGGCGTAACACCAGCGTGGCAACACTGGCAGCGAATCAAACCGCGACGCTTACCAGCGGAACGCTCGGTTATGAGTGGGATGAGGATCTAAACAATGGTTTCCGCCCAGCTGGACTGATCAAGCTCTCGACGGCGACATATAATGTAGCATCCTACCTTCTCGACTATGGTTCGACCTTCGGGTCAGGTACGGCGACACATAATCTGACGCTCTATCGCCACCCCAGCGGGGCGCTGGTTTTTGGCGCCGGAACTGTGCAGTACTCCTGGGGGCTCGATAGTGATCATGATAGCGGTTCAGCCCCCGCCGATATCAGACTACAACAGGCGACGGTTAATCTCTTCGCCGACATGGGCGTGCAGCCGGTCGCGTTGCAATCTGGATTATTGGTAGCAACGCCTTCGACCGACGCCTCGGCTCCCACCTCGGCAATCACCTCGCCGACACCTGGCACAGCGGTTCCGGTTGGCGCGACTGTGACAGTTACAGGCACGGCGTCAGATAGCGGCGGCGGTGTTGTCGGCGCCGTCGAAGTCTCTGTGGACGGCGGGGCAACGTGGCGGCCGGCGGTCGGTCGCGCCAGTTGGACATTTGTTTGGACACCGAGCGCGTCGGGCAGCGTGACCATTCGCAGCCGGGCAGTCGACGACAGTGGCAATATCGAAACTCCTGGTGCAAACGTCACCGTGACCGTCGGGTCGGGATCCAATACCTGTCCCTGCACGATCTGGAATAACGCCGCAGTGCCGGCCCTCGTCTCGCAGGGAGATAACAGTGCTGTGGAGCTCGGCGTCAAGTTTCGCGCGGATGTGGACGGATCTATCACCGGGCTACGCTTCTACAAGAGTCCGAATAGCACAGGGCAACATGTTGGCAACCTCTGGACCAGCAACGGTACGCTGCTCGCAACCGTAACATTTACCAACGCGACAGCCTCGGGGTGGCAGCAAATGAACCTGCTGTCTCCGGTGGCGATCACGGCCAACACAACCTATGTCGTGTCCTATCACACCGTCGATTACGCTGTTGACATAGGATATTTCGCGACCAGCGGTGTAAATAGCTCGCCGCTTCGCGCCATTGCAGACGGCGAAGATGGCCCCAATGGAGTCTATCTCTACGGTAGCGGCGGTTTTCCGACGCAGACGTGGAACTCGAGCAACTACTGGGCGGACGTGGTGTTCAGTCCCACTGGGTCTCAAGATACCACGCCGCCGACGGTAGTATCGGTGAACCCGACTAATGGGGCGACGGGCGTGTCGGTTGGGACGACAGTCGCGGTGACGTTCAGTGAGAACATGGCTCCGGCGACAATCAACCCCAACACCGTACAGCTATTCAATTCGGCGAACGCCGTAGTGAATTCAACCGTCAGCTACGATGTCGCCAATCGAATCGCGACGCTGACCCCGATAGCGCCGTTGTCTTTATCATCCACTTACACAGTGAATGTCATCGATGGCGCCAGTGGCGTGAAGGATCTAGCCGACAATGCGCTGTTAGCGTTGTTTGGCTCTTCCTTTACGACCGCATCCTCTGTGGCGACGAGTATCTGGAGCAGCAACCCGATACCGGAACTTATCGATTCGGGTGATAACGGTTCAGTCGAGTTAGGCGTGAAGTTCCGTTCCGACGTCGCCGGCTTTATCACGGGGATTCGCTTTTACAAGGCCGTGGCCAACACTGGCACGCACACGGGAAGGCTGTGGAGCAGTACAGGTAGCTTGCTGGCGTCGGCGCCGTTCACGGGAGAGACGACGTCGGGTTGGCAGCAGGCGAGCTTTGCGTCACCTGTTGCGATCAACGCGAACACCACCTATGTGGCATCGTATTTTGCGCCGGTGGGTCGCTATTCAGCCAATTCAAACTACTTTACCACGACTGGATTTGACAACGGCACGTTGCACGCGCTGTCGAGCCCGTCAGCGGGCGGCAACGGTGTCTATGTGTATGGCAGTGGCGGATTCCCCAGTCAGACGTTTAACGCCACCAACTATTGGGTTGACATCGTTTTCAGTACGACGGCACCAGTCGATAATACGCCGCCGACCATCAACTTAGTGTCGCCGTCTGCCGCATCGGTCGGCGTCGATATCGCAGCCAATGTTAACGCGAGGTTTAGCGAGGCGATGGCTCGACTTCCATCAATGGTACGAACTTCGAGTTGCGCGACGCCGTGTCAAATGCTTTGATCCCTGCAGCGAGTAACTTATGATTCAGTGACTTTTACGGCGACTCTCAATCCAACAGGTAATCTCGCCAACTCGACCATGTATCGGGCCACCGTTAAAGGCGGCTCGGGTGGGGTGAACGATCTGGCCGGGAACGCTATGAGCGGCGACTTCATTTGGACATTTAGCACCGAAGCCCCCCCACCGCCTCCGATCGATCAGGGGCCGGGAGGACCGATCTTGGTTGTCAGCAGCGCTTCGAATCCGTTCACGAAGTATTATGCAGAGATTTTAATGGCCGAAGGGATGAACTCATTTGCCGTTGACGACATCGGCTCGCTAACGGGGACGATGCTTAACGACTATGATGTCGTGATACTAGGCGAAATGCTGCTCGATGATCCTGATAAAGTGACGATCTTGAGCAACTGGGTGAACACCGGTGGAAACTTAATTGCCGATGCGGCCGGACAAGCAGCTCATGGGCCTTCTTGGATTGACCGATACTGGATCGACATTGTCCGACGCATACCTGCTCGTCAATAGCACGGTGACGCCCGGGATGGGTATCGTCGGAGAGACGATGCAGTACCACGGCACTGCAGACCGCTATTCCCTTAGTGGCGCGACGAGTGTCGCGACGCTGTATTCGAATGCAACTACCCCAACCGGAAGTCCGGCCGTGACCTTGCGCAGTGTTGGCGTGGCAGGCGGACAGGCTGCGGCATTCACCTATGATCTAGCGCGTTCCGTTGTGTATACCCGACAGGGGAATCCCGCTTGGGCGGGACAGGAGCGTGATGGAGTTAGCCCGATTCGCTCCGATGATCTATTTTTCGGGGGAGGGGGAGTGCCTGACTGGGTGGATTTGAACAAAGTCGCAATCCCGCAGGCCGATGAGCAGCAGCGGCTCCTGGCGAACCTTATCATTTATATGAACCGCGACCGCAAACCGCTACCGAGATTCTGGTATTTGCCGGATGGCCTGGTAGCAGCTGTGCTGATGACCGGGGACGACCACGCAAATGGCGGCACCGTGGGGCGGTGGAATAGCTATATGTCACTGAGTCCGGCCGGTTGCTCGGTGGAAGACTGGGAATGCATCCGGGGCACATCCTATATCTATCCGAACACGCCGATGAGTGATGCCCAAGCGGTTTTTTACCAAACGAACGGGTTCGAGCTGGGGTTGCATGTAAACACGAACTGTGCAGACTGGACGCCCACTTCGCTTGCGGCCTTTTATACGGATCAACTGGGGCAGTTCGCAAGTAACTTTCCCAGTGCCGCCGCACCGGCGACAAACCGGACTCATTGCATCGTATGGAGCGACTGGGCGACGCAGGCCAAAATCTCACTTACCAAGGGCATACGTTTGGATACGAACTATTATTATTGGCCAGGCGCATGGATTTTGGACCGACCTGGCTTCATGACCGGTTCGGGGATGCCCATGCGCTTCGCCGATATGGACGGCACGATGATCGACGTTTATCAGGCGGTCACCCAGATGACCGACGAGTCCAACCAGACGTATCCATCGACGATTGATACTTTACTCGACCGCGCTCTCGGGCCGGAAGGGTATTACGGCGTGTTCACCGCCAATATGCATACGGACAACGCACAGACCGCTCAGAACGACGCGATCGTCGCCGCGGCGCTGGCCCGAGGGGTGCCGATCGTCAGCGCGCGTCAAGTACTCAAATGGATCGATGGACGCAATGGCTCATCATTTGGTTCGTTAAGTTGGAGTGGCAATGCGCTGAGCTTTACGCTTGCAGTCGGCGAAGGGGCCAATGGGTTATACGTCATGCTGCCGACGGCAGTCGCAAGCGGGACTCTAAGCGCAATAACTTTGAACGGCGCGCCGGTACCGTACGCGACGGGAGTTATCAAGGGAGTTAGCTATGCAATGTTCCCTGCGGCACTCGGAACGTATCAGGCCAGCTACACCGGTTTGTAAGGGTTGTTAGTTGGACATCGGAGAATCAGGTTACTCTGGCGGGCGCGACGGTTGCCGGCAACAATCTTAGGCATTCTTCTCAGGATTACTTACGCGTCCCTGCGGCAAGCGGAACATCCCAGGCGAACTCACACCCCTATTTTATACCGACCTGACGGACGGCAGAACTGTAAACCAATGAGCGAGGCGGCACTGCCAATTAGCTGTAATCAGTCAAGCGACTCGTTTCGGATACTCACCTAATGGTCCCCAAAGTTACATTTATTGTGCCGTGCTATAGGCTCGCTCACCTACTGCCGGCTTGCATCGAGTCGATTCTGGCTCAGACTTATTCTGATTTCGAAGTGCTGATCATGGATGATTGCTCTCCCGATAATACGGCGGAGGTGGCCCAATCTTTCCGTGACCCAAGGGTGAAACACATAAGAAACGAGCCAAACATTGGCCACTTGAAGAATTACAATAAAGGCATCGATTTGGCAGCGGGCGAGTACGTATGGTTAATCTCGCCGGACGATTTCCTGCGGCGACGTCATGTTTTGGAACAATATGTCGACATCATGAGCACGAACCCAAACGTTGGCTATGTCTTTTGCCCGGCAATGACATTCCAAGACGGTCGCGACACGGAATTAGTAGCATGGTCCGCCCACGGTACTCAGAATCAGATTTTTAACGGGCGGGAATTTCTCAGCAAACTCCTTCTAGGGAACTGCGTTTCTGCGCCAACGGGAATGGTCCGTAAACGTTGCTACAACGAAATTAGCCTGTTTCCGCTAGATCTGCCCAATTCAGGAGATTGGTACTTGTGGTGTGTGTTTGCCTTGCATCATGATGTTGCGTATTTTGCGGAGCCGATGGTGTGTTATCGCCGCCACGGCGACAACATGTCTGAGAACCTAAAGCGAAACGACCCTTCCATCATTGCGGATGACAATATCGCGGTGCGATGGACCATCATAGACAAAGCTAAAGTGCTGAAGGAGCATTCGGTTGTTCTGAAGTGCAAGGATGCCATCGTCAGTTATTATGCAGCGCTCATAGCAAACGATCTTTACGAAACGGATCCATATCGATTAACTCTAAAAGACTGCGAGCGATCTCTTGCTCGCTATGTAGACAACAGAAATGAGCTGATAGAAATACGGACTCGAATTTACACAGCGTTAGGAGACCAGTGTTATTCAAGGTATGATTTTTCGCGCGCAAAGCAGTTCTATAGACAGGCCCTGCGGCAGCAACCCCGCGCGATTGCAACGTGGATAAAATGTACCCTTTTGCAGATGGGTTGGGCTGGCGCGGGCATTCGGCGCTATGCCTCGATGATTCGATCGTAGTGCTTCGCTTTGGTCTTCCGCGTTACATTTCGCTTTGAATCCAATATTCCCGGCAGCTTGCTGCGGGAACAAAATTGCTGAGATTTTAATAGAACAATCCCTTTGGTTGCGGTCTATACCCCGATCGGGAGATCCCCGGTTGATTCAAAACAATCTCTAATGTCTGGTTGCAGCTGAAAGTAAACAACCTTGAATATTTTGTACCTTGCCCATCGTATCCCTTACCCGTTGAATAAAGGCGAGAAGATCAGAGTCTTTCATCAGCTTAAGCATCTCGCACAGCGCCATGCGATACACCTCTGCACTTTTGTCGACGATCCGGATGATTTGGGATCAACAACCGAACTCCAAAAGCACTGCGCATCGGTGGAGGTGGTCTATCGTGATCGCGCTCAGTCGTTGCTCTTAACTGGAACGCGGTTCGTTAATGGAGTCCCGCTCTCGGTAGCGATGTTTTATCGGAGCATATTTGTCGATCGTATTCGTCAAAAGCTCACAACAACAAGCATCGATTGCCTGATCGTGTCGTCTTCGTCGATGGCGCAGTATGGGTCGCTTGCACCGGGATTGCCAAAAATTCTCGACTTTATTGATATCGATTCCGAGAAATGGCGCTTGTACGCCGAAAGGCGGTCGCTACCTTTATCGCTAATTTATCGCATCGAAGCGCGACGACTGGCGATGTATGAACAACAGATGGCGCGCGTCTTTGATCATTCCATTGTGGTTTCGGAGGATGAGCGGCGGGTTTTGCAAAGTCGGATGGGCGGAGGTGCGGTATCGGTGATCAGCAACGGAGTAGATCTGGAGTATTTTTCACCTTCTAGCAGTAGCGCCGTCGAGAGTTGCCGACCAAAGGTCGTTTTCACCGGCGTAATGGATTATTTCCCCAATATAGACGCGGTCCAATATTTTTGTCGTGAGATCTTTCCACTCGTGCGGCGAGTTGTCCCTGATACCCAATTCTTTATTGTCGGGCGTAACCCGACTCGCCAGGTCAGGCAGTTGCAGAAACAAATGAACATCACCGTCACCGGCGCAGTTCCCGACGTTCGTCCATACCTCGCCAACGCATCCGTCGCAATCGCACCGTTTCGACTAGCCCGCGGCGTTCAGAACAAAGTGCTTGAAGCTATGGCGATGGGAGTGCCGGTCGTAGGTACCGCGGAAACTTTCAAAGGCATCGCCGCTAGGCCGCAAGACGGTATTCGGATCGCGAACGGGGCAGCTTCCTTCGCTCAAGAGGTGATAGCTTTGCTCCGGGTAGATGAAGCGGTGCGGCGTGAGGCCGGCCGCCATGCCCGCCGCTACGTCGAGCGGTACCATCGCTGGGAAGAACAGGGAGCGATGCTGGAGCAAGTACTGCAACAAGTGGTGTGGGCTAAGACTAAACGAAAGTTCAAAACTACCGCGCTGGCATAATTATGATGACATCGACTCACACGCCTACGGCGGCAATAGAGATACGTCCGCTAAAGACCGGCGAAGACAGCGCATGGGATAAGTATGTCCTGGCTTCCGCTGAGGCCAGTCAATCTCATTTAACCGGTTGGCGGCGCGTAATTGAGCGGAGTTACGGCCATCCTTCTCACTACCTCGCCGCGTATCAGAATGGTGAGTGTAAAGGGGTACTCCCTCTGGTTGCCATGCGCGATCTTTGGTTACGGCGCTCGCTCGTGTCGATGCCGTTTCTCGACGATGGCGGCATCTGTGCGGATAACGATGATGTGAGGACGCGCTTATCGCTTGAAGCGTTGCGACTGTTTGAGAAGCGGAAGGCAGAAGCACTTGACCTGCGCCATCGCTATGCCACGAATTTGGAGTTTCCCCGTAATGGCGAAAAGGTCATGATGCTGCTGCAGCTAACCAGCGACCCAGACAAGATGTGGGATCGTTTTGACGCCAAGCTGAGGAATCAAATCCGTAAAGCGACGAAATCCGGGCTCAGCGCTGAGTGGCGAGGAAAACAAGGACTTGCCGATTTCTATGAAATTCTGGCGGCGAACATGCGCGATCTCGGTTCGCCCGTGCATAGTCGGGAGTTTTTTGCCGCGATCATGGATGAGTTCGCCGATAGCGCCGACATCATGCTTGTCTACAAGGACCGGCTAGTCATCGGCGGCGCCCTATGTCTCTTTTTTAGAGGAAGCCTGATAGTCCCCTGGGCTTCCTCGTTGCGCAGTTATTTCTCTCTGTGCCCGAATAATCTTCTCTACTGGACAATGATTCGGTGGGGTTGCGAAAAAGGTTATAACACTTTCGACTTCGGCCGATCTTCTCCCAGCAGCGGCACCTACCGGTTCAAAAAACAGTGGGGAGCCAAAGAAGAACCGCTCCATTGGCAGTACGTCAGCCGCAAAAAGCGACTTGCTACCACACTCCACGCAGATGATAGTAGATACAAGTGGATCATGCACACGTGGAGCCGTCTGCCGCTTTCCGTCACCAAGGCCCTCGGACCTCTCGTCCGTGGTCAGGTCAGCAGTTGAAACACTAAAAGGTCCAATCGGTTCAAAACGTTCAAGCCGTTCAAATCGTCCGTCACAAATTAGACGTAGTGCTGTTGAAAAGCGGTGTGCCTAGTTTCGAAATCCAATTACTGAGATGTCTGTGAGTAACACTAGCGAGTCGCTTCGGCATACAGTCAACCACACACTTGGACAGGTGCAAAGAGCGAGGCCGGCGCCGTTTTTTGCCACGGTCCATGCCGACATCGGCCGTTTTCGTGAAGAAGAAGATTCGCTGCGTGCCGTCATTCGAGGGTTATGCTCTCAAGGGTTTCAGGCGCTGTTTGTGTATCGTATCTTTCACTGGCTTTACGAACGTCGAATTCCCACTCAACCGTTTCGCTTCTTTGTCGAGCGCATTATCGAAATTATCACGGGTATTTCCATTCCTGCCCAAGCGGTGATTGGAAAGGGGCTGCGGATTCACCATTTTGGCGGCATCATCATGCATTCGACGGCGGTAATCGGTGATCATTGCACTTTATATCATGGCGTAACCCTGGGAGATCGTGGCGGCTGGGGCGGTTCGCCCCGCGTCGGTAACCATGTGCTGATCGGCGCTGGAGCCAAACTGATTGGTGATATTGTCGTCGGTGACGATTGCGTCATTGGAGCGAATGCCGTGGTCAACACTTCCGTCCCCGCCGGCCACATCGCCGTCGGCGTCCCGGCAGCTTTCAAGAAACCAAGATCAACAGAACAGACTAATGCAGCCCGCTAAACATTCCGCTATCTATGCCGCATCTAAGTGGGAGCGACCACGTTGAGTGAAGCCAAACACCGTACTCTTGTGGGGACGGCGGAGATTGTTTGCTCCGCTCAGATTAACGAAGAGGTTGTCCGACCCTTAAGGAGGAGTTGCGATTCTTTCCTTCCTACTCTGGTTTTCTCGGAGCATTTTCTTCCTAACTGCGGCGGCACCATCACCTGGCTAGTGCAGACCTATAGTAAGTTTAACGCTTGCGAAGTAGTTGTCGTTGCCAGTGAGCATGGCGACACCATGCTTGCAGACAAAAAATTGCCGTTCAAAGTCGAACGCATTCGTATGTCGATGAATGACTGGGATCCGACGCGACCGGCGTCTTTGTCTCGCTACGTGGATATGTTTCTCCGAGTGCGAAAAATCCTCAAGCGTCACCAGATGTCGCAGATACATTGCATAAAGGTGCTGCCAGAAGGGTTGGTGGCGTGGTGTATACGTCGTTTCGCCGGGGTGCCGTATCTGCTCTATGCTCATGGGGAGGAAATTCAAATGAGATTGACCTCTCGTATATTGAGCTGGTTGATCCCGCCCCTGTATAAAAGCGCCGACGCCATCATCGCCAACTCGCGTCACACAAAAGAGTTACTGGAAGCGATTGGGGTTCGACCTGAACGAATTCATGTGATCCATCCAGGCGTCAACGCTGCGGAATTTCGTGCAACGGAGGTTGCGAGACAGTCCGTCCGCCAACGTCACGGCCTCGGCGAGGCTGCGATATTGCTTACGGTGGGGCGTCTCCAAAAGCGCAAGGGGCAGGATATGGTTATCAAAGCTCTGCCTCTGATCAAAGAAAGAGTTCCTGGGATTAAGTATCTAATCGTCGGCACTGGTGAAGAGCACGCCTGGTTGCAACGGCTCGCTCAAGACTGTGGTGTCCCGGAGGATGTGATTTTTGTCGGGGCGGTATCAGATGGAGATCGGGCTGCATACTACGCGGCTTGTGATCTCTTCATAATGCCGAACCGTCAGATTGACGCTGACATTGAGGGATTCGGCATCGTGTTCTTGGAAGCTGGCGCGGCGGGCAAACCCGTCATTGGAGGTCGAAGTGGCGGCACGGCCGAAGCAATTCAAGATGAGATAACAGGACTGCGGGTTGACGGTGAGAGCGTAGAGGCGATCGCCGCGGCGGTTTTAGAACTGTTGGGTGATTCCGCAAAGGCGCGCGCCATGGGTGAGCGAGGACGGCAGTGGGTTGAACAGTCGTTCTCGTGGGAGACAATCGTCGAGCGTACGCGGCAAGTGTCAGCTACTGTTGGACGAGGAGCTTAATCGATAGCTTCATCGCCATGCAATCTTTGATGTTTCGACCTTAGCGTTTTGTGTTAACTCGCCTTGCGAACTCGTAACTGAGTAAGACCAGAGCCTGATATTGTAGTATGAGCGATACAATTTCTTCCGACCTGGAGTCTGAATCGATCGAAACCATCCGAAAAATGGCAGTTGCCCCCGCGCGGCCGGTGATGGCAGAGTATTTCCTTCGTCGGCGACATCATAGAGGCCTAGCCTTTTCCCACTTCAGGCTCCCTGACCGAGCGGTGATTAATGTTTATTAGTCTTGGACACGAGACAACGCTCGATCTTCTTAGTACATGTTCTGCACCAGGCAGTCTTGTGGTCGACGTTGGCGCATTTCCTGGTACCTTGGCGCGCCTCATGAAACATTACGGGTGGTCAGTTATAGCATTGGACAAGGACCCTGAACGCGGTGTCACGTCGCAGCAGCGATTTCAATCTGGAGACTGGCAAGAAGAAAACTCGCAGTCCGAAGAAGCAACATTCTCACAATCCATGCGATCGATTGATGTCGAAGTACGATGTGTCGACATAGAGACCCAATTGTTGCCTTTAGAATCTGGAACGGTTGACGCCATCGTGCTGACCGAAGTGATTGAGCATCTGATGGTAGATCCGCTTTTCGCCCTAACGGAAATGAATCGAATCTTGAAGTGCAACACGGGCGTCCTGTTGCTCTCCACGCCAAACCTTTTGTCAATAAGAAACCGCTTGAATTTCCTATGGGGAAGAATCGATCGCGTGATCGAGCATCCGTTCGTAGCCTTTTTAAAAAAGACCCGGCTAGGTCATGTCGGACATATTCGACTTTATGCTCCAGCGGAACTTGAAACGATGTTGCGTCTGCTGGGTTTCGAGCCGCACTTCCACTTTTACAGCTTTGACTATTGGGACGCGGCAGTTACCAAGTTGCTGGACAACCAGATAGCTGTAGACAAGGATTTGAAGGTGGCCGCTCCTTTTACTCCACACTCTCGTTCTCTCGTCCGAAAGTTGTTCCGATCTCCCAAAAGCTATCTTGATGCATGTGTGGCTACTATCCGCCAGTGTCTTGAGAGGATCGTGCCGCCTATGCGACCGCACATCTTTGTGGTAGCCAAAAAAGTCCGCGATGCAGACTACCGTGCGGTGTCCATGGCTGAAATCACTTCCGCAATTCGATCTCGCTGAAGGTCTTGGGGCATCGGGCCGATCACTCATGGCTTGACGTACCACCGACGTCATGAAAACGGAAACGATCAGACAAACGTTCGAACTGCACGGCCTGCGATTTCTCTTGTGGCGCATCGGTATTTTTATGATTACTAGCGTATGCAGTCGACGCCGCTTCACTTTCAAAAAGTCACGGTTGCGTCAGGTTCTCAGGAGCGGATTCTTTCATTTTGTTCGTAAAATCTCAGGGACAGATGATGCCAGGGGGATATGTAGCAATATTTTAAAAGGTCAGCTCGCTTGGCAACCCCAACTGTGGCTCAAGGATTGGGATCAAACATCTTCGCCTTATGATGACCTGGGTACCGGGGATCTTACGACCCAATCGGCCCAAAGAAATGATGTGATCATTATTACGGGACGATTTCGCAGTGGCAGTACGCTACTTTGGAACCTGTTTCGCAATATCGAAGGGGTGACCGCATACTATGAGCCGTTCAACGAACGGCGTTGGTTCGATCCCCGTGTCCGAGGAAATCGAGTCGATCCGACCCATGTCCATGCGGAGGCGTATTGGCTTGAGTATGAGGGGCTGGAGGTCCTGGGCGAATACTATGATGATGAGTGGATTGCAAAGCACCTCTATATGGACGCCTCGTTCTGGGCGCCGCAAATGAAACGGTATGTGGAGTTGATGATCGAAAAGGCCCCTGGGCGGCCTGTCCTCCAGTTTAATCGAATCGATATGCGTCTTCCGTGGTTTCGGCAGACTTTTCCCAACGCGCTTATTTTGCATCTCTACCGCCACCCCCGGGATCAATGGTGTTCTACGCTCATGGATTCGGCTTGTTTCTCGAAAGACGGCAAAATGAATCAATTCGCACCGCACGACAAATTTTATTTGCGGACGTGGGCGAATGATCTTAAGTATCATTTCCCCTTTCTGGATGAGACTCTAATCTCTCATCCGTATCAGTTATTTTACTACATCTGGAAGATTTCCTATTTGTTCGGTCGTGCATTTGCCCATCATTCGATTGCTTTTGAAGATATTCTTAAAGATCCCGGGGAACAACTCAAGCGCCTTCTGAAAATGTGTCGAATCGAGCCGTACGATATCGATAAACTCAAATCGCTCATTGAAACGCCAAAGTTGGGGAAGTGGAAGTCATACGCCGATGAGACTTGGTTTCGTAAGCACGAATCGGTCTGTGAAACGACGATGGCCGAGTTCTTTTCTGCGGTGTCTACAGTGCGAAAGCAGGAGGCGTCACAGGTGTCCTACCAGTTAAATGGACAAGCTTCACTGCGGACAAATCATGGAGGGAACGAACGAACAGATGGCCGGTTTGAATAATATTCCCCTGCTGGTCGAAGAATCGGCAGGTATAGCTAGAGTCCACGAGCCAGTGACCGTCGGCTTGCCGTTACCGCAAGGGATGGTTTTGGCCCCTCGGTGCTTAACGCTGTGGGACGCCAACGGTTTCCAGCTTCCTCTGCAGGCGAATTCCCTCGCCAACTGGTCTGATGGCAGTGTCAAATGGGTTCTACTGGATTTTCAGGTAAACATCGAAGCGAAGGCACGGCTCGCTTATCAGCTTCGATGCATTTCGGATCCGTTGACACGATGCGAGTCTCCAAAACTCACCGCTCAAGAGTCTGCGGCTCAGATTGTCGTCGACACCGGAAAGGCGACTTTTTTTGTTAATCGCCAGTTGTGCAAGCCTTTCGATCGCGTGGTTATGAACGGGGCGGAAGTAATTGCCATGCAAGGAAGCTCGTTTGTACTGACCGATGACGGAGGCCGGACCTATCTTCCGCATATAAATGATGCCGCTATCGAAACGAACGGACCGCTGCGAGTGACCATCAGAGCGCGGGGCGAGATGCAATCCGCTGGGCGCAAGAGCTTGGCACGTTTTGATGTACGTTTGAGTTTCCATGCAGGCAGCGGCTTCGTTCAGATGCAGATGACCCTGCACAATCCGAAAGCAGCGCATCATCCAGGTGGTCTGTGGGATCTCGGCGATCCAGGCTCCATTTACTTCAAGGATCTATCGCTTCACGTGCCATTACAGACGGCGGATGCTCCACAGATCTCTTGGTCAACTCAGCCGTTGCAGCCTCTCAAGCAGCCCGTTGCGGCGGGACTAGCGATTTATCAGGATTCGAGCGGCGGTGAGAACTGGCGAAGCGCTAATCATGTAAACCGTTTTGGACAGGTAATGCAGTCTTTCCGTGGTTTTCGAGTAACCGCCGACGGCTCTTTGCTTGAAGAGGGGCATAGAGCATCTCCAATGCTCGCCATCGGTGGAGAGAATGGGCATGTGGTCGCGACACGTCGACAAGTTTTGGCAGAATTTCCCCAAAGCGTTGGAAGCGCATGGCAACGAGCTCATCATTCGAGTGTTTCCGCGACAATTCAATGACGTATTTGAATTGCAAGGGGGAGAACAAAAAACCCATAGAATTTACCTGCAGTTTGCTGGTCCTGAAGAGCAACAAGTTAACCTTGGCTGGGCCCATGATCGCCTGATCCCGTGTGCTACACCCGAGTGGTACGCCGAGACGAAGGCGTGCGCGTATTTGTCGCCTCTGAGTCGAGATTCAAACGTTGAGTGCCGAGAGTTGATCGACGTTGCGATCTCCGGATCCCAATCGTTTTTTGCTCGACGGGAAATTATCGACGAATATGGCTGGCGACATTTCGGCGATCTCTACGCGGATCATGAAGCCGTTGGCCATTCCGGACCACAGCCGTTGGTGGCGCACTATAATAATCAGTACGACGTTATCTCCGGCGCGGCCATTCAATACCTGCGCGGCGGCGACTCTCGTTGGTTCGAACTCATGGCCGATCTCGCCCGGCATGTCATCGATATTGACATTTATCATACCCAAGAGGATCGCCCGGCTTATAATGGCGGCCTGTTCTGGCACACCGATCATTATCTTGATGCCGGCACCTCAACACACCGGACTTATTCGAAGGCCAGCTTAAATGTAAGAGATCCTAGTTCATACGGCGGCGGGCCGTCGAATGAGCAAAATTACACCTCCGGTCTATTGCAATATTTTTACCTCACTGGTGATGAAACCGCCCGTGAAGCGGTTTTGAGTTTAGCCGATTGGGTAGTTTCGATGGACGACGGTTCACAGCGGCCGTTAGGATTTCTCGATCGAAGACCCACAGGGCTGGCTAGCTCGACCGCCAGCCGAGACTACCATGGCCCAGGTCGAGGAGCGGGGAATTCGATCAACGCGCTCCTTGATAGTTTTCTCTTGACCCGTAACGACGCTATTTTGTCAAAGCCGAGCAGCTCATTCGCCGCTGCATTCATCCCAAAGACGATATAGCGGCGCGCGCTTTGGACGACCCAGAACACCGCTGGTCTTATCTCGTTTTTCTCCAGGTGTTGGGCAAGTACTTGGACTGTAAGATGGAGAAAGGCGAGATCGATTTCATGTATGGCTATGGCCAGGCGAGCTTGCTGCATTATGCCGGCTGGATGTTGGACCATGAGGTCGCGTACTCGACCGTGCTTCATAAAGTTGAAATCCCTACGGAGACATGGCCAGCCCAGGATGTCCGAAAGAGCGTCGTGTTTCATCTTGCCGCCAAGCATGCGGCCGAACCGGCGCATAGCGCGTTTAAACGCAAGGCCGAATATTTTTTTGAGGTATGCATTCGCGATCTGCGCTCGTTTCGCACCTGCGCGCTCACCAGACCGATTGTTCTCCTCTTTAACAAACTCTTACATCCATACGTATTTTCAAAAACAGACTGCCGACGCGGCGCCTCAGCCAGACGAACAATATGATTTCGGTTGGTCGCAACAGTTTTCACCGCAATTTGCTGAATTCTACCGGATGCGAGAGATAGTGTCAGCGTCAATCCCTCGTGTATTAAATTTTGGTCGGAGGCTCTCGGCGGTTCTTAGTGCTCTAATGACCAGGAGCGTAGCACACGGGGCGAAGCGCTAAATCTTAAGACATCTTTGAAAATCGTACTTTGAGATCTTTGCAGTTAAATCGCCTGCCCATGTCTTTGTGGTGAAAAGAAAATCGGATATCTCACCGCGGAGACGCGGAGAACGGCGAGTAAATTAGTACCGCTCTGTGAAATCTGTGCCTCGGTGGTGATGTAACCTACTCACTGAACCGAAACGTAAGAAATATGTCCATCGCTCGACACTCGACACTCCCCCCTTGCAACACTCGGCCGCCTGCGAGAGTTCGTCTTCTTGAGCTGCGGAACACTTACAAGTGGGGTGGGGGACCGGACAAGACGATTCTTTTATCGGCAGAGCGGCACGATCCCGCACGCGTGGAAGCCGTGGTCGTCTACATTCGCGACGTGAGCGATCAAGAATTCAGCATCGGCGACAAGGCGCGGGCCAAGGGATTGACGTACTACGAAGTCGAGGAACGAGGCAAGTTCGATTCCGCGTTCTAAAGGGCCTGAGCGATATCGTATCCGACACGACATCAATCTGATTCACGGACATGATCACAAGAGCGATCTTTTCGCTTATCTTTTTCGTCGATGGCTTTGGCGGCGCAGGCTGACCGTCGTCTCTACCGCCCATGCTTGGGTGATGCTCGGTCTCAAGGGCGAGCTTTATCGCCGTCTAGACCTTTCATTGATGCGTCGTTTCGATCATCTCATCGCAGTGTCTCATGCAACCAAAGACGAGATGGTTGGCGCTGGTGTGCGGTCGGATCTTATCAGCGTAATTCACAACGCCATTGATACGGACGCGTGGTCGCCGAATCGGGTTACCCGAACTCTTAGAAACGAATTAAATCTGGATGGGGCATTCCCCGTGATCGGATACGTTGGACGGATCATGCCCGAGAAAGATTTAGTAACCTGGCTGCTTGCGGCGGCTCAGTCGCCAAGAAGTTTCCGCAGGCGCAATTTGTCATCGTTGGCGAAGGAAAGGACGATGGCACACTTAGGAGAGCTCAAGCGACTAGCCGCGGAGCTTGGCATCGCAGCGCGCACCCACTTTCCTGGTTACAGATCGGAGCTTGTTCCAGTTTATGCGGCTTTCGACATCTTCTTCTTAGCTCTCGGCGGGAAGGGCTACCCAATAGCGTTTTGGAAGCTATGGCATTGGGCGTCCCTGTGGTGACGACAGACGTGGCTGGCGCGAAGGAACTCGTAGTAGATGGTGAAACGGGATATGTGTGGCCTCAAGCCGATGCTGGAGGAATAGCGCGCGCCCTTATCGGCCTGACAGAGAATACCGGTGTTCGAACTCGTATGAGTCACGCCGGTCGAGGGCGGATCGAGCGAGAGTTTTCCTTTTTTAACCGAATGCAGCGTGTCGAGGCTCTGTATCAATCAATTTTAGCTGCTAAAAGCCTTCCGTGTGACGGCATCGAAGCTCACTCAGAGCTAGAAATATAGTCCAAATTGTCCATCCACCAAGTGCGCAAATAGCATAGCTAGTACACTTCCGTTCCGAGACAGTACTGATGACCAAAAGTCACCACATTAAATCTACGGGCGTAACGGTAATCCTTTTATTAATGATAATCGTAGCGGTGGTTAGAGGTTACGATTCAAGAAATATAAGTCTTGATTATGATGAACACAAAACCATCCTCGAGGAGATCCGACTAACCAACGGCGCTAGTCTTTTACGTTATTTGACCCTCGAGAATGTGTGGAACTATGCCTCTCAAGACAAAGAGGAGCTCGCGACCGACAACAATTTTTGTTTTCCGCTCTACTATCTTCCTATGAAAGCCGTATATTTGTTTTCGTCCGACTTGGCATCTCTTCGGCTTGTGACAATCATGTGGGGCGTATTGAGCATCGTATCCTTCTATTTTTTGGGGAATAGGTCTGGTAACGACGTTGGCTGGATTGCCTTTGCAATAATGCTCTTTCACCCCTGGGTCCAGCACCATACTGTACATATCCGCTTTTACGAGTTGTGGTCATTTACGGCAATCATCGGATTATTCTATACACATGTACTTGTGAAAAGAATTGCCTCAGGCGCGTGCCGGCTGCTTGATTGTTGCGCATTCCCGGTTCTTCTTCTGCTCCTTTGTACCGTCCACGCTTTTGGTGTTGTGAACGCATTGTGTCTTAGTGCGTACTTCGCTTTATCGGTGTGGCGAAGTAGTGAAATAAAGTTTCAATCGTTCGTGCGGCGGGAGTGGATCATAGGATTAGCTGTGTTCTTGATAATGGGAATTATAGTCGCTGGAAATATAGCAGTGTTTGGCTACGCAACGTTGATAGATGGACAGGCTGAAGACTGGATCTACAGTACTTCGATGGGAGGGCGCAGTACGACCCCGGTGTTGGTACTTTGCGAGCCCGCCTTCGAGATCCCCCCCCCCCCCCCCCCCCCCCCCCCCCCCCCCCCCCCCCCCCCCCCCCCCCCCCCCCCCCCCCCCCCCCCCCCCCCCCCCCCCCCCCCCCCCCCCCCCCCCCCCCCCCCCCCCCCCCCCTACAGGCTAAGTGTACCAGTGTGGTATCGCCGGAAAGATATATTTTGACCGTGAACGACCTGTGAGCCCCACAGGAGCTCCGAGCAATGGGTGCCGCTATGATTCATCGAGGGCCCGACGGTGATGGAGTGTGGGTCAATGGGAACGTTGGTTTGGCTCACCGCCGCCTTGCTATCATTGATCTTAGTACCGCGGCCAGTCAACCGATGTGTAACGAAGATGGCAACGTGTGGATCACGTTCAATGGAGAGATCTATAACTTCCCTGAGCATTGCGAATTGAACTAGAGGCTCGTTAGGACACGCATTTCGCACCCACAGCGACACAGAGGTGGTGATTCATGCCTATGAACAATACGGACGCCGCTGCCTTGATAAATTACGCGGTATGTTTGCATTCGCGATCTGGGACATTCGGTCGCGGACGTTGTTTTTGGCCCGGGATCGAGTGGGGAAAAAACCGCTTTATTACTACCAGGGTGGCGATCGCTTTCTGTTTGCTTCTGAGATCAAAGCCCTTCTAGTTGACCCCACTGTCCCTCGTGAACCGGATGCGAGTGCGATCGATCATTTTCTTGCTTTAGGGTATGTTCCCGGACCAATGTCCGCTTTGACCGGCGTAAAAAAGTTGCCCCCGGCGCACTGGTTGGAAATACACCACGGCCGAGTCGAAATTGGCAGGTACTGGCGGCTTCGCTATACTCCTAAAATAAAACTTTCGATGGTTGATGCAGTGGCCAGCTTGAGGCGCTCTTCGCGGAGGCGGTGCGCCTACGATTGATGAGCGATGTGCCCTTGGGCGCTTTTCTTAGCGGCGGTGTCGATTCGAGCGCCGTCGTCGCCTTTATGGCGCAGGCGATGCATCGGCCGGTCAAAACCTTTTCAGTTGGATTTGCTGACGCACAATTTGATGAACGGCCTTTCGCTCGCGAGATTGCTGAACTCTATGGAACCGATCATACCGAACTGACTATCGATAGCCAAGTGACCGCCATGCTGCCGCGAATTGCGGCGCAATATGACGAGCCTTTTGGAGACTCTTCGGCTGTCCCAAGCTATGCGATTGCTGAGTTAACGCGTCAGCACGTGACCGTGGTGCTCAATGGCGACGGTGCCGACGAGACGTTTGCAGGCTATGACTGGTACAAGATGGATCGCATGATTCAACGTGGAGAAATTCTGCCTGTGAGGCTTAGAAAAGGCTTTGCCGGTCTCATGCGGCGCCTGCCCAAAAACGGTGACAGGAGCAAAATCTTCTGGAAACTTTACCGACTCGCTCGAAGTCTTGAGCTCTGTCGCCATCACGCCGATACGCTCAATGGACCGAGCACTTCGGACCGCGGGGCGCGCCAGCGGCTCTATTCGCCTGCGTTCCAAGAGACAGTGTCTGGGAATCGATCCGGACAATTTGTATGCTTGTTTGTTTGAGGGGTGCGATAGCGAAGAGTGGCTCGATGTTGTACTCGACACCGATGTAAATCTTTATTTGCCAGATGATTTATTGGTCAAAATGGATCGGGCAACGATGGCCAATTCTTTGGAAGCTAGATCGCCATTTCTGGATCATGTCGTCATGGAGTTTGTAGCCAGCTTGCCCGCCGCATTCAAGCAAGGATGGGGACAAAAAAAACGCATCTTGAAAACCATGTTGCGCGGGCGGGTTCCAGACCGCCTACTCGATCGACAGAAGATGGGGTTTAGTGTTCCTCTGGCTAAATGGTTTCGTACAGACCTAAGGGAGACCGCGCGAGATGTCTTATTGTCTTCGCGAGCATCGCAACGGGGATATTTTGGGTCTAAAGAAATTGCGCGCCTTTTAGATGACCATATGGCGGGAGCGAATCACGGTGGAAAGTTATGGAATCTTCTAATGCTAGAATTGTGGCATAAAACTTTTGTGGACACCGGGCCAGCAGGTAATTCAACTTTGAATGCCCATCCGTTAAAGTGGACTTCGTCAGGTCTAACCCCTGAAAAGGTAGTAATGTGAATTATCACCAGGTTCTTGTTTCGAAGGAACTCGGTGGCGCAGGTTTGATCGGATTGGAACTCGCCGCCGCATTACGTGACCGAGGCTCGAATAGTCACCTTTGGATACCGGCAGAAGGCCCCGCGGCAGCGAGGGCTGAGGCGATGGGACTCTCTTGGCGCCGATTCGACGCTGCGAAAGCTTTTGCTTCATCGAGGCTCACTGCGCTCGGGTGTAATTGGAAGTTAGGGATGTTGCTTCGAGCTTATCAACCCGGATTGGTTCACGTGCATTCGCCGTCGTTGTATGGAGCTGTATCGCTTGGATTAAACTTGTCAAAACTTAAGACTATCGCGCATGTTCAGATCGAAGAGGAGAATGGCACCTTGCGCTGGGCCTTTAAAAGACCTCCCAATATTATCATCACTTGTGCGCAATTTCTGGTGGCGAATGTGCGCGGTGCCCTTGCTGAGGAATATCAAGATCGGCAGCGCATTATCGCTGTTCCTAACGCTATCGACACAGAGGTCTTCAAACCCGGAAATAAGCTCCGGTCAAAGCAATGTTTGGAGAATCGATCCCAATGTGCCTTTGATTTTAATGGCTGCGAATCTTGCTCCCCACAAAGGTCAAGAGACGGCGCTGCATGCCGCCGCAATCTTGAAACAGCGTGGCTTTCACACTCAGTTCTGGTTCGCGGGTGTGGAGAGGGGTGGAAATTTAGATTACACGAAACGACTTCGTAGACTTGTGGGTGAGCTAGGAATCAGCGATCAGGTAAGGTTCTTAGGACAGAGAGACGATATTCCCGAGCTGCTGCGAGCGGCGGATTTCTTTGTGCTGCCTTCCACTGCGGAGGGACTCCCGCTATCAATCCTTGAAGCGCAGGCATCGGGAACACCCGTACTCGCGGCACCCACGGCGGGGATTCCAGAGATCGTGATAGCCGGCGAGACCGGAATTCTCGTAGACGCTAACGATGCCGCTGGCTACGCGCATCATATAAAGAGTCTCTTATGCAAACGAACCCAGTATTTCCGATTGTCAGAGCGTGGGCGAGAACTGGTTGTCCGAGAGCACAGTTGGAAACGTTATTTTTCGAAAATGTGGGATATCTACCAGGAGCTAGTGACTTAAGAATACATTCGCGGGAGATTCGGTCAGCGAACTCTTGAATCGTAATTTGCGGACATTGACTTTGGGACAACTTTGAAACTCTCCAATCGGCCTAGCCGATGAAAGCCACGGCTTTTGTGATTCCTGTCGTTTGCTGCGTGGGCGGGTGAACGCCCAACTCAACTCAAACTGTCCCTCGCCGCGGCGTTTTGACCAGCGGAACCGATTCGTGAAAAAGCACCCTACTATTCTGTTCGTAACCGACAAGTTTCCATGGCCGTTGGATGATGGCGGCCAGATTCGAACTTACCAGATCCTAAAATCGCTGTCGGCCAAATTCCGGGTTGCTTCTCGTTTCGAAATCTCCATCTATTCCCGAATTTGAGATTCCCATCCGTGAATTGGTAGTCCGAAGTTGTTACGGTTGCTAGCCACAACACTTGGTGGTTTGTCGCGTGGAGTCTAATCCAAGCCCTCTTCACAAGACGACCCTACCCCCTACCTAAGAATTTCTCTCCGGGGATTCTAAAGGTGATTTTGGACCAGATTAAGTCCGAGAAAGATAGCTGCAGTGCACGTGAATCACTTAGACGCTGCTCAGTATGTTGAGTTGTTACAGAAGTCGTCGGCGCGGCCCAAAATAGTTTTTGATACGCACAATATTTTAACGACCTTGTATGCCCGTCTTGTTAAGTCTGAAAAGCGTTGGATGCGGAAGGCGTATTGTTGGATTCAGTGGCGTAAAATGCGTTCATATGAAGAAGCAATTATGCACAAAGCAGATTGTGTGGCGGTGTGTTCCGAAGTGGACCGTAGGTTACTCTCTGGATGGGGTATTAACAATTCTATTGTCGTACCGAACGGAGTAGACATAGAGTTTTTTTCACCGTGCTGCGGTACACCACCGCGTCGAGACAAGTCGCCCAACCTTGTCTTCGTCGGGGCCATGGATTACCTACCGAATGCAGCCGGTATTCACTGGTTTCTTGAATTTAGTCGATCCTGAACTTGCGGTGATGCATTTCCCTTCATATAAATTGACTATTGTCGGGAAGAATCCACCTCTCGAATCTTCTCGCCTTGGAGCGATCCGGGCCGAGTTGAATTCACGGGACGTGTGGATGACGTGCGGCCATATATTCATTCGGCGGATGTTTTCGTTGTGCCGTTGAAAATCGGCGGCGGTACACGACTTAAGATACTTGAAGCACTAGCCACGGGGGTTCCTGTAGTTGCTACGGTGATTGGTGCCGAAGGGCTAGAACTAAAAGATAGAATTCATTTGCGCATCGTTGAGAGCGCCTCTGAAATGGTGTTAGCAATTGCGGAGTTGTGTGATCAGCGTGCTCGTGCGGGGGAAATGGCGAAAGCTGGCAGCTCGGAAGTTCGTACCAAATATACGTGGTCGCAATCAATCGCACCATTGTGTGACTACTATGAGCACGAGCTCCGACAAATTGGTATATAAGGGCATATGCTTCGTTTGACGGTCGTTTTTATTGGTATCAGGGGCGGGCGCCTGTTATTCGCTTCAGGGACCGTTCTACGCTTTACTCTATTACATCGCCAACGCATATTTTCGCCCTGAAGACTGGGTTTCCTATGATGTTATCCGATCACTTAAGACTATCACTCTTAATAGGAGCTATTCGTCCTCTGTTCAACAATGCTGTCGCGTCAAAAATTTGTCTGGAACGGGTCGGTAGCAGTGCTATGCGTCATTCCTAGGCATTGCACTAGTTTCGGCACTCGTCTCTGAATATCGACACTATTGTTGGCCATATGCGGTTGAGTTTTTGAAAATCTTGATAGTGACTTACCTTCTCATTGTTTTGACGACTGACTATTCTAAGTTTCGGCTTCGTGGTAACTCGTGGTCGTTCTAGCTCTTGGGTGTCTTACAGGCGAAGCAGGGCTGGACTTATTTGATTACGTCGCCCGGTTGGCGCAATGACAATCCCATACCATTTCTGGGTGATAATAACGGCACGGCTGTTGGGATGTTAATGTTGGTACCCTTGATTGGGTTTCTTGTCCAAACTACGGAATCGTAAATGGGTTAAAAGTGTCGTTTTATTTTTCTTTTGATTGGCTGTTTGTACCGTGCTCTTTCCACATACTCTCGCGGAGGATTTCTCGCAGCCATTGCGATGGCTGCCATATGGTGTCTGAGGTCGAGAAATAGAGCTACGGAATCTATTTGGAGCCGTTGCCGTCGGCGCGATCGTAGTACCTATGCTGCCCGTCGACCTTTCTGGGATCGTATGGATACGATCCAAACTTATGAAGAGCAAGGTGAAACATCTGCGCTTGGTCGACTTGCATTTTTGGTCGGTTGCGGGAAAAATGGCTGGCGGAAAATCCAACTGCTTGGGTGTCGGTTTTAACGGCTACAATGTAGGCATATGACAGTTATGATGTTTCCGATGGAGAATTTGGGCGGCGCCGATCTGTGCATAGTAGTATATTCGGCGTTCTGGCTGAAACGGGCTACTCAGGCTTAATCGTCGTATTTGATGATGTTTGCTGCGGGGCATTTCGTGCTTGTGCGTTATAGCAGAAAAATCGCAAAGCAACAGCCAGAACTGAGTTCATCTCGTAACTGTGTGCCGACGGCGTTGGAAACAAGTCTTACTCGCTTTCGTCGTTGGCGGTAGTTTTGTCGCCCTTCAGTATAATGAAATGTTGTGGCACATAATCGGTCTTTCAATTGCCTTGAAGTGGCGATTGTAGCCCAGTGGTGAACAAAGCACGGCTCGCCTTCAGCGAGATGAGTGTCGAGCGAGCCTCGGCAACGATCCGGTAGGTTCAAGACGCCAAAGTGCCGCCTAGCAGAACTTAGTTTTTACCGCGGTACATTCTTCCAATGAAGATTCTGCATGTTGTTCCGTCATTCGGTTTTGGTGGAATGGAAAAGATTATTTGCTGCTGTGATTAATGATAGCGATCATCGCCATAGGCATCGACCTCCTGGTACTTGATGGAGTAGCAAGCGCGCGGGAAGTGGATTTCAAATCCTGAAGTGTCGATTGTTCCGTTCACAAAAGGATAAGTTGCGCCGCTCATTTCTTTTTGATCGTTGTTCAAAGTGTTGCGTGAGACCCGACCGGATCTCTTGATGTCATATAACTGGGGAGCGATCGATGCCATCTGGCTAGGGCGTTTGGCGGGGATTTCGAAGATCATTCATCATGAGCATGGTTTTAATGTAGAGGAAAGTATTTCAACGGAATGGCGCAGAGATATCATTCGAGCTATTCTGTATCGGTTGGCATCGAAGGTTGTCGTTGTATCGCACGAACTGGAGACGATGCTACGGAGCCGATTCCGAGTTCCGGGGCTCGAAAAGTTAGGCGTATTCCCAATGGTATCGATACCTTGCTCTATTCTTCGGATGATACAGTCGCGCACCGAGACACGAGAGTTCGCTAGGATATCAGGCATCACATTTCGTCATTGGATTCTCGGGCCGTGTCGACGCTGTCAAGAATCTGGACTTGTTGGTTGATATTTTTCGAGAGTGCAAGCCAGACGATTCCCCGTTTCGTTTGCTGATTGTTGGTGATGGTCCAGATCGTCGCCGTTTGGAAGCGCCTTTGCAAGACGATGCGAGATTAGAGAACTATGTCACCTTTGTCGGGGCGCGAAAGGAAGTGCTGCCGTATCTGCGCGCGATGGATGTCGTTCCTGCTAACCTCATTACGTGAGCAAATGCCGTTAACTATTTTGGAAGCAATGGCCGTCGGGCTTCCGATAATCGCCACGCGGGTGGGAGAACTTCCCTATATAATTGAGGATGGGGTGAATGGATTTCTCCGTGATGCAAACGCGTCAGCGGAGGAATTTGTTGGGCCGTTACGGTTCGCTACTGTGTTCTTCAACGCACAGAAGGTTAGCGGAGGCAGCCAGAAAGAAAGTCGCGCAGCAGTTCCCAATCAAAAGCTATGCTGGAGTCAGTATGCTGACCTTATTCGAGAGGCGGACGCATTTGGTAACGGCAGTGGCAATCGGTAGGCTGATGCTAGTGAGCAAGTAGGTTGACTGTTCCGGAACGAGCTAAAACCATTTCAGGAACTACAGAGAATCCCGCCCACTAAGGTGCGGGTGTTCTCTTGTTGGTACTATTGTAGAACCAAAGTACTCGGCGCAGTAGGAGTTGCCAGCCGGATGTACTAAGACTCATTATCACACAATATGGGAATCCAAACCCTAGCGATCTTAACTTGGGGGTCATAGTGGCATTGATCACAGCGACCACCACGGCTTTATCAATTGCCGAGGTGGCAGTTTGTTTGAGATGCAAATCTCCCGTTGCAGGACTGATAAACCATGTGGGGGATGCATTGGTTACGTTACTCGCCACGGTTCCAGTTGCGCCGTCGCGGGCCGTAATGGCGGCATCAGTAAGGTTGTTTTTGATTTCAAGACCGGTTGTTCCACTAAATCTATATTCAATGGAATTTGGGTAACTTCCATTTACCAATACGGTGTTATGATGAACCGTTGTTTGAGGTGAATCGAATATCGCGATGGCTACATCTGGAGAAACGCTACTCGTCTTATAAATAAAATTGTTGGCGGTCGGCCCCATTGGCATGATAGGTTGCGCCTGAGCCGGCTTCGCTGGATCAAGGCCCAAGGCGATGTCTCGTTGGTTGTTTATGAATGTGTTGCGTACGACTGTAAGTACACTTCTGTCCGTTCCAAATTAATACCGCGGGGCCGGCTAGGCTGCCGGCAGTGCGGAAATTTTTAAACGTGTTTTCGCGGACAATCCAATTCTTGCCGCGATGGACGTCGAGGCCATTGGTATAGGAATCGGGTGCTGTCGAAGAGTACTCCAGTACGGATTTCTCTAAAATGCCATTATCGATGCCGTTCAGATTGTCCAGCGTCGGATTATTCTTGAGAAATTGATCTCCAATATCGACGATACGTAAATTTCTAAAAATTGGACTATTGACATTCCCGTTGAGAATAATTGCGTGCTGATTAAAATCACGAATCGTCATATCCTGAAACGTGATTCCATTAATGTTGTCGGCCCAGAACCCGAAGGAGACTGTAGAATTGGTCATACCCGGCCCCTTGATAATAACGGTATCACGATTACCAGACGCGCCTTTGATCGTGACGTTGGAGATGTTCTGAGGCAAGTACAAAGTACCGTTAAGGTTGTACGTGCCGTCGGCCAGCAAGATTGTATTGTTGGATGTTAAGCCAGCGATCGCAGACTGAAGCGCTGAAACATTTGAGACAGTGATGTTCGATCCCTGCTGCGGCGGAGGAGGGGGAGGCGATGGCGGCGACGGGATCGCAGCTTGTTTGATGGCGGCGACCTGAACGACTACGCTATTGTTACCCGGCGAACCATAGGTAATCGGACACTGATAGCTTCCAACAGCGAGAGAGTCCCACCCCGAACTTGGGGTTAGATTTTGTCGAGCTGCCGGGATGATCCAGACGTCGGCGCGGCATTAAAAAACGAGCAAGTATCCTGACTCGTCCATGAGTTTCCATTACCGGTTGTCACGGTGACATTGATGGCGCTTGGCCTTGCTTCCCCCCACAACCCCAGTGAGGGATAGAGCCGCAGGAGATACGACAATCGTGTCCGGTGGAGGCTGGGTGGTAATGGCGATGGTAGTCGATTGAGTCGCTGAGCCACCAATACCGGTGCAAGTTAGCGAATATGTAGCGGGCGCCGTTAGCCCACCCGTGCTTTGCGTGCCGGACGTTGCCTTTGATCCAGACCATGCGCCAGAGGCATTACATGAGGTGAACGTTTGTTGAACTCCAAGTCAAAGTTGAAGCGGAGCCCGAAAGCACCGACGTGGGCGTGGCGGATAGGGCGACTGTAGGAGCTGGGTTGGTAGATCCATTTCCAAGCCCCACCTGAAATACGTGAACGGTAGGAACGCAGTTCCCGTAGAACAAGGGTCTAGAAAGTAGGCTGTTCTGGTTGCCGGGTCCCATGCGACTCCGCCACCCGCTTGGCCCATGATCCATCCGGTATAGGGAAGAACATCCCAGGGATTTTTCTGACCATTCTTTGCTGCCACAAGATCGTTCACATCATAGGCCCAAACAAAATTTGCGTATGGATACGCATGGTCTCCCTTCCCGGTTCGTTCGGGATCGAAGCATTCCCCATTGGTACCGCCAGTTCCATAGCAATATGGCCCTAATCCCTTCGTTCCGAAGAAAAGCACGCTTCGTGTTCCATCAGCGAAAAGTACGCCGTTAACACGCATTGAATTATCTTCGTACGGGATCGTATAAGATTGTCCATCCTTTGGGTTAGTGACCGTGATGCTTGGAACCATCTTCCCGTTGACGACTTGATTGGGGCTGTTTGAATTCCAATGGCCTAAGGACGCCTGAGTGCTATTTTCAACATAATAAATCAGAGATGTTGACGGAATCACAGTACTTGCCGAAGGTTGGCTAATCGGATTTTATCGGCGTCGATCACAAATAGTGAAGGTCCAGGGGCACCGCAGCTTACGATCGACCAAGGCCCACTTCCGCTTACTACTTTACCGCCGAGCGCTGATTGCCATTCCGGAGGTATGAGGGTCATGTACCCGCCGCCAATGATGCGCGGTGTGACTGACGATGAGAATGAATATGGTCCTGATGCGGCGGGTTGCGAAAAATTCAAGGAGCTAACCCACGCGGATTTTGTCTGAGAGCAAGTAGCATCGTAGGCTGATGATTGGGTGCCAATCAACTTTCCGTTGTAAACAACCAAAGACCCAAATCCGTTTCCGCTAGATCCAAGGGCTTGACTCGCGATACCATTACTGGGGTCTGAAAAACCCTGAATTACTGTGGCTGTAGGAAAACCAGAAAGAGATGGTGGAATCTTAATTTGCGCGACGGTGAGGGTTTGTGAAACGTACCCTGCGGATAAGTATCCTGTTATAAAAATACTTTTCCCATGAATCGGATCGTTGTACACGTTGCCCGCAACAAAACCAGAGCTATACTCAAAAGTGTCTTGACCAATCTTCCCGCCGGGTAACTTGAAGTCTCCGACATAAGTAAAGTCAGACTGGAGTAACCGCTGTGGTGTTTGTGCGTGAACATATAAAGGAGCTAGTCCCGCAACGAGCAACACCAGCAGGTAGCTGAGGATTCGCCAAGAGTGGCCCTTCTGTTCACAAATCATAGTGCCTCCGGAGTCTGTCTCGCTGGTCCACACGTGAATTTCTTGATCATCAGGCGATGGATTCGCAAAAGAGTTCTTCACTTTATCACCACTTCCCCACCACCGGTAAATCTCCAGGCTGATAGATGGCTGAGGTGCTGAAACAAATATCAATTGTGCATCCATCAAGTTTGCCGTTGCCGTTTTAATCTAAGAACCATTCTCCAGTACTCGGGCGGAATACGCCGATATCGGTTTTTCCGGTACCGTCCCAATCTCCGACCACCGGGAGATCACCGCTGCGACCAAAAGTTAGGCGGCTATCTCCGCCGCTAGACCCATCCCATTTTTCGTTACCGTTGAGATCGAGATACCAAGAACCCTTAACGAACAGGCCGATGTTCTCACTTCCGGTGCCATTCCAGTCGCCAATGACCGGGCGCTCGGCGCTGTAGTTATCCGAGCTGGAACGAAAGGTATCACACTCGTCGACCGAGCAACTATCCATGGTACTGTTGCCATTCACATCAAAGTTCCACAAGCCTCGATTGATGGATCGTCGACCGTTAATTCTCGTAACTGACATCGGTGTAAATGTTCCGATGATACTGCCGATACCGGCAATCTTGCGAATGACCGGCCAGTCGCCGATTTTGCCATACGAGTTAACCAGACTGTCTTCCTCATCGTCCCACTGATCGTTGCCGTTAGTGTCCAATTTCCAAGTGCCCAGATGCGGGGTTGAAGGTTCCGATACTGCTGGCCTCCGTCGGAGTTCCAAACGATGGGAAGATCGCCGTCTTGATGGGGAAATGAGGTAACATGAGCGTCCGCCGAATCGTCCCACTTGCCATTGCCATTGAGGTCCAGGAACCATTCTCCTGTGCTTGGCCGGAATACGCCAATCTTGGTTGCTAATTGATTGTTGTTTTGCAGTTGAAAAGCTCGCGGTGACCGTGGTGTTGGCAGACAGAGTGACGGTACAAGAGCCGGTGCCGCTGCAACCGCCACCGCTCCAACCGGAGAATGTTGAGCCGGCGTCAGCCAGGGCGGTGAGTTGACGGGAGCTGCCGCTCGACAAAACCTCAGAGCAGTCCGCACCACAATCGATGCCCGTGGCAGTTACGGTTCCAGATCCTGTGCCTGACTTAGCAACGGTAAGCGTGAATGTTTGCACCGGTTGAGTTGAGAAAGTCGCAGTGACGGTGGTGTTGGCGGTCAAGTTAACGGTACAAGTTGCAGCGGTGCCGCTACAACCGCCGCCGCTCCAACCAGCGAATATGGAGCCGGCGCCGGCCGCAGCGGTGAGTTGGCGACTACCGCTAAAAATCTCAGTGCAATCCGTACCGCAATTGATGCCCGTGGCAGTTACGGTTCCAGATCCTGTGCCTGCCTTAGCAACGGTCAGTGTGAATGTTTGAACCGGTTGAGTTGAGAAAGTCGCAGTGACGGTGGTGTTGGCGGTCAAGTTAACGGTACAAGTTGCCGCGGTGCCGCTGCAACCGCCGCCGCTCCAACCGGCGAATATGGAGCCGGCGCTGGCCGCAGCGGTGAGTTGGCGGCTACCGCTAAAAATCTCAGTGCAATCCGTACCGCAATTGATGCCCGTGGCAGTTACAGTTCCAGATCCTGTGCCTGCCTTAGCAACCGTAAGTGTAAAATTTTGAACGGTCGCTGCAACCGTGCCACAGGCTTCAGGAGCGAAGGGTGAATTTCCCGCGGCGTTGTAAGCGCGTACCTGAAAACAATATGTAGAGCCGTCCACCAGTGCCGTGTTGGTGTAGGAGGTCACGTTCGCGCCGACGGTGGCAATCTCGGCGTAGGATCCCGTCGTGCCGGTTTTGCGCTCAATCTTGAACCCGTCTTCATTGGTTGAATTGTCTGTCCAGGTTAGCTGAAGTTGACCGGATTGCGCTTGGCTAGCCAAAACCATCATTGCGAGAACCACCAGAGGCGATTTAATGAAATTCTTCATGAGACTATTCCTCGCGTGTATTCCTTGTTACTTGCGAACGCACGATGCCTACAAAGGCTGCGTTAGAAACGACTCTGCTAACGCTTCAGGTGCTCATGCTTGAGAGCTTAGGGGTTAGGCCGTTCACACTGCGTTGAGTTAACGACCGGGCAAGTTGCATGCCAGTTATTACAGAGCTGATACCGTGGCGTAATGATGAAGTTTGTAGGAATTTTAAACAGGTTGACTGAAAAATCCTTCATCGTTCTCGTATGAAATAACAGTGCTCTTTTCTGACCTTGAGAAAAGATTTCGATGCGTTGGGTTGTGATTAGGTATGTTTTTTTTGAATTTAAACAATTGCCACCCTCGACAAAAACGACACGACAAATACTCACTCTGAACAATTACCGTCATAGAAAACTCGCCGGGCTGATATAAGCCGTCGGTAAGAATTAATATCTGTGCCGATCGATGAGTAATTAGCGCACGGTGAAGAAGATATCACTTCGAGCATTCGCGCCAATCGTGACTAAGTCTTGATTAGGCCGCTTTGACCGTCGATTGCCTTCTGCCAATTCATGCCCGCGATTTTGGCCGAATCGTTTATCGCACCGCGTTCCGTAGCGAAACCCATTCGCGACAAAGCGCCTAAATCGTAAAAACCAGCCGCTGAACGCACTTAATTTATTATCAACTCCAACCAGTGAGGTAGCTGTGAATACTTTCATACGTACTCGATCAAAAAGCATTACAGGCGCTGTGGTTCTGGTCCTGCTGATGACAGGAGCGGCAGTGAATCTGTACATTTTTAAAGAGTCGGAGCCCGTCAAAGTGTTCATGTTTGGTGCAGGTCTCATAGGCGTCGCTGTTTGGGGTAAAAGGTATGTGCGTCGGCGAGCGGAGACCATGAGCCCTACAGGCTCTAGGTTGCGAAATTCCGGCGAATTTTCGCCAGAAACCGTTTTGACGGAAGTGGACTATCTGCACTTCGATGAACCCCGTCGGATTATCGACGCAAAATGATCAAGACAAAAGTAAGAAGAATATTTCAATGCCAAGTAATAGAAGTAAGGAGTGACATCATCCCATAATATCAACATTTCATTGAATCCGCGGATAATTTTCGAAGACAAATTTTGCATCCCAAGGCATCTGGTGGTGTCGTCGTATTCGATACACTAAGCTTTCAGCAGCCGTCGAGATTGGCATTGGGATTTAACGGCGCGGGATTGAGATTGATATTAAAGGCGCGCGAGTAAACGTATCAATGCTGGTACTCACACTCTGCCGGCGTGCCAAGCGAAACACTTTTTCCGCTCGCGACTAATCAGATTAGGCTTACCTAGTTTCTAGTGCGGTTAGAACCCTTGGGTGCCGGTGACATATTAGTAAAATTTTAATTAGTGCGGAGTTTTCCAAACGTCTACACTTTCTGCTGAGAAAAAGTGTAAGTTTTTACGCAATCAGACATATGCGTTGTGTGCGGGAAATTTATGTTAGTAATTGACCGGTGCGTTTTTTTTTGGGGGTTAAATCTGAATGCTAGTTAAGCATTCAGTCAGGCGATTGGACGAAAGGAGGCACCCATGCCAAAAACCTTGGAAGCCCTCGAAAGGCAACGAACCAAGCTCTATGAGCAACTTAAGACCGTGGGTGATTTTCGCCCGGGCACCATTTCGGTTAACTTTCGCAAATGCGGCAAGAAAAACTGCACTTGCGCCCGTAAAGGTCACCCAGGGCATGGACCCCAATACCTGTGGAATACGACGCAAGGGGGGAAAAGCCGCGCGCAGAATATACGGCTCGGCCCACAGTTGGAAAAGGTTCGAAACGAGTTGGCGATGCATAGGGTTTTTGTTGGTTTGTGCAAGCAATTGGTCGCAGTCAATGAACAGATTTGCCAGCTTCGCTCGCTCGAAAATGCAAGGATGAAGGGCGTTTGAGGCATTGAAAAAAAAGCAGCGCTTAATTCTCTGCGAGATGGCTCAAGAATTGGTCTCTAGATGGGACTGGTGCACGGTGTGTTTCAGGATAAGAAGCGACTGGGGCCCATAGACCTTGAAGCGAGCGGGATGGCCATCCGCGCCTCATCGCAGCAGATGGGAAATGCTGGCTACAGACGCTGCTCAATGCAAATGACGCGGAGCCGTGTCGCACTCACTGTGTCAGAAGGGTCAGCAAGCTGAAATCTGAAATTATCGAGTATCGGGAAAAGCAACTGCTCACGGTCTTGTCCCGGACGAGGTTAAAGCTGGCGTACCGCGACTGTGTACGTGCAGAGGTGGTACGCGGAAGAGTCTTCAAGATCACGTGCCGATCCATGTAGATCGCTAGCGGGATCCCGCTCCCCACCAGGAGTGACTTTAAGCAAATGAGATAAACTCTGCGCATCCTGTTGCTCGGCAACACCCCCTCAAGTGATGCCCCTTGGCATCGTCGATCACCACCACCCACGTCTACTTGGGTCCGCTCTCTCCCAGCCAATCATGCCGACTCCCACTGATCGCTGCCGGGCCTGAACAATTCCTACCTGATTGCGGTTAACGAAAGCTTAATAGTTCGTTCCTAGATTTCCATAACGAGATTATTAAACCACCGTATCCGGTTCGCACTCGGTTGCCTGGCCCGCTGCATTAAACGCGGAAAGTCTCTAACGCTGGACATTTCCCACAAGCTATCTCCCTTTTGCCGAGCGTTGGAGTCTCCGCGGGTACATCGTGACCTTCCTAAAAGTGCCGTGGTTCGATTGACTTCAAGTCGATGACCCGACAAGTCCCATTCTGATTTCCGTTGGGCGTGTTTCATGGCCATTTCCCCGGCTGGCCGTTGCCCGGCAATGATCGTAAACCAATAGTCTTCGGCCTCGTTGACCTCCAGCCGCCAATGGGGGCGGAACGCCTCCTGCTGCACCAGGGACTATCACCCGCCAGCTCCCGGCAAATTCGCGATCCACAGATGCTTTGGCTAGTTCAAAGTCACCCCATTGATGTCAAGAACGAGAAAACTCTTGGTTACTAGACATTGGTCATTCGCCAGGAATTATTTCTAAACGGATTTGAACGTCGCGAACCGGCGGCTGTAAACCATGGGTGTCGACAACGTTACCCCAGCGACAACTAAATAACTCACTAAATAACTTAAGCGGGCCGAAGAAGACCCATATGCCGAATGACCTGAGCTTCGTCGAAGGATGCGTTCAATTGCCTCGCGTCAACGTACTGCCGATGTACGTCTCCGCTCGTCGATATTTCGCGCGCCTTGCCTTTGGATCTTTTTTAGCAGCCTGCAAGAAGCTTTTTTAAGCAATCTGCTTGGCCTCTGCTCGCCGTAACCACGGCGACAATGAATTGCGCCGAGTGGTTGCTGAAGCAAACTTATCTAGACGCACGTTTGATCGCCGGCGCGTTAAATTCATGATCTTTTTTCGCCGACAACAGGCGAAAAATTATGCGAAAGAATTTTATGGTTCAGCGACGCGGATTGTGATAATTCGATCTGGTCATCATATTCGTGGATTGTTTGCCGCCGATGGTATGAGTGTTGCTTTGTTAAAGTTCAAATAATTATTTGATCCGGTGTCGTATTCGGAGGCAAAACAATTTACTTAGTATAGCCGTGGTCGGTGAGAGCCGCATGTCTATGCGGCTTCGTGACAGCAACGACTGGCGCCAAAGATGAGACAATCGTGGGATCGTGTTTGCGCGTCGCGCCGTCAGGAGGGAGGTGCCCCCATGACGACAACCAGGGTGCTTATTCTCGAACGCAATTGTTCTTGCAGCGCGCCGGCCTCATGTAACACCCTCGCCGAAGTGTTGCGCCGCGACCTCGCGGTGCACTGTGCCAGCGCCGGCGCTAATGACCCGTTGTCCAGTACGGCGTGTTTATCCCGCAGCTGATTATTTTACGCACAGAGGGGATCGATGCGCCGAAGCCGGTCATCGATAGTTGCCGGCAAAAATGGCCGGACACGCCGATTCTATTATTAGTATGCTCCGCGCTCGGTTCTCGGCCGGATATCCAAACCCTGGCTGATTGCGACGATTTCTCCTATTGCCCGTTTCATCCCGAGGAGTTTGTCAATCGGATCCGCTGTTTGCTGCAACGGTTCGTAGCGACAACGACCGATGGCGAAGCCATCGCGGTCAAAACCATTTTACATTTCGGCGCTCTGGTCGGCACCAGTGAAAAATTTCTCGCGGCGATACGGGTCATCCCGCCGATGGCTGAGTCCGACGCTAACGATTCTGATCAGCGGTCAAACCGGCACGGGAAAAGAGCTGTTTTCGCGCGCGATTCACTATCAAAGCCGCAGGCAGCGTCATCCGTTTATTCCAGTCAACTGTGCGGCTTTGCCGGATCACTTGTTTGAAAACGAGCTCTTTGGCCATATCAAAGGAGCTTACACGGATGCCTCATCGGCCGAGCAGGGCCTCATCGCCGAAGCCGAGGGCGGCACTCTCGTGCTCGACGAAGTCGATGCTTTAAGCCTGGTGGCTCAAGCAAAACTCTTGCGCTTCCTGCAAGATCGGGAGTATCGGCCGGTGGGCTCGGCGCGCTCGGTAAAGGCTGACCTTCGGGTGATCGCCTCGACCAATGCGGATTTGTTGCAACGGGTCGAAGCCGGCCAGTTTCGCGAAGACCTTTACTATCGGCTCAACTCTCTTTCGCTGGCGCTGCCATCGCTGCGCGAGCGCATGGAAGATGTCGTGCCGCTGACGGCGCATATTCTCGATCGCTTCGCCAAGGAAAATGGTCGTGCCGTCGCGGTGCTCGCGCCGTCGGCCATGGCAAAACTGATGGATTACCCTTGGCCGGGAAATGTTCGCGAATTGGAGAGTATCGTGACCCGGGCGTTGACGTTTTCGCGCGCGCCGGTCCTTGAGGCCGAAGATATTCAGTTGCCGACGGCGCCGGCAGCCGAGCCGGCGGGAGCCCGGTCGTTGCGCGCGGCGAAGACTGAGACCGTCGAAACTTTCGAGCGGCGTTATCTCGCGACCCTGCTCATCCAACATCAAGGCAACGTCACCCACGCCGCCAGAGCGGCCGGTAAGGAACGGCGAGCGTTCCAGCGGCTGCTGCGCAAGCATCATTTAGATCGCCAGTCGTTCATCTCCGAGGCGCGATAGTTAAGAAGAATGGCCGCACCCTTCGATGGTACTCAGGGCGATCGGCATGCAAAGGGCGCAAATGAAATCCGAAGGAGTGGCTAGGGCGTACGTCCGAAACGGCGGACGCTGTGGCTTTGGCCCATGCGAGAAATTTGCGCAAGCCGTGCAAATTGATCACCGATAGTAGACGAAGGACACGAAGTTCGGAAGTTGGGTCATCGGTTGCTGGCATCCGAGCCTTGGCATATTGTATAGTGTCTTCGCAAGTGTTGCGCAGGTTGGGCAAATTGTTCCGTCAGTCGAAGACTCTTGGATTCGGACTATTCCTCTCGCCAAGCCGCAAATGCGCCAAGTTCGGACGTGATGTCATTTCGAACGCCAGACTGTGTAAAAACTTTTCGGAGCCCTTCGACCGGGCTCAGGGCGAACGAATAAGTATTGAAGTTTGCTACTAGTGCGTTCCATCCGTGCTGAGCTACTCGAAGCATGAACGGAGTTTTCACCCAGTCTCCCGCAATGCGAAATCTTTCTAGATTCCGTCGCATTCGCTCAGGATGACGGCATTAGTCCGTCACCTTTGCCCTTTCCGGGATAATAATCCGATATCCGTTTTTGCTCCCTTTGCGTTCTCTGCGGCCAATCTTTTTTTTCTGGTTGCGGCTCTGCCGCGCTGGGCCCGAGTTAAACGACTATTAATTCGCGCAACTCGCCCTCGCCAATTCTCACCGCGGATAAAATGCCGCACCACCGCGTCACTCTTGCCGCACCGGTCAAATCACTTGTTTAATTGAAGATCCTCGGATGAGCGCCGCGGCGCAGTGCGTCGCGATCGCCGCACCCAGGTAGCGGTGAAAAATAATTCGTCCGCTGCAACAGCCACTTGGCAGCTTGGCCGGTTTGGTGTCGATTTTGCGACGCGATGTGTTGGGACAAGAAAGAAGGTTGAGGCTGTGCAAAGCGACGAATCAAGCGATGACTCGGCATTGCTGATCCGCGACATTCTCATTCATTTGATCAAGCATCAAGACGCGAAAGACACGGCGGAGGGCATCCATAAGTTTTGGCTGTCGGCGCAAACGGCGCACCAAAGCCGCGACAAGGTTCGCAAGCTTTAAAGTATTTGTCCGAGGAAAAACGCTGGCTGACGCAAAAAAATGCCGGCGCGGCGATGACCATTTACGGCCTCGACAAAGCTTGTATCGATGAAATTCAAGATTTTCTCCGTGCTTAAATTCATTTCGGTCGATTATTGAAGGAGGCATCATGCCAGTAGCAGCAACTTACCCGGGAGTTTACATCGAAGAAATTCCCAGCGGCGTGCGCACGATCACCGGCGTGGCGACATCGATTGCGGCTTTCGTCGGCTGGGCGGCCAAAGGACCCACCGATCGGGCCGAGTTGCTCTTGAGCTGGCCGGACTACGACCGAAAGTTCGGCGGTCTGGATCGCCGCAGCCGCTTGGGCTACGCCGTGTCGCACTTTTTCGCCAATGGCGGGCAGCGCGCCTATATAGTCCGGCTGGCCCTGACCGGCTCGGCGACGGCGGCGGACAATGCCGTCGCGGCCAATGAAACTTTGGACGGCAAGCTCAAGATCACCGCCGACAATCCCGGCAAGTGGGGCAATGAATACGCGGCGATCATTCGCGCCCGTCCGGCGCCCGATAACGATCGTTTCCAATTGCGCATAGCCAAGCTTCAAGCCGACGGCACGGGGCTTACCGTCGAGGCCTTCGACAATCTGTCGATGGCGGCGACCGATCCACGCTTCGTGGTCAATGTTTTGAAGGACGAATCGGTATTGGTGCAGGGTGAAATCGTCGGCGGCGCGACCACGCCGCCGACGGATACGGTCATTCCCGCCACCGGCGTCATCCCAAACACCGCCAAGCTTAAAAACGGCCAGGATGGCAAGGTCTTGGCCCCCAACGATCCTGACTTCGAGCTTGCGGCGCAACCGGCAAGCGGCGTCGGCGGCGTGTTTCATCTCGATCGCATCGATCTGTTCAATCTTCTCTGTGTCCCCGGCGAAACCAAGGTGACGGAACTGCAAAAACTGGAAAAGTTTTGCCGCGACCGGCGCGCCTTCCTGATCGCCGACAGTGTCGCCACGGCGACCGTGTCGAGTCTGCAAAACGGGCCCGATGCCAATATCACCGGCGACAACGCCATCAATGCGGCTTTTTACTTTCCCTGGGTACTGGCGCCGGATCCGTTGCAGCAAAACCGTCCCGTCCGAGTTTCCGCCTTGCGGCTTTGTCGCCGGCTTGTACGCGCGCACGGACAGCAACCGCGGCGTCTGGAAGGCGCCGGCCGGCACCGAGGCGAGCCTGGTCGGCGTCAGCGGACTGAAGATCGTCCTCACCGACGGTGAAAACGGCGTGCTCAATCCTAAAGGCGTCAACTGTCTAAGGACCTTGCCGGTCTACGGCACCGTGGTGTGGGGCGCGCGCACCTTGCGCGGCAACGACGAAGTTGGCTCCGAGTGGAAGTATGTGCCGGTGCGGCGCACCGCGCTGTTTATCGAAGAGTCGTTGTTCCGCGCCCTCAAATGGGTGGTCTTCGAGCCCAACGACGAACCCTTGTGGGCGCAAATTCGCTTGAACGTCGGCGCCTTCATGCACGACCTGTTTCGCCAGGGGGCGTTTCAGGGAAAATCCCCGCGCGACGCTTACTTCGTCAAATGCGACGGCGAGACCACCACGCAAAACGACATCAACCGCGGCGTGGTGAATATTCTGGTCGGCTTTGCGCCCTTGAAACCGGCGGAGTTTGTCATCGTGCAGATTCAGCAGATGGCCGGTCAGATCCAGGTTTAGCTAAAAGGAGATTGTCATGGCTCAGTTCAGCGTCAACACCAGTCGTTTCGATCCGTATAAAAACTTTAAATTCCGCGTCAAGTGGGACGGCAAATACGTCGCCGGTGTGAGCAAGGTCGGCGCGCTCAAGCGCAGCACCGAAGTCGTCGAGCACCGCGAGGGCGGCGACCCGAGCACCGGCCGCAAATCGCCGGGACGCACCAAGTATGAAGCGATTACCCTGGAGCGCGGCGTGACCCATGACAAGGAATTCGAGAATTGGGCCAACAAAGTTTGGAATTTCGGCGCCGGCCTGGGCGCGGAAGTGTCGCTCAAAGATTTTCGCAAGGACATCATTATAGAGATGTACAACGAGGCCGGCCAACTGGCGATCGCCTACAAAGTATTTCGCTGCTGGGTGTCCGAGTTCCAGGCGCAGCCGGATCTCGATGCCAACGCCAACGCCATCGCCATCCAGACGCTCAAGTTGGAAAACGAAGGTTGGGTGCGCGACGTCGAGGTCGCAGAGCCGTCCGAGCCGACCATCAACGCCGCCGGGTAGTGTCCATGCTACTGGAGTGTCTCACACTGTTGGTAGTTTATCGGGAGAGTAATTCACCACGAAGGAAATAACGCGGCGCAGCCGCAACCAAGAAAAGAGTAGAATTCGGAAATTTAACCACAAAGAGCACAAAGGGCGCAAAATAAATTCGATGAGGAAGTCCCAGCGTAGGGCCGTATGGCATACGCCCGAGGGCGTCGGAGCGTTGATCGCGTGACCGGAAAAGGTCCCCAGGCGCGGCAAATTCTAATGGGTAGCAAGGCAATACGCAGAGCACGAAGTTCGGAGATTTGGTCATCCGAATCCTTCGCGTCGTTGGTATTACTATCCGGGATAATTTGCCTGGCTTGGGCAAATTTCTCGATGCGCCAAAGCCAAGCGGGCGGGTTTCAAACCCGCGCCTACGAATCCCGATATTTTTTGCGCTTTTTGCGTGCCGATCGCCCTGAGCACCATCGCAGGGTGCGGCCATTCATTTAAGAGGCAACATGCAAGCACCTTCCGCCGCGCAATTGGTCGGCATGTGGGAACGGGGCGCGCGGCAACCTTGGGTTGACCGAGCGCTCACTCTGGTTTCCGCCTGTCATCCGGAGTTGACCGACAGCGAGCTCCGCGCGCTCGCGGTGGGTGAGCGCGATGCCGACTTGCTGGCGCTGCGCGAGCGAGATCTTCGGGCGCGCGCTCAAAAGCTTCGCCGAGTGTCCGCATTGCCGGGCGCGATTAGAATTCTCCGTCGACGTCAATGATCTCCGCGCCGGTTTCGCCGGCTGTTCCAATGCCGCCGCCCGCCGAATTGGCGTTGGACGATATTCGCGTCCGCTTCCGCCGGCTCAACAGCGAAGATTTACAAGCCGCGGCTCGGTGTGCCGATGTCGCCGATGCGCGACGGGTTTTGCTGCAACGATGCGTGGTCGATGTGCGGCGCAACGGCGAGCCGCTGGCCGCGGCCGATTTACCGCCGGCTTGCGTCGAAGCGCTCTCGTCCCGATTGGCGGCGCTCGACGGCGCGGCCGACATTGCGCTCGATCTGCGCTGCGTTGCCTGCGATCACGCCTGGCAGCTGACCCTCGATATCGTCAGGTTTCTCTGGGCCGAGCTCAACGTTTTGGCCAAAAGCTATTTAAATGATGTCCATACCCTCGCCTGGGCTTACGGTTGGCGCGAGGCGGATATTTTGGCGATGAGCTCGGCGCGCCGGCAGTTTTATTTGGAGCGGGTGGGATGATGGGCGATTTCTTTACTCGCCTCGCCGAGAGAACTCTCGGCCTTGCGCCGGTGGTGCAACCGGATCTCATGCCGCTGTTACTGCCGCTGGCCGAAAGCGAAGTCGTCAGCGATGCGCTGCCCGGCTTGGAACCCGTCCTCGAGCGCGGAACTACGCCAGCGAGTAAAGCAGCGCCGAAGGACGGCGATTCGATAAGCCGGAACATCGTTACAACGGAGATCGCCGCTCGCGCCGGCGAAGTGCCGCAAAGCTCGAAACCAGATTGGCACAGCGAGCCGCCGACGCGAGAGCCGAGTGCGGATGAATCGCCAAGGCCAGTAACTCGGAGAGCGCAAAGCGTAGTCGAAGTCGAAAGCAGTCACCGCAATCCAGAATTCACGACTGGCGAGCGAACACCGATCTGCGGAGATTCGCCAATCGCCCCATGCCAGCGCGGTTATGGCTCAGACCAACCCGTCCGAGGCAAAACCGGCGGCAACACCGACGATTCAAATTTCCATCGGCACCGTAGAAATCCGCGCCGTGACGCCGGCGCCGGCGCTCGGTTCACAGCGGCCGGCCGAGCGCCGCGGCGCGCCGCGGCTATCGCTGGAAGAGTATCTGCGCCAGCGCAACGAGGGCAGGCGATGAGCAATCATCTTGCTGTGGCCACCGTCACCGGCGCGCTGCACACCCAGTTACTCAATGCCACGGTACTGGTGCCGGGGGCGAGCGTGACGACGACCCGGCCCAACGGCGCGGCGGCCAATCCCAGTCCGGCGATCAATATATTTCTCTATCAAGTCATTCCCAACGCCGCCTATCGCAATGCCGACTTGCCGACGAGGCGCGGCGATGGCCAGTTGGTACAACGGCCCCAGGCCGCGCTGACCTTGCATTATCTGCTCAGTTTTCTCGGCGACGAAACCACCCTGGAGCCGCAGCGCTTGCTCGGCGCGGCGGTGCGCCAGCTGCACGCCCATCCATTGATCACCGCTCAGGATATTATCCAAACCATCGCCAATCCGCCCTACGATGGCGTGCTGCCGGCATCCGATCTTGCCGAACAAATGGACGTCGTGCGGATCACGCCGCTCGGTTATTCCCTCGAGGAACTGTCCAAACTTTGGTCGATTTTTTTTCAATCCCCCTATGTGCTGTCGATGGCTTATCAAGCGAGCGCCGTGCTGATCGAGACCGACGACGCGCCGCGCCCGGCACTGCCGGTGCAAACGCGCAATCTTTACGTCCTGCCGTTTCGTCATCCGACCATCGAGCGGGTGATCGCGCAAAGCGGCGAGAACACGCCGATCTTTGCGCTGTCGACCTTGGTCATCGAAGGCAAGCAGCTGCGTGGCGAGGTCACGACGATTGTCATCGGCGGCGCCGAATTCACCCCGGCCCCGGCCGATGTCGCGCCGGAGCGCATCACGTTAGCGGTGCCCGCGGGATTGCGTCCCGGTGTCCAGGCACTGCAAGTCACGCACCCGATCCTGATGGGATTGCCGCCGCCGGGAACGCCGCACCGGGGTTTCGAATCCAACGTCGCCACCTTCGTGCTGCGGCCGCAGATCAACGCGCCGATCGTCGTCACCACGGTGCCCGACCCCCAGGGCGGCGCGCCGCTGCCGGCGCTGCAAGTCGGCACCGACTTGATGATCGGGCGCAGCCAGCGCGTCGTCCTGCTGCTCAACTCCAGCGCAGCGGTGAACGGTGCGGCGTTTAGTTTCTTGGCGCCGCCGCGCAGTAGCGATAGCAGTTCGCTGGCGATTGCCATTGCCAATGTACCGGCCGGGCAATATTTCGTCCGGCTCCAGGTCGACGGCGCCGAGAGTGTGCTCGATCTCGACACGACAAGCCCGAGTTTCGGTCCGACGGTGACGCTGCCATGAACGCGGCATCCGGCAAGACGTGGCATGACGCCAATCAAGCCTACCTCAGCCGCGAGATCGCCGCCTTGCGGCTGACTTTGCAAGGTCGATCGAGCGACCTTGCGACAATTGATAGCGCGATGAGTGCCGAGGCCGCGGCAGCGGCGGAAGTCGGCGAGGCGATTCATCCGCCACCGGCCGTCGAGCAACTATGCAGCGCCTTTGGCCTGTCGCGATTCGAACGGGCGACCTTGCTGCTTTGCGCCGGCGTCGAACTCGATGCCGGCTTTGCCCAGGCGGTGGCCGCTGCCCAGCAGGATCCGCGCTTGTCGTTTCCAACCTTCGGCCTGGCTTTGGCGGCCCTTGACGAGCCCCATTGGAGCGCGCTGTCGCCCGCCGGTCCATTGCGCCGGTGGCGCCTGATCGAGCTCACCAGCAGCGACATGTTGACCAGCGCGCGCCTGCGCATCGACGAGCGGGTGCTGCACTATCTGGCGGGAGTGTCCTATCTCGACGATCGATTGGCCGGGTTGTTGGAAGCGCCGTCCAGCGGCGACGATTTGCCGCCGTCGCACGGCGATCTGGCACGGCAAGCGGCTCATGGCTGGGCGGCGGCGCGCGGCGAAGTACTCCCGGTGATCCAGTTGTGCGGCGCCGACCGGGCGAGCAAACGCGCCATCGCCGCCGCCGCCTGCGCCCGCGTCGGTCTCGGCCTGTATATCCTGCGCGGTGAAAACTTGCCGGTTCATGGCGCGGAGCTCGATGCCTTCATGCGCTTATGGCAGCGCGAGGCGGTTTTCGACGGCTGCGCGTTGTTGCTTGAAATAGCAGAGGGCAACAGCGCGGAGCCCCAGCGCGAGGCGGCGGTTGCCCGCTTGTTGGAAGATTTGCGCGGCGCCGTACTTATTTCAAGCGAGAACCGGCGTGTGATGTTGCAGCGCCGCCTGACCAGCTTCGAGGTCGACAAGCCGACCAAAACCGAACAGCGCGCCTTGTGGCAGCAGCAGCTCGGCGGCGCCGGCACCGCGGGCAATTGTAAATTCGAGGGCAAACTAGACGCCATCGGCAGTCAATTCAATTTCGCCGCCAGCGCGATTCGCAGCGCCAGTGACGAAGCCCTGCAAGCGCACAGCGACGGTGACGATCTCGGCAGCGCGCTTTGGGACATCTGCCGGGCCCATGCCCGGCCGCGTCTCGACAATCTTGCCCAACGGATCGTCGCCCTCGCCGGGTGGGACGATCTCGTGCTGCCGGACGCGCAGAAGCAAATCTTGCGACAGATCGCCATGCAGGTGCGCCAGCGGACCAAGGTGTACGACGTCTGGGGCTTCGGCGCGGCGGGAGCGCGCGGACTGGGCATCGGCGCGTTGTTTGCCGGCCCCAGCGGCACCGGCAAAACCATGGCCGGTGAAGTGCTGGCGCGGGAGCTCAATCTCGATCTCTATCGCATCGATCTCAGTCAGGTGGTGAACAAGTACATCGGCGAGACCGAGAAAAATCTGCGCCGGGTCTTCGACGCCGCCGAAGAAAGCGGCGCGATCTTGCTCTTCGACGAAGCCGACGCGCTGTTCGGCAAGCGCAGCGAGGTCAAAGACAGCCACGACCGCTACGCCAATATCGAGATCAGTTATTTGCTCCAACGCATGGAGGCATACAGCGGCCTGGCGATCCTCACCACCAATATGAAGAGCGCCTTGGACACGGCGTTCCTGCGCCGCCTGCGTTTCGTCGTCCAGTTTCCCTTTCCCGACGCAGCTCTACGCGCGGAAATCTGGCGGCGGGTTTTCCCCACGCCAACGCCGACGGAGGGTTTGGACTTTGGCCAGCTGGCGCGCCTGCAAGTATCCGGCGGCAATATCCGCAACATGGCGCTCAACGCCGCGTTTCTCGCCGCCGAGGCGAACCAACCGGTGCGGCATGGGTCATTTGCTGCACGCCGCCAAGAGTGAATACGCCAAGCTTGAACGGCCCCTCGCCGAAGCCGAGATCGGCGGCTGGCGATGAACCACCGCGAACAAATGCGGCGACGGCGCGGCGCCGGCGTGCCGCGCGATGATTCTATGACGGCGCCGGCGCCGGCGTCGGTGGAATTTACCATCGAGCGGCTGGTGTTGGCAGGGATCGCGCCCGGCGACCGTTATGCCGTGGCCGCTGCAGTGCAGAGTGAATTGGCGCGATTGTTGGCGGTGCAAATTGTCTCGCCGGCCAATTTCAACCCAGCGGTGACTGCAAGACGGATCGATGGCGGGAGCATTTACATCGATCATGGGATGGGCGCGGCGCGAGTCGGTGAACAAATTGCTCAAGCGATTCATGGCTGTCTGGGCTCGGCAACCAACGCAGGCGCAAGAACTCGAGCGGTCTTAACCGATGGAATGCCAACTCAAATTTGTTACCGACCCGACCGGCGCCATCAGCGATGGGCCGCGGCTGGCTATTATGCTCGGGTCAAAGGCGCAGCGCGGTGGTGAAAACCTAAGACGCATCATCGGCAAGGAGCCACTCACATGACCAGCGCCGCCGCGCCTTTGCAGAACGTCGCCGCCAAGCCGCCGCCGAGCAATGCGACCCATGCCGGTTTGCTGCTGCAACGGCAGTGCGCGTGCGGGACGCCGACCGCGTCGCTGACCGGCGAGTGTAGCGAATGTGCGAGCAAGAAATTCCTGCAACCGAAGCTAATGATTGGCGCGAGCAACGACCCGTTGGAACAGGAAGCCGATCGGGTCGCGGCGCAAGTAATGGCCACGCCGGTAAGTGGCGCTGTTAGCACAGCGCCACCGCCCATCCAGCGCTTAGTGCAGCAACCCACAGGGCAAATAGACGTGGCGCCCGGCAGCTTAAGTCAGGTCCTTGCTAGTCCCGGCAGTCTGCTCGAACCGGTACTGCTGCGGGACATGGGGCAGCGCTTTGGTTACGATTTTTCTAAGGTGCGGGTGCATTCCGGTGCGGCTGCAGAGCGATCGGCGCGCGACGTGAATGCTCAAGCTTACACGGTAGGACAACACATCGTGTTCGGTGCAGGTTCATTTCCATTGGAGACTATCGAGGGACAGCGATTGCTTGCCCACGAGCTGACGCATGTGGTGCAGCAATCAGGGTCGGACAGAATGATAAATTTTGGGCAAACCAACCATGACCATGCTCCGTCCCCGTCCCCTATGAGCACGAATGCGCTGGCGCCAGCGGCCTATAGCGTGCGGATTATTGATGCGCAAGGCAACGAAAAGTTTGTCGGCCCGCCTATCCCTGAAGTTTTGGGCGCGGCGGTGGGAGCACCAGGCCAGGTTCCGGAGGAGGAGACTGCGGCGGGCTTTTCGGTTCAGCGGGCGTCCCGGGGCGGCCCAATGCCGATGCTATTCATTCAGCGCACTGCGACGTTCACCAAGCCGGTGCCCAAAGCTGAAGATCCGCTCGTGCGCATGATGAAGGGGCTCACACCGGGATTGACGACGCCCAGCATCAATGGCACCGACCAACCGGTCAAAGCGCTGCAGCCGACGAACGTTAAGCAGACGGGCAAAAGCGGCGCCAACGTGAGTTGTCAGTTCGATAGTTTCAACATCGCGACTACGGCGGAAGTGATCGTGGCGAGCCCGGCACCGGCAGGTGGCTGGACCGCGACCATAGGGCCCGCTTCCGGGATTTCCTCGGAGCCGAAATGCGCCAAAGTTGCGAAGTTGCCAATAACGATGAACGCACCGAACAACGCCGACTTCGTAAAACTCGTGCGCAAGAGCGAGGACGAGCATGTCGCCGACCTCAAGTGGCTCCATGACCGCTATTTCGTTCCGTATGACGCTTTCGTCAATGGCCTGCGCGGCAGCGGCAAGGATTTGCCGTCCTGCGGCCAGGATCTCGTCGGGAAAAGCGGGTACCGTCACATGGAGACGGGGTTCGAATTTGGCCACGGGTGGGCCGCGTCAGTGGAAAAGCTCGATGGGCCTTTAGGCACACATACCGACACCGCCACGATCAACACGAACCCTGGCTGCACTGCGGCCACGCTCACCGTCGGTGCGCCTGCGGCTCTTAAACCCCGTGCCGGGCCGGGCAATGTCGCGGCGGTGAATCCGACGGTTACAAATTTTCAACCGGCCAAGCTGAAGGTGGTCGGCAACAACCTCAAGGAAGACAAAACGCTGGTGAAGAGCTTCAGCAATGCCGCTGACGCCAACGCCGCACGCGCCGTGATTCAGCATTACGGCATGACGTCGCGCAACGTCATCGGACCGTTGGAGTATTTCCTGGTTGGCGGCGCGGCACCGAGCGGCACATTCAAGGGTGCAAACGAAATAGCCATCGATCCAAAGAGTTTTCAGGTGACTTTTAATTTCCCGAATGCCGGCGAATGGACGATTACCGATATCTCGGCGATCGCGACTGGTATCAATGCGAACCTGATAGCCAGCTTCGGCGCCAATCGCGATCAGGCGTATTCCGCCTGGTCCATTCTGCATGCTTTCGGGTTCATCCAGAAGTGCTGGATCGGTGGCACGCGCGAAAAACCCGAAATGACGTATTTCCGTGTATAGGACAAGTCAAGGAAGCTAAGGCAGATGAACGCCGCACTACACGTGGAAAGAGCACACAGCTCGAGTTCGGGATTTACGCCGATTCATGGCGCAATGCTCCAGCGCAAGTGCGCCTGCGGCGGGTCGAGCGGGCTTACCGGCAGTTGTTCCGGGTGTGAAAAGAAAAAGCTTGTGGGCCAATCACTGCAAACCAAATTGTCCATCAATGAACCGGGCGATCGCTATGAACAGGAAGCGGACCGGGTGGCGGAGCAGGTGATGCGGATGGGGGAAACCTTGTCTCAGAGCGACACAGCAAAGATATCGAGGTCCCGACTCGTGCAACGAAACGCGGGCGCTAACGCTGCCGGGGCGGGCGCCGCGCCGGCGATTGTGCAGGACGTGCTGTCTTCGCCCGGCGAGCCGCTGGATGCCGGAACCCGGGCCTTCTTCGAGCCGCGCTTCGGTCACGACTTCAGCCAAGTGCGTGTGCACAGCGACCGGCACGCCGCGGAGTCGGCACGGGCGGTGAATGCGTTGGCCTATACCGTGGGAGCGCATGTTTCTTTTAGCGCGGGACAATACCGAACCAACAGCACCGAGGGGCGACGACTATTGGCCCATGAATTAACCCACGTCGTGCAACAAAGCGCAGCGGGCTCGTATCGAGCGCCGAGCCTGCAGAGGACGGCATCGTTCGTCAACGGTTCGATTAGCGAAACGCTAAACCTGGCTGACCGTGTTTTGAACGGCCAAAGCGCCGGAGAAACCGACTTCGTCTTGAACGGTTCAACGTTTACGACCGTTACGACCGTGAACGATGGAGTCAAAGCGTTGCACGTGCCGCGCCTCGGCAGCTCGGCCCGAGGCCGACGCACGCGATGTTGGTTTGCCTCGGTGCCCGATAACGAAGTTAGTTTTGCCATGAGGATATTAAGTCCGGATCCATGGTCCGCCGCCACAACCAAGGCGGCCATGGGTAATTTGTTGCCAGGCTTGAGCGCCGCGTGCAGCGGCGCCGATACGGCAACGTTCACCGTCAATGGCAGTCCGAAGAACCAGGATCAGCGCGATCGCACGCGCGCGCATGAACAGCGTCACGCTGACGATTACCAAGTGATTCTCAATGACATCATTGCGCCCTGGGACAAGGCCGTGACCGAAGCTCGAGCGAAACGAAAAGCAGTTGTCGATGCCGACAAAGACCAATGCAGTGTCAAGCTCTATGGCGATGCTGTGGGACAGAACCAAAGGCCTGAGGACATCGTCACGGCGGTCATTAACAGCATCAATGCCAAGGCAAGACTGTTTCATGGGAGCGCGGCGGGACGCAACGTTAGACTGGCCAATCCGGCCACGGATAGAAACTGTAACACGGTCACTACGGAGGCTCATTAGATGAGCGCCGGACTACACGCGGAAAGAGCGCACAGCTCGAGTTCGGGATTTACGCCGATTCATGGCGCGATGCTGCAGCGCAAGTGCGCCTGCGGCGGCTCGAGCGGGCTCACCGGCAGTTGTTCCGAATGTGAAAAGAAAAAGCTGGTGGGTCAATCGCTGCAAACCAAGCTGCGCATTAACCAGCCGGGCGACCAATATGAACAGGAAGCGGACCGGGTGGCGGAGCAGGTGATGCGCATGGCTGACTCCGAGTTCAACTCGAGTCATCGACAATCCAGCGCGACCGCGCAACCGCGGGTTGCCGGCGATGAACTCGCGAACATGAATGGTTCGATGATCCAACGGGCAGAGGGCACCGGCGAGACACCGGCCGAGAGTGCCGCCCAAACTGACACCGGGCCGGCTCCGGAGGAGGGCAGCCGTTGTCCGAGTTGGCGCGGCGATCCGGAGAGCATCAGCAAGCGGGCGGCGGAAACCTATGTGCAGAACGACATAACGCCGCCGTCGCAGGCGACCGTGGAAAAAATCGACTGCGAGCCGCCGATCGCTAACGGCAACTATGGCTGCTACGTGCATTTCAGCGACGGCCTGGTGGTTCGGGTCATCGTCCGCGAAACCGATATCGTCGTCGGCATGGGGCCGGGGCCGATTACGACCGAGACACCGCCGCCGGCGACGCCGCTCTGTTTCTACGATTACCACTGTCCCGACGGACATCTGGTTTTGACTGTAAGAGAATGCAAAAGCGCAAAGGCGGCAGCGCCGCCGGGACCGACACTGGTTGGGCAACGGTGGGCCGAATCCGGCGCCGCCGGATCGATGGACGCTACGCCGATGGTGCACAAGCGTGCTGGCGACACCGGGCCAGCCGCTCGATGGCGCGACGCGGGAATTCTTCTCGTCTCGCTTCGGTCACGACTTTGCCCATGTGCGCGTGCATGCGGATGCGGTTGCCGCCGAGTCGGCGCGTTCGGTGCATGCGCTGGCGTACACGGTCGGCCGCGACGTGGTTTTCGGCGCCGGCCAATATGCGCCGGGAACCCGCGCCGGACAGCAACTTTTGGCCCATGAACTAACCCACGTCGTGCAACAAAGCGGTCGCTCTGCGAGCGCCAGGTTGTCTACGCCAGGGCGTGAAGATCCCACGCCAGCGGTGGCAACGGCCAAGGCCGGTCAAGCGCACGCCGCGCCCGCGGGTTCGATGCAACGCCAACCGGCGTCCGACGGACCCAGCGTGCGCGATCTGCCGATATTCCTCGAAAAGCTCCAACTCGACGTCGGCAACAATCTTCTCGAGTCGGGACATCATTTGTATCAAGCGGCAACGCTCCATCCGGACGAACCCGAGGTTTTGAAAACCGCTTTGAGCCGTTATGCGCTTGGCTTGAACGTGCTCAAGGACAGCTACCGTTTTGCCGGCTTCAAGCCCGACACTGCCGACAAGCTGGCGCTCGGCACCGGGATCTTGCTCAAGGGCGTAACCTTCTTGCGTGCCGGCGAGTTGACCGTAGATTTTCAGGTCGACATCGGCCGCGGCGTGAAATTCGAAACCAATGTGAATCTCGGCGTGGATCCAAAAAATCTCACCGACGTGCGCAAAGCCGGCGTGAACATCGGCCTGCTGCGGCGTTTTTAGTTTTTAAATGGAGTGAAATCACATGTCGACTTTTCCCAATTCCCCGCGCCTGGTCAAAGGCGGCCTCGTGCTGATCGATGCCGACACTTCGGCGGTGCAGCGGATAATAGTCTTGCAATACAACCCGGACACCCTGAGCCGGACGTTGCAGCCGCAAGCGGTGAAAGAGAGCGGCGACCGCGCCGAGGCGATGCGTCTCACCGGCCCGCCGGTGGAAACCATCAAGCTCGACGCCGAGATCGACGCCACCGATCAATTGGAGTTTCCCGATCAGCATGCCAACGCGGTGCAGTTCGGCATCCAGCCCCAGTTGGCGGCGCTGGAGACGATCCTTTATCCGGCCAGCGCTCAGTTGTTGTCGAACAATGCGCTGGCCTCGGCGGGCATGTTGGAGATCCTGCCGACGTTGTCGGCATTGACCCTGTTTGTCTGGAGCAAGAGCCGCATCGTGCCGGTGCGCATCACCGATTTCAGCGTCACCGAAGAGGCGTTCGATACCGCGCTCAATCCGCTGCGCGCCAAAGTCAGCCTCGGCATGCGCGTGCTGAGCGTGACCGATCTCGGTTACGACAATAAGGGCGGCAGCTTATTCATGGCGTACCAGCAACTCAAGGAGCAGCTCGCGGCGAAAAATAGCGCCGGCGCCCTCGGCACGCTCGGTCTCGGAGGGATACCATGAACGATCCAACTCAAGCCTTGCAGGCATTGCTGCAGGCGGGCGGGGCGACTTCGGCGTTCGCCGCCAACAGCCGCTATCACGCCATCGCTACCGCCAAGCTGACGAGCGCGGACGGCAAAAGCGTTGTTTACCTGCGCCGCCGCTTCGTGCCGGCGCCGGAACAGTTCAGCGTGGTGCAAGAGCATTTCGTCGTGCAGGGCGATCGCCTGGATAATCTCGCCGCCAAGTATCTCGGCGATACGGAGCAGTTCTGGCGCCTGTGCGATGCCAACGGCGCGATGCGCCCTGACGAATTGGTCGAAATCATCGGCGCCGTGATCAAGATCACGTTGCCCCAGGGAGTCGCGGGATCGCAGCATGCTTAAAGGCGTTACCCTGCAACTTTACCTCGGTCCCCTGGTGCCGGTGCCGGCGCCCAAGGCGGTGATGGACGCGTTGACCGAACTGTCGGTGACCGTCAACGACGTCGGCGCCAGCGGCTTTCAGCTGTCGTTTACCCTCGACAACCGCTCGCCGCTGCACCACTTGTTTCTCTTGAGCGGCGGCGCATCGATACCGATCTTGCGGGTGGTCATCGTGGTCATCGTCAACGGCACGCCGCATGTGTTGATCGATGGCGTGGCGACCCATCATCAAATCCTCCCGGGCCGCGATGCCGGCAGTTCGACCTTGTCGATCACCGGTGACGATCTCACGGTTTTGATGGACAAGATCGATTTCAGCGGTTTTCCATTTCCGGCGACACCGCCGGAAGGGCGGGTGGCGCTGATCCTGCTCAAGTACGCCTTTCTCGGGCTGCTTCCGTTGATCGTTCCCAGCGTATTGATCGACGTGCCGATTCCGACCACGCGCATTCCGGCGCAGCAGGGTACCGATCTCGCTTATATCAAAGAGCTGGCCGACAACGTCGGCTACGTTTTTTATCTCGATCCCGGCCCGGCGCCGGGCGCCAACGTCGCCTACTGGGGGCCGCAAATCAAAGTCGGCCCGGTGCAGAAGGCGCTCAACATTAATATGGACGTTCATACCAACGTCGAATCGCTGACGTTTTCTTTCAACAATCATCAGAACGGCATCCCGACGGTTTTTTATTATGAAGAACTGACCAAGGCGATTATTCCGATCCCGATCCCGCCGATCACGCCGCTCAACCCGCCGTTGGGTCTGATCCCGCCGATCCCGACCAAGCTGACGCCGGCAAGCAACGATTTGGCAAAACGTTCGATTCCGCAAGGCGTGATGATCGGCCTGGCCAAAGCCTCGCAGTGGGCCGACGCCGTCACCGGCAAAGGCGAGCTCGATGTGTTGCGTTACGGCAGCGTGCTCAAGGCGCGCCAGTTGGTCGGCGTGCGCGGCGCCGGGCTGGCCTACGACGGACTGCATTACGTCAAGAGCGTGACCCACAAGATCAAAGCGGGGGAATACAAGCAGAGTTTCGAGTTGAGCCGCAACGGTCTGGTTTCGACCCTGCCGCAGGTGGCCGCATGAACGACGGCAAGATGAACCGCTACTACGGCAAGTATCGCGGCACCGTGATCAACAACCTCGATCCCGAGCAGCGCGGCCGCATTCAGGCGCTGGTGCCGGACGTGCAAGGCATCGTACCGATGACGTGGGCGCTGCCGTGCGTGCCCATCGCCGGCAAACAGGAAGGCGTGTACATGGTGCCGCAGATCGGCGCCGGGGTGTGGATCGAATTCGAGCAGGGCGATCCGGATTATCCGATCTGGGTCGGCGGTTTTTGGGGCTCGGCAGTCGAGTTGCCGCCGGCCGCCTTGGCGCCGCCGCCGATTCCACCGGGGCAAACCATCGTGATCCAGACCACTTTGCAAAATGCCATCGTGATCAGCGATGCGCCGCCGCTGCCGATGCAGGCGCCGATACCGGCGCCGGCGCCGCCGGGCACCGGCGGCATCGTGCTGCGCAGCCCGAGCGGCGCCATGATCGTCGTCAACGACACGGGTATCTACATCAACAACGGCAAAGGCGCGTCCGTCGATCTGATGGGACCGAGCGTGATGATCAACAAAGTCGCATTGGTGGTGACGTGATTTTAATAAACGCTCGGAAGATAAATTAATATGCCGGGATTTCTCTTACACGCCGGCGCCACGGTGATGTGCGCCCACGGCGGCCAGGCGCAGCCGACGGCGCCCTTCCCACGCGTGTTGGTCAACGGCATGCCGGTGACGACCCTGCCGGCGCCTTATGTCGTCGCCGCTTGTCCGTTCGTGCCGCCGGGCGGCAACGGCCCCTGTGTCACCGCCCAATGGCTGATCGGCGCGGTCCGCGTGCTCGCCGGCGGCATGCCGGTGTTGCTGCAATCGAGCCAGGCGATCTGCGCGCCCACCGGCACGCCGGTGAATATTATTTTGACGCAAACCAGAGTGAGCGGAGTATGAGCCAGCTCGACTATCCATTTCATTTCGATTCGCGCGGCCGCACGGCCGAGACATCCGACGACGACGCCCATATCCGCGACATGATCGAACAGGTGCTATTCACCGCGCCGGGCGAGCGCATCAACCGGCCCAGCTTCGGCAGCGGTTTGATGCAGCTGGTCTTCGCGCCCAACAGCGATACCTTGGCGGCGACCACGCAGTTCCTCGTTCAAGGCGCGCTGCAGCAATGGCTCGGCGATCTGATCGTCGTCGAAGCGGTCGAAGTCGAGGCCGACGACGGCACTTTGCGGGTGGCGATTCAGTATTTGATACGGCGCACGCAGACGCGCCAAACCGCCCAGTTCAGCCGCGCCGGGAGCGGCCTATGATTTATTTTTGCTGCGATCAGCGCCGGCGCAACGATCTGGCCGGCAGCGCTTTCAACGGCATCGATTATCTCGAAGTGCTCGACCATGAGATCGAGCAGAGCGAGCCGGCCAATCGCCAGAAAAAACTGATCGTCCATTTCATCAACGACCTGGCGGCCGGCGCCCTCGATAGGCCGAACATTCGCATCGAAGGCGGCGAGCGCGTACCCGGCATTTTCGCCATTGGTGTCGCCGTCGATGGGCAAGACGCCAAACTGCTAAACGTCGAGCTCAATCAGTACGGCGATTTTTCCATCTATACTTTTCGCCTGGTGCAAAACCCGCAGAACCTCGCGCCGCCGGCGATCATCGATCCGATGTTCGCCGCCGTGGATTTCTCATTCAAGGTCGACTGCCCGAGCGACTTCGATTGCCAACCGCGCTGCGATTGTCCGGCGGCGCCGCTCGAAGAGCCCGAGATCAGCTATCTGGCCAAGGACTACGGCAGCTTTCGCCGCTTGATGCTCGACCGCATGACGGCGCTGATGCCGCAGTGGCGCGAGCGCAACCCGGCCGATCTCGGCGTAACCCTGGTCGAACTGTTGGCCTATGTCGGCGACCATTTAAGCTACCAGCAAGACGCGGTGGCCACCGAAGCCTACCTCGGCACGGCGCGCCGGCGGATTTCGGTGCGGCGTCACGCCAAGCTGGTCGATTACCACATGCATGACGGCTGCAACGCGCGCGCTTGGGTGCAGGTGCGGTTGAAAGCCGGCGGGGCGGCTGTATCAATCGCCCCTGGGGCTACGCAGTTTTTCACGCGGATTGCCGGCCAGCCCGCGGTGCTGCCGGATGACCCGCAGCTGCGCGTCCAGGCGCAGGCGATCTTCGAACCGATGGAAACGGTGAGCCTGTTCGCCGATCACAATGATTTCGAGCTTTACACCTGGAGCGATCAGCGCTGCTGTCTGCCCAAGGGCGCGACCAATGCGACGCTCAAAGGTTTTCACCCTGATCTTAAGCCGGGTCATGTGGTGATCTTCGAGGAGGTGCTCAATCCGCACACCGGCGGGAGCGAGGATGCCGATCCCAAGCATCGTTGCGCCGTGCGGCTCGTCGATGTCCAGGCGCGCGACGAAAATAATCAACCGCTGCGCGACGGCTTGACCAGTCAGCAGATCACCCAGATCTCTTGGGACGGGGCCGATGGGCTGGGATTTCCCTTTTGTGTTTCGGCGCAGACCGACAAGAGCCATGGCGCGAAGTTCATCGACAACGTCACGGTGGTGCGCGGCAATATCGTCTTGGCCGATCATGGCGCGACCATCGGCGGCGAAGCGCTCGGCAGTGTCGGTCCGGCGTTGCCGGTGGCGCCGTCGAGCACCGGCTGCGAGCGCTGCGCTGCGCCGGATCTCGAGCCGATGGCGCCGCGCTTCCGGCCGACCATCGCCCATCAGCCGCTGACCTTTGCCGCGCGCCACGATCCGAGCGGTCCGGCGCGTGGGGCGATGGCTTGGTCGGAGCGCGCTGCCGAAGCGAAGATCAAGCTCACCGGCGTTTTCAAAGGCGAGCCGGCGTCTTGGCAGGCGCGCGCGGATTTGCTGCAAAGCAGCGCCACCGACAACCACTTCGTGGTCGAGATCGAAAGCGACGGCCAGGCGCAGCTGCGCTTCGGCGACGATACATTGGGCCGGCGGCCCAAGCCGGAGACTGAATTTAGCGCCGACTATCGGATCGGCAACGGCGCCGCGGGCAACATCGGCGCCGAAGCGCTGGCGCATATTCACACCGGCGATCCGCTGTTGGCCGCGGCGGCCAGCGAGATTCGCAATCCGCTAGCGGCCCAGGGCGGCGTCGAGCCGGAGACCATGGAGCAAGTGCGCGCCTACGCGCCGGCGGCCTATCGCACGCAGAAGCGCGCCGTCACCGAAGCCGACTACGCCGCGGTTGCCGGCAGCCATCCGGGGGTGCAGCGAGCGATGGCAACGTTTCGCTGGACCGGCAGCTGGCACACGGTGTTTATTACCGTCGATCGTCAGGACGGCGCGCCGGTGGATGCCGCCTTTGAAGCCTCGGTGCGCCGGTTTGTCGAACCTTTTCGCATGGCGGGTCATGACATCGAAGTCGAGGGGCCGCTGCCGGTGTCGTTGGAAATCGACATGCACGTGTGCGCCGATCCGGCGTACTTCCGCGCCGACGTCAAGCGCGAATTGCTTGAGTTGTTCAGCACCAGGGAGTTCGCCGGCGGCCGGCTTGGTTTGTTCCATCCGGATAACTTCACTTTCGGACAGACGGTTTATCTGAGCCCATTGATCGCCGCGGCCCAGGCCGTGCCGGGCGTGACCTCGGTGCAGGTCGGCAAATTTCAACGCCAAGGCCAGCCCGACAACAAGCCCCTGGCCGCGGGCAAACTGGAACTGGGCCGTTTGGAAATTGCCCGCTGCGACAACGATCGTAATTTCCCCGAGCATGGTGTCTTCGATCTCGACGTCGGAGGTGGCAAGTGAGCAACCCGGCCCTGGTATCGCTGCATGGCCTGGGACAGTGCGGCTGCTGCGCCGGCGTGACTCAAAGCACGCCCGGCGGGCTGTTCAACCGACCCGGCTTATCGGCTCTGGCGTACCGCATCGGCACCCATAGCGCATTCAAACAGAGCTTCCTGGCGGCGTTGTCGCGCGCCGAGTTCCCGGCGTTGCAAAAACTGCGCAGCCGCGCCGATGACGATTTTACCATCGCCCTGCTCGACGCCGCCGCGACCATGGCCGATGTGCTGACGTTTTACCAAGAGCGCATGGCTGACGAGGCGTTTCTGCGCACCGCCGGCGAACGCCGCTCGATCTTGGAATTGGCCCGGCTGATCGGCTATGAGCTTCATCCCGGCGTGGCGGCGAGCACGGTGCTGGCGTTTTCTCTCGACACCACGCCGGGGGCGCCGGCGCAGATATTCATCGACGCCGGCACCCGGGTGCAGAGCATTCCCGGCCCGAACGAAAAACCCCAGACCTACGAGACCATCGAAAAAATCGAAGCGCGGGTCGAGTGGAACGCGCTGACGGCGCAGCTGTCCGAGCTGCATGTGCCGGGATTCGGCGACCGCTTTCTCTATCTCAAGGGGATCGCCACCAATCTCAAGGCGGGGGACGCGATCCTGCTCGTCGGCAAAGAACGGGAGGGCAATCCGGGCCGGGAAGAATGGGATTTTCGCCGGATCAGCGCGGTTGCTGCCGACGCCGAAAGGAATCGCACGCGCATCGACTGGGCCGAAGGTTTGGGCACGAGTTCGCCGCACAAAGTGTTGCCGGCGGCGGAACCAAAGATCTACGCCTTACGAACTCGGGCCGGATTGTTCGGCTTCAATGCGCCGGTGCCGAAGACTTTGTCGGACCAAACGTTGAAGCATTATGGCTTGGATCAAACCACTCCGCCGAGCGACTGGACGTTTACCATCGATGACCAGAAAATCGATCTCGATACCACCTATCCGGCGATCTTGAAGGATAGCTGGGTGGTGCTGTCCAAGCCTACCTATCAAGAGCTTTACCGCGCCACCGCGGTGGTCGAGGCGGCGCGCGCCGAGTATACGCTAAGCGGCAAGACCACGCGCATAAGCTTAGACACGGACGAGCATTTGGATTGGTTCGACGGCTCGAGCTATCGCGATACTTTGGTTTTCGCCCAGAGCGAGTTGCTCGAGATCGCCGAGTTCCCGCTGACCGAGGCCATCAGCGGAACGAGATGTAAAGCTCGCCGCAGCACCCGATGGCCTCGAAATCGGCCAAGCGCTCGCCGCGTCGGGCAAAGACGTTGCGACCGGCGAGATCATCCAGGAAGTGGTGCGGATCAATGGGATTTCCGGTAGGCAGCTCACGCTGACGCCGCCGCTGGCCCATAGCTATGAGCGCGCCAGTTTTTCCTTCAACGCCAACCTCGCTCACGCCACCCACGGCGAGACCGTCGAGGAAATCCTCGGTTCCGGCGATGCCGGCCAGGCGTTCCAGAAGTTTCAATTGAAACAACCGCCGCTGACCTATGTGAGCGCGAGCAACCCGAGCGGCGCCGCGTCGACCCTTGAAGTGCGGGTGAACGACGTAAGCTGGGATGAGGCCGAGACGTTGTTCGAGCGCGCGCCCAAGGAGCATGTTTTTATCAGCCGGCACGACGATGACGGCAAGACCGCCGTGCAATTCGGCGACGGCAAGACCGGCGCGCGCTTGCCGAGCGGCGTGAACAACTTGCGCGTCAAATATCGCAAGGGCATCGGCATCGAAGGGCTGGTCAAAGCCGGGCAGTTGAGCATGCTGCTGTCGCGCCCCTTGGGCGTCAAGGGCGTGACCAATCCGCTCGCCGCCGGCGGCGCCCAGGACCCCGAACAAATCGCCGACGCGCGCGCCAACGCGCCGCTGCGCGTGCTCACCTTGGAACGGGTGGTGTCGCTGCGCGACTACCAGGACTTTGCCCGCGCCTTCGGCGGCATCGCCAAAGCCCTGGCGAGCTGGACCTGGGACGGGCGCAACCGCGGTGTCTTGGTGACGGTGGCGGGGCCGGCGGGAGCGGCGGTGCCGCCCGAGGGCGCGACCTATCAAAACTTGCTCAAAGCCATGCGCGCCGCCGGCGATCCGTTCGTGGCGTTGCAGGTAAAGAGCTATCGCCCGGCCTTTTTCCGATTTGCCGGCAAGGTCAAGATCGATCCTGCCTATGAGCCGGACCTGGTGCTGGCTCAAGTCGAGCTGGCGCTGCGCAATCGATTTGCTTTCGCCCGCCGCGAATTCGCCCAACCGGTAATGCTCAGCGAAGTAATCGCCGCGATGCAAGCGGTCGCCGGCGTGATTGCGGTCGACATCGATAAACTTTATCGCAGCGACAAGGCCGCGACCCTGGAGCAGCGGCTGCTCGCCGATGGGCCGGTGACGCCGGCCAACGGCACGCTGCAGGCGGCGGAGCTGCTGACCCTCGACGCTGCGCCGCTCGATCAATTGGGAGTGATGGCATGAGTTACGACGGCGAGAAATTATTCAACTTGCTGCCGGCGATTTATCGGCATGCGCGACGCCGAGCAGGGCGGCGCGCTGCGCCAGCTCATGGCGGTGATCGCCGAGCAAATGGCCCTGCTCGAGGCGAGCAACCAGCAGCTTTACGACGACCAATTCATCGAAACCTGCGCCGAGTGGCTGGTGCCCTATATCGGCGATCTGATCGGTTACCGGACACTGCATGGCGTGGTTCCCAAGGTGGCGAGCCCGCGGGCGGAAGTGGGCCACACCATCGCCTTGCGCCGGCGCAAGGGCACGGCGACCATGCTCGAACAGCTGGCGCGCGACGTTACCGGCTGGCCGGCACGGGTGGGGGAAATGTTTCAGCTCCTGGGTTGGACCCAGCATATGAACCATATTCGTCCCGAGAGCGCCTATGCCCCGGATCTGCGCCGCTGGGAAAAACTCGAGCGGCTCAACACACCGTTCGATTCAATCTCCCATAGCGTCGACGTGCGCGGCATCGCCAAGGGACAGGGCAAGTACAATATTCCCAACATCGGCGTGTTTCTCTGGCGCTTGCGGGCGTATCGTCTGCACGGCTCGCCGGCGCTGCCGGCGGCGCCGGGCGATAGCCAGCGATTTTTGTTCGATTCCCTGGGAATGGAGCGGCAATTGTTCACCCGCGATGAAGCCGAGCTCGAGATCAGCCATCTCGCCGAGCCGATCAATGCGCCGGTGCCGCTGAGCCGGCGGGTGCTGGCGAACTTTCTCGACGCGCTACTACGGCGAGGAGAAGAGTCTGGCCGTCGCCGGCGTCGCCCTCCGCGGCGATTCAAATTTGCAACCTGAGCGACAGCGCCGGCGGTTGGGCGCATACGCCGCCGCCGGCGGGCAAGATCGCCATCGATCCGGTGCTTGGCCGCATCGCCTGCGGCGATGTCCAGGCGCAGCCGCCGCAGGTCATGTTTCACTACGGCTTCAGCGCCGATATGGGGGCGGGCGAATACGATCGCGCGGCGACCTTGACCGAAACGCCGACGGCGGGCGCGTCGGTGCCGGTCGCCAACCCGACCGTGCAAGGAGCGCTGGCGCTGGTGCAACCGGCGGGCGGCGTCGTCGAAATCACCGATAGCGGGCGCTACGTGGAAACGCCGGCAATCAATGCCGCCAGCGCGACCAAGGTTGAATTGCGCGCCGCCAACGAGCGCCGGCCGACGTTGATCTTGGGTGGCGTCTTGGAAATCGCCGGCGGTGATCAGGCCGAGGTGACGATTAACGGTTTGTTGATCGCCGGCGGCGCGCTGCGCATCGCCGATACGTCGGGCAACCAACTGCGGCGCCTGCGTCTGCGTCACTGCACGTTGGTGCCCGATGGCCAGCCGACTTTGATCGTCGAGATCCCCAACGTCACCGTCGAAATCGATCACTGCATCGTCGGCCCGCTGCGCGTCGCCGCCGGCTCGACGGTGCGGATCGCCAACTCGATTGTCGACGCTCAGGGAGAAAGCAATGTTGCGTATTGCGGCACGGCGAGCGTGCCGGCCGGACAGCCGGAAGCCGCCGGCGGGACCGTGGAAATTCTCAATAGCACCATCGTCGGCAAAGTGCGCAGCGTGGAATTCAAACTGGTTGCCAATGCGATTTTCGTCGCGGCTCTGGACCCCGCCGATCTTTGGACGTCACCGGTGCGTTCGGAAAAAAAGCAGCAGGGCTGTGTGCGCTTCAGTTACCTGCCGCCGGGATCGCTGACGCCGCGGCGTTATCGCTGCCAGCCTGATTTCGAGATCGCCACGCGCATCGATGCCGCGGAGAAAGCCGCCGGCGGCTCGATCGGTTCGATCCAAGTGAACGCGATTCGCGCCGATGTCTCGAGTTGGCTGGTGCCGAGCTTCTCGACCCTGCGTTATGGCCTGGCGAGCTACGGCCAACTGCGGCTCTCATGTCCGGTGCAGATTCGCGCCGGCGCCGACGATGAAGCGGAGATGGGCGCGTTCCACAATCTGTTTCAGCCCCAGCGCGAGACTAATCTGCGCGTGCGCTTGGACGAGTATCTGCGCTTCGGCCTGGAGGCGGGAATTTTTTACGACAGCTAAGAGTGGGTGAAAAAATAGGAGTCGCCCTTCGACTAAGCTCAGGGCGAACGGAAATTTTCTTGATTACATTGACCGATTTCCGTTCGTGCTGAGGCTCTCGAAGCATGAACGTTTTTTCACACACTCTGTGGAGTTAAATATAACAGCGATTGCGCGCACGGGTATTAACCCGCGGCAGCAAAAGGGACGCGCAGCCTTTTTGGATTCCCTGCCGGCATATGCGCTCGCGGCAGAGCGCGGGGAAATTGGATCATAGGGAGTAAACATGAGCGGAGATTACAGCCGGGTAAGATTCGATGCGAAAAATGATTTCAGCGGCGTGTTGATGCAGCAGGGGCGGGTGCAGCTGGACGCCGACTGGAATGAACTCGTGGCGCTGCTCGACCGCCGCCTGCGCGCGCAAACCGCCGATACCATCGGCAGGAGCACCGTACCGAAGGAAACACCGGACGGCTTTCGCATCCAAATCGCGCCGGGCGGACTGACCATCGGCCGCGGCCGTATTTATGTCGACGGCCTGCTCGCCGAGAACCACGGCAAAGCGCCGTTGGAATTCGACGCCATGCTTGCCGAGCAGCGCGGCACCTTGGCGCTGCCCTACAACGAGCAGCCCTATTTCCCCAACGTCAGCGTGGTCGCACCGGCGCCGGCCAGCGGCGGCCCCCATCTGATCTATCTCGATGTCTGGCAGCGTGAAGTGACCTTTTTGCAGGATGGCGATTTGGTCGAAAAGGCCGTCGGCGTCGACACCACGACCAGGATGCAGACCGTGTGGCAAGTCAAAGTGCTTGCCAACGTCGGCGCCGGTGCGACCTGCGGTTCGCCGCTGGAGGCGTGGAACGCTTTGATCGCGCCGTCGGCTGGCCGGCTGAGCAGCAAGGCTGTCGGCGTGCCGACCAATACCGACCCTTGCTTGGTGCCGCCGAGCGGCGGCTATCGCGGTCTGGACAACCGTTTGTACCGCATCGAAATTCATGACGGCGGCGCCGGCGGCACGGCGACTTTCAAGTGGTCGCGCGACAACGCTTCGGTGGCGACCGGCGTGACCGCGCTCACGGCGCTCGATAAATTGACCGTCGCCAGCCTCGGGCGCGACTCGGTGATGCATTTCAAAATCGGCGACTGGATCGAAGTCACCGACGACTGGTTGGAGTTTGCCCGCCAGCCGGGGATCAATCCGGTTGCCGCCGGCGTCATGGCCCAGGTCAAGGGAGTCGACGACGCCAATCGGATTATCACCCTCGTCAGTCCGCTGCCGGCCAATCTCTTCGCCACCGATGCCCAGGGCAACACCGATCCGCTGCGCCACACTCGGGTGCGGCGCTGGGACCAGAGCGGCCAGGTGCGCGATAGCAACGGCAATCTGCTCATCGATCTGAACGCGCCGGGCAGCAAAGGAGTCATTCCGGTGCCGCCGCCGGGCAGCACCATCGTGCTCGAAGACGGGGTCCAGATCGGCTTCGACACGGTGGCCGGCGGCAACTATAAAATTGCCGATCATTGGAACTTCGCGGCGCGCACCGCAGACGCTTCGGTGGAAGAGCTGCATGCCGAGTCGCCGCGCGGCACGCATCATCATTTCGCGCGCCTGGCCCTGGTGGCGTTTCCCGCCACCGTCAGTGATTGCCGGACGCTTTGGCCGCCCGAGTTCGGCGACGAGAGTTGCGAGTGCACCGTCTGCGTCAGCGCCGCGGCGCATAATCAGGGCACCTTGACGATCCAGCGCGCCATCGATCAGGTCAAAGCCGCAGGAGGCGGCACGGTCTGCCTTGGCGTCGGCGTTTATAATCTCGGCGAGGCGCCGATGCCGATCAACATCGACGGCTTGCGCTCGCTGACGATCCGCGGTCAAGGCGGCGAGACGCAGTTGAATTACCTCGGCCGCGGGCCGGCCGTCACCGTGCAAAATTCCGTCGGCGTCACCATTGAAAAGCTCGCCCTCGCCACCGCCGCCGCCGAAGGCGATGCCCTGCCGGCGATATTGTTGTCCAATAGCGGAGCGGTGACGGTGCAGCGCTGCGCGGTTTTGCGGCTCGGCAGCGAGGCGACCAACAGCGCCGCCATCGGCATGACCGGCATACTCCTGAGCACGACGCTCCGGGAAAATTTATTGGTCGGGCCCATCGGCATCGGCAATCTGATTAAACCGGCCGCGGCGGGCATCGCCGTAACGGCGCAACAAAGCGCGCCGCTCGCTACCCTCGCCCTCGACATTCGCGACAATGGGCTTTTCTGCGGCCGGCGCGGCATTAGCTTCGTCGGCTTGGCGCTGCATGCGCTGACCACGCGCGTGACCGGTAACTTTTTCAGCGATTGCGCCCAAGCCGGCATCGCGATGTTGGGTTACGTGCCCGCCGGTTGCAGCGTCGAGATCGCCGCCAACGAGCTGCGCATCAACGGCATCGGTATCGCCATCGGCACCGACGGCTCACGGCTGACCGAGAACAGTATCACGTCAGTGCGCGCGCGCGGCGCCAACGACGGCATTCTCGTCGCGCCGGGCCTGGACAAAACCGGCATCGATCATTGCCATATTATCGGCAACCGGGTCACCGCTGTCGGCGGCCACGGTATTGCCATACGCGCCGCAGTCAATTCGGCGATGATCAAGAATAATTTCATCGAAGATGTCGGCCTCGGCGGCATCGTCATGGGCGAGGATGCCTCGGCGCAAAACCTGTGCGTCGAGAACAACCAGATTCGCGACGTGGTCGGAGAGCCCAACAGCGATAAGACGATCTCGCTCACCGGCATTCGCCTGGTCGACAGCGGCAACGGCGAAGTCGTCAACAATTCGATAATCGGTGTCGGCCTGCGCGCCGCCAATCAACGGCCGGTGGCGATCCAACTCATCGGCTGTCAAGCGGTGCGCGTGGCGGGCAACAGCGCCCTCGACATCGGCCCGCCGGAAGGCAACCATACCGGCGCAGGCATTGAAAGCGTCGGCACCTTCGACCGCCTGCAGATCGTCGGCAACACGATACGGCGCAGCCAGACGCAGACGACCTTGATCGACGGCGCCCAATGGTACGCGGTGGTGATCTCCGGCGCGCGCGCCGCGCCGCCGCGGCTGCGCGCGTTCACCAACTTTTTTGCCGCCAAGTCCAATACCTCTTTTATTCTGAGCGATGTTAAAGTCATTGCCCGGACGCTCGGACGGGAGTTGGTGAGCTTGCAAGATAATCATTTCGACGCCTACGGCGCGGCGCAGGCGGTCTTGATCGCCATCAGCGGCGCTTGTACGTTTAACGATAACCGCTGCCTGTTGCTGGCATTGGCGCGATCGGCCGTGGCGGTGACCGCCCAGAGCGCCATCGTCAATGCCAATCATGTGATCAACGAAAGCGATGTGTCATTCTCCGTGGACTTGAACTTGCCGGAGCGGGCGTTGTTCACCGTCGTCGGTAATGTCACCACCCGGCTCATCGGCGTCAATGGCAACCAGATTCCGCCGCCGTGGACGCCGCTTAACGTGCATCAATAATTTTTAATTCGAAAAAGGAGCGCGCCATGAAATACGCGGTGTCTAAAGGCGAAAGCGAAATCTCCGAACTGGCGGGGCGCCTATTCGATATCAAAGGCCGCGGCGCTGCCGCGGCGAGCCGGCAAGCCGAAGCGGCGCTGCTCAAGGCCAATCCTCATCTGCACGATTTGACGAAAATCAAACCGGGGACGCTCGTCATAATTCCTGAAACCGCGGATATTCCCGGCTTGCGCGGCGCGCAGATCACCGGCGCCGGCGGCGATAGCATGGAACAGCTCAAGTTTGCCCTGGAAGATTTGGCCGGAGCCATCGAACGGACGGCGAAAAGCGACGAGGAAGCCCTCGCCGGCCAAACCGAAGCGCTCAAGGACCGCGAGCTGCGCGACTTCGCCGCCCAATCGCCGGAAGCCAAGGAACAGCTCGGCAAACTCAGCGAGGCACTCAAGAACCGCAGCAAAGAAATCAAAGCCAACGCCGCAGCGCAGCAAGACGGCCTGAAGCAACTCCTCGAATCCATGGACAAACTGCCGCGCTGACGCCGGCGTCTGGTTTGAAATCTGCTCCGCGGCAGCCGCGGCACAGTTGCTAAGCTAGGTAAGATTGTTGCGATCGATAAAGTATTCAACCCGGATTACGCAGTTGATCGTTAACCGTAAGACGAGGGGCAAGCCCTCCGCAGTGAAGCCAATGGGCCTCTGCCTCTGAGCACGCTTTTGGGTTACGGTGCGTGCGGCTAGCTCGGCAGTTAACCGAGGGCTTCGCGCTGTGGATGAAACATGACTTTGCGACCGTACGGTTGGGTGGCTTCACTGCTCCGGGCTCACCCTCGCCAGGCGGATTGAGGGTTTCAAATACTGATTTTGGGTTCAAGACAAAATTCCCACGCCGGATTCACAAGCTCGCCTGCCGCCAATTCGTTGTTTGCCACTGTTTTTCGCGTCAGTTCACTTCGTTACAATTGGCGGGCTGGAAAGCGTTGGAAAAGTGCAGTAAGCAGTAGGCATCACAGCAGCGAGGTACCGAGATGGCCAATTTGTCTTTAACCATGGCGCTTTCCCACTACGACCGGCATGTGCCGTTGTTCGACGGCTCGGTGACGGTGGAGAATGTCGACTTGCGGGTGCTCGAAGTCGGCCAGTCGGATTCGCTCAAGCATGGCAAGGACCGCCATGAACGCATGCTGCAAAAGGGCGAATTCGATATTTGCGAGTTGTCGCTGTCGAACTATTTAGTCGCCAAGAGCCGCAACATGCCGTTCACGGCGATTCCGGTATTTCCGCGGCGGCTGTTCAGTTTGTCGCAAATGTGGGTGAATGCCGGCGCGGGAATCACTTCGCCGCGGGATTTGATCGGCAAGAAAGTCGGGCTCAGCACCTTTCAAACCACCTTGTCTGTGCTGGCGCGGGGTGATTTGCAAGCCGACTATGGCGTTCCCTGGCGCGAGATCGAGTGGATCATTTCCAAAGACGAAGCCGTGCCGCTCAAACCGCTCGCAGGCGTCAAAATGCAATTGGTAAAACCCGGCCAGAAGATGGGCGCCATGCTGGAGCAAGGTGAGATCGATGCGATCATGATGCCGCATCCGCCCAAAGAAGCGTTGCGCGGCGATGGTAAGATTCGCCGTCTGTTCGCCGACCCGAAAGCCGAAGAGACCAAGTATTTTCACAAAAACGGTTATTTCCCGATCATGCATGTGGTGGCGTTCAAAGATCAGCTCTTAAAGCAGAATCCTTGGCTGGCGCAGTCGGTGACTGCGGCGTTCGACAAGGCCAAGGCTGCCTGCATGGAATATTACGACGATCCCAACTGGTCGCGGTTTGTCTGGGGGCGCCAATTATTCGAGGAAGAAAGAAAAGTTTTTGGCGATGATCCCTGGCCCCATGGGATCGAGAAAAACCGCGCGAACCTGGAGCGCTTTATCGGCTACTCGTTTGATCAGGGATTGATCGAAAAACAACTGACCGTCGAAGAATTATTTTTTGAAAAGTAAATGGCATAGACAGCGAGAAAACCATGCCGCTGACGATCAAGTGTCCAACTTGTCGTGACGAGACCACTTGGGAGAACAACCCGCATCGCCCGTTTTGTTCGAAGCGCTGCCAGACCACCGATCTGGGCGCCTGGCTCGAGGAACGCTACAAGATCCCTGGCGATGATATCGAATTACTCCAGCAAAACGACGGTGATGACGACGATGACGAATGACGCTCGATAGGGTTCGATTCGCGTCAAGGCGCGAGAATCAAATTCACAGCACGAAATTCGAAGCTCGAAACAAATTCAAATAACCCAAAACAGAAAGCACGAAAGCGGCCCCGCGGACAGAAACAAATTCAAACGACCAAAATTGCAATGTTCCAAACACCCCTGCTTCGGATGCCTCGTTTTGGATTTTCCCAATTTGAGATTTATTTGACTGTAAGTTTGTTTCGAATTTCGAATTTCGTGCTTCGGATTTTCTATCGCTGAGAGATTGCAAACCCATGAGCATTCACCCCACGGCAGTGATCGATCCAAAAGCCGAGATCGATCCGTCGGTCGAGATCGGCCCCTATGTCGTGATCGACAGCGCGGTCAAGATCAAGCGCGGCACAAGGGTGATGGCCCATGCCTACCTCACGGGTTTGACCGAGATCGGCGCAGACAATGAGATTCATCCCGGCGCGGTAATCGGCGCAACGCCGCAGGATACGGCCTACAAGGGGCAAGAAACTTATCTGCGGATCGGCGACCGCAATATCATCCGCGAGTATGCGCAGATTCATCGCGGCACGGCCGCCGGTTCAGCGACAATGCTGGGCAACGATAATTACTTGATGGCGACATCCCACGTCGGTCATAACTGCGTGATTGCCGACAACGTGATCCTCGCTAACGGCGCCTTGCTCGCCGGTCATGTGCAAGTCGGCAAGAGTGTGTTTATTTCCGGCAACTGCGTGGTGCACCAGTTCGTCAAGATCGGCGATTATGCGTTGATGCGCGGTCTGAGCGGCACCAGCCGTGACGTGCCACCGTTCGCTATCATCGACTGGCAGCATACGGTGCGCGGCGTGAACGTGGTCGGGCTCAAGCGCGCGGGATTCGACGAACAACGGATCCGGGCGATCCGCCAGGCCTTTCGCACACTATTTCGCGGCGGAAGAAACCTCGCCGTAGCGGTCAAAGAGGTAAGAGAGAGCGGGAGGGTCAACACCGATGTGTTGGCCCTCTTGGAGTTTATTGATTCGTCGAAGCGGGGAGTTTGCTTCGGCGCGGATTAGGGACGCTGTGCCGGCGCCGGACCGCTGGCAATGGTCTCGGGCTCCGGCGCATCGGGACCGGCGCCGACGAAATAGATCGGCTCCGTGCCCTTCAGGTGGTTCGGGGTCACCACGTAGTTACCGCGCACCGACGGATAGATGATGTTGTTGGCAACATCCGCCCTGCCGCCGGTAAGCACATAACCAAGGCCGCCAGTGAGCAGTCCCAATCCGGCATAGGTTACCTTCGCCGGGATGTAAAACACGCTGGCGAGAGCCGCGCCAAAACCCCAGCCTAACTCCTCCGCCACCGGTTCAGCAGGTTGAACATTCGTCCCCGCCGTCTGGGCATACAATGGAGTCGACACTAGAGTCACCAAAGAAGCCAGGGCAATGCCCTTGAGCATTTGTGATTTCATGCGAAGACCATATCGCAGGGTTGTGTTACTGTCAATAAATAGATTTTAAATAATTTCACAAAATTTTGACTGCTTTGCCGATCTCTAGACATTAATAAAGTTTTTTAAGGAGGCTACCATTAGAATTGTTTAACGCCTCTTTAAAACAGCGAAACATAGGTTCTAACATTCGAAACGTAATTATCCAATTTAGTCAGGTATAGGTGGAATGGCCTGCCTAGGCTCATGCTTGAGCGATGAAGTGGCGCTCATAGCAGGCCCGGATGCGTTCGCGCCGGAGCTGATAGTCGCGCACAAGTTTTCGCCCGAAATGGCCCGTTCGCTTTGCAGTTGCGCTCTTCGGTTTGCTGTAACCGAGCGCCTTGGCGATGCCCTCGAGTCGACCGGGCTCGGCATCGAAGGCGTCAATCGATTGGTCGCGCTCGAGGCGGAGCCGGTGATCCAGCTGGCGCAGGAATAGATAGCCGTCGGCGAGTAACCGGAATTCCTGCGGCTTGAGTATCTTCGCGCCCTCGAGCGCCTGCAGCGCCGCCAACGTTTCGCGCTGGCGTAAACCGGCGAGCCGATGGCCATGGGCGAGTTGGAGCATTTGCGTGAGGAACTCGATGTCGACGAGGCCGCCGCGGCCTTTCTTCAGATTGAATCTCGTTTCATCTTCGCCGGCGAGCTCGCGTTCCATACGCATGCGCAGGTGATGGATCTCGCCGACGCCTTCCGGCGTGAGGCCAACGCCATAGGCGCCCTGTTCGATGACGCGCTCGACTACTCTGCCGAGGGCGGCGTCGCCGGCGATGAAGCGGGCTTTGATCAGTGCCTGGCGCTCCCACAGTTGGGCGGTGCTCTTGTGATACTCGCGATAGGCGTCGAGGGAACAGACCACCGGCCCAGCCTTACCGGAAGGGCGCAGCTGCATGTCGATCTTGTAGGCGATGCCCTCTTCGGTGGGCGCCGAGAGGTAGGTCGGCAACCGCTGGCCGATGCGCACGTAGAATTCATGAGCCGGAATCTGCCCTGGCTACCGCCAGCGGTTTGCGCCTCATCGGCCGCGTCGTAGATAAAAACCAAGTCCAAGTCGGAGTTGTAATCGATCTCGCGGGCGCCGAACTTGCCGCCGCCGATGACCGCGAAATGGCCATTGGGAACCGCGCCGAATTTTTCGCTCAACTCTGCCAACGCGAGATCGAGGGCTGCCTGCAAGCAAGCCTCGGCGAGATCGGAGAGCTGCCGCAGCACGGTTAAAAATTCACTCGAGCCGCCGAGATCGTGCAGGCCGATGCGGATGAACTCTTCGTTCTTATAACGGCGCAACACATTCAGCTTGCCCTCGATGTCGTCGGCCGACCGCAGGTTGTGGCGCAGTTCGGCGAGCATGGCGTCTTTCGATTTGTCGATGCGCGTCAAATCGACGCGAATCAAGGTGTCGATGAGCTCCGGACGGTTTAAGAATAAATCGGTGAGAAACTGGCTATCGGCGAATAGCGTGATCAGCAGCCGCATGGTTTCGGGCTTCTCGGCCAACAAGGTCAGAAAGCCGGTGCGCCCGCCGATGCGATGACTGAAATTGGCGAGATTGAACAACGCTTGATCGGGCGCGCCGGACTTGGCGATCTCGGCGATCACGGCCGGACCGAGGCTGCGCATGACTTTCAAGCGTTTCGGGCTCGGCGGCGAAAAGACTTCGCCGTCGCGCACGGCGAGGAGATTTTCATAGGCTTTTATCGGATCGGTAAAACCGACTTTGGCCAATTGCTTGGTAATGACCGGCTCGTTGTCGAGGTCGTTCCAAATCGCCCCCTCGGCGCTGGCGCCTTCGTTCTCGATATCTTTCTGCGCGCTATAAAAGAGCCGATCGAAGATGTTGCGCACGGTATTGGTGTAGCGGCGGTGATCGCGCCAGAATAGCTCCCGTTCGCCGAGCTGGCCTTTGCGCTGGTAGCCCAAGCGGCGCGCGTAGGCTTGCTCTTCGTCTTTGCCCTCGGGTATCGAGTGGACATGGCCTTCCTGGACGATTTGCACTTTATGCTCGGCCTGGCGCAGAAAACGGTAGGCGTCGGTCAGCTTGTCGCGCTCTTGTGTCGAAATGAATTTCAGCTTGCGCCAACTGCGCCAGCGCCGGCAAGGTGCTCGGCCCGCGCAAACTCGGTTCGTAGCCGCCGTTGACCAGCTGCAGCGCCTGAGTAAAAAATTCAACCTCGCGAATGCCGCCGTAGCCGAGCTTCAGATTGCGCGCTTTGTCGTCGCCGGTGAGCAGTTCGTTTTCGATGCGTTCCTTCATATGGCGCAGCTCGTCAACGGTGGTGTAGTCGAGATAGCGGCGGTAGATAAACGGCTCGATGCCTTTTAAGAACTCGCTGCCCAGTTCGATCGCGCCGGCCACCGGCCGGGCCTTGATCATCGCCGCGCGCTCCCAGCACTGGCCCCACGACTCATAATAGAGCATCGCCGAGTCGACGGACTGCACCAACGGACCGTTGGCGCCGAGCGGGCGCAGCCGCAGGTCGATGCGAAAGACGAAGCCGTCTTCGGTGATATCGCCCATGGCGTGAATGATCTTCTGGCCGATGCGCGCTGAAAAACTCCCGCGGGCCGACTGTGCCTTTGCTGCCGCCGCTGCTTTCCCCTTCGTCGTTTTCATATAAAAAAATGACGTCGACATCGGAACTGAAATTGAGCTCGCCGCCGCCCAACTTGCCCATGCCCAAAACGACGAAACGATTGGCTTGGTCCGATCCCGGCAAAATCAGTTGGCCGAAGTCTTTTTCAACTTCCGCGCGGCAAAATCGATAAGCGGCATCGAGCGACGCATCGGCCAGCGCGGTCAATTCGCGTACCGTCTCCTCCATCGTCACCGACGGCATCAGATCGCGCGCGCCGATGCGCAGGTACTCGCGCTGCTTGTGGCGGCGCAGGGCGGCGCAGAATTCGTCGAAGGATTTAACTTCCTGAGAACGCGCCGACAGTTCCTTGAGGTGATCGGCAAGCCGTTTTTGGGTGATTTTGACCTGGCCGCGAAATAGTTCCGGCCAATTGGCGCCCTGGCGAATCAGCACCTCGCTCAGAAATGAGCTGCCGCCCAAGATGCCGAATAGGCCGGCCAATTCGCCTTGCGGGATTTTCTCCAAGGCCTTTGCGCTGCTCGCTTCAATAAGTCGCGAGAGATTGTTTGCGGCGAGCTCGGGCGACGGCGCGTTAGTCAGAAATGACTGATACTGCTTATGGCGAGTCGACGGAGGTTTTTTTCTAGGCGGCGCACTCACAGGTCAACAGTAACGGCATCATCAAAACCCTTCAAGACTGGCGGAGCGACTAAGTTTCATGAAGTGCAGGCAATCGATCTATCAATGTTCTAGGCGAGCCGATGCACCCGGCACCCGAAGGTAACTTATCGATTACCGGGCGGTAATCGATAAGTTACCTTGGCAAATCTTAACGGCCTTCGGATCGCCGCCTCATCATTTACCCAGTACCCAGCCTTGTCCCGTAAGGGGAGGAGGAACCAGAAGGAATGATGCGCAAAACAAGCAGAGGTAGTGAGGCGACAGACCTTCGCTTGGTAGGCATTACAGAAATTTGTCTCGGACAAGTTTGACTTTTGAATGCTGTTTGTCGCTCGAGACCAAGGCCTATAGCGCGCCCCAGCTGATAATCCGTTTCGCCGTAATCGCAATGATTGGCCGCTCGTGGATCGCCATGGATCGATATTGGCGATACTTTTGGCGGAGAAGTTTGACGGCTCCACGATGTTTCTCGCCGCTTTGTAAAATCCGCGCCTTGCCGAATATCAGAATGTAGCCGAGCTTGCGCCAGTCTTCGTCGTAACGGTCGATGACCAGGGCGGCGTTGGGATTCTCGCGGATGTTTTTCAAGCGTTTTAGTTTGCTCGGCGCAGCGCGCTTCGGCTTTTCGTCGATGGGCGAGTAAAAAACCTTGCCGTCGCAGACAAAGCAGATCGGAATGACATGGGGCTGGCCAGACTTGTCGGATGTCGCCAAGTGCGCGACCCGGGCGGAACGAATCAGGCGCAACGCGCCTGGGGAAAGTTTAAAACGTTCCAATCGTTCAAGTAGTTCCAGTCGTTCCAAACCTCGACCCTCGCGCATCCCGGCCTCATACCTATGGCCTTCTCAGAGTTTCAACTCTCTCACCGCGCTCGGCGCGCAGTTCTCCGCCACGGCGATTCACGCCGCCGATCGCCCCTTCAGTGAGCCTGAGTCGCGGTAACCGGGGCGCATTTGGGACAGCCTTTAGGATGACAGGCGCGGCAGTTGTTTTTTTCACAGCGGGGACAGGGGGCGAAGCACGGTCGGCAGAGAATATGGAGGCGATCGTCGCAAACGTAATAACCTTTTTTCGGATAATAGCAGGCTTCGCATGGGAGAGGATCGAGGGATTTCGCTATGGGGTTGTAGGTCAAAGGGAATAGCCGCCCATGCTTTCGCCGCTTTACCGCAATCCACAAAGTCGGGCTGATCGTTTCGACGCGCAAAAACGAAATCGGCTCGAGCTGGATTTCGAGGCTGAATTTGCCGACGAGGTCTACTATTTTGCTCTTCAGTTCGCGCTCGACAGCCTCGATCTTGCCGAGAGTTTTTGCTTGCTCCTCGGCCACGGCGAGTTTTTTTGCCAATTGTTGGCGGTGTTCGTGAACCAGGGTCCGGTAATAATCGTCGACCCGCCGGATATCTCGGTTCATCCGCCGCTCCACGCTGGCGAGAAAGTCTTTCAGCGCTTCCTTGACCATCTCCGCTTGAGATTGCCAGAATGCCTGCAAGACGCTTGCGCCGCCGATTCGCTCCGCCTCCCCGGACGGCTCCCGGGCGTTGCCGGCAATAAAATCAAAAGTCTCGGCGGATGCTCGCCGCACCGTCAAGGTTAGCTCGTTGACCATGGAGGCGATGATGCCCTCTTGCCGGTCATCGGAGAGCGCCGAATACTTAGAATAACCCAGGAGATAAGAGACGGGTTTTTCTTCGGTCCGCTGCAATTGGAATACCGCATTATGGAACGCTATTTTCTCGCCGAGCCGTTCACCCACCTTTTCGATCCTGAGCGGTGACGGCGCCAGACTGACAGTGGCAAATCTTCCCCGCTGGCCTATGAGCCGCGCCATTTTTTTTAAAAAATCTGAATCGTAGGAAACCGCAATGCTGTCGCCGCCGCCTGAAAACGCCAGGTTGGCGTGCTCCGGGATCTCCAACGCCAGGGCGGTCTCCGCGGGGAGAAGCACCTCCAGACCGTCCCCGCGAGGCTCGACCACGCCGCCCCGCTCAGTCAGTAGATGGGCGGTAAAATCTGCCAGTGACGCCGTCAAACCTCGTAATCCTCCCCGAAAACTTCTCTGTCCAATTCTTTGGATTTGAGGTAATCGGACTTGGCCTTAATTAAATCCTGGCCGAATACCTCAAAGCGCGAGCGAGCCTCCTCGTGATTGTGGCTGCGCAGCCATATTTCCGTGACGACGTCCTCAAATTCTCGCTCATCGCCGAGATAACCGAGCAGGGGCTCGATCTCGCCGATAACCATCTCAAACATGTTGATCTTGTTCTCCAGGATATGGAGTATTTGCTCTTCGAGCGTTTCGCGCACCGATAGATTGAAAATGAAGACATCGCGGGTCTGACCGATACGGTGCAGTCTGCCGATCCGCTGCTCGATCCGCATGGGATTCCATGGCAGGTCGTAATTGACCAGGGTGTTGCAGAACTGCAAGTTTCTGCCCTCGCCGCCCGATTCCGTTGATAACAGTACCGGCAGATCTTCGCGGAAGCGGCGAATCGATTCATCCTTCTCCTTGGCGGACAGATCGCCGCTGAATAAGGCAAAGGGAATGGCGTGGCGCTCCAGCAGCGCTGCGACGCAGTCCAAGGTGCGCAAATACTGGGTAAAGACGACTTTCTTCTCCGCCGGGTTTTTCTTCAGGATTTCGAGCAGAGTTTTTTCCTTGGCGCTCTCGCCTACGTTGGCCGCCAGTTCAAGCAGCCGTTCCGCGGCTTGCGGCCGCTCGACTCGCAACCGCGAAAGCGTCGCTGCCAAGGCGGCGGGGCTACTTCCCGCTTCCCTCAACAAAAGCTGCAAGATGGGACCGGGAAGCGAGTCCGATTGGGCCCGGGCAAAATCCGTGATGCCGTCGTAAAGTTCTCGTTCGGCCGCGCTCGGTTCTAAGCGCGATGTCACGGCAAACCGCCTAGGCAGCTTTATATCTATAGCGCTCCGGGTATTGCGAATCATAACGTCGCGCAGAAGCTCCCGCAGTTTTTCTTTATTGGCCGGCTTTCTAGAGTCGCCCCGTTGCATGTACGCCTGTTTGAAAAGCCGCTCGGTGCGGAATTGTCCCGGCTTGAGCAGCGTAATGAGATTAAAAAGCTCGATCAGATGGTTCTGCACGGGAGTCGCGCTCAGGAGAAAGATGAAGCGCTTTTTGATTTCATTGACGAGCTTCCAGTTAAGCGTGTTGCGGTTTTTTAGATGATGCGCCTCATCGACGACGACAAGATCGTAAAAGTTGGCGGTCACGCGAGAAAAATTCTTGCTGCTCTTTGCCGTATGGATCGAGGCGACGATCAGCGGCTGGAGCCAGAAACGCTCCGGATCGGCGCCGCACAGCGGGTCCTCGCTGGTAGCAAACAGGATGCCAAATTTTTGCGCCATCTCCTCTTGCCATTGGGCAACCAGCGGCGCGGGGGTCAAGATGAGAATATTCTTGACCATTCCCCGCATCAGGTATTCTTTCATCAACATGCCGGCTTCGATGGTTTTGCCCAGCCCGACTTCGTCGCAGAGGAGCACCCGCCCATGGAAATATTTGAGCACCTTTTTTGCGGTTTCGAGCTGATACCAATAGCGTTCGACGCCGGCGATTTCATTCAAGCAGAGGAGATCGTCAAAGCCTCTCTGAATCTCGAGGTAAGCGTAGTCAATGCGCAATCGGCATTCCTCTAACGTCGCCGGGTCTTGCAGCATCGCACCCATGGTCTGAAAGTCAGGAGCGGAGACGCGGATGGGAACCCTGTATGAAGCCGAGTGCGGGACGATCGCGGCCGGCGCTGCGGCTGGCGCTTCAGGTTTAACTGGCCGCGGCTGCTTGTTCGGCGCAGCCGCGGTTGTCAATTTTGGCCGCACCGGGATCGCCGGCGCAGTGTGTTTGGCGTGTTTATGGACCAGAGGCGGGCTGGGGTTTTGCGACGCACGACCCGTGATCAATCGATTGTGTTCGTGAAAGCGGAGATTATCCCGAATGCGGGCGAGCGCTTTGCTTGCTTCGTTATGGGAATCCAATTGCGAGCGTTGCTGTTCGAAGAGTTTAGTCGCGACGGCGAGATTTTCCTTGGCGCTGGACAAGTTTCCCGCCTCCGCGTCGATTTCACTGAGAAGCGCATAGTCGCGCCAAAAGGAGTCCAGCTTGATCCGGCGCATCAACCAAGGCCGGGCAAGTTTAGGAGCGTGCATTTCGTTTAAGATTAAGCCAAGTATTTCGTCCAAAAGCTCCAGGTCTTCGGGGAATTCCTTGAGCAGCCGTTCGAGGCAGCGGTACGCTCGCTCATGCTCGTTGCGCTTGCGAAACTTTTGGTAAGCTTTGTAAGTATCATTGGGGTCTTGATGAAAAAGGTCCACGCGAATTGTTTTATCTTGAGTTCAGTTCATTAGTCAATTTTTTCGGTGAAAAAACATCGATACCCAACAACGCAAGTTTACTCGCGCCTTTCCGATTCCTCCATTCATATTTCCAAGTTGGTGACGAGGGGGATTGGCGTATTGGAGTGATGGAGTGTTGGAGTAATGGGTTATCCGGACCCCTCAACGCTCCATTACTCCATTACTCCATCGCTCCGGTTCAGTACCCGCTAGAGCTTGAACTCTCCCACCGCGCTCGGCGCGAAAATATCCTCCACTTTCAGCGGGCGTTTCACGAGGCCCTGCTCGGTCATGTAGCGGAGTAAAGACTCGAGCACGTGGCGGTTGGGCTCGATGCCGTAGGGCCACCAATCAGGACCGAAGATTTCTCTGAGCTGCTCCCGTTCCCATGCCAGCCAAGGCAGCGCGTAGGCATGGGCGTTGGAAATATGCATGGTTTCAAAGGCGCGGTTCTTGGCGTCGCTGAAGGCTTTGAACAGACTGCGCGCAACCCACGGGTGGCGTTCATACACATCTTTACGAATCACCACGATATGCATGATCGGAAATATTTTCGTGTGCTTGTAATAATCGATTTCCACTTCCTTGTAGTTGGGAAACAGGCGCCGCACCTTTCCCGACCCGTTGCCGAGGGAAGACGGACTGCGGGCGGAAATCAGCGCGTCAATTTCTCCGCTGTCGAGCATGCCATTGAGGGTTTTGTCATCGGGAATGGACTGGACACTGATATCCGGCGGAAGCTCAAGCTTGACTCGTTCTTTTCGGCCGGGATCGGCCTGTCCGCCGAGAAACCATTTCATATCCTGCGCTTTTACGCCGTAGTTATCGCTAAAAAAGCCGCGAATCCAGACACCAGCGGTCATGGCATACTCCGGGGTGCCAACTTTTTTGCCTTTGAAGTCTTCGGGTTTTTTTATGCCAGACTCGACATTGTAGTAGACTGAAGAATGCCTAAAGTACCGCGAGGGAAATATCGGAATGCCAACGAAGGGAGAGTCGCCTTGACCGATCATCGTGACATGGGCGGAAAGTGACATTTCCGAGACATCGAACTCTCGGTAATGGCCCATGCGCCAAAAGATTTCCTCCGACTGCATCGGTATGTAATTGAGTTTGATGCCCTCAGGCTCGACCGAACCATCCTGTAAAGATTTGGTTCGATCATAGTCGCCGCAGGCGAGGGTTAGGAATAATTTTTCCATTCGCGGAGTTCTCCCGTTTCTTTATTATTAATGTGCCAAAGCAGTTGTCGTCCTCTTATCTTGTATCCCAGCGCGAGTAGCGTTGCGCGATGGCGATTAAAATGACCGAGATCAATGAAATCACCAAGCCGATGGCGGCGACCCGGCCGCGCATGCCGTCGAGATAGAGAAAGTAAAGCAGCGGCCCGAGCGGCTCGGCGCCGGGACTGTATAAAAACAGAGTCGCGCTGAACTCGCGCATGAAGATGGTCACGAGAATAATCCAGCCGGCCATGACGCCGGGACGCATCATCGGCACCAGGATGCGCCGAAAGGTGGCCAGGAAGCCGGCGCCGCAAACAATCGATGCTTCCTCCAACTCTTTGTGAACTTGAATGATCGTGCTGGTGACCGCTCGGAGACCGTAGGGCAAAAAGCGCGTGACGTAGGCGATCAGGATGATCCAGACGGTGGCGTAGACGGGAATCGGAAAGTCGACGTAAGCCCACAGCAGTCCCAACGCCATCGCCGTGCCGGGAAAAGCCCAGGGAATAAATACCAATCCTTCGATCAGACCGCGGCCGGCGATTTTGGTTCGAACGGTAATGTAAGCGGCTAACGACGCCAGCAGCATGCACAGAGTGGCGCCGACGAGAGCGAGGAATAAGCTATTCAAAAACGCTTTATGCACCCGAGGCGTGGCCCAGACGTATTGAAAATGCGACATCGTCAGGTTCTGCCAGGTCTGCCAAGTGGGCACGTGATAATAAGGCAGGATCGCGACCAGTAACAAAACCAAGATCGGCAGCACGACCAGGAGCACGAGCAGCGAGAAGGCCACGCCCGAAGCGACGTAGCGCCATGGGCCAAGCTCGATTTGGTGCGGCCGAAAGCCCTTGCCGGTGACCGTGGAAAAACTCTCGATCTGTGAAGTAAAGCGGCGATAGAGGTAAACAAAAACCAGCGCGATGGCGAGGATGCCGACGCCGTAGGCGGCGGCGAGGTTGTGGTTGGTCGGAAACGAGCCGAGCGCTTCGCGCCAGATTTTCGTCGTGAACACTTCGATGCGCGCCGGCAACGCGATGATCGCCGGGGTGTCGAAACTTTCGACGGCGCGGACGAAGTTCAATGTCCCGGCGGCGAGGATCGCCGGACGGATGAGCGGAAACGTGATGCGGCGCATGACGCCGAATTCGCCCGACCCCAATGTTTTGGCCGACTCTTCGAGCGACGGGTCCATGCTTTTCATGGCCGCGGCAACGATCAAAAACGCCAGCGGCGTGAGGATCAGCGCTTCGACGTAGATCAGGCCGGCCATGGAATAAATGTTAAACGGTCCCTTCTCCATGCCGAAAACCTTTACGAACAGACCGTTGATCAGACCGTTGCTCGGATTGAGCAACATGACCCAGGAGATCGATACCAAAATCGGCGGCAGAATATTCGGGATGATCGCGGTCAATTCGAACAAACGGCGCAACGGGGCGTCGGTGCGAATGGTAATCCAAGCCAGCGCCAGGGCGAAGAGAACCGACAGGCCCGAGGAGCCGATGCCGAAGATAAACGAGTTCAACATCAGCGAATAGGCTTCGGGATCGCTGTAGGCGCGCACATAATTCTGCAGCGTGAACTTTCCCGGCAGCCCCAGCGGCGCGTCGGTCAAGCTGCCGTAGAATAAGAAGTAGGTCGGATAGAGGCTGAGGAAGGCGATGATCGCGCCGACGATGAGAAATACCCAACTGACCGGTTCGCTCAAAAAAGCGCCGATGCGCGACCGGCTCCAGGCCGAGGAGAGCGGCGCGTGGGTGCTGAGGGTGGTTTCCGGAATGGACACGAGTACGACGCTCAGCGCAGGAATATTTGAGTGTATTCTTTTTTCTTTTCGGCGAAATCCTTGGTGCTGAGATCGTCCATCTCGACGAAGCCGAGCTTGTCGGCGCCGGCCAACGGCGGCAGTATGCCTTTGCGATTGACAAACTCGCCGAGCTTGGCCATCAGATTCATGCTCTCGTCGCCGAGGAAGTAATCGATGAAGGCTTTGCCGGCATTTGCATGGGGCGCCTTGCTAGCCAGCGTGATGTAGCTGGCATCGCCGATCAGTTTTGCGTCTCTGACATAATCCACCGGCGCGCCTTTCTTGCCGTGGATGTAGGCGTATTTTATATAGGTAATGGCGACGGGGGACTCGCCGCTGGCAACCCGTTCCGCCGACGGCAAGAGCGATTCGACCCAGACCGGTCTATTGGCGGCGAGGTCGCGCATGAACTTTTCGGACTTCTCCTTGCCCATGATCTTATACAGACTCGCAAGCCACTGTGTCGTCGTCGTATGCTGGGTCGGGTCGGGCATGACGATCTTGCCTTTGTATAGCGGCTTGGCGAGGTCTTCCAGCGATTTGGGGTATTCGTTCGGCTTGAGCGCCGATTTGTTGTAGACCACGCCGACGACGACATTGCGGTAGCGCGGTCCTAAGTTTGGATCGAGGACTTCCTTGGGATAATCGCTGTTGGTCGGCGAATCGTACTTCTGAAAGAAGCCTTCCTTGTGCATCAGGCGCATGACGTTATCGGCGGCGACGATGGCGTCGGCGGCCGGTTTGCCGGCGCGAAATTCAGTCATGGCGCGGTCCATCACCTTGGTCGCCGACGCGCGCCAATACTCGGCGTCGATGCCGGTCTTTTTCTTGAAGCCTTGGACGATGACATCCATGGTGTCGGATTCCAGTGATCCGTAGATCACCGCTTTGCCTTCCTTCTTGGCGGCGTCTAAAAGTTGAGCGCTTTGGGCAAACAGCGAGATCGCTGTCAAGGGAACACCGAGAAACGCGAACAGCACGAGATAGATGGCCAGCATGCAATTTCTCCTTGGTTTCCTGCGGTCGACGGTCGGCGAAGCGCAGCGATATTTTCAGATTTAACCTAGTGAGTCAAGCAAGTTTTGCCATCGACGATGGCCCTGCGCCGACCTAGATTGACTCTACCCGGCACCGATCATATAAAAGATTTTCGCATAATCGGCGAAGGGAGAGTTTAAGTTCATGGCAAAGTTGGATTTACTGGTAAAAAATGGCGAAGTGTGGACGCCGGGCGGTTTCATCGACGCCGATATCGCGGTGAACGGCGGCAAGATTATCGCGCTTGGCAAGCCGCCGGTGCTGCCGGACACGGCCGACCAAGTGATCGATGCCAAGGGGAAGAAAATCATCCCCGGCTTGGTCGACACTCACACCCATCATCGCGATCCCGGTTTCACGTACAAAGAGGACATTACGACCGCGACCATGGCCGCGGCCGCCGGCGGCGTGACCACGTCCATCGGTATGCCCAACGTCAATCCACCGACGACCACGGTGGAGCGCTACCGCGCGCTGGTGGAACATCATAGCAAGAATGCGATTGTCGACTTCAACCACAATCCTTCCGGCACGGTGCCCGAGGAAATCCCGGGGCTGGCCAAGGAAGGACCGTTGGCGTTTAAAATCTTCATGGTCAAAGACACCGGCCGCGACTATCCGCATATGCCCGGCATCGGCATCAATAATAACGGCGAACTGTTCAAATGCTTCGAAACCGTCGGCGGCACCGGCCTGCCGCTGATGGTGCATCCGCACGATCAAGATTTAATGGACGAGATCGAAGGGCGTTACTGGAAGAAAGAAGACCGCAGCCCGCAGGCCTACGCCAAAGCCTATCGCGATTACGACGGGATCATTTGGGACACGGCGATGGCGACGTTGTTTCGCATGCAAAAGGCGCTCGGCGCGCCGCTGCATATTCTCCACATGACCACGCCGGAAGGCATTGCCATGCTGCGCCGCGCCAAAGACGAAGGCCGGCCGTGCAGCTGCGAGGTGAATCCTTGGGCGATGTTTTTGGGCACCTGGGAGAATGTCGAGAAAATGGGGCCCTATTGTTTAGGCTTTTGGGTGCCGCCGGCCCATGTCAACGGCCTGTGGGAAGCGATCAACGACGGCACCATCGACATGATCGGCACCGATCACGCGCCCCATACCAAGGAGGAAAAAGACCGCGGCTGGACCGATATGTGGAGCTGCCCCGGCGGCGAACCGCAGATTCAAGATTACCTGAGTCTGTTCCTCGACGCGGTGAACCAAGGCAAGCTGTCGCTCGACCGCCTGGTGCGCATCTCGTCGTACAACCCGGCCAAGGTTTTTAACATCTACCCAAAGAAGGGCGTGCTCTTGCCGGGCTCCGACGCCGACATGGTGATCGTCGACATGAATAAAGAGGCAGTGATCTCCAACGAGACAACGTACACCAAAGTCGGCTGGACGCCGTACCACGAACGCAAAGTCAAAGGCGTGCCGATCCGCACGATCCTGCGCGGCAAAACGGTGATGCTCGACGGCAAGATCACCGGCAAGCCGGGGGATGGGCAGTTGGTGAAGCCAATGGGTAATTGACTACAAAAATATATATAGTCCGACTAACTCGCAAAATATCAAGGAGACTATACTGACGTGAAAAAGACTATAGGCTGTTCCCTCTACGTGCTTCTTTCCCTTGCCTTGTTTCTCATCGGTTTTACGACTGTGACCGCATGGGCGCAAGCGGACCCGACCAAAGTATTGGTTGGTGCTTGGGAAGGTTGGGTTGAGGGCATACCCCAACCTCAAGAGCGGTGGCTTGTTATCGGTTCAGTAAAGCCAAAAGACGGTGGAGGGTGGATTGCGGATGGACGCTATGGATATACCGCTGAGAAGGGGGCGCGTCATCAAATCGAAGTCTCGACTCAAGGTAGCGACACTATCTTGGAGTTTAGTTCTGCAGAAAAAAATCCGGTTCGGCTTAAACTTGTAGGAGACAACAAGCTTGAAGGCACGGCGAATTTCGTCACGAGCGGGCGAACAACGAATCGCGGTATCAAGGTCGAAAAGAAACCGATAAAAGCAGAATCTAAATAATTCCAAATATAGAGAACTTGTAAAGCCGCAAAGTGAGACGTCTCAAGCGGGACTTGCGCCCTGCGTGTTTTAAGCCGCACATACCGCGAGACCCTTAGGCGTTGTGCTTGAAAAAGTCGCACCGAAAGCAGGAGACGTTAAGTAGGATCGTCCCGCCGTTCCCTCATCCGATTCCTGTTACAAACCGCTACAAATTGGAAGAGCATTTTTAGATGTTCTTCCGCTTTTTTTTCTTAGTCATATGAAAATGTCGATAGGGACTTGTGTCCCTCGCGATTCTTAGGCCCCGGGACCTTCGACCCGTGCGCCCGGAGCGATCTTATTGACGATCAGTCCCGAGCTTAGCTTGGGATAAAAACATCGTTAGGTGGGTTAAGGCGCGGAATGACGAAGCCGTCGGTTTATTTCTACTACTATCTCTGAGATGCTTCTAGGATCGTCACGCCGACTAGACGGCGTCCCTTATAGTCCAAGATAACCCCGTCATCTCGCATTTGGCTACGAGTCGAACCTGGTCGATCTTCAAAGTGCAAGTAAAGAACGTCGGCTTCCTCGTCGTAATCCAACCACATGTGAGTCTTGGGCAGCTGCACCAGGTGGGAAACGGCCTTGAGGAGATGCGACATGCTATTTTTTTCTAAGATCGCGCTTTTGGCCATGTCAGGTTCCCTTTGTTAAGCTTTGTCGAAACAAAAGCTGTGATGATAAACCCATCGTACCGCGACAGCTCTCGGTACACTACGTTTAGATAACGCCTCCTGCCGAGGGAGGAACTAGCAATCAGCGCGCCGGCATATCCTTGTACCACCCGCGCCGGGTTCTCGATCGTCGAAAGGACTTTTTCGGAGTATGCGCTCATGTGGGGCTTGTTATCAACGATGTGGCTCCATCGTTCTGCCGTGAGGCGAATCGGAACTCCATTGACGGAATCGACAACATCCATGGGCTCATTCGCGCGTTGCTAGTGCGTCTCCGTATCCGCTTCGATTGTCTCTTCCAGATCGATCTTATTGACGATCAGCCCCGAGCTTAGCTTGGGATAAAAGTAGGTCGACTTCTGCGGCATCTTTTCATTGGCGGCGACTATGGATTGGATCTCTTCTGCCTTGGTGGCGTTCAAGATAAACCCGGCTTGGTAGTCTTCGTTTTCCAATGCCTGCAATACGAATTCTTCGTCCTGCGAGTAGCGGATGGTGGCGCCGCTGACTTGCTGCTCGGGGGGCATGCCGAGGATATGCTCCAAGACCAATAGATGCAGCGTGCTGACATCGAGCTCACGGAGCGGCGCGCTCATGTCTTTGGCCAAGCGCTGCATGATGCGTTTGTTTTTCAGCCGCAGGATCAAATAACGCGGATCGCGTTTGAAGCTGGCGCCAATGACGCGGTGCTTCTTCGCCGCGTTCTTGAGCGCTTTGAGAAACGAAGTCTTGCCTTCCGGCGTCTTCGGGTGCTGCTCGACATAAAAATAGGTTTGCAGCGCTTCTTCCAATTCCAAAAATGGCTTGTGGTTGAAGCCACGCACGAGCCGATGGGTCGGCAATATGACGACATTATCGTCATTGATATTGGCGAAATAGGTCAAGATAAAGTTGTACGCTTCATTGCCGTTGCCTGGGCCGCGCTCGCTGCGGAGCTGATCGCGGTAGCGCAGCGTGGCTTCGTAGCGATGGTGGCCGTCGGCGATCAGCAGGGTCTGCTCGGCGATTTCCCGCTGGACTTTTTCGATGACCGCCGCATCGGTGATCCGCCAGAGCTTCAACTCGTCGCCGTTGTCCAGCTCGGTTTCGATGAACGGCGTCATGCCCTCGACGGCAACGCCGAGAATGGTATGGATCGTCTGTTTCGGTTGGGCGTAGAGGACGAAAATCGGGCTCAACTGGGCGTGACAGGCGAGCATGAGCTTCAGCCGATCTTCTTTGGGCGCGTCCAGGGTTTTTTCGTGAGGTTTGATCGCGCCGGTGGCAAAATCTTGCAGTTCGGTCAAAGCGAAGAAGCCCTGCCGGACTTTCTGCTCGCCGCCTTTTAACTTGAAACGATGCGTGGAGAAGTAAATCGCCGGCTGATCATCTCGTTCGAGAATGCCTTGTTTCTGCCATTCGCCGAGCAACTGGGCGACGGCGTCATAGGAGTCCGCCTCTTGATTTAAATCGAGCCGAACAAAATTATAGGCCGACTTTTTGTAGAGCTTGTCTTGTTCTTCCTTGGAGATCACGTCGTAGGGTGGCGCGATCACTTTGCTCAAATCTTTGATTTTTTTTGGGCTGTAACAGAGTGCTCGAAAAGGCGCTATACGAATCATTATGTTTAATCCGCTATGTGATTAGCTTTCCTTGGCCACGCCTTGGTTCATGGCGCCGATGCCTTCGATCTCCGACCTCACGACATCGCCTGGTTTCAGTTTCTCTTGAAACTCCGGTGAGTCCGGATTGCCGGTTGTCAGCAGATCGCCGGGGTAGAGAGTCGTCACCTGGGAAAGAAAGCTGATTTGCGTGACGATGTCGTTGATCATGGCGTCGGTCTTGGCCGACTGCTTGAGTTCGCCGTTGATCCACAGCTTCATCCAGAGATTATGCGGATCGGCGATTTCATCTTTGGTCGTGATCCATGGGCCGATGGGGGCGAAGGTCTCGAATCCTTTGCGCACGCTGCGCGTACCGCCCATATTTTTGCTCTTGCCGTAGCCGCGCGCGGTGACATCTTGCATGATGGTGTAGCCGAACACGGCATCCATCGCTTGTGATTTGCTCAGATGGCGGACTTTTTTGCCGATAACCACGCAAAGCTCGAGCTCTGGAAAGATCGACTCGGCATCCTTCGGGATGACGATATTGTCTTCCGGCCCGGCGATGGCGGACGGCGGCTTTAAGAAAATATTCTCCAAAAGCTCTTCCGGTGAAATCGTCGATGCGGCGCCACGGCCGCGGCCGGCGTCGAGTCCGCCGGTGCCGCGCTTGTAGTTGCCGGCGGCAGCATAGATTTTCGACGGCCGCTCCACCGGTGGCTTGAGCAATTTGGCGTCGAGCTTGACACCGCCACCCTTGGCGGCGAGGTCGGCTAAGGCGCCTTTGATTTGATCGTATTGCGCGATCAAATCGAGCATGGTCGCCCCCTTGGCTAAGACGCCGGTGATGGGAATCAGTGTGTCGTTTTGAACTATGGCGAGGCCATCAGGTTTGATCGTGGCAAATTTCATCGGCAGTTCCTTTCAGTGTAACTATTTTCAATATCTGGAAGTAGCGATTTTGACAAGCTGGCAAGGGCCAATGCCGCGGATTGTTAATTCGTTTTTTGAGTTCGCCGGTTCGCGCCGGTGCCGACGAGATTCTCGGCTGCGCTCGAAATGACCGCGAGCAAGTTTTATTCGATCAATTGATCCACTGACTTCGCTGTGGCATATAAAATCGTGACACATTCTTGGTTGCACCTCACGGTTCATACCAGCGCCGCCTGTCTGGACGCCGTGGCGAACTTCTTGACCGAGAGCGGTTCGTCGGGTGTCGTCTTGAAACCCCGCGCGGTGGAGGCTTATTTCCCCAATAACCGTAGCAGCAGTGCGCTCAAGCGTGCGGTTCACAGATTCGTCATGGATGCTGTCAAACTCCAGGAACGCAGCAGCAAGCCGCACCTGTCGTGGCAGATCGCCCGGCCGGAAGATTGGGAAAACTCCTGGAAGCGATTTATCCGGTCGAGCCGGGTTGGCAAACAGTTTTGGGTGACACCGCCCTGGCGAACGCCGCCGCAGTTTCGTTCGCGCCAGGTGATTACCATCGAGCCTGGCATGGCTTTCGGCACCGGCACCCATGCGACCACGCGCGGCTGTTTGGAATTCATCGAGGAAGTCGCGGCATCGTGTGCATCAGTGAAACTCACCGCCCTCGACGTCGGCACCGGGTCGGGAATCTTGGCGATTGCATTGGCAAAGTTGGGAGCCAAGCGGGTTTGGGCCCTGGACAACGATCCGGTGGCGCTTGGCGTGGCTCGGGAAAATTTGCGTATCAACGATGTCGCGGACAAGGTCGAGCTGTCCGGCACAGCGCTCAGACGTCTTAAAAGAAAATTCCCCGTCGTGGTGGCTAATTTGACGGCGGAGACCATTGTCGATCTCGCCGGCGCCATCGCGCCGAGAGTTGCGCCCGCCGGTTACTTAATTCTCTCCGGCATCCTACGGCATAAGGCGGCGTCGGTGTTGCGTTGTTTTGCGCCGCGCTTTGACGTCGTCAAACGCAAACCCGCGCGCGAGTGGGTGACTATGCTGCTGCGGCGACACTAGCAACCGATGGCTCGTTTCTTCATCCGCAAGGAGAATATCCATGATGGCGACGCGACCATCGCCGGTCAGGAGTTCGAGCATTTGCGCCGCGTGCTGCGCCTGACCGTGGGCGACAGCGTGACGCTGTTCGATGATACCGGCTGGGAATATGAAGCGGTGATTCGCAGCCTCCATGCCGATCGCGGCGAATTGGCAATCAGCCGCGCCTATCAAGCCGGCAGGGATTCGCCGCTGGCGCTGACTTTGGCGCTGGGGCTCACCAAGGGCGAAAAGATGGATTTTGTCGTCGAGAAGGCAACCGAGCTTGGCGTAGCTTCGATCCTGCCTTTTACCTCGAGTTTTACCGTGCCCAAGCTCGACGATAGGAAAATCGCCAATCGCACCGAGCGCTGGCAGAAGATCGCGCTGAGCGCGGCGAAACAATGTGGACGGAATCGGGTGCCGGAGATTTTGCCGTTATGCGAGTTTCATCATATGGTCGAAGGCGCCGGCGCAAGCCAGCTCAAGTTGTTATTTTGGGAAAAGGAGACGGCGCGATCGCTGCGCCAAGTTTATGAGGCGAATGCCAGCGCTGCCGCGATTCTCGTAGCGGTCGGTGCCGAAGGCGGTTTTAGCGCCGGTGAGGCGCACTTGGCGGCGGCGCGAGATTTCCACCTGGTTCATCTAGGCCGGCGCATTCTGCGCGCCGAGACTGCGGCGGTGACGGCTTTGTCGTTGGCGCAGTTCCTTTGGGGTGATTTGACTTAGTGCGGCTTGCCTTGGCGCGGCGCAACTCTTAGCATGTGGTAAACAAATGTTCGCCGAACAAAACTTGAAATGCCAGAACTGTGAAGCTCCCGTCGTGGCGGCCGACGAACTCTGCGGCGAGTGCGGCGCCAAGCTGTTGCATCGCCGGGTGTTCTTGGGTGTGCCGAAGCCGGATAGCTTTATTTTAACTGCGGAGGAGAACAAGCCTGACGTTGAAGAGGATGTCGAGCGTGACGACTGGCAGTTCGTAAACCGCGCTGAGTCTGGCACGGTCCGGGATGGTTATACGGCCGACGGCAGAACCGGTGGCTGCGGTGCGCTGGGGCGGCTTTTGTCGCCGCGCCATTGCCCTGATCATCGACCTGTTCGTGATATCTTTGCTATCGTCAATCATGGGTGCTATGGCGTACGTGGGCTACAAAGTCGGCCTCGGCGCCCATGGACAGGTCATCTCAAGCGACAATGTCGCCGCCTTATTCGCTATCCTCACACTGGGCGCGCTCGGCTTGACCGCCGCCTATTTCATCGTCATGCATGGACTGGGCGGTCAGACCATCGGCAAGAGGTTACTCGGTCTGCGCGTCGTCGGTGTCGAGCGCCAGCCGCCGAGCTTCCGCCAAGCGGCCCTGCGCTGGCTCGCGGCGGTCGGCTTCGCGCCCATTGGCCTCGGCTTTCTCTGGGTGCTTTGGCAGTCCGAGAAGCGCGCCTGGCACGACTTTGTCGCGCGCACCTGGGTCGTGCGCGAGTAAACTTCGTAGGGATGCATTCGTCATGAGTCAATTGCGTATCGGGGTGGTGATGGACCCCGTCGAACACATCGACATCGACAAGGACACCACCTTCGTGCTGATGCTCGAAGCCCAGCGGCGCGGCCATGAAATTTATTTCATGGAAGTCGACGACCTGTTCGTGCGCGGCGGCGCCACCCATGGCCGCTATCGCCGCCTTGAACTGGCGCGGGCCACGCCGCACGCGCACCTGGGTGAGTTTGCCACCGGGTCGCTGGCCGACTTCGACTACGGTGTGGATGCGCAAGGATCCGCCCTTCGACATGAAGTTTTTCTTCGCCACCCATCTGCTTAGCCTGATTGACGAAAAAAAATGTTTCGTCATGAACAATCCCAAAGGGCTGCGCGAGGCCAACGAAAAATTATACGCCATGCGTTTCCCTGAACAGATCCCGCAGACGCTGGTCAGCAGCAATATGGAGCGGCTGCGCTCGTTCATGGATGAACTGGGCGGCGAGCTGATCGTCAAACCGCTCGACGGCTGCGGCGGCACTGGCGTGTTCTATCTCAACGGCCAGGACCGCAATACCAATTCGATCCTAGAAGCGGCCACCGACCACGGCCGGCGGATGGTGATGGGGCAACGTTATCTGCCGGAGATCCGTCAGGGCGATAAACGCATCATCGTTCTCAACGGCGAGCCGCTAGGCGCGGTCTTGCGTGTGCCGCTGGAGTCCGAGACCCGTGGCAACATTCATGTCGGCGGCCAGTGCGTCAAGACTGAAGTGACGGAGCGCGACCGGGAAATTTGCGCGGCGTTGGCGCCGCTTTTGCGCGCGGATGGACTTTACTTCGTCGGTCTGGACGTGATCGGCAACTTTCTCACCGAGGTCAATGTGACCAGCCCCACCGGCATCCAAGAGATTAATTCTTTAGACGGCGTGCGCCTTGAAAGCCAAGTGATCGATTTTGTCGAAAGCCAGGTCAAAAAGCTCGCCAAAGCCTAAGCCAAACTTGACTCGCCGAAACTTTTAAGCAATATTCCAGATTCACTTCTTTTGGCCAGGTAGCTCAGTCGGTAGAGCAGGAGACTGAAAATCTCCGTGTCGGCGGTTCGATTCCGTCCCTGGCCACATTTTTACCTCTTAAAATCTAAGGACTCTGAAAGCTTGCTGCCATGGTGCGATTCTTAGACCGATTAAACCTGTGCTGAAGAGTGTATCTAGACCGAGTAATGTCAAACAACTAAGGACAATTGCCACTCTGCGAATCTATAAAGTTCACGCGGGTCATTAACTAAATCCTACCCAGGTGCTTATCGCCGTCTTCTATAAGATGCTGCTGACATGTCCGTAGCGTCGATATCCGGTGACCTTTACCATCAACCATTTCGCCGATCATTTCAGTGATCCATTTGCCGGCGACTTCGCCAAAGGTCAGCACAGTCTTCGAATGTAATATAGGCATTATTGCCGACGGCGATGGGTGTTGCCGTTTCGTAGTCTTCGGCTTGCTTGCGCAGGTCGAAGGATTTGCGCTCCAACCGCCGAGTTTATCATCAAACCGTCAACCTCATGAGGCGGGAAAACGCAGCTGCTTTCTTTGAAATGTGTAACAGCGGGATAGTTCTTGAGACCATCGATATTCCTGGTTGTCATGATGCATACAAAAAATTGAAAGACGGTAGTTATATTAGTTGCGAAATAAACCCGGATTCCGCAGGCGAAACGCAATGCAATGTTTGGACAGAAATAGTGCGTACAATTCAATAATTTATCCACGGGGATTCTAACTGCGCCGCAGTTGAAACAAGTGAAGGCCTAAGGACGTCATGGTGTTCAAATCCACAATTTACAATCAGTTTTTTGGCAACTGAAATGTTTAGATCCAACTGCGGAATCCGGGATAAAGGAACACGATGGCGAGATGACCTACGACAATGATGAAGAATTTGTAATGAATTGCAGGGGAATTCAGTTCAATCCGAGAGTTAACGTTTAAGGCGGAACGCGCGAGCCCAGCAAGCGAAGCGCGCGGGATCGAAGATTAGTTTCAAGTGTTGTAAGACGGCATGCCCTTCGTCTGGGACATATAATATGGGTAACGAGTATTCAGGAAAAGCTCAACTGGTGGTGCAGGGGGCAGGGCGGAAACCTGGTAATCTATGCAGGAGCAAAGATGAAATTTTCATTGTTGTTGTCATGGTCGGGTTGGCGATTGCTTGGGGCCGTTCTAATATTACAATTCTTACTTCCAAGCTGGGTTCACGCTCAAGCCGAACCTTTCTACAAGGGAAAGCAGATTCGCATCATCACAGGAGCTACAGCGGGGGGTTTTTACGATCGCTGGGCGCGGCTGTTAGCCCGAGCGATGCCCAAGTATATCCCGGGACAGCCAGACATCATCGTGCAGAATATGCCGGGCGCGGGCTCGCTGGTGGCGCTCAACTATGTCTATGGCGTGGTTAAACCCGATGGCCTGACAACCGTTATGCCCAACAGCAACGTCTATTTAGAGCAGCTCTCGGGCCATAAAGAAGTGCGCTTCGATTTGCGAAAGTTCTCGATCATCGGCTCGCAAGAGAAGAACTATATGTTGCTTTACATGCGCGCGGACGCGCCGTACAAGACCATCGGCGACATCATCAAGGCCAAAGAGGCGCCGAAATGTGGCAGCCCGGGCGTGGGCAGCGCCGGCTATATTCTCGACCGGGTTTTGGATTTCGTTTTTGGCGCGAAGATCAACACCATCATGGGTTATCCAGGCCAGAGCGAGATCGACCTGGCAGTGGAGAAGGGCGAGATCCAATGCAGCGGCAATACGGTTTTGCCACATTTCGGACGCGAGCCCTTTTACACTTGGCACAAGAAAGGATTCGACCGCCATTTAATTCAAACCGCGCGCAAACGAGACCCGGTTGTGAGTGAGGCGCCAACGATCTACGAGTTGATGGACGAATATAAAACCAGCGAATCAAATCGCCGGCTCGCCCAGGTCTTGCTCGGCGGCGCCGAGTTTGGGCGCTTTATGCTGGTCGCTCCGGGCACACCCCCGGACCGAGTAAAGATGCTCCGGGAAGCTTACGCCCGGGCGATGAAGGACCCTGAACTGATCGCCGAAGCCAAGAAGGGACGGATGGACATGGATCCTTCAACGGGCGAGGACCTGCAAGCGCTGCTGCAAGAGATTATGGAACAGCCGCCCGAGGTCGTCGAGCGAATGAAAAGAATCCTATCGGAGTAGTCGAACCGCGAAGCCGATTAACGCTTACTGTGCGGTCCGCGGCTATCAGCAAAAAGGGTGGCGGTGGATCGTCGGGCGCAAGCGACCAGTTAATATCTATTATGGCAGGATGGCGAAGGTGTTCAGCTAATGGCTCGCTAACTAATCCACAATTGTCCTCGCTGTCGTGGATTAATGGGTGTCGTGGTTCAGTGCCCTGAAAGTATGTCCTTGCAAGCCGTCAATGGTAAGTGCGTTAAATGTCGGCACCGGCTGGCGTGGATCGTAATACGAGGCAAACGAAACCAACCGACGCGCCCATGGCATGACATTCAGCGGGATTCCAATGCGAATCCTCAGTGAGTGTACTCCTATAATGAGTCACTCAAAGCTTATTACCTACCTGTTCCCGTCTCACTCTCATAACAAATTTTGCTGAACTGCATGGTCTTGCTGGACTGTTTGGGGGGTCTTGCTTAGTGAAGTCATATCCCATATGAGTCACCGCCCTAACCTACCTCCGAAACGAAGGGCAATATTGTGCTCTATGCGGATATCGCTTGGACGGTTGGCGAATCGTGATGGGCAAACGGGCGGACAATACACTTTTCTACAGAATACATAAGGTCTTCCGATGATGGACCGTTACTTACGTAGGAATTGCCCGCGCTGTTGTGGATTAATGGGTGTGGTGGTTCAGCGTCCTGTACATCATTGCAAGCTGTTAATGGTAGGTGCGTTAGGTGCCGCCATCGGCTGGCGTGGACTGGTTTGCCGTCAATGGAACAGCGCGAACACGCGACTATATCGAAGTTTCACGTCGAGAGGTCGACGCCAAATCTTGCGTACGCTGGCGCGGATCGCCGACGCTTCGGCGCGGTTGGCCCCGCGACGGAGAAGACGTGGGTGCCAAGCGGCGGTGAGGGTACTCATCGTAAATTTTCCTTTCAATTACATTTCACAATCGGCTACAATTTTTAAATGGACGCGGTCTTCTGCCTGGCAAAAGAGCATTACGCCGCTCTGGCGCCATTTTTAGCCGTCGGCTCTGAGGTAGGTGTGGCGTTGGAAGCTGCATGTTAGCCGCACCGTGTTTCATCACGGTTTCGACTTAATATAGTCCGAAATTGTTAACCTGCAGACATAAAATGTTCGATTTCACTCTTTTTCCGAGGTTAGCCGGCTGTAAACTCGTATCGCTCTGTTTAAGGAGAATCACATTTTAATATGAAAGCTCTAATTACCGGTTCTGGAGGGTTGATCGGATCCGAGTGTGTTCGTTTACTAGCACGCGAAGGTTGGAAGGTGATCGGCGTTGACAACGATATGCGACGGGAGTTCTTCGGCGACGCGGGAACAACTCGGCCTGTAGTGAAAGACCTTGTGAGCATGTTCCCCAGTTACCGGCACGCAGAGAGCGATATCCGCGATCGCAAAGCCATGAGGGAACTCTTTCAAACAGAGCGTCCGGACTTTATCATTCACACGGCGGCTCAACCGTCCCACGATAAGGCCGCGTCCATTCCGTACGATGACTTCGACGTCAATGCTCTAGGAACGATGAATCTTTTGGTGGCCGCGCGCGATTTTTGCAAAGACTCGCCATTTTGCTTTACCAGTACCAACAAGGTCTATGGAGACCGGCCCAATGATTTACCGCTTATCGAGCTCGATAAGCGCTACGATTATGCCAACGGAAAGATCGGCATCGATGAAAGCATGTCCGTTGATAACTGCTTGCATTCGGTTTTTGGTGCTTCAAAGCTTGCAGCGGATGTGATGTGTCAAGAGTTTGGCCGTTATTTTCAGATGCCCATCGGCATCTTCCGCGGCGGTTGTCTGACCGGTCCACAACATGCTGGCGTGGAGCTGCACGGTTATCTGTCTTACATTATCGATTGCGCAGTGACCGGGCGTGAATACGTTCTTTATGGCTATAAGGGCAAACAGGTTCGTGACCAGATTCATAGCTACGATGTCGCCCAGCTCTTCCTTGCTTTCTTTCGCAAGCCTTGTTTGGGCGAGGTGTTCAATCTTGGCGGCGGGCGCGCTAACAGTCTTTCGATTCTAGAAACCGTCGAAATACTCGCGGAATTCGGGCTGAAGCTCAATTACCTATACAAGGATCAGAACCGTGTCGGCGATCATATTTGTTATATTTCAGATTTAACTAAGCTTCATAGATTTTTCCCCGACTGGAAACTTACCTATGATCTGCCGAAGATCATCTCGGAAATGGTCCATCGTCGGGTAAGTCAACAGCACGCCGTGAACACATAAACAGGCCCGCGGAGAAGACCACGGTATGACCCTCGAGCACAACTTGAGCGAAATGGAGCGACAGCGTGAGCTCTATTGGTTGAGATATCCCTCAACTTCGCCGATCAAACTACATTGGAGAGCGCTTACCGTCCGACACTGCTTTCATACTTTGCCTGGCGAATCCATCTTGGAACTCGGTGCCGGGAGTGGCCTCTGGACTCAACACCTTTCGTCCGTTCTATGCGGCGAAAATCCTATTACTGCCGCGGTTTTCAATGAAGATTTATTTGAGGCAACAGCCAAACTTAATTTGCCAAATACTAACTTTGTTCTCACGAGAAACCTGGTTGAGGATTATCCTCCGGAGAGTTTCGATTACGTTGTGGGTACGTCCATCTTGTCTCACAACCTCTATTCTCAAAACCTTGCCACGATATACAAACTCCTCAAGCCAGGCGGCCAGTTCTTGTTTTTCGAAGGGAATTATTGGAACCCGCAGGTCTTTATAAAAAACGTCGTGCCTGCAATAGGGCGGTTGACCGGAAACGCCCGATGCCAGATCGGAATGCGTAAGTTTGAGCTCTTGAAGGCAGCTTCCCATCAGGGCTTCACTCATGTGGATATCACACCTTGCGACATCATTCATCCTATGACTCCAAGGTGGCTAGTCGGACCACTTCAAGCGCTGGCCTGGATACTGGAGCACACGCCGCTCATGCGAGAGCTTTGCGGAACCCTCTATATTTGGAGCAAGAAGCCGGGTGACGAAGAAAATCGTCGTCCCAAAGCAAATCTTGCATTTCACCCCGAACTTTTCGGGTCTATTTCCGTGGTGCTTCCTTGTCACAATGAAGAGATGAATATCGGTCCGATGGTAGGCGCCCTCAAGCAAATGTATGACGGTTACATTTACGAGATCATCATCGTCAACGATAACAGTACGGATAAAACCGCAGAGGTCAGTAGCGACCTGGCGCAGCATGATTCCCGTATAAAAGTCGTGAATCGAACACCGCCGAATGGCGTGGGCCGGGCACTTCGAGACGGCTACGCTGCTGCATCGGGCCGTTATATTCTTACGATGGACTGTGATTTCGTTCAGATCGTGCCTGAGCTGAGAGACATGTTCAAAGTTATCGCCCTCGGACACGATGGTGCGATCGGAAGTCGTTTTTCGCATGAGTCGGTGCTGATCAACTATCCTTTCTTCAAGATCTTATGTAACCGAGGGTTCCATGTTTTGATAAGGCTTTTTTTGCATCGAGTTCGGGATATCTCCAACAACCTGAAACTCTACAGAACGGATATCTTGAAATCGATTTCGATTGACGAACCCCATTTTGCAGCCAACGCGGAGACCGGACTTAAGCCAATCCTTGCGGGTTATGATATACAGGAAGTTCCCGTGTCTTGGATCAATCGAACCGTCGACATGGGTAGTTCCTCGTTTCGAATTGTCAAAGTTGCTCCTAACTATGCAGGGGCGCTTTTACGAATATTGTGGGACACATGGCGCACTCGTGGCGCACTCAAACACAATTTGTCCGAAGCGTCGCGAGACAATCCCGCTGCAAACCAATCGTATCGTTTACCATGAGTCGACTCTTTATCGACCGACAGTTATTGGTGTTTCATGATCACTGGAGTGTGTCCTATCTGCTCGAGCACGACCGTAGAGCTTTACAGGGAAGGTCAAGATCGCACGCTTACTTCCACTAGTCTGGGTCCATCGCGGGGCGAGATTTCTTCGGGCCGTATTCTACGCTGTGGCATTTGCCGGTTTGGGTTTAGTCAAGTACGCCCAAATGAAAAGCAGCTCGGTCAAATGTATGAGCACATGGAGATAGGGCTATATGAGTCAGAGAGTATAGGGAGATCAATTTCGGCACTCCGTCAGCTTAAGACAATTGAACGTTACGCGACGCCACCCCGTCGGCTTCTCGATATAGGGTGTGCTTCCGGTCTGTTCCTACGTCGAGCCATTGATGCTGGTTGGAAAGGCGAGGGTATTGAACCTTGTAAACCGTTCATGGGGCGAGCACGTCAAGTTCTGGGCTCTGAAGCGCAGATTCATTTCGCCACACTGCAAGCCGCTCCGGTAACGAAGGCTGCCTTTGACGTCGTGACTCTCTGGGATGTTTTGGAACATATGCCTGACCCAATCGGCTTTCTCACTTTGGCTGGATCGTTCCTAAAGCCTGGGGGTCTGCTGTTCGCAAACGTGCCAAACTTGGATAGCATTCAAGCCCGGTTATTGCGTTCGAAATGGCCACTGATATTGCCTGAACACCTCAACTATTTTAACCTGAATAGTCTTAAAATGTGTGGCACGAGATCCGGTCTGCATTGGATTGATTCTTGTCGGCGCTCGGCGGCTTTCTCCCTTGTTTATTTGTTTTATCGTCTTAGACAACATGGTGTGCCGGGTAGCTCGCTAGCTTACCAGTTGGTTAACACTGTCGGCTTTAGAAACCTGACTATTAGCGTTCCGTTGGGTGAGATTTGTGGGGTCTGGAAACGTTGATTTCTCTTACTGGGCTTACCCTACCTCCCGTCGCATCTTCCGTTGCAGAGTCAGATAGAGAGCCGCTGCTATTTCGTACCTATAGCACGAAAGAAATGGTATCGAGAAAGCTCCTTTGGTTTAGTTTAGTGTTAGCTTTTCTAATCGCTAATAGTCCGCCAGCTCTCATCAACACGGTGTTTGTGAAAATACCGGAGCTAATCAACAACGTTTTCCTGACTCATTTAGGCGCAACAAGAGATGCCGCAAATATATCCGGGAATTTTACGGACAGCATATTAGTTCCTCTTAAAGAACTGCTTTTTTTATTTTGCTTGACAGTCATCCTGTATCCCATTCTGTCTTGTTGTTCTCGATCCAAAGATTTCTGGCGTGGGTTGGGCCTAAAAAGAATAACTGGTTTTTACTCTGTCACTATTTGTAGGCTTGTCAATTTTGGTTTTTCCGTATCCATATCCGCGTGGGCTGAATTCGCACCTATCTGGGCTCGCGGGTGTAGGAACCGGTTTTGGGCGGATGAGCTCGGCACCTTTTCAAGAAGGCGACCCGTTATATTTTAAGCGGATATTGAAGCCAGCCATTGCGCACTTCATGCATTTGCATGGATATTTTGCCTACTATGCATTTTCCCTTGTACTAACCTTTATTCTCATATTTATGATCGTTGCTTTTCTCGAGTCGAGATTTCTAGCCGGGAAAACGCCGGGAGTCGAGCAGCCGTCATTGAATGCGCCAGTGCGGTGGCTCATTTACTTCTCCCTTATGACTAGCAGTTTCATTTTAGTAGACTTTCAATGGCCCGGTTATTCGGACAGCCTATCTTTCATCTTGATCTTGCTGCTGGCGTTAGTTCCTATGAATTCCCAGGCGCGATTAGCTGCGGTGTCTCTTTGCCTGCTTAATCATGAGGGCATCGCGCTCGTGTTCTGTGCCACTGATTCTCTTCAGTTTCCCACGAGCGGAGCGGTTGCAGGCCTTCATGGTTATTGGGATCTTTTATGGATTCATGCTGGCTAGCCACGGATTTAGCTTATTGACCTGGTTTCAGGGGCAGGGGGCCGTGCTAGTTACCGGCTCCGTCTGGGCTAGAGTAATCCAGGAACCCAACATTTTTCTAGCCGGTGTTTTCTTCACCTACAAAATGTTTTGGATTTTATTGCTGTTGGTGATTTGGATGCTTCGGTCCCGGTATAACAGGTTGACGTTGATGGGAGTCGGAATAATTACCGGCTTCCCCGTGTTTCTGACTCTTTTCGCGTGGGATACAACACGAGTAGCGGGATTCGGGTGGATGGGATTACTCATGGCTCTGGGACTATTTTTGAAGGAGCAGTCACGATTGCCTGGGGTTATCGAAGCACGTTGGTATCTCTTGTTTTTATCAATTTATTGATCCCATCATATAATGTCGTGATCTACTTCAAAGATTCTCTTTCTTCCTATTCATATCCCGGTCTTTACAAGTTTTTCGATTCTTTAGTTCGTCACATGTGGTCATGAACAGTCGAGCCGGAAATTCGCGGCGCTAAGGCGATTTTTCAAGCAAATCCAACCCGTACATCTTCCGCTCCGGTCGCGGAAGATTGTTTTGCCGTCTCCTTTGCCATTACCTTGCTAGAAGCTAAAACATTTATTTGGGTTCTCGTAATTTCGAGTGAAATGGTTCTATGATAGATTCGTGGTGTGATAGGGATAGAGAAGCGGTTGTGTGGTAGTTTTTATTTTGAGGAATGAGCTTAGCATCGCAGAACTTAAGGCTTTGCGCTGTAATCAAGCCCGATCGCGATGCCAACCTTACGTTGCACAAAGCCCTTCGGTAACTGAGTGATCCATCATGCATGTTGCGGCTCGCGGCATGTCGAGGAGAAAAATCTAATGATTACTGTAGAGCCATCCAGACCAGTCAGATTTTCAGGACGCATGATACGTGTCTTTCCCGTATTAGCCCTATGGTTCATGGGATGTGCCACTTCCCCGATCGTCATTCATCAGACATCCCCGGTGCCGACCTCGCGAATCCTGGCACCGTCCTTGTTGTCGGAAGCTCAGTACACGGGGGTCCTCATCATCAAGCGTGACGGTGGTTTTATGGGTTCGGCTTGCATCATTCGGGTTTTCGTCGGGGCCGTGCCAGTTGCCGATCTCGCACCGGCGGAAAAGGTCGAGATTTTCGTTCCCCTTGGTGAGCATGTTGTAGCGGCTACTTCGACCAGCAGCTTTTGTGGTGGCGGCGTTTCTGAAGCGGCGGTCATCATAAGCCCTGAGCGTCAAAAGATTTTGCGTATTGCCAGCGGTCAGAGCGGGGATATTCAACTCCAGCCAAGCGCCTTCTGAATCGAATCTAACAACCACAAACCGAACCCATCAATTTTGGTTTTCAACAAATATTAACGCAGCGCGGCGCGTTGCGTGAACGCTAGTTACAACCCAGGATTTCTTAACAGTGTAAAGGTTTGCTAGTTGATAGCGGGTTTTACCAATTTAAGAATCGCGGCTTGAACTGTCAGCGCTCTTCGATTTATCGAGTTAGCAGTCAGTGCCGCGAATTCTTGGACTGTAGTGGAGTTCTGAGCGGGCGGATCACGCCTAGGAGATGCCTATGTGGTTCGAGCCATGGCGGCGTTAACCATGAAAAGGAGCGGCGAGAGGCGGCTAGGCCAGGCCTTTATTGCCTGACCATCTCATTCGCTCGCAGAACAGTGAATAATCAGTACGATTCAAACGATCAGCGCTTGCCAATGCGGCGCAAGCCGGTGCGGTAGGTCGAGTCATCACACTGCGGGGCCGCCTCGTCTTCGGATTCCTCATTCGCTGCGATTAACTTCTGCGCATTGCGCCGCAGATTGCCCCAACTCAAGAGATCCAGTCTGACTCTGCGCCGCAGTGCGCTTTCGTAGGTGAGCCCATAGGCGCCGCAGTGACGCGAGCAAAGCCAGAGCGCTTCGTCTTTAGGCCTGGTGACGTTTGTGCGGTAAAGCGTGGCGCCGCAGACGCAAGGTTTGCGTTCGGCGCTGGGGAGGACGATCTTTAGGGCTTCCATGGTTTTTCCCTCGTCTTGGCGATGTCTCTGCCTGGCCACAGCGGTTAATGGTCGGAGTTATTCCGGCTAGAGTCTTGGCGCTTGATTAACACCGCCATGATCGGACCTTGCCCAGGCTGCCATTGACTGCAGTTGGGACAACGCGCGAGCATGGTTTCGAATTCGGTCAATTCCCGTTCGCTGGGATCGACGATCACTGCGAGCGGATGATCGCAGCGCGGTGCGAGCGGTCGCTGACTATCGCCGGTGGAGTTGCGTTTGAATAGTTTCATGTTTTGTTGAGCGGCCGTCACGTCGCTTGATTGTTATTAGCCAAAGTGGCGTCGGCCATGTCTCCATTTCGAGTTAAGTGCGAATTCCTTGATGGGACTCGAGATGGGCCTTGAGAAACGTCAATGAATAAATTCTTGTGCCGCACTGTTTGCATAGCGTGGCACGCTGCTTGGTCCTGCGCACGGGCACTTTCCTGAACATGGTTACGAGTAAAAGTTTCATCGGATGGGACTACGTTTGCGTTGATATACCGGCGAGAGAGCAACCATGGTGCCAGACTCTCGAAACCTCGTCGGACCGGCTAAATCCTCGCGAATCTCGTCATTTACGGACGGCTGGCCTGGATCATGGCGGGTGAAAGGCAGCGGCGAGCTTTCAGAATTGTCCGCCGCTAAGCCAAGATTGTACGGAACCTGATAAAACCTGCATTAACTATCCAAGATTGCCACAGTTATCTCTCTGCAAGGTCGTGAGGTGGCGACCATGATTAGCGCGAGCGATTCGTGTTGGCCAATTTGTGGTATTCGGATAACGGCGGTTGCTGTAGAATAACCAGAAATCAACGAGACAGAGGCACAAATGGATATTCTATCACGGTACTTCGATTTGGTTTCGCGCCATGCTCTTGAACCGTCGCTCGCGTGGGTCATCAATCATCCGATTGTTTCGCTCGTTGTTGTCTTTGTTGCGGTCTGGGTGTCCGTGCGCAATTATCGGATGCTTTAAGCGATTGGTCATCGGGCTGGCGGTTAGCCGGAGCAAGAACCGCCCGCTCAGCCACGCCGGTCTCGTCTCATAGTCCCCTCCCGATGGCGTCCCTCCCTAGTCCCATTCCATAGTTGCAATTATTCAGGTCGGAGAATAGGATTTCGCTCACTGCACGGAGGAGTTTGAGCTATGCCCCTAGTTTCCGCCTTAGCCGCGAGCCATGCGCCGAACATTCTTCTCGAGCCCGGCAGGGAATGGGAAGATTTTATGGACTTGCATTACAGCATGGCGCCGCAGGGATCGGTCAACCGGCCGACTCTCGAGCAGCAAAAAAAATTGCGCCAGGATGCGGAAACTGCATTCGCCACGCTGCGCGCCGATCTGGAGCAAGCCAAACCGGATGTGCTGATCGTCGTCGCCAACGATCAATTCGTCAATTTTTTTTGGAATAATATACCGACTTTTTTTGTCACCGTCGCCGAGCGCGTGCAGGGGCAGTTCACCCGTCATAAGTTCGATTATCAAAATCACAAGGAACTGGGCAAGGCGATCATTCGCGCCGGCATGGAACAGGGCATCGACTTTTCCTACGGTGAGCATGTCGAGTTGCAACATACGCAGAATGTGCCGCTCTATTTTCTCCTGCCGCAACCGACAATTCCCATCTTACCGATCTACGTCAACACCTGGGTCGATCCGGCGCCATCGCCACGGCGCTGCTATCAGGTCGGCGAGTTGATCCGCGAAGTCGCGCATAATGCAAAAGAGCGGGTGGCGATCCTCGCCACCGGCGGTTTGTCCCATTTCCCTGGCTCGCCGCGCATCGGCGAGATCGATGAGAGTTTCGATCACAAGCTGCTCGAAGTCATGCGCCAGGGGGAAGGGCGCAGCTTGATCAATTATTCAGTACAAGATCTCTTGCATGCCGGCGATACCGAGTTTCTCAACTGGATGGTGGTGATCGGCGCGGTGGGCGACGCCAAGGCGACCTTTACCGCCTACATGCCGGACTTCGTCGCCACCGGTTGGGGCTTTGTCAGCTGGAAACTCGTTTAGCCTGGGGCTCGGCGTCACGGAGGATTTGTGAGCTGTTATGACTTAAGCCGTTTGTTGTTCGATCTCAAAATGAACGAAGCGGTCTACCAGAAGGCGTCGGCCGACTTCGAAAACGTTATGACGGGTTATGATCTGTCGAACGAAGAGAAAGACGCCCTGCGCGCCGGCGATCCGCGCAAGCTGCGCCAGCTGGGCGTGCACGGCATGCTCTGTCTCTACATCAAGCGGCTCAATCCACAATTTCGCGAAAATATTTATTGGGCGCAAAAGTAAAATCGTCCAAGAGATTCAATACTGACAAATTCACGGTGATTTTGACCCACGGCGGTGTGTTTGTTAGTATCCGGCAACTTCAAAACGACCAGGGGGAAACGCAAACATGGATCTCGGACTCAAAGGTAAAGTGGTTTTGATCGCTGGCGCGAGCCAGGGCATGGGCAAAGCAGCGGCGGCTGGTTTTGCGCGCGAAGGCGCCAAGGTGGCAATCTGCGCCCGCGGCCAAGCGGCATTGAACGAAACCGCGGAACAGATTCGTAAGCAGACCGGCGGCGAGGTCTTGGCGATCGTCGCGGATATGAGCAAGCCGGAGGATATCAAGAAGTTCGTCGACGATGCAGCGAAACATTTTGGCCGGGTCGATGTGGTGGTCAACAACGCCGGTGGGCCGCCTCCCGGCGAGTTCATGAAGTTTACCGACGAGGACTGGCAAAACGCTTTCAATCTCAGTTTCATGAGCACCATGCGCATGACCCGCGAAGCGGTGCCGCATCTGCGCAAAGTCGGCGGCGGCAAAGTGATCAATATCACTTCTTACTCGGTCAAAGAGCCGATCGTCGGGTTGGTTCTGTCCAATGCAGTGCGCAGCGCGGTGATTGGCTTGGCCAAGACGCTGTCACGGGAACTGGCCCGCGACAATATTCTTTTCAATAACGTTTGCCCGGGCCGCATCGATACCGATCGCGCGCAGAAGTTGAACAAGGCGCGGGCCGACCGCCTGAGCCGCCCGGTAGAAGAGATCAACAAGGAGATGGCGGCGGAGGTACCGTTGGGCCGCTACGGCACGGCCGAGGAGGCCGGTGATTTGATCGTGTTTCTCGGATCTGACCGTGCCAGCTACATCACCGGGACGACCATCGCCATCGATGGCGGCCTGGTGCGCGCGACTCAGTAGGAGGACATGCCAATGGTACACTTCGTTATTCAGTGGGATCTGCCAGATCAGAAGGCCAACCTGACGGTTTACGCCAACAAGGCGAAGAACGATTGGTTGCCGATCACCCTGGGCCACAGGGGCGTGATCGAAGTGCGTAACTACCGCAACCCGCTGGAAGTGACGCCCCATGTGGCGATCACCATCGATTTCGACACGCTGGATAATTGGCGCGATTTTATCGATTCGGCGGACTATATCCGGATCATGCGCGAGCTGCGCGTGTTGGGTTGCCGGAACTTCACCGTTAACATTTGGGCGCCGTCAAAATATTTTCCCGAGTCGATGAAACCGTAGGAAGAAAACTACCGTTAAAATCGTCCAAGCCGTTCAATCGCTGCGCTCCGTTCAAAACGTCGAACGGACTAGCGCTTTATAGTGTTAGTACCGTAGGTCCGATTAGCACCGCGTACGCTACACTTCCGAATCGAACATCTGTTGGGTTAAGCTTCGCTGACCCAACCTACGAAGATGCTAGTTTTACCCTTTTTGATAGGGCCAGGTTTGGTTTACCCGCAGGATATGAATCCCATGGGTCTTATCGCTTAGATAAATGAAGCCGCGGCGGTCGACCAGGACGTCTTCGGACTGCGCGACTGGTCGGCTCGGCTTGGTGCCTATTCTTAGCGTGGATCGGCGGGGACGAAATAGCCCAGCTCCCTAGGTTGGCGCGCATCGCGGATGTCGTAGACCCGTAAGCCGGCGTTGAAGTAGGTCAAATAGGCCACGTCGTCGCGGTCTTCGAGGCAGGTTTGGTGATTCGGGTGATGATGATTGTGCGGTCCGAAGCGGCCGGCTTTCTCATAGAAATGTTTCAATTCACTCTCCGAAGGCGGCTCCGGCAGCGGAAAGAGCGACAGCATGCGCGGGCGCTTTTCATCCCTGAGGTCGCCATGGTTATCGCCTCACGCCGACGCCCAACTGCGGGCAATATTTTTTCACCGGACAGTCGCTGCACACCGGCGAGATCGGCCGGCAGCGATGCTGGCCGAAGTTCACCAGCAAGTTGTTGTACTCGATCCAGTATTGCTTCGGTAGTTTGGCGCGCAGAGCAACTTCGGTTTTCTCCGGTGTGGCGGTTTGAATATAGCCCCAGCGGTTGGAAATCCGGTGCACATGGGTGTCGACGCAGATGCCGGGCTTGTTGTAGCCCAAGGTGACGACCAAGTTGGCGGTCTTGCGCCCGACGCCTTTGAATTTGAGCAGCTCGTCGATCTCGTCGGGGACTTTGCCGTCGTGGCGATCGATGATCGTCCGGCATATTTCAAGAATTTGCCGCGCCTTGGTTTTATAAAAGCCCACCGGATAGATCAGCTTTTCAATTTTCTTCGCCGTCAGTTTGACCATCGCTTCCGGCGTATCGGCGATGGCGAACAGTCGGTGCGACGCTTTCGCGGTGGTGGCGTCCTGGGTACGCAAACTCAGAATGCACGAGATCAACACGCGAAACGGGCTTTGGTAGGTCTCCGCCATCAGGGTTACCACGGGGGTCTCCCACTTGGGCACTTCGCGGCGCAGGATGCGCACGGCTGTATGCATTTCGCGTTCGGTCACGGGCTAGTGTTTTGCCTTTCGATTGGCTAAATTGCAACGGTATCTATCACGATCGCGCACCCGGCAAAAGTTATCTATTCATGGTTGCTGACAAGCTTGTTTCCGCTTTGATATCGCGCACGCCCGAGATCATCGCGGGTGATGGGCTGCGGCCGGCGGCGGTGTTAATCCTGATCCAAGAGCGCGCCGACGGCGACTATATCGTGCTGACCAAGCGCGGCGACAACATGCCGACGCACAAAGGGCAGATCGCTTTTCCCGGCGGCCGGGCGCACCCGGGGGACGCCGATTTGGTCGCCACCGCTTTGCGCGAAAGTCATGAAGAGATCGGCGTCGTTCCGGAACATGTCAGGGTGCTCGGCCGGCTGGACGAATTCACCGCCGGCTACGGCATGGTGGTGACGCCGGTGATCGGCGTGATTCCGCCCCAATACGAGTTTCTCATCGATCTGGCGGAGACAAGCGCGGTGGCCTCGGTGCCGATTTGCTCGCTGATGGAGCCCAGCACGTATGTGAAAAATGCCCACCTCTCGCCCGGCGGTCATCCGAGTTACCATTTCTACATCAACAATGGCTGGGATGTTTGGGGCGTCACCGCGCGCATCCTCGTGCAGTTTCTCGAACTGGCTTATGACTTTGAGTCTGAAAAAAAATAGCCTGGGGCTGATGCTCGCCGGCGCGCTGGGACTTTTTTCCGGCTGTGCTGCCGGGCCGCATTTTTATGTGCAGTATGGGGACGAATACCGGGAGATCAGTCTGGAAAAACTCCTCGCTGACAATCCGCTGGCGCCCGGGGAAAATATTAGAGTCGCCAATCTCGGAAGTTCGGCAAGCGCAAGCCAGCATATCGTGCAAATCCGCGACCGCGAGATCTTGCATGTGCATAAACTTCATGACGGCACGGTGATCATTCTGCGCGGCCACGGTTATTTAGTGTTGGCCGGCCAACGCATCATTTTGCAAGCCGGCGACGTCATTCACATTCCGCGCGGTGTCGCGCATCAATATATCAACGGCGCCGGTGAGCCGACCGTTGTCTTGGCGGTGTACGCGCCGGCCTTCGACGGCAAGGACACCCATTCGGTCGCCGTGCCGTAAACACCGTAACGAGTCCGATCCGATTCCGTGAAATTAACTATCATCCTGTTGCCGATGCTCGCCGCGGCGTTGCTTGCCGCGCCGTTTCTCGAACCGTGGTTGTTCCCGCTCGCTTGGGTCGCCTTCGTGCCGCTGTTTTGGGCCATCGATCGCGCCGAGAGTTCACGGCGCGCTATTCTCTATGGTTGGCTGATGGGGCTGACGGCGCATTTGATCGGCTTCCATTGGCTCACCTATACGATCAGTGTCTTCGGTGGCTTGCCGTTCGCCGTCAGCTGCGTCGTGTTTTTGCTTTATGCCGCGCTACAGGGAATCCAGCTGGCGCTCTTTGCCCTGCTGGTGCGTCGTCTCGGCGTCGGCCCGTTGCTGCTGTTTCCCGCGCTGTTTTGGGTGTCTCTCGAATTTCTCTTTCCGCTTTTGTTCCCGTGGTACATCGCCAACTCCCAAGTCGCGTTTCCCTGGGTGATTCAAACCGCCGACCTGGTCGGTCCCTACGGTACTGGTTTCATCGTCATATGGTTTAGCGCGGCGCTCTATCGCGCGCTGTTCACCAGCGCGGAACCGAGCAAGAGAATTCTGCCATTGGCCTACGCTTGTTTGGCGATCGTCGTTGCCCTGGCTTACGGCTTCCAGCGCTTGCAGAGTGTCGGCGACGAAATGGCCAGCGCGCGCAAATTATCGGTGGGCACGGTCCAGGGAAATGTCGACATCGACATGAAATGGAATCCGGTGCTGGCGCAAAAAAATCTCGACCAGCACCGCCAACTCACCACCGAGCTCGATGCCGTGCCCCTGGTGGTTTGGCCGGAGTCGGCGATCGAGGCGATCATTCCAGAGACCCTGCAGGCGCTGCCGTTGAGCGTGATGCCGACGTTCAAGTCGGAGCGCGCCTACTTTATCTTTGGCGCGAAAAGTTTTCGCGGCAATCCCGGGCAGCCCGGCGGCAAAGCCTTCAACACCGCTTTTTTTACCGACGCCAAGGGACGGATCCTTGCCCGCTATCATAAACAGGTGTTACTCGCTTTCGGCGAGTATCTGCCCTTCGCCAAACTTCTTTCCTGGATCCCGGCGCTACCCATGGCCGATGGCTTCACGCCAGGTCCGGGCCCGGTGGTGTTTCATTTACCGCGGGCGGTGCGGGTGGCGCCGTTGATTTGTTACGAAGATCTGTTGCCCGACGTGGTGCGCCGCTTCGTCGGGCAGACCGGCGCCAACGTTCTGATCAATCTCACCAATGATGCCTGGTATGGCCGATCGGTGGGACCTTGGCAGCATCTGCGCTTGGCGCAATCCCGGGCTATCGAAACCCGGCGCAGTTTGCTGCGTGTCACTAACACGGGCGTCACTTCGTTGGTCAACGCCAAAGGCGAATTGGTCAAGACTTTGCCGATGTTTACCGCGGCGGTCATGCACGCCGAAGTCGACGTCTTGAATGAAACGACTTACTACGTTCGTTTCGGCGACTGGTTTGCTTGGGTGATGACGATCGCTACCTTTGCGTTGATTCTGCTGCACGCGAAGCGTAGCTGGTTGAGAAGATAATTGGCTTGGCGCCATGGTCGATGCTTTCAGAGCTCAGTGTTGGTTTAGCACTCCATATGCAAGGGAATGTTAACCACGAAGGACACGAAGCGCACGAAGTTCGGAAACAATATTATTTCCTAAACCTTCGTGTCATTCGTGGCGAATCTTCTCGTTTCGGTTGCGGCTGTACCGCGAGGCCCTTCGTAGTGAAGCCCAAAATTCACTAACCGCCCGACACCGCCAAATCATGGGGACGTTTGCCGAGGCGTTTACCGCCATTGGCGGTGACGACGATGGTGTCGCCCCAGGTGCTGAGCGATTGGCCGTCGGCGGTGATTGCCGACGGTTTGAAGATGTAGACCATGTTTTCTTGCAGCGTGACGCCGAGTTGGCGCGGGCTCTTGGCATGGGCGGTGATGATCGGGCCGTCGTCGCCGGCGCCGCGGCCATGCATATTCAAATCGCCGCGCGCTCCCGCCGCCGGACCTGATTTCGGCGCGACGCTTTCGGCGGTCCTGATCGTCAGTTCGGCCAGTTCCTTCACTGTGACGCCGGGTTTCAAATGTTCCATGACGCGATTGAAAATTTCGCGTTGGACTTTGATCAGTTCTTGATGCACCGGATTGACCGCTCCGACAAAAACCGGCTGCACGCCTTGGGCGCGGTAGCCGACCCAGTTCGCTTCCAGTTCATTGATAATCAAGTCGCCGTGCTCGAGCAGGCGCATGCTTGGGCGGGTGAGGGTGCGCACGGGATTCTTGCCGGAGATCCAGTTGCAATGCACCGGCATCTCCGAGCCGTTGCGCATCATGCCGTACTGCGCCGCGGCCCAAACATCCCAGTCGCGGACACCGGGTCTGGCCGCTTCAATCTCCGCCTTGTAACCCTCTTCGACTATCGCCATCGAATGCGTCAACACCTGGATTTCTTCGGCGCTCTTGAGGTAACGCACCTCGACCAGGATCGGTGTTGCGTCGACGAGTTGGGCATTAGGAAAGGCGTCGCGGATTCTTTGCCAGGTGCCGTGCAGGATCGTTCCTTCGGGAGTGCGCGTACCTTCGACCTCCCCCAGTCCGGTAATGCCTATACGGCCGTGATCGAGAGTTAACTCTTTCAAGCGTTCGACGATGACCTTACCGTACTCGCGCCGCGCTTCGCGCACATCCGTCGTCCAATCCTGGGTGGTGGTCCAGCGCGGATTGGCTGAGGTGGCGATGGCGGTGACGGCGCCGTTCAACGGAAATACCGCGGCGATATCGGCGTCGCCGCCACCGCCGCAGTGGGTCAAGTAACGGGTGTTAGCTTGAAAATCCATCGAATGGCCGGTGTTTTGCGGCGTGACGATGACGTCGATGTGCTGCTCGGCCATCTTCACGCGCACGGCGTTCCAGCGGCGGTCGCGTTCAGCGAGGGAGAAGCGAGGGTAGGGGTATAGCTCGGACATGGAAACTCCGTTCAAGGCGTTCAATAAGTTCAAATCGTTCAAACCGTCGGACCGAACTAACCACGAAATACACGAAGGTCACGAAGGAATTTTCCGAATTTCATCTGGTTGGTACTTTTCGCGGTTTATTTACGGTCGCTGCTCAGTGCGGTTTTCGGCGCGCGCGCATGCGCGTGACCGAAGCTTGGAACAATCGTTCCGCTTCATCGGCTAGCTCTTTCGACGGCGCGTCAGGGTTGATATTTTCATCGCTCATGGGAATCCTCCGTCAGGAATTATCGCATCTATTTTTACACCGTTACGAACGTCAGGTCGCGCTTGCCCAGACGCCTTGCGCCGTTGGCTTCAATCGCCACGGTGTCGCCGGCGCGGATGGAGTCGCGCATGAAGCCCCGTTTGCAGGCGGGCTTCAGAATAAACACGTGGCCTTCTTTCAATAGCTGATCTTTCTCGGGGAAATCCTTGCGCGCGCCCCAGAGCATCGGTGCGTCTTCGCCCAAGCCGCGGCCGTGCATGAGGGCGCCGTCCGGTTCGTAGCCGGCGCCGGCGACTTCGTCCTGATAAAACTTCGCGACCGCGCCGAATGAAATGCCGGGCTTTAAGAATTTGACCATGCGGTCGAAGATGACTTTAGTAGCGTCGAATATTTTCTCCAATTCCTTCGGTTTCGCTCCGAGGGAGATGGGTTGCAATGCCTGGGCGATGTAGCCGGCGTATTTGCCTTCGACTTCGGTGTTGATCAAATCGCCGGCTTTGAGTTTGCGAGTGGTAAAAACCCGCTGCGCCCAGGGCACTTCCGGTCCGCCGGTGCCGAAAAGCATCATGGTGATCGGCTCACCGCCGCGGCGGACAATCTCGCGCAGCATTTCGGCGATCAATTCATGTTCGCCAACTCCGACCTTGGCATGTTGGATCAATACTTCATTGGCATGGCCGATGATCTCGGCGGCCTTTTCGATAAAACTAACCTCTTCGGCGCTTTTCACCGAACGCACTTCTTGCATGACATCGGTGGCATTGGCGAACTTGACGTTCGGCAGCGCCGTGCGAATCTTTTCAAAGGTTCCCCAGGGCACGACGCCTTCCGGGGCGCGCACCATGCCCGAGAGAGCGACGACGCCAACGCGCGCGGCGCGCACTTCTTTCAAGCGGTCGATCACCGGTTCGCCGTAGGAACGGCGCGATGGACGAATGTCGGTTACCCAGTCTTGCGCCAGGCCCCACCATTCGATTTCGTTTTCGCCGCGCACCACCGCTGTGACGTCGGCTTCCAAGGGAACCACGCAACCGACTTCGGTCTGGGTACCGCCGATCTGGGTGACGTAGCGTGTGTCGCAACCGAACTGGTCCCAATGGCCTTCGTGGGGCAAGGCGATGAGCGCGTCGAAATCGGCCTGCTTCATCGCCGCGCGCAGCAGCGACCAGCGCCGGTCGCGTTCCTTCATTGAGAAGGTTGGGATGATCGGTTTTTCTAGCGCCAAATGGAATGATCCTTCTGGGTGAAAATCGGCTAATGGCGGACTGACGGCGCAACCCAATACTTGATTAACCCATTGCTCCAGTTACGCTTGGAATCTGTTTACTTCTGGATCTTTACGCCCTTATCGAAGCTCGAGATGCCCCTGCCCTGCTTGTGGCGGTTTTCGATGGTTTTCTGCCATTTCTCTTCGTCGGAGATCATCGACCAGTCTTCTTCGCCGAGGGCGGTGATTTGCAAATAGTTGGTGTCGGGATCGAAGAAGTAAATGCTCCGTTCGCCGGGAGGTCTCAGTCCGTCGCTGGCGCGGAAATCGCCGAGTGATCTACCTTCCAATTTGGGGATGCGTTCGAGCATCACGTCGTAATCTTCCTGGCTGACGTTGAAGGCGACATGGCAGGCGCGGCCTTTCTTTTTGGTCCGTTCCGAAAGTTCTTTGACTTTCTTGATACCGACCATTTGGCCGTTTTGAAATTCGAATAGCGTCTCGCCGCGCACTGTGCCGACCGGTTTGAGTCCCAGGCCTTCGGTGTAGAAGCGCGTGGCCCGGGCGAGGTTGGCGGTTTCAAAAATCACGTGGCTGATGCCGTCCTTGGCCGCCAGCGGCAGGCGACGCACGCAAAGCTCGATCTGGTTGTCGTCCGGATCGATGAACTGAAACGTCTCGACGAAGGGTGAATCCGTTGGGTGGCTCTCGACATCGAAACATTTCACGCCGCTGGCGCGAATTCTCTCGACCGCGGCCTTAAAGCTCGACTCATCCGGCATGGCCAAAGCGTAACGCGGCGCCCCGCTGGCCGATGCCGGCACGGCGACGCCCGGCAAAGTCAGGCCAACGATGTTTTCGCCCGCCTTCACGTAGGTGTGGCGCGGTGAGCCGTCGGCGTTCTTACGCCGGGTCAAGAACATCAGACCGACGGTATCTAAATAGAACTTCTCCGAACGCGGCAGATCGCGCACCGGAAAGGCGACATGGTCGAGTGTCTCGGCTCGAAACATAAACTTCTCCGTTTAGTGCCCTGAAGATTTTCGCTTCAAAATTACTTCGTCGAGGATCTGCACGCCGTCCTTCAACAGCTTGGCATTTTGCTCCAGTGTGTTGAGCTGCACGCGCGGTGTGCCGAGTAAGTTTTGCAGCTCCTTCATGCGCGGATAGATCGGCTCGACTTTGGGATGGGCGACGACGCGGCCTTCCCTGGCGATCAAACGCTGGCCTTCTTCCGAGATCAGATAGTCGTAAAAAAGCGCAGCGGCGTGAGGATGCGGGGCATTGCGCGCCAAAGTGAGGGGATAGATCAAAGCGGGAATCAAATCCTCGGCGACCCAGTCGACGGGTGCGTTGGTCGCGCGCAGCCCTTCGTTGTTGTAGGCGTAAGTCGTCACCGCGAGGTTGCCCTCGCCGGCCATCATCATTTGCGTCGTGGTATCGCGGCCGACGCGGATCATGAGATTTTGCTGGGTCAACTTGTTCAGGTAATTCACCGTTCGTTCTTTGCCCCAGACGGCCAGCATCGCCATGACTTCTTCGAGCGACGATTCGTCAAAGAGAATTTCATTTTTCCACTTGGGTTGCAGTAAGTCGTCCCAACTCTTTGGCGCGTCCTTGGCGTTGACCTTGCGCGGATTGAAGGAGAACACTCGGAAGGCATAGTTCATGTTGGTGTAAAACGGCGATTTCGCGTGGGCGGGATAGATCGCCCGCAGCGGCGTGTCGTATTTACCGATTAAGTTGCGTTCGAGTAAAATCGGCAGGAGGTCGGTAGACGGTTTGATGACGTCGACCAAATGTTTGCCGGCGTTGGCTTCGGCAACAATGCGCTGGGTCACCTGACGTGTCTTTGAGCGCCAGAAGTTGGCATTGATGGACGGGTATTTTTTCTTGAAACCTTGGATGTAGCGGGTCGCGTTCTCGATGCCCGAGTTGGTGTACCACACCATCTCGCCTTCTCTTTTGGCGCCTTCGAGGAGTTTCTTCTCGCGATCGGCGGCGGGCAGTTTCTCCAAGCCTCGCCAAAGGTCCTCGGATGTCTGAGCGCTGGCGGTAACCCCGGCGAAACAAACTGCCGACATCGCCGTGGCGACGGCAAGTGTAAGCGGAAATCGCATCACTTCAGTCTCCTTTCACACACTTAAAGTCTATTTCACAGGACCCATGGCTGCAACCGATCTCCGCAGCAGATCAATTCGGCCGGTTCGTCCAGGCCGGTTGATTTCGTCGAGGATGCTGTGATCGATTACTTGTCTGTAGGTAAGCTGCACCGGCCGCTCCATACTTTTTTTCAGCAGCTCAAGGGATATCTTGAACTGCCGCGGTGAAGTACGGATAGCTCAGCGTGAGGCAATCCTTAAGAATGTCGGCACGCGACGCCCCGCTCCATTATACTAAACGCCGACTCGTGATAACCCCGCCGCTTCCCTTGTGCCGTTGATTTCATCCAGCACCATTTTTTCCACGGACTGTATTTTCCAACCGAACTCGTTCACCGCTTTGGAGTTGTCGAAGTTCCATGCTGGTACGCGGGCCTTTTCGTCGAAGGTGATGTCGGCGTTGGGCAGATATTTTTTGACGATACCGGCGACTTCGTTGCCGGTGGGGCTTGGGCCGGTGCCCATGTAGGTTTCTTGTTTCACTTCCTCGGCGAGCGCCAGCTTGGTGTAGAGCTGGGCGATGTCGCCGACGCCGACGATATTGCGCGGGCCGTTGGACGGCCAGTTGGCGAAGCCGGGGTTGCCGAGGGCGGGGTCCTGGATCATGCGCTTCGAGAACGCGGTATTGCCTGGGCCGATGACGGCGGCGGAGTGGACTTTGACGATCTGAACGCCGTAGGTTTTGCTGTAGCGCTCGGCTAAACCGTTGTTGACCAGCTTCATCAAGCCGTAAAGGCTTTTCGGCGCGCGCGGTTCGGTGTTCTCATCGATCGGCTCGGAGCCGTAGCCGTCTTGGTAGCCGAAGATGCCGACGGTGCTGGCGAAGATGATTCGTTGCATTTTCGCCAAGCGCGCGGCTTCGAACAAATTGGTCACGCCGATGATGTTTACACGCGCGGCATTGAGCAGATCTCGACATTCGGGCGAGAGCAGCGGCGTCATATAGTAGCCCAGCGCGACCATGCGCTGAATGCCGTTCTCCAATACCGCCGACATGACTTCTTCAAGATTAGTCATGTTGCCCTGAACGAATGGCACGCCGGGAACCGACCATTGGGGCGGCGCGGCGACCAGATCGAAGGCGACGACTTCCGCACCTTGAGCCGCTAAGTTTTTCACGACATGCCGGCCGATGTAGCCGCTGCCGCCGACGACCATGATTTTCATTGAAGAACCTCCCCAATGTGTTCTCGGCTTCTATACGATAGGCGTTAGGATTAACGCAATCGCCAAAGCCGTTGCGTATGGCGAGCGGGGTTTGCTATTTCAAGAAGAAGACAAGTATTCCCCTTCCCGCGCGACGGGAAGCCAAAATGCCGGCGCAGGTCGCAGGAGGTGTAACCATGGTGACAACTGAACAGCGGAAAATCATCGACGCAGACGGCCACGTCGCCGAAGATTCGGCGGCGATCGTCGCGCACATGCCGGAGGCTTATCGCGCGAAGGCGAAATTGCAGCCGTTCAATCCGTTCCCGCCGTTCGATCATTTGCATGCCGGCCATCTGGTCGACATGCCGCCAGGGTCGTTTAACCGCAAGGTTGGGCCGAAAGAATGGCTGGCGTTCTTGGACGAAGTCGGCATCGACACGACGGTGCTCTATCCAACCGCGGGCGTGGCCTCGGCCAATATCGTCAACCTCGACTGGGCGGTCGACGCGACGCGGGCGTACAACGACTGGTTGTACGAGACCTATTTGCAACATAGTCCGCGCTTCCGTGGCCTGGCGCTCTTGCCGCAGGCTTTGATCAATCCTCAAGCGGCGGCCGATGAGCTTCGCCGCGCCGTAAAGCAGCTCGGCATGTGCGGCACGGTGATGCCGTCGAACAGTTTGCACGCGCCGCCGTTGGGTACGGCGACATACCTTCCGGTTTATCAAGTCGCCAATGAATTGGGTTGCTGCGTCGCCATCCATGGCGGCGTGCACGGCCACATGGGTATGGACGGCCTCGACCCCTATGCGGCGGTACACGCCATCGGCCATCCGCTGGGACAGATGATCTCGCTGGCGTCGCTGGTCTTCAACGGCGTGCTGGATAGGTTCCCGAAGATTCGTTTCGGCTTTCTCGAAGGCGGCGTTGCTTGGTTACTTTTCTGTCTGGAGCGTTTCGATCGATCCTACGATAGTCATGTGATGCGCGATCTGCGCGGCAGTTATCTAAAACTACAGCCCGGTGAGAAAATCAGCGACTACATCATCCGCCATGTCAAAGCACGGCGCATCTTCGTCGGCTGCGAAGGCGGCGAACCGCTGCTTGCCACCGCTGTGAAGATGGTCGGCAACGATCCGTTCATGTATTCCAGCGACTTTCCGCACGAGGTCAACGCCGCGACGTGCAAAAAAGAGTTGGCAGAGTTGGTCGAGAATCCCGAACTGTCGGAAACCGATAGATACGCGATCCTGTATCAGAACGCCATCCGATTCTACGGCATAAGGGAAAATTAACCGCACCCTTCGACGATGCTCAGGGCGATCGGGGCATAAGTGTGACGGGCGATGACCGTCATCCCCGGTGACACGAGGGATCTCAGCAAGATTTCTCCCAAGGGTCGAAATGACAACGACTACGAACTTGGCGTCTTTGCGCCCTGGCGGGAGTAACGTTCCTCATTTCGGCACGAAGACGAGAAAATATTGATGCGGCAGGAAGGCGTGTTCTTTGCTGAGTCGGAAGCCGTTGGTTTCCATCTGTTTGATCAAATCCTCGCGGGCTATTTTCATTTGCAATGGCGGGCCGAAGGGGAGCTCTTTTTTGTGGAAGTCGATCATGACGATCTCGCCGCCGGGTTTGAGCATCTTCTTCATCAGCGTGAGATATTTAGTTTGATTCTCGACATGGTGCCAGACATCGCAGATGAAAAAGCGATCAACCGATCGGTCCGGCAGCAGCGGATCGTCCAGATCGGCGAGGATGGAGACGACGTTGGCCGATTTGGTTTCGCGGATGCGCCGGTTGATGTGGCGGATCATGTCGGCGCTGACGTCTACGGCGTAGACTTTGCCTTTGTCGCCGACATGATGGGCTAAGGGGAACGTGAAATAGCCCGTGCCGGCGCCGATATCGGCGATGGTTTCGCCGGGCTTGATGTTGAGCGCCTTCAAGACCTCATGAGGTTTCTGATATTCATCGCGCTTGGGATCCTCCAAAGCTTTCATATAGGCTTTGGGATCGTTGTGCAGGCCATGCATCTGTTGCTGATTGCGTTTGGCGGCGTCTTGGGCGTAGAGGGTCGTCGATATGAACCCGAGAAATAGGAGCGATAAAGATAGTAATGATTGGATCATGACAGCGTGGCCTCGTTGAATTAGTCCTAGTTAGTCGGGTCGCACCGATCACTGTTTCACTTGCGTTGAGCGGGTTAGCCTGTTTTCGAATAATATCATTCCATGCTTGCAAGTCTATCGGCGGGTACGGGTTGGAAGACTCGCGGATTAGAGTGTAAAGTGCAGCTGCAGTGCGACCGTGAGAGGAGGTGCAAGCAATGGGCGAGCTAGTTGATTATCAGATCGCAATTGACCGTCGGCGCAATAAGCGCGGCAGTTGGAAGCATGCTCGGGAACGTATGCTCAATGAGGTCTGGCCGGTGATCACGCCGTCTTTCGAGCTGACACCCGGTGGCAAGATTTTTACCATCGGTAGCTGCTTCGCCCGCAATATAGAAGAACATATGCAACGGCTGGGTTTCGAGATACCGATGTTAAAGTTCCGGGTGCCCGCGGAGGAATGGGGCGCGAGAGCTAACGGCATCCTCAACAAATATACCCCGGCCGCCATTTTCCAAGAAATCGACTGGACCAAAAACATAATGGTCAGAGACGGCGTCGTGCGCGAAAGCGATTGTGCAGCCTTCCGCTTCGACTGTGATGGTGATTTTTGCGTCGATACGAACTTAGCCGGTTTCAATTTGGTTTCACGCCAGCGTTACTTCGAGAGGCGGTGCCAGATATATGAAGTATTCAAAGAGGTGTTTACTGCTGACTGTGTGGTGATTACCTTGGGATTGGTCGAAGCTTGGCTCGATCGCGAGAAGGGCATCTACATCCAAGAAGTACCCAGCGGCAAGATTTTTGCCAAGCAAGCTCGACGGTTTGTGTTCGAGTCGCTAAGCTACGAAAAATGCCGCGATTACATTCAGCGATCGGTTGATACCGTCCGTGAGGTAAACAAGAACGCCAAGATTTTAATTACCACCTCACCGGTGCCTCTTAGCCGAACCTTTACCACCGACGATGTCATCATAGCCAATTCGCATTCCAAGTCGGTGCTCCGGGCGGTCGCCGGCGAGATTGCCGCCGCCAATGTCGCCATGGACTATTTCCCGAGTTACGAAAGCGTTAGCGGCACCAAGAGCTGGCAGATCTGGGGCGAAGATTTGCTCCACGTCTCGGATGCGTTCGTCGGCAAGGTCGTTTCCCGGTTGACCGACATATATTGTCCCGGCATCCAGCAGTCGCGCAAGAAGTACCTGGACTTTTACATGGCTTCTAAAGGAGACGATCTCAGTGAGGCATTGGAGTTGGGTGAACAGCTAACCGAAACTAACTCCGTCGAATACCTCGAAAGATTAAGCCAGGTATTAGAGCGAAAGGGCGATATCAACGCCGCAGTGCATGAGCTCAAGAAAGCCCTCGACCAAGTTCCCGCTGAACCCAGGCTCAGGTTTCAATACAGCAAACTTTTGGCGCAAAGCGGGCGGATGCAGGATGCTCTGTCCGAAGCTCGTTATGCTGTGGCATTGGATCCAACAAATCTGCGTTATCGCCGCCACCTGGTCACTCTCTACGCGCGCGATCGAAACTACGTCAAAGCACTTGGCCAACGCGTGTTGGCGGCACTCTATCGCCGCCAGTCTAAAACTCAAAACGTAACCCTAAAGCGTTTGCTGCAGCTCGTGTGCCATCAAGGCATCACCGCGCAAAAATCCTGACGCGGGTTGCTGCCGGACGATGCTGTTACCTGCCGGTGATCGGCATAAGATCCATCGATTTAACTCAGCACCGGGCGAACATCCGTGCTAGGCCTGCATCTGTTCTGCTGTAGTTCCCCCTTGAAGGTTTCTCGCTCGGGAAATCACATTTCCAAGTTGCCTGTTTTGCGGTTTCCCTGTATTTCTAATCGCTATGGCGCAAACCGAACTCAAGCGGCAAATAGGATTGTTTTCAGCGGTGATGTTGATTGCCGGCGATATGATCGGCACGGGAATTTTTATTTCTACCGGCGCGATAGCGGAGACCTTGCCGTCACCCGGCGGGGTCTTGCTCGTCTGGCTGTTTGGCGGTTTGCTCGCCCTTGCCGGCGCGCTGACCTGCGCGGAATTGGCCGCAAGCCTGCCTTACGCCGGCGGCGACTATGTTTACATCCGCGAAGCCTACGGCAGGCTAATGGGATTTCTCTCGGGCTGGTCTTCGTTTCTCGTGACTTTTTCCGGTGCCATCGCTTTTCTCGCGGTCATCTTGAACGGCTTTGTGTCATTCTTTATTCCCGTCTTGGGGTCGGAAGCCGTGATCTTTTCACTGGCCTTGCCGGTGATACCAATCACCGTCAAAACCGGCACGCTGTTTTCCATGGGGATCGTATTGTTGTTGTCGGGACTCCACTGTTTGGGCGTCAGGCAAGGGACTTTGACGCAAAATATCCTGACGATCTTGAAGATCGGCGCGCTCCTGGGAATTATTCTTCTCGGCGTGTTTTTTGGCAACGGCAACACGAGCCACTTCGAACCGCTGTTCGACTGGCATCTGATCGGCAACTCCAGTTTGTTCGGCGCCGCGTTCATTCCGGTGATCTTCGCCTACTCTGGCTGGAACGCGGTGACCTATATCGCCGGCGAGGTGAAAGATCCCGATAAGAACCTGCCACGAGCGTTGATCTACGGCGTGCTTATCGTTATCGCGCTCTACTTGGCGATCAACGCGGTTTACATCTACGCAGTGCCGGTCACCGAAATGAAGGGCGCGTTGCGTATGTCGGAAGTCGCCACCACAGCGCTTTTCGGTGTGAAAACTTCGGCGTGGATTACCGGCATCATCACGATCTCGATTCTTGGCGCGCTCAACGTGGTGACGATGATCGGGCCACGCATCTATTATGCGATGGCGAAGGACGGTGTTTTCTTTCACCAGCTTACCTATGTTCATCCGACCTTCGGCACACCGACCAAGGCGATTCTGCTCCAAGCGTTGTGGAGTTGTTTGCTGATTCTCACCAATACCTGGGGCACTTTGTTTACCTACGTCAGCGTCGTGATCACGCTCTTCTCCGCTTTCACGGTGGGGTCGGTGATCGTGCTTCGCCTCAAGCGGCCGGAGCTCAAGCGCCCTTACCGCCTTTGGGGTTATCCCCTGGTGCCGATACTCTTTATCCTGGTTCACTTATGGATCGTCTGGGGCTCGGTGACCGAAAAGCCGAAGGAGACGCTGATTGGCCTCGCCATTGTTTGCTTGGGCATTCCGGCTTATTTGATCTGGCGCAAGCGGGCGGTAATGAGCTGAGGCAAAGGAGAGGGGACAATGCTGACGCGTCCTACTTATCATTATCCATACTCTTCGATTGTTCACTGATTTAAAGCATGGCTGTTCGTATCAATAAAGTTTACACGCGCACGGGCGACCGGGGCGAGACCGGGCTGGTCGGCGGCAAGCGCGTCGCCAAGGACTCGCTGCGGGTCGAGGCCTACGGCGCCGTCGACGAGCTGAACTCGATTGTCGGCCTGGCGCGGGTGTTCAACGAAGAAGACCGTGAATCGGGCGAGGGACATCGGTTTCTCGATGAAGTCCTGTGCCAGATACAAGACGAGCTATTCGATATCGGCAGCGAGCTGGCGACGCCGCCGGAGTTTTTCCAAGCGGGCATGTACCGTGTCGGTGCCGATGAAATCAAGCGGCTGGAAAAATGGATCGACCAGTGCCAGAAGGATCTCGAGCCTTTGCAGTCGTTCATCCTGCCCGGCGGCGGCCGTATCGGCGCCTACCTACACCAGTGCCGCACGGTGGGCCGGCGCGTCGAACGGGATGTCCTGCGCTTATCACGGGAGGAATCGATCAACGACGATGTGATTAGATATCTTAACCGGCTGAGCGATCTGTTTTTCGTTCTAGCGCGCTGGATCAGCCATCAAATGGGCGAGCCGGAATATCTTTGGCAGCGCGGATTGCGTGGTCACGGCAAAAGCAAAAAGTAAACGGGGAGATTCCGTTCTTCGGAGTACTCTGGAAGGGTGATGGAAATGGGTCTACTCGACGGCAAGAAAGCGGCGATCTTTGGCGTGGCCAACGAGCGAAGCATCGCTTGGGCGATCTCGGAAGCGTTTCATGCCGAGGGAGCGGAGCTGGCGTTCACATTCGCCGGCGAGATTTTAGAGAAGCGCGTGCGGCCGTTGGCCGAGGGGATCGGCGCGAAAATTATCCTGCCCTGTGACGTAACTAAGGACGAAGAGGTCGAGAAGGTTTTCGCCAAGCTGAAGCAAGAATGGGGCGGCCTCGATATCTTGATCCACGCCATTGCCTTTGCCAATAAGGAAGATCTGGCCAATCCCTACGTGCAAACCAGCCGTGCCGGATTTCACCTGGCCATGGACGTGAGCGCCTATTCGCTGGTTTCACTGACGCGCCACGCCGCGCCGCTGATGGAAGGACGCAACGGCGCGGTCTTGACCTTGACCTATATGGGTTCGGAAAAAGTCATTCCCAACTATAACGTCATGGGCGTAGCAAAAGCCGCATTGGAAGCGAGCGTGCGCTACCTGGCGCATGATCTCGGGCCGAAGGGCATTCGCGTTAACGCGATTTCTGCGGGGCCATTGCGCACATTGGCGGCTGCCGGCATTTCTGACTTCAAATCCATGCTGCACCATGTCGCCGAGCGCGCGCCGCTGAAGCGCAACATCGACGCCGAAGAAGTCGGCAAGACCGCGCTGTTTTTGTGCAGCGATTGGGGCAGCGCGGTAACCGGCGAAGTGTTACATGTCGACGCCGGCTACAATATAATGGGGATGTAGCGCGTGCAGCGCGCGGTTCAACCTTCACGGTTCCAAGTTCAACGAACTCGGAAACGGATGATGACCATGGCGATCAAAGAGATCACACCACAACAGGCGCACGACACTCTAAGCGCCGATAAAAGCGCTGTCTACATCGACGTGCGCACGGCGCAGGAGTTTGCCAACGGCCACCCGGCCGGCGCGGTGAATATACCCGTAGCGTTTGCCGATCCGGCGCGCGGCATGGTGTTGAATCCCGACTTTGTCAGCGTCGTCGAGAAAAACTTTGCCAAAGCCAAGAAAATCATCGTCGGTTGCCAGGCGGGTCCGCGCTCCACCAGAGCGGCAGGTATGCTGTTAGAAGCCGGTTATCATGACATTTCCAACTTACTCGGCGGCTTCGGCGGCATGCGCGACCCCTCGGGAGCGGTCATCGCGCCGGGCTGGTCGGCGTCGGGGCTGCCGGTGACTCGTGATAATGGCGAGGGGGTCAGTTATGAGTCGTTGGCAGGGAAAGGACGCTGAAAGCGAATTCCATCGTCAAATTTCACATTACAGATTCTAAATGAGATGGTCTGATGAATCCTGCGATTTATTTTAAACAGCTCGAAATCGGCCCGATGCAGAACTACGTCTATCTCATCGGTTCCACCGAGACCCGCAAAGCCGCGGTGGTCGATGCCGCTTGGGAGATCGACACGATTGTCAAAACCGCGGCGCAGGACGACATGGAGATTACCCATGCCTTCGTCACCCACACCCATCCGGATCATGTTGGCGGCGGCTTTGCCGGGATGGCGATCGACGGTGTAAGCGAGCTTTTGGAAAAGTGCAAAGCCAAAGTCGTCGTGCACAAGGCCGAGGCTGAGTTTCTCAAAGGCCTGGTAGCGTCGGACCTGATCAAGTCCGATCACGGCGACAAGATCGACGTCGGCGGCATCGAGATCGAGCTCATGCATACCCCCGGTCACACGCCGGGTTCACAGTGCTTCCTGGTCGATGGGCGGGTGGTGTCGGGCGACACGATGTTTATCGACGCCTGCGGCCGAGTGGATTTTCCCGGCGGCAATGCCGAGCAGATGTATTACAGCCTGACGCAAAAACTGATGGCGTTGCCGGAAGCCACGATTCTTTTCCCCGGCCATAACTACGCGGCGCTCAAGCAAGCCACCATCGGCGAGCAGAAGAAGACCAACCCCTATTTGAGATTTGGCTCGTTGAAGCAGTTTCTAGCGGCGATGGGGCATCGCTGAGCGTTGCGCGCTCAGAATTCCGAATTACAAATTCCAGATTCAATAGACGGGAAGATGCCAAATTCCCAATCGGGAATTTGGCATCTGTAATTTGGAGTTTGCCGGGATTATGACGCTTTACCGACAAACTTATTGGTCCACAGCAACCCTTCGGTGGCGGTGGGAATCTTTGCGCGGTCTTTCAACATGCCGGCGCCGTGGGCGAAGTTGATGATCTTGTTCCAGCCTTCCACCGTCATGTTGCCCCACTTGGGCATGGCCGGGGCGACCATGCTGTAGGCCAAGTTGAAAACATCGTCTTCCAACTTCGACTTGTCGGAATGTTTATGAGCGCGCAGGGCGGCTTTGAATTCGTTGGGTTTGCTGTGGTAGAGGGCGCCGGCGCGGGAGATCGCTCGAGACACCGCGGCGGTGGTGGCGCGGTTGGCCTCGGCGTAATCGGGGCGGGCCATCAAGACTTCAAAATGATAGTCGGTGAATTCGGGGATTTCTCCTAGCCCCAACGGGATTAGCGCATAGCCTTTGCCGGCGGCTTCGGTGATTTCCACCGACGGCGGTGATTGGGAGAAGGCATCGATGACGTTGTTCATCAGCGCCGGCACCAGTTCGTTGCCGCCGAGGGCGGCGAACTTTAACTTGCTTTGATCCGCACCTTTGACCTTATTGGCCATAAAGCGAAAGATCTGCTCCGACACCGCGCCCGGGCCGGTGGTGCCGATGGTGCCAAGGTGGGTCACCACTTGCATGCGCTCTTGCAGCGGACTCTTGCGCGTGAGCTTCAATTTATCGACGATCGCTTTGCGCACGCCGACGGTAAGGGTCATGTTACGGTTATGCGACTGCACGGCGATCAGCGGCGCGCCTTCGGCGTAGGCAAGGATCAACCCCTCCGACGACGATGCGCAGAAGTGCGCCGAACGGCCGACCACCGCGCTCTGGCATTGCGAGCCGCCGCCGGCGACGACGACTTTGGCGCGCACGCCTTCCTGGTCAAAATATTTCAATTGCTCGGCGACCCAGACCGCCGAGAAGGCCAGGTTGGAAACCGCCGTGGTGATGGTAATTTCTTCTTTTTGCTGAGCGCCGACGGTGACGGCGCCCCCGGCCATGATGGCGATGGCCAGCGCGCAGAGCTTTTTATTCATCGAAACCTCCTTATCCTTGTACATGGACGCTTTCGGTCTGAGTCTGCCAGCGCAACACGCGCCCTTCGATTAGATCGGCCACTTTGTTCATCAGGATCACGATAATCATCAAGACGGCGATGCCGACAAAGACATCGGCGGTTCGAAACACACCGGCGGCGGCGCGGATGTAATAGCCCAATCCTTCGGTGGCGGCGATGAATTCGCCGGTGATGGCGCCGATCACCGAGAACGGGATGCTGGTTTTGAAACCGGTGATGATGTAGGGCGACACCGCCGGGAGGATGACGCGAAATGACAAGCGCCAGCGGTTGGCGCCCATCAGCCGCGCGAGATCGACGAACTCTTGGTCGAGCTGTTTCATGCCAGCGTAGGTGTTAAAGAAATTCAGAAAAAAAACCAGGATAAAGACGACGCCGACCTTGGACCAGATGCCGATGCCTAACCAGACGATGAACAGCGGCGCTAGCGCCGTGCGCGGCACACCATAGAGCGCAATGATGATCGGCTCAAAGATATCGGCCAACGCTTTGCTTCTGCCGAAAATATAACCGGTCCAGATGCCGGTCAAGGCGCCGATGGGAAAGCCGATGCCGATCTCCTGAAAGGTCACCCAGGTATTGTTGATCAGATCACCTGAGTGCAAGGCCTGCAAAAACGCCGTCCAGATCTTGCTCGGGCTGCTGATCAGGAACGCTTCGATCCAGCGGCCGGAGGCGACTTCCCAAAGTAAGAAAAAACCGCCGACGACGAAGCACCGAATGGCGTGAATCTTCAATTTCCGGCGCCAGCGAGACTGTAACAAAGCCGGTGTTTGGCGGACTTGGGATGGTCGATCGGTGCTCATTACTATTCAGTAGTCGGGTTGGCGCCGTTGTGCTGCACATTGAGCTCATGGCGAAAAATATTCCACAGCCGCGCATGGGCTTCGGCAAAACCCTCTTGTCGGTGAATTTCAAAAATATTGCGCGGCCGGAGCATCGGCACGGTGATAACGTCGCGGATTTTTCCCGGCCGGTGGGTCAGCACCACGACGCGGTCGGCCAGGGCCACGGCTTCGACGAGATCATGGGTCACGAAGATGATCGTTTGGCGCTTTTGCTGCCAAATTTTTAACAACTCGTCCTGCAGGATCATGCGCGTTTGGGCATCCAGCGGACCGAAGGGTTCGTCCATCAATATCACCGAGGGATCGTAGGCGAGCGCGCGCACGATTGAGGCGCGCTTGGCCATGCCGCCGGAAAGCTGCGAGGGATAACGTTTCTCAAAACCCGCCAGGCCGGCCAGTTGAATGAAATGACGCACTCGCTCTCTGCGCTCTGCTTTCGAATAGGCCTTGCTGTCGAGGCCGAAGGCGACGTTTTCTTCGACCGTGAGCCATGGGAAGAGTTTACTTTCTTGGGGCACGTAGCCGACCTTGGTATTGAGTCCGCGGACTTCTTCGCCCTGGCAGATAATCCGACCGGCGCTCAATCCCACCAGGCCGGCGATCAATTTTATCAACGTCGACTTGCCGCAGCCGCTCGGACCGACCACGGTGACAAACTCGCCGTGACGAATTTCGAGCGAGATGTTGTCCAGCGCACCGACTGGGTCGGCGTCGGAGGTGTGAAAAGTTTTCGCAATGCTTTCGACGCGGATGACGTAGTCGGATAAGTTATTTACTGACGTGGCAGGCGACTCGTTCCTATAGCCCATGAAACTATTTCTCATCCAGCAGAGGTATTAAGTCATGAAAGACACCCTGTCAATCGAAGATGGATGCTTTTTTGATCTTGTCGCTCGACAATGATTTTCAGATTTTGCTATGGTTGGCATTAAGCCTGGCGATGGGACGGACGCAAATGTGACGCGGGTTCTCCGCAACAAAAATTGCGCTGGCGCCAGATGTCGATGGTTTAAATTAATTGCATTTTCAACCTGATCGGACTGGATGGGAGAACAGGAATTATGTTCGAGGGCCAAACCGTAGCTTTCGATCCGAGGTGGAAGGAGTATGACGCGGAGGAATGGTCCGATGCTCTGGTCGCGTCGATGAAATTCGGCGGAGTGGAGCATATCTTCTTTGTCTCCGGGGCGGAAATCGCCTTCTACCAGGAAAGCGTGGCGAAAGCGCAGGCGCGCGGGTGGCCCACGCCAAAGTTGATTACCGTTCCGCACGAGGGAGTTGCCCTGAACGCGGCGCTCGGCTGCACGATGATTTCTGGCCAGCCCTCGGTTACCGCGGCCCATGTTGATGTCGGCACGTTAAACTACGGCGCGGCTCTGCACAGCGCCTGGCGTGGGGGCTACCCGGTCTTGATGACTGCCGGCACCGGGCCGCGCGCGTACCCTGGTTCCATGCTCGGCGCGCGGAACCGCCCCGTGCAGTGGGTGCAGGAGCCGCGCGATCAAGGGGAGATTGTCAGGCAATACACTAAGCTCGACCACCGGCTCGAGCATCAGGACAATCCGGGATTGATCGTCAGCCGAATGCTGCAAGTTGCCATGAGCGAGCCGCAGGGGCCAGTCTATCTGGCGGTGCCGCGGGAGACGGCGATGTTGAAGTTGCCCAAAAAAATTCGTTTCCCGACTCGCGATGAGCTTGGTATCGCGCGGCCGGCGTGGCCCGATTCCGCGGACGCGCACCGCATCGCCGAGTGGCTCGTCAAGGCGGAGAACCCATGCATCTTCGCAAGCAAGGCGGGGCGCGATCCTGGATCAGTGGCGGCATTGGTTCGGCTCGCTGAACTGCTCGCTCTACCGGTGATGGACACAGACCGCGTGGACCGCTTGAACTTCCCGACGACGCATCCGCTTTACGGCACCGGCCCCGAATCCAAGGATGCCGATGTTCTCCTCGTCATCGAGAACCCCATGCCCTTTATGCCGCCGATGGAGTCGCCGCGAGCGGAGGCGAAGATCGCTTGGATCGATATCGACCCGGTGCAGTCGCGCTACAAGACCATGGAATACCATGCGGATCTATGGCTGCCGGTTCCGGCTGTGACCGCGCTGCGCGCCATTTATGACGCAGCAACTCCAATGCTCACTCGAACGGACATGAGCCGAATCGCCGAGCGCAAGGCGCGGCTGGAAGAGCGCAAGCGACAGATGATGCGTGAAGCGGAAGAAATGGCGCAGCGAGCGGGCCAGCGCCGGCCGATGCACCCGCGATGGGTCGCTTACCAGTTAGGCAAAATTCTCGAACCCAATAGCGTCATTCTCGACGAGGCGCTGAGCAACTCCGGTTATGTCCAGGAGTATCACGGGCGCGCGCTGCCAAATACCTATTTCGGCGGCGGCGGTTCATCCGGCGGTTGGGGTAGCGGCGCGGCATTCGGCGCCAAGCTGGCGAGCCCGGACAACGACGTCGGGCTGGTGACCGGCGATGGATTTTTTATGTTCGGGGCTCCGTTGCCGGCGCTCTGGAGCGCGGCTCATTACAAGGCCGCATTCCTGACCGTGATTTTCACCAATCGTTCGTACAGCACAGGAACTTCTGGACTTAAGCGAGCCTATCCCGATGGTGTGGCTGCGGAAACCGGCAACTATGAGGGTGGGCTCCTCGATCCCGCGCCTGATTTCGGTAAGCTCGCTGAGGCGGTCGGTGGTTATGGCGAGACCGTAAGCGAGCCCGAAAAGCTGGGGCCGGCATTGCGTCGCGGTCTCGACTGTGTTCGCCAAGGATCGCCGGCGATCATCTCCGCCCACCTGCCGACGGTGGTTGAAGAGATGTCTCTGTCACGAAAACCCTGAACGAATAAAGTGCAGCTAATACCGCTATGGACACCTGTTGTTGAGGAGAAGTTCAGATGGACTACCGGACCATAGATGATATGTACGAGCGGGCTACCTTGGTGCGACTAACCGATACGTGGACACCTGGACTGGGGCGTTACCGCGATCGAGCCGCCGTCGTCATCGACATTGAAGTGCTGGGCTATCCGCGCACGATCAGCCGGCAAGAGAACGGCAATACGCATCAGCGAGAAATACGACTGCATTTACACCGTGGCGCTCATGCCGGATGAGCAAACGTCAACGTTTATCCGCGACGCAGGTTCCGGTCATTCGCGTAATTTCTTTGGACGTGGAGCGGACCTTGGCAGGGGGATACGATCGCGAAAACTTCGCCGAGTGGTGCACGAGGGAATTTTGCGGCGCAGAGCCCGAGCCGGTTTCTCATTCGCCAATCCAACGAGAATGGCCGAGTCATCGGCGGCGCGGTTTTGCCGCACACCATTCCCATGTACGAGGCGCGGCACCGCCCCAACGATCATCGCAATAAGTCTTTAGCTGCCATCGATGAAGTGCGGCAGCAATTAGACGAGTTGCAGCCCGACGTGATCGTTTTGGCGTCGACTCACTGGATGCCGCGGGATGGATTCTTTATCGACGACGGCGCGCAGCACGAAGACGGCTGCGATACGTCGTATCAAGGCATCGAACCGCAGCTCTTCAGTTTTCCCGGCGATCCGGAGCTTGCGGCGCTGATCGGCGATCTCGCGCGCAGCGCTGGGCTGCCATTGAAGCGCATTCATCGGGTCGCGCAAGAGCATGCGGTCTGGGTGCCGGGTCATTTACTGTGCCGCGAGAGCCGTATACCGCTTGTGCCTTGCTCGATCTGGTGGCGTGGACCGCGCGAAGCGCATCGCCGGTTTGGCGAGGTCGTCGGCGAGGCGGTGCGCAAACTCGGGCCGCAGAGCATTTTTCATCGCCAGCGGCGGATTGTCGCACACCTTTGATTTTTCCAAGCCGCCCGAATATGTCGTGCCGCAGGGAGAACGGTTCGATCGGCTCGCCAAGGAATGGCTCGAGAAAGGCCAGCATGGCAGGCTGCTCGACATGAGCGACGAAGATTTCGAGACCTGGAACCCGGAAGGCCGCGCGGGACATCTCTACATGATGCGCGGCGCTTTAGGAAAAGATGTCAGGGGAAAGTCACTCTGCTATCAGGGAAGCAACGGGACGGGGTATTTGACGATGATTTTTGAGAAGCTGAGGAGAAGTATCAGGACGCTAAGACCGGTAGGCGACTTATAATCTTCGCCATAGGCTTCATCCGCTTACGGTTTCCAGCCTTTCGCTTGCAACTCGGCAGCGATTTTCTTTGCGATCGCGAAGTTGAAAAACCTATCTAGCGGCGGCGCATCTTTTACGCCTGCACTTTTGAGCACTGCCTCCAACGCCTTGCGTTGCGACGCCTCAGTCATGGTTCCATCGGTTGTTAAGGCCGGATGGGCGGCGTCGTAGCCTTTAGCAGCGAGATCTTCTTTGATCTTGAGACTTTGGGTCAGAGCGTCGATAGCGCCCGCGCGCCGTTCTATCGCATAGCGGAGGGCTTTCAGCGTCGCGCGAGTGAACTGCCCAACCATTTGAGGCTCGCTACGCAGGAGATCTTCGCGGAGCACGATGCTGCCGGTCGGCGCGATAATATCGGCTTTAGAAAGAGCAACGAGCTCATGCATGCCGGCTTCCTGCGCCGAGAAATTCCACGGCAGCGGCATAAGTGTCGCATCGATGAAGCCGGTGGTGAGCGCCATGAAGCGCGGAGCGCTATCGCCGGCCTGAATGAGCGTATAATCCTTGCCCGCCTCTAGGCCGTAGTTGTCTCAACACTTCTCTCAGCAAAGTGTAACTCGCTTGATTCAATCCTCCGACACCGACCTTTTTGCTTTTCAAGTCTCTTACTTCGCGTATCTGCGGCCTGCTGTAGAGCCAGAACAAAGGCCGTTCAAAAGTTGTAAAGAGCACGCGAAGATTAGCGCCACGGAGATTCGCCGTCATGGCCGCCGTCGGCACGCTCGTGAAACGGTACTTCGCCGGACATCAGCGCGAGATCGGCCAGGGTCCGTCATCTGAATTAATTCGACGTCCAAGCCCTCTGCTTTGAAACAGACTTGGTCTTGGCGATAAGAACGCGACCCGGTTATATTGCAGCCTGGAATGGCGATGCGGATGGGTTTGGCGTAACCGGAGCGTATATGAAAAACAGCACAGCCAAGATTGCGAGCGCGAGTTGCGAACGACGATTTGTCTTTCACCTTGAAGTTCCTTTATGCGGCGCCAAAGAACCGCAGTGTATTATCGCACAGGATCTTCCGTTTTTGAGTTTCCGTGAGATCCTTGCGTTCGAGGATTTCTTTCATCGCGTCGCCGCGGCCTTCGTCATGGGGAAAATCCGATGAGAAGAGAATTTGGTCTTCGCCGAGTAAAGCCATTTCCTGGGTCATCATGGCGTCATCGGCTTCTGCGGCAACGAAGATCTGGCCCGACTTGAAATAATCTTCGACGTCGCGCTGCGAGCAGGCCCTTGCTGCTATGGCATGCGCCGCTTATTCGCGGCCGGCGTAGTGTTTCAGCCGTCCCGCCATGTAAAAGATCCATTCGGCGCCAAACTCGAGAAAGCCGACTTTCAGATTCGGATAGCGATCCAACATGCCGTGGCCGATGATCGCGACAAACGCGAGATTTGCCGGCAGCGCTTTGCTGATCATATTCGAGTCAAAAATATTTTCGCACAACTCGCGTCAATGGCATGTAGCTCGATCCCATGTGGACGCACAGGGCAAGCCGGAGCGCGCGAATTCGTCCCAAACCGGCGTGAAGCTCGAGTGGCTCAGCATGCGACTGCCAACCGTGCCGTAAACGACGGCCGCGGCGCGCCGAGCTTTTGTATCTCTTCGATAGCTTCGCATGCCTGGCGCGCGTCACGCATGGGAATAAGACCCGCCCATTTGAGCCGGTCGGTGTGTTCACGACATTGCTTGCCCATGTAACGATTGTAAGTTCGATACAGGGCGGCTTCGTAGGCAGGCTCTTCGGTGATGTTGGCGTAGAGCGTGCTCGGCATCAAGAACTGCATGTCGATACCGAGCCTGTCTAAAGTCGCCAACCGTTGTCGGCGGAAGCGAAAGGTCGAGGCAGCCGACAAGCCACCGGTGACCTGTGCCGGACCGGCGGACAGTATAAGAAGCGCGCGCCGTGGAATCATTGGAGGTCCCAGGTTTCGCACAGCGATTACTTATAGAGCTTGTCGATGTAGCCGCTGGACTCGAGTTCTTTCAAAAAACTCACGTCGGTAAAATCACTCGGTTTGGCCTGGCCGGCTTTGGGGTTTTTCACTTTTAGTTGATCGAGAAAAAGCTGGATACCTGGCTCGGTCGGATAGGGCACGCGCCTGGTCAGCTTGACGACGATTTCGTTGTAAGCTTCTTCGACGGACTTTTCGTCTTTGATCGCCAGATACTTTTGCAGGATCTTCTGCGCACCCTTGGCATTGGTCAGGTTGTAATGGCTGCCCTCGACATAGGCTCTCAAAAAGCGGCGCACGGTGTCGGGCCTTTTTTTGATGTAGTCACGGGTAACGGCGACGCCGTTTTGCTGCCATTCGACGTCGAGCTTGGTGAAATCGAGCAGCGCGCGGAAACCGATCTCTTTAGCCTTTAGGGTTTCCGGTGCTTGCAGCAAGCTTGCCTGAAGCGCGTTGCCCTGCATGGCGGCCAAGCGCGCTGGAATATTGCCGGCTTGCACATAGGTGATTTCGGTTTCTTTAATGCCGAGCTTGTCAAAGACGGTGACGGCGGCCGCGTGATCGGCGCTGCCGATGCGGCTTACGCCGAATTTCTTGCCTCTAAGGTCTTCCACTCGTTTGATCTCATCGGTGACGAAAAGCACGTAGGGAAAGCGATTGGCTCCGCCCGCAACCAGCACGGTGCCGGACCCTTGCAGGTTGCTGGTGACCACGGCGGAAGCTCCGGCGTGGACGATCGGAGTTTCCCCCGAGACCAGAGCGGCGATCGCGAGCGGCGCGCCGACAAGTAGCACCAAGTCGACGTCGAGTCCGTGCTTGGCAAAAAGACCCAGATCCTTGGCGGTCCAGACGGTTGCCTGAGTCGGCGCAATGACCGTGTAAGCGACGCGCAGTTTCTCCATGGAAGTTTGCGCGCCGGCAGGAGAATGCACCAGAGTAACTGCCATCGCGACGCCGAGGCGCGCCAGCGGTCTGGTCAAGATTTTATATTTCATGACGAAGCAATCTCCATGGGTTGGGCTGATTTAGCGAAAACGCCGGCCAGTGGTGTCTCGGTTCATTAGTAATCCGATTGAAGAGTTTTCAAAAGCCTCACGTGACTGCGCGCCATGGGGTTAAGCGGCGATCGAGATATTGAATCAACGCCAACAAGGCCAAGGCGAGCAGGACGATGGTCAAGATCGTCGCGAACAGCGCCGCCGAATTGAACGACGCGCTAAATGTCATCAGCATGGCGCCAAAGCCGACCACGGCGAGAATCATTTCGCTGGTGACCATGCCCAACACCGCCCGCCCCATGCCGAGACGGATCCCGGCCATGATCATCGGCAATGCGGCGGGCAGGATGATTTTTACAAATAGCTCGCTCTCTTTGGCGCCGAAGGACTTGGCCATTTCGGTCAAGGTCGAATCGACGTTGCGCACGCCGGCGGCGGTGTTGATGGCGATGATGACAAAGGCGAACAAAAAAACGATCCAGACGCGCGAGTGAAGGCCGAGACCGAAGGCGATGACTAAAAATGGGATGAACGAAATCATCGGCACGGTCAGCAGGGCGGTCATGTAGATATCGAGAAAAGCTTCGAGCCGGCGATACCGGCCCATGAGCAACCCGAGTGGGACACCGAACAGGACCGAGACAACGAATCCGATGGCGAGGGCCTGCAGACTCACGCTGAGGGCGTGAAAGAGTTGGCCGGAGACGAGCAGGTCGAACCACGCGCTCAGAACTTTCGAGACCGGCGGCAGCAAGCGGCTGTCGCCGGTGCGGCCGGCGATTTCCCACGCCGCGCCTAGGGTGACGAGGGAGAGCAGTCTGAGGGTATTGGGCTTCATATTGCCGCGGCGGGATTTGCGCGAGTTTGCCCCCGGCTTTTTGTCTTTTTATTTTCGGCCGATCTTCTTGAGCACGCGGTCGAGGGGGCCGGTGTCGAAGGATTGCGCGAAGCTCACCGCGCCTTTTTTCAGCAATCCGGCATCCTCGAAAAACTTGATGCTGGCATCGCCGCGCTCTTTACCGGCGCCGCCGTTGATATCCCAGATGCGCAGCTCTTTGTAACTCGCAGCGATGGCGTCGATCAGTTCCGGCTTGGTCTCCGGCAGCAGCCGGAGCGCGTTTTCGCGCACTGACGCGGGCCGTTCCTCGGCGTTGCGGTGGGCTCGCAACAGCGCCTCCATCACGCTTTCGACAGCGGCGCTTTCTTTTTGCAAGTAATCGGCGCGGGCAAAGTACATGGAGCCGATCAGTTGCGGGAAGATCTTGGCGTAGGAAATCAAGACGTGAAACTGGCCGCGCTTGGCGTTCAAAATATTCAGCACATCGACGATTTCGGCCGGGGTGGCGTCCAGCTGGCCGCGCATGATCGCTTCGGCGCGCACATCCGAGCCGGGAATGATCAGCCAATTGGGGGTAATCTTATAATGCTGTGCCATCCATTTGACCAAGGCCTCGGTGACGGTGATCGGCGCATGGTAGCCGACCCGCTTGCCGTCGAGCTGTTTGGGATCTTTCAACGTCACCGGCGTTACCAGTTGCCATTCGTTGCGCACTTGTTCGCCGATCACCCTGACGTTCATGCCGCTTTCCACCGCCTTGACGACGGCGATGCCGGCGGCGGAACCAATGTCGACTTCGCCAGCGACCACCGCTTGGACGGCGAGATCGGTGCGCGGAAAAAAAGTTGGGACAACTTCTATGCCTTGCTTCTTCAGCTGTTCCCAGGCGAGCAGTGACGGTATGTCCCCCATATCGGCCGAGGATGGATAGGCGAAGCGGACTTTTTTCTGGGCTTGTGACGGACTGGGCAAACCGAGTCCAAGGGCGAGCACGATCAGTAGGCCGGATAATCTTATGAGTGGCCTGGTCATAGCAATCCCTCCTGGTTCTATCGACTATTCAATGGCGACTTCGACTTTCCAGCCGGTGAGACGATGATCGAGCAATTGGACCAGCTTCATGGCGATCATGGCGACGATTAAAATCGTCAAAATCACGGCGAACAGCGCGTCGGTGGCGAAGGCCGAGCCATATTGCATGATCATGGCGCCGATGCCGGTGAGGGTCAGCAGCATCTCCGCGGTGACGATGCCCTTGACCGCGCGCCCCATGGCGAGGCGGACGCCGGCCATGATCGCCGGCATGGCGGCGGGCAGAATGATTTTCAAAAACGTTTCTTTTTCCCGAGCGCCGAAGGAACGCGCCATCTCTAGCAGCACGCGGTCGACCTGCTTGACGCCGGTCATGGTGTTGATGATGACGACGAACACGGCGAAGAGAAAGACCACGGCGATGCGCGAGTGCACGCCGAGACCGAACCAGAGGATCAGCACCGGCACGAAGGCGGTGGTGGGCGCCGACATCAGGGCGTTGACATAGAGATCGAGAAAATGCTCGACGGCGCGAAAACGGCCCATGAGCAGGCCGATGACGATGCCGACTAAAACCGCCAGGACAAAGCCCACGACCATGGTTGAAAGGCTGGCGCCGAGATTGGGCAGGAGCTTGCCGCCAAGCAATAGTCTGTACCAGGCCGCGGCGATTTGGCTCAGCGGCGGGATCAGCAGTGAGCCAGCTACGCGTCCGGCGATTTCCCACGCCGCGGCGAGGGAGAGGATCGACAGCGCATTCATTTTGAATTGGCTACGCAATGGTCGTCATCCTCGCTAGCTACCTGGCTACTTTTATTGGGCATGAGAATCCCTTGGATCATGGCCATTCTCCATCGCTTTTTTGAGACTATCCCAGATGTAGTTGGTCAACTCGACGAATTTTGGTTCGCGTCGGACTGCTTCCGCGTTGCGCGGCCGCGCCAGCGGGACGTCGAGGATTTCGGCGACTCGCCCCGGCCGCGGCGTCATGACGACGACGCGGTCGGAAAGGTAGACCGCTTCGTCCATGCTGTGAGTTATAAATATGACGGTCTTGCGCTCGCGCTGCCAGAGTTCGAGCAACTCTTCCTGTAACAGCTGGCGGGTCTGGGCGTCGACGGCGCCGAAGGGCTCGTCCATCAATAGGATCGACGGATTGACCGCCAGGGCGCGGGCGAGACCGGCGCGCTGTTGCATGCCGCCCGAGAGTTCGTGGGGATAGTGATTTTCAAAATCGCCCAAGCCGACACGCTGCAAGCAGTCGCGGGCGATCTCGGTGCGTTGCTGGGCGCCGATCTGACGCAGCTCGAGACTGAACTCGACATTGGCCAACACCGTGCGCCATGGCAGCAGCGCGAAGGTCTGGAATACCACGGCACGGTCCGGACCCGGCGCAGTGACCGGCTTGCCGGCGATCGAGATCGTGCCGCTGTCGTAGGGTAGCAGGCCATCGATCATTTTGAGTAGCGTCGTTTTGCCGCAGCCGCTCGGGCCGATGATGCTCAAAAACTCGTTCGCGCGGATCGAAAGATTCACTTCGGTCAGAGCTTTCACCTCGGTGGTGTGCTCCTTGACGGTCTTGTGAAAACTTTTCGAGACCCGCTCGATTTCTACCATTCTTGTCGCCTATCGGCTCCCGTTCAAAACGTTCAAGCCGTTCCATTCGTTCAAAACGTTATAGGACTCGGAACCTCCGAAAACGGCTTGAACGGTTTGAACTATTTGAACGTATTGAATCTCTTTCCTCAATCTATCTTCCGGTTATGATTTTGTCGTCCTTGCCCGGCTCGTAGGGGCGGGTGTCCCGATTGAGATCGACCTTGTTCAATACCGCGTCAGGCGCCTGGGCTTCTTTGGGGAAGTCATAAGGCGGCAGCGGTTTGGTGGCGTCGAAAATCAGTTTGGTCTCCATCGGACCGCGCTCCATGCGGTTGTAGCCGTAGGCGGTCGGGTTCAAATGCGAGCCGATGATGTTCGGAATGATCACCAAATCGCGGTCGGCCTGGAAGCGCATCGCCAGCGCCCACAATACTTGATTCTCGTTGAAGACATCGACATCGTCGTCGACGACGATGACATGCTTGATATTCGGATCGGTGACGATGGCGCCCAGGGCCGCTTGTTTGGGATCGCCCTCGGCGCGCTTCTTCACCGAGATGTAGCAATGGGAGCGGGCGGCGCCGGAGATGGGCAGGTTAACCGCAGTGGTGCTGGGCACGACTTCTTGCACCCGTTTGAGCAGACTGCCAAGCCGTGGTGCGGCGCCGATGATGTTGTGTTCGATGTGGGCGCTGTGGATGCTCTGATAGATCGGCTCTTTCCGCATCGTAATCGCGGTCACCTCGATGTAGGGCTGCTCGCCCTCCTTATAATAGTAGTGCGGCCATTCACCGAAGGGGCCTTCGTACTGGCGCTTCTTGGGCGGCACAACGCCTTCGATGACGATCTCACAATGCGCCGGCACCATTAGATTGACGGTCTCGGCTTTGACGACTTCCAAGGACTCGCCGAGAAACGCGCCGGCGATCTCCAACTCCGAGCCGATCCCCGCCTGTTTACTGACCGCGGCCATGTTGAGCGCCGGATGGTGGCCGATGCAGAGCGCGACTTCCATCGGTTCATTGTGATCTTCATACTCGGCGCGCACGTAGTTGGCATGGTTGGCCGGATTGACCATCAAGCCGAGTTGCCGTTTACCCTGTTTTTGATGGCGGTAGATGCCGACGTTAATTTCGCCGGTGCCACGTTCTTTGCAGATCAACGCCGCCGCGTTGACGTAGGCGCCGGCGTCGCCTTCGTTATGGGTCAGGACCGGCAACAAATCTAAATCGGCTTGCTCGCCTTTCAAGATCACTTGTTTGCACGGAGCGTCTTTGGCGCCGACCTCTTTGACCGGCAGCGGTTGGTGCTCGCGATGGGCCAGATCTCGGACCATTTGCGGCACGTTGGGGGAACCGAGCGCCAAGGCCAAACGCTCATAGGTGGCGCCGAGATTGACGATCGCCGGGATCCTGGACCCTTTGACGTTTTTGAAAAACACCAAGGGGAATTTATTCTCACGTTCAAATTTTTCGACGATGGCGGTGACTTCGTAGACCGGATCGACTTCTTTGTCGACGACGACGACATCCTTGGGACGCTTTTCCAACAACTCATCGAGATAACTGCGCAGATCTTTTGACATGGCAATGAACCTCCGCTTCCTAGAGTGGGGAATCGCTAAACGCTTGCCGTCGCGGGCGAGCGCGCTGAGTAATGCTATGCTCGCAAATGTCCGTTTCTGTCAAGCCGAGATCGGCTTGACTCCCTGTGATGGTTCTTCTAACACAAAGCCATGGTTGAATTGCCGGTGAAATGGGGCATCAGCCTGCCCAACCGTGGCGCGTTGTTCGGTCTCACCGACGTCCAGGAACTCATCCACACTGCGGTCCTGGCTGAGCAATCCGGGGTATTCGAGTCGGTGTGGTTTGGCGACAGTTTGATTCACAAGCCACGGCTTGAAGCAATTACCATGCTAGCGGCGGTGGCGACGCATACCAAAAAGGTTCGGCTCGGCACGATTTGCATGGCGTCGTTTCCGGTGCGTCATCCGGTTTTATTGGCGATTCAGTGGGCGTCGTTGGACCAGATCTGCCAAGGCCGTTCGCTGCTCGGCGTCTGTATCGGCGGCGGTCACGAAGGCGAGCTGCGCGCGTTCGGGGTTACGAAAGATCAACGGGTCGGCCGCATGCGCGAGGGCATCGAGCTGTTACGGCAGATCTGGAGCGATCACAACACTTCATTTCATGGCAAGTATTATGTTCTCGAAGACTACAACATTGTACCCAAGCCGGTGCAAAAGCCGCCGCCGATCTGGATCGCTGTCAGTCCCGACCGTGCGCAGGTGGGCGACAGAGTCGTCGACCAAGCGATGCGCCGCGTCGGTCTCCTCGCCGACGGCTACATCACCATGGGTGTCAGCGCCGAAGAATTAAGCAAGCGCCTGATAATTATTGAGCAGACGGCCCGGGAGACTGGCAGGGATCTGTCCGGTTTTGAGGTTGCCATCCACGGCATGGTCAACATCAACGACGACCGGGCGTTGGCTTACCGGCAGTCCAAGGATTACTTCAATCATTATTACGGCCCGGCCTATCCGCCCGAGAGCCTGATCAAGGTCTGGCTCGCCCACGGCGCGCCGAAAGACTGCGCAGAATTGATTCAACAATGGCTCGACATGGGTATCACCACGCCGGTGCTGCGCTTCACCGCGCCGGATCAGCCGGGGCAGATGAAGCGATTTGTCGACCAGGTGCTGCCGCTGTTGCGGATGGGCTGAAGATTGGAGTAATGGAGTACTGGAGTGTTGGAGTAATGGGTTCCGGATTTCCTACCCAACATTCCATCACTCCAATACTCCACCACTCCAATTTGGAAGTTTGAGGTTTTTCTATGTTTGACGATCTAAGAGGCTTTCTCGCCCACCTGGAAGATTTGGGGCAGTTGAAGCGGGTCAAAGACGAGGTTAGCGTCAAGCACGAGATCGCCGCGGGCATGCGCAAGACCTCGGATATCGAAGGGCCCGCGCTGCTGTTCGAAAACGTTAAAAATTATCCTGACTGGCGTGTGCTCGGCGGTTTGTTCGCGACGCGCAAACTGGTCGCGCTCGGCCTCGGCGTGCCCCAGGACGAGCTGCTCGAGCGTTATATGACCTTGGAAGACAAGCGCATCCCGCCTGAGATCGTTGCCACCGGTCCGTGCAAGGAAATTAAATGGACCGGTGATCAGGTCGACCTGACCAAACTCCCCATCGTCACCCACGCGAGCAAAGACTGCGGCGCTTACGTCACCATCGGCATGCAGATCGGCAAAGATCCTCACACCGGCATTCGCAATCTCTCCGTCCACCGCATGCTGGTGCTGGGCAAAGACAAGTTATCGCTCTGGGCGCCGGCGGATCACCATTTGGGCCGAATGATTTTGAAAGCCGAAGAAAATGGCAAAGGATTGCCGGTCGCCACCGCGGTCGGCGTGGAGCCATCGATCGTCGTCGCCTCGCAAGCGCGAGTGCCCTACGGCATCGACGAATTTTACGTCGCCGGCGGCCTGCGCGGCGGCGCGGTGCAACTGGTGAAATGCGAAACCATCGACGTCGAAGTGCCGGCGATGGCGGAGGTGATCATCGAAGGGGTGACGATTCCCGGCGAACGCGTGCCGGACGGGCCCTACGGCGAGTATCCCGGCTGTTATAGCGACGCCAAGCAGGCGCCGGTGTTGAAGGTGACCGCCATCACCATGCGCAAGAAGCCGATCTGGCAGACCGCCCTCACCGGCATGCCGGTGACGGAAAATCACACGCTGATCGAGTACGGCAACGCCGCGGTGGTCCAGCGTGAAGTGAAAAAGATCGTGCCGGAAGTCAAAGGCGTCAACATGACCCCGGGCGGGACGTTTCGTCATCACGTCGTCGTGGCGATCAAGAAGCGCGCGGAAAACGAAGGGCGCAATGTCATTCTCGCGCTGCTGGCCATGGGCATCGGTTTAAAGCAAGTGATCGTCGTCGACGACGACATCGATCCCTTCGATCCAATGCAAGTCGACTGGGCGATGGCCACGCGCTTTCAAGCCGACAAGGATTTGATCGTCATCCCGCGCATCGCCTGTTCGACCCTCGACCCATCCTGCCCTGAAGCCCGGGTGACCGCGGGCATGGGCATTGACGCCACCGCGCCGTTGAAAGAGCACTGGCGCTTCGAGAAGGTCGAGATCCCCGGCGTCGATAAGGTGAAGTACATTTAGCCAAGATAAAAACTGGAAATTCGCAAGCGGCTCGGCAGACCGAAACAATTGCCCATGCGCGAAAATATAATGTGCCAAACAATGCTGAGTCAGATTCGCGGTTGCGGATTTTCATGCCGCGTTCAGCGTATCCGGCCAGCCGCCGCTGACTTATGTTATGCGTTCTTTGAATTGACCGTAACCGACTTTCACTTCAAAGGCAGATGAAGAACTTCGACTACCTGGAACCCACGACCGTTGCCGAGGCCTGTGCGCTGCTCAAACAGCATGGCAGCGAGGCGAAGCTCTTTGCCGGCGGCGCGCACATGACCATTCTCATGAAGCAGGGATTGTTGGAGCCGGCGTCCTTGATCAACATCAAAAAGATCGCCGAGCTTAAAGGCATCCGCTTCGATGCTCGTGCAGGCTTGACCATCGGCGCGCTGGTGACCCACCGCGAGCTTGAAATTTCCGCGCTGGTGCTAGAGAAATGTCCGGTGCTGTGCGCGGCGGAACGGGAAGTCGCCAACATTCGGGTGCGCAACATGGGCACGGTCGGCGGCAATCTCGCTTCCGGCGAACCGCTGACCGACTTGGCGCAAATCTTTATCGCACTCGACGGTACGGTCAAGATTGCCGGTACCACCGGACAGCGGACGATTGCGCTTGAAGAGCTGTTTGTCGATTTTTACACCACCAGCTTGGCGGCAGACGAGATTCTTACCGAAGTCGTATTGCCGCCGCTGCCTGCGCGTTCGGGCATCGAATACATTCGCTTCTCCAGCAGTTCGGTAGTCGATAAGCCGTGCGCCGGCGTGGCGGTGCGGCTGACTGCGAATGCGGATGCGACAGTGCAAACCGCGCGCATCGTGCTTGGCTGCGTCGGCGCCACGCCGGTGCGCGCGCGCCAAGCCGAAGCGTTGATTTCCGGCAAGAGGCTGACAGCCGACCTGGCGTTAGAAGCCGGCAGCATTGCGGCGCAGGAGTGCAGTCCGACCAGCGACCTGCGCGGCTCGGAGAAATATAAGCGTGCGATTGTGGGCACGCTGGTGAAGCGCGCGGCGATGAAAGCGAACGAACGTGCTGCACAAATGTGATTCGAAATCGTGAAAAAAACCATTTCACTTAGAATTAACGGCAGGGAGCGCAGCGCTGAAGTCGAGGCGCGCACGACGCTGTTGGACTTGGTGCGGGAGCAGTTCGGGCTTACCGGCGCCAAGTTGGGCTGCGACATACAGGTTTGCGGCGCGTGCACGTTGTTGGTCGATGGCAAGCCGGTCAGCGCCTGTTCGATGTTAGCTGTCGACGCGGACGGTTGCGCGATTGAGAGCGTCGAAGGCTTAAGTAGCAAGGATAAGCTGCATCCAATTCAGGAAGCGTTTATGGAATTTGGCGCGCTGCAGTGCGGCTACTGTACGTCCGGCTTCATTCTCACGGCCAAAGCGCTGCTCGCCGAATGTTCCCAGCCATCGGATCAGCAGATTCGCGATTATCTCGCCGGCAACTTTTGTCGCTGCGGCTGTTATCAGGAGATCATGCAAGCGGTGAAGAACGTTAGGGGTGAGGTGTAAGGACGGCATGCAGCACACGAGTATTAAGGTTGTAGAGAGCAAAAATGGCATCCACTGAAATCGGCAAATCCTATCGCCGGCTCGATTACGAAACAAAAGTGACCGGACGGGCGCAGTATCTGGCGGACATGAGCGTGCCGGGAATGCTGCACGGGAAAATTCTCCGCAGTCCGTATCCGCATGCGCGGATTACGCGCATCGACGCGAGCAAGGCTGAGAAGGTTGCCGGGGTCATGGCGGTGCTGACGCGCGGTGATATCCTGCACGACGAAGGCATAGAGCCGTTTTACGGGCCGGTGTTCAAGGACCAGACCATTGTCGCGACGGAGAAGGTGCGCCATGTCGGCGATCCGGTGGCGGCGGTGGCGGCATTGACCGTCGATGCCGCCGAAGCGGCGCTCAAACTGATCGAAGTCGATTATGAAGAGCTGCCGGCGGTGCTCAGCATTGAAGACGCGCTTAAGCCCGGCGCGATGCTGGTTCACGACTCGGTCAAGCTGCCGGCTTCCGGTTTTGCCGATCTCGCCGACTTGAAGCCCATCGACGGCACTAACCTGTGCACCCATTTCAAGCTCAATCGCGGCGACATCGATGAAGGGTTCGCCGCAGCGGATCATGTTTTCGAAGATACCTTCACCTTACCGGCAACGCAGCATTGTTTTCTCGAGACCCACGCATGCATCGCGTCGGTCGAGCCCGGCGGACGCATCACGGTCTGGGCGACGACGCAAAATCCTTTTGTCGTACGCACCCAGCTGGCGAATATATTCAAAGTTCCGGTGGCGAAGGTGCGCGTGATCGTGCCTTACCTCGGCGGCGGCTACGGCGGCAAAGTTTATCCCAAGGTCGAACCGATTACCGTGGCGCTGTCGCAGAAAGCCGGCCGGCCGGTGCGCTTGGTGCTTTCCCGTGAAGAAGTTTTCTACACTATTACCAAGCATGCGGCGGTGATCCGCATGAAGACCGGCGTCAAAAAAGACGGCACGCTGATCGCGCGCGAGTGCGAGATCCATCTCGACACCGGCGCCTACGCCGAGATCGGCCCGCGGGTGGCGAAAAAATCCGGCTACACGGCGGCGGGACCGTATAAGATCGCCAACTTAAAAATTGATTCCTACTCGGTCTATACCAATAAGCCGCCGGCCGGCGCGTTCCGCGGCTTCGGCGTATCGCAGTCGGCCTGGGCGGTGGAGTCGCAGATGGACATCATCGCCGCCGCGCTCAAGATCGACCCGGTCGAGCTGCGCAAGCGCAACGGCTACGACGACGGCGACAAGTTTGTCACCGAAGAAACGTTGCGCGCGGTGGGATTGAAAGAGTGTATTGATGAAGTGGCGAGATCTATCGGATGGGAGAAGAAAACGTTCAAGGGTTCAAGTGTTCAAGGTTCACAACCGGATAATATTGCGCCGCGGCAAAGGATTGGCGTGCATGATCAAGGCGACGATTACGCCGTCGATTTCCTGCGCGGTGGTGAAGCTCAACGAGGATGCCAGCCTATCTATATATAGCGGCACCGTGGAGATGGGGCAGGGCTCGGAGACCGTGCTGGCGCAGATCGCCGGCACGGAGTTGGGTGTTCCGATGCCGACCATTCAAGTGCTCGGCGTCGATACCGACGTGGTGCCGTACGATTTGACCACATCGTCGAGCCGTTCGACCTTCCACATGGGCAAGGCTGTGCAGCTCGCCGCCCAGGATATCAAGCGCCAACTCAAGCAGATCGTGGTCAAGGAATACGGCGTGCCGGAAGACAAAATCGATTTCGCCGGCGGCAAGATTCGTTTGCCGGAAACGCAGCTCGACTATGCCGAGGTGATGTTCAAGCGCTTTGGCATGCAGGGCGGCACCTTGGTCGGCGAAGGGCAGGTGAAGACTGCGACCAAAGACGAGTTCGGCGAAAAGAGCACTTCGGCTTTTTGGTTTCTCGCCGCCGGCGCCGCCGAAGTGGAAGTCGACATCGATACCGGCAAATTCAAACTGATCAAATACGCCAGCGCCGTCGACGTTGGCAAGGCGCTCAATCCGCTCGGCTGCCAACAGCAGTTGGCCGGCGCGGCGATCACCGGCATGGGCCAGGCAATGTTCGAGGAGATCGCCTATGACAACGGCCAGCTGATCAATCCCAACTTAGTCGATTATATCCTGCCCGCGCTTGGCGACATGCCTTTGGTAATCGAATCGATAGCCGTCGAAGCGCCGGACCGTAACGGGCCCTTTGGCGCCAAGGGCATCGGCGAGAGCGCGCTGATTCCGGTCGCCCCCGCCATCGCCAACGCGATCTACGACGCCGTCGGTGTGCGCATCAAAGATCTGCCGATTAAAGCGGAAAAGATTTTTCTTGGGTTGGCGGAGCTCGATTCGTAAGCAACCGTTTCGGTAAATCTTGGACAAAGCGGAGAGAACATGCGATTCAATGCCAAACACCAATCCAGGTTTGCCGGTGCGCTCGCGCTGGTATTGACTCTAGGGGGATTGTCTTCCTGCTTGACTGGATATCTCGAGGAAGATCTCAAACGGCAGCGGGAACAAATCGAACAACAAAACCTTGAGTTGGCGCGCCAACGCAAAGAGCTGGAGGCGATCGCCGGCGGTCAGAAGCAACAGCAGGACTGCAGCCGGGCCTTCCGCGACTACTTCGACAAAGCACAGCTGTCGGCCAACCGCGACGAACGGATTTCGCTGTACCGCCAAGGCTTGCAGCTTTGTCCCGACGACTGATGTGGCACATTATGAGCTTGGCCGCGACCTAGTCGATTCCGGCCAGCGCGGCGAAGCGGAACAGGAATTCGAAGCGGCGCTCAAGATCAATCCTGGTTTTGCCGAAGCGCGCCGCCGCCTCGATAACCTGCGGGGAAGCCGCTAATTCCTCGGCCAACCTGCACCGGGTCATGTCCAAACAGATCCTCGCGCCAGACTCTTCAAAGTTCGGAGGTTCGTTTATGAATACGCTAACCGCCCTGACGTTGGCGCTGATAATGGCAAGTACGGTGTATGCGCTCGATGACAAAAAACTCGTCGATCTGACCTACGAGTTCAGCGCTGAAACCCACCATTGGCCGACGGCGAAACCTTTTCACCTCGAAAAAGTCGCGGAAGGCAGAACCCCGGGCGGCTTCTGGTATTCGTCCTATAACTACGGCGGCTCGGAGCATGTCGGTACGCATTTGGACGCGCCGTTTCATTTCGCCGAGGGCAAAAGGACCGCCGAGCAAATTCCACTCTCGCAACTGATCGGACCCGGAGTCATCATCGACGTGAGCCGCCCGGCTGGGAAAGACGCCGACTACACTTTGCAGTTGCGCGACGTTGGCGCTTGGGAGAAAACCCACGGGCGAATTCCCAGCGGAGCGATCGTATTGATTCGTTCGGGCTGGGGCAAGTTCTGGGGCGACCGCAAACGTTACTTCGGTAGCGACACGCCGGGCGACGCCGACAATCTCCATTTCCCCGGGCTGTCTAAAGAGGTAGCCGAATTTCTCGTCAAACAGCGGCGGATCAAAGCCGTCGGCATCGACACCCCGAGTATCGATCACGGACCGTCCAAAGAATTTCTAGCCCATCAAATACTTGGCGCGGCAAATCTGCCGATTTTTGAAAACGTCGCTAACCTGGATCGCTTGCCAGCGAAAAATGCGACGATCTACGCGATTCCGATGAAGATCAAAGCCGGCAGCGGCGCGCCGCTGCGAATCTTCGCTATCCTGCCCTAAGTTCGAAGCGGCGGTTGGAGTCTCAGCCGGACCGCATTTTCGGTTCTAGCACTTTAGCGCGATTTTGCATAAGAACGGTAAAGCCGGTAGAATTTAGCGCGCTTATGTAAGGGGGAAAAGTATGATCGGGGTTAGCAATTTTACAACATGGCTGCTTGCCTGTGCCTTGACACAAGTGGCGGCGCTCGCCGCCGTTGCCCACGCGGCCGAGATTCAAATGCAGATTCAGGCGGTACCGGGAGCTCAAGCGCCGCTATCACCGACCGGAAAACTGCTGACGATCGAAGACGCAGTGCGCATCGGTTTGGAGAATCATCCGCGCATCAGACAGGCTAACGAACGGATTCTGTCGCAGCAGGCGATCGTCGGCCAGCAGACCTCCGCCTATTATCCGACGGTTAGTTTGAGTAATCAGTATGAAACCGGGCAAAGAACGACGGTCGGCAACGAACGCGCAAGCGAAGGTTACTCGAGTCAATTTAGCTTTAATCAGACGCTTTATAATTTCGGCAAAAGGGAAGGCAACGTGCAGGCCGCGCGGGAGACTTTGGGCGCGGTCCAACAGGACTATGCGACCACCAATCAGGACATCATTCTTTCGATAAAGCAGGCCTATTATGTCTACTTGGGATCCCAAGCGATTGTCGTCGTGCGCAAGGATACTGTGCGTAACCGTGAATTGTTGGTGCGCCAAGCCCGGGGTTTTTTTGAAGTCGGGACACGGGCCAGGATCGATGTGGCGCGCGCCGAGGCCAACCTTTACACGGCTCAGGCCGATTTGATTGCCGCCGAGAACGGAGTCAAGATCGCCTGGGTGACGTTGCGAAACGCCATGGGCTCGCCGCGCTTGCCCGAACAGCTGGTCGCCGAGGACTCTCCCGAAGTAGAGCTTTCGATGAATCTTGCCGGAGCGCGCAACGTCGCCTACGAGACGCGCACGGAGCTAAAAAGTTTTGAGGCGCAACGGCGGGCTTCGGACCAGCTCATCGCCACGGCGCGGCGCGGCCACCTGCCGGATGTGCTCTTCGAGGCCAATTGGGGGCGCGCGAGCGGTGAGTCGGATCAACGCAACACCTTTCCGCTGCGCGCCAATTGGACGGTGGGGCTAAGCCTTAACATTCCGATCTTCGATGGCTTCCGCACCACCTACAGGGTCGAAGAGACTCTGCATAATTACTATAACTTGAAGGCCCAGGAAGAGGACCGCCGGCAGCTGATTGCGCTGGAGGTCGAGCAGGCCTACCTCCGTGTGGTGGAAACCCAGGAGCGCATCAGAGCCAATGAGTCGGCGGCCAAGGCGGCCAAGGAGAACCTCGATCTCGCCCAGGGCCGCTACCAGGTCGGCGTCGGTTCGATCATCGAGGTGACCGATGCGGAGACCCTTTACACCGACGCGCAAACCACGTATGTACGCAGCATTTATGAATACAAGATTGCCGACGCCCAGCTGGCGCGTTCCATGGGCGATACCCGGGTCGGCGTCTTGAAACAGAACTCGATCAAATAGGTCCAACGTCAGAAAGGGGTATATTGATAACCCTATGAAGCGAACTCTCTGGATCTTAGCATTTCTCATAGTGGTCGGCGGCTTCGCCGGATTTCAACAGTATCAATCCTGGTCGCTCAATAAAAAGCCTCAAGACGACGCCGCGGCAAAGCCGTCAGGCGGTGCCGAGCGCGGCGGTCAGGGTCAAGGCCGGGGCGCCGGCGCTGGTGGTCGAGGCCCAGGCCGTGAAGCGGTGCCAGTCTTGGTCGCGACGGCGGTGCAAAAATCGGTGCCGATCCAACTTCGCGCCGTTGGCAACGTCGAAGCCTACACCACGGTTTCGATCAAGAGCCAAGTCACCGGGGTGCTTCAGAAAGCTCATTTTAAGGAAGGCCAGGACGTCAAAAACGGGCAATTGCTTTTCACCGTCGATCCGCGCCCGCTCGAAGCGGCGCTCAAACAGGCTGAGGCGGCTTTGGCGCGCGATAGCGCGCAGTTAAGGAACATGCGCGAGCAGCTAAAACGCTATAGCGAGTTGGTCGAGAAGCAATATGTTTCGCGCGAGCAATACGATCAAATCAAAGCCAATGCGGATGCCGCGGAAGCGGTGGTCGATGCCGATAGAGCCGTTGTCGAAAACGCCAAAGTACAGCTTAGCTACTGCTACATTTATTCACCCGTCACTGGCCGCATCGGCAGTTTGTTGATCAATGAAGGAAACTTGATTCGGCTCAATGACGGCGCTCCGCTGGTAGTCATCAACCAAATCAATCCTATCAATGTCACCTTCGCCGTGCCCGAACAGAATTTGGCCGATCTCAAAAGGCATATGGCGGGCGGTAAATTAAAGGCGGAGGCGAGATTCCAATCGGATGAAGGCCGGGCGGAACAGGGCATATTGGCATTTATCGATAATGCTGTTGATCGGTCCACAGGCACGGTTAAGCTGAAGGCCGAGTTCATGAATCAGGAAAGACGGCTTTGGCCCGGTCAATTCGTTAACGTCGCGCTGACGTTGGCGACTCAGGGGGATGCGGTAGTCGTTCCCTCCGAAGCGGTCCAAGTCGGTCAGGACGGTCAGTATGTTTTCGTCGTCAAAGAAGACAAACGGGTCGAAGTTAGACCGGTGACGATTGGCAGCTCGAGTGAAGGTCTAGCGATCATCGCTAAAGGCCTGGCCGTCGGTGAACAGGTCGTGCGGGAAGGCCAGTTTTTGCTTGGCCCCGAATCGCGAGTGGACATCAAGGACCAGGGCGGCGTGGCCGAGAAGACCGCGGCGGAGGGTAAGAAGGGTGGCGCCAACAGAGGCAAGAGAGAAAAAGCCAAGGCGGAAGACAAAAGAGGGGCATCATGAACATCTCCGCAATATTCATACGCCGTCCGGTCACGACCACGCTGATCATGGTTGGGATTCTGATCTTCGGTACTTTGGGTTACAAGTCGCTGCCGGTAAGCGATCTTCCGACGGTGGATTTTCCGACCATTACGGTCAACGCCAATCTGCCCGGGGCAAGCGCCGAAACCATGGCATCGGGGGTGGCAACGCCGCTGGAAAAAAACTTCTCGACCATTGCTGGCCTCGATTCCATGAGTTCGACCAGCAGTTTGGGCCGGACGCAAATAACTCTGCAGTTTAGTTTGAGCCGCAACGTCGATGCCGCGGCTCAAGACGTGCAGGCGATGATCGCCCGTTCGGCGCGCGACCTGCCGCCCAATATGCCGACTCCGCCATCTTACCGGAAGGTTAATCCAGCGAACAATTCCATTCTGCTCTTGGCGTTGACCTCGCCGACGCTGCCTTTGTCGACCGTCGATGAATTTGCCCAGACGATTTTGGCGCAGCGGATCTCGATGGTGAGCGGCGTCGCCCAGGTCGATGTTATCGGCTCGCAAAAATACGCGGTTCGCATTCAGCTCGATCCCAATCAGCTGGCCGCCCGCCAGGTCGGCATCGACGATGTGGTCGCCGCAGTGCTGCGCGGCAACGTCGACCTGCCGGTGGGAACGTTGAATGCGCCCACCCGCGCTTACACTTTAGTTTCAGACGCGCAGCTCACCAACGCGGAAGCCTATAAGCCGATGGTGGTCACCTATCGCAACGGCGCGGCGGTGCGTATTCAAGACGTCGGCACCGCCATCGATAGTGTCGAGAACACCAGAGTCGGCAGCTGGTTCAAAGATAAACGGGCGGTCATCCTCGGAATACAACGGCAACCGGGCGCCAACGTTGTCGAAGTCGTCGATGCCGTCAAGGATATTCTCCCGGCTTTGCGCGCGCAAATTCCGCAGTCGATCAACTTGGAGGTCTTTTTTGACCGCACCGTTTCGATTCGGGAATCGGTGCACGACGTCCAATTGACCATGATCGGCACGGTCGTTTTAGTCATCCTCGTCATCTTCTTGTTCCTACGCAATGTGTCCGCCACGATTATTCCCAGCTTGGCCCTGCCGATGTCGATCATCGGCACGTTTGCCGTAATGTATCTGCTCGATTACAGCCTGGACAACCTGTCGCTGATGGCGCTGACCCTGGCCGTTGGTTTCGTCGTGGACGACGCCATCGTCGTTCTCGAAAACATCGTCCGCCATATGGAGTTGGGAGAGTCACCCTACGAAGCTGCGGTCAAAGGCGCCCAGGAAATCGGCTTTACGATCGTCACGATGACCATATCGCTGGTGAGCGTTTTCATCCCGGTGCTGTTTATGAGCGGCATGCTCGGACGAATTCTGCGGGAATTCTCCGTCACTATCTGCGTCGCGATTCTGGTTTCGGGGTTCATCTCTTTAAGTTTGACTCCCATGCTGGCCAGCCGTTATCTCCGTCCTGCGCATAATCAGAAGCACGGTCGGTTGTATCATTTACTCGGCCGCGGTTTAGACGCGATGAATAATGGCTATGGACGTTCACTGGGCTGGGTGATGCGCCACCACGTTACGACTATGGTGGTCTCGCTACTCGTATTGGTCGCGACCGTCTATATGTTTGGCTTGGTGCCCAAGGGATTTATTCCGAGCGAGGATACCGGTCAACTGCTGATCAACACCGAGGCGGCGCAAGGCGTTTCCTATGAACAAATGGTCGGGTACCAGCAGCAGCTGGCCGCCATCGTCGCCAAGGATCCCAATGTCGAGTCGTTTTTCTCCAGCGTCGGCGTTGGCGGTGTGGGACTCACCGGCAATACCGGCCGAATTTTTATGAAACTCAAGGCGCGGTCAGAGCGGCCGGCGGTCTGCTCCGAGAGTGTATGGGGTAAATCCTGCCAGCCACTCAATGCCGATCAGCTGATTCGAGAATTACGACCCAAGCTGGCACGTGTGCCGGGTATTCGCGTTTCATTGCAGAACCCGCCGGTGATCCGTGTCGGCGGACGACTCAGCCGCAGTCTTTACCAGTTTACCCTGCAGAGTCCGGACGCGGCGGAACTTTATCGCAACGCCGCATTATTTGAAGAAAAAATCCGAGCGTTGCCGGATTTTCAAGATGTCGGCAGCGATTTGCAGCTGAAGAATCCGCAGCTGCAGGTCGTGATTGACCGCGACAAAATGGCGACCATGGGGATTACGGCGCAGGGAATATCCCCACGGCAGGTCGAAGAGGCTTTTTGGAACGCTTATGCGACGCGGCAAGTCTCGACGATCAATACCCCCAACAACCAATACCAGGTGATTTTGGAGCTGGATCCGAAATTTCAAAACGACCCATCGGCGCTATCGATGCTCTATATACGCTCGACAACCGGCCAGGCCGCGACGGCGCAACCGATGGTGCCTTTGGGTTCTCTAGCGAGCCTCAAGTATACCGTGGGACCGCTTACGGTTAATCACTCCGGCCAGCTCCCTTCGGTGACCATCTCGTTTAACTTGCGCGAGGGGGTCGCCTTGGGAGACGGGGTGGCGACCATCAACAAGCTTGCGCGTGACAATCTGCCGGCTACGGTCAGCACCACTTTTCAAGGCACGGCTCAGGAATTTCAATCGTCGCTCAAGAGCTTATGGGTTCTGTTAGCGCTCGCGGTGTTCGTCGTTTACTTGGTCTTGGGAATTCTCTATGAGAGCTTTATCCACCCGCTAACGATACTTTCCGGCCTACCCTCTGCCGGTCTCGGCGCTTTGATTGCACTCTATCTTTTTAATATGGACCTGAGTATTTATGCCTTCGTCGGCTTGATTATGTTGATCGGTATCGTCAAGAAAAACGCCATCATGATGATCGACTTTGCCCTCGACGCCCAGCGCAATGACGGTAAAGCGCCGGCCGAGGCGATTTACGAAGGGGCATTGGTGCGCTTTCGGCCGATCATGATGACCACCATGGCGGCGATCGTTGGCGCCATTCCCATCGCGGTCGGTTGGGGCGCCGGCGCCGAAGCGCGCCAGCCCCTCGGTATCGCGGTGGTCGGCGGCTTGGTCATTTCGCAAATCCTAACGCTCTACATCACTCCGGTGGTCTATCTTTACATGGAGAGGCTCCAGATATTCGCAACCGGCCTGCCGGCGCGCTTGCGCGGCAAATCCGGCGCTGTGCCTGCCGCAGGCTTGACGCCGGACCTCAGCGTCGATAACCCCACCGGGCATAAAGTTTCGTAGGCGTCGCCGGACCAAAAGAATCAACATGACGGGCCATCGTCTGGAAACAGGCGGTGGCCTTTCGGCGTAGGCCGCAATGGTGTTCCATCGTTCACAGTTAAATATTCTTTGCTGCCGGAGCGCCAACCCGCTCCCATCCTGCTCCCTGGGCGATCCTCGATGAAACCTCGAAGTTGGCCCGTTATCGTCGTCTGTGGCGCTCCGGTGCTGCTAGCTCTGGGTTTAATCTACTTAGGCTTTATACCTGGGAAGGAGCGTAGCGATGCCGACGAAATTGTCGTCCCCGTCGCTGCGGTCAAGCTGGAATCGCGGCCGGTGGTCCTGCGCATAAGCGGCGAGCTGCAGCCGAGCGCCGAAGTCGATGTGGTATCGCGATTAGCCGGCAGACTGACCGAGGTTAAATTCAAAACCGGTGATAACGTAACCGCCGGCGCCGTGGTGGCGTCGGTATACTCCAACGAACTGAGCGAGCGCGTTCGAGTCGTCGAAGCCGCCCTCACCGCGACCAGGATGCAATTACAGGAACGACAACAACAGGCTGCGGCGTCGGATAAACAGCTGGCCCAGGTCAAAGAACTCTATCGCCGGGACTTAATCGCCCGGCGCGATGTCGAACAGGCGGAGACCGAGGCCGTCACGGCGCGGGCCCAGCTCGATCTGGCGCGCGCTCAGCTTGCCCAAGAGGAAGCGATGTTGAACCAGGCGCGCGAGCTCCAACAACTGGCGCGCATCGTCGCGCCGGTGAGCGGCGTGGTCGCCGCGGCCTTGCCGGTGGGCGCTCCGGTCAATGAAGCAAGGGCGATTCTTGCGATCGCGCAAATCGACCGTTTGAGGCTGCTGGGCGCAGTGCCGGCGATTTTTAAAGAGCTAATTCGCGACGGCATGGTCGCGGAAGTTTCTCCCCGGGCAGGGGCAGGGGAGACGCGTGCGGGGAAAGTGATGCGTCTAGACGGCACGGCGGCGGCCGAGGAGATTCAATTGGAAATCAGCGTCGATAATCGCGACCGCACACTGGCCGTCGGTAGCGCCGTCGATGCTGCGCTAACGCTGGCGCAGCAAGAGCGAGTCTTAACGGTTCCCCGGTCGGCGTTGCAATCGCTGGACGGTCAGTATTTTGTTTATCTTATCATTGACGGCCGCGCAGTGCGGCGCGCGGTGAAGCTCGCCGACGACAGCGCCGGTCCAGTGGCGATACGCGACGGTTTAAAAGCCGGAGATAGAGTGATTGTTGCGCGCCACAGCGAACTCAAAGCAGGTGCGCGCGTGCGCCCGGCGCCGGCGGCGAAACCACCGTCATAGCCGAGGTCGCAGGCAAGCCAGAATGGGATGGCTTCGCGAGGTTTTACCAGTTGAACGGATTGAGAATCTTGCTCGCCTTCTCGAGATCCTGCTGAATCTGTCCGAATGCATTCGGTGACGCGTCGTCTTGCCCAGTTTTCGCAACGGCGGGCTTTTGGCCCGTCACAAAGGCTTGCGGCTGTACCGGTCCCTTTACCAGCGATCGAGAAGCGGCTTCTTGCTGGGGCTCGCTAGCCGACGACGGCGCGCTACTGGCCGCGGGTTCAGCGCTGGGGCGTGGTTGGGTTTCGCTCGGACTCAAATATAAAGGCCCTTTTTCCAGGGCGAGCTTGGGTTCCAATTCGACGGTCTTGGGTTGCTGTGGTTTGGCGACCGTAGCTTCTTTTTCTTTCACCTGCGCCGGGGATGGCGCAGCTTCAAATTTCGCCGGTTCGACCCCTTTTGCGCGCAACTTCTGATCGATGCTGCTTAAAACATCATTGACTGGCGCGCTTTGGCTTTTCTGATTGGCTGCGGCGGATTGCGCCACCGCAGCTTGCACGATCGCGCTGTCGTTGAATGCCGCCGCCGCTGCCGGCGGGTTTGGTGTTTGGGCGGGATTTGTCCCGCTCTTTTGCAGATTGGCGTCAATCGAACCCAACAGCGCGCGAGTATCGGTGGGCGCTGGCGCCGCGGCATCCGGTTTGGGCAAATCCGCGGCTGGCGCTTTCAGCGTCGCCTGGCGCGACTGGCTATCGATGCCCTTTTCTTTCAATGACTGATCGACACCAGCGACAAGACCGCTGGCTTTGGGCTGGTTGCTCTTGGCGGCTGTTTCGTTTTTCTTTGCCATTAGATCCAGGGCCGACTGGGGCTTAGGTTCGCTTGAACTCGAGCTTGAAGAAGAGGAAAACGGGTTGATCTTGTCGGTGATGCGGCGGAAAAATCCTTTTTCCGCGCCGGGCTCCTCGTAGACCACTTCATTCTTGGCCACCAAGTTGAGATCCTTGAGCTTGGCCAGCGCCGGGTCTTCTTTCACCTCAGGCGCGGGAGCGGCACCGGGGCGGCGGTCGCGCATCAACAAAAGATCCAGTGGATCGCGTTTTTCTTTCTCGACCAGGGCTAGTTGGGTGCGCGCATCGGCGGCGTACTTACTCTGCGGATAGCGTTGGATCAGCGCTTCATAGGCGAGCGCAGCGCGTGGGCTATTTTTCTCCTGGCGATAGCTTTCGCCCAAGAAGTACAGGCTCTTGACCGCCGTCGGCGTGTCTCGATACTTGCGCACGATCTCCTCGAAACGATCACGCGCGGCGGCAAATTTTTGCTGTTTGAAGTAAAATTCGGCGGCGCTGAATTCATGCTCGGCCAGGTACTCGATGGCTTGGGCGAGTTTGGTCTTGGCGATGGCCGCCTGCGGCGACTTCGGATATTTGGTTATAACCGCCTCAAAATATCCTTTTGCCAGTTCAGTATTTTTCTGTTCGCGGTCGATGGCGGTAAACTGGTCGAAGTAGGCTTGGCCGAGGCGCAACGTCACGAAGGGAAGATGCTCGCTGGTCGGATGCAGATCCTGGAACTCTTTAAACAAATTGATTGCCTCGGGAAACTGTTCGTTGAGATAGTGAGCGTCGGCGACCTTCAGTTCGGCTTGGGTGACCAGCGGGCTGAACGGATGGTCTGTCTTAATTTTGGTGAAACTATCGATGGCACGGACATATTTTTTGTCGTTGAAATTGCGCGTGCCCTCTTCGAAGAGCGCCTCCGCCGTCGGGTCGGCCTTCAGCGCCGAACCGGACCATGGCAGTGACGGCAATGAGCATGCGGGCAACAACACGGCTAACGCTAAAATTAGTGTAATGGTTATCTTCGGCATAGGCTCAGCCCCAGTATTTCGTGAGATTCTTTTTACCATACATGCACGAGTAATCGAGTCAAGCCTATTCTCGCTGCCGATGTCGGTTGCCATAAAATGGCAACCTGTCTGGTTAGTTTTTTGGCAGTACCTGTAATCCAACCTGCGCCCGATTGGAACGCAAGACGAAGGGCCAGACCGGCGGGAATGCCAAGTAAGCGGCAGTCTCAAGGAATGAATAAATCAAATCGCCGGGAGGGCCTTTGTCATCGTGGATGATGACCTGATAATCGCCGGGAGCCAACTCGGGAATCTTGAAATGTAAGATCTTGTCTTCGATCCAAATGAGTTCTTCGCCCGGAACGTCTCGCCGAGACGGATCGCTGGCCTGAAGTTTGAGCTGAGGCCAGTCCATGATCACGTTGTCGATTTCGACGCGCGGCCAACCGACTAGATATTCGAAGGACAAGCTAACGGTTTCGCCAGGAGAGCCTCTTAATGGCTGCATATCGACTATCCGCGGCGCGCACGACGCCCATAGTAGACACAACAAACATCGCACCAACGTCACGCACCGTCTGGCTACCAGCTGTTTATAGTCAGCGCTAAACATAAATCTTTCATCTTTCGCGCTATGGTTTTTTCCGGTGCCCGGATGAATTGGTTAAGTCGCATAATCCTAGACAAATGCCAAGGCCTGCGACCTGGGTTTGGTCGGAGGAAAAAATGAGTCAAAAACCGGTCAATGCCGGTTTTATTGACTAGAAAGCCTAAAAACTACCCCCAGTTACGAAGCTCGTAGTACTTAGGTATGAGGATTTTAGGTATTAACCATGAACTCCAGAGGAAAATCGGGCTAACGTCCTATTGTCGGGAACGGGATAATTCGAGTAAAACCTTTGAAAACCAATTCGGAATTTCCAAGTTATTTCCTGGCAATTCCGGTTTTCAATTAAGTAAAGGTAGTTATTTTAAGGGAGGCAAAAGGAGGCAATGGGTATGATCAAGAAGAGTATGTGGTTAGCGAGTGTGCTAGCTGCTTTCCTTCTAGCGGCGGGGGCGGTTCAAGCGCAGAGCGTCAGCGACAAGATCAGCGCGCTTGAGCAGGAACTCCAGCAGCTGAAGGAATCGCAGATCGAGTTGAAGAAAGAGGCGACGGCGGCGGCGGCAGCGATGCCGACGTTTTCCTATCGTCCCGGCAATGGCATCATGATCGAGGCGGCGGACAAGTCGTGGTCGTTCCGTCACTCGTTCGAAGCGCATATGCGCTACAATTTTACTCAGGGTCGCGACCAGGTCGGCCGCAGCCAGGGCGAGTTGGAAGGCCGGCGTTTCCGGCCGGAATTTTATCTATGCGTCAACAACTGCCTATGGCAGATCGACTGGCGGTTGGATTTGGACGGCTTCGGCGGCAACACACCGTTACAGCGAGGCGTGATTTATTTTAATGCCGACCAGCTCAATCCCTGGCTGCCGACTGTGCAGTTCGGCATGGACACGACCAACTCGGGTCCGGTCAGCTTGGCGCGGCAGGGCTCGGGCAGCACGGGCGCGCAGGCCGAGTACGACATGTTGACCCAGGCTCTGGGGTTCAATACCGGCAGCGCCAGCTCCGGCATGACCCTTACCTGGGATGATAAATCGCTCAGTGGCATCGGCATCCCCGGCCGCATCGGCCGCTTCCAAGTTGGCATGAACGCCTACGGCGAAGGCGGCGACGGCACGCAGCTTTTGACCGATCGCAAAGACTTCCATGCCTACGGCAATATTCAGCCGTTCTCGCAGGTGAAGAACAAATGGATCAGCGGTTTAACCTTCGAGTATGGTGCGTGGTTTTGTAACTCGGATAACCGCGCGGCGGCCAACGGTTGTAACCAGTACCGCATCCAGACCAACGCCCGTGCCGGCCGGCAGTTGCTGTTTAGCACCGGCGCCAACTCGGTTGGTGACGGTCTGACGATCCAACAGGGTCCCGGTTTGGTGTGGAACGTCGGCCCGTACACCTTACGGTCGATGTACGCCTGGCAGCGCTCCGAGGATCGCGGTACCGGCATCAACGGCATCGTAGCGAATGGCAAAGGCGAAAAGAAAGCCAATGTCTTCCTGATCGGTCACGATCTGTATCTGTGGAGTCCGAAGGGCTGGTTGACCGGTTCGTCGACGACAACCGGGTCGATCTTGGTCGGCTACCATTTTGAGCGCACCGACTTGTCGGTGGGTTGTAATGGCAACACCGGCATACCCTGCCCGGCAACGCTCAACAGCGGCGATTTTCACCGCAACGCGATCAGGCTCAACGAGTGGGATTTGTGGTACTTCGTCGCGCCACGGATGAGCGTAGGCGTGAACTTCCTGTGGACCAACGCATCGAACCTGCGTAACGCACGCAACCAGGAAGCGCATAATCTTGACGTGTGTACGAACGCTCCAGCGGGTTGCCGCAACGGCAAGAGCGGTGACTGGACCGAGTGGTTCTTGAACTGGCGCTACACGTTCTAAGCGAATACGCTTACCGACGTTCAACCAAAAAGGGGGAGTCAGCAATGACTCCCCCTTTTTTATTTTGATCCCATGAACCAATCCGACGAGTCTTTGTTGCGCCAGTTTATCTTTAAACAAAAAACCAAAGTGTATTTGACTATGGGTTTCAGCGCGAACCGGTCATTGAGTTGGTATTGGGATATGTTAGATAAGCGATAGCGTCCATTGTTCTACAACCGTTTTTGTCAGGCCAGCAAGTTTAAATCATTCGCAATCGCTGGAGGGAGTCTTCTTATGCTCGGATGGCAAACTTATCCGCGGTGGCTCGCCCGTGCCGCGCTGATCATGATAGTCATTGTGAACCTCGCTTGCAGCCACCATATCCCACGCTTTGGCGTGGGTGGGCGATACGAAGAGGGTCGCGAGCAATTTCTCCGCGGCCGCGCCGGCGACATGGATACTGCTGTGGTCGCCTTGGAAACGGTCGTGAGTCAAGATCCGACGTATAAAGACAGCCTGACTTATCTCGGCCGGGCGTACTATCGAAAAGCACGGTTTCAAGACGCCCACGCCATATTGCAGCGCGCCCTGGTCGTGAACAAGGACGATGAGGTCGCCTGGATCGCGTTCGGGCTAACCCAATTGCGCCTGGGAGAAAACGAAAAAGGCGTGGAAACTCTCAAGGGTGGAGTCACCTTGGCCAACAAGGTGATGGTCGACGGCTACAAGAATTATGTTTACTGGGATACCCGTGGTTTGATCCGCGCCGCGCTACGCCGGTCGGCATTCTTGCTGACCAAAGGGACCGAGGAGAAAAACAATATTATCGAAGCCACCGACCGGCTATTGGCCATTGTCGACGAAGAAGACAACTTTCAAAGAAACACCAGAACGCAAAACCTACGGCCCTTCTACGGTCAATAAACTATATTTGAACTTCACTAGAGCGTCTCACGCGATTGGTTGTTACAGATTCCACTCCACCGTGACTGCCTGATGTGGCATTGTCAAAGAGGGCACAACTGGTTTGGATGAGCCGATCGCCAACTAAGATTTTACCTCGATCCTCAGTGGTGACAGACCTTTCGATTCGGTGGCGGCGGAACTGCGCTTCGCTAGCTACGTCCTTTTGTGAATTTGTCCGGTCGTTCGATCTGGCTAGATCGAAGAATTGGCGCGTTGATTTCGCCGCTACTGGGGGACGGCTGCGAATCGTTCAGCGGCCAAATCTGCAAATAGCGATTACAGATTTGGCCGCTAATGCTGCTCGTTAACGGGTTAAGGTTGACCGCCGCTGCCTGAGCCGCCGTCGTTTTGGCGCGAGTGCTCGCGGGTTTCGTCTTGACGGGCGCGGTCGACCTCGTCTTCCATCTGTTTGCCGATCGCTTCGGCCGAGACGATTAAGCGTTCCATTTCAAACTCCCGGCCGGAAATCATCGCCAAGTCGCTCTGAATCGCCGATCTTATGGCGCGCGCCGGATCCCAGAAGCGACCAAAAGAGAAACGATGGGCTTCGGTAATGTACTCCAGGAAGCCGTGAATCCCTTTCATGCCGTTCTCGATCTCGCTGACGCCGCGCTGGCGCTCTCCTGTGCGGGCCAGTACCAAGCCTAAATAGAGCCGGGCTAGATCTTCTTCGCGGTTGGCGGCGAGCGCGCGCTCAAGTGTCTTCTGCGCTTGCGGCAGATGGCCGACGGCATATTCAGCGCGGCCGAGATAACTCAAAACGCCTTGCCGATACGCGGTGCCATAACGATACCCAGGATCTTTTTCAGCCACGCTCTGGAAATAGGATAGCGCGACTTCGCTCTTGCCGGTTATGAGCGCGTTGCGGCCAGCTTGGAAATCGCTGCCAACCCGAAGGCTGGCGCAGCCGCCAACGAGGGCCGCCATAAGCAACAATCCAAGCGAGTATCGAGTTTTCATAAGACCCCTCCTTATGAAGATGTTACGAGTGAGCATAATCCGAAGGATTGGCGATTTCAACGCGTAAAATTCGCTCATCGCCGAGCTGCGCACTGATTCGAGATACCAACATTTCCTGTGCGGGCTGGTTCCCTCCAGCTAACTAACTGCGCCAGACGGAGATCCACACTGTGAGCGCGATGAAGGTCACCAGTACCGCGTAGATTTTCCGTAGCACCGACGTGGTTATTTCTCGATGCACTCTTGCACCGGCCAGTGCGCTGAGCGCGGCTGCGAGGACGACGACGCTTGCAGCCAGCAGCGGCACTTGCTTGGTTGCCAATTTGCCGATGAATCCCAAGGTGCCATTCGTCAAGCCGATGACCAGTGTGCTGCCGATAGCGACTCGGGTGGGCACCTTGAAGGCGTATATGAGCAACGGCACGAAAGCAAAATTACCCGCTCCAAGAAAGCCGATCACGACTCCTCCCGAGAGCGAGGCAGCGGCTAGTGGGAGCTTGGCGATTGGGAGATTTTGCGCCGATACTTCGTTGCCACTGCGGTCAGGCATGGGCAGAGTCATCGCCAGCCCGGCACTTGTAGTCATTAATCCGAAAAGAACCAGCAGAAATCCTTCGGATACCCAATTAGACGCCACAGCGCCGATCAAGGCACCGGCCGCGGATGCGACGCCAGCTGTGACGGTGATGCCACTGTGAACTTGTCCCCTGCGCAAATGCGCCCAGCCTCCGACCAGAGCGGAAAAGAACACTTGACTACTGACCACTGCGGCAACCGTCTTGGCATCGAGCGGTGCAAAACCGAGAAGCGGCGGTACATAATAGAGCAGCGGAAACATGACGACGCCACCGCCGACACCGAGCAGTCCGGCGGCAAAGCCACCCAGGGCGCCCAACGACGCCAGGAGCGCGATCAGCGGGAAACTCATGCGCCGAGCCAGTTTTTCGAGATCAGCAGAACATCGGCAAGGGTGAAAAGGAAATAGCCGAGGCTGACATAGGCATTGAGGTCGAAGAAAGCTTTATCGATGCGCGAGAGATCGGTAGGGGTGACGATCAGATGCTCCCATAGTAAAACTGCGGCGACGGCGAGAAAGCCGAGCCAGTAAAAGACTCCCATCGCCGCCGCGCTGCCGACGAGGGCGAGAAACATGACCGTGGCGCAATGAAATACGCTCGACAATCTTAACGCGCCGGCGATGCCGAATCGCACCGGGATCGAATGGAGGCCGATCTTGCCGTCAAACTCCCGGTCTTGCAGCGAGTAGATGATGTCGAAGCCGGCGAGCCAAAAGATTACGGCGAAACCAAGGTAAATGGGAATTTGCAGTTCGGCGATGTCGAACGGCGGGCGCGCCACGGCTAGCCAAGCGCCGATCGGAGCGATGGCTAAGGCGAGGCCGAGAAACAGATGGGCCGCCCAAGTAAACCTCTTAGTGAGGGAGTAAAAGAACACTATCGCCAAAGCGATTGGGGATAGGACAAAACAAACCCAGTTGAGCTGATAGGCGGCGAAGATGAACAGTGCCGCGGCCACGGCTGTGAGCAGTACGGCCTCGCCGACCTTTACTTTGCCCTGAGGCAGTTCCCAATTCTTCGTGCGCGGATTCAGTGTGTCGAACTTACGATCCGCCAGGCGGTTAAATCCCATCGCCGCGGTGCGCGCGCCGACCATGGCGACCAGGATCCAGAGGACACTGCGCAGCGTCACCGGATGTCGCGGCCAAGCCAGGGCGAGCGACGCCATGGCAAAGGGAAGCGCGAACACTGTATGCGAAAAGCGCACCAGGCTGCCGTAGTCGGCGATTTTTGATTTTAGATTTTTAATTTTGGATTGGCACAGGGAATCGGCTTTCATAGTCCCAGCTTTTCCCAGATTGCATCGATGGTTTTTTTGGTTTTTTCGTCCATGACGATGGCATCGGGCCATTCCCGCTCGAATCCCTCGCTGCGCCACTTGCGCGTGGCATCGAGCCCGAGCTTCGATCCATAGCCGAGCACCGGCGCGGCATGATCAAGGACGTCGACCGGGCCGTCGGAGAAGATCGTGTCGCGTTTAGGTTCGATATTATTACCGACGACCCAGGTGACTTCGGCAAGGTCGTGCACGTTGACATCATGATCGACGACGATGAGGGTTTTGGTGAACATCATCTGACCCAGGCCCCAGAGTGCGTGCATGACTTTGCGCCCGTGGGCCGGGTACTCTTTCTTGATCGAGATGATCGCCAGGTTATGAAACACCCCATGCACGGGCAGATTCATATCGACAATCTCCGGTAGGGTGACGCGCAACAACGGCAGAAATAGCCGTTCGGTGGCTTTACCCAGATAGGCATCTTCCATCGGCGGACGGCCGACGATGGTGGTCGGATAAATCGGATTTTTCCGCTGGGTGATGCAGGTGACGTGAAACACCGGATAATCATCGGCCAGCGAATAGAAACCGGTGTGATCGCCGAACGGTCCTTCACGCCGCAGCGGTTCAGCTGGATCGACGTAGCCTTCGATGACGATGTCCGAATTGGCCGGCACTTCGATGTCGACGGTCACGCCTTTAATTAACTCGACGCCTTTCTTGCGCAAGAAGCCGGTGAAGAGAATCTCATCGATCTGCGGCGGCAGCGGCGCGGTGGCGGCGTAGATCATCGCCGGATCGCCGCCGAGACAGACCGCCAATTCCAATTTGCCCTTATTTTCTTTCTGTTGCTGGAAATGTCTGGCGCCGACTTTGTGCAGATGCCAGTGCATGCCGGTGGTGCGCCGATCGAACACCTGCATGCGGTAGAGCCCGACATTTCTCGTGCCTTTCACGGCATCTTTGGAAAAAACCATCGGCAGAGTGATAAACGGCCCGGCATCGCCTGGCCAGCAGGTCAGCACCGGCAGCAGGTTCAGATCAGGATCGCGATTGACGACTTCCTGGCACGCCGCTTCTTTGACCATCTTTGGCGGGATACCCGCCAGTTTCACCAGTGCGCCGAGGAGTTGGAGCTTGTCTTTGAACTTCTTTGGCGGGCGGGTTTGAATTAACTTGGTAATCTCGGCGGCGATCTCCTCAATGTCCTTGACACCCAATGCCAGTGCCATCCGCTTGGTCGAGCCGAAGGCGTTGATCAAGACCGGGATGTTTTTGCCGACGACATTTTCAAATAGCAACGCCGGCCCGGCGGATTTCATCACGCGATCAGCGATTTCGGTGATTTCCAACTCGGCGTTGACCGGGTGGGATATCCGCCTCAGCTCACCCTCGCGTTCCAAAACTTGTAGGAAATCTTGCAGACTGTTATATGCCATGGTTGGACTCGAATTCTGAATTCTGAATGAAACGCAATAATCCGCTAAAAAGCAAGCTAATTGCATGGTATCCGTGAGCATGCCAGTCAGACCAATCACGGAGGCCGGCATAAAACGATTGGGCCATGGGTCAGCGATCAGATCGATTGGCTGACCAGACGCGGGCCCAACGCCGCCGCCAACCAAGCGCGGCGGCGGATCGCCTCGCGCCCAGGATAACGGCTCGGTGGTTCAGTGCAATCTTTGCCGTCGCGCTGCTTGTGCGATTTGCTCATCTTTGGCAGATCGAGACGATACCGCTCTTCTACAACCTTGCCGGCGACGGCCGCACTTACGACGAGTGGGCGCAGCGGATCGCCGCGGGTGACTGGCTCGGCAGCGGGGTATTTTACCAAGCGCCGTTGTATCCGTATTTTCTCGCTGTCTGGCAATTTGTTTTTGGCCACAACCTTTGGCTGATTCGTTGCTTGCAGATCCTGCTCGGCGCGTTGTCCTGCGCCACGCTTTATCTTGTTGGCACGAAATTGTTTTCTCGGTCGGCGGGCATCGCCACCGGCTTGGTGCTCGCCATCTATGCACCGGCGATATTTTTCGACGGTTTGATCGAAAAAAGTATTCTTGATTTGGCATTGCTCTGCCTAATGCTTTTTCTCCTGGTAGATGTCGTACGAACCCATGACCTGATGAAATGGCTGGCCGTTGGGTCACTGCTAGGACTTTTGGGGCTGTCGCGCGAGAATGCCCTGATCTTAGCGCCAATTGTCGCCCTATGGATATTTGTCGGGTTTCCGCGCGAACTGCCGGCGATCCGCGCACGCTGGCTGGGTTACTTCCTAGCGGGTCTATTATTGGTTTTGCTGCCCGTCGGGATCCGCAACTTGATCGTTGGCGGCGAGTTTACGCTCACCACCTCCCAGTTGGGGCCGAATTTCTTCATCGGCAATAATCCGGTTGCCGACGGAACCTACGGCTCGGTCCGGCAACGCATCAAAGAAGTGCAGCTTGAAGGTCCGGACGCCAAACGTCTGGCTGAACGAGCGAGCGGCCACGCCCTCACCCCAGCCGAGGTTTCCACTTACTGGTTGCGCCAATCCATCGATTTTATCGAAGCCCAACCGGCCCAATGGCTGAGCCTCTTGGCGCGGAAGTGGTTATTGGTTTGGCATGCGCGCGAGATCGAGGACTCCGATGATTTTTACATCTACCGCCAGTTCTCGACGCCATTGATGCTCTTGGCGTGGTTCGCTCACTTCGGTGTGCTCGCGCCACTTGCCGCTGCCGGGGTGTTTTTCACCTGGCGCGAGTGGCGGCGGCTCTGGCTGTTTTATGCCATGATACTCGTCCTCGCCGGCAGCACGGCGCTTTTCTATGTCTTTGGCCGCTATCGTTATCCGTTGGTGCCGTTATTGGCGCTATTTGCCGGGGCGGCGATTGTCGAGTTTGTCCGGCTGTTGCGCCAAAAAAATTGGTCCAGAGGAATCCAGGCGGCGATCGTTCTGGCAATCACAGCCGGGGTCGTGAATTGGCCTATCGGCGCATCCGGGCCAGGAGCCGCCGGCTATAATAACTTGGCCAATGCCTTTTCGAAGCAGGGCAATGTCGATGCGGCGATCATCGCTGCCTTGCGTGCCTTGGAGATCCAACCGGACTACGGTGTGGCCCACTATAACCTTGGCAATCTGTACATGCAGCAGGGTCGATTCGATCTAGCGCGGCGCCATTTTGAAGATGCGCTCCGGTTATTGCCCAACTATGCCGAAGCCCATAGCAACTATGGGCAACTTCTCGCCGAGGGCGGCGATCTCGCTCTGGGACTGGAACATTTCCAGAAGGCGATCGTGCTCGATCCCTCGGTGAGCCGGGCGCAGCTCAATCTTGGCGTCGCTCTGGCAAAAAACGGCCGGATGGACGAGGCGGTGGCGCCGCTGCAGCGGGCGGCAGCGCTCAGTCCGGAGGCCGCCGAGCCGGTTTATTATCTGGGTAGCGTCTACGCGGCGCAGCATCGATATGCCGAGGCGGAAGCGGCGTTTACCCAGGCGTTGCAACGGCGCGGTGATTTTGTGCCGGCGCATCAGAGCCTGGCACAGCTGTTAGCGCTTCAAGGAAAAAAAGCGCAGGCGTTGCAACACCATCAGGAAGCAGTTCGCTTGATGCAGAAAAGCGGGTCGAATGCGCCGGCTAGATAGTTGCTCGATGTTATGTGACGACAAGCCGAGCTATTGGACTCGCAAGACCAATGACGCTGGTGGAGCGATGAGTTTAATAAACGGAATCGGATCGTCGGCTAGTCTGACCGGTTCGATCGTTGCGGCGGGCTCGCTGTTAAGGCCGGCCACCCAATGATATTTGAGCAGGATTTCACTGCCTTTCAGGTTGCGTAGCTCCAAGCGATTGGCGCCGGCTTGGACTTTTCCGTCGCCCTCGACAAACCAGCTCAGGGGCTGATTTACTTTCATGAGGTGGATCGGTCCGATGCGCCGCTCGACAGTCACGAGACCAGGTATCGACAGCAGCTTCTTAATCGAAGCCGGATGGAAAGCGACTATCGCGCCGATGTTGTACAGTCGCAAATAGTTACGCAGGTCATCGTCAGAAATGGCGCCGATGTCGCGCTTAAAAAGCTGACCCGAATGAAACTCGGCGAAATGGTGGCGGTCGTTGTAAATATTGATCGGCCCGCCGATCAACTGCCGGCCGCTCAAATGGGGCAGAAAAGACGACAGATACATGCCGTCGTAGACAAAGCCGGTTTCATCGCCGGATTCTTCGAACAGCACTCGGCCATCGCCTGGGGTTTCACGGCCAACCCAGTCGACAATCGCAGTGATTTCCGGGCGCATGTCGGCACGCAGTTGCAGCTTGCCCGTCGATTCTGTCTGCACAAGATTGATTACCAAGGCCAACCCGCCCAGGGCGAACGTTGCCGGCACGAGGTAAAAGCGCAAGGGTTGCTGACGGGTAAGCCATTGGTTAAGGCAATACGCCGCGCCGATCACCAGGAAAAGGTCGAGCGGCACCTTGAAACGCAACGGCTGCCAAGCCGCCAAACCAGGAATGAAGGCGCCGAAATAGGTCAACAAGAATAACACCGATAGACCGGCGGTGAGCATAACGCCGACGGGGCGGTTGTCTTGCTTGAATAACTCCCGGGTCCCGACCGCGCCCAAAATCAAAAGCATGAGGCGAAAGCCTTTTTCGACAAACGATGGACGAAACGTCCAATACCCTTTGGCGCCGAGATAGTCGATCAAGAATGTCAATGGATCGCTGCTGGCAAATAGCGGTAGCTGATCGACGATGGCCGAAGAAACATCATCGTGGCGGTGCTGGAATGCGGTCGTGAGCCAAGGGAAGTTTATCAGGGCGCCAACTGCCAGCGCCGCAACCAACCAAAAATACAATGTGCCGGGAATGCGCCGGGCTTGGACGATTAGCAGCGCGATCATAAATGGCATGAAAATAACTAACGACTGGACGTGCAGTGGTAGAATCACCGTTGCGAACAAGAGCCAGCCCAGGTGCAGTAGCCCTGGTTTAGGCGAATCCTTGACCAAACGGTAGAACAACGACACGCCCCAGACGCTGCAATAAGCAGCTACGGGAAAGCCGATCATGCCGTAGAAAAACATTTCTCGCGGCAACGAGTTCCACCAGTACAGGGTTCCCAACAGCGCTGAACCGACGGCGATCATATCTCTGAACATGTGATGGTAGAAAAAATTACGTCCAGCGTAGAACATCAGTGCCGGTACGCTCGCCGTGGCTAGAAAGGCAACGATCTTAAACCATTGAACCGGCGCCAATGCGATGGTCGAAAGTCCCAGCGCAGCGAATTCGAAAAATTTGACGCTCAAGTCTTGGATCGTATTCGATGGATAGCCAGCCATGAAGTAGGGGTTGTAGCCCGACAAACCAGCGCCGTCGCGCCAATATGACTGCAGCGATCGCAGGTGGTAAAAGTGCAGCCCCCAGTCCTGATCGATCAGTGGCTGGTTGCCAAATAGCGCGTAAATTGTTTCAAAAGTCAGCGTGAGTGCCGTTGCATGGAGGACAACGATTACACCCGCCCACCTGGCGCCATGGAAATTCTCTAGCGCGACCCCGCCGCTCTGTGATCGTGAGCGCGTCCGCGGCGGTGAGTCGTTGGTCGGTTTTTTTCTTTGTCGCCGGCTTTTTGCCAAGTTGCACCATGCGCTTTAGGATGAGGTCGAGCAGCAGTTAATCGCTGAGTATGGGTGGGTACTCGCGTTTTTGCAGCGTGGCATCCGAATAGTAATCGATTTGGAGCTTACGCCAGGTATTTAGCCGTGCAGTGAGATTTTTCACGATCAGCGGCTCGGCAACGGCAAGATCCTGTTTCTCTCCAGGATCGGTTTCAAGGTTAAATAACCGATATTCTCGCAATCTTTCATCGTAGATAAGTTTGAAGCCGGCGCGCACGATGCCGTATTGATAGGCGTCGGGTGTTTGCGCGACCATGAAGGCCGATCTGTTGGCATTCACCGGTGTGCTGAACAAATCGATGCCTTGGAAACTTGGATGGTTGGGCAGGCCTAGCAGCGCGGTAATCGACGGTGCGATATCGACATGCTGAGCGAGTCGATTATCGAGTCCCGCTTGGAGTCCGGGCGCGCGCACGATCAAGGGAACGCGCATGACTTCGTCGAAGATCGCACTCGCATGAGAGGCAAACCCATGTTCGTAAAACGCCTGGCCGTGGTCGCCAGTGATGATGACCAGGGTGTTGTCCCATTTATTCTTGAGTTTGAGATGTTGCACCAAACGCTGAATCTGTGAGTCAACGTACGCCAGACTATCGGCGTAAACATCTTTGACGATCTCGACCTTGTCCTTGGGGAAGTGGGCGAAGCGAATCGTGAAGTCCAGCTTTGCCGGCCCGAAGCGTCGCGGAAAGTCCGGCGGGATGGGATAAGGGAGGTGGCTGTTCTGAAAATTTAGCGCGACAAAGAAAGGGTTGTCACCAAGGCCATCAAGCCATTCAAGGGCTTCATCGACGGTCGCGCGGTCATCAAGGCTGCCGGCATGATTGGAATCTCTGGCCCAGGCGGCAAATCCGGCGTCTCCGGCCATGAGATAGGTTGGTCTTTTGGAGTTAGCGGCGTGAATGAATCGGTCGAGATTCCCAGTGTCGAGAAAATTAATCATGCCGCTCCAATTTTCATTCGATGACGAAAAGATCGCAGTGCGATAACCGAGAGCCTTGAGCAGGTCGTAGATCAATACTCGTGGATAAGTCGGATGTTTCGGGTAGCTATACATGGTTGCCGAGCGTAGCGGATAATGAGACGACAGCGGCACGATGGTAGCGTAATTGGTGTGGCTGGATTGGGTGTAACTGTTGACAAAGACCCGCGCCTCGCTGGCGATTTGGTCCAGCGCCGGCATGACTTCCCGGCTACCGCCGTACGCGCGCAATTGGTCGGCGCGCAGCGATTCGACGGTCAGCAGCACAACATTCCATTGATGGTGCGGTTTTTGTCGAGCCAACGCGGTATATCGATCGATCGCCATGAGCGGCCGTTGGTCTATGCGAAAACTCTTGTCGAGGGCTAGTCCGGTCAGCGAATCACGCGTTGGGTTTATCAATTCAGCGAACGCAAACGACCACGGGCCGGAAATATTTTCGCGGGCTCTAGCGTAGACGATGCCGGCCTTGGTGGATTTACGATCGCCGCCTTGGCTGTACAAAACGCCAATCAGCGCTCCGATAGCAAAGACAATGATCGCCCGGCTGCCGAGTCGCATTAATCCGAACTGAACTGTTGACGATCGCGCCGCGACCCAGCGCGGTAGCGCCACGGCGAGAACAAAAGTGCTGATCCCGGCAATCGCGACGATGGCACAGGCTATGTCGAAGTCGACCCAATGGAAAACCTGCAGCGGATGGGGCGCCAGAAAGATGATCACCTGCTTGCCGATAAAGCTGCCGGTTTGCCAGAAAAGAATCCAGCTTGCGCCGTACAGTATAAGCAAGAGCCAAATCAGTAATGTGATCAGGAGCCGGATGATCCAAGTTGTCCTAAGCCCAGGGGAGAAATATTTCTCAATGGCGATGACCCCGGTCGTCAGTGTAACGCCTACGACAAAGGTTACGGCTGCGAGTAGGGTGACCGACTCACTGAAGAGAAGCAGTTGGGCGCCAACCGGCATTTCCTGACTATGAAAAGCGCTACGGGAAATGAATAAGAATAATGCAAACTCGAAAACCACGAAAACCCACCATGCTAGCATTACGGCAGTTAGCTTCGGTCGTATGGTGGGATATTTTTGCGCAAGAATTTCGATCATCGGTGGTTGGTATTACAATTGGGCGATAAACAGTGGTCGCTCAGGAAGCATTCAAAGCCAATTCAGCTGCACGAAAAAATGTCGACTATCCTCAGGCTGCGTATTTATGATTTGACTGACGAAAAGTTTGCTCGGTTCGAAAATACCGATATGCGCGGCCATGCACAAGCAATAAGCCCGTCCCAGCCGGGCAATCGCCGAGCCGTGAGGCTAGGGTTTGAACGCGATTTGATTGTATGTTCTGTTTGAGCATCTCCGATACGATATAGTCCGTGCGAATCCGGCGTTACGATGCATTGTCAATTGGATCGTGAAAACTCGCATGGGTCAAACCGGTAAAAAGGATGAGCCGCATAAGCGATTCGACTGGCGACATGGGCGCAACGATGAATTTCCCTGCCGGCTCTTTTATCCATCGGAAACAGCGCGATCGGTGGACCGCGTTCGCCATACTCATGGCTTGTTGGCTCTTGTTCGCCATGGTCGAGCAGCGTCCGTTTACCCTGCAAGGTGCCGTGGTCGAAGCCCTGGTGGAGCGCGGCCGGTTACATTTCGTTCATGGCAATATCAAGCAAGTCGCCAATGAGCGGGTGTTCGAAAACCTCGACACCGAGACCGCTGCCTTCCGTGAACTTTTCAATATTTTCCCCTACCGTGGCCAATACTATGTGAATCATGCCCCCGGACAATTTCTCCTGGCGGCGCCTTGGTATGCCGTATGTGTGCAACTAGGATGGCGATTTGCAACACACGCGGATCTGGTGTGGAAAATCTTGGTCTGGAGCCTAACCGCGCCGCTGGGCGCGCTCGGAGTCATGGCGCTTTTTGTCATCGGTCGACACTGGGACATGCCGTGGTTGACAGCGGCTTTTGCAAGCATGACGTTTGCCTTAGCGAGTCCGTGGTGGGCTGCGTCTGGAGTGCTCTATCATGACAGCCTGGCGGTTGCTCTGATACTCCTGGGCGTAGTGACTTGGCAGTGCCGGCCCACCGGCGATGGCCTTGGTGCATCCTTAGGTGCGCTGGCTGCCGGCTTTCTTTTGGCATTCGCAGTGGTCACGACCTATTTGGTGCTGCCTATCGTTTTGCTGATTTGCCTGGCTCTCATGGTCAGCCGCCCGTCGCACCGCTCCTTGGTTTATTTCTTTTTGGCATTCTTGCCGACGCTGTCGGTGCTGCCGATTTTAAACGCGATGGTTTTTGGCTCGCCATTCGCCACCGGCTATTCGGCCGGCGGATTCGATCAGAATTTTCCATCGCCCCTCAACCTGGCTAATGCTTGGGAGAAAATCGGATTTTACCTGTGGCATTCTGAGTACGGCTTATTATGGTCGTTCCCGGTGTTTTTTTTAGGCGCCATCGGCTTGACCTTGGGTGCGCCACTGCAGCCGCGCACCCGGCAACTGCTTTTGCTATTGGCGGCAGTCCATTACCTGTTCATTGTCACCATGGAGCATCATGGGTCGGTGGGTTGGGGCGTGGGCCGTTTCTTCCTGCCGTTATACCCGATTCTCGCGTTGGGCTTGCCGGCATTCTTTCAGCTCTCGGGTTGGCCGGGAAAGGTCGCCCGCGGGCTAGTCTTTTGCGCGCTGTTCTACAGCGTCATATTCGCCGTGGCGGCGGCAAGCTACGGTATTCAGGGAGTTATGGAGCCGAACGTATGGACACTCAAGCAGCGCGTTATGGCCGATTACGGCGAATTTCAACAACGGCTCTTTTGGTTGGCGCTGGTCGCCGGAATTCTCGGAGAAACGGTCTTCCAGCTGTTTTCCCAAGATAAGCGACCGGTGCTCTCTGGAAATGCGCGCCGCTCGCGCCCGAGAGAGCGACAAAAAAGTAAAGATGCTGTTGCGTCGGCTGCACGCAAGCCCGGCAAACAAAAATAGCTACCGGTGCGGGCAAGAATCCGCGTCAAGGTTGGACTGCAGTTCGACGAATCAGATGAAGGCGAAGAAAACTCAGCGGCGCGCACCGGCGGTGCCACGAACGGCTCCGGTGGCCGATCCTTTGCCTGCGGCACAGCAGCAGACTTTCCTCAGCGCTTGCCACATGCTTTCGGCGCCGAGGTTTTTTCCCTGGTTCATTATTGGGGTCACTTTTTTGGTTTTTTTACCGGTACTCGACAACGGTTTTGTCGGTTCCGACACGGAACCTCTCGTCGACAACCTCGGCTATCGCGGCCTCGGCTGGACCCAACTGCAATGGATGTTCATGGACTTTCACTTCGGTCAGTTCCAGCCAATTGCCTGGTTGAGTCTCGGTTTGAACCATGTGCTTTGGTGGACTGACCCCTTTGGCTATCACTTAATAGATTTGTCTATTCATATCGTCAACGCCGTGATCTTTTATCACGTGACCGTGGCGCTGTTTGTCTACTGGAATAAGGCCAATTCATATCCTAGCGTAAACTGGTTCGGTTTGCCGGCCTTGGTGAGTGCCCTGTGCTTCGCACTGCATCCGCTCCGGGTGGAATCGGTGGCATGGGCTTCTACGCGCGGAGAACTCATCGCCTCGATGTTTTTTCTCTTGAGTCTTTGGAGCTATCTCAAAGCAAATGCCAGCGCGGCCGATGCTGCCGTTAGCGCGTACTGGAAATCGGCGTCGCTAGGCATGTTTCTGCTCAGTCTTTTAGCCGGACCGAGTGGCGTTTTTTTGCCTGCGGTGTTGGCGATCATGCACTACTTCGGCGCAAGCGTGGAGGCCCGGCCGCAAAGCGACATGTCGGGTCGGGTAGTTCGGTCGTTACGCTATCAGTCGCCTTTTATACTGCTATCGGGCGCTTACGCGGTCGTGGCGGTGATTGCCGGTCGGTATGATCATGCATCCCCCCACACTGCCCATGGAGAAAACGCACTCCAGTGGACTCTGTATCAGCTCGCGGCACCGGCACTTTATTTCTGGAATGCCCTACTGCCGGTTGCGTTAACCCCGGCTTACGAGTTAACGCTAACGTTTATTGGCGTGTTTATTGCCGCGAGTATTGTCCTGGGCGCGCTCGCTGTTGTCCTGGCCAAGAAGTGGCCGGCACTCGTCCCATTGTGGCTTTGTTATCTATTGCTGTTGCTGCCGGTTTTCCGGAACGGGTTTCCGATCGAACAGGTCGTCGCCGATCGCTTCACCTATCTCGCCGCGCTGCCCTGGGCGCTGTTGATCGGTGGCTGTGCCGAACGGATGCTCCATGTTATCGCGGTCCGAGGAATGCGAACCCCGCTGGTGGTTTCCTGCGCATTGATTGTTGCCGCTGGGTTAACCTCATTAGGGGTGCTCAGCTGGCGCCAAATTCCGATGTGGAGCGACGCTGAGACCCTATGGAGAAATGCTGCCGCGATGAATCCTACCAGCTCGGCTTACTACAATCTCGCGACGCTGCTGGAGTCACAAGGGAACTATCCCGACGCGGTCTTGTCGTACCGCCGAGCGCTAGGACTCAACCCCGAGCGGTGGGAGGCCCACGAACGTGCGGGCGCGTTACTGTATCAGCAAGGAAAGATGGCTGAAGCGCTCGAACATTATCGGGTGTTTGTGCAATTCAAGCCAAACTCCATCGAAGCTCGGGAAAACTTGGCAACGGCTCTGGTTAACCAAGCCCAGCCCCGCGAAGCAGCGGAGCACTTGCGAAAGCTCCTACAATTATCGCCCGAAACCAATCGAGTGAGGGTCAAGCTCGGCACCATTTTAGCTGTCGAAGGCCGCCTAGATGAGGCGGCGGAGGTCTTGGTCGTTGGGGCAAAACAAGATCCGCAGGATGGCCGACTTCGCTTGCAGCTAGGGCGGGTGCTAGCCGCCCAGCAAAAATTGGAGAATGCGATAGTGCATCTCCGCGAAGCGACCCGACTGTTGCCGAACGACGCTGAAGCCGAGGAAAGTTTAGGGCGCGCTCTGCTGGAAGTAGGAAAAAAAGAAGAAGGCGCCAAGCACTTGGCTGAAGCGCTGCGGCTATTACGGTCGAGCCCGACGACGAGATGAGTGCTAGCTTGAGCGTTGCGTCGAACAGTGCCGATAATAGTTCCCTGTCCATTCAGTTTGAATTTTTCCGAGAGTTAGAGAGAGGGTCGATTGACATCAATGGGCTTTGATCTTTCCATTATCGTCCCGGCGTACAACGAGGCGGCAAGGTTGCCGAGCACCCTTCAGCGTATTCGGGAATATTTGTCGTCAACTTCACTGAGCGCCGAAATCATCGTCGCGCTCGATGGTTCAACCGATGCGACGCTCGAAATCGCCCGCGCGGCGGCACGCGATCTGCCTCAACTCAGGATCCTCGAGCGCAAAGTTAACCGCGGCAAAGGCTTTACGGTCAGGGAAGGGATGCTCGCCGCCTCGGGGCAGATTCGGTTGTTTTGCGATGCCGATAATTCCACCGACATCGCTCACTTTGACAAAATGAAGCCGTTGTTTGACCAGGGCTATGATCTTGTCATCGCGTCGCGCAATGCAGCGGACGCGCCGGGGGCGGTGCAGGTGGTGCCGCAGGTTTGGTATAAACGCGCTATCGGCCGGATGGGTAACCGGCTCGTGCAGATCGCTGCGGTGCGGGAAATATGGGACACGCAGTGCGGCTTTAAATCCTTTCGTGCCGAAGCAGCGGAGCGGATCTTCACGCAGACGACCATCGATGGCTGGGGCTTCGATATCGAGGTGCTGGCGCTGGCGCAACGGCTGGGCTACAAGATCGGCATCGTGCCGGCGCGTTGGCTCAACGACGACCGCAGCCATGTAAAATTGTCAGACTATTTCCATGTCCTCGGCGATACCTTCACCGTGCGGCGCAATCTGCTGCGCGGAAAGTATCGGTTGTGAAGCTCGAGTGAGACTTGCGGCAAATCCGCTCAGTGGGCCAACAACGTGCCCATCCAACTGACCGCTAGACCAACCGCCAGAAAAACCAGAGTCATGGGATTGCGCTGCTCGATGCGGTGCACATGGGGCAAAATGTCGGCGGTGGCGATGGCCAGGAACGTGCCGGCGGATAAGCCGATCGCGACGGCGACATTCTCTGGCGAGAGCACGCGGAAGGAGAAAAAGGCCAGCAGCGCGCCGATGGGAGTGGTAAGGGAAAACAGTAGATTGAGCTTGCCGATTTTATGGCGTTCCCATCCGGCTGAGAGCAGGATCGACGAGATCGACATGCTGTCGGGCATCTTGTGAATGATCACGGCGAGCAGCACCGCCGGGCCGAGCTGGGGCATAATCAGACCGGCGCCGAGGGCGATGCCGTCGAGCAAGCTATGCAGCGAGATGCCGAGGAATGCTGGAATGCCCATTTGATGGATATCGCAGTCGTGTTCTTCGCAAGCATGGACGAAGACAAACCGCTCCATGACGAAGATCAGTAGGAAACCGCCCAGCACCGGCAAACCGATTTTTTCTCCGAGTATTTTGCCGATCTCGGGCAACATATGAAAAAACACCGCGCCGAGCAGGACACCAGCGCTAAAACTGAGCAGCAGGGCGAGGGCGCGTTGGGACAACGCCCGCATCAATGGTAAGAAGCCGCCGACCAGCGAAATGAAAACCACCGTCGGCAAATATATCGCGAGGGCGGACATGATGAATAACCTCGAAAACTAGCATAGGCCCGGAGGCGTCGCAATCGACCGGTATTCGGCGCAATTTTGCGAATAAGATAGCCGGTAGTCGTAACACATTGGTTGCGAGCCGGGTCCATCGATGGTAACGATTTGCCATGCAAAATTTCTCATATTCAAAATTACGTGATTCCCGGGTAGTTACCATTGTGGTTTGCGCCTTGTTGTTGGCAGCGGGAGCAGGCTGCTCATTAGTCGGCTCCGGCAAATCTACGACGTCCGAACTCAAGGACAAGGATGGGAAGAGCGTCGGAATGGCGTCGTTCGTTGAAGCGGGCAGCGGCGTGCAGATTCGTTTGGAAGTGACCGGACTGAGCCCGGGCCTGCACGCGGTTCATATTCATGCTGTCGGTAAATGCGAGGCCCCCGCATTTACCAGCGCCGGCGGACATTTCAACCCGTCTCAAAAGAAACATGGCCATCGCAGTCAGGAGGGTGCCCACGCCGGCGATTTGCCCAATATGCTGGTGGCAAAGGACGGCTCAGGCCGTTTCGAAGTGTTCACCGACGGAGTGACCCTCCGCGCCGGACCCCTGTCGGTCTTTGACGCCGATGGCAGCGCCCTGGTGGTTCACGCCGGAGTCGACGATTACGTCACCGACCCGACGGGGAATGCCGGTGATCGCGCGGCCTGCGGTGTGATCGTCGCGCGTAACTGATGCTTCGCGTTTGGCGATCGATTCAGAGGTCGGCTTCAGCCGGTTAGGGTTTTCAAATCTTTTAGATCCTCGATGATGTCGAAGTCTTGCTGCAGACTCTCCAACTTCTCGCCGATCTGTTCGATTCTTTCGCTAGCCAAGTTGCCGAGAAAGGCATCGGCCTTGGCTAGATGCACGACTTTGCGCGGTTCGAGTTTCATCAGGCGCGCCGCGCTGGCGTCGACGGACACAAAGTCGTCGCCGAACAGCAACACCCCCGCGTTTTTCGCTTGGCCTTGCAGCGGGCCGTTGCCCTCCATGCCGACGATGCCGTCGACGATGGCGAACTGCGGCAGCGGCAGGGAGCTATTGATATCCAAGATGCTGTTGTCGATGCCTTGCCAGTGCAGAATATTCTTCGGCCAGCCGTAGACCGTCCCCGGAATGATGCCGAACAGGTTTTTCATCGACAGCGTGACGCCGGCCCAATGATGGGTTTTCAACTTTGGCATGGACACCAATAGGTCGGCATTGAACAAAGTTTCTGGCAGGTACAATTGCTTGAAGTTGGTAAAACTGCTGCGCACCGGAGTGGCGCGGACATCGTCGGAGTTGAGATCGACGTAGCGGACTTTATGTTCGCGTAGGACAGCATAAAGTCCCGAGGCCGAGAGCAAATATTCGTTGTCGCGCCGATGGCCCGGCCCTTCGGCGACGATCACCTCGGCAGCGCCGAGAGTGCGAAAGGCATCGATGGCCGCTTCGATGAGAGTCGGGTTGGTGTTAATAACACCTTTGGGATCGAATTCGACTAGGTTTGGTTTGACAACGATTCTTTTTCCTTTGACCTGTAATCCACAAAGCTTGATACCTCTCAGTAGCACGTCTTTGAGCGGCTGGTCGTACCCCTTAGCCGTCAAGACGGCGACGCGCGAGGAGGATTTCTTGCGAAACGCCGCAGGCTGCCAGCGCCCGGAAGACTGGCAATTGGCGAGTGTCGTGCTGAGCGAGCCCAGGGCGGTATATTTAAGAAAATCTCGGCGACGCATGATTTAATCCTAGAAGCGAAATGGATTGGACTTACCGCCTAGCGCAATCACTGCCAGCGCCAAAGTTTTGGTTTCGCCGAGAAACTCCGAGGCGGCGAAGCGTTTTTCGATCTGCTTGTGAAAGTCAGATGGGTCTCGACCATAGAGATTGAAACAAGTGGCTGCCCAACAAAGCGCCAAACCGGAATCGGTCTCGCGCGCAGTCTTGCTTAGCACTTGTAGGCTGTCCTGATTGGCTTTTTCACTCGCATGATCTTGCATGGCGATCAGCGCCAGCGCGGTGATGTCCGGGTAGGGCCAAAGCGCGTAATCGAGAACCTTGGAGTTGCCATAATTCCACCCGCCGCCGGTGCACATGCGATCGTAGATCATCGCGTCGGCTTCGCGAATGCGCTCGTCGACATTGGTGCCGGTCAGATGGAGGCGCTGTTTTTTCAGCGCGATCAAAGCATAGCTGGTCGGTTCCACCCAGCTAAATGAGCTCGGTACCCAGGACCAGCCGATGAGATCTTTGCTGAGTTTATTGACGCCCGATTGGCCGGTGGCCCAGAGTATGATTTCGGCCAGGATGCCGGGCTTGCTGCCCTTTTGCTCGAGCACCCAGCGCGCCGCGGCGTGCACACGTTCGCTATGCTCGGCACTAGCCCCGAGGGCGGTGATGGCTAGAGCCGTCGTCCAAGACCCCGCTGTGACGGTTTGGTTGAGCGGCCAGCTATGGTCTGGATTTTGTCGCCGCACCAACCACTCGATACCGCGCCTGCGGTTATCCGCTGAGGTCCCGCCCGCTAGCGCTTGCAGCGCCATGACGGCCAATGAGGTTGTTTCGGTGTTGCTGCGCTTACCGCGCACCGCGCCCCAGCCGCCGTCCGGATTTTGATTTTGCAGCAGTTCGGTGATGATTTGGTCGAGCATGACTAATTGGCCGTGGTACGTCAGGTGAGAACTTATTATAGCAGGTCTTTAGCCGCAGAACTGGGGCCGGCTATGGGAGAAAATGCAGCCGCGTCTGGCCGCAGCCGAGCTGACGTTCCGCGTCCGCAATCCGTTCTTTGGTACCCAGATCTTGCCAGAAGCCGTCAAAGCAATAGCCGTAGAGCTTAGCGCCGGCGCTCAACATGCGCGGATAGGTTTCCCTGGTGGTGCTGAATTTTCTTGAGTCGTCGCCATCCATGTAATCGAAGACCCCCGGTTCGAGAATCTGCACGCCGGTGAACATCAACTTGCTCACTGCGCCGACAGGTGGCAGTTGGGATCGATGCTCGAGAAAACGGCAGATGCGGCCGTCGGCGCCGATATCGATGGAGCCATAGCGGTCGGCGTCGGCATCGGGCCGCAGCACCAAGGTGGCCGCTGCATTATTCTTTTGGTGCTCTCTCAGCACCGTTGATAAGTCGACGTCGATCAGGGCGTCGGTGTTGATGACAATGAACGTGCCATCCTGGAGAAATGTCTTGGCTTTCAACAGTCCGCCGCCGGTATCCAAAAGTTCGGCTTCGCGGGAATAGTTTATGTTGACGTCGAAGCGTTGGCCGTCGCCCAGCTGTTTTTCGATCTGCGCGCCGAAATGGTGCAAATTAATGACGATATCGCGGACGCCGTGACGGCGCAGGAGCAGCAACGCAAACTCGATCATGGGCCGGCCTGCCACTGGCACCAGCGCTTTAGGCATACGGTCGGTAATCGGCCGCAGACGCGTGCCCCGGCCGGCGGCAAGCACCATCGCTTTCACAGCATGGCCTCAAACTGTTCCAGCAACAGCGGCAGGATCGGCTTGGTCTGCGCCGCTTGGGCGAGATTGCGCCGGAGCCGGCGCACGGTGGGCGGGACAAATTTCATGTACCCTGGTTTGCCTTTGACCAGATCGAGATAGTAGAAGCGGCCGACGACTTTTAGGTCGCGTTGGATCGCCGACAAGCGGTAGATTTCCAAAAATTCCTGCCCAGAGACGGCGCGGCCCGATAGCTCGTTGGCTCGTTCGCGATAATACTCCACCAACTGGGATTCCATATGCGGTTGGACGACGGCGTCGGTGATGCGATCGTTTAGCAGTGAGGCGAGATCGTATTGCGGCGGCGCGAGCAGGGCGTCTTGAAAGTCGATGACCCACACCGCCTCGTCGTGGATCATCAGATTCCAGCTATGGTAGTCGCGGTGATTGAGACAGGCGGGTTGGCGATCCAAAGTCTGCGCGATGGCGGCAAAGGTTTGCCGCAGGGTCGCAATCACAGCGGCCGAGATTCTTGCCCCGGGCCGTTTTTCCAAACCCCATTCGATAAAATGGTCGAACTCCCAATTATAAAGTCTTTCGTCGAAGCGTTGCTGAAAAGCGATGCAGGCCTCGTCACGGTTCTCGGTGCCGGCTATTTGTAAACGTAAGAGTTCGTCGATAGCTTTTTCGTACCAGCCGATAACTTCGCTTTCGGATAAGCCCTGGACCCGATCCCACAAAGCGGTGTCACCCAAGTCTTCGAGCAGCAGCAGGCCATCGGCGGCCCAGTGGCCGCAAATCTTGGGCACTCTGACACCGACGCGATGCAGGAAACGGTGCACGTTCACGAATGGCAGTTCTGTGGGCGCGTCGGTAAACACCGCCAGCTCCTCGCTGGATATTGGCAGGCCGCTGCCTGCGGGCAGTTGCATCGCCATTAGCGATGACGGCGTGCCGTGGCCATTTAACCGCACCCGGTAGTAACGCCGGGTCGAAGCGTCGCCGGGCAAGGCGACGAGACTCGTCACCGTGGCGTCGCGGCCAAACAGCACGCCGATCTTCTCGCTAATCAGTTGATCGATGGACGCAGCCAAGGGTTGATTGGAAAGGGTTACTCTAACGGTTATTGCTGACTGGGTGATCGTCCCGATGCCGGCACCGCCGGCGGTTCAAACTTCTCAGGTGCCGCCGAAGCCGACGGTCACCTTACCGTCTTGGACGATCACCGGAATCTTGCGCCGGCCATTGGTGAGCTGTCGCATGCGCTCGAGACCGGCTTCGTCTGCCAAGACGTTGACATAGTCAAAGGGCACTTTGCGCCGGGAGAAATCCGCACGGGCTCCCGAGGTAAAGGCTCAAAGATCTTGGCCGTAAATAGTAACGTTTTCTGCCATGGTCGCGCGGCTGGACAACCGGTTAACGCTCGATTTCGTCGATATTATCAAGTTAAGCGCGGCTGGGTTAAATTGCAAGTGTGGTTGGCCCTATGTTAGTTTCGTGAGAATTTATTTCCGGCTAGCTCGCAGATGGAGAAATCCCCGTGTCAATTCGCATCGCTGTCGGTCAAGTCAATCCAAGACTTGGCGACCTGAAGGCCAACCTGGCTCTGTATGAAGAACGCATCAGCCACGCCGCTGACGACAAGATCCAATTGTTGTTATTCCCCGAATTGAGTCTTACCGGCTACATGCTGCGCGATACCGTGCCGGAGGTGGCACTGACCCTCGACGCGCCGGAAATCAAGCACCTCATGGCGCTCAGCCGCAAGCTGTCCTTCGTCGCGGGCTTGGTGGAAGAAAGCTCCGATCACAGGTTCTTCAATTCAGCGGTCTATTTCGAAGACGGCGAGATTCGCCATGTGCACCGCAAGGTCTATCTGCCGACCTATGGCATGTTCGACGAGCAGCGCTACTTCGCCCGCGGTGACCGGGTGCGCGCCTTCGACTCCAAGTTTGGCCGCATGGCGCTGCTGATCTGTGAAGATCTCTGGCACCCATCGACGATTTACTTAGCCGCTTTGGATGGCGCCCTGGCGGTGCTCTGTCCGTCGGCGAGCCCCCTGCGCGGCATCGTCGACGAGCAGAGCCAGGACGACAACGCGCGCTACTGGGAAATGCTCAATCGCGTCTTTGCCGAGACCTACAGCCTGTTCATTGTCTATGGCAATCGCTGCGGTTTTGAAGACGGGATCGGCTTCTGGGGCGGCTCCGAGATCGTCGATCCCTTCGGCCAGCGGCTCGCCAAAGCGCGTTACTATGACGAGGATTTCATCGCCGTCGACGCTAGCTTCGGAGCGGTGCGACGCAAACGCACGATGTCGCCGCTGTTGCGCGACGAGGATTTGGATCTGACAATCAACGAACTGATGCGTATCCGCGAGCGGCCGGCGGCTAATATCCGTCGAGGGTTCAAGAGCGCAAAGGTTCACGGTCGGACAAACGCCAAGAAGAAATAGACTGCCCGATGACGCACCTTCCGACCAACACCGCTTTGTTACGGCAGATTCTCGTCGCTTTTATTCGCAATGAAGTGCGCAAGACCGGGCTGGCGCGGGTGGTAGTCGGGCTTTCCGGTGGGGTGGATTCGGCGCTGAGCGCGATGTTGGCGGCCGAGGCTTTAGGGCCGCAAAACGTCTTGGGTGTCCTGATGCCTTACAAGAGTTCCAATCCCGATAGCCAAGCCCATGCCCAAATGGTCGTGCAAACCCGCGGCATCGAGTCGATGTTGGTCGAGATCACGGCCCAGGTCGACGCTTACTTCGAGCGGTTCCCCGATGCCGATGCGCGCCGGCGCGGCAACAAGATGGCGCGCGAGCGCATGACGATTCTTTACGACCAATCGATGCGCTGGAATGCGTTGGTACTCGGCACCAGCAACAAGACCGAGCTCTTGTTGGGTTATGGTACGCTGCATGGTGACACGGCGTCGGCCATCAATCCGCTGGGGGATCTCTACAAGACCCAAGTATGGGCACTCTCCGAGACCGTCGGCGTGCCCCCGGTCATCGTCGCCAAGGAGCCGTCAGCGGACTTGTGGAGCGGCCAGACCGACGAGGGCGAATTGGGCTTCACTTACCGCGACGTCGACAAGTTGCTCTATCTGATGGTCGACCAGCGTTACACCAAAGCCGAGTTGGCCGCCGCCGGTTTCCCCGAACGTTTCATCGACGATATCGCCGCGCGCATCATGAATTCCCAATTTAAACGGCGGCTGCCGGTGATCGCCAAAGTTTCCCAACGCACCATCGACCGCGACTTCCGCTATTCGAGAGACTGGGGGAAGTGAGATAGAGAATTGAGACAGAGACAGAGATCGGAAACGGACAGTCGAGTCTGGAACGGCTCTGAAGGAAACCGCCTTTGTTTAAGTTTGAGAAGCTCGATGTTTGGAAAAAAGCCGTAGACTTGCATGGTACGATTTCACTACTTTCGCGTTCTATCGAACAAAAAGATCAATTTTCAATTGGCGAGCAAATCCGCAGAGCGTCGTTGTCGATTTCTACGAATATCGCGGAGGGAACCGGAAGAGAGAGTGTAAGAGAAGCCCGATACTTCTTCAATATCGCCAAAGGATCTGTCTATGAAGTCGTCAGTTTGTTATACGTGATGAGAAAATCCGGTATGTCGCGGATGAAATTTATTCGGCTTTATACGAACAATGCGATGAGATTGCTCGTATGCCGAGCGGTATGATGAAACGATAGATCTTTTTAAATCCGGTCTCTGTCTCGAATCTCTGTCTCTGTCTATGCCAGGCATCCTCTACATCGTGCCGACGCCGATCGGTAATCTCGAAGACATTACGTTGCGCGCCCTGCGGATTCTCAAAGAAGCCGAGTGGATCGCCGCGGAGGATACCCGGCACACGCAGCACTTGCTCGCGCACTTTGGCATAAAGACGGCGCTGACCAGCTATCACGATCATAACGAACGCGACAAAGCACGGCTGCTGGTCGAGCGTCTTAGGAGCGGCGCCAGCATCGCGCTCGTGTCCGACGCGGGCACGCCGGCGATCTCCGATCCTGGCTATCGCATTGTCGTCGATGCGATTCAGGCCGGGATTGAGGTTGTTCCGTTGCCCGGCGCATCGGCGTTGACCACCGCGCTTAGCGCCAGCGGCTTGCCGACGGATCGTTTTTTGTTTGAGGGTTTTCTGCCGGCCAAGGCTCAGGAGCGGAAAGCCAAGCTGCAAACCCTGCGCGGCGAAGCGGCGACGTTGGTGTTTTACGAGGGGCCGCATCGGCTACTGGACTCGCTCGCCGAAATGCTCAAGATCTTCGGCGACCGGGAGATCGCCGTGGCCCGCGAGCTGACCAAGATTCACCAAGAGTTCCTGCGCGGCAAGCTAAGCGAAGTGGTCAGCGCGCTCGCCGAGCGCGATATCAAGGGCGAGATCGTAATCATGGTGCATGGTGCCAGCGGCGAGGTGCAGGTGTCTGACGAGGAACTGCACGGGACGATCCGTCAACTCGCCGGTAACGGCATGGGTGTCAAGGAGATAGCTGAGTTGCTGGGTGAGCGCTATGGATTGGCGAAGAAGGAAGTTTATAAGCTGGCGCTCGATCTCAAGGGGCCCAAGCTCATCAAGTGAGCTTTACTCGCGCCGAATCGCGAAGCCGACGAATTTATTTTCCGGCTGTTGCCACTGCGTTTCGACGGCGGCAACCCGCGCGCCTTGCGGTCCTCGACGACACCAGGCGATGAGTTCTTCGATTTTCGCTTGCCATCCTTCTGCCACCGCCTCCACCGAACCGTCGGCGCGATTCATCACCCAACCGGTGACGCCCAAGCGCTGTGCTTCCTGCAACATTGAGGCCCGGTAATAGACGCCCTGCACCCGGCCGGAGATAATGAGATGGACGGAACCTTTTTCCAGTGGATTGGTCATGGGGTTCTCGCAACTATCTAGCTCGGACTGATGGCTGCGGCAAGATGACGATAACGTTTGCGTTCATTTTTTGTGGGTACGCGTTACCCTTTTACGAAATCTCCCGCCATTTTCAATCGCCGTATGCGTTCTAAAGCCATGGGCCATTTCGTGGTTAAATCGGCTTACAGTAAAGACTAAAAGGATTGACAATTGCCCAGCGACTTTTGTAGCCTATCGGCGTTTTTTTCAGGGTCTCAGGTTAGCGAAAGGGGGCCAAGATGGCAGCGAAGCTATACGTCGGCAATCTCGCCTATGCCGTGACCGACGATCGCCTGGAGCAGCATTTTGCCCAGCATGGATCGGTAGTCAGTGCGCGGGTCGTCATCGATAAGTTCAGCGGCCGGTCCAAGGGATTCGGTTTTGTCGAGATGGCGTCGGATGCCGAAGCCGCGAAAGCGCTGGATGCGCTCAACGGCACCGACTTCGACGGACGCAATATCGTCGTCAGCGAAGCGCGCCCCCAGGCGCCGCGATCGAGCGGCGCTGGCGGTTATGCAGGTGGCGGCGCCAGGCCGCCGCAGCGCGACCGCGATCGTTATTAACCGGCGCGGAGTAGTTCGAGCAGTTCTTCTTCGCTGAGAATCTTAACACCCAGCTCCTTGGCTTTCTTGAGCTTGGTGCCTGGGTCGGCGCCGGCGACCACATAGGTGGTGTTGCGGCTGACGCTTGATGAAACCCGGCCGCCAAGGGCTTCGATACGTTTCTGCGCTTCCGGTCGCGACATTTCTTCCAGTCCGCCGGTGAGCACGAAGGTGGCGCCGGTCAAAGTCCCGGCTTTTTTCATTTCAACGCGGAATTGCAGGCCGGCTTTTTTTAGTTTTTCAATCACCTGGCGATTGCTTTCCTGTTGGAAAAAACGCGCGATGCTCTTTGCCACTTCGGGACCGATCTCGCGGATTTCGACGAGCTCTTCCTCGCTCGCTACGACAACTTTTTCGAGCGTGCCGAAATGTTCCGCCAGCAGTTTGGCGGTTGCTTCGCCGACGTGGCGAATGCCCAAGGCGGTCAAGCAGCGCGGCAGCGTGGCATTTTTGCTCCGTTCTAGGGCGTCGAGTAAGTTCTGCGCCGACTTTTCCGCCAAGCGGTCCAAATCGGCGAGTTGCTCCTTGGTGAGACTGTAAAGATCGGCGACATCGTGGACCAGATCGCGGTCGACCAGTTGCACAATAAGTTTTTCGCCTAAACCTTCAATATCCATGGCGCCGCGGGAGCCGAAGAATTTCAAACTCTCTTTCAATTTAGCGGCGCAGGCGATGCCGACGCAACGGTAGGCGGCTTCGTCGGTCTCACGGAAAACTTCCGAGCCGCACACCGGGCACTGTGACGGCATGATGAAATGCTTTTCCGCACCGCTGCGCTTTTCCTCGATGACCCTGACGACGTAAGGGATCACATCGCCGGCGCGCTCGACGACGACGGTGTCGCCGATGCGGATATCTTTGCGGTCGATCTCGTCCATATTGTGCAGCGACGCGCTTTTGACGACGACACCGCCGATGGGCACCGGTTCCAGACTGGCTACCGGGGTAAGCGTGCCGGTGCGGCCGACGTGGGCGACGATGTCGACGATGCGCGTGGTGGATTGGCGCGGCGGGAATTTGTAGGCGATAGCCCAGCGCGGCGAGCGGGCGATCTGCCCGAGGCGCTGCTGCAGTTGGGTGTCGTTGACTTTAACCACCAGGCCGTCGATCTCGTAGGGCAGAGTGTCGCGCTCGGCTTCCATCTGATTCCGGTAATCTAAGACCTCCTTCAAGCCGCGGCAAAGTATGCCCCGCGGCACCGGCTTCAAGCCCCACTCGTGAATCCGCTTACGAAAATCCCAGTAGCTTGCGAATGACGCGCCCTCGACGCTGCCGAAACCATAGCAAAAAATGTCCAAGGGGCGCTTCGCCGTGATCGTAGAGTCGAGCTGTTTGAGAGAGCCGGCCGCGGCATTGCGCGGGTTGGCGAATACCGGCTGGCCCTCTTCATCGCGCTCGCGGTTCATCTTCTGAAATGCGTCGCGGCCGAGAAATACTTCGCCGCGTACTTCGAGTTGCCGGGGCGGCTTGTGCGCGCCGGCGCGCAAGATCAATGGCAGCGAACGGATGGTTTTGAGATTGAGCGTGATGTCCTCGCCGTTAATGCCATCGCCGCGGGTCGAGCCGACGGTGAATTTGCCGTCGATATAGACCAATTCAACTGCGAGGCCGTCGATCTTGGGCTCAACAGCGTACTCGAGCGGCTCGCTGTGTTTCAAAAAGCGCTGGTTTCGTTCTTCGAACTCTTTAAGCTCTTCGCCATTCGCGACGTTGTTGAGCGAGAGCATCGGCAGGGCGTGCTGCACGGTGGTGAATTTCGCGAGCGGCGCCGCGCCGACTTTGAGCGTCGGCGAATCCGCCGAGGCGAGATCGGGAAATTCCTTTTCCAATTGCACCAGGCGGCGAAACAACCGGTCGTACTCGGCATCGCTCACCAATGGATTGTCGAGCGCATGGTAGTGATAGTTGTGCGTTTCAAGCGCCTGGCGTAGTTCGGTAACTTCTTTAGCGGCGCGGTCGTGGGCGGTGTCGGCCATAGGTTTACTTTTCGAAAGTTGGCGCGGCGAGTTGCCGCCGCCGCCGGGAAAATTAGCATAGATGACGCGGCGAATGAAGACGCCGAATCGGTAGCGCTTCACGGTGATTTCAGGTGTCGTCAATGTCGGTGCTGGCTATGCGTATATTTTCTCGTAGGGGCGATCACAAGATATTACCCGCAACGTTAAATTTGCCGTTGAACGCCGTCCATCGATCACTCTTACATTGACCCCCTCAGGTGAGCATGTTACATTTTTCAACGATGGCTATACCCGGTCTTCGGACGGCTTTTTTTTTGATAATATTATCCGGTTGTGCGACAGCGGTGGCCGAATATCAGCTCCCTCCCGACGGTTTGATTGGCTCTCCTGAGAGGCCCCCCTTCAGCAAAGAAGCCAAGGCCGACGTCGGCGGCGACGCCAAGGCGATTAATCACTTTCTCAAGGGACAGCTTTTACTCACCGAGGGCGAGTTCGAACCGGCTTTGAAAGAGTTCGAAGCTGCGGCGCTAGCAAATCCTGAGGATAGCTTTCTGCATTTCCGCTTGGCGCAGCTCTATCTGCGCCGCGGCGATCTTAGGAAGGCCTTGATCGAGGCGGAGTCGGCGACCCGTCTGGAGTCAAAGAACATCGATTACCATCTGCTGGTCGCCGGACTGCATTCCGCTCTGGGCGACAATCAAAAGGGGCTGGGGGAATACAACGAGGTCCTAAAGCTCGACCCGAAGCATCAAGAAGCGCTGCTCTACGCCGGCGCGCTCTATTTGCAGGTCGAGGACTATGCGCGCGCGACCCAGCATTTGGAAGAGCTGCTCAAACTCGACGACAGCTCCGCTTTGGGCCACTATTATTTGGGCCGGGTGCGCGCTAAGAGCAAGCTCTACCTCGCCGCCGAGCAGAGCTTTCGCAGGGCCTTGGAGCTCAATTCCAAGTCGGAAGCGGTGTTGATGGACCTGGCCTTGGTCTATGAGCTCGAAGGAAAGACCGAAGATGCGATCCAAACCTACCAGCGTCTACTGCAAATCAATCCGCAACATGCTTGGTCGCGCCGCCGCTTGGGTGAACTCTATGTCGGGCAGAATAAGCTCGATGAAGCGCTGCGCCAGTTCGAGCGCTTGGAAGGCAGCGAAACCGATCCGCGCGACACGCGTATCAAGATCGGTCTGATCTCGTTTGAGAAGGGCGACTACGACCGGGCTGCCACCGAGTTCAATCTGGTTCTCGCCGGCGATCCAGAAAACGATCGCGCTCGCTATTATCTCGCTGCCACCTATATCGAACTCAAAGCCAACGATAAGGCGCTGGAAGCTTTTGAGCGAATTTCCGAGAAGAGCGAGTTCTACGCCGACTCCCGGGTGCAGGCGGCGCAACTCTACGACCGCAAAGACCAGACCCAAAAGGCCATCGAGACGCTGCAGACGGTCATTAAGAAGCTCAACGACCGCAAAGAAATCCATGCCTACCTGAGCGTGCTTTACCGTAAGACCAAAGACTTTCCGCGGGCGATTCAGTCGATGGAGCGGGTCGTCGCCCTCGATCCTAAGAACGACGAGGCGCACTTTCAATTGGGCGCGCTCTATGACGAGAACAAAGTCAAAGACAAATCCATCGCGAGCATGAAGAAGGCCATTGAGATCAATCCCAAAAACGCGCCGGCGCTCAATTACTTGGGCTACACCTGGGCGGAGATGGGAGTGCAATTGGACGAAGCCGAAGATTTAATCGCGCGGGCCCTCAAAATCGCGCCCAATGACGGTTTCTACATCGACAGCTTGGGTTGGGTTTACTATCAAAAGGGCGATTACTCGCGCGCCGTCGAACAGCTCGAACGCGCCGTCGAGCTCACGGTGGACGATCCGACGATCATCGAGCATTTGGGCGACGCTTATGAGAAGGCGGGCCGGGTCGACCGCGCGGTGTTGCGCTACCGCGAGTCGTTGAAGCATTCCAAAGAAGCCGAACAGACCAAGCGCGTGCGCGAAAAAATCCAGCGGCTGGAGAAAAAGATTTGATCGTTGTGCCTCGCCGCTCCGGCATCGTGCGTGAGTATGCCGTCTTCCTTCTATTCGGGCTTCTTGTGTTTATCGTCGCCGGTTGTGCCACGAGTGCGAAGCCGCCTGCATTACCTCAGCCACCCGTGCCCCAGTGGGAGTCGAGCAAGCTGATCGAGTCGCTCAGCCAACGGCGCCAGCAGTTTCGCTCCATACGCGCGCTAGCGCGGGTCAATTATGCCGGTCCGGAGGGCAAACACGGTTTCGAAGAAGCGGTATTGGTGCAGCGGCCGGATCGATTGCGTTTGGAGACGCTCACCTTCCTAGGCGCGATCCTCATCGTTACCGCCAACGATAAAGAAATCATCGGCTACCATCCGCGCGAAGGCGTGCTGGTGCGCGGCCGCAGCTCTAAAGACAATTTGCTCCGTCTTACCCAGATCCCGCTGGAGCTTGAGGAAATCACGGCGCTATTGCTTGGCTTGCCGCCGGTGGAGGTCTCGTCGCCGTGGCGCCAAGAAGGCAACTCGCTGATTTTTTCAGTCAACGGCCAGGCCAAAGATATCCTTACATTCGATTCGCAGTTGCCGGTGCCGACCCGTTGGCAGCTCTTCAATGGCAGCGGCGTGCTCGAATTGACCGCGTTTTTCTCGGACTACATTGCGACTCCGGCCGGCTTGTTTCCATCCAAGATCAATGTCGAGGCACCCCAGAAAGGCAAGAAGCTGGAGATCCGCTTCCAAGAGCCGGAATTCAACGCGACCATCCCTGTCGAATCGTTTTCTCAGCAAAAACCCGCCAACGTCCAAGAAGTTCCCATCGAGATGATCGGTAGTTGAGCGATGTTGTCGAGAAGCTGGCGATTCATCATTCCATTCATTCTTATCGCTGGCTGCGGCGACAAGCCCGAAGTCAATAGTCGCCGGTGTCAAACCCGCGCTGAGCAAAGAAGAAGCCGGCAATCCGGTGACCGGGGATTGGCTGGTGATTCATAGTCTGAGCGATCCTGAGCAGCTCAATCCACTGACCAGCAGCGACGCGGCATCCGTGAGATAACCGGATTTATTTTCGAGAGCTCTGCTGACCCGCGATCCGCGCACTTTGGAAATTCAACCGTATATCGCGGAGGCGCGGCCGGAAATCTCAAAAGATAAACTTGATCTATACTTTCAAGATTCGCAAAGATGCGCGCTTTCAGGATGGCCGCCCGCTGACCGGTGAGGATGTATTGTTCAGTGCTCAAGGCGATCAAGTGCCCGTTCGTTAACGCGCCTTTCCTCCGCGTCTATTTCAATTCCCTGATCGATGCCGAGCTGCTCGATCCTTACACGATCCGATTCATACCAATGAGCCGTACTTTAAAAATGAAACCGTGTTAGGCGGCAGCATTGTCCTGTTGCCGCGCCATCATTACGATCCGGATAATCTATTGGCTCGCGTAATGGTGAAGCCGCACTCGCGGAAGACCCGGCCAAATTGCCGCCCGAGGTGAAGCAGATTCGGTGAACAGTTCAATAAAAACTACAATCGAAATCCTCTGGGCTCCGGACCGTACAAATTTCAACGGTTGGAAAACCGGCCAGCGAAATCGAGCTGATTCGTACTGCGAATTATTGGGGCAATGGCAAGCAAGGAATCGATCAACCGCACCTGGATCGCCTCAAATTTCGCGTCGTGAATAATATGGACGCGGCGTTGAATCGCCTGAAGAGCGGCAGTCTCGACTACATTGAAGCCTTGCAGCCCGTGCAGGCCTGTAAGAGGCACGTCGAGCAATCAGATTCAACCAAGAATTCCAGAAATACGAATATTACGCACCGACTTATACTATATCTTGGCTGGAACAACGATCATCCGATCTTTCGTGATAAAAGAGTCCGCCAAGCCATGACCTATTTCACGGATCGGAAACAAATCGTCAAAAGCGTACTGTTTGGTCTTGGCGAAGTCGTTGACAGCCATATTTATCTTTTCCGCCCCGAATATGACAAAAGTTTGGTCGGTTATCCTTTCGATCCGCTAGAAGGCTATGGCGCTGCTTGCCGAGGCCGGTTGGCGAGACACGTGACGGCGACGGTGTGCTCGATAAGGATAATTGACGGCAAAAAAACTCCGCTGCGATTTGAGATCAAAGTGAACTCCGGTAACGCGGTTGCGCAAAAGTGTGGCACTGGTACTTCTCGATGAGCTAAAAAAGCATGGCATTGCCGTCCAGTGTTCGAGAACTTGACTGGACGATCTTTCTCAACGACGTGAAAAATCATCATTTTGATGCCGTGGTGCTGGGCTGGCAGAATGTCGACGGACGAGCCGGACGCCTATCAGGTGTGGCACTCATCGCAGGCGGCGAACAAAGGTTCCAACGCGATCAGCTACAAAAATCCTCGGGTCGACGAGATTCTCGAAACAATACCGGCGTGAGTTCGACGCGCAGAAACGAGTTGAAATGTATAAGGAATTTCAGCAGATCCTGCACGAAGAGCAGCCGTATACTTTTCTGTTTGTGCGGAAACAGGTTTCTGCGGTGCATCGCCGGTTTCAAGACGTCGAAGTTTTCCCCGACGGTCTTCGACCTATCGATTGGTGGGTGCCGGCGCGGCAGTCAAAAATTTGCGAGCACTTTGACGCCGCAATAATTTTCTCATGACCAGCTATTTGTTTCAGACGATTGCTGCTGATGATACCGACTTTTATCGGCATTACGCTCGATCGTCTTTCTAGTCGTTCGCCTGGCGCCTGGCGATCCGGCAGAGCTTCGCGCCGCGGGCGGACTGGGCGCAGCGGCGAGCGGCGGGATCTCGGTCGACAAGCGCGGCGCGGTGGATGAAGCGATGGCGCAGTGGCGCGCGCAGTACGGTCTCGACAAACCGCTCTACGTGCAATATGGGTTTGGTTGAAAATATTTTCACTTTGAGCTTTGGCGTGTCTTTCAAAGACAGCCAACCGGTTTGGGATAAAATTACTGAGCGTATTCCGGTGACGCTCAAGCTAAATTTTTGGTCGCTCTTGGTGGTGTATTTAGTGGCGATTCCTTTGGGTATTTATTCGGCAACGCATCAGAATTCTTTTGTCGATCAGACGACCACTTTGATCGCCTTTATATTGTTCGCCGTGCCGCTGGTATGGGCGGCGACCATGGCGCTGGTGTTTATCTGCGGCGGTGATTTCTATTATTTTTTCCCTCCTGGCGGCTTGGAGTCGCTGGATGCGACGGAAAACTGGTCCTGGTGGCGCAGGATCTCGGACCATGCTTGGCATTTGTTTTTGCCCGTCGTGCTACTCTCATACGACGGTTTCGCTGGATTGTCGCGTTACATGCGCTCGAGCATGCTCGAAGTCTTGCGCCAGGACTACGTCCAAGTGGCCAGAGCCAAAGGCCTCGACGAAGACGTGGTCGTCTTTAAGCATGTGCTCCGTAATTCGCTTATTCCCCAGGTGACTTTGCTCGCTTCCATCTTGCCAGGATTGATCGGCGGCAGCGTGATTATTGAAACGATTTTTTCCATTCCCGGTCTTGGGCAATTGGGATTTGAATCTGTCTTATCCCGTGACTATCCGGTCGTGCTGGCTTTGCTCGCCGTTACATCCATCCTAACCCTGATCGGTATCTTGATTTCGGATCTGCTGCTGGCGGCCGTCGATCCGCGAATTGCCTTCGGCCGCCGGGCGCAATAGTCAATTCAACGGTCATGGCATCGACGACTGCGATAATTCAAGAGATGGTGACGGAGACCACCGAAGCCGGCGGGCTTTGGTCCGATGTGTGGCAGCGCTTCAAACGCAATCCGGTGGCACTTACCGGTTTTTTCGTTGTCTGTGTTTTTGTCTTCATGGCACTGTTCGCCGATTTCATCGCCAATGACAAACCTTACTACCTCGAGTATAAAGGCAAGTCGTATTTTCCAATCTTTCGGAGCTACCTGGTGGGCATGAAGCTTGGCAAATGGCCGCCGGAACTGCTCAACGTCGAGTTCAAGAAACTTGAAGACGCTAAGGCGTACTTTCCGCCAATCCCGTACCGCCCCAGCAATATCAATCTTCTCGAGCCGCTCGAGCCGCCGTCTGGGCGTCATTGGTTTGGCACCGACAAGTTGGGGCGGGACGTCATGGCGGGCATGGTTCATGGGTCGCGTGTCTCATTATCGATCGGTTTTGTTGCGGTCGGCATCGCGGTGATGATCGGCGTCGTACTCGGCGCCATCGCTGGATACTTCGGCTCGTGGACGGATTTGGTCATTTCCCGTTTGTTCGAGGTCATGTTGTCTATACCGACGTTTTTTCTATTGATCACCATCGCGGCGCTGCTGCCGCCAAGTATTTTTCTCACGATGTTTATCATCGGCGCGACCAGTTGGGTCAGCATCGCGAGGTTTACCCGCAATGAATTTCTGAGGATTCGTAATCTCGATTACGTTACCTCGGCGATTGCGTTGGGGGGCACCGATCGCAAGGTGATGTTCAAACATATTTTGCCCAACGCATTGGCGCCGGTCATCGTTTCCGTGGTTCTTGGTATCGCCGGGGCTATCCTCGTCGAATCGAGTTTGAGTTTTCTTGGAATCGGCGTGCCGGCCGAGCTCGTGACTTGGGGTTCGATCCTTCACGAAGCCAGTACCACGACCTACGCTTGGTGGCTGGCGGTTTTTCCCGGTTTTGCCATTTTCATCACCGTACTGGCTTACTATCTCGTCGGCGAAGGATTGCGCGAAGTGCTCGATCCACGCCTGCGGGGGTTGCGCTAGCCGCGCTCTTTCTGTTAAGTCGGTCTTAATTCTTTCAGACATTCCCATAGGAGCACGTCCACGTAGCGCGTGATCCGCGTAGCTTCCTCGGCGTCGGCGCGAGATGGCTCCATGGAGTCATCGAACCGTCGAGCCAAGCTCGAGGAGAAACCTCATGGCGGAAAGGCCTCTCGAAGCAATCAAAGCGGATATCGCGCATCGCGCCGGACGGATCAATCCGTTCGAGCGAGTGAAGCGAGAAGACGTCGAGCAAGTTCTGAAGCATCTAACCAGTTTGGATGCCGAGCTTTGGGGAAGCGAATGGGGCAAGTTCGGCGCCAAGTACGAAGCGTTGGGCGATGACCAAGAAAAGCAGGGTAATAAGAATAACGCCGGCGAAAGTTTTTATCTTGCCTACGAGTATTATCGGATTGGCCGATACCCGGTGCCGAGCAGCCCGGAGAAGATGGCCTGCTACCACGGCGCGCTACGGACTTTTCTCAAGGCCGCGCTCTATATGGACCCGCCGCTGGAGCGTTGTGAGATTCCCTTCGAAGGCAAAAAAGTCGTCGGCTATCTGCAAGTGCCCAAGAGTATCGATCGACCGCCAGTCGTCATGCACTGGGGCGGCGTCGACGGCTGGAAAGAAGACCGCCGGACCAACAATGACGTATTGCTCAAGGTCGGCATCGCCTGCTTTACCATCGACATGCCTGGTGCCGGCGAGAATCCCTGCTCGGGGCAGGAGCCAAACGCCGAGCGAACCTTTTCGGCGGCGATGGATTATCTGGCCACCCGCAGTGACATTGACGGCAGGCGCATTGCCTGCATGGGCGGCAGCTTCGGCGGCTACTGGGCGGCCAAGTTGGCGCACACTGAGCCCAAGCGGTTGCGCGGCGCGGTTAATTGGGGTGCCGGCGTGCACCGGACCTTTCAAGAAGAGTGGCTGCGCCCGGCGCTGACTTTGACCGCGTCGCAATACTTGATGGGGCCGGCGAGCTTGCTCGATGCACGGTCGTATATTTTCGGCGCAAAGAGCTTGCAAGAAGTGCTAAAAATCGCGCCGAGCTTGTCGCTGGTGACCCAGGGCTTGATCGAGCAACCCTGCGCGCCGCTTCTGTGCATTAACGGCAAGGACGACGATCAGCATCCGATCAGCGACTTATACCTACTGGCGGAGCATGGCAGCCCGAAGGACCTACGCATCATCGCTGGCGCGGGCCATATGGGACGCAATAAAGGTCAGGCGAACGACGAGGTAGTCGCTATCGTGACCCGGTGGCTCAAAGAAAAATTGACTTAGGGCAATTTGCTGTTGACCACGCTGCGCGCGAGTGAGAACCAGCGACAGCTGGGATTCCCAATAAAGCGACAGCCCGCAATGGCGAATTTGGCCTAATTATTTTGAAATCGGCAATCTGATATCTGTAATTCTGAAACGGAGTGAGAATATGGCACGCATCACAACGATCGATAAAAAAGAAGACCTTAAAGCCGAGGATCAAAAGATTTTCGACGCCATTGCGCAGAGCCGCGGCGCGGTGGGCGGTCCGTGGCGAGCGCTCCTGCACAGCCCGGAGATGGCGTACCGGACCATGCATTTGGGCAGCTATGTGCGTTTCGAGTCGAGCTTGGATCACAAGGTCATCGAGTTCGCCGCATTGGTTTCGGCGCGGGAGCTCGACTGCAAGCATGAATGGGCCGCCCATGTGAACCACGCGCAGCAAGCGGGCATCGCCCTCGACACCATTGGCGCGGTCTACCGAAAGCAGGGCGTTGAGACGTTTTCCTCGGAAGATGCCCAGCTCGTCAGTTTTGTCCGCGAGATGATACACGATCATCGAGTGAGCGAGCCGACTTTTCAGGCGATCCACGGCCGCTTCGGCGACAAAGGCATGGTCGAGTTGTCCGCGACCATCGGTTATTACGCCATGCTCGCCTGCACGCTCAACACCTTCGATGTCTACACCGTCACGCCGCCCGACGATTTGAAGATCTGAGCGGATGCCCGCCGCGGGGGTCGTCGTCGTTCAAGATTAGCTTAATTATCTGCGGCGACGACGGCGGCTCTCGAGCCGCTGAAGCGTGGGAAAAGCAGCGCCCGGCGACCCGATCGGACATAAAATCCGCCCTGCGCGTGATCGATTGATGGCCAAGAAGCGTGAACCGAGGCGGCAAGCCGCGCCAGTCGCCGCCGCGGGTGAACCCCGTCCCGCGGGCGCGTTCTTTCAAGTTTGTCTGACCGTTGCTTTGCTCGCGGCCTACGCCGGCTTTGTCGCGCACCCGCTCGAGCTGACCACCACTGACCTCGGCCGCTATCTCAAGAACGGCGAACTTTTTTTTCAGCGCGGTCTTATAGCCGACAGCAATCTTTTCGCCTACACGACGCCGGATCATCCGTTCGTCAATCATTCCTGGGGCAGCGGTGCGATTTACTATCTCGTCGAGCGTACCTTGGGCTTTTCCGGGCTATCGTTGTTTTTTCTCCTTGTCAGCGTGACGACCCTGTGGGTTTTCTTCCGCCTGGCCGTGCGTTACGGCAGCTTCGCTCTCGCGGCCCTAGGCGCCGTCATCGTCATGCCGATTCTGATCACCCGCCACGAAATCAGACCGGAAATGTTCAGTTATCTCATGAGCGGCCTGTTTCTCAATCTGCTGTGGGCTTACCGGCAAGGCCACCGTGACGCGCGTTGGCTGATGATTCTACCGCTGTTGCAGCTTGTTTGGGTCAATTTGCACATTTACTTTTTCATCGGCATGTTGCTCGTCGGTATCTTTCTCCTGCAGTCGCTCATCGATCTCGCCGCCCAAAGTTCGTCTGGCGCCAGTTCCCAATGGCATCCCTGGAAAGTTCTCACCGTGGTAGGGCTGGCGACTTTTGCCGCCAGTTGTATTAACCCGGCGGGCTTGCGCGGCGCACTCTATCCGCTGTTTATTTTCCAGGGCTATGGATTCCCGGTCATCGAAAACTATTCGGTGCCGGCAATTCTTCAGGCAGGCTTCGAGTTTCTTCCGCTTACTTTTTTCTTGATCATTATCGGCTTGCTCTTTTTAAGTTGGCTTTACGTCATCGTTAAAGACCGTTCTCGCTTCTCGGTGAGCAACTTAGTTCTATCGTTGCTTTTCGCTGCGCTGGCATGGTGGACGATCCGTAACTTCGTTATCTTTGCCTTCTTCGCTTTGCCGCTGACGGCGGCTAACTTTAGCACCATGGCGCGAGCACAATCGTGGCGCTGGCTAAATTCACCTCTCGGCACTCTGGCTACGGTGAGCGGTGTGGCGGTGCTACTCTTGCTGATCAATCCGGCATTTTTTTTTGCCGGCGGTCGCGGCACTTTTGGCATCGGCCTCAAAGAGGGAAATCTGGCGGCACTGAAGTTTTTCCGCAGCGAACATTTAAAGGGGCCGATCTTCAACACCTTCGACGTCGGCAGCTATCTGACGTATGGTCTTTATCCCCGCGAGCGCGTGTATGTCGACAACCGCCCTGAAGCCTATCCGGCGACATTTTTCTCCGAGGAGTATTTTCCACTCCTGGTGAACGAGGAAAAGTGGCGCAGTCATCTGTTTACCAATAAATTCAACATCATCGTAGTCAATCCCAGTGGTCACTCCGCGGCGGCGGAAAATTTTGTTATTCGGCGCATGCTCGATCCGGATTGGGCGCCGGTGTTTTTCGACAAGGAAGTTCTGATTCTCGCCCGCCGGTTCGGCGCCAATCAGCCGATCATTGCCAAGTACGAATTGCCGCGCGAAGCGGTGTTGCAAAAAGCCGAGTGAGGGAATGTTTGAGCGTTAGTTGACACACTGTCAGGGCGTCGGATAGGCTCGGTGCGATTGCGCGGCATATTACGCGCGAGAATAGTTAAAAGGGGAATGTAAATGAAACTGAAGGACCAAGTGGCGCTGATTACTGGGGCGGGCCGAAACATCGGCAAGTCTATGGCGAAGCTGTTCGCGGCCGAAGGCGCGAAGATTGTCGTTGCCGAGATGCATGAGGGGCGCGGCCAAGCCGTGGTCGACGAGATCAGCAAATCCGGCGGCCAAGCGGCGCTAGTATTGGGTGATGTATCCAAGTCGTCGGACGTGCAGCGCATGGTGAAAGACGCCGCCGCCAAGTTCGGCGGTATCGATATTCTCGTCAACAACGCGGCGCTCACCGATCACGCCAATATTCTTGACAGCGCCGAGGAGGAGTTCGACAAGGTCATCGCCGTCAGTTTGAAAGGTCCCGTATTTGATGACGAAGTATGTCGCCCTGGAAATGAAGAACCAGGGGCGCGGCGGCAAGGTTTTGAATTTCGGTTCGACATCGGGACTGGTCGGTCGCTACGACGGCATCGCCTACGCCGCGGCCAAAGCCGGCGTTATCAATATGACCCGCGCCATGGCCGTGCAGTTGGCGGAGTACGGCATTCGCGTCAATTGCATCGTGCCCAACCGCTCGGGTTCGCCGGTGGGTTACGACGATGACGTGGCCGGCAACCGGACATTTCAGAATCTCGCCGGGCGCCTCGGCACGGCGGACGATCAGGCGAAGGCGGCGTTGTTCCTGGTCAGCGACGATTCCAGCTTTATCATCGGCCATCCGCTGATCGTCGACGGCGGCGTCATGGCGACGGCGAATTTCCCCAGAGAGCAGTTTCAAAAATAAAATTAACCTGGGTCCAATCGTTCAAGGCTTTCAAGCCGTTTAACTCGTAGGGCGAGGCTGCGGTGCTCATCGCGATGGCTGGCGTACCATCCAACGAGAAGCTTGAGTTTACTGATAGAGCGGCAGTGCCTCCACTCGCCGTTCGATTTCCGCCATCAGCTTTTTATATTCGACTCCGTTGGCACCGCCGAAGCGGCGCTTGAACTCAGCTGCCGGCATGGCTTCCGGCAGATCGGCAGTGGCAGGCATGATGGCTTTTTCGGTAATGCCGCTCGTCAACCGTTGCTGTAATTTCTTTGCGCTGGTGATTCCGGCGGCATGCTCTCCAAAGCGCGTGCCGGCATGGTCGGCGGCAATGTCGTCAAAGGAAAAGCCGCTGCCAGCATGGGAGTCCGTGATTTCTTTATAGAGCGCCGTAGCGTTTGCAAGCGGACTGCCGGCACTGGCGGCGAGCGCGGCCGAGGCGATAAAGTGTTTGGCGAAGTCATCACGGCCGTTGAGCGTAACCACCTGCTCAGTCGGCCGCGGCCAGTTATCGGCCGCCGGTAATAACCTGCCGAGAGACTTGCCGTTGACGTAGAAGGCCAGGACGACGAGGGCGGCGCGATTCTCATCCACGGCGCTCAATTGTTGTGACCGAAATGTCGCGAGTTCAAACAGGGCGATGGAGAGTTCGGTGAGAGGGACGTTTCGTTTTTGCGGCGAACTGTTAAGTAACGCCAAGCGTTCTTGATAGACCCGCAGCCGCTCTTGATCCACCGCTGAAATTAGTGCTGCGGAGAGTTTGCCCGTTGACGCAGCTGGCCATTGGTAGCCGACCACTATTTGGCCGTTTCTGATCTCGACTCGCTTGATGGCATTATTGACCAGGTCGTAGGCTTCTGTTCCGATCAGCCGTGCACCGATCAGTTTGATCAATCCATCGCCAACAAACTCCGGCAGTGGCAGTTGGCCAACGCGTAGTTCCTCGAATTCCAGCGACGACCCGCTGCTGGAAAGGATCGCGCCGATATTGAAATAGAAAATCACCGGTAATTTCGGCGGCCGCAGACTGGCGGTCAAGTCGATCTTGCCGTTACGCAGGGTAAGCCGAGCGCCGCCGTTGGCGTAAAAGTATGCCAGATAGTTGGCGGCTGTATCGAGATCTTGCTGGTTAAGCGTGAGTGATTGGCGAGTTCGGTATGCCGGTTTAAGCGGGTCATTTTGCGCCAGGATCTGTCGCGCACTTTGAATATTACCCGGGGTAATTTCGGCGGCACGCCTGACGGTCGGGTGGCGGTCGATTGCCAGATATAGGGCCGCGACCAGGGCAAACGGCAGCAAGTACGTAAGTATGGTGAGGATTCTGCTTAGTAGGTGCATGACGGGATGCTCGGAAATTCTACGTCATGCGTCGACAAAAGCCAACTAAGAAAGCAAGTGCGCCGGCGCAAAAGAAATTTCCAGCAGGCTAGGCGAGAGGGTTTTTTCGTTAACGGACGATGGCGGGAATCTGCGGCGTTTGGCTCACGGCGTCGCCGGCAAAGACTGCGGACTGACTGGGGTTATCGTCCTTTAGCTAGATATCTCCGCCTCGGTCGAGTTGGCCGTCCTGTGGCGCGCAGGCAGTCTTTACTCGCGGCTCCAGCGGGGCCGGCCGTATCTGCCGATGACTCATCATATTGGCAGGGCTGGGTTTTAATGCTATGGGAGATGCAATTCACCGTATTTCGGACCCGCGCATGTTGAATCGGTTGCGCGGAGGCCGTACAACATGAGTTAAGCTAGATTCAAACCTGTCAACATGGCTGACCTACTCCAGGTTAAAAACCTCCAAACCTCTTTTTTCACACCGGAAGGTGAAGTACGCGCCATCGATGGCATTAGCTTCGAGATTGACGAGAGCAAGACACTCGGATTGGTCGGCGAGTCCGGCTGCGGCAAGAGCGTCACTTCACTGTCGATCATGAGGTTGATCCCGTCGCCGCCGGGAAAAATCGTCGGCGGCGAAATCGTTTACCGCGGCAAGGATCTGCTCAAGCTCGGTAATGAGCAGATGCGCAAGATCCGCGGCAACGAGATCTCGATGATTTTCCAGGAGCCGATGACCTCGCTCAATCCGGTTTTTACGGTGGGCAATCAGATCGGTGAAGCGATCAAGCTGCATCAAGGGCTGAACAATCAGGCCACTCGAGCGAAAACCATCGAAATGCTCCGGCTGGTGAAAATCGCCGACCCCGAATCCCGCGTCGACGCTTATCCGCATCAGTTGAGTGGCGGCATGCGCCAGCGGGTGATGATCGCCATGGCGCTGTCGTGCAATCCTTCGCTTTTGATCGCCGATGAGCCAACTACCGCCCTCGATGTAACGATTCAGGCACAGATCCTCGATCTGATGAAAGAGTTGCAGCAGAAGATTGGCATGGCTTTGTTGTTGATCACTCATGATCTCGGCGTGGTCGCGGAGCAGGCCGACGATGTCGCGATTATGTACGCCGGCAAAATAGTCGAGCGCTCGAACACGCGGGAGATTTTCACCAAGCCGTTTCATCCTTATACGGTCGGGCTGCTCAACTCGCTGCCGCGCACCGGCGGCGCGAAAAAGCATCGCTTGGACGCGATTCCCGGTGTGGTGCCCAACCCGCTTAATTTACCCAGCGGTTGCCGCTTCCGCGATCGCTGCCCAAGGGCCGCTGACCTCTGCGCCCAGACCGAACCAGAATTGGTGGAGAAAGGGCCAGGGCATACGGTGGCTTGTCATTTTCCGCATTCCGAGACGAGGGCGGGTGTTAATGCGGACGTTTAGTCAAAGAGGCAAGATGGAGAATGGAAGGTTGCCGTCCGCGATCTTCGATCGTCTGTCCTCGACATGGGATTTTTGCCGATGAGCTTGCTAGAAATTCGCGACTTAAAGAAACACTTCCCGGTCGGCGAAGGATTGTTCTCGCGCGGCAAGGGCGCGGTCAAGGCGGTCGATGGCGTCAATTTGTCGATCGAAGAGGGCGAGACGCTGGGCTTGGTCGGCGAATCGGGTTGCGGCAAGTCGACCCTCGGGCGCACGATCCTGCGCTTGATCGAGCCGACCGGCGGCGAGATCAATTTTCTCGGCAAGAATTTGCTGTCCATGTCGCAGCGCGAGCTGCGCGATGCCCGGCGCGAGATGCAGATTATCTTTCAAGATCCCTACGCCTCGCTTAATCCGCGCATGCGCGTCGGCGATATCGTCGGCGAGGGGTTGGAGATTCACAAACTCGCCAAGGGCAAAGCCAAGCGCGAGCGGGTGATGGAGTTGCTCCATCAAGTGGGTCTGCGCGTAGATCACTTCGACCGTTATCCCCACGAGTTCAGCGGCGGCCAGCGCCAGCGCATCGGCATCGCCCGCGCTTTGGCGGTCAGTCCCAAATTTATCGTCTGCGACGAGCCGGTGTCGTCCCTCGATGTGTCGATCCAGGCGCAAATCATCAATCTGTTGCAGGAATTGCAAGAAAAGATGCATTTGACCTATCTTTTTATCTCGCATGATCTGCGCGTTGTCGAACATATCAGCCATCGTGTAGCGATCATGTACCTCGGCAAAGTCGTCGAGATCGCCAAGAGCGACACGATTTACCGCGACGCCAAGCACCCGTACACCCGTGCCCTGCTCTCCGCCGTGCCGATTCCCGACATGAACAAGAAAAAAGAGCGCGTGGTGCTCGAAGGTGATGTCCCAAGTCCGGTCAATCCACCATCCGGCTGCACCTTCCATCCGCGCTGCGCCTATCGCGAAGCCGTGTGCAGCCAGACCGAGCCGCGCGCTGGAGTTTAGCGCCGACGGCCATGGCGTATCCTGCCATGTGTTTGGGCCAGGCGCGCGGCGCTGAGCCATTGCACTGCTATTCGGGTTCGTAAAGTTCGGTCCCAACCATTTATCAATCTTATTCAGTGACCCAATATCTCATGCATGGTACTCTGTTGCCTCGCGTCGCCAAGCTTTTGCGGTGGCGTGAGTTGACAGGACTGCTGGAGGGTCTGACGCTATGGCGATCTCAAGTTTGGGTTATTGCGAAAAGTTGTCTGCATTGACAGGAGTTTTTCTCCTCGCGGCAATGGCTTTTTCCGGAATCGCGGCTTCGGCCAGCACGGCCGCGTCGGAACCCGATGGCGCGACCATGAGGTCGTCTGAAACCAAGCGAGCGCAACGGCTGGCGGTTAATCTGCCGCTCTATTTTATCGAGAATCAAGGTCAGCTCGATCGGCGGGCGGCGTACTATGTGCATGGACGCGACAAAGTCATTTATTTCACGGCCCGCGGTTTGACCATAGTTTTGCATAGTCAGCGGCCGCAAGCTGCTGCCGTATCCCAAGTTGCTGCGGTTGCCAGTGCGGGCGATGACCCCACTCCGATTGCCGCGGCGCGTTGGGCGCTGCAGCTTGATTTTGTCGATGCCGATCCTGCCGTCCGCCCGAGCGGCGAAAATCCTTCAACGGCGCTGATGAGCTATTTCAAGGGCCGTCCGGAGGAGTGGCAGCCGGCCGCAAAAACCTTCTCCCGGTTGGTTTACTCAGACTTATGGCCCGGCATCGATCTGGTTTTTACCGGCGCCGCCAACCAGCTGAAATATCTTTTCGTCGTGAAGCCGGGAGCGGATCCCTCAGCCATCAAACTGCGCTACCGAGGCGCCGATTCTGTGGCGATAAACCGTGCCGGCCAGCTGGAAGTGCGCACGCCTTTAGGCGATCTCAAAGATGACCGGCCGACGGCATACCAAGACGGGATTTCGGCAAGCGCCGACGTAGAAGTTGCCTACAGCTTGCTGCCCCGCGCGGATAACGAATCCTACCATTATGGCTTTAAGCTTGCCGCCTATGATCGCTCGGTTCCCTTAATCATCGATCCGGCAGTATTTGTCTATGCAGGATTTATCGGCGGCAGCGGCGACGATCGCGGCAACGCGATTGCCGTGGACAGTGACGGCAATGCTTACATCACCGGCGAAACCAATTCGCTCGAAGCGACATTTCCCGAGGTCGGGGGCCCTGACCGAACTTTCAACGGTACGGTCGACGCATTTGTCGCCAAGGTGAATGCCGCGGGGACGGCGTTGATCTACGCGGGATTTCTCGGCGGCTCTGGTAACGACCGGGGCAAAGCCATCGCCGTGGATAGCGCGGGGAATGCCTATATCACCGGCGATACAACCTCCACCCAGAGCAGTTTCCCCGTGACCGTCGGCCCTGACCTAACACAGAATGGCGGCACGGATGCGTTCGTCGCCAAGGTGAATGCCTCCGGCACCGCGTTGTCCTACGCCGGCTTTATCGGCGGTAGTGGCAGCGATCAGGGCAACGCCATCGCGGTGGATAGTTCAAACCGGGCGTATGTCGCCGGGGCGACTAACTCCCTGGGTACCTCATTCCCGGACGGGGATGGTTTTGGCGCGCTTGCATCCTTCGATACTACCGAAAGCGGCATACTCGATGGCTTTGTCGTCAGGGTGGCGGCCAATGGTACGGCATTGGAATACGCCGCATACGTCGGTGGATCCGGCATCGATCAAGTCTTCGGAATCGCAGTGGATGCTGCGGCCGCGGCCTATCTAACCGGCGATACCAATTCCAGCGCAGCGACCTTTCCGGTCACCGGCGCTCTCGACGCCGTGCACAACGGTGGCGTCGATGCGTTTGTGGCAAAAGTTAATCCGACGGGTACGGCGTTGGTTTATGCCGGCTTTCTTGGCGGTGTCGGCGATGATCAAGGTAAAGGTATCGCCCTCCTGCCCGGCTGTGCGCTCAACTGCGAGGCTTATGTTGCCGGTGAGACCAATTCGACCCAAGCTACTTTTCCCGTGACCGTCGGTCCGGATTTAACTCACAATGGCGGCATTGATGGCTTTGTCGCGAAGGTAAACGCCTCCGGCTCGGCGCTCGTTTACGCGGGTTACGTCGGCGGAAGCAACACCGATCGGGCGAACGGTATCGCGGTTGACTCAAGCGGCATCGCGCATATCGTCGGCGAGACCGATTCCACGCAAGTAACGTTTCCCAATGGCAATGGTTTTGGTTTGCTTACCTCCAGTGACAATACGCACAACGGCGCCATCGACGGCTTTGTCGTCGGTGTAAACACAGCTGGTACGGCTTTATTCCATGCGAGCTACATTGGCGGCACTGGTATCGATCGCGGCAAAGGCATCGCTAGCGATGACGGCGGCGATATCTATGTGACCGGAGAAAGCGAGGCGAATTCGCTGTCTTTTCCCATCGGCGGCGGTACAGGTCCGCTGGCGACCATAGATAGTAGTCGCAACGGCGGAGTCGATGCTTTCGCGATAAAAATCTGCGTAACAGTTTGCCACGATCTCCAGCTCACCCAGGTGGACTCCCCCGACCCGGTCAGAGTCGGCGATAATCTGACGTATACGGTGACAGTCACCAACAACGGGCCGGATAGCGCGGCCAATGTGGTGTTGACCGACCTATTGCCGGCGACGGCGACGTTGGTTTCCGCAACTCCCAGCAGTGGGACTTGTAACGGGACCACTACGGTTACATGTGATTTGGGCAACCTAGCGGACGGAGCCAGCGCGACGGTGGTCGTCGTGGTTACGACTACGGCCAAGGGAACGTTGAAGAATGTCGTTACTGTGGATGCCGACGACAGCGATACTAGCGCTAGGAACAACCGGGACGAGGAGCTGACGGTTGTGACATTTGCCAATCTGACGGTGCAAGCATTGACCGCGCCATCGGCGGTATTACCGGGTGCGACAATCGATATACAGGATACCACTCAGAACTCAGGCACGGTTGACGCCAACAGTGTCACGGTCACGCGGATTTATCTTTCCAGCGATGGTAGAAAGGATGCCGGCGATATCATTCTCGACGCCAGGACGGTGCCGGCGTTGGCCAAGAAACAAAGCAACACGGCGGTCACCCCAGTCACGATACCGGGGGGCACGGCGCTGGGCAGGTATTTTATCATCGCCGCGGCCGACGATGACACGGCGGTTGTTGAAACCAACGAGCGCAACCTAAGAAGCCGCAGGATAACAGTAACGCGGCCGGATCTCAGCGTTTCCTCACTGCGCAGTCCCGCTTCCGTAATTGCGGGAGCCACCCTGGCGATTCAAGATACTACTCGCAACGACGACCTGGTCGAAGGTGGCGCCAGCACTACGAAGCTTTATCTTTCGGTGGACAGGCTATTTGACGGCGGTGATGTTTTACTTGGCAGTCGGGCCGTGCCGGCATTGGGAGCGCGTGCCACAAGCGCGGCATCCACCACCGTGACGATTCCGCCGGCAACGGCTCCAGGCCGCTACTTCGTGATTGGGGTGGCCGATGGCGATGCCAATGTCGTAGAATCCGACGAAGCCAATAACGCGCGCGTTCGTGCGCTTACGGTGAAATAACCGATTGCTGTCAACTGCCCATTGGATCGGTTGATTTAGTCGCCGTCGATGGTAAAATACCCGGCAGATTTAGCAGCTGGAAAAATCTAAGAATTTTATTCAAGGCCTCTCGGGAGAGATTCCGAGGGGTTTTTATTTTGTCTAGGAGTTGACGGTATGGCAGATGCAAGCGTCCCGATGACTAGCCGAGGATTCCAGTTTCTGACGGAGGAGCTGAAGCGCTTGAAGAGCGTCGAGCGGCCCAAGAACATCCGCGACATCGAAGAGGCGCGCGATCACGGCGATCTTTCGGAAAACGCCGAGTTTCATGCCGCCAAGGAGCGCCAGTCGTTGCTTGATTTCCAAATTCGCGAAATGGAAGACAAAATCGCTCGCGCTCAGGTCATCGACATTTCGAAACTCTCGGGCGACAAAGTCGTTTTCGGTGCGACGGTGACGCTGGCCGATGGCGATAGTGGCGACAAGGTGGTATACCAAATCGTCGGTGATCATGAGGCGGAGCCGAAGAACGGAAAGATTTCGATCAGTTCTCCCATCGCACGGGCCTTGATCGGCAAAAGCGAGGGGGACGAAGCGCAGGTCCACACTCCCACGGGCGTTCGCACGTTTGATATTCTCGGCGTGGAATATATCGACTAACCGCTTGTGCCAGTGGGGTGGCCTGTCTGGAAGGGAAAGATGCCCTTTTCAGCCGCACAGTCTGCCCGCACCAGAATCTCACCGCGATGTTCCATCACGCGGTTTTCTTCCGATCTTTTTTTCCCAGAGCGAGTTTCTTGCAGCTTACGTTCTCGCGGCGCGCCAGCGATTTTCGTTTCGCTATTCCTAGCACTCATGGCGGTTCCGGCCGGCGCGGAAATTGCCATCGAAGCGCGAGTCGGTTTCCACGGCGTGTTTCAACTGGGGCGCCCCTTTCCTTTGGAAGTCGAAGTCGTCAATTCGGGACGCCCGGCGGAAGGCACGCTCGATGTGCAGGTATGGAAGGGTGGCGCCACCAAAGGCGGTACGCCCTATCCGGTCAAGTACCGGCGCGAAGTATTTCTCGCCGCGCAATCGCGCAAGACAATCCAATTTACCGTTGATCCGGATTTCATCAGCCGGCCGCTGACCATTTCATTTTCCGGTGCTAGTGGTAATGCGGCGCGCGAGATCGATCTGCGGCGCAATTTTTCACCGGCGCCGGTGCTGCTGTTGGTCAACGATAGCGGCTCGCTGCCGCCCATCGCTCTCGGGCCGACGGCGCAGAGCCGGCTGGTTGCGCTTTCCCTGAGCGAACTCGCTGCCGACGCGCGGGCGCTGCTCGGCGTTTCCCATGTGATTTTCTACGATCAATCGCTGCGCGATCTGTCGCGGCCGCAGTTGTTCGCCCTCGACACCTGGATCAGCGCCGGCGGCAGGATGGTCATTATCGGCAGTCTCAACTATGCGCTCTATCAGGAGCCGATGATCAGCCGCTTCCTGCCGGTGCGTGTCAGCGGCACCCGGCGCATCGCATTCACACCCGCCCACGGCAAAGACGAGAAAGTTGCGACCATCGCCGACGTTTGGGCGCAGGTGTCGTCGCCGCTCCACGGCCAAGTGGTGGCGCAGTCCCAAGGGATGCCGGTGCTGGTCGAAGCTGCGCGTGGCCGAGGTAAGATCATCTATCTTTCCCTCGATATCGGCCGGCCGCCGTTGTCACGGTGGCCGGGCTTGGCGAAATATTTGCAAACGTTATTGGCCCCGGGCGTTGTCGATGAGCCGGCTGGGCGGGCTGATTGGAATGACACGATTTTTACCCAGCTGATCACCAGTCCAACCTTTATTTCGACCTATGTGCCCTATGGTTCGCTGTTTCTCGTCATTGTGGTTTATCTCCTGGCGATCGGTTTGCTCAGCTGGATATGGCAGCGCGGCCGCCTGGAGACGATGCCGGCGATCATTTCCCTGCTTTTGTTGGTGACGGCGGGTAGCGCCGCGGGCTATATTTATTTTAGCCGCGGCGGCCATATCCCGGACGGTGTCTTGTTGTCGTCGACGGTGTTGGAAAGCGGCGCCGACGGTTTTGTCGATGCACAAGCCAATCTGGCATTGTTTTCCACCCAGCCGCGCCAGTATAACCTGCAAATGGAACGTGGCTGGATGGAGTTCACCCCGCTCTCGAACCGGCCGCGCGGGCCGCAGGAGGCGCCGGTGTTGAGCCAAGAGGGCGGTGGAGTGAGCCGCTTCCAAATACCGTTGCGCGAGTGGGACTACCGCTTGTTTCGGCTGCGTTTCGTCGAGCGCTTCCCATTGCGCGCGGAGTTCAATGCTCAAGGCGACAGGTTGACCATGAAGATCGACAATCAGAGCGGCAAGGATTTGCTCGACTGCACGCTGCTATTGCCCGGCCAGCGCCATGCTCTGGGCGAAATCCGGCGTGGCGCGCGGTTGGACAAAGAATTCTCCCTGGCGCCGCCAGCCGGCACTAATAGCGCGGCGGGCCGCACCGACAGTGTCAACTTGCGCGAAGTGAGTTTTGCCAACAAGACCCGCGACATTTTGTTTCATTCGTCGTTTTTTCCGCGCGACGGCGATAGCCGCTGGAGCAGTGGCGCGGCGGTATTCTTCGCCTGGGTCAAAGATCCGGCGCCGCGCGTGCAGGTTAATGACCCGCGCATTCAAGTCCAGGACTACGCGCTGTTTCGCGCCATTATCCCGCTTTCGCGCGGGGAGGACGAATGACGCGTAATCCAGTCTGGCGCGAGAGCGTGTCGATTTACTTCGCCGAGGGACATGGTTTCCAGGTCTATTTTTATATCCTCATCATCCTCGCGCCGGTAGAGTTCTTCTCGTTGTATATCCCGTCTCTCGACGCGCAGATGTGGAGCGGTTCGGCGAGCTTGTTTAAAGTCTGCGCCGTGACGGCGCAGTTTCTGCTGATTTATTTTTCCATGCGGGTGGCCAATCAGGAGTTCGCACCTTGGCGTTTCAAAGCGCTTCGTCAATGGATTCGCGACGAGGGCCAATCGGTTGCGACGATCGGCCGCGGCCAACGAGACTTTCTCATCACACACTCAATAATCTCGGTGCTGCTGCTTGTGCCGTTGTTAACCTGGGCCGGCGCAATCGCGCGCACGCCGCTCGCGAGCATCGCCGGCACTCTGCTGCTGCTTTTATTCTACGCCCTCAGCTATGGCGTTTGGGGACTGGCGGCGCTGGCGCTGTGGGAACGGCGGCTGGAGACCCGCCAGGTGTTCGTTCGTTGCCTGTTCGCAGCCTTGGTCATTATATCCGCGCTGTTTTATGGCACAATTAATCCAGTGATGTTCCTCGTCGCCTATCTCGGCCGCCAAGAGATGGCGCCCATGGCGGTCTACGGCTGGCAGTTGCCGGCGACCTGGATTCATTTCGGTTTTCATCTGCTCCTCGGCGCCGCGGGCTATCGGCTGCACGTTGGGGCGCTAAGAAGGGAACTGGTCGGGTGATGGCGGATGCGAATTTAGTTGAGCGCAAATTTGCCGAGCTCCTGCGTTGGGAACGGCAGAAGCGGCGCGAGCAGATACTCGTTCTGGCGGCCGGCGTAGCCTTGGCCGGCGCGGTTGTGTTGTCGCCATTGCACATTCTTTTACCTATCAGCGGGGTACGCTGGATGGTTCCCTTGGTGTTGCTAGCTGGACTGGCGCCGCTGTTGTTCTATCACAAACGCTGGCGCGCGGCCGACGCGACCCGCGCACTTGTCGAACTGGACCGCAAACTCGCCATGGACGAGCGCGCGGTGACGGCTTGGGAACTGGCCGAGCGCGGCGACCGGAGCGCAGCGGCGCAGCTGGTTTTTCAACAGACCGAACAGCGCTTGCGCTCGGTGCAACTGCGCGGCCTGATTCCACGGCGGATCGGCGGGTCGACTTATGCCGTTGCGCCGCTCTTGCTGTTCTGGTTCACGCTCCTGTGGTTTGACTTCGATCAGCCATCTTCCCAGCCGACGTCGGCTGTTGCTCAAAGCTTAGCGCAGAAGCTCCGCGAGTTTGCCCGCGAATTTCACGAAAAGGCTAAAGCCGAAGGGCTGCGCGAAAGTTTACAGCTTGCTCAGGAGTTGGCAAAGGTCGCGGAAGAAAACCTGGCCGGGAAAGCCAACGACGAACAGCTCAAGAAAGATCTGGTCGGCGTGAAGCAAAAGCTTGACGCCGCCGGCAAGCCCGGGCAGCAAAATCAAGCCGTCGGCGGCGCGGAGAGCGAGCAAAGCCTCAAGGATTTAAGAGCCGAGTTAGAAGTGGCGCGCGACATGCTGAACTTTCCCGACAGCGTCAAAGCGCCGCAGCAGTGGGCCGACCGTTTAGCATCCATGCCGCAGTTGCGCAAACAGCTCGACCGGGAGCGCCAACAGCGCGAAGACGGCAAGGGGCTGGGACAGCAGGAGCTGCAGTCGCTGCTCGACCGCCTCGACCAACAGGTGGCCGGCGCCTTGGACCGGCGTGCGCTCATCGACGCCCAACAGTTTCTTGAACAGATGATGCAGCCTGGCCAACGCCAGGAGAATAATCATGCCGCGCAAGCGGCTGGCCGGGGCGAGCAGGACGAAACCGGCGACGGCGTGCGCGAAAAAAATCACAGCAACCTGCCCGGCAAGGAACCGGGGAAAAACGGCGACGGTCTCGCATCGCTGCCAGGATTCCGCGCCGACACGCGTACTCAGATTAAAGGACAACTGGGTGAAGGCGAAAGCAGCGGCGTAGTGTTCAAAGGCAAGCCCACACCCGGAAAAAGCGCCCTCGCGCCGCAAGAGGTTGTCGCCGACTACCGACGCCAAGCGGAGCAGGAACTCAATTCGGAAAGAGTGCCGGCGGCGCTGAAAGAGACGGTGCGTAAGTACTTTCTGTCGTTGGAGGAAAGTAATAGATAGGCGCGCATCTCGAATAGCAGTAAAGGAGTACTGGAGTTTTGTTCCGGCCCCATGACTCTACATGCCAATACTCCAACACTCTAATTTTCAGCTGATGGGAGAGCCGTTCATGGAATCGCTCGCGGATATCGAACGACGCATCGACAGCGCTCGGCGCACTTTCGCCGAGGTTAAGGCGGAAATCGCCCGCGTCATCGTCGGCCATGAAGCATTGATCGAGCAGGTGTTTATCGCGCTGGTGTGCGGCGGCCATTGCCTGCTCGAAGGCGTGCCGGGGTTGGGCAAGACACTGATGGTGCGCAGCTTGGGTGAGATTTTGAGTCTGAGCTTCTCACGCATTCAGTTCACGCCGGATCTCATGCCGGCCGATATCACCGGCACTAACATGCTCACCGACGATCCGTCGGGACGAAAGCTTTTTGAGTTTCAGCGCGGTCCGGTGTTCGCCAATGTCGTGCTCGCCGATGAGATCAATCGGGCGACGCCCAAGACCCAATCGGCGTTGCTCGAAGCGATGCAGGAGCAGGGAGTCACCGTCGGCGGCAAGCTGCATCTCTTAGAGAATCCTTTTATGGTCCTGGCAACGCAGAATCCCATCGAAATGGAGGGCACTTATCCGCTGCCCGAGGCGCAGGTGGACCGATTCTTTTTCAAGTTGATCTTGCAGTACCCAAGCCATGCGGATTTGACGCGCATCGCCGATCTAACGACGGCGGCGCCGCCGGCGCCGCTGCGGGAAATTCTCGACGCCGACGGGATTCTGCAATTGCGTCAGTGGGTGCGCGAAGTGCCGCTCGCCGATGTCGTCAAGGACTACGCGGTGCGCCTGATCATGAGTACCCACGCCCAACAGGAAAAAAACGGCGGTGAGTCTTTGGCGCAGCGTTACGTCATGTACGGATCGAGCCCGCGCGGTTTGCAAAGCGTCATTCTCGCCGCCAAAGCGCGGGCGCTGTTCGCGGGTCGGCCCAATGTCTCTTTCGACGACATTCGCGCTATGTTGCTGCCGAGTTTGCGCCATCGCTTGATTCTCAACTTGGAAGCCGACGCCGATGGCGTCAGTTCGGAAAAAATCTTGGCTGAATTGATCAGCCATGTGGCGGAAGTGGCGTGACGGTATGAGTTTGGAGTTTCGGGGTTCTAGATTTGCAGCACAACGGCGGCGGGTCGGCGCAGCGATGTGGAAATTTGCTGTGATGGCCAGGGAGAAAATTTTCCGTTTTCCTCGTAATGGGACATATGCACGGCCAATGGCCGATTGGCCTGCCGTCAAACCCGAAAGCCGAAACTCAGCATCCGATGCATTCTTCGACACCGACTTCCTGCGCCGGCTCGAAAGGCTTCATCTGGTCGCCAAGCGGCTGAGCTGGGCGGGGGCGAAGGGCGAGCATGCGGTGTCACGCAAGGGTTTTAGTCTGGAGTTTTCCGATTACCGGCGTTACCAGCGCGGCGACGATCTACGCTACATCGATTGGAATATCTACCGGCGTCTCGATCGCTTGCTGCTAAAAGTCTTCACCGCCGAGGAGGAGATGAATATTTATCTCCTGGTCGACACCAGCCGCTCCATGGCCGAAGGCAGCCCGGCGAAGCTCGACTACGCTAAGAAGGTCGCGGCGGCATTGGGCTATATCGGTCTGAAAAATCTCGACCGAGTCGGCGGCGCGACGTTCTCTTCTATCCTGCACAAGCCGCTGACTTTGGGGCGCGGACGCAAGCAGATCCTTGGCCTATTTAGCTTTCTCGCCAAGCTGTCCTGCACGGGGGATACCAATCTGCGCGGCGCGATTCATTCCTTCACCAAGCTTTTCCCCCACGTCGGCTTCGTCGTGATTGTCAGCGATTTGTTCGATCCCAGTGGCTGGCGCGGCGCGCTCGAGGAGCTCTCCGGCAAAAACTATCAAGTCTTGCTGGTGCATATCGTCGACGAAGCCGAATTGAAACCAAAAGCCTGGGGTGATGTTGCGCTAATAGACGTTGAAGCTGGCAGTGAGCGTAAGTTTTTTCTCGATGCCGATCTAGTGCGCCGATTCACGCTGGAGCTGGCGGCTTATTTCACCGAGATTGAAACCCTCTGCGCCAGCCGCAAGATCGACTATCTGCGCACCACCACTCAAGTGCCCTTCGACGAGTTTGTGCTGCAAACCCTGCGCCGTGTGAGTAGCGTGGCGTGACCTATGCTGTGGGGATTGCCAACTGCGCTGTTGTTACTCGCCGGGGCGCTCCCGCTGATACTTTTTTTGCATAGTTTGAAACCGCGCGGCTTGAAGATCGCCACCACGACGATGTTTATTTGGCAGCGGGTGCTGCGCGAGCGGCCCTTGGGCACGCGTTTGGGTTGGCTGCTGCGCAAAAACCTTCTGCTCATTCTTCAATTGCTCGCGGCCCTGGCGCTGATTGTCGCGCTGGCCGACCCGTCGCTGCTCCACATCGGCCAGCGCTCGGGGGACATGGTCGTCGTGCTCGATTTAAGCGCCAGCATGAAGGCGACGGGTAAAAGCGGCAGCCGCCGCATCGACGACCTGCGGCGGGAATTCAATTCGCTAATCGATAGACTCTCATCCGAACAAAGAATGCTCGTCATCGGCGCCGGCGCCGAACCGCGTCTGATGGCGCCGTTTAGCGCCGACAAGCGGCGGCTGCGCGAGCTGGCGCGGACATTGTCGGCCACGGATAGTCCGGGGAGAATTAAGGAAGCGATTCTGTTCGCGCATGGCTTTCTAAAGCATGGCAGCGCCGACCAGGTGACGGTGATCAGCGATGGCGCATTTGCCGGCGCCGAGGAGTTCACCGCCGCCGCACCCCATCTGCGTTTCGTCAAAGTCGATGGCGCCGGTGAAAATATCGGCAATATCGGTATTGTCGGCTTCGAAGTGCGCCGCCAACCCGAGCGCGCCACGCCGGCAGAGATCCTGGTGCACGTGCGCAACTATACGGCCAAAGCGGTGCGCGTGCCGCTGGCGCTGTCCCTTGGCGGTCGGCAAACCTTGCGCGAGGAGATCGATATCGGCGCCGACGATCGGCGCGTGTTGATTTATCCCTTCGACGGCGCGTTGGCCGGAAGGTTGGTAGCGCAACTCGATTTCGCCGACGATTTCACCACCGACAACCAGGCTTACCTGGCAGTAGCGGACACGCCGCCGCTGCGTGTGCTTTACGTCGGACCCGGCAACCCGTATTTGAATAATCTATTTCGTTTCTTTGCTAACATCGAGCTGACGACGGTGGCGCGCTGGGACGATGGCGCGGCGCAGATGGCGGGTAAATTCGACGTGGTGATTTGCGATCGTGTCGCGCCGCCGGCGCTAACCCAAGGCAACTTTATCTTCATTGATACCCTGCCGGTAAAGTCGCCACTGGTGCGCCAAGCCGCACTGGCCAATCCGCGGCTCCTTCTGCCGCTGGCCAAGCACCCATTAACCGATGGACTCAGCTTGGCCGACCTGCAAGTGCGCGAAGCCGCGCCGTTGCGGGAAAATGGCACGGGTGTCGCGCTGGCGCGCATAGCGCAGGGGTCGCTGCTGTACGCCTTCGAAACTGCCCAGCTCCGGTTCGTCTATCTTGGCTTTGACTTGCTTCAGTCCGATCTGCCGCTGCGCGTGGCGTTTCCAGTTTTGTTTCACAACATCTTTGAGTGGTTTCAGCCTCAGCGTTTGGAGTTTCCGGGGCAAAGCGCGCGAGCGGGCGCGCCGTTCAAGCTCGGCCCCGGGCAAACTGAGGCCGCAATGGAGATCACCTCGCCGAGCGGCAAAAAAATAACCTTGGCGAGCGGCGGTTCGTTGGTGTTCATCGATACGCTGGAGGCTGGTTTTTACGCTTTCAAAGACCGCCAGCGCGAAGGGGAGTTCGCCGTGAATCTCCTCGACGAAGCGGAATCACAGATTGTCCCCCGATTGAACACCGGTGCATCGGCAACCAAAACCGACACAGCGCCGTGGGTTGAGCGCGGCTGGTCTTTGTGGCCGATACTGGTGGGCGCCGTTGTGTTACTCCTCGGCGCGGAAATTCTCTTGGCCTATCGCCAGGGGCTGTCGATGTATTCGATAATGATGCGCGCCGGGGCGCTGGCGGCGCTGGCTCTGGCGTTGGTCAATCCTCGCTGGTTTCAGCCGACCGCGGCTCTGGATGTGATTTTCGGTGTCGATCTATCGCGCAGCGTTGGTCAAGAGGGACAGGAGAAGGCGCGCACGGTTCTGGAGTTTGCCGCCGGTCTGAAAAAAACCGCGACGCGCACCGGGCTGATGACCTTTGGCGCCGCACCGGAGTGGGAGTTTCCGCCGCGCGACGGGGCTCTGCCGGTGGAATTTTCGACCCACCAGGACCGGGAGCAAAGCGATATCCAAGCCGCCCTGCAAGCTGCGGCGGCGCAAATCGGCGAAGGGCGGCAGGGGAGAATATTGCTCTTCTCCGACGGCAACGAGAACCGCGGCGAGAGCGCGCGGGTGGTGCCGCTCTTGCGTAGTCAAGGCGTGCAGGTATGGACCTTGCCGGTGGGCCTATCGCGTGGCCGCAATGAGATTTATCTGGCCGATCTGGTCTTGCCGCGCCAAGTCGACAGCGCCGAGAGCTTCGAAATTCGCGGCGCGATCGAGAGTCTGCGCGAGGCGCCGGCGCGGCTGCGCTTGCTGCGCGACGGCGTGCTTTCGGCTGAGCGGGAACTGCGCTTGAGCGCCGGCAGCAACAACGTTTCCTTCCGCGATACGCTCAACGAGCGCGGCAATCATCGTTATGAGCTCTTGGTCGAATCGGCGGACGACACGCTGGCGGAAAATAACCTGCTCCAAGGCGTCGTCGAAGTGAAAGGACCGCCACGGGTGCTGTTGCTGTCGGCGCAGAAAGACAGCCAGCGAGTTCTTTCCCGAGTTCTGCAAGTACAAGGCTACGCCGTGGTGGAGGCGGCGCCCGAGGCTCATTCCGTTTCGCTTGCGGAGCTCGCTGCTTTCGACCTATTGGTCCTTGACAACGTGCCGGCATTTCAGCTCACCCACGCGAAAATGGAGAGTATTGAAAAATACGTGCGCGACTTTGGCGGCGGATTACTGGTCGTCGGTGGCTCGCAAAGCTATGGCGCCGGCGGATACTACCGCACGCCGCTGGAGCGCATCTTGCCGGTCGACATGCGACCGCCGGCGAAATTGGAAATGCCTCATGTCGCGCTGCTGTTTGTCATCGACAAATCCGGCAGCATGGGCTCGGGTGGCGAAGGCAGCACCAAGCTCGATCTCGCCAAGGCCGCCGCTATCGCCGCTGCCGATATCATGAACCCGACGGATCAGGTGGGCATCCTCGCCTTCGACGCCAACTGGGACTGGGCGCTGCCGTTTCGGCAGGTGGGCAAAGGCGAATGGATCACCGAAAAGCTGGCCAATCTACAATCCGACGGCGGGACAGATTTGTATAAAGCCATGGTCGAAGCCTATCGCGGCATCGCCGGCAAGACGGCATCGATCAAACATGTGATCGCGCTCTCCGACGGCCTCACGGACAAGGCCGACTTTCAGGCGCTGGTGGCCAAGATGGCGCGTGACGGTATCACCGTTTCGACGGTGTCCATCGGCAGCGACGCCGACGTGAAGCTGATGGCGGAGATCGCCAAAGAGGGCAAGGGGCGGGGCTACGTCGCCCTCGATCCGCAGACGATCCCGCAAATTTTTACCACCGAGACATTGTTGATCTCGCGCGATTTGCTGATTGAGAAAGCGGTGGCGCCGAGTATCGTCGCCGCCACCGGAGCGCTCAAAGGTATCCCGCAAAATAATTTGCCGGCACTGCGCGGCTACGTGCTCACCTATCCCAAGCCGCGCGCCGAATTGCTCATGCGCGTCGACAAGGACCCGTTGCTGGTGTCCTGGCGTTACGGTCTCGGCCGGGTGATGGCATTCACTTCAGATTTAAGCGGGCGGTGGGGCAAAGACTGGGTCGGCTGGAACGCTTTTCCCCAGTGGGCTAGCCAGATCGGCCGCGACACCATGCGGAAAATTCTCGACGGCAAGCTGCGCGTTGATTTTCACAGCGACGGCGACGCCGTAAAAGTGGTCGGCGATTTAGTCGCCCAAGACGGCAAGTTTTTGAATCATTTAAAACTCCAGGCGACCGTCGTTGCGCCCAATCAAACCAGTCGGGAGCAGCCGCTACAGCAAAGCGCCCCAGGACGCTATGAAGGAAAGTTTACCCCGGCGCAGCGGGGCATCCATTTCATTACGCTCTACGCCGAGGGCCAAGCGGGAGCGGCGCCGTTACCGGTGGCCACGGTGCCGTACATCGCGCCTTACCCTAAAGAATATCGCGACCTGAAACCCAACTTGGCGCTGCTCAGCCGCCTCGCTGAGGAAACCGGCGGTGAGATGCTCGACGCGGAAAAGTTTCACGATGGCCTCAAGCGGCTTTACACCCCGACGCCGGGGAAAAGTTCTCAGGGGCAGGAGACCTGGTGGCCGTTGGCAAGCGCCGGACTTATGCTGTTTCTCACCGACCTGGTGCTGCGCAGCTGGCCATGGCGGCGAACCGCTATTTTAAACCCATCACAATAGCTGATTGCTTGAATGGGCGGTGCCCGAACTTCAAAGATCGACGACAAATGGAGGATTTCACTTGAACCTAATAGTCACTATTTTGGTATCTTTGCTCACAAGTCTAGTCGCCAATTCATCCGTAGACGCGTAGAAGCTCCAGCAGGTGCGTGTGGCGCTGTCGACACCGACGCCGCACCTGGCGCCGTTGTTCGTCGCCAAGGACAAGCGATTCGCCGAAAAGTACGGGCTCGACGTGCAATTGATTGTGGTCAACAGCGGATCACTGGTAGCGCAAATGTTTCAAGCCAGGGAAATTCAGATCACCGCCAATGCGCCGGGGTCGCTGGTCAGTCTCGCCGTCACCGGTGAGAAGATGAGTTTCTTTTTGGACTTGAGCAACACTTCGCCATTTTCCGTGGTCACCCAGCCGGCTATTCGGCGGGCAGAAGATTTGCGGGCTAGAAATTGGAAACAGCGCGTTTCGGCGGCTCATCGCCTATCTCCGCCTTGATCGCCCTTGAGCACTTGGGTCTCGATCTCAAGCGCGACAAGATGACCTTGATTCAAACCGGCGTCGATCCCGACCGTATGGTGGCGCTGGAGAATAAAGCCATCGACGCCGGCATGTTGCAGCGGGTCGCGACCAAAGTGATGACCAGTAAGGGTTTTCTCAATCTGCTCAACATGCATGGGTCAGAGCTGCACTATCAGAACACCGGCCTGACCGTGAAAAAAGATTACGCCGCGGCCAACCCGAACGCCGTCGACGGCTTTGCTCGCGCGACGATTGAAAGCGTACAGCTATATTTTTAAAAAAGAGAACAAACAGTCAGCAAAAGAGGTGGAGGCTAAAAACCTGCGTTTGAAAAACGTCGAAGCCGCCGAAGACTTTTACCTTGAAGCTCAGGAAGAGCTCGACCGCAAACCCTACCCGACTCTGGAGGGGTTCAAGATCGTTATCAAATATGTTGCCGAACAAAACCCTAAAGCCGCCGCCATCAAAGCCCAAGAGATTGTCGATGCGAGTTGGCTGAAGCGACTCGACGACGAAAAGTTTTTCGATCGGGTGTACGGGTGAAGTAAATAATACGAACTAGCCATTTGTCGTGGCAAATTATTGCCGGATTTGGCAAAACTGACCACCTTTGACGGCGAGTGTGCCATCACTGCCTATTTCATCGGCAAATTTAATAAGCAGCGATAAACCCCGGCGGTCGCTGGAGCTTTGTGCGAACGGATGGGTCTTAAAGAAAATATCTTTAATTTCAGTGAGTTTTATGTTTATATACTCGCTGATTGACTCCGCTAAGCCACACCCTCGCACATCATTTCGTCCTGGTCTTTGCCTTGCATTACTTTTCCTGCGGCATACGTCTAATAAACAGAGAGTCCGGCAACTGGTTGAGGAGAACTCGATAGACAACGGTAAATATTACTAGGAATCACACTGAGCTAATCCGCACCGGGAGGGAGAAGCCATGAGCCCTGGAGATCCGTTAAGAACCAACAAACCCATCCGCTCGCAGAAGACCGGGACGATCTTACCGCGAGACGGGACCTTTGTTCGCGCTGTCGAGAATATGGGACGGCAGTTGATTCTGGTCAATTTCGGTCCGGTCGGCGAAGAGTACCTATTCCCGGATGAAATTACGCCAGAACCATCTAAAGCCTAAAGCATAGACCGCGCCCCTTTAGTAGAACATCTTTCACTCTCCCGGCATCGCTGGGATGCGGTAGCTTTTTCCCTCGGTTGTGCCGCATCGTTCCCACCCCCGTCGAAATCTGTTAAGCGTAGTTAATAGTGACCAATATCATTGTGCGGGGGTGGGCCATGAGCGAGACAAAGATCAAAGGCTATCATGCTCATATCTATTACGATCCCAAGCGGACTCGAGCCGCAGCGGAAAAGGTGCGTGCCGGACTCGCGTGCTTCAACGTCCAGTTGGGCAGTTGGCATGACGAGCCGGTGGGACCGCATCTCGATGCGATGTACCAAGCGGTGTTTGCCACCGAAGAGTTTGCCAATATCGTGCCGTGGTTGATGCTTAATCGCGAGGGGCTGTCGGTGTTGGTGCATCCTTCCACTGGCGATGGTTACGGCGATCACCTGGAACGCTCGCTGTGGCTCGGTGAGCGCTTGAAGCTTAATGAGACGGTATTGAAGCGCGCTCACTAGCAATTTTGGGCAATGGCATGAAACGTATTCACTGCTCCATGGATCCGCTGATGATCGGCCATCTCAAAAACGTCTTGGCCACCTTTGGCATTAAATGTGTGACCAAGAAGATGGACCTGATCAGTGCTGCCGGGCAACTGCCGCCCACCGAGTGCTGGCCGGAGCTTTGGGTGGTGGAGGACGCAAAGATCGCCAAGGCAAAAGCGATTCTCAAGAAAACCTTGGCGCCCCTGGCTTCGGTCAAGAAGATTTGGGTTTGCAAAAATTGCCATGAAAAGATCGAAGGCCAGTTCTCCGAGTGCTGGAACTGCGGCTGCGATCCTTCCGGTGCCATAGCGCGCGGCGCACGGACAGCGTCTGGTTCACAGGTAAGCCGTTAACGTCTTTCTCACTACCCGGTCAACGTCAACAAGATCGTGCCGGCAACGACGGCGCAGCTGCCCAAGGCGGTGCGCCACGTGACTTTTTCCAGATCGCGCAATAGTACGATCGAACCGACCAGCACCCACATCGGTGTGGTCGCCATGATCGGTGCGATCAGCACCACTGGGCCGAGGCTAACGGCGGCACTAAAAAGGAGAAAGCCGACGGTCTCGAACAAACTTGCCGCAACAAATGACCCTAGCGCGCGGCTGATCGGGCCAGATGATGGGCTTGCCGCGGCCGGTGATGAGCAGATAGCCCGCGAGTACAAGCAACGAAGATAGGCCAACCACCGCGGCATAGAGCACTGGCTCGTTGCTGACGGTAAGCGCGTAGCGCGTAAACGGATGGATGATACCGGAAAAAAACGCCGCCGCTAAAGGAAACACCACATCCAGTGGCTTGGCGTCGGTTCGCGCATCTTGCGAATCCCAACCGGTAATAAGAATCCCGGCGACGATCATCAAGGTGCCGAGCATGATGTTGTGCCGCGCCGGTTCGCCCAAGAAAGCGATGGCCAAGGCAGCGCTGAACAACGGATGAGTCGAGCGCAGCGATGACGAGCGTGCTGAGCCGATGCGGGCGATGCCGGTGTAGCTCAACCAGCGCACAAACGGCAAAGCGACGCCAACGGCGATGAAGACCGCCAGCGCACGCGGATCGGCGCCGGGCACGCTGCCGCGGGCCATGAGTATCGACCAGGCCACTACCGTTTGCACGATGAGAGAAATCAATGTGACGACTAGCGGCGTCGAATGCACCAAGCCGATGCGGGCGTAGAGACTGCCGGCGGCGTAGACGGCGGTGGAAGCAAGAGCGACCAACTGGGCAGAGGCGAAGTCCATAGCGGCGAGGCGGCGTCAAGTTGCGAGTTTCAGAATTCGGCAAACGAAACAACCTAACCCCCTGAGATAGGTTTATCTGAAGTCGCTCTGCGCTTCCATTCGATGTTTGACCCGCCGGCAGGACGGATGTTAGAAGACGCGAGAGTTTGGCATCCGATGACAGAAGTCACCTGCTGCCGCATCGTTAAATAATAAATTTACCGGGAGTTTTCATGGAGTATCGTCAATTGGGCAATTCGGGTGTCCGTGTTTCCGTGGTCGGGCTGGGCACCAACCGTTTCGGTTCGCCGGACGTGGCACAGGCCGAGGTCACCAAGATTATCGATGCCGCGGTCGAGACCGGCGTTAATTTTCTCGATACCGCCAACGTTTACAATGAAGGAGCATCGGAGACGACCCTGGGTCATGCGCTCAAAGGGCGCATGGATAAATTCGTTGTGGCCACCAAATTTAATTTCCCGCGCAAGACCAGCGCCAATAGTTGGGGCGCGTCGCGCTACCATATGATGCAGGCAGTGGAGCAGAGTTTGCGACGCTTGCAGACCGATCATATCGATCTGTTTTACTGCCATCGCTGGGACGACACCACGCCCATCGAAGAGACCCTGCGCGGTCTCGACGATTTCGTGCGCATGGGTAAAGTCTGTTACATCGGCGCGTCTTTGTACGCGTCATGGCAGTTGGCCCATGCTAACGTGTTGGCGGAACTCAAAGGCTGGACCCGCTTCGTTGTCCTGCAGTCGGAGTACAACATGCTCAATCGCGGCGTCGAGCGCGAAATCCTGCCGTATTGCCACGCCCATGATGTTGGCTTTGTGCCCTATTATCCCTTGGCGGGCGGCTTTCTTACCGGCAAATACGAGATGGGAAAACCGCCGCCGCCGGGCTCGCGCGGGGAGTCGGTGAAGCTCGTGCAAAACCTCATGGTCGAGCCCAACTTCAAAGCAGTGACTAAGCTCAGCGCATGGGCGAAGGATCATGGCCGCGGCGTCAATGAGTTGGCGCAGGCGTGGCTGTTGGCGCAGCCGAGCGTCTGCTCGGTGATCACCGGCGCCAAGCGCGTTGATCATTTAACCAGCAATGTGAAAGCGGCGGATTGGCATCTGACGGCGGCGGAGCTGCAAGACATTGACGCAATGTTGAAGCAGTCGGCGATTTAGCTACAGGGAAGATACGGACTTAGATAAAGGGCAAAAGCAACTGCGCGGCACCGGTTGATTTTTCGCGCTTCGGTGCTTTTGCCAGCGCACGAATTTCCTCCTCGAGCCAGCGGATATAGCGACGCTCCGTGTGGCGTTTGGCGATGGCTTCGATGCATAGGTGGCGCACCGGCTCGGAGTAGTCGGGCCAGCGCTCACGCATCACGCGCGGCATTTTTATGTAAGTCGGCGGATCGTCCAGGAACAACGGATCGCGGGCTAAGGTCCAGATATCGCACTGGGTTTCGCCGGTGGGGATGCGATCAGGATCGGCACGACGGGCACCGGAACGCTCGCCGTAGGCTAATCCTTGCACCAGATGGGTCAGTTCGTGACCGATGGTGTGATACGTGACCTTGCGTACTTTCAATCTAATGATCATCCGGTACAGCTCGCCCTTGCGGTAGATCACGGTGGCGCTGCCTAGATGTTTGCGCGTGTAGCCGATGGTGATCGTCGCATCTTTCAACTCAGGAAAACAGCCGAGCGAGCATTGGACCATTTCCAAAATGCGGCGCGTCACGCGCTGTTTCATCTGCGGGGTGAATCTGAGCGGCATGATCTACCGGGTTTTCATCGCAACCTTGCACGGCAGGTCGTTAATGTCATAATGACCGAGCTCTTTCATGGATAGTTATGGCAGACGTAAACAATCAGAACAAGGAAACCCAGCCGTTTCACTGCGGTTATATAGCCATCGTTGGCCGGCCCAACGTCGGCAAGTCGACATTGCTCAACCAAATCCTCGGTGAAAAGGTCGCCATCGTCTCGCCAAAACCGCAGACCACACGCAATCGTATCACCGGGATACGCACGACGACGGCGTCGCAAATCGTTTTTCTCGACACGCCGGGGATCCATTCCGGCCATTCGTTGATGAACCGCCGCATGGTCGATACGGCGCTACAGACCCTGGACGAAGTTGACGGCGTCATCTGGTTGCTCGATGCCCATGACAAGATCAAGCAGGAGGAAGAGCGCATCGCTGAGACCCTGCGCGGCGTCGAAACGCCGGTACTCATCCTGATTAACAAAATCGATTTAGTCTCCAAGGGCAAGCTGTTGCCGTTGATGGAGCGCTGCGCTCAGCTGTTGCCCGACAAAGAGATCGTGCCGGTGTGCGCGCTCAAGGGTGACGGCGTCGAGCTGGTACTATCGATAGTCGAGAAGTGGCTGCCGCAAGCGCCGCCCTTTTTTACCGACGGCGAGTATACCGATCAGTCGGAGCGCTTTCTCGCTTCAGAGATTGTGCGTGAAAAAGTATTTTTGCTGACCCGCGAAGAGATTCCCTACGGGGTGGCGGTGACCATTGACGAGTTTACCGAAAAGACCGAAAAAAATCTCATCGTCGTCGCCGCGACGATCCATACCGAACGAGATTCCCATAAGGGCATCTTGATCGGCAAGCGCGGCGCTATGCTCAAGGAGATTGGCCAGCAGGCGCGCGAGGAGCTGGAGAAGATTTTAGGGTGCCGAGTTTTTCTGGAATTGTTCATACGCGTCGATCCGGACTGGACGCGAAATCCAAATTCGCTGGCGGAGATGGGATTGTGAAAAAATGATCCGGTCCTTGGCCAAGCCGAAAACGCCATCGTGCGAGCTGCCGCGCAATCTGCCGATAGTTGCCATCGTCGGCCGGCCCAACGTGGGCAAGTCGACGTTTTTCAATCGTCTGGTGGGCGAACGGCGGGCGATTGTCGACGATCTGCCGGGAGTGACCCGTGACCGTAATTATGCTGAAGCGATTTGGGCCGGAAGAAAGTTTTTACTCGTCGATACCGGCGGATTGGAGTCCGAAAGCGCCGGCAAACTGGAAGAGAATGTCCAGGCGCAGAGCCATTTAGCGGTGGCGGAAGCCGATGTCATTATGTTCCTGCTCGACGGCAAGAGCGGGCTCAATCCATTGGACGCCGAAGCGGCGGGCTGGCTGCGCCAAACCGATAAGCCGGTTTTCTTCGCGGTCAACAAGCTCGACTCGCGCCAGCGCGAAAATAATCTCTATGAGTTCTACGCTCTCGGCCTGGACAAGCTCTATTCGATCTCGGCCGAACATGGTTTAGGCATTCCCGATCTGATGGACGACGTGGTCCAACATCTTGCGCCCAACATAGTCGGCGAAGTGGCGGACGCACCGAAGGAACGCCCGCCGTTGCGGGTCGCCATCGTCGGCCGGCCCAATGTGGGCAAATCGACGTTGACCAATCGTTTGCTGGGTTTCGAGCGTTCGGTCGTCGACTCCACACCCGGGACGACGCGCGATGCCGTCGATACTCCCTTCGAATTGCGCGGTGAGCCGTGCGTGCTCGTCGACACCGCCGGGATTCGACGCAAAGCACGCATCGACGACCGGATCGAACGCTTCAGCGTCAGCCGCTCGCTCAACGCCGTCGATCGCGGCGATCTAATTATTCATATCATCGACGGTCCGGAGAACGTCACCGACCAGGACGCGCAAATCCTGAGTTATGCCGTGCAGCGCGGCAAGGCAATCTTATTGGTGGTCAACAAATGGGATATGGTTCGTGAAACCGGCGGCGACACCGATAAATATCGCGATGAAATAAATTACCGCTTGGCGTTTCTCGAATATGTGCCGATCGCGTTCATTTCGGCGGCGACCGGTTTCGGTGTGCGCAAAATGCTCGAAACCGCGGCGCGGTTGGTGCAGGTGTACCGGCGCAAGGTCTCGACTTCTTCGCTAAACCAAGCGCTTCAAGATATCGTCCAGGCTCACACCGTGCCGCTTTTTCGCAACCATCCAGTGAAGTTTTACTACGGCACACAGACCGGCGTCGCTCCGCCAACATTTACGTTTTTCGTCAACAAGCCGGACGGTATTCTGGAAAGCTACCAAAAATATCTGGTCAACCAGCTTCGTCAGCAGTTGGGCTTTAACAATGCGCCGATTCGGCTGCACTTTCGCGCCCGGCGCGAGCCGTCAACGATTAAACGAAACGGTAATTCGCCCAAGCGATCGCGCTCGGCAAGATAGTCGATCGCAGCTCGTCGATGCCGCTTGACGCATAACCATCGACTGCGCCACGCACTAGAAAGATTCGTAAAAACAACGGCTTTTACTTGATTGGCGGATCATTTTCGTCTACTGCCTAGCCTTCGTCGGACATTTATTTTATCATTCGTGACTCGTTGGCCGAGGTCAGGGTTCGATAGAGCGCGGACGACCATGATTCAACCGTCGTTATCATTTGCTGAAGAAGTCTCATCGACAGTGATGTCGGGCGATTATGCGCCGTGGCTTGCGTTAGCGCGCGTCAAAGGGCTGGGCTGTGTGAGCTTCAAAAAGCTTGTCGCCCACTTCGGCGATCCGACCCTAGCTTTATCAGTGGCGCGGAGCGAGCTCGCTGCCATTGACGGCCTGCAGCGCGATGCCATCGACGGCATTGTCGGCTTTAGCCAGTGGGCCGAAGTTGACATTGATCTCAAGCGCATTGCTAACGCAGGTATTACCGTGGTGCGTTATACCGACGCCGTCTATCCGGCGCGGCTGCGCACCATCGCCGATCCGCCGCCGGTGCTTTACGTCAAAGGAGCATTGACCGAGGCCGACGACAAGGCGGTGGCGATTGTCGGCTCGCGCAGCGCCAGCGACTATGGCCGGCGCGTTGCGCGCGATTTGGCACGCGGCTTGGCGTCGTTTGGTTTCACTGTTGTCAGTGGCATGGCGCGCGGTATCGATGGCATGGCCCATGAAACCGCATTGAATTGCCATGGGCGCACCATCGCGGTGTTGGGCTCCGGTGTCGAGCGCGCCTATCCGCCGGAGCACCATAAGCTTTATCAGCGCATCGCCGAACAAGGCGCGGTGATTTCCGAATTTCCAATGGCCACCAAGCCAATGGCGTTTAATTTTCCCGCGCGCAATCGCTTGATCAGCGGCTTGTCGTTAGGCGTGGTGGTGGTCGAGGCGACGGAAAAAAGCGGTTCCTTGATTACCGCATCGCTCGCTGTCGATCAGGGGCGCGAAGTGTTCGCCGTGCCCGGAGAGGTCGGCTCGAGCCGCAGCCGCGGCGCGCACCGGCTGATCCGCCAAGGGGCGAAACTGGTCGAGACCGTTGACGATATCATTGAAGAGATCGCGCCCCAGTTGGCGCGCCCGTTCGGCTCCGCCGGCAAAACTGAAGCGCGACAGCTGCCGCAAAACAGCGGTGAGGCCGTGCAGAAAATTTTCGCTCTGCTGCAAGCGCGTTCACTGCAGATCGATGAAGTTATTGAGAGCAGCCGACTGGGATCCGCGCAAGTGTCTTGGAATTCTATTGGATCTGGAGTTGCAGGGATATCTGCAGGCAATTACCGGGCAAAGTCTATACGCAGTCGAACGATAACGCCAGACCGTAAGCGTCGTCAGTTCCCATTGTGAGTTAACGATTATGGCAGCAAAGAACCTAGTCATCGTCGAATCGCCGGCCAAAGCCAAGACCTTGGAAAAATATTTGGGCCGGGATTTCCAAGTCAAGGCGTCGGTGGGCCATTTGTCGATCTGCCCAAGAGCAAGCTCGGCGTCGATGTCAAAAAAGATTTCGCGCCCGACTTTACGGTCATTCAAGGCAAGAAAAAAGTCATCGACGATTTGAAAAAAGCCGCCAAGGGCAAAGAGAATATTTATCTGGCATCCGATCCGGATCGCGAAGGCGAAGCGATCGCCTGGCATATTCGCAGCCAAGTGGTGAAGAAGTCACAAGCATGTACATCGCGTGCTGATCAACGAAATCACCAAGAAAGCGGTGCAGGAGGCGATTGCCAATCCGTTGAGCGTTGGATCGCAATAAATTTGACGCCCAGGTGGCGCGCCGGGTGCTCGACCGTCTGGTCGGCTATAAGATCAGTCCGATGCTTGTGGACCAAGGTCCGGCGCGGTCTAAGCGCCGGCCGGGTCCAGTCAGTGGCAGTACGATTGGTTTGCGAGCGCGAGAAAGAAGTGCGTGCCTTCGAACCGGTCGAGTATTGGTCGCTCACCGCGCTGCTGGAAGGCCGGTTGCCGCCGCCGTTCAAAGCCAAACTGGTCCAATGGAAGAACCAGAAGGTCGATAACAAAAAGTTTCGTCTGGAAAATGACGCGACCGTGCAATCGATCGTCAAGTCTTTGGAAGGCGCGGCGTGGGTCATCGGCGAGGTCGAAAAGAAAGAGCGGCGCCGTTTCCCCGCGCCGCCGTTCGTCACCAGCAAACTGCAACAGGAAGCGTCGCGTAAGTTAGGGTTTCAACCCAAGCGCACCATGCAGTTGGCGCAGCAGCTTTACGAGGGCGTCGAACTCGGCAGCGAAGGATCGGTGGGGTTGATCACCTACATGCGTACGGATTCGACGCGAATCTCCGACGATGCCATCGGCGCCGTCCGCGGTTTCATCCAAGGCCAGTACGGCAAAAACTACGTGCCGGGAAAGCCCAATACCTTTCGCTCCAAGAAAGGCGCGCAAGATGCCCATGAGGCGATCCGGCCGACGTCAACGGAATATACGCCGGATAAAGTGCGGCGTTACCTGCGCCGCGACATGTTTCAGCTCTATTCCTTGATTTGGGACCGTTTCGTCGCCAGTCAGATGGTGCCGGCAGTGTACGATCAGACCGCCTTCGAGATTCCGGTCAACGAAGCGGTGTTCCGCGCCACCGGCCAGCAGATCAAGTTTGACGGCTTCATGAAAGTCTACATCGAGGGACGCGATGAGCGCGCCAACCAGAATAATGACGACGACGAGGATGAGGCACAGGACCTCGATGGCGTGCTGCCGGATCTGCAAAAGGGCGATGCGCTCACGCTGCGAGTCGATGGAGCCACGCCAGCATTTCACCCAGCCGCCGCCGCGTTTTACCCAGGCGTCGTTGATCAAGGAACTCGATGAAAAAGGCATCGGTCGACCGTCGACCTACGCCGCGATCATTTCCAATATTCTCGACCGCGAGTATGTCGCCCAAAACGAAAGCCGGCAGTTGGTGCCGACGGATCTGGGCTTTTTGGTGAACGATCTTTTAGTCGAAAGTTTCCCCGACATTCTCAACGTCGAGTTCACGGCCAGCATGGAAGACCAGCTCGACAAGATCGAGGACGGCAAAGAAAAGTGGACCAAGACGATGAAGCGGTTCTACACGCCGTTCGCGCTCGATCTCAAGAAAGCCGAAAAAGAGATGCGCGATGTCAAACGGCAGGAAGTGCCCACCGACATCGACTGCGAGAAGTGCGGCAAGTTGATGGTGGTCAAATGGGGGCGCAACGGCGAGTTCATCGCCTGCCCGCAGTTACCCCGAGTGCAAGAACACCAAGAACTTCAAGCGCGACGACAAAGGCGAGATTGAAATCGCCGTCGAGGAAGAAGTCGACGAGGCCTGCGAAAAATGCGGCAAGCCGATGCTGTTGCGCTTCGGTAAGTTCGGCAAGTTTCTCGGTTGCAGCGGCTATCCCGACTGCAAAAACATTCAGCCCCTACAAAAGCCGGTGGATCTCGGCATCAAATGTCCGGAGTGCAACGACGGCAACATCAAAGAGCGCAAGTCGCGCTGGGGCAAAATGTTTTACGGCTGCGATAAATATCCGGAATGTAAATTTGCTACCTGGGATAAGCCGATGCCGACCCCTTGTCCCGACTGCGACAGCCCGATCCTAGTCGAGAAGGTGCTCAAACGGACCGGCCGCAGCCACCGCTGCTACAAAAAAGAATGCGGCTACTCGATCCAGGTGGCCGAGCAATAGCGCCGCGCTGCGTTCGCTTTGGTTTGCTGGCAAAGGCTTTCACGCCAAGGTAAAGAATTCGCTGGTCGACGCCACTCCGTTCCTCCCATCGGTCATAGGCTTTATGGGCTTTATGAAAAAAATCGTGCGCATCATTGGCGGTGGTTTGGCCGGTTCCGAGGCGGCGTGGCAGCTGGCGCGCCGGGGCGTGGCGGTGCAGCTTTACGAAATGCGTCCGCAGCGTATGACCGAGGCCCATGCGACGGCAAACTTCGGCGAGTTGGTGTGCAGCAACTCGTTGCGCTCTGATTCGTTGTCGGCGCCGGCGGGATTGCTCAAAGCGGAAATGCGCCAGTTCGATTCATTAGTGTTGCGTGTCGCCGAAGCCAACCGCGTGCCGGCGGGCTCGGCGTTGGCAGTGGACCGGGACCGGTTCGCCATCGCCTTGACGGCGGCGGTGGCAGCGTTGCCGCAGGTTGAAATTATCCGCCAAGAAGTTACCACTATCCCCGACGACGGCGTGGTTATTCTAGCCACCGGTCCGCTGACTTCGGCCGAGCTTTCGCGCGATTTGACGGTGAAGTTAGGCGAGGAGCATTTGTATTTTTACGATGCGATCTCGCCCATTGTCAGCGCCGAATCGGTGGACATGAACATCGCCTATCGGGCGTCGCGTTACGACAAGGGCGGCGACGACTATCTCAATCTGCCGCTTACCCGGGATGAATACTACGATTTCATCGCTGCGCTGGTAACGGCGCAACGTGTGCCGACCCATAGCTTCGAGCGTTTCGTGCCCTTTGAAGGCTGCATGCCGATTGAAGAGATGGCCGACCGCGGCAAAGAAACTCTGGCGTTCGGACCGATGCGCGCGGTCGGATTGATCGATCCGCGCACCGGCAATCGTCCCTACGCGGTGGTGCAACTGCGCCAGGAGAATCGCGAGCAGACGCTTTATAATCTCGTCGGCTTTCAAACCAAGATGACCTATCCTGAACAGCGCCGTGTGTTCGCCTCGATTCCGGGGCTGGCCAACGCCGAGTTCGTCCGGCTTGGCAGCTTGCACCGCAACACGTTTATCAATGCGCCGCAGCATCTGATGCCGACGCTGCAATGGCGCCAGCGTGAGTCGCTATTTTTCGCCGGTCAGATGACCGGCGTCGAAGGCTACATCGAATCGGCGGCCATGGGCATGCTCGCCGGCATCAATGCCTCTCGTCTGATTGCGCAGTTGCCATTGCTGGTGCCGCCGCTAACCACGGCGATGGGGGCTCTTTTGCGGTACATTACCGATCCCGAGCGCAAGCGGTTTCAACCAATGAACGTCAACTTTGGCCTGTTACCGCCACTATCGCTGCGCCTGCGCGGTAAGGAAAAAAAAGCCATGCATTCGCAGCGCGCTCTGGCCGATTTGGCCGTATGGTTGGGCCAAAGCGGCGCCTTCGCGGACGCGGCGGAATTTCCTAATGCACCCACGGCACCCGTCCCATGAGCCCGCGCCGCGGCGCCTTCATCGACGTCGGCACCAACACGATTCTTTGCCTGATTGCCGATATTAGAGACACCGGTCGCTTTCGTGTGCTGGATGACTTGGCCGAAATAGCCGGCTTGGGACGGGGCGTTGATAAAACCGGCTTAATCGGCGCCGCCGGTGAAGCGCGCGCCCTGGCAATCCTTGGCCAATACCGCGATCGTTGTCAGGATCTCGGTGTCGAGGCGATTACTGCCGTCGGCACCAGCGCGTTGCGCGATGCCAAGAATAGCGCGGCAGTGCGGACACGAATACTTGATAAAATTGGCATCGACATCCGCGTGATCTCCGGCGCTGAAGAAGCGGCCTATTCCTTTCTCGCCGTGCAGCGCGGCTTGTCGCCGCTCGGCCGTGAACTCTTGGTCATCGATATCGGCGGCGGCAGCACGGAGTTTATTCTCGGCAATGAGGACGGTGTCATGCACACCGCGAGCATCGATGTCGGCTCGGTGCGCTTGACCGAACGCTACTTGCATGCGGATCCGGTGCAGGCCGCGGAATGCGCGGCCATGGCGGCCGCGATCGATAGCGCGCTGACGCCCATTGTGGCGGCATTTTTCTCCCAAGACTCGAATCCGGCACTAGTCGGTATCGCGGGAACTTTCACGACGCTGGCGGCCATCGAGAAAAAACTTGCGCGCTATTCCCACAGTCAGGTGCATGGTAGCGTCCTCGCCTTGACCGAAGTGAAGCGCCAGGTCGCTCTACTGCAAGAAAAGTCCATCGCCCAACGCCGGCACATTGTCGGGTTGGAGCCGAAGCGCGCCGACGTGATATTTGCCGGCGCGTATTTGCTGGAAAAAATCATGGTCGGTTTCGGCGCCAGCCAGGTGGTTGTCAGCGACCAGGGTGTGCGTTACGGCCTGCTTCACGAAGCGGCAAAAAGTCTTTAACCTTAGTTGACATTTTACCGTGAATTGGGAAGTATCGACGCCTTGTTGCGGCGGCGGGAGCCGCCGTTCGAGGGAAATATTCGCGGCCCTATCACGGGAGGTGAAAGCAATGACTAAAGAAGAGCTAGTCGAAGCGGTGGCCAAGAGCGCAAATATTACCAAGCTCGCGGCAGGGGACGCCGTCGATGCGACTTTCGAAGGGATCGCCAAGGCGATCCACAAGAATAAGCGATTCCAAGTGCCCGGCTTTGGCACATTCACCGTTCGCTCGCGCAAGGCGCGCAAGGGCGTCAATCCGCAAACCGGCGACGTAATCAGCATCAAAGCCAGCCGTACCGTTGGTTTTAAAGCGGCTCCGGTGCTGAAAAAGGGGTTATAGTTTTTCGTCTGCCCGTCAAGGCCACTGCGGGAAACCGGGTGGCCTTTTTTGTGCGCTTGATGATGAGCGCCGTGGAACGTACAATGACGGAAATTTGTTGGAGCCAAGATTTCGAGAAATAGTTATGTCGCTCAAAACCGAAAAAATTTGGATGGATGGTGAGTTGGTGCCGTGGGAGGACGCTAAGATCCATGTGCTGTCCCATGGGTTGCATTACGGCACGGGATATTTTGAAGGTATCCGTTGCTACGAACTTGCCGACGGGCGGTCAGCGGTATTTCGCCTCCAGGAACATATGCAGCGACTGGCGGACTCAGGGAAGATTCTAGGTTTCCCGCTGCCTTATTCCGTCGAGCAGATGTGCCAAGCGACGGTGGCGGTGATCCGCGCCAACAAGCTCAAGGCTTGCTACATTCGACCGCTGGCCTTTCTCGGTGTCGGCGAATTGGGGATTTACGCGCCGAACAATCCGGTCAACGTGTGCATCGCGGTGTGGCCCTGGGGCGCCTACCTGGGCGACGATGGGCTCAAAAACGGCATTCGCGCCAAGGTCTCGTCCTACACCCGGCATCATGTCAACGCGACGATGACCAAGAGCAAGACTTCTGCGAACTACGTTAATTCCGTGCTCGCCAAATCTGAAGTAAAAAAGGCCGGCTACGACGAAGCGATTATGCTCGACACCGAAGGTTATGTCTCGGAGGCTAGCGGCGAGAATATTTTTATCGTGCGCCACGGAAAAATTAAAACCACGCCGTTGACATCGATCCTGCCGGGAATCACGCGGGAATCGATCATTACCTTGGCCCGCGACAAAGGTTACCAGGTAGTCGAGGAACGCTTCACGCGCGATGAGATCTACATCGCCGACGAAGCGTTTTTTACCGGTACGGCGGCCGAGCTGACACCGATCCGCGAAGTCGACGACCGCCAAGTCGGCGCCGGCCGGCGCGGGCCGGTGACCGAAGACATTCAAAATATTTTCTTCGATGTCATCAAAGGCAAGGCCGCGGAAAGATACGCCAACTGGCTCTATCCCGTGTGATTCCCGCCAGGCCGTACGTGAGTTGCCTTTTACGCCAGCTTCGCTTTGAAACTTCACAGATGGCTGAGCCCAACGATCCGACCCTGCGGGTGACCATGCTGCCGCGCGATACCAACGCGCGCGGCACGATCTTCGGGGGTGTGATTTTGAGCCATATCGATTTGGCTGGCGGCATCGCTGCGGCGCGCCGGTCGGCGCGGAACTTCGTCACCCGGGCGATGCGCGAGGTCGAATTCATCGCACCGGTGTACGTCGGCGATGTCGTGAGTTTCTATACTACCGTGAGTCGCGAGGGGAATACGTCGGTAACGGTGCAGGTGAGCGTCGAGGCCGAACGGGGATCGGATCCGGCGTTGCGCGTCAAGGTGACCGCGGCTGAGGTGATCTACGTCGCCGTCGACGAAGCGGGAAGGCCGATTGCATTAAGATAGGGCGCTCGCAACCCTCGCCCAGACAGCGCGGTAAAGATAATTCACGCTGCCGGATCGATCGCCGCCGGAGCGGCCGCGGCTTAAATGCGATTCCTGAATAACGGCGCAGTGGGCCGTCGATGCGCAGTACCGGCACGATGCTGTGCAATTCGAAGACTCAACTAAATTAACGATCGCCTGCGGCACACGCTGAACCACCGTTCGCTTGAAAAAAACTCATCGCAGGTTGTTTGATCTCGTCGAGCCTCAACCAATGACCGCGGTCGGGAAGCAATACTAGCCGGTGGGGTTTGCCGAGACTTTGCAAATGATCGCGCAGTAAATTGGCCTGGGAAACTGGAACCATGCCGTCATGGGTGCCGTGCAGGATCAAGGTTGGCGCGCTCCAGCGTTCGGTCTCAGGCAAATAGTTTTTTAGCTTCGGAACGGCATCGCCGTCGGGGTTGAGCAGTTTGCGGATCCAGATGCTGGTGGTGTCGTGATAGAGCCGCGGCAAATCGTAGGCACCGGCCAGCAGCACAACGCCTTTGACACCTTCGATTTGGTTGACCAGGGCAGTGGCGACGACGGCGCCCCGGGAAAAGCCATAGATATAGATTCGAGTGGCATCGATCCAGGGTAGCTGTTTGGTCAATGCGACCGCATCGAGAACCGCCTGCCTGGTAGTATCCGCCGAAAGCTTGCCGGCGAATTCACTGCGGCCGTAGCCTGGCAGCGATAAAGCCAGAGTCGCATAGCAAAGTTCACCGGCGAAAAATTGCGCCGCGGGCAGTAACCGCTGTGCGCCGATACCGACCCAGCTGTGGCCGTGCAGCATCAGCATCAGCGGAAATGATCCCGGTCCGCGCGGCCGGGTAATGTAGGCTTCGACTTTGCCGTCGCCACTGGCGAAGTGAAATCCGCGAGTGCTCGCTTCAGGAATTTGGCTCAAGTCGCGTACCGACATCGTCGTGACACTGGCGCAGCCCCACAGCAAAATAAACATCAGCCAGCACGTAAAGCTTAATCGATGCACGTAAAACGTCTAACACCGACGAGCGGGAAAGCAAGATGATTGCACCCTGGCAGCGCTTTCAGTATCAATGGTAGGCCTATGACGCACCGATTATTGATGGCCGCCATATTGATGGTGTTCGGGTTGATGTCGGCGTGCGGCGATGCTGCCAAGACGGTCAAAGTCTTGCGCGTCGGTTTCGTACCGTCGGAGGATGCCGCGCAGGTGATGCAGAATGCTCAGCCGATCGTCGAGATCCTGCGCCAACAGTTGTCCATGGAAGTCCAGCCGTTCGTCGCCACCGATTACACAGGTGTCATCGAGGCGCTGCGCGCCAACAAGCTCGATGTCGCATTCCTAACGCCGGCGTCCTACGTGCTTGCCAAAAGCGAAACCAACGTCAGGGTCGTGCTCAAGTCGGAGCGCAAGGGTATTGCGGCCTACTACGCCGCAATCATTACCCGAGCCGACAGCGGCATTAAATCCCTCGACGAGTTGCGCGGCAAGAGCTTTGCGTTCGGCGACGCGCTATCGACCACCGGTAATGTGTTTCCGCGCAAGATGTTCAAGGAGCGCGGCATCGACCCGGTGCGCGATTTCAAGCAAGTGCTCTATTCCGGCGGCCATGACGCCACGGTGCTGGCGGTGCTCAACGGCAAAGTCGACGCCGGCGCCACCTACGCGAACTCGCAGGACAGCGAAGACACAGCGTGGATGCGTTACCTGAAAAATCCCGATGACGTAAAAAAAATTCACGCCATCGCGTTCTCCGAGCCGATCCCAGCGGACAATCTCGTCATCAACGGCAATCTCGACGAGGCCTTGGCGAAAAAGATTGAAAATGTCTTTATCGAGCTCTCGCGCGATCCCCAAGGCAAAAAAATGTTGCGCGAGCTTTATCAGATCGACGGCTTCGTCAGCGCCACGGATAAGGATTACGATTCGGTACGCCGGGCGTTCGTCGACGCCGGCATCCCGCTCAAAGACGTGCTGCAGAAAAAGAAGCCGTGACCATACTCGAGATCCGCGACCTCCATACTTCGTACAGCGACTCCGTGCCGGTGCTGCGCGGCGTCGATCTCAAGATCGAGCAGGGGGAGTTTGTCGGTGTAATCGGTCTATCGGGATCGGGTAAGTCGACGTTGCTGCGCAGTATCAACCGCTTGATCGAGGTCAACGCCGGCGCGATTTTCGCGCCGGCAGCGCTGCTCGGCGGCAAGAGCAACGGCAATATCGATATCCTCAAGCTTTCTCACTCCAAACTGCGCCATGTGCGGCGCCGCATCGGCATGATCTTTCAGCAGTTCAATATCGTCAAGCGATTAACCGTCATCGACAACGTGCTCTCCGGGAGGCTGGGCTACCAACCGGCTTGGCGCAGCACGCTGAGGATTTTCTCCCGGGAAGAACGATGCCGTGCGCTGGTGAACTTGAAGCGAGTGGGGTTGCTCGACCATGCCTACAAGCGCGCCGACGAACTGTCCGGTGGCGAACAGCAGCGCGTCGCCATCGCGCGAACCTTGATGCAAGAGCCGGCGATTATCCTGGCCGACGAGCCGGTTTCCAGCCTCGATCCGAAATTGTCGCGCGTGGTCTTGGATATTCTCAAAAGAGTCTGCCGCGAAGACGGCATTACCGCGCTGGTGAGCCTGCATACGCTCGAACTCACGCGCGAGTACGCCGACCGCGTGATAGGTTTGAAAGACGGCCAGATAGTTTTCGATGGCGCCACCCGCGAGCTCACCGACGCCATTGTCGACTCGATCTATGGGCCGATCGATTAACCGTCAAGTTTTTTCACTGTAACTTGCGTCAAGCTTGTCCAGCGCGTAACGATAGCCGGCCTCGATGATGGCGTCGACACTACGCCAATCGAAAACACCGAAATGGCTGACTGGCGGCTCGAAGCATAGATCGGCTTGCGCCTTGGCGCTCTCAATGGCGCGCACACCGGCGACCGTGGTGGTACGATATAACGTATTCAAGATATTCGGCAGGTCGGGTGTAATGACAAAGGGATTGAGCCGTTGCCAGAGACACTTCCAGCCCGACACGCCGTAGCTTTGCTCCAGCGTGCTCTTGAACTCCGCTTGCTCGCTGACGTCGACGGCGAAGACTTTTCCGTGGCAAAAAGATTTCATAACCGCGACCGGCAGATTATCGACCAACCCGCCGTCAACGAAGATTTCACCATTCTCAATGGTCGGCGGGCCGATCCCCGGGATCGACACGCTGGCACGGACGGCTTTCCATAACGAACCTTGCCGATGAATCTTTGCTTGGGCGCGAGTCAGGTTGGTCGACACGCAAAAGAAGTCGGTGCGCAGATCGTCGATCGTTGCGTCGCCGAGCATTCTTGTCAGCATCCGGTCCATGCGGTTGCCGGAATTGATCGCGATTAGCGGCAGCGTGTAATTCTTCTGCGGATGGCAGCGTGCCCATTCAGCCCGGTTGACCTGCGCCATGGTCGACCAATCCCAGCCGAGCGCATGTTGCGCGGCGATCACCGCTCCCATGCTCGTGCCGCCGATAAAATCGATGGGAATTTGTCGTTCGGTTAGAGCGCGAATAACGCCGATATGAGCGAAACCACGGGCGCCGCCGCCGCTGAGTACCAATCCCACCGCCGTGCCGGTGAAAGTGCGGACGAGTCTGGCGATGTCGCCTAACCGCGACGGCACAACATGGTGATGCGCCGCGAAATCCAGCGCATCGCGCCAGCGTGCGGCGCGCACGGTTGTGATGAACTGCGGGTGATGGAGCAAAACCAGTTCCATCGTGGTGGCGATGTGATTTTGCCGAAAGTAATTGCGCATTATTTCCAAGCGCGAAACTTCCGGCGGGCAGTCCGCGGCGCCGACCAACAGAATCAAATCGGCTTGGCGGAGGCAAAGTTCGGTCCATTCGGAAAGGTCCGGGTCGGCCTGGTAGAGAACGAAGCGGTGATTGGTTTCGAGGTGATTCAGTAGGGCGCCCAAGTGTTCGACGTTATTACTTGCTGCCGCCGGCGCACCGTGCAATTCGCAAAGGGCCGGCAAAACTTCAGGGCGCAGGCAAGCCGTCGCGCCAACGGTCTCCATCGCGTAGGTCAATGCCGCAGTAAACTCGGATAAACTGACCTGGGTATCAACCGGCACCACCGCGATGGTCCGCAGGTTGCGCCCCAACAGCGTCGCATCGCGCCCTTGCCGTTCTCGGCGGGCAAGCTGCACCGCGATCGGTCCGAGCAGTTTGGGGTCGGCTTTGACCGCGCTCTCGAAAGCTGCCCGGGAAATCTTCGCCAGCCGGGTATCGCGAATGGCGTTCACCGCCGCGGAGCGAGGTTCGCCGGTCAATAGGGCAAGTTCACCGACGGTATCGCCACGCGCCAGTTCGCGGACCGTTTCCGGACTCCCGTCGTCGCGTTCGATGGAGACGCGTAGCCGCCCGGATAGCACGACATACATGGAGTCTCCGACGGCGCCAGCGGCGAAGAGCAGCGCCCCACCGGGTAGATGGACCGGCTCCAAATCGCTTTGCAGTTGGTGAAGAGTCGCCGGACGCAGCCCGGCGAAAAATGGCATGGCTAAGAGATCGACGAGTTGTTCTGGTGAAAACATCGGGCCCGCCGGTTAACGCGCGATGACATTTTGTTTAGCACGGACTTGACATACTTGATTGCTGAATAGGTTTGCAAGCAACTACGACTTACTGACTTAACCGCCATCGCCGAAGACGACAAAGGGCGCCCAGAACATTGGATGAGCATAGCTGTACGTCTTGCCAGCCGATTGTTGCTGCATGACCGCGAGCGAAGCTTCGCGCACAGCCTGGGCGCGGCTGGTCTTTGCATCGCTAGATTGGCGTTTGAACAATTCCGTCGTAAGCAGTTTCGCCGATACCGTTTCTACCGGCCAGTGGGATACCAGCAAAGCTTTGGCGCCTGCGAAGAAAAAGGCGCGGCCCAGGCCCGAAACCGCCTCGGATGCCTGGCCGTCGGCGGATGCGGTGTTGCAGGCCGATAAGACAACCCAATCGGCGCGCAGCTTGAGTCCTAGTATTTCTGCGAGTGTGAGCAGACCGTCTTCTTTCTCTCCAGTAATAGCCGGGTTGCTCAGTGCCAATGCCGGTTGAGCGAGGTCCGGTAGTTCACCGGGAACCAAGCCATGAGTCGCGAACATGACAACCCGGTAGTTTGTCAGGTCGACGTTCTTTACCGACTGCTCGCTGGCGCGTCTGCCCAGGTGGACATCGCGGCTCTCGTCGGCACGGAGAATCTTCGCGATGTCGCGCACTTCATCGGCAGTGTCAGGCAGGGCTTGGAGCAATTCCAAGTTGCTCGTCGACGAACTCGGCGCCGCAGCGGCTTTGGCATTACGCCGCACCATGCCGCGCGCAGCGACGGGCGCGGCTGATTTCGCGCCGCCACCAAACACCGGATCGCCGAAGCCGATAAAACTATTCGCCGCCGACGGTGCCACGGCGCGGCGCAGGCTTGCCAGGGCTGACAACGATGGCAGATAAGAAATCGCGGCGCTTTTGATCAGCCAGGAGGCGCCGCCATGGTCGCTGAACGGAATACCGCTTTTATTCGGCTGATAAGCGTCTCGTGACTAGCACCGAAAAAGGCAGTTCACTCAGTGCCCCATGGGGCACGACGATCAGTTCCTTGGCGTTTTTCCATCCCGCTTCTACAGGCGCCAAGAGTTTTTGATAGAGTTCCAGCGCCGTGGCGAAATCGAAAGTGGGCACTTGGCTGATGTCGGCTTCGGTCGGGTCGAGAGCTTTGCGCAATTTGGTGACGAGCTCGGCAACCTTCGCGCTTGGCAGATCGACAACTTGAAATACCGGCTGTCCCTGGCCGGTCATCGCCCAGACAAGCGTGTGCTGTTGCGTCGAGTAGAGAGAAATCAGCGCTTCTTGGGGTTTTAGCAACTTCTGCGCGTCACTAATGGTCAGTGGTTTGGCATTCAGCATTTCCGAATAGTCGGGCAGCTTGCGCTTCAACTCGGTTTGGGCTTGGTCATTTTCCTCGCGCACTCGTGCCAGTTCGGCGCGAGTTTTATCGATCGCTTTTTCGCGGTTAGGATCGGGCTTGTCCGTTTTGACGCCTTGCTGCAGGGCGGTCAGCGTCTCCGAGATCGCTTTGACCTGGTAGTCGAGATCCTGTGCGCGTCGCAGTACGGCGGCCAACTGTGGGTCGTTGATGCTGGCGCGCACGATGGCGGCGGAGAGCGCCTTCTCGACGCGGCTGGCCCGAGCCAAATCGGCGATGCGAAACGCTTCGACGTGAGGTTCGATGCCAGCGGAACGAGTTTTGGCGCGGTGCAGATCGGCTAAGAGCGCGATATAGCCCTCCAAGATCCAACCGGTCCGAGCCGATGTGAGAAAACCGCTCTCCGTGGATCCTTGGCCGCGTCCTAACTCGAGGAGTTTAGGAATGGTGACTGCCAAAGTCTTAACCGCGGCTTCCTTATCGCCGGCAGCGCCGATACCGAGCGCATGAAACGCACGGCTATCCCACAAATATAGCGAATCGTCATCGAATCGCTTTTGGCTGGCCGTGAGATCCGCGTTAAGGACATTCATCGCCTCCTGGGTCTTGCCGAGGCGCAGAAGCGCGTAGCCCCAGTCAGGCACATTTTCCGTGTCGAGCTCTTCCGCCTGCGCCTTGTTGGCGCGTAAACCGTCGCGCCGGGCACGAAAGTGCTCTTCGGCCTTAAGCCAATTCCCTTGAATCATTTCCAATTGCGCCGCGAAGAGGCGGGCAGCGCCCACTTGCAGAGACGCTTCACCCTGTTGAAATTTCTCGCTGCGGTTGATCGTCGAGTCGATTAGCTCCTTAGCTTCAGTCGACAGTCCCTGTTCGAGATATACCCGCGCGATGGGTCGCGTCATGCGCGTTTCGAAAAGCACCCGCTGATGCGCTTGGGCATAGGCTTTCGCGGTTTCGCGAACATCGTTTACGTAGGCGCCCGCCTCGCGCAGGTATCCGAGCCGCGCCGCCAGCTCCACGGAGCGACCCAGACACTGGGGCAAATAGTAGTAGCTATTGTCCGCCGGATTCGGGTTTTTGCCCATGTAACTGCGTATTGCCGTGGTGCATGTGCGGTAATGGCTCTGAGCTTCAATGAGGTAGCCGAAAGATAGGTTATAGTTGCCCTTGGATTCGCTTAGCGCCGCTTGCCAGAAATTACCGAAACGCCCCCAGTCTGGATTGCCGCGGCGCACCGAGACAAGCAGGCTGTCGGCGCGCGACAAATAGGTTTTAGCGCTCTCGCGGTCGCGTAGTACGGCATTGATCGAGCTCAGATAATTGAGTTGAAAGAATTGCCGTCCGGCGGTGCCAGCGACCTCGAGCGCCAACTCGCGCGCGGCGCGGGCACTGACATAGTCGCCCCGGTCGAGATCGAGCGGCGCGCGGCGATTGTAGAATTCATAGGCGTTCGGATCTTTAGCGCCGACGGCTTGAATCCCGGCATCGAGTTCTTTCAATTCCCGGTCCAAATCGCCAAGCGTGCTCGCCGCTCGGCCGCGCTCCATATAGATTTTCGTTAAGTCCGCTTTGGAGTGTTCCTTGGGGTCCGGCGGTGGCGCGTCGAGAATCTTCTTTAACTCTTCTGGCAACCTCGATGCGGGTGCATTGGCGGCAAAACTGTTGTTGCTCAGGAGTAGCGGCAGAATCAGTATGGCGAGAAAAAAATTCGATGGTTTCACTAAATCCTCCGAAGACGAGCAGCTGCCGATAGTCATTTCACACTGGACGTTATGCTGTTCACGCTAAGTTAAGAGAACGACGCTAGTCCGTCAATCCCATCTCAACTTCCTTTTCGCACGGTTTTTGACTACCCTGGCGCCCATCTATCGTTTTGTTTTTGCATATTATGGCTAGTGGCTGCGACTTCCGTGTGGTGAATATCCTAATTGCGACTGGCGGCGCGGTCTGCTTACCGCGATTGCTTGGCTGTATTCAGCCTCATGGGGGAGCCATGGTCGGCAGATGAAACTGCTCCAAACATTGCGGCGGCGCAAGCGGCGATTCTTCAAGTCTCTTCTGTTGGGTGTGGGCGTTAGCATCTTGGTTTCCATCGCTTCTTATCTGGGCTATCTGGATTCGATCGAAGCCAAAGCCTTGGACCTGCTTCTGCGACTGCGCGGTCAGCAGCGCTCGCCGGGGATCGTACTCATCAAGATCGACGACCAGGCGTTCGAAAAACTTGGCGAGAAGCAGCCGCTGCCCCGGAACTATATCGCGAGTCTCGTCGATATCGCCGCCCGCGGCGGGGCTAAGGTGGTCGGCATCGATATCGAATTAAAAGTGGCTACGGATCCGGCGGAAGACGAAAAATTGATTAAAGCGATCGCCGTTGCCGAGGCCAACGGTGTGACCAAGATCGTGCCGGTTTATGTGATTCGGCCCGGGAAAGAGGATGCGTACGGCGCTACTTACCGCCATGCGCCGTTTTTCGATCCGGGGCTCAAAGTTGGCGGCGGGTTTGCCAACGCGCCGATGGATGACGATGGGATTGTCCGCCAAGTACCGCTGGCGGTGCGTGGCGAAGACGGAACGATTCTGCCATCCCTGGCGCTCGCAGTCCTGGCGCGCCACGCGGGCTACGACAGCGCAAGTTTAAACCGTCACTTGCGCGGTGGTGCCACCGTTCGTTTGAATCTGCCCGAGTGGCACAAGCTCAACGGTAAGCTTCTGTCGCAGTCAACGTCTTTTGAATTTCACCTCGACGAAAGCTGGAAAATCAATTTCGCCGGCGGCCAAGGCAGTTTTGCATCCCTGCCGAGTGAGCCGTTGGCGCAACTGGCGCGAGCCAACATTCCGTTGGCCACTGATAATCCGTTCCGTGGCAAGATCGTTTTGATCGGCGCAAGTTTTCAGGACAGCCGTGACTTTTTCGCGACGCCGAACGGTCTAATGAGCGGTCTGGAAATTCACGCCAATATTATCCACACGCTTTTGACCCGGTCGCACATCCGGCCAGCCAACCGGATCTTAGCGATGTTACTATTATTGATCTTCGCTGTCGCCGCGAGCGTGTTGACCACGCTGCTACGGCCTGCAACCGTGATGGTTGTATCACTGGTCGCCATTCCCGTAGTGCTGTTGCCATTGAGCTATGCCGCGTTGACGCAGTTGGGATTGTGGGTGGATTTCGTCACGCCGCTGTTGGTCACTAGCTGGGGTGCGCTGGCGACGGAGTACCGCGATAGCCGACAAGTCCGTAAATCTCTTGGCGAATATGTTGGATGGGAAGTCGCCGACCAGATCGTCAATCAGGACGAAGATTTGCAAGGAAAGAGCTGTGAGGTCTCGGTATTTTTTACCGATGTCAGGGATTACACGACGCTCTGCGAAAGCGCGTCACCAGATCAGATCGCGGCATTGATGCACGAAGTATTTGGAGTCATGGGTAAAGTCATCGCCAATCACAACGGCCATATATTCGACTTTATCGGTGATGCCGTCTTAGCGGTGTTCGGTGCGCCGAAAACCAATCGAGATCATGCGGATGCCGCCGTGCAAAGCGCCATCGAGGTTACCGCCGCGCTTGACGAACTCAACGGGCGATGGGAAAAACGGGGCATTCCGCGTCTGCGCATCGGTGTCGGGATTCACAGCGGGCCGGTGGTGATCGGCGTCGTTGGCACGGGAGAGCGCAAGAAGTATGACGTGACCGGAGATACCGTCAATACCGGATCGAGGGTAGAAGGTCTAAACAAACAGTACGGCACGACGATTCTGATTACCCGGGAAACCATGGGGCAACTCAAAGGGCAGTTTGTCATCCGCCCCTGTGGTACAGTGCAGGTCAAGGGCCGGGCTCAAGCCGTAGAGGTGTTTGAAGTCAGAGCCGCTGGAGCGGTGGAAGGTTGATTGATCGCCATGCAAAAGGCACTGGTTTTAATTCGGTCGGCAGCATTCTTTTTTCTCGTGTCGTTGGTCGGGGCAGCCTCTGCCCAGGACGCGATCGCGGTCATTACCGAGCTTAAATTCAATCGCGGCGATATACAGTTGCGCGCGACCAATGGCGCTGCGGCAACGAAGCCTGCGGTGTTGCAATCGCTCTATACCGGCAACGTCGTGCAGACGACGAAAGACGCCCTAGCGGTTATTTTCTATACCGATGGCTCGCGCGTGGTCACCGTGGACGAGAAGAGTCCAATTTTTGAAGCCCGGGCGTCATCGGCCAAGGATAGCGCCGCCGGTGCTCGGGTAAAGGAAGTCGCCAACTTGCTTGTGGGCAAGAAAAAGCCACCGACCTATGTCGCGTTGTCTGTGCGGGGCAAAGCGCAGCCGCCGACTCTGTTGTCGCCGCGCAACAGCGCGATATTGTCCGATAGCCCGATCTTCCACTGGACGGGCACGGACCAGCAGCCTGTCACGGTTAAGATCTTTGGCCCGCAGGGAGAGATCTGGAGCGCCGACAATATCAATCTAACCAAGATCGCTTATCCGGTGACAGCGCCGCGCTTGCAGGCCGACGTCGAATACGGCTGGTCAATCGAGAGAAAAGGCGTCGCCGCCAGCAAAACGACTTTCAAACTGCTCGGCGGGTTGGAGGCTCAGGCGGTCAAGGAACGTTTGGCCGAACTGGGTGCCATGGGCGGCGCGTCGAAGACCACATTGGCGGTGCTCAGGGCGAATCTGCTGATGTCGAAACAACTGTTCCATGAGGCCAGGGATATCTTGACCGAGGCGATCAGCGCCGACTCGGACGAGCCTACGCTGCATTTTGTCCTCGGCGAACTCTACGACAAGATCGGCCTGAAGAATCTCGCCACCGAAGAGTACAATGAGTCGGAATATTTGGCGAAGGCGAAACAGTGAACCAATCGAACCCTTCAGCACAGAGAGCAGCGCATCGCGAAGCGGATGCGGAGTCGAAATTTAGCCGCGCAGAACACAAAATATTTGATTGTATATAGGTTTATAGCATGGCCTGAGATTGTCGAGCGTCATCGCGCGGTGACAGATCGGTCGCGGTTTGCGTTGCTTGAAAGAATATTTCGCCCTTTGTGCGGGAGAGCGATTCAGTGGGAGCAAACCTTTGGTGGTTGATCGCAACCAAGAAATAGCCTGCGATATCATGAACGAAGCTCCGGTCAGGCCCCACCGGAGCGGGCGGTTTTTGGTTTTTTTAGGGATTCTGCTCGCCGTCTTGGTTTGGTCGTTTCATGGTGCGAAGATTCGACCTGGTGAGTTGATCGAAGGCGTGCCGCAGATTGGCCAGACTCTGGCGCGCATGCTGCCGCCGGATTTTTCTAAGATCACCGACGCGAAGCACTACTATTTCCCGGAGCAGTTGTCGTTAGGTGAGCTGTTGCTGCCGGCGCCTTTGGCCGAGGCCGACGCCAGGGCCCGACAACGTTGGTGGGACAATACGTTTCCCCAGACCGTGATGGGCGCGACCCTGGAAACTGTCCAGATGGCGTTAGCTGGCACCTTCCTGGCGCTGCTGGTTGCCTTCCCATTAGGCTTCTTAGCCGCGCGAAATACCACTCCACATCCGGCGGTCTATCGCGGCGTGCGCCTGTTGCTAAATTTGGTGCGGACGATACCCGATCTCGCCCTGGGGCTGCTTTTTGTCGCCGCCGTCGGGCTGGGCGCTTTCGCCGGCACCATCGCATTGGCCATTCATACCGCGACGGTGTTGGGTAAACTGTTGTCCGAGTCGGTGGAGAACATCGACGAGGGAGTGGTCGAAGCGATTCGCGCTACCGGCGCCGGTTATTCACAGATTCTTTCTTTCGCCGTGGTGCCGCAGATCCTGCCCGATCTGATCTCATTCACTCTGTACCGCTTGGAGACCAACATCCGCGCCGCTTCGGTGTTAGGCCTAATCGGTGCCGGCGGTATCGGCTATCTGATGAACACCAGCTTTCGCACCTTCCAGTATCAAGAAGCGGCGGCCATCGTGTTAGTACTTATCGCCCTGGTCATGCTCGTAGATTACTGCAGTTCGCGTTTGCGCCGCCTGGTCGTCTAAAATTACGACTGCAATAAGGCACAAATTTGCCGCACGAAAAGACGCCGCGCGGACCGAGACTCGAAGCTCGAAACATATTCAAATGATAAATTCGTCAAAACCAAAACAAACTCCAATCGGATTCGAGGGTTGAATATTTCCTGACTTGAGAAGTATTTGACGGTGAGTTTATTTCGGATGCCAAATTCAGTATTCGGAGTTTCTGCCGTCATGGACTTTTTTTTTGGCCATGTGATACTCTCACCGCTGGAGACGCTACCCGCATGATTCGCACCGTTGGAATAGTTGCCAAATACCATGAACCCAAGGCCGCCGAGACAGTCCGCTGGCTGATCCCCTGGCTCAGGAAACGCGGCAAAAAGGTCTGCGTTGAAAATGGTTTGACGCCGCGCGGCGCGCAGTCTTGTACCAAGAAGGAAATGGCGACGCAGGCCGATTTGATCATCTCCCTGGGCGGCGATGGCACGCTGCTCAATATCGCGCCGCTGGTAGAACGGCCCGAGGTGCCGATTTTGGGCGTCAATATGGGCGGCCTGGGCTTCATCACCGAAGTGGCGGTGGACGAATTGAGATCGGTGCTCGGCAAAACCCTCGCCGGCGATTATGGAGTGGAAAAGCGCATGACTTTGGAAGTGCGGGTGATCAGCAAGAAGGGCCGACTACGGCGCTTCCGCGTACTCAACGACGCAGTGATCACCAAGGGCGCGCGCAGCCGCATCATCGACTTGGAAACCTACATCGGCGATGACTATCTTTGCACCTACCGCGCCGACGGCTTGATTATCTCCACGCCTACGGGATCGACGGCGTATTCACTGGCGGCGGCGGGACCGATCCTCGAACCGACCTTGGGCGCGATTGTGTTATCGCCGATCTGCCCCCATACGCTGACTAACCGGCCCATCGTCGTGCCGAGCGACGCGCCAATTCATGTGACCCTGCGATCCTTTGGTGACACGGTAATTCTCAGCCCGGATGGACAAAAAGGGCTGCGTCTCAACAACGGCGACAAGGTGGAAGTTCGCGATTTCGGTTTACCGGTATCGCTTATCAAGCTGCCGTCGCGTAGCTACTATGAAATTCTGCGTGAAAAGCTCAAATGGGGAGAGCGCTAGTTCGACCAGGATATGTTACGCGAATTGCGGATCAAAAACTTTGCGGTGATCGACGAAGTGGCACTGGAGCTTGGGCCGGGATTGAACATAATCACCGGCGAAACCGGTGCGGGCAAGTCAATTATTCTAAATGCCTTGGGACTTGTCTCGGGCGAACGGGGCAGCTCGGAAATCATTCGCCACAAGGAAGAAGAGGCGACCGTCGAGGCTTTGTTCGACGGCGTGCCCAAGCCCATCGAGAGAAAGCTCGCCGATGCCGGCTTCGAACTCGATGGTGAACTGGTAGTCAAGCGTATCCTCAATCGATCGGGGAAGAACCGCATTTATCTAAACGGCAGTCTTTGTTCACTCAATGTTCTCGCGGATATCGGCGGCTCCCTGGTGCATATTTACGGCCAGCATGAACATCACAGCTTGCTGCAGCCTGAAACCCACTTGAATTTACTCGACGCCTTCGCCGATGTCGACGCCATGACTTTAGCGATGAAACAGCAGTTTGTCGCTCTGACGGCGGCTTGGAGTGATCTCAATGAAACGCGTGACTCTTTGGACCGACGCCGGCGCGAACGGGCTAATTTGGCATCGCAAGTCGAAGAGATTGCCCGCGCCCAACTCAAAACCGGCGAAGAGGAAGAGCTGCGCGCGCGCAAGAATATTTTGGCGCACTCGGAAAAACTCACGCTGGGCTGTCGCGAGGGTGAAGACTTGCTGTACGAAGGCGACGCTGCATTGGTCGGCCGGCTCGGCAAGTATGCGGCAAAGCTGCGTGAGCTAGCCGGCATCGATGCCAATTTACAACCAACCGAAGAGCTGATCCAGTCTTCTCTGGCACAATTGCAAGAGGCGGCGGCCCAGCTACGTCGCTATGCCGAACGGGTGCACTTTGATCCGCGGGCCTTGGAACAGCTTGAAGACCGCTTGGCGGAGATTCAGCGGCTCAAGCGCAAGTATAACGCCAGTATTGACGACATCCTCAGAATGGAAGGGGACATCCAACAATCGCTCGAGCGTTTGGAAAATAGCGAGGAACAAATCGCTGCCATGGAAAAGACTTTTGCGGCGGCACGCGGGAGCGCGTGGAATAACGCTGAGAAACTATCCAATGAACGCCGGCGTTCGGCGAAAAAACTGCGCCGCGAGTTGGAGAAGGAGGCGCGCGGTTTGGGCATGGCGGAGGTCGCCTTCGAAGCTCGATTTCTGAGCCAGGACGAGAAAGCCGACGTGCCGCCGTTCTTCATCGCTGGCAAGCGGTTGACCGAGCGCGGTATGGACCACGTGGAATTTTACTTTTCATCCAATCCCGGCGAGCCGGTCAAACCATTGGCCAAGATCGCCTCCGGCGGCGAGCTGTCGCGCCTCATGCTGGCGCTCAAGTCCCTGGTCATGACGCCCGGTGTAGTGTCGACTTTGCTGTTTGACGAAGTCGACAGCGGCGTCGGCGGGCGGGTCGCCGAGATCGTCGGCAAAAAATTGAAGCAGGTCGCGGCCCAGAACCAGGTCATTAGCGTAACCCACCTGCCGCAGATCGCGGCCCTGGCCGATTGCCATTACGTGGTGCAAAAGGAAGTCGAAAAGGGACGCACCTTCACCCGGGTGCATAAACTCTCGGAGAAAGACCGCATTGCCGAAGTTGCGCGCATGTTGGGCGGCATAAAGATCACCGAACAGACCCGCAAACACGCCGAGGAAATGGTCCGCGGACGGGATTGACTCGACGTTTTTCGGGATGCGCCGCCGGACATTGACTTTTGCCCACTGAATTTAGATATTAGCTCACAGTTCACTTCAGCCTTCCGATTTCCGTATTCTTCGTGTGGGGCCGTAGCTCAGTTGGGAGAGCGCTTGAATGGCATTCAAGAGGTCGAGGGTTCGATTCCCTTCGGCTCCACCAAAAATCCTCATTGGTTTCTCTTGCAAAAGCGCGTGATGACAGAAAAGCATGAAAGTCCGGCTGAGTCTGCTTGCGCTTGCATGATCCGGATGCCCACCGTCGAGAATCGTTAGCGCATCAAACACATATGGCGCTTGAAAGTGAACGCGAAATCAACCGTTGATGGGTATTCTAACCGCTCCGGGCGAATGAGCTCTCCAAAGTGCATTGCTAATACCTGTAACAATTCTGGAGGATTTTAAGATGCTAGCTCGGCTGTTGCCGTACGTATGTGTCATGGTAGTTCAGTTTCTGCTCCTTTATCCATTGCATAATACGATGGACTTACCCATATGGGATGAGGCCATTTACGTCGGCCAAGGGGCCCGGTTTCTTCATGGCGATACCCTTGGAGCTATATTCATCTCGCCCATTTACAGTCTGCTTTACTCATCGTTAATAAGAATATTCGGCTCGATTCATAGTGTCTTTTACATGCAGTACTTGGTAAAAATCACCGTTTCCACACTGCTTCTTTTGACCTTAGTAGAGCATCTTAGATCGCGTTCGCTGGCATTACTGCTGACCCTTATTTGGGTCGCATCCGGAGTCAATATTTTCGAAAGAGTTCTCGTTTATCATGTCGCGTTGGGGTTGTTTTTACTCGCGTTATTTTTCCTGAACAAGCACCGGGGTATAGCTTTGCTGCTACTTTGTTTATCCTCGCTGACAAGATTGGAGTACGTATTTCCCACGCTCGCCTTTGCCGCTTTTCTGACGTACATGGCTGTCTCGAACCGCAAGAACAATCGATTCGAATTTGTGCTCCAAAAGATTCGTATGACTTTGCCGGTTTTTGTCGCTTTGATCATCACCATGCTGATCGTCTACGTCATACTCAACGTTGACGACTTAAACCCGGGCACCAAAAGGACGTGGCTCGCTTTTAGGCAGAATTATTCGCTCCATGAGGTAGAATCCGGCCGCTTTCAACTTAATCCCTATCTTGATTATAACTACGTAATGCAAAATGACTTTCCTGGTGCAAAATCATTGCTGGACGCTTTCTTGATAAATCCGAAGTTATTCTTGCACCATGTGTTAAGAAATATAGCCATGCTTCCTATAGCGATATTACTATTCGGTATCCCCTATATTGGACTAAAGATCTGGGGTTTAGTGTACGGTGTTTTACTGGGGTTTGCTGTGACTATCATGACGCAGGCGGCGGTTCTTAATCCCCGGTTCCTCGTGTCCCGCTTGCTGCGGGTTATTCTAGAGCGGAAGGACCTCCTGTATGTAACACTAGCAAGCATGCTTTCGTTAATCCCCATCCTTCTGGTATATCCAAAACCGCATCACACACTGATAATGGTTCCGATTTGCCTGCTGTGGGTGGGGCTTGCATGTTTACAGGTATTAAACATCATAAAATTTCCGCAATTTTCTCGCTGGAGCCTAACCACTCTGAATATATTAGTCATTCTTTCTATTTTAATAACGTCCAAGCCTTATGCCTCCCAACATCCTGAGCGCCCGGTTTATGAAAAGGTTACGCAATTGATCGAGCTGCTGCCGAGGGACAAAATAAAGCTTATGGGGGTGGGTGCCTCTTGGTATGTAAGTTATCTACCCATTGGCAGGGTCGATGCTGTTGAACCACTAGCTGTGGCCGGTGAGGATACAAAAAATAATCGCAGCGATTTACGGGTCTTATTAAAAATACATAATCCAGATGCAGTGATCATCAATAGAGAACTGGTTACTTCGAAAAATTTTGATGTCGGTTCGCTCGAAGATCTGAAGTCTGATCGGTGGATCAAATATCCAATCGGAGTCGATAGCGTCTACTTTCTAAGGGAAAAGCTTAAGAATACGCATGAAAGATGATGATGTTGCCATGCGATTTTAAGCCAGCATGTAGGGCCGCCTTATGCAGCACACATCCCATCAGCGGTGCGCGTTGATTTCTGTGTCGACGATGCGGTTTTTTCCTGGCGTAATGTCTCGCACAGGTTGCGAGTCCAATAGCTGTTATCGAGCACGATCCGAACATACTTCAACCTGACCAGCGGTCGCCTCGCATCTACCCTTCTCTTGCTCCGCTGTTTAAAAATGGCGCCATGCCGTGCGTTCGAAGAAGTAATCGACATTGCACAACCACTGGTATTGACGGTGTGAGTTTGGACGGGTGAATTAGGTTTCATGCCCGCCTACGACATTTCTGTCCGCTCCAAGGATTGCGGCATCGATAATCTGACTCTTTTGCGGCTTTACATCGCAGAAGCTCCAGACAGAAAGCAAAGTATAGCGGACTTGTTTCAAGGACGGACTGTACCGCCACAGATCAATGCTATTCGATGGTAAAGCGCTCTGTCCCAAAACGTGTAAGAAGTTATACCTGGAAAATATCAGCGATATTTTCCTAGTGCCACCGGAGTATTACAGACGCGATTTCATCATTGATTAAGTTTTTCAGGCCGGTTTGCTTATCCATCGCATCAACTTCCTGTTGTTTTACCATAGTATCATCCAGTGCGGTTCAAGGGTCCCGGAGGGATATCTATTTGGTTTTTCAAGATCGTCACCGTCGCAAATGGGATAGAGATTCGAGCGACCATGGGTCGATGAATCTCCCCTCGAATTTTCTACTGTTGTCCAATTCTGAACAACAATGAGGATCCGACTGGGATATGCCCTTGGAGATGGCGGCGACAATACACTGGAGGCCAATAAAGATGAAGCGGACGCATCGAGAATCCAATGTTGAAATCACAGTCAGACAGGAATCATCACCGATAGTCGAAATCGTTTTGAAAAATGGAGCAATGAGCCTTTTTAGGACAACAATGTCATTCCCTAATATGACAATGGCGGAGGTATACGCCCAATACATGGCTCGGGGAATGGGAGAAACCTCATATCACGTCATGTGCTCCACGGGGTCAACAGTTTTTGCGAGCGGCGCGGAGACGGCAAGAAAAAGTTACCGATCCACCATACACTCAGTACCGCTGCGAGTTTTGCCCTCCCGGGACTTTGGGATACCTGGAAACAGCCGAATGGACACCTTGTTAAATCGTTCACGATTGTCACGACGGAAGTCAATGAGTTGATGCGATTGATCTAGCGCCATTTCGCCGTGTGGAAATATTAGATCAAGGGGCAACTTCTGTTATAGACTTTTTTGGGCCTTCAGGTATTCAATAAGACTCGCGCGGTCTTTAGGATTTTGAATTGGTGGAATGCGCACCAAAGCTCCCGGCGCAAACTTGTCAGGTTTTGCAGAAACGCAGCCAATTTTTCTGCGGTCCATTTGCCGGAGAAACTTTTTAAAGCGTGCGAATAATTATAGTCTTTGGCGCCGGCAATGGTACGCTGACGATATCCTGGAGATCCGGACCGATACCGTGAAGGATCCCGTCGCGCAAATAGTGACATCCGATACAGCGATCGAACACCAATTCGCCGCGTTCGAGATTACTTAGGCCCTCGATCGCGTTGTCGTTGCCTTCCACCCCCAGTTTACCAATTTTCGTCGCAATACGTCCCAGGCCTCGGGACGCCGGCAACGTCACGCTACATTTTGGCGTTTCCGGTTGTACTTGAAATATGAACACAAGTTTCTTCGGCAATAATTAATTACCCACCGCCACGAAAAGGCATTATCATGCCATTCCGATTCCTGTAGGATCGTTGTCCCAAATGTGGGATGCTTAATCGCATTTGACGCGGAAATGTTCTGTTAAATTAGGAATCGGACGGCAGTTTGAAGCCACGGGCAGATTGAAATTACAGATAGATTAGCGCAAAAGATTTGATAGTCTACAAATCGAGGAGGATAATTCTATGCCAATGCGTTCAGTCGGATCCGGTGCTATCTCTTTCGGGCTTGTTTCAATTCCAGTGAATCTATATTTGGCGGCCGCATCCGAAACGCCGAGTTTTAATCTTCTTCACGCGAAGTGCGGCAGCCGGATCAAGCAGCAGCGTTTTTGCCCAGTTTGCAAAGCAGTCGTCGAACGTGACGAATTGGTGAAGGGATATGAATTCGAGAAGAACCAATATGTCAGACTCACGGACGACGAACTTAAGGCGCTTGAGGGCGCAGCTTCCGACGCGATCGAAATCTCAGAATTTGTTCCTCTTTCCAAAGTCGATCCTATTTATTTTGAAAAAAGCTATTATCTGGGCCCCGATAAAGGGGGAGAGAAAGCTTATCGCCTTTTAACTGATGCGATGGTCGAAGTTGGCAAAGTTGCTGTCGCGAAATTCGTTCTCAGAGGCAAAGAGAATTTAGTCATTATTCGGCCGGTTCAAAAAGGGCTAGTGATGCATACGATGTATTTTTACAATGAGGTGCGCGGCTTCGATGAGATCGGCAAGGGGGAATCCGTCAAAATCACTACGCCCGAGACAAAGTTGGCAATTCGTTTGATCGATGAGCTGTCCAATGACGCCTTCGAGCCAGAAAAATATGAAGACGAGTATGCGCAACGTGTATTGGAACTCGTTAAGAAAAAGGCTGCGGGCGAGGAAATTACCGTGTCTCAAACATCGCCACAGCGAGGGAATGTAATTGACTTAATGGAAGCACTAAAAAGAAGTCTCGGAAGCGTACCCAAAGAAAGAAAACCAGCGATCCGAGCCAAAACAAGTGAACCCGAAAAAGCGCGGAAAAAGGCTCAATCGGCTAAAAAATGAAATCGTTTTCCACGAACGAAGTTGCCAGCATTTTAAATCTCCCCAATAGTCGTGTTCGTTCGTTCGTTCGCGCCGGTTTTATTGTCCCAGAAAGAAACAGTAGGAAGACGTTACAATTCAATTTTCTCGACCTGTTGTTGTTAAAGACCGCCAAGAGTCTTCTCGATGCCAAAGTCCCTGCTAAAAAAGTAATTCGCGTTCTGTCGTCGTTAAAAAAGCGCATTCCGAATGAGGAATCGCTGATCCGGCTGAAGGTTTATGCCGATGGCAGGCGGATCGTTGTTCGGGACGGCAGCGTTAATTATCAACCCGAAACTGGGCAGTTTCTATTCGATTTCGATCCACATGTCGTTTTACGTCCTGGCCAATTCACTGCTCGTAAAACAGCCAAACGAACCGTTGGTGCCAGGGAATGGTTTAGTCGAGGCTGCGAGCTCGAGGAAACATCTCCAGCGGAGGCGACGAGCGCTTACCGCAGGGCGCTTGAAATGGACCCTACGATTAGTGACGCCCATGTCAATTTAGGTAGACTATTCCATAAGTCGGGGCTGTTGGCCCAAAGTGAGGAACACTACCGAGCGGCACTGGCAATCGATGCAGGTGACCCGACTCCACATTTTAATTTGGGCGTTCTCCTCGAAGATCTAAAACGGCCGGCGGACGCTGTTCGCTCGTATGAGGCGGCGATTGAGCGCGATCCAGCTTTCGCGGATGCTCACTACAATCTCGGACTTATTCTCGATGCGCTAGGCAAAAAAAAAGACGCATTTAGCCACCTTCGAACCGCTCGCAATCTCTATTTGGGCAAATAGGCATAAGCCGAGTTCTTGCTCATTTCTTCGCCCCGCTAATGCTTATGGTTCTAGATCTGTATCGCAAAAAGCGCGATTTCAAACGCACTCCGGAACCAAAGGGCAAGCTGGGAAAGCCAAAAGACCGAAGGCTTGCCTTCGTAATTCAAAAGCATGCCGCTTCACGTTTGCACTACGACTTCCGATTGGAGCTCAATGGTGTGTTGCTAAGCTGGGCCGTACCGAAGGGGCCAAGTCTCGATCCTAACGATAAACGGCTCGCCATGCATGTCGAAGATCACCCGATTGAATATGGCGAGTTCGAGGGAATAATTCCACCGAAACAGTATGGGGCGGGAACCGTGATGCTCTGGGATCGCGGCACTTGGTCGCCGACGGACGATCCTCATGTCGGCTATAAGAAAGGCAAACTCAAGTTCGAACTTCATGGCGAAAAACTTCAAGGCGGGTGGACGTTAGTTAGAAGCCGCGGCGACAAATACGGCGATAATGCCTGGCTCCTTTTCAAGGAAGATGACGCATATGCACGTACGGGGAGCGATGCGCGTGTGGTCGATGACCAACCCGATAGTGTTACGACCCATCGCAGCCTCAAGCAGATCGCCGCCGATCCGGCGCGGGTTTGGCACTCGAACAAGTCCGTTTCAGAAAACGTCAAGCTCAGCGGTCGTAAAAAAACGCGAACACGGATCGATTTGGCGAAGATAACCGGCGCGCGAAAAGCAGTGCTGCCGGATCTCATGGATCCGCAGCTTGCAAAATCGATCGATACAGCTCCGACAAGCGATCGTTGGGTCCATGAAGTCAAATATGACGGATATCGAATGCTCAGCCGCATTGAGACCAATACCGTGCACCTCTATTCGCGTAATCACCGAGAATGGACTGAAGAATTTCCTCTCATAGCAAGGGCATTGGCAGATTTGCCCATAGAAAACGGCTGGATCGACGGTGAAATTGTCAGCCTGGACGCGCAAGGACGCAGCAGCTTCCAGACGCTGCAGAATGCTCTTTCGACAAAAACAACTGGCGGGGCGATCTATTATGTATTCGACCTGCCATATTTGAATGGTTATGACTTACGCGACGTTGATTTAGAGAGACGAAAAGCTTTGTTAAAACGCCTTATACCGGCGGCAAACATCATTCGCTACAGCGACGATTTCAACGTGACAGGTCCGAAGTTTTTCGCCGAGATCTGCAATCTTGGCCTCGAGGGGATGATCTCGAAACTTCGGTCCTCGAAGTATGTGAGCTCGCGCAGCGATGCTTGGCTAAAAGTAAAATGCGGCCAACAGCAGGAATTCGTCATCGGTGGATTTACTAATCCGGAAGGTTCGCGTCGAGGAATCGGTGCTCTTCTAATCGGTGTTTACGACCTCGGAGGTAACTTGCGTTATGCAGGCAAGGTCGGCACCGGATTCAATCATGCAATCCTGTTGCAGATTCGAAAGACTTTGGATCCCCTAATTCAGGATAGCCCACCATTTGTAAATCCGCCTAAGGGGATAGAAGGACGGCGCGCCCGGTGGGTTAAGCCGGTACTGGTCGCTCAAGTTGCATTTACCCAATGGACTTCTGATGCAATCTTACGCCATCCGTCGTTCTTGGGCCTACGAAATGACAAGAAGGCGCGAGACATTGTCCGGGAAGAACCAAGTGTGGGCGCGAAACCTTCCCCGGTCGCGGAACCGAGTTTATCTCGGCGAGATAAGTTAAAAAAATTCGCGGGGAACGCCGACGACATCGTCGCCGGCGTCAAATTGACCCACCCAGACAAAATTCTTTACCCAGAAGCTGGGGTGACGAAACGAGATCTTGCCGGTTATTACGAAGCGGTCGGTGATTGGATTATTCCGCACCTGCGCAATCGGCCGCTTACGCTGGTGAGATGTCCCGATGGCTGGAATAAAGAATGTTTTTACCAAAAACACGCCGAAAGCGTGGCGGAAATTATCGATCGCGTTGCCGTTCGTGACAGTGGAGGGCCAGCTTCGTATATGATGGCTAACTCAATAGGCGCGCTTGTGGCGCTGACCCAAATGGGGGCACTCGAGCTACACCCATGGGGTTCCCGCACACCTAAATTGGATTTCCCCGATCGCATCGTTTTTGATTTTGACCCGGACGAATCGCTCGCATGGAAAACGATTACCGAAGCTGTCAATTTATTTAAAACTCTGCTCGACAGCCTGGGCCTGCGCGGATTTTTGAAGACTACGGGCGGCAAAGGTCTCCATGTAGTAATTCCTGTGGAACCCAAGCTACCCTGGGAGCACATAAAAGGTTTTAGCCAAGCCATTGCGGAATTATTCGCGCGAACCTTTCCAGATCGCTTCACGAGCAAACTGCTAAAAGTGTCACGGCACGGCAAAATCTTAATTGACTACCTACGCAATGGCGAGGGATCTACGGCGGTGGCAACCTATTCGACACGGGCGAAAGCCAATGCGCCGGTGTCGACACCGATTGAATGGGCGGAGATCACGCGGGACGTGCGCTACGATTATTTCAACGTCAAGAATGTTCCTGCGCGGTTAAAGCGATTAAAGCGTGATCCGTGGAATGACTTTATGACATTGCGCCAATCCATCAGCAAAACCATGATGAATAAAGTCGGCTATAGTTTCAAAAAATAACACCAGGACCAACCTAATAACCCTCAATAAGCCCTGTGAAACTTTAGCTACGTATCGCACCGATCTATTCCAGCGTCGGCGCTTCGCCAAAGTAGTTTTTCCAGGCCAGGAGAATTATTTCGTTAGACAGGGTTTTGGGTAGATTCTCGTATCTGCAATGGTCGGCGCAGCGCAGGATTAGGTCGCGCGGCTCGCAAGCGCGTAGCGGGCGCTTGTCGGCGTCGTAAAGCCGATAAACAAAATCGAGTTGCTCCGGGTTGTAGCTAAAGCCGTTGGCCTCGACATATTGCTGGAAAATTTTCGTGTACATTTCCTTGTCGGGCGGGTTGACGTAGAGGCGATACCCCATGCGCCGCAGGAAAGCATCGTCGACCAGATCCTCGGGGTCCAAGTTGGTGGCGAAGATCAGGAGCTGCTCGAAGGGCATTTCGATTTTTTTGCCGGTGTGCAGCGTCAGATAGTCGACCTTACCTTCAAGGGGGACAATCCAGCGGTTGAGCAAGTCATGGGGGTCGACCCGTTGCCGGCCAAAGTCATCGATGATCAGAGTACCGCCATTGGATTTTACCTGAAACGGCGCTTCGTAGAAGCGGGCGGTCTGACTATAAATCAAATCCATCGTCTCGATGGTCATTTCGCCGCCGACGACGATGATCGGCCGCTTGACCCTGACCCAGCGCTCGTCGTAGCGGCCAAATCCGTTGAGTTCTACCGGTTGGTGATTGTGCAGATCGAAGACCTTGATTACCTGACCATCGACTTCGATGGCGTAAGGAATCCAGATCTCGCCCTGTTGAGCTTGATGAAGCGCCATGGCGATGGTGGTTTTGCCGTTGCCGGCGGGTCCGGTCATGAACAGACTCCGTCTGGAACTGGCCACCAGACCGAGGGTCCGCACGCTGCTTTCCGGTAACACCAAATGGGCCATCGCATCGCGCACGTCAGCTGGTTGGATCGCATCGCGCGCCGCGCTTTGCTGCAACACCGAGTAAGTGTAGTCGGCCAACGACACCGGCGCCGGGCCGATGTAGCCATTGAGTCCCAAGAGCTGCTGGGCGCGCTGCCAGCCACGATCGAGCATGCCATAACGGTTATTGCCGTAGCTGATCAGCCCGCGCGCCTCGAGGAACTTTTCGCGATATAGATGCTGCAGCAGCTCTTCGACCACCGGCATGGCAAGTTTCATTTTGTCAGCCGCGCGCTCCGTGGTGCAATTGGCGTCGGCGTAGACGGTTTTTAGCGCCAAGTCGGCAAGAAATCCGAAATCGAGATCGGTGCTTTCGACGTTTAGCGCGATGGGCGGAACGATTTCGGCTCGGTCTCGCTGAATCGCCTCTGGCTGACTCATAGATTGCCTCCCTATCGACGAAATGAGTGTTATGCGCCGACAAACTAAGTTATGCTTGACATGTTATGGGCTTACGGCATTTTTGGCAATCCGGTACATTGCAGCTGGGATTTGCGAGGGTCGCCCTTACTCCTGACACACCAATTGAAGCGCTCTATATGATATGTTATAAATTCACACCATTGAGGGGTAATTATGAAGGCAGGAATTCATCCAGAGTATAAGGCGGCTAAAGTGACATGCGCATGCGGCAATATCGTCGAAACGCGCTCGACGGTGGGAAATATTCACGTGGAAATATGCTCCAATTGCCACCCTTTCTTTACCGGTAAACAAAAATTGGTCGACACTGCGGGCCGAGTCGAAAAGTTCCGAAAGAAATACGGCATTCAGAATCAAGATCCGGCGGAGGGCTGAGGCCGCGTTTGACTGTTTAACGATTTAAGCGACGAAGAGGGCAAAGGGCAGTTCGCAACCCTTTGCCCTTTTTTATTTGTTTTAAGATCAGATGCGGAAGGGTGAAACTCATTGACCATGGCGGCACTGAGAGTTCGGCCGTGAAGTGACGGGCAGTTATGCTTGATAAATTACTCGAAGTCGAAAAGCGCTATATGGAGCTCGAAGGCATGATGTCCGACCCGAGCCTGGTCGGCCAACAACGCGAGTATAAAAAGGTCGCCAAGGAACGCTCCGATCTAGAGGAGATCGTCGTCTGCTATCGTGAATGGCGCAAGGTCGAGCAAGAGATCGTCGATAACCGCCAGCTGATGGACGAAAACGACGAGGCGATGCGCGAGCTGGTCAAGGACGAATTGGTGAGTCTGCGCGAGCGCAAAGAAACGCTCGAAACCAAGCTCAAGTTTCTTATTCTACCGAAAGATCCGAACGACGATAAAAACGTCATTGTCGAGATCCGGGCCGGCACCGGTGGCGACGAGGCGGCGCTATTTGCCGCTGAATTGTCGCGCATGTACTCGCGCTACGCTGAGTCGCGCGGTTGGCGCGTTGAGCTGATGAGCTCCAGCCCTACGGGTCTCGGCGGCTATAAGGAAATCATTCTCAGTATCGAAGGCCAAGGGGCTTATAGCCGGCTCAAGTTCGAGGGCGGGGTGCACCGTGTCCAACGCGTGCCGGTGACCGAAGGCTCGGGACGCATTCATACTTCGGCAGTGACCGTCGCGGTGTTGCCGGAAGCCGATGAAGTGGAACTCGTCATCGATCCTAAAGAAATCCGCATCGATGTGTTTCGCTCGTCGGGACCAGGCGGCCAGAGCGTCAACACCACCGACTCGGCGGTGCGCATTACTCATATTCCCACCGGCATCGTGATATCCTGCCAGGATGAAAAATCGCAGCATAAAAACCGCGCCAAAGGCATGAAGATTTTGCGCGCGCGCTTGTTGGAAAAGAAACAGGACGAGCAGGCATCGGAGATTGCCGCGATCGCGCAAATCCATGGTCGGCAGCGGCGACCGCAGCGAGCGCATCCGGACCTATAACTTTCCCCAGGGGCGGTTGACCGATCACCGGATCAATTTGACGATTTACCAGCTCGAGCGCGTGATGGAAGGGCAGATTGATGAAGTGGTGGAAGGCTTGATCACCCACTATCAAGCTGCAGCGCTCAAGTAATTAAATTATAGCGATGGAAGAGGTTGCCAACAAAGTCAACGGTAAGGGTCTGCGGCGGCTATGCGATGAACTAATACTCGCAGTCGATCGATTGTCCGCTGGCGGGCTTGACAGCCCGGGTCTCGATGCCGAAGTGCTGCTGGCGCATTGTTTAACTATGAGCCGCGAACAGTTGCTGGCTGCCAGGGATTTGCCGATCGCTCCAGCAGCGGCGCGCCATTATGAAACTTTACTAGCGCGGCGCTTGCAGCGGGAGCCGGTAGCTTACATCACCGGTAAGCGGGAATTTTGGTCTCGGGATTTTGCAGTAACGTCGGACGTGTTGATTCCGCGGCCGGATACCGAGCGCTTGGTTGAAGTATCACTATTATGCGCCGCACGGTTCCCGGCGTCGACGCCACTGCGAATCGCCGACTTGTGTACCGGTAGCGGCGCGGTGGCGGTGACTCTGGCGGGTGAGTTGCCGAGCGCACAAATCTACGCCACGGACATTTCGCCGGCGGCGTTGAAAATCGCCCGTGGCAACGCGGCGGATCATCACGTCGCGGAGCGCGTGCAATTTGTCACCGGCGATCTGTTCGCCGCGCTGCCGCCGCGACCCGGCGTTACTTTTGATTTGATCGTCAGCAATCCACCCTATGTGCGACGCGATGAAATTTTTACGCTGGCGCCGGAAGTGAGCCGTTGGGAGCCACGAGTCGCGTTGGACGGCGGCATCGATGGCTTGGAGTTTTATCGGCGGATCGTCGCTATGGCGCCGGACTATTTGGCCGCGGGCGGTGCGTTGGTGTTGGAAATCGGTGCGGATATGGCGAGTGCGGTTGTGGCGCTTTGCGGACGCTTTCGGGAGATCGCGGTTCATCAAGACTACGCCGGCAAAGATCGCGTCGTTTCGGCGCGGCTTGGAGAATATCTAGGGAACTGACGGGTGGATAAGATCGTCATACAAGGCGGCCAGCGGTTGCATGGCGAGATCGCCGTCAGCGGTTCGAAGAATGCGGCGCTGCCGATTCTAATTTCGTCGCTGCTTACCGCCGAGCCTTGCACCTATCAAAGCGTGCCGCATCTCGCCGATATTCGGACAACTTTGAAATTGCTCGCCGGCCTCGGCGGCAAGAGTGAGCACCAGCGCTGGGGTGCCGGCGCCGACGATCTCACTTTACGAGCCGATCAAGTCGGCAACTTCGAAGCGCCCTATGATTTGGTCAAGACCATGCGCGCTTCGTTCCTGGTCATCGGCCCGCTGGTGGCGCGCTTCGGCCGGGCCCGGGTGTCGACGCCGGGAGGTTGTGCCATCGGGGCGCGTCCCATCGACCTGCATTTAAAGGGGCTCGAAGCGCTCGGCGTTATCATCGAGCAGACTCATGGTTATGTCGAAGCGCGAGCGGCGAAACTGCGCGGCGCGAAAATTTATTTGGACGTGCCCTCGGTGGGCGCAACGGAAAATCTCATGATGGCGGCGACCTTGGCCGAGGGCAGGACGGTGATTGAAAATGCCGCCAAGGAGCCGGAGATCGACGACTTGGCGAAAGTATTGAATGCCATGGGGGGGCATGTTCATGGCGCGGGAAGCGACGTCATAACGATCGACGGTGTAAGCGCCTTGCATGGCGTAAGCCACCGGATAATTCCCGACCGCATCGAAACCGGCAGCTTTGTCATCGCCGCGGCGCTCAGTGGTGGCGAGGTCTATGTCAAAGGCGCGCGCGCCGATCACCTCGAAGCTTTTTTGATCAAATTGCGCGAAGCCGGCGTGACTTGGATGAGCGACGATGGCGGTATCCATGTGTGCGGCGGCGGCCGGATCAAAAGTGTCGATGTAAAGACTCAGCCGTATCCCGGTTTTCCCACCGACTTGCAGGCGCAGATGATGGTGCTGATGGCGGTGGCCGAGGGCGTCAGCGTGATTACCGAGACGATTTTCGAGAACCGTTTCATGCATGTGCCGGAACTCGACCGCATGGGCGCCGACATCAAGCTTGAAGGCAACCGCGCCGTGGTGCGCGGCGTCAAAGAGCTGTCCGGCGCACCGGTCATGGCCAGTGACTTGCGCGCTAGCGTAGCGCTGGTGGTCGCCGGTTTGATCGCCAGTGGCAGCACCGAAGTCGCCCGCGTTTATCATCTCGATCGCGGCTACGAACAGATCGAAAATAAACTTTCGCAACTGGGCGCGCGGATAAATCGGGTCGCGGGATAATGCGTTCAAGGTTCACGGGTTTAAAAGTTCAATGTCAGATTAGCTTCCCAGCCAATATGAAAATTCGTTTGGTCAAGACTTCCGACGCTGGGTTCAAGCCCTTGATGGCGAAGATTCTCGGGCGGCGCGGCACTCGCGCCGGCGATGTCGAGCAGCGTGTCGACGAAATTGTCACGACGGTGCAGCGCCAGGGCGACCGCGCCGTGCTGCGCTACACGGCAAAGTTCGATCATATTCGATTGCGCGCGGCGACAAATGGAAGTGACTCCGGCGGAGATCGCCCGTGCGGTGGCGAAAGTTTCGCGCAAAGATTTAAGCATTCTGCGGCTTGCCGCCAGACGGATCGCGGTGTTTCACCGCCGGCAGATTGCTAAAAAGCTGGCAGTATCGCGATCCCCTGGGAATGGTGCTCGGCCAGCGCATCACGGCGCTCGAACGGGTCGGTGTTTACGTGCCCGGCGGCAAGGCGTGTTATCCGTCGACTGTTTTGATGAACGCGATTCCCGCCAAGGTCGCCGGCGTCAAAGAGATTATCATGACTTCACCCCTCGGCGACGACGCCGCGATCATTCTCGCCGCCGCCCATGTGGCGGGAGTGGATCGAATCTTTCGTGTCGGCGGCGCTCAGGCGATCGCCGCGTTGGCTTTCGGTACTCGAACGATCCCTAAAGTCGACAAGATCGTCGGGCCGGGAAATATCTTCGTCGCCACGGCTAAACGCATGGTCTTCGGTGAAGTCAATATTGACTCCATCGCCGGGCCTAGCGAGATTTTACTTTTGGCCGATGATTCCGCCGATCCGGTCCATGTCGCAGCGGACATGCTGTCACAGGCGGAGCATGATGAATTGGCTGCCGCGTTATGTGTGACGACGTCGAAAGCGGTGGCGCACAAGGTTCAAAAGGCCATAGAACAGCAGTTAATCAGCACCAAGCGCCGGGCGATCTCGCTGCAGCTCGCTCCAAAAGTACGGCGCGATCATCGTCGCGCGCGGACAAAAAGAAATGATCGAGCTGGCCAATGCCATCGCGCCGGAGCATATCGAATTGTTGGTGCGCCAGCCTGACAAAATGGCGCGGCAAATTCGCAACGCCGGGGCGATGTTTCTCGGTCCCTATTCGGCGCCGCCTTTGGGCGATTATCTGGCCGGACCCAATCATGTCCTGCCCACCGGCGGCAGCGCGCGGTTTTTTTCGCCGCTCGGCACCTATGATTTTCTCAAGCGCACGACCATCATCCATGCCGAGCGGCGCGGCTTGAAAGCGCTGGCGGCGAAGATTACTCATTTGGCTCGGTTGGAAGGGCTGGACGATCACGCGCGATCGGTGGAAGTGCGATTCGAGAAGAGGCGCTAACTGCGGGTTGGGTTTCATGTCAAAGCACGTTTGAAGAGGCGATGAAACTTGGGAGATAATCATGGGACGGACAGCGAAGGTAGCGCGTAAAACTAAAGAGACCGACATCACGATCGAGCTGGATGTCGACGGCAGCGGCCAAGCCGAGTATCGAAACCGGCATGCCATTTTTCAACCATATGCTCGATGCGTTTAGCCGCCATGGGTTTTTCAATATCGCCATCCGGGCCAAGGGCGATCTCGAAGTCGACTATCACCACACGGTGGAAGATGTCGGCCTTACTCTGGGGCAAGCGTTCAAAGACGCTCTCGGCGACAAGGCGGGCATCCGCCGCTTCGGCGAAGCGAGCTGTCCGCTCGACGAGACGCTGGCGAAGGTGGTGGTCGATTTGAGCGGCCGGCCCTATCTCTTGTACAACGTCAAAATTCGCCCCGGCCGCGTCGGCGATTTCGACACCGACTTGCCCCATGAATTTTTCGCCGCCTTCGCCAATCAGTTGGGGATGAACCTGCATATCGATGTGCCGCGCGGCGAGAATCCGCACCATATTATCGAAGCCTGCTTCAAGGCGTTTGCCCGGGCCATGGATTTCGCTACCCAGGTCGATGCGCGCGTGCAGGGTGTGTTGTCGACCAAGGGGAGCTTATAAGTCGAACCGGTTCCAAATGTTCCAGAGGTTCCAAGTCGTTCCATTCTAAGACAAGTATGATTGCGATCATCGATTACGGGATGGGTAATCTGCGCAGCGTGCAGAAAGGATTGGAGCGAGTCGGCTTCGACGCTCTAGTCACCCGCGACGTCGGCCAGATTCAATCGGCGCGCGGCGTTGTATTGCCGGGTGTCGGCGCATTTAGCGCCTGTATGGAGAATCTCGGAAATTTCGGCCTCGTCGAACCGATCCGCGAAATCGTCCGCCGGCAAAAACCGTTTCTGGGAATTTGCTTGGGATTTCAATTGTTGTTCTCGGAGAGCGAAGAATTCGGCAATCAGAAAGGGCTCGATCTTTTCCCCGGCAAGGTGGTTGGTTTTCACGCCGAATGGAGAATTGAAAGTGCCGCATATGGGCTGGAACCGCATTAATAAAGAGCAAGACACGCCGTTCCTCGAAGGCATCTCGACCGGCGACTATGTTTATTTCGTCCACTCGTTTTACGTCGCGCCGCAAGATCCAACGATCATTTCCACCACCACCGATTACGGCCAATCCTTCGTTTCGAGTATCGCCACCGACAGGCTGTTCGCCTGCCAGTTTCATCCTGAGAAAAGCCAAGAATTAGGACTGCGGATTTTGGCCAATTTTGGGCGGTTTGCGGCGCAGCAGTGAGTGAAGAGTGAAAAAGCAAAAATGAGTGAAACGAATAACGCTCCGAGGGTCTGATAGTTTTCCATTTTTAATTCTCTTCTATCTGAATTTATGTTGATCATTCCCGCCATCGACTTGAAGGACGGCCGTTGCGTGCGTTTGTTCCAGGGCGACATGGATCAAGAGACGGTTTACTTCGAAGATCCGCTTGCCGCGGCCAGGCATTGGTTAGCCGAGGGGGCGACCTTTCTGCACATTGTCGACTTGAACGGCGCGGTGGCAGGCCGGCCGTTTCACACTCAAGAAGTGAGAACGATCTGCGGTGTGGCCGGACTTTCAGTGGAACTGGGCGGCGGGTTGCGATCCGTCGACTCCGTGCAAGCCGCGCTGGACTTAGGCGTAGCCCGCGTGGTCATCGGCACCGCGGCTTGCGACAACGCCGAGCTGCTCCAGACTTTATGTAAGAAATTTCCTGGCAAAATCGTCGTCGGCATCGATGCCCGCCAAGGCAAAGTCGCGGTCAAAGGCTGGAAGGAAACCACCGAGTTGGAGGCTGTCGAGCTAGCGAAGCGCTGTCAAGGTGACGGGGCCTCGCGGATTATCTATACCGACATCAGCCGCGACGGCACGAGAGCTGGAGTGAATCTGGATGAGACTCTAAAAATCGCCAGCGCCGTAAAGATTCCCATCATCGCCTCCGGCGGCGTCGCCACGCTCGACGATATTCGCAAGTTGTTGCCGCTGCAGAAATATGGCGTGGAAGGTGTCGTGGTCGGCCGCGCGCTCTATAATGGAGCGTTCAAATACACAGAGGCGGCAAGCTTGACTGCATAGCCTTGTCACCCGACGGTTTGCCAATTATCACGCTTGTGCGGTTGCGGTGAGTGAATTGAATACTATTATATAAACTCAGTTGCCCCTCAGACGCGTTCAAACTATGATTGGCAATAATTAAACAAGTGTAGTGACGCGGATCGTTACGGCGATCTTGGCCAAGAGCCGCAGACGAATCGCAAACAATAATCTCGGACAATCACTAGGAGCTGATATGAAAATTTTGTTGGCACTGTCGTTAGTCGTTCTTGGGGGATGCGTGCAAGCACGCGATCCGCAACTGCTCGCCATGAGGCAAGTCGGTGATGGCGCTCTGACCTGTGAACAGATCGCCGTTGAGTTCAAATCGAACACCGAGGTGGCGCAGAATAAAATCACCACGAACCGGGCGAACGATCGGCGCGAATTAGTTTTGGGAATTCTCGTGTGGCCGGGGCTATTCGAACTGAAAAACCCGGATGGCAATGAGGCTAATGCATTGCTCGACCGCAATATTTACCTGCGGGAAGCCGCCAAGGGAAAATCGTGCCCGGCGATGGAAACCTGGCCGGGGCAGCCGGAACGCTATACGATGAACGGTTACTGGTCGACGCTATGAACCATATCTCGGCGTTTTTCAGTCTAAGACTACAACGGTTGCCGCGACATTAGGATTGTACCGGACGTGGCCGACAGCGGGATTAGATTTTCCATCGCCGCTTACGCTGCGTGGGCGCCGGGGGTCGAAACCCCGGAGGCTTGGCTCGACTGGGCGTCGGGTCGACGCGAGATTGACGGCGAGTCGGAGCCGGCGTTGCATTCGATGGCGCCGATGTTGCGCCGGCGCGCTGGCGTTCTTGATCGGATGGCGCTCGAAGTGGCTTATCGATGTCTCGGCGATCGCACCGGCGTGGCGGCGATCTTTTGCTCGCGTCATGGCGAGACTGCACGGTCGGTGCAGCTCTTGACCGATTTGGCTCAGGGCCTGCCGCTTTCTCCGACTAATTTCGGCTTGTCGGTGCACAATGCCACCGGAGGTTTGTTCTCCATTGCCCGCGGCGACCATGCCGGCAGCAGCGCGCTGGCCGCGGGCGCAAGCAGCGTGGAACATGCGGCGGTCGAAGCTTGTGGATTGCTTGCCGACGGCGAGGCCGAGGTCTTGCTGGTGGTTTACGAGCGGCCCTTGCCGGCGCTCTATGCGGCATATCAGGATTGCCGTGAACAACCCTATGCCTGGGCGTGGTTGATGCGGCCGCCGGCCGGTGCTGTTGTTTCGCTTTCCTGGTCTAAGGCAGACGACCAAGAAGTCATCAGCACCGAGCGTTATTCTCCCGGTCTGGAGATATTGCGCTTTTATTTTCACGGGGACCACTCTCTGGATCATGTCTGCCAGCGAAGGCGCTGGCGTTGGTCGTGGGATGTTTAAGCGTATCGAATGGTGCTGGCGAGTGTTCGGCGTCGCGCTGAGCTTCATCGCCATCGGCATTGGCGGGCTGGTGATTTTCCCGCTGCTTCGGCTCATCATCTGGCAACGTCAACGGCGTCAAGCCGTGGCCCGGGACCTGATTCGTCTTGCCTTCCTCGGCATCGTGCGCTCGATGTGCGCCTTCGGCGTGTTCCAGTATCAAGCCAACGGTTTGGCGCGGCTCGAGCGCCAGGGGCTGCTGATCCTTGCCAACCATCCCACATTGATCGATATTGTTTTCCTCATGGCGTTTGTGCCGCGGGCTGATTGTATCGTGAAACAAGGGCTTTGGCGTAATCCTTTCACCCGGGCGACGGTAAAGGCCGCGGGCTATATTTGTAACCGCGGCGACAGCGTTCGTTTGGTCGAGGACTGTGTCGCTTCGGTGCGCGGCGGCGGCAATCTCATCGTTTTTCCGGAAGGGACGCGCACCCCGCCCGACGGCTCGATAAGTCTTAAACGGGGCGCGGCGAACATCGCAGTGCGCGCGCCATGCGACATCACTCCGGTGCTGGTGCGCTGTGCGCCGCCAATGTTGATCAAAAGCGAACCCTGGTGGCGCTTGCCGGCGCAAACCTCGCAGTTTCACTTCGACGTGATGGAAGATATCGCCATCGGTCCGTTTGTCGAAGGCGCCGCCAATCACGTGCTCGCGGCGCGCCGGATGACCGCGCATCTGCTCCAGATTTTTGCTCAGGAAGGTGAATCCCGTGCGAGTAACTGAAGAAGATATCAAGCAATTGATCATCGATGTTCTCCAGCTCGAGGACATCGCGCCGGCGGACATCGACGCCCAGGCGCCGCTGTTCGTCGAAGGATTGGGGCTGGACTCCATCGATGCTTTGGAGCTTGGCGTGGCGCTGCAAAAACGTTATGGCATTATTTTATCGGCCAAGGCGGAGGAAAATCGCCGCCACTTCGCGTCGGTGCGCGCCCTCGCTGAGATGATCGAAACGGTTCGGAAAAACGAGGAACAGAGCCAATGACTTCGGCGCTTCCAGTCCGCAAGGAAGAAATATATCCGTGGCTGGTCAATATGCTGCACGAGATGTTCGAGCTCGATGCCGCGAAGATCACGCTGGACGCGCATTTATACAACGACCTCGACATCGATAGCATCGATGCAGTCGATCTCGCGGTCCGGTTGAAGCAGCTCACCGGCAAACGACTACAGCCGGAGGTGTTCAAGAAAGTGCGTACGGTGGGCGACGTGGTCGAGGCGTTGGCCGAGTTGATCGAGCAATAAATCCCCATGCGCGGCGCGCTTCGGATATTGGCCATCCTGATTACGCTGGTTTTTCCATTGGCGCTCTGGCTCGGCGAAGGCAGGGTGGCGCCGGCGTGGTTGGCCGCGCTGTTGTTGCTCGGAGGTCTGGCGCGCTTGCCGGCGACCGCCCCGACCGGGGCGACGCGCTACTGGACCGGTGCTACGATTCTGTTGGCGCTCTCGACGTTTTGGTCCGGTGCTTTATTGCCACTGAGATTCTATCCGGTACTGGTTAGCGGGGCATTCTTGACGGTATTTGCTTACAGCCTGGTGGTGCCGCCGTCAACCATTGAACGGTTAGCGCGACTGCACGAACCAGGGCTTTCGCCTGCTGCCGTCGCCTACACGCGCCGGGTCACGCAGGTGTGGTGTGTATTTTTCGCGCTCAACGGCGCCATCGCGCTTTACACCGCACTCTTTGGCTCCATGGCACAGTGGTCATTCTACAATGGCTTTCTCGCCTATTTACTGATGGGGATTATCTTTGCCGGCGAATATTGCGCCCGCTATTATTTCAAGCGCCGCCATGGCTCATCCGCTCAATCTGCGTAGCACGCTAAATGCCAGCCGCTCCGCCGACCAGATTATCGGCTGGCGTGGCGGCGTGGCGGTTTCTTGGAGCGAGTTTCATGCTCGTGTCACTGACTGGTCTGTTCTGCTCGGCGAATCACCGGGTGACGCCTTTGCGCTGTGGCACCATGACGCCATCGAGTTCGCCGCGGCGCTGTTTGGCGCTTGGCTGGCGCGCAAAACAGTTTTGCTGCCGGGCGACAACTTGCCCGGCACTTGCGCTGGTTTGCGCGGCAACGTAGCCGGCTTCCTCGGCGAATTCGCTGCCGAGTGGCAGCCCAAAGCGGCGCCAGCAGGGAACCGGCATCACCAACCCGATCGCTTCGCTGCCATCGACGGAGATTTTACCGCTCTCGTACTCTACACTTCCGGCAGCACCGGCGCGGCTCAGCCGGTCGCCAAAAATCTCGACCAGTTGGCGGCCGAGGTGGCGCATCTGGAAAAACAATTTGGCGCGTTGCTCGGCGCCGCGGATGTCATTTCCACGGTGTCGCATCAACATATTTACGGCCTATTATTCAATGTTTTGTGGCCGCTCACCGCCGGTCGGCGGATGCAGGCGAGCACCGTCTCGTGGTTCGAAGATCTCTCGGCCAACTTGGCGGCGCGTGACGCGCTATTGGTTTCCAGCCCGGCCCATCTTAGTCGTATCCCGGAAAATCCCCGTTGGGCCGAGGCGGCGGAGCGGCTGCGCGCGGTGTTCTCGTCGGGTGGGCCGTTAGGGTTCGACGTCGCCCAGGAGTGCCGGCGTTTGCTTGGGCGCGTACCCATCGAAGTCTATGGCAGCTCGGAGACCGGCGGCATCGCCTGGCGCCAGCAGGAAAGCCGCCAGCACCAAGCGTGGAGCGCGCTGCCGGGGGTGGAGTGGCGCGTAGATGCAATTGACGCAATTGATGCACTTGATTCAATTGACGCCATGGGTGCGATTAGGCCGATGGACGGCACGGAAGAAGTACTCGCCGTGCGTTCGAAACATTTGCCCAGTGCAGATTGGTTTCGCACCGCGGACCGGGCGCAAACGACGGGGGACGGTAGGTTTATTCTCGGCGGCCGGGTCGATCGAATCGCTAAGATCGAGGGCAAACGGATTTCGCTGAGCGCCATTGAAAAATTGCTGACGGCTTCGCCGCTGGTTGATCTTGCCCGTGTTATCGCTGTCGATGGGCGGCGCCAACGGGTGGCCGCTTTGGTCGTGCCGTCGGCGCGCGGCCAGTGTGAACTCCACGCGCTCGGACGGCGCGGCTTTACGCGCATGCTGCGTCGCCTGCTCGATCGGTTCATCGAACCGGTGGGCATGCCTCGCCTGTGGCGTTTTTTCAAGGCACTGCCGGTCAATGCTCAGGGCAAGACCAGCCACGCCGATCTGCTTGCTCTGCTTGAAACGCCGCAGATGCTTTTGACCGAGCCGCGCTCACGGCTGCTCGAGCGCGATGCCGAGCGCGCGCTCTTTGAGTTGGTCGCTCCCCGTGATCTGATATATTTTGACGGTCACTTTAACGGTCAGCTGATTCTCGCCGGGGTGGTGCAGATCGATTGGGCGATCGCTTTCGGCCGGCGCTGTTTCGCTTTGCCGCCACAGTTTCGCGCCATTCAGATGCTGAAATTCCAGCGCCTCATCCTGCCGGATACGCCGTTCAGGCTCGAACTGGTGTACCAACCGGCGAGCGCCACGTTGTCGTTCAAGATCAGCACGGCGCTCGGCACCCATGCCAGCGGCCGCCTGCTGTTCGGTGCCGCCGATGCATAGACCCTGCGCGGTGATTCCAGTTTACAATCACCCGGCGGCGGTGACCGCGGTGGTCGGCGGCATGCTCGCGCAGCCGCTGGATTGTATTGTCGTCGACGACGGCAGTACGCCGGCGTGCGCGGCGGTGCTTGATCGCTTGGCTGCTGCGACGCCGAGTCGCGTGACCTTGCTGCGCCATCCGACCAATCGTGGCAAAGGCGCCGCGGTGCTCACCGCTGTCCGTTATGCGGCTCAGGCTGGGTTTACCCACGCGCTCCAGATCGACGCCGACGGCCAGCACCGGGTTGAAGACAGCGCTAGCTTTATCGCCCTGTCGGCAGCCCATCCGAATGCGTTGGTGATTGGTTCGCCGCGCTACGATGACAGCGTGCCTGGGCTGCGCCTGTGGGCACGCCATCTGACCCATATTTGGGTGTCGATCAACACTTTGTCGCGGCGCATCGAAGATTCCATGTGCGGCTTTCGTGTCTACCCGTTGGCGCCGCTGCTTGAACTCGACCGCCGGCGCAAACTCGGCGCGCGCATGAACTTCGACATCGAAGTGCTCGTCCGGCTCCACTGGGCCGGCGTCGAGATCGTTAATCTACCCACCGCGGTGAGCTATCCCAAGGACGGGATATCGCATTTTCGCGGCGGTTTGGACAATTTACTGATCTCGCGTTTACATGCGACGCTATTTTTCGGCATGCTGCGACGTCTGCCAACTTTACTCGCGCGCAAAAGGGGCGTGCTGTGATGCCGGCGGCGAAGGCAGCGGGCGCCGGCCGGCACTGGGCGCAAATTGATGAGGTGAGTTTCGTCGCCGGCATGCGTTTGCTGTTTTGGCTCGGCCGGGTGCTCGGCCGTTGGCCGTTTCGCGTCGTGCTCTATCCGGTGATGCTTTGGTATGCCATCGCCAAACCGTGGGCGCGGACGGCATCGCAAGATTATCTTCGGCGTATGGCCGCGTTTGACGCTGGCAGCGGCAGCGCAACCGGCGTTATGGGCGTGCTGTACCATTTCGCTTCCTTCGGCGAATGCATTCTCGACAAATTACTTCTGTGGTGCGGTTTGTTCGACACCGGTGCGGTTGAGATTCACGGCGACGAGCCGGTCGCCGCGCAAGTCGTCGGCAAACGGGGCGGACTGATAATTTGCTGCCATCTCGGCAATCTAGAACTCTGCCGGGTCATGTCCAAGCGTCAACCCGGTCTCAAATTGACAGTGCTGCTGCATACCAAACACGCCACGCGCTTCAATCAATTGTTGGCTCAGGTCAATCCCGATAGTCAACTGAACATCATACAAGTGACCGAGCTGACACCGGCAGTGGCGATACTGTTGCAAACGAAAATCGACCAAGGCGAATTTATCGCCATCGCCGGTGACCGCATTCCGGTGGCGCCCCAACCACGAGTCGCGCGGGCGCGCTTCTTGGGCGCCTGGGCGCCATTTCCCGTGGGCCCTTATGTGATGGCGAGCCTGTTTCGCTGCCCGGTGTACTTGCTGTTTTCGCTGAGCACTGACCACGGCTGGGAAATTCATATCGAGCTCTTCCGCGAGTCGATCCGCTTGCCACGCAAAGATCGCTCGGCTGCGCTGGATGCCCTGGCGCGCGCTTACGCGGCGCGGCTTGAGGCTTACTGCCGGCGAGAACCGTTGCAATGGTTTAATTTTTATGACTTTTGGCAAGTGGCACCACTGAAAGACGAACATGCAGCCCGCTAGAGTTACGAATCCCTCTCCCACAGTATGCTTCGATACCGGTTGGCGCAGTATCGAAGAGATCGTCGCCGTCGCCGAAAGAGCGGCGGCGGCGAGTTTATCTGCGGCGCCGCAGTTTCGCGCCGCGATTGCCCGCGGCGCAGACTTTCTCGACCGCCGGCTCGCTGAAGACGGCGTCATATACGGAGTCACCACCGGCTTCGGCGATTCCTGCACCGTCGCCATCGATCCGGAGCTGATTGCGGCGCTGCCGCGCCATCTTTACATCTTTCACGGTTGCGGTCTCGGCGCCCACTTCACGCCAAGCGAAACCCGCGCGGCGATCGCCACTCGTTTGACCTCGCTGTGCAAGGGGTTTTCCGGCGTTAGCGTCGGCTTGTTGGAGCAGCTGGTTAATTTGCTCAAACACGATATTGTGCCGGCGATCCCGTGCGAAGGTTCAGTGGGCGCCAGCGGCGATTTGACGCCCCTGTCTTATCTCGCCGCGGTCTTATGCGGCGAAGGCGAAGTGTTGCGCGGCGGCGCTGTCGTTCCTGCGGCTTCAATATTATCCGAGGCCGGCATTACGCCGCTGCGGTTGCGCCCGAAAGAAGCGCTCGCGATCATGAATGGCACGGCGGTGATGACCGCGCTGGCCTGCTTGAATTATATTCGCGCTGAATATCTCACCCGGCTGACGACCCGCATCAGTGCGCTGGCGTCCTTCGCCCTGGACGGTAACGCCGAGCATTTCGATGCGACGTTATTTTCGGTCAAACCCCATGCCGGCCAGCAATCCGTGGCCGGCTGGCTGCGCCAAGATTTACCGGTTCAAATATCCGCTGCCAACGACAAACGGTTGCAGGATCGCTATTCGATCCGCTGCGCGCCTCATGTCATCGGCGTGCTCGCGGACGCGTTGCCGTGGCTGCGCTCTTATATTGAAAACGAACTGAACAGCGCCAATGACAATCCGATCGTCGATGCGGTAGGCGAACGGATATTGCATGGCGGTCATTTTTACGGCGGCCACATCGCCTTCGCCATGGACAGCATGAAAAACGCCGTGGCCAACTTGGCCGATTTACTCGACCGGCAAATGGCCCTGTTAGTAGACAGCCGTTATAGCAACGGCTTGCCGGCCAATCTTTCCGGCGTCACCGGGCCGCGCGCGGCGATCAACCACGGTCTCAAGGCGTTGCAGATCAGCGTCTCGGCGTGGACCGCGGAAGCGCTCAAGCTGACGATGCCGGCGTCGGTGTTTTCCCGTTCCACCGAATGTCACAACCAAGACAAGGTCAGCATGGGCACGATCGCGGCGCGCGACTGCACGCGGGTATTGGAATTGACCGAACAGGTGGCCGCCGGCCTGTTGATCACGGTGCGCCAGGCTGCTTGGTTGCGCTGTCGTGCGAATCCAGCTTTGGCGCCCGGTCCGTCGCTTCAAGCCATGATCGACGTGCTCAGCGGCGACATCGCTGTGATCGAGGAGGACCGCCGCTTGGAACCAGACCTGCGGCTGCTGCTCGAACGGATGCGCAGCCGGGCATGGAAAATTTATCAGTAGGCTATTGCTGGGTTAATGCGAATTTATTTTCATCACGAGGGCAGGAAGGACACGAAGGTTTCGGATGACCAAAGCTCCGAACTTCGCGCTCTTCGCGTCCTTCATGGTGAAATCCCTTTTCTCAATCCAGACAAAGCCTGAAGAATGTATGAGTAGAATTCCCAGCCGCTGGTTTGCCGAAACCGAGACCCAGGTGCAGTTCAACCATCTCGATCCCATGGAGGTCGTTTGGCACGGCCATTACGTCAACTATCTTGAAATCGTCCGCAGCGCCTTGCTTACCTCGATCGATTACAATTATCCGCAGATGAAAGCGTCGGGCTATGTCTGGCCGGTGATCGATCTGCATATCCGGTACGTCGCCCCGGCCAAATTTGCCGAGCGGCTCAAGCTGCGCGCCGAGATCGTCGAATGGGAGAACCGCCTGGAGATCGCTTACCTGCTAACAGACGCGGCCACCGGCCGGAGAGTCAGCCGGGCCAGCACCACCCAAGTGGCGGTGGAACTCGCTACTGGTGAAATGTGTTTTGTCTCGCCGCCAGTGCTGTTTAAAAAACTCGGTCTCACGCCGCCATGAAACGAAAAATTCTGGCAATCTGTCTCAGCCTGATGGCTGTGCCGCTCCTGGCGGCCGCGCCGGTGGCAGAGATTCAAGCGATCTTGGCTCAGCCAAAAGTTCTGTGCGGCCGCTTCGACCAGATTAAGCAATTAGCCGGTTTGAAAAATCCGTTACGTTCCAACGGCCGCTTTTGCGTGATCGCAGATAAAGGCGTCCTGTGGCGCAGTTTGCAACCCTTTGCCAACACCTTGCGGCTGACCCGCGACGAGATCGTTCAGTGGCAAGGCGAACGACTGGCCATGCGCCTCAATGCCAAGCAAGAACCAACGGTGCGGATCATCAACAGCCTGTTATTTTCCGTACTGGCCGGGGATCTTGGCCAGCTGGAAAAGCACTTCGATGTCGACGGCAGCGTTAGCGAGGGCGCCTGGAGCGTCAAGCTTAAAGCGCGCGATGCCGGTGTGGCAAAAGTCATCGGCGCCATCGCCCTGGACGGCGCCGCCTATGTCAAGAACATCGCCATCGACGAAGCCAACGGTGATCGCACGCGCATTGTCTTCTCGGCGCTACAAACCGGCGCGCAGGCCATGACCAGCGAAGAGGCGGCGCTATTTTAACTTCGGATGGCGCAGTTCAACCTTCCCGGTTGCTGAGCGCTGCACGATTTTGCACTCGCGCAGAGCATCCAGCGCGCTGTTGCAGAGTTTTTAATTTTTCTTTGGCAGCCCGGCGCTATGGCGGCGCGAAGCGTCACCGAGATATTCCGATGAATGCTTGCTCTGCAAAACACTCGATTGCCTTGGCGACCGAAGAAATGCCAAGACCACGCCGATTTCACCTGAGGAATGCGGCTTGAAACTGCGCCGTTGGGCTCCTTGGTTTTGGGCCGTGGCGGTGGCCGTGGTCGTGCTTCATAACGGCTATCTTTGGTGGCAGCAGCGGCTGGCTCCTGACACCGATATTCTCGCGCTGTTGCCGGCCCTGGGGCGCGACCCGGTGGTGCAGCGGGCGTTGCCGCAAATGGTCGAGGCGGCCGAACAGCGCGTCATCGTGCTGATTGGCGCGACCGACTGGGACGACGCGCGGCGGGCCGCCGCCGTCTATCGCAAGTCTATCGCACCGTTCCCGCATTTGCTTTTTGCCGCCGCAGCGATTACCGAGCGCACTCGAACCGACTGGCTGGAGACTTTTAAAAACCATCGGTTGACGTTGTTGACGTCTGAGGATGATACGGCGCTGCGCACTCAAGCGCCGTCTTATTGGGTCGACCGCGCGCTCGCCAAACTTTACAGTCCCTTCGCCGGGCCGCAGCCGCTGGCGTGGCAGGAGGACCCTTTTGGATTGTTCAATAATTGGCTATTAGCGCGCGCCGAAGAAACTCCGGTGCGGCCGCGTGAGGGCGAATTATCCGTCAGCGCCGGCGAGCTTCACTATGTCGTCTTGCCACTGACCCTGCGGGTGCCGGCGTTCGCTCTCGCCGGGCAGCAAGCGGTTATGCCGGTGCTCGAGCAGGCGCGCCAAGCTATCCGGCAAACCTCTAAACGGATTGAGGTCATTCAAGCCGGCGTTATTCTCCACGCCTCTGCCGCGGCGAGCCAAGCGCAGCGAGAAATGTCCGTCATCGGCATCGGCTCGATGGCCGGGATACTCTTCTTGATCTGGATGACGTTTCATTCGCTCAAGCCGATTATTTTAGTCACCCTGTCCATGGCCATCGGCTGTTTGGGCGCGTTGTCGATTTCTTCATGGCTCTTGGTCGAACGCATTCATCTGATCACGCTGGTCTTCGGCGCCAGCTTGATCGGCGTCGCGCAGGACTACGGTATTTATTTTTTCTGCCAGCGGGCGAGCGCGGCAAATGACTCGCTCGATTCCTGGCGGTTACTGCGGCGGATCCTGCCGGCAATGTTTTTGACCATGGTGACGACGCTGATCGGCTACCTCGGTTTGGTCCTGACACCGTTCCCCGGACTCCGTCAGATGGCGCTGTTTTCCTGTACCGGACTGATTTTCGCCTGGCTCACGGTGGTTTGTTGGTTTCCCGCTTGGGTGCGCCCGACTACGGTGGGGCTGAACCGTTGGGCGCGCCGCTATGGTAACACCATGACGGCTTGGCCGCGCTTGGCGTCCGATCGCCGGACGCTTTACGTAGCTCTAACCTTTGCCGCCTTGCTGCTCTTCGGCGGCTTGGGTCTGAGCGTGCAAGATGACATTCGCGCACTGCAAAAACCGCCGCAGAACTTACTCGACGATCAGGTGAAGCTCGGTAAAATTCTCGACTTGGCGACGCCGGTGCAATTCTATTTGTTGCGCGCCGCCAGCGCCGAAGGGCTCTTGCAACGGGAGGAGGCGCTAAAACAGCGGCTCGATCCGTTGGTTCAACAATACCGGATTAGCGGCTATCAGGCGATTTCCGACTGGGTGCCGTCAGCGCATTTGCAGGCGTCGCGCCGGCAACTGATCGAGCGATCGCTGTTAAACGACGACGGTGCTTTGGCGAGCATTGCGACTAAGCTCGGTGAAGCTCCGTCCTGGTTGAGCGCCGCGCGCGCGCGCTTGCTGGCTACGGGCCGGCCGATTACCGTCGATGATTTTATCAAATCGCCGGCGAGCCAACCCTGGCGCCATCTTTGGTTGGGCCAAGTGGGTGATCAACACGCCAGCATCGTTGCCCTTCGCGGCGTGACCAGGAGCAGCTTGCCCGCGCTTGGCCAAGCCGCAGCTGGACTCGCAGGCGTCGTTTGGATCGATCAAATCAGCGAGATTTCCGCGCTGCTCGGCGCCTATCGGCTCTACATGGGCTGGGTGCTGCTAGTCTCATACGTTGCCGTCTATGCGTTGCTTTATCTGCGCTATCGCCAAGCCAGCTGGCGGGTCTTGGCGCCCACTGCGGTGGCGACGCTGCTGACGCTGGCGCTCCTGGGCATCGCCGGCCAAGGGCTGCAGTTGTTTCATCTGTTGGCGCTCATGCTGTTGCTCGGCATCGGCGTCGATTACGGGATTATTTTGCAAGAGCCGGACAGTCAAGAGGATGGCACCGCGTGGGTTGCTGTCGGTATCTCGGCGTTAAACACGCTGTTGTCCTTCGGGTTGCTCGGCTTGAGCCAGACGCCGGCATTACGCGCCTTCGGGTTGACGATGGCAATCGGTATCGGCACGGTGGCGCTGATCGTACCGTGTTTTCGCCAGGCAAATGGGGCGGCGCAAGCAACTCGCCGGTAAAATATTTGCTGCCAGGGTTCGGTGGCAAAGGGAAAGTGCGAGTAAGCGCTACAACTTCGCGCCCTTCGTGCTATTATCGCTAAAAATTTACTCGGCGTGGGCAAAACTTCCAGCATAACGCAGCCCCGATGCCAACCGAAGAGGGCGGGTGTTTAATCCCGCCCCTTGCATATTTAAATCCGAATTATTTTTTTGGTGAACTTTACGTTTTTTTCGGCTAACTCTCTGATCTTTTTCTACTAGGAGCACCTTGTCAACCAGCATGGTCGTAGAGGTATTAATCATTGGCGCCGGGCCGGCCGGTGCAGTGGCGGCGGCCCTGCTGTGCCGCCAAGGACTGGGCGTATTGGTGCTGGAGCGTGAACAGTTCCCGCGCTTTAGCATCGGCGAGAGTCTGTTGCCGCAAAGTATGGAATATCTCGAGCAGGCCGGCATGCTCGACGCGGTGCAGCGCGCCGGCTTTCAAATTAAAAACGGCGCCGCCTTCGGCCGCGGCGAGCAGTACAGCGAATTCGACTTTAGCGACAAATTTTCCGCCGGTTGGAGTTACACCTATGAAGTACCGCGGGCGCGCTTCGATCATTTACTGGCTCTCGAAGCCGAGCGCCAAGGCGCGGAAATTCGCTTTCGCCATGAGGTAATCGCCGTGGATCTGAGCGGCGCGCGCCCGCGCGTAACGATCAAGGACGATCAAAATGAGACGTTCGTCGTTGAAGCCGGCTTCATCCTCGACGCCAGCGGATTCGGCCGCGTTCTGCCCCGTCTGCTAGGGTTGGAAAGGCCGTCGGACTTTCCGGTGCGCGGTGCGCTGTTCACTCATGTCGAAGATCGGATTGTCAGTATTCCGCCCAAGACCTTCGACCGAAACAAAATTCGCATCAACGTGCAGCCGGATAACCGCGACCTGTGGTACTGGGTGATCCCGTTTAGCGACGGCCGTTGTTCTATTGGCGTCGTCGGCGGGCTCGAAGCGCTGGCGCGCTATCAGGGTACGGAACTCGAGCGCTTGCGCGGGTTGATCGCGGCCGATGGTGCGACCGACCGATTGCTCGCCCAGGCACGCTGGGATACGCCGGTGCGGCAGCTGGTCGGGTACGCCTGCAATGTCAGTTCGTTGTCCGGCCCCGGTTATGCGCTGCTCGGCAATGCCGGCGAGTTTCTCGATCCGATTTTTTCTTCCGGTGTGACCATCGCTTTCAAATCAGCCAGCCTGGCGGCGGCTCTGGTGCCGCGCCAGCTCGCCGGTGGGTTGGTCGACTGGGAGCAGGAATTTGCCATACCCCTTAAGCAAGGTGTTGACACCTTTCGCGCCTTCGTCGAGTCCTGGTATCGCGGCGGCTTGCAGCGAATTATTTTCGATCCGGTGCAGCGTGCCGACATTCGCCGCATGATCGCGGCGATCCTGGCGGGTTACGCTTGGGACCGAAGTAATCCCTACGTTAGCCAAACTCGGCGGCGCTTGGCGGCGTTGGAGGAACTATGCTACCAGGGTTGAGCCGGGGAGGGGCGCTGCTCGCGGCACTCGCGGTTCATTCGTTCGGCTGCGCGGATGCCCCCGCACTGCCGGCGCGGCTGGGCCTTAAACTCGCACCGGCAACGCTGGGAGTTTCGCTGAGTTTGCAGCAGCATCTGCGCATCGAGCGACAAGGGCGCGTCGATGAACTCGATGCCGCCCTGGAAATTGACGCGGAGCGGCTCGACATGATCGGTCTCGCGCTCGGTCAACGGATTCTCGCGCTGCACTTCGATGGTCGCTCGCTCCAGTCTTGGCGCCATCCGCTGGTGCCAGAGCAGTTGCGCGGTGAGGATGTCTTAGAAGATTTGCAACTGACGTTGTGGCCGATCGAGGTTATTGAGAAAGCCTTGCCGGCCGGCTGGAGCATCGCCGACGATGGCCGTCGGCGGACTTTAAGGCTGCTCGATCAACCGGTGTTGGTGATCGATTACAGCGCTGAGCCGCGCTGGAGCGGCAAAATCGAATTGACCAATTTGCGCTATCAGTATCGCCTGACGATACAGTCGGTTTCGAACACTCCATGAGCAGGGTCTATCTCAATCAGCTGGGCATGATCAGCCCGTTGGGTAATAGCGTCGACGCAACCAAGCAACGGCTGTTGGAATTGGTGCAGAGCGGTGTGGCGTTGTCCGATGTCTATTCACCCGGGCGCTTGTTACCGGTGGGCCGTATCGATGCTGATTTTACTCTGCCGCCGATGGATACATGGCCCTTGCCTGATCGTAGCCGCAATAACCAGATCGTTCTAGCGGCATTGCAGCAAATCCGCCCTGCCGTGCAAAGTGCGATTGAACGCTTCGGCGGCGCACGGGTCGGAGTCGTCATCGGCACCAGCACTTCCGGCATCGGCGAAGCGGAGGCGGCGTTGCGTGATTATCTGTCGACAGGAGCATTGCCCCAAGGATTTCACTATGGCCAGCAGGAGTTGGTTTCTCCGGCGGCGGTGTTGGCGACGGAGCTGGGCATTTGCGGACCCGCCTATGTCCACTCCAGCGCCTGCGCGTCGAGCGCCAAGGCGCTGGCCAGCGCGGCGCGGCTGATTCGCATGAACGTTTGCGACGCGGTGCTGGCCGGGGGCGTCGACACTTTGTGCCGTTTCACGGTGGCCGGTTTCGCCGCCCTAGAATCGGTCAGCATGACGCGTTGTAATCCACTCAGCCGCAATCGCGACGGCATCAACATCGGCGAGGGGGCGGCGTTATTTCTCGTCAGCCGCGAACCGGCAACGGTGAGCCTGCGCGGTTGGGGCGAATCATCCGACGGCTATCACATGTCGGCGCCAGATCCGACTGGCGTCGGTGGGCGCATGGCGTTAGAACAGGCGTTGGCGCGCGCCGCGGTAACGGCGGCGGAGATCGAGTATGTCAATTTGCATGGCACCGCGACGGTGCAAAACGATGCCATGGAAGCCCGTTTGATTCACCAGGTGTTCGGCGATCATCATGTTTTCGTCAGCTCGACCAAACCCTTTACCGGCCACACGCTGGGAGCAGCGGGGGCCATCGAAGCGGCGCTGTGCTGGTTGGCGATGCAGGACGACAATCCGAGTGGCAAGCTGCCGGCCCATTTATGGGATGGTGTCGACGATCCCGAATTGCCGGTATTGCAGTTGGCCACGCCGGCCACCAGGCTCGGACATCCGCCGCTCTGGGCGTTGAGCAACTCGTTCGCTTTTGGCGGCGCGAACGTGACACTGGTTTTCGCACGAGATTAAAATGGACCTGCCGGATATTCGCGATTTGTTGCCGCACTCGGGGCCGATGGTTTTGCTCGACCGGTTGGTCGCCGCAGACGACGAGAGTCTGTGCGCCGAAGTGCGGGTGCGCGCGGACTGTTTGTTTTTTGTCGAAGGTGCCGTTGGTGGCTGGGTCGGGCTTGAGTATATGGCGCAGGCTATCGGCGCCTTTGCCGGCTATCGCGCCCGCCTGCGCGGCGAGCCTGTGCGCATCGGTTATTTGCTTGGCACCCGGCGCTATGAATGCAAGCAGCCAAGTTTTGCCTTGGGCAGCCGGTTAGAAATTTACGTCAAGCGCGTGTTGCAGAGCGAAGACGGCTTGGCTGCCTTCGATTGCCGCATCGACGACGAGAATGGCACGGTGGCCAGCGCTAACGTCACCGTATTCCAATCCGCCGACGGCGACAAACCCATGAACGGTTCGTTGTCATGAGTCTGAGCGTCATCGTGACCGGCTCGAGCCGTGGCATCGGCAAAGCCATCGCCCTGCGCTTGGCGCGCGATGGTTTCGATATCATCGTGCACTGTCAGAGCCGGCGCGCCGAGGCCGATGCTGTGGCCCAAGCGATCATCGCTATGGGACGGCAGGCGCGCGTATTACAGTTCGACATCGCCACCCGCGCTGAGGTCGCGGCTGCGCTCGCCGCCGACGTCGCCCAACATGGTTGTTACTACGGCGTGGTTTGCAACGCCGGCGTGGTTCGCGACAATGCGTTTCCGGCGATGAGCGGCGAGGATTGGGACATCGTGCTGAAAACCAATCTTGATGGCTTTTACAATGTGCTTAATCCGCTAATCATGCCGCTTGTGCGGCGGCGGGCGCCGGGCCGGATCGTGACCTTATCATCGGTTGCCGGTGTGATCGGCAATCGCGGCCAAGTGAATTATAGCGCGGCCAAGGCGGGGATTATCGGCGCCAGTAAGGCGTTGGCGTTGGAGCTCGCCAAGCGCGAGATCACCGTCAATTGCGTCGCTCCTGGCTTGATCGAAACTGACATGAGCGCCGGCGTGCCGCTCGACGAAGCGCTCAAGCTGATTCCGGCGCGGCGGCTCGGCCGGCCGGAAGAAGTCGCCGCTCTGGTGAGCTTCCTCTGCAGCGCCGACGCCGGGTACATCACGCGACAAGTGATCGCGGTTAACGGGGGTCTGGCATGAAGCGCCGCGTCGCGGTTACCGGCATGGCCGGCATCAGTCCCATCGGCAACGATTGGCCGAGAGTGCGCAAGCGCTTGGGCGAGTATCGCAACGCGGTCAAACGCATGGATGAGTGGAGCGATTACGACGGGCTGCACACGCTACTGGGGGCGCCGGCGGCGGAGTTTACGCTGTCGGAGCGCTATACCACCAAGGCGATACGGAGCATGGGGCGAGTCGCTTTGCTGGCGACCCGTGCCAGCGACCTGGCGCTCGTGGACGCCGGGCTCGCCGGCGATCCGTTGGTGCAGAGCGGTCACCTCGGCATTGCCTATGGTTCTTCCGCAGGAACGCCGAAAGCAATTTGCGATTTCGGCTTGATGATTAGCGAAAAAAGCACCAAAGGCATCAACGCCACCACTTACATCAAAATGATGGGCCATACCGCGCCGGTCAATCTTGGGGTTTTTCTTGGCGTCACCGGCCGGATTATAACGACTTCGAGCGCTTGCACCTCCGGCAGCCAGGGCATCGGCTATGGCTATGAGACCATTCGTGCCGGGCAGCAGCGGGTGATGATTGCCGGCGGCGCCGAAGAGCTATGCGTCACCGAAGTGGCAGTCTTCGATACCTTGTTCGCTACTAGCGTGCGCAACGATGCCGCTGATACAACGCCAAAACCCTTCGACATCGATCGCGATGGTCTGGTCCTCGGCGAAGGTGCCGGCACCCTGATTCTTGAAGAGTTCGACCATGCGCGAGCGCGCGGCGCGCCGGTCTATGCCGAAATCGTCGGTTTCGGCACTAACAGCGATGGCTGTCATGTCACCCAGCCCAATGCCAAAACCATGCAAGTGGCGATGGAGCTGGCGCTCGCCGATGCCAATTTGCCGCCCTCGGCGATCGGTTACGTCAATGCGCACGGTACGGGCACGCAACATGGCGATGTCGCCGAATCGCTGGCGACCGGCAAATTGTTCGGCACCCAGGTGCCGGTCAGCTCGCTCAAGAGTTACATGGGACATACCCTCGGCGCCTGCGGCGCGCTGGAAGCGTGGATGTCGATCGAAATGATGCGCACCGGTTGGTTCGCCCCGACAATCAATCTGGCACGCGTAGATCCCGCCTGTGGCGAGCTCGATTACATCGTCGATCAAGGCCGCGTGCTCGACTGTGAATATGTCATGTCGAACAATTTCGCATTCGGCGGCATTAACACCTCGTTGATCTTTCGCAGAATGGCTTAGGAAATTTTACCGGAGGCTGTCAGAATGAAATCCCGAGTCTGTTCAAAGGAGTTGCCGTACAAGTCGTTGAAAGTTTATAGTCTAAGTCTAAAACCCGGAAGGAGAGAGGATCGATGAAAGGAATTTATTACTTAACGATTATCGTCGCGTTAACCTTGAGCGCTGCCTGGCCCGCCCACGCGCGCGATAGCAAACTTATGTTTCCGATCGCCCCCGCTTTGGAAGCCAAGGATGCCAAGGAAAAACTTGACGGCTCGGTGAAATTTTATTTCGGCAACCAGGAGACGCCGAAAATTCTCACCAAGCTCGGCACCGATGTGACCAATCAAAAGACCAATGCCGTCGGTAAGTCCGATGAAAGGGCGTGCAACTGGGTGTTTCTGTCGGCAATGATTCAACTCGACAAGCGCGCCAAACAATTGGGCGCCAATGCCGTCGTCAATATTGTCAGCTATTATCAGAAGAGTGTCATGTCAAGCCCGACGGAGTTTGAGTGCCATGCCGGTAATATCGTCGCCGGCGTCGCCCTGCGAGGTGAATTCGTCAAGATTGCGGAGTAGTTCGGTATCGCCCTTTAAAGTGACGGTCGTCGGAGCGCCTGCCCTGCCCAGGCCAGGAACGATAAATTTCTGCTGCCGATCAAAGCGGCGCTGGAATCGACTGAAGCTCGTGAAAAACCCGACGGGTCTGTCAAGTTTTTCTTCGGCAGCAGCCGACGCCGGCGATCGTCACAAACTTGGGGAATGTTACGCCTCACGGCAGAGCGAGCACCCGCTGTACTGACGATGTCAAAGCGTGCAACGCCGCGTTCCTAGCGGCCGCCCTGGTCGATTTTCAAAAACGCGCCAAGATGGCGGGCGCCGATGGCGTGATCAACATCGTTAGCTATTATAAGAATGTCGAGATGGCGGGCCCGACCGAGTTCGAGTGTCACGCCGGGGCCGCCGCCCATGCCCTAATGCGCGGCGATCTGGTCAAGATCGCCGCTGCGTGATCCAGCTAAATCGTCAATCCACAGGGACTAGGTATCGAAACTACGTGCCATTCTTGCCAATTCTCCACAGATACAGCGTGTGATAATGGATCAGCCCGCCGAGCTTTTTCTCAGGGTCGGGCAGCTTAACTGTTTTGTCCGGTTCCCAGCCTTCGATGGCAAAATCATGGGCGACGATGCGGGCGCCGGGTTTCAAATATTTCTTGAAGCTTGGTTTCATCGCTTCGTTGAACCAGGGGAGCATGTAGAGAGTGACGACGGTGGCCTTGGTGAGATCGACTTTCATGGCGTCTTCGGCGCGGAACTCGACCAGGTGGCCAACGCCGGCGGCTTTGGCGTCTTTACGCGCTTTATCGAGGAGAAGCCGGTCCATTTCGATGCCCACCGCACGGACACCATATTTTTTCGCGGCGCGGATGACGATGCGGCCGTCGCCGCTGCCGAGATCGTAAACCACATCGCCTTTCTTGACCTCGGCGAGCTCGAGCATTTGGTCGACGACATCCATCGGCGTCGGCACGAAAGGGATTTCTTCAGGGTAGTCGGCATCGGTATTGGCGATTGTCATCAATGACCAAGCAAATACGGCAAGAATGGCAGCCAAGTTCTTTTGGTAGAATGTCATTTGGCGATTTGTTCCTTTCATAGTCGATGATTGACGTATGGGGAAAAACTACCTGATCGGGCTCCGGGCTGTCAATTTACCGTCCTTGGCCTCTAACTCAACCAGTAGACCGGTCGTTTGTGGTTCGAGCTCAGATCGGGCTATATGAAGTATGGAAAACGACATCCGCGCCACTCCCCGGAAACGTCCGCCGATCTCGCTGCCTTTTTACTATGGTTGGTTCATTGTGTCGTTGTGTTTTTTGACCACTCTAACGAGCGCAGGCGTGCGCTCGTCGCCGCAAGTCTTGATTCTTCCGCTGCAGCTGGAGTTCGGCTGGAGCCGGGCGTTGATCGCTTCGGGTATCAGCATGAATCTGCTGCTCTTCGGCGTGGCCGCGCCGATAAGTGGCTGGCTAATCGACCGCTTCGGGCCGCGCAAGGTTATGCTCGGCAGCCTGATTCTATTGATCACTGGAGTCAGCGGCACGGTTGCCATGACCGAGTTCTGGCAATTTTTTTTGGTTTGGGGCGTCATCGTGGGTCTGGGGGCTGGCGGCGTGGGCTCGGTATTGACCGCCACGGTCGGAAATCGCTGGTTTGTCGCGCGGCGCGGACTAGCGTTGGGAATTCTCGGCAGCGCCAGTTCGACGGGTCAGCTGATATTTCTGCCGTTCTTCATGTCGATGATCGCCAGCTCCGGATGGCGCATCGGTTCGACGGTTTTGATCATTCTCGCCATCCTCTTGTTGCCGTTGCTGTATCTTTTCATGCGCGACGATCCGGCCGATGTCGGCTTGGAGCCCTACGGCGCCGGACAGACCAATGTCGGCGGTGGCGCGGCCTCGCTGCGCGGCATGTCCTCGAAGAATGCCACGATCACGGCGCGAGAAGTCGTCACCAATCCGACTTTTTGGCTGCTGTGCAGCACCTTCTTCGTCTGCGGCGGCACGGCCAATGGTTTGATCGGCACGCATTTGATCCCGCATGAAATCGAGATCGGCATCCCGCAGATCGCTGCCGCCTCTTTGGTCGGCATCATGGGCACGCTCAACATCGTCGGCACGACCTTTTCCGGCTGGATGGTCGATAAGGTGTCGCCGCATAAATGGTTGGCGCTGGTTTACGCTTTGCGCGGCGTGTCGTTACTGATTTTGCCCTTCGTCAAGAGCTTTACCGGCTTGGTCATTTTCGCGATTATCTATGGTCTCGACTGGTTCGCCACCGTGCCGCCGTCGATGGCGATCACCGCCGATACCTTCGGCCGACAAAATGTCGGCAAAGTCTACGGCTGGATTTTTATGTCGCATCAGATCGGCGCGGCGATCATGGCATCGGGGGCCGGCGCGGTGCGCGACTATTTGGGCGAGTATAACGCCGCCTTCTTGGCGGGCGGCTTCATCGCGATGATCGCGGCGGCCTTAGCGTGGCAAATCAAATCCAAGCCCAAAGAAACTGCGCCGCCACCGGTGGGCGCGCAGCCTGTAGAAGCTTAGTTGAGGAGGTAACCCGTGGTTTCGTGTTGGAGAAAAAAGTTTGTCCCACCAAGACGCAAAGTTCGGATTTGTTGTCATTTCGACCGCGGGGGGGAATCGCTTTTAGACCCTCGCATTCGTTCGGAATGACGGCATCGGCCCGTCACCTTTGCGCCTTTGCGGGAGATATTCCGGAATTCTTTTTGCGTTCTTTGCGGCTGAATCCTTCGGTTAGTCCGTTTCGGTGAAGTTTGAGACCCGCCAGCCGTTGGTTTCCTTGCGCGTCGCGATGGACCACTTGCGGGTAAACGACGTGCCGTCGTCGGATTGAATCTTGCCTTCGAACAAATAAGTCGACCGTTGCTCGCCTTCGTTCTTTGACAATAGCGCATAATTTACCCGCGGCGTTTGTGTCGAGGCGTCTATGCTCTGCCCCTTGGTCAAGCGAATCTCCTCGTCGATCTTAGCCTGGGCGACGCTCACCGTGTACTGTTTGGCCTTTTGTAAGTCGATCTTGACGTAGTGATGATCGACAAATTCCTCGGCGACGCCTTGCGCCGTGTTCAAATCACGGCCGCAGGCGGCGATCAGGAGCAAAGCCATCAGGGCGGCTCGCATGTAAAATATTCGTGATATTTTCATCGCTGTGCTTTATCTAACATGTTTGGTGAGCCAATCCAGCGCTTCGCTCATGGCTTGCTGCATGACCAGCGGATTGGAGAAACGGTGATCGATGCCCGTGAAGATCGATAGCCGCTTTGGGCCAGGTAGGCAGTCGTGCAGTTCATAGGCTTCGGCGACCGGGACGACTTCGTCGGCGTCGCCGTGAAGGATCAGCACCGGACAGCGAACCTGCTGCGTTCTCTGCAGCACGTCGAGTGTATCCAGGTCTGCGAGTAAGGACACATTCAAGCGCCGGCCGTTATAAGTGATATAACCGCGCTCGCGCCAATGCTCTAACTGCGTGGGTGTCAGCAGGCGCGTCGGAAAGTTTTCTGGATGAACCGGCGCCGCAAGGGTGACGATGGCGGCGATGTCGGGCTCTTGCGCGGCGAAAAGCAACGCCACGGTGCCGCCCATGCTGGAGCCAAAGAGGACAGTCTTTCCAAGTCGGCGGCTTTGCACGAAATCATAGGCCGTCTTAAGGTCTTCCACCTCGCCGCTGTAAGTAATATCTGCAAACTTGCCGCTTGATGCGCCGACGTAACGGAAGTCGAAGCGCAGAGCTGAGATTCCCCGCTCTGCCAGCGCCTGAGCCAGGAAAATCAATTTTTCGCTTTTCTTGGCCGACTCCATGCCGTGGCACAGGATCGCCGCGCCGTAAGACGCATGCGCTGGATGATGCAAAACCGCACTGAGAGTATCGCCGTTCACTGTGCGCAACGAAAGCTCTTCTTCAATCGCCACAGGGTACGATTAACATGAATCGAAATCGACGGAAACGGCGGCTCACCCATCAATTGGTAGAGTTCAACTGTGGTTGGTGGTATTCTCAACCAGTTGAAAGCCCGACCGTGGAATCGTTAATCCAACAATATGCCGGCTATTTGCGTAACCAGCGCAATGTGTCGCCGCATACGCTGCGCAATTATCTGAGCGACTTGGGGCAATTTCAAAGTTTTCTCGCCGATCGGCAGCTGGCATTGGCGGCTGACGGTTCGATGGATGCCGGCAAGATCGACATTCATGTGGTGCGGGCTTACCTGGCGTCATTGGCGCCGGATCGCAAGAAAAGTTCCATTGGCCGCAAACTGGCGGCGTTGAAGGGGTTCTTTCGCTATTTGGTGACGACCAAACGGCTCGGGAAAGATCCGCTGTTGCTGATCAACTCGCCCAAGCAGGAAAAGCCGCTGCCGAATTTTCTTACCGTCGACGACATGTTTCATGTGTTGGATACGATCAAGCTTGCGAGCGGCCTCGACCAGCGTGATCGCGCCGTGTTGGAAGTGTTTTATTCCACGGGAATTCGCGTCAGCGAGTTGGTGGGTCTAAACTGGTCCGACATCGACATCCAATTGGGCATCATTCGGGTGGTCGGCAAGGGATCCAAGGAACGTATCGTGCCGATCGGCGCGGTGGCGCTGAAGGCGCTGGAATCCTACGCCGACTGGGTGCATCAGCAGTGGCAGGTCGCTTGCCGCGGCGCAACGCCGGTGTTTCTCAATCACCGCGGCCGGCGCATTACTACGCGCAGTGTCGCGCGTATTGTCGACAAACACCTGCGGCTCGCGGGCATCCAGATAAAAATGGGCCCCCATGGCTTGCGCCATAGCTTTGCCACCCACTTGCTCAACAGCGGCGCCGATTTGAGAGTGATTCAGGAGCTGCTCGGCCATGTCAGCCTATCGACGACCCAGCGCTATACCCATTTGAACTTGGATCAACTGACCGCGGTATACGACAAGGCGCATCCGCGGGCCTAGAAATTTAAGAATTTTCGATGCCGAATGGGAATCGAGATTCGGCAAGTACCAACGAATATGATGCACGGAACGACGATTCTCGCGATACGCCACGGCGGCAAAGTGGTCGTGGTCGGCGATGGCCAGGTGAGCTTGGGGCAGACGGTGATGAAGCACAGCGCGCGCAAGGTGCGTAAGCTGCATCACGACAAAGTCATCGCCGGTTTCGCCGGCGCCACGGCGGATGCCTTTACGCTGTTCGAGAAATTCGAAGCCAAACTTGAACAATTCAACGGCAATCTCAAGCGCGCTGCGGTGGAGCTGGCCAAGGATTGGCGCACGGACCGTATCCTACGGCGGTTGGAGGCATTGCTGATCATCGCCGACGCGACCGATTTGCTGGTCATTTCCGGCGCCGGCGACGTCATCGAACCGGATGACGGCGTCATCGCCATCGGCTCGGGCGGTAACTACGCCTTGGCGGCAGCGCGGGTACTGGTCAAACATACCCAGCTCGACGCCCGCGTGATCGCCGAGGAGGCCATGCGGGTGGCCGCCGGCATCTGTGTTTACACCAACGAGCAGCTGACTTTTGAAGAGCTTTAGTTCCTCGTCGCGCGCAACTGCAATTCCAGATTAAAGCTTCCCATCCCAAAGCGAGGACGCGGGACCGAGCTCGTGGATGTGGCCTACCGGCACGCTTACTCGCTGGGAAATCATTGCATTTCCTGGCGGAATTGTTAGGAGTGTTGATTCCTATGAATGACGTCGCAAAATCTCTCAATGACGCCGGGACTTCGCCGGCGCCGGTGATGACCCCGCGGGAGATCGTCTCCGAGCTCGACCGATATATCGTCGGGCAAAAGGATGCCAAACGGGCGGTGGCCATCGCGCTGCGCAATCGCTGGCGGCGCCAGTTCGTGCCCGACGATCTGCGCGACGAAATCGCGCCGAAAAATATCATCATGATCGGTCCCACCGGCGTCGGCAAGACGGAAATCTCCCGACGCTTGGCCAAGCTTGCCCAGGCGCCGTTTATAAAGGTCGAAGCGTCGAAATTCACCGAAGTCGGTTACGTCGGCCGCGATGTCGAGTCGATCATCCGCGATCTGACCGATCTCGCCGTGAACATGGTTAAAGCGGAAGAAAAGCAGAAGGTCGAGATCCGGGCGCGCGAAGTGGCCGAGGAGCGGGTGCTCGATTTGTTGCTGCCAGCCGGCGAGGCAGTTGACGCCGAGGCGGTCGACGCGGCTCGGCTCCAAGGCACCCGTGACAAGCTCAAGCAAATGCTCCGCGACGGCAAGATGGACGACCGCTTCGTCGAGATCGAGATGTCGCAGTCGGTGATGCCGATGATCGAAGTGCTGACGCCACAAGGGCATGGAAGGCATGGAATTCAATCTCAAAGACATGTTTTCCAACCTGATGCCTAAGAAGACCAAGAAGAAGACCGTCAAAATCCCCGAGGCACTGGAGATTCTCACCCAGGAAGAAGCGGGGAAGCTGGTCGACATGGACAAAGTCACCGGCGAGGCGACTCGACGTGTCGAGCAGTCGGGCATCGTCTTTCTCGACGAAATCGACAAAATCGCCGGGCGCGAGTCCGCGCACGGGCCGGACGTTTCGCGCCAGGGCGTGCAGCGCGATCTCTTACCGATCGTCGAAGGCTGCACCGTCAATACCAAGTACGGCATAGTGCGCACCGATCATATTCTATTTGTCGCTTCCGGGGCGTTTCATACGGCCAAGCCGTCGGACTTGATCCCCGAGTTTCAGGGGCGCTTTCCGATTCGGGTTGAGCTGAGTTCTCTCGGCAAAGACGACTTCGTGCGCATTCTCACCGAGCCTAAGAACGCGCTGATCAAACAGTATGAAGCGTTGCTCGAAACCGAAGGCGTGCACCTCAAGTTTGCCGACGACGCGGTGCAGGAGATCGCCGCCATCGCCGCCGATGTCAATGAGCGCATGGAAAACATCGGCGCGCGCCGGCTGCACACGATCTTGGAAAGGTTGCTTGACGAGGTTTCTTTCGCCGCGCCGGAAATGCACGGCCAGGAGGTCGCCATCGACGCGGCTTATGTGCGCCAGCGGCTGGCGCCGATCTTGAAGAGCGAAGATTTGTCGCGCTATATCTTGTGATGGGTCTTCAGGCTTTGCGCGGAATAATCGGTCACATTCGATTTGGACTGTGTGCCGCAAGGAGTCAAACAACGAGCCGCGAAGAGCACAAGTCGCAAGAAATTCCATTGGATACACGGACGGGATGAATCCGCCTTTGGAGTGGCACAGCGGAAACTCGGCGGCGTAGACTTTGAACTGTCGTAGGACGCGAATAGTTCGATCATAGGGGCACGGCGCACCTCGCCCGACAACTGCCTGCGCGGGTCAGCGGTGAGCGGAGGCGAACCATGATCTTCGTGGCCCTTCACGGCAAATCTGCATAACCGATAAATTAAGGATCGAGATGGACGATTTCATCGGCAAGGCTGAGGTATTGATGGAGGCGCTGCCTTATTTCCAGCGCTTTTACGGTAAGACCTTTGTCGTCAAATACGGCGGCCATGCCATGGAGAACGAGGAACTCAAAGCGAGCTTCGCCCAAGATATCGTTCTGCTCAAGTACGTCGGTATCAATCCCGTGGTGGTCCACGGCGGCGGACCGCAAATCGACGCGGCGCTCGACAAGATGGGGGTCAAAAGCCACTATGTGCGCGGCATGCGCGTCACTGATCAGGCGACTTTGGATATCGTAGAGATGGTTCTGGTCGGCAAGGTCAACAAAGAAATCGTCAACATGATCAACCAGCATGGCGGCATGGCGGTGGGGCTGAGCGGCAAGGATGGCCAACTGATTTTGGCGAAAAAAATGAATATGACCTTAGCCTCAGCCAACGGAGAGTCGCCGGAGATCATCGACATCGGCATGGTCGGTGAGATTATCGGCATCAATCCACTGATTATCGATTCGTTGGACGCCAACAAGTTCATTCCCGTGATCGCGCCGGTGGGTGTCGGCAAAAACGGCGAGACTTATAACATCAACGCCGACCTGGTCGCCGGCGAAGTCGCCGAGGCGCTGCACGCGGAAAAACTATTATTGATGACCGACGTCGAAGGCGTAAAGGATAAAAAAGGCGAGTTATTGAGTCATCTCACCGAGAAGCAGGCGCGCAAGATGATTCAGGATGGCGTGGTCGGCGCCGGTATGATTCCCAAAGTCGAATGCTGTATCAATGCGCTCAAAGGCGGCGTGGAGAAAACTCACATCATCGACGGCCGGGTGAAGCATGCCGTGCTGCTGGAAATTTTCACCAAAGAGGGCGTGGGGACGGAGGTGGTGCGCAAATGAAAAATAAGGATATCGCCGCAATCACCGACAAGTTTATCGCTAAGACCTACGCGCGCACGCCGCTGGCGCTGGTCAAGGGCCGGGGCCTCAAAGTTTGGGATGCTGACGGCAAGGAGTATCTCGATTTTCTCGCCGGCATTGCGGTCAATAGTTTCGGCCATTGCCATCCGGCGATCGTCAAGGCAATCAAACAGCAGGCACAAACCTTGATGCATGTGTCCAATCTCTACCACATGCAGCCACAATCGGAGCTCGCTCGCGAACTCTGCCGCAACTCTTTTGCCGACCGGGTGTTTTTTTGCAATAGCGGAGCCGAGGCTAACGAAGCGGCGATAAAACTCGCGCGCCGTTACGGCCTGGAAAAGCTCGGCGGCAAGTACGAAATCATCTCGACCCACAACTCTTTCCACGGCCGCACCTTGGCGACCCTGACCGCCACGGGGCAGGAAAAAGTTCGCGCCGGCTACGATCCGTTGCCCGCCGGCTTTCGCCAGGTGCCGTACAACAAGCTGGACGCCATGGAAGCGGCGATCGACGAGAAAAAAACCGTGGCGATCCTGATCGAGCCGATTCAGGCCGAGGGCGGCATCAATGTGCCCCATGAGACTTTTATGTTGGGCCTGCGCGAGATCTGCGATCAACGGCGCATTCTGCTGATCTTCGACGAAGTCCAGACCGGCATGGGCCGCACCGGCAAGCTGTTCGGTTACGAAAACTTTGGCGTCAAACCCGATATCATGACCTTGGCCAAGGCGCTCGGCGGCGGCTTGCCCCTGGGTGCCATGCTGGCGCGCGAAGATGTCGCCAACAGTTTCGGTCCGGGCAGTCACGCGTCGACGTTCGGCGGCAATCCGGTTTCTTGCGCCGCCGGTTTGGCGGTGATGCAGCTGCTCAAAACCGGCGCCCTCAAGAATTGCGTGCAGATGGGTAAATACTTCGTCAAAGGGCTCGAAGCTTTGAAAAAACGGTTTTCGTTTATCCGCGACATTCGCGGCAAGGGGCTGCTCATCGGCGTGGAACTGGAAATCGACGGGAACAGGATCGCCGAAGCCTGCATGCTCGAAGGCTTGCTGATGAATTGCACGGCGGCCAAAGTGCTGCGCTTCGTGCCGCCGCTGACGATCAAGAAGAGCGAAATCGACCGCGGCTTAGCGATCCTGGAAAAAGTGCTGGCCCGCCAATAGCCATCAGCATCATAAATTCGATGAACAAACGCGATTTGCTTAATTTCGACGGCATGAGCCGCCGGGAGTTCGACGGCCTGTTGCAACTTGCCGACGAGTTGAAGCGCAAACAGCGGCGCGGCATCGCGCATGCTTGGTTGGCCGGCAAACAGCTTGCAATGGTATTTGAAAAGCCCAGTCTGCGCACGCGCGCGACCTTTAACGTCGGCATGATCCAGTTGGGCGGCAGCGCGGTTTACTTGGGTCCCGCGGAGGTCGGCTTGGGGACGCGGGAAACGCCGGCGGACTGCGCTCGGAATTTAGACCGCTGGTTCGATCTGATCACGGTACGCACGTTTGGCCACCAGATCATCGAAGAGTTGGCAGAACATGCCGCGGTACCGGTGATCAACGCGCTCACCGATGGCTACCATCCCTGCCAGGTGCTTGCCGATTGCCAAACGTTAATCGAGCACAAGGGCACGCTCGACGGTCTGAAGATCGCTTTCGTCGGCGACGGCAACAACATGGTTCATTCCTGGTTGGAAGCCGCCGCCATCTTGCCGTTTGCGTTCGCCCTGGCCTGTCCCAAAGGTTACGAACCCAATGCGGCGATTTTGCAAAAGGCGCGCGACCAAGGGGCGAAGATCACGATCACGCAATCGGTCAGAGAGGCGGCGGACGGCGCCGACGCGATCTATACCGATGTCTGGACCAGCATGGGCCAGGAAAAAGAGGTGCAAAACCGCCTGCGCGCCTTTCGCGCCTACCAGGTCAACGGCCAAGTCGTCGCCTTGGCGAAGCCGGATGCTTTGGTCATGCATTGCCTGCCGGCGCACCGCGGCGAGGAGATCACCCACGAAGTGCTGGAAAGCCCGCAGTGTGTCGCCTTCGATCAGGCGGAGAACCGCCTGCATGCACAAAAGGCGGTAATGGTCTGGCTTCTAAAAGGGTTCAAAGGTTCAAGGGTTCAAGGTTCAATGAAGACAACCGGGAGCAGGAGTTCGAAGAAATCTAAATGAACGTCAAGAAAGTAGTATTAGCTTACTCGGGCGGTTTGGATACGTCGGTCATTTTACGCTGGCTCAAAGAGGAATATGGCTGCGAAGTCATAGCCTTCTGCGCCGACCTGGGGCAGGGCGAAGATCTTCAGGCGGTCAAGAAAAAAGCGCTGCAGACGGGCGCCAGCAAAGTGGTGATCGGCGATCTGCGCGAAGAGTTTGTCAAAAATTATGTATTCCCGATGCTGCGAGCTAACGCCGTTTACGAAGGATCGTATTTGCTCGGCACATCCATTGCCCGGCCGTTGATCGCCAAAGGGCAGATCGACGTCGCCGTGCAAGAAAAAGCCGACGCCGTCTCTCATGGCGCCACGGGCAAGGGCAACGATCAAGTGCGCTTCGAGCTGACTTACTATGCGCTCAAACCCGGCATAAAAGTGATCGCTCCCTGGCGCGAATGGAATTTACACGCGCGCTCGACCTTGATCGACTATGCGCGCAAGCATGGCATCCCGGTGCCGGTCACCAAGGCCAAACCCTACAGCACCGATCGCAACTTGTTTCACATCAGTTACGAAGGCGGCGTTCTCGAGGATCCCTGGAAGGAACCGCCGGCGGATATGTTCGTCTGGTGCCGACCGGTGGAGCAGGCGCCCAACCGCGCCGAATACATCGAGATCGATTATCTGCGCGGCGATCCGCTGGCAGTGAACGGCAAAAAACTCTCGCCGGCGAATCTCTTGGCGCGCTTGAACGACATCGGCGCCAAGCATGGCATCGGCCGTGCCGATGTGGTCGAGAACCGTTATGTCGGCATGAAGTCGCGCGGTGTTTACGAAACTCCAGGCGGGACTATTCTCCATGGAGCCCATCGTGCCATCGAGTCGATTACCATGGATCGCGAGGTGCTGCACTTGCGCGATTCGCTCATGCCGCGCTATGCCGAGATGATTTATTACGGCTACTGGTTCGCGCCGGAGCGCGAAGTGCTGCAAAAAGCCATTGACGCCGCTCAGGCCAACGTCACCGGCCGGGTACGGATGAAATTATACAAAGGCAACGTCACGGTGGTCGGGCGCAAGTCCGACGCCTCGCTCTACGATGCCAACGTGGCGACCTTCGAGGCCGATCAAGTTTACCGCCAAGCCGATGCCGAAGGGTTCATCCGGCTCAATGCGTTGCGGCTGCGCATGCGGCGGTTGGCCAAGGCGAAGTGAGACAAACTGAAAACTAAGAATGGAAATTCGCCAATGCCGCCGTCGCTCATTGTCAAATCTCCGTTGACGCAAGGGCGCAAAATTTTATCGTGAACAAGCCGAAACAAAAACTTTGGGGCGGTAGATTTAACGCTAACACCGCCGATTCGGTGGAGGCCTTTACCGCGTCCATTGCTATCGATGCCCGCCTGTACCGCCATGACATCATGGGCAGTGTCGCTCATGCCAAAATGCTCGGCAAGCAGCGGATTATTCCCCGACGCGATGCGCAGAAAATTGTCCGCGGCCTGGCGGCGATCGAGCGGGAGATTGAAAACGGTAAGTTCGAGTTTTCACCGGCGGATGAAGACATTCACATGAACATCGAGCGCCGGCTGACCGAGCGGATCGGCAGCGCCGGCGGCAAGCTGCACACGGCGCGCAGCCGCAACGACCAGGTCGCCTTGGATATGCGGCTCTATTTGCGCGACGAGGTGGCGGCGATTCTTGCCCTGCTCAAAACTCTGCAACAGGAGCTGGTTAAGGCGGCGAAGAAGCACCTCGACGTCATCATGCCAGGCTATACCCATTTGCAGCGGGCGCAGCCGGTGCTGTTATCGCATCATTTGCTGGCCTACTACGACATGTTTGAACGCGACCGCGAGCGCTATGCCGGCTGTTTGGAGCGCATTAACGTGCTGCCGCTGGGCTCCGGCGCCATCGCCGGCACGACTTTCCCCATCGATAGAGCGTATGTCGCCAAGCTCCTGGGTTTTCCGCGGATTTCGAAAAACAGCATCGACGCGGTGAGCGATCGAGATTTTCTGCTGGAGTTCCTCGCGGCCTCTTCGATCCTGTTTGTTCATATGAGCCGGTTCGCCGACGAGTTGGTGTTGTGGTCGAGTCAAGAGTTCGCCTTTGTCGAACTACCGGACGGTTATTGCACGGGCAGTTCGATGATGCCGCAGAAAAAAAATCCCGACGTGCCGGAGCTGATCCGCGGCAAGAGCGGCCGAGTGTTCGGCCATCTGCTGGCGCTGTTGACGATCATGAAGGGGTTGCCGCTTGCCTATAATCGCGATCTGCAAGAAGATAAAGTGCCGTTGTTCGACAGCGCCGACACCGTCAAAGCGAGCGTGAAAATCATCGGCGAGATCGTCCGCGGGTTGAAAGTCCGGCGCGAGCGCATGTTGGCCGCGGCTCAAGATGGCTATCATGAACGCCACGGATTTGGCCGATTACTTGGTCGAGCGCGGCTATGCCGTTTCGCCAGGCCCATGAGGTGTCGGGCAAGGTGGTGCAACGCTGCCTAGTCGTTGGCAAGCGCATCGAAGAATTGTCGCTCGCCGAGCTGCGCAGCTTTTCCAACAAGATCGAAAAAGACATTTATAGCTATCTCTCGCCGGCGTCGGTGATCGGGCGGCGGCGGGCGCTGGGCGGCACGTCGAGAAGCAATGTCGTGCGCCGGCTGAAAGAATTGAGGGCTTGAATGAAACACGCATGGTTGGTGGTGTTGGCTTTGATTGTGGTGGCAGGCGCGTGTGGCAAGAAAGGCGATCCGCGCGCGCCCGAGTTGGCGACGCCGAAGTTGATCACTAATTTAGCGGCGAAACCGGCCGCCGATAGCGTCGTGCTGACCTGGAACCGGCCGACCGAGTATGTCGACGGCAGCGAGCTCAAAGATCTGGCCAGCTTTGTCATCTTCCGCAAGGAAATTTCCAAGAGCTGCCTGGATTGCCCGGTGCCGTACCGGCAATTGACCACAGTGAACGTCGAGGACCGGGAGAAATTCGTGCGCCTCAAACAGTATCGTTTCGACGACCGTGAGGTGCGCGCCAATACGATCTACCGCTACCGTGTGGCGTCGCAATTATTCGACGGCTCGTTGAGCGGGCCGTCCAATGAAGTAGAAATTACCCGCTAAGAGGTCAGCCATGCATCATTTTGCATATCGCAATGGAGAAATGTTCGCCGAGGACGTTGCGCTCGAGCGCATCGCTCGGGAAGTCGGCACACCGGCCTATGTCTATAGTCTAGCGACGTTGAAGCGCCATTATACCGTCTTCGACCAAGCCTTTGCCCAGGTGCCGCATATCGTGTGTTATTCGGTGAAAGCTAATTCCAATTTGGCGCTGCTGCGCTGCTTTGCCAAACAGGGCAGCGGTTTCGATATCGTCTCGGGCGGCGAGCTGTTCCGCGCCTTGAAAGTCGGCGCCGATCCCAAGAAGATCGTTTTTTCCGGCGTCGGCAAAAAGCGCGACGAAATCGAGTATGCGCTCAATTCGGGCATCTTGATGTTCAACGTCGAGTCGGAGGAGGAGTTGACCGCGCTTGAACGACATCGCCGCCGGTATCGGCAAAAAAGCGCCGATCAGTTTGCGCGTCAATCCCGACGTCGATCCGCAGACCCATCCTTATATTTCCACCGGCATGAAAAAAGCCAAGTTCGGCGTCGATATCAAGCGCTCGATCGAAGCCTACAAGAAGGCGGTTTCGCTTAACAACCTCGAAGTCGTCGGCGTCGACTGCCACATCGGCTCGCAGCTGACCTCGTTGACGCCGTTCGTCGACGCCCTCGCCAAGGTACGCGAGTACCTCGACCGAGTGCTTGCTCGGCGAGATGAGAAAAGAAGGGGCGCAGATTCGCTATCTCGATCTCGGCGGCGGTTTGGGCATCAGGTATAACGACGAAAATCCGCCGCTGCCCGATGACTACGCCAAGGCAATCATCCAAGGCCTGGAAGGGCTGGACGTGACGTTGATCCTCGAACCGGGCCGGGTGATCGTCGGCAATGCCGGCATTCTCCTGACCGAAGTGCAGTACATCAAAGAGACCGAGACGAAAAAATTCGTCATCGTCGACGGCGGCATGAACGATCTGATTCGGCCGGCGCTGTACGGCTCGTACCAGGCGATTCTGCCGATTGTCGAGAGCAGGGCCGAGATCATCAACGCCGATGTGGTCGGCCCGATCTGCGAGAGCGGCGACTTTTTCGCCAAGGATCGCGACATTGCCCGGCCCAAGCGCGGCGATTTGCTGGCGGTGATGAGCGCCGGCGCCTACGGCTTTACCATGGCGTCGAACTACAACTCCCATCCCAAACCGCCCGAGATCTTGGTCGACGGCGATAAGTATTACGTCGTGCGCAAGCGCGAAAGCCTGGAAGATTTGATCAACGGCGAGGTGATACCGGCGGCGTTGCAGTAATTTCGCGCAAACGTTCAACGGATCGAAAGTTCAAGGTCATGGAACTGCAATTTACCAAGATGCACGGTGCCGGCAACGATTTCATTTTCCTTGATTGTTTGAAAAACAACATCGAGAATCTCGAAGCGGTGGCCAAACAGCTTTGCGACCGCCGCTTTGGCGTCGGCGCGGATCAATTGCTCACGGTGCATCCTTCGGCAGTCGCCGATTTCAAAATGGAGATTTACAACGCCGACGGCAGCCAGGTGGAGATGTGTGGCAACGGCATCCGCTGCTTCGCCAAGTATGTCTATGATCATGGCCTCACGCGGAAACGCGCTCTCGAAGTGGAAACTTTAGCCGGCATCATCCGGCCGAAGATCGTCGGCGATCTAGTAGAGGTCGATATGGGTGAGCCGATTCTCGAGGGGCGCCAAATCCCCGTCGATGCCGACGGCGCGATTAACAATTATCCGCTCACGGTACAGGGTAAAGTTTACCAAATCACCTGCGTGTCGATGGGCAATCCCCACGCGGTGATTTTTCTCGACGATATCGATTCACTGGATCTGCAAAAAATCGGTCCAGATTTCGAGCATCATCGATTTTTTCCCAAACGGGTGAACACCGAGTTCATCAAGATCATCAGTCCGTCGGAGGTTCGCATGCGCGTGTGGGAACGCGGCGCCGGCGAAACCTGGGCCTGCGGCACCGGCGCCAGCGCCGTCGCAGTTGCCGGCGGCATCACCGGTCGTACGGAGCGAAAAGTCATGGTCCATCTCAAAGGCGGCGATTTGGTGATTGAATGGCGCGACAACAATCGCGTCTATATGACCGGCGGGGCGACCGAAGTGTTTCACGGCACTGTTGTGCTCGACTAGGAGTTATAACCATGTTTAGCGGTTCGATGGTGGCGCTGGTGACGCCATTCAAAAACGGCCAGGTCGATTGGCCGAGTCTCGAGGCGCTGGTCGAGTTTCACCTGCAAAACGGTACCAACGGCATTGTTCCCTGCGGCACTACGGGCGAATCGGCGACCTTGAGCCACGCCGAACATGACGAGGTGATTCGCACGGTGATCAAAGCGGTTAACAAGCGTGTGCCCGTCATCGCCGGCACGGGATCGAATTCCACCGACGAGGCGGTGCGCCTAACCCAGGAAGCGGAAAGGTCCGGCGCCGACGGCGCGCTGATGATCTCGCCTTATTACAACCGGCCGACCCAGGAAGGAATCTACCAGCATTACAAGAAAGTGGCCTCATCGGTCGGCATTCCCTTGATCGTTTACAATATTCCAGGCCGCACCGGTTCGAAGATCGAGCCGGAAACTTTGGCGCGTCTGGCCGAAATCACCAATGTTGACGGGGTCAAGGAAGCCACCGGCTCGGTGGACCAAGCCATCGACGTGATCCGTTTGTGCGGCGACCGTCTGGCGGTTTACTCGGGTGAAGATTCGTTGATTTACTCGCTCATGTCTCTCGGCGGCAAAGGGGTGATCTCCACGGTTGCCAACGTCGCGCCGAAGCAAACCGCGCAGCTTGCCGCAGCCTGCCTGGCGGGCAAATGGGACGAGGCCCGCGCCATGCAATTCCAACTGATCCCGCTGATCCACAGCCTGTTTATCGAAACCAACCCGATCCCGGTGAAGACCGCGCTGGCGCTGATGGGCAAGTGCGGCGGCGACCTGCGTTTGCCGATGACGCCGATGGCCGAAGGCAATTTGCATCGCCTAAAAGCAGCCCTCGGTGATTTCGGGCTGCTGCAAAACTAGATGGCCCTGGGAATCGTCGTCTGTGGAGTCGGCGGGCGCATGGGCGGCGCGGTGATCCGCGCGGCGCAGCAGTCGTTGAACATAAACGTGGTCGGCGCCATCGATAAGCCCGGGAGCCCGCGCGTCGGCAAAGACGCCGGCGAAATCTCGGGTGCCGGCAACATCGGCGTTGCCGTGAGCGAGCATATCGCCCCTTGGCTCAAATCCGACTCGGTGATCATCGATTTCACCAACCCGGAAGCTTCACTCGGTTATCTAAAAGCCGCGGCAAAGCTGCGCATCCCCATCGTCATCGCCACCACCGGCTTCGATGCCAATCAGTTGACTGCCATCAAACGGCTTTCCCAGCGAACTCCGACGTTGCTGTCGGCGAACACCAGTTTGGGGATCAATGTCTTGGTTGCGCTTTTAGGCAAAGCGGCCAAGATGCTTGGCGACGGCTACGACGTGGAGATCGTCGAAGCGCATCATCGTTTTAAAAAAGACGCCCCCAGTGGTACGGCGCTAGCGCTTGGCCGCACGGTCGCCAAGGCGCTCAATCGTGATTTGAACAAAGTCGGCATCAACGGCCGCAAGGGCATCGTCGGCGCGCGCGGCAAAAAAGAAATCGCCCTGCTGTCGGTCCGCGCCGGCGACATCATCGGCGAACATACGGTAATTTTCGGCGGTATCGGCGAAAGGCTTGAATTTATTCATCGCGCCCACAGCCGCGACACCTTCGCCCACGGCGCCATCCGCGCGGCCCAATGGTTGGCGCGGAAAAAGCCCGGATTGTACGGCATGCAGGATATGCTGGGCGGGTAGCTCGCAGCCGCGGCGCTAACGGCCACGAACCGATTTTTGCTGCTTTTTGACTCTCTTGGTTGCATCCCTTAGAGTAATGCCATTCATCGCTAGATAGGATTTTTAATGGTTGCAATGGACAAGATCGTGTCGTTGTGCAAGCGGCGCGGCTTTATTTTTCAATCGAGCGAGATTTACGGCGGCACCGGGTCGTGTTGGGACTATGGGCCGCTCGGGGTCGAGCTCAAGAACAACGTCAAGCGCGTTTGGTGGCGCGACTCGGTGCAGAGCCGCGGCGATATGGTCGGACTCGATGCGTCGATTCTCATGCATCCGCGGGTGTGGAAGGCGAGCGGTCATTTGGATCATTTCGCCGATCCGATGGTCGACTGCAAGGTGTGCAAAGGGCGCTTTCGCGCCGATAAGCTGGAAGACGCGCGTTGCCCGCAAAAGCCGTCGAAACAGCCCGGGCAACATGACGCTTGCCAGCTCACCGAACCGCGGATGTTCAATCTAATGTTCAAGACTTTCATGGGGCCGGTGGAGGACGAAGCCGCGATCGCCTATCTCCGGCCGGAGACCGCCCAGGGGATTTTCGTCAACTTCGAAAATGTCCAGCAGTCCATGCGTTTGAAACTGCCCTTCGGCATCGCCCAGATCGGCAAGTCCTTCCGCAACGAAATCACGCCGGGCAATTTCACTTTTCGCAGCCGCGAATTCGAACAGATGGAAATTGAGTTTTTCGTCATGCCGGGCACCGACGATACTTGGTACCAGCGCTGGCTCGACGAGCGCTTCGCCTGGTATTCGAAATACGGCATTCGCAGGGAAAACCTGCGGCTGCGCGAGCATGACAAAGATGAGCTGGCGCATTACGCCAAACGCACTGCCGATATCGAATATCTTTTCCCGATGGGTTGGAGCGAGCTCGAAGGGGTCGCCAACCGGGCCGATTTCGACTTGAAGCAGCATGCCCAATTCAGCGGCAAGACCCTGGAATACTTTGACGAAGAGAGTAAGCAAAAAATTGTTCCCTTCGTCATCGAACCGTCGGCCGGCGCCGATCGCGGCACCCTGGCATTCCTCGTCGACGCTTATCGCGAGGAAGAGGTGAAGGGGGAAAAGCGCGTGGTGCTGCAGTTTCATCCCGAGCTGGCGCCGATCAAGATCGCGGTGTTGCCGCTCTTGAAGAAGAACCCACAGATCGTCGAGACGGCGCATAAGCTGTGCGCCGAACTGCGCAAGCGCTGGCATTCGGTGTACGACGATACCGCCTCCATCGGCCGGCTCTACCGCCGCCAAGACGAAGTCGGCACACCGTTCTGTGTCACCGTCGACGTCCAAACCGTCGGCGATGAGCAGGCCGCCGCCGATGGCAAAGTAACGATTCGCGACCGCGACAACATGCAACAGATTCGCGTGCCGCTTACGTCCGTGAACGCTGTCATGGAAGAGCTGATGGACGGCGGCTGGGCGGAGGTTCATCGCCAACATGGCGTTGCACGGGATTGAAAGCTAGCGCGGCGCGGCGAAACCACATGGAAGAGTGGCCGCGTCGAACCCAAACGGCGCAAAAGAAATCGGCATTTGTCAGGGCGGGTTTGAAACCCGCCCTCGTCGTTTGCGCGCAGCCCCGAACCAAAGGATAGAGAGATTCTTCGTTACTACCACCGGGTCAAGTTTCTCATTGACCGCTATCGCCGGCTGCTCCTGCTCGGCATCGTATCCCTGATCGCCACCGATCTCGCCGGCATCGCCTTGCCGTGGTTGATCAAGGGCGGCATCGATACGGCGTTGCGGGCCAAGGAGGGCAGCGCCGCGCTGCTGACCTACCCGATGCTGATCGTCGGCGCGGCCGCGCTGCAAGGGTTCTTTCGCTTCTGCTGGCGCATCAACATTCATGGTTTCTCGCGCCGCTGCGAGGCCGATCTGCGCGATGTCGTGTTCGCCCATCTGCAGAAGCTGCCGCTCAGCTATTTTCAATACCACAAGATCGGCGACTTGATGTCGCGCCTGACCAACGATATCCATGCCGTGCGCGAACTCATGGGTTTCGGCTCGCTGGCCATTGTCGATGCGCTGGTGGTGATTGTTTTTAGCCTAACGCTGATGACCGCCATCGACCCTTGGCTGACCTTGTGGTCGATGATGGCGATGCCCCTGATACCGGTGGTGGTACGCTATTTCGGCCGGCTTATCTTTCGCTGGTCGCGCGCGACCCAGGATCAGGTGAGCGAAATGAGCGCCTACACGCTGGAGAATTTTTCCGGCATCCGCGTGGTTCAAGCCTACGCCCAAGAAGAAAACCAAATCAGCGGTTTCAATCGGATAAGTTCCGAGTACCGGGAAAAGACCATGTGGCTGGCGACCCTGTGGGGGATATTCTGGCCGCTCATGCAGGTCCACGCAGGCATCGCTGCGACCATTGTGCTCTGGCTCGGCGGCCGGCAAGTATTGGCAGGCACCATGAGCCTAGGTGAATTTGTCGCTTTCAACGGCTATCTGGCGATGCTGACCTGGCCGCTCATGGCGATTGGCTACACCGCCAATCAATATCAACGCGGCACCGCGGCGTTGACGCGCATCGCCGAAGTATTGGATATGCCGGTCGGTGCCCGCTATGCCAGCGCCGCCGCTTCCGAGCCGGCACAGACCGTTCGTGGCGATATCGAGCTGCGCAACTTAACTTTCTCCTACGAAGCTAATCAAGCGGCTGGACTGCGCAATATCAATTTGCATATTCCCGCCGGCAAGAGTTGCGGCATTGTCGGCGAGACCGGTTCGGGCAAGAGCACCTTGGTCAATCTCATGCTGCGGCTCTATGAGCCGCCCGAGAATTCGATTCTTATCGACGGCCTCGATATTCGCCGGATGCCGTTACGCGAGCTGGAGGACGCCATCGGCTATGTCGCGCAGGATATATTTTTATTCTCCGGATCGTTGCGCGAGAATATTTTGCTCGGGGTCGAGTACGGCGAATTGGCGCGGGTCGAGGAGGCGTCGAGAATTGCCCGGCTGTTGCCGGCGATCGAATCTTTTGGCGCCGGTTTCGATACCGTGATCGGCGAGCGCGGCGTGCGCCTATCCGGCGGACAGAAGCAGCGCACCGCGCTGGCGCGGGCGCTGATCAAAAATCCGCCGATTCTGATTCTCGACGACGCCTTTTCCAGCGTCGATGTTGAAACCGAAGAAGAGATTCTTCGCGAGCTCAGACAATTTATGCGCGGCCGCACGACGCTGTTGATTTCGCACCGGATCTCAACGGTGCGCGACGCCGACACGATCGTCTACCTGCGTGACGGCGCGATTATCGAGCGCGGCAGCCACGAGCAACTCTTGGCGCGCCGCGGCGCTTATTTCAATCTCTACCAGCGTCAGAGTTTAGAACGGCAAGTCGGTAGTCTGATGCTTGAGGACGGGCAGCGATGATCGGCGCGCAACTTCCCGACGAGGAGATCCTCGGCAAAGCCTACGACGCGCGCTTGATGGTGCGTATCCTGCGTTATCTGCGGCCATACTGGAAGCTGCTCGCCGTGGCATTTGGCTTTTTGCTGCTGCAGACCGGCACGCAACTACTCGGGCCTTATATCACCAAGATCGCCATCGACCGGTATATTGCCACTCGGGATATTCACGGCCTCGATTTGATGGCGCTGGCCTATCTCGGCGTGGTCGTGTGCGGCTTTGTCGTATTGTTCATTCAGACCTACACCACCGAGTATATCGGCCAGCGCGCCATGCATGATTTGCGCCTGGAGATTTTCAGCCATTTACAAAAGCAGGATCTCGCTTATTTCGACCGCAACGCCGTCGGCCGGCTGATGACCCGGACGATCAACGATGTCGAGACGCTCAACGAACTGTTCAGCACCGGAGTCGTCGGTCTGATGGGCGATGTCTCGATCGTTTTCGGCATCGCGGCGGTGATGCTTTGGCTCGATTGGCAACTAGCGCTGGTCTGTCTCGCGGCGTTTCCGGTGATTGTCTATTTGAGTCGGTTTTATCGCCAGCGCGCCCGCGAGGTTTATCGCCAGAGCCGGCTGATTCTCGGCCGCCTCAATGCCGGCTTGCAGGAAAACATCGCCGGCGTGGCGACGGTGCAGGCGTTCGGCCAAGAAGAGCGAATGTACCGGCGCTTTCAAGATGTCAATCTCAACTATCGCGATGTTCTGCTGCAGAGCATTCGTAACAACGCAGTGTTCTTTCCGGCGATCGAACTGTTCAGCGCCATCTCGGTGGGACTGCTGCTGTGGTACGGCGGTTTGCAGGTGCTCGGCAATGCCGTCGAAGCCGGCGTGCTGGTGGCGTTTCTCCAGTACATTCAGCGCATGTACCAACCGATCCGCGACCTGGCGGAGAAGTATAATATCATGCAAGCCGCCATGGCCTCGTCGGAACGGATTTTTCTCTTGCTCGATGAGGCTGAAACCATCAAGAATCCGCCTGAGCCCAAGCGCGTCGACAGGTTCGCCGGCGCGGTCGAATTCAAAGACGTCCGGCTGTCTTACCGGCCTGGCGATCCGGTGCTGAAAAATATCTCGTTTCGCGTGCGGCCCGGCGAAAAAGTCGCGCTGGTGGGCGCCACCGGCGGCGGCAAGACCTCGATCATCTCCGCACTGTGCCGCTTCTACGATGTCGACAGTGGACAGATTCTCGTCGATGGCATCGATGTCCGGGAGTGGAACAAGCAGGAGCTGCGCCGCCATCTAGGTTTGGTGTTGCAGGATGTGTTTCTCTTTTCCGGCGACATCGCCACCAACATCACTCTCGGCGACCCGCGTATTAGCGAACAGCGCATGGTCGAAGCGGCGGCGCGCGCGCAGATCACATCGTTCATCGATAAGCTGCCCAAGGGTTTCCATGAAGAAGTCCAAGAGCGCGGTTCGACTTTGTCGCAGGGGCAGCGCCAGTTGTTGTCTTTCGCCAGGGCCCTCGCCTTCGACCCGAAAATTCTCATTCTCGACGAGGCGACCAGTTCGGTGGACACCCGGACCGAAGGGTTGATCCAAGAAGCGCTGACCGAACTGCTGCAAAATCGCACCGCGCTGATCGTCGCCCACCGATTGTCGACGATCAAGCACGCTGACCGGATTCTCGTCATCCACAAAGGCGAAATCAGGGAAGAGGGCAGTCACGATGAGCTGCTGGCCCGCGGCGGTTTGTATGCGAGGCTGTACGAATTGCAATATCGGTTTCAGGAACGGGACGCGGCGGTGGCTGCCGCAACCGCCGCGCCGGTGTGAGCAACAGCCAACACTGCAATTTAGGTGACGAATCCCAATTTTGTATTCGCGCTAAACCCTGGGAAAATTTTCGTCAGCTCTTTCTGGCCAAGGTGGCGGGTCAGCACTTCGCCACAGACGGCGCGGAAGTCCGTGGTGAGGGCGAGGTCTCGCCCTTCGTTAAGCGCTTCCGGCGCAAGGCCGGGCCAGCGGCCGTAAACTTTGCCGCCGCGCACGTGTCCGCCCATGGCGAACATGACATTGGCGTGACCATGATCGGTGCCGCGGTTGCCGTTCTCCCGGGCGGTCCGGCCGAATTCTGACATGGTTAGAAGCACGACATCATCCATGCGGTCGCCGAGATCGCGGTAAAACGCCGCCAGCCCGTCGGCCAATTCACCCAGCCGGTTCGCCAGTTGACCGGTGGCGCCGCCTTCGTTGGCATGGGTGTCCCAGCCGCCGATCTCGGTGAAGGCGACTTCCAAACCGACGTCGGCTTTGATCAATCGGGCGATTTGCGCCAGACCGACGCCAAAACGGCCGGCCGGGTAGCGTTCGCCCGAGACAGGGATTTTGCTGTCGAGACGTTTGAGCTCGGTCATGGCGCCAAAAAGATTCTCAGCGCCGAAGCGGAGCTCGCGGTCCTGGGTGTTGGCGTAGAGTTTCCCCAAGGCTTTGCCGAGGGCTTCGTTGCGGAAGCGAAACTCCTCGATCGACGACAGCGTTAGCGCCGGGGTAGGGCCGGCCAACATGCGCGGCAGCTGCGCGGTGACGGCGATGCCGCGAAAGTGCGATGGATTTTTTTTATTCTGCAGCAAAGCGCGGTTGAGCCAGCCGTCCGCGGTGCTTTTGATACCCGGCGTACCGATCTCCATATAATCTTGGGCATCGAAATGGGAGCGGGTGTTATCCGGCGAACCGGCGGCATGAATAAAGCCCAGATGACCTTTGTCGTAAATGTTTTTCAGCGGCGCCAATGCCGGATGGAGGGCGTAAAAGCCGTCGAGATCGATGGCGCTTTCATCATTCGATCCGGGCTGGCGCACGGCGATGCTCGGGCGCATTTGGTAATAGGCCGCATCTTTGAACGGAATGACCACGTTCAAGCCATCCATCGCGCCGCGCTGAAATACCACGACCAGGGATTTGTTTTTTGCCGACTGCGCTTGCGCGGCGCGGACGAGAAACGCCGGTGGTAAACCGAGGGCGAGAAAGCCCAAACCGAAGGACTGTAGAAAGGCGCGGCGCGACGAGTTCATCTCTACCTCCGTTGAAATTCCGGCGCTGCCAATAGCAGCGCGATGGCTTGATGGCCTTCGGTTTCCGCCAACGCTGCTTGAGTGGCCGGCGATAGCGAGTTCGGCGCGATGCGGCTAATGAGCTCGTCCCGATTGTTCAGTGTTGCTGTCGGCACCTTTGCTCCCGGCAAACGGTTTGCGACTAGGTCGGCAACGAAGTTCATGCGCGTGAGCAACATATCGGCGCTGATCCAAGAGGCCGCGATATCGGCATAGCCGGTGGGCGCTTGGGCTAGGAATAACGGTTCGCCCATGCGCCCCAAGTAGCGCAGCAGTTGGGGCGTCACCTGGGTTTCGCTGCCGGTGACCCGCAGGGCGCTGGCGACGAACTCTAAAGGATTTTTAATCTTGGCGTGATAGAGCTCGCCGGCAAAAAACTCCGGCGTGTCGACGATGGCGCGCAGCACCGTCGGGATATCGCCATCACTCTGGCGAAACGCTTCGGTGGCTTTATTGACGATCCCCAGCGGCGGCTCGTCGGCGACCAATCGGCGAGCCAACTTGGTCGCGATAAACTTCGCCGTCGAAGGGTGTTTGACCAGGATATCGATGACTCGCAAACCGTCATCCATACCGCCGCCGCGCGGAATACTCTGGCCGAGGATGGTTTTTTCGCCGTTGTCGTGAATGCGCGGCTCGAAACGAAACACGCCTTGGCCCTGGGGCTGGGTGATCGTCCAGCCGGTGAAACAGCGGGCGACTTCCTGAACATCTTTTTGCGTGTAGCCGCCATCGACGCCCAAGGTATGCAGCTCCATTAGCTCGCGCGCGTAGTTCTCGTTCAAGCCGCGGCGCCGATTGTTCGGCCCGCCGAGTTGAGCGCCGCGCGAATCCGGATCGGCGCTCAGCCAATTATCCAAATAAAACAACATCGCCGGGCTTTTGGCGGTTGCCAGCAACAAATCTTTAAACCGGCCCAAAGCCAGCGGGCGGATCGTATCGCGGTCGTAGGCTGTGGTCAGCCAGCGGTTGGCGCCTTTGGCAATGTAGATGTTGAAATGGTTGCTCCAGAAATCGACCATGATTTCAAAGAGTTGGCGGTTGCTGTACAGCGCCCGCAAAAGTTTCGCCTGTTGCAGTTCGAGAATGACGACGCGCGGCCCCTCCATGGACTCCATGGCCATGCCGGCCGGTTGATTAGCCTGCTGGGCTTGCCGTCGCTGCACTCTTGGTGGTGGATAGAGTTCGATCAGCTCACGGCTGTTAAGCCGCATGGTTTTCAACGCCGCGACTTTTTCGTCGGCGCCATTGTCGGCTATGCGTTCCGGTGTGAGCTGTTCGTCAAGATAGGCGCGGACGCCGATGCGTGTCGCTCTTTGAATGTCGTTCCTGTTTGGGCCGAAGCTGGTACGATTTAAGAAGTGAACTATCCTCTGTTCGTGGCTGAGGGGTGCGTTCATGGACTACTCCCTGTCTCGACCGCCTGGTGAATTCTCGCGCCGCTTCTCACGAAAGCGCCGCTCGTCTTCAAACTTGCCGTGCTTTTTGCGGTCGCGCAATTGTTCACGCAACTCCTGCCGTTCATCGAGCGGCATCTTTTCGAAATGCTCGCGCACCTTTTCGCGCCGTTCAAGGAGCTTCTGGCGCAATTCCCGGCGTCTTTCCGGTGGCAGGTCACGCAGCGTCTGCATGCGCCGCTTGATTTCCTCCCGTCGTTCGGGCGAAAGCTTGCGATACTCTTCCCAGCGTTTTTGTAATCGCTCGCGATCCTCAGGCTTCAGTTTCTGAAAGCGCTCGAAATTGCGCCGCGCCGTAGCCTTCTCTTCGGGCGGCAGCTTGCGCCAGTTGTCGAACTTGTCCTGCAGGTCGGCCTTGTCCTTGGGATCGAGGTCTTTCCAGCGCTGGTAGCGCTCGCGCATTTCCTGTTTTTCCCCCGGTGACATTTTCTGCCAGCGCTCGCGGGACTCCTGTTCGTTCTGGGCGATCGTCAAACCCGGTTGCGCGATTTGGCTGCGTGCCGGCGCGGCGTACAAGCACGCCGCAATGCCGGCGACGATGGCCGCTTTGCCCAATGCCTTCACTTGGAGGTCTCCTTCTTTTTCGCGGCTGGCGGTTTTTGCGCCACACGGGTCTTGCCGGTTTCGTCCAATGGTTCTGCGCGATCCAGTTCCCGCATCATTTCCATGTGCTTGACCATTTCCATTTCGCGCAGGAACTCCATCATCTTGAGCATCTCTTTATCGGGCAGCTCCGCTTCTCTGGTCGCGGCGAATAATCCGGGCACGGCGATCAGTAGTAATAGCAGCGGCAACGGGTTGCGAAGATTCACGTAAAGGGCTCAAGCCGCGTCGCTGGCCGGGCTGCCCATGACTTCGAGCAGATCCAATTCATCCAAAACATCCATGGCGCGGAAGAATTCCAAGTGCTCCGCCACCGGCAGCGCTTCGGTCATCTCGTCGTCCGGCGTGCCGTTCTTGCCAGACCACAGGCCGCCACCGAGTGTGAAACTCAGCGCCAAGACCACCAGCGCGGCGCTGGCGACCGCGGGCAAATAGCCGGGTTTGAAAATCGCCGTGAAATTGTGCCACCAAGATTTGTTTTCGACCGCGGCGTCGATCTTGTGGCGCAGTTCACGGTTATAGTTCATCCAGAACTCTTGCGGGGGTGTGTCGGTTGTAACCGTCAGCGGCAACAGCGTTGCGAGTTCGTGCAAGTAGTCCGAGCAGCCCGCGCAAGTGGCGGCATGGGCTTGGAGCCGCGCGCGTTCAACGCCGTCCAAATCGCCATAGTGAAACAGCACAAGGTCGGCTTCCAAGTCTGCGCAGGCGCTTGCTGCCGGGTTGATTCGCTCCGTCATAATTCCTCCTAGACCAATTCAGCCAAGCTTTGCCGTAGCGTGGTGACGGCGCGGTGCAAATGCACTTTCACGGTGCCCTCGGCAGTTTCCATGGTCGCGGCGATTTCCTTAATCGAAAGTCCTTGATTGTTCTTCAAAATAAATGCCATGCGTTGTTTCGCCGGCAGTTTTTGCAGGGCGGCGTCGACTTTGCCCGAGATCTGGCCTGCCAGCACATGCTGCTCCGGCGCTAGAGGCCGAGCCGGAGTATGGGACGATTCCATTTGGCTCTCGATGCTCTCGTCAAACTCGCCGGCGTAAGTGCGCTTGGCGCGCCGCTTGTAATCGAGACAGACGTTGACGACGATGCGATAAAACCAAGTATAAAAACTCGAACGTCCGTCAAAGTTCTTCAAGTAAGTAAACGCCTTCAAGAACGCCTCCTGTGACAGATCCTTGGCATCCTCGCGATCGCGGGCGAAACCGAAGGCGATATTGTAGGCCTTCTGTTTATGGCGCTCGATCAGTTCTTCGAACGCCCGGCGGTCGCCCTGTTGGGCCAGCGCCACCAACTCCTCATCCCCAGAGTTCGCCAATTGGCTGGTCCTGCCTTTCGTCGATTCCCGCGTGTTCGCATTACTGTGGAGGGGGCGGCGGAAAAATTCAAGTTCTTGCGCCGCTTGAAGGAGTGCCATGATCGACTCCCGGTTAGTTCTTGACGGCTTCGCGGCGGTCGGTCCGCAGCTCTTTGCGGTCCTGGTGCCGTTCAATGCGCCCTTGTTTCAATTCCTTGCGATCGCCTTTGACCTCCGCCTTGCCCTGCGCGATCTCGTTGCGGTCTTGGGCGATTTCTTCTTTGCTCGCGCCATTCTTGAGGTCTCGGCGTAATTCACGACGGTCGCCGCGCAGCTCTTTGCGGTCCCTGCGCAACTCTCTGCGGTCGCCCTTGACCTCCCTGCGGTCGCGGCGGATCTCCTTGCGGTCCTGTTTCAACTCGGCTTTCTCGGCCGGGGTGACCGTGCCTTCGGCGGCGATTGCTGGCGAATTTGCCAGCCCCAAGGCGGCGACGAACAGTCCCAGGCCCATGAGCGATTTAGTTTTCATGTCGAATACCTCGTAGGCTAGTTTTGGTTTTTCTAGGGGTTAGACGACGCTAAGGGGGATCGGTTTACCGGCTCTACTGGAAAACCTCAATAACGGTTTGCCTCGCTGCAAAGTCGGCCTGTTCGCGGCTGTTTCGCCTGACGGTTCGGCTGAATCGGTAGCTGGCTGGGGCGGATACGGCGAAAGGCGTGAATTTCCGGGAGTCGCCGAGCCTTACTCCCGCGTCGGTGGCTAGGTACGATTTGGCCAAGCATAATCGCTCGGCGATCAAACTCGGCAATATGCTTCGGGCGAATCGAGGGAGAACGGTGTGAATATCCTCAGGTCACAGCTATTGTCACTCTTCCGTGTGCCTGCCCTCAAGAGGACGCGCAATCAACAATATCGTAGCGCGTTATCGGAGGATCTGAATCCGTTGAATGTCATAATAGCAGCGGGCTGTATCGAACCCTTAGATATGCCGATGCCGCTTGCGCGATTTCGGTAAAAGGACTGCCCGTGTCTGCGAGCGTTTTAAATTGACAAGGTGAATGCCTTTGATTAGGTTAACTCCCATGGGGGTCTCGGGAGTCAGGACAGCAAAAATGGTGAGCCGTATCACCTGTGCGGCGCTATTGCTGTTTGTTTTCTTTTTGCCGCTGCATTTCCATTTTGCCTCGTCGTCACAGCTCAATAGCCAGTGCAGTTGTCTGCATGGCGCTCGCGCGCAGTTGGGCTTACACGACGATACGCCGATCACAACAGCTCCGACCTCTACCTTTGCGATCCCACTTGCAGCACAAAGCGACGAGTGGAATTTCGCCACGCCGCAGGGTCCATTTGTCCGCGGACCGCCTCTCTCACTGCCAGTCTAGTTCATCAAACGTTGGCTATATTGGTTTTTCCTCCCTCGGGTTCGTGCGAGCGGAGGGAATTTCGTTTTCTCGAGGGAGGTCTCGTCATGGTTTCATCCGCTTTGCGGACACCATCACTGGCGGTGTCCGCCGTATTTTCCGTTTTATTATTCATTTCGGAACGGGGCTTGGCTCAGGACTCCGAGCTCGAATCGTTGCGGTCGCTGGTCAAGGGCATGGAGCAGCAACTGCAAAAAGCGTTGCAGCGAATCGACCAGCTGGAAAAAGAGCGGGGCACCACAGCCACGCGGGTGGAGCAGGTCGAGAAGTCGGCCAGAGCGATACAAAGCGCGCCGTCGGCACTCAATCCGGCTATTGGCATGGCGATCGATGCCACTGCCGAGCAACGCAGTAAAGCCGGCGGGACATTTAATTTCCGCTCGGCGGAGATCGGCATCGCCGCCTCCATCGATCCCTATGCGCGCGGCTATGCGTTATTTTACCGGCAGTGGCGAAGGCGTCGAGGTCGAAGAGGCGGCGATGGTGACGACCTCTTTGCCGTGGAATTTACAAGCCCGCGGCGGGCGGTTTTTCGCCGACTTTGGCCGCTTGGCCAAGTTCCATCCCCATGAATATGCGTTTGTAAATACTCCTTTGTCTTTGGAGCGTATTGTCGGCGGCGAGTCGAAAGCCGATGGCGCGGAGCTGAGTTATCTTTTCCCGACGCCGTTTTTCTTGCGCGGCACCGTTGGCGGTTACAATAAGCTCGGCGCGGAAAACGAGCGCTTAGACGATACTAAGTCACGCGCCTGGAGCCGGTTTACTTACCTCGGTCGGCTCAATACCTATTTTGATCTGAGCGATAATCATAGCATTGAACTGGGAACGAGCTTGGCTTATACGCCCTCGATTCGCATTCCGTCCGATCCCCATGGCGGAAGTCGGACACTCAGTGGCTTAGACTTGACCTACCGTTACCAACCGCTCAGCAGCACCCTGCACCAAGGCGTGACGATTGGCGCCGAACTGTTCGGCAACAGCGAGCGGTCGAGCGCGACTCAGGGTTCCGGCGCATGTTTGCTCCCTGGCGGCTACGCCTACGCCGAGGCAAAGCTCAACCGCGAATGGTCAGCGGGGTTTCTGTACGACAATGCACCGAGTTTGGTGAGCCCGGGTAAGAAGACTCAGAGCTATTCACCCTTCTTGACCTGGACCCTCAGCGAGTTTAACCGGCTGCGTTTCCAATACACCTACGGCAACGACAACGTTAACGAATCGAAGAACGATGGCGGGAACCAATTTTTTCTGCAATGGACGACCGTCTTGGGCAGCCCATTCGCACGGCTTCGCGCAACCGCTAATGGTGGAGTCAATAAGGAGATAAAGTAATGCACTGTGAAACGACGAAGTTTTGTCTACAATTTGTTTTTGCTTGTGCTGCTTGTGCGTCCGTATGGGGCGGTTGCTCAAGCGCAGTCATATTCGTGTGGTTACGACTACTCCCGATTTGGCGGATATCACCAAACAAATCGGCAAGGATTTAGTCGACGTCGAGAGTCTCACCAGAGGAGTAGAGTTTATGCACGCGGTGCCGGTTAAACCGAGTTTCGTGCCCAAGCTTAACCGCGCCAATATTCTTGTTGCGATGGGACTGGACTTGGAAATTTCTTGGCTGCCGGCGCTTTTCGAACTCGGCAATAATCCGAAAATCATGCCGGGACAGCCCGGCCATGTTGATTGTTCAGCGGCGTCGCCGTGCTGGAAATGCCGAGAAGCAGTCGATCGCGTCGGAGGGCGATGTTCATCCTAAGGGCAATCCGCATTACAATCTCGACCCGCTCAATGGCAAAATTATCGCGCGCAATATCGCCGACGGATTGGGGCGTAATTTTCCGCAACATAAAGCCGTGTCTTTGAGAAGAATCTTAGCCGCTTATTGGCGGAGTTGGAGAAAGCGATTGCAAGATGGCAAACCCTGGCAGCGCCGCTGAAGGGAACCAAGTTCGTCGCCTATCACCAGCGATTGGGCCTATTTCGCCAGCCGATTCGGTCTTCAGCAGATCGGCAGCATCGAACTAAAACCCGGCATCGAGCCGACGCCCAATCACTTGGTCGCGCTCGTTCAGAAAATGCAGCAGGAAAAAGTCCAGGTGATCATCTACGGGCCGCAGAGCGACCGCTACCCGAAGCAGCTCGCAGGTCAGACCGGCGCTGCCGTGGTGCGATTGCAAAGCACCGGCGGCGCGACGGCAGAGACCGACAGCTACATCAAATTCATCGATTACAACGTCAGGAGTTTGCTAGGCGCGCTAAAAAAGAGTTAGACAGCATGCTCGTGCAATTTTACCTCGACACTGAGATGCGAGAGCTTTGATGAGCGAAGCTCTCCCTTTGATTTCCTTAAGGGCGGCGACCATGGGATACGCAGGTGTGCCGGTGTTGCAAGCCATCGACTTGGATATTGGCCCAGGTGAACTCATAGCTATGGCCGGTCCTAACGGTTCCGGCAAAACGACGATCTTTCGGACGATTCTGGGCTTTCTTGGGGTCATCAGCGGTTTGCTAGTGCGCAACTGTGCGCTCAGTGAGTTTGGCTACGTGCCGCAGAGCTCGGCCCTCGACTCGACTTTTCCCATCACCGCCAGAGAAGTGGTAGCGATGGGCGGCTATGGCCGGCTAAAGCCGTATCGAGGTCTACCGACGAGAGAAAAACAGCGACTGAACGATGTGATTGAACAAGTTGGGTTATCGTATCTTGCAAGCAGCTCGTTTTTTTCGCTTTCCGGTGGCCAGAGACAGCGCATGCTGATCGCCCGCGCTCTGATGGTAGGCCCCAAAATTCTTATTTTGGATGAACCGTTGGCGGGCGTCGATCCGGAGTCGCAGAAAGCTATCAGTGAGCTGCTGCTCAAATTGAATCGCGAGGAAGACATTGCCGTTTTCTTTTCGAGCCATGATCTACGCATGGTGCGCAGCGTAACCAGCAAAGTCCTGCGCGTCGACGGCGGCAAAGTGGCGTGGGAAGAAGGATCGGTAACGCAACATCCATGGTGAGCTTTTGGGAAATTTTTAGTCCGTCGTTCTTACTTTTCCCGGCTTTGCTGGGCAGTGCCATCCTCGCATTGGTTTGCCCGCTGGTCGGCGCGCATTTGATGCTGCGCCGCCGGGTGTTCCTCGGCTTGACCTTGCCACAAATCGCCGCCTGCGGCGTGGCGTTTACGTTTTGGATTTATCACGCCGCCGGTTTCACTCACGGCAGCGGCGGCGAACGGCTATTGGCGATGGCCGGTTCACTGTTGTTTACCTTGGCCGGCATGGGACTGCTTGCTTATCTTGATCGACACGCGACCGGATCGCCGGAAGGCCGCCTCGCGGCGGCTTATGCCCTGGCGTCGGCAGTGACGATTTTGTTCATTGTCTTTAACCCAGCCGGTGAGCTCGAAATCCTCAATCTGCTCAAGGGCGAAGTGATTTCCCTATCCAAGGAGGAATTGAAACTGCTGGCGCTCGTCTACGGCGTGGTTTACGTCGGTCTGGTTTTGTTTCGCCGGGAATTTTTACTCAACTCCTTCGATCGCGATCTGTCTTTCTTGCTTACCGGGGGCAGCGCCCAGTGGAGCTTTTGGTTGTACGTTCTGTGCGGCTTCAGCATTGCCATTGGCGTCATCATGGCTGGACCGCTCATGGTCTTTGGTTTCATGGTCTTGCCGCCCCTCGCGGCGCGCGCCTTGGCGCGCGGCATGAGTTCGTTTCTGTCGCTCTCGTCGTTGATCGGTATTTTCATCGCGGTCTTAGGCTTCTATCTATCCGTGCGCCTGGATTTGCCGCTGGGACCGACGGATGTGGCGTTTGCCTGCGTGGTGATTTTCGCCGTCTATGCCGTGCAGTCGCTCTTGCGCCGCGGCCGGATCGCCGGGCTAATGGTATTCATTGTTACCCTGTGCGCCGGTTGCGGCGCCCAGACCCCTGAGGCGCCGTTTGACCCATCGACATTGGGCCAGGGGCCGGTGTGGCTGGCTTCGGTGGGCAACCGGACGGGTTCGGACCTGCGTTTACCCGGCACGAATCCGCTGCGTTCTTTGGGTGAGATGGCCGGTAAACTGTCGCCAGAGTCCCGGCCCACAGTGATGGACCTCCTGCGTGGTCACTTGCAGCGCGAACTTCAGGACCGACGGGTTAACGTGGGATTGCCGGAAGAGCGCGATGCCCGCCTGCAGTCGTTTCCCTTCGATGGGGTGAGCGCCGCGGCCAATGCGCGCACGGCCAACCTCTCTGGCTGGTTGTGGCTGTGGGAGATCCGCCGTTGGCATACCGATGGCCGTTCGCCGTTGCGGACGGTGGTGGAGATGCAATTGGTGCGCATCGCAACCGGGGCAGTGAGTTGGCAACGCCGGATTGTCAAAACGGTGCCGCTCTCCGGTGCCGCGAGATTGGACGAGACCTCCGCCGACGCGATCAGGGACATCCTGCGCGAAGTCTTTGGGGCCTAAAGGCCGGTAATCTTTATTTCGCACGGCTTCTTTGCGTCTACGAAAGTTTGTCACCGGGTTTACACCAAAAAACACTTTGATATAGTCCCCCGCCAAGTGGTGAATTATGGCTTCGATCCTGATTAAGAACATCGGCACGTTGGTCACGGGCAAATTGGAAAGCCCGCTTAGGCGGGCGGACTCGATTTTCATCGAGGACGGTCTCGTTAAGGCGATCGGGAACGGCCTGTCTCAAGCCGCCGACCAAACCATAGACGCCCACGGCATCACGGCAATTCCCGGTTTGATCGATTCCCATTCGCATCCCTCCATCGGTGAGTATACGCCGGCGCAGAATACCCTCGGCTGGATCACCAACTATATGCACGGCGGCGTGACCGCGCTGATCTCCGCCGGTGAGTTGCATCTGCCCGGACTGCCGCTCCCGCCGGACGCGCGGACGGCGCTGTCGGTCGCCATCGTCACCAAGAAATGCTACGACAACCTGCGGCCGTCCGGGGTGAAAGTCCACGCCGGTACCTTGCTCCTGGTTCCGGGCTTGACGGAAAAAGATTTCGATGAAATTCAAGCCCTCGGTATCAAGCTGGTCAAATTCATTTTCTACGACTACAGCCTATTGCCCAATGGCGAAGCCAACCGCTACGTCGACTGGGCGCACGCCCGCGGCATCAAGGTCAAAATTCATTCTGGCGGCGTATCGCGATCCGGCGTGAGCCAAGTGGCCGGCTTCGACATGGTGCAAAAGATCAAACCAGACATCATCGGTCATATTACCGGCGGGCCGATCCCGATGCCCGAAGCAGACATGTTGCGCATTGCCAATGAAACCGAATGTTTCATGGAGATCTGTACGTCGGGGAATTACCGGCTGGCGCTGAGCCTCGCGCGGGCGGTCAAAGCCAATGGCCGTTACGACCGGGTGTTGATCGGCACCGACACTCCCGGCGGCACCGGCATTGTGCCGCGCGGGATTCTGCGCGAGATCGCTTTCATCTCGTCGGTGGGCGAAATAGCGCCGGAAAAAACCATCTGTATGGCCACCGGCAATGTTGGCCGCGCTCACGATTTGAACCTGGGCATTTTGGAGGAGGGCCGGCCCGCGGATGTAGTCTTGATGCACAAGATCACGGGTTCGGTCTCGAAGGATGCGCTCGACTCATTCGCCAAGGGCGATTTGCCGGGGATTTCCTACGTCATCATCGACGGTGTCGTTCAAGTAGCCGGCCGCAGCCAGCAGACGCCGCCGCCGGAAGTGCTGGCCAACCAGACTTGTTGTTAGAGGAGAGTGATCGTGAGCGCTTATGAATTTGGCGTAGGGTTATTTCCCACCGAACCTTTGGAGAAAATGATTCAACTGGCCAAGGTGAGCGAGGAAGTCGGCTTTAGCCATATCTGGGTCGGCGATTCGCATTTAATCTGGCGCGAAGCCTACATCAACATGACGGCAATGATGCTCAATACCACCAAAGTGAAGTTGGGCACCGGCGTGACTAATCCGTTGACGCGCCATCCGTCGGTGTCGGCCAGCGGTTATGCGACCCTGGAAGAATATTCGCCGGGGCGAATGATTGTCGGCATCGGGCTGGGCGATAGCTCGGTGGAAACCATGGGCATGAAGCCGTCAACGCTGGCGAACTTCGAAAAATCTCTCGAGCAAATGCGTCAGATCCTCGACGGCAAAGAGGCGCAATTGCCGACCGGTAAGATCCACTTGCTGCATCCGACCAAGACTCGCGTGCCCATCTACATCGCCGCCAGCGGGCCGAAGATGCTTGAGCTCTCCGGTCGCATCGCCGACGGCATCATTGTGCTGGTCGGTGTCGCCGACGATTACATCGCGCATGCGAAAGAGAAAATCGCCGCCGGCGCCAAAGCGGCGGGACGGAAGCTGGCGGATCTTAATTTAGTTCTCTGGGTGCCTTGCGCCGTGTCCGAAACGGCGAACGCCAAAGACGCGGTCAAGGCCCATGTCGCCCGGGTGGTCGCCCATCCGCTGCCTTATGTGCTCGATCCCAACGAGCAGAAGGTTTTACAAGAGATTCGCAAAACCTACGACTACTACCACCACATGGATCAGCAGGCGAACCACGCCGATGTGATACCCGACTGGCTGGTCGACAAGTTCGCCATCGCCGGCACCGTCGCTCAATGCAAAACGCAAATCGAGCGCATCAAGAAAACCGGCGTCCAGCAAATTGCCATCATTCCCTACAGCCCTCCCGGCGGCAGCCGTGAAGAGACGATTCGCGGCTTCGCTAAGGCGATGAACTAAGCCCTGCCAATCAAGCGCTTGCAGCGGCGAGTTATCAACATAACTCGATATAACTCGATCGAGAATTACGCTGTGAATTAGCTGACAAGATTGTCGTTCAAAGCGCATTTTCGTACGGCGCGGGTGCGGTGAAGCCTTGTAATGCGTTGAATACCTGCGTTTTCCGCTGGCACGTGTGTTGCTGCCTCAGAATATCCGTAGTGACGATCAAGTATCCAAACCTATCCGCGGTTGGGGATAAAATATGGCCCAACGGCGTCCAGTTACAAAAAGCCGAGAGGGAGGTTTTAGGACGAATTTTGATCGACAGTGCCTGTCAACAGAGATTCGGGAGCAATTAACCATGAACGTACTCATTGTGGAAGATAATCAAATTAGTGCTGCAGTATTGGAGCACACACTCGACAAACATGGTTACGACACGATCACGGTGAATGATGGGGAACAGGCTTTGACCTGTCTGGAGTCTCATCCGGAAATTGATCTTGTCATCACTGATATCGTCATGCCCAACGCTGATGGTGTTGAACTGGTACGCAGAATCAAGGAGCGCGATGAATGGAATGACATCCCGATCCTGGTATGCACGTCGTTGCGGCCCGAGAGCGCTAATCATCGACTCGCGGGACAAGAGTCCAAATATCTTTTCAAGCCAATCGTAGCTTCCACCCTGATTCAAAAAGTGAACGAGGCCTTCGCGCAAAAACGGCAGATCTTGCAAGACCCCGAGTTAACTATGTCGCAAATCGGCATTGACTCCGAAGCCATTGCCGAAGTTCTTGATAAATTTTCTCAGGCCGTCAGCGCTGTCATCGTCCGACTAGAGAAGCAGGTCGACGCCGCACAGGAGCCGATGGATCTGAAGGAGCTTTTGGAAGGCGCCAAGCTGATTAGAGCCGAACGCCTAAGCGAGATTCTGACTAGTCTGGAACGGTGTTCAGAGGCGGAGAAGCTGGAGATGTTCCGATCTAAGCGTCCCATTTTATTAAGGCAACTAAAGGCGATGCAATATCACCTTGAAGTCTATACCCGCTAACGACCGCAAGGCAGACCGCAGTTCCATTCACGCGACCGTGCGCCACGGGCACCGACAAACTCCCGCTTTTTTACCACCCAAGCTTGCCAGTCTACTTCGCGGCGTCCCTGGGCAAGCACTGATCACGACTGCTTGGAGCACCAGAACCCGGGCGGGTTGGCTGAGCAGCGTTCACGTCCAGAGTCAGTCGTCAATGGCGGAGCGCGTGTAGGGGTTACAAAGATCGACGAGACTCGGTGATGAGAAAATCTTTTGCTGATCTAGCCACAATCGGGATCTTTGGCGTGCTGTATTTCATAACCGGCCAGCTTGGCTCTTGGCTGGCCGCTATGAATCCAAGCGCGACGGTAGTCTGGCCGCCAACTGGCTTTGCGCTCGCGGCTGTCCTAGTGCTCGGACAGCGCGTTTGGCCGGCAATCCTGTTAGGCGACCTCCTGCTCAACGTAATCACCATCGGATCATTGGAGATCTCCCTCGGCATCGCGGTGGGAAATACCGTCGAAGCGGTTATCGGCGCCTGGCTCGCTCGCCGCTTCGCCAACGGCGGCAGTGCTTTCGATCGAGCCAGTAATGTGGTCAAGTTTGTCGTGCTTGCCGGCCTGACGAGCACAGTCATCGGCGCCGCGATCGGAGTGACGAGTCTCTACTTAGGCGGTTTGGTCCTTTGGGATAATTATTTTGCCATGTACGCTACCTGGTCCCTCGGTCATTTAACCAGCAATCTAATCATAGCTCCGCTGCTCCTGGTCTGGACCGTGACGCCCTTGCCTCGTTGGCAACCCCGCTCGGTGATCGACGCCGTGTTCCTGTCGCTACCGGTCTTGGTTGTCGGCCAGATGGTTTTCGGAGCGTGGGTTTCAAGCGAGAGCAAATCCGATCCGCTAGTTTACTTGTGCATTCTGCCGCTTTTTTTCGCGGCACTACGATTCGGTCAACATGGTGCGGTAACGGCGACCGTTGCGATGGCGGCATCGGCAATCTGGGGCACCGTACATGGATTCGGTCCTTTTGCATTAGCAGAACCCAACGAGTTAGTTTTCCTATTACAAACATTCTTGGCCACGGTTGCCGGAACTGGCCTCGTCCTCACCGCCGTTCTCTCCGAGCATAAGCACACCGAGGAACTATTTCACCTCGTGGTGGAGTCGGTGCCCAACGGGTTGTTGATGATCGATCGTAATAACCTGGTCGTGTTGGGCAATCCCCAGACCGAAAGAATGTTTGGATACTCCAGCCAAGAATTGCTCGGTCAGCCGGTCGAGACGTTAATACCTGGGGCATACGCCGGCCAATACCGGGATCATAGAGAAGAACCTTTTACCGATTTGACAGTTCGGTCGCGGGGTGCCGGACAGGATCTCTTCGGTGTGCGCAAAGACGGCAGTGAATTTCCCGTAGAAATCAGCTTGCAAGCGGTAAACACACCTGAAGGCGCCCAGCTTTTAGTTTCGGTTATCGATATCACCGAGCGTCGCGCGTCCGAGTCTCGGCTTCAGCATAGCGAAGAGCGCTTTCGCTCAATGATCGAGAATGTCAAAGACCACGCCATTTATATGCTCGATCCCGAAGGACGCGTGCTCACGTGGAACCAAGGCGCCCATCGAACTAGAGGTTACAGCGACGACGAAATCATCGGTAATCCTTACGATGTGCTTTTCCCAGCCGAAGATCGTGTGGCCGGCACTGCCCAAAAACTTTTAACAACCGCGCTCGCCGAGGGTCAATGTGAAACCGAGGGTTGGCAGGCGCGCAAGGACGGCTCAAACTTTTGGGCCAGTACAATCATAACCGCGGTGCGCGACGGCAGCGGGAAGCTATGCGGGTTTTCCAACGTCACCCGCGATCTAACCCGATGGAAGCGGATTGAGGACGAGTTGACGTTAGCCAAAGAAGCGGCCGACGCGGCGAATCACGCCAAGTCGGACTTCTTGGCGAATATCAGCCACGAGATTCGTACGCCGATGGCCGGGGTGATCGGCATGTCAGGGTTGCTCTGTGACACCCAGCTCACGCCTAAGCAGCGCGAATACTGCGAGATTATCAAAGGCTCCGGCGAGTCTTTGCTGACCATCATCAATGAGGTCTTGGATTTTTCCAAGATCGAGTCAGGCATGCTGGAGCTCGAGATTATCGATTTCGATCTGCGGAGCGCGATGAAAGAAATTGTCGAGCTATTTGTCCGCGAGGCCGACAATAAGGGGATCGAGATAATTAATTTCATCCATCCTGACGTGCCGGCGAATCTAAGAGGCGATCCCGGACGATTACGGCAGATTCTATTCAATCTCGTCGGCAACGCGCTCAAGTTTACGACCAAGGGAGAAGTGTCGATAGCGGTTGACGTCGTCGAACAGAACGATGATTCGATTAGCTTACGATTCTCGGTGAACGACACCGGAATCGGTATTGCCAAAGATAAAATTGACAAGCTGTTCAATGCTTTTATTCAGGCCGACTCCTCGATCACGCGAAAATATGGCGGCACGGGACTAGGATTGGCGATTTCAAAAAAATTCGTCGACCTTATGGGTGGTCAGATCGGTGTCAGCAGCGAGGAAGGTCGCGGCAGTAGCTTCCGGTTTACCGTGAAGTTGGAAAAAAGCCATTTGGCCGAGCCGGCACGCCAGAGTCATGCGGATTTTAGCAAATTGCGCATGCTGATCGTCGATGACAGCGCAACCCAGCGCGCGTTGCTGGAAAGCTACCTAGGTTCATTGGGAATCGCCAGTCAGAGCGCCGCCGATGGGCCAACGGCGCTGAAGTTATTGCGTGCCTCGGCGCAGCGCGGCGAACTGCCGGACTTGGTCTTATTGGATTCATCGTTGCCGGGAATAAATACTCTCGCATTGGCGCAGGCGATCAAGCGCGAGGATGGGTTGAGTCAGCTGAAGCTATTGCTGATGACTACGTCGAGCCAGCGGTTCGATGTTGCGATCGACGATAACCGCGATATCGATGGATTTCTCACCAAGCCCATCGGACTTGCACCATTGATCGAGAGTGTAGCCGTGGCGACGGGGCACGCGCCCAAGGCTGACACTTCAACGGGATTAACTCCGCTCGACGGCAGACCGGCGCTTGCGGCGCGGCAGGCGCTGCGCATCCTCGTTGCTGACGACAATGATGTCAATCAAAAAGTAGCGGTGAGTTTGTTAGAGAATCTCGGCCATCGGGTCGACGTGGTCGGTAATGGGCACGCGGCGATCGAGGCTTACATGTTGGTTCCGTATGACATGATGTTGATGGATGTACAAATGCCGGAAATGGACGGTCTCGAGGCGAGCCGGAAAATTCGCGCGATCGAGAAGACCAAGCAGCGCCATACACCGATCGTCGCGATGACCGCGCATGCCAGGAAGGAAGACCAAGAAAAATGTTTGGCGGCGGGCATGGACGATTACGTCTCGAAGCCGGTAAACCCGCGGGAACTGAAAGCCGCCATCGCGCGCCGGACCGCCGCCACCATGACGCTTCCTCCGCCCGAGCCGACAACACCGGCGCCAGCGCATGCGGAGGTCCTCAATTTCTCGCAGGCATTAGAGTTGGTCGAGGGTAATCGCGAATTACTTTGCGAAGTGGCGCGCATCTTTGTTCACCAGTACCCCAAAGCACTAGCCGAAACCCGGCGCGCGCTAGCGCAGGAGGATTACCAAACACTGACCAGCATGGCGCACAACCTGGTCTCGTCGGTGGGACAACTAGGCGGTCACAGGGCCGGGGCGGCAGCGCGCAAACTGGAGCTTATGAGCAGCGACGGCGATCGTTCCCGGGTTCCGGCTGCGCTCGCCGAACTTGAGAGAGAACTCTTGTGGCTCAGATCGGCGATGTCCGATCCAGCCTATTTTAACTTGCCGTCAACCGAAGCGCTGCACTGATATTTCATGGTATCATGCGCGCCTCGGCGCGAATGATATTGGCGCCTGTCTCGAATCCGCATCGTCGTGGCCAACAGGCCAATACCAACGACCCCCCGCCGCCTCAGCCACTCAAGTCGCTTGACGGGTAGCCCTTCATCTTTTTCCTCTTTCTGCAAACTCCGCTGCCGTCGGCAACGGCCGGATCGATCGCCGAGCAATATTGGCAGTAAGAAGTCTGACAAATCTGTACTAGCTCGTCTACGATTGTTCATTTTTGTGCAGAAATGACCTTCTATGACGATAAAACACTCACGCTCTGCCACATTTTTTGGCCCATTTGTTGCGCATCGGCAAATTCGCAGTAATGATCGCGAGTTTTAGTCAGTGGGTGGTTAGGTAGTGACCGATTTCGATCAATCAGGTAGTTGCAACGATACCCTAAGACCTTCAGGGATGAACGGGCATCCCACTTTTGCCGAGTAGGTTAGCGATTCGAACTCATTTTGAGACTCAGACTGTTCTGGATTAATCGATGTTCGCGTTCTGTCAGCACGGTAAGGACAATGTCGGGATCTTGGAGCGCGAAATAATCCTCGGATTAAACCATTAAAAGTATTATGGAACGCGCCAAGCTGCTGCGAGGGGACCGGACAACCGACATCCTAGATCAGCTCAATCGTGGTATGCCGCTGAGCTGGTTAGAAACGCGCCGCGCTTGGTTTGGGTTTGGAGGCAGGGATGATTGAGAAATTGCCAAGAGTAATCAAGGCCGCGAAGTCTTTGCTTAGCGAGAGTGGACCGGTTCATGCCGAATACGATTTCTCGTCCGGTAAAAAAACATGAGTATTCGACGATCGTCAGAAACATCAGCAAGATGGCGGGTCTCCTCGAAAGGGTGAGCAGCCCGAAAGATCGTCTGGAAGCGCAGGAAGCGAAGCTGAGAAACGCGAATGTCGCTCTAGCCCAGGAAATAGCAGAGCGCAAACGAGCGGAAGCGTTATTTCGCCTAGTCGTGGATTCGGCGCCCTACGGGGTGCTCATGATCGATTGCCAAGGCACGGTCATCATGGCCAATTTGCAGATGGAGAAAATGTTTGGTTACGACAAGCAAGAGCTCTTGGGACGACCTATCGAGACTCTCATACCGGGAGGTTATCACGGCCACTATCTTAGCTATCGCGATAATTTTTTCGCCGACCTGAGAGCGCGCGCGATGGGCCCGGGCAGATATCGTTTGGGTTTGCGTAAAGATGCAAGTGAATTCCCGATAGAGATCGACTTGAATCCGGTTGAGACCCCTGAGGGAACTCACGTTCTCGCTTCGATTATCGACATAACCGAGCGCAAGGCGTTGGAACAGGAGCTGAGGTTGACCAAGGAAGCCGCCGAGGCGGCGAACGAAGCGAAATCGGTGTTCATGGCGAACATAAGCCATGAAATACGCACACCGATGACCGGCATAACCGGCATGGCAGGGCTACTCGATGATACCGAGTTGACCCCGCAGCAACGCGAATACTGCGAAGTGATTAGGCGGTCGGGAGATGCTCTCTTGACGATTATCAACGAGATTCTCGATTTTTCCAAAGTTGAGTCGGGGAAGATCGAGCTCGAGGTAATCGATTTTGATCTCAGAAGCTCAGTCGAAGATATTACCGCGCTCTTCGCCCAACAAGCTGCGGACCGGGGAATCGAGCTGATCCAGTTCATCCATCACGATGTGCCGACAAATCTACGCGGCGACCCGGGAAGGTTAAGACAAATTCTCTCGAACCTGGTCGGCAACGCTCTCAAGTTTACCGCAGAAGGAGAGGTGGTCGTGCGCGTCAATGTGGTTGAAGAAACGCCGACCCACGCCTTGCTTCGGTTTGAAATCACCGACACCGGAATCGGTATCGCCAAAGAGAAATACGCCAAGCTCTTCAATGTATTCTCTCAAGGCGACGCCTCTATCACGCGGAAGTATAGCGGCGCCGGTTTGGGGTTGGTGCTGTGCAAAAAGTTCGTCGACTTGATGGACGGCCAAATTGGTTTTACCAGTGAAATAGGAACGGGCAGCTGTTTCTGGTTGACATTAAAGTTGCTAAAGAGCGTCGCGAGCGAGCAACCTGCTGCTCGGGCGTGCAGCGACTTGCGCGGCCTGAAAGTGCTTATCGCGGAAGGCAATAGCACGAGCCGCGCAGTCCTTGAGCACTACCTGGATTCGTTCGGAATCGTGACGCAAAGCACACCAGACGCAATATCGGCGCTGGAGCTGTTGCTCGCTTCGTTGCACAGCGGCGGTTCCTATGACGTGATAGTGTTGGACGCAACATCGTCCAGTGTAAACGGCACCGAACTCGCGACCGTTATCAGACAAGACGCACGATTCGCTGCCACCAAGCTATTGCTGTTGACCTCCGCCGCTAAGCGCGGAGATGCTGCAAGCCCTCAGCAAGCGGGTATTGACGCTTACCTCACCAAGCCGCTCGGGCGATCTCAACTGAGTGAATGTCTGGTTAGCTTGACGAGCAAAACGCCCCAGGTTAGCTCTCATGCCTCGCTGATCACCAGGCAGTTCTTGGCGGAACAGAAGTCTCAGCGTCGTTTGCGCGTCCTTGTTGCTGACGATAATCACATCAATCAAAAGGTGACCATGGGACTGCTAACGAATATGGGTCACCGGGCGGATTTCGTCAGCAACGGTAAAGAGGCGGTGGAAGCGTTCAAGTTGATCCCCTACGATATCGTTCTAATGGATTTGCAGATGCCTGAAATGGACGGTTTTGAAGCCAGCCGGCAAATCCAAATACTGAAACAACAAGCAGCCCTTCGAAGTTCGGTGATTGCGATAACAGCCCATGCCCGGAAAGAAGATCGCGACAAATGTTTGGCTTGGGGTTTTGACGACTATGTGTCGAAGCCGATTCTGCCGCGGGAATTGAAGGCGGCCTTCGAGCGGACGATGATCAAGTCCGGCTCGAACCAGACATCTCCAGCACCTGTGTCAGATGGTAATGATGGCGATGTATTTAACTTTACCGGTGCGTTGACAAACGTGGAGGGAGACAGAGTGCTTTTCGGTAAAATTAGCCGGATGTTTTTGGTGCAATATCCGGTGCTGTTGGCAGAAATACGTCGCGCCCTATCATCTGAGGAATCTTCAGCTCTAACCGGCGCCGTTCACACACTAGGATCGTCGGCAGGGCAAGTTGGGGCTAATCGGGTCCTGCGTCTGGCCCGGAATATAGAGGAGTGTGGCGAGAGACGCGACCTGACGAAGGTTCCCGCGACTCTGGCGGCGTTAGAGGCGGAAATCGAATCGGTGAAATCTGCGTTAGTGCAGCAAGGTTGGGCTTCGGCTTGATCGACCGGGAGCCAGGGCCATTGCTTTGACTGGGCCATTCATTCTCACCAACAGCATGAGGTCATACGCAGCAGCGAGGTAAACTCGCTGCCGGCTTGACCCATAGCTTGAGTATGGCAACGCGCTTCTATCTATCCGAAGGGTTTTCGATTTTGCAGTGGCGAGGAGATCCGGTATGGACCAGACCTTTCTGTTGCTGCGAGATCGCACGGTGTGCGCGATGCTTGACGATTAAAAGGAGAAAATCTACTGTTTGAAATTGCTAGTGTAGAATTTGACGAAGGGCCGATGAATCACAACAAAGCCCAATAAGAGCTATCGGCAGCGAGGAACGTCATGAAAATCGTCCATACTATGATCCGGGTGAATAATCTCGACGAGAGCTTGAAATTCTACTGTGACGGTCTTGGTATGAAGCTGATTCGCAAGAAAGATTACGAGTCGGGCCGCTTCACCAACGTGTTCGTCGGCTACGGTTCCGAAGATACCGATGCGGTGATCGAGCTCACTTACAATTGGGATACGCATTCCTATGATATAGGCAACGGCTTTGGCCATATCGCACTCGGCGTGCCGGATGTTTATAAGACCTGCGATGAGTTGCGCGCTAAAGGCGTGAAAATTATCCGCGAGCCCGGCCCAATGAAACATGGAAGCGGCACCAACGCTATCGCGTTCCTCGAAGATCCTAACGGCTATAAGATTGAGTTGACGACACGGGCGGAATAGCGGTCCTCTCGGGCTCGACAGAACGCCCATAGATCGCAATTCAGTCTAGCGCGGCGTGTTAGCGCGGCAGAGGGTAATGGCCGGTACGGTTGTCGCCTGAAACTACAAAAATCTTGTCGCCACGAAAATTCCGATCATCGCTAAAGCCAAGGCGAGTTTGAGCGCCGCGCCGAGAACTATGCCGATGATAGCGCCGATGCCGGCACGGGTGGCCTGTTGCAAATTTCTCCGGGCTGACAGCTCGCCGATCACTGCCCCGATGAACGGTCCAAAGATGACGCCGGCTAGGCCGAGAAACAGGCCGGCGACGATCCCAATAAGAGCACCTATGACGGCGCGCTTAGAGGCGCTGAATTTTTTTACGCCGAACATGGTGGCCCAGAAATCGACGGCATAGGTCAATCCCGCCATAACCGTTAGAATCGCGATCGTCCATAAGCCGACGTGAGCAAAACCTTCGGCCCATGCGCCGAGGATGAGACCCGCCAGGATTAGCAGCGCGCCAGGAATGGCGGGCAGGACGAGTCCAATTAAGCCGACAACCACCAGCAGCGCTGCGCCAAGCCAGTACACGATGGTTGTTTCCATGTGTTCACTTTCGCATCCGTGGACCCGGGCGGCTGAGATTCGTTTTAGCGCGGCAGTTTGGCCAGCCTTCGGCGCCGCCGTGGTTCCGTAGTCAGCGGTGTGGCTTGGCTTTCGAACTGTGCCAGCCGCCGGGCGATGATCTGGTAAACATCGGCGGAGAAACCGAAACCGAGGTGAGTGGATTTGATTTCGACATGTTCGATGTTGGGAGATAGTCGATCGATGCAGGCCTCCCAGGCCACGACCGAGTCGTCGCGCGAATAAATCGCAACGACGGGAATTTCCAGGTCGGCCAATCGACTGCGCTGCTCAACTTCGGCGGCGATGGCTTCGATATCGATGCCACGCTTGCGATAGGATTTCGCCGCAGCCGTATACTTGGGGCCGCCGACGACAGGCGTACCCAGGGTAATCACTAGACGAACGAGATCGGGACGCTCGCGCGCCAGCTCGCGGGCCAAGTAACCGCCGAAGCTCCAGCCGATGATGGCGACCTTTTGCTTGCTCCGTCGGGATAAATTTCCCAACCGTCGCAAAAGCCGAGGCAGCGACTCGCTGGCAGCGCCGCGATTGCGGCCCAGTCCCCATCCCCGCGCGCGATAGCCGAGTAGACGCAAATAACCCTTGAGAATCATCGTCGAACCGTCGCCGGCGCCATAGCCAGGAAGGATTAGAATCGGTTCGCCATTGCCGCGAGGCAAGCGCGCAAGGGCGGGGAATCTTAGCAAAAGCCGTGGCAGCTCGATCAGCCCGCGCGCTTCGCGCATTACGTAGGACGATGACGGCGGTTGGAGGATATCACTCATGGGTTTCGGTGGTGGCTCAATACGAGAGGTTCAATGCTCACAAAAATCCCTGGCCTAACAATCGCCGCCGGGAATGATCACTGCTTGTGCAATGAGCCATAACATTGGAAGTATGTTCATTGGTTCTAGGACTCTGATTGGCTAAACGGTCTTCTTCGGAAATGGGCAGAGATCATTGATGATGCACTCCGGGCACCTAGGTTTCTTGGCCAAACAGACGCGGCGGCCGTGGTACTGCATCAGGTGGCAGAAGCGCACCCGATGTTGTTCCGGGACTATTGCCATCAAGTCGGCTTCGATCTTGTCCGGGTCAGTTTTGGTGGTGAAGCCAAGCCGCTGCGATAGGCGCTTGACATGGGTGTCGACGCCGATGGTTTGCTGGCCAAAACCGTTGCCAAGGACGACATTAGCTGTCTTACGGCCGACTCCGGGGAGGCTGACGAGGTCTGCTAGATTGCCGGGAACTTTACCGCCGAAGCGCTCAACCAGTTGCACGCAACAGTTGTGAATCGATCTGGCTTTGTTGCGGTAGAAATTAATTTTTCCGATTTGCGTTTCCAAATCGGCGAGCGGCAGCTTCGCGTAATCAGCAGCGCTCCGGTTTGCTTTGAATAGTGCCGGTGTGATTTTACAGACCAAGTCGTCGCGCGCTTGCGCGGCGAGGATTAGGGAGATGAGCAATTCCAACGGATTGGTGAAATCGAGATCGAGCTTGGCATCGGGATGTGATTTTTCCAGCCTGGGCAGGATCGTTTTAAGTCGATCCCTCGGATCGGTATCGGCCGTTGTGCTTTTTTTAGCGGTCATTTTAGTTTCACCGAAAAATATGATACCAAACTGTAACTCATAAAGGGAGGGATATCTCGATGGAAGCCAACGCATTATCCACTGCCAAACAAAACATCCGCCAATTAGCAAAACAAAAGGCCGAACTCGCCGCTGCTACTCCGAATCGTAAGAAAACGCGCCTGTTACAGAGAAAAATCCGCCTGCTCAAGCGCGTTACCCGAGTGCTTGCCACGGAAAAGAAGGCTGTGGTGGCAAAGGCTGCCGCCGAAGCCGCCGCCAAAGAGGCTGCGGAAAAGGCTGCTGCCGCCAAAGCCGCCGCCGATGCTAAAGCTGCTGCCGCCAAAGCGGCCGCCGAGGCCGATAAGGCTGCCGAAAGCGCGACAGAGACCGAAGCCAGCGCTTAGTTTTTTGGAAAGTCATGAATACGCCGCCTACTCTGCGCGGCCGCGGTTCGGCGACCAATCCGAAAAACCGTTTCGAGTCGATCGAGCGGGTACCCGAGCCGCCCGAGAATAGCGACGAGATTTCTGCTCCTCACACCCAGTTTTATCCCGACAGTTCGAAATCCCTGATCGCCTTCAACGACAGCCCCGATGTCGGCTTCGATGCCAGCATCAATCCTTACCGGGGCTGCGAGCATGGTTGCATTTATTGCTACGCGCGCCCGTCGCATGAGTATCTCGGCTTCTCCGCCGGCCTCGACTTCGAGACCAAAATCATGGTCAAGGAAGACGCGCCGGAACTCTTGCGCAAAGAGCTGTCGAGTCCAAAATGGAAGCCGCAGTTGGTGGCGCTGAGCGGTAATACCGATTGCTACCAGCCTATTGAGAAGCAAAAGCGGCTGACGCGGCGCTGTTTGGAAGTACTTTTGGAGTTTCGCAATCCCGCGGTCATCATCACCAAAAACCATTTAGTCACCCGTGACATCGACATTCTTTCAGAGTTGGCCAAGATTGACTGCATCGGCGTGACGATCTCTTTAACGACCCTAGACGGGAAACTCGCGTCGGCGCTGGAACCGCGCGGGTCTACTCCGGCGCGCCGTCTGGCGGCGATTCGAAAACTAGCGGCCGCCGGTGTGCCGGTGGGATATCTGCAAGCGCCGATGATTCCCGGCCTGACTGACTCCGAAGCGCCGGCCATCGCCATCGCCGCAGCGCAGGCGGGCGCATCTTTCTCCGGTTATGTCGCATTGCGATTGCCGTTCGCCGTGAAAGACTTATTCGAGCAGTGGCTGACCCAGCATTATCCGGACAAGAAGGATAAAATTCTGCACCGCGTGCGCGAGATCCGCGGTGGCAAGCTCAACGATCCCAACTTCAAATCGCGTATGCGCGGCGAGGGGATTTACGCCGAGCAGATGGCGGCGCTGTTTCAACTAGCGCGCATGAAATCGCGGATCAACGAACGCTGGCCGAAGCTGACGACGGAACACTTTCGCCGGCCGGAGAAGAATCAGTTGACTTTGTTTTGAACCCGACAGGCTGGCGATCGGGTGGGGATAAAATAAACTGTGTGGATCCAGTGCCAGTTAGTCACAATCCAATAATATTCCAGCTGATAGCCGTTGGGATCGCTGATGTAGAAGGCGGTGTGGCCGCGGCGGCCGTCGATTTTCACCCCGGCCTGGGCGATTTTTGCTTCAAGCTTTTTCAGCTCCGTGCTGGTGACTCTGAAGCCCAAATGCTCCAGGCCTTGGTTGGCGCGTGGGCGTTGGGCGGTTTTGACGAAGTTTAGCAGATCGCCGCTGCCGGGCGTGGTCAGGAAAATCATGCCGGGCGGGTGGCGAAACGCTACTTTTAGCCCTAAGACGCCGACGTAGAAGGCCTCGGTCTTTTTTAAATCGCGCACTTTAAGCGCAATGTGGCTCAGGCCTCTTTTTGCCATGGCTCGGCTCCTGTGACGTGGTTCATGATCGCCGTCAGATGAGTTTTTATATCGCATCGGTTCTTGCTGGTGCAACCGCCGGCGCTTTTACAAGCGCGGCGATCCTTGATAATTTGAATGCTCTTCCTCGGGTGGCTGCGACTTGAATTTTCCGTCAACATTTGCCACTGCCAAATCCAAGATCTTCTATGGCTGGTATATCGTCGGTGTCGGCTTCCTGTCCCATGTCGCTTGCGCCTTCCACATGTCGAGTACGCTGAGCGTGTTCTTGAAACCGCTAACCGAGGACTTGGGGGTATCGCGCGGTTTGTTTTCGCTCTTGCGCTCGGGAGAAATCCTCATTGGCGCGGCGATGGCGCCGCTGGTGGGACCGATGATCGATCGTTTCGGCGGTCGCTGGTTGATGGCCGTTGGCGCGCTTTCGGCTGGATTAGGTTTCGTGCTGATGAGCCAGGTCGGCGCGTTCTGGCAGTTTCTTTTGCTGCGCTGGATTTTCGTCGCCATCGGCGGCGTGTTCATGTGCCACATGATCGTCAGCGTGACAATATCACGCTGGTTCGTGCGCAAACGGGGGCGTGCCATCGCCATTGCCAGCATGGGCCAGGGCTTCGCCAAAGTTTGTATTCCGGTTTTGACTGCGGCGCTGTTCACCTGGGTCGGCTGGCGGCTGACTTGGTCAATCTTCGGTCTGATTACCTTGGTGTTGGTGGTGATTCCCGCTTTAATCTTTATGCGCCGCAGCCCGGAAGAGCTGGGCCTGCAGCCGGATGGCATGGACGCGCCGCCAGGTACTTTCGACGTCAATCAATCGAACGACGACAGGAAAGCAAGCTTGTCGACGGAGGAAGTGATTTGGACCTGGCGCGAGGTTATCCGTACCAAAGCGTTTTGGCTTATCTGTTTCATCTACGGTCTGGCCAACGTCGGTATCGCCGGTTTGAATCTGCATGTGTTCGCGTACGTCACCGACATCGGCTTTTCGCCGCTAGTGGCGGCCACGGTGCTTAGCATCATCGCCTCAACCCAGCTTGGGTCGACCATGGTGTGGGGCGTGATCAGCGAACGCGTGGATATCCGCCATTCAAGTTTAATCATGTTTTTGGTTCAGTCGGCGGGCTTGGCGCTCGTGCTCGTCACCAGCCATATCACGCCGGTGTACTTGGGCTTTTTTCTTTACGGCATCGGTTTGGGCGGTGGCTGGGTGCTGCAAGAGTTGATTTGGGCGGCCAACTTCGGCCGCATCTCCCTCGGCATGGTGCGCGGTCTGGGTATTCTCGTGACCCACGCCTTCGGCGCCGCGGGAGCGCCGTTCTTCGGTTTTGTCCACGACGTTACAGGCAGTTATCGGTCGTCGTTTCTAGCTTTTGTCGTCGCCTTGATGATCGCGGCGTACCTAAGCCTCGCGATACGCGCACCGCAAAAAAACTCGGCACCGGCGAGTTGACCATGCCGATGGACCGCGCATAATAAAGACACCGGCCGCAATTAACTTCAAATGGACTCACCCATCTTCAATGGCGCCCAGCTGCGCAGCGACGGCCCGCGCAACGGCCTGCTCAAACTCGCCATCGACGGGCGACTCGACGCCGACAGCACCGGACGCGTGTGGCGCGAATCGACTCGGCTGGTAGCGGCGGCGCGGGCGGCGACGGTGGATCTCGACGCTTCCGCGATGGATTATTGTGACGGTTCGGGCATCGCTCTGCTGATTCAATTGCGCCGGCTGCAGCAAAAGGCCGGCGGCAAGCTGGAGATCCACGGCCTGCGCCCGGAGTTTCAAGAGCTGCTCGACGATTGGTCCCAAGGCAGCAGCGACACTACCCCAAGCAAAGCCAAAGTTCGCGTGCAGCTGGTCGAGGAGATAGGCCGTGGGGCGGTGCAGGTTTGGGAGGATATTCATGAATTGATTTCATTCGTCGGTCAATTGGGCCTGGCTATGGTCAAGGCGGCGCGCCATCCGAGCGCAATTCGCTGGCGCGATACGTTACTGATCGCTGAAGAGGTCGGCGTCAATGCTCTACCAATCGTCGCATTGCTGAGTTTTCTCGTTGGCGTCATCATGGCGTTTCAGTCGGCGGTCGCCTTGCGTCAATTCGGCGCCGAGATCTTCGTCGCCAATATGATCGGCTTGTCGGTGCTGCGGGAAATGGGTCCCCTGATGACCGCGATTATCCTCGCCGGCCGCTCCGGCTCAGCCTTCGCCGCCGAGATCGGCACCATGAAGGTGCGCGAGGAGATCGACGCGCTCAAAACCATGGGGCTGGAGCCGGTGCGATTTTTGGTCGTGCCACGGGTGCTTGCTGCGCTGGTTATGACGCCGGTGCTCACCGTGTTCGCCGATCTATTGGGCGTGATGGGCGGGGCGGCGGTCATGTTATCGCTGGGATTTCCGCTGATCACTTTTTTCAATCAGCTCCAGCTTGCGGTGAGCTACGGTTCTCTCGTCGGCGGCCTGGTCAAGGCCTTCGCCTTCGGCATCCTGATCGCCGCCATCGGCTGTTTGCGCGGCCTGCAGACCGAGACTGGTGCCAGTGCGGTGGGACTTTCCACTACCCATGCGGTGGTAAGCGGGATTATCCTGATCGTTATCACCGACGGGATTTTTACGGTGATTTACTATTACCTCTGGGTCTGACAGGCACTCATGACGACCGGCGAGACGCTCATTCGAGTGGAGGGTTTTACCGCGGCCTACAGCGGCGAGGTGATTCTCAAGCAGTTAAGCTTCGAGGTCTACCGCGGCGAAGTGTTCGTCATTCTCGGCGGATCGGGCTCCGGCAAAAGCACCCTACTCAAACATATGATCGGTTTGTATGCGCCGGCGGCCGGCACCATCCTCATCGACGGCGACAATGTCGCCGACGGTGGAAGGCCAAGAGCGCCAACAGCTATTACGAAAATTCGGGGTCATGTATCAGAGCGGCGCGTTGTTCGGCTCGATGACGGTTTTGGACAATGTCTGTCTGCCGCTGCAGGAATTTACCGATTTACCGCCCGATGCGATTCGCATGATCGCCTCGCTCAAGCTGCAGCGCGTCGGACTTGGCGGCTTCGACAATCACATGCCGTCGGAATTGAGCGGCGGCATGCAGAAGCGCGCCGCCATCGCCCGCGCCATGGCGCTCGACCCGCAGGTGTTGTTTCTCGACGAGCCGTCGGCCGGACTCGATCCGATCACCTCGGCGGAGCTCGACGATTTGATCTTGTCGCTGGCGCGTAGCTTGAAAATAACTTTTGTCATCGTCAGCCACGAGTTGGCGAGCATCTTCGCGATTGCGGACCGGGTGATTATGTTGGATAAAAGCATCAAAGGCATTGTCGCCACGGGGAAACCCGAGGAGTTGCGCGATCGCAGCGACAATCCCTGGGTGCGGCAGTTTTTTTCCCGGCAGCCGTCCGCCGATAACCCAGTGTAACACCGGAGAACACAATCTTAGCCGTCTAATACACCGGGAATGGAAAAAGCCAGCTACTTCAAGATCGGTCTGTTTATCATCGTCGGCACGATCCTCGGCGCGCTCGGCGTGGTCGCCCTCGGCGTCGGCACGATTTTTCAAAAAAAAGTCATGGTCGAGACTTACATCGACGAATCGGTACAGGGGCTCGACGTCGGCTCGTCGGTGAAATTCCGCGGCGTGCAAGTCGGCAAGGTCGAGACGATCAGCCTGACCAGCGCCGAGTACCCGACCAAGCGCCGCTACGTTTTGGTGCGCATCGGCCTGACGACGAAAATATTTATCGCCGATGCCGGCTCGCCAAGTTTCCTGGCTGAAGTCGAAAAAGGTTTGCGCGTGCGACTGGCCTCCCAAGGCGTCACCGGGGCGGCTTATATCGAGGCGGATTATCAGGATCCGGCACGCAATCCCGCACTGGAGATTGATTGGCAGCCTCATTATCCCTACGTGCCGTCGAGCCGCAGCCGTATTACCCAGCTGAGCGAATCGGTGGAAAAAATTCTCCGCAGCGTGGAAGACATCGACGTGGGGCGGTTAGTCGACGGGTTGGAAAAGTCGCTGCTGACGATCACTAAAGTCGCCGAGGGGGCCAACTTCGATAAACTCGGCGGCCAGGCCAATGCCTTTTTGACCGAGGTGCGCGAGACCAATCGCCAGTTGAAAGAGTTGATCGGCAACAGCGATATCAAATCCGCCTTCAAAGACAGCGCAGCGGCGGCGAGCGGCGCGCGCCAGATCATCGAGCGCGCCCAAGCGCCGGTCAACCAGATGCTCGCCGACTTGCCGCGCGCCGCTGAGAGTTTGGAGCGGATGGTCAAACGGCTCGATGCGGTCACCGCCGATCTGCCGGAAACCAGCGCCCAGCTCCGGCAAACCTTACAGCGCATGAACCGATTGATCGCGACCCAGCAGCAGGGGATCGCTGCCACGGTCGAGAACTTGCAAGCAGTTTCTAGTGACATCAAAGAACTCACGGAAAGTTCGCGCAAGTATCCATCCCAGGTGTTGTTCGGCGCGCCGCCGCCGCCCTCGAAGGTAATGCAACGATGAAATTATGTAGGACTCATTATGTGGCCGCAGCGCTATTGGCCATGCTGGGAGGTTGCGTCAGCCTTGAACGCCTTGAACGCAGCTATCCCGAGAAGCGCTTCTATGTCTTGGAAGTGCGCGAGCCGGCGCCGGCCGGCGGGGCCGTTCAGGATGCGATTTTGCAAGTGTCGACTTTGCGTATTTCGCCGCGCTACCAGGATCGAAGTTTTGTTTATCGGATTTCGGACAACGGTTTCGAGGCTGATTTTTACAATCAATTTATCGCCCCGCCGGCGGGATTGATTAGCGAAGAGATTCGCAAGAGTTTGATCGGTGCCGAGCTTTTCAAGTATGTCATCAGCGCGTCGAACAGCCAGGCGCCGAGCTATGTCTTGGAAGGCGCGGTCAACGGGATCTACGGCGATTTCAGAGATCGCAACGCGCCGGCCGCGGTCATCGACCTGGAATTTTTCCTGACCAGCGATCTACCGGCTAAGCCAGGCATTGTTCTTCAGAAACGTTATGTGAAATCCATGCCGGTGAGCAGCCGATCGCCGGAAGCGCTGGTCAAAAGCTGGGATCTGGCGCTGGAAGCAATCCTCACTGCTCTTATTGAGGATCTTAGAGCCGTTAAATAATAGTCGTTCCCCTAGTTCAATACATTCAAGCCGTTAGAACAATCTTCGATTTTGCTCGGCTGCTTGGAACGCCTGGAATAGAGTCGCACGGCGACTTATGGCGCCGGGCGGACTCTGCATAGATACGACCGATGCGGCAGCGAGCCGCTGACTGGATCGGCGTGTTCGGTGCCGATGAGCATGGCGGCGTTCGAGCCAGTGGGCTCGAAGGCGTCGTAGCCGGGCAATTCTAATTCTTTACATCCTTGCCACCAGCCATGTTGGACGCAGACGGCGCCGGGAACGATGTTCGTCGTCACGCGGGCTCTGGCTTTGATCGCACCGCGCGGGGTTTCGACGGTCATCCATTCTTTATGCTTGACGCCATAACGCAACGCGGTTTCCGGGTGAACATCGGCGCTTGGTTCCGGCAGCGATTTGCGCAGGCTCGTCAGGGAGCGATGTTGGCTGTGAACGAAGGTGGTATTTTTCGCGTTGGTCAGGACCAGCGGAAAATGGGCGGCGATGTCGGGTCGGCTGACCGGGCTCATCGCCGGCTCGAGGTATTCCGGGAAGGCTGGATAACCGGCAGCGGCGAACTTGTGGCAATAGAGTTCAACTCGTTTCGATGATGTGTCGAAACCGCGTGGGGTTCCATCTTTTTTAACCGTGGCGTGTTTCTCGAAGCTGGGTGCCACTGGCCGGGAAATGCCGCCGGGAGCGTCCTTCAATTGTTCCAGCGTGATTCCTGTCGGTGCGAGCTCATAGGCGTAGGCGGCTTCGATGTCGCCGTTGAAGAATTGCTCACTCATGCCCATACGCTTCGCCAATTGAAAAAGTATCCAGGTGTCGGAGCGGCGCTCGTGTAGCGGTTCGACCACGGCGGCACGGTATTGCAAATGGGTCTTGCCCAACTGGCGGTGTTCGAACGCCGTGGTAATGGCGGACATTTCAAGAAAACTGGTGGCTGGTAAAACATAATCGCATAGCGCGGCCGTCGGCGTCATGAACAAATCCAGCGCCACGGCGAAATCCAATTTACTCAGCGCTTCGCGGGCGCGGCGCGGGTCGGGATTGGACATCACCGGATTACAGCCGAAGGCGAGAAACCCTTTGATCGGGTAGGGGTGTTCGTCGAGGATCGCGGTGAAGATATCATAGGCGGCGCAGTTGCCCGGCGATGCCGGCGGACCGAGGGGCTTTTTCTCGCGGCCGATACGCAGCGCCGCCGCTTCTTTCGCTAGGAACTCTTTGCCATCGACATTGTTGGTCGGCAGCTTGGGAAATGTCACGTTGCCGCCCTGGCGGTCGAAATCGCCGAGCAGCGCGTAGAGGGTCGCGATGGCGCGGCTGGTTTGGGTCGCATTGGTGTGCTGGCCGACGCCGTTCCACATGTACATGCTGATGGGCCGGTTGTGTGCCAGCATGAGCGCGGTCTGCCAAACTTGGTCGGCCGCAACCCAGGTGATTTTTGCAGATTTCTCCGGCGCGAATGCGGCGGCGATCTCGCCGAGCCGTTCGAAGACCGGCTGGCAAATAATTTCGCTGCCGTCTTTCGAGCGCACAACTCGCCTGCCGAAGAGTGCGGGGCTCACGTTGTCGCGGGCGTACGCGCCTGTGTGAGGATCGTAAATGACAGTTTCATTTTTCGCCTCGTCCCAGATCACGAAACGATTGCGGCTTCCTGCTGCGTTGAGATCGGCTTCGGTGACGACCGCGCCGGTTGCCATATTCAGCAGGAACATACCGTTGGTCCAGCGGCGCACGAACTCGACGTCGTACCAACTCTCCTCGATCAAGCAATGAATCAACGCCAGCGCCAGGGCGCCGTCGGTGCCGGGGCGAACTTGCAGCAATATGTCGGCGTTGGCGCCGATGCCGATGCGGCGCGGATCGACGACCACGGTTTTCATGCCGCGTTGGCGGGCTGCGACGATATCGTGGGCGAGGATCAATGATGTCGAGCTCGGGTTGTGGCCCCAGATTAAAAAAGTCTTGCTATGCGCGACATCCGGTGTCTGGATCGTCGTGCCAAAGGTAAAACTGAAGCCGGTGTCTTTGTGCCAGTTGCAGACATGAGTGGTCGAAACCCAGTTTGGACTGCCGTAGAGATAGAGAAACCGGCCAAGCCAGCGCTCGACATCGTCCACCGAGGTGCCGCTCTTCGTTCCTTTGCCCAGCGCCAGCGCCTTGGCCCCATGCTGCTCGCGGATCGACAGCAATCTTCTTGCGATGTCGTCGAGGGCTTCGTCCCAACTGACCCGCTGCCACCCCGGATCGGTGTCGGTCTTGGGCCGGGTGCGCTTGAGCGGATAATTCAAGCGGTCAGAATTGTAAACCAGTTCGGGCGCGGCCTTGCCTTTGACGCACATGACGCCGCCATTGGGATGATCGTGGTCCGGCTCCAACTTTGTCACCCGCCCGTTCTCGACGGTGGCGATGGTGGCGCAGTGGGCCGTGCAAAGGGCGCAGTAGCCGCGCACTTCCCTTACATCGCTTACGGACTCTGCTGGTTTGGACATGTGGTTCTCCGATTGCGCCTTGCGTGCCATAGGTGGCGGTTCAAAAGTTCAAACGTTCAACAGTTCAAGGTCAGACTCCGGAACATTGACCCTTTGATGCTTGAACGGGATTTTAATCTAACTCCGGCCGGTTCGGTTTGCCGACAAAGCCGGGTCCGAAGCCGGCTTCGTGGGCGGCCCAGGCGCCGGCGACGCGGCCGCTGAAGATCGATGGGCCGAGCATGGTGCCTTCGAGGCCGGCTTTGCCGTTGATGTGGCCGCCGGCCATGCCGGCGACTTCGCCGGCGGCGTAGAGTCCCGGGATCGGCTCGAAATATTTATTCAGCGCGCGGCAGCATAGGTCGGTCTTAGCGCCGCCGAAATTTTTCCGTGCCAGCGGGCAAATCTGAATGGCATAGTAAGGCGGCGTGTCGAACCTCTTCGAACCCTTGAGCGACTTGCCGAACTTGAGATCCGTGTCCAATTTCGCCTCGAAGCATTGATTGTAGGCTTCGACCTCGCCAAGAAAATTCTCCGGGTCTTCGAAACGACACTGCTTGCCCAGCTCTTCGAGGCTGTCGGCTTTCTTGATGAAGGGTGAATTGTCGAGCAACTCTTCCACCTTCGCTCGGTCGATGACATCGCCGCGGCGATAGTAGGGGTCGGCGACGTCAATTTTTGCCAGCATCGGCGTATCGGCGATGGCCCAGGCGTGGGGCGGCGTTTGCGCGAGCAGCGCCGGGGTTGCCGAAGCGCCGCCGGTGCGCGACTCGTTGTGGAAGCGCCGTCCCTGCTGGTTGAACCAGATGTAGCCGGGCACCATGCGGAAAACCAAACCGCGGCGTTGCTGCGGGTCGCGGTAATCCGGGGTGGCGTAGACATAGAACCAGATGCAGTCCATATGTGTGAAATAGCCGCCGAGCTCGCCAATCATCTTGTGGCCTTCGCCCATGGCGCCGAAACCGGAGCCCTCCATGACGCGAAAGTTTTTGAACTCGGGGCGATGTTCCAGCACCATTTCGAGATTGGAATTGAAACCGCCGGTGGCGACGACGACGGTTTTACTGAGGATGTCGATCGCTGCGCCACCTTTGGTAGCTGTGAGACCGGCGACGCGGCCGTCTTTCGTGATCAGTTTGCCGGCTTTGGTCGACGTCATGATCGTGATGTTAGGAATCGATGCGGCGGTTGCGATCAGCGCGGTCATGAGACCCAAACCGTTGTTGTCGGGGCGATGCCAGCGAAGCACGCGGTTGCCTTCCTGAAATTTCATGTCGACCCATTTGACGCCGCAGCTCTCGGCCCAGTGATACAAATCATGCAAGCTATGGTCGAGGTAATAGCGAGCCCAGATTTCGTCGGCCTGGCCGCCGCCCCACTTGACCCAATCTTCGAATGCCAAGTCGGGCGTATCGTTGACTCCCTCGGCCTTTTGCAGCGGCGTGCCGACGATGCAGCAGCCACCGCCGGAGATCGCCGCCGTGCCGCCGCATTCCGCCGCGCCTTCCAAAACAAGTGCTTTACCGCCGGCGCGGGCGACTTCGATGGCTGCCGGTATACCCGCGCCGCCGCCGCCGATGATCGCCACATCCGTTTCGATGCTCGAATTAGCCATGAAAAGCTCCTGTGCAAGAAATCGATAGCCGACGGTTTATCATCGATGTCGTCAAGCGGTCAAATCTGAACCCCAGGTGACCGGAGGGATCTTTACCACGATGGCAGTTCGATGAATCGCAATGCCAAGCAAGATGTTTATCTGAACCGCCGGCCGAAGTATGCCAACGCTCGATACACCGCTACGGCAGTTCGGAACTGCGAATATTATTTTCAAGGTCACCGCTCATTCGGCAAAGTGATTGTTTCAACGGACAGATAATCAAAAAGGCAACACATATAAGGGAACAGGCGAAATCTGTTTTGCCGTCGTTAGGTCGCCGAGATATTCCTCCCGATCTCTTGTCTCGGGAGGCGTCTTTATACTAACTGAGTCTCAAAAGCCGTATCGAAACAGCGAAAAACCATAGGAGGCCTGCTAATGACGCGCTACTGCGTGGTCCGATTCGTAAGCTGTGTTTTAACAGCATGGTTATTTACAGCCGGTGCGGCTGAGGCGATCGACAACATCCGGGTCGCGCATCCCTCGCTTTCGGCATCGGTGGTCTGTCTGATCATCGCCAATAAGGAAGGCTACTACAAGGAAGAAGGTATCAACATAGAGTTTTTGAGCATCCGCGGCGAGATCGCCATCCGCACGACGCTGGCTGGTGAGATAGACTTTTTTACCAACGCCGGCAGCGCCTTGGCCGCGGTAGCGCGCAATGTGCCGGTGAAAAAGTCTCGCCGTCCTCCAGGATAAGCCGGGATGGGACTTGATCGCCTTGCCGAATATCAAATCGATCGCTCAGCTGCGCGGGCAAACGGTAGCGATCATGTCACCCGAGGGTTCGCTAGCGGTGGTGACGCGGGAGATTCTACGCAGAAACGGCCTTGACCCAACCAAGGACGCGAGTCTGGTGGTCATGGGCGGCGATGATGTGCGCTTTCCGGCCCTCAAGGCCAAGGCGATCCAAGCGACCCTGTTTAATACCGCGGCGAGCCTGCGCGCGCAAAAAGACGGATTCGTCAAGCTCGCGTCAGCCGGCGAGTACGTCAACACGATCCAAGGGGGGCTGGCAACCTCCGATGAAAAAATCAAGCAGCAGCCAGGCAAGATCGCGCGTTTCATGCGCGCGAGTCTGAAAGGCATCGCTTTCTATCTCACCAAGCGTGACGCAGCGATCAAATACTCCATGGACATTTTTAAACTCAAGGACCGCGACATGGCGTCAGCCATTTACGATGAGGAGGTCAGGCTGACGGTGCGCGACGGCATTAGCGACGCAAAGATCCTCCAACCGATGATCGATGAGATGAAGGCGGCGACGAAGACGCAGAGAGAAATGAAGTTCGCCGATATCTTCGATTTTAGCTTCGCGCGCAAGGTTAATGACGAGTTAAAGGCGAGCGGCTGGAAGCCATAACGGGCTGTCGCAAGGCAGCCCGCCTGGAGCATTGGCCGCACCGCCTTTTTATCGCGAAGCGCGAATGTTCTTATTGGCCCGAAGGAAGCGAGGGCATGGAAGATCACGACGCTGAACTTTACTGCTCGGGTCATTCGTGCTGAGAATATTCTTGGAATTGTAACTCAAATCACCCGATCCCATACAACGTCGCCGGATTCTTGTCCAAAATCCTTTCTTTCGCCGCATCACTAATATCCGTACGCTTCTGCAATATCGCGGCGGCGCAGCGGTCGCGATCGCCGTGGGGCATGTCGCTGCCGAAGATGACTTGGCCTTCGCCGACCAAATTCAAAACGTGGGGTAAAATTTCGTCTTCGACTTCGGTGCTGAAATAGATATTGCCTTGCTTGATGTATTCCATCACCGGCAATTTCTGGATCGGCGCCGTTTGCGGCAGGAATTTTCTCAGCGTCGAGCCTTGGTTTTTAAAGCGGTGATGGATTCGCTCAATGATGAATGGCACCCACTGACAGCCGGCTTCGAGGAACACCACGCGTAACTTGGGAAACCTATCGAACACGCCGCCGCTGACCAGGGCGGTGAAGGCCATCAGGAGCGGCACGTGAAAGGCGATGACGCCGGATGGATAGATATGCGAGTAGAGATTGTTCACGGACGGACAAGCCCAGCCGACATGGACGCCCAAGGGAAGATTGTCCTCGCAGAGTGCGGCATAAAACGGATCGAGGCGTGGGTGATCGAGCATGTCGTCGCCGGCGGTACCGAGCACCATCACTGAGACGGCGCCGAGCTTTTTTGCCTCGTGAACTTGTCTGACCGCCGCTTGAATGTCGTCGAGATTCACCACCGCCGACCATTTGATGCGCGCTTGACCGGCCAGACGCTGGCCCATCCAGCGATTGTAAGCGGAGGTGAGCGCGGTTGCCAACGGCACATTCGTCGTCAGCGGGTAGGCCAGGAACAGCGTCGTATAAATGACCTGCACGGCGATGTCTTCGTCGTCCATGAGTTTCAGGCGTGCCGCAATATCGTCCAGTTCCATGCTGGCGATGCTCTCCTGCTTACCCATGGTGTGGGCGGCAACCTGGCCGTTGACGTTGGTCGGCGTGCCAAGGTTATGGCAGCCGGGTCCGATGCGGCGAGGATAGAGCTGCTCTTCGATCACCCAGTAGGCCAGACCGTCGACGCCGGTGACGCGCGGGCGCAGCGCGCGAAACGCCGGGTCCAAATATTTATCGCTAAAAGTATCTAAGTTTTCTTCGACATGACCGTCGCCATCGATGACCCGCATAAGCTACTCCTCCTAATCGAGTTGAGCTGTATTACTTGGCCGTGTGAGTTGTCAAGAAGGTCACGAAGACAACGCATCACGCACGGCTGTGGCATGGTCGGGGTAAATACTTCATTACAAAACTAATGGGTTTTGCTACAATGATGTCGTTCTGAACCTTGGTAGCGGCCCGCACTGAGCGCAAGAGTTTCGATCGATCCTATGGCCGACATTTTTATCAGTTACGCAAACGAAGACAAAGAAACTGCCGGGCAACTCGCCCGAGCTCTCGAATCGGCCGGCTTGAGCGTGTGGTGGGACCGCCGCATCCCGGCAGGCCGTACTTGGCGCGCCGTCCTCGAAGAGGCGCTGCAGAGCATGCGCTGCTTGATCGTGCTTTGGTCGGAAAACTCGTTAAAAAGTCCATGGGTTTTGGAAGAAGCCGAAGAGGCACGCCGGCTAGATAAACTGCTATTTCCAGTGCTGATTGGACACGTCGCGCCGCCGGTGGGTTTCCGCGCGATCCAAGCGGCTAACCTGATAGATTGGGACGGATCCGCCGATACGCCGGCTGTACCGCTGTTGATCGCTGACCTACAAGCTTTGCTGGGCGAAGCAAAGCGACCGATGAGCAGGCCGCAAGTTGCCGATGACACTTGGCGTGGACCTGCAAGTGGTGCGATCCCATGGCAATCTCGTTTGCGACGGATGTTCGCGGGTCACTGGAAGAAAATGGTTGGTGGTGGAGTCGCCCTTGCAGGGGTTCTTGTGGCATTACAAATTTCAATGCCTGGTCGCATCGCCCGCGAAGCTGAATCGCTGGAGCCGGTTCACGACCCAGCGCCGCCGCAACTGCCGGCGCGTCGACTGACTGCGATCATTATCGATGGCACACGTCGACAGTTGAAACCCGCAGATAGCCTGGCGCTCACGCTGCAAGGGCAATATTCCGATGGAACGAAGAGCGATGTCGCGGGTCCCGTCGATTGGACGAGCAGCGATGCTAGCGTTGCGGTCGTCGATCCGCAAGGAAAGGTGAAAGCGTTACAGCCGGGGATGGCCGAAATATCGGCGCGCCAAGGAGAGCTTGTCAGTGCGTCATGGACCGTGACAGTGAAATCGGAGGCAAAAACTGTCAAGGAAATTCCAGCCGTCAGGATGGTGAAGCTTGAAATCATGCCTGCGCGCAAGGAAGTGCTCGCGAACGACAAAGTGGCGCTCCGTGTGCATGGGCGCTATTCGGACCAGAGTGAAAAGCCGGTTACCCGCGACTTGCGCTGGCAAATCAGCGATCCGACCATCGCGGCGATCACACCGGAAGGTCAACTCAGCGGTTTGCGGCCGGGACGAGTCGATGTCGCAGTGCGCGCCGGCGAACTGACCAGCGCTCCGGTCACCCTCGTCGTGAAGGAGTTGCCGAAAAAAGCGCCGGTCGAAACAAGTGTAGCGAAACCACCCACTGAAACAAATCCGGGAGCGCCACCGCCAGTGGCGGCGGTCAAGGCAAGCCTCGGACCTTATATCGCGCGGGCCAAAAGCTTACGGGAGCAGGGACAGTATGCAGCGGCGTTGGCGGAGTTAAAAAAAGCGGCCGCCCTCGATCCGAGTAACTCTGAAATGATTAGTGAGATCGAGAAAACCAAAAGAGCCTGTGCCGCAGAGAGAAGTCTAGGCCAGCTAATCGACTGCTGAAAGACTAGCTAGACTGGCAATTCGCACGTGGTCAACGGCGCCGCCGCTGGAAATCGTCGGCTTCGTCACGACGAGCGCGATCGCCTTCCTCTTCCAACTTGTAACCCACCGATTCGGCGCCGCTGACGATGGCATCCCAATCGCGCGAACTCGACGTGGCAGCGCGTAGTGCCCGTGAAATGTCCGCGCGAATCTCTCCCGCCGGATCCCAAAAACGCCCCTGGGGAGTGTTGGCGATAGTGTAACTGAGCCAGTCGCGCAGGGCGGTCAAGGCAGCGGTAATTTCCTTGGCGCCCTCGGTGCGCTGGTTGTCGGTCGGTTGATTTTGTTTGGCGCGCTCGGCGCGCAGCTTTCGCAAATCATCCAGCAAAATTGTGTCGGCGCCGGCGTTTTTTAGCTGGTTTTCTGTCTCTAGGTTGAGATCAAAGGCAACGCCGCGTTCGCGCGCCAGCGCGCTTACTCGTCGTGGCGACACACCCTCGCGTAGCGCATAGGAAACTTCTTGCAGGGTAAAAACGTTGGCTGGAGGCGGCGTCGCGGACTGAACCCGGAGCAGGGTCAGCCCGCGGTAGAGCCGCGCGACATAGTCGTCCTTAAGATGAGTGAGAGCTTTGTCGAAGGCAACTTTGGCGTCGGCGTATCGCCCCGAGTTGTAGTGCGCGCGCCCGACGTAGGTCCAGATACTTTTGCGTGGTAGCGGTGAATCAGCAATGTAGCCGGGATCCGCTTGCGCCACACGATCAAAATAAGCGACAGCATTATCGGGCTCGCCGCGCAACAGCGCTTGGCGCCCGGATGAGAAGCCGGTACCAGATCCAGAGCACGCGGCAATCGCTAAACAAGACAATGCTAAAAATAACAATCGAACCTGCATGGCTAGGCATAAGATAAGCGTGCTCGGGAGAAAAGACAATAAGCCACGGACGATCGAGCAGCGCCGGTGTGCTTGCGCTATTTTGAACTTGTCGGCTTGTGGGCTTGAGATCGTTCTGTTAAGGACAAATGGCAATTACCGTGATGCGTTCCTCTCCCACACCCTGGTTAATCGCCGCGTTCGCTTTCATCGTGCTCGGTTTTTCGCGCGGGTTGCATTCTTCTTTCGGCGTTTTCAACGTTGCTTTACTCGATGCTTTCGGCTGGAGCCGGGGCGCGACGGCAGGGATATTTTCCATCGTCCTTGCTGTCGATGCGCTGCTTTCTCCCGGAGCCGGTTATTTACTCGACCGTTACGGCACCAGAAAAATTGCCATTGCCGGCTGTCTCACTCTGGGAGTTGGACTTTTTCTCAGCAGCCAGGTGTCGGCGCTGTGGCAACTTTATATCTGCTTCGGGCTCGTGCTCGCCACCGGGTTCACCTTGACCGGCATGGTGCCGCATATTTTTCTCATCTCTGAATGGTTTTCGGCCAATCGCGCTTCGGCCATCGGCGTGGTCTACGCCGGCAGCGGCGTCGGTATTATGTTATTGGCACCGCTCAGCGAATGGCTGCTTTCCGGCTATGGCTGGGAGCGTACTTTCGAGATCTATGCGGCGATGGTGTTGGCCTTGCTACTGCCTATCGTGTTGGTTTCCTATCAACCGGGGCCGCACGGGCATAGCGGCGGACATCTTAAAGTGAGGACAGACGAGCAGAAGCAGTGGACCGCCAAACTGGCGTTGCAGAGTTTGCAGTTCTGGCTGTTGTTTATCGCGCGCATCGGCGCGGCCTCCGGCACGACCGTCATCATCACCCATCAGGTCGCTCATGTCGTTGACGTCGGCTTTAGCAAATTACTGGCGGCGTCGATTTTTGGTTTCGCCGGCATCACCAGCAGTTTCGGCCGGGTAATATTCGGCTTTATCGCCGACCGCTTGACCAAACAGGCGGCCTATACGCTGAATATCGTTATGACTGTCGTCGGCGTCGGCGCCTTGATGTTGCTGCGCGATCCGAGTCAGGCCTGGCTGCTGTACGTCTACGTGATTTTTTTCGGCATCGGCTTCGGCTCGCGGGCGGTGATTTTTTCCTCGCTCACCGCCGATATCTTTTCCGGTAAAGGCTTCGGTTCAATCCTCGGTTATTCCACGGTCGCCGTCGGCGTCGGCGGCGCATTAGGCTCTTTCTTTGGCGGCGTGTTCCACGACTGGACCGGCAGCTACACGATGTCGTTTACGCTTTCCACCTTGCTGCTGGCGGTTTCCGATGTCTGCATCTGGCTCGCCGCGGTTCCGGCGGTGGCGCTGTACGATCAGCGGCTATGGGCGCGGCGTTAAGCGCCTTCAAGCGGTTCGGTTAAAGCTAATTATTCAGCCGGTGCAATCGTTGGTGCAACGCGCTCCGAGCAACTCGCCTTGAGCCGTTGCCGAGAAGTTGCTACCGTACATTTTTCAAACCTATGGATGCTCGGTTGCGCGACGGCATACGTTTATTTAATGAACGGAAGTTCTTCGCTTGCCACGAGATTCTAGAAGAGTTTTACCGCGACAGCGAGGCAGAGAACAAAGCATTTCTCGAAGGTTTGATTCAGCTGGCGGCTGCGTTTCGTATGTTTGTCGACTTCGCCGAGGTGAAGGGCGCGGTGCGGGGGATTTATCAGGCGCTGATTCGCTTTGAAAACTATCAGCCGGTGTTTCTCCAAGTGCGAGTGCAGGATCTCTGTACCGAGGCTGAGGCTTGGGCTAAAGCGGCCGAGCCGCCCGGAGCCACGCCGTCGGCATCGAACATTCCGAAAATTCAGCTCCAACGTTTCCGTCTCTTTTCATGACCGCGCACCCACTCAGCGAAAAGCTTGCTCAGTTCCTGCGCGGAACCTGGACGGGCAGCAAGCGCATTCAAGGCATCCAGGGCGGCGCGCGCGCCTATTTGTTGGCTTTAGCAGCCGCCGATAGCCAGAGGCCGATGTTGGTGATCGCGCCGAGCGCCAACCAGGCGGAAACTCTTTACGACGATCTGGGTTTTTTTCTCGGTGAGGAACGCGGTTTGGCGCCGTTGCGCCGCCGGCTCCATCTGTTTCCATCCTGGGAAGTTTTGCCCTTTGAAAATCTCTCGCCCCATCCGGAAAACATCGCCGGCCGCTTGGAGGGCCTCTACAAGCTAATCGAAGAGCCGGCGCCGATCTTGATCGCTACGCCCGCGGCGCTCATGCAGCGGGTGATTCCAAAAGCGGCGTTAAAAAAATCCTATCTCTATATTGTCGTTGGCCAAGATTTGCCGCGTGAGGGGTTGCTCGATCACCTGATCCACTGGGGATTTCAAAATGTCCCATTGGTCGAGGAGCGCGGTGATTTCAGCGTGCGCGGCGGCATCGTCGATCTGTTTCCGCCCGGCTACGGCCGGCCGATTCGTCTTGAATTCGACGGCGACCGCTTGGAATCGATTCGCGAGTTTAATCCGGCCAATCAGCGCACCGAGGCGGTGCAGGAAGAATTCATACTCCTGCCGATGAAGGAGTTCGCGCTCAAGCGCGCCGGCATCGAGGAATCGCTCAAACGGCTGGAGCAGCGCGCGCTGGAATTGCAAGTCGAACGGCGCGAGCGGCAAGCGCTGCTCGAATCGCTCCGCGACGGCATCCCCGTGGCCGGAGTGGAATTCTTGCTGCCGTTTTTCTGTCCCGATTTGGTGCCGGTAACCACGTATTTGCCGGCCAACACACTGGTTTGGCTCGATGCCGCCGACCGCGTCGAAGCCGAAAGCGAGCGCTTTGGCCAGCATGCCTGGGAGCGCAACCGGCAGGCCCAAGAAGACCACCGGCTGGTGGCGCCGGTGGAGCAGCTCTACTTAAACGAACATGAGTGGCGTGCCACGCTCGAGCCGTTTTCCGCCATTCAGGGTGAAGCATTGATGCTGCTTGCCGCCGCGGAGAAGGCTCAGGCGACGACATTGACCGTCGAGTCCTTTCTGACCAGCGATTTGCGCCAGGATCCGGCGCTGCACGGCAAGGATGTTTCATTGGCGCCGCTCGTTGAGCGTTTAAAATCTTGGAGCAACGAGAAAGTCATCTTCGTCGCGCCGACCAAGGGCGATGCGGCGCGTTTGCGCGAACTGCTGGGCGGCTACCAAGTCGAAGTGGCGCTACTCGACGATGACATTCCGTTGGTGCTGGCGCGTCCGGATATCGCGCGCGGCATCGTCCGTGGCAATTTGAATCAAGGCTTCCGCCTGCCCGAAGCCCAGCTGATTTTCGTCACCTTCGATGAGATCTTCGCGACGCGCAAGCGCCAGCCCACCACGGCGACCAAGAGTTATCCGAGCCATTTTCTCTCCAGCCTGAGCGAGTTGAAGCAAGACGATTATGTCGTCCATCTCGACCATGGCATCGGCGTTTACCGTGGCCTCAAGTTTCTCAAGGTGGCGGGTGTCGAAGGCGAATTCCTCCATCTCGAGTACGAAGCGGGCGACCGGCTCTATTTGCCGGTGGACCGCATCAACATGGTGCAGAAATACATCGGCGGCGATGGTGCCCAGCCATCGCTTGACCGGCTAGGCGGCACGGCCTGGGAAAAAGTCAAAGCGAAGGCGAAAAAGGCCGTGCTTGCCATGGCCGAAGAGTTGGTCCAGCTCTACGCTTTGCGCGAGGCGCGCGGCGGCACCGCTTTCGCGCCGCCGGACAACATGTACAAAGAATTTGAAGCGGCCTTCGAGTTCGAGGAAACGCCGGACCAGCAGCGTGCCATCGACGACACGCTGGCGAGCATGCAGAGCCGCAAACCGATGGACCGCTTGGTCTGCGGTGATGTCGGCTATGGCAAAACCGAAGTCGCTATGCGCGCCGCTTTTCTCGCCGTCGAGGGGGGCAAGCAAATCGCGGTCCTGGCGCCGACGACGATCTTGGCGCAACAGCATCTGCAGACCTTTCGCCACCGCTTCCGCAATCATCCGGTGCGCATCGAAATGGTCAGCCGGTTCTTGACCAGCAAAGAAATCGCGCAGGTTCTCAGCGACACCGCCAAGGGTCAGGTCGATATCGTCGTCGGCACCCACCGCTTACTGCAGAAAGATGTCGACTTCAAAGATTTGGGACTGGTGATCATCGACGAAGAACACCGTTTCGGCGTGGTGCACAAAGAGCGGCTGAAAAAAATGCGCGCGCTGGTCGACGTCCTGAGCCTGACCGCGACGCCGATCCCGCGCACCTTGCACATGTCGTTGGTCGGCATTCGTGACTTGAGCATCATTGAAACGCCGCCGGTAGACCGGCTGGCGATTCAAACCTACGTCACTCGTTATGACGATCGGGTGATCCGCGACGCCATCCTGCGCGAGATCGAACGCGGCGGGCAGGTATTCTTCCTGCACAATCGGGTCGAGACTATAGATCGTCTGGCACTCAAATTGTCCGAACTCGTGCCCGAGGCGAAGATGGCGGTGGGCCATGGTCAGATGCGGCCCAAGGACTTAGAAAAGGTCATGGTCGATTTCTTGGAGAACAAAACCCAAGTCCTGGTGTGTTCGGCGATCATTGAGTCAGGCCTCGACTTTCCCAACGCCAACACGATCATCATCAACCGAGCCGACCGTTTCGGCTTGGCCCAGCTCTATCAGTTGCGCGGCCGGGTCGGACGGTCGCACCGTCATGCATTCGCTTATTTACTGATACCGGGCGAGCACGCGATCACGTCCGACGCCGAGCGGCGCTTGCGCGCGTTGCAGGAGCTCGACGGCCTGGGCGGGGGCTTCAAGCTGGCATTGCACGATCTCGAAATCCGCGGCGCGGGCAATTTGCTGGGCGATCAACAGTCGGGGCAGATCACCGCGGTGGGTTTCGAGCTTTACACCGAGATGATGCAGGCGGCGATTCAAGAGCTCAAAGGCGAAGAGATCTTGCCGGAGATCGATCCAGAAATTCGCCTGGGCATCTCGGCCTACTTCCCCGATAACTATATGCCCGACGCCAACCAGCGGCTGTATTTTTATAAGCGCTTGGCGAGCCTGAAGAACGCCGTCGAGCTCGACGAGTTGAAAGCAGAGATCGAAGACCGCTTTGGTCCCTACAGCGAAGTTGTCGACAATTTGTTTCTAGTGATGAATCTACGCCGAGTGCTCAAAGAGTTTCTCGTTCAGCAGATCAGCTTCTCCGACGGCAGGATATTCTTGCTCTTCCATCGTGATTCGCCGGTCAAAGTCGACAAGCTGCTCGAACTCATTCATAATCAAAAACATCGTTTCCGCCTGGCGCCCGACGGCCGTTTATCGTTCACGCCAAAGCGATCAGACTGGCAGCCGTTGGCCGGTGAAGTGATCGAGTTGCTCCACGGGCTCCGTGAAATCCCGGCTCCCAAGAAAGCCCAGTGGATACCGGCGGGGTGAAAAAAAGAGCGTGCGGTGCCGGCTCCGCAGCGTTTATCGGCGCAACTTCGGCAAATATTAATAAGGATTGACCGCGGCGGGGTCTAAGTGCTGTAAAGTATCGACACTCCTGGTGTTTGCCGGTTTGGAATTCAAAATCGTCTATGTTACCTGTTAGGTAGTTTGGCTGGGGGTTTGGCGATGTTGATACGAGCGAAATGGGTCGGGTTATGGCTGGTGGCGCTAGTCGTTATGCCGCAAGGCCTATCAGCGGCCGTCGTCGAGCAGTTAATCGCTGTGATCGACGGCGAACCCTACACCCTTACCAATCTCACTACCTTTGCCAAGAGCCGCATGGCGACAACGTTCCCGACAGGGAGTTTGCAGGAGATCAATGCGGCCGACCGCGAAGTCTTGGAGCAGTTCATCACTGACAAGCTCATGGAAGCGGAAGTGCGCGAAGCCGGAATTCGTATCATGGACGATGATGTCAATCGCTATATCGAACAGGTCAAGAAAAGCAATCGGCTTTCCGATGAGGATTTCAAGGCGAGTCTTGCCCGCGAAGGGCTGAATCTGGCGAGCTACAAAATCTCGGTTAAGACCGAGATGGAAAAAGCCGAAATCGTCGACCGGCAAGTGAAGCGCAAGGTCAATATCACCGACGAAGACGTCGAACGCTACTACAAGCTCAACTCGAAGAACTACCGGGCCAATGAACGGGCGCGGATTCGGCATATCTTGTTGTCCCTGCCGGAAAAAGCTCCCGCCGACCAAGTCACCGCCGTGTCTGCCAAGGCTAAGGAGCTACATAAAAGAATTATCGGAGGCGAGGACTTCGCCGCCGTGGCGCGGGAATATTCCGAGGGCGCCGGTCGCGCCGATGGCGGCGACATCGGCTGGGTGAACAAGGGTACATTGATTGCCGGGCTCGAAGAAGTCGCCTTTGAAAAACTCAGTCCCGGTAAAATCAGCGAGCCGTTCCGCACCAGCATGGGAATGCATATCGTGAAACTGGAAGCGCGCGAAGCCGGTAGCGTCTTGCCGCTCAGTGCTGTAGCCGCGAAAATCAAACAAGAGCTGCTCGCCAAAGCCATGGAAGAGCGCTTCGCGAAGTGGCTCAAATCGGATCTGCGGCGCAAACACCGCGTCGACGTCAAGCTCGCCGGAGTGACGTTCAAACCGGAAGAATCGAAGGAAGAAACCGTCAACGCATTGATGGCGCGTTCAAACCGGCCGGCGCGCCGTGAGTCGCGCTCGGCTTTGAGCTATCTGAATCCGCTTTCCTACATCGTCAACGAGACGCCATTTGAGGACGAAGATCCCAAGAGTCCGTTGTCGAACAAAAGCGTCGTTAGTATCTTTGGTATGCCGCTATTCGTCACGGAAAACGCCGATGATACGCCGGATATCTTCGCGCCGCCGGCGCCGGAACCGGAGAAGTCCAAGGGGATATTCTCGTCGATCGTCGATTCGTTGAATCCATTCTCGTCAAAAAAGCCTTAATCTTCGCCTCATCGTTCGTAAGTGGAGATACTCGATTAACTATCTCGCCCGACGTTGCGCCACCGCATGCCCTATAAACCCATTATCGCCGTTACCATGGGCGATCCGTCGGGAATCGGCCCCGAAATCATTCTCAAGGCGCTCGCCGACCCTATTATCAAGAGAGTTGCCCGCCCGCTGATTTTGGGCGACTGGGGCGTATTGCAACGAACCCATGTGCGCCGCAAACGGCCGAAACTGCTCTGCTGGCAGCCTGGCCAGCGGCTGTTGCCGATGCTTGACGATCCCAAAGCGTTCACGGTTTGTTCGCTGTCGGCGCTGAGCGCAAGAGACTCCCGTCCCGGTGTCGCCGCCAAAGCCGCCGGCCATGGCACCTTCAGCTATATCCGGGTGGCAGCCAAGCTGGCGCTTTCAAAAGTCGCCGATGCCATCGCCACGGCGCCGCTGAGCAAGAATATCCTGATCGATGCCGGTTACGATTATCCCGGCCACACCGAATTGTTTGCCGAACTCGGCGGCACGCCCGAATGCCGTATGATGCTGATCGGCGCTAAGCTGCGCGTAGTGCCGGTTACCGGCCATATTCCATTCGCTAAGGTAGCGCGGAGTTTGAGCGGGGAAAATTTGCAAACGACTTTTGCATTGACCCATGCAAGCTTGAAAAAATCCTTCGGCATCGCCCGGCCGCGAATCGCGGTGGCGGCCCTCAATCCCCACGGCGGTGAAAAAGGCAACTTCGGCGCCGAGGAGATCGACATCATCGCGCCGGCGGTCAAGGCGGCGCGCAAGCATGGGATTCCAGTTCAGGGACCGTTTCCCGCGGATAGTTTGTTTCATCACGCCGCGCGCGGCGATTATGACGCGGTAGTGTGCATGTATCACGATCAAGGTTTAATCCCGCTCAAACTGCACCATTTCTACGGCGGTGTGGCACTGACGCTGGGACCGCCATTTATCCGCACCTCGGTGGACCATGGCACCGCCTACGATATAGCCGGCAAGGACCAAGCCGATGAAACCAGCATGAAGGAAGCGATTCTCTTGGCGGTGCGGCTCGCGCGGCAAAATCATCGGCCAAAAAAAACATGAACCCAGCGGTGTTTCGCGAATACGACATTCGCGGTCTAGCGGAAATCGATTTCGACAAAGATTTCGCGCTGCTGCTCGGCAAGGTGCATGGAACCTTGATCGCGGAAACGGGCGGCACACGCGCCACTGTGGGGCGAGACTGCCGGGCGACTTCCGATGCTTATGCCGAAGCTGTGATCGCTGGCCTGGTGTCGGCTGGCCTGCAAGTCTACGATCTCGGCGTGTGTCCGTCGCCACTATTGTATTTCTCTCTGTTTTACTTGGACGTCGATGGCGGTATTCAAATCACGGCCAGCCACAATCCGTCTGAGTACAACGGCTTTAAAATTTGCCTGGGCAAAGACAGCCAGTATGGCGAGCAGATTCAAGAGCTGCGCCAGAAGATGGAGCGCGGCGAATTTCGGCAGCGGCCGGGCGGTCAAGTGGCGAGTTATGACATCCTGCCGGCCTATCAGCAGCGTCTTTTAACCGACGTGCCGAAGCTGGCACGCCCGTTAAAAATTGTCGTCGATGCCGGTAATGGCGTCGGCGGTCCGGTGGCGCCGCCGATTTTTCGCCACTTGGGTTGCCAGGTGTGGGAGATCGGTTGCGTGCCGGATGGTAATTTTCCGTTGCACCATCCTGATCCGACGGTGCCGGAAAATCTGGCCATGTTGATTGCCAAAGTCAGACAAGAGAAAGCCGATCTCGGCGTCGCCTACGATGGCGACGCCGACCGTATCGGCGCCGTCGATGAGCAGGGCAATATTTTCTGGGGCGACGAGCTACTGATCCTGTTTGCCCGGGATATGCTCAAGCGCAATCCCGGCGCGGTGGTGATCTCGGAGGTGAAATGTTCGCAGCGGTTGTTTGACGACATTGCCAAGCATGGCGGCAAGCCGATTATGTGGAAGGCCGGCCATTCCTTGCTCAAGGCGAAGATGAAAGAGACCGGCGCGCTGTTGGCGGGCGAGATGACCGGCCATATGTTTTTCAAAGAACGCTACTATGGCTATGACGACGCCATCTATGCCTCGCTCCGCCTGTTGGAAATACTCGCCGATGCCGGCAAGCCCCTGTCGACACTGCTCGCCGATCTGCCGAATAGCGTGTCGACGCCGGAATTGCGCGTCGAGTGCCCCGATGACAGAAAGTTTATCATCGCCGACAGGGCCACAGCTTATTTTCGCCGGCATTATGATGTCATCGATATCGACGGCGTGCGGGTGCAATTCGCGGAAGGCTGGGGTCTGATCCGCGCTTCCAATACTCAACCGGCCCTGGTGCTTCGTTTCGAAGCGCGTTCGGCCGCCAAGCTCAAGGAATATCGCACGCTGATCGAAGGCAAACTCCGAGAATTCGAGTTGCAGTAGTTTTCAGATGGCGGGCCAAATCGTCATCCATGGCGCGCGTGTCCACAATCTCAAGAATATCGATCTGGAGATTCCGCGCGACCAGTTGGTCGTCATAACCGGTGTTTCCGGCTCCGGTAAGTCCTCGCTCGCCTTCGATACCCTTTATGCCGAAGGACAACGGCGCTATCTCGAATCTCTCGGCGCCGACACCCGCCAACGCCTCAAGCAACTGGCCAAGCCCGATGTCGATCGCATCGATGGGCTGTCGCCGGCCATCGCGATACAACAAAAAGCCGCCGCGCACAATCCCCGCTCCACCGTCGGCACGCTCAGCGATATTTATGATTTTCTGCGCCTTTTGTTCGCGCGGATTGGCCAGCCGTTATGCGTCAACTGCGGCCGGCAAATAAACGCGCAATCCATCGAGCAGATCGGCGATCGCATCATGGCGCTGGCTCCCGGATCGCGCCTGCTGATCTTGGCGCCGGTTCAATTCTCGCCGGGCGGCGCCGGTAAAAGTTTAGCAGAACTCGCGCGCCAGGGATTTAATCGTGTCATGTTCGACGGCCAAAGCTTCGAGCTTGGCGGCGAGATCCCCGCTGTTTTAAAGAACGCGAGACAACTCGATCTCGTCGTCGACCGGCTGACGCTGCGCGACGGCATTGAGAAGCGCTTGGCCGATTCTCTGGAAGTTGCCGCGCGGGCCGGGCAGGGGACAATCAAGATCGAGAGCCTCGGTACCGGTGCAACGCCGCCGGCGCCATTACTTTTCAGTCAGAATTTCACTTGCATCGATTGTGGTACGGCGCTGGGCGAAATTACCCCGAGTCTGTTTTCATTCAACAGCCCGGAAGGGGCATGCCCGGCGTGCAATGGTACTGGCATAGAGATCAAGGGCGGCGGCAAGCGCGTCGCCGATGAGGCCGATGCCGCGCCCTGTTCCGATTGCCGCGGCAGTCGCTTGCGCGCCGCGAGCCTGGCCGTGCACCTCGCCGGGAAAAGTATTGCCGGCTTTGCCGCGGCTTCAATTCGTGAGAATCTGTCATTTTTCGACGGGCTCGAACTGGCACCAGAACACAGCGCAGTTGGCCAAAGAATTATCACCGAGATCGTCAGCCGGTTGCGTTGCTTGGGCGAGCTGGGTCTCGACTATTTGAGTCTGGACCGGCCGACGACGACGTTGTCTGGTGGCGAGCTTCAACGGGTGCGGCTGGCTACCCAGATCGGTTCGACCCTGGCGGGGGTGCTCTACATTCTCGACGAGCCGAGCATCGGCTTGCATCAGAAAGATAACGAGCGATTGATTCGCCTGTTGCGCCAGCTGCGTGAGGGCGGTAACTCGGTGATCGTCGTCGAGCATGATCCCGAGACCATCGGCGCCGCCGATCATGTCATCGACATGGGACCGGGCGCAGGTGTCAACGGCGGCGAAGTGGTGGCGCACGGCACGCCTGCCGAATTACAAAAAAATCATCGCTCACTTACCGGAAAATATCTCGCGCGCGAGCTGGAGATTCTTCGGCCGCCGCAGCGGCGTGCCGGCAGCGGCAATTTTTTGCAGCTTATCGGTGTGCGCCGACGCAACTTGAAGAACCTCACGGTGGCTTTTCCCATCGGCGCGTTGAGCTGTGTTACCGGGGTCTCGGGGGCGGGCAAGAGCACGCTGGTGATGGAGGTCGTTCACAGCGGCGTCAGCCAGCGGTTGCAGAAAGCCAGTGGCAAGAGCGTCGTGTCGCAGCAAATTTCCGGTTGGCAAAGCTTCGACCGGGTGATAGCCATCGATCAATCGCCGATCGGCCGTATGGCGCGCTCGAACCCGGCGACATACATGGGACTGCACGATCATTTGCGCGAGCTGTTCGCGCAGGTTCCCGAAGCGCGGGTGCGCGGTTTCAAAGCCGAACGGTTTTCCTTCAACGCCAAGGGCGGCCGCTGTGAAACCTGCCAGGGTGACGGCGTCACTCGGGTCGAGATGTATTTTCTCCCCGAGATGTTCGTCACCTGCGAGTCCTGTAAAGGGCGGCGTTACAACCGCGAGACCTTGGACGTCAAATACAAAGGGTTGAGCATCGCCGATGTCTTAGACCTGACGGTCCTTCAAGCGGCAGAACTGCTGAGCGCGGTGCCGCCGATTCATGACCGGTTGCGCATGTTGCGTGAGGTTGGCCTGAGCTATTTGACCCTAGGCCAATCCGCCGTAACCCTCTCTGGCGGCGAAGCGCAGCGGCTCAAATTGGCCCGCGAATTGGCGCGTCGCTCGACCGGGCGCTCGCTCTATCTCCTCGACGAGCCGACCACTGGACTTCATTTCGATGATATCAAGCAACTTCTCGATCTGCTCAATCGTCTAACCGATCTCGGCAACACCATGATTATCGTCGAGCATAATCTCGATATGATTAAGTGCGCTGACTTTGTCGTGGATCTAGGTCCCGGTGGTGGCACCGCTGGAGGAGACATCGTCGCCCAAGGCACGCCAGAAGACATTGCCGCCCACCCGGCTTCGGCGACCGGGCGTTATCTGCGCGGGCTGCTGCCTCTAGTCAATAAGTCTCAATAATTCGCCAAGTTAGTTAAGTGCCCCTTGGCTATTGACTCAAATCCCAGTCTTGGTTACCTTGATATCAGACTAATAAGGTCTGCAATTTGAAAAGCGCCACGATGAGTCTACAAACACCCATATATCTCGATAATCAGGCCACCACGCCGATGGATCCACGGGTACTGGCGGCGATGTTGCCCTACTTTACCGAACGTTTTGGTAATGCCGCCAGCAAGAGCCACGCTTTCGGTTGGGAAGCTGATGCCGCGGTCGATACCGCGCGGGAACAGGTGGCAAAGTTAATCGGAGCGGCCTCGCCGCGCGAGATTATCTTCACCAGCGGCGCCACCGAGTCGGATAATTTGGCGATCAAAGGTATTGCCGATGCCTATCGGGATAAAGGCAACCATATCGTCACCTGCGTCATCGAACATAAAGCGGTGCTGGATAGCTGTAAGGTTCTGGCCAAACATGGTTTCGAGGTAACCTATCTGCCGGTCGGGTCAGATGGGCTTGTCGACCTGCACCGCTTACGCGCGGTCATCACGGACAAGACGATTTTGCTGTCGATTATGGCGGTCAATAATGAGATTGGCACGATCCAGCCGGTCAAAGAGATCGGCCGCTTGGCTAAAGAGAAAAATATTGTGTTTCATACCGACGCGACGCAAGGAGTCGGCAAGTTTCCGATTGCGGTCGACGACATGGGTATCGATCTGTTGTCATTGACGGCACATAAGATGTACGGACCTAAAGGCGTCGGCGCGCTTTACGTGCGCTCGGCCAAGCCGCGGGTGAAATTGAGTTCACTCATCGATGGCGGCGGCCATGAGCGCGGCATGCGGTCGGGAACTTTAAATGTTCCTGGCATTGTCGGGCTTGGCCATGCCTGCGAGCTGTCGCAAAAAGAAATGAGCGCGGAAGCCGAGCGTTTGATCGCCCTGCGCGAGCGCCTGACGGATGGCATTCTTAAACAGCTCGACGATGTGCAGATCAACGGTCATGCCGTCAAGCGTTTGCCCGGCAACTTGAATTTGAGCTTCGCTCACATCGAGGGCGAATCGCTTTTGATGGGGCTAAAGGACATCGCCGTATCCACCGGCTCGGCTTGTACTTCGGCGAGTTTGGAACCGTCCTATGTGCTGAAAGCGATCGGCCTTGCCGATGAACTGGCCTACAGCGCCATTCGTTTCGGCTTGGGCCGTTTTACCAACGCAGAAGAGATCGACTACACCGTTAAACGGGTAGTAGAGGAAGTGTTTCGGTTGCGACAGATATCGCCGCTGTACAACTTTAAGAAAGGCCAGCAGCAACAGGCGAATGCCAAGCAATAGCGGCTTCTCTTAAGTCGTTGGCGTTTTTGACAGGAGAAAAACTATGGCAATGGGTGTGAGTGTGACTGAGAGGGCTGCGGCAAGAATCAAGGAGTTGGCGGCCGCCGAGAACCGTAGCGGTCAGTGGCTTCGAGTTAAAGTCGTCGGCGGAGGTTGCTCGGGTCTGCAATACAAAGTCGACTTCGATATGCCCAAAGGCACCGATAAGATTTTCGAGAAAGACGGCGCCAAGGTTTTAGTCGATATGAAGAGCCTGCTGTATTTGACCGGCACGGAACTCGACTACAAGGACGAGTTGATGCAGTCGGGCTTCGTCTTCCAAAATCCCAATGTTAAAAAGGCTTGCGGTTGCGGCGCGTCGTTTGCCGTTTAAAAGAGTAAAAAAATAAAGGACTAACATTATGGCCTTCACAACTGTCGAAGATCTCGCCCGGCGCGAATACAAATACGGGTTTGTCTCGGATATCGCAGCCGATACCATGCCGCCGGGCTTGAACGAGGACGTGGTTCGGCTCATTTCGGCGAAGAAAAACGAACCGGAATTCATGCTCGAATGGCGTCTGAAAGCCTATCGTCATTGGGCCAAGCTGGCACAGGCCGACGCCGAGCCGAAATGGGCGAATATTCATTATCCGCCCATCGACTATCAGACCGTGCGTTACTATTCGGCGCCCAAGTCGCAGAACGATGGTCCCAAGAGCCTGGAAGAGGTCGACCCCGAACTGCTCGAGACCTATGCGAAGCTCGGTATTCCGCTCAAGGAACAAGAGCGGCTCGCGGGCGTCGCCGTCGATGCCGTGTTCGATAGTGTTTCGGTAGCTACGACCTTCAAAGGCAAGCTCGCCGAGATGGGTGTGATTTTTTGCTCGTTTTCCGAGGCGGTACATAGCCACCCCGAGCTGATTAAAAAATATTTGGGCTCGGTGGTGCCCTATAGCGATAATTTCTTCGCTGCGCTCAACTCGGCGGTCTTCAGCGACGGTTCGTTCTGTTACATTCCGAAAGGCGTCAAGTGCCCGATGGAGCTATCGACTTACTTTCGCATCAATGCGGCGGACACCGGCCAGTTCGAGCGCACATTGATCATCGCCGACGAGGACGCGACCGTGAGTTATCTCGAAGGCTGTACCGCGCCGATGCGCGACAAGAATCAGCTGCACGCCGCGGTGGTCGAGTTAATCGCGCATAAAGACGCGCGGATCAAATACTCGACAGTGCAAAACTGGTATCCCGGTGACAAAGAAGGCAAAGGCGGCATCTACAACTTTGTCACCAAACGCGGCAAGTGCTTGGGCGCGCGTTCAAAAATATCCTGGACTCAGGTGGAAACCGGGTCGGCGATTACTTGGAAGTATCCAAGCTGCATTTTGCAGGGGGACGATTCGGTCGGCGAATTTTATTCAGTGGCGCTGACCAATAATTACCAGCAAGCCGACACCGGCACCAAGATGATCCACATCGGCAAGAACACCAAAAGCACGATTATCTCCAAAGGCATCTCCGCCGGCCATGGCCAGAACACCTATCGTGGTTTGGTGAAGATCATGAAAGGCGCCAGCGGCGCGCGCAACTATTCACAGTGCGATTCGCTATTGTTGGGTGATAACTGCGGCGCCCACACGTTTCCTTATCTGGAAGTGTTGAACAACGCGTCCCAGGTTGAGCATGAGGCATCGACGTCGAAGATCGGCGAGGATCAGCTTTTCTACTGCCGCCAGCGCGGCATTTCGAATGAGGATGCGGTGAACCTGATCGTCAATGGGTTCTGCAAGCAAGTATTCAAAGAATTACCGATGGAGTTCGCTGTCGAGGCGCAGAAATTGTTGGGCGTTAGTCTAGAGGGAAGTGTCGGTTAGTCGCCTAACGCTTGATGGAACTTATGGACGTTTATTTCGATAACAATGCGACCACGCGAGTGCTGCCGGAAGTCGTTGCTGCCATGCTTCCGTACTACACTGATTTTTACGGCAATCCGTCGAGTATTCACCGCTTTGGCAGCGATGTTGGCCGGAAAATCGCCGAGGCGCGCGCCCAAGTGGCGGCTCTTCTTGGCGCCGCCGATCCGGTGGAAGTGCTCTTCACCAGTTGCGGTACCGAGGGCGATAACGCAGCGATCCGCGGGATGCTCGAAGCGCGTCCGGACAAGCGCCACATCGTTACGACCAAAGTGGAACATCCCGCGGTGTTGGGATTGTGCCAGCATCTCGAGAAGAAAGGGTATCGGGTTACTTGGCTCAATGTCGATAAGGACGGCGCCCTCGATTTGGCCGAACTATCCACTGCTTTATCCGGCGATACCGCTCTGGTTTCGATCATGTGGGCGAACAACGAGACCGGCGTGATTTTTCCAATCGAAAAAATTGCCGGGCTGGTTCGATCCCAAGGCATTCCGCTCCATGTCGACGCAGTTCAAGCAGCGGGGAGGATTCCGATTAACGTCAGTGCGATGCCGATCGATTTGCTGACGATCTCCGGCCATAAATTTCATGCACCGAAGGGCGTCGGCGCGCTGTATGTGCGCCGCGGCATCACTTTCCCGCCGTATATAATCGGCGGCCACCAAGAGCGCAATCGGCGCGCCGGCACGGAAAATGTTGCGGGCATTGTCGGCATCGGCCAAGCCGCCGAGATTGCCCTGAATCGCATCGCAGCGGACAGTGAACACGAGAGACAATTGCGCGATCGTTTGGAAGCTCTGTTGCTGGCGACATGTCCCGAGAGCCGGGTCAATGGCCGCAACCAAGAGCGCTTGCCGAATACCTTGAACATCAGCTTCCGTTATCTGGAAGGCGAGTCGATGCTGGTTCTCCTCGACCAGCAAGGAATCTGCGCATCCACCGGCTCGGCTTGCACCGCCGGCTCCGCTGAGCCGTCACATGTCTTGCGAGCGATGGACCTGCCGGCCGATTGGTTGCAGGGGGCGGTGCGCTTCAGCTTGAGCCGGTTCAATAGCGAAGCAGATGTCAATTATGTCAACGAAAAGATGCCGGCGATCGTCCAACGCTTGCAAGGGCTATCGGCGCTCGGGCGGTTGGGCAGCCAAGGCCGGCCGCGGGACGAACGCAGCGTTGCCGGTACGCGTTAACAACGAGGGAAAAATATATGGGGCTCATGCAAATACCGCGGCGGGTCGATTACGGTCTACGCGCGGTGATTTATTTGTCGGCTCAAGACCGCGACAAATGTTGCTCCATCGCCGAAATCTCTCAGCAGCAGGGCATACCGCGCAAGTTTTTGGAAAAGATTATTCAAGACCTGGTTCGCGGCGGGCTGCTCAAATCGAAACGCGGTTCCTGCGGCGGTTATGCGCTGGCGCGTGCGCCCGAGGAGATTTCTTTTAACGATGTCATCGAGGCGATCGACGGACCGATCGCGGTCAATGTATGCCTCGATGATCACCTGGGCTGCGACCAAATGCCCCGCTGTACAATGATCGGCGTGTGGAGCGAAGTGCAGCAGAAGATTAACGCAGTTCTCTGTGGGACGTCGATTGCGGGCTTGCGACGTTCGCCCTGCCGGGACTTTATTGGCTCCTCTTCTCTTTCGAGTGCGACGTAGCCGGATGCGAAGTTTGTGCTGCAGCCGGGTTCTGGGCCGCATCCGAAGGGGAGGTGGTTTTCATGGCTTATGAGAATGGACTGAGTATGGACGAGCGGGTGACTTCACTGTTTCAGCCGGACACGCTGCTGCCGGATCAATATCTCGATACATTCCGGCGCAAATTGCACTTGGAGCCCGAGAAAAAGCTCATGCTGGCGATTTTAGAGGATGCCGTCGCCTGTTTTCAAAAATATTTACTTGCCCGCGACAGCAAGGGCAAGGCGCAATTCCACGACACCGAAGCTTGGGTTTTCCAGCGCGACGATTCAGGAGTCTTCTCCTTCGATATCGTCTGCGAAACATTGGGACTCGATCCTGACTATCTGCGCCGTGGTCTGGCACATTGGCAACAGCGGCGCGTCACCCAGCAGACCCAGGCGCAAGTGATTCAGTTGCGGCCGGCGCGGGGTAAACCGCGCCATAGCATGCCGATTTCCGGCCGGCCTAAACCTCGACTGCGCCGGGCGGCCGGCCACTAACCGGTTATTGGCCTCACCTTAGCACCGGCAGCGCTGGGATGACCCAGCGCTGCCGGTTTCGCTTTCGCGAGAACTTGAAAAGCCCGCCAAACGAATTCATAAATCATTTATGGCTAGGTTAAAGCGGCGGCGCTCGCGGCTCGGACATTTTTTTTACGACCTGCGCTACCGCGTTGGCGAATTTTGGTTACGCGGATTCATCGCCTCTGTGCCGTACATTCCCTTGCGAGTCGTCGAGCGGTTTACCACGGTGCTGGCTTGGCTATCTTTCAAGTTGATGTCGAAGTACCGCCGTCGCATGGAGGAAAACATTGCCTCGGCCTTAGGCAAGGAAATTCCTAGCGAGGCGGCGCGTCGAGATTTGGTATGGCGCGCTTGGAAGAACTTTGCCCGCGGCGTATTCGATACCACCGCGATCATACATCGTTCGAAAGCGCGGATCGTCGACAGCATCCGGCTCGACGGCGAAGAACATCTGCAAAGCGCCTTGGCCAACGGCAAAGGCGTTCTCGCGTTGAGCGCGCATCTCGGCGGTTTTACCATGATCGGCGCGCGTCTGGCGGCGGCGGGCTATCCCTTTAGTGTGGTGGTGAAACATCCGGCCGATGAACGGTTTGCCCGGCTCACCGACGACTACCGGTCGCAAGTCGGCATTCACACGATTCCCGCCAAACCGCGGCGCCAAGCGGCGCGCGGTATAATTAAGGCGCTGCGCGAAAATCGCATCGTGCTGGTCATCGCCGATGAATTCAAGTCGGGCGACGTGATGGTGGATTTTTTTGGCATGCAACTGCCGGCGCCGCGCGGTCCGGCGACTCTCGCCCTGCGCACCGGCGCCGTCACGTTGCCCATGTTCGCGACCCGCGAGCTCGACGATTCTTTGCTATTGGCGGTGGGTCCTGCCATCCCCACGGTGGAGCGTGAAGATCTCGAAGCGAGTGTGGTGGCGACCACGGCGACCTACACAGGTTATCTCGAAGCTGCGATTCGCCGCTATCCCGATCAGTGGAACTGGCTCGGCCTACCCAATCGTAATGGTAAGTTGTCGCGCGCCGAACTGGCACTGCGCAGGAAAGAACGGATTAAAGAAGCCGCCGCGCGAGAAGTCGCTGTAACGCGAAAAACCGGTACCGGCGCGTAGCCGCCAACTATAATTTCGAGTCGAATCCCGGATTCAGAATGCCTTTGTTCTCGCTCGCCTCCAAGTAGCGCATGAAGCGGTATTTGTTCTCGATCTCGTCTAGTTTTAGCGGCGGTAAATTTTTCGGCTGGCCGGGATCGACTTTCACGGCGATCAAGGTCAGCTCGCTACCCTCCCAAGCGCGCAGGAATGCACCGCGAAACGCCTCCGGTGAGTCGACCCACAGGGCGTGAGGGTAACCCGCGCCCTTGGCTATGGCCACCGCGTCAGTACTGCGAGAAGCAGTGGCGGTGCCGCCGGACGCTTCATAGATTTCGTTGTCGAAAAGCAGGTGGAGCAAATTGCCCGGGCTCTGCCGAGCGATCGTCGGTAAACCGCATAGGTTCATCAGAAAGGCGCCATCGCCATCGATGGCGATCACTTTACGGTGCGGTAGCGCGATAGCTAGGCCGGCGGCGATGGAAGACACCAAGCCAAGGGTGCGGGTCTTGAGATTGCCTTCGCTCGGCCGCACCGCCCCCCATTCGCGCGAGCCCCAACCGGTGGACACCACCAAGGCATCTTGGGCGTCCGCGGCAACAGTCTTCAGATATTCAAAGCGTTGCATCATCTTACTCCCAGGACGCTCTTGGTCAGCAGCACCGCCACCGGTTTTTTCGAATCGTCGGCGAGAATCTGCGCGCCGGCCAGCACGTCATCGATGTCCTCTGGCTTGCGCAATACGTAGGTGCGGAATCCCATCGCCTGCAAGACCGGTTCGGTTACCGCGCCGAGGGTGGTAAATCCGCGGTCGCCGATATCGCCGGCGTAGTAGATCAGCATCAAAATCGGTATTTGCAACTGCAGCGATGTGGTGGTTAGCGCGTTGCAGCTATTCAAAAAGCCGGCGTTCTGCATAATGATCGCGGTCTTCTTGCCGGCGAGATAGGCGCCGGCGCAAATGCCGATCCCTTCTTCCTCGCGGCACAGCGGTACATGCTTCAATTGTCGGTCGCGTTCGACGGCACGGATCACTTCGAGCATTTTCTCGTCCGGCAGGGTGGCGACAAAGTCGATGCCGGCCTTTTTCAAGCCGGCGACGATGGCCGCGCCGGCAGCCGCGGGATTCGTTGTCATATTGCTCCTATGGGTGAGAACGCCGCATGATTTGCTTTCCCGATTCGACTATCGCTACTGTGAATTCCATGATGATGTCAAGGCGGAGCGGCAACACTTCTCTTGACAGGATCACGACAAAGTTTGTAGGGATGGATTACCAACCATGATGGAAAAAGAAGTCAAAGTCAGCAAACAGCATGTCTGGGTCGGTGTCGAAGACCGCCATGTTCATCTCGGGCTCACCAACTATATTCAGGGTGCGCTCGGTTCGGTTCTTTCGGTCGAGCTGCCGGATGTCGGCGACAGCATCGAACAGGGCGAGATCTTTGCCGAGATCGAATCAGCCTCGACGGTGCATGAGCTGGTCTCGCCGGTGACCGGAACAGTGATGGCGGTTAATTCTGTGTTAGAGGATCATCCCGCGGTCATCAACGAAGATCCCCACAGCGAAGGTTGGCTCATCGAAGTGCGCTTAAAGAATGAGGAGGAACTCGACTCCCTCATGGACATGGATGAGTATTACCATTTCGTTTTCAAAGATAAATCCTAAACCAGCGCTTTTTAGCCCGGCGTTTATCCTCGGGTTCCGTGTCGTGTGGCTTTTCGCGGCGCTGGCAGTTTTGGGTGGCGCGGAACCGGAAGACCGTTATGCCGTGCCGCGGCGCATTATGATCGAGCGCGATCTACGGGCCCGCGGTATCACGGACTCAAGAGTCATGGCGGCGATGGCGGTGACGCCACGCCATCTGTTTGTACCCGAGGCCGTGCGCGGCTCGGCCTACGATGACCGGCCGCTGGCCATCGGCGACGGCCAGACGATTTCGCAGCCCTACATCGTCGCTTTGATGTCCGAACTGCTCGAAATTCAAGACCAGGACAAGGTCCTTGAGATTGGTACCGGTTCCGGCTATCAGACCGGGATCTTGGCTCAACTCGCCAAGGAGGTCTATTCGATAGAAATCATCATGTGGCTGAGCGAGCGCGCCAAACCGATATTGGACCGGCTCGGTTTTCGGAATGTTTTTCTGAAAATCGGCGACGGATTTTTCGGCTGGGAAGAAAGGGCGCCTTTCGACGCCATTCTGGTAACGGCGGCGGCACCCAAAGTGCCCGAAGCACTATGGCGGCAACTACGGGAAGGCGGACGAATGGTCATGCCTCTGGGCGACCCGGGACAAATTCAGCGCTTGGTGCGGATACACAAACGCGCCGGCAAGGAGTTCGTCGAGACGCTTACCGACGTCCGCTTCGTTCCTTTGACGGGAGCGGTTCAGGAGCCTCGTTGACGGCGCTGGGGATGCGGCGCGACTCGGCTTTTGAAAAGCGGTAGATCACTTCCCCCGGGCGCGCCATGTTGAGTTCCTCGCGCGCCAATTGTTCCAGATAATGATTGTCGTGACGGACGCGGGAAACCTTTTGCCGCAGCATTTCGTTGTCGCGCTGCATGCGGTAGTTTTGTTCATCGATGCGGCTCTTCTCGCCGCCCAGACGCCAAAGGTGCAGCGCGCCGCGCTCACCGACGATGGTGACGACGGAGAGCAATAGAATCAGCGAACCGAGCAAGTAGAACGGCCAGCGTGTCGACAACTGAAGCATCATCGGGATTAATGGCAATATAGCATATTTTGTGATTTTGTCTTGTCTATCAATTTTTCCAGGAGACGACGATGAAAATTCAACGAGTGCATGCGCGGGAAGTGCTCGATTCGCGCGGCCAGCCGACGGTGGAAGTCGAAGTGACGCTCAAAAACGGCGTGCTCGGAAGGGCGACTGTGCCTTCCGGCGCGTCCACCGGCGTCCATGAGGCAATGGAGTTGCGCGATGGCGGCAAGCGTTTTCTCGGCAAAGGAGTCGCCCGCGCGGTCGCCCATGTCAATGAAAGAATCGCGCCGCGGCTGAGAGGCAAGGACGGCCGCGACCAGGTCGCCGTCGACCGCATCATGCTCGACCTCGACGGCTCCGCAAACAAAAGCAAGCTCGGTGCCAACGCAATTCTTGGAGTCTCCTTAGCGGTGGCTCAGGCCCAGGCGCTTTCCCAAGGTTTGTCGCTCTATCGGTATCTCGGCGGCGCGGCAGGCAGGACTCTGCCGGTGCCGATGTTGAACGTCCTCAACGGCGGCGCCCATGCCGACAACAATGTCGACGTGCAAGAGTTCATGGTGGTCCCCTACGGCATGAAAAGTTTCAAAGAAGCGCTGCGTGGCGCCGCGGAAATTTTCGCGACTTTGAAAATGGTTCTTCATGACCGCGGTCTGTCCACCAGTGTCGGTGATGAAGGCGGTTTTGCGCCGCGGGTCAAAAGTAACGCCGAGGCCATCGAGCTCTTGCTCGAAGCTGTCGCTAAAGCCGGTTACAAAACGGGCTCCCAAGTAGCCCTCGCGTTGGATGTCGCCTCCAGTGAATTTTATGACGACGGCAAGTATGTTTTTAAGAAATCCGACGGCCAAAGCCGCAGCCGGGAGCAATTAGTGCAGTTGTACCAAGACTGGGTGCGCCAGTATCCGATTATTTCCATCGAAGATGGTTTTGCCGAGGACGACTGGGAAGGCTGGCGCATGATGACCCAGGCTTTGGGCAAGAAGATTCAGCTGGTTGGCGACGATTTGTTCGTCACCAATAAAGTGCGTTTGAAGCGCGGCATCGACTCGGGCGTCGCCAACTCGATCTTGATCAAGGTCAATCAGATCGGCAGTCTGACGGAAACTTTGGAGACCATGCAGCTGGCCAAAGAAAATGGGTACACTACGGTAATGTCACACCGTTCCGGTGAAACCGAGGATGTCACCATCGCCGATCTGGCGGTGGCGACCAACGCCGGCCAAATCAAAACCGGCGCGCCCTGCCGCGGTGAGCGCACAGCCAAATATAATCAGCTCCTGCGTATCGAAGAGGAACTAGGAAAGCGAGCCGTCTATGCCGGCAAGAGCGCCTTTCGGGTTCGACGCGCCGGCTAAAGCGCTGGGCGATGCAGCTCCGGCGAGCGCTAAAGCACGGATTCGCGGGGCAGAATCCGCGCAGGAAAAAGCCGAGCGTGCCGCTGCCATCGCTGCCGGCTTGGCGGGTCTCTACGGCGCGGTCGAGTGTCCTCTCACACACCGTAACAATTTCGAGCTGCTGGTAGCGGTGATTCTGTCCGCCCAGTGCACGGATGCAGCGGTAAACAAGGTTACACCGGAACTATTCGCGCGCTATCCCAACCCCCTCGCGCTCTCGCAAGCTTCGTTAGCCGATATCGAGTCAGTTATTCGCACCCTGGGATTATTTCGCGCCAAAGCCAAATCGCTCAAGCGCTGCGCCGAGCAGTTGGTCCTAAATCACCACGGCGAAGTACCTTCAGCGATGGCAGATCTTATCGAGCTTGCCGGCGTCGGTAGAAAGACCGCCAACGTCATTCGCGGCCATGCCTTTGGTGAGCCGGGGATCGCCGTAGATACCCACTGCCGCCGCCTGGCACGCCGTTTACGGCTAACCCGGCAGCAGAACCCGGTGAAGATCGAAACCGACTTGGCGCGTCTCCTGCCATCTTCGGAGTGGACTAATTTCTCGCATCGATTGATTATCCATGGACGGCGCGTATGTTTTGCCCGCAAGCCGGCCTGTGATCGTTGCTCGTTAAGGCGCTTGTGCCCGTCGGCGCAGTCCCAACCCGGCTGAGCTGCCCAGCCGATGGGCAACTCAAGCCGACTCCAACCCCGGCGAGTTTATTGATGGCAGACAAGGCTATGCGCTAGAACTCGAAGGCCACGTCAAGCTTTGCATCCGGCGACGCGAGATGAACGCAGATCACTTCGTTGGTCTGAAACGGATAGGGCTTGGCAGTGGTCTCGTAGACTTCCGGTGGCAGCATGGTGAGCTCGACACCGTCCTCGGACAGTTTGGCGCAGGCGTTTCCGTTGGCGATGTTAACGAACTCTTTCGACGCGTCTAAGGTTAATTCATCGGCGATGTCGATGTTGTCGTCCAACATGGTCGAGGCCATCTGCAATAGCAACTTGGGGGGCACCGACAACAGGCAGTTAAAGGCGATGTTGGCGCCGGTGATCTTTTGGGCGATGACCCAACGGAACAGCCGGAGTTTCTCTTTGCCGCTTTCGCAGCGTTCGATGATAATGTCTTGCTTACCGAATCGGGTAAACATCAACAGCATCAGGTCGGTAAACGTCTTGACGATTTGTTTATGCGGCAGGGCGTTGAAGGCACTGCTGACGTCGGAAGTAAATTTTTCGCTTTCTTTATTATATTCCTTTAGTTCACGCTCCAGCGACTCCATGGTCATATACCCTTTGGTCACCAGCGCTTCGCCCAACCTTACCCGGTGGCTGGTTTCCTGAACTTGCAGCAATTCATCGACCTGGAGCTGAGTAAGGTAGCCCGAGGCCATCGCCAATTCGCCAAAACGCAAGGACTTTCTTTTCTGCAGTTCGAGAATCTCCGTAATCCGGGCTGCGCCGAGCCAGCCTCGTTCCAGCGCCATGATTCCGATGGGCCTCAAGACAGTTTTTTGCAACTCCAGAGCGGTGAGCAGCTGTTGCGAGTTGATCCGACCTTTCTCGAGCAAATATTGGCCAAAAAATCTCGCGCTCATAGTGTCACCCCGGCTTCCTGGCACACTTTCTTTAAATGCGCCAGCACATTGTCCTTCTGCAGCGGTTTTTGAATGTAACTCTTTGCGCCTCGCTGGAGGCAATCCTTGACGGTCGCCTCGGTACCGATAGAGCTGACCATCACGACGCAGGCGGTCGTGTCGACATTGAGCAGCCGTTCGAGGGTGTCGATGCCGGTCAGCTCGGGCATGACGACATCGAGCAGCACTAGTTGCGGTTTGAGCTCTTTGAATTTTTCCACGGCCTCGAGGCCGCTGCTAGCGGTGGCGATGACTTCAAAATTGCTATCGCGTAACTGTGCCGAGAGCATGGCGAGCATGGTTTTGGAGTCGTCTACGGCGAGGACTTTTACTTTGTTCACGAGTTTTATTCTCCTTCCGAAATTGACTTGGTTTTTGAGTTGGTTGTCTGGTTAAGTGCTGAGCCTATGTTTCTGGTGCTCATTTTCCCTGGTGTGCGGCGTTTAACGCCGGCCGGGTCAGCTGCCCTTTATCGGTGGTCCGTCCGCTCAAGATCGCCGCCGTGATTCCGGCAAGGTTTACCACCCGGTCCACCGCGCCGCGCTCGATCGCTTCCTTGGGCATACCAAAAACCACGCACGAGGATTCGTCCTGGGCCAAGGTGAACGCCCCCGCCTGTTGCATTTCCAAGAGTCCTTCAGCGCCGTCGTTGCCCATGCCGGTCATGATAACGCCGACGGCATTGCCCCCGGCACTTTGCGCCACGGAACGAAATAGGACGTCCACGCTCGGACGGTGGCGTGACACCAAAGGACCATCGGCGACTTCGACGGAATATTGAGCGCCGTTGCGGCGAACTAGGATGTGGAGATTCCCCGGCGCGATCAAGACGCGTCCGGCGAAGACGCGGTCGCCGTCAGCGGCCTCCTTGACCTCAATGCGGCAAGATTGGTTTAAGCGTTGGGCAAACGCGGCGGTGAACCCTTCCGGCATATGTTGCACGACCACCATTCCGGGGGCGTCCGGCGGCATGGCTTCAAGGATCGACTTTAGTGCTTCGGTACCACCGGTAGAAGCGCCGATGGCAACGACTTTGTCGCTGGTGATACTTACGGGCATAGCCGATTTGCCGGGGAGCATGACGTCGGCGTTGAGCCGCGGCGTTGCGGCCAATGGCGCTGCGATGGGTTTTCGCGCGGCGCAACGCGCCGCCGCCCGCACGGCATCGATTAATACCACCGCCGATTCGTGGAGAAAGTCACGGACGCCTAAGCGCGGTTTGGTGACGACGTCAACGGCGCCCTCCTCGAGCGCTTGCAGCCCGATACGGGTGTCGGGTCCGGTCAATGCCGAACAGATGACCACGGGAATGAAGTCTTCGCGGACGATCTTACGCAAAAATGTCAGGCCGTCCATGCGCGGCATCTCGAGATCGAGCACTATGACGTCCGGCCGTTTTTGCTTCATCTTACCCATGGCGATAAATGGATCGCCGGCAACGGTCACGCTGAAGCCAGGCTCTTGCGCTAAGACCGCAGTCATCACCTCGCGGACTACAGCGGAATCGTCGACGACCAAGATATTTAGTGGACTGCGTTTGTTGGGACTCATTAAATTGATTCGACTCCATCACGTTTTTGATTTATGGCCGTTCGCGGTTGCCTGTCGTTGCTGTAAATCGTCGGTACGATATAGCGCAGCCGGTCGGTGACATTATGCAAACTTTCGGCATGGCCGACGAATAAATAGCCGTTGGGCGCGAGGTGATCGATCAGGCGCGTGATCGCTCGAGCGCGGGACTGGGTGTCGAAATAGATCAAAACATTCCGACAAAAGATCAGGTCGAAATTGCCATCGATCGGGTAATGCGCCTCGTTCAAGTTGAGCCGCTCAAAGCGAATCGTCGATCGTAACTCAGCCCCGGCTTTCATCTTGCCATTCTGCTCGCCGATACCCTTAAGCATATATTTTTTAAGATACTCATCGGGAATCTCGCTGGCCTTGGCGATGGGCCAGACTGCCGCGCCGGCAGCGGCGAGTACGCGAGTCGATAAATCTGTCGCCAATATTTCAAAATCCCAACCCGAGCCGGGCGCAAAGCGCTCCGACAGCAGCATGGCTATAGAATAGGGCTCTTCGCCGGTCGAACAAGCCGCGCTCCAGACCCGGATGGTGCGCGTGCCGTTGGCGCCATGCCCCTGAGACTGCCACGCGGGAATGATATGATCATCCAGGAACTCGAACTGCTTGGGCTCGCGAAAAAAATGGGTTTCGTTGGTCGCTATGCGGTTGAGCAAGATGATCAGCTCTTCGCTGTCGTCCACGGCGAGGACTTTTTGATAATAGGCGGCAAACGAATGCAGGCCCAATTCGCGCAAGCGCCGTGTCAGACGCGCCTCCAGCAAGGTTTTTTTTGCCGGCGCGAGATGGATCCCCGCCTTGCTGTAGATCAACTTTTGGAACAGCGCGAACTCATGATCGCTCACCGGGCGGATAACCGCGTCGGTGCTCGCTTGAGCTGGCACCGGCATAGTCTGGTTCATGGTCATGGTGTTTAATCGGCACTCATGCCGTTGTAGCGTCTGTCGTCGGCGACTCTGGACACTTCGTCACCCGCTTGTCGCTGTCGTTAGCGGCTGGCGAGATCGCGGCGGATCTTAGGGTTAGGGGTGTCTCTAAGTTCTTCATTCTTCGTCAACCTTTATTGCCTTCGTTACGGTGACAGATTCTTTAGAATCGTTGATAATCTCGATCCTGGTCTTGATTTAGCTGTCGCAATCCGCCTTTGACCCCGGCAACGCTCGAGGCTCCACGCCGCGCCGGAGTTGTGTTTTCCATATGTAACCTGGCATCATTTGACCGGGCCGCGGCAGGCGATGCCGCTCTCGCCGTCCCCATTACCTCGGCGTGGATCCGGAACGAACTCACTAGCTTCTGTAGTTCTTGCGCCTGAGCTGTGAGTTGTCCGGCTGTACCGGATAGTTCCTCGGCAGCGGCGGCGTTGTTTTGGGTCACTTGATCGACTTGGATCATCGCACGGTTGACTTGGTTCACACCGGTGCTTTGCTCACGCGAGGCTGTCGTCACTTCTTGAACTAACTCGGCGGTTTTGCGAATAGCCGGAACAAGATCTTTCAACAGAGCACCGGAATGTTCCGCGACTTTAAGACTGGATATCGTCAGCGAACCGATTTCTTGTGCCGCGATTTGGCTGCGTTCGGCCAGCTTTCTTACTTCAGTGGCGACCACGGCGAAGCCTCTGCCCTGCTCTCCTGCGCGGGCTGCTTCGATAGCGGCGTTAAGGGCGAGCAAGTTGGTCTGATAAGCGATCTCTTCGATAATCATAATCTTCTCGGCGATGGTCTGCATGGCATCGACGGATTCCATTACCGCAGTACCGGATTTTTCGACGTTCCTTGCGCCGGTCAAGGCCATCTGTTCCATCTGCCGGCTAATGTCCGCATTTTGGCTGATCGAGGCGTTCATTTGCTGCAGACTTGAAGTAGTTTCTTCCACCGCAGCAGCTTGCTCGCTGTTGCCGCGTGCAAGCGCGTCCGCTGACGACATAAGTTGGTTGGACGCGACCGCCAGGGCTTCCGCTGAATTACGTACGTGGGCAATCACGGCAGTGAGGTTGTCGACAAATTGATTGAACCCGTGGGCGACGTCTCCGATTTCGTTGTCGGCGTTGTATTCAATGCGCTTGGTCAGATCGCCGTCGCCCTGGGCGATCTCATTTAACCGGTCAGCGACGGAGGACAACGGACGTAAGATCTCACGGCGCATGAAGAACGTGATCACGGTGAAAAGAAAGACCAGACTGATCGCCTCGCGCAGAATGATGTGCCACGAGTCTCGGCTTAAGATCCCCTCCACCGATGCTGTAGAGATCTCCAGGGTTACCGACCCGAGCAGTTCTTTGCGTTGGAAGTTGATCGGCCGATCGACCGTGAGCGTCCCGGCACCATCGGTCTTCTTGCCGACAGTCGCGATCACTTTGCTCGCAGTGTCTTTCACTTCGATAAAGCGGATAGCGGCGTCGGTGCTGAATGCGGCCAGGGTGGCACTAATATTGTCCTGGTTGAAAGTGAATAGAGAGTTGGCCACGTTGAAGGCTAGGAGATCTGCAGTATGGATCGCGTCCTTTTCCAAAGCCGCGAGCAGGGAGCGCCGTTCCATGTAATTGCTCACCGTCATGGCTACTAAGCCGACGGCTAGCATCGCGGCGCCGCAAATAACGCTGAACCGGAAAACTATTTTACTTTTGCGCCTGGCTATCTGGAGGCCCGGCTTGTCCATTTTTTTCATAAGGTCCTGTTATTAATCGGAACGATCGCCAGGTCTACTAGCGAACCCCAAAAGCGCCCCGTGACGCGAGAAATTTCTGCCCGTCGATAGTGTTGAGGTAATCCAAGAAACGCTTGGCCGGGCCCTGCGGTTCGCCCAGCGTGATGGCGCTATGTTCGTGGTAGAATCTGTATTTCTCGCTCTTCACGGTTTCGCTGGATGGCAGCACGCCGTTCACCGCGATGGCTTTAATATTATTGTGATCCCTGAAGTTCGAGCCCAGGTTAGTGATGGCGATTGTGCCTGGCCGCTTGTCTAGAGCATCCAGCACCTCGCTGCCGCGCGCCAGGGAGAGTGCCTCAGGGCTAATCTTAAGGTCTTTGAAACATCCCATGGCATTGCGGAAGGTATCGGTATTGTTATCGTCACGGGTGCGCGTGAGCACGATTATCTTGCCTTCACCACCGCCCACTTCCATCCACGATTTGATTTTGCCGCTGAATATATCGCAGACCTGCCGGTCGCTTAGGGTGCCGATGAGAATGCTCTTATGAATCACCACACCGGCCATGGAGCGCGCAATAGCGCGACTGACGAGTTTACCTTTCTCGCTGTCATTGAGAGCGCGTGAAATGAGGCCGATGGTCAAACGGCCAGTGATGACCCCTTCGATACCGCCGGTGGTACTCATGCTTTCCGGGCGCACTTCGACATTGTCATTAGGGTTCTTCGCCATGAAGGCTTTGGCCGCGTCATTCATTTCATCGGTAAGCGAACCTGAACCGCCGACAACAATCTTGTCCTGGGCCAAGACCGACGCGGAGCCAAGTAACAGCATCAACAAAGTTAAGATTTTGAGTTTCATGGTCCTAGTTTTATTTGGTTTTCATAATTCGTTGGTCCACCGAGAAGACTTGAAACCTGTTATTCCGTTTAGATCAGCTGCGATTGGCGATTGACGGTCACCGCGAATTTGGCCTTGGCTGGCGCGGCTATTCTGCGGCTTTGCGGCATGAGGCTTCGCAGCGATAGGAGCCGGAGTCGCGCGCGCGTTGGACCGCGTCGCGGCCCCACTCGCCCTGAATGCGCTCATGAGCAACTGTAGGTTTTCAGCATGGCTGGCGGTTTGATCCGCGGTGTTGGCCAGTTCTTCGGCCTGTGCCGCATTGCGTTGCGTTACTTTGTCGACCTGGATCATCGCGCTGTTGACTTGGGCCACTCCCGTAGCCTGCTCTCGCGACGCCGTGGCGACCTCTTGCACCAATTCCGCAGTCTTGCGGATCGACGGCACGAGATCTTTTAATGCTGCGCCAGACCGCTCCGCGACGCGCACACTCGAAGATGTGAGCGCGCTTATATCGCCGGCGGCGACCTGGCTGCGTTCAGCGAGTTTTCGGACTTCGCTGGCGACCACAGCGAAGCCCTTGCCGTGTTCGCCAGCTCGCGCCGCCTCAATGGCGGCGTTGAGGGCTAGTAGATTAGTCTGGTACGCGATCTCTTCGACAATGGAGATTTTTTCGGCGATGGTTTTCATCGCCTGAACCGATTCGACCGCTGCGTCACTGCTGGCTTCGATCTCCTGCGCGCCTTTGAGGGCCATCTGTTCCATCAGGCGGGAGTTCTCTGCGTTCTGATTGATCGAAGCGTTCATTTCCTCGAGGCTGGCAGTGGTTTCTTGCATCGCTGCGGCATGCTCGCTGGTGGTTTGCGTCAGGCTTTGGGCGGAGGCGGCGATTTCCTTTGCAGCCTGCGATAAAGCATCTGCCGTCGTGATCACCCACTCAATGGATTCCTGCAGCCTGTCGGTAAAGGTGTTGTAAGCCCGGGCCACTTCACCGAGCTCATCGCCACGGTCGATCGCTTTATCCCACCGAAGTAGACCCGACTGGCCGTGATTGTGGTTGGTGAAGCGATCGGCGAAATTTTGCAGCGGCCGAGCAATGCTGTCGGCCAAGTACCAGGCCACCAAACAATTCCATACAGTCGAAGCGACGCCGGATCCGACTACAAGATTGACATTTGCGCCGCGTGCGGCGAGCACGCCGCAAACCGCGTAGCCGAGCACGAAAGAGCTGCACAGCACGCAAAACTTTGTCCTGATGGTGAGTTGTCTTAGTAACGTGCGCAGCATAGCTTTTTGACTCGCTTCCCGCCTCGGGGCGTCTAGTTCGCTCAGTCGGCTGATAGTTCCTTTTCAATCTGATGATCCGGATGGCCGATGATTGTCTGTCGCGGTGAGGTCATAGTTGCTCTGATGCACGGGGCTCCCACGATCTCGACTCACTGGCGTTACCGAAGCTCCTCCCTCTCTGGGTTGCCATCGAGCCGCCTCGGCGAGATCAGTTGTGCTGCTGTCACCGGCTGATACTTCGATTTTGAACGCGCTCAAGAGTTGTTGCAGGCCGGCGGCGTAATCCGCCATCTCTCGGGCGGTGCCGGCGAGTTGTTCAGCCGCCGCCGCGTTCCTCAGGGTGACCTTATCCATCTGGGTCATTGCTTTGCTGACTTGCGAGACGCCAACGGCCTGTTCCCTGGACGCGGCAGCAACTTCTTTGACCAACTCCGCGGTTTTTCTTATAGACGGCACCAACTCCCTCAACACCGCTCCGGACTTTTCCGCGACCCGTACGCTCGTGGAGGTGAGGGAGCCGATCTCTTGGGCGGCGTTTTGACTTCTCTCGGCGAGGTTTCTAACTTCTGTGGCAACTACCGTGAAGCCCTTGCCATGCTCGCCCGCGCGGGCCGCTTCGATGGCGGCATTCAGAGCCAGTAGATTGGTTTGATAAGCGATCTCTTCGACGATGGAGATTTTTTCGGCGATGGTATTCATTGCATCAACCGAAGCGGTGACGAGTTTGCCGCTCTGTTCGACTGCGCCGGCGTCGTTGAGCGCCATTCGTTCCATATGCTTGCTGTTGTCGGCATTCTGGGCGATCGAAGCGTTCATTTGTTCCAAACTGGCGGTGGTTTCTTGCACCGCGGCGGCATTCTCGCCGGTACCCTGAGAGAGTAAATGGGCGGATACCGCAAGTTGACCCGAGGCCTCTGAAATGCCATCGGCGGCGGATTTAACCGAGTGCACCATGCTCTTGAGTTGGCCGACCATGTCAACGCAAGCCGACTGCATTTTGCCGATCTCGTCTTGGCCTTGCACGGTGACGATCTGGCATAGATCGCCGCGAGCAACTGCTTGGGCTAGAGCTACTAACCGACTCAGCGGTCCCGTGACCCATTTTTGAATAATTACGAACACGCCGGTGGCGGAGATCGCCAGCGAGGCCAACGCCAGGATGGCGAACGGTCCCATCATGCTTCGCCGCGCTTGGCGCACGACTTCCGCTTGAGTCACGAGCGCGATGTACACGCTACCTTTGGCGTGAATCACCGGATGCAAAAAGTGGTAGTTATCCGCCAGCGAGAGTGCCAGACGGGTTTGGGGTCGACTCGCTAAAGATGTCTTAATCGCAGCATGTATTGCGAATTTTTTTTCTTCATTCGGATGACTATGGAACGCCAGGTTGCCGTCCCGATCGTAGATGGCGATCTGAGCTAGCTCTGGGTTGTCTTTAAGGAGCGCCAGCACGTCTCCTTTCAAAACGATGAAGACGTTTGGTTTATAGCCAACCTGAGATAATAGATCCTTGACCCGAGCCATCAGCGGCTGGACAAGCACCGCTGAACGCGCCTCCTGCCAGCGGACGTATTCGGCGGTAAAGATCGAAATATTGATCCATGCGCCAGCGCCCAACACGGCAACTAGAATCGCGCCGATAGCCAGCGCTACTTTAGTTTTCAGATTGCCGGTTATTCGCTTCATTGGCGTTCCTTCGAAATGAAGTCCGGTGTTTCCGGCAATGTACCTGTGCCAACTGGCGTGGGCCCAAGGTCGTCGGTGCCCAAAACTTTGTCGATGTCTAAAACCAAGACGAACTTATCGCCGGATTTTCCCATGCCACGCAAATAGTCGATGCGCACGCGCGTGCCAAAGGCGGGCGACGGCATAATATTGTCTTCCGCTAACACGATCACCTGGCTGACCGAATCGGCGATCACCCCCATGACTGTACGGCTGTCGTTGATATTCGCCTCGACGATGACGATGCAACTGCGATCGGTTACGGGACTGGCAGTCAGACCAAATTTGACCGCGAGATCGACCACCGGGACCACATTGCCGCGCAAATTAATCACACCGCGGATCGACGGCGGGCAGTGTGGCAGCTTGGTTAAAGTCCCATAGGTAATGATTTCTTTGACCTGGAGGATGCCCACCGCGTATTCCTCGCCCGCCAAATGAAAGGTTAAATACTGGCTTTGGTCAATGGTAGTTTCTTGGGGCTTCATAGAGACCTCGGCTCAAGGGAGTGCAATGATTTCGTGTTTGTTGATGGGCCGTCGCTGCTGCGGGTCGATGCTCCGCCGCGAGCTCTGACGTTACCCTGGAAACGGATCACCTCGCGCATCAGAGCAGCGACATCGAGGATCAGCGCGACTCGTCCGTTGCCCATTATCGCCGAACCGGAGATGCCGGGAAGATCTTTAAACTGATCGCCGAGGGGTTTGATAACGGTTTGGCGGGAACCTTGGAGTGAATCCACGGCTAATCCGGCTTTGGCGCCGTCAATCTCGACGACAACGATGTTTTCACGATTCGGCCGGGGGCTAGCGAGTTCGAACCAGCTGCGGAGACGGATATAAGGCAACGGTTCACCGCGTAAATTGATGACACCCTGAGGATGGTCGTGCGCTCGTTCGCTGACGGGCATCTCGATGCATTCGCTGACCGCGTGTAGTGGCAGCACGTAGGTATCGGCGCCGATGCCGACGCCGAACCCTTCGATGATTGCCAGGGTCAGGGGCAAACGGATGGTGACGGTGCTGCCCTTGCCCGATTCGCTGTCGATGCTCACCGAGCCGCGCAGAGCTTCGATATTGCGTCGCACCACATCCATGCCGACCCCACGGCCGGACATGTCCGTTACCGTGTCCGCGGTTGAAAAGCCGGGTTCGAAGATCAGCCGATAAAGCTCCGGGTCGGCGAGTTTTTCCGGTTCGGTGACCGTGCTGATTACCTTTGCTCGTTCGATGATTTTGTTGCGGTTCAAGCCGGCGCCATCGTCACTCACTTGGATGACGATGTTGGCGCCTTCGTGGAAAGCCTTAAGCGAAATGGTGCCGCAGGGAACTTTGCCGCGCGCCTTTCTGGTTTCAGGCTGCTCGATGCCATGATCGAGGGCGTTGCGGATCATATGGGTGAGCGGGTCTTTCAGGTGCTCGATGACACTGACATCGACCTCGACATCTTCGCCATCCAAAGTCAGTAATGCGGACTTACCGTGATCCTGGGCGATATCGCGGACCGTACGGTTGTATTGGCGAAATGTCGGACCGACAGGCACCATGCGTACTTTCATGATGGTTTCCTGAAGTTCTAGGGAAAGCCTTTCGACTTGGTTCTGGGCTTCAAGGGGCTCAGGTTTTTTGCCGCTGGATTGTTCGATCACTTGACGCAGCCGGCCATGGGCGATGGCGATTTCTCCCGCCAGGTTGAGCATGCGGTCGAGCTTCTGAGTATCGACGCGAATGGTGTCGGTGTTTTCCCGCCAGGCGACTAGGTCGGCCTGGCGCCGCCCGAATGGCCGGCTCGGGTTAGCCGATTGCGAAACGGTCCCGTTGGCCGTGGCGCTGGCATCGTCGCTGGCCAACCGGTTCAACAGCTCAAGATGGTGCGCTTGCAGCTGATCGGCGCCGGCGATCGCTTCGGGCACCATCTGACGCATCGCGTCGAGGGAGCGAAGCAAAAGAGTGATGCGTTCCTTGGTAATCGGTAACGCGTGATTGCGAAAACGCTGGAGCAACTCTTCAAATACATGGGCGAAGCCAGCGACTTTCGGATAACCCAAACTCGCGGAATTGCCCTTGAGGGTGTGAGCGCCACGAAATATCACTTCCAGCAATTGGTCGTCTTCCGGGTTCGCCTCTAGCGCCACTAGCGCCTCTTCCATCTTGGCGAAGTGCTCGTCACACTCGGCTACGAAAGTCCGGAGAATTGCTTCGAGATCGAATTCCATAATGGTTTTACAGTGCCTTGACCCAGGCTGCGCCATCGTCCGTGTGGAAGATCAGCTTGCGGCCGCGCTGGCCGCCGACATCGTGACCGACCACTGGGATTGATTCCGATTTTAATAACTCTTGGGCAGTCTCGATGTTTTTCGTGCCGAGATGATGTTGGCGTTGGCGAAAGGCTTCGAGCACACAGGCGCCGCCGAACATCTTGGCCAACAAGTTATGTTTTTGGCTGCCCAACTGAGTCAACCGGTAGAGCAATTCCTTGATGGCGATGTTGCCGTAACGAGGGGAGGCGATGCCTTCACCGCCGAAACTCGGCAGCAGGAAATGGTTGATGCCGCCGATCTTGGTGACTGGATCCCACAAACATACCGCTACACAGGAACCGAGGATGGTTGTCACAGCGTAACCTTCGGTGGAGACAAATAGCTGTCCCGGATGCAGGTAGGCCTTAGAAAGTTCGCTCATTGGATTGCATGCGCTCGCTGTTCACTCGCCGAGGAGATTACGCACCTTGGCGATCAGCTCGACGCTGTCGACGGGTTTGACGATGTAGTCATTACAGCCGCTGACATAACCGGTCTCGATGCTTTCCGCTTCGGCTTGGGTGGTGACCATAACTATCGGCACCGTGCTGGTTTGACTGTTGTTGCGTAGCGCGCGTAACGCCTCAAAGCCGGTCATGTTTGGCATCATCACATCCATCAAAATCAGATCCGGATTGGTTTCGAGGGCTCGCGCTACGCCTTCGGCGCCATCCCGCGCGACTATGACCTCATAGGGTTCCTTGGCGAGCATCATCTGCGCTACCTTCAGCATGGTTTCCGAGTCGTCCACGATCAAGATTTTCCGCATCGCCATAGTTCTTGCACCTTTTGCTTTTGGTCCGGAACTGCCCGTGGCTGTGACCTAGTCGCGCGCCGTTCGCACCGGCAAAGACCCAAAGACGAGGTTACGAGCAAGATAGTTGCCACGCGCGAAGGTCTTGGAATAAAAGGATTAGGTCGAAAGGAATCCAACGAAATTCGGCGCCGTTGGAGAACAACTCTGTACAGGAGTGAACAGACGGATTGGTGTCTTTTTACACACTCGCTAGGCCATGGTTAATCGTGCGTTAGCATAGCAGGGAAAATCTCTTCGGCTCAGAATTCATCGCGCTACAATCGTTCGCCTGCTACCTACGCCACATGTTGTCGTCGTCACGCTTTTCCATCGGTGGCTTGATTCGGTGCCAAAATGTCCAATTACGGCCAATGGTGCGCTTTGAAGAAGACGTCATCCTCTGGTTTTGTTGGGGTTTAGGCGGGGTAGGGAATGGCATGTATTTGGCTTTGTGAAGGCCGAAGACTTTTTCCATCGAGGTATAACTACGCCCGGCAATGGCAAAGGGCGAGGAGCGAGATTCGTGGCGGACGAGAAAAACGATCAGCCGTTCGGTGGCCAAACGATTGGTCCCGCTAATGGTAAAGACGTGTTGTATGGTTGGCTGGTCGGCCGCGCCGCGGCCGATCTCGGACTAGCGCAAGCGATCGCTGCAAGCGAAGCGCAACGGGTTGAACAGATCCGACGCTTGGAGGAAGCGCTGCTGGGGCAAATGCGCGAGCTGCAAAATAGCCAAGCCAGTGCCGAGTCAGTTAGCAACAGTGCTGCAGTCGATCTGCTAGGCGACCAGGTCCGGCGGTTTAGCGAACGGCAAAATGCGCTCGAAGCGCAACAGCTGACCAGCGGCCAGATCGAATCTCAGCTAACGGCCAAAGTTCGTGAGTTGGAAGCCTATGTTGAGCAGTCGCCCATAGCCGTTGCCAACGCGGAAGTCGGCGCGTTGCGCGCGCAGATGGCTGGGTTGTTGGAACGTATCGCGGCTGTCGAGGCGAACGCAAACCGCGAAGTCATTCCAATCGATACCGGGTTGGCGCAAGAGCAAATCGTGCTTGTCGTGCGCGAACAGACCGAGGCTCTGGAAGGTGCCTGGCAAAAAAAGCTCGACGGCCTGCAACAGGAGATCCGCGAAAAAGCCGCGTTGCTGCGCCTGCGTGACGGCGAACTGACCGATGTTCGGGTGCAACTCGCCGGCGTGGCGAAGCGGCTCGATCAGATGGCGGCACCGCCGCCGGCTGAGGCCGGTGCCAGCGCACGTGAAGCGGAGCGAGTACTGTGGCAGCGCGAGTTCGAGGAGCAGCTGAGCGCCCGATTGCGTGAAATGGGCGACGAGATTCGCGGCAGGCTGCAAGGCATCACCAACGCCAAGGTCGATCAAGAACAATTTCGCGGTGAGACTCTGGCATTGACGGCGCGTATTGCTCAGCTGGAACAGTCCGATCAAAATGGCAATGCTAGCGCAGCCACCGAAGCACGCGAGGCCTACCACGCCACCGTGGCTTTACGCGGCGAGATCGCCGGATTGAAAGCGGCGTTGATCGAACAGCAGCGAACGCCGGACGACGCCTTTGCGCGCAGCGTCGAAGCGACGCTGCGCGAGCAGATGCAAGCATTCCATGGGCAGATCGCCGAGTTCCAGCGCGCTACCCTTGAATGGCAAAACCAATTCAAAGAATTGCCCGGCGACATGCAAACGCTTATGCAGAGGCAAGTCCAAGCGGAGACATTGGCCCAGCAGACCCACGCGCTGGTGACCCAAGAAACCGCGCAGATTCGAGGCGCTGTCAAAGCCGACATGGCGGCGATCGAAGCGCATTTGAACGAACGGCGCCCGCCCGATGGTGCGCTTCAAGTTGTCGAAGATAAAGTGAATGGGCGCCTGCGCGAACTGCACAATCAGATCGCCCACGGCATGTTGGCACTTGACCGACGCGACCTCGAATTGCGCGAGCTCAAGACTCAGTTACAAATGCTCGCCCAACGGATCGGCCATAGCGAATTACCGCCGCTGTTGGTGCCCATGAGCGCCGATGATTTGACCGAAGCTGGCGTAGCGCCACCATTAGGCGGTTTTGCCGGTAGTCAGCAAACCGTCGAAATGGGTCCGATGGTTATTTCGCAGCGTATGGATGGTGGGGATAATTCTCTTCAACCGGCACTGGCCGGCGAGGGCCTCATGACCGATACGGCCAAAGTGACTGCCGTCGGTTTACACGAGCGTTTGTCGGCGGAGATCGAGCGCAAACGTGCCGAGCTGCGCGAAAAAAGCGGCCGCTGGAAAGTGCGGCAGTAACCGCCGACCGATGCTGGCAACCGGCGAGCGCTGGTTCGGACGCGAAATAAAAATCGCCGGCTGCGCGGACAAATCCACTATACGAATGAATGATTGGTAATGGTTAACGGAAATAGAGTGCCCACCGGCATCGTCGAGCTCGATGCGCATATCGAAGGCGGTTTGCGAGCCGGTAAGACTTATCTTGTCGTCGGCGAGCCGGGCACAGGCAAGTCCATTTTCGGTTTACAGTTTCTCGTCAACGGCTTGATGGAAAAAGAGAAGGGACTTTACGTCGCTATCGACGAAAAGCCCGCCGACGTGCTTGAACAGGCGGCTTCCTTGGGGTGGGATCTGGCGCCGTTTATCGAGTCCAAGGAGTTCGTCATTCTCGACGCTTCGGCCTACTTCAGCGGCAGCAGCGACACCCAGAAGAAAGTCGACGTGCAGCGCGTCGTCAACGATCTCAACGCATATATTGTGCGCATGGGTGCCACCCGTCTGGTGATCGATCCGGTCGGACCGCTTTTGTTCAACCGCGAAGCGACTTCGCGGGCGCCGGATCAGGCCCGTACGCTGTTCTATGGTCTCCAGGCCAACGGCAATACTACCAATCTCCTGACCACCTATTCAGTTGAACGAAACGTCCGCGGTCTCGAAGAGTATCTCGTCGCCGGCACCATCGTTCTGGAAATGGCGCTGAGCAAGAACCGCTTCGTGCGCACTTTGACCATTGAAAAAATGCGCAGCACGGCGTTGGAGCCGGCGCAATATTTCTTTAAAATCGTTGCCGACCGCGGCATTATCTTAGAAGATTGAGCGATGCCGTCGGCTCACCTGGGTTGCCATGGCTACTGCCTGTAATCCGTTACTCTCTGTGTCCCAGCTCATGATTGCATTCCCTTAACCGTCGCGATTGCCGCCTCGGCGACGGCGATCGACCTTAAGCCGCGACGGCGGCGAAGCCATACTGCTTCGAGGCAGGCGATCCCATAGCTGAAATAGCAGATCCTCTCTCGCCTCGATCCGAGCAGTCTGGGAAAAGCAGTCTTAAAAACCTTCGGGCAGATGCTGGATCCCGATCTTGCGGAAGATGCAGGTGACGAAGGCCGAAGGCGCCATCGTCCGGCGCAATCATTTGCGCTTAAACCTGTGGGTCGGCAGATCTGAAGGTGCTTTAAACGTCGCTCTCCAATGTGCGCGCCAACGTGACAGACCGTTGATTCGGTATATCTCCGATTCAAAGATAAGGCGCTCGCTACTTTTTCCGCTGATTTTTAAGATCATCCAGGGAACTATTTTATAATAGAAGAAATGTCGACAATTGAATTCAAACTTGACACCGGGGAAGTTCTCACCAGAGGCATCGGTATTTTCTTCCATGACCGCATTCTTCGGGGCGTTAGCCGATGCATTCTTACCGGTAGTTAGTGAACTAATTCTGCCGGAGGGGCCTGTACGAATGTTACGATCGCTCATTATTTTCCGATCTCGGGAAGCGATTTCGTAAGCTCGGTTTCATGTGACTTCCGCTTGTCGGCGCCGGCAGATTTGTGCGGAGTAGCGAAAACGCTGCAGCGGGTGGATCGTGGTCGCTGTGATTATTTCTTCGGCGCATGAAAGAGACAACCCAAAAATCGCTCTGAGCTGTCATCCGCTGCGGCGGCGCGCCGAACTGGTATCTTCCTTGTTCCCAAGCTGCTCGGAAATTTCAGACAAAAAGTGGTGCCCCTGCCGGGCTCGCTTCGGTAGGTAATGGTCCCGCCATGGATGTCGACGATATGCCGGGTAATCGCTAACCCGAGGCCCATGCCGCGTGGCTTCGATGTGGTAAACGGTTGAAAAACGTCCAAGTCGGGCGCGATACCCACTCCGGTGTCGGCGATTTCGAGCCACACCGATCGCCCGCGGGCACCGGCACTGACACTCAAGACTCCTCCCTCCGGCATGGCATCCGCAGCATTGCGGAAAAGATTGACGAACACCTGACTGAGCAGTTTTGCGTCGGCCTGAAGCGCCGGCAGGGCGACGGCGATGTCGGTATCGATACGAATGCCGCCGGCGGTAAACCGCGCCACGTCATTTTGTATGACTTCGACGATCAGCGAATTCAAGTTTACCGATTCGAAACATGGGTCGATCATCCAGAGGCTTTTTAGCTGTGACTCTAACGAGCTGACCAGAGTAACCAATTGATCGACGCCGCCTTTTAGCTCTTGGAATATCTTGCCGGCGAAGGGATCGCCACTGCCATTGGCCTTGGGCATGTGCGTATCCATCACGTCGGCGGCCCAGTAAACCGTTTGCAGAGGATTGTTGATCTCGTGGATGAAATGCGCCAAGCCGATGCGCAGCGCGTCCGTCGAGACGGTCGTCACTCGGGTTTCGCGTAATCCAGTCGCGGCCACGGACTGGTATGGCGGACCGTTATATTTTGCACCCGTCACTCTCGCATGCATCGGCAGGACTCCTTGCAGGAGAGGCGCGGAGATTCGAGGTCCTGTATATACACGGAGTACCAAGGAAAGGACTAGTGGGAATTCAATGATTCTGCCGTAGTCTTTTATCCTGTGCGTCTGTCATTATTTTGATGACACAGGACTGACGCGGCGTTCGCCCCCTGATGAGGGGGGCTTCCGGCTATTCGTCGAAAAGCTTGTTGGCGATCGCGTATTGGACTAGTTGCGCATTGCTTTTAAAATTGAACTTTTGCAGCAAGCGGGCGCGATAGGTACTGACGGTGCGCGGGCTAATACAGAGTTGCAGACAAATGTCTCTTGGCGCGATTCCCTGCACGATTAATTTCAGCACTTCGAATTCCCGGTCGGAGAGCAGTTCATGCGCCGGCTTTTCCGCTCCGGGTTGCAGTTGCGCTAACGCTTTTTCGGCGATCGACTCGCTGATGTATTTTTTCCCCTGCAGCAGTCTGGTCAAAGCGCCGATCAATTCTTCCGGCGTGCGATTCTTGGTGAAATAGCCGGACGCGCCCGCCTTGAGCATCCGCAGAGCATACTGCTCTTCGGCGTAACCGCTCAGGACTAGCACCGGCAGTTTGGGGTAAGCGAGCCGCACTTCCCGCAAAAACTCCAGGCCGCTTTTTCCCGGCAAGTTAATGTCCAAGACCACGGCATCCCAAGGTTCTTTACGCAGCAACTCGGCCGCCCGGGTGGCATCTCCGGCTTCGCCGAAATCGGTAAAGTTGCGGTTGCCGGCGAGAATGTCGCGTACGCCGCGGCGATAAATCGGATGATCTTCGACGATTAAGATTCTGGCCATGGCACTAAGCCTTTCTCTCGAGGGGGATTTGTACCATGACCGTGGCGCCATGAAGCGGCCGGCTCTCAAAGCGAACATGGCCGCCAAAGGCGTAGGCGCGCTCCCGCACGCCGAAGAGACCGAACGACCGGTCATTCATGGCCAACTCGGGGTCGAAACCGATGCCGTTGTCCTGCACGTCGAGCAACACCTTGCCGCCATCGATCTGTAAGCCAACGTGAACCCGGGTTGCCTTCGCATGACGCGCGACATTGGTCAGCGTCTCTTGCAATATGCGGTAAAGAGCGGTCGACAGCGCCTGGTCCAGATCGATTTCCTCGGGCAATCGGGTGACGCACTGGATGCCGGTTCGGCGTTGAAATTCTGCGGTTTGCCAGTCGATAGCCGCCACCAGTCCAAAATCATCCAATAGCCGAGGCCGCAATAGACTGGCCGTTCGTCGCACCGATTCGACGGAGTTGTCGATCAGATCCGACATTACTCGGGCTTTTTCTTCAACCCCGTCGACGCTCTTTGGAAGCCGCGCCATGATCCAGTGAAGATCCACTTTTAACGCTGTGAATGCGGCGCCGAACTCATCATGAAGCTCGCGCGCCAACTGCGCGCGCTCTTCTTCCTGGAGCTTGTGCGTGCGCTCGGCGAGGGCTCTGAGTTGTTCTTGCGAAGCCATCAATTCAACGGTACGTTCTGCGACCCTCCGTTCGAGATCCTCGGCAAATCGCCGAAGCTCGTCTTCGGCGCGTTTACGTTTGGTAATATTTTCAACCACACAGATGAAAAAAAGCGGTGCCTGGGTTTGCGGTTCACGAAGCAGCGATGTCGTTAGATTGACCCAAACAGCAGAACCATCGTTACGGATATAGCGGTGTTCCAGCGTGTAGGTCTGGATTTCGCCATCCAGCGCTCGCTGCAGTAATGCCAAATTGGCACCGACATCGTCGGCATGGGTGATGTCTTGGAAAGTCTTGGCCAATAACTGTGGCCGTTCATAGCCGACAATGTGACAGAGCTTATCGTTGACCTGTAGCCATCGTCCATCCGGCGCCACATGGGCGATTCCGACGGCGGCGTTGGCGAATGTACCGCGGAAACGCTCCTCGCTCTCGCGCAGCGCCTGCTCCGCCCGGTTACGCTCGGTGATATCGATGATCGCGCTCCGATAGCGGTAAGCACCCGAAACGCGATCGCGAATGCTGATGGTTTTCATCCGCGCCGCGAAGGTTTTACGGTCCGGACGGCGCAGACTAAGGTCGCACGCTTTTTGCGTGTCGTCGCCGAGCACGGCGCGCTGGTGCAGGTAGAGCGTGTCCTGCGCCTCGCGGGCGACGAAGCGGCTGAATTTGCCCCCGACGAGTTTGCTCCGCTCGACGCCGAGCATCGTTGCTAAGGTCAGATTCGCCTCGAGCACGGTGCCGTCGGGATCTAGGGTTACATAGCCGACCGGCGCGAAATCGTAAAGATGATTGAAGCGGTCGCGCGATTGGGCCAATTCCGTCTGGGCGCGGCGCAATTCCTCGTTCTGCATCTCGAGCTCGATCTGATGGACCTGGAGTTCGTGCACCAGCTGCTGCTTCTCCTCGGGTGACATGCGGGCGATGTCGGTTCGGCTCGTGCGCACGGCCGCCTCCGCTCGCTGCCGCAGGGGCGTGGGGTTCCCTCGAGTGATGCGTTTCTTCGGCATGGAGAAGCCACCTAGTCCGGGGGATGCTTTGCGATTACGCAGATGGCATCGGGCTGGCCGTCATCGTCGGTCAATAGTTTGAGCGTGAGCATTCCAGACACTTCGCGTCCGGCCTTGGTCACGAATCGGCATTCAATTGCGCGGACGATTGCGCCGGCGAGGCATCTATCGAGCGCGCCGTCGGCGGTCTCCTTGCGCGACTCAGGCACGATCATCTGGAACGGCTGCTTGATCATTTCCTGGCGCGACCAGCCAAAGACACGCTCGGCTTCGCCGTTCAAGTCGATGATCTGCCCCGACAGATCCAGCATCATCATCGGCTCGGGTCCGTCGAGATAGACCTTTGACATCCGCAGCAGCGATTTCTCCGCCACTTTAACCGGATTGATATCGACTAAAGTGACGACCACGCCGTCGATAACGTTCTCGGCGGTGCGGTAGGGCATGATGCGCATAAGATACCAGCGGCCGTCCTTGGAGCGCACTTCGGAAAGCTTAAAGACCAGCGTGCGCAGCACTTCCCGGCAGTCATCGACGAGTTTCTCATAGGCCAGACTCGACGCCAGATGAGCGAGTGGCCGGCCGATGTCGGTTTGGATAAGGTGGATCAATTGACGGGCCTGCTCAGTGTAGCGTTTGATGTTGAGCTCGCCGTCCAGGAAAATCGTCGCCACTTCCGTGCTGTTGAGCAGGTTTTGCATATCGTCGTTGGTACGGGATAAATCTTCGACTTTCGACTGCATCTCGGCATTGACCGTGGTTAGTTCTTCATTGAGCGACTGCATTTCTTCCCTGGAGGTCTCCATCTCCTCGTTTGTGCTCTGTAGTTCCTCGTTGGTTGATTGCAGTTCCTCATTGGTCGATTTGAGCTCCTCGTTGGCGGTTTCTAGCTCCTCGATAGTCGTTTGCAGCGATTCCTGGGTGCTGCGTAATTCGCGTTCGAGTTCCTCGACGCGGCTCGCCTCGCGCCCACTGTGCGTGCGAGCTCTCGGCTTCCCTGGTTTCACGGCGGCTGGGCGCGGCCGGAAGGTCACCAGCAACAGCCCGCGCACACTCTCCGGTTCGTGAATCTTCGTGACGCTGAGGTTCACGTAGTTAAAGTCGCCGTCGCTCCTGACGCGGACGCCTTCGCGGGTCACCTCCGTGTCCTGGGCTGCCGCCCGCCGTAATGCGGCGGCCAGGTCGTGCTGCAACCCCTCGCGCGCCATGTCGAGAATGTTAAGCCGGGGCTGGCCGGCGGCCGGTTCGAGATACGCGCCGGTACGGCCGTGAATATAAACCACATCGCCGCGTTCGCTGACGACCACGCTGACCGGAGCGAAACGCGCCAGCAACAGCCGCTCCACGGGGCCGGCGATGCTCGACTCCCTTGCCGGCCGAATCGCCGCCGGCACACGTGCTTCCAGCGCGGTGATCGTGGGCTGCACCGGAAAATCGATCAGCGGAGGCGTGCCGAGGGCGCCGGTCTTGCGCCGGAAAATCTTCCACTTCTTGTCGACCGCCTCGAACAAGTCGCCGAAGCCGCCGATGCTCTCTGAGGAGCCGAGAAACAACAGGCCGCCGGGTTTGAGCGCGTAGTGAAACAGCGGCACGAGCCGGTGTTGCAGCTCCGCGTTCAGGTAGATTAACAGGTTGCGGCAGGAGATCAGGTCGAGCTTGGTGAAGGGCGGATCCTTGATCAAGTTCTGCACCGCGAAGACCGCCATCTCGCGGACGTCCTTGCGGATGCGATAGGTGCTGTCGTCGCGCACGAAATAGCGCTCCAGGCGCTGTGGCGATACATCGTGGGAAATGCCCTCCGGGTAGCGGCCGTTGCGCGCCGCATCGATGGCGTCGCTGTCCAGGTCGGTGCCGAAAATTTGCAGGTCGCAATGGCGCTTGGCAGTCTCCAGGCATTCGCGCATGAGGATCGCGAGGGAGTACACCTCCTCGCCGGTGGCGCAGCCCGGCACCCACATGCGAAAGGTGTAATCATCCGCGCACGATTGCAGCAGCGACGGCAGCGCCGACTGCTCGAGTGCCTTAAAGGCTTCGGGATCGCGGAAGAAGTTCGTCACGCTGATCAGCAGCTCTTTGAACAGAAAATCAAGGTCGTGCGGGTTGTCCTGGAGATAGCGGACATAATGCGCCGGCTCGTTGATCTGGTGCAGATTCATCCGCCGTTCGATGCGTCGCAGGATCGTGTTCGACTTGTAACAGGAAAAGTCATGACCGGACCGTGCGCGCAGCAGCACGAAAATCTTCTGCATCGGCTCCGGCAACGCGGCGGGGGCTTGCTCTAAGGGCGCGGCCGCAAGGTAAGGCCCGCGCGCGTAGGCGAGCAACCGCATGGCCATCTCCGCTGCCGGCAGCACATAATCGGCCAACCCGGTGGCTATCGCGCTGCTCGGCATGCCGGCGTATTTGGCCGAATGCACCTCCTGCACCATCGCCATGCCCGACTCGCCTTTGACCGCTTTCAAGCCGAGCGTGCCGTCGGTTCCCGTGCCGGACAGAACAATGCAAATGGCCTTGTCCTTCTGATCCACGGCCAGCGAGCGAAAGAAATAGTCAATGGGCAGATGCGGCGCCTCTTTCTTCTCAGTTTCCATCCGGTGCAGCGTGCCGCCCAGGATCGCCAAGTGGCCGCCCGGCGGGCTGACATAGACGTGGTTCGGCTCGACCTTCAGCCCGTCCGCAGCCTGGTACACTTTGAGGTTCGTGACCTTGCCCAGCAACTCCGGCAGGAGGCTCGTGTTGGTCGGATGCTGATGAGTGATGACGACGAAGGCCATACCGGTATTGTTCGGCATGCGCGAGAACAATACATCGAGCGCCTCTAGCCCACCCGCCGAGGCGCCGACGCCAACGATCGGAAATCCGCGCTCGCGCTTCCTGGCGGCAGGCATAGGCGCCGCCGCGGGATCCTTCTGTGCGGGTCGTTTCCCGGGGCTGGCTGGTTTTTTCGGTGGCATAGGTGAATCGTTCATCGCCGCCGGACTTGTCTCCGGGCGGACTCGGGTCCTGCGGCTCATAATCTAACCGGAGGTCGGCGGGTTGGGTGCAATGCCCGGGCGCGGTTTGCAAACCATCGAATTAACGCTCTCCGGAAAATCCTTGCAGACGCCGCTCGTCAGCGATTGGTGATCCGATTGCGGCAGGCATCGGTCGCTGGTGCTGTGCTAAAGTTCTTTACCTAGCTCAATGTTGTTGTCAAGAATTTCTTTCGCGACTGTCAATTACTCAGATTCTAAGCCTAGTTAGCGCTACGTCGCGAAAATCGCGAAGGTTCTAGCGCAGGCCAAGCAGCAATCAACCTCGGCATGTTTCGCGCCAAGCACGCAAAAACGCAACAGAACAGAAAAATATTACGAGCGATTGAACCGCCGTTATCACAGTATTTTGCCATGGTAGAATCATAGCAACTGGAAGACGGCGCTGCTCCAAGGTTCGCTTGCCGGCATAACGGATTTTCCTGCCCTGGCCATTCGTCCTTGCGAATACCGTCCGCGTGAAAGCGGCGATATGTTGAAGGACTTAGGCGAAAAGCAATAGTGCATAAGAGACTTTGAGCTCGGACAACGCTTAAGTGGTGCGGCTATGCTTGTGTATCGACCCGCTCGCTTCCAACAATTTAGTTGGCGGCGATTTTACTATCCGCTACCCTTTGCCTGACGTGCCGGCCCGTGCTATTTATTGGTGCGAACTCACGTTGGCGCGGGATAACCACTTTTAAAAACTGCTAGGCCGCGGGTTGGCAGCAGGCAAGTCAGTCGTAAAATTAACTTGAAAAGGAGAATGTTATGGCTCTTCGAATTGGCGATATCGTGCCGGATTTTTCGGCGGAGACGACGGAAGGCAGTATCAAATTTCATGAATGGATCGGCAGCAACTGGGCGATTCTGTTCTCGCATCCAAAAGATTTCACCCCCGTTTGCACCACCGAGCTTGGCTATCTGGCCGCTCTCAAGCCGGAATTCGATAAGCGCAACTGCAAGATTATCGGACTGAGCGCTGACCCCGTGAGCGATCATGCAGCGTGGTCCAAAGACATCCAGGAGACCCAAGGGCATGCGCCCAACTACCCGATCATCGGCGATGCGGACCTGCTTGCTGCCAAGCTTTTCGACATGCTGCCTGCCGAAGAGATCGCCGGTAAACGCACTGCGGCAGACAATCAAACGGTTCGCTCGGTATTCCTCATCGGACCGGACAAAAAAGTCAAGGCGATGCTCGTCTATCCAATGAGCACCGGGCGTAACTTTGACGAAGTGCTGCGGCTGCTCGATTCGCTCCAGCTTACCGCCAAGCATACCGTGGCGACACCGGTCAACTGGAAGCCCGGCCAGGATGTCATCATTCCGACATCGGTCTCCGATGCAGACGCCAAGGCAAAATATCCGCAAGGCTTCAAAACGGTCAAACCCTACCTGCGCTTTGTTTCTCAGCCGGACAAATAATCGAGTGACCGTTTCATGGCGGGCGAGTATCGATCGGCAGGATTCGCGATCGACACTCGCCCTGCCGGTCGCTGCGAATTATTTTTCATTAGATAATATCGACCACCAACGAAACAACGGCAAAAAACCGGACGGCGACGACCACACTCATCCACTTACCCGCTGCTTAATCCTCCTTTGATGCCACCCCGCGTCAGTTCACGCGGATCCAATAATCGGTCGAGTTGTTCCGCTGTGAGCGTTGTGGTTTCCGCCGCGACATCTTTAATTGGCCGGCCTTCGGCATACGCTTGTTTGGCGATCTCGGCGGCTTTGTCATAGCCGACGATAGGATTCAGCGCGGTCACCAGGATTGGATTCTTTTCGATCTGGGCGGCGAGAGCCGCTCGGTTTACGGTAAAACCAGCGACCGCTCTATTGGCAAGTAGGCGGCTGCCATTGGCTAGGATTTGCAGGCTTTGCAGTAAATTATACGCTATCAGCGGCAACATCGTTTGCAGTTCAAAATTGCCGTGGCTCGCTGCGACAACGATAGTTGCGTCATTGCCGATCACCTGAGCCGCAACCATCATGACCGCCTCCGGGATCACCGGGTTGATTTTGCCCGGCATGATGGAGCTACCCGGCTGCAAGGCCGGCAGCACTATTTCGCCGAGTCCTGCCTGGGGACCGGAGTTCATCCAGCGCAGATCGTTGGCAATTTTCATCAACGCAATCGCTAAGGTTTTTAACTGGCCGCTGAGCTCGACAGCGTTGTCTTGCGCGGATTGGGATGCGAAGTGATTTGGACTTTCGACAAAACTAAATCCAGTCATGAGCGAGATTCGCGCGGCGACGCGGGCGCCAAACTCGGGATGGGCATTGATCCCGGTGCCGACCGCCGTGCCGCCGAGCGCGAGTTCGCTCAGACGTGGCAGCGTGGCGGTCAGTCGATCAATGGCTTGGCTTATCTGGTCTGCCCAACCGTCGATCTGTTGGCTCAGGCGAATCGGCATAGCGTCCATCAAATGGGTCCGTCCGGTCTTGACCACATCGTCATGATCTCGCGCTTTGCGCGAGAGCTCTTCACGCAGGTGGCGGAGCGCCGGCTGCAGCCGCTCTTGTAGCTCGATTACGGCGGCGATGTGGATCGCCGCTGGAAACACATCGTTCGACGACTGGCACATGTTGACATGATCGTTGGGATGAACGTTTTGATTTTCTATGATCTGTCGGGCGCGGGTGGCGATCACCTCATTGGCGTTCATGTTCGTCGAAGTGCCCGAGCCGGTCTGAAAAACGTCGACTGGGAATTGTCGGTCATGTTGGCCGCTGGCAACTTCCGCCGATGCCGCTTCGATCGCTGACGCCAGCGCCGGGTCGAGCAATCCTAACTCGCGATTCACTGCTGCGGCTGCCGATTTCACGATACCGAGCGCACGAATAAACGTTCGCCCAAAACACAGACCGCTAATCGGAAAATTCTCGACGGCTCTCTGGGTCTGCGCCATGAACAGTGCCTGGTTCGGCACGCGAACTTCCCCGAGGCTGTCTCTCTCGATTCGATAAGACTCGTTTGCCATAGCTTGCCCCTTTCCGATCGATGGTTTCCAGACTGACGGACTCTTTATGACTTGTTGACACTAGGTAAGGAACCACTTCCCGATGTCAGGGTCCACTCTTGGCTGCCACAACGGCATTTCCACTGCCATCGAACGAGCGATATAAAGCAGAATGACCGCGTTCGCGATCAATGCACTAATTCGAGGCCGATGGAGAAGGCGATGAGTAGAACGATCACCCATTCCAATACCTCCATGCGCCGGTTCGAGGCCTGATCGGAAATCTTTTCGTAGATGCTCTCGAGGGTTTGCAATTTTCGCAGAATGCTGGTGTCCCATTCGTCCAAATGAAAACGCCGGTTGACCAAGCGATAGACCCGGGCGAGATACTGGTCGCCCAAAAGTTTAAGTGTGTTGTTGACCCCTTCGAAGAGAATCGCATTATCGACCTGGAGCTCGGCGACGCTGCGCAGATCGGCGCCGTAGTAGCCTAGCAGGCGGGGCACGCTGAACGAGCGCTTTGAAAGCGTATCGTAGGCTTGGTTCAGGGCGCGGTCGAGTTTTTGATCCAGGTAGCGCATTTCCAAAAGTTCGACATTGGCATACTCGAGTACCGCGCGGACATCGTCGCCCTCGCGATCGATGAGCAAGGCGGCATGCCAATCGACGATGGTCAGGTCTTCCATCCCGTAGGAAATCCGCGCGACGAATGCGTCGGCGACTTCCTGCTCGGACAAGAGTCGACGTTCGGCGCGCAAAATCCGCGCGATTTCCTGACTATACTCGGGATGGAAAAAGTTGACGTCAATCGCTTCCGCAAAAGATGCGATGTGAAAGACGATATAATCTTCAACCACCGGCGAGTGATGGCCTTGCGCCGCCGCATCGCCGATGACCTGCAGCAACTGACCGACCCGCAGCCGGGAGTCGGCGAGCAAAGGCTCGTTGTCATAGAGTTCTTCACTCAAGGTCAGCAGTTCGCTAAATGGCCCGGCAATGTCGACCGTGTAGGTCACCGCCACCGCGCCAAAATCGTAAAACTGGAGATCGACAGTTGGACGCGTGACAAAATTTCCAAGCCTAATTGCTTCGGTCTCTTGAGTCAGATGGAGCGGCGCCGGCTGATATTCGAAGTAGGTCGCGGCGGGTCGTTGGTGCCGCAGGGTCGAACGTTGCGTAGCTTCATGAATGCGGGCTTCCGCCTTATTGAGATCGATGGAGCGCGCCGCGTCGTAAGCAAAGCTGACATAGCACAGACCGGCTTGAATCGTCAGGGTCGGGAGGATTGCTATGGGGATCGGTGGCACGTTAGTCATTGTGGTTATGCCGTGGTTATTAGACCGCCCCGCTCGAGCAGCCGTCCGCCCAACGGTGCCAATCCAGCGCGAACATGGTGCAGGCGGTTTGAGCGGACCCCGGGTTGCTCATCGGGTTAGAGCGGTTGCATCGTTGCATCTTGGCGCGCGACGGACGGACTTTCTGCGCCAAGCATAACCCGCACCTGATGCGTTGCGCCGTCATCGGCGAGTTGTACATACATGCGGCTGCCTGCACGCATTGCGCCATCGAGCTCAATGGATGTAACCCCGCGCGCAACCCCGTGGGGATTCTCGACGGTGATTTCGTAGCGCGCCGAGTGATAACGGAATGTAATGTCAAAGCGGGGCCATGCACGTGGAATACAAGGGTCAAGATAAAGCCTTGTATCGCGCACCCTAAAGCCGAGGATCCACTCGATGCCGGCCCGATACATCCAGCCCGCTGATCCGGTGTACCAGGTCCAGCCGCCGCGACCGACGTGCGGCGGTTCGGCATAGATATCAGCGGCGACCACGTACGGTTCCACCTTATATCGGTAGACCCCCGTGCGCGTGCTGGCATGGTTAATCGGGTTCAACAGAGCGAAAAGTTCGCCGGCCTTGTCTCCGTCGCCGAGCGCGGCGAACGCCAGGACCACCCAGATCGCCGCATGGGTATATTGGCCACCGTTTTCACGCACGCCAGGCAGGTATCCTTTGATATAACCAGGGTCAGGGCTTGCGTGGTCAAAGGGCGGAGTAAATAGCAGGATGAGACCGTCGTCCCGGCGCACTAGATGCTTTTCGGCCGCTGCCATCGCACGCACTCCACGAGCCCGTTCAGCGGCGCCGGAGAGAACGCCCCAGGATTGGGCGATCGAATCGATGCGACACTCCGTGTTCACCGCCGAGCCCAACGGGGTGCCGTCGTCAAAATAGGCGCGCCGATACCAGTCGCCATCCCACGCCTCACGTTCGAGGGATGCTTTCAGCGCGCTGACATGGAGCCGCCACACTTCGGCGCGCCGGTGCTCGCCGCGCGCGTCGGCGCGCCGGGCAAATTCCCAGAGAATAGTGTGAAGGAACCAGCCGAGCCAGACACTCTCGCCCTTGCCGGCAGATCCGACCCGGTTCATCCCGTCGTTCCAATCTCCCGTGCCGATCAGCGGCAGGCCATGACTGCCAACTACTAGACTGCGGTCGAGGGCGCGTGCGCAATGCTCGAAGAGGGTAGCGCTTTGTGCCGAGACACGTGGCTCGAAATAGGATTCGTCTTGTCCAGCCTCGAGGATCGGCCCGTCAAGGAAGGGAACGATCTCGTCGAGGACTGGAATGTCGCCGGTGACTTCAAGGTATTGGTTGACCGCGTAGGGCAGCCATAACAGGTCATCGGAAATACGGGTTCGAACGCCCCGGCCGGAGGGCGGATGCCACCAGTGCTGGACATCGCCCTCGACGAACTGTCGGGCGGCAGCGCGCAATAGCTGGGCGCGCGCGACATCTCGACTCGCCACCATGAGCGCCATGACGTCCTGTAGCTGATCGCGAAAGCCATAGGCGCCGCCCGCCTGATAAAACGCCGCGCGCGCCCAGATGCGACAGGCCAGCGTTTGGTAAAGCACCCAGCGATTGAGCATCACGTTCATCGCGCGATCAGGGGTCGTCACCTGGATCGCGCCAAGAACGTTGTCCCAGCGCTCCATGACCGCGCCAAGTACCGCATTAAGATCGGTGCCGCGATAAAGGGCGATCAGCACCCGCGCCTCTTCCGCCGTGGGCGCCTCGCCCAGGAAAAAGTCGATCTCTGCACGGCCGCCGGGACGGAGCTCCACCGTCGTCTGGAGGGCAGCGCACGGATCGAGGCCGGCGCCGACCTTACCTGAGAGTCGGTTGCCGCGTTCGAGGGATATGGGGTGATCCATACTGCCATTGCGACCGAGGAACTCAGTCCGATCACCCGTCCACTCGGTTTGGCGCCCGCTCAGGTCGGCAAACGCCACGCGGCCAGGGAAATCGCTATTCCAGGCGTTGCGCGCGAGCATGGCTCCTGTTTCTTTGTCGATCTCAGTGACAATAAAAGGTGCGGAGGTGCTTCGCGAAACCCCAAGCACCCATTCGACGTATGCGGTCACCGACAGACGCCGCGATCGAGTTGAGTGATTTTCGATTGTGAGACGGGAGATTTTAATCGGATCCGCGAGGGGTACAAACTGCAAGAGGTCGAGCGCGATTCCGTGCGACTCATGCTCAAAGCGGCTGTAGCCCTGGCCATGTCGGGTGGTATAGGGGAAAGCTTCCTCGCGGATCGGCAGCACAGTCGGGTTCCACAAATCGCCGGTGTCTTCGTCGCGCACGTAGATCGTCTCGCCTGGCGGGTCGCTGACCGGATCATTGGACCACGGCGTGAGTTGGTTCTCATGACTGTTTAGCGACCAGGTGTAACCTGAGCCGGATTCAGAGACCTGAAAACCAAATGTTGGATTAGCGATCACGTTAAGCCAGGGTGCCGGCGCCCATTGACCGGCGCCGAGAATGGTCACGTATTCATGGCCGTCGGCGCTGAAGCCGCCGAGGCCATTGAAGAACTGCAAATCCGGCCGCGGCGACAAGACTTCTTCCGCTGCCTTAACCGGCGGACGTCGCGCCAGCTCAAGCGCAGGCGTTGGAGATCGTTGCTGACGTTCGACTTGCTCGGTCAGAGTACCGCGGCGGCTCAAAAGCACAGCGCGCGCCGCGGTCTGCAATAGTGTGCGATCCTCGGCCGAAATGACGTCGCCTTTTAGGATAAATACGCGGCCCGACGATTCGCGCCCGTCGTGCTGCAAACGTGACTGGCTAGCCCTGAGCTGGCTCTCCAACAGGCCCTGGAGATCTTGGGCGTAGGATGGCGCCTGTTCGTTCAAGACTACCAGATCGACAGCCAACTGCTTTAGGCGCCAGTATTCATGTGCGCGGAGGAGCTGACGCACAATGCCCTGGTCGTCGGACTCATCGATGCGCACGAGGACAATGGGCAGGTCGCCGGAAATTCCGTGCCGCCACAAAGCAGAGGCTCCGCGGCGATTGGCAGTGAGCACTGCGGATGACCCCCGTAGGGCGGGATCGGAGTACAGGAGACGGCTGGCGAGCTCCTGGAAGAGATGGGCCTCGTCAGCGTCGATGCCGAGATGGCGCAGCTGCACCTGAGCCTGCGTCCACGCCAGCGTGGCGGCGCGTTCAAAGGTTGCTGGATTGTTGTACTCGTCGGCCAGGGCGATTGCCTGGTCGCGCGACAACGCAATCAGTGTCGAGAACGTGATTCGCGCACAAGCGCCCGGCGCCAGCCGTACACAGCGCCTGAGACTAAAAATGGGGTCGAGCACCGCGCCTACGCTTTTGGAAAGCGGATGGCCGTCAATGACCGACATCGGTGTTCGTATTCTGCGCCCGCGGCCGAGAAACCGCGCCCGATCGGTTTCGTATTCCAACTCGCCGACGGTTTCACCTTCGGCGACAATGGCGTGGGCCGTCCATACTTGCGGCTCGCTCTGCGATCTCGGCCGGCGTGTCGCCAGCAGGGCACCGAGCTCGGGAGAAAATTCCGTTTGCACGAACAGATTTGAAAACGCGGGGTGAGCCGCATCGGCAGCCGGCGTCGCCAGGACGATCTCGGCATAGGATGTCAGCTCGATTTCTCGGCTTCGGGCGCCGAGGTTCGTGATCGACACCCGGCGCACTTCCGCGTCGTGCTCCGGCGAGACGACGATCTCGAGGGTGGTCCCGATCGTACCATCTCGCCGCCGGATCTCGACGCGATCCTCGGAAAAAGCTACTTCGTAGGTGTCCGGTTCGACGCCGGTCGGTTGGTACGCAGCCGACCAGACTTGGCCGCTATGCCGGTCGCGAAGAAAAAAGTACGTCCCCCAAGGATCAAGCGTGCGGTCCTCACGCCAGCGTGTGACCGCCAGGTCGCGCCAACGGCTGTAGCCGGAACCGGCCGTCGTCACCATTACCGCATAACGCCCATTCGATAGAATGTGCGTGGCGGGCGTCAAATCGTGCGGCGAAGTGAAGCGCCGCAGGCGCGGCGGCACCAGATCACGAACATTGGCGACCGCCCGTACCTCCTCGACTCTAGGCCGGGTGACCAAGACGTCCCGTGGGGTCCGTTCCTGCAAGAGCAGCTCGGTGGCTTGCATGCGCGGCTCGGCGTGAAAGCGCGCGCGCATCACGCCATTGTGTAGGACGTTGGCGAGCGCCACCAGCGACATCCCCTGGTGATGTGCCATATAGGCCTGGACAACGGCCACGGCTTGGTTCTCGGGCAGGCGCGTGACGGTGTAATCGAGCGCCTCGTAAAAGCCGAAGCGTCCCCTCGCCCCAACCTCGGTAAGACGTACGAAATTCTCCGCCGCTGTTTTTGGGTCAATCATCGCCGCCAGGGCCGTCGCATAGGGCGCGATGACCACATCGTCACTGAGCCCGCGTTTGAGACCCAGACCGGGCACGCCAAAATTCGAGTACTGGTAGGTGAGCTCCAGATCGCGTGCGTTGTAGGCCGATTCTGAGACTCCCCACGGCACACCACGCTCGATTCCGTAATTCCTCTGACGGCGCACGACGAGAGCACAGGTCTGGCCTAACAGACTTCCCGACGGCGAATGCATGACCAGCATGGGCATGAGGTACTCGAACATCGAGCCGGACCACGATACCAGCGCCGATCCCCGGTCCACGGGCGTCAAAGCGCGACCGAGATGAAACCAATGGGTTGGCGGGACATCACCCTTGGCAATGGCGATAAAGCTTGCGAGCCGCGCCTCAGACGCCAGCAGATCGTAACAACTCGGATCGAGGCGGTTATCGCCAACGCGGTAACCGATCGAGAACAGCTTGCGTGTCGGGTCGAAGAGAAAGCCAAACTCCATCGCGTTGAACATCGCAGTCGTGAGCGTTACGAGCGTGGTTAGGCGCTGGAGCAACGCTTCCGATACGGTGGTCGAGCTCCTAAGACTTTCAATGACAGTATCGATTTGCCCACGGGCATTCCCCTGTGCTGCGCTGTTGGTTCCCACGCTTGCTCGGAGCGTCGTCAGTTCGGCGATGGCGCTCTCGCCGCAACTCGGCGTGCCGGCCAGAGTTGGAATCGATGGAAAAAAACGCGCTAGGGTCGACGAAAGCAAGTTCTGTTCAGGGATCGTCGGGCGATTGAACGGAGCCTTGCCAAAGACAGATCGGGCCCAGGGAATTGCCACGGCGAGATCGCGCCAATGACTCTCAATGGCCGCTAGCACAGCCTCCGCCCCGGCGACCAACTCCCCCTCGGCGCTGTCGCCTCGTTCCGCAGTCAGCGTGCGGGCAATGTCCGCCATTGTATGGGCGCGGGCGTCGAGTTCGGTAAGGCACTTGACCCAATCGCCTGGAGTCATAGGAACCGGCTCAAGAGCGCCGGTCAATGCACTGAGCGCCTCATCTAAATGCTTGCGGGTGACCGTTTGGGTGCGGCGATCGGCGACGACTTCGTGTGCCGATTGGCGCAGGAGTAAGATGGCATCGGCGATGCCCGACAGCGCACGCGGGCCGAGCAGCGGGCGCTCGAGGATCTCTTGGCACGCCTGTCCGAGTGCGATGAGGTGGCCGGCGAGGTTTCCACTATCGACCGAGGATATGTATTTGGGATCAAGCGGCCGCAGATCACGCGTGTCATACCAGTTGTAAAAATGGCCGCGAAAACGCTCGAGGTCGTTCATAACACCGAGCGTCGCTTCGAGGCGCTCGATGGCCGCCACCGTGCCGATCCACCCGAAATCGTGGGCCGCGATGATCGAGAGCAAATACAGTCCGAGGTTGGTCGGTGAGGTGCGATTGGCCACCACCGGTGTCGGTTTTTCCTGGAAATTGTCGGGCGGAAGAAAGTGGTTTTCCGGGCCGACAAAGGTTTCGAAGAATCGCCACGTCCGCCGCGCGGTCAAGCGCAGCGTGCGCAGGTCATCCTCCGAAAGCGGCTGAGCTGCAACTGCGCGTGGCGGCAGGCTGATCCAATATGCCACCATTGGCGACAGCGCCCAGAGAACAGCGAACGGCGCCGCAATCGGCCAGGCTTCCGGAGCTAGCAGCGCAATTACAAGGCCGACTAATACAGCCAGCGCTACCGTGCCGTTCATACGGCGATAGAATTTGCTAAGGCTCAGATCCAACCCGGACTGCGCTTGTGCTGCCGTCACCCATTCGAGGAGCCTTCGGCGAGTCACGTAGACGCGCCAGAGTGTTCGGCTGATCGCGTCGGCCATCAACCATGCCTGGTCGGCAAGTAACGTGACCGTGAGGGCGACGTGCGAGACGGCAAGCAGTAGATCCGTGACCACCGCCCGCGCGTGACTGCGTTTCGATATTCCACGGCGAGGCGGGATCAGCGCGGTTACAACGGGCAAAAGGGCCGGGACAGCTATGCATGCGAGGACGAATGTGGTCCAGACCACCGGCGAAGCAAATGGCAGGGTCCATCCGGCAATCAAGGTCAGAAAGGCGGCCGGGGCCGACAACGTGCGTCGGAGATTATCAATCATCTTCCAGCGGCCGATTAGTGGAATCGAGATACGGACCCGAGCGCGGTCCATGTCCGGCGCGCGTCCCATAATCCATGGCAGCAACTGCCAATCGCCGCGGGCCCAGCGATACTGGCGGACCACGGCGACCTCGTAGTGTGAAGGAAACTCCTCGAAGAATTCGATATCGGTGACCAGTCCCGCCCGCGCAAAGATGCCTTCGAAAAGGTCGTGACTTAATAAGGCGTTATCGGGCACTCTTCCGGCGAGGGCGGCCTCAAAAGCATCGACGTCATAAATCCCCTTACCGATGTAAGAACCTTCGCCGAAAAGATCCTGATAGACATCGGAGATGGCAGAGGCATAGGGGTCAATGCCAGCCGGTCCCGAGGAAATTCTTTGAAAAAGAGAACCCTCGCGATCGGTCGGGAGCGTCGGCGTGACCCGCGGTTGAAGCAAGGCATAGCCCTCCACGACGCGCCCGACAAGAGGATCAAACCGAGGCCGATTGAGGGGATGCGCCAACGTCCCCACCAATCGGCAGGCGGCCCCCCTCGGCAAGCGCGTGTCGGCATCCAGGGTGATAACGAAACGTACTCCGGACGGCACGAGAGGCGCTTTACCTTCCGGTGACACAAAGGTGGTATCCGAGGCGCCGCGCAATAAGCGATTCAGTTCATGAAGCTTGCCACGTTTGCGTTCCCAGCCGATCCACTTGCCCTCGCTCTGATTCCAGCAGCGTCGACGGTGGAAAACGTGAAACCGGTCGCTGCCATCTGGGGCGGAGCCGTGGCGGCGGTTCAATCGCGCGATGCCGTCGATGGTCGCGGCCAGCAGTTCGTCGTCTTCCGGCATGGTTTCTTGGGGGGCGTCTTTCCAGTCCGAAAGGAGCGCGAAGCGAAGATCGCCCTCTGAATTGGCCAGGTAGTGCACTTCCAACCGCTCTATCTGTTCGGCAATCTGGCCATGGCTCGATAGAAGTGTCGGGACTACGACTAGGGTTCGCAGTTCCTCTGGTACCCCATTACGGAGAGCGAGCCTCGGCAGCGTACGTGGCCCAAGCATCTCCGTAACCTCACGATTGACTAAGGCGATCGCCAGGTCCGACGCTGGAACGAAAGCAAGAAGCCCGACGAGGAGCAGGCCCAGGACGCCAACCTGCGCTGCACCCGAATTGAACAGGAATACAGCGAGGATGAAGGCGATGACAATCGCAATAGTTCCAAGGTAGCGAAACGTCGCTTGAGTGACATAGGCGCGACGAAACCATGTCTTGATCGGCATGCGAAAGCCAATCTCGTGCTCGAAGGCGACACGCCCGTCCGCGATCAGATAATAGCCCGGATCGGCGCGCCGGTCGGCGGCTGGGTCGCTGGCGCTCCGAGCGTCACTCTGGAACTGTTTCGCGTAAAAAACCGCCCGCCGGGCAACTTCACGCTCGTCGTGCTGAGAACGCCGCGAGAGTTCTTCGATGGCACGCCGGTAACGATCTCGTGTCGCGAAGTCCGGCGCGGCAAAGCCGGTGTCGGCCCAGAGAATTGCATCGACAAGACTCACGCTCTCGAAAAAATCCGCCCAGTCGAAGGCGGAAATCACGCCCATGCTGGTGATCACGTTGCGCACGGTGACGTTCATCGCCGCCTGTCGCTGATGCTCGAACCGGACAATCTCGTCGGTCACTGCGCCCTGAGCTGCTAGGCGTTCCTCGATCCATCGGAGAGTCGGCAGGACCACCGGATCCTGATCGCGCAAGCGCTGGACGAGCTGCACTATGAAGGACGTCGCCAACGGGGATCCCTCGAACTGCCGGAGAACCGTCGTTGCGGGCTCGATTGATCGTCCGGCCAGTCCGAGCAATCGGTCGGCCACCGCGTCGGCCTCCTGGCGCGCCGCTCTGTCCTGCACGATGCGCTCCGCTAGACGGCGGAGATTTTCGACGAGCACCACCCGCAAGGTGATCGCGACCGCCCAGAGCTCGCCGATCGTCAAAGGCTGCACGCGCTGGTAGGCGCGCACGAACCGGCGCAGCATTTCAGGGTCAAACCGGCTGTCGGTATGAGCGACGAATGCCCAGGCCAACCCATAGACACGCGGGTAGCCACGGAGCGGGCCCTCGGCGAGCTTAGGCAATTCTCGGTAATAACCGGGTGGCAGGTCGTCATGGATCTCCCGCAGCTGTTCGTCGACAGTGTGATAATTGTCGACCAGCCACTCCGCCGCAGGTGTGATGGCGCGCTCGTCTTGGATCGCTTTGGCAATAGACCGATACGAGTCGAGCAGCACCCGCCCGTTATCCAGCACGCGCGTTAATAGCGGACTACCTTTCTGCGGCATGGTTGTGACACGCTGAGCGGCGGCAAGGCTTTCAGCGTGCTGTTCGAGACGCTCGGCGCCGAAGAGTTCAGCCCGAATTGGTTCTTCGGGTTCGGAAAGTACCACGGCATCCGAAAGCAGATTGCGGCGCAGGTTCTGAAGCAATAGTGTTTTCAATCCAAATACCTCACGGTCCTCGTGTCACGGCCGAGCCCGCCTCAGGCTATCAAGTTCACCAGTCAGGCGGAACAAGTCGAGCCAGCAACGTCGACTAACTTCAGACTACTGATATTTTTGACAAATATTAAGGCGAAGATTGTTATTAAGGAACATTGAGGACGCTCGCGCTCCGATCAGATCGTTGATCTGGGCGCGTTTATGAGCGAATTGTGGCTAGGGAATAGTTGGTGAACGCCTGACCTCGCTAAATTAACACATCCTTCCTTGCCTCGGTGCGTGCAGCGCATCCGTAAGGCTTTGGGCTAAACTTTTCGGCTGCATTGGCGCTGCAAGGGACATTGCCGACGAAGATTTCTTCTGAGGATACCGCGCCCAGCGAAATCTCACTTGCTCTTGTCCGTCGGGTTTCATCAACCGTTATGAATAATCGAGCCGCTTGTCATATCTGCGAGGAGCCTGCCAGTGATTCGCAATGCTGCAAATCAGCTGAACCGTTGCCGCTGTCGCTCTAGTTTTTCAGCCATTTCTCTATAACCCGCCTGGTTCGTTCTTTTGCTAATCTTTTATTGCCAGAGGTTATGGTGAAAGTGAGCGATCGGACAGTTAGGTATAGAAGTAACCAGAGTGAGTTCCCGGATATCGCCGCGACGCTCGAACGTATCTACGAAGACTGTGATAAATACCGCGCCGAGATTCGCGGCATGCTAATGCGCACCCACCCGCAACGGACGTGGGCAGCAGAAGCATTTGGTGGCAAAGCACCGAAGGCCGCCAATAAATCCGAAACGGATTCAAGACACCGAGTGCAACCTGCCGGCTCGCACACAGAAAAGATGCGGGTGACGGTATCTGTTGACCGATCACTCCACGGTGAGAAGAGCAGATCGTTGTCCAACCGCGCCTCGAAGTGCGGCAGGCAATATAAAACATGCGCACGGATGACGAAAACCCTCGGTCCGCGCGAAAATTCTCTACAGCTTAGGCTTTTAACTCAAGATGCGTGAACGCTGCAATCCCTCGCCTCGGTGATGGGGCCTGCAAGGTTCATTGCAAGAAGCTATGCCGGCGCACCGGCTCTTTGGTCAGTATGCACTGCGAAGCAAAAACTTATTTCTTTCTACCATTTGGCCCAGAACCGTTGGTGGCAAGAATGATATGCGTCACCATCGTCCCGATGATGATCAGAAGTAATACAAAGAGTTCGACTTCGTTAGTCATCACTACCTCCGGGTTTTTATCCTCCGGGTTTGCCAATACGGTTCTAGAAAATGCAAACAGCGCGCCAGCAGGTTTTGGTCAAATGAAGCCCCAGCGCTCGCGCTTACATGGTGCAGTTCGTCCGCTTTCCGCCACGACAATCCAGCGGTACTTTTGAATCCTCGATTGTCATTGTCCATTCCTGACTTCGGGAAAATAGACTGGATTGGTGTCCCATAGCGGCAATTAGAATGCGCCGGACTAATTGTTCGAACGGCGAGATCCCGTCTCACAGTGGATTTGTATTCACTTCGCGCCGGTGCGAATTAGCCCGTGGCACAGTCCAAATTATTTAGCGATGCGCAGGCGGCAAGTCTTCACCATTGCTACGAACTCTCAGTAAAACCGTCGGCGACAAGAACCGCGCGGCGGAATTGTTGGGGCTAAGCGTGTCAACGCTCTATCGCAGGATTGAAAAGTTGGAAATCGCAGGGTAGCGCCGCAGTGGCGGCGCGAACTCAACGCGCGCAAACCATTCAAGTCTTTGTATTAAATTTGACGTTGCCGCCGTGTATGGCTTCGTCGACCGATGCTTGGGCGACGACATTGCTCATGTCCCCGATGCGGCAAACTATTCGCGAATTTGGGACAAAGCGGTGGGACGGTGCCGCCGGCAGGTTAAGGCGGTTGGCGACCAGTCTGCTCGCATATTTATTCTTTCGTTTTAGCTATTTCCTTGCGGACTTCTAGCCAGAAACGGGAATTGCACAGAACAACCCCGCTGCTCTTTCCGGGCAGCGTATCAATTTGATTTCCGCTGATATTCCCTAACCAAAACATCAGTTCGTCGTTGAGGCCGTGCTTGTGAGATGAAATTGGCAAGTAACGATGGATATGTCCGCCGATCTCAAAATATATTCTTCCGTTCAGATCGTGTAGATGAATTCAGTGGCAGGCATGACAGCTGTCCGTGCCTGGAGCTCATTTTGCGTCCCAGTGCACTCGCGCGGCACGATTCCGTTCAGGCTCGACCACCGGTGCATTGGCGAAAGGAGCGGGCTATGAGCCGCTAACACGAATGCTTGCTCATTCTCACGGCGGCAAGGATGAGGTTGATGGCAGGGCGAAATTGCCGGACTGACGGATCCGTCGATCCAGGATGCAGCATGGCCTTCCAGCATGGCCTCATGTCCCGCTGGGGTCGGCCTATGAGTCACAGCTCTGAACCAAGATCCGCTTATCTTCAAAACGCCCGGCGGTCAGCTTGGCGGCGCTGTCCCGGATATGCTGGCGGTCAATTCTGAAACCGACCGCGGATCTCCGCATAGGCGCGAAAGCGCGCCAGGGGTGCTGCCGTCTGTGAGCACCCGAACTTTTCGCACAGGTAATAGCGTTACTGCAGATTCGGGTGTGGAAGGTGTAAGAATGATTCCTCAATAGCATCGCATGATTGCGAGAAACCGCGGACTATATTTTCAAACCTTGCGAAATCGCCGCGCTGGAGTAATTATGGCACTATCAGCTGGCATAGTGATTTCGCAATTACCTTGTCGTCGGACATCACAACCTATTGAAGTATAGGACCAATTCACAACAGTCGGCAGAGTAAACGAGTAGGAGAAATGCATGTACAGCAAAATTCTAGTACCGCTGGATGGTTCCAAGACGTCGGAAAAAGTTCTGCCATACGCTCGTCACTTGGCAGGCAGGTTGAAGATTCCCGTCGAGCTGTTAGCCGTTCTCGACATCGCTGAAATGGCGACCCATGTTTCGGCCGATAAGCCGCGTCACCTTGACACCATGATCGAAGACGGTACGCGTGCCAGCACCAATTATTTGCGCGGTATCGCGGCAACCTTTCCCAATGGTAACGTCGCCTGCACGGTGGAAAAAGACCGTCCCGAAGAGGCGATCATCGGCAAGGGTTCGGCGGACGGCGGCATGCTGATTGCCATGGCGACCCATGGCCGGTCGGGAATGAATCGCTTTCTGTTGGGCAGCGTCGCCGAGAAAGTCCTGCGCGGCAGTGCCAATCCCTTGTTGCTCGTGCGCGCCAAGGATGAATCGCAGACTAGCGGCGAGGCTGCGTTCAAATCGATCCTCGTGCCGCTGGACGGCTCGGCGCTTGCCGAAAGCGTGATTCCGCTGGCGGCGACCATGGCTAAGAACCTCGATCTCGAAGTCGTGCTCGTCCGCGCCTATCATATCCCGTACAATGCCTACGCCGGAGACGACGGTTTTTATGCGGTGAATTACGACGAACTTCTCGGCAGCGTGCGCGATGAGGCGAAAGAGTATCTCGACAAACAGGTGGCCGAAGTGAAGAAGCTCGGTGTCGCCAGGGTGTCGGCGCTGAGCAAAGAAGGCATCGCCGGCGACGAGATCATCGCTCGGGGGCGTACCACCCCGGAGGCTCTGATCGCCATGTGTTCCCATGGCCGGTCCGGTATCGGACGCTGGGTGCTCGGCAGCGTGACCGAAAATGTCGTGCGCCATAGCGACGCGCCGGTGTTGGTGGTGCGGGCGAAGTGACACTCGCGCGGCGCGGGGCCGAAAATTATGTAACGTTTTGGTTCGACAGCTGCTGCTGCTCCGCTCGCCGCCGCGTCGATTGGCGATTGCCCTAGAACTGCTCGGCGTGAGCGATTTGCGCGCAATCTCGCGCAGTGACTCGGCGGTTGACGGGCTGTAGAAAGGCTTCGCTGGGACCATGCTAAAGAAGATTCTCGCGCCCACCGATTTCTCCGAGCTCTCGGGCGAAGGAGTACGCTATGCCTGCCTTTTGGCTAATGAGGTCGGGGCTCAGGTCATCGTCCTGAATGTCGTTGTCCTCGATGAAACCAATACCGTCGCCGATGGTGAGATCCAAGCGCACAAAGAACGGCTCACCGCGTTTGTCGGCAAGGCTGTTCCCCATCACGGTGCCGACGTGAAACTTCGTGAAGTGGTCCTTGCCGGTCAGCCCTACAGCGCTATCGTCGATTGCGCCGAGAACGAGAAGATCGATCTGATCGTCATGTCGTCCCACGGGCGCAGCGGCCTGTCACGCATGCTGATCGGCAGCGTTACGGATAGGTTGCTGCGCGCGGCGAAATGTCCGGTGATGGTGGTGCCGTCGCTTGGTAAGCACTAAGTGTGACTGATTAGGACCTTTGCCTTGTGTAACGTTGACCTCGCGCCATGGGGTGGGGTAAAGTGGATTTCCGCATAAATCCATCGCATGACCGCCCTCGCGTTGACGCTTGCCGCGGCTTTTGCTTAGGGGACATGGTTTTTATACTGCTCCCGCCAACCATTTTATTAAGAAGAATTAGGAGCAAGTTCAAATCTCTTATCTAAGGCGTAAGCCCGATTCTCCGACAAAGCCAGCCTGACTCGCTGATTCCCGCCAGCATTCGCGGGCTGCGCCCAGCGTGTGTCCCAAACGGTTACGCCCATATCCAATGAGCTGCGATTGCAACTATCTTTCTCGATAGGCTATCTGTTGTCGCAAATTAGCTCGACCCAACCGACGGTGCGAGTTTCCTGAGACTATCAAGCATATCGGAGGCCGACCCATGAAATCCCGGCGAACTGCTACGGCATTGATTGTTATTGCGTTGGTCGTTATGCTCTTCGGCCTTGCTTTTCCCCAGGAGCGGCCGAGTCTGCTTGTCGGTCATGGAACACTATCGGGTTCGATCTTGCCGCTGTGGGTCGGCGCCGAGGCCAAGCTGTTCGACAAGCATGGCATCCAGGTCAAGCCAATCTATTTGCCGCGTGCTGCGGGCCGGCCGGCACTGCTCGCAGGCGAGATTCAGATTTATTTCTCTGCCGGTCCGCCGCTGGTGCAGATGCGTTTGAGCGGCGGCGACGTCGCGATTACTTCTTGCGCGGCGCATAAGCTGACCTCGAAGATCATGGTCGTTTCGGCGATTCAAAAAGCCGCTGATCTGCGCGGCAAAGTATTTGCCGTCGCCAACCCCGGGTCGGCCAGCGATTTTGCCGCCAAGTTGTTCCTCGCCCGCCAGGGACTCAAACCCGGTCAGGATGTTTCGCTAATTTACAGCGGATCGACTAGCGCAGCCTTTGCGGCGTTGGTCAACGGTCGAGTACAGGCAATTTTCACGACCGCGCCGAACGATTTGCAAGCGGCGGCGGCAGGTTTCAAATCGCTGCTCGAATTGGGCGACTTGAATATCCCCTACATCGGCAATTGCAGCGCGGCGATGCGGCCGTATATCGCTAAGCAACCCGGGCGTATGCGCGCTTTCGTTGCCGGCATCACCGAAGCGATCGCCTATATTCATCGGCGTCCCAATGAGGCGAAGGCGGTGTTGGAAAAATACACTCGAGTTTCCGACCCGACCATTTTGCAACACACCTATGACTCCGATACCCGCTTCATGGAGCCGGTGCCCCGTCCGAGTATCGAAGGCACCAAGAGCGTCCTCGAACACCTGGGAGTCAGCGGCCGGCCTGCCGATCAGTTTGTCATTGATTTCATCGACGACCGATTCATGAAACAGATCGTCGACGAAGGTTTGTTAAAACAGCTCTACCCAGGCGGTATCCCAGCGCGATAACCTTCGCTTCGCCCGATGCAGCAAGCGCTAAAGAGCGAAAATCGATGGCGATCAAACGTAGAAATGTTACCAACGCCGGTTGCGGGCGCTAGTTTGCCACCTGTTCGCATCGCGAGGGCGTTGAACGCGAATCCTGCCGATGAGTAGGAGTATTGCCAAAAGCTTAATGAGTAATTTTGATCTGAGGCCGGTCCGGTTTGGACCATTCAAGGTGGAAATGCTCACCTCGCGGTTGATCGATACGCTCATAGGTGTGGGCGCCGAAATAATCCCGTTGAGCTTGTAGTAGGTTTGCCGGAAGTTTTGCCGATCGATAGCCGTCAAAATAGGCCAGAGCCGACATGAACGCAGGTGCAGCGACTCCCGCCTGGGCCGCGATCGCCACGACAGAGCGCCAGCGAGTCTGATTGTTTTGTAGCTGTTCTTTGAAGTAGGGATCCAGGAGCAGATTCACCAGCCGCGCATTGCCGTCGTAAGCGTCGGTAATTTTTTGTAAAAAGCGTGCCCGGATGATGCATCCGCCGCGCCAAATGCTCGCGATCGAGGCAAAATCCAGTTTCCATCCATATTCGCTTTGAGCCGCCCGCATGAGTTGAAAGCCCTGCGCATAGGCGCAAATTTTTGAACAATATAAAGCATCGTGCACGGATCCAATTAGTTCATTCCGATCGCCCTCGTACCGATACACGGGGCCGGCGAGCTGTCGGGAAGCCGTCTCCCGTTCGGATTTCAACGCGCTGAGACAGCGGGCAAAGACCGCTTCGGCAATCGCGTTGGCCGGTATTCCGAGATCGAGGGCATTGATGCTCGTCCACCGTCCGGTGCCTTTTTGCTCCGCGCTATCTAAAACATTAGTCGACGAGAAAAGCGTCAGGCCGTTCCGGGTCCCGCTGCTTAAGAATGTCGGCGGTAATTTCAATCAGATAGGAATCCAAATCTCCCTCGTTCCAGCTTGCGAAGATGCTGCGAAAGTTCCTCGGCGCTTATGTGTAAGAGATTGCGAAGCAGGAAATAGGCTTCGCCGATCAGCTGCATGTCGATGTATTCGATGCCGTTATGAATCATCTTGACGTAATGTCCCGCGCCGTTTTCGCCAATGTAAGCCGAGCAGGGTATGCCGCCTGTTATTGGGTGTCCCGGCGTCGCGGTTTCGAGCGGTTTGCCGGTGGCGGCATCGACCTTGGCGGCGATGGCGGTCCAAATGGGCTCCAAAAGTTTCCATGCCTGGGCATCGCCGCCGGGCATGAGTGACGGCCCGAAACGAGCGCCGATCTCGCCGCCGGAGACTCCGGAACCGAAAAACCGGCATCGGTCGGAATATTCCTTTTCACGCCGGATCGTATCGGTCCATTGACTGTTGCCACAATCAACCAGGATATCCTCCTTTGCCAGGCCGGCCTCGATCAGCTGGGTCGTGACTATGTCCACGGCTGGCCCGGCCTTCACTAATATAACGATCTTGCGCGGAGTCTTCACAGCCGCTAGGAAATCCGCCAAAGTCTCGCATCCGACAAGCCCTCCGGGCGTATCAGGATTGGCGTCGACAAACTCATGGGTCACCTTGGTTGTGCGATTGAATACCGCCACCTTAAATCCGTGATCAGCCATATTGAGCGCCAGATTTTGGCCCATCACCGCCAAACCAATAAGCCCGACATCCGAGTTATTTTGTTCCGCCATATGCTTTTCCTTCCAGTTCAACTAAAGCGATTGATACACTACAGAAACTTTCAGACATCGTAACGAAAAATTAGCGACTCCGTAAGCTAAGTAGCTTGGAGGAGCGGATACTGCGGCGCGAACATTCGCTTCGGCAACAATTTACGTTCATGCTATATACAATTCACCCATGCTAACCATCCGCCGCGCAATCGGGAATGGCCTTGAGACGGTCAATCAAAATGACGTGGGGGAACTTTTACAAGGCGGCGACACAATCTCTGGTTTCATTTCGATGCGCCGACAGAAGCGGAGCTGCGCTTTCTCCAAGATGACTTGAAGATCCATCACCTGACTCTTGAAGATGTCGTCAATCAGAACCAACGGCCAAAAATAGAATCATTTGAGGATTATGTTTACCTGGCGATTCATCCGTTGAGGCACACCAAGAAGTGGCAGATCGAACCTTCCGAGCTCGATCTTTTGCTCGGCCGCCACTGGATCGTCTCGGTCCATTACGGCCCTCTGCCGGGCATCATCGAGAATGGCCATATCCATGAGAGACTGGCCAATGCCCTCGGCCGGGGCCCTGACTTCCTTCTCTATACTCTCGTCGATCTGGTCGTCGACAGTTACTTCCCGATCCTGGATGAAATTGAAGACGAAATCGATTCTCTTGAAGAGCGGCTGCTGGCGCAGCCGAAGTCAGCAGATATGAATCGGCTTTTGGCATTCAAGCGTTCATTGGTTCATGTCCGTCGCGCCGTCGGGCCGCAGCGGGAAGTTTTCAACCAGCTAACGCGCCACGAATTTCCCTTCATTCGCGCGGAAAATCTGGTTTATTTCCGGGACGTTTATGATCATTTGCTGCGCATCACCGAAGAACTCGACAGTCTCAGAGATATTCTTTCCAGCGCGCTAGAAATCCATCTCGCGTCCGCCGCGTCGAACCAGCTCAATGTGACGATGAAAAGACTCACCGCCTGGGGTACGATATTCGTCGTGATCACCGCCATCGCGGGCATCTATGGCATGAATTTCAAATTCATGCCCGAACTCGAGTGGCGCTATGGTTATTTGGCGGCGATCTCCGGTATGGTTTTGATCTCGCTGGGTTTGTATTTTTACTTCAAGAAAAAGGATTATTTTTAACACTTTTTGGCGCCCGGGGAAAAGTGCGTCCGATGTGCCACGCAGTGTTCTCCGCAGCGATGGCAAAGGCATGATATCAATATTACGAAGGGCGTGAACCAGGGTCGCTCACTCATGTGCGGCCCTGGATCTAGCATACTACGTCGGTATTCGTCATTATGCTTTTCACAAAAGGCGCAGCGGCTGGGGGCACGCTTCTTGCCGCTGGTCATCCAGGAAGGAGCGGCTCGTGAAATTACTCAAGAAAATGCCCCCTGTCGGATCAGTAATGACATCGTTTCCACACTTCGTCGATAGCGACGACCGGCTGGGGAAGCTGGAGAAGATGATGGACGACCATGGCATAAGGCACTTACCGGTCCAGGAGAACGGCAAACTCGTAGGCATCGTGTCGGAGCGCGATTTACATCACCGCCTGCCGAGGGACGCGCCGCCGGAAACTAAGTCACGATTGCGTGCCCGCGATGTCATGATCGCTAATCCGTATGTCGTCAATTTCAATACGCGATTGAGCGAAGTGGTTGGGCAAATGGCTCTGCGGCATATCGGTTCGGCAATCGTCACCCGAAGGGGGAAATTGGCGGGTATTTTATCGGTAACGGATGTCTGCCGCATCTTCGCCGAATACCTAGATCAGCAATTTGGCGTTGTTGGCGGCAGCGATGCGGCCTAGAGGAGCATCGCTCAGTGACTGTTAATCAACGTGCATGACTCCCTCTAATTGAACCGCGATTCATTACGCTGCGCGCTAGCCATGCGTAGCGCCGCCTGGTCTTCGTGCGCGGCATTGATTGATGGGATTCCCCGAGGATAGAGTGCGGCTTATTGAGACGGTAAAAGCCGGGAGAATTTTTCGCGTTGACGAAGTCCAGGAAAGACCGCGCGGCGCCGAAGCGCATGCGGCAATCGTGTTACAGATCGTAGATCGGTGTGTGGATCGCTACATGCTCACCCTGGGCGATGGCGCTGACGATATCGGCGCGGCTAACGATGCCGACGATGGCGCCTTCGGTCATTACCGGCAATCGTTTGATCGCGTGGGTGGTCATCAAACGGGCGATTTCTTCGATGGGAGTGTCTTCGCCGACGCTGATGACTGTCTTGCTCATGATCGCTTTGACGTCTTTACCTCGCTTAGCGATGATGTCGGCTTCCGAGACCACGCCGAGGATCTTGCCGTTCTTGGCCGCCACAGGCGCGCCGCTAATCTGATTTTTGATCAGCGTCATCGCCAGGTTCTTTACACTCATAGTAGGAGCGACGGTGATGATGTCACGGGTCATGATATCTTTGGCATTCATGGTTTTGCTCCTTGTTAGAGTCCCTTGGTCACCAGTAGTTTTGCCAAATCGGCGACGCGGCAGCTGTAACCCCATTCATTATCGTACCAACTTAAGACTTTGGCCATCTTGCCTTCAAGCACCACGGTGGAGAGTCCATCGACGATCGACGACGCCGAGTTGCCGCGAAAGTCGCTCGATACCAGCGGCTCATCGCAAAAGGCCAGGATTCCATTCATTTTGCCGTCGGCGCTTTGTTTGAGGGCATCATTGATGGCTTCGGTGGATGCGGTCTTTTTCAGATCGACCACCAAGTCGACGACGGAAACAGTCGCGGTCGGCACGCGCAAGGAAAGACCGTGCATTTTTCCTTTTAACTCCGGCATGACCAAGCCGATGGCTTTGGCGGCGCCAGTGCTGGTCGGGACGATGTTTATTGCCGCCGCCCGGGCGCGGCGCAAATCCTTGTGCATCAAGTCGAGAATTCTTTGGTCATTGGTATAGGAATGGGTGGTGGTCATCAAGCCGCGCTCGATGCCAAAGTTGTCGTGCAGCACTTTTGCCACCGGCGCCAGGCAATTGGTCGTGCACGAGGCATTCGACACAATATGATGCTTGCGCGGATTGTAATCACCATCGTTGACGCCCAACACCATGGTGATGTCTTCATTAGTGGCCGGGGCAGTGACGATGGCTTTCTTGGCGCCGGCGTCGAGATGGGCGCGCACTTGCACGCCGTCGGTAAATACCCCGGTGGCTTCGATGACGATTTCAACGCCCGACTGCTTCCAGGGTAAGCGGGCGGGATCTTTTTGATTGAGGACGGTGATGCTTTGGCCGTCGACGGTCATCGCGCCAGTCGGTGCTTTCGACCTTACCGGGGTAGATGCCGTAGGTGGAGTCGTAACGGAACAGATGGGCATTGGTTTTTGCGTCCGCCATATCATTGATGGCGACCACCACGAGTTCTGACTTGCAGCGTTCAAGCAGTGTGCGTAGAACCAAACGGCCAATACGGCCAAAGCCGTTGATCGCGACTTTCGTTGGGGTGCTTTTTGCCATGCTTTCTCCGGTCAGCCACGTAAATCTGTAGTCAGATATTGATAGCGGTCGCGAAATTGTTCCGGCTCGCAATAATGCTCAGGCGAGGACGCGGCCTGGGCCAACTGCCGAAGCTTCTCGGCGTCGCGAAAATCTTCTTTCTCCAGGCGAATCATGTACTCGCGCGCAACCCGGTATGATGGCGCGTAGACGTCCACCGAGCGGATGCGGGTCTTGCCGGTCTGGGGATCCTGCAACTTGGCGAAATCGAGGTATTCGAATTGGCCGTTGACCAAACAAACCAAAGCGCCGCTAAGCGTGGCCGCCGTTGCACTTGGGTTAAGCAAGAACTCCACAGCGCCATAGCCAAGGGTGCGGACGTATTCGCAGTCAAACGCGATGGGGGCCGCCGAGCGGAGCTCATAGCCGATATTCTTATGCACTACCGCGACGGTTACGCCGCGGCTGGCAAAACGATGCTCGACCAGGGTTTTCAAAATATACGCGAGGTCCACTTCGGCTAAACGCAGGTGGCCGTAACTGTCCCGGGCGATGCGCACGCCTTCGATCCCTTGCAGTTCTTCCGGAGCCATATGTTCCAGCAATCCTTCGGCGATTACGGCGACGCCGTCGGAGCGATTCCATAAAGCCTGGCGTTTGAGCATGGCGCCTTCGAGCAGGTCGCACACCGTCGACATGCGGATCGGCCCGGGAAACTCTTCCGGGATGAGCGTTACGGTGGCGCCGGTGGACTTGCCGATGCCTAAGGCGAGATGACCGGCGGAGCGGCCCATGACTACGACGAAGTACCAGCGGCCGGTGGTGCGCGAGTCTTCCATCAGATTTTGCACCAGATCGCTGCCCAATTGCCGGGCGGTCTCGAAACCGAAAGTTGGCGTCTGGCCCGGCAGCGGCAAATCATTATCTATGGTCTTCGGCACATGGCAGACGCGGATGCGCCCCCCGGCTGCCTTGGCTACTTCGCTGGCGGCGTACATGGTGTCGTCGCCGCCGATGGTGGCGAGATAGCCGATGCCGAGTTTGTCGAGAGACTCGACCACGTGCTTGAGATCCTCCGCTTTTTTGGTCGGATTTGCCCGCGAGGTATTCAAGATCGAGCCGCCCTGGAAGTGAACCCGTGACACGTCGGCGTGCTCCAGTTCTCTGACATGATTGCCATCGCCCTGCATTAGCCATTGAAACCCTTCATAGATACCGATGACTTTGCGGGCGCGAGTGCGTGCTTCCAGAGTGATCGCGCCGATCACACCGTTGATGCCGGGAGCGGGACCGCCGCCGACGAGAATGCCGAGATTATTTTTTAGATTTGTTTGCTGATTCGCCATGATGAAATGCTTCTATGCGATTATTATGCCGGATAATTTTCTCAATGCCACAGGGCGAGTGACCGATCCGTCACAAGGTTTTGCAACCTAATCAGGAACCCCAAAGGACGCGCCTCAACATCTGAAATGGTTGGGCGGAATTGTTTCCTGTTTGCTAGAATTCAACTGATCGGCGCTCCCAATATTAGGACGCACGCTGCTGTTCGAATGAAAAATCGCCGCAATAACCGTGCAAAGCATACTTTTCCGTTGGTCCAGTTCTTGCCGTTTCTTAGTCTATCGAGAATGAAGGGGGACGGTAATGAAGTTATGGACCAGGCGACAGGCATGACTATGAAGGCGTCAACAGACTCGCTGGTGCAAGCGATGCTCAACGCGGAGTTTTATCCGAAACCTCCCGGCGACGTCGGCCATTTAGAAACCCATATCTCACATCTCTTCTTTGCCGGTGAGCTGGTATACAAGGTGAAGAAACCGGTGCATTATTCATTTCTCGATTTCTCGACACTCAAGAAGCGCCGATACTTTCTTCAGGAAGAGCTGCGCCTCAACCGGCGCTTGGCGCCGTCGGTTTACATTGACGTGCTGCCGATCGCCTTCGACGATCTGGGTTGGCGGCTGGACGGGCGAGCCGCGCCGGCGGAGTATACGCTGGTGATGCGCCGGTTGCCGGACAAGCGCATGCTGCCGTTTCTTCTGGACAGCGGCCAGGTGACGGCGGCGATGATGAGTGAGTTGGCCGCCCTGCTGGCACGTTTCCACACCGACGCGGAGCGCGTCACCGACATCGACCCGGATCAATATCCAGCGCTGGTGCAAGCGCAATGGAACGATAACCTCGCCGATTTGGCGGGGATATCAAGCCAAGTCATCGATCGGGAGAATCTTAATGCCATCGAAAAGTTTGGCGCGGAGTTTTTTCTGCGTCACTGCGAGACTCTCAAGCGGCGCGCCGCAAATGGTTGGCTGCGCGATGTCCACGGCGATCTGCACGCTGAACATGTTTGTTTCGCTCCGGAAGGGATCGAGATCTTCGATTGCATCGAGTTCGAGCCAAAATTTCGCCAATGCGATCTCGCATCTGAAATCGCATTTCTGCTCATGGACATGGAAGTGCGCGGCGGCGGGCGCCTGGTTGCGCCGTTTCTGCAACGTTACCGTGAGTCGATCAATGATACGGAGGCAAATGATTTGTTGCCGTTTTGGCAATGTTATCGCGCCCTGGTGCGCGCCAAGGTCTACGCTTTGCGGGGTGAAAGCGAATTCGATAGCGCGCGCCGCTATGCACGCTACGCGGCGCGTATCGCTTGGCAGTCGCTGCAGCCGTTCATCGTCATCGTCAGCGGTTTAACCGGCAGCGGCAAGTCGACCCTGGCACGAGAGCTGAGCGAGCGCATCGGAGTGCCGGCGATTAATTCGGATATTGTGCGAAAAAAGCTCGCGGGAAAGCAGGGCCGTCAAGCAGCCCCGTACAATCAGGGTATCTACAGCGCCGCCATGACCGAGAAAACCTACGCCAGGATGTCCCGCGAGGCGGAGAAGTTGATTCTCAGCGGGCGCGGGGTCATTCTCGATGGGACTTTCGTCAACCGTTCTCAGCGGCAAAAGATTCTCGCTCTGGCGCACAGATATCAGTTTCCATTGTTGGCGGTTCACTGCGTGGTCTCAGACGATATTACCAGGGAACGATTGGCTCACCGGGAAAGCGCGGCGACGGACGTGTCGGATGGCCGCTGGGAAATCTATGAGCAACAAAAGACTGCCTTCCAACCGCTGGACGATATACCAGTGGCTGACCGTGTAGAACTTGACACCGATGCAACCCTCGACGCGCTCGCGATTACCTGTGAAAAATTTATACGCACAAGGCTCGTCCGCCATTAAGAATCGCCATCACGATTTCCCATCAAGGCGCGGACACTCCATAGCTCGCTGCCGATCTCATTGCTACCTGCTGCACTTGATCGTGGCTCCAGTTAGCCGTAGTAACGTAACGGCGGAGTGGTCGTGTCGTTAAGTAGACCGGTAGCTCGGGGGCCTACACCAACCGATTTTTTTGGTGTACCTGAGCCGCATGCTAGCGACATGGAATTCGCAGCCCTGCGAAAGCACCAGTCTTAATTCCAGCGAGTGCGAAGAGATCCATTGCAAGCTCTACAATTTGCTGAGATTTTTGGAGAGAATCGCCTGGCATATCGCTTGCGCCTGACAAATACAACGGCAATCGACGGGAGAGGGGAACAGGTATGAGCACGGAACCAGTGGTGATTGAAGAGCCTCGGATCGCGCGACTCTTGTTTAGTGATAGCCGATTCGGTTGGTTGTGGCTGCCGCTACGTTTGTATCTTGGTTACATGTGGTTCGAGGCAGGCTGGCATAAGTTCGTCGATCCCAAATGGATGGGAACAGGCGAGGCTTTGCTCGAGTATTGGCAGCGGGGTCTCAAGATGACACCCAAGCCGGTCATATCGTTCGACTGGTATCGAGGTTTCATCGAGTTCTTGGTAAGCGCTGAGGCCCATACGTGGTTTTCCAAGGTAATAATTTTTGGCGAGCTTGCTATCGCCGCCGCTTTGATTCTTGGAGCGTTTGTCGGCGTCGCTGCGTTCTTCGGCGGCCTGATGAACTGGAGCTTTATCATGGCGGGATCGGCGTCGACTAACGGCATGCTTTTCGCCATCGCCACCTGGTTGGTGTTGGCATGGCGTAACGCGGGATGGATCGGTCTCGATCGCTGGCTCCTGCCTGCCCTAGGGACTCCTTGGAAGCCTGGACGTAGGTTAGAAGGACGCCCCATAGTTAAGATGTCCTACGAAGACTGAATCGCGGGAGGGAAGAAACTCCAGTCCATCTGCTAGTGAGAAGCGAACTCCTTAAACGTCTCGATCTCGGCAATCGTGTCGGCAATTTTGCGCACCTAACTCGAACAAATCATTTTGCCGTAATTATTTACAATCGCGACGATTTCATCGAAGTGATGCGCCATGTCATCGCGCTCAACGGCTCGTTTTCAACACTCATCGAATGCTGCAGCAGATCGTGATCCGTGGTGATAGAATTATCGAAGGATTCGATCGGCTGCATCCCAAATCGATGGCCGGATTGCCACTCATGATCGGAGTAAAACAACATGACCGACGGCTTATGGTTCATTGGGTTTTTCGTCGCCTACATCGTGCTCATGCGTTGGGTGTTGCCGCGCCTGGGAGTGCCAACCTGAATGTCGTCTGCGTGCGGCGTCGAGTCTCGGCGCCAAGCTGACAAAAAGAAACAAGAGTCTGGAAGATGAAAGTCCTGGTGCTCAACAGCGGCAGTTCGACGCTCAAGTTTCAGGTCATAGAGACAGATGGAGCGGCTCGGCCTCGCAAGCTGGCGCAAGGCATTGTCGAACGCATCGGCGGGACGGCTGCTTATTCTTTCAAAACTGCAAACGAGGGCTCGCCGGAGGAGAAGACGTTGCCGGTTGCCGACTACGAAGCTGCGGCGCGCTTGGTGATCGATTGGCTGGGGTCGCGGTCGGAATTGCCCGCCATCGATGCGGTGGGCCATCGGGTGGTGCATGGCGCGGATCGATTTGCTGATTCGGTGCTGATTGACGACGCAGTGATCGCTGAACTCGAAGCGCTCTGCGAGATCGCGCCATTGCATAATCCGGCGGCGCTCGGCGGCATCCAGGCGTCGCGGAAGATTCTCGGCGCCGGCCTGCCGATGGTCGCGGCATTCGACACCGCTTTTCATCACAGGATCCCGGAACAAGCGGCGACCTATGCGATTCCTTACGAACTTTCACAGAAGTACAAGATCCGCCGTTATGGCTTTCATGGGTTGGCGCATCAGTACGATGTCGGGCGTTACGCTGGGTTGATGGGCAAGCCGGTAGCACAGGTAAGCGCTGTGACGCTGCACATGGGCAACGGCTGTTCGGCGACGGCGATTCGCGACGGCCAATCGGTTGACACCTCGATGGGCTTCACGCCGCTCGAAGGTTTGGTGATGGGCACGCGCTCGGGTGATCTCGATCCGGCGCTGGTGAGTTACTTAGCGCGCCAGGAGCAAGTCGACGCCGGCGAAATTGACGGTTGGCTTAACAAACGCTCTGGGCTGCTCGGCCTTTCCGGCCTGTCCAACGACATGCGCCAATTAACCGCGGCGTATCAGACCCATGCGGGCGCCCGGTTGGCGATCGATGTGTTTTGTTACCGCGCGCGCAAGTATATGGGCGCGTATCTGGCGGTGTTGGAAGGCAGGGCCGAAGCGGTGATTCTTAGCGGCGGCATCGGCGAAAACTCGCCGTTGGTGCGAAAAAAAATTCTCAGCGGCATGGAGTGGTGCGGGTTAACCTTGGACGATGCCGGAAATGACAGCGTAATCGGCCGCGATGGAAAAATCTCCGCGGTTCAATCGAAACTCGATGTCTTCGTCATTCACACGGATGAAGAATCAATTATAGCGCGAGAAACGGCACGGGTCATAGAGATGAAGTGAATCTCTATGCAGCACGAGGGCGGCGCGATCTATCGGCTGGGGTGGATTCGGCGAATACCGGTTTCCCGCTTCACCTGTTCAACAAGGTTAAATCATTCGAATTGTGCGCGCAGATCGAAAGTCGTCGCGCTTGGCCTGCCTTCGGTTATGCACAATTGTTTCATCCGGTGAATAACTGCTCTTGTTTTCGCAGCCTGGCTGGCGCTCGTTCGCGGCAAGCGTTTTTCGCGCTGCGCCCAACGGTATCGCGCATGTAACGCTGCAAGTTAGTTTTCTTGTTGACAGGAGTTAGTATTTGGAATAACTATGCAACTAGAAATAATAGTCATTTAAGAAATGACCCCGGGAGAGCAAAAACAAGAAGCGGCGCATTGCGAATGAAATCGCTGCCGTTACCGCGGCATGGGATGACCCTTTAACCCAAGTTAAACGCATGGCTCGCCGCATCTGGTTAGCTATTCAGTAAAACCTGAAAAGACCTGAAAGGAGAATACACATGACTGAACAAAGCAAGTGCCCGTTCAATCACGCCGCCGGCGGCGGCACGACGAACCGCGACTGGTGGCCGAACCAGCTGCAGGCTCGAGCTGCTGCACCAGCATTCCTCCAAGTCCGATCCGATGGGCGAGGACTTCGACTACGCCAAGGAGTTCAAGAGCCTCGACCTGGCGGCGGTGAAGAAGGATCTCGCGGCGCTGATGACCGACTCGCAGGACTGGTGGCCGGCGGACTTCGGCCACTACGGCCCGCTTGTTCATCCGCATGGCGTGGCACAGCGCCGGCACCTACCGCACCGGCGACGGCCGCGGCGGCGGCGGCCGCGGGCAGCAGCGCTTCGCGCCGCTCAACAGCTGGCCGGACAACGTCAGCCTCGACAAGGCGCGCCGCCTGCTCTGGCCGATCAAGCAGAAGTACGGCCGCAAGATTTCCTGGGCCGACCTGATGATCCTCACCGGCAACGTCGCGCTCGAAACGATGGGCTTCAAGACCTTCGGCTTCGGCGGCGGCCGCGAGGACGTCTGGGAGCCGGATCAGGACGTCTACTGGGGCCGAAGACCTGGCTGGGCGGCGACATCCGCTACCCACGGTTCGAGGCGTCGACAAGGCAGCGGCGTGCTCGTGTCCGATGACGACGCGGATGGCGACATCCACGCGCAACCTCGAGAATCCGCTGGCCGCGGTGCAGATGGGCCTGATCTACGTCAACCCGGAAGGCCCGGACGGCAATCCCGATCCGCTCGCCGCGGCGCGGACATCCGCGAGACCTTCGGCCGCATGGCGATGAACGACGAGGAGACCGTCGCGCTGATCGCCGGCGGCCACACCTTCGGCAAGACCCACGGCGCCGGCCCCGGCGTCGCACGTGGGACCCGAGCCGGAAGCGGCCGGCCTCGAGGAGCAGGGCTTCGGCTGGAAGAACAGCTTCGGCACCGGCAAGGGCGGCGACACGATCACCAGCGGCCTGGAAGTCACCTGGACCACCACGCCGACGAAGTGGAGCAACAACTTCTTCGAGAACCTGTTCGGCTACGAATGGGAACTGACGAAGAGCCCGGCCGGCGCGCAGCAGTGGACAGCCGAAGAATGGCGCCGGCGCCGGCACGGTGCCCGACGCGCACGATCCGTCGAAGCGCATCGCGCCGTCGATGCTGACCACCGACCTCGCGCTGCGCTTCGACCCGGCCTACGAGAAGATCTCGCGCCGCTTCCTGGAGAACCCGGACCAGTTCGCCGACGCGTTCGCCCGGGCGTGGTTCAAGCTGACGCACCGCGACATGGGCCCGCGCGCGCGCTACCTCGGCCCGGAAGTGCCGGCGGAAGAACTGATCTGGCAGGACCCGATCCCCGCGGTCGATCACCCAGCTGATCGACGCGCAGGACATCGCCGCGCTGAAGAGCAAGATCCTGGCTTCGGGCCTGTCGGTCTCGCAGCTGGTCTCGACCGCCTGGGCGTCGGCCTCCACCTTCCGCGGCTCCGACAAGCGCGGCGGCGCGAACGGCGCCCGCATTCGCCTGGCGCCGCAGAAGGACTGGGAAGTCAACCAGCCGGCCCAACTGGCGAAGGTGCTCAAGACGCTGGAAGGCATCCAGAGCGAGTTCAACAGGCGCGCAGTCCGGCGGCAAGAAGGTCTCGCTGGCCGACCTGATCGTGCTGGCCGGCTGCGCCGGCGTCGAGCAGGCGGCGAAGAACGCCGGGCACGACGTGACGGTGCCCTTCACGCCGGGCCGCATGGACGCCTCGCAGGAGCAGACCGACGTCGAGTCCTTCGCCGTGCTCGAGCCGATCGCCGACGGCTTCCGCAACTACCTCAAGGGCAAGTACACCGTGCCCGGCCGAAGCGCTGCTGATCGACAAGGCGCAACTGCTGACGCTGACCGCGCCGGAGATGACGGTGCTCGTCGGCGGCCTGCGCGTCTCGAACGCCAACGTCGGCCAGTCGCAGCACGGCGTCTTCACCAAGCGGCCGGAGACGCTGACCAACGACTTCTTCGTGAACCTGCTCGACATGGGCACGGAGTGGAAGCCGGTCTCGGACGCCGACGACGTGTTCGAAGGCCGCGACCGCAAGACCGGCGAGCTCAAGTGGACCGGCACGCGCGTCGACCTCGTCTTCGGCTCGAACTCCCAGCTCCGCGCCCTGGCCGAAGTCTACGGCAGCTCCGACGCGCAGAAGAAGTTCGTCCACGACTTCGTCGCGGCCTGGAACAAGGTGATGAACCTCGATCGCTTCGACCTCGCCTGATCGCTAGCATGAGCGTCTTCGAGGGTCATCTGACAGGTCGGCAAGAAAACTTGCAAGCTAACAATCGGTTCAGCGGACGGCGCACTGCCGCCGCTGAACCGCCACATTCTCTGACTAGAAAAGCACCCGCGTCAGTCGATTCCGGTGCGTCATATTATATGCCCGATTCCCCATTCCGGCGCCGACCTGAATAGTATAGATTGTCCCTTGAGATTTGTGAGATCAAAGTGTTCAATCCGCGAAGTTGTCGGCCGTGGGAAAGTTGTGAGCAAGGCCAGTTAAGTAAACAAGAAAAGAACAGCGATCTTGAGGCCAGATGGCGTGAGCGGGGCTGCCCATGACGGTGCAACGTCGGGCGATATTCGAGGCGTTGTTAGACCGGCAAGATCGTCCGACCATTGATCAGGTCTGAAGACATCAAAACTCGCATGGCCGGCGTATCGCGTACCACCATGTATCGCACTTTAGGAACTTTTGTCGATCTCGGGGTTTTCAGAAAATCCAGTCATGTTGCAGCGATGGTTCGTTGCGACGGCAATGTGGATCATCACCACCACCAGGTTTGTGTTCGGTGCGATAAAGTAGTTAGTTTTGAGCGGCTCTCAGCCGCTTGCCACTTCCCGACGCTCGCCGAGCCGGATTCGAAGTTGCGGATTTGTCGGTTTATCTTGAAGGCTTGTGCGCGGAATGTAAAAAAACGCGCCAAAAAGATCGACGATCGAATCGACCCGGGAATAAGCACCGTGTGCCATTTAGTTTAGGCAAAAAAAGGTCGGAGCCAAGTTCAACCAAATAATTTTACAAAGGAGAAAATCATGGCAGATCAATCGAAAGAGGCATCCTTTTTGACGGATATCAAGGAGCTTCGCAGGCGGGCTCGACAGCACATCGAGGACGGCGCCGTTACGGAAGGATACAAAGCCGACAGGCCAACCGTAATCAAGCTTTTGAATGAAGCCCTTGCCACGGAAATCGTCTGCGTATTGCGCTACAAAAGGCATTTTTATATGGCCGAGGGGATTAACGCAGATCCAGTGGCTCAGGAATTTTTACAACACGCCACCGAAGAGCAGCAGCATGCCGACTTGATCGCGGCACGCATCACGCAGCTTGGCGGCGAGCCGAATTTTAATCCCGACGGGCTTTCCACCCGCAGCCACTCGGAGTATGTCGAAGGCGGTTCGCTCCTTGACATGGTCCGCGAAGACCTTGTGGCTGAGAGGGTGGCGATCGATTCCTACGGGGAAATGATTCGATACATGGGCGACAAAGATCCGACGACGCGCCGCATGCTTGAAGGAATTCTCGCCATGGAGGAAGAACACGCCGACGACCTTGTCAGCCTGTTGAGGACCATGGAGCCGGCAAAAAGTTCGAAGTAGAGACAGTCATGGGCGGTAGCGACCCTCGTCCATAGTGCAGCGCAGACTGCGTTGATAGGGCGTGCGCCAGAGCGACCGAGGACGAGTTTCGCTGCCGCTTCCGTCTTGCGGCCTTGGCTTATGCAAAATCACCGGCAGTCGTTTCCGCTTATCTAACTCGACGGACCGAGCTCTCGCTCGTCTCCTGGCGGCGCGAAGCGCTTGGCGAATCTGTTCCGGAGGGCGCAAAAAGTCGATAAACTGAAGTGTCGTTGCCCCTTGCAAATAAGTTCGTAGTTAAGTCCGTCAACGACGCTGCTGCATGTCCCGGCGCACCGGCTCGCGCTTTAAACCATCAGATAAGTGCGCAGGACATCGCGCAGCATGGGAAATTGCAGCGGCTTGTAGAGAATCTCGGCGGCACCGGCGTTGCGGGCGCGGTCGATGCGGTCTTCAATATTGCAGGCGGTGGTCCAGCCGGTGTTGATCACCACGGGGATGTTGCGCGTGGCCCGATTGGACTTGAGCCGGACGGTTACTTCGTCGCCGCTTATGCCTGGCAAGCTTACGTCCATCATAATCAAATGCGGTTGGATTTCGGCAGCCTTATCGATGGCCTCTTGACCGGTGGCGCCTTCGAAGACCTCATGTCCTAAGCGTTTGAGAAAAGTTCCGAGGGATGTGCGAAAAGGGTCGTTACCGTCGACGATCAATATTTTTTTGTTGGTGAGCTGCATGATCGGTAGCTGGTGCACAACGGGTGCCAGCTTGGTTATCTGTGGTCTCAAAGGCAGTTTCTATCCCGTGGATACCGTCCTCGGTCAATTTAACCTAACCTTTGCTGACCGCAGTGGTTTACTGGATAAAGTAAAAAACTCTCGGTAGGGAGAATTCTACCGAGTTAGGTAGGTACGCTGCGCAGGCGGAAGGGGTAACCGTCGAGAGCGATCAAAAAGATGGGATTGACTCGCTTTACCAAAGAGGGGGCTCGGCTCGGAGCTTACGGCAATCTTGGCACGGGACCTGCTTCTCCTAGACACATGCCATTTCGCGTTTTAGTAATCGAAGATAACACCGACTGCCGCGAGTTGTTTGCCATGATGGTTCGTCATCTGGGTTGCGAAGTCTTGCAGGCGGATGACGGCGAACTGGGCGTGCAAAAAGCTCTGAGCGAAAGGCCCGACTTGATTTTCATGGATATCAGCATGCCCAACATGAACGGCATGGACGCGATCTCGTGCTTACGCGGAAGCGTGGTGACGAAAAACACGCCGATTGTTATCTGCACGGCGTGGATGGATGAGATACGTCGCGCTGCGGCGCTTGAATGCGGCGCCCATGAGGTCGTCCATAAGCCGATTTCCTTCGGCGAATTACAGCGGGTCCTCCTGCGCTATATCCCGACTCCCCTTACATCCACCGACGTACAGTAGCCAAGCGCTGCCATATCCGCGTCTCGACCTTCGCCCGCGGCCCTTGCAGAGCGGGTCAATTCTTTGCGAACTATAGAGGTATCCGCCACGCTATCTTGACAACCCTTCGGCGGATCAGTTAGGTCTACAAAAGTAGCGCAATCGCAATTTACTTAAATACCTCCGCGACAGTCTGGGCCAATGGGGTCAAATGAGCACCGAGCGGAGAGGAGGAATTAGCATGAAACCACAAGAGTGGCGCGAGCAATTGGGCGAGTGTGTGCGCGATCTGTTTCGCTCGCCGGAGATGGAACAATTCTACTCGGTGAAGTTGACCGAAAAGCGCGCGCAGATTTATCTTTTGCAACTGAGTCTCTATGTCCGCAAACGGCGAGATTTTTGGCCCCAGGTGGCTGCGAACTGTCCGGAATTCGACGTCAAACAGCGCATCATGTCCCATGAATATGAAGAGTTGATCGAGGACGAGCACTCCAAGCACGGCCACCTGGATCTGATCTTTCGCCAAGGTAAGGAAATCGGCTTGAGCGTCGAGGACATTCTAGCTGCTGACCCTCTGCCGACGACCACGGCGGCGGTCTATGCATGGTGGTGGATCGCCCGCACGCGCGCTTGGCAAGAGTCGGTGGCGGCGTCGACCATCGCGGAATGGACCAATGACGATCGCTTGCTTGGCGATCTCGGCGGTGGGAACTGCACCCGGCTTTACAAGAATTGGAAGCGCGATCTCAATTTGTCCGACGCGCAGATGCCCAACTTCACGGCGCATAGCAAGGCCGACGTGAAACATTCGGACATGTTCATCGATGTGTTGGAAAAATATGTCGTGCCGGGACGAGAACAAGACGTGCTCACTACCGCCAAGGAGTCCATGGACATCCACCGCGCCTACTTTGGCGGTATGGCGCAAGCGATGGAGAAGGCCAACTAGGCTTGGTTGCGGCGATGAAGCTCGAAGAACTCGATAGCCAGCTGGAAAAAAATCAACTTTCTGGATTTTGGCGCACTCGTGTGCCCACGCACGCGTCCGAGGCGCCCTATCTGTGGAAGTGGGAGCCGCTGCTCGATGGACTGCTGAAGGCCAGCGAAACCATTGGCATCGATCAGGCCGAACGGCGGGCGATTCGACTCGTCAGTCCGCATCTGCCGATCAAGTCGACCTCGCACACGCTGCAGATCACTTTTTCGATCGTCAATCCCGGCGAAGTCGCCAAGGCCCATCGTCATAATATGGCGGCGATCCGCTTTGTCGTTCAGGGCAAGGGTGCCTTTACCGCGGTGGATGGCGAAAAGTTCTACATGGAAGAGGGCGATTTGATTCTTACGCCCAATTGGACTTGGCATGACCATCACAACGAGTCGGAAGATCCGATCATCTGGCTCGATGGCTTGGATGGTCCGTTGATCCAGTCTCTTAATGTCTTGTTCTTCGAGGATTCAGAAAGACCCGAACAGGAAATTACTCGGAAGACCGGTGAGTCGCTTGCCCGCTTGGGATTTGCCCGCACGCCCAAGCAGGAAGAAAAGCTGCGACGCGGCGTGCCTTTTCGTTATGCGTTTAAGGATACCTATAAGGCGCTCAAAGCGCTGGGCCCAACCGATCGCGATTTATACGATGGCACTTTGCTTCGCTACATCAACCCGGCTACTGGCGGTTACACGTATCCGACGATGTCGTGCGAGATTCAGCTGTTCAACGCCAAGGAATCGACCAAGGCGCACCGTCATACCAGCACGGCGCTGTATCATGTCGTCAAAGGCCAGGGCCGCACCAAGGTTGGCGAAAGCTATTTAGAATGGCGTAAAGGTGACAGCTTCGTGGTACCGCTCTGGCAATGGCACGCCCATGAAAATCTCGGTAATGATGAAGCGATTCTGTTTTCCCTGAGCGACCGGCCGGTAATGGAAGCGCTGCAATTGTATCGGGAAGAAGCCGGCGGCAACTAAGGGTTCTCGCATTCTTTCCGAGGTTTACTGAGTTCCCCATGGCTGCAACTGTAAAACTTCGCCTTGCGAGCCGCGCTTACGATGGTACTTTGCCGATTCTGCGCGGCCAAATGACTATTCCTGGATTCGATTTCGACATCACAGAGACCGAGGATGTGCCCGGCATGTTCGCCGGCATGTATAAAGGACAGTACGATGTCTCGGAGATGTCTCTCGGTGAGTTGATTTCATACACCTCGCGCAGCAAAGCCGACTTCGCCGCCATTCCGGTGTTTCCATCGCGGATGTTTCGCCATGGTTTCATTTTTTGCCGCAAAGATTCAGGGATAAACCGTCCGACGGACCTGAGCGGCCGCAAGATCGGTTTTCTCCGGTGGGTGCAAACCGCGGCAATCTGGATGCGCGGAATGCTGGTCGATGAATATGGCGTGTCCGCCGCGGATTCCGAATGGTATGTTGCCTCGATGCATCATTGGGACGATCACGACCCGGGTGCGACGGTGGTGCCGCGCGACGGTTCGACGATCCGCATGATCGAAAACCGCGGCAAGGATACTTCTGAACGCGCTTGCCGGGCTTTGTTCGACGGCCAGATCGATGCTTTGGGCGTGACCGAAACCCAGTTACCCACATTACTGGCAAACCCCAGCGTGAGAAGGCTCTTCGAAAACCCCCGGGAAGTCGAAGCCAGTTATTTTCGCAGCAGTAAGATTCTTCCGATCATGCATGTGCTGGCGTTGCAGAAGCAGTGGATCGACAGGCATCCAGAATTACCGGCGCAGCTGTTTCACCTTTATGTTGACGCCAAACGCTGGGCGCGGCGTTGGCGCCGGGCGATCCCGAGCCTCGTCGAAGCTTGGCCCAATCAATATCTCAATGACGAGCAGGAACTATTTAATTGCGATCCTTGGGCCTACGGCCTGGAGGCGAATCGGCATGTGCTGGAAAAGTTTTTTGCCTACTGCCACGCCCAGGGTATCTCGGGCCGAAGCATCGCCATCGAAGAGATTTTCTATCCGAGTACGCTCACGTTGAGCGAGTAGTCCAACAAACCGCCTAAAAGGAGTTTCCATGTCCACCGCGGCCGCGATCAATACTAACGCCAATGGCAATATCGATCTGCGCGATTGGCTCAAAGAGGTCAAACGGCTTGAGCAGTTGGAAACCATCTCCGGCGCTCATTGGGATTTAGAGCTTGGGGCGTTGACCGAAATCATTCTCGAACGTAACGCTACGCCGCCGGCGGTGATTTTCGACAACGTCCCAGGGTCCGAACCGAACCGCCGCGTGCTAGTCAACATGCTGGAGACTTTGGAGCGCACCGCTTTGACGCTCAACCTGCCGCTCGATCTGAAGATCATTCCATTGATCGATGCTCTGCGCGCGCGCTTGCGCGCCATGGAGCCGATGCCCGCCAAGGTGGTGACGACCGGGCCAGTGTTCGAAAATATCGCTCACGGCGACCAAATCGATCTGACCAAATTTCCCGTGCCGCGCTGGCACGCCGGTGACGGCGGACGCTATCTCGGCACGGCTCATCTGGTCGTGACCCGCGATCCCGAGACCAGCGTCGAAAATATCGGCTGCTATCGGGTCATGCTCCAGGACAAGGACAAGGTCGGGCTCTACATCTCGCCCGGCAAGCACGGCAAGATTCACTATGAGAAGGCGATGAAGGCCGGCAAGACTTTCCCGGTAGTAATGGCCTTCGGCCAGCATCCTTTGCTTTACATTGCCGCCTCGCAGGCGGTGCCCTTCGGCGTCAGCGAATATGATTGGGCCGGCGGACTGATCGGCCAGCCAGTCGAGGTGATAGAAGGCCCGGTAACCGGCTTACGCTTTCCAGCAAACTCCGAGATCGTCATCGAAGGCGAGATCGTCCCCGGCGAGTCGATGCAGGAAGGTCCGTTCGGCGAATGGCCGGGATATTATGCCAGCGCCCGTCGCGCCGAACCATTCGTCCGTGTCAAAGCGCTATATTATCGCAACGATCCGATCATCACCGGCGCGGCACCGTTTAAGCCGACGATTCACGGCATGTACCGCTCTTGCTTGCGCGCGGCGACGGTATGGAACGGTATGGAGCAAGCCGGTGTGCCCGATATCAAGGGCGTCTATCTGCCGCCGCCGGCGCAGCGCTTCATGATCGTCGTCGCCATCACCCAGCGTTATCCCGGTCACGCTAAGCAAGCCGCGTTGGTCGCTAGCCAGTGCCACGCGGGCGCGTACCTGGGACGCTATGTGGTTGTCGTCGACGACGATATCGACATCACCAACACCAATGAAGTGTTGTGGGCGATCTGCACCCGATCCGATCCAGCCACTTCAGTCGATTTATTGCGGCGTTGCTGGAGCGGCCCTCTCGACCCCATCATCCAACCGGGGCAAAAGGGGTTCAATTCACGCATGATCATCGAGGCAGTCCGTCCTTGGGAGTGGCGCGATAAGTTTCCAGCCACCAGTGCCATCACCGCTGAAACGCGCGATCTTTATTCAACCAAATGGCGGAACCAGTTGGCCCAACTCCAGGCCCGTCATGCTCAGGCTCGTTATCGCGGCGATTAATCCGGGATTGGGTACTTCAGTGAAATCCGGCTCGTTTCTGTAAATACCTCGCGACTGAAGCATTACCGAAATCTTGAGGCGCTTCCCGTCAATTGCCAATTCGCGCTTTTGGTTGCGACAAACGACTTCTCGAGTGGGCGAAAAGCGCATCGATTGAGCAATATTGTCCATGATTACCGATCCCTCGTGATCCCAGACGACTTCTGCCGCGCCGGGGAATTCTTTGGAAATATCAGGCTTTATCCGTCGTTAGCAGGGTCAAAAGGCAATTGGCATAATTCGTGCTGATGCTGGACCGTATCAGGAAGTGCATAAGATAGTTCGACAGGAACAAGGAGAAATAGCGATGGAAGAGATTATGACACCGTCAGAAGTGGCTGCGCTGCTTAAGATTCATCTCAAGACGGTATACAAGCTCGCCGAAAAGGGCGTCATCCCCGGTAACCGCATTGGCCGTAGCTGGCGCTTTAGCCGCGGTGATGTGTTGGAATTGGTGTCGACCAAATCGATGGGTCTTGCCGAGTCGGGCGATGGCGACATGAAAATCGCTGCAAACGACAAATAATTTTGCCGCGTTGATCCTTTAATATTGCTCGATGGACCAGGATCCAATCAAGCAACTGCAAAGTTTTTTGGACGAACGTGGCGGGGTGCTGGAGAAGATTGGCAACATTCGCTCCACGCTCGGTTCGATGCGCAGCGAACCCTTAACTTCGTTGACTTTGCAGTCAGCTCCCAACGTTTCAATTGACGCCGCAGCTACGGAGATCGGCGCTCACTATCGACGTTTGTTGCAAGCGCTGCATGAGATGCAGGCGCAAATCGAGCAACGCGTGATGCCCGCCGCGCAGCTGATCGTGCAAAACCAAGTCGATCAGTTCCGCGCACAGTCCGATGAGAAAATGACGGCGTTACGCGCCTGTATGGAGCGAATCGATCGGAGCGTTGTACAGTGCCTAGCGGGACTGGATGAATATCAAACGTGCTACGCCGACCTCGATACCCTCAACAAAAACCTAATCGGCCTAGGTGCCGCGGTTGAGCCACTTCCCGCTAAGATTTCAGTAGAACAGTTAGGCGACACGATCAGTGCTCGGTTACGGTCGCGACTGTCAACATAACACCGCTTGTCGTTTTCACCGCAAGACCTTCTTTCAAGATCCACACTGTAACACGCCCAGTCAGAGTTAATGGCTGTCGATAGCCGTCTCTCTTTCTACCCTTGAGTTACTAGCGAAAGCCGACTTTTCGCCAGATCCTTGTTCAACAATGACGGATCGAGGCGATGCTTCGACAACCGTTGGGGTTATCCAACCGATGTGGGTGATGATTTCCTTGACACAAACGAGTAGCACTCTGGTGCTATTAATGTATAGGGATTGACGGGTGCGGATTTCAGACGCGTCAGATTTACGCATTCTCCGGTGCCAATGAAGTCGAACCATATAAGTCATTGTATTGCTCGCATTGTTTGTGGACAGGCCTCGAAGGTAGATATGGTTTGTCACTTAGCGCAGAAAGTAAGTTGATTTCGCCGAAAGGAAAAAGCCGGTGAATTCTCTTCGGCGCGCGATATTTATGGAAAACCAATTACCGTTGCTTGGACGCTAGGCTGTAATCGGAAGTGAATAACAGAGCAACCCGGAACGAGCGTCGGGATGATTCGAGAGCACCAAAGGAAGGCACATTCGTGAAGACGGCAACGCGCTGTACGAGCCTACGTTGGAACAGCGCAAAACCGGAACGTCTTCGATGGGAGCGCATAACCATCCGAAAAAGCGTGGTGCGCCCGACAGGAATTGAACCTGTACTTAGGGTTTCGGAGACCCTCGTGATATCCATTTCACTACGGGCGCGTGGCAGATTTTCTATCATTGGGTTGGCGATCAGTCAACGTACTTTGGTCTGTATCGCCGCGCCGATTTCCCAGAGTTGCTTATGTAGCATAGGACTGCAAAAGGGCGGCTAGCCTCGGGCGGAGTTTGTCGCGCTGTCATGCGGATCGCCGATCCACCCATACGAATTACTCGATACTCCGGGCGACAATCGCTACTCTTGAATTCCCTGCAAGTTGGCAAGGATGATCTCGCTCGCGGCGGCGACGCTTGCCAACAGGATTGAGAAGCGCGCTTAAGTCTTGTGTCATGGCTTGTCAAACTTTCGCAATTATCCAGCGGCTATGTTAGCTAATGGCGGTGAAGATTAGAGCACCGGCAAAAATCAATTTGACCTTGCGGGTGATCGGCAGACGCGCCGATGGCTATCACCTGCTCGACACAATCATGGTGCCGGTATCGCTCTATGATGAAATTGACATTCAGCAGCGGGCGATCTCGCGGCGCGCCGCCCCGCTTGCGCCGATAGAAATTCGCTGCAGCCACCCGCAGGTCCCTTTGGGTCGGGACAACATCGCCTATCGCGCCGCAGAGTTATTGATGCAAAAACACAAAATTAAGCGGCGTGTTTGCGTTCGCATTCAAAAAAAAATTCCCATCGGTGCGGGACTGGGTGGCGGTAGTACCGACGCCGCCGCAGTATTGGTCGGTCTTAATCGCATGTGGAAATTGCGTTTGTCGGTGCGCCAATTGGAGCGGCTGGCGCTGCAACTTGGCGCCGACGTGCCATTCTTTATTCGCGCCAAGCCGGCACGGGCGCGTGGAATCGGCGAAAAACTTAGCTTGTTGCCGAAGCTGCGCCGCCGCTGGCTGGTGCTAGCCTACCCGGGATTCCCAGTGTCGACTGCATGGGTATACCGAAATCTCCCTGTAAAGTTGACAAAAGTTGGCGTAAATACTAGCATTGCGACGCCGCTGGAGCGCCTGGATACGCTCGAGAAATTACTCGTCAACGATCTCGAACGGGTCGCCATAAGGAGATATCCTGAAATCGGTCGAGTGAAAACGATGCTGTCTCTGGCAGGCGCCGTGGCTGTTCTGATGTCGGGAAGCGGCTCCTCGGTATTTGGCGTTTTCCGGTCGAAACAATGGGCTGAGAAAGCCTATCGTCGGATGCAGCGTGAGGAGGGGGTCCAAGCGTTTCTGGTACATGTTTTGAATTAAGGTTAGTCAAAAGCCCATAAAAAGAACTCTACCGGCGCAACATCTGGCTCGTCCAGAAGGGGGTCCCTATGCAAGTTACCGAGGTTAGGGTCTTTCCTGTCGAGGAAGATAAGCTCAGGGCTTATGTCACTATCACCCTCGATCACTGTTTCGTGATTCGGGACTTAAAAATCATACATGGCGCCACGGGTCTGTTTGTCTCGATGCCCAGCAAGAAGCGTAAGGACGGAACCTATAAAGATATCGCGCATCCGATCAACAATGAGACGCGCCGGATGATCGAGGAAAAGATAATCGCAGAATATCAAAAAGTGCTCGCCGACAGCGAGGCACCGACAGCGATCCATGACGATTGATCGGATGTTCTGCGCGACCGGATGAGCTTCCCAGTGGGAGTTCACGGATGGGCGGTCGCCAAGCGGTAAGGCCCCGGCCTTTGGAGCCGGTATCGAAGGTTCGAATCCTTCCCGCCCAGCCAGTTTCTTCTGCAAGATTGTCCGGCTGGCCTTTGCGATATTGATTTAGTAGCTTGAGGGGCGCCGTTCACGGAGGGACGGCGCTGCTGTTTTTGGAGGCAGAGGTGACTGGGGTTACGAACTGAAGACTTGCACTCGAGGGTAGTGGTAAAACGATGGGTCGCACAGCCGATTTGAAAATATTCGCCGGGAACTCCAATCCGCCGCTGGCCACCGAGATCAGCGAGTATCTCCAAGTACCGCTGGGTAACGCCATGGTTGGGAGGTTTAGCGACGGCGAGAGCAAGATCGAAATCAAAGAGAACGTCCGCGGCGCGGATGTGTTTGTTGTGCAGTCCACCTCGGCGCCCGGCAACGACAACTTGATGGAGCTCTTGCTGATGCTCGATGCCTTCAAGCGCGCATCTGCACAACGCATCACAGCGGTCATGCCTTACTATGGCTATGCCCGCCAGGACCGTAAAGTTGTGCCTCGGGTGCCAATCAGCGCCAAGTTAGTCGCGGATTTGATTACCCGATCCGGCGCGTCGCGCATGTTGACCATGGATCTCCACTCGGGACAGATCCAAGGATTCTTCGATATTCCCGTCGATAATGTTTATGCCACCCCGGTGCTCTTGGATTATCTGCGCAAGCAAGTCGATCATACCGAAGTTACCATCGTCTCGCCGGACGCCGGCGGCGTGGAGCGGGCGCGGGCGATAGCCACGCGTCTGGATGCATCGTTGGCGATTATCGATAAACGCCGGGTCGGTCCGAATATCGTCGCCGAAATGAATATTATTGGCGAAGTCAAAGACCGGATAGCCATATTGGTCGACGATATGGTCGATACCGCCGGCACCTTGACCATGGCTGCCGAAGCGTTGAAAAAAGCCGGCGCGAGGAAAATTATCGGTTGTTGCTCGCACGCGGTATTGTCAGGCCCGGCGATCAAACGCCTCCAGGAGTGCCCGCTCGAACAATTGATTGTCACCAACACGATTCCGCTTGGGCCGCAGGCCCAGGCATGCGGCAAGATAAAAATATTGTCGGTCGCTCACTTGATCGGCGAGGCGATCCGCCGCACCCATGAAGAAGAGTCGATCAGCTCGCTGTTCGTTTAATCACAGGAGGTAGTTTCCTTGGATACTCTGGAAATACAGGTTGAAGCCCGCACTAAGCAACGTAAACGTGACGCCAGACGATTGCTCCGCGCCGGCAAGATCCCGGCAATTCTATACGGTCCGAAGATGGCGCCGGTCACCTTGGCGCTCGACAAGAAAGAATTCTCTCGGCGCGTTGCGGGACTGCAAGGTTCCCACCTCGTGCGGATGAAATCGGCGGCGGCCGAGCTCGCGGAAAAGGTCGCCCTGGTGAAGGACATGCAATTTCATCCGATCACCGACGACGTGATCCACGCTGATTTCTACGAAGTTGATCTTTCCGCCAGGATTCAGGTCCACGTGCCGCTTCACTTCGTCGGCAAGGCGGTCGGTATCGTCAATGGCGGTATTCTTCAGCCGATCTTGCGGGAGATCGAGGTCGAGTGTCTGCCGCTCGATATTCCCGAATTCTTCGATGTTGACGTCTCCGCGCTGGACATCGGCGATTCGGTGCATATTGAAGATTTGCACATGCCTGAAGGGGTCGTGTCGATGGCCGAAGACAATCTGGCGCTGGTCACAGTCGTACCGCCCACTGTTGAAGCCGAAGCGGCGACAGTTGCACCCGCCGAAGGTGTCGTCGCTGCGCCGGCGGACGCTAAAGTGGACGCCAAAAAGGATAATCCGTAAGCAATTGGTTATGGCGCTGTCATCGAAATTGGCCGTGTGAAAATCGTCGTTGGCCTAGGGAATCCGGGAAGCACGTATAAGGGCACACGGCATAATATCGGATTCCGAGTTATCGACCGCTTGGCGCGGCAGCAGAACATCGCGCTGGATCAGCACCGATGCGCCGCGCTGATTGGACTGGGAAAAATTCACGAAGAACCGTTGCTCTTGGCCAAGCCGCAGACTTTCATGAACCGCAGCGGCGTGGCGGTGGCTGCGCTGCTTAAAGAGTATGGACTAACAGCCGCGGATTTGGTGGTCATCTACGATGACCTTGATTTGCCTCTGGGCCGGATAAGGATTCGTACCCAGGGTACTGCCGGCGGCCATCTCGGTGTCAGCTCGATCATCGAGCATTTAGGCGGCGTGCCGTTTAATCGTATCCGCGTCGGTATTGGCCGCCCGTCCGAAGGAAACGCGGTGATCGACTATGTGCTCGCGCCCTTCGATGAAGCTGAAGTGGGTGAATTGTCTGCTGTTATTGAACGCTCAGCGGCCGCGCTGGGTTGTCTGATTCGTGAGGGCGCGCCGGCGGCCATGGGTGTTTATAATCGAGCGGTTGACGGAAGCGGCACATTGTAAACGCCAAGTGCTTATGTTAAATAGAGAATTTTCCTGTGGAGGGTATTAATACGGTAACATTATACGAAACTCTTTTTGTCGTGCATCCTGAAAAAGGGCCGCGCAATAAAGAATTTATTGAACGATTCAACAAGGTCGTCGAAGGCCAAGAAGGCACCATCGTGCAGGTCGAAGAATGGGGACTGCGCGATCTCGCTTATCGCATCGAGAAACAAGGTAAGGGTTTCTATACCTTGATGCGCTACAAGGCCACCGGCAAGGCGGTTGCCGAACTCGAGCGTAACCTCAAGCTCACTGACGGCATTCTGCGCTACCTCACGACGCGAGCCGTGGAGGATAGCCCGATGACCAGTCCGTCGGCGCCACGAACCTATAGCGACGAACCGCCGCGGCGCAACTACGACGATAGAAGAAACTACGACGACAGACGGAACTACGACGATAACAGGTCGCGTGGGGGCGACCGCGAACCCTCGGCCTAGATCGGCGTGCGCCATCCCGCGGGTCGCGCGAGGCTGGCTGTGATTTGTCGATCAATTTAATTCGGCGTAGTCGCACGGTTCTCAAAAATGTTGGAATTCCAGTTATAGGTACAGTCCGCGACTAGGAAATAAGACGAAATAAGAGGTAGCGTAATCTATGGCACAGTACGAACGGAGCTCAAGACCTAGCCGCGAGCGGTCCGATGAAGACAAGGGTGGTCAGCGTCGCCGGCCGATGTTTCGGCGCAAAGTTTGTCGTTTTTGCGCCGACAAAAGCCTGCGGATTGACTATAAGGATCTGCGGACGATTTCTTCCTTTGTCAGCGAACGCGGCAAGATGACGCCGAGCCGGATCACCGGCAATTGCGCGCACCATCAGCGATTGCTGACGACCGCGGTCAAGCGGGCGCGCAGCATTGCCTTGCTGCCGTTTACTACCGCCAACAACTAAATTCGTTTCTCTGGCCAACACCCATGCAGCGGCTAGAAGTCATTACCCGGTTTATATTGGCTCTAGCCCTGAGCGTGTTTTTGTTCATGAGCAGCATAAGTTTGCCGCCCGTAGGCGCGCTACTGCTGCCGTTTGTCGCTCAACCGGTGCTGTTGTTTGGTGTTAAATACGGCATTGGACTTGGACTCGGCGTAGTGCTCGTTGCGCTTTTGCTGTTGGCGGTATTTGGCGGCGCCGAGTTGAGTCTGCTATACGGCGTATTCGCGGTCCTGGCGGCGGTGCTGTTGGCGTTGCTCGGGCGGCTGCGTAAAGTTGAGTATCTTGTCGTCGGAGCGGCCACCGCAATGTTTGCTTGGGCGCTCGGCGTGGCCCGTTATTTTTTCGGCTCTTGGGCGGTGCTGGCAGAAGATTTCCGCACGGGATTGAGCCAACAGTTCGCGACCGCGACGCGCATGCAGGAACAGCTAGGCTTCTCCAGAGAAAGCTTGGACCTGGTAAAAGAAAGAATGCCACAGCTGATCGATATGACTTTACAGCTTCTCCCGGGGTTGCTGTTTTTGACCTTTGCGATCGTCGCCTTGATCAATCTTCTTTCGCTGCGGCGCCGTTTCCCCGAGCGCCGAAGCGCATGGTTTGCGATCGAGAATTTCCGCGATTGGAAGGCGCCGGAACCGCTGGTCTGGGGTCTAATCGCGAGCGGCTTTAGCTTGTTTTTCCCGGTTGCCGCGATCGCGCGTCTGATTGCTATGAATCTGTTGTTGATCGTCGGGGCTTTTTACTTTGCCCAGGGGTTGGCGGTGATCGCGTTTTTTTTTCACAAGAACAATGTACCGCGGTTCCTGCGCGGCATTACCTATATCTTGATCGTATTTCAACAAATCTTTACGCTGATGGTTATTGGGCTGGGGCTGTTCGACCTATGGGGCGATTTTCGCCGCTTGGGTAAAGGCAACCTCACGCCAAGCCAAGCGTCCTAGCGGAGGAACCATGGAAGTTATTCTCAAAGAAGATATCGCCAACGTCGGCAAGATCGGCGAAGTCGTGCGCGTGCGCGACGGTTATGCGCGGAATTTTTTGCTGCCGCGCGGTTTGGTGCTGGAAGCCAACAAGAAAAATTTGAAGACCTTCGAGCATGCGAAAAAAATCATCGCCGATCAGAAAAGCAAGGTGCTGCGCCAGGCCCAAGCCGTGGGCGACGAATTGGCCGGGGTGTCGCTGGTCATTCCGATGAAGGTGGGCGAGGAAGGCAAGCTCTTCGGTTCGGTGACCAACATGCAGATCGAAAAGGCGCTCAAGGCCAAAGGTCTGGTTGTCGACCGGCGCAAGATTCATTTGAACGAAACCATCAAGGTCGCGGGGGATTACGACGTGCCCGTCCGGTTGTCCGCGGATCTTACGGTAAACCTCAAAGTGTCGGTGGTGTCCGACAGCAAAGACTAAGCGATTCGGTAATACATTCCAATTTTTTGATCATAATGGGGTGGCGCATCCGAGTGCCGCCCCATTTTTCTTGGCGCGGGTTGGTTGCGCGCAAGCATGCTGGAAATCGAATCCAGCCGAATAGGCTGCGCTCAGTATCCGAAAATGACCGCCATAGCACCCCCACCGCCATCCTTATTCGGCATCGAGCGCGGCCGGCTGCTGATCCTCGCTGCCGCCATTCTCTGGAGTCTTGCCGGGGTTTTTATTAAATTCCTCGATATCCATCCGCTAGCTATCGTAGTTTACCGCAGTTTGTTCGCTGCGCTGGTATTCACGCCGTTTTTGCAGCGGCGTGATTTTCGCTGCAACGGCACGATAGTGGTTTCAGTCTTGAGTTATACCGCGGCGATCAGCGCGTTTGTCTCGGCCAATAAACTGACCAGCGCGGCGAATGCCATCGTGCTTCAATATACGGCCCCGATCTTTGTGTTTTTGTTTTCGTGGCTGGTTCGGCGGGAAAAAATCGCCAATGCCAATCTATTTGCCCTGGCGGTGGCGATGCTCGGTATCGGCATCATTTCACTCGACAGCGCCGGCGAGCCCGAGATGGCGGGGGTCTCGCTCGCTCTGGTGAGCGGTGTGCTGTTCGCTGCTTTCATGATCAATTTGCAGCGCGCCAGAGACATCAGTCCGGTCTATTTGACCTGGATCAACAATAGTGTTTGCGCGCTTTTATTGGTCTGGATTGTTCGATCGCAACTGGTGCTGACGTCGCATCAATTGACCGTTCTCGCTGTCATGGGGGCGGTGCAGCTCGGTGCGCCCTATTTTCTATTTTCCAAGGGACTGCAGACGGTGTCTTTGCCGGAAGCAGCGTTGATCGCGCTGATCGAGCCGGTGCTCAATCCGCTATGGGTCGCACTAATAGTCGGCGAGTTACCGTCAGCCGCCACTGTTTGGGGCGGCGCGTTGATCCTGTTCGGCCTCGGCGTGCGCTATCTTTGGCCGTTGATCGGCGCGCCTGCCGAGGCCGAAGGGGACAATGCAGCGAATTGAGGGCTGGTTCATCCGGAGATGCGCACGTTGCCGGGATGACGGATCTTATCCATCTCTTCTTTCGGTAGCGTCTTGATGTCCTTGCGCAGTTCGTAATTGATATGCTGGATCGCTTCCGATGGCCCGGAGCGGTTGCCCATGAGCACCATCGGACCGCTGCCGGTATTCTCTAGCTGATAGAACGACCCGCCGGTGACTGTAGCCACCTTACCCGGTGTCATGACTGCCTTGCCGCCGTCGGGAAAATGCATGGTGCATTCACCGTCGATTACATAGAACGTTTGGTCGGCGTTGTGGCAGTGCATATCGTCGGCGTCGCCGGGCTTGGGGTAAACATGCACCCAGGCGTGAAACTTCTTGGTATTGAAGATCACTTGGCGTTTGCCTTCGCCCGCCTTCTTGACCATATCGATGATTTCAATCGGCATAATTCCTCCCTAGGAGCTTGTTCCCGTCAAGTTATAGCTGTGCCGTTTGCGCTGTCAAATACCACAGCGGCGAGGATTCACATTCAAAAACGATTTGTGATAGCTTTTGGCCAATCAATCTTGCAATGGAGGCATGTATGTCGATGCACTGGGGAATGGCGAATCGATTGGGACGAATCATCAAACCGGATGGGCGGGCGGTGATGCTTGCCGTGGATCACGGCTATTTTCTCGGACCCACCAGCGGTTTGGAAGATCCGCGTAAAACCATCGAACCGTTGATGCCGCACGCCGATTCGATCATGTTAACGCGCGGCGTCCTGCGCACGTCGGTGGATGCCAAGTCGGACAAGCCGATCGTGCTGCGCGTCTCGGGTGGCACGAGCATTTTGAAAGAATTGTCCAACGAAGATATTACCGTATCGATCGAGGACTGCATCCGCTTGAACGTCTCGGCGATGGCCCTGTCGATCTTCGTCGGTTCCGACTTCGAAAAGGAAACCCTGATCAGTCTCGCCAAGCTGGTCGACGAAGGCGAGAAGTACGGCATCCCCGTGCTCGCCGTCACCGCCGTCGGCAAAGACATGGCGCGCGACGTGCGCTACCTGGGTCTATCCTGCCGCATCGCCGCGGAAATCGGCGCGCATATCGTCAAGACTTATTACTGCGACGATTTCGACGAACTGATCGGCAGCTGCCCCATACCGGTGATCGTTGCCGGTGGCAAGAAGACGCCTGAGATGGAAGCTCTCGAGCTCGCTCACAATGCGGTCAGCCACGGCGCCGTCGGCGTCGATATGGGCCGCAATATTTTTCAGTCCGATTCTCCCGTGGGCATGATCAAGGCCATCCGCGCCATCGTCCATGAAAACGTTTCGGTAAAAGAGGCGTTTAAAATTTATCAGAGTGAGACGAGTAGCAACGCGCGCAAAGCGTCCTGAAGTTTCCATTCATTGACGGCGAGACCTGAACTCGATTTCTAGGACCTCACAGATGCGCGTCGCCATGTACTACAGCAACCGTGACGTGCGGTTGGAAGAGTTGCCAGTGCCGAAAATCGGCGCCGGCGAATTCTTGCTCCGCACCCGCGCGAGCGGGATTTGCGGCAGCGATCTGATGGAATGGTACCGTATCAAGAAAGTGCCGCTGGTCTTGGGCCATGAAATTACCGCCGAAGTCGCCGAGGTCGGGGAAAGTGTGGAAGATTTTTCTAGTCGGCGATCGGGTCTTTTCTACGCACCATGTCCCTTGCGGCAAATGCCGCTACTGCCTAGCCGGGTCATCAATCGGTGTGTGAGTTGCTGCGCACGACTCATTTCGAGCCCGGCGGATTTGCCGAGTATATTCGCGTGCCCAAGATCAACGTCGAGTTGGGCACGTTGCGCCTTCCCGATTCGATGACTTTCGACGAGGGCTCGTTCATCGAACCGCTGGCGTGCGTCGTGCGCGCGCAGCGATTCGCCAAGCTAGCGGCCGGCCAGACCGTGTTGGTGATCGGCAGCGGTATTTCAGGCTTGCTGCATATTCAGCTCGCCAAGGCGCGCGGCGCGGCGCGCGTTATCGCCACCGATATCAGCGACTATCGACTGAATGCGGCCAAGCAATTCGGCGCCGATGCGACGATTCACGGCGCGGAAGACGTGCCGGCGCGGCTAAAAGAATTGAACGAAGGCCGCCTGGCCGATCTGGTGATCGTTTGCACCGGCGCCATGCCGGCGATTCAGCAGGCGACGAAATCGATCGATCGCGGCGGGACGTTGCTTTTCTTTGCGCCCACCGCGGCGGGCGTCGATGCGCCAATTCCGCTGTTCGATTTCTGGCGCGATGAAATCACCGTGGTTACCTCTTACGCCGGCAGTGGCGACGATTTGAAAGAATCGTTGGAACTGATTCATAATCGCAAGGTCCGGGTTGCCGACATGGTGACGCACCGATTGCCGCTGGCGGAGACAGGTGTGGGTTTTCAACTGACGGCGAGTGGGTTGGATTCGATCAAGGTGATTATCGATCCGTTGCTTTGATTACTGCTACAGCGGACGCAGCATGCGCCAAAGCGGTTATTTTACGATGCCCAATTCCTTGCGCGCCTTATCCAGAAAACTGTAGTCGACGACATCGGCAACGGCCACGGATTTGGTCACCTTGGCGCTCTCGCGGGCAAGGTCGATGAGGACTTGGACCGATTCCGGTTTAACGTAGGCGTCTTTGGTCAGCACACGACCGACTTGGCGCGACATTTCGGCCGCCATCTTCCGGTCATTCACTTTCCATTGTTTCATCAAAATGTTGGTGACCGCTTCCTGGTTGTTTTTATCCCAGACGAATTGCAGGCCGCGCAACGTGGCGCGTACCATGCGGTAAACTTCGTCGGGGTTCTCGCGGATGCGTTTGTCCGAAGTGCCGAAGCCATTCTGGGGAAATTCGATGACGTCGCCGAGAAAAAGTAGTTCGTTATAACCCTTTTCTTGGGCGATGATGTTTTCCGGCACCGATATCAGCGATGCCTCGACGACTCCGGATTCCAATACGGCGAGCCGGCTCGCGGCGTTGCCGGACATTTGCAGGACCGAAACGTCCTTGCCGGGCTCCAGTCCGATTTGTTTGAGCGCCTGATTGGCGAGTAGCGTTGCCGAGCCGCCGGGCGAACTGCCGGCGATTTTCTTGCCTTTGAGCTGCTTCAAGTCCTTGATGTTTTTCTGGCCGATTAAAAATAGCAGTGGTTTAGACACGGTGAAGAGCAAGACTTTCATCGGCCGGCCTTGGACTGCGGCGCCGATGGTGCCGGTGACGGCGCCGTTGAAGTCGACGTCGCCGTTCAGTACCGCCGTGCTCGCTAAGTTGGCCGGCATAAAAATGATCTCCAGGTCGATGCCTTCGTCTTTAAAAAAGCCGCGATGGAGCGCAGTATAGAGGGCGAGAAATGAGACATTGGTCGACGAGCTCGCCATGCGGACTTTTTTCAATGTCTGCGCATGCGCGCACGGTTCCAGAGTTGCGGCAAAAAATAATAAGATCAACGCTAGAGGTGCAAATTTAACTGCGCACATTTTAGTCTCCTGGTGGATCGAGTTAGTCAAGCTGGCTCCACTCTTTGAACTCTTCGAGTCCCAATTTTTGCAGTGTGTCCAGGTATGGCCGGCCGGTATGTTCGTGGCGGCCGGAGATTTTGTAATATTCGTAAACTAACTCCGGCAGCCATTTGGCGATGGTGAAGCCTTTGTACTTGCCGTCGGGGATCGGTTCCAAAAAACGCGGTCCGACGTCTTGCCAGTCATGTTCGGCGATCCAGCCGCGCTGGGTGCCGAAGACGCTCTGTAAAATAATCGCACGGTGGCCGGCGTCGACGAGTTCGTCCAAACTGACGTCCCAACCGGTGGTCGCGTTGAGCGCGTCGAGCATGCTCTGGACGCCGTCGGCAGGTTTGTCGTTTAACGCAAACCAACAGCCGCCCATGATGCCGCAAGCTTGGCGCACTTTCTCGGTGATTAAATGCGAGCTGGTCCAACCGTCCGGTTGATTGGCATTGAGCGGACCCCATTTCTCCCGGTATTTCAAATCCGTCGGCGGTTCGGTGCCGCCGGCGCCCTGTGGCTTCATGCCGCCGCTGGCGACCAGTTCGCGGAGCATCTGGCTAAGCATTGGCCGCCACTCGTGTTGCGCCGGCGTGCCGCCTTTGGTGTGCACCACCCAGTTCTTGGCTTCGCCGCCTAACTCTTCGGCCAATTCTTTGGGGCCGTCGGCGAGAATGTTGCCGAGCCAGGTCTCGCGCCGGGCGCAGCGATCCAGCAAGGTCTCGACCGCGTCCATATCGCCCCATTCCAACTTCAAGCCGTCGGTTTTGTCGGGGCCGAGCACGCCTTTCTCCCAGGCTTCGAAGGCGAGGCCGGCACCGCAGGCGAAGTGGCTGCACTCGATGCCCAAGTCGTTGATGCGCTCGGAGAGATAGAGCACGTCGTTGCCTTTGAAGCCGAGATTGTAAAACGTATCCATCCACTCGCTGCCGGCGTTGAAATGGCCGACCTTGCCCTTGAAGCGGCCTTCGCCGATCTCGACGTCCCATGGGCACATGCGCGGGCACTGGAAACACGGGCGCAAGGTCACGCGATTTTGCTCCAAACCTTTGGCTTCGTCGGTGATGATGGTGCTGCGCCAGTTCAACTTGGTAATCGCGCCCCAGTCCTCACCATGGCCGACGCTGGTCAACCGTTTCTTCACGGTGGTCTTGCGCGAGGCGATCGCTTTGGACCAGCGCACGCCGGCGTCGATCAATCTGGTTTTGTCATGCAAGCGCGGCCGTTTGGTTCCCCAGGCGACCAAGGCTTTGAGTTTTTTCGAGCCCATCACCGCGCCCAGACCGTGCGCCGCGGTATGATTGTAGTCATTGACCAGCATGGCGGCGCGCACCAGGTTTTCACCGGCCGGACCAATGGCGCCGACGCGCGCGTCTTGATGGCCGGACTCGTTGCGCAGCGCATCTTCAGTTTCGCGGATGCCTTTGCCCCAGACTCTGCCGGCGTCGCGCAGCTCGACTTTGTCCTCGCCGATATATAAATACTTGGGGGTTTGCGCCGCGCCGGTGACGATGATGCCGTCGTAGCCGGCGCATTTTAACGACGTGCCGAAATAGCCGCTGGTGGCGCCGCGGCCGAGGGTGTACTTGGTCGCCGGGCTCAAATAGACGAAACACATCTTGGTGCCGCCGGGAGTAAAGCCGGTGCCGGTGATCGGCCCGGTCATGCCGACGATGACGTTGCGGGAGTCGTATGGGTCGATGCCCAGGGGCAGCTCGTTGAGCAGCACATACTCGGCGAATAGTTGGCCGCCCCAATATTTTCGTAATAGCGGTTCTTCGGGAAGATTGATGGCGGTGAGTTGCCCCGCCGTCATGTCGACGCGCAGAAGTTTGCCCATGTAGCCGCCGGGCAAACGGGTTTTGCGCACGCTCGGAAAGAAATTGTCGTATTCAGAATTTGCCACGGTTGTGCCTCGATAAGCTTATAAGCGTTCAAATAGTTCAAAACGTTCAAGCCGTCTCAAGGTTCAAAATCTTTTAAACGATTTGAACTTCTTGAACGGTTTAAACGCCCATGCGCAGCATTGGTTAATCTGCCGCCGCCCACAAGACGCGATCCGCCGGCAGATCGATATCCAGTCGCTGCCAACTGTCGCCACGATCGCGGCTGACCATCAGATCGCCGGAGCCTCCTGCGCCAGAAGCATGGCCGCGGGCGACATTGCCGAAACCGGCGAAGACCGTGTTGTGATCGGTCGGATGGTGCACCAGCGCCCAGACCATCGAATCGAGGTCGGCGGCGAGGCCGTTGGTAATGCGCGTCCACGAATTGGCACCGTCGATGCTTTTGTAGATCGCGGCGCGAGCGCCGCGATTTTCCCTGCGCCAGAAACCCGGCGAGCCATCGGCGGTTCCGATGAGCATGGTTGAAGACTCGCCTGCGCGCTGTGAATGCAAAAATAGAAAGTCGTGAAAATAGTCGTGACTCATGCCGGTCTCGGCGCGAGTCCAGCCGGCTTCCGGTTTGTCGCTGGTAAAAAAACCGCGCGCGCTGGCGACGTAATAGCGGTCATTGCGTCGGGGAAAATTCGCGATCACATGGATGTCGAGATAGTCGATGCCTTTGCTGACATCTTCCCAAGCGCCGCCGCGGTCGAAGCTGCGCACGATGCCGCCATGTTCCAGGCACAAGTAAATCGTTTGCGAGTCGTCCGGGTGAATATGAATATTGCGCACATGGCCATGGTGCGGCGCCTGCGGGTACCACCAGTTTTTGCGCACGGACTGAGGCAGCTTTTTCAACGCGGCAATTTCCTGCCAGCTATCGCCGCCGTCCTCGCTGCGAAACAGTCCCACCGGTTCGATGCCGGTGTAGACGACTTTGTCGTCGCTGGGATCGACGGTGACCGAGCGGATATCGCCAGAAAAGACTTTCACCCAGCTCTTGCCGCCATCCGTGGTTCGATACAGGCCGTCGTGGGTCACGCCGACGAACACGGTTTCCGGCGATTGCTTGCAGCCGTGAATCGAGTCGATAATGCCATCTTCGAAATGACGCGCGATTTCGTGCCAGCCGGAACTAGTCGACTTCCAGGCGATCAAGCCATGCTGGGTGCCTGCATATAATCGTACTCCTTCGCTCATATATCCCTCCAAGGTTCAAATCGTTCAATATGTTCAAGCCGTTCCAAGGGTTCGAACTTCCGAAATACGGGTTGAACGTATTGAACGATTTGAACGGCTTGAACATGTTCCACCAGTTTATGGGAACAATTCAACCTTCCCCGTCCCGCCTTGTTTATCCCACTGCGATTCGATGCGCGAGAAGAACTCCCAAGCCCGGTTGGCGCGTCGTTCGAAGTCGATCTCGGCGTTGAAAGTTTTGCACTCATCGGCGGAGAAATGTTCCACCGAACCGAGCGTTGCAGCTTGCATGGTCTTTTTGGCGTCGTCTTCCAAGATCAATGAAGCAAACATGACTTCCGCCAAACTCTTGCCGGCGACAACGATGCCATGGCCGCGCATGAGCAGGGCGCGGCGATCGCCGATGGTTTTCAGCATGGCGTCGCCGCGCTGCGGCGTGGTGACCAGATGGGCTTCCTTGTAGAGCGGCACGCCCTCGCCGAACACCGTTCCCTGCAGCGTCACTGGGTGAAACTCGCGCTTGGCGATGGCAAATAAAGTCGCATAGGGAGTGTGCAGATGGGCGACGGCCAGCGCATCCGGGCGTGCGCCGTGGAGCGCCGTGTGAATCGGCCACTCGACTGGCGGCGGTATCGTGCCGGTGGTCGGCTTGCCGGTCAGATCAATGGGGATCATGTCCGATGCTGTGAAGTGCGCCTTGTCCGAGCCCGAACCGGGAGTGACGAAGATAGTTTTAGTTTCGGGCTGATAGACGCTGACATGGCCGAACAGGCCGATGAGCCCCTGCATGGCGAATATTCTCGTACAAGTCGCGAGCTGCTCGCGTAGCTGCTGTTCCGTTGCCATCTACTTGGATCTCCTTTGTGCCGCTTCCAGTTCTTCTTTGACTTCCTTGACCAGCTGCAAATGGAGCAACCGTTCCGGCGCTATATCTTCTTTGAAGCCGAGTGGGATTTTTATATCGTATTCGAGAAAGTTCTTGATCCCTTCGGCCGACGGCATGCCTGGCACGCCTTGAGGCAAGGCGCGCACATAGTTCTTCGTGCCTTCGACGATCATCGCTTTCGACGCCCGGCCCAGTTGCAATTTCTTCATGCCCAAATCGACCGCGTCTTCGGGCCGGTCGCGCACAAACATCAACGCCCGGATGGCCGCGCGCAGCCAACGTTTCACCTGGGCGGGATTCTCGCGCAACTTGCGGTCGGTGGTGACGAAGCCCTGGAAGGGCATCGGGAACAGGTCGCCAAGAAAACCCAACGAAGCGAGACCTTCGTTTTGTGCGAAGACGAGGCCGCCGGGATCGACGATGGCGGCGTGGGCCGCGCCGGTTTTGATGGCGGTAATCCTCGTATTGGTATCCGAGCCCATCGAGATGCGAATCATCTCGCGCGATGCCACGCCACCGCGCTCGGCGAACATCGTCATCATGCGGTCCTGGGTGTCGCCGGGGCTGCCGACGGCGATTCTCTTGCCCTTCAAATCAGCGGCGGTCCTGATGCTCGGGTCGGCGACCAGATAGAAGGTGACCTTTTCGGTCTGAAAATAGATGCCCTTCACCGGTGCGCCTTTCAGCGCGGCGCGCATGCCGCTGCCGCCGCCGCCGCTAAAATCGACGTCGCCGCTAAGCAATGCGGCGGTGGCCAGGGGACCGGAGATGACCACGGTTTCGTTCTCCAAGCCTTCGTCTTTGAAAAAGCCGCGGGCGTCGGCAACGTGGATGGAGAGATAGTTTAGATTTGCCTGAGGAATCGCGCTGCGAATTTTTTCGCCATGGGCGATGGTGGGCGACCAGAACATAATTGCCGCGAGGAAAATTGCCATGACGGAACAACCGGAAATGACAAAACACTTCATAGCGTATCACCGTCGTCATTCCGGGCGCGCTGGCGATAGCTCGTGCCACCGAGAATCCGGGCGCAGAAGGACCGGCATTCCGGCCTCCGCGGCAATGCCGAAGCAAGGAAGCGGTCGATTTGAGTTGTCATGGCGCAGTTGTAATCGAGGTTAAGAGAAATACCGGTAGAGCAGCCGCTTCGGGTGAGCCAGCGCCAGCCAAAGAGCGCGCATTTTGCCGGCGACGCCGCAGCGCGGCGTGAACAGGTCCTTCAACATCAAGCCTAGCGGAATTTTGTGTTTGGGAAATCTGCCGGCGGCGATCTCACGCACGCCGTATTTGTCTTTACTTTCTTTCAGGACATAGACCACGCTGCCGCCGCCGGCTTCTTTGTCGCCGTAGGTGTAGCCGCCCACCGCTTCAGCCTGCTGCTTGGCTTTGTCGGCGATCTCCGCGGTAAAGCCAAAGTCCAAAGCGTTCACCGGGCACGCCTGGACGCAGAACGGCTGCTTGTCCTCGCTGATGCGATCGCTGCACATGGTGCACTTGCTGGCCTTGCCGGTGATTTCGTTCTTGGTAATGACTTCCCAGGGACAGGCGTGGATGCAGTATTCGCAGCCGATGCAGACGTCTTGGTTTATGACCACCGGACCTTCTTCATATTTCGTAATCGCTTCGACCGGGCACACGGCGGCGCAAGCGGCAAAGTCGCAATGCATGCAGCTGTTACGTGCCCATATCGGGGACAGGCCCTCGAGCACCGGTGGTTCCATGGTGATCCAATTGGTGCTCGACAGTTCGTAGGCACTGGTGCGGTCGTGGTCGTTCCAATCTTTGCACGCCTGAACGCAGTGGCGGCAGCCGATACACTTAGTTGCGTCGAAGAGAATGCTGCGCGGCTTGCCATCGAGCAGCCGGCCGGTGGGCACTAGGTTGCCGTATTCTTGTGTGAGTGTGTCTGTGGGTCGGTTCGTCATTCTGATCCTTTCGTGCTTACTTTCAGCGTGTGTGTATCACTTACCTTTCGGCGCCGTCAACTGAATGGCTGTGTATTGGGGTCGAGGATCGAGGGTCGAGAATGGATAATGCTCGTGCGCGGATCGCTCTTGTTTTTTGTTGTGTGTCCCGACTAGCATGCCATTTATATTCGATTTTAACGGGAAGGGAGATAACAGATGGCTTCCGGAACATGGCGAGGAATTGTCGGCGTAGTAAAACCGACTTATGGCTCGGGGTCGTTGGTGGAGTTTATTAGACTTCTGCCGGAAGGTGTCGGCTGCATTCCGATGTATGCCGGTATCAAAGAACATTCAGAACGCGGCTATCTCGGCGCCATGGAGAATTATCACACGAAGGTCGCGGAGCTGGCGGAGATCGGCGTCGATGTGATGCATCCCGAGGGCGGGCCGCCGTTCATGGTGCGCGGCCACAAGGCCGAGCAGGAGATCGTCAGCGCTTGGGAGGCCAAGTATAAAGTGCCGATCTTTACATCTGGGATGTCACAGGCCCAAGCGCTGCGCGCCTTGGGCATCAAAAAGTTTGTCGGCTGCACCTATTTCCGTGATCAGAAGATGAACGATGTCTTCACGCGGTACTTCACCGACGCCGGATTCGAGGTGCTGGGCATGGAAGGCATGGATACCTCGCCTACCGAAGCCGACGGAATTTCTAACGAGACGATTTACCAGCATCTCAAAGCGTCGTTTAACAAACATCCAACGGCGCAGGGAATTTATCTGCTCGGCTCCGGGGCCTGGGGCGTGAAAGATATCATCGCAGCAGAAAATGATCTGGGCGTTCCGGTTGTTCATCCAGTTGCCGCGCGGGTATGGTACGTGCAGAAATTATTGAAGATTAAAAATCCGTTACAGGGCGCGAGTCGGCTGTTGGAAGAACTGCCGTAGGGAAGCGTGGTCCAAGGGCGGGTCGATCGACGTAATTCGGACGGAGTAACGAAGATTTGCCTGCCGCGTTAGCCTTGCCGATGCGCATGAACGATGTCTTGCTTCGCTCCAACCGTCCAGCATGCTAGATTTTTTTAATCGAGTTGGCTCCATTCCTGAAACTCTTGCAGGCCGAGTTTTTCCAGCGTGTCCCTGAAGGGTCTGCCCGTGCGCTCGTGCCGGCCGGATTGTTTGTAGTAATCCCAGATCATGCCGGGCAGCCACTTGGCGATGGTGAAACCTTTGTATTTACCGTCGGGGATCGGCTCTAAAAATCGCGGGCCGACGTCTTGCCAGTCGAAGTCGGCGATCCAGCCGCGCTGGGTGCCGAACAGGCTTTGCAGGATCATGCTGCGGTGGCCGGCTTGCAACGCCTCAGCCATTGAGAAATTCCAGCCGGTAATGGCGTTGAAGGCGTCGACGATGGAATTCAAGCCGTCTTTTTTGTGGCTCTCCTGGGCGAACCAACAACCGCCGAAGATGCCGGTAAATTGCCGGTATTGTTCTGACAGAACATGGGACCAGACCCAACCCTCCGGGCTATCCATTTCCAGCGGCCCCCAATGTTCGTTCTCACGCAGATCCGGCGGTGGATTTTTCGAGCCGCCGCCTTGCGGCTTCATGCCGCCGCTGGCGACCAGTTCCCGCAACATTTGACCGAGCAGCGGGCGCCACTCGTGCATCGCCGGCGTGCCGCCTTTGGTGTGCACAGCCCAGTTGGGCGCGTCGCCGCCGAGGGCTTCGGCCAATTGCTTTGGGCCTTCGGCGAGCAAGTTGCCGAGCCACCCTTCGCGGTGCGCTGCCATGTCGAGCAATTTACTGACCGCTTCGACGTTGCCCCATTCGAGTTTCAAACCGCCGGTTCGATCCGGACCGAGCAGCCCTTTTTCCCAAGCTTCGAACGCCACGCCGGCGCCGCAGGAAAAGTGGCTGCACTCGATGCCGAGATTATTGATCTTCTCGGCGAGATAAAGCACGGCGTTGCCTTTGATGCCGAGATTGAAAAAAGTATCGAGCCACTCGCCGCCGGCGTTGAAGTGAACCACCGTGCCTTTGAATTCGCCCTCGCCCAGCTTGGCGTCCCAGGGACACATGCGGGCGCATTGAAAGCATGGACGGAGCACGACGTCGTTATCGGCGAAGCCGGCGATATGCGCCGGTTGAATGTCGGTGCTGCGCCAGTTCAAATTATTCAGGGCGCCCCACGCGTCGCCGTGGCCATATTTGGTTTTCTTTTTTTTGACATCGTGTTGCTGCAAGACGTGGCGCCAGCGCAGGCCGGCGTCGGCGAGCTTGGCTTTATCCCGATGGCTCGGCCGTAGAGTGCCGGCGACGACGATCGCCTTTAACTTTTTCGAGCCGAGCACGGCGCCGCCGCTGTGGGCGGCGAAATGATTGTAGTCGTTGGCGAGCATCGCGCCGCGGTTCAGATTTTCACCCGCGGGGCCGATGCACAGCACTCTGGCGTCCCGGTTGCCGACGATTTCGCGCAGGCGGTCTTCGGTGTCGCGGGTGCCGAGACCCCAGACTTTGGCGCCATCGCGTATCTCCGCCTTGCCGTCTTTGACGTAAAGATAGACCGGTTTCGTCCGACACGCCCTCGACGATCACGCCGTCGTAACCGGCGGCTTTGAGATAGGTCGCCCAATAGCCGCTGGTGGCGCCGCGGCCGAGAGTCTTGTTGGTTAACGGACTTAAGTAAACCGCGGTCATCTTCGTGCCGCCCGGGGTAAAGCCATTGCCGGTGAGCGGGCCGGTCATCATGACAACTTTGTTTTCCGCGCCGAAGGGCGTCGCATCGATCGGCAACTCGTTCATTAAGATATAAAGCGCCAACGCCTGGCCGCCGATAAATTTTTTCAAGATCGGCTCTTCGGGCAGATTTTCGTCCGTCAATTTGCCGGTGGTCAGATTGACGCGGAGAATCTTGCCCATATAGCCGCCGGGCAGGGGGGTGGTGCGCGTTGCCGGGAATAGGTTCATCGTGATTGCGACCTCGCACTCATTGATTCGTTCCAATCGTTCCAGTCGTTCAAAACGTTCAAGCCGTTCAAATCGATTTGGATCACCGTACGCCGAAGATCCCACGCATCTCTTCGCCGGCTGGACCATATTCCTTCGCCTGACGCGGATCGCTGGCTTGCAGCTTCACGTTGCGCAGGGAAAACACTTGGGGATCGACGTCGCGATGGGCGGGAATTCGTCCCTGATCGCGCAACATGCGTTGGCCTTCGAGGGACAGAATAAAGCTGATCAGCAGTTTGCCGGCATTAAGATGGGGCGCGCCCTTGGCCAAGACCATCGGATGGACATAGGTAATCACCGGTTCGTCGAAAACATATTGCACCGGCCCGCCTTGGCCTTTGATGCGCGCGGCGATATGGGCGTAGGTGTTGGTGACGACGTGATATTCGCCGGCGGCCAATAGTTGCGCTGTGATGTTGTGACCGTCGCGCACCGCCGGTTGCTGGGCGGCGAGCGCCTTCAGAAAATTGCGCGCCTTGTCCTTGCCCCAGCGCCGCTGCAGGCTGACATACCATTCCGGATCTTGGAGATTCACGCCGATGCGTCCTTTCCAACGGGGCGCCAACAGGTCTTCGTATTTCTTTGGCGCTTCATTAGGTTTCACCAGGTGGGTGTTGTAGGCCATGGAATTGAGCAGCGAGTGGACGTTGACCCAATGGCCGTCGGAATCTTTGAACCCTTCGTCGTAGGCCGCGGCTTCCGGCGGCACGTAGCGCTGCGTAAGGCCGGATTCTTTCATGAGCTGAATTTGAAACCCCGCCGAAGTCACGACGTCGACGGCGAAACGGCCGGCTTTCGCTTCGGTGTTGGCCCGTTGCAGGACGCGCTCGCTGGTGCCGCGGTAGAAAGACGGCTTAATCGCTGGATATTTTTTCTTGAAAGCGTCGACCAGGGTGACGATCTGCTCGTTATTGAGCGAGCTATAGAGTACAACCTCGCCTTCGGCGCGGGCGGGGTCATCCAGGGTGGCGGCGCCGGTCGAGGAGGCTAGGACGGTTAAGACGAATAAAACCAATAGCGATTGCAGCATCTTTACACTCGGGTTCTAGACGTGGCCGACGAAGAGATCGTCCATCGGCAGCATGGTTTTCATCAAGCCTTGCTCGATCTGGTAGCGGTTCATCGCCGTCAGCGTGCGTTTCTCGTTCTCACCCATGACGTAGTCATAGGGATCTTCGCCGAGCACGTCCCGTTCTCTTTGATATCCGGCGATTTCTTCCGCCGGCATGTATTGCGCCGCGACATCGCGCGCTTCCATGAAGGCGCGGGTCAGCTTCGCCGGCAAATCGGGGTGGCGCGCGACGGCTTCCTTGCGGATCGACAGCACGTGCATGATCGGATTGATACCGGTCTTTTTGACGTAGGCGATAATTTCTTGATTGTCGGCGAACAGCGGTTTGACGCCGGCATAGGCAGCCATCATCGGCGGGGTTTCGCCGCCGCCGAAGAAGCCGACATAACCATTGTCGCCCGGCACGACGGCGCCATGCAGTTCGCCTGCATTTAACATTTTCGACAGCACCAGCTTCTCGCCGCCGAAGGGCGGCGGCGGATCGATACGCTGGACTTTGACAGGCAGCTCGTGGCCGATGAACACTTCGCGGCCGGAGACGAACCACTGCATGTCGGTGGTCTTGATGCCATGGGCGTCGAGCAAATAACCGCGCGCCCAGACCACCGCGGTGGCGCCGTAGCGAAAGCAGCCGAACTTTTTACCTTTGAGCTCGGACGGGTGCATCAGGTGTTGCTCGCAGTGATAAATATTGCGCTGGCGCGGGCCGCGCTCGAAGAACACCGGTATCGCCAGCAGCTCTTGACCTTTTTCGATGGCGCGCAGCAGGCTCGCCGCCGAGACTTCGCCGACATCCCATTCGCCGTGGAGATATTTGTAATGGCGCTCGCCGGAGGAGACAAAGTTGGGATCGACGTCGAGTTCGTAGCCTTCGATGCCGACTTTGCCGTCGATGATCGCCTGGCAGCGCGGGTGGTCGGGGAGACCGAGGGTGATTTTGGTTTTAGCCATAAACGTCCTTTCACAGTTTCAGGTTGAAAATTCCAGATTACAAATTCCAGATTGAATGCAAACTCCGGTATCTGGAATTGTTATCTGGAATTTGTAATCGCGCGCTTTGCGCTTCGCGCTAACGAGCGCCGGGGAACGTTTCTCTATACCGGTTGCCGATCGCTTGATAGCGTCTTCCTATATCGAAAATATCCGGCATGCGCACGTCCTGGCCTTCGATAAGCTGGCTCTCCGGGGATTTAACTTTGATGTGCGCGGGCATGCGATTGGTGCTGACGATAATTTTTTGGCCTTCTTCTGAAAGCAAATAGTCGGTGAACAACGCGCCGGCGAAGGGATGGGGCGCATTGGCGTTAACGAAGACCAGGCTCGGTGTCAGGAAAAAGGGCGGCGCCGGGGCGAACCAGAGCGGCGCGCCTTGACGGCTCAGGCTCAGAACCGAGTTCAGATTGGTTTCGACGGCCATGTCGAACTCGCCGGCAGCGACCAATTGGCTCATCAGCCGGCGGCCGCGCTGGTGTGACAGGTTTTGCTCGTTTAACCGCTTCATAAAGCGCAAACCGGCTTCTTCACCCAGGTGCTGCAGGATAGTGCCGAACCAAACGTACGACTGGCTGTCCATCGCGAGCTTGTTCTTCCAACGGGGTTTCAGAAGATCTTCGAGGCCGCGCGGCGCTTCGTCCTTTTTTACCTGACGGGTGTTGTAGACGCTGACCATGACGTTGTTCATGTAGGCCGTCCACAGGCCGTCCTTGTCCTTGTAGCCGTCGCGGTATTGTTCGCGCTCGGGCGAGCGGTAGCGGCCGAAGATTTTTCTTTCGAGTAAGGCGAGCACGCCGAGTTGGCCGCTGAGGACGACATCGGAGAGCGAGCGTCCCGCGCGGGCCTCCGCTTCGACCCGGGTGATGATCCCCGCGCCGGAAATATGCACGCTAGTGGCTTTGACACCGGGATGGCGTTTCATGAAGCCGTCGGTGAGCGGCTTCATGGCGCTGACATCCATGTTGGCGTAAATAACCGCTTCACCTTCGGCCTTGGCCCCTTCCAGCAATTTTTGCTGGCGTTCCGCCGCCGGTAGTTTCTCCAACACCGCGAGCTTGGCATCGAGGCTCTGCGCATGTGATTCCCGTGATATCAGTAATAGTGCGACAACCACGGGTATCATCGGAAAAGTTCGCGAGTTCATTTTCGCCCCGCTATACCGAGCTCTTTGTGGACTTCCCGCAGCAAGGAAAAGTCGACCAGCTGCGCCAATGACGGGCTAGCCGCGAGCTTTAACGGCTGGGTGATGGTTAAGTCGATATTCTTGCGCATGGCGTCGTCGGTGGCGCCGCCGGGATTCTGCGCATCGATGGCTTTGATGCAAACGTTCGCCGCAGCTTCGATGACGTCGCGCGCATGGGCGAAGTCGGCCTGGGCAAACCTATACGTCTCTTCTTTGCGATTGACCATCAGCTGCAGGCTTTTCACCATGGCGCGGGTCCAGCGTTTGAGCTTGTCGCGCCGGTTCGCCAGATGCGCGTCGGAAGTTGAATAACCGGCCCAAGGCCAGGGCCCCATGTCGGCGAGCACGCCGAGCTCGGTGAAGCCTTGTTTTTTCATGATGTAGGCCGCGTCGGGATTGAAGGCGCGCGCCTGGATGATGCCGTTGCGCATGGCGACGATGGATGTCTCGGCGCCGCCGATGGTCATGAACGTGACATCTTTTTTCGGGTCCATGCCGTGATGCTGCAGCACCATGGAAGCGGCGACCTCGGTGGTGGCGCCGGGACCGGTGGTGCCGATCACTTTGCCTTTCAAATCTTGCACGCGCTTGATATTGGGCGCGCCCATCAAGACGAAAAGCGATTTGTCATAGGGGAAAAAGTTCGCCTTCAACGGCGCGCCGCGCGCTGCCGCGCGCATCGACGAACCGGCGATGCCGGCGACATCGATCTCGCCGGCTAGCAGTGCGGTGACGACCACGTTGCTATTGACCACGATCCACTGGATTTCCAGATTCTCCTGGGCGAATAGACCGGCGCGCATGCCGACGAACAGCGGCAGATAGCCGAAGTCTTTGGTCGAAAGCGCGACGCGGAACTGTTCGCCATGGGCCGCGATTGGTTGGCCAAGCGATGCAATCGTCAGAAGCGCCGCCACTGCGACGGTTTGCATGAAGCCGAAGATCTTAATCAATATAGCCTTTCTCGCGAAAATATTTCTTGGCGCCGGGATGCAGCGGGATGTTTAGTTGTCCAGCTTCGCCGCCGCGGCAGAACTCGCGAATGGTCATGGGCCGTTTGTCGAAATGGTCGACGGGGATATGTTTGTGGCACAGGTCGACGGCTCGGGCCATGTGGTAGGCGACCTTATGCGATAAGTCGGCGTGGCAAAAAAATGTCCAGCCGCTGAAATCGACGCAGCGAATGGCTTGAGCCAACCTGGGATAATGCTTGCGCGTCAGCATGGCGCTGGGGAAGCCGAGCTTCGCCATGTGTTTTACCGCGTTATCATTGATCGGCAAAAAGCGCATGCCGGCTTTCAATGCCGTCGGCCCCCAGCTTTTCACCCCTTCGTCGAAGACAGCATCCGCTGCGCCGGATAAAATCGCGTCGCGCCGCTCGCTACCGCTCGGGTTCGGCGCTTCCATGATCTTGCCGCCCCACTTCTCGATGTCTTTGTAGCTCATGCCGTAGGCTTTGAGCACCTCTTCGATGGCGTAAATCGTGGTAGCCAGCTTGCCGCGCCGGCGCGTCGAGATGCGCAGGGGATATTTCTGCTTCCTTATGTCTTCCAGCGACTGGATGCCGGTGTCCGGGCGCACGGCGAAGATCAAGCGGTCCCAGGTCGGAAAGACGCCGATGGCGCGCAGTGGGATTTTCTTTTTGTAGAAACCGCAGCCGAGATAAGCCATCGCTGACAGGCCCACCGGATTGCCAAATCCGAAAGAGTATTGTTTCTTGCCGACCAAGAGCGCCGGCCCGGTGCCGCCCAGCTCGGAATCGCGCCAGCCCATGGCGATGTCGAGTTGCGATTGGCGCGGCAGCTCGATGCTGTTGAAAAAGGTATAGCCGACGACGTTGGCGATATCGACGCGTTTGGAGGTTGCAGCGATGGAGAGTTTTATGGGTTTGTCCATCTGTTGTGGGCCTTATTTAGTGTTGTTGATTGAACCGGGATTTAAACCGCTTGCCGCGCGCGCCGGCCGTCGGAACGGTCTCGCCAATTTGGGTTTATATAACAAACAGAGTGATCTGCAAACTTCATCGCCTGATACCGGCTCGGTACAGGTAGAAAATTAAATTGTATCTGTGGTGGATTCGCGTGTGGACTGATTGTGGAATGTTAAGAAACGGCAGGTTGGACGTGGTTACGAATCTTGATTGGTGGTCTGCAAGCCGCAACACCTGCGGCACGAGTCGGCCGGCGTTCTACCGAGTTTCTCTAACATTCGTGTGAGGGCTTTCTTGGGGCCCGTCGGCAACATCAGCCGACGGCGCGCCCTGATTCAACCAAACATTAAATTCTTTCAACGAATGAGCCAACCGCCATTCGTCGAACACGGACCGAGCCATGGCGGACGCCGGGCCAGCTAATGCAGCGGCGACGCTGGTCTGAGAATAATTGAGCAGCCATGCTTCAAAGACTTCCGGCTCAGGGTCGGCATCGACGGCACGCTCCAGCAGTTCCCGTTTCACCGCCAGCCCGATGGCGTCGGGAGTTTGGTCACGCTTGCGTCTTTTTCGTTGTCCCTCGGCCGCTTCGAGCGCCGCGAGCAACGCCTGGCAAACCTGGGCTGGGCGAATTGGCGGATCCACCTATGCTCTCCAAAAAGAAAATTTGTCAGTGATTTTATCGACCACCGTCACGTCGAAACGGTAACCCGCTCCTTGAGGACGCTTGTAACCATGCTCCACGGCCGCGATATCGAGATCCACGCTGGCGAGGTCGTCGAGTATTACCCTGGCGGGGGGACTGGCCTGGAGGGTGGTGAAGGTTTTGACGTAGCCGAGACAGCGCTTGCAGGCTTCAATCACACGACTATTGCCCCCTTGCTCCGGTACCAGCGAGATCAATTGTTCATGGTCGGTCATGCCGCAATAGGCGCACACCAAACAGTTGACTGGCCACGCACTGGCGCAGCGGCCGCAGCGAAAATAACGGCTGCGGTCGATGCCGCGCACTTCGGCGACGGCAGGCCAGCTACCGCATACGGGGCAATAGCCTTCAGCCCAGCCTTGAGGCAGAGAATTGGCCCAGCGGCGATTGCAGGCGTGGAGGAAGGGCACAGGCAGCAGCGCTGTAACCGCCTGAAATGCTTCCGGGTCGGCATCACAGTTCATTGCAGTCTGTTTTAGCGCGCTTTCATCCAGACGGAGGGAAGCGCGAAACAGGGAAAGGGTATCGCTGGTCTTTTGTAGCACGCCCTTAAGCGTCGCCATTTTTTCTGTGCCGCTACGGCTGGAGGTGCCAATCAGCCGCTGGATCCAACGGTTCAGCGAACTGGTTTCGAGCGCGATCAACGCGCCCGCTAGAACCGGCGCCTTATTTTCCCGCGGCTCGGCGCGTTCCGGGATGACGGTGTCCCATTTAACGTCGGCGGTTTCTCTGAGTGCCTGCTGAACCACAGAAAGCCAGGGCTGCCACTCGGGCCGTTGGCGGCCGAGATCTTGGACTTCGGTATCGATGGAAGCCGTCATCAGCGGCTAAGCGTGTCGGCCTGGCGCGCCGGCGCCAACGGCGGCGGTTGGGCAGGAATGAGTTTTGGGGTTTTATAAAACGGGTCTGCGCCTTCATGCATGCGCACGACCTTGGTCCGGTTGCCGATGTCGGCGCCCGGACCGGAGCCGCGCGCTCGGTTGGTTTCCGGACTGGCGCAGGCGGCAAGCGCGCCGAGAACGACAAAAAAGAAAATCGTAGTGTGCGCCACATCAAACCCCTTGCGCCGAAAAAACGATCACCAGGCGAAGAATGAAACCACCGGCCAAGACCGCTGCTGCGGCCGCGGTGACGTTCAAATCGCCAAACCAGTTTCTGCGCCAGTAGAGAGCCAAGGGAAGCAGCATGCCGACAACAATCACGCCAAAAAAGAGCAGCAGACCCCAGGCGTTAAGCCAGGCGCGAAATACCGGGCCCAGGGAGATCATGACGGCGATCAGAACGATCAATTCCAACCCGACCACCCAGCTGTCAAAACGATGCAACGCATTAACGCCGGGCAGCGCGCGAGTCGACCTCTGCGCCAGCAGTATCATCAATGCCGCCGATATCGACGCGGCCGAAACCAGGAACAGCATGCCGAGTAGCGGCGTGTCGGACCAGATCGGCTGGTTAGTGACGGCAAGAAGAACTCCCGTATAACCGGCGACGTAGAAACCGAAGAGTCCGCCGATCACGGCAAGCGTTGTGCCGAGCAGGCCGGGAGGCCGCAGGCGGCGGGCCGCGGGCCGTTGCCAATGATCACCTTCTGCGAGAGCGCTTAGAAAACCGAGGAACGAAAAAATCCCGAAGATCGTCAACGCCCACGATCCCACCGACATCGGCGACCAGGGTTTGAAGATGGGTAGATAGGTGTTGGACTGGATTAGCATATGCCAAAACCGTTCGGGTCGGCTAAGGTCGAGAGTCAGCAGCAACCCGCTGATAACGATGCAAGGAAACGAGATGTAGTATCCCAGCCGTGCCAGCGGACGGTCTTCCGGTCTGCTGAACAAATCGATCAGGACAGCGAGAAAATAGCCTCCGCCGGCGAGGCCGCCGAAAAAAAAGTAAAAGACAATGTACCAACCCCAATCCGGCGGCACGCTGAAAAAAGTGCTGGAGGGGAACTGGTTCATGGTTGCTCCTCCCGAGCGTTAACACGCGCGCCGCGGTTGCGGAAATTGATGATGCCCATCAAACCTACCAGTATGGCGCCGAGGGCAGAGAACCACGTGCCGGATTTGAGATTACGCGTGGGCATTTTCGGATCGGGGGGCAGGCCGTAGACCTCCGGTTTGTCCACCAGTAGGTAAAACGAATTCAGCCCGCCCAGGATTTTTTCATCCGCGCCATAAAGATAGGCTCGCTTCTCGCCCATCTGCTGGAGCTGGTCCACGCGCTTCTGCGCCCGTACTTTCAACTCATTTATGGTGCCAAACTGGATCGACTGTGTCGGACAGGCCTTCGAGCAGGCCGGCTCCAAGCCGCCCTGGAGGCGGTCATAACAAAGCGTGCACTTCTGCGCGGTGCCCGAGGCTGGATTGACTTCGATGACGCCAAAAGGGCAGGCCGAGATACAATCGCGGCAGCCGTTGCAGGCGTCCGATTGGATAACCACCGTATCAAACTCGGTGCGCACGATGGCGCCGGTCGGGCAGACTTCCAAACATGGCGCATTGACGCAATGCTTGCACACGTCGCTCATCAGCAGCCAGCGGCCATCCTTGCGGTCTTCGGTGAACTGCTCGATAAATTTCACATGACGCCAGTGGATGCCGTCAAGGGCGCGGGTGTTGTCGTAGCTATCGCCGCTCAGAGTGTTGACGCCGCCGTTGGTGCTGGGCAGCTGGTTCCATTCCTTGCAAGCGACTTCGCACGCCTTGCAGCCAATGCAGACTGTCGTGTCCGTGTAGAAACCCATGGGTTCTGCCATAACGACTCCTCGCTGGGAAACTGGAGTAGTGGAGTTGGAGTCTTGGGTTCCGGAAACCCATCGCTCCAGTGCTCCATTACTCCATCACTCCAATTTCTTCACGCTTTTTCCACATTACATACGAAGGCCTTGCCCTCGTGCATGGAAACGTTCGGATCGGCGATCAATGATGTCAGTTCGTTGACGACGTCTCCCGTCGATAGGCCCTCATAGCCCCAGTGCCAGGGCATGCCGACCTGATGGATGACTTTGCCGTCCATCTTAAAGGGGCGCATCCGGCGCGTGACCAGAGCCTTGGCGCGGATCTGTGTGCGCGGGCTTGAAATCTTGCACCAGTCGAGGTTCTTGATGCCTTTTTCCTGGGCCAGCTCGGGACTAATTTCGACGAATAGCTCGGGTTGCAGCTCGGCAAGCCACGGCAGCCAGCGGCTCATGCCGCCCGCCAGATAGTGCTCGGTCAAACGATAGGTTGTCAGCACGTAAGGGAACTTGGGATCGCCCAACTTCGCCAGCTGGTTGCCGGTTCCCTTCCAATATTTATAAACCGGGCTCGTCTGCTGTTTATACAGTGTATTGGCAACCGGCGACTCAACCGGCTCGTAGTGCGTCGGCAGCGGCCCGTCCACCAGGCCCGCGGGCACAAAGAGCCATCCCACTCCATCCGGCCGCATGATAAATGGCGCAGTGCCAGGAAGCGCGTCCATGCCTGCAGCGCCGGCTTTCGCTTTATCGCTAGGCGGCTTGGCTGCGATATAGTCCGGCACGTCGTAGCCGACCCATTTCTTCGCCTCCCCGTCCCACCAGACCCACTTTTTCTTCTCGCTCCACGGCTTGCCCTCGGGGTCGGCGGAAGCGCGGTTGTACATTACCCGGCGGTTCGCCGGCCATGCCCATCCCCAATCGAGTTGCGCGCCGGGTTTGCCGGGCGGGTCAGGTGTGCGTCTGTCGGCGAGGAGCTTTCCGACGGCCGGATAGACGCCCGAGTAGATCCACGACGCGCAGGTCGTCGAACCATCATCCTTGAGATCGCCGAAACCGACGCAGTGGCGCGCCGGGTCATCGGTAAAAAAGCCGTTGATCTCCTTTAAAATCTTTAAGGCCGAAGGCTCACCCTTCTTGCGCTCGGCTTCGTTCTCGTGCTCGAAGTCCCAGACGAGATTTTTGAAGCCCTGGTCGCGCGCCGCGGTCGAGTTGGCGTAAAGTTTTTTCAACCGCTTGCCGAGATCGTAACTGAACAACGTGTCCGATCGGCAATCCCCGGGGGCCTCGGCCGCTTTATGATGGAATTGCAGCAGGCGCTGGGTGTTGGTGAAGGTGCCTTCAAGCTCGGCGACTTGAGTGGCCGGCAAGAAGAAAACTTCGGTTTTTATATCCGCTGTCTTGACCTCGCCGTTCTTGATTTCCGGCGCGTTCCTCCAGAAGGTTGCCGTCTCGGTGAGCCAGTTATCCTTGACGACCAGCCATTCAAGCTTCCTAAGGCCGCTCCGCTCGAGCTTTGCGTTGATCGACGTGGCGGGGTTCTGGCCGATGCAGATCATGCCCCTCACCCTGCCGGCATCCATCGCCGCGAACATGGCCATGTGGGAGTGGTCGCCGAGGATCTTCGGATGCCAGTCGTAACCGAACTGATTGTCTTTGGTCGCGGCATCGCCGTACACCGACTTGAGATAAGAAACCATAAACTTCGGCATATTCGCCCAATATCCCGTCGGAATTGTCTCGGCTGCGATGTAATCCTGTAATGTGTCGTGACTCTTCAGCGCCGTCGGCGCTGCCAGATAACCCTGGATCGAGTGATAAAGCGTGGGAATGTCCGTAGAGCCTTGAATCGAGGCGTGGCCCCGGAGCGCCATTACGCCCGCGCCCGGGCGGCCGATGTTGCCAAGCAAAAGTTGTAGCAGCGCGCAGGCGCCGATGATTTGGACGCCGTAGGTATGCTGTGTCCAGGCGACCGCATAGGCGAACGAAGTCGTCCGTTCCGCGCCCGAATTTGCCAGAATGGTTTCGGCGACCTGGAGAAAAGTTTCTTTGGGACAGCCGGTGGCTTTCTCGACCATCTCCGGCGTGTAGCGGGCGAAATGGCGTTTGACGATTTGGAAAACGCAGCGCGGGTGCTGCAGCGTCTCGTCTTTCATCGCCGCCGGCCGTACCAACGAAGCTACCAGCGGTGCGAATCCTTCCCCCGGTTTGAGTTCAACCTTTGCCGCCGGCGCAGACCCAGCTGCGGGCTTTGACGGCGTCTTCGTGCCGTCGGGTCCGGTGGTGACCTTGGTCTCGCCCGACTGCGCCGTCGCCGCGGCCCAGCCCTGAGCGCCGACTTTGGTGCTGGCATATTGCCACGTCGCGCCGTCGTATTGATTTGTTATACCATTGAACGGCCATTCGGCGACTCCGCCTTTGGCTTGCATAAGGCCGGAGAACACACCGTCTAAATCTTCGGTGTCCTTAAAGCCCTCGTTGATGATTGTCGCCGCATTAGTATAGTTGACGACAAATTTCTTGAAGAATTGGTCTGTGTTCCACTTCTCGCTGTCTAGAACATATTTGATGATGCCGCCGAGAAAGGCGATGTCCGAGCCGGCGCGCACCGGAGCGTAAATATCGGCGACGGCGCTGGTGCGGGTGAAGCGCGGATCGACGTGAATAATTTTCGCGCCATGTTCGACCTTGGCTTTCATCGGCCAGCGGAATGCGACGGGATGGTTCTCCGCCATGTTGGAGCCCATGACAATGACGCAGTCGGAGTCGTACATGCTGCGCGGGTAGAGGGTGGCCGCGCCGCGGCCGAATCGGGTCCCCAGACCGGGGACGCTAGAGCTGTGTCATATCCGCGCTTGATTCTCGATGGCGACTATCCCGAGTCCGCGCATGAGTTTTTGGTGCACATGGTTGAACTCGACCTCGAGGGTGGCGCCGCCGAGGGCGAAGATTGCGGGCGTCATGTTGACGAGTTTGTCGTTCGGCAGTTTCTCGATGAAGGTTTCGTCGCGGGTCTTTTTCACCAGCTCGGCGATGCGGTTCATGGCACGCTCGAGGTCCCACACTTCCCAATCGGTGGCGCCAGCATTACGATGAAGAACTTGAGTTGGACGATTGGGATTGACGTGGAGTTGGAAGATCGCCGCGCCCTTGGGGCAGAGGGTGCCCTCGTTGTGCGGACTGCGCGGATCGCCCTCGATGTTGACGATTTGCCCGTTGATCGTGTGAACTAGTGTGCCACAGCCCACCGAGCAATAGGGGCAGATGCTGGGAGTGACCTTGGCGTCCTTGATCCTGAGTTCCTGCGCCCGCGCCACCGCCGGCCCTAAATTAACGCCCGACCCGATCAGGCCACTGAGCGCTGTGCCGCTGCCCGCAGCGACTGACAGGCGGAGAAAATCTCGTCGTGAAACTTCCATGTTTTGACTCCTGTTTCTGAAGCGAAAGGATGGAGTGAAAAAGAGCAGCCAGGGGGAAGCGACATGATTTCACAATGGATCAGCCGATAAATTTATTGCCGGACCAAGCTCCATGGGCGACAACGGTGAAATCCTATCGCTGGGAAAATCAATGTCAAGGCAAAAAAGAGTCGCGTTGAAGAATACTTCAACACTTCATTTTCGTTTGATCACATGAACGGCTGATGCTTCGAACGCCGCAACGATGTCGTCGCCCTCTGCTATATTACGTCCGAGGAATGCCGGTTTGGTGATAAGGGCGACCAGACGGTTGTCTCCGCATGCAGCCGCCACCCGGTAGTGAGCGCCCCAAGGCGTGACTTTCAGTGCTTTGCCGCGAAGCTGATTACAAGCGCTTGATTCGAGCCCCTCCACCCCCGGTAGACTCACAGCGATATCCTCCGGTCGAAGACAAAGAAACAGCTCTTCGCCGGCGTGAAAATCACCGAACACCTGGGCATAGCCGCCGTTAAAGCGGACTTGGGCCGATTGTTCGTTTGCGTTCTCTACGACTCCAGGGATTTTGGTGTCGAAGCCGATGAACTGAGCGACCTCCAGGTTCTCCGGATGAGCAAAGACTTCCGTCGTCGGCCCGGTCTGCAGCAGCTTGCCGCCTATGAGCACCGCAGTTCGGTCGCCGAACATGAAAGCCTCATCACGATTGTGGGTGACGAATACGGTGGTGATACCCGTTTCGCGCAGTATGCGCTGTAGATCAAGCAGCAGGCCCTCGTGCGTGGGCGGATCAAGGGGAGAAAAGGGTTCGTCTAAAAAGAGCATCTCGGGATCGAGCGCCAGGGCGCGAGCCAAGCTGGTGCGCTGGGCCTCGCCGCCCGAGAGGCTGCGAGCGCGGCGGCGTCTGAGATGCTCGATGCCGAGGCGCTCGAGCCAGGGTTGAACCCGCCCTTCGATGGAGCGGCGGTCCAAACCGCGGAGTCTTAGGCCCAGTGCCGCGTTGTCATAGACCGAGGCATTTAACAGCAGCGGCTCTTGAAAAACGCTCGCCATGCGGCGCCGGATCGCGAGGCCATTGGACGGGAGTGCTTCGCGGTCATGAAAATAGATCTTACCCTGGGTTGGCTGCTGCAGTTGTGCCATCAGGCGGAGCAAGGTCGATTTTCCCGCGCCATTGGGTCCGATGACGGCGAGATTTTCACCGGCGTGAACGGACAGCGAAGAAAATTCAAGGATGGTGGTTGGACCGTAGCGGACCAGAATGTCCCGAAGAGTTAGGAGGGCTTCGGCCATCGGATCTGCTCGCGCTGCTGAATGTGAGTGAGGAGAAGATTCACTGCAAACGTGAGAACCAGGAGAATTAAACCGAGGGCGATGGCGATTTCAAAGTTGCCTTTGCCGGTTTCCAAAACTGTCGCAGTAGTCAGTACGCGGGTCTGACCGCGGATGTTTCCGCCGACCATCATCGATGCGCCGACTTCGGAAATGACTCCGCCAAACCCGGCCATGATCGCCGCGAGCAAAGGCAGCCGGGCTTCCTTGCAGAGCAGCCAGAGGAGTTGCGGGGTCGATGCGCCGATTCCCAGTAATTGAAGCGGCAAATTGGGGTTGAGGCTCTGGAATGCAGCCATGGTCAGGCCGGCGACGATGGGAAATGCGATTACCACCTGAGCGATGATCATCGCCGTCGGGGTGTAGAGCAATTCCATAAAGCCGAGCGGGCCGCTGCGCCAGAGAAAGATCGTGACGAACAAACCGACGACCACGGGCGGGAGTCCCATGCCGGTATTGATGAGGCTGACGGCGAGGCTGTGGCCTGGGAAACGTTTCATGGCGAGTAACATTCCCAGCGGAATTCCGACGACGAGGGATAGTCCGGTGGCGGCGCTGGAAACCTGCAACGAGAAAAGGGTAATCCCGAGCACCTCGGCATCGCGGCTGAGCAAGAGCAAACCGGCATGCTTGATCCCTTCCCAGATGAGTTCCACGCTATTCTCCCACCTGTTCTTCGCGCATTCCCGCGACCGGAATAAACAGCGGCTGGCCGAACTTTTCCACGCCGAAGCTCTTGATCACGGCCTGGGTCTCCGGCGCAACCATGAAATCGGCAAAGATCTTTCCACCGGCGGCGTTGATTCGCGGGCCGTTGGCGGGATTCACTTCCATCACCGAATAGATGTTCAAGAGCGGCCTGTCGCCTTCCAGCAGGATCGCCAGAGTTACCCGCTTACGAAAGGCCAGATAGGTCGCGCGGTCGGTGATCGTGTAGCCGTTCCGGTCATTAGCGATGCCTAGCGTCGCCCCCATTCCTTGGCCTGACTCGATGTACCAAGCGCCCTTGGGCTCAATTCCCGCCTGTTTCCAAAGCGACTTTTCAAGGTTGTGGGTGCCGGAGTTGTCTCCACGAGAGACGAATCTGTTCGCGCTCGCCGCGATCCGCTTCATCGCGTCAATGCTGCTCTTGGGGCTGCTTTTGGTCGATTTGATCCGGGCGGGATCGTTCTCCGGACCGAGCAAGATAAAGTCGTTGTACATGACGAGACGGCGATTGAGCAGCTTGCCGTCGGCAACATATTTTTTCTCCAGGCTCGGCGCATGGACCAGCGCCACATCTGCCTCTCCCTTGGCCGCCAACTCGAGGGCTTGGCCGGTGCCGACCGAGACCGTCTTTACGCTGTAGCCGCTCTTTTTCTCGAACAGCGGCACCAGAACATCCAGCAGCCCCGAGTCCTGGGTGCTGGTGGTGGTCGACAGGATGACGTTTTTGCTGGCCGCTTCTCCGGCGGGAAGATTCGGTGGAACCGCCAGAACCAAAGCCAGGACAGCGAGCACGATTGGGAAAGAAAGTTTATATGGCATAACCACTTCCGCGATTTAGTTTGACGCGATCATCCGGCCGGAGTCAGAGGTATCATAGCCGCCCAACGCTTCGACGCGGCCGCGGAAATCCCGCGATCCGACGATCTCGAGCAAGCGCTGAATGCCCGGGGAGAAGAATCGCGCTTTGGGAATCACGATATCGAATCGCTCCCGAGTGAGAGGAATGAAGTCGAGGCCGAGCATCTGAGCGGCCGTACCCGAGGCGATTCCCACGTCGGCCTGCGCGCGTAGAATTTTCAAACCGACTTCGAGGTGGGTGGCGACGGCCACGTCGTATCCCTTGATTTTTTTCGCGTCTATGCCGAGCTTGGCAAATTGTTGGTCGACGTAGTGCCGCGTTCCAGAGCCTGCTTGCCGGTTGATCATCCGGACGCCGGTTCGTCCAAGGTCGGCAAGCGTTCGCAAACCGAGAGGATTTCCCGCTCCGAGCAATAGGCCGAGTTCACGGTGGAATAACGGGACTAGCGCGACACCTGAGGAAATCGTTGTGCGGACGAAGGGGAGATTGTACTCGCCGGTTTCAGGATCGAGCAGATGAGATAGGGCGAAGTCCGCGACGCCGTCTCGGAGCGAGGCCAATCCGCCGCTGCTTCCGGAAGTCGCGAAAAAGATCGATGCAGATGTCTTGCGAGCCGCATAGAGTTCGCCCAGAATCCCGAGGCTCGGGTCATCGCTGCCCGCCGCTAGGAGAAATTCTCTTTGCCCAGCTTTTTTGCTGCTGGTGTTACCCCGGCTATTTTCCTCGATCCATTCATCGATCAGCCGCTTAGGGAAAACCCACTTTCCAGTGACCCGTGTACATGGGAGCTTGCCGCCCTTGGCCATGAAATAGACCTTCTTCTCGTTGATCCCGATGTACTTCGCCAACTCCTTCGTATTTAAGAATTCGTTCATTGCGACCACCGAGAGATGCGGCTCTTCTTTATTGCCGATTTGGAGAAAATGCAACTAGAATTACAAATAATAACTATTACTGATAAAAACTAACCCGGCTAAGGTGAAATTCCGGCTTCAGTCAGCGCTAGGAGACCACAAGACGGGCGCAAACTGTGGCAGGGTTACAATTGGAGATCGTGGATTACTTCAACGCGCGCGCAGGCGTTCAATGAAGGCGGTAACTTCTTCGAGCCGAAGCTTCAGCTCGGCGTCAGCCTTTTTTAGCTCCTCGGGCGCTGCAGCTTTATCAACCGCATCCTCGAATGAAGTCACGGCAACGCCGAACAATTTCAGTACGCGTCGCGTTTCATCGCTGGGCATAGTTCCCCCGTATTCGTCGCGGTTTAGAGATTAGAGTTCCGGGTTTTGGGTTGACCCGAAACCCGAGACCCGAGACTCGAAACCGGAGCTTCAATTCCAAGCTCCCTTAGCTTGCTCTGCCGAATGAACCCATTCTCATTCCAGCCCCTTGCTTGGTAATAGCCGGCAATCATTTCGCGGAGATCGTCGGCGCTCAGGCCCACGCCCTGAGCCACGCCGGTGGGAAGGACTTCGCTGAGCAACCGCTGGGGCAGCCAATCGTCTTCGGTGCGCCAGCCCTCGCGCTGGTTGAATAGTTTTTTTAAGTTATGGATGCGCTCGCCGGTGTGTTTGAGCTCATCGCTGGAATAATCCCAGCCGGTGACTTTGCCGAGCAGCGCGGCACCCTCGAGGTAAAAATCGCTGAAGCACTTGCGCAGAAATTTGCAAACAATCAGCGAGTCGAGCACGGCAGCGTAATCCTCGGATGCGGCGACGATCGATCCGCGGCCGGAGTCGGATTCCAGACGATCCACCGCCCCGGAAAAATCGGCCTCGTAGGCGCCCGAGCGATTGTGGCACGCGCCGCGCGGGCTCACCGCTAGACCTAGGGCCATGGTTTTCAAACTGCGCGGTTCATAGCCGGGAAGCTCCAGGCCTTTGACGTGCATGGCCCAATAGGAACTGTCATTGCCGAGCGCAAGCGCCGCCCGCCTTGAGCCTTCGGCCAACAGCGCGCCTAAGCCTTGCCGTTGAGCGATCATCGGGATGGCGTCGAGCAGAGCGTTTGCTTCGCCGAAGCGCAGCGACCTCGCGTCCGGCAGCAAGCCTTTCTCGCTGCACTCCATCGCCCAGGACAAAGTGCCGCCAGTGCTGATTGTGTCGAGACCATAGAGATCGCAGAGCTGCGCGGCGCGCAGGACCACCTCGGGATCTTTGATGCCGCAGAGCGGGCCGAGCGCGAATAAGGTTTCGTATTCGAGCCGCTGCTCGCCGCCGTCGAGAGCTTTGAACAGGCGCTCACATTGGATCGTACAGGATGCGCATCCATGCCGGCGACTGAAGTTGTTGACGGTGAGAGTTTCCCCGCTTAGCGCCTCAGCCTGGTCAAAGGTCGATTGCTGGAAATTACGCGTCGGCAAAGATCCCAATCGGTTGAAAACCGCTAGATTGGCCACGGTGCCGATGCTGCGGTATTTGTCGGTGAGAGAGCCGAGACTGCGGCGGCGCAGGGAGCCGGCGATGGCCTCGACACCGCTGGGATCGGCCACTGAAATCTCCCGGTTGCCGGACAGAGCGATGGCTTTGAGATGCTTCGAACCCATCACCGCGCCGACCCCGCCGCGCCCGGCGTGACGTCCTTCGTTGCTGATCGTCGCAAAGCGCACAAGCTTTTCGCCGGCTTGACCGATGGCCGCCACCCGCGTTGCCTTAGAGCTCAGCTGCGAGCGAATCATCGATTCGGTTTCGCTCGGGCTGTGTCCTCTCAGGTCGTCGGCTGGTCTAATCTCGACTCGGTCATTTTCGATCAGGACGTACACCATCGACGATGCCTGGCCGGTGATTACCAGAGCGTCGACGCCGACACGTTTGAGCTCGAGGGCGAAGTGGCTCGACGACAGCGAGTCGGCGATAAAGCCGGTGAGCGGCGACTTCGTGACCACGGCGAATTTCGCAGTGGTCGTCAGTCCAGTGCCGACCAACGGTGCGCTGGTGAAAATCAGCGGGTTAGCCGGCGCGTAGGGGTCGACTCCAGGCGGGGCAAATTCATAGAGTAGGCTTGTGCCGAGGCCGATGCCACCGAGGAAAGCGCGCAGGCGGGACTCTTCAAGCGCGCGCCATGAGATCTGGCCGCAGGTCAGATCGATGTGGAGCAGTCGTCCATGAAAGCCATGCATGGCTCAGCCTCCGGCATCCGCAGAAAGAATAAAGACTTTATCTCCCGGATTGATCCTGGCGTTGGGATTCTTGACAAACTCCAGCCCGTTAATGTTGCACGCGTAACCGCTCGACAGGCTACTCCGGTCTGGATTGATGACTCGGCCGAGCAGGACCGGGTGCTCGAGCGCAAGCGCCTGACAGACTTGCGACAGCGTGGCCGCTTGCGGTAACGACAAAGAAACTTCTTTGGTATTCGCTAATAGCCGGGCCACGCCGAAAAGCTCCACGGTGACGGGGGTGGATTGAGTTGGCGCGGCGTCGATCTCGGCTCTGCGTCCTTCGTTCCAGCTTGCTAGGGCGGCTTGGTAGTCCTCCGGCGTATTCATGTTGAGAAAGCTCAAGTTCTCCGGATCATGGGGATGCATTTCAGATTCGGTAACTTTGCGGGTGCGGACTTTGTCATAGAGAAAAATCGGCCGCAGCTCACCGCGCTCTAGTTGTTCTTTCAAGAATGGCGCCACCCGTTTGCGATAGACCGCGTGAAGCGGCTGATAACGGTCCTGGATGAAGGGCACCACCACATCGAAATCTGATATTTGCGTCATGAGATAAGCGATTAAACGCAGATTCAAAAACGGGGCATCGCACGAAGCGACAAAACAAATTTCTCGGCGCGCGGCCTCAAGTCCATAATAGATGCCGCCGACGGGGCCCTGATGCGCGACATCGTCGCGCACGATCGTCGCTGACAGCACCGGCAGATCCTGTTCGGGTGCGGCGACCACTACAATGTCGCTGAACAATTGACCGAGTCGACGAACCAGGTGAACGATCAACGGCTCGCCGGCAAAGAGCAGGAGCGCTTTGGGCTGACCCATGCGTGAGCTTTTGCCGCCGGCCAAAATGACCGCCGTCGCTTCTCCTGCCGGCGTATCGTTCATTGGCGCCACATTTATCTCAGGCGTGGCGAGATTGAAAGACGCAATGATAATCTGCGGCATGAACGTGGCGCGCGCTGCTCCATCCTTCCGTCCTGTAGTCACTGCTTACCAAGTAAGTTGTGCGTGATCGGCGACTGGCCCACGAGCAAAAGCGCGCTGTATCGCCCGAAGAAAAACTTTGCCACCGCGGGTTCGATCGCCCCTGCGCGGCAAGCGCAGCTGCTCATTCAAAAGTCAGCGGGCGCGTAGGCTGCTCGATGCATCCGGTAGCGAGCACGGAGAGGCGCCTGCGCGGCACTTTACCTTGCGTTCACAAAAGTGTTTCTATATAAGCCGCCATGAGGGGGCTATCTGAAAGATTTTTTTAAGGTTGAACCGCCGCAAGAAGCGAGACGCATTCTTCTCGAAGTGCTTCCGGTGGGAACGGAAACAGTGGCGAGTGTTCGCGCCAGAAGTCGAGTTCTGGCCGAAGATCTCTTCTCCCAGGTCGATCTGCCGCATTTTCATCGCGCGGCGATGGACGGTTACGCGGTCAAAGCCAAGGACACTTTTGGCGCGAGCCAAAGTTTGCCGGCTTATCTAAAATTGGCCGGCGTCGTCGAGATGGGCAAAGAAGCGACTCAGGCTCTCGACAAAGGCGAAGCGATGCGCATTTCCACCGGCGGCATGATGCCGCCGGATGCCGACGCCGTCGTGATGGTCGAGTATACCGACGAGACCGACGGCGGCTTGGTGGAAATTCACCGCGCCGTGTCGCCCGGGCAAAACGTCATTCAAATCGGCGACGATATCAAAAGAGGCGAGCCGGTTTTTGCTCAAGGTCGGCGGCTGCGCGGCCATGATTTGGGCGCCCTCACCGGCGTCGGCATCGAATCGATTACGGTCTACAAACGGCCGCGGGTCGCGCTGATCTCCACCGGCGACGAGATCGTCGATGCCGCGGTCGACCCGCAGCCGGGCCAGGTGCGTAACATCAATCAGCATTCGCTCGCCGGCTTGATCGAAGAGGCCGGCGGCGAGCTCAAAGATTGGGGCGTGATCCGCGACGATCGCGCGCTGCTGACCGCAGCGATCGGTGCGGCACTCGACTGGGCGGACGCCGTGCTGCTCTCCGGCGGCAGCTCCATGGGCGCCAAGGACATCGCCTTGGAAACAATCCTGTCGTTTCCCGATTCGCAATTTATTTTCCACGGCATCTCCATCGCGCCCGGCAAGCCGACGATCTTCGCCAAAGCATGCGGCAAGCCGATCCTCGGATTGCCGGGCTATCCGGTTTCCGCTCTGGTAATCTTCGATTTGTTCGGCGCGCCGATGCTGCGCCGCTTGGGCGGCGAGAGCCGTGACGCTTTGCAGCGTTTCAGTCACACCGTGCGCGCAAAGTTAAAGACCAACATCGCTTCGCAGATCGGCCGAGAGGACTACGTCCGCGTCGTCATGGAAGGTGAGGGTGGGAGCTTTGTCGCGGCGCCATTACCGAGCAAATCCGGCGCGATTTTCACTCTGGTCAAGGCCGACGGCATGGTGCGTATCGGCATGAATCAGGACGGCCTCGAACAGGGTGAAGACGTCGATGTGATTTTGTTCTAGCGATCAGCGGTCAGCACGGTGAATGGCGCTTCGAACAAACAGATTGGTTTATGGCGCGTAAGAGATATTTAAAGAAAACACCGCTCAGCGAAGCGCGCGAGCTATTTTTGTCGACGGTCAATCCGGCGGCGTTAGCGATCGAAGAGATTGCCATCGACGACGGCCTCGACCGGATTACCGCCGAGCCAGTGTTCGCCAAGATTTCCTCGCCGCATTATCATGCCTCGGCGATGGATGGGATCTGCGTGCGCGCGGAAGAGACCTTCGGTGCGACAGAGTTCGTCGGCAAGAAACTCACATTGATCGATGCGGATTCTCCCCACGCCGATGGTTTTCGCTACGTCGATACCGGCAACGCGCTGCCGGCCTGGGCCAACGCCGTCATCATGATCGAGAAAGTGCACCAGGTCGATGCGACCACCATCGAGATTTTCGAATCGGTGGCGCCGTGGAATCATGTGCGCTTGGTCGGTGAAGATGTTGTCGCCACCGAGTTGCTGTTGCCCCGTTCCCATCGGCTACGCCCCTACGATCTGGGCGCGTTGTTGGCGGCCGGCCATACGACGGTGCGGGTCAAGGCGCGGCCTCGGGTCGGCATCATTCCCACCGGCGATGAACTGATTCAGCCGGGAGAAGAAGCCACACCGGGGGCGGTGATCGATTTTAATTCAACGGTGCTGGCGGCCTTCGTCCGCGAATGGGGCGGTGAGCCGGTCAAATACCCGCGTGCCCGGGACGATGAGACATTGTTGCGGGCGGCACTGGAGCGCGCCGGCGCCGAGTGCGATCTCGTGACGATTATCGCGGGCTCATCGGCTGGGGAGCATGATCTCACCGCCGATGTGGTTGCCGCCGCCGGCGAACTGCTCGCCCATGGCATCGACGTGATGCCAGGTAAACCGGCTGTGCTGGGGTCGTTAGCCGGCAAGCCGGTGCTTGGCGTGCCAGGCTATCCGGTGTCGGCAATCGTCATTGCCCGGGAAATTCTCCGCCCGGCGTTGGAAAAATTTCTCAGCAACGCCGCGACGACGTTGCCGTCGGTGCGCGCCATCGTGCCGAAGAAGATCGCCTCACACTTGGGTCTGGAAGAGTTTATTCGTGTGACCTTGGGACGGGTCGGCGACAAACTTGTCGCCGTGCCTTTGGCGCGTGGCGCCGGCGTGATCACCACGATGGTGCATGCCGACGGACTCATGCGCATCCCCAGTTTGATTGAAGGGCTCAACGCCGGCGAAGACGCAGAAGTCGAACTATTGCGGCCGATGGTCGATGTCGAGAACACGATTCTCTGCACCGGCAGTCATGACCTGGCGATCGGCGTGTTGGAAGATCAATTGAAATTGCGCCGCCCGGAGTTGAAAATCGCCGCGACCAACGTCGGTAGCTTGGGCGGCCTCTTGGCGCTGCAGCGCGGCGAAACTCATATCGCCGGCACTCATCTGCTCGATCCCGCGAGCGGCGTCTACAACATTCCGGATATTCAGCGGGCAATTCCCAATGTTGCAGTCGCCTTGATTCATCTGGCACAGCGCGAGCAAGGCATCATCGTCAGCCGCGGCAATCCGAAAGCGCTGCGCGGATTGCCGGACCTGGCGCGTCGCGACCTGCGCTTCGTCAATCGCCAGCAGGGCTCGGGCACGCGAGTTTTGTTAGATTACCAGCTCAAGAAACTACAGCTCGACGGCGCAGCGATCGCCGGTTACGAGCGCGAAGAGTTCACCCATATGGCGGTCGGCGTCGCGGTCGCGAGCGGCTTGGCCGATGCCGGTTTAGGGGTGCGCGCGGCGGCGCAGGCGTTAAAATTGGACTTCATTCCCGTCGCCAACGAACAATACGATTTGCTCATTGACCGGCGATTTTTCGAATCGCCGCGCGGCGAGCTGCTGCTGGCGACGATTTGTTCCGGCGGCTTCAAGAGCGCGGTCGCCGCTTTGGGCGGCTACGATACCACCAATGCGGGTGAGCTACTCTATCGCCAGTAATGCTTCCTCTACCGATTTAATCACTTTTCGAAATATTGCAGATTGGCTCCGTGCAAAGTGAGTCGACTGACGCGGCACGAGCTGCGCGGCGGCGCGAATTACACTGCGCCAACCCGTCCGGTAATGGACCCTGATGTATCGATTTGTTCAAATTTGTTTCCGCTATCCTGAATCATTCCATTGGTGCGCACTAAAAAGCATAAAATACAATGGTTTAGGTTTTTGTCGTTTGGCATTGCCATTGCGTTTGTAGGCAAACGCGAAACCTATGGAAAGAACTAACGAATCCCTGCAGCTACTCACCCTCACGGAAGCGGCTGAGCTCCTCCATGTCTCGACCAAGACGGTGCAACGGATGATTCGCAGCGGCGATTTGCCGGCGCTCAAAGTCGGCGGTCAATGGCGCCTGCGCGAAAGCCAGCTCATCAGTTGGGTCCAAAGCCGCGAAAGTAAGTCCCATTCTTAACCCTGCGACCCATGGCTAACCGTTAGAGCGCCCTAGGTGGCACCGAACTAGACCGCTAGCGCAGCCATCGGAGAGCGGGACTGAAGTTGGCTAAGCTCCAGATAGAAAAAATCGTACAGTTGGCATCCGAGCCATTTTTGCGCCGGTTGCGGCGGCGTCTGTTACTGATGATCGCCATTGCCGCGGTGCCGATACTTACGGTGGTCTTGTATCAAGCGAAAGTTCACCGCGATGTGCAAATTCTCGAAGTCCATGAGGCGGCCTGGCGGTTGGCCAACATCATCGCCCTGCGCCAGTCACAATTGGTCGATGCCGCCAAGCAGTTATTGATGCAACTGGCTCAGACGCCGGCGATTGCCAGAGTTGACCGGGGCCCCTGTGAAGAGATTGTGCGCGGATTCTTAGCGCGAAACCGAGCCTACTTGGATATCGGCGTGTCCGACCCAGCGGGGGCGATGCGGTGTCGCGCAAGCGACTTCGGTTCCTCGGTCGACTTGGCGCGGAGTACTCTGGTGCGGCGCGTCATGGCAACCAAAGACTTTGTCATCGGCGATTACCAGGTGCTCGGCAACTGGCGGCGGCGGGCGCTAACGTTCGGTTATCCGATTCTCGGCACGGATGGTGCGCCCCGGGAGATCCTATTCGCGGCCTTGGACCTGAAACGGGTCGAGCAGATAACCGCCGAGAGCAATCTGCCGGCGGGCATGACACTCACTATTCTCGATAGTCATGGGACAATTCTGACCCGGCTTCCCGATCATGAAGCATGGGTTGGCCAGCGACTACCCGATGCGCCGCACTTGGAAATGATCCCTCTGCGCCGTCAAACCACTAAAGAAATCCAAGGACTGGACGGGATCATCCGGCTTTATGCGTTTAAAACCGTCGGCGACGGCCGCGAAGGCGGCCAGATCAATGTTATCGCCAGCGTACCAAAAGCGATCGCCTACGGGGAAGCCGACCAGACTTTGCTGTGGAGCTTGTTCTGGATTGCCATGCTGACCGCGAGCGCCAGCAGCGCGGCCTGGTTGGTCGGCAGTAAATCGGTTGTCGAATATGTGAAAAAACGCAGTGAAGCCGACGAGGCCCGGGTCAAATTGGCGGCCATCGTGGAATCCTCTGAAGATGGCATTATCGGTATGACCCTCGACGGGGTGATCTCGAGTTGGAACGACGGCGCCGAACAAATATACGGCTACGATGCTGCGGCCATGATCGGCCAGAATATTTCGGTGCTGATACCAGCCCAGCACCGCGGCGAGATCCCTGAACTGATGCAGCTGGTGTGTTTGGGGAAGGGCATCAATCGTTACGAAAGCGAACGCATCTGTAAGGATGGGCGGCGCATTATCGTGTCCGCTTCGCTGTCGCCGATACGCGATGGCCAGGGGAGTGTCCGCGGCGTCGCGACGATCACCCGCGATATTACGCTTTTGCGCAAAGGCGAAGAACAGATGGCGATGCACACGCGTCAGCTGGAAACTCTTCAGACGGTGGCTCAAGAAATCGCTGAAACCCTGTCCCTGGCGGAAACCATGCCGCAGACCCTTGAGACGTTGATAGCGCGGGTGCCCTGCGACCATGCGATTGTTTATTGCATCGGTGCCGACGGCGCGGCCGATTCTTACTCGGCGAGCCGCGGCGCTGAGGCGCAGGCGCCGCACCGATCCTTGGCTGATGAGTTGGCTCCGGCTGCGAGCCAATGTACCGGCGAGTGGTTTGTCGAAGACGTCAGTCTTGTGCCGGAACTCGCGGCCTTATGGCCACACCATGGGGTCAGAGCCGCGGCGATCTTGCCAATAGCGCGTAAGGACCGGGGCAGGACTACGTTGGTTCTGCTCGACAATTCTTCACGTTCGTTCGCTGTCGGCGATATCCAGTTTCTCAAGGCGATGGCTCGGCAGATCGCCCTCGGCGTCGAGAACGGCCAGCTCTACCGGGCTTCACTCGGCCTGATCGATAATTTGGCCGGCGAAATCGAAGAGCGCCGGAATGCCGAGAAGCAATTGGCCGACTTCAACGCCATGGTGATCCACGATCTCCGCTCGCCCCTCGGCAACATCGTTTCCATGGCGGAGTCGGTGAAGGAGGGGTTGTTTGGCGCTGTCAACGCGTTGCAACGGACTTGGTTGGGCAAGATCGAAAAAAACTGCCGCGGTCTGATCGATCAGGTGAGCGATTTTCTGGATTTTTCGCGCATCGGCGCCGGTAAACTAGTGCTCAAACGCGAACGGATAAGTATCGAATCGCAAATTCACGAGATCGTGACGGAACACTCCATCGAGGCCAAGAAGCGCAATATCAGACTAAGCGCGCGGATCGCGGAGCGCCTGCCGGTGCTCTGGGCCGATCCCCGGCGGGTTGGACAGGTGCTAACGAATATTTTGAGCAACGCCCTCAAATTCACCGACAACGGCGGGGCCGTCGAGGTGTCCGCGAGGTCGAGCGAAAATGCCATCGTCGTCTCGGTGCGCGACACCGGCGTCGGCATGGCGGCCGATGAGCTGGGCGATATTTTCCAAATGTATAGGCAGGGAGCGAGCAGCGACAAGAGCCAAAGTCGCAGCACCGGTATCGGATTGATGATTTGTAAGAGAATCGTCGAAGCCCATGGCGGGCGCATCTGGGTCGAGAGCGAACCCGGCAAGGGCAGCAACTTTTATTTCACTTTGCCGGCCGAGATCGAACCAGAGCCGGCGGCTTAAACCGGCATGAGGCCGTGCTTTTTGCGCGGCCGTTCTTCCTTTTTATTACGCAAAATTTCCAGCGATTGAATCAGCCGCTTGCGAGTATCGGCGGGCCTGATCGCAGCCTGGGCAAACTGTTTGGACAGCGCTTCGAAGGGGCCGCTGAAGCGCTCGAGATATTCCGCGAGTTTTTCTGTGCGGGTTTTTGCCGGATCGGCCGACTGGTCGATTTCTTTCTTATAGAGCACGTTCACCGCGCCGCCCCCACCCATGACGGCGAGCTCAACGCCGGGCCAAACGAATAACTGATCGGCGCCCATCTCCCGCGTGCACAGCGCTTGTTTGGCACCGCCGTAACCTTTTCGCAGCACGATGGTGATCTTCGGCACGGTGGCTTCGGCGTAGGCGTAGAGCATCTTGGCGCCGTGGCGAATGATGCCTTTTTCTTCCTGCTGTTTGCCGGGGAAGAAACCCGGCACATCCATCAAGGTAATCACCGGGATATTGAAGGCGTCGCAGAAGCGGATAAAGCGCGCCGCTTTGTCCGAGGCGTCGACGTCCAGGCTGCCGGCAAGAAACATCGGCTGGTTGGCCACTAGGCCCACCGGATAGCCGTCGAGCCGGCCGAAGCCGATGACGAGATTACGCGCGAATTTGGCTTTCAATTCGAAAAAATCGCCGTCGTCGACAATGGCTTTGATCACCTGGAGGATATTGTAGGCGCGCTTCATGTCCTCGGGCACGAGCTTTTCCAAGCTATCGAGCATGCGGCCGGGATCGTCGGTGGGTATTTTGCGCGGTGGTTTTTCCTCGAAACTCGCCGGTAGGAAACCGACCAGCCGGCGGATCATCGCCAAACATTCTTCGTCGTTTTTCGCTACTAAGTCGGTGACGCCGGAAATTTCCGAGTGAATTTTGGTGCCGCCCAACTCTTCCATGGTGACGGTTTCGCCCAAGACTTCTTTGATCACGCCAGGGCCGGTGATGAACATTTGACCGGAGTTTTGTACCTGTAAAATGACGTCGGTCAGCGCCGGCGAATAGGAGCCGACGCCGATGCAGGGACCCATGATCGCGGAGATCTGCGGAATGCAGCCGGAGGAGATGCTGTTCTCAAAGAAAATCTTGCCGATGGCTGAGGTGACGCTGAGCCCTTCCTGAATGCGTGCGCCGGCGGAGTCGTTGAGGCCGATCACGGGCACGCCAACTTTGCGCGCGCTCTGAATCACGTAAGCGATTTTCTCCGCATGGGCGGCGCCGACGCTGCCCGCCATTATCGAGCGGTCTTGGGAGTATACATAGACCGGCCGGTGGTCGATCTTGCCGAAGCCGGTGACGACGCCGTCGGAGGGTTGCTTGCGTTCGGCCATGCCGAAGTCCATGCAGGGCGTTTCCGCGAGCATGAATTCTTCGACGAAGGTGCCCGGGTCTAACAGTTTGTCGATGCGCTCGCGGGCGGTAAGATTGCCCTGCTCGTGTAACTTAGCCGCGGTTTTCGGGTCGCCCGCGGTGACCTTTTGTTCCAGACCGGCGAGTTTTTGCTCTAACTCTTCGCGCGATTTCGCCATAGGCACCGCCTAATCATCCGCCGACTATTCCCATTCCTTGCAATACCGAAAGCATCACCGCCGCGGCGATCACCGAGCCGATCTGGCCGCCGGCGTTGGCGCTCATGGCATGCATCAACAGATAACTTTTCTTATTATATTTCTGGCCTTCGGCTTGGACGACGCGGGCCGCCATCGGAAATGCTGAAATGCCCGCGGCGCCGATCAGCGGGTTAACTTTGCCGCCGGTCATTGCGCACATCAACTTGCCGAAGAGGAGTCCGACAACGGTGTCCAAGCTGATGGCGATAAACCCGAGTCCCAAGATCAACAGCGTTTGTGCTTTCAAAAATTTATCCGCTTCCATGGTGGCGCCGATGCACAGCCCGAGGAGCAAGGTAACGATATTGGCGATCTCGTTCTCCGAGGCGCTCTTGAGCCGCTCAACCACACCGCTTTCGCGCAATAGGTTGCCGAGCATGATCGTACCGATGAGTGGCGCGCCTTTGGGCGCCAAGATCGAGGCGAAAATGGTTACGGCGATGGGGAAGACGATTTTGGTGGTCTTCGAGATCGGTTCCAATTTGGCCGCGCCCATGACGATCTGCCGTTCCTTCTCAGTGGTGAGGGCGCGCATGATCGGCGGCTGGATCAAAGGCACCAAAGCCATGTACGAATATGCGGCGACCGATACTGCGCCGAGCATGTGCGGGGCAAACTTTGAGCTAACGTAAATCGCCGTCGGTCCGTCGCATGCGCCGATAATGGCAACTGCGACGGCATCGAGTTTGTCGAACCCCAGAGCTAGAGCGAGCAGCAGGGTTAAAAAGATGCCGAACTGGCCGGCAGCACCGAGCAGAATAATTTTGGGATTCTGCAGCAAAGGCTGAAAATCGGTCATGGAGCCGATTCCGATAAAAATCAGCAACGGAAACACTTCGGTGAGCACGCCGGCATCGTAGAAGAAGCGGAGAAAACCGTCTTTGCCCATCATGTCGGCGAGCGGGATATTCACGAGGATAGCCCCGAAGCCTATGGGCACGAGTAGCAGCGGCTCATAGCCTTTTTTAATTCCGAGGTAGAGCAGCACCGAAGCGATGATGAGCATGACGATTTGCCAAATCGTGATGCTCACGACACCGGCAAATAGACCCTGAATGCCGGAAACGAGCGCAGATTCCATTGACTGTGCTAACCTTTCTTCGCTGCCGATGGCTCGGCTTGATACGGAAAGATTTTTCTAATGAGCAGGATCATGACGCTGATGAGCCAGAGAACCAGCATGGTCCCGCCCATCCCGATCAACGCCAGCGTCCAGCCGAACGTCCAGGTATCCATGAAATCTCCTTGTGGGATTAGATCGCCGAGCTAACGGAATGCAATCTGCGATTATTCGATGACCGCGAGAACTTGCTCGGCTTCGACGGCTTGGCCGGGAGAAACTTTGATTTCGGTGACGACACCAGCGGCGGGAGCGACGACCGGAATCTCCATCTTCATCGCTTCCATGACGACGACGACATCGTCTTCTTCGACGTGGTCGCCAACTTGTTTTTCTATTTTAAGAATTTTACCCACCATCGGGGCTTCAATCGATGTTGCCAAGCGAGCTCTCCTTTTTCGCCATGCAGTCTTCGATCAGCGTCAGAGAGCACCGACCGTAGCCGCCATTTAGTAGATTTTGTCCTTCAAAGTCAATGCTATAAACAGATTCGTTGCACGCTTATCGGGCGCTGTGGCAGGTCTCTATCCACCTTGCTTTCGTGACATCAATACGATATTAATTTTGCCAAGTTTTTGCGGAGGGAATTTATGTCGAAACCAGCAGTACAGTCCGAGAATGTGATGGATAATATCCCCTTTTACGATAAGTGGCAGTTGGGCGAGGGGATTCCTATCATGAAAACTTTTTTCGTCCAGGACTTAAAGAAAGTCGACCTCAAACCCTGGGCGCGCACCGGCGGCAGCGGCGCGTTTATCAATATGGAAGGGGCGGAAGGCGCCACCGGCGCGTATGTCAGCGAGATCCCCGCCGGGAAAAAATTGAACCCGGTACGACATCTTTACGAGGATTTGCATTTTGTCCTCAAGGGACGCGGAGCAACTACGATTTGGAACGACCAGGGCGTTAAGACCCAATTCGAATGGCATGACGGCAGCCTGTTCGCATTGCCGTTAAATTGTACCTATCAGCACTTCAATGGTTCGGGCGACGAGCCGGCGCGATTTTTTTCGGTCAACAGCGCGCCGATCGTCTTCAATCTGTTTCATCATGAGGACTTTGTCTTCAACACGCCGCGCGATTTCACCGACCGTTTCGACGGCGATCCGGAATATTTTAGCGGCAAGGGCAAAGCCTATCCGGGCCGGGTCTGGGATACGAATTTTATTGCCGACGCCCGTAGCTTTGCGCTGGAAGATTGGGTCGAGCGCGGCGGCGGCGGCAAAAATGTCATGTTGGAAATGGCCAATGGTTCCATGGCTGCCCATATCTCGGAATTTCCAGTCGGCACCTACAAGAAGGCCCATCGCCATGGTCCCGGCTTCAACGTTATCATCATCAAGGGCAAAGGATTTTCGATGTTTTGGCGCCAGGGCGAAGAGCCGAAACGTTACGATTGGCAGGATGGCAGCGTGTTTACCCCGCCGGCGATGATGTGGCACCAGCACTTCAACACCGGCGCCAGCGGGGCGCGCTACCTGCCGCCGCGTTTGGGCGGGATCAAGTACAGTTTGGGCGAGGGTTTCGGCGACATCACCAAAGTCGATAAGGACGTCAAAGCGGGCGGCAATCAAATCGAGTACTTCGATGAGGATGCCAACATTCGAAAAATGTTCGAGGAAGAGCTCGCCAAATCCGGCACCACCAGCAAGATGGATCCGAATTTTTACAAAAGGCCGTAAGCCTTGGAGCTTTTTTACGCTGATAAGCCCCGCCGGGTATTCCCTGCGGGGCTTTTTTGTTATGCGGCGATTTAGAAAAATCGATTAAGAAAATTCGTTGAGCGTCAATCGGCGCTTGTGTTAGATTGAGTCGATGTTATCGAGTTGTCGCCATTTTTTCTCGTGTGTGGTCGTGATTGGAATCTTGGTGCACGCCGATCGCTCCCGCGCGGCCGAACCGGTTCGCCAATTAGGTACGATATCTGAAACCGCGATGGCCAACTCAAACGGTGCCGCGGCGGGACATAGTTCCAAATTGACATTCAAAAACGGACATTCGGGCACCCTTGAAAAAGCTGAAAAACCGCCGCCGGGCGAGTGGTTTTTGATTGCCGCTGCCGTCGATGGCCACGACGGTTATGTTCCCGGGAGATTTGCCAAGCTTGTCGAGAACGCTCCCTCGCCACTGCCATCTGCACCGGCGGGCCCAGCCATTACCAAGACTGAAAAGGCGACATCGGGAGCGACAGCCGCCGCGCCTGTGCAAGTGGCCCGGACCGAGCCCGCGGACGGGAAATCGCCTTCCATCCTACAATTGCTCGAAGTCCATGAAAAGGAAGTGAAGGTCGCGTTAGCAGTTGCCGGCGTTGCGTTTCTCTTGGGCTGGCTTTGTGGCGGTATGTACTCGGTCCGGCGCGAGCGCAAACACCGGCGGCGCCTGCGGCTCTAGTCGCACGGTCGCCTGATAATCATGGAATTAGTCGCGCTAGTTATTTTTTCCTACTTACTCGGCTCGATCCCAACTGGATTTATTGTGGCAAAACTTGCCGGTGTGGATATCCGCCAAGTGGGCAGCGGCAATGTCGGCGCGACCAATGTTGCGCGAGCGGTCGGCAAACGGCAGGGAGCCTTAACTTTGCTGGCGGATACTTTGAAAGGTCTGGTGCCGACAGCGATCGGTTTGGCGATGACGCTGCCGTCGGCCGCGCTCGCAGCGATCCCGGCCGCGGCTTTTCTCGGCCACCTTTACCCGGTATTTTTGAAATTTCGCGGCGGCAAAGGGGTGGCGACGGCGCTGGGGGCGCTCTTGGTCATTGCGCCACTGGCCGGTTTGCTGCTCGTAATGATCTTCGCAGCGGTGGCTTTTACTACCCGGCTGGTGTCGTTGAGTTCGATCGTCGCAGCGGCTTTGGCCCCATTCGCCCTTTGGCTGTTTTTACAGCCACCACCGATCGTCTTGCTGGGCGCCTTTCTTGCCGCGATGATCGCCTGGCGTCATCGCGGCAATATTCAGCGTTTACTGGCGGGCACCGAGCCGCGCTTTGACGCGCGCTCGGGTGCTGATTAATTTTCGATAATCACTTCGACGCGGCGATTCTGCTGCCGCCCGCTTTCGGTATCGTTGCTCGCCACCGGGGCGCGGGTGCCGACGCCCTGGGACGAAATGTTCCTGCCGTTCACACCATTTCTCTCCAAGCTATCGGCTACGGTAGAGGCGCGCCGTTCCGACAATCGCTGGTTATAAGCTTCGGCGGCGGGGCTCTCCCGGCTGGCGTGGCCTTCGACGGTGATGCGGCGATTGGGCGCATCGCGGCGAATAATATCGGCGATCTGGTTGACCCGCTCGCGGCCATCGCGCGAAAGATCGGCGCTGTCAAATTCAAAATTGACGCTCGGCAAATTGACCATGACGCCGCGGCTGGTTTCTTTCGCTTCGATTTTATTTTTTTTCAGCTCTTCAATCAGCGCGCGATTCTTCTCGAGTTCGACTCTTTGCTGGTCGATCGCTTTCTGTTGTTCGTTTTGACGGTTTCCCTGGCCTTGCAGCTGGTCGCCGATCAGTGCGCCCGTGCCCAGGCCCAAGGCGCCGCCGACGGCAGCTCCGACTCCAGGCCGGCCAACGGCAGCTCCGATCAAGCCACCCGCGGCGGCGCCGCCCAAGGCGCCGATGCCGGCACCTTTTTCGCGGGTCGTCAAATCACCTCCGGCGCAGCCGGACAGGAATGCGGCGACCAAGAGTGCCAGTGGAGCAGGGGATCGTCGATTGGTATTTTTCATAATTCCTCCTCGGCCTTCACTAACTAGGATTCGGCCGTCTCTGGTTAGACGTAGTGAAAGAGCAAATAGATAATGGTAATGGGGAAAACCCTGTTGCTGTCAGCAGTTACCGGTTAGCGCCCCGCGGTATTCGCCTTCGCATTGATCCTTGTCGCTTGCGCGACTTTTGCCGCTCGATTTCCCGATTGGGCGTTGTCGATCTGACAGCCGCAACGGGCCATATCCGGCTGGTTCTTTGATCCGCGAGCGAGAGAGTCCGGTGAACTGGCAGCAACTATCGATAAATATTACCAAAGAGCGGAGAATGCGGCAAGGAACAGCGAGCCATTCAACCGCGTTTGTGAAATGATTCGCTGACACCAACGGCGAGTTTGACTGGATACGAGCTCGCGTCATTGACCTCATAGACCTTATAAGTCTATAGTTCGTTCGCGTCGAGAGGAATTTCGTGGAAAATATTTCGCAAGAACAAATCATTGGAGCGTTGCGCCAAGTCCAAGATCCGGAACTGCACCGCGACATCGTCAGTCTCGGCATGGTCAAAGACCTCGCCATCGACGGCGGTCGAGTGCGCTTCACCGTCGAATTGACCACGCCGGCCTGTCCGCTGCGTGAAACCATTGAAACCGACTGTAAAAAGGCTTTGGGCGCGGTCCCCGGCATCACTGGCCTGGAAATAAACTTCGGTGCCCAAGTGCGTGGCAGCAAATCCGGCGCCGGGCAAACCGATTTATTGCCCACGGTTAGGAATGTCGTCCTGGTGGCGGCCGGAAAGGGCGGCGTCGGCAAATCGACGGTTGCGGCTAATCTGGCTGTGGCGCTGAAAATGCTCGGTGCCAAGACCGGGCTGCTCGACGCCGATATTTACGGGCCATCGGTGCCGATCATCATGGGCGTTAAAGGCGAACCAAGAAAAATCGACGTCAACGGTGTGCAAAAGATCGAACCGACGATGGCCCATGGCGTGCCGGTGATGTCCATCGGCTTTTTTCTCGATGCCGATCAGGCGGTGATCTGGCGCGGGCCGATGCTCGGCAAGGCGTTGCATCAACTGATGGGCGACGTGCACTGGGGCGAGCTGGACTACCTCGTCGTCGATATGCCGCCGGGTACCGGTGATGTGCAAATTACTTTTTCTCAACAGCTCAAGGTCAGCGGCGCCTTGTTGGTGGCAACACCGCAACATGTCGCCTTGGCCGATGTCGTGCGAGCGAAATCGATGTTCGACAAGGTGATGATTCCGATCGTCGGCCTGGTCGAGAATATGAGCTATTTCATCTGCGATGGCTGCAACAAGGAACATGATATTTTTTCCCGCGGCGGCGCCAAACAGGCGGCGGAACGCTTTCAGATTCCCTTTCTCGGCGAAATTCCGATCACCCCGGCGCTGCGCCAAGGCGGCGACGAGGGCGTGCCGATCTTGATTCAGGATCCAAACTCGCCGGTGAGCAAGAGTTTTCTCGAAATCGCCGGCAAATTGGCCGGGCAGCTGTCGATCGCCGCCGAACGGGGCAATAAGGGACAGGGGCCGACGATTATTACCACGCATTGATCCGTGTGTCGGCCAGCACGCCAAGAGGAGAACTAGTATGATTACCAAAGAACAGGTTTATGAAGCCTTGCACGAATGTTTCGATCCGGAGATTCCCGTCAACATTGTCGACCTCGGATTGGTTTACGATGTCGAGGTCACCGACGACAAAGTGGCGGTGAAGATGACGCTGACTGCACCGGGTTGCGGCATGGGCGGGATGATCGCGGCGGACGCCAAAGAGAAAATCATGGCCATCGAAGGGGTCAGCGATGCCACCGTCGATCTGGTTTGGGAGCCGGCGTGGAATCCGAGCATGATCGCCGAGGAAGCCAAGCAGCGTTTAGGCATCGTCTAAATCATCGGTCGCGCCCGCGTTCCCAGCCGACTTTGTCTCCATGGACGACAAACCAAGAGTTCGCGCCATCGAAGCGTTTCCCGTCCAACAAGACGGCAAAACTCTGATCTATCTTAAAGACCCGCTCAATTTCGCCACGCCCCTGGGAATCTCTCCGGTGGGTTATTTTCTTTTGGCCCATTTCGATGGCCGCCATGCCTACAGCGATCTACGCGAAATTTTCGAGCAGCGCTTTCGCGCGCCGTTGGCGCATGACGAGTTCGAACAATTCGTCGGCATGCTCGATCAGCATTATTTTTTGAAAAGCCCGCGCTTTGAACACTACCAGCAAGCGGTGATCGCCGAGTTTCGCGCTCGGCCGAGCCGTGCGCCGGCCCACGTCGTCAGCGGTTACAAAAGCGATCCGGCGGCACTGACAGCGCAGCTCGACGGTTATTTTACCGCGCCGACAGGTCCCGGCGTGCCCTCCGTATCGAACGGCGCGTTTCTGCCAAGTGCGCCCCAAGCGATCATCGCGCCGCACATCGATTTTCATCGCGGCGGCCCAGCTTACGCATGGGCGTACAAGCCCTTGGCTGAAAGTGCCGGCGCCGATCTCTATATAATCCTTGGCACATCACATTGTGGCGGCCAGACGCCATACATTCTCACCCGTAAAAGCTTTGAAACGCCTCTCGGTTTGGTCGAGACTGACGGTGAGTTCGCCGGGCAGTTACAATCGCAGTGCGCCGAGGATTGTTTCACCGACGAATATCTCCATCGCGGCGAGCATTCCATCGAATTTCAGGTGCTCTTCTTGAAGTACGTCGCGCAGAAACGCGCGGCGCTTACGGGCGCACCGGAGAAACCGTTTAAGATCGTACCGGTCTTGGTTTCGTCGTTTCACTCGATGATGGTCAGTCTGACGCCGCCGGAAGAGACTCCCGCGGTTGGTTGCTTCTTGCGAACGCTGCGCCAGTTAGCGCAACAGGAGGCGCGGCAAGTTTGCTTCGTCGCTGGCGTCGACCTGGCTCATGTCGGTAAACAGTTCGGTGACGAGGAGCCGGTCACCGGCGATTTTCTAAAATGGGTAGAGGCGGAAGACCACAAGCTGGTCGATCGTTTAAGCGCATTGGATGCGCCGGGTTTTTTTCACGAGATTGCCAAAGACGAGGACAAGCGCAAGATATGCGGCTTCGCACCGCTCTATTCACTGATTCACCTGCTCGATGGTGTGCAAGGTCAGCATCTCCACTATGGCCAGGCATTTACGCCAGAGACCGGCTCGGCGGTGACATTTACCAGTCTGATCTTTCCGTGACCGGCGGCCAAACCAGGCGAGCAACGTTCCCGCTCCCTTATCCGCTTTTTGTTTCATTTCGATCTACGCCGTGGCTGGGTTGAGGCGCTGCGGTAGCTCGGCAATTTAGCAATGCGACAGAAATGGTTGGGCACTGACCAATCCAGCGATCTCGGCTGCTCACCTGGTTGCCGTCCATGTAATTATCACGCCGATGTTGTCGGTGAGTAACGTCTTTTGGCCCACGGGCGTCGTATTGTATGTGCTTCACGTGGCCCGGCACGGAGGACAATCGACAAAAGGCTGGCAAAGAAATCTTTGTGCTTGGAATCGCATAGCGACCGGATGATTGATGCGCATTCTTGGTAGGAAAACGACACCTTTGGTCCAGGATTGCGCGGCTCAATTTGTTCCGCAGCCGCATAAATTTTCTCGGTAGCGAGTAAAATTTTTCGTGAAATATCGCGCTCGGACGATTGTGAGTGTCGCAGCAAAACCTCTCTGGGCAAAATGTGTTGCGGGATGGACAAGCCCCCCTAAACGACGATAAGATGCTTTTCGGTTTCAGATTATGGGACAGGAAGAATATCAAGAGATCTCCTCGTTCCTGAGGCGCTTCAGCCGGCGCTTCAAGCTGCTCCGAGGGGTCGAGGGAATTTGCCTGACGGCGATTTGCGCCGTGCTGTTGTTCGCCACCGGTCTCGGCATCTATCAGCTGCGCCAACTCCTGCCCTATGCGCCGCTCGCTTACTCTATATTAACCGGCATCGTGCTTATCGTTGCGATCGGTTGGACGCTGTTTCGCTTTCTCGGCCGTTTGTCGCAAGAACGGGCGGCGCTTTATATCGAACAGCAGCAGCCCAAGCTGCGCAACAATCTCATCAACTCGCTGCAACTCTATCCCCAGGTCGCCGAGGCGAAGAATACTCCCGGTTTTTCGACGACCATGGTGTTTGCGCTCCTGCGCGCGACCCTCAAGCAGGTGGCGGCGCTGAAAATTGACGAACTCCTCGACCACAGCCGGCTTCGCACCAGCGCGCGGTTGCTCGCTTTTTTAATCGTGCCGGTGTTGGCGGCGGTATTTCTCAATCCCTCTGGAGTGGGCGGGACATTGAACATGTTGGCCAATCCGCTCGACCACCTGCCGCCGAGTCAGACAACCATCGAAGTTGAACCTAAGGGACTGCGTGTCGTCCGCGGCAGCCCGGTGACGATCCAAGCGTCAACGGCCGGCGCGCTACCCCAATCTCTCGAACTGATCACCTGGCAGGGAACCAATGCCAAGGGCGAAATTATCGGCCAAGAAAAATTCCCCATGGAAAATCTTGGCGGCGGCAAATTCTCGAGCAAGATCGCCCGCCTCGACAAAACCTTGCGCTACCGGGTGATGACCGGCGCCTTTACCTCGGCAACGTTCACCGCCGAAGCGGTGGACACGCCGGAGATCGCCAATGTGCAGCTCATGCTCTACCCGCCCGCCTACACCGGTTTGGCATCGATATCTTCGCCGGAAGGAAGCATCGAAGGGCTCAAAGGTTCTTCTCTTCGCCTTGACGCGGTCACGACCAAAGATGTGGTCAAGGCCGAAATCGTCATGGACGACGGCAAGAAGATCCCGCTCAAGGTCGATGGCCGGAAGCTGCAAGCGAATCTGGTGCTGTTTCAGTCCCAGTCGTACCGCATTCAGGTCGAGGACAGTCATGGTTTTAAGAATTCACCGATCAGCTACGAGCTGCGCGTCAAGCCCGATGGTTTTCCTACCGTCGACTTGCTCAGGCCCACCGAAGATCTCGAAGTAAACGGCGACGAAACATTAAATCTAGAATACAGTGCGCGCGACGATTTCGGCATTGGCGAAATTAATCTAATCGTCAAGATCGGCGAACGCGAAGATAAGATTCGGCTCGCCAGGGACGATTCGAAGCGGGTGATTCTGCGCGATCAATACAAGATGGATTTGGCCCGACTCGGCTTGCGCGACCAAGACGAAGCGCTGTTTTTCCTGCAAGTTTTCGACAACGACACCATCTCCGGGCCTAAACTGGGCACCTCGAAGACCATTCGGTTAAAGCTCAAGAATCTAAAGGGCGAACACCAACAGATCGCCGAGATGGTCAAGGACTTGAACGCGCGCATGATGAATCTCCTGGCCGATCATTTAGAAACGCCCAATCCAGGTGACAAGCCGACGGCTCAGGCGAAAGAATTGGAACAACGCTTCGAGCAAAGCTTGGCCGACGCGGCCAAGCGCACCGAAGAAATCATGCGGCGCACGGAAAAAGACCGCATGACCGACTTCGCCACCTATTCCGATCTTCAGGCGCTCAAACGCAATCTCGACTTCACCAAGGACGATCTTTTGCGCAAGCAAGAGCAAGCCGCCAATCCCGATGACAAACTCAAGGCGCGCGATGAGATATCGTCCGAGCTCGAGCGCATGTCGCTGTTGTCCGAGGACATCGGCAAGCGCATGAAAGCCCAAGAGCTCGCTTCGACGGCGCAGGATCTGGCGCGCAACCAAGAGCGGCTGATGGACTCCCTCGACAAATTGCAAGGCGGCGACAAGAATCTCGACGCGATCATGAAGCAGATCGCCGATCTGGCGAAATCGCTGATGGATTTGCAGCAGGCCATGGCGCAGTTGGCGCAGCAAATGCCCGACGATTTCATGAATGCCGAGCAGATGCAGGGACTCGGCATGGACGAAATGTTCAAAGCCCTTGACGAGATCCGCAAAAAGCTCCAGGCCGGCGACATCGAGGGGGCGCGCCAGATGGCCCGTGAGCTGTTCAATCAAATGGCGCAAATGGTCGCAGCGATGCAGAACATGCAGCGCTCGCAGATGGCCTCGAGCATGGGGCGCATGCAGGGCGAAATGCAGCGCCAAACCAACGAGCTTCAAGAAATCGCTCGGGAGCAGCAAGAGATTTTGGTCAAGACTGAAAATCTCAATAGCGCCGGCCTCACCGAACGGGACGCCGCGTTAAAATCGAAGCTGGAACAGTTTCTAGCGCGCTCCATCGCCGAGTTGGGCAAACTCACCGAATTGTTCCCCGACCGCGAAGGGCCAGACGATCCCAATCTGCTCACCAACTTGGACGACGCCACCATGAACGCGCTGCTGCGCAACCTGATCGCCAAACTAAGCCAGAAGGATTTCCCCGGGTTCAACGAAGGCGACGGTTATATCCGCAAAGAACTGGCGAAAAAGCGCACGCCGGTGCAGGAGCCCAAGGCACAGCGGGCCGACCAAAGCATTAGCGACATTAAGAACGAACTGGACAAATTGCTTAACGAACCGGCGCAAGCGTTGAGCGACGCCGATAAACGCGCGCTGCGCGACCTGGCCCAACGCGAGGACGTTTTGAAGGAACGGACCGAGACGCTGCATGAAAAGCTGGAATCGTTGTTTCAGCTCTTCCCCCAACTCGACCCCAAGATCGTTCAGGGCATCGGAGATGCGGGCAAGGCCATGGGCAGCGCCCAGGGCCGTTTAGGCCAGCTCGATTCCCGCGGCGCGGTGCCGCCGGAGCGTCAGGCATTGGAACGGTTGGGCGAAGCGCAGCAGCAGATGCAACAGTCGATGCAGCAAATGGCCCAGCGCGGGCAGATGGGCAATATGCCGATGACCCGCCTATTTCGCCAGGGAGGACCGGGCCGCTTTCTGCCGTTCGGCAGCCTGACGCCGCTACCGGGCATGCCGCAATTCCCCGAATTCGACTTTGAACAGGGCTTCACCGGGCTCGACACGGAAAAGTTCCGCCTGCCCGGCAAGGAAGAATACAAAGCACCGCGCAACTTCCGCGAAGAGATTCTCGACTCTCTCAAGCAGGGCGTGCCTCGGCAGATGAAAGAGCAGATCGAGCGCTATTTCAAAAATCTTTCCGAGTGATCGCCGCTTGATGTACCGAATCGCGCCGTTTCTCATTTTCATCGGTTTATTGGCCGGGCCGCTGTTCGGCGCCGAAGTCGAACGTGAATTCAAAGCCGGCGAAGAGATTCTTGAAGCCTGGCGCTTCGCCGACGCCGAGGCGATCGCCGCCAAAGCGCTCAAGGACAATCCCAAGTCGGCCACCGCCCTCGAGTTCGACGGCCGGATTAAATTCTACCAAGGCCGTTACCAGGAAGCGCTGACTGCGCTCGACCGCGCCCTGGCGATTGATTCGAAGGATCCCCGGCGCCAGGCGATGAAGCTGCTCACCCAGCTGACCCTCGACGTCCATAAGTCGTTGAAGCGCCATGAGAGCGCCCATTTCATTCTGTTCGTCGACGACAAGCGCGACGCCATACTGGTGCCGCACGCCTTGGACGCCTTGGAAAAAAGCTATGAAGCGATCGGCGCCGAACTCGGCTACTTTCCCAAGGAGAAAGTCCGCGTCGAGGTCGCCCCGGACGCGACTAGTTTTAACGCCATCTCGACCCTGTCGCTGCGCGACATCGAAGAGACCGGCGCCGTCGGCATCTGCAAGTTCAATAAACTGATGATCATCTCGCCGCGGGCGTTGAGCTTCGGCTACCGCTGGGTCGACTCGCTGAGCCATGAGTATCTGCACTACGTCATCGTCTCCTTGTCGAATAACCAGGCACCGATCTGGCTGCATGAAGGCATGGCGCGCTTTTACGAAACCCGCTGGCGCAAGCCGGCGCCGGCCACAGAGGCCCATGAAGACTACCTGACGCCGGCCAATCAAACCTTGCTTGTGCAGGCGCTGGACAAAAATCAGTTCGTCGGTTTCAAAAAAATGGAACCGTCGCTAATTCATTTAGACACGCCGGAACAGGTGCAGCTGGCCTACGCCGAAGCCGCCTCGGCGATCGACTTTATCAATCAGAGCAAGGGCAAAGCCGGCATACGCGAACTGCTCGCTACCCTCAAAGACAAACCGACCACGGAAGCGGTGGAAAAAGTCTACGGCATGGGATTCGACGCCTTTGAAACCAAGTGGAAGGCGTTTCTCAAGGCCAAGGGGTTGAAGCCCATCGAGGGCACACGGGTGCGCCGGTTGCGGGTCAAAAAAGACCAGCGCGAAGATGAAGAGGTGGTCGAGCTGCGCGAGATCCAATCCGCCATCGCGCGCAACCGCACCCATCTGGCCGACCAGATGCTTGCCAAGGGCCGCCTGGTGGCGGCTCTCAACGAATACCAGCGCGCCTTGCAAGCCAGCCCGCAGTCGCCGGTAATCCTGAATAAACTCGGCCGGGTCATGATCGAACAAAACCGCGCCGATGAAGCCGTCGGACTGTTGAAAAAAGCCCTCGACATCGATCCGGACAGCTCCAACACCTATGTCCAGTTGGGGCGAGGCTACCACGCGACAAAAAATTTCACCGAGGCTCGTGTCGTCCTTGAAGAGGCGATCCAACTGAATCCGTATCATCCGCAGATCTATCGTTTATTGACCGAAGTCTATGCCGCTCTCGGCGACGCCGAAAAAGCACGCCGGGCAAAGGCCACCCTGGACAGCCTGGGGCGCGCCGGCTAATCCAAAAGGAAGAAAATCGTAACCATCATGGAAGCCATCGAGATACAGCAGCATGAAATCGCCGAGATCGAAGAGTTCGCCGGCAAGCGGGACGCCATGCTCGGCGAGATCGGCAAGGTCATCGTCGGCCAGGACCGGGTCATCGAAGAAGTCTTGATCGCGTTATTCGCCCGCGGCCACTGTCTCTTGGTCGGCGTGCCCGGGCTGGCGAAGACTTTATTGATCAGCACCCTCGCCGAGATTTTGGACCTGGACTTCAACCGCATTCAGTTCACCCCGGACCTGATGCCGTCGGACATCACCGGCACCGATATCCTGCAAGAAGACGCCGCCACCGGGCGCCGACAGTTTCAGTTTTTGCAAGGGCCGATTTTTACCAACATCTTGCTTGCCGACGAGATCAACCGGACCCCGCCCAAGACCCAGGCGGCGCTGTTGCAATCGATGCAGGAGTATAAGGTCACCGCCAGCGGCCGTACCTATCCCCTCGACTTGCCGTTCTTCGTCCTGGCGACGCAAAACCCCATCGAGCAGGAAGGCACCTATCCGTTGCCCGAAGCCCAGCTCGACCGCTTCATGTTGAATATCGAAATCCGTTATCCCAATTTCGACGATGAAGTGCGGATCGTCATGCAGACGACCTCCAACGCCAAACCGACGCCGCAGAAAATCATGGATGGCCCGGCGATCCTGCGCTACCAGGAGCTGGTGCGCAAAGTGCCGGTCTCGCCATTCGTGGTGTCCTATGCGGTGGCCCTGGCGCAGCGCTCCCGACCGCAAGGCGCCGACGCGCCGCAGTTCGTCAAAGACTATGTCGAATGGGGCGCCGGGCCGCGGGCGTCGCAGTTTTTGATCCTGGGCGCCAAGGCACGGACCATTCTGCAGGGCCGCTATGCCGTGTCGATCGAAGATATCCAAGCCCTGGCGCCATCGGTATTGCGCCACCGCATCGTGCCGAACTTCAAAGCCCAAGGTGAAGGCCTCTCTTCCCTCGATATCGTCAACCGCCTGCTGGCCGATGTAAAAGCTTCGACAGACGGCAAGGCGCGCTAGAGCGCCGGCATTACAGATTCCCCCATTCCGGATTGCCAATTGTCCGAGGTCCTTTGAATCTGCAATTTGGAATCGGTAGGTTGTAATTGTCCATGACGAGCGTGCGATGGCCGACAACAATAAAAATTACTTCGACCCCAAAGTGCTGGCGGGCATCGCCAATCTCTCGCTGCGCGCCCGTTGGGTAGTCGAAGGGTTGCTTTCCGGGGTACACAAAAGCCGCGCCAAAGGCTTCAGCGTCGAATTCGAAGAGCACCGCGAGTACTCGCCGGGCGACGAGATCCGCCGCATCGACTGGAAAGCGCTCGGCAAGTTCGACCGTTACATGATCAAGGAGTACGAGGACGAGACCAACCTACGCGCCTACCTGATGGTCGACGGCAGCGCATCGATGAATTATGCCTCCGACGGCATCAGCAAATTCGATTACGCCTGCACCCTCGCCGCCTCCCTAGCGTACTTGGTTCTCAAACAGCAGGACGCCGCGGGCGTAATAACTTTTTCGAACAAGATCGAATCCTTCATTCCGCCGCGCTCCAAGCGCGATTATCTATTACAAATTATTCATGCTTTGGAGAATCGCGGCCCGGCGGGGGAAACCAACGTTGCAAAAATCCTCGAAGAGCTGGCCGGGCAGATCCGCCGGCGCGGTCTGATCGTGTTAATTTCCGATTTGCTCGACGAGCCCGAACCGATTCTCAAGGGGCTGCGCCAGTTTCGCTTCAAGGGCAACGATGTAATCGTCTTTCACCTGCTCGACCAGGCCGAGCTCGACTTGCCCTTCGATGGCAATATCCTGTTCGAAGATTTGGAAGCCGCCAATCTTCAAGTGATCGCAGACCCGCGCGCGATCCGCGCCACTTATAAAGAAGTCGTTCAAGAGTTCATCACCGATATGCGCAAACAGTGCCACGACAGCGCCATCGACTACCAATTGATTTCCACCACGACGCCGCTGGACCAGGCGCTGGCGAGCTATTTGAGCTGGAGAGGGTAGGACTCGCATGTCGGTTTTTTTTCTCTACCCGCTGTTTCTTTTCGGCCTGGCTGCGGCGTCGTTGCCGGTGTTGATTCATCTGCTCAATCGGCGCCGCTTGAAGCGTATCCGCTTTCCCGCCGTCCGTTTTATCCTGCTGTCGCAGAAACGCATTTCACGAAGTTACCGCTTGCGCCACTGGCTGTTGTTGGCGCTGCGCACCCTGGCGGTGATTTGTCTCGCGCTCCTACTCGCCAATCCGATCTTTCAAACCGGCGCCGGTCTGTTCGCCGGCGGCGGTCCGGTGTCGCTGGTCGTCATACTGGACAATTCCCTCAGCATGACCTGGTCCGGCGACGGTACCGGTTTCAAACGAGCTCAAGAGGCGGCGAGCCTGTTGATCAATGGCTTGAACGATGGCGACCGTGCCGCGGTGATTCCGACCAATATCAGCGGCAAGCAAACCTTTCGCCTGAAGGACCAAAAGGATGTGCTGCTGAAAGAGATTGCCGGCAGTGAAATCTCCGATGGCAGCGCCGATGTCGCTGCGGCTTTGAGCCAGGCCTATGAGCTGCTCAATCAACCGGCGGGGCAAAAAGAAATCCGCATCATCACCGACATGGGGCTCACCGGGTGGGATCAATTTTCCGTGGCTGCGCTGAAACAGGCCGACCCGTCGATCCCGTTGAAAGTTATCCGCATCGGCAGAAAGCAGCAGCCGGTCAATGGTGCAGTCAAAGAAATTCGCCTGGGCAGCGCCGGCGTCGGCGTCAATCTGCCGCTGCAGATCGAAGCGACGGTGATCAACTTCGGCGGCTCGGAAATCAAGGAGCTGTTGGTGCAGCTCAGCATCGACGGCCAGAACAAAGAACAGAAGCTCGCGACCATTCCCGCCAAGGGCGAGACGTCGGTTAACTTTCAAACCCGTATCGGCCAGCCCGGCGCCCATGTCGGTCAAATCACACTCAAAAAGGACGGCTTCGCCGGCAATGCAGTGGCCCATTTTGCTCTCGACGCCCAGGACAAGTTGAGAATTCTCCTGGTCGACGGCGATCCGCAGACCTCGCTGGTGCAAAGCGAAACGTTTTTCCTCACTCGCGCGCTCAACCCGGCGGGTGAGCGCGACTCATCGCTGTTCCTACCGACAGTGGTTTTATCGGACGGGCTCAACGCCGCCAACCTCGATAACTATCAGGTGGTCGTTCTGGCCAATCTCGCGACCCTGCCCGATCCGTTGGTAACCAAGTTGCAGAGCTATCTGCGCCAGGGCGGCGGTCTGCTGATTTTCGCCGGCGATAAGTTTTCCGCCGAGAGTTATAATCAGAAACTCGCCCAAGCATTGCCGGCGCAGTTGCGCGACAGGAAAACCGGACCGGAAGCCGGCGGCGAGAAGATCGACAAGATCGATCTCACGCATCCGGCGCTGCAAAGTCTCGCCGACAGTATTTTACAGGAATCCTTCAAGACCGTGCGCGTGTGGGGTTACCAGCGCGCCGCCGGCAAGGCGCTCATCTCCCTTGCCAACGGCGAGCCGCTGCTGCTTGAACAGAAGGTCGGTGCCGGCAAGGTGATGTTAATGACCACCAGCGCCGACCGCGATTGGAGCGACCTGCCGGTCAAGACGGTCTTTCTGCCGTTGATTCAATCGCTGACGCAATATCTTGCCGGCGGCAAACGGGGCAACCTGGACGCCGGCATCGCCGTCGGAGCGAAGAAAGAATTGTCCTTCCCGGCCAACTTCGTCGGCCGCAATCTGCGCGTGACCAAACCCGACAAGCAGAACACCGAAGTCCCCATCGTTGGCGCCAAGGAACGCGCCACGGCGACAGTCGAAGAAAACGACAAGGCGGGCATCTACCGGTTAGCGCTGGCGGCCGGCGGCGATAAAGACAGCGGCGCGCCGCAGCTCTACGCCGTCAACGCGCCGTTTTTGGAATCGCGCCTGGACGAGATCGGCGCCGCCGAGCTCGCCGGTAAAATGCAACCGATCCGCACCGAAGTGCTCGATTTTGAGCAACTCAAAGATGGCGGCAAGCGCGTCGACCTGGCCCTGCCGTTACTGGCAGTGCTGATCGCCACGTTGCTATTCGAGGGCTGGCTGGGACAAAGATTCTAAGAAGGGCAGAAGGAAAAAGTAAAAGCAAAATTACGATGGGCTCGGCTCGAAGCCGTTTTTCTATTAACGTATGAATCGCCGCAACTTTCTCGCTGTGTTTATCCAGACGCTGCTGGGTGCGACCCTCGTGCCGCCTCTCGCCCGGGCCAATCATCCGATCGACAAGCGCCGGTTGCAGTTCGTTTTCGCCCAGCTCAAATATCGCGGCGGGGATTGGAATCCGCATCCGTTGTCGGTGACGCCGCTGATGGAAGAGCTGATGGCGCGCACCAGCGTCGAAGCCGCGACGGTGCGCCATGAAGTCAGCTTGACCGACCGCGATCTGTTCAACTACCCGTTTCTTTATCTCACCGGCAAATATGAGTTCGATCCGTTTACCCCAGAGGAGATCGAAGTCTTGCGGGTGTTTCTTACCTACGGCGGCTTCATGCTGATCGACGACGCTCTTGGCCAACAAGGCTACGGTTTCGACAAAGCCGTGCGGCGTGAGATGCTCCGGGTATTTCCCGGCAACGAATTCAAACGCATGCCCGCCGGCCACGCCGCCCTGCGCAGCTATTATTTATTGCGCCGGGTCGGCGGCGTGCGACTGGTCAGCCCAGCGCTGGAAAGCATCACGCTTGGCAACGCAACCCCGGTGGTCTACTGCCAGAACGGTCTGTGCGCCGCCTGGGAGCGCGATCAAGTGGGCAAATGGACCAATGCTTGCACCCCTGGCGGCGAGCCGCAGCGGCGCGACGCCTTTCACTTGGGCATTAATCTGATTTTGTATGCCATGACCGAGAACTACAAAGACGATCTCATCCATGTGCCGTTCATCCGCAAGCGGCTCACCCGGTAAACCATGAATAACCTTTATATGATTGGTTCGCTGCCGGGCTGGTTGGTGGCGCTCATCGGCGTCGCCACCGCGGCGCTGCTGCTGCAGCAGTATTTCGGTCTGAAAAAACGTCTGCCGATCGGTCAAAGCGCCATTCTTACCGCGCTGCGGGCTTTGGTTTACGCTGTGCTGATTTTTTTTCTTTTCGGCCCGGCGCTGATCGACAGGCGCGTGACCAAGTTGCGCCGGCCGCTGACGGTGCTGATCGATAGTTCGCAGAGCATGGGCTTTCCAGCCAGCGCCAAGAGCGCGCCGGGGGACAAAAACGCCAAGAGCCGCCTCGATCTCGTGCGCGATAAACTTGATGCGGGTGGGAACGACTCGATGCTGCAGAAACTCAGTCGTGAATACGATCTCAAGCTGATACGCCTCGGCACGAGTCTCGAGCCGATCTCCACCGGTAGTCTCGCCGGTTTGCAGCCGCAGGATCCCGGCACGCGATTATTGGAATTGCTGCAAACCAGCGGGCGCGACAGCGCCGCGGCGGCAACCGGTATCATAGTCTTCACCGACGGCATCACCAATGGCGACAAGAAGAGCTTGGATGGCGGACCGGCGCTGACTGTGCCGGTATTTGCCGTCGGCGTCGGCGAGGCGGAAGGTTTTACGGACGTGCGCATTGCCAAGCTGGGCGCGCCGGAATTCGCCTTTCGCAGCCGCGAATTCAAGATCGATCTGACGATCCAGGCCTCGGGCATGAAAGGCAAGTCGGTGCCGCTGTTCTTCAACCGCGGCAAAAATATCGTTACCACCCGGAACGTAGTCGTCGACGCCGACCCCTTCGAGCAAAAAATCACCCTCGCGTTCACGCCCAAGGATCTCGGCACCCATGGCTTTTCCGTCAGCATCCCGGCTCAGGCCGGCGAACAGATCACCCAGAACAATAGCAAAGAATTCAAAGTCGATGTCCAGCGCGACAAGATTCGCGTCCTGACGTTGTCCGGCTCGCCGGCGTGGAATTATCGGTTTCTGCGCATGGCGATGAAGCAGGATCCGTTGATCGAGCTGGTCTCCTTCGTGTTTCTGCGCACGCCGACGGACAGCGTCGACGTACCGGAGAGCCAGCTGAGTCTCATTCCGTTTCCGATCGACGATATTTTTCTCGAAGAATTGAAGAACTTCGATGTGATTGTGTTCGACGACTTCTCCCATCGCGCTTATTTCAATCCGTCTTATTTGGAACGGGTGCGCGATTTCGTTCGCGACGGCGGCGGGCTGGCGATGTTCGGCGGCCCGCGCTCCTTCGACGCCGGCGGTTACGGCGAGAGCGCTTTAAAAGAAGCCCTGCCGGTGGAGTTGGACGGCAAGGGAAGTTATCAAACGACGTCAGCGCTTAGCGCGGCGCTCACGCCGGCGGGCAAAGCCCACCCGATCACCCGGTTACTGCCGGATCCAAAAACCAACGAAGAAGCCTGGAGCAAAATGCCGGCGCTCACCGGCATGAACCAGGTACGCGCCGGCCGTGGTGAAACTTTGATCGTAGGCAGCGCTGAAAGCGGCGGCGCGCCGCTCCTGACCATCGGCCGCTTTGGCAAGGGACGCACCCTCGCGCTTATGAGCGACGACGCCTGGCGCTGGAACTTCATCGCCGTCGGCAATAAAGAAACGCCGCAAAATCATTTAAAACTCGTCCGCCAGGCGGTGCGCTGGCTCGCCCAGGAGCCGTCCTTCGAACAAGTGCAGCTGCGTCCCATCGCAGCGGTGCAGCCGGGCGAAAAAAGCCAGATCAAATTGAAAGTCCTGAAAGATGACTTTACGCCGACGCGCCAGGCGTCCGTCCAACTGCGCGTCTTCGGCCCCGAAGGCGAACCGACGGCGGTCGCCGCCAGCGCCGACAGCGAAGAAGGCGAGTACACCGGCGAATTCATTCCGACCAAAGAGGGCACCCATCGGGTCGAAGCGGAAGCAAGCTTGGGCGGTAAAGTGCTGGGCAAAGATCGCGGCAGTTTCACCGCCGCGTTTGCCTACGGCGAAACCGACGATGGCCTGCCGCGGCTCGACCTGTTGAAACAAATCGCCGAGAACAGCAAAGGCGAATACTTTTCGATCAGCGACTGGAACGACAAAGCACTGGAGAAGATCGCCGCCAAACTCGAAACCATCGCGCCGTCGCAGCTGGTCGAGCAACGCCAAACCCAGCTGTGGAGCACGCTTTGGCCCTTCGCCATCGTGCTGGCGCTGCTCAGCGTCGAGTGGTGGATGAGGAGGAAGTGGGGTTTGATTTAGTCAGGCGAGGCCCCTGTGCCTGCGCCGAGGAACGCGCACAATGATTCGAGTCCTGCGCACGATGACAGTCATGATCGCGCTGCTGGCAGCGCCAGTCCGGGTTCTACCATTCTGCCACGAGCTCGAAGTCGTCCAGCAAGAGAAAGTTTTTCGCACCGCCGTCGGCAGCGCGGCGCAAGTCACCATCGAATGGCTGGGCCATTCAACCTTTCAAATTACATCATCCAAGGGGACCCGGGTGCTCACCGACCCGCATGGAGCTTTCGATTTGCCGCGGCCGACGCTGCCGCAACATATCGTCACCAGCAGCCACCGCCACGGCCCGCATAGCAGCGTCCACATGGCGCCCGGCACGCCGGTAATCTTTCACGGGCTAACGCCGAGCGGCGATGACTGGCAAAAGATCTCGACAACCATCCGCGACGTGTCGGTTTATGTCGTCCCGGCATATCACGATAAAAGCCGCGGCATGCAGCGCGGCAAAAATGCCATCTTCGTTTTTAAGGTTGACGATATTTGCATCGCCCATTTGGGCGACCTGGGTCACATACTGACCCCCGATCAACTCAAGATGATGGGCAAGATCGACATCCTGCTCGTCCCCATCGCCGGCGGCTACTTCACTGTCACACCGAGCGAAGCGCGCGAACTCACGAAACTAGTCAATCCCAAAATCGCCATCCCCAAACACTTCTGGTGGGAACAAGCCGTGCAGGAATACACCCAGGGCCTGACCCGAGTAAAAATGCTCAACACGCCGGTGTTGAAAATATCCAAGCCGGAGTTGCCGCAACCGATCGAGACCATCGTCATGCCTTGGGGGCAGCGGTAGGGACATCGGCCGAAGTTTAACGAGTTCAGGAAAGAGAGGCGCCCGGCGCCTCTGGGCCACGATGGCGAAACTCGTCACTTCAAGCTACGCACGCACGAATGTCGCCAGACGAAACCAAGCCGTTCCGCCAACGAAATAGCTAGATATCAATCCTGTTCACCGGTAATGCATCACGCCGCGCGGCTGGAGAACGCGGATCTCGGTGGGCGACGGCAGCGCATCCTTGCTCACCGCCAGGGTATCGGTGTTGAGCAACTGGGCCTTCATGCCGGCGGTGAATTGCTGGATCAGATACGGACTGTCGCGATGGTGCATCGGGATGGCGATCTTCGGCTTGAGCTGGGCAAGGACTTCCTTGGCCAAATCCGGCCCCATGGTACGGCCGCCGCCGATGGGCGTGAGCGCGATATCGACTTTGCCGAAAGCTTTAATCTGTTGTTCGTTCAACTTTTGGCTCAAGTCGCCCAAGTGGGCGATGCACAAGAATCCGAGGTCATAGACGAATGCGGCGCCGTGAATCCCCTGGACAGACTCGGCGTTCTGATGAATCGGCACGCTGTAAATGAAGGTATCTTTGACGCTCGTGTTGATCATGTTCCAGTCGGCGCCGTAGTTTTTCAGCCCGCGCAAGACCAGCGGATTGCCCAAGACGATCTGCACGGCGTTGTGGTTGAACATTTCCTTGCCGACCGTGACGACATCGGCGGCGACGTTGGGATTGGGATACCATCCCGGTCCCAAGGGATCGGCGACGATGCGTGTTCCTTTGCTGGTCGTAATCAGAAAAAAATTGTGGCCGAAGTACTGAATCGTCGCGTCGACATTGGCCGCGTAGGCGAGGGATCCGAAGCCGCGCACGACATCGGGGTCACGGCAGGCGGAATGCGCGAATGGGATCGGCGATAGCAGTAAGCTGATACCGCTGGCTGAGCCAAGGATGAACCGGAGAATTTTACTTTGTCCAAAGCGCTTCATGACACTCTCGAGCACGACGGAAACAGGGCCTCACCGCCGTGGAATTTCCTCATGGACAGGCTATTGCAGTGCCAGTGAAAAAACAATTGGTCTGCGGTGCTGCGATTTTAAACTTAGATGGCTTAAGGACGGGGCGGCTGTCCTCGTTCCGGAGCGGTCGGGTTTTGGCTTGGCGGCGGAAACCGCAGCGTCAGCGTTTGGCGCTGCAGCTCGCTTAGTTTTTTCTTTTGCTCTGCGTTGAGCAAGGCCTTGCCTTGCTCGATGGCGCGGATGCGCGCGATGCGCAAGTCGGTGCGGAGCTTTTCTTCCTCGCGCATTTTCGCTTCGAGCTTGGCCATGTCCACCGGCTCGCTCTCGAGCAGGGCGGCGATATCGAGTTCGAGGATGCGCAGATCGGCTTCATTGCGGATGGTCAAGCGTTGGAAATTATCGCGCTGCTGCTCGAGCCGGCGCACTTGATCCGCGGACAATCCCAGCACATCTTTATTGTTGAGCATCTGGCTGATCACCGGACGGTCTTCGCGGGCGCCGCGCGGCCCGACGCGCTCCCACAGACGGCCGCCCCAGTCGTGCAGCGCGCGCTGAAAGCGCTCCCAGGCATCGGATAGTTCCTCCGGCACCGGCGGCTTCGACCGTTCCGGTTCGGCGCTCTGCGCCGGCATGCTGACGGACAACAGCAAGGCGAGACTACAGAAAAAAACTTTACGCCGCATAGCTCCTCCGGTTGGCGACTCTGAGCAATGACTGGCAAAAATTAAAACTCCGCAGCGACTCGAAGTCAACGTCGTTGGTGTGGCATCGCCGGTGCAACTATGAAATGACCTAAGGAATTTTTACTCTTGACATTCATAGTGCGCAGTCGTAAAGCGGTATCAGACCCACTGAACGCCGCCAGGCGTAGGGGCGAGGGGGTCGCAAACGATTTGAGCCCCAAGGTGCGAAAGGAGGTTTTGCTATGCAAGACGGAAATCCACCGAAGCACTTATGCCCGCTGTCTGCGGGCGGCTCCCGACCCGGACATCTAGCCGATCTCACGCAGCGGCGTTAACTAACCGGACCTCAACTAAATAGCCTGAAGGCAAATAGTCGCTTTAGCGACATAGTGAGGAAGGTCGCAGGTAGTATGACACGCGGAGGTTTCTCACGTGAGTGCGTTCCGGAGCGAAGCCCATGGAACCGTGGGCAGCGGGAATCAGGACAAACTAAATAGCGCAGTTAAGTGCGCGATACGCGCCGCAAGGGCGTCCTTCTGCGAAGGACGCCCTTGTCATTTTTAGCCGCGCCAAACAATTTCGGTTCGGCTGGATAAGTTTAAGCAGCAGCCGTACAGGATCAGGGAAAGATTATGCTAGAAGCGGACCATCGTTATCTACGCCATGCCTTGATGGTCGCCGAGCGCGCGCGCGACCATGGCGATCGGCCGTTTGGCGCTGTACTGGTGAGCAATCGCGGCAGAATTCTCATCGAGGCGGAAAACACCAAACACGCCACCCATGACTGCACCAGCCACGCCGAAACCAGGCTGCTCGCCCAGGCGTCGCGGCAATTTCCCCGCCACCTGCTGGGCCATTGCACGCTTTACGTCAATGCCGAGCCATGTCCGATGTGCGCCGGGGCGATATTCTGGAGCGGCGTGGGCCGGGTCGTCTTTGGTCTAAGCAACGCCCGCCTGAGACAGCTGGTCGGCCAGCATTCGGAGCAACTATTCGAACACTGCGCCGAGGTGCTGGCTCGAGGCACGCATGCCGTCGAAGTGGTGGGACCTTTGTTCGAAGAAGAGGCGGCCCAGGCGTTTAGAGAAGGGTTCGTCTTGCCAACCGTTTTGGTATAGCGATTTTATCCAGGGAAAAGAGCCACGGGTCCGGCGTGAGTTTAAAGTAACGATCGACGTGGTTCGCGCAATTAGACGGGGAGGGATTATGCAAATCATCACCATCTACCAAGGCGCTTCAGGCAGCGGCGAAGAGTTGGCCGATAGCGTCGCCGAGGCATTGGGCTACCGCTCCGTCGACCGTGAGGTTTTGGTTCAGGCGAGCTTGCGGTATGGCATTCCCGAAACCAAACTGACCGAAATCGTCGAACGCGAACCAAGCTGGTGGGCGACCTTCACACGCAATCTCGATCCTTATCGGATTGCGTTACAGGCGGCGTTCTGTGAGATCGCCCGTGATCATGGCATCGTCTATCACGGCCATCTAGGCCACGAGCTCATCCCCAAGTTTCAGCATGTCCTCAAAGTCCTGCTCACCGCGCCGCTGGAAATGCGCGTTGAGCAGGTGCGCGCGCGTCACAAGCTCAATGAACTAGCCGCCCGGCGCTACGTCGATGAGGTCGATAAAGCGCGCACGCGCCGGCTTCAAGGCATGTTCGGCACCGACTGGCGCGATGCTAGCCGCTACGATCTGGTGGTCAATTTGGGTCATATGAGCGTGGCCACGGCAAAGCAGTTGATCGTCGCGACCGCCCACGCGCCGGACTATGAAATGACCCCAGCCTCGAAGCAAGCTTTTGAAAACTTCGCACTGGCATCGCGGGTGCGCGCTACCTTAGCGCTGGCCGAAGACCTGTCTCAGGTGCGGGTCGAGGTCAAAGTCAATGGCGGCGATATTTTTGTCAGTGGAACTGTGCCGGAATGGATTACCGAACGGCAAGTCCTCACCCACATCAAAGCGATTCCCGGCATCAAGAATGTGCAGGCCGACCTCACGACGCTGCCGTCCAGCCTCGGCATGACGAGCTGAGATGAGTTGAATACCGCCGCGGTCGATACCGAACGACCGCCTTGAAAACCCTGCCGCGCTATTACTTGCGCGCAGTGTCATTGAGCAGGATCGCCATGGCGAACGTGCCGATGGCGATTGCCGCGGCGAGGACTTGCCACCCGATCGAATAGGAGCCGGTGCGATCGACGATGTAACCGAAAATCGGCGTGCCCAACGTCGCCGCGCCGGCATTTATCGTGATCATCATACCGAGGCCGGCGCCGGTCTTGGCCTTACCGGTAATCTCGCCAATGAGCGCGTAGGAAACGCCCTGGTAACCGACAATGCAGACACCCGAGAGGAACAAGATTGCCATGAGGATAAAATAGGACGAGTTTGGTCCCATCAAACTTAACCCAGTAAACAGAATCACCGCGAGTATGCCGATCAAGATCAGGACGATCTTACGGCGGCCCTTGAAGATGCGGTCGCTCACCACGCCCCAACCGATCCGTCCGATCATCGCCCCCGCTTGGGTGAGGGCGAGCGCCTGGCTTGCCCAGTAAGGCGAAAACTCCATGGCGTCTTTCAGATACAACGGCACATAAGTGATCAATGCCATCTGGCCAATCAAATACATCGCCGTCGCACAACTAATCGGCAATAGCCCCCAAACATTGAGCGGGCCGTCGGTGCTTGTAACGCCAGGGTTGGTTTCGGCGACCGCGGTGCCGGCGGGAGGTTCGCGCCACAGCCATGAGAAGATGAAGCCGAAAATGAAATTGAGCACGCCCAAAGCTGCTAACGAGCCACGCCAACCGATCAATAACACCAGCGACGGCGCGACGATTGCCGCAAGCACACCGCCCCCCGGCACGCCGGTCTGCTTGGCGCCCATGGCCGTGGCGCGCTCGTCGCGGTGAAACCACGACATCACACCGATGGTCGACGCCGGATTGAGAAAGCTATAGCCAAATCCGGCCAAGAAAAAGCTGACGCAGCCAAACTCGAAGGAATGCGAAAATGCCGCCATCATGGTGCATAGACCCAGGAGCACATGGCCGAGCAGCGTGGTTTTGCGCACGCCGAAGCGATCCGCCAGCCAACCGGTGCCAAACGAGGCACCGGTCATGGCTAAATAGAATGACGAGAAAAACAATCCCACCTGGGTGCGCGATAATCCGAGTTCATCCTTGTAGAACGGCGCCAAAGTGTTCACGCCATACTGCGCCGCGGCGCCAATGATATGCGACACGCTGATCAACGCGAGGATCATCCAGCGGCCAGGATGGCGCTTTACTGAGCTGTCAGCAGGCATGGAATGGATGGACGTTAGTCGAAGACCGTTGTGCTATAGCTGGCGGCGTCGACAAAAGCTTCAATGACGCTCGGACCGCCAAGGGCCATAGCCCACTCGAGGGCATCACGAAATTCATCCGGCGTCTTAGCGGCGCGGCAAGGGACGCCGAAATAATGCGCCGGTGATTCCGGCGGCGCGCCGAGACGCACGCCGGAAAGCTCATAGTTGCGTTTTTCCTGTTTGACCTTCATCAGACCAAGCCAGCCATCGTTGAGCACAATCACCGGTACCGCTAGGTTCAGCCGCCGCGCCAGCGCCAATTCGCCGGCGGTCATTTGGAAGCCGCCGTCGCCGACCACGCAAACAACCGCGCGATCGGGATGAACCAATTTCGCCGCGTAGGCCGCCGGCATGCCGTAGCCCATCGACGACCATCCGTTGGTGGCAAGCAGAGTCCTGGCCAGATCGGTGCGCCACTGGGATGCGATTTGATGGGTGTGGGCGCCGACGTCGTAAGCCAGTATGCCGTCGGCCGGCAGTGCTGCGCGTAAAATATCCAATGCCTGAAACGGCGCAAAGTTCGCGCCGGCTGGCCGGAGGGCTTTGTCCCAAACATCGCGGTGCGCCGAGAAATCGCTTATCGACCAGTCATTGGCCGCGGCCGAAATGTGGCTGATAGCGCCAACCGCCGCGTCCAAGTTGCACGCCTTATTCCAGAGCAGATTCAAATCGTTGCCGTTCTCAGCCGCCTCGGTGCTGACGTGAACGATCGGCGTGCCGGGAGTCACCCAGTCTTCGTAATTGATCTCGATGGGATCGTAGCCAACGGCAATGATGAGATCAGCGCGATCGGTGAACTTTCTGACATCGCTGCGGCGCGCCCGGCCGATGACGCCGGCCGAGTTTGCATGGCTCTCCGGCAAAAACCCCTTGCCATGCAAGGTCGTGACGAATGGAATATTCTGCCGTTCGACGAACTGTAGTAAATTCCCACCCGCCGCGCAGCGGGTGAACGACAAACCGCCAATCAACAACGGCCGCTTGGAACGCTGCAGCGCCTGGCGGATCGTCGCGGCAACTTCGTTCGATAGATCCGGCAGCGGCGCGGACGCCGCCGGTGCGCCGCGGGTTTCCACGGCGGCGGCCTGGGCGACATCCTCCGGTAAGTCGAGATGCACCGGCCCGGGCGGTTCTTGCGTCGCGACGGCAATCGCCTGAGCGAAGGCTGCGCCGACATTGGCGTGGCGGCAAGCCAAGGTCGCCTTGGTCAGCGGCTCGAATAGTTTGTGATGATCGATGCGCATCTGAATACGCCGCTCGAGCCAGGGCATCGCGACATTGCAAGTGATCGCCAACAGCGGCGCGCGGTCCAACCAGGCGCTACCGACGCCGGTGGTTAAATTGGTCGCGCCGGGACCGACCGTCGACGCACACACGCCGGGAGTTCCGGTCAGATAACCCACCGCGGAGGCCATGAACGCCGCCGAGGTTTCGGTCGCGGTGAGCACGAATGCAACCGCGCTGCCGTGCAACGCTTCGATCAGCGGCAACACCGGTCCGCTGGGAATGCCGAATACCCAGCGCACGCCGGCCTGTTCCAGAGTGCGGACGATCAGATCGCTATTATTCATGAATTTGATTTAGCCTTGCCGTATTGGCGCACGGCACCGCTGACGCGCTTGTCGACGGTTTAAGGCTATGAGATTGATCCTCGATCTACAGCGTTGAACCTCGACCGGGCGGTTCAATTACCGATGCGCACCGGGTCGACGACGTCTTGCACCGCGCGGATAATCGACAGCGCGGTGAGCTTCCCGGTCTTGGGATTTTCGCTCGGGATATTTTCGATATGCACATGCAGCTTACCGAACTCGCCTTCGATGTCGATGTCGTGGCAGTTGCGCGCCAGGCCGGGCACGGCGAGGATGCGCACGCGGGTTTGGTCCGGACCGATGCCGGCCAAGCTTACCGCACCAGTAACGTTAACATTTGCCGGAAAGCCGCGGCAGGCTTCACGCGCCGTGCCGAAGAAAACTTCCCGCTCCTCCTGCAAGCCGGCCAGGGAGATGCCGCGCTCGACCAAATAGGGCGCGCCTTCAAGGCCGAGCGGCGGCTTGCGCGTCGTGTGCGTGACATGGGTGATAGCGCCGACGCAGGCGGACTTGATACCATCCAAGCCGGCGATGGCGCCCGACGGCACGTATAAACGGCAACCGGTGCGGCGCGACTCCGCCATCACCTCTGGATGTTCGAGCAGCGCGCCGACGCTGATCACCATCAGATCTTTGCCGGCGCCAAATGCCTTGCTCGCGAGCTCGGCTACGACATGGCCGCCGGCGGCTTCCACCAGCAAGTCGGACGCCGCGATTAGGTCGTCTAAGGGAAGGTAGCGCGGCGGATGCTTAAATGACGCGAGAAATTCCTGGGCGCTCTGCGGCCGGCGGCTGGTCACGCCAGCGATGCGCACCGCCAGTTTGCCGTCTTCCACGGCGCGCACCAGCGCCTTGCCAATCGCCCCGCAGCCGACAATGCCAATCGACTTGATCGCCATAAATTGCCGTCAACCTCATGAAAAATTCGGAACCCCCGTCTATCTAGCTTGAAGCGTTTTGCCCTGTCAATCGACCCCGGCCGATTGAGAAAATCGACGCAATAGCGCGCCGAAACGGCAAAACAAGCTTCCATAGGCAGACGGCCCAAAGGAGCGAGTAAAAAAATCAAGCGGGTGACGATGAAAATTCCCTTGGAAGAGATTGGAAAATTCCCCGCTTGGTGGTACATGGGAGCTATGCCGGCGTACGAAATTTACTTCCGTTGCGACGACTGCAAACGCGAACATACCATCCACATGAAGATCCACCTCACCGAAGGCCCGGATCGCAAGCAAAGTGTTGCCGAATTCTTCGCCGGCCGTTCGATGCCGCCACAGGTCTCGTCGCTACAAGGCCATAACGCGTTCTGTCTAAAAACCGGGCGGCGCTTCAAGCTCGACAAAGACGAGCAAATTCTCTTGGTGCCGCCCTCAGCCATTAGCCTGCCGCCGCGCCAGCCACAGTTCAATTCCTGATCGTAATTGATCGTCGGGGTAACGCGCGCCGAGGCCGGCAGCCGGCGCGTTGATCATCTTAGATGCCGTACAGCATCAGATAAATCACCACACCGGTCACCGAAACATACAACCAGATGGGAAAGGTCCAGCGGGCGATGCGCCGGTGCGCGTCGAAGCGCTCGCGCAGGGCGCGGATTAGAGTAATCAGCACCAGCGGCACCACGGCGGCGGCGAGAATGGTGTGGGTGATGAGGATCGTGAAGTAGACCGGACGAATCCAGCCTTGGCCTTTGAAGCCGATGGAGCCGACTTGGTAGTGATACACCAGATAGGAGGTCAGAAACAGGACCGAACAGGTCACTGCCGCGAGCATGCAGCGCTGGTGCGCGCTGCGGTTGCCACGGCGAATGAAGAAATAACCGGCGCAAAGAAAAACGGCGCTGAAACTGTTCAGCGCCGCGTTCAACGTTGGAAGTTGCGAGATAGTCATCATCGCGGGTAGATGTCCGGCAGTAACATAAGGCTCAGGAAAACGCACAGAATAAACGGTATCACCGCGACAATCGTCAGTGTCGTCTTCTCGATCTTCAAGTGCATGAAGTGGAGCGCCACCAGCGCCGCCTTCCACACCGCCAGACCGACCAGCAAGGCGACCAGCAGCGGTCTCGGTAGCCCCAGAAACGTTACGCCGATTTCCACGGCGGTCAGCACTGAGAGAATGATAAAAATCTTGATGTAGTTGGGATGGGCGTGAGCGGTCGATGCCATGAGACTCCTCTGATGTTTGGCTATAACAAATAGACGAACGTAAAAATCAATATCCACACCAGGTCGACGAAGTGCCAATAGAGTCCGGCGATCTCGACATGTTTGGCTTGATATCTGCCGCGCGAAACCGCCGCGAGCACGCAAATATTGTAAATGACGCCGCCGGACACGTGCATGCCGTGAAAGCCGGTCAGCACAAAAAATGTCGTCGCGAATAAATCAGTGCTGAAGGCCAGTTTGTAGTGCGGCAGGGTGTGGCCGATCAGATGCGTCCATTCATATGCTTGCAGGCCGAGAAAGATCGCGCCGCCAAGAATGGTCAGGCCCATGAACTTTTTGAACCGTGGCTTATCGCCGTCCTGCAGCGCCGCCAAGCCCAAAACCATGGTCACGCTGCTGACGATCAGCAAGAAAGTCATCAACGCCGTCAGGTTTATGCCCAGCACTTCGGCGGGAACCGGCCAGCTTTTGCTGTGGTAACGCAGGGCGCCGTAGGCGACAATTAGACCGCCAAACGACATCGCGTCGCCGGCGAGAAACAACCACATGCCGAGCTTGCCCCAACTCTCCGGGGTCAAGGGGGTTTCGGCGGGCTCCACCGCACCATGCACAGCTACCGCTTCACTCATCTCGCGCTTTCCTCCTGGGTCCAAATCAGCGGATTGATCGATTCCTGCTCTTTCAGCTGCGCCAATAGGGATTGCTTAGCCGCCGCTCGTCGATATGCGATCACTAAACATGCGGCAATGGTTCCGGCGATCATGTACGGGGCGGCGAGCAGAAAACCGACGCTCCAGTTGAACGCGTGGGTCAGAGCGTCGTCGTCGCCGGAAAAGCACACAGAACAAGCCTGTACGATCGCCGGCAGGAATATCGTACCGATCGAAATGACAAGCCAAATCCTAGTTTTCACACTCATAAACAGGCAAAAAAATATCTTAACGGTTCCGCCCTGTCAACCAAACTGCGCTAGTATAGGTAAACTAAACCGTACAGCACCGGCCAAAGCGCGACGACAAAGGTCCAGTACATGCGCGCGGTTTGCACGCCGACAAAATCCTGCTTGATGAAGCGGCCGCGCCGCGCCTGCCAGTAAACGATAGCCAGCCAAATCAGTCCGCCGATGACGTGGACGCCATGGGCGCCGATGAGGACGTAAAACAATCCGCCATAGACGCTGCTCGACGTGGTCAAGCCGAAATGGATCATGCGCAGCCATTCATAGCCCTGGATCAGCAAGAACAGCGCACCTAAAAGTGCGGTCCAGGCCAAATGGCGCAAGATGCCGGCGCCGGCGCGTGCCGCGCCAACCGCCCAATGCACGGTCAGGGCGCTGATCAGCAGGATGATTGTATTGACGCCGGTCACAGCGATGGGCAAGCGAGGTTGAAACGGCGGCGGCCAGACTTGCGCGCTCAAACGAAAAACCAGAAATGCACCGATCAGGCCGGCGAAGAACATCAATTCGGCGCCGAGCAGCATGACCACGCCGAGCCGGGCATTGTTGAGGATAGGCACATTGGGCCGCACCGGCGGCCCGCCGCCGCCGGATTGTCGACGCGGAGCCGGCTCGACGGGTACGACGTCATCGAGTTTGCGGGCTGCCGAGCTGGTGGTCATAATTTTCGCTGTAGTCAGTAGTCAATGGTTCAGTAGACGACGATGAACACCATGATCGCAGCGATATAGAGAATCACGGCAGCTGCCAAGAGCGCGCCGAAACGCACGCGCTTCGCGGCCTTTGCTTGGCCCGGTTCTGTCATAGTTTGATTCATAAGGGGACTCGATCTAACGCCATCACCAGCAAGAGCACGGGTAGATAAACCAGCGAAACAAACAAGAGCCGCCGGGCGTTGGCCAAGGTGGAATTCAACGCCAAAGCGATCCCAGCGACGATGAAACCGACGCCTAAAACAAACGCCACGGCGAAATAGATGCCACCGGCGAGTCCGAGCAAGGTCGGCAATAAACTTACGGCTAACAAGGCGGCGCTATGGCTGATGATTTGGCGATTGGTGCTGCCGCCTTCCGGCTCGATCACCGGCAGAAACATGATGCCGGCCTTGGCATAGTCGTCCCGGTAAAGCCGGGCGATCGCCAGGGTATGCGGCACTTGCCAAAGAAACATGATCGCAAACAAAACCCAGGCATCGACTTCCAAGATACCGCGCGTCGCCACCCAGCCGATCACCGGAGGCAAGGCACCGGGCACCGCGCCGACCAGCATACATAAAGGACTACGCCGCTTGAGCGGCGTGTAAAAGAGTAAATAGCTGATGGTGATAAAGCCGGTGACGCAAGCGCTCAACAGATTTACCGTAAGCGCTAGATAGGTAAGACCCAAAACGGTCACGGCGAGACCGAACCATACCGCTTCGCGGGGCTGCAAGCGGCCATCCGGCAGCGGCCGGCGCCGGGTACGCTGCATGACCGCGTCGGTGTCCCGTTCCATGTATTGATTGAGCGCCAGCGTGCCGCCCGCCGCCAATGCCGTACCGATCAAGGTTTGGGCCAACACGAGATAGTCGGGCACCTGCTCCGACCCAAGGTAGAAACCGACGAAGGTGGTAATCAACACCATCAGCACGACGCGCGGTTTGGCGAGCTCAGCAAAATCGCCGGCCCGGCGCAACGCGCTGGCGCCGCTCAGAGTCGCGGTGTCAGTGTTCGAGTTCATAGTGAATACTGTGCCGTCAACACCGCGCGCCCTTGTGCCGCATCAACCGGTTGCGACAAGCGAAACGACCGCAAGGCGATCACCAAGCTGGTGCCCAGCATCAATGCACCGATTATCAAATGGGTTGTCGTGGTCAAGACCAGGGCGCCGGGAGGCAACGGTATCAGCGCGGTAAACTTCGCTAAATAGGATAACGCGCCGAGCAGCAACTGTCCGACCAAAAGCCCGCCGAGCAAATAGCCTGGCCGCGTCAATGCTGTTGCCGCGCCATGCTCCCGGGCGATCCGCAACAGCAACAAAATTACATGCACCGCTACCAATCCGGCAAACAAGAGATGAGCGTCGAGACGCGCGCCGGTGTGGCGCAGCATCGCGCCAAAGACGATTTGACAATAGATGAGCGCCGTCGTGATCGCCGCTAATCGGCGCAGTCGACCGCCGTCGGATAGCGGTGCTCCCCGCGGCGGGTTACGCCACTCTCGGGCTGTGAACAGCGCCAGGCTCACGGTCAAGGCAAAAAATGCCTGAGCAAAACAAGCATGAATTATTGCCAGAGTAGGTTGCAGCAAAACCACGCGCAAGCCGCCGAGAACGCCTTGGACGATGACCAAAGCCAGCGCCGCGACGCCGAGCCAGCGCAGCCATCGACGCGGTTCCTTTAACCACAACGTCAGCGTGAGTGCGATGGTCAATAGTCCGACGCAGGAAGCGACCAGCCGATGGCTATGCTCGTAGAAGACCCCACCGATCATTTTTGACCAGGGGTAGAGAAACATGTTGTAACCGAAGGTGGTCGGCCAGTCTGGAACGGCCAGGCCGACACCAAGACTAGTCACCAAGCCGCCGATAAACAGTAACGGAAAGGTGGCGCAGGCTAAGGTCACCGCGAGGCGGTGCGGCCAAGGTGAAAAGAACGAAGGATGACAGGCAGACGCTGCCCCCGTCCCTCTTGATTCCACGTTCATGTTGCCGGCTCTCGCTTAGTGGGCTTTGACCGCGGCATGAGTGCCGAGGTCTTTATCCTGCGGCAGCCAATCTTCCGTCACTTCCGGGGAGCTATATTCATAGGCGCCGCGGTAGACCGTCGGAGTCACTTCGAAATTGCCATGGGGTGGCGGCGTCGGCGCCGACCATTCGAGAGTATTGGCTTGCCAGGGATTTTGCTCAGCCTTCTTGCCCGCGAACAGACTGTAGAAGAAGTTCACCAGGAAGAAAATCTGCGATGCGCCGAGGATCAAGGCGCTCCAGGTGATAAAAACATTCCAGTCGTGCAGCGGGGTTATGAATTCGTACTGCAGCGGGTTGTAGATTCGCCGCATATGGCCGCCGACACCCAGGAAATGCATTGGGAAAAAGGCGCCGTTAAAGAAAATGTAGGTGAGGACAAAATGAATTTTCCCCAAGGGTTGATTCATTTGCCGGTAAAACATTTTCGGGAACCAATAATAAACCGCGGCGAACAGCGCGAAGATGATGCCGGCGACGACGTAGTGAAAGTGGGCGACGATGAAGTAGGTATCGTGGATAAAGATATCGACTGGCGTCGACGCCATGAAAATGCCGCTCAAGCCGCCGATCAGGAAGTTCGAGACGAATCCCAACGCGAAAAGCATCGGCACGGTGAGCCGAATCGAACCGCCCCAAAGCGTGCCGAGCCAGTTAAATACTTTAATCGCGGAGGGCACGGCAATGACCATCGTCGTCATCATAAAGGCGGTGCCAAGCAGCGGATTCATCCCGCTGATGAACATATGATGGCCCCAGACGATCCACGACAGGCCGGCGATGGCAATCATCGAAAAAGCCATGGCGTGATAACCAAAGATCGGCTTGCGCGAGAAGGTCGACAGCAGATCGGAAGTGATGCCCATGGCCGGCAGCACGAGAATATAAACCTCAGGATGGCCGAAAAACCAGAACATATGCTGCCAGAGCAGCGGCTCGCCGCCGCCTTCGGGCAGGAAAAAGCTCGTGCCGGCCATGCGGTCGAAGAGCAGCATGGCCAAGGCGGCGGTGAGCACCGGCAACGCCAGCAACAATAAGATCGCGGTGACAAATAGCGACCAGACCGTCAACGGCATGCGGAAATAACCCATGCCCGGCGCGCGCATGTTGACTATGGTTGTGATGTAATTGATCGCGCCCATCAACGACGAAATGCCGTTGAGCATCAAGGCGATAATCCACAGATGCTGGCCCCACTCGACGCCGGTGTACTGCGCCTTGGCGGAGAGCGTCGCGTAGCCGGTCCAACCGCCCGCCGCCGGACCGCCGGGGACAAAGAAACTCGACAGCATGACCACACCGGATAGCGCGCCGAACCAAAACGACAGCATGTTGAGCTTGGGAAAAGCCATGTCGCCGGCGCCAATCATCAGCGGAATGAGAAAATTACCGAAGGTGCCGACCATGATCGGCATGACCACAAAGAAAATCATGATCGTCGCGTGCATGGTGAACAAGGCATTGTAGGTCTGCGGTGGAATAATGCCACCACCATTGGGACCGGGGTAAATGTAAGGTTCGGAGACGAAGCCCAGTCCCGGCACCGGAGTTTCCGGCCAGGCGAGTTGCCAGCGCACCAGCATAGCGAGAAGGCCGCCGATCAGGAGCATCAGCAGGCCGACGAAGAGGAATTGGCGACCGATCATCTTGTGATCGAGCGAGAAAATATAATGACTGATAAAACTCGGCTTTGGGTGATGTCCATGCGCTCCATGCGCCACTGCTGACTCGCTCATGGCTTAAAAACCTCCGTAGTGATGCTTCGATAGTATAGGTATGATCAAACCGGCTACTGCGGCTTGGACGCCAAATTTTGCGCCGCCCATTTCTGATACTCTTCCGGGGTATAGACGTTAAGCCATCCCTTCATGCCGGAATGGCCAAAGCCACAGAGCTCGGCGCAAGGCAACTCGTACCTGCCAGGTTTCTTGGCTTCGAACCAGGTCAGAATAGTGCGACCTGGCACGGCGTCCTGCTTGAAACGCAGATTAGGAATGAAGAAGCTGTGAATGACGTCGCTGGCGCTCAAGTAAACCCGGACCACCTTGTTCACCGGCACATGCAGGTCGTTGTCGAACTTGGCGTCATCGGCGGTGCCGAACTTGCCGTCGGCGCCGGGATAAACCACATCCCAGTTAAATTGTTTGGCGGTAACTTGTATTTCAAAATCGCTGGCCGGAATATTGCGTTTGATCTTGGCCCAAGTATTGACACTCATGAACGACAAGACGATCAATATCGCCGCGGGAATAACCGTCCAAATAATTTCTAGAGTGGTGTTGCCGTGATTATAGACCGCCCGCCGTCCCGGCTGCGCGCGATATTTGATCAAAAACCAAATCATCAAGACAGTGACGAGCACGAATGTCGCCGCGGTGATGTAATAAATCAGATAAAATAACGAGTCGATCTCATGGCCATAGGTTGAGACATCTTCCGGCAACCAACGCAGCATTTATCCAACCATCCTTGTTTTTTGTGGAAGTTGTAAGAAAAAAACTAGGTTCTTGCTAACATAGCGATATCACCATTTCAAGAAGAAAAGCCCGAGATTCGCCCGAGATTTGCAATGGTTTAGAGCGGATGATACTGACAAAGAAGCGCTTCTCGACACTTCCCGCATGACTATGTGGCACACTGTGAGTTTGTTTTTGCATCTGCTCGGGTTCGCGATGTGGATCGGCGCCATGGTGTTCTTTCTCATCGTCATGGGACCGGCGGTGCAGGAACTGGAACCAGGTATCGCGATCCGCACCATGAACCGTGGCCGTGTCGGCCTGGAATCGATCTCCTGGATCGCCATTGGGCTGCTCTTCGCCACCGGTGTCGCCAACCTGGCGCTGCGTCAACCGGCCAGCGCCGCGCCGGAAACCGCGTATATGATCCTGCTCGGCGTCAAACTGTTCATCTTTCTCGCCATGACGGTGCATCATTGTTTGCAAGTTTTTAAATACGCGCCGCGCATCGCCCAACAAACTGCCGCAATAAATTTCACTGCGACGGAGTGGCCCGAAACGCTGCTCGGCGACTGGCGCCGCTGGTTCATGCTGCTCAAACTCAACGCCGGCCTCGGCCCGGTGGCGGTGCTGCTCGGGTTGGCCCTGGTTAAAGCCTGACGGCCGTTGTGCGAATCGGTTTGTAAAAGCCCGGCAAAATTGGACGAGTCTTGATGGCGAGCCCAAAGTGGACAAACCGCATCAAGGCGACCCTGGTGGGTGTCGGCCTGGGACTAGCGGTGCTGATGAGCACCGATTGGTGGAATATCTATCGGCATCATGTGCCCAAATGTCCCGCCGAAAAAAGCTGTGTCGCTGATTTTGTCACCTTCTACGCTGCCGGGCAAATGATCTGGGTCGATCGTCACGCGCTTTACGATCTCAAGCGCCAGCAAGCCTATCAAAATCGCATCGCTCCGGTAGAAAAGGTTTTGCCTTTCGTTTACCCGCCGATTACCGCGGCGTTTCTCGCGCCGTTGGCTTGGTTCCGATTCTCTACCGCCTTTTTACTGCTAACGACGGTCAACCTGCTGCTGATTGTGCAGAGTTTACGATTGCTCATGCGCCGTTTGCATCTGACCACCGATCAAGCGCATTGGTTGCTGTTATTCACGCTGTGCAATTTTGCCGTGCACGGTGTGATCTTCTACGGCCAAACCTCGGCGATCGTGCTGTTTTTCCTCACCCTTCATGTACTCGCCCAAAGAAACGCGGAGCGCGCCGTAAGCGGAGTTTGGGCTGGACTGCTGTGCGTCAAACCGCAATATTTAGCGGTGCCCCATTTTATACTCCTGGTGCGGCGCCGCTGGCGGGAGTTTGTCGTCGGCGCCGCCGTCGGCAGCCTGCTGATTATCGGCATGTTCCTATGGATCGGGCTGGAAGCCTCGGCGCAGTATTTTCAGCTCGCACGCCGGATGGTGAGCGCCGATAGCGACTGGTGGAATCAATGGCGTGGCATGCACAACCTGAGGGTGTTGGTAATTTACGGCTTGCCTAAGGCTTGGCAGGCCGCGGCGTGGTGGAGCTTGAGCGCCATCGTCGTCGCCATCTTAGCTTGGGTCAATTGGCCGGCGGCCCAGCATGCCAGGGATCACGCTAGCTGCTGGATCGTCAATTGTCTTGGCCTGCTCATTGTGCTGCCGCATTTGTTCACCCATGATCTTACCTTGCTAATCGTGCCCTGCGCGCTGCTGCTCAGCAAGGTCAAGCCGCAAGTGCCGCTCGCCATGGGTATCGGTTTGGTCATGCTGGCGATGCTTCCCGCGCTCAACTCTACAGTACCAGCGATCATGGCCATCGCCCTGGTGCTGTTATTCGCCGCCAGCCTGTTGCTTCTGACCCGAGGGAAAATGGGCTGGGTCGGGAAATAGCCGGCGGCCTTACCCCTTGGGGTAGAGCGATTTGATAAAGCCGCTGTCTTCCAACTGTTTGACGAAGCGCGTGTCCATGAAAGTCTCCGGGGTGTAGTTCTTGGCGCGCGGATCGCGCACCGCGACTTCGTCCAAGACAAATTTCAAACCCGCTACCGTCGCATGCGGCACCCGCTGGAGCTTGGGAGCGTAGAAATCCACCGTGGCGCTGAGCACCGCCGGGTCTTTCATACCGGTATATTTGCTGGTGACTTTCATCGCCAGCTCGCGATTATTCTTATAAATGGCGATCGCTTCAGTATACGCGCGCACGAAACGCTGCACCGTGTCCGGGTTGTCTTTGATATAGGACTTCTTGGCGGCGATGCCGACAAAGGGAAATTCCAGCCCCATGGCGGCGATGTCGGCGAGTTCTTTTATGCCGAGCTTCTTTGCCGCGTAGGTAAACGGATCGGCGAGGGCGCCGGCGGCTACCCGGCCGGTCTGGATGCTGCTAAGAATATTGGCGTACTCTTCAAGCTGGATCAGCGCGACATCCTTTTCCGGTTGCAAGCCCGCCTTGCGGATGGCATAGCGTGCCGACGTGTCGGTGTTGGAGCCATAGCGCGTGACCCCCAGCGATTTGCCTTTCAAATCTTCCATCTTTGCGACATTGCCCATGATCACGATCGGCGTCGTGTTGAGCGCCACCGCGACGAAGGTGACATCCATGCCGGCGACCCCGGCCGAGAGCATCGCCGGCCCGCCCATCTGCGACAGGTGAATTTCCCCCGACACCAGGGTTTGCGCCATCGTCGACCCGCTGCGGATGTAAGCGACTTCGGCTTTGATGCCGTTCTTATCGAACAGTCCTGCCTCGCGCGCGATCCAGAGCACCGCATGAGGACCGGAAGTGGCGGCATAACCCGTCATCACCCGCGGCGGCGTCTGCGCGACGGCAACGCCGGCGCCCATCAATAATATTAGCGTCGCAAAAATCGTTTGGATCATTTGTCCTCCACTAACTTGATTCCAAGGTCGGTTCGGAAGTATAGGGGTAAGCGTAAACCAAGGTCAACCGCAGTTGCAGTTCATTCTTTTAAGGAGAAGTGAATGACAAGGATTCGCCGAATCTTAGCGCTGAGCGCGGTTACAGTCGCGTTCTGGCAAACGACAGCGGCTGTCGCTTCAAACATCAATGTGGTTTGGACCAGCGAGGTCGGCCAGTTCGCGCCGCTTTGGGTGACCAAGGAAGCCAAGCTGTTCGAGAAATACGGCAATAACGTTGAGCTAATTTTTATCCAAGGCGCGAGTTTAGCCGCCGCGGCTTTAACATCGGGCGACGCCCAAGTCGGTATGTTCTCCCCCCAGGTAGTGATTACCAACCCGGGGTTGGAATTAGTCATGTTCGGACGCCTCGGCAATACCATGGACAATCGGGTGTATGGCAAGAAGGGCATCAAGAGCATCAAGGAGGTAAAGCGCATCGCCATTAGCCGCTTCGGCAGCAACGCCGATTTTGCCGCCCGTTTCTTGCTGCAGCGCGAGGGCCTGCGGCCCGACACCGATGTCGCCTTGCTCCAATTCGGCAATCAATCGAACCGCATCGCCGCCGTCGAGACCAATAACGCCGACGCCGCCATGCTGACGCCGCCAATGACTCTGCAAGCGCGCAAGCTCGGCATGACGTTGCTGCTCGATGCGTCAAAATTGAATATTCCCTATTCCAGCCTGTTTTTCGTGTCGCGCCGGCCCTACCTGACGAAGTCTCGGGCGGATCTGATCAATTTCACCAAGGCGATGATCGAAGGCGTAGCTCTTTATAAGTCCAACAAAGAATTCGCTCTGAAGGTTCTATCGAAGTACCTGAAAGTGCAAGACCGCGAGATCCTCGAGGAGAACTTTCGCGAGTACGATTTTCCGCTGAAACCCTCGCCATCCCGCGAATATTTCGAACTGCCGATCCAGGAAGTCGGCAAGAAAGATCCCAAGGTCTTAAAAGAGAACCCCGAGCGTTTCACCGACCTATCGTTGGTGAAAGAAATTGAAAGCAGCGGTTTCATCGATAAAGTATCCCAAGAATACCGGGTGAAATGACTTAACCCGTGATTGTTGTCAGGGGTTAAGTCATCCCGAGCGATAGTGAGGGATCTCGACCGAGAAGATCTCGTCCGGAAAGATTTGGATAATGAATATTTAAGGAGGACAAACCATGGCAAGCGTAAGAGGCGCAACCCTACTGGGGCCGGATAAACTGGAACTGCGCGAATATCCCATGCCGGAAATTCCCGCGGACGGCGGCTTACTTAAAATTGAAATGGGCGGTGTGTGCGGCACCGACGTTAAATATCTCCACGGCAAGCTCAAGGTCGACTATCCGATCATTCTCGGCCACGAGATTCTTGGCCGGGTCGAGAAGCTCGGCAAGAACGCCGCGGCGATCCACCATGTCAAAGAAGGCGACCGGGTTATTCTCAAAGGCGCGCTGGGCTGCGGCCGCTGCGCCGACTGCCGGCGCAACAACCAACGTTTTTGCCGCCAACGCACCAATTACGGCGGCCGCACCAAATCCGACCTGCCGCCCCATCTGTTCGGCGGCTTTGCCGATTATCTTTATTTGGCGCCCGATGTGCTTTGCACCAAAGTGAGCGAGTCGCTGTCCGCCGAAGCGGCGGCGCTGGTCGGCTCGGTCATGGCCAACGGTTTTCAATGGGCGATCCGCCGCGGCGGCGTCAAGATGGGCGATTACGTGCTGATCCAAGGCCCCGGCCAACAAGGGCTGTCCTGCACCTTCGCGTCCAAACACGCCGGCGCTGCGAAAATCTTTGTCACCGGCATCGGCCGCGACCAGCCGAGGTTAGAATTGGCGAAAAAATTCGGCGCCACCCGCACGATCAATGTCGAGGAAGAAGATGTCGTCGAAGTGATCCGCAAGGAAACCAACGGCGAGTTGTGCGATGTCGTCATCGATGTGTCAGGCAATCCCAACGCGATCTTGAAGTCGGTGGATTGTCTGCACCGTCAATCGACCATGGTGCTGGGCGGTTTGACCGGCGACACCACGGTGACGCCGATGTTGATGGATAAGCTAGTGTGGAACGAGATCAAACTGCAAGGCTGCTTCACCGCCGACAACGACGCCACCGAAGCCGCGTTGCGGATCATTGAAGAAACCAAGTTCCCGGTCGAACAGATGGTCAGCCATGTCTTTCCACTGAAAGACATCGAACATTGCATTCGCTCCATCGGCGGCGAGGTGCCGGGCACCTTTCCGACCAAGGCATTGATCAATCCGGCACTTGGGTGAGTGAGGGGGAATGGAGTGATGGAGTATCGGAGTGAGGGAATGGTGGGGCCGAAGATTTCCGCTGCCCTTCCCAACATTCCGTCACCCCATCCCTCCAGTACGCCTTCTTAACTCGGATGATCGCCGGATTGAAAGACCGAGTCGTCATCGTCACCGGTGGCGCCCATGGTATCGGTAAAGCTTATTGTAACGGCTTCGCCGGCGCCGGCGCGCGCGTCGTCATCGCCGACATAGACCTGCCGGGCGCGGCAGCGGCGGCCAAGGAAATCGGCGCACAAGCCTTGGCGATGCAGGTCGACGTATCGAACCAGGAAGCGACCAAGCAAATGGCCGCGCAAACCCTCGATCGCTTCGGCCGCATCGACGTGCTCATCAACAACGCCGCGGTATTCTCCGTGGTGCCGATGAACCGCGGCGGCATCGAAACCATTGATCCGGACGAATGGGACCAGCTCATGGCGGTGAATCTGCGCGGTCTGTTTTTCTGCTGCCGCGCCGTCCTGCCGGCCATGCGCGCGCAAAAGGCCGGAAAGATCATCAACATCGCCTCCGGCACGGTATTCGCCGGCAGCCCCGGGCGCATTCATTACGTGACATCCAAAACCGCCACCATTGGTTTCACTCGCACCTTGGCCCGCGAAGTCGGCGGCGACAATATCAACGTCAACTGTCTGGCCCCCGGCAACACTTTGTCAGAAGAAAATCCTAACGAGGAAACCATTCGCCTGCGCGAGTCCTCAGCCGGCCTGCGCGCCCTCAAACGGGTCCAAGTGCCGCAAGACGTCGTCGGTGCCATGTTGTTCCTTGGCGTCGCCCCTGAGCGATTTCATGACCGGGCAAACGATTAACGTGGATGGCGGTATATCGTTTCTATGACGCAGCGACGATTGAGCGGATCGTCCGGTCTGAAACGATTTGAACGTTTTGAACGACTGGAACGGTTTGAACGGAGAGTGTTATGAACGTTAGTTACCCGATCATCGACGCCGACGGCCACGTTTTAGAGAAGGATCGCGAGCTGCACGACTATCTCGGCGGCCGCTACAGCAGCGCGCCGCGCTTTGAAACCTACGCTTACTTTCCTTCTCTCGACGGTTGGAACCGCGGCACCGGCGTTCCCGGCAAGGATCCGGAAACTCCGGCGCCGCGCTGGTTGCAGTTTCTCGACGAGCTGGGCGTCCATACGACGGTGCTTTATCCGACCGGCGGTCTAGGATTGGGATTGGTGCAGAATCCTGAATGGGCCTGTGTGCTGGCGCGCGCCTACAATTCATGGCTCGCCGACCGCTTCGTCAAACAAAGTCCCCGGCTCAAAGGCGTGGCGCTTCTGCCGGTGCATGAACCGGTCGAAGCGGCGAAAGAATTGGAGCGCGCCAAATCATTGGGCCATGTCGCCGGATTACTGCCGGCGGTGACCTGGCTGCACAAGGGCTACGGTCACCGCGACTTCGATCCGATCTATGAAGCAGCCGAGCGGCTCGATATGCCGTTAACCGTCCACGGCGCGCCGAGCCGGGGCATGGGCTTCGACTTTTTCAATAAATTTTTGCACGTCCATACCCTCGAACATCCCTTCGCGATCTTGACCCAATTCACCCACATGGTTTTCGAGGGCGTGTTTGTACGCTTTCCCAAATTGCGCGTGGCTTTCCTCGAAGCCGGCTGCGGCTGGCTACCTTACATGATGGACCGCATGGACGAGGAAATGGAAAAACCTTACCGCGTGCAAGCGCCGCTCTTGAAGCAAAAACCCAGCGAGCTGATCCGCAACGGCCAGATCTGGACCACCTGCGAAGTGGAAGAAAAGGCGTTGCCCTTCGTGATCCAGCAATTCAACCCGAAATGCCTCATGTGGCCGTCGGACTATCCGCACGAGCGGCTGCCCGATATGTTCAAACGCGACATACCGGAATTTCTCGAACGTGACGATATCAGCGACGACAGCAAAAAGGCGATCTTGCACGACAACCCGATTGATTTTTATCGGCTGAAGATTTGACGGAATGAAGATGACTCGTGCAAGCACGCCACCGGCGCAGCGTTAAAGTTTCTGAACTTGCCGTCCTTGGTTTTTTGCGCGAGATAATCGTTAGTTGACCATAATAATACCGGAGGCCCACCATGCGTTTGAAAGATAAAGTAGCCATCGTTACCGGCGGCGGGGTCGGCATCGGCAAAGCTTACGCTCACGGCCTGGCAAAAGAAGGCGCGAAAGTTGTCGTCGCCGATATTCAAGACGCCGAAGCGCAAAAAGTTGCCGGCGATATCAAAGCGGCGGGCGGCGAAGCCATCGCGGTCGCGGTCGACGTGACCTCGACGGAAAAAACCCAGGCGATGGCCGCGGCGGCGTTGCAAGCCTATGGCCGCATCGACATCCTGGTCAACAACGCCGGTCTCTACTCGGCGCTGAAGAAAAAAGCGTTCATGGAAATCGACACCGATGAATGGGACCGCGTCATGGCGGTCAACGTCAAAGGGCTTTTCCTTTGCGTCAAGGCGGTCTACCCGGCGATGAAGCAACAGCAAAAAGGCAAGATCATCAACATCTCATCGGGCACGACCCAGACCGGCACGCCGTTTTTCCTCCATTACGTTTCATCCAAAGCCGGCGTCCTCGGCTTTACCCGAGCGCTGGCGCGGGAAATCGGCGGCGATAATATTTGTGTTAACTCGATCATGCCCGGCCTGACTATATCCAGCCCAAACCAAGAAGGCGTCACCAGCGCCGAACAACTCGCCGACCGCAGAAAGCGCCGCGCCCTGCAGCGCGATCAATATCCCGCGGATTTGGTCGGCACGGTGATCTTTCTCGCCTCCGACGACAGCGATTTCATGACCGGCCAGTCCATCGTCGTCGACGGCGGCATGAATATGCACTGACAGGCGCTCGTTCTCGGCTGAGTTTCGCTATGAGCGAAAACGGCCGGCGTGCATCACGGATCATGCGGTGCAATCCGACGCCGAAGCCGATACCGTCGCTCTACCGCGAATGTCCGAAAAAGAAAGCGCGACCCAGAAGCTCCCGACACTAATCAAATTATCGAAGCCTGATACGGAGCATGCGGCGCGGGTGCCCATCTAAACCTCACCGCCGAGCCGTTTGCCGGCGTAAATGCTTAACAAATAATGATGATGACTGCCGCGTGCGTCGTCGAGTAGATCTATCAGTGAATAGAGCGGCGATGAGTCGCAGACCTTACGCCGGTGCTCGTCCTTGGCATTTTCGTGAAGAAAACTCAGCGGGCATTTTTTGTTACCGATGCCGGTGACGACCGCAAGCTTTCTTCCATGAGCAGGGTTTCGATGTCGTTGACCACGGTTTGCGGGTGCAGGAAGAGCGAGCTGTAGATCTCGCGCAGGTCGCCGGCCCGATCGATGAGGAATACCTTGAGCACGTGGGACAATTCGCGCCGGGCGCGGCCGCTTGAGCGGTCGTAGGTCACGCGCACGTCCTGCCCGAATCCTTCGACCAGCGGCATCAACTCGCGCGCCGAGCGGGTGGTGAGAAAATACCTGCGCAAACCGCCGCTCATATCGACCGCGCGGCTGCGCGCGTAACGTCGCATGACTTCCCCGTGTCGCGCGCTGGATCGGAAGGCAGCGTCACGAACGTACCTTGCCGTTAAGCTCGGGAGTCGCGGCGACGGCTTTTTTGAGCGCATCGAAGACCCGGCAGGCGAGCGGGCAGCCTTCGGGATCGACACAAGTGGGTAAATGATGCGTACCGAGATCGGGATATCGGCGACCTGACCGCCATCGGCGGTTCGACATGTGGCAACGGGTATCCGCATATGCTAAGGAATTCGGATACTCAAAAGGGCGTATGCGAAAGGACTAGTGAGGCCGCATGGATAATGTTGAGAATGCAGAAGAATTAAAATTGCACGATGGCCATGATGATGAGTTCGATGACGACGAAGGGGCGATGGATGAAAATCATCCGATGTGGCGGTCGGAGCGGATTACCCTCAATTCCGTCGGCATCGATATCGGTTCGTCGACTTCTCATCTGATCTTTTCCCGTTTGACGCTGCGGCGCCAGGGAGTGGCGCTGTCTTCCCGGTTCGTCGTGGTTAACCGCGAGATTATTCATGAGTCGCCGATTCTACTCACGCCTTACATCGACAAGACCACCATCGATACCAACAAGCTCGGCGATTTCATTCACGAAGCCTATCGGATCTCCGGCATGACCCCGGAAGACATCGACACCGGCGCGGTTATCGTCACCGGCGAAGCGGTGAAGAAGAAAAACGCCGAAGCCATCGCCGCGCTGTTTTCCGCGGAGGCGGGAAAGTTCATTTGCGCCACGGCGGGTCACAATTTGGAATCGATCTTGGCCGCCTACGGCTCCGGCGCGGTGCATATGACCTATCACGAGGGTGGCGAGTTCACGGTGATGAACGTCGACATCGGCGGTGGCACGAGCAAGGTCGCCATCGTCAAAGAGGGCCGGGTGGTCGATACCTGCGCCGTCGAAGTGGGCGCCCGGCTGATCGCCATGGATGAAAACGGCGTGATCACCCGTCTTGAAGACACCGCGCTCAAGTTCGCCAAGATGGCCGGCATCGACGGCCTCAAGCTCGGCGCCACCATGAGCGAGGAACAAAAAGAAAAATTCTCACAGAAGCTGGCCGATTCGCTATTCGAAGTGTTGGAGCGCGGAAAGCTTTCGCCCGAAGTAGCCAACCTCTTGCTCACGCCCAATATCGAGTACAAGGAGCCGATCCACGCGGTGATGTTTTCCGGCGGCGTTTCCGAGTTTGTCTACGGCTATGAGAAGCGCAATTTAGGCGACCTCGGCGCCTATCTTGGCAAAAAGGTGCGCGCCAAGGCGAACCAACTGGCGGGCGGCAAGATCCCCTTGCGCCCGGCCGAAGTACGGATCCGCGCCACGGTCATCGGCGCGTCGCAATATACCGTGCAGGTGAGCGGCAATACGATCTATTTGTCTCATCCCGAAATCCTGCCCTTGCGCAACCGCCAAGTGGTCACGCCGATCTTCGAGCAAAAAGAAACCATCACTGTGACCGAGGTCAAAGAGGCCGTCGAGCGGGCGCTGCAGCGGTTTGACGCCGATGACATCGACCGTTCGGTGGCCCTGGCGATCCGCTGGGAACTGGGGCCGTCCTATCCATTGATTCGCACTTTGGCCGAGGGCTTGGTCCAGGCCATGAAGGGCCATATCGACAATGGCCAGCCGCTGGTATTAGTCTTCGACGCCGATATCGCCAAATTAATGGGCAATATTATCGAGCGCGAGCTGATTCCCGGCGCGGGGATTATTTCGATCGACGGGATCGATCTTAAGGATTTCGATTTCATCGACATCGGTCAGGAGCTGGTCGATGCCAAAGCGGTGCCGGTGGTGATCAAGTCGCTGATTTTCCGCAACACCGAGCATGGCCGCGGCCATCATGCGCAGCATTAAATAAATCAGGTCGAGGATGGAGGATGAACGATCGCCCTGAGTGTTTTGCCATCCTCAATAATTGTCTATCCTCTATCCTCGATTCTCAACCACCATTGATGACATTGACTTCGTCCGAAATTTCTAATATTTTTCCTTAAAATCCTTAAAAAACGGGTGTTTAACTTTTATGGAAGAAATGAGCGGACTGCAGAATTTTCTCGAGATCGTCACCAAGCCCGACAATATTCCGATCGTTGGAATGTTGATCTTGGTGGTTTTCTTTACCTGGCTCGGCTTGCGGGAAGCTTTGAAAAACGACAAGCTGGTTGAAGAAGGCAGAGAAGATGAGATCCCCAACGAAATGTGGAAATAAATGGTGCACAAGTGGCTGGCGCTGCTGAGCGCCGCCCTGGCATTCGCTTCAGCGCTTAGTCTCTCCCTCGCCGCCGAATTCACCGCTCCTTTCGCTAACGATCAACGCTGGGAACAGGCGCGTAAGGACCTCGCCCAGGGTAGAGCCGCCGAAGCCAAAGCCGGGTTCGATGAGCTCCTCGGGCAATATCCCAATGACGCCGACTTGCATCTGTTCCGGGGCATGTCGCTATTGCGGTTGCGCGACCCCCAGGCGGCGATCGTGTCGATCAAGCGGGCGATCGCCATTAACGGGGCCCATGTCGACGCCCGCACACTGCTGGGCTATGTCGAGTTAGAAGTCCGCGGCGATATTCCAGCGGCGATCAATGAGTACCGCAAAGTCATCGAACTGCGGCCCGACTCCGCGGACGCCCATAGCAATCTGGCGGTGGCACAGAAAAAGCACGGTGACTTGGACGCCGCGGTGATCAGTTTGAACCGAGCGCTGGAACTCAAGCCCGACCTTGTCGGGGCGTTGACGACGCGCGGCAGCACTTTCGCCGACCTCGGCAAGTGGAGCGACGCGCGGCGCGATTTCGAGCAGGCGCTCAAGCTCAATCCGCGCGACGACGGCGCGCTCTATGGTCTGTCGCAAGCATTGCGCGAAGCCAGGGAGTATGGCGGCGCTCAGAGCGCCTTGAGCGAATTGATTTCGCGCTCGGGAAATTTCATCTATTGGCTCGAATGGGGCCGCATCGTGATGATTCGTTATTGGTGGGCGCTGTTGCTGATCGCGATTAGCTGGGCGCTGAAGGACAAATTACGCGGCAGGTTCATGAAAGCGAGGACGCAAGCGAATGGCTGAGGCAAAAAAGCGCAAAGGTACGGCTCTATTGGCGGTGATGGACGAGAACTGTTCGAGCTGTGCCGGCTCGCCGATCTGCGAAGCCCACTGTCCGGTGGATGATTGTATCAATCTGCTCTATGAGGAGCTGCCGGGAGGCGGTTTGAAGCCCTACCGGGTTTTCGTCGACAATGATAAGTGCATCGGCTGCCAAATGTGCTATAGCGATGATCTGACCAAAGTGCAGCAGCATAAGGAAACCGGCGAGATTTTTTACGAATACGCCAACCGTTTTTACGACGCCAATCGCAAGCCCGTCCCAGCCGATGCCGTGCCCAAGCGCTTTCAACTGCAACTCATCGGCACCGAGTCGGAAGACCGTTTGGACAAGAAAATCTGTCCCTGGGACGCCATCAAGATGTACGAGTTCGACGACGGCTTGGTCAAGTCGGAATACTTTTACGACCAGAGCAAATTGAAGCAGGTCAACGGCATGTACGTCATCGATGCCAAAGAGAAGGATCGTTTGGAAGACAAACAAAGCGATCTCTACGATTGAGCAGCCCAACAGGGAGCCGACGCATATGGCGGATAAAATCGAAATCATGGAGACCGTGCTGCGCGACGCGCACCAGTGCTTGGTGGCGACGCGCATGCCGACCAAAGATATGCTGCCGATCGCGGCGGCGCTTGACGACGTCGGCTATTGGTCGCTGGAGACCTGGGGCGGCGCGACCTTCGATGCGACATTGCGCTATCTCAAAGAAGATCCCTGGGAGCGCTTGCGCCAACTGCGCGCGGCGATGCCTAAGACGCGCTTCCAGATGCTCTTGCGCGGACAGAACGTGGTCGGCTACAAGAACTATCCCGACGATATCGTTCAGGCCTTCGTGCAACGCGCCGCCGCCAACGGCATCGACGTGTTCCGCATCTTTGATGCCATGAACGATGTGCGCAACATGAAGACCGCCATTGACGCGGCGCTGAAGACCGGCAAGCTGGTCGAAGGCTCGGTCTGTTACACCATTAGCCCGGTGCATTCGCCGGATTATTTCCTCCGTGTGGCGGAAAAGCTCGCCGACATGGGCGTGCAGATCATTTGCTTGAAGGATATGGGCGGGCTGCTCGCGCCCTACGCCGCCTACGAGATCATCAAAAAAATCAAATCGCGCATCCCACTGCCGCTGCATTTGCACTCGCATTGCACGGCCGGTTTGGCGCAGATGACTTACATGATGGCGATCGAAGCGGGTGTGGATATTCTCGATGCGGCGATTTCGCCATTTTCCCAAGGGCACGTCGCAGCCGGCGACGGAACAACTCGTCGCCGCATTGATGGGCACGCCCCATGACACCGGTTTGGATCTTGCCAAGCTCGCCAAGATCGCCGACTATTTTTACCGCATCCGGCCGAACTACCGCGAGTTCGAAAGCCCGGTAAACAATCAAATCAAGCCCGATGTGCTGATCTCGCAGATCCCCGGCGGCATGCTATCCAATCTGGTCGCCCAGTTGCGCCAGCAAAAGGCCGAGGACAAGCTGGAGGCGGTGCTCGCCGAGATGCCCTCGGTGCGCAAGGATTTGGGTTATCCACCGCTGGTAACGCCGACCAGCCAGATGGTCGGCGCGCAAGCGGCGCTCAACGTCATGACGGGCAAGCGCTACTCCGTGGTGGCGATGGAGACGAGAAACTACGTCATGGGACTCTACGGCGAAGCCCCGGGCGAGATCGGCGAAGAGATCAAAGCGAAAGTTCTCGGCAAAAAAGAGCCGATCACTTGTCGTCCGGCGGATTTACTGAAACCCGGACTGGAAAAAGCCCGCATAGATGCCGGCAGCATGGCCAAGAGCGAAGAAGACGTGCTCACCTATGCGCTGTTTCCCGACATTGCCAAGGATTACTTCGAGCACCGTGACAACCTTGCAGCAAACCCACAGGCAGCCGGCGTCAGCCCCTAGTAAACCCGCGGCGGCGGATGACTAGCCTGCGCGGGACAACCGCGCGGCAATTTTTAGATAATCTTGTTGAGCGGATATTCGATAATTCCCACGGCTCCGTTATGTATCAGCTGGGGAATCAGATCGCGCACTTGGCGTTCGTCGATGACGCTTTCGATGGAAAACCACTTGATGCCTTTGAGGCTCGGCGATGGGTAAAGCGTCGCCACCGTCGGCGCGGTGATGCTGGGAATCAGCGCGATGACTTTTTCCAAGTCGATTTCCGGGACATTGAGTTTGATGCCGACCTTGTTCTCGGCGGACAGCGCGCCGAGTAACAGCATCTTGATCTGCTCGATCTTTTTCCGCTTCCATGGATCCTGCCAAGCGGTCTTGTTGGCGATCAGCTGCGGACAGGACTCCATCAACTCATGAATGATGTGCAGTCCAGCGGCGCGGATGGTCGTACCGGTTTCGGTGACTTCGACGATCGCGTCGACCAGTCCCTCGGCGGCTTTCGCTTCGGTGGCGCCCCAGGAAAACTCAACGTCGACGGAAATGTTTCGCTCGGCAAAATAGCGCTTGGTGAACTCCACCATCTCGGTGGAAATTCGCTTGCCTTTGAGGTCTTCGATTTTCTTGATCGGCGAGTCCAGCGGAACCGCCAAGACCCAACGGGTGGGGCGAAAACTGGTTTTTGAATAAACCATCTCGCAGACGACGTGGACGTCGGAGTTGCATTCGATGGTCCAGTCCTTGCCGGTGATGGCGACGTCGAGGGTGCCCATCTCGACGTAGCGCGCCATTTCCTGCGGGCGCGCCAGGCTGCAACGGATCTCCGAGTCATCGATCCTCGGAAAGTAACTCCTGCTCGACGACGAAATCTTCCAACCGGATTTTTTGAACAGCTCGATGGTCATGCCTTCGAGGCTGCCTTTGGGGATGCCCAGTTTGAGTTCTTTGTTGCCTGCCATGACGAAGCCTTGGTTTACTTTTTATAAACGACCTTGGGATCGAAGACGCGTTCGCCGATGACGCGCCAGTCGGCGCCCGCGCGCTGGCGGAAAAAGCAGCTCCTATAGCCCTCATGGCAGGCGGCGCCGCCGACCTGGTGCACTTGAATCAAGATCGTGTCGGTATCGCAATCGATATAAGCGTCTTTGACCTCTTGAAAGTTGCCCGACTCTTCACCCTTGAACCATGGGCCTTTGCGCGAGCGGCTGTAGTAATGGGCCTTGCCGGTCTCCTGGGTTTTTTGCCATGCTTCCTCGTTCATGTAAGCGACCATCAGCACTTCGCGGCTTTCGTGGTCCTGCACGATCACCGGTACCAGGCCGTTACCCTTGGCAAAATCGATTTTTACGTCCGACATAGGATTTTCTCCGAAACTGTTTAGCTAACATAGATGGTGGGGGGCTTCAACATGGGTGTCGTGACGTTTCAGCGATCCCAATGATGAAAGCGTAGTTTTGCTTGCAGCACGGGAATCTCAGCGATTTTTTCCGGCATTAACATCTGCCAATAGATTCCCTCGGGCCGTGCAAATACTGAACTCGCCTCAATTACTTCATCGGCGGTGACGATGGCGTTGAGTGGGATATCATGCTTAGTCATCGGGATGTCATCGTTGACGATTTGCCTGGGATGTACCGATGTGACGATGGCGGTGGTGGCGCCGATCTTTCTCGCTTCCGTCAGCAGGGCGAACTCCAGGTCGGAATAGCCGCCGCCTTTGCCGACCCGGGCGCCGGCGCGGTTGACGGCCACCGAGCCGCAGACCACCAGATCGATTCCTTTTATTTCATCGAGCGTTACTGGCCGGCCATGGAGCCCGGCACCCTTGATCGACGACGCCGTGTAGGGTGAGCATTGAAGCTTTTTCGGATCGAGCTCGATAAACGGCTTGGCGTCGCGTAGCCGCGGCACCGGCATATAGATAATCTTGTCCTCGGCCAAGGCCCGTTGGCGAATCGCCCGCTGGGGCGAATCTGGATTGATTTTCACGATTTTAGCGGCTTTCCAGTAGACCGTTGCCGCCAGTTGCTTGGCGCAGGCCTCAGCGCCGATGAAGTTGGGAATGCGCCCTACCGCTCCCGGGAAACGCGCGACTCGGGCGGTTTGCAAGGCTTGCCAGACCTCCTGGCGCAGTTCGTCTTTGGTTTTCATTACGTTCAACCCTAATAATGCACTCGGCAGCAGGCAATAGGGCAACAGCAAGTACCGTAAAGCCGTGGCCGGAGTGGTCTAAGCCGGAGGCCCAATGCCAGCCTGCTTTCCCCGGAGATTGACTGCCTATCGGGCTGAGTTATAAGATTGCCGTTAATGTCAGAATTGATCGTAGTCTATGTCACGGTGGGATCGGGTGAAGAGGCTGACCGCATGGCTCAAGCGTTGGTCGGCGAGCAACTGGCTGCTTGCGTCAACCGCGTGCGCTCGATTCAGTCGGTTTACCGTTGGCAGGGCAAGGTCGAGCAGAGTGACGAAGAGCTGCTGATTATCAAAACCCGCCGCCAGCTCTTCCCGGCGCTGGAAAAGCGCGTCAAGGAACTGCACAGCTATTCGGTTCCCGAGATCATCGCGCTGCCGATCCTCGAGGGCAGCGCCGACTACCTGACCTGGCTGCGCGAGCAGGCGTTGGCGAAGCCGCCGCAGGACGAAAACATACGCACGGTTCGAGAGGTTTCCGCCGGCGGCGTGATCTACCGGCGCAGCGGCGACCTGTTCGAGGTGGCGCTCATTCATGTGCGCAATCGCTGGGGTCTGCCCAAAGGGCATGTCGAGGAAGGCGAGCGGGTCGAGGAGGCGGCGTTGCGCGAGGTGCGCGAAGAGACCGGTCTGGAAGGCAAGCTCGTGCGCAAGCTCGGCGATATTCGTTATTCTTATCGCGACAAGACCAAAGAGAGCGAGCCCGTTCGTATTTACAAGCGGGTGCATTTCTATCTCATGCGCTATGTGCGCGGCGATGTGCGCGACCACGATCATGAGTCGGATGATGCCCGCTGGTTCCCCATCGAACAGGCGATGAAGCAGCTCAAGTTCGCCACCGAGCGCAAGATGGTGCATCGCGCCATGACCATGCTGACGGTGCGCCCGGCGGAGCCGCCGGCGCCGGCCGTGACCAGCGGCTCGTAACTGCCACCCAACGGTTCGCTCGGCGGCCGGTTCACTTTCAATTTCTTATTTTCAGGGCGCCGATTTCATGTTACGTAAGGGCTGCGTGTTACCGCGGAGTGCCCGACAATGGATAGTGCAACGAACGGCGTGACATTTTCCGTGCCTTACGAGATGGCGGTGGTGCGGCCGCTGCGCCAGACCACCGAGCCGGAGCGGCAAGCCGCACTCGCCAACGCGCATTACAACACCGACATCATTCCCCAGGAACTCATTTATATCGATTTGTCCACCGATAGCGGCGTCAGCGCGAGCAGTACCGGGCAACTTGCGGCGGTGGCGCAATCCGTCGAGCCCGGAATGGGGTTGGCGTCCGAGGGAAGCGCCGCCTACGGCCGGCTGGCGGCGGCACTCCAGCGTTTTTTCGGATTTGACTATTTCGTGCCGACGACCCAGGGACGCTCGGCGGAACGCATCTGGACCAAGATCAATATCAAGCCGGATAGCATCGTCGCCGGCAATCTGCTGTTTCCGTCGACGCGCAACCATATCGGAATGGCCGGAGCGCAGATTGTCGATGTGATCGGCGAGGCCGCCCATGATTTCGTTACCGACGACCCGTTCAAGGGCAATATCGATCTCAATAAACTCGAACAGTTGGTTCAGGAGCAGGGTGCCGGACGGGTTAGCTGTATTTACGTCGAGCTCAGCGTTAACTCCTGCGGCGGCCATCCGGTTTCGCTGGGCAATCTAAGCGCCGTCAAAACGATCGCCGCCCGCCACAAGATTCCACTCTTTGTCGACGCCTGCCGCATTCTTGAGAACAGTGCGATGATCAAAGCGCGGGAAGCGGCCTATCGGCAGCGGTCACTCGCCGAGATTGTCAAGGAAACCTGCGCCTTGGCGGATGGCGGCACGATGAGCGCGCTTAAAGATTTCCTGGTACCAACCGGCGGTTTTATCTTTACCCGCGACCGAAGCAGCCAGCAAAAGGCGGCGATGCAGAGTTTTCTCGACGGCGTCCAGCTCTCGGCCGGCGCCATGGATGCTATCTCCGCTACTTTGCCGGAAATCTTCGCCGGCGATGCTTATATGACGCAGCGGATCGATCAGGTTAAATATCTCTGGGACAAACTCGCCGGCACCGTGCCGGTGCTACGGCCGGCGAGCGGTCATGGCGTGTTTATCGATCTCAAGAAGTTTTTTGCGCCGATCGTACCTGAGCCATTCGCCGCCGAAGCTTTGGCGGCGTTCGTTTACCTCAAGAGCGGCATTCGCATCTCCAAAGGGCCGCCGTTGGCGCCGAGCCAGGTGGCGCGGGATGTCGAACTCTTGCGTCTCGCCGTGCCGGCGCGGAAGTATTTAAACGGCCACATGGACGACGTTGCCAATTCGGTCAGCTACGCTTTCGCGCGGCGCAACGAAATCAGGAAATTGAAAAAAATTGAAGATCCCGCGCGATCGAAATACGATCCCGCCCATTTTGTTACTCTATGAGCGAGCCTCCGCCGTCTGCTCACAGCCGCCATGTCGGCCAAATCTTTTTCCAACGGGCCGCCGAGTTGGGCGGCCGGACGTTTATCAAGTTACAAACCGGCGAATCGTTCGAGGAAGTTTCCTGGCGCGAGTTTGGCATCCTGGTCGGCCAGGTGCTGTTGGGCTTATGCGCCGTCGGTATCGCACCGGGTGAAACTGTCGCGATCGTCGGTGAGAATTGTCTGCCCTGGCTCGCCGCCGACCTGGCGACTCTCGCCGGCGGTTTTCCCAACGTCGTCCTGGCGCCGAGTCTTTCCGATGGCATGTTTGTCAAAGTGCTCGGCCATGCGCAGTGCCGGGCCGCCTTTGTCGAGAATGCGGCGGTTGCCCGCCGCCTGGTCAATCTTCAGAGGCAATTGCCGGCTCTGCAACAGCTGATCGTGATGGACGACAGCGGCGCCGGGATCGTCGGCGCGCTCAATTTTCGCCATCTGCTCGAACGCGGTGCCGGCGCAGACGGCTTGGCGGCGCGACTGCAAGCGGTACAGGCCAACGACTTGGCGACCATCATGTACACTTCCGGTTCCACTGGCGAACCCAAAGGGGTGATGCGCAGCCAGGATAATCTGCTCGCCAATATCACCGATGGCGGGCCGATCACGGTTAGCGCCCCGGACGATTTGAGCGTCAATATCCTGAGCTTGAACCATTTGTTCGGCCGTTTCGGGTTTCTCAAAAGCGCGGTGACCGGCCGCACCACGGCGCTCATCGAAGCCGCGGACACCAAGGTGGATTTGCCGGTGATCGAGCAGCTTTCGCCCACCGGCTTGGCGCTGGTGCCGCGGATCATGGAGCGGATTTGGCAGCGGCTATTGGCTCAGGGCGATAATCAGGAATGCTGGCGAAATCTCGAACGACTCGACGCCGAGAGACTTAAGGCTGGTTTGAGCGACGCCGACAGCCGCTGCTTCGACGCGCTTAGAGAACAGCTCGGTGCAAACGTGCGGCGCGCCCTCGGCGGCCGGATCAAATATGTCGCCTACGGCGGCGCGGCCATGCCGCCGCGCATCATGCGCTTTTTCGAATTGGTCGGCTTGCCGCTGATCGGCTCCTATGGCTCCACCGAGTGTGGCGGTGTGACCCTTTGCGGTATCGGCGACAGTCGCCCCGGCAATTTGGGCAAACCGTTTGCCAATGTCCAGATCCGCATTGCCGCCGATGGTGAAATTCTCGTGCGCGGTCCGACGGTCTCGCCAGGCTACTTCAAGAATCCCGAGGCGACGCGCGAAGCGTTCAACGAGGAGGGTTGGTACTATACCGGGGATATCGGTCTGATCGAAGCCGACGGTTCGCTCAAAATCACCGGACGCAAGAAAGATATTTTCAATTGTGCGGACGGCTCGAACATTTATCCCGGCTTCATCGAGCTGCAATTGGAAAACGAGCCCTATATCGGCCAGGCGGTGTTAGTCGGCGACCGGCGGCCGTTCATCGCGGCATTGATATTCCCCGACGGCCAAAAGATTGCCGAATCTCTCAGTCGTGATATAGCAACTTTGTCGGAGACGGAAATCACCGCGGCACTGTCGAGCCAGATCGAGCGAGTCAACGGCCGGCTCGAATCCTACGAGCGGATTCGCCGGATCGCGGTCGTGCCGAGCGAGTTTCCCGCCGACGTTAGAAGCATCAATCATTTTCACAAAGTCAAAGTGAACCGCGAACAAGTCGCGGCGCGTTATCGACTACAAATCGACGCCATTTACCGGACGGCGTTGCAGGAGGATTGAATTGACTCAAGTTGCCTTGATCACCGGCGGGGGCGGCGGCATTGGCGGCGCGGTGGCGCAGCGCCTGGCGGCGGCGGGAATTACCGTCGTCATCGCCGATTACGATGGCGGCGCGGCGGAGCGGGTTAAAGGCGACATCGTCGCGGCCGGCGGCAAGGCCGATGCCATGGCGATCGATGTGACCTTGGCGCGAGAAGTGAAAGCCGTGGTCGGCGACGTGTCCAAACGCTTTGGACGCATCGATATTCTCGCCAACATCGCCGGCGGCAGCGCCTACACCAAGCGTATCGAAGAGTTCACCTGGGCGGAATGGAAGGAAGTCATGGACGCCAACTTGAAGGGCACGTTTCTCATGTGCCGGGAAGTTGCGCCGCTCATGCAGCGACAAAAAAACGGCCGGATCATCAACACGGCGTCGAACTACGGGGTCACCGGTTCGGCCCTGCGCACGCCCTACGCGGCGGCCAAGGCCGGCATCATTACCTTCACAAAATCACTGGCGTTGGAACTGGCGCCGGATCTCGTGCTGGCGAATACCGTCGCGCCGGGGCCGACCGATACGCCGCGGGTCATGGAAAAGGAATCGCCGGAAGCGCGCAGACAGCGTTGGTGGTCGCAGATCCCGCTCGGTCGCACGGCGCTGCCGGAGGATTTGGCCGAGATGTATTATTTTCTAACCACGCCGGAGAGCGCGGCGATCACCGGGCAAACCTTTCATGTCAACGGCGGGGTGGTGATGCCATGAAACTCAAAGACAAAGTCGCAGTCGTAACCGGCGCGGCCCAGGGCATCGGCCGGGCGACGGCGCTGATGATGGGACGCGAAGGCGCGAAACTAATAGTCGCCGACTTGCAGGCGGAAAAAGCCCAAGCGGTGGCCAATGAGTTGACAACCTTGGGCGCCGAGGCGCTGGCGCTGGAAGTCAACGTCGCCAACGAGGTTTCGGTCAAGCGCATGGCGCGCAGCGCCATTGAGCGTTTCGGCCGGGCCGACATATTGGTCAACGTCGCCGGGATTTATTTCCCCAAGGCCTCGGTGGTCGACCTGACCGAGGAAGACTGGGATCGCACGATCGACATCAACGTCGGCAGCAATTTTCTCTGTTGCCGCGAATTCGTCCCGGGGATGCGCGCCCAGAAAAGCGGCCGGATTATTTCTCTCGCCTCCGGTATCGGCCACTACGGTATGCGCCAGTTCTCGCACTACGCCGCCTCGAAAGCCGCGGTGATGGGATTCGTCAAAGCGCTGGCGCGCGAGGTCGGACCGGACGGCATCACCGTCAACGCGATCTGTCCCGGGTCGGCCAACACGTCCATGCCGCGCCAGCACCGCTCCGAAGAAGAGGTGATGGCGCGGCTGAGCGCGACACCGCTGCCGCATATCCTCGAGCCCGAAGACATCGCCGGCTCCATCGTCTTTCTCGCCAGCGACGCGGCGAAGTTCATCACCGGGCAGTCCTATAACATCAACAGCGGCACGTACATGTTCTGATGATGCCGCGGTGGTGCGCCGTCCGGCAGCCGCAACCGAAAAGAAGAATGGCCGCAAAGAACGCAAAGGCGCAAAAAGAAATGGGATACACTGGGCGGGTTTGAAACCCGCCCTCTCGGCTTTCGCGCGTCGAGAAATTTGCCCACGCAGCGTGGCCTATCGCGGATGGCAGTGCGAATAACCTCGAAACCCTGCCGGACCGCAGTGACAGGCTGAAAAATCATGCCTCGGAATTTTGCTCTTACTCCTCCGAGCTGGAGACTTTACACCTCGCCGGGAGCCAATTCCAATCCGCGCTTCCAGGCCGGCTGAATGGTTGCCCTGCTATGTTTCTTGTTTCCTCGTGTCAACCCTCACTGCAGTTTTCTTGACTTCGACGCCGCTGCGAAAATTGCAACTTGAGTTCCCGGTATTCGATCAATCTCCAAGGGCAGGGTGATTCCATTCCTGTGTCTTGAAATAGTTCCAACCCACGGATTGGGCTTACTGTCCGCAGGCGGAAATTGTGCTACGGTCGGGTGGTCGATTGCCGGATATCCGGCGGCAATGAAACAGTGGACGTGGAAGGGGTCGTCATGGCGACAAAAATAAGCGGTTTCGGGTTTGTCGAATGCGCCGATTTGATCAACGGGCAGAAGTATGGCGCCGCGTTAAAAACCTTTCAGCAAGCGGTAGCGAATTTCCTCGATTCGAAGTCGACGCCGAAGCGCAGCGAGATCGCCCGGCAGCTTTTTCAAATCGGTTCGACTTTGGAAGAAACGCTGAAACACGCCTTCGGCGACAAATGGGAGTCGCAAATACCCCAGTTTGCCGACGATAACAAACTGCTGACATGTGCGTTTTGCGGCAAAAATCAAAATGAGGTGGGCAAGCTGATCGCCGGCCCATCCGTCCATATTTGCAATGAATGCGTGCGCAGCTGCGTCGAAATCCTCACCAAGGAAAATGTCGACGAGGCGGAAACAAAGTTGAAAGCCGCCGCGGGAATGGCCGAAGAGCGCCTCTGCGGCATCTGCATGGAAGCGCGCGAAACCGATGAGCTGATTTTCCTGCCCCACGCGGCATATATGTGCGCCGGTTGCTTGGAAGAGATTCAACTCGTGCGCGACAGGCGCGAAGAGAAGTGAGTCAATCGGCGGGCTAACGACTAACCGTTCTTGCCCAGCCAGTGCGCTATTTTTGCTGTCGGTCGAGCTCCCTTGATTATGCCGGCAAGCCGTAGAGTTTGGCTGCGTTATCCCGGCCGAGCTTGCGTTTGATCTTGGGGTCGATGCCTTCGCAGTTGCGATCGACGGCGTCCTTTGAGAACGGCCAGGTTGTCACCCCGTGCGGGTAGTCGCTGGCCCAGAGAAAATTGTCTTCGCCGTAAACCGGAGTCGTCAACACGCCGGCGCGATCGTCTTGATAGGTGAAGAAAATATTCGATTTGAAATATTCGCTGGGCGGCCGTTGATTCAAGTTGCGGTCGGCGTCGAAGGTGCTTTCGCGGCCGAACCAGTAGTCGACTTGCTGGACCATGTTGGCCACCCAGCCGATGTCGAACTCGGCGCAGACCACCCTTAGTTTCGGGTGACGGTCCAAGTTTCCGGACAAAATCATATTGCCGACAAACTGTTGGGCCGGCACCTGTCTGCGCGCAAAACCGATGGGCTCTTTGACCGGGTCCTCTTCACGCGGCCCTTCGTAGTGGGTCCGCGCAACCCCTTGGGTGACGCTGGTGTGGACGTTGACGATCATGCCGGTCTCTTCGAGGGCCCGCCACATGGGCTCGTATTTGGCGTCGTAATAGCCGCTGTCTTTGATCCGCGTCGGAATCTGCACGCCGCGAAAACCCAGTTTGGCGTAATGATAAATATCGGCCACGGTATGTTCCATGTCCAGGATCGGAATCAGCGCCAAGCCGAGCAAGCGGTTCGGACTGGCGCTACAGAACTCGTGCAGCCATGCGTTGTAGGAGTGAAAGATCGCCCGCTGAAACGGCTCGTCGACGATGCTGTAGAGCTGGCGGACGGCGCTTGAAAACAGCACCTCGGCTTCGACGCCGTCGGCCTCTTGATCTTGCAAGCGCGCGCTCGGCTCCCAGCCGCCGGGGTAATCTTCATAGCGAAAGTTTTCGTTGAAGCGAATGGTCGCGAAATGCTTTTCCTGCTCGACTTCACTGATGCCGCGGTTCTTGCCGACCGCCAAGCCCTTCGAATAATGCGACAGGCCGACCGGCGGTAAGCCGTCGATGATGAGCCAGATGCCCTTGGGCTTGCCCGCCGGGTCGCGGATGACTTTCGGCGCGCGCTCGCCGTACTCTTTTTGCACCCGCTCCCAAGCGGCGGGCGGTTCGTTGACATGACTATCGGCGGAAATCAGTTTGAAATCCGGCATGAGCGTCGCTCCTCAATAATTCTATATATACATATACAGTGGCGCGGCCTGTCGTTGGTGCCATTGCCGTTGCGAAGATCGACATCGCCTGATGTCGAACGCGGGTCGAGGCCGTAGCGGATCGTAGCGCTCGGTTGTGTAAAGCATGAATATTTTTAGGCGACGATAGGGGAGTCGGCGCCGGATTGTCAAGTTGGCCGCCGCCGTGCCTCGGGGGAATGTTGACAAGAGCCGGTGGATTGGCGCTATGCTGCGGCCAAAGTGCCACTGGCGCGAGAGTGAGAATGAACCTGCACAGAATGTACTTGCCGCTTATCGTTACCGTGGGGATTTTGACCTTGCCGACGACGCCGGTCCATGGCGCCGCCGCTGACCGGGAAAAAATCCTCGAAGGCGCGAAAAAAGAAGGACGGTTGGTTCTATACACCGGTATGGAAACCGACGAGTCGAGTCTGTTCACCCAAGAATTCGCCAGGAAGTATCCCTTCATCAAGCCGGAAATTTTTCGCTCCAGCGGTGAAAAGGTGCAAGCGCGCTTCATGGTTGAACACCGCGCCAACACCCATCTGGCCGATGTTTTTCAGACCAGCATCGTGCAAGTTTATCAGCTCAAGAACTCCGCCCTGCTGGCGCGGTATGTTTCCGAGGAAGCGCCGGCCTACGCCGATGGCTTTAAAGATGGGCAGGGCTTTTGGACTGCGTTCTATCAAATTCCCTACGTAATCGGCTACAACACGCGCCTGGTCGCGCCCAAGGATGTGCCGGCGAGCTACGAAGATTTGTTGAATCCGAAATGGAAGGGGCAGATCAGTCTAGAGACCGAGGAGTATCAGTGGTTTTATCATTTGCTGCAAATCATGGGGCGGGACAAGGGGCTCGACTTCATGAGAAAATTTGCCGGGCAAAATTTGCAAATGCGCAAAGGCCACACATTGTTGGCGCAACTGGTCGCGGCCGGCGAATCGGCGCTGGCGACGGTGGTTTACTCCAATCGCGTCGAGCGCATGAAAACGACCGGCGCGCCGATCGATTGGGTGCGTTTCAAAGGGCCGACGATCACCGCTATCAATGCGATTGCCATACCTGACAAAGCGCCCCATGCCAACGCGGCGCGTTTGTTTGTCGACTTCGTATTATCCAGAGAAGGGCAGAGCCTGCTGCGCGGCCTGCGGCGCATTCCGGCGCGCGCCGATGTCGCGCCCGATCCGCCGAGCCTGACCAAAGGTTTAAATTTTTATCCGGCGCGTCCCGAAGGGATGATCGAGAACTTCGCCGACACCGTGGCGCGCTTCGATGAGATTTTTAATAAAGCGAAGATAGTCCGAGGGCGAGATCGGGTTCGTTCTACAATACCGAGCACGGCGGTAGAACCAGGCGCCGCGTTGCTGTGGCTTCTGATCGTCTCCGACCAACGCCGTTAGTCATTCCACCGGGAAAATTCTTTTGCCCGTCTCTTCTTCCTCCAGAATAATTGCCTTTGTCGGGCAGATCTTCGCAGTAAGCACTATCTTTTCGTCGGTGTCGGCTTTGGCGTCGATCACTTCGGCGATCATTTTGGCGTCCAACCTGAAGACTTTGGGCGCGGCTTGGACGCACTTGGCAAAACCGTCGCATTTGGTTCGGTCGATGGTGATCTTCATAGTTTCCCCCGCCAATATTTCATAAATTTAAGTCAGCAGAAATATTTTCTTGTGATCGAATTGTTCCTTGCCTCGGTATCGGGCACCTCGTCGCAAATCATCATCTCGCCGTTGCCGACCATTTTAAACAGCTGTCAGTAACGCTGGTTAGGGAGTTTAATTCAAATCCCAGTAGGCAAAGCCCATGGCGCAGCCGACGCCGGTCTTGGTGCGGTAGAGCGGGCGGTAATCGAGCATCCGGCCCGGCTGGTTAGCCGCGCCGGCGATGACGATCCAGTTCAAGATCTCCGAGGTGCCTTCCCTGAAAACCGCCGACGGCATGGCGGCCATGTAGCCGGTGTCGTTAGTCTGCAACGCTTTGATAAAACCGGCGTCCAGCGGCTCGTCGATTTTCGTGTGGCTCAGGCCGCCGGAAGCGGCGATGACCACCCGGTCGTTGCCGGGAAATTGCCGAACCAACGCCGCCAGAGTTTGGCCGAACTGGACGCAGCGTTTGGCAGACGGTGCCGGCGGATAGTAGGTGTTGACCATCACCGGAATCACCCGGCAATCGTTGTTGGGAACGAGAAATTTGAGCACCCGCGCAAAGGCGTGGCCGAGGCCGCCGTCGTAGCGGGTCTTCTTCGAATAGGACGGGTCGAAGCCCTGGTCCATGAGACCGTTAATTAAGGCTTCGGCCATCTCGGTGTCGATGGTGTAACTGGTGCGGTTCTCCGACTTGGCTTGGTTCAAATAGCGCAGGCTGAGACTGGCCTCGGCAGCGGCGCCCATGAAGATCGTGAACGGCGGCATGTTGTCGTCGACCAGGTTCTCATGCTGGTCGTCGCCGACGACAATCAAGACATCGGGCTTGAGCGCGGCGACTTTTAGCCGGAGCTGCTCGATGGCGCTCATGCAGGCATGCCATTTGGTCCATTTGACTTCGTCGGTCTCGCCCGCCAGCTCCGGTTTGTCGGGCAGATTCTCCGCCTTGCGGTTTTGCAACAGATGCCAGTGACTCGGATCGAGCATCAATTGGGGGGCGTGTGACATGGCCACGCAGCCGACTAGGTTTGCCATAAAATTATTCGTTCAAGGTTCAAGGGTTCAAAAGTTCAATGTTCGCTAGCACCCGCTTACCCAACGGCCGCTTTCATGTCGGACAGCGCCGGGACATTGACGTTGAGCTTGAACCAGTTGGCGCCGCTATCGTCGCTGCCGAACAGATCGCCGTTGCGCTGGGCGGCGTACATGTTGTTGGCATTGGCCGGATCGAAGGCGAAGCTTTCGACGAAGCTGCTATTGGCTTGGGAGACGGCGCCGTCGAGCTTTTTCCAGCTCTTGCCGGCGTCGCTGGATTGGATCAAGAAAGCCTCCGCGCCGGTGGTGCGTTTGCGCCATTGGCCAGGCTGGCCGTTGGCGACGGCGGAATAGAGCACGTCATGCTTGGTCGGATGCACCGTCAGCGGCACTGAGTATTCTTCTTTGAACTCCATGGCCATGGGCGCCCAGCTCTTGCCGCCGTCGGCGCTGGAATACAGCGCGCGTCCAGGCGCTTTGCCGGCGCGGCAGTCGTGGCCGCCGGTGGCGATGAAGATTTTATTGCTGTCTTGCGGATGAAGCAGGATGGTGTGGACGTCGCAGTCGAGGTTTTTGTTGAGCAGCTCCCAGCTCTTGCCGCCGTCGGTGGTCTTGAGCATGTAGCCGACTTGCAGCGCTACATACATGATCTGCGAATTGTTTGGATCGATGGTGATGTCGCGCACATGCGGTTCCACGGCCGCCACCGGGTAGGTGATCGTTGCAACGTAAGGAATGTTCCACACGCTATCGAGGCGATGCCAGTTTTTTGCCTCGTCATGGGTGACAAAAACATCGATGGGTTCGGTGCCGGCGTAAAGTGTAGCGGCATCTTGGGGATCGAAGGTCAGGCAGCGCACTTTGCCGGGGCCGTGCTTGCCGTAGCAGGGCTTCTTCCAGGTCGCGCCGAAATCCTCGCTCAGCCAAACGCCGTCGCCGCGAGTGGCGGCGAAAACTTTGTTCGGCGCCTGCGGCGACACCACGACCTCGGGCACTTGCCAATCCTTGAGCCCGTGCTGCTCCTGTTTCCAGTTGTGGCCGTCAGTGCTCTTGAGTGTCACCACGCCTTGGTCAGTTGCGACATACAGGATCGATGCCATCGGTTTGCCCTCCGCAGTTTGATGGTTTCATATCTACTACAGGCGTTTTCAACGGACAACCGCTGTTCAAGGGTTCAAAGATTCAAGGTTCAATCGGAGATTTGGCCAGTGACCGGGGTCCAGTGAATCGGCCAGTCGCCGCGGGTTACATGAAGCCGCTACGAGTGCGTCATCTGTTGAATCAATGCGTCGGGCACGGTCTCGTCGGTGTATACAGCGTCGACTTGCGACAGCCATAACGGATTATGCTGGCGTCGTCGCCTTGGCGCAGTTCGCTACCGGGAAAATCTGCTTGAGCGATGCCAGTTCTTTGTCGGGGAGTCGCACCCGCAGCCAGATTTTCGCGACCTGGCTGCGCCTCTCGTACAGCAACAATTCCTGACTGTCAATTGTTCCTTCGTTGATTGTCGTTTGGCCCCATGTTAGTTAGCCGAATAGTCTGGTGAGGAGAACGAAAATCCAAAATTCTCGGGCTGACACGAGGTTGGCGAATAACGTCGCGCTGTCCGGCCAGATTCTCTCTAAGCTCGGCTTATTCGAGCAAACCACGAAACCACCGGCATGCCAGCGCGCGCAGCACGAGCGGCGCGGCGATGTTGATCCGCGGGCGCGGACGCGAGGAGAGTGGCCTGCTGCTTATCAAGGCGCGCGACGTTGTGGCGGCGAACTTTGCCGGTCAGAAGCTCGACAAAAAGAGCGTGCTCAAGACGCCCAACGAGTCGCTGATTCGCGGCGAGATTTACCAAGTCCGGCCCAATCTCGGCGCCATTGTCCACGCGCCGCGTCAGCTCAAAGCGTTTCTCATGGCGATCACCGAAGGCACCTACATCGGTCACACCCAGAAAGACTTCGCGCTGCGCACTCTACCGCATGTATCTGAAAATCGACGACCCCAGGATGCTCGACTCGATGCACAAGCATTACTTATTGGGCTCGATCCCGGCGTGGCCCTATCCCAAAGAAGAAGCGATCCAGAACGACATCGAAGACCTGAGTGCCAGTTATCCTCATCTCAGGGGCCGGCGGGCGGCGGAGTTCCTCGATATTTCTTTGCTCAAAAGCATGGAGACGAGGCGTTCTTCAAGAAGCTGTATGGGAAATAGCCGCGGGCGGGGCCGCCGATTTTGAAACCATTTAAACCGCGCATTCTTCAGTATGAGCTCCCCGGCGGCTGGACTCTGTGGGTGGGCAGCACCGACGCCGATAATGATTATCTCAGCACGCAGATCGCGAAACCCGATGACTGGTGGTTTCATGCCGACGGCGTTCCGGGCAGCCATGTGATTTTGCGCGCGAAAGCGAACGCCGAGCCGGGGCGGGATACGCTACGACAAGCAGCCGCTGTCGCGGCCTATCACAGCAAGGCGCGCAACGGCGGCACCACTGGCGTTCACTGCACCCGAGCGCGTTATGTGAGAAAGCCGCGCGGCGTCAAGACCGGCACGGTGCAAGTGGCGCGGGGCGATACACTGCGGGTGCGCCCCGATATAAGCGCTGCGCTGCGAGTGCCGACGCTGTTAGACGTCGACGAAGACGCGGACCCGTAGTCATCCCAGATCATGCAAAGATTAGCCCTCGCCTACTACGACGGCGATGGCGGGATTATCGCGGAGTTGGCAATGCGACTTCGGGAATAAGCCCCGCTTGCCCAAGCACGGGGCAAATAGTAATAACCACTGGTATGCATGATCCAATTCGTGTGGAGGTGATGCCGCATGATTGCCGCTGAAGAGAACCAGCTGCTGACCCAAACCGATCCCGGCAGCCCCTGCGGTGCGATGATGCGGCGCTATTGGCAGCCGGTCGCATTGAGCGAAGAATTGCCCGCCGGCGCGGCGCCGCTCAAAGTGAAGATTCTTGGCGAAGAGTTGACTCTATTCCGCGACGATCAAGGTCGGCCGGGCTTGATCGGCATGCACTGCTCCCACCGTGGCACCGACTTGAGTTACGGCCGTGTCGAAGACGGCGGATTGCGCTGTCTCTACCATGGTTGGCTTTACGATATCTGCGGCCGGGTCCTCGATCAGCCGGGGGAGCCCGGCGGCGGCGCGAACAAGAGCGCGATTCGTCACTTGGCCTATCCCTGCCAAGAAGTTGGCGGTGTGATATTTACCTACATGGGGCCGGGGGAACCGCCGTTGTTGCCCAACTACGAGTTTCTCACCGTCGCGCCGCAGTATCGCACCGTGGTCAAGGCATTCTACGAATGCAACTATTTGCAAGGCAACGAAGGCAATATCGATCCGGTGCATCTGTCGTTCTTGCACCAATATTTGAGCGAGGCGGAAGTGGCGCGCCTGCGCGTCGTGGAGAGCATCAATGCCACGGATAATACGTTGCTGGCCAAAGACGTGGCGCCGACCATCGAAGTCGAGGTGACCCATTTTGGTCTGCGAATCTATACGACCAGGGATGCCAGCGCCGATAAGCGTTACTTGCGCGTGACCAATTTCATTATGCCGAATTTGTCCGCCTTCGGCGGGTCCACCGTGGGCGACGGCTATGCGGTGCATTGGCATGTGCCGATCGACGACCGCCGTCACTGGAAATATATTTTTGCATTTAGCCGCACCAGTCCATTGGATGACTTTCTGCGCACCCGCAGCCGGGTGGAGCTGAGCGCCGACTATCGCCTGGGCAAAACTGGCGGCAATCGCTATCAACAGGACCGCGCGTCGATGAAGACGCACACCTTCACCGGCATGGGCACCAATTTTCAAGTCCATGACGCATTTGCGACCGAGAGTCAGGGCGCGGTACAGAATCGCACGGAGGAGAACCTGGTCTCGTCGGACAAGGCGATCGTGGCGGCGCGCAAGCTGATTTTGAACGCCATCAAAGACGTGCAGCAAGGTCGCGAGCCGCAGCATGTGATTCGCGACGCCAAGGCCAATGCTTTTCCCAACCTCGTGGTGATTTCCGATGTGATCGCGAAATCGATGGATTGGAAAGAGTACACAAGAAGCCGCGAACTAAAATAATTCTAAAATAACAATCTCTGCCAAAGACGCCGAGGTGACGACACAATGAGAAATTTAACGGCTAAGCCGGTACGGCTAGTGGGCGCGATTTGCTTCTTCCTGTTGACGGCTGCCTCGGCGGCGGTGGCGCAGGAGCGCTACCTGATCGCCTATGCCGGCTTCGCCGGTTTTCAGTCGCCGTTGTGGGCAACCAAGGAGTTGGGACTGCTCGCCAAGTACGGCATCAACGCCGATTTGATTTTAACTCCCGGTTCGACGCGGCAGATCCAGGCCATGCTCGGCAATAGTGTGCACTTCGCCCAGGTCGATGCGGTGACCACTATCAACGCCATCGCCCAGGGCGCCGATCTGGTGATGATCTCGGGTTCGCTCAATACGTTTCCGTTCAGCTTCGTCGCCCAGAAGGAGATTCGCAAACCCGAAGATCTTACCGGCAAGAAAGTCGGCATCGTCGGCTTCGGCGGCGCCAACGAGTTGGCAGTGCTCCTGGCGCTCAAAGAGTGGAACATGCCGCGCAACGCAGTGACGATCCTCCAAGCCGGCGGCGCGCCGCAGCGCTACTTGGCGCTGGTCACCAAGGCGCTCGACGCCACGGTTCTCGCCCAGCCGGAAATCGGCGAAGCCCAGCGCATGGGCATGAACGTGCTTGTGCACATGCGCGACATGAAGACCGCGGCGTTTCCGATGAACGTCATGGTTGTGCGCCGCTCGTTCTTGCAACAAAATCGCGATCTGGTGAAGCGCTACCAGCAGGCCTACGCCGAAGCGACCTACCAACTGCTCAACAGCAAGGAAAAGGCCACGGCGGTGCTGTCCAAGTGGCTCCAGCAGAAAAATCCCAAAGCGATCGACGAAACCTATCAGTATATCGCCACCAGTTTTTCTTTCCCGACGCGCATCGCAGCCCAAGGCATTCGTAACACACTGGACATGGTGGCGGAAAAAAATCCCAAGATCGATAAGAATCCGGCGAAGTATATCGACGAGAGCACCCTCGATGAATTGGAGAAAGAGGGATTCTTCAAGCGAATCACAACGAAGTGATTCGCGTTCAAGGTTCAAAGTTCAAGGTTAAGGGTGTTCGGACCGGGCTTTGCTAAATACTAATCCTGCCGAGGAGCAGTGTTTTCACCACAGCGGTTGTTGGTGTCAGGCGTGTCAGCAAGCCGCGGCGTTCGTGAACATCGCCGCTAACTTAGCATGAATCAAGATGAAGAAGTTTATCAACCTTGGAATTCGGAACGGCTCGGTGGCTAATCGTTGCTGCTGATAACGTCCCTAATATATTATTGCTGACAAGCCGGTCGCAGTTGAAGCTTTCGGTTGCAGGTGTTAGAAAAGATTTCCCAGTGGTCGCATAGCTCAGTTGGTTAGAGCGCGCGCCTCACATGCGCGAGGTCGTAGGTTCAAGTCCTACTGCGACCACCATTTCCTTTCCTTTTCAGTTAGTTATTCCACACAAAACAAATGTTCCGACGCATCGGTGACTGTAATGTGACCGAGGGCGGAGGTTTGTCATGATGAAAAAGAATGGCTTAGGCACAGTTTATCAACGGGGTCAGTCCTGGGTGATTGATTACTATATCAATGGCAAGAGAATCAGAGAGACTGTCAAAGCTGCCAGATCTGAGAGCCAAGCCAGGGCTGAGCTAAAACAGAGAATCAGCCAGATCCACGCTAACACGTTCATCCGCTATGAAGAAAAGCTTGGCTTCGAAGGTCTCGTTAAGATGATCGAAGACGAATACCGGCTAAAACAACGGTGCGGTATGGTCATGATACAAGTTCATGTGAAGCATCTCCGGGAGTTCTTCAAACACAGACCAGCAATTTCGATGCAGCCAGTCGTTATCGTCGAATATCAAAAAAACCGGCCTGAACAAAAAGCATCACCGGCGACAATTAACCGGGAAACGGCTTGCCTCCATCATATGCTTCAAATCGGCTGTGACATGGGAAAGCGCAACCGGGTGCCAAAGTTCACAAAACTCGAAGGAGAGCGGGTCAGGGAGGGCTTTTTAACATTTGGTGACTTCAGCCGGGTTTTGACTGAGATCATGGCATCTGGAGAAAGAACTTTATCGAGTTCCTGTTCCTGACGGGCTGGCGATCGGGCAAGGCGAAAAGCCTGGCCGGCATGGTGGTGGTATTTCGAACGGCTTGGGATGACGCCCGACGGCCTAGTCGAAGATTCGGAATCGATAGGCTGTCTTGAGACCACTGATAATGAATCGCCGGTGCCGCGCAAACGATCGCTGATTTATACTTTCAAGTTCCCGCCCCAAGATCACAAGCTGGGGCGGGGCCCGGCTGATGATCCCGAAACCGGCAAAAGCGCAGGTGAAATTCTGGAAATCGACGATACCACCGGGACCCTCAAGCTTCTGCGCGGTCCCAAGCTTTCCGCATTGCCGCTTCCCAAGGCACTCATTCCCGGCGGCCCTTATGACGATAGTCATCAAAGAACCGCTCTCCTTAGACTTGCGGAATCGATCCAGAAACAGGAAGAACGCTACCCGGCGTTGGAAGCGATTCTTAAACGCGAGCCGCCGCGAATTCACGGCTTGTCCGCCGGTGACCGAGTGCACACGCTCGATCTCGATGCGATAAAGGCTCATGCCCTGGGACTCGACTCGAGCTACCTTTTCATTCAGGGGCCTCCAGGAGCGGGCAAGACGTGAGCGGGCGCCCGCGTCATCGCGCATCTGCTCAAGAATGGCAAGCGAGTCGGAGTTGCGGCGCAAAGCCATAAGGCGATCCATAACCTGTTAAATGAGATCGAGAAGTTCGCGCGCGAAACCGGCTTAAGCTTCCGTGGCTTGAAGAAGTCGACCGATAATGCCGACTCGGTGTATGAGGGAGATTTCATAAAGAGTGAACCGCAGGTCGCAGCCATTGTCGAGGCGGGGGATCGCGTTCAGCTTATCGCCGGCACTGCCTGGCTCTTTTCGCGGTATGAGCTCGATGGCACCCTCGACTATCTTGTCGTCGATGAGGCCGGACAGGTTTCGCTCGCCGACGCTCTCGCGATGGCGACCTCGGCGCGAAATGTAATTCTGCTCGGCGATCCGCTCCAGCTCGCCCAGGTATCGCAAGGACTACATCCACAGGGGAGCGGTGTTTCCGTTCTCGAACATTTGCTCGGCGAGGCGCCAACGATTCCACAAGAGCACGGCATCTTCCTCGAAAAAGTTACAGGATGCATCCGGATGTCTGCAGCTTTATCTCGGAAATCGTTTATGCCGGCCGGCTCCACTCCGACCACTCGGCGGCAAAACGGACCACCTCATCGGGCACCGGCATCCGCTTCGTGCCGGTGGAACACGATGGCAACCGTGCGGCCTCGGACGAGGAAGTAGTCGAAATAGCGAAACTGATTGATCAACTAGGGCAAGGAACCTTTACGGACTGCGATGGTTCTATCGCGCCAGCTCCGCGAGGATGACTTCATGGTCGTTGCTCCCTATAACGCCCAGGTGCGGCGGCTGCGCGCGGCGCTACCGAGCGGCGTGCGTGTAGGGACCGTCGACAAGTTTCAGGGCCGACAGGCACCGATCGTCTTTTTCTCGATGGCAACTTCTAGCGGCGACGACGTACCGCACAATCTCGCATTTCTTTTTTCCCGCAATCGCCTGAACGTTGCGATCTCCCGCGCCCAGTGCCTTGCTTATCTGGTTTGTTCGCCTCGCCTCCTTGAGGCCCGCTGTAACTCGATCGAGGACATGGAATTGGTCAACGCCTTGTGCCGGCTTGCCGAATACGCCCAGCTCAAAGCGACTTAGCCACTCTATTGTCATTTTGGACTATGCGTCGGGCAGCGTGTTGCAGCCGTATAGGGACGTGTAGCGTGCGTGCCATGCGTTCCGGCAAACGTTCATTTCCTTCCCTCAGCCGATATACATAGTACGCTTGGCGGGATCATCTCGGGCAGCGAATTGTTCGACATATGAGAGCAGAGATAGCTCGTTCGGATCGGCAAGAAAAAAGCCTCGCATGGCGGTGGCAGTGGCGCGCAGTTCAGCCACTCCAGCAGTCGCTTTTCGGGAGATGGGAGAACGCCGATTCTCGATTTAATCGAGCCAATCTGCAACTGATTGCTTGACAATCGAAGTGGCAATGGGTCCGCTCTATTGTTCACCATTCAGCTTGAGAGCGCGCATGAGCGGTTCGAGCCGTCCGTGCCGACTCGCCCCACCCGCTTGTGGAGAATCGTATCCGCCGCCGGCCATCGCTGCCCAACCGATAGTGTGTGAAACCACTACGGAGGACTCGCATTTCTTTCAGACGCAGTTCGGCTACACAATCTGCGAAAGGAGCGCTATGCGAGTAAAATCTGATCAAAAGACGACCTACTGATTCATCGAAAGAAAATACGGCTACAAAAAAATTGACGGGTTCAACCGCCTCATTCCAATTGATAAAATAGTTGAGGAGGTTCCAAATGTCCCGATCCTATCAATCCAGTCTATCCCCTCAAGAAATCCGCGACTTGGCACAGCTGTTCCAACTCATCTTAGACAGAGAGATGGTTATAGTTTCTGAGGAAGCGCCTCTCTGGGATGACGGCCTGGAACTTCAGACCCCTAACTAAGTGCGAGGCCGACCCGGAAACTCGCTTTTCTGTACCATCGGCCTCACCAACTTTTATGAAAAACTAACCTTTTTTTACCAATAGCGTTACTGGCAGCCATATTGTACGGCGTCTATTTCAATTTATCCCGGCTGCAAAGGTGGGTTTACAGACCATCTGAAGAACTAACCCCGAGCTGGATGTTAATGCCACGATTATCTTCGACTCGGTGATAAAAACCTATGCCGGGGGTCAAAAGGCTGAAGTTGCCTAAGCGCATTGCCATGGGAAAGGGTTTTTTTAACCTCTGCGGGAATCCCTTAACTGACTAAAGTGTGTCACTTGGTAACAATCATCTCTGGTTAATGTGGTTACATGGCCGTGCTACCACGGAACCAGGTCATACGAGTGCGAAGCAGAAGGCGAGTATCCCTCCCAAGAAAACGAAAAGGAATTTGCCGTGTTCGCCAATGCGGCATTGCCAGCCTGACGGTTGACAACGCTGGCTTATGGTAAGGGACAGGTAATTAAAGATGAACGCGATCATCACTGCAGCTACAGGTTATACAAAAGGTGATCTTGAACCATTCTTGCGATCAATCGACCGTGCCTGCCCGGAAGCTAGAGTCTTCCTAATTGCATATAAGCGCGATTACTTGCAGTTAGATAAGCTATGCCGGGATTACCCGTTCATTGAACCCGTGTATGTACATCGCAAATTTAACAGCGGCGGCGGAATATATCGCTGGATCCCAAGACACTTGATCGACAAGGATTATTTGACCTGCAGTTGGTTTTGGCAGGGGTTAGGCAGGTATTCGCTTCACATCATGCTTGAGCGGTTTTTTCTAGCTTTAGAGATTGTCCAAGTTCATCGTAGGTCATTTACGAATGTATTATTAACGGATAGCCGTGACGTTGTCTTCCAGCGTAATCCTTTTGCGCGAATTGATTGCAGCTTGATCTCGGGTTTAGAGGGAAAGACTATCGGCGATTGTCCGATCAATTCTGACTGGATAAAGCACATATACGGGGCCAACGTTCACGCCAGTCTGCGTGACCGCAGAATCGTATGCGCCGGAATCACTTTGGGACCTGTCAGCGAAGTTGAAAAGTATTTGGTCGCGATGTGTCGCGAGATCTGGAGATGCCTGCCGAAGGTTGCGTCGAGTGAAGGATACGATCAGGGAATTCACAATTATCTGATTTACAGCGGTAAAATCAGTTTGGAGCTGACAGAAAATTCAACCGGAATAATCGCAACCCTACAGTATGAAAATCCAGGGAATATTTTGATCGATGCTGCAGCGGGGGTGATCACTGTGCAGGGGCAAGCGCCTGCGATCATTCATCAATATGATCGGCATCCCAGTTTGCTGTCTTACCTTGGAGGGAAAGGGATGCTCTTAACGGACTAGCTGACACAAAGTAGACATTATGCAGATAGGTCTGTACGTCGTGCAATCATCAACACGGGTGAAGCGTTTTGAGGAACGGCAGGGTGGTTTCATGAGCGCCGAACAGCCAGCCTGATAGTCATTGATAAACGTTTGCATTGTTCTTCGTCTAAGTTTTTTGCACTTACTCTCGAATCAGAGAATCGGCTTATACTGGCTAGGCTCTGTGGAGCCTGCTGGGTAGTCGAAAAGGGGAGAGTGCCCGGCGTGCCAAGCCTCCAGAATCGGCTCAACGATGCGCCAGGATTCCTCTGCCTCATCATCGCGAATAGAGAGCGTCAAATCTCCCTTGACCACGTCGAGAAGAAGCCGGCCGTAAGCTGAAATCTCCTGAGGCGTGAGGGCTACATCTAACTCAACGTATTCCAAATCAAAAGGATCGCCTGCGCCGTTAATATTAACTCCCAATGCCATACGATCGGGATTGAGCTCCAGTCGCAAAACGTTAGTCGGTGGATATGATTCGTCGGAGAAAGCGAGATGAGGAACCGATTTAAAATGAATAACGATCTGCCGTCGATCGTGCCCCAGAGCTTTGCCCGAGCGGAGAACAAAAGGAACCCCCGCCCAGCGCCAGTTGTCGATGTATAGACTGACCTGCGCAAAGGTTTCCGTCTCCCGGTTCGCATCAACACCTGGTTCGTCCATGTAACTCCGAACCTGGCGGTTGCCGATTCTACCCTCGCGATAACGGCCGCGCAGGGTCGATTGAGATGTCTCATCAGCTGCCAGCCGGCGCACCGCACGTAGCAGGGCGACTTTGTGGCTCCGGAAATCGTCCTCGCCGAAGGTTGGAGGAGGTTCCATTCCTATTAGGCAGAGTAACTGGAGCAAATGGTTCTGCACCATGTCACACAATGCACCGGTAGCATCGTAAAAACCAGCCCTACCCTCAACCGTAAGGGTCTCATCCCAGATTATTTCCACCTTATCGATGTGCTGCGAGTTCCAGACCGGTTCGAAAATCCTGTTGGCAAAGCGCAGCCCCAAAATATTCTGCACCGTTTGCTTTCCGAGAAAGTGGTCCATGCGAAAAATATCTCGTTCCGAGAAGCCTTGGTGCAGCATTTGGTTGACCATACGAGTGGAATGCAGGTCTGTGCCGAACGGCTTTTCTATTACGATACGGCTCCCAGGGGGAACTTGCGCAGCGACAATGGAGCGTGCGGCGGCCAGCAAAACCGCGGGCGGCAGCGCCAGATAGAGAACAGCGGGCGCGTGCAAGGATGCGAGAGCTGCCCGTACCTGCTCCGGCTTTGTAACATCCGCTTTGCGATATTCGGCCCGTGCGCTGAGATTATTCGTCCATAGGTCTAGCAATTCAGGTGCATGCATTTGTAGCCGGCCGCCAACATAGGCTTGAAAAAACGGGCCGTCCCAATCTTCGGGCGCTATGCCTATAATCTGCATGTCTACGTCAAGCTTCTAAGTGAAGCCGGAGGCGCGCTAGAGTGGGTAACAAATATCGAGATGCCAGGTCGCCAGAGACACCGAAAATAACGAAGTAGCGGATCATGTCGCCCATCCTTTTTTGAAGCGAGGGTTAACGCTACTCGCAAGCGTCGAACTAATTGAACGTATGCATGCGATCGGAGTCATCGTTCCATATAAATATGAAGGTATGTGGGTCTTCGATGACCCAGCCGTCGGACTTTTTCGAGAGCCGTTTGTCGCGGGCATCGATATCATGATTGACCGGCTGGTTGCATCGTTTCCCAACGCCGAGCAGGATTTTCCGTTGCTATTTTCTGCAATGCCATTTCCGGGACACACCGTCAAATTGCAATGGAGACGTGAGGAAGCCGGTGGCAATTGGTATTTCTGCCCTCAGTTCGACATTGAGGGTTGGTTGTGTCCCGCGCATTTTAAATATTTTAACGAAACGCCACCGGAATTGTACTGTCGCGCAGAGGAGCGGCATGATCGACACATCGTCTAAGAAACCGAGAACCGCGAACCCGCGATAGCGTCTTCAGTGACATGAGTGGACGGCTGCCGCGATCCCAATATTGTTCTGCTTTATACGGATGATTCTAAGGCGATTGACGAGGTGGTGTTCGTTGGAACGATTGAAGATCTGCGTGGTTGGGTAGATCGGCCATGTGCTCACCGGAGATTTCTTGGGCAAGACATGTTTCTATTCCTCCTCGTGTGGTTATCCGAGTTTAAATCGAGTGCTCCGACGCCGCTAAGCTTATGCTTGCCCGTCCGCCCTGCGGCCTGGCGCCGACCGATTGTACGCTCAATGAAGCCTCCGGCGGGGAATCGCCAATCATCCGCGATCCGTTACGGTTGCAATTGAACTAAATTCTCCATCGGCAAACGCTTGTCCGTATTCGGTCCAAGTACTGCCTGCTAACATTCCCAATGACCAGTTGCCCAGATGAGTCGTTGCTTCAAGGAGTCAGGAATGCGCACCCGAGCTCCATTTTTACTCATTATCACCAATCTGATTGATGAGCAGATCAATCTCTCCCTGCGGGTCCTTTATTGCTGCGAACTCGTCAACCGTGAAAACCTGTTTTTTACCGCCTGCCTCAATAATCAACTCGAATCCATCTTTGTCTGGAAGATCCCGGCAGCTCAGGCGGTCGATTGGAATTTTCCGCTCGGCAGCCGTTTGCTTCAATTGCGTTACAAAACGGTCTCGGTCTTGTTGAGCCATAGATTAGTCCCTTCTATATGATTCAACTTAACCGTTCTGAATGAGCCGTTCTAGGTGTCATGGTTCCTTGCTTCAAAAAAGATCATGACACATTTCCAGCCGCTTGAATGCCTGCATTTCCAGCCATGAATAACAGACCTCAGTCCATGCTACGGCAACCGCGCTTAGCATACTCGGTCTCTGTCGGTCTTGGCGATGTTAAATCTCATTGCGGTGATTGGGCAGAAAAAAGGCGCCCCGGAATCTACAGTGCGCCTTTCGAGTTGGCGGGCGACAAGGAGGCAACTTATCTTCTCTGCTAATGCGTGGTAGGGCAGAAGCAGAAGCCGCCAACTACAAATTCAAATGTAATACTGAATGCGCTAAAGTGAAGACCCCGAGTTTTTTTACGCGAACCATTAGGACGGCAAAGCGACATTTACGTCGAGGGCGGACGCAGGAGGACTAATGGAAGAGACTTACAAGGACCCTCGAATCCGCTCACGTGGTGGTCGCGTCCCTAAAGGTCTCGAATGAAAACCCATCGTGCAAATTAACTGGAGCGACGGTAGCAAGCCTCGTGTTAAGCTCTGGACGAACCGGCACTTCAAGTGCAGTTTTCTGACAGCGAAAGAGGCGGAAATGGAGGCCCATCTGTTCGCCAAAAGGTGGATCGACGACGGTAAACCAAATCTCGAATACGAACGGTAAGTGACCCTAAAGAAGATCCCAAGCGGAAGCCGGGCTTCTTCATTCCATCGCGTTATCCCCAGTCCAAAATTCCCAGCACGCCAAGCAGCGATCAAAGTCATCAAACCCGTGTATACTGAATATATTTTCAGTATACCTTCATGAACATCAAAGGTGGCTGAATTAACATGACCCTGCATTCTGTCTTGGCAGAATTGAATAGCAGCCAACGAATTGCTGCGTGCATGGCGCGGCAGCATGCTCTTATTCTTGCCGGAGCTGGCACCGGAAAGACTAAGACGATAGTCGCTCGCGCAGCGTATTTAATATCAAATGGAACGCCCGCCCATCGAATACAAATTTTGGCTTTCACTCGGCGAGCGGCCTCAGAGATAATCGAGCGCGTGAGATCCCATTTGGGAGATGCCGCCCAAGGACTAAACGCTTCGACGTTTCACGCCTGGTGTATGCATCTGATCCTTAGCGCTCCGCAGGTATTTGGCTGTAAAGGATATTCGGTAATCGACCAAGAGGACCAACAATTTTTGTTTAAAGTATTGCGCGGGACAAAAAAGGTGCGGGCCTTCCCCAGGCTGCTCAAATACATCATCTATATTCTCTTGCCCGTAATATTTTAAAATCCGCTCGACACTACCTTACAGGAGTTTGCGCCAGAGGCTTATGAGCACAAAGCGTTCCTTGGCGAAATAATGTTGGCGTACGAAGCGAAAAAGAGAGAACGACGTTATTTAGACTACGACGATATCCTTGACGTCGTCGCGCAAAGACTAGAGTCGTCTCCGGGAACTCGCGAATGGATAGCCAGTCTATACGACCATATACTTATTGACGAAATGCAGGATACCAATCCACTTCAATGGAAGCTCGTTAGCCCACTGCGTGATCACGTCACCCTTTACTGTGTCGGCGACGACGCGCAGTGGATCTATGGATTTCGAGGAGCCGATTTTCGCAACGTCCATAACTTCTCTTCCCTTGTGGAAAGTTCGGTGACACTCAAATTGGAGGATAACTACCGGTCAACGCAAGAGATTTTAAATATCTCGAACTGGCTACTCGCGAGGAGCCCTCTCGGTTACGACAAGCAGCTCACCGCCGTTAGAGGCACCGGCAACAAACCCTGTCTACACACATTTTCGAGCGAGTTCGAGGAAGCCAGCTGGATCGCCGAAGACTTGCAGAGGAGGCGTGAGGAAGGTGCGGAGTGGCGAAACCACATGATATTGGTTCGTTCCACATATGCTGCGCGATCGCTACAAGCTTCCCTCTTGGCGAAAAACATCCCGTACATATTTATCGGCGGCGTCAAGCTGCTCGAATCAGCCCATGTCCGTGACCTTCTGTCGGTCCTAAGATTAGTGGCAAATCCAAAGGATGAAATCGGCTGGATGAGGTATTTAACTCTTTGGAAGGGCGTGGGCGACGTGACCGCCAGTGGTCTAATCGAGTATCTAATGTTGGCTGAGAATATTGATCAGTGTATCGGCGTTATGGCGGATGAATCCAAGCTGCCTAGACTAGCCGTCAATATCGTCTCGCTCGTGAGAGATTTTCAAAATAACGTGGCAACAGCGGTGTCCCAAGCATTTAGTGGATTGGAAGACCTGTTGACCGAGAAATATAAGAATCAGGAATGAAACAAAAGGCGTAACGATTTTGCCATAGTCGCAAAGCTTGCGGAAAAACATTCATCGATTCTGGAGTTCATCGGGGAATATGTGATCGATCCTCTCTATGTGACCGCCAGGAACGTTCTGCAGGATAGTGACGTCGTAACGGTCATCACGATTCATTCGGCAAAAGGAACAGAGCGCGATGTTTGTTATGTGCTAAATGTTTCTCCGCAAGCTTTTCCCACATCATTTGCAATCGGCAATTCAGACAAAGTCGAGGAAGAGCGGAGAGTTTTATACGTCGCACTCACTCGTGCAAAAAACGAATTGATTATAAGGCGGCATTGCCCGTCAGGGAATGGCGGCTTTACGCTTTGGGCACGAACAAATGATTCCCCCGACGATGAAAGACCCGAGACTTATTTTTTTAATGCGCTTCCGGAAAATATGATTGGGGAGCACGTTCATCAACAAGCGCATCCATTATATCGAAATGGAGCGCCTGAAGCCGTTAGTGGTTTTCATGTTGGCATTAGAATAGATTGATAACTGTCGACCGTTATCGTGTTGATTTTGTTGCCTCGGTCATGTGATGTGTAATCTTACTAAGACATATTCGTCAATTCATCTCGTTCAAGCGCTTCTAAAGCCGATCCCCTCCGAGCTGATGATGGCGCACGAGATTCCCAAGCGGATCAACAAGCCAAAGTACGAAGCGCCGGACTGTAATGCACCGTGGCGTAGTGGCGAATGGAAGCCGCTCGATTGGAACGATCTTACAAACGTTCTCGTATTTGTGGAACCAACGCCAAACGATTTACGGTACAAGTCTTTGTGAAACCGAGGCGGAAGCAATCCTGTTTGCGGCTAAGCTCGTTACTTAATGGATCGATCGGGAAATGTTGATTTCGCATAAAAAAAAGGCCGCCCCCGAACCAAGGGCTGAACTGCGCCCCATTGACTGGAGGAAACATTAGGAATTAGAGGGGAGTGAGATCGGCTCAACCGGCGGGTAGAATGGTCCGCCAGAAGGAGTCGGTCGATGGGAAAACAGCGACGTAAGTTTGACACAGGATTTAAGCAGCAGATCGTCAGCGAAGTGGAATCAGGTCTGGTGACGGTCAGCGCAGCTAGCCGCAAGTATCAGATTTCGGGCAGCGTAATCGATCGGTGGCGCGATCAAGCCCGTCAAGGTGCTCTGGAGGGATCGCCCTCGGTACGAGAAAAGAACCTGGAGCGGGAGAACCGTAAACTCAAGGAAAAGCTAGCCGAGCTGTACTTGGAGAATGCGCAGTTAAAAAAACTCGGGGATTGGCTACGGCGGCACAAAAGCGTGAGTACCTCCGTGATCACCGCCGAGAGTTTAGCTCGATTGCCCAAGGGCTCGAAGTCATGAAGCTGGCATCGAGCAGTTATTACTATAAGCCGATCACCGACCCCTCGGAGCTGTTGTGCAGCGACGCCGAGCTGGTCGATCATATCGAGCGGCTCCAGGGGGAATTTGCTGGCTACGGCTATCGGCGTTTGGGCAAGCAGCTGCGCCGTGAGGGGATCTGTGTCAACGACAAACGGATTCGCCGTGTCCAGCGAAAATACCAGCTATTTCCCATCCGTTGGCAGAGTTTTAAGATCGTCACCACCGACTCGAATCACGGCCACCCCGTCTATGCGAACCTTTTAGCCGGTCTGACAGTGAGAGGAATCAACCAGGTCTGGGTGGCCGATATCACCTATATCCGGATCTTGAAGGGGTTTGTTTACCTGGCAGCGATACTGGACCGATACTCGCGCAAGGTGATTGGTTGGGCGATCTCCAAGCGCATCGATGCCGAGCTGTGTGTGGCAGCTCTGCAAGTGGCCCTGGCCAACCGTAAGCCACCGGCGGGCTGCATTCACCACTCCGATCGCGGCGTGCAGTATGCCTGCCGGGAGTACGTGGCGCTGCTTGAACAAGCCGACATGAAGATCAGTATGTCGAGAACGGGCAATCCGTATGACAACGCCCACATGGAGTCGTTCTTCAAAACGTTGAAGTACGAGGACGTGCATTTGTCGAACTACGAGAACTTCGAGGATGCCACCCAGAGGCTTCCCCACTTCATCGAGGAGGTGTACAACAAAAAACGGTTGCATTCGGCTCTGGGCTACCGGTCCCCAGAGGAATATGAGATGGCAATACAATCAACCAAAACTGCCGATCAGGCTCCCCTCAATTCTTAGTGAAATCTCTCCAGTCAATGGGCGCAGTCCAAAGTAATTGGGTTCAATCAGCGGAGGGTGGTGCATTGGTTTTAACCGAAAAAGGGTGAACCACATTGGTGAATTGTACCATTGGTTTAGGGGCCTACTTTATTGTTCCGAAAGTCGATAAGAAGTTCGTCGATTACGGGTGTCATCTTTGTCTCTATACTCGCCCACTTATTTAAAGCCAAAAATCCACCTTGGTTCCTATTGATGTTGTATCTTCCCATCGCGATATTTTCAGTGCCACGGCGAATCCGGACTTCAGCCAAGTATACGTATGGGACAAAATCCCAGAGTTGAAAAGCCGTATACGAAAGCGCGTATTCACAACTGCCTGGAATTGAGTTGTCTTGGTACACGATAGTCTTGATGCCGTAGTTCTGGAAACTTGTTTCTATGAAAGGCAAAAACTCCTTGACCCATACCTTTGGGTTCTCTTCAATACATAGGATCGTAACCGGGTTGGTTGCACGATCAATCTTCCTGACGTTGGTAGTTGCGCATCCGACTATCAAAATCGCCCAAATAAGCAAGCCAAATCTGGCTAGTTGCGGTTGCACGTTTCAACTCCTTTCGCTGGACAGGGTTCAAGTCGCTTGTAAAGTACCGACTATTGCCGTCGCGTTTTAAACATAAATTTAATTGCGCCCCAGGAGGCAATTGCCGTCCAAAGTATCAGTGATGATTTCGCATAATGGCGATAAATCAAAGGATAAATTGTTAACCCTACGCCGATTAAGAGCGGCGTTAAAATAACCACATTTCGGAACACCTGTTTCACAGCGCCTGTCGAATATCGCGGCGTGACAATCGTGTTACCAAAATGCTGATAGCAAACCAGAGTGCCAAACAACGCACTTGATCCAAGCGCGACTACCCAAGCGAGGACTCTTCCAGTCTCTGAAAATTTAAGCACAGCGGTGCAAAACCAATCCGCTACAATTCCACCTCCAATTGAAGCGGCCATTCCCAACTGAAAAACCGGTATAAAAGGTAGGTCTTTGAGAAATATTGAAAACCGCTTCTTCGAACTCATCAGTTATTTAGGTCCGATCACTTTCAAAGCGACCCGAAAGGGCGTCGATCTCTGTGTTCAATCCTCATACATTCGGGGCAGACGCCGAAGTTTGGGTTGCTACTCTCATCGAAATTCTCCGTGGGCCAGCCAGCGCATTGGTAGGAGGAATGCCAGACTGATTTGCCAAAGGCTCGTCTGTACGAAGTCCGACCCGCGAAAACCGTTCGTTCGAATACACCAAACATCGCGTTAACGATACGGAAAATGAATCTGTCGGAGATAAGACATTGGAGATTGTTCTGGGTATCTTAATTGGTTAGCAGCATTTAGGCTACGGTATTTTGGCGATAGCTTTCCCGAGCGCGCACCGAAAAATGCGCGGGCCAAAATAGGATAACTGAGAACTCAGGCGCATTGTTGACTGCGCTTAATTCTTAATGAAACCTACTCTCGGCTTTAGCCAGATACACGAAACCCTAGAAAAACCAGTGCCCTTTTAGACCTAATCGTGTACGCTTTGTCAGTAATTTTATGGGTCAGCCAGCCAGGGAATGATAGACATGAGGGTGTTCTTCACACTGGCATTCTACACAATCCTTAAAGTGCTTTGGCTCGCTGCTCCATTCATATTGGCCATTGCCACTGTCATCTTTATCACTAGCCATGGACCAATGCGGCCACTCTTTTTGATTGGGATTATCTTCATTTTCTTTTTGGTCATAGCCATCGCCATTGTATAGGGACGCGACACGTGTTGAGCGTGGGCCGTGCGTGGAATAGCATCATGATCTGGCGAAGTTTTCAGTCTAGCTTTGAGGATGCCAAATTCCTGGGCACACTAGACGTGCCGTTAAAAATTCAGGCTGGCTCGCTGGCGCCCGCAAAGTTTGGAAATCCGTTCAAGGCGACCATAAAGAAAAGGTATGGTTTGTTGCGAGGCAAACGTTCCAAACATGTGACCACTCGGAGACCATTTACTTGCACCGTTTTTAATAGATGATATACAGCGAGCTGCATGATTCAGGACTCGCAGCTCTCGCATTATTGGCAGTGCTCACATCGATGGCAGCACTTTCAGATCTGGCAGGGCGCCTCACATGCGCGAGGTCGTAGGTTCAAGTCCTACTGCGACCACCATTTCAAACTGTCAGCGTGCCAGCTTTGATTGCATAGAGTTGCTTGGGCGAAAAGTTAGACCTGACGTCGAGTCGGTCTTATGAATCGCCAAGGGGCCTAACGCCAGCCAATTGCTTCATCGATCCGTCTATGCCCACGACCAAACGGCCGAAGAAGGTCTCCCTAGCGGATCTCCCCCATGTCGGCCGCGGCACTCCTGCCGGCGACTGGTTCCGGCGCCATTGGCTGGTGGTGGGCACGACCCGCGAGCTGCGCGACATACCTCAAGCCGTCAAAGTGCTCGGTGAAGAGCTGGTGCTGTTTCGCGACGATACCGGCCGCATCGGTTTGCTCGGCTTGAATTGCCCACACCGCGGTGCATCACTGGAATATGGCGACATCGAGGACGGCGGGATTCGCTGTCCGTACCATGGCTGGCTGTTCGACGTCGGCGGTCGCTGTTTGGCCATGCCGACCGAACCGCTAGAACACGGTTTTTCCCAGAAGGTGCGCCATTTGTCCTATCCGGTTCGGGAGCAAGGCGGTTTACTCTTCGCCTATCTCGGTGCGGCACCGGAAAGTCCGCCGCCATTGCCGCAGTACTTGCCGCTCGTCGGCGAGGATGGGCAACGCTCCCTCGAAGCGACCCGTTTGTATGACTACAACTGGTTCAACTTCATCGAGAACGGCGCCGATCCGGCGCATTTTTCGATCCTGCACCGCGCCGACCCAGATGACGGCACGTGGCGCAGTTGGTTTTTCAACTTTCGCGACATTCCGCCGTTCGACGCCGTCGAGATGCCCTACGGCATGAAAGTGATCTCACGCAAACCGGGACCGACCGCGGATTGCGAATATGTCGACGAGAAAAGTTTCGCGCTGCCGGCGATTTTGCAGATCGGCGACACCGAGTTCACCCATTTCAAAGCAACCCACGAAGACCTCGCCGCCGGTTCACATAACGCGCACCTGATGTTCGTGACGCCCAACGACGACAGGAGCTTTACCTTGTACACGGTAAATCATTATACCGGTGCGGATAACGCGTTTTTTGACAAGCTGGCGCCCAGCCGTAGAGTCGAAGTTAAAACGGCGCAACGGCCACTCTACGACCGGCGTAAGTTCTCGCCGTTCCGCGGCAGCGTGCGCAGCGAAGACATCGCCTGTCAGTCGACGCAGAAAATTTTGGGTGAACGGCGCGAGCAATTGGCGGCGTCGGATCGCGGCGTGATCATGTTGCGCAAGTTAATTCTTGAAGATATTGAATCGGTGCGTCGCGGCGAGCCGCCGCGCGCTCTGGCCAATGCTCAAGCGCGCGGTGGAGCGGTAACGATCGATTCATTTACCGGCGTGCGCCGGAAGGGGATAAGTTAATCATGGTGCATACGGTTCTGTGCGCTTTTGTCATGCTGCTCGCCACGGCGCAGCCGTTGGCCGCAGCGCCGCTGCGCATCGCCTACAGCGCCATCAGCGGCGCGATGTCGACCTTGTGGGTGGCGCAGGAAGGCGGATACTTCAAGCGCGAGGGACTGGACACGGAGCTACTTTACATCGGCGGCGGTTCGCTGTTGATCCAGTCGATGCTGAGCGGCGACGTGCCGTTTGCCTATGGCCCGTCGGTGCCGGTGATCAATGCGACCTTGCGCGGCGCCGACCTGGTGCTGATCGGCAACACCGGCAACAGTTTGGTGTTTTCGATCATGACCCGTGCGGAGATCAAGCAGGCGGCGCAGGTGCGCGGTAAAAAAGTCGGCGTCACCCGGCTCGGCGGTTCCACCGATTGGGCTTTGGACGCGGCGCTCAAACATTGGGGAATCGAGCGCAATCAGATCACTGTCATTCAAACCGGCGGCATGCCGGAGGGCCTGGCGGCTCTGACCGCAGGCGCGCTGGACGCGGTGGTGTTGTCGCCGCCGAGTAACTTTCGCGCCGTCCAGGCAGGCATGCATGAGCTGGAAGATGTCGGTCAGTTGAAAATAGTTTTCCCGAACACGCCGCTGTCGGCGACGCGCACCTACCTGCGCGCCAACCGCGACACCGGCCTGCGCTTCATGCGCGGCTTCGCCCAAGGGTTGCAGCGGCTGCGCACGGACAAGCAGTTCAGCATGAAGGTCTTGTCCAAATACACCAAGGTGACCGACACGGAGACGCTGGCTCAGCTGCATCAAACCTACGGTGTGCGCTATAGCGGCGACCGGATTCCTTATGTGCGGGTCGAAAGCATCGACGAGATTCTCCGGCGCACGCCCGGCAAGGAAGCGCGCGAAGCCAAAGCCGCGGATTTCATCGATAACAGTTTGCTGCAAGAGTTGGAAAAGTCGGGATGGTTCAAAGGCTTGGGGCGGTGACCTAATGCGCGTGGTCGTCACAGGGGGGTCGGGGCGGTTGGGGCAGTATGTCGTTCGAGAGCTGTTTACCCACGCCCATCAAGTGTCGTCGCTCGACAGCGTCAAGCCCAGGGAATGCCCAACGCCGACTTATGCCATCGATCTAGGCAAGATCGATGGATTGATCGACCACTTCAAAAACGCCGACGCGGTGATTCATCTGGCGCGCATTCGCTTTCCCTACACGGAGACCGGCTTCGATACCGCGACGCAAAAATGGCGCTTTGCCGATCGCGCCGGGGATGCCGAGCGGTTCCATCAGAATCTCGCCATCGCCAATAATGTCCTGACGGCAGCTGAAATCGCTGGTATAAAGAAAATCGTCTGCGGCTCGAGCCTGGCGATTTATGGACTTTACTATCCTTTCACTGAGCAGCAGCCGGATTATCTGCCGGTTGATGAAACCCATCCGCTCCGGCCGCAAGATCCCTATGGACTGACCAAACTGCTGGGAGAACAGCTCTGCGATGCCTTAAGCCGGAGGGGCAGCATGGCGGTGGCGAGCCTGCGTTTTTCCGGAATCTATACCGAAGCGCACCGGGCGATGCTGCTCGAGCGCAAGAAGAACCCGCTGGCGCGCGGCACCGGCGCGCTGTGGAGTTACATCGATGCGCGCGATGCCGCGCGTGCCTGTCGGGTCGCGCTGGAAGCCGATTTGCCCGGCCATCAGGTTTTCAATATTGCCGCGCCGAATAGCCTCATCGATATCCCTATTCGTGAGCTGGCCGGCCGTTACCTGCCGCAAGTGCGCGATTTACGGCTGGGCTTGGACGGCACTTGCAGTGGGTATAGTGTAACTAAGGCAAAAAATGTCTTAGGCTTCGAGGCGAAATTATCTCTGGTGAATTGATTGTCATTGCGGTGTTTGCGGCCATGACGGCGAGTGCAAGAGGAGCGAAGCAGTCATCATGATGGACCTACGGGAATTTCTCAAAGTCTTGGAAGAAGAGCATGAATTGCAAAAGATCAAAGCCGAAGTCGATCCCAAGCATGAACTTGGGGCGATTTGCAAAATTCATAATGAAAGGGCCAACAGTCCGGCGCTGCTTTTTGAAAACGTCAAAGGTCACAACATGTCGGTGGTCGGCCAGCTATTGGCCAGCGATAACCGTGTCGCACTGGCGTTAGGATTGTCCCAGGCAAACGTCTTTGACGAAACCGTGCGCCGGGCAAGCCGGCCAATTCCGACCCGGTTGGTTGCCAGCGGCCCATGCCAGGAAGTTGTCTACGAGGGCCAAGACGTCGATGTGACCAAGTTGCCGCTGTGCACCAACAATCCGCGCGACGGCGGGCCGTACATCACCGCCGGCCATGTGATCATTCGCGATCCGGAGTATGGCAACAATTTGGCGATTTACCGCATGATGCTGGTGTCCAAAAACGAGGTGACGATCCGCTTTACTCCCGGCCATGATGGCCACGATTTCATCAAAAACGCCGAGAAGCGCGGGCAAGAAAAATTCCAGGTCGCCGTATGCATCGGTGTGCCGCCGGCGGTCTACGTTGCCTCACAATTCGAACCCCGTGCCGGCGTCTTTGAGTTGGAAATCGCCGGCGGCCTCGCCGGTGAAGCTGTGGATGTGGTGAAATGCCGGACCATCGACCTGGAGGTGCCGGCGTTGGCGGAGATAATCCTCGAAGGGGAACTGACCATCCCGGCGAAAACCGGCGACGAAGGGCCGTTTGGCGAGTTTTGCGGTTACACCACCGCGCAAGTGCCGAACGAGAGAGTTATGACGATCAAGGCGATCACCCATCGGCGCCACCCCATCTATCACAACATCTGGCTCGGCAAGCCGCCGCATGAACATCTGTACGTCGACGCTCTAACCTATGCCGTGGCAGCTTACCAGGAATTGAAGCCGGCCTACCCGGCGTTGAAAAAAGCCTATGCGCCGCCCTGGGGAGTCTCGATCGTTTTGATTTTGCAAATGGAAAAACGTCTGATGCGCCGGGGGATCGTCAACAATATCCTGGCGTCATCGCTCTATACCCGAAGCGGCAAATGGAAGCATGTGATCGTCGTCGACGAAGATATCAATATGGAAGATCCCAACCAGGTGCTCTGGGCGCTGACGACGCGATTCCAGCCGGCGACGGATATGTTCGTGATTCCGCGGAGCATCACGAGCTCTCTCGAACCCTCGGCGGAGGCGGACGGCCTGACGTCGAAGCTGATGCTCGACTTGACCATCAAGGAAAATTTTCGCGGCGAAGTGGCTGAGCCGACAGCGGACATGCGCCAAATGGTTTTGCAGAAGTGGCAAGAGTATGGATTCAAATAGGCACGCGACGCGCGCTTCGCGCGCCGGTTCAAAAGTTCAAGGGTTCAAGGTTCGGATTTGACATCGGAGCATGGACTGAATTGATCCGATCTTGAACTTTGAACCCTTGAACTTTGAACAAGCAAGAAACCTGGAACTATGACCGTGAATAAATCGAAGAAGTCGAGAAAAAGTAAACTGACCGTCGCCGACATTCCCCTCGTCGGCGCCGGCACGCCGGCCGGTGAGTGGTTTCGCCGCTATTGGCTGGTGGTGAGCACGGCCCATGAGCTTCACGACATTCCCCAGGCCGTGAAAGTACTCGGCGAGGAGTTGGTGTTGTTTCGCGATCAGAACGGCCGAGTCGGGCTGCTCGGCGAGCATTGTCCGCACCGTGGGACGTCCCTCGAGTACGGCGATATCGAAGATGGCGGCCTGCGTTGTCCCTATCATGGCTGGCTGTTCGACGTGCACGGCCGCTGTCTGGAAATGCCGGCGGAACCGAAGGACAGCAAATTCTGCGAGAAGGTTAAGCAGCTGTCCTATCCGGTGCGCGAGCTGGGCGGGCTGATCTTCGCCTACATGGGCCCGGAACAAGCGAACCCGCCGCCGCTGCCGCAATACGCGCCGCTGCTCGAACGCGGCGGCCAGCGTCAGGTCGAGCCGGTGCGCCATGCCGATTACAACTGGTTCAATTTTTTTGAAAATTCCGCCGACCCGGCCCATGTCTGCGTACTGCATCGCCACGCCGGCTACGGCCAGCAGTCCTGGGGCGACCAATTTTTTAGTTACACCAATATGCCGGACTTCGAATTCGTCGAGATGGACTACGGCATGAAAGTGGTGATGACCAAGCCCGGGCCGCGGCCGGGAACGGAATTCGTCGACGAGATGAGCTTGGCGCTGCCGAGTATCGTGCAGGTGGGCGACACCGAGTTCGTCCATGCCAAAATGGAGGCGGCGGCGTTGATCAACGAAGGCTCGCGCTGCGAGCACTGGATGTTCGTCACGCCCAATGACGACGACCAGCTTTATGCTGTTTACCGCCGATAATTACCTCGGTCCGGTGGAAAATTTCTTCGACAAGTTGCGCGAGATGCGCGCCAAAGAAGCGCCGATCCAGGAAGTGAAGCCCTACGACAAGCGCAAGTACATGCCGTACAAAGGCAATGTGCGCAAGGAAGATATAATGACGCAGGGAACTCAGGGGCTCTTGGGCGAGCGTCGAGAACAGCTGGGCGCGGCGGATCGCGGGGTTATCAAATTTCGCAAGATCGTCTTGGATGCCATCGAAACCGCGTTGGCGGGCCAACAGCCGAAGGGAGCGCTGGCCGGCAATGACGCCGCCGCGGTGGTGCATTTGGATACTCGAGTGGGGGTGCGGGAGAAGGTCAATTAAAAATTACAAAATTCAAAATTAAAAAATTGCACCGCTGTGCAGCTATAGCATGGGGTTATTCGTGACCTCCGATACTTTCCCCCTCAGGTAGAAGATCGTCGGGGATATAGTTTCAATAAGTGTGATAGTGATGTCGCTGCAAGTTGCCTGGTTGCACTAGGAGGAAATCATGATTCGTGGAGTGTTGTTACCGATCATCACGCCGTTCGATGACAAGGTTCGTGTCGATGAGCAGATGATGCGCCAGCTGGTCGACTTTCATATCAAGGCCGGAGTCCAGGGACTGTTCGTGCTTGGCTCCACGGGTCAGGGCCCGGCCATGACCACCGAGGAGCGCAAGCAAACCGCGGCGATCGCGTTGGATCAAGCCAAGAAGCGCGTGCCGGTGGTGATTCACGTCGGCACCGCCGACGCCGGCAGCGCCGTGGAGTTGGCCGAGCATGCCGCGGCTCACGGCGCCGATGCGGTGGCGATCGTGCCGCCCTATTATTATTCCGATCACACCGAGTTCGAGATCATGGCGCATTACAAAGCTGTGCATAAAGCGATGCCGCTGCCGATTTATATCTACGAGAATCCGAAATACTCCGGCATCTCGATCCCGCCGGGCTTCGCCGTGCGCATGAAAGAGCAGGTGCCGGCATTGCAGGGCATCAAAGTCGCGTACGGCCAAGGCGCGTTACTCGAATACGTGCGCTTGATGCCGGATGTTTCGGTTTTCACCGGCAATGCCGATTTGTTTGGCCTGGTGCCTTTTGGCGTCGCCGGGATGATCAACCCACCGACCAGTTTCGCTCCGGAAATCTGCGTCGACTTATTCAAGAAACTCGATAGCAAGGACTACGTCGGCGCGGTCGAGGCGCAGAAGAAGGTCGATACGGCGGCGCGTATCGTCGCGGCGCGCTTGCGCAAATGGGGCCGGGTGCCGCTGCAGGAGGTCTATCGCATGCGTGGTTTTGCGGTGAAACGTTTTCCCAAGTGGGAAACCGAGCAGATGCCCAAGGACGAAATCGTCAAATTGGAGCGCGAGCTGCGCGACAACGGTATTCTCGGGCAGTGAAGCGAGGAGCCTTTGACGCCTGAAGCCGCCAATAAAGTTGTCGCCGGGCTCAAGCAAGCGGGCATCGACTTCGTCGCTTATCTCCCCGAGACGCGGCTAAGCGAAATCCTGCCGGTGCTGAAAGCCGACAAATCCTTCATGCTCGTGCCGGTGGCCAGCGAAGCGGAAGCGGTCGGCATCGCCGCGGGCGCTTCCCTCGGCGGCAAGCAGCCGGCGCTGTACATGGAAGGCACCGGCCTGTTTGTCTCGTCCTACAATTTACTTACCCTCGGTGAGCGTTACGGCATGCCGATGCTGTTGCTGATCAGTTATATCGGCAGCATGGACGATCGGCGCAGCACGTTTCTTTACTCGCACTACGGCACGCATATGGTGCCGCAGCTCGAGGCGTTGGGCATCCAGTACGAAATCGTCAACCAAGCCGCGAACATCGAGACTCGTATCGAGAACGCGGTGCGGCTGATGCATGGGCTGAAGCAGCCGGTGGCGCTGCTGTTTACCGGTGAGTTTACGATTTGATGACGAATGGGTGGAAGGTAAGAGTTAGGGGCAAAATGAAATGACGAGACTGCATAAGATGCGATACGTGATCGCGGTTGCGATGATTTCCTTGTCGCCGTTTACCTCTTCGGCGCAGGCGCAAAAGATCAGCATCGCCGTCTCAAACCCGGATATGTCGTTTCTCAGCGGCGGCGTGGCCAAGTTCAAGGGTTTTTTCAAAGAAGAAGGGTTGGATGCCGAACTGGTGCAAATCAGCGCCAACGTATCGATCGCCGCGCTGGCCGGCGGCAATGTCGATTACAATCTGATTCTGCAATCCGTGGTCACGGGTAATCTGCGCGGATTGCCGATCAAGGTCGCGGGGATTTTGATCGAACGGCCCAATCACGTCGTCGTCGTCAATCCGAAAATCACCCGGTTTGCCGATCTGAAAGGGAAAAAGATCGCGGTGAGTTCCTTCGGCTCGGCGACGGATATCTTGGCGCGCCTGACGGTGGAACATTTCAAGCTCAATCCCAGTAAAGATGTCCAGTTCATCGCCGCAGGAGGGGGTTCCGGACGGCTGGCGCAATTGGAATCCGGCCTGGTCGACGCCGCGGTGGTGGCGCCGCCGTCGGATGCGATCGCCGAGTCGCGCGGTTTCAAGCGTTTGGTGCGGACTCGCGATATTCTGATCTTCCCCGTCAATGGCGTCGGCCTGCACGAACAGAAGCTGAAGAATCATCGCGGCGAAGTGAAGCGCGTGTTGCGCGCGCTGCTCAGGGCCAACCGATTCATTCTCGACGACAAAAAGGGCGCCATAGATATTCTCCAGCGTTGGGGACGCACGTCCTTGGCGGTGGCGGAGCAGGGATATTTATCGTCCTCGGCAAATTTTAGCCGCAATTTGCTGGCGCCGCGGGATGCCTTGGAGAAAGTCATTTACAGCACCAAGCTCAATATCGATCTCAAACGCGACGTGTCGTTGGACGACGTATTCGATTTCAGCATTGTCCGGGAAATTCTCAGAGAAATGGGCGAGACGCCCAGAGATTAGGCCACCATGCAGCGTTACGAATGTCTCGAGCAGTTAGCTCCGTTAATCACCGACCAACTTGTGGTGACTTCGTTGAGCGGCCAGCGGGTTGAATGGGGCCATTTGTCCAAGCATGAGGGGAATTTACTGCTGGGGTCGATGGGCAACGCGATTGCGGTCGGATTAGGACTGGCGCTGGCCCTGCCTAATAGAAAAGTCATCGTGCTCGAATCCGACGGCAGCTTGCTGCTGTCGCTGTTCAACTTACCGACGGTGGCGAAGATGAACCCGGCGAATCTTGCCGTCTTCGTATTCGATAATCAGGCTTACAGCGGGACCAAAATTAGTGAACCCACGGCGACGGCGGGCAAGACCGACTTGGCGGGAATGGCGCGCAGCGCGGGCATCGAAAGCGCGATCACCGTGCGCGATGTCGTTGGCTTCAAGAGTAAAGCAGCCGGAGCCATCGGCGTAGCCGGGCTCAGATTTGTCGTCGCCAAGGTGGAAGAGAGCCGCGGTCACCGCGAGATCGAGAGAACCACCGTCGACCTGCTGGAAAATAAATATCGGTTTGTCCGTTATCTGGAGCGCACCGAAGGCCGGGCGATATTTCGCGGCCGCGGATGATCGGGGCCGGTGAAATATTTGCTTGCTGGAATCGAAATGATCGACGCGGGCTGCCGACAGATCGCTCGATTCGCGTGCATGGTTGATTTCCGTTTAGCCAAAAGGTTGTGTACCGAATGAACTTGCAACGACTATTTTTTACCCCGACAATTATCTGGGTCGTCCTGTCTGCGCTAGGACAGGGCCTGGCGCAGAAGGCGTTCGCCCAGGGCGCGCTGGAGAAGATCGTGTTTTCGATTCCCAGCCGGAGCATCGCCGCCATCGATCTCTATGTCGCCAAGGAGCGCGGCTTTTTCCGCGACGAAGGTCTCGACGTCGATATCGTGCAGATCCGCGGCAACGTGGCGATCGCGGCGGCGCTAAGCGGCCAGGTTCAAGCCACCAACGGCGTCGGCACCGTGATTCGCGCTCTCGAACGGAGCGAGATTCCCTTGAAAGTTCTGAGCGTGAGCCTCAAGCGTAATCTTTTCTGGCTGGTCTCCCGGAAGGAAATCACTTCGATAGCTCAGCTGAAGAACAAGAAGTTGGGGACGACGACCTTCGGTGGTTCGCAGCACACCGCAGCGACCCGTCTGATCCGCAAAGCCGGCCTCGATCCGGATAAGGATATTACGGTGGTTGTCGGCGGCGATGTTCCGGCGCAAATGCAAAGCCTGGTTAGCGGTGTCATCGATGCCGCGGCGCTGTCGCCGCCGACGGTGATTCTGGCGCGCGATAAATATCATATGAATGTTCTCGGCTCCGCTCTCGAAGACCTTTTCAATCTTCAGAACGGCACCGCCGTTACGGAAAAGCTGCTGCGTGAGAACAGGCCACTGTTGCGACGAATTCTTCGCGCCCGGGCGAAAGCCCATCGTTATTTTCTAGAAAACGAGCGCGGGACGAGTGAGGTTTTGGCTAAATTTCAAAGTGTCGATTTCGAAGTGGCGCGGGAATCCTATCGGTTGGCCAAACCGGCCTTCACCACTGACGGCATCGCCAGCGCCAAGGAGGTCGACGAATTTCTCAAAGCCGATGCCGAGCTGTTAAAACTAAAAGAGCCTGTCGCTGCGGCGAAGATTTTCGACTTCTCGTTGCAGCGTGAAGTAAATCAGGAATTGGGGTTCAAATGATTTTTCCCCAGGCGTCGATGAACGGATCGCTCCAGGTGCCATAATGGAAGCGGCATTAGCTAAACGATTGGTCGATGGTTTGAAGCAAGCCGGCATCGATCTGGTCACCTATCTGCCGGAAACCCGGCTTAGTCAGATCCTGCCGTTGCTGCGCAGCGACCCGAGTTTCACGCTGGTGCCGGTGGCCAGCGAATCGGAGGCGGTGACCATCGGCGCGGGCGCGGCGCTGACGGGCAAGCAGGTGGCCATTTACATGGAGTGTACCGGACTCTACGTCTCCTGTTACACGCTGGTTTCGATCGCCAGGCGCTATGGCGTGCCCTTGCTGCTGGTCGTCGCGTATCTCGGCAGCATGAACGATCAGCGCAACAATTCCGTTTACGCCGTGTCCGGAACTTATGTCGAACCGTTGCTCGACGCCCTACAGATTAAAACGCAAATCCTCGTCAACGGCGATCGGCTTGAAGCCGATATTCAGGATGCTGTTCGCCACATGCACGCGCTCAAGCTGCCCGTCGCGCTGGTGTTTACCGGAGATTTCACCCGATGATTCGCTATGATTGTCTGAAGCTGCTCGCACCGCGGATTACCGACGAGCTGGTGGTGACGTCCCTCAGCGGGCAAAAAATCGAGTGGGCCAATCTGTCACAGCACCACGGCAATCTGTTGGTCGGAACCATGGGGACCGCTCTCGGCGTCGGCATGGGAGTGGCGATCGGCTTGCCTAATCGGAGAGTCATCGTCATCGAATCGGACGGCAGTGTGCTGCTGTCGCTATTTAACCTGCCGACTTTGGCCAATCTCAATCCGCAAAATCTTATCGTGCTGGTCTTCGATAACCAAGTTTACAGCGGTACGCGCATCAGCGAACCGACGGCGACGGCGGGTAAAACCGACTTGGCGATGATGGCGCGCGGCGCCGGCATCGAACAGGCAACCACCGTCCGTGATCTCGAGGGATTCCAAAAGGAACTCGAAGACGCCGTTGCGAAGAATCAGCTTAGATTTATCGTCTGCAAAGTGGAGGAGAGCGTGACGCACCGGGAGATTCTGCGCACCGACCTGGATCCGATCGAAAACAAATATCAGTTCGTCCGCTATCTCGAACGCACCGAAGGCCGAGCGATTTTCCGCGGTCGCGGATAATTCTCTTAAACGCAAAAGAGCTGGAGCTTATGAGTGAAAGCATTGGCACCGAACAGGGCGCCGCATACGTCGACGAACATTATCGTAAAGTGGCCGCGCGCTGGCGCACCCGAGTCACCGAATCGCCGTTCATGCGGCAATTACGAGCCGGCACCTTGCCGATGGATACGCTGCGCACGTTTTTCAAGAACTGGGGCTCTTACACCATCGAGATCAACACCGTGGAAGCGGCTTCTTATCACAAGCATATTTCGTTTTTTCGCAAACATCGCGATCTGATGGCGCGCATGGCCGAGAAGCTGGCCGACGAGTTGATACATCCGAAGCCGCCCGGCCATGTGCACGTGGTGGTGGAGACCGCGAAAGCGCTGGGCATTAGCGAAGATGAAATCTTCATGGCGCCGATGCTGCCCGAGTTTCGCGCCAAACTCGACTTCAAGCGCTCCCTGCTTTGGGAGGGTACGATGGCGGAGTTCTACGCCGCCGGCGCCACCGAAGAACAGACGGGCTACTGGTCGGCGGATTTTTATAAGGCGCTTACCGCTCATTACGGCCTTTCTCGTGAGCAGGCCGTCTATTTCTCGACCCATGAAGAGGCCGACCTGAAAGAACACGACGGGGTCATGGGTCACGGCAGTTTTCGCCGCCTGGTGTTGAGGACCCTTATTGAAGACGGCTTGGCGCATGTGCGGCCGGGTTATACTTTGGAATATTGCGGCCTGTGTGCTGTCGATCTGCATGGCGTTTGTCTGCAGGCGGCTTTCGAAGCCGCTGATAAGAGCGAGTAGCGGGAGTCAGACCAGCCGTGAGTCCAGTGCAGGTAAAGAGCAGCGCGCAGCAAAAGATCATCGGCGTTTCTACCACGAGATCCGAAGGCCGGGAAAAAGTTTCCGGCGCGGCGGTTTATGCCACCGACATAGTCCTTGCCAACATGCTCTGGGCGAAAGCGCTGCGCAGCCCAATCGCTTACGGGCGGATTGAAAAAATCGATGTCAGCAAGGCGCTGGCGCTGCCGGGCGTTCACGGCGTGGTTACCGGCGCCGATGTCAAAGGCCAACTCATCGGGCGCAAAATTTACGACATGCCGGTGCTTGCCGACGAGGTGGTGCGCTTCATCGGCGAGAAAGTCGCGGTGGTCGCGGCGGAGACCGAGGAAATCGCCGAGGCGGCGATCGCATTGATCGAGGTTGATTATCACCAGTTAGACGCGCTGCTCGACCCGCTCGAAGCGGTGCAGTCGACCGCGACCATGCTGCATCCCAACCTGCAAAGCTACCGAGGCTTGCTGCACGAAATCACGGCGCCGAGTAATGTGTTCGTTGATCTGACCTGGACCAAGGGCGATGTCGAGGCGGGATTCCGCGCCGCCGATGTGATCGTTGAAAATACCTTCACGACCCAACCGATGCACCAGGCTTACATCGAGCCGCATTCTTGCGTCGTGCGGGCGCATAGCGCCGGCCGCGCCGATGTCTGGGCCTGTTCGAAAGTGCCGTTTGCTCTGCGCGAGCAAGTCGCTACGGCCTTACGCCGGCCGGTGGGCGATTTTCTCATGCACCCCAGTTACATCGGCGGCTGCTTCGGCGGCAAGGGCGATTTCATGGACGTGCCGGTCTGTTATTTACTGTCGCTCCAGAGCGGCCGGCCGGTGAAGATGGTGATGGATTATGCGGAGGAGTTCATTGCCGGCAACCCACGCCATGGCGCGGTAATCAAAGTGAAGACCGGCGTGAACAAAGATGGCCGCCTGATCGCGCACCGCATGGACTATGTCTACGACAGCGGCGCCTATGGCGCGTTCAAACCCCAGGGTTATTTAGTCGGTCCCAAGGAAGCGGCCGGGCCGTACAAGATCCCCAACGTCCATATCAACGAGAAAATCGTTTACACCAATAAAATTCCCTGCGGCCATATGCGCGCGCCGGGAGAGCCGCAGGGCTTTTTTGCCAACGAATCGCAAATGGACCTGGTGGCGCGCCGGCTGGCCATGGATCCGATCGCATTTCGACGGAAAAATCTCATGCACGACGGCGATATTTCGCCCATCGGTCACGCGCTGCCGCATATCAAAAGCGACGAGACCCTCGCTCTAGCTTTGACGACGTCAGGATACCTCAAGCCAAAGCGCAAATACGTCGGCCGCGGCTTGGCATTGGCGCAATGGCTGCCGTTGGGCGGTGAGGGACATGCGTTCGTGTCGGTTGATATCGGCGGTGCAGTCACGGTGGCGACCGCCATGGTCGATCAGGGAGCGGGCACCTACACGGCGATGCGGCAGATCGTCGCCAATGAGCTGCAAATGCCGGTAGCGCAAGTCGGGTGTCAAATTCTCGACTCCGGTGCCGCCGCTGCGGACACCGGTGTCGGCGCGAGCAGGGCGACGCGGATTTTCGGTAATGCCACCCATGCCGCAGCAATCCAAGTCAAAGCAAAGTTGCTGCAGGGCGCGAGCGAAATCCTCGAAGTGCCGACGGATGAGCTTTTTTTCACCGGCGGCGGATCGATTCGCGCCCACAGCGGCAAACAGGTTTCTTACGCCGCGATTGTCGAACGGCGCGGTGGCGAGGTTCGCTGCGAAGGCTCGTACAACAATTTCACCAACGGTCCCGCAGCCGCGCTGGTCGTGCAAGTGGCCGAAGTCGAGGTCGATCCCGAGACCGGCCAGGTCGTGATCAAGAATTTCACCACCGCGCATAGCACCGGCACCATCATCAATCCGCTGATGCACCAAGGGCAGATCGATGGCGGGGTCGTAACCGCAATTGGTTATGCGCTGATGGAGCAGCTGGTCATCGAACAAGGCAAGGTAATCACCACCAACTTCGGTGAGAATAAGATTCCGTCGATCCGCGACATCCCACCGCTGAAAACGGTCATCCAGGAATTTCCCGTCGGCAACGGCCCCTATGGCGGCATGAGCATCGGCGAGCCGCCGGTGCTGGTGGCGGCGGCGGCGATCGCCAATGCCGTTCACGATGCGGTGGGGGTGCGGGTTTACGACCTGCCGATCACGGCGGAGAAGGTATTGACGGCGCTCAAAGAATCTTCGGATGATTTACCCACAAAGGGCACAAGGATCACATAAAAAGATGATTCGGATTCGGAGCGTTAACCGTAAGAACGCAAAGCGCACAATAAGGATTCGGAATTTGGCGGGGCAATCCGCCGTGGTTGCCCTGCCGGTTCAATTCCGATTGCGACCGGCGATGTTCCCTGCTAATTCAATCTACCAAGTATGAAAGACGAACTCGCCAAGAGACTGGTTCAAAGCCTCAAAGACGCCGGGATCAATTTCGTAACCTATTTGCCGGAAACTCGCTTGAGCCAGATCGTGCCGCTGATTCGCGACGACCCAAGCATGGAATTGATCGCAGTGGCGAACGAGTCAGAGGCCATCACCATCGCCGCCGGCGCCACCCTCGGCGGCAAACAGGCCGCGGTATATATGGAAAATACCGGCATCTATACGTCCTGTTACGCCTTGCTGACGGTGGGTAAGCAACTGGGCGTGCCGTTACTGTTGGTGATCGCCTACCTGGGCGGTGTGCCGGACTGGCGCAATAGTTTTCTCTACGCGACCATCGGCAAGCATTCGATCCCGGTGCTCGATGGTTTGGGTGTCGACCATACCTTGATCGAAGATGGCGTCAAGCTGGAGATCAAAATCACAGACGCGGTGCGCGCGGCAAATGCTTTGCGCGCTCCCTACGCGCTGCTGTTCGCCGGGGAGTTCTCCGAATGATTCGCTATGAATGTTTGCAACTGTTGGCCGGTAAGATGACCGATCAACTGGTCGTGACCTCGCAAAGCGGCCAGCGCATCGAGTGGTCGCATCTATCGCGCCATGAGGGCAACCTGCTGGTCGGCATGATGGGCTGCGCCGTCGGCGTGGCCACCGGATTGGCGTTGGCGCTGCCGCAGCGAAAAGTAATCGCCCTCGACTCCGACGGCAGCGTGCTGCTTTCCTTGTTCAACTTGGCGACCTTGGGCAACCTGCAGCCGAAAAACCTGGTTGTCTATGTGTTCGACAACGGCGTTTACAGCGGCAGCCGCATCAGCTATCCCACCGCGACCGCCGGCAACACGGATTTGGCGGCCATGGCCCGGGGTGCCGGGATCAAGAGCGCCCAGACGATCCGTGACTTCGAGGATTTCAAAAAATCGGGAATCGACGCGTTGAGCAAAAGCGGATTGAGCTTTTTTGTCTGCAAAGTCGAAGAGAGCCTGCTGCATCGCGAGATACCGCGTCCCAACACCGATCTTGCCGAAAACAAATACACCTTCGTCAGATATCTCGAGCGCACCGAGGAAAGAGCGATGCCGTTCATCGGCCGCGGCTAAAGTTTCTGGCACGTCAAGAAGTATGGCCGCAAAGAACGCAAAGGGCGCAAGAAAGAATCGGGGATGGCGGGGCGGGTTGTAAAACGCCTCCTGAGCAGTTGCGGCCCTTTATGCCTATTCGAGGCTGAAGCATCAAGTTTTTAATCACGAGGAGATTTTATGAACAAGTGTTTGCGCGCGCTAGCATTGGCCGGCGCCGTTATCATTGCCGGCCAGAGCGCCGTCGGAGCGCAGGAGTACAAGGACAAGACTTTGACGTTCGTGGTCGGCTACTCGCCGGGGGGATCGTTCGATCTCTACGCACGGGTGCTGGCGCGTTACATCGGCCGCTACTTGCCGGGTAATCCGACGCGTATCGTCGAGAACATGACCGGCGCCGGCGGCATGATTGCGGCCAATCATCTGTACAATCGCGTCAAGCCCGACGGCTTGACCGTCGGCGCCTGGGCGTCGCCGCTGGTATTGCAGCATATCATGGGCAACGACGCGGCGCAGTTCGACGGCAGGCGCTTCGGCTATCTCGGTATCCCCGCCGAGTACGATACCGTCTGCACGTTTAACCAGAAGAGCGGCATCACCAAGATGGAGGATTGGGTCAACGCCAAGCGGCCACAAAAAATTTCCACCATCGGTCCCGGCACCAGCACGTCCGACATTCCCAAATTGCTCAAAGTCGCGCTCAATCTGCCGATGGACGTGCTCGACGGCTACAAGGGCGGCGCGGACGCCCGCCTCGCGGTGGAGTCCGGTGAGGTCGACGGCTACTGCGGCTCTTGGGGTACGGTGGAGACGGTGTGGCGCAGCGCCTACGAGAGCAAGAAAATAATCCCCGTCCTCCAAGCCACCCTTAAGCCCAATCCCAAATACAAACAAATTCCGGTGGCGATGAGTTACGCCAAGACCGAAGAAGCGCGCGAGCTGCTGAAGATCGCCGACGATGTCCACGGCGCCCAGTTCCCGTTCTCGGTACCGCCGGGGATGGCGAAGGATCGGCTGGAGCTATTGCAACGTGCGTTTATCAAAACATTTAGCGATGCCGACCTCATCGCCGAAGCCAAAAAAGCCCAGCTCGACATCGGTCCGGTGGCGGGGCCGCGGATCGCCAAGACGCTCTCCGGTCTCTACGATCTCAAACCCGCCACGATAGCGCGGCTGAAGGATATCTTGCTGCCGAAGCGGACGTAGCGCGCCGCGGCGGATCGCTATTCGTCGTCTGCTAATTACCGGGCGGGCCATGGAATTTACCGCAATTCCAGTCGAAAACGCCATGTCCTAGCCGCCTAATTGTTGCCTCAGAGCTCCTTGTCCGCGGTGTGATTTCTCTTTATTCGGAAGCGCGGTTGCAACCGCTCCCATGGGCGCTGAACAACCACGGTACCGCAGCCGGTTAGAGTTGTTCATGTTTGTTCAGCAGTGTCATGCAAACCCAAGCCACATGGGTATAATGTCTTTCGTTACCAATGGCTTATTTGCCGCTCCCGTCTCGGCATAAGAAATGCTTTAGATTCCTAAGCAGTCTGCCAACAGACAGCTCTTTTTCCTGTCAGCAATAAGCAAAGCGGAGGGTTGGAAAACTTTGAACCCCGGGTATGAGTCACTGAAAGAAATCGTGCAAAAGACCTTGCAGAGCAAGAGCTCTCCAATGGTTCGAGTAAAATCGTGCACCGCCTCAGGCATAAACGATGAGTTGGACGAACTTGAGAAATCTGTTCTCGACTGCATCGGCAGGTTGAGGGCCGCGGTCAAAGACGGCGAGTCGGTGGTTACCAGTGAGGGTGAGCACACCGAACGAGTCATCGATGGATTGCGGGCCAACATCGGCTCTCTCGAAGCCAAGGTGAGTGAGACGGAAGATACCGTTCGCAAAAAAGATTCCGCTAGCCAAAGATTAGAAAAAAACCTTAATGCCAAGATCAACGAGTTGCAGAGCGAGTTGAGTAGCAAGGACGCGACTCTGGAAAATCAGACCGCTGAACTCAAAAATCAGAAATCTAAAATCGCTCTCTTGGCAGAGCAAGTTACCAGGCTGGAACTGGTGGTGAAGAGTAAAGATGCCGAGGCGGTCAACGATGCACATCGGATCAATCAACTCAGCGAAAGCTTCGGGGCGAAGATCTTCACCGTCGAAGCCCTGCTCAAAGAGTCGGAGGAAGCCGTCCGCAGGAAAGAAGCGGCGATTAAGGGCTTCGAACAGGATCTCAACACCAAGATCAAAGAACTGGAATTTCAAGAAAAGAGTAAGGAGAAAATGGTCGCTGAACGCGATAAGCAGATCGGCGACCTGAAGTCGGAAGTGGCGCTTTTGACTAAAGGTATCAAGGAAATGTCGTCATTCTTCAAGCAGGCCGAAACGCTAATGGGGATTCAGGCGCAAGATATCTTGGCTGATCTGGCGTCACCGCACGATGCCAACTCCGCTGCGGCGAAAACCAGCAAACCCGCGCTCATAGCGGAGAAACCTGCCGCGACCGCGACAGAAAAACCAGCCATGCCCGCTGCGGGAAAAACCATCGCTCCTCAGACAGTGGTTCTCCGGGCCGCACCCATGTCGCCGGTGACGGTCACGCCCGCTGAACCCTTCCATGACGCGCTAACGCGGGAATTCTTTGAATCCATGACCATGGAGTTGAACGAGCTTATGGGGCCCATGGCCACGGTAATCGTCCATGACCACGTCGCCTCGCTCAAAGAGTCGATAGAAAAATTTCCCAAAACGCGAGCTGTCGAGCTGGTCGAATTGGTTATCGGAGAGATTTCGGACGAAAAAGAGAAGAGCAAGTTTCGCGAACGCTTGAGCCATCTGCTCTTGGCCGGCAACACCAGTTCGCCCGCATTGAAGACGGTTGCGGGCTGAGCGGAGCGATTCGGTCCCGAGTCAACCGCGAGGCATGCAATTCCCCGCATGCTACCTCCTCAAGTTACTTGCCTATCCGAACCCCGTCATTCCCGCATGGGTCAAGCGGTGGTCCGAGTGGCTCACCACAGGCGAGTCCGAACTGGACCCCCCAAACCCCTTCGACTGACTCAGTGTGGTGGCGTGCAGCCCAGTCGAGCCACGATAAAAACATTCGGGGGTGATGCCTTTGAGATAATTCTCATCAAGTACCCCGCAGCTTGCGGTGGGGGTTCTTCAATTCGCGGCGCTCCAGAACGCACCCATCTACGGTTTAATCAACGCCTTTACCGGATACAGCCCCTCGATCTCGCCGCCAACGGCGCGGATGCATTTCTCGGTTTCATCGAGAGGAAAAGTGTGGGTGACCATTTGCTCGACGGGAAACTTGCTCGCTCGGACAGCGTTCATGGCGATCTCGGTGGCGTCGTTGTCGGTGGTGAAGGCGCCTTGGAAGCGGATTTGCCGGCGCACGATCAAATTCACGTTCAACGGCACGTCGACGCCGTCTCGCGTCAGGCCGCCGACGACTAGCGTGCCGAGGGTGCGGACGCATTCCACCGAGGTACGGATCGCTTGGACGTTGCCTGAAACATCGACCGCGACGTCGACCAGTTCACCGTCGGTTTCTGCGCGGACGACTTCAAGGACATTTTCTTTTTCGACGTTGATCGTCCGCGTGGCGCCGAACTTTTTGGCAACCGCCAAGCGCTCCGCATCACGGCTTAATCCCGTGATGATAATTTTTGCGGCGCCCGCCATCTTTGCCGCGAAGGTGCAGGCGAGGCCTTGTTGGCCAGGCCCCTGAATCAGCACGCTGTCGCCCATTTTGACGCCGCCTTGGCGCACCGCCCATTGGTAGCCGTTGGCCATGACGGCGCCGATGAGCACCGCCGCTTCGGCCGGGAGATCGTTGCTGACTTTGGTGACGAGAATGTCGGGCACGAGATAAAGATAGTCGGCGAAGCCGCCGAACAGATGGGGTGGGTTGGCGCAGGTGGTTTGGCCGCCGTAGCCGATACGCGATTTGCAAAAGCGCGCCGCGCCGCGCCGGCAGTGGGCGCAGCGGCCGCAGCCCTTGGCGCCTTTCATGATGATGCGGTCGCCTTCTGCGATGCCGTGGATCGCTGCCGCTTCCTTGCCGAGTTTTTCGACGCGGCCCAAAATTTCATGGCCGAGGATTAGCGGGTAGGGCAGGCCGTTTTTGCCGCCGTGCAGATATTTGAAGTCGGAACCGCAGACGCCGCCCATTTCGACTTTGACCAGGCCGCCGTCGGCGCTAATATCGGGGATGGGATATTCCCTGATTTCCAGTTTGTCCGGTCCGAGTAACGTCGCGCCTCGGCTGGTTGCCGCCATGGATCACCTCCAAGCTTTTGCGCAATTGTTACGGCAAGCGCGGGGCAATCGTCAAGTCAATGACAGTCTTGCCGCATAGAATGCAAATAAGAATCAGGACGTAATTGCAGAAACGCAAAACCATGGACACAAAGGAATCCGACAATCGCGTTGCTTGACAGGGGCGGAAGTTTGCTTGTAGTCATTGACACATTGGCTACTGGCGCAACCGGTTCACTGGCACCTAGTGGCCAAGGAGGAGTAAATTTATGGCAGAGATCGTTATCGGCATCGGCACATCGCATAGTCCGCAGTTGAGCATCCGCGCCAAAGACTGGGATCATTTACTCAAGAAAGATCAGACCGATCCACGCCTGGACTACCAAGGGTTGCTGGCGAAGGCGAAGCCTGGATTGGCGGCGGAGCTCACAGCGGAAAAATTTCACCAGCGCGATGAAGCTTGTCTAAAGGCGATTAAAACCTCTAGGCGAAGCGCTGCAAAAGGCTAATGCCGATGTGGTGGTGGTTTTCGGCGACGATCAACAGGAGCAGTTTCACGACGACAATATGCCGATGTTCGCGATCTACCACGGCAAGGGCCTGCCGGTGGTGAAGCATAACAACCTGCGTCCGGCGGCATGGAAAAATGCCGAAGAACAGGGCTGGGCGGACACCGCGCCGGAATACGAGACCGCATCCGACTTGGCTAACCATTTGATCCTTAGCCTCACCGACGCGGAGTTCGACATCGCGCGCTGCAACAAACTGCGCGCCGAGATCGGCGTCGGCCATGCGTTCAGTTTTCTCTATCGGCGCATTTTACCGGGAGCCAGACTGCCGATGGTGCCGGTGATGGTGAACACTTACTATCCGCCCAACCAGCCAACACCGAAACGCTGCTACGCATTCGGTCAGGCGGTGCGCAAAGCCATCGAGTCTTGGGATAGCACCAAGCGCGTCGCGCTGTTGGCGTCGGGCGGGCTGAGCCATGTGGTGATCGACGAGGAAATCGACGCGATGGTGATCGACGGCCTGAAAAATAAGAAGCCGGAAGTGCTGTTTCAGCTACCGCGAAAAAAATTGACCGGCGGCACCTCGGAGATTCTCAACTGGGTGGCCCTCGCCGGCGCGATGGAGCATCGCGACCTGAAATATCTCGAATATGTCACGACCTATCGCTCGCCGGCGGCGACCGGCTGCGGCATGGGATTCGCGTACTGGCAGTAAATAGATTGGTTCAAGGTTCCAGATTCTGGAGTTCAAAATTAAACGGAATTCAAGGCGCTAAGTCGCGTCTGGAGTTTTAATGGCACGTGAACCGATAATCGACAGACTGATCAAACTCGATACCTGCGCGGTGTCGGATGCGCTGGACAGTTTGAGCCTCAAGGGGGCGACCTGGGGCGTGCGGCCGCAGTGGCCCTGTCCAAAGATCGCCGGCCGGGCGGTGACGATGAAGATCAAGCCGGCCGGCTTGCAGCAGCCGACGCAGCATTTAGGCACGGCTCCGATTGAAGCAGCGCAGCCGGGCGATGTTATCGTCATCGATAACGGCGGCAAGCTGGAATTCTCCTGTTGGGGCGGTTTGCTGGCGCTGTCGGCCAAGCTTAAGGGCGTGAGCGGCGTGGTCATCGACGGCGCGTCGCGCGACATCGACGAGGCGCGCGAGTTGGAGTTTCCAGTCTACGCCCGCGGCGTGGTGCCGATGACGGCGCGCAATCGCGTGGTCCAGGAATCCTACAATCAAGAAATTCAATTCGCCGGCGTGCAGTGCCGTCCCGGTGATCTGGTGCTCGCCGACGGCAGCGGCATCATCATTGTTCCCAAGGAAAAAGAGCAAGAAGTGGTTGCTGCCGCCGAGGGGATTTACGCCAAGGAACAGGAAATGGCCGCCGGTATCCGCGAGGGTTATTCGGGCCGCGAAATGTTGGAGCGGCTTGGATACGAGCAGATGCTCAACAAGAAGTAGCCGCTGATAAAAATGACCTATGCTGACCCATGACGAGAACAGATTGCTGACTCAAGTGGCCCGGGGCACGCCGTGCGGCGAATTGTTGCGGCGTTATTGGCATCCGGTCGCCGCGGCCGCCGAATTGACCGAGGAAAAGCCGATTCGCGCCGTCAAGATTCTCGGCGAGGAATTGGTGGTCTACCGCGACAAGTCGGGCAACTACGGCTTGGTCGGCGAGCATTGTCCGCATCGTTTGGCGTCACTCGCCTACGGCCGGGTCGACGGCCAAGGCATTCGCTGCCCTTATCATGGCTGGAAGTTCGACGGCACGGGGAAATGTCTGGAGCAGCCGGCGGAACCCCGCGACAGCACCTTCAAAGATCGCATCAAACAGGTCGCCTATCCCGTACAATATCTGGGCGGATTGATTTACGCCTATCTCGGTCCAGCGCCGGCGCCGCTGTTGCCGCGCTGGGATGTTTTGGTCTGGGAACATGGCAAGCGGTGGATCGTCAAAGAATCGGTGATCGAGTGCAATTGGCTCCAACCGATGGAAAATTCCGTCGACCCATCGCATTTGTTCTGGCTTCATGGCGATACGGCGCACCTGGCGCCGCTGGTGAAAAAGTATTCTGAGCGGCATGAATTTATCCGCTTCGAGTACGGCATCAAAAAACGCCGCACGACGTTAGCTCTCGCCACCGGCAGCAAGCCCGAGGTCGATGAGCACCCGCTGTTGTTTCCGACGGTGCTGCGTCACGTCGCGCCGTTCGATGACGGCAAGTCGGTGCGGCACAATCTGCAGATACGCGTGCCGGTGGACGATCACCATACGCAAGTGTTTCGCGCCAATTTCGTGCCGTCGGAAACTGACCGTTCACCCGCCGCTGCGCCGGTGCCGTTTCGGTTCACGCCGCTTAAGACCGCAGCGCGCGAATACCGCATGGACATGGTGTCGGCGCAGGATTCGATGGCCTGGGAAACCCAGGGTCTCCTGACGGATCGAGCCACGGAGCATCTCGGCGTCGGTGATGAGGGAGTTATCGAGCTGCGCAAGCTTCTCAGGGAGCAGATCGACCGGGTCGCGCAAGGTCTCGAGCCGCTCGGCACGATCCGCGATCCGGCGCTTAACCAACTCATCGATCTTGGCGTCATCAATGAACGCATCGGTTTGTCCGCCCATTCAACCGCGGCGCGCGCATGCACAGCATCGTAAGTTATCAATTCGATTAACTCCATTAACTCCAGCCGTCCGGCGCCATCCTACTGCAATTGCCAAAATGGAGTTGCGCCCCGCCTTGTCTTATCCTTGACCGGCGCATTTCAGTTCACCTCGATCGTTAACACATTAAAATTACACATCTAACATAAACTATTGATTTTGCTGGCTTTTTTTTGAAAAAGTCTTGCGCATCAGGGTCTTTGTTGGTTACTATTTGCTGGCTGTCGGCGGCAGTACCAAGAGATCGACGCTGCATGATCGTCGACGACGCACTGAACAAGCGGCGAAGAGTATCGAAAGATAATCGTAGGAGCAAGGTTATGCTGACGCGAGAAGAAAACGATATGTTGACGCGAGTGGGGCCGGGCACGCCCGCCGGCGAGTTGCTGCGGCGCTACTGGTTGCCGGTCGGGGTGGCGAGCGAACTCAGCGCGGAAAAACCAACCCAAGTGGTGCGCATCCTGGGCGAGACTTTGGTATTGTTCCGCGACAAGAGCGGCAAGGTCGGCCTGCTCGACGACCGCTGCTCCCATCGCGGCGTGTCGCTGTCCTACGGCCGGGTTGAAGCGCGCGGTATCGCCTGCGCGTATCATGGCTGGTTATACGACACCAAAGGAAACTGTCTGGAGACGCCGGCAGAGCCTTGCGAGAGTAAATTCCATCTCACCGTCAGGCAAAAATCCTATCCGGTGCAAAAGCTAGTCGGTCTCTACTGGGCATACCTCGGTCCTTTGCCGGCGCCGCTGATCGCCAATTTCGACGTGTGGTTTCGCCAAGACGGCCGCCGCAAGATCTTCATCCAGCCGCAACTCGACGCCAACTGGTTTCAGCCCATGGAAAACTCCATGGACCCGGCGCATCTACAGATTCTCCATCAGAATACCGCCAATCGCGGCCGAGAAATTCACGACAGCACGCGCGGACTGACCGACGATGTCGCCGCGTTCGACTTCTATGAAGTGCCATACGGGTTGATGAAACGGCGCACCTACAAAAACGGCATGATCGACGAGCATCCGGTGATCTTCCCTAACGTATTGCGCCAGGGCAACGTCGGTCAGATCCGTGTACCCATGGACGACACCCATACCAAAATCTATTTTGTCCGCTTTTATCCGACCGAGAACGGCGAGATGGTCGAGAACGATGAGCCGCCGGTGGAGTACCTCGAGTCGTATAAGAATCCTCCCGACGCGCTCCATCCCTTTACCCGCTTTCGCATGGATGCGGTGCAGGCGCAGGACCATATGGCCTGGGAAACTCAGGGACCGATCTGCGATCGGACCGCAGAGCGGCTTACCAGCTCGGACCGAGGCGTGATTCTGCTGCGCGAAGTAATGTTTCGCGAGATGAAAAAAGTGAAACAGGGTCTAGATCCCATGGGGGTGGTTCGCGATCCGGCGAACAATCCTTTCATCGATACCCATCTCTCGGAATCCCTTGAACTGGGCGACTATGATCGCTCGCCGCTCGCCGTCAACCAGTAGGCTTAGGCCAGTGTCACGGGCTGTTGAAGTTCGTGACTGCCGGACGAAGTCTGGATAACTATTCGGGCGCGCACCGGGGATGGTGCAGCACACCAAGCTTCCCGCCGGATGCTCTACTTTTTTGACTAAGGGGTTCGAAGAATCGCGCTCTGGCAGCCCCGTCAGATCAGGGGTCGATTAAACCGATTCTAATCGCGTGCCGGACCAGTCCTGCGGTCTCATGGAGGTCGAGTTTTTTCATCAGATTGGAGCGATGGGATTCGACGGTTTTGACGCTCAGGTCGAGCTGCTGCGCGCATTCCTTGTTGCTCTTGCCTTCGGCGATGAGTTGTAAGATTTGTCGTTCCCGCTGGGTCAGGGGATCGGCATTGCCGATGCCTTTGGCTAACGCAGCGTTGACCACACTTTCGGAGATGCCCGGGCTGAGATAAATATATCCTGATAGAGTTGTGCGGATCGCTTGCACCAAGTCGGCAGCGGCTTGGCTCTTCAACACATAGCCTTTGACCCCTGAGCGCAACGCTTCAAGCGCGTATTGTTCCTCCTTATGCTGGGTCAGGAGTATCAGCTTGGTGCGCGGCGTCGTCGCATAGATTTGACGCGCGGCGTCGATGCCGTTGAGCAGTGGCATGGTGATATCGAGTACCGCGACGTCGGGCACAAGCGTATTCACCATCTCAACGGCCTCCTGGCCATTGGATGCCTCGGCGACGATTTCGAAGCCTTCGGCGACCAACAGACTTTTCAATCCGCTGCGAACGACCACATGGTCGTCCGCCAATACCACGCGTGTTGCCGGAGTTCTTCCTTCGGCATCGATCTTTGTCATCGGTTTATGTCGCGACGAGTGCGGTCACGCGCAACAGCCTCTCTAAAAAATATCTGCTTTGTCGGGCAATTTGATTGCCAATTTGCATACGCGGCCGGCCGCTGCCGGCCTTGCTGGTCCATCGGTTCGACGTCAATGGTGAAAAAAAGGTCGGCAGCGGAACAACGAGCACTAGATTGCACTGCGGTAAGTGAAGATCGCAATGACATGGAGTTGCCTGCACCTGCCTAGTTTAGCTGACTGCCGACGATACACATGCGCTTTTGTCTGCGTGAACCGCAGAATGTACGCAGTTATGGTTCCTTGGCAATCGCTAGCAGCGTTTGCATCAAAGCTCATACCATAACCGTCTAAAATTACCAAATGACGGCGGCCCAGTAAGCGGCCGATTGTACGGCCGTACCGTCTGTCCCTTCAATTGGACTGATTTTCAGCCGAACGCGATAATCGTACTATACTTGCAAATCGGGTTGTGACTCGCGGCGCCGAGTGAAGCCTTTGGTACCCACAGAGTTTGAGGGTTTATTTCGGCGCAGGAGAACGGAGAACGGTGAGCGACCAATCAGGTGTTGAGCAGTGTGAAATTGTTTGTCTCGGTACTTGCACTCAGAGTGGCATTTAGCTCTTCGTCCCACTGGCGACTGTCGTGTTGGGTGCGCACGCGAGTGAGAAAATCGGCGATATTGACGGGCTTGGCGAGAAACTCGCTAACGCCCAAAGCCATGGCGGCCGCCCGCGTTGCCATGTCGTCTCTGGCGGTCAACAGGATAACCGACAGCGCCGGATGAATCTGTTTCAACTCACGGCACACGGTCAAGCCATTCATTTGCGGCATCATGACGTCGAGGATGACGAGGTCGACGGGCTCCCGGCGCGCGCTCTCAAGACATTCGCGGCCGCTGCACGCCGCGCGCACGGTGTAGCCGTGGTGCGCGAGCAAGATCCTGATGAGTTCGACAAAGTCGCGATTGTCGTCGACGATGAGAATCTTAAAACCAGCGGAGGGCGGCTTAATTGGTGATGGGTATGGTGGGGTGCTCATCGTTTCCCTCCCTAGTCGAGCGGTTGTGTAGTTTGGCGACCAACGTCGTGCGTTTGATCTTTAACATCCGCGCCGCCATCGCTTTATTGCCGTTGGCAAGTCTTAGGGCTTCATCGATTAATCGCTGCTCGAATTGTCTAAGTGCCGAGCGAAAGTCCATGTTGTTGTTGATCAGCGTCGGTTGAGGAAGCTTTTTTTCCGATACGAAAGAAGCAATATTGGCCGGTAGATCGTTGAGGCCGATGTGGCCGTTTTCGCAGAGCACCACGAGCCGCTCTACGACGTTTTCCAGTTCGCGGACGTTGCCTGGCCAGTCATATTCCCACAGATAAACGCTCGCTTCCTCCGAGATTATGGCTGAAGCAGCGTACTTGCGGTTAGATTTTTCCAAGAAGTGAGTGAGCAGCAGCGAAACATCCGAGCGGCGCGAACGCAACGGCGGCAAGTGCAGGGGAATCACCTGCAGCCGGTAGAAGAGATCCTCGCGAAACGTGCCGGCTTGAAGCTCTTTGGATAAATCTTTGTTGGTCGCGGCGATCACGCGCACGTCGATCGCCGCTGTTTGATCGGAGCCTACCGGGCGTACTTCGCCGCACTGCAATACGCGCAAGAGCTTGGGTTGCAAAGTGAGCGGAATCTCGCCCACCTCGTCGAGAAAGATCGTTCCGCCCTCGGCCAATTGAAACATGCCGGCGCGGGCGGAATGGGCGCCGGTAAAGGCGCCGCGGGCGTGGCCGAACAGCTCGCTCTCGAGCAACTCGTGGGGAATCGCCGCGCAGTTGATTGGCACGAAGGGCCGGTGCACCCGCTGGCTAAGACTGTGAATGGCCCGGGCGACGACCTCTTTCCCGGTGCCGCTTTCTCCAGTGATCAGGATGGTGGCATCGGTGTTGGCAACCCGTGCTATCAAGGCATTGATGCGTTGCATCAAAGGATGCTCACCAATGATAAACCCGGGCAGTGAGGTGCTTGGCACTACACTCGAGCGATCCAATCCAGCAAATTTTTCCAGCGGTTTTCTCGCAGCGTCACGCGCTTGAGCAGGATTCAGGTATGTAGGGGTTTCAATCAACTATGCCAGATCCTCATGACTGTGTTCGTCCAATTTAAATAAGTCTGACTACGAATCTTACACCGAATGACCGCGAACACACTATCAGGTAAAGCCTGTACTGTTTGGCGCTAATTTTCCGCGCTTGGCTGTTGTGCATGATTTTGGTTAAAGGCGCGTAGTATTACTTAAAAGACATCAGTGGACAACGGCGGCTACATCTGAGGTTGCTCGATCAAACGCGCAAGGCAGTCCATTGGATTGCCGACACGAGAGCAGCGATGACGCTGTATCGGTGCTAAACGCCGACCGTCAGCAACCGCAGGGGAATGTTGACGGCGACAATCGGTGTCGCGGTGCATTTCCCGCCGCCATGGCTCATTCCTCGTTCTTGCCTCCGGCGTCGCCGTGGCGCCGCACCAAATCATTCATCGGTAGGAATCGCTTGTCGCCCTTGCGGCACAAATCGCGCGGTTAAATTGTATTTATCCCGCGATGTGAACTTAATTGCCGGCCAGGCGGCAAAATTTTAGCGCCAATATTTTAACGCCGCAGCACAAAGCGTTAATTTTTCGACGCCTGGAAAGATTTTCCCAGTGCCGTCAATTCATCGACGATTCGAAAGTGATTCCACCGTGTTAGCGGCGCTTTCCAGGATGTTTGCAGTTGCTGGCCTTGCTATTGCTCGACGTCGCTAAGGAATCCGCAATCTTAATCCCGATGATGGTGAAGGAGAGATGATGCATTTAGAAAACAGGCTCGATACACCGGCGGCGCCGCAAGGCGTACCTGACCTCGCCAGCCAATTGATCGGTGCCAGTCCACGTATGGGGACGGCGCGGGCCTTGATTGCCAAAGTTGCCGCGAACGATTCCACCGTGTTGATCACTGGAGCGAGCGGCACGGGCAAGGAACTCGCAGCGCGGGCGATCCACAACTTGAGCTGCCGTCGCGAGCAAGCATTTGTACCGGTAAATTGCGGCGCGATTCCGGAAGAATTGTTGGAGAGTGAATTGTTTGGCCATGTCCGCGGCGCATTTACCGGCGCCGTAAATGGCCGTCAGGGCCGTTTTCAACTGGCCAACGGCGGCACCCTATTTCTCGATGAGATCGGCGAAATGAGTCCTAAGCTACAGGTCAAGCTTCTGCGCGTCTTGCAGGAACATGAGTGCGAACCGGTGGGCAGCGATCACGCGGTGCAAGTTGACGTGCGGGTGGTGGCGGCGACCCATCGGGATCTGCGGCTCGCCGTGCGCGAGGGACGGTTTCGCGAAGATTTGTTCTACCGCTTGAACGTCCTACCTCTGGAATTGCCTTCGCTGCGCGAACGGGACGGCGATGTCACTCTCTTGATAGGTTATTTCCTCGATGTGCAAGGGCATCGGAAAAACAAAAAAATCTTGAACGTCGAAAGCGCCGCCATGAGCGCCCTGGAGCGCTACAGCTGGCCGGGTAATGTCCGCGAGTTGGAAAACTTGGTCGAGCGCTTGGTGGTGCTCAACGACGATGGGGTCATCCGCCCCAGCGATCTGCCCGACTACATTCTCACCAACGGCGTGCCGCAGCATCAGCAGGCGACCCCGGTGGTGTTGCCTTCGGAAGGCGTCGATCTCGACGGCATTCTGGAGAACATCGAGAACGGCTTTATTGAGCGCGCGCTCGAACGAGCGCGCGGCAACAAAACCATGGCCGCCGAACTGTTGCGCTTGAATCGCACCACTTTCATCGAACGGCTGCGCAAGAAGGGCATGCTGCAGCCGACACGCGGCGCCGCCATACGCTCAGAGATTGTCGAAAAAGTGCCGGCGACGAATATTGCAGTGACGGCGCCGCTCTTTCCCAACTGGAATTTGGCAGTGCCCATGCCGGCGGACGCCTAAGAGAGGCAGCGCCATGGACGCGGTATAATTACAATGACCCATGCAACAACGGTTGCTCAACGGTGAAATAATGACGCCTGAACCAATTTCAAATTCTTACAGCAGCACCTCCATGTTGACGCCGGCGGCCAATGCCGCAGGCAATGTCGATTCGCTCAACAGCTTGATCGGCTGGTTCAACCAAAACAGCGTGGAACTGATCGACGAGTATCGCCGGCTTGAGACGCGTGTCGATTACTTAAAGAATCAATTGGAGGTAAAGAATCGCGAGCTCGAGAAAAGTTTGCAAGGGCGTGAACAAGCGCGCGCGTACTTACTTTCGGTGCTCGAGAGCCTCAAGGGCGGGGTCGCCGTGCTCGACCACGAGCTGCATCCAACCTTCGTCAATCGCCGTCTGACCGAGCTCGCCGGCGAGGTCAACGACCAACGCATCCGCCAATGGCTGGGCGACAAATTGGTCACGAGCCTCCAGGGCGGTGACAAGTGCTTTCTGCCTTTCGAATGCGAAAAAGTAGTTCAGGGACCGGATGGTGCGATGGTGCCCGTGCATTTTTCCGTCGCCGAGGTCGCCACCGGCGATGCGGCAAGTCATTATGTCTTGGTTTTTCAAGATGTCACGACGTTGAAGCGTATGGAGGCGGAGGCGGCGCGCACGCGCCGCTTGGCGTCCCTCGGCATGATGGCGTCCGAGCTGGCGCATCAGGTGAAAAATCCCCTCGGCGGCATTGAGCTGTGCGCCTCGCTCTTGAAGGAAAAGTCGGCGGGCGACTCGCAACGGCTCGCTGGAGAAATCCTCGCCGCCACGCGACGGTTGTCGACGACGGTGTCCAAGCTGTTAGCATTCGCCGCGGAGCCCACGATTGTGTCGGATGTGTTAACGGTCGCCACTTTGATGAAAGATGTCTTGCAAGAGTGCGTCGCCCTGTTCGACGATCCGGCGTGGTCCATCGTTGTTTCAATCGAGCGCGATCTGCCGCCGGTTTGGGGCGATCGCAGTCTGCTTGTGCAAGCGTTGGTCAACCTGATCGTCAACGCCAAGGAAGCGATGCCCAACGGCGGCCGGGTCTGCTTGAAGGCAGGGCTGTCACCGTTCTCGACGCTCAACGGTCAGATTCATAAGGCTGTTGAAATCAAAGTGCGCGATCACGGCGTCGGCATCGCGGCGGAAAATCGCGAGCATATTTTCGATCCGTTTTTCAGCACCAAGAGCCAGGGCACCGGCCTGGGCTTGGCATTTGCCCATAAGATAATCAGCGCCCACCGCGGCTCCATCGAAATCACATCAGCGCCCCAGGCGGGCAGTGAATTTACCATCGGTTTGGCGGCGGCCGAGGAGATTTCCGCCGCATGTTAAAGCGTATCGCCATTGTCGATGACGACCCGACCATGCGCGTCGCAATCAGCGAAGCTCTCGGCGGGCTTGGGCATGCCATAGAAATTTTTGCCAATGGGGATGCCGCCCAGGCACACTTGCTCCGCGAAGGCGCCGATCTCGTGATCAGCGACGTGCGCATGCCGGGATTGACCGGCCTCGAGTTATTGAAGCGCTTCCATCAGCTGCGATTTGTTCTCATCAGCGGTTTTGCCACCGTGCCGCAAGCCGTGGATGCCATGAAACTGGGCGCTTACGATTTCCTGGTCAAGCCGTTTTCCCACCGTGAACTGGTTTCCCTAGTTGAAACGGCGCTGGCATGCAAAACCGAAAACCCGAGTGTCCGCGCTACCGACGAGTTCGTCACCACCAACCCGCGCATGCAGGGCTTGCTCGAATTTGCCCGCCAGGTAGCCAAGTCCCACGCTTCGATCCTAATCCAAGGCGAAAGCGGCACGGGCAAGGAACTCCTGGCGCGCTATCTGCACGGTCATAGCCGGCGCCATGCAGGCCCCTTCGTCGCGGTCAATTGCGCGGCGTTGCCCGAGGGGCTGTTGGAGTCCGAGCTGTTCGGTTATGAGCGCGGCGCTTTTACCGGCGCGGTAACCGGCAAAGCGGGAAAATTTGAACTCGCCCACAACGGCACTCTGCTGCTCGATGAGATCAGCGAAATGCCGCTTGCGCTGCAGGCAAAGCTCTTGCGCGTGCTGCAGGAACGGGAAGTCGACCGATTAGGCGGCAAGAAGCCGCTGCAGATCGATATTCGGGTGATATCCACGACCAATCGGGAGCTCCGCGAAATGATTCGCGCCGGCAGTTTTCGCGAGGACTTGTTTTACCGCATCAATGTCGTGCCCACGCGGATTTTTCCGCTGCGCGAACGGCTCGACGACATCGCACCGCTGGCAACGGCATTTTTTGCCAAGCGCGGCTGTCCGGGCTTGTCCTTGGCGCCGTCGACTTTGGCGCGGTTACACGAGAATCCCTGGCGCGGCAACGTGCGCGAGCTGTTTAACGTCCTCGAACGGTCCGCGATCATCGCCGAAGATGGGGTGATCTTGCCGGAGCACTTGTTACTCGAAGATGAACTGCCGTCGTGGAGCCGGAGTGCCGCGCCGGCGGCAGTGCTGCCTGATACCCACACGATTGCCGAGAATACGCTGTCACGGGCGAGCCAGGAATACGCCGGCAGCCGGCAACGCTCGGTGCGCGAGATGGAAGAACAACTGATTTTTCAAACTCTCGAGCAAGCGAATAATAACCGCACGCAAGCGGCCAAGCTCTTGGGTATAAGCGTGCGCACGCTGCGTAACAAATTGAAGTGTTATCGCGAACGAATCCAATTGGTGGAGGCATGAAATGGCCGGACTAAGTCTTTTCAAGTCGACGCACCAGTTACTGGAGTTGTCTCTGCGCGGGCGGGCGGCACGCCATGAAGTGCTCAGTGCTAATATCGCCAACGTCGATACTCCCGGTTACCGGCCGCGCGACTTGGACTTCAGCGCCGCGATGCGCGCCGCCGCGGAGAGCAGTGCCCCAGTCACCGGCGAAATTCCCCAGCGCAGCAATGCATCGGCCAGCTCCGGGCTTGATCTCCAGTCGGCGATTTACGAGCCGGAATATCCCGATAGCCGCCACGGCGAGGACAGGCTCGACGGCAACGCCGTCAGCCTCGACCGGCAAATGGCGTTGCTCACCGAAAACTCATTGGCCTACGAAACCTCCCTAACTCTGTTATCGCGGGCGATGGCGGCGCTACGCTACGCCATCGGCGAAGGAAGAAGGTAATTATGGATCTGTTCAAAATATTCTCCATCAGCGGATCCGGCATGGCTGCTCAAAAAAGCCGGATGAGCGTGGTTGCCGGCAACTTGGCCAATAGCGAATCGACACGCACCGTCGACGGCGGCCCGTACCGCCGCCGCGACGTCATTTTTCAGGCGGCGCCGCCTCCGGGTGAATTTGCCGACGAACTCAATGACATCGCCGCCGATCAAGAGCGCGCCCAAGGCGTGGAGGTAGTCGGTGTCAAGCAAAGCAATCGGCCGCCGCGCCGAATCTTCGATCCCAGTCATCCCGATGCCAGCCCCGAGGGTTATGTCGCGATGCCGGATATCAATTCAATCGAAGAAATGGTCGACATGCTTTCAGCCGTGCGCTCTTACGAAGCCAATCTGTCGGCATTCAACAGCACCAAAGCCTTGATTCGAAAAATCCTGGATCTCGGCCGGACCCAGTAATCGCGAAGTCTTTGCTTAAGGAGCAATTTTCACCATGAGTATTGTCAAAAACGTCGATCTAGTTTATCGTCCGGCGCCCCTCGTCCCCAGCAAGAATCTCGATGAGCCGCAGAAGGGCGATTTCGGCAATGTGCTCAAGAGCGCCATGGGCGAAGTCGGCGACTTGCAGGAGAAAGCCAACCAGTCGATTCAGCAAATGGTCGGCGAGGGCAAGGGCGATCTCCAGGAAACCATGATCGCTCTCGAGAAGGCGGACGTGTCCTTCAAACTGATGATGCAAATCCGCAATAAAGTCCTCGACGCCTACCAGGAGATCATGCGCATGCAGGTGTGATTCAATGCCGCAAACTAAAGGAGAATCGGCATTCCGGAATGTTCAAATAAACTAAAACGAGAAGATTCTAAACCTGTTGCCTAGCGGATCTCGAAGTTTATTTTTGCCCGCAAACGATTCGAGACGAGGGGTTTGAAATTCAGTTGGTATTTATGACGGGTGAGATGTTTCGTGCCTGAACAACTAGAAAAATTTCTTAGCGACCTTAAACAGATCCTGGCCCGGCTGCTGGCGTTTCTCACGCCGCAGCAGAAACGGCTGATCTTCATCGGTCTACCGGTTTTCGGCGCGCTCGGCTACGCCGGCATGTTCGCCTTCGAGCAGATGAATTACGGTCCGCTCTACACCAATCTTGCGCCATCGGACGGTTCCGCCGTGGTCAAGGAACTCGAGGCCGCCAAAATCCCATACGCGATCACCAATGGTGGCACAGTCATCGAAGTGCCGCGCGGCGTACTGTACCAGACGCGTTTGAAGCTCGCCGGCAAAGGCATTCCGGCCGGTGGCGGCGTTGGCTTTGAGATCTTTGAAAAAAACCAGTTTGGCGCCAGCGAGTTCACCCAGCAGGTGAATTACTTGCGCGCCCAGCAAGGCGAACTATCGCGAACGATCAATTCGATCACCGCGGTGCAGTCGAGCCGGATCCACCTGGCGATTCCGTCGCGCACAAATTTTCTCGGTCCGGAAGAGAAACCGTCGGCGTCGGTGGTCGTCGAACTGCGGCCGGGTTACCAACTCAGTCCCGATCAGGTTCAGGGCATTATCAATTTGGTCGCCGGTTCGGTGCCTAAGCTCAGCAGCGACAAGGTCACGGTCATCGATGGCTCGGGGCGTCCGCTCAAAGAAATCGTCGTGGCCGTGCCCAGCACCGAGGCGGAGAAAGTCAATGCGCTCAAGCTCAAGCATGAAGCCGAGTTGCAACGGCGGGTCGAAACTATGCTCGACCCGGTGCTCGGCTCCGGCAAAGTGATTGTCCGCGCCAATGTCCAGATCAGTCTTCAGGAAACCCTGATGACTAAAGAGGAGTTCGATCCGGACAATAAAGTCGTGCGCAGCCAGCGCCAATCGAGCGATGACAGTGGCGCCAAAGGCGGCAATCCCGGAGTGCAGGCTAACGTGCCTGGCGGCGACGCCACCAAAGCCAATGACGGCGGCGCGAAACGCAGCAGCGAGATGGTCACCTATGAGGTCGGGCGCACCACCAGCCGGATCATGGAGCCGCGCGGCCAGATTCAAAAGCTGTCGGTGGCCGTCATGGTCGACGGCAAATACGAAAATGAAAAGTATCTTGCGCGCAGCGCCGAAGAGATGGAAGTCATCAAAGGCATCGTCAAGCGCGCCGTCGGCTTTGACACCGAACGCGGCGACGAGATCGAAATCGCCAATGTGCCGTTTAAGATCCAGCCGGCGAGCCCGTTCAATCCGCTGGTCGCCCCGACCCTGAAGGATATGGCGCAAACCCCAATGGGCATGGCCGTTGCCGGCGGGGCACTCTTGGTCTTGGGCACCTTGGCCTTCTTTATGCTCCGCCGCAAGAAACCGGCGGCGAGCGCCGCCGAGCCGGCGGCGGCGATAGTCGCGCTGCCGACGGAACCGTCTACCCCTGCGGCCGCGATACAGGAGGAAGTGGCGGCGGGCGCAAAAGATCATCGTGGCGGAAGACCCGCGCAAAGAGCAGTTGGCGCAGATCGCCCATGACTACCATGACGCCTCGGTACGAATCATTCGAACCTGGTTACAAGAAGACGCGGCGAAGGCCCGTGCGGCCGCAGCTAGCGGCGGCATTATTGCCAACCCTTGATTGAAAATATGGCAGACGACGGCAGAGCAAAAAAGAAACCTACTTTGACCGGCCCCGAGAAGGCGGCGATTTTCTTGGCCTTGGTCGGCGAAGAACTTGCCGGCGCGATCGCCGGCGAATTGCAGGAAAAAGAGATCGTCATGCTGCGCCAGGGCGTCCATCGCATGGCGCAGATCGAAACCGAGCATATCGACGAGGTTTTCGAAGAGACCTGCAAGATTCTCAAAAAGGCCAATATCTTTGCCGAAGGCACGACCGATTATCTGCAACGGGTATTGACCAAAGCGATGGGAGCGGAGAAAGCCGCGACGGTATTGAGCCGTATCTTCACCGAGGAAGGCGATGAATCCTACGGCATCGATTCGCTGCATGAGATGGACGCTAAAGTCCTCGGCCAATTTCTCCAGGAGGAGCATCCGCAGACCATCGCGTTTGTCCTAGCCCACCTCTACCCGGCCCATGGCGGCGAAGTCTTCGGTACGCTTTCGGAAGACAAACAGGCTGAGGTCGCCTATCGCATCACCACTCTTGGTAGCACCTCGCCGGGCGCCATCGAGGAGATCAGCAAAGTGCTGCGCAATGCCGTCCGTCAAGTCCAGGGCAAGCAGGTCGGCGGGGTGCGCCCGGTGGCGGAAATCTTGAACTTTGTCGACAAAGCCACGGAAGAGCGGGTGATGGCTGGTTTGGGCGAATACGAACCGGAACTCGTCGAGGGCATTCGGCAGTTGATGTTCACCTTCGAAGACTTGGGCAAAATCGACGATGCCAGCATGCAGGTGCTGGTCCGGGAAATCGAAAAAGACAAGTGGGTCATGGCCATGCGCACGGCGAGTCCCGCCCTCAAAAAGAAACTCTTCGCCAACATGTCGGAGCGCGCCGGTGCCTTGCTCAAAGAAGAAATCGAGAATATGGGGCCGGTGCGACTGCGCGATGTTGAAGCTGTCCAACGGGAAGTCATCGACCGCGCGCGCCAACTCGAAGGCGAGGGTAAAGTCTTTCTCTCCGGCGGCAAATCCAAGGAGGATCTGCTTGTCTAGACTGGTGGCGCGCGGCGACTTGCACGCGGCGGAGGTTTGCCTCTACCGCCAAGCCGGTCCGGACGGCGGTACGGTGACCCCGGCGCCGGCCGGCAATGCCGACACGGACTATCGCGGCTTTGAGTTAGAGTCTCTCGACGTCGTCGAACTCGCGCCATGGTGGATTCTTCAGAGTGCCCAGGAAAAAGCCGCCGAGATCATCGCCCAGGCAACCGCGCAGGCGGAACAGTTGCGCCAGCAAGCGTCCTGTGAAAATGCCGCGGCGGGGCGCGCCCAAGCGCTGCAGGAAGTCATGCCGTCCCTGGTGGTTTTTGCCAACGCGGCCCAATCGCTAATCGTCTTCGAAGAGCAATTGATCTCGCGCTGCACGCCTCAAATCGTTGGCTTAGCGCTGGAGATCGCGTCTAAGGTGATCGCCAAGGCGGTGGATGCCGACGGCGAAGTCGTCGCCGCTGTGCTCGAGCGCGCCAAACAAGAGGCCCTCGACGCCAAGCAGCTGCGCATCTGCCTCAACCCGACCGATCACCAGCTGCTTGCTGAGCTCCGGCCGGACTTAGTCAAAATCGGCAACGACGGTAAGCGCACTATCGAGGTCGTCGCCAGCCCAGAGATCGCCCGCGGCGGGTGCCGGTTGGAAACCGAATCAGGCATCGTCGACGCCACCCTACCGACTCAAATAGATGAGATTCGCCGGCACCTTTTGGATACAGAGGTGTAGAGTCCGCGCTTGCTAAGCCTGGGCGAATCCATCATGCGCGCGGTCTTTTCTGCTTCGATTTAATAAATTTCTAACGACAAGCACAGGATTCGAACCTCGCCACAGTGAATCGCTGCATTGAACCAGGGATCGCGCATCTATGACAGAAAATTTGTTGACGCCTTATCGCGAGCGGCTGAAGTCGATTTCGCCTTATCGTCTTTGCGGCACGGTGACCGAAATCACCGGACTATTGATAGTCAGCCGCGGTCCCTGGCTGCCGGTCGGCGGGGTGTGCCATATCTATCCGAGCGGCGGTGCCAATCCGGTACTCGCCGAAGTGGTCGGATTTCGTGACGACCGCATTTTACTAATGCCGCTCGGCGACCTGCGCGGTGTCGGCTCGGGCAGCCGCGTCGTCGCCTTGACGAAGGAAGCGCATCTGCCGGTCAGCGAAAAACTACTCGGCCGGGTGCTCGATGGTTTAGGACGGCCGATCGACGGCAAGGGCATCGTTGCGGCGCATTCCTATCCCATCTATGTCGCCAATTCGAATCCGCTCGATCGCCAGGAGATTAGCGAACCGCTCGATATCGGCATCCGTGCAATCAACGGCTTGGTGACATTGGGAAGGGGACAGCGCGTGGCGATTATGGCCGGCGCCGGCGTCGGTAAGAGCACGCTGCTCTCGATGATCGCGCGCAACACCCGCGCCGACGTAAAAGTCATCGCGCTGATCGGCGAGCGCGGTCGCGAAGTTGAAGACTTTGTCAGTCGCACCCTCCCCGCCGGCGAGCGCGAACGCATGATCGTGGTCGCCGCCACCTCTGAAACGCCGGCGTTGGTGCGCGTCCGCGGCGCATTTATCGCCACCACCATTGCTGAATATTTTCGCGACCGCGGCCAACATGTATTGCTGTTGATGGATTCGCTCAGCCGTTTCGCCATGGCCCAGCGCGAAACCGGCTTGGCCGCCGGCGAGCCGCCGTCGACGAAAGGCTACACGCCCTCGGTGTTCGCCCTCTTGCCTCGGTTGCTCGAGCGCGCCGGCAGTTGGAAGGGCAAGGGCAGTATCACTGGCCTGTATACCGTGCTCATGGAAGGGGATGACCCCCATGAACCGATCGCCGACGCCGTGCGCTCGCTCAGCGACGGCCATATCCAGCTGTCACGCCGGCTTGCCGAACAAGGACAGTTCCCCGCCATCGACGTGCTTTCATCGGTCAGCCGCTTGCGCAATCAGGTGACCGCCGCCGAACATCAAAGCGCCGTCAACGAGTTTACCCGCATCATGGCGGCCTATCGCGATGCCGAGGATCTGATTCAGATCGGCGCGTATAGCAAGGGACGCAACGCAGATGTCGACCGCGCCCTGGAACTGCTGCCGCGAATTCGTGCCTATTTATGTCAGGACCGCGGCGAAGACGCCACGCTCAATGACAGTGCTGATGCCCTTGCCGGTCTCTTGAGCCAATAATTATGGCGGCGTTTAAATTTCGCCTTGAGGCCGTGCTGCGTCTGCGCCAACGTTCCAAGGACGAACGAGAGTGGGAACTGCAGGCCCTCACCCAGGCGAGGCATGCCCTGGAGGCGGAAATCGCCGCTCTGGAACAGGAACTGCGAACGATGGACGATGCCCTAGGCGTAGCCATCGGCGAGATTCTCTCCGTCATCGACCTACAGCTTGCCAGCCAATATTCCCAGCGCATCGACCAACATATTAAGGCCAAAGCCGCGGCGTTGACCAAGCTCGATACCGCGATCGCCGGTAAGCGCGGCGAGCTCGTCGAAGCGCTGCGCGGGGTTAAATCTTTAGAGCGGCTGCGTGAGCGCCAAACGGAAAAATTCCGGCGCGAACAGGATAGCGCCGAGCAAAAGTTTGCCGACGAAGTAGCGCAGCGAAAATTCTTTATCGGTCCAAGCGGGAAATAAATTCCTTGTTCAGAGCAATATCTGCCTAGTCGCTTCGCTGCACTTTCTCCATGACGTGCTTCGTAGAGCGGCTTGGTTAAAGAGTTTTCCGTCCGTGCCGATGTTTTTACGGCGATTTTGTCCTGGCCCTCCTCTTGCTCATGTCGCTGTCCGGCATGACAGTGCAAGATACCCAACCCGCATCGCTGCTGCCGCCGTTGAGTTTATCGGATTACTCCGAGGAAACCGCACCGGCCGGTGTTTTCGCGCAACTGCTCAATATGTTTTTGGCGCCGCCGCCAGCGGGACAAATTGCGCCGCCAGCACCGGCGGAGTCAGGCGCGAGTACTGAACTATCGATGTTGCCGACCGCCGCGCCGGCGGCCGCAAACGATCCGGCAAGTCCCGTCGGTTCAGAGCTCATTCGCACGGAGAAAAAATCTCTCGGTATCGATTTTGCCGACGTTGCCAGCCAGCGAATCGTCCGGGTTCACGAGTGGTGAATCTGCCGCCATCGCGCCAACCCTTGCCGAACCGATTCTTGACGCAGGCCCAAATGCTGCCAGTGCCGCGGTCCCGCCGGAGATTGGCGATACGCCATCTACCGATACCGTCGGCGCACCGCCGGCGACGATTGCGCACCGCGGGCGGCGCGATGAAGAGCCGCCGGCCAATGAATTAGCCGAGACTGGCGGGGCTGGAACGGCGCCGATGATACCCACCCAATCGGCGATCGGCGTTGCGCTGCCCGCGATCTTCGACACCTCGGGACAAATCGAATTGAGTAACGCTATGCCACAGAGCGCATCGCCTCTCAGTAAATCCACCGGACGCGACGGCAGTGCCGGGCCGCGAGCGGCGATCGTCGATATGCCGACAGCAGCCGCCGGTGAAACGGACACAGCCTTAGGGAGACGGCCTCTCGAACTTGTTAGCCAATCAAACGATGACGTGACGCCCAACAAACAGGATAGATTGCCGATTGGCGCAACCAAAGCTTCGGCAAGTTCGGATGATCGCGAAAGTCTCAAAGCGCCGTCGTCACGCCATGAAAACCATAGATTGATGACTCTCAGCGATTCATTTATCGCCAACGCTACGCCTGTTGTGAAACAGTCGGACGGTATGCGCCGTTTCCAGTTAACGGAGCGGCATCTGGAAATAGACGCCGAGCCGAATCCGTCGACCGCCGGTGCAGCGGATGGCATCACGGTTACGCAGGCTGCCGAGAAAGGGCGAGCCGGCATGGCCGCAAGGTCGCCGGGCGACGAGCACAGCGCCGCCAAGGATGGTGGACAAGGTCAGCCGCGTGAGGGCGATGCGCCAACCCATCCGTCCATGGTTGCGGGCGCGGCGCCGGCGCGAGTGCATGATTCCGACCGGGGCGAAACCGCAGCGCCCGCTTGGCGTCCGATGGTGGAGCGGCTGGCGCGGGATATTGGCGAACATTTTCGCGTCGGCGAACAACAAGCGGTATTGCGATTGGACCCGCCCGAACTGGGCAAGGTGAAAATCGATCTGCGCATCGAAGGCGGCCAGCTGCACGTTCGCATCGCCGCCGAAGGCCAGGAATCGCAAGCGCTGATCGAGCATCACTTGCCCGAGTTGCACCAGGCTCTGTGCGCCGGCCAAATTGACGTCGGCGCAGTGCGGGTGAGCCAGGGCGAATGGAACCCTGGCAGCGGGTTGGCGCAGAACTTTAACCAATCGCCGCAAGGGCGCCAGGAATCTCCTCGTGACATTAGCGTCGGGGTCGCAGACGAGGCGATCACAGAATCGTCGGCGCAACCTTCGCTGCCTAACGCCGACGGACGGGTCAGCATGTGGGCATAAACAATTAGTCAGATAAGGATCGAAACATGGCCGTACAAAACGTCAACGCCGCTGCGGCGGCAAGCACCGCGACTAATCCGCTCAAGATGCAGGTCGCTAGCCAGGACGATTTTCTCAAGCTCTTGATCACGCAATTGCAGAATCAAGATCCGCTGGAGCCGATGGACAATCAGGAATTCGCGACCCAGTTGGCGACCTTCAACAGTCTCGGCCAGTTGATCGAGATCAACGACAAGCTCGGCGCAATGACCAATGGCCAAGGCTCGATGGGTCAGTACAACGCGGCTTCCTTGATCGGCAAGCAGATCACCTCTGCCGGCAATCTAGTCAGTGTGAGCGCCGGCGCAGGGTCGAGCGTCGGCTATCAGTTGGGCGCCAACGCAGCCAAGGTCGTGGTCACTGTCTATGACGCCAATGGCGAAGTCGTCCGGCGTATCGATGCCGGCGCGCGCACCTCGGGCGAGCAAACCTTGGTCTGGGACGGCAAAGACAGCGCCGGCAAAAGCGTGCGCCCCGGCGTTTACGGTTTCGATATCAATGCTGTCGATAGTAACGGCAAGAGGATCGCCGCATCGGGTAAACTGCAGGGCTTGGTTACCGGTGTGCGGCTCGACGGCACCGAGCCCGTGTTGGAAGTGAACGGTGTCGATGTGCCGCTCAGCAGCGTCGTCGCGGTGCGGGCGTCACGTTAACGGAGGAATTACCATGTCGATTCTTGGACCCATGCAAGTCGCCGGTAGTGCCATGGAGATGTTCAGTAACGCCATGCAGATTACCGGCGACAATATCGCCAATCTCAATACCGTGAGCTTCCGATCCAGCCGCTTCACCTTCGACGATGTCATGCCGACGGTGTGGGGTGAACTCGAAACCGGCAATGGCGCGCGCTTGGCCGACGTCGGCAAGCCGTTCCAACAGGGCGCCCTCGAAACCACCAATGGGGCGTTGGACCTGGCGATTTCCGGCAACGGTTTTTTCGTCGTGCGCGATCCGCTGTCAAATACGCTGCGCTATACGCGCGCCGGGGAGTTCCATCTCGACGGCACCGGCCAGATGGTCAACCCGGGCGGGCAAATTCTTCAAGGGGCCGCCGGCGATATCGTCATCAATACTGCGCTCACGACACCGGCGCAGGCCACCGGCAATCTCGCCATGCAACTCAATCTCGATGCCGCATCGACTACCCCGAGTACGCCATTTCCCATCGGCCCCGATGCCAGTCCGGCCCAATGGATGGCGGCGAGCAACTTTTCCACGGTGGCGACGATCTACGATAGCCAGGGCGAGAGCCATGATTTGACTTTTGTCTTTCGTCAAAGCGCGCCGAACACGTGGGACTACGAAGTTGTCGCGCCGCGCAGCGAACTCGATGCGGGCGCGCCAACGAGCTCCGACCTACGCCGGGTGGGCACGCCGGGAACGCTGGTGTTCACCGCCGCCGGACAGCTCAATAGCGGTGCCAGTTCGATCGGCGACATTAACGGACTCAGCTGGACCAATGGGGCGGCCCAGGCTATTCCTGGCGCCGCCATCGATTTCGCCGGCACCGTGCAATTCGCCCAACCATCCTTTCTTTTCGCTCTCGATCAGGATGGTTTCGCCGCCGGTACTTTGAACGCTATCACGGTCGACCCGCAAGGTAACGTCAACGGCAGCTTCACCAACGGTGTCAATCAGCAGCTTGCGTCCATCGCCATGGCGAACTTCAACAACATCGACGATCTCGATCCGCTCGGCAGCACGCTGTTTGCCCCGAACTTCGAATCCGGCGCCGCGCAAGCCGGTGCTCCCGGTCAGAATGGTTTTGGCAGCCTGGTGGCGGGCAATCTCGAGCTATCCACCGTCGACCTAGCGCGGGAGTTTGTATCTTTGCTCACTTTGCAGCGGGCGTTTCAGGTCAATTCGCGGGTGATCACCACCGCCGAGCAAATGTACAGCATCGCGGCGGAGCTAAAGAGTTAAATAGGCGCGAGGGAACAGCAATGTGAAATCTTGAGCACCAAGCGAAACGCAAAAATCTACATTTCTTTTAACGGAGGTTTTTTATGGCATTGACAGGAGCATTGTTCGCGGGCGTCAGCGGTATCAACAGCAACGGCAACGCGATGAATATCATCGGCGACAACATCGCCAACGCCAACACCATCGGTTTCAAATCGAGCCGGGCGGTATTCTTCGATCTCTTGAGCGCCGATATCGGCGGCACCAAGATCGGTTTGGGTTCGCGCTTGGCGACTTCCGACCGGTTGTTTGTCCAGGGCGGCGTCGAGACCACCAACAGCACCACCGACCTGGCGATTCAAGGCAAGGGGCTATTCATTCTGCGCGAGCCCCAAGGCGGGACGTTTTTCAGCCGCGCCGGACAGTTCAGCATCGACAAGGACGGCAATCTCGTCAATCCCGGCGGTCTGAGAGTGCAGGGAACCCAATTGGACGCCGCTGGCAATCCGATCAGCGGGCTGACCAATATCGTCATCAGTCAGTTGGTGGTCTCGCCGGAGGAAACCACCGAGATCGATCTCTCGCTGAATCTCGACGCCACCGAGGCGGTGCCGCTGGCGGCGCTGCCGGCGGATGCCGCCGGGACCGAAGACACCGCCGGCAATTGGTTTGCCGGAGCGAACTTTTCCACCGTGGTGACCATTTACGATTCGCTTGGCCAGGGCCATGACCTGACTTATTTGTTTAGCAAGACGGCTACGGCCAACGAATGGGACTATCGCGTAGTCGCCAACGCCAGTGAAATTACCGGCGGCACCGCCGGTGAGCTACAGCAGATTAACGCTGCCGGCGGTTTGATCGCTTTTAACCCCGACGGCACGCTGGACGCGGCGAACTCCAACATCACCGCCGTCAGCGCGATCGCCTGGGCTAACGGTTCCAATCCGCAAACCGTCGCCGTAGCCGACATGGACTTCACCGGCACGACCCAATTTGCCGTGCCGTCTTCAGTGACCCAAGTCCATCAGAACGGCGCCCAATCAGGCATTCTCAAAGGCATCAACATCGGCAACGACGGGGTTATCACCGGGCAGTTCACCTCCGGCGGCAACCAGCCGCTGTTTCGCATCGCTTTGGCCGACTTCGCCAACCCTCAGGGGCTCTCTCATATCGGTAATTCGTTATACCTCCAGTCGCCTGAGTCCGGGCAAGCGCTCGCCGGCAATCCCGGCGACGGCAGCTTCGGTACCGTCCTGGCCGGCTCGTTGGAACTTTCGACCGTCGATTTAGCCACCGAGTTCGTCAAGATGGTGACCACACAGCGCGGCTTTCAAGCCTCGTCGCGGACCATCACGGTGACCGACACCTTGCTCGAAGAAGTTTCCAACTTGAAACGGTAGTCGCCGCGGTCTGGCTACGATTTATTTAAAGTAAGGGCGGGAGCCGCAAGGCTCCCGCCCTTTTTCTTTTGAAACGCGCGGCAAAGCCGCAACCCAGAAAAAGCAGATCGGCTTGGGCACGCAGGGCAGGAAGTGCTCGAATAGTCCAAGTAAGGGGGAAAAATATTTTGTCGCGACAATGTTTCGCCGCCCGTAAGCAGCGCCCAGGGCGTAAATGTAAGCGCTGAACAAACTTTTCTTTACTGAACGGCGACGCTACGTTAATATTGCCAACTCGTGGAGAGAGACATGCTGCCGGGGATGACCGGCATCGCGCTGGTGCAGTGGACCCGCGCCGACAATGGATTGAAAACCAGCCAGCGATGAACGGAGATGCCATGCAGTCAGACTCGAACCCAACAGAGGCAATGATGAAAGCAATTACCGCGGGCGATGCGGTGCTCGCCGCGCCGGTCCAGGTAGCGGACGTCATGACCCAAGACGTCCGAACCATGCTGCCCGATCAAAGTTTCGCTGAGGTGATCGCCATGATGGCGACCCGTTCGTTTCATCACATGCTGGTCGTCGATGAGGAGGAACGGCTCCGTGGCGTAATCTCCGATCGCGATGTGCTGCGCGCGCTGTCGCGCACGCCGGACTGGAGCAAGAAGAGCGTGGCCGAGATCATGAACCCCGATTCGATTACGACCACCCCCGAGAGCACTATTTCCGCGGCGGTGCGCTCGATGCTTGAGAATCGCATCAACTGCTTGCCGGTGATCGGCCCGGACGGCCGGGTCGCCGGCATCCTGACTACCACCGATCTACTCAAAACCTACGAAAAGCTCCAGGCGAAAATCGAACAGCGCGCCTTGTAATTCGCGGCGCGATCTTCCATCGCATCGCTGATCCACTCTGATCCGTCAAGAAATCATCGCCCAGCGATCTTTCTCTGACAATAGCTCAAACTTATTTCAGTGCTTAGCCACGTAGCGGTGCTGGCACGATCCTTGGGTGTCTTTCGTCTAGTGCGGTAGTTTCGGCGAAGTGGTAAGTTATTCCGCCTTGCCGCAATCGGCTGCGTGGAATCCTCGTTTTGAAAGCGCTCAGGATTTATCTTACGTGCCTGCGATTTTTTTCGGATCGCGGCACCGCTTTCGTCTAGAAAAAAGATTCCTGACTCCTTTTTCTAATCCTCGACCGTCCGATCAGCAAGGAGTCAGCGATGGCTAAACATGAACGGGTCACTTTACTTTCCCTATTTCTGTTTTTTCTCGTCGGTCTCAGTATAAGCACCGCGCAAGCCCAGACCGTTCGCTACGTCAACCGCTCCGATCCCACTTGTGGTGGCCATACGCCCTGTTACAGGACGATTCAGGCGGCGGTCAACGCCGCGGGCGCTGGCAATATCGTGCGGATTCAGGCGGGCATCTACACGGAACAAATCAGGGTTTTTAACAAAAATAAAACCGCCAGCTCCACCGAGCTGCACCGTATCATCATTGAGTCAGACCCCAAAAGCCCGGTGGGCAGTGTCATAGTTCGTGGTACAGGAGGGGGTCGTGCTGATGATGACAGCGGGTGCGGCGACGATGATGGCTCACGCTACGGCATTAAGCTTCGTAACAGCCGCTATATCACCATTCGCGATCTCATCATCACCAACGTTAATGGACCAGCGATTTGGCTGGCCCCAAGCGAGGATGGAGGTGACGAAAACGGCAAGTCGACCAACGTGGCAATTCACATCGAGCTCAACCGGATTTACGGGAACATGAGTAGCACATGCCACGGCGGTGTCGTCGTGAGTGCCGGCAACCGCCAGGCGCTGATTCTCAACAATTTAATTTATTTCAATGGGACAAACGGGATAGCGTTTGAAGGGAACGGCGGCGGGCCACATTACGTCGTAAACAACACGATCTACGGCAATCGCAGAAATGGCATAAACGTCGCACGCGGCCAGACAGTTCTGATCGCCAACAATATCGTCAATGGCAACGGCACCGCCTCGGGAACCACCGGTGGCCGGTTTGGAGTTAGACGAGAAAGCTCCAGCATGCCGCAGCCACAAAATATCCGGCTGTTGAACAATTTAGTCTGTGGCAATACCCAGGGCCAGATCTCGACTCAGATACTCGACGCCACGGACTCGGGCAACTTCACGCCGACAGGCAACGAAGGCGCTGGCGTCGGTGCACTGCCGAGCTGCCAGCTGCAGGCAAATCTATTCGCCAACAAGAACGGTTCCGATAAGCTGGCGAACACGGCGGACGACGATTTTAGCTTGAAGCCCAATTCCCCCGCCATCGACACCGGCATGGACCCGCGCAGTCTTGGCCTTAATCCGTCATTTAATTCGATCTTCGAAGCTGACTTTGTCGTCGAAGGGGTCCGACCGGCGGATGGCAACGCTAACCGCGTACCTGCCTTCGATGCCGGGGCATTCGAATATTCCAACGCTCCGCCCATCGCCAATGCCGGCGCCACCCAAAAAATCTACCGCAACCAAGTCGCGACCCTCAACGGTACTCTCAGCAGTGATCCGGAAGGCGCGCCGCTGGGATTTCTCTGGACGATTGTTTCCCAGGCGACCGGCAGTAACGTCACGCTCACCGGGGCCAACACGGCTAATCCGACATTTACGCCGCTGATCATAGGCGACTATATCCTTCGGTTGATAGTGAACGACGGGCAATTCCACAGCGCGCCAGCCACTGTAACTGTTACGGCCATCAACTATCCATCCACGACCAGCAATGTTAGCGCAACCACCAACGAAGACACGTCCGTCAGTGTCACGCTCACCGCTATCGATCTCGACGATACGAGCGTGAGTTTCAACGTCGTCGCTGCCCCCGGTAACGGTACGCTCAATGCCAGCAGCGGCACGCTTTCCTGTTCGAGCGGTAAATGCACTGGCAACGTAACCTATACCCCGAAGAGCAACTTCAATGGCGCGGACAGCTTCACATTCACAGTCTCTGACGGCCTTGCCACCAGCAACGTAAGCACCGTTTCTATTACGGTGAGTCCTGGCGTTGACGCGCCGACCGCTAACGGCGCCACTCTATCAACCGAAGAAGATGTGCCAGTAGTCATCACGCTCACGGCAAGCGACATGGACAGCGCGAGGTTGAATTTCAACTTAGTTGCCGCTCCAACCAACGGCACATTCGGCGATATTTCACCGCCAAATTGCGTCGCAAGCGGCGCGGGTTCAAATTGTACTGCGACGTTGACTTACACTCCCGCGGCCAACTACAACGGCGCGGACAAATTCACGTTCAAAGCCAACGACGGTACCTTGGACTCCAATGTCGCCACGGTTTTGCTCACCGTGCTGCCGGTCAATGATGCGCCAGTCGCCAGCAACGGCACCGCGCAAACCAACGAAGATAACCCCATAAACATTACGCTCCGCGTTATCGATATCGACAGCACGGACCTAACGTTCAACATTATTATCAGCCCGAGTAATGGCTTCCTCAGCGCTATCGGCGTGCCCTCATGTACCACTGGGATCAATAACACCGGCACGCCAGGAACCCACTGCACCGCCACGGTCACATATACCCCCGGCAGCAACTTCGGCGGTTCGGATAGTTTGACTTTCAGCGTTAACGACGGTGTGGTGGATTCCAATGCTGCGACGATATCCATGGTCGTTAACGTCGTCAACGATACCCCGGTAGCCACCGCTGATTTTTACAACACCAATGAGGATACGGTTCTCAGCACGGGTGCGCCGGGAATCTTGGGCAACGACAATGATATCGATACGCCGGCCGCGAACTTAAGCGCGGTCCTGGTCGCAGCTCCTAGCCATGCGACGTCCTTCAATTTCAATCCCGATGGTTCGTTCATTTATACGCCGGCGGCCAATTATAACGGCACCGATACGTTTACCTACAAAGTTAACGACGGTAGCACCGACAGCAATGAAGCGCTGGTGACGATCGCGGTTAATTCGGTCAACGACGCACCGGTGGCAACCAATGATGTCTACAACACCGACGAAGATATCTCGCTAAATGTCATGGCCCGCGGTGTACTAGCCAACGACAACGATATCGATACTGCGCAGGCCAATCTCACCGCCGTTCTGGTCACCGGACCGACCCACGCGGCATCTTTTACGCTCAATCCCGACGGCTCGTTTAACTACGTGCCGGCAATGAACTTCAACGGCGCGGATAGTTTTACTTACAAGGCGAACGACGGCGTGGGTGACAGCAATGTGGCGATGGTGACCATCGCGGTGAACCAGGTAAACGACGCGCCGGTGGGCGACAACGATAATTACAGTGTGGCGGAAGACAGCGTTTTGGAAATCGCCGCGCGCGGTGTGCTGGAAAACGACAGCGATTTCGATGTCGACCAGACTCTCACCGTCGAGCTGGTCACCGGGCCCACTCACGCGACTAGTTTTAGTCTCAGCGACAACGGCTCGTTCAATTACATCCCGGGAGCCAATTTTAGCGGCGTGGATACGTTTACCTATCGAGTTTTCGACGGAACTTTATACAGCAACGTGGCGATGGCGCAGGTCACGGTTGTCAATGTCAATGATCCTACGGTGGCTGAGTCACAGTCAATCAGCACCAATCAAAACACGCCGGTGATCATCACACTTAGTGCCAGCGACATTGATCATAAAGTACTGAGTTTCAATATTGCCAACCCCCCGAGCCATGGAACTCTCGGTAACATAGGTGCGACCAACTGTTCGGTTCAGGGCCAGGGTGCGACCTGCACGGCGACAGTGAGCTACACACCGGCAAGCAACTATTTCGGTGCCGATAGTTTTACGTTGAATGCAAGCGACGGCCTAGGCACCAGCGCGCCAGCCATGGTTTCGATCAATGTTATTCTCGTCAATCAACCGCCCACGGCCAATGCCGGGGGCCCATACGCCGGTACTGTAGGTATACCGATTCAATTCAAGGGGACCGGTAGCGATCCCGATGGCAATCCGCTGACGTTTTCCTGGAACTTTGGCGATGGTTCGACGCTGCTCACCACAGGCGGCGGTACGCCTATGCATACGTATGCTGCGACGGGCATATACATGGTCACTTTGACTGTCGCCGACACCTTGGGGGCCAGCGGGGTTTCGCAAACCACCGCGACCATCGGTGCGGCATTTGGGCTTAACCCGATCGGCGACAAGATCGTCAAGCTCGGCGAGACTCTGAATTTTACCGTAAGCGCCATCAGCGTCAGCGGTTCGGCAAGCCTGTTCGTCGCGCCACTGCCTCTGATGACCAATGCGACCTTCAATGCCGCAACGGGTGTGTTCACTTTTCGGCCGAGCACGACTCAGGTGGGAAGCTATCAACTTAATTTCTCCGCTACCGCCGGTTCAAACTTCGCATCAGAAACCATCACCATCGCTGTACCCAATCCTTCGCCAGGCGGCGCCACCGCAGTCCGCGGCAAGGTCGTCAACTTGCAAAATGCGCCGCTGAGCAACGTGCAAGTGGCCTTGCGGTCGAGCGGACATACGGGAATTAGCGATGCCAATGGTATTTTTACGATTACGGGAGTTCCGTCCGGTACGCAGCAACTGATCGTCAATGGTCGCAACGCCAATCTCGGTGTGTTTGCGATCATCGCCGTGTCGGTAGAGCTGATCGACGGTGTCCTCAACGATCTAAATTCGGCGATCTCACTCCCTGACGTTGACGTGGAAGCCGAGGTTCAGGTCAGTACCGTCTTTGAGACCGTAATTACCAATCCCAATCTGCCCGGCGCGATGCTTGAAATCGCCGGCGGCACCGCCTTCAACGCCGACGGTACATTATTTACCGGCAAGCTCTCGATCAATCCGGTCCCTGATTATGGGCGCCCGGAGTCGCGACCTGAAGAATTGCGCCCAGGCATGGCGGTGACAATCCAGCCGGCGGGTATTCGCTTCAACCCGCCCGCGCGCATTACTTTCCCCAACGCCGATGGCGTCCCGCCGGGTAATGAGTTTAATCTGTGGTCGCTAAGCCCTGACACTGGCAAGTTCAATATTGTTGGCAAGAGTGCGGTGTCTGCCGACGGCCTTAGCGTTGTCACGGTTGAAGGCGGGGTGACCGCGAGTGCTTGGCATTTTCCGTTGGCACCAGCGCCGACGTCAAATTCAAGCCAAGGAAGTAATTTTTGTGGATCGTGCCGCGTCTCGGTCGGTTCGGAAGCCAACCTGGAAGAGGGCAGTCTATACATCTCGCACAACTTACCTTCTTATCGCTCGCTTGGGCAAAGCCGAAGCCTTTCACTCAGCTATAGTTCGGTGACCGCCGACCCGAGGCCTATTGTCTCGCTGGACAGCACTCTAAGCGTCCGTGCCGCGGTGCCTAATTCACTTTCAACCCGGCTCAAAGTCGGCGGCGTCCAGCAGGGTGATGAGATTCACACCAATAGTACTCTGTTGCCGGAGGATTCCGATTCCACGTCGCGCATGTCCGTCCAGTTTGATGCGTCGAATTTGGCGACCGGGCGATACCCATTCGAAGCGACTGTTTTTAGCAACTATCTCAATTCATCCGTGGGCGGGATTTCCACTGGCAATGTGATTGTATTCAATCGCAAGATGAGTGCTATCGGTGCCGGTTGGGCCATAAGCGATCTCCAACAACTTCACGTCCAAACCAACGGAGGTGTCCTGCTCACGAGTGGCGACGCCACGGCGCTGTTTTTCGCAGGAGGCCCCGATGCGTTTACTTCTCCCGCCCGCGAGTTCTCAATATTGGCGCGGAACTCTGCAGACGGTACCTACACGCGAAATTTCAAGGATGGAACTAAAGTCAATTTTAACTCCCAGGGCTTGCAGACTTCGGTCGTCGATCGAAACCTGAATGCGGCAACGTTTACGTACGATGGGAGCGCTCGACTGCTTTCCGTCACCGATCCCGCCGGATTGGTGACGACTCTAACTTACAGCGCGGGCAGGCTGCAGAACATCACCGATCCGGCTGGGCGGCAAACCCTTTTTCTTCATGACTCGGCGGGTAATCTGCTGCGGATTACCGACCCCGATGCGAGTTCCGTGTCCTACCTTTATGACGCCAAAGGTCATGTCACGCAGGCGACCGATGCGCTGGGGCAAAGCACGACTTATGCTTATGACTTCGCCGGCAGATTCACCCAGTCGACACGTCCCTCCGGCGAAACTCGATCATTGGTCGCGACAAAGGTTCGCGGTCTCGTCGATACCGCTGCCGGCCAGGGAACGCCGTCCAACCCCGCGCCGGTCGTGACCAGTGCAAACGCAACTGCTGCGCTTACGGACGGCAGAGGCAATCAGAGTAGATTTACTCTCGACACGTTGGGACAGGTGACATCTCAATCAGACGCCCTCGGTCAAACAACGGCCACGATCCGTGACGCCAACGGTCTGCCGACCCGGATCATCCGTCCGAATGGCGCGGTCACGACTATGGCGTACGATCCGAAGGGAAACCTGCTGACTACAACCGACGCCGTAGGCGCCACCACGATTTTTACTTACGAACCGGTTTTCAACCAGGTCAAGACGATCCGCGATCCCAAGGGCAATACCACAACGATCAACTACGACGTGAAGGGTAACCCCATCGAGATCATCGACGCGCTCAGTAATAGCACGCAAATGAGTTACGACACGCGCGGATTGCTGTTGTTAGCTACTTCTGCGGTCGGAACTGCCATTCAAACCACGACAAGATTCGCCTACAACGGCAATGGTAATCTGATTACGACAACGAATCCGAAAGGCGACGTGACGACGTTGGCTTATAACAGCGCCGGCAACGTCATTACTTCCACCGACGCCGAGAATCGCGTCACGCAGTTTACCTATGATGTACGCAATCGCCTCATTACGGTTTTGGATGCTGATCTAAAAACGACTCAATACGGCTACGATCCGAAGGGTAACCTAACCCAGGTCCGCGACGCCAAGAATCAACTGACAACCTTCGTTTACGATGCAATGGACCGGTTGGCGTCGGCAACAAATCCGCTTGGGTTTACGGAAACGTTTACCTACGACAGCAATGGCAACCTGACTTCTACGACAAACCGCAACGGCCAGATTGTCGCATTCACCTATGACGCGTTGAACCGTCTTATCAGCAAAACCCGTCCACCCACGTTGACGGAAACTATTCCTCACGTCGCGAATTTTGCGTACGACCCAGTCAGCAATCTCTTGTCCGTGATCACTCCTACGACGGGTGTCTTCAATACCTATGATGCAGCCAGCCGCTTGGCTTCGAGTAGCTCGACCCTTGAATCGGTGTTCTCCACGGCGGTTGTTCCTATTAACGTGGATACAACCATCGGCGCAACCAATTCGCAGTTCGAAGGACAGACCTTACAGGTCAACGGCCGAACATTGACAGTCAATGGCCAACACACGTTTGCCAACGTTATCCTGTTAAACGGTGCGACCTTGACCCACAGCCCAACGACGGAGACCACGCTTGGAAAGCTCGATATTGTTGTAACGGGCACGATCCAAATCGACAGCACGAGCCGGATTGATGTGAGCGGACGCGGGTTTTTGGGTGGTGGTCAAGCTGGAAACCCAAGTGCAACGAATGGTATGACCGTCGGTTTCCAATCGACTAACCAGTCGGGTACGGCGGGAAGCTACGGTGGGTTTGGCGGGGGCAGTGTTGCGACGAACTCCGTTTACGGCGATTTTAAAAACCCTAATGAAGTGGGAAGTGGTGGCGGCGGGTTTCAGGGAGCACCGGCGGGCAATGGTGGCGGGTTAGTCAGAATAATCGCGCAATCCATTATATTGGACGGTTCGATTCGAGCAAACGGTGGGCCGGCAACAAATTTCAGTGCGGGCGGCAGTGGCGGTGGAATTCGCCTCGATGCAGGTTCGTTGTCTGGTATGGGTTCGATGAGCGCTAATGGCAGCCCGGCTTCGCCGCTGGCTGGAGGAGGCGGCGGTGGTGGTGGTCGCATAGCGATTTATTATCAGAGCGCGTCGACCTTTAACTCAACTAATGTATCCACGTTTGGCGCTACGTTTACCGGCAGTTCGAGCAATGGCGGCGCGGGCAGCGTCTACTTGCAAGGCCCGGCTAGAGAATCTGGAGAACTTGTTGTCGACAACAATAACTTGGCTACTCCAGCAGCGTCGACGACTCCTATTTCGGTAAACCCGGGCGAAACGCTCAACCTAACTCATTTGAAAGTAAATCGAGCCGCGCGGGCAAAACTTGACCATGCGCTGACAATTTCGGGAACATTGGAAGTCGCCAACGCCGGTGAATTTGTCGTTGCCGCTAAAGTCACAGCCAACTCCATCAATCTCGTCGGAGGTGGAATACTGACGCATGCTTCAACCACCGGAAACACAGCATTCAAACTAGATATCGATGTGCAGGGTTTGACGATCGATGCCGCTAGCCGCATCGATGTGAGCGGCCGAGGATTTCTTGGCGGCGGGCGTCCAGGAAATCCTAGTGCGACATTGGGAATGACTCTTGGCTTTGCCCCGCTGAACGGGTCAGGAACGGCGGGTAGCCATGGCGGGATTGGCGGAAACCTCACGGGTGTGGCGAATGCGACTTACGGTGATTTCCGAAATCCCAACAATGTTGGTAGCGGCGGCGGTAGTTTTCAGGGTGGCGCTGCGGGCAGTGGAGGAGGGCTAACGCGAATTGTCGCTCAAACTATCTCGTTGCATGGTGCGATTAGGGCCAATGCCGGAAGCGCTGACAGTACGGGTGCGGGTGGTAGCGGTGGCGGAATCAGGATTGACGTTGGCACACTCCAGGGAAGCGGAACAATTACAGCAAACGGAAGTGCTGGTTTTTTACCGGCGGGAGGCGGTGGTGGTGGCGGAGGACGTATCGCTGTCTACTACCAAAATGGAGCAAATTATACCTTCGATAATGTCACTACGTTCGGCGCAGCGGGCGGCGGTGCTCCCAATGGAGGGGCGGGTACTGTTTACCTGCAAGGGCCAGCTAGAGACAGTGGCGAGTTAGTTATTGATAATAATAATTTGACGGTGCTGGCCGCGTCGAGAACTCCGATTCAAGGTGTGTCGTCGATGACACTTTCGTTCAGCCACCTCCGTATTCGGCGAAATGGCCGGGCTAAATTCGATGGCACATTGAATGTCACGGGCACATTAGAAATCTCGAACAACGGTGAATATGCATCGGGCGTCCGGGTTATCTCGAATACCACTAACTTGACCGACAACTCGGCACTCACCCACACGGCGACGACCGGGACCGCGGCGTTCAAACTTGATTTGGCGACAGAAAATTTAACAATCGACGGTACGAGTCGGATCGATGTCATCGGCATCGGGTTCTTGGGTGGTGGACGAGTGGGGAACCCAAGTTCTACGAACGGTATGACTTTAGGGTTCAAGACGGTAAATGGGTCGGGTACTGCTGGAAGCTACGGCGGATTTGGCGGTGCATTTAGCGGCTCGACAAACCCATTATATGGCGTAGCCACGAATCCAAATGACGTGGGCAGCGGAGGAGGTGGATTTAATGGTAGTGCGGCCGGCAATGGCGGCGGTCTTGCGCGGATAGCGGCACAAACATTTGTGCTCAACGGGGCGGTGCGCGCGGGCGGCGGTGTAGCCGAAGGATTTAGTGCCGGCGGTAGCGGAGGGGGAATCCGTATTGACGTCGGTACCCTTACTGGTACCGGGGTTATCGGCGCCAACGGAAGTGCCGGTACACCTTCCGGTGGTGGTGGCGGTGGGGGTGGTAGAGTTGCCGTCTATTACGGGAGCGCCACTGGTTTTAATTTATCTAATATTACAGTAAACGGCGGAATTGGTAGCGGCGCACCGAACGGCCAGAGCGGTACGATCCATTTGCAACAGCAGTTCGCCAAGCTAAGTCCGAACCTTGATGACGCAACGCCAGTGATGACCGCGCAAGGAAGTTTGCGAGGAGTACGGCGGCCAGTCGGTCCCGCCGTGTCCGGCCTGGAGCAAGCTAACGCTCCCGTGATCACTGCGGTGCAAACACATATCGCCAATACGGATTTGCAGCAACAAAAAGTGTTTGCCTCTGACGCCTTCGAGGTTTCGGAACCGGCGTCAGATCGACAGCACTCGAATCGATATCTAGCCATGATTGCGGCAGGAACACTCCAATCCTTCGCAACAACTAATACTAATGCGATAGGGAGCGGTGTTTCCGAAATCTCGGCGTCAAATCCACAATCGGAAATCCAAAATTTAAAATTGGATGATCTCGACCCTATCTACACCTACGACCTCAATGGCAACCGAACATCGATGATCGATCCGACCGGTCTGACTAGCTACGCCTACGACGCACTCAATCGTTTGATCTCAATCACGAACAACAAAGGGCAGGTTACTTCGTTCACGTACGACGCTCTTGGTCGACGAACCGCTCTGGCGCATGCCAACGGTGTAGTTACGAACTACTCCTACGACGCGGCCTCGCAGTTATTGAACCTCACGCATCAGAGAAGTGGGGTAACCATCAACACGTTTGCCTATACGTACGACAAGGTGGGGAACCGGAAATCGAAGGCCGACACCGTTGGGACGGCGAACTACACCTACGACGTGTTGAACCGGTTGACGCAAGCAGTGAATCCTCAGCCAACCAATCCGCTCGAGACGTTCAGTTACGATCCCGTCGGCAATCGGGCCGGCTCGAACCAAAACGGCCCGTCGGTATTCAATACGGCGAATCAGCTTCTGGAAGACACCAACTTCACCAACCAGTACGACAACAACGGAAATTTGATCCGCAAGACGGCGAAGTTGGGCGGCGCTAACACGCTTTATGAGTACGATGCGGAGAACAAACTGGTTCGCGTTGTGTCACCAAGCAACACGGCTAACTATAGTTACGATGGTCTCGGACGACGAGTCGGGAAGGAAGTGATTGCCGGCGTCACGACGACGACCAAGTATGTCTACGATAATGAAGACATTCTCCTCGAACTGACCGGCGCCAATGCCATTGTCGCCCGTTATACGCATGGTCCCGGCATTGATGAGCCGTTGATTATGGAGAAGGACACACAATCGTACTATTACCACAAAGACGGTCTCGGCAGCATCACCGAATTGACCACACAAGCTGGTGCTATTGCTCAACGCTATTCCTACTCGTCCTTCGGCGAGATCGAATCCCAGTTTGATGCCAACTTTTTTCAGCCGTATACATTCACGTCGAGGGAGTTTGATTCGGAAAGTGGCTTAAATTATTACCGTATTCGATATTATGATTCGACGAGTGGTAGGTTTGTTAGCGAAGATCCCAAAGGCTTTGGCGCCGGCGTTAATTTTTATGGTTACGTGGGCGGCAATCCGGTTGGGCGGGTTGATCCTTACGGACTTGATTGGTTAACGGATGTGTCCAATTTTTCCGCAGGAGCCGGTGACTACCTCTCGGGCGGCTTTATGAACTCATTCAATTTGTCGGAAAGACTCTTAGGGCAAAGTGCGATTCCCATTTCGCAATTGCTGCGACAACAATTGGTGGCAACGATTGGCCTCAACGATATAGTTGATCAATGCAGCACCGCATACGCAGCTGGGAAATACACTGGTACGGCTCTGGTACCGCAATTGTGTGGAGCGCAGGACTGAATGGCGGTGCCAATTCAGTAATCTGGCAAGGATTTAAGCAAGGTGCGAAGGGGGAAGCCAGCTCTTTGGGTTTGACACTAGAACAAACCCCTTGGGGTGGTCTGTTGGATGTAGTATCGAATAACATTATGCAGGTGCCCCAACTAGTTTGGAAAATTGCATCAGCAACATATGCAGGTAATGTTTCTGGCATATGCACAATCAGTCGTTCGAGGAGTCGGCGAAATTGCCACAAAAATTGAGTTGCCAATTCTTAACTGGCGAAACATTCCCATAATATCGAGATAACGATGATCACCTCATTGCGACATATCTATAATACGATCTATCGCTCAGCCCATGTTGGCTGATGGCTCCGCACTCTACCAAGTGATTAGATATGACATCGTTCGTTATTACGCAGGCGATTTTTTTCATCGGATCGTCGATCTTCGCGAGTATTCATAATAACCAAACGGGTTTGTCACGGATAGATTCAGATTCAATCTGGAGATGGCGTGATCTACAAGTGCCTCTCAGTGAACCGAGTGAGTCAGGCTTAGTCTTAACGGAAGCTGAAAAATTGGATCTGTCTCAAAAACTCCGTGTTTTTATCGTCTGGCAGGGGAAGCACTTTGAGCCGTTGCGCATAAATCGATGATGACCTAACGAGTAACGTAGAATGGAAAGATTGTCAGGAAAATGCGGGAAACCGGTTGTGTACAGGATGTGTAGAGATAAGGGATAGACGCGACGGTAATGAATACAATGCTGGAGTTGTTGACCGCCGTCCGGATGCTTAAGCAATTCAGCAGCGCCGTCGCTGCCGAAGCGGTGTCGGGAAATTGCCGACAGGCGGAGCTGAGGACGGCGATTTAGTTTACGTTGAAGGTGATAACGAACTGAGGCTGTATTTCAAGAGACGGCCACATACAATCTATGTCCCGTCAAATAAGACATGGGAAGATGTTATGCCTAGTTGGGCGAGGCAAAACCAGGAAATAATTATGGCACGAATAAAGAGGCAGCTTGGCAAGCACTGGTCTTTCGAAGACACAGAAAACCAAAAGCAAATTTTGAGGCAAAAGGAATAGCACGCGCTGTAATTCCCTGAGTTAGCCCCCATCCGACGCTCAAAACTTACCTGCACAGTAGTTAACCCCATGTTTCATACCTTCGGAAAATTCTTTAAGAGATTCCAAACCATTACGAGGATAGACAGTGTCTCTTCGGTGGAACGTCTGGTGAGAGACGAATACAAGTACGTTGAAGGAGACCGAGCCCTAATATTGCAAATCGAAATGCTCTCGGGCATCCCACAACGAGTAATATATTCTCGTACGATTAAAAATTGGCTCGTTCCGCACGATAGAGAGGAAATTCCAGATCCGAAAAGAAAAGACATTATCGAAAAACTTTGTGAGTACTTTGAGCAAAACAGAATATCTTACACGGTTGATTGACTCACTTCTTAAACAATTGACTGATTTTGAGCGGGAAAGGGTTAGTTGTTGTTTAGACAGACAAACTCTGGACTACGCCGCCGCTCGATGAAATCTCTTCAGTCGGATTGGCGCACGCCATGTTTCGTTCGATGATCAACGCCTTGTTCCCGTCCACATTTATTTTTCAAGATGGATCACGTGTGGATTATTTTATCAGAGATGAGCACTGACGGCGGTAATAGGAATCAACGTAGTGATCGCTGTCCAAGTAGAACACAAGTAGAACACAACACAATCAAGTCCGCTTTTAGCTTTTTGTTAACGCATTCGCAATTCTTAGATCCCTTCGGTCGTTGTTCCTCAGGGTTCATACAATTAAGAGCTAAGAGCGGACTTGACCCCTTACTAACTCACGAAATCAAGTGATCCAGTGTCGACACGACTGTGGCTTCGTTTTAGCCTAATCCTGTTTGGGCTTTGTATCGTTGGCTTAATTGAAGGTTTGTTACTTTCATCTTATGGCTTTGGCTGGTTTATCCTCGCGATGGGATTACGCTCCACGCAGTGGCAGATTTCTGCCGAAATTAATAAAACTAGAGCGGTGAGAAGTACGGCCAACACTAAAGCGGATTGTGCAAGCGGTGAGCGAAGTGACGGGCAAAACAAGGTTGCGATGCGCGGGTGACAGCGGAATGTGGACATCAAGCGGTGGCGGGAATTGTAAGCTACCTGGGGCGAAGGCATGGAGAGGTGGAATTGGAGGAGCTGAGGCGATTTCTGCAGGTTCGGGATGTGTCGACGGCAAGCCATGTGGTTAGGCGGGACTGAAGCGCGTCTTGGACGAGTCGGGATTTCGTTATCTGCTCGACCATACTTTCCGGCAACTAGTTTACGATATTCAAGCCTGAAACTTTTTGCACCTTTTGCACATTTCGGGACAAAGACGAAATCACTTTAATCGTCGGGCTAACGCAAAGTCTCATCCGCGCCGCTTCCGCCACATCGGGTGGATGACTGGTCGGCTTCACCGACGGAGCTTAAGCGGGTTGAAGGACAAATCCTGGAGCTGCAATGCCCGGCCAGAGTTCGTACGATACATCCGGCTTCGTTGTTCCGCCATTTCGTGGGCTTGAAGGAATTCCCACTGCTCTCGCCGCAGCAATACTTAGCTCACCAATCTTAGCGCTTGGCCCTCTATCCGCGACAACGCAGTCCACGGATTTGCCGTTGAAAGTTACGCGCGCTCGGCATCCCCGAACTATACCTTTTGTCTTCTGGATTATCAGTGGAGGAATTACCACATAAGGAATCGTTTCAGAGTCCACATATGCCACGGGATCATCGGTGGATTTACCCGGATGGCGGTACCATGTCATTGAGGCAATGACACCACCTGGAAACACTTGCGGTTCGTTGTCGGTGTCAGAATCACGATGCTCCGAGCCCACGTCTTTGCACAGATCACTTTACCATTAACGATTTTCATTCCGCCATTGGCCAGATAATCCGTGCCGGAATCGTCCGATTTGTACGCAGCATAGCCGCCATTCTGGCCGTTTGCACCATCAGCATCTATGTCTGCATCAGCAATGAAGTGCACTCTACCATCAACATCTTCTGTAATTGTGCACATGTATCCTTCGCCAGTAATTGTGCCCAATATTGCCATGATCGCCTCCAAAGCTTTCTCATCAAAGAATGGAAAAGCCTCTAACTATTACATGAGCCACCATATGAGAAGAGAACAGCCGGTCGGCCCATTTCAGATGACGACTTCACCTAGCAAATCCGATTCGGTCGGCAGTACTATCGTCGGCTATCCAAATTGTAACGTCCCGTGGGGCCCCGGGCACTCTGGGCGTGGGAGGCATTGCTCCCGGGTCAGGGAAATACAATCAAGCGCCCTGACCCTTTAACCAGATACGTCAGACCAACTCAGACGAGAGTGAGCCCTCCAGCACCAATGGGACCTGCCATTCCAAGTATCATCTAGAAAACATTGACTTTGTCGGCAAACAGTCATTTTGATCTAAAAATGCTCTCGGCTCCAAATAGCATAGGATCGTTTGAAAAACATATGGCTTGTCGAAATCGCCATGTTCCTTTGGTCGTTTTGGATTCTTCATCGATGCCTTATAACCCTGGATTCTTTGAAATCGCTCGCCTGCGTTCTGACTAAATTTTATTAACCCGTCCTTGTCCGGAGGGGTTAACCAACTCGTGTAGTATTCAGAAAGGTTTCGGAATCGACCGAACGTTGTTTGGCCATTCGCAGCGATCGGCTCAAAGTAATTATCTATCCATACGAGCAAACTCCCGGAGGGAGAGATCAAGTAATGACTCTCCGCCGCTTCGTCTGCACGGGCGAGGGTGAACCAGCGGATTTCCGTTTTATCCCGCGCGCCAATAAATGGAACAACATAATGTTCAAAATCATCCAAACGAGAAGCAGCGGCAAGATAGACCACCCTTTTTATTGGTAAATCTGTCACCAGCGTCAATAACCTATTCAGTAGCATTGCGCCCATACTATGACCGACTAGGGTAACTTCTACCCTCACCCCAGGATTACTTACTCTGGTCTCACGAACCTTTTTCTCCAAGCTGAGAAAAAGTGTGCGAGCGGCGCCCTCATCAGTATAATCCGGGTGCCGATGGAGAAGACGGCTAGCAACAGCCAGCTCAACTCGTCTTCGCATAATCTGCCATGCTCCGGTGCCGAAAGCTTCCACTATCGGTATCGTAATCGCGCGTATTGGTGCTACCGCTATTCCGAGAAACGTTAATCCCGCGGCATGGGCGGGTTCATCTCCTTCGGAATCCGCACTTTGAATGCCTTCCATGAAATTATCCAGACTATTCAGCCAAGCCCCCGGAGCCCCGATCGCGGTACTTGCAAGCCGTCCAGTCAGCATGAATGGCGCCGTTAGGGGCCCGAGTATCTCGCGACGTTTCCCCAAACGAACCAAAAATATGTCATCGATAACCGAATCCCATAAGGAGGAGTTCCAGTTGATAAAAATGGGATGATAACTAGTCCTGGCGAAAAGTCCGGAATTCTTGTCTAAGAGTTCAAGCATTCGCTTGAAATCTGCTCGATACGTATTTAAGCCACCGTGGACGAAAAAAAGTAAACGAACAGGTTCTTGCTCAGCAACTGCTTTAGCTGTTGTGGTTTGAATCTGTTCAAGGATTTGATCGATTCTCTTGCTGAACTCCACTGTGTTCATCGCTATGCGGGAGTCCCACAAAACGCCATGCTGAATCGTAACAGGGTATCCTTCCTCGTGAATAAGAATATAGTGACGTTCTAGATCCATTTCATCGTGCTTAGGTATAGGTGATATTAACGCACAGGCGGATAGCCAGACACTTATTAGAAAAAATCCAACGAGGCGTCGGTACAATTTTATGGTTATGGCAGCTTGGCTTTGGTGGCTTCCAGGACCGAACCGAAGTGACCACTCCTGCCAGACATGAATCAAGGTAAACATGTGAGATTACCTCTGCTTTCAACAGATCGCTTTTCTACGGATTGCTTATGTGCATGCACGAATCTCCGGACACTGAGCGAATATTTGACCGCCAACTAGATGCGCAGTGGGATGAAGAACTAAGTTCGTCAACGGTAAGACTCCGCATGATCGCTTACTTCACTGTAACTTTAAACGTTATCGTACCTTGCTTCTCTTTTTAGGCCCACAGTGATATCCGATGTGTCATTTGGTGCTGGCTGCTTTTTGGCCTCAATAATGAGCCATTTTCGATCATTTAAGATCCGGCCAGAAGCGATATGAGGTGCACTTGATGTAACACCATCTGCGGTAATGTCGGCAGGAAAGGAGTAAGCAATTTTTTGGTCTTCCGCGAGCGCAGTATTAACTATTCCTCCTGCTACGGCCTGTGCAGAGCTTACCGAATTTGAACCAATTACTTCTACGAAGACGCTGCTCGTAATGCCATCCTTATTTCCAACCTTAATTGATGTCTGTCCTGGTGCACGACCGACGATTGTAAAGACTTGATTGTCAGAACTGTAGGAAACGCCAACAATTGCAGGGTTTGAAATGCGTGTTCTTGATGGATCGATACTGGCGCCGTCTTCTACTTTGATTGCATGGATTGCGCCAACTGGGATATCTAAGTCTTCATCTGAAAGCCTAAACTGCTTTGGAAGTTTCGCTACGATCTTTTCGGCAAGCTCCTCAAGTTGCTTATCTTTAGCAGCTAATTCTGCTCGCTTAGACTCCACTTCGTTTTTCGCTTTTGTCACCGCTTGACTAAGGATAACGAACGCATCGTAAAACTTTTGCTGAAAAGCCAGTTGATTTCCGCTATCGATCGCTTCGTCGATTTTGTTAGCCGCTATTGTATAGGCAAGCGCTTTATCTTTGTTGTCGCCAAGAGCTGTAAGTCCAGAGACGAATCCCGAAACCAATGGAACAATTCTGAGTGCTTATTCCCGGCGTTTGCAGCGGCCAGTCCTGCGGTTGCGGTTAAACCGGACCAAGCCACTAACCCGGCAAAGTACAGACTCCACTCGTTTAACGTGGCCCGAGAACGATAAGATGCAGAAAGGTTTTCAGCGAACTCATGAAAACTGCGATACAATTCACAATCTCGTTTCGCGGTCGTAATTGAATTGCACCATGTCATCGCGTCCGGCCCAGGAGTAAGATCAGCATGATTCGGACGGATCCCGAGCATAGGGACACTCGTAGTGGCACAACCGCTAAGTAAAAAAGTGAATAAGCACAAGGATGCGATAGACTTAGTCGCGATTAACTTTAGCGTTTTACAAAGGGAGGGTTTATTGACCGTATTTCCATTTTGTAGAAGTTGTTCGAAAAACGGAGTTTGCATGGATTACTCTCCTTTAATTGCATCGCTGAGAACATAATCAACTGCAACCTGGGAAAATGTGGCTTATCGTAAATCGGTAAAAATGCCAGTACTCCTGCTGGATAAGCTTTACGTTGAAGCGATCAATCCGCCCGTGATTCTAATATTGTACATTGTTGTAAGGCTATAACGGCTCTGCGAGTAGGTACGACAAACCCTCTCAAGCAAACCCTTTAACATCATTTCCTTACGAGAGCGGGTTTTGCATTTAATTTTTCCGTAGCCTCTTTTCGGAGCCGAGGTAAGTGTTTGAGCAGCCAGTTGTGGCACCCGACTGGTAATTTAATTCGCTTAGTCTTGAAACAACATCGTTAATAAACTGATTCAAAGCTACGGGATTGCCTAAGGCAGCAAATCCTTGCAGGCCTTATAGAGCAGGGACAGTTCGCCGTCCAATGCTTTTTCGGAATGACGTTCCATAACTCTGAATTATGATTATTTGGACGCGCAACGTCACCAAGCTAAGGTTGCAAATTGCCGATTCTCTACGGTATAGGAGTCCGAAACGGATGTTTGATATTCAGGCATATCATGGAGGATGGCATGGGACTTCGAACAAATAACCCGATTCGCTGTACTGGCGAAGCACTTAAACATTACTAAGGCCGCAGACGAGTTGCACACAACATAACCCTCCTTTCTAAACATTTGAAAACGCTTGAGGATGCGTTGAGTGGGCAATTGTTCAACCGTCATGCCAAAGGGCTCAAGCTCACCGATAAGGGCCGGGAGTTTGGCAATGACTTGGAGCCGCTCCATCACTCAGTGGCGATGGATTAATCTGCGGTATCTTTACAATGAACTGTAAAAGCGCCCGATGCGAGACTTAATATAGCGGCGGCTTATGGTGCTGCCGCCAGTTTTCTGCCTGCACCTTTGGCGTTGTTCGGGAGATTATATCCGGAAGTAGAAGTGACTATACGATCAAATGCGACGGCTAATTTAGAAGGAATGCTTTTGGCTGGAGAAGTGGAGGTGGCTTTATGTCCAATATTGCCTGATTCGCCGCTACTTACACCTGAGTCTTACCGGACTTCGAAGCTGATATTGTTTGTCGCCAAAGACGATCCGCTCTGCAAAGAAAAGACTCTGACACTCGCAGATGTTGCCAAGCGCCCACTGGTTATTTGAAGCGGTACTGAAAAAAAGGAAGCACCGCGACATTACTTAAAAAATTCACCGAATGCGGGAAGGTTCCAAAAATCGCGCTGAGGTCGGATCAACCAGAGGCGATCAAAGAGGCGGTGCGGCGGCGTTCGGGTATTGGCGTATTGTATTACGCCACGATTGAATCGGCGCTGAAGCGCGGGGCGTTCAAGGCACTAAAAGTTCGCGATCTCCACATTGAAGGGCGGTTTTACATTGTGTACCACAAAACGCGGGTGCTTTCGGCGCACGCGCAGGATTTTTTGCGATTGCTTCGACAACAGTGTGAGCAAAGAAATCGGGTAAACAAGGAAACCTTATCCAAAGAGGCAGAAAGTGCGAAAGCCCGAAAGAGGGGCAATCAGCAAAAGCCAAAGAGGCAGAAAGTGCGAAACCTAAAGAGGCGCAATCAGCAAAAGGCAAAGAGGGAGAAAACGTAAAAAGCCAAAGAGGCACAAAATTAAAACTCACGACACAAATAACCGCAGGATTGTAAGCCAGGTGGAGCTTATCGGCAGGCTGTACGCTTAATTGCGGTCACACAACTGTTTTAATAACGCCTGCGTGAGTCCTGGCAGAAAAATAGGCCAATGGCTAAGCTTTATACTCTTATACTTTTTGTACCTATATTGCTTTTGCCGTCATCTGGTAACGGCCAATCTTTCTCAGAGAAATGCTCATCACGGCCAGTAGTAACTATTGAGGAGTGCTTTACGGCTTTTCTTCAATCTGGCAATCAGGATCAGCGCGTGTGGAATAAGCTTCGTTGAAACTCTAAGAAGTAATAACAAGATTTGGTATAATCAAGAACTTAAAACATTTCGAATACATAAAGAAATACCCGCGGAACGTCGCTTTAGTAGCGGGAATTCATCTAAACCGTCTGAAACAATGCTAATGCTTCGAGAAAAGGGCGACAAGATGGAGGTTCCCTACCTGAGTTCTGGAGGATGGATCAATATCTTGATTTTGAAACCGTTTCTTCCTGGCCATAGTGATATTACTAAAGCAGTTTCTTAAGAGGGTTTTTAAATTCTTCTGCCGCCGCACAGGAAATAGCTGCGGATGCGTCTCAGGACCCTGATTTTTATGGGTGGAATGACGATAGCGCGCATGCACAAACATTCGCCAACGAAGACGGGACTGTAAAGAATGCGGACGAAATTAATGGAGAGCTCGCAACGACACATTTTAGACAATGGATATTTGAGCGATTCGCAGCAATGAAATCCTACTGCGAAGAAGGAAATTATAACCGAGCACTTTATTTACTCGGCTATTCACTTCACGCCGTTCAAGACTTAGCTGCACATAATGGTAGAACAGCGTACGAACACTCAATGGAAACGCCAATCGTTCAACGCGAGATTGCGATCTTGACCTTTCGCAGGAAGCGGGAGAAGGTAAAGTGTCAGAAGCTTCTTCAGAAGAAAGCTCAAAGGAAGGAGATCCGGACGAGGAACCTGATAATATCGAAACAGCCGAAAAGTATTCTATATGGTTCCTCAATGACCTCCGAAAAATCGTGGATGAGCCGTGTTGGTTATTCATGAAGAATTACGATGGGTCTCAATTTTCGTTTGCTGAGAAAAAAGTCGATTTTTAACCTTACATGGACTTTGACGATCAACGCGATTTTAGTTTACAGAGACTACCGCTATATTTTTGCGAAGTCCCGAAAGGACGGTAAATACAGGATTCGGTGGTTAGCGGATAATGAGAGAAAAGTGCTTCGCAACGTCAACTCTCTATGGTCAACTTCGAATGGTACCAAGTAAAACGCACTGGCGTATCACAGTTCCGTTCCTCTACAATACGGTTTTTAGTCATAATCAATCTTTGTTTTGCTCCTCCTTTCGCATATGCCCAATTTGGGGACAACGTTCCGCCAGATTTGAAGGAAAGCTTCGTTAGAATCACAGTCGAGTCACCGCTGTTGGGGGTTGATGATACTGTCAAAGGGAAACCAAGGCAGTACAAATCCGAAAAAGCCGGCATCCGGGGTTCTTGTAACAAATAAGGGTCATATCTTTACAGCAGCGCATGTTATTGAGGCCGCTGTCGATGAAGGATCCCAGCAATTCGATCTCTATACGATTAAAAATGCAAAGATTAGCGTTCAGTTCTTGGATAACAATGACAAACTCGACCCTAAGATGCATTCGGCGATAGTGATCTTCTACTCAGTTCAACCCGATGTCGCTGTCCTTCAGATCGACCCGGACAGTATTTCTGAAAAAGCAGTGCCCATTGTGGATATGGAGATGACACAACTTCAGTGCACATTTTGTTATTCAATTCTGGGTTACACTAATCAAAAATTCGAAATCCAAGCGGCAAGCCCGAATAATGCTCCTCAAGAAAGTTTCAAGCGAATGGTAACCAGCAACATGGCACCTGTGGTTCAGTGGAGGTCCGGTGTTTCACATGTCTACTGAGGGATGGGGATTGGTGGGGATAGGAGTGAGCGGACTGCGAGCCCGACAGGCATCCAACTTCGTAGTAACTATCAATGCATTTGAACCAGTCTTCAAGCAAATTCGAGAGCATATATCTTTTCGCGAACGGCTGTCGTTCCCGTCGCAAAACCTTATGGATATTTATGGCAAGCCGTTCACCAATCGGACAACGGTAAAGGAACTCGACGTATTCGTCCAGAAGATGCTCCGCAGAAGACCTGCGCAGTACGTTAGTATATTGCTTAACGAGGATTTCTTCGTTGATGATCCCACGCTTATTGCCATCGCGAAACGTTTACTGGAGTCAACGATTACAAATGCATTTGCGATAATGGATAAACTCGTTGCTGCAGGCTTTGATCTAACTACCATCAATTTACTGGTTGAAAGGTTAGTTACCTTATATGATCGGACTGAAACATCACCTGCCCCGCCGGTTCAGCGGATACGGGAGGACATACTTTTTCAACTTAAAGATTGCGAACGTATTGAGAAGGCAACGACAGACGCAAAATCTAGGAATTATGTGCTGCTTTCAAGATGTTGGCAACGTGTAGAAATAAAATATGACGTCCTGATGACTAGTCGTATAATCAAAGAATACCGGTCTAATCTTAAGACGCTGGTTGATAAGAGAACAAATCCTAACTTTATTTTCTGGTGGCAAACAAAATCCAATCATTTACTCGATTGGGGTGATTTTCTTTCCTATATCGGGAAACATGCGAGCGTTGACGTCTTGGAAATCGCAAGTGGTTATTTTTCGCCATCCTACTTAGATGATAGATACGACCAACGGTTCAAGCTCAACAATTTGCTCGAAAGCATTTCCTAGCCGCGGCGGTAGACAAATATCTGGAAGCCTTGGCGCTGTTACTGGTTCCTGTTAGGTACAAGAGAATTATAAAAGATCAACTAAACAAAGATATTATAAAATTGGCACCGAGGGCCTGCAAGTCCACAGAGAATGAAATCAAACACTTGCGAGAACTGTTCAATGAAGCAGAGGAATACTACGGCATCTTACAAGATCGATTAGTGAACAAAGTTCGACCTTCTTGTAAAGAGGCAACTCGATCAATTCGTAATTCCTAGATATTATTCACCAGATAAGACTCATTCCGCCCAAACGATGCAAATCATTGTTAGCTAGACGCGTTTAATTTTGCTTAAAATGTGAAATGAATGTAATGCCAGTCGGGGGTCCGTTTTAGAAAGTAGTAGTGGTATTAACTGAAGAATATTTTTTCCCATTTTTTTGGTTCCCGCCTAACACGGTATAAGCGCTTGAAGTCTCATTTATGAAAATACCCACGTGCCCAAATCCTTGATCGCCTCCCTTATCGCGTTTTCTGAATACAATGATGTCTCCTGGCGCTTCCGGCTTTCGAAAATTCGTGCGGAAAGATCCAGACATTGCGTTGTTGGTCGTATCATACCCAGCCCGTGCTAGGCACCAATTTAGAAACGCCGCGCACCAATCTATGGTATCCCCTTTCTTAAAAACGTAGTCAGGCTTCAACGTTGTTGACTCGTAAAAACCTACGATCACTGGATTCCAACGATGCTGCCATTGAGCATTGTACGCTTCCTGGTCATCATTCTTATCGTCGATCTCGTTCAAAATATCGTGCGGTACCAAAGTAAACCTGCGTGTTCAGGATAGTACTTAAAATCTGTAGGGCTTTCTCCATCCCTCCTTAGAGTTCGCAGGATTGGCTCCCCGCAGCTCAAACGCTGGCAGATCCTGAGCCCGAAAACTCCTCGTAGTCTTTTTCCGCAGGCTGAGCCGAAAGAGCACTCGAAAAGGCAAACCTGGAAGCCGTGGCAACTCCCATCGCTAAAGACCGTCGCTCGGTTCATGCAATTCTCTCTCTTTCATAAGAATTATATTAGATCAAGCATTACCTTAAATCATTACTACCCGCGAATGTTAGGCCATATGAGACTCGAACTTTAGCCAAATGCCTCCGCGTAGAATCACCAATTATCGTCCACCTCTGCCTCTCAAAAATGGACAATCGCTGTTCAGTTCTTCGAGAGAGCAAGAAACCTGACAAAATGAATGTCGGCTGTCTAGATACCTTGCATAAACCGTCACCGTCGTGTTCGGTTTGATTAATGTATTCCCACGATGATTTCGCTCACAATATCTAAATCAATTGGAATAATTGATCCCGTTTTTTGATCTTGCATGACAAACGACTTTGCTCGTCTCGCTTTTGTAATCGTCTGGCCTGCCAGGAGGATAGAACCTGACCTCTTTATAAATTTCAAGTTTACCGTCTTGTTCGCAAACGATTGGCATAGCGATTTGTAAGAAACATTCCTGGAAATTCGACCGTACTTCAGATACTTCACACCCATTGGCTTTAGGGTCATCCTCGACATGGAAGTATAATATCTTTTTTCGGTCATGAAAATTGTGGTCAAATCTGCCTTCGAGCGTGTCTGTTCAGCTTCAATCTCTTAGCTTCCTTGGGATTGAGTCGCACAACATCACGATCCCATTGGCTAATGGCTGCTTGAATATTTAAAGCACCGAAACGAACTTCGCTCGATCATCTTTCGTTCCTTCGTCTTTCCCGAAATCCATGTAAATCCGCTGTATATAACAATCTATTTTTTATCTCTGAAGGCCGTAAACGCTCTTCCAGCGGCTTGCAACATGGGACAGGCAGCTCCGCTCACAGCGGCAGTAGCTTGAGATGTACCAATCTCAAGATCCCTGAAACGGCTATCACTAACCGTGCTCAGAACTGCTTTCCCTGGAGCAGCGAGCGATACCCCCCATCCTCGGTTAGAATCCTCGTCAACACGCCCCTTCTTTGTGGACGATAGCATCGCAACCGTAATAACGTTCTCTGTTACCTAGACAAGCAGGTAACAGCGGACAGTCCAACGCGGTAAGTAGTTGTCCTGCCGCCTCTCCGCCCGCTAACCCTTTTTTATCTTTGTCTCCCGCCGCGGCAACAATAAGCATCGTTTCATGCAAGTCCGAAATTCTTTGCACTAGCTCATCACCGTTATTTTTGGGATAACTCCAACTAGCGTTTACGATACAAGGTCGTCGGGTGCAGCTTGCGTCCCTGACAATGCTATTAAGTGTTCTAGTAATAGAATCACGACGATCGCTCTTGATAAGCAAATGCGGACGCAAAAGGTTGCATGCCAGCAATGCCAAACCCGTTGCACTGTGCACTAATGATTCCAGCCACATGAAAACCATGGTCATTCTTTTCTTTGTAGCCCGTCAGCTCGATGATGGCCTCTTTGAGGCTCTTTTTGAGCGCCCCAAAATCTGAATGGGATCCAAGTCGCGCCCGAGAGTCTGAATACGCCGCTTCCGTAGCTGCTCTGGCTTCAATTTCTTTTGTTTCGACATCAGTTAACGCTAAATTTCGCTGAAGTGTCCTAAGCCCGGCGCGATCGAATTGATCGATTAGATCGTCTTCGTTATACTTTTCGTACAAGTCTTGATAGCGGGAAAATTTCAGCTCTCTTGGTGTTGGAGGCGGAAAACTATCTATTACCACTATGGTAGCGAAGCGACCTTTCCCCTTAAGTTCAGGTGGGAAATAGTAGGAAGTCATAGCTAGGTTATTCTTCTGATCCTTCTCTAATGGGTCAGGTGTGGAGCAGGGCTAGCCGAGCGTTTGGCCGTTCAACGAATTCGATTGCGAAGAGTGTAGTCGAATACTCGAGCGTGATGGAGAGTGCAGGTACACGTTCTCCTTAGTGGAACCTCCTATTGCCTGTTGCAAGCTTCCATTTTCCGTCTGTAGCTGCTGCTTCGGCAGATAAACGCGAGCTCGATAGCCTTCGGCTGGAAAATTTATTTTCCCCTTTATCCCTGAGAAGAGGGAAATTTGAGGAAGATTAGGATTAAGCTGATTTAGTTGCTTCCTCTTGTTCTCTAGCTTTGATAGCAAGCTTTGCGTGTCTTTGTATTGTGCTATGAGATTATGCTTATGAACGGCCTGTGCCAGGTTCAAAGTGTGTAGATCAAGAGGGGTAATAAATTCGTAAGGTTGAAAATCGACAATGGTACTAAAATTGTAATATTGGTTGCATATCGCAACCGTGCTTGTCCATCTTTTTGAAAAAGCTGCAATCCAGAATTTGTCTTGTTTAACTCCCATAAAAAAGCGTCAAAACCTGTTGGGTAATATCTGAAAAGATATTTTTCGGAGATCACGGTGTCGGATAAGCTTTTACCGCTCTCAATTGCAAGTGGCTTTGTTCGTAATAATCCGAGTGAATGCAGATATTTGTAAAATTTAAGTATATTGTCATCTATGTTCCCTCCGCCGAAAGATACAACAGTTTCTTCTGTTTCTAATTGCCCAGAATCACTTTGACGCGTAAGAATTAGGATACTAATCACGAAAGCGCATGAAATGCACTTTAACAGCAACATATTCGCCTCACTCCGCATTTGTGACCAAATGATGATGTTGCTAAGCCGTGATGTATGAAGCTGACAACCGGATTAACAGATGTACAATTTCTTTACAAGGACGGTACTACTGCCGGCTTTATGCCGCATGTACGGCGCGAAGTCACGACCAGCATGAAAACGGCTAAAAAAGCGATGTCTGCCCGTTCGCGAAGTTACCGGAGAAAAAAGCGACGCACACAAGTGCGCTTACTGCCGAGGTTCTAGTGGGTATTTAACAGATTCGCGAATGGTTGATCCGGTCATGGCTCACCGATAAATTGCGACCTGCTGACGAAAACTACGAGTGATCAAACTGTCGCAAATTCATCTGACGGTGAGGCAACGTCGGCTCCGCGACTAATTGAAGATGACCAACGGATAGAATTTTAGGAAGAGGAGGAAATGGACACGCGCTGCTCTGCATACCTTGCACAGCCGAATCGTCGAAACGTTTGTTACCAGATCTGTTTTCGACGCGCACTAATGATACCATCATTCGAGCGCGCGAAATGATAACGCAAAAACGCCATCAATTGCTCTTTGGCAGCAGGTTCCACACCGCCATGATGCACTGCTCCACTTGTTCGAGGTAAACGGAGGCATTGTCAGTCGCCTCTGATGAGTCAAATATAACTAACCCATGGCCAAGGGCACGACGATTAATAGACGTATATTTAATCTGAAGTTACTGAGAATTAGGTTTTTTATCGCTTAGAATCAAGAATCCATTAATATCGACACGAATATCCATTGGCCTGCACCTGAATTCCGCAGCTACTATTGCTGTCCTAGGTTCATAGCAACCCTGCACAAGCGCAGAGCCGCTCGACGCCGCGTGCGCATCTCTCACATCGTCCATTCCATATATTTTCACGACGACAAGGACCAAGCAGGCCGCAATCACAGATAGCAAAACGTTTGTTGTTACGTTGTTCGACATGTTTACCTTCCTTTCTGATTTTTTATGCCGTGGTGGAATAAGTAATCGTTGATAGATACCCACGCGTTAATGCCCATGGCACTTGAACTACAAAGCAAAGAACAATCGCCTCCCAACTTCGGAGGCGTTCCCCAGGCTAAAGCCGGGGGTGAACGCCAGAGAATCGATAGACCGGCCGTTGCTCAGCCACCTTCTGTAGTATTTCATCTTGCGTTACAAGCCCTTTCAACGAGTAGATCCGTGATAGTGTCGGTTTGCGCTAGGTTTGAATTTAACAATCTTTGGATCGGTTCAATTTCACCCAGATGACCCCAGTTCCGTCGATTCGTGGTATTGTATAGGCGAAATGTGCTGACGATAACAATCAGATTGAGCGATTTAAATAGTTGCATTTTTGTTGGAATTTGCCTGCCCCACGCCGTCGTCGAATATTTTCGACCAGTCGAGCAAGAATGGTAAAATGAATTGCGATGAAGGAGAAGCAAAAAATGAGTAAGCAACTGTACGTCTTAATTGCGCTCCTATGTGTCGCAACAACGTCTTGGAGTCAACAGACGCCGCCATCGCCGCTGGTCCGAGCATTTGGCGACAACAAATTCTGGATACTGGTCGAGGAGATGGTCTACGTGATCGGCAGTACCAAGGAACGGATCGTTGTCCCTAAAGGCTTTGTCACCGACTTCGCCTCGATTCCACAGTCTCTCTGGACCTTGGGACTGAGCCCGCACGGGCAGTACAGTCGTGCAGCCGTAGTTCACGACTATCTCTACTGGTCGCAAGGTTGCTCGAGAGGTCAGGCCGATCGGCTTTTGGTCATTGCAATGAAGGAGAGCAGCGTCAGCGGTTTTGATGAGTTTCTGGTCTACCGCGGTGTCGATATCGGAGGCGCGGCGCCGTGGAACGCGAATGCGCTGGAACGGAAAGCAGGCCTCCCACGGATTGTTCCAGAAAACTATCTTCGTCCCGCCGACCCCAACACGAATTGGCCCTCCTATAGGGAATTGCTCGTCAAACAGGGCGTTAAGGATCCACCTTTTGAGCAGGACCAAAGCTACTGCGCATTCGGGAATACAACAGTCGTCCCGTGAATGTTTCAATTCCATCTAACCGGTGAATACATTGGAGGTTACGGCCGAGATGGAATTGGATTGTCCGCCAGTAAGTAGCGTCCTGATGCTGTCGTATCTAGCTCAATGTTGACAAGACTCGGTTAGCTGATGGATAGTGAACAGATCCAGCGACAGCTGCCATCCGTCGCCTATCAAAGGAGCAATATGACATGGATACGATAAACCGAAACGATGCCTACACCGTTACTTCGCTGGACGATCTCGCGAAAATTTATGCCAAGCCGTTGCCCCACGTCGCCACCAAGGAAAGCGACCACATCACCGAAGTCGGGCGCGCCTTTATCGCGGCATCGCCGTTCCTGGTGCTCGCCACCTCGAACGGGGCCAGCATCGACTGTTCGCCCAAGGGCGATGCGCCGGGCTTCGTGCAATTGCTCGACGACCGCACACTGCTGATCCCCGACCGGCCGGGCAACAACCGCATCGACGGCATGAAGAATCTGTTCGTCAACCCGAAAGTCGGTATCATTTTCATGGTCCCGGGATCGAACGAAACCTATCGCGTGGCTGGCAGTGCGACGATCAGCACGGACCCGGAGTTGCTGAAGCGATTCGAGGTCGGCGGCAAGCCGCCGCGCGTGGTCATGGTCGTCGCTGTCGACGAAGCCTTCAATCACTGTCCCAAAGCCTTCGTGCGGGCGAAGCTGTGGGATGCGACGGCGCGGCCGAGCGACGCGCCGAGCCACGGCGACTTCGCCGCCGCCCGCGACGGCAAGGATGCTGTCTACGCCAGGGATTATAACGAGAAATATGCCGAGCGCCTGAAGACCGAGCTTTACTGAGCAAGCTGCGAAACGAAGAGGCGGCGACGAGAAATCCCGGCCGCCGTCCGTGACTATATCGCCGCGCGTGTCGATGAATTCACTTTGACAATGCCAGAAGTATTCCGACAACTTTGAATTCGCCTTACGTGATATCTATACATGCATAGCCGCAGTTCCCGTGAGTTTTCCGGAAATCGAACTGAAGCGTCTTACAGTTCAATCTTATCTCTAATTTCACCTTTTCTCCTCGCCGAATCTGGTTCTGCTTCTCCCGTAAATAACACTTTTCGCAACAGCGATGTTCGTGATAAGTCTGATCACGAACGAGGTGCGCAATGAAGAAAGCCACGGCGTCATCAATCTTGGTCTCAGCGATGATGCTAGCTGTTGCGGTGTTAGCCGAGGCGCAGCAGCCAACAAAAGTCCCTCGCATCGGGTTTTTAGCCTCCGGTACAGCAGCTGCGCCTCCCGCCTCACTTGAAGCCTTCAAGCAGGGTCTGCGCGATCTAGGTTATATCGAGGGTAAGAGTATCGCCATCGAGTACCGATGGGCCGAGCACAAACCGGAACGTCTCCCCGAATTAGCGGCAGAGTTGGTGGGACTAAAAGTGGATGTCATCGTTACGTCCCAAACACCGAGTGTTCAGGCGATCAAAAAAGTGTCGTCGACAATACCCATCGTCTTCGGCGTTCTTAGCTTTCCAGTCGAGAACGGTATCATCGCCAGCTTCGCGCGCCCTGGAGGCAACGCCACAGGGTTGACCGTACTGTCAGAAGAATTAAACGGCAAACGGTTGGAATTGTTGAAGGAATCGGTTCCCAAAATTGCGCGCGTAGGAGTCTTGTCGAATTTGAACAATCCAACGCAACCGCTAGAGTGGAAAGAGATCGAAGTCGCGGCACAGGCATTGGGATTGAAATTACAATCCCTGGGAGTGCGAAGCGTTAATGATTTTGACGGCGTATTCAAAGCCGCATTGAGGGACCCTGCGCAAGCTTTGATCAACTTGCCCGAAGCCCTCGTCAATGCAAATTTCAAGAGCATCGCCGAGTTCGCGGCTAAGCATAAGCTGCCCACGATGTATTCCGACCGGTCAGGTATCGAGGCCGGCGGCCTGATGTTTTGCGGACCGATTACCGCGGACTTGTGGCGGCGCGCGGCTATATACGTGGACAAAATTTTGAAGGGCTCAAAGCCCGCTGACCTACCTGTGGAACGGCCAATTAAATTTGAGTTTGTCGTCAATTTGAAAACCGCAAAGCAGATCGGTGTGACGATTCCGCCGAACGTGCTGGTGCGCGCTGATCGGGTGATTAAGTAGCTTTTCTCACCTTCGGTGTTTCTAATAATTAACCTCACGAGTGGAAGCGGAAGTCGTGAGTAACGCACGGGAGAAAATCCCATGAGCAATAGAATCACTAACTGCCTGTTGGTAACTGTTATTTTGCTTTTTGTTTCTCAGGCCGAGACGCAGCAGCAGGCAAAGGTCTTTAAGATTGGCTATCTCGATATCGGTAGCGCAATCGCCAGATACGAGTCTTTGCGACGTATCCTCCCTGATCTAGGCTACGTTGAGGGAAAGAACGTCTCCTTCGAGTATCGATCAGCTGACAGCAAGCTCGACCAACTTGCCGCCTTAGCCGAAGAGCTGATCCGTCTCAATGTTGACGTACTCGTCACACGCGGCACACCTGAAGCCCTAGCACTCAAGAACGCAACCAAGACAATCCCAATAGGTTTTTACGACGTCACTGATCCTATTGCGGCAGGACTCATTGACAGCCTTGCACGACCCGGTGGAAACATCACAGGGTTTACCGGGTTGGAGGCCGTGTTGGCTGGCAAACGATTGGAGTTACTCAAGGAAACCGTTGCCAAACTTTCCCGCGTCGCGGTGCTGTGGAATCCGCAGGACCTAAGCTCGGCGCAACAATGGAAAGCATTTCAACCGTCAGCACGCGACCTGGGGTTACAACTGCATTCGATGGAAGTCAGCAATCCCGACAAATATGAGAGTGCGTTCAGAGAAGCAACTAAAGCTCGGAGTGGTGCTCTCGCTGTGATAGCTGGAGGGTTGGAAGGCTCGAACGTAAAAAAGATTGCAGACCTCGCAACAAAGAATCGGCTGGCATCAATTTATCCTCGTCCGAACTTCGTTGAAGGTGGCGGATTGATGTCTTACGGACGCGATCCAGAAGAGGCTAACAAACGGGTACCAATCATGGTGGACAAGATTCTGAAGGGAACCAAGCCTGCTGACATTCCAGTGGAGCAGCCGACGAAGTTTGAGTTTGCAATCAACCTGAAAACCGCCAAGCGCTCGGCCTGACGATTCCGCCGAATCGTTCTCATGCGGGCGACGAAAGTGATCAAGTAACCGCGCCGAGTTGCCGGGATCGAAGCTCATTCGGTTCAGCTACCGCTAGTACTCTTACTAACGATCTCCAGCACTTTGCGCAGCCTGTCGATTTTGGGTTTGTTCTCACGGAAGTGCAGGGCGAGTTCATTCATACGCTCGATCAATTGTGCGGCGCACGCCAGTCGAATGCCACGCACCGCGACCCGCAGCTTGTACTGTTTCTCCGACCGTTCACGCCAGTTGCGGCAATCGCCGCGCAGTACATTGCGGTAGCGTTTGACGAGCCATGCTTTGTCGAGAGTCAGTTCCAGATAGTCCAGAGCCTCGTAAAGTTTCGGGCAGTGAATATTCCGCGTCATAAAGTCCTCGGCACCACGGCGCAGAATGTCCACGGCCCAAGCCGCGTTCATAGGCGTAAGATAGTAGGCGGGCGGCGGCACGAGGTGGTCAACAGCGATCTCAGCCATGGCGAGACCAAACCAGGCCGCGAGCTGCTCATCATCGCCGGTAAAGTCGCGGTCCTCGTAGTGATAAATCTGTAGCAGGGAGTGCTGGGGGGTAAGCAGGGTCACGCTAGCCACGGGATGCCACTGCCGCGACTTGCCGTGAATGCTTTCGGCGCTCCCGTGAATACTATAGCCCTTGTAAGACCGCTCCAAGGTAGCGACTTCCATTAGCACTACTCAACGGGTGTAATGCAGTCTGATGTATCGTTGACCGGGTTGTTCACCGTCTTGGAAACGTCGTAGCCATCCATCAACTCAGCTGGAAAAGGTCTCAGCAAGCTCAGCGCGTGCGCGATCTCATTGCCGGTTAACCAGTCAAGCGCATCGCTATCGCTGAGTATGACCGGCATGCGGTTGTGAATAGACGCAAGCATTTCGTTGGGCTCGGTCGTGACGATTGTGTAAGTCCGCAATGTTTGGCCGTCTGGTCGCTTCCATGCGTCCCACAAACCAGCAAGCACGAACGGCTCGCCGGTCTTGAGCTTGAACAGCATCGGCACTTTTCCCTTGCCTTCTTTGCGCCACTCGTAGAAGCCATCAGCCAGCACCAGACAGCGGCAATTTTTGAGCAGAGACTTAAAGCTTGATTTCTCCGCCAGGGACTCGGCACGGGCGTTAATCATACGGTTACCTATCGAAATGTCTTTCGCCCACCACGGGACCAAGCCCCATTGGAATAGCTCTACTCGGTTCGCGCCGTCGAGGTTTGCTATCACCGGCGCTTGTTGTGTTGGGGCTATGTTGTAGCGCGGCTTGAACAGCGGAATCTCTTCGAGATTGAAGCGCACTTTGAGATCGGTAAATTCACCGGGGGTAACTTTGTATCGTCCGCACATGCGGAAATCCTAGCACGTGGGAGCGGTGGGATAACAGGCAGCGCTAAGATCTCAGTGTCGAACTTGCCACAAAACACCGGTTGCCTGCTATTTACTTCCAGACGGAATTTGTTGATGAAGGCGGTCCAATGTCCTACGGGGTGGACTACGAGACCTCTATCGGAGTGCGGCGGTTTACGTCGACAAGATCTTGAAAGGTGCCAAACCGGCTGATCTGCCAGTGCAGCAGGCGACGAAGTTCGAGTTCGTCATCAACCTGAAAGCAGCCAAGCAGATCGGACTGAAATTCTCACCAGAATTTCTATCGCGGGCGAATAAGGTGATCAAGTAGTGATGCCACGTTGTTAGGATTGAATCGAATTATCCATCGAGCAATCCTGCGAGATTACAGTGTCGTACAGTTCAATCTCAGTAATAGTCGACGCGCAACGTGCATTGCCTAACAGCGGGCTTGACATTATCATTTGATCCCTGCTAAAGCTCCACCCGCTTCCTTGCACTACATCCGGCTCCGAGATTCGATCAATATCGAAGAGGGAGATCGTTATGATACCTCTCAGGAGCAATTTCCGCAGAATTGTCTAAAGCCAGCCGCTTTGGTGTTTCGATGCCAGAGTGTGCTGGCTTTTTTGTTTCTGGTCGCGCACAGAGAGCAAGGCGTTGGAGCAAATTTCTAACTGGAGAAATGTACGATGGCCTATGTCATAGGTAGGGTCAAGGTCAAGGATTACGATCAGTTCGAAAAAGCGTTTGCCGCCAAAGCTGAAGCACGAAAGGCGAAAGGCTGTGAGCGTGTTTCAATCTATCGCGATCCGGCAGACAGAAATTCGTTGTTGCTATACATGAAATGGGCAACATTGGATGCTGCGAAGCGGTTTTTTGGTAACCCGGAACTAAAGCAGTACCAAAAAGATGTTGGGGGCGTTGTTGATGGTCCACATATTACGTTTTACGAGGACAGCGATATTATACGAACTAATTAGGCGAGGGCTCCGTTGAAGGGGATCGTAGCCTCGGCTCTATGAAATTCTGCTACATGACCACGGGGTAGGATTTCTGTAATTGGCGTAGAATAGCTCGTCTAGTTCTACTGTTAGCCTGGGTAAATACGGTGAAGCCAACTCCCGAGCAAGAGGTATTTATGCGACGATATTTGTCGTTGGCGATCTTGTTGATAGTAACCGCGATACCAGGGTTATCGTTTGCACAGCCATCCATCAGCTCCGAAATTGCACCAACCGGGAAATTGCGTGTCGCAGCGAGTGTCTCGACTGCGGTCCTGCTGGCGCGAACATCTGACGGCAAGATAACTGGAGGCGTGGCCCCTGACGTAGGCAAGTTTATCGCCGAGAAGCTCGGTGTTCCTTTCGAGCTGGTGACTTATTCCAACGCCGACACATACTCGCAGAGCTTCGGCAAAGGAGAATGGGACATCGGCTTCGGATCACAACATCCATTGGTGGCGGACAAAGCTGATTTTATCACCGATGTGGTGTTGACTGACTATATGTACGTTGCCGCGCCCGGACGCGAGTTTGCCAATGCTGCGCAAGTTGACCGACCCGGAATCAAGATAGGGGCTGGTCAAAACTCCTCTTCGGACCAATTCCTTCGCTGGACGCTGAAATCTGCCGAGCTTATGCCTATTCCTGGAGGCGGTGGAGGGGTCGATGAGCTTCGCACCGGCAAGGTGGATGTGTGGGCAACCAGTGCTAGCAATGTCCAACGGTTAATTGACCGCCTGCCGGGGGCAAAGGTTGTTCTCGGTGCCTTCACAAGCGATCGTTTTATGGTGACCCTGCCGAAGGGAAAATCCTCCGCTGCTCAAAGCAAAATCTCGGAAATCGTCATGGAAGCGAAAAAAACCGGTGTGGTGCGAAAGGCTGTCGAACGGTTAGGCCTCCAGGGTGTTCGAGCTGCGCCGGATTGATTTTGGCGTATCTGTAATGCGGCGTGTGCCTGCTTTCGTGACCGTGCCTCCCTAACCATTGGAATAAAATAGGCGGGGCAAACCGCGCCTCTCACCCAATAACGTTAAACGTCCTCCGAATTTAACTGAATTTGCCATCAATCCAATCTTTACGGCAATCGAACTGAAGCATCTTACAGTTAAATTATACGGCTAATCTGCCTTTGCTCCTTCGACAAATCTGGTTTCGCTTATGCGTAAACAACTTTTTCTTGATTCCGAGTCTGTGGTAGTTGTTCTCCACGAACGAGGTGCGCAATGAAGAAAGCAAATTTGTTGTCAATACTGGTTGCAACGTTATCGCTTGTTCTTTGTGTCGCTGCGGAGGGTCAGCAGGCGATTTTTCTTGTACGTCACGCGGAAACGGTAGCGCCGATGGGTACCGATCTCCGTCCTCTCGCGGAAGCCGGACATCGGCGTGCTGCATTACTCGCGACGCTGCTGAAGGAGGCGGGCATCAGCATGATTTTTACGAGCGATCTTGAGCGTACCGTGAAGACCGCAGAGCCCCTCGCCCAATCGCTTCGGATTGAACCAAAGGCTCTCGAGCAACTCAATACTCGGTTTAAGCAGAGCGATCTTGAAGCCTTGGTGGCTCTTCTTCGAAGAGAGTATAGTCAGGATATCGTATTGGTTGTCGGCCATTCTAATAACGTTCCGGCCTTGCTCAAGGCTTTGGGACATCAAGCGGAGGTCAAGATTCCAGAGACAGACTTCGGCAACTTGTTCGTGTTAATGCCAAAGAGTGAAGGCCCACCAACGTTGTTACGTCTCCGCTATTAGGCGAACGATTGAGCTGCGGGTTAAACTGAAAGAGGCGAAGCTGACAATTGTGACTGCGTTATAGCTCAAAATCTGATCTGTGAGATCTGCCTGTAGCGCCTTTGAGTTCAATCCTGCGATGACATTTAGCCTTTCCCTCTCTGCAAATTATCTTGCTCAGCTTTCGTCGTAAATAGCGTCGTCGGAATTACGGTGGCCGTGATAAGTCTGTCGAGTGACGAGGTGGCATTGACGAAATCTGCTTGGAAATCAAAATTGGTTTTAGGGATGCTGCTTGCTCTGGGAGTTGCTGCCCAGGCGCAGCAGCCGGCGAGAATTCCCCGGATAGGAATTTTGGCCGCGCCCTCCGCGTCCTTCTTTTCGGCCCGGGTCGAAGCATTGCGCCAACGGCTGCGCGAGCTTGGGTATGTCGAGGGGAAAAACATTGTCATTGAGTACCGATATGCAGAGGGGAAACCCGAACGGCTGCCTGCCCTCGCAGCCGAGCTGGTCCGTCTCAAAGTTGATGTCATCGTCACTACCGGCCCGGCAGTCTTAGCTGCGAAGAAAGCGAGTGCGACAATCCCCATCGTATTCGCGCTCTACCGATCCAGTAGGAGCTGGGATTGTCTCCAGCCTGGCGCGACCAGGCGGATATCACCGGACTTAGCCTGATGACGCCGGATCTAGATGGCAAACGGTTGGAGCTGCTCAAGGAAAGCTTTCCTAAGGTTGCCCGGGTCGCATTCCTCTGGGGACCGGGTGGTGCGAGGGGAAACTTGCCTCTCACTCAGATGGAGGCTGTGGCCAAGGCGTTGAGAGTCAAACTTCAATCGCTTGAAGTGCGAAGCCTTGACGATTTTGAGAGCGCATTCGCGCGAGCGAAAAGGAACGGCGCCCAGGCGCTCATTACGGCCACACATCCACTTATCAATACTCAGCAACGCCAAGTGTTGGACTTCGCGGCCAAGAACCGGTTGCCGGCGATGTACCCAGGGAGTGAGTTTGTTGAGGCCGGCGGCCTGATGAGCTATGGGCCGAACTATAAGGACTTATGCCGGCGCGCCGCTGACTTTGTCGACAAGATCTTGAAAGGCACTAAGCCCGGCGACATTCCCGTCGAGCAGCCGACGAAGTTTGAGTTCATCGTCAATCTGAAAGCCGCCAAGCAGATCGGCGTGACGATTCCCCCGAATGTCCTGGCGCGGGCGGATAAGGTGATTCGGTGATCGAACGCCACGCGCATAGAGCAAAGGACAAAGTGGCAGAAACAAGAGAATGCATGTGAAACATTTGGGAAATAACATCAAGCGTCTTGCACTTTGCGCTTTGCTCTTGGCGCTTAGCCTCCCCGTCGCGGCGCAGCAGCCGACGAAAGTCCCGCGGATAGGATACATAGGTGGTTTCCTGCCGCTGATGTGGCCCGCATCAAGGCGCTGCGCCAGGGTCTCCGCGAGCATGGATACGTCGAGGGAAAACACTTCGTCATTGAGTATCGATCTGCGGAAACACGATCGCATGCCTGCGCTCGCGACCGAGCTTGTGCGTCTCAATGTAGACATCGTTGTCTCATCGGGTGGGTTCCAACCCGTGCCGCAAAAGAAGCGACGACTACGATTCCCATAGTCATGACCAACGATCCTGATCCAGTTGGGACCGGATTCGTCGCTAGCCTTGCGCGCCCCGGCGGGAACATCACTGGCTTGTCAACCTTTGCCCCTGAGTTAACCGGAAAACGACTGGAGCTGTTGAAGGAGACCCATTCCCAAACTCTACCGCGTGGCGGTCTTTGGAACTTCGACCAGACCAGATCACGCACAAGTGTTAAGAGAGCTGGAACGCGCCGCAGGGGCGTTGAAGGTTAAAGCTTCAATACCTAGACATACTTGATTCCAAGGATATAGAGACCGCATTCCGAAACGCAGTTAAGGGGCGGGCTGAGGCAGTCCTTATGATGGCGGCGGGTCCCATCACGAGCCCCCACCGAACACAGATTTTTGAATCCGCGGTAAAGAACCGGCTTCCGGTAATGTATCCCAGCCGGGGAATTGTGGAGAACGGCGGACTTATGACCTACAGCGTGAACCTCGACGACTTGCCTGTCGCGCCGCCACGTACATTGACAAAATCCTGAAAGGCAGAAAACCTGCGGACCTTCCAGTAGAGCAGCCGACCAAGTTCGAGTTCATCATCAATCTGAACGCAGCCAAGCAGATTCGTCTGACGATTCCGCCGAATGTGCTGGCGCGGGCGGATAAAGTGATACGATAAAACGAAAGGAAAAATGGACAGGGCAAAGTGTATGGAGATATGATGTGAATTACCAAAAGGTTATCAAGCTGCTGGCCTGTTTATTTCTAACGACAGTTTCATTTGCCGGGGCGCAACAGCCGACGAAAATATCACGCATAGGCGTGCTCCTTTACAGTACGCCGGAAAACGACCCGACGTTGCGGCTTTTCGGCAAAACCTGCGCGACCTCGGTTATAACGAGGGGGAAAATGTATCGGTGGAATACCGTTTCGCCGGCGGCAAACCCGAACGGATCGCGGAAGTTGCCGCTGAACTTGCGCGGCTAAATCCCGATGTGATTCTTGCCCTCGGCGGTGACGTCGTGCCGGCAGCGCAGAAAGCAACCAAGACGATTCCTATCGTCATGTGGGTGAGCAACGATCCGGTGCAGTCGGGGATTGTCGCCAGTCTGGCCCATCCTGGCGGCAATACTACCGGGATCACACTCATTCTCGACGAACTGGCGGGCAAAAGATTGGAGCTATTAAAGGAAATCGCGCCGAAAATTTCGCGAGTGGCGGTGCTGTGGAATCCCGATCACGCCGATCCCGAGTTTCGTGCCATTCAAAGTGCGGGCCAGGCAATGAAAGTACGGTTGCAATCGCTGCAAGTCCGGCGCGGCGAGGACTTCGATGGCCAATTCGATACCGCCACGAAGGCGAAAACTCAGGCCCTGATTGTGGTCTCGTCGAGACTTATAAATTTTCAACGACAACGTATTTTAGATTACGCAGCAAAGAGTCGCATACCGCTGATCGGCGACTGGGGTCCCTGGTCTCCCGATGGCGGTTTAATGTCCTACGGTCCGAACATGGCCGAAATGGCAGTCCGCGTTGCGGCGCATGTCGATAAGATTCTTAAAGGCACCCGACCGATGGATATTCCCGTGGAACGGCCGACAAAGTTCGAGCTGGTCATCAATCTCAACGCGGCCAAGCAGATCGGTCTGACGATCCCGCCGAATGTGTTGGTGAGAGCAGAGAAATAATCAAGTGATCGTGGTAAGTGGCCGGTTGTCGATAAGAACGTTGGAGACAAGCTCATGATGAAATCCGTTCTCTCCTGGCTAGTGGCAATCATATTAGTTTGTTGCCCCCGCTCCATGCGCAGCAGCCGGGGAAAATCTTCCGCATCGGTTTCCTCGATTTGACCACTGCTTCTGGTAGCGCCGGCCTATTGAAGGCGTTCGAGCAAGAGCTGACCAAACTTGGATGGATTGAGGGAAAGAATATCGCCTTCGAGTACCGCTTTGCCGAGCAAAAGTTGAGCGCTTGCCTGAGCTTGCTGCGGACTTGGTTCGTCTCAAAGTCGATGTGATTGTATGTAGGATCGACGCGGCACGTTGGCGGCGAAGAAAGCGACGACTACTATCCCCATCGTGATGGTGACGCTGCTGACCCTTGGCTCAGGTCTGGTTGCCAGTCTGGCGCGGCCGGGAGGCAATGTCACCGGATTATCGAGTTTAGACACAGAGCTAAACACCAAAAGGCTAGAAATACTTAAGGACGCAGTTCCCAAGCTCGTTCGAGTTGGACTTCTGCGGCCGCTGGGAAGGGGCGACGCGAACTGAAAGATATCAGGCCGGCGGCTGTGGCACTGAAGCTAAAATTGGAGGAGATCGAGACTCAACTCGATGTCAAAGGTTTAGAGAGCGCCTTTCAAACCGCAAAACAGAAGCAGGTAGGCGCGATCTGACGACCGTGAATCGCCTTTTTTCGCCGAAAGAAAGCGGATCGTCGAGCTTGCCGTCAAATACCGGTTGCCGGCTATTTACTTTTCAGAGGATTTGTCGATGAAGGCGGCCTCATGTCCTATGGGGCGGACTACGATGACCTCTTCGGCCGCGGCCCAGTACGTTGACAAGATTTTGAAAGGTGCCAAACCGGCCGATCTGCCGGTGCAGCAGGCGACGAAGTTTGAGTTTGTCATCAACCTGAAAGCCGCCAAGCAGATCGGACTGACACTCCGCCGGAATTTCTCTCGCGGGCGAATAAAGTGATCAAATAGACAGTATGCCAGAGAGAGACAAAGTAGTATGAAAGCGAATGACTAAAAAAATCACTCTGTTGGCTCCGTTATGCTCGCTACTTCTTGCTCCGTGCTCTGGAACAAGGCGCAGCAGCCAAAGAAAATCCCGCGGATTGGAATTTCACCTGCGTGGTTGCCTTCCACGAATCGCGGCCGCATCGAGGCTTCCGTCAAGGTCTGCGCGACTCGACTATGTCGAGGGGAAAAACATCGTCATTGAGTGGCGATCGCGGAAGGAAACTCGATCGCCTCGCCGCGCTTGCGGCCGAGCTAGTGCGTCTCAAGGTAGACGTCATCGTCACGGGTGGTCCGATTACCAACCCGTGCCGCCAAGGAAGCGACTACGACGATTCCCATTGTTATGGCGCAGGATACCGATCCTGTCGGCAACGGGTTTGTTGCCAGTCTTGCACGGCCTGGCGGGAACATTACCGGATTGTCAAAGCTTGCCCCGGAGATAAGCGGCAAACGACTGGAGCTATTGAAGGAGATCATTCCTAAGCTCTCGCGCGTGGCGGTCTTTGGGACTTCGACCAGCCCAGGCAACGCACAAGCTTAAGAGAGATGGAACTCGCCGCAGGGACGTTCGAAGTGAAGCTTCAATATCTTGATGTTCTAGTCCCAAGGATATTGAGACAGCATTCCGAGCCGCAAGCAAGGGGCGTGCCGACGCAGTCCTCGTGCTGGCGAGCAGCATCGTCAGTTCTCACCGAACACAGATTGCAGACCTTGCGGTAAAGAACCGGCTCCCGGGGATTACCCTCAGCCAGAATTCGTGGAAGCCGGCGGGCTTATGATTACGGCGCGAGCTTTACCGACTGGACCGGCGCGCCGCCACCTATGTCGACAAGATTCTGAAAGGCAGCAAGCCCGCCGATCTTCCAGTGGAGCAGCCGATGAAATTCGAGTTCATCGTCAATCTTAAAACGGCAAAACAGATCGGCCTGACGATTCCGCCGGATGTGCTGGCGCAGAGCAGACAGAGTAATCAAGTGATCGTGGCCAGTGCGTCGGTTGTCGATAAGAACGTCGGAGACAAATCCATGATGAAATCCGTTCGTCTTCTGGCTACTGGCAATCGTCATTACTGATTATTGCCCCTGTTGCCGACGCGCAGCAGCCGGGAAAAATCTTCCGCATCGGTTTCCTGGATCCAAGCACTGCTTCTGGTATGCGCGGGCCTGTTGGAGGCGTTCCGGCAAGAGCTGAGCAAATTTGGCTGGATCGAGGGAAAGAATTTCGCCATCGAGTACCGGTTTGCCGAGCAAAAGAATGAGCGCCTGCCTGAGCTTGCGACGGACTTGGTTCGGCTTAAAGTTGATCTGATCGTGGTTTCAGGGACGCCACCGGCGGTGGCGGCGAAGAAAGCGACTACTACCATCCCCATCGTGATGACGAGCGCTTCGGACCCCGTGGGTGCAGGTTTGGTTGCCAGTCTGGCGCGGCCGGGAGGCAATGTCACCGGGCTCTCGAGTTTAGGCGACCGAGCTAAATACCAAAAGGCTAGAGATACTCAAGGACGCAGTCCCCAAGCTCGCCCGAGTTGGACTTCTGCGGTCGGCTGGGAACCCGGCATAACATAGACCTACAAATGAAAGAGCTCAGGGCTGCGGCTCTGGCACTGAAACTAAAATTGGAGGAGATCGTGACTCAACTCGACGCCAAAGGTTTAGAGAGCGCCTTTCAAACCGCGAAGCAGAAGCAGGTGGGCGCGATTATGACGACCACCGCGTCGCACCTTTTTCGCCGAAAGAAAGCGGATCGTCGAGCTTGCCGGCAAATACCGCTTGCCGGCTATTTACTTTCAGAAGGAGTTTGTCGATGAGGGCGGTCTCATGTCCTACGGGGCGGACTACGATGACCTGTATCGCAAGGCGGCCCACTACGTGGACAAGATCTTAAAGGTGCCAAACCGGCTGATCTGCCGGTGCAGCAGGCGACCAAGTTCGAGTTCGTCATCAACTTGAAAGCGGCCAAGCAGATCGGACTGACACTCTCGCCGGAGTTTCTCTCGCGGGCAAATAAGGTGATCAAGTAAGCACGCGGCGACGCTTGAGACCTTTTTTTTAAACCGGGGCCAGAACCTATTAGTCATACAAGTCTTATGAACCGTAAGAGCCTTGCGACAACAGTTGGCATCTGCAGTCTCGAAGCCAAGAATTGGCGAAAGCTGCCAACGCTTTGAAACTGGTAGGCGGTTAGAATGTTGCATCTTAAAGTTCAAATTACAGGGTCAGTGATTGATCCGACCGTTTGCCGCGGCCTCTTATCTGGATAACTCGCCGTCGAGGAAAGGCGGCAGTATACTTAACAGTCAGACGGATAAACCATGGGCATTTCAGCGAAGTTGATTTTTTTCTGCGGCAAAATGGCGGCAGGGAAGTCCACCCTCGCGCGGGACTTGGCCCAGCGGGAAAATGCCGTTCTGCTTGTTCAGGACGAGTTCTTGGATCATCTATTTCCTGGCGACATCACTGATATACCGGGATTCGTCAAGTACTCTTCCCGATTGAAAAACGCGCTTGGGCCACATGTTTGTGATCTCTTGTCGAAGGGCATCTCCGTCGTGCTCGACTTCCCTGGCAATACAAAAGCCCAGCGTGCCTGGTTCCGAGAACTGTTCGAGCGCGCCAATGCCGCGCATGAATTGCACTTTGTCGATGCGTCGGATGCTTTGTGCAAAAGCCAGCTTAAGGAGCGAAGTAAGGATTTACCTGCAGGCACTCCCTGGACCACGGATGCGGAGTTCGAAGCCATCACTGCGTATTTTCAGCCTCCATCGGAGGATGAGAGGTTCAATGTCGTCCGTCATGAGCGCGCCTAACCAATCGTTCGAGCCGACATTCACCGGCACCGGCGTCTGCGGTTCAACTCACAACGGCCCGGTAAGAATGCCATCCGACTCATTTAACAGTTGCAGCGACCTGGTGGGGCTCCAGGCGAACTTCTCTGAACTCACTGGCAAGAGAATGGAGATCGCCCTGCTTGATCGGGAGCTCCATTTCGTTCACGTTTCCCAGGGGCTTCCATGGGAATTTGCCCGCACTGCCTAACAGCTGTGCAGTCCACGATCAGTTTTAAGGCAGTTGGGTTGGCTACGATGGCGAAAAGCTCGTGGTAACGAGGCAGTACCGGATCTTACGCACACGGCTTAGTCTTTGCGTGGGGTTGGTCCTGACGACTAACGCGCAGGCAAATTCCCTGTGAGCGAACCTTAACTCAAACTTCTAGAAGGATACGATCTTGAGCTGAGCCCGGATCTCGATGGAAAAGGAGTCGCTTACGCTACCAACTCTCGCGAAGCGCTGGTGACTTGAATCGTACCAGTCCTATTGCCGGAACGGCCATCGTTTGAAATTTTTGCGTGGGGCGGATCGAGCCAATAAATCCACGGCCGCTACTTGCGTCGCTAGCCCAACTTTTGATTGCGAGCTCTGCAAGAGAGTATGGCGCTGCCAGGATTGAATCGTATCTCCGACAACCCAATCCTGTGACATCTGCCTGAGGCGTCGATCGTGCAAATGGCCCGCCTACGAACGAAACTTCAACCACGAGGATTATTCTTCCTGCAATATCGATTCTTCAGACCTGCGGTTGTAACATTGCCCTAAGAGGGATTTGCAAGTCCCGGGGGAAAATCTATGCGTAACGGGAAAATCCGCATCGGTATCATGGGGCTGGGCCAGATCGGCCGCCACCTTTATCAGCTCGCGGCGGAAAGCGACGATCTCGAGATCGTCGCGGTAGCGGATATCGGCAAGCCGGAGATTCTCCACTATCTCCTCAAGAGCGATACTGCCGACCTCCTGCAATGCGAGCTCGAAGACAATTACCTGGTCAACGAGAAGTTTCGCACCCGGATGCTGCAGATTGCCAAACCCGGAGACGTGCCGTGGGACGTTTTCGGGGTCGATTGCGTTATCGACGCCACCGGCCGATATCGCCGCCGTGACTATCTGGAAACCCATCTGAAAAACGGCGGGAGCCGGGTCATTCTTGCATCGCTGCCCGCGGAACCGATAGACCGCGTGCTGGTTCCGGGCATCAATGAAGCCAGCGCGGTTGGCGCCGACCGGCTGATCTCGGCAGGGTCGGCGACCACCAACGCGCTCGCGCTGATTTTATATTTTCTCGACGCGGCGCTGGGAGTTGACGGCGCGTCGATGACCACGGTCCATGCCTACAGCAGCGATCAATCTTTGCAGGATTATGCCCACGAGGATTTTCGTCGGAGTCGCTCCGCCGCCCAAAACATCATCCCCAACAGCAATGAATCGCCGCGTTGGGTTGAACAGATCTTGCCAAAATTCGCTGGAAAGTTGAGCGGCTACGCCCTCAACGTGCCGGTACAGCGGGGTTCGTTGTTGGATTTGACCTGCGTGATGCACGACAGCGGCGTGACCGCCGCCCAAGTTAACGAGACCATGCGCGCCGCGGCAAACGACCATCCGCTGCTGATCGGCATTACCGACGATCCCATCGTATCTTCCGATGTCATCGGCTGCCGGCAGTCGTTGCTGTTTGATTCGCAAGCGACGCTCAAAGCGGGGAAAAGCATGGTCAAAGTTTTAGCCTGGTACGAGAGCTTGGGTCATGCCTGCCGCGTGCTCGACGTGGTTCGGCATTACGACAAGCTCGATGGCGCCGGAGGTGTGCAATGAGAGTCGCGATCAATGGATTTGGCCGCATCGGCCGCACGGTATTCCGAATCCTCGACAAGCGTAGCGACGTTGACGTGGTCGCGATTAACGACCTGTTCGACAATGAAGCGCTACGCTATTTGCTCCATTACGATACGGTCATGGGTCCGTTCGACGGCACGCTACGGCTCGAAGGCGACGATCTGGTTACTCCCTATGGGCGAACGCGGATGCTGTGTGAACGAGACCCGCTTAAACTGCCATGGAACGATCTCGGCATCGATGTGGTAGTCGAGTCCACCGGCATCTTCACCGCCAAGGAACAACTGACCCCGCACCTGCGCGCCGGCGCGAAACGGGTTGTGCTCACGGTGCCTGCGAAGGATGCGATCGACTACACGGTGGTCCTCGGCGTCAACGATGACGGACTCAAGCCGGAGCACCGGATCATTTCCAACGCGAGCTGCACGACCAACTGTCTAGCGCCCTTGGCGAAGGTATTGCACGACTCTTTCGGCATCGTCGAGGGCGTGATCAACACGGTGCACGCCTATACCAACGACCAGCGTCTGGCCGACGTGCCGCATTCGGACTGGCGGCGTAGCCGCGCCGCGGCGGAGAATATCATTCCGACTTCGACGGGCGCCGCCAAAGCTGTCGGCATGGTGTTGCCGCAGTTGAAAGGCCGGCTCGACGGCATCGCCGCGCGCGTGCCGGTGCCCGACGGTTCCGTCGTCGACCTGTTCGTCGAACTCGAGAAAACCGTGACCGCGGACGACGTCCATGCAGCGATACGCGCGGCCGGCGCGTCCCCGCGCATGAAAGGCATATTGCAATTCGTCGAAGTTCCCGTGGTGTCCTCGGACATTATCGGCAACGCTCATTCATCCATTTTCGACGCCGGATTCACCACGGTCACCGGCGGCAGGTATCTCAAGTGTCTCAGTTGGTACGACAACGAATGGGGCTATTCCAACCGCGTCTGCGATTTGCTCGGCTTGATGGCACGATGGCAATGACCGATTAAAGTCACACGATTGGTGCTGAAGGCAATGTTTCAAGACTGTGATTCTTTACAGTGCGGTAATCGATTTGTACAATAGGTTGTGTAATCGACGGAAGGAGCGTAGGTCATGCAGGGCACGGAGAGCGATCGGGACGAAGAGATTCGTCAGCTAGCGTATAGACTTTGGCAGGAATCGGGGTGTCCGAACGGATCCGATTTGCAGCATTGGCTGAGAGCCCAGGAATTGTGGCAGGAAAAAAATCGTCCGAAAACTCGGACCAAGCCGGCCAAAGTGAAAAAACCGCGACAAACCCGCACACTCAAGAGAGATCTCTAATTGCCGGCGCCGGCGCTTTTGATTCGATAAGCGGAGGTCCATCGCCGACAAGTTGCCGACTATCAAGCCGTTCGCTTGTTTGATTTCTTTCTCGTTTTCCGAAGTACGGCGGACCGACAGTCACGCGAATCAAAGATAGGATCCCACGTCGCGGTTAGATCACGAAACTTCGCCGATCAATTCGAAATCGATCTCGCTCCTGAACGCATTGATCTTCGCCACTCTCACCCGCACGCTGTCGCCCAAGCGGAATTTTTTGCCATGGCGGCGGCCTTTGATCAGATATTCTTTTTCATAATAGTCGTAGTCGTCGTCGGTGAGGGTCGAGAGTCTCACCAAACCTTCGACAAAGTAGTTGTCGAGCTCGACGAACATGCCGAAGGTCGCCAGGGTGTTGACGAAGCCCGAGAACTCTTCGCCCATTTTGGTCATCATGAACTGGGCTTTTTTCAAACTGACCATTTCGCGCTCGGCGTCCATGGCGTGGCGCTCCCGTTCTGAGGTGTGTTTGCCGGATTCCTGCAAAGTGCGCAGCAGATCGGCGCGTTCCTTGGGTTTGAGCTTGTCTTCGTCCATGACGCGGCCGAGCATGCGATGGACGATCAGATCGGGATAGCGGCGAATCGGCGACGTGAAGTGGGTGTAGCACGCTGACGCCAGACCGAAGTGGCCGATGTTTTCCGGTTGATAGACGGCCTGTTTCATCGAGCGCAGGAGCACGCGGTTGATCACCCGCTCTTCCGGTTTGCCGCGGGCGGATTCCAACAGTCGCTGGAGCTCCAGCGGTGGCAGGTTTTCTTTATCCTGGGGCAGACGGTAGCCCAGGCTCAAGAGAAAAGGCTCCAGCGCTTCCAGTGCGTCTTCATCCGGTCCGGCATGGACACGATAGAGCGTCGGGAAATTTTTAGCCGTGAGTTGCCGCGCGACGGCTTCGTTGGCGGCGATCATGAATTCTTCGATGATCCGATGGGCAATATTGCGCTCGGCCCGGACAATGTCCTCCGGCAAGCCTTGCAGATCGAGGACGATCTCGGCCTCCGGCAGGTCGAAGTCGAGATTGCCGCGCGCTTTGCGGTTGGCGTAAATCGCTAGGGCGAGCTCTTCCATCAGTTTGAAGCCGTCGACTAGACCTCGATAATTCTCCAGACATTCGGGATCTTGGTCGACCAGTATGCGCCGGACATTGGTGTAAGTCATGCGCGCATGGCTTTGGATTACCGAGTCGAAGAAGCGGCTGCCGATCGCTTCGCCTTTGCGGTTATATTCGATCCAGGCGGTTTTGGTCAGACGGTCTTCGCCGGGATTCAAGCTGCAGATGCCGTTGGACAGCGCTTCGGGCAACATCGGGATCGCCCGATCCGGAAAATAAACGCTGGTGGCACGGCCGTAGGCTTCTTGGTCGAGCGCGGTGTTCGGCTGGACGTAGTGAGCGACGTCGGCGATGGAAACGAAAAGCTCGTAACCTTGATCCTTGCGCCGTACATAAACGGCATCGTCGAAGTCGCGGGCGTTCTCACCGTCGATGGTGACAATCGGCAGCGCGCGCAGGTCTTCGCGCCGGGCGATCTCCGCCGCGTCGATTTCATAGGCGGCGTTTTTTACTTCGCGGTGCACTTCGGCGGGAAAGCTGGGCGACAGGCCGAAGCGGAAAATGATCGATTGCGCCTGCACCTCGGGGTCGTTGGGGTCGCCCATGACTTGGACTACGGTGGCTTCCGGCGGCGACATGGCGCTGGCGAAGCGGCTGATCTCTGCGGCGATGACTTTGCCTTGGCTCAGTTTCGCGCCGGCGCTCTTGAGCGGCATGGCACCGATGCGCGCGTCCATCGGCACCAGGAAAGGTCGACCGGCGATCTCTTCGTAGGTACCCAGCAGCCGTTTTTGTCCGCGTTCTATTATCTGGACGATATGGGCTTCGCTGCCGCCGCGCTGTTTGCGGTCGATGCGCACCATCACTTGATCGCCATGCATGACCCGGCGCATTTCACGGCGGTTCAAGTAAACGTCATCGGAGCCCTTGTCTTCCAGGATGAGAAAGCCGTAGCCGTCGGGGTGGGCATGGACCCGGCCGCGCAGGAGATTTTGTCGATCGGGTAGCGCGTAATGATTTTTTTTGAGCCGGACTAGGCGGCCGTCCCGGCAGAGCTGGCGCAGGGCGTCGATGATCGCTTGTAAATCGCCGCGTTCAATGCCGGCGCGGCGCTGCACCTCGGCCGGCGTGAAACGGGCGCGCGGTTGTTTGTTGAACAGCGCGAGGATTTTTTCTTGTGTCTTGTCGATCATGGATGTTGCGCGAGCTTCTACTGGAATCCGCGGGATTTCAATCTCTCAGGGTCGCGTCGTTATCGGACGTCCGCTTGTGCTTTGGACGGCGGATGGATCGAGTAGGCTGGCCTTACTTTTCCGCCGTCGACATCGCGCCGGCCAATTCCAGCATGAACCAATCATCGGTCAGGTCGGCGGGCCGGGGTATTTCCGCCAGCGGGATATCCTGCTTGAGCGAGTCGATGATCGCGCGCGCGGCGTCGCCGAAGTCGGGCATTGCCAGCAGCACAATGATCGATTTCTTCCGATCCACGGTGCGAATGATGCCGACTTCTTCGTAGGACTCGAAGATGAATTTGATATAGGCGATATGCTCGGGAGCGATCTCCAAATAGATTTCTTGTAAATCCATGGCGGTTCCGACTAGCGGTTGAGGAAACGATCGAGAGCGTCCGGAAGCCAACCCTTTTCTTCCTTGGGCGGGCGGTCGTCGTCGCCGTCGCGATCCTTGTCGCGCGGCTGCGAGCCGCGCAATACCTGGCTCAAGTTACGGTTCTCGATGCGAATCCTGACATTGGGTATGGTGCCGTCGACGCGAAACGGGATCGCCAAGCTGCCGCGGCGGTCCAGCAGATGGCGAATCCAGCGATAATCCCGTTGAATTTCCTGAGTCAAGCGCGGCGACAGCACCAACAGGCCGTTCCATCGAGTGGTAAGATCCAAGCCGAACCAGCCGGCGCCGGTGACGGTATAGTCCGGCGTCGAGAGACTCAAGTTGGCGCTGCTGATGCGGCCATTGTCGACGGTGAAATCGGACTTGAGCGCGTCGAAGCGGGTGTCATTATGTTTAGCAAGTTCGATCAGGGCTGCCGGCAGGCGCTCCTTGGTTGCCTCCGATACGCTGGAGCCGCTGCCGCGCAGGAGGAGCTGCGACAATAAATTAAAGTCCTTGATGACACCGCGCTCGATGGTCGTATCGCCGGTTGCCTTGAGCGATTGCGCCATCATGCCGCCGTCGCTCAGGGTTACATCGTAAAGCGTGTGACCGCTGATATTACCGTCGAGACGATCTTTGAGCAGCGGTAACAAGCTGGTGAGCAACGGCTGCAAGTTGGCACCTTTGATTTCCAATGCGCCCTGCAATTGCGCGCTATTTCTTCCAGCGGCGGCCGTTTGGACGCCGTCCGAGCGAAACCAGCCCTGGGCGGCGCGAAACGTCAGGTCCTTGAAACGCAGTCCAGCCGCCGACCAGGAGAAGGCCGAGCGAAAATCGCTCACGGGCAAACCGTCGAAGTTTCCTTGCAGCGCTGCCGCGTCGCCGTTAACGCTCAGCGCATCGCTTTGAGATTGCGCCCGTCCCTTGATCCTAAACTGCTGCAGGCGCAGCGGCCGGGAGATCGCCAAGACCGGCACATCGGCTAAGTCGAACTCTGCGGCGGTCAATTGGAAATCGAGTTTTGGCTCGACCAGGTTCGGTATGAAGCCGGTGAGCGCAATCTGCGCGGCGCCGAGCCGAAAACTGGCGTGCTCGATACGCGCTTGCTGGCCAAGAAAAGTGACATGGGTATTCAATTGTTCGAGCTTGGCGCGGTTATCCCGGCCGTGGACTTCGCCATCGGCGATGGTCAATTGGCCGTCGATATGCCAACGCGTTGGCGCCGCTGCCGGTGCCCGTTCGATGGCGAGATGCCAGCTGGCGCGGCCGGATTGTGCCGTGACCATGCCGTTACTGAGCGGTGTCCAGCGCGCAAGGGGAGCGTCTTCGGCGCGCAATCTTAAATGCAACCGCGGCGCATCGATGTCTTGAACCACACCGGAAAATACCGTCTTGGCCGCGCCCAGGGTGAGCTCCGATTCGTGAATCGTCAGACGCTGGTTGCGCCGCGACAGCCGCACTTTGATCGCTGCCGGATGTTTGGCCGGTTTGCGAAACCAGTCGCCGTAACGGATTTCGCTATTGTCGGCGCGTAGCAGCGCGCCGATGCGCAAATAATTCCATGTGCCTTCGAAACGGCTGTTTAGGCTAACAGTGCCCTCGGTGATCAAGGCTTCGGGCAGGTGGTCGCGCAGGGCCGGCAACAGGCGCGCCCGGCCGAGCGCCACTGGCGCCATTTTCAACTGGCCGTCGATTTTAGCGTCGCCCCAAGTGCGTTGCTCGGTAAACTCCATCTTGCCGGTAATGACCGCGTTGTAGTCGGAGGAACCGAACAGCGGGATTTTCAAGGTAATGTTGTCCAGCCGAGGCTGCAGCAGGCTGCCGCCGGCTCGGGCTTGCAGCGCCATCGGGCCGGTGACCTCGAGCTCCGGCGGGACTCTTTCGCGCAGCCCGGCGAAGGCGCGCAGGACCATCGAAGCGTGCAGCGAATCGAATTTAATCTTGAGATTCATGCCACGCTGATACCAACTCTGATCGGCTTTGGCGCGATGCAGCGAACCTTCGATGTGCAGGTCTTGGCCGAGTCCCTCGGTTAGCGCCGCCGCCACACGCACGCGCGTGCGCTCCTGCAGATCAAGGCCGCGCACCTGCAACTCGATGCCACGCAGTTGCAGCTCGGCGGGATCCTTGACCGTGCGGTCGAGATAAATGATCCGGCCATCCTCGACGCGGAGCTCGTCGACGGCGAAGCGCACGCTATTTTGACGGCGCTCGCCCGGCGCGCCGGCCCGGCGTCTCGGCAGCACGCCCAACTCTTTTCTCCGGCTGGCGAGCATACTGACATTGAGCACGCCGGTTTCGTCGCTGATGATCTGCATCTCCGGCCCGACAAAAGTGACGGAATCGATGACGATGCGGCCGGTAAAGAGTTGGCGCAGACTGATACGGAGGAAAACTTCGCGCGCTTTCAAGATCGGTGTGGCGGCAAAGCGGCTGTCGTCGGCCATGCGAAATTCGCGCACGACGAATCCCGGCAGCCACAAGAGCCGAACATCGAGGCTCTCGAAGCGCACGCTGTCGCCGAGCAGGTAACGCAGTTCCAACTGCACCTGCTCACGGTGCTTGTCGGCGAGAGTTTTGAAATGGCTGCCGAGGCCGATGGCCGTGGCAATTAACAGGACGGCGGCGGCGATGGTGATTTTGCGTAGGTTGGTCATGGCGCCGGCGTGAGCGGGCCAGTAGTGACGGGTCGGCCGACTAAAAACATCGTCGCCACGCGGGCAGCGTTGACTGACATCGCCGCGCTGGATGATCCCCTATGGCGTGGCGCGCCGGCGACACGTAGTCGCGCGATGTTAAGCTCAATTCATTCGTTCGACGATGGTGGCAATACCCTGGCCGACGCCGATGCACATGGTCGCCAGGCCGTAACGGCTGCCGCGTTTGTTCATTTCATGCACTAGGGTCGTCATCATGCGCGCGCCGCTGCAGCCGAGCGGATGGCCCAGGGCGATGGCGCCACCGTTGACGTTGAGCCTGTTCAAATCGATGCCCAACTCGCGGCAGCAAGCCAGGACTTGGGAGGCAAAGGCTTCGTTCAACTCGACGAGATCGATCTGTTCGATGGTCAGACCGGCGCGCTTCAAGGCTTTTTGCGTCGCCGGAATCGGTCCGATGCCCATGTAGTTCGGATGCACTCCGGCAGCGGCCGAAGCCACGATGCGCGCCAGCGGTTTGAGTTTCAACTGTTCGGCCTTTTGCGGAGTCGTGATCAGCAATGCCGCGGCACCGTCGGAAAGCGGCGAGGAATTCCCGGCTGTGACTGTGCCGCCTTTTTTAAAAACCGCTTGCAGCCCCCCGAGAATTTCCAACGTCGTGTCGGAACGCGGCCCTTCATCTTTGTCATGCACCAACGGCGCGCCTTTGCGTTGGGGAATTTCGAAGGGAATGATTTCGTCCTTGAGCCGGCCGTCTTTTTGCGCCTGGAGCGCTTTGCGATGGCTCGCTAGCGCGAGCTTGTCTTGATCTTCACGGTTGATGTTGTGTTTCTCGGCGACATTCTCGGCGGTCTCGCCGTTATTGATCAGCGAATAGAGTTCGCCCATGCGCGGGTTGGGAAAACGCCAGCCGAGCGAGCTGTCGTACATTTGAATGTCACCGCGTTGAAACGAATTGGCCGGTTTGCCCATGACCCAGGGGCCGCGGGTCATGCTTTCGACCCCGCCGGCGACGAAGATCTCACCGTGGTCGGTTTCCACCGCGTGGGCCGCTTGATTGATCGCTTCGAGTCCCGAGCCGCACAGGCGGTTCACCGTGGCGCCGGGAACCGTGTAGGGCAGACCGGCGAGCAGGGAAGCGTTGCGCGCGACGTTGCGCGAATCTTCGCCGGCCTGGTTGGTGCAGCCGAAGTAGACATCTTCGATATCATCCTTATTGATGCCGGTTCTTGCGACCATGTTGGCGATGATATAGGCGGCGAGATCGTCGGTGCGGATGTCTTTCAAAATCCCGCTATGACGCCCCATGGGCGTGCGTGCGGCGGCAACGATGACGGCTTCTTTCATGACTTCACCTGACCTTCGTTATGGGAGTAAAATCCGCGTCCGCTGGTTTCGCCGAGATAACCGGCGGTGACGAGCTTCTTGAGCAGCGTCGCCGGCCGATAACGGTCGTCGCCGGTTTCCCGTTGCAGTCCTTCGAGCACGGCAAGAACATCGTCCAAGCCAATCTGGTCGGCCCAGCGCAGCGGGCCCTGGGGATAGTTCACGCCCAGACGCATGGCGATGTCGATCTCTTCGGCGCTGGCGACGCCTTCGTCCAAGCTGCGCGCCGCTTCGTTGACGATTAAACTCAAAATCCGCGGAAAAGTCAGTCCGGCGGTATCTTTGACCCGGACCGCGTCTTTGCCGAGGTTTTTGAACAGCTGCTCGGTCTGCTCCACCGACTTGTCTGACGTGCGCAAGCCGGCGCCGAGCTCGACCAATTTGCGATCCTTCAACGGATAGAATGTCGCGAAGCCGACGACTCGCTCCGGTTTCTTTATCCATGACGCCATCAGGGTGGTCGAAAAACGCAGGCAGGAGCTGACGATGATGCCCGGCGCCGGGAGCGAGGCGTCGAGGCGCTGCAAGACCGCGCGCTTTTTGTCTTCGCTGCCGTTCTCGGTATCGATGACGAACTGGGTGGTCGGCGCGATCGCCGTCGCGTCTTGTAGTTGGGTGACGTCGAGCCCCTTGTCCCGTCCCAAGGCGATTAACTCATCGGCCAATCGGCCTTTGCCGATGATCGCGAGACTACTTTTTGTCATAGGTGTAAAAACCCCGTCCGGTCTTGCGCCCGAGATTGCCGCCGGCGACCATACGCTGCTGGATCGGGCTCGGGCGAAAGCGCGGATCTTCGAAGAACGAGCGATAGAGCGATTCGGTGGCGGCGAAATTGATGTCGTTGCCGATCAAGTCCATCAATTCGAACGGTCCCATGCGAAAGTTACCGGCTTCTTTCATGATCCGGTCGATGGTTTCCACCGATGCGTCACCGTCGCCGAGCACGCGCAACCCTTCGTTGTAAAAAGGCCGGGCGACCCGGTTGACGATGAAACCCGGAGTGTCCTTGGCGCGCGCCGGCGTTTTACCCATCGCTTTCATGAGCGCGGTGGCTTTCTCGATGCTCTCGTCGCTGGTGCGGTCGCCTTGGATGACTTCGACCAGGGCCATGAGCGGCGGCGGATTGAAAAAATGCAGTCCGAGCACGCGCTCCTGATGCTGTGCCGCGGCGGCGATGGCGGTGACGTTGAACGATGACGTATTGGTCGCCAGCAAAGTTTCCGGGCCGCAGATGGTGTCCAGCTGCTTGAAGATGTCGCGTTTGAGTTCGAGCTTCTCCGGTGCCGCCTCGATTACCAGCGCGCAGCCGTTGGCAGCATCCAGACTCGTGCTGGTATGGAAGCGCTCGAGGATTGCCGATTCTTGCTCGGCGCTGATCTTGCCGCGCTCGCGGCTGCCCTGGAGAAAGCTTGTGATTTTCCCCATGCCCAAATCGATGAACTCTTGCTTGATATCGTAGAGGACGGTTTCAAAGCCGGCTTGAGCGGCCACCTGGGCGATGCCCGCGCCCATGGTGCCGGCGCCGAGGACGGCGATTTTTTCATTTGGGTTGGCCATGTTTTTGGTTTCGCGATCCTAGCTCTTGGCGTTTATTGCGTGACCGGTGATGCTTGTCAATTTACCACGAAGCGCAGGAAGGTTCGACGGCAGGAGTATTTGAATCCATGCCGTTACCCTTGCTTCGAGCCTTTAGGGTGAATGTGCTTTCTCAATCAACCCGCAAGCTTCTATTTCCCGGTAAACACCGGCGGGCGCTTTTCCAAGAACGCTTTAACACCTTCGTCATAGTCGCTGCTGCGACCGGCGATTTCTTGTAAGTTTGCTTCGTACTCGAGATCGGCTTCGACGTTCGGTAAGTTGGCGTGGTTGACCGCGCGTTTGATCAGGCCGATGCCGCGCGGCGCTTTGGCTACTTGTTCGGCAATCGCTCGCGCCGACGCTGCGAATTCCGCCGCTGGAAAGACCCGCGCCACCAGGCCGATGCGCTGGGCCTCCTTGGCGTCAACGGTGTCGCCCAACAATAGTAATTCCATCGCTTTGCTCAGGCCGACCAGCCGGGTCAGGATAAAACTGCCGCCGGAGTCGGGTGCCAGGCCGACACGCACGAAGGATTGAATGAACTTGGCCTCCTCCGAGGCGACGCGCAAATCGCACGCCAGGGCGAAGTTACAGCCGGCGCCGGCGGCAACGCCATTGACCGCAGCGATGACGATCTTCTCCATGCCGCGAATCTGCCGGATCATCGGATTGTACTTTTCCCGCAATGACGCGCCCAACGAACCTTTTTGCTCAGGTGTGCGGCCTTTCAGATCCTGGCCGGCACAAAAGGCGCGGCCCGCTCCGGTGATCATCAAGCAGCGAACTTCCTTGTCACGGTCGCCGTCGCGCAGCGCTTCGAGCACTTCCTTGTTCATCTGCGGCACGAAGGCGTTGAGCGCCTGGGGCCGGTTGAGCGTGATCGTCGCCACGCCGTTGTGCTTGTCGTAAATGATCGTTTCGTGGGCCACGGCGGTTATTTACCTGTGAATTCCGCTTTGCGCTTTTCGAGGAATGCCTTCATGCCTTCGCTGCGGTCCGCCGACGCGAACAATAAATAAAATGCCTTGCGCTCGAAATCCAAGCCTTCGTCGAGACCGATGTTGGCTGATTTCAACACCGCTTCCTTGGCAGCTTTGATCGCCAGCTCGGGCTTTGCGGCAATTTTTTTGGCGATGTTCAGCGCTTCCTCGAGGCAGAGTTCCGCGGGAACCACCCGGTTGACCAGGCCGAAGCGCTCGGCGTCGGCAGCATTGAGCATATCGCCGGTCAGCACCAGCTCCATGGCCCGATGCTTGCCAAGCACGTGAGTCAGCCGCTGGGTGCCGCCGCTGCCGGGAATGATTCCCAGATTCACTTCCGGCTGGCCGAAGCGGGCATTCTCAGCGGCGATGATGATGTCGCAGCTCATCGCCAACTCGCAGCCGCCGCCCAGGGCAAAGCCGATCACAGCGGCAATCACCGGCTTGGCGATCTTGTTGATCTTGTCGCGATAGGCCAGACGCTCCTGAACCATGGAGTCGAAGGGCCCTTTGTCGGCCAATTCCTTGATGTCGGCGCCGGCGGCGAAGACTTTGTCTCCGCCGGTGATGACAATGACGCGGACCTCGGGGTCCTGGTCGAGCTCCTGCATGGCCAACGAAAGGTCTTTGACGAGGCCGTAAGACAACGCGTTGAGAGCTTGCGGACGGTTCAAAGTTACCAGGGCGATGGCGCCGTCTTTGGCGACGATGACGTTTTCGTAGTTCATTTTATTTGAGCCTAAAGACATACACCATGGTAAACGGCGATTCAAGAAAAGCACTGCCGAGCGGAGCTTGAAGCGGCAACCGAAAAGAAGAATGGCCGCACCCTTCGACGGTGCTCAGGGCGATCGTGACGCAAAGGGACGCAAAATAAAAGTAGGGGCGGGTTTGAAACCCGCCCTCTTGGCTCTTCGTGTCCTTCGCGGTGAGTCGTTTCTTTCCTATAAGGCGAGTGCTACATCCGAGCGATCGGTCATTTGACAGCCCGGAATCGATTTGCAAGTATTCTCCCACCCATGTCTAGCCGCGCCGAACCCGCAACTCGCCATTACGACGAAAAGCTGCAATTGATTCTCAAAACCGCGGCGAAGATTTTCGCCGAAAAAGGTTTTCATCACACTTCGGTGCGCGATATTTCGCGTGCCACCAAGATGAGTTTGTCCGGGCTGTATTATTACTTTACGACCAAGGAAGAGCTGCTCTATCTGATTCAAGAACGCTGCTTCGTGACCTTGCTCGAACACTGGGAACAGATCGACAGCCGGGGCTTGGACGTGCGTGGGCGGATACGCGCGTTCGCGGAAAATCATCTGGGTTTTTTTCTGCATAACATGCCGGAGATGAAGGTCATGGCCCATGAGGACGAGTCCCTGACCGGTGAGTTCGACGAAAAGATCCTCGTGTTTAAACGCCGCTATGTCAAAGTGATCATGGATTTACTCGGCGAGTTGCAGGAAACATCCGGCGCCAAGGCCATGGATCTGCGGCTGGCGACTTTTTCGCTCTTTGGCATGATGAACTGGATCTACACTTGGTATCAGCCCAAGCGCGACCTGCCGATTTCCCAGCTCATCGAGCAGATGCTGCGCATCTATTTTTTCGGTCTGCTCAAGGCCGGCAGCGAGGAAGAGTCCTGGTTTACCGCGGCGCCGCCGGCCAACGCCGAGAACGGATTTTCGCTCTGGCAGCACAAGCCTTGAGTTGGCAAGACAAAAATAAAAAAGGTAAAAGGCAAAACCAAGCAGGCGGCAAACCGATTGAATCGAGTGGGAGTCTTATGAGTTTGTTGCGCATCGGCGAGCCGGCGCCGGATTTCAAAGTCAAAGGAATTCTGCGCGATCAGGTTGGCGAGTACTCTCTCCGCGCCAGCAACGGCAAATGGCTCGTGCTGTTTTTCTACCCGGCCGACTTTACGTTTATTTGTCCGACCGAAGTCACCGGTTTCAGCAAAGCCGTGAAAGACTTTGCCGCGGAAGATGCCATGGTGTGGGGCGTGAGCGTCGATTCAATCGACAGCCATAGGTCTTGGTCCGCCGAGCTCGGCGGTTTGGATTGTCCGCTGCTGAGCGATGAAACGACGACGTTGAGCCGCGCTTACGGCGTGCTCGACGAAAATGCCGGCGTGGCCTTGCGCGCGACGTTCATCATCAATCCGGCCGGCATCATCAGCTATCAAGTCGTCAGCCACGTCAATGTCGGGCGCAGCGTCGAGGAAACCTTGCGCGTGCTCAAGGCTCTACGCACAGAGCGCTTGTGCCCGTCGGATTGGAAACCGGGTGAAGCGACCGGGGATTTGGCGCTGAAATATTAAAACCATGCAGAATCGATAACGGTGAATTGCCGATTGCGGTTAGTCACATTCATTTTTTCATTATCCATGGATCCATGTCTCTCGACACCATCCAACAAAAAAAGCGCGTCATCGAAAGCCGCGCGCGGATTCGCGAGTTTGTCTTCGGCATCCAGGATGGCCTGATCAGCACGGTCGGTCTGCTCGCCGGCATCCAAAGCGCGACCGAAAGCAATCTCGTGGTCATCGTCACCGGCTTCACCGCGATGTTTTCCGGCGCGATCTCCATGGCCACCGGTTCCTATCTATCCTCTGGCGCGCAAAAAGACATATTCGATAAGGAGCTGGTCGACGCGGAAATGCTCGCCGAGCGCGAACCCTACATCGCGGCGGAGGGATTGCTAAAAGCCTTGGGCGAGGAAGGGCTGAGCAAGGAACAGAGCTACCGTATGGTAAAAGTGCTGCTCGCCGAACGCAACGTTTTCATGCGCACCTTTCAGGAAAAAGTTTTCGGTCTGGGCAGCGCGGAGATCAATCAGCCGTTTAAGGCGGCGCTCGTGATGGGACTCTCGTTCATCGTCGGCGCGATCATCCCGATCGTGCCGTTTATTGCGACGGAGGGGGTTGTGGCGCTTTCCCTGTCGGTTTTCCTGAGCGCGGCTACCCTGTTTCTGGTCGGCGCCTTCAAAGGCCGGCTTGCCGGCCAATCCGTGCTGATTTCCGGCGCAAAGTTCTTTGGGGTTGCGGTGAGCGCAGGCGGGCTTGGGTTACCTGATCGGTCTCGCCGTGCAGTGGTTCTTCCCGGGAATTTCCATTCCGGCGTAGGGGATAAACCCTGGGCCAATCTATGATTTCTTTTCTGTCAAAACTTGTGGGAGAGAGCTAGAGTGAGAGGAAAACTATTGAGCACCCGTTCCTCAATCCTTCCCCGTCGAGGGGAAGGATGTCAGAAAGACGGTGCGCAATGAGTCCTTTTTGCGCTGTGCTATTGGAACAGAAATGCTAATCCTGTTCGACTGAAAACGAAAGTTGGGCTCACGGCTTCTTCTTGAGCACTGCCCGGATGCCGCCTTTCGGCTCTGGGACATCGCCAAGATACCGAGGAATGAGGTGGACATGAACATGCATCCGTGACTGTCCTCCTGCTTTTCCGACGTTGACGTCAATATTGTAGCCGTCAGGCGATAACTATCTGTCGAAATGTTTTTAGCCTCGTTCATCAGCGAGAGCACAGCGTGCTGTTCTTCAATGGTCGTATCGAAAAAGCTCGACACATGGCGCCGAGGAATAACGAGAACATGGCCGCGACTAAGCGAACGATTGTCGTACCGTACGTAGGCAAGGTTCGCCTTTAGAACGACGTCATTCGGAATACAATGTTCACAGGCCCGGGACTTCTCTGACATTCTGTCCTCTCAATAAAGTCTAAGGTTGTTTGTAGCTCTAATCGGACATTGAGAGCGCAAGTACGTAGTACTTCCTGAAGTCGCCCTGCAACGGGATAGACTCACCCATGATGGCAACCGCGTAGCCACAGTTTTCGGCCAACTTGATCATTTCAAGGATGTCTGGATAGTTGGCTTGCACCATGTAGATGATGCCGCCAGGCCTAAGATGCGTCCTTCCTTCCGCGAATAACGCTTGATGCGCTCGGTATTCCGTGTCCCACTGAGCTGCAGAGATGTCGTCGTGAGCTGCTTTGTTTCGCCCGGGAAGGTTCGCGACGATGATATCGAAAGTTTCTGACTTCGTAATGCTCGAAAATACATGCCCCGCCCGAACCTCAACCTGATTACCTAATCCGAGGCGCTCGACATTACGTTTTGCATTTCTTAGAGCCGCCGCGGCAATGTCCACAGCGATCACGGAAGCGGCACCCTGCTGCGCGGCCAATAACGCTAATGCTCCTGTGCCAGTACCAACGTCAAGTACACTCGATCCGGTACTAATATGTAAGTGTTCCGCCAAAAACAGTGTGCTTTCGTTCGGTGGAAAGACTCCAGGCAGTACCAGTAACTCCATATTGAGCAATGGTACGAATTTCCCTTCAGCGCGAATCGCCTTCCATTCTGACTGCTGCTTCGCTTGACGTAGATCAATCGCTTCCATCTGCGCCGGCGTTAGTACGTCGATGCTCGGCATTTCATTCTCCCTTCGCGTTGCTTGATCTGAAGTTTCGCATCGTGGGTGCTCGCTAAGTGGTAACTATGCTGGCCAGCGTGAGATCGTGGTTCAAAAATCACATGCTCGCTGCAGTAGGCGAGGGATGGAGCACGGAACAGAATTGGTAATCCTGTTACAAACGATTGCTCTTCTCTCGAGGCACCCGTCTTTTTTGGCTATAACGCGGCTCGAAAAGGCCGCTTTTTGAACAAAAATCCGGAGAAGCGTTTCGTTCTACATCGCTATGTCGCATCAACGGCGCTTTAGCCTACTTCGTTGGCGCCAATGCCGAAGGTAGCTAGCCGGCGATCAAACTTCGCAGCAGTGTTAGATTCTCGCGGTCCTCTTTCAAATCCGGTCCCTTCGGTGTTTCCAAACACATGGGCAGACCCCAGAAGCGCCGGTCGTTCATTAATAGCCGGAAGGCTTCGACGCCGATGAAGCCTTGGCCGATATGTTCGTGGCGGTCGATCCGGGAATGGAATTCCTTTTTCGAATCGTTCAAATGAAACGCGGCGAGCAGCTCGATGCCGATGGTTTGGTCGAACTCGGCAAACGTCCGCTCGTAGCCTTCTTTGGTGCGAATGTCGTAACCGGCGGCGAACGCATGTTCGGTGTCGAAACAAACACGCAGCCGGTCGTTTTCTTTCGTCGCATCCATCATGTCGCCGATTTGTTCGAAGCGGTAGCCCAGGTTCGAGCCCTGGCCGGCGGTGATTTCGAGAGTGACCTTGACCGCGAAGCCGGGACACGCTGTGTGCACTTCGTCCAACGACTTGGCAATCGTCTTGATGCCTTCGAGTTCACCGGCGCCGATATGGGCACCGGGATGAGCGATCAAGTTCGACACGCCGAGCACTTCGCAGCGCTCCATTTCATCGATGAACGCGATGATGGAGCGATTGCGTAACGCCGGGTCCGGCGAGCCGAGGTTGAGCAAGTAGGAATCGTGGGCGACCACCGCAGCGATGCCGGTTTCCTTGCGGTTGGCATGGAACTGGGCGATTTCGTCTTCGGACAACGGCTTCGATGCCCACTGACGCGAGGATTTGGTGAAAATTTGAATCGCCTCGCAGGCGACTTTGCGGCCTTCGAGAAAGGCGTTGCCGACGCCCCCGGCAATGGACATGTGGGCGCCGAGAAGCGGGCCGCGGGGTTTTTCTTTATTCTTCATAGGTTTTCCGTTTCCCTCGCCCACGAAGTGGGAGAGGGCTAGGGTGAGGGCAAGGGCGACCGCCGGTCGCCCCTACAAAAAATGCCGTTGCTCTACCAGCGGCAGTGCAATACTCCCGGCGCTGAGAAGTTTGTCGTGGAATTCGCATAGGTTGAATTTGCCGCCCAGGCGTTTTTGTTCTTGATCGCGCAGGCGGTTGATGATCGACCAGCCCAACGCATAGCCCATCGGCACGGACGGCGACTGGCTGTACCAGTTCAAGTCGCCGCAGGCTTGCTCGCGCGGGAAATGCAGTTCACGCACCATTAGGTTGGCGGCTTCGTCGTAGCTGAGCTTGCCGGTCTGAGTTTTGACGTCGATGATGATGCGCAGAGCGCGCCAAAGGCGGTCTTTGAGCATGACGAAGCGGTGTTCCTTGGATTTCAAAAAGCCTTGCTCCTGCATCAATTGCTCGCAGTAGAGCGCCCAGCCTTCATAAAACACCGACGACTCGTTCATCAAGCGCGGCAGGGTTGCGGCGGTGGGCGTGCAGTTGGCGATGGAAAATTGCAGGTGATGGCCCGGATAGCTTTCGTGCACCGAGGTATTCTCGAGTCCGACGTAGTTATGCTCGCGCAGTAAATCGTCACTCGACACCGGCGTGACGTAATAGTAGCCCACCTGATCGGGATCTTGGGGCGACGGCGAGAGATAGGCGGCGAAGGGAATTTCGTGGCGGCGAAACACCGGGGTATGGACGACGTGAAGTTCTTCCCTGGCGGGGAAGCTGACGAGCTTCTTCTCGCGCACGAATTCCCGCGCCGCCCTCATCGCCTGATCGTAGACGGAGAGTATGGCATCGCTGGACGGGTGGTTTTCCTGAATCCCCCGTGCCGCGGTTTCGACGCCCTTGCCCGGCGCCAGCTCATCGGCCAAGGCTTCGAGCTCCAGCTTGGTCTTGGCAAAAAGGCTCTCGCCGAGAGCGAGCAGGCTGTGCGCGTCGTGTTCGAGGAAATGTTTTTTCTTCAAGAGTAAATTGAAGTGCTCTTCGCCGACGGCGTAGCTGGCGTTGCTGCGCGGCAGCAGATGGCGTTCGAGAAAAATGGCGAAATCGGCGATGGCGCTCTTGGCCTTTTCGATGGCGGCAGCGAGGAGGTTCGCTTCGATTGCCGCGGCTTGCACTTTGGGATGCTCGGGCAGGCTGTCGAGAAAGGTGATGCCGCCTTTGGCGCCTTCGATGGCGTTCTCGGTCCAAATCTTCGGCGGATTGGCGTCTTTGCGGTTTAGGTTGGCAATGCCCTGCTGGATCAGCGCCGGCGTGCGATTGAGGCGGCTCAACAAGTTGGCGGCGAGGTCGTTGGTCGCCCGTACGGTGAGAATATAAATCGCCTCGGTGGGCGAGTAGATGTCCGGTTGTTTGAGACGATAGTCTTCCTTGGCCTGCTCATAACACTGGATCGAGAGCCGCCCTTCGAGCAGGGCGTAGTCGATGCTTTCGTCGGCAGTCAACTCGGCCCGGGAAATTTCACCCAGCTTGCGCAGCGATTCTTTGACGAAGATCTTTTCGGCTTTGTAGCTCTTATCCGAGTAATCGTTGAGCAGGTGATCGTAGCCTTCGACGCCGTAATAAATCGCATCGGTGGGATGGAGCTCGAAGTGTTGTTTGAAATAACGGACGCAGAATTCGGCGAACTTGGACATGCAGGTGAAATAGCATCTAATCGCCCGGCGCGCAATTTTCCGCGGTTCGCAGTTTGCTGAGCCGCGTGGATTAGCGTCTGACTTGAGCGGGACGGTCTAAAACGACATTGGTGATCGCCGGGGATTTTTCCAGGACGATCAAGGCGTCGACGCCGACGCGCAGCGCAATCCCGGGAATCTTGCCGTAGAGCCGCACGACCTTATAACGCGTGCCGGCCAGCTCGGCGAGCAGGTAGCTCTGCGTGCTATGGATCGCGTGTCTTTGCAACGCCCATAATTCTTCGCTCATTCCTTCTTCGTGCTGCCAGGGCGTGCGCAAGCCCGCCAGCACCAGCACCGTGCCGTCGCGCGCCGCCTGGGTGAAAAGAGTGGACGGCACTTTTTCGCCGCTGGCGAGAAAGGCGGTGCCGTCGCGCGCCGCAGCATTGCGAGTCGCCGGCGGCATCGCAGTGCCGGCGGGGCGGTCGAGCAAAACGTTGGTCACGATCGGCAGTCGCGCCAGTTCCGCCAGAGCATCCGCGCCAACTTCCAAAGCGATACCGGGAACCTCCTGGTAGCGGCGCAGGAGTTTGTATTTCCTGCCTTCGAGCTGATTCAAAAGGTCGCTTTGAATCGATGCGATCGCGCTGCGCTGGGCGCGCAGTTCGGCCTCGCTGAGCCGCGCCTCCCTCTGCCAGGGGACGTTCAAGCCGACCAAGACCAACGCGGTGCCGTTGGCGGCCGCCTGGTCGATCACTTCGCGGGGAATTTTACCGGGGCTTTGCGCCAGTGCCACCGACGTTAACAGAAGCAGCAGCGCGGCGTAGCAACTCGTTTTCAACAACCTCTGGCTCCGAATATGTTGGATCATAAAAAATGCTCCATCGGAATGAAGGTTTGGTCACGCTAGGGATGACAAGCGCGGAGTTCTACTCGGATTGGAGTCTACACCTGTTGGAGCCTGTATGTCGAGTCGACGGGGTCGATGAATTCTGGCGCTGAATTCTGCGCGAACCGAGAAAATTATTGACCCGGGGCAGCGCTGCGCTATAGTGCCGCCGTTCGAGGTAGGTTCCCACAAGTAGCGGTTTTCGGGAGGATGCGCGTGCGACTGCTCCATCGCCAATGCCGATGTGCCGGTTTACTAATCGCTTGGGTGTTTTGGTGTTCTGCACCGACGGCGATGGGCGCGGAGGTGTCATTCCGTTCGCCGCAATGGGATGCCACCGTCGAGGCGGCGAAGAAGGAAGGCAAGGTCAATATCTATCTTTACCGTTACGGCAAGGTGCTCGATGTATTTCGCAGCGACTACCCGGAGATCCGGCCTTATTTGCTGACCGGCACCGGCGCCCAGATCACGACGAAAATATTGACGGAGCGCAGAGCGGGGCGATTTCTCGCCGACGTGGTCGGATTGGGCTCGTCGAATTACCGCATCCTGCACCAGCAGGCAAAGATGCTCGAGCCGATTCAGCCGGCGTTGATGCTGCCGGAGGTGCTCGATACCACGCGCTGGTACGGCGGCAAGCACCGCTATCTCGACGCCGAAAATAAATACGTTTTCGCCTATCTCGCCAACGCCAGCTCGGGGCAGCTCTATTACAACAGCGCCCAGGTCAGCGCCAAAGAGTTCACCTCCTACTACGATCTGTTCAAGCCCAAATGGAAAGGCAAGATCGTCGCCCTCGATCCCCGTCCGCGCACCGAGATCGGCACGACCATGCAGTTCTTTTATTACCATCCCGAACTCGGGCCAGGGTTCATCCGCCAACTTTTCGGCGCCAAGGATATCACCTTCAGCCGCGACAGCCGGCAAATGATCGACTGGCTCGGGCAGGGACGATTCTCGATCTGCTTCGGTTGCTCGGGAGGCCTCAAGGCGAAGCATCAGGGACTGCCGATAGAAATATTCGACACCAGTCTGTGGAAAGAGGGTGCGAGCTTCTCGGTTGGCGGCGGCACGATGTCGACGCCGAGCCAGGGCGCCCATCCCAACGCCGCCAAGGTCTTCATCAACTGGTATCTGTCGCGCCGCGGCCAGATGGCGCTGCAAAAGCTCGGCGACCCGGATGAGCCGCCCAACTCGGCGCGCATCGATATTCCCAAAGACGATATCCAAACCCATAACCGGCTCATCGACGGCCGCAAATATTTCGACGGCACCCGGCCGGAGTTTGAAGACATCGACAGCGCGTTCAAGATCGCGGTGCAGGCGATGGAGGGCAAATAGAAAATTGACAATTGGGAATAAGGGAAGGGAATGTGGGGCTGAGCGTATTGACGGTTTCCGTCAGGTTAGAGGTCACTGCTCGGTCAAAAATCTGGATTCCCGCGCGCGCGGGAATGACGAACTACTGGTTGTTAGCTTCTGCCAGTTAGCTTTCTCCCTTGGTCGAGGACGCCGAAGGAGCGCGGCGATGACGGCATGATGAAGCGATAGCCGTCCTTGACCAAGCGCTCGATGTTCTTCCCGTCCGGGTGCGGATGGCCGCAGGGGACGTTGTGTTCTTTGCAGATTTTCAAAATATTATTGATCGCATCGGCAACCATGGGATGGTCGTAGTCGCGCGGGTGGCCGAGTTCCTGGCTCAAGTCTCCTTCGCCGATCAGGACCACGCCGATGCCCGGTACTTCTTTTAATATCTTCGGCAGGTTTTCGATGGCGCGCATCTCTTCGCATTGGATGACGACCAAGACTTCGCCGTCGGGCGCCAGCGGCCAGACGTCGGCGCGCTTGTAGTATTCCTGCTGCGGCAATCCCCAGTAGCGTGCGGCGCGCGCTGGCGCGTCGCCGCGAATGCCCGGCGGATGATATCTCGGCGCGCTCTTGAGGCGCGGATAGCGGCAGGCGCCGACGGCGTTGGCGGCTTCTTCGACGGAGCTGACATGGGGAAAGATGATGCCCATGACGCCGATGTCGAGGACTTGCTTGGCGATCCAGCTGTTCATTTCAATGCCGTTGGGCGGCACGCGCACCATCGGCGTGACCGCCGGCGCGAGCGTGCCGCCGGCGACGATCTGGCCGCGGTCGAGCATGAATTGCAGAGCGTTGCGCAGGCCGGGAAAATCCAGCGGCGCGTGTTCCATTTCAAAAGCGACACCGTCGAGCTTGGTACCGGCCATGGCGATGGCAGTCTCGATATCTACGGGTGTAAAGGCGACGAAGGCGGTTTGTCCTTGTTCGAGGGCTTTGATTACGCCGTTGAGGCGGGGTATGTCTGGCATAATGTTAACTCCTTGAAGGCGTTCAAATCGTTCAAAAGGTTCAAGCCGTTCAAAACGTAAAACACCGGAATGGCCTGGCAGAGAAGTTTTGATCTCTCCGTGAAAGATTGGTATAGCAAAGCGGTTTAAAGCTGACAATCCGTGCGATTGAAGTCTTGTACCTTGAAGTTCACCAGGAAAGATCCGATCCGACAGCGCTGTCCCTCTCTGCAACGTTTTGAACGGAGCGCATCCTTCGACGAGCTCAGGACGAGCGGAAGACTAAGCCGGTCATGGTGAGCCTGTCGAACCATTGAACGACTTGAACGTTTTGAACCATTCGGAGGTTTGCTATGATCATCGACTCACACACGCACTTCACCACCGCGCCGCCGCAGTTGCAGGCGTACCGCGGCCAGCAGATTAGCAATCTCGCCAAGCCGATCCGCCCCAAGCTGCAAATCAGCGACGAAGAATTGGCGCGCTCCATGGCGGGGCAGTTCAAACGGATGGAGGAGTGCGGCATCGACCGGCTGTTGTTTTCGCCGCAGGCGGGCGCCATGGGCCATCACTTCGGTTCGCCGCTGGTGAGCCGCTACTGGACCGAGGCGTGCAACGATTTGATCGCGCGGGTCGCCAAGACTTGGCCCGACAAAGTCTCGCCGGTGTGCCAACTGCCGCAATCGCCCGGCGTGAGCCCGACAGAATGGGCCGACGAACTGGACCGCTGCGTCAAGGACTTGGGTTTCATCAGTTGCAACGTCAATCCCGATGTCGCCGGCGGCAAAGAACCGCTGACGCCGTCCATGGGCAGCGAGTGGTGGTATCCGCTGTGGGAGAAGATGGTGGCGCTCGACGTGCCGTGCACCGTGCACGCGAGCGCGTCGCTCAACCCGGCGATGCATCTGACCAATTCCTATTACATCGCCCATCACCATTCCGCCGCTGTCGAGATACTCAAATCGCGGGTGTTCAAGGACTTTCCCAAGCTCAAGATTATCATCCCGCATGGCGGCGGGGCGATCCCCTATCAATGGAACCGCCAACGCGGCCTGCACGTCCGGGAAGGATTGGAACCCTTCGAAGAAGCGGCACGGCGAGTTTATTGGGACATGGCGATCTACGACAAAGAGTCGATGGAGTTGTTGATCAAACGGGTCGGCGCCGACCGCGTCCTGTTCGCCACCGAAATGTTCGGCGCGGTCAACGCCATCGATCCCGAGACCGGTCGAAACTTCGAGGACCTTGTGCCGATCTTCAAGTCCGTCGAGGGATTGAGCGAGCAGGACCGTTACAATATCACCGAGGGCAATGCGCGCAGAGTGTTTTCGCGGCTGTTTGCGGCAAGCAAGACATAACACTGCGACAATGCACAGGCCGGCATTGGCGCTGCTCACCGGCTGCTGGAAAAGGTGGCATGCTTGCCAAACCTAGCATGAGCGAAAGAATATAAATTACTGCAAACCTATTTCCGCTCGTCCTGAGCCTGTCGAAAGACTTCGAAAGGAATTTTCACCAGCTGAACAAGCGCCAAGTTTCGACAAACGCCGGTTCGGCATCGAGTACTTGGTCATGACCACGCGAGCAAAAGCACTTTTCGCCCTGCTCTTATCGATGCTCATCCCCGGCCTGGGGCAAATCTATAATCGAGAACAAAAAAAGGGCTGGGCGATTATTGCCTGCTGTTTGGTTCTGGGCATCGCTGCTTATGGGCTCTCGGGTTTCAACGCTATTACCGCCGCACTGGCCCTGTTGCTCATCTGGTTGAGCGCAATCGTGGATGCCTACAAGGTCGCTACGTCCACCGGTCAAACAGCGGAGTTCTACTACGCCAAAAGTTATGTGATCACCATGCTGCTGCTGGTCGGCCCGCTGGCATTGCCGCTGCTCTGGCAGAGTCCTAACTTTACAAACACGGCGCGGTGGGTTTGGACGGTGATCGTGGTCGGCGCCGCGCTGCTGTTTATCGTGACGCCGTATTTTCTGCGGTCGTTAGTTTAGTGATGCCTTGCGTATCTGTGTATTAGCAGGATGGTGAAACAAGCTTCGGAATGCTTCGACTGGCTCAGCATGAACGGAAAATGCTCAATGAAATCTAATCTCCGCCGTTCGTCCTGAGCCCCGTCGAAGGACTCCGACGGTATTTTCAGTATCCGGCTAAGCTTCAGTGCGGCCAGCCATGTTGCGATAGATCGATGGGATTGCCGTCGGGGTCTCGTCAGGTTGGACAGACAGGAAGAATCGGCTAGCTCGCTCACGGTTCTCGGCAGACTCAGGCTGCTGCGGGGGTCGCGCTTACAGATTTTTGTGAAAAAAATTTCTCACCCGGCCCTGGTAATCGGCGGCTAGCTGCCCATGGGCAAATCCCTCGTGAAACCAAAATTCGGCGCGGGGATTGTTACGCAGCGCTTCTTGCAGCGACCGCGCGTGGGAAAACGGTATCACGGCATCCGCCGACGAATGGATCAGGAGAATCGGCACGGTGGTATTGCGCACTCGTTCGGCTGGTGAGGCATCTCTTAGGTCGATGCCAAGAAAAAGCTTGGCCCATAAACCGACAAGATAGGCGACGGGATAGTTGATCAAGGGAATTCTGAACAGCTCCAAAGCCATGTGCGCGAGGCTGGCGTAACTCGATTCGGCAATGACGGCTTTGATCTCGGGAGCTTTCTCGATAGCCATCAAAGCCACGGCGCCGCCCATGGAAAATCCCCACACGCCCATTTCCTTTACACCTCTGGTTTTGAGAAATTGCACGGCCGCCAGGAGATCATCGACCTCTTTGGCACCGGCTGTGGAATAGCTCCCCTCGCTTTGACCGAGATAACGGAAATCGAACAACAGCAGGTTGAAATCGCCATGCAAAAACGCCAACGCAGGCAAGATGTTTCCTTTATCCGCAGGATAGCCATGGAGCAGGATCAAGGTCTTGTCCGTCGTTTTAGCGGACGGGATATGCCAGCCGCGCAGCATGAGACCGTCCGCGGTTCTGAACGACACGTCCTCATGAATCATTTTTAAATCGCGCGGGGTGAGCGTGGATATGATCTTCGGCGGGCGAATCGAAGTGTAAAAACCCCAAAGGCTGATGACAAACAGAAATCCAGAGACGATAAGAACAGCGCGGAGCAGGGTTGCGCTCACAAAAAACTCGTTGGGGTCAGTGGGGCCAGCCATGCTGAGATAAGTCGATGGGATTGCCGTCGGGGTCGAGGACGCGATATTCGGCTTCGCGGTTGGGCGGGCGTTTCTTGACGTCCGTCGCCGCGCTCAGTTCCTTGCAAGCCTCGCGCACGGCGGCGACGTCTTCGACTTCAAAGCCGAAATGGTTGATGCCGGTCTGAAGCTGCGGGCCTTCGATCTCCCGTTCCGGGCCGACGGGGATGATCGCCAAGTTGATATGGCCGTCGGTCAGATAGGTTGCCGTGCCGACGCCGTGAACTATTTTAAGGCCAAAGCCCTCGGTGTAAAACTTCACCAACTTGTCCACGTCTTCGGTGAGTATCGCGATATGACGGATGCGTGCCATGGGAGCCTCCTTGGAGAACGACCGAAGGTTAGCATAGAATATTCATCGTTGACCATTGACGATGATCTTTCCAATATACCAGGAAGCTGTTAACATTTTTACGTGGAGTTCGAGTGGGACCCAAAGAAGGCAGCTCAAAATCTACGTAAACACGGGGTTTCTTTTCATGAAGCCGTGACGGTTTTCGGTGATCTGTTGGGTATCACGGTTGCCGATCCGGACCACTCTGTAGACGAGGAGCGATGCATCACAGTTGGAATGTCCGAAGGTCGACGGCTGATGATCGTCGCCCATACTGCGAGGGGCGAACGAATCCGTATCATCAGTGCGCGCGAGCTGACCCGGACTGAAAGAGAAGGATATGAAGAAGAAACCAAAAAATAACATGGCGGACGAGTTGCGGCCGGAATATGATCTTCGCAGTTTGCTGAAGCGCGGGGTCAGAGGAAAATACGCGGAACCTTACCGCGCCGGAACAAATTTAGTCCTGTTAGCTCCGGATGTGGCGAAGGCATTCGCAAACAATACGGAAGCAGTCAACGAAGCTCTGCGACTGGTGATCCAACTGACCAAGGTTCCGTTGGGGAAAAAACCGCAGCCCGCCAAGTCTTAGCGACTTAACAAAATCCGTGCGGATGTCCTTCCTGCATTTCAGTCGAGACTGGAATGCGCTGGACTTTTCAGAACTTCAAACTCTCGGCAAATTTTTCCTGCTTCAATCTCTCGATGATCGACCCGTCGGCGAACTCTTTGGGGTCGCGCTTTGGCGCGTCGGGATATTCTTTGCCGAAGTTTTCCAGGATGACCTTGAGTCCATCCAACGTCGGCGCCATGTAGTCGGGCATCAGCGAGGAGACGAAGTCGAACTCCGTGGTGATCAGTTTGGGGTCGGTGATCTTCATGTACTTGGCGATGATGCGTTCGCTGTCGGCGCGATTGCGTTTGAGGGTGACGATCGCCTCGGTGGCGCATTTCATATAGCGGTAGGCGAGTTCGCGATTCTTCAGCAACCAGCCGTCTTCGACCACCACCGAAGTCCACGGGAAAGGGATCGCCATCTGCTGGGCGGTCGCCAACACCCGGAAACCCAGCGCCCGCGCATTGTCGGTGGCGGCGGCGCCGAGGAATGTGTAATGAATCGTGCCGGTTTTCAGGGCCGCGACGCGGCTGGAGTCGGCGCCCATTTGCAACATCTTTAAATCGCGGTCGACGTTCAAACCATTTTTACGAAACAGATAGCGGAAGCCCTGATCGGTGGAGGAGCCGAAGCGCGAGATGCCGGCGAGCTTGCCGGCCATGTCGGGGATGGACTTGATGTCGGGATGGACGATCAGATTCGACGCCAGCCAGGGCAACGGATTGCCCAGGATCGTCAGCTTGATGCCGCGCAGCCGCGCTTCGATGGACACCGGCCCGCCGCCGGCGATCTGCACGCTGCCGCCGAGCAGGGCGGCGATGTTCATGGTGCCGCTATTGATGTAGAGCAGCTCGCCCTCGAGGCCATGCTTGGCAAAAATGCCGCGGTCCTGGGCAACCCAAAGAAATGCTTGGGTGGCGTTCACTGCCGAATAAGAGATGCGCAGCTTGTCAGCGGCGAAATTATCGGTGGCGAGCGCAAAGAAGCCGACCAACACCAGGACGAAGAAGTTCGGAAACAGGGGTTTGGGGTTTTTCATGGGACTGTGGATATAGCGATTCGACCACCGCGGTCAAGGGCTTGTACCACTATGACAGAACGGACTTTCTTGACAACTCGAAAGACGGTCTGTTAGGACAGGCGTTCCAGTAGGGAGGTCCTATGCAGCTAAGCGGCGAAGCATCGATGCGAAGCATTTGTTGCTTGATGGTTTTGTGTGCGGCGGTTTTTTTCTCTGCCCCTTCCGGTCGTGCCCAGAGCATCGACGAGACTTACAAACAAGCACTGAAAGAAGGCGGCGTGTTGAACGTCTACGGCACTTTGACGCCGGATACCGCCGAGAAAGTTTTGCCAATCTTCGAAAAACGCTTTCCCGGCATCAAGACAGTCAACACCGGAGCGAGCTCCGATAAAATCGTTGCGCGGGCGATCTCCGAAGCGCGCGGCGGCCGGACTATTGGCGATGTGTTCCACATGAACCTCGAAAATATCATGCAGGTTCATGAGCAGGGTCTGGTGCTCGAAAAGCTGCCGCCGGAGGCCGACGTTTTTGCCAGTCATCTCAAAGGAACTTACTGGGTCGCGACGCGTTTCAATACCTTGGTAGCGGCGTGGAACACGCAGTTGGTCGGTAAAGCGGACGAACCGAAGAGCTTTGAAGAGTTTGCCGAACCGAAATGGAAAGGCAAGCTCTTGGCCGAGCCGCGCGACGCCGAGTTCCTCATCGCCTTTGCCGAACAAAGATATAAGAATGCCGACAAAGCCATCGCTTTGTTCAAAAGAATCGCCGCCAACAACGTGGAGTTTCACAGCGGCCACCCGCAGCTGGTTGAACTGCTGATGGCCGGACAGGGCTCGGTCTGCCTGACCTGTTACACGCATCATTTGTTGCCGCGAATGCACAAAACGGCCCCGCTCAATTACCTGCGCTCCCTCGGCGTCGGCTTGATCAGTGCAACGGCGGTGTTCAAGAACGCGCCTCACCCGAACACGGCCTGGTTGTTTCACCGCTGGGCCGCCTCGGACGAAGGGCAAAAGGCGTTCGGCATCGAGGGCCGCGTGCCTGCGAATCCGAAAGTCGAACCGGCCGAGCCCATCGGCCTCACAACGGTTTATGGCTTGGGCGAGAAAGAGTACCGGGAGTTCGCCAGATACGAGAAGATTTGGAAGCAGATTTTCAGCTTGAGGTAACCTTAATACGGGCTTGGCGACGATTGAGCCGCATCGCCGTTATTCTATAGGTCGGTTGGTTAACCTCCTGCGGTTCTTACGCCGCGCGATTCAGTCGCGCGGCTATCTCCATAGCTCACGTGGATGAACGAGCGCGAGCCTTCAATAAATCCCTCTCTCGCTGGCAAAATCGCCACAAAGGGCCCGATCGTCAAGAGTTTGTATTAGTACGCGCTGGTGATTTATAACGCTCGTGTAGGAGGAAGAGTTTCATGGCAACCCGTTGGTTATTCAAGACCGAACCGAGTGTTTATTCGTACCAGCAGCTGGTCAAAGACAAATCGACCATGTGGGACGGGGTGGCGAACAATCTCGCGCTGATGCATTTGAAGGATATCAAAAAGGGCGATCAGATTTTTATCTATCATACCGGCGACGAGAAACAGGCGGTGGGCATCGCCCGGGCCTTGGGCGGCGCATATTCCGATCCGGGCAAAGACAATCCGCGCATGCTGGTGGTCGACATCGAGGCGGTGAAAGCCTTGGACAAGCCGGTGACTCTGGCCGAGGTCAAAGCGGACAAGAAGCTGGCTAGTTTCGATCTCGTGCGCAATTCACGGCTGTCGATCATGAAGGTGACCGACGAACAGTGGGACGCGATGATCGAAATGTCGAAGAAAAAGTAAAAAGGCAAAAGCTAAATACAGGAAGAGAACAATGGCCGACGAACATAAACACGAGCATAAGGGCGAGCATTCGCACGATCATGATGAGGCGCATCATGACGACAAACATGGCCACAGCCATTCTCATGAAGCGCATGGTCACGAGACCGCACGGTTCGGATCATGGGCATGAACAAGAGCATGGGCACGGCCACGATCACGATCACGGGCGAGAAACATGACCATGCACAGCACGGTCATTCCCATGACCACGGCGATTCCCATTCACACGATCACAAATCGCGTTTCAAAGATCCTGCTCATGCCGCCGAGTTCGACCAGCGCGGCCTGTCGGACATGCGCGGCCAGCTGACGGCCAAGTTGATCGAGGCGCTGACGTTGAAGGGCGGCGAAGCGATTTTGGATCTGGCGACGGGCACGGGGCGGGTTGCCAGGCCGTTGTCGAAGCAAATGCAGTCGGGCCGCATCGTCGGCGTCGACGAGGCGCTGGCCATGCTCGACGTCGGCCATCATCATAAAGATCCGATCGCGCGCTATGAATTGAGCGCCGGCGAGGCGGACAAGCTGCCGTTCAAGTCGGGGACCTTCGACCGCGCCTTCGTATCCTTCAGCCTGCATCATTTCGGCAATCCCGCCGGCGTCGTCGGCGAGGTCCAGCGCGTGCTTAAAAACGGCGGCCGCTTTGTCGTGCTCGACCCGGTCATGGAAGAATCCAAGGACGCCATCGACGTCGCGCTGGAGGCCAAGATCAACCAGGTATTTCGCCGCACCCATGGCGAGGGCTTTCGCTTCCACACGGTGAGCAGCATCCAGCGTTTGCTGACCAAGGCGGGCTACCGGGTGCCGCGCACCAGCGTGCTGTCCTACCCCTTCAATCAAGAAGGCATGGACGGCATCCCCACCGGCCGCCACTGGCTCGAAGCCGCACTGGAATTAGAAAAAGAAGCCCCCGAGTTGGCCGAGCGCATGAAGAAAAACTATTTCACCTGGCACTCCCACGGCGACCACGCCCATGTGAAAGGGAGTTTTTCCTACGCGCTGATCACCGGCGTGAAGCCGGCGTAAAATAGTTTCTAGTCCCTAGTTCCGGGTTTCGAGTTTTAACCCTCGCCCATTCCGATGGGAGAGGGAAGGGTGAGGGCGATTGGCCCAAGAATCGCGGTTCCAAGATTGATCATTAGGGAATTAATCATGGCCTCAAAAAAAGCAGATTTTCGAACCTTCTATCGCGATGCCCACGCCGTCGAGTGTCTGAGCGAGCGCGAGAAGATGCTCATGGGGCTCGCCGTGGCGATGATGCGGCTCTGCGATCCTTGAGTGGATCGGCGCCTTGCGGACGCAAGGAAAGCGGGGATGACGGAAGAAGAATTGGACGCGGCCGTTGATGTAATCTCGGCGGTGGACGCGGGAGTTTTGCAGTCGCTTAATCAGCGGGTGAAAGCGCGGAGCAAAACGTAATCAGACGGTTCTAAAAGGCCATGACCCTGGTGCAACCCAGCGGCAAACGAGAGAGCCACAGCACGACATTCCACGGAAATCGACATTTGGTGCTGCCAGACTTGCGCGGATAGTCGACACAATGAGTCGCATTACTTGACGCGGGTGGTTGAATGGCAGTTGTGCCCTCTGGCCGTAGCCTTTACGACATTGATATCGGCGAACGTCGCTCTATATTATTGGTAGCTGGTGTTTGGACTATGGACGATTGCTGTAGCGATAAGACCTGCGCGATCGAAGGGCTGCGTGGGCGCCAAACTGCGACACTTCGCCTCGTTTTGCTAGTGAACGCTGCGATGTTTGTCGTGGAACTTGTGTCGGGCTTGCTCGCTGGGTCCGTGGCGCTGCTCGCCGACTCCCTCGACATGCTCGGCGACGCGCTTGTTTATGGCTTTAGTCTTTACGTCGTCGCGCGCGGTTCCGTATGGAAAGCGCGCGCCTCTCTTGCGAAGGCAGCGGTGATGGGGCTGTTTGGACTTTTCGTCTTTGGGCAGGTCGTGTACAAGCTGCTTTTCCCTCAGCTCCCGGTGGTAGAGACAATGGGTACGATAGCTGCTCTTGCGCTGGCCGCGAACGGCGTCTGCTTTGCCTTGCTCTGGCGCCACCGTGCGGAGGACATCAACATGCGGTCGGTGTGGCTCTGCTCTCGCAACGATCTCATCGCAAACGCCGCGGTGTTGTTGGCGGCATTGGCCGTGCGAATCACGTTTTCACCTTGGCCGGACATCGCGGTCGGCGCGTTTATCTGCGCCATTTTCCTGCGCTCGGCATTCCTTGTCGCACGCGAAGCTCATGCCGAGTTGAAGTCGAATCACCTTCGACCATCCGCTGCAGCAGGACCGATACGCTAGCGTCGATTCCTAGGCGTGTCGCATTCCCTATTTGACGCATTTCAACAAAGCAGGAGCAGCGAAAATCTGGTGTACGCTCCGATCGAGTGGCATGCGAAAAGTTTGACGATGCTTCTGACTAGACTATTAATATTATAGGTGGCTAATGCGCCTCTTCGACAAAGTCCAAGATCAACAAAACTTTGGTTCTTAGTTCACTTAAATAGGGATCGGGGAGAGCGCCGAGCTTGCGCCGCAGACGCCGATTGTCGATCGACTTGATCTGATCCACTAACACATCCGACGCTCGACTCAGTCCTGACACTCCTTTCGGCAAAGCCACACGCAACGGATTGTCAAATCCGGCAGTCTGGGTCGTCAATGGACAAACGATGGTCGAAGGATGGAAGCGATTCAAGGCGTCAGTTTGCACGACCACAACCGGGCGCACCTTACCGGGTTCTGTGCCGAAACGAGGATTTAAGTCGGCCACATAAAGATAACCATATTGCGGTGTCATTGCTCGTCGGGAAGATCTTCGAGGAGTTCGGTCTCCTTAAGATATTCCAGGTGAGAAGCGCCGAGGCGCCGAGAAGCCTTGCGATATTCTCCCTCCAACAGCTTGCGGGAATAGAGCGCGTTGTAGTGGCTTACGGCTTTGCGCAAGTAGGTGTTGCGGGGCACCTTGAGCCGTTTACGAATCTTTTCCGCGGCTAAATACGTCGGCTCATCGAGCTTCAAAGATAGAGCCTTTGCCATTGAAAGACCTCCAGCAAATAGGGTATCACGAAAAGTATATCCTGCCGCCGAGGATGTCAAATAAAGCCCGGCATTTCGCCTGCGTCGGGGAGACCTCAGCAGAAATTAACATCGACAAAAGCCTGTCTGTGTATTAATTAAGCGCTATGAAAACCTACCGCGGGAGCTGTCATTGCGGCAAGGTCAAGTTCGAAGTCGACGCGGAGATCGATCATGTTCGAGCGTGCGACTGCTCGGTCTGTGTGCGCAGAGGCGCGCTTATTTATCGCGTTGCCAAAGAAAGTCTTCGACTGCTGACTCCATGGGATGAACTGGTCCGCTATCAATGGGGGTCGCGAACCGCAGTGGACTACTTTTGCCCAGCATGCGGCATCCTCCCTTTCCGACGGCCGAGCGATCCGACGCCGCAGGAACTCAAAGATGGGATACTGCCCTTTGACGGTTGGGCCGTTAACGTAAGATGTTTGGAAGAAATAAACCTTGAATCCTTTCCGATCAGGCGTATCTACGGCAGCAAAATTCAGCTTGGCGTCTGAATCTATTCTCTGGTTGGATTGGTTCCCGTGTGCGAGTTTACAATGAAATAGCCGAATGAAATGTCGTTTTTTTTTTTTTTTTTTTTTTTTTTTTTTTTTTTTTTTTTTTTTTTTTTTTTTTTTTTTTTTTTTTTTTTTTTTTTTTTTTTTTTTTTTTTTTTTTTTTTTTTTTTTTTTTTTTTTTTTTTTTTTTTTTTTTTTTTTTTTTTTTTTTTTTTTTCATTGGCGTTTTTTTTTCCACTCATTCGTCTGATTCGTTCCCGTGCGCGAGTTTAATGAGCAATGAAATGTCGACGTCGGTCAAGCGCAGCCTAAAAATCTTTCTCATACTCTCATTGGCGCTGCTGTTGCCGTCGAGCGTCGCCGCCGCTGAGAAGCTCCGCATTTCCTATGCCTCCGTCACCGGCAACACCGCCGGAATTACCTATATCGCCCAGCGCGCCGGGTTGTTCGAGAAACAAGGACTCGATGTCGAGTTGATTCTTATCACCGGCGGGCCGGCGTCGATCAGCGCGCTGCTCAATAACGATGTCGATCTGGACATGCGCGCGCCGGTGGCGGCGCTGCAGGCGATGGCTCATGGGGTCAAGCTGACTTTCCTGCTTTCCCAGTCCAATACCCTCGAATACGACGTGGTGACCCGCCCCGAGATCAAAGACATCAAGCAGCTCAAAGGCAAAAAGGTCGGCATCATCCGCTTCGGCGGTATCTCCGAACTGATGGTGCGCTACCTGTTTCAGAAGCTCGGATTGGACGCGGACAAAGACATCGCCATCGTCCAGGTCGGCCAGGCCCGCTTCGTCGCCATGGAAAAGGGCGTCATCGACGCGACGGTTTTTGCCTCCGCGGAGTCCGCCTTTGCCAAGCGCAGCGGGTTTCGCGTCCTCGATATGCCGACCTTGCCGTTCTTCGGCAGCACAATCGTCACCACGCCCGCGATCGCCGCGAAAAAGTCCGACGTGATGCAGCGATATATGCGCGGCTATCTCGAAGGCGTGCGCTTCTTCCTGAGCGAAAAAGAGCGCAGCAGCCAATATTTCGCCGATCTGTTGCGCACCAAAGACCGGGATATGATCGAGCTCGCGTACAAGAACCACCCGCAGCATCAGATGGGCCGAAAGCCCTATCCCGACATGAACGCCGTCAAAGCGACACTGGATATTATGGGCACGCGCGAACCGGCGGTGAGAAAATTGAAAAGCGAGGAGCTTTTCAATCTGACGTTTCTGCGCCAGCTCGATCAGAACGGCTTTATCGATCAGTTGTATAAATGATTATTGGAGTGGTGAAGAGGTTCAAGCCGTTCAAAAAGTTCCAGTCGTTCAAAGCGGTTTAGGAGTTGTCCTATGTGGGGATGGTTGATGTTTGTCGCTGTGCTTTTGATTGGCGTTCGGACCGAACTGGCTGCGCAGACGCGGCCCGTCGCCGTTGTCGGCGGGATATTGATCGACGGCACCGGGCGGCCGGCGCTGGAGGACGCCGTCGTGGTTTTCTCCGGCGGGCGCATTCAAGAAGTCGGCAAGCGCGGCGAGGTGACGATTCCGCGCGGCGCGCAGGTGATCGACGCCAAGGGCAAGACGATTTTGCCGGGGCTGATCGACGGCCACTGCCACTATTGGGAGTGGCTCGGCGAGCTTTATCTCGCCTACGGCGTGACCACTTGCCCCGATATCAATAACAGCCCGACGGAGTGGATCATTTCTCAGAAGGAAGGCATTCAGAAGGGTAAGATTCGCGGACCGCGTTTGTGGATCTCCGGCCATGCGCTCGACGGGCCGCGGCCGCAGGGAATGCCGGAGCAGCGTTGGCAGCGCGGCAGTATCATCGTTCGTACCGATGAGGAAGCGCGCAAGGCGGTGCGCGATCATGTCGCGAAGGGCATGGACGGCTTCAAAGTGCTCGAACGGGTGTCGCCGGAGGTCGCCCAGGCGATCGCCGACGAGGCGCGCAAACTGGGCAAGCCGGTGATCGGCCACTCGGTCAACATGTGGGAGACCATCGACGCCGGCTACACATCCATCGAACATTCCTGGGCGGTGATGTTCACCACCATGAAATCACCCGTCGTGACCGGCTCCCGCGACACGACGGTCGCGACCGCGCCCGGCCGCCGGCACGTCGACGGTCTCCTCGACGCCCGCGCCCGCGGCCGGTTCGCGGCTCGACCGAACCCGGCCGGAGGTGACCACCGGGTGCGCGGTGTTCGCCTTCGACTGCACCGTCCAGGCCCCGCCGAACACCGAGTGCGTCGCGGCCGTCGCCGTCGATCGCGACGACGTCGTTGAGCCAGCGCCGAGCCGGTCCGCACGGCCAGCCGGCCGGCGATCTCCTTGCCGTCGGCGGACGTCGCGATGAGCACGGCGACCGGGTCCACCCGCTCGACCAGCGCGGCCAGCACGCCGACCTCGGGGTCAGGAACTCGGCGGAGTCGGTCTCGGCGACGTAGATCTTCTCGGCGCCGTACTCGCGCAGCCCGTCGGCGAGCTTGGCGCCGTCCCGGCGCCGCCCACCACCACCGCGGACGGCTCGCCCAGCGCACGCGCGGCCGTCAGCAGCTCGAACGTGGCTCTTCTTGATCTCACCCTCGACGTGGTCGACGAGGACCAGCACCTCAGCCATGGGTCTCCTCCTCCGTCGTCAGGTCAGATCAGCTTCTGGGCGACCAGGAAGGCCGCGATCTTCGTGCCGCCGTCGCCGTCGTCGACGACCTTCTCCCCCGCGCTCTTGGGCGGCTTCGGCGTCGCGCCGACCACCGAGGTGAGCGCGCCGGCCGCCCCGACCTCGCGCGGGTCGATCCCGGCGTCGGCCAGCGACAGCGTGGTGACCGGCTTCTTCTTGGCCGCCATGATCCCCTTGAACGACGGGTACCGCGGCTCGTTGATCTTCTCGTTCACGCTGACGACCGCCGGCAGCTCGGCCGCAGCAGCGTCACACCCGTCGTCGGTCTCCCGGCGCACCGTCACCGACGCCGCCCTCGACGGTGACCTGGCGGGCGTGGGTCAGCGCGGGCAGCCCCAGCACCTCGGCCACCATCGCCGGCACCGCGGCCGAGCGCCCGTCCGACGCCTCGTTGCCGGCCAGCACCAGGTCGACGCTCCCCGACCGTGCCGATCGCCGCCGGCCAGCGCCCGCGCGGTGCCGACCGCGTCGGAGCCGGCCAGCGCCTCGTCGGACAGGTGCACCGCCGCGTCCGCGCCCATCGACAGCGCCTTGCGGATCGCCTCGGTGGCCCGGTCCGGGCCCATCGTCACGACCGTCACCGCGCCGCCGTGGGCCTCCTTGAGCTGCAGGGCCTCCTCGACCGCGCGCTCGTTGATCTCGTCGAGCACGGCGTCGGAGGCGTCCCGGTCCAGCGCACCGTCCGCCCCGCAGCCTGCGCTCGGAGTAGGTGTCGGGCACCTGCTTGACCAGAACGACGATGTTCATCGGACCCCTTCGGCTCCTGCCTCCGACCCCGCCCCGGACCCGCGGCGGGTGAACAAGTGTTACCAGCCGGTATACCTCGTGCGCGGGTGAACCTGCTCACGAACAGGCAATGGTGCAAATCCGGCATCCACCGGGTAACCCGGTCGCTGTCCACCATTGTCGCTGCATCGGAGGCACTCGTGCCGCTCATCGACCGCATCCGTACGTTCCTCGCGAGCCCGCAGGGCCGCCGGCTGACCGACCAGGGCCGGCGCTACGCGTCGGACCCGCGTCGCCAGCGGCAGGCGCGCGACCTCCTGGCCCGCTTCCGCCGCCGCTGACCACGCCGGGTCCCACGAGGCGCCGTCTCCCCCTAGGCTCCGGGCCGGGGTCCGGGGACGGAGGCGGCGATGCTGGTGACCGGGTTCGACGACCGGCAGGGGTGCGGCTACGTGCTGCGGACCGGCCCGCACGCCACCGAGGCCGCCCCGGGCACGCAGCCCGTGCGACACAACGGCGTCGTGGTGCTGGCCACGCCGGAACTGGCGGCCGCGCTGCGTGACGCCCTCACCCGCAATCCGGTCGCCTCGCTGAGCTGGAACGGCCCCACCGTGCCGCTGACGCTGGAGGACCCGACCGTCCTGGCGTGGCTGCGCAACAACCTCGGCGGCGTGCTGACGGTGGCGGGCGGGCCCCAGGCGGACCCGCGCCGGCGGCGCTGACCAGCCGGGCCTTCTCGTATGCGGGTGCTCGTCGTCTCGTGGGAGTACCCGCCGGTCGTCGTCGGCGGGCTGGGGCGCCACGTCGACGCGCTGAGCCGCGAATTGGCCGGCCTCGGGCACGACGTCACGGTGCTCACCCGGCACCCCACCGGGACCGACGCGACGAGCCATCCGACCGCGTGCGACTCGTCGGGGCCGGTCCGCGTGCTCCGCGTGGCCGAGGACCCGCCGCTGCTGGAGTTCGGGCGCGATCTCGTCGCCTGGACGCTGGCCTGGAACCACGCGGCGGTGCGGGCCGCGCTCGTCCGTCTCGGGAACTGGCGGCCCGATGTCGTGCACGCGCACGACTGGCTCGCCGCCCACGCCGGGATCGGGCTCGCCGACGTCTTCGACGTCCCGCTGGTCGCGACCGTGCACGCGACCGAGGCCGGGCGGAACGCCGGCCGGCTCGACACCACGCTGCAGCGACAGATCCACTCCGTCGAGTGGTGGCTGGCGCGCAGGGCGGACGCGCTCGTCACCTGCTCGCAGGCCATGCGGGCCGAGGTCGTGCGGCTGTTCGCACCGGACGCGCCGATCGCGGTCGTCCCCAACGGGATCGTCCCGCGGCGCTGGGCGGTCGACGCCGAGCAGGTCGCGACGGTCCGCAGGCGCTGGGCGCCGGGCGGCGGACCGCTCCTGGTGAACCTCGGTCGGCTGGAGTACGAGAAGGGCGTGCAGGACCTGCTCGCCGCCCTGCCCCGGATCCGGGAGCGGTACGCCGGGACGCGACTGGTCGTCGTCGGCACGGGCACGCAGGCCGCGATGCTCGAAGAGGCGGCCCGCGGGTACGGGGTCGACGGGGCCGTCACGTTCGCGGGACACGTTCCCGACGACGACCTGGCCGCGACCCTCGCGGCGGCCGACGCGGTCGTGCTGCCGAGCCGCTACGAGCCGTTCGGCATCGTCGCGCTGGAGGTGGCGGCCGCGGGCGCACCGCTGGTCGCGGCGCGGACGGGCGGGCTCGCCGAGGTCGTCGGGGACGACGCGGGTCTGTCCTTCCCGCCGGGCGACGTCGATGCGCTGGCCGACGCCGTCGTGCGGACGCTCGACGATCCGGCCGCGGCGGCCCGGCGGGTGGCCCGGGCTCGAGCGCGGCTCACGACGGACTTCGACTGGGCGCGGATCGCCGCCCGGACGGCGGAGGTCCTCCGGGCCGCGCAGCGGCGGCCGCCGGTCGCCCTCGGCCGGCCGACGATCGCCTCCGGCGACCTCCTCGGGGCACCGGAGCGCTGACGCCGGTCAGGCGGCGACCGGCAGCACGCGCGCCATCAGCGCCAGCGACTCGTCGCTGTACTCGTCGACGAGTGTCCGCACCAGGTCGTCGCGGTCTTCGGCGACGGCGCGGTTGACGGCGTCGACGTACACGTCCTTCAGTTCGCGCAGGCTCTCGACGAGGGTGGTCTCGGGGTACGAGTGGATGTTGCTCATGTCTCGATCAACGCACTTACTGGTCGAACCGTTTCATAATTCGACGCAGGTCACATCGATTCAGCGATCAACTCGGCGGACGGCATGCCACCCCGTGCGCCGACCTGGGCCACCGACAGGGCCGCGGCGACGTTCGCCGCCCGCGCGGCGTCGAGCAGCCCGGCGCCGGCAGCGAGCTGAGCAGCGAACACGCCGTTGAACGTGTCGCCCGCGCCGGTGGTGTCGCACACGGTGGTCGGGCGCGGCGGCAGGTGCTCGACCATGCCCGCCGGGTTCGACGACGAGCGCGCCCTCACCGCCGAGCGTGACGACGACCGGGGCCTCCGTCCGTGCCGCGAGCCCGACCGCGCGGACGCCGGTCGGTCCGGGGCCGGTGAGGGCGGCGAGCTCGCCGACGTTCGGGGTCAGGAGCGGGCCGTGCAGGCCCGGTCGCGGCACGAGCAGGCCGGCGAGGCCGGGGAGCACCGGAGCCGGGTTGAGCACGCACGGCACCCCGACCGCGGTCGCCGTCTCGACGGCGACCACCACGGCGGCGAGCGGGATCTCGGTGCTGACGAGGACGCAGTCGGTGTGCGGCAGCGCGTCGACCAGCGCGCGCGCGCACCTGGTCGCGCGTCGACGCCGCCGTTCGCACCGGCGCCGACGGCGATCTGGTTCTCCCCCGCGCGCGTCCACGACGATCAGCGCGACGCCGGTCGGGACGCCGTCGAGCACGGCGACCCCGTCGACGCGCACGCCCTCGGCACGCAGCTCGTCCAGCGCCGCGCGGCCGGTGTCGTCGGCGCCGACCGCGCCGATCAGCAGGACGTCCGCGCCGGCCCGCGCGGCCGCGACGGCGGCGTTGGCGCCCTTGCCGCCGCCGAAGTGCTCGACGCGGGCGCCGACGACCGTCTCGCCCGGCCCGGGCAGCCGCTCGGCGCGCGACCACGAGATCGACGTTGACCGCACCGACCACGACGACCCGACCGCCCATGCGCTCCCCCTCGGTTCGGCGCCAGCGTGGCACGTCCGGACCGTCCCGTCCTGCGGGAACCGGCCGTCCGGCGAGGTCGTTCAGACGAGGCCGTTCTCCACCGCGTAGCGCACCAGTGCCGCCCGGTTCGGGCAGGCCCAGCCGGCGCAGCACCCGCTGGACGTGGTTCTCGACCGTCCGCGGCGAGAGCACCAGCCGCGTCGCGGTCTGCCGGGCCGTCAACCCCTCCACGACCAACCGGAGCACGTCGGCCTCGCGGGGCGTCAGCCGCACCTGCGCCGGATCGGCCGGGCGGCTGCACTCCTCGAGGACGACCTCGGCGAGGCCCGCGCCGAACACGGCCTCGCCCTCGGCCGTGCGCCGCAGGGCGTCGGCCAGCGCGCCGGGATCGCCGTCGGCGACGAGGTAGCCGCGGGCTCCGGCCCGGACGGCGGCGAGGACGTCCGCAGCCGGGTCCGTCGACCCCGGGCCGGACACCGCGAGGACGGGCACGCGGCGTGCGTCAGCTCGGGGAGGACCGCGAGCACGGCGTCCCGGTCGCGGCCCAGGCCGGCCAGCACGACCTGCGGCCGGATGTCGTCGACCAGCCGCGGCGCCCGGCGCGGATCGTCGACGCGGGCCACCACGCGCACGTCGGGTGGTACCGGGAGGTCACCGATCACCACCACCGTCACCGAGCCGGATGTCGCCATGCATCCCCCGTCCCGTCACCAGTGCCACGTGACGTCGGGCGGTCCGGTTCACCGCGGTTCCTCAGCGCCCGGTGAACCGCGCCTTGCCCGGCCCGTCTTCGACGAACGACGCCATCCCGATGCGGCGGTCGTCGGTCGCGAAGAGGCCCGCGAACAGGTCGGACTCGATGTCCAGCCCGGTGCGCAGGTCGACGTCCAGCCCGCCGTCGATCGCCTTCTTCGCCGCGGCGTAGGCCAGGGCGGGTCCGCGGGCGAACGGCTCGACGTAGGCGCGGGCACGGGCGTAGACGTCGTCGGCGGGCACGACCTCGTCGACGAGCCCGATCGCCAGCGCCTCCTCGGCGTGCACGAACCGGCCGGTGTAGACGAGGTCCTTCGCCGCGGGCCGGCCCGATCAGCCGGGCCAGCCGCTGCGTCCCCCCGCCGCCGGGGATCACCCCGAGCAGGATCTCCGGCACGCCCAGCGTCGCGTTCTCGGCCGCGATCCGCCGGTCGCACGCCAGCGCGACCTCCAGGCCGCCGCCGAGCGCGTACCCGGTGATCGCGGCGACCGTGGGCTTGGGCATCCCGGCGAGCGCGCCGAGCCCGGCGGACAGGCTGCGGGCGAGGGGGGCCATGTCGGCGTAGGTCAGCGACGCCATCTCCTTGACGTCGGCGCCGGCGGCGAACACCTTCGGGCCGCCGTAGACGATCACGGCGCGCACGTCGGCGCGCTCGGTGGCCTCGGCGGCGACGCGGCGCAGATCGTCCTGGACTGCGCGGCTGAGCGCGTTCATCGGCGGGCGGTCCAGCCGGACGGTGCCCACCCCGGCGTCGACCTCGAGCCGCACGAACCCCGTCACGCTCCGCACCCTAGCCGGGCTCGCCGGTGCGCCAGGGTTCGCAGCATGGTGGCTTTGCTGCACTCCGACCGCAGCAAAGCCACATGCTGACGTCGGGGCTCACCTCAGCGCAACCACGCCGTGTACCGACCCCGCCGCCGCCGCACCACCAGCGGCAGGCCGAACGTCGCCGACAGGTTCTCGTCGGTGAGCACGTCGTCGAGCAGCCCGGCCGCCACCACCTTCCCCGCGCGCAGCAGCAGGCCGTGGGTGTAGCCGGGCGGGATCTCCTCGACGTGGTGGGTGACCAGCACCGCGCCGGCGCGTCGGCGTCGTGCGCCAGCGCGGACAGCCGGGCCAGCAGGTCCTCGCGGCCGCCCAGGTCCAGCCCGGCGGCCGGCTCGTCGAGCAGCAGCAGCTCGGGGTCGGTCATCAGCGCGCGCGCGATCAGCACCCGCTTGCGCTCGCCCTCCGACAGCGTCCCGAAGGCGCCGGCCGGCGAGCCCGCGCAGCCCGAGCGCGTCGAGCAGCTCGTCGGCGCGGCTCGCGTCGGCGTCGTCGTAGCGCTCGCGCCAGCGCCCGATCACCGCGTACCCGGCGCTGACGACGACGTCGCGGACGTCTCGTCGGCCGGCACCCGCAGGCCGAGCGCCGCCGACGACAGGCCGATCCGGGTGCGCAGCTCGAACACGTCGACCCGGCCGAGCCGCTCGCCGAGCATCTCGACGACCCCGCGGTCGGGTGCAGTTCGGCGGCGGCCAGCCGCAGCAGCGTCGTCTTGCCCGCGCCGTTCGGGCCGAGGACGACCCAGCGCTCGTCGAGCTCCACGGCCCAGTCGACGGCGTCGAGCAACGTGGTGTCACCGCGGCGGACGGCGACCCCTCCATCCGGACCACGAGTCGCTCGGGTCGGAGATCGGCGGGCTCACTCCTGGTGGGAAACAACGACTCGGACGGCGATCCGGGTGCGGCCACGGCCCCTATCCTGGCCGATCGTGTCCGTCTTCCCGTTGGGTGCCCATGTCGATCCGCGACGGGGTCCGGTTCGCCGTCGCCTCGACCAGCGCCGAGGCGGTCGAGGTGTGCCTGGTCGACGGCGTCCGGACGCGCCTGACCGAGCGCCGGGTCGCGCTGACCGAGCGCACCTTCGGGGTCTGGCACGGGCACGTGCCCGGCGTCGGCGCCGGGCCAGCGCTACGGCTACCGGGTGCACGGCCCGTACCGGCCGTGGGACGGGCCTGCGCGCCAACCCGGCCAAGATCCTCGTCGACCCGTACGCCCGGCAGATCACCGGCACGATCACCGACCTCGAGGCGGCCCGCGGCTGGGAGACGACCCGATGACCGGCCCGCCCAGCACGGTCGACTCGCTCGGGCACGTGCCGCTCTCGGTGGTCACCGCCGCGCCGCCCGCGGTCGCCGCGGCCCCGGCCCGGACGTCCCGTGGGCCGAGACGGTGATCGCCGAGCTGCACGTCGCGCGGCTACACCCGGCTGCACCCGGACGTGCCGCCCGAGCAGCGCGGCACCTACCTCGGGCTCGCCCATCCCGCCGTCGTCGCGCACCTGCGGCGCATCGGGGTGACGGCCGTCGAGCTGCTGCCGGTCACCGCGATCGCCGACGAGCCGCCGCTGCTGGACCGCGGCGTCGCGCAACTACTGGGGCTACTCGACGCTCGGCTTCTTCGCCCCGCACCCCGGCTACGCGAGCGTGCCCGGGCGCGGAGGTCGAGGAGTTCCGCGCGATGGTCGACGCGCTGCACGCCGCCGGCATCGAGGTGATCCTCGACATCGTGCCCAACCACACCTGCGAGGGCGGCGTCGACGGCACCACGCTCTCGTTCCGCGGCCTCGACGCCCCCGCCTACTACTGCCTGCGCGGCACGGCTACGACGCCGACATCACCGGCACCGGCAACACCCTCGACGCCGGATCGCCGACCGTCGTGCGGATGGTCTGCGACGCGCATGCGGAACTGGGTGACGGCGTTCGGCGTCGACGGGTTCCGCATCGACCTCGCCAGCGTGCTCGGCCGGCCGCGCTCCGGGCCGTTCGACCCGCACGCCGCCCTGCTGACCGCCATCGCGACGGACCCCGTGCTGTCGCGAGTGCAAGCTGATCGCCGAGCCGTGGGACGCCACCGGCGAGGGCTACCGGGTCGGCGGCTTCGCGGTCGCGTGGTCGGAGTGGAACGGCCGCTACCGCGACGCCGTCCGCGACTTCTGGCGCGGCCACGGCGGCGATCGGCGAGCTGGCCTCCCGGCTGACCGGCAGCGAAGACCTCTACGGGCTGTCGCGGCGCCGGCCGTGGGCGTCGGTCAACTTCGTCACCGCGCACGACGGCTTCACCCTGCGCGACCTCGTCAGCTACGAACGCAAGCACAACGAGGCGAACGGCGAGGACAACCGCGACGGCACCGACGACAACCGCTCGCAGAACTTCGGCGTCGAGGGCGACGACGACCTCGCCGGTGGTCCGCGCACGCCGGCTGGCCGCGGCGCGGGCGCTGCTCGGCACGCTGCTGCTGTCGACCGGCACGCCGATGCTGCTGGGCGGCGACGAGCTGTGGCGCACCCAGGGCGGCAACAACAACGCCTACTGCCTCGACGACGAGACGTCGTGGGTCGACTGGTCCGGCAGTGTCGAGGCTTCGCTGCTGACGGCGTTCGTCGCGCGCCTGGTGGAGATCCGCCGGTCGTCGGTGACGCTGCACCGCGACCGCTTCTACCGCGACGGCGACGTCACGTGGTGGCACTTCTCCGGCCGCCCCCTGAGCCACGGCGACTGGCACGACCACGGCTGCACACTCGCTCGGCCTGCTGCGTCGGGGAGTGGCTGATGCTGCTGCACGTCGGGCGACGCCGCGCCGTGCACGCTGCCCCCGGGCGGCCCGTTCATGCCGGTGGTCGACAGCACCCGCGCCGACGGCACGCCCGCTGAGCACCCGCCCGCTGCCGGGCGGCACGACGATCACGCTCCCGACGGGCTCGCTGCTGCTCCTGCGCCGGGACGTCCCGCCGGCCGAGTGACCCGCGAGTCGGCACGTTCGTCGGCGCGAGTCGGCACGTTCGCCGGCGCGAGTCGGCACGTTCGCCGCGGTACCCTCCGACCGTGCCGCGCTACGACTTCCGATGCCGTCAGTGCTCCACGCACCTTCGAGGTCGACCGCCCGATGGCCGCCGCGGGCGACCCGGCGCGCTGCCCGTACGGGCACGCGGACACGGTCAAGCTGCTCAGCACCGTCGCCCTCGGCGGCCGGGCCGGGTCCGGCCGCGCGCCCATGGCCGCCGCACCGGCCGCGCCCGCCGGCGGTGGCGGCTGCTGCGGGGGCGGCTGCTGCGGCTGACCGCGGGCCACTCCGCGCGGCGACCGCGGGCCTGCACCGGTTCCGGCACATGCGCGCACGGGAACGCGCCGCGACGTCCCGACGATCGCCATACACCCGCGGTCGTCACCGGACAGCGGCCGGGGCGGCCGACCCTCGACGGAGACGCCGCGCCTAACCTCCGCAACGCGGAGTGATCGCGCCCGGGGTCACCGGCCGCGCGGCCTCCGCCCGAACGGAAGGACGTGCAATGAACGTGCTGTCGAGCGGGTCGGTCCTGAAGCCGGGCGACTCGCATCACCTCGCAGAACGGCCGCTACCGGCTGGAGCTGCAGTCCGACGGCAACCTGGTGCTCACGGGCCCGACCGGGCTGGCATGGGACTCCGACACCCGCGGCAAGAACGTCGCGACCGCCGAGATGCAGACCGACGGCAACTTCGTGCTCTACGGCGCGGACCGCAGCGTCGTGTGGACCGCGGACACCACCGGCCCGGGCGCGCAGCTGGTGCTGCAGGACGACCGCAACCTGGTCATCCTCGCCGCGGACGGCACCACGCTGCTGTGGACGCCGAACTGCTACGTCACCGAGGCCGAGCGGGCCGCGGAGGAGCAGGCCATCGCGGACGAGCAGGCGCAGCAGGCTCCCGCAGCCCCGGCGGCACCGGCCCCGGCGGCCACCCCGCCCCGCAGACCTACACGGTCCAGCGCGGCGACACGCTCTCGGCGATCGCCAAGCGCTTCTACGGCCACGCGGGCGAGTACCGGCGCATCGCCGCGGCGAACAACATCGCGAACCCGGACCTGATCCACCCGGGCCAGCAGCTGGTCATCCCGGCCTGACGGCGGCCCGTCACGGGCCGCCCAGCTGCAGCATGGTGGCTTTGCTGCACTCGACCGCAGCAAAGCCACCATGCTGAGCTCGTCCACCCGGCGGAGGCGGGCCGATCAGCCCGCCAGCACGACCTTGCCCAGCTCCGCCGGCGACGCCAGCAGCGGGTTGCGCGGCAGCACCCGCACCGTGTAGCCCGGTCAGCCCCGCGTGCGGCAGCTGCACCACCGCCTCGAACCGCTCCACCCCGTCGGCTCGCGCCGTCCACCGGGCCCACGTGCTCCATCGGCACCGTCACGGTGTCGGCCAGCTCGTCGGTCTCCCCCACCCGGCCCGACCACGGCCTCGACGGTCGACGTCCGTCGGGTCCAGCCCGGCCAGCTGCCACCACCGCGCGCACGGTCATCGGGGCCCCGACCACCGGCGTGTCCGGCAGCCCGGAGGCGTCCACGCCGACCACCTGCACCGACGGCCACGCCGCGTTCAGCCGCGCCCGGAACGCGGCCACCTCGCGGGCCGGCGCGAAGCCGTCCGTCGCGATCCGGCGCGCGGCCCGGGCGGCCGGGGCGTACCAGTCCTCGACGTACTCGCGCACCATCCGCGTGGCCTGCACCTGCGGCCGCAGCGTGGTCAGCGTGTGCCGCACCAGCTCCACCCAGCGGTGCGGCACGCCGTCCGTCGCGGTCGTAGAACGCCGGCGCCACCTGCGTGGCCGAGCAGCTCGTAGAGCGCGTTCGCCTCGAGGTCGTCGCGGCGGTGCGGGTCGTCGACGCCGTCGGCGGTCGGGATCGCCCAGCCGTTGGCGCCGTCGTAGAGCTCGTCCCACCAGCCGTCGCGGATCGACAGGTTGAGCCCGCCGTTGAGCGCCGACTTCATCCCGGACGTGCCGCACGCCTCCAGCGGGCGCAGCGGGTTGTTCAGCCAGACGTCGCAGCCCCAGTACAGGTAGCGGGCCATCGACATGTCGTAGTCGGGCAGGAACACGATCCGGTGCCGCACGGCCGGGTCGTCGGCGAAGCGCACGATCTGCTGGATCAGCGCCTTGCCGCCGTCGTCGGCCGGGTGCGCCTTGCCCGCGACCACCAGCTGCACCGGCCGGTGCGGGTCGAGCAGCAGGTCGCGCAGCCGGTCCGGGTCGCGCAGCATCAGCGTGAGCCGCTTGTAGGTCGGCACGCGGCGGGCGAAGCCGACGGTGAGCACGTCGGGGTCGAAGACGTGGTCGGTCCAGCCCAGCTCGGGCGCGGACGCGCCGCGCTGCAGCCAGGCCTCGCGGACCCGGCGGCGCACCTCGTCGACCAGCCGGGCGCGCAGCGCCGTCGCGCAGCTCCCACAGCAGCGGCGTCCGACGGCCCGTCGCCCTCGAGCGCGGCGGCGTGCGGCGCGCGGCTCGCCGAGCAGCGCGGTGACCTCGCGCGGCCTCCCAGGTCTGGCCGTGCACGCCGTTGGTCACCGAGCCGATCGGCACCTCGTCGGCGTCGAAGCCGCTCCACAGGTCGCCGAACATGCCCCGCGAGACCGCGCCGTGCAGCTTGCGAGACGCCGTTGGCGCGCTGGGCCAGCCGCAGGCCCATGTGCGCCATGTTGAACATGCTCGGGTTCGTCCTCGGCGCCGAGCGCGAGCACGCGGTCGGTCGGGACGCCCGGCAGCAGCGCGTGCGCCTTCGCGGAGTCGTCGAAGTAGTGGCGCGACCATGTCGAGCGGGAACCGGTCGATGCCGGCCGGCACCGGGGTGTGGGTGGTGAAGACCGTGCCGGCGCGCACCGCGGCGAGCGCCTCGTCGAAGTCGAGACCCTCGGCGTCCTGCAGCTCGCGGATGCGCTCCAGGCCGAGGAAGCCGGCGTGTCCCTCGTTGGTGTGGAAGACCTCGGGCGCCGGGTGCCCGGTGAGCGCGCAGAAGGCGCGCACGGCACGCACCCCGCCGACGCCGACCAGGATCTCCTGGCGGATGCCGGTGGTCCTGGTCGCCGCCGTAGAGGCGGTCGGTGACGCCGCGCAGGTCGGCGTCGTTCTCCTCGATGTCGGAGTCGAGCAGCAGCAGCGGCACCCGGCCGACGGCGGCCCGCCAGACCCGCGCGTTGAGCACGCGGCCGCCGGGCATTGCGACCGCGACCAGCACCGGAGCGCCGCGCTCGTCGGTCAGCAGGTGCAGCGGCAGGCCCTGCGGGTCCAGCGACGGGTAGTGCTCCAGCTGCCAGCCGTCGAGCGACGAGCGACTGGCGGAAGTAGCCGGAGCGGTACAGCAGCCCGACGGCGACCAGCGGCACGCCGAGGTCCGACGCCGCCTTGAGGTGGTCGCCGGCGAGCACGCCGAGGCCGCCGGAGTAGTTCGGCAGGACCTCGGAGACGCCGAACTCCATCGAGAAGTACGCGACGGCCTCGGGCAGGTCGGGTCGTCCTCGCTCTCGACCTGGTACCAGCGCGGTTCACCCAGGTACGCCGCGAGGTCGTCGGCGAGCTCACGCACGGTGACGACGGTCTCGGCGTCGGCCGCGAGCTCGGCGAACCGGGCGGAGGAGATCTCGCCCAGCACGCGGACGGGGTCGTGCCCGCTGCGCTCCCAGGCCTGGTGATCCAGCGAGGCGAACAGGTCCTGCGTCGGCGGATGCCATGTCCACCGCAGGTTCATCGCAAGGGTCTGCAACGGCTGGAGTGGCGCGGGCAGCTGGGCACGGACGGTGAAGCGACGCAGGGCTCTCACGGCCCGCAGCGTACGGGTAGCGGTCAAGTGATCGATTAAGGAGCGCGCCGGATCCGGCGCCCCGTCACCCGTCGGTGACGCCCCGCGCACCACCCACGCGAAGATCATGTAATCGTGGCCCGGCCAGCGGGAACCCAGTGCCGAACGGGTCGGGATCGGGTAGGTACGGTCTGCCCGTACACGCAGAGAGTTCCGGGGGTGCGCTGATGACCGGTCGGCTGGGTATCGACGACGTCACGCCGAAGGTGGGTGACGGTCACCATCCCGGCAAGGCCGTCGTCGGCGAGGTCGTCCCGATCGGCGCCTCGGTCTGGCGCGAGGGCCACGACGCGATCGCCGCGAACGTCGTGTGGAAGAAGGTCGGCAGCGACGGCCCGGGCCAGCACATCCGGATGGCGCCGCAGAGCGACGACGTCGACCGGTTCGCCGCGACGGTCGTGCCGGACGAGCCCGGCCTGTGGACCTTCCGGGTCGACGCCTGGAGCGACCCGTGGGCGACCTGGCGACACGCCGTCACCGTGAAGCTCAAGGCCGGGCAGAGCCCGGACGAGCTGGCGAACGACCTCGAGGTCGGCGCGCGGCTGCTGCAGCGCGTGGGCCGCAGGCCCGCCGAGCGCGCCAACCGCGACCTGCTGTTCGCCGCGGCGAACGCGCTGCGCGACACCGCGCTCCCCCTGCAGGACCGGGTCGCGCCCGCGCTCTTCCCCGCCGTGCAGACGATCATGGTCGAGCGGCCCGTCCGCGAGCTGATCACCCGCGGCCAGCCGCACCAGGTCTACGTCGACCGCACCCGCGCGCTGTTCGGCTCCTGGTACGAGTTCTTCCCCCGGTCCACCGGCGGCCGCGACGAGAACGGCCGCCCGGTCCACGGCACGTTCGCCACGTCGACCAAGGAGCTCGACCGCGTCGCCGCGATGGGCTTCGACGTGGTCTACCTGCCCCCGATCCACCCCGTCGGCACCGTGCACCGCAAGGGCCCGAACACCGCCGCGCTGCCCGGCGGCAACCCCGTGGCCGAGCCCGGCGACGTCGGCTCGCCGTGGGCGATCGGCTCCGCCGAGGGCGGGCACGACGCGATCGACCCCGCGCTCGGCGACTTCGACGACTTCGACGCCTTCGTCGCCCGCGCGAAGGACCTCGGCATGGAGATCGCGCTCGACTTCGCGCTCCAGTGCGCGCCCGGACCACCCGTGGGTGGCCGCGCATCCCGAGTGGTTCACCGTGCGCCCCGACGGGACGATCGCCTACGCCGAGAACCCGCCCAAGAAGTACCAGGACATCTACCCGGTCAACTTCGACAACGACCCCGCGGGCATCTACGCCGAGTCGCTGCGCGTCGTGCTGCTCTGGGTCGAGCACGGCGTGCGGATCTTCCGGGTCGACAACCCGCACACCAAGCCGCCGAACTTCTGGCACTGGCTGATCTGGCAGGTCAAGGCCAAGCACCCGGACGTGCTGTTCCTCGCCGAGGCGTTCACCCGCCCGGCACGGCTGTTCGGCCTGGCCCGGCTGGGCTACACGCAGTCGCTACACCTACTTCACCTGGCGCACGGGCAAGGAGGAGCTGACCGAGTTCGCCCTCATGCACGCCGAGCGCGCCGACGAGTGCCGGCCCAACCTGTTCGTCAACACCCCGGACATCCTCCACGAGTCGCTGCAGACCGGCGGCCCGGCGATGTTCGCGATCCGCGCCACGCTGGCCTCGACGTTCTCACCGACGTGGGGCGTCTACTCCGGCTTCGAGCTCTTCGAGGGCGACCCGGTGAAGCCCGGCAGCGAGGAGTACCAGGACTCCGAGAAGTACCAGCTGCGCCCGCGCGACTTCGCCGGCGCCGCTGAACGAGGGCCGCTCGCTCGAGCCGTACCTGACCCGGCTCAACGAGATCCGCCGCGCCCACCCGGCGCTGCAGCAGCTGCGCGACATCCACTTCCACCACACCGACAACGACCAGGTCATCGCCTACTCGAAGACGGACGTCAGCACCGGCGACACCGTGCTGGTCGTGTGCACGCTCGACCCGCACAACCCCCAGTCGGCCAACCTCGCGCTGGACATGCCGGCGCTGGGCGCCGACTGGGGCGACACCCTCGTCGCGCACGACGAGGTGAGCGGCGCGACCTTCCACTGGGGCCAGTTCGCGTTCGTGCGGCTGGAGCCGTTGAACGCCGTCGCACACATCCTCAGGATCACCCGCGCCGCCTGACCGGACACGCTCGCACCCTCTCGACGGGGCCACCGGCGTCCCTGCCGATTTCTGGGCAGACGCCCGGTGGGCCCGCTCTGCCCGTTCCGCAGGCCCGCGCTCCACCTTCACCCCCACCCACCGCACCCGCCGAGATGACCGAGGCCACGAATGTCACGTCCGCAGCACGCGCAGGTCGACCAGGCCGTCACGGCCGACGGCAGAGTCGCCGAGACCACGTCCGAGGACTACGGCCAAGCCCGCACGCTGGGCGTGGACCACGACTGGTTCAAGCGGGCGGTGTTCTACGAGGTGCTGGTCCGCGCGTTCGCCGACTCCAACCGCGACGGCACCGGCGACATGCGCGGGCTCACCGAGAAGCTCGACTACCTCCAGTGGCTGGGCGTCGACTGCATCTGGCTGCCGCCGTTCTACGACTCGCCGCTGCGTGACGGCGGCTACGACATCCGCGACTTCCGGGCCGTGCTGCCCGAGTTCGGCACCGTCGACGACTTCGTCGTGCTGCTCGACGAGGCGCACAAGCGCGGCATCCGCGTCATCACCGACCTCGTCATGAACCACACCAGCGACCAGCACGCCTGGTTCGAGGAGTCGCGCCGCAACCCGGACGGCCCCTACGGCGACTTCTACGTCTGGTCCGACGACGACACGCGCTACCCCGAGGCGCGGATCATCTTCGTCGACACCGAGACGTCGAACTGGACCTACGACCGGGTGCGCGGCCAGTTCTTCTGGCACCGCTTCTTCTCCCACCAGCCCGACCTCAACTACGACTGCGAGGCCGTGCAGGAGGCGATGATCGACGTCCTGCGCTTCTGGCTGGACCTGGGCATCGACGGCTTCCGGCTCGACGCCGTGCCCTACCTGTTCGAGCGCGACGGCACGAACTGCGAGAACCTGCCCGAGACGCACGCCTTCCTGCGGCGCTGCCGCAAGGTCATGGAGGACGAGTACCCGGGCCGGGTGCTGCTGGCCGAGGCCAACCAGTGGCCCGCGGACGTCGTCGCGTACTTCGGCGACCCCGAGGTCGGCGGCGACGAGTGCCAGATGGCGTTCCACTTCCCGCTGATGCCGCGCATCTTCATGGCGGTGCGCCGGGAGAACCGCTTCCCGATCTCGGAGATCCTCGCCCAGACGCCGCCGATCCCGGACGGCTGCCAGTGGGGCATCTTCCTGCGCAACCACGACGAGCTGACGCTCGAGATGGTCAGCGACGAAGAGCGCGACTACATGTACGCGGAGTACGCCAAGGACCCGCGGATGAAGGCCAACATCGGCATCCGCCGCCGGCTGGCCCCGCTGCTGGAGAACGACCGCAACCAGCTCGAGCTGTTCACCGCTCTGCTGCTGTCGCTGCCCGGCTCGCCGGTGCTGTACTACGGCGACGAGATCGGCATGGGCGACAACATCTGGGCTGGCGACCGCGACGGCGTCCGCAGCCCGATGCAGTGGACCCCGGACCGCAACGCCGGGTTCTCCAGCTCCGACCCGGGCCGGCTGTACCTGCCGATCATCATGGACCCGCTCTACGGCTACCAGGCGGTGAACGTCGAGGCCCAGCTGAACTCGACCACCTCGCTGCTGCACTGGAACCGGCGGATGATCGAGATCCGCAAGCGGCACCAGGCGTTCGGGCTCGGCGACTACCGCGAGCTCGGCGGGTCGAACCCGACGGTGCTGTCGTACATGCGCACCTACGGCGACAAGCACGACGGCGACATCGTGCTGTGCGTCAACAACATGTCGCGCTTCCCCCAGCCGGTGGAGCTGGACCTGTCGGAGTGGCAGGGCGCCGTGCCGCACGAGCTGACCGGCGGCGTGCCGTTCCCGGCCATCGGCGAGCTGCCCTACCTGCTCACGCTTCCGGGTCACGGTTTCTACTGGTTCTCCATCACGCCCGCGGGACCGGACTCCAGGCCGTAAGGTCACATCCGGCCAGGTCAGGTCCGGCGGGGTGAACCCTCGCCGGGCGCTCGGCCACTTCGGACGCGGAACGTGACGGTCCGGCGCGACGGCGCCGGCGAAGGAGGCGCAGCAGTGACGTTCGTCGAGGAACTCGTGCCGCACCTGCCCGAGTGGCTCGGGCGGCAGCGGTGGTTCGGGGCCAAGGGACGGGAGGTCAGCGGCGTCGAGGTGGCGTCGGCGACCTCGCTGACCGACGCCGAACCGCTCCTCGACCTGCTGGTGCTGGCCGTCTCCTTCGCCGACGGCGGCCCGGTCCAGCACTACCAGCTGCTGCTCGGCCGCCGCCGGGAGGCGCGCGGCGAGCTGGAGCACGTCACCATCGGCCATGTCGACGGCCTGTGCGCCTACGACGCCCTGTGGGACCACACCGCCACGGCCTGGCTGCTCGAGGAGGTCCGCGCCGGCCGGACGATCGGCGACGTGCGGTTCGTCCCGGAACCGGGAGCCGTGCTCGCGCCCCCCGGCCTGCGGGCGGGTGATGGGCGCCGAGCAGTCCAACACCTCCGTGGTGTTCGGCGAGAAGACCATCATGAAGCTGTTCCGGCGGCTCAACCCGGGCGTCAACCCGGATCTGGAGCTGCACCGGGCGCTGCGGTCGGTCGGCAGCAACGACGTCGCCGCGCTGCAGGGCGCCGTCGAGGGCACGCTCGGCGGCGAGCCCACCACGCTCGGCGATGCTCCAGGACTTCGCCGGCAACTCCGCCGACGGCTGGGCGATGGCCCTGGCCTCGGTCCGCGACCTCTTCGCCGAGGCGGACCTGCGTGCCGACGAGGTGGGCGGCGACTTCGCAGGCGAGGCCTCCCGGATCGGCGAGACCGTCGCCGGCGTGCACGCCGAGCTGGCCCGCGTGCTGGGCACCGCGGAGCGCGACCCGGCCGAGTTCGCCGCCGCGTGGAGCGCCCGCCTGGACGCCGCCGCACGCGACGCACCCGTGCTCCTGCCGCACGTCGACGCGGTGCGCGCCGTGTACGAGGCGGTCGCCGGGCTGACCGAACCGGTCCCGATCCACCGCGTGCACGGCGACCTGCACCTGGGGCAGTTGCTGCGCACCACGCAGGGCTGGCTGATCCTCGACTTCGAGGGCGAGCCGTCCGCGCCGCTCGCGGAACGGCGCCGCCTCGACTCGCCCATGCGCGACGTCGCCGGGATGCTCCGCTCGTTCGACTACGCGGCGTTCTTCCAGCTGCTGTCGACCGATCCGCGCGCGCTCGCCGACGACCGGACCGCGCCGTCGCCCCTGCTCTGGCACGCGAAGGAGTGGACGGCCCGCAACCGCGACGCGTTCTGCGACGGCTACGCGCTGCGGGCCGGCGCCGACCCGCGCCGCCACGGCCCGCTCCTGCGCGCGTTCGAGCTGGACAAGGCCGTGTACGAGGTGGTCTACGAGACCCGCAGCCGCCCGAGCTGGGTCCCGATCCCGCTGTCGTCGATCAAGCGGCTGACGGCCGGTGCGACCTCGGACTCCGCCGCGGGCTGACCCTGCTTCGGAATACGATCGGGGTGTGGAGAGCGAGGAGTTGGTCGACGCGCTGCGGGTGGCGGCCCGTGCCGAGCTGCCCTCCCTGCCCGTGATCTTCGCTTATCTGTACGGCTCGCAGATCGGCCGGCGGAGCCGCCCGGACAGCGATGTGGACATCGGCATCGCCGTCGATCCTGCTTGCGGAGATCCCGAACGGGTGGCGTCGCGAGTTGCGGACGCGCTCGTTGCGCACGCCGGCGTCGGCGGGATCGAGGTGACGGTGCTCGACGGCGCCCCCGTCCGTTTCCTGGGCCGGGTACTGCGCGACCGGGTCGTCCTCTACAGCAGGGACGAACCGGCCCGGGTCGAGTTCGAGAGCCGGGTCGGACGGATGGCCGACGACGTGGAGGTGTGGGCCGCACCGATGGATCGCGAGCTGCTCGCCGCGATCGCCGCCGGTCGGCGGTGACCGTGGTCGACGAGGCGTTGCTCGATTCCGGCGCTGCCGCCGACCTTCGCGACACCGCTCGCTTCCGGAACCTGCTGGTTCACGGATACGCGAAAGTGGACGACACGCGGGTGGTGGAGATCCTTCGGGACCGGGTCGACGATCTCGCTGCGTTTCGCATCGCTCTCGCCCGAGCCGCAAGCGGCTGACGGCCCGGAATCCGCACTCCCACCGACCGGAGCCAGGTGCAGCGCGGACGTGATGAGCGCAATAAGGTTCGTCCGTGGACCGCGAACAACAGACCCAGACGATCGACGCCTCCCCGCCCGACCAGGGCACGATCGACCGCGTCCTGGGCGGAGCCCACCACAACCCGCACGGGATCCTGGGCGCGCACGTGCTGGCGAACGGCACGGTGGTGCGCACGCTGCGCCCGCACGCCGACGAGGTGCTGGTGCTCGTCGACGGTGACCCCGGGCGGGCCCATCCGCTGGTCCGGGTGCACGACGCCGGGCTGTGGTCCGGCGTGGTTCCCGAGGCGCCCGGCGACTACCGCCTGCAGGTGCGCTACGGCGACGACGTCCACGTGGTGGACGACCCGTACCGCTGGCTGCCCACTCTCGGCGAGATCGACCTGCACCTGATCGGCGAGGGCCGCCACGAGCGGCTGTGGGACGCCCTCGGCGCCCACGTGCGGACCTACGACACCCCGAACGGCGACGTCACCGGCACCAGTTTCGCGGTCTGGGCGCCCACGGCTCAGGGCGTGCGCGTCACCGGCGACTTCGACGGCTGGGCCGGCTGGACGCACCCGATGCGCTCGCTGGGCAGCTCCGGCGTCTGGGAGATCTTCGTGCCCGGCGTCGGCGTCGGCACCCGCTACAAGTTCCGGATCCTCGGCCAGGACGGCCAGTGGCGCGACAAGGCCGACCCCATGGCCTTCGCGACCGAGATCCCGCCGTCCACCGCATCGGTCGTCACGGCGCTGCACCACGAGTGGGGCGACGACGAGTGGATCGCGAAGCGGGCGCAGAGCAAGGCGCTACGCCGAGCCGATGAGCGTCTACGAGGTGCACCTCGGCGTCGTGGCGGCAGGGGCTGGACTACCGGGAGATGGCCCACCAGCTCGTCGAGTACCTCGACGAGACCGGGTTCACCCACGTCGAGCTGCTGCCGGTGGCCGAGCACCCGTTCGGCGGGTCGTGGGGCTACCAGGTCACCTCGTACTACGCGCCGACGGCCCGCTTCGGCACCCCGGACGACTTCCGCTACTTCGTCGACACGCTGCACCAGGCCGGCTACGGCGTGATCGTCGACTGGGTGCCCGCGCACTTCCCGAAGGACGAGTGGGCGCTGGCCCGCTTCGACGGCACCCCCCTCTACGAGCACGCCGACCCCCGCCGCGGCGAGCAGCCCGACTGGGGCACCTACGTCTTCGACTTCGGCCGCCGCGAGGTGCGCAACTTCCTCGTCGCGAACGCGCTGTACTGGCTCGAGGACGTTCCACATCGACGGCCTGCGGGTCGACGCCGTCGCCTCGATGCTCTACCTCGACTACTCGCGCGCCGAGGGCGAGTGGCTGCCCAACATCTACGGCGGCCGCGAGAACCTCGACGCGGTGGCGTTCCTGCAGGAGATGAACGCCACCGTCTACCGCCACCACCCCGGCGTGATGACCATCGCCGAGGAGTCGACGGCGTGGCCCGGCGTCACCCGGCCCACCCATCTCGGCGGGCTCGGCTTCGGGTTCAAGTGGAACATGGGCTGGATGCACGACACGCTCGGCTACATCGGGCAGGACCCGATCTACCGGGGCTACCACCACAACCAGATGACGTTCTCGCTGATGTACGCCTTCAGCGAGAACTTCGTCCTGCCGATCAGCCACGACGAGGTCGTGCACGGCAAGGGCTCGCTGTGGGCGCGGATGCCCGGCGACGCCTGGAACAAGGCCGCGAACGTGCGCGCGCTGCTGGCCTACATGTGGGCGCACCCGGGCAAGCAGCTGCTGTTCATGGGCCAGGAGTTCGGGCAGGCCCGCGAGTGGTCCGAGGAGCGCTCGCTGGACTGGCACCTGCTCGGCGACCCGCTGCACGGCGGCATCAAGACGCTGGTCGGCGACCTCAACCGGGTCTACAAGAGCACTCGCCTGCGCTCTGCACGCACGACAACACGCCCGACGGGCTTCTCCTGGATCGACGCGAACGACGCCGCCGGGAACGTGCTGAGCTTCCTGCGGCACGGCGTCGACGCCGACGGCAACCCGACGGTGCTCGCCTGCATCGCCAACTTCTCCGGCGGCCCGCACGACGACTACCGGGTCGGCCTGCCGTTCACCGGGCGCTGGCGCGAGGTGCTCAACACCGACGCCGAGATCTACGGCGGGTCGGGCGTCGGCAACCTCGGCGTCGGTCGAGGCCGAGCCGGTGATGTGGCACGGGCGGCCGGCCTCGGCGGCGCTGCGCCTGCCGCCGTCGGGCGTGCTGTGGCTGGCGCCCGAGCGGTCGGTGGTGGACGAGGTCGGGGCCGAGCAGGCCGCCGACATCGGGCAGACCACGCCGGTGGCGCCGTTCGCCCCGGAGGTCGTCGACGACACCACCCCGGCGGTGGCCGTCCCCGACTCCCCCGCCGGGCTGACCGACAGACCCGAGCTGAGCAGCGGCAACGGGGCCGTCGGTGAGGACGTCGACCTGGCCTACACGGTCGACGACGACGAGGCACCGCCCGTGCCCGCGACCGACACCGACGTCGACGCCGGGCCCATCCCCTCGGCCACCGACGCCGACGCGGCGCACTTCCCGGACGAGGCTCCGGCCGAGGCGGTGGCGCACCACGCCGAGCTGCTCGACGAGGCCCCGTCGGCCGGCGTCAGCGCGGACGCCCCCGTGGTCGCCCCCGAGGTGCCCGAGGTCGAGTACCCGCCGCTGGGCGGGGAGGCGGATCAGGTGCCGCCGGACACGGCGACCGAAGACGAGCCGCCGGCACTGGAGCTGGCCCCGGGCGCCGCGGAGGCCGTGCTCGACGAGCCGGTGTCCGGCTCGGACGTCACCGAGAGCGCCGTGGCCGTCGGCGGTTCGTCCCGCCTCTCGGTGCCGTCGGCCACCCGGCCGGCCGACGACGACCCGGACGCCCCGGAGAGCAGCACCCACCAGTAGGCGAGCAGCACGACGCAGTACAGGGTCCGGCCGGGGAGCGCCCACCACTCTCCGGCCGGCCACAGCGCGTTCCACGACACCGGCACCACGGCGACGGCCAGCAGCACCGCCGCGCGACCGGGCCGGTACGGGGCGGGTCCGCCGCGGGCGAGGAACAGCAGCACGCCGGGCCACAGCAGCATCAGGTAGTTGTGCCAGGCGATCGGCGACATCAGCAGGCCCGCGGCCAGCACCGCCCACGGTGCGGTGCCGGCCGGGTCGACCTGCCCGCGCCGCCGGTGCAGCACGACCAGCGTGCCGGCCAGCACGGCCAGGCCGAGCACCGTGCCCGACCGCCGACGGCAGCCCGAGCCGGACGGCCAGGCCGGGCAGCGAGGCGTTGTCCGCGGTGTCGGGCACGGGCTCGCTGAGGCCGATCCGCAGCCACTGCGAGCCCGCTCGCCGGGCCGGCGACGCAGCACGCCGAGCAGTGACGCCGCGGCCGCGCCACCGAGCCCGGCGCGGCATCGGCGCGCCAGCGCCGCAGCACCGGCGGGAGCAGCAGCAACGGCGCGAGCGACGGCTTGAGCGCCACGGTGACGCCGTAGCAGCGCGGCGGCGAGCAGCGGGTGGCCGCGGCGCTCGGCGACCCAGCCTGCGACCAGCCCGACCAGCAGCAGCCCGTAGATCTGCCCGAGCAGCAGCGTGCCGTGCAGCGGCGACGAGGCGAGCACCGCGAGCACGACGCGCCGCCGTCGGCACCGGCGGCCGAGCCGCAGCTCGCGGGCCACCGCCAGCGACCGCGCCGACCACCATGATCAGGGTGAGCACGACGAAGAGCCGGTAGGCCGGTCAGGGCGTCCAGCAGTGCGAACGGTGCGAGCAGTGCGGCGAGCACCGGCGGGTTCAGGTTCCGCAGCTTCGCCGGGCGTGTCGTAGATGTCGCCGCCGTGCGTGAGCGCGACGGCCGAGCGCCCGGAACGTGTCGAAGTCGACGTGCAGCTCATGCATGTCCGGCGAGGGCAGCAGGGCGACGAGCGGCGGCGGGAAGGCGAGGTGCAGCGCGACGGCGCCGGCCACGCAGGCGAGCACGAGCAGTGCCGCGACACGGTGCCGTACGCGGCCACGACGGACACGGGCACGGGGACGACCGCGAGGGGCCGGGCGGACGTCGGACACGACCGTCCACGGTATCCGACGCCGCCGCCCGCTCGTCCCGGGCTCAGAACAGGGCGCGGGCCAGCGCTCGCCGGGCGGTGGCGACCCGCGGGTCGTCGGCCGGGAACAGCTCGAACAGCCCGACGAGGTGCTCGCCGCGCGCGGTCGCGGTCGTCGCCGCCCGTCCGCGCCGACGGTGGCGACCAGCCGGGCGAACGCGGCGTCCACCCGGTCCACCGCCACCTCGGCGTCGGCGGCCGCGAGCTGGGCGTCGACGTCGTCCGGCGCGGCGTCGGCGCGCGCGATCGCCGTCGGGTCGGCCTGCTCGGCGCGGGCGAGGAAGCGCACCTGCGACGAGCGCGGCCACGGCCTGCTCGTTGGCCGGCTCGGCGGCCAGGATCGCCTGGTAGGCGGCCTCGGCCGCGGCGTAGTCGCCCAGCTCGAGCGCGTCCTCGGCCGCGGTGAAGCGGGGGTCGTCCGGCTCCTCCTCGACGGGCGCCTCACCTGCGGCGGCCGCGCCTTCTCGCGCCGCGACGATGCCCGGCATCCGGTCGCGCAGCGCTCGATCATCGAGTCGATGGTCTGGCGGACCTGCGGCTCGGGCAGCGCGCCGTTGAACAGCTGCAGCGGCTGACCGCCGACGACGGCGACCACCATCGGGATCGACTGCACCCCGAACGCCTGCGCGATCCGCGGGTTCGCGTCGACGTCGACCTTGGCCAGGATCCACGTGCCCCGACCGGCCGCGGCGAGGCGCTCCAGCACCGGGGAGAGCTGCTTGCAGGGGCCGCACCACTCCGCCCACAGGTCGACGACGACCGGCACCTCGAGCGAGCGCTCCAGCACCTCGGCCTGGAACGTCTCCTCGGTGACGTCGATGACCCACTGCCCGGTGCCGGCGGACGCGGCGGAGGCATCCGCGGCCGGCGCCGAGGCACGTGTGGCGGCTGCCTCGGAACGGGCCTTCACGGCGGAGAGATCGACCGCGCCGGCCATGGCGCGGGACAGCGCGGCGGTCTGGGCCGCCTGGCGGGGATCGGGACGTGACACGCGTTCCATCCTGGCACGACGAGCTCAGGCGGGCGTCGTCACCGTCGGCAGAGGCGCGAGGCCCATCGGGTTGTCGCGCATGAACCCGTCGCGCGCCACGATCGCCCGCACGAGCGGCTCCACCAGCTCGGTCAGCCGTGCTGCGCGCGCGTCGCCCAGCGCTGCGACGGCAGGGTCCGCGAGGGTGTCCGTGCGCTCCTCGACGGCGGCGCGCACCGCCCGCCCCGCGGCGGTCAGCGTCGAGTCGGCGCCCAGCAGGCCCCGGTCGACCAGCCGGTCCACCCCGGCCGCCCACTCGTCGTCGCCCCACCCCCGGCGGGTGCGCATCCAGCCCCCGTCCATCGCGATGTCGGCGGCGAACAACGCCAGCGACTCCACGGGATCCAGCTCCGCGGTGAGGAGGGCGGCGACGTGCCCGTCGCCCCGCTGCTCGCGCAGCACCGTCTGGGCGTGCCACAGCACGAGGTGCGGCGGCTCCGGCCACGGCAGGGCGGCGTTCGCCGCGCCGAGCGCCCGCCCTGCGGTCGGTGCGGCGAGCGCGGCCTCGCGGGCGAGATCGGCGGCCTCGGCCATCTCGGCCGACCGCAGCACGTCGCCACCGAGCAACCGGTGCAGCGCCGCGTCGACCGCCTCCAGACGCACGGCGAGGAAGCGCTCCGGCGACGCCACCTTCCACGTGTCCGGCACCGCGCGGGCCACGAGCCGAGGGGCGAAGCCGTAGAACAGCGCGGCGATCACCTCCGGCGGGGCCGCGCCCAGCGGCGCGGCCCGCAGCGCGAAGTAGCTCATCCAGTACCCGCGCGTGCCCAGGTCCGTGCAGGCCGCCTGCGACTCCGGGGCGAAGTAGACGACCGCGTGGTAGGGCTCCACCGCACGCCACAACCGCCGGGCGCGATGCTCGGCCGCCTGCTCTGCCATGTCTTCTCCGATCCCGACAGGTGTTCTCCCCGTCCCGGCAGCCGTCCGGCTCCACCGGACCGTAGGTCGTGGCGGCCCGGACGGCCAGTGCCTGCTCCGGCGGCCGTGTGACGGCCTCTCCGGCCCGGCCCGTCACACGGTGCAACCGGCCCGGCCCGGACCCACCCGACCGGGGACAGGTTGATCACCGTTCCGGCGGAGCACCCCGGCGCGCGACCGGCTCGTTGCAGGGGTGCGCGGTGCGCGACGTCGACCGGGGCCGTGCCTCGCACGTCCTCGACACACCCGCCGCCCGCGCGGCTTCCCTTTCCCGTCGTAGTAAGGACATCCGATGAGCTCGGACAACACCGTCGCAGACCGCCTCCTCGACGACGCGCGGAAGAAGACCGCACGCCAGGAGAACCCCTCGACCGGCAAGGTGGCGCTGATCGTCGGCGTCATCGCCCTGCTCGTCAGCCCCGTCTCGATCCTCGGGCTGGATCGTCGGTACGGCCGCGGTCGTCACGGGCGCCATGGCCGTCAAGCACCCGACCGCCGCCAAGAAGGGCAAGATCGCCATCGGCCTCGGCGTGGCCGCGATCCTGGTCGGCGTCTTCTTCTTCACGCTGAACATCGCGATGCGCTGACGGCGTCCGACGCCCGGCGGGGCCGGCCACCGGCCCCGCCGCACCGTCAGCCGTCGTCGGCGGTCGTACCGCCGAGCGCCTGCTCCACCCGCTCGACCTTCGCCTGCAGCTGGCCGGTCCACCCCGGCCGGATGTCGGCCTTCAGCACCAGGCTCACCCGCGGCGCCCTGGCCTGCGACCGCCTCGACCGCCCGCTTCACCACCTCCATCGCCTCGTCCCACGTCGGCGCCTCGATCGTGGTGAACATCGAGGTGGTCTCGTTCGGCAGGCCGGATTCCCGGACCACCCGCACCGCCTCGGCCACCACGTCGCCGACACTGTCCGTTCCGCCCCCGAGGGCGCCACGCTGAATGCCACGAGCATGCGGCCAGCGTGCCGCAGCCGGATCGCGGAACGCGACCGCTGGCCACCGCCGATCACCGTCCACTTCGGACGTGCTGCCGACGCCGCCCGCCGACGTTGCAGGCCGGTGCGCGAAATGGTGGCGGACGACACTGCTAGCGTCGCCCGCCATGACGTCGCGGGAGCCGCTGCCGTTCGACCCGATCCTGCGGGCGGCGGCGTTGTGGGACGAGCGAATCGGGCCGTCGCGGACCATGGCGGCGGTGACGAGCGTGATGCGGGTGCAGCAGATCCTGCTCTCGGCCGTCGACGGCGCCCTGCGCCCGCACGGGCTCACCTTCGCCCGGTACGAGGCGCTGGTGCTGTTGAGCTTCTCCCGCAGCGGCCGCCTGCCCATGCGGGTGATGGGCGAACGGCTGCAGCTGCATCCCGACGAGCGTCACCAACATCGTCGACCGGCTGCAGGCCGACGGCCTGGTGCGCCGCGTACCCCACCCGACGGACCGGCGCGCCACGCTCGTGGAGATCACCGACGGTGGCTGCGAGCTGCGCTCGAGGACGCCACCAAGGCGGTGACCGACGTCGACTTCGGCCTCTCCGGCCTGACCCCGGAGGAGGAGACGCAGCTGACCGGCCTGCTCAGCAGGGTCCGCCACGCCGCAGGCGACTTCTCGATCGCGCCGGGGCCCGACGGGGCGGACGCCGCCCTGCTCGACGACGAGGCCTCCGCCGGCCTGCACTGACCGCCTCATCGGCCGTGCCGCCGCCGGGAGCCGCGACGGGGACCGGGCCAGATGCGCCCGACCCGCCGCTTCCGGCGCCCGTCGCCCCGGCCGGCCCGGCGGCGACCGCACCGGGCCCCGAACCCGACCAGCGCACCACCCGTCGCCCCCGCGAGGGCGCACACCCCGCACGTCGTCGCGTCCATCCCGATCTCCCGCCTGCCGGTGTTGACGACCTGTTGCCTCAACACCGTTGACGGTACGGCCGACCACCGACATTCTCGGATCCGTGACCGCCGGACGACCGACCTCGCTGCGCGCCGCTCGGGCCGCCCGCGGCTGGTCGCAGACCGAGGCCGGCGCGGGCGCTGGCCGAGCTGGCCTCGACGCGGGGCGTCGCCGTCGCGTCCGCCGCCAGCCTCAAGACGCAGCTCTCCCGGTGGGAGAACGGGCACGCGACGCCGGAGACGCCCTACCGGGCGCTGCTCGGCGAGCTCTATGCGGGCTCCGGCGTCGACCTGGCCCCCACCGACCCGGCGTCGGTCGGTCCGGCCGACCCCGCCGCACGCCTGCGCGCCCGGCTCGCGGCCGCTGCCGCGGTCGACGACGACGTCGTCGCCCTGTGGCGCACCCAGCTCACCACCGCACGGCAGCTCGACGACCGGCTCGGCGCCGCCGGTGCCGGAGATGCGGTCCGCGTGCTGGTCGAGCAGCTCGAGGCCGTCCTGCCGCACATCCCCGATCCGGACCGGCGCCGCCCCGCTGGCCGTGCTGCTCGCCCGGGCCTGCCTGCTGGCCGGCGCGCAGGCGCTCGACACGGGCGACGCCGAGGCCGCCGTCGCGCGGTTCGCCCGCGCCGCCGAGGCCGCTCGCGCGGCGCAGTCGGTGAGCCTCGCGGTCGAGGCCGCGGTCGGGCACGCCGACGCCCTGGTCGAGGTCGGCGCGCCCGGCGACGCGCTCGCGGTGCTGGAGAACGCCCTCGACCCGGCGCCCGCGGGCCGGGCCGGCGACATCCCGGATCCTGCCGGTCGCCTGCTCGGCACCACCGTGGCCCTCGTCCGCGCCGCCGCAGGCGACGCCGACGGCGCGTACCGGGCACTCGCCGCCGGGCCCCCCGGAGCCGGGGCGGTGGACGTCGCGCACCCGCCCGCCGGCCTCGCGGTCGAACTGGCCGAGCCGTCGCCCGACCTCCGCCACCGGCGCGGCCGCACCCTCGCGCTGCTCCACGACGACGCGGCGATCGACCACCTGGCCGACTCGCTGAAGGACGGGTCGCCCTCGGCCCGCGATCAGGCCGCGACACACGCCGACCTCGCGCTCGCCCTCACCGCCGCCGGTCGCGGCGACGAGGCCGCCCCGCACGCGCGGGCCGCGCGCGAGCTCGCCACCCGCATCGGCTCACGGCGCGTGCTGCGCCGCCTCGACGGTCACGGACTCTCCGCCGGAAGTGCGGTCTCCAGCAGCGCGTCGGCGGCGCGGTAGGGATCGAGCTCGCCCGCCGCCACCCGGTCGGCGAGCCCGGGCAGCGCACCGGCGCCGCGGACGTCGCCGATCCGGACCCGCACCTGCTCCAGCGCGATCGCCTCGACCTCGGCGGCGCGCCCGCGCCCGCCTGCGGACGGCCCGCGCACCGGTCTCGTCGAGCCACACCGCGGTGCGCGTCGAGGGCGGCCACGAGGTCGTCGACGCCCTCGCCGCCGCACCGCGACCGTCGACACGACGGGCCGGCGTCCACCCCGTGCCGTGCGCTCTGCCGCGCTCGGACATCGCGATCGCGTACTCGAGGTCGCGCACGGTCCGCCGGGCACCGTCGCGGTCCGCCTTGTTCACCGCGAGGATGTCGGCGACCTCGAGGATCCCGGCCTTCGCCGCCTGCACGCCGTCGCCCATCCCGGGTGCGAGCAGCACGACCGTGGTGTCGGCCAGCGCGACCACCTCGACCTCGGACTGCCCGACGCCGACGGTCTCGACCAGCACCACGTCGCACCCCGCGGCGTCGAGCACCCGCAGCGCCTGCGGGCGTGGACCAGGCCAGGCCGCCGAGGTGCCCGCGGCTGGCCATGGAGCGGATGAACACGCCCTCGTCCGTCGCGTGCTCGCCCATCCGCACGCGGTCGCCGAGCAGCGCGCCGCCGGAGAACGGCGACGAGGGGTCGACGGCGATCACCCCGACCCGGCGGCCGCGCCGCGCGCAGTGCGGTGACCAGCGCGGAGGTCGACGTCGACTTGCCGACGCCCGGGCGGGCCCGGTCAGCCCGACCACGTGCGCCCGCCCGGTGTACGGCGCGAGCGCGGCGGCCACGTCGCGCAGCAGCGCACGGCCGGCCGCGCTGTCGGTCTCGACGAGCGAGATCAACCGCGCGACCGCGCGGTGCTCCCCGCTGCGGGCGCGCGCGACGAGGTCCGCGACGTCCTGGGGCGGCTCACGGCGGACGATACCTGCCGGAACAGGCCCCGCAGATGTGGCGAAATCCGCCTTTCGGCCGGCGAGACGTGCCGACTCGCGAGGTGACGTGACCCGTCCCACACGGCACCGCGCAATCTCCGCTTACATTCCGGACATGACGACCTCATCGTCGGGCGCTCGTCACCGGCGTCGACCACGTGGGCATCGCGGTCGCCGATCTCGACGAGGCGATCGCCTGGTACGCCGACACGTTCGGGCTCGTGGCCACGCACACCGAGACCAACGAGGAGCAGGGCGTCCGCGAGGCGATGCTGTCGGCCCCCGGCGACACGGGCGCGGCGATCCAGCTGCTGGCCCCGCTGCGGCCGGACTCGCCGATCGGGAAGTTCATCGACCGCAACGGGCCCGGGCATCCAGCAGATGGCCTACCGGGTGGTCGACATCGACGCGGCCTGCGCCGCGCTGCGCGACCAGGGCGTGCGCCTGCTCTACGACGCGCCCCGCCGGGGCACCGCGGGCTCGCGGATCAACTTCGTGCACCCGAGGGACGCCGGCGGCGTGCTCGTCGAGCTGGTCGAGCCGGCGGCGCGACGACCACTCACGATTGAGCAGGCTGGTTACTCCTGCTCAGTGGGCACGTGCTCGCACCGTCCGGAATCGGCGGTTACCATACTGATGCAGTAGCTTTGGGATACCAAGCAACCGTCACGACCAGCCACGGAGGCCAGCCGTGCAGGAGATCCTCGACGCCATCCTCGCCGAGCAGTACGACGCGTCGGCGGGCTCGACATCCCCGACCACTACCGGGGGGTCACGGTGCACGCGGACGAGGCGGACATGTTCGCGGGCATCCCGTCCGCGCGAGAAGGACCCGCGCAAGAGCCTGCACGTCGACGACGTCGCCGACCCCCGAGCTCGGGCCCGGGCGAGGCGATCGTCGCGGTGATGGCCAGCGCCATCAACTACAACACCGTCTGGACGTCGATCTTCGAGCCGATGCTCGACCTTCGGCTTCCTCAGCGCTACGGCCGGCTCTCGCCGCTGGCCAAGCGGCACGACCTGCCCTACCACGTGGTCGGCTCCGACCTGGCCGGCGTCGTGCTGCGCACCGGCCCGGGCGTCAACGCCTGGAAGCCCGGCGACCGGGTCGTCGCGCACTGCCTGTCGGTCGAGCTGGAGAGCCCCGACGGGCACGCCGACACGATGATGGACCCCGAGCAGCGCATCTGGGGCTTCGAGACCAACTTCGGCGGCCTGGCCGAGCTGGCGCTGGTCAAGTCGAACCAGCTCATGCCCAAGCCGGCGCACCTGACCTGGGAGGAGGCGGCCAGCCCCGGGCTGGTCAACTCCACCGCCTACCGCCAGCTCGTCTCCCGCAACGGCGCCGGCATGAAGCAGGGCGACACCGTGCTGATCTGGGGCGCGTCCGGCGGCCTCGGCTCCTACGCCACCCAGTTCGCGCTCAACGGCGGCGCGCACCCCCGTCTGCGTCGTCTCCTCGCCGGAGAAGGCCGAGATCTGCCGCGGATGGGCGCCGAGCTGATCATCGACCGCAGCGCCGAGGGCTACAAGTTCTGGCGCGACGAGCACACCCAGGACCCGCGGGAGTGGAAGCGGTTCGGCGCCAAGATCCGCGAGCTGACCGGCGGCGACGACCCCGACATCGTCTTCGAGCACCCGGGCCGGGAGACCTTCGGCGCCAGCGTCTACGTCGCGCGCAAGGGCGGCACGATCGTCACCTGCGCCTCGACCAGTCGGGTTCATGCACGAGTACGACAACCGCTACCTGTGGATGAACCTCAAGCGGATCGTCGGCTCGCACTTCGCCAACTACCGCGAGGCGTGGGAGGCCAACCGGCTGATCGCCAAGGGCCTGATCCACCCGACGCTGTCGAAGGTCTACCCGCTCGACGAGACCGGGCAGGCCGCGCTCGACGTCCACACCAACGCCCACCAGGGCAAGGTCGGCGTGCTGGCGCTGGCCCCCGAGGAGGGCCTCGGGGTCGTCGACCACGAGCGGCGGGAGCGCCACATCGACGGCGATCAACCTCTTCCGCGGGGTCTAGAAGATGAGCGTCCCCGGGCGGGGAACGCCGACGCTCCCCGCCCGGGTGACAGTGACCGATCGCGCTGAGCATCGCTCCGGCCCGGCCGGGTCCGGCCGGTACGGTGATGCGCATGCCCGAACCCGTCGCACCCCCGTCCGACGGCGTGTTCACGGTGGTGCGTCGGGGATACGACCCGCAGCAGGTCGACGCGCACCTGCGGCGGATGGACGCGGAGATCCGCATCCTCGTCGCCGACCGCGACGCGGCGGTCGACCAGGCCGCGCAGCTCGGCCGCGATCTCGACGAGGCGCGGCTGCGGGCGGACCGGTTGCGGACACAGGTCCGGACGCATGGCCGCACGCCCGTCGGACGTGCAGGGCATGAGCGAGCGCATGCGGACGATGCTGCGGCTGGCCGAGGACGAGGTCGCCGACATGCTGCGCGCGCGGACGAGGAGGTCGCCCGCCGGATCGGCGACGCCGAGCGTTCCGTCGGGCAGATCGCGGAAGGGCGCACGGCGGGAGGCCGCCGACATCCTCGGCCGTGCCCGTGCGGAGGCGCGAGGCCGACTCTCGCCGGGGCCGCGAAGCCCGGGCCGAGGCCGAGGCGGCCGCGGCGGCGGACCGCGAGTCGATCGCCGCGGAGCGCGACCGCCGCCGCACGCGCGATCGCACTGCCGACCGCGCAGTGCCGAGCAGGAGCGCACGCTCGGCCTGGGCGGAGTCGGAGCGCCGGCGCACCACGGTCGAGGAAGACTTCTCCATCGCGATGGACCAGCGCCGCGCCGAGGCGCTGACGGCGATCCAGGCCGAGCGGGTGCGCACCGCAGCAGTGGGTGCAGCACAGCAAGGACGAGGCCACCCGGCAGGCGCGCGCCGAGATCGCCGCGGCCGAGGAGACCGCCCGCCGGATGATCGCCGAGGCCCAGGCCAAGGTGGCCGAGCTCGCCGACCTGCGAGGACGCATCGCCGCGCAGCTGCGCGGCACGCAGGCGCAGCTCGGCACGGCGCTCGACGATCTCGCGCCCCAGGCGCCGACGGACGCCCCCGCGGCACCGGCCGTCCGGGCCGCACCCCGGCTCGCCGGTCGAGGCCCCGCCGCACCGGCCGTCGTCTGCCGCCCCCGAGCCCGCCGCCGTGGCCCCCGCTCCCGAGCTCCCGGCACTTCCCGCCGCCTCGCGGGTCGACCGAGCACTCCGACGTCCCCGTCGACGCCTCGACGCCCGAGCCGGTCACCCGGCCCCTGCCCGCCGTCCGGTCGGGAACCCTGGTGCTGGACGCGGCGGCGCCGGACGACAGCCCGCCGGACGTGCCCGGCCACGCACGGGAGACGACGCCACCGCGGACGGGTCCCCGGCGGTCGCGGCCGACGAGGGCCGGCGACCGTCCCCGAGCGCTCCGAGTCGGGAGAGGTCCGGCGCCCGACGCAGCGCCGGCGCAAGCGCCAGAACACCGGCGCCCGCCGCTGGCGCCGAGTCAGCGTCGCCTGCCACCCGGCCTGCGCCGCAGCCGGTGCTGCCAGCACGCGTTGTGCCAGTGCCGCCGGTCCGCCACCGACCCGTAGTCGCCCGCGGGCCACGTCACGAGGTGGCCCGTGCCCGCCACGATGAGCTGGTCGCAGCCCGGGCAGCGGTAGTCCTTCGTCGACGACGCCCCGGGCACCGACGCGCACCACCCACTCGCCGTCCGGCCCGGACTCGGCCCGGGCGAGGCCGACGGACCGCAGCGGCACGTGGTCGGTCCGCCGGGGCCGTCGCGCGGGGCATGCCCCGTCTCCCGATCCCGCGCGCCCTCCCGGCCCTGCACGGTTCCGGACGCCGCGCGGCCCCGGACACCGCGCGAGGTGCTAGAACAGCCGCAGGTCGGTGCTCTGGCGGCCGCGCAGCGCGTCGTAGTCGACCACCACGCACCGGATCCCGCGGTCCTCGGCCAGCGTGCGGGCCTGCGGCTTGATCTGCTGCGCGGCGAACACCCCGCGTCACCGGGCGCCAGCAGCGGGTCGCGGTTCGATCAGCTCCAGGTAGCGGGTCAGCTGCTCGACCCCGTCGATCTCGCCGCGCCGCTTGACCTCCACGGCCACGTCGCCCCCGTCGGCGTCGCGGCAGAGCAGGTCGACCGGGCCGATCGCGGTCATGTACTCGCGGCGGACCAGCGTGAACCCGTCGCCCAGGGTCGCCGGGTGCGCGGCCAGCAGCTCCTGCAGGTGCGCCTCGACGCCGTCCTTGACCAGGCCCGGGTCGACGCCGAGCTCGTGGCTGGTGTCGTGCAGCACCTCGTCGATGGTGATCACCAGCGACTCGTCGGCCTTGTTGCGCACCGTCCACACGCCCGGCTGCTCCTCCAGCCAGCACGGCGGGCTCATCCAGTTCAGGGCTTGTAGGCGCGGTCGTCGGCGTGCACGGACACCGAGCCGTCGGCCTTGACCAGCAGCAGCCGCGGCGCCATCGGCAGGTGGGCGGTGAGCCGGCCGACGTAGTCGACCTGGCAGCGGGCGATGACGAGACGCACGCGCGACACGGTAGTCGACCCCGCGGGTGCACCGCCGGAACCGGACCCGGCACCGTGTGTACGTGCAGACGCTCACCAGCCGCCAGGTCTACGCCAACTCCTGGATGACCGTGCGCGAGGACGCGGATCCGGCTCGCCGACGGCACCGAGAGCATCTACGGCGTGGTCGACAAGCCGACCTACGCCCTGGTCATCCCGCGCGACGGCGACCGGCTGCACCTCGTCGAGCAGTTCCGCTACCCGGTCGGGCGCCGCCGCTGGGAGTTCCCGGCAGGCACCGCACCCGACCGGGCCGACGTCGACCCCGCCGAGCTCGCGGTCCGGGAGCTGCGTGAGGAGACGGGGCTGATCGCCGGGCGGATGGAGCGCATCGGGCACCTCGAGGTGGCGCCCGGGATGTCCAGCCAGCGCGGCCACGTCTTCCTCGCCACCGAGCTCACCGCAGGGCCCGACCGAGCGCGAGCACGTCCGAGCAGGACATGCGCACGGCGTGGTTCACCGTCGCCGAGTTCGAGGACATGGCCCGCTCGGGGGAGCTCGCCGACTCCCAGAGCCTCGCCGCCTACCTCCTCCTGCAGCTCCACGACCGCGCGCACGGCTCCTGACCCGAACCGTTCGCACGTGCGGAGTGCCCGTGCGGTGGGCGAAGATCCAGGGGTGCCCCTGAGCCTCGGCGGTCTGCTCCGCTCCCCTCCGATCTCGCCTCCGCCGTTCGCTCGGTGCTGGGGTGGACCGACGAGGCCGTGCAGGTCGTCGCCGACCTGCCCGCACGCGTCGCCGCGCTGGTCGACGAGGCCGAGCGCCTGGTCAGACGGGTGGACGACACCCTGGACCGCGTCGACGCCGCCGTCGACCGGGTCGACCGGGTCGCCGCGCGGGCGGCCGAGGTGGCCGAGGCCGCCGCGGGCGTCGCCGACCAGGCCGGGAGCGTGGCCGACCACGCCGGGAAGGTGGCCGATCACGCGGACCAGGTCGTCGAGCGGATCATCCCGGTGACCGGTGCCGCCGAGGCGCTCCTGGATTCGGTGGGCGCCACGAGCGCGGGCGCGAAGGCGCTGCTCGACGTCTTCCAGCCGATCGCCGAGCGGGGCGCCCCGATGCTGCGCCAGTTCGTCGACGAGTTCTCGCAGGAGGAGGTCCAGGCGCTGATCCGGCTGGTCGACCAGGTGCCGGTGTTCACCGAGCACATGGAGACCGACATCATGCCGATCCTCGCGACGCTGGACCGGGTCGGTCCGGACGTGCACGAGCTGCTCGAGGTGCTCAAGGACGTCCGGTTGGCGATCCAGGGCGTTCCGGGGTTCTCGCTGTTCCGCCGCCGGGGCGCCGACCGCGACGACGAGCTCGCCGAGGAGCGCCCCGACGCCTGAACCCGGGCCGGGTCAGTCCGAGGGCGCTCGCGGCGACGGCACGCGAGAGCAGGTCGCGGCGCTCCTCCCGCAACGTCTCGGTGTCGGGATGGCCGGGGCCGAAGGCCTCGGACGCATCGGCGATCGCCCGGTCGTAACCCTCCGCCGCCACGGCGAGCTCGCCGTTGAGGGCGTGGCAGCACGCCAGCGCGGCCCGGATCTCGATCGTGTGCCGGTACGCGCCCCCGTGCGCCGCGTCGGCGTCCGCGAGCGCCGCCGCCAGGACCGCGATCGCCCGGGGTATCGCGTGGGCCTCGGCGAAGGCCAGCCCGACCCCGAGCCGCGAGACGAGCGTGTCGGGATGGGCCGCTCCGAGCACCCGCTCGCGGGCCGCGACGACGCCCTCGCCGATCCGGATCGCCTCGGCCGTGTCGCCCCGCGAGCGGTGGGCGGCGGCCAGGCACTCCAGCGCCGTCAGCGTGCGCACGTCGTCGGCGCCGAACTCGTGCTCGCGGCCCGCGCACGCCTCCTCGAGGGCGGCGAACCCGTCGTCGTCGTGGCCCGCGCGCAGGTAGACGACCGCGAGGTTGCCCTCGACGGTCAGCGTGTCGGGGTGCCGCTCCCCCAGCACCGCCCGGCAGCCGAACACGATCTGTTCGAGCAGCGGCAGGGCGGTGTCCGCCCGGCCGGCGAGGTAGTGCTCGACCGCCGTCGCGTGCCGCTGGGCGAGGCCGGCCGCCGCCCGCCGTGTTCGGGCGACGTCCCCGGCTGCTTGTGCGCCATCCAACCGGCCACGGGCTCATCCCGGCCCGGGGCGACCGCGGCGCACCGCCGGGCGCACGGTCACCCCGCCTGGTGCCGGCCGCGGGAGCGGCCCTGGCCGAAGAGGCTGCGGGTCGGCACGGCTCCGGTCATCGCGTGGTGGACCTGCTCCGCGGTCGTGGAGGCGACCTCGAAGACGCCGTTGTTGCGGCCGTGGCGCAGCACGACGACGCGGTCGGCGACCGCGCCGACGTCGTCCAGGTTGTGCGAGATCATGATGACGCCCAGGCCACGGGCCCGGAGCTGGGTGATCTGGTCGAGCACCTGCATCCGCTGGGTCGTCCCCAGCGCGGCGGTCGGCTCGTCCAGGATCACGATCGACGGGTTGCCCAGCAGCGTCCGGGCGATCGCGACGGTCTGCCGCTGGCCGCCCGACAGGTCGCCGACCCGGTCGCGGACGCGCGAGACCGTCGAGAAGATCTGCCGCAGCAACTGCGTCGACTGCCGTTCCATCGTCGACTCGTCCATCCAGAACGACCCGATCTCGCGGCCGAGGAACAGGTTCTTGACCACGTCGAGGTTCTCGCACAGCGCGAGGCCCTGGAACACCGTGGCGATGCCGAGCGAGTGGGCCCGGCCCGGGCTGTCGATCCGCACGCGGACGTCGTCGAGGAGGATGGTCCCCCCGTCGGCCCGGCACATGCCGGAGAGCACGTTCACGACCGTCGACTTGCCGGCCCCGTTCTCGCCGACGATCGCGACGACCTCGCCGCGGCCGACCTCGAGGTCGACCTCCGACAGCGCCGTGACGCCCCCGAACCGCTTGGTCAGGCCACGCACCACCAGCGTCGGTGGTGGCTCTGCCGTCACGACACCCTCCTGCCGGCGCCCGCCGGACACCTGCCGTCCTGCCGCGGAAGCGGCAACATAGGGGAACAGCGGCAGCTGTGCAACGACACGCAGCGTTAAGGCTAGAGCCCCTGGGCGGCGCGGACCAGCGTCACGATCTCGTCCATCATCTCGGTGAGCTCGTAGTCCTTCGGCGTGAACACCGCGGCGACCCCGCGCTCGCGCAGCAGCGGCGGCGTCGTCGGGCGGGATGATCCCGCCGACGACCACCGGGACGTCGTCGGCGCCCGCGGCGCGCAGCCCGTCGACCACCGCCGGCACGACCTCCAGGTGCGAGCCGGACAGCACCGACAGCCCGACGACGTGCACGCCCTCCTGCACCGCGGCGGCCACGATCTGCGCGGGCGTGAGCCGGATGCCCTGGTAGATGACCTCGAACCCGACGTCGCGGGCCCGCACGGCCACCTGCTCGGCGCCGTTGGAGTGCCCGTCGAGGCCGGGCTTGCCGACCAGCATCCGCAGCCGCTGCGCCGCAGCTCCTCGCCGGTCGCGCGCACCCGCTCGCGCACCGCGGCGATCTCCGCCGCGGCCTCGCCGCGAGACGGCCGCGGCCGACACCCCGGTGGGCGCCCGGAACTCGCCGAACACCTCGCGCAGCGCCCCGGCCCACTCGCCCGTCGTCACGCCCGCCTTCGCGCAGGCGATCGAGGCCTCCATCAGGTTCGCGTCGGTCTTGGCCGCGTCGCGCAGCGTCGTCCAGCGCCGCTCGCCACGCGGCCGTCGTCGCGCCCGGCCCGCCACGCCCGGATCGCCTCGACCGCGGCGTGCCTCCATCGCCGGGTCGACGGCCTCGATCGCGCCGGCGCCCGTCGGCCTGCAGCGGGCTGGGCTCGGTGGTCTCGAACCGGTTCACCCCGACGACGACGTCGCTCGCCCGACTCCATCCGCCGCCGCCGCGCCGCCAGCGAGCGCGACCAGCTCGCCCTTCATGTAGCCGGACTCCACGGCGGCGACCGCCCCGCCCATCTCCTGCACCCGGTCGATCTCCGCGCGGGCGCCCTCGACGAGCTCGGCGACCTTCGCCTCGACGACGCGGCTGCCGTCGAAGAGGTCCTCGTACTCCAGCAGGTCGGTCTCGAAGGCGAGCACCTGCTGCATCCGCAGCGCCCACTGCTGGTCCCACGGCCGCGGCAGGCCCAGCGCCTCGTTCCAGGCGGGCAGCTGGACGGCGCGGGCCCGCGCGTCGCGGGACAGCGTCACCGCGAGCATCTCCAGCACGATGCGCTGGACGTTGTTCTCCGGCTGCGCCTCGGTCAGGCCCAGCGAGTTGACCTGCACGCCGTAGCGCAGCCTGCGCGTCTTCGGCGTCCGTGACGCCGTAGCGCTCGCGCGTGATCTCGTCCCAGAGCTGGGCGAGGGCCCGCATCTTGCACATCTCCTCGACGAACCGGAGCCCGGCGTTGACGAAGAACGAGATGCGCCCGACGACCTCGGCCGAACTCTCGCGGCGGGGACCTGGCCGGAGTCGCGGACGGAGTCGAGCACCGCGATCGCCGTCGACAGCGAGTAGGCCAGCTCCTGCGCCGGGGTCGCCCCGGCCTCCTGCAGGTGGTAGCTGCAGATGTTGATCGGGTTCCACTTCGGGATGTTGGTGTACCGACCAGGCGATCATGTCGGTGATCAGCCGCATGCTGGGCGCGGGCGGGAAGACGTAGGTGCCCGCGCGACAGGTACTCCTTGACGATGTCGTTCTGCGTCGTGCCGGCCAGCTGCGCGCGGTCGGCGCCCTGCTCCTCGGCGACGGCGACGTACAGCGCGAGCAGCCACATCGCCGGCGCGTTGATCGTCATCGACGTGTTCGCCTCGGCGAGCGGGATGCCGTCGAACAGCGTCGCGCATGTCGCCGAGGTGGCTGATCGGCACCCCGACCTTGCCGACCTCGCCGCGGGCGAGCTCGTCGTCCGGGTCGTAGCCGGTCTGCGTCGGGAGGTCGAAGGCCACCGACAGCCCGGTCTGCCCCTTCGCCAGGTTCCGGCGGTAGAGCTCGTTCGACTTCGCGGCCGACGAGTGGCCGGCGTAGGTGCGGATGACCCAGGGTCGGTCGCGTTCACGATCGGTCGGGTACGGCACCGGACACCTCCACCTCGAGGACCAGCTGGCCGCTTGATCCTACGGTCGCACGCCCACAAGTCGGACGTCCTTTGAAGTGGGTCACATCGTGCATGGCGGCGTTGCGCGAGGAGGCGGAGACTGGGTCGGTGCCCGACGCGTCAGCCCGGATCTGGGTGATCCTCGGTGGCCTGCTGCTGATGGCGGTCGTGGTCGTCGCACTGCGGTGGACGTTCGGGACGGACCGGCAGGTGCCGACGGCGCGGCTGGCGGATCCCGACGACCCCGACGCGTTCGGCCTGCTGGAGGAGGTCTCGCGGGTGCCGGGCGCCGTCGCGGCCGAGGTGCTGCAGGGCCGGCTCGCCGCCGCGGGCATCCGCGCCACGCTGAGCCGCGACGGGCCCGCCTACCGCATCCTGGTGTTCCCGGACGACCTGAAGGCCGCCCGGG
>CAVYDL010000007.1:0-369767 GCA_963767275.1 uncultured delta proteobacterium | reverse complement strand
TGGACGATGCCTTCATGGAATAGCCGGTGGCCGGGGACATCCAGGTCCCGGTGAAGGGGCTGGAGGCCACCAGATTGATGAGGCGCGGCCCAGATACTCATCGCGCTCGCCGAGAAGAATACTCCGCTGACCGCTGGTAGGTCGGGAGATGACCGGGGCTACTGGTTCACGCCGCTGGCGAGGAAGCCGCCGTCGACGACGATGATCTCGCCGGTGACGAAGCTGGCGGCGTCGGAGGCCAGGAAGACGCGCCGCGCCGGCCAGCTCCTCCACCTTGCCGAAGCGGCCCATGGGGGTGCGCAGCTTGAACTCCTGGCCGCGGGGGGTCTCGTCCAGCAGCTTCTGGTTGAGGGCGGTGCGGAACACGCCGGGGGCGATGGCGTTGACGTTGACCCCGTGCTTGGCCCACTCGATGGCCAGCGACTTGGTCAGCGAGGCCACCGCCGCCTTGCTGGCGGCGTAGGCCGCCACCTCGTACAGGGCCACGAACGTCGACAGCGAGGCGATGTTGATGATGCGCCCGTAGCGCTTCTCGATCATCGACCGGCCGAACACCTGGCAGGCGCGCAGGGTGCCCAGCAGGTTGGTGTCCATGATGCCGGCGAACTCGTCCTCGTCCGTGACGGCACCCAAGACGTCCCGCTCATCGGTGGCGGCGGTCCATCACGGCGCGGTGAGCTGATGGAACTCTACAACGCCGTCGTGCTCGACAAACCAATCCGCCACACCGGCTCCTGGGGCATGGCGACCCTGGAAGTCTGCCTGGCGATTATCGAGTCGTCGAAACAGCGAAAAGAGATTTACTTAAAACACCAAGTGCCGGCGCCGGAAGAAGACTGATCTGGACCGGTTCAAATAGTTCAACACCTTCAGGCCGCTCAACTGGTTCGAAGACTACGATTCCACTGAAGCGGGGAAGCAAAAGGAGACTTTATGTATAATAATCAAATCACCGTTGACGTACACGGCCACATGACCACGCCCGCCGTATTTCGCCAATTCTTGGCTGAAACCGTCTCGCAGAATACCCCTAATCGCAAACTCGACATGAGCGACGAGCAGCTCGAAGCCGCCCAGCAACGCCATCTGAAATTTATGGACGATCGCGGCATCGACGTTCAGTTGATCGGCCCGCGCCCCATCGCCATGTGGCACTGGATGCGGCCGTTCCTGCAAGAGTTCTGGGCGTTCACGACCAACAATGTCATTGCCCGCATCGTCAAATTGCACCCCGACCGTTTCCGCGGCATGGCGCAACTGCCGCAATCGCGCGACAGGGACACGCGCAACTGCTTGCCCGAGTTCGAGCGCTGCGTCAAAGAGCTGAACTTCGTCGGCGCCTATCTGAATCCAGATCCCGCCGGCGACAAGCAGACTCCCGGTGTCCATGAAGAGTATTGGCACCCGCTCTACGACAAAGCGGTGCAATTGGATGTCCCGCTGATGGTCCATCCATCCACTACCTATGACCGGCGATTAGAAATCATCCCGGCGAATTATCAGATGAACAACTATCTCGAAGAGTTCGTCGCCATGCAGCTCTACATGCACAGCAAGATTTTTCAGACCTTCCCGAAATTGAAGATCGTCATCTGCCACTGCGGCGGCGGCTTGAACCGCTTTATTCCCAACGACCACCATGTCGGCCAGGGTGACTTCAGCAAGAACCTGTTCTTCGACTCCTGCGTGTACGATGTCAATTATCTGGAAGCCGGCATCAAGCAACGCGGCGTCGACCAGGTTCTCTTCGGCACCGAATCCCCCGGCTCCGGCGGCGCCATCCGCAAAGACACCGGCAAGCCATCCGACGATATGATCCCGGTAATCGATGGTCTGGGGTTTTTGAGCGCCGAGGATAAGCTGAAAATCTTTCAGAAAAATCCTTTGAAAGTTTTTACAAAAGTACAAATATAACAGCGATGAGCCAGGACAAGAAAGATGACTACATTGTCCTGTTCAGAAGCGCGAAACTCAGCCGAATCCAAGCTAACCGGATTGGCTTTACAATCATCTGTGGCTTTATGGCCGCAATCGTTACTGTGCCCACGATCGGCGACCATAGTCCGTTGCTGACCAAATTCCTGGTGATTGGCATTGCCATTCTTGCTTTTACTCTGTTCCGAAGGAAGTAATCACGGAGTAGCCAAACAACGCGTCTAAACCTACTACCAATTACGGAGACATGAATGATCTATAAGAGCGTCAACAGAGCAGTTCCCCGCATCGAAGGAGCGGACAAAGTCTCCGGCAACATGCGCTACGCGGCGGATCTAAACTTTCCGGCCGCGTTGGCGGCGAAGATATTACGTACATCCCTGCCCCACGCGCGCATCGTTAGCATAGACACTAGCAAAGCGGCCAAGCTGCCCGGCGTGCGTGGCATCATCACCGGCGCGGATGTCAAAGGCATAATGGTCGGGCTGCGCATGAAAGACATGCCGCTGCTCGCCCATGACAAGGTACGTTACGCCGGCGAACCAGTGGCTGCGATCGCGGCCGACACTGACGAGATCGCTGAAGAGGCTGTGAATCTCATCGACGTGCAGTATCAAGAACTGCCCTTTATCACCGATCCGGTAGAAGCAACCGAAGCAGGAGCCCCGGTGCTGCACGATGATCCGATGTCCTACAAGAACGCACCCGAGCGCGACATCGACCTGCCCAATGTGCAGTCCTACGGTAAATGGACCAACGGCAACGTCGACGCCGGCTTTCAGCAGGCGGCGCGGATTTTCGAACATACCTTTCGCACGCCGTTGGGATTTCACGGCTACATCGAGCCCCACGCCTGCACGGTGCAGATTCACGATGACGGCCAGATCGAGATCTGGGCGTCGAACAAAGCTCCTTTCACACTGCGTACTCGTTTTGCCCGCGATGTCGGCGTCGAGGAAGCAAAAGTCAAAGTTCACATTCTTCCCGTCGGCGGCGATTTCGGCGGCAAGACTTCGGTCGCTGAGGCGCCGATCTGCTATTTTCTCGCTAAGAAGACCGGCAAAGCGGTGCGCATGGTCTTGGAATACACCGAGGAAGTCACCGCCATCTCACATCGTCATCCGGCGGTGATTACGCTGCGCACTGGTGTCGACGGCGACAACAAGATTTGCGCTATGGCGATCAAGGCGGTTTTTAGCGGCGGTGGTTATGCCGCGCTCAAAGCCAACGCGGAAGTCACCGTCCAGGGCCCTCGACGGGCGGCCAGCTATTATCGATTTCCCGCGATCCAAGTCGAAACTCTATGCGCTTACACCAACCAAGTTCCCTGCACCCAGACGCGCACGCCGGGCAGCCCGCAGACTACCTTCGCCGTCGAATCGCAGATCGACATCATCGCCCGGGAGTTGGGACTTGATCCGGTGAAATTTCGCATGGACAATCTGCTCAACGCCGGCGAGCCGACCCCCTTCGGGCAAAAACTTCAAGGCATCGTCGTCAAAGAAACCCTGACCAAAGCCCTGGAAGCATCCGGCTGGAATAAGCCCAAGGCGAAGAATGTCGGACGCGGTGTCGCCGTCTATGAGCGACCATCGGGCGCGGGAAAATCCGGAGCGGCTATCACCGTCGAAGCCGACGGTAGCCTGAGCGTCCATCTAGGCGTGCCCGACGTGGGTCCAGGCATCCATACGGTGGTCCAGCAGATCGTCAGCGAAGTGCTCGACTTACCCCGTGAGCGCGTCAGCGTTCGGGTCGGCGACACCGACAGCTCGCCCTACGACTCCGGCACCGGCGGCAGCAAGTCGACCAACAGCGTCGGCACCGCCGCTTATCAAGCCGTCACCGAAGTTAAGGAAAAACTCATCGCTCTCACCGCAACGAAATTTGGCTGCAAGCGCGAAGCGATCGCTGAATCGAATGGCCGCTATAACGTGCCCGGGCAAAAGCCGATGTCTTGCACCGACATGATGCGCCACGCCGTCGCGCAGAACGGCGGCGCGCTGACGCATTTGAGTAACTACGAACCGGCGCGCGCGCCGATCACCTCATTCGCCGCGCAGGTCGCGGAAGTTGAAGTCGATCCCGTTACCGGACAGGTTAAAGTCACGAAACTCACGACGGTTCATGACTCTGGTACGGTGTTAAATCACCTGAGCTACACCGGTCAGATCGACGGCGGCATTATTAATGGCTTGGGCTTCGCCCTGATGGAAGATAATTCCCTAGTCGAGGGCAAGATGCCCACAGTCAATCTCGGCGAATTCAAGATGGCCACCATCGCTGACGTGCCAAAACTGACGACGGTGCTAATGGAAAGCCCGGCCGGACCGATTCCCTATCAAGGCAAAGCCATAGCGGAAATTCCCAACGTCCCGACTGCCGCGGCCATTGCCAACGCGATCCACGACGCCTGCGGCGCGCGCATCTTTGATTTACCGATAACGGCGGAAAAGGTCTATGGGGCGCTGAGGAAATAGATTCAGAAATCCGGCAATGAACCGCAAAGTGCGCAAAAACCGTAAAAAGGAATTGAGTCTTGTAGGGGCGTGGTTTTAAACCCGCCCTCTAGGATCCACCTATTGAATAGTTTACACGAAACGCTGGGACGGCCAAATTTTACAATACCAACGGGTGAAATCAGAACCGTTGGGGCAACCCTGTGGTTGTTCTTCTTTATTTTGCAACCGAGCTACACCGATTCGACAAAATATTGTTCGACCCGGGCAATATGCCGCGCAGGGTCCGGCTTCAAAGAACGCCGTTCCTCGGACTGATAAAACCCTTGATTCTGAGTATTCCAATCTTCCGCGCTATCGCGGCTCAGAAACCAGACGAATTGGTCGGTCTCTTTCACCTTCCAGCCGCCGCTCACTTGAAAACCAAACTTCTCTCGTAACGGTCCGATCTTGTCTCGCCACTCGGTGGCAAACTCATCGAGACTGCCGCGATTGATGGTGTAGATGTGAATCTGTGTCGGCATGGCTTTATGAAAATTCACCGCGGCCTATGCGGCTTCATATTTTCTTTCTGATTACTTCACCATCGCGATCTGTGGGTCAGTAGCGGGCTTCAACAAGTACCAATAATCGCTCAATTGGTTGATAAACTGATGTTGAGAAACGGCATGATGAAATTTAGATTTTCACCTTCAAGTTCGGGGACCGCGACTATTTCAACGGTTAAGTTCTGCAGGCTCTTCGATTCGGCTACCGACTGGAGGAGCTTACCATCGGAAGGTATCTCGAAATATATAAACCCACTGACCGGCTGATTTGGGCGTACCATGGCACCTTTGTATTGCAAAGTTTCAAAATGCCGAATGATGCGGGAATTAACATTCCGGGTGTGCATTGCCGAACCGACGATCGTTCCCGGCCAGGCAAGAAAAAAGAACGGCCCGGAAAGGATTGTCCAGCCCAGCGCCTTCCCGACGTAATCCCGCGTGCTTGCTTGTTTCGCGGCCGTTTCACCGTTGAGCACAGTGAGGGGCTGTTTGTTTAAATAAGCCTTTATCGACTCCGCAGGCAACTTGAAATTAACATCGCTCTTGCTATCGATACGAAACAGTAAAGGTAGAACCCCGGAAGCAATCACGTCCGAATCGAAGGCATGCTTAGATTTATCCGCAGAGGCGAACTCTTCGATGCTCACCGTGATCCCCTCGCGAGTTTGGCTAATTGATGGGAGACGACTCCCGCCAAACAACGTCTTTTGGTCAAGAGCCGGCTGAAACTTTGCACAGCCAAAAATCGGTATCATTACCGCCAATAAGCTGACGATCTTTGATCGATGATGATGCGACAAATGGCACCTCCAAGTTATTGCGCTGTGAGTTGAAGCCTCTAAATCAACCACCCTAGAATGGGGTGACCAAAACAACCACATCGTGTTGCACCCCAGCTCCAGCCACGCAACTGGTATGCCACATCGACTCACTCCGAACGGGCCGTTCGTTTCACCTTCAGGAGCGGTTTGAACAGATCGCACCTCGGCTTCATATCGGCCTACTTGGAGTCGGCTATGTCGAGACGCCGTTTACCCGCTTGCATGCGGTTGACTGGCACTAGGAGGTCTTAGGGAGATCTATGCGGAAGCAGTGGCAAATGGGCGGGAACGATTTAAGCGAGTCGCAATTCACCTACACGGACTTTCACAGTCTCTATCGATTTTCTCTCGGGTCGAACAATCCGTTCCACGCCTGTACAAATGTGGCCGTGAAATATTGCTCGTCACAGTTCTGGCAGACACCACAGGAACTTTGTTATCACTGTCGGATCGTTCTACCCCGGTAATCTTTCTCGACTTGATAGACTGGATAAGTGCCCTTCAGGGTACTGCCTGAATGCTTGCTACTTTCCCTCTTTTACCTTCACAATTTGCTTGAGCAGATCGAACATCGGTGTCATATCGGCGTACTTGGGGTCGGAGACGTCGAAATACCGTTTGCCGGCTTGCATGCGGTTGACTGGCACCAAGACGTCTTTGGCAATATCGATGCGGCGCGAGTTGGGGGCGTCTTCGCCATAGAGATCCTGATGTTTTTGCAGGGCGATCTGGCCACGGCGCGAGAGGAACCAGTTGACGAAGACCTTGGCCGCGTTGGGATTGGGCGCGCCCTTGATAAAACTCATCGAGCCGCCGCCGGAGGTTAGCTGCACGCCCTCTTTCCAGTCGATGTTGTCGAGTTCGTCGACCGGCAATCCTTGCGACTTGGCCCGGGCGGTATCGCGGCAACCGATGCACATGGCGTAGCGCCCTTGCGCCAGCCAGTCGGTGATCTGCCGGCGGTCGCGCCCATAGACCGGCTGCATATCGCCAAATAGCTTTTTAATATATTCGGCGCCAAGTTCGGGGTGGTAGTAATAGAATTGCAGCGAAGCGCCGAGGCCCGTGCTCAGCGGATCCTGGGAAACGTATTTTCCCTTCCATTTTGGATTGACCAGATCCCAGTAGGATTTGATCTCCTTCGGGTTCACCATATTAGTGTTGTAGTAGAATCCCGACGACGACGGGTTGGCGATGTAAATAAACACATGGCGCTGCTCGGGGTCAGTGTAGCGATGGCGCCCTTCAAACCATTTGGTCTCATCGAGCACCTCGGGAAGGAGCAACAATGATTTGATCGAGTCGAGCGCCTTACCTTCGTACAGGACTTCGTAGTTGGTATTAGCGCCGCCGCTGAAAAGATCGGCGACCACATGGCCGGCGCGAATCTCGGTAATAATCCTGGTTCCCAGCGAATTGCCTGCGCCGTTGACGGTTACCAGCTTGATCTCGGGAAACTCTTTACGAAACTCGTTCAGCAACGGTTCACTGCCGTAGCGGCCGACGTAAAAGTTCAACTTGCCTTCCTTCTTTGCCGCGGCGACGGTCTGCTCCCAGTTGGCTTGCCTGGCGTCGGCGGCAAAACCCGCTGACACTGAAGTAAGGACAAGCAAAGCCACAAGAGCAATTCGAATACTTGTCATATTTATTTTCCTTCCCGGACTTTCATGAATTCCTTGGCCAATTGATAGATCGGCGTCATATCGGAGTGCTTGGCGTCGGAAAAATCAAAATAGCGCCGCCCTTCGACGAGCCGGCTGCTCGCCGGCAGTACCTCCTTAGGAATGTCGATACGACGCGAGTTGGGCGGGTCTTCACCGTAGAGGTCTTCATAGGTCTGCAGCGCGATCTGGCCACGGCGCGACAAAAACCAATTGATGAACAGCTTGGCGGCGTTCGGGTGCGGCGCGCCTTTGATCAAACCGAGAGAACCGCCGCCGGAAGAGACATGCGCACCTTCTTTCCAATCGACCAATCTCCGTATCCCATTCGCCCCCTACTTCTTCCCGCCGAGGATTTCATCCAATAGTTTCATCGCCGGATTCAAGTCTTTGGTGTCGGGATCGTCCGTGTCGAAGTAAGTCATCTTGTCGCGCCGCTGTTCGTCAGCGGCAATATGATCCTTGGGCACGTCGAGGCGCCGTGAGTTGCGGGCATCACCGGGCGCGGAGATCAACTTTTGGAACAGGGTCTGGCCGTCGCGTGACAACAGCCAATTGATGAACACCTTGGCCGCGTTGGGATGGGGCGCGCGATTCATCAGCGCGAGCGAACCGAAAGCGGAAGACAAATTAACGCCTTCCTTGAAATGAAAAGGCTCGAACTGATCCACCGGCAGCCCCTGGTTTTTAGCTCGGTAAATCTGCCCGCCTTGGATCGGCAGAACAAGCGTAAACTTCCCCGAGCCGAGCCAGTCTACCGCCTGGCGCAGGTCGGCCATCATCGTCACGTCCATCTCGCCGAACAACCGGCGGAGATACTTCGGTCCGAGCTCGGGATGGTAGTAGAGAAACTGCCAAGGAATGCCGGCCCCGCGCACTTTGCGAATGTCGATAGAAACGATTTTCCCTTTCAGTTTCGGATTGAGAAAGTCCCAGTAGGTCTTGTATTCGCGCGGATCGACCAGCTGGTTATTGTAACCCGCGCCGGCGCCGGCCGCGACATTACCCTCGTAGACAATAATATATTGGCCGTCTTTGTCGGCGTATTTATGTTTACCTTCCCACCACTTGCTCGCATCCAACACTTCGGGCAGGATCAACGCGGGCTTGATCGGGTCGAGCATTTTGCCGACGTAAAGAACCTGAAAAAGCGAATTACCGCCGCCGTTGTAAACGTCCAACAGGTACTTGCCGGCGCGCCGCTCGGCCGTGATTCTCGCGGTCAAATCGGTGCCCGCTCCGGTGATGCTGGTAACCTTGATCTTGGGATAGGCTTTTTGAAAAGCGCCGGAATCTAGGATTGCGCCGTAACCGCCGATGGACACCGAAACTTGCCCTTCCTGTTCGGCAGCGCGCACGGTGCGATCCCATTCCGCCTGCCATTTCGCCGCCTCGCCGGCATGCACTTCGCCAGCCATCATCAAAGCAGCCGCCAGCAACAGCAATTTTAGCATATGGATTTTACCGTCACGCTTGATCGCCAGTGCAAAATCGATAAGCGAAAAGCAAAATTAGTCGGCTCAGTCATTCAACTTGTCCATGACTCCAATACCCCCTCGGATTTTCCTGCCGCACGCTCTGCCGCACCCCGGACCTTGGAGGTTTCCGGCCCGATTTTTTGTCATTGAACGGGCGATTTGTCGCGCCACACTCGACATCTAAATTACTCATCCCGAGCGTCCTGCGATAACTCTGAATTTTAGCCCGTCGCGCTAAACGGAAAAATGTTCCGATTTCTTTTCTCGATTTTGCGCTTAATGCTTCTGGTTCATCGCCCAGTAAATTTTCTCCGCCGACAGCGGCAGCTCGAACATTCTTACGCCGCAAGCATCCGCGATCGCATTGGCGATCGCCGCCGCGGTCGGCACGTTGGGGTTCTCGGCGATGGCTTTACCGCCGATAGGGTGTCGGCCCGGTGGGGCTTTCGACCAAGACCGTCTTCAACGGCGGCACGTCGGCGATGCATGGCAGCTTGGCTTCGCCCAGAGTTCAATGTCGCGATCTTGCCGTCCACCAGGGGATTCTCCTCCATCAAGTGCGAAGCCAAAGCCGGTAACGATACCGCCCTCGATCTGCCCCGTGAGGGTCAGATGATTGAGCACCGTGCCGGTATCGTGCGCCGTGGTTAGATTCAAAACCTTCACCCCGCCGGTAGTCGGATCGACTTCGACCTCCGCCACTTGAGCCGCGAAGCCGGTGACTTTCGGCATGTCCTTCGGGACATAGTTGGTTAGGTGAAACACCGGGCCGCCATTTTCTTTGACGGCAAGCTTGATCATCTTTTCGGTGGTCGTCGACTGCTTGTTGGGCGCCGTGAGTGTGCCGTCCTGTTGTTGAATCTCCTCGGGCCGACAACCCAACTCGCGCGCCGCCAGGGCAACCAATTTGGCGCGCACTTCCTGCGCCGACTGGTTGACCGCGTGGCCGGAAGTGTTGGTTTGTTTGCTGCCGCCCGTGCCCGGATCGAAAGGCAAGCTATCCGTATCCTTGAAAACCACCCCGACTTTTTCCGGCGCCAAGCCGAGCGCCTCGCAAACCATCTGCTGGCTGACCGTGTAATATCCCGGTCCGACGTCGGGCACGCCGGTGAGAATATTTACTCTTGCCGTCGGCCTCAAGCGTCAACGCCGAGCTCGCTTTGCCTTCCGGCGTGCCGCGATCGTAGAGCGCCATTCCCCAACCGCGATTTTTCTTGGCGCCGCCTTTTTTCCATCCGGAGGTTTCGACGATGCGCTCGAGCACTTCGCCCATGAGGATGTGATTCCATTTCTCGCCCATGGGATTGGCATCGCCGTCATGCAAAATATTCTTGCGCCGCAGCTCCAGGGCGTCGATTCCCATCTCTTTGGCGATAATGTCCATCTGCGATTCGAAGGCAAAGACGACTTGCGGGCTTCCCGGTGTGCGCGTCTGGGTGCAAGGCACTTGATTGGTGTAGGAACAAAACGTCTGGACATCGATGGCCGGACAGCGGTACATGCTCGCCAAACGCCGCCCGCCCAGCACGGTGACCTGCGGATTGGCTTTCTGCGATCCGTAAGCGCCACCGCTGAAATAGATATCGCTTTTCACCGCCAGCAAAGTGCCATCCGCAGCGACGCCGGTCTTGCACCGTGATCACTGACGGATGGCGATGACCGCCGACCAGGATTTCTTCGTTGTAGTCGAGCACCAACTTGACCGGTCTGCCGCCGACAGCTTTCGCCAAGTAATACGCGATCGGCACGTCGATCAATGACGCCTTGGCGCCGAAATCGCCGCCGACGTGGACGATGTGAACTTTGATCTTCTCCTGCGCTACGCCGAAGTCTTCGGCCATTTGCTCGCGTAAGCCCCAGGGCCCCTTGTTCGACGCCCAGACTTCAACCTGACCGTTGGCATGAACCTGCACCGTGCAGGCGCACGGCTCGATGTAACCATGATGCGACAGCGGCGTGCGAAAAGTGTGCTCGAAAACCCGCGCCGCCTGAGCGAAGCCGGCGTCGACATCGCCGTTCTTCCAACGCACGTAAGATTGCAGATTATGACCGGACATGCCTTCCGGCAGTTTCGCCGTGTTTTTATATTTGTCGCGATTTTCATGAATCAATGGCGCGCTCGGTCTTTAGCGCTTCCACCGGATCGTCGACGTAAGGCAGCTCTTCATACTCAACGTCGATCAGACCGATCGCCTCATCGGCAATAGCCTCGCTATCGGCCGCCACTGCGGCGATCGCATCCCCAGCCATCCGTACCTTGTCATAAGCCAGCACCGGCTGGTCTTTCACCCGCGTGCCGACGAAGATGTCTTTCACGTCCGCGCCGGTCAGCACCGCGTGCACGCCTTTCAACGCCCGGGCCTTCGAAGTATCGACCTTGACGATGCGCGCATGGGCCACCGAAGCTCGCAATACCTTCGCCCAGAGCAAGCCTTCAAACGGCAAATCCGCCGCATACTGGGTCTGCCCAGTTACTTTACCGTACCCTTCAATCCGCGGTAGTGTTTTACCAATGGTGCGATAAGCCAATGTCCACCTCCAATTCGATTTTGGATTTTAGATTGCCGATTTTGGATTGCCGAAACAAGAACCGGAAACTCTCTTCGAAGAAAATACCTTCCAGGTCTTCCCCCTAACCGAAATTCCAAAATCTAAAGTATCATTTTATGACCCGATTCGCCCGCGAAAGAAACTCCGGCGAGAGCGTCAGTCCAATCTGTTTCGCCGCCTTCAAGTTGATGACTAACTCAAACTTCGTCGCCTGCTGCACCGGCAAATCAGCCGGCTTGGCGCTCTTCAAGATCTTGTCCACGTAGTGGGCGGCCTTGCGGAACAGATCTTCGTAGTCCGCCCCATAAGACATGAGCCCGCCCTCATCAACAAACTCCTTCTGGAAGTAAATAGCAGGCAACCGGTATTTACCCGCAAGCTCGACGATCCGCTTTCTTTCGGAGAAAAAGGCGGGAGCGGAGGTCGTCATAATCGCCTTGACATCCTTCTGCTTTGCGGTTTGAAACGCGCTCTCTAAACCTTTGGCGTCGCGTTGAGTCTCGATCTCTTCCAATTTTAGCTTTAGTGCCTGAGCCGCGGGCCTGAGCTCTTTCAGTTGGAGGTCTTGTCCGACGCTGGCTCCCACCAGCCACAGAAGTCCAACTCGGGCGAGCTTGGGGACCACGTCCTTAAGTATCTCTAGCCTTTTGGTATTTAGCTCTGTCGCTAAATTCGAGAAACCGGTGACATTGCCTCCCGGTCGCGCCAGACTGGCAACCAAACCTGCACCCACGGGGTCCCCAACGCTCGCCATCACGATGGGGATGGTAGTGGTGGCTCTCTTCGCCGCCAACGCCGCTGGCCGTCGCTGCGACCACGATCAGATCAACCTTAAGACGAACCAGGTCCGCCGCAAGCTCAGGCAGGCGCTCATTCTTTTGCTCGGCAAACCGGTACTCGATGGCGATATTCTTTCCCTCGATCCATCCAAGCTTGCCCATACTCCTGCCGGAACGCGTCCACTAGCACCGCGCTACCGGCAGCGGTGCTTGGATCCAGGAAACCTATGCGGAAGATTTTCTCGCCTGCTGCGCGTGAATAGGACTACTATCGCCAGAAGCAGGGTCGTTATTGACGAAGAGATGAAAGCATTTCTTCATGGGTTTTCACACTGGCCGGCGCAAGTTTACCAACTTGCCTACAAGACGAGATCCCTCACGGCGTTCGGGATGACAGCCATCTCTGTTGTCGTTCCGAGGCCCGGGCGAGGAATCTCGACTCGAATTGTCGCGTCTTCGAAACAATTCGTTCTCTGTCACTGCCCCAGTCCGTACAACGCCGCGCAATTGTCCCAAAGAATTTTCTTCTGGCTCTCTTTCGAGACGTTTTTCATCTCAAGAAATTCCTCAACCGCTTCGGGGAAATCGGAATCGCCGTGGGGATAATCGGTCGAGAAGACGATCTTGTCGTCGCCGATCAGATCGATGATCATCGGCAACTCTTTCTCGTGCTCGGTGGAGATCCAGCATTGGCGTTGAAAATATTCGCTCGGCTTCAACTTACCGGCAGTCGGGAACCGGCCTTTGGCCATGGCGTTGTCCATGCGGTGCAGCAGGAACGACACCCAGCCGCAATAGCATTCGAGAAATGCCAGCTTCAGCTTAGGATGACGCTCGCAAACGCCGCCGCCGACGGTGTCGACCATCGCCACCATGTTCTCGAGAGGATGTGAGACCACATGGCGCAGCAGCAAATTATCGCCGAAGCGGTCGCCGATCTGGGCAACTTCGCCGGCCGCGGTTGCTGAGTGAAAGCCGATGGGCACGCCCAGTTCTTCCAGAGCCGACCACACAGAATCGAAATAACGGGAGTGCCACGGCAGATTGCGCATCGGCTCCGGTCGCGCGAACACGCCCACGAAGCCCAGTTTGCCGACTGCCCTTTGCGCTTCTTTCACCGCCTCGTTGGGATCCTGCAGCGGTAACATGCCGACGCCTTTTAGGCGCTTGGGATCGGTCCGGCAGAAATCAAATAGCCAATTGTTATAGGCCCGCGCGATCGCCGCGGCCAATTTTGGATCCATTTCATCGCGCATCATGATGCCCAAACCGATTGACGGATAAAGCGCCGCGACATCGAGTCCTTCGCGGTCCATGGCTTGAAGTTGAGTGTTGGCATCAAAACCGTTGCGCCCGGTAGTCTTTGATTTCCTCGTCGATGCGCGCGGCATCGAAAATACCGCCGCGATACGCCGGCTTATAGCCTTGCAGTATCTTGCCTTCGATCATCACCATCGCCGAACTGCGCGCCGTCGAGCTTAAAATCTTCGGCGCCCGCTCGCGCCACTCGGGCTCCATATATTTGTCCCACAGATTCCCCGGCTCGCGCAGATGCATGTCGGAATCGAGAATCTTAAAACCATCTTTCATGACGATATCTCCCGTGATTTTTTGTTTCAGGAGTATCACCAGCCCATGGCGGGATGTCAACTAAGTGGAAAGCAGATAAGATAATCTTTCACGAGCAGATTTGAAACCAGCCTGTATCGACGCGGGTAAACCGAGGGCAAAGTAAAGCCTGCTGACTCCGCCTAAATCGTCACCCCGTGGCGACCGGTTCCATCATCGTCGCCTCAAAACTAGATGGGATTTTTTCTGTAGAATGATGGATGCGGCCGTCATCTGGAGATCAGCCGCAGTTCGCCCTTAGTCATGCCGACGGACCGGCAGCGAATTCAGAACCGTAGGGTTGCAAGGCACACCGCTCCTCGTCGCAGTGAACGAAGTCAGCGGTCGGGGTTCACATCAGCTCTCGAATCAACGATCGCGCTTGGTCCGGTGCGATTCCCAGTCGCCGGCGAGCCAGCGGACCGTCGTGGTCGAGTACCGGCTCCAACTGGTCCAAGGCCGGCAGATCGTCGCGTTTCCAGAACAAACCAATGGCGATCTCATCGCCCCATTCGTAGCCATATTTCATGGCGGCGGCGAAGTCGGTCGGATCATGGTGCTTATCTTCCAGTTTGAACGTCCGCTGTTTAAAAAAATCGTGATCGTTTTCAAGATTGAAGGTCACGCAGGGACTGAAGGCGTCGATCAGCGAAAAACCGCGGTGTTGAATGCCGCCCTTGATGAGTTCGACCAGATGCTTGACCTGGCCGGTATAGCCGCGGGCCACGTAGGTCGCCCCGGCGGCGATCGCCAGCGGAATCGGATTGAGCGGATTCTCCACGCTGCCCGCCGGCGTGCTCTTGGTTTTCATCCCCTTGGTGCTGGTTGGTGAGACTTGGCCGGTTGTCAGCCCATAAACTTGATTGTTCATCACGATATAAGTGAGATCGACGTTGCGCCGCATCGAGTGAACAAAATGGTTGCCGCCGATGCCATAGCCGTCGCCGTCGCCGCCGGTGACAATGATCTTGAGTTCATGATTGGCCATCTGCGCGCCGGTGGCGACCGACAGCGCGCGGCCGTGCAAAGTATGCATGCCGTAGGTGCTGATATAGCCGGGAAGATTGGAAGAACAACCGATGCCGCTGATCACCATCGCCTGATGCGGGCGAATACCCAGTTCCGCGAGCGCCTGTTTCAATGCGACGAGCACGCCAAAGTCACCGCAGCCGGGGCACCAATCCGGTTCGGCCTTGCCTTTAAAATCCTTGACCGTCAACGGCAGATTCGCCGGCGGCGGCACCGAAGATTTTGCTTCAAGTTCGACCGTAGATAATGTCATCAGCGCTCCTTTAACTTGTTTCGCGTTATGAGTTGCAGGAGCGCACGACTTTGCGCCCGCTGCTTCCCGCTCTGTGTGACGTACGGTGAATCCCCCTCCACAACCGACCCACAAGAAACGATTGCTAAACCATAATTTCATGCACCGGCACATATTGCTTCGTGCCGCCGGCCAGGATCGCTTTCACGCCATCGACGATATGATGCGGCATGAACGGCTCGCCGTCGTATTTGCGAATGTGCCCGTCGGCGACAATGCCGGTTTCAGACCGTAAATAACGCGCGAACTGACCGCTATAATTGTTTTCGACGATGATGGTTTTCTTGTTTTTCGCGAGAGTTGAAACGATCGCTTCGCCATGTAACGGCACGAGCCATTTAATCTGCAGCAAATTGGCGGCGATGCCTTCCTCGGCGGCCAGTTTCTGGATCGCCTCTTGGACGACTCCTTCGGTCGAGCCCCACCCGACCAGGGTGACCTGCGCGTCCTCGACGCCCCAGAGCTTTGGCGCGTCGAGCAGCGGCAAGATTGAATCCATCTTGCGCATGCGTTTTTCGTGCATCGCTTGGCGCTTATGAGGGTTGGTATATTCGTCGCTGATCAGCACGCCGTCTTCATCGTGATCGTCGGTGGCGACCACATGTTCGAATCCCTGCGTGCCGGGCAGCGCCCGCGGCGAGATCCCGCTGTCATTGATCGTGTAGCGCTTATAGCCGCCGTTGAGCGGCGGCGTGGCGCCATTTAAGCCGATCACCTCGCCGCGTTCGATGGCGACGTTGAAGTCCAACTCCGCCGGGTCGATGCTCGATCGGCCCTCCGACAGCAATAAATCTGAAAGGATGATGCCGGGACATTGAAATTTGTCGACCAGATTGAACAGTTGCGGCACCGTATGAAAACAATCCGGGATCGTCGTCGGCGCGACGATGATGCGCGGGTAGTCGCCCTGTCCCGCGCCCATCGCCTGCCATAGATCGCCTTGTTCGGTTTTGGTCGGCACTCCGGTGGCCGGCCCGGCACGCTGGACGTTGATACAGACGACGGGAATTTCCATCATCGCCGCGGCGCCCAGCCCCTCGGTCATCAAAGCGAATCCGCCACCCGAAGTCGCGCACATGGCGCGGCAGCCGGCGTGGGCCGCGCCGATGGCCATATTGATGACGCCGATCTCGTCCTCCACTTGGCGCACCATAATGTCCAATTGGCGCCCATGGCGCGCCATCCAATGAAGCACGCCGGACGACGGGCTCATCGGATAGGCGCAGTAAAAGCGCACTCCCGCCGCGGCACCGCCCATGGCCAACGCTTGGTTGCCTTCGAAGAACGCCAGTTTCCTGCCGGTATCCGGTAGTGAGACGGGCAGCGCCTTGAACTGCTTCGCCGCGTAGTCGTAACCGGCGCGCGCCACGCCGACGTTTTCGGCGATCACCGCCTCGCCTTTTCTCTTGAACTGCACGTTGAGTATCTCTTCGAGAATTTTGAATTCGACGCCGATCAGCTGCAACACCGCCGCCAACGCGATGGTATTCTGCACCAAGTCGCCGCGCACCGCCGGCGCCAGTTCTTTGACCGAAAAACCACACAGCTGCACGCCCGGTCGAGCGCCCTCAGGTTTGATCTTGTCCTGGTTGTAAAGCACCGAAGAGCCCGGCGTCATCAAGCCGAGGTGGCGATTCATCGTATCCTGATTGAGAGCGATTAAAACATCGAGCTTGTCGCCGAAGCTCAGCACCGGCAGCGTCGCTGGTGCGCAAGGTGAGAAAGATATGACCGCCCCGCACGATCGACTGATACGCGTTGTAGGCGTTGAGATGCAACCCGCGGCGCACGAAGATGCGCGCCAGGATATCGCCGGGCGTGGCGATGCCCTGGCCGGCTGCGCCGCCGATTGCGATGGAAAGATCGACTCTCGTCATTTGCCATTCCTCCTGTATCGTCGTGCCACGCCGCTCCTTAGTTGCAGTCCCTTCCGAAACCCTAGTCAGCGGTAAGTCGAACCATGCCCTTAGCCAAGAAAACTATCGCCCGGCAAGCGCGCACTCGGCAAAAAAAAGCCGGTTTGCTCCCGCGACATGTCGCAAAAGCAACCGGCTTTCCGCCACTTAATTCCCCTCTAAATATCACACCGCGCTCCTTGCACCGTTGCCGTGAATCGCGAGAGTCTATCAATGTTGAGGAAATCTGTTTGTGATCGAAACGCTACCAACGGTCATTGCGGCTGTCAAGGGAATCTTTTGTCCTGCGCTGAATAGGCCTTGTACTTTTGCTTCGATTCGGATTATTTCTGTGCTTTTTCCGCAAACAGTAGAGAGCGTTCATTCAGCGGCAATTCCGGAGGCAGCATGTTCGATTTTCTTTTTCCCAATCATCCATTCGGCGGTCACACGCTGCGCCTGGTCGCCCAAGCCCAGCAAGGCGGCGCCGATGTCTTCGATATCGCCAGGGCGATGAAGAACGTCGAAGCCGGCGACAAAGACGCCTGGGAGCGCGAGTGGTTGGCGTTGGCTGAGCAGACTGCAGCCCGCGCCGACGGCGCATTGGCCGCCGGCCATCAAGGCACGGCGCGGCAGAACTATTTACATGCCAGCAATTATTATCGAATGTCCGACGTGCTCCTGACCATCGCCGATGAAAGCAAACGCGGCGAACGCTTTCGCCAATCCCAGGCAATGTTTCGCGCCGCCGCAGAGCTCGGCCCGGCCAAGATCGAAGTGATTTCAGTGCGCTGCGGCGATGAACATTACGACGGCTACTTCTGCCATCCGGTCAACCCCAAACCGGGCAAATGGCCGGCGGTGCTGTTTCTCGGCGGCGCCGACGCCTACGCGGAAGAGATCTATTTCGGCGGCAAGCAGATGCTCGAGCGTGGCTGGGCGATGCTTTTGGTCGACACGCCGGGACGCGGCTCCTCGATATATCTGAAAGGCATCAAGACCCGGCCCGACTACGAAGTTCCCGGCAAAGCCTGCATCGATTATCTAGTTTCACGCCCCGAAGTCGACGCCCATCGCGTCGCGCTCCTTGGCATCAGCATGGCCGGTTATTACGCGCCGCGCGTCGCGGCATTTGAAACACGGCTCAAAGCGCTGATTGCCTGGAGTGGCTGTTACAGCATATTGGACGATCTCTACGACTGGTGTGTGCATTTGCAGCCGGTGTGTCAACGGCTGCTCGGCGGCGTCAGCCATGAAGAAGCGCGCCGACAATTGAAAGACTTCACCATGGCCGGCATCGCCAAGAACATCACCTGTCCGACACTCATCACCCATGGCGATAAGGACACGCTGATGTCCGTCGAAGGCGCGAAGAGGTTATTCAATGAAATCGGCGCGACCGACAAAACGTTAAAAATCTACGACGAATCGGACGGCGGCGGGCGAATTCATTGCAGCCACGACTACTGGGCGCATAATTTGCCGTTCATGTTCGATTGGTTGGAAGAGCGGCTGTGACAGACCGTTGAAAAACGCGCATTTGCTTCGTTGCGCTCGATCGCCGCTTCTCGACGTACGTAAGAGTACGCCTCGGCGCATCAATACGTCGCGCGCCTCGCAACTCCACATTTTTGAACGGTCTGTAGAAATCAACGTCACTCGGATTAAAGATTCGAATTTTATCGACACGAAGGAGCAACTATCTTGGCAACTAACAGTAAGACAACCCAATGGGACAAAGAAGTGGACGTGCTGGTCGTTGGCTTCGGCGCGGCGGGAGGCATCTCCGCCATCACCGCCCACGACGCCGGCGCTAAGGTTTTATTGATTGAAAAAATGCCCCATCCCGGCGGCATATCTATTCTCTCCGGCGGCGGCGTCGCCTTCGCGCATAACGCCCAAGGCGCTTTCCAATATTTGCGACGGACCTGCAACGGCACCACGCCGGACGACATCCTGCGCAAGATGGCCGAAGAGATGGTCGGCATGATCGACTGGGTCACCGAGCTCGCTAAAGTCAGCGGCACCGAACCGTCCAAGACCGAGACCCGCGGCCACGGCACCTATCCATTTCCCGGCACCAACGAGATCGATTCGATCAAGCTCAAGGACTTCCAAGCCTACGACGAATTCCCCTGGGCCAAGGGACTGCGCGGCGGCGCGCGGCTGTTCAAAGTCGTCTACGACAACGTCAACCAGCGCAACATCGAAGTCATGCTCACGACACCGGCGAAAGAATTGATTTTGAACCCGGACGGCGAAGTGATCGGCCTGGTCGCCGAGCACGACGGCAAGACCACTCGTATCAAGGCGAATAAGGGCGTCATCCTCGCTGCGGTGGCTACGAAAACGACGACGCTTTGAAGCTGCAATACTTCCAAGCCCAACCGGTCTATCCGGTTTATCTCGGCAACACCGGCGACGGCTTGAAGATGGCGCAGAAAGCCGGCGCCGGCCTCTGGCATATGTGGCACTTCCACGGCGGCTACGGCTTCAAATTTGCCGAACTGCCCTTCGCCATCCGCCATGTCTGGGCCGGACCGAGAAACGAGAACCGCAAGATGATCTGGATCGGCGTCGACAAATCTGGCAAGCGCTTCATGGACGAGTACCCGCCCGCGCCCCAGGACACCGGCACCCGGGCGCTGGAATACTACGACGCCGATATTCAGGACTATCCGCGCATCCCGTGCTATCTGATCTTCGACGAGGAAGGCCGCAAGTTGGGCCCGATCGGCATTCCCATCGTCAATGACGAGCGTTATGACGCCAGTTGGAGCGCGGACAATCTCGCCGAGATCGACAAAGGCTGGATCAAAAAAGGCAACTCGCTGGAAGACATCGCCGCCCAGATCGACGTCAACCCCAAAGTGCTGAGAGCCACGGTGGAACGGTGGAACGAACTCTGCGCCAATGGCCAGGACGAGGACCACAAACGGCCGCCAAAGACCATGATGCCAATCAAGACCGGCCCGTTCTACGTCATGGAAGCCTGGCCGATCGTCAACAACACCCAAGGCGGCCCCGAGCACGACGTCAATCAACGCGTGCTCGATCCGATGAAGCGCCCGATTCCGCGCCTCTACGTCGCCGGCGAGATCAGCTCGATCTACGGCCATCTCTATTTGGAGGCCGGCAACATCACCGAATGTTTTGTCGCGGGAAAGATTGCCGGGCAGAATGCCGCGGCCGAGCAAGCGTGGTCCTGAGCGGGCGATTGTGAATAGAGCGGCGCGATCACGCCGCGATCGACGAAGCAAAAATTGTCTTCACCACTAAGTGAATCATGATCTTACGCTCGTTTACAGAATATGAAAATGCATGGGATTCGTTCCCATAGGCAGTCGACTCGACGGGTCATTCCCACGCACGCGGGAATCCAGGTTTGATCTGCGCCCAATTACCCTAGATACCCGCTTTCGGGTATGACGAAACCCAGGCACCCTGTTCATTTTGGCGACCGTCACCTTACAGGTATTTTCTAAGGAGGCACGAAGCGCACGAAGTTCGGAATTTAAGTCATCCGAAAACTTCGCGTCCCTGGTGCCTTAGTGGTACAAAGTCATTTTATCTATAAGCAGATTCGTTTCGACCGCAGACGATTCCGTTAAACTTTTAAAAATAGCGCCACAGCCACCATTTCTCGAAGCCGACCTTCGCCCAGTAAATCATCCGAGATGGCCCCCAGGTGCGCGGATCGGTGACACCGAAGGGCGGCCAGCCGGTGGGATAAGTGGTTCGGTTTGCGGCGGCGCGTCCAGCGCCGAAGGCGAGTAGTCATATGGTGTGCAGCCAGAGGTCCACGGGTCGCCCTTTTCCGCTGATCTCGACGGCGAGATTATGCGCCAGGACGTCAGCTTCCTGATGAGCCACGCCGCCGGCCTTGGACGCCGGCATGTCGGCGCAATCGCCAATGGCGTAAACGTTGTCCCATTTAGTCTGCAGCGTATCGTAGTCGACGCGGATACCGGTTTCGCTCTCGGCCAGACCGCTATCGAGCAGCACCTGCGCCGGCCGGTGCGGCGGCACCATGACCAGCAGATCGTAGGGAATGTTGTAATTGTACAAACCCTGCACGACCTTTTTCTCCGGATCGATTGAGCGGACGACAAACTCGTAGTGCTGTTTGATGCCGCGCCGTTTGCTTTCGGCGTTCATCCACACCGTCGGATCGTGAGCTTCGCCGGTGGGTTCCGCCTCGCGGGTGAAGTAATCGATCTGAACGCGGTCGCGAATGCCCTTTTGACGGAAATAGCCGTCAAGCATCCACTGCGCCTCATAGGGCGCCGGTGGGCAGCGGTACGGTCCGAGCGGCACACCGACGACTACCCTGCCGCCGCGAAATGACTCCAGGCTCGCACGCAAACGCAGCGCCGATTCCATTTCCCAGGGATGCTGCGAGCTTTCGGCAAAGCCCGGCACCAAGTCGGAACGGGTCTGCAAGCCGAGCGAAGTGATCAAGTAATCGTAATTGATTTTTTCCTTTTCCAGCGAAACTTCCTGGCGGATCGGGTCGATGCCCAGGATCTCCGACTGAATCACTCTAACGTTGCGCTTCTCGATAATTTTCAAATTCCGGCTGATATCGCGGGGTTGGCGCGCGCCGATCATGATGAACAGAAACGCCGGCATGAAAATGTGATCGGCGCGCCGGTCGATCAATATGACATCGTGATCGGCGCCGAGCTTGCGGCCCAACTGCGTTGCCGCCACCACGCCGCCGCAGCCGCCGCCTAAAATGACAATTTTTTTTCGCCGCGATACGAGTTGCATGTTGAGTACTTGGTTTTGCCGAAATTTATTTATCTTGAGCGTTAAAGCGCTGCTTCGAGCGCTGCGCCAGTCCCTGGAGATTTCTCAGCCGCTGCTCGCGCCAGAGTTGTTGCTCGCGCCTGCCGTCGGCGGTGAGTTCCTCGCCGAAACCGGATGACCTACGCAAAAACCAGATGATCAATTTGTCGGAAAAATCTTTAAGCCATTCCATAAGTGTGCGAATCTCCGCCGCGCCGTTCGGCTTGGTGTGTCCGAAACTGCCCAGCTGCATCGTTGACTATCTTAAGAAGGTATCTTCTTGCCGGAGCTTTTCGCCGGCGGCGAGCAAACCCTGCGGCGATGGCCCGGACTCGCCGATGAGACCGACTTGGCGCAAAAACTGGCCGATCTGCTCATGGTCGCGCGGGCTCACCGGGGCGTAAGGCCGGCAAGGCTGGCCGAGATCGACACCGAAATGTTTCATCGCCGACTTCATCACCGGGGGCAAACCGTAGGCACCCCATTTCCCGGGAAACAAGGCATAGCAGCGCGCCCAGAATCTAGCCGTCTCCAGATCACCGGCGCGAAATGCTTTGACGATCTGCGCGCCGATGCGCGTCCCCGGCGGCGGCATGGTGGCACCGGAGCCGCCGAGCATGAGCGTGACCAATAGCGGCTGCATGGTAGTAAAATAATGACCTCGGCCGGCTAGCTCGATCTGTTCGATCAAACGCGAGATCTTGGTGATGTCACGGGAGCTTTCTTTGAAATAACGAATGTTGTCGATCTCGCTGATCTTAACGAAGGCATCCTGTGGCGGATCGGCGCCCGGACCGGGATTGTGATAACACGTAACCGGCAAAGGACTAGCCGAAGCGACTTGCGTATAGAACTCCATAAGTTCGGCGATGGTCGGCTGGCCGCCCCAGGGACGCAACGGCATCAGCACTTGAATGAAGTCGCCGTTCACCGTGGCGGCGTACTCGGCGAGTTCAATAACCTCGCGCGGCGCCGGACTGGAGCAGCCCAAGATCACCGGCACACGACCGCCGATCATTTCGGTGGCGACTTTGAGCACTTCCTTGCGCTCGTCGCGCGACAGCATGGTGTATTCCGCCGCTTCCACCGCCGCCACCGTGATCGCGTCGCAGTCTGGAATGAGAAATTCGATTTCCTTCTCGAGCGCCTTGTAATCGACGCGATCGTTCACGTCGAAGGGCGTCAAACAGGCGCCGATAATGCCACTGATGTGTTTGGTCGTCGCCATAACTAGTTCAAGACTTCCGCAACGATACGCGCATGGCCGGCGTCGCTGCCTTTGACCCGCAACGGCAACGCCATGATGCGCGTGCGCTTGCCGACCACTGCACCCAAGTTGGTGACGTTCTCGGCGATCAGAACATTATTGCCGAGCAAGGTTCGATGCACAGGAAAATCGAACCCTTTGGGCCGCAGCGGCGTCGGCAGGTCGACGGTGATGCAGTCGATGCCGAACATCTTGATGCCCTTTTTGACCATCCATTCGGCGGCGTCGACGGAAAGATAAGGATGGAGATTATAATCCGGGCTGTCGAACTTCTCGTCCCAGCCGGTATGGAGCATCAAGGATATCGCCGCGATTGACCGCAACGCCGGATGCTTCTAAATCTTTTGCCGTCACCTCTTCGCCGCCGTTCTTCTTGACGCTGATCACCGCGCCGGCGCCGACGAAAGCATCCACCGGCAACTCGTCAATGGATTTGCCGTTGGCCATGATGTGGATCGGCGCATCGACATGGGTGCCGGCATGACAAGGCATCGACAACTCAGTGACGTTCAAGCGGATGGCCCTTTTCCAGGCTCAAAAACTTCGTCACATGGACTTCCGGCAGGATCGGAATCTTCGGCATGCCGTCGTAGATCACCCGTGACAAATCGATCATTTCCATGACATAGCTCCTTGTTTACTTGCCACCGCGCCAGCGCGCGTAGAGCGGATCCTTGTCGACGTAGGCACGGACAATACCGTCGAACGCCAGCCAAAACTGGTCTAACGTTTTTACCACCGCGGCGCGCACCGCCACTTGCTGCGGTTCAGTCACGGCGTAGCGTTCGACTGCCAGCGGTCCCACTTTCATATGTTCTTCATCGACGCCCATGTGCAGGGTCCAGTAACGGATGTCTTCCGACTCGCGGTTAAAGCCATAATGGCGGGTGAGGCCGTTGACGATGCGCGTCATGCGCTCGTTTGCGGTGCCTTCGAGACAGAATCCCTGGCAAGCGTAAAGCTCCAACCATGTACGTTGGGACATCAACAGCTCGCGCCAGTCGAGAAACGCCTGGGTCTCCGGCGTCGGTTCGACGCGGTCGAGCTCTTCCTTACTGGCGTAACCGCAGGCTTTGGCGAAACGGATGAACAGCGCTTTGTGGCTATCCGTGCCGGTGATCTCTCCCGTGCCTTCTTCGACGACGTTCTCTATCCACATTTTCTCCAGCTCGGGATCGTCCGGGCAACGCGCCAACATTGCGGCGATCGGTTTCGGGAACGGCTTGGGGAAAAACAAATAGAACTGGCCGACGAAGCCTTTGAGTGCTTCGCGGTCGAGTTTACCGTCCTCGATCATGCCGATAATCGGATGATTCTTGGAATGCTTGGCCCGCACCATTTGCGACGATTTCTTTAACGAAATCGCTGCTCGAAACTACCGCCATGGCATCTATCTCCTCAATTCTCGGCAACTCATAAACAAAGTAAATGAACCCGGCGCGATTGGCACACGTGACCAAACACAGACTGCATGGTTTAACACATAGAAATACTTATCACATGAAAAAAAACCTGGAAAGACAGGTGGACGCAATTCGCCTGGGTTGATACTAAAAGAACAGTTTGTGTCCCAGTTAATCTGCTCGGGAGTCTCGAGCGACCGACAACGCCCGAGAATGGCTTTACCGGACAAAACCTACGCGTCTTTAGGAATGATGCTCGTGTTAGCTAGGCAGGCTTCGGCGCGCTTACTGGGTGGTCGCAAACCGTCTGAAGTACGTCGGCGGCACTAAAAAAATTTCGCTATCGTTTTCCAGCGGGAATTTCCTCCCTGTCTTGTGACAAAACGCCAGATGACCGCGAATGGCGGCAACCTGCGGAGGCACGGAACGCCCATGGTAGAGCTCAGCGATGCTTTGCTTATGGTCGGCGCCCTCTTCGATGTGGAGTCTCATGAGAATCGAATGATCGTGGCCGCAATCCTTGCAACGAACAGTTAGGTCATATGTCGGCATGGTGCATCCTTCCTCGTGCCGCACTCTTATCGTTATACCGGGTGGCAATGCAAGCAGAGGAGATTAGGTTGAGCGATTCATTTACCAGATATGGACAAAACGGCCGCAACGATTTTCAGTCACTGCCCAATAGAAACATTCACTGCCAATCCCCGTTTTTCGCTTTGCCGTATAAACCCCAATATCCGATCTTCATGCGCGTGGCCGATGAACCTAGCGAAGTCAAAATTTAATTTGGACGAATTCCCAAGGCGATCGGGAAACTTTATCCGAACCCATGAGGCGGGAAGTAGGGTGCATGCGATTCATTCAGTTGATCTATGGCCCAAGAAAACCAGTGCCGGAAAGGAAAGTGTCCTCGGCGGGATTCGAACCCACGGCCTACAGATTAGGAATCTGCCGCTCTATCCACCTGAGCTACGAGGACAAATTGTTCCTTAAAGGTTATCAAATTTGTAAACGAATATAGAAAACAAAACGATCAACTTTCGCCCCACCAATAGCAATTCTGCACTCCATCCATCCGAGCTATGGGTGTCTATTTTTTCAAAAGGTTACATAGCACGGCATGAGAGTCAATGCGAAAATGGCTCGGGCGACTCAACGATTGAACGATCACAGGCCAAATAGCTGGCGAGCGCTTTCGTGAGCGCGGTTTAACAGGTAAAAGGCGGCGGAACCAGAAGAGAAAACGGTGCAATTTTCGAGTCAAGACATTAGGGGATTTTTATAGTCGTGGTCTTGGTACTCGCCTTATTTCTTGCACCCGACGATTTTAATTGAATCGAACCCTCCAATAGGCTGCCCGTTGTTAGTTTCTCCCGTCAATGCAACTCGAGTGTCGCCGCACTGCATTCCCATCGTGCCAACATTAAACGACAGCAGCATATCGACAAGCCCATCCTTATTTACATCCTTCAAGACAACCGCTGCCGGGCTCGCCTCAACGCCAGTGCGTCCAAAGAGGACAGTGGTTGCATCCACAGTGGTGGCGTCGAAACCATTGAGACTTAAAATCGCTACCTCGAGGCCATTGTTGCTGCCAAGATTAATTTGCCTGGCATCCTTCTTTGGCCAGATGTCGATGGCAACCAATCCGCCAAACTCAACCGCTCCGATATCGCAGGTGCCGGCACGGAGATGTCCTGATTGATCATGCTTCAGACAAGCATTGGAATTTCCGTTATCTATGACTGCACTATCGGCCAAGACTGGATAATGGGCACTTCCCGGCGAGTCCTCTTCGCCGGCACCGACCAAATCATCGAGGCCGGGCTCTCCGGTTAGATCGCGCGGCTGAAGCTGTATAGTGCATGCACCGGTGTCACCGACGAGATTATTGCCAAGGCTGGTGATGTTGCCAAAACAGTCCGGGCCGCCGCCGACTGTATCGACCGTGTTTCCCGCAACGATGGTGTTCTTGAGCTGTAGGGTGCCGCTCTCATTCCAAAGACCGCCGCCCACACTAAAAAAGCGGGGGGCCTCGTTCTCCCTTATCGTGCTGTTGGTGATTGAAACTTGACCGTTAAAATTCGCTACCCCTCCACCACCGCCGCCGGCAAAATTTTTGGCGATGGTACTGTTAACAATCTGGACCGTGCCGCCGACATTGAAAATACCGCCGCCCGGCTGGCAACAATCTGTCGTGTTAAAAATGACCGCGCTGTTCTTTACAACCAGAGAGCCCGTGTTCTCAATTCCTCCTCCGTCTGAGCTCGAATTGTGGGCGATAGTGCTATTCTCCACGTGGGCAATTCCATCATTACGAATGCCTCCGCCCTCATGGCCCGCAGAATTATCGGAGATAATAGTTCTAAGCACCTTCAATTTTCCTGAGTTGTATATGGCGCCCCGTTCTCCGCCGGTTGAGTTTGTAATGACGCTATCCTGAAGCGTGGTAACCCCAAGATTGAAAATTGCCATGCCGCTAGGTCCCTCACCCCTTGCCACCGTTATTCCAGTGACGGTCAATCGACCGCTGCGGGCAACGTGAAAAATGCGAAAACTCTGCGCGCCGGGATCGCGTTCAATTACAGTCGGAGCATCGTCGACAGATGGTAGTATCCGTATCGCACGCCTCATTGACGGCAAGCCATTGGCACCATCGATCATGTTGTCTGTTGTCTGAAGCGTGTATATCCCCGGATCAAGGGTAATGGTGTGTTGCCCGGACTTTTCGTTAGCCTGGTTAATGGCGGCAATTAGACAAGTCACATCCCCCGATGAGCAGTGGAACTTGGCAGCATGGAGCGGTGCGGCCACTCCGAATCCTAAGATGACAATAACCAGAGCTATGGCCGGCATAGTCGATTCCTTCGGTGATCGTTGCGCATAGGTCTAGACTCATATCGTCATGCATGACTATTATGCAAGACTGATTACAGGAAATCATTGCAACATACTGTTGCATATGAGAGCTAACCGGGAAATGCGAAATAGAGTTTGAAAGCCGGTCCGTCGTGTTGGCCACCAATCACCGAGCCAGGAAGGCTTGAGTGCACCTTATGAAACGAAAATCAGCGCGGCAGAGACCACCGACCAGGCTCACGACGGTTTCTTTTTCCGCAACGTCAGCATTTCTCGTGAGCTTACTCTTTGGCTGTGCCGTCGGGCCGCGCCCGCTATCGATCAAAATGTTCAATGCCCAGACCAACACCACGCTTAACTGTGAAGCCCGCGATCTGGGCCGGGCCGATCGCGACATGCTTGCCGACACCGTCGAGGCCTGCGCCCGTCAATTAGAAAGAAGCGGCTTCGCGCGCCAGAGTAGTACGCCCTGACAACTGTGAGAGGCCAGACGGCTTGACGGCGGAAACCCTTTCCGGTTACTTTCACCATCAATAAATTTTGCGGCGACACATGAACTAGTGCTGGGACTACATCGCGATCTTCCAAGAATCTAAGATGGTAACGACTTTATTTGTCAAAGATTGCCACAGCGTCAAATGGAATTGCGCCTGCCACACTGACCCACGAACTTGACTTTGAGCATACCGAGACATAACTTAGACCTCTAAGGTCCATCTAGGAGGAAACATGGCCAAGAGTTTTCAAGATATTATGGCCGAGGCGCGCAAGGAGATCCCCGAAGCGTCGCCGCAGCAAGTCAGCGAACTTTTGAAAAACAACGGCAAGTCGCCGGTTTTACTCGATGTTCGCGAGAGCGATGAGTGGCGCCAGGGACATTTGGAAGGAGCCATTCCGCTGCCCCGTGGCTTTCTCGAAATCAAAGTCGAGACCGCTATTCCCGACAAGAATACGCCGATCGTCGCCTATTGCGCCGGCGGCGTGCGGTCGCTTCTGGCTGCCAAAGTCATGCGCGAGATGGGTTATCAGAACGTCACTTCCATGGCTGGCGGTTACGGCGCCTGGAAGAACGGCGGCTTCAAGTGGGTGCAAGATTTTCAGTACACGCCGGAGCAGCTGATCCGTTACAGCCGCCATTTTCTGCTGCCGGAAGTCGGCGAAGACGGCCAGGCGAAATTGCTCCAAGCAAAAGTATTCATGGTCGGCGCCGGCGGTCTGGGCTCGCCCGCAGCCTACTATCTGGCGGCGGCCGGTGTTGGCACTATCGGCATCATCGACAACGACGTCGTCGATATTTCCAACTTGCAGCGGCAAATTTTGCACGCCAACGACCGCGTCGGCATGCCCAAGGTCGAGTCGGCAAAGAAAACTTTGGAAGGGTTAAATCCCGATGTGAAGGTGGTGCCCTATCAGACCAAGCTCACGTCAGAGAACATCATGGAGATCTTGAAGGACTACGACATGGTGATCGACGGCTGCGACAACTTTCCCACGCGCTATCTCGTCAACGACGCTTGTGTGCTCGCCGGCAAGCCCAACGTCCACGGCAGTATTTTTCAGTTCGAGGGACAGGCGACGGTTTTTTATCCGGGCAAAGGCCCCTGCTATCGCTGTTTGTATCCCGAGCCGCCGCCGGCGGAAATGGCGCCGAGCTGCGCTGAAGCCGGCGTCTTGGGCGTTCTTCCCGGACTCATCGGCTGTATCGAAGCGTTGGAAGCGGTGAAGCTGATTCTCGGCAAGGGCGACAGCTTGGTCGGCCGGCTGCTGCATTTCAATACCCTGACCATGGAGATCAATACGCTTAAGCTGCGCCGCGATCCCAACTGTCCGATGTGCGGCGACAAGCCGACGATCAAAGAGCTTATCGACTACGAGGAGTTCTGTTCCTTGCGCCACTAGGCGACGGCGGTTTATTCGAATAAGTGGAGCGGCGGCTGTTGAAGCCGCCGCTTTTTTTTGCCGGGATCACCGGGCGGCGCCCGCTTACCGTCGGCCCTGGCTTGGCCAGCCCAACGGCGATCTTGAGAGCCATGACTTCGCTTTGGTACAGCGGCCGCAGTTCACCGATCGGCAAAGATCCCAATTCAATCGGGCCGACCTTGACGCGAATCAGCTTCTCGACGAAATAGTTGAGCGCTTCGAACATCCGGCGCACCTCGCGCTTTTTGCCCTCGTGGACTTCGATTTCGACCCAAGCGTTTTTACGCAGCTTTTCGATCACCCGCACCCGCGCTGGCGCGGTCATGCCGTCTTCCAACCGGATACCTTTGCGTAAAATCGCGAAATCGTCCTCGGTCGGACAAGCGCTCAACTTCACCTGATAGAGCTTTGGAATACCATACCTGGGATGGGCGATCCGCATGGCCAGATCGCCGTCATTGGTCAGGAGCAACAAACCCGTGGTGTTATAGTCCAAGCGGCCCACCGGAAAGAGCCGTTTTTTTTCCCCCAGGCGTGCGACATACGGCGTAATATCTGGACGATGCTGCGGATCGTTCAAGGTGGTAATCACACCAGGCGGTTTGTGCAGCGCGTAATAAAGCGGTTCGGCGGCGGACTTCACCCGCTTGCCATCGATCTTGATACTGTCTTTGAAGGGATCGGCTTGGGAGCCCAACTTGTCGATCACCGTGCCATTGACCGTAATCCGCCCCTCGACGATCCAGCGCTCCGCCTCCCGGCGCGAAGCCAGGCCCGCCCGGGCGATAATCTTTTGTATCCGTTCCATCTTGGGTGTGCGCTAACTTTCTTCGGCCTGTTCGAGCGGGATCACGTCGCGGGATATCTCCGGCAGGGAAATTTCGTCGGTCTCTTTGAGGGTCGGCAGATCGGTCAGGTCTTTGAGATTGAACAACTGTAAGAATTCGGTGGTCGTGCCATACAAAAACGGCCGTCCCGGCACGTCTTTGCGCGCCACTGCACGAATCAAATTCCGCTCCAAGAGCGTTGTAATCACGCCGTCGACATCGACGCCGCGAATCGCCTCGATCTCCGCTTTGGTGATCGGCTGGCGATAAGCGATAATCGCCAAGGTCTCCAAGGTCGCCCGGCCCATGCGCGCCGGCCGGCCGCCAAGAAGTTTTTTTACCCAATCGCCATTGATCTTGGCGGTGCGCAGTTGATAGCCGCCGGCCACTTCCACCAATTGCAAACCGCGGCTCGGCGCCTCGAGATCGCTTTGCAGCTCCTGCAGCAGCCCATGAATCATGGCTTTATCGGCGCCATCGACCACTTCGGCGAATCGCTGCACGGTCAGCGGCCCGTCGGCGACGAACAGCAAACTTTCTAAAATCGATTTGACTTCCTCACGCTCCATAGGGATCTTCCTCAGCCTGATCGAGCACTACGCTCTCAGCGACGCCGTCCATGTCGGCGGCGGCCTCAATCACGATCGGCCCGGCCATTTCTTCCTGAACGATACGAATCGCCCGGACTTTGACCAACTCCAACATGGCGAGAAAGGTCACGATGATCTCCATGCGCGAACTGGCCTCAGCGAACAGAGATTCGAACAAGATCGAGGGCTGCGCCCGCAGGATATCGAGCAGATGGGTCATCTTCTCGCGCACCGTGATCTTTTCTAGCGTAACCTCATGAAAACTATCTTTGGGCAGGCGGTCGATAATGCGCTTCAACGCCGCTAGCAGCTCGAATACCGACACCTCGCGAAAGCCGCGCGGTCCGGCATCTTCAGTGGGTGAAGCCGAACGGGTGAACACGTCGCGGCTCAACACCTCGCGCTGATCGAGGTCCTGCGCCGCTTCCTTGTAGCGCTGGTATTCGCGCAGACGGCGCACCAATTCATCGCGCGGGTCGAGTCCGTCATCCTCATCGTCCCCGCCGTCGTCCCCCACCGGCAGGAGCATGCGCGACTTGATGTGGATCAACGTCGCGGCCATGACCAAAAATTCTCCGGCGACATCTAGGCTCAAAGTCTGCAACAGGTCGAGGGTAGCCAAATACTGCTCGGTGATCGTCGCGATCGGAATGTCGGTAATGCTGACTTCGTTCTTCTTGATCAAGTGAAGCAGCAGGTCCAGAGGACCCTCGAATATTTCCAATTCGACGCGGGTGCTCACAGTCCCATGGCCTCTCTGACTTCAGTCATGGTTTCGCCGGCTTTCTGCTCTGCCACATGGTTGCCGGCGAGCAAGATGTCTTCGACATCCTGCGGCCGCCGCTCCAAGGCCGCGCGCCGTTCCGTGATGGGCGCCAACTGCGCCACGACATGTTTGATCATGATTTTTTTACACTCGAGACAGCCGATTCCTGCCGTGCGGCAGCCATGCGAAACCTCGGCGATCTCTTCCGGTGTCGAATAGATTTTATGAAATTGAAACGCCGGGCACTTCTCCGGCTCGCCGGGATCGCTGCGCCGAACACGGGCCGGATCGGTGACCATCTTGCTCAGCTTCTGATCGATCTCCTTGGGCGAATCCGAGAGCATTATTGCATTGCCATAGCTCTTGCTCATCTTACGCCCATCGAGCCCGGGAAGCTTCTGGGTATCGGTCAGCAGAACCTCCGGCTCAGGAAAGATCGGCGTGTAAACCTGGTTGAAACGACGCACGATCTCGCGAGTCAGCTCCACATGGGGCGCCTGATCTACGCCTACTGGAACTTTGTTGGCCTTATACATCGTAATATCGGCCGCCTGAAGCACCGGATAACCGAGAAAACCATAGGTCGACAGATCCTTACCGGACAATTCCTTGATCTGATCCTTATAAGTCGGATTCCGCTCGAGCCAAGGCACCGGCACGATCATCGAATAGAGCAGAAACAACTCGGCATGCTCCTTCACCCGCGACTGGCGAAACACCACCGCCTTCGCCGGATCGAGGCCGACGCTCAACCAGTCCATGACCATCTCGATGGTGTTCTGATTGATTCCTTGCGGCGTCGCATAATCGGTGGTCAGCGCATGCCAATCGGCAACGAAAAAGTAACAACGATACTGCTCTTGAAGCTTGAGCCAATTGGTCAGCGCGCCAAAATAATGGCCAAGATGAAGTCGTCCGGTGGGCCGCATGCCGCTAACGATGGTGTCCATTTCTCCTCAATTAAAAAATTCCCAAATACAATTTTAACAAAAAGTTCGTGGGCGCATCGATGAATCGATCGATCACGCGAGTATATAGAAGACCGATCAGAATCAACATTCCAAAGCGCTCGATACCGGCAACTTTCGATGACAACGGCTCCGGCAAAAGCCCAACCAGCACCCGGCCGCCGTCCAGCGGCGGCAACGGTAACATATTGAACACCGCCAACGAGATATTGATCAATAAACCGGCCTGGGCCATCAGCACCAGAGTGGTCAAAACGAGTGAGTTTCCCAAGTCCGCCCTGCTTTGAGGCAGAAACAGTCGCCAGATTATCACGAAAGCCAACGCCAGCAGCAAATTCGTCACCGGCCCAGCCAAGGCAACCCACACCATATCGCGCTTGGGATTGCGCAGGTTGTAAAAATTCACCGGCACCGGCTTGGCGTAACCGAAGACAAACGGCGAACTGACCAAGATCAGCATCGCCGGCACGAGAATCGTCCCGAACAAATCGATGTGCGCGATCGGATTGAGCGTCAGTCGGCCCAAATTTTTAGCCGTCGAATCGCCCAGCTGGTTTGCCACCCAGCCATGGGAAACCTCATGAAAAACTACAGCTACAAGAACCGGAATCGCCCAAATGGCAATTTTCTGGATGGTGTCTTCCAATACTTTCTCGCGGGGAACTACTCTATAGAAATACGGTATGAAGCGCGAAAACACAAGGCGGAGCAGCGATTGGATCGACCAACAGATGCGCCAATAGATCCAAACTATGAGCCATTCCGCTCGCGCGGATGAAACTGACGATGGACCTTCTTCAAGCGCGCGCCGTCCACATGGGTATAAATCTGTGTTGTCGAAATATCGGCGTGGCCGAGCATGGTTTGCACCGAACGCAGGTCGGCGCCGCCTTCGAGGAGATGGGTGGCGAACGAGTGGCGCAGCGTATGCGGCGTGACGCGTTTGTCGATACCGGCGGTCAGAGCGTAACGGCGGATCAGCTTCCAGAAACCTTGCCGGCTCAGCGGTTTCGCCGGAACGGTTGATAAAAACAAAAGGACTCGATTTCCCCTTGAGCAATCGCCGCCGGCCATCGGTCATGAAGGCGTTCAACTTTTCGCGCGCGTAATTGCCGAACGGCACGGCGCGCACTTTCGAGCCCTTGCCTTTGACGATGACATAGTTGCCTTGGAAATTAACCTGCTGGGTCTGCAAAAGTACCAACTCCGACACCCGCAAGCCGGTGGCGTAGAGCAGCTCGAACATCGCCTGGTCGCGGGCGCCCAGCGGTTCGTTGGCGTCCGGCTGGTTGAGCAGGCTTTGAATGTCCGCCGCCGAGAGCGTCTGCGGCAACTTTCTCTGTCCCGGCGTCGGCAAGAGCGTCGGCATGGGATTTTCTTTGAGCAGGTTTTCGCTTTGGAGAAAGCGCAACAGCCGGCGCAACGTCACCAGGTGACGGGCGATGCTCTTTGGACTCAGTCCCTTGGCGCGCAGCACGCCAAGGTAGGCGCGAATATGATGGGTGTCGACTTCGCGCCAGTCGGCGATCTTTTGCTCGATAAGAAAGCCTGAAAGGCCGGCGAGATCGCGGCCATAGGCTTCGAGGGTATTTTTTGCCAAGCCCTTCTCGACGGTGAGCATCGACAGGAATGAGTCAATGTACGGACTCAGCGAGTCTTTCGTGAGCAACATTCTCCGGCGCCAGACTTTGAAATAGATAGTTCCTGACTTCCTCGACTCTTTCGGACCCGGCGATTTGTTTACCGGAGCTATCGGTGACATAAAACACGTCCGCCACTTGATCGACGTTGGTCGAGATCTTTGCGACATGGATCGACAGTCCCAACTGATGCAAGTTATGGGCGATGGTAAACAGCACGCCGATCCGATCATCGGTAAAAATCTCGACGATGGAAAAGTCGTCCGATGCCTGGTTGTCGATATTGATTACCGTGGAAACTTTGGGCGCGCGCTTGAGCAAATAGAGCGACGGCTTAGCCGCCTCGACCAAACGAACAACGTCGCTTTTACCTTCCAACACATTGTCCAAGACGGTTTTGAACTTGGCCCATTTCGCATCGGCCATGACCACTTCCGGCCGGCCCCGATGCGAAATGCGAAAGACATCGAGGATGCGTCCGTCGCTGGCGGTAAAAATCCGCGCGTTGAGAATATCGAGACTAAGCGAGGTCAAGACGCCGGTGATGGAAGCGAATAGTCCCGGCCGATCCTGGGTACAGATCACCACCGAACTACAGTTACGTTCGGGGAAATGCTCGACATACGAGAGCGCGCCTTTACCGCGAAACTTTTCCATCAAAGCGAAGTGCTTGGGAATTTCGGCCTCGGAAGTGGAAAAAAAATACCGATCGGGCATGGCGTCGATGAAATCATCGACTTTGGCCTCGGGTTGCGGCATCTCGAGCAATTGGCGCCGGACGCGGTCTTGGATGCGTTCTAGCACCGCGCGCAAATCTTCGCGCTGGAACTCGCCCTTTTCGGCGTCTTCGAGGACGTTCAATGTCTTGACGTAGAGCTCGCCCAGAAGCGAACCCTTCCAAGGATTCCAAACATCCGGCCCCACCGCTTTGACATCGGCGAAGGTCAGGAGATAGAGCATTTTCAAATTATTGACGCTACCCATGGTTTTCGCGAACTCAATTATGGTTTTTTTGTCTTCCAGGTCGCGCCGAAGGGCGGTATGGGTCATGAGCAAATGGTGGCGCACGAGAAACTCCACCAGCGCGCCGTCATCGGCATTGAGCCCCAGGCGCCGGGCGATCGGGCGCACCATTTTGGCGCCGATTTCCGAGTGACCGCCGCCGAAACCCTTGCCGATGTCATGAAACATCATGCCTAAGTAGAGTAATTCGATCTTCTCCGCCTCGCGCGCCACTTGCGTCAGCAAGGGCAGCGCAGCTTCATAGTTGCCGGCGCGCAGCCGTTCGATCTCCTGGACCAGCATGAGAGAATGCTCATCCACCGTGTAGGTGTGATAAGCGTCGTGCAGCACCATGCACAGCAGTCGGCCGAACTCCGGGATGAACGCCCCGAGCACGCCCGAACGATGCATCTCCAAGAGCGTTTCATAGACGGCATCTTTCCACCCGAGAATCGACAAAAACAGTTGGTTGGCGGCCGCCGAAGAGCGAAACTCTTCGTCGATCAGGCCGGCGTGGCTGCGCAGTAGCTCACGCGTCTCATGACTTAAGCGGCAGTGATACTTCTGCCCTTCGTCGAACAGGCGAATCAGATTAGTCGGATCGTTTTTGAGCACCTCCGGTTTGGTCACGGTAAGAGACCCCTTGGAAATGCGCACGCCTTCGCGCAGCGTGCGGCCGACCAACTTGTCCGTGAAACGCGGCTTGTCGCAGTCGGTAACCCGATGAATAATCAGCTCGGAAAGCCGGCTGATCTGCATGGCGTGCAGATAATAAGCGCGCATAAACACTTCGACGCCGCGCAGTGTCCCCTCGCTTTGAAATCCCAAAGCCTCGCTGACTTGTTCCTGCTGCTCGAAGGTCAGCTGGTCCTGGTGCTTGCCAGTAGCAAAGTGCATTTCGTTGCGCACTCGCAACAGAAAATCCTGCGATTCTCTGAGACCGACCACATCGCTTGCGCTGATCACGCCGTGAGCCGCGAGCGCGTCTAGATCCTTGGCCTTACTTTTCACGCGGGCGATCCAGCGGGCCGTCTGGATATCGCGTAAACCGCCCAAACCTTCTTTGACTTCCGGTTCGAGCAAATAGACCGATCCGCCATAGGTTTTGTGACGGAAAACGGTTTCATCGAGTTTTTCACGAACGAAACGGCTGATACCCTTATTGAACAATTTGTTATCGAGAGTCTTACTGAATTCGCCAAACAGCTGGAAGTCGCCGCAGAGAAAGCGCGCGTCAAGCAATGCCGTGCGGATCTTCATCTCCGACTCGCCCAAACTCACGCAGTCGGAGATCCGCCGCATCGCCGGCGGGACATCCAAACCCAAATCCCACAACGTGTGTAACAATCGCTCGTTGAGAGCTTGGAAAAACGAATTGGCCCGACCGTTGTGCAGAACTATTAAATCGACATCGGAATACGGACTAAGTTCACCCCGGCCATAGCCCCCTTGAGCGATCAACGCCAATCCGGTTCCCTGGCCGCGAAAACGCGGCAGGAGCTCGGCCCCCAAGGTGCTGAACAGATAGCGAATGAGATGATCCATCACCGTCGAATAAGCCGCCGCGACTTCGATGCCGCCGGCGCCCTCGCGATGGCGTTCGAACAAAATGCGCCGGCCACGCTCTAGATAGCTCCGGCCCAGCGCCTTGAGGGTGACTTCGACCTGACTGTCTTGAAGTAAGGCTAATGAAATAGCGACTGCGTCCATAATTGATATTATAGCGGTTTGCCCGTCATATTCGACTGTCCATATTTTTGAATGCCTTCGAACAGCGAGTTGACCAGGGTATCTTGATTGGTCTCGCGGTTCATCGCCGCTCCTTCGAGGTGATGGGTGATGAAAAACATCTCCACCAAGACACTCGGCATGCGCGCGCCCACCAAGACATAAAATAGCGCCTGCTTGACCCCCAAGTCGCGCACCTCGCCGACCGCTTTAGTCATGCCGCCGACCACCGACTGCTGCAAGCGGTGCGCTAGCGTGATCGAATCCTCGAGCTTCATGTTCTGAGTCATGTCGCTCAGGATAAATTGCAAATCGGAAACCGGCTTGCGCGCGCCGCCGTTCTCTCGCGCCGCCAGCCGCAGCGCCGCCTCGTCGGTGGTGTTGTCGAGATAATAGGTCTCGACGCCGCGCGCTTCGCCATTGGTGCTGGCGTTGGTATGGAGGGAAATAAACAGATCGGCATCCTCGGCGTTGGCGCGATGAGTGCGGTCCTCCAGGGCGACGAAGCGGTCGTCATTGCGGGTCAAGACCACCTGGACGCCCATTTCATTCTTGAGCTTAACGGCAAGCTTTTTAGCGATGCTCAAAACCAAGTCTTTTTCCATGATACCACCGACACCGACCGCACCGGGATCCTTGCCGCCATGGCCCGGATCGATGACGATCTTGTGAATGCCGGTGGCGTTAGCCAGCGGCAGCGCCGCCTGCTTGTCTCGCCCAGCGCCGAGCCGGGGAGTATTTTCCGCCTTGGCCGCCCCCTCCTTGATGACTGCGGGCTCCGGCGTCTGCTGCCCGTGTAAGTCGATCACCAAACGACGCGGGTCGAGCAGCATGAACGCATTGTGATTTTGCACCTTGGTCAGATCCAAGACCACGCGCACAACATCGGCGCTGTATTGGCTGACGCGCACCTGACGCACCAGACCATCGTCCATCGGCGCCGGCTGCGTTGAGTTCATCGCCAAGCGCGCGCCGCGGATATCAATATACATGCGCGGCGCTATGCCCTTGGCAGGATCGTCCTTGAACCGGCGCACTTCGTATTTGGCGTCTTGCGATAGCTCCAACATGACGCGGGTGAAATTTCTCCAGGATAAGAAACGCAGGCCGGTGACTTGAACTTTATCCGAAGCCGGCGGCGACGGTTGATTTTCTCCGTGCCTGGGCGAGGCCGATTGTGCACTGGTCGAAATCGCATGGCGCGACGCCGGAACGCTGCGGACTTGCGCTGAAAGCCTGCTCGTAGACCACAGCCACAATGCCGCCAAGGCAATTAACCCGATGCTAACCTGACTACGTGGCTTCATAACCTTCGCTATCGCTCCCGGCTAAATTCCGCCCATCATTTTTTGGCTTCTTCGCTCAACTCATGGAGGACGTTCAGCGCCTGGATCGGCGTCAGGTTACCGACATCGAGTTGGGTCAAGCGCTGGCGCAGCCGATTATCGGCGGCGCTGAACAGCGCCATTTGCACGGGCATCTCGGCGGATCCCTCACCGCGGCGCTTGACCACGGAGCTTGGCGCCACCGACTGGCTTTCCTCCAACTGCGCTAAAATCGCCTTAGCCCGCTCGATCACCGGCGCCGGCATGCCGGCTAAACGAGCCACGTGGATACCGTAGCTGTGGCTCGCCGCTCCCGCGACCAGATTGCGCAGAAAAATAATCTCGCCGCGCCACTCCTTGACGGCGAAATTGAAATTTTTGATGCGTTCATTGGCCAGGGCTAATTCGGTGAGCTCGTGATAGTGGGTGGCGAACAAGGTGCGCGGCCGCTCGCGGCATTCGTGCAACGATTCGGCCACCGCCCAGGCAATGGAAATGCCGTCGAACGTGCTCGTGCCGCGGCCGACTTCGTCGAGCAGGATCAGGCTGCGCCGGGTCGCATGGTGCAAGATATTCGCCGTCTCTTTCATCTCGACCATGAACGTCGACTCGCCGCGGGAGAGCGAATCGGCCGCGCCGATGCGCGTAAAGATCCGGTCGACGATGCCGATCTGCGCCTCGGCCGCCGGAACGAAACCGCCCATTTGGGCGAGGATAACGATCAGCGCGTTCTGGCGCATGTAGGTCGACTTACCGGCCATATTCGGCCCGGTAAGCATCATGATCTGCTCGGATTCCGCATCGATCTTGCAATCGTTGGGCACAAAGGAGCCGCGGCCGACGGCGTTCTCGACCACCGGATGGCGCCCCTCGCGGATATTCAAAACCGTACTGCCATCGATGCGCGGACGCACGAAGCGCTGCGACTCGGCGACGTCGGCCAACGCGGTGAGCACGTCCAAGATCGCCAGCGCATTGCTCATCGTCTTGAGCGCGGCATAGTGGAGCGCCGCTTGCTCGCGCACCTGGGCCAATAAATTAGCCTCGAGTTTCTCCATGAGGCTTTCCGAGTTGAGCACCTTGGCTTCGTATTCTTTGAGCTCCGGGGTAATATAGCGCTCGCCATTGGCGAGGGTCTGCTTGCGAATGTAATCCGCTGGCACGGATGGCAAATGGCTGTTGGTCACCTCGATGTAGTAACCGAATACTCGATTGTAGCGAACTTTCAGTGACGTAATTCCACTGCGCTTGCGCTCGCCGGCTTCGAACTGGGCAATCCACTCCTTGGCATGGCTGCGCATGCCGCGAATCTCGTCGAGCTCGCCATCGTAACCGGCGCGAATGAAGCCGCCTTCTTTGAAAGCGAAGGGCGGATCGTCGACGATCGCCCGCTCGATCAGCCCGACCACTTCAGGCAACTCCGCAAGAGCCGCGCTCAAGTCGACCAACAGCGGCGCGGTAAAACCGGCGGTCTGGGCGCGCACGCCGCCGGCGGCGCCGAGAGTCTGTTTGATCGCGACCAAATCCTTGGGCGTCGCGCTGCCCGCCAACACCCGGCCGCTGAGTCTTTCCAAATCCTGGATCTTCGCCAAGCGCAGCCTGAGATCTTCCCGTGATGCGAATCCCTCGGCGAGTTCCTGCACGGCGTCGTAGCGGGCGCCAATCGCCGCTTCATCGAGCAATGGATAGAGCAGCCACTGGCGCAATCGGCGCGCGCCGATGGCCGTTTGCGTGCGGTCGAGAATCGCCAGCAGTGAACCGCGCCGCTCGCCCTGAGTGGTAGCGATGAGCTCCAAATTGACCCGGGTGGTCTCGTCGAGCAACAAAAAATTGGCGACCTGATAAGAATGCAGATCGCGCAGCAGCTTCACCGCTTCGGGAATATTAGCGTTGAGATAATCAACGATCGCCGCCGCCGCTCGCGCGCCTGCAACCGGCAGATCGGCGCCCCGGGTTGGCTCCGCTCCAGGCAAATCAATGAACGCCTCGTCGCGCACCATGGTCAGATGGATCGCCGGATACTCTTTGTAGATTCGCTCGCGCAATCGGCTGTCGCGCCCGGCCAGCAAGATTTCACTGGGCCGAATGCGGCCGAGTTCGTCGAGAAACGCCGCTTCGTCGGCAACCTCGGTGCAACGGAATTCGCCGGTGGTGATATCGCTGACCGCCAGACCGTAAGCGCTTTCGCCCTGGCATACCGCCGCGAGAAAATTATTGCCGCGGCCATCGAGCGCTTCATCGGCGGTCACCGTGCCCGGTGTAATCACCCGCACCACTTCGCGTTTGACCACGCCCTTGGCCAGGGCCGGGTCTTCTACCTGCTCGCATACTGCGACTTTGTGGCCGGCTTCGAGGAGTTTTTGAATGTAGGGCTGCGCGGCGTGATACGGTATGCCGCATAATGGCACCGCACCGTCGTCGCTCTTGTTGCGCGAGGTTAGCGTGATGTCGAGAACTTTTGACGCGACGTGAGCGTCTTCGAAAAACATTTCGTAGAAATCGCCGAGGCGAAAGAACAGGATGGCGTCCTGATAGCGCTCCTTGATTTGGAGATACTGCTGCATCATCGGCGTGATCCTAGTTCCATCCATAGCGATCACACCGGGCCGCTCCCTGCTTCGTCTAGCCTCCTGGTGCCGCGATAGCTCTTGCCGGCCCTGCCGCCAAGGCGTTTGACCGCGCCATCGAGTTCGCGCACCAAGCTGCCGATACCCAGGGAGAGCACGAACTGGCGCTCCATGGCGTGAAGGATTTTTTGCCGGTCGCTGGTCAACACGAATAGCTCTTCGCCGTCGGTAATATAGCGCAAGGTTGCCGGCAGCCGCGCCGACGGATCGCTTTGCTCTTGCAGCGGCCGCAAGCAGCGGCGGATTTTTTTCAAACTGAAACCGTAGCGCGCCAGATCCTTGACCACCTTCAAGCAAACAAGATCGTGAAACGAATAAAGCCGCTTGGTGCCGCGCCCGCCGGCGAGCTTGATCGACGGCCGCAGAAAACTCTGCTCGTCCCAATATTGCAGTTGGCGCAAACTGACACCGACGATGCGGCTGGCGGTTTTGCTGTCGTAGGTATCCAAGTAGCTAACCAAAATGGTTGCGGGTGAACTTAAAATGGAAACAAATTTGTTTTCATTAAACTAAACGCAAGGTGGCGGGAAGTCAACTTAAAGCCGCCTTCGGCCCAGTCATTACCGTTCCGCAGGCCAGTACCATAGCGACTGGCAAACTGTCATTTCGAGCGCAGCGAGAAATCTCGTCTTGTTTGCACACCAGCGCTTCCGATCACTGAAACCGCGCGCCGTTACTGTTGAACCGGCGCCGCCGATGTGTGAAAGGTAGCCATGCCGTTTCCCGCTAATTTACTCGTCGGTACTTCCAGCTGGTCGAGCAGCGACTGGTTGGGTTCTTTCTATCCGGCGAATCTAAAACCCGGACAGTTCATCGAGGCCTACGCGCGCAAATTTTCCGCGGTGGAAATCGATTCCACTTACTACAGCATTCCGCCGCCCGACGTGGTGGCGCGCTGGCGCGACAAGACACCGGAGGGATTCATCTTTGCCGCGAAGATTCCCGGCGTAATTACCCATGAGAAGGTTTTAAAAGACTGCCAAGTGGAGTTCACCACGTTTCTCAACAACATATCGCTGCTGGGCGACCGCTTGGGTCCGCTCCTGTTGCAGTTCCCCTACTTCAATCGCAACGTCTTTCCGTCGCGTCATCTCTTCGACCGGCTGCTCAAACCGTTTTTGCAAAGTTTGCCCAAAGAGTTCAAGTTCGCGTTGGAGATTCGCAATAAAAACTGGATTAGCTGGGATTTTCTCGAAATGCTGCGCGATCATCAAGTCGCCTATGCTTTGGTCGCTCAGGCCTGGATGCCGAGCATCGAAACCCTGGCCAAGGCGCTCGATCTGCTAACCAGCGACTTCGCCTATGTTCGCTTCGTCGGCGACCGTAATGCCATCGAGGCCAAAACCAAACGCTGGGACAAGTTGATCGAAGACAAAACTCCGGAGATGAAGGTGTGGATCGACGAACTGAAGAAGTTCACCGACAAGGGCGTCAAGACCTACGCGTTTTTCAACAACCACTACGCCGGCTTCGCTCCGGGATCGGTCAAGCAATTCGATGATCTGTGGCCGCCGAGCGAGCCGCATTTGACTTGACCTAAATTCCCCGGCGGGCGTATGCTCCCGTGAGTCGATTCGACGCCAGCAACCTATTTGGAGGATTCTATGGCTGCCAACGAAAAAAATGCTCTTCATCTCGCCACCCACTCCGGCTGGTATCGCTATGAACGGCGCGGCGAAAACTGGGAACAGACCGATCGCGCACTGACTTTCTGGCAAATGAGCTGCATCCAAGTGGATCCCGGTAATCCCAAGAACGTCTATGCCGGAACCGAGCACTCCGGCATGTTCGTCAGCAAAGATGGCGGCAAAGACTGGCAGCGCGCCGAACCTAACGTACCGATTTTGGAAATGTCGGCGATGCTCGCCTTGCCGGGAAAAGTCCTGGTCGGCACACGCCCCGCGGCGCTCTATCGCCGCGACGTACACCAAGAGCGCACCGGCTGGCAGGAAGTCAAAGGCATTCGCCAAGGCGCCTTTGGCGGCACGTTTCCGCCTAATCCCGATCTGGCGCCGCGCACCCGCGTGCTGACCACGGAGAAAGCTTCCGGTAATCGACTCTACGCCGGCATCGAAGTGGGCGGGATTTTGGTCAGCGACGACGACGGCGAAACCTGGATCAAACGTAATGACGGATTGACCGATCCCGACCTGCACCAGATTTTATCGGCAAGCAAAAGGCCCGGCCTCTTGGTCGCTGCCTGCGGCGAAGGAGTCTCACGCAGCACCGATCGCGGCAACAAATGGCAACCCGTCACCCCAGCCGGCGGCCGCACCTACGGCAATGCCTTGGCGGAAGACGACAACGGTAATATCTATCTCGGCATCACCCAAGATCGGCCGCGCACCTGGTTGCGCGCGGGGCGCGCCAAGACGGCGATTTTCAAATCACAAGATGGCGCCGACTGGCAGTTTCTCACCGACCAGATGAGCGGGGGGGTCATGGAAATGTGCCCGAACGCCGACGGCAACGGCGTCTTAATCGCCACTGCCGACGGGGAAGTCGTCAACGTCGATGTCGATGGCAAGACCCGCACTTTGGTTACCGGCCTGCCGTGCATCAACGCGCTAGCCTTGGGCGCGTAATCTCCAGCTATCCATGATGGGGCGACAGATCCGTCGCTCCATTTTTCAGGTCGACGGCAATTTCTGATACTTGCCTTTGAAAAATAACAGCGGCCGTTCGCCGTCAGCGACGACGTGGAGAATCTCGCCGACGACGATGGTATGATCGCCGCCGTCATAGCACGCCGTGATTTGGCACTCCACCTGACCCAAGGCGCCGTCGATGAGCGCGACGCCATTGCAGCCGGCATGCCAGGTCAAGTCAGCAAATTTATCGATCCCCTTGGTCGCGAAACGGCGCGAGACCTCTTCCTGGTCCTCACTCAAAAAATTCACGTTGAAACCGTTACCCGGCGCGAAGCAGGAGTAACAGGTTGCGCCCTTATCGACGCTGATGATCGCCAGCGGCGGATTGAGCGACAGCGACATGAAAGCGTTGGCGGTCAAGCCCTGCGGCGCACCGTCCTTGTCCTGGGTCGTGATCACGGTAACGCCGGTGGCGAAGTGTCCCATGACGCGGCGTAATTCTTGCGCTTCGATGGCCATTGGATCTCCAGAATTATAAAACTTTCCCTTTCCCATTGTGGTAGCAGAGCCCGCCAAGGACTGTCAATCCAGCGCTGTTGTAATGACTGCAGTGTGGTGTCGCGGCTACTGGTTGTGGTGAATTGGCCCTTGCTGGAAATGACAGACACCATGGGCGTTATCCCGGCGAGATACGGAATTCGCCAAACTGAGCCGCCACTCCGAGTCAACGCTAGACGCCACGGCGTAAAAAGTGTTATCTAGGATTTCACCCACAGGAGGTTTTATGGCCGTACAGGAACACCAAGCCGAAAATTCTTTTGACCGCTATATCGCCGAAGTGCGCGCCCTCTGGGGCGACGGCAAAGATCCGCAGCTGCCCTATAAAGTGGCCGGACTGATGGAGAAACTCTTCGCCTCGACGAGCCCCGACGACCCCTGGATGGCGGCGATAATTCGCGACGGCAAACCTTCCCGTGAGCTGCACCGCGATGCTGAACATGGTTTCATTCAAATGGGCCATGTGCACAAGCAAGGCCATGGCAACACGCCCCACGACCATGGCCCGTGCTGGGTGGTCTACGGCGCTTTTAGCGGCGTCACCGAAATCACCAAATACCATCGTACCGACGACGGCTCACAGCCGGGCAAATGCACTTTAGAAAAAGAACGTCTCGATACGCTGACCGCCGGCGTGGTCGTCCCCTACGTCAAGGGCGACATTCACTCGACCCATGCGGCCCAAGGACCGGGCGTGGTTTTCCGTTTTCTCAGCTACGATTTGGATAAGATCGACCGGAGCCGGTTCAACTTGGAGAGAGGCACCATCATTCCCGTGCCGGCGCGCTAGGTAAATGAGCGGCAGCGATCTCATCTTCGAGCAGATCCGCTCCAGCGGTTGCCTCTCCTATGTGCTCGGCTGCGCCCTGGAAAAAATTTGCATCGTCATCGACCCTGAGATCGATAAGGCCGACGATTATGCCGGCCTGGTAAAATTTTTTGGCGCGCAGTTGCTTTACGCCATCGACACCCACACCCACGCCGATCATAACTCCGCCTGCAAGCTCATGCGCGAGCGCTATGGGGTCAAGGTCGTCATGCATCGCGCCGCCGACGCGCCGTATGTCGACATCAGGGTCGAGGACGGCGAAGAGATCCGTTTCGGCAGGCAAACCCTAAAGATCATCTACACGCCCGGCCATACCCGAGATGCCATGTGCCTGCTGTGCAACGACCGTATCTTCACCGGCGATACCTTGCTCATCGGCGGCTGCGGCCGCACGGATTTGCCCGGCGGCAGCGCCGAGCAGCAGTGGGACAGCCTGCGCCGCTTGCAAACGCTGGGCAGCGAACTGCGCGTCTACCCCGGTCATGACTATCGCGAAGCCGTGTCCACGCTCGGCGACGAACAGCAAAAAAACCCGCGTCTGACCATGGCGTCAAAGGACGAATTCATCCGGTTCATGACTTCGCGCCATCCTCCCCTGCCGCGCAAGATCCAAGAGGCGCTGGAGTGGAACCTCACGCCGATTTACCGGCAACGGGGCTCGGGGGAAGGGATCTGAAATATTTCAAATTGCAGATTCCTGATTAAAAATGGGCTTCCCATGATTCCGCAGTTACTCTTTGCGCAACCCTCAGCTTGATTGACTAGCCAACCTATCTCGTGTTTTGTGATGCTGTGAAACGCGAGCAATCGGCGACAGATTCGACGACTTCCGACATCCTCCAAACCCTGCGCCGCTACTGGGGCTACAACGAGCTGCGGCCGCTGCAAGAGCAGGCGATCCTAGCCGAGCTGGCACATCGCGACTCGCTGGTCGTCATGCCCACCGGCGGCGGCAAGTCGCTGTGCTATCAGGTCCCCGCCGCCGTGGCGAACCGTACCGACATTGTCATCTCGCCGCTGATCTCTCTGATGAAAGACCAGGTCGACGGCCTGCGCGAGTGCGGCTATCCCGCCGCCGCGCTTTACAGCGGCATGCCGTCCCACGCGGTGCACGACACCGAGGCGCAGTTCCTGGCCGGGCGCTACCGCTTGCTGTTCGTCGCGCCGGAGCGCTTGCTCACACCGCACTTCATGGAGCTCGCGGAAAAAATCAAGATTCATGCCTTCGCCATCGACGAGGCCCACTGCATCAGCCATTGGGGTCACGACTTTCGCCCCGAGTATCGCCGCCTGGCCGAACTGAAAAAACATTTCCCCAAGGCCAGCCTGCACGCCTATACCGCCACCGCGACGGAAAGAGTCCGGCTCGACATCGCCCAGCAGTTGAAGCTGCGCAATCCCGAACTGCTGGTCGGCACCTTTGACCGGCCCAACTTAGTTTATCGGATCGTGCCGCGGGTCGATGCGCGCGCGCAAGTTTTGGAAATCTTGAAGCGCCACGGCGATCAGGCGGCGATCGTTTACTGCCTGAGCCGCAACGATACCGAATCGATGGCGTCGTTTCTCCAAGCCAATAAAATTCGCGCCGCCCCTTATCATGCCGGCATGGAACCCGACCAGCGCCGGCGCACCCAGGAAGAGTTCGCTTCCGAAGCTCTCGACGTGGTCGCCGCCACCGTCGCCTTCGGCATGGGCATCGACCGCAGCGACGTGCGCTGCGTCATCCACGCCGCCATGCCGAAATCGGTCGAGCACTATCAGCAGGAGACCGGCCGCGCCGGACGGGACGGCTTGGAAGCGGAGTGCGTACTGCTCTACTCCGCCGCCGACGTGTTGCGCTGGGACTCGCTGATCGCGCGCAACGCAAACGACGCGGATGCCACGCCGGAATCGATCGCCGCCTCGCGCCAACTGCTCGAGCACATGCGCCAGATCTGCGGCGCCGCGCACTGCCGCCATCGCAAGCTGTCGGAATACTTCGGCCAAGCGTACGCCAAGACTAACTGCGAAGCCTGCGATGTCTGTCTCAGCGAAGTCGAAGGCCTGGCCGACGCCACAGTGGCGGCGCAAAAGGTCCTCTCCTGCGTCGCCCGAGTCGGCGAACGCTTCGGCATCGCCCACATCGTCGATGTCCTGGTCGGCGCCAACACCGAACGAGTGCGCCGCTGGGAGCACGAAAAGCTCAGCACCCACGGTCTGATGAAAGACACCGACCGCAAGACCCTGACGAATATGTGTTACCAACTCATCGACAACGGTCTGCTCGAGCGCACCGACGAAGATTATCCGGTGCTGCGGCTAAACCAAGCTTCCCGGGAAGTGCTCAAAGGGCAGCGCACCGTCAAGCTGCTGCAGCCGAAAATCAAAACGAAGATTAAAAAGACCCGATTCGACGAGCAGTCTTGGCACAATGTCGACCAAGGTTTGTTTGAAGCGTTGCGCGCGTTGCGGAGAAAACTCGCCGACCAACGCGGCGTGCCCGCCTACGTCTTATTCAACGACGCCACCCTGCGCGACATGGCGCGCCTGCGGCCGGGCTCGCCGGGCTCACTGCTGAACATTCGCGGTGTCGGTGACAAGAAACTGGCGGACATCGGCGAGCCGTTTCTTGAAACGATATCGAACTACTGCCGGGAGCAGCGGTTGGAGTTGGATGTTTGAGTAGAGAGCGCCACCGGCCCGCGCAAAAAAAGAAATATCGATCGGCAGTTTTCGCCAGAGCGGTTTCTATGCCGCGGGCCATCGGGCGGCGGCACCGCGGTGGCTTGTCAAGACATCAAGTAATCGATCGCAGCAACAACGCTGGGCGCGACTGGAGTGCATGATGGCCCGTCTGTACATCACTTATAGCTCGAGGGATCGCCACCTTGCGTTGCAGCTGGCAGCGCAGCTACGGGATTATGGCCACCAGATCGCGATCGACGTCGATTCGTTGGTGCCCGGGATCGAGTGGCGGCGGGAGCTGATGGACAAGTTGCTGCTCTGCGACGGCGTCGTCGTGGTATTAACCGCGAACGCGGTCGGCTCGCCATTTGTGTTCTCCGAGATCGGTTCGGCGCGTGCATCACCGCGCCGATTCCTCATTCCGGTGATTGTCGGTGATCTCCCTATTCACCCGGTGGTTCAGGACATTTACGCCATTCGTATTCCTTCGAGCTCAATCCGTGAAGTTCGAAAGGCGGTCAAACAGATCGACGAAGCGGTCAAGGCTCATCTCCGGCGCTCAGCTGCTTTTCTTGGTGTTACGGTGCCATCGGGATACGAGCACCTGAGCACGCAAATACGCCGTTTCTGCGACGACTCTCCATTCGAACGTAACGTGTTCGTCATGATGAAATTCCCGGACAAGACGACCATGCCGGCGCGGCATATCCGGCTTCTCAACGATGTCTGGGAGGTCATCAGCTCCCAGGCGACCCGCCATGGGCTCGAGGCAAGACGCGCCGACCTGCGGGCTTATCACGATCAACTCTGGGAAAACATCTGCGTGTACATCATCGGTTCCAAGTACGGGATCGCGGTCCTGGAGGACGAGGTCGCCAGCGAATTGAATCCTAACGTCGCCCTCGAGTACGGTTTTATGAAAGCTCTGGACCACCCCGTCGCTCTCATGCGCAGCAGTGGATTCAAGCACAGCCGCGCGGATTTGGCCGGCAAGCTCGCCAACACCTTCGACATCGTCGGCGGCGCGCTGCGAAGCGCGAGTCTACGGCAAGCGGTCGCCGCATGGTTCAAGGAGCAGGGGCTAACGGCCCGGTCGCGGGTCACGCGCCGCTAAAGTCAGGCGTCGCGCGTTTTAAGCAGAAAAAATCATTATGGGAACTGCGCGCTCAACGCATCGTGCGATCATCCATCCAACGGACAGAGTGAGAAAACTCTACTGACGAATAGTCGGAACTGTCGACAAAGGTTTGATTGAAGGGTTACGCTCTTTAATGCGCGGAGCAAAGCGGCGTCCTGGCTATCTTCTTTTCAAAGCCCGAGTATTCAAAATTCAGCTGATAACCGTTTGTGCTTTTTGTGCTATTTATCGTTAAACCAGTTTTTTTATTCTTTATCCTTCTTGATCGGCAAGTATTTAAGAGACTGGATGAAAATAGTGAAAAGGCTTCTATTAAATAAACGCCTGAAGATTTTACTGTGAACGGGAGCGTGCTGCTTACCGGGCAAGTGACCTTGATGCTAATGCAATAAGTAGTAGAGTCATCTCCGTATAGAGAGGAATTTTTTATGTCTAAACACGGAGAAAAATCAGACAAAGTTGCTAAGGACTTGGTCGCCGCTTATCTCTCAAAAAACGAATTGCCGACCGACACAAATTTGGTTGATATCGCAAAGAGGATTGCGGAGTTGTTCAGGGAAACTGAGAAAGCGCTCGCGCAATCGAGCGACCGAACTCAAGTTTATAAGGCCAGTCAGAGGCAAGGCTATGCTTTAACAAAAGACAAAGGGGGAAGTTGATACCTTAATAAATATACTGGTAATGGTGATGATGGCCTAGACCACAAAATACAGACTTTATTGACCTTACTGGGCCTGCAGTCGACTATTATAAAAACGCCGCGTGCTGCGATCGCACCCTGGCGGTCAAATCTTTTTGAGTTTCGCCAGTTTCGCCCGTTTTTGTCTATAAACGACTTTTCCACTCTAGGCCTTGAAAACGAAAGGAAAAAGGGGTCAAGTCCGCTCTTAGCTCTTTAACTTCCGGGAACACAATACCAATTTTAATTCGCATCCAAGCTTTGCCGGCTTCTAACAAAGCTCGCGGTCTTCATGCCCATTTCCGTTACCCACTTATTTCAAACCCCATGCAGACAAAGGTCGAGCATCGCGCGATATTACGTTCTGTTTCCAGGCCCACGAGAAGTTGGCTTAGTTTCTTTTGTGATCCTGATGAGAAAACGCAGCGCTTCATTCACTGCGTCCGCGGTGGGGAACCAATTCTGCAACAACGGGCTCTAGGCGGACCACCGAGCCTCCGAAACTCTTCGACCAGGGCCCAATCGGTGGACCGATACACTTTTCAGGTTGTAGTGGGATCGCAACTTATCTGCCACAACTACTTACCCTATAGAAGTAATCGGAATCGTAAAAACTGCGCTGGAGTTATCCAACTTACCGCAGAAGATAGTCGCTTAACGTTTGAGAAGCTTTTTATGCCTCGCCGCAGCAATGGAACCGATGGAGCCGGCAATTCTGCTACTGGGCAATACGGCCAAAAATCCGAGTCTCACAATGATTCTGATTTCAAACCGCTCGACGTGAAATCCGGGTCGAAGGGTGAAATGACTTCGTCGAAGTCTATGACCCGCTGATGCAGTTGGGTGCTTACGCCACAGACGAGAAAATCCTTGTAAGGCGGCATCTCGCGCAGGATAACCGCGGGTCGGGTCTTGATTGTTCCGTCAGCTTGAGGAACCGGAGCAAGAATTACGTCGCCTTCCTTCATCATATTCAGGATTCGCCTCTCTGATTAAATCTAGCGAATACTCGTCTTCATCCGTGCCATAGGCATTTTCTAGCCCCTGATTGGACAGACGCAGCCATGATTCATGTTCGGTGTCACTTTTCCCCAACACGGTGACGATGAGTTTGGTGTTTGGTTCCAGCTCAACGGGCTCGTCCAAAAGTATGCGTTCGCCGTCAAAATGAGCGGGAATTGAAACGTTACTCATGATCTAACCTCCGGCTGTCCTAGCATTTTTTCCGAGATTTATCCTCAGATATACGAGATCCATACTTTGTCATTTCTCTGAGCCTATCACGTTTTTCGAAACGAGGGTATTACTTACATAGCGTCTTATGTCATTGCCGATAGTTGTCCCAATTCTGATTGGGTTTGCTCCAGGTGTTCTGACTCGCGGCAGGACAGTAGGATGCTGTGACCGAAGGGAACCCCATCGTTCTTGTCGCGCTACCCCAAATGAAACTCCAACAGCTCATTCGACCTACCACCTCCGCCGCATTCAATGCCGCGGGCGGGAAAGTAAAGTGAGTTACCGACGACTACGCCGCCGAAGCCATGGCGTACTGCGGGCATGGGTGCGAGCGCAGACCAGGGACTGGTTTTAACATCGTAGGCTTCGAACTCGGGGAGGGTTTTCTTATCGCGGTATTCACCGCCGGAGACGATGACCTTATTTTTCAAGTTTCCTTCGCACTATCACGCAGCCATCAAATTGTTGTCAAACGAAGAAGGGCGGGTTTAAAACCCGCCCCTACGTCGGATTTCCTCTCGGGATTTCTTTTGTGCCCTTTGTGCTCTTTGTGGTCAAATCCTCCGACCTCATCCCTCATCCTTCTTGAAATAATACGCCTCCGGCGCCGGCTTATACGAGCGCGGCAGCCACAATGGCCGGCGCAGGTTGTCCGGGCCGGGCGCGGGGCGGGTTTTGAGCATCCATTTTTTATACACCTCGTGGGACTTGTTGGTGTCGACGAAGACATCGCCGTACTTGTCCTCCGGGCCGGGTTTGGTGATGCGCACTTTTTGATGCCAGCAGTGCTGGCCGCTGATGAAATCGGGCTGCACCGGAAACGTCAAGTTCTGATGCACGCCGCCGTCCTGCCAGAAGATGCGCGACGAATCGGGATCGTCGCTCTTGAACGGCTTGATGCCGTGGATCGTCCGCATCATCCACTTGCCTTCACCGACCTGCTTCAAGTCGACCAGCGCCGTCGACCAACGCTCGCCGCCGGAATCTTCCTGCAAACGCCAACGGCCGAGATGATGCGAGCAGGCGATGACACCGGGCTTGATCCCCTCGGTGACCCAAACCTTGTCGATGAAATAGCCGATCTCGGTGTGAACTTTCAGCAGCTCGCCGGTTTTCACGTCGAAGTTCTGCGCGTCTATTGAATTCAACCAGAGCGGGTTGCGGTTGGATATTTCGTACAGCCATTTGGCATTGCCCGAGCGGGTGTGAATCAAGGTCGGCAAGCGAAAGGTCGGCAAGAGCAGCATCTCACCGGCGTTGCGATCGATATTGTCGGGATGGACATGGCTCTTGATATAGCCGGGAATGGCGTGCTCCGGCCACTTCCAATCCTTGATCGTCTGGGAAAAAAATTCGAGCTTGCGCGACGGCGTCGGAAAACCGACCACCGCTTTGCCGTCGATCTCGACGCCCAGCGCCGCGCCATTTTTGGCAACGACCTTGGTTGCGGCATCGACGGTCGCGTCGGCGAGATCGGTCGTCTTGAGCGCGGCTTCGTGGACTTTGTAGACGTTGTCTTCGATGAGAAACGCGCCGTACTTGCGCATGTATGCCAGCGGCTTCATGCCGGCCTTGGCCGCCGCTTGGGGCAAACCCGGCACGCTGTTCTCGAAGATCCAGCGATAGTAATCGTCCACCGTCATCTTTTTGCCGGGCTCGTAGGGCGACTCGAAATATTTACGGATGCCGAGGCTGCCGTCGGGATCGACCCGCCAGGACAGTTCGATCCAGAACTCGTCCTCTTCCCAGACCTGACCGATGCCGGCGGCCTCGTGGGCTTCGTAGGTGGTATTGAACTTCTTACCCTGGCTCTCCAACGCCACCCGCAGAATCGGCTGGCGAAAACCGATCCAGCGCGCTGCCTGGGTCTCCTGACTCATCAAATCATGGCGCTCGGAAGCATGGCCCATCGGCAAAACGTAATCGGCGAACCAGGCGGTCTCGCTCCAGGTCGGCGTCAGACAAGCGTGGCGCTCGACCTGCGTTTCATCCGTCAGCATCTCGATCCAACTCATGCCGTCAGGATTGGTCCACACCGGGTTGTAGACCCGGGTGAAGTACATCGCCAGCTTGCCGCGCCCTTCTTTGAGGAAATGCGGCAGCAAGAAACTCATTTCGAAAAAGGCCAAGGGAAACTCTTTGGGAATCAGCAGCTCATTCCAGATTTTCGCCGGCGGCGGCATCAGCGGCGGCGCGGGAATAAACTTGTTGGCCGCGTTGGGCGCGGTGCCGCCGACGGTGCCGACGGCGCCCACCAACACGGAGAGAAATTGCAGCGCCCGGGCGACCTGCCAGCCGCCGAGATTACCGGCCGCGGTGTTGCGCCACACATGGGACGCGAAGGCCGAACCGGCCTTGGCGATTTCGTGCGCCACGTCGACGATCACAGCCGGCTCGACGCCGGCTTCCTTGGCGGCGAACTCCGGCGTGTACTGGGCATAGATTTCTTTAAGCAGCGCGATGAAGCTGGCGAAGCTGTGCGGTTGGTCCGGATGCTCTTCGCGCAGATAGTCTTCCCAGTTGACCCAGCGGCGTAAGAAATCGCGGTCGAACAATTCCTCCTGCAGCAGGACATTGCACATCGCCAGCAGCACGGCGGATTCGCTGCCCGGCCAGGTCGACATCCAGTAATCCGCCTTCGACGCGGTGTTGGACAAGCGCGTGTCGATAACGCAAATCTTGGTGCCGGCTTCTTTGGCTTCGATAATCCGCTGCGCATGAGGATTGAAATAGTGGCCGGTCTCCAGGTGCGAGCTCAGGAGCAAAATGAAACGCGCATTGGCATGGTCGGGCGACGGCCGGTCGATGCCGGACCAAAACGCATAACCGGCGCGGGCACCGGCGGAACAAACGTTGGTATGACTATTGTGCCCGTCGATGCCCCAAGAATGAAGGATGCGTTGATGGTAGAGCAATTCATGGCCGGGGCGGCCGACGTGGTACATGATTTCGTTGCGCCGCTCCTCTTGCAGCGCCTTGCGCACCCGGCCGGCGATGTCGTCGAGCACTTCGTCCCAACTGACCCGCTCCCACTTGCCTTCGCCGCGCTTGCCGACGCGTTTCAACGGATAACGAATGCGTTCGGGATCGCTCACCTGGTTGAGCGTCGCCGGCCCCTTGGCGCAGTTGCGGCCGCGGCTGCCGGGATGCTCGGGATTGCCCTCGAAGCGGCGAATCTTGTTCGTGTCTTTTTCGACCACGGCAACCAGGCCGCAGGCGGCTTCGCAATTGAAGCAAATAGTTGGAATGATCCGGCAGTGCTTCTCGACTTTACGCGGCCATTGCGCCGTGTCGTACTCGACCCAATCGTCCCACTTTTCCACCGGAGGATAGTTAACTAGACCGTGCGGTTCCAACTTCAATGCATCGGGATTTAGCGGCAAGCGCTGATCATTCATCGTCGAGGGTCCTTGTGAGATATGTCTGGATCAATTGATCATCCGAGTTTTGACTTCTGGCGAGCGAGTGCTGCCAACGAGGCTGCCGATGATCAACTCAACGGCACGGCCTGGCCGGCTCTGATCCACAGATGCTCGTACATCCATAAACCGAACAGAGCCAGCAAGGCGGCGGCAATATTCGGGATCAGCGAACTAATCGGCCACAGCACCAAAACGATGGGGACAACGCTGCCGAGGCCGACGACGAAGATCCAGAACGATTTCATCAGCGGCCCGCGTATGAGGAGATCGCCGGCGCGCGCCGCGTCCTCGGCGCCATGCTTCATCAACAGCTCACCGAAGATCATCGCCAGACTCAAGCACAGCGAGATCACCAACAGATGACCGAGCCAGCTAAACAACGGCAGCGAGATTCCGAGCAGACTGCCGACCAGTGTCAAGGTCGCCGCGCCGGCGGCGATCGCTTGAATCAGCAGATGCCAAAACAGCATCGGGCTTTGCCAAAAATCCCGGCCCCGCGCCTGGGCGAATAGAAACGCCGAGTAACCCGCCGAGGCCACGGCAAAGGTCGCGGTTGCCCATAGCAACAGCGGATGCAGGCCGTGGCCGGTGAGGATCAACGCCAACCAGACAGCCAACAGAACGCCGAAAACGGTCAACACATAACCGCCGAGAACCAACCAGGAGTTGAGGTTCGGTTTGGTAACAAGGTAAAAGCAGCGGCCCGGCTTTTTGAGATCGATCACTAGAATCACCATGGTCGCGGCGAGAAAAATCAACGAGATCATCGGACTCACCAAACTCAACACGCCGGCATCCTGGTCGAACCCCATGTGCAAAAACAGCGCAGACAGCAGCAGCACGCCGGCGGATATCGATTTGGTCCACAGATAAGACGCGATCTTCTTGCCCCAGGGAGTCTCATGGGGCACATCGTATACTTCCCGCGCCGCCCCCGGAGTGGAGCGTTCGCCGTCACGCATCTTGAGAGCGTAGAGATCTTCACCGGGCGCTTTGTCGGCCCAGAAGTGGCTCTCCTGCGGCTCCATCATCGTCGGATTCAACAGATCGCCGTCGACGCCGGCATAGAAAAGTTTCGGCTTGGTGCCCTTCTCGGCTTTGCGCACGCTGACTTTTTCCATGGCAATGCGCTTGCTGATGGTGCTGTTGGCGTCGTCCAAATCGCCGGAGAGTATCGCTTGGGTCGGGCAGACGACCTCGCAGGCCGGCTTATAACCCATCTCGACCCGCGAGGCATTGAAGTTACATTTGGCCGCGGTGTTGCGGTCCGGATCGATGTAAAGCGCATCGTAGGGGCACGCCTGCATGCACGACTGGCAACCGATGCAGCGCTCGTTGTCGAAATCGACAATGCCATCGTGACGGCGAAACAACGCCACCGTCGGGCAGATCTCAATGCACGGCGCGTCGTCGCAGTGATTGCAGCGCAGCACGGCGAAATGGCGCCGAGTATCGGGGTAAACACCCTTTTCGACATACTTGACCCAGGTGCGGTTAACACCGAGCGGGATGTTGTGTTCTTCTTTGCACGCCACCGTGCAGGCGTGGCAGCCGATGCAGCGATGCTGATCGATGAGAAAACCGTAGCGCATTACAAACCTTTCCGATTAACTAACTTAGCTATCCGCAGTGATTGAAAGTTTCGACTCTGATAGCAGGAATGTTCAGGCGGGGTCAATTGAATGGCGAAAATATCTTCGCGGATGATTGACCGCGAAGGTCCGAACGCGGCACAGCCGCAACCGAAAAGAAGAATGGCCGCAAAGAACGCAAAAAGCGCAAAAAATATCGGGAGTCGTAGGGACGGGTTTAAAACCCGCCCTCTTGGCGTTGGCGAATCGCAAATATTTGCGCATGCCGCGCAAACTATCACGGATAGTAGTACGAAGTTCGGAACATTAATTATCCGAACCCTTCGTGTCCTTCGCGTCTTCGTGATGAAAGGAGCTTTGCTCAGACCTGCCGTGTCGGGAATGCCGGAGGGATGATCTGCTCGACCTTGCGGCCGTTCCAATCGCGCGCGGACCAGGCGTCCCAGGCGCGTTTGGCGCCGGCTTCAGCTTGGGCGAACAATTCATCGTCGTTGATGCGCGTCGACTGACCGTTTTCGACCACCACTTCGCCGTCGACCAGTACGGTTTCGACATCCGCGCCGCTGCCGTATTCGACCAGGGCATTGATCGGATCGCGCATCGGGCCGTAGCGCGTGCTGCGCAGATTGATAATTACCACATCGGCCTTTGCACCGACGGCAAGACGGCCCAGATCCGAACGGCCGAGGGCAGTCGCCCCGCCGATGGTCGCGGCATTGAAGACGTCGGCGGCGCGGGCGCCGGCAGCTTGGCGATCGACGAGCCGGGAGATCAGCGATGCGTAGCGCATCTCCGAAACGATATCGAGCGGATAGGTATCCGTACCCAAACCGATGCGTACGCCGGCTTCCAGATATCGATCGAAAGATTCCATGGCAAAAGCCATCTTGGCGCACTTATGCGGGCAGTGGCCGACGGTGGCGCCGGTCGCGGCGAGAATCTTCATCTCGTCGCCGAGCGGATAGTCGACGCGCGAGTGGCCGCCGGTGATCGCCATATGGCCCAGCGTCGTGCGCGGGCCGAGGATGCCGACGTCGGCGAGATACTCGGCCACCGGTTTGCGATACTTGTTGAGGATTTCCAGGAACTCGCGGAAGTTGCCGCCGGCGTGAATATGCAGCGGCACGTCCAGCTCTTTAGCCGCGGCCACCGATTCTTTCAACAACGACGGCTCGCAGGTTTCCGCCTGCGCGGGGTTCAGGATGCCCTGCAGGCGGCCATTGTGGGCGCCGTGAAATTTTTTAATGAAGTCGACCGCGACTTTCAGTCCGGGCCGTCCTTTGTCCGGACGTTCTTCATAATAGTGCCGCCCCTCGGCGTCGGTGAAGATATCGTGACTGCGAAACGGCGGACTGAAAAACACCCGCCCGCCGGTCTGACCGACGATGGCGACATAATCGTCGAGGGCGCCGGGGCCGCCGCCGGGATCGAGCACCGTCGTCGCGCCGTTGCGCAGCGCGCTGTAAAGCGCATATTTCCGTCCCAACGCCACCGCCGGCGGCGCCGGCGGTTCGAGCTTTTCTTTCAACGGCGCGCCAAATACGAACCAGTTGGCGGCAAGATAATCTTTCTTCGTGACGTCGGTCAGCAGATAGTCGCCGACGTTGAGCTGCGAGTGGACATGCAGATTGATAAAACCCGGGCAGACGATCTTGCCGCTGGCATCGATGACCCGGTCGGCCGGCTGGTTTCTGTCGACCCCCACCGACTTGATCGAAGCGCCGTCAATCAAGATCGAACCATTAGGAATAATTTCGTGGCCGGTGCCGGACCAGCCGACGACGACCCCGCCATCTATGCGAATACTCATGCTGACTTCCTTTGCGTGATTTCCTACTACTAGGGCTTTGGGACAAAACCGTCGTAAGAGCCGGCGACCGGCCGGCCGCTCCGACAATGAACCTGCGCCGATTCTAAAGGACGAATGAAATAACCGCCCGCTTACACCGGCAGCTTCGGCGTGTCGTCTTCCTTGCCGTGCAGCGCGTACCAGTAAATGTTATTCATATAACGCCAGCGCCGGATGGTGGCGTCCTCGACCTGCTTGATCGCCGCGGCTTGCAGCTCTGGGCGTGGCGCAATACTTTTCGACGATGGCGAAGCCTTTCGAACCATGGATCTCGTCGGCGTAAATATGCTCTTCGAAAAAGCGGATGTCCCGGGCGCGAGCCTGATAACCGTAGTGTTGGTGCAAGGCGGGAACGATCTTCTTGCAGATATCCAAGAACTGCGATTCCAGACCGATGAACAGCCCGGCGGCGGCGACCGGCCAGGGCTTCCGGTAGACCATCATCCAACCCCAGTTTTGCAATTGCTCGGTGCCGCCGAGGACAATCGAGCCCTCGACGCTGTTACGATCGACGCCGCTCGCCGCGACGTAGTCTTTCAACATGTCGAGGTGGCGATCATCGGGATTTTCCTCGTCGCCAAGATTTTCATACAAATAGTTCTTCACATCGCGCTCGGGAATCTGCGACGCCAGATAGGCCAGCCAATTCAAAAATTCACCGACGAAATGATAATGCTGGGTACAGTAAAAAGCCGTCTGCTCCTTGGTCAGTTTGCCCTGCGCCCAGAGTTCGAAGAACGGATGGTTCTTGCTATGCTTTTTGTCCCGGGTCGCGACTAATTGATCGTGAAAAGCATTGCTCATAATTCACCTCCCGCGAATATGGATCAATAACGCTGCGCCGGTAATTTGCCCTTGGTAAAAATAACGACGCCGGCCGAATATCGGCATCCGATACCCGGCCGGCGTCGACCCGTTAAATCCGCTACGAGCTAGCCTTCGCCGCGCTCGACGATCGACTCCACGGTCTTGAGCCGAATATCCAACAACGCGGACTGGCCGCCGGCGACCGCGCGCAGGCCGCGCTCGACGGCTTTGCGGACTTCGCCCGGTTCTTCGACTTTCTCGCCGTAACCATCCCAGGCTTTTATCATTTGCGAATATTCCGGGCAGGGGGTTATATGCAAGCCCGAAAAATTTCCCGATTTGACCGCCCAACCTCCAGGATAGTATTTAGGAATTCCTGATTTTTGGGATAGATAGCCTTGATTATTAAACATAATTGTCAGAAATGGCAGGTTGTGCTCCTGGGCCGCGCCGAAGGCCGCCGGTGCCGGATCGTAGTTAAACGAACCGTCGCCGATCAAGCAGATAACCGGACGCTTGGGATTGGCCGCTTTGACGCCGAGGGCGGTCGCCAAACCGGTGCCGAGACCGCCGATGCAACCGTTGAAGAACGATCCTGGCGTCAGGTTGTCTAGATAACGATGCACCGCCAAGCGGTGCGTGATGGTCTCTTCGACAACCATCGCGTCCTTGGGCAATACCTGGCTGATCTCATGGGCGACCCAGCGGGTATCCATCGGTTTTTGACTGCCCAGAGCGATCGCCTCATCGCGCCATTTTTTACGCCGGGCGTCGTTGGTGGCCTTGAGTTCATCAGCGCGGCGCGTGCGCGCCGAATCGCCTTTGGAAACTTTTTTCTTCAAGGCGGCGAGCAAATGCTCCAGCGACGACTCGATCTCGCCGGTTAGGCAGAGATCCGATTGGTAGCCATAGTAGGGAATCTCGATGCGCAGCGGATTCTCATCGAGCATGGCAACCTTGGCGCCTTTCGAAGGCGTGATCGACGCCGGATGCCAGGGGGCGATCACTGCCAGGAGAAAAATCACGTCGGCGCCCTGCACGCCTTCTTTGGCGTCATAGCCGCTGTGCAGCGGATGGGTGCGCGGAATGTTGATCACACCGGTGCTGCGGGTTTCCACCACCGGACAGCCGAGCAGCTCGGCGATCTCGACCAACAGATTGACGCTCTTCAAAGTCTTGCCGGCGTCTTCGGTAACGATCACCGGATGTTGCGCGCCGGCGAGCAAATTGGCGAGATCTTCGATGCCCTGGGGGTCGGCGGTGGCCAACGGCGAACTGCCGAGATCCGACGGCACATCCTTGGTCATGGTGTCGAACATATATTCCATCGGCATCGATACGAACACCGGCCCGCGCGGTCCGGCCATGGCGAGACGGCAGGCGCGCTGCACCGTGGACGGAACGATCGACTTGGTATTGACGCCGAAGCTCCATTTGACCGTGTGATCGACCAGCTTGGCCGGTCCGCCCATGTCGCCCAGATGTCCCTGCCACTGACCACCGACATCCGGTCCTTCGTCTTCGCCGAAGCCGATGGATTCGCCGGCGAACACCACCATGGGCACCTGCTCGTGCAGCGCGGCGCGCATCGCCATGGTGGCGTGCAGCGCGCCCACCGTGGTGTGAATCACCACCGCGGGCAGCTTGCCCGTTGACTTGGCATAACCGCTGGCCATGCCGACGGCGATCTCTTCGTGGCGCGTGCTGTAGTACTGGGGCATGCCTTCGACGCCCGGCTCCGCCAGCGCTTCCCATAGCGGCGACCATTCCGATCCCGGCGACGCGAAGATTTTTTCGACGCCCATCTTTCCCAGGACACGCAGCATCGACTGCGCGCCGGTCAATCCTTTAGTTTGAATCATGCTCGACTCCTCTCAAAATTTGCGGTCTTCATTCCATTGATGAAATTCGAATGCGCCTATTGCTATGGCATCCTCGCCTGCTGAAAGCAACGAGGAATCGGATCAGCCGCGGCGCGGCCAATCGCGATTCCTCGTTACCCTGGAAATGGCGGTTGGATCAAATGTTGTAGAAACGTTTCGCGTTGTTAAGCAAAAGATCCTTTTTCACTTCGAGCGAGATGTCGTCGCGGTTCCACAGGATCGTCGCCGACTCCGGCCAGCTCATGTCCCAGTGCGGATAATCGGATGCGTACATGAGCGTCTTCGAACCGATCTCCTTGGTGACAAAACTAATCATCTTCTCTTCCGGCTCGCAGCCATAGTAGCTGTTTTCGCTGAACAGATATTCACTGGGTTTCTTTTTGCACAGCGGCGCTTCGACCTTGCCGCGCTTCTCCCACTCCTCATCCATGCGCTCGGCCCAGTAGGGCAGCCAGCCGCAACCGACTTCGAGATAGCCGATGCGAACTTTGGGAAACAGCTCGGGAATGCCGCCGAACACCATCGCGGTCAGTTGGCGCAGCACCGGAAAAGGATGACCGCAGGTATGCAGACTGATGAACTGATCGAAAATTTCGCTGCCCGGCTCGTCGCCGCCAAACGCATGAATGGTCAGCGGCGTGTTGAGCTTCTGCGCCTCTTGGTAGAGCGGATGGTATTCCTCGCTGCCGAGGTTTTTCCGGTGCGCCTGGGCGACCATCATGCCGCCGCATAGACCTAACTTGGTAACGGCGCGATTGAGCTCCCTGACGCATTCGGCCGGATCGTTCACCGGCAGATTGGCCACCGCCTTCAAGCGCGGCGACGCCTTGCAGTAATCCGAGATGAAATCGTTATAAGCCCGGCACAGCGCGACTTGGAGCTTGGCATCGCGCACCCGGCCGACACCCAGGCCGCTGGTCGGAAACATCACCGCGGTGTCGATCTGCTGGGTGTCCATCGCTGCCAAGCGCTCCTCGACCTTGGCGCCCGACCGCCCCAACGTACCGCCCAAATTTCGGTCGTAATGCTCGCTCGGGATAAACGACGACTTCTGACTGCGGTACGGCTCGGGCATGTATTGCCGGATGTCGTTGTCGAGATCGCGCGCGTGGGCGTCCGAATCGAGCACTTTTATCGCTTCGCGTAATTCCATAGAAGACTCCTGGATAAAATTTACCGCTCTCCTTAGCCCTTAGGCAGCCACCGCCTTGGGCAAGGTCACCGGGGCGTTTAGTTTATAAAGCTTGCGCACGTTGGTGTTGAGCAACTTCTCGCGCGATTCGGCCGGCAAATGCGCCATGTCGCGGTCGATCACCGCGCGGGAATTCGGCCACGTCGAATTCTGGTGCGGATAGTCGTTGGACCACATGCAGTTGTCGACACCCCACCAGGAAAACATCTTGCCGCCCACCAGGTCGTTGAAAAAAGTCGCGTAAATCTGCTCGGCAAAGTATTCGCTCGGCAGCTTGCTCATCTGGACTTTTTCCGTATGGCGATGGCGCTTGAAACCTTTGTCGCACTGGCCCAACCAGAACGGCATCCAGCCCACTTCGTTTTCCACCGAGACGATCTTCAGCTTGGGATGGCGTTCGAGCACGCCGTGAAAGATCAATTCGAACAACGCGTTTTCGATCTCGCGGGTCTGTTCGAGGCCGATGCGGAAGCGCTTCGGGCCGTGGGCGGTCTGGCGGTGCATGCTGTCGCCGAATCCGGTCAAGATGTGCAAATGCACCGGCAGGTCGAGATCCTCCGACGCCGCCCAGAAGCGTTCATAATGCTCGGAGGTGAACGGCAAGCTCGGATGGGGCACCTGCCAGATCATCGTGCCGACGACGCCTTCTTTTTTACAGCGTTCCATTTCGGCGATGGCGTGATCGATGTTGTACATCGAAATTAGCGCGACGCCGAACAAGCGATCGGGAACTTTTTGGCAGTACTCGATGATCCAGTCGTTGTAGGCGCGGAACAAAGCCTCCTGCAGTCCGGCATCCTCGACGCAGTACAAGCCCAAGCCCAGACTCGGATAGAGCACTTCGGCGGCGACGCCGTCGGTGACCATGTCGGCCTGGCGTTCGAGCGGATCCCAGCCGCCGGGCCGCGCCACGGCGAAGCCCGCCTTGCGAAACTTTTCTAAGTTTTCCGGCTGCTGGCCGGCCATGAACAAGCCGCCGACGGCTTGAATCTGCACTTCCGGCGAACCGAACATCCAGGCATCACGCTTTTCATCAAAGAACGCTTTCGGCGCGCGCTCCTTAAAGGCGGCAGGCATCCCCTTCACCCAAAGATCCGGCACTTCGATCACGTGAGAATCCGACGAGACAATTGATTGTTCCATAGCGACTCCTTTTTTCCTATCTTTTAGCCCAGATTTGATCCCAAAAGCCACTCTTTTTCATATCATTTACAAACCGCGGATCGGTCACTTCCAGCGGTTTAACCTTCTTCGCCCGCTCCTCGGTCTGCGCCACTTCATCGAGAATCGCTTGATATGCCTCGGCGTTGAGTGCGGCGACCTCGACATGACCTCTGCTGCATCAATGATCGAACGATCATGGCAACTGCCAATAACGCCGAGACCAGAGCGATGGAGCCGCAGCTGGCATCACTTCTTGCTCCACAGCTGATCCATAAAACCGCTCTTGTTCATCTCATCGAGATAACGATTGTCGACCATTTCCTGCGGTTTGACATTCTTGGCGCGGGCGTCGGTGGGGGTCAGCTCGTCGAGAATCGCTTGCAAGGATTCGAGTTTTATCGTCAGTCGCGGTTCCAATGCTTTGATCTCGGCGTTGTAAGCCGAATCAAGGACGCTGCGGTCCTGGATACGTAGATACTTGCCCAGCACTTTGTAATAAAATTCACGATCGGTATGCACGATCTTGGAAGCCTCCGCCATCGCGCGCATGAAGTTGGCGACCGTCGCCGGCCGTTTGGCCATCACCGAACGTTTGGTGACAAACGCCGTTGCCGAATAAGGGATCTTCAAGTCGGGGCCGTAAATTACATAATGATAACCCCTGGCAATGGCTTGGGCATCCGTGGGCGGCGTCAAGTTAGCCACCTCCAGGGAGCCGCTCATCAACGCTGCGAGGGTTTCCGGATCGCCGCCAGTCTGCAAAAAACTATAGTCGCGGTTGGGCTCCATGCCGTGACGCCGCAGCGCCTGAATCGTAAAATAATGCGAGTTGCCGCCGATGCGGCTGACGCCGATGCGCTTTCCTTTCAGGTCCTCGGGCCGTTTAATATTCCCGCCGGCAACCAGGGTCTGGGTCATGACGTTTTTAACGCCGCCGGTGAAAACGATATCCGTCGAACCTTTGACGTAGGCCGCGACATTACCGATGCCGCCGGTGACGGTCATCTCGGTATCGCCGCCGAGCAATGCCGCGGTAACGATGGCCGACGAGGAAATAAACACCAGATTGAAATCTAAATTGTGCTTTTTGAACAGTCCGGCTTCCTGGGCCACCCAGGGAAAGGATTGCGACATGACCCGCGCCGAATGGACGCCGATGAGTTTGTCCGGCGCCGACGCACCGTGCGCGCTGTGAGTGAACGTACCAATCGTTAGCGCCAGTGAAATCGCCGTCGCTGCATAATTGAACTTGTTCATCATCGTACCACCTGGTTAGCGTTGACCGTAAAGTTCCTTGATAAATCCTGTATCTTCTAACTCTTTAACAAAGCGGTTGTCAAAGAACTCTTTGGGGTCCGCCGCGGACGCCTTGGGATGATCGGCGACGCTGAGGATCGAGCGCACCTGCTCCTCTGTGGTATAGGGAACTTTTGGATAGATGCCGCGATAGGCCTGGTACGCTTCGTCGAGGATCGCGCCATCGTTGGTCGCCAGGTATTTGGCCAGCGCCCGCTTGCTGATGTCGCTATCTTCATTGACGACTTTGATCGCCGCCAAATAGCCTCTGAGAAACGCTTTCATGCGCTCCGGTTGCTGGCGCAGGAAAGCCCGGTGGGCGACGATGCCAAGTTGAATGTAGGGGATTTTCAGATCGGCAAAATTGAGCAATTCCTTGTAACCCATGCGTCGCGCCATCAAAGTCGTCGGCGCCGAAATAGTCGTTGCCGATACTATGCCGCGATCTAGCGCGGCCAGCCCCTCGCGCACACCGCCAAGATACAAAACTTTGACATCCTGACCGGAGCGCAAGTTGTATTGGCGCAGGAGCGCTGTCAGGCCGTGATCCGTCGACGCTCCCTTAGTCATCAGGCCGACGACTTTGCCTTTGAGCGAAGGGACATCTTTGACATCGTTACGAACGTACAGCGAGAAGCCATAGGTCGGCACGCTGGCCGCGACATAGGTCAGATCGGCGCCGCTCAACACCGCGTTGACCACGGCGCCGCCGGTAGCCGCCAACTCGATGTCTCCGGAGACCAGCGTCTGCGTCAGGCGCGCGCCGCCGGAGATGTAAATGTTCTGCAGGTCGACGCCATATTTCCGGTCGAGCTTGGCTTCCGCCATCACCCACACCGGCAACATGGCGCCGGAGGGTTGCGGATAACCGATGCGAATATTGTTAGCCAATGCGGCGAAAGTTTCGCCAGCCAATAGTTGTCCGAGCAGAATCGCGAAAATCAGGATCGCGCCTGGCACAAAGCGTTTGCGAGTAAATGCACAAGAGTATTCGCCACGAAAAACACGAACTGCACGAAGTTCGGAACGATAATGATCCGAAACCTTCATATCCTTCGTGATCTCCGTTGTGGCATCCGATGTCCTTTCCACGCGATAAAGTCGATTAACGCCGGCCATAGAGCTCCTGAACGAAACCGCTGTCTTCGATTTCTTTTAGCAACCGCGTGTCGAAAAAGTCCTTCGGATTGGCCCCAGCCGCCTTGGGGTGTTCGGACAGCGTCAGACTCGATTTGATTTGATCTTCGGTAACATAGGGAACTCGCGGAAAAATTCCCCGGAAGGTTTGATAGGCTTCGTCGAGGATCGCGCTGTCGCTGGTAACGAGATAGCGGCGTAACGCGCGTTTACTGGTCTCGGCATCTTCATTGGCGATTTTAATCGCGGCAATGTAGGCGCGCAGATAAGCCTTGATCCGGTCCGGCTGCTGGCGCAGGAATCCACGCCGCGTCGCCACGCCGCTGTGCATGTAGGGCAAACCGAGGGTGGCGATGTTCACCAGTTCCTTTTGCCCCAGGCGCCGCGCCGCTAGAGTCGTCGGCGACGACAGCACCCCCGCGGCGGCGATGCCGTGCTCGATGGCGGCGAGCACTTCGCGCACGCCGCCGAGATAAATAAACTTCACGTCCTTGCCGGGTTGCAGATTGTGGCGCTGCATCAAGGCGATCACCGCGTGCTCGGAGGACGCTCCCTTGCTCATGATGCCGACCACTTTGCCTTGCAGGCTGGCGATATCCTTGACATCAGCGCGGGCGTAAAAAGAAAAACCATAGGTCGGCACGCCGACGGCGATCGACACCAGATCACCGCCGCCCAAAACCGTATTGACCACCGCGCCACCGATACTCGCCAAATCGATATCGCCGGCGACCATCGCCTGGGTCATGCGGGCGGCGCCGGAGATAAAAATATTCTGCACCGGCACGCCGTATTTCTGATCGAGCTTGGCTTCGCTGACGAGCCAGAGCGGCAGCATCGCCCCGCTCGGTTGCGGATAGCCGACGCGCATCGTCGCGCTGGCGGCGAATAGTTGCGTTGCCAGTAGCAACAGTAGAATTTGACAGCGTAATAGCCAACTCCAGTTAACCATGCTCACCGCCTGCCACCCATGCCAAGAGTCATTGAAGTAGCCTGGAGTCGTATGCTGTAAAATCCCGATATGCTCGTTTCTGGGGATGCCTTTATCTTTGTCGTCGTTCCCGCGAAAGCGGGAATCCAGGCTTAATTGCAATCTTTCACGGAAAACCTGGATTCCCGCGTGCTCGGGAATGACGGATTTCACTGGTTTACCCTCGAAACCATCACGACCAAAACCGTTCCTTCCAGCGCGGAATCGCCAGCGGATTGACCACAGTGTCGGGAACCTTACCGTCGAGCAACGCGAGGATGGTCTGGACGGCCAGCTTCTGTCCAGCCGTCTGCGAGCCCGGATTGGTGCCGATGGTGTGCGGCGTCAGGATCAACTTCTCCGGATCGACCTGGCGTAGCGGATTGCTCATGGGCGTGGGTTCTTCGGCAAAGACATCGAGCGCCGCCCCGGCGACGATCTGATCATTCAAAGCTTGAATTAAGTCGGTTTCCTTGATCGCCGGGCCGCGCGAGGTGTTGATCAGAAAGGCGCTGGGTTTCATCAACTTCAACTGCGCCAATCCAAGCATGCCGCGGGTCTCGCGGGTCAGCACCACATGGAGGGTCACGACGTCGGCCTCGCGCAGCAGCTCTTCCAGTGAGACCATCTTAATGCCCAGGTCAGCGACCTTGTCTTGCGTGACGTAGGGATCGTAACCCAGGAGCTTCATGCCCCACCCGCCCAGACGTTTGGCGACGTTTTGACCGACGCGGCCAACGCCGATGATACCCACCGTCTTGCCCAACATGAGCACGCCGTTGTTGCGCGCTTCCTTCCAGCCTACGGTGCGCATATGAGATTCATTGCGCTTGAGGCGTTTGAACAGCGCCACCATCAAACCGACGGTGGCCTCGGCCACGCCCATGTAGTTTTCCGGCGTCGGGCTGTTGCAGCAGATAATGCCCAGATCGGTGGCGGCATCGATATCGACGGTCTCGATGCCGATGCTCGATTTCACCACGGCCTGCAGCTCCGGACAGGAGTCCAAAATATCCGCGCCGATGAAATCGCGTCCAGCCGGAAAAACAATCGGCGCATCGCCGATCAATTTGACCAGATCCTTGCGCTCGTAGCGAAACTCGCGAAAGTCATCCAGCGGCTTACCGAGCACCAGCTCGCAGCCCGCCTGGCGCAAGGCGTCCGCGACCACCGTCAGCCCAGTCGGCCCGGTCATGCAAACTTTGCGTTTCGCACCCATGGTCGTCCTTAACTCAGGTTATAGAGTTTCTTGGCGCTCTCGGCGAACAGCCACTTCTTGGCTTCGTCGTTCAAGTCTTTGCGTCTGTTTAGATGTTCGATATTCTCCGGGAACTCGGTATCCCAATGGGGGAAATCGGAGGCGTAATAAATATTGCGATGGGACAGGATTTCCGCGGTCGCGCCGATCAAGGGCTCGTAGTCTTCGGCGTGAAAATAGATCCGGCCATCTTTCAGATATTCAATCGGCTTGCGCTTGCACATCGGCGCCTCGACTTCACCGCGAATCTCCCACTCCTCGCTCATGCGTCCGAACCAGTACGGCGCCCAGCTGCAGCCCGCTTCCATGAACGCCACGCGCAGCTTGGGAAAGCGGTCGAAGACACCGCGAAACATCAGGCTGGTGCAATGCATCATCTGGGCGAACGCATGGGACAGCGTGTGCACCTCGATGAACTGGTCAAACATATCGCCGGCAAAGTAATGCGGCCCGCGCACGGTGGCATGGACGCCGATCATGCAGTCGAGCTTTTCCGCCTCTTCATAGATCGGCCAAAAACTCTCGTGACCCAGCGGCTGGCGCAGGCCGACGGCGGGTAGCATCAAACCGACGAGTTTTAGCTCCTGCACCGCCCGGCGCAGCTCTTTGACCGCCTCCGGAACATCTTGAAACGACACCAAGGCGACGCATTTCAGCCGCGGGCTGATTTTTTGAAATTCTTCGGAACAGAAATTGTTCCAGGCCTGAGCATACTGCACCGCGACGTCGGGCTCGCGAATCCAGCCGACGCTCAAACCGTTGGTCGGGTAAAGCACCGCGGTGGAAACCTGGCCGCGATCCATCGCGTCGAGCCAACTCTTGGCGTCGCCGGCCCGGGTGCCCAGCTTGCCGCTGAGCGAACGGTCCCAACTGTCGCCCGGCGTCAGCGACGACACCCGTTTGACGTATTTCTCGGGCATGTATTTTTTCAGCTGCGCGTCGCTCTCGGTGATATGGCCGTCGGCATCGATGACTTCAAGATTTGCCATAGCTCAATTCCTCCCTGCCATTGATAATCCCTCGTACGCCTGAGCGACGCACCCTGTCAAGGGAAGTGAAGGTGTCACGAAGTCGGAATTTTCTTGAGTTAACTGCCGCAAAGATGTACCAAGAGAACGTGAACCAATCCCGCTGCCGCGCGTTTCGTCTGCTCATGACCATCGCTATATTGCTTGGGGCCGGCGGATCAACCCATCTCGCCGCACTCGATACCATCCATGTGTCTTATCCGAGCCCGGCGCCGTTCTATATCCCGGTGACAATCGCGTTGCACCACGGCTTCTTCCGGGAGCAGCATTCGGATCGGCTAGCCGGCATCAACCCCAAAGACACGCCGTTGTCGCAGAGCTTCGATTTCAGCCTGTTACAGCAGATTCTCAAAGAAGGCCGTTGAGGAATTTATGAACAAAGCCGTTTATCTCACACTCCTACTCACCTGGACGATCTGGACCCGCACGGTCACGCCGACGTCGGACAGCTGGTCCCCCGCCCCGGGCTTGGGATCTCGCGACAAATGCCTGGCCAGTGTCAAAGAGAAACTCGACATGTGGAAGCAGTTCAAAGACGCCAAATTCGAAAAGAACACCGTCATCTTCACCAGCAACAATTCCTCCATGACCTACCTCTGTCTCCCCGACGGTGAGGACCCGCGCAAACCGGCAAAGGCGCCGCCAAAACCGGCGAACTAGTTTTGCGTCGTCAACCCGGCAATCCGTTGCCGCATCCGACAAACGAACTCGGGGCTGGGTTCTTAAACCGGCAAAGAGCTGGGGACCGCCGAGCGGCAAGGGAATTCGAAATATCTCGCGCAAACCACGCACAGGGCGCAAAATAACAACATTGTGATTTCGAACGGAGAGAGAAATCCTTTCTTAGATCCGATTCATTCGTTCTGTACGACAGGGGGCCTCTGCCCTCTCACTTGCGGCCTTGGCGCAAGGAATTTCCCAATCCGAACCTAGCCGCGAATAGTCTTCGCACGCTACGGATTTAGAGCAAGTAGTCTGCGCTGCGATTCGTCCAAGGCCGCGGGCCAGGCGTTGCGCTCTTTGTAGAACTGCGCGGCGGCCGGATGGTACGGCATCGTCACGTCACCATCCACCGCCCGCGACCGCGTCCAATCTTTAAAACTGGGGTGGAGCGGCGGAAGCTTGTCGACGTTGTCCCAAATATTTTTGAGGATCGCGCCGACGACTCGATCAGGTTGGCCTTTGTGTGTCGTGAGGTAAATATCGTAGGCGTTTACGCAGGTGTCGTCGGCGATACCCGCGGTTTGGCCGCGTTTGAGCCAATGGGGATAGTAGCCGGGCACGGCGGCGCGTAGACGTTTCTCTCCCTGCGCCGAACAGTCGAGTGAAATATGGCGCACGCCGATCGCCGCGTCGGCTTCCTCTGACTTTGGCTGAATCGACCGCGTGCAGCGCGACGTCGGCGCGTCCCTGGATGAGCGCGTCGACGCCTTCATTGGCCCCCGGCACCGGAACGATCTTCACGTCGTCAAATTTCATTCCAGCGCCGGCGAGAAAACCGAAGACGTTGTACCAATTGGCCAGTTGCGCCGGATACTCGCCGGTCACTCGTTTGCCGCGAATATCCTGTATGGTTTTCATCGTCGAATCTTTGCGCACGAGGAATGCCGTCATCAGAATCGCGCCGCGCATCACCAGGCGGACATTGGGCGTGTGTTGGAATGGATTGCGTCCGCCGATCTTCAAGCGCTCCGGCCCCTGGTAAGACAGCGCCATGTCGACCGCGTTGTTGATGCCGAAATCGACCTCGCCGCTGTCAAGCAACGGTAGAAAAGTACTGGTGCCCGAATAGGGCTGCACCACCATCTGAAATGTTGCCCCCTCGCCGGCGACCTTGGAGAGCCCGCTCGCCAGCGCATAGAACACCGTCCCCGGCGGATTGGACGCCACCGTCACCGAGCGCGGCAATGGCTGCGCATTTGTAGCTGAGGGAAGTCCAAGCGTGAGCAGAAAAAAGGCAAGGAAGCGCAAAGACCGACAGAAAGTCGAAGCCATAGAGTTTCCTCCTTCGATGGCCGACTTGTATAGAGAACCAAGACGCGCTGTCAAGGCGAAAACACGGCGGCGCGGCGCATCAGGGAAAACCGTGTCAGTACGAAAGACTTCCGCGTCGATCTCATTCTTATCTGCAGCACGTAGCCGGAGAATTGTCGATCGTCGCCGTTGGCGGCGATTATTACTGGGGAAAAGTATTGACCAGGTCGCGCAGCCGCTCTTTCGCAGACTGTAAAATTGGCTCGCCGTCGCCAACCAGGAGAATATCGAAGTCGAGCGCCAGCAGCTGTCGCGCGCTATCGCGCAGACGCGGCGGATCGTCGACAACCTTGTCCGGTAAGAGCTTGCACTTTCCGGGGGGTGCACCGACGACCGTATCGCCAACCAGCAAGATTTTTCTTTCGGGCCAGTGAAGGACAACTTCGCCGAGGGATTTTCCCGGCGAGTCGATCACCACGAACGGGCCGACCTTGTCGCTTGGATTCAATTCGTCATCGAGCACCGTTCCCTCGCTGCGCGCGTGGGGCGCGTCCGCCGGATGGATCGCCGTGCGCGCGCCGGTGCGCCCACGAATTTTATTCGCCGCCCGCGAATGGTTGCGGTTGGTGATGAGAATGCGCGCGACGCCCTGGCGCGCCAGCTCCGCCAGGTCTTCGTCACTCGGCTCCACGGGATCGACGCAAAGATTCCCCTGGGCGTGCTGAATGAAGTGGCCGTTAAAATTGTAACCGTGCGGCTCCGAAAACCACGGCCAGGTAAAAATCCCCGTCAGGATTTCGCGCATATTAGCTCCCTTACGTTAATCTCAGTTTCTCGCCCGAATTATTGTTTAGCCTAGCACAATTTCTTTGAAGACGATGCGTACAGCGGCGAAAACCGCTATGGCATTGCTTAGACGATCGCGCGCAGGTGACAAATTAATCTTGCTCAGACAATACGATCGAGTCGACGGGCAGGATTCATGGCCGTGATGGGATTCACGCTATGATCGAAAGTGAAACGGAAACTGGGGTGAATGATGAACTACGGACAATTTCTCGGGCGAGTAGAAGAAGTCTCACGGCTTTATCGCAAGCGCTGCCCCGGTGTCCGCCGTCAAGCCGACCCTTTATCAAGGTCGCGGCGAAACGACGGGCGGAGGCGCATTATCGTGCAGTAACGCTCACGGTCAAGATGTCCGGCGCCGGCGCCGCTGCGCGATCGTTGTCGAACGACAAATCAAAGGTCACGACGGTTTCACCCGCGACCAAAGTTAGCTCGCCCAAGAAATGGCTCAAGATGGCAAAGCGGCCGACTCGAACCAACCCTGCCGCGTCGTCGCCGTCGCCATCCAGGCGTCGAGACAGGAGCTGGTTCGGCCGCCCATCGAAGAAGCCAGCGACAGTGCGCTTTTCTTGCCACACGCTCGCAGCTCCTTTATTTGACTCCGGCGACAGATGCAGCGCCGTATGGTAGATAGCGACCAACGCCGGTTCACGGAGCAGCGCCGGGTACACTTCCGCGCTCGACAGTTGTTGGTATTTGCTCTCGTGGATATCGGCCGGGACCGCTAAATCGGCATAAGCGACGTCCAGCGGGAAGAGATACTTCGCAGCCCCCGATTCCAACAGCTCCCTTAACTGGCGAGTGGTTTCGCTGATGAACCGGCAAGGCGCGACAAACTGCCTGCCCTGGGACGACGCGGCGAATTCCATCTGGCCGCGCCAACAGGCTTCGGGGGCCAAGGGGTTGTGCAGGCGCGCGCCGAACTGTTGCTGATAGCGATAGGCATCGGCGATCTCCCTGGCCGTGAAGAACCACCGATCATCTTGGGCATAGGATTGGCCGCCCCAAGCGGCGAGGACTAAGGTGATGCTCACAAGTGATTTGAGGTTGAACATAAACACCTCACCGATGGTTTGCTCCAGATCAAAGCCCGAAGGCGCCGGCGAACCGGCGCCGAAGCCATGAGCGGAAGTCGTCTAGAACTTTCAAGTGCTTCTATATCGTTACCAGCGCAAGGACTGTGCCTGGCCAGACAATCGCCCGAAAACGTCCAAGCAAACGATTGGCAAAAGCGTTTATCGCCAATTAGCATTGCGCCGCGCGGCGCGGAACAACTCTAAGCGCAACTTTCAGATACACGGGTGTATCCAAAAGTTGCGGCTCTATCCGGCGCGGCAGCTCACTGGACGGCAGGATACGGCATCGGCTAGCGCAAACGTTGCGATTATTGCGTCAAGCTGACATTACGACGGGCGTCGCTGGCAGATTCATCCGAATGAATGTTTATCTTGCCGCATTTGCTAATGGCTGCGGATGAACTCCAGGACGTTGCGGTTGAAGGCCTCGGGCTGCTCCCAGTTGATCGAGTGGGCAGCCTCGGGCAATACGATAAATTGAGCGCCGGGAATATGGCCGAGCTGGCGGCGCATGACCCAGGGTGGCGCCTGCAGATCCTGATCTCCGGGCATCAGCAGTGTCGGCACGCGAATCGTCGCTAGCTTGGCAAAGGTGATCGTCTGGCGTTGCGGTTGCGCCGACACGCCGGGCTGGATTGAATTGTTATGAATCTCGAGCCAGAGCTTGAGCCCTTCGGGATTGGTCGCCATGTAGCCCATGCTGACTTCGCGAAACTCGGGCGGCCAGCTGCGAAAATTCGGCAGCGCCGTCCGCTCGCGAATCTGAGTCAATTCCTCGTCGACGATGGCGCCGCCGCTGGCGGCGACGACCAAACTGCGCAGCCGCTCGGGATGCCAGAGCACGTAGTCATAGGCCGCGAAACCGCCGCCGGCCACGCCGACGAGATGAAAGCGCTCGAGTTTAAGATACTCCACAAGGGCGTGGAGATCGTCGGCGATGGTGCCGGGCTGAGGACCGGTGGCCGGATTCGCGGTGCTGCGGCCCCAGCCGCGCCGATCGAAGGTGATGACCCGATATCCCGCCGCGACCAAACCTGGAATGTTGTACTGCCAACCGTCGGCGTTGCCGGTGTTGGCGTGGAGCAGCACAAGCGGTGCGCCGTTCCCGCCGCTATCGGTGTACCAGAGACGCACCCCCGAAAGATCGGCAAATCCCGCGAACTTCGGCGGAACAGCGGTGGCCGCGGTTGCCATCAGGAGGAACCACGGTCCCTCACCCACATCCAGACCCAAAAGCGCCGCGGCAATGAGGCCAACAACCACCAAGTGCAGGCTATTCATAAAAATTCTCCTGGGCGCCAAATTCTTTTTTGGGCGCGGGGCATTTTCTCGCCGGTGAAACTCGCGCTGTGCGCGACCGCCTCCTTGTCACGATAGCTGCAAAAGATTATCAACCCAACTTTGAAGCTCGCTTCATGGCAATAACTCAAAACGGCAAGTGGAAGCTCAAAAGCATTTGATCGCCGGGGAATAGAACCGAACACCCTCGCCTAAACCTGTGGAAAAACTTCCTGCGCCATCCACTCCATCCGTTCCAGGGTCTCCGCCGAGGTCGGCCGGCGCACGTCGAAGATCATCGTGTCGACACCCGCGGCGCCGTATTCGCGAATATCGGCGGCGATCTCTTCCGCTCCGCCCATGAAGCGGCGCCGGCGGTCGGCGATTTTTTTCTCTTTGTCGAAGAGCGAGCCTTTGAGAGCGACATGAATGGTTTTCGGGTCGCGGCCGGCCTTGACGGCATACTCATTCATGGCCGCCAGATCTTTTTTGATATCGTCCGGTTCCAGCGGAATCGTCGGCACGCCGCCGATCGGATGCCAGCCGTCGCCCAACTGGCCGGCGCGCTTGAGCGCCGCCTTGCTATGGCCGCCGATCCAGATAGGAATGCGTTTTTTGCACCGGCTTGGGCAGGAAGATCAAGTCGCCGAAGTTAACGAACTCGCCTTTGAAGCTCGGCCGGTCGCTGGTCCATAACTCGCGAAAGGCGCGGATATATTCATCGGTGACCCGGCCGCGCGCTTCGTAGTTGGGCGTTTGCAGATTTTCGAACTCTTCCTTCATCCAACCGACGCCGACGCCGACGATCACCCGGCCGCCGGAAAGCACGTCCAAGCTCGCCAACATCTTGGCGGTCACGATCGGATTACGGTAAGGCAGTATCATCACGCTGGTAGCGAAGCGAATGCGCTGGGTCGCCCCGGCGAGATAACTCATGGTCATCAACGTCTCGAGATGATAGCCGGTGCCGGGATACTTGCCGTCCACGGTGTAAGGATAAGGCACGGAAATATGGGTCGGCACGATCACATGATCGGCGACGGTGAGCAGGGAAAAACTCAAGGCTTCGGCGCGCTGGGCAAACCGCACCAGTTCGGCCGGTTGCACTGTCGCGCTCGATGCCGGGAGATGTAAACCGTACTGCATGAAATCTTACCTCGTTGTCGTGAAAAGTTTGCTTGGATTGCACAAGTCGTCGGACGATTCACTTCAGAGCGGCACGGTACGCCGAGAAAGAATCAGAAAATCCAACTTCGGAGCGCCTTGTGTCACTTCGATGAATTCGCCGATCGGAAGGCAACGCCGGCCGCGATCCACGCTGGATTAACGCGCCGCTGCGACTGCCGCGCCGGCCGACTCTAGCACAACGCTGTCGCCGATTTGAATCTCGCCGTCGCTCAGCACGGCGGCTTTGAGACCGCTGCGATGTTCCAGCGCTTTGAAGATCGCCGGGATTTTTGTCACGGCGACCAAATGGCCGCACGGCTCGAACAGGCGGATGCCACGCAAGCGCACGTTGCCGATGGTGAACTCGCGGCCGAGCAGGTCGATGAGCGGCACGCCGCGGGTGACGATGTTGCGCCGGCTAAGAATACCGATCGCCTCGACAGCGATTTCCCGGCCGGCCAGCGCCAAGACTTCGTCCTCGATCAAGCTCACCGCTTTGTCCGAGCGCTTCACGGCACTCCAGGATTCGCGATAGAATCGGTCGCCTTCCAGTCCCCGGTCGGCAAAGGCGCGTACCCTGGAAACCGCAACCATCGCCTGCGCTGAAGCGGGAGCGATGTAGATCTCTTTGACGCTTCCCTGCCAAGCCGGACTGGCGGGCTGGTAGCCGCGCCAGAGCTCGCGCGGCAGTTCTTCGGGCATCGGTCGAATCGCCTGGGCCATGGATCCTCCCTAAACGACACCGGCCACTGATTTCTCAGTGGCCGGCGGTTCCCGACATAGATTTTTCGGATCGGAAATTTATCCCGCCGCGTCCGCGTAGAAACGCGTGTCTTCGATCGGCGGCACGGTCTTGTTCTCTTCGGAGGAAGCGATTAACGGTTTGCCGTCCGGACGCACGCGCATTTCTTCGCCACCCTGGGACTTGCCCTTGATACCGGCGCCGATGCGCAGCACCACCAGATTTTCGCTGCCGGTGTTGAGATAACGGTAGTACGCGCCCTTGGGGATCATGACACCCTGGTGCTTTTCGACTTTGATCTCCCCGCCTTTTTCATCGAACACGCTCATCTGGCCCTCAAGCACGATGAACGAGTGATCTTCATCGAGGTGGCAGTGAATCTCGTTCTCGCCGCCCTCGTAGTTGATCTTGGTGTGGATCCACATGTTCTCGGTTTCCGCCACCAATTGGGTGATGCGCCCCTGCTTCATGTAGGGAGTGCGCAGAGAAAACTTCTGGGTGTGGGGTTTCTCCGTCGGTGCTAATTTCTTCGCTGGTTGCATAACTGTTCCTTTCCTTGAGTTTATTTTAGTTGTTAATACCGTCGACTTTGATGTGATACAAATCCAGGACGTTTTGCCGCACCACTTTGTCGATGACGTTCTTGGGCAGATGGCCCAATTCGTCGGTGATCACTTGGCGCGAGTGCGGCCAGGTCGAGGCGGCGTGGGGATAGTCGCTCGACCACATAAAATTATCTTCGCCGAACCAATCCATCATGCGGCCGCCGGCCGGATCGCTGAAGAAGGTCGCGAATACCTGGTCTTTGACATATTCGCCGGGGAGCTTTTTCATATACGCCAGCGGCGCTTTCGGGCTGTGGCGGACGTAGTACTTGTCCCATTCATGACAATAGAATGGAATCCAGCCCACTTCGTTTTCGACGTAGACCAGTTTGAGCTTGGGAAATTTCGCCAAGGCGCCGCCGAAGACGAAGTCGAATAAGGTGTTCGCCGCATCGGTGAGCTTTTGATTGACCGTCATGCGGTAGGTATCCAAACCTTTGCGGTCGAAACGGCTGTAGTTGAAGCCGGTCAAGATATGCACGTTGACCGGCATATCGAGTTCCCCCGCCGCTTCCCAGAACGGATTGTAATAGTCGCTGGTGAATGGCAGATGGTCCGGCGGCACCTGCCAGATCATGCAGCCGATCATGCCGTTTTTCTTGCAGCGTTCGAGTTCCTTGATCGCGTTGGGGATGTTGTACATCGAAATCATTGGAATGCCGAACAGCCGGCCGGGGGCGGCTTTGCAGTATTCCATCATCCAATCGTTGGCGATTTCGAAGCAGGCCTCTTGGAGCGGCGCGTCTTCCAGGGCGTAAAGTCGCAAGCCGTGGGTGGCGTAGAGCACCTCGGCGCTGACGCCGTCGACAGCCATCTCATCGAGACGCGCCTTGGGATCCCAGCCGCCGGGCTTCTCGCCGGCGGTATTGCGCGGCGGAAATTTCGGAAATTTGGCCGCCAAGCTCGGCGTAAGATTCTTCAGCCAGAGATCCTCGGGCTCCATGATATGCGAGTCCGACGACACGATCTTGTCCTGGCCAAGAACCTGCTCCGCGGTCCTTTTAACTCCTGCAGCCGTAGTCATGAGTAGTCCTCCTAATAGTTGAACGGTTATTTCTTTTTGATTTATTCCTTTTTACGCCGTTTGTCCAGGGCAAATCGGCTGTCCGCAGATTGGACTTTGGCCAAACCATGGCGTAGAACATCTTGACCATCATGAGATCCCTCAAGGGTTTATTTTCGCACTGTTTAGCCGTCCTGTTGATCCCCGCCGCGCTGTTTGGCGCCGAGGCGCAAAACGCCTTCAACGAAGGAGTGAAGCATTACAAAGCGGCCAAGTTCAAAGAAGCTGTGGCGGCGTTTAACCGCGCCATCAAAGCGGCGCCGAAATCCGCCGAAGCCTACAACAATCGCGGTCTGGCCTATGCCAAATTGGGACAGCCGGAAAATGCGCTAAAAGACTACGACGAAGCACTCAAGTTAAACCCCGAGCTTACCGACGCCCAGTTCAACCGCGGCAATGTACTGTTCAAGCAGAAACAATACGAACGGGCAGTCAAAGACTTTGACGAAGTGATCAAGCAGGACGCCAAAGCGCCGCGCGTCTTCGTCCAGCGCGGACTGGCGTTTTTGCAACTCAAACAATTCGACAAAGCGGTGCAGGACTTCAACCAGGCGCAGAAGCTCGACCCGAAGGATGCCGAGATTTATTACAACCGTGGCCTGGCCCATCGGCGCCTGGGCAAGAACGAATTGGCGGTGCAGGACTATAGTGAGGCGATCAAGCTCGATCCGAAAAACGGCGAGAACTACAACAACCGGGCCAACGCCTATTCGTTGCTGGGAAAATATGACGAAGCGGTGAAAGACTATGACGAGGCGATCAAGCTCAACGACAAGGATGCCAGAATCTACGCCAACCGCGGCGTCATCAAACAGCGGCTGAAGAAGGATGACGAAGCTCAGAAGGATTTTCAAAGGGCAGTGGAATTGGATCCCGGTCTGAAAGATAAACTCGCCTCGTTTATCGCTCCGGCAAAAGGCAAATAAATCATGGCGCGCGCGCTGGTGATAATCGGCTACTTACTCGGGCTGACCGCCGGCGCGGTTCCGGCCTGGGCCGGCCTGGCGGACGATCCGCTGAAAACCGCACTCGAGTTGCACGAAGGCGGCAAAGTCAAAGAGGCGATCACCGAATACGACAAAGTCATCAAGACCAATCCCAAACTGGCCGAAGCCTATTTCAATCGCGGCAACGCCCATTTCGACCTGGGACAGAACCAACAGGCGGCTAAAGACTACAGTGAGGCAATCCGGCTCAATCCAAAGGACGCCGAGGCCTATTTCAATCGCGGCAATACCTATCGGCGTCTGAAACAGGACGCCGCCGCTCTCAACGATTACAGCAGCGCCATCAAGCTCAATCCCGACGACGCCAAGAGTTATACCAATCGCGCCACTATTCACTTCGCTGCGCGCCGTTACGAAGCCGCCTTGGCGGATCAAAACCAGGCGCTGCGTATCGACGCCAACGACGCCCAGTATTATTTCAACCGCGGCAACAGCTATCTGGCCCTCGGCAAAAAAGCAGAAGCGATCGCAGACTACAACGCCGCGGTCAGCCGCGACCCCAAGCTCGCCGATGCCTATTACAACCGCGGCATCGCCCACGCCGACTCGAACAAACAGGAAGAGGCGGTGGGCGACTTCGACCTAGCGATCAAGCTCAATCCGAAAAACCCCGAGGCCTTCTACAATCGCGGGCTGGCCAACGGCAAACTAGGCAAGCATGATGCGGCCATCGACGACTACGGCGAAGCGATCCGGTTGAATCCCAAGGATGCCGAAGCGCCGTTCAATCGCGGCCTCGCCTATATGCGCGTCGGTAAGCATGATTTCGCGGCCCGCGACTTCACCGAAGTTATCGGTCTGGAACCGAAACATGCCGACGCTTACGTCTATCGCGGTCTCATCCGAGTTTATCAAGGGCGCGAGAACGACGCTGACGCCGATTTTCAACGAGCCTATCGGTTGAATCCGGCGCTCAAGAAAAAATTGGAACCGGTGATCACCGAGGCCAAAGCCAAGGCGAAGAATATCGCCAAGTAAGCCAAGCAAACTCTCATGGCGGAAAGCAATTTCTTCGGCGGTTTGACCGGCGGCCTGCTGATCGGACTCGCCGCTGCCCTGCTGTTGCTCTTTAATGGCCGCATCGCCGGCATCTCGGGCATCCTCGGCGGCCTCATCGATGCTAACCCGATCAGCGAACGGCTCTGGCGCGGCGCCTTTGTCATCGGCCTGGTGTGCGGTGCGGCAGTCTACTCCTGGATTCATGGCGGTCTGCCGTTGCAACTTCAAGTCAGAAGTTCCGCTTTACTGCTGGCCGGTTTGCTGGTCGGCTTCGGCACCAGACTAGGCTCCGGCTGCACCTCCGGCCATGGCGTGTGCGGCCTAGCGCGCTTCTCGCCGCGCTCGCTGGTCGCCACCGCGACCTTCATCGCTTGCGGCATGTTGACGGTGTATTTGACCAGGCATGCATTCTAATGCTGCCGCTGATCAGCAGCTTCGCCCTGGGCGTCCTGTTCGCCTTCGGACTGGCGATTTCAGAAATGATCGACCCGGCGCGGGTGATCGGCTTTCTCGATGTCGCCGGCCGCTGGGATCCGACGCTCCTAGTCGTCATGGGCGGCGCACTGGCGGTGACCCTGCCGCTCTTTCCGTGGATTCAGCAACGCCGGAAATCGCTCCTCGGTGAACCGTTCCACTTGCCGAGCCAGACGCGAATCGATGCGCGTCTGGTCATTGGCGCCGCGCTCTTCGGTATTGGCTGGGGTCTCGCCGGTCTTTGCCCCGGACCGGCAATAGCTGGCCTGGCCAGCCGCTCCGGCGGAGTGTTTCTGTTTGTCCTGGCGATGATCGCCGGTCAATGGCTGGCGGCGCGCTCGACTCGCGCTAACTGAGGGCGATCAGTGAAACCGTTCTTGACACCGGCCCGCCGATAGCGCTAGCTGGGGCTTGCAGCATCGCTTTGGCAATTGATCTCCAAGCCGCTGAATAACTTTCGCTTGTAGGACTTTTTCAATGGGTGAGACACGCGTCGATCTGCAACATTTGCTCGAAGACTTGCGGGACGCCTACCCTGGCTCCATCGAGGAAACCATTCTCACCGAGATCATGGCCAACTCGCTCGACTGCGGCGCGACCACGATCCAACTAATCACCGATCCCGGCGCACGCACATTGACCGTCACCGACAACGGTAGCGGCATGCAGCGCCGCGATTTGGCGCGTTTTCATAACATCGCGTCGAGCACCAAGAGCCGCGGCGAAGGCATCGGATTTGCCGGCGTCGGCATCAAGTTGGGGCTTTTGGTCTGTGACGAAGTGTTCACCGAAACCCGCCGGGGCAAAACTCATATTGCCAGCTCATGGCATCTGGCGACGCGCCATCGCGCGCCGTGGAAATGGGTGGCGCCACTTAAGCTGATCGCCGAACGCGGCACGGCGGTGCGCTTGCAAGTCGAGAATCCATTATCACCGCTGCTCGATCCGGGTTTTTTAGCGGTGACCCTGCGGCGACATTTTCAGCCCCTGCTGGACCCCAGCTTCGACGAGTTTTTGCGCGGCCATTATCCCAGTGGCGTCGCCATCGAGGTCGACGGCCGCCGGCTGGACAAACAGCGCTGGAGCGCGCCGCGCGCGGCGCCGTTGGAAATTCGCCTCGCGCGCAAACGCAAAGCCGCCGCTTCGGGCTACCTGATTCGCGCCGATCATCCTTTACCCGAGGAGCGCCAGGGTTTGGCGATCAGCACCTATGGGAAAGTCATCCGGCGCGGCTGGGACTGGCTGGGTCTGACGCCAGCAGCGGCCGATTGCGTCGGCGGCATCATCGAAGTGCCAGAGCTCGCCGCCTGCCTGACCCTCAACAAGGGCGACTTCATCCGCTCCAGCGCCCGCGGCGCGACCTATTTAGGATTTCGTAAAGCGATCCAAGAAGCGGTCGGCAGGCAACTCGCCCTCTGGGGCGATGGCCGGAGCGGCGCCGAACAAGCGCCACCACGGGAAGTGCGGCCGCTCCAGCGCGACCTCGTGCAAGTATTGGAGGATCTTGCGCTGGACTTCCCCCTGCTCGGCTCCCTGGTCGAGCACAGAGCCGGCGGACAAAAACGATTGCCGCTGGGCATACGCGGCGCCGGCAGCGATGGCCATGGTTTCGTCGCGGCATCACTCACCGCGGCGTCGGTGAGCGAACCGACCGAGAACCCGCGAGCCACCGCGGCGGCTTCAACAGATTCAAGCCCGGCCACTGGGTCAGCAGTGGTGCATGAAGCTAACGATGGCTACGGCACCGACGGCAGCTCAATTCAATTGCCGAGTAAGTCCATCGTCCGCCGTCCAGCGCACTACGGCTTGGACATTCAATTCGCAGACAGGCCCGACGATATCGAACTGGGCCGCTTGACCGAATCGACTGTCTGGGTCAACCGCGCCCACCCGGCTTACCGGCGCGCCCAAGCCTCGCATTCGTTCGGTTACCACATCGCCTTAGCGGTGGCGATGGCGCTGGCGCCGCTTGCCGTCGAGGCGCCGCACCAGCATGGATTTGTCTCCGCGTTTCTTTCACGTTGGGGTGAGGCCATCGATAAACCCAAAGCGCGCAGCCGGCACTGAGGTATTTGCATATCTCTTTCGGCCCTGCTTGACGACTTCCGTCATGCCCGCCCATCGACGCGGCTCAGGATAAATTCCGATCGGCATCCATCTATGTTTCTGACACACCCCAATCACGCCTGGATGCCGTTGCCGGATCAAGTCCTGGACTCCGCCCCGGAGCGACGGGAAAAGCCATCGACCTCCATCAGGGCTTCAAGCCCAGCAGCGAGAGAAATTCCTGATTGTACTCGGCGTAACGGTCGGCGATCGACATGTCCACCGGCGCGAGTTTCGATTGCATCATGCGTTCGAGCCGCTTGTTTTTGATCGGCACATCCCTGCGCGCCGGCACCCGGTCGGAGATTTCATTCATCGCTTTGAGCCCCTCGACGGATAGTCCCCAATAGAGAAACAATCGTGCCGCGTTGGGATGAGGCGGCTTGGCGCCGATGCCCCACGCCAGGACGTTCACCGGCACCGGCTCGAAGGCGACCCAATCGATCGGCGCTCCCTTGGCGCGAATGTTTTCGATCACCGACGCATAGGCGCTGATGCCGAGGGCAAACTCGCCGGCGCTGACCAACTGCGCTTCCATGGTATGACCGCGCCGCGGCCGCAAACCGTTGGCGACCAATTTTTTAAACCATTCGCGCCCCTTGTCACGGCCCATGAGTTTGAGCCAAGTGGCGTAGAGATCGACATCCTGCTCGTCCATGGTCAATTTATCTTTCCACTTGGGATGGGCCAGATCCTCATAACTCTTGGGCAAATCGTTTGGCTTCACCATGTTGGTGTTGTAAGCCACCGACCAGAATTGAATGTAATACGCCGCCCAATAGTCGTCCGGATCCATGAAGCCGTCGAGAAAGCGACCGCGCTCGGGATAGTTCATCTTCTGCAGCCAGTTTTTGCGCCGGTACAGCTCGAGATTGCTGGCGCGATTCATGACCACGTCGAAGCCCCAGCGGCCGGCGGGAATTTCAGTTTGCAGTTTCTGGGTCATCGCCGTGGCGCCGGCGCGAAACAGGCTGACCTTGATGCCGTATTTTTTAGTAAATAGCGCCGCCCAGGCCTGGGTTTCCGGCAGCGGCAAAGTCGAATACCAAACCACTTCGCCTTCGGCTTTGGCCTTGTCTACTAAATCGCTGCCCGAGATCTCGGCGGCATGGGCCTCGGCGCCGTGAGCCCAGCCGGAAAACAGTACGGCAATTATCAGAGCAAGGTGGCAAATCATCGCTTTTAGCTTTCCTTCCATCCTTCAATCCCGCACGACGCTGCCGGCGCTGGTGCCAACCCGGCGAGCGCTCAGCGCATCGCGCAGGATGCCTTTGGGATCTCGTCCTGCGCGCACTTCACCAATCGCCGCGCGCAACAGTTTTCTAAACAGCATGACTCCCTTGTCGGAGCTGACCAGATGCTCCAGGCCATGCAGGGCGATCGGCCCCTGCCCTTCGACGGCTTCCTTGTCGTCGGGATGACGCTGGGTGTACTCGAAACTGCTGTCCTTGCGCCCACCCGGCGCCAACTGTTCCCGGCCGGACAACGATTCGGTTTCATTGTCGGCGAGCCAGCGCACGCTGGCGCCCAATTGGTGGGTGTCGTCGACCGGCACACAGTAGGTGACCGCGCGCACGCGCTCGGTCCGCGGCGCATCGGTATAAACCAAATGGACATTGAGCGGCATGAGCATTTCCCAGATGAGGTCCCACCATTTGCCGTTTGCCAATTTGCGCGTGAGGATGAAGCGCATGCCCATAGCCGTCTCTTCGTATTTCAAATCATCGGGAGTCGCGCCATAGGCTTGGGAGGGAAACTGCGGCCCGCTGTGCAGCGTGTGCAACCAAAAGGTATGCAGCGCGTCCATCAAATTCTCTTCGGCTTGGAGCCAATTGCAATTGACCGGGCCGCCAACCCGCGGCCCCATGCGCGCTTTGAGTGTCCCGCCGGCAGTTTGCCAGATATCGTAAAGGGGAAACTCCGGCTGCCGCTCCAACGGGCCCATGTAGGCGAACAGCAGGCCGCCAAATTCACGCACCGGGTAAGCCGGCTGTTGGATGTGCGGCAAAAATGGGTTGGGCGCCGGCTCGAGGGGCATCTCGACGACGGTGCCTTCGACGTCATAGAGCCACCCGTGGTAACAGCAGCGCAGGCCACGCGGCTCGACCCGGCCATATTCCAGCGACGCGCCGCGATGACTGCAACGAAAAAACAATAGCCCGGCGCGCCCCTGGCCGTCGCGGAAGGCGATTAACTCTTCACCGAGAATCTTGACCGGCTTGGGCAAATCCTTGAGATCGGCGGAGAGACAGACCGGTTGCCAATAGCGGCGCATGAGTTCGCCGCATGGCGTGCCCGGTCCGACACGAGTCAACTCGCCATCGGGTTCGGGAATTTTGAGACCGTAAGCGCTCTTCATTGCCTGCCGCTGGGACCGAACAATACCGCGGCGATCATATGCCGCAGTAAACCGGAGTCAAGATGTAACTCGCCGCTTGCTTGACAGCGCCGCGCCATCCGCACTAGTTTTAAACATTCCTTCCCTCGGCCGAAAAGGAGTTGATCCCATGGCTCAACCGTTTCCAATCATCGATGCCGATGCCCATGTCATCGAAACCGAACGCACCTGGGACTATCTCGATGAATCCGATCGCAAGTATCGGCCGCGGCTTTATTCCACGCCCAACGAGCCGACACGCCAGTATTGGGTCTTGGAAGACAAGATCGCCGGCTTTCGCTTTCTCACGCTGAGCGAGCGCGAGCTGCGCGAGTTCGCCGACCGCGCCGGCCGGAATTTCGCCACGCCGCAGGCGGCGCGCGAGTTGGACGATGTCGGGCTGCGTCTCAAGCATATGGACGAGTTGGGTATCGACGTCCAGGTGTTGCACAACACCTTCTGGATCGAACAGGTGACCACCAATCGTCAAGCCGAAGTCGCCGTGTGCCGCAGTTGGAACCGCTGGCTCGCCGACATTTCGCAGCAAAGCCATGGCCGGCTATTTTATTCCTGCGTGGTGCCCGCCTTCGACATCGACGCAGCCATCGCCGAGATTAAATTCGCCAAAGCCAACGGCGGAGTGGCGGTGTGCATGCGCCCCCTCGAAGGCGACCGTCACTTATCCGACCCGTATTTTTATCCGATCTACCAAACCGCCAGCGATCTCGACCTATCGATAGCCGTGCATATCGCCAACGGCAATCCAGCGAACGCCGATCTCTATCGCCAAGCTCCGGCCGGCCGCTTCGCCCAGTTCCGCGTGCCGACGGTCACCGCCTGCTTCGATGTCATCATGAGCGAACTGCATCAAGTGTTTCCCAAACTGCGCTGGGGATTCATCGAAGCCTCGGCGCAATGGGTGCCGTGGATCGCCCGCGAGACCGCGATCCGCTACCGCGCCCAAGGACGTACTTTTCCCGCCAACGTTTTCGACGAATATCAGATTTACGTCACCTGCCAGACCAACGACGACGTGCCCTATGTGGTCAGTTGCTGCGGCGAAGATCGCCTGGTGATTGGCACCGACTACGGCCACACCGACCCGTCAAGCGCCGTGACCGCGTTGAACGAGTTTCAACGGATGGAAGGTTTGGACGCGAAGGTCAAAGAAAAAATCCTGTCGCACAACGCCCGGGCGCTTTACAATCTAAGCAGCAACGGCGTTCATTAGGCGACGATATTCACTTCGTATAAGAAGATATTCCAGGCTAAGCGCTACACATGCCGCGATCGTCGGATTACCAAAGGGAACTGCACGGTTGATAATTCGCACCGCGATGCCGTGCGCCGACTCGCCACGTGCTACAGGTGTCGCGAGATTGATGTCCGTAGCTGTACGGTAAGCACATGAGACCTTTCACCGCGCAATACCCCTTCCGTGATGACGATTTATTTTCACCGTTCGGCGGCTGCCGAGCGCTCTCTGTCCAACAGCGTTGAGTTTCTCCAAGTGACAGGCTAGAGTCGCGCCATGAATTTGCCGCACCTCGAATCGGCTCTCGATCGGCTGCTCACGACCGCGTCTCGGGACACCGCGGCGATCCTTGACCGCGCGCTTTCGGGGCTGGATCTGTCAGTCGATGATGCGACGACGCTGTTCGAGGCGGACGGTGCCGATTTATTTGCCATGCTTGCCGCCGCCGATCAGCTGCGCGCCCAGACCGTCGGCGACGTGGTCAGCTACGTCATCAACCGCAACATCAACTTCACCAACGTGTGCGTCAAGCAGTGCGGCTTTTGCGCCTTCAGCCGAGGTCATCTCGCCGAAGAAGGTTACTTTCTGCCGATTGAAGAAATCATCCGGCGCGCCACCGAAGCGCGTGACTTGGGCGCCAGCGAAGTGTGCATCCAAGCCGGCCTTGCTCCCGGCATGGACGGTTGGCATTACGTCAAACTCTGTCGCGCCGTCAAAGAAGCCCTGCCGGAACTGCATATTCATGGCTTCTCGCCCGAGGAAGTGCTCTACGGTTCGACGCTCACCGGTGTCGGCATCCGCGATTACCTATTGGCCCTGAAAGACGCCGGCGTCGGCAGCCTGCCCGGCACGTCGGCCGAAGTATTCGTCGACGCAGTGCGCCAGCGCATCTCCCCCGGCCGCATCAGTATCGACAACTGGATCGAGGTCATCCAGACCGCCCATGAGATCGGCATCCCGACGACCTCGACGATTATGTACGGCCACATCGAGACGGCGCGTCACCGGGCGATTCATTTGAGCGTGCTGCGCGACGTGCAGAAACGCACCGGCGGCATCACCGAGTTCGTGCCCTTGAGCTTCGTCTACGAGGAAGCGCCGATGTCCCATCGCCAGGCGCTGCCCGAGCTACGCCATGGCGCCAGCGGTGCGGAAGTCATGAAGATGTACGCCGTGTCGCGGCTGATGCTCAATAATTGGATTCCCAACTTGCAGGTCTCTTGGGTCAAGGAAGGGCCGAAGCTGTCGCAGATCGCGCTGCTCGCCGGCGCCAACGATTTCGGCGGCACCTTGATCAACGAAAGCATTTCCACCGCCGCCGGTTCCGCTTACGGCCAGCTGATGAAGCCGTCGCAATTCCGCGGCTTGATCCGGGAGATGAGCCGCATCCCGGCGGAGCGCTCGACCACCTATCAAAAAATCCGCGTCTTTGAGACCGAAGACAATCACCGCGACCTGCTCGACGAGATCAACGACCCGGCGCAGCGCTTCGGCTCGTATCAGAACTTGATTCATCTCAAAGACTATCGCTTCCGCGATTTCTACAAGGAACAGCGCAGTTCCAAGCAGTAGTCTCGCGATTCCCTGTCACTGCAGCATAATACCTAGCGATGATCGGCGATCCCAGTCAGTTCGAAGCCATCGGCAATCGTCTGGGCTTCGATATTGTCGAAGACACTCCCGAGCGATTGCGCTTGGCCTGGCAGGGCGCGCGTTTCCCGGCGTTTCTCTGTGTCGGCATTGCGCTGCTTCTGCTCTTTGTCAGCGTGCCGATTGTGCAAGCGCTGTATGCGCGCGGCTTCGTCGGACCGGCCGGCTCCCTGTGGTATTTCCCACTGATGAATCTCGTGCTGATCGGCATCGCGATTTTTCTGCTCACCCAGCGCCGCACCATTGTTGTCGATAGCAGCGCAAAATCCGTCGAGCTTTGCCGCCGGAGCCTGTACCGGCAGACCAAACTGATCGCGTCGTTCGATGAGATTGAAAATATTACAGTGAATATCGACCAAGTATTCAGCGGCTTTGCCATCGGCGGCTCGACCTCGGCCGAAAGTTTTCCCGTGCCGGCACTGCGCGTTCATTTTTCCGGCGCGGACGCCGCCCTGCTCGACCGCGGCAGCCTGCGCCGAATGGAAGTTGCCGGGAAAAAGATCGCCGCGAGAATTGGCAAGCCGTTAGCGATCGCGCCAGAACTGGCCGGCGGCGATGCCGCTACGAAACCCAAACTAGGCTAGCTGGGCGTCGACGGGTTTCGCATGCCTATTCCACGCGAATCGATTGCGTTCTAGTCTTCGTTCCGACTTAGATTCTAAAGACGTCCTGTAGGTAGGTGGCCGAAAAGACTCAAATCCTTGCCGCGCTCATCAGGATGACAGCGAGCTAACCACTGCGAGATTTGACCTCGGTTGCAGATATGTTTCTCAGTGAACGGCGCGGCTCTCGTGACTGATGCACCGTATCAAGACGCCGGCCGGCGCGACAGGATATCGTGCAATTGGCCGATGGCTTTTTTGACCCCTTCCTGGGTCAGTTGATCGGCGCTCAACCAGCGCACGCCGCGCTGGCCGATATCGCCGAGAGATAAGATACTTTCGCTGAGCGATTTTTGGGTTTCGTCGAACCGCGCCGTCCAGACGATATCGCCGCGCCGGACATCGACGAGATCAAGGATAAATGCTACCGATGCCGGGCTCTTGGCGCCCCATTCGTCACCGACTCGTTCACGAAAACGTTGCATCCGCGCCATCATCACTGCATCGGCATATACCATCGCGCCGACCCGTTTGAGGCGAGCCTCCTCGCTACCGGCGGGTTCACTCATGACCGCCTCGCGCACTTCGCTCTCGGATACCACTTGCCAGTCGGACAACGCCGCCAGCGCGGCATAAACGAAACGCGCCAAGGATTCCGGCGCTTCCTTTTCCGAAGTGCGCGCCACCGGCGCGGCGCCAAAGGGCACGTTCGCGGCCGGTGCGGCCGCGGATGGAGCCGGCGGCATCACGGCAATGCGGCGAATCCGCCGACCTTCCAAATCTGCGGAGTGCTTGGTTTGCAAGGTCTCGGGCAAAATACCGCAGCTGGCAACGGTTGCGAGAAAAATAATTGCAAAGATAATCGGCTTGTACATGGGTGCTAGCGAAAATAACAGAAGCGCTGCCGCGGCTCAAGAAAAACTTGCGCCGGCACGGCTGACAACGATTTTCCTTAAAGCGGTAGCTACTTGTCCGTAACGCTGACCCGTATGCCCAACTCGCGCAGCTGGCGTGGCGCCACATCGGAGGGCGCCTCGGTGAGCATACAAACGGCGCGCTGGCTTTTTGGGAAGGCGATGACATCGCGCAAGGATTTGGCACCGCTCAAAAGCATCGCCAGACGATCGATGCCGAAGGCGATACCGCCATGGGGCGGCGCGCCGAAGCTTAACGCTTCGAGGAAGAAACCGAACTTCGCTTGCGCTTCCTCGGCGTCGATACCCATGAGGCCGAGAATTTTTCTTTGCAGCTCGACTTGATGAATACGGATGCTGCCGCCGCCGACTTCGATGCCGTTCATGGCTAAGTCGTAGGCCTTGGAGCGCGCCTTGGCCGGTTCGCTGTCGAGCAAATGCATGTCTTCGTCCGACGGCGCGGTGAACGGATGATGCAGCGCCACATAGCGTTTCTCTTGAGCGTCGTATTCCATCAGTGGAAAGTCGACGACCCAAACCAGGGCGTAGTCTTTTTCCGGGATCAGCCCGAGCTTTTCGCCCAGGTGCAGACGCAGGTTGCCCAGCGCGTCATGGACCACCTTGGCGCTGTCCGCGGAAAACAGCACGACGTCTCCCACCTGTGCCTGGCAAATTCGTTCGACCTCTTTTTGTTCCGCTGCGGAGATAAACTTGGCGATGGGCGACTGCCAGCCCTCGGCGGTAATCTTCGTCCAGGCAACGCCCTTAGCGCCGAAGGTGGCGACAAACGGCGTCATGTCGTCCAAATCTTTGCGCGACATCGCGCCGCCGTCGGGAATGCGCATGCCTTTAACCACCCCGCCCTTTTGAATCGCGGCGGTGAAAACCTTGGCCTGGCAGTTGCGCAACGCGTCGGTAAAATCGCTTAGCTCCAAGCCAAAGCGCAGGTCCGGCTTGTCCGAGCCGAAACGGTTCATCGCCTCCTCGTAGGTGAGGCGTGGAAAAGGCACGCTTGAGGTCGATCCCCTTCAGTTCCTTGAACAGGAGCGAGATCATACCCTCGACCACATTCATGACGTCTTCCGGTTGAACAAACGACAGCTCCATGTCGAGCTGGGTAAACTCCGGTTGGCGATCGGCGCGCAGGTCTTCGTCGCGAAAGCATTTGACGATCTGAAAATAGCGGTCGACGCCGCCGACCATCAAGATCTGCTTGAACAGCTGCGGCGATTGCGGCAAAGCGTAAAATTTGCCGGGATAGATGCGGCTCGGCACGAGATAGTCGCGCGCTCCCTCAGGCGTGCTCTTGGTCAGCACCGGCGTCTCGACGTCGATGAAGCCCAAGCCATCGAGATAATCGCGGATCAGCTTGGTCATGCGGTAGCGCAAGACCAGCGGTGCCAGACCCTGGGGCCGGCGCAGATCTAGGTAGCGATACTTGAGCCGGGTGTTCTCGTTGGCGTCGGTTTCGTCGTCGATAATAAACGGCGGCACCGCCGACGCGTTGAGCAGGCGCAGGTCCCGGCTTTTCAACTCCACTTCCCCGGTGGGCAGTTCCGGATTGATGCTCTCCGGCGCCCGCTTGGCTAGGATGCCGCGCACGGCGATGACATCTTCGGAGCGAAGCTGTTTGGCCTTCTCGTGCGCCGCCGCATCGCCTTCGGGATTGAAGACGATCTGACAAATGCCGCTGCGATCGCGTAGATCGACGAAGATCACGCCGCCGTGATCGCGCCGGCTATGCACCCAACCGACCAAGGTCAATTGCTGGTCCACCGAGGCCGGCCGCGCTTCGCCGCAATAACAGCTGCGCTTCCAATCGCCCAACTGATCGCTAAAAGCTCGCTCTGCCATTAATTTGCCTTCCTAGCCTTCAACGCCGCTTCCAAATGATCCAAAGGGACTTCCTCTTGTTGTTTAGTCGTCATATCGCGCAGCACCGCTTGGCTCTTGGCCAACTCGTCGTCGCCGAGGATCACCACCGAACGGGCTTTGAGTTTGTCGGCACGGCGCATTTGGCTCTTTAAGCTGCGCGTCTCGGCTTCGATCTCGACGCCGATGCCCTGCTGCCGTAATCGATGGGTCAGCGCAAACGCCCAATCCCGCGCCCGGGCACCGATCCAGGCGAAGTAGATCTCGGGGCCGCGAGCATCGCCGCGCTCGTGCAGGCGCAACAGCATGGTCAAGCGCTCGACGCCCATGGCAAAACCGACGCCCGGGATCGGCGGTCCGCCCAGCTGCTGCACCAAACCGTCGTAACGTCCGCCCGCCGCCACCGCGCTCTGGGAACCGAGCAGCTTGGTGGTCCACTCAAAGGTGGTCCGGCAGTAATAGTCGAGACCGCGCACCATGCGCGGGTTGAGGGTAAACTTCACCTGGGTCTCCGACAACAAGCGCTGCACGGTGGTAAAATGGTCGCGGCAGAGCGCGCACAGACTGTCGAGGATCGACGGCGCGTCGCGGGTGGCCGCGATGCAGCCAGGCTCCTTGCAGTCGAGTGCGCGCAGCGGATTACGATCGATGCGGCGCCGGCAGTTGCCGCACAGCGCCGCCTCGCGCGTCTTCAAGAATGCCAGTAAGACGGCGCGGTACTGCGGCCGACACTCGGAACAGCCGAGGGAATTGATTTGCAGCGTTGGTTCGGTCAGCCCCAAGGCCTGGAGAAAATCATGCAAGAGCAAAAGAATCTCGGCATCGATATAGGGATCGTCCCGTCCCAGCACTTCGGCGCCGATCTGGTGGAACTGGCGCATGCGGCCCTTTTGCGGCCGCTCGCGGCGGAACATCGGTCCCATGTAATAGAGCTTGCGCACCGGCTCGATCTTGTACATTTCCGCTTCGACATAGGCGCGCACCACCCCGGCGGTTCCCTCCGGGCGCAAGGTCAGCTTGGTGCCTTCGCTGCTCTCCCCCGCGCGGCCATCGCGGTCTTCGAAGCTGTACATCTCCTTCTCGACGATATCGGTGGTCTCACCGATGGAGCGGCTGAACAGTTCGGTCTTCTCGACGATCGGAATGCGAATCTCGGCGAAATTGTAGGCAGCGAAGACTTGCCGCGCTTGGGCTTCGACCCCTTGCCAGGTTTCCACCTCGCCGGGAAAGATATCGGCGAAGCCTTTGATGCTGGTGATTTTCATAAGCGAATTTTCGGCGTTCTCACAAGACACCATAAGCGCGGAACGAGTTCAAGTTAGCTACACTGAAGCGCTACACGCGGGCGTCGTAACGGTAAATCCGCGTGCGCCGGGTGGTACCATGAAGCTGGCTGAAGAGAAAACCGCGAAAGATCATAAAAAAAGCGAGCAGCAGGCCGAGCACCAGGGCAGACACAAATAGCTGCACGAACACCGGCAGACCGAACAGCAGCGACTCAAAATAATCGAGCAAAAAATAACCGGCGGCGAATAAAATCAAATTCGGCACCAGCCATTCGATCCAGTTCTCGACGATAAAGTTGTAGCTCGCGCCGATCAGTTCCAACCCCGAGGCGCGACCCTGGTAGATCATTTCCGGCACGGCATTGAGCAGGATGAATAAACCGAGCCGGAGCAACAGATAAATCAACCAGCCGTTGGGAACGCCGCCAAGGCCATTGGCGGCCGCCCACATGGGCAGCCACAGAATGAAAAAAAATGTGATCAAATCGCCCAAGTAGACCAGAAAACCGTTAAGAAAATCATTGATGTCGGTTTTGCCGCCCTCGACCAGGTTTTTAACCAGGTAAAGCCCCGAACTGGCGCAGGCGGAGCTGACCAGCGAATAGATCAAGCCGCCAACGATACCGAGCGGCGCAGCGACGATTCCGGCGACGGTCAAGATGATGCCATAGACCACCGGCGCAAAGCTTACCCCCCAGTTCTTGCGCAAGCAGTCCCACGACTTGCTGAGCGCAGTGGTGTAGAGCCAGAGCGTCACTTGTAGAGTTTTCATAGCGTCAAGTTATAGCAGAAAAATTTCGCCGATTCAGAGCTATGAGCGATTTTGCGGACTAATAAGCCGGCGCATCGACAAGCGGCGCGACACTGCGCTATAGCGGTCTCGTTTATGGACCGAACCCCGGTATTACCGAAGGCTGTTTGCGCAAAGGCGAGTGCGACGCCGTGCCTTTGGGGCAACCGGAAGATTTGCCAATGATGCAAAAGGCTATCGCCGTCTCGGTGTTTCCACCGACGCGATGAAAAACTTTCAGTTCATCGTCAGCGCCGTGCGTGTGGAGAAAAAAATAAAGACGCGCTGGTCCGCTATGTTCGCTGATTGGCGTCGGCGTTTCGCTATATGCGCGATCCAGCCAATCGCGACGAAGTGGTGCGCATCGTGATTGACAGCACCGGCTCTTCCGAAGCGATCGCGCGCCAGACTTTGGCACTCTACTTCGATCCGGACCGGGGCGTAGTATACAAACTGCGCGAGATCTATATCAAAGGCTTTGCCGAGCTAATTCAAGTAATGGCTGAAGCCAAGGAACTGGCGCCGCCTGTGCCTCCGGCGGAGCGTTTCATCGCTCTGCAATATTTGACAGCAGCGGGGCTGCACTATCTGTGGGCGTAGAACAGGTATAAATCTGCACGTCGTTTTCTTCGATGCGTTTGCCGCGGGTAATCAGTTTGACGATACTACAAACATTGCGACTGATATCGCCCAGATTGCTGACCGGAAAGCCGTCGTCGAGATAGCGTCCTATAAACTTGGCCGCGCCGAAGTCGACGATTTGCAAATAATCGTTGCTGGCGTCGAAATATTGCTTGACGTCGGGAGCCGGATTATCCAAGTCCTCCTGTATCGCCCTGGTTATCTTGATTCCGACAAACAGGCGCTTGGTTGCTTCGTCCATTGACAAAATTCTCCTTACTCGTGAGCTTTATTCGCTAATGATAATTTAACTGCACACCGAGTAAAAGGCTAAATGTGTCGCCCGGAAATTTTAGCCGGGCCGCGACCATCGGCCTGAGGTTCGCTCTAGCAGGGTGCTGAAAAACTCCTAGGAGTCCTTCGCCGTCGCTCAGGACGAACGGAGGGGAGATGATATCATTGATGTTTTTCCGTTCATGCTGAGGTACTCGAAGCATTCCGGACCTTTTTTCAGCACCCTGCTAGGCAAAGACCAGCTTGCCATTCTGATCGCGAATCAGCCCGGCGCCATTGCGCGACGTCGGCAGGTTTTCCGGACCGATCTTAAGATCGTTGACATGCAGATGGCCATGAAACGTATCGACTTCAAGCATCGCTTTAGCTTCGCGACTGACCCCTTTGGGGTCGCGACCTTCGGCCACATCGGCCATCGCCTTGTGCCAGATGCGCCGGAGCATGATTACGCCGCGGTCCGACGACGCCAGATGCTCTAGTCGGCGGTCGGGAATCTCGCCCTGGGATTCCTGCAAGACCAGATCTTCCAGCGCTGGGATGCCCTCCCAGCCTTTGTAGCGGCGCTTGTCAGAGGCCTTTTCTTCAGTGGTGCCTTTTAGATCCTTGGGCAGGCCGAACAGCCAACCGCCGGTAAAATTGCCTTTCCGCGTCAAGCTGTAGCGAATCAGCTCGAAGTGCGTGTCATCGATGATGCGAATCATACCGCCGCCTTCTTGCCGTTCATCGGTAAAGTCGGGCGGAAAACCCGAGCGAATGCCGGAAAAGCGCCAATGCACCGGCAGCACCAAGCTCCAGGTGTTGACGAACTTCACCTGAGGATCGCCGGTATCGAGCACGGAGACGGTCTTCATGCCGAAATCAGTTTCGACATGTTCCAGTGGCAGCGGCGACCAATTCTTGATGCTGTAGTCGTTGTAGGGCTTCAGTTCGTCGGGAATATCGCGCACCACCAACCCGTGTAGGACGGTCGCGTGGCCCATGTCGGCGAAGTTTTCCATCCAGTTGAGATAATTGTAATTGCGGATGTCGCCGTCGGCGAGTTTTACGACCCCGTCGTCGCGCGCCAGCACGTCGATCTGCGGCAGTGGCGGCGGACTCTCTTTCTCCGGTCCCATATAAGTCCAGACGACGCCGCGCCACTCTTGGACCGGATACCAGAGGTGGCGAATGTGATCCTTTACTTTACTATCGCAAGGCTCCAGCGGCTGGTCGATGCACCGTCCCGTAACGTCGTACCTCCAGCCATGATAGGAGCACATCAAGCCATCTTCACGCACCTGGCCATATTCCAGCGAAGCCAGGCGATGGGGGCAACGAATGCCTAACAGACCGGGCCGTCCCTTGCCATCGCGGAAAACCACCAGATCCTCACTCAGCATCCGCACCGCGATCGGGATGTCTTGCAGATTGGCCGACAAACAGACCGGGTGCCAATAGCGCCGCAGCATCGCCCCGCCCTTGGTGCCGGGGCCGGTGCGCGGCAAGTCGTCGAGCAATTGCTGGTAGGAACTCTGCGCGACGTTGCCGTGGTTGATCTTGCTATCCGTCATTACCGTCCTCCACCATGCCGAATATTGCTTTTCATTCCAAAGAATATCTATAAACGCAGACTAACCGCTGTCAACAATTGGCCGAGTGTAATAAGTTCGGCGCACAGACTCAAACCACCGCCATCATGAGGAAGGACGACCATGACCATCGGAATTACCACTGTAGCGAGGGCAGTGCTGCTCCTTGTCCTGCCCATCGCCAGCGCCCAGGCCGGCCCCACCGCCGATGGCGCGCTCAAGAAGGGCTTTATTCAGTGCGGCGTCAACACCGGCCTCGCCGGCTTCGCCCAGCCGGATAGCAACGGTGAATGGCGCGGTATCGACGTCGACTTATGCCGTGCCGTGGCCGCGGCGCTGTTCAGCGACGCTAAGAAAAACCGTTACACGCCGCTCACCGCCCAGCAGCGCTTCACCGCCTTGCAGTCCGGCGAAGTCGATATTCTCTCGCGCAATACCACCTGGACCTTCGCCCGCGACACCGGCCTCGGCCTCAATTTTGTCGGGGTCAATTTCTACGACGGCCAAGGCTTCATGGTGACGAAAAAACGCAACGTCAAAAGCGCCAAGCAACTGAACGGTGCCGCCATCTGCGTGCAGCCCGGCACCACCACCGAACTTAATATGGCCGATTACTTCCGCGCCCATAAGATGAAGTTCAAACCGGTCGTCATCGAAAAGCTCGAAGAGGTCTTGAACGCCTATTTCACCGGCCGTTGCGATGTCTTTACCACCGACGTCTCAGGATTGATCGCCGTGCGCGCCGCGCGGGCGACCAACCCGGCCGACCATGTGATCTTGCCGGAGGTTATTTCCAAAGAACCCTTCGGTCCGGTGGTGCGCCATGGCGACGACCATTGGCATGACCTCGTCAGGTGGACCCTGTTCGCCATGATCGAAGCCGAAGAGCTCGGCCTGACTTCGAAAAACATCGATCAGCAAGCCCAAAACTCCAACCCCGTGGTGCAGCGCTTCGTCGGCGCCACTGGCGACTTCGGCAAGATGCTCAACCTCGACAACCGCTGGGCTTACAACATCGTTAAACAGGTCGGTAACTACGGCGAAAGCTTCGAGCGCCATCTGACCCCGCTGGGCCTCGACCGCGGCCTCAACAAGCTATGGAACAAAGGCGGCATCATGTACGCGCCGCCATTGCGCTGAGCGCTTCGATCGATTGCGAGAGCGGCAATTTCCAATGGCCCGGCGACTCGACAGCCGCCAGCGCGCGGCGCTCTATCAAATCCTCTTGCTGGCGGCCGGCTGCTTCGTCGGCTGGTATTTTGTTCGCAATGCGGTGGACAATCTGCTGGCGCGCCGCATTGCCAGTGGCTTTGTTTTTCTGTTTCGCGAGGCCGGTTTCGAGATCGGCGAGACCACTCTGGTTTCCTTCAGCGCCGCCGATAGTTACCTGAAGGCGCTCACCGTCGGCCTGCTCAACACTTTCCGGGTCGCGCTGTTGGCGGTGGGTTCATCGACGATTATCGGTGTCGCCGTCGGGTTAGCGCGTTTATCGCCCAACTGGCTCTTGGCCAAGCTCGCATCCGGATATGTCGAACTGCTGCGCAACGTTCCCCTGGTCGTGCAGTTATTTTTTTGGTACGCCGTAATCACTGAAAGCCTGCCGGCACCCGCCCAGGCGTTGACACCCTTGCCGGGAATCTATCTCAGCAACCGCGGCCTGGCAGTGCCAACGATCGCCAGCTTGCTCCCATTCGAGGTCGAATACCCCAGCCTCTCGGGATTCAATTTTTCCGGCGGTGTAGTGCTGTCGCCGGAATTTGCCGCGCTGCTGCTCGGCCTGGCGCTTTACACCGCGGCATTTATCGGCGAAATCGTCCGCGCCGGCATCCTCGCCGTCGACCGCGGCCAGTACGAAGCGGCGCAGTCCCAGGGATTGAGCCAAGCCCAGCTCATGCGCTTGATTATCCTTCCGCAAGCCCTGCGCGTGGTCGTGCCGCCGGTCACCAGCCAATACTTGAACTGCATCAAGAACAGCTCCCTGGCCGTGGCCATCGGCTACCCCGACCTGGTGTCCATCGCCAACACGACCATCAACCAAACCGGCCAAGCCATCGAGGGCATCGCCATAATCATGCTGGTTTACTTGACCATCAGCCTGGCTATCGCCGGGCTCATGAACCTCTACAATCGGCGCATCGCCCTGCGCGGAGCGCGCACATGAACCTCGGCGTAGGATTCCCTGCTGCCATGTGGCATTGGACACGGACGCGATTGTTTAGCAGTTGGCCGTCCTCGATCGTTTCCCTGACGATTATTTATTTAGCCGTAAAGTTGCTGCCAGGATTGATCGATTGGGCGTTGGTCCGCGCCGTGTGGTCGCCGCACAACGCCGCAGCCTGCCGCGATGCCGCCACCGGCGGCGCCTGCTGGGCTTTCGTCGCGGAAAAGCACCGATTTTTTTTATTCGGCACATATCCCGCAGACGAACACTGGCGACCCGCTTTGGTCATTGCCAGCTTGCTCGCACTGTACGCCGTCAGTGCATGCCAGCTGGTGCGCCGGTTGAATCTGTTTTTGCTCTGGCTGGTTGCACTCGTATTCATCGGTATACTTATGTGGGGCGGTGTTTTCGGCCTCGCCTATGTTGAAAACGAGCGCTGGGGCGGCTTGACTCTGACTCTCCTGCTCAGCACCTTCGGCATCGCCTTGGCGTTTCCCCTGTCGATTCTCTTGGCCCTCGGACGGCGCTCGGAAATGCCCTTGGTCCGCTGGTTTTCCATTGGCTATATCGAATTGATTCGCGGCGTACCGTTAATCTCGGTGCTGTTCATGGCCTCGGTCATGCTGCCGTTGTTCTTGCCTCAGGGTGTGTCCATCGACAAGCTCCTGCGCGCCCAGCTGGCGATGATCTTTTTTGCCGCGGCCTATTTGGCTGAGGTGATTCGCGGCGGCTTCCAGGCGATCCCACCGCAGCAGGAGGAAGCCGCCCTCGCCACCGGCCTCGGCTACTGGCAACGGGTCCGTTACGTCACCCTGCCCCAAGCCCTCCACGTCGCCATCCCGCCATTGGTCAATACCTTCATCGGTTTTTTTAAGGATACTTCGCTGGTGGTCATCATCGGCTTGTTCGACTTTCTCACGACGATCAAAGTATCCCTCAGCGAACCGGCCTGGAGCGGCTTCGGCATCGAGGCGTATTTGTTCGCCGCCCTGGGATATTTCCTGTTCTGTTATCCGATGTCGCGCTATAGCCAGGCGCTGGAGCGCCAAACCGCCCATGGCACCGGCTTGCGCGCGCTACGGGAAAATTAACCGCGCCGATTTGGGCCAAGAGAATCGGTTATGGTAAAATCATTTTCGTCTGGAAAGTCAGCGAAAATGAGAAAACTCTTAGTCTGCCAACATGTGCCCCACGAGATCCTGGGCACGCTCAATCCCATGCTAAAGCACGCCGGCTTTCGCATCCGCTATGTGAATTTTGGCCGCCATCCCGACGCCCAGCCGAGCCTGGACGGCTACGCTGGCCTGATCGTACTAGGAGGCCCCATGTCCGCCTATGACGACCAGCGGCTAGCCCATCTGGCGGTTGAGATGAAGCTGATCGAGAGCGCGATGAAGCGCAACCTGCCGGTGTTGGGTATTTGCTTGGGTGGCCAGCTGGTCGCCCGCACCCTGGGCGCGCGGGTCTACGCCAACCCTGTCAAGGAAATCGGCTGGTATGATGTCGCGCCGTCAGCCCACGCCGACGATGACCCGCTGCTCAATGATTTCAAGGAACGGGAAACGCTCTTTCAATGGCACGGTGACACCTTCGACATTCCCCACGGGGGTATCCATCTGGCATCGTCGCGCCACTGCGAGAATCAAGCGTTTCGTTTTGGTGCCAACGTCTATGCCTTTCAATTCCATCTCGAAGTCGACGAACCGATGATACTGCGTTGGCTCAAGGTACCGGAGAACCGCCGCGAGATCGCCAGCCTGCACGGCGACATCGATCCCGATCGGATCCACACCGAGACCGCGCGCCATATCGGCCGGCTCCATGAACTTAGCAACCGGGTCTTCGGCAAGTTCATCGAGAACTTCGGTCTCGACAAGAGCCGCCGCCGTCTGCTGTCGAGGTAGCACGGCCGCGCTGCAAAGAACTGAACGATGTGAGTGCAAGAAATAACAGGATTGGACAATCGAACGAGAGCGAATAAGTGGGCGAGAAACCTAGGCAATGATGTTTGCCCGGCATAGTTTAGCCAAAGCCCCTTCGCCTCAAGGCTCCGGTCGGTGCCTGCTAACTGCCAGCAGGTTTTTTCTTTTCTTTTCTAGTCCCAACGCTGCGAACAAGGAACCGAACGTCATGGCAGCAACCATCAGCGACCTTCTGAACATGTGATACATCATCGCAGCGTTTCTCCCGGCAAGTCCTTCAGCAACAGTAATGCCAGCGGTAACTGCGTGAAATAACCGCCGTTTATGTCGCCAGGAATTTTTCCATGATCCGCATGTGGCACATCGGGAGCCATCGTCCTGATGAATCGCCACCCCCCATCCAAACGCCGCAAAAGTTTTGCTCAATCGGTTTTTGTCGCTCGAAGGTCAGATCGCGTTCCGCCCAGCCAACGTCGATGAGCTGAGAGTTGGGTCCATGCGCGAAAATCTACCCCAGAAAATTCTGCCGCCGCTCGCGCCGGCACAACGATAAGGCATACCTATTTATCAACCAGCCTGAATGGATGGATTTCAAGCCGATCCAGGCACTGCTCGATCAGCTGAAGTAAAGCAAATAACCAAGGGCAACGGGTCGATTACAAGGAGAGAAACTCGAGGATTGTAAAAATCTAGCGGTCACTTTAACGCACGCGAAAATCACGAATCGGTCGCTTGGTTCTTTTGGTCTTGCCGAGCATGCGCAAAATAGCGATCGCTGCCAGCGGCACCAGCACCACCACCAAGACCAATAAGATCAGGTCGTTCATCATGTCGTGTTGCTCCTCAAGGTCTGCCTATCAGCAACCCTAAGGCCAATCCGCAGCTTTTATTTTTCAACTATTTAGCTCGCGGGACGGTAACACTGACAGTGCCAATAGTGGGGAAAAGTGACAAGAATGACAATCGAACGGCGATAGCTCCGATGAAGTAAGTGGCGGCTAAGGCTGATAATTTTCCCGGCACCCGAGGATGCCGGATGCAGCTTGATGGCGATGGCAACACTCTGCTGGAGCAACCTAGTCGTCGCGCCCCGGCCGAACCGTCGAGCGCCGACCTTTTTTTTCCGACTGGTGGTGTTTGTCGTCGAGCATGCGCATTTTGGCGCGCCGTGAGCGCTTGCGCTTCTGCCGGCGGATCTTCTCGATGCGTTGCATCTCTGCACTCGCCGCGCCACGCTGCCGGGTGTCGATCTTATCGAGTAAGAGGCGGCGGGCCAAAAAGCGATTGAGCGCTTGGGAGCGCTCCTGTTGGCATTTGACGCGGAGCCCTGTGGGCCTGTGGTGGAGCACCACACAAGAAGCAACCTTATTGACGTTCTGACCGCCGGCTCCGGAAGAGCGCACGAACTGCTCGTCGATATCGGCTTCGCGCACGCCGAGTGCGAGCATGCGTTCGGCAAGCTGTTTTTCTTTTTCGACTGAAATCAATGTCGCCATGGCGGCCCCGTCCGGAGAAAATCCTAGATCCCGTAAAGCGCTTTGGGATTGTCGAAGAGAATCTTTCTCTTTACCTCCGGGCTCAGCTCCGCCATCGCCTTGAATCTTGCGATGGCATTGAGTTCGCTGGAAGTGTCACCATGGCCGTAGTCTGTGCCGATGACCAGGTTTCCCTCGCCGGCATAGGAGAGTATATAGGGAAAATCGTCGTCGCTCTGGGTCGAGATATAGATATTGTACTCGCGCAAACAATCGCGCGAGATCGGCCGCGCGCTACCTAGGGAACGGCGCATCGCCTCATGGATCACCCAGGGCACCCACTGGCTCGACACTTCGATGAAGCCCCAGCGTAGTTTGGGAAACACTTGCGGGATTTCACTCATGATCAGCGCGTAACATGACGTGACCGTGGGCACGCGGAAGGTCGAAAAGCCGCCGCCGGCTTCGTTGGTCATGAGCTTGAAAAGCTCCGGACTACCGTTGGCCAGATGCACCGTGATCGGGATATCGAGACGATCCGCCTCTTGGTAGATCGGGTAGTAAAACCGATCGGTCATCATCCGATCCCGTTCGAATGGGCGCATGCACACGCCGACCGCGCCATTCTGTTTGGCGAAGCGAATCTGTGCAACCGCTTCCGTGGGCGATAACGCCGGCACCACGCAGGTCCAGCGCAAGCGGTCCTCGCCGAGCCGCCAGACATCCGCCAACCAGCGATTCCAAGCCCAGCTGAGAGCAATCTCGGCGTCGGCCCGGCTGGTGAGCGGCGTGATCCACAGCGAATTGAACAGCACCTGGACGTCGATGCCGAGCTCATCCATGTGCTTGAGCCGTTGCTGCACGTTGGACAGCTCGCGTGCTGCCACCGCCGTCCCGACTTCCCTGCCAAAACGTTTCAGATGGGCTTCTGATTCGTGCTCATCGGGGGAGGGAAACTTGGGGCCGAGGTTTTCGCCGTCAAGCATCCAGAATTGCCGCTTGGGATTTTCCGGCGACGGCACCAACGTCGGGCGAAATTTTTTCTCGCTGTCTTCGAGGTAGTCCCACACCCGTTCGCTTTCAACCACGTGGGCATCGGCATCGATCACCGCGGATTTGTAGTCCATCTATTACGCTCACTCCTAGCTCTGATTAATTACCCGACTGAGACTACCCTGTCCACCGCTAAACGAGCGCAGAAATTGCCCGGCATGTCGTAATCCCACCGCGCACCGGCTATAAGAGTCTCTAGCTCATCGCGCGTTCTCCGCCCGGCATTCGGCAGCGCCGATCGATCCGATTACCATGAACGAGTTTACCCACCTTCGACAACAGCTCGGCGGCATCTTGACTGCCCTGGCAGTCGGCATCCCGGCCGGCTTTCTCTTCGCCTGGCTGCACACGCCGATACCCTGGATGTTGGGACCGATGATCGCGGTGGCGAGCTTAAATCTCATGGGCGTTACCATGTACTCACCGCCCTATGCCCGCCAGTTGGGCCAGGTCATACTGGGCTCGGCGGTATCGCTCTACTTCACGCCGCCGGTGGTCGCCGCTCTCGCCGGCAATCTCCCGGCGGTATTGGCCGCCACCGTCGCGGTATTTATCGTTGGCATCTTCGGCGCGCTGACCTTGAGCAAAGCCTCCGGCGTCGACTGGAAATCGACCTTCTTCGCCTCGATCCCAGGCGGCGCCATGGCCATGGCGGTGCTCGCCGACCGCTATGGCGCGCAGATGTCGCCGGTGGCGGTGGCGCACAGCTTGCGCGTCTCGGTGGTCGTCATCGTCGTTCCGTTCGTCCTAACCTACAGCGGCATTCCCTTGGAAGCCGCCGCTTACAAGCCGGACTTACCGTTGCTGCCAACGATCTTGGTGGTGTGGTTAGTAGGCAGTGGCGTCTTAGGCGAGATTTCCGAAAGATTTCATTTTCACAATGGTTGCCTGTTGGTGCCGATATTTTTCGGCGCGGCATTGACCATGGGCGGTGTTGAACTATCGGCCGTGCCGCATTCCCTCACCGACTTCGCCCAGCTGATGTTCGGCTTGGTCCTCGGTGCGCGCTACGAACGCGCTTTTTTCGCGCGCCACAAACTGTTTATTCCCTTCGCCCTGCTAAATTCATTGTTCATTCTGATCGCCTCGGCGATTGCCGGCGTCGCCCTAGCCTTGGCATTCGACCTGCCGATCGCGACCATGATCATCGCCACTTCACCCGGCGGCCTAGCCGAGATGACGATTACCGCCCAGGCGCTGCATATCAGCGTGCCGTTGGTCGTGGCTTTTCATCTATTTCGCGTGGTGGTCGTCAACATGGGCACGCAACATATTTTCGTTGCGGTGTCGCACCTAGTCGGCCGCGCGCCAACCGACGGCGATCCCGCACCAAGCCGCGACCGGTGAACTCTTCCCGAAGTTCGCGCAAGATTCTAATGTCAGTGAACTAGGCAGAACACAAACCGGTTAGCGACAACGTCTTAAGCAAATCGGAAATAAGCCAACGTTTTCGAACCGGAGGGTGCCGGGTCAATAAATCCCACCAAAATTGTTGAGGAATACATCCAACCGCAAGCAGGTTAGTTCTAGTGCTAGCATCTTGTCACTGCTCGTAAGTTCATCGTTTGCCGCCACTATTTGAGGCAGCTCGGACGACAATAAAAATCGATAGGGAAAATTGGTGCGACCATGTGAAACGTCGCATCAATTCTTCAAAATAACTGGGGGCGATGTTGCTTTGCATGTTGCGATCTGGACATACTCTACGTAACTAAGTCTCCAAGACTCAAATCAACGAAAAAAGCCGCCGCAAGAATCGCCAGTGGGCACAGCACGCGATCGCAACAACGGCTCGGCTGTCATGCTAGTCAGTTCCAAGCCCGCAATTGATTCGGTCGACCAGGGAATTACGCTTTTCCCGACAGCTTGTTCGATCAGTCATTTCCAGTGAAGCTCAGACAGGTTTGATGTCCTAGGGCAAGGAGCATGCGGCTTGTGCTTTTCTTTAGCAGTTTTCTTTTGCAGTCGCCACGCGGTGAATCGCAGCAGTCCGTTTAGTTTCAATTGCCGTAGCAGATCATCGTTAAGGTTTCGTTAGGCATGCCGTAAAGAAACTGCGGCCGGTGTTGTTTCTCATCTTTGAGCACCAATTGTAATGCCGCAGTCATCGATTTATTAAGTAGAGAAAACGTATCACGCATCAGCGGCGTCTGATATTGACTTGTTTGTTGAAGGGGTTTGCCTTCTGAATCTACAATAGTTTTCGACTCGGGGTTGCGGTTTAGTATGCAAGTTTCGTTGGCATTGAACCCAAGCCTGCATCACTGAAATCAAAATTCCAGATATAACTCACGCGGATCGGACGCTGCATCGAAAAAGAATTTTCTGTGGCGCCGTCCAGCATGAAGCCGAAGTTTGTCTATGCGATCGTGGCATATTCATTGCTTTGATCTGCGCGAACAAGGTTACAAATACTCCCGGATACTATTGTGGCAATTTTAAATTTTAACGCGCTGACTGCAGCGCAATTCTCCAGATCACGGAAAGATTGCTGCAGCATGCGGCAAGCACTGCAAAGCATGTTGCGCCTGGTGGCAACATTTATTTGCTTATTACCAACCCTCGCTCAAGCAAACGGCCGGTTCCAATTTGACGATGTCGCGGCCTTGGCAAAGAAGAGCGCCGCAGAAGCGTTTCGTCCGCCGCAATCTATTCCGGAGTTTTTGCGATCGCTGTCCTATGATGACTATCGCGACATTCGCTTCGACCCCAAGCGGTCATTGTGGCGTGACGGCGGGAACTTTCAAATTCAATACATACATCCGGGCCTGTTTTACGGTCACGCGGTGAAAATGAATACCGTTGAAGGCGGGGTGGTGCGGCCGACGAGCTTTTCGCCTGATCAATTTACCTACGGTAAAAATAAATTCACGGATAAGATCCCCGCCGATCTAGGCTTTGCCGGTTTTCGTGTCACCTATCCGTTTCATTCGAAGAACGAATTCAATCATGTCGTCGTCTTCGCCGGTGCAAGCTACTTCAGAGCGGTGGCAAAAGGCCAAGTGTTCGGTCTATCGGCGCGCGGTTTGGCGATCGATACGGGCTTGCCGACGGGAGAAGAGTTCCCCTATTTCAAGGAGTTCTGGATGGAACGGCCGGCGCGCGACGCGCGCCAAACGACGCTGTACGCGTTGCTCGATAGCGCGAGCGTTACGGGCGCTTATTCGTTTGTGATCCAACCGGGAGCGCAAACCGTTGTGACTGTGCGAGCGCGGTTGTTTCTACGCAAACCGGTGAAGGAACTCGGCATCGCGCCGCTCACCAGTATGTTTCTTTATGGCGAGGAAAAACCTCGCCCAGCAGATGACTGGCGACCGGAAGTGCACGATTCAGACGGGTTGCTGGTGCATTCCCGTGCCGGTGAGTGGCTGTGGCGCCCGCTGGGCAATCCTGGAAAACTTCGTGTCAGTTATTTCGAATTCGACAACCCGCGCGGCTTCGGCCTGCTGCAGCGTGATCGCCGGTTGCACAATTATGAAGACTTGGAAACCCGGCAAGAATTACGCCCTAACGCATGGATCACGCCCGTCGGCAATTGGGGCAAAGGACAGGTAAAGTTGGTCGAGATTCCGAGCCCCAAGGAGACCAACGATAATATCGTTGCGTACTGGCTGCCACGCGCGGCACCGGCGGTCGGACAACCCTTCGACTTCGCTTATCGGATAGACTTCCAAAGCGACGATCCGGTTGGTGTTAACGCGGGGCGGGTGACATCGATGCGCATCGGCGTCGGCGACAAGGAAGAATGGAAGAGATTCGTAATCGATTTTGAAGGGCAGAGACTTCGTTCTCTAGGCAATGCTACTCCCGTCAAGGCAATTATCGATGTGGGAAGCGATGGCCAGCTCATCCAACAAAGCGTATCGCGAAACCCAGTGAACGGAAGCTGGCGAGTGAGTTTCCAGGTTAAGCCACCGAAGGGAAAGCCAATGGAGCTGCGCGCTTTTTTGCAACACGATAATCGCGCGCTCAGCGAAACTTGGAGCTATCAACTTGAGTCATGAATGAATTTGAGTCCCCTCTAACGCCAAGATCACCTAGGACATCCGCCGTCGGCCATAACTTTAATCCCGATGCGCAACTGGAGCCGCCCCGGGTTCGACGCCGCGCCGCGCCGAAGCATCGCGCCAATCAAATGTGTTGCCAATTCAATGACCATTGGCGGGACTCTCCGAGCCGGTTTGCCACCCCAGAGATCCGACGCATTTCCATGGTGCCGAGCAAGATCGAAGTCGGACTGTGGCGCCATCTCAAGGCTAAATGGGCTGTCAGAACACAACCCAATCAAATACGCTCCCTGGCCGCCAAGCCGGTCGACGGTAACGTATCGGGGAGTGCGGAAATTCAGATCGGATGGAAGCGCGCGGCAAAGCACCGGCGTGTTGCACTAGCACTCGTCGTGCTCGCGCAGACCGTGCTTGCAAGCTGGTCCTTAGCGCGAACATTTTCCAGCCCGGAGTTGAGCGCTTTACAGATTGCCATCATAGTGAACTTTTCTATTCTGTTTTCATGGATTTCTTTTTCCTTTTGGAGCAACATTGCCGGTTTCTGGACGCTCTGGCGTGGCGGTCCGGTTTGCCCGGTGGCTGAAGCGGCCAAACGCTGTGCCGATCAGCCGTTGCATTCGCATAACGCGCTGCTGATGCCGATTTGCAATGAAGATGTCAGCCGCTGCCTTGCGGCGATCGAAGCGATATATTTATCGCTTGCCGAGACCGGCGAGCTGGATCATTTCGAGTTTTTTCTGTTGAGCGATTCCAGCGACGCGGAGCGGCAAGTCGAGGAAGAAATAGCCTGGGCCAAGACCTGTCGCGACGTCGACGGATTCAACCGAATATTTTATCGCCATCGACGCAACAACGTTAAGCGCAAGAGTGGCAACATAGCCGATTTTCTACGGCGCTGGGGAGTGAATTACGACCATATGGTTGTATTGGACGCCGACAGCGTGATGTCCGGCGAGAACCTCGTGCAGCTGGCGCGCTTGATGGAGCATTATCCAAAAGTAGGCGTTATCCAAACGGTACCGACCATCGTCAATGGCCAATCGTTGTTCGCGCGGACGCAACAGTTCGCCAGTCGTTGCTATGGCTCTTTGTTCAGCGCCAGCCTGCATTTCTGGCAGCTGGGAGAGAGTTATTATTGGGGTCATAACGCGATTATTCGGGTCGCGCCATTCGTGAAACATTGCGGCCTGGCGCGACTGCTCGGCAAACCACCGTTGGGTGGAGAAATCCTGAGCCATGATTTCGTCGAGGCCGCCTTAATCGGTCGCGCCGGTTGGGAAGTGTGGCTTGCTCGTGGTTTGACCGGCAGTTATGAAGAATCACCGCCGAGCCTTTTGGACGAGCTCAAGCGCGATCGGCGCTGGTGCCAGGGAAACTTGCAGCATCTGCGGCTCTGGTTCGGTAACGGTATCAGAGCCGGCCATCGCGCGATTCTCATCATGGGCGTCATGGCCTATGCCTCGGCGCTGTTGTGGCTGAGTTTCTTGTTTCTCAACACGGTCGAATTGATCGTGCAGTCAGTGAGTACGCCGGTCTATTTTTCACCGCAACCAAGGCTGTTCCCAATTTGGCCCGAGTGGCATCCAGAATGGGCCCTCGCTCTGGTCGGCACCACCGCCCTGTTGTTGTTGTTGCCCAAGTTGCTGAGCGTTCTATTGATTCTCAAAAACCGTGAAACGCGGCTTTATGGCGGTTTGGTTTCCCTCTGTGCGAGTATCGCTTCGGAAATTTTGTTATCAACCTTGGTGGCGCCGATCCGCATGTGGTTTCACAGTAAGTTTCTCTTGCTGACCTTACTGGGCCGGCCGATCCGTTGGACCACGCAATGCCGCACGGAAAGTGCCACCGATTGGCGCGCGGCGATTAGCGCGCACGGATTTTCGGCATTGTTTGCCGGCGCTTGGATCGTAGTTATGTTCTGGATCAATCCGGCTGTGCTCTTGTGGATGCTGCCGATTTGCCTGGCTCTCGCCTTGTCGGTGCCGCTTTCTGTGTATTTAAGCCGGCCAACCCTTGGCCAGGCTGCCAAGCGATGGCGTCTGTTTCAGATTCCCGAAGAGAGTTGTCTGCCGCCAGTAGTTGCCGCAACACAAGCAAGCTTTGAGCGGCGTCGCGGCCAAGACTTTCCTGGCGGCGGCTTCTTATATACGGTGATGGATTCCTGGGCGAACCGGCTTCATGTGACACTATTGCGCGGGCGAACGCCTAAACCGTCCCGACATAAAGAACGAAACAGAAATCTTTGCGAGCTTGCGCGGCAAAAGGGTCTGGCCGTTTTGTCCAGCTCAGAAAAAGCGCACTTACTCAAAGATGCCGAGAGCATGTCGACGCTACACGATGAAATTTGTCATGACCGCGAAGCCCACGTCGCTTCCCACCGTCCCGTGTGGTTAGCACAGTAACGCCGCTTCGCTGCGATGATCCGGACCACCGCAAACGTCATCAAAGCGAATCACTATCAACGGTTAACTAGTGGAAACAGGCCGAGAGGACTCTATGGCATCGCCAATCCCAGAGATTGGTGATTTTAATCTCGTCGGCTCCTCTCAACTCGCGGCGCTTGTTTAGCTGCCGATTGGCTCCAACCGGTTGAGTCCAATTGTCGTCCCACTCGACCGTACCGGACAGTAGTAGGACCCGTTTCATTAGGTCACTCTACCACTAACTTACTGACGATCTCATACATCGCGTGGATCGCCGCAGTCAGACGTTCTACCGGCATGCGTTCGTCGACGCCGTGCACCAACCCTTCACTGCTCGGCGTGCTGCGCTGGGGAAGGAAACCTAGACAGGGAATTCCTTTGACGCGAAAAAAGTGGCAATCGGTAAAGCCGCTGCCAACCGGAAATAATACGGCCGCGCCGGGATCGTGAGTTTTAGCGTACTCGGTGATAACCTTCATCGCTTCCGGACTCGTCGGTGAGGTCGCCGCCGTGCGCGAGAGCAAAATTTCGATCTTGATCGAATCGTCGGCGAGCACACGGCGCAATTCGTTGATAAACACTTGCGGCACTTCGCCGGGCAACAAGCGCACGTCGACTTCGGCCGAAGCTTCGGCGGGGATCACGTTGATCTTGTCGGAGCCTTTGATGCCGGTGATGGAAATCGTATTGCGCACCCGGGCATTGTTACTGCGGTCTTTGAGAAACTCAGCGGCAAACATCGGTTCCTGCAGGGCCGTGCGCAAGTCCAAGTATTGCTTGCGCCGGTCGGCTGGAGCCATCGCCGCGCTATCGGCGTAAAACTTCTGCACCTCTGGGGTCACTTTGACCGGACTCTGATACCCCGCCAAGCGATTGAGCGCGGCGATCAATTTGAGCACCGCCTGATTATCTCCCGGTGACGCTGCATGACCCGGCGTTCCTGGTGCAGTGAGCTTCAACCAAAGCGGTACTTTTTCCGCCACGCCGACGCTATACAATCGCGCGCGGCCGTCGTCGCCGACGCGGATGCCACCGCCCTCGTTAAACACCACGCTGACATCTTTAAACAGCTCTGGATGTTTTTCGACCAAGAAGCCGGCGCCGAGCACGCCTCCCGCCTCTTCGTCTGCGGTGCCGAGAAAAATCACATCGCCCTTGAGCGGGATGTTTTGCCGTTTGAGAGCGACCAGAGTCAGCAATGCCATCACACCGCCGCCCTTGTTATCGAGCGTACCCCGGCCCCAAATCGCTCCGTCTTTAAGCGCACCGCTGAATGGCGGCTCGCGCCATAGATCGGCCTGTGCCGGCACGACGTCCATGTGATGCATCAACAGAATCGACTTTTTAACCCCGCTACCGTTGAGCCGAGCATATAAGTTTGCCCGGCCCGGCGCCGACTCGATGACGCGCGCATCGATGCCTTCCTTATCCAAGATCGCTTTGAGAAACGCCGCTGCTTTCAACTCGTTGCCAGGCGGATTGGTCGTGTCGATCTGAACATAGCGGCTTAGAATCGCTACCGCTTCGTCTTCGAGAGCCTTCCAGTCGAATTTGGCATCGGCGCCAATTCCGGTGGTTGCCCAGGTGAAAATGATCGCCAATATGCTGAGAATGCTATTAAGGAACTTTTTCATCCTCTCCTCCAATCGCACATTAGCTTGCAAAGAACTGCTTCGAGGTCTTGAGAATCTCCGCGACCTGCGTGGGATGAAACCAATGCACTTGTTTATCGCCGCGGAACCAGGTCAATTGGCGCTTGGCCAAGCGGCGAGTTTCCTGCTGCATTTCCTCCCGCGCCGCGTCTATCGTTAAAGCGCCGCGAATCACCCTGCCCATCTGCGCATAGCCGATACTGCGCAGCGGTTTTAGATCGAGGGAGTAACCGCGCGCCATCAGGCCGCGCACTTCATCGAGGAAGCCCGCTTCGATCATTGCCGCACTGCGCCGGTTGATGCGCTCGTAGAGCTCGGCGCGCTCAACATTTAATCCCAGCTTCAGCACTGCGAAGGACTCTTCTTGGAAACGATGCTCTTTCTGCCATTGGCTAATCGGCTTGCCGGTCAACTGATAAACCTCGAGAGCACGGACCGTGCGGGAACGATCGTTGGGATGAATCGTCGAGGTTACCGTCGGATCGATCGCAACCAGTCGCCGATAGACCGAATCCAAACCGGTCTTGGCGATTTCCGTTTCCAAGTCGCGGCGAATTTCCCCATTCTGTCCTGCCCCCTCGAACAATCCTCGGGTCAACGCCTTGAGATAGAGTCCCGTGCCGCCGCAGACAATCGCGCGCCGCTGGCGCTCGTCGATCTGGTAGATCACTTCGCTCGCGAGCAGACGAAAGGTCGCGGCATTGAACTCCTGATCGGGATTCACCACATCGATCAGATGATGGCGCACGCGCTCGCGCTCCGCCGTGGTCGGCTTACCCGTGCCGATATCGAGATAACGGTAAACTTGCTGGGAGTCGGCGTTGACGATCTCGCCATTCAATGACTCGGCCAGTTCCAAGGCCAACGCGCTCTTGCCCACCGCCGTGGGCCCAAGAATGATAACGATTTTCGGCTTCATCGAATTAAAGATAACATCCGTTCAAGGTTCAACCGTTCAATAGTTCAAAGTTTTGGTGCGAACTCCGAAATGAGTGAACTTTTTAACCCTTGAACCTTGACCGAGAGTTTTACGCTATGCGTTTGAACATGCGCTCCAGCTGGTCCCGGCTCAGCTCAACCAACACCGGCCGCCCATGGGGGCATTGAGTGGCGAACTCGACCTGGTCGAGATCGCACAGCAGCGCGCGCATCTCTTCCATCCCTAATTTGCGGTTGGCGCGAATCACGCTGTGACAAGCCATCGTCGCCAAACGATCTTCGAGGTGCTGACGCAGCCTGGCCGAGGTATCGACCTCAGCCAACTCGGCGACCATCTGGCGTACCAACTGGGTGTAGTCGCCCTCGGGCAGCAGTGCGGGGACAGACATAATTGCGAAGGAACTCGGCCCAAACGGCTCCAAACAAAATCCGTGACGTTCCATAACGGCCAATTTCTGCTGGAGTATCAGCATCTCACCGGCGCTAAGTTCGACGCTTTGGGGAATCAGTAGATCCTGCCGCTCGACGGCGTTGGCCCGCAACTGATGGCGCAATCGTTCGAAGGCGATTCTTTCATGGGCGGCGTGTTGATCGATCAGGATCAACCGGTCTGGTGGCGGAGCAGACCAGATAGCAGCCAAGGATCTGATCGTGGATAGTGAGCGATGAAAAGAAACCCACCGTCCGTCGGCTGCTCGTTCTGTCGGCACGGTAAACGTCACGTCGCGCGACTGGCGTCGATTCGACATTTGGGTACTCGTGATTGAATAGCCCAAAAAAGACTCGCGTACAGTCGGATCGGCGGCGGGAGCAAAGGAATACGCCGGCCGCCATTCGCCGCGGCGAAGCTGCGTAGCCCGACATCGCTACAACAGCGCCCGGCGCTTTGGCATCGCGCTGCAACGCCGACCGCACCGATCGCGACACCGTTTCATGGACATCACTTTGCCGGCGGAAGCGCACTTCGTACTTTGCCGGATGAACATTGACATCGACCTCGGCGAACGGCACTTCCAAGAACAACACCACCGCCGGATATTGGCCTTTCATTAGCAAAGTATCGTAGCCGTGCAGCAGCGCATGGGTAATCACTTTGTCACGCACATAGCGGCGATTAACGAAAGTAAACAGGTAACGAGCGTTGGGAAATGAGGTCGGCGCGGTACTCAGGAAACCGCTGACGCGCACCTCACCCTGGGTGAAGGTGAAAGGCTTCAAGCCCTTGGCCACATCGACACCCAGTACTTGCTGCAAACGGTCCCGTCCCTGCTGCACCGAAAGATAATCCGCCACTGTGCGGCCGTCGTGTTGAAGGCGAAAATGAACCTGTGGGTTAGCCAGGGCCAAACGGTTGAATACATCGCAGACATGGCTTAACTCCGTCGCCGGCGCTTTAAGAAACTTGCGTCGCGCCGGGGTGTTGTAAAAGATATCGCGAATCTCGATGGTCGTGCCCACGGCAGCCGCAGCGGCGTGTATTTCGCCCCTATTACCGCCGTCGACAGTCAATTTGGTGCCAGTAGAGCTAGACGCCGGGCGAGACGAGATGTCCATCTTGGCGATGGAGCCGATGCTCGGCAACGCCTCGCCGCGAAACCCCAATGTCGCGATGCGGAACAGATCGTCGTCTTCTCTCAGTTTGCTGGTGGCGTGGCGTTCCACCGCGAGGGCCAAATCCTCCGCCGTCATCCCCTCGCCGTTGTCGGTGATGCGAATGACAACGGTGCCGCTCTTTTCGAGCCAAACAAAGATTTCCGTGGCGCCGGCGTCAAGCGAGTTCTCGATCAACTCTTTGACCACCGACGCGGGCCGCTCGACCACTTCGCCGGCGGCAATCCGGCTGGCCATGGCCTCAGATAGAATTTGGATTTTCAAATTTTGTCTTGGCTCCGTATGAAACCATAACCCAGGGCAAAAGATTGCGGTCAACGGCTCGATCGATGCGCCAAAAAATAAAAAGGGCAAGCCGGCATTTAGCCGCTTGCCCTTTTCACGGTAAAGAAATTTAATTACTTCTTGCCGTTACCGAACAGTTCGGCGCCCCACTTTTTTGCGGTGGCGTCGAGCACTTCCCGGGACGACTCGGCGACCGGTGGAAAGTCCTTAATCCACTCATAGGGCCGGGTGGCGTCGATGATCGCCCGCGAGTTGAAACCCTTCTTGGTCGGATGAATAACCGGATCGAGCGGTCCGCTCCAGCAACGGCGCAGGATGTCGATATCCGCCTCGGGTTCGCACCGGCTCGACATCGCCCAGATCATGTCGTCGGTATTCGAAGGATCGATGTCATCGTCGACGACGATCACGAAACGGCCGAGATACGCACCGGCGTGACACTGCGAGGCGATCACTGCGGCCTGCTTGGCATGGCCAGGGTAGCGCTGTTTGATCGATACACACATCATCAAGCGGCTGCCGCCGGAGACCGTGAGCCAGACGCCTTTAACATCAGGCACGCCGGCTTTTTCCATCTCATCCCAGATCAATGCGGAGCGGAGATAGGAACGGTACCAACCCAATTCCGCGGGCGGACGGCCCGGAGGGGAACCGAGAATGATCGGATCGTTGCGATGATACAAACGCTTCACTTCGACCCAAGGCTCGGCGCGTTCAGCGCTGGCATAGTAACCGGTCCACTCACCGAAGGGACCTTCAACCTTCGGGTTGATCGAAATGGACGTCGCCCTCGATGACGATTTCGGCGTTGGCTGGGATCGGCAAGCCGGAGTACTCGCCTTCGATCATTTCAAAAGGCTCGCCGCGGATGCCGCCGATAAATTCGTATTCCGGCACGCCGTAGGGCACTTCGATGCTACCGGCCAAAAACGTCAACGGGTCATGGCCGAAGGACATGGCAATTTTAAAAGGTTCGCCGCTGGCCTGATATTTTTCCCGTTGAATGCGCCCATGCTTGCCGGGAGAGATGTAAAATCCGACTTTGTCCTTCTCATGAATCATGACGCGGTAGGTGCCGTAGTTGACCCAACCCTCGTCGGGATCGCGGGTGATATCGACGCTGCCGGTACCGATGTAACGGCCGCCGTCTTTGTCATGCCATTTGGGCGTGGGAAACTTGAACATGTCGATATCGCCGTCACGATAGACGTTGTCGAACAGTCCGCTCTTCTTGACGAACTTAGGCGGGATCGGTTTGACCTTCTTGTAGTTCTCTTTCCAGATCCTGACGAAATCCATTTTGGTATCGCCGGCCGGCAGCCCTAGGGTCAGCGCGAGGCGCTTGCGTGACGACAACGAATTGGATAACACCCGATAACCCTTGGGATAGCCCTTGATGTCCTCGAAAAGGACCGCAGGTCCATCTTCCTTATGTGCGACGATTTCAGTAATCGCGCCGATTTCCAGATTCCAATCGCAGCCCTTGAGCGTCTTGAGCTCACCCATCTCATCGGCAATTTGAATCCAGTCTCGCAGATCCTGATATTCCATGATTTCCTCCTAAAAAATTCACAACCGAAGGTCGTTGGTGACCGAAACAACTTGCCGACGACCTTAACGAAATTCCTCCGCTGATTCAAGCCGGTGCTGGTACGCAGCTAGGCAAAATTTAATTGAAAACAACGACTTATCATGTTACCCCAGGATTGTGCCGGAAAAATTGAAAAGCTTGGGCGAATTGGCGGCAATCGCCGCAGCGGCGCGTGCCAATGGGCAAACGGTGGTTTTCACCAACGGCTGTTTCGATCTGCTGCACCGCGGCCACGTGCACACCTTGCGCCAAGCCAAAGCCGCCGGCGATTTGCTCATCGTCGCGGTCAACAGCGACCGATCAGTGAAGTCGATCAAGACGGCCCAACGGCCGATTTTACCGGAAACCGACCGGATTGAGTTGATCGCCGCCATGGAGATGGTAGATTACGTCATTCTTTTTGACGATCCAGACCCGTACCAACTGATCGCCGCGATCAAGCCGCAGGTTTTGGCCAAAGGCGGCGATTGGAGCAGCGCTGAAATCATCGGCGCCGATATCGTCCAGGCGGCCGGTGGACGGGTCGCACTGATACCGTACTTGAAGGGATTTTCGACAACCAAGATAATCGAAAGGATAAGAAACTTAGATGGCTAGAATTTGCAAAATTTGCGGCAAAGGCCGTTCGGTCGGAATGAACGTCAGCCATGCCAACAACAAGACTAAACGCTCCTGGGGAGCGAACCTAAAAACGGTGCGGGGCAAGTTCGGCGGCCAGGTCAAACGCTTGTTAGTGTGCACCGATTGCATCCACTCGGGTCGTATCCAGAAGGTCGCCTAGCGACTCTTGTTCAGTGTAACTCCTCCTTGACTGTTCCATCGGACTCGATATCACTGCCGGCCCGGCCACGCCCGCGTATCGCTTTGTAAACTCCTTTTACTTTTGAAATGTTCAGAAGCACTTCCTTCAAGTGCTCCGAACTTTTGATCATCACCTCGAAGGTGTTGACCGCCCGCTGGCTCGAAAATGTCCTTACCTGGGCCCGGGCGATATTGGCATCGGCGCTAGTGATCGCCGTACTGATCGCCGCCAGTAAGCCGGGCTGATCGACACAGGTCACTTCGATCTTGACCGGCCGCGGCGGCTGCCCGCTTTCCTCCCAGGCGACTTCGATCTTGCGATGAGGATCGCTTTCCAAGACCGTCGTGCAACCGACGGTATGAATCGTCACACCCCGGCCCCGGGTAATAAACCCAACGATATGTTCGCCGGGTAGCGGATGACAACAAAGCGCGAAGCGAACCAGCACATCGTCGACGCCTTTGACGCGAATCCCCAGACTGCGCTTCTGCCTGGAGACGAGCTTGAACAATGACTCCAGCGCGCCGCCGGCCTTTTTGCTGCCGCTGTCGAGTTTATCGGCCGGCACCAGCTTGACGATGGCATGGCGCGTGGTGATCCGGCCGTAACCGATGGCCGATAGCAGCGCTTCCTCATCTTTCATGCCGAGCTCATGGCTCAACCAGTCGATCTTGCCTTCCCGTTTGAGCTGCCCATAGTCCAACCGGTAACGATGCAGGTCGCTGTCGAAGATCTCGCGGCCCAGCACCACGCTGCGCTCGTGCTGCTGGGTCTTGAGCCAATTACGGATTTTCGATTTCGCCCGCGGCGTCTTCACCCACTTGAGCCACTCACGGCTCGGCACTTGCTGTGGTGTCGTGATGATTTCCACCGTGTCGCCGCTGCGCAGTATATATTTTAACGACACCAGTTGGCCGTTGACGCGGGCGCCGGAACAGCGGTTGCCGACCTCGGTATGAATCCGGTAGGCAAAATCGATAACCGTGGAGCCGCGCGGAAAGTGTAAAAGATCGCCCTTCGGGGTAAAGACATACATGCCGGCGGCAAACAGGTCTTCCTTAAGGCTGTGAAGAAACTCCTGCGGGTCCTGCAAATTCTCCTGCCACTCGAGTAATTGGCGCAGCCACGAGAAGCGCTGGATATCGCTCACCTGAAAGGCCTCGCCCTCCTTGTAGCGCCAATGCGCCGCGATTCCTTCCTCGGCGACCCGATGCATCTCATGGGAGCGGATCTGGATCTCGATGCGCTCACCGTAGGGACCGATCACCGTGGTATGCAGGGACTGATACATGTTGGGCTTGGGTAGTGCGATGTAGTCTTTAAAGCGCGTCGGCACCGGTTTCCACTGCGCATGCACCACCCCCAAGGTCTCATAACACTCCCGCGGCGTGTCGACCAAAATACGAAAAGCGACCAGGTCGTAGATCTGATCGTAAAGCAGGTTCTGGCTCTCCATCTTTTGGTAGATGCTGTAGAAGTGCTTGGGCCGGCCCGTCACTTCGGCGTCGATCCCTTCGGCTTCCAACTTTTTGCCGATTACCGAGATCACTTCGTCAATATACTTTTCCCGGTCGGTTTTTTTCTTGGCGACATTGCGTTTGAGCTGGTAGTAAATCTCCGGATGGAGATACTTGAGCGACAAGTCTTCAAGCTCACTTTTAACCCAAGCTATGCCCAAGCGATGCGACAGCGGCGCGTAAATATCCATGGTCTCCTGCGCCGTGAGAATTTGTTTGTCGGCCGGCATATGATCGAGCGTGCGCATGTTGTGCACCCGGTCGGCGAGCTTGATGAGAATCACGCGCACGTCCTTGCCCATGGCGAGAATCATCTTGCGGAAATTTTCCGCCTGCTTCTCCTCATGGCTCGTATAGTTGGTGCGACTCAACTTGGTGACGCCGTCGACCAAGTCGGCGATCTCGCGGCCGAACGAACTCTTAATCTCATCCAATGTCGTTAGAGTGTCTTCGACCGTGTCGTGCAGCAAAGCTCCGACGATGCTCGGCACGTCGAGCTTCAAATCGGCGATGATATCGGCGACCGCTATCGGGTGAATCAGATAAGGCTCACCGGACAAACGTTTTTGCCCAGTGTGGACTTTGGCCGAGAAATCGTGGGCTTTGCGGATCAGATCGACGTCCGCGGTGGGAAAGTAAGCCTGGACCTTTTCAACCAGGTCGTGAAGTTTGATATCTTTGCTCATGATTGCCGGCGGCGACTGGCCCGAAGCAGTTTGACCCGCCACTCGGTCACCCTGGATACCTTGTAGCGTTCGGCCTCGACGATTCCGCCAAGCACCCGCACCGCCTGATCGACATCGTGATTGACGACATAGTAATCATAATAGATTCTCTGGGCGATTTCACCTCGAGCATTGGCCAGCCGCCGCTCGATGGCCCGGCGGTCATCGGTGCCGCGCAGGGATAGGCGGCGCGCTAATTCGGCCATGGACGGGGGCAAAACGAATACCGCCACCGCCGCTGGGTAAGCTTTTTTGATTTTGCGCGCTCCCTGGACATCGATATCGAGCAGAATGTCGCGGCCCGCCTTGATCGCGCGATCGATGGGCTTCCGCGGGGTGCCATAGCGATAGTCGTGCACCTGAGCCCATTCGGCGAACTCACCGCGGCTTTTCAAAGCCTCGAATCGGGCCTCGCTCAGAAAACGATAGTCTCGCCCCGGCACCTCGCCGCGCCGCTGCGCGCGCGTGGTACAGGAAACCGAAAGTTGAATATCCGGATAATTTTTTTTTAGCCCGTTATAAAGGGTCGTCTTGCCGGCTCCCGACGGTGCCGAAAGAATAAATATAATCCCCTGCCTTTTAGGCAGTTGAGGTGCGCGCTGTTTCATTCGATGTTTTGGGTTTGCTCACGAATTTTCTCGACCCGCTCTTTGCCTTGCAGCACCAGTTGGGTAACCGGCAGGTAGGGCACCTTGGACGTGATGGTGTTGAGTTCGCGATTGACCTCTTGGAGCATGAAGTCGACCTTTTTGCCCACCGGTTCACGTTCGCGCACGACTTTGGCCAGCGCCACGACATGGGTCTTTAAACGAACCAATTCCTCGTTGATGTCGCCTTTCGCTATCGCGGTGGCAACCTCCGGCATATTCCGCTCCGGCCGCTCGCCGTTCTGTCCATCCGGCCAGCCGCCCTTGTACTGGCGCGCTCCGGTCTCAAGCGAGCGCGCTTCCAGAGCCGCGGCGATTTCTCGCAAATGACCGATCTGGGCCTCCATGTCGGTGCGCAAATGAATACCCTCGCGCTCGCGCGACTGCTCGAGTTTCTTGAGCGCGCCGTTGAGCGCCTTGAGCACCGCCTGGCGCTCGCCTTTGCTGTCGATCTCAAGCTCGCGGACATGGAAAACATCGGGAATGTTGGAAACCAGTGCGACATCGACTTCGCCGCCGAGTTTGTACTTCTTCTTGAGCTGAGCGACCCCCGAAAGAAATTGACCGATCAGAGCCTCATCCATCTCGAGCTTGCGAGCTTGCCCTTTGGCCACATAGCGGTTGACGAACAAATCGATGCGGCCGCGAGCGATTTTTTCGCGCAGGAGCTTGCGAATTTCCTCCTCGAACGCCATATACTCGCGCGGCGTGCGCACTTGCAGGTCCAGATGGCGGTGATTGACGCTGCGGATCTGCACGGTGATTCGAGCGCCGTGAATATTCTGCGACGCCTCGCCATAGCCGGTCATGCTTTTCATGTGAGCTCCTCGATCTTCTGCTTGAGCTTTTTGAAAGGCACCGCCACGGTGCCGATTTCGTCGCCGACAAACCCCGCCGCCAGGTTGGCAACCATCGCGGCGGCCGCAAAGTCGCCGCCGCAGGCCAGCACCAACGCGCACACCGCCACCACCGTATCGCCGGCGCCGGTCACCTCGAAAACCTCGCGCGGCGCGGTGGGAAAATGGCGCGGCTTGGAACGAGGCCGAAACAAGCTCATGCCGTCCGCGCCGCGAGTAATCAATACCCCTTGGGCACGCCATAGGCGCAGTAATTTTGTCCCGGCAGCGAACAGCGTCCGGTCATCGTCGATGTCGATGGCGGCGGCATCCGCGCGCTTCGCTTTTATTGGGAGTAATCAAGGTCGGAAATCGATAATGGCGAAAATTTTCTTTCTTGGGATCGACGACATAGAGCATTTTTCGTTTGCCCGCTTGACCGGCAAGCGCCGACAACAGCTCGGCATGCACCGCCCCCTTGCCGTAATCCGAGATCAAGACGCCGTCGCAATCCGCAGCGCGATCGAGAATAAATTCGCGCAGCCGTTTCAACGTCGCACCGTGAATCGGCTCGCGGCTCTCCCGGTCGAGCCGGACAATCTGTTGGTGGTGCGGGCTGGCGATAATCCGGCTCTTCTGAATGGTTTGAAACTTGCGATCGGTAAAGACTCCAGCCGTCGACGCGCCAACGCGCCGCAGGATGGCGAGGATACGCTTGCCGGCATCGTCATTGCCGATAATGCCGCAGGCGGTGACCCGGCCGCCCAATGCGCGAATGTTGTGGACAACGTTCGCCGCGCCGCCGAGACGGCGATCCTCGGACACCACCCGCAGTACCGGCACCGGCGCTTCCGGCGACAACCGCTCGACATCGCCGAGAACAAAACGGTCGAGCATCAGATCGCCGACCACCAACAAATGCGCGCCTTTGAATCTTGCGAGTATATCGAGGAGGCTGTTCATTCGAAGCAAAGTGAGACGGCCGCTAATTTCCCATCTCTAATAATTCGTAGTAATACGCTTCGTTCTGCGCCGCCATTTGCGTCAGGGTGAACTTTTCCAGCGCCCGCTGCCGGCCCTGCAATCCCATCCGTTGCGCCAATGGCGGATCGCCGGCTAGTCGGGCGATGGCATCGGCGAGCCCGCTGCTGTCGCGCGGCGCGACCAATATCCCCGTTCGTCCGTCCAGCACCGATTCGGCCAATCCACCGACTCTGGTGGCAACCACTGGTTTGCCCGCCGCCATCGCTTCCAGAGCCGCCACCCCCAAGCCCTCGAACAACGACGGCATGACGAATATATCGATACGCGCGAGAAAGTCCTCAGGCTTGGAAACGAAGCCTAGGAAGTTTACCCGTTCGTCGAGACCAAGCGCCCGCGCTTTACTTGCCAGGGCTCCGCGCTGAGACCCGTCCCCGCCGATCAGCCAGTTGAGCCGTACTCCTTGAGATTGCAATCGCGCCGCCGCTTGGAGCAGGAAGTCGATCCCCTTACGCTCTTCCAGGACAGCGAGACACCCCACATTTATAACCTCGTGGTCAGAGTCCCGCGGCAATTGCGCGGCGGCAAACCGGCTCGGGTCGATACCGCTATGAATCAGCCGAATCTTGCGCCGCTCCACCCCGGCAACGACCAGTAGCTCGACGATGGTTTGCGAGATCGCGACCACGCCATCGACCCGGCGATTGTATAGGCAGCGGGTGCGCCAATTTTTTTTCTCAGCATAATCCATCCGGCGCGTGACGACGTACCGTGGACTCGGGTCGCCGCGCGGCAACCACAAAGACAGGGCATGGGCTCTCTTGGTGTGGAGATGAACCACATCGTAGTTGGCCGCGGCGATCTGCCGGCGCAGCTTCGGGATCGCCCGCAGATCCAAATCGTTGCGTACCACCAAGGGCAACAGGTCCACCGTTAATCCGCGGGCTTCATCGAACAAACGGCCTTCCGGATGGGTCAATAGATCGTTACGATGCCCCTGCGCAGCAAGGTAGGAAAGCAAGCCAAAGACTTGTGCCTCCCCGCCACCCCAGTTCCGTTCCGGATCGACGTGTAGAATCTTCAGCAGCTTGCGGCCATCACGGGCGCCGCTCGTCGTCACGTTTCTCCTTGATTTCAAGTTCCCACAATTTAGCATACTTCAAGAATACGTAAACCGCCGCAGTCAGCGCCACATGGAAGCCGGCGAACCCATCCATGAACCCGCGCTTTAGAATGTACGAGCGAAAAAACCGCACCGCCGGCCGCAGCAAAGCATCGCTCAGCCGCCACCGGCCGCCGGATTTTCGGAGCTCTGCCGCCGAGATCGAGGTAAAACGATTGATTCGTTGAATATGGTCGTCGATGCTTCGATAAGAGAAGTGATGCAACGGCTGGTGCAACCGGCGCACCTTGCCATCGACAAGTATTTTCTCATGGGGATCGACCCCACCCCAGGTCGCCCGGTCGCGCCGGAACAAGCGCACGTCATAATCCGGGTACCAGCCGCCGCGCCACCACCAGCGATTAAGATAACGCACCAAACGGGGAATTGCGTAACCTGCGTAAAGGCCCGAGTCCTGGGTCAGACTCTCGACAATCTCGTTTCTCAATGCGTCGGTCACCCGTTCATCGGAGTCAACCAGTAACACCCAATCCATGGCCGCCAAGGAATGAGCGTAGGCCTTTTGATCTCTGTAGCCGGCCCATGCGCGCTGGACAAATCGTTGGGTGTAGCGCTGACAAATCTCCGGCGTACGATCGCTGCTGAAGGCATCGACAACGACGATCTCATCGCACCAAACGAGACTCTTTAGACAATCCTCGATGCGTTCTTCTTCGTTAAAACAAACCACAATTGCCGAAATGGTAAATGAAGGTCGGGCCATGCGACTAAAGCTTGCGTCAAATTCTCTTCATTATGACAGGCGGGTTTGCTATAAGTGGCGCAGGAGTATCGCCGTGAAAAATCTGGAGAGTGTTTACCAACTGCCCGGCATGCTGACGACGCACGAGGTCGATTGCCTGTATCGACTAGGTCAATTCAACGAGCAAAAAGGTGTCATCGTCGAAATCGGCAGCTGGAAAGGCAAGTCCACCATTGCCCTCGCGCTCGGCGCCGCAAAAGTCAACGCAGAAAAGATTTACGCCATCGATCCCCATCGGATTATGCCGGAAGAAGGCTACTTGGAAGACACCGAAGCGGATTTTTTGGCGAATATAAAACAGGCCGGGGTCGAGAATCAGATTGTCCCAATGGTTATGACCTCGGAAGCGGCGGCGCAACATTGGGATAAGCCGATTCGCCTACTTTGGATCGACGGCGACCATCGCTACGAACCGACCAAGCTCGACTTTTCGTTGTGGGAGCCGCATTTAGTCGAAGGCGGAATCTTGGCCATGCACGATACGATTAGAAAAAATGGACCTAAGCGCGTGCTGTGGGAAAAGGTTTTTCGGTCGGATCGTTTCCAAGAAATCACCATCGTAGACAACATCACGGCCGTACGCAAGGTCACCGGGGCGACGATCGGGTTGAGAATACAAAAGCAATTGTCCTTGGCTGCGCGCGGACTTTATATCGCGGCCCGTAAAAGTCACCTGCCCAAGTCCAAATCGCTGGGCCGTCCGTTATTACAAAAGTTGACCCGTCAAGCTTGGCTGCCGATCCTAGTGCTGCTCTGCCATTTGTCAATGAATGCCACTGGATAGAGAAGACTCCATATCCAAGGTGCAAATGAAGGATTGGGTTTTTGCAGATAACTAGACGGTTGTCGCCGCCAAAATCAGCTTACTGACTGCCCCGCGCCGATACACGACAAAGCCAGCATCTCTTGGTATTTGCGGTACACGTCAGGAAATTTTTCGGCGAGTTTGTAGTCTATGCGCTCGTTCTCGGAGCGATTGACTTTTTCTGCATTCATCCCTGCTTCAGGATACCAAGGATTGTATTGTGGCCCCTCCAACATCCGGTCTTGATATTCGACGCGTAAAAAAGCTGCGATCTTTTGCATATTTTCGATCGGCTGGGTGACCAGGGACTCAAACGAGACGATCGCCAACGATTCGGGAACCTGGCGATGAATCTCGTACAAAACTTCAACCGCGCGGCACCAGCGGTACGACGCAACGCGAAATGTTTTCTCGCTCCGATTCATGATCGACGAAACGACATCATTGCCGCTGCGAATCAAGCCGATGACTCTGACGTTGGGCAATCCAAGGTAGTCTTCAATACTGTATTGAGAGCTTTGATATTCCATCGCAAGACCCAACGATTTTAAGAAACGAAAGTGTAACAAACCGCGTTTTCTTAGCTCGATTTGATTGGGCACGCAGCGTTTGTTGCCGACCACAGCCTTACCCAGAATACGTCTCATCGCCCAGCCGCGGTCTTCGTTGATGATGGCGATCTCGCTGTGGCGGCTAATCATCGTCGCCAGGAGTGTCGTGCCCGACCTCGGCGCACCCAGCAAAAGCAAAGGGGTCGGTTCCATGCTCAATCCTTCAAGATAATTCCAGCCGCTATAATTTCGGCGTTGAAGATCTTTTACGGCTTTTCACATATACAGCCATAGTTCAGAGTATAGGACTTGCGCTTATCCAAGCCGTCCAGATAATAACAAACGTATGGAACCAAAGTTCTCAAAACAAACCGCGCCGGATGGCGAATCGGCGCGTCGAGGATTTTCCAAATTCTTTTTCTATCACCAGGAAAAAAATAACGGTAGGCGACCGGTAACCGATGGCCAATGTACCAAAAGTAACCACCCAGGGGGACAATCGTATTGTCACGAAAGCCGACCTTTTCCAACATATAGCGAAGGCCAAATTGCGTAAAGCGGTAAAAATCTCGTGGCACGCAATGCTCTTCCCATCCTTGCGGAGCGATCAAATAAAGCCGCCCGCCCGGTTTTAAGACGCGAAACATCTCCCTCAGGGCCGCCTCCGGTTCCTGCAAGTGTTCAAGCACTTCGACGTTAACTACGGCATCGAAGGATGCGGTCTTACACGGAATCGCATGTAAGTCGCCGGAAAGATCAAGGTCGCCGTATCGGCGTATTCGAGTTTGGACAAAATCGAGAGCCACAACTCTGAGTTTGGGGAAAAATTGTTTATGCTTACAGTTTCCCGCGCCGGCATCGAGCAACATGCCACCCGGTGTCAATGTATCGGCCGCGGCAAGCAAAAATCTTTCAATACCGTACTTGTGCAACCTCGTCTTGCTTGCCAGCGCCACGTATGGCTTTTTACCCGTGTGATCAGTGCGCATCCGCAAATATGATTCCCCCAGGTTCGGTTCGGTCCGGCCGGCACGATATCCCAATAGCTATAAAGATCAGCCGACCGCCTGGCCCCCATTCCACACAAGTAGAAGCCGCGCCAACAACCGACCGCATGATCCGTCATGGAAAGAACGGAAGAACCATAACGCGCACGGAATCAGCAGGCTATTTTAGCTTTTCGATCGCCATGGCACGATAATGAAAGAAACGCCCTTTAGCCCGGTATTTCTTACGCTCGTTGCCAATCAGCGAATACCAGCCTAACGCCCAGACCGAACGTATGAGGTTAGTAACGATCGACGCAAGGAACTGCTTTTTGTAAATCAACCGGCTCCGTCCTTGCTGTTCGTGGCGCTGCCGAAAAAACTGCTCGGAAAGTCGCCCCCAGTCGACATCATGAAATACTGCGGCCGCGGGTTCGTAACCGATTCGCATGCCGTTGTCTATGATGCGTTGGGCATACTCAACATCTTCCGGAAATTCCGGAACAACCCGGGCCGAGGGCTTCATTAAATAACCCGACCCTGTCAAACACTTCCCGGCGGATCGCCATATTTGCACCGGTGAGCGTCCGAATATCGGTCATGCTTGCACGGTACTCGACGAAATTGATGGTTCGGTAACGCTGCTGCGCGCGCAAAAATTCTTTATTATCGCGAAATTCATGGGGCACAAGAATCGGCCCCTGCATCGCCTGGTAGTACGGTTTGTCCCGAAAGAACTTCGCGGTAACCGGCAGCCATTCCGGCGTCAACTGAATGTCGTCATCGAAAAATACCAGGATCGCACCCTTGGCCTCGGCAATCGCACGATTCTGCGCCCGGCACTTGCCAGGGTTAGGTTCGCGAATACGGCGAACACGCTCTGGCAGGATGGACTTAAATTTTTCGATCACAGCATCGAGTTGGCGGCTTGTGTCGTCGCCTCTGGCATTGTTTGCAAGCAATACTTCGAAGTCTAACGATGATTTGACAAAATGTTCAGCCAATCCGGTCAAAAGCCGATCTAATGACTCCGGTCGATCAAAACTCGCAATGATGATGCTGAAATCCATAATTCAATCGTGCGCCATCGATGTAAGCCATTGCAATTGATATACGCGATATTTTGGATTGAATGGCGACAAACGAACCGCGGCATTGAGTGCCGCGCGCGCTTCCGGCCCTTTCCCATTTTTCAATCGCGTCTTTGCTAAGCGGTAGTAGCGATAAGCCAAACGTTTATCAATACGCCGCTTGCCAAGGAGTTGCTCGGCCTTGGGATAATCGTGAAGCAACTTTTCAATCACGCGGATATTCTCCAAAAGCCGCTGTTCCTGATCCGCACTGATGTTGCCGGCATGCTTGCGATAGGAAAATACCACCTCGTCAATGTAGGCCATCGGATAGCGCGCCCACAAGCGAAAGGACAAATCGAGATCCATGGAAATCCGAAGGCTTTCATCGTGGCCGCCGATTGCCTCATAACATTTTTTCGCGATCAGTCCGGCCTGCAATCGGACAATGCTCTTGTCGAACAGATCTTCAAGGCCAACCCCAGCCTGAGCCAGCCGGCGCGATTTCGCTGCCGGAATAATATTTTTTCGGTTGTGCACCGGACCATCTAAATAGGCGCCATTGGCGAACACCATGGCGATCTCTGGAAAGCTCCTGACATACCCCGATAAAGTTTCAAGATGGTTCGGCAAACTCAAGTCGTCAGAGTCTTGGATTGAAATCCATTCTGCCTTGGCCTGGCGCACACCCAAATTTCGTGCCGCCGACGGGCCATGATTGTCCTGATAAATGTATTGAACCTTAGAGCCATATGCCCGCACGATATCCTGGGTATCGTCCTGGGAGCCGTCATCCACCACGATCAGTTCAAAATCTTGAAATTTTTGGCGCAGCACGCTGTCGATAGTCTGCGCCAGAAGAGGCGCGCGATTGTACGTTGCGATGACGATCGAAACTGCCGGAGCTTGCGACATGATTTACTCTGAACGAGGTTTTGCCCGAACAACAAACTGAAAGGCAAGCAGTCCTTGCAATCGACGGACAAAACCATAGTGCAGCAGATGAAACGGCGTGAACCATTGAGTACCGGTGGCCGGAAAAACTAATTGCAATGGAACGGGGGTCGGGACAATGGCGTCAACCGTAAAGCCACTATCGCATAGCAGTTGAAGGCAAGTCTTACGGGTAAAAAAGCGCAAATGAGTGCGATCTAAAATACCCCGATCCGTGTAGTCAAACCGGCCGCAAAGGACCGCTAGCCGAATCGCTAAATGACGCGATGTTGGGTACTCGAACACAATTACTTCGGTATAGCAGGTTTTCTGGTTGCCTCCATAGCCGAAGTTACGGGTGTGAACGAACACTTCCAAATTGAGCTCTTTGGCGATTTTTAACGTCTCGTCCCGGCTACCATCGTCGACAAGAATCACCTGATACACGTCATCCTTGGGAATGGCGTCGTAGGTTATGCGCAGAGTCTTGGCCGCATTGTACGCCGGCATGACGACGATCACCTTCGGCTGGTTCAGAGCAACTGCCATGGCGTTTCAGATATCTAATTGCGTATTAAAGCAGGGCTGCCAACCCCGTGTCGCAACTTGACGGCGTCCAGGCGCTTCGACTCTCGGACCACCCGCTCGATGATCCGACGCCGTAACTGCCGGCTAGCCGATTCTCGATTTAAATAGGCTTGCAGTACCCGCAATTTCTGAACGTTGCGCAGATATCTGCCGAGCGTACGATTCAGTTGAACCAAATTCTTGATTCTTCGGCTTTCCGACAGGGAGCGATATTGACGCACACCCTCTAAATCGAGCAAAAACAAGGCAGTCCTCTCGCTATCGGTTATCGGTGCCGCGAGAATGTTAGCGTCCTTCAGATCGTTATGGTAGACGCCCTGGCTGTGGAGTGCGTGAAACAGCGTGCCCAGGGCCGTCAGAAACGCACGCCGACTCCTAGCCCCCTCAGGAGTCGGCCGAGAACTCAGGATTTCTCGCCATAGGGAATCCACGGTCACGCCTGCTTGAATCTCCTCGGAAAGAAAAAAACTCCAGGTGACCGCGCCCCATATCCGTTCTTCGACGGCGGCGATCGGTTTTGCCGTTGCGATACCGTTACGGGTCAAAATAGCGGCACCGCGTAGTGATCTTATCCCTCCCGAAGGGCTAAATATCGATCCTAAGCGATGACGCAGCGAAAAGGTATTGTAGCGTTTGATATAAATGCGCCGCCGCGCGCCGCCAAGCTCGAGCGCCACTCTCGCCACCTTGATCTTGCGTTGATCCTTGATAACTTCGCAGCCGGGAAGATCGAAAAGCTCATCGGGTTTTTTTAACAGCGCCAGCACCGCGGGATGGGCATGATTAGCATCGAGCCATATCCGACATCTCCCGGAGCGATGTAAAATAAAATTAGGATACACGGCTGGCGGGCGGCCCATGACAAACTTCGTTGAGTACGGCTTCAAGCCGGTGGAAATGGCTATTCCACGAGTACTGTTCACCGAGCTGGCGCGCCGCATCGCGAAACTCCGGCTTCGCACAGTGTTCGAGCATGTTGCAAAGCCGAGCTTCGAGTTGTGTGGAATCCCCGGCATCTTCGACGACTCCTTGTCTCAAGCAGCCGGTCAATACGGCGCCGGCGCCCACTTCCTGGCTGACCACTACCGGCACACCGGAAGCCAGTGATTCAAGCACGACATTGCCGAACGCCTCCTGCAATGCCGGCAGGGCAACCAGATCCGCCATGGCGTAATAGGTCTCAATGTCATCCTGCCGGCCGACAAAGAGAATGCGCTCTCCAGCGACCGACTTCGCCCAATTTTGGTAATGGCCCATGCGCCCATCGTCCCCGGCAACCATTAAGTAGACGTGGGTCAATGGCGGACGATTCCAAATTGCGATCAGACGGTCCAAGCCCTTGCGCGCAAATCCGCTGCCGACAAACAAGACGAGTGGCGACTGGTTGGGAACTTTCCAGCGCGCGCGCTGGATTTCGCGGACCTGCGTGCGCCGAGCCGGATGAAAGCGCTGCGCGTCGACGCCATTGTAAAGAACCTCAATCTTGTCGTTCTCGACCCGGTAATGTCTCTCAATGTCGCACTTGACCTCATCGGACACTGCGATCACCTTCTTGAAATGCCCGTCGGAAAACTGTTTTCTCTCTATCCGTAACAGACTCTGGTGATACGGACTCAGGCGTTGGCGCAGCCGCCGCCATGCCCCCCGTTGTTGCCCCATTCGCAATAGAAAGCCGCGATGCGTGCCGCCGCCACTGCGTAAGATATCCTGGGAGAGAAGACGGCCAAAGCTGACCACGACATCGCATCGCTGATTCTTGATAATACGCGGAGCTGCCAGGGCGAAGCTCCACAATCGCAACGTGCGTCCCAATCGAACCACCGGGATGGTATGACCGATCGTCCCACGCGGCGTCGGCACTCCATACTCGCTGCAGAACAAATGCACTTGATGGCCGCGATCGCGCAAGCCTTCCGCGGTTTGATAGAGATCCCGTTCGGTGCCGCCCTTGAGATCAAGCCGTTTATGAACTAGGGCAATTTTCAAACGTGAGTTTTCTTGGCTTTAACGACGATATTGTCCGACAACAAAAGCGCGGGATGAAAAAGGTAGGAGAGGATTTGCCAATTGTAGCGCCGCTGCAGTGGGTCTTTCTCGGCGTGTATCACTGTCATGAAACTAAAAAGCCACATGAATGGCCAAAAGATTATCATGAACAAGCGCGCGGCAAATTTTACCCGAGTTTTGGAAAGTCCAGCAACTTCGAATCCATAATGAAATAGCAGGTAATAAAGCTCATAGAAATGTAACAAGTAAATATTCGGCGCTTGACCTGGTTTCCTCGAATAGTGCGCTGGCCGAACCCGGCCGCGCAAAAAACCGGTAAACAAAAACCGCACTCGCGACATTAGATTAAGCACATTGGGAGTGCTGATGAGTGCTACTCCCCCCGGCTTGAGGACTCTGGCCAGTTCGCGAATCAATTGCGGCTGATTTTCGATATGCTCTATCACTTCGACCAAATCTATCGCGTCAAAACTCGCCGTGCGAAACGGCAAGAACGCATTGAGGTCGACCCCGGCGACACGCTCGATTCCCGGCGTCATCGACGGTGGCGGAGGATAGTCCGTGGCAGTTACTTTATAGCCCATCCGAGCCAACATTTCAGCGGTATCTCCGCCACCGCAGCTCAAATCCAATATTCTCTTTCCGACCGGGTCCTCCGTTGACCAGGCTGAAGATACTGCGTCAAAAATAGCGTTGTTAGGCATTTCGAGCTGCTCAAGTCCTTGCGGTTAGCGGGGTGTAAAGTTACTTTCTAATTCTCCCTTGGCAGTCCGTATTCGGCCCCCGGCGGAACAATATTTAGCCGTTTTGGGCACTGGTCGTCTCCGGCACCAAGCACATCAGCTTTCGGAAACTTCCGCTCGGATCTACGCCATCACATTCGTTACGGCGCTGGCGGGTGCGCGCCTCAAGCCAGCGGGCGAACCGGCGATCGCGCGCCGTCAATCTCCGCACGCCGAGATAAGCGTGCTGAAAACGCAGTCGATCTTGCAGCGTAATATGCGCCAACGGCAATCGGTTGAGCTGCACCAAGTTGCGCTTCCTTAAGTTACCGGTCAGCCATGGCGAATAGCGCCGGGTGCGGTCATTGTCCATGAGGTAGAAATCCAGCGAACCCGCACTCCTCTGCGCGATAAATATATTCGTCGCTAACATATCGCCATGCACGAACCCCAGGTCGTGGAAACGCCTCACCAGCTGGCCGAGTTGCACCAGAGCGTCGCGTTTCATTTTAACAAGAGCCCAATTATCACGGGAATAAGTCAAGCCGGACAAGAAAACTGGCGCTGGCTGACCATCGATTTTTTCTGTCAGCACGAGGGAGCGCTCAGCTGAGCCCCAACGAGGTCTTTCACCAAACACAACGGTGAGCGGCACAGTGAATCCGGCGGCATTGAGCGCCAAGCCCTGTTGCCAGAACCGGCGCGCCTTGGTTGAGCGCAGCAGATCTTTAACCTTTGTCTCGCCGGCGCGGCGATGAAAAACTTTCAAGAAATAATGACTCGGGTTGGTATCCTGCGGCCAAGTGAAGGCCAGAGTTTGCGGATGTTTAGAATATGGCTGGCGGTCAACGACGGCGGCGAGACTCTCTAGCATCTGCGGGTCTACGGTATCCCTCAACGTCCAGAAGTTCCACTTACCGGTGCGCCGGGCTTGGTAATCAGCCGCATTCAGCATGGCCTATTGCTTCCGAATTGACGTCTTTCAAAAGTAAATCCAATTTTGCCGCTATGCTGTCAAGGGTAATCGACTGCATGCACTGCCGGCCAATTTGGCAGTGCTTGCGATAGCAGGGACTGCAAGGGGCCTCTCCTTTGATTTCCAGATGGGCAAAACCATAAGGTCCGGTTCTCGCCGGATCGGTTGCTCCCCATAACGAGATCACCGGAACATGCAGCGCCGCGGCGACATGCATCAGCCCGGTGTCGGGTCCCACCGCCAATTTTGCCCTGGCGATGATGCCGATTGCTTGCCGTAACGAGGTGCTGCCCGTCAAATTGACGACTCCCCTCTCGGTCAACGCCAAAGACTGCGCCGCTAGCCGCCGGTCATTGGCGCCGCCAAGCAAGACCACCCCAAGCCGGTGGTCGCGCTGCAACAGATTGGCGCAAGCGGCGATTTGCTCGGCGAACCAATTTTTGCTCTCCCAGCGAGTGCCGACAAACAACACCGCGAATGGCGATTCAACGTCTTTGAGACAGCCGTCCACCGCATGTCTTTCGGCCTCAGTCAATGCGAAATCCCAGCGCAGCGGGGTCAGCGCTAGGCCAAGAAATTCGGCGAACTTGAGGTAATGATCGAGCTTGCTAATGTTGTCGCCCCAGGGTTCAATGAACAAATTATTGAACAGCCAATTAAACTCCTTGGCGTCACTGCGATGGAAACCCAAGCGGTGCGGCGCACCACTAAAGCGGCTGATGACACCGCTTTTTAAATGGCGCTGCAAGTCGAGCACCAGATCGAAGTTGTGGCGGCGAATACTCTTGAGAAAAGCACCGAAACTTTGCCACCAGCGGCGCCGCTCGAACAGGATCACTTCGTCGAGCGCCGAGTTGCCTTCGAGCAGCGGCGCCGCCGCCGGTTCTACCGACCAGGCAATAAACGCCTTGGGATAACCGGCGCGCAGCAACCCGGCTAGCGGCAATGCGCGGGTCACATCGCCGATCGAGCCATGCAAGACCAGCAGGATACGCTGGGCGGCGATCTTAGGCAGAGCCATTGTAATACTCTAGAAAGCCGTTCCAGGCCGCTGGCGGGAAATATCGCCGCTGCGGATCGAGTTTGCCGATCGATCTCGACAAGCGCTGAATATTATTTTCGGCCAGCGGCACCGGTAGTTGCCCTAAGAACAAAATCGCCTTATCAAAATCTATGACATGACTCTCGACGCCGCCCGCGGCGGTCGAACGGACCAGAATATTTTTTAGGTTGAGATCGTGATGATACACGCCCTCGCGATGCATGCGGCGAATCACCGCCGCCACCGCCTTCAAGACCGCCTCGATGCCGACGCGTTGGCAGAATCCGCTGTGCAGCGCGGCCCAAAGATCATGGGCGCCTTCCAATTGCCGCGTCACCAACCAGCCGCGGTAAAACGGTCCGGCGATTTTCCCGACACAAGCGGCATAGACCTCCACCGTCGGGAAACCTCTGCGGCGCAGCTCCTCGGTAATAGTCAACTCTCGAAACGGCCGCGGCGGCCAGGAAAAAAACCATTTCCCGGTTACCGAGCGCAAAATCCCGCCATGACGATAACGCCGGAACAATGCCGTGGTGCCGTCGGCCAGTTGTATAGAACGCATGTCACCGCGCCCATAATAGCCCGCCGCCGTGCCGTATCTCTCGATATCCAAGCAAGTGGAAAACATAATTTCCCGTTGCCGATCGGCGCGGACCGCCAAGCGATTGCCCTGCGGGTCGGTCAACTTTTGGAAACCATCAGGTATCGCGCCCCAAATACTTTTCTCGGAAGTCATACCGGCGGGATCAGCCTAGCCCGGATCATAAACTACGAACAAATTTGCCGTTACGCTATCGATCGCGGCGTGATGCCAAGAATTAAACGTCAGCCAAGGCCATCGGCGCGCAGGTCTCACTTGCCCACTGGCACCGTCACGGCGCCCTGTTTCCCCGGTTCGCGGAGAGGTGCGCGCGATTGCTCTGTAACCGTGCCTATTCCGGATCCGCCGATACTGGGCTGGCGACGGAGGCAAAGTTAAGCCGCGAGAAATTCCGGTAGAAAGCGTTCGCGATCTCCGCTCGCCTGGCCAGCCAGAAGCTTTTGCACCGCCGCTAAAACCGTTTGTGCGCGAATCTGGCGGATGCAATTCTCGTGGACCAACGGGCACCTTCTGCCGCCATGGGACGTACAGGGACGGCAGCCAAGCGGTTTCTCAATCACGATGGCATCGCCGCTGTAGGGATAGAAACCCAGGTCTGGCGTGGTCGCACAGAAGAGCGCCACCGTCGGCACCTTGCGCGCCACGGCGATATGCATCGGCCCGCTGTCGTTGGTGACGAAAACCTGGCAGCGCCCAATCGCGGCGGGTAGCTCGCGCAAGCTGAACTTGCCGGCAAGGTTAACCGCCGCGCCGCCGCAGCGTTGGAATAATTCCTCGACGATCTGAGTATCTTCCGGGCCACCGAAAAGCAAAACCTGACAATCGAGTTTTGCCTTTATTAGCCCGATGAATTCGGCGAACCCTGCCAGCCACCAGCGCTTGGTCGGCCATACCGAGCCGGAATTCACACCGATGGCCGGTTTGCCGTCAACGACACCGAGGCGCCGCAGTTGATCAAATACGGCAACGTCGAGTTGCCGCCGCGGCGGCAACTCGATCTCCCGAGCACAATCTTCCACCCGCACTCCCAGAGGCTGCAACACCGACAAATTCCGCTCGACATCATGACGGGCGGGGTCGCGCTCGGCGCAATAATGAAAGAGAAACCAACCCTTGCTCTGGCGAAACCCGATTCGTTGCGGAATGTTCGCGCGATAGAGCATGAAAGCGCTACGCGCAGACTTATGCGGCGTCAGAGCTATGGTAAACCGTTGCTGCCGCAGTCGTGCCGCCTGGGCGGCCAACCCGCGCCAACCCCGATGCGCTCTTTTCTTATCGTCGACGAGAATATCGTCGATCGCCGGATGATCCTGCAAAAGTTCTCGACCGAGCGGGGTGCACATCAACGACAGTTTTTTGACCGGATACCTATTCCTGATTTCGGCGATCAACGGCAACGTCAACACCAGGTCGCCGAGAAAGCTCGTCTGCAAAACCAGCACATTGTCCCAATCGGCGGCGAGCATTTTCAGAGGGGAAGCGCCTCATCGATCAACATTACCGGAATATCGTCCTTGATCGGGTACATCAGCCGGCAGGATTGACAAACCAGCCCATCGCCTTGGTCATTGAGATGGATGTCCCCTTTGCATTTGGGACAGGCGAGGATGTCGAGCAGATCTTTACTGATTGCCATATTGGAGCCTCCAATTTCGTTGCAGTTTTTGCACTCGAATGAGCGCCTAAGCGCGCACATAGGGCGTGAAAGCGTCCCAGCCGCGCCGGTAAGCCCGCTGGCTTTGAGTGACATCGCGATTGACGAAGAAACGGTTATACATCGGATGGCGCAGCGATCGCACTTCATGTTCTAGAGTGAACTTTGGACTGCCGTCGGCGGGATCGACGATGGCTTTGAAACGAAATTGATGGTTGCGCACATCTTCCGTGATGCCGCCGCGGCTTTGCAAAAATCCGTAGGGGGTGGAAAAATTCGCCACATAAATTGCGATATGGTGACCGTCGTAGGGTCTGAGGTCGCGGTCGGTTTCACGGAACAACAGCGACTGATGGCGGCCGATTTTTACCCGGCCAAATTCACCCTCGCCGTCCGATTCGACGACGGTCGGCGCGCCCAATGCCGCATGGTAAAACCGCAAGATGCCCGCCATGGCACCGCGCGGGACGGCAAATTCAACATAAGGAATTCCTGATGCCATATCGCCGAACGCCGCCGCTTGGCTGCCGTGGCAACGATAGCGATTGCCCCAGGGGCAGGTAACGATCATGTGCTCGCCGTCTTGGCGATAACTGAACTCGGTTCCTTTGAGCCCCTCGGCGACTGCTTCCAACCGCTTGGCCAACCCTTCCAAGTGCGGCACCACCAGGCCGATATAGCCATCGATCACCTGCGGGCTGCGCGTCGGCAGGTGAAATTGCTGCTCGCCGATGTTGGCCCACATGTTGTTGAGGCCGACGTTGAGATAAGGATCGCGCGTGCAACCCAAGCCCACGACATAGAATAGCGTCGCCAGGCTCTGATCGGGAATCTGCACGTTGACATGTTCGAGGGAAACAATATTGCCGACATCTTCTTCGCTATAGTCGCCCATGGTTCACCTCCCCAATGAATGAATCCATTGCCATTGTTGTTGCAGTCCCTCTGCCAAACTGACTTGCGGCCGATAGTTCAATTTCTCGCGCGCTTGGTCCAACTGCGCGCTGGTATGGCGGACATCGCCGCGCTGGCGGTCGAAGCGCTGGAGTGTGGCCTTGATGCCGGCAGCCTTTTCCGCCACGGCGATGGCCGTGAGCAAGCTCACTTGGGAGCCGCCGCCGAGATTGAATACTTCGCCGTCGGCCCCATACTGCGACGCTTTCAACAGTCCGTCGACTATGTCCGAACAAAAAGTAAAATCGCGGGTTTGCTCGCCGTCATCGTAGAGCGGCACAGCGTCGCCGTTCAACAGCGCGCGCATGAAAATATGAAAAAACATATCGGGGCGCTGACGCGGGCCGTAGACCGTAAAGAAGCGCAGCGCCACAGTCGGGACACCGTAGGCTTTGCTGTAGAGATGGCAAAGATGCTCGGCGGCCAACTTGGTGGCGCCGTACGGTGACACCGGCCGCGTTAAACCATCTTCGCGCATGGGCAGATCGGTGGTATCGCCGTATACCGACGAAGTCGACGCGTAAACGAACTTGCTGAGCTTGAGCTCCTTGGCTGCTTCGAGCAAAAGCTGCGTGGCGCTAATGTTATTCTCCGTGTAGCGCGAAAACTCGCTGCCCCAGCTCGAGCGCACACCCGGCTGGCCGGCGAGATGAAAAACATAGCCGGCGTCGCGCAGTAAAGCTTTGAGATCGGTGCGGGTGAGATCCTCGTTGATGAAGGTAAATTTCGCGTGATCGCGGAAACCTGACAGATTGTTCTCTTTAAACTGGCGCGGATAGTTGTCGAGAAAGTTATCGATACCGACCACCTCGTGGCCGGCGCCGAGCAGCTTTTCAACTAGATGGGAACCGATAAATCCGGCCGCGCCGGTAACGACAGACTTCATAGAATTATTTCCTCGATCGGCGCTGGTTTGCGCGATAATATCCACGCGGCGGCCAAATTTAGATTTGCGAATACATTTGTTTGAGAAACTTCGTTGACAAACAACTGTTCACCGTTGCGCCGCACTAAGACCGGCGTTGCCCCCACCCGCAGGGCGAGCTCACGATCGACCTCCTGATCGCCCACCACATAGGATCGCGTTGGCGCCAAGGCCAGGTCGCTGGCGGCACGATGGATCATCCCTGGGTTGGGTTTACGACAATCGCAGACCAGCCGGTAGCCGTCGATGCCCTCGCTCGGATGATGCGGACAATAATAGATAGCGTCCAACAGTGCTCCCTGCTGTGCCAGCTTGTCGAAAAGCAGCCGATGAATTTGCTTTAACCCAGCTTCGCTGAGCCAGCCGCGCGCCACCGCGGATTGGTTGGTCACCACCACCGTCTTGAAACCGCCGTCGTGCAAGGCGCGGATCGCCGCCGGCACGCCGTCCAGCAGTTCGATCTGCTCGGGACGGCACAGATAGCCGATTTCACGAATCAGCGTGCCGTCGCGGTCGAGAAATACCGCCGGTTGGAGTTCAGCCGATGTCATCGTTCACGGACTGCGATTGACGAATCCTGGCGGCCAGCGCCGACACCAGTCGATCGCCGTCGGTGACCACCATGCCGACCCGAAGCGCGAGCAGTTTATCGCGCGCGAAGGGAAAGCGAATCAACTTGAGAATATCTTTTTCGGTGGTAACGATCAAATCGACCAATCGCGCCATCCGGCTAATCTCCTGCCAGTCCGCGGCGTTGTAAGCGTGGTGATCGGGAAACTCCAAGGTATGGACGATTTGCCCTTCCCACTCATGGATCGCCTGGTAAAAATTGTGTGGATTGGCAATCGCAGCGACCGTCATGATCTTGCTGTGATGCAGCATGCTCAGCGGGTAGCGTTTCCAACGGCGCGCGTCGTAGGTGATCAGATCCAAGGGTTGCAACGTACCGCTAAACACCGCGTCCGAACGCTCGGGCGGCAAGTAACGGCGCCAGTGCCTCTCCGCCCCGGTAATCAACCAATAATCGCCGCGTCGCAAGTTACGCGGCGGTTCGCGAAATGGACCGGCCGGCAGCACGGCTCCGGAACAATCGCTGCCAAGAAGCACTAAATCGACATCCCGCTTGACATGACGATGCTGGAAACCATCGTCGAGGATAAAAGCATCTATACCCGCTTCGTGGCGCAACAACTCATGAGCCGATTGCACACGGTCGGCGCCCACCCCCACGGTCTGCTCGTAAAGCCGCGCCATCATCAAAGGTTCGTCACCGGCCTGCGCCAGTTCGTCCTCGTTTTGAGTCATATCGCCGCTCAGTTTGCACGGTCGCAAGATCACCGCCTGCTTTTGCTTGCGCCGGTAGCCCCTGCTCAGGATCGCCACCTTGATACCCTTGCGGCGTAATTCACCGGCGAGCCAAAGACAGGTCGGCGTCTTGCCGGTGCCGCCGACGGTTAAGTTGCCGACGCTGATAACCGGCCTGGGCAAACGCACCGACTTGATCCATCGTCGAGTGAAAAAACCGTTGCGCAGTTGCGCAACCACGGAATAAGCGATCGACGCCGGCCATAATAAGCTTCCCAGCAGCTTGCCGGCGACACCCTTCCGCTCCCACACCCCTCGCGCGGTCAGGCTAGACATAGGTCACTAAGTCGGGCGTTCCATTTATCATCCAATCGGCGCCGTCGACATTGGCGAGTCGGACAAATAACGCGCCGCCAAGGCGTAGTTGCGTTGCATCGCGCCATCGCCATTGGCCGAAGCCTCGAGGGCGCGCCGGCCCATGCCAATACGCTGGGCATCATCCGATAGCAAATTCGCCAAAGCGGCGGACAAGGCAACGCCGTCGGCGACTTCGACGGCGGCGCCTTGAGCTTTGAACGCCTCGGCAACCGCCTGCATATTGGCCATGTAGGGTCCGAACAGTATCGCTTTGCCGGCCCTCGCCGGTTCGAGGATATTATGGCCGCCGACATCGACCAGACTGCCGCCGACAAACGCGACATCGCCCAGAGCAAAAAATTGACTGAGCTCACCGACTGTATCGAGCAGCAAAATGTCCTTGGCAAATAACCGATCCGGTTCGGCCATACTCCTGCGACACCAGCTAAAGCCACTACTTATTAGGAGCGTCTCAACTTCGCCAAACCGTTCGGGATGACGCGGCGCTAAGACCATCGACAACTCGGGAAAGCGTGGCCGCAGGATAGCGAAACAGGCCAGCAGTATCTGTTCCTCACCGGCATGGGTGCTGCCTGCGATCAACAGTTTTTTACCGTGTCGCGGCACATCGGCGAATTGCGACGACGGCGGCGGCGCTCCGGCCCATTTGAGACTACCGACCACCGACACTTTGTTGGCATCGGCGCCAAGTCTAACGATCCGCGCCGCATCTTCGCCGGTCTGCATACCAATGGCGGCGAACCGCCGCAGCACTTGGCGAAAAAAACCGCGGAATCTTCGGTAGCGCGGAAAGGAGCGTGCCGACAAACGCCCGCTCAGCAGCACCGCCGGGATGCCGCGGCGAAAGCATTCGCCCAACATATTGGGCCAAATCTCGGTCTCGACGAACAGCATCAATGCACGGGTTCCACTGGGTCAAGGCACGCCTGACAGTCCACAAAAAATCCAAGGGGAAATAAATCACGGCATCGACCCCGGCACACTTCTGCGCGTTTTCATTGCCAGTGGCGGTAAACGTCGAGAGCATTATGCGGCGCTGGGGATGGCGATTTTTCAACTCGCGCACCAGGGCGGTGACCGAACCCACTTCCCCCACCGACGAGGCATGAATCCACACCGGCCTGGCCCCCGCCATGTTGTGCACCTGCGCTGGCGGGAAATAACCCAGACGCTGGGCCAGCCCCGCGCTGAATCGTTTGCCGAGCAATTGCAGCAATGGCATGAACGGCAAGGTCAACAAGAACACCATGACAAGGAGGATATTATAGCCAAAGAACCACATGGCAGATGGCGTCCTAGTGCACCAATTCGACTTCGTTGACCGAACGATTTTCGAGCAGTTGCAGCGAGTACAGCCGGCTGTACTCTCGATCCCGCGCCAACAACTCGTCGTGGGTGCCTTCCTCAGCGATGGCGCCGTCGACCATGACGACGATCCGGTCGGCCTTGCGGATCGTCGACAACCGATGGGCGATGACGATCGTCGTCCGCGTGCGCATCAGAGTCTCCAATGCTTCCTGCACCGAGCGTTCGGATTCGGCGTCCAAGGACGAAGTCGCTTCGTCGAGAATCAGGATCGGCGCATCCTTCAATAAAGCCCGCGCGATCGCTATGCGTTGGCGCTGCCCGCCGGAGAGTTGCAAGCCCATTTCGCCGATCTCCGAATCATACCCGTTGGGCATCGCGATGATGAACTCGTGCGCATGGGCCGCCTTGGCGGCGGCGATGATCGCTTCCATATCGCGCTCCGGATCGCCGTAGGCGATGTTGTTACGAATGCTGTCGTTGAACAGAAAAGTATGCTGGGTGACGATGCCGATTTGGCCGCGCAGCGATTGCACCGTGAGCTCGCGAACATCCACACCGTCGACTAGTATGCGGCCCGCATTGACGTCGTAGAAACGCGGGATCAGGTCGACCAGGGTGCTTTTACCGACGCCGCTCATGCCCACCAAGGCGACCATTTGGCCGGCCTCGATGATGAGATCGATATTTTTAAGTACCGGACTCTTGCCATAGGCGAAGCTGACATTTTGCAGCTCGATTTTGCTCGCGAACGGTTTTGCGGGTTGGGCGCCCGGCCGGTCGGTAATCCCCGGTTTCTCGTCGAGTATTTCGAAGACCCGTTCGGCGCCTGCAAGCCCCTGATGGACCGCCGTGTAAGTACGGCTCAACCCTTTAAAAGGAGCATACATCAAAAACATCGCGGCCATGAAGGCAAAGAATTCGCCTTGGGTGCGCCCGCCGGCGATAACGCTCCAACCGCCGTACCAAACCACGCCGCCGATACCGAAGGAGGCTAGCAGCTCCATGGACGGCGCAACGATCGACTTGATTCGGCTGGCGCGCAGGGAATCTTTGAACAGCCGCCAGTTCTCCGTCATGAAGCGCCGGTCTTCGTAATCTTCCATGCCGAACGCTTTGACGATGCGGTTGCCCTGAATGCTCTCTTGCAACAGCACCGTGAGCCTGCCCGTGCTCACCTGCCCGCGCTTGGTAAATTTTTTGATGTTCCGGCTCAGTCGCATGATCGGCAGCACGGAGGCGGGAAATACGAAGAATGCGATGGAAGCGAGCACCCAATCTTTGAGAAATGCGACCGTGACCAGAGCGATCAACGACGTGGTATCTTTCAGAAACGACGCCAGCGCATCGGTGATCGCGAAGCGCAGCAAGACCACGTCGCTGTTGACCCGGGCGATCAGCGTCCCGGTGGGATGGCGGTAAAAAAACGCCAGCGATAGCGATTGGAAGTGGCGATTGAGCGCATTGCGCACATCGTTGATGATGCGCAGGCCGACGTAGTCGGTAAGATAGCTTTGGCCGAAGTTCATCAAGCCACGAAACGCGAACAGCCCGATCACTAGAAAAGGAATCAAGTTCAGCATGGCTTGATCGCGCTTGCCGAACACATCGTCCATGATCGGCTGTACCAGAAATGGTATCGAACCATCGGTGGCGCCGAACGCCACCATACAAATCATCGCCAACACGAAATAGGGCCAGATATACGGCTTCAAGAACTGCAACAACCGCCGGTAGGTTTTTATTGAACTGAGACGTTCGGTTTTTTTCATGCCATCATCTCGATTGCGATCGCCGCCACGCGGTCGGCGGCGCCCGGCGAGCCCAAGCGCTCGCGCAACCGGGTAAGTTCCTCGACGATGCCCGCACGCAGGTTGTTGTCGGTTAACAATCGGCGGCTTTCGCCGATGAGCCGCTGGGGATTGACCTCGCCTTGGAGCAGCTCCGGCACCAGGCGCTTCCCGGCAATCAAATTGACCATGCCGATATGGTCCACCCGGACCAGGAGCCGGGCAATCCAATAAGTGAGCCACGACACTCTATAGATGATTACCATGGGCCGGGTCAGGAGCGCGGTTTCGAGAGTAGCCGTGCCCGAAGCCGTCCAAACCAGGTCGGCCGCCCCTACCGCGTCGTAGCGATCCCGTTCGACCACGGGAATTTTGCTATCGCCAATCATCGCTATCAACTCGGCGGCATCGATGGTGCTCGCACGCAGACAAAAGAATTGCACATTATCATTGGTGCGCATCTGCAGCGCGGCAGCCAGCATCACCGGCAGGTGACGGCTGACCTCGCCATCGCGGCTGCCCGGCAACAGGGCGACGGTTTTTTTAGTGGGATCGAGGCCGAGATGCGCCAGTACCGTGTCACGACTTTGATTCGTGGTGACCGTCTCTAGCAATGGATGGCCGACAAACTCCACGTTCACGCCATGGCGACGGTAAAAATCAACTTCAAAGGGAAACACCACGGCCATCCGGTCGACCGTTTTGGCGATCTTGCGCACCCGCCCCCGGCGCCAAGCCCAAATTTGCGGACTGATGTAATAGAGCACGGGAATTCGCAGAGATTTCGCGATTCGCGCCAGGCGCAGATTGAAGTCGGGAAAATCGATGAGAATCAGCAGATCGGGCCGGCGCTGTTTGAGCGCATCTCTCAATAGGTGATAGGCGCGCCAAATATTTTTTACGTTGCCAGCGAGCTCCACCAGCCCCATGCCGGTTAGTTTCGATACGTTAAAAAGCGTCTCGAATGCGGTTTTCTGCAACTGCTCGCCGGCGACACCAAAGATCTTAAGCTGGGAATCCTGTCGATGCAGGGCTTGCACCAGGTTGGCGCCATGAACATCGCCGGATGCTTCGCCAACCACCAACATGACCTGCCTCGTTTGCTTAGCCACGCGCAGGTTGATTCGAAAGATTGGCCAGCTGAGCGCTGATCGTCCAGGCGATTTCCAATGCCCGTAAGCCTTCCGTGCCACCGACCAAGGGCGGCGTTCGCGTGCGCACGCAATCGAGGAATGAATCGATCTCATCGGCCAGAGCATCGCCATCTTTGATCTCGATATTCTCAGCGCGGATATCGAGCCAACCAGCGCCCGGCTTGGGCTTATAATAAATCTGCGCGCGCCGTTGATCGTAATCGATGGATATATAGGCGTCCGGTTGGAAAAAACGCACCTTGCGTTCGCGCTTAATCGACACCCGGCTGGCGGTGACATTGGCGATGCAACCGTTCTCGAAGGTAATACGCGCATTGGCAATGTCAGGCATTTCGGTCAACACCGGCACGCCCACCGACTCGACCCGCAGGATCGGCGAGCGCACCAAGCTGGTGATCACGTCGATATCGTGGATCATCAGATCCAAGACCACATCGACATCCGTGCCGCGCTCGATAAACGGCGCCAAGCGGTGGCATTCGACGAACTTTGGATCCTTGATGATGCCTTCGAGTCGGCGAATCGCCGGATTGAACCGTTCCAGATGGCCGACTTGCAATAACGCGCCCTTGGCCGCCGCCAGCGCGACTAGCTCGTTAGCCTCGGTCAAATCGGCGGTCAAAGGTTTTTCAACTAGAACATCGATGCCGGCGTCGAGAAAATCGCGGGCGACTTGGTGATGATAGCGCGTCGGCACGGCGATACTGGCGCAGCGTATCCGGCCAAACAGCTCATGATAGTCGCTATAGGCCGGTGCGCCGACCAATTGACCGATCTCCCGGGCGCGGTCGCCGTCGACGTCGACCACGCCGATGAGGTTAGCCTTTTCCGACGACGCGTACTTTTCGGCGTGGAACTTGCCGAGATATCCGACACCGACCACTGCTACCGGTAAAATTTCCGACGACATATTCAGCGTTACTAAGCGGCGACGGCGACGACGGCGATGCCGGCGGCGTCTGCTACACGCAGCAGTTCATCCTTTTCGATCAATATCGCCTTACCCGCCTCGATGGCAAGCACGGCGCCGCCGACCTGACTCAGCGCATTGATCGTTTCGACACCGACGGCGGGAACGTCGAAGCGCATATCCTGCTGCGGCTTACTGACCTTGACCACGACACAGCCGGACTTGGCCAATCGGCCGCCCCGTTGAATGGCCGCGTCGGTGCCCTCCACAGCTTCCACGGCAACGATCACCTGATTCTTGACCACTACCATTTGGCCGATTCCCAAGCGGCCGATTTCCTTCGCCAAACGCAGGCCCATGGCGACGTCTTGCCATTGCGCGGCATTGGGCGCGCGGCGGGTCAGGACCCCTTCTTGTGGAATGATGCTCGACAAACAGAAAGTCGAATCGACAATCGTTATGCCGTCGCTGGCCAGTTCATCCGCGATACCGCGCAGCAGCGCGTCGTCGTCGCGGCTTTTAATCCTGGTGAGAAACCGCGCGCCGCGCAGATCCGGGCGAAAGTTGCCAAGCAGCCTGACCTTGCGAATACCGCCGGCCATTACCGCCTCGGTCACGCCGGCTTTTTGAAACGTCCTGATGATCTTGCCCAGCTGGCCGACATAGATCCAGGTAAATTCGTCGACGTGTTTTTCCAGCGCTGCATCGGTCTCCTCGCGATGCGCCACGGCCACCACCGAGTAGCCCTGACGTTTAGCCTCCTCGGCAAAGATCATTGGGAATTTACCGTTGCCGGCGATCAATCCGATCTTGCCTATCTTGCCTATCTTGCCGATATTGTTCATCGCTGTGGATCAGTCAGCGGCGGCGGCGCGGTTGGCAAAGCCAGTCTGAATTATGCATGCTGCCGGAAACGACAGAGTGGTTAACGAGGTGGAACCCTAGCTGAAAAGTCGAGCGAAAACATCCGCGCCAAAAGTTTCACGTCATGGCCGGCGCTTGGCAAGCGATTTGACTTTCACAGGTGGTTTCACAGCAGATGACCTCGCTTGCCTCATCAACGCAGAGCTGCTCTGCCTTCGCTCTGGAAGGGTTTCGCCTCGATCGCCGGTCGCCATCACCTGGCGGGTGAGCAATCTAACGGCACACGCCGCGTTCGGATGCGGCGATAAAAGCCGCAAACTGCTCGATCTCCGGTAGCGCAGGCGACTCACTGCGGATTTTTTCCAAGGCCGCGGGAATCTTGAGTTTGGAGCGAAACACAACGCGGTAGGCTTTGTGGATCGCGTCGATTTTCGCTTTGTCAAAACCGCGCCGCTTCATCCCTTCGATATTGAGGCCGTGCAATCTGGCGCGGTCACCGGTGGCGTTGCAAAATGGCGGCACATCTTTGGAAACCATCGAGCCGGCGCCGAGGATTGCTCCCGAGCCAATGCGCACGAACTGATGAATACCCACTAGACCGCCAACGATGACATTATCCTCGATCGTCACATGGCCGCCGAGAGTGGCGCCATTGGCTATGACATTACGATTGCCGACAATGCAATCATGGGCGATATGGCAGTACATCATGAGCAGGTTATGATTCCCCACCCGGGTAATCATGCCGCCGCCGACCGTGCCGGGATTGAGCGACGCGAACTCGCGAATCTGATTGTCGTCGCCAATGATCAGCTCGCTCGGTTCGCCTCGGTATTTTAAATCCTGGGGAATCGTCCCGACGGTGGCGAAGGGGAAGATAACATTATTCCGTCCAAGCGTCGTCAGCCCGTCGATCACTGCGTGGGATTGAATCCGGGTTGCTGCGGCGATTTTGACATGAGCGCCAACCACGACATAGGGACCGATCTCAACATCGCTCGCCAGTTCGGCGTGGGGGTCGACGACCGCGGTGGGATGAATCTTAGCCAATTGCGCCAACCGCCCTAAGTCATTGCAACTTCCATGGCCGAGATCACCGCTTGAGCGGCCAGCTTCCCATCCACGCTGGCCATGCCTTGCATTTTCCAGTAGGCGCCACGGCGTTTTTGACAGGTCAACTCGATCCGCAACTGATCGCCTGGCACCACCGGCCGCTTGAACTTCACTTGATCGAGGCCGGTCAGCATGAAAATGCGCTTGTCGTCCATGCCGCCCCGGGTGTTATGAGCGAAGATCGCGCCGACCTGGGCCATCGCTTCACAAATCAATACCCCCGGCATGACCGGATTATCCGGGAAATGGCCCTGAAAAAAAGGTTCGTTGAACGAAACGTTTTTGATACCGACGATGCGCTCCGCGCCCTCGATTTCGAGAATCCGGTCGACCAGGAGAAACGGATATCGATGCGGCAGATAGTTGAGGATTTCCTTAGCGTCTAGTGTAAGCATTCCCCTACCTTTTTAGCAGTTGGGAAATTTGCCGCTCCATGACCCGCACCGAAGCCCAGAGCTTGGGCAGTTGCGGCAATAGGGTCATGACCTTGAGCCACTCATGGTGCGGTGCCGCGGCAAGACCGCCGGACAGGATCGTACCAGGTGGCACCGACTTTGGAATGCCAGACTGCGGACCGATCATCGCACCGTCGCCGATTTCCACATGATTGACGATGCCCACCTGGCCTGCGATGGTAACATGCTTACCGACCTTGGTGCTGCCGGCAATGCCGGCCTGCGCCGCCACCACCGAATGTTCGCCGATAATTACGTTGTGGGCGATTTGCACGAGATTATCGATCTTGGCTCCGCGCCGAATCACGGTCTGACCTAAAGTTGCACGATCGACGGTGGTGTTAGCGCCAATCTCGACATCGTCTTCGACCACGACGATGCCCACTTGCGGGATCTTGATCCGGCTATCGCCCCGGCCGGCATAACCAAAGCCGTCGCTGCCGATAACCACCCCGGCGTGAAGTATCACGCGGTCGCCGATCTGGCAACCGTCTCTGACCGTCACATTGGGATGAAGCACGCAGTCTTTGCCGATCTCGACATTGGCACCGACATAAACACCCGGATAGAGCACCGAATTGATTCCGACTTTGGCGTGGGGGCCGACAAACGCGTGAGGGAAAACCGTCACTCCGGCAGCGATGACCGACGATGGATCGATGCTCGACTGCGGACTACAAGTTTGCGTCAGCGCGAGCGCCGGCGCAAACAGCTGAAGAATTTTGGCGAAAGCGATGTAGGGATCGGCGACCTCGAGAAATGCCACCTGGGCTCGTCCGGCAAGCGCCGCGGCGCCATCGGTGCCGACGATCACCGCGCTGGCGCGGCAGCGATCCAAGTATTTAGCGTAGCGGGGGTTGGTGAGAAAAGTGATTTCACCGGCCGTCGCTTCGTCTATCGGTGCCACTCGGCGAATCGCCACGTCACCATCGCCGACCACCTTCCCGTCGACGACGCCCGCCAATGCGTTTAAAGTTCTCTCCAGGAACACTTATTTTTTTGCCCGGCTATTGAATGTCTCGATCACTTTGCTGGTGATATCGACGGCTTGATCGGCGAAAAGTATCTGCGAACGATCGAGGATCAGGGTAAACTTTTCGGCTTTGCCAAACTCGGTAACCACCCCTTCAAGTTGTTTGAGAATATCTTGCATCATCTCGCGTTCTTTCAACTGCAATTCCTGCTGTAGATCGGTCATGGTGCGCTGTAACGTGACCGATCGTTTCTGGAAATCGCTTTCGAGATTGCGCCGCTCCTCCTCTTTGAGCAACGGCCCCTTCTTATCGAGATCGTTACGGATACGCTCAAGCTCCTGACGTTCTTTAAGCGTATCCGCTTCGGCTTTTTTGACCTGCACCTGCAAACGATCGCCGGCCCGTTTTCCGGCAACGGACTCCGAGACCACCCGTCGAACGTCGATATAGCCTATTTTCATCCGGTCCTGCGCCCACCCCGGCACCCAAGATAGGGCTACTAGTATCAGCACGAGCCAATATTTCACTCAAAACCTCCAGTCAATTTTATGAGGGCAAAGAAGCAAACGGTTACGGCTGTGCGCCGACGGAGAAGCCGAGCACTGCAGTCTCGTCATCAGGTTTTTTGATGATGGCAAAACCGAGATCGACGCGCAAAGGACCGAAGGGAGACATCCAACGGGCACCGACACCAACAGAGCTCCGCAAGTCGCCAAAATCGAATGAGTTGAAGGAATTGCCCGCATCAAAAAACGCCACACCCCGCAACCCATATTGCTCCATGACGGGGAAGGCGAGCTCGGCGTTGAAGACCGCTGCTTTGTCGCCGCCGACAACCTCGGTACCGGTACACTTCTGTACGCCACCCACGATCGTGCAACCGGAAGGCTCACGCGGCCCCAAACTTCTATCCTCGAACCCACGCACCGAATTAATGCCGCCGAGGAAATAACGCTCAAACAAAGGCAATTCATGGCCGCCGGTGTTTCCGGCAAAGCCGAGGCCGTAGCCGAGCTGTCCGCCAAGTCCTAATACGTAGCTGCCGCCCCAACTCGGATCCTTAAATAACTGGTAGTACCAACGGGCACTCAAATCGGTTTTCAGAAAACGACTGTCCCCGCCCAGGCCCGCCATCGTCTGAGATAAAGATACTTTAGCGCCCGATGTCGGTGAAAAGAAATGATCACGGCTATCGTAAATTAGGCCAGGTGTCACGCTGCTGGTCAGAGTAACTCCCTGTTCATCCTTAATGGATTCAGAAGCGGTAGCCGATACGTGCGTAATATTGTCCCGGGTGAAGGCATAAGACAACCCACCGCGCATGAAATCCCAGAAGGTAAATTGCGGGCTTACGCTAGCGTCGGACCCTAACGTCCCGACATTAGCTGACTTAAAAAATGGCCATGAGAAATCCTTGAGCGGATAGCTGCTGTTGACGCCGAAGCCCAATTTCTTTTCGTCGAAATCGTCATACTCGCGAGTCGTATTAAAAGCGTCCAGCCCCAGGGATACTTTAGAATCTAGAAAATAGGGGTCGGTGGCGTTTACGATGAAATCTTGCCGGCTCGAGCCGATACTAAAATTCCCGCTCATCGACTGGCCCCGTCCCATAAAGTTCTTTTCCGAAACGGTAGCGTTGAATAAAAAGCCATCGCCGCTGCTGTAACCCGCGCCGACTTGGAAGGTCCCCGTCGGCCCTTCCTTCACATCCACGACGAGATCGAGTGCATCCGGCTGATCGGTTTTTTTCGTGTTCAGTTGGACATCTTCAAAATAACCGGTGCGCTGCAGGGCATTGCGGCTCTGGGTAACCTTAATGCCGGAATAGAGTTCCTGCTCATTGACCAGCAACTCCCGGCGCACAACTTTGTCGCGCGTCTTGCTGTTCCCCGCGACCAGCACCCGGTTAAAATATACCGGCGGTCCCTGGGCGATTACCAGGGCGACATCGACGATTTTCTTCGCTGGGTCGACCCGAGTAATCGGGTCGACATGAACGAACGCGAATCCCTTGTTGGCATAGGTCTCGTTTAGAGACGTAATATCATCACGCAGGCGACTACCGCGAAAGATTTGTCCAGTCGTAAGCTTGATCGACTTGAGCATTTTCTGGCCATCGTCGATTAATTCCCCGCCGATCTCCACTTTGCCGACGCGATATTGCGCGCCTTCATTGACACGAAAAATCACTTCGAGACCGTCACGCGCTCTAACGATGACCGGTTCGTCAATCTTGTTATCGACGTAGCCATTATCGTTGAAATGATTCGAAAGTATCGCTACGTCGTTGGCTAAGATGTCCCGATCGAGGACGCCGCGGTTGGTGAAATACGAAAAAATCCACTCCTCTTTCGTGCCCAGCAAGCCCTTGAGATCGCTTTCGGAGAATGCTCGATTACCTTCAAACGAAATACGCTTGATCAGTAGGCGATTACCTTCGGTGATGTCGAGCATCACCGCGACTTGATTGTTGGTTTCGTCGGTCACCGCGAAGTCTACCGCGGCATTCACATAGCCCTGCTCAGCATAGAGCTTACGGACTTTTTCGACACCTTCCGATACTTTTGTGCGGTCCAATATAGTTCTCGGCGCCACCCCGAGGGCGGCATCGATTTTGTCTCGCGACACCTGCGAATGGCCCTGGATGCGGATTTCCCGGATATAGGGTTTTTCTTTAACCGCATAGGTCAGGATATTGTCGGGCGACAACTCGGCCTGCACATCGTCGAAGAATCCCATGCGAAAAATTGCTTTAACATCTTGTTCGATCGCGGCGGCGTTGAATTGATCCCCTGGCCGGCTCTTGACGTGCAAACGGATGCCATCTTCCTCTACCCGGACATTGCCACCGATGCGCACGTCTTTGAGCCGCGTCCCTTCTTGCGCAAAACCGGCAGTGAGGCTCAAAATAATACCGGCGACCGCTAGTAGGATGACCAAAAGGCTATTGGGTAGTTTGGTAGGCTTCATGGATGGCTGGTGGCTTCGCTCTCCAACGTTGCCAAGGATTCCATTTTATTAACAAATCGAACCATTTTTGTAAAGGATTCGGGGCCTAAAATTAACCGTCGAACAACCGACCCTCGCGCAGCTCGACCCGACGGCCAATCTTATCGGCAAACTCGCGGTTATGAGTGGCGACGATCAGGGCGATTTTCTTTTCCTGATTGAGCTGAAACAACAGCTCGTGGACTTCTTCGCCAATGCGTAAGTCCAAAGACCCGGTGGGTTCGTCGGCGAGCACCAAACTTGGCTGCAGAATCACCGCCCTGGCGACCGCGACCCGTTGCTGCTCACCGCCGGAAAGTTTTCCCGGCCGGTGACTTATGCGGTCTTTGAGACCGACACTTTCGAGCAAACGTTCGGCTTCGCTGCGCGCCTGTTGAGCATCCATGCCTTGAATCAGAGCCGGAAACATGACGTTTTCGATGGCCGAGAAATCGGGCAACAAATAGTGAAATTGAAAAACAAAACCGATCTGGCGATTGCGAAACTGGCACAGCGCAGTCTCATCGCTCACTGGCAGCTCTTTGCCACGGAAAAGAATCTGCCCTGAAGTCGGCCGGTCGAGAGTGCCGAGGATGTGCAACAGCGTACTCTTACCGACCCCGGACTGTCCGACCACTGCGACGCGCTCGCCTTCGGCCAAATCGAAGTTGACACCGCGCAAGACATGAATCTCGGTGGCCCCCTCGATAAACGACTTGCGCAAATCGCGCACCGCGAGCAGTTCACTCATACCGAATGATTTCCACCGGATCGAGCTTGGCCGCCTGGCGTGAGGGATAAAGGCTGGCCACCAGACAAACGACAAACGACGCCAGAGCCACCAGGAGAAAATTACTCCAGTAAATCCGCACCGGCACCGTTTGAATCAGGAATACGCCATCCGGCAATTGAAATTCATATTTGGAGATCAGGATACAGACCAAAAAACCCAAGACCACGCCGAGAATCGTTCCCACCACACCGATCAAACAACCCTTCAGAAGAAAAATCTTACGGATGCTCCTTTGTGTCGCACCCATGGAACGGAGGATGGCAATATCTTTGCGCTTTTCCATGACCACCATGACCAGGGTTGAGACGATATTGAACGCGCCGATCAAAACCATGAGCAACAACACCAGAAAGTATACCGTTTTTTCCAATTTAAGCGCGGAAAACAGGTTGGGCCACAAGCGCGTCCAATCCTCGGCGAAATAGGGAAACCCCAGCTGCCGCTGAATCCGGTCGGCGATTTCCCGCGAGCGGCTGACGTCCTGAACGCGCATCTCGATATTGGTCACGCTATCGCCCAATTCGAAAAATTTCTGGGCATCGTTCAAGCTCATAAAAATTAGCGTCGAATCGATCTCGCTCATGCCGCTCTTGAGAATGCCGCTGACGACAAACCGGCGGACTTTGGGAATCACCCCGATGGCGGTGGGGCTCCCCAACGGTGACACCACCTGCACCGCGTTGCCGCGAAATACCCCCAACTGATTGGCGAGCCGTTCGCCGAGAATAATTCCCGGCAAACTTACGGTACGCTCATCGACCTGGATCGGGTGCTGGCGCTTGAGATCGTCAAGGTTGCCCTCGCGCATGAAACTTTGAACATTCACCACGCCATTGACCCGGTCGGGATCGATACCGCGAACCACCACGCCGGTGACGCGCGGCCCCGCGGTCAGCATGACCTGGCCGTAGATCGTCGGTGACGCCGCCACGACACCCGGTTCCTTACTCAGTTGCTGCGCTAATTTGTCATAATCCCTCATCGGCTCCCCGGAACGGACCAGGGCGATATGCGCATTGATGCCGAGCAAGCGGTCGCGCAGGGTTTCCTCGAAACCGGTCATTACCGACATGACAACGTTCAGGGTCATCACACCGATCATAACGCCGCAGATCGAGATCAGAGTGATTAGCGAGATAAAGGTTTCGCGCCGGCGCGCCTGCAAGTAACGCAGGCCGATGAAAAGTTCGTAACGCATCAGATGAATTGACGTGAGGTTTAACGGTGCGGGCGCAATAGTGGAAAAAGTATAACATCCCGGATGGACGGAGAGTCGGTCAAAAACATTATCAAGCGATCGATGCCAATACCTTCGCCGGCGGCCGGCGGCATACCATACTCAAGGGCGCGAACGTAATCATCATCTATGGGGTTGGCTTCGTCGTCGCCGGCGGCGCGAGCCTTCATTTGTTCGAGAAAGCGCTGGCGCTGATCAACCGGATCGTTGAGTTCCGAAAATGCATTCGCCAGCTCCCGGCCGCCAATGTAAAGCTCGAAACGGTCGACCAAGGCCGGGTTCTGGTCGTTCTTACGCGCCAGCGGCGATACTTCGATGGGAAAGCCGGTCAAAAACGTCGGCTGAATTAATTTCGCTTCGGCGACCTCTTCGAATACCGCCACCAAGAGTTTGCCGTAAGGCACATCGAGATCGATCTTCAAGCCGCGCTGCTTGGCGAAAGCTTGCAGGCCCGCCAGGCTCGCCACGTCTTTCTCCTCGGCGCCGCCATGAACCAGCACCGCTTCACGGATGGTTAACCTTTGCCAAGGCCGGGTCAAGTCGATGGTGGCGCCGTTGTACGGCAGCTGCAAGCTGCCGGTGATGTCCTCGGCGATGGCGGCAAACAACTCCTCGGTCAAGTGGATAAGATCCTCGAAAGTCGCATAGGCTTGATAGAACTCGACCATGGTGAATTCCGGATTATGGCGCACCGAAATTCCTTCGTTGCGAAAATTCCGGTTAAGCTCGAAGACTCGCTCGAAGCCGCCGACCAAGAGGCGCTTGAGAAAAAGTTCCGGCGCGACCCGCAGATGCAATTCCAAATCGAGGGCGTTGTGATGGGTAGTAAACGGTTTCGCCGCGGCGCCGCCGGGAATCGATTGCATCATCGGCGTCTCGACCTCGAGAAAGTCGCGGTCTTCGAAAAAGCGCCGAATCAAGCGCACGATGCGCGAGCGCTTTTCGAACACGTCGCGGACCTCGGGATTAACCATAAGATCGACGTAACGCTGACGGTAACGTGCCTCGACGTCGGCGAGGCCATGCCATTTCTCGGGCAGCGGCCGTAGACACTTGGCAAGCAGCCGTAACCCGGCGGCCTCGATAGTCAGCTCCTTGGTCTTAGTGCGAAACAGATGGCCGGAGACACCGACCAGATCGCCGATATCGAAGGTCTGAAACAAGCCGTAGGCGTCATCGCCGAGCTTATCCTTACGCGCGTAAACTTGCAGCCGGCCGCGCCGGTCCTGAACGTGAAAGAACGAGGCTTTGCCCATGCGCCGAAGCGCCATGATCCGGCCGGCGACGACGACATGGATCGGGTTGGCATGCAGCTCTTCGTCGCTCGCAGCGTCGGCCGCGGCGAACACCTGCGCCACCGAATGAGACGGCTTGAAATCATTGGGATAGACGATCTGGCCGCCATCTCGGAGCTTGGCGAGCTTTTGCTTGCGGACTTCGACCTGCTGGTTTTCTTCTGTGATGATAGTGGTTTGATTGTCGGACATGACGCCTAACTAAATTGACCGGCGCGAGCCGGCGCAAGAATAACTAAGTTAAGTATTGACTGCAGCGAAAAAAATTAGAGACCGAGATTGCGATGGATCGCCAATAACGAGTATGACTTATTTAACGTGTAAAAATGCAGCCCGGACACGCCGAACTTGATTAATTCCTCGCACTGCCGGGTGGCGTATTCGATGCCCAGTTCAACCGCGGCGTCGTCATCGTTTTCGACATTCACCAATTCTGCTTCCAGCTTCGCCGGGATCTTCGAACCGCAAAGCGCGGTGAAGCGGCGCACCTGGGGCGCTGATTGCAGCGGCAAGATGCCGGGAATAATCGGCACAGTTACGCCGAGCTTGCGCAGATCGTCGCTGAAGCGGTAGAAATCTTGATTGTCGAAAAAAAGTTGGGTGATGATCGCATCGGCGCCAGCATCGACTTTCTCTTTAAGGAAGCGCAAATCAGCTTCCCGGCTGACCGCCCGCGGATGAACTTCTGGAAAGCCCGCCACCGCCACGCAAAAACACCGCATCGCTAACGCCTCGCGAACCAATTCGATGGCGTAGTGGAATCCGTCAGGATGGGGCTGCCAATCGGTCATGCCCTGGGGCGGATCGCCGCCGAGAGCGAGGACATTTTCAATACCGTGTTCTTTGAGCCTTCTGAGCACGGCGCGAGCGTCATCTTTCGATTGGCCGACGACGGTTAGGTGGCACATGACATCCAGACCGCAACCGGAATGGATCGTGTCGACCATATCGACGGTTTTTTCGCGCGTGCTTCCGCCCGCCCCGTACGTAACAGAACAGAAGGCGGGCTTTATCCTCTTGATCAGCTCGATTTCGCTGAAGAGGTTTTCCTCGCCTTTATCTGTCTTTGGAGGAAAGAACTCAACCGATAGGGTCAAGCTAGGTTGGCTGTAAAGCTCGGCTAATCTCACACAAGTCCTAGATGACTACCCGACTCTACCTACTATTAGTAGCACAAGGTTCTAGCGTGGACAATTGTTAAGCGGGGGAAAATGCAAAAATCTTCCATGGTTAGACGCTTTTGACCCGTTCGCGGGCGGCGATGGGGTCACACCCCGAGTCACTTTCCGGAGTGATCAGCTGACGCAGTGCGTCGGTATGATCGAGCCAAAGTTTTTTTATGTCGTCCGGCAGGCCATGGGCCTCGATGGTTTCGCGCAAAATCTGCCGCCTTCTGGCGAAGTGGCCACCCATGATCGGATGTTTGGCATGGACCTGGTCAAGGGGGCGGCCATGATATACCACCGGGGCGCCGAAAAAACCCGCGGCGAGTTGGTATTCCATTTCCTTGATACGCGCTTTGTCGGCGTTGCGGAAAAAAAAGCCGATCATGCGATCGGCGAACACGCGGTCGATGAAGGTATCGATGACGGCGCGAAGTTTTACTTCGCCGCCTAATTGCTCAAATGGGGTCATGATCAGTGAATTCGTGAATGAGCCCGAAGCTAGCTATTGTCGGATCGTGTCGAACGGTACAACGCTACAGCATGCCCAACTGCAGCCGGGCGGCTTCGGACATTTTACTTTGATCCCAGGGCGGATCCCAGACCAGATCGATGGAGACATCGGTGACGCCCTGAATCGTCCGCACCTTGGCTTCGATTTCCGCCGGCATCGACTGCACCGCCGGACAATGGGGCGAGGTTAGCGTCATGCGAATCGCCACCGCGCCTTCACTGCTGACCTCCACCAAGTAGATCAAACCGAGCTCGTAAACATTCACCGGAATCTCCGGATCGAAGATGGTCCGCAGCGCCTCGATGACTTCGGCTTCGATAATCGTTTGATTGATGCTTTCCATTGGGCTCTCGTGGCTATTCAATACCGAGTTGATGTTTGGCGTGCACCGACATGCGGCTCTGATTCCACTGCGGCTCCCAAACCAGCTCCACCGCCGCCTCGCGCACACCGGTCACTTCGAGCAACTTGCGCTTGATATCGGCTTTGAGAAATTCGCCCATGCCGCAGCCCTGGGCGGTCAAAGTAAAATGGATCGTCGCTTTATGGCCGCCGCCGGGAAGGGGCTCGACCTGGCAGTCATAGATCAGTCCCAGATCGACGATATTGACGGGAATTTCCGGATCGAAACAACGGCGCAATTGCTCCCACACGCGCTCCTGCACCGAGCCCGAAGCCGTCGGCGTTTCCACCTTTGGCGACTGGCCGTCGGATAAACCAAGGGCATCGCCATCGCGGCCATCGATGCGCACCGTATAACCGTGGTCGGTCATGACGGTGTAGCCGCCGCCCAGCGCTTGGGTGAGCCAGACCTTGCCGCCGGCGTGAAGCGCCAGCGGTTCGCCGCTTGGCACCATCACCGCCGCGCAGTCCCGTTTAAGAATGATCGGTTGGTCAGTTACCATCGGGATCCCCTCGTTTGGTTGCGAGTGACCGAATCACTCGGTCTTTGCCGGCTGCTTTTCGCCTTTGAGCGCCGCGTTCGCGGTGTGCCAGGCCAGACTGGCGCATTTCACCCGCGCGGGGAATTTGCATACACCGGAAAGCACCGCGAGCTTACCCAATCGCTCGGCGCCGCTGGCATCACAGGACTCGCCGGTCAGCATGTGATGAACATTGTCAAAAAGTTCGTAGGCTGCGCTTTCGGGCTTGCCCTTCAGCTCAGTGGTCATCATCGACGCCGAAGCCTTGGAAATGGCGCAGCCCGAGCCTTGAAAGCTGATATCTTTGATCACGCCCTCTTCGACCTGGAGAAACACCGTGACCTGATCGCCGCACAGCGGATTGTAACCTTCTGCTTGGCGATTGGCCGCGCTCATGACGCGAAAATTCCTCGGACTTTTGTTGTGGTCGAGGATGACTTCTTGATAGAGATCGTCGAGTTCCGACATTAGCCAAACACCTTCAAGACGCGCTCGATGGCCCGCACCAGCACGTCAATTTCTTCGGTGGTATTATAAAGCGCGAAGGACGCCCGGGCCGTCGCCGGCACGCCGAAACGCTGCATTACCGGCATGGCGCAATGATGGCCGGCGCGCACTGCGACGCCTTCCTGATCGAGGATCGTGCCGACGTCATGGGCATGGACATGGTCGAAAATAAATGACAGCACCCCGGCTTTTTCCTTGGCAGTGCCGATAATGCGCAGTGCGGGGATTTGTCCCAACGCCGCCGTGGCGTAATGCAGCAACGCGTCCTCATGGGCGACAACCGCCGGCCAATCGAGGGCGCGCAAATAGTCGACAGCCGCGCCCAAGGCGATGCCATCGGCGATATTCGGCGTGCCCGCCTCGAACTTGTAGGGCAGGACGTTGTAGTGGGTTTTTTCAAAAGTCACGAGACTGATCATATCGCCGCCACCCTGATACGGCGGCATTTTTTCCAACAGTTCAGTACGGCCGTACAACACCCCGACTCCCGTCGGGCCAAACATCTTATGACCGGAGAAGGCGTAAAAGTCGCAATCGAGATCCTGCACGTCGATTTTCAAGTGCGGTACCGCCTGGGCGCCGTCGAGCATTACCGGCACGCCGCGCTCATGGGCCAGGGAGATAATCTCCTTCACCGGCACCACGGTGCCAAGCGCATTGGAGACATGGGTCACCGAAACGAACCGGGTTCGGTCGTTGAGCAAGCGATGATATTCTTCCATGACGATCTCGCCGTCATGGTTGATCGGAATCACCCGCAGCTTGGCGCCGACCTGCTCGCACAGCATTTGCCACGGCACGATGTTGGAGTGATGCTCCATGGCCGAGACAATAATCTCGTCGCCCGCTTTCAAAAACGATCGGCCGTAACTCTGCGCCACCAAATTGATCGCCTCGGTGGTGCCGCGCACAAAGATAATCTGCCGATCCGACCCGGCGTTGATAAAACCGCGCAGTTTGCCGCGGGCGGCTTCATAGGCCGCCGTGGCCTGCTCGCTCAAGTGATGCACACCGCGATGGATGTTGGAATTTTCCGCACGGTAATAGTGATCGATCGCGTCAATCACGCACTGCGGCTTTTGGCTGGTGGCGCCGTTGTCGAGATAGACCAGCGGCTTGCCGTGAATCTTACGGCTCAGGATGGGAAAGTCCTGGCGCACCCGGGCGACGTCAAATTTCTCTGAAGCCACGACCCCATCGGTTTTGTGCGACATTGCCTTCATAGGAACTTCACCATGCTCCGAATCGCCCGACCAAGTACGCGTCCAAACGCTGGCGCAAGTGTTCGATACCCAGCCGGCGCACCACGTCGCTGGCAAAGGCAAAGCTCAACAAGCTGCGCGCCGCCGCCACATCCAAGCCGCGCGAGCGCAGATAAAATATCGCATCGGCATCGAGCTGGCCGATGGTCGAGCCATGGCTGCATTTGACATCGTCGGCATGAATTTCCAGTTGCGGTTTGGTGTCGATGACCGCGCTATCCGACAATAATAAATTTTTGTTGGTCTGGCGTGCGTCGGACTTCTGGGCGTCTTTGTGGACGATGATTTTGCCGTTGAAGACTCCGTGGGCTGCGCCGCCGAGCACCCCTTTGTACAATTCCAGGCTCGACGCCCGTGGGCTGACATGCTCGATTAAAGTGTAATTGTCGACATGCTGTTTGCCGTCGGCGAGGTAAAGTCCATTGAGCACGCACGCCGCGCCCGCGCCGTTCAACAGCACGCGAACATTGTTACGCACCAGCGCGCCGCTCAGAGTCACCGCGTGGGCGGTCAGATGACAGTTCCGCGCCAAACTCGCCGCCAACGTGCCGACGTGAAACCCGAGTTCGCTGTCCTGCTGCAAGCGGTAGTGCTCGACGATGGAGTCCTCAGCCCCGACCAATTCGGTGACGGCGTTGCAAAAATATGCCTTGCCGCTCACGCCTAAATAACTCTCGACGATCTTCGCCTCGCTGCCGGCGCCGAGCAAAAGTAAAATCCGCGGCTGCGAAATCACCGGCTGCGCTCCAGCGGTAGAAACAAACAATAGATAGACAGGCCGCGGCAGACGGCAGCCCGGCGCCAACGAAACCACCGCGCCATCGCCAAGAAACGCGCTGTTGAGGGCGACGAAATGTTGCTGCTCGGCGCGGGCAAGCTGGCCGAGTTGGGCGGCCACGCTAGCGTCACCCTGATCGATGAATTCTGCCAGCGGCCCAAGCCGCAAACCCTGCGGCAGGCTTGTCGTGTTGGACAGCGCCGCCGAGTAAACGCCATTGACGAAGGTTAGCCGCGGCGCGTCGGTTTCGATCAGTGCGCGGGAGAACACCTCGGCACCGATAATCGATTTCGCTTCACCATTGGCCAGGGCGAAGGACTGCGTCGCGATCGGCTCGACGCTGGTATATCTCCAGTCTTCGTTTTTGAGCGTCGGAAAGCCCATCGCTTCAAAGCTGGCGATGCCAGCTTGGCGCAGCTGTTCAAGCCATATCGGTCCGGCCAGCGCTCCGCCCGCGCGCAGCTTCCTGAAGGCGGCGATATAAGATTCCTTGTTTTCAGAAGTGGCCATATGCACAGTCGCTTTGGCGCGTTTAATGAACCGCGGCAGCTTCACCCTTGAGCCAATCGTAACCTTTGCTTTCCAGCTCTAACGCCAGTTCTTTGGTGCCCGACTTGACGATCCGGCCGTTGTAGAGCACATGGACGAAGTCCGGCACGATGTAATCGAGCAGCCGCTGGTAGTGGGTAATCACGATCATCGCGCGGTTGGGGTTACGCAGCGCATTGACGCCGCCGGCGATAACCCGCAGGGCATCGATATCCAACCCCGAGTCGGTTTCATCGAGCACGGCGAGGGTCGGATCGAGCACCGCCATCTGAAGAATTTCATTGCGCTTCTTTTCGCCGCCGGAAAAACCTTCGTTCAGCGAACGGTTGAGCAGCGCCTGACTCATTTCCACCAGATTCATCTTGTCCTTGATCAAGCTGAGAAACTCCATGGCATCGAGTTCGTCCAAACCACGATGTTTGCGCACGGCGTTGAGTGCCGCCTTGAGAAAATAGGTCGTCGAAACACCGGGAATCTCGATAGGATATTGAAACGCCTGAAAGATGCCTTCGCGCGCCCGGATCTCCGGCGCCATTGTCAATAGATCTTTACCTTGATAGGTCACCGTACCGCCGGTGACTTGGTAGTTTTCCCGACCTGAGAGGACATGAGCCAATGTACTTTTCCCCGAACCATTAGGTCCCATGATTGCGTGCACTTCGCCGGCGCCGACATTGAGATCGATGCCGCGCAGAATTTCCTTGTCGCCGACTGTGGCATGCAGGTTTTTGATCTCTAACATTCGCTATCCTTATATCTTACTGGTTAAACCGCTTTTTGCATGGGCGCCTTGAGCATGCGCGCCTTCAAGCCCTGGCGGTCGGCGATATCGGCAATGGTAACGCCGGCGAGAAAGTTGGCGAGCACCGACTGCGCCTCTTCCCAGATCGATTTTTGCGTGCACACCGCACAGTAAGAACAATAATTCTCACCCTGTTCGAGACACTCCATCAATACCAGCGGCCGCTCCACCGCCTCGTAAATATCTTTAATTGTAATCGCCACCGCCTGCTTGGCCAGAGTGAAGCCGCCTTTCGAGCCGATATGCGACTGAACCAATCCGCCGGCGACCAGGTCCTTCATGATTTTTGAGAGATAAAAAGATGGAATATCCTGACTCTTCTCTATTTCCGCCCGGCTGACGATTGCGACCGCCGGCTGCCCCGCTAAAAAAGACAACGCCCGCACCGCATAATCGACCCGCCGTCCGACGTTCATTAACGAGCTGCGTTCGCTTTTTGGCTTCCCTCGTTTCACGTTTTAAATATAGACTCGTTAGGTCTACTATGTCAAGATAGCTTGCGTTAAGAGTCGCGCCAGGGATTTCATCGTGAAAAGTGAAGCGCCAATCAACACAGCGCCGGCGCAGACTTACGATGGGCGCCGATCAAAAAATAAATAATTGTTGGGCTATTAGGGGAACGTTGCAGGCTCGGAATTGCACCGGTCTCTCAGCGTAGGCGCGTGACGTGGAACACACGCCCGTGCATCGCTTTAATCGCGGCTTGAATAAAAACACATCGTCGGTGCTTGCGCTCGCTGCCAGCGCACGACCCACCCAGCGGTTCAATACTCCGACGGGGACGGTTTCACGACCTTTTTCACTTCCCCAGCCGCGGCATTAGTCGCATCGCGCGTTCCCTCACCGATATCGCGAACTACGTCCCGGGTGCCATGGCCGATCTCTCTGGTAATATCTCGAGCCCCGTGTCCTATTCCCGTGGTCACGTCACGCGTCGTGTGACCGATGGTTCGACCCGTTTCTTTCAGTGGGGCGCAAGCCGGTAATCCAGCGCAGGTCAGAACCATCGCCAAAAACATTTTAATCGAAGGTTTAAACAATTTATCCACCCTTCTCGGCCGTCCAGCGAAAAATCAGTATACCAGCTTTTGCGAATTATCGAATGCCGGCAGAGTTGTCAAAAAAACGGCCGCGCCGATCACATGCGAACGAGATCGGTGCGAACCAGAAATTGACCAGGCGCGAGCCACCAAAGCTAGGGAAACTAGTCCGCGTGTTCGGCAGACTCCACCTTCCCGGGATTGCGGAAACCTGGGATCAACCTCAGTTGAATTGTTGTCGCATTTCTTCTTCAAGGCCTTCCAACTTGCGGGCCAGTCGATCGTCTGAAGCTAACAATTAGCGCAGCAGCTTAGATCGTGGACCTGCAAAAAAACAGAATCGCCGATCCCGCGCCGCCGCTCTTTTTCCCGCTTGGCGCCTATGTTAAAAAACTCCCCATGGCCATTCTTAAAGTTACGCGCTTGGGACATCCGGTGCTGCGCAAAGTTACGGATAATGTTTCCGTCAAAGAACTAAAGACCGCGGCGCTGCAGCGATTCATCGACGACATGATCGAGACCATGAAAGAGTACGACGGTGTCGGGCTGGCGGCGGATCAGGTGTTTACATCGAAACAGCTCGCCGTGCTCGAAGTCGCCGACAACCCGCGCTACCCCAATAAAGGCAAAGTGCCGCTGTCCGTGCTGGTGAATCCGCAGATCACGCCGCTATCGGATGACATGGAAGAAGACTGGGAAGGTTGTCTCAGTATACCCGACCTGCGCGGACAAGTGCCGCGCTACAAACGCATCCACGTCACCGCCCTCGATCGCGAGGGCAACAAACTCGACTTCGTCGCCAAGGACTTCCACGCCCGGGTGATCCAGCATGAGTACGATCATTTGAACGGGAAGGTCTATCTGGACCGCATGAACGATTTATCGACACTGACCTTCCTGCAAGAATTCACCAGATATTGGTTGAACCAATAAGCGCGCTCCTGCTTCGGCGCCGACGACCGGGAACCTTGCCGGCTCAAACAAAAGCCATTGGATTGCTGCTCACCAACTAGACATCGACAACGCCTGCAAGGTTTTTTAAGTCGGCGCTACTCCCGGATCCCCGCCAGGTCGAGCAAGAACACATAGGAGAACGCGGTCTCCTGATGGCGCCGGAAACGTCCCGAGGCGCCGCCGTGGCCGGCGTCCATATTGGTCTTGAGCAGCACAGGGTTCGCTATCGGTCTTCAGCTCACGAAGTTTCGCCACCCACTTGGCCGGCTCCCAGTACTGCACTTGGGAGTCGTGCAAGCCGCCGGTGACCAGCATGGCCGGATAGGGTTTCCTCGCGACGTTGTCATAGGGCGAGTAGGACAACATGTAGTCGTAAAACTCTTTGTTGTGCGGATCGCCCCACTCGTCATATTCGCCGGCGGTCAACGGAATCGACGGATCGAGCATGGTGGTCACAACGTCGACGAACGGCACCTCGGCGACGACACCTTTGAATAAGTCAGGGCGTAAGTTGGTGGCCACGCCGATCAACAAACCGCCGGCGCTGCGTCCCATGGCGAACAGTTTTTCCGGATTGGTGAAGCGTTCGCTAATCAAAAACTCCGCGCAAGCGACGAAATCGGTAAAGGTGTTTTTCTTCTTCAACAGCTTGCCATCATCGTACCATTGGCGGCCCAACTCCTGGCCGCCGCGAATATGGGCGATGGCATAGACAAAACCGCGATCGACCAGACTCAAGCGCGGCGACGCGAAGGCGGCGTCGATGCTCACGCCGTAGGAGCCGTAGCCATACAGCAGTGTTGGATTCCGCCCGTCTTTCCTAAGCCCTTTGCGATAGAGCAGGGACAGCGGAATCGCGGTGCCGTCGGCGGCCCGCGCATGGAGCCGCTCGGTGACGTAGTCGTCGGCGTTGAAACCGCCGAGCACTTCCTCTTGCTTTAATAATTTGCGCTCGCGCGTGTCCACGTCGTAGTCATAAATCGACTGCGGTGTCTTCATCGAGGTGTAATCGAACCGGACGATCTTGGTGTCGAACTCCATATTGGCGCCGAGATGCGCCCGGTAGGCCGGCTCGGCAAATTCTAGATAATGGGCGCCGCTACCCGACCACGGCACGACGCGGATCTGTGTCAGGCCGCGCGCCCGCTCCTCCAGAACCATATAGTCTTTGAATAGCTCGAAATCACCAAGGTAGACATCGTCGCGGTGGGGAATGATCTCGCGCCAATACTCGCGCCCCGGCTGCGCCACCGGCGTCGCCATCAAGCGAAAGTTTTTCGCCTGATCATTGGTGCGGATGAGGAAGCGGTCAGCGATGTGATCGATCTGATACTCATGGCCGCGCGCTCGCGGCAGAAAAATTTTAAAATCACCGAGCGGTTCATCGGCATCGAGGTACCGACACTCATAGGTAATCGTTTGCGCCGACACCAGCAGTAAGTAGCGCTTGGATTTAGTCTTAAAAACGTACACGCTGAAAGTCTCGTCGTCTTCTTGGTAGACCAGCTGGTCGGTCGCCGCATCGGTGCCAACGATATGACGCCAGATCTGATACTGGCGCAGCGTGGTTTCCTCCTGTTTGCCGTAAAACAGCGTGCGGTTGTCGTTGCCCCAGGCGAGATTCTCCGTAACGTTGGCGATCACATCCGGCAGTAGCGCGCCGGTGGCCAAATGCTTGATATAGGTCGTGTGAATCCGCCGTCCCTGAGTATCCGTTGCATAACTGAGCAGGTCCTGCGCCGAACTCACCGCAGTGCCGCCGATGGAGAAAAACTCATGCCCCTGGGCCAAGGCATTGCCGTCGAGCATCACTTGCTCGGGCGCATCGAGCGCAGCCAGCTTGCGGCAGTAGATTGGATACTCTTTCCCCGCCTCGAAGCGGGTGTAATAAAAATAGTCTTCGCGTTTATACGGCACGGACAAATCGGTTTGCTTGATCCGACCTTTGATTTCTTCAAAAAGCTTTTTCTCAAATTCCTGAGTATGCGCCATCGCGTCGGCGGCAAGGGCGTTCTCATCGTTCAAGTAGCGAATGACTTCGGGATTGTCTCGTTCGCGCAGCCAATAGTAATTGTCCACGCGCACATGGCCATGGGTTTCGAGCTGGGTGGGGATCTTCTTGACCATCGATTCAAAGCCTCCGTCGCACTTTCCCGATGAAAATAGAATCTTAGGAAATTTCCCTCGGTAGCGCTAGTCGCTTTGGAATAGGGATATTGCTGTCTTCCACAGGTCGGGGGAATCCAAAGTTATCCTTTGCGAACCAATTCAGAGACCGCTCTGGTAATTGAGCTCAAATAAGCGAATTTCCAGCATTGCCGCCGAACCAAGCAGATTGCTCGGGAAGCGAATTATCCGGCGTTGCTTTCGTTTGACAGTAGCGGGTGGGCAGTTCTACAAGAAATCAGCCATTCCATATGGGCGAGCCCAGAAAAACGTTCTAGCGCGAGCCACGACCTTAAAAGGAGAATCCATCGCCATGGCAATCATCGACGCCGATGCCCACGTTATCGAAACCGAACAGACGTGGAACTTCATGTTGGAAGAAGATCGCCGCTTCACTCCCGAGGTATTGATCTCGAAAAAGAACGGTATCCATTTCTGGCGGGTCGACGACCGCGTCATCGCCAATTCCAATCTCGGCTTGAACGTGCCGGAAGACGCCCGTGACCTGACCGATGTCTCGGCTCGCCTGGCGCATATGGATGCCTTGAAGATCGACATCCAGGTGCTCTACCCGACCCTGTTCCTGCGGCCGGTGACGGCGCGTGCCGAAGTGGAGCTGGCGCTCTATCGCGGTTACAATCGCTGGCTCGCGCATATCTGGCAGCTCGGCAACAATCGCCTGCGCTGGATCGTCCTGCCGCCGCTGCGATCCATGGACAAAGCCATCGAGGAAATCAACTTCGCCAAAGCCCGCGGCGCTTGCGGCGTCTTCATGCGCGGTCACGAGGGCGAATGGCTGCTCTCCGATCCCGCGCTGTTCCCCATCTATCAAGAAGCCGAACGGCTCGACCTGCCGATCTGCGTCCACGCCGGCACCGGCAGTTTTAACTACTACGATCAATATGGCCAGGATGTTTTCTCGCGCTTCAAGCTGCCGTCGGTGGGCGCCTTTAATAATTTGATCTATCAAGGCGTGCCGGCGAGGTTTCCCAAACTGCGCTGGTCGTTTGTCGAAAGCACGTCGCAGTGGCTGCCCTACGCGGTCAACGATCTCGTCATCCGCACCCAGGCCGAGCGCGAATTCCAGCGCAAGTACGCCGGCCATGCGCTCACCCAGGCGCGGCCCAAGGAGCGTCACATCGAAGCCGCCACGGTACTGCGCGATAACCGCGTCTACGTCGCCTGCCAGACCACCGACGACCTCGCCTACGTGGTCGACTGCGTCGGCGAAGATCACATCACCGTCGGCACCGACTACGGCCACGCCGACTATTCCAACGACATCGAAGCGATTCAAACCTTGGCGGATGGCGGCAAGATTGGCGCGGCGTTCGCGCAAAAAATCTTGGACGATAATCCCAGGAGACTATACGGGTTCTAGTTGACGGCCGTATCACTCAACGCAGAAATGCAGACGCGGAGAAATACGTTTTTTTAACTTGCGTTAAATCGGCGATCGGTGTTGAATCATCTTTCGACCGGCTCACAGCCGCAATTCGCGCGCTGCGTTACCGCCGAGGATCGCGGCGCGCTCGGCGTCACCGATCTGCAGCTCCATGACTTTATTCACCGCGGCAAAATCCCCCATTGCCATCGGGTAGTCGGTGCCGATCACCACCCGGTCGGCGCCCACCACCCGCACAAGATAATCCAGCGCCGCCACCGAATGGACGATGGTGTCGAAATACATTTGCGGCAAATATGCCGACGGCTTTTTCGGCAACCGCTTCTGTAAATCCGCCCGCAAGCCGTAGGAATGATCCAAACGCCAGATGTTGAAAGCCAACAAGCCGCCGGCGTGGGACAGACATAATCGCAGGTTGGGATATTTCTCGAACATGCCCTTGAGAATCATGCGCTCGACCATCAAGGTCGTGCGAAAGGTGAACTGGAGAACGTTGCCGAGTATCGGCGACAGCGGATCGTCGGCGTCGAGTCCCCCTTCGAGAGGATGGACGAATAGCAACAGCTCCAATTCCTGGGCGATTTGAAAGAACGGCTCGAAGCTCGGATCGTCGAGCGGCTTGTCCGCCACCGCGTTGCCGATCTCCAACCCCTTGAGGCCCATGCTTTTCGCTTCCCTGGCGATGGCAATGGATTCGGAAATGCTCTGCAGCGGCACACTGCCGAAGCCGATAAAACGATCCGGATGTTTTTTGACAACATCCTGTATGGCTTCATTCTGCCGGCGCGAGAAATGCGCCGCCACCGCGGCATCTTCCCAGTAAAAAAGCAAAATCGGCGATGGCGAAATCGCCTGCATGTCGATGTGCATTTCATCGAGCGCCTTGATCCGCGCCAGCGGATCGTACGCGCCCGCGCCCAGCCCAGGGCGAAAACCGATCTGCGATGTCACCGACAATTTGCCGTTCTCCAGCACCAACTTCGGCGCGCGGTTTTCGAACTTGCCGGGACTCTGCAGCGCCTCGACGGGAAAAAAATGCGAATGGAGGTCGATGTTCATGCTGTTGCCTTCCGGCGCAAAGATTCGGATTGACGCTTATAACACATTCAGCGTTTTCAAAGTATCTGGCAGAAAATCGGCAGCTGCGCTGATCGTGGCTTGTCCGAATGGCGGCGCGTGAACTCGATGATTCGCCGCATATCGATAACCTTGCAGGTGATAATTCCGCCGCCGGATCGTCACAGGAAAAAATATCGTCCGGACCTGAGCATCCGCCGCGAAAAGAATGATCACACATGCAACGATTTGCGCGGCTTTACTTCTCACCACTAGCCTCTGCTGTGTCGTGTTCACAAATAATCACCCATGCAGTGATTTGCGTTGCTCTACTTTTTCATTTGGTTCGTCTGCTTCTCGTAGTGACAGATCCGGCGAACGCAGTGGCTGGGCACTAATCCTGCTTCCACTATAGGGTAGCAGAAGACGACAGGGTGTCTCAGATCAGAGACACCCTGTTGGCGAAAGCGCCCTGCAAAGGAGAAGCGTTATGCCTTGGTGCTATGTATGCGTCAATAATTTTCCGCGACAGAATCACGAAGAGAGCGAGCAGCACCAACTGGCGACCGCGCGCCTCGTAATAAGCGATGCCGACGCCGGCTACTGCGCTTTTTGCGGCTTGGCAACCGGTAGAGTGACAGAGCTCAAATCGTGCCTTGATCTGGACCACGCGAAAAAATTGGCCGAGGCGCGGAAATTATTGGAGGCCCAGTAAGAATAGGGCTAGATTAGCAGGAACGAAACGGCGTTAAAGAATGACCACTTCGAGAGAGTTGAAAGGTGATACGGGATTAAGCGATTTTCATGAATCCAACCGAGAACACCCCGCAGGTCGGCTGCTCCGTCGAGTGGAAAAAAATCGTCGGCGTTATCCAGATGATAATGTCGCAACTCTCCCGACTTCTACTCTTCCACAGTGGCTTCGAGAATCTCGCTGTGCGTCGCCCGCACCCATTCTTCTCCACCGTTCTTAAATTTCACGGGCGTATAGCCGGGTTTGTCTCCCGGCAATATCTTCTCGAAATTCTGAAAGTTTATTTCCACTTGATCGCCTTTGTCGTTTTCAAATTTCATGGCCTAAAAATACCACAATAGGATGGCGGGTCCACACCTAACCGACCAATAAAACCAAAAAACTCAGAATCTCCCCGGTACTTATTCCTGGTTTTATCATGGTAGAATACGAAAAAACCCGACTGAAGGTTAGGCTGAAGTAATGGAAGAAATCTACAAGGGACATAGAATCACGGTGTCAGCGTGGCAGATAAGTGACACCAAGCAATGGCAGCCCAAGGTCCAAATAATTTGGCGTGAGGGAACCGACGACGCGATCAAATATCCGGTGATAACCAGATACTTTGCCACGCAATCGGAAGCAGAAATAGACGGCTTAGCATTCGCAAAAACTTGGATCGATGACGGCAAACAAGACCTATAACGGGCGCAGCTGTGAGCTAGTTGTCTGAACGTGTCATGACTAGCTGATGCCGATCAGGATTTGCCCGGCGCGCATAATGTAATTGGGTCATCTCAACCCAATTTCCTTCAGGGCTTGGCGCAAATAACTGTGATCGACATACTTCTCCGGGTTAGGGATCGGCCCTTTTAAATTATTCTGTTCGGCGTAGATGTCGACGACGGTTTTCAAGCCGTCCATTTCAATCTCCAGTTCAGGATGCCAGGCGGGAGCTTGCAGGTAGTAGTCCAGCCCTTTTTCCGCCAGCGCCGGAGTCAGCTGAAATTCCTTCGCCAAGTATTCAATCGCGGCTTTGCGATCTTGCTCGAACCATTTTTTTGCGCGCACCACCGCCTTGAGAAAGCGCACAACCACCGGGCGATTCGTCTCGGCCCAACTGCGCCGGACGGAAAATGCCGAGAGCAAATAATTGGGAAAGACATCGACCATGCGGCCGATTAAATTAAACCCCATCTCCTGGGCCCGAAACGAATAGGGCACGGCCATCATCGAAGCGGCGGTTTGACCGGCATTCATGGCCAGGAACGCCTCGGTGGTACCACCGACGCTCAGGAGTTTATAATCGCGCGGATACTCGAGTCCCTTGAGCTTGAGAGCGCGCCGCAACACGAAAGTCGTGCCGGAAGTTAACGTGGACGAACCGATGGTCGCGCCGCGCAGGTCTTCGAAACTTTTATAATTCTTTGCACCCATCAGCATGTGAGTGATTTTGCTGCCGCTGGCGACCATCACCAAATCAGCGCCCTGCTCGACGGCGGTGATCGGCCCGTCGTTGGCGAGCAATGCCGCGGAAATCGAGTTGCCGATCAACGCTTGCACCGCCGGCGCCGTGCCGCGCATGAGCACGACGTCGACATCGAGCCCTTCACGCTCGAAATAGCCGCGCCGCCAGGCCGCCCACAGAGTGCCATAACCCAATACTTTGGACGAAACGCCGACGGGAAATTTGATTCGCTCCTGGCCCAACGCCGGCGACGGCGGCTGCAAGATCAGTACAAATGCGAGCAGAATCAGCTTCATATTCGATTTCCTCGTGGTTTCCCGCCACATCTATACTCAGTAAAACTCGCCGCCTTGTAACACGGCATATCGCGATTTCCTAGCAAAATGCTAGGCCGTAGCGAGGTCCCGCTTCAGTTTGATTTCAGGCAGGTTGAAAAACGTAGAAAGATTTCTCGCTACGCTCGAAATGACAGGTTGCGTTTCGTCGTCATCTCGAACGCAGAGAGGGATCTAGCCAAACTGAACCGAGACCCCATGGCGGCGCTCGCTTGACACAAGCGTGCCACAATCTGCTAATACAATTGGTGATCGATTATCAGGAGCATACGTATGACTATTCTCCGGCAATTTTGGTATCCCGTTCTCTGGTCCAAAGATCTGACCGACAAACCCACGTCGGTGAAACTGCTCGACCAGCCGTTAGTGCTCTGGCGCGTCAATGGCAAAGTCGCGGCTTTCTACGATCTCTGCCTGCATCGTGGCGCGGCACTGTCATTGGGATGGATTGACGGCGACAAGCTTGTCTGTCCGTACCATGGCTGGAATTACGGCGCGGACGGCGCGTGCGTGAAGATTCCCTCGCTGCCCCCCGATCGTGAAATACCTGCCAAGGCACGGGCGAAATCTTACCATGTGCAGGAGCGCCATAGTCTGATCTGGGTTTGTCTCGACGAACCCCGACAAGACATTCCGGCATTTCCCAAGGAGATCGATGATCCTGCTTTCGTCTGGGCACCGTACAATTCCGACGGCCAATGGAAAGCCAATGCCGCGCGCATGATCGAGAATCTCGCCGATTTCTCCCACTTTCCCTGGGTCCACGCCGGCATCCTCGGCGACCCAGAACAGGCCGAGTCGCCGGTAATTGAACTCCAGGAAGTGTCCGGCGGTTTTCAATATGAGATCGATACCCCGGTCAATCGTCTGCGCGCCCAGAGCCCGTCGAAGCAACGCTACACCGTGATCCTACCGTTCATGGTGACCATCCAGCGCAGCCAGCCGGGCGGCGACGAACGCCATACCAATATTTATTTGTGCACACCGGTGGCCAGCAACGAGACTCGGTTTTTCCGTCTCGCCGGACGCAACTACCGCGATAGTAAACCGGACGAGCAATTGAACGCCCAGCATCGCAAGATCTTCGAGCAGGACAAAGCCATCGTCGAGTCTCAGCGTCCCTGGGAACTGCCCCTCGATCTCGCCGAAGAGCTGCATCTGCGCGGTCCCGACACCCCCGCGGTGGAATACCGCCGGCGGCTAAAACAAATGGGCGTCGAGTGGAATTAAGCACGTTCAAACCGTTCAAGCCGCTCAACCGCTGCGCTCCGTTTAAGCCGACGGAACCTCCGAAAACGTTTTGAACGATTTGAACGGAGCGCAGCGATTGAACTGAGCGAAGCGGTTGAACGAGTTAGGAGAAATTAATTAATGTCCGAGGTTTACGATGTCATCATTGCCGGCGGCGGCTCAGCGGGCTGCGTGATCGCCGCGCGCTTATCCGAAGATCCCAAACGAAAAGTTTTGCTGCTCGAAGCCGGCCCGGACCCACAGCCGATCCCCGGGACTGTTGCCGATGCCGACAAGGCGACCAATGTCTTGCTCGAAAGTCCTTACATCATGATGTATCCGACCCGGCGTAACTTCGATGGCAGCGAATTTTATTCCCTCGCCGGGCGCATTGCCGGCGGCGGTTCATCGGTGAACATGATGTCGATCCCGCGGCCGATCAAAGCCGACCTCGACAATTGGGCAGCACAGGGCAACCCAGAATGGTCTTGGGAAAAAGTCCTGCCAGTGCTCAAACGCATGGAGTCGGACCAGGATTTTCCCAACGATCCGATTCACGGCAACGCGGGACCGATCTACGTCAAGCGCAAACATATCTTCGACGCTCCTCTGGGCGACCAGGAGCAGGCCTTTCTCGATGCCCTGATGAAGCTCGGCGTGTTGCGCTTCGATGATCAGAACGTGGAGAATCCCGAGGGTGTCGCGCCGACGGCGCGCAATATCAAAGAAGGCAAACGCCAATCCGCCGCCGTCGCCTACCTTGGCCCGGCGCGGGCACGTGCCAATCTTACCATCATCGGCGACGCCCAGGTGTGCGGGCTGATTCTTGACGGTGACAAAGTCCAGAGTGTGCGCTACCGCAAAGACAGCCGCGAATTGCAAGCCACCGGGGACAGAATCGTTTTGAGTTGCGGCGTCTACCACTCGCCGCAAATCCTCATGCTTTCGGGTATCGGGCCAAGGGCGGCATTGGCCCCCCATGGTATTCCAGTCACCCATGAACTTCCCGGCGTCGGCGAAAATTATCAAGACCATCCGGTCGTCACGATGACCCTCACAGCCAAGACCGACCGCGACCGACCCGCAGCGCGCGGCCGCTCAACCTTGAAGCTCTACTACAAAAGCGATCCGGCGCGCGACTATCTCGATTTTCATATTATCCTGCGCGAGATCACCACCGTGTCCGGCATCGGCGATATGATCGGCTTCTCCTGTCACCTCTTGGAACAGACCAACCGCGGCAAACTGACCTTGGCGAGCAACGATCCCGCCGAGCTGCCGGTCATCGACGCGCGCATGCTCGAGCATCCGAAAGATCTTCAAGCCATGATCGCGGCGATGAGGTTCGTCCAGAAGTTAGCGGCCACCGAGCCGTTGAGCAAATACTGCGGCGAGCTGTTCTCGCCAAGCCCACAAGAAGACTGGGAGAAGTTCGCCCGCTCGACCTTTACCAGCTATTTTCACGGCGCCGGTACCTGCAAGATGGGCCCCGCCAGCGATCCTTTGGCCGTGGTCGATCAGCACCTGCGGGTCCACGGCATGGATAATCTCTGGGTCGGCGACGCCTCGATCATGCCGACCGTAGCCCACGCGAATACGAACTTAACCAGCATGATGATCGGCGAGCGCGCCGCCGAATTCATCAAGGCCGCGTCGTAAGAATGAATAGTGGTGCTTCGAACCGGCGACCGGCCGGTCGCCTCTATAAGAACATCCCAGCCGACTTTCATCTTGGCGCATGAAAAGCCGCTGCATCATCGCCATTTTCTGGCTGCTGCTCTCCTCCTACGTAGCCTATGCGGCGTATCAACTTGGCCTGGGCACCGGTGGGAAACCCGGTGCGGGTTTTTTTCCCTTCGGCGCGGCGCTCGCCATCGGCGCCATTGCGCTGTTGCGATTAAGCGGGGCGGGCAACGACGCCGCTTCCGACATCAAGACGGCGACCAGCGGCGACCAATGGCAAAAGATTTTTTTCGTCGTCGCCGGCATGCTCGCCTATGCGTTCCTGCTCGACTCCCTCGGATTTGCTATCTCTACGTTTCTGTTGCTTGCGTTCTACCTGAAGTATGTCGCGGCGCAGGCCTGGCGCTTGAGCGTCAGCTTCGCTGTCATTGCCGCGCTCGGTGCCCATCTTTTCTTCGACGTCTTGCTCCATGCGCAGTTGCCGCGCGGCCTGCTCGCTCTGCTCATCTGAAAGGCATCGTTTGGACACGCTCCAACTACTCTTGCAAGGTGTACTCACCGCCGCGTCGCCGCTCAATCTATTCTACGGCTTTGCCGGCGTGCTCTTAGGGACACTGGTCGGCGTGCTACCCGGTCTCGGCCCGGCCGGCGCCATCGCCTTGCTCTTGCCCCTGGCACTGCACGCTCCGCCCCTCGCCTACATGATCATGCTGTTCGGCATCACCTACGGCGCTCAATATGGCGGCTCGACGACGTCGATCTTAGTCAACATTCCCGGCGAAGCATCTTCGGTGATCACATGTCTCGACGGTTACGCCATGGCACGTCAGGGTCGCGCCGGTCCGGCTCTCGGCATGGCCGCTTTCGGCTCATTCATCGGCGGCATCGTCGCACTCTTGGGCCTGGCTTTTTTGGCGCCGCTGCTGGCGGAATTTGGCTTACACTTCGGTCCGCCGGAGTACGCCGCGCTGATGTTGTTCGGCTTGACCGCGCTGGTTTACCTGGCCCACGGACCGATGGATAAAGCTTTGCTGATGGCACTTTTCGGCGCCCTGCTGGCCAGCGTCGGACTCGATCCGGTCACCGGCGCGCCGCGCTTCACGTTTAATTTTCTGGTGCTGCGCGATGGTATCGGCCTGACCCCGGTGGTGATCGGTCTATTCGGAGTATCCGAAGTGTTGCTCAACCTCGACGCCAAGGCCGGCGAGATTTTTCAAAACAAGGTGCGCGGCCTGCTACCGACAATGCAAGATTGGCGTGACTCGGCCGCGCCCATCGCGCGCGGTTCGCTCTTGGGATTTTGCATCGGCGCCATTCCCGGATTGAACGTCGTCATCGCCACCTTCGCTTCCTACGCTCTGGAGAAAAAGCTGTCCAAGCATCCGGAGAAATTCGGTCATGGCGCCATCGCCGGTGTTGCCGGACCCGAGACGGCGAATAACGCGGCGAGCTGCAGCGGTTGGATACCTCTGCTGAGCTTGGGCTTGCCGACTGGATCGGTGACCTCGCTGATCTTCGGCGCGCTGATGATCCATGGACTGGCACCAGGGCCGCTGTTCATTCAAAACTCGCCACAGCTTTTCTGGGGCATCCTCGGCAGCATGGTCATCGGCAACACCATGCTGCTGATTTTGAATCTGCCGTTGATCGGTCTATGGATTCGCGTGCTCCGCCTGCCGTATTTTTATTTGTTCCCGATGATCATTCTGTTCAGCATCATCGGCGCCTACACGGTGTCGGCAAACCTCGGCGACGTGGTGATCGTGATTCTCTTCGGAGTGATCGGATTTCTGATGAAAAAATTCGCCTACGAACCGGCGCCGTTGGTGTTGGGCCTGGTGATTGGCCCCCTCCTCGAAGCCGCCATCCGGCGCTCGCTCATCATGTCGCGCGGCAGCGCCGCGATTTTCTTCAATCGTCCCATCGCCGCGCTCTTCATGGCGCTGTCCCTGGTGATGCTGCTTACGCCGCTCCTGGCGCGCCGCCGAGTGGGACATGAGATCATCGAGAAACTCGAAGACAGCTGACCCGGTCATTTTGTATTCGCGCTCATTGTCTGGCACAGATATTAGCAGGTTGCTAAAAAACGCTGGGACATGTTTCGACAAGCTCAGCATGAACGGACTCATTCAATCAATTAATCCGCCCTTTCCGTTCGTCCTGATTCCTCGACGGGCTCGGAACTAAAGGCCGCCGAGGAAGCCTGCCGTGAGGCTTCTCGAACGGTCGAAGGACTCCGAAAGAGTTGTTTAGCAGCCCCCCTAACTAAACACCATGTTGCTTCGGAGGAATCATGACATTTAAGTTGATTCTGATTACCTTACTGGTGCTCGGACCCTTTGCCTCGGTAGGTGCGCAGCCTTTCCCTAACAAGCCGATCGAAATCGTCGTGCCATCGAGCCCGGGCGGCGGCGTCGATTTGTTGTTTCGCCTGCTCGGCGAGGAACTGAGCAAAACCACCAAGGTGCAAATCAACGTCACCAATCAACCGGCCGGCGCCGGTGCCATCGCCGCGGAGAAAGTCGCCAGATCGAGCAAAGACGGCTACACGCTGTTGGGCTCGCTGCTCGGCCAGATCGCCACCATGAGTGTGGCCAATGCCAAAGGCGCGGCGCACTTGGTTCGGGATTTTCAACCGGTGGCGATCTTGCATGGCTACGCCGCCGTCATCATGCTGAGCCGCGCCGACTCCGAGTTGAAAAGCATCAAAGACGTAGTCGCCGCGGCACAGAAGAAACCGGGCGAGATCATCGTCGGCGTCGGTCCCACCGGCACCAGCCTCACCTTGGAAGTAGAGCTTTTGAAACGCGCCGCCAAAATCGATATTACATCGCTGCCATTCGCCGGCTCGGCGCAAATCATCACCAATCTCTTGGGCGGCCATATCAATTTAGCGATGGCGTCCGATGTCGCGGCTTTGCCGCATATCAAATCCGGCAAGCTCCACGGCGTCGCCGTCGACGTCAACTCCGCGACGTTGCCCGAAGTCGCGACTTTCGCCAAACAGGGTTATCCGCAGGTCAATCTCCTGGCCCATCTCGCCTTTCTCGCGCCCCAGGGCACCCCGGAGGCAACGACCAAGGTTTTGGCCGATGCGATCCGCAAGACCCTGCAAGAGCCGAAGCTTCAGGAAAATCTCAAGAGCCGCGGCTACAACGTCGACCTGCGCACCGCAACCGCGGAACTTAACAAGTTGGTCAAAGAAGAAATCGAAAAATATTCGCGCTTCAGCGCCGATGAGCTCGGCTGGAAAGCGCAATGACAGGGCTAAATACCTTCACCACGAAGGCACGAAGGACACGAAGGTTGCCGATAATTAATATTCCGAACTTCGTGATCTTCGTGCCTTCATAATGAAAAATAATTTCCCGGAGGCAGTGACCATGGCAGGAATCATCGATGCCGATACCCATATCGCCGAATCGGAGAGCATGTGGAAGCATTTCGATCCGAGCATGCGCCATCGCCGCCCAGTCATGGTATCGGCGCCCGACGACACGCTCTATCGCGACTTCAATGTGCTATGGTTGATCGACGGCAATATCTTTCCAAAAGCCTCGGGCAAGGGCGGCTTTCGCATTATCACGCCGACGGCGTCGAAACGCGAAGCGGGAAGAACCGACATCGCTCTGGGCTGCCGCGAGATCACCGACGTGCCGGCTCGTTTGGCCGACATGGATCATGCCGGCGTCGACACCCAGGTCATCTACCCCACCCTATTTCTCATCGACGTGACCGAGGACACCAAGCTTCAAGTCGCCCTCTGTGACGCTTACAATAAATTCCTCGGCGAAGTTTATGGCAAATCCAATAACCGGCTGCGCTGGGTCACGGTGCTGCCGCTAAAATCAGTGGATGCATCGATCAAGCAGATGCACGAAGCCAAGAAGAACGGCGCCGTCGGCATCTTTTTCAGCGGCATCATCGGCTCACTGACGTTGAACAATCCCCACTTCATGCCGATCTACGCCGAGGCCGAAAAGCTTGGCCTACCGATCTGCGTCCATACCGGCCAGAGCAGCCGCCACTTGCTCGACTTTTTCGATCTCGAATTGAATGGCACCTTCGCCACCTCACATGTGCCGCCCATCGTCGGCTTCCGCGATTTGGTCTCCAGCGCGATCCCCGAGAAGTTTCCAGCTCTAAAATTCGGCTTTCTCGAAGTCTCGGCGAGCTGGGTGCCGTTTCTCTATCATCACCTCAAGCGCTCGGCGCGCCCGCGCCCGAGTTTTCCCAACGCGCGCTGGAAGTTTTCATCATGCAAGGAGCTCTTCCGCGACTACCGCATCTACGTCGCCTGCGAGGCTGACGAAGACATCCCCTACCTGGCGGAATTTATCGGCGCAGACAATTTACTGATCGGCTCCGATTATGGTCACAATGATCCGGCGGAAGAAAAATTATTGGTGCAAACCATGAAATCGCGCAAGGACCTGGCACCGGGTTTAGTTGAGAAAATTTTCACCGACAACCCGAAGCGATTCTATGGATTGAGCTGAAACCCGGGAGCGACAATGATTTTCAGCCTACTCGTCATCTTACTATTGGGAAGCTACAGCGAGCTTCGCGCCCAGACCCCGTTCTATCAGGGCAAAACCATCACGGTCATCGCCGCCGCCAGCGCGGGCAGCGCCTATGATCTCTACGCCCGCTTGATGGCCCAATTCATGGGCAAGCATATTCCCGGCAATCCTAATTTCATTGTCCAGAATATGACCGGCGCCGGTTCGATCATCGGCGCCAATTACCTGTACAATGTTTCCAAGCCCGACGGTCTGACCATCGGCGCGATTCAGCCGTCGATCTATTTCAACCAACTGATGCAGCAGAAAGAAGTGAGATACGATTGGGCGAAGTTCGCCTGGATCGGCAGCTCGGACAAATCCGACTATTTGCTTTACATGCGCGCCGATCAGCCCTATAAGACGCTCGCCGATGTGCGCAAGGCCAAGGAACCGCCCAAATGCGGCTCCACCGGCGCGGGTACGTCAGGTAGTTACATGCCAAAGTTGTTGGAAGAAGTCCTCGGCACCAAATTTACCATCGTCGCCGGCTATCAGGGCGGCGGTGAAATAGATCTCGCCGTTGAACGGGGCGAGTTGCACTGCCGCTCGTTTACCATCCAAGCCTACCATTCGCGCGAGCCGTACCACACCTGGAGGAAGAAAGGCTTTGCCCGCATTCTGATGCAGACCGGCCAGACTCGCGATCCCCGTATCGCCGACACGCCGACCTTGCGCGAGCTAATGGACGAATATAAAACTTCCGAAAACGATCGCCGCCTGGTCCCCATGGTCCTGGCTGCCAACGATTTCGGCCGCCCCATCGTAGCGCCTCCCGGCCTAGCATCCGACCGGCTTAAAGTTCTTCGTGAAGCATTCCTAAACACCATGAAAGATCCCGAACTGCTGGCCGAGGCCAAACGCAAGAACTTCGACATCACCCCCAGCAGCGGCGAAGAACTCGCTACCTTAGCCAAGCACGTGATGACCCAGACACCGGATCTCATCGCCCGAGCAAAGCGGTTGATGGAGCAGTGACGGGAAGTTTGACCCTACGATAAATTATCGTCGAGCCGATCCGCGCGCGCAAAGCGAACATACGGTTTGAATTGATCGAAAGAGAGGCTTTATGAAAAGACTTCTTTTATTAGTGACGATAATTCTCTGGAGCGCGGAACTCTGGGCGCAAAACCCATTCTTTCAAGGCAAAACTATTACCGTCATCAGCACGTCGAGCACCGGTAGCGCTTACGATATTTATGCCCGGCTCGTGGCTCAGTTCATGGGCAGGCATATTCCCGGCAATCCCAGCTTTATCGTCCAGAACATGGCCGGTGCCGGATCGCTCATCGGCACCAACTATCTCTACGGCCTGGCCAAGGGCGACGGCACGGTGATCGGCGGCTTGCAACCGTCGATGTATTTCAACCAGCTGTACAAGCAGCCCGAGGCCAAGTACGACTGGGCAAAGTTCAACTGGCTCGGCAGCTCGGACCAGTCCGAAAGTCTGCTCTATATGCGCGCCGACCTGCCGTACAAAACTCTGGCCGATGTGCGCAAGGCCAAGGAGCCGCCCAAATGTGGTTCCACCGGCCCCGGTACTTCCGGCACTTATATGCCCAAACTACTGGAAGAACTGCTTGGCACGAAATTCATCATCATTTCCGGCTACAAGGGCGGTGCCGAAATTGATCTGGCGGTGGAACGGGGCGAACTTCAATGCCGCGCCCTCACGATTCAGGCGTATCATACCCGCGAGCCCTACCATACCTGGCGTAAAACCGGCTTCGCGCGCATCTTGATGCAAACCGGCCAGAGCCGGGACCCGCGCATCGCTGACACGCCGACCATCTACGAGCTGATGAATGAACATAAGACCGCAGAGTCCGAACGGCGCTTGCTGCCGTTGATCCTCGCCGCCAGCGACTTCGGCCGTCCCATGGTCGCTCCCCCGGGCGTGCCGCCGGCCAGAGTCAAAATCCTCCGCGAAGCATTCCTCAAGACGCTGGCCGATCCCGAACTGCTGGCCGAAGCGAAAAGAAAAAATCTCGACATCACGCCCACTCCAGGCGAAGACCTCCAAGAGTTAGCCAAAAAAGTCATGGTGCAGACGCCTGAAGTAGTGGCGCGCGTGAAGACGCTAATGGAGTAATAGAGTAAATCAATATCACTGAATCCATATGCCAGTGCAACCATCTGTGTCGCAACGGATTTGAATCCCGCCCGTCGATTTGACACGCTGCGACACCGATGTTACCCCTCGACAGTGAAATTTTTGAACATCCAAGAAAGCGAAATTCCATGAGCGAAAACGCCACAACTATGGCTCGATTCGTCAAGTCCTACGAGATCCGCCGAGCCTACCAAGGCGGCGTGGAGTATCCGCCGGCGATCAGCGGCGTTAAAGGCGCCATCGACATTCACTGCCACGCCGACGCGGCGCATCAAGATGCGCTCTCGGTGGCCAAACTCGCGTCGACGAACGGCATGCGCGGCCTGCTCTACAAATCCATCGCCGGCAAGAACCGCGCCGAATCGGTGCAAAAGGTCCGTGAAGGATTGCAACGCTGGGCCGACGACGGAAAAGGTCGAACCGATCCTCTGCTGGGCCGGCTCCAATGTCGCCAACCGCTCCGCAGCGCCGTCGGCGGCAAAAGTCCGCGAGCAGCTCGACGGCGGCATCAACGCCATGTGGATGCCGGTAGCGATGCATGCCAATACGCTAAGCAAAATCGGTGGACGGAAATCCTGGTGGGACCCGAACGCCGGCCGCGGCGAGCTAACGCCGGCAATGAGCTGGGAAGAAGCACTTAAAGTCGGCCACTATGCGCTCGACGACAAAGGCCGGCTCAAGCCAGAAATCAAAGACATCATCGGATTGTTGAAGGAACGCGAGGTGCCGCTGTTCTTCGGCCACGCGACCCACCCGGAAATTTTCGCGTTCGCCGAGGAATGCCAGCGGATCGGCCACAGCCGCGCCGTCGTCGATCATCCGTTTAGCCCCTTCGTCAACCTGAGCATCGCTCAGATGACCCAGCTGGGCCAGGCCGGCGTTAACATCAACTTTACCTACGACGAGATTTCACCGCTGCTCGGCGTCGACCCCTTCGACATGTACAAAGCGATCCGCAGCATCGGCGTCGAGCACGTCACCTTGTCGAGCGACTGCGGCGAGCCGCTGTTCCCCAACTCGGTGGAAGCGCTGCGCCAGATGCGCGCCTACATGGAAGCGTTCGGATTGAATAAGGCGGAACTGAAAACCGTTTGCTGCGACAATCCGGCGAAAATTCTCGGAGTGCCGCTGGCGGTCATAAACCGAATTTCCCAGAACCCTCTCAGCTTCTGAGGCCGCAACATTTCAACCATCCGGTAAAAAGACATTACCGTCTTGGCCTTTTCCGCGAAAGCTCCAATCGCGCACAGCTTGCACCGTCAGTGCCGTCTTTGGGTTTTTCCTTTAGCCTGAACGTGCCCACGGCGAGCAAATCCTCCACGATAGCATCGGGGAGCGTCAATTCCGGGTTGTACTGATCGCGGTAGAGCTTGAACAATGTGTTCGCTGCGGCGGCGTCCACGCGCATTATTCTTTGAAACAGGCCATGACTGTATTCCTGATTCTGCAGCAAATACATGCGTCGACAGCCGCAGCGCGCGCAATATGCGGACGATTTCATCCGGGTCTTTTTCCATTTTTTTCTGCGTCGCGCCGACGCCGGTGATCGGAATACGCACCAACTGCACCCAATTCGCTGCGCCGACATGATCACGCGCAACCCCTGCTTCTCGGCGGCATATTCGGCCGGACTGGTGATGACCGTGGCATCGACGCTGCCGCTGACCACCGCCGCCAGACGCTCGGGGGTGCCGCCGCCGATGGCGAGTATCGTGAGATCTTTGTTGGGATCCATGCCGCTCCGGCTCACCGCGGCGTAAGCCGCGTAGTCCGCCGAGCTGCCGAAGGAATTGATGCCGAGTTTCTTGCCGCGCAATGCTTTGACGCTCTCGATCTCGGGCCGCGCGACCATAAAATAGGAGCTGCTCTTGGTCACTGCGGCGAGTATCTTCACCGGCAGGCCGCGCGCCGCCGCGCCGGTTAAAAACGGCAAGATAGTCGCGTAATCCAATTCGTCCGGCCAGCAGTGCCGTGAGCATCAGATTGGTGCCGCGAAAAGTGATGAGGTGAACCTTCAACCCCTCGCTCTCGAAGAATCCTCTTTCCTTGGCAACGACATAGGGCAGCGTCGTCCAACTGCCGATGCCCGGACCAGCCGAGATTGATGTCCTTGGCGTGAGCTCCGGTCGCGAAAACGAAGCAGTGCAAGATTGTTAGAAGCAAATAAAATAACAACGCGCCTTTAATCATTAGGACCGTTCCTTTTCCAAAGGTATCCTCGTTGCGCAGACCTTTAGCGACTGCCTTAACAAAAGATCCTTTGTCGTATAACGCCCGCTCACAGTAGCTGTCAACGCTGGCGTTATGCGCCGCAGATATGCTAATCGTAAAGATCATAGCCGAGGGCGGCATGAAGTCATCGGCTACACAATCAAGCCCGCCGTACACTTAGAGTCCCATCCTCACTAATCGGAGGCTTACCAAGGATTTCACGTCTGTGTGATCAAGGATGAACGACGATACCGCTATCCCTCGTATCGCCGCGGATGACTTTGCGCGGCGCTTCTCAATGCGCGCGAGTAACCTCATGTGGCTACTCGGCGCCGGAGCGTCGGCTTCCGCTGGGATCCCAACTGCCGGGGACATGGCATGGGAATTCAAGCAACAACTGTTCATCAGCCAGCGGCGCGTCTCACCGCGGTCGGTGGCCGATCTCTCAAGTGCGGCGATCCGCACCCAGCTACAAGCGCACATCGACTCCTCTGAAAATTTGCCGCCGGTTGGTGCCTCGGACGAGTATGCCGCACTGTTTGAGGCGGTCTATTCAGATGAGAAGGATCGACGCGCATACTTGGACGCCAAGATAATCGGGGGGAAGCCCTCCTACGGCCACCTCGCGCTCGCTACGTTGATGCGCGGGCAACTCACGCGGCTCGTATGGACTACCAACTTCGATCCGCTTGTCGCTGACGCTTGCGCCAAGATCTATGACGCGACAGGGCCGTTGACGACAGTCGCGCTCGATGCTCCTGACCTGGCAGTACAGTGCATCACTGAAGGGCGCTGGCCCGTTGAGATCAAGCTACACGGCGACTTCCGTTCCCGACGACTGATGAACACCAACGACGAATTGCGACACCAGGACGCACGCCTAAGAGGGGTGCTAGTAGACTCATGCCCATCGCTTTGGCCTCGTAGTCGCCGGCTATAGCGGCCGTGACGAGTCGGTTATGAACACCCTCCACGAAGTGTTGAAGCAACCCGGTGCTTTCCCGGCCGGGCTATTCTGGTTACATCACGGGGAGGCCCCACCCTTGCCTCGCGTTGCTCAATTACTCGCGCACGCGGCTGGGGCTGCCGTGGAGGCGGCGCTGGTGGTTGTGGAAAACTTCGACGAAGCGTTACGCGACCTAATTCGTCTCGTGAAGGGAGTTGATACCACAGTGCTCGACGCTTTCGCTGTCGAACGCCGTCGCTGGAGCAGCGCGCCGCGTCCAGGAGGAAAACGAGGCTGGCCCGTGGTGCGCCTCAACGCGCTACCAGTAGTTCAAACGCCGAGCGTGTGTCGCCGCGTGGTCTGTCAGGTCGGTGGCTACGCTGAGGCGCGCGATGCGATCGAGCAGGCCGGCGTCGATGTTCTAGTCGCTCGCACCAAGGCCGGTGTATTGACCTTCGGCGCCGATGCCGATGTACGCGCCGCCTTTGAACCGCATGGCATCACCGATTTCGACCTGCATACCATCGAGACCAAGCGCCTACGCTACGAATCCGGCGAGCGAGGTTTACTACGTGATGCGCTGACCCGGGCCGTCGCGCGCGAACGCAGACTAGACGTCATCCGTCGGCGGAACACAGATCTGCTGGCCCCGGCTGATCCACGAGACATACTCTGGGTACCGCTGTTACGTCTTGTCGGGCCGCTAAGCGGCACAGTGACGGGTCATCCCGAGCTGCGGTGGCGCGAGGGTATCGGCACTCGCCTTGACTGGGCCGACGATCGCCTGTGGCTGCTGCTTGAACCCCGTGCTGTCTTCGACGGTATAACCAACGACAACAAAGCGGCGGCCGCAGACATTGCCCGGGAGCGTACCGTCAAACGCTACAACCGACAACTAAACGACCTGGTTGCCTTCTGGGCAAACCTGCTCGTTGGCGACGGCGGAGACCTGCGAGCACTCGGAACTGGAAACGGCGTCGATGCTGTCTTTCGCTTTTCCTCCGACACCGGCTTCTCGCGGAGGGCTCAGGCATGAGTAGCGAGATCGCCCCTCACCTCTGGCTGCCTGAGCCCAATCTCGCCTTCCATCCGGATCGTACCTCAGACCGCGAGGTCCACCCGCTCCGCGGGCTGTTGAGGTTCGGGCCGCACTCGGCTGGCTTGGTTCCCGACCCTATCCGTGTAGCCACTCTTGCACCAGCTGGGGAGAGCCACCGCCTCTACAGCTTCATGAAGGAACTCAACGTAGTGTACAAGCCATCGGAGCGCGCGGATTACCTTCCTGAGTGGCCGGGCTTTCACGGTGTCTTCGGCCTGCACATGCGCGGCGCCGGTGGCGACTGCCACGTCGAACTCGACGCACAACTCGAAACAGAGTTTCGCACATCTTTGACGCCGCACATCGTGTTGGCAGACCGCTTAGTGCGAGCGATCCAAAGCCTCGAAGCTCGCCGCGCAGAGTTTGATGTACTATTCATCTACATTCCCGAGCGCTGGTCGCCCGGTTACGCCGGAGGACTAGCGGAGGATTTCGATCTGCACGATCACCTGAAAGCCACCACAGCTGCCCGTCGACTCCCTGTACAGCTCGTGCGTGAGGACAAGGCCCTTGCTTACCCTCATCGAGCAAGCGTCATGTGGCGTATTGGTCTGGCACTCTATGCCAAGGCAGGAGGTGTGCCCTGGAAGTTGGCGGACACTGATCCTGAGACAGCCTACATCGGCATTTCCTACGCAGTGCGGCCACCTGAGTCCGACCGGCCGCGTTTTGTCACGTGCTGCAGCCAGGTCTTCGACGCCGAGGGTTCGGGCCTTGAGTTCGTCGCTTACGATGTCCACGAGGTCGAAGTTCAGCGCGACAATCCATTCCTCTCGCGCACTGAGATGTTCCGCGTAATGACGCGATCACTGGACTTATACCGCCGCCGCCATGCGGGCCGTTCACCCCGCCGCGTGATGGTCCACAAGACCACTGAATTTAAGCCGCCCGAGGTCGATGGTTGCATGGAGGCTCTTCACCTCTGTGAGGCAGTGGACCTCGTGCAAATTGTGGAAGACGTGGGTTGGCGTGGCGTCCGAATTGACGGCAGCGCTGGCGCCAAGAGGGGCAGACCAACCGCCTTTCCAGTCTCGCGCGGCACTCTTGTAGGGCTCGGTCCACGTGAGGCACTCCTGTGGACCCATGGTGATGTGCGCGGTATCGCCGACGGCGGCTCTTATTTCCAGGGCGGTCGCAGCACTCCTCGTCCGATTCGCTTAGTGCGGCATGCGGGCCACGGCCCTTGGGACGATACCGCACGGGCAGTGCTTGCGCTCTCGAAGATGGACTGGAATAACGATGCCCTCTATGACCCCCTACCCGTAACCATCGGGTACGCGAAGGTTCTAGCCCGGGTAGTCAAGCGAATGCGAGGTTTAGGAAATGCACCTTACCAGTTCCGGTTCTTCATGTAGTCCAATCCTCCGTAGTTGTGTACAAAACCGAGAATGCGATCATTGTACGGTCGGAATGCTCGGTCGACTAGAAAATTTCAGCGACATATTGCTATTTTTATCGAATCGCTTTAAGTCGCGGAGCCTGTATAGAGCAAAGTGCTAACTGTAAATTCTTATGCTTCACGAATTCCCCTCTACTGGGCGACGAAGACTTGACAACCTGCATGTCCTGGCAATAGCTTGAGTCCACAAATTGCCGATCTATTTACTTCTAGGGAGTTAACCATGTTTGAAATCAAAAGCATCCGCACTTTCGCCATGAGCGCCAAAAATATCGACAAGGCGGTGGAGTTCTATACCAAGACGATCGGCGGCAAGATCGTCAAAACCGTCGATCCTACGGACGAACAACTCAAAGCCGGCCAAGTGAAAGAAGTCGACGTTCGCCTCGGCAACTTCGAAGTGCATATCTTCGACGCGTCAAAGGCCCGCGCGCCGCCGATCCGCATCATACGCTGAACATCCCATGGCAGGAAAAAGATCAGGCGCTCAAGATGCTGCAAGAATCCGGCGCCATGGTGGAAAAAATCAGGCCCCACCGCGGCACCGACAACTACTCGATCAACGTCTTCGACCCCGACGGCAATCGTTGGGAGCTGTCGTTCGCCAAAGAGAATCAGAAGATATGAACACGTTCAAATAGTTCAAGCCGTTCAAAACGTTCAAATCGTCCGAACCTCCGGAAACGTCTTGAACCACTTGAACGGCTCGAACGTTTTGAACGGTTAGTTAGTTGTATTTTCTCAACACTTCCCGCGCGATCACCATGCGCATGACTTCGGATGCGCCTTCGGTGATCATCCGGCTGCGCTGGTCGACGAACCATTTGGCCAGCGGTAAATCTAACGTCAGACCGATACCGCCGTGGATTTGCAGCACGCGGTCGACGACTCTGAAGGACATCTCGTCGGCGAACAGCTTGGCCATGTAGGCTTCGTTGCGAATGTCCTGCTTCTGGTCGTTCTTCCACGCCGCCTGATAGACCATCAGACGCGCCGCGTGAAGTTCGACGTAGGAGTCGGCCAGTTTGAAGGTGATTCCCTGCCGCTCCGACAGCGGCTTGCCAAAAGTAATACGCTGCTTGGAATAGCTCGCGCCCATTTCGATGCAGCGCTCGGCCACGCCCAATGCGCGCGCACCGTGTTTCAAGCGGCCGATGCCCAGCCATTTCTGCGCCAGCTTGAAGCCTTCGCCTTCCTTGCCGACAATATTTTCCGCCGGGATCTTCATATCGTCGAAGGTGATGTGCCACGGCTCCTCGCCCATCATCGTCTTGTAGCGCGTCACCAACGTCAGCCCCGGCGTCTTCATGTCGACCATGAAACAGGAGATCCCGCCATGGGCGCCCTTGGCCGGATCGGTGACCGCCATCAGCTGACCGAAGTCGGCATCGCCGGCGCCGGTAATGAAACGTTTGGTGCCGTTGACGATGTAATGATCGCCTTGGCGCACCGCGCGGGTTTTCATCGACGCCGGATCGGAGCCCGCGTCAGGCTCGGTCTGCATGAAGCAAAGCTTCTTGTCGCCGGCCAACACCGGATCCATGAAACGTTTCTTCTGCTCGGGATTGAGCGCGTAGAGAATCGGCCGCACTTCCGGGCCGAAGATTCCCTGGCCGCGCGACGGCAACGCCACCGTGCGCGACAGCTCTTCCCACACCAACACCTGCGCCAGGCTGCCAAGCCCGCCGCCGCCGTACTCTTCCGGTACGTCGAACATCCACAGACCCATGTCGTGGGTCTTTTTTTCCAACTTTTCGCGGATGTCCGGCTTCAACTCCATGTTTTCGATGGTGTGCATCTCGATCGGAATCAGTTCCTTGTCGACGAACTTGCGCACCGTGTCCTTCAGCATCTGCAGTTCTTCAGGTAGATTAAAATCCATGCTTCTCCTCCGAAGCGCCAGTCCGTACGTTCAATCGCTTCGCTCCGTTCAATTCGTTCAACCGTCCAACGTTATTCAGACAGCCCAACGATTTGCACGGCTTGAACGTTTGGAACTTTTGGAACTAGTGGAACGTCTATTTTTTCTCTTCCACCTTATACGACCCCAACCCAGGCCGATATTCCTTGCGAGCGAATTGCTGCAAGCCGGGCCGTCCGCCGATCGCCGCTTTGGCTTTGTCGGAGATCAAGCCTGAGATCTCGTAGGCGACATCGGGGTTGGAGTAGAAGGTGTAATACCACGCCTCTTTGACCGCGTTGAGTGCGGAAGGAGCTTTCTCTTTCAAGTTATTGGCTATCTCCATGACTTCTTTGTCCAAGTCGGCGCGCGGCACCGCTTTGGTGATGAGTCCGATGCGCTCGGCCTCCTTGGCATTCATGGTCTTGCCGGTGAGCGCGTAATAGAGCCCATGTTTGGGCTGCAAATGCTCGGTCAACACGATGGTCACTTCGCCGCCGGGGAAATGGCCGAAGTTCACTTCCGACAGACCGAACTGGACGTCGTCCGCCGCGATGGCGATATCGCAGCCGGTCACGACCGTGAAGCCGCCGCCGAACACCCAGCCGTTGATTTTGGCGATCACTGGTTGCGGCATCTTGCGCAGGATCTCATTACGCCATTGGCGCGACTTCTCGCGCACTTCATCGCGCACCCGCTCGGGCTGGGAGTCCATTTCGATGAAATACTGCTTCAAATCCTGGCCGGCGCAAAAGCTCTCGCCGGCGCCGGTAATAATAATCACCCGGGTATCTTTGTCGTAACGCAGGTCGGTCAAGCAATCGTACATATCCCGATGGAGCTGCGGGCTCATCGCGTTGCGCTTCTCCGGCCGATTGAGCGTGATCGTGGTCACACCGTCCTTATTATCGACTAATAAAGTTTGATAGTTTGCCATGGTTTTCCTCCTTAGAATTCTAATTTTTTAATATCACATCTGGTCTTATTCCAGTTGCGTTCAAGCTGCAATCGCGGGCCAACCGGAGGTCAGAAATCAGTGGTCGGAAACCGGAGAACGGCAGTCAGCAGGTGAAGATCCGACTTCTGACTTCTGACTTCTCGGGTTCTACCGCCGCACTAGATCGTGCAACAGTTTCTTCCAACGCTCTTCAGATTTCTCGTACTGTTCGAGAGTTTTACCCTTTTCGGGATACCAGCGCTTGAAGCCGTAGTTCTTGGTCGAACTTGCGAAGCGAAACTTGTCCTCAAAAATCTTTTGGCCTTCGGGACTGATTAGAAAATCGATGAACAAGAGCGCCGCATGAGGGCTATTGGTCGCTGCTGGAAGCCCGACGCTGCCGGCGTTGGCCTGACTCAAATCGAGAGGCACCCACTCTGTGGGCGCGCCTTTGAGCTTGCCGGCCAGGACGTGATTGCGGAAGATCGAGATCGACATATGCATTTCGCCGGCGGCCATCAACTCATGCATGGCGCCGCCGGAGATCATATGCGCTCTGATCTCCAAGTTGCGCAGTTGCTTGACGTACTCTTCGCCCTTGGCGGCGATCATCGCGCCGATAAATCTCACGCCGGTGGTGTCGCCACTGACGCTGATCTTGCCTTTATTTTCCGGCCTAGCCATTTCCGCGAAATTTTTCGGTACTTCGGCGGCGCGCATCATATTGCGGTTGTAGCCCAAGCCGACAATGGATTCGCGATCGGTGGTCCAAAAGACCCGCGTCTTATCCGCTTCTTCTTTAGAATCTTCAGGATAATTGGCGAGATGCGGCGAAGTGTATGGCATCAGCAATTTATTGTCGCGCATGATCATCATCGTCGTCGGCGTGGTTTCAACCAGGTCGGCGATGCTGCGTTTGGATTGCGCCTCGGAGAGCAGCCGCCGGCTGAGATCGTTGGGCCCGGCGCGGTAGGTCTCGACCTTCACGCCCGGATACTTTGACTCGAAAACATTGGCGATGTCGCGATGGGCAGTCAGGCTCGTGTACCAGATCAGCTTCCCTTCCTTTTTCGCGCCGGCTTTGAGCATCTCCTCGCGATCTGCGCCGCGATAATTGGCGATGTCCGCGGTGGATCGGGTCTGAGCAGAAAGCGTCGACGATCCAAACAAAACCAGAATGGCTAGCAGCGATACGATCACAATTGACTTTAACCTGAATGCATCCACCCAGTACTCCATTTCTCCATCACTCCAAGACTTGGCTATTCCAACACTCCATCCTGCTTATGCGCGGCGATGGTCGCGGCATCGTAGCCGACGACATCGCGCAGCACCGTCTCCGTGTCCTTGCCGAGCACGGGAAATTCCCAACGCCGCGTCAGTTTGGCGTTGGTGAATTGCAGCGGAAAATTGGGCAACACGACCTTGCCCAATCTGAGGATTTTCCACTTCGACGATGAAGCCGCGCTCCTTGAGCTGCGGGTCGTTGACCAAGTCCTCGCCGGTTTGCGCCACGCCGCAGGGAATTCCGGCATTCTGTAATTGATCGCGCACCGCGAAGGCGTCTCGCGTCTGCGTCCAAGCTGCGATAATTTTATCGAGCGCCTCCCGTTCTTGGAGCCGAGCGGCGTTGGTGGCAAAGCGTGCATTGCCGGCGACGTCAGCCGCCGAGAATTTTGGCGAGCGCCTGCCAGTGCGGCTCGGTCTCCGCCGCGATCACACACCAGCGATCCTCGCCCTTGCACGGGTAGCAGCCATGGGGCGCCACCGAGAGTGACATGTTGCCGGTGGGTTCGGGATTTTTCCCGCTCGACGCCGCTTCCATCAGATTGGCGCCGATCATGAACGCCGTCGCCTCGGACTGCGCCAAGTCGATGAACGCGCCTTTCTTTTGCCGGTCACGATAAAGCACGCCCGAGATAATGATGATCGCGCACAATACACCGGAAACATAATCTGGATAAACCAGCTGCGCACCGATAGGCGGATTGGTCACGCCCGGGTGATTCCACATGTAGGTCAATCCGGTGAAAGCGGTGATATTCACGCCGACTGTCGAGAAATGGCGCTTGGGACCGGTGGTGCCGAGTCCGGGCATGCGCAGGTTGATAATGTCGGGTTTCACGGCGCAGAGCTGCTTGTAACCCAGACCAATGCGATCGACGACATCGACGCTGTAGTTGTCGAGCACCGCGTCCGCCTTGGCGACCAGATCGTGCAAAACGCCCTGGCCTTTGGGATGTTTCAAATTAACCGTAAAGGAGCGCTTGTTGCGGTTGAATTCCAAAAACCGCGGCGACAGGTTGGGATCTTCGCCGGTGCCGAAAAAGCGAAACGGGTCCATACCGCCTTTGCTCGACTCGATTTTCATGACATCGGCGCCGAGCTCCGCCAAAATCGTCGTTCCATAGGGCCCGGCGAGCACGTGATCGAAGCTAACGATTCGCATACCGTCGAGGGGGCCGTTGCCGCTCGTGCTCGTCGATCTTGGCTGCTGTGGCGCCGACCTCTTCGCGCCATCGTCGCGCCAACTGTCGAGCACCGGCACGCTACCGACCGCGGGACGGCTGCCGTCGATCATAAACGGCATGCCCGGCTGCTTTGCCCTGCCGAAGCCTGCATGCTCCACCGCCGTCATGAAACCTCGGCCCTGCACATGCTCGTCGTTGGCAAACCCCATCGGCGTATTCACCGGCACGCAAGGGATGCCCTTTTCCTGCAACAACTCGGTGACCTCCGCCATGGTGAATTTACCGAGAAAGGCTTCCACGGCGGGATTGAGCTCATCGGCATGGTCGCGCCGATAGACGTTGTTCAGCCAATCGGCCGCGTCGAATATCGCCGGATGATCCTTCCAGATGGAAAGAAAAAGCTTCCAGTGCTGGCGCGTCACGTAGAGATAGACGAAGCCGTCTTTGACCGGGAAGATTTTCGCCGGCGCCACCGAGCCATGCTGGCTGCCGGCGCGTTTGAGAATCTGTTTATCATTGGCCCACAGCCGAATGATGTGCTCATGAGTCGCCAAGGTTTCCTGCATCGACGTGTCGATATGGTCGCCTTGGCCGGTCTTTTCACGCCGGTACAGCGCCGCCAGCACGCCGGCGGTGGCGAACAGACTGGCAAAATAATAAGCCTGCGACTCGGGCGCTTTGCACGGCGCCGTCAAAGGATCGCCGCAAACATAGAGAATGCCGCTCTCCGCCAGACCGACAAGATCGTTATAGACAAGATTTTTCTTCGGTCCGGTTTGGCCGAAGCAAGTTATCGATGCCATGACGATACCGGGATTTACTTTGACAAGATCCTTGTAGCCCAAGTCCCTTGGCGTCCAAATCACCGGGCTGAAAACTTTCAATGACAACGTCGGCGGACTCGACCAACTTGCGCAACGCAGCGCGGCCGGCATCGCTGTCGAGATCGATAACCTTGCTGTGCTTGCCGGCGTTCAAGTGCGCGAAGGTCGTGCTCAACTTGGCGCCATTGGCCGCAGTAATGAAAGGCGCCAGATTGCGTACCGGGTCGCCGCCAGGCGGTTCGATTTTGATGACTTCCATGCCCAAGTCAGCGAGCATGCGGCCGCACAGTTGGCCGCTCAAACCGGTAAGATCCAACGCTCTAAAACCTTTGAGAAATTCTCCGCTCATGATTTGTCCTTATTGCTGACTGTGATCAACGTTATCCAAAGTCTCCCCGCAACTTTTTTCAAGGTGGTGAAAACCATTGTTTCTGAATCTTTCGACAGCAGAACCGAAGAGGGCGGGTTTCAAACCCGCCCCTACAATTCGGAGATTTTTTTCGTTCTTTGCGATTAAATTTCCGAACTTCGTGCTCTTCATGTCCTCCTTGAAAATACATGTAAGTGAACGGTTTTCACAATGAAGAGGTCCAGCTGGGTTCCGTCATGCCCGCAAAAGCGGGTATCCAGGCTAATTGGGCGCAGACCAAACCTGGATTCCCACGTGCGCGGGAATGACGTATCAGGCAGACCGCCTCTGGAGGAAATCCGATCCATTTTCATTATCCGTGGGCGTGCGTAAGATCATGATTCACTTCGTGTTAAACAACTCTTTCCCACTTGGTTGCCGCTTAGCCGCGCTGGGCGGCGAAACCCTCTCACGCGCCAACAAACTTCGCCCGCAGGTCGTTCAAAATCTGCGAAGCCTCGCTCACCATGCGGTCGACGATCTCCTTGGCCGGAACATTGTTGCGCTCCTCGCTCAACATTCCGGCCACCTGGCCGCCGGGGACATGCAGGACATCGACGCGATTGGCGGCTTCGGCGGCGCGCCGGACTTCATCCATGGCATTGCCCTGGTAGGGCGTCGGCATGGCGTCGAGACCTGAGGCCATCCAAGCCTTGATCGTCTCGCTGCGGTAGTGGCGCGCGAAGTGGCCGCTGGTGTAGGCGGTGCGGACGAAGTCTTCCGAGCTGCCGTTGAGAATCTGCTTTTTATAAATCGGATTGATGCCGCCTTCCTGCGTCACCAAAAATGTCGTGCCGCACCAAACCCCCACCGCTCCAAGGGCGAGCGCGGCGGCGACGCCGCGACCGTCGGAAATACCGCCGGCGGCAACCACCGGCTTCGGTCTGATCGCATCGACGATTTGCGGAATCAGTGGGAAATTGCCAATCGTGCCGGTGTGGCCGCCCGCCTCGTAACCCTGGGCGATAATCACATCGGCGCCCTTGCGCGCGTGGCTGAGCGCATGCTTCACCGCGCCGGCCAGCGCCATGACCAACATACCGCGTTCATGGGCCAGCGGCACGACTTCGGCCGTGTCACCGAGGCCGATGATCAAGATCGGCACTTTCTCTTCAAGAATCACGCGCAGCTGCTCGCGCGTAGCCGCCGGCGTCTTCACCCAGCTCTTGCGGTCCGGCGGCTGCGGCGTCAGGCCAAGTCGCGGAATCAGCTCGTCATTGAACTTGGCATGCTTGGGGAATTTTTCTTGGATCTCTTTGCGCACCTCGTCCGGGTCGGGGATCCTGACGTCTTCCATCTTCGGCAAGGTGATGTCGACGCCGAAAGGCTTGTCGGTCAGTTGCCGGACCGCGCGGATGCGTTCGCGAATGACCTCAGGGCGTATCGAACTGCCGCCGATGCAGCCTAGTCCGCCGGCATTTGACACCGCGGCGACCAGCGCCGGCGGCGTCGTCAACCCTTCCTTGTCCCAGCCCATGCCGGCCTGAATGATCGGATATTTGATATGCAACAAATCACATAATGGCGTATGTAGATGACATTGACTCCCCTCCTCAATTTTGCAATCAGCACGAAACTCCTGCATGCCGAGCATCAACCTTGAACTTTTGAACCCTTCGACATCCTCAGGGCAGGCTCTTGAACCCTTGAACGAAATTATTTCTTCCGATCCTCCGGTTTGACATATTTTACGGTGCCGCCGCCCTTCTGCGAGTGCAGATAACCTTCGACGTCGTTGAGCGGATTGGTGTAGTAGCGCATCCGGTGCGACACCAAATCGTCGGTCCTGAGGGCGGTCGCAAAATCCATGTCCTTCATCATGTAGGCGGCGATCTTGGCGCTCTCCAGGGTCACCGCATTGCGGCTGCCGAGCTCCTTGGACAGCTGCTCGACGTTGGCGAGCAATTGATCGTCCGGCACCACTTCGGAAATCAAGCCGACCCGCTCGGCTTCCGCCGCAGACAAATTGCGCCCGGTGAGCTGAATGTAAAAAGCCTTCTTGACCGGTAGCCCGCCGTGGAACAACGTCGACGTCGCCACCGCGCCGTAACTGCCGCGGATCACTTCCGGCATGCCGAACTTGGCCGATTGCCCGGCGATGCAGAGATCATGACCGTTGATCAACGCCAGACCTCCGCCCAGGCACCAGCCGCGCACCGCCGCCACCGTGATCTGCGGCATGGCGCGCAAGAGCCGGACGATCTCGTAGGTCGAACCGGCCTGATCCCAAGGACGCTTGCGCTTCCACGACTCGCGCAGATCGTAAAGATCGAGCCCCGACGAATAAGAATCCCCCGAGCCCATGGTCACGACGCATTTGATCTTGTCGTTCTCGGCGATATCTTTGAGCGCTTTGATCAACTCGGCCATGAACTTCTGGCTCATGGCGTTCTTCTTTTCCGGCCGGTTAAAGGTCAGCCAAGCGACGCCGGTTTCTTCATCGATTTTCTGTAGAACTGTAGATAATTCAGCCATTGCATACCTCCAGACAAACGAATACTTCGAGTTATAAGATTTTCATAGCACAGTTTGAAATTAACTGGCGAGTGCGGCGAAAAGAAATAGCTCAACGCTTGGTAATATTCGGATGGTCCACCATATCGCGCTGGCCGCTGTTGCGGTACAAGCGTTTGCCGGCGCGCGGGTAGTCGACGACATCTTGCGCCAGCCGTTGGCCGATGACGAGGCAGACCAGCGGCTCACTGCCGTCGTTGATGGTCTCATGGGCCGCACCGCCGCCTGGGAAACCGAGGAAATCACCGGGGCCGATCTTGAATGCATCCTCGCCGATCACCGCCGTCCCCCGCCCGGAAATCACGTAAATCGCTTCGTCCTCATAGCGATGACTGTGATACTCCGACGAGCGATCACCCGGCGCCACGGTCATCATATGAATGCCGAGATTTTTTAGACCCGCGGCATCGCCCAGCGATTTGTTTATTCGCTTGGCCGCCGGATTGACGAAATGGACTCGATGCTCGCCTGACATAGCGGCGATTTTTTCAGCGGATAAGATACATAATTACCTCCGGTGTTTGTTCAAATCGTTCAAGCCGTTCAAAATGTTCAAACCGCCGGACCGGTCCGCTTTAAACCTCTGAAACGATTTGAGCGGCTTGAACTTTTTGAACGATTTGAACGCCGATTCTTAGTGGGAAAGTAAAAAGGGCACCACTACCGCCGCGAGTTCCACCGGTTTTTCATGGGGAATATGATGGCCCGCGCCTTCGATGGGCACGATCTTGGCGTTGGGAAAAAGCTGCGCGCGGTGGCCGCGCACGGATTTCATGAAATCGCTCTCGGTGCCGTAGACAAACAGGATCGGACACTGCAAACGGCGAATGAAAGCTTCGATCTGGCCTTCGGACATGGCCGTCGTCGTGCGGTAACGCAGGATCGGATCATGTTTCCAGCGATAGCGCCCGCCGTTGGTATTGGTGCCATGCTCGGCCATGTGCAGCGCCGCCTTGTCGGGAATCAGCGGGAAGGTTTTCTGGATCGCCTTGGCCGCCGCCTGCAAGGTTTCGTGCGGAAAGGGAATCTCGACGTAGTCCCGGCCCTTCAAGCGCTCGGCCATGATGGTCGGCACTTCGTCGTCGCTGCGCGCGAATGGGCCGAGGGATTCGAGCAGCACCATGCGCTTGACCCGTTCCGGAAACGTGCCGGCGTAGAGCAAACACATGCTGCCGCCCAGCGAATGGCCGATGATCGTCACCGGATCTTTGTCCAAGTGCTTGAGCAATCCTGCGAGATCGGTGAGAAAGTCTTCGTGGGCATAACCGCGGCTGGTGCTCGGCCACTCGCTGTCACCGTGACCACGCAGGTCGAGCGCCACCGCGTGCTTGATCGGCACGCCGCGGCTGATCAGTTCGTCGATAAAATGATCCCAACTGCGCCCTTGATCCCGTACGCCGTGGACAAAGACGTAAGTCTCCTCCTTGGGATCGCCCCATTCCCAATAGTGCATTTTCAAACCGTCGTGAAAGAAGTGACGCCGGTGCGGCTGCCAATCCGTCGCTACTTTAGCAGCGGGAATTTTCGTCTTGGGGATCGCTTTTCTTTTCGCGGAGCTAACTTTGGTATTTTTCGTTTTTTTCGTGGCCTTCTTCGTCAATTTCTTTTTCATTCTATCTTTTTCCCAACTCCTTTAAAGCTTCTTCAACGTAGCTGTGATCGAGGTACTTCGCTGGCTGCGGCAGCGCGCCGCCTTTGAACTGGCCGCGCTCGGCGGCGATTTGGATCACGGTGCGCACGCCTTCGATGTTGGTCTCGGCGTTTGGCGGCCAGATCTTGTTTTCGGTGTAATACTCCCAGCCGCGGCGCGCTTGCTCGGGCTTTAACTGCATTTCTTTGGATAAAAACTCGATGGCCGGTTCCTTGTTATCATGCATCCAGCGCATGGCGTGAATCAAACCTTTCATGAAGCGCACGGTCAAGCCCCGGTTCTTCTCCGCCCAGGCCCGTTTCACGGTCACCTCGGTCAACTGATAGTTGGGAATGTAGTCGACGACTTTGCCGATCACCGGATATCCCATCTGCGCCGCTTCGTAGTTAAGCGGCACGGCGATGATCGCCGCGTCGATCCGTCCTGCAGTCAATGATAAGAACGCCTGCGCCGAACCGCCGACGTTGATCAGATTATAATCGCGCGGATATTCCAGCCCCTTGGCGCGCAAGACCCGGCGCAACACAAAAGCCGTGCCGGAAGTCAGCCCCGACGAGCCGATATTAGCGCCGCGCAAATCTTCGAAGGACTTAAATTTCTTTGCGCCCATGATGTAGTGCGTCAGACCGTTGATGACGCCACCGATGGAAACCAAGTCGGCGCCCTGCTCGACCGCAGCGATCACCGTGTCGGCGCCGCCGCTGGAAACGTTGACCGAGCCGCCGACCAGCGCCATGGTCGACTTGTCGGCCCCCGATACCAGTACCAGCTGGACATCCAAGTTCTGCTTATCGAAAAAACCCAGCTTGCTCGCCACCCACAGCGGACTGTAGCCCAAGGTCTTCGATGAGGCGCTGATGGGAAATTTCACTTTCTCCTGCGCCAAAGCATTTGCCGCAGCCAAGATCAAAGCTAATGAAAAGTGCGGCAGAAACTTCATCATTGAACACCGTCCTGCTAAACCCTTGAACCCTTGAACCCTCATTGAACCGCCTATTTTCTCGCCTCTTCAATAAACTTCTGGACAAACTCGATAATTTCCTTCGGCGCCCGCAGCACCCGCTCGCGCAACTTCTCGCCGTCTTCGCCGACCTCGAAGCGCGGCTGGAAGCGCATGACCTTTTTTGCTTCGGAGATGAACTCTTCGTCTTTGGCGAGCTGGGTAAAAGCCTGGCGCATCGCCAGCACCGACTCATTGGGAGAATTGGGCGGCAATAGGGCAACGCGGTTTAGATTCTGGCTCGCCATGTTGGCGGCCTTGAGCGCCTCATACTTGATACCGCTCGGGGCCTTGCCATTGATCTGCGTATACACCTCGGTGAAAGAATTGAGCTCAGGATAGTCCGGGCTCTTCGCCATCGTCCCATCGGGTTTTATGACATCGTGATAATAAAGCGGCGTGACCATGCCGGTCTTGACCATCTGCGGCTCAACCACGCCCCTGTACCCCGGAATATTTTCGTCGTGGTACTGAATCTCGTTGCGCTGCACCGCGAGCCTTGCATCGTTGCTGCTATTGTAGCCGGTGACGTAATCATACTTGACGCCAAGCACGTCGAAGGCCAGGCGAAAACGCAGGTCCTTGTTGCTGTCGAATGACAGACCGCCGGCGCGAAACCGCTCGGCCTTGGCAATGTCGGTCGGTTTCTTGATACCCGGAGCGACATCGGAGCGAATGTAACAGACAGTGACGCCCGCCACCGCCGCGATAAACGGCACTTTCATCAGATCGACGCGCAGAGTCGAGCTTTTCATCATTTGATGGTTATAGGGGCCGGTGAAGTATCCCAGGGTCAAACCATCGTGCTTGGCCCGTTCGCCGAGGAAATTGATACCGGTGACGCCGCCGCCGCCGGACATGTTCTGCACGACGATGGTGGGATTCCCCGGTACATGACGCGCCAGATGGCGCGCAACTATGCGTCCTTCGATATCGGTCGGACCGCCGGCACTGAAATTGATAAAGAAGGTAACGGTCTTTCCCTGGTAATAGGGCCGCTCCGCCGCCTGGGCCGTCGATATTACCAGCATCGCGACCAACGCGAACATCGGCAAACGATCTGCAATCCGTTTCATTTAGCTTCCTCCTTCAGGTCAACGCCCGGCCAGTTCCTTTAGCGCGTCTTTTTGAAAACTATGGTCGATATATTTGCTGCCGCTCGGCACCGCTCCCTTTGACCGCGACGCTTCCCAATAAATTTGTGTCGCCATGTTCATGCCGTCCATATTCACGCTGGCGTCGATGGGCCAAATTTTATGCTCGACGTAATACTCCCAACCGCGCCGCGCATAATCCGGTGTCATGTCCAACTCCTTCGCCATAAACGCCACCGCCGCTTCCTTGTTAGCATAAAACCAGCGGTGCACCGCAATCATGGCGCGCATGAAGCGCACCATCAACGGTCGATTTTTCTCCGCCAGCGGGCGGGAAACCGTGAACGCGCCAAACTGGTAGCTCGGGATGACGTCGACGATCCGGCCGACGCCGTGGAAGCCCTGATCGGCGGCGATAAAATTCAACGGCACCCCCAGCGCCGCCGCTTGCACCTGTCCCGCCGCCAGCGCAGCCAACGTCGGCCCGGCGCTGCCAGTGGCGAGAATCTGATAGTCGCGGCCGAATTCAAAGCCTTTGGCTTTGAAATAACGGCGCAATGCGAAGCCCAAGCCGGAGGTCGCGCTGGTGGCGCCGATGACCTTACCGCGCAAGTCATTGAGCGTTGGAAATTGTTTGGTCGTCATCAGGACCTGCGACAAGCCGTTGATGGTGCCGCCGATCATCGACAGATCGACGCCGCGCTCCACTGCTGCGATATGGGCATCCGCACCGGAAGCCGAGACGAAGACCGAACCGCTAAGCACCGCCGCGAGTGACTTATCCGCCCCGCGCACGTAAATCAACTGCGGCTCCAACTCCTCGCGCTCCATGAAGCCCAACTTAGCCGACGCCAACATCGGCCCATAGCCGAGACTTTTGCTGGTGATGCTGTATGGGAACTTGACCTTGGATTGAGCTGCGCCAACCCATGGTAAAATCAACACCAATATCACCGCCATCGAGAACCTTTTCAGCATACTTTCCAACCCTGTTGGAATGATCAAGGCATGAAGTGCCACCAAGTATTGTATTGAGGAGTACATCGGGAACGGTTTTGCCGTCAAGCTACCTTGGAAATGGCGAGCGATTCCGTCTAAATTTTTCAATTAGCAGGGTCGCATCTATGGGTCTAAGGGCAGCTTCTTTAGAATCTCTTCGTCTATCGGAGTCAACGCCCAACACTTCGGACAAATATAACGCTGCCGTTGTCTACTTTTTTTGTCCGTATCGATGCGGCGAGTTTCAATGTTTGCGTCGCCCGAAATGTCGGCTACGACGGCGAGGATTTCCCTGCACAAGACATATCCAATGACTGGTTTTGCCATAGTTGCCGTCAATCTATATCAATTGCAATTATCACGGCAAATTGACGACACCTGGTTGCTCCCCAACCTTAGTTGCGATGAAAAGCGATAGTGCCGGCTGATTGACCGTATCTGGCACCCCAAAGTCAATATTTTTCCCGGCCTTCGTGGCCTTCACACCCTTCGTAGTGCAAGATGGTTTCACTGCTAGTTTTTGAATTGACCGCGAGGACACCCATGGCTCGAATAAAATTTGGCGTTGGGCTCTACGGCACCGATAGCGCGCAGGAAGCGGTGCAGCTGGCACGCACAGCCGAAGCTCTCGGCTACGACCGATTCTGGATTGGCGATTCGCACATGATCTGGCGCGAGCTCTATGTCCTCGCCGGCGCCATCGCCATGATGACGCAGAAAATCGCCATCGGTCCCGGCGTCACCCATCCGGCGGTGCGCCACCTGACCGTCACCGCCAGCGCCATGGCGACTTTGCATGAGTTGACACAAGGCCGCGTGTTTCTCGGCTTCGGCGTCGGCGCCAGCGGGCCGGCCAACGTCGGCATCAAGCCGGTGAGCTTACATGAACTCGCTGCCAACATACTAAGCTTGAAAAAACTCCTGCGCGGCGAATCGGTGGAATTCAACGGCACCGAAGCCAAATGTCTTTTTCCCTGCGGCGAAATTCCCATTTACATTGGTACTCGGGCGCCGGAGGTCATGAAAATGGCCTGCCGCCTGACGTCGGGATTTATCCATGCCGGCGCGTCCGATTCGCTGATGGCATTGGTGCAGCAAATCCAAAGCTATGCTCGAGCCGCGGGGAGAAAAGCTGGAGAAGTCGAATTCATTTATCGTTTGCCCTGCGCCATCGACGCTGACGCGGCACGGGCCCGGAGCGCCGTCAAAGGCGTCGTGGCGCGCACCGCCATGACCCAATTGGGGCGTCTTTACGACCGCGGTCAATTAGATGATCCGGAAGACCGAAGTGCGATCGCGCGTATGCGCCAAGAATACAACACCTACCATCACATGGACGCCGCCCACGGCTATTTGGTTCGCGATGAATGGCTCGAACGGTTTGCTTTAGCCGGCAACGCAGATTGCCTCAGAGCGAAAGTCCAAGAGTTCGTCGCCGCCGGCATCGATGAATTGACGATTATTCCGTGCGGCCCGTCGAAACAGACGACCCTCGAACGCTTTGCTCGCGATGTCATGGATGGAATCTAACTAGGATCATTGTGTCTTTGTCTCTGCGGGCAAACTCTTCACGTTCAAACAAAAGCACTGGTTCGACGACCTTCACTATGTGACCCGCCGCGGCAAGAGCGCCATTCCACACCCTAGCTTCCGGCGTTACCTCCGAGAGTGACAATTCTATGAGGCCGATGATGTATCTGGCGGCCGTTGATTCATGGCTCCGACGATCGCTTGATAGATATCTTCCGCGGCCCGCTCCTTGGTCACGCAGACATAGGCGCCGGCATCTTTCATCGCCGTCTGGACGGACGGTTCATTCGCGAACGAGAGCCCTATGACGATTACGCCCGGCTGCTCCAGAACGATGCGCCGGGTCGCCTCGATGCCATTCAGCCCCGGCATGTTAACGTCCATGACGATGACGTCGGGCTTAAGCTTTTCGGCCATGGTGATCGCCTCTCGGCCGCCGTTGGCTTCGCCGACAACCCGGATATCTTCGTAGTCTTCGAGTAGCCAGCGCAAGCCTTGGCGCACCATCTCATGATCGTCCACCAAGGCGACACGCAGCGGGGTCGTCACCTTGCTCCTCAACTCCTGCCGCGCGGGCTCAAACGAAGCGGCCGGCAGCGCCGGCACAGTGGCCGTCGGCAAGATTACTTTCACTGAGGTCCCGCGACCGAATGCCGATTCGACCACCAGCCGACCTTGATGCAATTCCAAACGTTGGCGCATGCCGAACAGACCGAACTTCTCGCTTCCGGCGTTCCGGCTTTCCATATTCGCCAGGTCGAAGCCCCGGCCTCGGTCCGCGACCTCGAGCGTCAGCGCGCCATCTTTCAACTCATAGGAAACCTGCGCTTCTTTGGTCGCAGCATGCTTGACAACGTTCCATAAGAGCTCACGGGCGCATTGAAAGGCCAGAATCGCGCGCGCCTCGTCCAGGGTGAAGCCGGTGGGATTGCCGACGACCTCGACCCGCAACTCATGCTGCTGTTCCATCTGTTCGCTGAGCCAAGCCAGTGCCGCCGGCAGGCCGAGATCGTAGAGCACCTGCGGGCTCAACTGCGCTATCAGGGTGCGCGTGAAGGCGATCGAGTCGTCCAGGGATTGCCGGGCATCGGTGAAGGCAGTCTTGGCGTTTTCCGATACGGCAAATTGTTCGGCGCGGCCGAGATTTATTTGGCTGACGGCCAGCAATTGTCCCAAATAGTCGTGCAACTCGGTCGCCAACCGATGGCGCTCCTGCTCTTCGGCGCGCGTCAACTGCTCGACAAACGCCCGCAGTTTCTTTTGTGAATCGCCCAGCGCCCGGGTCCGTTGTACCACCCGCTGGTCGAGATCGGCGTTGAGCTGACGCAACTCACGGGTGCGCTGGTCGACTGTCTGCTCCAAAATCGCATTGAGGCTGGTCAGCCGCTCCTTGCTATCGTGCAGTTGAGCCTCGCCCGTGAGCACGGCGCGCACCACGGCAATGCTGATCGATAGCGCGATCGCCAGTCCAAACAATAGCAGTGACAACGTAACGATCTCGGTTTGCTGGAGGCTGCCGTGAGTTTCGGCGCTGAGCGGGTTAAAAATAATTTGCGCGTCAGGCTGCAACTCGGCGTCCAAAAACCGTTCCAGATTGGTAACCTGGGCCGAGAAGCGGTCCGACATGTTGGAATTCGCGGTGCGCGCCACAATCAGCGCCTCGCCCAGCGCGTGAACCTCCTGCCAGCCGGTCCGCAGCCGCCCCGCCAGTTCCCGTTGCCGCGCAGTGCTGGCCAGACCCGTAAAGCCTTCGAGCTGCAAAGCCACATTCGCTGCGTCTTTGGCTGCATCTTGGCGCGCTGAATCGATACCGCTTAGGTAGCGCCATACATTCAACGAATAGCCAATGATATTGATTTCCAATTGGTGCCCAGCCGAAGCGCGGGGTTTGGCGAGGTTATTATCTCTCTCAAAACTCGTCGCCATCGAACGAAGCCGGACAAAATCGATAAAGCCAATCAACACCAGGGTCAATATCAGGCCGCCACAGCCAAGCCACAGCAGCCATTTCGCGCCAAGAGGACGTAATTTCGGTATAAGCTTCATGCAAATTCCTTCATGCCCCGATTACCGCCGCAGCTCAACTGGGGCAATTAGGATTTAATAGCCGTTCTCGACGAAATTTTAGCAACCCGGCATTGTCGAGGTTACTGCCGGGCTTGAGCACACCTTAACCATATCTTTCTTGCGCCAGGAAACAAACAAAAGCCTGTCGAAATAGCCAAGGTCGCCTGGGCAAAACCAGCCGTCGCGAGATGCCGCATTCCTCTTTCGGGATTTATAATCGCCCTGCGTTGCCAATGGATCTGGGCAAACAAGCCCGCCGACAGCATCGCGATGTCGTGGGCACCCATCCCCTTATCGCTGGCTTTCTAATGCAAATCAAAGACAAAAAAGCGCCGGGTAGCCAAGCAAGCAAAACTTTAACCGGCTCGCCGGCGGTCGTGGGCGAATATTCTTCGGTCGTGGCGCCGATTATGCTGTATCTGTCGTCCGTTGATTCATGGCTTCGACGATTGCTTGATAGATGTCCTCCGCCGCCCGCTCCTTGTTCAGGCAGACATACGCGCCGGCATCTTTCATCGCCCCTTGGACCGACGAGTCGCTGGCGAACGATAACCCGATGACGATCATGCCCGGCTGCTCCAGTACTATGCGCCGGGTCGCTTCGATGCCATTCAGCCCAGGCATGTTGACATCCATGACGATGACGTCGGGCTTGAGCTTTTCGGCCATGGCGATCGCCCCCGGCCCATCTTTGGCTTCACCGACGACCCGGATATCTTCGTGGACTTCGAGGAGCCAGCGCAAGCCCTGGCGCACTATCTCATGATCGTCCACCAAAGCGATCCGCAGCGGTGGCTTCGCCGTGACCGTAAACTCTTCGAACGCGGGCTCTGACGAAGCTGCCGGCGTCGTCGGCATAGTGGCCGCCGGCAGGATTACTTTCACCGAGGTTCCCTGACCCGGCGCCGATTCCACCACCAGCCGCCCTTGATGCAGTTCCAAACGTTGGCGCATGCCGAACAGACCGAACTTCTCGCTTCCGCCGGCTTGGCTTTCCATATTCGCCAGGTCGAAGCCCCGGCCTCGGTCCGTGACCTCAAGCGTCAGCGCGCCCTTGTTCAACTCATAGGAAACCTCCGCTTTCTTGGTCGCGCCATGCTTGACGACGTTCCACAGGAGCTCACGGGCGCATTGAAAGGCCAGAATCGCGCGCGCCTCGTCCAAGGTGAAGCCGGTGGGAATGCCGACGACCTCGACCCGCAACTCATGCTGCTGTTCCATCTGTTCGCCGAGCCAGGCCAGCGCCGCCGGCAGGCCGAGATCGTAGAGCACCTGGGGGCTCAACTGCGCTATCAGCGTGCGCGTATAGGCGATCGAATCGTTTAACGATTGCCGGGCGTCGGTGAAGGCGCTCTTGGCGTCGTCGGAGACGGCAAATTTTTCGGCGCGGCCGAGACTGATTTGGCTGACGGCCAGCAATTGCCCCAGGTAGTCGTGCAACTCGGTCGCCAACCGATGGCGCTCCTGCTCTTCGGCGCGCGTCAACTGCTCCAGCAAAGCCCGCAGTTTCTTTTGTGAATCGCCCAGGGCTCGGGTCCGTAGGACGACCCGATGATCGAGATCCGCGTTGAGCTCGCGCAACTCGCGCGTGCGCTCGTCGACCTTTTGCTCCAATGTCGCATTGAGGCTGGTCAGCCGCTCCTCGCTATCGCGCAACACGGCTTCGCCGGCGAGCACCGCCCGTCCCACCGCCCGGCCGGTCACCAACGCGATCACCAGTCCAAAAAATAGCAAAGACAAGGTAACAATCTCGGTTTGCTGGAGGCTGCCGAGGGTCTTAGCATTGAGCGCTTCATAGGCTTTCACCGCATCCGGCTGCAGCTCGGAATCAAAAAACTGCTCCAGCCGCACGACTGTTTCGTTGAAGCGGGCTACCTCCTCGCGATTCGCCGCACGCCGCGCCATCAGGCTCTCGCCCAAAGCGTGAACCTCCTGCCAGCCGGTGCGCAGCCGCCCCGCCAGTTCCCGTTGCCGCGCAGTTTCAGCCAGCGCCGTATAAGCATCGATCTGCAGCGCCACGTCGGCCGCGTCTGTGATCGCTCGTTGGCGCGGCAGGTCGTGGCCCTTGAGGTATTGATGCACGCCCAGGGCATAGTCGATGACGTTAAGTTCCAATTGCCGCGCGGTCGCGCTGCGCGGTCTTGCAACCTTGGTTTGTTTTTCAAAACTCGATGTGACGGAGCGAACCCGAAGAGTAGCGATGATGCCGATCGCCACCATGACCAATGTCAGAACACCAAAGCCGAGCCAGAGCAGTTGTCTCGTGCCGAAAATACGCAACCAACCTATCGGATTCAAGCAAACTCTCCGGGATTAGGTTGGCCGACGCAAGATCATCTCGCGCACCTGGACTTTGTTCACCTTGCCCACTTCTGTGTGTGGCAGCGACTCGACGAACTCCGCCGACTTCGGCACTTTGTACGCCGACAGACGCTCTCGACAAAAATGCAGCAGTTCTGCACTGTCCATTTTGCCGCCGGGCTTGAGCACGATCACCGCTTTCAATGCTTCGCCCCACTGCGGATCGGGCACGCCGATGACGGCGGCCTCGAGAATATCGGGGTGGTTGTAAATGACGCTCTCGATCTCCAGCGGATAGATGCTGATGCCGCCGCTTTTGACCATGTCTTTCTTGCGCCCGGAAACAAATAAAAAGCCCTCCTCATCGAAGTAGCCGAGATCGCCTGTGTAAAACCAACCGTCGCGAAATGACGCATTGGTCGCCTCGGGATTCTTGTAATAGCCATGGGTCGCCAGCGGGCTTTGACAAATAATTTCGCCGACTTCCCCCACTTGCACCGGCTTACCGAGGTCATCGACGATACGTAAATCGACGCACCACACCGGCCGTCCCGCAGAATTCGCCTTGTCCGGTGGGTCGCCGGGTTTGGAGATCGCCATCTGGCCGGAATCTGTCGATGCGTAAGTCCGGTAAATGTTCGGTGTAAGATTTTTCTGCAACGACTCCAGCACCGCTGGATGCACCTTGCCGCCGGTGATCGCCAGACAGCGCAGCGAGCTGGTGTCATATTTTTTCGATTCGAGTACATGCAGCATGCGCTCGCACATCACCGGCACCGCGCCGACGTAGGTCACCTTGTCACGCTCGATGGTCCTGAGCACTTCCTCGGCATCGAAGCGCTCGTGCAGTATCATGGTCCCGCCGTAGTAAATAATCCCCAGGGTAAAAGACCGGCCGGCGTTGAAATATATCGGTGATGAGAGAATCGCCTTATCGTGGGCACCAAGCCCCTTTTCGATGGCGTTATTGATGCAATGAAAGACAAAGGTCCGCTGGGTTGCCAGGCAGCCTTTGGGGAAACCGGTGGTGCCCGAAGTAAGCAAAACGGCAAACGGATCGTCTTCGCTGACCTCAAGTTCCGGCTCGTCGGCGCTCTGGCCGTCGAGCAAGCCGCTGTAACTCAAGTCAGCCGAAAGCGAAATCGCTTTGATCGAACTGAGATCTTTCAACTCCTTGGCCTTGGCCAACTCACCGACGCAGTCCTCTTGGAGAATGATGAAACGCGGTTCCAGAGCGGCGACTACCGACGCCAACTCCAACGCCTTCCATTTCACATCGAGCGGGATCGCCAGGGCGCCGATCTTGGCGGTGGCGAAAATAATCTCCAGATGCTCGATGCGATTGCCCACCGACAACGCCACCCCGTCGCCGCGCTTAACGCCGATGGCGAGCAAGCCATTGGCAAGCCGGTTTACCCGGGCATTAAGCTCGCCGTAGGTCGTTTCGCGAAACTTGTCCCGCACCGCGACCTTGAGCGGAAACTTCCAGCCGTTGCGGCGCAAGCCGTCACCCATTAACATCGGAATACTTGTGCCCATCGTAAGCTCTCTACAAACCGTTCAAAAGTTCAAACGTTCAAGGTTCAACGACGGAGTGATCGAATCACTGCAACGTTAACTGAGCCACTCTGACCTTGAACTTTTGAACCCTTGAACCTTGAACGGTAGTTATCTTCCCTGCCAATTCGCCGGGCGCTTTTCGACAAATGCCTTGGGCCCTTCCTTGGCGTCTTCGGTCTGCATCACCATGCTCTGCAAGTCGGACTCGTAGCGCAGACCTTGATCGAAAGGCATGTCGAGCCCCTTGTAGATCGCTTCTTTAATATAACGCAGCGCCAGCGGTGCGCCTTTGAGAAACGACTGGGCCATCTTTTCGCCGGCTGGAATCAACTGGTCGTAGGGCACCACTTGATTGACCAGGCCGATGCGGTGGCACTCAGCGGCATCGTACAATTCGCCAGAAAGACAAATCTCCAGCGCTTTGGGCAGCCCGACCAGCCGCGGCAATCGTTGCGTGCCCCCGGAACCGGCCATGAAGCCGAGGCGCACTTCACTGACACCGAGCCGCGCCCCTTCGGCGGCGATGCGAATGTCGCAAGCCATGCTCATCAGCAATCCCGTGCCGACGGTGTAGCCATGCAGCAATGCAATGGTGATCTTATTCATCGCCGCGATCGCCGGCGCCGGCGTGCCGGGGATCGCGTTGTGCTTCTCCTGGCGCGCCACCAACGGCGACGGCGCTGGCTCAGCCGCCTCGGCGGCATTTTGCCGCGCCCGGTCCTTGATATCCCCGCCGACAGAGAAGGCCCTCTCGCCGTTGGCCTTGAAAATCACGATCTGAACATTGGCATCGTCCTCGGCCTCGCGGCAATAGCCGACTATCGCCTTGACCATGTCGCGGTTCACCGCGTTCAACGATTCCGGCCGATTGAGCGTGATCCAAGCAATCTTGTTTTCCACTTTGTAGAGAACTTTTTCGTCTGCCATGTGTCACTCCATTTTGGATTTTCAACTTTAAATGACATGAAAAACCGACCACACACAACGGGAATTGGAGTAGTGGAGTGCTGGAGCGTTGGGTTAAATGTATTCGCCCAATACTCCATTACTCCATCACTCCATTTTCTCACCGAATCACCTTATCCGCGCGATAAAGCAACGACTGCGGAATAGTCAGGCCAGTCTGTTTCGCGGTCTTGAGATTGAACACCAACTCAAACTTTACCGGCTGCTCCACCGGCAGTTCGGCAGGATTGGCGCCCTTCAGAATCCTGTCCACGAAATATGCGACGCGCCGGTAGCTGTCCGCGAGGTCCGCCCCGTAAGACATGAGCCCACCGGCATCTACATATGTTCTGTTGCTCACTGACGGTAACCGGCTCTTTATCGCAAAGTCTGCGATCCGTTTTCTGTTAGCACCCATTAGCGGGCTGCCCGTTACGTAGAGTCCATCCGGGCGCGGCTTGTTTAGCGCAGCAAAGACCTTCTCGAAGTCGTCCACCGCTCGTATCTCCCAAGGTTGAATAGTCAACTTTAGCGCACGCGCATCGGCTGGGAGAAGCTCTTTCACCTCAACTATATCGCCCGAATTGGCCGGATCGTAGAGAACCGCTACACGGACAAGTTTGGTAACCGCTTCTTTGAGCAGCTCCAGCCGCTTCCCGGCTAGTTCTCTGGCAACGGTTGTAGTGCCGGTGACGTTGCCGCCGGGACGGGCAAGGCTTTCAACAAGGCCTGCCTCGACAGGATCGGACCCACCGCCCGTCATAACGATGGGAATCGTCTTGGTCGCATTCTTGGCCGCCTGGATTATCCCGGTCCCTCCTGCTGCCACGATGATATCAACCTTGAGACGCACCAGCTCGGCGGCAAGCTCAGGCATCCGTTCCCGCTTCCCCTCCGCATATCGGTACTCGGTAGCGATGTTCTGTCCTTCTACGTAGCCCAGTTCGCGCAGAGCCAGCCGGATTCCCTCGGAACGGGCGGACTCACCAGCTGGATCGAACGACGATAGATATCCTAAGCGGTGGACTTTCTTCGGCTGCTGCGCCGCGGCCGCATCCCCACATATCGCGAATGCGATGGCGACAGCCCCCGCCAATTTTCGATTTTGGATTTTGGATTTTTGATTGTCGGATTGAAACCACCGAATTGCGGTCGGAAATTTCTTTGTCATGTTCTAGTCCCCTAATCCAAAATCCAAAAGCTGCCCCGCGGACGCAAATCCAAAATTCTTCATTTCCCCTTCCACACCGGCGCGCGTTTTTCCGCGAACGCCTTCGGTCCTTCTTTGCTATCCTCTGTGGTCGCGACCATCGCCGAAAGGTCGGCCTCCAGGCGCAACCCCTCTTCGAGTGACAACTCGACGCCCTTCCTGATCGCTTCTTTGATAAACATCACCGACATCGGCGCTCCTTTGAGAATGCGACTGGCGATATCCTCGGCTGTTTTCATCACTTCAGCCGCGGGAACGGCTTTGTTGACGAGGCCTAACTTTTCACCTTCACTGCCGGAAACGGTATCGCCGGTAAGACAGATTTCCAGCGCCTTGGACACGCCGACGGCGCGCGGCAACCTTTGCGTACCCCCGGCGCCGGGGATCAAGCCACGGCGCACTTCGGTAAGCCCCAACTTGGCGTCTTCCGCTGCCACGCGCATGTCGCAGGCGAGTGCCATTTCAAGGCCGCCGCCGACACAGTAACCGCGGATCGCGGCGATGGTGGGCTTGGTCATGGCGCCGAAGGCGCGCGACTGGGTGTGAATCGTTTGCGAAAGCTTTTGGTTGCGCCGCTCGATCGGCGAGAACGCAGTCTCGGCGCGTTCTTTCAAGTCCATGCCGGCAGAAAATGCTTTGTCGCCGGCGCCGGTGAAGATCACGACGCGAATCCCTGGGTCATCTTCAACTTGTTTGCATGCCTCGACAAGTTCGCGCGCCATTTGCCGGTTGACGGCGTTCATCGAATCCGGCCGGTTGAGGGTCACAAACGCGATTTGGTTGCGCACTTCGAAAAGAATTGTTTCAAATGCCATTTTCTTCCTGCCTTTCCAATAGTAAATTCAACTGACAAAGCGTCTCGAATGAACATTCTCCGATTCGGTTATTGAGAGGTGCTGCCACTTCGACCATTCGGAAGAAATCTCTTAAATAACCTGGATCCTTTTCGGTTACCATCTCTGACGCATCGTTACGACGATGCGCTAACGCCCCTTCGCCTTTCGTTCCTGCGCCAGTTGCTCGAGAAAAGACAAATCCAATAGCTCACCGACGTTCAATTTCGTTCCCGCCAGATTCTTGTCGTTGGCAATCACGTTCTCCATTGCCTTGGCGGTGATCAGCGGAAGCCCCGGGGTGACCTGACTATAGGTGCGGCGCGTCTCTTCCAGCTCTTCGATCACGTTGGAGCGATAGTATTCGCCGAGATACTTATGCACGCGATCCTTATTCTTTTCGTCGCGGTAAAAGTCCATGCCGTCCGCCAACCCGCGCATGAAGTTCATCACCGTCTCTCGATCGGAACGAATAAAAGTTCTCGTCGTCAACGGTCCGGCGATGGTGTACTCGAAATCTTCTTTGGAGAAATCGAGAAACACCGGATAGTTCGCTTTGCGCGCCTTTAGCGTGAACGGCGATTGCAGCACGGTAGCGTGAATTTGACCCGCCGTGAGCGCAGTCCAGCGGTCTCCCTGACCGCCCACGCCGACTATTTGTACATCTTTGTCGGCAGTCAGCCCTAAACGACGGGCCGCCAGCCGCGCGATAAAATCGGTACTCGACCCTAATTGGCTCACGCCGATTCTTTTCCCCTTGAGATCCTCCGGCCGTTTGATCGAAGGATGCGCGGCCAGAATGTAGTCGAGGCGGTTACCGACCGCGCCGATAAACTGTAATTCCTTGGCGCCCTGCGCCCAGGCGGCGACCACTGTCGACGCGCCTTGCAATTGCAGCGACAAGTCGCCGGAAAGCGCCGCTTGGATTCCCATCAGCCCGCCGCGAATATAAATGGGCTCGACTTTGATTCCATGCTTCTCGAACGACCCGGACTTATGCGCCACCCAAAAATAACTCGCCGAGCCGCCGAGGGGATAACCGACCTTTAGTTCGCGCAAGGCTTTAGTTTGGGCAAGTACCGCAGGTAAATGAACAAGGATTGCGAAGAGAAAAAAACCCATCGACAAGAATAAAAATCTTTTCATCGCCCCTCCTTCACTGGCTTTGACCAAGCTCATCATCAATCAGTTCTCGTTACCCTCTCCCTAGGAGCGAGAGAATAAACCGAGTAAACCCCGCTAGGATGTTTCACCTCCATGTCTCTACCCGCGCCTATTGGGAAAGGAAAGGCTGACGGAGAGCATTCTCCATCACCTCAAAAATACGCGAGAAAATTATTTGGCCGTCTCTTCAACCAAACTGTTGTCGTAAAACTGTTTCACGTCAGCGCCTTTGGCTTTGGGATGTTCGACAAATTTTAGCGCGTTGGCCATCGCCTTTTCATCGACTCTCAAGGTCCGGGGAAAAGCGTCCTTGTAGAAATCGTAGCTGCCCTGCAAGTCGGCCTCGTCGTTGACTCTGGTGAATTTTCTCAGCGCTTTCTTGGTCACGGCGGCGTTTTCTCTGGCCAACATCACCCCTTCGCCAAGGGCGCGTAAAAAATCCACCGCTACCTTACGATTCCTGGCGTCCTTCAACCAAGAGTCGCGCGCCGCGATGGCCGCGGTGGGAAATAGTCCGTAGTCGGTCGTCAACGGCCGGAAGAGCAAGTGAAACCCGGCGTTCCTGGCGCGCAAGCCATAGGGATAGCCGATCATGCAAACATCGACTCGGCCGCCGGTAAGCGCCGCGAAGGATTCGCCGACCCCGCCATTTTGGATAAACGTAACCTCGCCCGGTTTGACTCCAGCCGATTCCAACATTGAAAGAGCAGCGAAATAAGTCGACGCGCCGAAACGGGTCATGCCGACTCTTTTGCCGCGGAGATCGGCAATCGATTTGATTTCCTGCCGAGCCCAACCGTCGATGGTCAAGACCTGCAGGGGCGACGCGATAGCGATCAAATCGCTGCCGGCGAGCCGGCTCGAAATAATTGCGCCGCCGCCGGTGTAGCCGAGCGGAAATTCGCCCGCGAGAATCGCCGAATTGATCAGCGGCGAACCGCCCATGAAGATCCCGGAAACGTCGTAGCCGTATTTGTGAAAGAGTTTTTCCTCCAAGGCGATAAACAAGGGAATCGACGCGCCGGAAATGGGCGTGTAGCCGACCGTGAGCTTTTGCAACTCCTTCTGCGCCGCCTGTGAGCGAACGCTCAGCAACAATGCCGCCACCATAAAGACAGCAAGCCACCCATGCAAATCTCTCGCTTTCACGGCGTCCTCCAGTCTTACGATTTGGATTTGTGATATTGATCTTCGGAGCCTTAGCAAACGGTCGGCCCTCCGAACGGGCGGACAACCTTCGACTTCGCAGGACAGATGCCGGTCCGCCCCCCCTACCCTTGCCGGGTGCCTACTTAATCAAGCTGTACGCTCGCGCCATCACCTCGGGCGCAATCGTTACGCCGATTTGTTTGGCTTTCTTTGGATTGATCACCAGCTCGAACTTCGTCGGTTGTTCCACGGCCAGGTCAGCGGGTTTGGTCGCTTTAGAATTCTGTCGACGTAGTATGCGACACGCCGATAGCTATCCGCGATATCCGCTCCGTAGGACATGAGCCCGCCGGCTGCTGATATTGGGGAACGAGTAACCGAGAGTTGGAGCGGTGGAGTACTGGAGTTTTGAGATCGGTTTTAACCCTTTACTCCATCACTCCATCCCGCCAAAATTCCCTTCCCTCATCCCGCCAACTCAAAACACGGCAATTTGATCTCTGGATTATGGGTCTGCTCGAAGCGCACTTTGACGCGGTCGCCCATTTTGACCTTTTCTTTGTTGTCGCCGAGCAGGCGGCTTTCGATGATCACGCCTTCGTCGAGGATCACGTTGATGTAATAAATCGGCACCTCGTCTTTGAACGCCGGATTGCGCGGCACCCGGACCAAGGTGAAGCTGTGAATCTTACCGGTGCCTTTGGCCTCGATCCAACTCATTTCGCCGAAGCAATCGACGCAGGCGATGCGCGGAAAAAATTGCACCTTGGCGCAGCTGTTGCACTTTTGCAGGAGAAATTTGTTTTTTGCCGCCCCTTGCCAAAACGGCCGGTCGACGGGATTGATCTTCGGTAAACTTTTTTGCGGTGCTCTCGCTTCAGCCATTACTTTCTCCTTTCCATGACCAGCGCGCTGGTCGTTCCGAGGTTGCGCCCGTAGTTGAGCCAGCCGATGCCGGTGACCAGGGCGCGCTCGGCTTTCGCTACTTGGTGGCCGTCGGCTTCGCCGCGCAATTGGCGCAGCGCCTCGACGACGTGGAGAAAGCCGCCGGCCAATCCCGCCTGGCCGACGGATAATTCGCCGCCGCCGGTGTTGACCGGAAAGTCGCCTTTGTAAGTAAGATCGTGGGCGTCGACGAACTTGCCGCCGTCGCCTTTTTTGCAGTAACCGAAGTCCTCGATTTGAATCATCACCGCGATCGGATAGTCGTCGTAGATCTCGAACAGATCGATATCCTCGCGCTTCACTTCGGTGAAAATCTTCTCGCCCACCAGTTTCATGCCGAAAGTAGTTTTCTCCGGCACCATGTTGGCGACTTGATAATGAATCTTCTCGGCGTCGGTGACTAGATAAACCAGTTTGTCGGTAAGCTGTTTCGCCTTCTCCTCGGATGCCAGGATGATGCATTCGGCGCCGGAGCAAGGCATGACACAGTCGAACAAGCGCACCGGATCGGAGATCATCCGCGAGTTCAAATAATCCCCCATCGACATCGGCTCGCGAAACAGAGCCTGCGGATTGTTGATCGCGTTGAAGCGCTGCGCCACGGCGATCTTGCCGACCTGCTCCAAGGTCGTGCCGAAGTTCTCCATGTGCAAGCGCTGGATCAACGCCATCAGTGAATTGGGCCCGCCGTAGCCGTAGACATCGACGAAATTGCCGCGCTGATACTCCAACTGCCGTTGATGGGCGACGCTGCGGTCGAAGGAATTGCCCGCCAGCAGCAAGGCGATATCGAGATGGCCGCATTCGATGGCATCCGCCGCCCGGCTCACCGCGCCGACACCGCTGGCGCCGCCGTAATCGGCGTTGAGTACCCAGTCGAGTTCGAAGCCCAACTGCTCGGCGACGTGGGGCGCGGTGTCGGGACTCGCCTGCGTCGTCACCGACAAGCCGTTAATGTCTTTCTTCTTGAGCCCGGTCTGATGCAACGCCGCGCGAATCGCGATGGCATACTGGCCGAGCAGCGACTCCTCTGATTTGCGCGAGTATTCCGTCGACCCATAGCCGACAAAACAAACTTTTTTTCGTCTCATGCTTTTGCTCCCTCTCGTCTCTCTGGTTCAAGCCCATTCAAAACGTTCAAACGGTTCAAACCGGTTCAGCGGGAAGCGGCCCCGCGGACGGAAATCCAAAATTCTCTTTAGCGCCTTACGCCTTACCCTTGACCCTTGACGAAATCCTCCCCTACCGCCCGATTTAACTCTTCCTCGCGGCCATAGAGTAGCCGCATCAAGCGCGCTTCGCGATAAAACCCTTCGAAGGGAAACTCCTTACACACGCCGTAACCGCCGTGAATTTGAATCGCGCTGTCGGCGGCTTGGAAGGCCATGCGCGCGGCGCGTTTCTTGGCCAGCGCCGCCTCATCGAAATACGGCAGATCGTTATCGGCACACCAGGCGGCTTCCAAGGTCAGCCAAGTCGCCGTGCGAATCTCGATCGCCAGATCGGCCAACAGCCATTGAATCGCCTGGCGCTCCGCCAAGCGCCGGCCGAAGGTCACGCGATTCTTAGCATGCTCGATGGACGCCGCCAGACAGCGCATGCCGATCCCCAACGAGCGCGCCGCGATGCGCAGTTGCTCATTGGCGATGGTTGCCCCCGCTTCATACTCGTAGCCGAGCAGCTGGTCGTTGGCGATGCGGCAATGGCTCAACGTCATCCGCGCCACGGTGGCGTCGGTTGTCAGGTCGGCTTCGTCGAGGATGTTGAGCCCCGGCGCATCGCGGGCGATGACGAACAAACCCAAACGCTGCGTGCCCTGCTCGCGCGCCGGGAAAAGAAACAGATCGGCTTGGGGGGCGTACACGTCCAAGCGGCAATCTTGCAAGATCGCCCCTTCAGGCTCCTGGCGGTAGAGCGTGCGCAGGTGGGACAAGCTGCCGCTCTTATGCGCTTCGTCGAAGGCAAGCGACAGCGACAGCTCACCGGCGGCCAATGCCTCGCCATATTTGGTTTCGAACATAAAACCGGGAATCGCCACCGGCGCGAAGGGCAACACCGACCGGCCAAACTCGCGGTGAATCAACACCTGGGCGACATGACTCATGGCCGGCCCGCCCATGGCTTCCGGCAGCTCCAAAGCCCACAGTCCGATGTCGCGCGCTTTCTTGGTGAGCTCGGCGGCGGTCGTGGCATCGAGCACACGCCGCTCCGGCGCCCCCGGCGCCAGGAACGGTTGGGATTGCTTTAAATAAACGCCTTCGCGAGCGATCAGTTCCTTGTCGACGAACTGCGCCGCGGTTTCTTTGATGAGCTTTTCTTCTTCAGTCAAGTTGCAGGTCCATAAAAAATACCGGGAGAATAACCACAAAAGGCACAAAGATCACATAGGTCAGAGGCGGGTTTAATACCCGCCCATACAGGACCTACTTTATTTCCGTTTTTGCGGTTTTTGCGTTCTTTGCGTTAAATATCCGAATCCGAAATCTACCATTTGTGATCTTTGTGCCCTTTGTGGTTAAGTTCCAATCCGTTTTTCTCTACTGCAATTCCAATAGCGACGTGCCTTGGCGAAACAGTTCACGTTGAATGATATGGCGCTGCACTTCCGACGGTCCCTCAACGATCCGCTGCGCGCGGGCGTGGCGGAAGGCGCGCGCGATCGCATGTTCTTTGCGCAGCGCCGAGGGTCCCATCGCTTCGAGTGCAAAATCGATAACTTTATGCGCCAGCTCGGTACCAAACAGCTTGACCATCGCGGCGTCGACGCGCACGTCCATTTTCTGGTCGGCGCGCCAGGAGGCCGAGTAGGTGAGCGCCTTGAGTGCCGCCAACTCGCCTAAGAAATAACCGATGGTGCCGCTGTATTTCTCCGTGTCTTTGACGTCCTGGCGCAACACTTGAGCAACGGCGTTGAGCACACGCTGGGCCATGCCGTGAGCGCGGATGCCGACTTGAAAACGGCGCGCGCCAAGCCAGGCCTGATTGAGTGCCCAACCGTTGCCCACTTCTCCCAGCACTTGCGACTTGTGCACCCGGCAGTCTTCGAAGACCAACTCGCAAGGCTCGGTGCCGGCGATGGTTGCAATGCTGCGCGCGACCCGATAGCCCGGCGTGCCGGTGTCGATGATGAAACAGGTCACGCCCTCGCGCCCTTTGGTGCCCGGCAGGCGGGCGAACAACTGGACGAAGTCGGCGACGTCGGCGAAGGTCGGAAACATCTTGGTGCCATTGATCTCGAAATAGTCGCCGTCCGGCGTCGCCGTGGTTTGCATCATCGATGGATCCGCGCCCGACGCCGGCTCGCTCAGGCCGAAAGCCGAGGTTTTCTCGCCGCGAATGCACGGCCAGAGGTATTTATCGATCTGTTCGCCCTGGCAATTGAACAAGATATTCGAGACATGATTGCCGAATTCGAACGGGATCGTGCACTTCTCCAACTCCTCGGTGACGGCGATCATCGCGACGTTGCTGACCGCCAGGCCGCCGTAGGCTTTGGGCACGTCCAGATGCCACAAGCCTTGGGCCTCGGCGCGCTGCTGCAACCCTTCCATGATTTCCAGGTAACGTTTGATCTCCGGATCACTGCTCGATTTTACCCGGCTCTTCCACCGGCTGCCCTCGAAAATATCCGGCGCATAGGCGAACTCAGTCTCCAGCGGCAGCAGCTCGGCATGCACGAATGCGGCGACCGCCTGACGTAAACTCTCTTCTTCAGCCGACAAACGAAAATTCATGGCTTGATCCAATCTCCCTCCGCCCCTTTATCACAGCTTGCTCGGACAGAAAAACAATAAACAAGCATTGACCGTAGATTCACCCCTGTGCTAATCCGATCAGCTATTGAAACATCGCGTGCAGTCGCCGCAAGCTTTGGAGGTCCCATGTCAGCTGTCAATCTAGCCAACGTCAACATCATCGACGCCGACGGTCATGTCCTGGACCGCGATGCCAACCTGCGCAAATTCATTCCTGAGCCCTACTGCCGGCGCGAAGGCTCGCTTTTGCCCAGCGATGTCTGGGACGCCAGCATGTACGGCAAGCTGATCACAAAATCTCCCGATGTGCCGACCCGGCTGCGTGACATGGATACCGAGCATATCGATATCTCCGTGCTGTTTCCTACCGGAGGTTTCGGCGTCACCCAATTGCCCGAGAAAGACTACGCCGCCGCCTTCTGCCGCGGCTACAACGATTGGATCGCCAGCGTCTGCGCCGAAAGCCCAAGACTCAAAGGCGTCGGCCTGGTGCCGTTTCAAGACGTCGATGCCGCGGCCAAAGAAACCCAGCGGGCGATCGGCGAACTCGGCCTCGCCGGCATTACTGTCGGCACCTTCGGCATGAAGGAACACCTCGGCCAACCGATGTATTGGCCGATCTACGAAGAGCTGGAAAAAAACAACGTGCCCCTGCTGGTGCACAATTCGCGCCAGGGTCCGGCCGGCGAGATCCGTTTCGACACTTTCTTATTTCGCCATACCATTGGACGGCCCTTCGAAACTTTGCTAGATTGCGCAGCGCTGGTTTATGGCGGCGTGCCGGAACGATTTCCAAAATTGCGCATCGCCTTTCTCGAATGCGGTTGCGGCTGGGTGCCTTACTGGATGGACCGTATGGACGAAGAATGGGAGAAGCGCCAAACCGAAGCGCCGCTGTTAAAGAAAAAACCAAGCGAATATATCACCGCGGGCAATTGGTTTTTCGCCGCCGAACCGGAAGAGAGCACGGTGCCCTTTTGTTTGGAAAAGGTCGGCGAGGATGTCATTTTGTTCGCCTCCGACTATCCCCATTGGGATGGCGGGTTTCCGTATATGACCGCAACCGTCAAGGGCAGAAGCGACATTAGCGAACCGCAAAAGTGCAAGATCATGCGCGACAACGCCGCGCGGCTTTACGGTTGGCAATAGCTGGATTAAAAATGGGGAGTATCACTTGAAACTTAGACCGGCCGCATTGTTTAGCCTAGTCGTGCTGATTTTTTTCTGCGTGTTCGTGTATGAAGCCAAAGAGTGGCGCATGCAGGCGCGCCTCTATCCCTATACCATCGGCATTCCCATGCTGATATTCGCGATCGTTCAGTTTATTTTCGATCTCAAAGGGGTCAAGGCCAAGCAATCCTCAGACGGCTCGCCCATGGACTTTCAGTTCGCCGTCCAGGACAACGTCACGCCCGAAGAGGTTAAGCGGCGAACCATTACGATGTTCGCCTGGATGTTCGGTTTCTTCTTTGCCATTTGGCTGGTCGGCTATCCGATTGCGATTCCACTGTTGGTGTTTACTTATCTTAAATTCCAGTCGGGCGAATCCTGGAAACTGTCCATATTATTGACGGCGATTTCATGGGTGTTTTTCTATACGCTATTTGTCAGACTGCTGACTTTACCGTTCCCCGACGGCTGGCTGCTGACCAAGCTTGGCTTCTTTGACTAGGCGCGATCCTTAAGTCGCTAACCAGCCGCCATGGCGGCGCCGCCAACCTTGCATCGAGAATCTAAATCAGTTTCTCCCATGACACCTCGTACAGGAGGTTGCCGGCAATGATCCACCGACAAGTCCTCGCCACTTCGGTTTTGGCGGGCCTGGCACTCAGCTTCGGGCTGATGGCCAACGCCCACGCCCAGGTTGACGGCTTTTACAGCGGCAAGACCGTGCGCATCATCGTCGGCGCAACGCCGGGCGGCTTTTACGACCGTTGGGCACGGCTGCTGGCGCGGTACATTCCCAAGTATATTGCCGGCAATCCCAATTTCGTCGTGCAAAACATGCCGGGGGCCGGATCGGTGGTGGCGGCCAACTATGTTTACCACATGGCCAAACCAGACGGACTAACCTTGGCCATGCCGCTCAACAGCCTACACCTCGACCAGATCGTCGGCCGGCCCGAAGTAAAGTACGATTTGCGCAAATTTGCCTATGTCGGCAGCCAGGAAAAGACCCCGACGATGATGTATTTTCGCGCCGACAGCCCAATCAAATCGCTCGGCGACATCATTCAAGCCAAGGAACCGCCCAAGTGCGGCTCAAGCGGGACAACCAGCACCGCCTATACTACGTCGAAGCTGCTCAACGAAGCATTCAAGGCCAAAACCATCAGCATAAGCGGTTACCAGGGCGGCAGCGAAATCGACCTGGCCGTCGAGCGCGGCGAACTCGTCTGCCGGCAAATGGACGTGCCGCCGCACTTTGGCCGCGAACCATTTGATGGCTGGCATAAGCGCAATTTCGACCGCCATATCTTTCAAGGCGGACCGAAGCGCGATGCGCGCCTGGCCGAGGTGCCGACCCTGTTCGAACTGCTCGATCAATACAAGTCGCCGGCGATCATGCGCAACCTGACCCGGGTGATTCTGGCCGCCGGCGAAATGGGCCGGCCGATGATGGCGGGGCCAGGGGTAAGCCCTGAGCGGATCAACGCGCTGCGCGAAGCTTACGGCAGAGCGATGCGCGACCCGGGCCTGATCGAGGAAGCAAAAAAGGGCCAGATGGACTTGGAATATACCGCCGGCACAGAGCTTCAAGCACAGATCACTGAAATCATCAGTCAGCCGCGCGAGGTAATCGACCTGGTCAAGAAAGTTTTGGCAGATTGAGGCGATCATGAAAGCTAAATTCACCGAAATCGCAGTTCAAACGTTCAAAGGTTCAGAAGGTTCAATGGCTTTTCGGACTTCTAATTCTGGCCGTCGTTGAACTGTTGAACCCTTTGAACCTTGAACCGACATTCGCCCAAGCGAATTTTTATCAAGACAAGACCGTGCGCATCATCATCGGCTTTACGCCGGGCGGCTTCTATGACCGTTGGGCGCGGCTGTTGTCGCGCTATATGCCGAAATATGTTCCCGGCAACCCCAACTTTCTCGTCCAAAACATGCCCGGCGCGAGCTCGGTGATCGCCGCTAATTATGTTTATAATTTAGCCAAACCCGATGGCCTGTCGCTGCTGGTGCCGATCAACAGTCTTTATTTAGATCAAGTGGTTGGCCGCAAGGAAGTAAAGTTTGACGTGCGTAAGTTCGAATTCATCGGCAGCCAGGAGAAAGCGCCCACCTTGCTGTACTTCCGGAGCGATAGTCCGATCAAGACTTTGAGCGATATCATCAACGCCAAAGAACCGCCGAAATGCGGCTCCACCGGTACCGCCAGCACCGGGTACCTGCTCGCCAAAATCATGGACGAAGCTTTCAAGGCGAAGATGACCACGGTCACCGGTTACCAGGGCGGCAGTGAGATCGACATCGCCGTCGAGCGCGGCGAAATCACTTGCCGCGGCATGGATATTCCACCGCACTTTGGCCGCGAACCTTTCGATAGCTGGCACAAGAAAGGCTTCGACCGGCATATTTTACAGAGCGGCCCCAAAAAGGACCCGCGCATGGGCGACGCGCCGACGCTGTTCGAGCTGATGGACCAATTCAAGACTACCGACGTCGTGCGCCGCGCCGCCCGCATCATTATGGCGAGCGGCGATTTCGGCCGGCCCATGGTTGCCGGCCCCGGCAACCCGCCCGAACGGATCAAATTACTGCGCGAAGCCTACGCCAAGGCGATGCGCGATCCGGGGTTGATCGACGAAGCGAAAAAAAGCCAGATGGACATGGAATACACCTCTGGCGAGGACCTCCAAGCGCTGATGAAAGAACTGATGAACCAGCCGCGCGAAGCGGTCGAGCGGGTGAAGAAAATATTGTCTGATTGAGGCGGCTATGAAACTCAAAACTCCGTTCAAAGGTTGGGCAGTTCAACGGTTCAAGGTCTTCAATCTTTTGGTTCTATCCGTCGTTGGACTGTTGAACCCGCTGCACCTTGAAAGGGCGTCTGCACAGACGCCCTTTTATCAAGGCAAAACCATCCGCATCGTCGTAGGCCTGACACCGGGCGGATTCTACGATCGTTGGGCGCGCATGCTCGCTCGTTTTATGCCCCTTTACATTCCGGGCAATCCCAATTTCATCGTCCAGAACATGGCCGGCGCGAGTTCGATGATCGCGATGAATCACATCTACGGCATCGCCAAAAGCGACGGCCTGACCTTGGGCATGCCTAACTATGGCGTCTATCTCGACCAACTTGCGGGGCGCCAAGAGGTTCGTTACGACATTACCAAAATGCATTACATCGGCTCGCCGGAGAAGAGCGATATCGTGCTCTACGCCCGCGCCGACGCGCCCTTCAAGACGGTGCAAGACATGCGGAAGCTGCCCGAACCTGCGAAATGCGGCGCCAGCGGCACCGCCAGCGCCGATTATCTGATCGCCAAAGTACTCGACGACACCCTCGGGATAAAAATCAATTCGGTATTGGGTTATGCCGGCGGCAGCGAGATCGACATTGCGGTCGAAAAAGGCGAAGTCGTTTGCCGCGGCATGACCATTGCGCCCCATTTTGGCCGCGAGCCCTTCGACAGTTGGCACAAAAAGAATTTCGACCGCCATATCGTCCAAACCGCCGAAAAACGCGACCCGCGCATCGCCGACGTGCCGACGCTGTATGAAATCTTCGATAAAGAAAACACCGCCGATGAGAGTCGACGGGTTGCCGATGTGATTTTGCGCGGCGGCGACTTTGGCCGGCCGATGCTGGTCGGCCCGGGCACGCCGCTCGACCGGGTGAATATGCTGCGCGAGGCTTACGTCAAATCAATGAACAATCCCGAGCTCATCGCCGAGGCGAAAAAAACCCGCATGGACATGGAGCCGGTCACGGGGGAACAGCTGCAAGCGCTAGCGAACAGAGTCATGAACCAACCTCCTGCCGTCCTTAAACGCGTTAGAAAAATTCTTGAATAGAAATTTTGCCAATTGCCAATCATCACCATCGCCGGTCGTCAGTGGCCGCACGGGAGGACCTATGAGAGCCCTAATCCTGGCGCTCTGTCTCGTTGGCGCGTGGACTTCTCACCTGCCAGCCCAGACACCCTATTACCAGGGCAAACAAATTAAAGTCATCGTTGGTTTCACGACTGGCGGTTTTTACGATCGCTGGGCCAGGCTTTTATCCCGGTATATGCCGAAACATATCCCGGGCAACCCGGAGATGATTGTCCAAAATATGCCCGGCGCCGGCTCAGTCATCGCGGCGAATTTCGTCTATAGCGTCGCCAAAGCGGACGGATTGACCATCGGGTTCCCCAGCAATGCCATTTACCTCGATCAATTGATCGGCCGCGGCGAAGTCAAATACGACGTACGCAAATTTGCTTGGATCGGCTCTCCGGTCACCGAGCCCATGATTTTTTACGTGCGCAGCGACTCACCGTTCAAAACGATTCAAGACATCAAAAACGCCAAGGATCCGGCGAAATGCGGTTCCACGGGCACGGTCAGCAGCGACTACATCCTGGCACGGTTACTCGAAGAGACCTTGCCGCCCACCAAGATCAATACGATTTTGGGTTATCCGGGGGGCGCTGAAATTGATCTCGCGGTGGAAAAGGGCGAAGTGTCTTGCCGCGGCATGACTGCGTCACCATTCTTCGGCCGCGAGCCTTTTCTCTCCTGGCAGAAAAGAAATTTCGTCCGCGTTCTCTTCTTCACCGGCAGCAAGCGTGACAAGCGGCTTCCCGATGTGCCGACGCTCTATGAGATCTTTGACAGAGAAAAGGTCCCCGAAGACCGGCGCCGCATAGCCGAGGTCATCCTTGCGGCCGAAGAGTTTGGCCGCCCCATCGTCGCCGGCCCCGGCACTTCAGCCGAGCAAGTCAAAATCCTGCGCCATGCGTTCGATCAATCTTTAAAGGATCCGGAGTTACTCGCGGATACAGTAAAACAGAAAATGGATGTCGACCCCGAGAGCGGCGAGAACCTCGAAAAGCTCGTCGCCAAAACCATGAACCAACCCGCCGACGTTATCGCACGGGTTAAAAAACTTCTCGGCAATTAGTTGATTAACTAATTTCGATGGTAAGTTTCGCGTTAGAAAAAATTTAGGAGGTCAGAAACAGATGTTAAGATTATTAGCAATTTTATTTTCCTTGATAATCGGCCAGGCGGCCTACGCCCAGACCCCGTTCTATCAAGGAAAAACCATTACGATTATAGTCGGCACCAAAGCGGGCGATGCTTATGATTTATATCCGCGCATGCTCGCCGAGTTCATGCCCAAATATATTCCCGGCAATCCCGAACATCATTATTCAGAACGTTGCCCGGGGCGGCGTCGATGATCGCCGCCAATCAAGTTTACAATGTCGTGAAGCCGGATGGCCTGACCATCGCCGCCATTTATCCGGCGCTTTACTTCGAGCAGCTCACGAAAAAGCCTCAGGTGAAGTTCGACTGGACCAAGTTCGGCTGGATCGGCAGTCCGGTGAAATCTAACCACATGCTCTACATGCGCGCGGACGCCCCATACAAATCCATGGATGACATCAAAAATGCAAAGACGCCGCCTAAATGCGGCGCCAGCGGAGTGACTTCCACCGGCAACTATCTGCCGAAGCTCATGGAAGAGATTCTCGGCACGAATTTCGAGATCGTCCTGGGGTATCAGGCCGGCCAAGACGTGGACCTGGCCGTGGAGCGCGGTGAGATCGTATGCCGGGCGTTCACCATCACTGCTTACATGGCGCGCGAGCCGTTCATCTCGTGGCGCAAGCGCGGCTTCGTCAACGAACTGATGCAAACGGGCGCCAAGCGCGATCCGCGCTTGAAAAATGCGCCGACGATTTACGAGCTCATGGACAGGTACAAAACCGACGCAGCCGGAAGAAGCCTCGGCAAGCTCATCCTGGCGGCAGGCGAGTTTGGCCGGCCGCTGGTCACCCCCCCAGGGTTCCCCGCTGCTCAGTTCAAGATCCTCCGCGATGCTTTCGATAAAACCGTGAGCGATCCTGCGCTGCTGGCAGCGGCAGAAAAGCGTCGTCTGGAAATGGATCCGACGGATGGCGCGGAGATGGAAGCGTTGGCGAAAGAGGTCATGGCCGCAAGCCCTAACGTCGTAAAACGAGTGGAAGAGCTCTTGGGCGGAAAATAAAACACATCTCCGGCTCGCCCTCAAGGTTGCATCAGAGCGACCTTGAGGCGTATGCTCCGGCAAATTTTTCGGCGGGAAGGAGAAAATTTATGTTTTCAACTCTCGTTGCATTGGCCACTCTTGTCTGGAGTTCAACTGTATTCGCGCAAACCCCCTTCTATCAAGGAAAGACCATCACCATCGCCGTCGGCACCAAAGCCGGCGATGTCTACGATCTCTATCCGCGTTTGCTTGCCGAATATATGCCGAAGCATATTCCCGGCAGTCCCAACATCATCGTGCAAAACGTGCCGGGCGCGGCCTCATTGATCGCCGCCAATCAGGTCTATAATACCGCCAAGCCGGACGGCCTGACGCTCGCGGCAATCTATCCAGCGCTTTATTTCGATCAGCTGATCAAGCGACCGGAAGTGAAATACGATTGGGCCAAATGGCAGTGGCTCGGCAGCCCGGTAAAATCCAACCAACTTCTCTACATGCGCGCCGACACACCGTACAAGTCGATGGACGACGTCCGCAAGGCGGCCACGGCGCCGAAGTGCGGCTCCACCGGTATCGCTTCCGCGGGGTACTACATACCCAAGCTTTTGGAGGACGTGTTGAGCGCCAAGTTTGACATCGTGTCCGGCTATGTGTCCGGACAGGATATCGATCTGGCGGTGGAGCGCGGCGAGCTCCAGTGCCGGGCATTCACGATTACCGCCTACTACGCGCGCGAGCCGTTTATCTCCTGGCGCAAACGGAATTTCACCAACGTGTTGATACAAACAGGCAACCAACGCGATGGCCGGGTCAAGGATGCACCGACGATTTATGAGTTGATGGATAAGTACAAAACCAATGCGACCGGACGGACCTTGGCGAAAGTGATCCTGGCTTCGGGGGATTTGGGCCGCCCCATCGTCGCCCCGCCGGGAGTGCCGGCGGATCGGATCAAAATCCTTCGCGATGGGTTCGATAAGACGCTCGCCGATCCGGCGTTCCTTGCCGAAGCGGAGAAGCGCCGCCTCGAAATCGATCCGACGAAATGGGATGAAATGGAATCCCTGGCAAAAGACGTCATGACTACGCCTCCGGACGTCGTGGCGCGCATGCGCAAACTCTTAGGCGACTGACAACAGCGCAAATAACTATCGCTCAAAGGAGACTTCATGTCCGCGAAAACGATGTCTGTTTTATTTGCCGTGTGCATCCTCTCAGTCCTCTTCTTGTGCCGCGCTCCGCTCCATGCCCAAGCTCCCTTCTATCAGGGCAAAACTATCAGACTCGTCGCCGGCACGCCGGCGGGAAGCGTGTACGATCTCTATGCGCGCATGGTCGCCCAGTTTCTCCCCAAGCATATTCCCGGCAATCCCACTATCATCGTGCAAAACATGCCGGGGGTGGCTTCCATGGTTGCGGCCAATTACATCTACACCGTCGCCAAACCCGATGGCCTGACCATCGGCTCGATCCAACCGGCGCTCTATTTCGATCAACTGGTCGGGCGCAAGGAAGTCCAGTTCGACTGGCAAAAATTCACCTGGATCGGCAACACCACGGTGTCGCACCATTTGCTCTACATGCGCAGCGACACGCCGTATAAAACCATCGAAGACATCCGCAAAGCCGCAGTGCCACCCAAATGCGGCGCCGAAGGCACCGCGTCTTCGGCCTACTACTTCCCTAAGCTCTTGGAAGAAACCATCGGCGCGAAGTTCAACATCGTTACCGGTTACAACTCCGGCACCGATGTCGACCTGGCGGTGGAGCGCGGCGAAGTGCAGTGCCGTACCTTCACCATCGCCGCCTTCTTTGCCCGCGAACCCTTTCACACCTGGCGCAAAAAGGGCTTTGTCCGGGTCATCGTGCAAACCGGCAAGAAACGCGATGGCAAAATACCCGATGTACCGACTCTGGAAGAACTCATGGACCAGCATAAGACGCCCGACTCGGCGCGCCGTCTGAGCGCGGTGATCTTGGCCGCCAATGAGATCGGCCGGCCGATCGTCGGCACTCCCGGTATTCCGGCGGACCGCGTGAAACTTCTCCGCGAAGCTTTCATGAAAACGATGAGTGATCCGGAGCTTCTGGATGACGCCAACAAGAAAAAACTCGAACTCGATCCGGTCTCCGGCGAGGATCTGGAAACACTCGGCAAAGAGATCATGGCGCAACCGCCGGACGTAATCGAACGCATGAAAAAATTATTGGGAACATAAAAGCACTAGCCAAACGATCAAAGGAGAAGCCGATATGAAAAGACTCGCATTCGCCCTATCGGCTCTAGCTGCTGTCCTATTCGTCCCGCGGCTTACGCATGCATGGCGCAGACGCCCTTCTACCAAGGCAAGACGATCACAGATCATCGTCGGCGCCAAGGCGGGCGATATCTATGATCTTTACCCGCGCCTGGTGGCGGAATTCATGGCGCAGGCATATTCCTGGAAACCCGAACATCATCATTCAAAACGTCCCTGGCGCCGCCGGTCTCGATCGGCACCAATCAGGTTTACAATGTCGCCAAACCTGACGGTCTAACCCTCGGCGCGATTTACCCGGCGCTCTATTTCGAGCAACTCGCCAAACGCCCTGAAGCCAAATTCGACTGGACCAAGTTCATCTGGATCGGCAGCACGGTGAGCTCCAACAGTCTCATGTATATGCGCGCCGATACCCCGTACAAAACCATCGAAGACGTCCGCACCGCAACGACGCCGCCGAAGTGCGGTGCAACGGGCGTAACTTCGTCGGCCTATTACATGCCGAAGCTCCTCGAAGACGCCATAGGCGCCAAGTTCGAGGTCGTCTCAGGTTATGTCGCCGGCTCGGATATCGACCTCGCCGTCGAGCGCGGCGAAGTCCAGTGCCGGGCCTTTACGATCAACGCGTTCTTCTGCGCGCGAGCCGTTTATCACCTGGCGCAAGAAAAATTTCGTGCGCGTGCTCTATCAGACCGGCAGCAAGCGCGATGCACGGCTCAAGGACGTGCCGCTGTTCACTGAATTGATGGACAAGTACAAGACGGCTGAAAACGTCCGGCGATTAGCCAAAGTGGTGCTCGCCGCCGATGAATTCGGCCGCCCGATCGTCTTCCCTCCAGGCGTGCCAGCCGACCGGGTGAAGATCATTCGCGACGCTTTCAACAAGACCATCAACGACCCAGCTCTGTTGGCGGAAGCGGAAAAGCGACGACTCGATATCGATCCGGCGACCGGCGAAGAGCTCGATCTTTGGCCAAAGAAGTCATGACCGCGACGCCAGAAATCGTCGACCGAGTGAAGAAACTAATCGGATGTAACGGAATGCTAGGGAGAGAGAAATGTCGTTCAAAGGTTCAAAAGTTCCAACGTTCAAGGTTCTCGGATTTCTCGTCTTCACCGTCGTTGAACTGTTGAACCTTCTGAACATTGAACCGGCGGCGGCGCAGACGCCGCCGTTCTACCAAGGCAAGACGATCCGCATCGTCATCGGCTCCTCCACCGGCGGCGGCTATGATCTGTGGGCGCGGGTATTGGCGCGCTACTACGGCAAATACATTCCGGGGAATCCGACCATCCTGGTGCAGAACATGCCTGGCGCGGCTTCCATCGTGGCGACGAACTATTTGTACAACGTCGCCAAACCCGATGGTCTGACTCTCGGCGCGATCTTGCCGGCGACTTACTTCGATCAGCTGGTCGGGCGCAGGAAGTGCAAATTCGACTTCGCCAAGATTCCCTGGATCGGCTCGCCGGAGCAAAACGAAATCATTCATTACATGCGCGCCGACTCGCCCTACAAATCCATCGACGATATCCGCAAGGCGAAAGAGCCGCCGCGCTGCGGCAGTTCCGGCACCGGCACGACTGGATTTTATATCCCGCGGCTGCTCGACGAAGTGCTGGGCACCAAGCACGTCGTCGTCGCCGGCTATCCCGGCGGCTCGGAAATCGATTTGGCCGTCGAGCGCGGCGAAGTGCACTGCTGGTCGCCGCTGGTGGCGACTTACTTTGGCCGCGAGCCATACATCAGTTGGCAGAAAAAAAACTATGTACGGGTGGTCGTGCAATTCGGCACCAAACGCGAGCCGCGCTTACGCCGATGTGCCGACCATTTACGAATTGATGGACCAGTATAAAACGCCCGAAGCCGGCAAGCGCCTGACGCGGGTGATTCTAGTCGCCGCGACCTTGGGCCGGCCCATCGCGGTTACCCCTGGAATTCCAGCCGAGCGCTTGAAACTCCTGCGCGACGCCTACGAAAAGACGCTTAAAGATCCCGAGCTCGATCGCCGAGACCAAACGCCAACGCTGGGACATCGACCCGCTCACCGGCGAGGAGATGGAGAAACTTTCAAAAGAAGTCATGACCCAGCCGAAGGAAGTCATCGAAAGAATGAAATGGGTATTGGGGAATTAACTATGAAAAAGCCGTTCAAAAGTTCAAAGGTTCAAGCGTTCAACGTTTTCGGACTCCTGCTCTTCTCGGTCGTTGAACTTTTGAACCCTTTGAACCTTGAACCGGCGGCGGCGCAGACGACGCCCTTTTACAAAGGCAAAACCATCACCATGGTGGTCGCTTCCACCACCGGCGGCGGCTACGATCTTTGGGCGCGCCTCGCCGGCCGCTACCTCGTCAAGTATATTCCCGGCAATCCGACCATCGTAACGCAAAACATGCCGGGCGCCGGCAACATTATCGGCGCCAACTATGTCTACAACGTCGCCAAGCCGGACGGCTTAACCCTTGGCGCGGTCAATCCGGCGCTCTATTTCGATCAACTAGTCGGGCGCTCCGAAGTCAAGTTCGATTGGGCCAAATTCAACTGGATCGGCTCGCCGGAGAAAAACGATATCGTCCACTACATTCGCGCCGACACGCCGTTCAAAACCATCGACGACCTGCGCAATGCCAAAGAGCCGCAGAAATGCGGCAGCACCGGCACCGGCAGCACCGGCCATTACATTCCCCGTCTGCTCGAAGAGACCCTCGGCATCAAGACGCAAATCGTCAGCGGTTATCCCGGCGCGCCCGACATCGAGCTCGCCATCGAGCGCGGCGAAGTATTTTGCTGGTCGCCGCTGCTTGGCCACCTACTTCGGCCGCGAGCCTTACCGGCGCTGGCATAAATCCGGCTACGTCCGCGTCATGGTCCAGACCGGGGCCAAGCGCGACCCGCGCTTGAAAGACTCGCCGACGCTGAACGAATTGATGCAGCAGTATAAATCCCCCGAACCCGCACGCCGTCTCGCCAAAGTGATTCTCACCGCGGCAAGCCTGGGACGTCCCATCGGCGCCGCCCCCGGCGTTCCCGCAGATCGCGTGAAAATCCTGCGCGATGCCTACGCCAAAGCGCTCGCCGATCCCGAGCTGCTCGCCGAGGCGGCTAAACAGAGTTGGGAAGTCGATGCGACCAAAGGCGAAGAGCTGCAAGCATTGTCGAAAGAAGTCATGAGCCAGCCCAAGGAAATCATCGAGCGGATGAAGTGGGTGCTCGGGCGGGAGTAATAGAATGCCAAAGCCGTTCAAGGGTTCAAAAGTTCAAAGGTTCAAGGTTTTCGGACTTCTGATCTTCTCCCTCCTTGAACTGTTGAACCCTTTGAACCTTGAACCCTTGTTCGCGCAAGCGAACTATTATCAAGGCAAGACGCTCAAGATCGTCGTCGGTTCGGCGTCCGGCGGCGGCTATGACCTCTGGGCGCGATTGCTGGCGCTGCATATCGGCAAACATATTCCCGGCCATCCAACCGTGATCGTGCAAAACTTGCCGGGCGCCGGCGGCCTCGTCGCCGGGAATTTTATCTATGGTCTGGCCAAACCCGACGGCCTGACCCTCGGCGCGTTCAATCCGGCGCTGTATTTCGAGCAACTCGTCGGCAAGCCGGAGAGCAAGTTCGACTGGGCCAGTTTTAGCTGGATCGGCTCGCCGGAAAAAAATGACGCGCTGCACTACATCCGCGCCGACTCGCCCTATAAAACCATCGACGATCTGCGCAACGCCAAGGAGCCGGCCAAATGCGGCAGCACCGGCGGCGGCACCACCGCCCATTATTTTCCCCGGCTGCTCGAAGACACCCTGGGCATCAAAACCACCCAGGTCACCGGCTATCAGGGCGGTTCTGAAATTGACCTCGCCGTTGAGCGCAACGAAATAATCTGCTGGACGCCGCTGATCGCCACCTACTTCGGCCGCGAGCCCTACAAGCGCTGGCACCGGACGGGATTCGTTCGCGTCGTCGTCCAGACCGGCAACCAGCGCGACGAACGGTTAAAGGATGTGCCGACCCTCACCGAACTGATGCAGCAGTATAAAACCCCTGAGGCAAGCCGCCGGCTCGCCAAAGTCGTGTTAACCGCTGCCAACCTCGGCCGGCCCATCGCCGGCCCACCGCGCCTGCCGGCAGAGCTAACAAAAATTCTCCGCGACGCCTACGCGAAGTCGATGAAAGATCCCGAGCTCCTCGCCGAAGCCGCCAAACGCGCCTGGGACGTCGAGCCCCACACCGGCGCCGAGCTTGAAGCGTTGGCGAAGGATGTCGTGAACCAACCGAAGGAAGTGATCGAGCGCATGAAGTGGGTGCTCGGGAACTAGCAATGTCAAAGCCGTTCAGACGTTCAACAGTTCAATGGTTCAAGGTTCTCGGACTCCTGCTCTTTTCAGCCCTTGAACTTTTGAACCCTTTGAACCTTGAACGAGTATTCGCGCAAGCAAATACTTATCAGGGTAAAACTCTCAGGGTGATCGTCGGTTCATCGAGCGGCGGCGGTTACGATCAATGGGCGCGCTTGATGGCGCAGCATATTGGCAAACATTTACCCGGCCATCCGACGGTTATAGTCCAGAATATGGTCGGCGCCGGCGGAGTGGTTGCCGCGAATTATTTATACGGCATTGCCAAGCCTGACGGTTTGACCATCGGCGGCTTCAATCCGGCGCTCTATTTCGATCAATTGCTGGCGCGCCCGCGAAGTCAAATTCGACTGGGCGAAATTCACCTGGATCGGCTCGCCGGAAAAAAACGACCTGATCCACTTCATCCGCAGCGACGCGCCGTTCAAAACCATCGACGACCTGCGCAACGCCAAGGAACCGCCGAAATGCGGCAACACCGGCACCGGCAATAGCGGTCTCTATGTCCCGCGCGTGCTCGAAGAAACCCTCGGAGTCAAGACCACCGTCGTCAGCGGTTATCCCGGGGGCGCTGAAATCGACCTCGCCGTCGAACGCAATGAAGTCGTGTGCTGGTCGCCCTTGAGCGGCACTTACTTTGGCCGCGAGCCCTACAAGCGCTGGCACAAATCAGGATTCGTCCGCGCCGTCGTCCAGACTGCCGCCAAACGCGACGAACGGCTGAAGGACACACCGACGCTGAACGAATTGATGCAGCAATACAAAACTCCGGACGCCGGCAAACGGCTGGCTAAAGTCATTCTCACCGCCGCCAACCTCGGTCGGCCCATCGCCGCACCGCCGCGCCTGCCCGCAGCGCAGGCAAAAATTCTCCGCGACGCATATGCCAAGACGATGACAGATCCGGACCTTCTCGCCGAGGCCGCCAAACGCGGCTGGGACGTCGAACCATCGACCGGCGCCGAGCTCGAATCGCTGGCGCGGGAAGTGATCGTCCAACCCAAAGAAGTTATCGAGCGCATGAAGTGGGTGTTGGGGAACTAGCAATGCAAAAGCCGTTCAAGAGTTCAATGGTTCAAGGGTTCAATCAGATTTTCATCGGCTTGTTTTTTCTGACCCTTGAACACTTGAACCCCTTGAACCTTGAACCAGCGGCGGCGCAGACGCCGCCTTTCTATCAAGGCAAAACCATCACTTTTATCGTCGGCACCAAGGCTGGCGATGTTTACGATCTCTACCCGCGGCTGTTGGCGGAGTACATGCCGAAGTATATCCCGGGAAATCCCAATATCATCATTCAAAACGTCGCCGGCGCGGCGTCGCTGATCGCGGCGAACCAGGTGTACGGCATCGCCAAGCCCGACGGGTTGACGCTCGGCGCGATTTATCCGGCGCTCTACTTCGATCAATTGGTCAAACGGCCGGAAGTGAAATACGACTGGAGCAAGTTTGCCTGGATCGGCAGTCCGGTGGGCTCCAACCACATGATGTACATGCGCAGTGACACGCCCTTCAAGACGATTGACGATGTGCGCAACGCCGCGACGCCGCCCAAATGCGGCACCTCGGGCACCACGTCGACCGGCTATTATATTCCCAAGCTCTTGGAAGAAGCGGTCGGCGCCAAATTCGATATCGTCACCGGTTACCAGGCCGGCCAGGACGTAGACCTCGCCGTCGAGCGCGGCGAAGTGGTCTGCCGCTCGTTCACCGTCACCGCGTTTCACGCCCGCGAGCCCTACTTCAGCTGGCGCAAGCGCAAATTCGTCCACGTGCTCTATCAAACCGGCAACAAGCGCGACGGGCGGTTGAAAGATGTGCCGACCATGTACGAATTGATGGACCGCTACAAAACCACCGAGCCGGTGCGCAAGCTCGCCAAGGTTATCTTGATCGCCAGCGACCTGGGCCGGCCCATCGTCGCCCCGCCGGGCGTGCCGGCCGAGCGCTTGAAAATCATCCGCGATGCCTTTAACAAGTCGGTGAGCGATCCGGCATTCCTAGCCGAGGCGGAAAAGCGCCGGTTGGAAATCGATCCATCGACTTGGGATGAGCTCGAACCCTTGGCCAAGGAAGCGATGGCGACGCCTGCCGATGTGGTTGAGAGAATGAAAAGAGTGTTGGGCATGTAACGGCAATCAAGTGTGAGGTTTTGCATGACGCATCGAAGAAAATACTCGTTCAAAAGTTCAAAGGTTCAAGGCTTCAATCGGACTCTTTTCGCGTTTCTTATTCTGACCCTTGAACTTTTGAACCCTTTGAACCTTGAACCGGCGGCGGCGCAGACGCCGCCTTTCTATCAAGGCAAGACTATTCGTATCATCGTCGGCAATCTGCCCGGCGATACCCATGACATATTTGCCCGCGCTTACTCGCGTCACATGGGCAAACATATTCCCGGCTTCCCGAATATCCTTGTGCAGAACATGCCCGGCGCCGGCGGCATGATCGCGGCCAACCATGTCTACAACGTTGCCAAGCCGGATGGACTGACGCTCGGTTCGCCTTCGCCGGCGTTGTATTACGCCCAGCTGATCGGCAGCACCCAAGCCAAATTCGATTGGCCCAAATTCAATTTCATCGGCGCGCCCGAGCGCAATGGCCATTTGTTGTTCATGCGCGCGGACTCGCCCTATAAAACGCTCGACGATATCCGCAAAGCCAAGGAGCCGCCGAAATGCGCCGCCACCGGAGTCGGCACCAGCGGCCACGACGTGCCCAAGCTGTTTGACGAGATGATCGGTTTGAAGTTCAACCTGATCACCGGTTATCCCGGCGGCGCGGAAATGGATCTAGCCATCGAACGCGGCGAAGCGATTTGCCGCGCCATTACCATCGCAGCCTTCTTCGCCCGCGAGCCCTTTGTCAGCTGGTACAAAACCGGTGTGGTGCGCGTCATGCTGCAAACCTCGCGTCAGCGCAACCCAAGAATCCCCGACGTGCCGACGTTGTTCGAACTGATGGAGCAATACAAAACCCCGGAGATCAAGCGCCGCCAAGTGCTAACTTATCTCGGCGTTGGCGGTTTCGGCGCCTGGCCCATCCTCGCCACGCCGGGAATCCCGGCGGAACGCGTGGCGATCCTCCGCGAGGGATTCAACAAGACTATGAAAGATGCCGACTTCCTCGGCGAGGCGAAAAAAGCCGGCTGGGAAATCCGTCCAACTAACGGCGAAACCTTGCAGGCACTCGCCAAAGAAGTCATCGACCAACCGCCGGAAGTGATCGATTGGCTGAAAAAATTGCTCAACAAATAACCTAACGATGAGAAGCTCCATGGCACCTCGACTAAACGAAGCGTTCAAGAGTTCAAAAGTTCAAGGGTTCGATCGAACTCTTTTCGGCTTTCTTATTCTGAACCTTCTATTCTTGAACCTCTTAAACCTTGATCGGGCGTCTGCCCAGACGCCTTATTATTTGGGTAAAACCATCCGCGTCTTCGTCGGTTATCAGCCGGGGGATACCCATGATCTATGGGCGCGAATGTACACGCGCTATATGGGCAAGTACTTGCCCGGCAATCCGACCTTTGTCGTGCAAAACATGCCCGGTGCCGGCGGCATGATCGCCGCCAATCATGTTTTCAATCTGACCAAGCCCGACGGCCTGACGCTTGCCACCGTCGGCGGCGCGCTTTACTTCAATCAGTTGATCGGCCGTGCGGAAGTTAGATTTGACTGGAACAGGTTCACTTGGATCGGCACGCCGGAGCCCGCCGGCTTGCTCGTCTACATGCGCACCGACGCGCCGTACAAGACCTTGGACGACCTGCGCCAGACCAATGATCCGCCGAAATGTTCCGCCACCGGCTTGGGCAGCGCCGGCTACGACTTGCCGCGGTTGCTCGAAGATGTCTTAGGGCTTAAATTCAAAGTCATCAGCGGCTATCCCGGCGGCGCCGACCAGGATCTTGCCATGGAACGGGGTGAAGTCCACTGCCGGGCATTTACCATTGAAGCTTTTTTCGGCCGCGAACCCTATTTCACCTGGGTGAAGAAAAACTTCGTGCGCGTGCTGTTGCAAACCGAACGGCAGCGCCACCCGAAGCTGCCCGACACACCGACCATCTACGAACTGATGGATCAGTACAAGATTACCGCGGCCAAGCGGCGCATGGCGAGCGTTTATCTCAGCAGCGGCCGGTTCGGCTCCCGGCCGATCGTTTCGTCGCCGGGGTTATCGGCGGAACGCGCCAAAATGCTGCGTGACGCCTACGCGAAGACCCTTAAAGATCCCGACTTTCTCGACGAGATCGGCAAACGGAGCTGGAGCGTCGACCCGGTATACGGCGAAGAATTGCAGGCGCTCGCCAAAGAAGTCACCAGCCAGCCGCCGGAAGTGATCGAGTGGTTGAAAAAACTGTTGACGAAATAATTCGCTTCGTAGCGAGGTCGGCCATGACAGATAAATCACAGCAGCCGTTCAACAGTTCAAAAGTTCAAGCGTTCAAGGTGCTCGGATTTCTGATCTTATTTGTCGTTGAACTTTTGAACCACTTGAACGTTGAACCGGCGTCTGCGCAGCAGACGCCCTTCTACCAAGGCAAAACCATCCGCATCATCGTCGGCTACCAGTCGGGCGACAATCATGATCAATATGCGCGCACCTACGCACGTTTCATGGGCAAGTATCTTCCCGGCAATCCCAGTTTTGTGATTCAGAACATGCCGGGGGCCGGTTCGATGATCGCGGCTAATCATGTCTACAACATGACCAAGCCCGATGGACTGACGCTGGGTTCCTTCGGTGGCGCGCTGATTATGGCGCAGCTGACCGGACGCAAAGAAGCGCAGTTCGACTGGCCCAAGTATGGTTGGATCGGCACGCCCTACCGTGCCGGCCACCTGCTCTTCATGCGTACCGACGCGCCTGCCAAAACGATCGACCAATTGCGCCAGGGAAACGATCCGCCGCGCTGTTCGGCCACCGGAGTCGGCAGCACCGGCTATGACATTCCCCGACTGCTCGAGGATGCCCTCGGCATGAAATTTAAAATCATCAGCGGTTATCCCGGCGGCGCCGACCAGGACCTGGCAATGGAACGAAACGAAGTCAACTGCCGCGCCATCACCATCGACGGCTTCTTCGCCCGTGAACCGTTCATCTCATGGGTCAAGAAAGGCTTCGTGCACGTGCTGCTGCATACCGAAAAACAGCGCCACGCCAAGATTCCCAACGTGCCAACCGTCTTCGAACTGATGGATCAGTACAAAGTCACCGAGGCCAAACGCCGCCTGGTCAATACCTACCTGGGACTTTGGGGCTTCGGCTCCATGCCGCTGGTTACCACCCCAGGAGTGCCCGCGGATCGGATCAAGCTGCTGCGCGAAGCCTACCGCAAAACCTTCGCCGATCCGGAATTCCAGGAAGACATGGCGAAGCGGGGCTGGGAACCTCGCCCGGTGAACGGTGACGAACTTGCCGCTCTCGCCAAAGACGTCGTCAATCAGCCGCCGGAAATCAGCGAAGCAATCAAACGGATACTCAGTCAATGATGCCTGAATAATCATCGGCAGTTGACTCCGGGACTGCCGTTGGATCGGCTGAAGTTATTGCGCCAAGCATTCGCCGAGATACTCTAAAGACCCGGAGTTTGTCGCCGAACTGAAAAAACGCAACTGGGCAGTCGACCGGTTGCCGGTGAGAGCGACAATGCCTCGCCAAGGAAGTGGTCAAAGCCTGCCGGTGTCGCCGCGGCCTTGAAACGAATCCAGAACCAATACTTGTAGTCGCCAAAATGAAGTTTTTTGCGGCAAATTAGGTTGACGGGTATCGCTAGATAAGGTAATGAGCATGAGCCGTTAATCTTAACGACGCCAGGGAGTATTTCATGCTTGACGCTTTTATCAGTGGATTTTGGCAAACCGTCGCGTGGCCGGCCTTCGGCTATATGCTAATCGGTATCGGTATCGGCTTTTTTGTCGGTCTGTTACCGGGCATCGGCGGACTATCGACGCTGGCGTTGATGCTGCCCTTCTCCTACTCGATTAAAGAACCGATTTCCGCCTTTGCATTTCTCCTCGGCATGCTGGCGGTCACCAGCACCACCGGCGATTTAACTTCGATTCTTTTTGGGATCCCCGGGGAGGGGTCCTCAGCCGCTTTGATACTTGATGGCTACCCAATGTCGAAAAACGGCGAAGCCGGCCGCGCCCTTGGTGCGGCGATCATGAGCTCCGTGCTTGGCTCCGTGATTGGCGCTCTGTCGCTGGCCCTTTCGATCCCGATCATGCGCCCGCTTGGTCCTGCTCTTCGGCTCGCCGGAATTATTTATCATCGCGATCATGGGCATCACCTTCATCGGCACCTTGGCCGGCCCATCGCTGATTAAAGGGTTGCTGGCCGGCGGCATCGGCCTCATGCTCGCCGCCATCGGCGTCGATCCGCAGACCGGCTCGCTGCGTTACACCTTCGGCACTCTATATTTGTGGGACCGGCTCGATCTCATCCCGGTGGTCGTCGGCCTGTTCGCCATCCCCGAGATCGTCGACCTCGCTGCCCGCGGCACCAGTATCGCCAGCGGCAAAACGGAAAAGCTGCACGGAGTCATGGAAGGCGTTAAAGATACCTTTCGCCACTTCTGGCTGGTCGTCCGTTGCAGTTTGATTGGCGTCTACTTCGGTGTCCTGCCGGTGCTTGGCGCCAACGTTGCCCAGTGGATTTCTTACGCCCACGCCGTGCAGGGGTTGAAGGATAAATCCCGCGCTGGCAAGGGCGCCATGGAAGGTCTTCTCGGCCCCGCCGCAGCGAACAATTCGACCCGCGGCGGCGATCTGATCCCGACCATTGCATTCGGCATCCCTGGAAGCGGCGCCATGGCTTTGCTGCTCGGCGCCATGTTGATCGTCGGCTTGAATCCCGGCCCGGAGATGCTCAAGTCGCGGCTCGACGTGACCTTCTCGATGGTCTGGGTACTGATTCTCGCTAACCTCATCGTCGCTGCCCTGTGTTTCTTGATTCTCAACCACCTCGCCGCGCTGACCTTCATCCGCGGTGCGGTGCTGATCCCCTTTCTCATGTTTTTAGTCTTTATCGGTTCATTTACCGCAAATAACGACCTCGCCGACATCGTCGTCACCTTGCTCTTCGGCTGTATCGGCTACTGCATGGTCAAGTTCGGCTGGCCGCGCCCGCCGCTGATATTAGGACTGACCCTCGGCAAAATCGCCGAAAACTATTTGTGGATCTCCACCGCCGCCTACGGCGCCAAGTGGCTGCTGTTCCCGACCGTGCTTGGACTGATCGCGCTGACGATTTTCACCATCGCCTACCCGACCATCAAAGAACGGTTGGGCAAAGCGCAATACGAACGGCCTGAAGACGCAGTTTAAATTTAAACTCCGCACACCATTCGAATTCGTCAATAGTTTAGCGTCAAGCCGTCCAGGATTCATCGGAACCCGGGCGCGGCGCTGAGTCATGCGCGATGGCGGCAGGAAACTGTAACGCTCCATTGCGCTGCTGAAGACGCTGGACAATAGTCGCCAAATTGAATTAGGCAGTTGACAGCCAGTCGCTTTCAGTGGGATAAGCAATGCATCTCACAGATCCAAGGGAGGACACCCAATTATGACTCATGATGTAGTCATTAAAAACGGCAACGTTATCGACGGCAGCGGCAGCCCGGCTTTCCAAGCGGATGTCGCCATTGACGGCGATAAGATCACCGCCATCGGCAAAGATCTCGGCGGCGGCAAAAAAGAAATCGACGCCAAAGGGCATGTGGTCGCGCCCGGGTTCGTCGATTCGCACACTCACATGGACGCCTTTGTCGTCCAGTATCCCAACGGCAACCCGGTGGTGAATTATGGCGTCACCAGCATCGTCATCGGTGATTGCGGCGCGTCCTGCTCGCCGGTCCCGCCCAAGCCCGAACCGCGCAAAGTCTTGGTCGAATATCTGCGCCGGGTGCTCGACAAGTATGTCGACGACAAGGATTGGCGCTGGAATACCTTCGGCGAATACCTGAGCTATCTCGAAGGCAAGATCGCCATCAACTGTTTGCCGCTCATGCCCCACTCGCCGGTGCGTTTGACCGTCATGGGCGAGGCCGCCTACCAGCGTGCCGCCAATCCGGATGAACTGAACGCCATGAAGGCGATGGTGCGCGAAGGCATGGAACTGGGCGCCATCGGTTTCTCGACCAGTCCGCGCGGCGGTCCGGCGATTCACGCCGGCACCCCGAGCACTTTTGCCGAACATGACGAGATCATCGAGCTCGCCAACGTTGCCGCCGAGTACAAAGGCTGCTTTCAGTTCAATGGCTTCCAGATGGTCCTCCAGCCGGAATCCGGCGTGCCCGAAATGTTGACCAAGATCAAAACGCTGCAAATCGGCAATGAATTCCGTGTCCGTCCCGGCGCTAAAGCCGCCGGCATGGAATCGATCAAATACATGGAAGAGGCGCAGAAACGCGGCCAGGATATTTACGGCGTGGTCATTCCCTACCAGCATATTCGCCGCTTCAATCTGGACGACTGCTTTCTATTCAACGGCCTGCCAACCTGGGAATCGATCAAAAATTCCAGCGATCTCAAAGCCAAGCTCAGCGACAAAGAGACGCGCCGCAAGATCGAGCAGGAGCGCATCGCCTGCCAGGGCAAACTCGAATTCCCCGAATGGCATGGCTGGGACCGGGTCGTGTTCGAGCATTTGGAAAAACCGGAGTTAAAGAAACTCGAACAAAAGAACATGGCCGAAGTCGCCCGCCTCACCGAAAAACAGCCGGTGGACGCTTTCTTCGACCTCTGGATCGAGGACAACTTCAACTCACGGATCCTTTATCACGGCCTCGCCAACGCCCATCCGGAACTTTTAGCCGAGATGATCAAGTCCGACACCAGCCTGATCGGCACTGACGTGGGCGCGCATCTCGATCGCTTCTTCTGGCACGGCGCACCGACCAAGATCCTCGGCTACTGGCGCCGCGAGAAAAATCTCATGAGCTTGGAGGCCGCAGTGCATAAGATCACCGGCTATCCGGCGAAAAAGCTGCGCCTCAACCGCGGTCTGGTGCGCGAAGGGTTGCCGGCGGACATCACCATCTTCGATGCCGATAAGATCGACGATCTGGTCAGCGCGAAACTCCCAGATCAGGTCGACGCCCAGGAAGTGCAGCGCCATCCGCCTGGAATGAAAGCCGTGCTGGTCAACGGCAGCACCGTAGTCGAGGACGGCCAGTGCCTCGATGTATTCCCCGGCAAAGTGCGCCGTCAGCAACTCTGTATTAATTAGCATCACCGCACTCGCGGCCGGTTTGCGACTTTTTCCTTCGCCTCGCCCTCTCCCCTTTCGGGAGAGGGCCGGGGCGAGGGAATTTTAATTTAATTCTTATAAGGAACATGACAACAATGAAATCCTGTGCCATCGACATTCATCACCACTATGTCCCGGAGACTTTACTGGAGGAGGCGAAAAAACGCGGCCAGCATCTCGGCGTGACATTGACCGAGAAGGACGGCAATCGCTCGCTCTCCTTCGCCGGTGGACCGCCATTCCTACTGCATCCGGAGTTACCGGCGATCGAGCAGCGGCTCAAGATGATGGAGGATTCCAAGCTCGCCATAGCGGCATTGGAAGCCCACACCGCCACCTTGGGCTATCGTCTCACCGGCGAACAAGGCGAGAACTGGTGTAATGTCTACAACGACGGCATTGCCGAATTGGTAAAAAAATATCCCGACCGCTTCGTCGGCATGGCTTCGGTACCCCTCCAGGACCCGGCGCGCGCGGCGAAGGTTTTGGAGCGCGCCGTGCGCGATCTTAACTTTCGCGGCGGCTATATCGGCACCAACGTCAATGGCAATTATTATGCGACCGAAGAGTTCGATCCCTTCTGGGCCAAGGCGCAGGACCTTGATGTGATGGTCATTATGCATCCCGAGGACGTCGCCGGCGCCGACAAGATGAATCCCTACGGCTTGAAGCTAATCTGCGGCAATCCCGCCGACAGCGCGCTCTGCTTCGGCTACATGACCTACAGCGGCGTGTTCGATCGCTTTCCGAATCTCAAACTGTGCATCCTCCACGGCGGCGGCTTTTTCCCCTATCATCTCGGCCGCTTCGACCAGGGCTGGCAGGTTCGCGCCGGCGCGCGCGCCCCTAAGGCCAAAATGGCGCCGAGCGCTTATCTGAAGAATATTTATTACGACAACATGATCTACCGCCTCGATACGATCAAATACCTGATCGGCCTGGGCGGCATCGACCACATCATGGTCGGCACCGACTACCCCTACGATCTCGGCGATTGGGACGCGGCCAAGAAAGTCGAACAGCTCGATATCCCCGAAGCGGACAAATTGCTGCTGCTGGAAGGCAATGCCAAGAAGCTGTTGCGAATCAAATAGCAGCAAGCCATTTATCGAAAACGAAAGGACAGCGTGGCAGTCACGTCTGCCCTTTGGCATTCCCGCACTCGATGAGAGAAATTCCCTCACCGTCAAGGGTTCATGAGCTCACGCGCGCCTCCTCTTCTCGATCGTCATTCTCGCGCACGCGGGAATCCAGGTTTGTGCTGCGCCGAATTAGCCTGGATCCCAGCTTCGCGGGTATGACGGGAAGCCTGGAGCCTCGTCGTCACGGCCATCAACCCTTCGCATGTTATTCACACCCAAATTCGGATTAAGTCAGATTCCCAAGCAACGTGATCGGAGCCCGGAGTGAGCGCAACCAACTTGGAATCAGCTCTTAACGCACAGTGAGCGTACCGCGGAACTTCCTATCCAGCCCCGACTTTCGCGCGAAGCCTTCCATCACCGCGCCATCAACCTTGCCGGTGTATTGTGTGCCGCTGGCAGTAAATGCGATTTGATCTCCGCGGATCCGACCTGATATCGGCGCGGCACCGTTGGCGCTGGTCAATGTCCCGGAAAAGCTTTGATAATTTTGCTTGATGACGAGCTCGCCCTCGGGCAGTTTCCACATACCGGCGACTTTGACGGGCACCAGCCACAGGCGGCCCGAGCAAAACTTCTCGCAGTTATCCGATGTTGTAAAGCTTTGGTCGGGATTCCAGTCGCCGATGGCAAACGTGTTGGCGACGATGCGCGCGCCGGCTTTGAGGGCGAGCAGTTTCGGCCGCAGCCGGATATTCATTTCCGGCGTGAGAAACAACACCACGACAGTGGCTTTCGAGAAATCCGCGGCGAAAACATCACCGCGCTCGAATGTCGCTCGGTCGCTGACCCGCTCCTTGGCCGCCAGGCTTTTGGCCAGCTCGACCAACTCGCCGTTATACTCGATGCCATGAGCGCGCGCGCCGCGCTTGGCCGCGGCGATGACGTTGCGCCCATCGCCGGAGCCGAGGTCGATCACGTAATCCTGGGGCGTGACTGCGGCGACATCGAGCATTTTCTGCACCATGGACTCGGGATTACCGACCCACACGACATCTTTGCCGAGCTGGCCAGACTTGGGCTGATAGAGTTCACCCGCGAAGGATAAAGCAAATCCCGACAACAGCACGATCGATACACCGGCAGAGAGCGCAACGCGCCATAGTCGATGCTCGATCATCTATCCTCGGTACACCAACTCGGACGAGCCGACTACTCGCCCCGGCTGGCGGACCAAGGACCCCCGGTACTCAAGGTGCCTTTAATGGTGTTGCCGCTCACCTGGCCGGCGTACACCACGCCGCCGACATTGAAGAGAATCTGATCGCCCTTGAGCTTGCCGTTGGCGATCGGCGTGACCTCGTTGGCGCTTTTCAAGGTGCCGCTAATAAATTGATAACTCTGCTGCAGCATTAATTCTCCCTGCGCCAAGGTCCACGTCCCGCCGACCTTTGCCGGCACGATCCACAGGAGCGCCGTGCACCAGTTGACGCATTCATTGTCGAGGCTATCGCTGCCATCCTCGCGCCATTCTCCCATGGTAAATGAGTTCGAGACGATACGCGTGCCCGGTCTCAAATTGAGGATCTTCGGCCGCAGTTTGACATTGATCTGCGGCAGGAGAAACATGGTGATCACCGACGCCTTGGAGAAATCGCTCTCGAACAAGTCTTCTTTGGCGAAGGTCGCACGCGCGGCGACGCCGGCTTTGGCAGCGTTCTGTTTCGACAACTCGACCATTTCCGGATTGTATTCGATGCCGTGGGCGCGGGCGCCGCGCTGGGCCGCCAGGATCACCGTGCGGCCGTCGCCGGAACCAAGATCGATGACGTAGTCGCTCGCCGTGACGTTGGCCAAGTTGAGCATCTTTTCGACCAGCTCGTCCGGCGTCGGCACCCAGACCACGTCTTTTCCCGCCTGGCCGACGCGCGGTTCATAGCCGCGCTCCGATTGCGCGATGGATTGACCCGCGCTTAAAACCAGCGCAACAATTAAAACACACCGAGACAAGAGGCGAAATTTCACCACGTTCATGTCCTATTGCTGATTCGATGTTTGCTATTTGCCGGTACGAGTGGCTTTCCAGGCGACGCCGCCTTTGGCTGCCCCTTCGATCGAATTGCCGCTGACCCGGCCGGAGTATTCAACCCCGGCGGCGCTGAAGCTAATCTGCTCGCCGTTGAGTTTACCGTTGGCGATCGCCGTGCTGCCATTGGCTGACTTTAGCGTACCGGTAAGCATTTGATAGTTTTGTTTCAGGGTCAATTCTCCCTGAGGAGTTTGCCAGGTACCTTGGACCTTCGCCGGCACAATCCACAGGTACGCGGTGCAATAGGACGCGCAGCCATTTTTGACGTCCGCAGTTTCATCCGAAATCCAATCGCCCATGGTAAACGAGTTGGAAACGATGCGCGTGCCCGGTTTCAGATCGAGGATCTTCGGGCGCAGTCGAATGTTGATATCCGGCAGGAGAAACATGGTGATGACTTGAGCCTGGGAGAAATCGCTCTCGAACAAATCGGCTTTGACGAAACTCACCTTGTCGCCGACGCCCTCTTTGGCGGCGTTGCGCTTGGATAGCTCAACCATGTCGGGATTGTATTCAATACCGAGGGCCTTGGCACCGCGCTTGGCGGCGGTGATCACCGTGCGACCGTCGCCCGAGCCGAGATCTATGACGTAATCCTTCGCCGTCACCTTCGCCATGTCGAGCATTTTGTCGACCAACGCTTGCGGCGTCGGCACCCAGATAACGTCTTTGCCTTCTTGTCCGACTTGAGGTTGGAACTCCTGACCCGCTTGGCCGGCATAAGAACTGCCGGCGACCGACACGAAAATACTGAGCGCCGCGAACATCATCGCTGGTTTCATTGGTACTCCTTAAAATGATCCGTGCGTCAAACGTGGCACGGCGCAAATAAAATGTCCAGCACGAGGCTCTCCACGCCGTCGGCATGCGACTGCTTGCTTCGCCAACTCCATCGATGTTAAAAATTTTACGCGACGCCCGAAGCATCGATTTGCCCCAAACCATTTTTAATTGGAGATCATCTCATGCGCCAACGATCCGACTATCCGACCTTTTCCGACGACGAACTCAAGCGACGCCATCAGGCTTTCTACGGCTTGATGGAGCAGGAAGGCGTCGACGCCGTGCTGATCTACGGCAGCGGCCGTTACTCATCCGATATCTATTGGCTGAGCGATTGGCCGAGCAGCCGCGAAGCCTACCTGCTGATGCAAGCCGGCCAGGCACCGGTGATCTTGATGCAATTGTTCAATCACTACCCGATGGCGCGGGTGATGTCCTGGATTCAAGACCTGCGTTGGGCCGGCGCCAATACGACTGATAGCGTCGTCAAGTTATTTGCAGAACGCGGTTTAGACGCGAAAAAGATTGGCCTGGTCGGTGCGATTTCCTATCAAGTATATAACCGTCTGCGCACGCAGTATCCCAACGCCAGCTTCGTCGATCTCGGCGGCAAGCTGCGCATGATGCGGACGATCAAGAGCGCCGCGGAGATTGAACGCATCCGGCTCGCCTCCAAGCTTACCGACCAATCGATCCAAGCGCTGGCCGAAGGACTCAAGGAAGGCCTGCGGGAAGACGAGATTCCCGCGCTCATAGAGCCGGTCTACCTTAAAGCCGGCGGCTACGCCGGTATTCATTTCATCAGCAGCATGCCCATGCGCAGTCCCGACTTCTGTGTGCCGTCGCAATTTCATTCCAGTCGCAAGCTGCAAAAAGGCGACGCCTTGATCAGCGAAATCAGCGGCGCCTTTTCCGGTTACAGTGGGCAGATCCACCGAACCTTCTCCATCGGCGAAAGCCCGACGCCGGAGTGGCAGAAAATGCACGACGCCGCCATGGAAGCTTTCGATGTCTTGTCCAAGGTGATTAAAGACGGCGCGACAACGACGGATGCCGAAGAGGCCGCCGAGATCATTCACAAGCGCGGCTACAGCACCTACGACGATCTGGTGCACGGCGTCAACCAATATCCGCCGATTTTTCAAACCAAGACGCGCAAGCGCCATGACTCCCGCGAAGTCACTTTCCGCGAAAATATGGTCATCGTCATCCAGCCCAACCTGATCACCTATGATGAGAAAATGGGCTTACAATTTGGCGAAACCTTAGTGGTTAAGAAAAACGGCTGCGAGAGTCTGAACGCGTATCCACGGCGATGGGTGATCTGCGAGGGTTGATGGGATGAGGTCACTGGAACCGTGCGGGCTCCACTATTATCCCGCAAGCGATATCATAACGGTCCCCGACACCACCGCAATGACACCGGCCACCGTCCGCCAATTAATCGTTTCGACGTCGCGAAGAAACAGAAAAGTGCCGAGGACAATCCACAGCGGGCTGGTTGCGACGATGGGTGAAACCACGACGACGTGACCGACGCTGAGCGCCAGGATCACCAGTAGGATGCCCAGAGTTTCAAAAGTGCCGGCGAGCAGAAACGGCCCGACGGCGCGCCGATCCCAGACTGGCTTCTGTTTTTGTCCCGGCAACAAGGTCGCACTGGCCAACCAAGGAAGCGCAACGATGCCGATTACCGCGGCAAGATAGACCGGTTCGTTGGCCAGACTGAGCGTGTAGCGGCGCAGGGGGTGGCTGATGCCGGCGAGCACCGCGGCGCCCAATGGATAGGCCAGATGCCACCAACGAAACGATGCCGCACGCTTATCCCCCTGCCATGAGATCAAGGTCACACCGGCGACGATCAAAGTCGTCCCGGCGATCACCGCCAGACTAATCGGCTCGCCGAGGAACAGGATCGCCAAAGACGTGCTGAACAGCGGATGAGAGCCGCGCAAAGTCGTTCCCGCCGCCGCGCCGACCAGATGAATGCCGGCATAGGTGAGGAAACGCAGCAACGGCTGCAACAAACCGCTTAAGAAAAACAAAAACAGCACCCACCACGAGACTTCCGGAATGCCGCGAAACACCAGCAGCCCGATCCACAACGTAACCGCATGAATCGCCACCGACACCAGCGTCACCGTAATCGGCGTCGAGTACCGTAGTCCGCGCTTGGCCGAGATCCCCGAAATTGCGTAGGACAGCGCGGCACCCAGGGCGATCAGTTGCGGCGAAATATCGGCAAGCATCGAGAAGTGGTTGAGGGAGGGCGCGCAGATTCATTGGTTATATCTGAAGCCCAGCGATATGCCAGACAAGTTATAGTTATGCTTCGCCAACACGACAAGATTGACCACCGCCGAGCAACAATGGCTCTGCAATTCGGCGCGACGGCTGATTGACAGACTTACACAAAAACTCGCTTGAATCGTGATTCCGTTCGTCCTATGTTCACAACCCGTGGCAGGACGGCGACAATCAATCGATTGCCAAGCGGACAGCGCAAACCGCCAAGGAACAGCTGGCAAAAGCGGGTGCCAAAGTGGTCCGCATCGACGTCGGCGATCCGTCCCCCGTCAAGGCGATCGAAGACGAGCTGCAACGCAACCAGGAAAAATTTAAAGGCATTGTTATTTCGACACTGCCGCTGCAAAGGTCCCGATGGGTGGCGCTCGACCAGCCTCGGCGCATAGAGCGACGCTTCAAATTACCCGTCGTACACGTTGTCGGTCATTCCGTGACCATGACTCGCGAGGAACTCATCGACGGCTTGAATGAGGATTTAAACCTCGAGCTGGAAACGATTCTAAGGGGTGTCTATCACGCTGCGGCGGGGCGCGGCCTGCTCGGCCACGAACTTCGAGAATTATTGAAAAAGGAAATGCCGAGTGAGTTGGACCACGCCATGTTTCTTGCCGACAAGATCGTCGCGCTCGGCGGCGAAGTCGGCATCCGGCCGGCCACACCCGGACAATTGGGAGCGGGCCGGCAACTTTTACAGGAAAATATCGCTGCCGAACGCAAGATTATCAGCAACTAAGCCAGACGTATCGACCAGGCAGCGGAGTTCGGCGACAAAGGTTTAGTCATACGGTTGGAGGATATGCTCGCTTCGGAAACCGACCATCTTGAGCAGCTGGAACGACTCGGGCGATAGTCAGCAATATCCTGATGCCGGCGTCGACGCCGCCGGTCCGCTAAAGTCTGAACCAGACGCGCTGGATGGTTTTATTTATGACAAAATCCATCTGGCAGAATCGCGGCGATGGCGGGCATGACCGCTGCGTTTGCCCGCGTCGGCTGCCAGGGTTTCGGTTGAGCTCCCAGGAACCTAACAGACCTTCTTGTGACGAAACCACTCCGACTAAAAAATCTCTACTTGATTAATCTTGACGGAGTGCATTAAATCAAAATATTGTCGCGTAACGAAAACAACCGGTAAAGACAACCTTGGGACCCAACAAACCGATACGATGAAATCCGGTTTCGCGGAGGTGCTGCATGCTGTCGAACAAGGTCAGCGAGATAATGACCACCGAGCTCGTATCGGCTGCCGCCGAAAGCACGGTTCATGAAGTGATCGTGCAGATGGTCGCCCGCGACGTCGGGCGGATCATCATTATTCGCGACGATCTCCCGGTGGGGATTTTTACCGAACGGCATGTGCTCAAACATGTCGTGAATAGTAAGCTTGATCCGCAGCAAACCCCGGTCGAAAAGGTCATGAGCTCGCCTTTTCGTGCGGTTGCCGAAGACACCCATATTGTCGAAGCGCTGGGCGAGATGATCAAAGGGAAAATTCGCCATCTTCAGGTGTTAGGGACGAGGGACAACATCGTCGGCATTGTTTCGATGCGGCGAATTCTCGAAATCGCCGTGGAGCTCGGTCATGATCTGGGCGAAACTCAAACCATCGGCAGCATAGTCACACAAACGCCGTTGTCGATGGACGAATCCGAATCGGTCTGGAGCGCCGTCGAGATCATGAATCGAAACGCCGCAGGCGCCGTGGTCGTGACCTCGGCGCTGAAGCCAGTGGGACTTTTTACCGAACGCGACGTGTTAAATCGGGTTGTCGCCAAGCAGCTTGACGGAACCAACACGGTACTTAAACAGGTCATGACCTCACCGTTGATCCTCATGCCGGACACCGCCCTCGTCGGGCAAGTCCTCGGGGAAATGTATCGCCGGGATATTCGCAACATGCCGATCGTTGATGCATCGGATCGACTGGCCGGCCTGGTTGCGATGTCAGACGTGTTGCAGTACGCGCGCGCCTTCGATATCGACGAAGAGGTTCGGCGCACGTGGAAGGAAATCCGCACCTTCTACGACTCGCAGGATAACTACACGCCGGGGTAGTCGGCCAGCGTACGCTTCGAATGACTGAATTTTTATCGCTTGCATAGTAGCGCCTTCTGATCCTTCTCAATTGCATGGTGCGACCAATTGCCGCAGCGATCTTTTGATACCACGACGATCGCACCGGCCGGCATCGTTCGTCGGGCCCACGATAATTTTCAATGCCACCGAATGCCATCCCACGTTGCTTCATTGCCGCGCAGCCGCGTTGACAGACTTCGGGCCACTCGGATACGTTGACAAAAAGTCGCCACGCCACAGCCTTGCAGCTTTTTACCCGACACCAATGACCGGCAAACTCACCGCGCACTTCAACGGCCTATTCTACGGCTGGCGCATGGTCGCAGCCGGCTGTGCCATGCGCATGCTCGGCGGCGGCTTTCATCTCTACGGCTTTACGATTTTCTTTCTGCCGATCACCAATGAACTCGGCCTATCGCGCGCGGCGACCTCCCTGGTTTTCTCTCTGGCCCGCGCCGAGGGCGCCGTTGAAGGACCCCTCGCCGGCTATTTCATCGACCGCTACGGCCCACGACCGATGATGCTTGCCGGCATTATTTTGTCCGGCCTGGGCTACATGCTGCTCGCTACGGTGCACAGCTACGCAGCATTTTTGGCGGTTTATCTGGGGGTGATCTCGCTGGCGTTTTCCGCCGGCTTCATGCATTCACCGATGGTACTGGCCAACTCTTGGTTTATCCGCCGCCGCGCCATGGCGATGACCTTGATCAGCAGCGCCATCGGTATCGGCGGCACTCTGATCACGCCGATCCTCGCTTTCACCGTCGCTCAGTGGGGCTGGCGCTATGGTGCGTTTATCACCGGTATTGGCCTGATCGTCACCGGCGTTCCGGTCGCGCTTTACGTCAAACGCTCGCCCGAAAGTATGGGACTCGTGCCCGATGGCGTATCGATTGAAGTATCCGAGCAAGATAATCGCAAAACGCCGTCTGCTACCGAGCGCGAGTTCAGCCTGAAGCAGGCGATGAAAACCGCCGCCTTCTGGAAACTGATATTGGCGACCACGACCCGCGTCGGTGTGTTCAATTCGATCACGGTCCACTTCGTGCCGATCATGGTATGGCGCGGCGCCAGCGAAGCCAAAGCCGCGGCGCTGTTGGCGACCCTGGCTTTGATGAGTCTGCCGTCCCACTTATTTGTCGGCTGGATCGCCGACCGGGTCAACAAACCCAGGCTGATGGCAGCTTGCATGGTGATCGGCGCCGGGGCGGTGGCGATCCTGGCCTACGGCGTTGGCGAATGGGCGTTGTGGACATTTACACTTCTTTTTACCTTCGTCGAAGCGTTGTTCCCGGTGAGCTGGGCGACAGTCGGAGACTATTTCGGCAGAAAACATTTCGCGACGATCCGCGGCAACATGAGTTTTTTTTACCTCTGGGGTCCGGCATTGGGCCCGGTCATCACCGGCTACGTCTACGACCGCCATCAAAGTTACGCGCCCTTGATGAGCGCTTACATCACCATCGCGCTGGTCGCCGGCTTGCTCTACGCTTCGCTGCGCCAACCGAAATTGCCAGCCTAAAATTCGCCGATGCTGCGCCGCATTTTTGCCAAACTCTCGGGGTTTTATTTCGGCTGGCGCATGATCGCTGTCAGTTGCGCGATCCGCGTGCTCGGCGGCGGCTTGCACGCCTATGGATTGTCGGTGTTTTTTTTGCCGGTGACGCAAGAACTGGGACTGACGCGCACGGCCACTTCGTTGGTATTTTCCCTCGCCCGCGCCCAGGGCGCCATCGAAGGTCCCCTCGCCGGCTATTGCATTGATCGTTTCGGCCCGCGCCCGGTGATCGCCATCGCCGTCGCCCTCGCCGGCATCGGTTATCTCATGCTCGCCGGCGTACACAGTTACGCCATGTTGCTGGTCGTCTACATGGGCATCATCTCGCTTTCGTACCAAGCCGGCTTCATGGACGCCACCATGGCGCTGGCCAATACCTGGTTCATCCGCAAGCGCGCCCTGGCCATGTCGATCACCAGCGGGTCGATTGCCTTGGGGGGCGCCCTGCTCACACCTTTTCTCGCCTATGCGATACACACCTGGGGTTGGCGCAGCGCATCCATCGCGGCTGGCGTCGCGTTTCTGGTCGTTGGTTTGCCGTTGTCGCTGCTGATCCAGCGTTCGCCGGAAAGCCTCGGTCTGTTGCCCGATGGCGCCGCACCCGCTGAAAAGATCAGCCGCAGCGATGCAACAGAAACAGCCGGACAAGCCGCGAGCGAATCCGAGTACACCTTGCGCGAGACATTGCGCACCTATCAGTTTTGGTTGCTTGCCGTCGCCACCAGCTTGCGCGTAATCTGCTCCAGCGCCGTGCTGGTCCACTTCGTGCCGATCCTGGTGTGGAAGGGATACAGCGAACCCGAAGGAGCATTCTACTTGGGCGTCATTGCTTTGTGCGGCATGCCGACACATTTGCTGATCGGTTGGCTCGGTGATCGTCATGACAAACCCTGGCTCATGGCCGGTTTCATGGTGCTCGGCAGCTTGTCGGTCTACCTCTTATTTGACGGCACGCAGAGCTGGCAATTGTGGATCGCCGTATTGCTCTTCAGTGTCTTCGAAGGTCTCTTTCCGGTTACCTGGGCGACGGTCGGAGATTTCTTTGGGCGAAAAAATTTCGCCAAGATTCGCGGCAGCATGAGCTTTCTCTACACCTGGGGCAGTGTCTTGGGTCCGGTGCTCGCAGGCGCGATCTACGACCGCACGGATAGCTATGCGGCACTGTTGTGGATTCTTTTTGCCACCTGTTGGGTCACCGCCGCCCTTTACGCCATGATGTGGCAACCCAAGCCTCGGACCCGGCCTTCGTGACGGGCGCTACACCGACTCTGTTATTGGGTCGAGCATCTTATTCCGCAAACCTCGGTGAAAAATGGTTCGCCTTCATACGGGCCTACACCCCAGTGCCCGCGTATGGCGCTCACTGGCTACTGCGCAATTTTTGGCACAATTTGGACCGCATCATGATCGAAATCACGGAGACCGGAAGGTCGGCCAATAGACGGGAAAAAAAACTTGACAACTTCGGACCAAATCGCGAGGATATAGCCAGTTTCATGCACATATCCACGCCCTCGAGTACGAACTCGACACCGACAAGCCGCCACGCGCGTGCGCTCAGATTCCTGCTTGTCACCCTATTGTTTAGCTTCGGCTGCTCATCGTCGGAGTCGCCCAAGGCCGGGCTGTTTTCCATGCCGCAATCGCTCAGCGGTAGCTCCACGCCCGCGTCGGCTCGTTCGCTTTCATCGATGGAAGCGATCAGCCGCGGCGTCGCCGCCGTGACACCGCCGGGAGCGGCGTTGAAGGATGTCTACTATAAATTCGATAGTGTCGAACTCGAGGGGGAAGCGCTTGAGGTTCTGCAGAAAAATGCCGAGTGGATGAAAGCCAATCCGAAAGCGCGCGTCGAAGTCGAAGGCCACTGCGACGATGTCGGTTCGGCGGAATATAATCTCGTCCTAGGCGCCAAGCGCGCTCAATCCGCCAAGGAATTTCTCATCAACCAAGGCATCGCCCCCGATCGCTTGGTGACGATCAGCTACGGCAAAGAAGCTCCCGCCTGCTTCGACCCCGCCGAAGACTGCCGCGTGCGCAACCGCCGTGCCCGCTTCGTCATGTTCACTGAAGTGCCAACCTCGTAAGATACTCGGATACTTGGCCGCAAAGAACGCATAGTCACAAAACAGAATCGGAATTCTGGGAGCAAATCTCTGTGGCGGCCCTTCCGATACATTTGTGAACCGTTGCGTCATCGTCCACGCTAGGTGATTATCTTTTCGCTTCCCACCTTCGAGTACTTTGCGTTCTTCTCTGCTCACCCATTCCGACAGTCACTCATAGCCGATCGCCGTCACCACCGGGGTCGCCGCCGCTCGTTTGGCCGGACCGTACCCGGCGAACAGGCAGAGCAGCACGGTGGCGGCGATCACCAGACCGGCAACATCGTAGGGGTAAAAGAACTGAAACGTCCAGCCGGTGAGCAGTTTGGTGTTATAAACCACATGGTGATAGGCCATTACGCTGCCGGCGAACAAGCCAAGTATCGCGCCGATCAGTCCCATCCAGCCCGCCTCCATGACGATGATACGGCGCACTTGCGCCTGGGTCGCGCCGATGGCACGCAGCACGCCGATCTCGCGGCCGCGGTCGAGGATCGAAGCCAGCAGCGTATTGATCACGCTGAAGATCGCCACCACCAGAGCGACGATTTCGACGGCATAATTGACAACGAAGGATTGCTCCATGATGCGCAGCACGGCGGCCTTGAGCTCGCGGTGGGTGCTGATAAAAAGCTGATACTTTTCGCCGTAGCCGGCTTTGATTTTTGCAATCAGCGCGGCCATATCCACGCCCGGCTCGAGCCATAGGTCAAAGGCATCGACCAACTCGTCGCGCCAATATCTTTTGTAGAGCGCGCGGTCGATCAGCACACTCCCGACGTCGGAAGAATAATCGATGTAAATTCCCAGCACTTTGAAACTGACCGGTCCGGAGGGTGTGACCAGTTCAAAGCTGTCACCCACCTGCTTGGCGAAACGCGTCTGAAAACTCTCGCTGACGATCGCGCCCTTGGCTTCGGCCATTTCGCGCAAGGCGCGAACCCCGTCGCCTTGGGCCATCGGCAAGGTGCGCACGGACGCCGATTCGACAGCTGAAAAAGACTCGACGACGATCGGCCGCCCTTGGTAGTTAGCACGCACCAGGCGATAGAGATCAACGATTTTCACGCCAGGTAAAGCGCGCAGCCCCGCCGCCGGCTCTTCGTGCAGCGAAACATTGCGCGGGCCGGCGGTGCGCGCACCGGAGCTGATGATGATGTCGGCCGTGACCATCTGATCGACCCAGGCGAGCAGCGAGCCGCGCACGCTATTGACGAAGGCGGCAATGGTGAAAATTGCCGCCAGACTGATGATTATGGTTGCGATCGTGATCCCCGAACGTAATGGATTGCGCCGCAGGCTATCCGCAGCCAGCCGCATCTCCACCCACGAGACCCCAGGCAAAACCAGCGCCGAGCGCCACAACAGTTGCGCCACCCAACGCACCATGAGCGGCGCGAAGAAAGCCAGACCCAGGAGAAATATCAACATGCCGATGACACCGGCGCTAAACTGCCGCACCGCGCCGCTAAGCTGAGGCGCCAGAAAAATCAGCAGCGGTGCAACGGCAAAGCAGACGATGCCGAGCCTGATGGACCATGACTTCTTGGCGACGAACACGGGGCGCCAAACGGCTTGCCGGGCGTTTTCCAGGGGGCTGATACCCAGTGCTTCGACGGCCGGGTGCAAAGCAGCGAACAAGGCGACACCGACGGCGCTGGCCAGGGCGATAGCCAGCTCGCGCGGGGATAAGCTGCTACCCGACAAACCGATAGAGGAGAACAAATTGCGCACGGTCTCGCCCACCGCCAATAACGCCGCCTGCGCCAACGCCCAACCGATCAGACAACCGGCAACGGCGCCGACAATCGCCAGGATCAACGCTTCGGCAACGATCAAACGGAGCAATTCGGAGCGGCGCATGCCGAGACAGCGGAGAGTGCCGATCTCGCGTTTGCGCTGCACCACCGACACCGACACCGTGTTGTAGATGAGAAAAAAGCCGACGAACAGGGCGATCAAACTGACGAAAAACAGGCCGACGCGGAACGAAGTCAGCAGCGATTCGATCTGCTCGCCGCGTTTCTTCGGCCGCTCGACATCGGCGGCGCCGTGCAGCCGTTGGCGCAGTTTTGCTTGAACCGTTTCGACTGCCGCGCCAGGCTCGACGGTCAGATCGATAATATCGAGTTTGCCTTCCTTGCCGAAGGCCAACTGCGCCACCGGCAGGTCCATCAAGGCGAAGTTGCCGCCAAACACCCGCGCCGTCCCCGCTTCTTTGAGCAAAGCGCGCACGCTATAGCTTTGCTTCCCCCGGCTGGTGTTGAGCGCCAAGGTTGAGCCGATGGACAATCCCAGACGTCGAGCAAACGATTCGGTGACGGCGATGGAGTCGGGCTGGGCAATGAAATCGAGCGCCTGATCAAAGGCGAAACCGTCGCCGGCGAACTGATGATCGCGCATGGTAAAATCGGTCAGTAGATCGACGCCGTAGACGTACAGCCGTTCGGCGCGCGCGCCGCTCACCGGCAAGAAGCCATCGACCGCCGCCGCGACATCGAGAACGCCCTCGGTATCGCGCACCAACGGCAGCAGCGCTTCCGCCATGCCGCTTTCACTGTTGGAGACTTGGAGCACCGCCTTGCCGGCGATCTGCTCGATGGTCGATTGAAACGACGTGGTCAGCGCCCGATTGACTAAGGCGATGGCGATGATGACGGCTATGCCCAACGCCATGCCCAAAAACGTTAGTAGCGTGCGCAGCCGATGATGGCGCACATGGCGCCAAGAGATCAGGTGCAACAACCGTAGCATGAGGAATCCAAACTGCTTCTTGTCTGATTAAGCGACGACAAATGGCTAACTTGATGCGAGATTATTAGCACTGATCGCCGTTAGGCGTAAGGGGTGAAGGGTGAGGCGTCCGGTTTCCGAAAACCCCTTACCCCTTACCCTTCACCCCTTACGAGCTTTTCTCTCTCAGCGCTCGGTAGACTTTCTCCGCCGTAATCGGCAGATCGCGGATACGCACGCCGACCGCGTCTTCGATGGCGTTGGCGATGGCCGGCGCCACCGGCGAGATCGGATTTTCACCGATGCCTTTGACTTTGTACGGTCCGACGCCACTGTCACTCTCGACGATGACGGTTTTTAGCAGCGGGATATCGCAAATATTGGGTATTTTGTATTCGCCGAAGTTGGCGACTTCGACTCTGCCGTCCTGCACCGGCAGATATTCGATCAAGCCGTAGCCGACTCCCTGAACCACGCCGCCGTCGATCTGGCCTTGATGGCCCACCGGGTTCATGATCGCGCCGGTGTCATGGGCGGTGGTCAATTTGCGCAGCGTCACCTCACCGGTGGCTGGATCAACCGAGACTTCCGCCACTTGTGCCGCGAATGCGGTCACCGGCGAATGACCGTCATCGCGGGTCACCGCTTCGCCGCTAATTGATCTTCCGACGCGCTGAAGTAATACATCCCAGCGCTGGCGCGTCTTCTGATGGATGAGAAAGTCGCCGGCAAGCGTAATCTCCTCCTTGGGCCAACTGAGCAGCTTCTCGGCCAGCGCGAGCAACTTGTCGCGGGCGTCGCACGCCGCGGTATAGGCCGCGCCGCTGGCCACTCGGGTGCCGCGGCTGCCGCCGATACCGGAGTCAAAGGCCACACCGAGATCGGTGTCGAGGGTGTCGATGTGAATTTTTTCCGCATCGCAACCCAACACTTCGGCGCCGATCTGACGCAGCGTCGTGTAGGTTCCCGTGCCTTGCTCGAACAATCCGGTGTGGATGACGATGGAGCCGTCAGGGTTGAGCGAAAGCTGCAACGCCGTGTTGCCGCCGCCGGGACCGCGATAACCCATCGCGACACCGCGGCCGACGTTCTTGGCTTTCGGCGCGTCATAACCGGACGCCAACAGCGCCGCCGACAGGGTTTCCTTCGCCTTGATGTCTTTGTAGTGGCTGCCGGTGAGGGTCTCGTCGCCTTCCAGCATCAAGTTCTTCATACGAAACGCGGCCGGGTCCATACCGACCTTGCGCGCCACGCAATCGATGTGGGACTCGGCGGCAAACACGCCCTGGGGTTCGCCCGGTGCGCGGAACTGGCCGCCGGGGATATTGTTGGTGTAGACCCGCGAAACCGCAATCCGGGCATGGGCGGCGCGATAGCAGCCACCCGCATGAGCGACGCCGCCAATCACCGCCCCGGGGCGAAAACCGCCATAAGCGCCGGCATCGAGAAACGCTTCCATCTCGTGGGCGACGATGGTCCCGTCGCGCTTGGTGCCGGTTTTCAGACGCATCACGCCGGCGTGGCGCGGCGCTCCGGCGATGAACTCTTCGCGATATTCCATCACCATCTTCACCGGCCGGCCGCTGCGCAAGGCGAGCAGATAGCAAATCGGCTCATCGATGGGCGCGCCCTTGCCGCCGAAATCGCCGCCGATGGTGACCGGGTTGACGCGAATTTTCTCCTTGGGAAGGTCGAAGGCCGCCGCCATGCTCGACTTCAAGCCCTGCGGCACCTTGCACGGTGACCAAATCTGAATGCGTTCCTGCTCGTCGATCCAGACGAGGCAACAATGGGGCTCGATAAACGCCTGATGCACCCGCGGCACGGTGTAGGTATTTTCGACGATGACATCGGCCTGGGCGAAACCAACCGCGACGTCGCCGCGGGTAAACACATCCTGGACAAAAGCGTTGGTTGGTTTGTCGAACTGTTTGGGCAACCCCTTGTAGCTATTCATATCGGGGTGGACCAGCGGCGCACCATCCTGCGCCGCCGCGACAACATCGAACACTCCCGGCAGCTCTTCGTACTGCACCTCAATCGCTTCCAATGCCGCTTCGGCCTGTTCCAGAGTATCCGCCGCCACCGCCGCCACTCGCTCACCGATAAAGCGCACCTTGTCCTGGGCTAAAACGGAAATGTCGCGATAGCGCCGGCCATAGAGAATACCGCGGACATCGTTGCCGGTCAGAATCGCGCGAACCCCCGGCGCCTTTGCAGCGCGCGTCGTGTCGATGCTCAGGATACGCGCATGGGCGTGGGGACTGCGCAGTGTCTTCGCCCATAGGGTTCCCGGCAACCACACATCCGAGGTATAGCGCGCATCGCCGGTGACTTTTCCGATATTATCGACGCGTGGAATGGATTTTCCAATGACTTGATAGCTCACGACGGATCTCCTCCTGGAATACGTAATCGAGGGATGGAGTATTGGTTTCGGGAATCTCGATCGGTCCCCTACGCGATCATGCCAATCTTACAGATATCCCTTAGTCTTGTAATAGCGCACCGCCCCCGGATGGAGCGGCACGCGCAGCGGACATTTTTCCGTGCTATGGCAGAGATTTTTCATGTTGAGCGGCCGGTCGTCGTCAACCGGAATGACCTTTTTTCGGTCGTCGATGGTTTCGATGGCTGCGTAGGCGACGCGGTTAGGCAACCATTTGTGCGTCACCAGCGCCCAGCCGCTGTAATCGATGGTCAGGGCATCTTCTTTTAATTGCTTGTAACGCTTCTTCGGCAGTATGGCACGGCTGTAGCCCAAAGCTTCGAGCTTTTTGACGATCGCCGGCTCGATGGGAATGATCTCGTATCCGTTGGCCAACGCCAGATCCAACCAGCCGCCTTCGGTGCTGACGCCTTCGTCGAAGATCGCCGTCAGCGAGCGCTGCTTGATCGCTCTCATCCGCTCCTGGGCGAATGGCCGGGCACATTCTTGGACGCGTCCGCCCCATTTCTTGATCTGCTCGAAAGAGAATCCGTAGAAACCGAGGATCGTCGCGATGGTAAAATAAGTCCCGTTATCGACGCCCGACAAGCGGGTCGAAACGTGCAACGGAATTTTTCGACGGACGATGTCGGCAATGGACTTGACGGCCAGATCCTTGGACACCACTAGAGCGATGCGGTCCCAGGACGGAAAACAGCCCAGCACGCGCAGCTCCATCTTTTGTTTGTAATAGCCTTTGCCGCGATAGGCCATCGCCACCATGGCCGACGGGTTGACGTAAGCAATGTCGACCCGGCGCATGCCGACTTCCAGCGGCGCGCGCATGCCGCCATAGACATCGCCGTTAATGCCGATGCTAAAAGGCAACGGGCCGGCATCTTTCTTACCCGAGGTTAGCGAAATCTTCAGCTGCGTCGCTAACAGATCGGAACATTTGCTGAACAGGCCTGCGGTAAGCTCAAGGCCGGTAATGCCGCGTATCTGTGGCGGCGCCAGATCGGTCATCATAGGAATTCACCTTTTCATCGCGAGACTTTTTTATTTTCCAGTTCGATTTTCACCTGTTGCATGAGTTTCAAATTCAATACTTTGTCTTGGGCCAATTCGCCATCAATCTTGAGAGGTATTTTTATCTCGTAATCAATGACGTTCTTGAGACCCTCGGCACTCGGCACTCCGGGAATTCCCGCCGGCACGGCACGATTGTAGCGTTTGATGCCGTCGATCAAAGCCGCCTTGGCAACGTTGCCGATGCGCAGCCGTTTTAGCGCGATCTCGGCGGCATCCTCCGGCTTATCGCGAATGAACATTACAGCGCCCACCATGGCGCGCAGCCATCTTTTGACTTGCTCCGGGTTGTCGCGCAACTTGCGATCGGTGGCGGCGAAGGCCTGAAACGGATAGGGAAACAGATCGCCGAGAAACGCCAGGGTGCGCAACCCTTCCTTTTCTGCGTAAATCACCGTGCCCGGATCGAGCATCGTCGCGTTGATCGTACCGCTCTTGATCGCCAGAATGCGCCGTCCGGCATCCGCGCCCATAGCGATGCGCGTGATATCGCTGGCGCTTAAACCGGCTTGTTCGACATAAGTCGTGATGAGCCGGTCTTGGCTCGATCCCACCCCGCCGACGCCGATCTTTTTGCCTTTCAGATCCGCCGCTTTGGCGATGCTGCCATCGGTGACTAAATAAAAGGTCACCTTGTCGGTCTGAAAGAAAATCCCTTTCACCGGCGCACCGCCCGCCGCCGCGCGCATGGCGCTGCCGCCGCCGCCGGCAAAGTCGACACTGCCGCTAATCAATGCGGCAGCCGCGACCGGGCCGGCCAGCACCAAGGTTTCATGCTCAAACCCTTCTTGATGAAACAGGCCGCGGCTTTCGGCAACATATACCGAAAGATAATTGACGCTCGATTGCGGCACCACGGTGCGAATCTTTTCCGCCGAAACAATAAATGGAGTGGCTAACGACACTAGAAGCGCTAAGACCGGCAAGGCCTGAGAAGAAATCCAAGCGCGGCACGCACGAAGCAGAACAATCTTTAGTAAATGCCCGTTGCATCCCTCTTCGAAAAAGAGCGACTTAGGGGGAATTAAAAGCTGACTCGACATTCGCCAAGCATTATCACACGAAAGCTAACGAGGCGAATTGCAAGAATTCTACGGCCGGTGTGTGCACTTCGGTGCCAATAGCTTCCAATGGTTTTGGCGCAGCGACGGGACAGTTTGGGCACATGGGCACAGCCGCCGTACTCGTGGGCGCGAAGGCCCCGCCTCTAAGCACGGTGCAAAAACAAAAAGCGATTCATGACAAAAGCCGATACAAATTCGCCGTTCTCTGTAAAGTCATAGCCGACCTGGACTTTGATCAAGAAACCATCGGCAAGATTACCGAAGAACCGAGACGGATCATCAACGAGCTTGCCAGTCGGCGCGGCTATAGGGCGTTTACAGCCGAGATTAACGAGCTCCGAGAGTCGTACAGGCTTCATCTACGAAATTTCTTCCTAGACGACGCCATGGCCCTTAACCTTATGGTCATGAAGCGATTTGATGAATTGATATTCGGGGCGGACAAAATGACGGCGATAATCATCAACGATGTCATCATGCAGGTAATGTCGATGACCCGTCTGGCGGAAGCCACTTAGCCATCGCGTCGGCGGCTTCAAAGTCAAGATTTTCACTCTGGCGACTAGGCCAACTTGGCCGCCCATCTCACAAGTGGCCCGAGCCCATTTCGGCTGCTATGTCACAGTCACGTTTTTGCATCGACATAGACTCGAACTGTGAGACTTCGTGGGCTGCTCCTCGTCGATCGCGCCAACTAGCTGGTGCTCTACCCGAATCGAATCATTCATACCGGTGTCCGATCGGTCGAACCTGTCATGAGTGACATGGCCGTCAGCACATGGTGCGGGTAATATCGAGTGGCGAAATTGAAAATTGTTAACTTCAGGGCATATCTCTCTGCGTTCGCGGACCCAAAAACCGGCCGACCCACCCAGTAAAGGTTGGCACCACATCTGCTTATGCCAAGCGTGTCAGCTATCGGTTGGCGAGGCGACATATGTGGAACAACTTTACTTCAGAAGCTCTACGCACGGTCGGGGAAGACCTGGACCGTCGAGGCATCAAAACGGTTGCACTGAGATTTGAAGCTAAGCTCATCGTCGTCGAAGCAGGTTATCAATCGCCCCCGGCGGCCACTCCGGTCACACTGCATTACGGTCCGAAGGATATCGAAGACTTTGATCGAAAGGCACGAGAGCGAAATGATTATCTGTCCGCAACACTAAACTTTATATACCTGTCCAAAATTTTGTCGTCGATAGGAACCTATGTAGGCGATAAGGCGGCGCGCTTATTTAGTCTCTCCAATATTGCTTCTACCAAAACAATGCCCGTCATCGATATTGAATACGAGACGGTTCAAGGCAACCGAACGTTTGAGCGTCTCACGGACTCCGACGTTTATGCACTCTGCGTTAGAGACCACAAGCGTAGAGGAAAAAGATCAGCCTTAAATGACAATCGATATAGCCTTTTCAGCTCTTTGCAATAAGTTCTTTTTGGCTTAGTTTTGTCCGCTCTTTTCATGCCCTTTTTCCTGATCGGTTCGTAAAAAACAAAGCTCAGAGTTCTGCCATAAACGGTAGTACTCGGGGTCCGTACAATGGGCACAAAAACCGCGCTGAAGACAACAATCGACTGTAGATAGCTGCCGCACCGATGAGATCGATACGTCGGAAATCCATGAAGTGGCCCTTCGATCAATTTCGCTAGGCGCTAAAGGAAAAGACCCGTACAAATTGGAGAGTCGAGAAACGCTGCCAAATATTAGGCGCTCAAACGTCACACCGGCGCGGCGGGTCCGGCACGAGTTTTCGTCGAAAGGCCAAAGGACCGGCGAAGGAATGCAGCGCAGTGTCGAAAGTGAGAGTACCTACCCGTAAATAACGCTCGGCGCCTCACCCCGCTTCGCGCGCGGCTCGAGCACCAAAGCTAGCAATTATCCATGTCCGGGCGACCGGTAATCCAAACTCATTTGCTGCTTTTTCCGGCTGGAAACAACATCGCTCGAGATTGTCGAAATGCCTAGAGCGAAACCGCTTCAGTTCGCCGTGCTACTAATTAACCGCATGAGGCAAGCACTGGCCAGTTAATCGACTCGCCGGAACTGTCGTGCAGCATGGTTTACCGCCTCATGGCTAAGGGCATGTCGAATATCATGGTCGGGAACGTGCACAGGTTTCAGCCGATCAGATTTTTGGATGGTTGGAACTCCAGCGAGTGAACAAGCACAGTAAGAGAGAAGCGATGGGCGCTAAAATGTGAATGTGGGAGAATGCAGTTCGATCAGGCGGCGAACTCGGCGCCCCAGTATTCGAAATTGCCGATTGTCGCCCTTCCAAAAAAATTCCGTCGTCCGGATCCGGCGCCGAGCGCCGGCCGTCGTCACCGGTACGACTAGGTTTTGAGAGTTTGCGCATAAGTGCCTTTCGCGGTCACCGGCCAGCCGCAAGCTTATTTTTTAACTCGTGTTTGGGCGAGGCTTCCGATTTCCCAATTGAACGCGCGCCGGCGCTCTCCTGGAGCTGCTGCAATTGCGTCTCGCGGAATTCCGGCAGATCTAATTTGCGAAGAATGGTGCTTCCAGCCGGCGGCTTTTGGTTTGAGAGCACCAGTCCACCTTTGAGATCATTGTAGATGTAATGCTCTTCAGCTTGGCTGTGTGGCGCCAAGATAAACAAAAACGCAAATTTCAGCGCTACGGAAGTAGAGGTCATCTTCACAGGTAGTCTCCGTTGTTAAAGTGAACAACGCAGCATATGTGCCGCCGGCAAGCTTGACCGTGAATTGGGACGCAGGCTCCTAAGAGGCCTGTGAAGGGCGGTGCAAGTGCGCCCGGAGAATTTGCCACGTGTTGCCGTCGGGCAGGGTTGGGATTGCTTCCCATGGATAAGTCTTGTCGGCCGCTATTCTCTCATCTCTTCAAGCGAAGAATAAAGTAGTGGACTGCGCCCCTCCGGCTGGAGAGTTTTCACCGAGATTTGAGGGGAGCGAGATCGGCGGTTTTGGTTTGTTGAATTGCCATTTCGTATTCCTCCGGGGGTAGATACCCCAGGGCCGAATGTAATCGTTTCTTGTTGTACACCTCCTCGATGAAATGGGGAAGCCGTTGGGTGACATCATCGAAGGTCTCATAGTTCGACAGATGCACTTCCTCGTACTTCAACGTTTTGAAGAACGATTCCATGTGGGCGTTGTCGTAAGGATTGCCCGTGCGTGACATGCTGATCTTCATCTTCGCCCCTTCGAGCATGGCCACGTACTCATGGCAAGCATACTGCACACCGCGATCGGAGTGATGAATACACCCAGCCGGCGGTTGCCGTTTGCCCAGGGCGCTTTTAAGAGCCGCCACACACAACTCGGCATCAATGCGCTTGGAGATCGCCCAGCCGATCATCTTGCGCGAGTAACGATCCAGTAGCGCTGCCAGATAAACAAACCCCTTCAAGATTCGGATGTAGGTGATGTCGGCCACCCAGGCCTGGTTGGTGCCTGTCAGTGTCAGTCCCGCTAACAGATTCGGATAAATCTTGTACCCATGATTCGAATCGGTGGTGGCGATCTTAAAACTCTGCCAGCGTATGGGGAATAGCTGGTAGAGTCGCTGCACACGGCGAATCCGTTTGTCGTTGACATAGATCCCTTCACGGCGCAGCTGCTTGCCTAGGCGCCGATATCCGTAGCCCGCAAACTCTCCCTGTATCCGTTCGATATGATCCCGCAGCTCGGCGTCACTGCTGGCTTGTCCCTCAACGTCGGTCTTGGGCTTGTAGTAATAACTGCTCGATGCCAGGTTCATGATTTGGGTCCCTTGGGCAATCGAGCCAAACTCTCCGCGGTGATCACCGAGGTACTGACGCTTTTGTGCCGGCGTAGCCAATCCCCGAGTTTTTTTAAATGATCGACCTCCAGATACAGCTCGGCCAATCTCTCCTTGAGCTCACGGTTCTCCCGCTCTAGCAATCTCTCACGAGCCGAGGGCGCGCTATCGAGACCTCCTTGCCCTGCTTGTCGTCGCCAGCGATCGATCACGCTGGCGGAGAGCTGGTACTTGCGGCTGGCGGCGCTGACTGACAACCGACCCGATTCCACTTCCTGGACAATCTGCTGCTTGAACCCCGTTTCAAACTTCCGTCGTTGTTTTCCCATCGATCGACTCCTTCTCGCGGGTCCATCCTACCCGCTGGTTGAGCCGATCTCGCCCACCTCTAATTCTCAGTTTTTCTCTCCAGTCAATGGGGCGCAGTCCAGGTGCCCGGGGGCCATTCGGGTTCATGATGATCATCCAACTATTCAAGGACATGCCGTACTGCCCGCAAGCTAACCTCGGCATTACTACCGATGCTTTTTAAGGTTTCTGCTAATGTGGGAAGGGAGCCACTGGTGCACTTTCCAGATTCATAGAGCATAAAGTTCGTTCACTCCTGACAGTGGTTTCATGGAACCGACGGTGGCTGCCACCGCCAGCAAGAAATCGACTGTACTTGAACTTTCACAAGCCGTACCGGTTCCGCCAGTGAAATGATCCGGGCGGTTTACCAAGGCTGCAGCGGTAATGATCTGACTGGCAACCTCGGTTATTCCGGTATTGGCAAGGCAGTATGTGCCAGAGGCGAGTTTGGCAGCGGCTAGGGAACCGCGATATTATCAATATTGGTGTTAAAAATAGAGGGCAAGTGCGCCCGGTAGGTGGGCAAAGGTTATTCCGTCGGGCAGGATATTGCCGAACCGACGGTAACGACGAAATTTTACCGGAGTCAGAAACGGCTATTCTTCAAAGGTCACGTGACCCGCTCCTGCAGTGGCAATGCGCATTAGATCGTCGGTATCGTAAATCGACATTCCCGTGAGAACGAGTCGACCGCCTCCGGTCTTGCTTGCAGTTGCAATTAGAATCAATTCGTCCATCGCTCGAGCTCTTGCATCCAAGCGAAAGCCTGCACCTGCGCTCATGATGCGAATGAGATCATCCATGGTCTTCCCCTTGAACGCCATATCGGTCTCCCTTCAATACTTACTCGCTGCCTGTGATAAGACCTTCCTTGCGGAATTGCATTATATTTACTACTAGAGCGGCTCTAACCATCGCTTTTACTAGTGCGGAACGCCGGAAGGGGTAGCACTCGGCGCCGACCACGAATTTACAGTCGTCTTAAGCCTGGACGGCTCCAAAATCGCCCAGATCAGGGCGGCGATCCAGCCGAGCACTGTCCAGCCGAATAGCAAGTTGATCGCGAAGATCACACCGAAGTTGTTGGTGTCCCGATATTTGGCGACCACCGCTGGCAAGAAGTAGAAGACAGAGATGATTAGCAACTCAGTAATGCCGAAGAGCAATTTGCCGCCCATAAATCCTCCTTAGTAGGCGCTTAGCAGCCGCCAAACAGCCGACATCAAAATCCCTAGCTTTACCGGTTTGTCACTTCAGATCTTCCTTCACCGAGACGGCCTCTGAGAGCCGCTATCAAATTACCCGGAGCAGTATCTACGGCACGTCAATGACGATAGCAAATTTGCGGCCCGCTAAATCCGCGGTCCCTATTTCATTATTAGCTTAAGCACTTCATGGTTTTGGTCTTTCACCAAGCGCCAAACCTGCCTCAAGCGTTTGGTGGCCTTTTTTCGCAGTGAGACAGACTCGGTCATGATGATGCGACCTGAAAGGACGTCTGAAACTAATGCATGTGAAGCGGCGCGAACGTCCCCCATCGTTATTAGTTCTTTGTCGCCAAACTCTTTACTCTTGGCGTTGTTCTTCATCGGCCCTGGCGCGGCGCGTTGGGAGCGGCGGCGAGCGAGATTAGGAAAAGGCATCTGTTTTAACGTAGAAAATACGACTCATAATCCTGAACTAGCGATTTTTTTGCATTATTGCCATAGCAAAAAATAAATTACTAGAACGTAGAAAGTTTGTAACTAAGGTTTATAACGTAGAAAAAGATGATGCTTTTACCTGACCTTAATTGCAGGCTCTCCCGGCGTCATCGCTCTCACTTGCATCAAGGCGAAACCCGCCGCCGTGGTGACTCTCGGCGCTGCTCCGTTGCAACGGCACGGCGATCATCGTACGCGGGAGAGAAGTTCGCAATGTTTTTACTCAACACCAAATCGATCGGCACTGTCGATCATGCTGTCAAGTCGTACTCGCTACTCTTCTTAGAATAGACATTTGACGATTACGCGGTAAAGTATCCCTGTGAATCATGTTAGAAAAGGCCGTCCGCCGAAATTTCAAGAACCGCGGCGACCGGTAACCGTGACTCTACCTGAAAGCACGCTCGCGAAGCTCGCGGCTATCAATCCTGACCGCGCCCAGGCTATCGTACAGGCGACCGATGCGGCGATGCCACGTAAGGCCGTCGGCCACAAGCGGGTTGAGCTAGTCGAAGTCATGCCAGGTCTAGGCGTGATTATCGTTGGACCTAGCCGGTATCTGCAAAAGATCAAATGGCTTCGATTAGTGCAGCTGGTACCGATGCGCTATCTGCTGGTGGTCCCCTCCGGCACCGCCGTCGATTCTCTGGAGGTAGCCATTATCGATCTGCTCGAAAACCTCGAGCAGCACGAAGAGTCGGAAAAGGCCACCCTTGAGGAGCTCAGGGACATGATGCGCAGCTTGCGGCTCGGCGGCAAACTCTCGAAGGCGGAGCTCATGTTCATCGACACAACAAGGATGAAGGGTCGAGGTCAAGTTAACAGCCGCCAATAAACCCTTCTGACCATTCACGTTGATCGCGCTTAATGAACTTCTGGGAAGGCACATCAGCTCCATCCGCTATCATCAGCAGGTCAGCCATCGAGCATCCGCAAAATCTCCGCCAACAGATACATACGCGGCGCGTCGGCCGGCAAATCCGGTCCCATGCCGTCGGGCATGGTCACGCTAAGGTTAAGGCCGCTATCACGCTTTCGTTCGGCAACGAGTGCGCGTCGGTCTTCGGCAACTTGCAGCAACCCGGTCACTTCCTGCCACTCAAGCCAAAAAATATCTTCAGCGCGATCGATCACACCCGCGCCCGTTAGCCGTTGACCTATGCTAACCAAAGCGCCGGTTATCGACTCGCAGCCCTGTTCGGCAACCAATGCCAGCGCGGCGCCAGTCAAGCGCTTGGCAGTTTCGACTACCGCCAAACCGAATTCAGCAATATTTTGCTGCAACAGCACCGCCGGTGCGATCACACCGCGTATGGCGGCGAACCATTGATTACCGCGCTCTCGCCGGAGTTGACGCAGCCGCTGCGCCAATTCCGGCGCTGAGCCGGTGAAACTGCCGACCTCGGCAAACCGGCGGTTGTAGCGTTCCACTTCCGGCTTGATTTGGCGCTCCCAGGCGCCTTCTACATTGCGCGTGAAGCGGACGCTCTGGGCGTGAATGTTTTTTAACCGTCGGGCGAAATCGGCTTCGGCCACCGCAGAGGGTACGGCGGCAAGATAGACCCGCCCATTGACCAGCCGCGAGCGCAGCGCGTGGAGCGGAAATTCAATACTCTCGAGCGCGTAGGTCAGGCCAAAAACCACGGCATGAATTTCGAGCGTGTAGTCCAATGGCCGCGGCAGATAAAACAACCGCCCGTCGACACGAATCCAACTGAGCCGATCGTCCGGCAACGGCGCCCAGGGTGTCTCGCTCACCGCGCCAAGACTCACGAGTCGATTCCTAACTTCATGATGGCGCGGCCTTTCGCGAAATCAGCGCCAATGTCGGCAGTCAGCGCCATGGTCCTACGCGCGGCCAACGCACACCGAACGGATGGTGTTGGGCCCTTGATAAATCTGCGCCCACGTGTCGCCGCGATCCCGGCTTAGCCAGACACTACCGCGGCTAGCGCTGTCTTCAGTTCGTTGGCCCTGCGCCTCGCCGGTGCCGGCATAGAGGTGATCCGGGTTATCGCCATCCACAGACAGATTCCAAATCATCCGTTCCATGCTCGCCGGCAATCCGCCGGTGAGTTGCTGCCAACTGACGGCGCAATCCAGGCTCCGGAAAATCGCCGACTGCGCTTTTTCCTTGCGCATCCAGGCCGGCGGCGTGCCGTTGGCAGTGGTTAAGAACAAAGCCGGTGGATTTCCCGGAATCACCACGAGATCGTGAAAGTAGCTCCGATCGATACCACGCTCGGCAAACAACCAGTCACGCCCATAGCGCTCACTGCGGTAAAAGCCCCGCGCCGTCGCCGTGTAGTAAAGATTCGGCTGGAGCGGATCACCTTTGACCGTATGGATATCGACGTACTCGATGCCGGCGGAAATATCCTCCCAGCTGGCGCCGCCGTCGCGGGAACGGAGAATGCCGCCATGTTCCAAGCCGACGCACAGCACTCGCGGATCATGCCAATCGACGAATATCGACAACACATGGCTCTCATGGGGAAATTGTGGAAACCACCACTTTTCGGTGACGCTCTCCGGCTGATTGCGCAGCGCGGTCAATTCCAACCAGTGTTGACCGCCGTCTTTAGAGCGGTACAAGCCCACCGGCTCGGTGCCGGCGTAGACAACGTTAAAATCGTTCGGATCGACGGCAACCGAATGGACGTTGCCGGGTAAAACCAATTGCCATGAACCGCCGCCATTGTGCGACGCATACAGCCCATCCTGGGTAACGCAAGCGTACGCGGAATTCGCGCCGCGCACGCTGGTCATGGCACGGACAAACTTGCCGGCCAGGATCTCGCGGTGAGGCAGCCATGCCGCTCCGTCGCCGGTCAAGACCGTGAGTCCGGAATCGCTGCCGATGTATAATCGCTTACTTGTAGTCATGGCTGGTTAGCCTTCACGGGCGATCCTGCGCTGGCTGCCGAGCTTAGCGTTACTCCTTTGTTTAAGTCAACGAAACAGCTGGTTTGCATCCGCTAAATCGAGATAGTACTAACAAACCAATGACAAAATCGCCGCGCCAGAATTCGCTCACTGCCCACGCTTCGCGCCATCTCGCCTTTGAAGAGTATCTGCAGAAGGACGAACCCTTCTATTTGCCCGTCGCCCATGAAGTGGAGATCTTTGAAGCGGCCCACTTCAAACGCTTGCCGATCTTACTCAAAGGGCCAACAGGCTGCGGCAAGACGCGTTTTTTGGAATACATGTCTTATCGTCTCGGCCCTTTGCCGTTGATCACCGTGGCGTGCCACGAGGACCTGACCGCAAGCGATTTGGTCGGCCGCTACCTATTGGAGGGCGACGAGACCCGCTGGCTCGACGGACCGCTCACCCGCGCCGTGCAGTCGGGAGCGATCTGCTACCTCGACGAAGTGGTCGAAGCGCGCAAAGACACCATCGTGCTGATCCATCCGCTATCCGATCATCGGCGCATCCTGCCCCTCGAGCGGCGCGGCGAGGTAATCGAAGCGCACGAAGATTTTCAGTTGGTGATCTCGTATAACCCCGGTTATCAATCCGTGTTGAAGGATTTAAAACCGAGCACGCGCCAACGTTTCGTCGCCATCGAATTCGACTATCCGTCGGAGCTGATTGAAACCAACGTCGTCAAACATGAAGCCGCCGTGTCGGAAGAACTCGCAGGACAAATCGTCCGCCTCGGCGGCAAAGTGAGAAATCTCCGCGAGCATGGCCTGCAGGAAGGTGTAAGCACCCGGCTGCTTGTCTACACCGGCCAGCTCATCGCCGCCGGCCTCGCCCCCCGCATCGCCTGCCAGTCCGGCCTTGTCCAAGCGCTCACCGACGACGGCGAAGTGAGCCAAAGCCTCCAGGAAGTCGTCGAGGCGATCTTCGCCGAGTGAAGCATCCCCACAGGATTGCTCCACAGGTCCAATTTCCTCTTCGCCTTCCCGAAAGTTGCTCAGACCATGCTTTGCGGCAAATTAGTTTGACTTCCAATCGTCTTCCGAAAACGATTTGAACGGCTTGAACGATTTGAACGACTGGAACAGCATTTCTTCACCTGGCCGTCAACTTCGGATATGCCGCGACCAGCCGGATCGGCAACTCCTCCACTTTAGTCACCACTTCGTAGGGAATATCGTGGCACATTTGGCGCAGATAATCTTCGCCGTCACGGTCGATGGTCAGACAAAATGGGCGGATCTTGCGCCGCCGCGCTTCGAGCAACGCTTGGCGGGTATCCTGCAGCGCATACTCTTGGTCCGCGTCGTCACGGCCGTAGTCACGATCGTAGGGCCGGCCGTCACTCAAGAGAAACAATAGCCGCGTGTTCGCTTCTACTCGCTCCAGTTTACCTAGAGCATGGCGGATCGCCGCGCCCATCCGCGTCCCATGCGCCGGTTGAATGCGATCGATGCGCCGGCCGATCCGCTGCGTCAACCGCTCGTGGAAGTCTTTGACCACATGAAACTCAACCTCGGCGCGGCCGCTGCCGGAAAAAGCGTAAACGGCGTAGCTGTCGCCGATCTTTTCCAAGGCTTGACAGAGCACGATGGCCGCCTGTTTTTCAATATCGATGGTGCGCCGCCGCAGCGGCTTACCGCGTTGGTCGACACCGGCGGCGAGGCGCTTCAAGTAATCGCTGTAGGCCTGGGCGCTCGGTCCCGTCGGCCGGTGCGCCTTGGCCGCCTCCAATTGGACAAACTCATCGGTAGTCGCGCTCATGTCCAGTAGCACAGCCACCGCCACATCGCGCTGTGTGCGCTCGCGCCGCCAATAGAGCTGCTCGCTAGGCATTCCGCCCGTGCGCCGATCGACGAATCGTTCGATCACCGCGTCGAGATCGACATCCTCGCCGTCGTCGCGGCGGGTCACCTTACGAAACAGCTCGGGAATCAAATGCTCGATGCGATTGACTACCTGGCCTACCAGTGGCCGATGTTCAGCCAACGCTTCCATATAGAAATCCGCTGACCCTTGGTCCATAACGCGTTCGCGCACCCGACACCAACGCTGGCGATAAGCGCCGCCACGAAAGTCCCACTCGGGATAAAGATAGGTAAACGGTTGGTCCCGCGTCAGCGGCCCCGCGGCCCGCGTGGCCGCGGTAAGCACCGGTGGAGCTTCATCGCCACGCGGTTTAGATTTGAACCGCCGCAAGCGTTGGCCATCGCTGTCGAGGCGAAACTCGACTTCCTGGGGCGGTGCAAACGGCATGTCGTCATCGCCAGACACCGGCTCGCTCAGTGCATCCGGCGCCTGCTCGCGCGGCGGGCGCTGTTGGTGGCGATCATGTTCGCAGTCATCGTCCCAGTCATAAGCCGGCCGATTGGGCAAGTTGGCCGCCAGCTCGTAAAGCCGCAACGTCGTTTCCGCGGAATCCTCCACGCTGGCGTGGGGCGAGCGCACCTTGGCAATCAGAACCGCGCCCAATTTAATTTCGCTTTTAATTGCCAATGGCGCCACGGCCAGTGGATCGCCGCCCAGGCCCAATTGTACCAGCGCTTCAAGAAACCCTTCGCGCAACGGCAGCAGCGCCAAACGCGGCCGCCCGGCGCAAACCGAATCAGCGACACGCTGGTACAGCGGGCGAATTCCTGGATAGGCGGCTAAGACATGGGCATCGATACGCGAGTCTTCGACAAGCTCAAAAATCGCCGCAGCCAGGTCGATATCGGGAAACAGCTGCCAGAATGTGCCAAATTCATCGGCCGACTCGATTAACGGTTTGCCCGCGGCAAGCTGACTGCGCCAATCGTCAAACTGGCGCGCCGGCTTGGCGAAAACAAAATCAAAGGTGCCGAATTCCACATGGCCGGCTTGATGAGTCAGAATTACCTTGTACCAGTTGAAATTATCCTGCTCGGCGGGGAAACGATCGATCTTGGCCGGCAGTTCGATGACAATGGTTTGACCGTCCTGATGGGGCGTCCGCCAACCGGCGCCCCGGCCAGCGCGCGCCGCGCGCGGCGCCAAGTGAATCTCCCTTCCGCTTAACGCCTTGGCATACAGCCGCAGCCTCTCCGCGAATTTCTCGAGTTCCGCCGGGATGTTGGTTTCAGTCATGGGAAAGAGACAGAGCTGGGTTATAAGTCGAAGCTAACTAATGCACTTAAAATAACGGATCTCACCGGAAAGGGCGCGAAGCCAACAAGGCGAATTTCAAACTCGCCCCAACGACTCCTGATTTTTAATCTCCCCTTTGCGTTCTTTGCGGCCATTGTTCTTTTCTTACATGTTTCAATAGCCGTACTTCTCCACCACCGGTTGCAGCCGTTCGAGATTTTTCTTCACTTCATCGGTTTGGGAAATTTCTTCCCACGCTTCTTTCACTAGATTCTGGCTGACCACCTCTTCGACATCCTTGCGCGTGATCGCCTTGGACAAGACGCCGGCATCTTGATGTTCTTCCAAGATACGCCATACCCCTTCCACCGTCAGTTGGCCATCAAGCGGAAAAAATGCGCTCTCCATGATACGGATCGGCCGCAGATCGCGCATGTTCTCCGACGGGTCGGGATTATTGACGCGAATCTTCGACTCAACCATGCGCTGAAAGGGAAAATTCTCCGGCACGATGCGCATGAAGTGATAACCGCGGATGGTCGCCTTCCAGTAGCGCTTGATCAATTCCGGATTGCGCGCAATGAACGACTTGCGCGCCACCGTGACCCGGTCCGGACGGCCATGGGGTTTCGAATCTTCGACGAAGTCATAGAGCTTGTTAAAACCTTTCTCCAAAAGCTCGGGGACGAATTGATTGCGCACCAACGCCGCATCGGTCTCGCCCGCGTGCAGCGGCTTCCAGGCTTCGCGCATGGAGCCGTACCTGTAGCCGACTTTCCACTCGATATCGGTGGCGGGATTCAAACCGGCCTGGCGCAATTGATGCTCGATCCACATGGTCGCGATGCCGCCCTTGTACCAGTCGCCAATCCGCTTGCCCTTCAATTCCTTGATCGATTTGATTCCCGGCGCGGTAACCAGGGTGGCCGGGAACCAGTTGCGCCAACCGCCGATGATGCGCAGTTCGTCGTTACCCAAGGCGCGCTCGGCGAAGGGCGTGCGCACATGAACATCGGGAATGATGTCGATATTGAATGCAATCATGTCGCGTAGAACCGTACCCACCTCGTCGTAGCGCTCGCCGTCCGGGCGGCTCGACTCGATGCCTTTGGGGTTGATCTTGGCGTGAACGATCTCGACGTCTAACCCTTCTTGGGCAAAGAAGCCTGCTTCCAGCGCATTCATCGCCGCCTGCACATGGCCCGCATGCCAACAACCGTTGCCGACTCTCAGTTTCATGTTTTAGTTTCGACTCCTCATGATAAAATACTTTATAGGATGGAGTACGTAGGATGGGTGGAGCGTAAGCGATACCCATCGTCCCGAACCTTAAGTATCGGCGCTCTGCGCCGCCACCCACCCAACAATCGCTGCTGCGATGATCCTGCTTCAATTCTTCGCCCAATTGAAAAAGCCTTCCTTCTCCACTTCGCGCAACGCGGTCGTATCGATAAATTCCGCGGCGCGCCGGCCGCGCAGTTCCGCCACCGTCGCTTGCATATCGCGAATATCGAGATCGAGGGCCGCTTCCAGCGGAAACATGGTGCGTGGCTTGGCCGCGAAATAATAGTGCGCGTCGTAAAATTTATCGATCAGCACCGGGTTGTCCTCTTTCATATAGCGGCGGATAGCGCGATGAAAGACCTCCTTGTTCTGACGGCCGATGCGCACCGCCTCGCCAAAGGCGCGAAACACCGCTTTGACTAACTGGGGCTTGTTCCTTAAAAACTCCCGCGTCACGAAGAAATCGCCGCCGGAAACTTCGACGCCCAACTCCTCCGTCCCGGCCAACACGTTCAATTTGATGCCGCGCATCTCAACCCTGTCGATATTGCTTTTCGTCGCCATGACAGCGTCGGCTTTGCCGCTGAGCATCATGTTGATGCGCTCGAACGATGATGTCGTCCCGGTCGGCAACAAGGCTACGTCCTTGTCCGGGTTCAACCCCAATTTTGGCAGCAAGCGGCGCACGACAAAATAATCGCCGATGCCGAAACCGCCGATGCCGACGGTTTTGCCCTTCAACTGCTGCGCCGAGGTGAGCGCCCGCGAGATCAAACTGTAGCGCGTCGGCCCGATGGTGCCGACGATGACGATGGGCGCGCCGCGCGCCGCCGCGGTGATTGCGATGGTCCCATTGGCCACCGCCATCTGAATCTCACCCGCCATAAGGGCGGCATTGTTGATCGCCGAACCGCGAATATTGACGATCTGCGTGTCGAGACCGAACTTTTCGAAGAGCTTCAGGTCCTGGGCGATATACAGCGGCGCCCTGCTCTCCGATAGCGTCGAGTTAGATAGAATAAACCGCTCCAGTTTTCTTTCCTGACCCTCCGCCGTTGTCAGACAAAAGAGAAGAAACGGGAGCCAAAACCAATAGCGCATAGACCCTGTACCTATCTGGAGATCGCTGGCGAGTCAAAAGCCAGTTCGGCAAAAGAGGGCCGATTTATTCATGCTGCACCCCTGCGACAGAACCGTTGCAAGTAGCATCGCCTGTGATACAAACCAAAACAAACTCACCAAGGGGTACCAAACTGTGAAAGCCGAAAGCATGTTCAACGTGCGGCGTGAAGATTTGCACAACTTCACACGCGAAGAAAACGAAACCCTTACGCGGGTCGGGCCGGCGACGGCCATGGGCAATTTGTTTCGCCAATACTGGCTGCCGGTGCTGCCTTCGGCGCATCTAAGCGAAGCTGGCGGCGCACCGCTGCGGGTCAAGCTGCTCGGCGAAGATTTAGTCCTGTTCCGCACCCACGCCAACCAGGTCGGCTTGATCGGCGCCTACTGTCCGCATCGGCTGGCGCCGCTCTACTTCGGCCGGGTCGAACAGGACGGCCTGCGCTGCCCTTATCATGCTTGGAAATATTCGCCGGCGGGGAAGTGTATTGAAATGCCCAATATCCCGCCGGCCCAGCAGTTCATCGACGAAGTCGAGCACCCCGGTTATCCCTGCATTGAGCGCGGCGGCATCATCTGGACCTATATGGGGCTCGCCAAAGATTTGCCCGAGCTGCCGGATCTCGAGTTTCTGCGTGTCGCCGACGACCTGCGGATCTACCGGTTGTTTTTCCAGGAAGCCAATTATTTGCAAGTTCTCGAAGGCGGCATCGATCCGACCCACGTCATGTGGCTGCACTCGCCCTACGATCTCAACGACGAAGAGATGAATGCTCAACAGCCGGCGCAGCAACGCGCCGCCAACAAACTCGGCGTCAAAAAAACCCCGGAAGATGTCGAACTGGTCGAGCATGACGCCGGATTTACCTACGGCGCGAGACGTTCGCTCAGCGGCGGCAAGAGCTTGTGGCGGGTCAATCAGTTCATTATGCCCTGGTACACTATGCCGCCGGGTGGCGATCAGCGGGCGGCCCGCGCTTTCATTCCGGTGGACGACGAAAATTGCGTCAAATGGCAAGTGCGCTGGTATCCCACGCCGGAGATCGCCGCCAGGACCGAGGAAGGCGTGCGCGCCTTCTTCGACGAAGAAGCCTACGATCCGCCGTCTAATGCCATGCCCTTTGGCCATATTCGCATGAAGGCCAAACGGGCCAACGACTATTTAATCAATTGGGATCTCCACAAAAGCCGGCGCATCGGCATTGCCGGCGTCAACCTCCAGGATGTCTGCGTCACCGAGAACGAAGGGCCCGGGCCGATCATGGATCGCACCAAGGAACATCTATGCGCCGGCGATATCAGCACGATCCGGGCGCGGCTCAAATTGTTGAACGCGGCCAAAGCCCTGCGCGAGCATGGCACGCCGCCGCCGGGCGCCCGCGACCCGAGCGTCTACCGCGTCCGTGGCGCATCCATGACCGTGCCCGACGATGTCCTTTGGTTCGACGGTGTCAAGGCGTCTACCACCGTCCCGCCACCGGCAAAGTCGTAACGTTTCTGGGATCAAATGAACCGCGCAACGCTCTTGCCGGCGATCCGTCCGTGGCGGCGGATTCTCGTCGCGCTAATTTTGCTGCTGCCGTCGTTTTCGCTTCCAGCCGTCGCCCAAACCAATTGGCAAAGCGAATGGAGCCAGCGACGGGAAGCGGCCAAGAAGGAAGGCAAGATCGTTTTCAGCATACCGCCCAGCGTCGAACTGCGTAAAGCATTGGAAGCCATCGTGCCGACAAGATTGGGCTTGGAGGTGGAAATCGTCCCCGCCGCGGCCGGCCGGGTGGTGCGAAGAATCGCCGATGAATACCACGCCGGCGTGCGCTACTTCGATGTCATTATCAGCACTTTCGACAATCTCGAGCACAGCCTGATTCCCATGGGCGCGGTGGAGCCCTTGGAGGCGCACTGGATCTTGCCCGAAGTGAGAGAGGCGAAAAATTGGTGGGGCGGCCATCAGTGGACCGACAACAGTAAGCGATTTGCCTATTCGCCTTTCGCCTTTATGCAAGACAACCTTTGGTACAATTCGGATTTGGTCAAAGCCGAAGAGATTCGTCTCTACGACGATCTGTTACTGCCGAAGTGGAAAGGCAAGATCGGCCTGTGGGACCCGCGCCAAGGCGGCGCCTCGGCCGGTAAGTGGGCCTTTCTCTGGGCCACCAAAGGCGAAGGCTACTTGAAGAAACTCACCGACCAGATTGGCGTCATCGCCAGCGAGCGCAAACCGGTCACCGATGCGCTGGCCAAGGGCACTATCGCGCTCAGTATCGGCCCGACCTATTACAGTTTCGTGACGTATATAAAAGCCGGACTGCCGGTGAAACCATTACCGCCGATCAAAGAAGGCACCTATGTTTCCATGGGCAACGGCGGGCCGGTGATGATTAAAAATGCTCCCCACCCCAATGCCGCCAAAGTTTTCGTCAACTGGCTGCTGAGCAAAGAAGGCCAGGAAATTTATTCCAAAGCCCAAGGCCAAGCGACGCGCAGACTCGACGTCGATACCAAGGTGATGGAAGAGTTCGGTATCCGCGCCGCCAAGGATCACATCAGCATCGAGGACTACCACAAACATGAAAATCAAAGCGAAAACAAATTAAAATCCGTGCGCCGCCCGGCTCAGGAATTCGCCAAGAAAATATTGCCGTAGACCCTGCTAGGCGATCAGCTTCACCGGCTATCCAGGTCATAACTCGCCAAGCACTGATCGACCAACTCCTCGGCGGCGGCCCAATCGAAGTTGCGAAATTCTCGTAGCTGGATCGCCGGCGGCTCGCCGGCGTAAAACATTTCGTACTGGAGATGACGCGAAGCGAATTCCGAGCCGACCGCGTCCCACAACAGTTTTAACAATTTGACCCGCATCGCTGCGCCGGCGTGGGGCCAACGCACATAGCGCTCGACGTCCGCCGCCGAGGCGGGCGCGCGCAGGTCGTCCACGGTCGCCGGCAGCTGGATCAAGCTGCCGCCGAGAAGCCCGCGGATCTGGTTGAGCAACGGCGGATACATCGCTTGCTGGTAGACCTGGCTGGCGTAGAGCAGCGAATCCTTGGGACGCATCACGCCGAACTGGTCGGGCTCTGCGGCCGCCTCGGCGCCGAGAATCATGCCCTCGACGATCGAGACCCGCGTCGCCAGGTCGCCCAGTTGAGCGGCGATCTCGCTCGCTGCCGCGCGCCCGCTCAAATCCATGCAGCGCTTCACCAGCCCGACCAGAAACTGCAACTTGGCCCATGAGCGAATATGCGACTGCGTGTTGCCCAGCACGTGAGCGGCGGTGGCGCTGAACTGACCGGAGGTCAGCGCGATATTTTTATAAATAAAAATATCGTCCCAAGGGACAAAAACATCGTCAAACACAACCAACGCATCGCTTTCGTCAAAACGGCTCGACAGCGGATAGTCGAACACGCTGGAGACGCCGAGGGCATAAGGCCGGCGCGGATAGAGTTTCACGCCTGGAGCGCTGTTCGGCACGACGCATGAGATAGCATAGTCTTCGTCGCCCGGTTTGAGAGGCAAAATCACCGTGACAAAAATATAGTCAGACATGACCGAGCCGGTGCCGAGCATCTGCGCGCCACGCACGACGATACCGCCGGCGCGCTCGGCCGCGGCGCCGGCGTAAAGATAGGGCTCGCTTTGCTGATGCGCCGGCTTGGCGCGATCGATGGTCGGATGGACGATGACATAGCTCAGGTAAAGATCTTCGTCGGCCGCCTTGGCGGCAAAGCGTAGAAGGTTTTCGGCGAACCGTTGGCCGCCGCGCGCATAGAACTCCGGCGAACCGGCGAAGCCGGCAAAAAACGACGACACGTGATCGGGCGAGCGGCCAAGAAAGCCGTAACTGGCATCCGCCCAGTACTTGATCGCGCGCCGGCGCGCCGCCAAGTCCTCGCGCGTGCGCGGCACCAGCCAAGCTTTATTGACCGGCCGGCCGTCGCGCGGCGACGGATAGGTCAGCAGTTCACGATTTGCCGGATCGTGCGCCAGATCGTAAAGTCGTGCCACCGTGCGGATAGCGCCGGCAAAAGCGCCGTGGGCGGTCACATCCGCCACGCGCTCGCCGTTCACTAACACCGTCCGGCCATCACGCAAACCACGCAGGTAATCGTCACCACTTCGAGTCATGCTTGTCCCCCGAACCGCAGTGATTTTAGAATACTGAGCCGTTCAAGCCATGCTCATCCGACCGGTTTTTCTACCGCGGCGCGAATCAGTTCGGCTTGCCAGCGCAAGAGCCCGCCGCGCTCCATGATCTCCTCGACACCGCGCGGTTGGCTGCGCGCGATCGCTTCAAGCGCGGCGCGCGGCGCCAGAACCGCCGGCGATATCTCAAGCTCCTTGGCGATTTCAGTGCAGGCGCTCCGCAGAACATTGGCCCGCTCCACAGATTCGGCGCTGGGCGCATCGCCGCGCTCCTGCTTTTTCACTTCCGGCCACTGCGCCGGAGACATAGCCGCCGCCCTGGCGATGGCCTCAACCAGGGTCGTCAGCAACGAGCTGTGAATATTGCGCGGCAACTTGGGGCCTTGGTCGAGGGGCTCGTTAGAATGCGACTCCGCCCAGTGCAACAGGTCGAATATTTGTTGATTGCCAAAAATCATGAAGGGCGGTCGATTGGCACGCCGGGCGTGGTGATCGCGCCAACGCCATAACTCCCGCAGGTAGGCCAATTGCCGCCGAGTCAGACGGCCCGCGCCCTTTATACGCCAGGCCTCCTCAGGATCGCGCGGGTTATCGCGGCCGCTCGCCTGCACCATCGCCCGGCAACTTTCACTATGCCAGCCCAGGCGTCCCTTGGCATGCAACTCGTCTGCAAGCCGCTCGGCGAGCGCTTCCAAATAACGCGTGTCGTTGACCGCGTAATGCAATTGTTTATCGCTCAACGGCCGTTGCGACCAGTCGGATTTCTGGCCTTCCTTGCCGATGCTGACGGCAAAGCAGCGGTCGAGCAGCGCCGCCAGACCGATCTGCTCGATGCCGAGCAATTGCGCCGCGATCATGGTGTCGAAGACGTCACCGCTCGGACGGAAGCCTGTCGACGCCCGCAGTATGCGCAGATCGTAGTCGCCGGCGTGGAAGATCAATGGCTTGGCCGCCAAGACTTCGAGAAAGCCGCGCAGCTCCAGACCCGCAAGGGGATCGACCAAGTAATGGGCGCCGTCGATCGATAGCTGAATCAAACAGACTTTTTCGAAATAGTTATGCAAACTATCGGCTTCGGTATCCACGGCGATTCTTGCAGCGCTGTCGATGCGATCGGTCAGGGTCGCCAGGACGGCGTCATCGCGGACGTAAACGAAACCGTCGGTCTCGGATTTATTCAAGGCAGCTCCTCGAAGCGGCGTTTATCCAGTGGTAAATTGTCGGACTTCCAGACCTAACCATTTCTCAGCGCCAATGAAAAGATATTCCGGCATCGGGTTTCTGCTGTGGCGATAGCTTGGCAGGCGGCGCCAGAACATGTAGGCTCATCGGCAAATGACTATTTTAATCACGGAGAAATAGCATGCACGTCCGATCGATCTGCGTAATCTTCGTCGCCACGCTCATGGCTTTTGCGTTTGCCGCACCGAGCGGCGCCGCCGAGCCGCCCTGTCCGCCATTGCTTGATCACAAATTCGCCAACTTGATGGATGAACCGATATCACTGTGCCAGTTCCGCGGCAAAGTCGCGTTGATCGTCAACAGCGCCAGCGAGTGCGGTTACACGCCGCAATATGACGGATTGGAAAAACTTTATCGCCGCTATCGCGATCGAGGCTTTGTCGTTCTCGGCTTTCCAGCCAATGATTTCGGCGGCCAGGAGCCGGGATCAAACCAGCAGATCGCCCAGTTCTGCCAGGTGAATTACGGCATCACCTTTCCAGTATTCGCCAAGACCGCAGTGGTCGGCGCCAATGCCAATGCGCTGTATCGTGAGCTCGCGGCGCGCACCGGACAACCGCCCAAGTGGAATTTTCACAAGTATCTCGTCGACAAATCGGCGCAGCAGGTCACCGCCTTCGCAAGCAGCGTCGAACCCGACGACAGCCGGCTCACGGCGCAGATCGAAAAACTGCTCGCCCCGCGCTGAGGAAGTAAACCTCGATCACACGACGCCGGCGATGCCGAGCAAGGCGCCGGCAGCCAATAGCCACAGCGGATTGCAGGTCAGGCGCACGACCACCGCGGCGGTCACTACGGTGGTCAAGTAGCCGCGCCAATCATGATTCACCGCGCGCATGAGCACGGTCGCGCCGGCGAACATCAAACCGATGGTGAGCGGCGTCAAGCCGCGCCGGATGGCGCGGAGAATCGGCGCATCGGGATAGCGCGCGGTGAAGTGGCCCACGAACAAGGTTAACGTCATCGCCGGCACCAGTAACGGAATGGTTGTCGCCAGCGCCCCGGACCACCCCGCTAGATGCCAGCCGATCAGTGTCGTGTACATGACATTGGGACCGGGCGCCGCCTGCGCCAATGTATAGATCTCGGCGAATTCGCGGTTACTCAATAGCTGATGCACATCCACCACATATCGATGGATGTCCGGCAAGATCGCCGACGGCCCGCCGACGGCAACAAACCATAGAGCGAGTAAATGCACGAACAAGGCGCTGAGATCGACGCGCTCCATTCAATCCCTGGCCTTCCAGGCTAGGAACACGGCACAGGGCGCGAGAGCGGCGACCACCCAGAGCAACGGCCAACGCATCACGCCGATAGCGATAAAAGCCAGAATGCCGAAAAGCCAAGGCCGTAACCGGTGCGGCAGCGCCATCGCCAGCTTGATCACGGTCGCGAGCAACAACCCCGCCGCCACCTTCGACATGCCCCCCAGCGCCTGCTGCACCTGCGGCAGCGCGCCAAACTGCTGGTACAGCATGCCCATGCCGATGACCACCAAAAACGGCCAGCCAACATAACCCGCCACCGAAACCGCGGCGCCGCTCCAGCCGCCAAGGCGATAGCCGACCAACACCGTTAGATTGAGCACGTTGGGCCCGGGCAGGAGCTGTCCGATGGTCAAGAACTCGGCGAACTCGCGGTCGGTCAACCAGCGCTGCCGCTCAACCAATCCAAGCCGTGCCCAAAACAGCGCGCCGCCAAAACTCGACAAAGTAATCCGGGAGAATGTCAGGAACAAGTCCATCCGGGTGATCGGTGGTCGGTTGGGATCTACTGGTTGCATATTCTATTTGTTTGGGCTTCGCTGAGCAGGTGCAACGCCGGTTATGTTAAGCCGCACCGTTCGCCCGCGCCGCGCACCAGGAAATGAGATTGCTCTGCGGCGCGGTTTCAACAGTCGACCCCGCGCGCGAGACTACTTCACGCGCATCGCCAACCGCTTGGCCGAGGGCAAGCAGCACGCAAATAGAAAGCATCGCCGTGCGGCCAACGCCGCCCGCGCAGTGGATCAAGACAGTCTGTCCGGACTGCAAGCGGGTGGCGATATCACAAGCAAGATTCCAAAAACCGTCGCGATCCTCCGGCGCACCCCGGTCGGGGATGCCAAACTGCAGGAGCAAACAGGGCATCGAACCGTTATCTATTGCCAGTAGATACTCCTGAGACTTCACATGGATTTCGTCGCGCTCGGTTAAACAGACAATTGCTTCCACCGCGTCGGTTTTCACCTGATGCCACACCCGCTCCAGCGCTTCGTAGCGCCCTGGCAAGCTATGCAGCAAGAGCCTGCCAGGCACAGTCGGGGGAAGATCGACACCGCGAAACATGCTCGTAACTCTCCCTAATAACTTTCTGGCTGGGAATCTCCGTCGATCACTGGCCGATCTAATTGCCACGACCAACATCGGCAGCCGGCCCGTACGTCCCGCTGTTTATTGTCAAAACCCCGACAAAGCTAACGAGGACTGATTAGCCGAATCGTTGCTCGACTTCAGCTAAACCAGTGGGGACAGGCGTGCATTTGCGTGGGTGCATTCAGTCCTGGGTGTTTACCAAAGTTGCGCGAGCATATAGCGGTTGTAATCCGGCATGTTCACCGACGGCAAATCCGTAAACGGCAATGTCGTCGTGCAAGTGCCGCCGGTTAAATTATTCACGGTGTTCGCTATCAAGAGGTGACGTCGCTATTGACGATGATTCGATCGCGAATGTATCTAACTCCGGGAACATTGCTTGCGGCCTTGGCTGCGGCAATTTTTTTATTCTCGGTGTCGACTCGACCGCCGAGAAAAACCGTGCCGTCAATCACGGAAACTTCAACTCCTTTTATCGCATGCTTAGCGATGGCCCTATGGATGTCAAATTCCAATCTGTCACTCGCCGACTTTTCGCTTGCTGTTGCTTTAGTGGTGGTTTTTACTGTCTCCTCATTCTTCTTGTTATCATTTCTTACCCTGTGCTTTTCTTGCAACCGCTCCTCAGCCTCTGTAACCACAGCCTGGCCGGTTTTGCTCGCTTCCACCATCGGCGTGGCGTTCGCCCCTACACGGTTCTCTTCTAACACTTGCGGCTCGGGCGGCGAATTTGGCGGTTTCTCCGAGTCCACGGGTGGGACGTTTTTGAGATCTTTGGCGGAGTAATCAAGCACAGCTCCGGGTTCCACCGCGGCTGTTTCGACGTTCTCGCGCCGAGGAGTCTCATCCCAGATCCGAGCGGCGATCTGCGCAACATAATCTCTAGTGGACTGCGAATACAGACTCGCACCGACGCCGAAGCTGGCGAGAACGCCGCAGACAAATCCAAGAGCCAAGCTTCCCAGCCGCCGCTGCCGCTGGATCGGTTCGCGTCTTCGTCTCGTAATTTCGGAAATTTCTGGAAACTCCGCCAGCGGCGCTTGCAGGAGAGTCGACTGCCGCGTTTGGTCGATAATTCTCCGTTTAGCTTCCGTCTCACCCTGGTCGGCGACGCTCGCTTGCTTTTTTAGCGGGCCGTCAACGAGTTTTAGGTCGCGCGCAACTTCTTCGACAAAATCGGCTGAAACTATTTTCTTGGAACCGGCGTAGCAAATGATCAGAGCATTGTCGCATATGACATTGATGAGTCGCGGGATACCCTTCGAATAGAGGGCGATTTTCTCCACCGCTTTTGGTTCAAATAACATCTTCTCTTCGAAGCCGGCGGTTTTTAGCCTAGCCAGCATATAGAGATTGACTTCGTCGTCCTTAAGCGGGGCGAGGTTGCAATGGAGCGCCACCCGCTGTTTGAGCTGGCGCAAGTCGGGTTGGTCAAGTCTTGTTTCCAGTTCGGGCTGCCCTAGCAAGACAATCTGAAGGAGCTTGTCCTCGTTGGTTTCCAGATTGGAAAGCAGCCTGAGTTCTTCGAGCAGTTCATTGCTCAGCTGCTGAGCTTCATCTACCAGCAGAGCGACGATGTGACGCTTCTCGAACTGTTCGATCAGATAGTCTTTGAGCTGAAGTGTCAGGACTCCCCGGTCTTGCGTGGTAGTAACGATACCGAGATCGTTTAAGATGAAACCGAGCAATTCGGTCGATGTGAGTTTCGGAGTAGGGATGAAGGCGGTCCGGATAACCACCGATGCCCGTTGCATGAAATCCTTGACCAGCCGCGTCTTTCCCGTACCCGGCTCGCCAGTGATTACGATGAACCCCTTACGCCCTTCGATGCCGTAGCACAGACTTGCCATGGCCTCGCGACAACTCGGATTTTCGTAGAGAAATCGCGGATCGGGTGTAATTCTAAAGGGTAGCGTCTTGAAGCCGAAATACTTTTCGTACATTTGCGATTATCCGGCGATTAGAAAACTAAATTGCCCTGACTTCGCCATCACCATCGTCCCGAGAATAGGACAACGCGAAATTGTTCCGTGTAGATAATTAGACGCAAGGCCGATGCCAATATTACATATCAAAGTGGTTGACTGAAACAATAGGAAAAGCTCCATCCAAAACATTTTCCATATGAAGGAAATCCCCTGCGCTCTTCCGGAAAACCAGCGAATAGTGCGAGGCTAAAAACCGCATTGCTCATGATGATTTCAACTAGATCGCGGCTTAACTGCCTCCGCCAAGCATAGCAAGATCGGCGCATCATCAACACCGTTAAAATCTAGCTTTCGATCTGTTTGATTATTGCCTCGGCAAATTTATTTGTGGTCGCCGTACCGCCGAGATCCCGTGTAACACAATCGACGCGCCGCAGGACTGTTTCCAACGCCGTGTAAATCCGTTTGGCCGCGGCGGGCTCGCCGATATGGCGCAACATCATAACCGCCGCAATAATCATCGCCGACGGATTAGCGATACCTTTGCCCTTGATATCCGGCGCGCTGCCATGCACCGGCTCGAAAAGCGCATGGCGGTCGCCGAGATTGGCGCCGGCAACCAGTCCCAGCCCGCCCACCAATCCGGCAGCCAGATCCGACACGATGTCGCCGTAAAGGTTTTCCATCAGCAAGATATCGAACTGTAGCGGATCGAGCACCAACTGCATGCAGGCGTTGTCGACGATGATGTCGCCGAAGCCGATGCGCGGATATTTCTGCGCCATCTTGCGGGCGCACTCTAGAAACAGACCGTCGGTGAGTTTCATGATATTGGCCTTATGCACGGCGACGACTTTTTTCCGGCCGTGCTTTTTGGCGTAATCGAAGGCAAACTTGGCGATGCGCGTCGACGCTCTGTCGGTGATGATTTTTAAGCTTTCCATCACGCCCGGGACTACTTCATGTTCGATGCCGGAATAAAGCCCTTCGGTGTTCTCGCGCACGACCACCAAGTCGACATCCTGATAACGCGCTCTGACCCCGGGCAAATTCTTGATCGGCCGCAGATTGGCATAGAGGTCGAAAGTCTGGCGCAACTCGACATTGACGCTACTGAAGCCTTCGCCCACCGGCGTTGTCACCGGCCCCTTGAGAGCGACTCTGGTCTTATTGAACGAATCCATCAATGTCCGCGGAATCGTCGTTCCATGTTTCTTCAACGCCTCGGCGCCGGCGAGATGCGAATCCCAATCAATTTTCGCGCCCGCAGCTTTGACGACCGCGATGGTCGGCTTGACCACTTCGGGCCCGATCCCGTCACCGGGAATCAACGTGACTTTATGCATTTTAATTTTGCCCTTTCGTCGCCGAATCATATCAGGCGGAGGCCGCTCTATGTAAGCCGAATCTTGCTACGGTTCGCATATAAATCGTCGCTGGATTTTCTTGGGCACCGGCCTAAACACCGGCTTCTTTTCGTCGTACAATCGAGCTAACGCAAACGGATTCGTATTGACGGGAGCAGGCACAACGTGGAAGACGGCGACACACGAATCAGGGCAACCGGGCGGGCGGCGGGCGAAACGGTGGACACCGTCTACCGTAATCAATCGCGCTCGGTTCTGGCGACTTTGATTCGCCTGCTTGGCGACTTCGATCTCGCCGAAGAGGCGCTGCACGAAGCCTTCAAAGCCGCGTTGGAGCAATGGCCGCGCGATGGTGTGCCGGCCAATCCGCGCGCCTGGCTGGTCTCCACCGGTCGTTTCAAAGCCATCGACGCGATCCGCAAGCGCTCCCGATTGGAACCCCTGCCGGACGATCTCGCCGGACGCCTGACCACCGACGGTCCGGAAGCCGATCCCATCGACCGCGACGGCGTCGAAGACGATCGCTTGCGCCTGATCTTTACCTGCTGCCATCCGGCGCTGGCGCTCGATGCCCAGGTCGCCCTCACCTTGCGCGAAGTGTGCGGCCTCACCACCGAAGAGATCGCCCGTGCGTTCTTGACTGCCGCGCCGACATTGGCCCAGCGCATTGTCCGCGCCAAGGCGAAGATTCGCAACGCGCGCATCCCCTACCAGGTGCCGTCGCGCGCCGACCTACCCGATCGCGTGGACGCCGTGCTGCGCGTCGTCTATCTGGTATTCAACGAGGGGTACTCGGCATCCTCGGGGACAGAAATCACGCGTCACGATCTATCGAGCGAGGCGATCAGCCTCGGCCGGCTGCTGTTCGATTTATTGCCGGAGCCCGATGTCGCAGGGCTGGTGGGACTTATGCTGCTACATGATTCGCGGCGAGCGGCGCGCGCCTCTCCTGCTGGTGACCTGGTGCTGTTGGAAGATCAAGACCGCGCGCTTTGGAACCAGGAATACATCAAGGAAGGTACCGCGCTGGTCCAACGCGCCTTGGCCGCCGGTGCAGTCGGTCCTTACACCATTCAGGCAGCGATCGCCGCTGTACACGCCAATGCAGCCGCCACCGAAGCTACAGATTGGCGCGAGATCGTCGGCCTGTACGATCTCTTGGTGCGTGCCGAGCCCTCCCCAGTAATTGAATTGAACCGCGCAGTGGCGGTGGCTATGCGCGACGGTCCCGAGACCGGTCTCAAGCTTATCGACGCGATTTTGGCGCGGGGCGACCTGGAGAATTATCATCTCGCCCATGCCGCGAGGGCGGATCTCTGCCGCCGCCTGGGGCAAACCGCCGCAGCCCGTATATCCTATCAACGAGCCCTGAGTCTCACTCAACAGGCGCCGGAAAAGCGATTTCTCGAGCGGCGACTCGAGGAATTAAAAAAATAAGCTGCCGATTGTCGATTTCGCTCTAGACCGGACGACTAGTTGGTATTAGGGGAGAAAAAAGTATGGGCAGCACAGACAATTCAGCCGCGCCAGCCGGTTACAGTCCGCGAAGCTTTGGGCGGCGACAGGATGTTACGAAGTAAATCAGATGAGAGCCAAACAAAAAGCCGCCAAAAACATCGATGCGTATATCGCGAGATTTCCAGACGAAGTTCAAAAGATTCTAAAAAAGATAAGAATGACCATTAGAAAAGCCGCACCGCAGGCACAGGAAACCATTAGCTATCAGATCCCGGCCTTCATTTTAAAAGGTCATTTGGTTTATTTTGCAGCATTTACAAATCATATCGGCTTTTATCCGCCGGTGACCGGCGGAAACGCCAAATTCAAGAGTGACAAAGCGGTCTATGAAGGACCCAACGGCAACTTGAAGTTTCCGCTCGATAAACCCATTCCATATACCTTGATCAGCAAAATCGTGATGTTTAGACTGAAGGAGAATTTGGCCAGAGCGCAAGCGAAAGGCACAAAAAATTGAATTGCGCTGCCGAGAAGCTGAATGAATCAAGGACTGAAGAAAAAAGTCGCCTTGGTCGCCGGCGCGACCCGCGGAGCGGGACGAGGAATAGCGGTGCAGCTGGGAGCGGCCGGAGCGACCGTATACGTAACCGGGCGAACGACGCGATCGCAGGGCTCGGAGATGAACCGGCCGGAAACGATCGAAGAAACCGCGGCTCTCGTCGATCAAGCCGGCGGCCGCGGCATCGCAGTCCAGGTAGACCATCTCATTCCCGACCAGGTGCGCGCATTGCTCACTCGCATCGAAAGCGAACAGGGCGGCCTACACATTCTCGTTAACGACATCTGGGGCGCCACCAAAATGGAATGGAACAAATCGGTGTGGGAATCCTCCTTGGACTATGGGCTGCGGACCCTTCGTCTGGCCGTCGACACCCACGCGATCACTAGCCACTTTGCGCTACCGCTGCTGATTAAACGGCCGGGTGGCCTGGTCGTCGAGGTAAATGACGGAACTGAGGAATACAACGCGACCCATTACCGGGTGTCTTTCTTTTACGATTTGGCCAAGGCGGCAGTAGGACGAATGGCATTCGCGCTAGCGCACGAATTACAACCCCACGGCGCGACGGCTCTATCCCTTACTCCGGGCTGGCTGCGGTCCGAGTTCATGCTCGACGAGTTCGGCGTCACGGAAGCCAACTGGCGTGAGGTGACGACGCGCGTGCCGCACTTCGCGATATCAGAAAGTCCGGCGTTCGTCGGCCGGGCGGTGGCGGCGCTTGCACAAGATCCGGACGTATCGCGCTGGAACGGAAAATCGCTGTCCAGCGGGCAATTGGCGAAGATCTACGACTTTACCGATCTCGATGGCAGCCAGCCCGACGCCTGGAGATATCTCGTCGAAGTTCAGGACGCCGGCAAACCCGCCGACGTAACCGGCTACAGGTAAGGCGCCAGCTGACAAAGGCATCCAAGTCGACGGCCTGCAGGGTCGCGGAGAATATTTTTCGAAGAGTTGTCGAATTTACGGTTGGCTAATCGATTATAGGTAGAGTCACGGTTTACGCCGCTTAATTTATAAACGTTTCCCGTACACGGATCGTCAATATGAAATTTCTTTGCCTCTCATACATTGATGAAAGTAAATTCGCGATTTTGTCTGAAAGCGAGCGCGACAGCTTCGTCAAGAAATGTGCCGCTTACGACGATACCCTTCGTAAGGGCGGTCATTTCATTCGTCTCGAGGCACTGGGAAGTGCGCCCAGCGCCAAAACGCTGCGCTCCCGGAACGGCAAAGTGTCCGTCGTCGACGGGCCGTTCGCTGAAACCAAAGAACAAATAGGCGGCATTCTTTTGCTCGAGGCACATGATCTTACCGAAGCCACGGAGCTGATGGCCAAGCATCCCGGTATCCAGGTGGCGACGTTCGAGATCCGAGCTCTCGATGAGGAATCTACGGCCAGGGTCAACCCAGCCGAGTAGCAATGCCGGCGATGGCGTCCGACTTCCATCGACCTACGAGTGACACGGGTCAAACAATAGAATAATAATCTACAAAAAGGAGGAAGGTTTATGGCTATCGAACCCTATCTATTCTTCAACGGCCGCTGCGAAGAGGCGGTCGAGTTTTACAAGAAAGCATTGGGCGCGGAAGTGCTCATGATGATGCGCTTCAAAGACAGCCCGGAACCGCCCGAGCCGGGCACGGTGGCGCCCGGCTCGGACAACAAAATCATGCATCTGTGCATGCGCATCGGCGATGCCAACATCATGGCCTCCGACGGTCACTGCACCGGGCAAACCAGTTTCCAAGGGTTCTCCCTGTCGCTGACGGCCGCCGATGAAGCCGATGCCAAGCGTAAGTTCGCGGCGCTAGCCGAAGGCGGGCAAGTGCAAATGCCGCTGGCAAAGACGTTCTGGTCGCCCTGCTTCGGCATGGTCGCCGACCGCTTCGGCGTCGGCTGGATGGTTACCGTAGCGCCGTGACGCTGGGCTGAGGAGCAGGAGATAGGGCTATGAAATTCATGCTGTTGGTGCACCATGATGAAGTCGCCTTTGATCAAATTGGCAATGCCAAGCAACAGCAGATGCTGGCTGAATCTATTGCGCTCACCCACCAGCTCCACGCCCAAGGTCAATATCTCGGCGCCTCGCCGCTGCAGCCGGCGGCGACGGCGGTCATCGTGCGTGTGCATGACGGCGAGACTCTCGTCACCGACGGGCCGTTCATCGAGACCCGTGAACAGATCGCGGGCTATTTTTTGATCGATGCCAGGGATCTTAGCGAGGCGGTGAGCATCGCCGCGAAAGTGCCGGGGGCACGCATCGGTCCGGTCGAAGTGCGGCCCTTGCGGGAAATTTCCGGGCTACCGGACACAGGAGCCTAAGGAGACGTTATGCAAAAAATCACGCCGTGTTTATGGTTCGATAACAACGCTGAAGAGGCGGTAAACCACTACCTGTCTATTTTCAAGAACTCGAAGATCAATAAAGTCCTGCACTGCGGCGATGCCGGGCCGGGACCGAAGGGCTCCGTCCTCACCATCGCCTTCCAACTCGAAGGTCAGGATTTCATCGCTTTAAACGGCGGCCCGATATTTAAATTTAACGAAGCCATATCGCTTTCGGTGGACTGCAAATCGCAAATAGAAGTTGACGACCTGTGGGAGAAGTTATCCGCCGGCGGCCAGGAAAGCCGGTGTGGATGGCTCAAAGACAAATTCGGATTGTCGTGGCAGGTGGTCCCCTCCGCATTGGTCGAGATGTTGCAGGACCCGGACCCTGAGAAAGCTAAACGGGTCATGGCCGCGATGATGAAAATGGGCAAAATAGACATTGCCAAACTCAAGCAAGCGTACGACCGACAATAATACTAACAAACGATAAAGGAGATTCCCTATGCGTTATGTCGACGGATTCGTTCTACCCGTGCCGAAGAAAAACCTCGCAGCTTATCGGCGCATGGCCCAGACCGCCGGTAAGGTCTGGCGCGACCATGGCGCCCTTGAGTACGTAGAATGCGTGGCTGACGATGTGAAGCCAGGCAAACACACGTCATTTCCGCAGAGCGTCAAGCTGAAACCCGGCGAAACCGTAATTTTCGCTTACATCGTCTACAAGTCGCGCGCACAGCGCGACCGCGTCAACGCCAAAGTGATGAAAGACCCGCGCCTGGCGAAGATGATGGATCCCAAAGCCATGCCGTTTGACGGCAAGCGCATGTTTTGGGGCGGGTTCAATGCCATGATCGCCCTGTAAAGTGACTTTCCGGGCGATAGCCCGCGAAGTTTAATCAAGATAGATAAAACGGCTGAAGCATTTTACGCAACGTTTTTTGACAGCCGTAAAAGGAAGCGTCGATGAAAAAGACCGTGAAACCTATCCCTCGGGGTTACCACGCCGTCACACCGTATTTGAGTGTGAAAGGCGCGGCCAGCGCCATCGCGTTCTACAAGAAAGCTTTCGCAGCCAAGGAGATCATGCGCATGCCGGCGCCGGGAGGAACCATCGGCCACGCGGAAATCCGGATTGACGATTCCCATATTATGCTCGCCGACGAATATCCGGATATGAACTTTCGCGGACCGAAATCGTTTGGCGGCACGTCGGTGCATATTCATCTCTACGTCCGCGACGTCGACCGGGTTGTAAAAAAGGCGGTCGCCGCCGGCGCGAAAGTGCTGCGTCCGGTGGCGGACCAATTTTACGGCGACCGCAGCGGCTCCTTGGAAGATCCCTTCGGTCATGTCTGGCATGTAGCGACTCACAAATAAGACGTCCCGGCAAAAGAACTAAAAAAGCGCGCAGCGGCCATGGCTGCAGCGGCGGAGAAGAAGTGACGGAGGGCTGCCCATGAAATACTTGTTGCTGATTTATCTAAACGAGCAAACTCCGTTGAGCGAGGCTGAGCGGCAGGATTGTTACGCCGAGTCCGCGCAGCTCGCGCAAGAGCTGCAACTGAGCGGAAAGTATCTAAGCGCCAATCCTCTACATCCGACAGCGATGGCCACCAGCATCCGCGTGCGTGACGGCAAACGGTTGGTGACCGATGGCCCATTTGCCGAGACCCGCGAACAGTTGGGCGGCTATTTTTTGATCGACGCCAAGGATCTCGACGAAGCGCTTGGCGTTGCCGGGCGGATTCCCATGGCGCGAAAGGGTACAGTCGAGGTGCGGCCGGTGATCGAGATCCCGGGGCTGCCCCAGGGCTAGTGCTGGATAGTGAATATCGATAGCGTGATCGATTTCGCCATGAAATAAATACCCAAGCCATGAACGCTCTTGTGAACATCGATGTTGACGATCTCGACAAAGCCGCGCGCTTTTACCAATCGGCGTTTGGCTTAAGCATTGGCCGTCGCCTTGGTGACTTCGGCGTCGAGATGCTAGGCGGTCCGGCGCCGATTTATCTGCTCGCCAGGTCGGCTGGAACACCGGCCTCGCCAACGACATCGCAGCGTCGGAGTTACCAGCGCCATTGGACGCCGATCCATCTTGATTTTGTCGTTGAAGATATCGACCCGGCGATTCAGCGAGCGGTATCAGCCGGGGCGCGGATAGAAACGCCGACGATTACGCATAATTGGGGCAAACTCGCTCTCATGGTCGACCCATTTGGCCACGGCTTTTGTTTTGTCCAATTCCTTGGCCGCGGCTACGACGAAATCGCGTTGAATTGACGAACATCGAGATGAACAAAGATATGCAACAATTTAGGAGGTTGCCCAATGAAGTACAAAGGTAGCTGTCACTGCGGCAAGATAACCCTTGAAGTCGAAGGCGAACTCACCGGCGCGATGGCGTGCAATTGCTCCATGTGCCGGCGTAAAGGTTCGCTCCTGTGGTTTGTGCCGCGCGATCAGATGCGCTTGCTTGCGCCCGAAAACAATATGGCCACCTACACGTTCAACAAGCATGTCATCAAGCATCGCTTTTGCCCGACCTGCGGCATTCATCCGTTTGGCGAAGCTGTCGATCCGAAAGGCATTCCGACGGCGGCAATTAATATTCGTTGTCTCGATGGAGTCGACCTGGAGAAAGTTCCAGTTCAACATTTCGACGGCCGGTCGCTGTGAAGCTGGGCCGGGTCGTTGCAAGGTCAAATTCACAAAGGAGCAAATTATGAGCGGAGTTCGAGTTTTGGTTGGCACCCGCAAGGGCGCGTTCGTTCTGACCTCGGATGGTAAGCGCGCAAGCTGGGACATCAGCGGGCCGCATTTCGCCGGCTGGGAGATTTATCATCTCAAGGGTTCCAGCGTCGATCCCGAGCGAATCTACGCATCGCAATCGAGTGGCTGGTTCGGCCAAGTCATTCAACGCTCCGATGACGGCGGCAAGACCTGGCATCAACCGGGCACGCCTCCCGGCGAACCGACCACCACCCCGGACGGCCAGCCCAAGGGCGAGAGCAACAAATTTGTCTATGACACTTCGCCGCAAACCGGCGCCCCTCTGACCACGCACCAATTTTACGACGGCACGGCGCACCCGTGGGAATTCAAGCGCGTCTGGCACCTTGAACCTTCCCTGACCGATCCGGATATGGTCTACGCCGGCGTGGAAGATGCCGCGTTGTTCCGTTCCAACGATGGCGGTCAAACCTGGCAGGAGTTCGCCGGACTGCGCGGTCACGGCTCGGGGTCGTCGTGGGCGCCGGGCGCCGGTGGCATGTGTTTGCACACAATCCTGCTCGATGCACGCAACCCCAACCGAATCTTTGTTGCCATCTCGTCAGCCGGCGCGTTCCGCACCGATGATAACGGCAAGAGCTGGCAGCCGATCAACCGCGGCCTGCACTCCCTTTATATTCCCAATCCGACGGCGGAGGTCGGCCACTGCGTGCACCGCATCGCCATGCACCCGGCACGCCCCGACGTGCTCTACATGCAAAAGCACTGGGACGTCATGCGCAGTGATGACGCCGGCGATACCTGGCATGAGATCAGCGGCAACCTGCCCACTGACTTCGGATTCGTCATCGACGTGCACGCCCAGGAGCCCAACACGATTTACGTCGTGCCGATCAAGAGCGACTCCGAGCACTTCCCGCCCGACGGCAAGCTGCGCGTGTATCGGAGCCGCAGCGGCGGCGATGAGTGGGAAGCGCTCACCAACGGCCTGCCGCAAAGCGATTGCTATGTAAATGTCTTGCGCGACGCCATGGCCGTCGATGCGCTGGATAAGTGCGGCGTGTACTTCGGCACCACCGGTGGGCAAGTCTATGTATCGGCCGACGGCGGCGACAACTGGCAGGCGATCGTGCGCGATCTGCCGGCGGTTGTGTCCGTCGAGGTGCAGACACTGCCATGATCCGTGTCACGCTGCCGGCGCATCTCGCCAAACTTGCCCAAGTGAACGGCGAAGTGAAACTCGACGTCGACGGGCAGGCAACGCTCGGATCGGTGCTCGACGCCTTGGAGGCGCGCTACCCGATGCTACGGGGAACGATACGCGATCACGTCACCCATAAGCGCCGTGCCTTTGTGCGCTTCTACGCTTGCGGCGAGGATCTTTCCCATGAAGCCGCGGACAAGCGACTCCCTGACGCCGTGGCGACGGGGGCCGAGCCTTTTATGATCATCGGCGCTATCGCCGGCGGTTAAAGCTATTAGACTCCATCAAACCCAGTGCCGGGGGTATCTCTATGCTCAAGAAAATTCTCATCGCGCTTGCTGTAATTGTCATCGTCTTGGTTATCGTCGTAGCCCTGCAGCCGGCAACGTTTCGCATTGTCCGCTCGACTGCGATAACCGCGCCCGTGCCAAAAGTATTCGAGCAAGTAAACGATTTTCATAAGTGGGAGAGCTGGTCGCCCTGGGCGAAACTCGATCCGGCAATGAAAACAACTTTCGCAGGCGCGCCGGCCGGGACCGGGGCTATCTACTCGTGGTCCGGCAACAACGATGTCGGCGAAGGGCGCATGACCTTGACCGAGAGCCGCCCGAACGAGTTGGTCCGGATCAACCTCGAATTCATCAAACCGTTCGCCGCGACTAACACCACGGAGTTTGTTTTCAAACCCGACGCCGATAAAACCATGGTGACGTGGACCATGTTCGGCACCAACAATTTCATGGCCAAAGCGTTCGGCTTATTCATGGACATGGACAAAATGATCGGCAGCGATTTCGAGAAAGGCCTGGCGCAATTGAAATCAGTGGCCGAAACTACCGGCAAATAATAACTGAAGGTTGATACGGCGACGACCGTCGCCGCCAAGGAGACCGATCATGAACATTGCCCTGTGGATCATTCAAGCGTTGCTCGCCGCGCTGTTTCTATTCGCCGGCGTCATGAAGCTGATAATGCCGATCGAGGAAATGACCAAAGAGATTGCCATGCCAGGCGGTTTTCTCCGCTTCATTGGCGTAGTGGAAGTGCTCGGCGGCATCGGACTGATCCTTCCCTGGCTCCTGCGTATCCGCCCAAACCTCACACCGCTCGCCGCCGCCGGACTAGTCATCATCATGATCGGCGCTACGGTCGTGACGCTGATAAGCGGCGCTATCGCGACGGCGCTGATCCCGTTCGTGGTCGGACTCTTTGCCGCCTTCGTCGCCTATGGCCGATGGCGGCTGACACCGCTTCCAAGCAAATCCTGAACGCTCTCAACAGCGCCGCAGCCGTCTCACTGCATGCCCTCGGTGATGTACTGGATCACGTAGCCGGCGGGATCGTCCATGTAGGTGCCGGCGGTGCCGCCCGGGTGGCGGCCCTTGGCCTCTTCGCCGCGGTCGCCGTTGGCGATGCCGAGACGGTCGAGTTGGGCCAGCGCGTCGCGCCATTGCGCGGGCGCGACGTAGAAACCCAAATGCGGCCCAGGAATTTTGCGGCTCATCGGATAACCTTTAGGGCTGAAGCTCGCTTCAGTAAGGATTAAGTATTGCCCGCTGGCCATGCGCATGGTCGCTTGGTTGCGATCCGTCTTCGGCTCCTGACCGCGGTTGAGCAGTTCGAAGCCCAGCACCGATTGGTAAAATTTAATCGAATCTTCGAGCTTGGGCGCTTCCAGCTCCAAATAACCCACGCCGGTCAAGCGTCCGGCTCCCTGGGGAGTGCCTCGGCCATCGATGCTCGGCACATAAATCGCAAAATTATTACCCGCAGGATCGGCGAAAAACAGTGTTGTCGTGGCGAACGGATGGCTGTTTTTTTGCGGACCTTCGAAGCCAATCTTCCAATTGGCCAGCACATCCATAACCTCTTCGATGCCATGCTTGGTGGTGGTAAACGAGTAGGTCGGTGCACCGCGCGGCGCGACCGGCTGGCCGCGCTCTTCTTTTTGCAGGTAAACGCCGATGCGCTTACCGGCGATATCCATGAATGTATGCGGCCCGAGGCTTTGCGATTTGACGTTAAGACCGTTGCGTTTGGCGATTTTACCGCCGAACACTTGCACGTAAAAGTCCTCGGCAACGACGATGTCGTTAACCGGCACGACGAAATGATCCAAAGCTTGCACTAACATGATTTCCTCCGCTGCTTTACCGGCCTGGCCTGACTTATCAAGGATCGCTGAAAAACGCGAGATGCACCGCCGTACCAGCTCAATTACATTGACTTGAATTGAACCCGTGGCTAGAATCCGCCCTGTCCTCAAGCGATCCCCCGAACCACTAAAAGGAGCCGCAAATGATTCTATCTAAGAACGCCGATGTCGACGCGATCATTGTCAAAGCCATCGAAGGCAAGCCGATGTACGGCGGCGATTTACGGGTCAAGCCGCTGATCACCGGCGAGCAGATGACATTTTTGGAGATTTATTACACCCCCGGCGTCGGCGCTCCATTGCATGTGCATAACCACGAGTCGCTCGCGTATGTCGTCAAGGGCAAAGTTAAAATGATTGTCGGCAAGGAAGAGTTCATTCTCGGCCCCGGCGATGTCTGCCGCCATCCCAAGGGCGTGCCCCATGGCGTCGAGGGCATCGAAGAATCCATCGTCGTCGAAATCAAATCGCCGGCGCCGGAGCTCGGCAGCTTCTTAGGCATGTAAATTCACGGCAAGCGCCCCAAGGAGAACTCAATCATGGCAGGCAAAGCAAAATACTTAATGATCGCGAGCATGGATGTCGACGCTGAACACGACGCGATTTTCAACGAAGTCTACGACCAAGAGCATGTGCCAAATCTGCTTAAAGTTCCCGGCGTCCTCGGCGTATCGCGCTACAAACGCGGCACGCTGACCATGAACATCGGCGGCGAGAGTAAGACCATCGAGATTCCCAACGAGCCGACGTACACGGCGATCTACGAGCTGGAAAGCCCCGACGTGCTCACCAGCCCGGCTTGGGACAAGGCGATCGAAGACGGCCGCTGGCCCGGCCAGGTGCGTCCGCACACGAAAAACCGCCGGCACGTGTTGCTAAAGTTAATGGACTGACCGCGCCGCGCTCAGGGCGGTTATCGCGCGCCTTGAGGATTGAGCAGTTCTTGTAGTTTTGCGCCGACCAGCCCGGCCTGCGCCGCATCCACATGCGCTTCGAAGAGCGGGAAAAGCTCGCGCTCTTCTGTGCGAATATGGCGCTCCAGCAGATCACCCAAGTCAAAAATGAGCTTCGCCAAGCCCGTGCCGGATTCGAGCTGCGGCATGGCGCCGCGCAACTGGTCATGGTCCTGCACCAGCTGATCGACCATGGCGCCACAACCGGCTACCTGCTGGCGCATGAGCGGGAACAAGACTTGTTCTTCAGCACTGAAATGAGCCACCAGATTAGCGCGGTAAAATTCTAAAAACTCCTTGGCGCGCTGGCGCAATCCCTCGGCACCCATCGGCTTGATCTGGCCAAGCCCCTGCTTACGGCAGCGTAGGGCCAGCGCCAGACCATGGTGATGGTCGTGCGAAAGCGGCAATAAGCTAGGATGACGCATGGGGGCTCACGATCGGAGTGATGGAGTATTGGGGTGTGGGGTTATCGCTCCGTACCCACCCTCCAACCGCTTTTCAGACCGCGCCTTTCGCGCGCAGGGTCGCGATCGCCGCCGCATCCAATCCCAACCCGCCGAGAATCTCTTCGGTCTGCTCGCCCAATACCGGCGGCGGCCGATCGATCGCCGGCGGTGTCCGGCTCATGTCGACGGCGTTGCCGATGAGCTGCATTTTGCCCATCTGCGGATGCTCCACTTCGATCGGGAAACCGTAAGTTTTAACCTGCGGATCGGCGAACACTTCATCGAGAGTGTTGATGGGCGCGGCCGGTACATCTTTGGCGATTAGCCGGCGCAGCCAATCGTCGCGCTTGCCGGCGCGAAAGATCGGCGCCAACTGTTCATTGATGGCGTCATAGTTTTCCACCCGCGCTTTGCGGTTGTTGAAGCGCGGATCCTGCGCCCACTCGGGTTTGCCGACGACATCGAACAGGCCAAGCCAGAACTTATCCGGCGACGACATATGCAACACGAACGCCAGGCCGTCCTGGTCCTCGAAAGCAAACACGCCGGCAGTCGTGGTGCGATGCTTGCGCCGCGGCACATGGCCGGTCTCGAAATAGCGCGCCGCGTTCTCACCGACGAAAGATATTGACGCGCGCAACAACGAAGTCTCGACATGCTGGCCCTCGCCGCTGTGCGCGCGTTCCATCAACGCGCCCAACACGCCGTAGCAGGCATACATGCCGGTGAGATGATCGGAAAACGAAATACCCATGCCTTGGGGCCTGCCTGGATCGGTCAGCAAGCTCAACAAGCCGCTACGCGCCTGGCCGATGGTATCGTAACCCGGCATATCGCGGTACGGCCCTTTGGGACCGAAGCCGGAGATCGAACAGTAAACGATCTTGGTATTGAGCTTTTTGATAACGTCGTAACCGAGGCCACGCTTGTCCAAGACACCGGGGCGAAAGTTTTGCAGAAACACATCCGCGCCGGCTAATAACTGAAGCAGCACATCGCGCCCCTCGTCGGTGCGGAAGTCCAAGGTAACGCTTTTCTTGTTGCGGTTGAGACTGCAAAAAGTCGCCGCGTAGTTGCGTTCACCCCAGCCGCGAAACGGATCGCCGCGCTTGGGCTCTTCGACTTTGATCACTTCCGCGCCCAAATCCGCCAGTAGCTGCGCGGCAAACGGACCGGTCACATAACTCGCCGCTTCGATAACTTTTATGCCCGCTAGTGCGCCACCCATGTTAGCCGTCCTTTGAACAGATGATCCGTATTTCCTAACTGCTCGGCCTAACGGAAGCAAGCCGGCGCGGGCTTTTGCGCTGAGGCATGGCACAGGCAATAAAAAAAACCCTCCCGTTCGTAGTCGGCGCGACTCGATGCGGGAGGGCTTCTTGGTGAAATGTCGATCTGGGAAACTAACGCTCTTCGGTGTGCAACTGGCGGGGTGCCGGTGGTTGCCCTTGGGGCGAAACCATTGCGACGATATCGGTGCGGCTAAAACGCCAACCGCCGCCGAACTTGCGCCCAGGAATCGAACCTTGCTTGACCAGCTTATAGACCGTCCGCGGGTGGATCTGTAGCAGTTCGGCCACTTCTCCGGCTGTCAAAATTTCATCCATCAAATCTCCTCCTTCACTCGGAATCAAACTTCTAGGCCAACGATTAGGCAGAAACCATGCCACGAACACCCTGCCGGTTTTTCGGGACAGAAACGGCCAGCCGCGCAACTATCGGACAAACCGCGAAAAGCACACCAAGCATATTGCGCACTAACAGCAGTGATCGGCACAATTGGGAACAAACCTGTAAGTTTTCCGCCCGTCGCCGGAACCCCGCAGAATTCCGTTCAGACTCCAGAAACTACAACAACTGGCGCGTTTGCGTACTGTAGCGTTTCCCGCCAGTCATGAAATGAAAGCCCGGGCGGCGAGACAACACTAGCCCCCGAGATAGGCAGCGATGACCTTATCGTTGTGCAACAGCTCGTCGCTGCGCCCCGACAAGACAATCGCTCCGTTCTCCATGACGTAAGCGTACTCGGCGATCTTGAGCGCTTGGCGGACATTCTGCTCGACCAGTAAGATCGTCAATCCGCTGCGGTGGAGCTGCTGCAATGTCCGAAAAATTTCCTGAACCAAGAGCGGCGCCAAACCCATCGACGGCTCGTCCAATAGCAGCACGCGCGGCCGCGCCATCAAGGCCCGGGCGATGGCGAGCATCTGTTGTTCGCCGCCCGAGAGATTGCCGGCGGCGCCGCCGAACCGGTCGCGCAAGCGCGGGAACAGTTCCAGCATTTTTTTCAGGTCGTCGCTAATCTCAGCCCGGGATTGGCGCCGATAGGCGCCGAGGAGCAAATTCTCCTGGACCGTCAACGTGGCGAGAATCGCGCGCCCTTCGGCCACTTGCACCAGCCCGAGGTCAACGATCTGATGGGGCGCCTGGCCGCGCAGTTCGTTGCCGTCGAATTGGATCGAACCGGCGCTGATAGGGAGCAGGCCCGAAAGCGCCAGCAAGGTGGTCGACTTGCCGGCGCCATTGGCGCCGAGCAAGGTGACGATCTGTCCGGGCTCAAGGGTGAAACTAATGCCTCTGACCGCTTCGATGGCACCGTAGCGCACTTGTAGATTCTCAACCTGAAGTAACCCGTTCATGACAAGTCTTGCACCGGCACTGCAGCATCGGCGCTCTCTTCGCCCAGATACGCTTCGACGACAGCCGGATTGGCGCGGATTTCGGCGGCAGTGCCCTCCGCAATAAGTTGACCGAAATTCAGCACGGCAATCTGCCGGCACAGTCCCATGACAAAACGCATGTCATGTTCGATGATCAAAATGGCTAAGCCGCTCGCTTCCAGCTTGACGATCTCTTCCATCAGCTGCTGCTTTTCCGCGCCGTTCATTCCCGCCGCCGGTTCGTCGAGCAGCAAAAGTTCAGGCGCCGTGGCCAGCGCCCTGGCGATTTCCAAACGGCGCTGTTCGCCATAGGGAAGCTTGCCGGCCAAGATAGCCGCTTTATCGGCGAGACCGACCTTGGCTAGCAGCATCTCCGCTTCGGCCCTTTCGCGCCGTTGCGCCGACCGCCAGCGCGCCGACGGCCAGAGTACCCGCATGGCGCCATAGCGTTGCTGCCGCCCGAGAGCAACCAAGACATTTTCCCTCAAGGACATGTCCTTGAAGATGCGGATATTCTGAAAGGTCCGGGCGATGCCGTACCGGGTAATTCGATGCGGTGCTAATCCGTTTAACGGTCGGCCGCGGAATTCGATGGTACCGCTGGTCGGCGCCAGCAGGCCGGTGATCAAATTGAACACCGTGGTCTTGCCCGCACCGTTGGGACCGATCAGACCAAAGATACCGCGCTCGGGAACGGTCAGGCTGATATTATGCAGCACCTGCAAGCCGCCAAAGTTTTTTGCGATGCAAGACAAGCGCAGCATGACTAGTCGACCGCGGCGCGCCGATGCCAATAACCCGTGAGATCCCAAATCCCCTTCGGCGAGTAAAGAATGATGACGATCAAAATCATACCATTGATCAGCGGCCGGTAATCACCCAGTCCGCGCAACAACTCCGGCAGCAGGGTAATCAGTACGCCGCCGGCCACCGCGCCCCAGGGGCTGCCGGTGCCGCCGAGCACGCCCATCGCCAAGATTTCGACGCCGCGGTCAAAACCATACTCGCTCGGACTGATGAAAAAAGTAAAATGCGCATTCAGCCCACCGGCCAGGCCGGCCAACCCGGCGCCGGCGACGAAGGCGAAGAGTTTGTAAGCGCGCACGTTGACTCCCAATAACTCGGTGGCGGTTTCATCCTGGCAGATCGCCGCTATCGTGCGGCCGATCTGCGAGCCGGCGAAACGCAGCAGCACGTACAAGGCCGCGCTCACCGCCAGTATCACGTCGAACCATTGGCTGTGCTGCGGGATGCCGTTCAAACCCAAGGCACCGCCAGTCAAGCCTTCGGCGTTGAGCAAAAATATCCGCACGATTTCGCCGAAGGCGAGCGTCGCCATCGCCAAATACACTCCCGACAGCCGCAAGGTCGGCGGACCGAGCAGCAACGCCAACGCCGCCGGCAGCAGGGCGCCCAACAGCAACGATAAATGAAAAGGCAAAGCGCTATGCAAGCTCAGCAGCGCCGCCGTGTAAGCGCCGATGCCCATGAAGGCAGCGTTGGCGACGGTCAAGAGCCCGCAGGCAAGGGTTAGATAGACCGACAGGGCCAACAGCACGTTGGTGCCGATGGATAGCACCAGCGTGCTATAAGTCGCCCAAAAAGTTTCGAGCCATTCCATATCGTTGATCTAAAGTCACAGATTTAACTCCGTAGCGCAGCTTGACAAACTCTGCACTCCGAACTTGAACTTTGAACCTTGAACGTTGAACCACGCCCATAGGGTGTTCAGATCAGGCGCGCCGCTGGGCGGCATTGCCGAACAAGCCTTGCGGCCGAATCAGCAAAATCGCGAACAGCAGACCGAAGGCCACGGCATCGCGCATGGTCGAGCCGATATAAGCCACGGAAAAAACTTCGGCACAACCGAGAAAAAAACCGCCAAGCAGGGCGCCGCGGATATCGCCCATGCCGCCGAGAATGACCACCGCGATGCCTTTGTGTAGCATCGGTTGGCCCATCTGGGGGTAAACCGCATTGGTGTAGAGCGCGATCAAGACACCGGCCACGCCACCGAGCAGCGCGGCGATGACCGAAGTCATGCGAAACAACCCTTCGACGTCGATGCCCAACAGCGCCGCCGCCTTGCGCGACTCCGCCAAGGCGCGCAGGGCGCAGCCCATGCGCGTGTGTTTGAGCCACCACAGCAGGACAGCCATCAGAACCAGCGCCAGGAGAATTATTTGGATCTCCAGCCAGGTAACTTGCGCGCCGCCAAACTGCAATCCCTCCGCGGCCATGCCATGCACCGGAAGACGCAGATTCTCGGCGCCGAAAATACCCTGGACCGTACTGTTGAGAGAAATGGCCAAACCGATGGTGGCGATCATCGGCGCCAAATGGGGCGCTTGACGAGCCCTGAGCGGTGCGAAGATCAAGCGGTCAAGCAGCCAACCGGCAGCGCCGGTGACGACGATCGCCGCGCCCATCGCCAACGCCAAGGGCAATTTGAAAACCACCACCGCTTGCAGGGCCGTGTAGGCGCCAAGCATGAAGATCGCGCCATGGGCGAGGTTGACGACGTTCAGGACGCCGAAGATCAAGGTGAAACCAAGGGCGAAGAGCGCGTAGACGCCGCCCAGGGAAATCGCGTTGACGAGTTGCTGGGCGAGCATCGATTATTTTTGAATGACGTATTGATTGCCCTTGGTCGTCATCACGATGGCGGTCTGCACGGCGTCGTAACCGGCCGGCTTGCCGCCCTTGTCGTTGACCTGGCGAAACTTGAAGGGGCCGGTGGCGCCGGTGATCTGCACTGCCGGCAAGGCGTTGCGCAGAGCAGCGCGGTCGGCGGGGAGCTTGCCGGTGAGTTTTACCTGCTTCAGCGCCTGAGCGACGATATACATGGCGTCATAGGCTTGGGCGGCAAACTGGTCCGGCACTGCGTTGTGAGCTTTCTGATAGGCGGCGATGAAGCGCGTGTTCTCCGCCGCCGGATTTTCGCTGGACCACGGGCTGCCGACCCACAGGTTGTCGGAGTTGTCTTTGGCCAGATCGAATACTTTGGGTGAGTTCATGCCGTTACCGCCGATAAACGGCAGCGCGATGCCCAACTGACGCGCCTGCACCATCACCGGGGCGCCCTCGGCGACCAATGCCGACATGACGATGGCGTCGGCATTACTGGCTTTAATCTTGGTTAGCTGCGGTTTGAAATCGACGTCGCCCTTGGCGAAGGTCTCGGTGGTGGTCACCGGAATCTTGAGAGTTTCCAAAGCTTTTTTGAAATTGTCGTAACCGCTCTTGGTAAAAATATCGTCGTTGCCGTAAAGCACCGCGACTTTTTTCAGGCCGGTTTTCTGCGCCGCGACCTTCAAGGTCACCGGCAAGATATCGGCCTCGGTGACCGAGTTGCGAAACACATAATCGCCGATGGAGGTGATGCCATCGGCGGTATTAGAGGTGCCGAAGACGACGACCTTGGCGCCCTGGGCCACCGGATCGGAAGCCTGCGCCGAATTGGACAGGGTCGGCCCGAACAGCATCAACACCTTGTCCTGAAAGATCAGCTTCTTGAAAACGTTGATCGCTTCTTCCTTTTTCCCCTGCTCGTCTTCGACGAGCAGTTCGATCTTCTGGCCATTGATACCGCCCCTGCCGTTGATCTCGCTCAGCGCCAACTCGAATCCCTTGCGGATCGGCACGCCATATTGCGCAGCGTTGCCGGTCAACGCCTCGGCAACGCCGATCTTGATCTGGGCGCCGGCAAGACTGGAAAAATAGCCCAGCGCGACCACCGCGCCAAACAAAACTCTTGGCAGTTGCATACTCATCCTTTGCCCAATCCGGATTATTTCTTTGCTGCCTCGACGTGCCAGAGGTACAGGGTGTGATCCCAACTGGAGCCATCTTTGATATGCTCGGTCTTGAGCGGTTTCCAGTCGCCCATGTCGAAATCATGGGACACGATGCGCGAACCTGGCTTCATCTGCTTCCAAATATTCGGCCGGATCATCAAGTTTACCTCGGGCAGCAAATACATCGTCAAGACATTGGCGGCTGACAGATCGACGGTGCGGATATCCTGCTGGCGGATTTCGACGAGTTTTTCGACTCCGGCTTTCTTGATGTTCTCATGGGACTCTCTGATACGCTCCGGATCGATTTCGAAACCGATCGCCCTGACACCGTATTTCTTCGCCGCCGTGACGACAATGCGTCCGTCGCCCGATCCAAGATCGTAGACAACATCGCCCTTCTTAACTTGAGCCAACTCAAGCATCCGGTCGACCACTTCCTGAGGCGTCGGCACATAGGGAACGATCTTGCCTTCCTGCGCCCAACCTAAGGCCGTGGTTTGTAACCACATCACGGCCAACGCGAGCAACAGAGAACTTGCGATTCTTTTCACGGTCGCCTCCTTGAGTTAACCAAAGTTATGATTTCGAGATCGGTTTTGTGCAGCACTTCTCGACGGGTACTTTGCATTCTTTGCGGCCAACGTTGCGCTTGCGCCGCATCAATAACCGAGGGCTAACTGTTTTTCTGCCAGAACTTACCGAGCCAACTGCCTTCATCCTTTTCGGCCACCTGCTCGAGCTCGCCGGCATCCAGCCAAATACCGCTGCAGCCGGTGCACTGATCGATCTCGATTTTCTGAAAGCTGCGCGCTTTGAGCGGCTCGCCGCACTTCGGGCAGCGCATGTGCGCGGTTTTTTTCCCCGCCTCTCTGGCTTCCGCTTCCTGCTTGGCTTTCAACTTCGCCAGCTGTTCTCGTTCTTTTTTGACAAAGTATTCGTCTTCTTGGGCTTTCTTTCGCTCGTCCCACTTGTTGGCCATCCGATCCTCCCTGGAAATTATCAGATTTACTTTACGCGATAATTTTTTTCAGCCACTTCCCTGTGCTAGCCACCGACTTATCGGCGGCATCGCGGTTAGCCGCGTTCTGCCCCGACGGGTTGTTGAGAAAGGCGTGACCGGCCCCCGCATACATCTCGATTTGAAATTTCTTTTTATGGCGGTTCAAGCTGTCACGGAACATGTCGATCTCGGTCTGCGTCGTGCCGGCATCGGCGGTGCCGTAATGGCAAAGCATCGGCGCATTGATGCTCTTTAAGTCTTCTGGGTCGGGGAACAGGCTCTGGTAATAAATCACCCCGGCGGCGAAGTCCTTCGACTGCGCCAAAGCGTATAACGCCAAACCGCCGCCCATGCAGAAGCCCAATACCGCGACTTTCTTCTTGCCGACCCAGGGCAGTTTGCGCAAATAAGGTACGGCGTCGACGATATTGTTGACGGCGTTGGGAATATCCAACGAGGTCTTTTTCAGCGCGCAATCTTCGAGTGTGTGGTAGGTCTTGCCGTGAAACAGATCCGGCGACAGACAGACAAATCCCTCCTGGGCGAAGCGCCGCGTCACCGCCCGCTGGCCGTCGTCCAGGCCGCGATAACCATGCACCAAAACGATCGCCGGGCGCTCGCCCGCGCCGGTGGGCCGGGACAAAAAACCGTCGACGACTTCCTTGCCGCTGCGATGCGCGGCATGCATGGATACGATCCTTTCACCCATTCCTCGGCTCGCTCCCAGTGTTACAATCGCCGGCGTTAGCCGGCGAAGCTATTCATGTAGGGTAGTTTTTTGGCGGTCTGTTTGACCTGATCGAGGTTGGCGCGCAGGAGCGCCGTGGAGTCCCAGGATCCCATGGTCAATGCCGTGCGGTAGGTTTCCGGCAGATCGATGGCGATCTTCACTTTGCCGTAGGTCAGAGTTTTGTTGTCGAGATCGACGGTATATTCGGTCTTGGGATTCTCCTCGACGCTTTTAATCAATTGCTGGATTTCTTTCTCACTCGCCGTCACTGTCGGCACGCCCATCATGGTGCAGTTGCCGGCGAAGATCGACGCGAAGGATTCACCGACGATCACTTTGATACCGAAGCGGTTGAGCGCTTGCGGCGCGTGCTCGCGCGACGAACCGCAGCCGAAATTCTTGTTGACGAACAAGATCGACGCGCCGCTATATTCGGGGTCGTTAAAGGGATGATCTTTCTTCTTGCCTTCGCTGCTGTAGCGCTCATCGAAGAACGGATAGTCGCCCATGCGCGCGAAGGTCACTTCTTTTAGATAACGCGCCGGAATGATCCGGTCGGTGTCGATTTCGTTGCCGCGCATGGGCAGCGCCGTGCCGGTGATTTTGACGATTTTTATTATTTCGCTCATGGTTCCTCAGTAGGTCAAAATCAGTTCAAGTCGTTCAAGCCGTTTAACCGCTGCGCTCCGTTCAAGCCGTTTACAGACGCGGAACGATTTAACCGGCTTGAACTTTTTGAACGATTTGAACCTCGTTCTCTCATTCGTACTGGCGCACGTCGACGACTTTGCCGTTGAGCGCCGCCGCCACCACCATCGCCGGACTCATCAATAGAGTGCGGCCCTGCGGGCTGCCCTGGCGGCCGATGAAATTGCGGTTGGACGACGACGCGGAAACCTCCCTGCCGTTGAGCTTGTCGGGATTCATCGCCAGGCACATCGAACAGCCGGCTTCGCGCCATTGAAATCCTGCTTCTTCGAATATTTTATCCAGCCCCTCGGCTTCGGCGAGCTTTTTGACCTCGGCAGAACCCGGGACGACGAGAGCGCGCACGCTAGGATTTACCTTGCGCCCCTTGGCAATCTTTGCCGCCGCGCGAAAATCCGCCAGCCGGCCGTTGGTGCAGGAACCGATAAACGCAACGTTGACCGGCGTACCGATGATCGGCGCACCCGGCGTCCAGCCCATATGCTCGTAGGCTTTTTTCGCGCTCTCGGGATCGCTCGACTTGTCCGGCAACGGCAGTTTTTCGGACACCCCAACCGACTGGCCTGGATTGATGCCCCAGGTCACCGTCGGCTCGATGTCTTTGCCGTGGTAATTCACGACGTCGTCGTACTCGGCGTCGGCGTCGGACGCCACCGATTGCCAGTACTTCACCGCCCTGTCGAAAGCCTCGCCCTTGGGCACATGGGGGCGGCCTTTGAGGTAGTCGAAAGTGGTTTGATCCGGGTTGACGTAGCCGACCAAGGCGCCGCCTTCGATGCTCATGTTGCACACGGTCATGCGCTCTTCCATGTTCATCCGGTCGATGACCTCGCCGCCGTATTCGTAGGCGAAACCTTTGCCGCCGCTGACGCCCAATTGCCGGATGATATGCAAGATCACGTCTTTGGCGTAAACGCCGGTGCCGAGAGCGCCGTTGACGTTGATGCGGCGCACTTTCAATTTGTCCATCGCCAGCGTCTGAGTCGCCAAGACATCGCGCACCTGGCTGGTGCCGATGCCGAAAGCTAATGTACCGAACGCTCCATGAGTGCTGGTATGGCTGTCGCCGCATGCCAAGGTCATGCCCGGCTGGGTGAGTCCCAGCTGCGGGCCGATGACATGGACGATGCCTTGGTTCATGCTGTCGAGGCCGAAGAATTCGACGCCGAACTGTGCGACGTTTCTTTCCAACGCTTGAGTGAGATCTTCCGCCTCTTTGTCGAGAAACGGCCGCTGGCGCATGTCGGTGGGAACGATATGGTCGACGGTGGCAAACGTGCGATCGCGAAACGCCACGTCCATGCCGTTTTCTCGCAGCATGTCGAACGCCGGCGCCGTGGTGATCTCGTGAATCAGATGCAGCCCGATAAAAAGCTGTGTTTGGCCCGTCGGTAGGATGCCCACCGTATGCGATTGCCAAATCTTATCGTAAAGAGTCCGTTCGGCCATCGAAAAATTCTCCTTCGGCGGGATAATATCGGTCGCTATGTGGGACTTCAAGAGCCGATTTCGCCTGCGCGAGAATACCGCTTTAGCGAATTTGCCTCAGAACTTTCGTTTCGTCGAGACTCAATTGTCGCTGACAACACATCGGTCCGACGATCTTGGCAAACCTCCCACGGGCATGCCTGTTGGAGTCAGTGGCGCTGTCTTTGACCGCCTATGCAAAAACGCTCGCGCACAGCCAGGCGAATTGCCTCGGCCACTTTACTTCTTCGCCAATTCCGCGAATGCCTGCTTCAAATAACTCTGATCGATATATTTCGCCGGCTGTGCCAGCGGCTCTTTCTGGCCGGCAATTTCGGCGACGATCTTGATCATCGTCCGCACGCCGTCGAGATTCAGATCGGCGTTGCGGTCCCACACGCGGGTTTTGACGCTGTATTCCCAGGCGAAGCGGCAGCTTTCCACCGTCATCGACATTTCCTTGGACAGATAGGCGCAAGCAGCATCGCGGTTGTCGAACAGCCAGCGGTGGGTTTGCACTATTGCCTTCATGTAGCGCACCACCAGGGTGCGGTTTTTTTCCGCCCACGAGCGCTTGACGGTGTACGGGTTCAAAAAATAGTTGGGCAAATCGTCGGCGAAATAGCCGAGCACGTTAAACCCCTGTTGCTTGGCGGAGATATCGAGCGGCACGCTCAACGGCGTGGCGGCGATCTGACCGGATTGCAATGCGATGTAACGATCGGTCACGCCGCCGACATTGAGAATTTGGTAATCGCGCGGATACTCAAGGCCATGGGCGCGCAGCACCAGACGCAAGGCAAAGCCGGTTCCGGTCGTAATCGTCTGCGAGCCGATGGTCTTGCCGCGCAGATCGTCGAAGGTCTTGTACGGCTTGGCGGCCACCAGGCTCATGCTCAAATTGTTGAGCAGGCTGCCGACCATCGCCAAGTCGAGACCTCTGTCGACGGCGCCGATTACGCCATCGGTGCCGACATTGGCGACATAAATCGACTCGGTGGCCAAGGCTTGAATCGTGATCGGCGTGCCGCGCATGACGACGATCTGAACATCCAATCCCTCGCGCTCGAAGTAGCCGAGTCTTTGCCCCAGCCACAACGGCCCGTAGCTGAAGGTTTTCGAAGAAGCGCCGATAGGAAAGCGAACTTTATCCTGGGCCGCAAGCGGCACACCGATTAGAATGACGATGATGAGCAGCGCGGCCGCCGATCCGATCTTCGATCTTCCATTCTCGATCTTCGACCGAATACCCATCACTCACTACTCCATCAGTCCAATCATCCTATCTGCTTGATCACGCACAAAGTATTGCGCCCCGTCCACATCGGGAGAAACACCGAATGGCGGTGCTTGCCGCCGATGACGATCACCATGATGTCCTCGGCCTTGGTGGACAGATGCACGACGCCGTCGGGTGTCATGTTGATCGATTCGCGCATCAACTCGTCGTCCGACTTGTGGCCCTTACGGCGCGCGGGAATCTCCGAGAATTTCAACGACGCATGTTCCCAGAGATAATCCTTGACCTGTTTCTTGGTGATACCGTCGCGCGCCATGATCTCGGCGTCTTCGATGCCCAACGCAATCAACGGCGTGCCGCCGCCGAAACTGCCGACATCGAGATGGCTGACGCCATGATGCATCTTGATCACTTCGGCTAACGAAGCGAGCGCCTGCTCGCCGCGATTGCCGGCGGTGTGAATCGGCAGAAAGCCATTGATACCGAAGACCGTCACCGCGCTCTCTTCCGGCTTGAAACCGAATTCGACGTGATACGGCTCCCAGGGACTTTTCTCCTGATTCTCGCCGAAGCACATGGTGTACTTGCCCGGCCAGCCGAAGGTCGAACGGTCGGTGTCGCCGGGATAACCGCCGCCGACGGTGATCAGGATCAAACGAATCGCCCGGCCGATGGTGGCATTGGAGCGAAAGCCCGGACCGAACACACCCGAGTCGCAATTGACGTTCAGCGCGGTGCGAATCGGCCCATTGAGCAGGAGCGCCGGCCCGACGTAGCCGGTGGTCGCCTGCACGCCGTAAAGATTGAAACGCGGTTCGCAAATCGCTTCCACCGCGGCAATGATCACCGGCAGATATTCCGGCAAACAGCCCGCCATGACCGCGTTGATGGCGATCTTCTCGATGGAACAGGGCGCCCACTTGGGCGGGATCGGTCCGATTACGTCTGCCGGATCGCGGCTGGTCGCGGCGAGCATCTTTTCCACCCGCGCCGCCGTCGGCGGCACGATCGGCAGGCCATCGCTGAGTTTCTCTTTCAAGAACCAGTCATTGACCGCTTCCCAGTTATCTTCGACTTCGATTAAGTTTGAGCTCAGGTTCATAGCTTCTGCACACTCCTAACGTATCGATATGCTAATTTCCCATGCAAAAAAAGAGCAAACATGGCGGCACTCTGTCGATCAGGGCGTGACCCTGAAGGAACGAGTATAAGCGAAGAATCAGTGGGTATCGGCGTATAACGCCTCAACCCACCCTCATCCGAATCCCGTAGGATGGGTGGAGCGCAGCGATACCCATCGTCCGAAAATCAGCGCTCGCCAAACCCCGCACCGTCAGTCGCAGCATCCCCACCCCAATCGAGTGGATACAATCCAAGCCGCACAAATCGCTGGAACGAGGAATGTGGCCATGCGCTGACACGCGACACATGCCGATGTTTCACCGGATTGAAATGAATATAATCGCAATGACGGGCGAAATCGTTCTCATCGCGCAGCGTGTGCTCCCAAAACCGTCGTTGCCAAATTCCCCGCTCACCTTTGCTAACGCGGCTTGGTGAACGGCGCTCGCCGGCGCCAATCTGCTTCGAGAAGTCCGTCTTAATTAAGCGCCATCGCGTGGCGAAATCCGTGTCTCCAGGCGGCAGCGTCCAGATGCAATGTAAGTGCTCCGGCAACACCACGACCGCCTCGGTGGTAAACGGATGACGTTGCATCACCGTTCTCAACGCCGATCGAAGCAAACCAATCTTATCCGTGAGTAGCCGAGATCGGCGGTCGGCGAGATTGACCGTGAAGAAATAACTTCCGCCCGGAATGAAATTACGCCGGTAGTCCGCCACCACCGGAAAATAGAATGGATTTACGCCCCGATGCAATCGAATCGGTGGGTATCGGCGCCGCGCCTCCACCCACCCTACGTTGAAACAAACTCCCGACCCGTTCGCGTAGGATGGGTGGAGCGAAGCGATACCCATCGATCGGTGATTTATCGCAGCGCTGTTGAGCATTGCCGGCGATTTCTGATACTGATGATCGGGAAAATCATTTAACCGAAAGCAGGAAGCGACTCATGCGTATCATCGACGCCGACGGTCATGTGTTGGAACGGGATATTCCCTGGGCGGATTTGCTCGAAGCGCCCTACCGCGATCGCGCCCCGCGGGCGGTCAAGGACAATCGCGGCTTCACCTTCGTCATGATGGAAGGCAAGCTCACGCCCAAGCCGGTGGGCAAAGCGTGCAGCTTCGTCGGCGCGCCGCGCAGCCATAGTCCCCAGGCCACCACCGGCATGACCGATCCGGTGCAGCGTCTTAAAGACATGGATTTGGAAGGCATCGACACCGCGGTGCTGTTCGGCACCTCACCATTTTTAAGTCTGCCCTTCGTCGAAGATAAAGACTTGGCCTCCGCGGTGGCGCGCGTCTACAACAATTGGCTCGCCGGCTACTGCAAAGCGGATAACCGCCGACTCAAAGGCGTCGCCGCGGTCGCCATCCAAGATCCCGCCGAAGCGGTGAAAGAGTTACGCCGCGCCGTCGAAGAGCTGAAGTTCGTCGCCGTCGCCACGCCGCCGATTTCGGCGTCGAAGAAAAATTTAGACGATCCCGATCTCCATCCGTTCTTCGCCGAAGCCGAAAGATTGAACGTGCCGGTGTGCATCCATGTCGGCGCCGGCGACGGCGTGCCGGCGGCCACCGAACGCTTCGATCATCCGCTCTACAGCCACGCCATGGCCCATCCCTTCGAGCAGATGATCGCGGCTCTATGCGTCGTCTGCGGCGGCATGCTCGAGCGCTTTCCCAAACTGAAATTCGCCTTCATGGAAGCCGGCTGCGGCTGGGTGCCCTACTGGATGGAGCGATTGGACGAGCACTACGAGATTCTTCAGCCCACCGTCCCCTGGCTGACCAAGCCGCCGAGCGAGTATATGAAAAGCGGCCAGATGTTTTACGCCTTCGAGATGGAAGAAAAAATGCTGCCCTACGTCGCCGATTTTGTCGGCGCCGAGCGCCTGGTCTTCGCCACCGACTACAACCACAGCGATTCCAAATTCCCCCATACGGTGGAAGAAGTGATGGAGCGCAAGGATTTAACCGATGGATTAAAGGCCAAAATCATGGGTGAGAACGCGGCGAGGTTGTATAGCTTGTAAGAGCGAAACATTTTTCGTCCTTACCGCTATTGCCCGTGTTGCGCCCCGATCGCCCTGAGCACCGTCGAAGGGTGCGGCCAATCCTATTCGCTATCCTACCGGCCTCAACTCCTGCGCCACTTGGCGCGTCAGTGTGAAATCCGCCACCTCCGCCGGCTTCATGGTAATTTTCATTTTGCTCTGCTCGGCGATGCGATTGAGCTCGATCTGCACTTCATGATCGGCGAGCCAGAGCGTCGGATTTAGCGTTTCCATGATCGCGTCGTAGACCGCTTCGGAGACATCTTTGTCCATCTTGTATTGGTTCATGATGAACTGCACGGTTTCGCTCTTCCGAGTCCTGGCGAAGTCCGTCGCGCGCATCACGGCCCGAATCGCCCGGCGAATCTTCGGCGCCTCTTTTTCGAGTTTTTCTTTGGTGGTTACCAATCCGGTGGTCGGCGACGACCGGGATAACATCGCTGGTCTTCACCAGATCGCGATAGCCCATCCGTTTGGCGAGGATGCTGTAGGGCGGCGTCAGCGCCACCGCCGGCATGCTGCCCTGCTGCAAAGTGAGAAAGCCGTTGGCGACATCGCCGGTGGAAACCAGCTGCACGTCTTTGTCGACGCCGGAGGGCTTCAAGGCTTCGAGCACTTGGTAGAACTGCGTGCCCCAGTTGCCGCCGACGCCGATCATCTTGCCGCGCAGATCTTCGAGCCGCTGAATATTTTTCTGCGCCAGGATCCACAGGTCGGCCTTCTTGGTGATGTTGAGAATCATTTTCAGCGGCGCGCCGTTGACCGCCGCGCGCATCGCCGAGCCGCCCGCCGTGGTGAAATCGATCGCGCCGGTCACCAACGCCGCGATGCCGGTGTTGGTGCGCATGACGATGATTTCCGCAGTCAACCCTTCACGGCTGAAGAAACCTTCTTTCGCCGCCAGGTGCACCGGCCAGGAAGCCAGGCCGGGAGAAGAAGGAGAAATGCGCACTCTTTCTTGGGCATCGACCGGCGCCGCCGCCTGCGAAATAACTAATCAGAATCAGTAATATGACTGAAACTTGGCGCATGGGACTGTGAAAATCCGTCCAGCGTTTGGAGTCTAGAGTTAACCGCCAAACGCTTGACCCCAATCACTCTCAACTAAATTCCATATAGCGCCTTGGCATTGTCGTAGAGAATCTTGTCGATAATGCGCGGATCGACATCGCCTTTGGTCTTGATCGTACGCAGCGCTTCGATCTCCGCCGAGGTGTCGTTGTGGCCGTAGTCCGAGCCGATGACGATGTTGTCCTCGCCGGAATATTTGAGCACCTGCGGCAAGTCGTCGTCGGTTTGGCAGGTGACGTAGACATGGTTGTCGCGGATCAAATTGCGCGCCACGGAATTGTCGGCGCGATCGAAGCGCCGGGCGATCTCGACGGCCATGTAAGGTATCCATTGGGCGCGCACTTCTATGAAGCCAAACCTGAGTTTCGGAAACCTCTTGGGTATGCCGTCGTGCACGATGGCGTGAAATGCCGACAGCACCGGCGCCTTGAAGCGCATGAAGCCATTCTCGCCGTCGAAGAGTTTGACCCAGTCGAAGCTTCCTGTGGAAGCGTGAACAAGGATCGGCAAGTCGGCACTTTCCGCCGCGGCATAGATGGGGAAAAAGCTTGGCATGGCTCAACCGTTTGTCGTCGATCAGACCGCGCATGAAGATCCCGCAGGCGCCGTTGGCCCTGGCGAACTCCACTTCGGCCACGGCGCTGGCGATGTCTATCACGGGGATCACCGCGACCCAGCGCAACCGCCCTTCCCCCTTAGCGCAGATATCGATGAGCCAGCGGTTGTAGCTCCGGCAAATGGCATTTTCGACCTCGACGCTGGCCGTTAGCGGCCGCAAAAATAGCGATGGATAGAGCACCTGGAGGTCGATCTCCAACTCGTCCATATGTTTCAACCGGCCCTTGATATCGCGCATCTCGCAGATATCGAGGGGCAGATGCTTGTCGAGATTGACGCCGCGGTGGAATACCCGGCCGTCGATCAACCAGTTCTGCGGCCGGCCGCCGCCGGGGGAGACCAAGTATGGCCGCAACTTCTCGTTTTCCACATAGGACCAGGTTTGTTCACACTCGATGACATGAGCATCGGCATCGATCGTTGGCATGGCAAACCTCCGGATAGGATTGGATTCGTCGACCAATTAACTCAATTGCCCGCCAAGCGTCAAATAGATCGACGGGTAAATCGGTTGCCACCGCGCCAAGGATTGAATTGTCAGGTGCAAATATCGTCCAAGAAGTTGGTATATTGGAATCCGCGGGAGGGATACATGAGAGCAATAAAACGACTATCGATGGTCCTGGCGCTAGCTATTTTCTCCCTGACCGGCTGCCTTGAAGGGACCGGCCTCGAGGGCCTAGGGGGCTACGGCAACCAGGCCAATGAAATCGTCGGCGAAGTGATGGATGTCGATAGCCGCAGCCGGCAGATCGAAATCCGCGCCGACTCCGGCCGCACTTCAATGGTACGCTACGATAACAACACTCAAGTACTGTACCGCCAGCGCACCTACCCGGTGGCCAACTTGGAGCGCGGCGATTACGTCGCGGCGCGCGTCCAGCAAGACCGCGACGGCCGCAATACGACAAATACGATCACCGTGCGCGAGTCGGTGCAGGATCGCGGCGGCACGGTCGGCGCTGACCGCCTGGATCGAATCGAAGGACGGGTCGAGTATGTCGACAGCCACCGCGGCACTTTCGAGCTCCGCGATTCCCGCAACCGGCTGATCGTCGTCGCGGTCGCCTTCAATGCCCCGAAGACCATCGCCGACCGCTTCAACCGTTTGCGCAATGGCGACCAGGTGCGCGTCGAGGGACGCTCAGTGAATGCCGACCGTTTCGAATTGGAAAATTTCTTATAAATCCGCCTCAACAAGCGCTCCATGTGCCGCGCCAGTTCTCGGCTCGCGGAACGTTTACCGTTACCACCCTACCAGCTACCTGGCGCCCTTCCATTGAATCGGTGAGTGAGTTAATAGAGCTTGTGCAGTAACTCTTTAAACAAGGGATTTAAACATCCTACGGCTACGAGCCGAGAGATTTTGACAGTGGTAACTTGAAGTCGACTCTTGGTTTGTCGTCATTCCCGCGCACGCGAAAATCCAGGTTTGTCTTCGATTAATGTTCACAATCCGCCTGGATTCCCGTTGTCACGGGAATGACGGAATTGGAATATTCGACTTCGAGCCGAGAGTAGAGTCTTGCGAATCTCCCCTGAAGTAAGCGAATAGGCCTTATGACCCAACACCCATCAATCAACAAACGCGTTCCCGTCGTCATCGCCGGCGCCGGCCCCGTCGGGTTGGCGCTTGCCATCGAACTTGCGTACCGTGGCATTCGCTGTCTGGTTGTCGAACAGAGCGACGGTTCGGTGGATTTTCCGACGACCAACCTCGCCAACACGCGCACCTGCGAGCACCTGCGCCGCTGGGGCTTCGCCGACCGCATGCGGTTCGAGTCGGGCTATCCCACCGACTACCCGCGCAATTATTTGTTCGTCACCCGCATGGACGGCTTCGAGATCGCCCGCTTCGATCATCCGGCCAACGGCGCACCCGAGTCGCGTTCGCCGTATAGTCCCGAAGGACGGCTATGGATTTCCAAGCCCTACTTCGATCCGGTCTTGCGCCACCATGCCTCGACCTTGCCGCAGGTTGAAGTTCGCTATCTCACCGAGTTCAAATCCTTCGAGCAGACCGCCGACAAGGTTGTCGCAACTATCCTCGACGTGAAAACCGGCAGCGAAGAAACCATCGAAGCCGACTATCTGGCCGGCTGCGACGGCGGCCGCAGCAATATCCGCCGCGCCCTCGGGATTAAATACCAAGGGGTTTTTTCCCAGGGCATGAACGTCGCCGTGCTGTTCCGTTCGCCATTGCTGAAAATGATATCGCCACGGCCCGGCGGTGCAGTATCAGATCATCAACGCGCAGATCAACGGCGCCATCGCCGCCGTCGACGGCAAAGAGCTGTGGCGTTTGAACGTGCGCAACGTCCTGCAGGAACAGATCGATAATTTAAATGCGCCGGAAAAGATCCGCGCCGCCCTCGGGACCGGACATTCCCTTTGAATTGCTCGCCGTGCGCCCTTGGACCGGCCACTGCGTGGTCGCCGACAATTATCAGAATGGCCGGGTCTTCCTCGCCGGCGATGCCGCGCATTTGAACTGGCCGGCCGGCGGATTCGGCATGAACACCGGCGTCGGCGACGCCGTCGACATCGGCTGGAAGCTTGGCCGCCGTACTACAAGGCTGGGGTGGCGTAAGATTGCTCGACAGTTATACGGCGGAACGAAAACCGATCGCCATGATCAACGTCAACGAAGCCGCCGAGATGCGCGCCAATTTCGACAACCAAACTCCATTCTCGCCCAAGATCAGCGAAGACAATGACGAAGGCAAAGCGCTGCGTGACAAAGCCCACGCCGCGATCATGCGCACTCGCGCCAAAGAGTTTCAGCATGACTCCGCCGGCATCGAGTTGGGTTACCGCTACGAAAACTCGCCGATATGCGTCGCCGACGGCACTCCGGCGCCTGAGCTCGACCATGGCCTCTACGTTCCCTCAACCTGGCCCGGTGCCCGCGCACCCCACGTCTGGCTCAAAGACGGCCGCTCGACGCTTGATCTCTTTGGCAAAAGTTTTGTCCTGTTGAATTTCTCTGGCACGAAGACGACCACGATCGCGGATTCCGCCCAGCGTAGTCGGATTGCCATTGGAAGTAGTCAACATCGATGAACCGAAGGTGCGGGAAATTTATGAGCGTGATTTAGTCCTGGTCCGCCCCGACGGCCATGTCGCATGGCGCGGTGACGTAGTGCCGGGAAACCCGAGCGAGATCATCGAGCGCATCCGCGGCGCCAACTAACACCAGAACAACAGCAGGATTTTTTCATGAGCCAAAAACAGAAATTGATTATTCTTATCATCTGCTGGTGTTCGACGCTGTTCACCACCTCCGTCACCGCAGCTACCAAGGTTTCATTTCCCTATACGCCCATCGGCGTCGCCAGTTGGCCCTGGTGGATCGCCAAGGATGCGGGCTACTTCGAGAAACATGGCCTCGACGTCGACATGGTCTACGTCGGCGCCTCGCCGGTGATCGTCCAGGCCATGCTCGGCGGACAGGCCGGTGTTGGCGCGGGCGGCGGCACGCCGTTGGTCACCAACGTGTTGCAAGGCGGCGATGTCGTTCAGGTCGCCACCATGATCCCCTACGCGATTCAGTCCTTGATCGTCCGCTCCGATATCAAAACCACCAAGGAGCTAACCGGCAAGAAGATCGGCGTCAGCCGTTTGGGCGCGATCCCGCACTTCACCTTGCAAGCGATCACCAAGCTCTACAACGTTCAAGGCGTCAATGTCGTCCAGACCGGCACCACCGCCCAAGGCGTGGCGAGTTTATCCCAAGGCTTGATCGACGGCGTCATTACCTCCGCGCCCAACACCTTTCGTTTGATGAAAGACGGCTACCGCGAGTTGGTCAGCCCGAAGGATTTTCGCAAGCTCAACTTTGAATTCTTGATCAACGGTCTGGTCGCGCGCCGCTCCTTCGGCGCCAAGAACCGCGAGATCGTCATCGGCATGATCAAAGCGACCATGGAAGGAACCAAGAGAATGTTCACCGACGAAAAATATTCTAAAACGGTCCTTGCCAAATACACCCGCCAATCCGAGAGCGAAGTCCTCGACCAAAGCTACCGCTTCGCCCTCGACATCTACGTAAAAGACCCCACGGTGACAGCGAGTTCGATCCAACCCATCGTCCAACAAGCCGCCGAATGGAACCAGATCGACGCCAAGCTGGCGGCGTCGACACCGACCAGCGCTTACTACGACAATAGCTATATCGAGGAGATCAAGAAGTCGGGGTTCTTCGCGCAGTTGTGGAAATAGTCCATGGTCGTGGAGGAGCCGCGGCAATCGTGCTCGGTGTTGTAGGCGTGTATTGGGCTGCGGTTGGCCGGATGCCCTTTTGGTTCCGCCGCTGACATGTTCAATGCCTCAACACTTCGTAACGGCGACCCGTTTTTTTTCCGCCGCGCTCGATTAGAGTTTTCAGGTGCCACATGACAATGAAACTTCTCGCTCTGTTAATTGCATCGTCCATCCTGATGGCCGGCTGTGACTATACAATCGCCGATGCTGCCACACGGGTTCGATACGCACTTTTTAGAGCAGAAATTTGGATGCGGCTGCTTGGAAGCGATACGTTGACCATCACTGTAGACCCCGATCACTGGCCGGGTGGTTGTAGGAACAATGTTGGGTATAAGTTGGTTTTGTCGCCGGACAAAGGCGACAAGCAAGTCGCCGGCGACGAAATATTGGTTACGTGTAACGACAGGCGCCCACACTACACGGGGTTCGGCACGAATTACATTTACGTCGCGCGTGAAATGGCTGTCGAGAAGAAATCAGGAGAAGAAGTGCAAATTGCATTGCGTAGGTCATCATCGCGCATAGAAATCGTTGAACTGAAATAAAGCTCGCCATCAGGTCCTTCATACCTAAGTGACTCGACTCCTCGATATCTACGTCAAAGACCCCACGGTCACCGTCAGCTCGATCCAACCCATCGCCCAACAACCCACCGAGTGGAATCACATCGATACCAAGCTAGCGGCGTCGACTCCCACCCAGCGCGTATTATGACAATAGCTAGATCGCGGAAATTAAGAAGTCCGGGTTCTTCGCGCAGCTGTGAAGGTGACGGTCGAGGGTTGCCAACTGCTTCGCATGACCAGATTGCAGGCATCGAGGGGTAGTGCTTTCCGGCTATCCTCATTCCTGGTACTATTTACCAGCACAAAGGAGTTGAACCATGAAGATTTCCAAGGTCAAAACCTTGCCAGACTACCGTCTGGATCTCGAATTCGACGACGGCGTACGCGGGATCGTCGATGTTTCCGAAAACGTTGGCAAAGGTGTCTTTGCCCTATGGGCTGATCCCCTCGTCTTCGAGCAGGTTGCTATAGGTTCATCCGGTGAACTCGTCTGGGGTGAACGGGTCGATCTGTGCCCGGATGCGCTCTACCTCAAAGTGACCGGCAAGAATCCTGAAGACCTTTTCCCAACGCTACGCAACCAGTCTATTCATGCCTGAAATTAGCCGTTTCTTTGGCATCGTCATCAAGATGTTCTTCGACGATCATAATCCGCCGCACTTTCACGCGGAGTATAGCGGCAGCCTCGCCTTGATCGATATTCGCACGTTGGCAGTATTTTCCGGACGATTACCTCCCCGGGTAACAGGCTTGGTGATCGAGTGGGCCACGTTACATCAGCAAGAGCTTCTTGCCGACTGGGATAGGGCACGAGCGCGGGACGAACTTCAGAAGATCGCGCCATTGGAATAAATACAAATCTGGAGATCTTAGTGGTATCTAGCGTCGGTAATAGAAAGGCTTAGCTACTTACATAGTTAGGAAGCGCTCAACCATCGTCGCGGGAGAAATACGTGGCCTACTACCTGGACATCTTCTCGCCGGAAACGTACGAAGCTTTCGGCCGCTCGGACCGGACTATCTCCGGCTTTCGTCCTCGGCAGCGGAGCGTGGCCGGAAAAATCCAACCTGGCGACAAGTTGGTCTGCTACATGACTCGTCTTTCTCGCTGGATTGGCGTTCTCGATGTCGTCGAAGGCCCCTTTAGCGATTCGACACCGATCTTTTACCCAGCGGACGATCCCTTCACTGTTCGTTTCCGGGTCAGGCCTACTATCTGGCTGCCGCTTGACAAAACGGTACCGATTCATGACGACGTCATGTGGACCAACCTTTCGTTCACCCAGAAACTACCGAAGAATTCCGGTGCCTGGACAGGCAAGGTCAGGGGAAGCCTTGGTCGCTTGGAAGATGAAGATGGCGCGCACATCGAGAAGATTCTTCGCCAACAGCAGACCAGCGGCATCGAGTTCCCAGTTGACGAGGACGACTTCCGCCGGTTGCTCGACCATCGCATTCGGCGCGCGGATCGCGACATCACCGTAACGGTTCCCGAGGATGCCGACCCTCAGCCTGCTATGCTCGTCAATGAAGTGCCGGAGGTGCGCGAATCAATTCGCATTCAAGCGCTGCTCGCCGAGATTGGGACTAAGATGGGAATGCAAATCTGGCTACCACGCTCGGACCGCGGCGCCGTGTTAGCTGAGTGGCGAGGCGCGGAACAGCCGCTTCTCGATCGTCTGCCTTTGAACTACGACGACACTACGTTGAGGACGATCGAGCAGATCGATGTCCTTTGGCTGAGAGGCCGATCGATCAGACGGGCATTCGAGGTCGAGCACACCACCTCGATTTACTCTGGTATCCTTCGAATGGCCGACCTGTTGGCGCTCCAGCCAAACATGGATATCCACCTGCATATTGTCGCGCCAGCGAACCGTCGGGACAAGGTATTTCAGGAAATTCGGCGGCCTGTGTTTTCGCTGTTGGACCGCGGCCCGCTCTCCGAGAACTGCACGTTCATCGCCTATGATAGCGTTCGGGAGCTGTCGAGCCTACCGCATTTGGCGCATCTGTCAGACTCGGTTCTCGTCGACTACGAGGAGGAGGCTGACGAGTAACCGCGCTTACAAACAGAAAATTTGATGAATGCTCTACGCACCCGGATTTATGGATTCGCCCGCAGCTGAACATTGGCGTTATCTCGCCCGACGTCCCCTAGAATCTGAGTGCCCTTTTGTAGCAACGTGATGAATCTTTGTAAATGAGCCAACCTATGAACCAAGAAACATCTCCGACCATTACTAAACGCTCCCGCGTCGATCAGGTCGGCAGTCTGCTTCGCCCCCAAGCACTCAAAGATGCTTACGCCCGCCATGGCAACGGCGAAATCGGCGATGACGAATTGACTCGGATCCAAGATGAGTCGGTCAAAGAACTCATCGCGAAACAAGAAGCCCACGGCGTCTCGATCCTCACCGACGGCGAGTATCGCCGGCTGAACTTCCAAGACAGCTTCGTCGAATCGGTCGCGGGATTTATTCCCAAGAAACAAACCATGCAGTTTCAGGAGAGCCGCACCGTCGGCGGCGAAGCGTTGCAGCGATGGGTGCCGGACTCGGGAAAAACCGATCCGGCGATGCAATACTGGCGGCCGATCGATGAGCGGTTGCGTTTGGCGAACAACGTTCCTCTCAAGGAATGGCAATCCGCTTCGGCATTGACGAAGAAACCGGTGAAAGTGACGCTCATCGCCACCGACCGCATCTGTGAAAACTTCCAGCGGCAGAACGCCGCAGGGGTCTACGCCAGCGCCGAGCAGTATCGTGCCGACGTAATTGCCATCGAGCGCGAGATCGTCAAGCAATTAGCCGAGGCCGGCTGTCCCTACATCCAGCACGATGCTCCGGCTTACACAGCCTACGTCGACGCCAAGTCACTGGAGCGGATGCGCGGCCTGGGCATCGATCCGATGCGGCAAATGACCCAATCGATCGAAGCTGACAATGCGGTTATCGATGGAATCAATGGCGTCACCTTCGGCATCCACCTGTGCCGCGGCAACGTGCGCAGCATGTGGCACCGCGAGGGCGGCTACGACGCCATCGCTGAGAAGCTGTTCAACACGCTCCACCACGATCGTTTTCTTTTGGAATACGACACCGAACGCGCCGGCACCTTTGCGCCATTGAGATTTGTCCCGAAAAATAAGATCGTCGTCCTCGGTTTGGTCAGCAGCAAAGTCCCGGAATTAGAATCGGCGGATAGCTTGAAACGACGCATCGACGAAGCCAGCCGCTATCTCCCGTTAGAACAGCTCGCACTCAGCCCGCAGTGCGGTTTCTCATCGAACATCGTCGGCAATTTGATCAGTGAAGACGACCAGTGGCGCAAGCTTGAACTGATTCAGCAAGTCGCCGCCGATGTGTGGCGCGGCTAAATAGTAATTAAAATTGGTCAGCAGATTTGTAAATCCCGGCGAAAGCACGTCCCTCAACGGTGAATACTCTGGGAATTTCTTGCTTTAGCGCGAGCTGGCGTAATATTCGACGCGGCGTTCAAAATAGGCGACCGCTTCGGAGAGCCCAAAAGCGAAAGTAAACACGATGATGACCAGCGCCCAGAACTCCTCCATGAGAAAATGTTGCGAATAGAGCTCGAACAATTCGCCGACGCCGATAATCGCGATCAAGAGCTGGCCGATAACCACGCCTTTGACGCCGCGGATCACGCCTAGACGCACGCCGGCCAAAATCTCCGGCAGGGCGCTCAAGAAGAGAATTTTGCTGTAAAGTTGACGGCGCGTTGCACCGAAGCAGCGCGCCATTTCGACCAGCGACCGGTCCGCCTGCTTGATGCCTACCTGCGTGTCCAGGATGATGACAAAGACCGCGAAGAGAAACACCGTGACCACCACGGTAGTTTTCACCGATACCGATCAGCGCCATCAGGATCGGCACCAGCGCTGAGATCGGCGCACTGATGAAGATATTGACCCACATGCCGAGGATTTTTCCCAGGCTCGGCACTCTGGCCATGAGGACGCCGACAGGAATGCCGACGATCACCGCCAACGCCATGCCGAGGGCGAAGGAACGTAGTGAGATCGCCGCCGCTGCGCTGAATTTCGCCGTCGGAATGATCGTAATCCCAGCGGCGACGACACCGGAAAATGGCGGCACGATGGTCGACAGCTTGGCCCGGCCGACGATCTCCCAAACAACGAACCACGCCAACAGTGAAAACAGAATCGGAATTTTCTTGCCGAACAGAATCATATCAGGTCACGGAGCCAGAATAATTGGAGTATTGGAGTATTGGAATGGTGGAGTGTTGGGATTTCCGGAAGCCCAGTACTCCTCATCACTCCGATTACCATCACGCCATCACTCCAATTCTTCATACATACAGCTTCAAGATTTGCCATATCTCGTCAACGGTATCGAGATAATTCTTATCCCGGCGGATCTCGTCGGGATTTCTTCCGTGGCGGTCGATGTTGGGCTGGATGATCTTCGATATCGTTCCCGGCCGCGGCGATAGAAGAAATATTTGATCCGAGAGGTAGGCCGCCTCTTCGATGCTGTGGGTGACGAAGACGACGGTTTTGTTCTTATGGCGGAGCAGGTCCAACAGCTCTTCCTGGAACTTGCGCCGCGTCTGCTCATCGACTGAGGAAAACGGCTCGTCCATCAAAATGATATCGGCGTCGACGGTGAGGGCGCGGGCAAGACCGACGCGCTGGCGCATGCCGCCGGAAAGCTGGTGCGGATAGCTGGTTTCAAACGTTGTCAGGCCGACTTCGGCGATGTGTTTGCGCGCGATTTTATCGCGCTGCTTCCTTGGGCAAGCCGCGCAACTCCAGACCGAAAGCGACGTTGCGCAGCACGTTCGCCCAGGGCAGCAGCGCGAAGTCTTGGAAGACAAAGGCGCGCTCGGCTCCGGGTCCATCGACCTTTTTTCCTTTCACCCAAACCTCGCCGCGGCTGGGTGGAATCAGTCCGGCGATAATCTTGAGCAGCGTGGTCTTGCCGCACCCGCTGGGGCCCAGGAGCGTGCTTAATTTACCTCGGGGAAGCGCGACATCGATGTGCGCGAGGGCCTCGACGCCGGTCTCATAAACCTTGCCCACGGCTTTGACCTCGACGATGGCGTCAGCCGGCATTCTCGAGACCTCGCATTTCCGGCGGGAAGAGTTTGCGTTCGAGCCGTTCGAGCGCGTGAATCGTCAACGCGGCAAAAATGATTATCGAAACGATCGCCGCGAACATTTGCGGGTAATCGGCCACCGAGCTGCTATAAGTAATCAGATCGCCGATGCCGGTCGGCGTGATCAGCAGCTCGGCAATCACGATGCCGATGAATCCCATCGCCACACCGAGCCGGAGTCCGGCAAAAATCAATGCGCTGGCGTGGGGCAGGACGATCTTCAGAACTTCCTGCCGCTTTGTGCCAAGAAAGGCGCGGCACATTTGTATCAGTGAAGGGTTGGTGTTGCGGATGCCCTTGTACGAATTCATCACGATCACCGGCGCCGCCAAGACAACCACGGCCAATACCTTGGAAAGGATGCCGATGCCGTACATGTAGGTGATCAGCGGAATGATCGCCGCCATCGGCGCCGCCTGCAGGACGATGAATATCGGCAAGCTGAACCACTCGATGGAACGCGACAGTCCCATGGCGATACCGAATCCGATGCCGATGACGCCGGCGAGAGCTATGCCGATGACGAGCGGCTGAAGCGTCGACAGATAGGCTTTGGCGAGACTGCCGTCGGCGAGCATCGACAACAGCGCCAGCAATGTCTTAGTGAACGGTGGAAACGAAAAGCTGATCGGCCAGCGGCCGGCCAGCTCCCACAGGCCGAAGAACAGTGCGAATGAGAACAACTGCCAGACAGAAGGAGAGATGGCAGTGGTGGAATGAGGGAGGACTGGAGTAACGGGCTTTTAAACCCCATCACTCCGACCTTCCGTTACTTCAGTACCCCGATACTCCAATCCATAGGATCTTTCACTTCACATTCGCCAGCGCCGCTTTGAGCGGGGCCAAATACCAGAAATCCTCGACCTTGAGGTTGTCGCCCTTCAGCGCGCCGGAGAGAGTATAAAATTCCAGATCGTTTTGCGCCGCACTGGCAAGTCCGCCGTCGTTGGGAAACACGCCGTTTTGCACCGCCTCCTCGAAGAACGGCATGATTTCACCTTCCAACTTGGTCGGCAGATCGCTCAGCAAGCCGAGCTTTTTGCGTTCGTCGAGAACCGATTTGGGATTGGCGTTGATCGCGCGATTCACCTTGACCAGTTCTTCGACGAATATCCTGACGGCTGCCTGGTTTTTGTCGATGAACTCGCGCGTGGCGAACAGCGCTTCGTCGCTCGCTTTGACATTTTCCAGCGGCAAAATGCCGAATTTATCCGGCGCTTCTTTCATCACCATGTTCTTGTTGGGCGCATCGAGAATCGACGCCTTGATGTTTCCCTTCAGGAGCGCCAGCGCCCGCACTTGGGACCCGGGCACGTAGCTGATGTTCTTAAACTTAATGCCGTGCTGCTTGGCCGCGAGCAGCACGATCGCTTCGGTGCCCGAGCCGCGCCCCTGCACGGCGATCTCCTGATTGTCGAGATCCTTCCAGCTCTTGTAGCTTTCTTTGTTTACGATGGGGAAAAACTGCAGCGCGCTCAGCTGGACGAAAAAGCGGATCGGCACCGTGACTTTCTGCAGCGCGGCGTAAGGCGTGCCCTGACCGACGTCGGCCTGACCGTTGATGACGGCCTGGGTCGCCAGTTCTTCGCTCTTAAACGCCGTGATCTCGACGTCCACGCCGCGCCCCTTGGCGCGCTCGACGGCGATCAACAGCGGCAATTCGTCGATGGAAATAACATCGCCCAAAGCATAGCGAATCTTGGTTCGTGCCTGCGCCGCGGCCTCGCCGGCGAAAGCGCAAAAGAAAAGCGTCAGGATCAGAAGATTGACAAGCGATTTCTCTATTCGGATCATCGTAGCCACCTCCCTGATTATGAACTGATGGGCGGGAGTACCGCGAAACCGGCCAGACTGTCAAGCGGCAATTTCGCGCCATGGTTTTTTCATTCAAATTGACACCCGCCGGCCCCTTTGTTATTCGATGGACTACGCGAGATCAGGAGCAAATCATGAAGAATGGTTTTAAAGCGATGGATTCGGATATGCATGTCATGGAGCCCTGTGACCTGTGGCAGAAGTATATCGACAATAAATACCTCGAACGCGCGCCCATCGGTTTGAACCGGCACAAACGCGATCTCGGCGTGGAGGTCGACGGCAAGGTCATGCCGCGGCCGACGCCCAAGCCCAATCCGGCGCTGCGGCCGATCCGCGAAGAGATTCTCAACAAGCGTTACGCCGACGAAGAAGCGCGCGACTTCGACAATGTGGCGCAGCTGGGCGCCATGGATAAGGAAGGTCTCGATGTGGCGATTCTTTATCCGAGCCGCGGCCTGTTCGTCCTCGCCGTCGACCATCTCGATCCCGATCTAGCCGCGGCAATCGCCAAAGCCTACAACGACTGGATGCATGACTTCTGCAAAGTCGCGCCCGAGCGCATGTACGGCGCCGGCATCGTCGCGCCGCACGATGTCTCCTCCGCGGTCGAAGAAACTCGCCGCTGTGTCAAAGAGCTGGGCTTTCGCAGCGTGCTCATGCGCCCCAACCATGTCAACGGCAAAATGTGGAGCGATCCCTATTACGATCCGCTGTGGGAAGAATGCCAGAAGCTGGATATTCCGATCGGCTTTCACGAAGCCGGCCGGGTCTTCCTGCCGCAGCCGGCGCTGTCCGAATTCATCCCCAGCTTCACCATGTTCAACACCTTGTCGTTTCCGATGGCCAATATGTTCGCCTGCTCGGACATGATCTACGGCGGCGTCATGGAACGTTTTCCCAAACTCAAAGTCGCCTACCTCGAAGGCAACTGCTCCTGGCTGCCCTGGCTGCTGTGGCGCATGGGCGAGTACGCCGAGCTCACCGGCGCCGCGGAGCACCCGGAGATGAAGCTTGAACCGCTGGAATATTTCCAGCGCCAATGCTGGGGCGCGGTGGAATGCGACGAGCATGTCGCCAAGTTCATCCCCGAGTTCGGCCTCGAAGACAATATTGTCTTCTCCACCGACTATCCCCATCTGGACGTCAAGTATCCCCACGCGGTGGAGAGCTTTCTCAGTATGCCCTTCAGCGATCAGAGCAAACGAAAATATTTGTGGGATAATTGCGCGCGGCTTTACGGGTTCGGCTACTAAATCATTCAAGTTCAAGGTTCAAAAGTTCAAGGTCAGAATCGGATAGAACTCCGATTGAACGCTTGAACCTTGAACTCTTGAACAGCCGTTATTGCAATTTCACCGCGTGGTTTCGCTATGACCCTGCAATCCTGGAAGACGTGGGTTGCCCTGGCAGCCGTTGTCGCCATCGTCGGCGGTTTCGGCGTGTGGTGGTGGCGGACCTCCGGTTATGTCTCCACGGACGACGCTCGCATCAAAGCCGAGGTCGTAGCGGTTAGCGCGGAGCTGACCGCCAAGCTCAACTCGCTCACCAAAGAGGAAGGCGAGCTGGTCACCCGCCAGGAAGTGCTCGCCACCTTGGATCGCCGCGAGCTGGAAATATTGCTCCAACAAGCCGACGCGGAGGCAGACCGCTTGCGTAACAAAGCGCAGCAAGGGGCGCGGGAGATCGAGCTGCATATCACCAGACAAAAGGAAGAAGTGATAAAGGCGGAGGCCGCGTTGCGAGCTTCGCGCCATCAATTCGACGACGCGCGAGCCCACGCGGATCAGGCAAAAGAGGACTGGTCGAGAAATCAAAAGCTCTTCGATCGCGCGCTCGTCCCCGAGCAGGAACTGGAGCGGGCAAAAACCAGCTTGCGCCAGGCCGACGCACAGCTGTCGACGATGCAGGAAAAAATCAAAGAGGGGCAGTCGAGCCTGGATTTGGCGCGCATCAAGGCCCAAGAAACGGCGGTCATGGAGGCCGATCTTCAGGCCCGCCGCGCCGACGTGCGGCGGGCCGAAGCCGTGCTCGCCGACTTGCGCCGCAAGCTGCAACTGACGACGATTCACAGTCCGGTGGCGGGAGTGGTGGTGAAGAAGAACGCTAACACCGGCGAAGTCATTCAAAGCGGCCAGCCGATCTATATGATCGTCGACGCCAGCCGCTACTGGATCGAAGCCAATGTCGAGGAAACTCAGATTCGCTTTGTCCGGCCCGGCAGCCCGGTACTCATCAGGGTGGATTCCTATCCCGACCAGCAATTTGACGGCAAAGTCGTCGAAGTTGGCGGCGCCACGGTTTCGGAGTTTTCCCTGTTCACGCCGCAGAAACTCACTGGGCTGTTCATCAAATCGACCCAGCGCCTGCCGGTCAAGATCTCCGTGACCAATTCCAACGGCGCGCTGCGCGTCGGCATGCTCGTCGTGGTGCGGATCAAGAAGCAAGTCCACTGAGGTAGACCCAATGCTACAGTTCCTAGCAGCTTTATGAGAAACGCTGTAAAGCAGGCTGTGCAAAATGATCTCAGAGGGAAGCCCGCGAAGAATCGATCCTGCGACTTCGCTCAGGACAGGCTGAGGCGTACGCAGCTTGCATGCTGAAACAAAGCGATCGAGCACAACGAACCCTATGAAGCTTTTCCAGCAGTCTGCCAGCCCACTGCAAAATTCTGCCGGATTCCGCAAATGGTCGATTGCGATCACGCTATTCCTCGGAACTTTGTCCGTCGGGTTGAGCGTGACCGCCGTGAATATCGCGATCCCAACGATGATGTCATCCTTCGGCACTTCGTTGAATCGCATCCAGTGGGTGCTGACCGGCTTTATGATCACCCGCACGGTGCTCATTCCTTGCGTCGGCTGGTTGGGCGACCGCCTCGGCGACCGCAATGTGTTTCTCTTGAGCACGACCTTGTTCACCGCTGGCTCGTTGCTCTGTTCGCTGTCCTGGAACACCGAATCGCTGATTTTTTTTCGCATCATTCAGGGGATCGGCGCGGGACCGCTTCTGGGCGTGGCGATGGCGATCATGTTCGAAGCCTTTCCGCGCCATGAGCGCGGCTTGGCAATGGGGCTGTTCATGACCGGTTGGTCTTTAGGCCCATTCCTCGGTCCAATTCTCGGCGGGTATCTGGTCGAACACGTCCATTGGCGCGCGATTTTTTATATAAACCTGCCGACCGGGCTGCTGAGCATTGTCGCCGGCTATTACATTCTCCCGCGCACGAAAACTCAGGCGGCGGCGCCGCCCCTGGATGCCTTCGGCCTAATCACGATGATCGGCGCGACCATCGCGCTGCTGCTGGCTCTCAGCATGGGTCAGGAGGAGGGCTGGAGCAGCCGATTCATCGTCGGCCTTTTTATCGCCGCCGCCATACTCACCGCGCTCTTCCTGGCGGCGGAAACTAGCACAAAGCAGCCTTTCCTGGAGCTCGCCTATTTTCGCAATAGCAATTTCACCATCGCCAACATTTTGATTTTTCTGCGCGTCTTTGCGTTTCGCGGCGCCAGTTTTCTGGTTTCGCTGTTTCTGCAAAAGGCGCTCAATTATAGTCCAACCCAAGCCGGGATTTTTCTTCTCCCCGGAGCGGTGATCACCGGCCTGTGGTCGCCGTTGGCGGGAAGTTTGAGCGACCGGTTGGGGCCGCGCATTCCGATCGTATCCGGTTTCGTCATTCTCTTTATTGCGGTCTACGGCCTGTCGACCATGACGCTCTGGACCACCGTGACGATGATTTTCGTTTTCTTGTGCTTGAAGAGCGTCGGCGAGTCGAGCTTGAATGCGCCGCTCAACACCCTGGCGCTGGGCGCTTTGCCGGAGGGCCGGGCGCGCATGGGCAGCGGCATCATCGGCATGAGCCGGGGACTGGGCGAAGCCTTCGGCGTCGGCGTCTTCAGTTTTCTGCTCGAGCGCTCCGCATACCTCAATCTTTATTCCATCCCGCCGCTACAGGGTGCGGCGTTTGTCGCCAACGAGCGCTTCGAAGCGCTGGCGCATATCCGCGGGCTTTTAATTCAGGCCGGACAATTCGCTGTCGCCGTGGAACAGCGCGCCGAGTCCCTGCTCGCCCACTCGCTTATCACCCAAGCGCTCGCGCTCGCCTATCAAGACTTGTTCTTCGTCATCGCTCTAATCTATCTAGGATTGATGGCGCTTGCGTTTTTCTTGCGCGTGCCTAAGTCGAGAACCGACTTAAGTCCAGAGCGGCACGGATGAATGGCGGGCAACGAAGCTCAACCGATTTAGAAACCATACGTTTGAGCGGCTATTTAAGTTTCTTGAAGAAGCCGTCTTTTTCAACTTCCGCGACAAAGCGCATGTCGGCGACATCTTCGTATTTGAGCTGGCGAATCTTCGCATCCTTTTCACCGAGGCTCGATATCAACGACTGGATGCCTGCCCGACTCACATACGGAATCGCATCGAAGGCGTCGCGAAACTGATTGTAGGTATCGTCGAGAATATCGGCATCCTGCAAACGCGCATACTTCTGAATCGCTCTAATACCCAACTGCCGGTGGTTCTTGAAAATGTGCAGCCCCTCGCCCAAAGCCCGCACCATGCGCCGGCTGTTATCGGGATTGGCTTTGACATAGGCGCGCGTGCTCGCCATGACCGTGGACGGATATTCGGGACCATCGACACCGAGGTTGACCAGCTCCTGCAGCCCGGATTTCTTCGCTCGGCTGTTGGTCGGCGGCGACAGCGCTCCGGCATCGATTTGCCCGGCGAGTAACGTTGTCAGGATGTTCGGCACTTCACCGAGCTGAAGCAGCGCATAATCATTGGGCCCCAAGCCGGCTTTAGTGACGACATGGAGCACCGCCGTGTGGGTCGACGAACCGATGCGTGTGATGCCGATCTTCTTGCCTTTCAAATCGACCACACGCTTGATGTCCGGCCGCGCCATGATCGAAAAGACAAAGCGATTAATCCCTGCACAGAACATCACGACATCGGCTCCGGCGCCGACCGCTTGAATGCTATTCAGCGCGTCCGCCGTGGTGTAGTGGATCTCGCCGGACAGCATCGACTGGATCGCCCGCGAAGTCGAGGCGATATGAATCAGCTCAAGGTCGAGGCCATGTTTCTTGAACAACCCCTCTTCCTGCGCCACCCAGATCGCGCTCATGACCCCGCTGATGGCGCCCCAGTTGAGCCTGACTTTCTGCTGCGCGTCGGCAGAGGTTGCCGTCGCGAAGAATATGAGAACGAATATGCCGAAGCGCAAATTCATGATGGTAAAAGAAAGGGCGACCGCCGGTCGCCCTGCCACAGAGAAATCATCCGAACCCGGAAACTTTTGAAGCTTTACCCCTTCCTTGAACGCGCCGGTTATGCCGGCGCTACCCACGCGGTCAGCACCGACGGGGTGTCCTTCAATAGCGGTTCCCAGGAGTCGCCGCGGTCGCGGCTCGTATAGAGTGCGCCGGCACCGGTGATGCGCGCATCGAAGCCGTAACCGCGGGCGCCGTCACCCATGCCGCAGAACAGCGCGTTCTTGTCGGTGGGATGGTGCAGCAGCACCCAGGGCATCCATTGATTCTCTTTTTCCAGCCCCTGGGTCGAGATACGCCAGTTCTCGCCGCCGTCATCGCTCAGGAGAATATGACCGAGCGGCGTGGTCCGGTCGCGCCACCACACTCCGGGCGAACCCTTGCCGCCGCACAGCACCATGCGTCCGCCCGGCATGAAATGCCACTCGTGGGAATAGCTGTGCAGTTCGGTGTAAGCCCAGGGCATGCCGGTTTCGACTCGGCGCCAGTGTTCGCCGCCGTTGTCGCTGCGGAAAAAGCCGCGCGCCGACGAGACATAATAGCGCTCCTTGCTGCCGGGAAAATTTTCGATGTAGTGCATGTCGACATAGTCGATGCCGACGCTGCGGTCGTACCAAGTCTGGCCGCGATCACGGCTCAACAACACGCCGCCGTGTTCGAGCAGGACGAAAATAAGATTGTGATCGTCGGGATGAATAAAAATATGACGGACATGGGGCGTCTCGACGTCTTTCAGCCGCGGCGGCACACCCCACTTGCTCTTCACCTCGGGCCCGAAATCGAGCATGCCGTCAAGCGGCGCGAATTTCTTCCCGCCGTCCTCGCTGCGAAACAGCCGGATCGGCCCGATGCCCATGTAAACGACCCGTTCGTCATGGGGATCGATCGTGAACGTGCGCACGTCGCCGTCCATGATCTTGGTCCAGCTCTTGCCGGCGTCCTCGGAACGGTAGCCGCCATCGAAAGCCACCGCGGCAAAAACAACCTCGGGCTTCTTTATGCCGCCGATCAGGTGCTCCAATGTCACGCCGGGAAAATGCTCGGCGATGGTAGTCATGGAACCCGCCCGGTTCTCCATCACCTTGAGCCCGCCGTTGTGCGCGATGTAATAACGCAACGATTCAGCCATAGGACCCTCCTCTGATCATTAGTTCGTAACGCGCTAAGATTACTGCCGCATCAATGCAGACTTGTAGGGGCGACCCCCTGTGGTCGCCCTTCCGGAGGGCAGGCACAGGGGCCTGCCCCTACACAAGACCGCGTCTTGATCGAATTATCCTATCGTCCATCAACCATTCTGCTGTCTCAGCGCCTGATAAACCTTCTCCGAGGTAACCGGCAAATCGGTGATGCGCACGCCGCACGCATCGGCCACCGCATTGGCCACCGCCGCCGCCGTCGGCGTGTTCGCCACTTCGCCGATGGCTAGAGAGTTGTACGGCCCCGGGCCCGCCGGCACGCTTTCCGCGACATGGGTCTTGAGCGGCGGAATGTCGGTGATGTTGGGAATTTTAAATTCGCCGAAATTGCTCGTGGTGATCTTGCCGCCGTCGTCGAACAGCACTTCTTCGGTGAGCGCATAGCCGAGGCCGAACACCACGCCGCCTTCCACCTGCCCCTGGTGCATTAACGGATTGATGACCTTGCCGGTGGTGTGCGCCGAGATCATGTTGCGCAACGTCACCTGGCCGGTTTCCGGATCGACATGAACTTCGGCGATCTGCGCCGATACCGACGCGTCGTGGGACTTCTCCGAGCTCTTATAATAACCGCGCACGTAAATCGGCGCGCCTTTGAACTTGATCACCTCGGCGAAGCTCATCTTGCGCTTGGACGGTCTATGCCAAACCATGCCGCGGTCGGTCGACAGCTCCTTGGGATCGACTTCCAACGCTTGCGCCGCGAACAGGAACAGCTCCTCGCGCGCCTTGATGCCGGCCTCGAAGGAGGCGTTGCCGTAGACCCGTGTCGCCCGGCTGCCGCCGACGCCGCCGTCGCTCGGCACGATGGTGCTGTCGACCTGTTTCAACTCGATCTCGTCCGCCGGCACTTGCAGCTCCTCGCCGACCACTTCGACGATCACCGTCAACACGCCGGCGCCTTGCTCCACCACCGGCGTGATAATCTTGACCTTGCCGTCTTCTTCGATGGTGACAAAGACGCTGCCTTCGCCGCCGCTCGGACTCCATTCGGAAAAGGCCAAACCGCGGCCGACATTTTTTGGCTTGGCCTTGTTGAATCCGGCCATTTCAATCGCCTTGTCCAACGCTTCATCGCCGCGGATATGCGAAATGTGGCCGCCGATCGGTGTCTCGTCGCCGTCATGCAGCATATTCCTGCGCTTGAACTCGGCGGGGTCCATGCCAAGCTTGCGGGCGACGATGTCGAGTTGGCTTTCGTTGGCGAAAAAGCCTTGCGGGTCGCCGGGCGCGCGCATATGGCCGCAGGGAATCTTATTGGTGTAGACCATTCGTTCTTCGATCAAGCAGTTGGCGATTCTATACGGTCCGGCGCAGGTCGAAGCGCCGATCAGGTAACCGGCCGGTTTCATCGATGCGTAGGCGCCGCTGTCGAAAAGAAAGTCGATATGGTGCGCGACGATGGTGCCGTCTTTTTTGACCCCGGTCTTTACTTTAATGATCGACGCATGGCGTGGATTGCCGGCGGTCAATTCTTCCGTGTAATCCATGATCATTTTCACCGGCATGCCGGCCTTCTTCGATAGGAAGTAAGCCAGCGCCACATCCATGAAGCCGCCCTTGCCGCCGAAGTCGCCGCCGATATGCATGGGATGAAAAACCAATTTTTCCTTATCGATGCCGATACAGTTCGACAGCTGGCCGCGCACGGCAAACGGCGTCTTGCTGCACGACCAGATATCGGCGCTGCCGTCGGCATGGGTATCGGCGACGCAGGCATGGGGTTCCAAATAACACTGGTGCGTCACTTGAGTGGTAAAAGTATTTTCGACGATCAGGTCGGCCTGCTTGAAGCCGGCCTCGATATCGCCCTTGCCCCACTTGAGATAGGCGAACAGGTTGCCGGCCTTTTCCACCGGCACCGGAAGCCCTTTGTAAGACAGCAGATCGGGATGCAGCACCGGCGAGCCGTCCTTGACCGCCTCGCTGGGATCGAGCAGCGGCGTGATCTCTTCGTATTCGACTTCGATCAGCTCCAACGCCTCCTCCGCCGCCTGAATACTGGTCGCGGCCACGGCAGCAACTTTCTCGCCGATGAAGCGTACGATGCCGTCGGCCAACACCGGTGTGTCGTAAATACAGCGGCCGATGCGCAAGCCCGGCACGTCTAAGCCCGTGAGGACCGCTTTGACCCCAGTAACCCGTTCTGCCTTGCTAGTATCGATTTTTTTAATCCGCGCGTACGGCACCGGGCTTCGTAAACATCTACCCCTTAAGGTATCCGGTAATTGCAAATCGGCGCTATACTGCGCCTTGCCCGTCACTTTGGCCACGCCTTCCACCCTCGGCGTCGATCTACCCACAACCTGCGTCATTTAGTTTCCTCCAAAATAGAATTCTTCGCGGCATCACCGCCTTGCAGCTTTTTAAACCGGAACCGAACAATTTGTCCAGCGCTCATGCGGAAACTCGAAAAACGGTTGAGCACTTGTAGGCGAATAGTTCACTCTCCGAACCTTGAACTTTTGAACCTTGAAACCTTGAAAGAAATAATTTACCCCCACACCCGCCGCGCCATCTTAGCCACCAGTTCCAACTTCCGCTGCATATCGTCCCAGGTAATCAAATTTCCAGACGCCGCCGAGGCAAAACCGCACTGGGTGCTGAGGGCGAGATTCTCCACCGCAACATACCGCTGCGCTTGGTCGATGCGGCGCATCAGCTCATCTTCGGATTCCAGCGCTGGTTCTTTGGTCGTGATCAAGCCCAACACCACGGTCTTGCCCTTGGGCACGAAGCGCAACGGCTCGAAGCCGCCGGCGCGATCGCTGTCGAACTCCAGTAAATAACGATCCATCTTGAGGGAGCCGAATGCCTTCTCGGCGATCGGCTCGTAGCTTCCCTCGGCGCCCCAGGCGCTGCGCTTGTTGCCGCGGCAGAAATGAATGCCGATGGCGACATCGCTGTTGCGCTTGATGCCGTCGATCATGGCGTTGTCCGCCGCGATCGCGGCATCGAGCGCTTCAGTCAAATTGATGCCGCTCTCGGTCAACACCGCGCGCCGGCTCTGATCGAAGAAATTCGAATAGGAAGGCGCGTCCAGTTGCACGTACGACGCCCCCTCATCGATCAACGCCTGCACTTCATGACGCATGATCGCGGCGACATCCTGCAACATGTCATGCACCGTCGGATAGAACTTATCCGACACCCCTGGCCGATAGCGCATGATCGCATGCTGCATCGCCGCCGGCGTGCAGACCTTGAACGGCCCGGGCGCATGTTGTTTCAAGAACGGCGCCTCATTGGGGGTAAATCGGCCTTTTCTCGTGAGCTTGGCGCCGACAATGTACTGGAGATTTCCTTCTTTCGATTCGGCGGCTAACTCTTTACCTCTGCCGCGCCATTCGAACTTGACTACAGGTTTGCCAGGCACCAACCCATCCATCGCCTTGGTGATATCCGCGGTAAAAATGTCCCGGCGATATTCGCCGTCCGTAAAGACATCGACACCGCTGGCCTTTTGCATCGCCAAAGCCTGGAGGATGGACCGGTCCTCGAGCTCGCGCACCTGGGGCTCATCCATGCGCCCCTCGCGCAGCGCTGCCCGCGCTTCAAGCAACTCCGCCGGCCGCAACAGACTGCCGATATTATCGGCCCGAAATGGCATCGCCATAAATTAGACTCCCTTCCGAGGCTGAACTGTTGAAAGTCCGTATCGTTCAACAGTTCAAAGGTTCAACCGTTCAACGTCGGAATCCGAAACCAACCTTGAACTTTTGAACCGTTGAACCTTGAACGAAATTATTTCCCCCACACCTGCCGCGCCGTCTCGACGACCACTTCCAACTTTCTTTTCTGATCGTCTTCGCTGACCAGATTGCCGACCACGTCCGAGGCAAAGCCGCATTGGGGGCTGATCGCCAGTTGTTCGAGCGGCAAATACTTAGCCGCGGCGTCGATCCGGCGCTTGAGATCGTCGACGGTTTCGACCTCCGGCACCTTGGTGCTCACCAGTCCGAGCACCACCACTTTGTTCTTCGGCACGAAGCGCAGCGGCGCGAAGGTGCCCGCCCGTGGGCTGTCATACTCAAGTAAAAACCGATCATGACGCTAGCTCGGTAAAGAGCATCTCGGCGATGGCGTCGTAACTGCCCTCGCGATGCCACATGCTGCGCTGGTTGCCGCGGCAGAGGTGTATGCCGAAGGTCACGTCGTCGAAGAGCCGCAAGATCTCGTTATCGGCATTGACCGAGCGCATGAGATTTTTCACCGGGTCCTCACCGCGCGCCTTCATCTCATCGAGCGACGGCGCGTCGACATAGGCCGTATAACTGGGCGCATCGATTTGCACGTAACGGCAACCGGCGTCGACCAGGCCGCGAATCATTTCCCGTTCGATGTGCGCGACATCGGCGATGAAGTCTTCCATGCTCCAGTAAATCGATTTTGAGTTCTGATAATCGAAACGCTGCGATATTCGGTCCGGGCCGACCAGGGTGACCTTGGCCGGCCGCTGGGCGACACTGCTGACAAACAAATATTCTTCCAACGGTAAATTTCGCTGCAAACGCAGCTTTTGCGATACCGGCCGGCGCTGCAATATCGCCGCCCCGTCGGCGACATGATAAGGGTCCCAGCGCTGCAGCGGCTTCCCCTCGCGCGACAGACTTTCGACAAACGACAGGTCCGCCGCGCGGGCATCGAAGCCGCTCACCGATGCGGCGAAGCTATCCTGGAAATTAAGCCGGCGGAACTCGCCGTCGGTGACGACTTCCAGGCCGATGGCCTCCTGCAGCCGCACCGCATGGCCGATCGCTTCGTCCTCGATTCGGCGCAATTCCTCGGCGGTGATTTTTCCCGCATCTTGATCTGCGTAGGCCTGTTTGAGATGGCTGGGGCGAAGTAAACTGCCGACAACGTCGGTCCTGATCTGCGCTAAGCGCTTCATCGCTGTTTGAACCATAACAATACTCCCGCATTAATTAAAAGATTAGAACTCCTAAAGCGGCTCAGACTCCGGCTCGCCTCCTCAACGACGCCAACGACTCCGACGCCTCGCGGACAACCTTCTCCACATCCAGGGCGGTCATCTGACCGCCACGTTTTACAATTCGACCGTCGACGACCACGGTATCGACGTTGTGCGGCTGCGCCGAGCGCACGATCGCTTGCACCGGATCGCCCAGAGGCGCCATGTTCAGGTCGGTGGCGCGCACCAAGATTAAATCCGCTCGCTTGCCGGGTGTGAGCGACCCGACGCGGTCGGCAATATCCAGATCGCGCGCGCCATTGATGGTTGCCAACTCCAGAACCTGCCGCGCCGACAAGCTTGTTGGGTTTTTGTTAATGACGAATTGGGTGTCGATGAGCGCATGCATGTGGGCAAACATATCGTTGTTCCCCGATATCGCCGCGGTATCGATCGATATACTCACCAGGATGCCGTGCTTGAGCATGTCCACCAACCGGGACGATACAAACGACGAGCGCATTTCGGCAAATGGACTCAAGCAAACATGGGCTCTAGCTTTAACAATGCGCGCGAAATCGGCCTCGTCGTAGGCGGTGGGATTGATCAGCTGGACATCAGGACCGAGCATGCCTTCGCGTTCCAGCAACGCGACGCGCCCCGCTCCGCCAGTATGAATCGTAATCGGCAGCCCGAGCTTGCGTGCGCCGTCCCAATCGCGGCGAAGCGTCGGCGTCGTTACCGCCCCGCGCGGCGAATCGCTGAGACTGCGGGCAGCCATGCCGAGGGTCAGCAGACGCTCGCTCGGCCCACTGAACCATTCTCGTTGCACGCGCGCCAGATCGACCAGATCCATTGTCTGATCGGCGGGAAGTCCGCCTTGAGGCGTCCCGTAGGAAAACCGAGCGCGTATGCCGGTATCGCGCAACGCGCGGATGTCGGCGTCGGCGTAAGCGGGACCACGAACGTTGTGGGACCAGTCGTGCACGGTGGTGATGCCGGAATAAAGCATTTCGGCCGCTGCCAAGCGCACACCGCGGTACATATCCTCGGGCGTATACTCTTTACCCAGCGCCAGAGTCAGCGCGAAGTAGCCCATCTTCGGACCCTCATCGACCAGATTGCGCAGCGGGGTGTTCCACAGATGTGAGTGGGTATCGATCAAACCCGGTAGCGCGATCATGCCGCCGCCCATTGATTATTTCACCGCTTGAGGTTCGAAGATCCTTTCCCACCGCAACAATCTCGCCGGCACGCACGTGGATGTCGCCGCCGGCGATATCTCCAAGGCCAGGGTCCATTGTCAGGATTTGTGCGCCGCGCACCACGAACTCACCGCGGTTGGGAAGGGTCGCCGAGGCGCGGTCGTTGGCGGCGACGGCGGCCTGCTGCCCCGTTCGCGTACCGCAACCGATTAGGCCGATGGACCCGAGCGCGGCCACGGCATTGAGAAATCCGCGTCGACTCAGAGTTATCGTTTCTTTCATCACTCTACCTCGATTCCGCTCAAGCTTGTCGCCGTCTCGTGTTGACGACCAATTCATCTTTCGCACGGCATGTGATCGATTGACGACTACCAGTTTCATGCCATCCAGATTCCCTGCCCTATAACTTTGTACCCGCCAGCGTCGCCGGCATATGAATCAACTCGACATCGAATCCTTCATCGCGAAAAAAGAAGCCCCTATCGTGCGCCACGAAAGTCGGCAGCAGGGTCACCGTCGTCGACGACAGCGACAATCAAAGCTTCTTTCGGCTGGACTGCGCATCGGCGCCGTCACTGCCTATCCCAACCGTTATCAGACTCAGCAGCACCGCCAGAATTCTAATCTTCATTGAACAGTCCACCTATACTTGGAACTCCGAAAACATCTTGAACTGTTTGAACGATTTGAACGGCTTGAACCTCTTGAGCCGCTTTGACCCTTGAACTTTGAACGCTTGAACCCTTGAACGAATATTTTTACCCCCACACCCGCCGCGCGACCTTCGCGACCAATTCCAACTTGCGCCGCATGTCGTCCCAGGTGATTAGATTCCCCAATAGGGTCGAAGCGAATCCGCACTGCGTGCTGAGAGCAAGGTTTTCCAACGGCACGTACTTACTCGCCTCGTCGATGCGGCGGCACAAGATTTCTTCCGGCTCCAGCCGGGCTTCCTTGGTGGTGATCAACCCCAAGACGACGGTCTTGCCTTTGGGGACAAAGCGCAGCGGTTCGAAACCGCCGGCGCGCTCGCTGTCGTATTCCATCAGAAAACGCTCGGCGGTGAGCGAACCGAAAGTTTTTTCGGCGATCACTTCGTAGCTGCCTTCAGCGCTCCAGGCGCTGCGATTGTTGCCGCGGCAGAAGTGAATTCCGATCACCGCGCCCGGGGCTCGGGTCAAATCGCCGATAACCGCGTTGTCGCCGGCGATCACGTCGTCCAAGATTTCGTCCGGGTCCGCGCCCATGGCGCGCAGCTGTTGGCGCCGTCCCTCGTCCATCAAATGGGTCAAATACGATGGCCCATCGAGCTGGACGTAGGACGTTCCGGCGTCGAAGAGTCCCTGCACTTCTTCGCGCAACAGTGCGGCGAATTCCTGGACCATCTCGCGTCGAGTTGGATACACTTTGTCGGTGACGCCGGCCTTGTACTTGCTGTCGGCGAACTGGACCACGCTCGGCACGCAAACTTTGAAGGGGCCGGATGCATGTTGTTTCAAGAACGCTGCTTCGGCGGCAAAGATGCCATGGGACTTCCGGCGCAGCTTGGCGCCGACCACCGACTCGCCGTCTGGACGGCGGAAACCGCTCGCCAACTCGCCGTTGGGCCCGCGCCAGACCGGCGCCATGATCGATGCGCTCGGCACCAAGCCGTCCAGCGAACTGGTAAAATCGGCCATGAAATTGCCGCGCCGATACTCACCGTCGGTAACCACATCGACGCCGGCGGACTGTTGAAGCTCCAGTGCTCGGCGAATCGACCGATCCTCGATCTCACGCAGTTGCTCCGTCGACAGCCGCTTCTCCCGATGAGCGGCACGGCCATCGATGAGTTCCGCCGGCCGCAGCAAACTACCGATATTATCAGCGCGAAAAGAGCTTGCCATGTTTTTTGTCTGGTTCTTTCTCTTTAACGTTTTGAACGGCTTGAATTAATTGAACGATTTGAACCTCTAACCTTTAATGCCTAGTTCCTTATTCACCGCCCGCTGCAAGGTAAAGTCGAAAATCCGCGCCGCCGGCACCGACTCGGTCAGTTTCAAAGCCAACGCCTCCTCGGCGAGAAACTCCTTGATCTCGTCGTCGGTGGGAATACCCGTCGGCGTAAACGCCGGCTTGCAGCGGCGGTACCACTCGGTGGCCGTCGCCAGATCGACTTTCCATACCCGCGCGAGGATTTCCGCGGTTTCTTTCTCGTTGTCGTGGAAGAAGCGCGCCGCCTTGGCCTTGACGCGCAATAGCCGGCGCAGCCAATCGGGCGACTCCTGGACGTACTTGGTTTGCACCCCAATGCCTTGCTGGATGCTGGCGAATTTGTCGATGGAACTTTCCAAGACGTTCATCTTGAACTTGTCGCGGGCGATAAACACGTAGGGCGGCGTCAAACCGGCGACCTGGATCGAGTTGCTTATCATGGCTTGCAGCTGGGTCGCTTCATCGCCCACTTGAGAAAAGGTCAGCTCTTTGTCCGCGTCGACGCCATGGATCGCGAGCATTTTTCGTGCTGCGGAATGTTGGCTGCCGTTGATGGTCGCAATGCCAAGCGCCTTGCCTTTCAATTCTTTGGCATTGCGAAACTCCGGACGCGACACTAACCAGAAAATCGGCCGGCGCAGATCGACGGCGACGACGCGCAAGGGCACGCCGCGCATGATGCCGCGCACCGCGCTGCCGACTGAACCGAGGGCGTCGAGATCGCCGGCGACGCCGGCGGCGATCGCCGCGTTGGCGCTCATGCGGATCAATTGCGGATCGAAGCCTTCCTCGCGAAAGAAGCCTTTCTCCCGCGCGATAAAAAGCTGGATCGACGGCATCCCGGTGCTCGACATGCTGACGGTGATTTTCTGCGGCGCAGTCTGGGCACCGGCATCGATCGCGAAAAACGATAGGCAACAAATTGCCGACATAAGGATCAATCCGGGCGATGAAAACCAATTTCTCAGCCGATTCAAAACAGTGTCGAAGTAAACACGCATAGAGACATTTCCCCTTCGTCATTCCGGCGGTGTTGATTGTGAATCTCTAGGAACCTGAGTTCTGTGCTAATTTTCAGTACGTGTCGTTTCGGCAATCGGTTAGCGCGAAACCGAGGAAACCTGCGCCAACTCCGCTGATAGTTCTTTCGCGGCCTGCACCAGCGCGGCCGCCACCGGCGCCTCTCGCTCCGGCGCGGTTCCGCCGACACATATGACGCCGCATACGCTGCCCGTGCGATCGACGACCGGCGCAGACAATGAAACCGTCCCGGTGTCTCGACCCCGTTCGCCGCGACTCGAGGCATAACCTGCCCGGCGGATGCGCGCCAGTTCATCGCGGCTCGGCGCCGCTCGCTGCCAGGCGTCAACATCGACATAAGCTTCATTGGACGGATCGACGACATCAGCATTGCGGGCCAAGATCTGCTCGGCCAACGGTTCCGGAAAAGAAGCCAGAATCGCTTTGGCGGTAGAGCCGGCGCGCAATCGGGCCGGCTCGGCGTAGCGTAGCGGCGGCAGCGCTGCCAGCACGCTCTGCGGCCGATGCGGACATTCGTCGATGAATCGATGAAAGTCCCCTTCGATCACAGCCAAACCGGTCTTTTGTCGGGTCAGATCATGCAGTCGTTGCAGGTAGGGCCAGGCGCGCGTGCGCAAAGCGATGTTGAAACCGCTCATGCCCAGCTCCGCTGCCCGCTCAGCCAATCGATAGCGATGGGCGAAGACCGGATCGTTTTCGCAAAGATTGACATCAGCAAGAACATTTAGCGCGGCTTCGACTTCCGCCACGGCGCAACCGCAGTCAGCGGCAAGATCTGCGAGTGTTGCTCCCTGGGTGCGCTTGGCCAGGCTGAGCAACAGCTGCAAGGTCAATTTGGCGAGCAAGCTATCGGCTTGGCTGTTCAGACTTCACCTCTGAAGCAATTATATCTGCGCTTAATTGCTGCGGTCGCCGGCACGGGCTTGGGCATACCCATTGCGACATTTGGCAGGAGACTATGCATGTCGAATCATCCTGTCAACTGGAGTTTGCTCTGGAAATCTGGTTGACGAGGACTGCGTATTTGCCTATTTTCCGAACAGATGAAAAGGTTTCGATCACTGATTTGGACCACGTCGTGCTTTGCGATCATCAGTGGCTGCATTTGCGCGCCGATCGCATATAGTGCCAGCGCGGTTCCGGACAAAGTGCGAGCCGCTTATTCCTCGCCGAGCCCGACACAAGGCGTGCTCTGGGTGGCGCAGATGGGCGGACTATTTCTTCGTAACAGCCTCAACGTTGAAATCATCTTCACACGCGCCGCGATCGAAACATTGGTCGCCGGGGAAGTCGAATTCGGTCAAATGACCGGCGCCCTGATGTCCTCTGCCAAGCTGCAAGGCGCCGATCCCGTCATGATCGCCGGCATCCAGGATCAGTTGGACGATCGGCTGGTCGCTCGCCCTACGATAAAATCGATGGAAGACCTCAAGGGCAAACGCATCGGCATTTTTCGCTTTGGCTCCGCTTCGCATTTGCGCGTGCTGAATATTTTGCCGCGCTACGGTTTGAGCGAGCGGGACGTGGCCTTTTTGCAGATCGGCGACAATCCGGCGCGTCTGATCGCCTTGCTGGGCGGTGCCATCGACGCAACGCTCTTGCCGCCGCCGGACCATCTGGAAGCGTTGCGCGGTAATATGAAGCTCTTGCTCAACCTGCGCGAACTGAACGTTTCTTACCAGGGCACCGGTCTGGTCACCACCCAGCGTTTACTGGCCAAGCGCCGCGATCTGGCCCGGCGCTTCATGAAGTCATACGTCGAGGCTATCCATCTGGTGAAAACCAATCCAGAATTGTCGAAACGCGCTTTTGCCAAGTACCGGCAAACCAAGGATGAAAAACAATTGGAAGACGCCTATCAGACACTACGGGAAGTCGTGAAGCCAAAGCCCTACCCGTCTTTGGAGGGATTCAACACCATCATCAAGGATGCCATCGAGAGGATTCCAGCGGCTAAGAGCGCCAATGCAAAAGACTTCATCGACGCGAGCCTGCTCGAAGAGTTGGATCGTTCAGGATATATCGACGGCCTGTATCGTTGAAAGGTCTGGCGGGGGCCGCAATCAATTGGGATTGACTTTGTCACCACAAATTGTCCATACGCTTACGCTCGTCTACAGAATATGAAAATTGCTGGGATTCGCTCCATGGGTACTCTGCTTGATCCGTCATTCCCGCGCACGCGCGAAACCAGGCTGGGTCTGCGCAAAATTAGCCTGGATACCCGCTTTCGCGGGTATGACGAAACCCAGGTGATTTCTCCGCTGTAAGACCCTCCCTTACGTGTATTTTCGAAGAAAGACACGAAGAGCACGAAGTTAGAGATTGGTCATTGTAAGCGACCTTCACTCCCCAAATTCATTGCACCATGGTTTAGACAAAGTTTAAGGCGCTGACGGGGACTTCCGGATCGCCATGAAACAACTCTGGTAGCGCGGTACATTCCGACGCGAATCTCAGCCTCAAAGGCGGCCCGACGTAGAGCAGATCACGATCTTCAGATCAGCCTTTGATTCCCAGCTCGCGCAGCACTTCACGCTGAATCGTAAAATCAACGATTTTTGACGGCGCCACCGGCTCGGGCAACTTGAGAATCTGGGCGTCGCTCAGAAGATGCTCCTTGACCTCATCGTCGGTAGGAATGCCGGTGTTGGTAAACGCCGGCTTGGAAGCGCGGTAGGATTCCAAGGCCGTCTTGAAATCGACTTTGTAAAGCCGCGCCAGATATTCGCTCCCTTCGCGCTCATTGTCCAAATAATAGCGGTTTCCCTTGGCCCGCGCGCGCAGAATCTTTTTCACCAAATCTGGCTTCTCTTGCAAGAGCTTTAGCGAAACGACCAGGCCGCTGTCGATGCCGGCGAAACGGTCGAGCGCGCTATCCAGAATATTCATCTTGAACTTGTCGCGGGCAACGGCAACCCAAGGCGGACTGAGGGCCGTGATCTGCACCGAGTTGTTGATCAAGGCTTGCAACTGCATGGTCTGATCGTTGATCTGAATCGAAGTGATCTCCTTCTCCGCGTCCAAACCGCCAGCCGCCAACATGCCTTTCGCGCGCAGATGCTGGCTGCCGCCGATCGTCGAGATGCCAAGCACTTTGCCCCTTAACTCTTTTACGGCCCGGTACTCGGGCCGGACCACGAGCCAAAAGAGCGGGCGGCGCAGGGTCACGACTACGACCCGCAGAGGCGCGCCCCGTTGGATCGCCCGAATGGCGCTGCCAATGGCTGCTTGACCGTCGAGTTCGCCGGCGATACTCGCCGTGATCGCGAGATTGGAGCTCATCTGAATCAGCTGCGGCTCCAGACCTTCTTCGCGAAAATAGCCCTTCTCTTTGCCAAGGAAGAGATCGACATAGTTGACGCCGGTGCTGGAGTACGCGATGGCGACGCGTTGCATTGGCGCCTGCGCCCACAGGATTGAATGATTTACCGAACTGACAACCAGTAGCGCCAGGAAAGTTGCCGCGAAACTCGTTTTCATAATCCGACTCCGACGGAAAATCCTATCTCAGCTAAGCGCGACACTCGCGCTTAGCTCTACCCTAATCAAGCGCGAATTGTCCAACCAAAATTCACGTTGTCGCGCGCTTGGCAGCGGGCGATGATTTGGCTAGTATCGGCGTCGAGCTAATCGAGGGCACGATGCAATACCGTTACATCTCCGGCGACTCTCACCTGGAAATCGACTCGCAGCATTGGCGCCACCGCGTGCCGGCGAAATATCGCGACCAGGCGCCGCGCTTGGTGCGCCAAGCCGACGGCAGCGATATGTGGATCATAGGTGACAAGATCAAACGCGCCGCCGCGGCCGCCGATCTGTACGGCGGCAAAGGTCGCGACGCCTATGTCCCGTTTGACGGCCGCTACGAAGGCACGCCAGGCACCGGCAGCGCGGAACAACGCATCGGCGAGCAGCAACGCGACGGCATCGATGCCGAGGTATTGTTCCCGTCGCAGCAGGGCGGTCCTAAGTTTTGGCGCCGCGTCGAAGACAACGACGCCTATAAAGCGCTGGTGCGCGCCTACAACAGCTGGCTCGCCGAAGAATACTGTGCAGTGAATTGTGAACGTCTGATCGGCGTCGGCATCCTGCCGCTGGGCTGCCAACTGAACGACGTCATCGACGAAATGGAATATTGCAGCAAAGCGGGCTTCAAAACCGTCTTGCTCCAAGGATTTCCCAGCGGCAACGCCTACCCGTCCGAAGCTGACGACCGTTTCTGGACGCGCAGTCTGGAACTGAATATGCCGGTGAGCGTCCACGTCGACTTGGATCGCACCGGCGAACGCCAAGAGCCGCTGTTTAAGTATCCGATCGAATCCGCGGAGATCATGAAAAAATTGACCCATGATCTGGTCGACCAGGTGGGCCGCTTCGGCCCCATGCGCGGCAACGGCTCGATTGCCGCCGTGCAGTGGGTCTTGTCCGGTCTCTTCGATCGCTTGCCAACGCTACGCGTGTTCTTCGCCGAGAATCAGATCGGCTGGATTCCATTTTTCCTACAAGGCGCCGATGTGCGCTACGACCGCCATCATCGCTGGGCCGAACGGCTGCTCGGCTTTAAACCGCTCAAGCGGCCTCCAAGCGAATACATCCGCGAATACTGCTACTGGGGCTTTCAGTTCGACCGCGTCGGCGTCGAGCTGCGCGATAAGATCAACGTCGACCGGCTGATGTGGGGTTCCGACTTTCCCCACCAGGAATCGGACTGGCCCGACTCGCTCAAGATCATCGATAAAAACTTCGCCGGTGTGCCGGACGGGGACAAATATAAAATGACCTGCGGCAACGCCATGGAGTTTTTCCGGCTCAGATCAAGCTCGTGAGTCTATGATGATGAGTCGCTGGCGATTCACCCGAAGGGTCCTATCGGTCGGATCCGTCCCATTTCTTTACAAAGCCCACGCCCTATCCTCATGGACAAACCGGCCCATCCCAACGCCGCAAAGATTCTCGTCAAATGGCTGCTCTCCCGCGACGGCAGATCGCCCTCCAGCGCGACTCCGAAAACGCCGGAAGAACCGACTCCCTGCGCATAGATATCCCGAAGCCGACGTGAACCAATCATGCGCCGCAAAGACGGCGTCAGGTATCTGGAGATGTGGAACCCCACCTGGATGAACATGAAACCGGTGGAGGAACTGATCAACCAGGTGATGGACGGCACAAAGAATTGATGAACTTTGCACAGAAAGAAGCCTAATGGACCTGCTTGGGTAAAAGTGCCGTCTATTGTAAAGTAATGTCCAGGACGAGGAGAAGCCCATGTCTAAAACCATCGAAAGGCTAACGGCAGAAATCCACGCACTAGCAGAAACGGAAAAACTCGAACTGGTCGATGCAATACTGACGGACTTGGATAAACCAAATCCTGAAATTGACCGCATCTGGGGTGAAGAAGCACGAAAACGCTGGGCTGCCTACAGGGCGGGTCGCGTAACGACGGTCGACTATGAAACCGTCATGGCAAAATACCGCAAGCCGTGAACGTCCGCTTTCTCGCTCCAGCTCAAGAAGAACTCGACGAAGCCGTTGATTGGTATAACAAGCAAAGCGACGGGCTCGGCCAGGGGGTTTCTTGACGAATTCGACCGCTGCATCCGCAGAATTGTAACTTTCCCGCTATCGGGCACGGAGATTGGGCCAGCAATTCGGCGTTGCCTGCTCGCCCGCTTTCCCTACGGCATCGTTTACGGAATAGACAGGCAAACTATCATCGTCATAGCCATCGCACACTCGCATCGCGAACCCCGTTACTGGATCGATCGGGTGTAATAGGAATCACGGTTTCAGACTTAACATTTCTCTCCGAAAGGTCTCTTAGGATATTAAGATGGCTGAACCGACAATCATATGTCCGCAGTGCAAGACTGAAATCAAACTCACGGAATCCCTCGCCGCGCCGCTGCTCGCCGAGGTCAAGCGGCAGTTCGAACAACGGCTGGCGCAAAAAGATAACGACATGGCCAAGCGCGAACAGTTGTTGAGCGAGCGCGCCGAAGCAATCGAGAAGACCAAAGCGACCCTCGATCAGCAGATCGCTGCTAAGCTCCAGCAAGAACGCATCCGCATTGCCGCCGAAGAGCAGCAAAAAGCGAAGATGGTGCTAGGCAATGAGATTAATCAAAAACTTAAAGAGATCGGTACCCTGCAAGAAGTATTGAAACAACGGGATGCCAAGCTTGCCGAGGCGCAACAGGCCCAGGCGCAACTGATCGGCAAGCAGCGGGAGTTGGACGACGCCAAGCGCGAACTGGAACTCACCATCGCTAAGCGTGTCCAAGCAGATCTCGGCAGCGAACGGGAGAAAGCCAAGAAAGAAGCCGAAGATGAGCTGAAATTCAAAGTGATGGAGAAAGATCAAACCATCACCGCCATGCAGAGACAGATCGAAGAGCTGAAACGCCGCGCCGAACAAGGCTCGCAGCAACTTCAAGGAGAAGTTCAGGAAATTGAACTCGAAGCCATACTCACTGCGAAGTTCCCGCGCGACACGATCCAACCGGTAGCCAAAGGTGAATTCGGCGGCGATGTCCTACACCGCGTCATGGGGCCGTTGAATCAGATCTGCGGCACCATCCTCTGGGAATCGAAGCGGACAAAAAACTGGAGCGACGGCTGGCTCCCCAAGTTGCGCGAAGACCAGCGCGCGGCAAAAGCCGAGATCGCCGTTATCATCAGCCAGGCGCTGCCGAAAGGTATCGACACCTTCGGCTACACCGGCGAGGTCTGGGTCGCTGAACCCAAAGTGACCCTGCCCGTGGCCATGGCATTGCGCCAAAGCCTGATCGAAGTCGCCACCGCACGCCATGCCGGTGAAGGCCAGCAGACCAAGATGGAAATGGTGTACGGCTATCTCACTGGTCCACGCTTTCGCCAGCGAGTTCAGGCAATTGTCGAAGCTTTCTCATCTATGAAGCGAGATCTGGATATCGAGAAAAAAGTCATCACCCGCCAATGGGCCAAACGCGAAGAACAAATCGACCGGGTCATGCAAGCCACCGTCGGTATGTACGGCGACCTGCAGGCCATAGCCGGCAGAACGCTGCAGGAGATCGAAGGCTTGGAGTTTCAAGGGATGTTGGACTTTGATAAGTCCGATGAATGAAATCGTCAATCCAACCTTCACTGGAGTCCGTCCCAGGTTACGGCGCTCAAGTCATCATTCGAGATATTAGATTCACTCATTCGAAGATTCACGCCGTCTGAGCACGCGTACCGATTGACCACATTGCCCGGCTTGAACGATACAACGTTAGGAGTTTCCCATGTCTGATCATTACGACGTGATCGTTGTCGGCGGCGGTTCGGCCGGCTGCGTGCTGACGGCACGGCTTTCCGAGGAACCGAAGCGCAAAGTGCTGCTGCTCGAAGCCGGGCCGGACCCGCAGCCGATTCCCGATACCGTGGCCGATGCCGAGAAGACGACCCACGTCTTGCTCGAAAGCCCGTATATTCAAATGTACCCGACCAAGCGTAATTACGACGGCAGCGAGTTCTACTCACTCGCCGGGCGCATCACCGGCGGCGGGTCGTCGGTCAACATGATGGCGATTCCCCGGCCGATCAAGGCCGATCTCGACACTTGGGCGAGCCAGGGCAATTCCGATTGGTCCTGGGACAAGGTACTACCGGTGTTAAAACGCATGGAGGCCGATCAGGATTTTCCCGACGACCCGATCCACGGCAACGCCGGCCCGATCTATGTCAAGCGCAAGCATCTGTTCGATGTCGAACTCGGCGAGCAGGAGAAAGCCTTGCTCGAAACCTTGGACAAACTGGGCATGCCACGTTTCGTCGACCAAAATGTTGCCAATCCCTACGGCGTAGCGCCGGTGGCGCGCAACAACAAAGATGGCAGGCGGCAGTCGGCAACGGTGATGTACCTGGATGGTGCGCGGCAACGAACCAATCTTACGATCATCGACCAAGCTTTGGTCGGCTCGCTGCTCTTGAATGGCAAGAAAGTCACCGGCGTGCGCTACCGCAAAGACGGAAAGGAACGCACCGCCAGCGCGGCCAAAGTCGTCCTCGGCGCCGGCGTCTATCACTCGCCGCAGATCATGATGCTGTCGGGCATCGGTCCAGCCGCTCAGCTAGAACGATATGGAATTTCTGTGGTTTACGACATGGCCGGCATCGGCGAGAATTATCAAGATCACCCGATGCTGACGATGACGTTCAAATCAAATCCGGCGAATAAAAAACCGCTCATGCGCGGCCGATCAAGCTTAAAGTTATACTTTAAGACTGACCCGGCGCGCGATTATCTTAATTTTCACATCATTCCCCGCGAAGCGATCAGTCTGTCCGGTATCGGCGACATGTTGGGCTTCTCGTGCAATCTCTTGGAGCAAACCAACCGCGGCCGGCTAACCCTCCAAAGCGCCGATCCAAACGATCTGCCAAACATCGACCCGCAGGTCTTGGAACACCCTAATGACATCGCAGCGATGCTAGCGGCGATGAAGTTCGTCCAGCGCCTCACCAGCAGCGAGCCGCTAAACGAGTTTTTCGGCGACTTATTCTCGCCCGACCCTAAGGAAGACTGGGAAAAATTCGCGCGCTCGTCGTACACGAGCTACTACCACGGCGTCGGCACCTGCAAGATGGGCCCAGCCTCGGACCCCATGGCCGTGGTCGATCAACGATTGCGCGTGCATGGTATGGAGAATCTCTGGGTCGGTGACGCCTCGATCATGCCCACCGTGGTCCACGCCAACACCAATTTCACCGTCATGATGATCGCCGAACGGGCCGCGGAGTTTATCAAGGCGCAGTCGTAAAAAAACGCCGCGGCGGCACGAGAACCATAAGAATTCGCGCATTGCGAACTTCTGGTCTCTGCGTGAGGCCCAGCCTCACGTCTCGCTCTTGTAAGTTTCCCGGCAACCTCGCTATGATCACCGCCGTCAAGTCACCTACGGGAGGCTGTCATGAAGCGAATCCTGTTCGTTCTGGCTCTCGTCTTCGTTGTGCCGGTTAACGCTTCGGCACAAGCGCCATTCTACCAAGATAAAACCATACGCATCGTCGCCGGCTACGGCGCCGGCAGTGTCGACGACGCATGGACGCGATTGATCGCGCGCTATCTCGCCAAACACATTCCCGGCAATCCGAATATGATCGTGCAGAACATGCCTGGCGCCGGCGCGATGATCGCGGCAAACTACGTTTACAAAGTCGCCAAGCCCGACGGCCTCACACTTGGCGGCATTCGCAGCGGGCTATATTTCGACCAACTGGTCGGCAGACAACAGGTTCAATTCGATTGGCCAAAGTTTACCTGGCTCGGCAGTCCGACCCAGGTCGAACAGCTGATTTATATTCGCGCCAATACGCCGTATAAAACCATCGCCGACGTGCGCAAAGCTGCCGTCCCGCCAAAATGCGGCGCTACCGGGACGTCGTCGACCGGTTACTATACCGGCAACCTGTTGGAGGAAACCCTCGGCGCAAAATTCCAGACGCTCACCGGCTACAAGGACGGTCCGGACATCGAATTGGCTGTGGAGCGCGATGAAGTGCAATGCCGGGGTATCTCAATCGAGACTTTATTTGGCCGCGAGCCGCTGATCGGCTGGCACAAGTCAGGTTTCATCCGCGTGCTGATTCAAACCGGCAGCAAGCGCGACCCAAGATTGGCCGACGTGCCGACGATCTGGGAGCTGATGAGCGAACATAAGACTCCGGACGCGGGCATACGGCTGGCCAAGATCATACTCGCCGTCGGCGCGTTTGGCCGTCCCTATGTCAGCTCGCCCGGCCTGCCGCCTGAGCGGGCAAAAATAATTCAAGGCGCTTTCAAGAAAACTATCACCGACCCGGATTTTCAGGCGCAAGCCAAAGAGCGAAAACTGGAAATCGACCCGGTCGGCGGCGAGGAGTTAGCAGCGCTCGCACGCGAAGTCATTGCCCAACCGACGGAAGTCGTCGAGCGGATGAAACGATTGCTCGAGAAATAATCTATTTGAGCTTCATCTCGCGCTGCACCTCTTCGAGAGAGGCGAAGTTGACCACTTGGGAGATACCAACGGCGGGATTGCGCCCTTTGATCGAGTCGATCACGCTTTGGATCGACTGAGCGCTTGTCATGCCGTCCGGGCTGTACGCTTTGAGCATGGTATCATAGCTGGCCGCGGCAAATTCCGGCGCCATTTTCCAGCGTTGTGCGATGTAGCCGACCAATTCGTCGCGATTTTGCCGGATCCGGATCAGCGACCGCACCATTGTCCGCACGACTCGCTTCACCTGCGCAGGATTCTCCTGAATTTTTTTGTCGGTGGTCGCCAGACCGCCCTGTGGGTAGTCGACAACGTCGCCGACAAAAACCAAGCGCCGAAAGCCTTTCTTTTCCATCATCGCATCGAAGGGCGGAGTCAGCATGGCGGCGTGAATCGAGCCGGCCGATAAAGCGATCATCTGCTCGCTCTGCGCGATGCCGACAAAGCGCGCGTCTCTTTCCGGATTGAGCCCGTTCTTCGCCAGGATTTCCCGCGCCGCGTAGTCCAAACTGCCGCCGATAGAGGTGACGGCGATGGAGCGCCCTTTCAAGCCGGCGATCGTTTTAATATCCGGCGCAGCCATCAAGGACACGGCCATCCGCGAATTCATATACACGACAACTTTGAGCGGCAGGCCCTGAACCGCGGCGCGCAACACAGTTTCCGCCGACGCGCTGAAATCGACCTCCCCCGCCGCTAAAGCCGGGACCTGCAACCGGCCGCCGACAAAAACCAGCTGCGGCTCGATCCCTTCCTCCCGGAAAAATCCCTTGTCGTGGGCGAAAAACACCGGCAGCATACTCATCGACGTGGTCGGCAGCCCGATGATTACCTTCTCGCCGGCGCCGCTCCGGGCTGCCGCACCAAACCCAGCCAGCGGCGCATACAGCGCCGAGAAAAGGACCACAACCGAAGCCAATCTTTTCATCTGAAACCTTCCATCGATCGCATTGACCGATAAAGAGTTGTCCATCAGCACCGAAAATAGGCGACAACGGCGAGCGGCGCAAGGCCGTCGGGATGCGCGGGCAGTGCCAATATCACCGACAGGTTCGATGCCGAACGGCCACGGATTTTACCAAAGCGCGATCGTGTCACAATGACGGAGATAGATAGCTCTCAACGCACAGCTGACAGATAAATAGTTCCGCCCGTTAAGTTACCTCAAATCGTTCGCGATGACGGCAAATTCGAATCTGTCGTTTCGAGAAAGCGAGAAAACTCCTCCGTCACCTTCATCTGCGGCAAAATCAGACTCATTGAGAAAATATCCATCCCCTGTCACAGTCCAGAGATCGAGAAAAAGAAGCTCTACGAAACCAACGGGGGCGCGAACTTTAGCTTGTTGACACATCGATTGAAAGCACGGGGACCGGGCGGACGATTCACGGGGCGCGATGTCAGTCGCCCCACTGTCCCGACTCTCGCAAGTTCACCGATCGTTATTCATCTAAAGTGCCTGCAATATGGTAAAAATCCTTCGTGGGCTCCATGACTTCCATCGTCATCGAAACGAAAATCCGCGCGCCCATCGAACTCTGTTTCGATCTGGCGCGCGATGTCGACGCCCACAGGGAATCGGCGGCATTTTCGGCGGAGCGAGTGGTGCCGCCGGGCCGAACCGCGGGGTTGCTCGAACTCGGCGACCTGGTCGCCTTCGAGGGCCGCCACCTTGGCGTCAAGCAGCGCTTCGTCGCGCGGATCACCGCGCTCGAACGCCCCCATCGTTTTGACGACGAGATGGTTCACGGCTCTTTTAAATGGCTGCGCCATTTTCACGAATTCGAGTTTGCCAATGGCGTCACGACCATGCGCGACACACTCGAATGGGAGCCCCCTCTCGGCATCATCGGACGCCTTGCCGACCGCCTCTTCCTACGCCGCCACATGCTTTGGTTCGTATCGACGAAGCAGAATGGCCTAAAGCGCATAGCCGAGGAACGAGTAAAAGCTTCGAGGCATGAGTCATGATCAAACTTGAGCAGGTCGATCCAACCAACGCAGCGGTCTACAAAAACATTCGCCTGCGCGCTTTACAGGATACCCCCAGCGCTTTCAGCTCCACCTATGCCAAAGAATCTAAACTCACCGACGCCGATTGGCTGCAACGTAGTTCGCAATGGAACAGCGCCCGCTCCGTGGCTTACCTCGCGATGGACGGCGGCAACGCAGTGGGTATTGCGGCGGGAGTTTTCGCCGGCAACGATCCCACAAGCGCGAACCTCATGTCGATGTGGGTGGCGCCGGCACACCGCCGGTTGGGAATCGGTCGCATGTTGGTCGAGGCGGTGGCGGCGTGGGCTCGTGGGCATAATATGCTACACTTGGTCTTGATGGTTACCAGCAACAACCTTCATGCCATGCATTTTTATCAGAGCCTGGGTTTTGTCCTCACAGGCCGTAGCGATAGCTATCGCAACGATCCAACGCTGCGCGAGTATGAAATGCAGCGCTCTCTGACCTGACCTCGAGATATCGTTGCCGCAACCGCCAGGTGTTTTTAGCGAAACGCCAAAGGAGTCATCCGCATGCCGGGATACTCGGTCGAGACCTCGACGTACCGCATCGGTGCGGAGGATTATCGGATTCGTTCATTGAGCGATCGCCAGCAGTACTGGGACCCCGACGGCCGGGCCGAGCGCGCCGGTATTTGCTCGGCGGCCTGGCCGATCTTCGGCGTGGTTTGGCCCGCCGGCATCGCACTGGCCCAAGAGATGAGCCATTTTGCATTCGCCGGGATGAAGATTCTCGAGATTGGTTGCGGCATCGGCTTGTCGAGCCTAGTCTTACAGCGCCTTGGCGCGGATATCACCGCCTCCGACTATCACCCATTGGCAGAAGAGTTTCTGCGTTTCAACAGCGATCTGAACGGCCTGCCGCCGATCAAGTTTCACAATGCTGCCTGGGCCGGGCCCAATCCCCTTCTCGGCCGTTTCGACCTGATCGTCGGCAGCGACTTGCTCTACGAACGCGGTCATCCCGCCCAATTGTCGGTGTTTCTAGCTTGTCACACCGAGTATGCCGCACGAGTCATCCTCGCCGATCCCGGCCGCAGTAGATGCGGACAGTTCAGCAGCCAAATGAGCTCGGCAGGCTACCGCCGCACCGAACAGAAGTTTCACTGCGCCGGTACGGCAGGCGCCAAACCGCGCGGCCGCATGATGAGCTTCGCGCGCGGCCATAGATAATTTGGCGCACCGAACGAGTGAAGTCGAACCTCGTCGTCAGATCATTGCTATCGCCCCAGGCAAGCACTACACTGGTCGGCATGACACAGAGACCTGAGGAGAAATCCCGCTACAAGATTTCCGATTCGCACCGCAATCAGCCATTCGTTGGGGTCATGAAGCGCGACCGCGATACCTACTCGTGGACATGGAAAGGTCACATCAATTTTGCCGACGGCCATTATTTCGAATTTGCCAGCCAACGCAGTTTTGACAGCGCCGTAGAGGCCGAAGCTTACATGCGCCGCTATGCCTGCGACCGCATCGATACCCGCATGAATGCATGACCGCATCGCGTCTCGCGACATAAGTGCATTTCTTTTCCGGCATTAGCTCCCAATTCCATCGATTCTCCCAACCAACGCTAGCCCGGTTGGTTTGACAGCCGTTTCGGCCCCGACATATATTCGCGTCAGACCCGCGAGGCCCGCGCCCGGCAATCTTATTTTTTAAGGAACATGCGATGAGCAAATGGTCCGACGTCGAAAAGCAATTGAATGTTATGGTCAACCAGTGGTACGACACCGCCGAGATCAAGCGCCTGCTCGCCGTGCCGCTCAATCCCGCCAGACTCGCCTTACGCCACCAGCACATGAATTTCTTCAGCAACAACCGGCGCGACTGTTGGGCCGCGGTGGCCTGCAAGGCGCCACTCGACGTCAAACGCGCCATCTGGGAGCACGAAAAAGATGAGCTCATCTTTGACCCGCGCATGGGCAAAGCCCATGTCACCGAGGAGGATCTGGGCGATCGGAAAGAGTCTGACATGATCCCCGGCGCGCGCGCGGCATTTTATGCCTGGCTGCACTGTGCGCAGGAGAAACCTTGGCTTGAAGGGCTCGCCTGCTCGCATATCTTGGAGCGCCGCAATAACGATCAGATCGTCACCGGCGGCACGCTGACGCAACGGCTGGTGAAGCGCCAGGAAGTTGAGCTTGGCATCAAGAAGAAAGATCAAGACATCAACGTCCAAGTGCATCTGGTCGCCGACGTCGATCATACCGATCTCCTTTCTGATGTTTTTCAGCGCTACGTTGTTGACGGTCTGACTGCGCAGGAGATCCTGCGCGGCGCCGAAGAGTCCCTCGCCATCGAGCGCAGCTTTCACGGCGCCGTCGCCGCAGCAATGGCGGAGATGGAATGAAAGTAAATTTTCACTCGCCGCTCGCTCGGTTCGAGCGTAGGAACGGCGCAGCTCATTCGTCCCCCTGCCCCGCATGCCGGAGTATCTACTTTAACGCTAACGGAACATCGCAGTGGACATTCGTCACGGTCTGATTAGCGCCGACTCCCATGTCGTCACCGAGCCCAAGGCGTTCCTCGATCGCATGTCGAAAAACCGATTCGGCGCGCGCATTCCGCAAATAAAAGAGGTCGAGACCAAGGGCCAAACGGTAGAACGTTGGTTCGTCGACGACAAACCGTTACACAGCCGCGGCGTGTGTAACTGCCCGGCGGTGATGGGCGATCCACAGCGCAATCTTTATCCGCAGCGCTGGCAGGAAGTGCCGGCCAAAGCCTATCTACCAGCGGACCGCTTGCAAGCCCTGGATGCCGACGGCATCGATGCCGAAGTGCTATTTCCCAACGACCCAAGCTCTTTTCATCAATACAACGACGCCGAGTTCGAGATCGCTTGCGTGCAAGCCTACAACGATTCTTTGGGCGAACTTACCCACGCGAGCCAGCGCTTTATTTCTCTAGCTATGGTTCCTTTGCTCTGCGGCATCGAGACCATCGTCGCCGAGGTAAGGCGCGCGGAAAGCAAAGGTCACCGCGGCATCGTCATGTTCGCTCTGCCCAGTTTGATGGTCGCATCGCTGCCTCATATCGGCGAGCCGTACTGGTATCCGCTGTGGGAGGTTTGCCAAGAGCTGGCCATGCCGATCCACTTCCACGCGTCCGCGGGATTGGCGCGCAAGCTCACATTCCCCGAATGGGATGGCTACACACCCTACCAACAACATGCAGCCTTTACCGTACCGACCGCTTCATGGCCGGCGCAGATCGTGCCCAACTTGATTTTCTCCGGTATTGCGTACAAGTTTCCGCAATCTAAATGGGTGTTCGCCGAAACCGGCATCGGCTCGGTGAGCTGCGTGCAGTCAGCCTGCGATCACGAGTGGGAACGCCGCCGGCTATGGCGTCATGGTTTGGCGCGGCGGCCGAGCGAGCTGATTCGTGAACAAGTGTATGTGAACTTCTGGTACGAGCAGGCCGGCATCGAGCTGCGTCATGCCGTCGGCGTCGACAACATCATGTGGGAATCCGACTACCCGCATATCGCCTCGACCTATCCCGACTCGTGGCAGTTCGTCGAACGCTCCCTTGCCGGCGTATCGCCGGACGAACGGAAGAAAATGTTGTACGGCAACGCCCAGGCGTTGTACCGGTTAGCCACGCCGTGAATCGAGGTTTGCCGGTGACGCCCCAGTATAGATTTCTCCCTACGGTCGAAATGACACCCGGATTCTTGGCTGTCATCTCGAACGAAGTGAGAGATCTCACCGCCAACCTTCAATAGCGTCATGCCAGCACAACCTCACATCATCAGCTGCGTCGATCAGGTCATCGAACCACCGACGCTTTGGACCGAGAGGCTATCGCAGTCGAAATTCGGCGCGCGCATCCCGCACATCGATCGTGACGCCGCAGGCGCGGACCGCTGGATCGTCGAAGGCCAACCGTTTGCCCTTGGACAAGTCGCTGACGTCGGCGCGCTACTGCACGACCGCGTCGCCGCGGCGAAACAATGGGACGACGTCCCAAAAGCCGCCTACGATCCAGTCGCGCGCCTCAAAGCGATGGACGAAGACGGCGTCGGTTATAGCGTGCTTTATCCGAGTCTCGCTGGTTTTTCCGGTGAGCGTTTCGGCGCTCTCACCGATCCCGAACTCGCTCTCGAATGCGTGCAAGTCTATAACGACTGGCTCATCGACGGATGGGCGGCCGTCAGCAAGCGTTTCATCCCCCAATGCATCGTACCCTTGTCGCCAATCACCGCCACCGTGGCGGAAATCCGCCGAGCCGTCAGACGTGGCCACCGCGGTGTGATCTTTCCGGCCGCGCCCATGCACCTCGGAGCTCTGCCGCATATTAACGGCGCCGAATACGATCCGGTGTGGGCGGTTTGCCAAGAACTCGAGGTGCCGCTGTGCTTTCGTGCCGGCAGCACTCCGGAATTATTTCAGTTCCCTCCGGCGCCGGCGATGGCGCCGGAACTTGCCGCGGCCATGCAAGCAGCGACCCGCTGCGCCAGTGGCGTGTTCGACCTGACCAATATTCTGTTCTCAAGAATTCTGCTGCGCTTTCCCAGGCTCAAAGTCATTTTCGCCGAGAGCACCATCGCCTGGGGCACATTTCTGCTTGAATATGCCGACCATCAATACGAGCAAGACCACTGCGACTATCCATTGAAGCCATCGGCGATGTTTCATCGCCAGTGCTATCTGACCGCCTGGTATGACGAGGTTAAGATCCATGCGCGGCATATCGGCGTCGACAACATCCTTTGGTCAAGCAACTTTCCCGCGGCGAATTCGAGCTGGCCTGATACGCACAAGTATGCGGAACGATGTCTAACCGGAATGAGCCAAGCTGAGCAGCGGCAGGTTCTGTCCGACAACGCGGCGAAACTGTATAAGATTCACCGAAGACAATTGAACATCGAACCATAGTCATTCGCACGGCCCTTTGCCTGGAGCGCAACTTCAAGTTACAAAATCTTGCCGTCATGGTGCGACGCGGGAGTAAGTGACGCGACGAATGCATGGATTAAATTCGCGCCGCCTTCGAGACCGAGTTGGCGAAGAACGGTTTGACTGGCAAGATGAAACCGGAGCTTTATCGAAAACCAAATTACGTTAATGAGGTGCAATGCGTTCAGCTCATTTCCGGAAACCTCCGAAAACGGTTTGAACTATTTGAACGTTTTGATCGGCTTGAACTCCGAAGGAAGGACTGAAAGATGCTGTACAACGATTTACGCGGCTGGATGCAAAAGGTCGACGAGTTCGGCGAGTTGCGCACCGTCGAAGGCTGCGACTGGAAATATGAGATGGGCGCGGTGGCGGAAGTTTACGCGCGCAATCCGCCCTATTCGGCGATCCTATTCGACAAGATCAAGGATTATCCCGCCGGCCATCGGGTGCTCGTCGGCGTGCACCACCAGTCGCTCAAACGCCAGTGCCTGACAACCCACTTGCCCGTCGACTACGACCGCAATCGCTTCATCCAAGCCTGGCGCCAGCGTTTGAACAACCCGACCTATATTCCGCCGCGGGTCGTCGATAGCGGCCCGGTGATGGAAAATGTTTACGAAGGCAAAGACATTGACCTGCTGTCGCTGCCGGTGCCCCACTGGCATGAAGGCGACGGCGGCCGTTATATGGGCACCGCCCATCTCGTAATCACCCGCGATATCGATGAGGGCTGGGTCAACATCGGCTGCTATCGCGTCATGGTGCACGACAAGGACACACTGGCGCTTTATATCTCGCCGGGAAAACAGGGGCGGATCATCCGGCAAAAATATTTCGATCAGGGCCGGCCCTGTCCGGTGGCCATCAGCTTCGGTGACGATCCGCTGCTGCTCACTGCTGCGGCCAACAGCCTTCCCTGGGGCAAATCGGAATATGAATATGCCGGAGGCATCCGTGGCCAAGCCATCGACGTCGTCATCGGCAAACATACCGGCCTGCCGATTCCGGCGTTTTCGGAAATCACCATCGAAGGCGAATGTTATCCGGACAACCAACTCCCCGAAGGCCCTTACGGCGAATGGACCGGCTACTACGCCAGCGGCGAGCGCACCGAGCCGATCATCAAGGTGAAGCGCTTGATGTATCGTAACAATCCAATTCTCACCGGCGCCCCGTCGTCACGGCCACCCGCAGGTTCGGACGACAACCTGGTGCGCTCGGCGTTCATCTGGGATCACATGGAAAAAGCCGGCGTGCCGGATATTCGCGGCGTCGCCTGCTTTCAAGGGCGATTTTTCACCGCCGTGTCGATCAAGCAACGCTATCCCGGACACGCCAAGCAAGCCGGCTTTGTCGCGGCTCAATGCGGCGCCGGCGCCTACTTGGGCCGTTACATCGTCGTCGTCGATGACGATATCGACCCCTACGATCTCAATGACGTCACCTGGGCCATGTGCACGCGCTCAGATCCCCAAGCCGACACCGACTTCATCCGCCGTGCCTGGAGCGGCCCCCTCGACCCGGTAATCCCGAAAGATAAGAAAGGTTTCAGCAGCCGCGCCGTCATCGATGCCACCCGGCCCTACGAGTGGATTAAGGATTACCCGAAAGTCTCTGGTTCGAGCGCCGAGATGAAACAGTTGGCAACGAAAAAGTATGGGAAATTTTTCGAATAGTGAGGGGGAGATAGTTAGGCTTGGGGCCATAGGTCCAGAATCCCTTACCATTTACTCCTCAAGCTCTAAAGGAACAGGCATGCTGAAATTCAAATTCCCCGCGCTGAGCCTATTCGTAGTGCTGTTACTCGCATCACCCGGCTCCGCCCAGCAACTCGTCCGTGTCGGCTACAGCGGCACCGGCGTGGCCAAGAATCTGCACAAGACCATTGAGCGCGCCGGTCTGTGGAAGAAGCGCGGCCTCGACGTGCGGCTGATTTATTTTACCAGCGGCGCGACCATGGCTCAGGCGATGGTCGGCGGCGACCTGGACCTTGCCGATTCTGATGTGCCGGCCATGCTCAATGCCGTGTCCGTCGGCGCGTTGGACGGCAAGCTGATCAGTGTCTATATCAATCGCTTTCCCTTCGCCTTCGTCGTGCGCAACGATATAAAGACGCCGGAAGATTTAAAGGGCAAACAAGTTGCCATCAGCAGATTCGGTTCATCGTCCGATGTCACAACGCGCATGCTATTGCGGCAATTCAATCTCGATCCGGAAAAAGACGTGCGCATTATTCAAGCGACGGGAACGACCCGCGTTCCGGCAATGATCGCCGGCCAACTGCACGGCACGTTGCTCGGCACCTACGACGTGCCGATCATCACCGAATCCGGCTGCTGCCGCGTCATGGTCGACATGTTGGAACTGCCCATTGACTACGCCCGCTTCGGTCAGGTCGTACCAACGCAATTCTTGCGCAGCAAACGTGAACTGTTGAGCAAATTTGCCGAAGGATTGATCGAAGGCATTTACGTTTTCAAAACCAATAAAGAGCTGGCCATGTCGGTGCTCCGCGCCGAAGGAATCAAAGGCCCCGAATACAGCTATCCCAGAGTCGCCGCCGCCATGCGCGAACGCCCGATTCCCGAAGCCAAAGGCGTGCAAGCGGTCCTGGATTCGGTCAAATCGCCGAAGTCAAAACTGACCCTTGCAAAAGAGGTGATAGACGGAAGCCTGATCGAAGAAATCGACAAAAGCGGGTATATTGCAAAGTTGTATGGGAAATAAAATTTAGCTTTTCCTCAACCTGATACTGCCATGGCAGAATCGCAGGATCTTCTGATGCTAGAGTTTCTCTCCTGGGTAGCGAGCCGCCCGCGCACCTATGACGAAGCCATGGAAGCCTGGCAGAGCCACTGCCCGAGGCAGACGATTTGGGAGGACGCGATCATCGAGGGGCTGATCGAGATCAATCGGCAACCTAACGATCACGTGGTGATGCTGACAGCGCGGGGCGAAGCAATCCTCAACGCGAAAAATCACGACCGGAAGAATCATCCGGTTAAAGCATCAGCATAAGTCTAGGCTCAATGCCCCCCTCCACTCTCCTTTTCGGCGCCACGTCGATCCTCGGCTATAGCATCGCCAAACTTTTCCCCGACACGGTCTTGCCGTTTGTCACCCGCGCCAATCGAGCGAAATCGCTTCGCCAATGGCCGGTGTTGAATCTCGAAGATCCGGCGTGGCCGGCGACGGTTTTTGCAATGCACCAACCCGATTTATTTATCCAGTGCCATGCGGTGTGCGATGTGCCGCGTTGCGAGGTGGCACCCGACTGGGCGCGCGAAGTGAACATTGTTTATCTCAAACGGGTGCTCGACGCATTGCCGGACAAAACGCGGCTCGTCTACGTCTCCTCCGATCACGTCTTTGGCGGCGACGGTGTGTATGATGAAGAGTCACCGCCCTGTCCGATCAGTGTTTACGGCAGGACGAGGGTGGCGGCGGAAGCAATGGTTCTGGCCCGGCCTGGCTCTTTGGTGATCCGCGTCGGCCTGGCGATCGGCTCCTCACCCAACGGCCGCACCGGTCATTGGGACTGGCTCCGCTACCGCATCGGCAAGAATCTGCCGGTGACGATAGTCGACGACGAATATCGCTCGGTGGTCTGGGCCCATGATTTGGCTTTGCGCGTGATGCGCATGGCTGAAAGTCGCGAAGCCGGAATCCGCCATGTCGCGGCTACTCGAGCGATCTCGCGCATCGCACTGGCGAACCATCTGCTGACAATTTTTGGCGAACCGGCAAGCTATGAAAGGGAGAGCCGCCACCAACGCTCAGCGCCCCATCTGGGCCGCGTCGAATTGGCGAGTATCCACAGCGGCGAGTTGTACGAACCGCTCCGGTGCGTTCTGGACGGCCCCAATGTCCTAGGCCGATTTTGCGATTGATAGCGTCCCAAAGAACCAATAGGCTGCCTAAGCAATTAACGTGGAGCGCGATGATGATAACGAAAGCTAAATCGTCCGGCGCCAAGACCAAGCGAGATCACCGACAGAAAAAACAACAGCGCGGGAATTTGCGCCATCATCGCCGGCTCGATACCGGTAACCGCCACCAATTGTTCGGCGCGAACCGGCGCTTGTCCAGGGGACTCGGCGACGGCATTCACGCGATACTCCGCGCCATCGGGATAGTGAAACTTCAAGCCGAACTCACTCGCCACCAGCACCCTGTCGACGGCAAACATGATTTTGCGTTTTTCCAGATGAGTGATCGCCAACGACAATTGTCTATTGACCACAGCAGCATCGCTTGGACGCCAGCGCAGACGGGTTAACTTACCGACCACCGCGCCATCGATTTCCAGCGCGCTCTGCGGGTTCGAAACAGCTTGTGTCGGCGGCGGGTCATGTCCGCCAACGCTTGCGACGGCGGCTAGGGACAGCGCCAGCAACGCCGTTATCATCCCACCCCGGGCCGGTGTGGTAAATATCCTCCCGGCGCTAAAACCGATTAGAAACAATCCGGCGCAAAAGAGCCCGAGCCAAAGCCACTTCTGGCGCTCCTCCAGCACAGGAATTGGAAAATCCTTGCTCGTCCCTTGACCGTCGGCATCGACGAAATTGACCGACAGCCGGTAATTGCCGCGGATCGGAAAAAGGTATTTCCACTCGGCGCGTCCCCGGCGCAGCGGCAAGACCAACTCGAGCAAGCGGCTGCCTTCGACCAAGGGAAAATCGGTGGATAGTAAGGTGCCGGGCTGTGGCGCGTCAAGGACGATCGCGACCACGCCCTGGACCACCGGCCGCCCGTCCGCACGGGTCACCAGCAGAGAAAGAGTCGCCGGGTCGGCAAACGGCCGCAGCAGTTCTATTTTAGGCGTCGTCTTAAGAAAAATGTTAAATTCTTCGGCGCCGGCAATGCCAAAGAGTAAGAGAAAGAGGAAACCGGCGGAGGCCGCAAGCGTCTTTAGTGACAAGGCACTATGGCAAGGGCGTGGCGGACGTTGTGCAAGGTGTCGTGCACTGCTGGATAGCTCGACGCCAGGGCGACAAACAGCGTGGCGCCGCAGATCGATAAAAATATGCCGGACTTGATCAGGAACGAGAGCCGTTCCGATAATGAAAAACCCAACCAGGTAACTAGAGTTCTTTCCATAAATCCGCTCCGATATCGTGGTAAACAGTCCGCGCAGCTTGCCGGCACAATTGAATGGCAATGCCTTCCCTGTTTGACCGCATATCATCTCAACCTCCCACGACTGTCAAGCATCGGAGCGCTACTTTTCTATTGCCTTTCGGCGCGCCCTTGCATATGGCTAGGCAATTCGCAGTACAGCGAGGTTTCTATGCCCGTCGTGCACATCTACATGTTTCCCGGCAAGACCAAAGAACAGAAAAACGAACAGGTCAAACGTATCTCCAAGGACTTCGTCGAAGTCGCCAACATCAAACCCGAGTCGCTGAACATTCTCTTCCACGACACCGGCAAAGAAGACTGGGGCGTGCGCGGCTCGCTCGCCTCGGAACAGTAACCAGCTGATTCATCGCATTATGACTCTAACCGGCAAGCTTTTAGGCCGTGAATCTCGGAGCACCCAGCATGTCTAAAACCGCACCCACTAAGATTGGCTTCTTGGGCTCCAGCGCGCCGTCGAGCCCGCACCATGCGAGCTTCAAGAAGTTCATCCCCGCGGATATCGACTTCACCTTCATGCAGGATTCCGGCACCCACACTTCGCTCTACGATGCCCAGGGCAAGGTCGATGCCTTGATCGAGCAGTCGCGGGAGCTAATCGCGACCAACGGCTGGCGCGGCTTGATTATCAGCGGCGCGCCCAAGGAAGCGCTCAACCCCGGCATGTGGGAGCAGGTCACTGCGACATTGAATGTACCGGTAACCTTGGCGTTGCGCTCATCGGTGGCCGCGCTGAAAGCTTTTTCCGCGCGGAAAATTCTGCTCATGACGCCGGTGGACGACCGGTTGAAAAAAATTTACTACGACTACCTCTTGGCATTCGCCATCGAGTCGTTTTATCCGCCGCAAATCCTGCGCGCCCACACCGACGCACAAAAGCTCACGTCGAAAGATGTCGAAGATATGACGCGAAAAGCGCTGAGCGAATACCCCAACGTCGACGCCATCTATTTCCAGGGCGCCCTGCTCGATCCGATACCGATACTCGAAAAACTCGAACATGAATTGAAACTGCCCATCGTCGCCAGCAACCCGGCGATGCTCTGGCTGGTGCTTTCCAAGCTCGGGCTACGGTACAACATCGCGGGATACGGCAAGCTGTTAGCCTCCTGGCCCGCCGTGCCAGCGGGGCCGTTTTAGAAAAGAATATTCCCCGCAGTGACGCCGAGGTCGGAATCGTTGTCATTTCGACCCTGGGGAGAAATCTATTCTAGATCCCTCGTGTTCCATCGGCATGACGGGCATCGCCCGTGACTTTGCGCGCTTTGCGTCTTTCCGGGAGTTCCTATCCTTCAATCAGCTCGATTTTGAGTAGAAAACGAGCCCATGTGCACCATCCGCCTCGCCTATCGCGACCGCGACCGCACGCCGGTTATCTGCATCAAAGCCATGGCCGAACGCCATTAGGGCGTCCCTGTCGAAGTGCTGATATCGAACCGCAACGCGAGTTCGAAGCGGCGTTGTTCGACCGTAGGTGCGATGCGATCATCGAACCTATCGAGTACCTCACACCGAAGCGGCCAAGGGTAAAAAGACCACGCTCTTCTGCGCGCCGCAGATTCAGCGCGGACTGCAGCTGGTGGTTCCCGCAATCGTTTAACTCGCTTGACGATCTCAGGGGCAAAACCATGGCGGTGCGCGATCTCGGCCGGCCGCACCGCATTACTCTATGGCTGCGCAAAGTCGGACTGGAGAATTCGGTAAAGACCGTCATCGTGCCTGACAAAGAAGTCGGCCGCTGGCAGCAGTGGCGCAAGGTCGTTAGCGGCGAGTGCGCCGCCTGCTTCATGGCGCCGATTTATTTGCCCGCCGCCATAGCTGCCGGGCTCAAAACCTTTCCCGCCAGCGAAGCGGAAATCGTCAGCCTGTTCGCTCAAGCCTGTCTTGCCGAGTTCGGCAGAAACAACTCGGCATTGATGAAAGACTACCTGAAAGCCGTGATCCACGCCCTCGGATTATTGATTTATCGGCGCGACGAAGCGATGGAGATCATCGCGGAAGAACCGATGCGCCTGATGAAGCTCACCGACCGCCGCGAACTGCGCCGCCAGGTCGACTCCATCGCTGAGCTGTTGCAAGTCAAACCCTACCCGACCATCGAAGCGATCGTGAACACCGACGAAATCGCCGCCCAGGAATACGGCCCGACGGTGGAAAATCCGTTGACGCTCTGGGATCTACACTGGTTAAAAGAATTCGACGACGAAGGGTTTATCGATCAATTAATTGCCGATCTGACCTGATGGCAAGGCACGCCTTGCCATTACGAGGCAAGCAGCAAGTTTGAAACCCGTGCCTAGCCAGTCCTATTCCCTTTTGCGTTCTTTGCGGCCAACACTCCGAATCTGACTCTTCTTCCTATGTGAACTTTGTGCTCTTTGTGGTTAAATTCATCCGAATGAAAAAACTTCTGATCGTCTTTCACTCCATGACCGGCGGCACATTCCAGATGGCGCAGGCCGCCGCCAACGGGGCTCAGAGTGAACCAGATGTGGCGGTGAATTTTATACATGCCGGCGAAGCCGGTCCAAGCGAACTGCTGCAAGCCGACGGTTACATCTTCGCGACGCCGGAGAACCTCGCGATGATGTCAGGGGTCATGAAAGACTTCTTCGACCGCAGCTATTACGCCGTCCTGGACCGCATCGTCGGCCGCCCCTACGCGACGATGATTTGCGCCGGCAGCGACGGTGAAAACGCCGCCCGGCAGATTCAGCGCATCGCCACCGGCTGGCGCTTAAAACCCATCGCCGAGCCGATTATCGTCTGCACCTACGCGCAGACGCCCGACGAGATCTTGGCAAAGAAACAGATCGGCGAGTTCGATCTCCAACGCTGCGAAGAAATCGGCGCCACGCTAGCAGCGGGATTGGCCCTGGGCATTTACTGAAATGACGGCGCACGATCGGAATTCGCCTTGACACCCAACCAGCCGTTTGCTACCGCTCGAAACAGAACAACCGCCCGGCTGGAACGATTTGAACATTTTTAACGGCTTGAATGTTTTGAACCCGCTGAACACTTGGAGGGACTTACTATGAATATCGTCGAACCTAGCGGAGCGGTCCACTGGATCGATCACTTTGTCGTCGGCACCAATGACATGAGCGCCTGGGTGGATTGGGCGGTGAACGCCACCGGCATCACGCGGCAGCCGATTATCGGCCTCACCACCGCCGCGCGCAAACGAAATATCAAAATCACCAGCTTCCTTTGGTGGGACGGCGGCTCCTGCCGCATCGGCGCTTTTCTCCAGCCCGAGTTTTATCCGCCGGCAAAAGAGCTGGGCAAGGATCTGCCGCGCTGCGGCTTTTACATCCGGCCCGAGGACATCGACGAACATTTGCGCCGGCTCGACCGCCACAAGATTGCGCACACCGATGCGATCCGTACCGCCGCCGATGGCGACGACGGCACGGTGATCTATTTTGCCGACCCGGACGGCAACCAATACGAACTCTGGGCGCCGGTAGAAATGCCCGAGGGCGCAATGGACATCGCCACGGAAGAAGGTGTCGGCCGCATCAGCCACGCCGTCTTCGGCGCGCGCGATTTGGCGAAAAATGCCGCGTTCTTTGAAAAATATTGCGGCATCGAACCGGAACAAAACTCCAAGACCGCCGAAGGAACGTTGGTCCTGCGTCTGCGCGCCGGCGGCCGCCTGGTTTACAAGTTAGTGGACAAAGTCGACGAGCGCGTCTCCGGCCATGGCACCTGGTGGGACATGCACACCGCGCTGACGGTGCGCCAGGAAGAGTTTCTGCCCGACTACCGGCGCATGTGGGAGGGTATTCCCGAAGAAAAAGCTTACAAAGCCGATCTCAATCTCAGCCTCGAAGAACAGGAAGCCCTACCCGCGCGCACCGGTCTGCATCGCAGCCCGGTCGGAATCCGCTGGAAGGAAATCTGCAGCCGCGGCGATGAATTCTACGACTGGGACTGCCATTCATTTCACTTCATCGGCGGCAAGCCGCTGGCGGCTAACAACTCCATGGCGCGTTACGAAGCGATCGAACAGGAAGATTATCTACTCGAACTGGCTCAATCGTTGAACAAAGGCGACCAACCGGACTTGATGAAAGGATTGGGCAAGGACAATCCTTTCAATGTCTAGCATCGCCGTTTGGCGTAGTCCGAACGATTGGAACGACTGGAACGTATTGAACGATTGGAACGATAAGGACGCACCGTTGAAACAGTTCAGCGAAGCTCTCCACATTGTTTCGAACTGAAAGCCCGAAAGAATTCTATGGCAAATCATATTCACGGACCGCTTTACTATGAACGAATGGGACGCACCGGACCGGTGATCGCCTTTGTCCATCCCAACCCGATGGATCAGTCCTGCTGGATTTATCAGATGGCGCATTTGTCGACTTGGTACCGCTGCATCGCCATCGATATTCCGGGATACGGCCGTTCGCCCAAAGCCGACGCCGGGTTGACCATGGACGACATGGCCCAGGCCTGCTGGGAAGCGATTGACGAGGTCGCACCCGGCGAGAAAGCGATTCTGGGGGGCTGCTCGGTGGGCTCGTCGATCGCGCCCTTCATGTACCATCAGCGACCGGACAAAACCGCCGCGCTCGTGCTCTGCGGCACCGGCTACAACCCGACCAAAGAATTCACCAAGAAGCGCATCGATAATTATACCGCCGAAGGCATCGGTTATCGCTGGCGCTACACCTTTGAAGACATGAGCGCGGCGTTCCGGGTAACCCCTATGGCGCATTTCTTCGCCAACATGTTCAGCGAGCGCAACGACTATGCCGATGCCGAGACGATCATGCACCAGTTTCGCGCCCTCGCCCAGCCCTACCCCGAAGGCCATCACGAGCGTATCGCCTGCCCGATGATCATCCTTACCGGCAGCGAAGACGGCAGCCATCCGAGCTCCTTCGCGCTCCAAGCGCGGGTTCCCAACTGCGAGTTGAAAGTCCTACCGGGCGCCGGCCACGCCTGCCAGATCGAGCAGCCGTGGCTGTTCAATCGCTTCATGCTCGAGTTTCTCGCCAATCATGGCTTGTTTCCCGGCACGGTGAAGCCGAATAAATCAATCCTGTGAGAGTTGGGCGAGACCGCGATTCCGAGAAAATGTGCGAGCGCTAAGTGCGATACTTTCGAGCAATGACGGGCAATGAACTGAATTTCGGTGGCGGCTTTGATGCGCTAGGCTCTTTGTGGTTAAAAAAACTAACCCTGCCACATTGTCCGCACGGGCGTATGAAGAAACAAAATTAAAACCGGCCGTCCTTTTCCAACCGTTTCACCACGCTATCGTCGACCAGTTCCTCCGCCTTGAGCCGGCGGATCTTTTCGTTGCCGGCGCCGAGCAGGCGAATGACATTGCGCACGCCGTCGACGCTGGGATAGATTTTTCTTTCGTAGATGCCGAGCATGTTTTGATAGCCTTCGTCGGCGTCTTCGATGCGTTTGAGCCGCAGTCCTCTAGCCAAGCTCTTGACCACTTGCGATTTGTTTTCCGGATTACGAACGAAGGCGACGCCGTCGAGCAATCCCTTGACGACGCTTTCGATGGTCGTCGACGACGATGTCATTGCGCTGCGCCGCGTGATGAGCCCAGTACCCTGATACGCGATCGGCAGTTTCTCTAAATCGGCGAGCACGCGAAAGCCTTTGTTTTGAACGATCTTGGCATAGGTGTAGCTCAGATAAGCGGCGTCGACATTGCCGGCCAGCAGCGCCTGCGAGACCACCGAATTGTCGCCCAGCGCGCGCACTTGAATCTTGTCCCGTTCCGGCACGAGCCCCCAGTGATCGAGGGCGAGCATGGTAAAGATCCAAGTGCCGCCGCTCAAACTATTGACGCCGACACTTCGCCCTCTCAGTTCCCCCGGCGTCTTGATCTTAGGATTCGCCGCAAAAGCGCCGGTCAAGCGATTGATGAAGCCGGCGACGAAAACCAAATCCGCGCCCTCGGCGATGGCGCCGAGATTTGCCGCCGACACCGAGCCCCAGTGCAGCAGCGACTCGCCGGAACTGAGCGCCGCCATGCCGACCGGGCCGTTGCGCACCTGCACTAGCGTGACGTCGAGACCATACTTACGGAAATATCCTAGGTCCTGGGCGACATACAGTGCTCCTTCCCGCTCACTCGATGAGCCGGTGGTGATGAGCACCTTTATCGGTGGCGCTGCCGCGTCGGCTTGAAAATAGTCGGCAACCAGCAATGTGATTAAAAAAGCTAGAGAGCCAGCCAGTAACAACTTCACATTTATTCTCCTGATAATTCTTAGCGGATACTCAATCCGCGGCAAAATAAACACGGCCCCAGACGGTTGCTCCAATCATCGTCACTTCGGCGCTTCGTGAGCCAACCGTTTATACATAGCGATAATTTCCGGGCGCCAATCGGTGTACTGTTTGACATCTTCGAAAACTTCTTTGCCACTAAACATCTGCTCGAACGAATTGCCTTCGAGCACCACATCTTCCCAGTCTTTGCGAAACGCCGCGTCTTTGCCGACTTTGAGCAACGCCTCTTCCAGAATCTTGCGAATCGACTCCGGAGTTCCCGGTGGGAAGGCCATGGCGGCGCCGAGCCGATCAGTGGAGTTGATCTTGCGAATGATGTTTCTTTGCGTGTCGGTCTTGGCAAACTGCATAATCGACGGTACCCCGTCGAAGATCGGATGCTGCATCGGCGGTAGCTCCTCGGGCAGAGTCATGGCGACCAGCGCCACCACCTCGCGCTTGGCAAACAACTCCGGCCGATCGGTCATCATCGATGCCGCGTCGTTAACCCGTCCCTGAATTTCCCTTTGCTCCAAGGCAACATAAAGCTGCAACGTGTCATAGCCCAAGACCCAGCGAACTTTCAGGGCGAGAAGCTCGGCGATTAGGCGGGCGTAAAGGTAACTGCGGTTGCCGACTCCTTGGGCGCCAAGGGTGACCTCGCGCTTACGCAGCTCGTCCAGAGTTTTGATACCCGCGCGCTGATGGAGAAACAGCACGTTACGCTGTTTACCCGTGCTGGGCGCGCCGACGTACACGAAGGTGCGCGGATCATAAGTAGCTCCCGGCGCGCCGAAGTAAGGCGCTTCTAAATATGACGAGATCACCATCGACATGAAGCTGCCGTCCGTCACTCCTTTGCTGAGCGCCAGCATCGCCGGAATGCCCTGCCCGCCGGATTTGTTTTGAATCAGGAAAGTTGGACTCCCGGGCGTGTACTTCACCAAATACTTGGTCAACGTTCGCGCAATGCGATCCTGCCTGCCGCCAGCCGGGGCGCCAACCTGAAGCGTTACGGTCTTGCCCTGGAAAAACGCCGTCTCGGCAGCGTTTACCGAGAGCGGCGCCGTCAACAAAACGACCAAAAACAATAGGACCAGAGCAGCTCGCGCCATCGTACATCTCCCTTTAATTTTCTCGTGTGGTCAAGCGACCAATGAGTAGACGAATGTTCCCAGTTAAATTTTCTGGCCGTAATCGGGCTACTCTGTTACTCTAACGTGACGTGGCCAACCGAACCGCAGCGATCTTAAAAATATTTACTTTACCGCTGGTAGTTCTTGGCTTAAATGCCATCAGCGGTGGGCGATTGCAATGGATGCGAATGCCTTCGTTACTCGCTATTCGTTTAGGGTTCGCACTGCTATTCGCATTCCAAATGATGGGCAAATGCGCGGCGCCGGGTGAAAATGTCGATGTCGGTGAGCTCGTCGACATCCGCTACTGTTGAAATAACTGAATGAGGCATCTGCGGCAGACGCACAACCCTGGTCACAGATTTCGCGCGTCACAATTCAAATCGCCATATTCGACTTACCGCCTCTATAAACCAAATTGGCAACTTCTTCCTAAAGTAATCGTCAGGTGCAAATGAACTCAACCGAACAGTCATTTCATTGGTGGGAACGCGGCATCGTTTATCAAATCTACCCGCGCTCGTTTAAGGACAGCAACGGTGACGGCATCGGCGATCTTCAGGGGATTCTTCAGCAACTCGATTACTTGCAATGGCTCGGCGCAGACGCGATCTGGATTTCGCCGATCTATCCCTCGCCCATGGCCGACTTCGGTTACGACGTTAGCGACTACACCGATATCTATCCGCTTTTCGGATCACTTGCAGACTTCGATGCGTTGCTGGCAGAAGTGCATGGTCGCGGCATGAAGCTGTTGCTCGACTACGTTCCCAATCATACTTCGGATCGCCATCCCTGGTTCATCGAATCGAGATCGTCGCGCCACAGCGCGAAACGCGACTGGTACATCTGGCGCGATGCCCACCTGACGGCGGACCGCCGAACAACTGGCGCTCAAACTTCGGCGGTGCGGCCTGGGCATGGGACAAGCAACCAAGCAATATTTTTATCACGCGTTTCTCAAAGAACAGCCCGATCTTAACTGGCGAAATCCCGAAGTGCAGCAAGCGATGCTCGATGTGCTGCGTTTTTGGCTCGATCGAGGCGTCGATGGCTTTCGTGTCGACGTCATGCACATCTGGCGAAAGACACGCTGTTTCGCGACAATCCGACGAACCCGGATTTTCAACCAGGCATGTCTCCGTATCGCGAATTGCTTACGACCTACACGGCGGACCTGCCGGAAGTACAAGACATCGTCGCCATGATGCGCGCGGTGATCGACGAATATGACGATCGCATGTTAGTCGGCGAGATCTATCTTCCACTCGAACGGCTGATGGCCTATTACGGCGCAAGCGGCAAGGGCGCGCACCTGCCATTCAATTTTCAATTGATCGTTTGCCCTGGAACGCCAGGAAATCGCCGCCGCGGTCGAGCGCTACGAAGCGATGCTGCCATCGTACGCCTGGCCCAACTGGGTGCTCGGCAATCACGACAAGCCGCGCATCGCCACCCGGGTCGGCGCGCACAAGCGCGCGTGGCGGCGATGCTGCTGCTGACGTTGCGCGGCACGCCCACGCTCTATTACGGCGACGAAATCGGCATGCACGATGTGCCGATTCCGCCGGATCAGGTGCGGATCCGTTCGAAAAAAACGTTCCCGGTCTGGGCCTGGGGCGCGATCCGGTGCGCACACCGATGCAATGGACCGGCGGCGATGCGCCGGCTTTTCGACGGGTTCGCCCTGGCTGCCGCTCGCCGATGATTTCAAAACCGTCAACGCGGCGCCATTGCGCGAGCAACCCACTCGATTCTCATGCTTTATCATCGCCTTATCGAGCTGCGCCGGGCGGAGCCAGCATTGTCCGTGGGCGATTATGCGTCGCTCCCGGTGATCGATGATGTGATGGCGTACGTGCGCAAGGCGGTAATCGCCGCCTATTGATCGTCCTCAACTTCGTTTCGCAGCCACGTAACTTCATCCTGAGCACCTTTGACGCACAGGCCGTATTACTGTTTTCAACTCATCTCGATCGAACCAAGCATTACGGGCGCGTGATGCAATTGCGCAGCGACGAAGGGGTCATCATCGAGCTCCGTTGAAACGCGGCAAATCGAATGTTAGGGCGACGTTGGCGGGCGCTGCAAGAGTCAATAATTTTTTCCAGATTTCCCGGCCCTTGAAGCACCGATCCTGGCTATCTTGCTGCGCGCAGCTCAACGACGAGTTATTAACGCCTTGAATTGGACCGTTCTCAGGGACCAAGCTAAGCACGGTTTCATGCCCACCTTGCATCGCGCCCACTATTTCACTTCCCCAGGAAAAAGCTTGGAAGCGTAATCACGATTGACGGCCTGTATTAATGAGTTGTCATAAAACCGCTTCGGATCGGCGCCTTTGCCTTTTCCGTCCGGCGAATCTTCGAGCACCACGCGGATCGCCGCCGGATCGACGCTCATGTCTTTGTTCCAGACCCGCAAGCCTTGCCGATAATTTTCCGCGAGTAACTTGGCGTCGGTAATCTTGGAATACTTGCCGTCGAGCTTCTTTTGCATATTCCTCGTCATCGACCGCGCGTTTCAGCCCGTCCAGATGCCCCATGAAATAAGCTTTGATGGTATTTGGATTTTTCTGGGCAAACTCTCTCATCACCGCAGTCCCCGGACCGATGATTTTCACGCCTTCTTTGTAATAGTCGACGACCACGGTGGCGCCTTTCTGCCGGGCCAGGTCGGTATGCGGCAGGCCGATCACTAAACCGTCGGCATTGCCGGCAAAAAGTCGACAAAGCTTCCCCAGGCGTCCGGTGATAGATCAGCTTTACATCTTTGCCCACTTCCATGCCGTGTTTGCGCGCAGTCATGCGCACGACGATTTCGCCGAACGCGCCGGGAGAGGTTGTCGAGATCGTCTTGGCGCAGAATTTCTCGAACGATGTGAAACTTTTTTGGCTGAGTAACATCAGAGAACTCTTATCGACCGAAGCGCCGACGTAAATAATATCCGCCCCGCCAAGATTGCCGCCAATCGCCGTGGCGCCGCCTTGATAAATATCGACCCTCCCCGAGATCAATGCCTGCACCGATGTGCTCGCCGCTACTACGGAAATATTCACCGCCAGCCCTTGCTTGGCAAAGTAACCGCCATCTAGCGCCACCGCGGTGGGAATCGACGTCGCTCCCCATGCCGCTATCGCGACCTCTAATTGACTTTTTTCCGGCTTGACGGGCAAATTTCAGCAGGAAGGGCTTCGCCTCCGAGCAAGCAAC
>CAVYDL010000006.1:0-1009144 GCA_963767275.1 uncultured delta proteobacterium | reverse complement strand
GACAGATAAAACCTTAATAAAAAATTGGCGCGGCAAAAATACCGAGCCGGAATCCGCAGGACCTCAAGAAACCCTAGCCGCGCCGTTCGCGCCCCACATCCTCGTTGTCGACGATGATGCAGTTATCCGTCAGCAGTTAGAGCAGTTGTTCGCGCATGAGGGTTACGGGTTAAAGTCGAATCGGGCGCAGAGCAAGCGCTGCAACTCCTGGAAGACGAAGATGTCGATCTAGTGGTTACCGACATTCGGCTACCCGGAATGGATGGAATCGAATTAACCAAACGAATTGTCGATCGATGGAGTGACGTTCCAGTTATCGTCATGACAGGCTACGCGGAAATCGACAATGCTGTGGAAGTCCTCAAGATGGCGCGAGTGATTACATTGTTAAACCCTTCAGCATGGCAGCCGTTCAGGAATCGGCCAGGGTGGTACTGGCGAAAACCGGCTTTTTCGCGGAAATCCGCCAGCTGCGAAGGAAACTTAAAGACAACTACTTGTTTGGGAGAATACTAAGCAGGTCTCCTGAAATGCATCGCGTTTTCGAGACTATCCGTACGGTGGCACCGACTGATAGTACCGTGGTGCTTGAAGGGAAACAGGAACCGGAAAGGAATTGATGGCAAGGACGATCCATCATCAGAGTTTTCGCAGGAATGGTCCCTTTATCACTATTAATTGCGGCGGATTTCCCGAAACCCTTCTTGAAAGCGAACTATTCGGATACGAACGTGGGGCCTTTACCGGCGCAGAGCAAACAAGACCAGGAAAGATTGAACTCGCCCATGAAGGCACGCTGTTCTTGGACGAGATCGAGAACATGCCGCTGGCCATGCAGGTAAAACTATTGCTGGTTCTTAATGATCAAAAAGTTCAGCGCTCGGCTCGAGCCGTTGGACTAAGGTCAATATGCGCGTAGTAGCGGCAAGCAACATTCCATTAAAAGAACTGCTGGATCAGGGAAAGTGCGAAGCGACTTCTATTACCGCATCCGTGTTATCTCGATCGGCCTGCTTCCCTTGCGTAGGAGGCTGGACGATATCCCGTTATTGATCAAGGACTTTTTGCAGCATCATCCCGTTTCCGTCAGGAAGAAGATAACCGGAGTATTGCCGGACGCCATGGAACAAATTCGAAGATATCCCTGGCCAGGCAATATTCGAGAACTCCACAACGTTCTTGAGAAAGCGGTGATTATGACCAAATCCCGGTTCTAAACGCAGCGGATCTGGATTTGGAAGTATTAATCACAATCTCCCTGGGGATGGTTACAAGCGAAGTGTCGCAACCGAGCTATCTCTCAACGAGTGGATTCGCGAACGAGAAAAGGAGTATCTAACCGATAAGCTCAAAGCATATCGAGGGCGAATAGACCTCACCGCCAAGAGTTGCGGTGTTGACGTGAGGACGATTCACCGCAAGTTGCAGATCTACGGCCTCGACAAGAAGGCCTTCGGAAAGCCGCATCTCAAGAACAACGTTACCCCTGAAGGAGACAGTGACCATTAGGTCTAAAAGTCAATATCTTAACCGGCATTCATCAGGCAAGTCCTTGTTGTCAGTTGTTGATACCGTCGCTCACGCCGACAACGACTGGGATACTTTTATTGAAGTCTGCAGTGGCTTTAATTGCTTCTTGATGGTCTTCGTCATGACATAGCCACAAGCTGCTTATTCCATCTGTCTAAATAAAAACCTCTGCTAGTTTCCTCATTGGCCCTCGCGCCTGACTCATCCAGATTCGCTTCGTCGCTTCAACTATCCTTGTTTCGTCGTTGCTTCGATCGAGTTCTTAGAGTGCCCTGGGTTGAACGCGTTACCGGCGAGCGCGTCGAAGCGGGTTGACAATTTTTATCGCGCGGTGCTATCAGGCAGATGATGAAAATGTTGCAATGATGGATGGCGCGGGACTCAGCCATTGCCCGACGCAATCCCACATGTCTCAAATAAACTCGGCAACGTCACGCCTGGCAATGCTTTAGTACAGGAGAAATCAATGACACAGCAATTGAAAGTTATCGACGGCGATGGTCATATTTTCGAAGACAGCGACGGGATCGCCCGGCACTTTCCCTACAGCGCTAGCGGCGCACGGCTGCGCAGCGGGGTATTTCCGCTCAATAGCCACATCCAGTATTCCCTGACACGCACGCCGCCAGGCGCCTTCGCAACCAACGCAGAAGGCCGGTTTGTAAACCCAGGTCCCGAAGGCTGGATCAAGTTCATCGAGGAAGCGGGGATCGAGCACGCGGTGCTCTTTCCCACCGCGGGCCAACGAATTGGCCGGATCGTCGACCGCGACTATGCTTGCGGCGCCGCGCGGGCTTACAACGACTGGCTGGCGGAAACCTATCTCGGACGCGACGCCCGTTTTAAAGGTGTCGCACTGTTACCGATGCACGATGCCGATGCGGCGTTGGCGGAGTTGCAACATGCGCAAAAAGACTTGGGCATGGCCGCTGTCCTGTTCCCTGCCACTGGAGTGCATTTGAATCTCGGCGCCAAGCCCTACTGGCCGGTGTACGCCGAAGCGGCGCGCTTGGGTATTCCCGTTGTCGTGCATGGCGGCGGCCACTGGGATTTAGGAATGGAAACCATGAACGTGTCCACCGGCGCCAATGCCATCGGCCATCCGATGTCGCTGGCGATCGCTCTGGCGGAGATGGTCCTCAACAATTTGTTCGAACGCTTTTCCGGTCTGCGTGTCGCTTACCTGGAAGGCGGTCCGCTGTGGTTTCTCATGGCTCTCGAACGCCTGTCGCGATCGTTCGAAGCCGGTACGCCGGTCAATCCGCGCGGGGAACTGCTGCAATTGCCGGAGGGACAAACCGTTGCGGAGTATATTTTCGGACTAGTCCGCGCAGGCCGCATCGTGGTGGGGATCGAGGGCGGTGAAAGCGATCTTGCCTATGCGATCAAAGTCGCCGGCGAGCAAGCCTTCATGTTTTCGTCGGACTTCCCGCACGAAGTGAACCTGCAGACGATCCGCAAGGAGATTCACGAACTCCAAAAACGCGATGAAATTAGCGACGCGGCCAAGCAAGCGGTCTTGCGCGGCAACGCTGCACGGTTTTACCAGTTGGCGCCGGCGGTCAATGAGGAATGATCATCAGAGAATTGACCGCCAGCACGCAATTATTCAGAACGAACTCGGAAGTCTGCCGTCAAGGCACAAAATGGGGCTGGGGCGTAAAACTGTAGCGGCCGCTGCTGGTCAAACATATGCGGACGTGACTCAAATCCAACATCGTGACAATATCGAAGTCATACTTATTTGAAGCGGCGTGCGAGGGAGTTTGAATTGGCACTCTGGGAATTGTTTTGGATAAAGCTCCGCTGTCTGTCTTGTCCATAAATCGGTCCAAGGAGAACGAATAGGAAGAATGCCAGCAGTGGGAGAGTTCGACGACTGAAGAGAGGGATTGGCCTCTCTTGGAGCCGATAGGGTTTGCGTCAAGGCGGGATGGGTAAGGAGAAGGTGGCTGTACTAACGGGGATCGGACTAAGGAACGATGGGAGCAATGATTATTCTAAGGGTGAGCCTTCGCGGGAAGGAAAGAATAGAGAGGTTGTTAGAGCGGCATCACGTTTGCACCAGAGAAATTTTTGAGCGCGTTTCGGCAATCCACTACTACAGCACTATGGGTTGCGATCATGGGGTAGTCAAAAGCGGGATGGTCCGTCAATATCAACACGCAATCCATCGATTGAATTAGTTGTGCGGTCAAGGGAACCGACACGAGAGTTTCTTCGCCTATAGAAACCATCGGTACATAGGGATCCGAATACTCGAGCGCCGCGCCTTTTTCTATTAGAGCTCTTGCCACCTCGAGTGCCGGCGATTCCCTCGTATCGCTAACATCCCGCTTGTAGGCAATTCCGAGTGCAAGGAGGCGAGAGCCTTTTATGCTCTTCTTTTTTTGGTTGAGCGCAGATGCGACTCGGCTGACGGTAAATTCCGGCATCTGGCTATTGACAAGTGCGGCCGTCTCGATCAGGCGCGGTTGAAAACCGTTCATTCTACTTTTCCATGTGAGATCGTCCGGAACGATCGGAATGCTATGCCCCCCCAGGCCGGGTCCGGGATAAAACGGCATGAAACCAAACGGCTTTGTTTTAGCGGCGTCAATGACTTCCCAGACGTTGATACCGAACTGGCAGCACATGCGAGCCATTTCGTTGACCAAAGCGATATTGACGCTCCTGAAAGTATTTTCCAAAAGCTTAACCATTTCTGCCGACTCCGAAGAGGACATCGGAATAACGCTGTCGACAAACTGCCGGTAAAGAAGCGTCGCCATGGCAGTACAACGGGCAGTCAGGCCGCCAATGATTTTCGGAATGTTTCGTATCGTATAAGTCTGATTGCCAGGATCGACTCTATCGGGGGAGAATGCCAGGAAAAAGTCTTCACCGGCCTTGAGACCTGATTTTTCCAAAATGGGAAGCACAACCTCCCGAGTAGTTCCAGGATATGTGGTGCTCTCGATAACGATCAACTTTCCGGGCGTAAGGTGATTATGAACGGCTTCCACGGCGGCCACGATGTACGAAAGATCGGGATCCTTGGATTTCCGCAAAGGCATCGGGACACATATGCTGATAGTGTCAACCGATTCCAACGCGGCGAATGACTGCGTCGCTCTCAGGCTCCGATTAGCAACGGCGGCATGGAGAACGTTACTTGGCACGTCTAAAACATACGATACGCCTGCATTGACGGATGCCGCCCTGCTGCCGTTAATATCAATCCCGGTCACTTGAAAACCCTCGCGAGCCATTTCGATGGCCAGTGGCAGTCCGACGCAGCCTAAGCCAATAACTCCGAGTTTTGCGGAGCGATCACGAATCTTTGCTTCCCAATCCTCGTGAACAGAATTACTTCGATTTTCAACAACAGTCTCCGCCATCAACTCCATCACTTTATCCTCCCCCATGCTTTGAATAATCCGGCGGAAGTATGCCCCGGTGCGCCTCGATCAACGACAATAACCATTTTGAAAACAAAAAACTGACTATTTCCGAGGAAACAAAACATCGTCACCGACATGTAAAGCTTTCATTATGTGGCCCCGGGCCGATGATTATTATCCAGCGAGATGGTTTTCGAGACGTAGGTGACATTCCTAGAGACAACCGCGTACTTCGAACTGTGCTTTCTACAGTGACCGCACAATCAGAAAAGCGAGCAATCAGCAGGTTGGCCTTTCGGTGGGGTGCGTCTTGAATAGGTTGGCAACGACGTTAATTTTTAGAGCGGCAAGACTCACCCGATCTGGGCGATGACCACTTTCAAGTTAAGACCGATCAAGACCATCCCGACTCCGAGCTGAAGCACCCTGGAAGGTAGCCGCGAGCAGGCATAAGCTGCCAGTGGAGCAGTGAGGGCGCCCCCCAGATCCAAGGCAATCGCCAAGTCCCAGGATACGGTTTGCAGCCCTCGCGCAGTGAGAAAACTGGAAATCACGGCTCCTGCCACAAATATCTCCGCCATGTTGGCCGTACCGATGGCGCGGGCGGGCTTAGCTTTGCCGATTAGCATTACCCCCGAAGTTGCGAAGGGGCCGTAAGCGCCGCTGATAGCGTTGAGAGCCCCGGCGACGAAACCTACTATCGCGAGGTAGAAACGGCGAGAAAAGCGTCGGGGAGGCTCACCCGCCGCCGCGGATCCAACCGAAAAGATAGCGGGAAAAAGAGTTCGGCATAAAATGATCATGCCCATTCCCAACAACACCACAGCCATCCAGAAACGGAAATTCTCCTGCGGCAGAGAACCCAGGAGATATGCGCCTAACACGCCTCCCACGACTCCAGGTATGATCAGAGGCAGCAGCCAATCCGAACGGACGTTGCCGGCCCTCCAGTGAGCGATGCCCGAAAAGATGCCGGTTAAAAGCTTTGCAGCGTTTACTGTGGCTACCACCGTAACCGGCGGAAACCCGGCCGCGAGCAGCGCGGAGGCGGAGAAAACTCCGAATCCCATTCCCAACGTTCCGTCGAGAAGTTGTCCCCCCGCGCCAACTAAAAGAACTACAAAAAGCAGCGATATGTCTTCCAATTACTTTTCCTTGAGCTGTATGAGTCAATTAAACGACGCTATTCGCGGGCGGGATTTAATCGCCGTAATTAGGGCAAAGCCACTGTCGATGAATATTCAAGAGCGCGTTGCTTGTGAGATCAGCAGCGCAAGTCAAACAAAGTGCCGCGCACGAAACATACATTTCGTACCGGTACCTTAATTCAACATTTTACTTTTGTGGGATGACACGTAGCACCAGAGGGTCGAAGGTTTTCCTGGTTGTAGCGTCCGAGTTAGTTTAATGCGGATGCTTGATTTCTCGTGTCGTTAGCATCTAATAGACAGCCGCGTTCTATTAATTGCTTAATGATTTGGCGGGAATTTTCCTCGGCAGAACACTCCGTCGTATTCAAGACGATCTCGGGATTTAGCGGCTCTTCATATGGATCGTCAATGCCGGTAAAGCCTTTGATTTCACCGCGACGCGCCTTGGCGTACATGCCTTTGATATCCCGCTGTTCGCAAACTTCCAGAGGAGTGTCGACGAAGATTTCGATAAAGCGATTTTCCCCCACCAAGCCGCGACATTCATTACGCGCCGCCCGATAGGGGCTCACGGCGGCGCAGATGACCACTCCGTGATGACGCACAATCTCGGCGGCGACAAACCCAATGCGAAGGATGTTCGTGTCGCGGTCTTCCTTGCTGAAACCCAACCCCTTGGAAAGATGGGTACGAACAACGTCGCCGTCAAGCATCGTAACCGGTATTCCCCGCTCCATCAGCAAGTTCGCAAGCACTTCCGCTATCGTCGACTTTCCTGCGCCGCTGAGTCCCGTAAGCCACAGGCAAAATCCCTGCTGATGCTTGGGCCGAGAGATCTCGGACAAGATCGCTGCGGTTTCCGGGCGGGTGAACCACTCAGGCAAGCTCTTCCCCTTGCCCAAATAGTCATCCCGCACTTGGGTTCCGGAAAGCGAAGCAACTCGGGCACCGGTTTGGACTCGATGTTTTTCTTCGTATCGATTTTCGTCAGGCAAATAAACGATTTCTTGAAACGGCAGTATTCGTACGCCGATCTCGCACTCGAATTTTTGCACTAGATTCTGAGCGTCATACACTCCGTAAAATGAACGACCTGAGGAATCTTTGCCGGGACCGGCATGATCTCTGCCGACGATGAAGTGGTTGGCCCCATAGTTGCGGCGAATGATGGCGTGCCATAAAGCTTCCCGAGGACCAGCCATGCGCATGGCCAAGGGAAAAAGGCTTAGCAGGGTGTTACTGTTATCGTAATACCGTTCGACCAAACGCTTGTAAGCACGGGCTCGGGTGTAATGATTTACGTCGCCGGGCTTGGTCATGCCCACGACGGGGTGTATTAACAGCGAGCCTCCTATCTGTGCCGCGGCCCGCTTGGTAAGTTCCTCGTGAGCTCGATGCATCGGGTTCCGTGTTTGAAACGCGACGACATTTCCCTTTCCCAGAGTTTCCAGAGCCTCACGCGCTTCAATTGGGGTCCTTCGAAGCTCGACGAAATCATAATGTTTCGGCAAATTAAGAACTCTTAGCGTACCGGAGATATAGTGCCGTCCCCATGTCGCCATCTCAGCCACTAGCGGATGGCGCACATCTTTAGTTCCAAGCACGAGTTGGGTTTCTTCGTCGGCATCCCATGCGAATATTTCTTCGACCATCATCATCGCGAGAAGATTATTGTGACGATTTCTTAAGGCAACTTCTTCCCCTAACCGTACGATCCTGGGATCGACGATGGGCAAAGTAATCGGAATGGGAAACAACGTATCGTTCGCCAAGCGCATTTCCTGAACAACCCTTGTATAGTCGGCTTTTCCCATAAAACGATTCAGCGGCGAGAACCCTCCTACGGCTAAGATTTCGAGATCACACAACGAGCGGTGAGATAGCTGTACGGACGGGAGTTTATTCGCGTGTTCGAGCAGTTCAGCCCGCTCTTCGCCCTCTACCAGTAAGTTGACAAGCTCGCCGTGATACGGTCGGATGATCTCGTTAATATTTTCACGGCTTTTCACGGCGCTAGATTTCATGACACCTACCTTCAGTAGTTGTTTGTATTGGATCGGACGATGATAAGCGATACACCGCCAGCGTCTCCCATGTGACGAACATGTCCAGGACCTTTACGTATTTAACTGCCGAAATTACCAGGAATAGTGTGGGCTACCCCTCGTGAAGAGAAACCAGCGAAGCCCAGACCGCAATGATAAACCACCCGCCGTAGAGCCACGCGCTTCGTACTCGACAAGCGGTTTGAGAATGGTTCAATGCACGGATAAATCCGATTAGAGGAAGAAAGATTACTCCCTCTCGGACCATCAGCAAGACATTGTGCGCGCTGAAAAGAGGGGCGCGCGTGTGTTGAACGTTCGGCAGCAAAGCCCACGGCGACTGGTAGGTGTCATGAGATATAGGCCAGTAGAGCGGAACTCCATATGGAGCCCCCGTATCCATAGTGAAATAATCCAGGACGACATGGGACGCGTAAAGAAAAAAAACGAGAATACTTAGCTTCAGAGACCTTTCGCCCCTCGGTCTGAATAAAACCCAAGTGATCACCGAAAAAATCAGCGCAGCCGCAAAGCTGTGGGTGATGCCATGATGGAATTGACCCAGTTTACCGACAAAGAAACCCGGAATGACATCGAGGTCAGGCACACAAGCAATCAAAGCCAACCACAGCCCTCTGCTTTTCTCGGTATTGTTAGAAGCCACAGCGCGCGTGATCGAAAGGCCCAACAAGTAGTGACCCAATGAAGTAGCCATTTGCGTCAAATCGAGGTGCGAAGCAGATTCTTCTTTAACCTGCGTTTGAAGTCGTATGAGAAACTTGAACGTAAAGACATTTCATGGACTCGATAAAGGACACTAAAAATAGGGAGGGACTCAAAATCTTTAGCGCTTCTTTGGTCTCCCACGAACCAGTGGTAAAAACTCCTGCCCATGATACGATGCCCAGGCAAAATAACCATTGACCTGCACGATTGAAATTGATGCCAAAAAGAGCAAAAAACGCAGCGAAACCCATAGTAAGGATAGTTACCGAAAGTAGTATTTCGCCACGTCGAGCCGAAATAAACAACATATCTGAAAGAGATTTTATAGAGGCATAGATTGCGGTGTTAATACCGGACTCAAACTCAACCGAGAACCATAAACAAACTATCCCCACCAGAACCCACGTCCATTTGAACGAGTACCCAAGCAGGTGGTTTTTACTCTTACATTCTAACGAAAAATTGATAAAAGCTGCAACACCAGCAACGAATAAGGCTACGCTAGGATGCCATACACTTGGATTGCCACGATGATGTAAATCGCTTAAATGCGGAACTAAAAACCAGGCCATAGCCAACGCTGCTATAGCTGACAGCACAAGTACGGAATAGGTCAGTTTAACGAAGTGATCGCTGATTCTAATCTGAATCAGGTTATCTCCGGACGCGGAGAAACAAATCCCTTCGCAGGTCCCATGCAGCTGCTCATGATGGCGAACTCCAAGAAAGATATAAGAATAAGTGTAGTGCCAATAATCTCTGACCCTTCTTCTAACATCCCCAGAACAGTTCCCCGCGTTTGCCCTCCTAATCGCAATTTTGATTCTAAAAACTCTTGAATTGGAACGGATATTAGAAGCCCGCCGCCTATTAAAGCCAATACTTGAGAGATCCTTGAGCGAGAAAGATAAAAATAAAAGAATAGAACAAAATAGGAAAACACCAGCGCCATGAATGGCCACAGCACACCTACCCATCCTGCCAGTCCCAGAGTGTAAGATGCTCCAGACACTATCAAATCAGAGCGCTCATGTATCGAACCGATCTCGTCAAATGAGAATCCCGCAAATATGAGCGCGATGACAAGCCAACCGTAACGCAACGTGTTTCCTAATTTCGGAGACGACCTGATTCTAGAATCTACATGAAAACAGAAAAGCGCGGCTATGCTAGTTAAAAACAAAATTATGCCTGAGTACCAGACGGCGGCAACATTCTCATGTCTAAGGTCAAGTTGCGCTCGAATGAAATTGAGAGGCCCAAACGACTGGGTTCGCAGCAAGAAGTACGCGGCTAAAATAGCAATATCCGCAGCCGCTACACTGACGTAAAGCAACCTAAGCGAATTCTTGCAAAACCTTAGCGTCAAAGACAAAGCCCCTCTTGGACATCGCCGTTCCTGTTGCGGCTATTGCCGCCACGCTGCGCGCGTATCGATGCTCAACGCCCAAAATCGTGCCAATCGCATTGGCGATGACGTCGGTCATTGAAGAATATCTTGTCTGGGAAAAATACTGCAATGATTCCATGGTGAACGTGAACAAAATTCCCGCCGCGAGAGCCCACGCAACTCTTTGACGCGGTGAACGGTAGCACCCTGTTAACGCCCCATGTAGGAGCAGTCCAAACGGGATGAAAACAAATATGTTCCCGCTAATGTCGATGGCCCGGCGGAATGTTAGAGATTCCGAGCGAAACTCGGCATAAGGACTCGTCAGATACGCTCGGCCGCTAGTTTTAATTAGTGCGGGGATGTCGAGATCAGCTGAAGGCAGTTCCCCGCCGCGATTAAAAACCTGCTTTCCCTTTCCCTCGGCGAATATGTAAAGCGCAAGCAGTCCTCGCTCAACGCGTTCACCGGCGCCGATTTGATTGCGGTGCAATCAGTCTGCCGGCTGCATAATTTCTCCGGATCTCGTCCTCCGATAAGGCCCTATCGTAGACTGCCAGTAAAAAAAGCTTACCCAGCCAAGGACGATTCCCGGTAGCTTCATTGCCGACTACGAAAGAATACGACGGATCCCATGTTGCAAATCTGCCCCACGGCATCGTCGTGCGCAAGCGCATGTCGCCATCGACATAGATTTGTTGTTGAGAGAAATCATAGGTGACCGTGACATGCTGAGGCTCGTTGGGTCGGAACAAGCTTTTGCCGATTAGAACGCGATCTGTTCCGTTTATGTCGCTCTCGGATGTTCGCAGGCGCATGACAAGATCACCGTGCGCCTGGCCAAGGCTGAAATTTCTTAACCGCGTATTCTTGGAATAAGACACGATCCGCGCAGGACCCTCTTGGTCATTGGTCCTGGTAGCCGCCCAGACCTCGATAGTTAGGCCATTGCCTGAAAGCAACGCGCTGTGCAAAGCGTTGGCGGATGAGCACAACTGAATGGCTCCAGGACCAACGAACTCTATACCGTTCATTCCCTGGATCCATCTAACGTGATTTATTGAAAAAGGCATATGGAAGTCGAATGGCCACAATAACAGGATCGACAACAATCAGCGCATATGCGACTGCAGTCGTCCGTGGACTTGGGCAGCGCGCAGTCTTCACGGCTTGAATTAGGCCAGGCAAAGAAATAAACAAAATTGCTCTGATGATCGGTTTTCGCTTTCTTGATACTTAAAGCAAAGTTTTACGAGAATCAGTGAAGGGACTATGAATCAGGACTCTGCATGGAGATCGTTTCTTTCATCAAGAACTTTTTATAACTCTATATTCTTTGCTTTCTCTAGTTTAGCAGTCGCATTGGCAAATCTTTTGTTAGCGCACTACCTGCCGATTCTTGAGTATGCGCTGGCCACTCTTGCGATTACCTTGTTGAACTTAGGCGCGTTAGTTGCCCCCGCAGGCATAGATGGTGTGGTCAACCGCAAGTCCATTGTTCCCGGACCATGGCTTTTAATCCGTACCCTTATTACATCGGCCGCAGTAGGGTTCGGCATGGCAATTTTGGCTGCTCTCATTTATGACCTCAGTTCGGCGATGGTGCTGTGGCTTCTTACGGGCACCATCGCCGGGGGTGCCACGACTGTTGCGGCTGCAAAGTTTCAAAACGCCCAACGTTTCATGTGGTCGCTGTCAACTGCACATATCTGCAATGCCTTTTTGCTGCTTGCTTCGCTAACTGTGGCGTTTCTTATGCATCAAAGCCCTCAATTGCCCGTCGGCCTCATGGTTGTCGGTTACGGCTTGGCCGCAAGCTTGGGCTGGTGGCAACTGTTCAAGCAGAGAGCTTTCGCTGACAATTCTGTGCTCTGTTTTTCCTGGCGCGAGAGTTTGCCGTATGCGGGAATCAATGCATCAGCGTTGCTCCTATTGCAGTTGGAAAGGCTCCTTATCCCGAAACTTCTTCCGCTCGAAGACTTGGCCGTATTCGGAATTCTCGCCGCGGTGGTCATCGGACCGTTTCGAGTTCTCCAATTGGGCGTCGGGTACACGCTTTTTCCGAAGCTTTGCACGACAATGTTAGCAAGTGAGCGGCGCCGGCTCGTCACCCAAGAGCTGATGAGTGCACTCTTACTCATTTTGCTTGTAAGTGTTGCGATTCTTTACTTCGCGCCGCTTGTTGTTCATGGGTTTCTTTCCGAACAGTACGAACTATCTTCCGGACTGGTGATGGCCGGGATTGTTACAGGAGTCTTAAAGGTACTCGGCGGTATCGGCAAAGCGACGGCTACCGCGCTCGGCGGTGAACGCGAATTAATTTACCTAAATCTACTGATGTGGATATCGGTGCTTGTGGGCGCCGCCGGCGCCATTTTAGGCGCCGCCTGGGGACTTACCGGAGTGATCTATGGCGTCGGGCTTGGTTGGATCGGCCGTATCTATGTCTGTTCTTACATTGCCAGGCCTCTTCTTGAAGAACAGCCGGCAAGCTCCGGCAGCTAAACCGTCATTTCAGCCGAAACGCCTCGGTGGTCCAGATATATGCGACACCATATCTCGGTTAGGATTATCGACCATAGACGGTATCCGCGCTCGCTGGAGTAGGGGTGACGTCTTTTTCGGCGCAGTTGCTCGATGTAGCTGCGCTCAAAAAGACCCCTGGAAGCACACGACGTCGAGCGAGAGAAATCGTTCTGCCAAGGAATCCAGAATGCGAGCAAAGCGCTCATCGTGCTTTAGTCGCAGAAGCGTTTTTCTCTGCCTTAAAATAGATTCCGGAAGCAGTCCGGAAAATGCCCTGCGAAGGATGTATTTGCCGTTAAAAGCGGGCATTTTCAGGCAATCGGGAATTTCGAACGCGGCTTGGATGACAGACGGATCCATAAACGGGGAATTGTAGGAAAGGCCAAATGCAGCGTAAATAGATTCTCCCGAGGCAAAGCCCGGATTCGCAAAAATCTGACTTCGCAGGTGCGTGTTTAAGGGCTGCCCATTGTTGCAACGCAGGGGATCCAGCGCAGGAAAGCCGTTCGCGCCGATGACAGTCGGGGGAGGATAGTCCTTGCCGCGGAAATACAGTCTCACCAGAGAGCGGCCGAACAATGAATCGGGCATCTCTCCGGTTTGAGTAAACCGGTAAAACTCCTCAATCGGACGCGATAATAACGGCATCGCGGCAGCCTTTACAAGTTTGTGACGGGGCATGCCGCCAAAGAGATAATCCGAATAATATCCGGTCAGTAACAGTTTGACATACTTTGCCGCCTCACGATTAGTGACGAAAAGATAAGGCTTGTCCTCCCTTCCCACCGGATCTCCCATGAGCCAAACCAAATAAGGTAAGATCTCCTCAAGATCGTTGGCCTGGAGCACAATTTCGTGATGAATGGTTCTAAAATGACGCGCCAACTCTGAGCAAAGGACCAAGTCCATATCGTCCGGCCCGAAACCTGCCGTAAAGGTATGGACAACTCGCGACGGTGCGGTTTGCCGCAACCCGGCAAGCGTCGCTGCGGAATCTAGGCCACTAAGCGCGACGCCGATCTCATCATAGCCTGTGATTTGTTTCTGGACGGCCTGGTCAAAAGCTTTCCGAAAAGCCACTACCTGCATGCGTTCCGACGCTTTCGACACCGGAAGGGCGATATCCCAATATCTGATGCGTTCTATACCGCTATCATCGACTTTCAGCCAATGCCCGGGGGGAACTTGATAGACTCCTTCCAGACAGCAGGCGTGGACATGCGCAGTCTTCGTACATTGCACGTATTGAATGGCATCCCGGTTGGGCTGCGCGGGCAATTCATCGATAGCCAACAGCGCCTTGTACTCGCTTGCGAATAGAAAGCAATGCGGCAGTTGCGCATAAACCAGCGGGCGCCCTCCCACCCGGTCGCGCGCCAGAATGAGGCAGTGATTTTTTTCGTCCCATATCGCGACTGCAAAATGCCCTTGTAGGAACTGAAACCCATTGACCCCAAACTTATGAACGATATCGAAGACAATCTCTGCGGGATCCGCCTCCGCAGGAGGATGGGTTCTACCCAGAAGCTTGATAAGCTCGTTAAGGTTATTGATAAAACCGTCGAAAACTATGCAGTGGTGCTTCGATGAAACTATCTGATCGTCCTCGAACCGCTGCCCCAGATGAACCGTTGGCGAGAGTGTCCACTCCGCTGCTACCGCGCCGCGATGCGTGAGGCGTTCGCCCATGGAACGAACCGCGGAGCGACTCGTCTCCCCGACAATGCCATATATAGCGCCCATTCGATTGACTGGTGATTGCTGACCGCTCGGCTAGTAAGTGGGTTGAAGGCCGCCCACGGATCGCCTGTCTGGGATCAAAGAATCTAGCGATAGAGCCGGATTCTTGACTACAAGGTTGCCCATCGCCAAATAATCCAGGCGGCCGAGCTTGAAAGCGCGGATGGCATCGCGTGGACTACAGACGATAGGCTCTTCATGCATGTTGAAGCTGGTATTGATAACGCAGGGTAAAGACGTAAGTTTCCGAAATTCGTTGATGATTGTGTAGAAACTCGGGCTGGTCTGTTGATCTACCATTTGCGGTCTAGCGGTGCCGTCCACATGGACAACCGCGGGGCAATTTCGTTTCATCCAATCAGTGCAACTAAGAGTCATCGTCATGAATCGAGTAGCGTGAGAGCTCGTTTTGCTGGTTTTGAAACATTGGTCGGCATACTCCGCCAGAACAGAAGGCGCAAAGGGCATGAACTCTGTTCGCTTCAGTTGCTTATTCAACCAGTCGTTGATCGTCGGATCTGTCGGCCCGTATAAAATCGAGCGATTTCCCAAAGCCCTCGGGCCAAACTCCATCTTGCCATCGAACCGAGCTACAACCTTTCCCGCCGCGAGAAGTTTGGCGATTTGCCTTTCCACGTCATGGTGGTGCACATAGACGAGACCGGCCGCATCCAATTCGCCGCGCATTTCCGTGTCAGTATAAGCCGGCCCAAGATACACGTTTTCTAGGCGGCGGGTGAACATTTCGCCGCGCCCGTTCGGCGCTGGGAAAGCATAAGCTGCGCCGACGGCCAACCCTCCGTCTCCCATTTGCGGAAATACATGGAGCGCGTCGACCTCAGGGAGCTCGGCGATCATCTGATTCAACTTGACATTGGAGAATACTCCTCCCGCGAGCGCGACATTCCTCGCTCCGGATCGTCCGATCCAATGCCGAACATAGTCCAGGGTAGTTTTTTCGAGAACCGTCTGAATACTTGCGGCAAGATCTTCCAATTTGAAGGATGGCGGCAGCATCCGTTTAATCTCACGAATGGCGCTCCAACGATAAACGTTTCCGGTATTGATGATTTGTCCATCGCGGTAGCCTATTAAGCGGCTGAAGAGATCCTCATATTCAGGCCGCCCGTAGGCGGCCAGTCCGGTAATTTTCCCTTCATGAATGGCAGGCTTGAATCCGCACAGATAAGTAACATAAGCGTAGAAGTTTCCGATAGAATGAAAACTGTCCAGAGTCGATAGACGCCGAAATGACCGCCCATCGGCTAGATACGTATGGGAACATGAGCCATCTCCCCCGCCGTCCAGTGTCAAAGTGAGCGCCGATTCGAAGCCGCTCGTGTGATAAGCAGAAAGCGCATGACACAGGTGATGATTGTAATAACGAATCGGGGCATTAACGCCGAGGTCCCGCAGGAGCCTAGGAACACCTGCTCGCCGTTGGTGGCTGATTCTTACCCGCATGCGATGATAGATCTTTTTGGCCAATCCGTAGTCTCCCACATAAGGAGCTAGAGCTGAGGAGACGTCGTCGCGAAAGCGTTTTACGAAACCCTCCTTCGTTCTAAACCATCCGTTGTTTTCTAAGGGTTGCGGATTGAACTTTTCGCTTATTGCCGCCACGCCCACGGCTTCGACGTCCGCGGCTTGTATGCCGCTCAGTCGAATGACTTCTTCAATCGACAGCGATGGAAAGCCAATCACCTGCTTCTTACGGTTCAAGCGTTCTTCATTCACCGCGGCAAGTACAACTCCGTCGCCTATAATGCATGCTCCACTATCGTCGCCGTCGGTAATACCTAATACTATCATTGGCTGCTTCTCAGGCCAGGTAGCCTTGCTTCTCGTACCAGCGAGCGGTTAAGGCCAAACCTTCTCTTAAGCCCAACTTCGGCTCGTATCCTAGCTCGCCCTTAGCCTTGTCGATGCTAAAGGCACGAACCTGCCGAAACCAGTCGACACGCCGGCGGAAAAGCGGCGGTCTAAGGCGGAGAGGTTTACAGGCGATCTCACATAGCACGGCAGCGGACCACAGTGGCAGAAATGGAAGATGCCGGATTTGGATCGAGACTCCTAAAGCGTCAGCAATATGCTGAACTAGGTCGTTTAAGGAGTAATAGTGCTCATCCGCAATAATATACGTTTGACCGCGAATGCTATTTTTCGAGCCCGCGAGCTCAAATGCATCCACCAAGTTGTCGATGTACACTGGATGATAGAAGGTCTTGCCATCACCAAACATCAGAAACGACTTCCGTTTCACAAGTCGAAAAAGGATAAGAAATCTTTCTGGGTCTCCGGGGCCATAAATAGCGGTCGGACGAAGCGTTACGGCATTAAGCCCTCTGTCCGAATATTCAGCCACTACTTTCTCGCCTTCGTACTTCGTCAGTTGATAGTAATCCTCTGGCGCTATCGGCGACTGTTCGTTTCCCGGCGGTTGCGTTATATGGCCGTGCACCCCCTGCGTGCTGCAGTAAACGACCCTTCCTACCTCGAATCGAAGGGCTGCACTGACAACATTGCGGGTTCCTTCTACATTTACATCCCAATAGTACCGCTTGGGGACGTTTAATTGCCTAAACGCCGCGGCGAGATGATGTACCACATCGCACCCTCTCACCAGTTTGTCCACCAGCTGCTTATCCGTGACACTTCCTAGTTCGATAACGGCGCCCTTGGCTTTAAGCTCCTGATAGAATAGGCCGCGCTGATTATCCATCACGCGGACTTCATGGCCTCTCTCCAATAGTCGATTTACGAGACGGCTTCCGGCAAACCCGGTGCCACCTGTCACCAAAATTCTCATCTTCCCATACACATGCGCGCCGAAACCAACTCTTCTTGCCAGCTCTTTGGCATATTCTTATCGATTTCCACCTTATCAAAAAGCTTGCTCTGCCGGGGTCCGACCGAACGGGCCCAGCGTGCCATTCTCTCGAGACCCGCTTCTAATGGAAGCCGTGCTCGATATCCAAAGATTTCGTGGAGACGATTATGATTACCAATCACGTGCTTAACTTCATTTCTCTCATCCAAATATTTTATCCTCGCCGGAACGCCCATCGCAATTGCCGTGCTCCTGGCCAGTTCATTGACCGTATAAGGCGTATCTGCTCCAACGTTAAAGACCCGGTTTCGCGCAAGTGGGTTGAGCGGTGCTTCAGCCAGGACCGGTACAATGTCTTGAACATATGTGAATGCGCGGGTCTGCTCTCCATCGCCGAAAATAGTCATAGGTTGACCCTGCATGATCTGGTTCATAAAAATGCCGACTACATTGCGGTATCGATCCCCGATGTTTTGGCGTTCGCCATAGACATTGTGCGGCCTGAAGATGACATAATCGAGCCCGAAAATTTCTTGGCTCACCCGCAATTCGTGTTCCACTGCCAGCTTCGCGATTCCATAAGGATCTTCCGGCAGCGGGATCATATCTTCAACCATGGGAGTCTGGTTCTTTCCGTAAACTGCGATGGACGACGTAAAGATAAAACATTTCACGTGGTGGTTTATCGACGCATTGATGAGATTGACGCTACCTATAAGATTATTTTCATAGTTAAATCTCTTAATGAAATGACTGAGCCCTTCCGCAGCATATGCAGCCAGGTGAAAGACATAATCAAACTTTTCTCTAAAGAAGATAACTTTAATTAGATTTTCGTCGGTTACGCTACCTTGGATCAACCTAGCTTTCTGCTGGACATTCTCCGCAAATCCACCGCTCAGATCATCTAAGACCGTGACACGATAGCCGCGTCTAACCAATTCGTTTACTAAATGGGAACCGATGAAACCGGCCCCCCCTGTGACTAATACCTTTTCCTTGCCCATTGTGTCGCTCCTTCGGATCCGAGGCAGTATAAGCGCCTATCGAATGGTAGATGTCGCCCAATCGTCTTCCGACTTGTAACCAAGAATGGCTGGCCGCTGCTTTTTGGCGGCTCCGCTCACCGAGTTGGCGACCCCATGCTCGATCTTGAAGAACTCTGATCAATGCCGCCGCCAGCGATTCTACGTCGCCATATTTAGCATAGATTCCGACATCATCGAGAATTTCACGGTTAATGGGATTATCAAAAACGACCGTCGGAAGTCCCATAGCCATGTATGTGAACAGCTTTAAATTCGCCTCCGTAGTAGAAATCTTCGGAGAAACCGCGACCTCCGCCAACGCCAGATAACGCGGCACATCTTCGTAGGAAATCCTGCCGGTGAAATGGGTCCATCTCTCTACTCCCAACGCGCGCGCCCTATCCCGATAAATTTGTTCACCCGGATATCCGACGATCAAAAACTTCACCTCGGGTACTTCTCGCGCCACAATAGGTATAGTCTCCAGCAACAAGTCTATTCCCTGATATTGGGAAAGCAGCCCAACGAAAATGACCACCCTATCATTCATCGTTCCCACCGCCTTTGTGAATGCCTAGAGCCGCTTGCAGAACCAAATCTTTTTCGCGCGGCGAAAAAATATCGAGATCGACGCCGTCGGTCACCGAACTGACCCGGTCTCCAGAGATACCATAGGTATCGACGCAGCTCTGGGCAGTTTGCTTGGAGCTGACAATCAGGTGTATCGGCATCTGGTCGATCTTTTTCTCAATCCAGCGGACGAGCTTTACCAAGATGGGGACCTCTGGGATGAACCTGTGAGCCAGGAGCTCATCGGTCAGGCCGCCCTGAAGATCCGCAACCAGCGGAATCCCAAAAAGCAGACTTGCGATCTTGCCGATAACGACTCCCTCATGTAGATGCGCGTGAATGACATGGGGCCGAAACGTACGGCACACCGAGACGACTTTTCCCAACAGTAACAAATCGATGTAGAACTTATGCCATGATGGTCCGGCAGACAGCTTGTTGTACCACGGAACGGACAAGGTACGCACAACCCGGACACCTTCGATATCCCGACCGAGGAAATACGTACACAGGATTAATTCGTGGCCTAAGTTAATCAGCGCCTTGGCTTCGCCTAGAATACGGATGTGACACCCACGGTCCGCAAAAAATGGCGTGGGTGCGATCATCAGAATTTTCAGATTGTCAACCTGCACGGCTTGGTTGTCTTTCGTAAGAAAATCCCTGCTGAACTTCATCCAACTCTCGAAACATGGTTGCTTTGTTCCAGTTCAATTCAGCGCGCATGATTTCCGCGGACGCGTGCAGGCATGCATCTCCTGGATGCCCCGCCGTCCCTAACTCCGTGCGTCGGAAAATGATATCGCTCAGTTTGCGAGCCATCTCGGACCGTATGCCATGGAGCACTTCAGCCCGTATCGTCGGCGCGTCACTGCTGATAGACCGGCTCCAGCGCGAATCTTCGTCGCAATAGCGCAGAATATTGCGGTATTCAGATCCGTAGCACTGCAACAAATGCCTAAGCGTCTCCGTGCTGATCCGCCTAGTGCGTTCTTTTGCCGCTCGATCGGCAAATTCGTCCCAGCCATTGATGACGGCCCCGGCCACTGGAGTTTCCGCAGTTCGAGATCTTATAAACTTGCGGCCAAGTTTCGTTAACACCAGGTTGACGGTTCTCTCGGCAATGCCTCTCGCCGTCGTATATTTCACTCCGACAACAGATAGCAGCCCTGGTATACCGTCTTCGGCTCCGTGATCTCGTATGGTCCAGTGATTCTGGCGTTGCGCGTGACTATTTTGCTCCGCCGCGTCAGCAGCGGGGACAAGGCCGCTCAAAACTCCAACCACGTCCTCCCGTTGAAGGCGGGCACCCGAGAAAGCATCGTTGATTTGTCGGAGGAAATCCGTAATCTCGTTTTCACTTACATCCCGGCCGTCGCGATCCGCTTTGTACGGGGTTTCAAACGTGCCGACCAGCGACTTATGTCGCCAGGGTGTGATAAAAAAGAACCTGTACCCTTTTTGAACCACGGCGTCTCGATCGGTATAGGGCGATGTACTGCGTATGCCAACCGCTGTATTGCCCACTACAGGCCGCGTTACCAGTACTATCGCTTTCAACAGCTTAGTAGGTATTTCGCTCGGCGGCCGTCCGAGCAAGTGGAGAACCTGCTCCGGCCTAGGACCGGTGCAATTGACAACAACCCGAGCGCGAATCGCAAACTCTGCTCCCGAAAGCGTATCCCTAACCCGTATGCCTGAAACCGCAGAACCGTCTCGCAGGAATTCAGTCATCTCCACGTAATTTGCGAAGTCCGCCCCGGCCGCTGCGGCGGAAAACAAAACCGATAGGTTGAGACGGTCGGGGTTGTCGACCTGGGCGTCGAAAAAAAGTGCGCCTCCACTCAACCCGCGTTGATCGATATTGGGGCAAAGCTGCAGACATTGCGCCGTTGATAAAATACGTCCAGCGGGGATTTTTTGGTCCTCTCGCAGCTTTCGATTGCGATCAAAGCTGATCAAATCATTTAACTTCAGCGCCACCGCAAACATGAGTTTTTCTTTTAGACGGTGACCGTAAGTCGGTATGACGCACGGTAATGGGTGGACGAGATGCGGAGCCATTCGCATAAGAATGTTGCGCTCCTTAATTGATTCGCGCATCCTTGAAAAGTCCGCGTGTTGCAGATATCGAAACCCTCCATGGATGATCTTGTGATGATTCGAGGAAGCGGCATTGCCGAAGTCCCCTTGCTCGACCAAGCTTACCGTCAGTCCTCTTAAGGCGGCGTCTCTCGCCACGCTCATCCCATAGATTCCCCCGCCGACGACAGCAATATCGAAAATCCGACCAGCCAGTCGCGAAGGATCTCTTTTCATGTCTGCGCTGTGTTTGAAGAAGGGACAGAGATGGATTAGGACCGCGAGTTGACGCGATCAGGCATGTCACGCCTACCATTCGTACCGGCCTGCCGGGCCAAACCAGCGATACAAAGGGGTCGCTCGATGAATAAGCGCTAAAATGAGGTGCCGGCAAAAACCCGCCGACGACTCAAAGCGAGCTTCTCACGATTCTCACCTGCTCGGTTGATATTAATATGCGTGGCAAAGAGCCTTGTCATGAGTTGAAGCAGCGAGCTGCGCGGTTCCCGCGGCGAGAGATTGCGGTGGTCTACACAACGCCGCTAATTACCTAGGCGCGACTTTGAAATGAAAATCGGCAAATTGCTGTGCGCAATCAATTTGGAACCGTAGTTGTACCCATATAATAGTACGACCGTCGGTCGGCAGCCGCCGAACGTCTCTTGAAACCGTTAACTTGACTGGGATTAACTATGCCCGTGGAGATCTAAATACTTGTATGTGGCCGGTCTTATAGCCGGCGGCTGTGGTCGTTTTCGCCGAAAGCAGCCGCTAGCTGCCTGATGAATTCTCTTTCTGTATTCTATAAACGCTATAGTGATCATCTTCGTATAATTTCGCCAAATTCCCGCACCGTGCGCCGGGATGGGCGCCTTTGACGACAACGTGCGTTAGCTTGTACCTATCGTGCAACCTTTGAAGAATGTCGCAAGCGGCCTCGTCCCGGGCATTGTAAAAATCGCTAGCTCCGATGAAGCGCTGATACCACTCCATGTATTCAGTATCCTTGTATGGCCCTGACTTGAAATTTACCAAGATAGGCGCGCCTGTATAAAGTCGAAAGTCTTCAAATTCGACGGGTATGAGAAAGTTGTCACCGAAAGATTTCGCTTCCCTTACAAAGTTCATCATCGGCATCGTTTCGCCGCCATAGTAATTCGTAAAACGTTTCATCTGCGTATTCGCGCCATAGAGAACCAGCACCAGCAGTACCGTAAAATTTACCAGAGTCGTTACTGCATATCGTTCCCCGGCCGGATTGAAGAACTTCTCGAAAAATCGCGAAACGAGATATCCGACAATAATAGCGAGCGCCAGCGGCACTAAGACAATGAACATACGCCAGGGCGTAAGAGCCGCAAGGCCGTTATTTCCCCATATTACCTGTGTCATGGTCAGAATTACGGCAACCGCAAAAGGTAACAACATGATCGGGAAAAGCCGCGTGTTTCTGACCAGATAAATAGCCACTGCCGTAATGCCTAGTTTGATATACACGAGCCCGCCAAGCCAAACTTCCGGGTTGAAGTGATGCGGGCTCCTGATATTGATCAACACCGCTTTCGAGTTGCTCCACAACTCAGGCGACGTTGGGCTAAAGTAGATGAAGAGATAGCCCAAGACCGGCAGTATCAACGTCAGATTGAAAAGCCCTAGAGAGAGTGACTTCTTTAAGCTTTTTTCCTCTCGGTAAACAACTAACATATATGCGACTGTCAGTACCGCAGAAATTAAAAGGTAAGTGGGATGAATTATTGCCGCGAAAACCAACAAAAAAGCAGCCGAAAAGAGACGTTTACTAAGAAACGCGTAGATTGATAAGAGAATGAAAACGCCAAATACGCTAGGCTGAAATATTCGCCCGATGATATGATATTCGGCCATGCCATAGTGGAGCTGTGCCAGTTCAAAACCAAAAATTCTCATAGAGAGAGAGTCTAAAACGTAAGAATGAAGTGCAATAGTAGTGACCAGGAACGTAAGATATTTAGGTCGTGGTTCCTTGATGTTGCAGATTTTCGCCACGATCCCTGCCACGCTATAAAGATAAACGCCGAAGATAATAATATTGTAGAAGTAGAACGCGTTTGCGTGAAGGTAGCGATAAGTCGCATAGACTAAGAAGCTAAAGAGCGGAAAAGGGTCTAAGGTATTGGCCAGCCAGTCCTCGTTCAAAAATCCCAAACCAGCGTCTGCCAATCCAATAAGAAATTTGGTGTTTTGATTTGACGTGTAAAGCGGTGCTTGCGTGTAGGCAACACCGAATGCCAACGACCAGAACAAGAATCTTCCGACCGATGCAAATCCTAGGGCGCCAAGGACATGCGCAACGCGTTCGCCGGATAGGGAGAGACGCGCAGGCTCGGTATATTCTTTCATCGGTTGCACCAGTGCATTTGGTCACGGCGGGGTAAACTACTGAGCTGCTCGACTGCGGAGAAAACTATTTCTGCAGGCTGCGTCTCAGTTCCGGGTTTATGGGTAGTAGTTTCGCGTGGCTAGTATTCAAGCGCTTCAGCCAGCCTTTGTACCCGCCGTGTCGATTCCGCCGAAGCCCCAAGGCTCTGGCTAGTCAACGAAAAGAGCGGGGAGGATCACTGCCGAAGAAGTGCAGTTCCTTTTCGGACATGAAGATCTCTGGATGCTGGTTGAGATAATGATGCATCCCCGTCGTACCACACTTTGGCGCTCCGACTATAAAAAATCAGGCGATCTCATCGTCCGGTCTTATGATACCAGTTGGTTTGGCGAATTTTGTCGTCGCCGGGGTTGCAATGGATGGCCTGAAGGGTGGGTCGTGAATTTCGGTGCAATGAACTCAGTCCGCCACCACAGTTGCAGAGCGGATCACGCCAAGTCTTCCCCTGGCTCTCAATGAATTACTGCGGAGCAGCGGTGTACTGAAAATCGGCGAACTGCCAATTCGCGCCGATTTTGAAGCGAAGTTGCACCCAGATTGTGCGTCCATCGACCGGCAAGCCGGATACAGTTTTAGAGGTGGTTGAACTTCCGCCAAACTTGCCACTGTCGTGAAGGTTTTTCGCGCCTTGACTGGACCCGACATACAGCTGCCACTTGTCGACATTCGCACCGTTGGTGACCCAGCCGAAAGTGACGCTTGAACCCGGAAGTGCTGCACCTGGTATCGGCGTAGTGATCTGGGGTATCGTCGTAACAGTGGGGGACACTGTCAGAGTTACCGGGACCGACAATGGAGGATTCTCTGCGTCTGGAGCGATAATGCTAATCGTCGTTAGGTGGGAGCCTACCGGCAGGCCGGACGAGTTCGCGGTCACCGTCACATTAGATGGAGTTTTCCCTCCCATAGGGGAAACTGAGAGCCACGGCGCACTGATAGTCGCATTCCAAGACACGCCACCACCAGAGTCGGTGATCGTCAGTACCTTCGGGGATGGGTTTGGTGCCCCGATGGTGGCCGAAAAATTGAGCCCAGCCGGGCTGACTGCGATAGTTGGGTTAGGCGCACCGCATGACGGTAGCGACACGGCCGAGAGATACTGCTGGTCTACTACGTCCCGCGGATTTACTCCCGCCTCGGCAAGTACCTGGTGAGCAGCGGTGCAGGCGTCGGTGATATCCACCGCACCTTCATGGACAGGGAAAGGAGCCTGCTGATTCCCCTCCCCATCAACGTTCGCACCGTTATGACTGTAGTTGCCTGCGGCAAAGACCTGGCTGCCCTGAGTCACATAGAGTGCTCTTTTAGCTTTCGGATTAAGCGAGGAATAGTAAAAGTTGTTCACTACATTGGCTTTCGTCTTCTTAGTAGCCACGGTCCCGTAATCAGAGAAATCCCAAATCAGGTTGTTGCGGATATCAGTGACGATCTCCGGCGCGGTTGTGGCTAAAGTAGTATCCCAGCCGGACTGCGGGTTTCGACTTTGCCCTTTCACAAACAGGTTGTGATGAAAGGTGACACGTAGGGCTTGAAACTCAACCAATGCCAGGAAGTTATGTTCCGGCCCGTTCTCAGCGAGGATACTCCACTGGACAGTCACGTCGTGCGCGCCCCTGGTGATGTCGATGGCCCCATCGGTCGCCCCCTGGGAGGAGATATGATCGATGAGAACGTTATGCGCCCCGTCACGGATCGTGATGCTATCCCCTATAGCATTCCGCACCCGTATTCCCCGCACGATGATGTCATGTGCGCCGATATTCCCGACGATTCTCAGGCCATCGTTAACCAGAGTTATCGGCGAGGGGGCGCTAAAACCATCGATGGTGATGAAAGCGCCTTTCACGTAGATCTCACTTGAAAGCACAATCTCCCCGGCCACATCGAACACGACGGTCCGATTTCCCAGAGACACGGCGTCACGCAGGCTTCCGGGTCCGGAATCGTTGAGGTTTGTCACCTGGTAAACTGGCTGCCCCGTCCCGCCTGGCGTATTCGCTCCAAATCCTTGATACGGTTGTGCCAGGGATGGAATAGCTGGATAGAGCGCGGAGAGAATTGTCACGGTTACTAGAAGACCCAGCCTCGCCGCGCCGATTCTCTTAAAGCCTTTATTCAGCGTTTCTAGAATCGCCATAATTGGGTCCTTTCAGGCCGGGTGGACGCTCTCGAGCACGCCACGACGCTGCCCGAGTTTTTACCTCACACAGCGAAGCTTAGTCAACGAGGCCGCCGGGGCGGTAAAACCCGTTGCAACTTCCAGAAGGATTATGAGCCCGACGGGAGAATTTATGTATTGGGTCGCTTATCCAAGAACGCGGGTTTACGGCGGGCTATCCTGAAAAGAAAATGTCAATTTAGCAGATCCGCAACTGCAACTTTTCCTGAACCGGTCAGGTAAAGATTGTTACCGGAGCGTGAGGGAACCATGTTGTCCGGCAAGCTCGCCATAAATTCATCGAGGGATCCAGGCGCCCCGTTACCTACACCCTCAGATACCGCAAAGGCCGCAGCCAAACCCTTCTGAAACGACGACACGATGATTCCGTGTTCATATTCGGCAAATAACAAGGGGCTTGTTGCCGATGGCAGTTTGTTTGCCAACGCTGAACTAGGCCGAGCAGTCGTAGTCATTTGGCTGCTGAAAAAAGATTGACGATACCGGCGTCTATGTAACCGGCGCTGCGTTCACCGGAACAAAGCCGCGCCAAGCCATCGAGTGATGCGTTAGTTCCGTCTCGCCGCTATCGGGACTGTGGAGACATGCCAAGCCATTTAGCAATTGATTCTCACTCTGCCGACCGCAGCTTGATCAATGTCGTCGCGAATCGGATGGCCAGCCGTGGCTAGAACGATTTGCGCAGCGCCACATGCGTTCTGCTCTGTGATCAGTGGTGCGGCAAACGGGATGGTTTCTTTGGGCACGCGAATATAAGGCGTGTTGTCTATATCCGGAACATCTGCACTCTCGTTGCCCTCCACGTATGCAAAACCTTGGAGGCAAGTTTCGGATGCACTGGACACAACGATTCCCTGCTTCTGATCGGTCACCGATGCACCAGAATTGGAAAAGTAATTTCCTACTATATTGGCTTTAGCGCCGCAGGATGCATCCGTGCCGATTCCTCCCCTCCAATTGGCGATCACGTTGTTGCGCAAGTCGACGGTAATTTCATTCGCTGGCAACCCGCCGCTCTGGTTATAGGCAATGCGCGGGCTCCGATCAGTCGAATCAGCAAATAAATTATGATGTAAACTAACCCGTTTAACATCAAAATATTTCACCAACATGATCTTACGTGGCTGAGTCATTAACGAACGCTGGATAGTTATATCGTGCGTATGCTTTCCGTTCCAACTACCAATGTCGATAGCTCCGTCAGCAGCATTAGCAACACTTACCCGATCCAGGACTATGTTAAACGCCCCTTCGCTAATAGTGAAACCATCATCAATAGAATCTCGGCTACGAATACATTGAACGATAACATCGTGCGCACCGTAGTTGCCGCGAATGTCTACCGGACGACCAACAAGAGTGATTCCTGGTGCAGGGGCACTGCAACCGTCAAGCGTGATATTTGCTCCATTCACACGCAGAGTACTGGTAAGCGGGATCAAACCACCCACCAAGAATTGAATCGTCCTATCTCCACCAGACAGCGCAGTCCTGAGAGAGCCTGGACCGGAATCGTTCAGATTGCTAACAAAGACGATTGGCTTCCCCGCACCACCTGATGTTTGAGAGCCAAATCCTTCCAGTACCCCGCTCGTTGGTGGTGGCGGCGGTGGTGGTGGTGGCGGTGGTGGCGGCGGCGGTGGTGGCGGCGGCGGTGGTGGCGGTGGCGGTGGTGGCGGCGGTGCGGAACTATTTTGTACTGTGATCCCGTCCGAGTAACCCACGTCGGACGTCTTGCCTTCGCTATTTATCGCCTTCACCCCAATATAATAGGTCTTCCCGTTGAAAAGACTTAACCCAAGATGGGTGATTTCGGTTGCCAGACCAACCGACTGCCAGCCAACTATGATAGGGCCTGAAGTTGACCCCTCGCGGATTTGATATCTAAATTTGACGGTTCCCGATTCGGGACTAGGGCTAGTCCACTTCGCATGTAGCTTTATAAAAGAGCTAGTGTAGGCCCCGTCGTCGATCACTACGGGTTCGGTCGGTGGTTTGTCTTTCGCAAACGCAGGCAAACTCAAAAATAGATTGGCCACGGCAAACATGGATATGAGTATCGGGAATTTCATGGTTCCCGACGCCATGTGCAAGGGCAGTGCCAGACAAGCCTGGTGTGTAAACCGTTGAGAAACCAGGACTGAATCGATCAGCGCACCAAATCATTTTATCAAAGCCGTCCTCTGCCGCTGCCTTTGCACAAATTGGGACATGCAGCCGTACTCATTTCACGCTGAAAAAAGAATCACGACACCGCCCTCACATACCTGCGCTGCCAATAGGTTGACTGCAATTTCATACAGAAAACACAGTTAAAGTGAATGGGATTCATTACATCCGTGAAGTTCAAAAATGTTGCTGTCCGGTCATTTTTAGGCGGAACCTCTTATAAAACTAGCATTGCTTAGAACGGAGGTGGTTTTGTGAGTGTTAGAAAGTGGCTCGCGAAATTTTCAAATGCATAAGAAAACGAATGAGCGATAATGATACCGAGAGAGCTTAACTAAGAAGACGGAAAGACGCCACAGGGTAGAGGTGGCTAATGTGTTATTGCTGGTTAGTACCTGTGCGGGCAACGGTCTGCGATATTGCTCCAGGGAGCGGCCCTGATTCAGTGCTAGTTCTCATCACTTGCACCAGGTGGTTAGATCGCGGTCGAGCAACTCGCTTAACTTTTCCACTTCTGGCCGGAACTCTTTCTTCAGTGACCGCTGCAACTCCGGTTTCATCGGCGGAATTTTGGCGTGAGTGGTATTTAAACGCTTTAGCCAGCCTTTGTATCCCCCCTGGCGGTTCCGCCGAAGCATCAACGCCCTGGCAAGCCAGTGAAAGGATTGGGGAGGATCGTGCAATAGATCGCGTATAAACTCGCTGCGGGCACGTTGCCTAGCATTAATGACGGGGAAGCTTGGCCGAAAACGATTATCTACATCGAGGAAATCACAGCATTGGCTGTAGACCAGAGCTGCATCTTTCTGGAAATCGTCGAAAATGATGACATGCACATTCTGCCGATCGAACCGATCGAAATAGCGCCGGACTTGACTCGTGAATTTCACGCTCGCCCGGTAAAAGCACCCCATGAGATTCGACGGCCGTCGCGGCATGCGTTCTCCCAACTCTCGACTCTCCTCGGCATCCAATGCCGCTTCGAAATCTTCGATATCTTCGTTGCCGTTATACAGGCGTTGCCGGTAGAGCGAATACATAACGTCGACGGGGTTGCGAAGCATAATAATGATCCGCGCCGCAGGAGAGAATTCTTTTATTTCGTCTGCAGCCTGCCGCGAGTACAAGTACCACACCGCGGCCTCCCCAGCTCTTTTAGCCTCTGTCGCAAGGGAAAAAGCGGCGAGATATTGTTGTCTCGTCACCCTGGGGACCGTGAAGCGCAAATCCTCACCGAAAAAATGAATTTCTTTCTCAGACATGAAGATGTCGGGATGTTGTTTGAGATAAAAATTCATCGCGGTGGTGCCACATTTCGGCGCTCCAACGATAAAAAAATCAGGCGATCTCATTGTCCGTCGTATGATCCCGATGGGTCCGACGAATTCTCACGGCAGGGTCGAATTCTCAAGTGAGCCAAGAGTAACGCAAAGAAAGGTATAAACTCTAGCGGCACAGTTTGCGAGTTGCCTCTCGATCTTCTTTCTTAAGGATAAAATCTTCGTTAACGCTGCAAGCCGGGCCGAATAGTATTCCGTGCGCTATTGGCTTTAGTTTCAGAGGTTTTGCGTTCGGTCTCTAAAAGCTCCTGCGCTTTTTCTCTGACCTCTTTGTCTGAATCCGAGAGCGCGTTTCTCACTAGCTGGAATTCCCCCTTTTCGCTTAGAGCATCTAGAGCGTCTATACGGATTGAAGGGTCTGGATCTTTTAGTCCACCGGCGAGAAGGGGAATCACAGCCGCTCCTTCTTTATCCGCCAAAGCCTCAAGCGCGGATTTTTTTACCGCCTTGTCGGAATCGGCCAGCGCTTCTCCCAGAAGCCGAATGATTTCCGGATCGTCGGCGGATCCGAAGCTCTCAAGAGCATCCACAGCCTCAAGCTTATCTCTCCGGTTACTCCCCTTCAGAGCTAGCGAAATAGCTTGCATGCCTTCGTCCCGGTTACGCTGTAGAAGCGCTTCAAAATCCGGCCTAGGGACTGAAGGTTGTCTCACAGGCTGCGACGGCCGGGGTGGCGGGGGCTTGGATTGAGCGACCTGCGGGGGAGGAACTACGGGCGCCAAGACCACAGCTTCGGAAATATGGGCCTTATTATTATAGAGCAAGGCAAAACTGAAGCCTCTGAGAATCTCTTCAAGTGCGAGTGCGGGTGAGATATTGACAAGATCGACGGTAATCCGCTTCTCCGCAGCTTTGGCATCTCTTAGCTCGACAACTATGCCGCTTTTCTTGCGAATTTCCTGGACCAATTCCTTGAGAGGGATATTCACAGCACGGATGCTTAAACGTCCCTCGAAAAATTTAACCAAAGGGTTTACAGCGTCGGTATTGGGTGATGCTGGTGCCGCCAGCAGTATGACGAGAACAACGGCAATATAGCTCGCATTCTTCATATGGTTTTGCCTTCCCAGGAAAACCTGAATTCGTAACAGTAAGTATCGCGCGCGAACGTAATCCAAATATCAAGGGGGTGCAGGCCTGGCAAGATTTCGAACGTTCGCGGATTACTGCTTATCCTCTTACCCCTCATCAGAAAATCCAATAGCACCCCAGAGATTGCTAGCCAGCGAACCCACGGCGATTACTGTCCCTCAGCCGGCTGGACCGAAAAATTGGAACTCGCAGGTGGCCTTTCCGCAGCCGCCCGCGCCACTATGTCGGCCACCTGTAGGCTGAATCTGTCCCAACTGAACCTGCGGGCTTGCTCGCTCGCGTGCATCCCCATTCGGCCAACTTCTTCCGGACGATTGTAAAAGTAAAGCATCTTTTCTTTCAAATCCGGTACGTCGCGAGGGGAGATATAAAACCCGTCGATGCCATCCCGAACGACCGGTTTTGGAATAGCGGTAGTGATAACAGGGCGGCCGCTGGCCATGGCTTCAAGAACGACTTTCCCGAATCCCTCTGCAAGTGAGGGAAAGACAAAGACGGATGCTCTTTGATAGTACTTCACGGGATCACTGACGCTACCTGTAAACTCCACATTGGTGAATCTGGTTCTATATTTGGCAACCAAGTCTTGAACCTCCTGGCCGATATGCCCACATATTAGCAGCCGAGCGTGCTGCAGGCTCAGCTCATCCCATGCCTGTAAAAGGTATGGAAGGCCCTTTAAGATTCCCGTACTGCCGCTCGCATGAGCCATGAACAGATACGTGAAGTCGTTACCGGAAGGCGGCGGCGTGGCGGAGAATTTGGCCAGATCCACCCCGAGCGGGACAATAAAGATTCTTTCCGGTGGGAAGCCCTGCTGCACGTAGGTGTTGGCGGCAAACTCCGAAATTGCAAGGATGTAATCCGAGGTATCGATGTGCGCCGCGAAGCGTGCCATTTCCCAAGAGCGGCCTTTGTTTTGATTTGTGGTGTTGAGACCGAAGGCGCTCCGCTCGATCTGTATTTGTTGCAACAGAAATGCAGGGTCAGAATGGCCGCCGTACAGGAAAGTCGTATAGCCAAGATTCTTGGCTTTGCGCGCAGTCCGAACCAGACCCGGAGTCGCAATAAATATCCCGCCTGAGCCTCTCAGCCGGGACGCAGCATACTGATCGAAGATCGCCTCATTCAGCCAGCGGGACGGAAACCCCCGCCATAGCTTTTCTTGAACCTGGCCGAGGCCATGGATCAGGCGTGATCCACCGGGAAGTGTATCCACCAGGCGAAGATCGAAGTCATATTGGCAACGGCTCTTCGACACTGCAATGACTTTCTCTACCCATCCTCTCCTCCACGCTTCTTTGACAATGTGATACATACCAACGCCCTTGAGCCCTCTAGCCCCGAAATGGGTATAGGCAGCAAGAGTCACGCGAGGCGAATGAAGGTCCATGATCATCTAGGAAAAAGAGCACAAAAAATTGACGGTTCAGGAACTCGAAGCTGAGGTAGCCAGAACGGCGCGGTAGATGCCTCTCGAAGAATCGTCGAAGATGACTTTGAAGATGACGTTGTTACCTTTAAGGCCGTCCGGTCGAAAAATTATTTCCGTCACTGTCTTTCCAGCAAGCGGATCGCCCAATGCGAGGACCTTCGTAAGCGATCCGCCGAGGGTCGTGTATAGACCTCCTTGGTTATCGCCGTTGGCTGTAAAGGCCACGTGCCCGCTATCGATAGAAGGGATCCCGAATAAATTAAAATTTCCCGCTCCGCCCGGAATTGCCGTATTGTGGTCCGCCACGACAGCGAGATTACCTCCGATGTCGGTATAAATACCGCGCTGATCGGATTTCCCTTTTGCCTTAAACGCGACCTCCGCCTCAGCGTCAATGGAAGCTTTGCGGAACGCTTTAAAAGTTTTACTTCCATCAGGAAGAGGCGTGTTGCGGTCCGCTACAACCACTAGACGGTCGCCCATGTGGATATAAATGCCGCGCTGCTCAGAGTGGCCCTTGCCGTTAAACACCACCTGTCCCGCCCTATTTATCGAAAGATGACGGAAATTAACGAAGAATTTTTTTCCCGCAGGAATAGCAGTTTTAGTGTCGGCGACAATAGCCAGTATGCCTCCTCTATAGCTGTAGATACCGTGCTGATCGTTCTCGCCGTCTCCCTTAAAAAGAACCTCCCCCTGTTTACTGATAAAAGGAGCGCTGAGATTGGTGAAATTTCCGCTTCCACCGGGAATGGACGTTTTGCGGTCTGCCACAACCGCGAGACTTCCGCCCGCTTTGAAGTAAATGCCCTGCTGGCCGGAACTGCCTGTTGCCTCAAACACTACTTCGCCGCTGTCATTCATCGCTAGATCGTGAACGCCCGTTAAAACCCCTGCCTCACCGGGGAGAACAGTATTGGCGTCTGCCACTACCGAAAGAATACCGCCCTGGTAGACATAAACGCCGCGCTGACCGGACTTACCTCTTGCCCTGAACAGCACTTGCCCCTGATCATTGATAGAAGGATCGTGAAGGCCGGTAAGAGTCTTCTTCCCACCGGTAATGACAGTGTTAAAATCGGCGATTTTCTCGAAGTTAAAGGAATCGGCGCGTGCGTGTAATGGTGTACCGAACAGCAGCCCGATAAACGCCGCCGCGACAGCGAAGCATGTGGAGAATGACGTTCGTTGCATTGTTTTTTTCCTCCTTTTAAAGACAACCTGAAGTTCAGCTCGATGTGTGAATGCCCTAGAAAGCGGAAAACTCATGGTCTGTTACCACTAATCATAATCACTATCTCAGCCTTAAGCGGGACTACGGGTTTGAGATCGGCGCGATCACGCTAGAGTCTTATGTGCTGGTTCCAACTCCGCTGGTTGTTCGACGTCTGCACCCGACCAGATTTCCGTTGGGTTGGTCGACAGCAGCGGCCATCCTCTACCCAGCACGAAGCGCAGCCATGCTCCTGCTGCCTGCGACGTCAGCACCGCCGTTAAAACCAGGGTCGTGTAAAACTGCGCATTGATGATGCCCGCATCGAATGCCACGCTCGCTAGGATTATGCCCGGGCCGCCGCGGGCATTGGTGGTGATGGCCAGATTCATAATGTCTAGCCTACGAAATCCGGCCAGCTTGGCGGCAAAACCAGTTGAGAGCATGGAAATCAAAGACGAACCGATCAAAAAAAACACCACCATCGTAAGCGAAAAACCTCTGCCTAGTACGAGTTTGTAGCCGACGATCGCAAAGTAGATTGGAATAAATACGGCGAACGCGACTTTTCCGATAGAGTCAAGCGATTCAGAAAAGCGCGCTCTTTCAGCGCCACTAGCGCCATTGACGATAGCAAATCCAGCTAAAAAAGAAGCAAATACTAGGTTGACGCCAAACAGGGAAGCCAAGGCAGCGTAGGAAAAGAGGATGACAAACAAATAGCCTACAGAAGATGCTCTCACCAAGATATTCCAACGCGCGCTATGCACAAACTTGAGCACCCGTGGAGCTATTACTAGGCCGACTGTCAGGAATACTAGAGTCACAACTATTTCTGCAGCGATATCGTTAATTACATAGCCGTTCGCCGGTGACGCGCCCTTAGGACGGTTGGTCGCTATCCCCAGCATCCCCCAAAGAACGATATCTTCAACAACCGCAAAACCGAGGATAAGACTGGCGAAACGCGTATGAAGAATTTTCAGGTCGTAGAAAATCCGAGAGATAACCGGGATCGAGGTCACCACCACCGCGATAGCCAGCACCAGCAGCGCGGACGTGGTGTGACGCGAGTCTGCCACTATCGCATTCAGAGGAAGCAACGAAGCAAAACCTAACCCAAGAACCAATAAGAGAGGCACTGCCTTGCCAATCCCGAGGAGCCATGCCGTCTCACGCTGATTCTCCCTTGCCATCAGGCGGCGGGTCTCGCTTCCGGAAATGAACATCAACAAGAACAAACCGATCCAATAAATGAAATTCAAAACAACTTCGGTTTTACCCGTACCGAGCGCAAGGTCGCCGAAAATAGTTGTCGATAGCGATGGGGCAAAATAACCCAGTACGAATGGACCCAACAGAACGCCCGCCAGGATCTCGCCGACTAGGCGGGGCTGGCGCAGGCGCTCGAAAAGGTAACCAAGCACGTGGGCGAACGCGATCAGTATCCCGAGCGCCAGCACCAGTGAACCCATCTCATCGCTGGACATTAACGGACCTCTATGACTGGAAAGACAACCCGCAAAGATTAGCTAAAGACCTACGAAGTGAATTGACAAGGATCAGTTTGCGGGTCGGGGCGGAGAACTGAGCTCATTTCTTATCTATCAGCTAACAGTTTAACCCGTCGATTTGACATTGGATCACGCCATCGTTACTCTTTCCGAAATTTCCACCACCGTTGATATTACCGCCACCCGTGACGAGGAGCCCGTCATCGCCATTGTCGTTAGCCTTGTTCGTGCTTAGACGGTTTCCCGTGCCGTTAACCGCAATGCCATCCTCGCCGTTCAGAGGTGCCTGGTTTTCCTGGAGGACATGGTTATTGCCGGTCACGATAATTCCATTCCGATCATTTTCCGCAGCTTTGTTCTTCAATAACTCAAGGGTGGCCGAGTTTCCGTCACCGTTACCGGCTATCACTATCCCATCGAAATTTTTCGTTGCCAGATTCTTATCCAAAAGGCTGCCATTACCCGTCACTTGAATCCCATTTCCGACATTTCTGTTAACTTGACCTGAGCGGAGCACCGTCCCATCGCCAATCACTTCTATTCCGTGGTTGCCGTTCTGACTCGATCGGATGATCAGCATTGTGGTGCCATTGCCCTGGACCCTTATCCCGGTGTCGCCGTTTGTTAGTGAGTCGACGGTGTCCAGCGTGTTGGTATTGCCCACCAAGTCTATCCCCAAAAGTAAGTTATCGCTGACCGCGACCTTTCGAATCGTGGATCTATTGGAACTATTGCCGACAGGGGTAGCGATTCCTGTCTCGAAGGCCTTAATTCCACCGTTCCTAACTTGGACCCTGTCAACATTAACGCCGAGAATTCTAATGCCCACACCAAACCGAAACCAAGGCCCGAACCCCGGATTATTTGACCGCCAAGATTCAGGTTGACGTTGGTGGTACTAACAATAAGCCCATCGTCAGAGCAGAAATCATCGTCGTTTGTGGACACGACGGGGTCCACGATGGGGTCCAATGTAGTACTCGCAGTCACCGTATCGCCGCACTTACAGGGGATTTTCGCGGTTCCAGCACCGCCGCAAATGTCCGCCCAAGCAAGCGGCGCTGTCGCGAGTAAGATTGCGCCGCTAAGAAATACATACAGGGTCATCTGTCTCGTTTTCACCTTTGATCCTCCTCCGGTTTGGCTGACTCCCTTGTTCATAGTCTTATCCTCCCTGTGCTTTTTTTGGCCCCGTGATTTTTCTACTATGTGTGGTAGAAATAATCCTACTCTCACGACCCATCAATTTTTTCTGCAATACCTATTCGCGCCCTCACTCTTTGAAGTAATTTCAGGCATCTTCTGTCGAGTCAGCGGGTCAAAGTTGATTGCAACCGCAAGTACTCACGCAAAAGAATTCTTCCTAGCGGATTTTACCCTCGACGAAGGGCACCTCGTAGGCCTTCTCATGGTAAATGGGCCCGTGGCCAAAGTACCCTTCCTCGCCAAACAACTCACCATGATCGGCGGTCACCGTGATATAGGTGTTGGGCGGCACCACGTCAAAAAGGCGGGCGAAGATCCCATCGAGGTAACGCACGGTCCCAATCTGACGCTCACGCAGGTCGTCGAGTTTGTCCTGGTCGAAGAACTTGTCCTGTGCTCCTTCGTCCTCGATCAGCTTTCCTCCCACCACCAGGTCATCCAAGTGTTTAAAAACGCCGTGCACTCCGTGAATTTTCGGCCAGCAGTCCTCGGGCTCATCCGGCAACGCATAAGGGTAGTGCGTCTCGCCTACGTTCAACAGGTAAAAAGACGGCCGGTCGGGGGAGAATGTCATGCGATCGATCATCGCCGCCATGTCGTTGTGCTTGGGCATTAAAATAAAGCGATCGAAGTCTTTGTTGATAAGGGTCGCGGGATTGAGCACCGGCAGCGACACCAGCGCGTGAGTCTGATAGCCCAGCTTTTGTTTGAGTAACGTGGGCAAGAAGAGGTGCGGCACCAGGCTCTTAAACTCTACCTGCTCGGCGCCCAGGCGTTCTCGATATTTGAGGAAGTCGTGTTTGTAGTACTCCGACGCGTAGACATGGGGCGGGCTGGAGTGGGGGAGCAACCCCATCAGCAGGTTATAATGCGAGGGAGCGGTCCACGACGCATAGCTCCAGCGGCGCTCGATGGGACCGAGCCGGCTCAAGGTGGGAGGCGCCGCGGCCATGAAGCTATCGTAGCGACAGCTATCGAGCACCACGATGATGTAGTTGTTGGTTGCCTGCGGTGAAGGTCGTGCAGCCTCGACCCGATCCTTCTGGGCAGCGCTTGTGGATTGAGGAGCAGATTGAACGGCCTGGGCCGCCGTCTCGGACACACGCTGAGGCAGTATTCGTTTAAGGATATTCATGAACAGTCTTCTCCCTCTGACTTCTTTTCCTAGACTTTGCTAATTTTGCTTTACTGGATCTCCAGCGCTGGAGATCTTTGTTGTTATTTCTCGTCGTTTACCGGCCAATCCGTAGTTTCCAACGTCCGTATTTCCAACGCTAATGCCCGATGAAGGCGTAGCGATCTCGCTCTATGGTCATACCCAATACGCTGGCAGTATCCGCTTGCCTTCCTCTCGGGTATATGAGACGAAAGCGCGAGGAGCATTCCGACAAGGTGAGATCTAGTCCATTTCATCAATCACCGGCATCGCCGAACCGCCAGATCAGATTGGACCGCCGGTAACCTTTTAGATGCACCACGATGCCGAGCCCAATACCGATCAAACTCCAGAAAAAGATCTGCAGCGTGAGATTGTGAAAAACGTTCATGGCGTTCATGGAGACCAGAAAACCGACCAGAGACGACACGATCGCCCATAAAATAGACTTGAGCTGGTGGTCTCTTGTACTTCGATGAGCCTGAGTCATCGTCCGCACAGCAGTCAGGATGAGCCAGACGATCACACACCAGCCGATTATTCCATGCTCCAGAGCTAAAGTGACATGCATGTTCGGTATCTCGCGGGCGGCCTCTTCCTCTGCGGACTGAGCGATCTCCGCTATAGGTTCTGTGACGAGCGGGTAGGGTGTGACGACTCCGCCACCAATTAGCCATGTCTTAACCGGAATCTCTCGGAGAATGTGCAATTGTTTTGCCACCCAGGCGGTCACCTCGCCCCGCATCCCGGCGGGTGAGAAGCGAGCGCCGCCGAGCGAAATCAGAGACAGCAACCAGACTAAACAGATCGTGACAAAGAAGAGCGCGTGACCCCGGCGTCGCGAAAGAAAGGCGGTTCCGGTCACGAGCAGAGCTAAGAGTCCGATCCGTGTCTGAGTGAAAAAGATGCCGACGAAAGACAGGGTGGCGCAGACGAGCCAGAAGTCTCGCTCCCTCTGCCGTGAAGCGCGGGTCACCTCCGACAGCAGGAGCGGCAGTCCCAAAACGAGGTATACCGCCAGAACCACCGGATTGCCAAGAAGGGAAGATGCCCGGATATAGCCGGCCAGTTGTTCGCCGGAAAAAGGCGCGGCCAAGGCGACGGTATAATTGAAGAGAAAGATCTGAAATAGCCCAAACACCGACATCACGACCGAGGTCAGCGCGATGACTCGCGCCGTCAAAATAATAAACCCCTTGGTCGCGAGGCTGTTCACAATCAGAAAGGCAACCATGAACCCCGTGACGATGTAATAACCGGCCCTCAAGAGGGCCTGATCCAAATCCTCGGCGAAAAACGCAGAGACGGCGCTAAGAGCGAAAAACAAAACCAGCGGAAAGTTGAGCGGGCCACGATAAAGGCAAACCTGAGTAGGCCCCTTCTTAAAGAAGAGTCCAGCCGCTAAAACGATAATGAATAGATAAAGGAGGCTGATCCTGGTGCCGAAGAGTGTTACGTATAAAGAAGTTTGTAAGCCAGCCGGGAGAAAGGAAACAAAGAGAAACAGGAAAAGAACGAAAAACCCTCTGTTGAACCATCGATTGAGTATTTTAGCGAATGTGAAGAAGACGACTTTGAAATCGAAAAGCAGGGACCGCCGCTTGATGTAGATGAGATCGTAACGAAGTTTGTTCCGTGGTGAAGTGTAATAACCGCCGCGAAGTTGGGCAACCCCTGTGATACCCGGGGGCACCAAGAAACGATCAGGGTAATTTGGGATGGTGCGCTCGAACTGATCGAGGAAGATAGGACGCACCGGTCGAGGACCCGTAAGCCGCATCTCACCTCGAATAACGTTCAGCAGCTGCGGTAATTCATCAAGCTTGCTTCGCTTTAAAAATTTTCCGATCCTCGTGTAATAGATGCCCTGATCTTCGGTGCGCAATAGCCGGGCGCCGATCTTTTTTTCTGCATCCTCGACGAGCGTCCGGAATTTGTAGATCTTGAATCTACACTTTCCCCGGCCGACCCGTTCGCCGCGGTAAAATATATCCCCGCCATCGGTAAGCTTAATTGTAAAAGCAATCAAAATCAGAAGAGGGCTGAAAAGAATAAGCCCCAAAACGCTTATACACGCTTGGACGGCCCAAATAAGCCAGTCAGACTCATATATTTTTCCATGGAGAGATCCGACGGCGGTTGGGTAAATTTCCCCGCTAGCCGCGGTGTCAGCCGTTGAAAAACTGCGCTGTTTCATAGGATCGCCCCTAAAAGAAATAGAAATGGTGAAGTATGTGAAGGTGGTCGAAATACGGAATAGCTCAGCGGGCTAAGGCCTGCTTATTCAGTGCCGAAGGAAACACACGACACATTGTGGACGAGGAGCAAGCCTCGTAGAGCGGACGCAGGAGTGAAAAACTATAATGACGAATCGCGCGCTTGGCAGTGGCTGTGCTTTCTCCTCGCTGCTCGCGGCATCATTTAAGATTGCCGGCCTCCTTAAGACAGAGACCTATTGCCCGTGACCGAAGAGGCTTGCTCCTCAGGCGCTAAGATTGCGAATTACCCGGCTCACTATCCAATAGTATTGAGCCGAATGAAGAAAACTTTTTACGCTGTTTTAAGGCCCGCCGACCGGGCCACTAAGTGGCGCGGGAACTGCCTGAGAGTGTTGCTACATCAGAGAGATATGGGCGATCGGGACGGTGGCGGCGCAAAAATCATAATGCCGTATCGCCAGCTGAACGCGCTGGGTTAATGCGCGCGGTCTATTCATTCCCTTCCTGAGTAAGTTTGACGAGCTCGCCTTGGCAAGTGAACTCGGCGGAGTAGACGTCATCACAGTCGGACACGCTCTCGTCACAGAAAATGAAGACAGTGGCTCTCTGCGAGTTCGGCACACAAACGGTCTCGCAGCCTCCTACCGGGGCGAATACCGAGGCCTTGGCGCCGGTTTTACTCTTGATTGTGACGCCGAAGGAGGTGTCGAAAATCGGACCCGCATTGCAGATCTGGACGCAGATATCTCCAGCCTGGCTGCTTCGCAAAGCAAACTTGTCGCTTGCCCTGGGTTCCTGCACAAGTGTGCCTTCAATCGTCCGCGACCCCGCGTAAGCGGATGCTATCCCGGTGATCAGGCTGGCCGCGAATATCATTGCGTTTATCGTCGTTCTCATAACCATTCTCCTTTAAAAAGTTGGAATGCATGTATATTATATAAAGTCCGCTGACCACTAGCCGCGAAGTTTTCAGCACCAATGGGCCGCGGACCAATCGGCAAACGTTGTTTGCGCCTACTGCCTTACCTTTGCAGTAAAGTCATTCAAGGGGCATCACCTTTTTTTTAGGCCAAATCATGGCGTCCGATTCGCTGAATGCAGCATGAACTAGTCGGGAGGATTCGGAGCAGCGGATAATCCGAGCGAGCAGGAACGTTCCCGCCATGAGAGCAATTTCTGCACTAGTTCCTCCAGGTCGATAAGTCGTGTTCTAGGAGTTCTTCGAGAGTGTGAATTTCTTGCAAATACACGTCGTTCAGCCGCTTTCGTGTTCTTTCATCCATCTTGGGGAGCTCAGATCTAGGTCCGCGAAATCGAACAACCTGTCGAGCGGCATGAATTAACCCGAGCTTTTCGGCAGCCGTGAGAACCCGCCCCAGGTTTTTCTTCACCAGAGATTGCCTCATCTTTACCGCTGAGGAGTAGAGGCTCGGCATTCTAGGAAGATATGAGGGATTAACTTTTTGCTGCATTCGGCTCAGATCAAACCCATTCGGATCGATCTGCAAAAACGATGATAATTTTCGCGTCGCTGCTTGATGATTTCCGACCGTTTCCTCAAAAATGAGGATGAGAAATCGATCCCGCGAAAATAGTCGAAAATAGTTTTTAAGCTGCTCCGCGTAGTACCCTCGAGCAAGCACTTCGTGGAATCGCTCGACGAACTCATCGAACGTTCCATTAAAATTGAAATCCCGGAGCCTCTTCGTATATTCAGAGTAAGCGCGATGGACCGGGTTTCTAAGAATCGCGATAAACCGGCAATCGGGTATATGAAAATGAATTCTGGACGGAGCATCCGGAGCCGTCATATACGTCGGGGTAATTTCTCCGACTGCTTTATAGTTCGCGGCTTCTTTTTCTAACGGAAAATGTCCACGGTACCACTCTATGCCGTTGCTATAGAAATCATTGAAGAAGTTGAGTTCCTTTTGCTCCGACATGTAAACATCTTTGTGGCTTCGTAACTGCACATAAAGCCAGGAAGTGCCTGATCGCATAGCCCCAATACCCAAAAAAGTTGGCAAGCTCATAAAGTCAAATCTCAAAAATTTATTTTTGCGGCGACGCGAATGGCCGAATCCGCTTACCTAAGTGCTAGCTCGTGATGGTAACTGACTGTTGATGGGAAGCGAGCAGTTTTCGTACAGTGCTTCGGGTCTGAAGAGCCATCAGGCAGCCGCGCGAGAACAGTGCATCAGAAAGGTTGCGCTTGCGGGTGCGATATAAGGCAAGAACACGGCGCAATCCCGTGATTTGGTGCTGATAGTGTTCGATGTCAGATCCGAATCGTTCAACATCGCTGCTAGTCCAGCTGTTGTGATGGTAACAAACAGTCCAGAGTCCAAAGGACATGGGTCTAAGTCGCCAAAGCTGTTGCGGTATGTGGATGATCCCAAGAGAATCGGTGTTCGGCGAAAGATAAAACCCATCACTGACCACGTCTATTTTCAGTTTTTTCAGAACGCGAAGCGTTATGGCATCGAAAGAATGCCCCGGTGCAATCCAAACCTCGGGAGTAATCTCTTCCTGTTGGAATAGGTTCAGTGCTTTGTTCAGTTTGGATTCCTGCTCATGCTCGTCAAGACCGGCAAACTCGCTTCGGTTGTTGAGTCCGACAAGTCCCGCTCGATCGGTCACATAGGTATGTTGATAGCCGTGCATGCCGATTGCCCATCCGCGCGCCTGCCATGAGCGGACCACGTGCCAAAATCTCAACTCGGCTTCCCCGACCATCAGATTTTTATCCTTGTTATCCGGCACAACGGCCAAGATTGGATCTACCTTCCGTTGAATAAGGATCTGCTCGATTTTTTTCCATATATCCCAGTTCATCGTGGGACAGATGTCATCAAAACGAATGAGGTATTTAGCGGGCATTATTGCTTTCATCGATGCGCCCGTTGCGCCCGGATTTATCCATTGACAGGGTGTCGGTAATGACGTTGGGGGCATGGGCGGCAATCGCTTCGTATAATTCCTCATATCTCTGAGCAATCGCCTGTAAGCTGAACTTCTCACCAATGCGGCGGCGTGCTGCTGCGCCTAGTTGAGATCTTTTCTCCGGACACATCTTGATTAATTCGCCCCACGCATCGGCCAAAGCTCGCGGATTTTTGGGTGGTACAACCCTGCCCGTATCGCCCACGATCAACGCCGAATCCCCGACATCGGTCACGGCACAAGGCACACCGCAAGACATTGCTTCGCCGATGACATTGGAAAACCCTTCCGTGTAGGAAGAAGAGCACGCAATATCGAGCGCGGCATTGATTCTTGGAATATCATCTCGTGGCCCTAGAAGATGACAGCGCGCGCCGATGCCGCGCGCTGCGATCCATTGGCCAAGCGCCGTGTTTTCAGGCGTCACATCGTCGCCGCAGAGTAAGAAGTGAATCTCCGGATATTCGCTTTGGAGCCGGGCGGCGGCGTCAATGAAATTGCCGTGATCCTTTAGCGGGTGAAAGCGACCCACCAATCCAATGATCAAGGCGTCTTTGGCGATGCCCAGCTCTTGACGCACAGATAGCCGCGCCGCGGGGTCCGGTCGGAATGCCTTCAGGTCAAAACCGTTGGGAATGACGACAATTTTCTCCCCTAAATAGCCGAATTCAGTATGCGCTCGGCGAGCGAGTTCCGCGCAGCAGACGATCCGGGTTGGCAGCCAGCGGGAAACCCCGCACAAGCTTTGATGGTCCAAAAAGTACTGCGCTTGTTCGCATTGGCATCGAGATCACTGTGGCGAATGTTCCAGGCTACCGGAATGCCGCCGGCTAACTTAGCCGCGAGGCCGCCAATGAGGTCGGCGTGGTACATCCAGGTTTGAATGAGGTCGGGGGGATCGCGCCGCAGCCAGCGGGCAAGTCTATGAACTCCCCAGGGGTTCGGTACTCCCGGGCGCATCCCGAGGGTCCGAACCGGAACCCCTAGCGCCCGGATTTTTTTGTCTAGGGATCCGACGTCCGCGAGTGGTATGACTTCAGCGGTAAAAGCTGTTCGGTCCATCTGCGAGAGTAGCTTATAGAGCATCGTTTGCGCGCCGCCGGCGGTGAGTCCGCTGATCACGTGGGTAATTTTCATAGTGCTATCCGCGCTACGCCTTCTCCCCGGCGGCTATCCATCCTGCGCCGTTTTTGCTGAGAACTGTGACATTTCTCAGCCCCGCCTCCTTGAACCAGCCGTCTAGTTCTTCTGCTGTGGGATAGTGGGTCACCGGCGGCTGGACCCGATCGAAGACGCTTCTGATCTTTGCTCTGAAGGATCTTCGGCAAGCATCGCCGAAGGGAACCCGGCTGACCAAAGATTGCCCCGCCGGGAAAACGCGACACTATACGACACGGCAGCCAGATCCCAAGTTCCAAAGCGCTCGCCACTGCCAAGCTGACCATGTACTGTCCCCACCTGGGAAGGCGCGGGGCAATACCCCGCAACCACGTCATATGAGATAACCGGTACCACCAGCGCATCCCCTGCAGCCCATAGACCCAGATGGAGACTTTGCCGCCTTGTTTAACCGCTGGCAGGATTCGCCGGAAGCCATTCTGAGGGTTGGGCAGATGGTGCAGTACGCCAATGCTAAAAGCGAAGTCAAAGACACCCGGCTTGAATGGCAGGTGATGAATATCGCCCTGGACGACGTGGCAATATTTAGATTTGATCGTGTTGTTTCTCGCTACCTCAATCCCCTCGCTGAGGTCGAGACCGACCATTTCTGCCCCAGACTCTTGCGCGCAGTAAAGGAACCGCCCCTCCCCACAACCAATGTCGGCGCCCACTTTGCCCTTGAAAAAATCTCTTTTTCTCCATTCCACAGGAATGGAATCGTAAAAAATTTGCCTCCAGCGCGGGAACTCATTTCCATGATCATCCAATTTCACGTGCTGATAGCTGTAGCCATCCAGGGTCCGCGCCACCCGCTCATCAGGTCCCATGGCTCCATTTTGCGGGATAAGGTCGGGATGCCGCTCGAAGAAGTCTCGGTGAAACGGGACAAGAGACCGTCGCAGCGCCACCGGTAGCATCCGTGGAATGCCATTGACCACAGGGAAGCGGCTCCCACACCCAAGACAGCGGACATCCCCCTCGACAATCTCCTGCGTGCCGTTCTCCCGGCCCGCATAGACGCTGAGATCGAGTTTTTCCCGCCGACAGTCGGGGCAACAAAGAAAATCCAATACTCGTTTTTTCATGACCACACCTCAAGACGCAAAATAAAATTTACCAAGCTATAGAGCCATTTGTTCTTGGCATGCGGCAACCCGTGGATGCCGTACATACTCGTCATGCCAGAGCATGAAGACCAGGAGGCACCAAATATTGCGGCTGTAATCGATGCGCATGCTCTCATGATCGCGGATCATCGCGGCCACCAGCCTCAGGGTTGAAAAACCCGGCATTATTTGAGCCGCCGTGGACCGAGAACTTCGTGCACCACGTCGCGCAACTCGTGGCGCAGCCAGCCGGGCATGGGAACGTTAAAGCCACGCTTTTTTCCGTTCAGGACCTTGGCCGGAAGGTCACGCGACATCGTTCGCTTGAGAATATATTTCTTGGTTAAGCCTCGAAGTTTGAGCTGCGCCGGCAGCGAGGCGGCGAATTCGACCACCCGGTGATCGAGGAACGGCACCCGCGCCTCTAAAGAATTGGCCATGCTCATTCGATCGGCCTTAACGAGAATATCGTCCGGCAGGTAGACCTTGAGGTCGATGTGCTGCAGCCTGGTCAGTACATCGGCCGATGGGCAGTCCTCATAGACGCGTTGGTATAGCCGGAGGGGGTCTTGAAAACTTTCGCGATTACTTGCGTAAAGCGCGGCTTTTGCCTCCTCGGTAAAAATCACCTTCCACGAATAGTGGCCCTCCGCCGGGGCCAGCAGCGCTCCCTCGATAAATCGTTTCGCCTTATAATCGAAGCTGACCTTTTTGTGGGAAACCGGCAGTCGCCTGACAATGGCCGGAATAACCTCGGCGGCAAGCTTTCGCGGCAGGCGTTTGTACAATTCGGCGATTTTATAGGCGGTGTAGGTGTGATACCCGGCGAACACCTCGTCGCCCCCCTCGCCGCTCAGAGCGACTTTGACGTGTTGCCTGGCGAGCTTCGAGACACAATAAACCGGAATCGCCGAGCTATCCGCAAACGGCTCATCGAAGTAACGCACCAGTTCGGGCAACAGATCCACGATGTTGGGACTGACAACCAGCTCGTGGTGCTCCGTGCCAAATTCTCGCGCGACGATCCTGGCATAGTCGAGCTCATTGTATGACTTCTCTTCAAAACCAATGGAAAAAGTCCGGATCGTTTGCGAGGAAACTTTGCTCATCAGCGCAACCAGAGCGCTGGAATCGACCCCCCCGCTCAAAAAAACCCCGAGCGGAACGTCACTGATCAGGTGCTGTTTGACGGTGCTGCACAGCAGCTCGTACAGTTCTTCACAGTAGCTCTGCTCGGAGCGGCCGCTTGCCATTGGCCGAGGCCGTCGGATATTGCAGCTGCCAATAAGGCGCAATCGCCACGCTCTTTCCCGAGCAAGTCAAAACATGCCCAGCGGGAAGGGAGCGGACATGCTTGAAAATCGAACGCGGCCCCGGCACGTAGTTGAACGAGAGATAATCGTGGAGCGCTTGCAAGTCGACCTCTCGCTCCATGCCGTCCTGTAAAATCGCCTTGGTTTCCGATCCGAAAAGTAATCCGTTCGGGCCTTCCGAGTAGTAAAGCGGCTTGATCCCCAGCCGGTCCCGCGCCAGGATCAACTTCTGTTGGCGCTTGTCCCAGACCGCGACGGCAAACATGCCGGTCAGATGTTCGGCGAACTTTTCTCCGTATTCTTCGTACAAATGAACGATCACCTCGGTGTCGGTATGGGTATAAAACTTGTGGCCTTTCTGCTCGAGAGGTTCGCGCAGCTCCAAAAAATTGTAGATTTCCCCGTTCAATACCGTCCAGATCGACCCGTCCTCGTTGCTGATCGGCTGTTTGCCGGTAGCGAGATCGATAATGCTGAGCCGCCTCATGCCCATGCCGAAATTCCTGTCCAGGTATATCCCCTCGTCGTCGGGACCACGGTGCCGCATCACCGCGCACATCCGCGCGATGGTGTCGTGCATGACGGGACGACCCTGTTGAAAATTCAATTTGCCGGCAATGCCGCACATAAGCGTTACTTTCTTTAAAGCTATTACCCCAGGCGGAAGAGCTTCTCGGAAACGAACCGCATCAGAGCCAGTCCTAAGATGGCGGCGAACTGATCGACGGCTAAGTCACGCACAGCGGGAGTCCGCGTCGGAACGTAAAACTGAAGGCCTTCAGAACATAGGGAAACGAGAGCGCAGCCGAGGAACGACAAGACCACAGGTTTATAGCCAGCCAGATCCGCCGGTCGACCACGTGAGGACTCGGCGGAAAAGAAACGCCAAGATAAAGAAGACACTAAAATGATAGGGGTACTGGAGCCACTCTCGCGGCATGCCCAGAAAGGTCTTCACCTCTGAAGGGAAAAAGCTCGTCTTGGGTTGGGAAGCGATCCACAGAATCATCGCGATCCATACAAGGAGCGGTAGCAGCCCCGTCCACCACCAGGCCCAATTTTTCCATCTGCACATTGTTGGGCAAGTCACTTTGCTTGATCTGATGTCAAGCTCGGACAGAGCGGGCTCTCATCTATACGCCGCTCGGTTAGTTTCTGGTAGAGTTCCTCGATGGCACGGACCATCTGCTGACCGTCCATGAGCTCTTTCACTCTCTGGCGCGCGCTTGATCCCAAGCGTTTTGCCAGCTCGCGGTCCACAGACAGCCGATCGATGGCGGCGGCCAATGACCGAGGATTCTGCGGTCGGAACGAGCAGTCCGGTTTTTTCATCAGAGATGAGTTCTGTTACCCCGTCGACCGAGGTCGCTACGACCGGGAGTCCCATGTGCATCGCTTCCGTCAAAGCCCGCCCGACGCCTTCCCAACGGGACGACATCGCGTAAACATCGAAAACATTAAGAAGATCGGCGATGTCGTCGCGCTCCCCAAGCAGCGAAACATTCGATGAGAGGCCAAGGTCGCGGATTTGTTTTTCCAAAAAGGAGCGCAGCCCGCCTTCGCCCACAAGCAGTAATTTGATGTGCGGATATTTGTCCGTCAAAAATGATACGGCTTCAACGAGGTAGTGTTGCGCTTTCTGCTCAGAAAGGCGGCCGATGCAGCCAACGATCGGCCATGCCCGTTCCACACCGAGCTTTTGCTTCGTATCCAGAGCCGTGTATTGGGGCACATACGAAGTAAAATCGATGCCGCTGTAGATCGTCGTTAGCTTTTTCTCCGGCGCTATCTTCCAGGCCGATATCTCTTGGCGAAGAACCTCGCCGACACAAACAAAACAGCGTGTGATGAGGCCCAAGAGTCGCTCGTAAACGATGTAGAATCGCGACTTGAAGTCTCCGGTTATCCGGAAGGGAACGCCATGGAGCGTGTGAATAATCACAGGAACCCGCGCGCACCAAGCAGCCAGTCGGCCCAGCAGTCCCGCCTTGACCGAATGGGTGTGGACGATGTGATAGCGCCTGGATCGGAACAGCCGATACAATTGGACCAGCGCGCGGCAATCTTTTACTGGATGCACCGGGCGAACCAGATCCGCCATCACGTAAACCGGAACGCCGGCCGCCCTCGCCTCTTGAATCAGTGGTCCTCCCGCTCCGCAGATCAGCTCAGCATCATAGCCATCCTCGATCAGTCCCTTCACAGTAAGAAAGGTGTTGCGCTGGGCACCGCCGTAGGGTCCGGACTCGGTGATGACATGGAGTATCCTATCTTTTATCTTGACCATGGTATCAGCCCCGAACGAAGCCGTAGTATTCGAATCCGCAAGCTTTGACTGACTGTTTAACGCATATTCCGTGTCGGTCGTGCAGTGAACCGTCCTTGTTGAAGGTTGCGCTGGAGCAGCTCGGGCGAATCGCGGCTCATCAATCGGATTTTCCACTTTGGGTAACTGCGAGCTCCTCTGTTTTTCCTTGTCCGCACAGATGACATTCATGCCGAACTCGGCAAGACACATCCCGGTGACAAGACCACATTACCCGTTCCCACAACAGCGATATTCAAATGTGTCTGCTCGTTAATCATTCAACCATCACAGCCCCTGATTTGGCGACTTAGGAACACTGTCTATCGAAGGCCCCGCGTCATACTCCAAGATCGGTACGGCTACGGCGCGCTCTCTTTGTTTTTGTCTGTCCGGATAGGATTTTCGATCGGCTTTACCATTGAGGCCGGTATCATCGGCACAGAGAGAGTGAACGGCGTTCATTAATTGCTCGCCGATGATCTTGTGGCCCAAACGGTTTGGGTGGTTCCAATCGACCGACCCACCGTAAATGCGAAAAAATGTCTGCTCGTGCGGATCCTTTCGAAACGACGGAAGCAGATCGATGTAAGCGATGCCGTGGCCCCGGGCAAAATCGGCTACTACTCTTCTGCGGCAGGCCATTGACCAGGCTATTGTCGAAAACAAATCCGTATTCACGTCGGTAGATATCCGCGATCTCGGGACTCAACTGCATATCCACCGGCAGAACGGCGAGCAAGAACTTGACCTTGTCGCGATTTAATTGATCGGCGATTTCAAGCAACGCCCCGCTGGTATCCTGCCAAGCGGCGCGGCCAGAATCGCTTTCCATGTCAAATGCCGCCAGCGGAACCCCTGATCGGCGCCAGCGATGCCGAACTTTCGCAGCAAGACTTTCATTCTCTCCCTAAGTAGAAAAAAGAGGTGCGAGCGCCCCCGGAACTCTGTGTCCAGTGTCCTTCGCAGATCGAAGGACGGTCCGTGAAATTGAACGGCCGACACGCGGTGTACGTCGCATTTCGTCTGCCAAAGATTTTCGGCAAAATGTCGTTTAAGTTGAAAGCGAGAATCACCAGGTCAGGATCATAAATCGCCACATTTTCTTTAATTATCCGACTTTGAGAATAGGTATTGCCGCCGGCCCCGCCCAAGCTGATGACCTCGTAACGTCCCGGCCCTCGGCTGTTCAATCCTCGTTCGAGCAATTTCGCGAACATTTCCTCAAGCTTGACTCCATAACCAAAGGTGACCGAATCTCCGACGACCATGATTCTGCGAACGCCCGCGGGCTTTTTCAAAGAATACTCGCCGTCTCTCCAACCGCGCGAATTGATGGTCACCGGGACCCCGCCAAAATTCGTCGACAGGTTGGGAACGTAGGGGCCATAGCCTCTCGTGCTTTTCCAGCCAGCCGATTTGACTGACCTTAAAACCACCTCGCCGCCGCCCTCTGCTTGAATCAGCGTGAAATTGTAATGGTTGAGCGGCTGTGGGGAAAACAGGCGGACAGCAAACTCCAGCAGCACGAGGGTTATGGCGATGGAAAGGACAACCAGCGCTATTTTACTCGTCACCGACTTGATGGCGGTTAATATTCTCATTGTTGCACCCAGATGTTTTCATCATTGTATGAAATCGTTGTGGTAATTTCGCTATTGATCATAATTGCCGACGACCCAAAGTTATCAGCCCATGGCCGGCGGTCATATCGGGTCCGCAGGAGCCGCCATCATGGTGAGGCCCGGACCGACCGAGCCCTGCGGCATCGATAGCCATCCCAGGCTCTCCCGCAGATCGGCAATGTTATGCGTTTGAATCAGGTTCATCCGATTGCCCGACCTCGGGTATCCGACCGACGTCACCAACACGAGATCCTCGTCCAGTAATTTTCCGCTCCGCCATAATTCCTCCAAGCATTTGGGAATATGGTCGGTGCTGGTTCGCACGAACGGAATATCCACGTAGATGCCTTCCGTTCCGGGCAGCATGTGAAAACTGCGAGCGGCGATGGGATCATTGCTGACGGCGAGGATAGGTTGACGCGGCATGTGCATGGCCACCGTGCGCGCGGCGTAGCCGGCGATCGTAATCGCGACGATCTTGGTCACGGGCAGGCGCCGGCATATGAGAGCGATCGCATCCCCTACCGCTTGCGGCACGCTGAACTCTTCCCGGCTGCCATTCTGGTCCAACGTCGATTGTAAATGGGCCGAAGCTCTGTCGGCTATCTGACGCATCGTCGCCACGGCTGCAGCGGGGAACTGACCGACGGCTGTTTCGCCTGAAAGCATCACCGCCGCGGCGCCGTCGAGGACGGCATTGGTTATGTCGGTCACTTCGGCTTTTGTCGGCACCGGGCTCGCTATCATGGAATGCAGCATCTCGGTGGCGACGATAGCCGGCTTGTTGGCCTGGCGGGCAGCGGTCAGTATCTGCTTTTGCAACAGCGCGATACCATAAAGATTGGTTTCAACGGCCAAGTCGCCGCGATCGATCATGATCGCGTCGGACACGGCGATGATATCTGCCAAGTGTTCCAGCGCATCCGGAGTTTCGATCTTGGCGACAATTCGAGGGCTCGCGTCATCGATCACAGCGCGAATCGCATTGACGTGATCCGCGCTTTCGACGAAACTGATGCCGACAAAATCAACGCCGTGTTCTTTGGCGAAGGCCAGCATGCTCCGGTCCCGTTCCGTCACCATCGCCGTGCGCAAGTGTGACGCCCGGGCAGTTGATGCCCTTTCTGCTGCGCAGGGTTCCAGCCGCCTCCGCTCTGCAGACGATATCCCGATCCACCACCGATTCGACGGTGAACCGCAACTGGCCATCGTCAGCCAGGATTGTGTCCCCCGGTGAGAGGTCTTCGTGCAGGTTCGGATACGATACCGGCACCTTAAAATGGCCGTTGTGATCGGCAGACGTAGTCAGCACCAGAAAATCACCCGCTTGGAAGCAGGGCTCGTGCTCCAAAGCTCCGGTGCGGATCTTGCGTCCGGGGATATCGAGCAGGATCGGCATCTGCGGCACCACCTTGCGCAGCAATTTGATCGTGGCGGCATGCCACTCCAAGTCGGCGTGCGAGCCGTTGAGACGAGCCACGTTGGCTCCGGCTTCTAGCAGGGCACGTGAGCGCCGCCGCGGTGTTGCTGCCTGGACCGATCGTAGCGATGATTTTCACCTGACTCATTGAGTTCATTGCAAAATCTCCCGAGGTAGATTTATAGATATCTAGAGGTTCACGATGCAAATTTTCAATTTCAGCAGCCAAAAATGGGCTGGATGCGACGCTTTTAGCTGCTTGCGAGTTGCGCCCTTGTGCTGGCGACTTCTGTCGGTGTGGAAACCCAGGGAACTCATCCCGATCCCTTCATCGCCGGCCGGGGCGAAAGCTGCCGATCCGGCATATCAGGGTTTTGGAGCGAAGACGCCGGGAGGATCTGGTAAAGCCATCGTCCGCGTTGCCAACCTCAACGACTCAGGGCCGGGTAGCTTTCGTGATGCCGTGTCTCAGGGAATCGGACGGTCGTCTTCGATGTAGCGGGAGAGATTGTTCTCACCAAGACCGTACTACATCAGGGGTGCTTTCATAACCATTGATGGGTTTACTGCGCCGGCTCCCGGCATTACGCTCAAGAACTATGGCCTCAGCATTAGTGGAAAACGCGGAGCCCACGATATTATCGTGCGAGGCATGCGGGTGCGCGATGCTGGGATCAACAGGCGACAAAGAACAAACCGACGGCATGAACGTTGTCAAAGGCGCATACAATGTCGTGATCGATCACGTTTCGATTCACGGCTCGGAAGACGGCAATCTGGACATCGGAACCGATTCACGCGACGTGACCGTATCCTGGAGTATCTTCGCGGAACCTCGCGCAACTCAGAAAAATATGCTGATCAAATATAATCCCTCGCGGATCAGCCTGCATCACAACATCTTCGTGCAACGCGCAGCAGAGAAACCCGCAAGTCGCCATCGACAACAACGGGACGGCCGCCACCGACACGACTCTCGATATGAGAAACAACCTGGTGTGGGACTGGGCCGGCGGATACGGGACGTTGATCTGGTCCGGCTCAAAGGCCAATGTCATAAACAACTTTTATTCCTCTCCCCGGAGTTTCCCCAAGAACCAAAAACAGGCGCTGGTCGTCGGCGCAATGCAGGGCAGCGGAGAAAAATCAGCCGCTGTGGCCAAGGTGTATACCAGTGGGAATTACAGCGCCGACAAGCTTGAACAGGACATCAATAAAGTCGGCAACGAAATGAGTCCTTTCCCGGCTCCCCCGGTCGATACCCAGGAGGCTTGCACGGCGGCTCGTGCGATATTAGCGGGCGCGGGCGTGCGGCCGCTCGACGCGATCGACCAGAAATATCTCTCCGCGATCTGTTGCCGGTGTGCCCGTGAAATTCCACTGAGATTTTCTCAACGCACGAGACCGCGACCGGTCTTTGGACGTTGGCGTCTTGCAGAAAATCCGAGAAAAAATCATAGAATCAACTGGAACCGGCTGGGCAACGCGACACCATACCTTTGATCGGACATCCTATTCTCGCCCCAGTACCTGATTCACAGAACAAAACTGCGCACCGAGTTGAGCCGCACGGTCGACCAGACGCTCGAGCGCATGGCGCAAAGTCAGCCCGTCTTTTGTTTTTCGCTCAAGCTCCCAATAGTGGGTGGCGAGCACAAACACACCGCCACGCCGGTGACAAAATTCCAGCTCGTCTAAGCGCTTTTGGAAAGTAACCGAAGGCGTAAGCGAGTGGTACGCAACTTCGCGATGTCCACCAAAATCGAGCACTTGAGGATAGTAAGGATATGGATGCTTCCACTTGAACTTCGACCAGACCAAACGGGCCAGCTGGGAAAAATAACGCAGCGCGATTGGCCGAACGCCATGCCCGAAACGAACGATCTGGACGATATCCAAACCGGCGCGTATCACCGCTAGGTAGCCGGCGGCCGAGAGCGCGTTATGGGGCGGGACGAACGCATGGATCGGTACTCGAAACACCTCTTCCAAATAGCGTTTACCCTCGCGCGCCTTGCGCTCCAAATCGGCTGCGGTTTCAAACTCGTAGCCATCCGGCTCGTCGACGTGGCTGTAACCGTGCATCATGATCGATACTCGATTCTTCGCGGTTTGCTCCCGTAAGAATGCGATCAAATCACTGTTATCGGCCACCGGGTATAATTCATTCCCGCCGGACCAATACTCAACCGGGATGCCTTCGGTGTGGGTGCGGCCATGAAAAGGCACGACGGACAGAGAGACCGGCACCCTATCCCAGATACCCTCATACACGCGCAGCAATTGCTCGGGTCGGGTGAAGAACGACGTGTCATCGTCGCGAATGGCAAACTTCATAGCGCGTGGGGCTTATTGGTTCCAGGCGAAACTTTCGACCAACCAGTTGCCGTAAGCGGCGATTATGCGGTTCGAAGTACTTAATTAACCGAGCTCTGGTTGCCGCATCCATGGTTGAGTAGTCCCGCGCATTGTATTGCTTATACTCGCCGAGCTCGCATAGGGGCAGATCGAGGAACCGTAGAACCTTCTGAAAGATCTTGGGCGGTTCGGCAAAGAAATCCTCGCTCCGCAAAATGAGCATCTGATCTCTGGGAAAGAATTTCATCCAGATTGCCAGCTGGTCGGCGTATGCGCCCCTCGACAGGTAAGAATAGTGTCGGTACTTGTAACTGTCATAGCTTTGATCGGCGAGCATTTTCTCTCTCTCGCCACGAAGTCGTTCCTGCTCCTGCTCGATCGCCTCGTCAAACGGCAAAGTTTCATGCTCTAAGCTCACTTCGTGCTGGTAATGAGAGTACGCCCTATCCACCGGGTTCCGTAGCAGAACGATCAGCTTGGCGCGGGGCACCGTTTCAAGGATCTTTTTCGGCGCATGCGGATAGAAAAGATACGCGGCGCTCGCCTCACCCGTCAAAAACCGCCGACGGAGGACTTTGGTTACGAAGTACTTGTAGGGCGCTGACGGGAAATGCGTCCGGTACCAGGTCACCCCCTTCTTCAGATTCTTGTCGAAATAATGCACCTCTTTCCTGAACGCAGGCGCTATCGAGGGGTGTTGTATTAAATACCTTTGCAGAGAAGTGGTGCCGCACCGCTGCGCCCCGATGATGAGAAAATCCGGCAGGAGTCGGACTCTGGCCGTCAGCGCCCGAGGAGCCTTGACTAGCCGCTTCAGAAAAGGCGGCAGTGGCTTCGGATCAATGAGTCGATTCATGACTTGCACCAATGGCTCAAATCACGTCCGAGTAAATGCGCTTAGCTGCCGGACTTCAGGAGCAAATTCCCGTTGCAGTTGTTTTCTCAATACCGGATTCATCGGGCGAAGGGAATTGTCACTACTGTTTAACCGCCTGAGCCAGCCTTTGTATCCCCCGTTGCGATCCGGGCGGAGTCCTATCGCTCGAAAAAGCCAGCCCGAAGCAGGATGCGGGCGTCGCAGGAATTCTCGCAACGCTTTGCTTCGTACCTGCTTCCTGGTGTTGATGATCCGGAGATCCGGTTGAAAGTCCGAGTCTATATCGAGGAATTGGCAGGTTTCTCGATACGCGAGGCCGGCATCCTTGGCGAAATCGTCGTAAATAATGACGCGAACATGTTCCTTGCCGAAGGTGTTAAAGTATCTTTGGACCTGTTTGGTATAAGTCGCCACGTCGCGGTAACACCAACCGAAAACATCCGACGCGCCCTTGGGCAGGCGCAATCCTCGTCTGCGCTCGGCCTCGGCATCCAATGCCGCTGAAAAATTTTCGATATCCTCGTTGCCGTTATAAAGACGCTGGCTATGGAATGAATACATCATGTCGAGAGGATTGCGCAGCATGATTATGATCCGCGCGCCGGGGAAAAATCCTTGATCTCTAATGCCGCGGTTTTTGAGTGCAGATACCATACCGAGCCTTCGCCGGCGCGCTTTTCCGCCGTCGCCCGCGAAAAAAAATCCAGATACTCTTCTTCGGTGAGTCGATGGCCTTTAAACACAAGGTCCCTGCCAAAGAAGTCAAGCTCTTTGCGGTCCGGGACGAAGACCTCCGGGTGTTGTTTCAGGTAATCGATCATTGCGGTCGTGCCGCACTTGGGTGCGCCGACGATGAAAAAATCCGGTCGCCTCATTCTTGTAACTCCTGTTGAATCATCCCTATACTGAGGAGCACTGCGGTGAGCCACTGCGCGCTCCATGGATCACCGGTCCCAGCCGAAATCCCGACCTAAGAAATCATGTAAACGCCGGTTGTGCGGTTGGAAGTATTCGATGAGACGTGCCCGCACGGCAGCATCCATCTTCGGATACTCGGCTTGACCATAATTGTTCTGCGCCTGCGGCTCCCACGCCGGCAGCTCGAGGAACTGTAGAACCTCTTGCAAAACCCGGCTCGGCTCCCTGCGCAAGTCTTCGCTGCACATGACCAGCAGCTGTTCTTTGGGAACAGATTCATCCAGTGCGCGAGTCTGATCCACATAGACGCCCCTGGTGAGATAGGAATAGTCGACGGTAGTTGAAGCTGTTATAGGGTTCATTGGCCAGCATTTTTTCCCTCTCGCCTTGCAGTCTCTCAGGCTCCGCGTCTATCGCGTCTTCAAATGAGAGCGGCTCGTTACCTCTCCTGACTTTCTGATGATACTGCGCGTAGGCGCGGTCGACGGGATTGCGCAAGAGCGGATGAGCTTGATCTTCGGCACGTTTGCTAGATTCTGCCGGGGGGCATGGGGTGAAATATGTAATAGGTCGTTGCCTCTCCGGTAAAAACTTCTTCCTGCTGTAATTGTGTGACGGAGTATTTGTAATCCGACCGACGGAAAATGCCTTTGTACCAGTTCACGCCTTTTGCGAAGTGCAGATCGAAATACATGCACTTCTCGCTTCGCACCGACGGCGCGAAGCATGGATGGCCGCACAGGTATTCATAGAGCGTCGGCGTGCCGCATCGGTTGCCGCCGATAAAGAGGAAATCCGGCATGACCCGGAGCGGCGCAGTCGCCATTCGGTAAGCCGCATGGACGCTTCTGCAAGTGCGGAGTAGTTTAGGGTTGATATACTGATTTCATCGTCTCGCATCCTTGAACAGCGCGATCACAACACCATGTTTATCACCGTCCAGCGGCACACTCCCTGTTCTCAAAATAACTCTGCCAGGGAAAGGTCGGGAGTGCCGCTGACGATGAAGTGGGGATTGTGCCAAATCGGGCTTATTGTATACTCAGAGTTTGCCCTCGCCAGATCGGCGATCGCCCCGCCCGCCATTTCAACGACGCACTGGGCGGCAGCGGTGTCCCACTCCATGGTTGGCCCGAGGCGTGGGTAAAGATGCGCTTCGCCCTCCGCGACCAGACAGATTTTTAGCGAGCTACCGATACTGAGCACTCCAGCAGGCGCGATCTTATCGAGAAATCTTTCGAGCTCATCGCCCGCATGTGAACGGCTCGACGACTACCTTAAGCCTCGTGCTCTCGCATTGCCTGACGGCGATTGGAATCCGTTTTGACTCCTGAGCGGTTTGCTTGAACGCGCCGATTCCGTGAGCGGCCAAGATAAGTCACCTCCATGGCTGGAGCATGCACGACACCAAAAACCGGCCGCCCGTCCTCGATGAGCGCGATGTTAACGGTAAATTCGCCATTGCGTTTGATGAATTCTTTGGTCCCATCCAGTGGGTCTACTAGCCAGAATGTCCGCCATGCCTGTCGCACTTGATAGGGGACCGCCTTGGACTCTTCTGACAATACCGGCACGGTTGGAGTCAGCGCTTGCAGTTGTTCCACAATCAAATCATGGGACGCGATGTCCGCGCAGGTCAGCGGCGAGTCAAATTCTTTATAAGTTGTCCCCAACTCGTCTTGAGAATAAAACTTCATGACTGCTTCGCCCGCTCGGTGAGCGAGGGTAACGAGCTGAGGCACCAGCGTCTGGATCGGAAGTGTTGTATGCATCATGTTGTTTTGGCAGCTCCTCTGAGGTATTTTCCGCCCAACTCCGTCACCGTCTTTAGGATCGAGTGGCTCACCTCCGCCTGGAAGAGGAGCGCGGTAGCGCCATAAGTCGCTGCGCCCAGCATGACCAAGGTAACGAGCTCCAGCGGTAGACTGATCATTCCGTTTAGCTTCTCCTGCGCGAAGTACACCACGGTTCCCATGACGACGCAGCCTGCCAGAGTCTGCCCGAACGCCGCCAGAGTCTTCCATCCCTCTTTGCCCTTCAGTTCCCTTGGCAGAAAGCAGAAGAGAAAGAAGGCGTTGGCAATCAGCGAGAGAGACTCGGCCAAGGCGATACCCCGATGGGCCATCGGTTGGACCAGAATCCAAGAGAGAATGATTTTGAGCGCGATACGACCAAGGGCTATTTTTGTCGGCGTCCAGGTATCTTTCAGATTAAAAAAAGCATTTCTGAAGATTCTCATTATCGCCTGGGCCGGCACTCCGATCGCATAGAAGAACAGCGCCTGACCGGTTAAGCGGACCGAGGCTTCATCAAAGGCCCCCCGTCCATAGAGCGTTCTGACGGCGTCCTCCGCCAGCAGCATGAGGCCGACGGCGATGGGAAGCGTAAAGAAAGCAATAAGACGAACATAGTAAAAGAGCTGGCGGGACAGCGTGCGAAAATCTCCCTCGGCACTGAGCTTGGCGAAGTGAGGCAAAGTCGCTGTATTAAGCGGGTGGATTAGAAATTCGATCAGGACCGTGATTGGCCTATGGGCAAACGCAAGGGCCGAGAGGCTTCCGGCAGCCAAGAGCGAGGCAAAGATCCGATCGGTAACTCTCGCCAACTCGTTACCGCCAGTGGAAATCAGCAGCGGCAAGCTCAGCTTGCCGGTCTCGACCATGTGCGGATGGCGAAAGTTCACCGTGGCAGAATAAAATTTCCGCTTCTCCCACAGAATCGGCAGCTGAAGCACGAAGTGAAAACCGCCGCCTATCACGACGGCGACGGCCAGACCATAGATGCCGTACGTGCCACCTAAAGCGAGCAGTGCCAACATCGTCACGACGTTATTCACGCTGCCCGCGATGCCGGGCTGGAAGAACCTTTCGTAAGAAAAGAATATCTGGGACAACACGTTTCCCATACCGACAAAGACCACACTGGCCATCGTGATCCGGGCCAAAGAAGTGGCCAAGGACAGCGCGCTCTCATCGAAACCGGGAGCCAGGATGCTCACCAGGTAAGGAGCTATTAGTGTCCCCAAGAGAACGATACCGATAAGAACCAGCAGTAGGTTATTGAAGAGAACGCTGGCATTGGCCCAAGCCGCTCGTTCACCCCGCTTCGCGAGATCGTGGCGGAACATGGGGATCAGAGTCTGGCGGATCGGCAGGCCGACCCAGAGAAGAATAAGCCCGACAATGGTCGTCGCTATCAGATAGCCGTCCATCGTTTCCGAAGTTCCGAACTGAGCGGCGATCACCATCTGTTTCATCAGGCCGGTGGCCTGCTCAAAGACTTGCAACACCAGAAGCAGGCCGGCTGCCTTAGCGATCTTCCCCCGGACCGATTTCATCGTTTCTCGACCTCTACCTTATTGCAGAGTGGAGGTCCCACGATGACATCAGCGATCTGCCGACTAAATCTCTCCCAGGTAAACCTCTGGGCCCATTCACTGGCGTTGGCGCCCATCCTCGCGATCTCTTCGCGATGGTTGTAGAAATAGAGCATTCTCTCCTTCAAGGCCTCCACATCTCGCGCTGGGACATAGAAACCATCAACGCCATCGCGCGCCACGGCTCCGCAGTTTGGGGTGACAATGACAGGTCGTCCGGTGGCCATAGCCTCGATTGTTACCTTGGCCATCCCTTCGGCAACCGATGGCAAGACAAACACCGCCGCTTTGCGATAATACTCCGCCGGGTCACTAACTTGCCCAGTGAACTCGACATTGTGCAGCCTTCCGTCATATCTCCGAATCACTTCCCGTCCCTCGGCGCCCATCTTTCCGCAGACCAGCAACCTAGCGTTTTTCAATTTAAGCTCACACCAGGCCGGCAAGAGATATTGCAACCCTTTCACGATTCCCGTTGTTCCATTCACGTGACCAACGAAGAGGTAGGTGAAACAGCTATCCGTGGGAGGGGCTGTTAGCGGGAACCGTTGCAGAGCGACCCCAAGAGGAGCGACCGATACTCTTTCCAGCGGAAAACCGTACTTGACGTAGGTGTCCCTGGAAAACTCCGAGACGGCGAGGAGGTGGTCTGTTAACGCCAAGCTAGCCGTCCAGCGTGCCACCATCCGCGAGCGATCTTTATCATCTTCCCCGCCTTTAAAGCCGAGGGCCGCCCGTTCGGTCTGGATCTGCTCCATAAGATATCTAGGGTCAGGAGTGGCACCGTACAGTAAGATCGTATACCCGAGGTCTTTAGCTTTCCGCGCTGTGTGGATCATTCCTGGGGTCAGGATCAGGGTGCCGCCTGAGCGCTTCAGCCTTGAAGCCGCATAGCGGTCAAAAATCATCTCGCCGAACCACCTCGATGGGAACGCCTGCCAGGCTTTTTCCTTGATCTGGACCAGCCCGGAAATAAGCCGTGACTCTCCCGGAAGCGTGTCGACAAGGGCGAGGTCGAACTCAAAACGGCAACGCTTTTTCGATACGGCAATCACCTTTTCTAAATATCCTCTCCTCCAGGCCTCTTGCACGAGGTAGTACGTCTCGACCCCTTTCAAGCCTCTGGCGCCGAAATGGCTGTAGGCCGCAACTGTCAGCTTACCCGTACTCATTAAATATTCCTCTGCTTATGGCTGCCGAGGTCGGCGATGCGAGAGCCCTTAAAGAATACGGACATTCTGTTGGAAGAATCCTTATTTCTGGATGCAGGTCGGCGTCGTCGTGACCCCGTAGATGCTACACTGGGGCCCCTGCCGGTTACCGCTGACAATATTTCCCGTACTGGCGGCGGCGTTGGAGTTGGGGACGCCGTCATCCTCCTCAACGCTAATGCCAACGCCCTTGGAACTCTGCGACTTGTTGTCCTTCAGCACGTTGCCATCGCCGACCACTACTATCCCATCGATGTCCTGCTTCGTGACATCGTTCTTTCTCAAGCTGTTGTTATCGCCATGGATGACGATCCCCCAGGTGTTCATCTTGGTGATCTTGCTTTGTTCGACCGTATTGCCGTCCCCCTCCACCCATATCCCCGCGCCCTGAAACTTCTTCCGATTCTCGCTTGCCAGATTGGCATTCAGCTGGTTGCCATTACCTTCCACAAATATTCCATGGACCCCATTGTATTCATCGTTGTGACCTTGGAGTACGTTGTCATCGCCGATCACCGTGACTCCATTGTTGCCGTTGTTTTTTGCCAGGATGCCAATCAACACGTTCCCATCGCCCTTCAGGAATATCCCATCGCCTAGTGGTATTGTCCCTAATCCGTTCGCATGGGGCCTGACCGCGCTAATTCTTGAGCCACTGGTCTGGCCAGCGGTGGCGATGCCGACGCCAAAGTTATCAGGACCCGCCCCCCCGCCGCCTGTGTTCTCGATGGTGACGTTATTAACCCCGTCGCCAATGAGAATACCCACACCGCTACCTGAACCAAAGATTTTGTTGCCGTTGAGATTCAAGACGACTTCTGGGGTGTTCATAATTAGCCCATCGCCCGGGCACACGGCTCTTACGATAGGATCTTGACCGGAAACCAATGTCCGGTTGGCCACCACATTATCCCCGCATTCACATGGGATGTTGCCGCCGCAGGTTTGCGCTAGGATCGGCGAATAAAACCCTAGGCCCATGAAGATTGCGCCGATGATGATCAGAAAACAGTTCGTCCATTTCTGATTCTGAAACATGGTTGCTCCTCTCGGTAAATTGCGGTACCTGTCACAGCTCTCGTGGCACTTCCGATCTGCGCGAGGTCGCCGTAGTCCGCTCCATAGTCCCACCTGTAACGGTCAATCCTCAAGGCAGGCACGGGTTTCCGTCGATCTCGCATTTAGGCGTCCCGGCGGTCTTTCCCGCCTTGTTACCCCCACCATCGATGTTGTCACCATCAATGACGCCATCGCCGGTGACTTGGACCCCACCACCATCATTTAATTTCGTGAAGTTATCCTGGAGAAAGTTGCCAGAGCCCACGACCCTGATACCTACGAAGCCGCTGACCGACTTTTCTGCATAGTTGTCGGTCACGACATTGTCGTCTCCAGTGATCAGGATCCCGTCTTGCGCCAAGGAGCTAGTATTGTGGCTGCCCGCGCTTGCTTCGATCGTGTTGCCGTTGCCGGATATATTGATGCCGTTCACGGCATTGTGCTCGGTAGTGACCCCTGAGATTGTCGAGCCGTTGGTTATCCCAAAGATCCCATGCTGAAAACCCTCGATTTTACCCTTCCGGACAGTGACGTTATCCGCGGAAATGTTTATGCCATCGCCGGTCGCCCACTGCGAGTGCACATCCAGACTCCCAACGAGGCCGCCATTTTTGATGATCAAGGTGACGTTGGGCGTGCTCATGAAGAGTGCGGTGCCTGGACAGACACTCTTAACGACCGGGTCTCCCTGGATCGTCCGGCTGGCTATCACGCTGTCGCCGCACTTGCATTTAACGGTGCCGCCACAGGTTTGCGCCAGGGCCGGCAGGGGAAAAACCAGACCGGCGAGGATCACAACACTGCTGAAAACAAAATAGCTTATCCACTTGCTCCACATACTACCTCCCTTTCACTGCCTGCCTTTACGGTCAGATCTTATGGCTTGTGGTCAATTCACTCTGGCCTTTAGCCAGGCGATCTCGGACCATGGCGCGCCGGCCGCCTCTTTCACTATTCCGCAGTTAACAGCTCAGCTATTTTTTGCAGGGGATCCCGTCGATCTCACATATCGGTTGCCCATTTACGTTTTTTGCTTTATTGCCGCCGCCATCAATGTTGTTCCCGCCTGTTACCCAGATCCCGCCGCCCTCGCCCTGATTTGTCCAATTTTTTCGGAAAAATTACCAGAGCCTATGACTCGCAGCCCTACTTGGCCGGGAGCACTCTTCTCGGTAAAGGTTTCTATGAAGTCGTTGTCGTCCCCGATGACGACGAACCCATCGCCAGCGTTGGGGCCAAGCACGTGGGCGCCGTCGGTTCCATTGAACGTGTTGTTGTTGCCGGTGATGTGGACCGAACTCACGGCATTGTGATCGTTAGTGATCGCCCCAATCGAGGAACCGTTGGTTGTTCCGTAGGTCCCATACTGAAAACCTTCGACTCTTCCGCCTCGGAGAGTAACGTTATCGGCGGTGATGTGTATACCGATGCCCGGGCCCCTCGTGGTGTGCGGATCCGCACTTCCAAAGAGATTCCCCTTGAGGGTCAGGGTTACACCGGGCGTGTCCATGATGAGTCCGTCGCCCGGACAGAAACCACCGACGACCGGATCGCCCCGGATCGTTCGGCTGGCGATCACGCTATCCCCGCACTTGCACGGAACGGTGCCACCGCAGGTTTGCGCAATGGCAGATGAATTGAAGCTCAGGCCTATCAAGATTGCGCCGGCGATGATAAGAAAACAGTTCGTCCATTTCTGATTCTGAAACATAGTTATCTCCATCCTTCCTAGGATTAAATTATTTTGCCTACCATTCCTCTGCTCTTCGACACCGATGACTTCCGATCACGCTTTCCTCCAACATACAGGTTTGGGGCACCCAGTGTTCTGACCCAGCTAAAGGCCGGGTCTCGGTCGCGGATCAATCGCTCGACAGCGGCAACGAAGCCGGCCACATTCCTCGGTCAGCTCGGCAGCCGGATTACTACCCGCGGATACCTTTCTTCCTTCCATCGTTAGCATTACGGTTTGCGTGCCACGGCGACAAACATGCCACCCCGGCCGGGGGCGATGCGCCGGCCAAGTTGGTCAACCTGGCGGAGAACGGCGGCACACCGCTGTTCTCCGAACAAGTCCAAAACTCGGTTAAAAGCCTTGCTTTTCAGCGGGCCTGAAAAGTAGAGCAAGTCATAGAGTTCGACATCCTGAAAGCCAACAGATTCGAGACGGCGACGCAAATCGCTTGGCGACATTTCCTCGCCGCGCCTCGTCTCTTGGGGTGACAAGCGTTGGGCCAATATACCGCGCAAGCGATTGGACAGCGCTCCATACCAGATATTTTTATTGACCAGGCTGATCAGGATGCGGCCTCCAGGTCGTATAGCCGCCGCCATGTTGGCCAGTGTGCGGTCCGGATCCGCACACCGATCAAGTGCCCTGAATGACATTGCCATATCCACAACTCGATCCTTCAAGACGCGGAGCTCTCCGCTGGCTCGAACCAGCCCGACCGATGGAAGAGGATGGACGCGGCACGCAAGCGGCAGGGAGGGTTCTACCCCGAGGTACAACCTGGCGAGCGGGAAGAGTTGTGCATGATAGGTGGTATTGGAGCGAGTGGGATTACCACAGCCCACATCAAGCATATCGATAGACCTACCGAGCCGGTCAGCTTCACGCTTGATCAATTGAAGTTCCAACGACCGGCAGAACCGGTTGTATAAACCGCGCAGGGAGCCGTGTGGCGGCGCAGGTGATAGTCATAATCAAGCTCAATCCCCGGGGCGGCGATGTCGCCTTCCCTAGCGATAAAGTCCGGCACGCTCCCCGCGGCCGGATAGTTGGCATTGCAGCCACTGCAGCGGAACATTCCTTCGCCATCGTGGCGAATAGTCCCGGAACATGTCGGGCACCGGATAAGACTTAACCATTCCATGGTTTGACTACCTTCTGTAAAAAAACGGACTGGGTTGGAAGACAGGTGAGAAACGCGCCGGCGGCTGTGGAGCGCCGTTAGAAATATCCCAGTTTCTCCAGGGACCGTCTTACGGACTCATTTTCTTCTGGTTCTTTGGCCGCTGCGGTAAAGTTTTTCGTCGAGCCGCTCCAGTTAGCCAGGCTATCGCGGAGCTCTGCGGCGACGTTTGACTGCTTGCCGGAGAGATTGCAGATCTCCCCGGGATCGGTCGCTAAATCGTAAAACTCCTCACTCCCATCCGACCCTATGATCAACTTGAACTGGTCCGTTCGGATGCAGCGAAGCCCTTTGTCGAACAGCGAGAAATCGTCGCCCGGAAACCGAGATTGCAGCCGCTTCAGCATGTAGTGGGGTCGGCCGAATTCAGCGAACACATGGTCGTGGTACTGCCGGCTATCAAAGGGCACCAGGCTGGTTCCCTGGAGACCGTCTCCTGCCCCTTCGAGCTGCAGCAGCTCTACAAGAGTCGGCACCACATCGGTGAGGGATACCAATCCCGGGACGCGCCGTCCGTGAGGCAGGCCTGCCGGCCAGCTCATAATCAAGGGGACGTGGATAAGACTCTCGTAGAGGCAGAACATGTGATACGCGAGATGGTGCTCGCCAAAATTTTCGCCGTGATCAGCCGTGACGATGATCAGCGTATTCTCATACGCCCTGGCCTCTTTGAGAGACTGGATCAGTTCCCCGAGCCGGAAGTCCATGTAAGCGATGGCGCCCGCATACCACGACTTCAGGATGGCCAATTCATCATCTGTCATCTCGAAACGCCGAGCCATGTACGGATAACCGCCCTCGCGGGAATAGAACTTCACCTTGCGCATGTCCACCCCCGCTCCGGGCCTGCTCTCAAACCTGCGCCTGAACGCGCGCGGGGGCTGATACTGGTTGTGAGCCGTCTTGTAATTCAAGAAGATGAAAAAGGGGTCGGTGCCACGCCAGTTCGCTCTTAACCAGCGCTGAATCAGCCGATTGGTATAATATGTCCGCTTGTCACGTCCGAAGAGGAGGTTCCGCAACAAGCACTCATTCCAGTCGTATTCCGGATAAAGGTAAGGAATCCGCCACAGCTCGATATATTCCTGGAATCCCTTATGGAATCCTCGATCACTGCTCAGGTGGGCATCGGGCAGCACCCCGAAAGTCCGGTATCCATTCTCGGACAGAATTTCTGCTACGGTTCGATTCTCCTTGCTCAAGTAAAGATTTTCGTTAACGTCGACCCCGTGCCGCGATGGGTAGTTGCCCGTGAACAGGGACGCATGGGATGGCGGGGTCCAGGGCGCAGAGGCAAAAGCGCTTTCAAAGAGGATCCCGTCTTGCGCCAAGCGGTTGAGGTTCGGAGTCGTATTGGAAGACCCGTAAGCGGACAGGTAATCAAATCGTGTGGCATCCAGGACGATAAGCAAGATGTTAGGGCGCCGTGTCATATGTGCTCTTTCTTATTGATTTCCATTTGGAGGATCTGTGGTTCACCGGCGGCGACCTCGAGGAACACCTTGGCATAGCCGGCAGCCATCTGATCCCAATTGAACTGCCGTCGGATCCATTCCTGGGCGGCTCTACCCATATCAAGCCGTAACTGCCGATTGTCCATCAGCAGCAAAACTTTTTCCGCCATCTCAGCGGCATCATACGGAACGACGAAGCCGGTCCTTCCGTCACGAACAATCTCCGGGCACCCGCTGGTGTCGGTTGTGACGACCGGCAGACCCGCCGATTGAGCTTCCAACAGTGCTCTGGGAAGGCTGTCGTTGGAGTTGTTGGGAGTGGCGTAGACAAAGATATCGCCGCTCGCCAACAGGTCCGGGATATCGCTATGGTTATACATAAGCGTGACCGAGTCCCTCCACGACTTCGACCGCAAATAACTTTCCGCCTCCTTTTGATATAGAGGGTTGGAGGTCTTGGCAGAGATGACCAGTTTGACGTCCGTTCTTTTTGCTCTGACATGATCGAAGGCGTCTATAACGATTTGCAGCCCCTTCGATTTATTCTTGAAATTAAGCGCCGTCACGCAGAGAAGAATCAACTCGCCATTATGAACGCGGGGAAGGGCTTGACGCCGCCCAGATGAGTACCGGTCAAACTCAATGCCGTTGTAAATCGTCAGCAAGCGCTCTTTATATTTTGGATAGTGGACGCTGATCATCCGTTCGAGGAAGTGGCTGTTACAGACGATCCTGCTCGCTCCTGCGAAAGTACAGTCTAATAAAAAAGGATAGAACCGGTGCGAAAAAAAGCTCGAGAAAGGTCTTCTAGACGACCTGTCGTCGAACGTCTCCCACCTCAGGCCGGTAGCATTGAAAACGTATGGTTTTCCGCGCAAACACTTGTTCAGATACAACCAAGTGGAAGGAACGAAACCGAGAGAGGTAAAGTATATGTCGTTCTTTGTCCGGAGCAAAAGATACGCTAATGCCGCTAGCGGCCCGCCGCGCACTTTGACGTAAGAATCATCTTTATATCCGACCCTGTTGTAATGAATGATATCGAAGCCCTTCTCACGGAGTTTCCTGGCCATGTGAAAACTACGATCCGGCCTGGCCAAAAAAATTCCTACGGATGGTTTTTGGCCACCCACGGGTCGGACGTGGAGCGCGGATAATTCACTGTAGATACGGCAATACCCATTGACGACGCTGTCCATGGAAAATCGTTGCTCGATTTTATGCTTTGCCTTTCGCCCCATGTCGTTGCGCAGTTCTGCATCTCGTAGAAGTTTAACTAGAACTTCGCTAAAGGACTTATCATCACCGATCTTCACGACGTGGCCGTCAATGCAATCATCGACCACTTCCCGATTCCCACCGAGCTCGTCGTCCGCGACGATTACCGGCACTCCCTGGGACATTGCTTCTAAAAGGGCATTTGAAACGCCTTCCAACCTTGACGGAAGCACAAAGACATCGGTTATGGCTAAGAATTTAAAAACATCTTCTTGCCTCCCCACCAATGCTACAGAGTCTGTAAGGCCGAAAGAGCGAATTTGAGCTTCCAGGGCGGATCGCTCCGGCCCATCTCCGATGATCAAGAGACGCCCCTGGGTTTCCTGCTGGATAACATCCCGCCAAATTCGAAGCAGCCAGTCCACGCCTTTTACCGCGATGAGTCTGCCGACAAAAGTCGCCACTTTGGTTTCCGGTCCCCAACCCAATTCTGACTTGACTTTCTCGCGGTCATAGCATTTTGAAAAATCTTTAAGTTCGATTCCGTTGGGGATCCTGGCTAGTTTCTTTGCCGGAATACCCAGCCGTCGAAGGTCCTCCTCAATCCCCTTGGTTATCGCAACGAACTTACCAACGGTATGTTTCAAGCACTGCACTTTGAATCGGCCTAGCAAAGTAGTCCGGAAACCCTTCACATCGATCTCGTCTCCGCGAGTCAATTTGTATAGAACAGGTTTCCGCAGCACGAACCCGATCAGACCGGCCACCAGGCCGGAAGACGAGCGGTTCGCGTGAATGATTTGAAAGCGCTGTCTGTTTCGCAGCATCCAGAAAAATGCTGAAGCCAGATAAGACCAGGCGGCCAAGTGGCCTGACGGGAAGGCAGAGACCCGATGAATGGGGATACCCTGATAGACTTCATATGGAAGCAGCGTCCCGTGGCGTTGCGTGACGACATGGACTCTAAAGCCTCTCTTGCTTAGCTCGGTGGCGAGCCGCAACGCCTGGTTTTGATAACCTCCCGTGAGCGGGTAGAATTTCCGCATCAGCATGGCGATGCCGAGATCTTTCGTCACAGTCCCGACCATTTCCAAGCCAAAATCCGTCGAACGTACTGAAGACATAGACCTCATAGATTATAGGTATCCGAGCTGCTTCAAGCGCTCTTCCATGACCGCCTTTTCGTCCTCCGACATCTCGATCCCACTCGTGTCATCCTCGAGATAATAGGTCCCAGAAACGATCTCGAAGAGCTGTCGTCTTAGTTGCGCTGCCCTTGCGCGGTGCGTCTTGGCCAGGTTTCGCCACTCATCAGGATCCACTGCGAGGTGGTAAAGCTCTTCCGGAAGATCGGGATTCTTGGGAGCACAAACGTACTTCCACTCCTTGGTCCGGACTCCGACTCGCCAATTTTTTGAGCCCTGGAGCTGCTTTCCCACCGCCGCCACATGAGCCGGGACCTCGGGCAGGACCTCACCCCTTATCAATGGGACGCGGCTTATACCGTGCACGGGTGCAGGCACGTCGAGGCCAAGCGCCTCGATTAACGTTGGAGATAAATCGATCTGGCGGACCTGGTCGGAAATTACCTTTCCCTTGGGAAAGATTCCCGGTCCGAAGAACAACAGAGGAACCCGGACAATGATATCGTAGCAATGAAAACCGTGGCCGATCTTGTAAAACCTCGGCGGCACGGAATACCCGAATCGGGCCTTTAGGCGATGGAGGCGAGAGAGAAAGTTCGCCGCGCTACTTCGCGGTTCTCGCCGTGGTCCCCATGGAGGATGGTGACGGTGTCCTCACCAACCACATCAAGCAGTCGCCCCAGCTCAGGGTCCAGGCTCGAAACCGATCGCTCGTATGGATCGGCACCGTACCGTCTTGAATTGAAACTTTCCTGGACTTTCCTCGGCCTGTGTACCTCCCAGAGGTGGAGAAAAATGAACCAAGGTTCCCGGAACGCCTTCTTCCTAAACATGCGCTTCAGGTCTTCCCCCCATTGGTCGGAGAGATAGACGTTTTCTGTACGGTAGTGATATTCGTCGAAGCCCCGGTCAAGGCCAGTAAGGGGAGATAAAGGCCCAGTGACTAGGGCGTAAGTGTTATAGCCTTGCTCCCCTAAAATTTGGGGAAGCGTCACGCTTTCGTTGTTCAACTTGTACCCGCTCAGAGTCCGGACGCCATGGGCAAAAGGGTAACTCCCGGTCAGCAGGCTGGCGACGCAGGTTGTGGTAGTGCCCGCGGTTGAGATCGCCTGGCTGAAGTACGTCCCACCGGCCATGAGCCTATCAATTGTTGGTGTTACCGTGCCACGATCCTCGCCCGATACGGCATCAGCTCTGAGACAATCGACCAAAATAAAAATGATATTGCGCATACACATCTCCTACTGCTGTCTATAAAGGATATATTTCCACATGCTCGGATCGAATGACCGCGCTAGGGAAAACCGCAGCAGACCGAGCATCGGCCTGATATCATCCTTAGCGACGACGTCGTAATAGGTTCTCTTGTCAAAAAAGTTAAAAAACTCAGGAATGAGCTTTAGTCGGTTGGGGGCGAACAAGAAGTGCAGAAAATCGCCGGGAAGCCAGCGGCACCGGACTCCGACTCGATAATCGCGCACGGGTTCGACCACACCTTCGACGGCAAGTTTGTATAACAGATACGGGAAATCCACTCCCGCATGGATCGCCAACTCAAGAGATCCCCAGAATTTTCCGTTTACTTCCATGAGTTTAGGTTGTTGATCCCGGGGATCGGTTTTGAACTCTACCATAGCGACGCCGTACCACTTCAGGGCCTTCAGCAGCCGTACGCCCAAAGCGGCAAGCTGAGGATCCCACACGCTTTCGCGCAACGTGCTGGGCCCCCCCGACACCGGATATTCGCGGAGACGTTTATGAACAAAAACTGCCATTGGCTCGGAGGCCCGGTTGAAGAGAGCTGAAACCCCGCATGCTGCGCCACCCGGCGGGATAAACTCTTGAATCAACGGCCTGGGATATTGCCGGTCGATTCTGAGATAGCTCGCCTTAAAGTCTGCTTTTCGCTTGACATAGGTGACCCCACTCGAACCGGATCCCTCGCGGGGCTTGATCACTACTGGGAAATCTAAATTCTTCTCCAGCGCGTCGAGGGAATCGGTGCCGTCTACCGTGTAAGTTCGCGGGCATGGGATGCCGTGCTCAGCGGCGATCCGCATAGTTTGGGCCTTGTCCCGAACCGTCATAAACGTTTGAAAGTCCGGGATCGGGACGACAGTGTACTTTGATAATTCCTCGAGATGTTGGGCGATCGGAGTAAGGGTTTGCTCATTGGTGGGAATCACCGCTGTATATCGGTGGCGGCGCACGTGATCGATGAGCCACTCGATGAAGAGCTCCGGCGTGCGCGTAGGGGACGGATAAACCACGGCTTGGTCACAGTACCGGGAATATGAGGCGACGCCATTTCTCGTCTCCTCTCCCACCGTCACACGAATGCCGTGGCGGCCCAGGGACCTGACAACCGCTAGCGATTTTCTCCGCTGAGCATCGGTAACAAAAACGTGCGCCATTTAATCTCGAAACCTTGTGATTTAGCCGCGTTGAGTCCACCGTAACGCCTTGCGCGCGAAGCGGTTCATGGTCACCCGGAGCAGATAGGGCGTGCGCTGAGAGCGGAGCCGTGCCCGCCGCAGACTATCCAGAAACTCATTCGCGGTGTTAAACTCGGCCATCTCCACATACGTCCTACCGATCTCAAACGGAGTGTGCGCGTCGCTCCCGGCGCCTTGGATGAGTGCTCCACTACGCGCGGCCTCCAATGCTAAAGCGTTGGCTCGAGGGTTAAGGGTTCTGCCATTGAAAACCTCCAGGACATCCACCTGCGGCAGGATCTCTTCGACATATGACCTGGAGAAGTTTTCACTGCGGTCGTCGGCGAACGGATGGGGGAGATACACGATGCCACCCTGTGAACGAATTTCGGCGATGGTCTCGGCAGGAGAAAGGCCGGGAGGTATTCTTGAGCGCAGATAGAGACCTATGACGTCGCCCTGAATCGTCCGGACCTCCTCTCCGATGATAACTTTGAAGGGGGCAATTGCTTGGAGTGCGAGCGCCCCTTCGATCTCGTTGTGGTCGGTGATGGCAACGCAGGTGATTCCCGATTTCTGGCATTTGTCCACGATAGCGCGGAGAGATGACGATGCGTCGTAGGAATACCGAGTGTGGAGATGAAGGTCAGCACGCAACATGGTCTAATAGTCCTCGCAGAGATGTGAACTTGAAATCCTTACACAAGGCGTCAAGCCGACTTTCCGTCTTTTCCAGATTTATGTAGTGACGAAAATGGTTGAGCGGCGAAGTCTTGATCCTGGGATGCCCGGGGTCCAATTCCCAGGGGTGGAGATAGACGACGGCCGACTCTCCGGCGGAATTCGCCCGATCGATTCCCCAACGCGTCAACCAGTAGGGGAATATCCGCAAATACCCGCCGCCGCCGATCGGAATATTCTTCCCAAAGACCTGAACCGTGGTCATGGGAAATTCCCAGAATCCATCAGCGATCTGATAGGGATGTCGCGGGGCATCGGGAATACCGTAGATGTCGTGCACGATAGGAAATACACTCGAATCGTAGGCAAGCCCGAAGGATTGCATGATTTCGATCGCCCACAGAGAGCGATTGGTTATGGAGAAAGAAGGAGCGCGAAACCCTAATACTTTCTCGCCGGTGATCCCTTCGATAATCTGCCAACGATCGCCGCAGGTCCTCGGCAAATTCGTCCGGAGTCTGCTGGTAAATTACCTGATGTGCGTAGCCATGGCTGCCGATCTCGTGTCCGGCGGCCTGAATTTCCTTGACGATGCCAGGCGTCTGCTCGGCAACCCAACCGAGTATAAAGAAAGTCGCTTGGATCCCGTGCCGCGCTAATAGCTCGAGGATCTTCATCGTGTTGCTATAAATCCGCGGCTCGTAGCGATGCCAATCCTCGCGACGAATAACCGCCTGAAAGGCCTCGACGTGGTAATAATCCTCGACATCTATCGTCAGTGCGTTACACACCTGGCGGGTACGGTCGAGACTTAGGGAGCGCCAGATCGGTAAAATCATTCAGGCCTGCGTGACCCTTGAGGCTGTCACTCACAGTCATATTCAGTCTTTGAAAGAAGCGAAAGGAAGGGAAAGATTATCCCCGCGGTGGAGCGGCCGCTAACTGACCAATAGAATTGAACTCCCTCGCGCGAACTGAAACCGGTCAGAACTACTCTGCTGCTGGCGTTGCCATAGATGATTCATGGCGACAGTGAGACCAACGATTAAATACAAGAAGTCGCTGAGCCAAAAATCTGTGGATATGGAACAGATGAGAAACAGTAATACATTCACTTTTGTCGCCTTGACCAACCATAACAGCTCCCGAGGGCCAGCTCGCTCCAGTTGTTTCAGCATCCGGTAGGTCACATAGAACAGGAGCAGATATGAGGCGAAGACTCCTATTCCGCCTGAGGTAAAGGCCCATAGATATGAATTATGAGTGGCCCCGCTGACGTTGAAATACGCGCGAGCTACCCAAGGATAGTTGCCGAAACCCGCGCCAAAGATCGGATCGGTGGCAATCATTTTCAAAGCGCCGACGACCACGCGAGCACGATTTTGCAGTGATTCCTGCCCGGCGCCATCCGCCACAGGGTCGAAACTAGTGGCTCGCTCGATGTAAGCTGCTGGCACAAGAGCCACCATCAAAAGGCCAACAAACCCCATCGCAAAAATACAATAAATTCGTTTCGCCACCGACCAGCCCTTCTGATCCTTGACGATCGACACCGCCAGTGCTGCCATCTGTAAGAGACCGCCGCGTGAGCCGGTTGCCAGCGTAGCAATAGGTAGCACAAAGAGCAACGGTAGAGTCAAAATCTTCCAGCTACGCGTCTGCGCATAGGAGCGATGGAACCAGATGAGAGAAATTGCAAAGACACAGAGGAAGGCAAGGCGGTTCGAATTCTTCGCCATGCTGAAATTGGCTGCGGCACGGCCGGCCCCGCCACCCCCGCTGCCGGTCACAAAGAGAAACAATGCGCTGATGGCTGCAGCAGCTATCAGCCCTACGGTCAGCTTGGCAGTCAGCTCAATCTTTTGTCGGGTGTTTATAAAATAAAGGAAAAAAGCCAACCAGCCAAGATGCGTGATAAACTCTCGCGCCTGCTTTGCTGTCTGATCTTTATCAGGATTCAATGTTATTGGATACTTGAATTCACTCCACAATGTGGAGACGATGAAAAGAAACCCGATGATTAACAAAATTTGAATCTGCGGCACTCCTAGAAGCCAAGTTCCACGATCGCGAACGATCGCCCAAGCGAACGGTATTAGTAAAATGGCGGTCACTGCATAGTTAACACCGAATAGAAAGTCGAGTTCTACGAACATTATGGCTTGGATAATTAGCACTCCCCAGTCAGGGTAACGTACCAACAATACGGCGCCAATCCCGCCCAACAGAGCCAATAGGAAAAGCATTCCCTTTCCCCCGGAAACTAGGGGGACTAATAAGGAGATAACCAAGAGCACCGTCACCGCTTGAACGGCGAGCCATGCTCTCGGATGGGCCGGGAGAGAATGTTGATTCTCGATCATGAATTGGGAAAAACCGGAGCTGTAGCAATCCGACTATGCTGTTTGTAGGAAGAAAAATCTTTTCAGGAAAGATGGCGTATAATCTTTCTGGCGATTTAAGACGACGCCGAGAATTCGACCCCCTGCTTGCTCTATATTTAATTTGGCTCGTTGGGCATCATCAATTGAAGTGTTTTCGGATCGGGCCACTAAGATGACGCTATCGACCTTGGAGGCAAGCGCGAAGGAATCAGGGAACTCCATCACGGGGGCGGCGTCGAAAATAATGAAGTCAAACTTTTCCTTAAGTTTGGTTATGAGCCGATCAATCGCATCTCCTTCAAAAACTTCTGCCGGGCTGATCGAAATCTGACCGCTGGTTAAGACAAAAAGATTGGGACGATTGGTAGCTTGAATATGTGCTTCACACGAATAGTCATCGGATGCGACCTCGATGAACCCGCCATCGTTTTTTACCTGAAAAACCATATTCAGCGCGGGCGTACGAAAATTACTATCGATGATTAGCACGCGTCTTTTCTTGACGTTCGCAAGGGTTTCGGCGAGTAAAGCTGCAGTAGTGGTATTGCCTGTGCCTGACCGGGGAGCGACAACCATAACAGTCTGAAGTCGCTTGCCTTGGAGCGCCGGATTTGTTAGCCAAGCGCCGATTTTTTCGTACTCCAAAACAGATCCTTGTGGATCTCTTAGATAGCTCTCGGGCGCGGAATGACCATTAGACGATAAGTTGTTCCCGTTAAACTGAGAGCCGTTTTCTCCGCGAGTCGCTTTAACGTTCACCTTAGTAGTGTCGTTACTCTTTTCTCTCTCTGCCCTTTTTAACGCTTCATGTGTTCTTCCCATGGCGATCTCCCGTTTTACGGATTTAGCATCAGGGGCCGCGCAGACAACTCTGGGACCGTTGCCAACACAGGAAGGCCCAGATAATACTCAATGTCTTGTCGCGTGCGGAGCGCATTGTTCATAAACTCAAGTCCGAAAGCAAGGGCCATTCCCAGCGCCAATCCCACGAAAGCAGCTAGACAAATCATGATAAATCGTTTCGTAAGATCCGTGCCGGTAGTCGCACGAGCTGGCCCGATGAGCGCAACATTCGCTAACTGCTCCTTGCCTAACCCGGTGGCAATCCGACCTTCCTCCAACTTCTTCCCATAAAGCATGAAAGCGTCTTTGTGGAGTTCCACGAGACGGGACAATTCATCGATCTTTACCTTCTTTTCACGCATACCGGCAAGCACGCTCGAGGCGTTGTCGACTTGCTTTTGGAGAGTTTCCTTCTGCGACGTTAGAGAACTCAATTGGGCTTGAGCATCCGAGAACTGTTGTTTGAGATTCTCTTTAAGCGGATTTAAGGCCGTTGTTTCCCGCCCTATAATGTTTTCCTGTACCGCCGCCAATTCCTTTTTGAGCAGGGCGATCTGCTCTTTTTTTTCGATAACAGCACGGTGCTTGTCGGTAAAACGCCCGAGCAGGTCTTGAAGCGCAACTTCAGCCGAAAGGAGTTGTTCTCTCAGTTTGAAAGCCAACGGATTGCTCATCTGCTCTTGTCCGGTCAACAAGCGTTCCGGTTGTGCGGTAATTTGGCTCCGCACCATAGCCAGTTTTGCTTTGGTCCCTTGGAGCGAGGCGTCCGCTTGCTGGAGTTCCTTTGTTCTATGCTCCAGTAAATCGATCTGGGTCGTAATCTCCTGAACGATTGAAACGGTTTGGTTCTTCCCCTGCCACTGATTCAATTGGGTTTCTGCCTGTCGGAGTTCAGTTTCAACTCTCTGTTTCTCTTGCTCGTAGAATTTCAGCAGTCTGTTTGAACCGCTTTGAATCGCAGCTTGCGCCTCTATGTATTCATCAATGATAAGGCCGAGATTCTTCGTGGCCTCCTCGCCGGTCTTCGCCAAATACGTCACCTGCAGGACATTGGAGTCCGGCAGGGGAACTGGAAATACACTGGACCCAAGGGAACTTATCTTGTCTTCAAGCTCCTCCTTATCAATCTTCTGCCCCGGCCGGGATAAAAGCTTTATGGCGACGGCTTCCAAGACTTGCCGGCTTTCAAGTAGCTGTACTTCCGAGTTCATGATTTGGACAATCTGGGTCTTATCAGCTCTTCCTGCCAGACCTGAGATCTGCATCGGAGCTCGATCCACCTTAATTAAGATCTCCGCAGTCGCCGTTCGTACTGGTGGTTTTAACCACATGGCAATTGCCGCCGCGATAGTAAAAACAAGAAAAACGCCGATGATTACACGGTTCCATTTAAAGGCCACGAAGCATACCTGTTTTGTGACCTCGCCTATCCCGGCAGTCTCTGGGCGGGAAGGATAGGCTGGATAAAAAGAGCTGACGGGTGTAATTTCTTGCGCCATACGATCTCCGTTGTCCAGTAATGACGTTTAGCTAAATTGTGGAGTCTGAAGCTCACTTATACGATTAGCTACTTGAGAAAGGAAAAACTGCCCTCGGAATCACGGCTTATTTATCTTGTCTCCGGTTCATTTTTTCGTTCTTCGATTGCTTCGTCGAAAGGCACACGGCGAGATCAATTCTGATCGAGACGCATCATCGCTGCTTTCAAGCTCGCCCTCATACGCTCGAGAGAAGTGGTCAATTCTCCGAACTCATCCTGTGATTCCGCTCTAACTGGCGTATCGAGGTCGCCCGTGCTCATTCGGCTTGCAATTTCCATCAACCGGCGAAATCGTCCAATCAATTGTCCTGCCAAGAGGACAGCGACCGCTGCGGCAGCAATAACAACCAAAATGATCGGCCCCAGCAAGAGCAAAAACCCATGGTAAATCTCCCTATGGACCGTATCGGCCCAAATCCCGAGACGTACGTTTCCCAATTGCCCCTCAAGAATCGGTTCCTTGGATTCATAGACGCCTTTTTCCTGCAGGGTCAGGGTTCGTTGGCCGACATCCCGTTGCTGGCCCGAAGGAAAATCCCCTTGGATTCCCGGTGGAATAACTCCCAGACTGTTGGCGACCACGTTGCCTTCACGGTCTTGAATAAGAGCATAGGCGACTCCATCGAGTCGGCTATACTTAGCCACTAAAGTGCGCAACTGCAAAACGTCTCTGCTGACAACATAACCGGCGGCCGAGTCAGCCAAGGTAATCGCAACAACCGACGCCTGTTGCTCGAATCGCTCGCGCACGATACGGCCCAAAAAATAGTATATGATGCCCGCGATGATGAGCCCAAGGATCACAATCAAAGCAACAAGGCTACGCCTGACCGTTCCGATTAGACTCATCATACCCCGGCTCGTGAGCCATGCCTCCTCACTTCTCAGGCGTTAGCATTTCTGACGTTCCCGTTTAGTGCGCCAACCAAGGTGGAGATTTTTTGTTGAAATCGCGCTCGTAGTATATCATCAAGAATTTCCGAGCTTACCGATTGAACAAGTCTTTCAATTGATCCCTTCGGCAAAGTCGCGGAGGAATTACTAAGAGTAGTAAAATGATCACGGATAACCATCGGGGCCATGGGCCCCATGGCCTCGACGAGTGCACTAGTCAACAAATCTAGAAAGGCTTGCGATAGATTTTCCGTTTCTGGTTTCGGGGGTGACGACGCCTCTTTTGGCAGCGCTGCTCTGGCATCGTGCGTTTCCGCCACGGCTGCCATTGGCTTTGCTGAATCCCGCGATTCGCGCAGAAGGGTCGCAGGATTTCCATTAAGTTCGCCGGTTTTGTCCGAAGGGATTTGCGGAGTCGCCGGATGAGGCCTGGCCGCCCCCCTAACGCCTGTTTCTAATCGCATGTCACTAGCAACTTCTTTGATGATGTCGGCAGTCACCTTCTTTTCGGACGCCGCATAGGCTATGAGCAATGCGTTATCGCAGATGATATTGATCAGACGCGGGATCCCCTTCGAATACAGTGCAATTTCGCTAACCGCATCGCGCAGGAATAGGTCATTTTGACGAGAACCGACTGCCTTGAGTCGATAACCAATAAACGCCGCCACATCTTGTTCGCTCAATGAGCTAAGTCGCGATTGAGAGAAAATTCGCTGTTTCAGCTGACGTAAGTCGTTTCGATCGAGCTTTGCTTCAAGCTCCGGCTGGCCGGCCAGGACAATCTGCAAGAGCTTCTCCCTGGGAGTTTCGAGATTGGAGAGTAAGCGCAAATTTTCAAAAACCTCTTCTTTGAGATTCTGCGCCTCGTCGATGAATAAAACTGTCGTGGATCCGTTCCTTAACTGATTAAGCAAAAATTCATTGAGGGCTCCGATTTTTTCAAGGCGGTTGCTTTCCTTGACCGGCAACCCAAGCTCTTGGCAAGTGAAGGTCAAGAGCTCTTCGAACGACAAGTTGGTGTTGTAAAAGAATACGAAGCGGACGGTAGACTCCAATTCCTCCATTAACCTTTGCAGGATGGTAGTCTTCCCCGTTCCCACTTCGCCGGTCAACAGTAAAAAGCCTTTACGTTCCTGGATACCGTAGAGAAGATTCGCATAGGCTTCCTGATATCCGGGATTGGTAAAGAAAAACCGTGGGTCCGGAGTGACGTTAAATGGCTTTTCGTCAAAACCAAAATAAGATGTATACATTTCGATCGATACCCGGGATTACACTACGTATTCTTTTGGAGACGGCTAATGGTTATACACGGTTATTGTCCCAATCGATAGCTGGCACCTGCGCTCCCCTTCAAAAACGGGAATAACTCTGAGACGTGTTGCTTCACCCATAAATTTGCTTCTGCAATAGAACTCCTGGGCACGTAGACAATATCATGCGGCGCCAGAAAGAGGGGTTCCTTGATGCCATCGGCGACTGACTCCTTCAGGTTCAATCTGCGACTGATCGAATCATTGAGGGAAACTCCCGTGCGCGTCAAAACTACACTATCGGTACTCGCCGATTCAAGAAACCCCCCCGCCGCGATTATCGCCTGAAGCGGCGTCAATCCCTGTCGATAGCGCACCATTCCCGGCTTGCTGACCTCTCCTCCGATATAAACGTTTCTTTCGGCAAACTTGGTGATGCCAACCACCACCTCTGGTCTGCGCAGCTGGTCCGATGTTTTTTCTACAAGCAATTCCTCAAGCTGTGCGGTCGTCATCCCGGCGACGGTGATCTGTCCCACCAGGGCCGCGGTAATCTTACCGTCCGGTTGAACAGCCGCTTCTTGGCTCATCTCAGGATGATGGGTGTAACGAATCTGAATTGTATCGTCGGGCACGATGACATACTTTTCATGCGGAAAATTCCCCGCTGCGTGCAACATCGGAATATCGGCGGCCGCTAACGGCTGGACATTTACTGGAGCCCCGCAACCCGACAAAATCGGCGAGAGCAGAAGCGCGGCCAAGGCCAAACCTGTTCGAAGGCGAACCATGGCGTCACAATCCCCCAACGGAAATGATTCTTTTAATAGCCGCATATCCACACGTGCCGTCCTTTCTTTTAGTGTAATAGGGCTCTCACCCGCGAAACCACTGTCTTGGCACTCGGATAAAATGCTAAAATCCAAGCGACTTCCAAAGCGTGCGCTTCATAAATCAAACTCGATCGCATTTGTTTACCGCGTAAGCCCTAAGTCAGCCAGCTGCTCTCAATATGCTCTAACCGCGTCTCTGCTTCAACGTCGCGTTTGAAAAGACTCAAGAGCAATGTCACACGCCCTTTTGCGTCAGGCGGATTTCTAATAATTCCATCGAGACCGGCCAGAGGACCACCACAAATTCGCACCTCTTGGCCAATTTTAAGATTTGGCCGCGCGGCAATGATCCCATTCTGATCCGCCCGGCCTATTAGATATTCCACTACACCGTCTTCCAACGGGTTTGGCCCGTCATTGAAACTGACAAAACATTTCACACCCGGCGACCAACGCACAAAGTCATAATCCCTCGCCAAATCCATCCGAACAAAAAGATAGTTGGGGAAAAGCGGAACAACCCGCTTTTGCCTGCGCGAAAATACCGGCAATAAGAGTTTAGGAAAAACCGATTCGAGATTTTTTAACTTCAAATGGAATTGCGCGAGCTCTTCCTTTTGCGCTTTTGTATAAATGACATACCAGGCTTGCATCGTAATGATGATTCAGTTTCCGCAATTCAGTAACACAAGGCGAATATCAATCCCAAGCCAAAAGTGATCGAACTGCGACGACAGCACCTATTTTTAAGTGTAGCTCCGCCACCTAAGGCCAACGCCCTTCAAAAAAAAATCTACCGACCAACCCGCGTGATCTCTAATTTATGAGATCACTTCTTTGAAACTTATCGGTAGCTTCGGCTGCACCACCAGCGTTAACCAACCACCACTCCGACAGTGAACCGGTAATCTACCTGGGTGCCCCGATTTAAAATCTGTAATCGAATCTTCACGCGCCCGGTTGCGCCGGGCGTCTTAGGTATGCTGAAAAAGACATACCTCTGCGGAGATCGCGTTTGAAACATCGCTGTAAATTACTCTTGTGGTGCTCACTCCAGCGCAATTCAAATGCCAATGTGAGCCAGTGGCGGCAATAGTTATCTAAGTTATTGAAACTGTATAAGATAGACTTGCTATGATTTTATACTCACAGAATTAGGGCGATAAAAATTCGGAAGGAGCTGTCCGATACGACTCGTCAACTACCTACGTCGCCTAGGTAAAGAGTATGATCGGAAAGTCATGTCCGGTCGGACAACAAATGTAATTAGCCAACCCGTCCAAAAAGTGGCCTACGCTTTATGACTCAAAGTCACTTTATAATAATATAATAATGCCCGACTATAGATCCGTCCCCTAGCGAGCACCCCAGCAACTACCGAAATTCTTAACCAGGCTTGGCCCGATACCAAAGTGAGAGTCTTAACCACGCAGTGACAACAGAAGAGCTCGATCGTGACGAGGTGGCCATGTAAAATTTTCCCGGATTTCATTGCGACGACGTCCCTGTGGCGTGGCCGTGAGACTGACGGGTTAACAAAGGCCTTATATCTATCTGGCCATCGGTTAACGGCATCACGGTCGCTGACGTTTATCGGTCTGCAGGCGCGCAACTCCGTTAAGCGCAAGGCCCCGCGAGATTGACACCACAAAGTTTTGGGGACAGCCGTTTGGTCGCCGGCCGCTTTGGCGCTTACGTCTCTGCCGATGTTGACTGCTACCGGCGGGTACCCTGCTCGGTACAGAATATTACAAGCTTAGGGCGGTTAATCTACGGGGTGGGCGGTTGCCGATCAGGTGCACTCGTTCTACCCATGATTACATTTAAATACACGCTCAGGTTTCCCGAAGCGCCGCCAGCTCATAGCCGGTATCTAGAGGGCGTCGATGCTGCCAAGCCTGTATCGTCGAACCTGGTTCCTGTAGCAGTGGCGATGTAGCCGAAGTGCTACAGCCCAAGCCCTGGCATCGCTCCAATCGATAGTGGCTCGTGGCCACACTGTCCCGTGACGCTGTCCAGCTCAAATTAATCCGGCTGCTGCTTGCCATCCTGGCCGTGACTCTTATGGGAGCCGTCGGAGCCTGATTGTCAACGTCGAGGATCGGGGTATTCATGTCGAAATTGATTTCCGCTTGAGTCAAGGCCCGATTATAAATCCTAACCTCGTCGATAATCCCATCGCAGCGATCCGTGTTCGGCGCAAATTTTCCTATGTAAAGCGGCGCCGTGTTGGCTGCTGGAACGATGGTCTGAGCTACTGAGTTGTTTAGACCAGAGTTGATATAAGGAGCCAATGTCGTGCCGCCCCACGAGCAAGCGAAATGCTGGAACACGCCGCTGAAACGTTGCGTAGTCGAGAGGACCGCTAATTGCGTTGGCATATTACTTAGTCTGCACACCGCGAGATTCGTATCAGTAATTCCCAGAGCATAATTAAGCGACGCATTGCCCTTTGCGATTATTCCCTGCCATTGGTTTAGGCGCGCTGGTAGCACCCACGCCTCGATGGTCCCCGCACTAGCCAGATCCAACGGCGGATTGTTATGCACAACAATAAAATCCCCAGAACCGTCAAAATCCAGCGCATCACTATAACGGCCTGAGACCCACTTAGCGCTTACGATGGTGCCGTGATTGCCATTGCCTGAGGCATCGCTGATGGTATTTCCGACACCTCATTGAAACTGTAGGCTGCCACCACGTCCGGTTTGCCCACCGGTGGCATCGGCAAAAAGATGGCTTGAGAACCCTCTAGATCGCTATTATCGGGTGCCGTGAGAATTATCTTGAACCCAAAGTTTCCAACCCCGTGGTTGGTCGCAGAAAAGTTGCCACCGGCGCCAATTTCAGTCATCTGAGGATGAACATGCTCGTTGTGTTGCAGCAAAACCATCCAACTGAGCAGCGCCGCTAGCAAAATACCATCTTCGGGATCGGTGGCGGCTCCCTCAATATCAATCGCCTGACCGGAACCACGACTGTCTCCGCGGTCCGGGTCAATATTGTTGCCGCCGGCGGCAGGCTTCCAACCGTTATCTTGACGCCGCCAGCGGCGCTAAGTCCAGAAACATCGGTGACGGTGCGCGTAGCGGTAAAACCAACTACATCTCCGGCGACGTAGCATGCTGCGGATTAGGCGCTGTCGATGTCGCGCCATCACCGAAGTCCCAAAAGAACACCAACGGAGCCGGCGTCGAGAACCATCCGGTCGATCGCTGATGGGATGTAAGCTAAAACGAAATAGGTTCCTTAATCCGTACGCCAGACTTTCGAGCGGTTGCGTTTGTGCCATTGTAAAAACGATTATTGGCCGGAGCGTTGCCGTCCGAATTAATGCGCAGAATCTTGCCGGCCAGGCTGTTGAGATCGTGCGACCGCAGGGCTTGTGAATCCACGAAAGACGCAGACGCCGCATCGCCAATACCCATCAATAATTGCCATCCGGGGCAAAACGAACTTTTCCAATAGAGTAGGAATTCGCTTCGGACGGCAGGTCGCCCAGAATAACTACCTCACAACCTGGAAGGTCAGCGTCCAGATTCGCAGGATCGGCGCTGAGCTGCGAAAATCGGACAGCAGTCGTTAGGATCGCTCCATTTTCTAAAGCATACAGAAGATAAACGTATCCATTGTTTCCAAAGGTTGGGTCGAGAGCGCGTCCCAGGAGACCACGATCACACATTGATTGACACGCGACTGGGTGTGAAGAAACGGCGTAGACAGCAAGGCGCCATCTTTGACGACTTGCACCACACCGCTTTTCTGCCAGATGAAGATGCGTCCATCCGAAGCGAATGTGAGTCCTATCGGAGTGTATCGGGGCAGCGCCGCCACGGTTTCAGCAATAAAGCCAGGATCGCTAAAGGTGATTTGGATTTGCGCATGAGCCTCTACCGAAAAACCGATAACTCCCATGATCATCGCTATCAGAATCGCGGGGATGGGGGTTATTTGGCTTAAAGCAAGGAGGACTCTATGCAGGTGTAAATTGGTCTTCATGATGACTCCAGTTCTCCCAATTTCCCGATAGATCGCCGGCGATTTATCCCCACTCACTTAAGGACGTTGGCAGTTGCGAAGGAGTAGGGCCAAAGCCATGCCGGGAAGTCCGCGGTCAGTTGTGCTGCATTACTCCTGAAACTACAGAATTATCCAACTAGGATGATTCTGGTGACGGGCAGGAGATTGGAGATGGGCGATTCCGTCCGGTAGGCAAGCGAAGCCTTCCCTGAACACTACGTCAACAAACATGGTCAGAAATATTGCTGAATCGTTCCTAGGTTCCTACCCCTAGTGGCGAAGCCCGCACGAAGGGAACCAAATCTTTCACGAGACGATATCGCTCCGCTGCAGATCGCCTACGAATTTCCCGCCCGCCTCATTCGAATGAATCAGGGCAAGGGGCGCGGTGACAGGTTTATTCCAATTACTGAGACTGCCAGCCAGTCATCTAGTAAATGCTTTCCAAAAGGTTGGCATATTTCTAGCTCTAAAACTTTTCGTGAAACTCTCAGGGAGGTTATTATATGGAGTGCCCAGTCGCAGAAGGAATTTACACAATCGTTATAACAAGCCATGGCGAGATCGGCCAGTGGTGTCCCAACTGTCGGGACTGGCACGGGATTTATGGCAAGCGCACAAGGCTCGGAGAAACTGGCTCAGGAAAAAAATCAAATGAGAGAGGACAAGCCAAGCGAGCGCAGAGGAGAAACAAATGACCGATTTGATTTCGACCCCAAAAAAGAGGCTGAAATGGAAGGAGGCTATGCGAAGTCTTCGTTGAAAAACAAAGCCAAGTCCAGAGAGAAACCCAAGAAGCTGAATATACACACCAACCTCTTCGACCGTCCATGTTGAACTCGAGCTTTCTACCTCGAATCGTGAACCCACTCGACGGATCGATTGCTATTGACCTTTACGATGGATGATTCAGATCTAATTGGAATCTTCGATGATGCGGCTGATCCGTCTTTATGCCAGCCAGAAACATCATAAGTGGGTACAGATTATTTGTTGTGGTGCCGGGACCCATATTGCGAAGTCCAGTCTGCTACACACGGACTCAACCGCATCGATGCCGAGCCCGACGTTGTGGCCGATACAACCTTCTTAGAACTTAGAAACAAAACAGAATCATTTATTGCTGTTCGACACCGACATTTACTGACCGCACTACCCTGGCCTTCAACTCATTTGACAAGTGTTTTTGCAGTAGCTTTTGCAGCTCAGAGAAGTCGAATGGTTTGTGCAAGATCTCAACAGCGCCGGCATCACGCGCTCGGTCCACTCTTGGACCGCGACCGAACGCCGTACAGATAATGACCGGTATATCTCTGGTAGAGGGGTGAATTTTCAACTGCACAATTGCATCCTCACCATTCATTATAGGCATACCGAGGTCCATTAGAATGAGGTCGGGGTGAGCTTCGAGCGCTTGATTAATGGCCGATGCCCCATTGTCAGCCTCAATCACCTCAAATCCCATACGCGTGATGACAATCGTTTGTAACATCCGGCAATCCACATTGTCATCGACGATGAGAATTTTTTTGCACGGCAAACAGGGTGTTGGCCTAGTCTCCATTTTTCTTAAAGTCCACGAGTGACTAACTAAGCATCGCGATTAGTTCCCGTTGTGCCTTCGCAAGGCTTTCCGCGTCCATCCGAAGTTGATGGAATTATAGCCTGCTCTTGGCGTTATTGGAAAGTAATTTTTTAATACTGGCACTGACGTTTACTTCACTACCGTCACGTTAGAGTCGTACCAACGGCTGGCTTTTCTATGTGTTAGTGATGAAGGCCAGAATCGAGTGTCTTCGGCATTTTCGACCACTGAATTTAATTAAAAACTAAAGGTGCGATCCACCCCGGATGTGTCCAACAATAATTCTAACTGAGGATTCGGCATATGTCCTCCGCGCAAGCGAACAACGATGATTCTAAGCGCCCGGCCTTGTGGTAGGTTAAGCCACGCCGAGAATTTATTGTCTTAGGCTAGGCAGTTCCCAAGTCCGTCCAGCAGGTAAAATTTCTTATGTCTTTGGCATTCACGCAAGCAGCCGTTAAACTGTGCGGATTCGTCAGTGACATCCTCAATCACAAGTTTGCGCCGCAGCTTATATCCACACAAGCTTAGCAAATACCTTGACCAAAGCTTCGTCGGTGCGGCGCCACTTCAATTACCAGAATCGTCAACCATTAGCAGCCTAGTGTAGATTACGTTTCAGTTGTACCTTGTCGATTGATCGGTGTTGTCCAGCTTTATTCGGTTTTCGTTGCTTCAGCATAAAGGCGGAGAATTTGTGCTCCTGGCGGCTTGCTGTATTGGATTTTCCAACCGTTTCCGACCAGTGCTCGATGGCGATGCGCAATAGTGAATCGCCGTAGACAATCGCCAGGTCGTATCGACGGATGTTTTCTTTACTCTTAAATTAAAACCGGAATGGCGCTGCAGCTATGACCCTTGGGGAGTGCTGCGCGTACATCGCAAAGGTGAACCCGGATCTAAAGACCACACTCGAATCCGTCGCGGGTAATTCAATGACTGCGCGGCTTTTGAGACGGCAGTAAGTAATTTCGAACTACTACGGTTTGCCTTGCAATGCCATTGCGCTTCGCAATGCTTCCTGAATTTTTCGCCCGGCCCCGGGAGGCTTCAGCGCACCCGCAGCATCGAGCCGTTGAATGAATTTCAGGTACAGAGCCTTTTCTTCGTAACTTGAGTCGGCCGGTATGGTGTGCACGTCGTGTAGAAAGGCGCTGAAATTGGAGTAATAGCGAAAAGCCGGGAAACCAACAGGCGGAGCGCTTTTTAAAAGTAACATTGCCTCAGCTAACGAGGTCAAGGACTCAAGTTTGGGGCGAAATTGCTCCCAGGCGAGACGCTCGGCATTCGACGACGCCGCTTCTCGTTCGCCCTTTGTTTTACGTCGCCTCGCCATCAAGTTCGCGACGTACATCAATCGCGATGAAAGAGTCATACTCATAAGCCCGCGGTTTAGTGGCTTGCTGGAAGTCAGGTGAAACAACGCCAGAATGGGCGCCCGACCTTGCTTTGCCGAACCAGTAAAGCTTAGCATCCGCTGCTTTTCGTGCAAGAAACCGGGAATCTCGGCAGTTAGTTGAAATGCGACTCGAAGGGAAGAGTTATATTTCGCCGCTCTAAATTGGGTGTAACCATATTCCAAACGATGCGCTGTACGACTACCTTCCGGTTACTTTAAGTTACGCGCGGACCCTTGCCACTGCTGGAACGCGTATTCCAACGATCAGCCCTCGCCCCTGCGCCTTTCGCTTCTTCATGTGAATCGGTTGGATGTCGCGATGGATCGACCATTCGCTGGATGTCGTTGGCACCCTGAAAAGTGATAAATTGAGAACTACCACGCTGTGGTCCTAATGACCGGCTAGCAAATATTGCTGGTTGCATCGCAGATGGCCGCGAGAACCCGCACGGATGGTACCCGAACTACATCGCAAGCTTTTTGTTATCGCATAGCCCGATAAACCTGGGATGGCGCACCGTCAGCTGAGGCTGTAGTTTGCGCGCAACCTAGTGTAGAGGAAGTCAGACAATGCTTTGACTCGAGCGACGCCCTTGAGAGCGGGATGGGTGAGTATCCAAAGGTCGGTTTCGAGTTCGTCGATCGGTTCCGCCAGAGGCACAATATCGGGTTCATCCTTGACGAGAATGCATAACAGCAGTCCCACTCCCATACCGTCGCGCACGGCAGCAGCCATCCCTAGAAGACTGTCGATACGGACCACGATGCGATCTGGGGGAATATTATCCCGCATCCATTTTGCTTGGGCCAAATGCGACAACGCTTCATCGGGCGCGACCCAAACATGGGCGGCCCATGCTTTCTTTCTGCCGTTCTGCTTCAGGTATTTCTTCGCGGCATAGATAGCTGTCCGAAGACAACCAACGCGCCTGCCCACAAGATTCTCCGGAACCGTATTCGATGGGCGCACCGCAATATCGGCTTCGCGGCGGGTCAAATTCAAGAAGCTATTATTGATCACGATTTCTATCTGAATCGCCGGATTCAAGGCGCGAAACTCAGCGAGATAAGGCATCAGCAGCCGTTGCGTCAAGGTATCGGTGGTCGTGATGCGAATTGCCCCCGCGACTTCGAGGTCCCGCCCGCTCAAACTCCTTTGCGCGCTATCGATCTGTTCGCGTACACCCTGTAATCGATAGCGTAGTTCCTCTCCCTGCGCGGTTAGCTCGTACCCTTTCGGCAGGCGGTCGAACAGCCGAGCACCAAGCCGCTTCTCCAAACTTGCCAGGCGGCGGATCACCGTAGAATGGTTTACGTTCAGAAACGTCGCCGCGCCGGAAATGGAACCACGCTCGATCACCGCGAGGAAAGAACGGAGATCATCCCAATCCAGACCTTGCATTTTCGCATACCTCGTCTGCAAGTTTTGCGGATTGCGCAGCGAATTACCAGACCCATAATTTAATCCAGATGAAGCGAAATAACACAGGGAGAAAATCATTATGGGTGCTCCATTACCACAACGCGTCGATCTTTGGCTCGCGAAGGCTTTCAACGTGCACGACGTCGAGGCCGCGGCCGCGAAGTACCACCCCGACTCGAGTGTGCTGCGTCTGGACGAGGTACATGGTAGCGACGCGGTGGTCCCCAGCGCCGCTGGGGTTCGCGACTATGGCTGGAGACGTTGGTCGGTCTCAACCCGCACATGAAACAGACCGCTGAGCCGCGCGGCGGTCGGGTCGCCGTCGTGATGCATCAGTTGGGGTACGGCCAAGCTGCTGATAGCGGCGAAGAGTGCAGGAGCGGCGCCTTGACGGCAGGCACCGACGCTCGGTCTGCTAAGGAGGAGAGCCATGCGTGAACGAATCAAGGGCAATAGGATAATCGCTAGCGACGAGGGCGACGATGCCAACGGCGTCATCATCAAGCTTTACAGCGAGGAGACAAACGGCGTCATTTCGATCATCGAGCAGCCCTTCGGGCCGGGTCTTCTCTTACCGCCACATGTGCATGAGAACGATGTGTGGCTCTACGTGCTCGAGGGGGAGATGCACGCTCGGGTCGGCGACGAGGTCGTCAAGGCGACACCCGGCAGCTGGGTGCTTAAGCCTCGCCGGATACCTCACACCATGTGGAATGGGGGACCCGAGCCCGCGCGCATCATCGAGCTGTATACGCCAGGTGGGTTCGAACGCTTCTTTAAGGACTTCGGGGAGCGGCTGCAACAAGGGCCGATTGGGCTCGACGAACTGAATCGCCTTGGCGAGCCGCACGGCATCCGCTTCTTCAACGAATGGATTCCCGGACTCAAAGCGGCCTACAACCTGCGCCTCATCGGCGAGTAACTCCGCGGCTGGGGTTGAATTACGAAGCCAACGACTGTGCACAATGGCGAGGCGGCGCGGCCGGCTGGGAGCGCAACGGACATTCCAAGCGAGCGCGCGGAGTATACCGAATGACTCAAGAACCATGACGCGCGATATAGGATTGCTGGGAAAGGGAGATCTGATGGAATGGCATGATTCTCTACCGATCCTCACGTCAGCTCGCGATCATCTGCTCAAGCCGTTGAAAGTTTGACGATAGTAGCAAGAAAGGATTGCTTATGGCACGACTGCTTTATATCGAAGCTTCACCGGCAAAGTCGACTTCTCACTCGATCGACGTGGCGAAGGTTTTCTTACAAACTTACCAACAAATGCATCCACAAGACGAGCTTCGATCGATCGATATTTGGGCCGCGGACTTGCCACCTTTCGATGCCGAGACGATCGAAGCGAAGTTCGCCGTCTTGCGAAAAAAGGAGTTCACTCCGGAGCAGCGGGCGAGGTGGGATGCGGTTCAAAGGATTTCGCAGCGCTTTAATGTCGCCGACAAATACATCTTTAGCGTGCCGATGTGGAACTTTGGTGTTCCATACCGCCTTAAGCACTACATTGATGTCGTAACACTTGCCGGAGAGAACTGGTCGTGGTCCAGAGCGGAAGGCTACAAGAGTCTCCTTTTAAGTAAAAAAGCGTTGCTCGTTTACGCTAGCGCTGGCGACTATGGCGTGAGCGATCCTTCTGACTTTCAAAAGCCATATTTGCGCCGGTGGCTGAATTTTATTGGCGTAACCGATATTCAGGAGATCAACGTCGCGCCGACGTTGGCAGATGCCGAAGCCCTCGCCCGCACCAAGTGCAAAGCAAAAGCGACTGCCGTACAACTCGCGGCAACGTTCTAAAATAATCCACCAAGATCCCCTTCTTACTTCGACCCGTCGCTAGCGATGGGGTTTTTTTTGGCATGGCGCTATCTCGGCACGTGCCGACAAAGGCCACATGTCTATGGCACAGTCGACAGGATTTCGTCGAAGCCAACATTCAGGGGACGCTCACGCTTGCCCACCCACCTTATCAGCGCCGGCCCGGTCAATGGCGTTAACATCAAAATGACTGGCGGAATACCGCGGCACGGCTATGATCGAGAAACACTATAGGCGATGCGGCGGAACAGCGGCTAAGATGATTGAAACCGTTGCCCCAAGCCGCGACCCAACGGAGCAGCGCCGGGCCACGGCTTGGTAAGTAGTGGAAAATACTTGAGGGAACAGTTGGTGGGCCCACCTGGACTCGAACCAGGGACCAACCGGTTATGAGCCGGTGGCTCTAACCAACTGAGCTATGGGCCCATATCGAATAAATTTTGATTTCAACGTTTGAGTTTCACGGATTGTCAGGCGCTGGTGCCGTTAGTTCTCCATGAAACTCTTGAGCCGTTTACTGCGGCTCGGGTGGCGCAGTTTGCGCAGCGCTTTGGCCTCGATCTGGCGGATGCGCTCGCGCGTGACGGTAAATTTTTGCCCGACCTCTTCCAGAGTATGATCGGATTTTTCGCCGATGCCGAAGCGCATCCGTAAAACCTGCTCTTCGCGCGGCGTCAAGGTCGCCAGCACTTTACGCGTCTGTTCTTGCAAATTGATGTTCACCACCGCGTCGGCCGGCGTGATGATCCGCTTATCCTCGATAAAGTCGCCCAAGTGGCTATCTTCTTCCTCGCCGACTGGCGTTTCCAACGAGATCGGTTCTTTGGCGATCTTTAACACCTTACGCACTTTATCGAGCGGGATCTCCATCTTGCTGGCGATCTCTTCAGGCGTCGGCTCGCGGCCTATCTCCTGGACCAGGTAACGCGAGGTGCGGATTAGTTTGTTAATGGTCTCGATCATGTGCACCGGGATGCGGATGGTGCGCGCCTGGTCGGCGATGGCGCGGGTGATCGCCTGGCGGATCCACCACGTTGCGTAGGTCGAGAATTTATAACCGCGCTGATACTCGAATTTATCCACCGCCTTCATCAAACCAATGTTTCCTTCTTGGATCAAATCGAGAAATTGCAGCCCGCGGTTGGTGTACTTCTTGGCGATGCTGACGACCAAGCGCAAATTCGCTTCGATCAATTCTTTCTTGGCCAGGTTGGCACGGGTCTCGCCGTCGATGATCGACCAGACGCGCCGCTTGATTTCCTCAGCCGGCATTTCCAGATCTTTTTCGATATGGCGCACATCGCGCCGGGTGTTGCGAATCTCTTCGACCATATGCAGGATCGGGTCATGGCCCATGCGGAACGTCGAAGTCAGCTTGGGCCAGTTCTTTTTCTGCGTTTCGGCGGCCGCGACCAGTTTGAGAATCTCACTGCCGGACTTGCCGATCCGGTGCTCGTAATCCTTGACCCGTCGTTCCATCGACTGCATGCGCTCCAGCGCACGCTTGAGACCGTCGGCGATGGCCTCGGTCTGTTTGCGGTTTAGTTGTAAGTTTTTCAGACCGTTGATGATTCGCTCGTTGTACTTGGTGACGCTGTCGAGCAGCGAGTGGCGCCGTTGCGCCGACACTCGTTTGCCGTCCAGTTGTTTTTTTATCTTTTCGCGTTCGTTGACGGTGCGCCGGATCTTGCCGATCTGGTCAAGCAAACGTTTTGCATGAACCTCTTCTTCCTCGAAATCTTCGTTTTCCTCCTCACCCTCTTCTTTGATGATCTCGCGGACACGTACTTCATGCAGTGCCAACTTTTCGCCTAGATCGAGGATATGGGTCAGGGCTAGCGGGCTGGAGAGGACTTCATCAAGGACGCGGTTTTCGCCGTTTTCGATTTTCTTAGCGATCTCGACTTCGCCTTCACGGCTTAGTAACGAAACCGTGCCCATCTCGCGCAGATACATGCGCACCGGGTCGCCGGTCTTGCCGACCACGTCGTTGTCAGCGTCCTCGGCTTCTTTTTCCTCTTCTTCCTCTTCGACCAATTCGTCGCCGGCGCCGCCGAGCGTGACCCGTTGGTTGGCATCGACGACTTCGATGTCCATTTCACCGAAGATCGACATGACATCGTCGATCTGATCCGGCGATACCACCTCCGCCGGCAGCATGTCGTTGACATCGTCGTAGGTCAAATACCCCTTCTCCTTGCCCAGATCGATGAGCTTTTTGACCTCTTTAAGATTCTTTTTCTCCGTTGGCCCGCCAGCGGCGTCGGAGGCGTTCTTCGCTTTGGCTAGCGTGGGCTTAGTTTCGGCTCGAGTCTTCGGCGTTCTAGCTGGCGTTTTTCTTGCAGGAGGTCTTGCCATTCTAGTATCCTTTCTCTCTTCGCAATGTCGTCACGTTTTTCTTCCGCGGCGCGTATGGCAATGCGCAAATCGCGCTCTTGGGTCTTTAGATATTTGCGCTGTAAGTGGGTCAAACAATCCCCGGCCATCCGCACGCACTCGGCATCGGAGCGATTTTCGGCTTCCAATACCAAGGCGGCAAACTCGCTAGTCAGCTGAGCGGATAACTTTTGGGTGATCGCACCGATGTCGATATTCTCTGTTTCTTGCCATTCCAAGATGATCGCGTCAACCACGGGACGCCATTTGTCACTAAAACATTGGCGCAAGCGCTGTTCTTGGGCGATTTTTTCAAGCAACGTCGGTAAGCGCAGCACCAACCCGATGAGCGAGCGCTCAGCGATATCGTCGCGGTTATCACTGAGCGACGGCGACACAGCCGGAACTGGACGAGATGGCTGCGCCAGCCGCGTATTCGAACTCGTCACCGGCCGGCGCAGCAGTTCCTCGCGAACGCCCAGGTCCGCTGCCCGGCGAATCAACAGATCGCGTTCGAATGGATTAGTTACTTTAGTGAGCAATCGGCCAATCTCACTGGCGGTTTGGCTCTTGCCTTCAAGGGTGCTGCCATGACGCTGCTGGAGAAAGGAAAAATAAAAATCGGCAAGGGGCACCGCTTGATCAAGCAGCTTTCGCACGGCGTCCTTGCCGTACTGCCGCACGAAAGTATCGGGGTCCTCGTCTTGAGGCAAAAACGCCGCGCGGCCGAGCAATCCGGCTTCGACGAAAATCTCAAAACTGCGCGCCGCCGCCTTCAACCCGGCGTCGTCGCCGTCAAATAGAGCAATTATGTTCTTGGTGTAACGCGACAGCGCGCGCACATGTTCGACGCTCAGCGCAGTCCCCAAAGTTGCCACCGCGTAACCGATGCCATGCTGGGCCAGAGCGATTACGTCAAGGTAACCTTCGACGACAACAACCCGGTCGGCTTGGCGGATGCCATCTTTAGCCTGGTGCAGGCCATAAACGGTCGAACTCTTGTGAAACAACGGCGTCTCGCTTGAGTTCAGATATTTCGGCATCCCTTGATCCATCACCCGGCCACCGAAGCCAACAATCTTGCCCGCCGCGTTGGCGATGGGAAACATCAGTCTGGCAAAAAACTTCTCGTAGTATTGCTGCGGGTTGCGCTGGCCGACCAGGCCCAACTTGATCGCGTCGGTCAATGCTAAACTTTCTTTCTTGACCAGACCGACTAACCCGGAACCGTTTTGGGGTGCGAAGCCCAACCTGTATTCGCGCGCGATGGTATCGTCAACGCCGCGCCGAGTGAGATATTCCAGCGCGGTCTTGCCCTCCGGATGATCGAACAGAATACGCTGATAATTGGCCGCGGCGCGCTCGTTGATACGGAAAAGATTTTCACGCTCGCCCAGATCGCGCTGATAATGATCCGCGTCCGATCGTTCGATGACGATGCCGTAGCGTTTGGCGACCTGTTCCACCGCTTCGGGGAAACTCTGATGATCGTACTCCATGAGAAACTGAAACACGCTGCCGCCGGCATGGCAGCCAAAGCAATGATAAATTCCCTTTTCGTCGTTGACCGTGAACGACGGTGTCTTTTCGCCGTGGAACGGACAAATTCCCAAGTGATTGCGGCCGGCTTTCTTGAGCGTGACATAGTCGGAGATCACTTCGACAATCGATGCGCGATTGCGAATTTCGGCTATTTTATCCTGGCTAATCATGGCTAGAAACTAGATCGTCTGCCGCCGTCCGGTTGGCGTCGGCACGGCGCCAGCGCCGGTGAAGATTCGCTCTTTACCCGCCTTGATCAGTTTTTCCCCCAGCTCAGACAGTGGCGTTACCAAGTAGGCACGTGCAAGCGAGTCGCGGGTAGGTTGGGAAAGCAACGAAGACGAAAGTAACAAGAAAATCGCCAGCGCCGCCACCGCTGCGCCCTTACCGACACCGATGACGATGCCGCCGGCGCGATTGACGGTTGTTAAAAATAACATTTTTGCCGAACGGTGCAGCAGCCAACCGGCCAAGCTAAAACCGAAATAAATCACAAAGAAGATCGCGACAAACCCTGCACCCTTGAGCAATATCGGGGCAAACTGCCAATGCTGCGCGGCATACTGTGCCGCCACGTCGCCGTAACGCGCGGCAACGAGGAAACCGACAATGAGTCCGGCAAGGGATAATATTTCACGGAAGAGACCTCTGAAGAATCCTCGCAGGCCAAATATTCCAAGAACGGCAAGCAGCATCAAATCGACCCAATTCACTAGCTGGCACCCACCCGCGTTGGCGGTACCGATCGACAATCGCTCCGGCCGCGCCATCTTCGCACAGTCGATATCTTCTCCAGAAAATCGGGCGGCAACCAGTCGCATCGGGTGGGTCGCTCAAACACTCGATGGCCGGAGCGACCCAATCCCGATACACTAACCGCCTAACAATGCCTTGGCGAGATCGCTAACCCGCTTGCCGTCGCTGCGTCCCGCCACTTTGGGCATCGCTAACTTCATAACTTTTCCGAGGTCGGCAGGCCCGCTGGCGCCAGCCTCGTCGATACTCGCTTGGATTGCCGATTTGATCTCTTCGTCGCTAAGTTGCTGCGGGAGAAATTCCTTGAGGATCGCAAGCTCAGCTTCCTCTTTGAGCGCCAGTTCCTCGCGGCCACCCTTACGGTACAACTCAATCGCTTCGCCACGTTGCTTGCACAGCGTACCGATAATCTTGTGAATCTCTTCGGCGTTGAGCGCCCGGCGCAGACGGATTTCTTCATTCTGCAGCGCCGCCAACAACAATCGCAACGTTGACAGCGTCACCGTGTCGCCGCCTTTCATGGCGGCTTTCACGGCTTGTTGAATCTCCGCTTTTAAGTCCATCACTGCGTTGGCTCTTGGTGTCACTCTTAAAACGCATGACGCACGCGCCGCAGGGCACGTTTTTTCGCGGCAATCGCTTTTTTCTTACGTTTAACGCTAGGCTTTTCGTAGTGTTCTCGTTTACGCAATTCGGCGAGGATGCCGGCTTTTTCGCATAGTTTTTTGAAGCGGCGGATGGCGCTTTCAATCGACTCGTTATCTCGAACACGAACTCCAGTCATAGAAATGACTCACCCCCGATCCAGGCAGACCGCACATAAACCGGAATTGATTTTAACCGATAAATCCTTCAAGTCAAGCAAATCACTTTTAAATCTAACTGTTTGCATTAATTGATGAGAGGCGAAACGAAATCGAACCCGGGTTTGCAGAGGGTTTGCAAGCGGACAAACAGAGGTCAATTCTGCTTATCACTCAGTGCGGCCAACCAGCGATAGCTTCTCGGGAAAATCGGAAAAAATCCCCTGCACACCCAAATCGACGAACATGCCAATTTCCCGCCGATCATTGACCGTCCAGACGTAGAGATCTAAGCCCGCCTGCCAAGCGCGGTGGCAAAATTCCCGCTGCGCCAGCTGCTTTTGCACGTGGATCGACGTGGCGGCGAGCCGTTCAGCGGCCGCGAGAGGGTCTTCGCGGCAACCGGCTCCGTATATGACCCCTAACGCTGCCTCGGGAGCCAACTCGCGTACCCTGGCCAGGCTACGGTAATCGAAAGATGAAATTACCGTCCGCTCCAAATAATCATAGTGGCTCAGGATGAACAGCAGCTTCAACTCGATGCCAGACGGAGCGCCGACCGCGACTTTAATTTCTAGGCACAGACCGACGTTGCCGGCAAGAATGTCCAGCGCCTCTTCCAGGGTCAAGATCTTCTCCCCGCGAAAGGCCGGCTTGCGCCATTTGCCGATGTCTAGGGTGCGCAGCTGCGCCAGCGTCTTATCGTATACTTTCCCACGGGCGCCGGTAGTACGCGCGAGCCGCTCATCGTGGAACACCACCACATGTCCATCGGCGCTCAGTTGGCAGTCGAGCTCGATCATATCGGCGCCCGCGGCAATCGCTTTTTCGAACGCCAACCGGCTATTTTCCGGGTAATGTCCCGAGGCGCCGCGGTGGGCAATTTTCTTGAACGATGCCATGACCTATTTTTAGATTGCCAGGCACGACATGTTAACGACGCGCGAAAATTTTCCCGACAATAGCTCTAAATTGCCGTGCCCTGAGAGCATACCCATCAACAAGAGTTCACGAAAAGTTAGGATGACACAAAGGCAAAAAATATTCGCCCCGACAATCCATTTCGTCATCTTGGTGGCGCGAACCTCCGCTTCCCTGGTAATGGCGGCGCCGCACTAGCCCACGCGAAAGCAAATTTAGCCCGCCGCGAACGAATTCATTGCAAGATGGAGCAAGAATTCTTTATTTCCCTTGGGCCCCAAGAGCGGCGATTCGGTGACGGCCAAGACCTGATAGCCGCAGTCGAGCGCCATGCGAGAAATCTCGTCGATGACCCGGCTATGCTCTTGCGCCGAGCGCACCACACCGCCTTTACCGACTTTGCCCTTGCCCACCTCGAACTGCGGCTTGATCAGCGCCACGACAGTTGCTTGTGTCGCGATCAGCGAACGCACTTTCGGCAGAATCAACTTGAGAGAAATAAACGAGGCGTCGATGGTCGCGAGTTCTGGAACGAATGGCAGACTGGCCGGCTCCAGATAACGAATATTGGTTTTTTCGAAAACCACGACCCGGGGATCGTTGCGCAGTTTCCAATCGAGTTGGCCGTAACCGACATCCACCGCGATGACCTTGGCAGCGCCATGGACGAGCAGACAATCGGTAAAGCCACCGGTGGAAGCGCCGATGTCGATGGCATATTTGCCGGCGACCTCGATCGCAAACTCGCGCAACGCCTTCTCTAATTTAACGCCGCCGCGGCTGACATAAGGTCGCGAGGCTTTAACCGTGATCGGCGCCGCGCTGTCGATCAAGTTACCCGCTTTAGTCGACGGTTGCCGATTGACTAGAATTTCGCCGGCGAGAATGCGCCGCCGCCCTTCCTCCCGGCTCGCCACCAGTTGGCGCTCGACCAAGAGCAGGTCTAGGCGCTGCCTCTTTCCCATCCCTCTCTACTTTTCTTTTTACCTCGGCGCATCATCTGCAAGGCCGCCTGAGCGATGGCATCTTTGTCGAATCCACAGATTTTCTTGAGTTCATCCTGTGTGCCATGGGGGATGAATCGATCCGGCACGCCGAGTCGCTTGATATCCACACCGGTAATGCCCTCATCTGCGAGAAATTCCACCAGCGCGCTGCCAAAGCCGCCGCTGATCGCGTGGTCTTCGACTGTGATAAGCCGCGGCACTTTGGTGAGCAGATTGCGAAAGAGACTGCCATCCAGCGGTTTGACAAAGCGCGCATTGACCACCGCCGCATTGATACCCAGAGGGGCCAAGTCTTGCGCCGCTTTCAGCGCCGGAATAGCGGTGTTACCGATAGCGGCGATGATCAGATCGGTGCCATCGCGCAGCAGCTCCGCTGTGCCGATCTCCAACGTATGCAGCTGTTCGTCGAGCCCCACGTCCCAACCCTCGCCGCGCGGATAACGCAATGAAATCGGCCCCGAATGCTCGATAGCGGTCTTGAGCATATGCTGCAACTCGTTTTCGTCCTTGGGCGCCATGATCACCATATTGGGGATCGAACGCAGATATGCGAAATCGAACACCCCATGATGCGTCGGACCATCGGCACCAACCAAGCCACCGCGGTCGAGGGCTAGCACCACGTGAAGATTCTGCAAACAAACGTCATGAAGAATCTCGTCGTAGCCCCGCTGGAGAAAAGTCGAATAGATCGCCACCACCGGCACGTACCCCTCGGTCGCCATACCGGCGGCGAAAGTAACCGCATGCTGTTCGGCAATGCCGACGTCATAGGTGCGCTCAGGCAACTCGCGCTGCAACTTATCGATGCCGGTGCCACTGCCCATGGCCGCGGTGATGCCGACGATCTTGGGATTTTCCTTCGCCAAGCGAACCAGTGCTCGACCAAATATCTCGGTGTAAGTCGGCACCGGACTTTTGTCTTTTTTTGCCTTGCCGGTGAGCACGTGAAACGGCGTAACGCCGTGAAATTTGATCGGGTCCTGTTCGGCCAGCGCGAACCCTTTGCCTTTTTTGGTCAAGACATGGACCAAGGTCGGCCCTTCGACCTTCTTGATATTTTCCAAAGTCGCGATCATTGCCGCGATATCATGCCCGTCGATGGGCCCGACATACTGAAATCCCAAACTCTCGAAAAGAAATCCGGGCGTGACCAGGCTCAAAAAAGAATCGCGAATCTTTCGCGCCGCCTGTTTGATATGCTCGCCGCTGGGCAAACTCTTGAGCAAGGTCGAGAGATTCTTTTGCAATCTTATGCCGAGGTCGGTGGTGAACTGCCGGCTTAAGAAAGATGACACCGCACCGACTCGCGGATCGATAAAGTGTTCGTTGTCGTTGAGAATAACAATCAAGTCCCGATCCAGATGGCCTGCCGAGTTGAGCCCTTCGTAGGTCAATCCCGCACTCAAGCCGCCATCACTGATCACCGCGACCACTTTGCGTTTCCCGCCGGCGAGAGCATTGGCTTCCACCATGCCCAGCGCCGCCGAAATCGACGTCCCGGCATGACCGGCGCCGAAGGTGTCGTATTCGCTCTCGTCGCGTGAGAGAAAGCCGCTCAAACCGCCCCACTGGCGGATCGTCGCGAGGCGATTGCGTCGGCCGCAGATGAGTTTATGGGCGTAGGTTTGATGGCCTGTGTCCCAAACGATACGGTCTTCAGGGGTATTGAAAACATAGTGCAGCGCCAGGGTCAGCTCCACCGCGCCCAAAGTTGAAGCGAAGTGGCCGCCGACTTCCGATACCACCGAGATCACTTCTTCGCGGATCTCCCGGGCCAACTGCGGCAACTCGTCGATCGTCAGTTTGCGCATATCGCGCGGATATTCGATACCGTCTAGCAATCGCGCCATATTAAGATTGCATCTCCTTGGTTGGGAGTTCTCCGTTCATATTCAATGCCCGAGCAGCTACTTGCCGGGTGATCGCGCGCAACGCCTCTGCGCTCGCACCAAAGGGCTCAAGCTCGCGCAAACACCGCTCTCGCAATTCCGTCAGCCTCTGCTGCGCCGCGGCGATACCGATGACCGAGGGAAAGGTCGCCTTATTCCATTCGCTGCGACCCGACTCAGCATGAACACCGGGCACGGTCTCGCCCAAGATATCTAGGATGTCATCGGCGATTTGAAAAGCCAAGCCAAGATAGTCTCCGAAGCGCGAGATGCGCTTCAGCTCCGCCGGTTTGGCACCCGCCACCTGGGCGCCCAAGCGCAGCGAAGCGCGGATCAGCGCGCCGGTTTTGCGCACATGAATATATTCGACCACGCCGATATCGACGTCACGCCGCTCGGCCTCGAGATCGAAGGCTTGGCCGCCGACCAGTCCCGCGATGCCTACAGCGTGGGAAAGCTCATGGATCAACTTAAGGACCAACTCGCCGGACAGACATTTTAACACCTCCGGCGCCGACATGGCATGAAACGCTTCGGTGAGCAGGCCATCGCCGGCGAGCAGCGCCATGCCTTCGCCAAAGACTTTGTGGTTGGTCGGTTCGCCGCGGCGCAGATCGTCGTTATCGAGGGCCGGTAGATCGTCATGGATGAGCGAATAGCCGTGAATCATTTCGACGGCGCAGGCAAACGGCAATAGTGCCTTGCGCCTTCCCGCAAAAATCTCGCCGGCAGCCAGCACCAGAATCGGCCGGATGCGCTTGCCGCCGGGGAAAAGCCCGTAATGCATGGCTCTCCAGATGGTGCCGGCGTGCTCCGGGTAGGACTTCAAGTAACCATCCAGAGCCTTGTCCACCGCAGCGGTGCGTGAGCGCATGTAGGACTCGAGATCGAAATTTGCGGCGCTCTGGTTTGCCTTTACGGCTTGGCCCGTTTCACTCATGAGAAATCGTTTAATCACCTAGCCTAGCGCAATTTAGCATCGACCGGCGCAAGTCTTCAATTCGCGCTGTGCAGTATTTGCCGAGATCGAGCTTAAAATTTTGGCAGATGAGCATTTTTTGCCGAATATCCCAGTCGATCGTTAGCAGACAATGGTAACCCGCAGGCAAACAAGCCGAGTAACAAACCGCCGATTCCGGCGCCCACCGCGATCCAATACTGATTGAAGATGCAAAATCCCAGGGGCAGTGCGAAGTTGGCTGCGTAGACCGACATGGCGAAAAGCGTTGAAGTCTTAGGCGTTGCTACCAGCTGGTTGAGAACGATAAACAGCACCAATCCGGTAACGCCCCAGCCGAACAGATTCATCCACGGCATGCCATAGTAGCTCCCCGCTTCACCCCAGACCCAATAACTGGTCACCTTGCTCATCGCCGGGTCAAGCAGCAGATCCCAGGAAATCAACAGGAGCGTAGCGACTAGGATGGCTCTGATGCCTGACCGGTGCTGGCAGGCCATCGTCCAGCATGCCCAACTCATGGTAAACCAACTGAGGGGAATCAGTAACGGCACGAGTTCGAACCACTTGGGACCTAGCAGGTTGGTATAGGAATAAGATCCGAACGGCACCCCCCAGCCCGTGCCCATGAGTTCGCTCGCCAAACTAACCGCATAGACGGCGACCAAAGAGGCCAGCGCCGCGCGGCGATTTCTTAACAAGGCGTCGGCCACTACGGCGAGTCCGCCGAAAAGCATATTGCCGACGGCAAAACCATGGAACGCCCAGGTAAAGAAGCGAGCTTGGGGATCGAACTGCAGCAGCAAATCGGGACGCGAAGTAAAAATACCATAGCCCAATAAGCTCGCGACCACGACCAGCGCCTGTAAAACTAAGAAGCCCCACGCTACGAACTGCATCGTCCTATCTCCATACGCAGTCGAAAACTTAGCCATGATCGACAGCGCGCCGCAAACACACGGCGCTAACCAACCAATCTAAGAGCCGCTGGCGACGGCTCAATAGCGTAGTTGCCAGCGACAACAGTCGCGGCCGGTACACGAAGTACCGAATTAGAGAATTGAGGCGAAGCCGAGCGCCGAATTCCGCTCGACAAGCGCGATCATAGGCAGCGAGCCGCACCGAGCTCAAGTTGCCTTCCTCAATGGCCGCAGCGATCGTCGTCGCAGCGAGCTGACCGCTTCTCAGTGCCAAGTAAATTCCCTCTCCAGTTACAGGTTCCGTTACACGAGCGGCGTCTCCCACCAGGAGAAACCCATCGCCGAAACAACGGCGCGGAGGAAAATAAACCGGCCAAGCCGATCGGAGATCGCTCTTCGGTTCACCGGCGCTAAGCAGCTGATCGAGGCTTTGATTGCGGCGAAGATAATTCTCGCGCAGGGTGTCGAAGCAAATCGAGCGTCCGAGCAGCGATCGACCGATGGCAAAGCCAAGATTCACCGTATCCTCGTCAACTCGCACCAAACCGGCGTAACCGCCGGCGAACTGATGAATCTCCACACTGTCGCGAACGCTTGGGACATTTTGTAGTTGAATCGCGAATCCCACCGTAGCAGAGCGCTTTGGCGAATCCGAAGCCAGGCCCAGTTGTTGCGCGACCCAGGAATTTCGCCCGTCCGCACCGACAAGAACCTTGGGCCGAATAGAATAGAATTCGCCGCCCAGATTCATGTCCAAACGCCAGCCCGGCGATTGATTCCGCACCGCCGTCAGTCTAGCCCCTTGGTAGACGTCCACACCGGCGCGCTTGGCTCGCTCCACAAGCAGATGATCCAAGTGAATCCGTCTCAGCCCAAGGCCAAACTGGCGTTCGCCTTGTCCAGGGAAGACACTGACCGCTTCAGCTCCGTCCGCCACGGTCATGCGAAACTTCGAAACTCTGGTATGCGGTACGGAGAGCAAATCTGCGGCGACGTTTAATTCTTGCAATACCGGCCAATTAATTGGATTCAAGAAATCGCCGCATACTTTATCGCGCGGAAACACCGCGCGGTCGATCAGCGCGACCTGAAGGCCGCGTTGCGCCAACGTGATGGCGGCAGAACATCCGGCGGGTCCGGCGCCGACAACGGCTACGTCACACGCCTTCATTGGGGATCTCCAAGCCGCACCACCGCAGCCATACGAAAGGGGAACACCGAAAACATTTCCACCGGTCCGATGTCGGCCTGGCGCAATAAGTCACGCCATTCTTTGAACGTGAACGCACGCCGCACGGACAGCGGTGCGTCGGTGAGCGTCATGATGTTGCGGGTCGTAAGTTGGGTCAGCAAACGAATGCCATGATAGGCGAGAGGATGGCGTACCAGATCGCTGATGATGATACCGCGGCGGGCAAGTTTGGCCCATTGCCTTAACAAATCGATTATTTTCGCTTCAGTGAAGTGATGGAGAAACTGCGATGCAATGACGTAATCGAAAGAGCCGGGCAAAAAGGGCGGCGCGCCGGCGTCGCCTTGAATAATGTTGATATCAGCGTGCTGACGGGTTCGCTTCATGGCGATGCGCGCCGTTAGCGGATCGGCTTCCATGCCGACGATCTTGGCGGCGAGATGGCGCCGCTTTGCCCTAGCAAAGATCGCCGCCGGAATATCGGCGCTACCGGTCCCCATGTCAAGTATGGAAAGATGCTTAAGCGGTTCGCGTCCGAGCATTCGCCACAGCGCCAGCATCACGCTGTGCGAGCCGCGTGCATATCTGTTGAGCAGGCGTAAGTTTCGCAGTTCTCCCGCCAGAAGCACTGGGCTATTGTCCGCGTGATCCATCATTTCATTTTCGTGACTTCGCTTCACACCATCGCTCCACGCTCGATGACCAATGCGGAGTTTTTGGAACCGAAACCAATGCAATTACAGAGCGCGATATCGGTGTCTTGGGCGATGCTCTGATTGGGAATGTAATTAAGATCACACTCCGGATCGGACTCATTCAGATTGATCGTCGGCGGCAAAAAGCCGCCATTCATAGCGCAGATCGCGGCGACGATGCCCGCCGCGCCAGATGCCCCCTGAGGATGACCGATCATCGACTTGACCGAACTCATCGGCAGCTCACGGGCGCGTTTGCCGAAGCACAATTTGGTCGCGCGGGTTTCAGTTTTATCATTAAGAACTGTCGCGGTGCCGTGCAGCGCGATGTAACCGACTTCGTCTTTGGCCAGCCGCGCATCTTCGATCGCCAAGCTCATTGCCCGGGCGGGTTCCTCGCCGCTCGGCTCAAGTCGGACACGGTGATAAGCGTCGCAAGTCGAGGCGTAACCGCGCACCTCGGCATAGATCGTTGCACCGCGGATCAAGGCCAACTCCCGCTCTTCGAGAATCAAAATCCACGCGCCCTCGCCGAGGACAAAGCCGTCCCGGCTCCGGTCGAACGGCCGCGACGCCCGTGCCGGTTCGTTGTTGTGGGATGTCGACACCGCTTGCATGACGCAAAACCCCTGCATAATCGCTGGCGTAATCGTCGCGTCGGCGCCGCCGGTGACAAAATGATCGGCCAAGCCGAAACGGATCTGATTGAAAGCGTAGCCGAGAGCGTCGGTGGAACTGGTGCAGCCGGTGGAAATCACATGGCTAGGGCCGTGAAAACCAAAATGGATGGAGATCTCGCTCGAGAGCGAGCCGATGGTCGAACTCGATACGTTGTAAGCGCTGATTTTTCGCAACTGATCGCTGTAATAGAGCCGGTACTGTTCCTCGACGAAATCGGCGGTGCCGCCGCCGCTGCCGAGTATCACGCCCCAGGACTGTTTTTCTGCCAAGCTCATGCCTGCCGGGCAAACTCGGGCGCGGCGCAACGCTTCATGCGTTGCCGTGACCGCCAGATGCACCGCGCGACCGGTGCGTTTGATATCTTTGGCGGGCAAAATATTCTCGGGCTCGATGTTCCGAACCTCGCCGGCGACACGGCAAGAAAGCGCGCCAGCATCGAAACAGGAGATCGTATCGATACCGCTTAGGCCCCGCCGCAGAGAAACTTGATAGGCATCGGCGCCAACACCGTTCGGGCTCACGACTCCGACTCCGGTGACAACGACCCGCCGGAATTTTGATTCAGCTTCGTGACGGCTCATTGAATTCGGCCACATCCTTTCGGCGGCCGACGTGGCGTATCAAGCTTGATCTCATTGAACATTGGAATACTTCCAGATAGTTCTCAACGCGCCGGGCGACCAGGGTTGAAACAGCCGCGCCGGCGCGGAGCGCAGGAGAGTCAAGACGCCACGCAGCACCACCCAAATCTTACGCGCGCCGGTGACATAGGTCCGTTGGTCCCAAGCGCGCGGGCCGCGTTTAACCAGCAGGGAGCCGATTTCGGAATAAACATGGCGCGCGGCAGACACAGCACAGGCTGAACGAAATGATAAATGCCACAATCCGGCATCCCCCGACCGATAGTAGCGATCCGCTTCGTTGAGCAGCCGCAAGGTCAACATCGCCAGCTTATGACGATTTTCCGGCGCGCTGATTTGATCGGGAGGGATGTTTGCTTCATCGAGCCATGCGAGCGGCAAATAGATGCGCCCCATCCCGGCATCCTCGGTGATGTCGCGAGCAATATTGGTGAGCTGCATCGCGATCCCCAGATCGGCGGCGTTGCGCAGCGCGCTTTCGTCGCGCAATCCCATCACATGGGACATCATTAAACCAACGGTGCCGGCAACCCGGTAACAGTAGAGCAAGAGCTCAGGCAAATTCCGGTATTGCGTGCCGCGCACATCCATCGCCATGCCTTCGATCAATTCAAGCGCATAATGTGCCGGTATGCCGTAGCGGTGGACGATATGCTGCAGGGCGATAAACACCGGTTCTTGCTGCGGCGCAAAGGAGAACGCCGAAGCGGTTTTTTCATTAAGGGCTTTAAGCCTGGCTTCCAACTCAAGCCGATCCTCCGCTTTACCGGCATCATCGACTTGATCGTCGCAATAACGGCACCAACCGTAGAGAAACACCGCCGCGTCGCGCGTCTGAGCATCGAAAAGCTTCGCTGCCAAGGAGAAACTTTTCGAGCCCTTGGTGATAATGTCGCGGCAATCATTGAGCGCCGCGCGCACTTCGGGGGTTAGCGCATCAGGCATAGGAAACTTCCGCGGTTTTGACAGCCGCGCTTGCCAAAATAGATTTCATATCTTCAAGAACCAAATTGGCGGTCGCCTTGCCGGAATTGACCACACCGGGAATACCCGCCCCCGGATGCGTGCCGGCGCCGACGAAATAGAGCCCGCGAATATTTCGGTCGCGATTGTGCACGCGAAAATAGGCGCTCTGCATCAGGCGCGGCTCCAAGGAAAATGCCGAGCCATGATGGGCGTTGAGCTCGCTCTCAAAATCCGCCGGGGTAAAAATTCGCTGCGTGACAATCGACGTGGCGAGACCGGGCATATAGCGCTGTTCCAGATACTGTAAAATCTTTGCCGCGTAAGCCGGTCCCTCGACTTTCCAATCGATCGCAAGCTTTCCCAGATGCGGCACCGGCGAAAGCACGTAGAAGGCTTCGCAGCCCGGCGGCGCCAGCGTCGGATCGGATCGGGTCGGCGCATGCAAATAAAGCGAAAAATCGTCAGCTAGTCTGCCACGTTCGAAAATATCGGCCAAGAGTTCGCGGTAGCGCGGGCCGAAGATAACGTTATGGTGCTGCAAGTTTGGGTATGCCCGGTCGGTGCCGAAGTAAATGAGAAACAACGACATGCTGTATTTACTACGGCCAAGCTTTCGTGCCATCGAAGCGGCGCGCGGTTCGCCTTTCAGCAGTCGATCATAGGTGTGGACGACATCGGCGTTACTCACCACCAGATCGAAACTTTCTTCCCGGCCAGCGCTGGTCTGCAAACCGGCCACTGCGCCGTCACGGGTAACGATTTGTTCAACCTCAACATCGAAGCGAATCTCGCCACCGAGTTCTCGGAACAGAGTGACCAACGCTGAAACGAGCTGGCCCGTGCCGCCCTTGGGAAAATAAATGCCCCACTTGCGCTCGAGACAGTGAATCAGAGTATAAATCGCCGTGGTCGTAAACGGGTTGCCGCCTACCAGAAGCGAGTGAAAACTAAACAGCTGGCGCAGATGCGGATCGCGAATATGTTTTGCGACCACGCTGTAGACTGAACGATAGGCCTCGAGGCGGATCAACTGCGGCGCCACGGCCGCCATACTCGACAGATTTAAGAACGGCACATGGACGAGCTTCTCGTATCCTTGGTGAAACACCTCTTGGGAGTATTTTAGAAATCTTTGATAACCTCCCCAGTCGCCCGGCGATTTGGCGCGAATTTGTTTTTCTAGGGCATCATCGTCATCCGAGTAATCGAACTGGTAACCATCGTCCCAAAATAAACGGTAAAAAGGCTTGACCGGAATCAGCTCGACGTAATCCCGCATCGACTTGCCGGCGATCGTGAACAGCTCCTCGAGACAGTGCGGCGCGGTGATCACCGTCGGGCCGGCATCGAAGACAAAACCGTTGTCACGGTAGACATAGGCGCGCCCGCCAGGCTGATCGCGCTTTTCGAAAATGACGGTCTCGCAGCCGGCCGCCTGCAGGCGAATAGCCGCGGCCAATCCGCCGAACCCGCTACCGATGACTGCGACGCGTGGCTTATCCATAAGCGACTGCAATCTCCTCGCCCAAAAGACGCAGTTCGTTAAAGGCTCGCGATGACCACGCTATGTCCGACTCACACAAGCGCTGCTTCAGCCTATCGAAGGCGCGATCCAGATACTGCCGCGCGCTCGCGCGGGTCGATGGAATAAGATCGTGAGAGGCGATCCAGCTTTCCAAGGACTCAATGCATGGCAACTCGGCGACCGCTTGGAGAAAGCTTTCGTATTCATAAGCGTCGGTGCAATTTGCCGCGCAAGCCCATGCCCAAGAGGGGCGCGACAGCGATAGGTCCTCATAACGCTTTTGCGGATCGCCTTTGCCGATTACGTTTCCCAGGTCATCGTACATTTGCAAGGCGATGCCGAGGTCGACGCCAAAGGCATCGAGGGCTTCAAGCACGTGATCGGATTCGCCTGCGACGGTGCCACCGAGCACCGCGGCGAACCCCATCAGGGCGCCGGTCTTCAGGGTCATATCGGCTATGCAAACTTCCGCCACAGAATGCTGCGGCATATGGGGTAACTTGGCGCTCAAATCGAGGGCTTGCCCGAAATGGGCACGGAGCAGCGTGCGGTTATAGCGCTCGTAGGCGCTGAGCATCTGATCCTTGGCAAACCCAGTCTCTCTGAGCAGCTCGAAGGGCCAGAAATATAGCCAGTTGCCGGCGTTGAGCGCCAAAGGCACGCCGAACTGCACGTGCAACGCCGGCCGGCCGCGGCGCATCTGACTGCCGTCTTCAATGTCATCGACGATTAACGAGCCGGCATGCATCAGCTCGACTATTTCGGCACAGTCCCGGCACTGCTTGGCCGCGGCAAAGGATACCGAGCGGTCGTCGTGGAATAGCCGATAAATCATGGTGACCAGTTGGGCGCGCAGGCGTTTGCCCGGGTTGTTAATGAGGGCGGCCATCGGATCGAACAAGGAGCTGCGCAGCGCGCTTTCCACCGCCGCGCTCGGTGCCAGGCCGAGCATCTCTGCCAATCGACCGTCGGCAAAAATAGCAGTTTCAGCACCTCCGCCGTTGACCGGCCGGCTGCACTTGTCCTCAGACGCGGGCGCGATTCGCCGCAGCGCCGGCGCCGAGCCGCTGTACCTCGTTAAACGTTGTTGCTTCATTCCGTTACTCCCGTGTCCGAACACTCACCCCTGCGCCGACAACAAACTTTCCGGCGCCACTTCCAAAGCGTTGGCCATGCGCACCAAAATATCCATGGAAACGTTTTGCTTGCCGCCTTCGACGGCAATGATGCAGGCGCGCGCCACCTGAGTCACTTTGGCCAGGTGCTCTTGAGTCCATCCCCGCTTTGATCGTAAATCACGCACGCGGCGCGCCAGCACCATTTGATATTCTTTAAGAACCGACTTCGGCCGATCGGCGCGCAAAAGTCGGGCGATTGAACCGACGCCGATTATTATATCTTCGGCAATCTCACAACGCCGGCTGAGATTTTTGACACTGGGATTGTCGACTATCGCCTGACCGGCAATAACCACCCGGACGTCGGGCGACGACTTTTCAAGCTCACCGAGCACCCAACGAACATTTTCAAGCCCTTGCATCATCGTCGCCGAAAGCCCGACCACCTGTGGGTGACGTCGATGCACCATCTCAACGAGCGCTTGGCTGGGCACATTGGCGCCGAGAAAGTCGACGTGCCAGCCCCGTGCTCCGCATAAGTCAGCCAGCATGCGGGCGCCGATGTAATGCTGCTCTCCTTCGATGCAGGCAACCATGACCCGATAGAGCAGGCGCTTTGCCGGAGGCGCGAAGTGCGCGCGCAGTCGGTCCATCTGGCCGATCACGATCTCCGTCGCCAGCTTCTGCTCGCCGACCCCGATATCACCACGGCACCATGACTCGCCGACACCTTCGAGCGCCGGAGTGATTACTTTTAGATAAATATCGCCGAGCGTCTGCTGCGATGAAATAAGTTCGTCAGTCACCTGCCCGGCGATCTCGTGATCGCCGCTGACAATCGCGTGAGTCAAGCGCTTTTGCTTTGCGTCGAAATATTCGGCGCTGGCATCGGCGGCAAATTTTTTCAGGGTAGCGGCCATCTTCAACCTGTAAATATAGCTAATCGAGATTCGCCATTGAACTAACTTGCTAAAGGCCCAACGACTCCAGGGCGAATTTAAGATTCGGATATTTGAACGTGAAGCCGAGCTTGATCGCCGCCTCGGGAATCGCCCGCTGACCGTGCAACAACATCTCCGCCATTTCACCGACCATCAACGCCAATATAGACGGCGGCACCCTTGCCCACGACGGCCGATTCAATACGTCACCCAGAGTCTTGGAAAACTCTGCCATGGTCACTGGATTGGGCGCAGTGCCATTAAATCCGCCGCGCGCCCTCTCGTTCTCGATTAAGAACTGAATCAGTCCGACCTCATCGTCGATATGTATCCACGACATCCACTGCCGCCCCGAACCGAGCGGCCCGCCGAGAAACATTTTGAACGGCGGCACCATCTTCTTTAACGCACCCTCGCCTTTGGCCAAGACGATGCCGGTGCGCAGCAAGCAAACCCGCACACCCAGCGATTCCGCCTTCTGCGCTTGCGCTTCCCAATCGACGCACAGGCGCGCGAGAAAATCGTCGCCGGGGTTGCTGTCTTCGTTCAAAGTTTCCTCGCCGTGCGCACCGTAGTAGCCCACTGCCGATGCGCTGATCATTAATTTCGGTTTGACCTGGGCTTTACCGATGGCATCCACCAACGCTTGGGTAACATCGATGCGGCTGGAGTGCAGAATTTCCTTTTGCTTGGGAGTCCATCGCTTGCCAGCAATTGGCTCACCCGCAAGATTGATGACCGCATCGGCACCGTCGATGGCCCCTTCCCATTCGCCGCTGGCACCCGGCTGCCACGCCAACCACTGTTTTTTCGCCGCACTAACTGCAGATGGTGGTCTACGGCTAAGCAAGACCAACGCATGCTGACTCTGCGACAATCGCTCGGTTAAAAGCGAACCGATCATGCCCTTGGCACCGGTGAGTACGATTTTCATCTTGTGTAACTACCGCTCTCAGAATGGCTAAAGAGTTCCATTCATGTACGATATAGTTGACGTTTATATCTAAAATGTTATGAATAATCAACATAGATGTTCAAAAAAATTCCAAATTCTAATGCGAGAGTAGGAATCAGCGCTTGCCTACTTGGACAGCAGGTTCGCTTCGATGATGGCCACAAACGCGACCTCTTTCTCACCGATACTTTCGGCAAATTCGTGCACTGGGTAGCCATCTGTCCGGAAGTCGAATTTGGAATGGGCGTGCCGCGCGAGACGGTGCGGCTAGTCGGCAGGCTGACCCATCCGCGAATGATCGCAGAGAAGTCCGGTAAAGACTGGACTGATGGAATGAATCGCTTCGCCGCAAAACGTGTAGTTGAATACTTGCAAGGACAACTTTACCTGAAACCCAATCCTAAAGAACTGATGCTGCGAAACCATGTCTAAGCGACAGGGTTTGCGTAAGCGATAACAAAAAACATCATGACAACTTACTGGCTGAGAAAAAGCGTTTGGCTAGCGCAACCACCCGCCAAAGTATTCGAGTTCTTTGCCAGCCCCGGCAATCTCGATCGGCTCACGCCGGCATGGCTCAACTTCACGATTCTGACGCCGGCGACGAGCCAAATAAAACAGGGAGCGCTGTTAGACTATCGGCTGCGCATTCGCGGCCTGCCGATTCGCTGGCAAAGCGAGATCGCCATCTGGGAACCGCCGCACCGTTTTGTCGACCGGCAAACCAAAGGCCCCTACTCGCTGTGGCTTCACGAACACACCTTCGAGGAACGTGACAATGGCACGCTTGTTGGCGACAACGTCGAATATGCCGTCCCCGGCGGTATCATTGTGCAGAAACTCTTGGTCGCTCCCGATCTCGAGCGAATTTTTAACTATCGCCACAAAGTTTTACAGAAACTGTTCAATCCCGCGAAGAGCACGTCGTAACCGCGAACTAGCACTCAGAGATTAGGGCACCTAATATCCGAGACATCCAGGGAACCTGCCAGCAAGAAAACTTATCTGCGACCTGTTTATTGGAGGCAGCGCACAACCGCCGCAAGTTTAAGCTCGATGATCACGCTCTGAAAGACTCTTCGCGGTTGTCGGGTCGGCGCTCATCTGGCGTGACACCAGGCCGATATCTTGAAGCGACTTGTGCAGCAGCAGTGAAGCTATCTGGAGGCCGTAATCACGAAGGTAGCAAATCGTGATTCAGATTGATTGGCAAATTTTGACTTGAACGGAGATTAGCTATGGCAAAACATGCAAGAGGCGATACACGAAGTGGGTATTTCGCACCTAACCGGGCGAACGCTTAGCCGACGACGCTAAAAAACGCTCACGGAATCTAATTTACGACTGGTGGTGAGCGCCGCGGTGGAAAAGTTCGATTACCGTCTCGGTTTTCGCTGGTTGGAGAAAATGTTTTCCATAACTCGCGAAAGGGTGCGACAGCTGGAAAGAACAAGTTAAAATTACGCGCGCCTGGAGAACGGCTGTCTGCGAGCCCTTCGCTTCGGCACTCTGTCGTTCAAAGCTTTGCGCAACATCCTGGACAACGGACTGGATCGCTTAGAGGACAATCCCGACGGCTCACAGCCCGCTCTTCCTGATCACGAAAACATCCGCGGCAGCGGCTACTACCACTGAAAAAAAGAAAAACTGGAGAGGCAAAGCAAAAAAACCAAGCTCTGGCTGGCTCTATAATCAACGCTAACAACGAGGTGAAGGGGTAAGCCATCCCCCAGTTTTACCCAGTACAAAAAATCCAAGAGGAAAATCTTTTATGCTCAACCAACAAACGCTCACGACTCTCAGCGCTCTAAAACTGTTCGGCATGGCTAAAAGTTTTACTGAACAAAATCACTCAGCCTAACTCCGCCGATCTCTCCCATCCGGAGTTCTTCGGCCTGATTGTCCAGGATGAAAAAACCTACCGCGACAATCTTCGCCTTAGGCGTCTTCTGCTTAACGCCAAGCTTCCTCGTGCTCTATATCTGCGCGCTCAGCGCCTGTTTGAAATGCTGCTCCAAGCCAAAGCCGATGGCTCGCATCTCAAAACGTTCAACCGCTTGGCCAAAGTCCAGCTTCTCATCCTTGACGATCTGTTCCTCACTCCGCTTGACGATCCCCAACGCAACGACCTGCTCCGAAATCATCGAGGACCGCTACCGGAAAAATCCCACCGTCATCACCAGCCAGTGCCCAATCAAAAACTGGCACCCGATCATCGGCGAACCCACCGTTGCAGATGCCATCTTGGACCGCTTGCTGCACCACGGTTACAAAATCGAACTGAAATAAAGGAGAATCAATCAGAAAAAGCAAGAAGTGAATAAACTGAACTTGAAACTTAGCTAACCCTTAAGCTATGACAAAAACTCCAGCGTCGCTTCGCTCCGACCCCTGGCCGATTTGCTCCACAACGCTGGCCGATTTGGTTCGGAATCACTGGCCGATTTCAGCGGAATACGCAGCCTCGCACAATTTCAAATGTCGATTTCCGCACTGGGCTCATAATCATCGCTCGAAGTGAAACCCGGCTTTTCGGTGCTTTAGAGCCGCAGCAAAACACAGCGCTGGTGCGTTAAGGTCTTGAAGATCCGATGGAATAATTGCATGGCGAACTATATTTCATGTAATATTTTACGATGTATTGATTTATATTTCACGAGTGGTTATTGTGTAAACATAGAAACGGATTTGGAGGTTTTCATGTTTACGGACAAAGTTGAATTAAAAGACTTTTGCAAAATGGACCCGGAATATCAGGAGTTAATCAAACGTCTATTGGCAATTCAGGCGGACTGCGAGATCGGCGGACCGCACCTTTACTTGAAAGACATTTTGCCGGGCGCGCCATCGAAAGCGGACCAACTGATGGTGGCCAAGACAGCAGCTGAGGAGGTGGACCACTTTCGTAAGATCGCCCGCTTGGGGTGGGATATCGGCGAAGATGTTTCCTACGTGCTAAGCTGGCCCAATCAGAAACGTTACGTCGAAGCTTTTCGGGGCAAGATTAGCACTTGGGAGGATTTCGCGATTTTTGGATTCTTAATCGACCGGGTCGGCCGCTATCAGCTCGAGGAATTCATGAATTGCAGCTATCAGCCCTTGGCTGAAATTTTGCCGGTAATTTTGAAAGAAGAGATCGGTCATGTCGGTTATGGTGGCAGCAAGGCGGCGGAACTGGCGGCCAAGGGCGATGAGAGCCGAGAGCGTTTGCAAATCGCGCTGGATTATTGGTACGCGAAAGCGTTAGACATGTTCGGCAAATCAGAATCGAAGCGTTCTGAACGCTACCGCTTTTGGGGACTAAAACGCCGTAGCAATGAGGAAGCTCGCAATCAGTACATTGCAGAAGTTAAGCCTTTAATTGAGAAACTGGGGCTCCAAGCGCCGGGCGCGGACAGGGAACGTATTTACCAGTAATGGCAAAGCGCAGCGATGATGTAGATGCGGCGGCATTCACTCGCATCTACATGCAGAGGTTGGGAGAGCGAATCCGGGCGCTGCGCGAGAGGCAGGGCATCACCTTGAAGGGGCTTGCGCAGCTTTCCGGACTGAGCGACCGTTTCATCATTGCGATGGAAAAAGCCGAAGCGAATCCTTCCCTGTTGAGCTTGATTAGCCTTGCCCGCGCCCTGGGGACTTCTTCTTTGACGGATCTTCTACCCAAAGAAGCGAGCGACGATAAGGGTGAGTCCAGCGGGCAGAAGCGGAAAATTTTGGCGTTGTTGGAGAACCGTCCGCCGGAGCAAATTGCCCATGTTATTGCTGCCGTGTCTGGGTATTTGGCGCGGGCAAGAGGCGCGCATATCGCTTTAGTGGGAATGCGAGGTTCCGGCAAAACTACTGTCGGCCAGCTCCTGGCCCAGCGCATGAAGGTCCCGTTTTATGAACTTGACGCGTTGATCGAAAAAACAACTGGGCTCTCGCTAGCCGAAATCTTTGATCTCGAAGGTGAGCAATACTACAGAACTGTCGAAGAAAAGACGCTCCAGCGGGCATTGCTAAGGCCGCCAGGCGTTATCGCCGCAGGTGGCGGCCTGGTCATGAATCCTTCCGCTCTGCTGATGCTCAAGCTCCATAGCTTTACCGTTTGGCTACAGGCTTCCCCTGAGGTGTTGCTCGCGCGGGTCCGCAGCGGCAAGGACAAGGTCCGATTGGCTGCGCATCCTCAAGCCACCCATCAACTAAGGGCGATACTAGACCGTCGAACCCCCTTTTACTCGCAGGCAAATGTGGTGATCGACACCACGCACAAGTCACCTGAGACGGTCGTAAAAGCGATCGTCCAGGCATGCGACAAGCCAAATTCAGACTGGCACAAGACAAACAGCGTCGCTTTTCTATGAATCGATTCCAAGGTTTCTAAAAAAATGCGAATAGCAGTCTTACCGGAATTCCCCGGATAGCGCAGTCTGGGCGAAATTCAAATCCCTGCCGGAATGTAGTTTACCGCAAAATGATTCCGAAATAGGCGCCGGCGGTTTAATCAGGTCTGCGCGCCCTGATTTTGCGCAGCTGATCGCTGTAATTAAGACGGTAGTGTTCCTCGACAAAATCGGCGGTTCCGCCGCCTGATTACGATTAGCACCCTGCTTGGAATAACAAGCGCTCGCGTATTCGTAGTTTGCCGAATCTTCCATCGTTCCCCCAAGAGTCGTTCTCATCCCGAAAACGATATTCCCAGCGTCACTCGTTATTGCCAATGTATTTGCCTAGGCAAATTAAAATATCCATGGAGACGTTTTGCTTGCCGTCCTCGCGACGGCAACGATGTAAACACCCGCCACCTGCGTCGCTTCGGCCTAGTGCTGCTGTATCCACCCCCCACCGTGCAGACCCGCGCCCAGGGCTCCGGAAGAAGCGTGCGTCGTGGGTTTGCAAAGGGTCGCAACGCCATCGAAAGGGTATTGCTTCCAGCGCCTCTCAACCAAAACCGCGCCGATCAAACCAAAACCTTTTTGCTATCACTATCTTCATCTTCAGGCATTTAATTTTTTGCCGATAATCAGTTAAGTGCGCGTCACAGCAAAGCACATTTGACTTCAATAACGATAATATTGTTTATTGTGATTGCCACTATGAGTGAAAACGTTGAATCCAAGCCAAAGCTCGGTATTAGCGCATGCTTGCTCGGGCAAAAGGTTCGCTTCGACGGCGGCCACAAGCGCGAGCAGTTTCTCACAGATCTGTTTGGCAAGTTTGTTGAGTGGATTCCGGTCTGCCCGGAAGTCGAAGTCGGCATGGGCGTGCCGCGCGAGACGGTGCGGCTAGTCGGCACGCTGACCCATCCGCGAATGATCGCAGAGAAGTCCGGTAAAGATTGGACTGATGAAATGAATCGCTTCGCCGCAAAACGCGTTGGCGACATCGCTGAAAAACACTTGTCGGGCTATGTATTGAAAAAAAACTCACCCAGCTGCGGCATGGAGCGCGTCAAAGTCTATAAATTCAAAGGCATGGCAGAACGGCAAGGGCGCGGCCTGTTCGCCGCGGCGCTGATGAATCAGTGGCCGCTCTTGCCGGTCGAAGAAGAGGGCCGGCTGAACGATCTAAAGCTTAGAGAAAACTTTATCGAGAGAGTCTTCGCCTACCATCGCTGGCTGCAAGTAACCTCGGAGCGAAGATCACCGGGGGCGCTGGTGCGCTTTCACACGAGCCACAAATATTTGTTGCTCGCGCACAGCGAGCGTCACTTCCGCCAACTGGGTCGGCTGGTGGCGACAGCAAAGCAAAGATCGCTGGCCGCAGTATTCGACGACTATGGCCGGTTGTTCATGGAGGCGTTAGCCGTTCACGCGACTGAGAAGACCCATGCCAATGTCCTGGATCACCTGATGGGCTACTTCTCAAAGCAGTTGACCGCCACCGAGCGTCAAGAACTGGTGCAATTGATCGGTGAATTCCGCCACCAGCTCATTCCTTTGATCGCGCCGATCACAATGATCCGCCACTACTCTAAAAAATACCAAGTTGAATACTTGCAAGGACAGCTTTACCTGGAACCCAATCCTAAAGAACTGATGCTGCGAAACCATGTCTAAGCATCATCGTTTTCTTGAGGGCTAACAAAACCATCATCAAGAATGACTAGCCGAGACAAAACATCTCGCTAACGTAATCACCCGCCAGAGTATCCGAGTTATTTGCCAGCCCCGGCAATCTTGATCGGCTCTCGCCGGCATGGCTCAACTTCACGATTCTGACGCCGGCGACGAGCCAAATAAAACAGGGAGCGCTGTTAGACTATCGGCTGCGCATTCGCGGCCTGCCGCTTCGCTGGCAAAGCGAAATCGCCATCCGGGAACCACCGCACCGTTTTGTCGACCGGCAAACCAAAGGCCCTACTCGCTCTGGATTCACGAACAGACCTTTGAGGAACGTGACAATGGCACACTTGTTGGCGACAACGTCGAATATGCCGTCCCTGACGGAACCATCGTCCAGAAACTCTTGGTCGCCCCCGATCTCGAGCGGATTTTCAACTATCGCCACAAAATCCTAGAAGAAATATTCAATGCGGCGAAGATCACACCGTCACTGCGAACTGACGCCTAAAGCTCTGAGCGCGTGCCTTTTTCTAATTTGGCGATGCGGGCGATATAACCTTTACTGTTAAACTTGCGCGAGGTACTAGCGAAGGACATATAGCGCACCTTGCCGTAAATCGGCCGCTCCGGACCCCAGGCCCGATCATGCTTGCCGACAATCGCCCAGGCGATGCCGGCATAGCCATTGGGATCCCGGCCATCCAGCTCGTAACGGTCGTTGAGCCGAACGGCAATCTGATAGGCGGCCTGGGGCGATTCCGTCCATTCAAGAATCTTCTTGGCCCAATACATGCGCAAGTAACCGTGCATCCAGCCGGTCAGCAACATCTGTTTTTGCGCAGCGTTCCATAGGGGATCATGGGTTTCGGCGTCTTCCAACCGCTTCTCACTGTAAAGATACAGCCTAGGGTCCCGACTATGTTTGCGGTGCGTGACATCCGCCCAGGGTTCGCACGCATCGAAGTTCTCGTAGTCGCGGTTGAAGCGAACGAAATTAACTGCCAATTCGCGGCGGACGATCAGCTCCTCTAAAAATGCACTGCGGTCTTGAGCGGGGGCATCCGCCTGTTGCACCGCGAGCGCTACTGCTTGCACGCCGATTTGGCCGAAATGAAGATATGGCGACAACTGGCTCGTGCCATCGAGATCGGGTTTGTTACGTTGCGTGGCGTAACCTCTCAGCCGGGATTGCAGAAACTGTTCGAGACAACGCTGCGCTTCTTGGGAGCCGCCATGGAAAAATGCCGACGGCGCAACGCCGCGGTCGATGGAGAGACCATTGAGCAGCGTCAGAGACGGCCCCCGAGACGACACATGCGATGGGCTGCGCCAGGGAAACTTCGCCGCCGGATTTTCTACCTTCCGCATAAATTGCGGCAGCAAGGCGCGGATCTTCGGACGGATCGTCCGCGCCGCGTAGTGCTCTTTGGTAAGCAGCTTTGACGGCACAATCACGTCGGAATCCACGGTCCAAAACGGCAGGACAATTTTCTCGGCGATTCTAGTTTTGGTACGCTCCGCTTCCATCAATGGATTTTCATCGGTGATCACCAGACAAGGCCGCACTTCGGAACAAAATCGCAACAACCCATGGTCCGGATACCGGCGCAGAACAAAGCCGACTTTTCTCTTTTGCAGGTCCGCGGCAACGTCGCCGAGCCCGTCGACGAGAAATTGATAGTGACGGTAATTGGCGTGGTGCGAATTTGGCACAAATTGAAAAAACACTACCACAGGCTTGCCGAGCAGATTGCCAGCCTTTATTGCAGCGGTAAGGGCAGGATTATCGTAAGCTCTCTGGCTACGCTGCATCCAATAAACCACGCATCCACCGTCCGGATTCGGCTCGCCGGAACGGCGCACGGTTAGCCGCGGATCGCTTAACAACGAATCCAGTGCCGTCATTTCGCTATGGCTTCATCGGCGCACGCCGCCGCGATGGCGCGCAGCATGTTGGCGAAAATCAACTTATGTACCGGAAACAAAACATACCAATACATCAATCCAGCAACACCGATGGGATCGAAGATCGCGGTTTGGCGAATCAACGATGTTGTCCCTTTATCTTCCACGGCAAATTCCAACCACGCCCTGCCGGGAAGCTTCATTTCGGCGGCAAGCAGAAGTCTTTTATTTTTCTCGAATGCCTCGACACGCCAAAAATCCACGGCATCGCCGACCTGGAGCTGTTCAGGATCGCGCCGGCCCCGGCGCACACCGACGCCGCCGAAGACTAAGTCCAAGAATCCCCGCACTTGCCAAAGCCGATCGCTGTAATACCAACCGGTTTTGCCTCCTATGCGGCGAATCGGGCGAAAGGCCCTTTCCGCGGAACAACTCACCGACACTTCCCGCGAATCGACAATCCGGTTGCCAAAGCGCACGCCACCCCAACTGGACTCCTCACCACATGAAGACAAGGCGTCGGACCATTTGGTGGCGGCGAATTCGCGATCCTCATTGAAGATCGCTCGGGCGATTATTTCCCGGATACCTTTCGGCCGGATCGAAAATAGCTTGAGTGCGCTAGGATCGCGCACCACCGTCGGATTACGGATGCTGTCGATTAATTTGCGGCCGACACGGGCGTACACTGGAGTCACCAAGCCGAGCCAAAGACTAGACAGGCGTGGTGTCAACACTGGCACCGAGATCATTAACCTATGCAGCTCCCGCTGCCGCGCGTATTCGCCCATGATGTCGCCGTAGGAAACCTGATCGGCACCGCCAATCTCGACGATACGCCCACCGCTTTCGGTCAAGTCCAAAGCTTCCGCCAGATAACTCACCAAGTCTTCGATGCCGATCGGTTGCGCCTTGATAGCGACCCAAGCCGGGCAAATCATCACCGGCAGACGTTCAACCAAAGCGCGAACAATCTCAAAGGAAAGACTTCCCGAGCCGATGACAATCGAAGCACGGAACTCAATAACCTCTATGCCTGTGGTCGCTAAGGCTTTGCCAACTTCCTGTCGGCTGCGCAAATGCTGCGATAGCGTCCCTTCGCCCAAGCCACCTAAATAAATAATGCGCCGAACGTTAGCTTGACGAGCGGCCTGGGCAAAATTGCTGGCCGCTTGGCGGTCTTTCGCTTCGAACGATCCGGCCGAGCCCATGGAATGAACCAGGTAATACGCCGTGTGGATTCCCGCCAACGCGGCAGTGAGCGACTCGGACTGGAGGCAATCGCCAAAGACGACCTCGGTGTTTGCGCCTGCTCGCCCCTGCAATTCTTGCGGCCGGCGGGCGAGACAGCGCAGCTGACAGCTCTGGCTTTCTAAGGCTTGCAGCAATCTTCCGCCAACGTATCCCGTGGCACCCGTCAAGAGGATAAGATTTTGCTGTTCCATAGATTAGTCAACGTCCATCATTTCATTACGCGCACCCTATAGTTATTAGCATTTCGCCTATTCAGGTAAAGAGACCAAAAATCTCGAAACCCGCTCACGCGTAAAAAAACCCGTCATTTCCCCCTTACTCAATTTTTCCTGTACCAATACTACGGTCAGCCAAAACTTAGCTTTCAGGTCAACCGTTCTGATAGACGCCGGCTAGAGCGAGCATGGGTTAATGTTCCATGGGTTAGGCGCGGATTTCGCCATCGTAGAAACACGCAACTTTCAGGATTGAGTCAGACGCTACATAGTACATAGTGTAGTCAGTAGGAAAAACTGTTAGATGTGAGAAGTACCGTGGGAAAGCAAAAATAGTTTCATCGACAATAAATTCTGCGGTAAGTCAAACCGCACCTTTCAATTTGGCATCAAAAAATGCACAGGTTTAATTTTGACTTGATCAACGATTACTTAAAGAACCGCCGCAATCGGGTGAGGTTTCTGGCGCGCGCAGTCTCTGCTCTTGTCCTTAGTTGCGGGTTGTTAGCCAACTCAATCCACGCGCAGGAAGAGCCGCTGCTTCTTCCTGGCACCTACCGCCTGGAAATGATCATGGCGTCGACAACCCGAGTGCCGGTCTTCGGCACATCGAAGTCGGCATCGAAATCGGTATCGCTCGTCGAGATCAAGCGCGACGGCACAGCGCTGATCCAATCCCACAAGACCTGCGACTTTCGCGTTCTCGACGATTCCAAGTTCATTAAAATGATCTTTCCCGAAAAGTTTATCGGAGCCTTGGCAAAACGTAGCTATCCGCTACAACTCGAAAAAGATGCGCAAGGTTGGCGCTATCGCGCCGACCTCGGGGTTGAACGGATCGGCTACAAATCGACCGCCAATGAAACCGGTCTGCCCGATAAAATCGACGATCCCGCGGTTTACGATTGGGACGGCGACGGCAAGCTGGCCGCGACAATCAAGGTCTCAATACCGCTGTTACCCAATGGAGAATTCTATATCGTGCAGCGCGGTCATTCGATCCTCAATGGTCGCGTCGTCCAACCGGGAAGAATCGAAGGCTCCATCGAAACCCTCTTGTTCGAACAACGCGTGCTCGGCGCCTGGCCGGGCTTCTTGAATCAATCGGCCGAGGTCGAACCCGACCCGAAGGAGAGCCGCTTCATTCTGAGCTTGGCGCCTGGCGGGAGCAGCTGTGAAGCCTTGTTATCCGCCGGCAAATCGTAAGACGACTGCCGGTAACGGGAAGGAACAGCAATCCTTGTTCGGCCTATCTAAAACGAAACTGCGCATCAGCCTTGCCACGGTTCCTTCCAAGGAGCGTGTCACGGTGCTGTTACCGGTACTGAACGAGGCCGGCCGAATCGACGCTTGCCTCGCCGCTTTGTGCCAACAGCCTGAAGAAGTACAAGAAGTTTTGGTTATCGACGGCGGTTCCAACGACGGCACTCAAGGCATCGTGCGGCGCCATCATGCCGTAGATGCACGTGTACGATTAATCGACGCCAGTCCTGTGGACCCGCGCTGGACTGGAAAGGCCTGGGGACTGCAGCGCGGACTGCTGAGTTCGTCATCTGCAAGTAATTGGATACTTTGCGTTGACGCGGATGTCATGGTCCAACCGCAGCTGGTGCGCTCGCTGCTGCACCATGCGCAACGAAGCGCTGTTAGAATTTTTTCTGTGGCGACCGGACAACGGCTGTCGGGCAATCTCGACGCGCTAATTCATCCGGCGATGTTGACCACATTAATCTATCGCTTCGGTTCGCCCGGCAAGGCGACGAGTAATCGCCATCGGGTTCAAGCCAACGGACAATGTTTTTTTGCGCGTCGTGAGATCCTGCTGCGCACGGAAGCATTTCGAACCGCGCAAGCCTCGCTTTGCGAAGACATCACCATCGTGCGGCGACTCGCCGAATGCGGCGAGCAGATCGGCTTTTACGAATCCGACGGTCTCGTCGAAGTTAAGATGTACGGCAGCTGGCGTGAGACCTGGAATAATTGGCCGCGCTCCCTGCCCATGCGCGATCAATATTTTGGTTGGCGCGAATCCATTGGATTAGTCGGGGTGCTGGTGTTTCAAGCCTTGCCCGTGCCGACGCTCATTCTCGGCGCGCTGTTTCGATTGCCATTGCCGGTGCTAATTTTGCCGGGAATGCTCTCGATCATCAGACTGGCCATCCATTTCGGCGTCGCGCGTGCCTATCCCAACCGGCCCTGGGCCTACTGGCTGTCGCCCATCGCCGATTTACCCGTTGTCCTGCGCATCATTCAATTCGCGCTGCGGCGGCGTCATCACTGGCGCGGCCGCACTTACCGCCGCGGCAAAGGTGGCGTCTTCGAACCGGTCGGATAAATTAACCCACCACCTCGTCATCGTCTAGTGAACGGAATCGCCGACTTTGCCATCGATCAAGCGATGCATGTCATCGCCCGCATCCTTACCGGTAATCGCTTGAGAACCGTTGCGCGGGGGTTAGAGAATGTACCAGCCGATGGGCCGGCGATCATCGCCGCGCGGCATTACCACCACCTGTTCGACGGCCTGGCTTTTTTTGCCGCGGTGGAGAGGCGTTTTCATTTCGTCGTGACGCTCGATTGGGCGCAGAGCCGGCGCAGCAAATTTTTAATGAGCACGCTCAACCGCCTCGCCCGCTGGCCGATGGTGCTACGCGAAGACGCACTGCTAAGCGGCGCGAGACACCATCGAACGCTCTTCGAGCCGAGAGATTTGCGGCGCTACCAAATGGCGGCCTTGCGCCTATCGGCCAAACTTCTCAACGAAAAACGTCTGCTTATAATCTTTCCCGAAGGTTATCCAAACATCGATCCGATCTATACCCCAAAGACCGGCGCCGATGAGTTTTTACCGTTTAAGTCTGGCTTTGCCGTAATTGCGGAAACCGCCGAACGCATCACAAACGAATCCATTCCGATCATTCCAGCCGGGATAGCCTATCAAATCGGCGCAACCTGGCTGGCGCAATTGAATTTCGGCCCTCCGGTATATCGGCGCGATTTCTCATCGCGGCGGCAGTTGATTGAACATGTCGCCGCTGCCGTGAAACAGCTTTGCGCAGTAGAGAAGAAAACTTAATGTAACGTCAATTGGCTGCGCGACATTAATCGGTGTCTTCTTCGGGCAGGTCAGCAAGCGACTTGAGCTGCAGGTTGCCTGCTTTGTCCTTGACTAGCAGTTCGACCTTTTTTTCTACTTCATTGAGCTTCTGATTACAAAACTTCACCAGGCCGACGCCTTTTTCGAAGGCGGCCAGAGAATCGTCGAGGGGCAGTTCGCCGGATTCGAGCAGCTCCACGACCTGTTCTAACTCTTCCAAAGCACCTTCAAAATTTTTGTTGGGGGTTTCTTTTTTTGCCATGTCATTTCTCCGCTTTTGCCGCTGCTTTGCGGGAGTCGATAAAATCCATTTGACCGGAAAATTTGCGCAGTAGATCCAGCGGATCGACGCGGGCGTTATTCAAACGTACACCCCAGTGCAAATGCGGCCCCGTGACCCGCCCGCTGGCACCCGAGAGCGCAACCACATCGCCACGGCGTACAATCGCACCTTCTTCGACCTTGAACTCCGCCAGGTGAAAATACATCGAGTACAAACTACCGCCATGATCAATGACGACACTGCCGCCGGCGAAGTAAAAATTGCCCACTAAAACCACCCGGCCATGATTACTGGCAACCACTTCCGTGCTGGCCGGCGCCGACAGATCGGTGCCCGTGTGGGGGGCGCGCGGCACGCCATTGATGATACGCCGCGAACCGAAGGAAGACGCCGACGCTTCTTCGGACACCGGCCGCACGAACGGCAGATTCCAAAAACGCTCCGCCGCGGGGGCCGCAAACACGCGGGCAAAGGCTTGCTGCTCGCGGCGAATCTCGGCGAGAGTCTCCGGGCTCATTTGGTCGAAGCTCGGCGCGACGTTGAAGGATTCCTGGTGAAATGCCTTGGCTCTTATTTTAACCGGAATTTCCCTTTGACGCCGTTCACCGGCCGTGGTAGTCGCCTTCAAAATTAATTTAATCGTCGCCGGCTTGGCTTCGACGTCGACGCCGACTACAGCCGCATACCCTCCCTTATCGGTGGGGTAAAAGTAAATCTTTTCTTTTCCCAGAAGCCCGTCCACCTCAAGTAAGTCTTCTCCGGAGACTGAAACTTCAACCAAGTCGCCCTGAGAGACCTCCAACGGCTTCGGCCAGTGAATCTTCACCGCGTCGGCAGCGAACGACGACGGCACCGCGAGAATCATGAGCCAGAGAAAGGCGCAGAAAGGGCGCACTGTCATCTCATTCCTTCTCCTCCACTCGGCACAACGCTTTCCCATAGGCGAAGCGGATGCGCAGCGCATCGCCGACTTGAATTTCCGCCGCACTCTTGACGATCCGCTCGTCGGGCAATTTATGCGTAATGCTATAACCGCGCTCGAGCACCGCCAGTGGACTGAGCGCGCCCAAACGACCGGAGCGCTCGGCTAATCGGTCTTTGAGCTGGCGCAACCTTTGTTGCAGCCGGCGAGTTAGATCGATGGACAACTCGTCGACACGTTGCTGATTCTCGCGCAGCTTCCGGCTTGGGTCGGACAACCGCTTAACCAAGCCCTGAAATATTTCTCGCAGCTGCTCGATTTTGAAATCGACCCCGTTCGCCAAGCGCGCTGCGGCATTCTCGACCTGCTCAACTAGATCGCGCTTGCATGGGACGACCATCTGGGCCGCCGCCGTGGGCGTCGGTGCGCGCGCGTCGGCAACGAAATCGGCGATGGTAAAATCAATTTCGTGCCCCACTGCCGAAATCACCGGAACCTGCGAGGCGAAGATCGCCCGCGCCACCGCTTCTTCATTGAACGCCCAGAGATCTTCCAATGAGCCGCCGCCGCGGCCGGCAATAATCACATCGACGGCGCCGCAGCGATTGAGATTGGCGATACCCTCGACGATCTCTCGCGCCGCGCCTTCGCCCTGAACCTTTACCTGACAAATAACGATGCGCCGGTCCGGGTAACGGTCGTCAATAATGCGCAGCATGTCGTGCAGCGCCGCGCCTTTTCCGGAAGTAACGATGCCGATGGAATGGGGCAAGAACGGCAATTCGCGCTTGCGTTCGCTGGCGAATAAGCCTTCGCCGGAGAGCTTCTTTTTCAGTTGTTCGAAGGCCAGCGCCAACGCGCCCTGTCCCTGGGGCTCCATGTCGTCGACATAGAGCTGCAGATCGCCGCGCACGGTATAGACACTCACCCGGCCAAAGCAGAGCACCGCCATGCCGTTGTCCGGAGTGAAGCGCAGGAGCGTCCCCTGGCGGCGAAACATCACCGCGCAGATTTGGCTGTTATCGTCCTTGAGAGTGAAATATAAGTGGCCCGACGGCGGCATACGAATATTGGAGATTTCGCCCTGCACCCAAAGCGGCTCCAGCCGCGACTCCAGTGTGCCTTTAATCCGATCGTTGAGTTCGCTAATCGTCAGAAACTTACGAGGGGTGCCGGCGAATAGCGGCAAGGCAATTTCCTTTCTCACAATGATACGTGCCATGTTGCGGCGACTGTAGCATAAAAAAAAAGGCCCTCCGAGAGGAGAGCCTTTTTTATCGATTTGAATTTTAACGAAAGTCTACGCCGCTTTTTTCTGCACCACCTGTTTGAAGACATCCCAGCTCTTCAATAGGTCGAGAGCGCGTTTGAGCTGCTGATCGTTATCGATGGTCTCATCCCCCGTGGGGCCGGAGGTGGGAATCTGCTTTTCGCGTTCGCGATCGATCTGGTCTTGTTCTTTGGCCGAATTTTGCAGAGGGTTATTCAAGTGGCCCGGCAGGTTTTCCTCGCGCAAACTCGGCCGCTTTCTATCGTCGGGTTTGCCATCCTGCAGTGGAATGTTGTCAATCAGAATATCCGGCACGATGCCGGTGGCCTGAATCGACCGGCCTTTGGGTGTGAAATAACGCGCCGTAGTCAGGCGCAGCGCCGAATTATCGTCCAATGGCAAGATCGTCTGTACCGAGCCCTTGCCAAATGATTTGGTGCCCAAAACCACCGCGCGTTTGTGATCTTGCAACGCGCCGGCGACGATCTCAGAAGCGCTGGCGCTACCGCCATTGACCAGAACGACCAGCGGGAAATCCATCCAGGTGCCTTCCTTCTGAGCGAAGAATTTTTGCTTTTGCGATTCGATCCGGCCGTCGGTGTAAACGATCATGCCTGAGTCGAGAAACAGGTCCGAGACTCGCACCGCCTGGTTCAACAAGCCGCCCGGATTGTTGCGCAGATCCAACACCAGTCCCTTAAGACCGCTCGCCTCCGCCGCCAACTTTTCCATGGCGCGTTGGACATCGCGGTCACTGCGTTCTTGGAACTGCGCCAAACGCACATAGCCGTAACCAGGCTCCAACGAGCGGCTCTTGACGCTCTGCACGCGAATGATGTCACGGACCAAAGAGACGTCGATGAGATCGGTGGCGTTTTCGCGCCGGATTGTTAAATTGATCTTCGTACCCTTCAACCCGCGCATTTTTTTCACGGCGTCCACCAGCGACATGTCTTTGGTGAACTCGTCTTCGATCTTAAAAATCTGGTCGCCCGGCTTTATGCCGGCTTTGTGCGCCGGAGTATCTTCGATCGGCGACACCACGGTCAACATGCCGCCTTTGACGGTGATCTCGATGCCCAAGCCGCCAAATCGTCCTTGGGTATCGCTTTGCAGATCCTTGTAGAGGTCGGGCGTTAGGTAGGCGCTGTGCGGGTCCAGGGAGCTCAACATGCCATTGATGGCGCCGTTGACCAAGTTTTTGGTCTCGACATCCTCAACGTAATTTTTCTTGACGATCGACAAAATATTGCTGAAGGCTTCCAGGCTCTCGTAGTCCTGGCGGCCAACCGCCGACACATTCGGCACCCATTGGCCGGCGATGAAAAAGCCAATACCGATGCCGAGGACGATCAGAAGCAGTGGCGTGCCGTGTCGTTTCGCAAGTCCCATGAAGTTTCTCCTAAACAATCGTTGACAATTACTTATAATTCTAGCTCAAGGACTGTGCAATAGCTATCGTTTCTTAAACCATGGCAACGGATCGACTGAGCGACCGTCCTTGCGCAGCTCAAAATATAGCTTGGCGCCACTCAGCGAGTCGCTATCGCCGACCCGTCCGAGGATCTCACCACGGGCCAGCTCTTCGCCATTTTTTCTAATAATTTCGGAAAGATGACCGTAAATAGTATAGTACCGCTCGCCATGATCGATGATCACCATGCGGCCGTAGCCGGTAAACCGGTCGGCGAATACCACACGACCTTTTTCCACCGCGCGCACGCCGTCGCCTGCCGACGCGTCGATATCGATGCCCTTACGGATCACCTCGGCAGCGAACGCCGGATGTTTGAATTTGCCAAATGGCGCGCTCACTGAACCCTTCACCGGCCAGTCCAACTGCCCAAGCAGATTATCGAGGCCGCGCCCGGGGAAGGACGGCGCAGGTGAGTCTCTAGGACGGACAATCGTCCGGCGGGCAATCTCGTCGAGCATCTTCTGCAGCCGCTGCGCCGCCGCAGCCATGTCGCGCAAGACTTTGAGCCGGTAATCTTTTTCCTGGCGCAAACTGATCAAGAGTATTTTCTTTTTATCCATTTCCTGCGCCACCGCTGCGCGGGCCAGCCCCAAGAGCCTTTTTTGCTCCGCCAACCGATCCTTCTGCTCGCTCAGTTGGCGCCGCAAACTTTCTTGGCGCTGCGTTTCGCTGTGCATTTCGCCAATCAATCCCCGGTCGAAAGCCAATGTCGCCGCGAAGTAACGATGGCGTTTCAAGGTTTCGCCAAGAACGCTGGCGCCCTGGGCAAACCTTAAAGGAGCGCTGCTGCGTTGCCAGCGATAGAGCGCGGTCACGCGCTGCCGAAACAACGCCTCGCGTTGACTCATCGATCCGCGCATCTTGCGCGCCTCGGTCTCGGTCTTTTCGATCAGGCCGAGGATCGCGCGGTATTGGTCATCGGTTACCTTGAGATACTTGGACTTCCTGTCGAGATCCTCTTCAATTTTACCGAGGGCTTTGAGCGCGCCGCCTTCTTTGATTTGCAGCTGCGACAAGCCTTTTTTTTCACTCTCGATCCTTCTCTTCATGCCATCGAGATCCTTGCTGGCAACCGCGCCCGGCACCGCTCTAGAACCAGCCAACACTAACAGGCACGCGCCGATTAACGCGCGGAGGCATGCCATGAGCGCACCATTCCCCGCACCGCGAATAGACTTGCCGAAGCACCGAGCACAACGCCAATGGTCAGAATCAAGGCGATCCTTGGCCCATCGAGAAACTCGATGCCGCCGAGCCTAGGAACGAGCTCGGACAGGCCGGCGACGTCGTCACGCAGCACACGATAAAATCCCCAAAGTGCCGCCAGGCCGCCGCCCGCACCGAGCAGCCCTTGAACCAGCCCTTCTATCGCCAACGGGGCTTGAATCAGCGCTTCGCTCGCGCCGACCAGCTGCATCACTTCGATCTCTTCCCGCCGCGCCATAACCGCCAGCTTCACCATGTTCCTGACAAGGAAAAAAGTGTTGAGAAAGAGCACTCCGGCAACGAACCATTTGGCCCACTGCAATGCCAACCCAACTAAGCTCAGCCGCTCGACCCATTGCTGCGGATAATCGATTTGGGTCAATTCCTTTTGCTGCCTTAGCAGTACCGCCAGATGTTCCATCGCGACGCTATCGCGGAAATTCGGCCGCACGGAAATTTCGACCGAGGCCGGCAAGACATCGCGCGGCAACCCTTCCAGTAATGCCGACTGGGCCCCTAAACTGGCCTGAAAATCGCGCCAGGCCTGCTCCTGACTGGTATAACGCACCTGGGCGATTCCCGGGAAGCCCTGCAGACGCGCTAGCAAAGCCTGCAACTCGTCGGCGTCGAGGCCCGGAGCCAAATAGGCGGTCACTTGCATTTGGTCGCCCAATCCCCGCAATAGTTTTTCGACATTGAGTTGGAGCATCAGAAACCCGCCAAATACGCCGAGTGTCAATGCAATTGTAAAACTGATTAGAATAACGGCGCCCAGAAACTGTCGCAGTCCATGACCCGCGCGCCGTGCGATAAAGCCGAGCGTAGCCATCAGAGGCGCCACTCTACTGCGCCGCTGCCGGCCGTATCGGCGACTATCCTACCCTTCTCGAGGTGAACCATTCGACTGGCGATCTCTTCAAAGAAGCGAGCATCGTGGCTGGCAATCACGATGGTACTATCCTGCTGCCGGAGATCTTTGAAGAGTCGAAGGGTTTCAGCGGCCGCCGTAGCGTCAAGATTGCCAGTGGGTTCGTCGGCCAGAATAAGTGCCGGCCGATTGACTAGCGCCCGGGCCACCGCGACCCGTTGCTGCTCTCCGCCGGATAGCCCGTCGGGTTTGGCATGACGGCGAGACGCCAGCCCAAGCTCTCCCAATAACTGTTCGGCTCTCGCCTGTGCGGCTTTTCTCGCCGTGCCGGCAATTTCCGCGGCGAAAGCGATATTTTCCAACGCACTCAAGTTCGCTAGCAGTTTAAATTCCTGAAAGACGAGTCCCACTCTGCGCCGTAGCTTGGCGACGGCCCGGCCATTGAAAGATTGGAGGTTCCGACCCTCGACGAAAACCTTACCCGCACTCGGTTCCTCCTCACGATAGACAAGCCTCAATAGAGTCGATTTGCCGGCGCCGCTAGCGCCGCTAAGAAGCACTAACTCGCCCTTATGTATCTCAAGATTGATGTCATCGAGGGCGCATAGGTTCGGCGCATAGCGCTTGGCAACATGCTGGAATTGGATCATTCCGATGAAAATTGGGTGGGAAAGTCGTGATTGACAAGAGTTTTTGGCTTGACACCACCAACCCAGGTTGTTAAATTCTGTAAGACTTTAAGCTCCTCAATCATCTATAAAAGATGCTCCAAACAGTTACAAGCATTCGGGAGGGGACAGAACCGATGCTGCAGCAAGTCGAAAAATTTCATATCGTTTTGATCAAGCCCTCCAAGTACGATGATGATGGCTACCTCATTCGCTTTTGGAAAGGCGTGCTACCGAGTAATACGCTCAACGTCCTGCATGGCCTGACCGAAGATCTCAAAGAGCGCCGGGTGTTCGGCAAGCTCGATATCGAAGTGACCACGTTCGATGAGACCGCCGAGAAAGTTCCGGTGGGTAAAATCATTCGCTGGAGCAAAGCGCCCGGCACTAAACTACTGGTGTGCATGGTCGGCGTGCAAACCAATCAATTTCCCCGCGCTGTCGACATGTCGCGGCTGTTTCGCGCCGAAAACATCACGGTGATCATGGGCGGCTTCCATACCAGCGGCACCATCAACATGCTGAGCGACCAGGAGCCGGATATCCAAGAGCTTTTCCGTGAAGGCATCTGCGTAGTCTCCGGCGAAGTCGAAGGCAAATGGGAAGGCATTCTCGCGGATTATCTGCACGGGCAACTAAAGCCGCTGTATAGCTTCGCCCAGGATCTGCAAAATCTGGTCGACATCGGCGAGGCGCCATTACCGCGAATCAGCGCGAAAACCATGCGCCATTTCGCCTACCCGAGTTTCGCTACCGCCGACACTTCCCGCGGCTGTCCTTTCTCTTGTAGCTTCTGCACCATCATCAACGTCCAGGGGCGCAAGATGCGCGAGCGCAGTCCGGCGAGCATCGCAGCGATGATGCGGCGCAACCTCGAGAACGGCCTATCCTTCTATTTTTTCACCGACGACAACTTCGCGCGTAAAAAACTCTGGCGCGAGACCTTTGAAGAGATCATCAAGCTGCGTGAACAAGGGCTCGACATTACTTTCATGATGCAGGTGGATCTGGCCCGCAAGCCTAAAGAGTTCGTCAATCTTGCCGCCAAGGCCGGCTGTACCCAGGTGTTCATCGGCATGGAGAGCGTCAACCCGAAAAATTTGGCTGCCGAAGACAAAAAGCAAAATAAAGTCGATGAATACCGCGCCATCATCAAGGAATGGCATGACGCCGGCGTATTGGTGCATACCGGCTACATCATCGGCTTGCCTTGGGACTCCAAAGAGCAGGTCGCCGAAGACATGCGTTTCCTCAAAGACGAAGTGGAGCCGGATCAGGCATCTTTTTTCATGCTCACGCCGCTGCCCGGCTCGCACGACCACCGCGAGATGAAGAAGCGCGGTGATTGGATGGACCCTGACTTCAACAAGCGCGATTCGTTCCATGCCACCATCGCCCACCCCTTGATGTCGGCGCAGGAGTGGACCGAGGCCTACGAAGCCGCCTGGAAGACATTTTATAGCAAAGAGAACATGATCAAGTCCTTGTCCAAGTGGACCGACAACCCGAAAAACTACTGGAACCTGATGGCGATTTTTTTCTGGTACAAGAATGCCGCCTTGATCGAGAAGCAACATCCCATGGTCGCCGGTTTCTTCCGCTTGAAAGATCGTAAAGTTCGCCGTCCCGGCCATTCGATAGATTCGCTCCCCGTGCATCTGTGGAAACGCGCCAAAGAAAACACGACGCTACTGATCACTTGGGCGAAATTCGTCAAGGAGATGGAAGAAGTCTGGCTGCAAACCCGCAAAAAGAGCGAGACCGAAGAGCGCTGGCTGGAACAAATCCAAAAAACTCAGTCGGACATTTGGCGCGCATTACGCATCGGTGAGCTTCAAAACATATACAATAACGCCAGGGATTCCTTGCCGGAACGGGTAAAAACGCTGCTGGCCCCGCTCGACGATCTTTCGTCACGAATTCTTTACAGCCGGAACGATCTGAATCGCTTCTTGAAGCAATGGAATAGCCTGTGCCAGAACATCCAGGAACTTCGACTAATGGAACCGGAAACCGCGCGCAAATGGCTCGATGAGATGCACCAGATCCAGAGCGGTATTCGCTTTGGCGACCGCATCAACGAATGGCAGGAGACCTACCAGCGGCTGCGCGACTCGCTGCCCTCAAAAGCGCAACTTAGCCTGATCAAATATGACGCCATTAATGATCGGGTCGTCTATTCACGCCAGGAACTCCAGCGCATCTGGAGTGATAGCGTAAACAATCTTAAATCCTACAAACCTTGGGCCATCCGGCCTTTGCAATTAGCCCGTGCGGCGGTCAAGGATCTATTTCTGACCCGCTCCTTCGCCGCCGACTTCAAGGAGTTTTCTAAACTAGGAGCTTAAAGCCTGTTTAGGTGCATCAACAATACCCGGCCGCGGCAAATCTACATCGTCTACGCTTAGCTAAAAGAATTCATAAACCGGCGGGGCAAATCTCTCAGGGGACTTGACCGTCAGTGGATCCGTACGGTCTGCTTGGCCAAGTCGATGAGCTGATCCCGAATTGCGTTGGCATCTTTGGCATCCGGCGCCAGCCGCAGATAAGTCTCAAAGTCATCCTTCGCTTGGCCGTAGCACTCAAGCCGAAGATAGACGGCGCCGCGGTCGCGCACTTCTTCCACCGCACCAGGATCGACAATGATCAGACGGTCGAGCACCGCGAGCATTTTGACCAGCTCGTTGGCGCGGCCATAGATCGCCTTCAGGTTACCGAGCATGCGCCTGAGAATCTGCTTCTTTGGCAGTGGCGCGAGAAAGTCCCGATGGAACCGTACTTGACCGCCATAGAGTCGATCGAGCATGGTCTGCAAGTCTTCGTGCGACTTGATCTCTCCGGCGTTGAATGGATCGATGACGATCTCATCGCCCTCGACTATAGTTTTTACCAAAAAATGGCCGGGGAAGCCGACGCCGTCAAGGGTGAGACCGATGCGTTGACCCACTTCCATATAGAGAACCGATAGCGTGATTGGCAGGCCCCGCCTGCTGTCGATCACATCATTCAAAAAACTATTCTTAGGGTCATAGTAGTCATCACGATTGCCGCGAAAGCCCTGATCGTTGAACAACACGAAGTTGAGCGCGGCGATCGAATGAAACATATCCGAATCGGCACCGCATCTTTGATTGACCGCGACGGCCAATGCATCGATGCGCCGAAGGTAGTTTTCAATGTCGAGATCGGGATAGTCGCCGAGGGCGAGGGTCAATGCGGCGCGGCCCAGGTCGATGGTTTCTTCCGGCCCCGCAACCGCCTTGCTAAATTCTCGGTAAAGATCGGTAACCAATTTGGCGAGGCTGCCTTGGGTCAGTGTCCGTTACAGGGCTGTAGGGGCGAAAAATTTTCCGCCCCTACACAACAACCCTGCGCGGTGAATTTCAGCCTGACTTTCCCTGTTAACCGCAATTTCTCTAGCGCGGTTCGGCGATGACATCGACCAAGTACGGCAACTGCTTCTCCTTGACGTACTTGACACCGCGTTCGATGGCCGGCCGGAGCTCGGCCGGGTTGCGCACCGGGCCTTCGCCGTTGACGCCAAAGGATTTCGCCATCATCGCGAAATCGATCGCGGGATCGTCAACATGAGTGCCGATCGGCGCGTTCTCCACCGGCCGTTTACGAAATTTAGCGACTTCGATGCCGTGCTCTTCCGAATTATAGTAGGACTGGTTGTTGTGCATGATCATGAGCAGCGGAATGCGGTGTTTAGCCGCCGTCCAGATCGCGCTCGACGTCATCAACATATCGCCGTCGGACTGAATCGCCACGGCGAGCTTGCCGCTGCCCTTGAGCGCCAGGGCTGCGCCGATCGCCGCGCCGGGCCCATAACCCAAGCCTGCGCCGCCGCTGCCGCCGAGGGATTGATTCGGTTTGCTTAAGTCCCAAAGCCGGCGCGTCCAGCCATTCGAAGTGCCGTTTACGCAAACCCAGTCTTCGCGCTTGATCGCTTCGCCGATCTCGAGCGCCAACCATGCTGTCGAGATGTCTTTCTGCGAGCCTTTCGCCTGGGCGTCGCTCAGCCATTTAGCGCGGCGGCTCTTGTGCTTCTCCGATAGTTCTTTTTGGCGCGCTTCGATGGTCGCTTTCTTGGCGCTGTCCTTGCCGATGAGTTCGCGGCACAGCCGGGTCAGTTCCGGCACCGCCACTGAAGTATCGGCGGTCATTGGGATATCGATCGCCTGCAGCGCTTGAAAGTCGTTGGCCCAGGAATGCACCAACATGTCGTTCATCGAAATGCTGGCGATGCGCACGCCGGGCGTGGTTACATACTCGCTTTCACGGGTCTGCTTGCTCACAGTGGTCAAGGCGCCGAATAGGTCGCCGACGTCGAGGGCCAAGATAAAATCAGCCTTCTGGAGAATTTCCCGAGCGCCGTCGGTCACATCTAATGGATGCACCGCTGGAAAATTGAAACGCGCGCCTTTATCGACCACCGGCGCGCCCAGCACTTCGGCCAGCTCGATCAGCATCGGTACGGCTTTGGGATTGCGCCCGAGCATGTCGGCGACGATCAAGAGATTCTTTGCATTGACGAGCATCTCGGCGGTGCGCCGCAGCGCCTCGGGATTGGCCTGCGCCGGCGCCGGCGTGGAATGACGGCTCACATCCGGCATGTCGACCATGGCTTTGACCGCATCTTCTTGAATATCGGCATCGTAGTTAATATAGACCGGCGCGGTCGGATCGGTGGTGGCGATGCGGTAGCCCCGGATGAATGAATCGGGCACATCGGCCAGCGAGTAAGGCTGATCGTCCCACTTCGTGTAGTCGCGCACCTGGTTGCCCTGCACCAACGCCGTGTGGATCCAGTCGATGCGCGGCCGGCGCCGTTTTGTGTTCATCGGCCCCGTGCCGCCGAGCACCAGCATCGGCACCCGGTCGATGTAGGCGTTGAAAATCGCCATGCTGGCATGCTGCAAACCGACCATGTTGTGGCAGATAGCGATCATCGGTTTGCCCTTCGCCTTAGCGTAGCCGTGGGCGATGGCCACCGAGATTTCTTCATGATGGCAGAAGATCACTTCGGGTTTGTAGTTGCCGCCATAGTTGACGATGGAGTCGTGGATTCCACGGAAGGTTGCACCGGGATTGAACGCGGTGTACTCGATGTCATGGGCTTTCATTAGATCGACCACGACATCGGAACCGAATTCCGGTTGTTTCTTTTCGACTCTGGACATTGCTAGCTCCTCCCTCTAATTACTGTTTCGCTCTCAATACCAGGAAACCCGCCGCCTAGCTAGGGCTGATTTAAGAAATGTCAGCTGGCGATTTCTGTTGTAAAAGACCTTTTTGGTAAAACAATTCCAGAGTATCCGCCAGTTCGCCCTGGCGCACGCCGCTGTCGGAAGCTTGGCTCAGATTCAACGCGGCAATCGCGCGTAAAACTTTCTGCGCCGCCGGCGCCATGAACGAATCGAGACCATGGGAATTGAAGGTGCGCTTCAATTCATCCATCTCCTCGGCGCGCCGGCCGGCGTGAATCTGCAAGCCAACGATGCTGGATGAAACCTTGTCGAGCAAACCAGGAAAACTCTCTTCGTACTGAGCGCGAATCTCGTCCAGCAAGCCAAACTTCCGCGCCCCCATGAGCAACTCGCAAAATAATCCCTGCAGCCCCTTCGTGAGTCCGGCATAGACGACTTTGAACGCCGATGCCTGATTGGTACTCGGACCAAGAATCTTTAAGGGAATGTTGAAAACTTCCAATCCGCGCAGCTGCTCAGCCTGCGGCCCGGCAAGATAGACAATCGTGCCCTTGCCCATCTTGGCCGCGGAACCAATGATGCAACCATCGACAAAATGCACTCCGGCAGGAGCGAGCACTTTGGCGATCGCGTCGGCAGTCATCGGCGATATCGCGTTGGCATCGCAGTAAAGTAAATCTTTTCTGCCGCTCTTGAGCGCCGCCTTGGCAACTTCCATGGCAACCTTCTTAGCGGCGGACGGCACGACGATGGAGAGAATAAGTTCCGCTTCCTGCACCAGGACTTTCATCGAAGCGACCGAGGTCACGCCGGCGTTTTCGGCGCGCTTACGGCTCACCTCGCCGCGGTCCCTGTCGTAAGTCAGCACTTCGACGCCATGGCTCTTGAGCAATTTGGCCCAATGAAAGCCCATCTCGCCGATGCTCATAATACCGATTTTTTGAAATGCCATGATTCTCTTTCCTCCTTGCCGCGACCGCCGATCTCTATGCCATATCGGTCGGCGATTTTAAAGGCAACTTGATTGGCCAATCTAGCTATTCGACTAAAATTGCAGCCGCGAATGTTGCGGTGATCGTTGAACCAATCGCAACACACCCAAAGATCAAAGTTTTGCGATCACTCTTTCTGATAAATTTCGTCCGATGTAAATGAGTTTTTACATGCCCCATGGTTGCTGGAAACCCAAGACTTCCTTCTTAAAAAAGTATTCGGCTTCACCGTCTCGGAAAACTATGCCGTTACAATAATAATTTGCCGGAAGCAGCGCTAACTGGAAACAAGTAAAAAACTTGAGGCCTTAGTAATGCCTGTATCACCTTTCTTCGACTCAATAACTATTGGGCACAGTCTGGCACAATGAGCCGCACAACAGTTTTAGGAAACCTTCGGAACGGAGGAACCATGGCAGTGTTTTCAGATAACTTCTGGTGCCCGGAGCCGGACTCGAACCGGCACAGCGCTTTCGCACCGAGGGATTTTAAGTCCCTTGTGTCTACCTATTCCACCATCCGGGCTGAGACGGGAGCGACGAGGTTATTTTCTAGCACAAAACTAGTGCGCGGAAAACGCGAAGGCCTCTCGCGGGAGAGGCCTTCTTCGATCGAAATGAATTCCTAGACAAACAGTGGCGCTAAGACCAATGTGATCGTCGCCAGGAGCTTGATCAAGACATGCAAGCTCGGACCGGCGGTGTCTTTGAACGGATCGCCCAAAGTATCGCCGACAACCGCAGCCTTGTGCGGTTCGGAACCTTTGCCGCCACCTGCGAACTGCCCGCTCTCGATAAATTTTTTGGCGTTATCCCAGGCGCCGCCACTGTTGTTGAAAAACGTCGCCAGCAAAATTCCTGTGATCGTGCCGACCATCAAGAATGCCGCCACGGCCTCGGCGCCGATACCGAACATACGAAAAACCAGCCCGACCGCGACCGGCATGACCACTGCGAGCAGACCGGGAACAACCATTTGCTTCAACGCGCCGACCGTGACGATATCGACGCAGCGACGGTAGTCGGGCTTAACCGTGCCCAAGAGAATGCCGGGATTTTCTCGGAACTGCCGGCGCACCTCGTTGATGACGACATAGGCCGCTTTACCAACCGCCCTAATAGCAAAAGACGAGAACAGAAAAACCAACATCGCGCCGAGCAAGCCGCCGATAAACACTTCCGGCTTGGCGATGTTGACGACTTCCAACGGATGGCCGTAATGGGCCACTTCATCGAGATAAGCGGAGAATAGCAGGAACGCCGCCAGCGCCGCCGAGCCGATGGCGTAGCCTTTGGTCAACGCCTTGGTGGTGTTGCCGACCGCGTCGAGACGGTCCGTCTTGTGGCGCACCTCTTCGGGCTGGCCGCTCATCTCGACAATGCCGCCGGCGTTGTCGGTGATCGGACCGAAGGTGTCCATGGCGAGAATATAAGCCGCGGTGCCCAACATACCCATGGTCGCCACCGCAGTGCCGAACAGGCCGGCCTTTTCAATGCCGCTGTTAAGTCCAAGATAGTAGGAGGTCATGATCGCCACGGAAATCACCACTACCGGAATCGCGGTGCACTCCAGACCCCACCGCAATACCGGCGATGATGTTGGTTGCCGGACCGGTCTTCGACGCTTCGGCGATTTCGCGCACCGGCCGATATCGGTACTCGGTATAATATTGAGTGATATAAACGAACGCCTGCGCCATCAAGATGCCGACAACGCCGCACAGGAAGAAATAAAACCACGCCGACTCGGCTCCGGGATACTTCACGACATCGACCGCGAGCAAGTATTTTGCGGTAAAAAAGAAGCCGACAATTGCCAAGGCGCTGGTGACATAATAGCCCTTGTTAAGCGCCGCCATGGCATCGCCGTCCTCTTTTGTCTTGACCACCATGATGCCGACGATCGAAGCCAGCAAGCCCAGCGCACGCGCCACCAGCGGGAAAAGAATCCCCTTCAAACCGAAATAGGGAAACAATCCAACGCCGAGAATCATCGCGCCGATATTTTCCGCCGCGGTGGACTCGAATAGATCGGCACCACGGCCGGCGCAGTCACCGACGTTGTCGCCGACCAAGTCGGCGATGACCGCGGGGTTGCGCGGATCGTCCTCCGGAATACCAGCTTCGACTTTGCCGACCAGATCCGCGCCGACGTCCGCTGCCTTGGTGTAAATGCCCCCACCCAACTGCGCGAAAAGCGCGACGAACGACGCACCGAAACCATAACCGACGATGGTAAACGGTATTTTCTGCGGATCATGGCCGAGCGCGTCAAGCAACGCGTACAGCCCACCGACGCCGAGGAGGCTCATGGCGACGACAAACAAGCCGGACACCGCGCCGCCGCGCATGGCGATCTGCAACGCTTCGTTGAGGCTGGAACGAACCGCAGAGGCTGTGCGTATGTTGGCGCGGATCGAAACCCACATGCCGACATAACCCGCGATCAGCGAACAGGCCGCGCCAAGCACGAAAGAGAGCGTCGTCCAAAAAGCCGTTTCCATGGGCGGCACCGGGTCGGCCTTGCTCGGCGTACGCACGAAGGCGTAGAGAACAAAAATCAAGACCGCCAAAATCACGGATAAAATAATAATGGTGCGGTTTTGCCGCGACATGAATGCCTCGGCGCCCTCTTTGATGGCATCCGAGATGTCCCGCATCTTTTGCGTACCGGTATCCTTGCTCAGCACCTGGCGCGCCAGATACACCGCAAAAGCCAGCGACAGACAACTAATCACTATAACAAATGGAATCATGACTCCTCCTCATCCCTTGAAACTAACTTATTCAATCCGTTTTACGCCAAACATAGGCCACGCCGATACTCACCAGGTATAACACCAGCATCGGTAGCGCCAACAAACTTTGATTAATAATATCCGGTGTCGGCGTCAGCATCGCTGCGATCAAGAAAATGGCGATGATGGCGTAACGAAACGAGCCGATCATCAAGCGATAATTCCATAGTCCCAACCGCACCAGAAAAAACGTAAAGACCGGCAGCTCAAAGGTAACGCCGAACGCCAAGACCATGCGAAAAAAAAATGTAAAATACTCGCCGATCCTGATTGCCGGCGTTACTCCCATAACGTTGTACTGCTCGACAAAGTATTTAAAAGCCACGGGGAGAACGATCCGATAGCAAAAATAACTCCCGCCAAGAAAAAACAAGGTCGCGCAAGCCACGAAGGGCAGCACGAGCTTTTTTTCGCCACCGGATAAACCCGGCGCGATAAAGTGCCAGATTTGAAAAAAAATATACGGGCTGGAAAGCAGCACCCCCGCCGCAATGGCGACTTTAATTTCGCTAAAAAAGGCTTCGGTGACGCCGGTTCCAATCAAGCCCTGCCCCGGCTGCAAATGGGCGCGCAGTGGCGCAACCATATAGGCAAAGATTGCGTTAGAAAAGAAGTAACAAACCGCCGAGCTGACGGAAATCGCAATCACAGATCTAAGTAAACACCAACGGAGCTCTTCGAGGTGCCCCGTAAGAGTCATATCAGCTTGGATCGCCACGCGTCAGAACTGAACACCGAAATTGCAAAAAAGGGGAAGGTATTAAAACCTTCCCCTTTCTCGGTAGCATCAACCAGCGTAAGGCTAAAATCCCTTACTTGGTTTTCCCTTCTTCTTTCTTCTCCATTGGCGCATCCGGAGCGGGTGCACCAGGCGCACCGGGAGCCCCAGGCGCTCCGGGAGCTCCAGGAGCCCCCGGTGCCCCCTCCGGCCCTGCTGGCGCTGGTGCTGCTGGTGCCGGCGGCGGCGGCGGCGGAGTCACTACTGTTTCCTTCTTCTCACACCCTGCCAACGCTAAAGTAAGTGCGAACAGGGTAATAGCTGACAATGAAACTAAATTCTTTCCCATCTTTGATTCACCCCCTTCCCGTGATTGACATCTTTACTTGGTTTTTGCTTCCTCTTTTTTCTCTTCGGCTGGTGGCGGCGCTGCATCCTTCATAGGCTCAGCTGCTTTCTGATCAACCGCGGGAGCGGCCGGTTCAGCCGGCGCAGGCGGTGGTGGAGGCGGAGCGGGTTCTTCTTTTTTACCACATCCGATAACCGTTAAAGTAAAAGCGAACAGAGCAATGGCCGACATTGAATAAAATTTCTTCCCCATCATTGATTCACCCCCTTTCACGTTACACATCCCTGATTTACTAGGATCAGTCAATTTTTATTACATAAGTGGCGAGGAGTTTCAAGTAATCCGCGGACATATCGTTGGTGGAAAGGAGTTTCAAGGCAAGAAAGTCAAGAACCTCAAACACCAGTGCGCGGCATCGTCGTGGATGATAAAGAGCAAGAGCAACTGTTTAGCGATGGAGCATAAATGACGAAGATTTATTTGCCCGTTCGTGCGCTCATTTCCCCTCGATGTCGACAACGGTTGTGAATATCATGTGGGTAACTACCGAACTACTTCCAACGCGCACGCGAGAAATAGCCTCGCGCAGCTCTTTGCTCAAAATCCCGGCGATATATTAGCCGTCAAATCAGTTATTTGGCTTTCTGAGTAATTTTTGTCCCCCGAGAATTTGGGAGTCCCGTAGGACTACCTAGGCAAACGCCGGTAGATAACTTAGCCAGCCGTAGATCACACATGAATCCCTACTCGGGCACTAACCCCATGAGCAATTACATTTTTCGGCAACTCGCTAATCACGAGTACCTCTTGAGTAAGCATTCTCATGAACCTGCCGCCGCATTGTGATCTGTGGTTGTACAGACGGATATCGCGTTGACTCTCAGGGTAGCCGATGTTACAAATGACCACGTAAATCTATTGGAGGCATTCCTTGGCAGATCATCCATCAGTCGAAAAACGTTACCGGCAGAGTGTTAAACGGCGCACGCGCAACATCGAAATCAAGTCGAAATTGCGCACGCTGGTGAAAAAAGCTCGGCTCGCCATTGAGGCAAAAAATCACGAGGCCGCGACGAGTCAGATCCAGAGTGTTAACAAAGCCCTCGGCAAAGCCGTGAGCAAAGGTATCGTCAAGAAAAACACCGCTTCGCGTTGGCTCTCCCGCCTCTCCCGCTCGGCGAACCGCAGTAAATCGGCAAATTAACGAACTTCGGCAAACATCGATCGGCGGTGACAAGAGTTGCGCCGATTTTTTTTGCCCGCAATTCAGTGTCGGCAAGCCGGTGTCTCGGCACGGGGCGGCGCAATGATCGCGTTTAAAACATCTCCATGATCCGCTGATGCAGCTCCTTGGCGAAGCGCTCCATTAGCCGCTGGCGGACATCCCTGCTCTCACCTTCAGTCAATTGAATATCGGTCAAGCTCCGCACATCGCTCGAGTTTAACGGGGCGTTGCGGAATTCGGATGAAGTGGTCACCACTGCGGCACGCGAGCCGCCATGCAATTCCGCCAAGCGCAAACCCTGGCCTCGCCAGAGAATCTCATTGGGCTCGCGCCGCCTCAGCGTGGCATCTAAGACCAGCACCGATTCATATTGCAACACTTCGTCGCGCCGGTTCACTGAGGCCACCGAGCTCTCGATCGAACGAACAACGCCGCTAAGTATGAGATCGGCCTGCTCGGCAAGATCGACTACCCGCAGCTGGCCACGCCGATAGAACTCACTGCGCAGCGCCGAAGTCAACTCTTTTTCCATACCGACATCCCGGCTGCGATTGATGAATGGCTCGACGTAAACCGTCTGGGCATCCTTGGGCAGCAGCGACGATTGCCCGACCCACTGGTAGCCGCAGGCGTTTATAAGTATCAGCGCGGCACCGGCCAGCACCAGCCGCCAACTACCCGCTTTTCCGACCGACCAATTTATCATCCTTAACATGCTCATCCCTCCACCACGATATTAACCAAACGGCGCGGCACGTAGACCACGCGTTTGATTTTCTTACCGTCGCAAAAACTCATTACTCTGGCATCGGCCATCGCGCTGGCTTCGATCCGCTCCTGGGTAATCCCGGCCGGCACGGTCATCTTGCCGCGGACTTTGCCGTTTACTTGGACGACGATTAGCAACTGCTCCTCTTCGAGCGCGGCTTCCGAATAAGTCGGCCAGGGCACCTGGTCGAGACGCTCGCGATGGCCCGACTGCTCCCATAGCTCGCTAGCCACATGGGGTACGAAAGGCGCCAACAACAGCATGATCGACTCCAGCCCCTCACGCAGGACGGCGGCTCCAGCGGCTCTTTTGGCCGGGTCTTGAGACACGGCGCTGAGGGCATTGAACAGCTCCATGATCGCGGCGATGGCGGTATTGAAATGAAATCTGCCGTCGATATCGTCGGAAACTTTTTTAATGGTTCGATGAATCTGCCGGCGTAGGTCGCGCAGTTCGGCGTTGGGTTTTTCGCCGGCTGCGCCGCCATCGGCAGCGGACCATAGGTCGCCCTGTTGGTACACCAAGCGCCACAGGCGGCCGAGAAAGCGGTATGCGCCTTCGACGCCCTGGTCGCTCCATTCGAGATCTTTTTCCGGCGGCGCGGCAAATAGCGTAAAAAGTCTGGCGGTATCGGCGCCATAGGCGGCGATTAAATCTTCCGGGTCGATGATGTTCTTTTTCGACTTTGACATCTTTTCGACCCGGCCCTTGTCCACCGCTCGGCGGCATTGCGGACACCGCCAACCGTCTTCCGTCCGGAGCAACTCGTTGGGAAATAGCCAGCCATGCTCGGCGCACCTGTAGGTTTCTTTGGAAACCATTCCCTGGGTAAGCAGGTTGGCGAACGGCTCATCGACATGGGTCAAACCGATGTCACGCAAGGCCTTGGTGAAAAAGCGCGCGTAGAGCAGATGCAGCACCGCATGCTCGACGCCGCCGATATACTGATCCACCGCCATCCAGTAACGTTGCCGGCTCACGTCCACCGGCGCGGTTGTCGAGTCGGTTGACGTATAGCGCAAATAATACCACGACGAATCGACGAATGTGTCCATGGTATCGGTTTCGCGCCGCGCCTTGCCGCCGCACTGCGGGCAATCAACCTGGAGAAACGCCGCGCTCTCTTGCAACGGCGAACCGCCTTGACCGGAGAACGGAACATCCTTGGGCAGCTCCACCGGCAGATGGTCTTCAGGCACCGGTACGACGCCGCATCTGGCGCAGTAAATAATCGGGATCGGCGTGCCCCAGTAACGTTGACGCGACACGCCCCAATCGCGCAGGCGAAAGCGAATCGCTGGTTTGCCGAAGCCGTGGGCTTCGGCATAGGCGGCAATCATTTCCTTGCCGGCGATGTTTGCCGTGCCCGAAAATTCGCCGCTATCGCGCATCACGCCTTGGTCAACGTAGGCCTCGGTCAAGCCGTCGGCGCTCAAGTTTTTGTCTTGGGCTTGAATGACCACACGGATCGGCAACGAATATTTTTTGGCGAATTCGAAATCGCGCTGATCGTGGGCCGGCACCGCCATGACCGCGCCGGTGCCGTATTCCATCAAAACAAAGTTGGCCAAATAAATCGGAATGTTTTCCCCGGTAAACGGATTGCGGCAGTAGGCGCCGGTGAACACGCCTTCCTTTTCGGCTTCCTCGGCGCCGCGCTTGGACTGGCTAATGTTTTTAAAGCGCTCGATAAACAGTTTGACGGCATTTGCCTGCGCCGTGCCTTGCCGACAGCTGCACCGCCAACGGATGTTCAACCGCCAGCGAAACGAAGGTGGCGCCAAAGATCGTGTCGGGCCGGGTGGTAAATATTTTGAGCGCGCCGTTGTGGCCGACCAGCGGAAACTCGATCTCGGCGCCAATGGATTTGCCGATCCAGTTGCGCTGCATGGTCAGAACTTTTTCCGGCCAACCGGTCAACCGGTCGAGATCTTTGAGCAGCTCTTCGGCATAGTCGGTAATGCGAAAAAACCACTGCTCCAGTTCTTTTTGCACGACGCTCGAGTCGCAGCGCCAACAGGCGCCGTCGATCACCTGCTCGTTGGCCAGCACGGTGGCACAAGATGGACACCAGTTGACGAAGGAACTCTTTTTATAAGCCAAGCCCCTTTTTGTAAAACTGCAAAAAAATCCATTGATTCCAGCGATAATATTCCGGCTGGCAGGTGGCCAGCTCGCGCTCCCAATCGTAGGACAGACCCATGCGCTTCAACTGGGTCTTCATGTAGAGAATATTTTCCTCCGTCCAGATTTGCGGATGCACTTTGCGCTCGATAGCGGCGTTCTCCGCTGGTAGGCCGAACGCGTCCCAACCCATCGGATGGAGCACATTGAAGCCACGCATGCGTTTGTAGCGCGCCACGACATCGCCGATGGAATAGTTGCGCACATGGCCCATGTGAATGCGCCCGGAGGGATAGGGAAACATTTCGAGGACATAATACTTGGGCTGGCCGGGATCTTCGGTTACGTGGAACGCTTGCTCCTCGGCCCAGAGTTTCTGCCATTTTTCTTCTATCGATTTGGCTTGATAACGCTCTTCCATGACCGACTGCCTATTCAGATTTACTGGCGCTTGACTTGGCGATGTGATCGAGCACGCCATTGATGAAACCGGCTGAATCCTCACTGCAGAAGCGCTTGGCGATCTCGACCGCTTCGTCGAGACTAACCGGCACTGGGATATCCGGGCAGAACACCACTTCATAGGCCGCCAAGCGCAACAGCTCGTGTTCGACTTTGGCAAGCCGTGCCAATTTCCAATTCTCCGTGGACAGGTCGATCAAGCGGTCGAGCTCCGGTCGCTGGCTGACCACGCCGGAAACCAAGCGACGGGCAAACTCCTTGGCCTTGGCGCCGCCTTCAAAATGTTGCAGAAACAAGTCCACCGCGGCGATCGAGGCATCGCCGGTGATTTCGATTTGATAGAGTGCTTGGAGAGCCAGCTCCCGTCCTTTGCGGCGCGTCGTGCGCGGGGCGATGGGAGCAGCGTCGGTTGAATCCTGTGACAATGGTCGCTCGAGTTGACTGCCGCAGAAGCACCCAGAAAGTTAAGCTACCCGTCGAAGCAGGTTGACCATCTCGACGACAACCAGCAAGGCTTCATAACCTTTGTTGGCGTCTTTGCTACCGGCGCGGTCCATCGCCTGCTGGACGTTATCGGTGGTCAGGATACCGAAACCGACGGGAATTTTATGGGTCTTGATCGCGTCGCCCAGACCCTGCGTGACCGCCTGGCAAACATAGTCAAAGTGCGGCGTATCGCCACGGATCACCGCACCCAAACAGACCAGCGCGTCGTATTTGCCGCTGGCCGCCATCTTGTCGGCGACGATGGGAATCTCGAACGCTCCGGGCACCCGCACCACCGTCACATCGCGGTCCGCGCCACCGTGGCTGGTAAAACCGTCCAGAGCGCCTTCGAGCAGGCGCTCGGTGACGAAATTGTTAAAGCGGCTGATGACAATGCCGATCTTCAACCCGCTGGCATCCGGTTTTCCTTCGATGATATCGGCCATGGGAAAATGCCCGTCCGCTGGGCTTAGCGCTTGGCGCTTTTGTCTTCGAGATTCGACAGCATGTGGCCGAGCTTATGCTGCTTGGTGCGCAGATAGTGGATGTTGGTCTTGAGCGGCAGCGCTTCCAATGGAACCCGCTCGACCACCTTCACACCGTAGCTTTCCAAACCGGAAATCTTGCGTGGATTGTTGGTCAAGAGCGAAACGTTTTCAACGTGCAGATCGCGCAGGATCTGCGCGCCGATGCCATAATCGCGCAGGTCTTCTTTGAATCCAAGCTCGAGATTTGCTTCGACGGTATCGCGCCCCTGATCCTGCAGCGCATAGGCTTTGATCTTGTTGGTGAGACCGATGCCACGCCCCTCTTGATGCATATACACCAAGACGCCGCGGCCCTGGTCGTCGATCCGCCGCAACGACTCGCGAATTTGATCGCCGCAATCGCAACGTTCGGAACCGAACACATCGCCGGTCAGACATTCCGAATGCAACCGCACCAGCACGCTGGCGGCTTCGGAAATATCTCCCTTGATCAACGCCATATGCTCGGCGCCGTCCACCGCATTGCGGTATACGATCGCTCTATATTGGCCGCCATGCAGAGTCGGAAACGCTTCTTCAGCGACGCGGCGGACCAAGCTTTCATTACGCAGCCGGTAAGCGATCAGACTCGCCACCGAGAGAATTTTCAGACCATGACGTTCCGCCAATATTTCCAATGAAGGCAACAGCGCCACCGAACCGTCTTCATCCAAGATTTGGCAAATCGCGCCCGCCGGCTTGAAGCCGGCAAGTCTTGCGAGATCCACCGATGCATCGGTGCGACCGGAGCGAGCCAATACACCGCCGCTGCGGGCTTGCAGCGGCTGGACATGGCCCGGCACCATGAGATCTTCATGCTTGGTACTGTCGGCAATCACGGCACGAATCGTGTGCGCCCGCCCTTGGGCGGAAACACCATGCACACCCGGCAAATTCACCGAGAACGCCGCGCCGCAGAGGAGGCCGGACAATCGGCTATTTTCTTCTGGCACCAACGGCACACCCAATTCGCGGACGCGCTCGTCGGTCAAGGTCACATAAATGATCCCCCGGCCATGATGCATCATGAAATTGATGCTTTCGGGCACAACCTTTTCCGCCGCCATGCACAAGAACCCGTCATCCTCGGGGGTGTCTTCGTTGATCAAGATCACCATCCGGCCGGCGCGGATATCGTCCAGGCCTTGTTCGATTGTCGCGATCGCCATGATTGACTAAACCAAATTAAACGAAAACTTAGCTGCGATTTACCAGGAAACTATGGACATATTTACCGATCAAATCGGTTTCGATGTTGACCTTATCACCAACCCTGCGGCCCTGCAAATTAGTGTGTTCCAAAGTAAACGGAATGATCGCCACGGCAAAACGCCGGGACCGGCGTTGGTTGACCGTAAGACTGATGCCGTCCACCGCCACGGAACCCTTGGATACCAATAAGCGGCTCAACTCTTTGGCGACTTGAAAAGTAAAGATGGTAAAGTCCCCCTGCTTTTCAATCATCACGACGGTACCGACGCCGTCGACGTGTCCCGTGACCAAATGGCCGCCCAGTCGCTCATTCAAGCGCATCGGCTGTTCAAGATTGACCAGGCTACCGGGCTTGAGCGCGCCCAGGTCGGTGCATGCCAGGGTCTCGGGTGACACGTCGACGGTGAAAGCGTTTTTGAGTTTCTTGACGACGGTCAAGCACGCGCCATTGACGGCGACGCTCGCCCCCATGGCCATCTTGCCAACCGGCAATTTCGTTCGCACCGTCACAACCGCCGAGCCGTTGCGCAAACGCAAGGCGGCGATCGTGCCAACATCTTCGATCAAGCCAGTAAACATTAGTTAGCGGGACCTCATAAATAAGCCGATAGCAATAAATCGGCGCCTGACCGTCTTATGTCGTAGCGCCGGATGGTTAGCGCCCGCGCAATTTTATCGATGCCAAGCGCGCCAATCATCGCGCGACCGTCACCGCCGACGATTTTTGGAGCGTAGAACAATTCCAATTTGTCGACGATCTTTTCCTGAAGCGCCGACGCCGCCACTGCGGCGCCACCTTCAATCAATACGGCAACCACGCCAAGGCCGGCAAGCTTGCGCAACAGCGGCCGCCACGCCACCCGATGGTTGCGACTTGGCAAGCGCCACACGGTAACGCCCAACTTTTCCAGCGCCCGCACTTTTTTCACTGGCGCTTTTTCCGTAGTTGCGATGATGGTTTTGCCAGGGTCGGGCAAATGCAAAAGCTGCGCTCCCAGAGTGATCCGCAACCGGCTATCAAGCACCACCCGATAAGGATTGCGCCCACCGGCAATGCGGCAAGTTAACAGCGGATCGTCGGCGCGCACCGTGCCAGCTCCGACCAGCACAGCGTCCATTTCGTTTCGCCAGCGCTGCACCCGCGCGCGCGACCGCTCGCTGCTAACCCAACGGGCATCGCCGCTGGCGCTGGCGATTTTGCCGTCGAGCGTCGCCGCCAATTTGACCGTGACGAACGGCAGCCGCTTGGTGACAAATTTGCTGAACGCTTCGATTAATTGTGCGGCTTCTTGCTGGCAGACCCCGGCTCGGACCGGAATACCGGCACGGCGCAATTGTTGAAAACCCCGCCCGCCGACTAATGGATTGGGGTCCTGCACGCCGGCGACCACCCGACGAACTCCCGCGGCGATCAACGCTCGCGTGCACGGCGGCGTGCGACCTTGATGGCAGCACGGCTCGAGCGTGATATAGAGCGTCGCTCCCTTGGCTTTGGCGCCGGCGTGTTTGAGCGCGTTGATTTCGGCATGGTCGCCGCCGGCGTAGTGGTGATAGCCGGCACCCACGATCTTACCGCTGCGCACGAGCACGGCGCCGACCATCGGATTAGGGCTGGTTCTTCCCGCGGCTTTGCGCGCCAGACGAAAGGCCAGGCGGAGATAGCGCCGGTCCCGTTCGGATCCTTGGGCGCTGGCCAATGCTATTCCCTTCTCGGGCGCGTATCGCCGGATTTAGCGTGCGGTAAGCTTTTGCGTTCTTTAATCAACTCTTCGAGTTCAACCATGAATTCGCCGATGTCTTTGAACGAGCGGTATACCGATGCGAATCGCACATAAGCCACCGGATCGGTGTCGTGCAGTTCGCGCATGAGCGATTCGCCGATCACCGAACTGATGATTTCTTTCTCGCCGCGCTCTTGCAGCGTCCGTTCGATGCGATCGGCGATCGCTTCGATGGTGTTGATGCTGACCGGCCTTTTTTCACAGGCGCGCTTGAGACCGTTGATGATCTTGACCCGGTCATAGCTCTCGCGCCGGCCATCCTTCTTGACGACCAGCGGCATCATCTCCTCGACCCGCTCATAGGTCGTGAAACGCCGGGTGCAGCGCTCGCACTCGCGTCGGCGGCGCACCATGTTGCTGTCCTTACTCAATCGCGAATCGATGACCCGATTCTCGATCTCATGGCAAAAGGGACATTTCATAGGGTAAAAAGTCGATCAGCACTCACGCCGCGTTTAAGTCTTCGCTACACGATGCGGGTAGACGGGAAATTTTTTACACAGCGCGCCGACACCGTCGGCGACGGCGCGCAGCTTGCTTTCATCGCCGACCGCGCCCAACGCCCTGGCGATCAGGCCGCCGATCTGGGTCATCTCGTTTTCTTTCATGCCGCGGCTGGTCACCGCCGGCGTGCCGATGCGAATGCCGCTGGTGACAAACGGCGAACGGGTATCGAATGGAATGGCGTTCCGATTGACGGTGATACGTGCCTTGTCCAGGGTTTCCTGGGCGGCTTTGCCAGTCAGCTCTGATTTGCGCAGGTCAACCAGCATCAGATGATTGTCGGTGCCGTCGGAGGTCAAGCGAAAGCCATGGCCGATCAGCGCTCGCGCCAAAGCCTGGGCATTCTTGACGATTTGTTGTTGATAGGTCTTGAACTCCGGGCCCAGCGCCTCTTTCAGCGCCACTGCTTTGGCGGCGATTACGTGCATCAATGGTCCGCCCTGCATGCCGGGGAATACCCGGCTGTCGATAATTTTCGCGTGGGCAGATTTACACAGGATCATGCCGCCGCGCGGTCCGCGCAAAGTCTTATGCGTCGTCGTGGTGACGAAATCGGCGTAGGGAACCGGGCTCGGATGCAAGCCGGCGGCTACCAAGCCGGCGATATGCGCCATGTCGACCATCAACAACGCGCCAATATCGTCGGCGATCTTGCGAAAGCGCGGATAGTCGATGATACGTGGATAAGCGCTGGCGCCGGCAATCACTAACTTGGGCCGGTGCTCTTTGGCAAGCCGCTCGACCTCATCGTAATCGATAGTTTCGGTCTTTTCGGAAACGCCGTAGGGAATCACGTTGTAGAAAAAACCGGAAAAATTCACCGGACTGCCCATCGACAAGTGGCCGCCATGAGCCAGATTCATGCCGAGGTAGGTGTCGCCCGGTTTCAGCACCGCGAGATAAACCGTCATGTTGGCCTGGGAGCCGGAGTGAGGCTGGACATTGGCGTGTTCGGCGCCGAACAGCTCTTTCGCCCTGGCGATCGCCAGGGATTCAACTTCGTCGACAAACTCGCATCCGCCGTAATATCGCTTGCCCGGATAACCTTCGGCATATTTGTTGGTCATCACCGAACCCTGAGCTTCCAGCACCGCTTCGCTGACGACGTTTTCCGAGGCGATGAGTTCGAGATTATCCTCCAAGCGATGGGTTTCCCGTTGTATTGCGGCGAACACATCCAGGTCTACCTGTTCGAGAAATGACATGGCTTCTCCTCTGGAACTTTTAACGTTTGGCCTGACCTTTTGTGCCACCGGCAAATTCTTGCTCGACCTGGGTAATCTTATTCACTCGTCGTTGGTGGCGGCCGCCGGCAAACTCGGTGGTCAGCCAAGTATCGAGAATCGCCTGCGCCAGTGGTGCTGCAGTTCTGGCGCCGCTCAAAACCAGTATGTTGGCATCGTTATGTTCCCGGCTCGAACGCGCGCCATCAAGATCAGCCACCAATGCCGCGCGCACGCCGGGGAATTTATTAGCGACGATGGACATGCCGATACCGCTGGTGCAGATCAGTACACCGCGCTCGGCTTGGCCCGCGGATACTCGCTCGGAGACCGCCCTGCCGTAGTCGGGATAGTCCACCGACTCCCGGCCTTGAGTGCCGAGATCGCAAACCTCTACGCTCTTGGCGCCCAGGTAGCCAACGAGAAAATCTTTTAGCTCCACGCCGCCGTGGTCACAGCCGATGGCGATCATGATGTCACCCGTCCCCACCATAGATCCTAGCCAGACGCTATTCAAAAAATGGCCAACGACAAAGCGCAGGCAATGAATAACCTGCGCGTCCGCGACTCGAATACGATATTGCAGTGACAGAGTCCGCGGCGCCGGCCGCCGGTTCACTGAGCAGCGGCGTACGGACAAAGGCGGTTATCGATGCGCCTCAATGTAGGTGATGATATCCTGGACGGTCTTGATCTTCTCGGCGTCTTCGTCGGAAATTTCCATCTCGTATTCCTCTTCCAGCGCCATCACCAGCTCGACGATGTCCAACGAGTCCGCGCCCAAATCTTCGATGAACGAAGCCTCCGGGGTTACCTCTTCGGCGCTCACACCGAGTTGTTCGCAAACAATTTCCTTCACTCTATCCTTAATCGATCCCGCCATCTCACTTACCTCCTCTTAATTTCCTTACATGTATAATCCGCCGTTGACATTAAACACTTGGCCGGTCACATAACTGCCGGTAGGTCCGGCTAGAAACACAACCATATCGGCGACTTCCTGGCAAGTGCCGAAGCGCCCCAAGGGAACGGAACGAAGAAAATCCTCGCGCAATTTTTCCGGCAAGCGCGCCGTCATTTCGGTATCAATGAAACCCGGCGCGACGGCATTGACGGTAATCGCGCGCGACGCCAACTCCCGCGCCACCGCTTTGGTAAAGCCGATAATGCCGGCTTTAGACGCGGCGTAAAGCGACTGCCCGACGTTGCCCGTTTGCCCGACCACCGACGACAGATTGACGATGCGTCCGGCCCGCTGCTTAAGCATCTGGCGTGAGACGACTTTAGTGCACAGGATCGTGCCTTTTAGATTGGTGCCGACGACTTGATCCCAATCGCTGGACTTCGTGCGCATCAGCAAATTATCGGCAGTAACTCCCGCATTGTTGACGAGGATGTTGATATTTTTGTGGGCGTCGACGATATTTTTGACCGCGGCCTCGACCTGGACCTCGTCGGCGATGTCGAAAACGCTCAGTTCGCCTGTACCGTCAGCCGCCTGCAATAAGCCCAGCGTCTCTTCCGCCGCGACTTGATTGCCTTTGTAATTGATCACCACATGGGCGCCGGCCTGGCCAAGCGCCAGGGCAATAGCCCTGCCGATGCCTCGGCTACCGCCGGTGACCAATGCGACCTGCCCTTGAAGATTTGCCATGTCAGGCGGCTTTCAGACCGGGTAGGTCCTGCGGCGTCTCAAAATTGTCGGTCTTCAGCGCGGGCGCAATGCGCTTGATCAAACCCTTGAGCACTTTGCCCGGACCGACTTCCAAGGCGCGTTGACAGCCCAACTCGGACAGCTTATTAACCGACTCCTCCCAGCGCACCGGCCGCACTGCCTGATCTATGAGCAGATCCTTGACCCGCTGATTATTGAGATTGACCTCGGCTTCGACGTTGGTCACGACACCGACGGTGAAAGGGTTGACCGTAACGTTTTGCAAAACTTGCTTTAGGCCATCGGCCGCAGGCCGCATGAGCTCGCAATGAAACGGCGCGCTCACCGGCAAGTCAAGGGCGCGCTTAGCGCCCCGCTCCTTAGCCAGGACCATGGCGCGCACCACCGCTTGCTTAGCTCCAGCGATGACGATCTGTCCGCCGCCGTTGTAATTCGCCGGCGCGACGATGTCATTTTCGCTGGCATCGAAGCATAAGCCGCGCACGGCAGCCATTTCCAAACCTAGGATCACCGCCATGGCGCCCTGGCCGGCGGGCACCGCCTGTTGCATCAACCGGCCGCGCGCCCGGACAATTTTCACGGCATCGCGAAATGCCAAGGCGCCGACGGCAACCAAAGCGCTATATTCACCGAGACTATGGCCGGCGACATACGCCGGACGCAGTTCGGTTTCGGCTTCGAGCACGCGCAGCGCCGCGATCGACACTGTCAGAATCGCCGGCTGGGTATTTTCCGTGAGGTTTAAGTCCGCCTCGGGTCCGGCAAAACACAACTCGCTCAGGGACAAGCCAAGAGCCTCTTCGGCCTCGGCGAATACTTGCTTAGCGGCGCCAAACTGATCGCAGAGGGCCTTGCCCATGCCGACGCTTTGCGAGCCCTGGCCCGGAAACACGAACGCGATCCCGCTACTCACTACCGCTCCTCCGTCGGTCATCGCCCACCTTCGGCGACGGCCTTATCGCCGAGAGCATCGATTTTCGCTTTGAAGCGATCCCAGAGCGTACGCGGCAGACCTTCTTTATTGGCCAGTTCGGCTCCATCCGCGTTACCCAAGGCCTCGGCGATATGGCGATTCATCTCATGATCGACGGCATCCCGCGCCAAGCGAATCGCGCTCTTGATCGCCAAGGGACTGGAGCCACCATGGGCGACGATCGCCACGCCATCTAACCCAATCAGGGGCGCGCCGCCATATTCAGCGTAATCCAATTTACGGTAAGCCGCGCGCAGCGATTTTCGGCTCATCAGGTAACCGACCTTGCTGGAAAGGTTATTTCGAAAAGCGCCTTTGAGAATTTCGCCGGCAAAACTCGCCACCCCTTCCATAGTCTTGAGCGCGACGTTGCCGGTAAAGCCGTCGCACACCACGACGTCGACCTTGCCGTTAAAAATATCCCGGCCCTCGACATAACCAATGTAGTTGAGCGCGGTGGCGCCGAGCAGCGCGCTGGCCGCACGGGTCAATTCGGTGCCCTTGCTCGCCTCTTCGCCATTGCTCAACACGCCGACGCGCGGCGTGGCGATGCCAAGCACGCGTCCCGCATAAATCGACCCCATCAGACCGAATTGCAACAGATGTTTGGGTTTACAGTCGACATTGGCGCCGGCGTCAACGATTACCGTGCCGACGCCCAGACTCGGAACGACAACCAGAATCGCCGGCCGCGCCACCTGCGACAGCGTGCCCAAGACAACCATGCCAAGCGCCATCATCGCGCCGGAGTTGCCGGCGCTGACCACCGCATCGGCTTCGCCGCGCTTCATCAAATCGAAAGCTACCCGTAGGGACGAGTCTTTCTTGCGCAGGGCGACGCTGGGGGATTCCTGCATCGGCACCACTTGGGATGCCGGCGCGATGGCTATTTGACGCCCACCGCCGGGATGTTTGGCGAGTTCCGTTGCGATGATGTCGGGGGGACCGACCAGGACTATTTCAACGCCGAGTTCCTGATGAGCTAGCAACACCCCTTCGATCACAACTCCGGGGGCTCGGTCTCCGCCCATCGCGTCGACGGCGATTTTCGGCATAGCTGGCGGAAAAAGATAGTCAGCTATTTTCGGTTTGGATCACCGCGCGGCCGCGGTAAAATCCACAGTGAGCGCAGGCGCGATGGGGCAGTACCGTCTCGCCGCAGTTGGCGCACGCGCTCCATTGCGGCGCGGTCAAATGGTCATGAGCGCGGCGTTGGTTCTTAACCCGTTTAGATGTGCGTCTTTTAGGAACCGGCATTTAGTTTGTCCTGGCTTTCCCTGCCTCGGGCGGCAGCTACATTAAAATAATAAAAATAATTCAATGCCCCACCTTTAACGTCCGGAACACCGCCATGCGCGGATCTCCGGTGGGCGACGCGCAGGAGCAGGCCTCGAGGTTGAGATTGATACCACAAACACCGCACAGGCCGCGGCAGCTATCGTCACACAACGGCCGCGTCGGCAGCGCCAGTATCACCTGCTCGGCGATCAGCGGCGATAAATCGACCTCGTCGCCCGAATAATAGCTCAATGCCAAATCGTCGCGATGCAACTCTTCGGCCTTACGTCCGGCTTTAGCTGCAGCCGGGATCAGCACGAACTCAAAGGGCTGATCCAAGTCAAACTTATATTCTTCGGCGCAACGTCCGCACACGCCGCGCAATTGGCCACTCAACCGTCCGTCAAAAAACAAATCGGCCGCCGTACGGTAATAACGAAGCTCGACCTCCAAGGACGTAGGAAAGCCAAATTCACGGACGCTGCTTTGGCTATAAATTTTATTGAGTCCCTCAACACTTTCGGAGAATGCGATCTCTTTGGGGCTTTGAGGAATCTCGTCGATGGAGATTTTCATCGGCGATAATGCGGGCCAATTAATTAATATTAAATAACGGCAATCGCTTGCGATGTCAAGCCGAGTGATCATCCCGTTGACGCAAAAGCTCATGATTTATTCAGCACTTCCACGATAACTATGGAGTCGCGCGAGGCCTCGCCGGAAAACTCGCAGGGCGCAGAATCGGCTTGTGAATTCATCGCCATTTTGTTAACCCTTTTTTGTCCGGCCCATGAATTATCCCAACCTTCACGAGCTTCGGCGTGGCGAGCGCGACGATTTTTTTAATTGTTTGCTGCGCAGCGGTGGATCTCTATACAAAGCCCGAGTTTCGGAATAGCCTAGCCTATGTAATCAGTGAAGGAGCAGTACTTTGAACGGCCATATTGGATTGATTCATTCGATCGTACCGGCAACGGTCGATCTGCAAGTAACTATTCCCGAGAGTCACCCCTCGGCGCGCAATCTCGGCCCGGAACGGGTCGGATCCGGAACCATCATCGATCCCAGCGGTTACATTCTCACGGTTCATTACGTCACCATCGGGGCCGCTTCGATCACTGTTACCCTACCCGACGGTGAGGAATACCCGGGACAAGTTGTCGGGCAAGACCAAGAGTCTGGCCTGTCGTTAGTTAAAATTCCGGGACACGATTTGCCCTTTCTCAAAATGGCGGCAGCGGATTCGCTGGCGCTCGGACAAGCGGTAGTGATGGTCTCCAGCAGCGGCAAGGTCGGCCGGCGGGTCAGCGGCGGCTATGTGAGCTCTTTAGCCGGCTACGATGGCGAATGGGAATACATGATCGACAAATCGATCCGCGTGACAGCGTTCAATCCCGGTTTTGGCGGCGGCACTTTGGCCAACTTCAAGGGCGAACTGGCGGGCATCGTCTCGCTCAACTTGAACGAGGTGGGCAAGTTCACCATGGCTATCCCGGTGGAATACTACCAAAACTATGAACAAGAGCTTAAACAGCATGGCCAGGTGCGTAGCCGGCCGCGCCGACCTTGGCTGGGAATTTATACTCAGGGCGTCGCCGGTCTGGTGGTCATCGGCAATGTTGCCGGCAACGGACCGGCGGCGAAATACGGCCTCAAAGCCGGTGATGTGATCTTGTCGGTGGAAAACAACAAGATCCGTTCCCGCCAGGAGCTTTACCACGAGATGTGGAAAAAGCATCCGGGAGAACGGATTCTGTTTCGGGTTATTCGTGATGACGAAGCAGTCGATGTCGTCGTGGTCAGCGGCGACCGCGCCGATCGCTATCGCACCTAGTCGTCGCCGCCGACTTTCTTGATCTCACCCTTGCCGGTAATCTTGATCCCAAGCGCTGGGGTATACGCGTCGGGTTCGTAATTGATCATCCCTTTGTCGGTGGCAGCGAGATCGCTCAGCTTGACGTTCGCGCCGGCTTTTTCGATTTTGGTTTTTTCATCGACGCCGACGACCTCTTCGCGCACTTTACCCTTGCGTTCCATCTGAAAAGTAATTGTCCGTTGACCGACGGCGCTGATTACGCCTTCAACTTCGACAGCTTTGGTCTTGGTCGCCTTCACCGCCTCGCTCTTTGCACCATCGGCTTTTGCCGGGGCTGGAGCCGGAGCTGGTTTGGGTGCAACCGCAGGGGCCGCGGGTTTGGCCGCCGGCGCAGCCGGTCTGTCATCGACGGAGCTGCAAGCAAACATTAACAATCCCGCAAGCATCGCGCCGCCGGACCAAGATACACGCTGAACCAACTTATTCATTCCCTTTCCTCCTGATGCCCACAAAATTTAAAATATCGCGCAATATAAATTGCCGGAATTTCCTCAGCTAAAACATACTTCCGTTTAGATTGTCAAGGCGGTCAGGACAATTGCGCTTTGAGAATCGCGGCAAAAAGAACTACCTTGGTGATCTCATGACGACCCACGTGACCAATATCACGAGCTATCGAGTGATTTACGGCGACACCGACCAAATGGGCGTGGTCTATTATGCCAATTATTTGCGGTGGTTCGAACGCGGCAGATCAGAGTTCCTGCGCCAGATCGGCTTGCCCTACGGTAATATAGAAGCCGCCGGTTATCATTTTCCCGTCGCCGACGTTCACTGCCGCTACGCCCAGTCGGCGCGTTACGACGATGTCGTCGAAATCGCCACGACCTTAGTCGACCTAAGCCGGGTTTATCTGTCGTTTGAGTACAAAATCTCCCGCCAAGCCGACCGACTCACCCTCGCCACCGGGTCGACCAAGCACGCCTGTATTGACCGCGAGGGCCAATTGAAACGAATCCCCCAAATGCTCGCCGACGCGATCGAGATGGCGAAACAAAACCCATCTGGGTAGGGCGCGGCTTCGCTCTGCCCGCGGGCAAAAGCGAGTTTTCCTCATCCGCTTCGGCAAGGTAGTATCTATCTTGCTCTTCTATGATAAACCCACGGGCAAGTCGATAAGGAGCTAACCATCATGGTGTGTCACGTGATGCGGCACAGGCTCCGGCACTTCATTAATTCAGAATGCTGTCACCAAATTCGGCCAGGAGTCTCGGCGAGACGCGAGAACGGGCGGAAATCACGTGTTATTCTTTCTCGTGGTAAATCATCGCAGCGCCAGTCATTTAACGAAACCGCGGCAGAAGTTCTTTGCTGATCAAGTCCAAACTCTCTTCGAAGCGATCGTATTGCAGTCGCAGGTCGAAAACCAAATGCTCGACGCCTCGCGCGCGGTACTTTTCGATCTCGGCGGCGCAGTCATCGGGGTTGCCGACGATCAACAAACCTTCCAGGTCTTCGATGGTTTGAAACTTTCCCGACGGCGGTTTGATCCAGTGGCTGCTTCCTTCCGAACTCTCTGCCAGAGCGGCGACGTCGACGCTGTCGCGCGCTTTCGTCCGATCCTTGTCGATGCGGGTGATGGGAATATTGCCGAGAATAATTTTCCGATCGGTAATCTGCCGCAAATATCTTACCCGGTCGTCGAAAGTCGCCAGTGGCACGCGGCCGGGAATCCAACCGTCGCAATACTCGGCCACTCGTCGGATCGCGGCGCGCGTGCTGCCGCCGCCGAAAATCGGGATCGGTTCAGCCGGCTTGGGTTCGAGGGTGACATGATCGAACGAAAACACCTTGCCCTTGTAGGACACGTTATCTTCGTTCCAGATTAAGCGCGCGATCTCGACGGTCTCGCGCATGATGTCAACGCGATCCTCAAGGCGCAGGCCGACCGTGGCGAGTTCCTCGGGATTGAATCCCAAACCGATTCCGGCGATCACCCGTCCTCCCGCAAGATACGAGAGACTGGCGAGGTCTTGGCTGAGTTTGAGCGGCCAGCGCACCGGCACCAGCACCGCGGTACCCAACGTGATTTTTCTCGTCACGGCGGCGACCGCCGAAAGCGTAACGAAGGGTTCGACGAACCTTAAGCCGGCCCGCTCCATGCCATGCGGGTTCCAGATCAAGTGATCGCGCACCCAGATGGAATCAAATCCCAATTCCTCGCACAGCTTACCGCCATCGATGATGCGTGAGGGTGAAGCGGTTTTGCCGAAGTGCGGCAATAACACGCCAAATTGCATTTTTAGACCCCGTTTGCCTTAACGCGGTTTATTCTCGGAATCATCGACGATATGAAAATCCTCCCCGGCCGGAGCGTAGATCTCCAGCACCCGGGCAATCTTGTCGCCGCAATTGCCGGCCTGGTGGCGTACGCCAGGCGGGATGAAGGCGACTTCGCCGGGACCGAGGCGATACTTTTTTCCCTCGACGATCGCCTCGACGTTACCTTCCAGGACGACGTAAATATTTTCCGCTTTGGCGTGATAGTGCGTCGGGCCAGGCCCCGAGTCGACATTGATCAGATTGATATGCACGTCGACGTTATTCGCGCCGTCGGCTTCGTCCACCAGACGGAGCGCCTTGCCGCGGTCCCAGCGCATCAGTTTGATCGGTGCATCTTCGATTCGCATCACTTTTAACGGCATGAGTTCACCTCCAATTGTTTATTGAGCACTACTGGGAGCCCCGCACCTTGTCAAGTTGGCCGCGCTCATTGGTTTAACGTTCCCGCGCGCCGTGATAGGAGCAGATCGAGACGCAGCACTATGAATTTCCCCGAGACTATCAAACTTTTGCAATTTCGCGCTGCTTACAACCTGCCGGTCCATGCGGGGGTCGAGAGCGCAATTTTCGCCCGCCACGGGCTTCGCGTTGAATCCGCCTACACGCCTGGCTCTCTGTTTCTTAGCGAAGCTCTGAGAGCCGGCAAATGCGACATCGGCCACACCGGCGCCGACGACGTTATCGCCGATGTCGAAAGCACAGACGGCTCCGACTTGTTCATCTTCATGGGGCTTCATCCGGGTCTTTTCAGCTTGGTCGGCGCGCCGGACCACCCAACCGTCGACTCACTACGCGGCAAGTCCATTGGCGTCGATGCCAAGACCAGCGGCCTAGTCTTAGTGCTCATAAAATTGCTCCAGGATCGAGGCATTTCGAGAGACAATTATGCATTAATCGAGGTTGGCGGCTGGCAAAGCCGCTATGAGTCCTTAATCGACGGAAGAATAAGTGCGACTCTGTTAACCGAGCCTTTCGTCGAGAATGCTTTGAATCTCGGTGGTCATCTGCTGGCGCGAGATTTCGAGATGATCGCCACTTACCAAGGCACCTGCGGAGCGGCGAGCCGGAGTTGGGCTGAGCTCAACCCCGATCGAATGATTCGTTACATCCGCGCCTACGTGGAAGCAACCGAGTGGTGTTTCGCGAGCGAGAATCGCCTGGCTTGCCTGGACATGCTTGGGCGCCACAACAATATACAGGGAAGCGTAGCCGAACACACACTCGATGCGCTGCTCGATCCACGGCACGGGCTGTACCCCAGAGCGGCAGTCAATCTGCCGGGAGTTCTGGCCACGATCGAGTTACGAGCCGACCTAGGGTATATGGCATCACCCATTCCGCCGGTGGAGAAGTATATCGGCCTCTCCTATTATCGCAGTGCCCTGGCGATTGGCGGATGACACAATAGGGACAGGTCTGCTAGAAACGCAACAAACAAATACACCTTACTCGAGCTGCGCTCTCCCACCAGGGTCGCTCAATCGAGTTAGCGCCGCTTCGATCTCGGCATACACCGCGTCGTCGGTTTCGATTTGCAAACGGTGCTGCAACGCGTCAACTGCGGGCTTGGAACCGATCTCACCCAGGGCCCAGGCCGCATGACCACGCACTAACGGTTCGACATCGTCGAGGGCGGCTATCAACGCAGGCACTGCCTCATGACATTTCAAGTTGCCCAGCGCCACCGCGACGTTGCGTAAAAAGCCGCGGCGCTTGGCACGCAGGATCGGACTGCCATCGAAGCGCTGGCGAAATTCAGCTTCGGTCAACGATAGCAATGGAATCAATTGCGGTGCAAATAACCCGGAGCGTGGGCCGAAAGCCGCCTCGGCGGTCGCCTGCGCTTTGACATTATAAGGACAGACTTCCTGGCAGATATCGCAGCCGAAAATATGGTTTCCCACCAGAGGTCGAAGCGCACGCGGCATGGCGCCCTTTAATTCGATGGTCAAGTAGGAAATACAGCGGCGCGCGTCGAGCACATACGGCCCAACAAAGGCATTGGTCGGGCAGGCTTTGAGACACAAATCGCACTGGCCGCAGCGGTCCCGCATCGGCCGGTCGTAGACCAACGATAGATCGACAAACAGCTCGCCGAGAAAAAACCACGAGCCCCGTTGCGGCGAAATCAAATGGGTGTTTTTGCCGATCCATCCGAGGCCGGCGACACCGGCGAAAGCTCTTTCTAAAACCGGCCCGGAATCGACAAAGGCACGTCCTTGTATCGATTCGCCGCACAGCGCGCGAATGGTTTCGAGCAGCTGCTCCAATCGCGCCATGATAATGTCGTGATAATCATCGCCCCAGGCGTAGCGTGAAATCCAGCCCTCGGAGTTGTCCACCGTCTCCGGCCGGGCAGATGGCGTATAGTAATTCATGCCGACGGAAATAACCGACCGTGCCCAAGGCACCAGCTCGTGCGGGTCGCGGCGCAGCGCTTCGGTTCGGCTCATATAGCCTAGCTCGCCGGCAAAGCCGTCACGCAGCCAGCGCGCGAAGGATTCGCCATGAGGGGGCAACCGAACCGGTGAGATGCCGGCGAGCGCGAACCCCAGCTCCTGCGCCGCCGCTTTGATATTAGCGGACAGCGTTGCACGCGCAGTGTCGTCGGTCGACAAGTTCATGAACGGGTCAGCAATGAGTGCAGCTTTGTTGGTAACGACCATCGCCTCGGGGGCCGCAGCCGGAACCGCAACTCGAGTTTATCGCCCGCGGCTACTCCAAGGGGCAGTCGTCCCGGACGGAACGGGAAGAAACTAGGAAGATTTCTGCCTACGGTCAAAATGACATTCCCTCGAACTTGTTATCGTTGCCGCACGATATCCGGGTTACCAGAAATTCGCTGCACCTGTAAATCATACGGCAAGTAGCGATCAGTGGTACGATATTTTGCTATCCGGCTCCGCGTTGACGCCGTCGAGCAACGTCTTGCGCCCGGCAAAGCCGTCTTCGATTCGATGATAGTGCGCCACGTTGGCCTCGCCGATCTGCCAGCAGAGAAACACCACTTCGGCGCCGAGCATGCAGGGAAAGTCGATCAACCCCTGCTCGACGCCTTTGCATACGCAGCCATGGCCGTTAATCGTCGTCACCCAATCCTTTATCTGGGTGACGAGTTTCAAGACCTCGTCATCCTCGCGCAGCCGTTCCATCAAATTAGCCGCATCGGGGTCGAGCTGCTCGCGCCGGATCACCGTTTCGCTGACGCCCTTCAAGCGCCGGATATTTTCCAGGATCTGCTCCACCAGCGGCCGCAGCACCGGCAAGAGTCCGTTGGCTTCATTGACGGTGAAGAGTCTGGGAAAATTGACATCCATGTTTGGCTTCTTTCAAATTGTCGTTGGGCTGGGAGAGATAATAACTTCCCGGCGCTTACAGCTTCATGCCCTCGCGAATTTTGCGCAGCAATGCAATGTTGTCCGAGTGGCCGGTCATGCGCCCGTGAATCGCGCCGCGAAAAGGCCGTCCGAGCAAAAAGAAATCGCCGAGGATATCGAGGATCTTATGGCGCGCCAATTCATCGGCGAAGCGCAGCTCCGTGTTAACGATTTTCTCGTCGTCGATCAGGATGAAATTGCTCAATCGCCCGCCGTTGGCCAGCCCCATGGTCTGCAGCTTGGCAATGTCTTTGAGAAAGCCGAAGGTCCGCGCCGGTGCGATCTCCTCGCGAAACGACGCCGGGCCGCGATGATGATAGACATATTGCTGTTCGCCGACCGGACTGGGATAGCGCAGGTCGTATCGCACCGAGAAGCTATCCGCCGGTTCGATCACGATGGACTCGCCACCCTTGGCTTCAACCCGATAGGCGCGGTCGATGACGATTTCGGCGGTTTCTTCGTCTTCCTGCTGCATGCCGGCCTCGTCGATGGCCTGGCAAAACTCCAGCGCGGAGCCGTCGAGGATCGGCACTTCGCCCTGAACTTTGATGAGCAGATTACCGATCCCATAGCAGTGTAATACCGCGAGCAAGTGCTCGACGGTGCCGACGGCGAGACCGTGAGTCCGCAACGAGGTCGCGTAACCGGTGGAGCCGACATAGTCCAAATGCGCCGGCACCGTAACTTCGCCGGAAATACCGGTAAAGCGAATACCGCTGTTGGGCGGCAACGGATGCAAAATCAAGCCGGTCTTCACCCCCGAATGAAGCCCTTGGCCGGATAGCACGACGCTTTTTTTCAAGGTCCGTTGCTTGACGCTGCTCGACGCCGTGGCTGCCGAGGGCCCTTCGCCGCCCTTAGCCGCGGCAGTTTTTTTCTTGGCTCGGCGCTGCTGGACCAGGGTATTCGAGGACTCACCCAAAGCGCGCTGCACGGTCAAGAGCAGACCGTCCAAGGAAACCGGCTTTTCGAGGAAATCGAAGGCGCCGAATTTGGTCGCGGTCACCGCCGTGTGAATATTGCCATGACCGGAAATCATTACAACATTGAGGTCCGGCTCCTGACACTTGATTTCTTTGAGCAAGCCGATGCCGTCGACCTGCGGCATCCAGATGTCCAGGAGAACCAGCTCTGGCCGCTCTTGCCGAATCAAGTCGAGCACTTTGGTCCCGTCGCCGGTATCGATGACGCGGTACCCTTCGTCGCGCAGCACTTCGCGCACCGACTCGCGTACATCGTCTTCGTCGTCGACGACTAAGATTGTTTTGTTAACCGCCAGCTCTTCCACTCATCCTCCAAGTTACGAATGTACGGCCCGTTTAGCAACTTCCGAGGCGGGGAATTCAACGCTAAAGCGCGTTCCTCTCGGTTCGTTGGGTAACGCCCGAATATATCCCCGATGATCCTCGATAATTTGACTGACGATGGTCAGGCCCAGCCCGGTGCCATTTTCTTTGGTGGAAAAATATGGCTCGAATATTTTTGATCGCATCTCCGGCGCCAAACCAGTGCCGTTATCGACGACTTCCAACGTCACCACGTCCCGACCGCGATCGTAAAGAGTCGATAGCTTGATCTCACCGTCATGTTGCACCGCGGCCACCGCGTTGTCGAGCAGATTGATCAGCACTCGCTTGATCTGGTCGCGGTCCAAATCTAAAGTTGGAATCACTCCGGAGCGAAAATTAAACTGAATACCTTTGTGTCCTTCTTTGAAAAGAAACAGCGATTCGCTGACGATCTCGTTAAGATCCTGGGTCACGAGCTTAGCCGACGGCAGCCGGGCGAATTGGGAAAACTCATTGACCAGGCTTTTGAGGGCCTCGACCTGCTGAATGATCGTCGTCGTGCATTTGTCTAAAATACCGCCGTCGCCGCCGAGCATGCTGGCATAGCGTTTGCGCAGCCGCTCGGCCGACAGCTGGATCGGTGTCAGGGGATTCTTGATCTCATGGGCGATGCGCCGCGCCACTTCGCGCCAGGCTTCCATGCGCTCCACTTTTTGAATTTGCGTAATGTCTTCGAGAAAGACCATGACTCCCAACACCGAGCCGTCGTCGTCACGCAGGGTCGCCGCCGTCACCACCGCCGTCAATTGCCGGTCGCTCAGCGGGATCTTGATATTACGCTCGATCTTCTCCAGATCCTTGACGCTGTCGATGATCTCAGCCACCACCCGGAGCGATTCCGGCTGCAAGACCTCTCGATAATTCTTCGCCAAGGCCTGGTCGGTTTTGACCCCAAGCATTTGTTCGGCCGCCTTGTTCCAAGTGGTGATATTTCCCGCCGGGTCCACCGACACGACACCGGCGGCGATATTGGCCAGCAAGGTTTGCACCACCTTGCCGCGCCGTTCGAGTTCCAAGGTGATCTGCTTCAAGTCGCCCGTCATCTGATTGAATGACTGGACCAAAACCCCGATCTCATCGTCGCCGCTGGATTCGATCTTATAATCCCAGTTTCCCTGGGCCACTTCATGGGTGCCCTCGGCGAGTTGCTGGATCGGCACGGTGATGCCCTTGGAAAGATAAAATCCCCACCAGGTGGCCGAAAACATGATCACCAAAGTGATCAGAAATAGCGTCAAGATATAACTGTTTTTAACCGGCGCCTTGAGGAAGGTTAAATATTTGTATTGCTCGTAGGACTGCGAAATTTGCGCCGCCCGTTTGGTCAGACTCTTGGGGACATAATAGTCGACCACGGCGACGCCAACGATGCGCTTTTCCGCGCCGAAGATCGGCGCGCCGCCACGGATCACGTCGCCTTCCCCTAAAGGCTCCGTCCACGTCACGCCGATGCCACGCAACGCCCGCGCCAAGAACTCGGCGTCGGGTTTTAAATTCGCCGCGTTTTTCGACTTGTCGCTAACGGCGACGATCGCTTCGCTCTCCGCCGAATAGATTTCCACCGTGCCAAGGTTGTAGTCGCGCTGTTTGTCCTCGATCAACCGGCGCAACTCGGCCAGCCGGGCGCTTTCGAATAGCCCGTTCTCGGTGATGGTTTGGCTCAGCCGGCGGGCAAAAAACATCGCGTTGTTAGCGGAATTTTGGTAATAAGTCTGGCCGATTTCCAGAGACCCTTGCAGCGCGCTTTCCACCTTGGAATCGAACCAGCGATCGAAGGAATGGGTCAAAAGGCCGCCGGCGATGGCGAACAACAACAGGCTCGGCACGATCGATAGCGCGACGAAAGCCAAGACCAGACGGGACTGCAGGCGCGAGCCGAGCAACCGGCGGCGGCGTTCGAAAACCAGCTTGACGAGATTGCGCACGACTAGAAAAACCAACAGTACCAGCAGAATGATGTTGATATTGATGATGAAAAAAAACACGATATTGCTGCCGAGGGAATTCTCCAGCGAGATGTCCGGCGATTGCACTTCGAAAAAGATCAACGCCGCCACCATCAACGCCGCGACCGCGATGACGATGCCCTCGCGCTTGCGCCGTTTGGCCTCTTCGGCTTTGACGCCGACTTCGAGGCTAGAGATTGGCTTTGGAGCTATCATGGGCAGTGGCAAATTCCCCGCGAGATTCCTGCAAGAATTCTAACGTTTGAACAAGTAAGCGACAAGCGAAATCACGATACTGATGATAATGCAGGTGGTCAGCGGAAAATGGAAACTGAAGCGTTCCCGCTCGATATGGATATCGCCCGGCAAGTGGCCAAGCCATGGTAACCGGTCGGAAAATGACACCAGCACGCCGGCGATAACCAGAACCATGCCGAGAATTATGAGCGTCTTAGCCAAACCAGCCACACTCCGATTACCAAATCGAACCGTTAATATTTTCTCGGCGATGGGCGGAAGCCTCTGGTTTCCAACGCAGTCGGGTTCGGTGATGCCCGGGCCGCAGCTGGTTATCCGCTACCGCTCAAAGGCATGACGGACAGTGTCGGTCACCTAGATTCCCGCTTCCGCAGGAATACGATAAAGCGAAAGTCGGCTTGCAGCCGACATCTTCGAAATACCTCGGATCATTGCCGAGCATTGGCTTATCAACATCATTCAAACAAATCCGGCTGACCTTTGCCGACGGCCGGCTTGGCGGCGCCCGGTTGCCGGCCAAAATGGTTGTAGGCCAGCACGGTAGCCACCCGGCCACGTGGCGTCCGTTGAATGAACCCGGCTTGGATCAAAAACGGCTCGTAAACATCCTCGATGGTGTCCTTCTCTTCGCCGATGGCGGCGGCCAAAGTCTCGACGCCGACCGGCCCGCCGGCAAACTTGTCGATCATGGCCAGGAGCAGCATGGTGTCCATCTTGTCGAGGCCCAAGCGATCGACCTCGAGCATCCTGAGCGCATCCACTGTCACCGCTTTGGTGATCTTGCCGTCGCTTTTCACCTGGGCGTAGTCGCGCACCCGGCGCAGCAAGCGGTTGGCGATGCGCGGCGTGCCGCGCGAGCGGCTGGCGATCTCGGCGATACCGTCTTGATCTTGTTCGACGCTGAGAATCGCCGCCGAACGCTTGAGAATTCGCGTCAACGATACCGCGTCGTAAAAATCCAGGCGAAAACTCTGGCCGAAGCGGTCGCGCAATGGCGAGGTCAGCAGGCCCGAGCGAGTGGTTGCGCCGATCAAAGTGAATTTTTTTAGCGGCAACTTAATCGACTTCGCCGCCGGGCCCTGCCCGACCATGATATCGATCTCGTAATCTTCCATGGCCGGATAAAGAATCTCTTCGACCACATGGTTGAGCCGATGAATCTCGTCGATGAACAACACATCGCCATGGTCTAGGTTGGTCAAGAGCGCCGCCAGATCTCCGGCGCGCTCGATGATCGGCCCCGCGGTGGCCTTGATGCTGACCCCCATCTCGCGGGCGATGATGTAGGCGATAGATGTTTTGCCCAGTCCCGGCGGGCCGTGGAAAAGAATATGATCGAGGACGTCGCCGCGCCCCCGCGCCGCCGCGATGGCGACTTTGAGATTGTCTTTAACCCCATCTTGGCCGACGTATTCGTCAAAGCCCTGCGGCCGCAAGCTCAGCTCGAATCTGGAATCTTCGTCGGTTCGATGGCTGTCCAACATGGTCGGTATGCGTTCTTCCTACACGCCCGGGTACGGATTTAAAACCCGTCTCTGGGTGCGAATTCGAAATCGATTTTTTGCCTTATTAGCGGCCGCTCTACCCGTTCCAAATCGTCCACTCGCTATCTCCGGTTAATGACCCATCTGCTGCAGGGTCTCGCGCAGGACGTCTTCCAGTGAGAGCGCGTCGTTCTTGAGCACGTCACGGACGGTTTTTTCGATCTCGGGTTTTTTATATCCCAGGTTGATCAAGGCGGATACCGCGTCGTGCATTTTTTGCGACGATGCCTCGGGTTTAGCCGTGCTGTCGATGGCGGCCGGCGTGAACGTCGCGAATTTATCTTTCAATTCGACAATCATGCGCTCGGCCGTTTTCTTACCCACCCCCGGGATCGATACCAAGCGCAGCTGGTCGCCATTGCGTAACGCCCGGACCAATTCCTCTGCGGGAATGCCCGATAGAATATTGAGCGCCAATCTGGGGCCGATACCCGACACCCCCGTGAGCAGGAGAAACACCTGCTTCTCGCCGAGATCGTGAAAGCCGAACAACTGCAGCGCGTCTTCGCGCACATGGGTATGAATCTGCAAGCTTATTGGCGCGCCGAGGTCGGGCAAGCGGTAAAAGACATTGAGCGGAATAAAAATGAGATAGCCGACGCCGCCAACGTCGATGACCACTTCGCCGGGCTGTTTTTGCGCGAGTTTGCCGCTGATTTGCGCGATCACGTCGAGCCCACGGGCAGGGTTAACGAATGGTCCATTGGCCGTTCAACGCCCCCGGATACCGCGCGGCCGCAACGGCGTCGGCGTTTTGGCGATCACCTCGGCAACCCGGGTGGCGAATGCTTGCCGGTTAAGATGGCAGATCGCAGCGGCAAGAGCATCCGCGGCATCCGCCGGCACCGGTCCGGATACTTTTAATAACGATCCGATCATCATTTGCACTTGCTGCTTGGTGGCGTGGCCATAGCCCACCACCGCCGACTTGATCTCCACCGCGCTATATTCGTGAACTTCGACATCTTGCTCAGCCGCCGCCAGGAGTGCGACGCCACGCGCTTGGCCGAGTTTCAAGGCGCTTTGGACATTTTGCGCAAAGAAAACTTTTTCCAGGCTGACGCCGTCGGGGTGAAACTCGCGCACGACCTTCGCCAGTTCGATATAGATCCGCCGCAAGCGGCTCGCTTGGGGCTCGGCGCTAGACGAATTTATTGTGCCATGACCCATATGGCGCAAGGCGCTGCCGATAACCTGGACGACGCCCCAGCCCGTCGCCATGGTGCCCGGGTCGATACCCAGGATGATGCGCGGCAGTGGTTTGTTGCCAGGGTCGGTCACGCGTTTAGCTCACCTTGTCCATCAGCTCATCGGGAATATGAAAATTAGCGGCGACATTTTGCACGTCGTCATGATCTTCCAGTTCTTCGCTCAGTTTTAAGACTTGCTCGACATTTTTGGCGTCGACGTCGACGGTGTTCTTGGGCACCAGGCTAACCTGAGCGCTGGCGATGACGATCTTTTCGCTGTCCAGCCGTTCTTTGACTTTTTCGAAATCCTCCGGCGGGGCGATCACTTCGAAGACCTCGCCCTCGTCGCGGACATCCTCGGCGCCGGCATCGAGCGCGATATCCATCAAACGGTCCTCGTCGATCTGCGACTTGTCGACGGTGAGGATGCCCTTCTTGTCGAACATCCAGCCGACGCAGCCGGTTTCCCCCATGTTACCGCCATGCTTGGAAAACATCCGGCGGATTTCCGACACCGTACGATTCTTGTTGTCGGTCAACACCTGGGCGATGATCGCCACGCCGCCTGGACCGTAGCCTTCGTATTGAATCTCTTCGTAGGTTACCCCTTCGAGTTCGCCGGTGCCTTTTTTGATCGCGCGCTCGATATTATCGCTCGGCATGCTGCTGCCGCGCGCGGTGAGAACCGCCGTGCGCAGCCGGGGATTGGCATTGATATCGCCGCCACCCATGCGCGCCGCCACGGTGATTTCCTTAATCAGCTTGGTAAATATTTTGCCGCGTTTGGCATCCTTGGCGGCTTTCTTATGCTTGATCGTGCTCCATTTGGAATGGCCAGACATACTTCAATCGCTCCCTGGTAAGTTGCCGCCAAGCTAGCACAAAGCCCAGACCGGGTAAACTCGGTGAAGACCGCATGAAGCGGCGCGATGAACCGGTTAGATCCGCGCCGGGTTATTTTTTTTTACTGCTCTTTGCAATATAATCGCCCGCTAAGAACTCCAAGGCATGATCCACCGTTATTTATTTCTTGTCGCCTTAGCACTGGCCAACGCCTGTTTGATACCGCCGTCCAGGGTCCGCATTCCGGCGCCGCCGAAAAGCGATACGCGGGTTAGCCAAACCGGTATCGCGTCTTGGTATGGTCCCGGTTTTCACGGTAAAGCCACCGCCAGCGGCGAGATTTACAATCAAACCGACATGACCGCGGCGCACCAGACCTTGCCGTTGGGAACCAAAGTGATGGTGACCAACATGGAAAACGGCCGCAGCGCTGAAGTGTCGATCAACGACCGCGGCCCGTTTGCCAAAGACCGGATCATCGACCTCTCTCACACCGCCGCCCTAGCCATCGACATGATCGGACCCGGCACCGCGCTGGTACGGATCGACGTCATCGACAGCCCGGTGCCGCTACGCTCGATCCGCACAGCGCTCGATTACACGCTGCAATTGGGTTCGTTCTCACGGTTGGAAAATGCCCAACAGTTGCGCGACCGCATCGTCAACAACTTCGACGGCGTCACGATCGCGCCGTTGCGATCGAAAGACACGACTTACTATCGGGTGCAACTCGGCACCTTCGCCAACCGCAGGGCCGCTGATGACATGGCCAAGCAATTGAGCCAAGCCGGCTACTCGGTGATCGTCATGGAAAAGTAGTAAATGACGCCGCCCGCCCGAGGCAACGATGGCTTAAGCGCCAATGCCCGGGAATGCGACGGCTTCGAGCTAGCGCGGCATGGAAGAATTTACAATGAATCCGTGCCGAAGGGTTAGCGTCTCGACTCCGCCGTTGCCCCCGCTCAATTGTCGCTGCGCAAAAGATATCGGCCGGATTCCTTTTTGACCTTGCCATCGCGCTCGAGTTTTTCCAGATGCGCCTGCACGGAGAACTCGGCGACCCGCTTGAGCGCCGGCGAGACCTCGGTGTAAATCGTCTCGGTAATATCGCCGATGGTATTGCGGTCGGCGCGCAATGCCGCGATTACCTGCTGCTCGCGCTTCAACCGGTGTTGGATATATTCGCGCACCTTGGCTTCCGGTTTGCCGATCAGCGGTCCGTGGCCGGGCAGGATCACGCTCATCTCGAACCCCAGCAATCGTTCGAGGGTCAGCATGTAATCGCTCATGTTGCCGTCCGGCGGATGAATCACCGCCGTGCCGTAGCCGAGAATATTGTCACCGCTGAACAAAACCTTGTCGCCGCTTTCATAAAAGCAACAATGGCCCGACTCATGGCCCGGCGTGTGCAGCACGTGCAGTTCACCGCCGCCGAAATCGATCAGGTCGTTGTCGTCGTATTGAAAATCTTCGCCGCCGAGATAGCCTTTGCGCGAGCGATGGATGCCGAGTTTGGCGCCGCAACGTTTGCGCAGCGCCAGGGCGCCGCCGGTGTGATCGCTATGAATATGCGTGAGCAAAATCTTGGCGATTTTTTTTACGCCCATGGCCTCGGCCTGCTCGATGATGCCGTCCATGTTCGAATCGGCGCTAAGCGCGACGTCGATGACCAAGCCCGACTCCTTGCCGACGATATACTGATTGGTCCCCTGCAACGTCATGAGACCGGGATTGTTGGCGGTGAATTTGCCTATGAAGTCAGGCGTAGCCATAGAATTTCCTTCCGCGGCGGCGGCGGCGCCGGACAAAAACGACGGGGCAAAAAAAAGCGCCAGCGAGGTTTTCCCTAGTGCCGCCAGCGCTTCTCTTCGAGTGGTCACAAATTTTCTTGCATTACGCGGCGGGATGCTGTTTTCAATTAGCCAGCAACTGCCGCAGCACGTATTCTAGAATGCCGCCATGGCGGTAGTACTCCAATTCCGCCGGGGTATCGATACGGCAGATGACGTGGAACTCGGTCGTCTTGCCGTCGTCGGCGGTCGCTTTGACCGTCACCTCCTGGCGTAATCTCAAATCGTTGCCGATGCCGAGGATATCGAATTTTTCGAAACCGGTAAGCCCAAGGGTCGCTAGATTTTCCCCCGACTTGAAAACCAACGGGATGATGCCCATGCCGATCAAGTTGCTGCGATGGATGCGCTCGTAGCTCTCGGCGATGGCGGCGCGGATGCCCAGCAAGCGCGGCCCCTTGGCGGCCCAGTCGCGCGACGAGCCCGAGCCGTACTCCTTGCCGGCGATGACGATTAGCGGCGTGCCTTCTTTCTGATATTGCATCGCCGCGTCGTAGATCGACATCGGCTTCTTGTCGGGAAGATGCACCGACACGCCGCCCTCGGTGCCCGGAGCCAGCATATTCTTCAACCGGATATTGGCAAAGGTGCCGCGCATCATCACTTCATGATTGCCGCGCCGCGCGCCGTATTGATTGTAATCTTTGGCCAGCACGTCGTTGTTGCTCAGATAGCGCGCCGCCGGGCCGTTCTTCTCAATCGAACCGGCCGGTGAAATATGATCGGTGGTCACCGAATCACCGACCATCACCAACGCCCGCGCGCCAGTGATCGGTTTGATCGGATTGGGCGTCTTGCCCATGCCTTCGAAGTACGGCGCTTCACGCACATAGGTCGACTGCATGTCCCACTGGAACAATTCGCCCTCGGGCACCGGCATGCCGCGCCAGCGGTCATCGCCTTCTGTCGCCCGGCTGTATTCCTTTTTAAACATTTCCTGGCGCACCGATTTGTTCATCACATCCTGAACTTCCTGCGGCGTCGGCCAGATGTCTTTCAGAAATACCGGCTGGCCGGTTCGGTCGTTGCCCAGAGAATCGTGGTAAAAATCGACGTCCATGCTGCCGGCTAGAGCGTAGGCCACCACTAATGGCGGCGAGGCTAAATAGTTCGCCCGCACATTGGCATGAATCCGTCCCTCGAAGTTACGATTGCCCGACAGCACCGCGGCGGCAACCAGATCGCCCTCTTGGATACCGTTGGCGACAGACTCCGGCAATGGCCCGCTGTTGCCTATGCACGTGGTGCAGCCGTAGCCGACGATATGAAAACCGAGATTTTCTAAATGCGGCAGCAGCCCGCTGTCTTTCAAGTATTCCGTGACCACCCGCGAGCCCGGCGCCAAGCTGGTTTTTACCCAGGGCTTGGTCGTGAGGCCCTTTTCACCGGCTTTCTTCGCCACCAACCCGGCGCCGATCAATACCGATGGATTGGAAGTGTTGGTACAGCTGGTGATCGCCGAGATCACCACAGAGCCGTGTTTGAGCTCGAACTTGTCGCCGTTCGACTGGACGGCAACTTTCTTGTCCGCATTCTTGGTTTTCATCAGCGAAGGCAAAGCTTCGGCAAAGGCTTTCTTGCTGTCCGTCAGGGCGATGCGATCCTGCGGCCGGCGCGGACCGGAGATGCTCGGCACCACGCTGGCAAGATCCAATTCCAGAGAATCGGTGAACATCGGATCGGGCGTCGCATCAGTGCGGAACATTCCCTGCTCTTTGGCATAGGTTTCGACCAGTTTGATCAGATGCGGATCACGTGCGGTGAGCTTCAGGTAGCGCAGAGTCTCATCGTCGATGGGGAAATAGCCGACGGTGGCGCCGTACTCCGGTCCCATGTTGCCGATGGTCGCCCGATCGGCAAGGCTCAAACTCGACAGTCCCGAACCGTAGAACTCGACGAACTTTTCAACCACGCCCTTCATGCGCAACATCTGCACCACCGTCAAAACCAGATCGGTGGCCGTCGCGCCTGCAGGCAGCTTGCCGTGCAGCTTAAAGCCGATGACCTCGGGAATCAGCATGATGATCGGCTGACCGAGAAGCGCGGCTTCCGCCTCGATACCGCCGACGCCCCAGCCGACGACACCGAGACCGTTGATCATCGGTGTGTGCGAATCGGTGCCGACGACGGTGTCGGGATAAGCGAAGTGCGCGCCGTCTTTTTTCGCGCGGAAGACCACCGGCGCGAGATATTCAAGATTGACCTGGTGACAGATACCGACATCGGGTGGAATCAGACGAAAATTGTCGAACGCCATCTGGCCCCAGCGCAGGAACGCATAGCGCTCGACGTTGCGCTCGAATTCGATTTCGGAGTTCTTTTGAAATGCATCGACGGAGCCGAAATAGTCGACCTGCACCGAGTGATCGATGACCAGATCCACCGGCGCCAAGGGATTGATCTTCTTGGGATCGCCGCCCAGTCGCTTCATCGCCTCGCGCATGGCCGCGAGATCGACCACGGCGGGAACACCGGTGAGGTCTTGCATCAGCACCCGCGCCGGCATGAAGGCGATTTCCTTTCCCGATTTCACCTTGGCATCCCAGTTGGCGAGCGCTTCAATGTCGGCCTTGGTGACGTGATGGTTGTCTTCCTGCCTGAGCAAGTTCTCCAGCAAGACTTTCAGCGACACCGGCAAGCGCGAGACATTGAGGAATCCCGCCTTCTCCAGCTGGTCGAGGCGAAAGATATCGTAGCTCTCGCCGTCGACGGTCAACACCTTACGCGTGCCGAAACTGTCCACATGCTTCTGGGCCATGAGCACTCCTTAACTAAAGATAGGGTAGGCCCTATTTTGTAGCGAGCGTCACGGGATAAAGCAACAGGGAGAGTGGCGAGTTAATTGATGCCCGGGTTGAAGTTCGCTGACGGAGGATCGCGATGCCACCGCGCCGTCGCCGCATCCGTGATTGCTCGGCTAACATCTTCGACGGCACGTTCCTTCGGCAGGCAAGTCACCGCGCCAGCCGCCTGCATCGCCCGGACCACAGAATCTTCGGTGCCGAAGGATAGGCCAATAACGATCGCCGACGGCAGTTGCTGGGTAATCAACCTAGTCGCCTCGATGCCGTTCATGTTGGGCATGTTGATGTCCATGATCACCACTTGCGGTTGCAGCGCTCGCGCCAGTGCCACCGCTTCCTCGCCATCGCCAGCCTCGCCGATGACGTTGAAGCCGCCCTGATCTTCCAACACGCGACGCAGCCCCTGGCGCAGCATCTTGTGATCGTCGACGATAAGAATTTTGATCGCCTGTTCGATGACCGGCGCTCCCGCGCTCGGCAATATAGTCGGCTCCACCCTTTCGGCCGAAGCCACCGCCGGTCGATGCATGGGTATGACCGTCAACACCCAAGTGCCGCTTCCCGGAGTCGATTTGATTTCGACCGTCCCACCGCGCAACGCCACCCGCTCGCGGATGCTGAACAAGCCGAAATGGCTGCGATCATCGCCATTGGCACGGGCGATTTGCGCGTCAAACCCTTTGCCGTTGTCGCTCACCGCGAGTGACACGCAATCGCCATCGCATCCATAAGCGACCGTTGCGCGGTCGGTGGCACCATGTTTGACGACGTTCCATAACAGTTCGCGCGCGCACTGGAACAGAAATACCGCATCATCCTGCGCCAGCGAGAAGCCATCGGCCGGTCCGTCGACCTCGACGCGCAAGCCATGCTGGCCCATCTGCTCGCCGAGCCAGCGGAACGCCGCCGGCAAACCCAGATCGTAGAGCACCGGCGGACTCAACTCGGCGATCAGCGAGCGTGCGTACTTGATCGAGCTGTCAACCGTAATGTCGAGGCTGTCTAAGACTTCCCGGAACGAAGCGCCATTGGCCTGGTCGCCCAGCAGTTCGCGCACGCGCCATAGGTGCATATTGACCACTGCCAACGACTGCGCCAGGGTGTCGTGCAGATCCACCGCCAGTCGGCGCCGCTCGCGCTCCTCGGTCATGGTCAATTCGGCGACCAGCGCACGCAGCCGGGCACGCGACTCGGCAAGTTCTCGCGTGCGCCGCGCGACCCGCCGGTCGAGTTGCTCGTTCAAGTTCCGCAGCGCGTCTTCCGCCGCTTTGCGCTCGGTGATGTCATACGTGATGCCGGTCAGATGCGTCGGGACGCCTTTGGCGTCGCGCCTGAGGCCAGCGTGAGCGCTCAACCAGATCATCTTGCCATCGGGCCGTAAAAAGCGAAATTCACACTGGTAATCCTGGCCGTCGCGCTCATATCTGCTAATCGCTGCTTCCATGACGGGCAGGTCCGCGGGATGCACACGGGCAAGAAACAAATCACGGCTGATCGCCCCGTCCTTGGCGATTCCGAATATTTCGAAATCCCGGTCGTCCCAAATCATTTCTCCGGTGCGCAAATTCCGCTCCCAAGTGCCCATACGCCCCACCGCCAGCGCGTGTTGAAGCCGTTCCTCGCTGGCTCGCAGAGCTTCTTCGGACCGTTTACGCTCGGTAATGTCGAGCAAGGCACCGACGGTGCGCACCGGTCTGCGAGCAGTGCCGCTGCCATCGAAAAAGGTTTCCGCCCGATTCAAGATCCAGCCGATGGTTCCATCGCGCCGCACCACACGGCACTCAAATGACAAGCGCCCATCGCCAACTGGATCAAGGGCTTGTCGCCGCGCGAGGTTGACGATTTCCCTGTCGTCGGGATGTAGTTGGGAAAAAAAATCGCCGACGCGGCCATGCCGATCTTCGGGCAAATCAACTAATCTTCTTAAAGTCGGCGAGCAATATTCCGTGTCTGCCATATGATCGTGCTCGAAGATGCCAATGGCGGCGACATCGACAGCCTGACGCAACCGATCTTCGGTTTTAGTTAACGCTACAACCGCCTCGGCCAACTCCGCGGTCCGTAGCTCAACGCGCCGCTCAAGCTCATCGTGCGCCTGACGCAACGCGTCTTCGGCGCGCTTGCGATCGCCAATATCCTGAATGATGCTGATAAAATGGCTCGGGGCGCCGGACGCATCGCAATGCAGAGAGGCGGTCAAATTGACCCACACAAGCGCTCGATCCTTACGGACATAACGTTTTTCCATGGAAAACGTATTGATCTCACCGGCCATCAATTGCGCCCTTAAATCCAAGTTGAGCCGGAGATCATCGGGGTGGGTAATGTCTTGAGCCGTAAGCATAAGCATTTCATCGGGCGAATATCCGGTAATTTCGCACACCTTTTGATTCACCCGTAACCAACGTCCGTCTAGTCCCACATGTGATATGCCGACCGCGGCTTGCTCGAAGGTGAGCCGGTAGCGTTCTTCGTTCGCGCGCAGCGCCTCTTCGGTGCGCTTGCGGGCACTGATGCCGGAAAAGAAGGCGATAAGATGACTCGGCGCGGCGGGCTCGGCTTCGCCATGGCAGCGAGCCAACCTAGCGGACATCACGCTGATCGACAGGCCCACCACGGTAATCAACCCGAAGGTGAGGAGATTGGCGATCTCAGCCAACGCCAGCAGTCCGCGCGGCTCAAAGTTCACGAAGGTAGTCAGGATTAAGCTCATCGTAGCAGCCAAAATCATTGGCCCGAAGCCGCCGTTCAGAGCGCTGAACACGACGGCCAAGCTAATCAGCACCATCCCGCCACGCTCACCAAGAATCGGCTGCAAACCCGCTCCTGCTAAACAGCTCAATCCGGTCCCGACGATCGCTAACGGATAGCGCCAGCGGTACAGCTTGTCGCGCGCGGATCTCATGTGCGCTCTCCCATGATCAAAGCTCGCCAAGTTCGGAACGTTTTCACTCGTCCGAAAAGAAAATCCCGAGCCTCGGTTGCGGCGACGCAGCGCTGCATTGTTCGCGGTAAAAACTCTTTCGCATCCCGCACGGGGCATCGCCAGCTTAATCCGTTACCACCCCGCGCCGCTCCCGCACGGCGTCCAAGATGGCTTGATGAATATCGTCCGCCGCTCGTTCTTTGGTAATGCAGGTGAAGGCGCCGGCGGCTTTCATTTTTTGCGCCATCTCCGCACCGTTTTCGAAGGACAACCCAACCACGATGGTCGCGGGCATTTCTTGGAGAATTAACTTAGTCGCGTCGATGCCGTTCATGCGCGGCATATTGACATCCATCACGACTACATCGGGTCTAAACTCGCGCGCCAACTCGACGCCTGCCAAGCCGTCTATGGCTTCGCCGACCACTGTGAAGTCGGTGTACTCCTCGAGCATCTGGCGCATGCCCCGGCGCACCACCATATGGTCATCCACCAGCGCAATACGTAACTGCTTTTCGCGCCTCAGCGTCGCTCGAGTTAGCACGACGCCGTGGGCAACCGCCGGTGTTATTTCGCTTGGCGGCGCCGGCAAGGTAAATCGTATCCTCGTGCCGCGCCCCGGCTGCGACGACACTTCCAGCTTGCCGCCGGATGACTCCAGTCGTTCGCGGGTGCTGAACAGGCCGAACTTCTCGGCGCCGGTAGCGCTTGCATGCAGACTCTCTGGGTCAAATCCCTGGCCATCGTCGGTGACTTCGACAATCAACTCACAATCCTCGATCTTATAGGATACCCGTGCATGATCGGCCTGCGCATGCTTGACGATATTCCACAGCAGCTCGCGCACGCATTGATAAGCCAACACGGAAACTTCTTCGTCGAGAGCAAATCCGTCGGCCGCCCCGGCAATCTCTATCTTGAGTCCATACCGTTCCTGCTGTTGGGCGGCGAGCCAGGTAAGCGCCGCGGGCAGTCCAAGCTCGTAGAGCATGCGCGGACTCAGTTGGGCCATCAGGGAACGCGTATAAGCGATCGATTCGTCCACCGACTCCAATGCCTCCGCCAATCGTTGTTTCAACGGATCGCTCGCCGCGAGCTTTTCCGCCCTGGCGATATTCATTCTGCTGACGGTCAGCATCTGCGCGAGATAATCATGCAGCTCCACCGCCAGCCGGCGCCGTTCGCGCTCCTCCGTCTTGGTGATCTCCGCCACCAGCGAGCGTAAGCGCGATTGCGACTCGGCCAATTCTCGGGTCCGCTCGACCACCCGGCGATCGAGATTTTCGGTCAGTTTGCGCAACGCTTCTTCCGCGCGTTTGCGCTCGGTGATATCGAGCACGGCGCCGACAGTGCGCACCGGCTTGCGGCCGTCGCCCGTGGCTTCAAAGAAAACTTGGGATCTAACCATAACCCAGCCGAGGCTACCGTCGCCCCGAATGACGCGGCACTCCAGGGAAAATTGGCCGTCCCCCACCCCTTCACGCGACTGTCGCCGCGCGGCGATGACCGTCGCCTGGTCGTCAGGGTGTATTCTTGCCAGAAATTCGCCCAGGCTCCCCTCGCGATCTTCGGGCAATCCCAAGGTTTTTCTTAACGTGGACGAGTAATGCACTGCATCGGAATCATGAGCGCGCTCGAATATGCCGAGGTTCGCCACATCGACAGCCTGATGCAGCAACACCTCGGTTTTCTTCAGCGTAGCAACCGCCTGCTGCAGCTCGGCGGTTCGCTCCTCAACGCGGCGCTCAAGTTCATCATGGGCCTGGCGCAGCGCTTGCTCGGCTCTTTTTCGCTCGGTGATATCGAGCACCGTACCCGCCATGCGCAGCTCATTGCCGGCGGCATCGCGGAACAATTCGCCGCGCCAATGAACGAAGCGAGTCTCGTTATTCGGATGGACAACCCGAAACTCGGTGTCGCAATGGATCGTTCCATTGAACGCGGCGCTCAGATGCTCCTGGACTCGCAAACGATCATCGGGATGAATCCTATTGATCCAGCTATCGTAACTTGGCGCAACCGAGCCAGGCTCGTAACCGAGAAGACGATAGTTTTCGTCCGACCACGTGCTTCGGCCGGTTTGGAAATCCCATTCCCAGCTGCCAAGGTGAGCGATCGCCTGGGCATCCACGAGATGTTGCTCGCTCTGGCGCAAGGCTTTCTCTGCCACTTTGCGCGCAGTGATATCGGCCGACACGCCGAGCACCTGGCTCGCACGGCCGCTCGCATCCAGTATTGGTCGTTTGACGGTTTGCAGCCAACGTTTCCGGCCGCTCGAGTCGGTGATGGTTTGTTCTGCTATGAACATCTCTTGCAGCGTGTCCATCACTTCCAGATCCATTTCGCGGCAATTTTCCACCTCGGCGGCGTTGGAGTTGAAGTCCGCGTCGGTTTTGCCGACAAGGTTGTCCACGGTGGTGCCATAGGCATCTGCCAAAGCTTTGTTCACCAGGGTATAACGCCCCTCGCCATCCCGGGCAAAAATAAAGTTCGGATCGGTATCGATAATTTGGCGGATCTGGTCGTGGGACTTTTGCAGTTGCTGATGAGCCTGGTAGCGGTCAACCTCGCCGCCGATCCACACCGCCATGAGCCGCAGAAAATCCTTGTCGGAATCGCTAAAATGTCCTCGATACGGCATTGAGCCGTAAAAACACAGCGCGCCGTAGAGCAGGCCGTTTATGTCGATTTTGGTGCCCATAAACGATTCCACACCGAGGGTCAGGTAGCCAGGATGATTGCGCCATCCCGAGACGGCGATATGCTCATTACAAACCGGTTCATCGGCCTCGACAACATAGCTGCAATAGGAGGCGCGTAACGGTAATCTCGTTCCTGGCGCAAGGCTCCCGTCCGGCGGATGAGCGCTGAGTATTTCCAGCTCGTCACCCTGAAGAAAAGTCAACACACCGTAAGGCAGATCAAACCGTGCACAGCCGAATGCCAGCAGCGCGCTCACGCGCTCATCGAAGGAAAGCTCAATGGCATTGGTTATCTCGTACAACCGGCGGATGCTCTGTTCGCTGGCACGAACCGCCAACTCCGCCTGCTTGCGGGCGGTGATGTCGAGCACGCTTCCCACGGATCGCAGAGCCCGTCCGTCGTCGTCACAGAAGGTCTCACCGCGTTGGTCCACCCACTTGACGCGGCCGTCGGCCAGCAACAGGCGGTGCGTAATCTGGTACGGCGCGTGGTCGCGCACTGAACCGCTGTACGCTTGATCGACCGACAACCGGTCATCGGGGTGGACGAGATTGAGAAATGCTTGATAGGAGGCGCCGAACGCGGTCGGATCGCTTTCAAAGATGCGAAAGCTTTCGTCAGACCATTCGAGACGATTTGTCAGCAGATCCAATTCCCAACTGCCCATCTGCCCGATGCGCTCCGCCTCGACCAACTGACGATCCCGTCGCCGCAGCGCGTCCTCAATCTGTTTACGATCGGTAATGTCGCGCATGATGGCGCAGTTATACTCTTCGTCTTCATATACGATGTAGTTGACGATCAGTTCGGTTCTCAGGCGCCTGCCGTCCTTGGTGCGATGCGTGGATTCGAATTTTAACGACCCGTTTTGCTTGAGCTCTTGCCAATGCGCCGGCCACGCTTCGGCAGAGAAGCTCGGATCGATGTCGGGAACCGTCTTGCCGATCAGCTCCTCGCGGGCGTAACCGAGTAGCTTACACGCGGCGTCGTTTACATAAATAATCTCCGCCGAAGGCAGGATCCAGAATATTCCGTCAACAGCTCGGTCGAAACTAAACTGCGTAAGCCTTAGGGATTTTTCCGTGCGCTTACGCTCCGTGATATCGCGCACCGACAACGAAACCCCGATCGCTTTGCCGCTGGCGTCCTTGATCGGCGACTGCGTCACCGATACATCGATCCGCCGACCGTCTCGCCGCACCCAGACCGAATCGGCGGCGGCTGGCTGTAAGCCTTGGTGGATTAAGCTGCGCCTTTGCGCCACCGCGGCAAAATTATCTTGAGGTATGAAAATATCGGAGAGCTTGCCAATGACCTCCACCGCCGCATAGCCAAGCAACCTTTCGGCGGCGGCATTAAAGGTAAGAATTTTAAAATCGAGATCCCGGCTGATGATCGCGTCCCCCGAATTGTCGACGATCGCCGCCAGCCGGGCGCGCTCGCCTTCGTTGCGCTTGCGCCGAGTAACATCGGTGAGGAGTCCAATCCACACTATGCTGCCATCCGGCTGCCGCGGCCCGGGCACCGAGTGGCCCCTGAACCATTTCAACGCGCCGGTGGTTAAACGGATGCGCCCCTCGAACTCCCACGGCAGCATCGTCTGCGCCGAACGCCGGATAGACGTGGTCCACGCCTCTTGATCCTCGGCCGGCACACCATTCCAAAATAAACCAAAGTCATTGGCCACCGCCGCCGCCGGCTGTCCGATAAGATTCTCAATACCGTCACTAATCGAAATAAACTTCTGAGTTCCGTCGGCGCTCAGCTGGTACTGGTATACCGCTCCGGGAATGGTTTGGGTGATCCGGCGCAATTTTGTTTCGCTGGCCAATAAAGCTTGCTCGGCTGCTTTGCGCTCGCCGATGTCCATGGCGATGCCGCCGAGCAATCGGATGCCGTCGGCATCGACGATGGGAAACTTCAGCACCCACCAGTCCTGGGGCCGGCCCTTTTTGTCCAATACCGTCTCAAAGGTCTCGGTGGCGTGACCGGCAGCGAGAGCACGTCGGTCGCTCGCGGTAAACATATCGGCGTCTGCGCGCGGCCAGAGTTCGGCATCAGTCTTACCGAACCAGTCAATAGTATAGAGATCCTCCCAGGTTTTATTCACATACACATAGCGGCCAGTCTCATCTTTGATGAACGCAATGGCGGGGCTCCGGTCCATGAACGCCTTAAAGCGCTCTTCGCTTACGCGCAATGCCGTTTCCGCTTGTATGCGCTCCGTGATGGTCGCGTCCAGTGCGGCGGCGGTGGTCTTCCAGCGCACGCGCAAACGACGCTCATGCAGGTAGGCCAAAAGAAGCAACAAGATCAGTCCAACGGCCGGAATCAGGTATTTTAATATAATCTCCATCGTTAGCGGCACTGGCTCCAAGCGGCCGAACCACTTGCCGTAGATCGTGTCGTAGGCGCCGCTAGCGCGGACGTTGGCCAGGCCGTCGTTGATCCGAGCCAAGAGCCCGGCGTTGCCCTTGCGCACGGCAAATGCGAAATCCTGCTGGTAGCCCACTTTGAGCCGGAGCGGCTCGATATTGGCGAGTTTCAGTTCCCGGATGGTATTGAGGCCAACCAGCCGGCCAACCAACATCGCGTCGTGCTTAGTCGAGGTCTCGAGCAACTTCATGCCGCTGGCCGCCGTATCGACCAGCGTTAGATTGTGCCAACCGTGCCGGCGCGCATACTCGTAGGCCAGATCCGCGTTTATGATGATCAGCGACAACCGCGCCAGGTCATGCTCGGACTTGATCCGGCTGTCACCTGTGCGGGTAAAGACCGCGCCGGCCATCTTGACATGGGGCACGGAAAAATCGGCGAAGCGCCGGCGCTCATCGGACTGCGCGAGGTTAATCAGCACATCGACTTCACCGCTCTTAAACTGGTCGAGTAGTTGGTGAAATGGACCGGTCGTAATCGTCGCGTCCAGGTGTGCCTCGCGGGCGACCGCCTGCCACAACTCCGCCGTAAAACCATCGGCGCGGCCGCCTTCGCGCACCAGGGCAAAGGGTGGAAAATCAAGTTCGCTGCCCACGATCAAACGCGTCCTGGGCGCGCCATCGGCGGCCGGCGCCAGTTGGACTAGCGCCAGATTAAGCGCCAGTATCGAGCAACCCATGCTTCGCCGCCGCGGCCATGACATCGCAACACTGGAAACGATCCCAGCGCAATGCATGACAAACTTGTGTGTTAAAAACATCAGGCGCTCTTCAGAATTCACTTTGAGGCGATCAATGTATCGAGGCATGCCAGGGTTCGCAACAAAAAAATTCTGAATTATTGCTGATTCTCGCATCGTTATTTTCTTGACGGTGCGGATTGTTATCGACTACAAAACCTCAAGAAGATTTTTCCTGAGCCGAAAGGGAACCATCATGGCCGAAGAAAACATCGTCAGCCGCCGCAAATTTCTCGGCGCTGTTGCCGCGGTGGGCGCAGTCGGGTTGTCGGCTTGCGCCACCGCCGGTCAATCGTCATCCAAACTGTGGACAGCAGACCGCAGCTCCGGACGACTGCCGCCGCGCGGCGAGTTCGTCGTCCGCAATGCCTATGTAGTCACTATGGACCCCAAGTTGGGCGATATCCCCAACGGCGATGTCCATGTGCGCAACGGCGCGCTGGTGGCGGTCGGCGCGAATTTGAATGCGCCGGGCGCCGAGGTCATCGACGGACGGCAACGCATCGCCTGCCCCGGGTTTATCGACACCCACTTCCATCTCTGGGGCAGCTTCGCCCGCGGCGTGGTCGCCGACGGCGACTTCGATTACTTCCCGGTCATGAGCAAGCTCGGGCCGGTGATGACGCCGGAGGACGCCTACGCCAGCGCACGGCTGGGGATTACCGAAGCAGTTTATTCCGGACTGACGACGATTCACGATTGGTCGCATAACATTATCGATGGCCGGTACGCCGACGCCGACCTGCGTGCGCTGCGCGACTGCGGTATCCGCGCGCGCTTTTCTTACGGCTACAGCCGCAACCTGCAGTCGCGGCCCAAAGAGACCGCCGACTTCAATGATATCGCCCGAGTGAAGCGCGAATGGTTCGGCGCGTCCAACGACGGCCTAACCACTATGGGCTTCGCCTCCCGCGGCGCCGGCGACACGCCGCCGGAGGTTTACCGTAAAGAATGGGAGAATGCCCGCAGCCTCGGCTTGCCAATCACCCAGCACGCCGGACGCTCTCTGGCGGAAATCAAACGCTTCCGGCGCATCGAGATGCTCTACAACGACAAATTGCTCGGCCCCGACGTCCAGCTCATTCATACTTACAGCGCGTCGGAGCGAGAACGCGCCATGATGGCGGAGACCAAAGTGCACAACAGCATCGCGCCGTACACCGCCTCGCGCTTGGCCTCGGGACTGCCCTATCTCGGTGATTTATTGAAACGCGGCGTGCAGTGCAGCTTGTCGGTGGACACGACGACGGTGGGCGGCAATGCCGATATGTTCAGCATCATGCGCTTGATGCTGCAGCTCAATCACCTGCGCTCAATGGACGTGATGGAAGTCCAGCCGCGACGGATCTTGGAACTAGCTACCCTCGACGGCGCAAAAGACCTCGGCATCGCCGACCGCACCGGCTCGTTGACGCCGGGCAAGCGAGCCGATTTAATTTTAGTCAGAACCAACGACATCAACGTCGCGCCGTTCATCAACCCGGCGCTTCTACTCGTCCAGCAGGCCAACCCTTTCAACGTCGACACCGTCGTGATCGACGGCAGAATTCTCAAACACAAGGGCGAGTTAGTCGCCATCGACACCGCAGAGGTGATTAATAAAGCGGCGGAAGCCTTCCACGCGGCCAGGAAGCGCGCCGGCGGCCCATACTGATCGAACGGTGATGGTCAGCGATGCGATCGTAGAAGCATTTGAAAATCCAATCCAGGAGCGGAAACCACTATGCCACTTCATGTTAAGAGTCAGGATGTCCCGATAAGAAAAGGCGTTCGCACCGGAGTCGAAGGCGAAGGCTCCATGATCTCGGTCAAAGGTTATGGCAACGAATGCAGTCTGATGATCGCCACGCGCGCGCCCGGCTATCACACCACGCCGCATACCCACGAGTGCGAGCAGCTCAATTACATCCAAGAGGGGGGAGATTTGGTTCTTTGTCGAAGACCAGGGGTTCAGTTGCGGCAAAGGAGACTTTCAACGCATCCCGGCAAACAAAGTCCATTGGGCGTGGAATCGATCCGATAAAGACGCCGTTGTGATTGAAGCCCACGCGCCTGGGCTCGTCGGTCTCAAGGCCGCCAGTGGCGCCGTGGCATTGTTCAACGAAGGCGAAACGGCGCAGCTGAAAACGCCCGGCATCAATGAATTCGTCGCCTATGACGCTAAGTCAGTTGAGAAAAAATACTTCGAGCGGGCTTAGATCGACCTTGCCAATAGCAACGCGTACCCAGCGATTGTTGCTGGTCGGCATCCTGTGCGGCACATTGCCGGTCCGGCTGTCGGCCCAGGAACTGCTGCGCGTTCCTTACGGCGTGACCACATCATTGCAGCATCTGCCGGTGCTCGTCGGTAAAGACAGCGGTCTATTCGCCAGGCAGGGTCTCAACGTCGAGCCCATCCATATCCGCGGCGGCGCGCTGATCACCACCATGATCATGAGCGGCACCGTGCAGTTCTCCGGCGCCGGAGCCGAATCGGTGGTTTCGGCGCGTATCGAAGGCGGCGACGTCGCGCTGATCGCCTGCCCCGCCGATACCGATGTGGTCTATTTTGTCGCGCGGCCGGAATTTAAAACCGCACCAAGCCTCAAGGGCAAGAGCAGCGCCGTCACCCGGCTCGGTTCCACGACTCATTTCTATTTGCGCGCGGCGCTGCGATTCTTGGGACTGGACCCGGAAAAAGACATGACGATTCTCCAATTGGGCGGCGGCAGCGAAATCGTCACGGCGATGCGCAGCGGCAGAGTCGCGGCCGCGGCGCTCCCTATCGCAATACTTACAGTCTGATTCAATCCGGCTGGCCTCTCTTGGTCGATCAATCGACGGCGAACTTCGTCTATCCATCCTCCTGCGTTGCCACTAGCCGGAGTTATATCAAGAACAACCCGGCGATCGTCGAGCGTTTTCTCAAGGCCTATGTCGAAGCGACGCGGCTAATCAAGAAAGACAGCGCCTTGGTCGAACAGGTGATTAAAAAATGGCACCGCGAGACTGACGCCGCCTTCATCAAAAAGACCGCCGAAGTTTACGCGCGGATTTTTAAGCCGATCCCCCTACGTTTCCGATCAAGGCTTGGACATCGTGGTCAAAGAGATTTGCCGGGCGGCGCCCGGTATCGAAAGAGTTTTTCGGCAGACCGGAACTGTTCCGCGATCACGGCCCACTGGACAGACTGGTCAAGGACGGTTCGCTCGAACGCGCTCCGTAACGCGGCAACGGGCTTGGGTAGTAAGAATTAAGTCGTGACTTTTTAAGACTACTTTCCGCCAAACACCTTGGTTAAAAAACCTTCCTTCTCCAATTCAGCGACATACTTGTACAGGACATAATCCTTCGCTTGTATATCTTTGGCTTCGGGGCGGTTCCTTTTTAAGATCTGCGCGGTGAATTCGACGCCTTCGAGGGTCGGATAAGGTTTGGTCGGAAAGGTTTTACTGTAGTAGCGGTAGGTTTCTTCCAGCTGGTCTTTTTGCTTCTCCGGATCGAGGCGCAAATATTGGCCAATGGATTTTAGAACTTGTGGCTTCTTCGCCGGATCTTTCCATAGACCCAGTCCTTCGATGAGCGCGCGCAAGGTGCGCATGGTCAGGTCGGGATTGCGATCGAGAAAGTCCTTGGTGGCGACGATCAATTGGTGCGCGTAGGGAACCCCGGAATCCGACAGATCGATGACTTCGTTGAAACCCAATTGCCGGCCGGCTAGATTGAGCGGCGGGCTGACGATGGCGGCATCGACCACTCCAGCTTTCAACGCCGCGAAGCGCTCGCTCTGACCGCCGCCCTGCAAAATAAACACATCCTTGTCGGGCTTGAGTCCATACTTCTCCACCGCGGCCCGCGCCGCGGTATCGGAAGACGAGCCGTAGCGGCTGATGACGATTTTCTTGCCGCGCAAGTCCGCCGGCACCTTGATCTCGGGGCGGGAAAGAATAAGGAATGGGAAGGTGTTGATCATGCCGCCGACGAAATAAATATTCGCGCCGCGCAGATTTGCCGTCAGCGTCGCCACGCCGTCTTGAGTGGCGAATTGGATATCGCCGGCGATCAGCGACTGCATGCCCACGGTGCCGCCGGGAAAAGAGATCAGCTCCATGTTGAGGCCGTACTTTTGAAACAGCCCTGCTTGTTTGGTGACATGATAATGACTGTTGGTCCCGGCCGGCGCTTCGATGCCGATGCGCACCGTCGGCAGCGGCTTCTGCGCCCACGCTGTGACGCTGGAAAACAACGTCACCGTCAAGAATCCGAGAAAGGCTAATCGCTTCATAATCACACTCCTTCTCCTGTTGCGCCGTTGTAGCGGCAAGCGGCGAAGCCTGTCAAGTAACGTCTATTGGATCGTCGATTGCTCGATCCGTAAGATTCCTCTACGGTCGTTGGCGACCACAGTCAAAGAGATCGATTTTTCATGGCGCAGCAAGTCACACCCTGGCAGGTTCTCAAACAACGCGACTTCGGTCTGTTCTGGGCGAGCCTGCTTTTTTCCGCGGTGGGCAGCCAAATCTCCACGGTCGCCATCGCCTGGCAAGTTTACGAGATCACCAACTCACCGTTTCAATTGGGTCTAGCCGGGCTCTTTCGCGCGCTACCGATCATGCTCTTGTCGATTCCCGGCGGCGTGCTCGCCGACCGCATGGACCGGCGCCACCTGTTGATCATCACCCAAAGCTTGGCGGCGCTGCTGGCGATGGCGCTGGCGCTGTTGAGTTATTTCGCCGCCGTGCAGGTCTGGCAGATCTATCTCGTCACGTTTCTTTCGGGGGCCGTGGGGATTTTCGATGCACCGGCGCGCACAGCGCTGATCCCGGCACTGGTACGGCCGGAGCAACTGGCGACCGCCTACGCGCTCAACATCACGTGGCGCCAGATCGCCACGCTCTCCGGTCCGTTCATCGGCGGCGTCATCATCGCCACCGTCGGTCTCAGCGCTTCCTACTTTATCGACGCGCTGAGTTTTTTGAGCGTGATCGTCTGCCTCGGGCTGATGCGCGCAAGACCAGCCGCCGCATCGGGCGAAAAGAAAGAATCGCCCCTCGAAAGCGTGCGCAGCGGTTTTAATTTCATCCGCGACAACTCGGCGATCCTCGGGCTGATGGGCATGGACACCTGCGTGCAGTTTTTTGGCGCTTATCGTTCGATGATGCCGGTGTTTGCCCGCGACATTCTCGCCGTCGGTCCCGCCGGCCTCGGTGCGCTGCTCGGCGTGCCGGCCTTCGGCGCCCTCGCCGGCTCGGCTATCGTCATGGCTCTGGGCAATCCGAAAAAGAAAGGCCAGTTGATTATTTTCGTCACACTGGTTTACACGGCGGGACTGATTTCTTTCGCCTTGTCGCGCTCGCTGATTCTCTCGCTGGCCATCGGATTTTTGCTCGGTCTAGTCGACGCCGTCGGCGAAACCCTGCGCGATACCATGATCCAGCTAATCACCCCCGACCGTATGCGCGGGCGGGTTAAAAGCTTCGATCAAGTCTTCATGTCCGCCGGCACCTACTTGGGCCACGCCCAGATCGGCACGGCGGCGACTTTTCTCGGCGTCCCCGGCGCCTTGGTCATGGGCGGCTGTCTCGGTTCCGCCGGCGTGTTGCTGGTCGCCAATTTTGCGCCGGGTTTGCGCGAAATCGATGCCTGATCGCTAATGTGGTCAGCGCAGCCCCAACTCCTTCTGCACTTCTTCGAGAAAAGCCAGGTTGGCGACTTGGGAATGACCGACTTGTTTCTGTGATTTGTTCGCCTTGAGCGTCTGTTGAATGACATTTTCAACGGCGCTGTCGCTTGCCGAGCCATTGGCGCTGAACGTCTTGATCATCACCAGATAGCTCTTCTCGGCGATTTCCGGTTCGATCTTCCACTGTTTGGTAATCATCTCGACAACTTTGTTTTTTTCCCGGCGTAGAAACACCAGACTCTTTACGAAACCGCGCACCATGCGCTTTACCTGGCCGGGATTTCGCGCGATCTTGCCATCTGAGGTCACGAGACCAGCTTGCAATTGCTCCTTGATCACGTCGCCCGCCCAAGCGATGACGCGAAAACCTTCCTTCTCGGCGATGACATCGTAGGGCGGCGTAAACAATGCCGCCGCCACCGCGCCGGTGCGCAGGGCGGTTTGATTGTTCGCCTGGCTGCCCAGGCCTTGGGTGACGATGTCGCGCTCGGGATTGAGACCGAAGGATCGCACGATCTCGCGCGCGACAATATCCGTAGTACTGCCGATGGAAGTGACCGCGATACTCTTGCCTTTCAGATCGGCGCCGGTTTTGATCTCCGGCCGAACGTTAAGAGCCAGCGCCGGACGAATGCCGCCGAAGGCGAGCACTTTTACCGGCAACCCCGTGGTCGCCGCCCGCATCATCGTGTCGGCCAACGTAGAATAATCCAAGTCGCCTTGCAGCAACGCCGGCCCGACCAGCCGGCCATTCATCAGGACGATCTGCACATCGAGCCCTTCCTCGCGAAACAGACCGAAACGTACACCGGCGTAGGACGGCAACTGGCTGAGCGCCGTGACCGGGATGGCGAGATTGACTCTTTCAAGCCGCTCTTGTGCGTTGGCGCCGGCTAACAATACCGAAAGAGATAGACTTGCCGCCGCCGTTTTCGTGCCGGCGCGGCCGATCACCGAGAGGGTAGCCCGGCGGATAAAACCGCCGACGCCGGAAATGAACGATTCTTTGCCAGCAAACCACATTGCCTTTTCCTCCGCAGCGTATCGGCAAATCGCCAATTCAAAATCCACAGGGTTAGTTCCTATAGTTAGCGCGCCGGCGCGTAAAGCGTCAAGGCGATTGTGTGCGTTGTCGATGGGGATTCTTCACAATCAGGTTGTCGGCCCGCGTTTCGGACGGTTGGAAATCTTTCTTGAATTTGACGGCGTGGAAGATTAATGTCCGGGCGGTAAAGGGCAATTCGAAGTTGGTTCGGAACCTGTCAGAATCCGCGATGGTAGACCAACAGGCTCGAGTGACATTGGCTTGCTGTTTGATACTGGCCGCAACGCTGTGGACTGGTACGCCGCAAGCGCAGGAACGCTTGCGCCTGGCCTGGGCCGGTGGCGCGTCCAACGCCGTGGTTTGGATAGTCCACGATAAGGGTCTGATGAAAAGACAGGGAGTCAACGCCGAATTCATTACGGTCAATGCCAGTCCGATGGCGTTGCAGGCAATGCTCGCCGGCGAGCTCGATGTCATCGTCACCTCGGTCACGACGCTGGTCAATTCTCGACTGACCGGCGCCGACGTGAAAATGATTGCCGCCCTGGTGCCGACCTTCCCCGCTCATATCGTCACGACGAAAAACCTCACCGACATCAAACAACTCAAAGGCAAGACCGGCGGTGTCGGCCGCGCCGGCACGACGACTGAAATCGGCATGCGTCTGGGCTTGGCGCGCTTAGGCATTGATCCAAACTCTGACGTAAAACTAGTGCCCGTGGGATCTACGGCGGATGCGCTGGCAGCCTTGTCCAAGGGTGTGGTCCAGTTTGCCATTTTGGTCGAACCGTTTGTCCGCGAAGCCGAGAAGTTAGGTTTCAAGTCGCTCGTCGACATCGGCGCGTTGCATCTGCCATTCCATTGGAACGGAGTGCTCACGCGCGAGGCGACCATACGTTCCCGGGCGCCGCTGCTCGGCAAGTTGAGCCGCGCCTTGGTCGAGGCCATCCATAGCTTCAGGACCGACCGGCCGTCGACCGTCAAATCGATCAGTAAATTCACCCGCATCACCGACGCCGACAGTCTCGACAGAACCTACCAAGCGTTCAGTAAAATTTTACCGGAAACACCGCTGCCGGCGCCGGAGGGAGTGAAAAGTTATCTCGATTTTCTCGCGCCGACCCGGCCGGAAGCGGCCAAGGCCAATGCCAACGAATTTGTCGACTTGAGCTTCGTTCAAGAAGTCCAGGCCTCGGGACTGATCAAACAGCTCTATGGCCGATAGGCGAAGTCCACGCGAATTTTACAGTTGGCGTTAGCCCTTAACGAGTTGATTCAAAAGCTATTCATCGGATAGTGTCGGTTGTCGAATCCTGGAGGTGCTCCATGCCCTACGCAACAGTTCGCGGTGTCAACATCAACTATCAAGTTCTCGGCAATCGCGGCCCCTGGGTCGCCCTCTCGCCCGGCGGCCGGCGCGACATGAGCGGCATCGAGTTGATCGCCGGCGAAGTCGCCAGACGCGGCCACCGTGTCGTCATCTTCGACCGGCGCAACACCGGCGCTTCCGACGTGGTCATCGACGGTGACGAGTCGGAGTACGAGATCTGGGCCGACGACGTCCATGAATTGCTCGGCCAACTCGGCGCCCTACCTGCCGTTGTCGGCGGCAGCTCGTCAGGTTGCCGCACTTCCCTGCTCTTCGCTCTCCGCCATCCCGAGTCGGTGCGCGCGCTCTTGCTCTGGCGCGTAACCGGCGGCCGCTTCGCCTGCGAGCGTTTAGCCGAAGAATACTACGGCCAGTTTATCACCGCAGCCAGGAGCGGCGGCATGGCCGCGGTGTGCGCCATGGATCACTGGAAAGAAAGAATCGCCGCTCGCCCGGCAAACCGCGATGCCCTGATGAAAATGGACACAGCGAGCTTCATCGCCGTCATGTCACGCTGGCGCGAATACTTTCTCAAAGGCGCCGATTTGCCCGTCATCGGCGCCACCGAGGCGGATTTACAATCGATAAAAGTACCGGCCTGCATCGTCCCAGGCAACGATCTCACCCATGGACGGCAAACCGGCGAGACTCTCGGCCGCCTGCTGCCAATCAGTGAAGTCCATGTGCTGTTTCCCAAGCACTATGACGAGCCGCTCAGCCCGCGCGAACAATGGGATGAAAAAGCCGGCGAGATGGCCGAGCTATTCAGCGACTTCCTCAAACGACAGAATATCACGTAAACGGACGGTGTTCGAAAAGGGCGAAAAACCTTTCGCCGCCACATACATTGTGAATAATGCCAGAACAGTTCGTCGACAGAGTTTTCTACAGGAGCGAGAACGCTTCTTACATTGTCAAACAATATCCACAATAAACGCGAAACAACTTAAGGAGACAAAATGATCGAACCGTTAGATGCACTCAAAGATAAAATGGTGATGGTCGCCAAAATACTGCAACACCAAGGGGTGATCGACGGCTACGGCCACATCACGGCTCGCTTGCCGGAAAATAAAATTCTCAGCACGCCGCATATGCCTCCCGGCAAAGTCGCCGTGCGCGATCTTATCATTCTCGACGCCGACGGCAATAAGCTCGAAGGCTTCGGCGCGCCCAATGGCGAGACCGCCATGCATACCTCCATTTACAAAGTCCGGCCGGATGTCCAGTGCATTCTGCACTACCACGCCGATGAGCTGGTCGCCGTCGCCGCCGCCGGTCAAGAGATCAAAGTGATCTCGAATTGCGGCGTCAACTTTCACCGCGGCACGCCGATCTACGACTCGCCGGTGTTGATCCGCAATGCTCAATTGGGTGACAAAGTCGCGACCACTTTGAGCGACAAAACCGCCGTCCTCCTGCGCGGTCATGGCGGCACCGTGGTGGCGCACAACCTCGACCAGCTCTGCCGCCTTGGTCTCGACCTCGTGCGCGCCGCAAAAATTCAGATCATGGCCGCAGCGCTCGGCGCAGTGAAAGTTCATTCCAAGGAAGAATGCGAGGCCATGGCAAAGATCGAGACCCGGCCCGACGTCCATCGCCGCTTTATCGATTACTACGTTTCCGAGGTCGTCGATTGAATGCGGCCAATCTCGGTGCCGCTATCCCCGCCTCGCAGGGTTAGGTTAATTCTCGTCGAGCAAACCTGTAGTTTACTTAGCTGAACTCACGATGGAGAAACTCTAGTTACACCGTCTGTCAACCGTAGATGCAGCGGAGGCGTCACTTGCCACGAATTAATGGGAAAACTCAGCGGATTTAGTTCGTCCATAAGATGGAACATAGTTTGCTAACTAATCTCGTCAGCGATTCGAGATCCAGAAGGAGGTCAACAAACCATGGCGAATAGAGCAAAACTATGCATCGACCGAGTGTTGCCGCAACAAGTTATGCAACCGCAACGGACAATGAAGAGTCGCGGTCGGGACCGTGCCTTGTCACCGATTGGCAAAACCTGGATGAACGGTTCGGATCTGAAGGTTCGATTCATGGGCGGTAGCACAGCCGAACAAACAGTGGCGAAAGAGCAAGCGGCTTGGTGGGGCGCTGTCGCAAATCTCAAGTTCGATTTCAACAACGCCGCCAACGCCGATATCCGCGTCGCCTTCGATCCCGACGATGGCGCCTGGTCCTACGTGGGAACGGACTGTAAAAGCATTCCGGTCAATCAACCGACCATGAACTTGGGTTTTCTCGACGGTGGGACGGCGGCTCATGAATTCGGCCACGCCATCGGCCTGGCCCACGAACATCAAAATCCGAGCGGCGGTATTGAATGGAATGAAACGGTAGTGATCAGCGAGCTGGCCAAGTCGCCCAATTTCTGGGACGAGCAGACCGCGCGGCACAACGTCATTCGCAAGTATACCGCCAACCAAATCAACGGCACGGACTTCGATCCCGACTCGATCATGCTGTATTTCTTTCCCGCCTCTTGGACGCTCAACGGGATCGCCACTAAAGCCAACGAGGTGCTTTCGAAAATCGACAAGCAGTTCATCGCCGGCGCCAAGATGTATCCCAAGACCGGCGGAACCACATCGACAGCGGTGGAGTTGGAAGTCAACGCCGCACGCCGTACCGCGGCTGCCATCGGCAAAGTCGGCGAAGAGGACCTGTTCCGTTTCACTGCCCCGCGGGACGGCCGCTATTTGATCGATACTCGCGGTCCCACCGATGTCGTGATGAAACTCTTCGGCCCTAACAGCGAAACCGCCCTGAATGCCGAGGATGACGACTCGGGCATCGACACCAATGCGCTGATCGCTAGAGAGTTGCTAGCCGGCAACTATTTCGTGCAAGTGCGCCACTACAATCGCGCCAACGGCATGGGCAATTACACGATCAAAGTGCGGCGGTCATAAAAGGCCCAGCTGCGTTTCCCAGTGTAGTTTCACCCGCTTTCTCAAGTTTGCCGGCAATGCTCGTTTATCAGCATTGCCGGCAAGGAATACCTCGCGCAGTTGTGCTTCCCGCAACTTGCTTGCGCTGCAATGCCCGCGTAAAGTGCCAGGCATCTTAAGAGCACCATCCACGAGGGTATGAAATGAGCGCCGAGCGCAATCCCTTCGCATCGATCTCCACGGGCATGACGACTACTGCCTTGGCTGCCGAGTTCGTCGAAAACATAACCTTCGACGCTATTCCCCCTGAAGCATTGCGCATCGGCACGCGCTGCTTGCTGGACGGCTTGGGATTATTCGTCGCCGGCTCGGAAGAACACACGGTCCAATTGCTCGTCGAGGAAGCGGAACAAATCGGCGGCCGACCCGATGCGCTACTGCTCAGTCGCGGCAAAACCAAAGTACCCGCGCCCATGGCGGCGCGCGTGCTCGGCACCGCCGGCCACGCCCATGATTGGGACGACAGCCAGGTGAGCATCGATCCTGCCCATGTCTATGGCTTGTTAACCCATCCGACGATTCCACCGTTGAGCAGCGCCCTCGTCATGGCGCAGAAACTCGGCGGCATAGACGGCAGGACTTTCATGCTGGCCTTCCTCACCGGTTTCGAAGTCGAGTGTAAAATCTCCGAGTGGATGCTGCCGCAGCATTATTTGCGCGGCTTTCACTCCAGCGGCACCGTCGGAACCTTCGGTGCATTTGCCGCGGCGGCGAAACTTTTGCGATTGAAAGGTGAACAACTATGCAGCGGCTTCGGCATCGCCGCCAGCTTCGCCGCCGGCATCCGCTGCAACTTCGGCACCATGACCAAACCGCTCCATGTCGGCCGCGCCGCGGAGAATGGCGTGACCGCGGCGCTGCTCGCGGCGCGCGGCTTCACCGCAGATCCCGATGCGCTCGATGGTCCCTGGGGTTACTTCGCCGTCCAGGGCGGCGGTGTCAGCGCTGAGAAAGTCCCACAAGGTTTCGGCAACACCTGGACCATCGTCGAACCCGGTGTATCGATCAAACCTTACCCTTGCGGCGTGCTCACGCACCCGACGATTGATTTGATGTTGAAGCTGGTCAGCGACAACGATATAAGGTCGGACGATGTCGAAACGGTAAAAGTCTACGCCGGCTCGAATATCTTGAATCCCATCCGCTACCCGATCGCTGCGAATCATCTGCAGGCGAAGTTTTCGTTGCCGGCAGCATTGGCCATGATCGCGCTCGCCCGCAAAGCCGGCAAGAAGGAATTCTCCGACGCATTCGTCGCCTCGGCACCCATGCAAGCGATGCAAAAACGCATCACCACCGAGCTCGACCCCGCCATCGAAAAAATAGGTTTCGACAAAATGCGCTCGCGCATCGCGATTAAATTGAAAGGCGATAAAACCATCGAAGGGTGGGCCGACGAACGCTACCGCGGCGGCCCCGACAATCCGCTGAGCGACGCGGAGCTGGAAGCCAAAGTAGGTTCCTGCTGCGACGGCGTCTTAGAACAAGTGCGGCAAGCAAAATTGATCGAAGCCGCTTGGTCCGTCAGCAAACTACCGGATGCCTATCGGCTGATGATGCTACTCAATAGTATTGACGATTAGTTTGATGGGCGTGTCTAGCATGGCAATGAGTATCCAAGAATCACAAGGAGACTACACATGAAAATCGCTGACATCGAAATCATCGAGCTGCAAAACATTCCTGTCACCCCGCCGCTGTTCAAACAGCCATTGCGCACGGGAGTGCGGCTTTTGAAACTCAAGACCGACGACGGGCGTGTCGGCTTGTCGCAGATCGGCGGCTTCCTGCACGCCGCTACAATCGCCGCGATCAAAGATGAGCTTTTGCCATTCCTGAAAGGCAAAGATCCCTTGGAGAACGAGCGCTTGATGCACCAGATGCTGTGGAAGTTCAACACCCGTGCCCATGGCGGGGTGTGGAATTATGCCGTCAGCGCCATCGACGTCGCGCTGTGGGACATCAAGGGCAAGTTCTATAACACACCGGTGTGGCGACTGCTCGGCGGCGCACAGAAATCGATTCCCGCTTACATCACTTTCGGCCTGCGCGCTTACAATCGCGACGAGTTGGCGGCCGCGGCCAAGCATTGGCAGGCGAGCGGCCAGAGCCGGCTCAAGGTCCAGGTCGGCCGGGTCAACATACGCGGTGAAAGCGACCCGGGCGGCGCCAGCGCCGAACATCGCAGCGATAACCCAGCGGAAGATGTTTCGCGCATGAAAGCCGTGCGCGAAGCGGTGGGCGACGATGTCGAGTTGATGGCGGACGCCAATTGTTTGATGAAGCTCGACACGGCGGTGCGCTGGTGCAAAGCATTCGAGCCGCTTAACTTGACTTGGTTCGAAGAGCCGATCGTTCATAATGATCCTCACTTGCTCGCCCAACTACGAAAGCAGACCCACATCCCGATTGCCGCCGGACAGTGGGAAAGCTTTTCCCGGCTCGCCGATCTGGTGAAGGCCGACGCCATCGACTTTCTTAATATTCACGTCCTGTCCATCGGCGGCTTTACCATGGGGATGAAAGCCGCGGGCTTGGCCCAAGCGTACAATCTGCCGATCGGAAACGGCGATCATTTCGACTTTCACCTCCACGCCGCCGTGCCCAACGGCTGGCGCGCCGAGATTCACGTCAACAACTGGCTAACCGCCAACGCGATTTACAAAGAATTGCCCACGCTAGCTGACGGCTGGGTGACGCTCAGCGAGCGGCCGGGGCTTGGCGTGGAACTGAAAGAAGATGCGGTCAAGGAGTTTAGCGGAAAGTAACACCTAACCTAGCGGCAAACGTTCGGATGCTGGAGAATTTATGAAAAAACTGTTCCTCGCATTGCTGGTTGTCTTCTTGGTTTTCTTCCATCTCGCTTACCTTTCCACTGCGGCGGCTCAGGAGCCTTTCTATCGCGGCAAGACGATCCGGCTGATCGTCGGCTCGACACCCGGCGGTTTTTACGACCGATGGGCGCGCATGTTCGCCAAGGCGATGCCCAAGTACATCGCCGGCAATCCGGAGTTTGTCGTGCAGAACATGCCGGGCGCCAGCTCAGTCGTCGCCGCGAACTACCTCTACAGCGTCGCCAAGCCCGACGGCCTGACCATGGCGATCGTGCAATACAGCATCTACATGGACCAGTTGGTGGGCCGCAAAGAAGTGCAGTTCGATGTGCGCCGGTTCGGCTGGATCGGCTCGCCGGCCGGCGAAACCGCGCTCCTGTATATGCGCGCTGACGCGCCCTACAAATCGATTCGCGACATCGTCAAAGCCAAGGAGCCGCCCAAGTGCGGCTCTTCGGGAACTGTCAGCACAGATTATCTGCTCGCGCGTCTGTTGGAAGATTCCATCGGCGCGAAGATCACATCCGTGGTCGGTTATCCCGGCGGCGCGGAGATCGATCTCGCGGTCGAGAAAAACGAAGTGGTGTGCCGCGCGCATAACATATCGGCGCACTTCGGCCGCGAGCCGTTCAACGGCTGGCACAAGAAGGATTTCGACCGCCACATCGTCCAAACCGGCAACAAGCGCGATCCGCGCATGCCTGACACGCCGACCATCTACCAGCTGTTCGACGAGTTCAAAGCTCCCGAATTGAGCCGGCGCGTGTCGCAAGTGATCCTTGCCGGCGGCGAGCTCGGCCGCCCCTTCCTGGTCACGCCCGGCACGCCCCCCGAGCGAACCAAAATTCTGCGCGACGCCTACATGCGCGCCGCCGCCGATCCGGAACTCATGCTCGAAGCCGAGAAAGCGCGCATGGATATCGATCCGACGCCCGGCGACGAATTAGAAACCCTCATCAAACAAATCATGGACCAGCCCAAGGATGTTCTCGACCGGGTGAAAAAGATGCTGGGGAACTGAGCGGGCCTTCTACTGGTTGACGGGATTACAAGAAAATAGTCTTATTCGCTTATGACGACCGTTAGTGTAAGTGATCTGAAAGCGAATTTGAGCCGCTATCTAAGCTTGGTCAGAAGGGGACATGAAATTGTCGTAACTTCACACCGCCATCCGGTTGCACGGCTTCTGCCCCTAGTCTCGCTCTCCACGCGAAAGATCAAGCGGATACGTCCAGTCGAGGATGTTCTGCAAGTTGCCGGCATCCACCGTCGTCGTGCGACTTCCGCTGTGGAAACATTAATTGCAGACCGACGCCGACGATAAATTTTTGCACAACCATCGTCCTGCGCGTCCCGCCTAAAGAACCCGATTCCTACGATAGCTGGTAGACACCGTGAACCGACGCCAATTCAACAAAACCTTTCTCACCGCCGGCGCCGCCGTCCTAGCGCCGTTCAACATCGCCCGCGCGCAGTCCAACAAACTTAAGATCGGCGTGCTGCTGCCCAAGTCCGGCCTGCAGGGACTGATCGGCCAGTCCTGTCAGAAAGGCGCCGATCTCGCGCCGGGAATCATTAGAGAGTTGCTTGGCGTCGATATTGAATTGCTTAACGCCGACACCGAAAGCAACGTCGACATAGCGCGCACCAGGGCGGAGAAATTGATTCAGGACGGCGCCCATTGTCTGGTCGGGCCGTTCGATTCCGGCGCCGCCGCCGCCATCGCCCAGGTCGCCGAGCAGCGCGGCGTGCCGTTCATCATCAATATTGCGGCGGCGCCGCAGATCACTGAGCAGGGCTACAAATTTGTTTTTCGCAACTTCCCCACCGCCACCGAGTTAGTCAGGAACGGACTGGCGCTCACCGACGAGCTGTTCAAAGCCACCGGCACGACGCCGCGCACCGCGGTGTTCATGCATGTCAACGACACCTTCGGTCAGGCCAACGCCAAAGCGATCGGCGCGATTCTGCCGCAGCTGCAGCTGCCGTTTAAGCTTGTCGAAACCATTTCTTACGATCCGGCGGCGAAGGACATGACGGTGGAAGTCGCCAAGGCGAAGGCGACCAAAGCTGATTTTCTTCTGCTGGTCTGCCGTCTCAACGATGCCATCGTGCTGCGCCGCGAGATCGTCAAACAGCGCTGGAATGTCATGGGCATCGTCAGCCCCGGCTCCCCCGGCATGTACGAGAACCAATTTTTCCAAACTCTCGGCAAATTGTCCGAAGGCTGTATTTCCAACGTGCCCTGGTTCGACCCCAAAGCCGCTTTGGCGAAATCCGTTGACGCGGCGTTTCGAAAACAGAATCCGAAAGACCAGTTGAAATTTCATGCGCTCAACGTCGGCTATACCTTTGAAGCCTTGCTGATCGCCGCCGACGCCTTCAAGCGCGCGAAGTCGCCCGACGCCCAGCCGCTCACCGACGCGATTCGCCAGACTGAAATTAAGCACCGCATGATGATCGGCGCGCCGATCAAGTTCAATGCCAAAGGCCAAGTCGAAGGCAACCTTTCGGCCTGCATTCAGAATCAACGTCAGCAGCCCGTGGTCGTATTGCCCGCCCCATCCGCTGAAGCCAAGCCGGTGTTTCCTTGGCGCGAATACAAGCGTACATAGTGCGGCCTACGGTCGCCGTTCAAGGGTTCAAAAGTTCAAAGTTCAACGTCAGATCCGGATCCGAACCTTTAACTTTTGAACCTTTGAACCTTGAACGGAAGTTTTGAAGATGACCATCGACCTGATCACCTGCGCCAACGTCATCATCTCCGGCACCCTCACCGGGCTGGTCTATGGTCTAATGGCCCTGGGCCTCTCGGTCATCTTCGGCGTCGCGCGCGTGGTCAACTTCGCCCATGGCGAGATGATGACGTTGGCCATGTACGCCAGCGTGATTTTGTTCGGCGCCTTTGAGGTGAATCCATTCATCGCCGTTGTTCCCGTCGCCGCGAGCTTCTTCTTCTTGGGCTACGGCTTGCAACGTTGGATAGTCAATCCCTTCGTCACCCGTCCCGAGCATAGCCAATTCATTCTGCTGCTCGCGATCGCGATCATATTGACTAACATCCAACTGATGTTCTTCGGCCCCGACGCGCGCAGCGTGAGACTCGACAGCTTGCTTGAATCGATCGAGCTCGGCTCGCTGTTGATCGACCGTGGCAAACTTTACGCCGCGCTGGTCGCTCTGGGCACGGCAACGGCGCTGCTCAGCTTTTTCCGCTTCACCCGCAGCGGCACGGCGGTCCGCGCCTGCGCCGACAACTGGCTCGGCGCCAAGGTCGTCGGCTTGAACGTCAAACAGCTCTACGCATTGGCGTTTGGCTTAGGCTCTGTCTGTGTCGCCGTCGCCGGTTGCATGATGATCTTGCTTGTCGACCTGACGCCGGGCATCGGCCCCGGCTATACGATGCTCGCGTTCGTCATCGTCATCGTCGGCGGACTGGGTTCGATGTACGGCGCGCTGGTCGGCGGCGTGCTGATCGGCCTGTCGGAAGCACTGGCCGGATTATTCATCCTGCCGTCGGCAAAGTCCATGTTTAGCTTTGCCTTGCTGGTCATCGTGCTGATCCTGCGACCGCGCGGCCTGCTAGGCGGCCGGCGGTGAACCGGCGTGGGGCATTGTTATTGGCGTTATCGGCGATTGCGTTGATAGCGTTGCCGGCCTTTGCCAACAACTATTTAATTTCAGTTGCCACGCTCTGCTTGTTCTTCGCCTACACCGGTCAAGCTTGGAACATCATGATGGGTTTCGCCGGACAGCTCTCCCTGGGCCACGCTTTGTACCTTGGTGTCGGCGGTTACAGCGCGGCAGCGCTTTATTTTCATTATGGCATCGGTCCCTGGCTGGGCGTGGGGCTAGCGATCATTTTGTCCATCGCGCTCGGCGCATTTCTCTGTGCCCTGGCCTTTCGCTACGGCATCTCCGGCGTTTACTTCACGCTCTTAACCATCGCCTTCGCTGAATTCGCGCGCATCGGCTTCGATCATCTCGCTTGGACCGGCGGTTCGGCGGGGCTATTTCTCAAAGTCGCCCAGCGCGACCGCACCGATCTGGTCAATCTGCGCGGTCCGCCGGCAATGTATTACTACGTGATTTTGGCGCTCACCGCGCTGGCATGCGGATTCTCGGCGTGGTTGTTGCGTCGCCGGCCCGGTTACTACTGGCAAGCGATTCGGGAAAACGAGGAAGCGGCACGCGCTCTCGGCATCAACACAATCCGCTGGAAAATACTCGCCGTTATTATCAGCGCCGCCATGACCGCGGTGGCGGGGGTGTTTATTGCGTTCTATTACAACAACCTTTTTCCCGAGCAGATTTTCAACATCAACCGCTCCGTTGAAATCATCCTGGGTCCGATCGTCGGCGGCATGGGCACCCTGTTCGGCCCGATAATTGGGGCCGCGCTAATGACCTTGCTCACCGACGGCGCCACCGAATTGGTCGCTGCCCTAGGCTGGAATATCCCCGGTGTCAAACAACTCATCTATGGTCTAATTCTATTGGCCGTTGTCGTGTTTCTACCGGAGGGCGTCTGGCCGGCGATGGCGCGCAAGTTAAAGTTGGATCGATGAGCTTACTCGAAGTCCGAAACGTCGACAAATCCTTCAGCGGTCTGCGCGCCGTGCGCGCTGTTTCGTTCAGCGTGGCCGCGAATTCCATCACCGCCCTCATCGGCCCCAACGGCGCCGGCAAGACCACCCTATTCAATCTCATCGCCGGCGCGCTCGCGCCGGACTCAGGGACGATCATGTTCGCTAACAGCCGAAGCGACGGCCTGAGACCCGATCAAATCTGCGCCCGTGGCATCGCCAGGACTTTTCAGATCGTCAAACCCTTCGCCGGTCTCTCGGTGCTCGACAACGTCATCGTCGGCGCGCTCCATCGAGATGCGAATGTCGGGAAGGCGAGGGCGCACGCGCAAGAAATTCTCGCCAAGCTCGGCCTAGCGTCAAAGCGCGATCTGCCCGCTGCAGCGCTCACCCTGCCGGACCGAAAACGCCTTGAGGTCGCGCGCGCATTGGCGACCCAGCCGAAACTCTTGCTGCTTGACGAAGCGATGGCCGGCCTGCGTCCCACCGAATGCGACCAGATGGTCGCCGTGCTGCGCGAGCTCAACCGGCGCGAGGGTATTACCATTCTCTTGATCGAGCATGTCATGCGCGCGGTGATGGCGTTGGCCGACAACGTGATCGTGCTGCATCACGGCGAAATCATCGGCGCAGGCCTACCCGGCGAAGTGGTGCGCCAACCCGCGGTGGTGGCAAGCTACTTTGGTGAAAATAGCGGTTTATGAGCGCTTTGCTTGAGGTTACCAACCTCTCCCTAAGTTACGGCGGCGCCGCAGCGCTTAACGGCGTCTCGCTGGCAATCGCCAAAGGCGAGATGGTCGCGCTGATCGGCGCCAACGGCGCCGGCAAATCTTCGTTCATTCGCGCCATCGCGGGTATCGAGCGGCCGATCACCGGCCAGATTGTTTTTGCCGGCCGCGACATCACCGCGCTCGAGTCTCATCAGATATGCAATCTTGGCCTCGGCCAAGTCGCCGAGGGGCGCCAGCTGTTTCCAACACTGACGGTTCTGGAGAATTTGCAGCTGGGCGCAATGTTGCAACGCGCACGCGGGCAAACGAAACAATCGCTCAACAAAGTTTTCGCACTCTTTCCGCGTCTGGATGAAAGACGCAAGCAACTTGCCGGCACTTTATCGGGCGGCGAACAACAGATGCTCGCCATCGGCCGTTGCCTGATGGGCTGCCCGGAACTCATCATGCTCGACGAGCCATCCCTCGGCCTGGCGCCCAACCTCGTGCAGGAAACGCTTCTCGCCATTCGCCAGTTGAACCACAGCGGCCTGACGGTGCTTCTGGTCGAACAGAACGTCGCCGCGTCGTTAAAGATTTGCCGACGCGGTTATGTGCTGGAGAACGGCAGCATCGTCATGACCGGCAACGGCGATGAACTTCTGAACGACGATGGAGTACGCCAGGCGTATCTCGGGTTATAGAACTCCTGACTCCGCTGAAATTACAGTGGTAACCCTTTGACCTTGAACCTTTGAACCCTTGAACCTTGAACAGAGCGCACTTCGTGCCCCATAGCCCTTGCCACAAAGGGATTTCCCAGATAACAAAGGAGATCGAAAAATAACCGGCACGGGGTATTTTCAGGAGGATAACGCCATGGCAGAAACCAGTATCAAAAAATCCGGCGAACGTTGGCAGTCCGACATCATTGTCGATCTAATCAAACAATTCGATTTCCCCTATATCGCTCTCAATCCCGGCGCCAGCTACCGCGGTCTCCATGACTCCCTGGTCAATTACGGCGAGAACAAGCCGGAGATGCTGCTGTGCAACCATGAAAAGATCGCCGTGCAGATCGCCCATGGCTACGCCAAGGCCACCGGTAAGCCGATGATCGCCATCGTTCACAATGTCGTCGGTCTATTACACGCGCCCATGGGCATCTATTACGCGTATATTGACCGCTCGCCGGTATTTATCATCGGTGCCACCGGTCCGATGGACGAAAAATTGCGCCGGCCGTTTATCGATTGGATTCATACCGCCTTTGCCCAAGGCGATGTCGTGCGCGGTTTCACCAAATGGGATTACCAGCCCGGCAGCATTCACGGCGTGCCGGATTCCTTCGCGCGCGCCTACTCGATCATGATGAGCGAGCCCCAAGGGCCGGTCTACATGGTCTACGATTCGGCGATGCAGGAAGCCAAGCTCACCGAGGATGTGCCGGTGCCGAACTTTCATATCAAAGTACCGTCCCGCGTCGCCCCCGAACAGACGGTCATCGACCAAGCCGCCGACATGCTGGTGGCGGCGAATAACCCGCTGCTCTTGACCGAGTACGCGGCGCGCATGCCCATGGGTTTTCAATCCACCGTCGAACTCGCCGAAACCGTCGGCGCGTCGGTCTACGACATCAACAAGCGCTTGGGATTCCCCAATAAACATCCGTTGAGCGTCAGTTTCCACAACGACGCATTCAACGGCGTCGATCTGGTCACCGCTCTCGATGTCGTCGACTGGACCCGCGGCTCGCACAAATTGAACACCCAGACCCGCGAAATCCAGGTCATGACCGCGGCGGACTGCAAGTGGATCGATGTCGGTTTCGCCGACATCGAAATCAGCAAGTGGGCCACCGACTACAACAAACACCACAACTGGGATCATCGCGTGCTCGGGCGACAGCGCGCTGTCAATTCCGGCGCTCACCGCGGCCTGTAAGAAACGTATCGACGGCAACAAAACCCTCACCAGCCGCATCGCCGAGCGCAAGAAAACCATCGGCGAACGCCACGATCGCCAATGGCAAAAGTGGCAGGATCAAGTGAAGGAGCAGTGGAACGAGCGGCCAATGACCGAAGCGCGCCTGGCGCACGAAGCCTGGCAGGTGATCAAAGACGAAGACTGGGTGCTCACCGCCAATACTTTGAAAGAATGGGTGCACAAAATCTGGGATTTCGACAAGCCCTATCGCCACCTCGGCCGCGAGTTGGGCACCGGCACGCAGATCGGTATGTCGATCGGCGCCGCCCTGGCTTATAAAGGCACGGGAAAGCTAGTCGTCGACGTTCAGCCCGACGGCGATCTGATGTTCGACTTAGGCGCCCTGTGGATGCCGATCAAGTACAACATTCCGATGCTGATCTTGATGTACAACAACCGCGCCTACTACAACGACTGGGCGCATCAAATCCACATGGCGCACCAACGCGGCACCGATCCCCAGCGCGCCTACATCGGCATGGACCTCGAAGGGCCGCCGCCCGACTTCGCCCATATCGCCAAGGGCATCGGCTGGTACTCTGAAGGGGTCATCGAAGATCCCGCCGAGGTCGGCCCGGCCCTGAAACGCGCCATCGCCCAAGTCAAAGCCGGTAAACCGGCTCTGGTCGATGCCGTCGTCTGGCGCCGCGGCGAGAATGCCTAGAAGAAACGATTTCACCACAAAGAGCACAAAGGTCACATAGAAAAAATCTTCGGACTCGGAAATTTAGCCACGAGGAGCGCAAAACATTTCTAGGCCGTTTAAAACCGGCCTACTTTGTGATCTTTGTGCCCCTTGTGGTTAATGAATTTATTCTTAAGGAGGATATCCGCATGGCAGATTCACCAATCAAAAAATCCGAAAAACGTTGGCAGTCCGATGTGATCGTCGACATGATCAAGAAATATGATTTCGAGTATATCGCGCTGAATCCCGGCGCCAGCTACCGCGGCTTGCATGACTCGCTGGTCAACTATGGCGAGAACGATCCGCCGATGCTCACCTGCCAGCATGAAAAGATCGCCGTGCAGATCGCCCATGGTTACGCCCGCGCCAAGGGCAAGCCCATGATCGCCATCGTGCATAACTTGGTCGGCCTGCTGCACGCGCCGATGGGCATCTATTACGCTTATCTCGACCGCGCGCCGGTGTTCATCATGGGCGCCACCGGACCCCTCGCCGAACCCAAGCGCCGGCCGTTTATCGACTGGATTCACACCGCTAACGTTCAGGGCGAGGCGATTCGCAATTTTGTCAAATGGGATTATCAGCCGTCTACCGTCGACGGTGTGCCGGGCGCCTTCGCGCGCGCCTACTCGGTGATGATGAGCGCGCGCCAGGGTCCGATCTATATGTGCTATGACGCCGGTTTACAGGAAGCCGAGCTCGATCATGATGTCGAAATGCCACCCGCCGGCAGCGCCGAGGTGCCCACCGCGCCATCGCCGGACCCGGTCGCGCTGGCCAAAGCCGCCGATACCCTCGCCGCGGCCAATCGGGTCGCAATCATCGCCGACTTCGCCGCCCGCCCACCGCATGGTTGGAAGCATGTTGTCGACATCGCCGAAACCCTGGGCGCGTCGGTGTGGGACGTCGGCTCGCGGCTGAATTTCCCGAGCGATCATCCGTTGAATCTCACCGCCGACTTCGATGGTTGCTACGACGGCGTCGACGTCGTGCTCACGCTCGACATCGCCGACTACGAAAAACCGACCCATGTGCGCGACATCGCGACACGCACGGTGGTCAGCAAAGTTCAGGCGAATGCAACCTGGATCGATATCGGCTTCACCGACATAGAAATCAGCAAATGGTCAATGGATTACGCCCGTCCGTATTACGCCCAGCAACGCATGACCGCCGATCCGGTCACGGCAACCCCGCAGTTGACCCAACTCTTGAAGGAACGCATTGCCAAAACCCCGGGGCTCGCCGAAAAAATTGCCAAGCGCACCGAAGCGATCGGCAAACGCCATGCTGAGACCCGCGCCAAGTGGGCCAAGCAAGCCCAGGAACACTGGGATCAAAAACCGATGACCGTGCCGCGTCTCGCCAGCGAAGTCTGGGAAGCGATCAAAGGGGAGGACTGGGTCCTCACCGCCGGCGATCTTGGGTCATGGGGCAAGAAGCTATGGAACTTCGACCGGCCCTACTGTCATGGTGGGCGGGAGCTCGGAACCGGGACCCAGATCGGCTTATCGCTCGGTGTGGCGCTTGCCAATAAAGGCACCGGCCGTTTGGTCGTCGATCTGCAGCCCGACGGCGATTTGATGTTCGACGCCGGTGCCCTGTGGATCGCCGCCAAGTATAAAATCCCCATGCTGGTCGTGATGTTCAACAACCGCGCCTATTACAATGACTGGAACCATCAGCTGGTCTTGGCGCGCACCCGCGGCACCGATCCAAATCGCGCCTATCTCGGTATGGATCTTTACGGTCCCGACCCTGACTTCGCCGGATTGGCAAAATCCATGGGCTGGTACGCCGAAGGCCCAATCGAAAATCCCGACGATCTCAAAGGCGCTCTTAAACGCGCCATCGACCAGGTCAAGCAAGGCAAGCCCGCCTTGATCGATGCGATCTGCGACCGACGAAATCATGGCTAATCGCCGCAACATCCCCGGGTCCGTTACGGGACTCGGGGATGTTGGCTAAACCCCTGGTAAAGCCGCCCCATAAGGCGCATAGTGCAGCCTCACAAGTGTGCCGGATCCAGTAATTTAACCAAACACCATACTGAGTCACTGATTACTGGCAAGCTTGACACAGCACCCTATCGTTCTTACTTTAAAAATCGTGCAATACGAAAAATAATTCGAACAAATAAGCGATTATCACTGATATTTTGACCCGTACCTAATTAATCATTTCAATTCACTCGGTCAACTTACTAACCAACGCCGCGAACGAATCGGCGGTTTCGTGCGTCTAATAATAACTAGTAAAGGGCGGATTTTGCGGAACCCGCGAGCCCGATTCCGGGTTATTCAAGGAGAATACTGTGGCAAGCGAATTCGACATCGATAAATCTATGGACGAGAATTTCGAAGAAAAGGAAATTTCCGATCTGGCTCCAGCCGATTCGGAAATGAACTTTAGCTCGATCAACGAAACCGGTGCAGAACCCGAGCCCGAGGTTAAAGAGTCCGACTTCGCCATGAGTTCGGTGCAACAGTACCTGCGCGATATTGGCGCGGTGCCGCTGCTCAGCCGCGAGCGTGAGATCGACTTGGCCATGCGCATCGAGGCGGGTCAGAATGAGATCCTGCGAGCCCTGTTCTCCGCTCCCTCGGCCCTGCGTTATGTCATCCAACTGGGACGCAAGATCGCCGACGGCGAACTGGAAATCAACGAAGTCTTGGAAAAACCTGACGATCACGACAAAGAAGCCAGTAACGGACAGGATCCCAAGGTTTTCCTGCAATCGGTCGCCAAACTGCGCCGGTTGGGGCAGAGCCAAGACGAACTTCTCCGCGAACTTGGCCATAAACGCATCTCCAAGCAACGTTTCGAGTCACTGAGCGAAAAAGAAACCGCTCTGACGGCAAAGATCTGCGCATTAATCCAAGATCTGCATCTGGCGGCGGACCACGTCGAAGCCTGGATTCTCCGGCTCAAGCGTGCCGCCACCCGCATTGAAGAATTGGAGCAACAGAAGCCCCGGGCCACCCGCACACAAAGAAGCCACATGGCCGCGGAGCTCGAAGCCATTGAAGAGTCCGTCGGCCGCGGCGTTTCGGTGATCAAGCGGCTCGCCCGCGAACTCGATCATGGCGAACAGGTCGTACAGCTCGCCCGTAAAGAATTTACCGAGGCCAACCTGCGCTTGGTCGTGAGCATCGCCAAGAAATACATGAACCGCGGACTGGCGTTTCTCGATCTCATTCAGGAGGGAAATCTCGGTCTGATGCGCGCGGTGGACAAGTTCGACTACCGGCTCGGTTTTCGCTTTTCGACCTACGCCAGCTGGTGGATTCGCCAGGCGATCACCCGCGGCTTGATCGACACCGGCCACACCATTCGCGTGCCGGTGCATCGTGTCGAATCACGCAACAAGGTGATGCAGACGGCGCGGGAGATGCAACGCCGGCTCGGCCGAGAACCGTCGCCCGAAGAACTGTCGCAAGAATTGGGCATATCGGTGCAGGAGATGCTCAACTCGGTGCAAAGCCACGGCGAACCGGTATCGCTGCACACCCCGGTTTGGGAAGACGGCGACGAGCTCGGCGATTTTGTCGAGGATCGTATCGGCCCGCAACCGGAGAGCCAAGCCCTGGAAAGCACCCTCTGCACCGAAGTTCGCAAGGCTCTGTCCGTGCTTACGCCGCGTCAGGAAGCAGTGCTGCGCATGCGCTTCGGCATCGAGCTTAAGCGCGACTACACCCTCGAGGAATTAGGCCAAAAGTTTTCTGTGACCCGAGAGCGGATCCGCCAAATCGAACAGAAGTCGCTGCAAATTCTGCGCAACCCCAACCGGCGCAAGCCGGCGACAGGCTTGGGCAAAGACCCGACGCCGACTCAACTCAATTAAGCACCCCGCGCATGGATCGGTCTCCCGAAGCCGGGAGGCCGATCCTTAGTATATCCTGGCCCCCGTTGCACGACCTTTCTGGCCTCGACTTCGACCACGATTGACCGCACATTCGCGCGGCAACGCTGCCTCCAGTTATCGACTTCGGCCAACGACTTCGTCGTCATTCTGCCCACACCACGGGCAAATTCCCGCTCATAGGTAGGAAGCCTATTGGATTCGTCGCGCCGCTTATTGAAAGTGGTGCCCCCGTTGATTTACTTCCAGCAACTTTAGAAATTATCGGTGTTGAATTTTGTCGCGCAACGAAAATTAGTTGCGCGGCAGTACATTACCACGTTGCCGGCGCGGCAGTTGGCGTGGCAAACGAGGGGGTCGGGTTGCCTGGGGTAAACCGAGGGTCCATCGCTGTAACCTTGGTGACAAAATGACGCGTTTCACCGAAGCAAGTGGTCGGCAGGCCAATTTTCTCTTCGTAATGGAGCGATACCCGTTGGCCGATAAGTTTATTGATGGCGTCAGCGACACTATCGTCCCGCACCGTAAAAATAAACTTCTCCGGAGTGGTGCCCGGCATTGACACCATCGACAACTCACCCTCCCAGGTTTTGCAAAGCCAGCCTTTTTTCGAGAGTTTCTGCACCCAGCCGGCTCGTTCGCCGACGGAAAAGTTCCATGTTAGAGCCAGCCAAAGATATCCCGCGGTCAAACCCCCAAGCACGACTATAACGATTAGTAGTACAACAATGATGCCGCCTGCTTGCCTATTCCGACTCATCGTCGAACCTCGTCCAGCATGCAGCGCACGCATCTGACTTGCCTTGGCTCCTTGGAATCATTCTCGAACAATAGCGAATAGACTCGGCGGGAAAAAAACCATGCGAGCAGTCTGACAAATAAATCGGGGAGCCAGGACGAAGTAAATCGCCTCGCTCCCCGAGAATCAGATCGCAAAAATTATCTAGGTATCCCGCTCGCTAATTGGTCCGACTTCGCCAGTGCACCAAGGGATGAACGCCTTCATTTTGCAAGTAGCGCCGTGGGCCTTCAGCTCTTTTTCGAAGATCGAGTGAATCTCGCGATCTTCGTCGTCGTACTCGACCTGCCAACCGCCTTCTTTGAGGCTTTTGTCGGCGTTCTCACCGCCGCCGCCACGGCCTTTTTTATAGAGGCCCATGTCGCCGGGGCGGAGCGCCAAATAACGCGCGCGGGTCGTGCCCGAGTTGAAGTGCTGGTGGTAACAATTGTCGTTCGGCACCGTGACCAGGGATCCCAACGCCCAGTCGCATTTGATCATGTCCGAGCGGTCTTCTTTGGTCCAGATCAGGGAATAGCCGCCGGTGCCGCTCAGCAACACCAGATGGGCGCCGGGACCATGACGGTGGGCTTTCTTGTAAGTGCCAATGGGAAACTCTGAGATATGGCTCTTGGTGTTGTTGTCGGCCATCTCCAACATGGCGTTGATGCCGCCGGCGCCTCGTTCTTTCCAGCCGTAGAGCGCCATGTCCGGCGCGTTGGCGATGAAATTGGACTCCCATACGCGACGGGTAAAAAGTTTGCCCTTACCGCTGAAATAGTCCTCTTCGCCGGCGTAGCGATTGGTAAACATGTAGGGATTGTTGAAGATAAAATTATTGTCGCGGTACAAACGCATCATCGGCGGCGCATTGGTGACCGCGATGTAACGCGCCGGCTCTTGGCCGCTGCCGTTGAAGTTTTGATACCAGCAATTGAGCGGGATCGAAAAAAGGCTACCCGCCTGCCACTCAAAACTACTTTTCTTCTTGTCGTCCTGCCATATCGACGTCGCGCCCCGTCCCGAAACCACGTAGATCGTCGCTTCGTACATGTGGTGCTCGGGCTCCGACTTGCCGCCCGGCTTGATCTCGACCACGTGACAATCGTTGGGCATATGATTGTTATTGATATGAATGACCGCGCCGCTGCCGCCTTTGCGCTCCCACGGCGCCAATTCGATCTTCGCCATGCTCGGGAAATAAAAATCTTCGTAGACGCGTACGCCTTCTTTTTTGAGCCATTCCGAGTAGGGGTCGACTTTAACGTATTCCTTGAGTCCCTCTTTCGGGGTCTCGGCGATTTTCATGTCGGTGCCTAGCATGACCACGGGTATATCCTCCTCTGATTCGATGAATGTGACTGAGCGCGGGCTTTCTCTCCCAATGAAATATCCGATGGCGGGCAAAGTTGTCAATGAGCCAGAATATTATCGAGGGTTATGATAAATCGCCGACTCCGGGCGGATTTCCATAAGCTCGATGACATTGCCATCTGGATCGGCGATAAATGCGATCCGGTAGTGCGCTCGCCCCTCGCGCACCGGCCGCTCGGGATGGACATTCATAGTCGCCAAGTGGCGAACCGCTGCATCGATATCGTCCACCACCAGACAATAATGCTGGTAACCGATGGCATCGGAGGCTATCTGAGATCTTTCCGTACCGTTGGTGAAAATTTCGATATGTTGACCGGGAGCAAATTCCAAAAACATCAACTCCTGGCGCCCGGCCTGCGGTGCGCCGTGAAATACTTTACGCGCGCCGAAAGCGTCGGCGTACCACTTGACGCTGCGCTCGACATCCGCCACCCGAAACGCCACGTGGCCGAAACGAACTCCTGAAATTGTCATTGACGATTTCTCCGAAGTTTAATTGCCAAGAACGACTATTTCTTAGCCCATAGTTTGTCGAAAAATCCGCTTTTTTGCAGGGCATCAAGATAGCGCCGATCTAGCAGGTCTTGGACTTTGATTTTGCTGGCTCGGGGGTCGACCTTGGCGGTTTCGTCGATAATCGCCTGCAGCGCCTCGTTTTTGAATTCCAGACGCGGCTCCAATACTTTAATCTCTTCATCGTAAGCCGCATCCAAAACTTTACGATCGTTAATGCGCAGTTGCTTGGCCAAGACCCGATAGGTCAACTCTTTATCGGTAAACATCAGTTTCATCGCCTCGGCCGTCACTCTGACAAATTTATCGAATGCCGCGCTCCGCGAATTCAACATCGAACGGCGCGCAATCAACGTTGCCGCGGCAAACGGTATCTGCAGGTCAGGACCGTAAACGAGATAACGAAATCCCTGAGCGACCGCCTTGCTCCCGCCCGATGGGCCGGTCATAGTCGCGGCGTCGACCGCGCCATTAAGCAACGCGGCAAAATTTTCCACTTGGCCACCGGTTTGAATGAAATGCAGATCCGCCGGATCGACTCCATTCCGCCGCAAAGCCTGGACGACAAAATAATGCGAATTACTGCCCAGTCGGGTCAAGCCGAGTTTCTTGCCGCGCAATTCCTCGGGTCTTTTGATTTCCGCCTTGGCGACAATGCTGTGGGTGAGGGTATTTTTTGCGCTGGCAATAAATACCAAGTCGGTGGCGCCCTGGGCGACGGCGCGAATGATCGCCTCACCGCCGCCGATGGCGACTTGACCGTCGCCGCTGAGGATCGCGGCGGTCACCAGCTGAGCCGACGAAATATATACCAATTGGAAGTCTAAATCATATTTACGAAACAACCCAACTTCCTCTGCGATCCACGGCATCGCCTGGGACATCGTCCGGGCCGACTGAAAGCCGACGAGTTTGTCGGCCGCCTTTGCTTCGGCGGCGCTAAACAGAATATGTAATGCGAGAACCACGCTTAGAAACGACCGAACAACATGCGATCTTGCCATAGGTGCGACCTCCTGCGACTTTTCCGTCTCATCGAGCGATTGCGCCAAGCCCGACGACAGTATCAAAAAGCACGGTTTCCGACTACAACGACTCGATGCCATTTTTCCGAGTCCCCTCGCGCGGTGAAATAGCCAAATCGACGCTTCCGTTTGGCACGGCGAAAACCGTCCAGGCCTTGACCGCAAGCGCATGGCGATGTTACGCAATCATTCATAGAATACTGCGGAGGCAAGGATGAAAATTGTTCTTTATGGACCGGAGCACCGCGTCGGGGCATTGGCCGGTGATCATAATCTAATCGATTTGAATCGGGCGTCGGCGCAGCTACCGGCACGCCTGTTGAGTTTCATCGAAGCCGGCAAACCAGCCCTCGATGAGGCCAAGCGTGTCATCGACAAATTTGCCAATGCCGCCCCTGCCGACGACGGCATCGTTCAGGCTCTCGCTGGCGTTCAGTTGCACGCTCCCTGGCCGGAACGGCGCATTGCTTGCGTGGGCGGCAACTACGCCAAACATCTCCTCGGCATGTGGGCCAACCGCCTGGGCAGGAGCGACATCACTGTCGAGGAAGTCGCGGCGGAAGCCAAGAAGGCCGGCCAATGGGGATTCTGGAAAGTGCCGGCCGACGTCGCCGGCCCCAACGGGACCGTTCCCTTTCCCCGGCGGGTTACCTATTTCGATTATGAAGGCGAAGTGGCGATCGTGATCGGAAAACGCGGCAAGAATATTCCGGCGAGCAAAGTCGACGAATACGTTTGGGGTGTCACTTTGTTCCACGATTGGTCGATCCGCGACGGCGGCGGCACCGATAGAGCCGTCAGTTACAACCTGCAAAAGAATTTCGATGGCGCCGCATCCATGGGGCCGTGCATCGTCGTCGGCGAAACCGGCCAACAAGATGTCGACGTCGAAACCCGCGTCAATGGCGTGGTGCGCCAGAGTTACAGCACCAGCGAGATGATTTGGAACTTCGGCGAGGTATTGGAATACCTATCCCAGGACTTTACCTTCGTGCCGGGCGATGTCATCGCCGGCGGCACTTCGGCCGGCACCGCGGCGGATAAATCTCGCCGCAGCCCCGATGGCAAGCGCCCCCTCGATTTGTTTCTCAAAGTCGGCGACCTCGTGGAAGTGTCGTCGTCGAAGATTGGCGCGCTGTCGAACAGGATCGTCGCCGCTGATTAGCCAGCGCCTTGCAATTTTATCTCGGCGCGACAATTCTCGCCACGACAATCGCCGCAGGGCTTAGGTGACGTGAATATTTTACAAAGGAATCGTTCATGGATTTCAATCTGCCGGAGGAGTTACAAATCCTCAAAGACACCGTGCGACGCTTTGTCGACAAGGAGCTGATCCCGCTGGAGCGCGAGTACCGCCACGACAGCGAAGGGCCGATGCCCGATCATTTGCTCAAACCGTTGCAGGAAAAGACCAAGGCCATGGGTTTGTGGATGCTCGACGTGCCGGCGGAATACGGCGGCGCCGGTCTCGGCCTTTTCCCGCGCTGCATCATTCATGAAGAAATAGCCCGCGCGGCGTCACTGCCCTTCCGCAGCCTCGAACTGTTCGGACCGGAAGTGCGGCCGGTGCTATTTTACTGCAGCGATGAGCAGAAAGAACGCTTTCTCAAACCGGTGTTGGCTGGCGAGATGAAGTTTTGCTTCGCCCAAACCGAACCCGACGCCGGCAGCGACCCGGCCAATATGCGCACCCGCGCCGTGCGCGACGGCGACGACTTTATCATCAACGGCACCAAGCGTTTCATCACCGCCGCCGGTCGCGCCGACTACGTCCAGCTCATGGCGGTGACCGACCCGGAGAAGAAAGCACGCGGCGGCATCAGCTGCTTTGCCGTGGATTTGAAAAGTCCCGGCGTCAATCTCGAGCGCCAATGGCCGGCGATGATGGGTGAAGCGCCCTGGCAATTGTATTTCGAAAACGTCCGCGTGCCGGCGAACAACGTCATCGGCGAAATTGGCGGCGGTTTTTCCATCGCGCAAAAATGGATCGGCGAAGGGCGCATCCGCGGCCATGGCGCCCGCCCGGTGGGCATCGCCTCGCGCGCCCTCGACATGATGATCGACTACTCCAAAGTGCGCACCACCTTCGGCAAGCCGCTCTCCGAGCGGCAAGCGATCCAGTTCATGATCGCCGACTCGGCCATGGAAATTCACTCGGTGCGCAACATGGTCTACGAATGCGCCTGGCGCGTCGATCGGGGCGAGGATGTCCGCGACCTTTCCTACATGGTTAAAGTCATGGCGACGGAAATGGCCAGCCGTGTGGTCGACCGCTCGATTCAAGTCCACGGCGGTTTGGGTTTGATGAAAGAGTTGCCGCTGGAATGGTGGTATCGGCAGATCCGCAGCACGCGCATCACCGAGGGCGCCAACGAAGTCCTGCGCTGGCGCCTAGGGCAAAATATTATCCGCGCGCATAAAGATTAGCTATAAAAATAACCTCGGGAGTCCCACCACGAAAGCACGACGGACACGAGGATTTGCGTAAGAAAGCTACAAACTTCGTGATCTTCGTGCTCTTGTGGTAAGTCAATTCGCTCCAGCAAGTCTGCCAAGTTCTCATCAACCCGCGATTGAATACAGCAAAATCAATTTTCCAAAATCTTTTTCACCCGTTCGACGACATCCGGCGGCTGGCTGGTGACTTCCTTGGAGCCAAACTACCACCCGCTGGGAGGAAGTACAAAAACCGCCATCCCATCGGCGCGTCGGCCATGACGGTTGCACGAATCAAGAATCGTTTCGAGCGCACTTGCTAACGCCGTTCGAGTTCCTTCAGCGCATCGGTTAAGTAACTGCGATCGACATACTTGAGGGGGTCCGGCAGCGGCCCTTTGAGACCGGTCAACTCGGCATAAATGCGAATGTTGTTTTTCATACCTTCCATGGTAACGTCGCCATCCGGGGGCCAGTGGCGATTTTGCGTATAGAACTCCCAACCGAGCCGAGCATGAAGCGGTTTTAGTTTCATTTCCTGGGACAGAAACTCCACGGCGGCGTCTTTGTTCTCGAACAACCAGCGCATCGCCAGCACATGGGCTTTCATGAAGCGCACCGTAATCGAACGATTCTTTTCCGCCCAAGCACGGCGCACGACAAATGCATTGGTCTGAAAATGCGGGATGCCGTCGCTTAGCTTGCCGAGGATATTGAACCCGGCCTCTTGAGCGGCGTAATTCAGCGGCGCGGCCATCGTCGTCGCGGCGATCTGTCCCGTCTGCAGCGCGGCGAGGTTGGCCGACGAACCGCCGGCGATGATCAACAGTTTGTAGTCGCGCGGATATTCCAACCCTTTGAGTTTGAGAGCTTCGCGCATGGCCGTGACGATGCCGCCGGTGAGCGATGACGTGCCGAAGGTCGCACCGCGCAAATCTTCGTAGGTTCTGTAATTCTTGCCCGCAACCAAGAACTGCGCGATGCCGTTGATGATGCCGCCAATCACGGTGAAGTCGAGACCGCGCTCCGAGGCCTCGATGTAAGGCTCCGGCCCGCCGGAGCCGAAGTGCAGCGAGTTGGCTGCCAGCGCCTGCACGGTCATCGGCACGCCGCGCAAGAGAACCAGTTGCACGTCCAAACCTTGCTGCTCGAAAAACCCTTTTTTCGCCGCTACCCAGAGCGGGCTGTAGCCTAGAGTCTTGCTCGTGGCGCCAAGATAAATTTTCGGCCGCTCCTGCGCCAAGCCAATGTCGAAACCCCAGACGGCGCAAATGAAAACGATCGCAAAGCGCAGTCGAACGGTCATGATTCCTCCCAGCCGACGATCTCGAAGCCAAATCGTCGCTTGACCGAGCTTTACAACGACGCTGATTGAGCTTTCAAGAGATGACCGGGAAAATCATCGGCTTACCGAAAGTGCCCATCAATACGCCTGGTTCAACCGCTTCGCTGCAGCTCCACAGCGCCGGATAATTTTCCTAGCTTCACGTAATTATTACCTGAGCAAAGCGGCGGCGGCGGCGTGGCCGTATGGACAATTCAACCAGTTACCGGGCAGGCCAGACTGGCATCTCGGTTGCTCTACTGGTCTGCCAACGACGGAGCAAAGCTGATTGGAGGCATAATGAACAAGATCAAGAAAATGACCATGGGAGTTCTAACGCTGACCGCGATCACCGCGGCCGGCTGCGCCGGTGGTCCGTTAACCAGCAGAGAAAAAGGCGCAGGCATTGGCGCTCTCGGCGGGGCTGCAGGCGGCGCCTTGATCGGCACCGCGGTTGGCCGTCCGGGAATGGGCGCAGCCATCGGCGCGGGTGTCGGTCTGGCCGGCGGAGCCCTAGTTGGCGACTATATGCAGGGTAAAGAACAAGCCCAGCAGTACGAGTCAAATCAACAGGCCATGCAACAAAACCAGCGCGCCCTCGACCGCAACAATCAACAGATCCTCCGGTCCAGAACCGAGTACTGATCCGTATCTAAACGGCAACCTAAACTAGGAGCAAAGACCATGAAAACTGCGCAACTATTCACCCTGTTAACCCTTGGCGCCACTCTGATGTTAGGCCCGGGTAGCGTGCGACTCGCCCATGCGGATAAAGATTCACATCCGGTTTTCACGGAGCATCCCGGCAAACACAAAGGCTGGGACAAACACGACAAGCGCCATGACAAGGACAAGAAGGATAAGCACAAGCATTGGGAAAAACATGAGCGGCGCCATGACCGATCAGCCGATGGCAAGCGCGAACATCAGCACCACCGCTACGCCAATGCCGACCATCAGCGCCATCACGCCCATAACATCAGCAGCCGCACCGCGGACGGCTACTGGCACCATCATGACCGCTATCCACGCCACTTCCACTATTCCCGCAGACAGGCGCCGGTTCCGCCGCACCAACATGGCCGCCGGAACGTTAGCGCGCCGGTCAATTACAATTACAACCGACGGATCACGCCGGCGCTCGCCAAAGACACCACCGCAATAGACGCCAAGCGCAAAGAGATTGGCGACGGCCGCGAGCAACTGCGCAAACAACAGAGCGAGTTGAAAAATGACCGGGCTGAACTGCGCCGTGACATTCGCGCCGGCGCCAGCAAAGACGAGATCGCTAAAGACCGCCAGGAAATCCGCGACGACCGCGCAAGTATGCGCAAAACTCGCGTCGAGCTCGCCAACGACCGAACCGACCTCAGCGCCGCCCGCCGCGGAAAATGAAGCAGGATCCAACGATTCGCTAACTTCATCCCTATCCCCATGGCTGGCCGCAGCGACCTCTGCGGCCAGCCATCCGCATCGACCTTTTCGTCCCTCTGAACCGTCATTGAACGTTGTCAAGTCGTCGCTGGTTGTTTCTCCAAATGATCACGATTAGAGTTGACCCAATTTCGTTTGGAGGTCCATCGAAACATGGCGACAAAGCGCTACAACTCCGGGATTCAGCGGGCCAAAGGATTATTGGAAATCGCGGCGGGGCTTTACGACAGCTCATTATCCCACGAAACCCGCCGCGCTGCCGAGGGCGTTTTACAAACCGACAGCCGCGTCGGTCGTGTGTTCCGCCTTTCGCTCGGTGTCCGATCGAGCGGACCCAAGAACGATGTTCCCATTTCATTCGCCACAGGCAGTTTTACTGAGATCATCGCCGTCGCCGAAGGCAAATACTCACTGGCCTGGGTCAATCCATCGGCCATGCTGACCATGGCCTACCGAGGCAAGGGACCGTTCAAAAAACGGCTGCCGCTAAAAACCGTCGCCACCTTCCCTTCTTTCGACGTCATGGGTTTTGCTGTCCGTGAAGCCACCGGCATTACCTCGCTCGCGCAGATCAAACAGCAACGCATGCCGTTACGGGTATCCACCGGCCATCTCCCCAAAAGCGATCTGACCGCCAGCGCTACCATGTTCACGGTGTCGGCAACCTTGAAAGCCGCCGGATTCAGCCTCGCCGACATAAAGAAATGGGGCGGCAAGATTCACTCGGTGCCGCGGCCAAGCGATCCCAGCCGGCGCGCCGCCATCGAGGATGGTTCCATCGACGCAGTGTTCGACGAAGGAATCAAGAGCTGGGGCCAAAGCGCCATCGACAATGGCTTCCGCTACCTGCCGATCGATGGCGCCGTGCTCAGACACCTCAAGTCGCTCGGCTACCGCACCAGTGCCATGTCGCGTTGCGGCTTTCGCGGCATACCGGGCGAGATTCCAACCGTCGACTTCAGCGGCTGGCCGATGATCGTGCATGCAGAATTAGCCGATGAAGTCGCCTATGCTATCTGCGAAGCTATCGAGCTGCGCAAGGACGCGATCCCCACGGATAATTTTAAGCAGCTCGACATGGCGCAGCTTTGCCGCAATGACGGCGAGGCGCCCTACGATGTGCCGCTGCACCCCGGAGCCAAGCGCTTCTATCGCGATCGCGGCTATCTCAAGTAGGCGCGTGGGCAATCGTAAGTTGCCAGCATGCCGGCAACTGTAGTAGTGATCTATCGTCAAAGCGACGTCATGGACGGACAACGGTCATATAACGCCGCGGTCGATTTAATCGACCGCAATCTTGCGGCGCGCCCGGATAAGATCGCCTACATCGACGAGCAGGGCAGCTACAGCTTCGCTGACTTAGCCAAACGAGTAAATCGTGCCGCCAACGCGCTTACCGATCTCGGCCTGCCGATTGAATCTCGCGTCTTGGTGGCGCTCCTCGACACCATCGACTTCCCGGCAGTTTTCCTCGGCGCCGTCAAAGCCGGTCTGGTGCCCATCGCGGTCAATACCTTGCTGACGAGCAACGACTACGACTTCATGCTGCGCGACAGCCGGGCTCAAGGATTGATCGTTTCAGCGGCGCTCTTACCGACCTTCAAGGCGATCTTGGATGACCAGCCGTTCGTCAAACATGTCGTCGTTTCAGGCGCGAATGAATCGGCTCATCCGTTGCTAACCGATTTGCTGGCTCACGCATCGAGCGAATTCACCGCCGCCCCGACCCGCGCGGACGATCCGTGCTTTTGGCTCTACTCCTCCGGCTCGACGGGCACGCCGAAAGGCGTCGTCCATGTGCAGTCGAGCATGATTAAGACCGCCGAGATCTATGCCCAACCGATTCTCGGCATCCGAGAAAACGACGTGGTCTTCTCCGCCGCCAAGCTCTTCTTCGCCTACGGTCTTGGCAATGCGTTGAGCTTTCCGCTCTCAGTGGGCGCGACGACAATACTTTTAAGCGAACGGCCGACGCCGCAATCGGTCTGCGAGATATTGAAAGAATACCGGCCGACGATTTTTTACGGTGTGCCGACGCTGTACAGTGCCCTGCTGGCGAGCGGCGCATTACCTGCGCGCGAAGCATCCCGCCTGCGCCGCTGTACTTCCGCGGGCGAAGCTCTCCCGCCCGATGTCGGCCGGCGCTGGTTCGAGCACTTCGGCGTCGATATCCTCGACGGCTTGGGCTCCACCGAAATGCTGCATATATTTTTGTCGAATCGCCCCGACGCCAACCGTTACGGCACTTCCGGCAAACCGGTGCCCGGCTACGAGATTCGTCTGCTCGACGACGACGGCAAGGCGGTGCCCAAAGGCGAGCTCGGCGAATTGCACGTCAATGGACCCACCGGCGCCGCTTATTACTGGAACAATCGAGAGAAGAGCCGCAATACTTTCATCGGGCCCTGGACCAAGAGCGGCGACAAGTACAGCGAGAGCGATGACGGCTATTTTACCTACGGTGGGCGCGCCGACGACATGCTTAAAGTCAGCGGTATCTGGGTGTCGCCGTTCGAAGTGGAATCCGCCCTCGCGTCCCACACCGCCGTGCTCGAAGCCGCCGTAGTCGGCCAGGCCGATGACAACGGCCTGATCAAACCGAAGGCTTTCGTGGTGCTTCGCTCGGACACCCCGCAAAGCACCGAGGTCGTTAGCGCGCTCCAGCAACATGTCAAAGGCCAACTGGCCCCCTACAAATATCCGCGCTGGATCGAATTCGTCGCCGAATTGCCAAAGACCGCTACGGGTAAAATCCAACGCTTCAAGCTGCGCGCTTGAAATCCATCTCGATTTCTGGCACAAAAGAGCAGCTCATTCGGAGGAGACAATGAAACTTAACGCGTCGTACATTGCTGATTCAGACCGGCATGCTCATCTGGACCATGTTGTTGCCGCAGTCCTTCGCCATCGCCCAGGCGCAACAGATCCGCGTCGGCCTCATGCTGCCCTACTCCGGAACCTATGCGCAGCTCGGCACCGCAATTACCAACGGCTTCAAACTGGCGGTGAATGAGCGTGGCGGCAAACTCGCCGGACGGGAATTGGAATTTTTCACCGTCGACGACGAAGCCGAACCATCCAAGGCGCCGGAGAACACCAACAAGCTAGTTCAGCGCGACAAAGTCGACGTGTTGGTCGGCACCGTGCACAGCGGCGTGCAGATGGGAATGGTTAAGATAGCCAAAGAAACTAACACGCTGATGATCATCCCAAACGCCGGCCTCGACGCCGCCACCGGAGCGCTGTGCGCGGCGAATATTTTTCGCACTTCGTTTTCCAACTGGCAGCCGTCCTATCCGATGGGCAAGGTTCTCGCCGACCGCGGTATCCGCAATGTCGTTTCGCTGGCATGGAAATATGGCGCCGGCGAAGAAGCGGTTGCCGGCTTCACCGAAGGCTTCATCAAAGCCGGCGGCAAGTCCGTGCGTGGGCTATGGATCCCATTCCCCAATGCTGAATTTCAAGCGTTGCTCACGGAAATCGCCTCGCTCAAACCCGATGCCGTGTTCGTATTCTTTGCCGGAGCCGGTGCTGCCAAGTTCGTCAAGGATTATGCCGCTGCAGGTTTACGGAAAACTATACCGCTCTATGGCTCGGGATTTTTGACCGACGGCATCTTGGACGCGATCGAAGACTCCGGGCAGGGCCTGGAAACGACTTTGCATTACGCGGACGGCCTGAACAGCAAACGTGATAAAGAGTTCCGGGCCGCGTACACGAAAGCATTCAACAGTGAACCCGATGTCTACGCGGTGCAAGGTTATGACGCGGCACTGCTCGCTAACCACCGGCCTCGACGCTGTGAAAGGCGATATCAGCAAGCGCAAGGAAATGATCGCGGCAATGGAAAAAGCCAAGATCGACAGCCCACGAGGTCCTTGGACCATGTCGAAGGCGCACAACCCGATCCAGGACATTTACTTGCGCAAAGTCGTCGGCAAAGAAAATCGCCTCGTCAGCATCGCGCACAAAGCGCTGGCCGACCCGGCGCGGGGATGTAAACTCTAGCGGCGGCTTCGCCGCCGCGTTCCAATAGTTCCAACTGTTCCAGAAGTTCCACTGGGTTAACGCAGAACGCAGAAAATCCGTCTGGAACGATTGCAACCTTCGGAACTTCTGGAACCAAATCTTCGACCGATGTTCTATTTGATTCAGTTACTGAACGCAGTCCAATACGGTCTCCTGCTCTTCCTTCTGTCCAGCGGCCTGACCCTCATTTTCGGCATCATGGGCGTGATCAATCTTGCCCATGGCAGTTTCTATATGGTTGGCGCCTACCTGACCTATTGGCTGGCGAAAACGACCGGCAGTCTATGGTTCGCCATACCCATCGGCATCGCCATCGCTTTTGCCATCGGTCTATTGCTTGAAACAACCATCATCCGCCGGTTGTATAAGCGCGATCATCTCTATCAAGTGTTGCTCACCTTCGGTCTGATCTTGATCTTCGAAGAGCTGCGCAGCATTTTGTTCGGCGATGAAGTTCATGGCGTTGCCGTGCCGGAGCTCTTGAATTATTCGATCCCGTTGACCGAGAATCTTGGCTTATCCCGTCTACCGGCTCTTCGTAACGGCGATCTGTTTGGTGGTTGCCATCGTCATGTACTTCGTCATTCACAAAACCCGCGCCGGCATGATGATCCGCGCTGGCAACAGCAATCGTGACATGGCCGCGACGCTGGGCGTCAACATTCCGCTGCTGTTTGCTCTGGTTTTCGCCTGCGGCATGGCGCTGGCGGCCTTTGCCGGTGCCATCGCTGCCCCGATCACGTCGGTTGCGCCGGGTATGGGCAATCAGGTTCTGATCATCTGCTTCGTGGTCGTGGTCATCGGCGGCATCGGCTCGATCAATGGCGCTCTCATCGCCTCGCTGTTTATCGGCCTCGCCGACACCCTCGGCAAAGTGCTGGCGCCGGAATATTCCGGCGTCGCCGTTTATCTTTTAATGGCAGCAATTCTGCTGTGGCGGCCGCAGGGGCTGGCCAACAGATCATGACCCGGATCACGCTCCCGCGCTGGTGGTTGCTTGGCATCGTGCTGCTGCTCGCCATCGTGCCCCTGGGCGCGACCACCTTTTATCTCCAACTTGGCGCCAAGATCATGATCATGGCGATCTTCGCCTTGAGTCTCGATCTGCTCATCGGCCATACGGGATTGGTTAGCTTCGGCCACTCCGCCTACTTCGGCGTGGCGGCCTATGCGCTTGCCTTGATCACACCCAAATATGAAGCGGCCAGTTTCTGGCTGACACTTCCCGCGGCCATGACCGCCGCCGCGCTCGCCGCGCTCGTCATTGGGGTTTTGGTCGTGCGTACCGCGGGCATCTATTTCATCATGGTTACCCTCGCCTTCGCACAAATGCTCTATGCGATCTTTCACGACACCAATCTGGGCGGCGGCTCTGATGGCATTTACATCAACGTCCGGCCGGAATTGAACGTTGCCGGGTTCAAGCCCCTCGATCTCGAAAGTCCGGCGCAGTTTTTTTACTTGGCGCTGATCGCATTAATCGCCGTCTATTGGAGTTTGAATAAGATTTTGCACGCGCCCTTCGGCCGCGCTCTCGCCGGTATCCGCGTCAACGAGCAGCGCATGCGCGCCATCGGTTTTCCGGTGTTCTTTTACAAGCTCGGCGCCTTCACCCTCGCCGGCGCCCTTGCCGGTCTCGCCGGCTATCTCGCCGCCTGCCAGTTCGGCTTCGTCAATCCGGAAATCTTGGCATGGCACCACTCCGGCACTGTTCTCATGATGGTGATCCTGGGCGGCATGGGCCGGCTCCACGGCGCCGTCATCGGCGCGGCGGCATATGTCTTATTGCAGGAATTATTTTCCTCGTCGGCTCTGTTCGGCGCCTATGCCAAGCACTGGCAACTGTTCATGGGCGGCTTGATCGTCTTCATCGTGCTCGCGCTACCGCACGGCATCGGCGGACTCATCGATAATGCCTGGGTCGCCTGGCGCCGCCGCAACGGCGGTTTGAACCCGGAGAGCGCCGATGGCTGAGGCGATTTTACATGTGCGCAACCTCACCAAACACTTCGACGGCCTGGCCGCCGTCGAAAATATTTCTCTGGAAGTTCATCGACGTGAGATCCACGCAGTCATCGGCCCTAATGGCGCCGGCAAATCGACGTTGATCAACCTGCTTGCGGGTGAACTGCGCGCGTCAGCGGGTGAAATCAATTTCCAAGGACGCGATATCGGCTCGCTTGCGCCGGAAAAACGCTCGCGTATCGGCATCGGCCGCAGCTTTCAAAAGACCAACATATTTCCGAGTTTCACGGCGCTGGAGAATTGCCGCTTGGCGGCGCAATCCCGCGCACCTCATCCGTGGCGCTGGTTACGCGATGCTCAGAGTTACCAATCGATCATGTCGAAGGCGCACCAAGCTCTAGCAGCGGTGGAATTGAGCGAACGCGCTAGCGATGTAGCCTTCGTCCTCAGCCATGGCGAACAGCGCCAACTGGAAATCGCCCTCTGCCTGGCGACGGATCCTCAACTGTTATTACTCGACGAGCCGCTTGCTGGAATGGGCACGGAAGAGTCGCTAAAAATGATCCGGCTGATTAAACAACTGGCCGCCGCCCACGCCGTCCTGCTGGTGGAGCATGATATGGATGCGGTGTTTCAGTTGGCCGATAGGCTGACGGTGATGGTCGATGGCCGTTTGCTGGCTTCAGGCACGCCGGATCAAATCCGCGCCAATCGCGATGTCCAGGTCGCCTATCTCGGCGAGCGGGAAGGACGGTCATGAGTGACCTTGCGATCGTCGCCGCCCGTGAGCTGCACAGCTACTATGGCGCAAGCCATATCCTGCACGGCATCGATTTCTCCGTCCGGCCGGCTGAAGTGGTCGGGTTGATGGGTCGCAACGGCATGGGCAAGACCACGCTGATTCGCACCATGCTCGGCCTGGTGCCGGCGCGCCGCGGCGAAATACGTATCGACGGCAAGATCATGACCACCGCCGCGCCGCACCGGATCGCCCGCCAGGGCATCGCCTATGTTCCCGAGGGGCGCGGCATTTTTCCCAATCTAACGGTGCGGGAAAATCTCCTTATGGCGGCGCGCCCGACAACCGACGGCCAAACTCTCTGGAGCTTGGACCGCGTGCTCGAAACCTTTCCGCGCCTAGCCGACCGGCTTGGCCACGGTGGCCAACAGCTTTCCGGCGGCGAACAACAAATGCTGTCCATCGGCCGCGCGCTGATGACCAATCCAAGACTCTTGATACTCGACGAAGCGACCGAAGGTTTGGCGCCGCTCATCGCCCGTGAAATCTGGCGCATCCTCGGCACGATCCGCGCCACCGGCATCGCCGCCATCATCGTCGATAAAAACTTCGCCGCGGTATCGGCGGTCACGGACAAAAACGTCATACTGGTTAAAGGCAAGATCGCCTTCGCGGGAAGCAGCAGCGAGTTGAGATCTCAACCCGAACTCATGCAACAGTATCTGGGCATCTAACCGCGGCTTGATATAATACAATTACAAGTTGGTATCGCGGCCCGGTTTGAGACGTGCAAATCGAAACTCGAAAACTTGGCAGCCTGCTCTAAACCGGCCAACCATGCTCGGAAAGATCAATCAGGTTGCCGTCGGGATCGGCGATCCGATATTCCGCTTCTCGGTTGGGCGGCCGTTTCTGCACCTCGGTTTGCGCACCCAGCTCTTTGGCGACCGGCCGCAATGCCTCGATGCTGTCGAGCTCCATGCCAAAATGATAAAGCCCTTCTTTGTAATGCGGCCGTTTTTCAATAATCGCCAGATTGATATAGCCGTCGGATAAGTAAATCGCCGGACCGACGCCGTCGATGACTTTCAGACCGAAAGCCTCGGTGTAGAACTTCACCATTCGCTCGCGGTTCTCACTGACAATTGCTAGATGCCGGATCCTTGCCATGATTTTTCTCCTTTGGCTAAATTAATTGTAGAAACGATCGCTGCACACCGCCTGGTTCCAGCACCGATTCGTTGCCAAGTCGTTGATGCTCCTAACCGGCTATTCTTCTTGCCACACGTTTCCCGGATGGCGCTCCATCAACTCATGAACGAACTGCGAGAATTGTCCCTTGGCTTCTGAGCCGTCCGCTTGAACACCGCCGTCATGGGCGCCCAAGAGACACATGACACGGCCGTCGTTCTCGGTGATCTCGATGAAGGAATTGGTACCGAAAATAACTTGAACTCTTTTGTAACCGCGCTCGCGGTCTCCTTCGACAACGACAGCCCTGATTTTCGCCATGACCTACCTCCCGAAATGCAATTACTCGCTTCTCTCAGCTTCGCGTGCGCACCATTTCAACCGGGAATTGATTCAAACAACGGGGACCGTTTTTTTCAATCGCAAAGAAATCGCCGAGAAACAACCCGCGGGTATGGCTCCTGTCGACAATGTGCATCTGCAAAGTGAAAACATGGCCGACCTGATAGATCAGCCGTCCATCGGCATCGAAGAGATAGCGGTCTTCGGCGCTCTGCACCCGGTCGAAGCCGATCTGCGGCTCGTGACGCGGGTTGGCGCCGAGCATGCCTTGGAGAAACCCGCCGTAGAACTCGAACCCCGAGTCGCTAATAAATTGCATCGCGGCGATTGATTCGTCACTCGACTTACCGGCATGAAGCGTCGGCACCAGCCGCTTGTAGCCTTCCAGAGCAACCTCGAACATCGCTTGATACTCGCCGGTCGGCTCGCCGGTGAGCACCGGTCGGCCGCATTGGGCTTCATAGCCGTTGTAAAAAATCCCCAGCTCATTGTTGATGATGTCGCGCGCGCCGATGACGCGCTGCACCGGCCGCGGCCGTTGATCGTTGACATCGGGATCGAGCATGGAGCAGGAGCCGATTTGAATCATGCCCATCTCGCCGCCGGCTTTTAATACCGCCTCATGAACGATGCCGAACACTTCGCCTTCGGTCATGCCCGGTTTGACCCGCTCCTGCATGGCGCGCAAGCCGGCGTCACCGAATTCCGCTGACTTCTCCAGAAATGCGATCTCTTCAGCGCTCTTGAGCAAGCGCATGGCGATGAATTCTTTGGTGACAAAGACGAATTCTGCTTGCGGTAGATGGCTAGTGAAGAAATCCCAATGGTTTTTCGGAATGGAGGTATATGGATCGTACTCGACGATGCCAATGCGCCCCTTGTCATAGCCGCGCTCTTTGATTTCGTTGACGATGGCATCGAGCACGCTCGGCCTGCCGACAAGGACATTGCGCACCACCGTGCGCGCCAGCATGCCGCCGGCAAGCGAATGGCCCGGCCGTGTCACCACCGCCGGATCGCCGTCCTTGGGGAAAAAGCAGTAGTTGGCCATCTCCGCCTTGCCCATCATGTTGGTGACATAGCGGAAGTTGAACCACAGCCGGCCGTAAGCCGCCGAGCCGCCGACGATGAGCATGCAATCGAGCCGCTGCTGGCGCATCATCTTGCGGATATTGGCGTAGCGTCGTTCATACTCCGCCACCGAGAAGCGCGGATAGGGAAAGCGCTGCTGCATGCGCGTAAGTTCATCTTCGCTGAGCAACATCATTGCCTCCGATCGGATTCGGACAATTAACCACCAAGGGACTTATGCCACAGAGCCGCAACCAGCAGGGATTTCACCGCCGAGGCACGGAGCTAAGAGGGCGGGTTTCAAACCCGCCCCTACGCGTCCGATTCTGCTTTTATATGCGCCGTTTGCGTTCTTTGCGGCTAATCGTCCTAACTCACTCCATATAGCCGCGCGCAATTGTCCCAAAGAATTTTCCGCCGGCTGCTGTCGCCAATGTCTTTAATCTCGAAGAATTCATCGAGCGCATGGGGAAAATGCGCGTCGATATGCGGGTAATCGGTGGAGATCAAAATGTTCTCGTCGCCGATCCGTTTGATCACGTCGGTGACCAGCGCTTCGTCGGGGTCCATGGAGATGAAACACTGCTGCAAGAAATATTCGCTCGGCTGGCGCGACAACGGCACGTCGGCCAAAGGGCCGTGGAGCTTGGCCCGTTCGTCGAGCCGGTAGAGCAGCCAGGGCAGCCAGGCACAGTTGCCTTCGAGAAACGCGACGCGCAGCTTGGGAAATTTTTCGAGTACGCCGCCAGCGCAGAAGCAGGATATCGCTTGAATCAACTCCAGCGGATTGCGCAGTGCCAGGGCGACGATGCTGGCGTTGGGATGGCCGAAAAATTTGTTTGCCACCTGCTCTTGCTTGGGCCGCGCCGGTGGATGAAAACATAGCGATACGCCAAGCTTTTCGACCTCGGCCCAGAGCGGATCGAAGTAGCGGTCGTGGATACGCTTGCCGTTGATCGGCTCGGGGCATAACGACAAGGCGCGGATGCCAAGGTCGTTGACCGCCCGGCGCGCCTCCTCGACGGCCAGATCGACGTCGTGAAGCGTGATCAACGCCGAAGCTTTCAAGCGCGCGGGATCTGCCTTGCAAAAATCCGCGATCCAACTGTTCCACGCCTTGCAAAGATCGTTGGCGTACTCCGCTTCCAAGGTTTCATCGCAGTGCAGCGGCGAGGTGCGGAACAACACCGCCACGTCCAACCCTTCCATGTCCATGCCTTGCAGCTGCGACACCGGATCGTAGTCCCGCGCCACGGCGAAAGCATAACGCTCGGCGACTTGCTGCTGGCCGTGATTGATGACGTCGGTGATCGCCCGCAGAGTCGTACCACCGCCAAGCTTGAACTCGACCCGGCCATGCTTGCCATTGCGCTGCCCCTTGGGAATGCGCTCGCCCCATTTGGAATTCATGTACTTGTCGTACAGATTCGCCGCATCGTAAACATGCATGTCGCTATCGAAGGTACGAAAGCCGTTCTTCATTCTCTCCTCCAATCTTTAACATCCGACGGCTAGGATCCGGGTGGTTATAAAGATAGCGGCTGAAAACCACCCACGCCCTTCCCCTTCCGTCATTCCCGTGACAACGGGAATCCAGGGGAGGACGGACACGTAGGTCCGCCCCTACCGTGCCTTTATACCCAACTCCCTTTGCACGTCGCCAATCATACCGAAGTCCGCCACTTCCGAAATCGCCACCGCGCGCTCGATCTTCATCGCCTCGCGGCCTTGATCGATGACCAGTTTAAGCCCGCTCTCCGACATGCTGCCGTCCTCGCTGAAAATCTTCCAAGTCGAGTCATAGGTCGCTGCCGCGCTTTCCCGGTCGACCTTGATCCAGTCCATCATGGTCTGAATCGTTCCCTCGCGATTGGCACGAACAAAGCGATTGGCCTTGAGCATGGCTCTAACCATGCGTTTCACTTCGTCGGGTTTCTCCTTGATCTTTCTCAGGTTCGTGCCGATTCCGGTAAACGGCATTTTGAATAATTCGTGGAAGCGCGACAGCACGCGAAAGCCGCTGCGCTGGGCTTCTGTATCCGTCGGCGGCGATAAAACCGCGACCTCGACGATGCCCTCTTTCAACGCCGCGTAACGCCCTCGTTCTGCGCCGAGTTGAATGATTTTCAATTCCTTTTCCGGATCGACGCCGCCATGCTTCATCATCATGCGCGCAGCCACGTCGGAAGTCGCGCCGTAGGTGCTGACCGCCAAAGTCTTGCCTTTCAAATCGCGAATGGTCTTGTACTCCGGCCGGGCAATCAGCAGATGGGTCGAGCTGTCCATAAAGCTGGCAACCACTTTCATCGGCATGCCGCGCAGCGCGCCGCGCACCACCGAGGCGAACACCATGGTGTAATCGATATCTCCAGTGGCCAGCGCCGTGATCGACACATTGGCGTTCATACGAATCAACTCGACATCCAGCCCCTCGTCGCGAAACATGCCGCGCTTCTGGGCCACCCCGGCGGTCAGAAATGACACATCCACAGCCGATATCGACATGCGTACTTTGTCGGCAGCTTCGCTGACCGTGCTGATCAATAGAACGAACAATAATGAAATGGCTAGACTCTTCATCCGAAGCACCCCATATTTGACCACCGTCAGCGAATCTCTTTATGAATCTGCCGCACCATCGAATAGTCGACGATATCGCGAATATTGATTTCTTTCTTCACCCCGGTCTCCGCTTTGGTCTGCTCCAACAAATCTTTCAACACCGCGTCGCTTACCGTGCCGTCATCGCTCAAGGTTTGCAAAACGATCCGGTGCGTCGCCTCCGCCGTAGCGGGATCGAGACCAAACCTGCGGCCGATGAATTCCACCACATCGCGCTTATCATCCTTGACCGCTTTCAACGAACGAAGAAAACCGCGCAGCATTTTTTTGATCTGCTCGGGATTGCGCTCGATACGCTCTCTTGACGTGGCGATGCCGGTCAGTGGCTGGGTCAGCACTTTGCCGGTGAAGATCAGTTCCTTAAATCCCTTTTGGGTTAGGCGAAAGTTCCACGGCACCGGCATGATCGCCGCTTCCACAGAGCCGGCTTCCAGTGCCGCCATGCGGATCGACGCCGCGCCTATGACGATTAAGGTCACGTCTTTGTCAGGATCGACCCCCAAAGCTCTTAACGACGCCCTGGTCGCCAGCGCGCCGGTGCCGCTGAGCGACGCCACCGCGACTTTTTTTCCTTTCAAATCCTGGCCGGACTGCACGTTCGGATTGCCCATTAGATAGAACAAGAGGCTCTTGAAATCATGGGACACCACTTTCATCGGCAGACCGCGCACCGCTGCGGTGATGGCCGTGCCGGCGCCATACATGAAGTCGACGTCCTTACCGCCGACGATGGCGCTCACCGCCAGCTCGCCGCGCAGCACGCGAAACTGGAGATCGATGCCCTCCTTGCGGTACAGGCCCTTTTCGATGCCGTAGATCAACGGTGTGATGCTGATACTCTCACTCGAATGGGTGATCAGCAGCTTGTCGAGAGTTTGTGCCCGGCCGCTGGTGGCGGCAAGGAGACAGACTAGAAAACAGCTCAAACGAAGTATCGGAAGTTTCACCGTGATCGTTCACTCCTTGCCTAAGACTCGAAACCCACCCTGTCGCACCGAATCGGTTCGTGCACAGATTGGATTTACTTATCCGGTTTGAAATAGCAGATTCAACCGCACGCCGGTAATTAATTCACGCAACCGGGCGAGCATTCAGCCAATCTGAGCCAAGCGTGCAACAGATAAGTTTATAAATCCCGGCAATGGTAGGTAGTCGACTCGTCGCAGTTTGCCGCGTTCCATGGCCCGTCACGGGCCATGGAACTCGCTTCAGAGACGGGGCAATGGCAATGCTAGGGTTGGATCTCGATGCTCAGCGCTTTCGGCAATGAGACACCGAGCGCGTCGGTCACTGCGAAAGTCAGGTTGGCAGTGCCGGCTGTGGTCGGAGTACCGGTTATTTTTCCGGTTGCCGGAGCCATGGTCAAGCCCGCCGGCAGGGTGCCGGCCACGATCGACCAAGTATGGGGAGTCTTGCCAAACATGGCTGTCAGGTCGCCAAGATACCTTCGTCCAACGCGGCCCTTGGGTAGGTTATTCGTGGCGAATACCAGGGCCCGATAAATCCGCGACTGAAAGTCCTTGGTTGTCGATGCCCCGCTCTGCTCCGTCACTTGCACGGAGAACGAATATCTTTTCATTTTTGTCGGAGTACCGGTAATCGCATCGTTGACGATGGCGAGGCCGTCGGGCAGCGCACCGCTCGCTAACGCAACCGTGTATGGCGCCGTGCCACCGGTAAGACTCAAGTCCAGATTGAATGGCACTCCGAGTTCGCCGTCGGCTACCGTTGATGCGCCAATTTCCACGACCCGATGAATGACATAAATCGCGCCGTCGCTAATCGAAAGCACATAGAGCAATCCGTCTGGGCCGGTTCTCACGTCCGATATGCTACCGAAATCGGTGGCGATGCGGAGATCGTTGCGCTCGTTGGCGTTGTCCGCCACTTTATCCCGCAGGTCTTCTAGCAGCGCGAAATCTAAACCGTCGCGCCGTTTGTTCAGCTCAAACCTGGAGAGATTGCCAAAGACATAGTCGCCGATAAAAAGGTTGTTTTCGTACTCGGGACCCAACTCCAGCGAATCGACAAACGCCATTCCCGTCAACCCGACGGACTCGAACCAGGAGAATTCGGGATCCGAATAACGCGACCGCGTCAGAGAAAATAAATCCGCCTCGTTTTCGCCCTCCAGGTCACGGCTCATCGGTCCTTGAATCTTATTCCAGCCGCTGTTGAAACCCGGCGCGACGAGATTGATTTCATCCCAATTAGCCGGGCCGTTCTCGGTGTTCCAGAGTTTTCCGCTTACCGGATCGAACGCCATGCCGAATGAATTTCGAATACCGTAGGCGAAATACTTCGCCACGACCCCGCCCTGGGAATAAAAAGGATTGTTCTTCGGCGCCGTGCCATCGTCGTTGAGCCGGAGAATAACCGATGTATCGTTGGGCGCGGCACCGCCGGAGTTGTTTTGCAATTGACCGGACAGCCCTTGATCGCCGACGGTGACATAAAGCTTATCGTCCGGGCCAAAAGCCATCACGCCGCTGTAGTTTCCCGACGTGGCGGAAAACGGCAAACTCATGATCAGCAGCGGTGCGGTCAAGGTGCCGCTCGTGCTATCCCAGGTGTAACGGTAAATGCGGTTCGCCACCGCCGAACCGAGAGTATCGTTACCGCCGCTCCCTTCGGTGTAAAACAGATAGACGTACTTATTAGTCTGAAAATTCGGATGAATGGCAATGCCGAGCAAACCGCCGAAGGAGCGCGGATCGACATCCACATCCAGCACCGGATTGACCAGCAACGCACCGCCGAGGACCCGGCGCACTTTACCGTCGTTCTTTTGCAATACCAGAATGTCGTCGACACCGATAAATGCCATGGACGAGGGAATGTCCAAGGTATCGGCGACGAGACTTACGGCCAAATTCGGATCCAGCATCGTCGGCTGGGCGTAGGCGGACACGGCGTTGATACAAAGTGCGACTAGAGCATAGCCAAGCTTCCTCATGATCAACCTCCTCGAAACGAACTAGGCCTCAGCAATTTGGGGGCCGTTGAACCACGAGGAAACTCGGCGGAAACTCAATCTAGCCGACGCAAAGGATTACCGGCATGCTCTATCTAGACTTGATTGATGACATAAAAGAACAATTTATCCTGCGATCTGCGATCAAATAGGCGCTCATGGATCTAACAAAACTGTCCGCTCGGGCTGCGACGAATCATTTCACCGTCAAAGTAAACGCTTTCTGTGCCGAGCCGCCCAGAACATCGGTCACCTGAAATGTAAGGTTACTGGTCGTCGCAACTTGTGGTGCGCCGGCAATTCTGCCGGTCACTGGGTCGAACGCTAGTCCCGCCGGCAATACACCAGAAACCAAGGTCCAGGAATACGGCTTTTTACCGCCCCGTGGCGTAACCACCGCAGAGAAATTTCTCCCGACGCGGCCATTCGGTAGTCGAATTGTCGCAACGCTGACTGCTGGTAGGATTTTCAAGCGATAGCTTCTGCTCGCCCACGCCCCGGCCGCGTCATCAAACCTCAGGGTAAAGACAGACTGTCGTGCCTGGCTCGGAGTCCCCGTTACATTCGTACCGGCAACGGCGAGTCCCGACGGCAAGCTGCCTTTAACGAGTGTAACGACATAGGGCGAAGTGCCTCCTGCGACAGCCAGGCTAATATTATACGCAACGCCGATTTCACCGTCCGGCAGCGTCGCGCTGCCCAGACTGAGACCGGGCTCGATGACATAAACCGCACCGTCGCCTATCGAACCACATACACTTTGCCATCGGAGTCGAGCTTTAGGTCAGTGATGCCGCCGAACCCCATGCCGACACGTAGTGATTCCCTTTCCGTAACGTTATCGGCGACGAGATCTGCAAGGCCGCCGCTCAATGAAAAACCGTCTCGAGCTTGATTGAGCGGAAGACGGTAGAGATTACCATTATTGACATCGCCCACCAGCGCGCTGTTTTGATAATCGGCACCGAGCAATTGGGAATTTGGGAATGCGATCGCGGTCACTCCCACCGGCGCCAACCAAGAAAACTCAGGATCGGCGTAATGGGCACCTGGGACGGCAAATAAATCCGCCACGTTATTGGCATTACGGCTATCCGGCCCCATAACTCGCGCCAACCACTGTTGAAGCCGGCTTCGACCAAATTGACCTCGTCATAGCTGTTGGGGCCGTTTTCCGTATCCCACAGCTTTCCGGTCACCGGATCGAAGGCCATGCCGAAAGAATTGCGGATGCCGTAGGCAAAATACTTCGCCAGCTCACCGCCCTGGTCAAAGAAGGGATTGTCACTGGGCACCGTGCCGTCGTCGTTGAGGCGCAAGATAACCGAACTGTCGTCGGGCGCTCCCGTGGCATTATTTTGCAATTGGCCGTTACGGTTGAGATCGCCGATGGCGATGTAAAGCTTGCCGTCTGGACCGAAGGCAATCACGCCGCCGTTATGGTTCGGCCCTGGGGAAATCGGCAGGTCGGCGATCAGCGTTCCTGGAGACGCTAATGTGCTGCCATTCCAGCTATAACGATAGACGCGATTGGCCGTACCATTGCCGGAACCGTCGCCCGAACTGGCCTCGGTGAAATAGAGATAAACTAAAGGCGAAACCGGAAAGTCCGGATGCAACGCGATTCCCAGCAAACCGCGCTCGGACTGGCCATCGACATCAAGGTCGAGGACCGCGGCGGATTGCAGCACACCGGCGGTAACCCTTCGGACTCGGCCATCGTTCTTTTGTAAGACCAGAAAATCGTTGGCACCGATAAACGCCATCGTCGTCGGCGCGCTCAGGCCCGTGACAACTTGGCGTACGTTGAGCCCCGGATCGGTGATCACCGGCGCGCCCCGGACAACCTCGGCGCTAAACACCATGGCAAATAAAAAAATCATAATTCGCTGCATATTTGGATTCCTCCGACTGTTACAATCATGTTCTGAGCAAAATAAGGACCCCAGCTTGCGGCAGCGAGTGTTTTGCCGTGAGACCGCTCGATCCCTGATTAAACATGTCATATTTCCAGCAATGTCGAAGGAGCGGTCGCCAAACAAGAACAACCGCCTGGTGTTTTTGTAGTTAGTCGATCCTGGATCGGCGACGGCGAATTTGATAAGCAGCAAGGCATCGGTTAATCGTCAAGCAGGATTTTCTTAGCCGCTCGGAAATAGCGAATGCAACCGCGTTCTGGCACAGATTTGCTGGAAAGAACATGAGGTACCCATGAACGGCCCAATCGCCAATGTCGAAGAGCTCGATCGCCGCCTCGCCGAGAAATGGATCTCTGGCATCTGGCGCATCCCTGCCGGTGCCCGTCCCGGCGACCCCAAGACCAAGGTAATCCCGCACCTGTGGAAATGGGCCGACATCTACGACGGCCTGCTGCAAGCACGCGATCAAATCACCGTTGACCGCGGCGCCGCCGAACGGCGCACGATCAGATTGGTCAATCCCGGCGTGCAAGACATCGAGATGACCACGCATACCTTGCTGATGTCGTTGCAGATGATTCAGCCTGGCGAAGTCGCCCCGCCGCACCGCCACACCATGTCGGCGATCCGCTTCATCTTGCGGGGCAAGGGCGCTTACACCAACGTCGACCAGCAAAAGATGGTGATGGAAGACGGCGATTTGATCCTCACGCCGCGCTGGGCCTGGCACGAGCATGCCCATGACGGCGCCGAGCCGATGGTCTGGATCGACGGTCTTGACGTGCCGTTCGTGCAGTCGTTGCAAGTGATCGCCTTCGAACCCTTCCCGGAAAAGCGCATGCCGCTGGCCGAACCGCGCTATGACACCAGCGCCTACGGCATGGCCCGTCCGGTCACCGGCGATGAACCAGCGCCCAACCCACCGCTGCATTACCGCTGGCGCGATATTTATCCGGCGCTGCAAAAGCTCGCCGAAGGCGCAGCCAATCCCTACGAAGGCTACGCCATGGAATATGTCAATCCGCTCACCGGCGGACCGACCCTGCCGACGATGTCCTGTTGGATACAGTTGCTGAAACCCGGCCAGCGCACCCAAGCGCACCGCCACACCAGCACGGTGATTTACCACGTGTTCCGCGGCGAAGGCACGACCGTGATCGATGGTAAACCATTCCACTGGGAAAAAGGCGACTGCTTCGTCGTGCCGCTCTGGCATTGGCATGAGCACGCCAATACATCGGCGAGCGACGATGCCATTCTCTTCTCGATGAACGACGCGCCGGTGCTAAAACCGTTCGGCCTCTACCGCGAGGAAGGGCCGGGCAAGCCGGAGATTGGGTTATAGTCGGGGAGGTTCCAGCGGTTCCAATCGTTCCATGAAGCTCCAGGTGTCTCGGAACCTTTGGAACAGTTGGAACCAATGGAACGACTGGAACCTAACGAATCTAGAGATCCAACGTATTCGGCGCGAACAGCTCTTCCAGGGTAACTTTTTTCTCGGCTAATCCTTGTTCGTACAGATAACCCAGGAGGGTTTCGACTACGTGCCGGTTTTTCTCTAAACCGTACGGCCACGGGTCGTCGCCGAGTATCTGCTGCTGTTGCTCCACCGGACCGCGGAACCATGCCAAGCTGATCTTGTAGGGCGTCAAATCCTTCAAGCGCGCGTAGGCCTCTTCCTTGGCTCGCTCAAAGGCTTTGAACAAGCTGCGAGCGATCCACGGATGGGCCTGCCAGACATCCTGCCGGAGCGCGACCGAGTGCATGATCGGAAAGATGCCGGTCTTTTTGTAATACTCGGCCTCTACTTTGGGCGAATCTTCAAACAAACGCCGCACATGGGATGGCGGATTGAAGAGCGAGGGAAATAGACTGGGAATCATGATCGCGTCGAGCTCGCCGTTGAAAAGCATCTGATCCGGCTTTTTGTCCGGGGTCAGATGGCTGACCTTGTAGCGCTTGGGCAATTCCATCTCCATGCGCGAGCGCGGCACCCAGGTAAACCACTCGATGTCATCGAGATCGACGCCGTAGTCATGTTGCAGCGTGCCGCGCATCCACACCGTCGCGGTCTGTTGAAATTCAGCCAAGCCGACACGCTTGCCCATGAGATCCTTGGGTTCACGGATGCCGCTCTTGGTATTGATGAAAATATACGAATGGCGAAACGCCCGCGCCGGAAACACCGGGATCGCCGTCAGCGGCTTGCCGAGCGACCGCGCGATTATGTACGACGACAGAGAAATCTCCGAAGCGTCGAAATCGTAGTAATTGAGCATGCGCGTCCAGATCTCCAGATGGGGCAATGTCAACCAGTTGAGCTCGATCCCCTCCGGCTTGACCGAACCATCGATCAACGGATGGGTCCGGTCGTAATCGCCGCAGGCGATCGTGAGTTGTAGTGCCATGTGAAAACCTTTCTGATCATCATGAAGGAAACGAATTAAGAAGTTAACCACAAAGGGCACATAGGGCGCGCAACGCGCCAGGAAAAGCCGTTGCGATCTCTGCGTGGCTCCAGATCCTTCGCTTTCGCTCAGGTCAAACTTTGCGGTTCACAATCCGAATCCGTATGTCTTATTGTTTTGTGCCCTTTGTGCTCTTTGTGGCTAAATCTCTTCTTCCGACTCTCACGTCAGCTTGTCAGGCCATTTTGCTAAAATCCGATCACGCAGCTCCTTGCTCGAGCGCGATACCGGCGGGAAGGTTTCTTTCCATTCATACGGACGCGTCGCGTCGATGACCGCACGGGAGTTGAACCCCTTAGCGTCTTTATGAATGATCGGGTCGAGGGGACCGCTCCAGCAGCGCCGCAGCATTTCGATATCCTGCACCGGATCGGAGCGCGTGCACACCGCCCAGAGCACTTCATTCAAGTTGGTCGGATCGATGTCGTCGTCGACGACGATGGTGTAGCGGCCCAGATAGGCCGCGGCGTGGCACTCGGTGGCGATCAATCCCGCCTGGCGCGCATGGCCGGGATAGCGCTGCTTGATCGCCACGACCAAAAACAAATACGCCCCACCGGCGGCCTCGTGATACCACACGCCGCGGATATCGGGCACGCCGGCGGCTTCAAGATCGTCCCACACCAACGCGGCTTTGAGCGGCGCGCGCCATTTGCGCGTGTAGCCGAGCAAGATCGGATCGTTGCGGTGCACCACCTGGTGAATCTTGACGATCGGCTCCGGGCGCGACGAACTGCCGTAGTAGCCGGTCCACTCGCCGAAAGGTCCTTCGATTTTTTCCGGACCGGGCACACACTCGCCTTCCAGAACGATCTCCGCGCTCGCCGGAATCGGCAAGCCGGTGAATTCGCCGCGAATGACATCCACCGGCTCGCCCTGTATGCCGCCGATGAAGTCGTACTCGCAGACGCCGTAGGGAACTTCCAGGGCGCCGGCGAGAAAGATCAGCGGATCATGTCCGACGGAGATCGCAACCTTGAAAGGCTCGCCGCGGGCGAACGCTTTGTCGCGGTGAATTCGACCATGGCGTCCCGGCGCGATGTAGAAACCCACGGTATTCTCGTCGTGGATCATCACCCGCGCCGTGCCGAGATTGGTCCATCCCTCTTCGGGATCGTGGGTAATATTCACGCTGCCGGTGCCGATATAGCGGCCGCCGTCGAGCTCGAACCAGCGCGGCGTCGGGAATTTCAAAATATTGACATCCTTGCCGCGCTGAATATTTTCCAACACCGGCCCGTCGCGCACCAGCCGCGGCGGGATATGCTTCAAGTCCTGTGAGCGCCGGCGCCACTCCGCTACGAAATCCATCGCGCTCAAATTTTGCGCCATGCCGAGACTCAAGGCGAGCCGCTTGGTCGAGCCCAAAGAGTTGACCAACACGCGATAACCCTTGGGATAGCCTTTGACCGAATCGAACAGCACCGCCGGCGAACTGCCGCGCTCGTTGACGATGTCGGCCACCCCGCCGATTTCCAGATCCCAATCGGCGCCGTCGATGTTCCGGATTTCGCCGAGTTCTTCCACTTCGTTCAGCCAACTTCTTAAACCGTCGGTTTGTTTCATTGATTCACCATCGTGCCCCACCCTTCAAGGTTCAAGGGTTCAAAGTTCAACGACATAAACTGAAGGGAACAACGCAGGCGCTCTTACTGACCGGCCTTGAACCTTGAACTTTTGAACCTTGAACAGTTTCCTACAATCCCCTTTGCACTTCGCGCAGCAGCCGCACGTCCAGTACGCGGCTAAGCGGCGTCTCCTCTTTCAAATTCATCCGCTCGGTTTCGCGCTTGAGCGCATCACGGATGCCTTTCTCGTCCATGCCGCCGTCTTTGGAAAATGCCGGCAGCATCGATTTGTACAGCTCATCGGCAGCCGCTGCATCGACCGTCCATTCCTTGGCAATGAATTGGATGGTGTCCGCAGGTCGCTGCTGGATGAACCGCAGGCTTTTGATCGTCGCGGTCAGCATTCGCTTGACCAACTCGGGCCGGTCGCGAATCATTTTGTCGGACGTACCTAACCCCGATAGAGACTGCTCGACGTAGTCGCCGAAATAGGCCAGCGTACGGTAGCCCAACTGCTTCCCAAAGGCGTTGAACGGCGGCGACAGTACCCCGGCGTCCACCGTGCCGGCTTTCATCGCAGTGAGAATATTGGCTGTCGTGCCGGTGCCGAGAAACGCCACATCGCGATCCGGCACCAAACCATTTTTACTGACCAGAAAGCGCGCCAAGGTATCGGTCGATGAGCCAATGGCGGTAATGCCAATAATCTTGCCCTTGAGTTCCGCCATCGATTTAATCTCCGGCTTGGCCATCAGCCAGAACGACGGCTTGATGGTGAGAAAGCCGACGACTTTCACCGCCAAGCCGCGCGCCGCGCCGGCCATGACCTGAGATTGTGCTCCGGAAAAATCGATATCCCCGGTCGTCAGCGCCGCCACCTGGATCGTCGATGCAACCAGGATCATCTGCAAGTCGACATTTTCCGCCTGAAAGATTCCCTTATCGCGGCCAAGGGTGATGGGAAGATAGTTCAAACTCTTGGCCGGATAGGCGAAACGAACGCGATCGACGCCATGGCTTCGAAATGGCGCAAAAAGACAAACGAGTAATGAAGCTATAAGCGATGCAGCTAATTTTCACGATCATCGGCTATCTTTCTCTGTTACCTTCTTTGAAAAAAGGGGCTAGGCGAGATTTCGTTGTCGGTAGCGCGCCATATATAGGCATCCTCCTTGGGGAAACGGATCGCCACGGATCACATCTACCGCATCCCCAACTCCTGCAATGCTTCGCGCAGCACGGCGAATTCCACCACCTTGCCGACCGCCACCGCTTCTTTGACCTGCTGATCGCGCCGTGCCCGTTCGATGTCACTTTCCAGGACCCGCTCGCCAACCACGCCGTTCAAGCTCATGCCTTTGACGTAAATATCATAGGACGCCTGGGCGATAGCGGGTTCGAGCTTCAACCAGTCGGCGATGACGCGCACGCTGTCGGCTTTATTGCCGCGGATAAAATTCTGTGCTTTCAACAGCGCGCGGAGCATTTTTTTAACTTGGCCGGGTTTCTCTTTCAGCGTGTCGTTGTGCAGTGCCAGTCCCGACACGCTGGTCTCGAACACATCCGCCGCGGCCGTCAAACGCACGAAACCTTTGCTCTCCGCCTCGAAATTGAACGGCGGCGGCAAGATTGCCGCGTCGAGTCTCCCGGCGAGCAGCGTTTGCACGCGCTGGCCGCTGCCTGACACCTGGAAAGCCTGAACATCTTTCTCTAGCGTCATTCCCGCCTGCGCCAATATGGCGCGCAACATGTACTCGGTGGAGTCGCCGTAGCCGGCAAAACCAATCACCTTGCCGCGCAGCTCGCCGACAGATTTTAACTCGCGCTTGGCGACCAACACGTGCAGCGGCCGGCCGTTGAAATAGGTGACAACCTTGATTGGCAAGCCTTTTACGCCGGCGCGCAGCGCCGCGCCGACGGCGCTGGTGTAGCCGATCTCTTTAGTGGTGACGGCGACGATGCCGATGTTGGTGGCGATGCGGATAATCTCGGCGTCAATACCCTCTTCACGGAAAAAGCCCTTGGCATAGGCGAGCTGCGGCGCGATAAAACTCAATGACAGGCTCGGCATGCCGATGCGAACTCTTTCAATGGTTTGTGCGTCAACGGATTGTCCCCATGCCAAGCACAAACCCAACGAAATGGCGCCAAATGAAGTCATCCTCGATACTGTGAATTTCATTTCCCCTTGGTCCCCAACTCTTTATGCTTCGCGCAACCGCGACAGCGATAGCCTCACGACCTGTACGGCAATTTCACCGGCGCTCACCTTCCTTTAATGCCCAACTCCTTTTGCGCGTCCCGCAGCAAAGACAACTCGGCGACCTCGGCGACTGCTATCTCGCGGCTGAGATTGGCCTCAGCCTTGGCCTGATCCAACACCAGACGCAGGCCGCTCTCAGGAATCGCGCCGTCGCGATTGAAAACTTTTACCGACGAATCGTAAGCCGCAGTGGCGGCGCTGCGGTCGCTGCGGCCCCACTGGGCTAAAATTTGAATCGACTCGTCGCGGTTGTCGCGGATGAAGACATTGGCCCGCACCAAGGCTTTAATGGTTCGCTTCACTTCATCGGGCCGCTCGGTGATTTTTTTCACGCTGGTGCCCAAGCCGACAAACGGAAAAGTAAAAATCTCATAGGCGCGGGCGAGAATATTAAATCCCGCCTTGCGTCCTTCCGAGTCCACCGGTGGCGCGACCACCGTGGCATCGACGATGCCCTCCTTCAGTGCCGCAAAACGCGCGCGATCCGATCCTAAGGCGACGATCTTCATCTGCTTGTCAGGGTCAACGCCGTGGTGTCGCATCATCATGCGCGCCGAGATATCATCCGAGGCGCCGTAAGAACCGACACCCATTGTCCGTCCGCGCAAATCCTTAGCCGACTTGAACTCCGGTCGAGCGAGCAGTGCATGCGTCGAACCATCGATAAAACTGGCAACGACACGCACCGGCAAGCCGCGCACCGCCGCCCGCACCACCGAGCCAAACACCGTCGTATAATCGATGTCGCCGCTCGCCAACGCCGTAATCGACACCGGCGGGCGCATGGCGATAATCTCCGGTTCCAGTCCCTCATCGCGGAAAAACCCTTTTTTAGCGGCGACACCGGTCATCATGAAAGAAACGTTGAAGTTAGCCACGGCAACGCGGATCTTATCCGCGGCCAGGACCTGGCCTTCGCTCAAACAAAACGAGGCGATCGTCAAACCGCCCAACCACTGCCACAGCATCAACTTATTCCTTCTTGGACTGATAGGCCGCCGCCGCTTCAAGAATGGACTGCGCGATCGCGCCATAGGCACCGCAACGGCAGATATTGCCGCTCAACCACTCGGCGATCTGTTCGCGGGACGGATTGGGATTCTCCATCAACAGCGCCTTGGCCGCCATGATCTGCCCCGGAGTGCAGTAACCGCACTGGGCGCCGATGTTGCGGATAAAGGCTTCTTGGAGCGGATCGAGTTTATCACCGTGAGCAACGCCTTCGATGGTGCGCACCGATTTCTCATTGGCTTCAAAGGCCAAGTAATTACACGCACTCACCGCGCGATTATCGACCAACACCGTACAGGCCCCGCAGACTTCCGACTCGCATGAGCGTTTCGTGCCGGTGAGGTGTAGACGCTGACGGAGAAATTCAAGCAAGGTCGCTTCGATGGCAACCTCGCCCGACCAAGCTTGGCCGTTAACGGTAAGTGTAAGATTGAATGACGATCGGGTTTCCATAATCCGCTAATCTGCCGGGCGCGTTTCACCCGCGGCCTGCGCCAACGCTTCTCCGAGCATCACCCCGGTCATATACAATTTGTATTCCGCGCTACCCAGCAAATCATCCACCGGACGCAAAACATCGCGCAAATACTTTTTCTGTTCGGCAAATATGCTTATGCGTATCCGTCAGCGTCACGCCGTTAATCTTAGCCTCCAATTCCGTCAAGCGCTGCGCCTTCGGTCCAATACAGCCGACCGCCAGGCGTGCGTCTGCCACAATGCCCTGGGCGATTCGCGCAGCCACCGCCACTCCGAGCGTCGGGCGTTGATAGCGATGCAGCCGCTGGTATGCGCTCGTCATCCCAGCAGGCAGCGACGGAATCTCGATTTCGAGCAACAGCTCGCCGGCTTCGAGCGCCGTGGCGTACATGTCGACGAAAAAATCATCGAGTGCCAAGCGGCGCTCGCCTTTAGCGTTGCCAATCGTCACTGAAGCATTATGAACCAGCAAAACCGTGCCCGGATCGGAATGTGGATCGTTGAACGCGAGATTACCGCCGAGGGTGCCTTGATTGCGCACCCGTATATTGGCAACCTGCGATTCAGCATACGCGAACGACGGCGCCCGTTCACGGATCGCTGCGTTCGTCGCCAACTCATGGTGCGTCAAGCAAGCGCCGAGGCGTAGCGCTCCGTTGTTTGAATCCAAACGCTGCAGCCGCTCGATCTTCTTCACATCGATCAAAATTTCCGCATCGATCAGGCCGTTTCGCAGCAGCAGCAACAATTCAGCGCCGCCGGCATAGAGCTTGGCCTTGTCGCCAAACTCCGCGAGCGCTTGGGAAGCTTCTCGAACTGAAGTTGGCTGAACAAGCTTCAAAGGATTCAACATGCTAGCAGCTCATCCGACTCATCAAACCCAAAATACGAAACCCAAAACTATTCTAGCTTTCCCATCGCCCGCAAAATCTTCTCCGGCGTGATCGGCAACGAGCGTACGCGCACGCCGAGCGCGTCGTAGACGGCGTTACCGATGGCCGGGCCGACGGTAACGATGGATGTCTGGGCCATGCCCTTGGAGCCGAACGGCCCCGGCCCATCGCCCTTTTCCAACATCGAGGAATAGAAAAGCTCCGGCAGATCCTTCATCACCGGCAGACGATATTGAAAAGGATCGCCGTTCTGCAATTGGCCGTCTTGATAAATCGTCTCTTCGAACAGCGCATGGCCGAAGCCCATCACCGCGCCGCCGTCCACTTGCGCCTTAGCCGAGGAATAGTGAATGGTTTTGCCGGCGTCGGCGATGACCGCGTAGCCGAGAATGCGCAGCTCGCCGGTGTCGCGGTTCACTTCGAGATCGACCGCCGCGCCGCTGGGCGCCCAGTGATCCATGCCGGCGAACGCCGAGTCCTTCACCATCGGCGGCACGCTGTGATAGCCGACCGCTTTCAAGACGACGCTGGCGCCGACCGCGCGAATGATTTCGTTGATCGAAAAACTCGATTCGCCCCAGCACAGCCGCCCATCGACGATCTGCCAGTCCTTGGCCTCGCCGCCTTTGACCTGCGCCGCCAGCCCGAGCAAATCCTCCTGCAATGTCTTACAGGCGTTGTGCACCGCGTTGCCCATCTGCATGGTCGTGCGCTGTGCGCTCACTCCGGCGAAGGGCAAATTTACCGCGGTGTCCGGCGTGCCCACGCGAATCTGGCTCTGCGGCAGATTCAAGGTCTGTGACGCCACCACGCTGAAAAGATTGTGCGTGCCTTGGCCGATCTCCGGCGCATTGTGTTGGATCGTAAGAACGCCCCGCGCGTCCAGCGTCACCAGCGCATAGGCCCGGCCGCCGCCTTGAGAACCATGGCGCAGGCTCAAAGCCATGCCGCGGCCGCGCGCCCAGCGCGGCCCGTTCAAGCTCGGCGCAGGATTCGCTTTGCCATCCCAAGCGATGCCGGCGATCGCTTCAGACATGAGATCGAGATAATCCGTATCCATGTTGCGGCGTGCCCTTACAGACGAAATCGCCGCGCAGCAGCACATTCTTCTTGCGAAACTCGTAGGGGTCGATGCCCGAGCTGGCGCGCCACGCTATCCATGGTGCACTCGATGCCCCATGTGGTTTGGATCTTGCCGGTGGCGCGGGTGTGGCCGGCGGGAACCTTGTTGGTGTAAACGCACTTGCCGCGGATGCGCAGATGGGGAATGCGGTAGCAGCCCCAGGCGGAAATCACCGAGTTGTGCACCGCGGTGGCGCCGCCGGTGGTGTAGGCGCCGGTGTCGACGACCAGATCGACATCGAGGGCGGTCAAAGTGCCGTCCGTTTTGACGCCGACTCGAGCTTTGAAAACTTCGGCGTGGCGCGCGTTCTGGCGAAAGCTCTCTTGCGCCGACGGGATCAAGCGGACGGGACGGCCGATCTTGCGCGAAAGGAAGAGCGCGGCGAAATGCGCCGGCGTCGGTATCTTCGAGCCAAAGCCGCCGCCGACGTAGGGCACGCGCACGCGCACTTTATCAGGCTCGATGCCGAGAAAGTGCGCAAACTCCGCCGCGTCGCGGGTCGGCGAGCTGGTCGGCAGCCAAATGTTCGCCTCGCCGTTGACATAGTGCGCGAGAAATCCGCCCACCGGTTCCATCGGATGGTGAAACATCGACGGCGACGAGTAAGTCTCCTCGAATATCCGCTGCGCTTGCTTAAAGCCCTCGTCGATGTCACCCCAAGCCAGGCTATCTTCGACCAGAAGATTGCCGCCGCGATCTTCGTGCAATAGCGGCGCGCCCGGTTCCAGCGCCGCGACCGCATCGAATACTGCTGGCAACGGATCATAGTCGACGTGAATTTTTCCCAACGCGCGCTCCGCTATGCGCCGGTCTTCGGCGACCACCAGCGCCACCAGATCGCCGTCGTAGCGGACTTTGTCAATCGCGACAAAGTCCTGGTCGTCGGTAATTTTTAAATGCTCATGGGGCGCGAGCTTCAGTCGCGGGTTGACGCCGTCAAGATGTTCCCGATCGACGACGCCCAAGACTCCGGGCATTTTAAGCGCTTCGGAACAATCGATGCGGCGAATCTTCGCGTGCGAGTATGGGCTCAACAGCGTCGCGCCGTAGGCCGTGTTGGGCAGATCGGGCAGATCTTCGATGTACTGCGCCCGGCCAGAGACTTTGTCTTTCAAGTCGATGCGGGGCGCCAAAGGAATTTGAGATTCTAGTCCGCGGGACCGCTTTTGGATTTTCGATTCCATCGAATATCTGCCTATCTCAACGAATCAGCTGACACCGTCGATCGCTATGTTTCCAACTCCCCTTTGATAAAGGGGGATCGAGAGGGATTTCTGTGCGCGTCAGTTGAAAAATCTCCCTAGCCCCTTTTCCAATGGGGAAAAAGTCAACTCCTTACTCTTCACTCCTTACTTACCCCACCCATCGCTCGCCAGACCACATCCGGAGTCAGCGGCACGGACTGGATACGAGTGCCGGTCGCGGCGAAAACCGCGTTGCCGATGGCCGGTGCCACAGGAAGAATGCCGCCTTCGCCCATTCCTTTGGCGCCGTAGGGTCCTGGGCCGCCGCCGCCTTCCATGATCGTGGTGGTGAATTCGGCGGGCAGATCGGTGAAACGCGGCAGGCAATAATCGATCAGGGTGCCGTTGAGCAGTTGGCCATCTTGATAGGCGAGATCTTCAAACAACGCTTGGCCGATGCCGAACACCGCCGCGCCTTCGTCCTGGGCCTCGCATTGCATCGGATTGATCATCTTGCCGGCGTCGGTGAGCGAGATGTAGCGCAACAACTTCACGGCGCCAGTCTCAACGTCCACTTCGACTTCCGCTGCGCCAAAACCGATCTCCCAAAACGGCGACGGGAAACCGAGGGGCACGTGCTGGTCCTTTTCGATCTTGAAATAACCCCGCCCCCAAATCTCCCCTTCCGATTCTCTGAAGTGACGCTGCATCACTTCGCGAAAGCTCAAACTCTCTTCGCCGCACAGCGCCATGCCGTTTTCCAGTCGCACGTCGCCGGCCGGCGCCTTCAATACGGCGGCCGCCGCTTCGAGCAATTGCCGCCGCGCATCGCGCGCGGCCTTGAGGACCGCTTGGCCCATGATCGATGTCGCGCTGCTGGCGTTGGTGCCTTTGTCGAAGGGCGTGGAGTGGGTATCCAACGCGGCGACGCGCACCTGGGCTGGCGGCACGGACAACTCTTCGGCGACGACTTGCAGGAACGCCGTGCGCATCCCCTGCCCCACTTCGACCGAACCGGTCGACAACAGCACACTGCCGTCGTTGAAGATTTTCACCGCCGCATTGGCCGGCTTGTTGGTCCCGCCGCCATCTTTCATCGCCGTGGCGATGCCGACGCCGCGCCGTTTGGGTCCATTACTTATTTGACTGCCGTGGGAATCCCAACCGATCGCCTGGGCGATGTTTTTCAATCCGGCCTTGAGATCGCAGTCGATGGGCGTATCGCCGGGAGAAAAACTTTCGCCCCGGTCCAAAAGATTTTTCATGCGCAGGTCGAAGGGATCGATCGCCATGCGCTGGGCGATCATGTCGGTATGGGTTTCGTAGGCATAGGCTACCTGCGGTCCGCCGAAGCCGCGAAATGCGCCGCCGGGGACGGTGTTGGTATATACGGAATAGGCATTGGTCAGCACATGGGGAATCCGATAGGGCCCATGGGCGCGGTAGCCGGCTTTTTCGGTCACCGATGGACCGGAGTTGGCGTAGGCGCCGCCATCGAGAAAAATCTCACAGTGGCGCGCGACGAACGTGCCGTCTTTCTTGACGCCGGTCTTGAGCGTCATCTTGGCGCGCGGCTGGCAAATGGTTTTAAAAGTTTCTTCGGCGCCAAAAGCTAAGCGTACCGGCCGGCCGCACATGCGCGACAAGCAGGCGGCAATGCCTTCGGTCTTGATGCCGCTCTTGGCGCCGTAGCCGCCGCCCACCGCGGGCACGATGATCGCGCACGCCGCTAAATGGCAGGGCGAAGATTCGCGCCAACTCTTGGCGCACTGGAAAGGGGCTCTGGGTTGCCGACCACACCGTCAGCGTCTCGCCCTCGAAATGGGCGACGCAGACATGGGGTTCCATCGGATAATGCTGCGCGCTGGGAAAGTAAAAGGTATCTTCAAAGACTGCATCGGCGTCTTTGAATCCGGCGGCGATATCGCCGCGCTGGTGGCGAAAATGCAAACAGATGTTGCTGTCGTCGTGGACGATATGCGAACCGCCGCGGCCATAGCCAGGGTCTCGGCGCTCGAGCTTTTCGTGCACCAACGGCGCGCCCGCCTTGAGCGCATCGTCGATGCTGAATACCGCCGGCAACTCTTCATAATCGACGTCGATAAGCGTTAACGCCTGTGCCGCGATGCTCGGTTGCGTCGCCGCCACCGCCGCCATCATATCGCCGGCATAGCGAACTTTGTCGGTGGCGATAATCTGCTGATCGCGCACATAAGCGCCGAAAGAATTGGCCGCGACCTTGATGGTATCGCGCGTGAGCACGGCGAGCACGCCCGGCAACGCCACTCGCCCGGCTGGCATCGATGCTCCGAATGCGCGCGTGGGGAACCGGGCTGCGCAGCACTTTGGCATATCCCATCCCCGGCAGCCGCATGTCGCCGGTGTAGACTGCTTTTCCGGCAACCTTTTCAATACCGTCGATGCGTTGGACGTTGCTTCCCACGGAGAACATGACCAGGTTCCTTATCTTCTTGACTTAGCGTTCCACCGTTCGACCAACTTTCGCTAGGGCGATCCCAGCCGACCTTGACGTTGACAACAATCTTGGCCTTCGGTTAAGTGGCCTTGACGAATGAAGTTTCATGACGGGAAAGGAATTAACCGTGGCTGACCATATCAAAATGACTCCGCAGGAAGCAAAACAAAAATCCGAGGCGATCCGCAAAATCATCCTCGACACCTATCACAATGAAGTGAAGCCTTCGCCGTTCTTCACCGACCTAAGAGCCGGTACTTTGTCGCAAGCTCGGCTCCAGGGTTGGATCAAAAACTGGTATTCCTTCGCACTCGAGGTCAACACAGGAATGGCTACCTCTTACCACCAGTTCGTCGGCTTTTTTAAACGCCATCCCGATATAGAAAATCGCATCGCCCAGAAGATCGGCGAAGAATTCACTACCCCCGCTATCGGCGGCCACGCGCGCATGCTACCGGTCCTCGGCAAAGCCCTGGGCGTCACGACTGAGCAAATGATCGAATGCGAACTGATACCCGAGGCACGTGGCTTGGTGGATTTCTTTGTTCGCTCTTGGATCGATATACCGCTCGCCGAATGTTACGCCGTCCATATGGAAGAAGAGATCTTCGGCTTCATCTCCCGCGACTTCCGCCAGAGTCTGCCCAAGTACGGCATTACCAACGAGGACATGAAGTATTTTCGCGTTCACGAAGAAGCCGACCTTGACGAAGATCACGGCGGCACCAACCAAGCGATCCTCGAAGTCGCGCTGCAAGAAGGTTACGGTAACGAGCGCGCCGGCTGGCCGCTGGAGTATTGCGGCAAAATCGCCGTGCAGATGATCGGCAACTTTTACGATGGCGTGTATCGGCGCTATCCGTAGGCGAGACGGCGGTTCAATCCGGTCAACCGCTGCGCTCCGTTCAAGCCGTTCAAATCGTAATTCCGAACCGATCGAATCCGACGTCTTGGAACGACTGTAACGATTTGAACGGCTGGAACGAGATCTAGGTTACTTTGTGAAATCTCGATCACCCCGGGCGCCGCTCACCAGTCTCCACTCCAGACGTGCCTTAACCTCACGGCTTCCACCCCTTCAGCCGCAGTTCATTGCGTGCTTTCGCCGTCACCGAATAGTCGAAAATCCTCTCCAGCCGCGGCGGCTCCTTGAGGCCGGCGCGATCGACGATGTGTTCGAGGGATTTGCGCTGGATCTCTTCGCTGACGATGCCGTCCTGAGTCAAACTGGGTCGCATGAGGTCGTGGATCCTGGCGACGGCGTCTTCCTTGATTCTGAGAAATCGCGCCAAGTTTGTAATCGATTGGACCCGCAGGTCGAGGAAATGGATGAGACCTTTAAGCGTTGCGCGGAGGAACTTCTCCACTAAGATGGGATCAGACGCTAACAATTGATCGGTAACGTTGACCGTGCCTTGGAGCTCGATCCACTCTTGATCGATGAACGAAACCAGTTCGCGATAGCCGGCGTCTTGGGCGAGCAAATTCGCCGGGACGGAAAGCATTGCGGCATCCACCGAACCTGCCTGCAAGGCGAAGAAACGGCCAGTGCCCGAGCCGACGGGGAGAACAATCACATCTCGAACGCCATCCAAGCCATGCTTCTTGAGGATCTCACGCAATAACGAATCAGGTCCACTGCCGATACCAGACACGCCGACGTTTCTTGCCTTTGAGATTTTCCACCGCGCGGATTTCCGGCCGGGCGTAAAGCCAAAACATCGGCCGACTGAAGGTCGTAAAAACATACTTCACCGGCGCACCGCGTAAGATCGGCAGTAGTTCCGATCCACCGGCGGTGGAAACTTAATGTTACCGGCGAGTAACGCCTGCATGCCCAACGCGGAAGGATCAAAACCAATTGAACGTCGAGCCCCTCTTGGCGGTAGTAGCCGCGATCGCGGGCGAGAGCGAATGGGCTAACCGCCGGCGAAATCGACGGGAGTTGCACGGGAACTTTTACCAGTTCCTGCGCTGCCGCACTCGAACCAATCAAGAGTAATGAGCCGGCTACGATTCCGCGCCAAATAGCCATTTAAGCGCCATTATGATAATTGCCAATGATGTTTGTTTTCGCGTGCCGAAAACTAACTTTAACACCATCATCTGTCAACGAAATTGACTCGGAGGATTTGTGACGAAGTTCGGAGTATTTCTGCCAGTCTCCGGCCGCGCCGCCAGCCGTAATACGATCCGGCAGGCGGCGCAAGAAGCTGAAGCGCTGGGCTACGATTCGGTTTGGGCCGCGGATCGTTTGGTTATTCCGTGGAAAATCGGCACAACCTATCCCTACAGCAAGGAAGCGACGTTCATCGTGCCGCCGGACCGGCCGTTTTTCGATACCATGACTTGCCTGGCCTTCCTGGCCGGCTGCACAGAAACTATTCAATTGGGCATGAGCGTCATGGTGCTGCCCTATCGCCATCCGCTCCACTGGTCGCGCATCGCCACTACGATAGACCAATTGTCCACCGGTCGACTGATTTTAGGCGTCGGCGTTGGCTGGATGGAGGAAGAATTCGCCGCCATGAACGCTCCGTTCAAAGAACGCGGCAAGGTTTCCGACGAACAGTTGACCTTGCTCAAACATTTATGGGGCGAGGAGCACATCACTTTTCACGGCAAGTATTATCACGTCGATGATATCGCCTTTTTGCCCAAACCTTATCAAACGCCGCGGCTGCCGATCTGGGTCGGCGGTGAAGGCAAATACGCCCAGCGACGCGCCGGCCAGTTCGGCGACGCATGGTTTCCCTACTTCGTCAAAGTCACGCCTGAGCAGTTGGCCGCCGGCTATGACAACGTTCGCGCCGAGGCGAAAAAAGCCGGCCGCGATCCCGATGAAGTCCAACTCGCATGCTGCCTACCGGTCGAGCTCACACCCAACGACGGGCCGCAAATCACCGACTACCTCAAAGGCAGCATTCGACCAGGTCAAAGAAAGACTGAAGCAGTTCATCGCCGTCGGCTGCGTGCACATTGGCCTGCAATTCATGATCCCGCACTACCCCGAACGGCGCGAACAGATCGAACGCTTCGCCAAGGAAGCGCTGGCAGAGTTAAAATTAGCGTGATCTTGGCTCGTGACTTCGTGATTCGGAAGCGAACCTGTCATATCGAGCTTTGACCGTTAACGAGATGATACGACTTCGACGATCTTAATTGAGCTCTGAACTGACTGATCGGCTTGAACTTAAAAGCATTGCCCAGATAAAAACTTTAGATCATCTAGAATCGAATCATAATCAAGGAAGGACATTTTTCATGGCCAATTTACCCAAAGTTGCATTGATTTTGACCGGCGGCACGATCGACTCGGTGGGCAAGGATCGCCTCGATCTCGCCTGGTACATCGAAGCAGGCAAGCGCTTGAACGACGGCGAACTGCTCGAACAGCTGCCAGAACTAAAAGGCATCGCAGAGATCCAAGAGATTCCCTTTCGCCGCTTACCCAGCCACGCGCTGGTGGACAAAGACTGGCTCGATCTCGTGCGCACCATCCATAAGATCTTCGACGAGGACAAAGCCGACGGCATCGTCATCACCCACGGCACAAATACAATTGAAGAAACCGCCTATTTCTTAAATCTCGTGCTCAAGACCGACAAGCCGGTGGTGGTGGTCGGTTCCATGCGGCCGTCGTCGGCGATCAGCGCGGACGGCTATCTGAATTTAGTCAACGCCGTCAAAGTCGCCGCCGACCCGAGCTCCCGAGGCCGCGGCTGCTTGCTAGTGATGAACGATACGATATTCAATGGCCGCGACGTTACCAAGACCGCCACCTACCGCGTCGAAGCCTTTCAGTCGCGCGATTTGGGACCTCTGGGATTTGCCGATGGCGACGGCAAGATCGTTTACTACCACACGCCGGTGCGCAAGCACACGACGGCAACCGAGTTCGACGTGGGAAAATTAGAATTTCTACCGCGCGTCGACATGGTGCTTTCCTATGTCGGCGCCGACGGCACCATGATCGAGGCCGCAGCCAAGGCCGGCGCCAAGGGCATCGTCAGTGCCGGCACCGGTGCCGGCCGGCCGACTCCAGCGGAAGATGCCGCCTTCGACAAGTGTTTTAAGGAAAACGGCATGCTGATGTGCCTATGCAGCCGCGTCGCTTCCGGCCGCGTCGTGCGCAGCCCAGGCCTACAACGCCGCGGCTTCGTCGCCGGCGACAACTTGCAGCCGTGGAAAGCGCGTCTGCTGCTCGCCTTGGCGCTGACAAAAACAAACAATCCGGACGAGATCCAAAGGATGATAGACACTTACTGATTCTACGTTAACGGACTCCTGCTGTATAACTTGAAGCATAATATTGCCGAAATGACAGTATTATGCTTCCAAGTTTTTTTCGGCAACTGTATGCTTTCCAGAATCGCACAGAATCGCATGCGCAAGAGGCGGAAATCACAAACAGTTTTGATTTAAGGCGGACAACGGAAGTGTCGGGCGTAAATTCGCTTACATCAAGCGTCTAGGGTATGAGTTAATTGAGGCCGACAATGGGGAACGCAGTAATCGAAGCGGCACTTGCTGCGCAACCCGACCTTATTCTTATGGACCGCAGTATGCCGATTATAAACGGTGAAGAAATTGTCCAGTTAAAAACTGCACCTTCTACGAGAGATACCGATTATTATCTGAACGGCTTACGAAAGAAACCGAGCGATCCTTGCCGGAGCCGCAGAGGTTTTGCACAAGCCATTCAAATTCTCCGATCTAGAAATTCTGCTACGAAAGTATCTAGGAAGCGACCATACGAGCAGGGCAGAAGGCGGGAATCACAATTCGCTGTCGAACCGAGTGCAACATCGCGGTTTCCTTTTCAAGCGCGGCAACTCCTACCACCGGTAAAGTCGGTTAATTGAATTGGCCACTCCTTTAGCACGCCGCTTATCGGTGTCCTACCGCTGGAGCAAGTTACAATTTTTTTGCCTCGTTATTGGGACATCGCTTTATTCCTTGGGTACGTCGAACTAAAGATGTCTCGTCAATCGACGGAGGTCCCTAGTCCTCCACGTTTTCTCCCAAGATATGTGATGCGGCTAATTGCTCTTTCCCGGGATTGCAGCAGGAGATAGTGCTAGAGAATTTTGCGACACATTCCGACACCTAAAAGGGAGACAAAAGGAAACACAATACGTGAAAGCGTACTAATCTTCTCATCACCAGGTCTATTCTCATTAACTCGTTCGCGGTCATTTTCTCGCACTAGGCGTCTTCAGATCTGACGTACAGCACACCATTTAAACTGCTTTTACATCTAAAAAATTTAGCGCGTTTACGATAAATCCTGCTGCGTTGCTTTTTGGACCACTAATTGCGTCGGGCTACACTATCGACTTGTGCTGAGGAAACTCGCCAACCAAATTCGCAGCGCAATGAATCCGATAATCTGTTCGACGGCACACCCCTCTTGCCGAAAAAGGAGTTTTACATTGGAAGAGACCGAGATCGCCGTTGAGCAAAATGGGGAGCGCGATAAGCCAGACAGTTACGACAGTCGTTACCGCCGACTCTTCGAGACGGCCAAGGATGGCATCATTCTTTTGGATGGGGATACGGGACAAATCACCGATGCCAACCCGTTCCTGCAAGACCTGCTAGGATATAGTCTACAGGAGTTGCTTGGCAAGGTACTGTGGGAGATCGACCCGCTCAAAGATATGGCGACCCGGGACGCGATGCGCCAATTACAAAACAAGGAATACGTCCATTACGAAAACCTTCCGTTGGAAGCTAAAAGCGGCCAACAGATCCAGGTTGAGTTTGTCAGCAATGTCTATTGGGTCGATGGCTTCCGCGTGATGCAATGTAATATCCGCGATATCACCGCCCGCCGGCGGGCGGAGGAGGGTATACGGACAGCCAACAATGAATTACGTGCTTCCGTGGCACAGCTGCTAAAACGTGATGAGGAAATGAAGTCGCTCATCCGGCTCAACGAGCTGCTTCAAAGCTGCACCACCCAAGCCGAAGCCTATCGGGTGGTTGCTCTCGTCGCCGTCGACTTATTCGGTGGGGAAAGTGGTTGTTTGGCTATGTTGCATCCCGGGCATCAAACCATGGAAACAGTCGCGCAGTGGGGCGATGAGACAGCGATAATGGCCAGTTTTTCATTAGAGGATTGTTGGGCGTTACGGCGCGGTATGCTGCATGAAGTGAGCAATCCCCGAATGGATTTGTTATGCAACCACTTTGTCCAAGATCCCAAGGCAGGCTATCTGTGCGTGCCTTTGATACTTCCCACCGGAATTAACGGACTGTTGTGTCTCACCGCTGCGACGGGAACGGTCAAAGGTTCGAGCGCAAGACAACGCCTGGCCGTGACGGCTGGCCAAACGATCAAGCAGTTTTTGTATAGCTTGAGACTAAGAGAGGAACTGCGCGACCAGGCGACCCATGATCCGCTAACCGGTATGTGCAATCGGCGTTATCTAGAAGAGAGCTTATCACGGGAGTTGCATCGAGGACGGCGCAGCAATTCACCGCTATGCGTAGTGATGCTCGATCTCGATAAATTCAAACCGTTCAATGACACTTTCGGCCATGATGCCGGCGATGCGCTGTTACGCCAAATGGGTCATATGATATGCGGCAAACTGCGGAATAGCGATATTTCGTGCCGCTATGGTGGAGACGAGTTCGTCCTTGTGCTGCCCGATTCATCGCTACCGGACACCGAGCAACGTATGGAACAAATACTCGATCTGGTCCGCGATTTACCTACTCGGAACAGGAATCAAAGAGCAGACTTCACGATATCGGCCGGCATTGCCAGCGCTCCAGAGCACGGTTCCACCGCGGCTGAATTACTCCAAGCTGCAGACAAGGCCATGTATGCCGCCAAGCACGCAGGGGGTGACTGTGTCGTTGTCTACCATGCGAACGGCCAGCTAGAAACGGTCGAAGGGGCTTGCGTAACATAAAATTCTCGGATCGTCGTGGAGCCGTTGTGGGTAGATGCTGAGCGACAGCACGCGGTTGAATGGTTATGTGGCAGTGAGATCGCGCGCGCCATCGCTCTCAACTTGTGAGTTGCAGCGTCAGATCACTCGGGCGACACTGCTCTCTGGGAGCCCGGACGCTGCAAGGTTACCCTTGTGGTTCGGCCGCCCTTTTCCACCCCAAAACTGCCGCGATAGCGCCGCCCGCGAGAGCTACTCTCACAGTCTCTGCTAACACATCCACAATGACCGCCATGAATCCCCTAAAGAGATTCATATACCCCAGGAAACTCAAATCCGTACTCAGAGCAACGAGGAACATTATGATTGCGCCGGCTCTTAAACCGCCAACAAGCGTTCGTATTCGTGCCCAGTACTCCAAGACGAACGCTAACAGGAAGGCCTTAACCGCATTCAAAAGAATGAGCGGAACAAAATCTGGCGTCGGCTCTTTATTCAAACCTGCGTACTGAAACATATTTTCTTTCATATATGAGGCGAGCAGGATGCCGTAACTCAAATACCCCAAGATGAATATAGTTATGGCTCTGAAATCGTCGCCATCAAGACTCTGATCTTCATTGGATTTGCCCTCAAACTACGAACAGACACAAGGAAGAATTGACGCGCTGAAAAGGCGTATTGTGGCATTCCAATCGCCCTTAGTTTTAGGCTGCTGACGGGTTTTCGGGCTCGGCGCTCTTGCTCTGCTCATCAAAGCGTTGAGCTTCAATCCCTATGAATGATTAAAATCGATTCCTAACGGACAAGTTAATGACGATTGACCTGGATAGCGAAAATAACCCGTGCGTTGTTACAAATGGAACCAGCCGATCGTTGGCAGGCAGTCTAATTTTCGTGACCTGGTCATTCTCCAAAACAAGCAAGAACTGAAGATAGTAAGCTTGTTTCCGTTGAATCCAGATGACCGGAATCGGCGTGTCATTTTCAAATTCATGACCCAAACGACTATCGGAAGCCTGCCTCTATATTGCAAACACTTTTTCGACGGTAACTGTAACCTTGTCGCCACTGTGTGGTTAGTAGGGAATGCGATTAAAAACGCGAGGGTAAGAGCTTAAGGGTTCATGCCATACGCTGATCAATCCCCAGATTGCCTCCGGCGCTGAATCTCCGGGATCGCCGTGCCGCAACTAATGATCTCAATTCCACGTTTACCGCGGCGCAAGACATCAACGGCCACGGTGAATTTTCCGCACAACCTAGCGCTCACGATGACGTTCTCCGCAACGCTCTTGTTGTGAATGGTGAACTTACACCGAGTGAGGTTTCTTTCCAGGGTCATTCCCGGCCTCGTATTCGTCGAACCAACAAACAGCAACGTCCTCGACTCACGTGTCTATTTGGCACGAGATTGGAGTAGGGCTGCATCAGGCTGAATGCTGTTGAATGTAACCGAAAAACTTTGCCTGGTATTTTGTATTCAGCGCTCACCCCAGTTGCTTGAACCATAGGAACGATAGCCGCGCTGGGAGCTTGTAGCTCACGAACGTCTTTGGCGATACGTGGATAAAGGCTAGCCCGATCGTCGACCATGTAGGTTGTGTGGTCAGCCTCATGCTTCGACAGGAACCAATTTGTCTCGGTATGCGCGTCCTCTCAGTACGCGACCACTCTCGCCGCCGTGGACGTTCGTTCATAACCAGCCAGTATAGGCCAAGCTGCCGGATGGCTTCGGTGAACTGAGCGAAATCCACGGGTTTGCGAATATAGCTATTGGCACCAAGACTGTAACCAGTGACGATATCCTGTTCCTCCTTCGAGGAAGTGAGGATCACTACCGGAAGCAACCTGGTCCGCTCCTCAGCACGCAGCCGCCGCAAAACCTCTAACCCATCTACTTTCGGAAGCTTTAAATCGAGCAAAGTAATAGTCGGCATAAGACTGAGGTCCCGCCCGGAATAGGCGCCGGTGGCGAAGAAATAATCCAACGCCTCGACACCGTCGCGTGCAACGATTACTTCGTTCTGAATGTTGTTTTTTTTGAGTGCGCGTATTGTCAAAGCCTCATCATCTGCATTGTCTTCTACGAGTAGAATGATCTTGTCGTCCATAGATCCCTTTCTTAGTTAATTTGAGAGTGTGAAGTAAAAGGTTGCTCCTTTATCCACTTGAGCTTCAGCCCACACCTGTCCTCCGTGCCGATGCATGATTCGCTGAACAGTCGCAAGACCGACCCCCGTGCCGGGAAACTCGGTTTGCCGGTGCAATCGCTGAAAAACCCCGAATAACTTGTCGGCGTAGGTCATATCGAAGCCGGCGCCGTCGTCACGAACGAAATAGGTAGACTGGTCACTATTCTGAGCATAGCCGAACTCGATGCATGCGCGAGGATGCTTACTGGTATATTTCCAGGCGTTGCCTAACAGATTGTCCATGACGATTCGCAAGAGCCGGGCATCGCCGTGCGCAGTTAAGCCATCGGCGATGACGAATTCGACATCACGGTCTGGCGCCGAGTTTCGTAATTCCGCCGCTGATGCCTGCGCCATCTCGGTTAGGTCGACTGGTTCGCGGTGCATGTCGCTACGCGTGATACGCGACATATTCAGCATGTCATCAATCAATTCACCCATACGTTGGGTGGAAGCACGTACCCGTTGGAGATAATCTTTGCCCTCTTCGTCGAGCTTCTCCACGTAGTCTTCCAGCAAAGCCTGGCTGAATCCTTCGATGCTCCGCAGCGGCGCGCGTAGATCATGGGACACTGAATACGAAAAGGCTTCGAGCTCCGTGTTTGCCGCTTGCAGTTGGGCGGATTGCTTTTGCAGGTCTATATTAAGCTGTCGAACGGCCTCCTCAGCTTCCTTACGCTCAGTGATGTCTTCGGAAACTCCCAATAGATATTGGGGTTCACCCTTTGGATCAAACAACGCTGTTTTTCTGGTGCGCAGGATACGCTCCCCATGGTGCTTGGTCTGAATCCGCTCCTCTAGGATTTCCAGGACATCTCGCCGCGCTAGCACTTCGCGATCTTTGGCCGTAGAACGATCAGCGTCCTGCAGTGAGAATAAATCATAGTCGTTCTTTCCGATGAAGTTTTCGCGGGTATAGCCGGAAATTTTCTCGGCTGCCTGGTTAAACATGACAAACCGCAGGTCTTTGGCTTCCTTTAAGAAAATCATTACCGGATTGTTCTCGATGACCGAGTTCAATAGGTTTGCAACTTTGAGTCTTTCTGCTTCCACCAACTCGCGCTCGGCAAGAACACGTAGGATTATGTAGGCTACAATACTGCTTATGAGAAACAGGAACCCGTAGCGCAACAGAATCTCATTCAAATCTTTGTTTCGTGTTGCAAAGGCGGATTGTGTGGGTTCTGTTGCTATAACGCCCCAGCCAATTACAGGCACCGGTGCGTAAGCGGCAACTTGCTCTTCATTTTCGATAGGATTAAAACTTAAATCAACGCCGCTTTCCCCGCGAAGCACTTTTTGAACGACGGGTACCCTCGAATAATCAACAATCTTATTTTGAAATGATATTTCTGGATGCGCCGCGAGGCCTCCTTTTTTATCGACAAAATAAACAAATCCCGAAAATCCAACCCCGACTGACTTACTCCAATCAACTAACACATCCAGTCGGACTTGAAGCACTAATATGCCAACCGGCTTTTCTTTTTCTGCCATGATAGGCACGCCGACGGCTATGACGTTATATCGGGGCTCGGCTGCTCTGAGGTAAACCTCGGAAATATAAGGCTTCCATTTGCTGTTTACCCCTCGATACCAGTCCCGATAGGCAAAGTTTTTTCCTTTTACACCTGGCAGCGATGGTGTGTCTGCCTTTAGCGTCCCGCTGGGGTCAGTTAAGAAGATCCGATCAATAATCGGAAAGTCCTTCTGGACGGTTTTTAAAATCTCAACTGCCTCATCCCATTTGTCCGCACTAACCAACTGTCGAAAGCGCACGCGCGTGGCCAACGAAGTACCGATGTCAGTCAAGCGTTGGAACCTCTGCTCTAGTACGGCAGCAGCAAGCTTGGCTACGGATTGCCGCCGGGCGAGCGCAGACTCAGTCATGTCTTGATAGGACTCGAAATAAGCAAAAGCACCTACTAACACGACTGGGGCAACGATCGCTGAAAAGATGACAATCCGTATCTTATTATTCTTCTTGTCAGCGCTAAAAAAAAGGCTCTTCAATGACTCTGCGACTCTGTTAAACATCAAGATTCCTACTAGCTATGGGCGGATTTTTTCGACAACTTTAGGCGATAAGCCTTTCTCATAGGACCGCTTTCACAACTCCTTTAATTGCAAGTCTCCAGGTAAGTTCCTATTAGCCCTTGCTTTGCCCAACCCCCACTCGGATTCTTGTAGCCATTGAGTCATCTCGGGCGCCGGTATCGGCCGGCTCATGTAAAATCCTTGCGCAATATCGCAACCCAACTTGACCAAACTATCCCAGATATCGGAATCTTCCACGCCCTCGGCGACAACCTTGAAACCTAAATGGTGAGCGAGGTCGATGGTTGAGCGGACGATGACCGCGTCATTCTTTTCGGTAAGCATATGGATGACGAAAGATTTGTCGATCTTTATCGCATTTACTGGCAGTTTCCTTAAATATCCGAGCGACGAGTAGCCGGTGCCGAAATCGTCGATGTAGAGAGCCACCCCCATACGGCTAATACGAGTGAGAATTTCCAAGGCGTGCGTCGGGTTCGCCATAATGACGCTCTCAGTGATCTCCAATTCGAGGCTAGCGGGCGTTACTTCATGGCTCTTGAGTAACTCGCCGATGCGATCCGGCAAATTCATATCTTGCAGAGAGCGCGCCGAGATGTTTACAGCCACTGGGATTTCTAACCCTTTCTCCTGCCAGGTTCGGCATTGGGCCAGTGCGGCGTCCAGCCCCCACATCGTCAAGGCATTTATAAACCCGGTGCGCTCGGCCATCGGAATAAACTGATCCGGAGGAATCAACCCACGTTTCGGGTGTTGCCAGCGTGCCAGCGCCTCAACACCAACAACCTGGCCAGCTACGAGATCTATTTTAGGCTGATAGGCCAAAAATAACTCGTTGTTGTCGATGGCGTGATGCAAATCGACCATGAGCGAAAGTCGCTCTGGGTTATGGGAGTCTTGTTTGGAAGAATAGATCGCATAGCCGCTCGCGGACCGTTTAGCTTGGTACATGGCGATATCTGCCCGGCGCATTAAAGTATCCACGTCTTCGCCATGTTTGGGAAAGCAGACGATGCCGATACTGGCACGCGCAGCTATGGGTAATTCGCCAATTAAAAACGGCGCTTCTAGAGTTTTCAACAATTGACGCGCTGCGAGAATGGCGTTCTCCTCGTCTAATCCCGGTAACAACAGTCCGAACTCATCGCCCCCCAACCGAGCGACCGTATGATTTTCCCGTAGCGCGCCTTGCATCCGACTGCCGACCTGATGCAATAAAACGTCGCCGCTTTGATGTCCCAACGTATCGTTGACTTCTTTGAAGTGATCCAAATCCATAACCATCAAAGTCAAGGGCTCTCCGTTGTCACGTCCAGCTATAAAGCCCTGCTCAAGGCGCTCGTAGAGCAAGTTCCGATTGGGCAAGTTGGTTAACGGGTCGTACTGAGCCAGGTATTTTAGTTTCTGCAGGGCCTGCATGCGCTCCCGGCGAAATTTCGCTTCTTGAATTTCTCTTTCTATAGCAGCGGGGAGCCTGGCGAGCTTACCCTTTATGAAGTAGTCGTGGGCACCCGACTTCATTGCCGCCACCGCCACATCCTCACCGATAGCGCCTGACACGATAATAAACGGTATGTCGAGTCCGCTCTGTTTAAACATCCATAGCGCCGCATCGCCACTAAAATGCGGCAGATGGTAATCAGAAATGATCACGTCCCAGCTATTCGCGCTCAAAGCAGTAGCCATGGCCTCAGCCGTTTCCACTCGCGTAAGCTCTGGCAATAAATCACCACGCTGAAGCGCCCGCCCTATAAGTTTGGCATCGTTTTCCGAGTCTTCGACAATCAGCACCCGAATAAGCTTACCCACGTGAATGAACTCCTATTCTCGACTCGAATTCACACCTATGTAGGCCCTGCGGCGATAACGATCCGGCGTGCCGAGTTCGTGCCAGGTGGCAAAACACTCGATTTCCTGACGTTCTGCTTCTTTGATTCAACGGTTCCCCTAATTGCTTACTTAGAGTGTAAAGTAGAACGTTGCGCCTTGATCGACTTTGCTTTCTGCCCAAACTCGCCCGCCATGGCGAGCGGCGATCCGCTGAACGGTAGCGAGCCCGATCCCAGTACCTTTAAACTCCGTCATGCTATGTAGTCGTTGGAAAGCGCCGAACAGTTTGTCCGCATAAGCCATGTCGAAACCAGCGCCGTCGTCGCGAACAAAATAGACCGGATTACCATTGCTGCAATCGACGCCAAACTCGATTTTTGCGGCTTGGCGCTTACTGGTAAATTTCCAAGCATTCCCGAGTAGGTTTTCAAGCAAGATCCGCACAAGCCGTGCGTCTGCATTGGCTTTGATATCATCGGCGATGGCAAAATCCGCTTGCCGTTTTGGTTCCGCTGTCCTGAGGTCGGTTGATATCATTCGCACCAAGGCACTGATATCCAATTCTTCCCGGCACATCTCATCACGGGTCACCCGGGAAAGATGCAGCATGTCATCGATCAACTGCCCCATGCGCTGAGTTGCACCTCTCACTCGCTGGAGATCATCCTGTCCTTGAGGATCGAGCTTATCACCGTAATCCTCCAGCAATGCTTGACTGAAGCCATCGATACTTCTGAGAGGGGCGCGAAGGTCGTGGGAAACGCTATACGAAAAAGCCTCGAGCTCTTTATTAACAGCTTCCAACTGCGCGGTACGATCGATGACGCGTAGTTCCAGTTGGTCATGAGCCTCTTTCAACTCTAGATTTTGTTCCTGAATGCGCGAGAGCATCTCGTTGAAAGTTTCGACGAGTTGGCCGATCTCATCTCGGCTGTAGGCCGTCGCACGAGTGGAGAAGTCTTTGTTGCGAGATACGTTTTTCGCCGTCGCGGCCAATTCTGAGATTGGTCGAGATATTATTCGTTGAAACCGCAAAGAGGCAAAAATCGAAACCACTGTCGAGGCAAGCAATACTAATGCAGTGATCGCAAAATACTGTAACAATCGATCTCGCATGGCTTCTAAACCGGTTCGGATAACAATCGTGCCGATCTCCTTTTGCTCAAAAACGATGCGCTGCGAAAGCTCTAAATAACTTCCTTCGAATCGATGACCCTCGGCTTGATTGGGTAGCATTTGCGGCAATGAAGACCCCGCTGTCGCGGTTGCACGCCGTGCCTTGAAGCTAGCGAATAGCTTGCCGTCTCGCGTATAAATACCTGAGGCGATTACGTCCCGCGCCGTGCTCAACGATGCGAGGGTTTCAGTCGCGCTGTGGGGGTCGGAAAATAGGATGGTCGCCGCACTGTTATAAGCGATAATCTTTGCCTGTGTTGACGTGTCTCGCACCATATCATTGTAAAAATTACGGACATCGTAAAGAACGAAGGCCGTGCAGGCCAAAATGAGCGCGCAGCCGCTGCTCAAGATGCCGAGCCAGGTAAGCTTGTGCTTAATCGATAGATCGTGAAGTGACCGCATTCTGTCAGGCCTTTCTACCTATGACTTTCCCCGTACGATTTTTGCGAGCTTGAGGAGCTGTGCGTTCATCGTAATTCCGACCCGCTTTGCGGTCTCAAGATTGATATCGAATACGATCTTGTTGTTTTCTTTTTTTAGACTGATAATGCCGCCGCGTTGGGCAAAATTATCCATGTCGCTGACGGTTAGGACGCTACGCTGGTCAAGAATCTTCAGAATCGCGGGCAGATTGGTTTCTTCCGAAGAGCTTATGAAGAGAACATGGCTGTTCGTTACCGCCTCGTCCATCCTAGAGAAACGCCGTGCGACGATTGCCCTGTTGTGGACCGTCTCCCCCTCGATGATCTTGTCCAACGCGGCGCCAAACGGATCCTTGCCTACCACGCCAATAATGAATCGGTCGTCGCTCTTGGCTAATTCGTCGGCAGGCCAGTCCGTGAATTTGATGAAGTTGAAAAGAAAAGCAGCTTTGAGTTCATATTCACTAGCACGCGGCAGTTCGGCTGATGCGGCGAGGGAAGCGATAAAAAGGACCAGAACAAAGCCGGCCACGGCGAGTGTAAAAAAATTTCTGAACCACCGCGTCCAAACGCCGAGCGACGAATCGGTGCTGACACGCGGCTGCAATTTGGCCAAAGCTACCAGCGCCATGTGGCCCTCGTGTAAATCCCTCGTTGGATTTGGGTACCGCCGCTCCATTCTCGATGATGGCCCTGGAGCAGGTTTTGGCCCACCAGCGACAACTCAAGATTTTTGCTAATGTGCCACCCGAGTCGCAGGTCCAAGTTGAAATAACGGCCAACATTTTCGCCAGGAAGACTGTCGACATAGCGAAAAACCCCATCCAGCTCCAGGTTTTTCGGCAGATTGAGCTGCGACGTTATCGAGACCTGATTTTGGGGACTTCCGCCTTCCGTGCCGGGCTCGGTTATGGCATCGTTGCTTCCCGGCTTTCTCGTGAGGTTAATGTGCAAATGCGAATAGGCGAAACGCCAACGCCACCAGTCGAGCCAACGCCAATCAGCGGCGACCTCGATGCCGTAAACCTTGGCCTTCATATTGTTATCGAACTGGAGAGGGAGAATCAGACGACCCGGCTCAAAAAACAAAGCCCCGGTCTCTATGCTTAGAAGATCGTCATAGCGGTTGTAAAACGCTGCAAGGTCGATAAAAAAGCGGTCCGTTGCTTGTATGCGATAGCCGAGTTCGTGCGCCAAGATCGATTCCGAAGCGAAATCCTGGTTACCCAGAAGGCGCGCGAATATAGGCAATGCGGGATTCGGCGCCGTCGAAGCCGCGATATCCGAGTCGACGCGAGAAGGTGTTCTGACGGCCCGGGAAATCGACGCCCATAGAGATTGCCGCTCGTCTGGAGTCCATAAAAGCCGCGCGCTCGGCTGGAATTCGAAGCCGGTATATTCGTTATGCTCAAACTTTGAACCAATCGTCAGGCGTAGACGGTCCGGCATGAGCATGATCTCATCCTGAATAAACGCGCTGAAAAGATTGTCGGCACGGTTTTGTGGCGAAATGTCGAGAGTCGGAACGGTTTCGGTATCGCCTTTACTAAAGCGATACTCCAATCCCCAGTTCAGTTCCTGAAGCGCCGTTAATCTGAAGCGGTGTTGAAAATCGAGATCTACGGTGTTGCGCCGCTCTTGAAACCTCGCCTCTCGGCGAAAGGTCCTGTCGTAATAAATTTGCAGCGCTAGATCGGAGGTATCGCTCAGAGTGCGGCTCCAGCGGCCGAGGAGATTCATGCCCGATAGGTCCGTGTCTTTTTCCACGATCTTGGAAAACGGCGCCGAGAAGCTCGATACGAGGTCGCGCATTCCGGCTTTGCCCTGATAAATGTCGCCTTGAATCGTTAGAAGATTTCCCTTGGGTAGGTTCCAATCGGTGCGAAAGCCTCCTTGCCCCTGCTGCCAGTCATCGACGTCGCTCAGGTGTGGCGTATATTGCGCGTCCCGGCGAAACCCTTTTCCATAGAGACGGTAGCTAAAGTCCTCGCCGATTTTTCCGCCATAGCGGAGGCTGCCAAATCCTTTTTCCTCCGAACCGCCGCCTCCGGTTACCAGTAGTCCCTGAGTCTCGGCAGCGCTCCTGGTAGTTATGTTGACCACCCCGTTGACCGCATTGGCGCCCCAGATTGTGCCGCCGGGACCGCGGATGACCTCGATACGATCGATATCTTCCAGCAATGTGTCCTGCGCCTCCCAAAAAACACCGGCAAAAAGCGGCGTGTAGACACTCCGGCCGTCGATAAGGACCAATACCGAACGGGACAAACCAGTCCCGAAACCGCGGATGCCGACCGCCCAACTATTCCCATCGATGCGACTCACCGTCACGCCCGGCGCCAAACGTAAAGCTTCAGGAATGCTGGTTGCGCCCGAGCGGCGAATATCCTCTTGTGTGATTACGAAGATCGCCGCCGCGGTATCCCCTACGCGTTGCTCTTTTCTGGCGACCGATGTCACTTCAACATTAATTAGCTCTTCAAGGCTTAGTTGCTTAAGGCTCGGCAAAGCGGCCGGCGGTACTGCCGCCGAACTTTTCGATGGGCCGGATATAGCGAATATTAAGAAAAGTAGTCCAATTCCGAAGCCGATTGTGACTATGTCTGAGTACTTGTTTCCAGAGCTAATCGAAAAAGCGGTCAACATTGGTGGCAAGCTCATAAAACTCCCTTGGGGGAGTGCATAGTCTGTGCCGACACCAACTTATTGAATTAAAAGTGATTTGACTCCAAAAAGAACAAACTTATTGGACAAATTGGACAAAACTGGACATGGCGAGAAAACTAAGGAAGCGCTCAAAGGTGATCTGTTTGAATTTTAGGCGCGGTTTTGAATTAAATTAATCGGCCACTTGGAGACCGACGTAATACACTGAATTGCGGCGCGACCATCAAAATGAGGAAATATCGTTCGAACTTAGCAGGTCGGCAAAACTAACGTGAACGTCGACCCATAACCCAACTCGCTTTTAACTTGCAATTCTCCACCTAAAAGCTCGCAATTCTTCTTGGCGAGATACAAGCCCAGCCCAACGCCTTCGTGGAATCTAGTCGCCGAACTGTCGAGTTGGTGAAACATATCAAAGATCGACGGAATCTTTTCCGCTGCGATGCCTCTTCCGGTATCGGACACTTCCAACTCAAGTTTACCTATTTCGGGCAAGGTCCGCGCGGAGATCCGCACCGTACCCGTGTCAGTAAATTTGATAGCGTTATCGATCAGGCTTTGAAGGATGTGTTTAATTTTATCGCCGTCCGTTTCCATAATGGGAAGGTCGGAAGGAATGTTCCAAATCAATGCCAAGTCCTTTTTCAACGAAATTTCGTAGGATGATCTCAGATCCGCAAGCAGCCGCTCCATCACTAGTGCTGAAGTTTCCAATCGTACTTCACGCGCATGTATTTTGGTAACCTGCAAAATATCGGTAATCATGCCGAGTAAATTTTTCGATTGATGCAATGATTTTTTCAGAGCTTCGTTCTGCTCAGGTTTGATTTCCCCTAACATTCCTTCTTGAACTAATTCGACGTATCCCATCATTACGTTAAGCGGAGTTCTGAGCTCATGGGACATCACACTGAGAAATTCTGACTTCACTTCGTTAGCCTTATCCAGTTCACCTGCCTGAAACTTGATTTCCTCATAAAGCCGAGAGTTGTGGATGGCCACGGCTACTTGACCTGCAAGCGTGTTAAGAAATTGAATTTCGTCCCCAGTGAATTCATGTTCCTCGCTGGTGTAAAGACCGAGGGTGCCCAAAGTCTCTTTCTTGGCGAGAAGCGGGATTCCGAGAAATGAAACTAGTCCAAACTTGGGGTAGGAGTTGGCATCCGATATGCGGGAGTCGGTTTTTAGGTCATGGATAATCAAGGACGCATTAGTTTCAAATACAATATTTTCGGGGTCTCGATGTCGTTGGCCGCTTTTGACCTCCCCTTCTCTCTGATCTAAATTATGGCAGGCAACTGGCTGCAAAACACCTTTGTTTTTGTCGTACAATCTGATCGTGGTGGCGGCGTAAGGGAGAAGAAGATCGATTTTCTCTAACAATATCTCCAAGACTTTAGTGAGGTCCAGAGTCGAGGTTATTGCCGTATTGATTTCATGTAAAGCCCGGAGTCGAGCGTCTCGCAATCGCAGATCGATCTCCGCTTGCTCGCGCTTGCGACGAACTTCGGCTTCGGCCAGTTCACGTCGTATCGCGGGAATCAGCCGTTTGACGTTACCCTTCATCATGTAGTCTTGAGCTCCGGCCTTCATCGCTTCAACCGCTGTTTCTTCATCGATGGTGCCGGATACAAAAATGAAGGGAACATCATTGCCCATTTCCCGAATCAATTTCAGCGCCTCTGTCCCCTTAAAATTTGGCATACTGTAATCGGAAATGACCAGATCCCAGTGGCCTTTGATCAGCGCAATGGTCATCGTTTCGGCAGTTTCAACCCGTTCAAACGCAAAATCAAAACCGCCCCGTCTTAACTGGGTGGCAAGTAGAAGTGCGTCATCTTCTGAATCTTCTATCATCAAAAGTTTAAGTTTCTCTGACATTCTTAGCCTTTATACCAGACGTGAACCGCTCGACTCCGTGTCCATCGCGAGCTTAAACCTGAAGCAGCAGGTCTCGCCTTCCACGACGCGTATTTTCAACCCCAGGATTTGACCATGATGCAATACTGAGCCCCTTAGGAACTTTTATTTCGCTCCACCGGTATATTATGGAGGAGCTAGAGCAATTTTGGTTTCCGACGGCTTGTCGAGTGTTAAATATCGATGAGCGATCTGCTTCAGAGTTTTCAGACCGATAGGTTTTTGGTAAACCTCTGCTGCCCCAGCCTCGATAGCTAGCCTTACTTGTTCTGCTTCGTAGTTGTACGCGGTGAGAACAATCACCGGTATGTCCCTGGTAGCCGGATTTGCTTTCAGACGCGCTGTTGCTTCGTATCCTTTAATCCCAGGTAATGCGAGATCCATAAAAATTAGTTCGGGACGCGCGGCGATAGCTTGGTCGATGGCTTCCAATCCAGATATTGCCTCGGAAATGTCGTAGCCCAATCGTCTGAGCATGAGAGAGAATAGTTCTCGGGCGTCGGTTTGGTCTTCGACTATGAGTATGCGTTTCCTGTCCATACTGAGTTGACGTGCACAAATGGTGCCGGAGCAATTTTGCTGTCATTTGATAGTAACGGGGTTTGCACGGGGGAGCGCTTTGGAAGGATTAAGCATTTTCTTTACCTCAAACAATTGACGTAACTCTGGTGAATTCCTCGTCAGGGCGAAGGTAAGTTTAACATGACAAATTTTGTTCAATGGTTGGTACCCTCTGGACCGCGTGGCATTCACTGGAGTGAAAAAACTGAAAATTTGAGCTAGCTGAGATCGCCTCAACCGGCAGGTAAGAAGGCTGTCGATGCGAAAGCAATAAAACTACAGCATGTCGCGAATTTTGGTTACGGTCATTCTTCGGTTGGAACTTTCATTCTGATCCCTAGGACACTTTGCTTTGGAAAGGGGCAGGCGCGTAACGCAGGCTGATCTGCTCGGCCGCGTCGGTTTTTACTCTGCTTAGAACTAGCGCGCGATTCTTGGCGAGTCTAGAGTCTATTCTTATTCAAACAATGGGCATGCGCCCGGTGTCATTCATCACCGACAAGCGCTTCGGCGTGATCTACTTTGTGGCACATGGAAGCATAACCTTGCGTAAGGTGCCTGACAAATATGATTTTACACTCAACGCAATGTTTTAATAATTGAGCGGTCACCAGTGGGTTCAGTAGCTTGTTCGGTCTGCCGCTTGCGACGGTCTAGTTTAGCTCCCGTTCAGTTAAATCCTGCGGCCGCCCCTTTTGGCGCGCCTTGGACTTTCAACCGAAATCCTAGGTTCTGCCAAATCATCTCCCATGCTTTTCATGGCGTTTTCCTCCCGAAATTGTATTTAACTTCTTTCATTTGAGCGAACTGGAAATTCTCTAGCCATTTAGCATCATGTAGAACACAATATCGGTACAGCCAGAGATTTAGCTAGGATAGCGTCCGGGAGCGGAAATGATTAAAATTTCCGCCGTGAGTCGAGGAGATATGTATGAAACTACCTCCGGAGCAGCAAGCGATACGGAACAAATGTTTCCACCCATCGGGGATGTTCGTGGAGTTTGCCGAAGACGCAATGGAGCACTCGATTCCCGAGTCGTTTGAGAAAATCGTGCGAACGAATCCGGATCGAGTCGCGGTCAAGACAACAAATCTTTTGCTGACTTATACGGAACTCAATCGAGCCGCCAATCAGGCAGGGCGCGCGATCTTGGCGCAATGCGGGGACGAGAAAGAACCGGTCGCTGTATGCTTGGGACATGGCGCCGATGTCATAATAGCGGTGCTCGCTTGCTGGAAGGCCGGAAAGATCTTCGTGCCGCTCGATCCGTCACTGCCACACTCCAGAAACAAAGCGATCCTCGATTCTACGCAAACGCGCCTGGTCGTGAGCGACGCGAGCCATCGGGATTACATCGGACAAATTCAAACGGACCTTCGCCTAATCAATATCGATGAGCCCGCTGCGACTGGAGCTGCCGAAAACATCGGTGGTTCGATCGCCCCGGACGACTTGGCGTATATCCTGTTCACTTCAGGTTCCACAGGCAAGCCTAAAGGAGTTATGCAGAACCATCGCAATGTGCTCAATCAGATAAAAAGAGAGACCAATGGCCTGCACATTTGCGCGGACGATCGACTGATTCTTGTGCGCTCCTGCAGTGCCATCGGAGGAATTCGAATCGTCTTGAGCGCATTGCTAAACGGCGCAGCTGTGTATCCATTCGATGTGGCGCAAGTCGGTCCTGGCGAACTCGCCGAGGTGCTGGCGCGCGAAGAGATCACCATCTATGACTCCACGCCGACGACTTTTCGCCATTTTATCCCTGTCCTCGCCAAGAAGCAGCAGTATTCCCATTTGCGCCTAATCAGATTGTCGAGCGAACCGGTGCACAAACAAGACGTTGATCTGTATAAAAAACATTTTCTCCGAAACTGCATCTTCGCCAACAGCTTAGGGCTTACGGAAACAGCGGGTACTATCCGGCATAACCTTATCGACCACGACACAAAAGTTACGAGCGACACCGTGCCGGTCGGCTATGCCGTCGAGGAAATGGAGGTCGTGTTGCTCGACGACGACGGTCATGAGGTCGGCGCCGAAAAGATCGGTGAAATCGCCGTCCGGAGCCGTTATCTCTCGCCGGGGTACTGGGGCAACCCCGAACTTACTAAAGCGAAATTTATCGTTGGCCCCGACGACGGCGACAGGCGCCTGTACCTCACTGGTGACTTGGGCCAGATGCTCGACGACGGCAGTCTTGTGCACCTCGGCCGCAAAGATTTCCAGGTCAAAGTCCGCGGCTACAAGATCGACGTCGCCGAGATCGAGCGGGCGCTTCTCGCTCTGGAGTCGATTGAAGCGGTCGTTGTCGTTGCACGCGCGGACCGGGACGAGGATCTGTCGTTGATCGCTTATCTGGTTTCTGCCACAACGCCCGCCCCTACGAACAGCGCCTTGCGGCACGCACTTTCAGATAAACTGCCTGAATATATGATTCCCTCGTCTTTTGTTCTTTTAGAGGCGCTACCGACGACGCCGACCGGAAAGGTCGACCGCGGCAGGCTCCCTTTGACCGACCGTACACGCCCTCCACTCGACGCGGTCTTTGTGCAGCCTCGCTCAGATCGCGAAAGATCCCTTACACGGATCTGGCAGGATGTGCTTCATATCGACGAGATAGGCATTGATGATAATTTTTTCGATCTCGGCGGCAACTCTCTTCGATTGGCCGAGGTCAATCTTAAAATGCGCACTGCTTTCAAAATGGATATACCCCTGGTGGACATGTTTGCGCTTCCTACTGTAAGAACTCTCGCGGAATATTTCGTCCGCCCGGGAGATAAACTAGCCAAACTTGATAAAAGCCATGATCGCGCCAAGATCCGCAGAGCGTTAAAAGAGCGGCGCAAGCGATAGAGAGGCCGGGAGCGAAGATGACTAGATCCGATAGTGTTGATCCGCTCGATGGTGTCGCCATCATCGGCGTGGCGTGCCGATTTCCCGGGGCCAAGGATGCCACTGAGTTTTGGCGGAACCTGCGCGACGGCGTGGAATCGATCTCTTTTTTCTCCGATCAAGAGCTCGTAGCCGAAGGTATATCCCTCGCTGTCCTTGCTGAACCTGGCTATGTCAAGGCCGGCGCCGTGCTCGAGGGTATCAAACTATTCGACGCCGGCTTCTTTGGTTATTCCCCTCGAGAAGCCGAATTAATCGATCCCCAGCAACGCCTCTTTTTGGAATGCGCCTGGACCGCTCTCGAAGCCTCCGGTTACAGCCCTGAGACTTACAGCGGTCAGATCGGGATTTATGCCGGCAGTCGAGTGAACGAATATCTCTTGAAAAATCTTTATCCCGATGGCGAACGCTTCGGCTTAAAAAACCGGGCAAAGCCGTTGGCGCTTGGGGACGATGATTACTTGGCGAGTCGCGTTTCGTACAAACTCAATCTGTGGGGGCCGTCACTTAAAATCCAAGCCGCCTGTTCTACATCTTTGGTGGCAATTCATCTTGCCTGTCAAGCTTTGCTGAACGGCGAATGCGATATGGCTATGGCTGGAGGCGTCGCCCTGCGAGTTCCGGAAAAAACCGGATACTTTTACGAGGAAGGTGGCGTCGTTTCGCCCGATGGGCATTGCAGAAGCTTTGACGCGAGTGCAAACGGTACTGTCTTCGGCAGCGGCGTTGGCATCGTCGTCTTGAAACGTTTAGCCGACGCCGTAAAGGACGGGGATAACATCGATGCAGTCATCAAAGGGTCGGCCATCAACAACGACGGGGCATTGAAGATCGGTTTTACGGCGCCCAGCGCCGAGGGCCAAGCGCAGGTGATCGCCGAAGCGCTCGATATCGCTGGAGTGGATCCTGAAACGGTGACCTACATCGAAGCCCATGGCACGGCGACGTCGCTCGGAGATCCGATCGAGATTGCCGCTCTAACTCAAGCTTTTCGCGCGGGAACGCGAAAAAAAATATTTTGCGCCATCGGCTCGGTTAAATCCAATATCGGCCACGCGAGCGCGGCGGCGGGCGTTGCCGGCATTATCAAGACTACACTGGCGCTCAAGCATAAATTGCTGCCGCCGAGTCTACATTTTGAACAGCCCAATCCCAAGATCGATTTCGTCAACAGCCCCTTCTATGTCAACACCAAGCTTGCAGAATGGAAGAGCGCGGCCGCGCCGCGCCGCGCCGGCGTCAGCTCCTTCGGCGTCGGCGGCACGAATGCGCATGCGATTATGGAGGAGGCTCCCGCCGTTGAAGCGTCCGGACCGTCCCGACCTTGGCAGCTCATATTGCTCTCCGCCAAGAGCGGCACCGCCTTAGAAGCCGCAACGACAAATCTTGCGGAACATTTGAAAGCAACATGCCGAAATCGATCTCGGCGATGTGGCTTTTACTCTTCAAGTTGGACGCAAACGGTTCAACCATCGACGCGCGCTCGTCTGCCGAGATCTTGCTGACGCCGTGCAAACCATCGAGAGCGGAGATCCCAAGAGAATTGCTACCGCGGCTCGCGAGATGAGCGACGGCACCACGGCATTCATGTTTCCCGGCCAGGGTTCCCAATATATCAACATGGGGCGTGATCTCTATCGGACCGAGTCGGTGTTTCGCGCCCAGGTGGACAGGTGTGCTGAGATTCTTTTACCCAAACTGGGATTCGATTTGCGCCAAACCCTTTACCCGAGCGAGGCTCAGGCAGACGAGGCATCGACGCGGCTCAATCGAACGCTCATAGCGCAGCCGGCGCTGTTTACGATCGAGTACGCCTTGGCCAAGCTGCTGATCGGCTGGGGAATAACGCCCAAAGCCATGATCGGTCATAGCGTTGGCGAATACGTGGCGGCATGTCTGGCGGGAGTTTTTAACCTTGAAGAAGGTCTCGCCTTGATCGCCGCCCGCGGTCGGTTGATGGAAGGACTCCCGGGCGGTGCCATGATTGCGGTCCCGCTGCCTTTGGCAGAGGTAAAGCCGTTCTTGAGCGATACCATTGAACTCGCCGCTCATAACGGCCCGGCGCTCTGCGTCCTAGCCGGACCGGAGGAAAGTTTACGACTGCTCGACCAACGGATGAAAGAAATGAATATCGACTGCCGTCGCCTGCATACCTCGCATGCATTTCATTCGCAGATGATGGAGCCGGTTCTGCAAGCGTTTACTGACGAAGTCCATAAAATCGATCTCAAGCCGCCGACGATACCCTATCTCTCCAATGTTTCTGGAAACTGGATCACGCAGGCTGAAGCCACCGACGCAAATTATTGGGCGAAACAGCTTCGCCAAACGGTGAGGTTTTCTGAGGGCTTGACAAAACTCATGGAGAGTTTCGGCGGCGCTCTATTGGAAATTGGCCCGGGCCAAACACTGAGCGCCTCAGCCATGCAACATAAGCGGACGGATCAAACCATTCTTCGTACCATGCGCCGTGCCCAGGAGCACGATGCCGACTTGGCGGTTCTTTTAACTGCGCTCGGCCGCCTTTGGCTTGCGGGCATCCAGATCGATTGGGTGGCCTTCTATGCCACCGAGCGGCGGCGGCGGCTGCCGCTCCCAACGTATCCGTTCGAGCGCCAGCGTTACTGGGTCGAAGCACCACTGGGAACTGGCGCCGTCCAGGCGCGAGCGGTGGCGCGAGAAAAAAAATTCGATATCGCCGACTGGTTTTACGTTCCTTCGTGGAAACGATCTGTTTCGCCTCAAATGCTTCAAAGGGAGAGCCTTGAGCAGCATCAGCGCTCTTGGCTGTTGTTTGTCGATCACTGCGGTCTGGGCGCGCGTTTAGCCGAACGTTTGGAAGCATGCGGACAGGAGGTTACTCGCGTCGAACCCGGATCAAACTTTAGCCGGATTGATCAAAACCATTATGCAATCAACCCGCGCAGTCAGAGCGACTACTTCGATTTGCTCAATTCGCTGGATAAAGAAGGCAAAATTCCAGACCGAATCGCTCATCTATGGAGTGTTACGCGCAGCGATACGGTGATTAGCATAGAGACCTTTGATGCCGCGCAGCCTTTGGGATTCTATAGTCTGCTTTACCTGGCTCAGGCGCTGGAGAAGCATGGTGTAGTCGCGCCGCTGCGGATCGAGTTCATCTCGAATCATCTCCAGGAAATTGGCGAGGGTGATCGCTTGCGTCCCGAGAAGGCGACCGCACTGGGGCCGTGTAAAGTCATCCCGCAAGAATACACCCACATTAGCTGCCGCAGTATCGATGTCGTACTCCCAGGCGTAACTCAAGGCGAAGACCCTCTGGTAGAGCAACTTTTGAATGAATTTGCCGCGCAGCCGTTGGATCGGGTGATCGCGTACCGTGGAAAGCATCGGTGGGTGCAAGTCTTTGAGCCAGTCCGGCTCACCATGTCAGGCGGGATCCCACCACTTAGGACCGGCGGCGTATATTTGATCACGGGTGGCTTGGGACACATTGGTCTGTTATTGGCGAAGTATCTGGCAGCCACTGTCAACGCCAAGCTAGTTCTCACGGGCCGCTCCGTTCCGCCGGAACGAGAACAATGGGACGAATACTTGCGCGACCATGATGATTACGATCCGGTGGTCCACCGGATCCGCCAGGTCAAAGCGATAGAAAATGTTGGCGCTGAGGTGTTTTTGGCCGGCGCGGATGTCAGCTCGCTGGAGCAGATGCAGGCTGTGATCGCTCAAGCGGAGCTGCGATTCGGAACTCTTCACGGCGTTATTCACGCAGCCGGGATTCTTGGCGAAAAATTGATGATGCCGGTACAGGAAACCAGCCCTGAGGGGTGCAGGGCTCAGTTCGGCGCAAAAGTACAAGGGCTTATGGTTCTCGATCAACTTCTTTGCGGCAAAGAGCTGGATTTTTGCATCGTAACCTCTTCCATGTCGTCTGTGTTAGGCGGTCTCGGCTATAGCACCTACGCAGCGGCTAATCTCTTCATGGACGCCTTCGCGCACCACCACGCCCAAATGGGTGGATTACCTTGGACTAGTATAAATTTTGGCAGTTGGGACTTCGCTATAGAAGCGCGGGCACGGACCGATTTTACCGCAGCCGCTGCAAAAGCGGCGATGACAGCCGAGGAGGGTGTGGAGGCGTTCAGACGGATTCTCTCCGCCCACCCGGCAACGCAAATTGTCGTTTCGACCAGGGACCTGCCAGCCAGGATTGACGAATGGAAAAACCGAGAAATATTGCGAGATGTCGATCAGTCGTTACCCTCCGAGTCGGCAATCCGCGCGGCGATTTCATCCAGCTACTCAAGACCCAATCTGGCAAACGCCTATACGGCTCCCTCAACCGATTCGCAGCGAACGATCGCGGTCATCTGGCAAGAACTACTCGGTATTGAGCGGATAGGCCTGCATGACAACTTCTTCGAGCTGGGCGGCCATTCGTTACTGGCCACGCAAGTCATATCTCGTATACGCAATGCTTTTTCTATTGAGGTGCCGCTACGTCGCGTCTTGGAAGCGCAAACGGTTGCTGAGATGGCCGCGATTATCACCGAAATCCAAGTGAAGCGGCCAAGTGAAGCCGAGTTAACTCAGTTGATGTGCGAGGTCGAAGCGATGACGGAGGAAGAAGTCCAGCAGCGTACGGACAAGCTTAATTCGACAATTGCCGAAAAGTAAGTTTTTATTTGCCCGCCTGGTTGCGTGTGTGCGATTTTCTCCGAGCATCGACCCAAAAGCAGAGCTACGTTTAGAATTTCGATCGATATCGGTGTCCGGCATTCGCAGGCTGAAATCGATTCTATTCACCATCGCTGCACCTAAGTCACAAGACTCTAGGTAACGTTGCACCGAGTGGCAATTACATCTAAATCGTCGCAACCGGCAACGCTGTCATCAGAAATCATCGAACGCTTCGCGCATTACACCTTCATTTCGGCGCACCAAACTAACCTATCAATATCGCCGGAAAGATCGGCAGCAGTGCACAAATGGCCGTCAACGAACGTTTCCCGCTGCGCGAATAGTCGATGTCCCTTGTCATTCCAAGTCACGCCCGCCCAACTGCCACCGCTCTCTCATGGGTCCTGATTTTGCTCAGCCTCTAGCGAGATCGATTAGACCAGCGCGTTTGTGATCAACAACGCCAGCTTCGGGTCGCAGTGTTAAGAAGGCGACCACAGGCGCACAAAGAGGAGGAAACATGATCGGAGAGAACGGTCTTGCCGCAAAGCTCTTGTTCTACTCGTTAGTGGCGATTATGGGGATGACGCACGCCGGCAATTCTTACGCAGCCGTGGCACCAAAGGCTACAGAAGCGGAAGCAGTTCGGTTTCTCCAGCAAGCGAGTTGGGGGCCCAATAAGGCAACCATACAAAAAGTCCGGCAGCAAGGCATCGCCGCGTGGATCGATGGGCAACTCAAAGCTCGACCTAAGACTTACCCTAATCTCAGATTCTACCCTGAATCCCAGCCGGAGAATTGCGTCGACAGCTGCGCGCGCGACAACTACACCTATTATCAGCTGCAGAAGCATTTTTTCACCAACGCGCTCACAGGGCAGGACCAATTGCGCCAACGGGCAGCCTTCGCGTTGAGCCAGATATTCGTCACCGCGCAGGGCGCCGTTCCCATGCCCGCATGGATGCGCACGTACCAGCAGTTGCTGTACGACAATGCCTTCGGCAACTACCGGGAGTTGCTCCTCGACGTCGCGCTAAATCCGGCTATGGGCCGCTACCTCGACATGCTCAACAACCGCTGCCAAACACCGGTTCCCGCCAACGTTAGTATTTGCCGCAACGGTTCAATCGCTCAGCCCAACGAAAACTTTGCCCGGGAAATCCTCCAACTATTCTCCATCGGCACCTTCATGATGAATCAGGACGGCACTTACCAAACCGACGGCGTTGGCCAGCCGATTCCAACCTACGATCAAGCCAAGGTCGAGGAATTTGCCCGCGTATTTACCGGCTGGGTACTCGCTCCGCCGCTACGAGGTGTCGGCGGCGACGTTCCCAACTACAAAGTCCCTATGGTGGTGCGGCGCAACAGCCAGAACCAGGAAATGCATCACGACCGCGGTGCCAAGACACTCCTTAACGGCGCGGTCATACCGGCCGGCACCGATGCCGAGGTGGAATTGAATTTGGCCATCGACAACATTGTCAGCCACGCCAACGTCGCGCCGTTCATCTCCAAACAGTTGATTCGCCACTTGGTCACGGCCAACCCGTCCCCCGCCTACGTCGGCCGGATCGCGGCGATATTTTCCGCGAACCTCAACAGCGCCAACCAACTGGGGGTAGTGATTAAAGCGATTCTCATGGACCCCGAAGCGAGCACTCTACCCGATGCGGCAGTGGATCCCGATGCCGGTAAACTTAACGAACCGGTAGTGTTTATGCTCAACTTCCTGCGCGCCTTCGAGGCCAAAAGCGATGGCGTCCTCAACGGCGGCTCGCGCGGTTCGGCGGCGATGAACCAGGATGTGTTTCGCTCGCCGACGGTCTTTAACTATTATCCGGCGGAATACGAAGTTCCCGGAGAACCTAATCTAATCGGCCCGGTATTTGGCATTTTTTCCACGCAAACGACGATTACGCGGGCTAACTTCATCAATCAAGTGCTTTTCTCGGGAATCCCGGTGAGTCAGCCGAACACGCCGAAGGGCACCGTTCTGACTCTTAAAATCTGGGAAGACCTTGCTGACACGCCGGTGGAGTTGGTCGACCGATTGAGCTGCTGGATGCTTCACTGCACCATGTCACAGGATATGAAGACCATTATCGTTAACGCGGTGAACACGGTGCCGGTAACGAATCTGCTCTTACGCGCGCAGACAGCGATCTATCTCGTCGCGACATCGAACCACTACCAAGTTCTACGCTAAAGAAGGAGATTTATATGGCACTTACACGCAGAGAATTTTTATTGCGCAGCTTCGGCGCCCTGGGCGCGGCGACCCTGGCGATGGAACGCTTCGGCATGACCGATGTCTTTGCTCAGGCCGCGGATTATAAAGCGTTGGTATGCGTATTTCTCTTTGGCGGCAATGACAGCGATAATATACTTATTCCCTATGACAATTATTCCCAGTACGCGGTTAAACGAAACAACTCGGCGAATGTCGGCATCCCGCAGGCCAGCTTACTGCAAATCACTCCAAGCAGTGGATTAGGAGGAGCGAAGTTCGGCCTGCACCCGTCGCTCGACGGCATCAAGTCCCTCTGGGATCTCGGCAAGGTCGCGATCCTCCCCAACACTGGGCCGTTGGTGGAACCATTGACGCGAAACGAATACCGTAATCGCCTCAAGAGAATTCCACTGAATCTGTTTTCCCATTCCGACCAGGAGAACCAATGGCAGACCGCGGTGGCCAACGGCTTCGTGTCTACCGGATGGGGCGGCCGAACCGCGGATGCCATCGCTAGTTTAAACGGAAGCGCGACGTTTCCGATGATCGCGACGATGACCGGTAATAATATTTTCAGCACCGGCGCTTTCCGCCGACCCCTCGCGCTCTCCCCTGCCCCATCTACACTGAGCCGGGTCATCAGACTGGACGGTTTTCCCAATCCACCAGCTTCGCTGCAAGGTATTCCACGTTACGATGCCATGGAAGCGATTCAGGCCCTTGACGACGGCTTTACGGTGGTCAAGGCCGCCAATCAAATCAATGCAAGCACTTTTTCGACGATGGAGGCTTTGCGCTCGGCACCCGATCCGGTGGTGTCACCCTTTCCTCTCAGTCCGCGAACCGGACTCGGCAATCAGTTAGAACAGGTGGCCAAAGTGATCAGCCTGCACGACGCGCTTGGTCTCAAACGCCAGATCTTTTTCTGTTCCATTGGCGGCTTCGATACCCATGGCGACCAAGTCAACGGCAACGATCCGACTACCGGCCAGCATGCCAACCTGTGGGCGACCATCGACAACGCTGTCAAAGCATTTTACGACGCCACAGTGGGATTGGGGGTGCAGAGTAACGTCACCCTATGCACAATGAGCGAATTCGGCCGCACCTATGTGCCCAACGGGGGACTAGGGACCGATCACGCTTGGGGCAACCATGTTTTCGTCGTCGGTGGCGCGGTCAATGGCGGTAACTTTTACGGCGTCCCCGGTCCGAATGGCACCGTCTTTCCGACCCTGGCTGCCGCCGGACCGAATGACACCGACAACGGCAGCGGCGCGCGCGGCCGATGGATCCCGACGACAGCCATCGATCAAGTTGCGACGACCTTGGCGACTTGGATGGGGGTCGCCAACGCGGATCTAGCCGGCATCAGCCCCAACATTGCTAACTTTAGCACGGCGAATCTAGGATTCATGAGTTAGCCCGCTTAATACCAATCCAAGTCTCGGTAGCGCGAATCATAAATGAGTTTCGCGTTACCGAGGCGCATCACCTCTCACAATAGCCTCAAATAGCCTGCTGGTGTTTGGCAACGAACGAACGACCTTCATTGCATTCGATGGCGTCGCCGGATTCTAAGGATTAGAATTTGAACTTTGGGGCTACTATCCGTGATAGCCGAACGGGCGGATTCAAACCCGCCCGACAATTCCCGATTCTATTTTCCGCCCTTTGCGGTGTTTGCGGCCATAGTTCTTTTCGGTTGCGGCTTCGCTGCGCTGGCTGTTCGTGGTGAATTCCTTTGCGGCCGACTCACACCGCGCGCAGCGCCTGGATAATATCTAGCCGCGCGGCCCGCACCGCGGGAAGAAAGCCGCCAATCAGTCCCATCAGCAGTGAAAATCCCAGCGACGTCGCGACGATCGACGGCGACAAAGCGAAGGAGAAGGCCAGCTCGGAGAATGAGCCAAAGTTCAACGTCGATATCGAAAAAAACTGGAGCACTGAGGCAAACCCGACTCCCGCCAATCCGCCGGCAAACCCCAGCGCCAAGGACTCCAATAAGAACGCGACAAGAATGCTGCGTCGGAAAAAACCGAGCGCCCTCAAGGTGCCAATTTCAGTCGTGCGATTTGCCACCGAGCCGTACATAGTGATCATCGCGCCGATGGTTGAGCCGGTGCTGAAGATCACTGTGATAAAAATCCCCAGAATGCGGATAAAGGTCGCCATCATTTCCGACTGCTCTTCGAAAAACTTCTTTTCACGTTTGCCGACGAAATATTGCAGCCGATTGTCGCTTTCAAAAGCCCGGGTCACACCGGCGAGATCGTCGGGATCTTTGAGCCGTACCGTGATGGTCGAAAAGGATGAGCGCTTAAAGGCATCGGCGATCTGATTCAAATCGCCCCACAGCTCGGAATCGAAGGCGCTGCCGGCGGCATCGAACAGTCCGACCACGGTCCAGATATCGCCGCCAAATTTGACCTTCTCGCCAATCTGCGCGCCGACAAAGCGCTTGGTGATGCCGGCGCCGGCGATCACTTCACGAGCGCCCCAGTTGAACATTCTGCCCTCGGTGATTTTCACCTGCGGGCGCAACTGGAACGCCGGTGGTTCGACGCCGCGCACGGTAACATTGCTGATACCGGCGCCGCCGAGCTTGTTCAAATTGATAATGACCACGACCTCTTTCGAGCTCATCGGCGTGCCGTCGGCGGCTTGCGCCACTTGCGGCAGATTGACGATGATGCCCGCCGCTTCGCGGTCCATGATGCTCATGATCTCGCTCATGGCGGCCTTGCGTGCCACCAGCAAATTGTCATCCGAACCGGTGGAGCGCAAAGTCTTTTGCACGCCGTTGGCCATCATCAACACAGCGGTAAAGACGAACACCACCAGGGCGACACCGAGGATAGTGATCACGGTGGTCAAGCGGCGCGCCACCGAACTGCGGATGATATATTTCAACGGCAACTGCATGAGGCGTTCACCCGACGTGACGGAGGCCATCGACGATGCGCGTAGTGAGCACCCGGCGCAATGGAATAAGCGCTGCCAGTGCGCCGACCGCCAGCCCGGCGGCGCAGCCGATCGCCACGGTTTCCGGCCTTATATAGAACACCGGAAACCAACCTTTGGGGAGTGCGGTCTCAAAACCCGCCACTGCCGGGAAAGTCACGGCCAGTCCCAAAGCGCTGCCGAACAGCGCGAGCAGGATCGATTCGCCGGCGATAAGAAAAAATAACTGACTGCCGCGAAATCCCAGCGCCTTCAACACCGCGAACTCATGGGTTCGCTCCCGCGCTGACATGATCATGGTATTGCCGACCACTAATAGAATAATGCCGATGATGACAAACGACATGATGTTCATCGCGGTGATGATCGCGCTCGCCGCGGAAAGAAAACTCTGCTGAAAAGCCCTTTCGGTTTCGGTCTTGGTTTCGGCGCGGGAGTTGGCGAACAGACTGTCGATTTCCTGAGAAATTGCCGCCGAATTTTCGGGATCGTCGATACGGACGATGTACCAGCCAATTTCTCCCGAGCGCTGCGGCATTTCCTGGCGCACCCGCTCTTCCAGATACTTGTAATGAAACATCATGGTCGTCGGATCGGTGGTTTGATCGCGCGGTTGGTAAATGCCGCGCACGACGAACTCCCACTGGCCTGGAAAGACATCGCCCTCGAGGGGCATGATGTCGCCGAGCTTTAAGTTGTAACGCTCGGCGATGTCGCTGCCGATGATCGTTGCGTTACGTTCGCGCTTGAAGACTTCGAACTGCTCCGGCGGAACCAGGAACTCCGAGTAGACGTCGAAGAAGGTATCGGAATCGACTGCCAGACGGGCGAAGAATTGATTCTTGTCGACGTAAACCCCGGAGAACCAACTGGCGAAGGTCACCTTGTTGACCCCGGGTACCTGCGCGATGCGGTCGCGATAGGCGAGCGGCAGCGGAAATACGAAAGAGACCGCGTGCCGCGTGATTAACCGGTTCGCTGCCGAAGCTTCCACGCCGGCATACCAGGCGCTCACCACGGTCTGTAGCAAAGCAAACGCCATTACCGCCACACCGACGCCGACGATAGTGAGCATGCCGCGCAGCTTATGGCGCAACACATTGCGAAATAACAACCTGATCAATTCCATGCCGCACTTTACGATGTTTGACTCAGTCTACCCTGCCTCGGCTCGGAATCTGACGTTGAACCTTGAACATTGAACTTTTGAACCCTCCTCTATGCCAGCTCGCCCTTATCCAACTGACGCACCGCGCGCGCGCGCTCGGCGGCGCGGGGATCGTGAGTGACCATGAGAATGGTTTTGTTGAGCTCGCGGTTGAGCCGATCCATGAGTTCGAGCACTTCCTCGGCGGACGCTTTGTCGAGATCGCCGGTGGGTTCGTCGGCCACCAGGATCGCCGGATCGGTGGCGATGGCGCGGGCGATCGCTACCCGTTGTTCCTGTCCGCCGGAAAGTTGGCGCGGATAGTGATGCATGCGCTCGGCCAGGCCGACGACGGCGAGTGCCATCTCGGCATGGTCGCGCCGCGCTTTTTTCGCCAGCGGCGTCAGGATCAGCGGCAGCTCGACGTTTTCCAACGCGGTGAGCACGGGGATCAAATTGTAAAATTGAAAAATGAAGCCAACGTTGCGCGAACGCCAGACGGCCAGTTCGGTCTCGCTTAGTTCCGTCACATCTGTGCCGGCGATGAGAATTTTCCCCGACGTCGGTTTATCTATCCCGGCAATCAAATTGAGTAGCGTCGTCTTGCCTGAGCCCGATGGCCCCATGAAAGCGACAAATTCGCCTTCGGCAATTTCCAAATTGATGTTGCGCAGCACTGGGATCTCCAGGCTCTCGCGCTGGTATGACTTGTAGAGATCTTGGACCTGGATGAACGGAGCAGCCATGGTGGGCGCAGCTATTTGGTCTTTTGCGTAACTTTGACGCCGTCTTTGAGCCGCTCGTCAACCTTGCCGACAACTTTGTCGCCATCTTTTAAGCCGCTGGTGATTTCCAACAAGCCGGCGAGCGTCCGACCCGTGGTCACCGGCACTTCGACGGCGCGCTCGTCGCGGACCTGATACACTACCGAGCGTCCGTTGCGACTCGCCACCGCTGCCGCCGGTATGGTGAGCAGCGTTTTCGATTCGGCCATGCTGCTAGTCGCGCCGGCAGCGAGAAACGAGATCTTCGCGCTCATCTCCGGCAATACTCTCTGATCGTAATCGCGAAACCTGATTTTCACTAGCACCGTCGCCTTGGCGCGGTCGGCGGTCGGGACAATTTTAGTAACGTAGCCCGGATAGCGCTGCTGCGGGTAGGCGTCCAGGGTAATTTCACATGCCTGATCGGGAGTCACTCTGGTGATGTTGGCTTCGGAAACATCGGCGTCGACTTCTAGCGACGACATGTCGGCAATGGTCACCACCGCCGCCTTGGAACTCGCCGCGCCAGCCAATGGCGCAACGATTTCACCGACATCGGCGTTTTTTTTCAGCACAGTGCCATCGAACGGCGCGATAATCCGCGTGTTGTCGACCGCGACTTCGGCCTCTTTTAAAGCAAACTTCGCCGCATCGATAGTCGCGACCACGCGTTTGTAGCGCGCCTCGGCGATGTCGTATTCGGCCTGTGCGATCAGTGCTTGCTTGAGCAAGATGCGCATCCGCTCCAGATTCTGCTTGGATTCGTTCAGATCGGCTTCGGTGACACGCAAATTTTCCCGCGCGCGCTCTCGGGAAGCAGCAACGTCGCTGTCCTCAAGCCGCGCGATCAGCTGGCCTTTCTTGACTTTGTCTCCCTCATCGACACCGAGAAAAACCAACGTACCCGTGCCTTTGGACGCCACCGCAGCTTTGCGCCGCGCCACCACGTAGCCGCTCGCCGTGAGCACGGCGTTGGCCTGCGACGGCGAAGTCATCGAAGCGGTGGCCAGTTGCACTTCGATGGCCGGGTTAAAAATGTCTTTTAATAATAGTCCCGCCCCGATCACGACGACGATCGCCAGCAACCAAACGATGAATTTAGTGAGAGAGCGTGATTTGCGCGACGTTTTTGGGCCTGGAGACGACCGATCGATGCGCAGAGATGAGAGATCCGCGTCCTTGGATGCCATAGTTAGTGAGATTCAGCCTACGGGTAAATTTCGGTTTATCAAGATCGCAGTGAAATGTTAATTTGATCGAATCATGGCAGACGCAACCTCGTGGAACCCTTCAAGCTACGCAAAAAACGCCCGCTTCGTTTCCGAGCTCGGCGAGCCGCTATTGGCACTGCTGGACGGCAAACCCGGCGAGACCATTCTCGATCTCGGCTGCGGTGACGGCGTCCTGACGGAGAAGGTGGTCGCGTCGGGCTGCGCTGTATACGGCTGCGATTCCAGCCTCGCGCAGCTTCAAGCCGCACGCCGGCGTGACATCCAAGTTTTCGTCATGGATGGTCAGAGCACCGCGTTGAAGCGCCGCTTCGACGCGGTCTTCACCAATGCGGCGCTCCACTGGATGAAACAAGCCGATAAAGTTGTCGAAGGCGTGGCCGGTTCACTAAAGTCCGGTGGCCGATTTGTCGGCGAATTCGGCGGTCAAGGCAACGTCGCAACCATCCGCCAGACCTTGCATGGCGCATTACGACAACGCGGCATCGATCCATGGAGCATCGACCCGTGGTATTATGCTTCGCCGAAAGACTATTCCGATCTGTTGAATCGCTATGGTTTTACAGTCAGCTATATCGAATTGATCCCGCGCCCAACCAAACTGCCGGGAGACATCCTCGGCTGGCTCGACGTCTTCGCCCAGCCGTTTAGCAAAGCCGTAGCGGAATCCGAGAGAGCGTCATTTCTAGCTGAGGTCCGTCACGAACTCGAGCCCGCGTTGCATCAAGCGGATGGCAGTTGGTATGCGGACTATGTGCGCTTGAGGTTTAAAGCCCTACGATAAAGTCGCGACTCTGTGATAACGTTTTGAACGGCTTGAACGGGCTAAGGCTTGAATCCGCCATACACCGCCGTCGTCATAAACTTCCAAAAGCAATCGACATCTTGAAACTCGGCGTCTCGCAGCCAGGCCAACTCTTCTTCGAGGATGCCATTGTTATGCGGTCCGTGATAGCTGCTCGGGGTCGCCGCCTTGACCTCGGCGAGAGTGGTCTTGCCACCGCTAGTTTTTGTAATGTAACGGTCAAGATATGCATCTCGAGCATGCTGGTATCATTCACTTAAAGTTTTTGTCGCACTGCGAACATTATCGGCATTGATAAAACAGCCGCCGGCGCCTAGCAAACCGAACAATTCTTTGAAAATATCACGGCGGCGCTGGTTCTCGGTGAAATGATGCAGCGCCCGAGCCGATATCACCGCATCGAAATTTTCGTCCACCGACTTGAGCCAATGCCGCGACTCAAGCGATCCTAGAACGAAGGTCATGCGATCCTTCAAGTCGGGATTTTTTTCCGGACCGAGCTGCAACATCGCTAGCGAAGCGTCCAGGCATACCGCCGTGGCATTAGGTCGATCGCGTAATACCGCCGCCGCCAAGGCGCCGAATCCCGAGCCGAGGTCCAAGATTCGGATCGGCGCGTCAATCGGCTGCGGTATCATTCGCAGCACCATCGCGGTTTGGACATCGCGGATCGGCGCCTGCCACTCACTTTTGCTCGCCCAGTCTTCGATGAACTCTTATCGTTCCAAGCGCTTTGCCCGGTTCTCTCGGCCATTGTTCCCCCGCTGTGAAAATATTCTGCTCTTGCTATCCCGCCCCAGTCCGGCTGTCAACGAAGTTGCTTAGTTAGCTTGGAATAATCAATGGAATGCTGCTAAAGGCTAGAAGCAAATATGCACTGGAGGCTATATGCAATTCTGCAGGATGTATACCGGCGCTGACGGCAAGTCGCACTTCGAAGAATTGGATCAGACACAGGGCGGAAAATTCTTCCTTTCGACCCTCGCCGCCAAAGCGTTAGTTTTCAAGAATGACGACAACCACGATATTTTAGGCTGGCACAACGCGCCGCGCCGCCAATGGTGCATCACTCTTTCCGGAACCGTCGACATTGGCATCGGTGACGGCACTGTAAAAACCTTCAGTCCCGGCGATGTTTTTCTCGCTGAAGACGAAACTGGCCAGGGTCATACCGCACTGCCGAAGAACTGGGTACGGGCGTTTGTGCATATTTAATAGTGTTACCGTGAAATGATTTTGGCAAACCCGGCAAGCCCATAGATGCAGCAGACTCGCCGCTTTCCACACTATGACTACCGGGATCCGCGGACGACAACTAGAATTTCAATCATCAAAGAAATCCGGTATCCTGATCAACGGCTAGGCAGCGCGCCTGTTAATTCAGCAGAGTTTCCTCACCATCTGTCACCAACAGACTAAAGCGTCGGGATATCTTCAATCGCGGCGCCATTGACGAGGATTCCGACCGGAGAACCGTTTGGCGTGTATTTTGCCTATCGGACCTATTACTGTTAACAGTGCTTTCTCAGTGTTGCTGGAGATTATCGATGAATGTCACAACTTTTGTCCGTTACAGCGTAACTCTTCTGGCGTTGTCAGTTATTTTGTCCGGCCCACAGGCAAACGCTCAAGAGAAACTTCGGCTCGGTCTTAGTTCCATTGGCGCGACCAACGGCAGCATTTGGGTTGCCGAAGAAAGAGGACTGTTCCGTAAACATGGCGTCGACGTCGAGGTTATTTTCATCGGCGGCGGCGGCGCGCGAGTCGTCAGCTCTCTGCTCGCCGGGGATATTAACTTTTCGGTGGGTGGAGGTGAAGGCTCGATCCGCTCGCAGATGCGCGGTGCGGAAACCGTGATCGCATCATCCACGCTGACCAAAGGGTTGCAACGCATCCTCGCCAAGCCCGAGATCAAAACCTACCAAGACCTCAAAGGCCGCAAAATCGGCATCACTCAATTCGGCTCGGCGGCCCATCTCGTACTGGCGTTGATGCTCAAGAAATGGAATATGCGCCCCGATCAAGTGCAAACGCTTCAAGTCGGTTCGTCGCCGGCGCTACTGGCCAGCCTCGATAAGGGAGGCATCGATGCCGCGGTGTTAACCTTGCCAACCTTTTTTCTTGCGGAAGACAAGGGCTACCGCGTCGTCGGCGATCCGATGACCATGGATATCTACTACTTGCAAAACACTCTGGAATCCACCCGCAGTTTCCTGCGCAAGAATCGCGATCAGGCGCTCAAATTCATGAAGGGCTACATTGAAGGCATCGCCTATTTCAAAAAGAATAAAAAGGACAGTCTCGACATCATGGGCCGCAAACTGCGCATTCAATCGTCTCAGGAACGAGACGTGCGTTACCTGGAAATGTCATATAATCTGATGATCGCCGCATACAGCGACGTGCCCTATCCATCGCTCCGTGCCGTCCAATCGATCGTCGATAAAATTGCCGAAGAGGATCCCAAAGTAAAAGAGCGGGAGGTCCGCTCCTTCGTCGATGACACGCTGGTCAAGGAACTTGAAGACAGCGGCTTTATCAAATCGCTCTACGGCCGCTAGAAAGCGCCGTTAGCGCAAAAACTCGCGTATCAATTCATGGACTTTTGCCGGATCGCTGGCGAAGTAGTTGTGCTTCTGCTTCGGCAGCATGACAAATCTGGCGCCGGGAATTCCCTTGGCGAGAATATCCGATGACATCCGGTGCGTCATGACGACGTTAGGATCTCCTTCGTTCTCGCCGACCAATATCAGCGTCGGCATGCGAATGTCTTTGAGCCTAACACTGGTATCATGCCCCTGGCGCGACAGCACATGGCGCAGGTAGAACTCCACCGGGCAGATATTATCCAAGCGCTGGCGGAAAAACGCTTCTAGCCGCTCCGGTTGGTCGCGCACGAAGTCAGCGGTGAAACCGACTTGAATCGTGTGCTCGCGCACATAGCGTTCGTAGCCCCACTCGATCATTTCCTGGCACATCTGCAGCGGCAGTCCGGCGCCGCCGGGAAACGACGCGCCGGTGGAGGCGAGGATCAATTTTTTCACCCGCTGTGGGTGATCCAAGGCGAGGAGCTGCGCCACTCGCCCGCCCATAGAGTGCCCGAGCACGATGGCGTCTTTGACTTTCAAGTGATCGAGCAGCGCCACGGCATCGTCGCAAAACATCCGCGTCGTATAATCGATGATTGGCTTACTCGACCGACCCGTGCCGCGATAGTCGTGGATGATCACCATGTGATCCTTGGCAAACTCCGGCACTTGATGCAGTTTCCAGATTTGCCCATCGCAAGCGGTCTCGCTGAAAAATACAAACGGCTGCCCTTGGCCGTGAATTTCGTAATAAATCTCGGCATCGTCGGTAGATAGTATCGGCATTTTATCTTTCTTTGCGCCTTCGCCGTGGCGGAAAAAGGTTGCTAATTTTTGATAAACTCACGAATGGTTTTGTGCGCCAGGTCAGGATTGCTGAAAAAATAGCTATGCCGCTCGTTCGGTAACAGCACCAGCTTGGAGTTGGGAATCCCCTGCGCAAGGATTTCCGACGACATGCGATGATTGATCTCGCTGGTCATGTTCTGGTCGCCGTCGCCGACCAGGATCAAGGTCGGCTGTTTGATCTCCGGCAAACGTCGACTGGTATCATGGCTCTGGCGCGCGATCAGATGGCGCAGGTAAAACTCCACCGGACATAAATTAGTCATGCGGACTTTCAGGTAAGCTTCGATCTTCTCCGGATGCTCTCTGACGTAGTCGTCGGTCCAACCCACCAGGATCGTGTGATCCCGTTCGTATTTATGGTAACCCCACTCGATCATCTCCTTCATGATCTTGAGCGGCAAACCCTTGGTCTGTGGATAATGCGCGCCGGTGGAGGCGAGCACGAGCTTGTGCACTTTCTTGGGATGATCGAGGGCCATAAGTTGGGCCACGCGGCCGCCCATGGAGTGGCCGACGACAATGGCATCTTCGGCTTTAAGATAATCCATCAACGCGATGACATCGTCGCAGAACACTTTGGTCGTATAATCGCTGGACGGCTTGCTCGACTGCCCGGTGCCGCGGTAGTCGAAGGTGATCACCCGGTAATCTTTGGAAAATTCACCGACTTGATTGATCTTCCAGACCTCGCCGTCGCAGGCGGTCTCGCTCAAAAACACCATGGGCCGGCCGCTGCCCTGTTCTTCGTAGTAAATGTCGATATCGTTTAGTTTAACCTTGGGCATCTGTTACCTCCAGAGAATGAGACTGGGCGGGCGTGTCATCCACGCTAACAGGGACAGCCTCGCGCCTGTCCTGCGAACCCGCGACCACACGTGTCGCCTGAGTCTCTCATTCGATGCTTATGCGAAGCCAATACTCATGGCAAGAACTATGAAGAATTTCTTGACTGCAACGTCCGGGAAGCGTTATGCAAGAGCGAGAGTTATGAACCGATTAATCGCCATTACCGCGCTGATCACGGCGCTGGTCCTGCCAGCGCAAGCGCTCGCCCAAGATCCAACCAAGATTCCCTTCCCGTACGGCCCACTGGGCCTTAACAGCATGCCCTTTATGATCGCCAAGGAAGCTCGACTATTCGAAAAACACGGACTTGCCGTCGATATGGTCTACGTCGGCGCATCGGCGGTAATGGTCCAGTCCATGTTGTCGGGCTCGGCGAACTTGGCAGCCTTCGGCGGACCGGCGGTCATCACCAATGTCTTGAGCGGCGGCGACATCATCCAGATCGCCGCGCTGTTGCCTTACTTCACCCAGTCGCTCATGGTGCGCGGCGATATTCGCGACTTGCGCTCTCTACAAGGCAAGAAGATCGGCATCACCCGGTTCGGCTCGGTCACCGACTTCGCGCTCAGAACTCTAGTGGAACGAAATAATTTGAAAGACGTCAGCACGCTGCAGATGGGCGGCTTTCCGGAGGCCGTTGCCGCGCTCATCCGCGGCGCCATCGACGGAGCTGTGCTCTCGCCGCCGCACAATTTCCGTTTGCTCAAAGAGGGTTATCGCGAACTTATGTCGCCCAAAGACCTGCGCGCTCTGGGCAGCGGATTTATATCCCAAGGCATCGTCGCCAGACGGTCCTACGCCGTGACGCACCGAGATCTGGTTGTGCGCCTGATCAAAGCCACCGTGGAAGCAACGAGGTTCGCCAGCGCCAACGAAGAATTTACCAAACGGCTGATCGGCAAATACCTTGGCATCACCGACGCGGAGCTGCTGCGCCAAAGCTACAATTACGTGACCGAAAATTTTGTCAAAGACCCTTCGGTGCCGGAAAACATCGTGCAATCGATGGTCCAACGCATGGCGCAACTGAACATGATCGACGCGAAAGCCGCACAATCCACGCCCACCAGCGCCTACTACGACAACTCATTCGTCAACGAGCTCAAGCAATCCGGTTTTCTCGCCAGTGTCTGGAAATAGCTCGTCAGCCGCGAAGTTTTTCTTGTTGCTGCTTGACGCCCAACCGCGCTTTCTACTAGTTAATAACCATACCTTTCGGAGAACCTTGATGCACCGCAAACTCTCAACCTGTTTTTTTGCCTACATCGTCTTTTTATTGACTCAACCCGCCGGCGCCCAGGAACGACTGCGTGTCGGCCTGAGCTCGGTGAGCGCCACCCAGGGGGCCATGTGGGTGGCCGAAGAGCGCGGCCTGTTCAAGAAATATGGCATCGATCCGGAAGTGATCGTCATCGGCGGCGGCGCTTCCCGCGTTGTCAGCTCTCTGCTCGCCGGTGAAATTCAATTTTCCGTCGGCGGCGGCGATGCAGTGATTCGCTCCGCCTTGAAAGGCGGCGACACCGTGCTGGCCGTCTCGCCGCTTAAAACTGGCTTGCAGCGCTTGATGGTCCGTTCGGAAATCCGCACTCCGGCTGACTTGAAAGGCAAGAAGATCGGCGTCACCCGCTTCGGTTCGGCGTCCCATTGGGTGCTGCAAATGTTTCTGCGCAAGTGGAACATGCGCAACGACGATATTCAGATTCTCCAGTTAGGCTCGTCGCCGGCCAATCTCGCCAGCCTGGATAATCGCGCCATCGACGGCGCCGTGCTGACCCTGCCGACGTTTTTTGTCGCCGAAGAACGCGGTTACCGCCTGCTCGCCGACCCCGCCGACCTGGATATCGTCTATTTGCAGAACTCCATCGACACCACGCGCAGTTATTTGAAGCGCAACCGCGATCAGGCGCTTCGCTTCGTCAAAGGCTACTGCGAAGGAATGGCCTTTTTTCGAAAGAACAAACGCGAGACCGTCGCGATCATGCAAAAAAAGCTGCGCATCCAATCGGCCCAGGAAAAAGACGTCAAGTATTTGGAGAAGTCATACGACTTATTGGCGACCAAGTTCTACAATCTAATCCCTTACGCCACGCCGAAAGCCGTCGACGCGACCCTCGACTTCGTCGCCCTCGACGAACCTAAAGCCAAAGGCGCCGACTCCAAGTTCTTTCTCGATGAAAGCCTGGTCCGCGAGCTCGAGACCAGCGGCTTCTTCAAAAATTTATATGCGAATTAATCCCGCTAACGACTGCGGAATGAACCCGCTCAAATCGTTCAACACGTTCAAGCAGCTTAATCCGTCTGATCGAGCGATTTGACGATTTGAACAATTTCAACGGCTTCAACAAAGGAGATCGAATGGCCGACTACAAAGAAATCATCTACCAGAAACAACGCGGCGGCGTGCTGATTACTTTGAATCGGCCCGAAGCGCTCAACGCGATCACCCGGCCGATGCTGAAAGAATTTCACGACGCGTTGGACCAAGCCGAAGCCGATCCGGAGATCCGCGCTGTCGTGATCACCGGCGCGGGGCGCGCTTTCAGTTCCGGCTTCGATCAGGCGCCCGGCAGCGGCCGGCGCCGCGATATCGAATGGCCTTACGGCATCCAAACCGGCATGAGCGCCGCCGATCTGATGAACTACTGGTCCCACGACGATGTGAATCTAGTGCGCATCTTCGAAATGACCAAACCGGTGATCGGCGCCGTGCGCGGCTGGGCCATGGGCGGCGGTTGTTGGTTGGCGCTCTACACCCACATCACCATCGCCGCCGAAGACGCGGTGTTCGCCCAGCCCGAAGTGCGTCATGGCTCGAACACGACGTTTATGTGGACGCTGCTTGCTGGTTTCAAAAACGCCCTGCGCTACGGCCTGGTCGGCGACCACGTCGACGCCAAAGAGGCGCTGCGCATCGGCCTGGTCAACAAAGTCGTGCCGGTCGACAACCTGCTCGAAGAATGCTTCGCCATCGTCGAGCGCATCGCCCATGTGCCGCCGGAAACGGTGAAGATCAACCTCGCCATCTCGACCATGGGTTTGCAGATGATGGGACTGCGCGACGCCCTGCACATGGACGAGACCCTGTCGATCCCAGCACACATGATGCTCAACGAAGAGTTCCGCCGCCCGCTCGACGAAACCCGCGCCAAAGAGGGCACCAAAGCCTATCTACAAAAACGCGACGGCCCGTTTCAACCCGAACCGTTTGGTCCGAGGGCGAGGAAGAAATAAAATTAATCGGCAATCAGGGATCGGCTATCGGAGTAAAGGAAAAGTGAGAGATTGAAGGTAAAATTCCCCGGTTGGATCCTGCCAACTCTGCTCCTGACAACTGCGTTCGGAGTGGACGCGCAGCAGCCGGGCAAGATCTTCCGCGTCGGTTTCCTGGATAACGGCACTGCTTCTGGCAGCTCTGTCTTGGTGGAGGCGTTCCGACAAGAGCTGACGAAGCTGGGATGGATCGAGGGAAAGAATATTAGCATTGACTACCGGTATGCCGAACAAAAGAGTGACCGCTTGCCTGAACTGGCAGCGGACTTGGTTCGTCTTAAGGTTGATCTGATCGCGACCGCAGGGGTCACCTCAGCGGTGGCGGCGAAGAAAGCTACTACTGCCATTCCCATCGTGATGGTAAGCGTTAGCGACCCCGTGGGGGCAGATTTAGTCGCTAGTTTGGCGCGGCCTGGAGGCAATATCACCGGGCTCTCGAGTTTATCGACAGAGCTAAATACCAAACGGCTAGAGATACTCAAGGACGCGGTCCCAAGGCTTCTCCGAGTTGGACTTTTGTGGCTGTCGGGAACCGGCATAGGACAAGTCCTTCAATTGAACGAGCTCAGACCCGCCGCTGTGGCTCTGAAGCTAAAATTGGAGGAGATCGAAACTCAAGCCGACGCTAGAGGTTTGGAGAGCGCCTTTCAAAGCGCAAAGCAGAAACAGACGGGCGCGATTACGACGACCGCCACTCGTCAATTTTTCGCCGAAAGAAAGCGCATCGTCGAGCTTGCCGGGAAATACCGGTTGCCGGCCATTTACTTCCAGAAGGAATTTGTCGATGAGGGCGGCCTGATGTTTTACGGCACGGATTTCGATGACCTGTACCGCAAAGCCGCCCACTATGTGGATAAGATCCTTAAGGGAACGAAACCTGCTGAACTGCCAGTGCAACAGGCGACGAAGTTTGAATTCGTCATTAACCTGAAGGCGGCAAGACAAATCGGTTATACGATTCCGATGGGATTGCTAGAGCGGGCGAATCAAGTGATTAAATAGGCAGACATAAGAAAGAAAATGGAGCGATGGAGTATTGGAGTAGTGCCGTGATCGGTTCCGGACATCCGAGACGGCGTCGTACTCCAACACTCCATTTTTCGGCAACTCCACCAAATAGGATTTATTTATGAACGTACAATCTACCACTTGGCGCGATCTCACACCGCTCATCGCGCCCAAATCGGTCGCCATCATCGGCGCATCGCAGCGAGGCGCCGATGCCAATCTGGCACGCGAGCCGCGCGGCAACCGGGTGATCCGCAACTTGAAAACTTTCGGCTTCGAGGGCCGCATCGTCACGGTCAATCCGAAATATACCGAAGTCATGGGCTACCCCTGCTATCCCGATGTCGCATCGATTCCCGAGCCGGTGGATTGCCTGGTATCGGCAGTGCCCAACCGCCATGTGCCCGACCTGTTGGAATCGGCGGCCAAAGCCGGTGTGCGTGCGGCGGTGGTTTTCGCCGCCGGCTTCGGCGAAATCGGCGGCGAAGGCAAAGCTCGTCAGGCGCGCTTGGAAGCGTTGTCGAAGGAGCGAGGTTTTCTGATCTGCGGCCCCAACTGCTACGGCGTATTGAACGTGTTCGGCAAAGCGCCGCTGTTCGCTTCGACTATTCCTGCCGGCTTTCTCGCCGGCCCGGTGGCGCTGATCTCACAAAGCGGCGGCCTGAGCACGACCATCGCCAACGCGCTCATGCTCAACCGCCACGTCGGGCTCAGCCATATCATCTCCTGCGGCAATCAAGCGGGCGCGACGCTGGAAGAATACATCAATTATTTTGTCGAGGACGACAACACCCGTGTCATCGCGGTATTCGCCGAGGGCTTCAAACAACCGGAAAAACTTCTGCCGGTGGCGCACAAAGCGGCCGAACGCAACAAGCCGCTAATTATTTTGAAAGGCGGCCGCTCCGACGTTTCCAAACGGGCCGCCGCGACTCACTCAGGATCCCTTGCCGGCGCGGCGGAAGTGGTCGACGCAGTGTTTCGCCAGGGCGGCATCGTCTCGGTGCGCAGCATCAACGAGCTCATCGACAGCGTGAGCGTTTTCTCCTGCGACGGTTTCGTCAAGAAATATCGCGGCGGCCGCGGCATCGGCGTCCTGAGCGGTTCGGGCGGCGAGTGCACCCTGGTTTCCGACGCGGCATCGAATGCCGGCATAGAGGTTCCCGAGCTGACCGAAGCGACCAAATCACAATTGCAGGCAGCGGTTGCCGACTTTGGCAACATGAACAACCCCCTCGACGGCACCGGCGCCATGTTCGACGACGATACAATTTTCCCACGGTTACTCCAGGGATTGGTCGACGACGCCAATATCGATTTCGTCACCATCAACCTCGAAGCCAACGATCCCAGGCCGAAGGAGCTAAAGAGCGGCACGCGCTTTTCCGCGATCATCGAGAAGGCGGCGTCGAACAGCGACAAACCGATCGCCATCTTCAGCTCCGTGGTCGGCGGTCCGGTGGACCCCGATATTTTATTACCGTTGCGCAACGCCGGAGTGCCGCTCATGGAGGGCGCCGAATGCACCACCGCCACCTTGCGCAATCTTGCGGAATATCATGAATTTCAAAAATCCCGGCGAACCAACGCCGCCACGTCGATTGTCGCGGCAAATCACGGTAAACTTCCGGCGGGAATTCTCGGCGCCGAAGCGGCTTTCCGGCTGTTCGAAGAGTTCAAAATACCCGTGGTGCCGACGGTGCTCACGCGCAACGCCAACGAAGCCGCCGCCGCCGCCGACAAGATGGGCTACCCGGTGGTCTTGAAAATCGAATCCGGCCAAATCACCCACAAGAGCGATGTCGGCGGCGTGGCGCTCAAGCTCGCCAGCGCGGCGGAAGTTCGCGATGGTTATTCACGCATCATGCAGCAAGTGGCGGCGAAGGCGCCGCAAGCCAAACTCGCTGGCGTTGTGGTTCAGCGCATGGCGTCTGAAGGCGTGGAAATGATCCTCGGCATCAAGCGCGATCCGCTTTTCGGCCTTGTGGTGCTATGCGGCTTGGGCGGCATACTCGTCGAAGTGCTCAAGGACGTCGCCATCGGCATTCCACCGCTGTCGCGCCAACAAGCCAGCGAAATGATCCAACGCCTGCGCGGCGCCGCCATCCTCGGCGGCGTGCGCGGTAAACCGCCCGCCGATGTCGACGCGCTGTGCGATGCCATCGTTGGCTTGGCGAATTTAGCGGTCAGCCTCGGCGACCAGCTGAACGGCATCGACATCAATCCGTTGATCGTATTGCCCCGCGGCCAAGGCGTCGTCGCCGTCGACGCGCTGGTGGAGATTTTATGAGCATGCCTCCTGAAATTTCATGTTTGTCCCCTCTTCCGCTTATTCCCCCCGTTGCAAAAGGGGGGCTAGGGGGGGGTTTGAACAGTCACACAGGAAAATCCCCCTCGATCCCCCTTTTGCAAAGGGGGAAGCTCCGCTCCATGATATTGTGCCTAACAATCAGCTGGTTGTTTCCTGCCCTCGTCTCTGCCCAGTCTAAGCCGCTCAAAGAAGTCCGCGTTCCCTATGCCCTCGGCGGCTCCACCGGCTTTTTTTGGGTCGCGCACAAATCGGGCGCCTTTGAAAAATACGGCCTCAAAGTCCTGCCGATCTTCATGCGCGGCGGACGCGAGGCGGTGCAAGCATTGATCTCGCGCGACGTCTCGATCATGCAGCAAGGAAGTTCCGGCGTCATCACGGCGTGGGCGCAGGGTGCTAAAGACTTGGTAGCCATCGGTGCCACCGGCAACAAGCTCGATTACATCTTCGTCTCGACACCGGCGATCAAAAAACCTGCCGATTTGAAAGGCAAAAGAATCGCCATAAGCCAACTCGGGGCCAGCACAGATTTCATCGCACGCCTCGCTTTACGCCAGCTGGGACTTAACGAAAAAGAAGTGACCTTGGTCAGTCTCGGCGCTCAAGGCGAGCGTTGGGCCGCGCTCGCCGGCGGCCATGTCGATGCCTCGTTGTTTCAACCGCCGGTCACCCTGCGCGCGCGCAAATTGGGCATGCCGATTTGGATCGATTTTGCAAAAATCGATTATGAATACGTCACCGCCGGACCGGTGACGACTCGGTCCTACATCAAAGCCGAGCGTGACACGGTGATGAACTTCATGCGCGGCTTGGCTGACGGCATGGAGTTTTACCGCGATGATAGGAATAAAGAGACCGTGATCAAGTACCTGGGCGAATTCTACCGCTCGACCAATGCCGAAGAGCTGGAAGAAACCCGGCGGGTTTACAGCCAGGTTTCGACTGGCTTGCCGGTCGTGACGGTCAAAGCGATGGAAAATATGATCGCCAGCGACCGCGTGCTGTCGGCGGCGAATGTGAATGCAATGGACGTTCTCGACCTGTCGTTCCTAAAGCAGTTGGAGGAAGAGCGGAAAAATAAAAAATGAAAGTTTAAACCGTTCAATCGCTTCGCTCTGTTCAAGCCGTTTAAATCGTTTCCGCACACGTCCGGCGATTTGAACGTTTTGAACGGCTTGAGCGATTTGAACCCAATAGGAGGAGCCCAATGGCCGACTACAAAGAAATCTTATATGAGAAACAACGCGGCGGCGCTTTGATCACGCTCAATCGCCCGGAGGCGATGAACGCCATCAGCCGCAGCATGATCAAGGAAATCCACCACGCCCTCGATGATGTCGAGCAGGATCCGCAAGTGCGCGCTGTCGTGCTCACCGGCGCCGGCCGGGCGTTTTCCGCCGGCATGGATCAGGGCAACGCCTCGGGGCGGCGGCGCGATCTGCACTGGCCCTACGGCATCGTCACCGGTGAGACCGCCGCCAGTGTCATCGACTCCTGGCGCGCCGATCCGCGCAACTTCCGCCGCATGTGGGAGTTTGGCAAGCCGATCATCGGCGCGATCAACGGCTGGGCGATGGGCGCGGGCTCCTGGCTGACCCTGTTCACCCATATCACCCTCGCGTCAGAGACAGCCGTCTTTTCTCAACCGGAAGTGCGCCATGGCTCGAACACGAGCTTTATGTGGACGCTGCTCGGCGGCTACAAGAACGCGCTGCGCTACGGCCTCACCGGCGACCACATCGACGCCCAGGAAGCGCTGCGTATCGGGCTGGTGATCAAAGTCGTGCCGCCGGATCAACTGATCGACGAATGTTTCAAGATAGTCGAGCGTATCGCCCATGTGCCGCCGGAAACCGTGAAGATCAATTTACAAGTCGCCACCATGGGCCTCGACATGATGGGCTTGCGCGACGCCTTGACCCTGGACAATCAATTGTCCGCGCCGGCCCACGTCATGTTGCGCGAAGAGCTTCGCAAGCCGCTCGACGACGCCCGCGCGAATAAAGGCATTCGCGAATATTTACAAATGCGCGACGGCCCATTCCAACCGGAGCCGTTCGGACCGCGTTCCAAGAAGCGCGGTTGAGATATCGTTCGTTGGAAATGTTCAACCCAGTCAAATCGTTCAAGCCGCAGCAAAAGTAGGAGAACAAGACATGTCACAGTATCAAACGATTCTATATCAGCCGCAGCGTAAAGGCGTTCTGATCACGCTCAACCGGCCCAATGCCTTGAACGCGATGGATCAGGAAATGATGAACGAGCTCGATGCGGCATTGGCGGAGGCGGAGAAGGACGCCGAGATTCGCGCGGTCGTCATCACCGGCGCCGGCGGAGCGTTCTCGGTGGGCGAAGACATCAGCGGCGACGAAGGTGAAACCGCCTGGCCCTATGGCATCCCGGCGAACACCTCGCTCAACGCGACGTACAATAAATTCCGCGACGCCGACCGCAAAGATATCCTGGGCCGCCAACTCCACCGCTGGCAGTACCCCAAGCCGATCGTCGGCGCGGTCAGCGGCTGGTGCCTCGGCGCGGCCTCCTGGCTAGCTCTCACCTGCCATGTGACCATCGCCGCCGATGACGCCGTGTTCGGCCAGCCGCAGGTGCGCCATGGCGCTAATACCGATTTTATTTGGATCGCGCTGGCTGGCTTCAAAAACGCCCTGCGCTACTCGCTCACCGGCGATCACGTCGATGCCCAGGAAGCGCTGCGCATCGGTCTGGTCAATCAGGTCGTGCCCAAGAACGATCTGCTCGATACCTGTTTCAAGTTCGTCGAGCGCGTCGCGCTGGTACCGCCCGAGACCGTGAAAATCAACCTGCACATTTCGACCATGGGCTTGGAGATGATGGGCCTGCGCAAAGCCTGGATGTTGAATTCGGAATTGGCGGCGATGGCGCGCCTGACCAAGCGCGAGGAGTTCAACAAGCGCTTGGATGACGCCAAGAAAAGCGGCGGCCTGGCGGCGTTTCTGCAAGAACGCGACGGCCCGTTTCAACCCGAGCCGTTCGGACCCAACGCGAAAAAGAAGTAAGGGATGAAATGCCTTCCCCACCTCATCCTCCCCCACAACGTGGGGAGGATGAAAGAGGGGATTGAACGCAGCGTCGCGGTTGAACGATTTGAACGGCTTGAACCGTTCAATTACCGTTTCGTCACCGCCCTGGTCAGTTGCGTCCACCGATCTTCGGCTTTTTCGTACTCCGCGCTGGTCATGCCGCGTTCAGGATATTCGCGCTTGAAAGAGTATTCTTTCCACGCCACGCCGTAGCGAAACTGCTCCATCAGTTTTTGTCCTTCGGCGCCGATGACGAAATCGGTAAACAGCAAGGCGGCGTGCGGATGGGGCGCATTCGCGGTGACCGCTGATCCGCCGGCATTGGCCACAGCTACGTCCAGCGGCACCCAATCCACCGGCGCGCCGCGCTCCTTCTTGACCGTCACTTGATTCTGAAACACCACCGGCCCCCCGCCAACCTCGCCGGCAGCGATGAGATCGAGAAATCCTGCGCTCGAGGCTTTGAACAGGCGCATCTCCTGAGCCGCGCAAGCGCTTGATATATTCCTCGCCTTTGTATTTGAGCATGGTACCGATCACCCGGCTGGTGGAACTTTCGGTGGTAACGGCGATTTTTCCCTTCAGTTCCGGCCGCAGGAGATCTTGATAGTTTTTCGGCACTTCGTTCGGCGCGATCATGCGCGTGTTGTAACCGAAGCCCATATACGCCTCGCGGTCGGTCACCCAGAAAACCCGCGCGCCGTCGGCTTTGCCTTTCGCTTCATCGGGAAACTTCCCGAGCTCCGGCGAGACATAGGCCTTGAGCAAGCCGCGATCACGCAAAGCCATCAGCAGCCCCGGCGTGCTTTCCAGGGCATCGGCCACCGGGCGGCCGGCCTGCGCTTCGTTGATAATTCTTGGCGTCAGGTCATTGCTGCCGCCGCGAAACACATCGACCGCGATGTCGGGGTACTTTCTTTTGAACGCGTCGACCATGTCCCGGTAGACTCCGGATAGCGAAGTGTACCAGACCACCTTGCCTTCCGCCCTTGCGCCGTCGAGGAGAATTTGCTGGCGGTCAGCGCCGGTATAGGCCGCCAACTCGTCCAAGGTGCGGGGCTTTTTCGTTTGCCCGTATGCTAACGACCCCGCCATGACGACAATCATGAAACCGATAGCCAATATTTTCATATTGATGCTCCTCTGCTCCGTTGAGAACTGGCAAAACCTTTCACCAACCTTTCGCTGTTTCCGCAGTTACCACGTTGGCGACAATACTGGCAAGCACCAAGCGGCCAATCGACTGGAAACTTGCATTGACAGCCGCGCGCCAATCGGACTATACGGCAAGTAACCATTGCGGCGGCAGCAACCGAGAAATCGTAAAGAGCGGATGTGCCACCACGAAGGATCGCCGGACCTTTGCTGGCTTTCGTGCCCTTGGTGGTACGAAACAAACGGAACCTAGCAGGCAATCAACCTTGATAATGGAGATCCCATCCATGCTTGGCGGCCACGCGGTAGCTCAATGTCTGCGCAACGAAGGGGTTAAACATATTTTCAGCGTGCCGGGCGAAAGTTACATCGCCGTCGTCGACGGGCTGGTGAATTACCCGGAGATTCAACTCATCACCAATCGCCAGGAAGGCTGCGCCGCGTTTATGGCCGAAGGCTATGCCAAAGCCACGCGCACACCCGGCGTCTGCATCGTCACCCGCGGTCCCGGCGCGACTAACGCCAGCATCGCCGTCCATAGCGCGAAATACGATTCGGCGCCGATGGTGCTGTTGGTCGGCCAGGTCAGCCGCAATGCGCGCGGCCGCGAAGCCGGCCAGGAGATCGACTACGGCCGATTTTTCGGCAGCATCGCCAAGTGGGTCATCGAGATCAACGATCCCAAACAGATCCCGCGCATCATGAGCCGGGCGTTTCATATCGCGCGCAGCGGCCGGCCCGGCCCGGTGGTGGTGGCGCTGCCGCGCGATGTAACCGAAACCGACACCGACATCGCGATGACCGAGCCGCTGCCGGCGATCAAGCCCAACGCCGATCCGGCGGCCGTCGAAACTCTGGTCGGGCGCATCAATGCGGCGCGTAAACCGGTGCTCTTGATCGGTTCGGGAACCCAGTATTCAAATGCCTGGCAAGAAGTGATCGACTTCGCCGAAAAGTTTCAGCTCCCCGTGCTGACATCGTATAAGCGCCAGGACGCGTTCCCCAACAATCATCCCAACTACGCTGGCAATCTATTGACGTCCAACAAGCAGGCGCAAAATCTCGCCTATGAGGAAAGCGACCTGTTGATCGTTCTGGGCAGCCGGTTGAACCAGCAGACCACCGCCGGATTTACCTTGCCGCGGCCGGGCCGTCCGTTCGTGCACATCGACGCAGACGAAGAAAACATCGGCCAGAACTCGCGCCCCGAGGTCGGCATTGTCGCCGACGCCAAACAGCTGCTGCTCGCGGCCTTGAAACATCCCGCGCCGCGCCCCAACGAGAGCCGTGCGTCATGGATCGCCGAGCAGCACGCGGCGCAAAAGCAGTTTTGCACGCCCAAAGAACGGCCGACGCCGAAAGTGTCAATGGAACGGGTAATGCTCGATCTCAAAGCCGCCATGCCCGCCGACACGATCACCACCACCGATGCCGGCAGCTTCGGCCAATGGCAGCAACGCTATCTCGAGTTCGATCATCCCGACTCTTACATTTCTCCCACCCTCGGCTGCATGGGACCGGGTGTGCCTTCAGCAGTGGCGGCCAAACTGGCTCATCCCCAGCGCATGGTCATCGCCCATATTGGCGACGGCGGTTTTCTCATGACCGGCCAGGAAATGGCGACGGCGAAGCAATACAACGCACCGATCATCGCGATCGTCTATAACAACCAAGGTTACAACTCGATCCGTATGCATCAGGAAGCCCAGTTTCCCGGCCGCCAACATGGCGTCGCCTTGGAAAATCCCGACTTCGCCCTCATGGGTGAATCCTACGGCGCCCTCGGATTGAAGGTGACGCGCGACGAAGAATTTTTGCCGGCATTCAAGAAAGCGCTGGCCGCCAATCGTTCGTCGCTAATCGAAGTGCAAACCGATTACGAGTACGTGACCCCCAATGCCCGTTTGTCCGAGTTGGCGGGGAAAAAATTGGCGGGCGACTGAGATTGGCGGGGGCGAAATATTTTTCATCCCCAACGAATCTTGGAACCCGTTAGGGGCGAATTGTCGGCGTGACCAGCCGGTGGTCTTTCTCAATCTTATCCAAGGGAGAGGACGCCAAAGCGTGACATAACCGAAAGCGAGGCTCTATGCGATTCGCCTTTCGAGTGTCGATTATAATTTTGCTTTGCCTCCCGGGCCGGGACGCGGTGCACGCCCAGGACGATCTTATCGCCAAAGCGCAAAGCGAACGCGAGCTGGTCGTTTACGGAACGGCGCTAGTCGGCCAGTTCGACAAATTCATCGAGCCCTTCAAGCGGCGCTATCCGTTCCTCAAGCCCATGTACTCCCGCACCACGGGCGAAGCCCTGACCACGAAGATATTGCAGGAAGTAGCCGCCCGCCAGTTGAGCGCCGACGCGATCCTGATCAACAATTACACCCAGCGCATCTTCATGAAGCGCAATATCATCACCGCCTACCTGCCGCCCACCGCCAAAAACTTCCCGGCGGGCTTCGCCGATCAGCAGGGCTACTGGTATGGGTTTTACCTGGTGCCCTACGCGATCACCTACAACACATCCCTGGTGTCCAAAACCAACGCGCCGAAATCTTTCGATGATTTGTTACTGTCAAAATGGAAAGGGCAGATATCCCTCGAGCGGGAAGAATATCTGGTGACGCAAGCGCATACTCAGTTTCTTGGCCAACAGAAGGCGGTCGATTATTTTAAGAAGCTGGCGCGCCAGGATCTGATCATGGTCAACGGCCACAGCAAACAGGCGGTGCTGCTGACCGCGGGCGAATTTCCCATCATCGTTTATAGCGACATCGCCAGGACCGAGGAGTTGAAACGCAAAGGCGCGCCGGTGGAATGGGTGCGCGCCGAACCCCATGTCACGGTGCTGGTCACGGCGTCGATCACTCGCGAAGCGAAGCACCCGGCCGCGGCGCGGCTGTTCATGAATTACCTGGCTAGCGATGAAGGACAAAAAGCCGTATTCGCCATGGACAAACCACCGGCGCTGCCGAAGTTTCAGCCGGAATATCTGCGCGGGTTAAATTTATTTCCGGCGGACTGGACACTGTCGGATACTTTTGAGGAGTATAACAAAACCTATCGGGAGATTTTTTGGGGCGGTAAGAATTAACTCGTTATTAATAACCGCCTCCCTATATTGCAGCGGAAAGGGGACTCCGATCATGCTGTTGTTTCATTTCATTCTCTTGGCCCTCTTAGTTCTTCCCTCAGGCGCCGGGGCGCAAGCGCGCAAGCCGTCGACCATCGCGGAACTGGTGACCTATCGTGGTGCCGACCGCGAGCAACTGCTTTACGCCGGCGCCAAGAGCGAAGGCAAGATCGTCTGGTACACATCCCTCGCCGGCGATTCATACAAGGAATTGGTCAAGGCCTTTGAAACCAAGTATGCCGGCGTCAAAGTTGAGTCCTATCGCGCTCAGGGCGCGGATTTGGTCGTGCGCTTGGAAGAGGAAAGCAAAGCGCGGCGCAACATCGCCGACACGATCGAGACCACCGAAGGGAGTCTGATCTTTCTCCGCGATGGCAAGCTCCTGCGCCCCTACGACTCGCCGCAGCTCGACCGCTACCCCGAAGACGGCAAGGAACGCGCCGACAAAAGCCTCGTCTACTGGGCGCTGGCGCGAGAATCCTATATTGGCTTCACCTACAATAAGACGCTCGTAACCAAGGACGCCGTGCCAAAAAATTTCGACGGGCTGTTCCACCCCCAGCTCAAGGGCAAATTGGGCATCAGCATCGGCCAGACCAGCGACAAGATCATCGGCGCCATGATCAAAAGCAAAGGCGAAGAGTTTGTCCGTAAACTCAAAGCCCAGGAGATGAAACTCTACTCCATCGACGCCCCCGCCCTGGTCAATACCATTACCACGGGCGAAATCGCCGGGTCGCCGGCGATCTTTCAAACTCACACCTTGAGCGCCGCGACGAAAGGCGCGCCGGTGGAATGGGTGCCCATGGATTTGGTCCCGACCAACGTCGGCAGCGCCGCCATCGCGTTCAATCCGCCCCATCCCCACGCGGCGTTACTGATGGCTGATTTTCTTTTGAGCCCGGACGGTCAAACCGTCCTGGAAAAACACTTTTACGGCAGCGGCGCCAAAGATCACGGCTTCAAGAAATGGCGTCCCGAACACGGCCTGACGACGGATCAATATGAAAAGGAACTGCTCCGCTGGGATAAGTTGCTCCACTCGATCACGCGCAAATGATATAGGAGTCGTAGGGACGAAAAATTTTTCGCCCCTACCCGCACCAACGGTCTTTGAAAGGAAACCGAAAATGAACAACCTACGCATCATCGACGCCGACGGCCATGTCCAGGAACGCGATGCCAACTGGCAGGAGCTTCTTGACCCGCCTTATCGCAAACAGGCGCCGAGCATGGTGCAGTGCGCCGACGGCCGAACCCATTTGTTGCTCGAAGGTAAGATCTGGGCCAAGCCGAGCGGCAAGGGCTGCGGCATCGGCACTGCGCCGATCACGCGCAAACCGCGCACCACCACGGGTATGTGGGATCCCGTGCAGCGCATCAAAGACATGGACATGGAAGGCATCGACACCGCGGTCAACTTCGGCACGACGGTGTTTTTAAGCCTGCCGTTTCTCGAAGATCATGACCTCGCCTGCGCCATCGCCCACGGTTACAACACCTGGCTCGCTGACTATTCCAACACCGATCCGAAGCGTTTGAAGGGCGTCGCGCTGGTCGCTCAGCAGGAGCCGCAGGAGGCCGCCAAGGAACTCGAGCGCTGCGTCAAGCAACTGGGCTTTGTCGCCGTTGCCGTTGCCGGCCACTCGGCCGGACGCAACCTCGATCATCCCGACCTCTATCCGTTTTACGCGAAAGCGGAAGAGCTCGGCGTGCCGGTCTGTGTCCATGTCGGCTCGGGCCGGCCGGCTGCGGCCGCCGAGCGCTTCGACAATCCCTATTTCGTGCACGCGACCACCCACGCCTTCGAGCAAATGATCGGCGTCATGTGCATCGTCGGTGGCGGCATTCTCGAACGTTATCCAAAGCTCAAAGTCGCGTTCCTCGAGGCCGGCGCCGGCTGGGTGCCCTACTGGATGGAACGATTGGACGAGCATTATGAATACATGGCGCCGGCGGTGCCGCTGATGAAGAAACCGCCGAGCGAATACATGAAGAGCGAGCAGGTTTACTATTCCTTCGAGCCGGACGAACTGACCTTGAATTTCGTCATGGACTACATCGGCGAGGACCGCCTTGTGTTCGCCTCGGACTATAATCACGGCGACAGCAAGTTTCCCCATACCGTGGAGTCCGTGACCGGGCGTAAAAATTTAACCGCAAGCCAATTGCGCAAATTGATGTGCGACAACGCCGCCCGGCTGTACAACATCTAACATGAGCGTAAGCGGTAAGAGGTGGAATTTAAGGCGCGGGAGCTGTCCATGAATCGCACACAGATTGGCAAACTTTTGTGCTTGATCCTCGGCAGCTCGCTCCTTGGGATTTTCAACGCCGGTGCCCAGGACAAACCGCTGAAGAAATTTCGCTGGGGCGTCACCTCGCTGTCGGCATCCCAATGGATTCCGTGGATCGCCAAAGACGCCAAGCTTTATGAAAAGCATGGCATGGAAGCCGAGCTCGTGCTGCTGCGTGGCTCTGGACAATCGGCGCAGGCGATTATCGGCAATAGCATTCTCGGCGCCCCATGCACATTGACGACGGTGATGAGCGCCGACCTGAGTGGCGCCGACCTGGTGACGGTGGCGCACACGGTGGCAGGCGTGCAAAGCAAACTGCTCGTCAGGCCGGAGATCAAGAAGCCCGAGGATCTGCGCGGCAAGCGCATCGCGGTTTCGGGTTTCGGTTCCTTGGGAGATTTTCTCGAGCGCTATATCCTAAAAAAATACGGCATCGATCCGGTCCGCGACGTCGTCATGCTTTCCATCGGCACCCAGCCGGACCGGATTCAAGCTTTATTCACCGGGCTCGTTGATGCCGCCGACCTGTCTCATCCCGCCGATATCCAAGCCGAGCGCAAGGGATATCGCATTCTCTGGGACGCCAAACAGGAAGTTGCCTACCCTTCCATGTCGATCGTCACCAGGCGTAAGTGGGTTAACGAAGACCGGGATTCGGTCATGCGCATGGTCAAAGCCCATGTCGAAGCGATTCACTATCTCAAGACCAACAAAGAGCCGAGCATGAAGATCCTCGGTAAGTATCTCAAAACCAACGACCGCGAGCTGCTCGAAAGTTCCTATGAGATCTATCGCAAGGACTTCATTTCGGTGCCGTACCCGATTACCCAAGGCTTACAGCCGACCTATGAGTACGTCGCCGCGCAGCGTCCGGAGATTTGGCAGCACAAACCGGAAGCGTTCATGGACACGAGCTTCATCGCCGAGCTGGAAAAGAGCGGCTTTATAAAAGGCCTATCGAGCGCGCGCTGAGCGGCACCGCGCCCTGGGTACTGCGAAGACACGTTAAACTCACTGCCCGAGCGCTTTGCGAGCCTCGTCGAGATAACCGGTCGCCATGATGTCCTCGACCCTAGGTAACGGCTTTTTCAATACGCCGTCCTCGGCCATCAGGTTCAAGATAGTCTGCACGCCTTTGACGCTGACTTCGCCGTTACGCGGCCAAATCTGCGTCTTGGTATAGACTTCCCACGAAGCTGGAATGTATTTGCGCTCCAATTTCGTGATCGGCCCGAGCAGCTTGATCGCTTCGTCGCGGTTGTCGTGCAGCCATTGATAGGTGGACAAGAGCGCTTTCAGGTAGCGCACCACCAAGCTGCGGTTCTTTTGCGCCCAGCCTTCGCGCACACCGATCGCCGACAGCTGATACTCGGGCAACACTTTGTAGGCATCGACGAGATTGCTCAAGCCCTGCTCGATGGCGATCAAGCTCAACGGCTGCGCCAACAACGCGGCATCGATCTGACCCGTCTGCAGCGCTTGATAGAGGCCGGCGGAGCCGTTGCCAATGGAGATCAAACTGTAGTCGCGCGGATAAAGCACGCCGCGCTCCTTGAGCAGCTGCTTCATCATCATAGTGCCGGCCGAGGTAAAGCCGGACATGCCGAGGCGCGCGCCGCCTTTCAAATCTTCCATGCGCTTGTGCTTGGCCAGAGCGATCAACGAATACGTCGTGCCGTTGAACGAACCGGCGATCAGTTTGATTTCGCTGAAGCCTTGTTGACGCATGGTGAGCAAAAGATTGGGCGGCACATTGCCGAATTGGATCGAGTCCGACACCAGCGCTTGAACGATATTTTCATTGCGGCTGATGACGATGATCTCGGGAAAGAGCCCCTCGCGCTTGAAGAAGCCCTTCTCCTTGGCGACATACACCGGGGCGTAACCGAAAACGGTGCTAATGATGCCGATGCGGATGGTGTCATCCGCGCGCGCCACGCCGGCGTGCGACAGGAACGACAACATCAGCAGCCATGAGATCTGCTTCACGAAACCCCTCAGTCTGGATAAGAGTAAGATCCGCTACTTGATCGCTTCGGCTTTTTGCAGTTCGGCAATGCGCGCTTGGCTCAACCCGAGTATCTCGCCAAATACCTGATCATTATTGACGCCGATCCACGGCGCCGGCCGCGCCGCATCGGCTTTCGATAGTGATGGAATACCGGGCAAGCCATGGTGCGTGATCTTGCCCCAGGGCAGCGCTTCGGTTTCGACGATATGTCCACGCGCGCGCAGATGAATGTCATGAAACAGATCTTCGCCTGAGGATGGAATCCCGGCCGCCACGCCCGACTCTTGGAGCATGCGAAAAAGCTGTTTTGCCGTATACTTAGTAGTCCATTCTGAAAGTTTTTGATCAAGCTCGGCTCGCCGCTCCTGACGGCCCTCTTTGGTGGCAAATTTGCCATCGGCGGCCCAGGAGTTCTTGCCGATTAAGTGCGCCATACTCTGCCACTCTGCATCGCTCGCGCACGCGATGATGATCCAGTTGTCGTCGCCGGCGCATGGATAAACACCATACGGGGCATACGGGGTGCCGAGGATTTCTGCGTAACCCATGGCGTCCCATTCGTTGCCGTTGACCGTGTAGTCGAGAATCGCCGGCCCCATCATCGCACCCTGGGCTTCGAGCATGCCGGCCTCGATAAATTGTCCTCTGCCGGTGCGCGCTTGGTATTCCAAAGCGGCGAGCACGCCGAGCGCCATGGTCACCGAGCCGACGCGATCGGGCCAGGCGATCTTGCAGCGCGTCTCCATCGGCGAGTCGGGATAACCCCACAGCCGCATGATGCCGGTGTACGCCAAGAGCTGCCAACCCCAAGCGACCCAGGTTTTGAGCGGCCCGGTCAAACCCCAACCCGGCATGACGGCTTGAACGATGCCCGGATTGATCTGCTGCAGGACTTCGTAGGAAAAACCCAATCGCTCGAGTACGCCGGAGCTAAAGTTATCGACCACGACATTGGATTTCGCGACCAGCTGTTTAAATAGTTCCTTGCCCTCGGCGTTGCGCAGATTGAGCGTGGCGCCGAGCTTCGCCCGGTTCATGCAGGCGTGCACCGCCGCCTCGCGCTCCTTGCTGGGAATCGTGCCGGTCTCGATCTTGAGCACTTCCATGCCGTAGTACGCCAGCAGTTCGGTACCCAAAGGACCGGCATATTGCTGCGTCAGATCAGCCATACGCAAGCCCGTCAGCATCGGCTCGCGGGCTTTTTCTTTGCTCTATTTTCAATGGCTTTGGCAGGCAACTTCTCAAGCTCAAGCAAAATCTCGTTTCGCTGTTGATCGAGCATCGGCGCCGGCCGGCGCACGCGCATCGGCGTCAGCGACAAGCGCATGGGCGCGCCCGGCGCCCGGTATTTGCCGATCACCGGATGATCGAGTTCCTGCATCCACTGGCGCTCGACGTTTTGCTGACAATTGACAAATTGGCCGATGGTATTGAGCGGCGCGCCGGCAAGATGATGCGCCTGCGCCTGGTTGGCGAACTCATGCGGCGCCAAACTGGCCGATGAATTCGGCGAACGCCTGCGCCACTTCCTCGGAATGCTCGTCGCGATAGCGCGGGTTCTCCCACTCCGGCCCGGCGAGCGCTTTGCTGGTCATCCAATTCTGCGCGAACTCCTTCCACATATGCGGCATGTTAGTGGTGAAGTGCACGTAGCCGCCGTCTTTGCAGCGGTAGATGTTGGTCCCGGCGCCGCCGTAGGCCTTGCCGCCGGGACGCCGCTCCAAACGGTTCTCACGGGAGTAGCGGGCCACGCTGCCGCTGTTGCAAAAGGTCAGCGCCTCTTGCAGCGACATGTCGATGCGCTGCCCCGCTGCAGTGATCCGGGCATGGCGCACGGCGGCCAAGCCGAGCAGCGCGGCCATCGTCCCGGCCATCTGATAAGCGAGATGGCTCGGCGCCGTGCATTGGCCTTTGCGGTTATCGCCCTGGCCGTAGAGAAAGCCTCCGGTCGCGTTGGCGATGGCATCGCTGCCTTTGTACTGACGATAGGGTCCGGTGCGGCCAAACGGCGTGATCGAGACGATCGCCAAGTGCGGCCAGCGCGCCCGCAACGATTCGTCGGTAAAGCCGAACTTTTCCAGGTATCCAAGCGGGGTGGCTTCGACTAAAAGATTCGCCGACGCGAGCAGTTTTGCCCATACGTCACGATCCGATTCGCGCTCGAGATCGAGCATAATGCTGCGCTTGTTGGCGTTGGCGTTGATGAACGTCAAGCTGCGCTCAGGATCTACGATATTACCGGCGAAAGGCGGCAGCAGCCGATTCGGATCGCCGCCGGGCGGCTCGATCTTGATCACGTCAGCGCCAAGATCAGCCAACTGCCGCGTCGCATAGGATGCCGGAATATCGCCCAGCTCGATCACCCTGAGATGACCGAGCGCGCTTTCTGTATTGATTGAATCTGCCAAGTGTGTTGTCTCCGTTAAAGATAGGGGCGAAAGATTTTTCGCCCCTACAAAATCCCTTTGCGCTCTTTGCGTTGGCTTTCGCCGTCCAATCCCTCCGAACCGTCGGGCGGTTTTCCCGCACACGGCTCTCCAGTCGGTGGTTTCCTCATCGGGAGTGTCTCGCCGTCTGCACAGGCTGTGTGCAGCGTGAACAGCCCGCCAGTCGCGAAGAAGGCATTCGGCCAGCGTTGATGGTCGTGCGGTCAGCGCCCGAAGCCGGGACGCTTGTCCTGCTTGCGCAGGATCGCGCGCAGCCTGTCGTCGGATGAAGCCGTCCAGTCGCTCGGTAACCGTCGGATGGGCGTGCTTGAAGTAGCCGAACCAGCCTCTGCAGCATCGGGTTCAGGTCGGCGATGACCTGCGCCAGGCTCTCCCCGCGCGTCCGTCCGGTCTTGACCCGGATGCTCGTCCGAGGCGCTTCGAGGCTCTTCTTCCGCACCCATCGCCGTCCCGCCTCGAACCGGTAGCCGAGGAACTCGAAGCCTTCTCCCGGCTTGCCGGCAGTCGCCGACATGCGTCTTGTCCGGGTTGCAGCCGCAGGCCGTTCTCTCTCCACCCAGCGCCTGATCTCGCCAAGCGCGGCTTGCGGCTTCCTCCGCGGCTCTGCACAGAACCACGAAGTCGTCCGCGTAGCGCACCATCCGATAGCCCTGCTGCCTCCATCCGCTCGTCCAGCGGGTGCAGTAGATGTTGGCCAGCAGCGGGCTGATCACCGCGCCTTGCGGCGTGCCCGCTGTCGGCGTCCATCGTTCCATGTCCTTGCAGGATGTCCTGCGTCAGGACCAGCTGCGCATCAGGTCGAGCACGCGTCCATCGCTGATGCCGCTCCTCCACCCGCTCGCATCAGCCGCTCGTGCGGGATCGCTGTCGAAGTAGCTCTCCAGGTCGGCATCCACCACGAAGGTGAAGCCTTCCTTGAGCAAGCCGTCGACTTCGCGCAGTGCATCTTGGCAGCCCCGTCCCGGTCGGAAGCCGTAGCTCCTCCGCAGAACTCGCTCTCGAAGATCGGTTCGATCACGAGCTTCACCGCCGTCTGGACGATGCGGTCCTTGACCGTCGGGATGCCCAGCGGTCGCATCCTGCCTCCTCGCCCTTCGGTATCTCAACCCGCCTGACCGGCTGCGGCCGATAGCTGTCCGTCCTTCAGCGCGGTCGACAGCTCGCTCAGGTACTATCTCCGCTTCGCTCCGCAAACCTCTCGAGCTCTGGCCATCCACGCCCGCCGCGCCCTTCGTTGCCCGGACTTTCGTCCATGCCAGCTCCAAGCGTCGCCGGCGCACTACACCTTGTCGATCAAACTAAACCATCTGTCCTCCTTTGACGCCGTTACCCAGCGCCGACACCATGCGCTCCGTCCACACCGATGCTTCCACCCACGGCAGAGTCGACCCGTGGGCTTCTGCGCCTTGCCTAGCCCTCTCGGGCACTCCCGGCGCTCTGCTTGCTCTTGCTCCGACCTCTCCCTTCACGCTTCCACCTTCCTGCCCCCCTTCCCTCGGCGCGGTTTTGCTCCCCGCGCCTCTCGCGGCTCTAACCGCTTGCGTAAAATCCTTACTTATTCAAATCCACCACAACTCTACCGCGCACGCCGCCTTTGAGAATTTTTTCAATCTCGCCCTCTAGCCCTTCGAGGGAGACTTCTTTGACGATGCTCGACAGATCGACGCCCCATTCACCGGCAAGTTTGCTCCACGCCATCTGCCGGGCGCGCATCGGGATCTCCACCGAGTCGACGCCGAGCAAACTGACGCCGCGCAGGATAAACGGAAAGACGCTGACGTTGAGATCCGCCGACATCGCATTGCCGCAGGCCGCTACCAGGCCGCCGTATTTAGCGGTCTTGAGCGCCGTGGCGAGAATGTTGCCGCCGACCGTGTCGACGACACCGGCCCAACGGCCTTTTTGCAGCGGCCGCCCGGACGTATCGTTGGCTTCCTCGCGCGAGATGATCGTCTTGGCGCCCAACTTGGTTAGAAAATCATTCTCCTCTGCTTTCCCAGTCGCGGCGACGACGTTGAAGCCGAGCTTGGCGAGGATCGCCACGGCGATGCAACCGACACCGCCGGTGGCGCCGGTGACCAATACTTCTCCCGACTCTTTGGTCAGACCGCTAGCCATCAACCGAATCATGGCACAGCGCCGCCGTCAGTCCGGCCGTGCCATAGCCCATGCTATCGCGCAACGACAGCGACTGCGGCACTTTGGCCGCCCACAGCGCCGGCACGCTGATGTACTGGCCGAAGCCGCCCGAAGTATTCATGCCGAAATCGAATCCCGTCACCGTCACCTGGTCGCCGACCGAGAACATTTGGGTCGTCGAAGTAACGACCACGCCCGCCGCGTCGATGCCCGGAGTGTGCGGATATTTACGGGTCACGCCTTTGTTGCCGCTCGCCGATAGCGCGTCTTTGTAATTGAGCGACGAGTATTTCACTTCGATAACCAACTCGCCGGCCGGCAGATCGCTGAGCGCTCTTTGTTTAATCTCGCGGACAAATGTTTTCTCAGCCGTTTCGGAAACCACCATCGCCTTGAATGTTTGCGGTAAAGCCATCGATTACATGTGCTCCTTGGAAAAATTTGATTACACCAGCGGTATCCAATCCACTGGCGAACTGTCAAGGGGTTCAATGAAAACGGCATCCATCCGATTCTGACCTTGAACTTTTGAACCTTTGAACCTTGAACGGCTTTTTCGTTCAACGGTTCAAAAGTTCAAGGTTCAACGCCCGACAGGATCCCTGCCACGCTTGATTTGGTTAGCGAATTCGTAGCATTGTCGAATTGGAGGATTGAATAATGGCAGAGAAAAAAACTGGCGGTCTCGAAGGCGTCATTGCCGGCAGCACCGCGATCTCGACAGTCGGCAAACAGGGCGTCGGTCTAACCTATCGCGGTTATTCCATTGAAGACTTGGCCGCCCATTCGACATTCGAAGACGTCGCTTACTTATTGCTTTATGGCCAGCTGCCCACGGCGGACGAGTTGGACGAATATAAAGCGCGCCTGCGCAATCTGCGCGGCCTGCCGGCGACGCTGAAAACCGTTTTGGAACAAATCCCGGCCAGCGCCCATCCGATGGATGTGCTGCGCACCGGCTGTTCGATGCTGGGCACCCTGGAGCCGGAAAATGCCGGCCGCACCCAGATCGCCGTGGCCAACCGGCTGACCGCCTGCTTCAGCGGCATGCTGCTCTACTGGCATCACTTCGTCACCAGCGGCACGCGCATTCACACCGAAACCGACGACGACGATACCGCCGGCCATTTTCTCAATCTGCTGCACGGCAAGAAGCCCGGCGATCTGCATCGCCGCGCCATCGATGCTTCGCTGATTCTCTACGCCGAGCATGAGTACAACGCTTCCACTTTTACCGCCCGGACCATCGCGGCCACGCTGCCGGACTTTTACTCCGCCGTCGTCGGCGGCATCGGCGCGTTGCGCGGCCCGCTGCACGGCGGCGCCAACGAAGCCGCCATGGAGTTGATCGAGCAGTTTTCGACGCCGGACGCAGCCGAAAAAGGTTTGCTGCAAATGATGGCGGCGAAAAAACTGATCATGGGCTTCGGCCACCGCGTCTATAAAGTTTCCGATCCGCGTTCCAACGTCATCAAGGCCTGGTCGAAGCAACTCGGCGAGGCCAAGGGCGACAGCAAACTTTATGAAATCTCCGAGCGCATCGAAGAGGTAATGCGGCGCGAAAAGAAGATGTTTCCCAACTTGGATTTCTACAGCGCCAGCGCTTATCACTACTGCGGCATTCCGACGATCATGTTCACGCCGCTGTTCGTGGTCTCGCGCATCACCGGCTGGGCAGCGCATATCATCGAGCAGCGCGCTGACAATCGCTTGATCCGCCCCAACGCCGACTACATCGGCCCCGAGCCACGGCCCTTCGTACCGGTCAATAAAAGATAATTTCCGTTCAAGGTTCAACCGTTCAAAGGTTCCATGGAAGCCGGTCCGATTGAACCCTTGTACCTTGAACGCATGAGCCTTTGAACAGTATTGAGTGAAACCATGAGCGAAGCCGTATCAAACCTGCGACCTGAACCAGACAAATTATTAACCGAGATTGCCGGTTATGCGGCAAATTACGTCTCGACCAGCCGCGAGGCCATTGATACAGCGCGCTACAATTTGCTCGACACCCTTGGCTGCGGCTTGCTAGCGCTGCGTTTTTCCGAATGCACCAAGCTTCTCGGTCCGGTGGTTCCCGGCGCGACGCTGGCCAACGGTGCCCGAGTGCCGGGCACCGATTGGCAGTTGGAGCCCGTACAGGCGGCGTTTAATATCGGCGCGATGATTCGCTGGCTCGACTATAACGATACCTGGCTCGCCGCCGAGTGGGGTCACCCGTCGGACAACTTGGGCGGCATCCTCGCCCTTGCCGACTACCTCAGTCGCGCCGGTCAAAAATCATTTACAGTTGCCGACATCTTGCAGGCGATGATCAAGGCCCATGAGATTCAAGGCATCCTGGCGTTGGAGAATAGTTACAACCGCGTCGGTCTGGATCACGTCCTGCTCGTCCGCGTCGCCACCAGCGCTATCGCCACGGCGATGCTCGGAGGGACGAACGAACAAATCGTCAGCGCGCTATCCAACGCCTGGACCGACGGCGGCGCCCTGCGCGTCTACCGCCATACGCCCAACACCGGGCCAAGAAAATCCTGGGCCGCCGGCGACGCCACCAGCCGCGGCGTGCGCTTAGCGCTGATGGCGCGGCAAGGCGAGATGGGTTATCCGTCGGCGCTCACGGCCAAGGGCTGGGGCTACTACGATGTCCTGTTCAAAGGCAAGCCGTTCACCATGGGCCGGCCATTGGGCTCCTATGTGATGGAAAATGTTTTGTTCAAGATTTCTTTTCCCGCCGAATTTCACGCCCAGACCGCCGTCGAGTGCGCCGTGCAACTGCATGAGCAGGTCAAGAATAGATTGGCCGACATCGCCAAAGTCATCATCACGACCCAGGAATCGGCGATCCGCATCATCGACAAGTCCGGCCCGCTGCATAATCCCGCCGACCGCGATCATTGCATTCAGTATATGACCGCCGTCGGCTTGATCTTCGGTGAACTTAGCGCCGATCATTACGAAGATAAAATCGCCCGCGACCCGCGCATTGACGCTTTACGAGAAACCATGACCTGCGTCGAGGATCCGCGCTATACGAAAGAATATTTGGACGCCGACAAGCGCTCCATCGCCAACGCCGTGCAAGTTTTCTTCAAAGACGGCAGCAGCACCGACAAGGTCGCGGTCGAGTACCCCGTCGGCCACCGCCGGCGCCGCGCTGAAGGCATGCCGCTGCTGATGAAAAAGTTCGAGTCGAACCTGGCATCGCGCTTCGCTGCCGCCCAGTGTCAAGCGATCATGAAGTTATGCAGCGATCCGCGATCCCTCGATGCCACGCCGATAGACAAATTCACCGATATGTTCGCGATGGCATCAGCGCAATAATTGATGGCTGCATTACCCTTGTCGGCTTAGGATATTGTAAGGACGGCCGGCGGTTAGCCTCGCCGCCACCCGTGCGCATGCCGATCACGGGAGAAGTAAAAAAAACTGCGGAGGATTCCATGACTGCGAGACAAACTTTCAAACAACTCCTCAAGCGCAACAAATTGCTCGTCGCTCCCGGCTGTTTCGACGGCCTGTCCGCCCGGCTCGTCCAAGAAGCCGGTTTTGAAGCCGCCTACTTGAGCGGCGGCGCCGTTGCCCGCAGCATGGGCATTCCCGATATCGGCCTGGTGACGATGTCGGAGTCCATCGACCGCGCCGTGCAAGTCGTCTCCGCCATCAACATTCCGGTCATCGCCGATGCCGACACCGGCTACGGCAACGCGGTCAATCTGGTGCGCAGCGTGCGCGAGTTCGAACGCGCCGGCGTCGCGGCGATCCATATCGAAGATCAGATCACGCCCAAGCGCTGCGGCCACCTCGACGGCAAAGAAGTAATTTCGCTGTCCGAGATGGCCAAAAAGCTCGAAGCCGCGCTGGCGACGCGCAGCGACCCCGATTTTTGCATCATCGCCCGCACCGACGCCCGCGGCGTCAACGGCTTCGACGACGCGGTCAAACGCGCCAATGCGTTTGCCAAACTGGGCGTCGATGCGATCTTTTTCGAAGCGCCGCAGTCTGAAGATGAACTCGCCGAAATTCCCCAGCGCGTGCCCAACATCCCGCTGTTGGTCAATGTCTTCAAGGGCGGCAAGACACCGATGCTGCCGATGGAACGGCTGGAAAAAATGGGCTACCGCATCGCCATCTATCCGTCGGAAACCCAACGCGCCGCCATCCACGCCATGCGCACCGCGCTGAGCACGCTCAAACGCGAAGGCACGACGGAGTCCATCGACGCATCCCTGACGACATTCAAAGACCGCGACAAAGTCGTCGGCCTGGACGATTGGAACAAGATCGAGCGGGAATTTATGGCGCTGGAGACCGGTAAAGATTAATAATGCCATAGCCGAGTGGCTGCCGAGACATCATCCAACTGTAGTCTGTTGCCTATTTGATCACCTTATCCGCCTTCATCAACGTCCACTGCGGAATCGTCAGGCCAATTTGCTTCGCGGTCTTGAGATTGATCACAAAGTCAAATTTCGTCGGTTGCTCGACCGGCAAGTCGGCTGGCTTGGTACCTTTAAGTATTTTATCGACGAATGTCGCGGCGCGGCGAAAAGCCAAAGGTCGTTTGCTGAGTAGGACATCAGGTCCGCCGCTCTCCACCCAGCTGCTGCCTTCGAACATCGACGGCAGGCGGTTTTTTATCGCTGGATCCGTGATCCGCTTTGCGTTGCGAAATAAGACTATTGGTAATTTTGATGACGGCGCGCACGTTGGCTTTACGCGCGGCTTGGAACGCCCCTTCCAGGTCAAGGTCAGGCTCGCGCACGTCGAGGGACTGAAGCTGGATCTTGAGCGCCCGCGCCGCAATGCCTCAATGTTTTAAAACCAGTCAGCGACACAATACGCCTCATGCGTCCCGCAAAATACCGACGCGTCCGTATCCGCGGCACCACCTCGGCAAGCAACTCGAGACGCTTTCCGCTCAGCTCTCGCTAAAGAGTTGTGAGCCCGGTAACATTGCCACCGGGATGCGCCAAGCTGTCGACCAACCCGGGTCGCAACAGTGTCCACTTGAACCACCATCACAAACAGCATCGTTTTGGTCGCCTGCTTAGCGGCGCGGATCGCTGACGCAAATGGCAGGACCGAGACATCCACCTTGAGTTGGATGAGCTCGGCAACCAGGACTGGCAACGGCTCCGCCTTTCCGCCAGCGCCACGAAATTCGATGGTATAGTTTTTACCAAGTAGCCGATACGAGGGATCTTGGTGTGCGAGTGGGCACGGGCAAGGGTGATGGTTCCCAGAACGGCAGCCTTCAGCAGCCACAGACCGATTCTTTTCTTCAACGGATGTCACCGTCCAATCGGCCTTTTTACTTTTGCCTTTAGCGAATCACCTTTTGCGCTCGCGCCAGCACATTCGGCGGGATCGTCACGCCGAGTTGTTTGGCGGTAACCAGATTGAACGCTAGCTCAATGTCATCGACGGTGTCGATTCGCAGTTCGGCTGGCGGCGTGCCATTGAGCACGCGCTGAACGTATTTGGCCGAGCGCCGGCCGATCTCGAAATAGCTCTGGCCGTAGCTCGCCAGTGCACCGCGCGCCACCACCACCTGATCGTGAAACATCGTCGGTAATCGCTTCGCCCGCGCCACTTCGACGATGCGCGGCGCTTGGCTCACCACCATGGGATCGGGCATATACAGGTAGGCGTCGAACTCGCCGGCTTTGAGCGCGTCGAGGCCGGCGTTGAGTTCCTCGATCGATTTTACCTGCCGTTCAGCCAGCTTGACATTCAGCTGCTGCGCTTCCTCGCGCCCCAACCTGAACCCTTCGACGGCCACCGTGTTGCTGGGATCGTAAAAGGCCACGACCTGGCGCAGCTTGGGCAGAATCCCTTTGAGAATCTCCAAACGTTTGCCGGTGAGATCGCGCGCCAAATATTGAATGCCGGTGAGCCGCCCCCCCGGTTGTCCGAAGGATTTGGCGAAACCACTGGCGACCGGATCACTGCCCACGGCAAAGACGATGGGAATATTCTTGGTCGCTTTGAACGCGTCGCTGGTAATCGGCGTCGTGTTGGTAAATATCAGCTTGACCTTTTCGCGCTCCAAGGTCTCGGCGATCCGTTGCGCCGACTTCAAATCGCCCTTGAGGTCATGAACGTCGAGAATGAACTGTTTGCCATCTTGCATGGCCAACTCTTTCAAGCCGGCGCGCAAACCATCCACCACCGTCGCAAAGACTTCGCCCAAGTGAATGACTCCGATGCGCTCAGGCTTCGCCGGCTGCGCCCCGACCGCCGCCCCACAGGCTGCCAGAATCACAATAGCTACAAGTCGTCCGATGATGTGTTTCATACCCCACCTATTTTAGATTTTCGTCTTCGCGGCCGCTTGCCGATTGATCCGAGAACTTCCGGTGCGTTTCTGAAGTGTCCTAATCGATCAAATAGCTTCTCGAAACCCCCTGCATCGGTACCTCGTGAAGTTGAATTGTTAATCCCAACACGCGCGCCGCGGGTTTTAATCTCTTTTACCTCGATGCCGTTAGGAACCTCATTGTCTCTTTCTTGGGTCCCCCAATCCAAAATCGAAAATCCAAAATCAAAAATTCATCGAATCACCCGATCCGCTCGTACCAGCAGATTCGGCGGGATCGTCAGACCTATCTGCTTGGCCGTTTTTAGATTGATCACTAGCTCAAAACTTCGCGGCCGCTCTATGGGCAAATCTGCGGGCTGGGTTCCCTTGATGATCTTATCGACGTAAGCAGCGGCGCGTTTCCAGGTGTCGGGAATATTTTGGCCGTAGAACATCAAACCGCCGCTTTCCGCGAATTCCGCCTCCCCGGCCATCGTCGGCAATCGATGTTTGACCCCAATCTCTGCGATTTGACTCCGAAAGGTGCCAAATAAAGTACTCTGAAGAATCAACACCGCACCGAGTCTTTCTCGGCGCGCGCCCGTAAAGACGCGCTCGATGTCATTTCGCTGACGCACCTCCGAGATGTGAAGCTGCAAACCCAACCCTTTAGCCGTTGCTGAGATCTCCGTGAGATCCGAATCCGGATTCCGGAATGAAGTTGCGTCCCAAAGCGCGGCGACACGTGAAATACGCGGAACGGCTTCCTTAAGCAATTCAAGCCGCTTGGGTGCCAACTCACGTCCGACAAACGCCATCCCGGTAACGTTTCCTCCAGGACGCGCAAAACTTGCGACGAGTCCAGCGGTCACGGGATCTCCTCCGGCTGCGCCGATTACGATCGGTATCGTTGTCGTTGCTTTCTTGGCCGCGCTGGCGGCTCCAGTATTCCCCGCTAAGATAATATCGACCTTCAAACGCACTAGATCGCTAGCAAGTTCATGCCAACGTTCCGGCTTTCCTTCATCCCATAGAAACTCAAGAATAATAGTTTTACCTTCGATATAGCCGAGATCACGTAGTCCTTGCCGAAACCCTTCCAGTGCAGGTCTCGTGGGCGGAAAACCCGCGACGAGAACGCCTACGCGGGGTATGCGTCCCAACTGTTGGGCATTAGAAATAGACAAGGTAGCCAGAGCGAGAATCGCGACCATACAAACGAAAACAGTTTTGCCCATGGTATCCCTCTCCCGCTGCTGCCGATGCCTGATACTTGGTACGCCTTCTCGATTTTTACTTTTGCCTTATCGAATCACCCGGTCCGCCCGCACCAGCACGTTCGGCGGAATCGTCAGACCGATTTGCTTGGCCGCGTCAAGATTGATGACCAGCTCGAACTTTGTCGGCCGCTCCACGGGAATGTCCATCGGTTTGGTGCCTTTGAGAATCTTGTCGACGTGCGCGGCGGCGCGGTGTGCCATCTCGGCCATATTCGGGCCGTAGGACATTAATCCGCCATCGGGAGCCCAGGGGCCCCAGTCGCCGATCAGCGCTATGCGATTTTTTGCCGCGTAATTCAGAATGCGTTGTCGTTGAAAATTTATGAGTCTCGACGAGACGACAATCAGGGCTTGAGATTTCGCCTTAGTGGCGGCATCGAATTGGCCGTCGAAGTCCTCGCCGCGCCGGACTTGCAGCGATTGCAACCGGACTTTCATTGCCTGGGCCGCGCTCTCAATTGCACGAAACTCGGGATCGGCGTGATCGGGATTCCACAGCACCGCCACTCGTGAAATTTTCGGCGCGATTTCCTTTAATAGCTCCAATCTTTTGCCCGCCAGTTCGTCGAGAATGAGTGTGATGCCGGTAGTATTGCCGCCAGGATGGGCCAGACTGGCGACAATCCCCGACTGCACCGGATCGTTGCTCACCCACATGACGATAGGAATCGTCTTGGTTGCTTTCTGCGCTGCCGGCACGACATCGCCGCCAAGGGCAAGAATTACATCGGGATTGAGCCGCGCCAGTTCGGCGGCAACTTCCGCGAGCCGTTCAGGTTTGCCGCCGGCGAAACGGTATTCCACCGATACATTTTTCCCCTCGAGGTAACCGAGGTCGCGCATATTTTGGCGAAAAGCCGCGACGTTGGGGTCGTTGTCCGGCGTACCGTAAAGGAGCACGCCTATACGCGGTATTTTTGCAGGCTGTTGCGCCTGGCCCGCAGGCACACACACGACAAATGTCAGAGCGAGACCGACAAGCCCCACCCATTTTGGTCCGCGGGGCGGCGTTTTGCCCGCGGGGCTGCTTTTGGATTTTAGCTTGTCGAATCCAAATCGCCGCATTGCTGTTAGGAATGTCATTGTCTCTTAGTCCCCCAAATCCAAAATCGAAAATCCAAAATCCAAAATTCAGCGAATCACCCGATCCGCCCGCACCAGCACATTCGGCGGGATCGTCAGACCGATCTGCTTGGCGGCTTTTAGATTAACTATAAACTCGAACTTCGATCGGCTGCTCGACCGGAAGGTCGCCCGGCTTGGCGCCTTTCAAAATTTTATCCACATAGGTGGCGGCGCGGCGAAACAGGTCGGTAGTGTTCAGTGCCGTAGTATATGAGGCCGCCGGCTTCCATAAATTCTCGATTGTGGGTACACCGCCGGGAGCCGGTTCTTTACCGCGAAATTCTACCAGCTGTTTTCGGTGCGAAGTGAGTACAGCATTCTCCAGCACTAGGACAGCGTCGCGCGCCCCTTGTTTGCGGTGTTGAATGCAGTCTCAATATCCTTGGCATCTCGCACGTCTGTGTATTGAAGCTGCAGCGCCTAGTGCCCCAGCGGCGAGTTGCGTCTCTTTTAACGTTTGTGCGTTGCCCGGATGGGTCGAATTGCCGAAGACGGCCACCCGCTGGAGTCTCGGAACGACCTCTTTAAGAAGCTCCAGTTGTTTGCCGCTTATCTCCGGGTAAAGGGTGGACAATCCCGTAATGTTGCCACCCGGCCGCGCCAGGCTGGCGACGAAGCCGTTGCCGACAGGATCGTTATCGAACGCCATGACGATGGGAATCGTCATGGTTGCTTCCTTGGCTGCACGGGTCTATTGCGGACCGCCCGAAACGACGAGGTCTACCTTGAGGCGCACAATTCAGCCGCAAGCGCAGCGACGCGATCTAGCTTTCCCTCTGCCGAATCGCCACTCAATAATGAGGTACTTTCCCTCGACCAATCCAAGCTCCCGCAGACCCTGCAAGAAGGCCTCTATCCGGGTCGCGTTAGCGGCAAGGGAAGGAGTAGTCAAATATCCGATTCGAGGGATTTTCGTCGGCTGCTGCGCCTGAGCAAGAGGAGCGGTTGTCAGAATGACGGTGACCAACAAAGAAAAAACCATTTTTTTCAACACCGGTTTTCCATTTTTTACCTTTTCCATTTTTTCTTTCGTTTTATCGGATTACCCGATCCGCCCGCACCAACAAATTAGGCGGGACCGTCAGGCCTATTTGTTTAGCGGTTTTAAGATTGACGACAAATTCAAACTTGATCGGCTGCTCGACCGGGATCTCGGCAGCATTGGCGCCTTTGAGAATTTTATCGACGTAAGCAGCGGCGCGGCGATGCATATCGAGGAGACTCGCCGAATAGCTCGCCAGGCCGCCTTCCTCGACATAGTTCCGCCAAGGATAGAGTGTCGGCATGCGGGATTTCAGCGCGAGCTTTATGATCGATCCCCGGTTGCGCTCGAGGATCACCGGGTCGCTAAAAACCACGAGCCCACCGGCTCCGGCCTTGCTCATTGCGGCAAAGGCGCTGTCGATTTCCTGCGGGCCGACGACGTCCCAAGTCTGAAGTTGAAGACCCAGAAACTTTGCCGCCAGTTCAGTCTCCTTTGACTGAATTGCCACTGCTGGAAATTTTGGATTGCGCAGGACCGCGACCCGCGCTAGCCTGGGCGTCATCTCTTTGAGCAGTTCCAATCGCTTGCCGTTAAGCTCAGCGGAAAGCATGCTCAGTCCGGTGATATTCCCGCCCGGCCGGCGCAGAGTGGCGATGAATCCTGCCGCCTCTGGATCGGCGCCGCTCCCTGACATAACAATAGGAATTACCGTGGTGGCCTGCTTCGCCGCCTGTATCATCGGGCTGCCAACGGCGACGATGACATCAACGTTGAGACGAACCAGCTCAGCCGCTAGGTTGACCGCGCTATCCGACGTGGCCGCCCCCCAGCGATGCTCGATGACAATATTTTTCCCCGCGATCCAGCCGTGCTCGCGCAGTCCATCCTGAAAAGCCTCGTATGTGGCTTTGCTGAGGGGATCGGTAGGAGCGCCTGCGCTCAATCTGCCGATTTTGTAAATCTTCTGCGGCTGCGCCGTTGCCACCGCCCCGGCCAAAGTCAATGCAAGGGCCAGCGCGACAGGGCCCGCCCATTTTAGTCTGCGCGGCCGCTTTTTCATTTCGGATTTTAGATTGTCGGATCGAAGCCCGCTAATTGCATTTCGCAGTATTCGGATCATGTGCTAGTTCCCCACTCTAAATTCGAAAATCCAAAATCTAAAATTACTTGACCACCCGGTCCGCCCGCACCAACACGTTCGGCGGGATCGTCAGGCCGATCTGTTTGGCCGCTTTCAGATTGACGATAAACTCGAACTTGATCGGCTGCTCGATCGGGAGATCGGCGGCCTTGGCGCCCTTCAAAATCTTGTCCACATAAGTGGCGGCGCGGCGGAACAAGTCGGTCATATTCACACCGTACGTCATCAGTCCGCCGTCTTCGACGAATTCCGGCCAAGGGTAAATTGCCGCGAGCCGGCTTTTTGCGGCACCCGCCGTAATCATGTGCCGATGCGAACTCGCAACGGGATTACCCAGAAGGATGAGCGCGCTGGCAGATCCTTTGAGCGCGGCTCTGTACGCCGGCTCAATATCATCGGCGCTGAGTAGATCGAGATATTGCAGCCGTAAACGGAATGCGCGAGCGGCGCGCTCAATTTCTTTCAACGCTTGCGCATTGCCGGGTTCGGTCGAATTCCCTAGGATCGCCAGGTGCGAGAGCTTCGGAAGGATCTCCTTCAAAAGCTCCAGTTGTTTACCACTAATCTCCGGAGAAAGAGTTGATAGCCCAGTGATGTTTCCGCCCGGCCAGGCAAGGCTTGCGGCAAAGCCCGAGCCGACCGGATCGTTATCAAATCCCATGACAGTGGGAATCATAATGTTTGCGTCTTTTACTGCACGGGTCGGCGCCGGACCACCGGTGACGATGACGTCGACCTTAAGGTTAACCAGCTCCGCAACTAGCGCAGGCAGTCGTTCACGCTTGCCGTCGGCAAATCGGTAATCGATCACGAGATTATTTCCTTCGATCCAACCAAGGGCGCGCAGCCCTTGTCGGAGTGCCTCGTGGCGAGCCGGATTAGAGTTGGAAAACGCCGCACCTAGAAATCCTATCCGGCGGACCTTCGCCGACTCTTGTGCGTGGGCCGCAGCTCCGCCCAAGGCGACTGCAACTCCGATTGCGAGATATCCCGTTATTTTTCGAATTTGACTACTAACCTTCGGAATCGGTTCCGGATTGCCAGATCCAAACCACCGAACTAAACTTTGAAACATCTTTGTCATGTCCTAGTCTCCCAAGCCAAAATCGAAAATCCAAAATCCAAAATTCATCGAATCACCCGATCCGCCCTGCACCAATACGTTGGGCGGGATCGTCACGCCGATCTGCTTGGCGGTCTTGAGGTTGACGAGGAACTCGAACTTCGTCGGTTGCTCGATGGGCAGGTCAGCGGGCTTGGCGCCTTTTAGAATCTTGTCAACGTGGTGCAGCGCTCGCTGCAGGTTTTCCGCCTGGCTCGGGCCGTAGGCCATGAGACCGCCGTCATCGACATAAGGGGAGTTTTCATACATCGCCGGCAGCCGATTCTTCGCAGCGAATTCCACAAGTTGTTTCCGATGGGACTGGGTCAGTGGGTCGGTAATGACAAATAGCGCATCCGGCCGCTTGTGCGTCATCTCCGCGAACGCGGCCTCGACATCCTTGGATTCTTGGACCCCGAATGCTTGCACCGTCACCCGCATCGCTTTTGCTGCGCGCTCGAGCTCTCGAAACTTAAGAGTCATGCCAAAGTCCGCCGCATTCCAGAGCAGCGCGACGCGGGCCAGCTTAGGAAATGTTTCTTTCAATAGATCGAGTCGTTTACCGCTCAGCTCCTCTTCCAGCGCGCTCACGCCGGTAATGTTTCCCCCCGGCCGGGCGAAGCTGGCGACCAGCCCGGTCGCCACCGGATCGCCGGCCCCCATAATGACGATAGAAATAGTCGAGGTTGCCTGCTTGGCTGCATGCGCCGCCGGATAGGACTGCGCGAGGATCACGTCTAGCGGTAGTCGCGCCAAGTCAACCGCGAATGCAGGAAGGCGGTTCATCTGTCCACTCGCGTAGCGAGGCTCGACGGCGAGGTTCTGACCTTCGACATAGCCCAACTTGCGTAGCCCTTGGTTCAAGGGCGCCGGGATCGCGGTCGGTGGCGGAGCTGTAAAGGTCAACAGCCCTAACCGGAACATCTTTGCTGGCTGCGGCGCCTGGGCTAGAGAAACCGATGCCAGAAAGATAGTTGCTAGCGACCTGAAAAGGATTCTTTGCATGGTTTGCCTCCGTTCATTCTGCCTTTTTCATTCTTACTTTGCCTTATCGAATCACCCGGTCCGCCCGCACCAGCACATTGGGCGGGATCGTCAGGCCGATCTGCTTGGCCGCTTTCAGATTGACGATGAACTCGAACTTGATCGGCTGTTCGATCGGAAGATCGGCGGGCTTCGCGCCCTTCAAAATCTTGTCGACATAGGTAGCGGCGCGGTGAAACAAATCAGCGTAGTTTGGCGCATAACTCATGAGGCCGCCGTCTTCGACAAATTCGTTCTGAGGGAATATCACTGGCAGACGGCCCTTTACCGCCAGCGCGGCGACCTGGGTTCGATGAGAAAAGATCACGGCGCTCGACAATACCAGGGCTGCATCAGCACGAGCTTTGCTCACGGCTTGGAATGCGGTCTCTATGTCCTTGGGACCCACCATGTCTTGGAACTGCTGCTTAACTCCGAATGCCTCGGAGGCGAGTTCTATCTCTCTGAGCGCTTGGGTGGTGCCCGGTTGAGTCGAAGTCCCCAAGACCACCATTCGACTAAGCGTGGGAATGACCTCCTTCAAAATCTCCAGCCGTTTCCCGCTTAACTCCGGCAATAGCGCGCTCAATCCCGTAATGTTACCCCCTGGGCGCGCCAGGCTGGCGACGAATCCTGAGCCAACCGGATCATTATCAAACGCCAGGACAATGGGTATCGTGGACGTGGATTCCTTGGCGGGTCGCGAGACAGCGGGACCAGCGGTGACAATGATGTCGACCTTAGAGCGCACTAGTTCGGCTGCGAGGTTAGGAAGCCGCTCAGATTTTCCTTCCGCCCAGCGATACTCAATGATGATGCTTTTGCCCTCGACGTAACCAAGTTCGCGCAGCCCCTGTCGAAACGCCTGGATCCGAGCCGAATTGGTGGAAAGATCGGTGGCGCCGAGAAGTCCGATTCGCGGGATTTTCGCCGGCTGCTGCGCCTGGGCGAGAGAAACCGATGCCAGAAAGATAGTCGCCAGTATCCAGCAAACGATTCTCTGCATTACTTGACTCCGTTCATTTTACTTCTTTCATCTTTGCTTTTGCCTTATCGAGTCTCCCGATCCGCCCTTACCAACACATTCGGTAGGATCGTCAGGCCGATCTGCTTCGCCGCTTTCAGATTGATGACGACTTCAAGTTTCGTCCGACGATGAATCCGGCTCAAAGATCACACCTCTCGTTGCGCACTTGGGAGGATAGTTAACTAACGATTTTCGCCATCTTCCCGGTTGTTACAACGCACGAGCAATGCCACAAGCGACTCATTCATTAGTATTCCTAGTAAGGTGCATTCACAAAGTAATTCTTTGACGGGATGATCGAGCCGCGCGAGCGGAAAGGAACCGCGAGTAGTCGTTTTGCTACTCGGTGTAGCAAAACGGAAACACATATATCGTCTGATGGACGGTCGGACTGAAGGAGAAGTTACTCCCGCCAAGTTGCCAAGTTGGGCTTTAGTGTCATCGCGACCGAATAGAGAATCTTTCTTAGATCCCTCACATTCGTTCGGGAGGACAGTCGGCGTCCCTTTGCGCCGTGGCGCCTTTGCGGTAGATATTCCGATTTATTTTGTGCCCTTTGCGTTCTTTGCGGCCAGATCTCCGAATTCGACTCTCTTCATTGATTACGCCGCAGCTCCGCGGTCGCACTGCTGTCGAGCTCAAAGCGCCGTCCGTCTTGTCGGATCGCCACGCCGTAGTCGCGCCGCGCCGCTTCGACGGAAACGTAACCCGCGCGCGCATCGGCCAGCACTGTCTCCGGATCGCGCAAAAGCGGGTTCCAAAATCCCCCGCCGCCCGCGGTTTCCACCAGGAAGCCGTCGCCTTCGGCAAGTTCGGTGGGATTGAACTTGCCGGTGGCGAAACGTTTCACGGTGCCGTCCTGGCGCACGATCGACACGCGATTGGCCAGTGACTCTTTGCCGCCGTGCAATCCCCAGGGCGCGCAAATAGTCCGCTCCATGCGCGAATAGATGCTCGCGGACTTGCGCATGTGGGTCTGCTGCGCGACGCCCAGGCCGCCGCGATACTTGCCGGCGCCGCCGGAGTCTTGGCGCAGAGCGCGCTGCTCGATGATGATCGGACTCTTGGCTTCGGTCGCTTCCACCGGCGAGTTGTGGGTGTCGCCGTCGTTGAGCGCCACGGTGGCGTTCATGCCGTCTTGATCCGACTTGGCGCCCCAACCGCCGCCCGGATGCCCGATGTGAGCGAAGAAGAATCGCCCAGTCTCGACATCGAAGCCATGCGGATTGACGATACACAGATCGGCGTAGTGGGCGGCGATGGTGCGCTCGGGACAAGCGTCGGCCAGCGCTTTGAATAATGTGTCGCACACTGTCATCGGCACGGTATGCCAGACCCGCACCGGCGCCGGTTTCATGGCGCTGACGACACGGCCCGGCGGCAGAATGATCTTTAGAGGGCGAAACGAGCCCTCGTTGATCGGCAAGAGCAGCGGCGTGGTGATGCACTTGAAGACCAACTCGGCGGCCGAGCGCCCCGCCGTCGGCCCGGAATTATAGAAGCCGGCAACCTGCGGACTGACGCCGGATAAATCGATGGTCATGTCCTCTCCGGACACTTCGATCCGCACCTTGATCGGCACATGTTTACCGAAATTGACGCCGTCGTCGTCCATGAACGACTCGGCTTGATAAACACCGTCGGGTATCTGCCGCACCGCGGCGCGCGCCAACTTTTCACTCTGCTCGTAGACCAGTTGGATGCTCGCTTTGAACGCCCGATTGCCGTAGCGCTTGAGCAGGTGCATGACCCGTCGCTCGCCGGTGCGGATCGCCGACAGCTGCGCACGCAAATCGCCCATCGCCCGCGACGGCACGCGCACGTTGGCTTTGATAATGTCGGTGATCTCGGTGTTCTCCACGCCGCCGCGGAAATGTTTGACGAACGGCAGTTGCAGCCCCTCGGAGAAAATATCCCTGGTAATGCCGCCCAACTGGCCGCCGATATCCTGCCAATGCGCCATCGACGAGGAGAACGCCACCAGCTCGCCGTCGTTGAATATCGGCAGCGTGTAGATCATGTGGTTGAGGTGGCTGCCCATGATGTAGCTGTCGTTGGTGAGTAGGATGTCGCCGGGCTCGATATTCTCTTTGCCCCAGTGCGCGATCTTCGCCTTGATCGCATCCGACAAACCGCGGATAAACATCGGCAGGCCGAGACCGATGGAAATCGTGTTACCGTCGCCATCGAACAACCCGACGGTAAAATCCTCCGCTTCGTAAATGATCGTGTGATACGCCGTTCGCATCAGGTTAGTCTTCATCTCGCCGGTGATGGCGATCACCGCGCTACGGATCACCTCGGTCGTAAAAGCATCCACGTTGCTCATTTATCCATCCGAGTCTCGTCATTTACGATTGGAGCTGCTGGAACTATTGGAACCAATGGAACGGTTCCAGGAGTTTCATTCGTTGCAGTAGTTCCAATCGGCGGAACACTAGCTAACACTATTGAGATCCATCACCAAGTGTCCGTATTCATTCACCGTCACCCGATCGCCCGGCTCGACCACCGTCGTCGACGCGACCTCTTCGATAATCGCCGGGCCGTCGATGATGTTGCCTTGCAGCAGTTGATCGCGATCGAACACCGGCGCCGACAACGCTCCGGCGGCATCGAAGTTCACCGTACGTTCGCCGCGGCGGGCCGCAGCCGGCGGCGCTGCCTCGCCTTTGGCGATCTGCGGAAACACCGGCTTGTTCAACCGGCCGATCGCCGAGACGCGCAGGCTGACGATATCGGCGGACTCTTCCGGCGCGCTGTGGCTGTAGCGCAATTCATGGGCTTCGTCGAAACGCCGCTTCACTTCGGCGCGGTCGCCGTCATCGCCGACGGCCCCGGGCATGCCGACGGCGACGGCATGTTCCTGGCCGACGTAGCGCATGTCGGCGGCACGTTCGAAGGCGATGCGATCCAAGGCAATGCCGGACTCGAGCAATGCCTTGCGCCCTTCGTCTTCCAATGCTTTGAACTGCGCTTCCAACTCGCTCATGGGCAGATCATCCAGGCGCTCGAACAGCGTTTGGACATAGTCGCGGCGCAAGTCCGCCATGAGCATGCCGAGAGCCGAGAAATGGCCCGGTGCTTGGGGAATTATGATTTTGCCGATCGCCAGTTCTTTCGCCACCGAAGCCGAGTGCAGCGGCCCGCCGCCGCCGTAGGCGACCAGTGTGAAGTCGCGCGGGTCGAGACCGCGCTCCAGTGTCACATGGCGCACCGCGTTGGCCATCGCCGAGGTCGCCACCTGCAACATGCCGGTGGCGGCACGCTCCAGTGTGACGTTGAGCGGCTGCGCTAGTTTTTCGTTCAACGCCGCTTCCGCGGCAGCGCGGTCCAGGCGCATCTCGCCGCCCAGAAAATTTTCCGGCGACAACCGGCCGAGCACCACGTTGGCGTCGGTTACCGTCGGTTCTTTGCCGCCGCGGCCATAGCTCGCCGGTCCGGGCTCGGCTCCAGCGCTCTTCGGCCCAACATGCAACCCGCCGCCTTCGTCGAGAAACGCGATGCTGCCGCCGCCGGTGCCGACCTCGACTATGTCGAGGACTGGAATACGGATCGCCAGCCCTTCGTTGTAACCGCCGATAAAATAATCCGGCGACAGGCTCGGCTCGCCGCGCCTGATAACGCACGCCTTGGCCGTCGTGCCGCCCATGTCAAAGGCGATGGCCGCGGCGAGATCAAGGGTCTCGCACAGCGCCATGGTGCCGACGACGCCGCCAGCCGGTCCAGACTCCATCATTTGAATGCATTGCCGGCGCGCCATCTCGACATCCGACAAGCCGCCGTTGGACTGCATGATCATCAAATTGCCGGCGAACTTGTTTTGCTTCAAGCGCCGCTCGAGATCGCCGAGATATTGGCTTACCTTCGGGCCGACGTAGGCGTTGGCCGCCACGGTGGAAGTGCGTTCATACTCGCGATACTCCCGCGACAATTCGTGCGATACGCTGACGAAGAGAGTGGGCTCGGTTTCGAGCAGGATCTCGCGCATGCGGATCTCATGCTCCGGCACCCGATAGGAGTGTAAAAACAAAACCGCGACCGCTTCGAAACCTTCGTCCTTGATAATGCGCGCCACCTCGCGCGCCTCGTTGTCATCGAACGGCGTGCGCACCGAGCCGTCGGCAAGCATGCGCTCGGTCACTTCGAAAATATCTTCCCGCGCCACCAGCGGCCGGTGCTTACGGAAGCGTGGATTGAACGACTCGGGCCGGTTAATCCGGCCGATCTCGTAGACATCACGAAAGCCCTTGGTCGTCACCAGCGCGGTCTTGGCTCCCTTGCGTTCGATCACCGCGTTGACAACCACCGTCGAACCATGAATCAACGTCGTCATCGCGTCGAAGCGCACCGCCGCTTTGACCAAGCCATCGAGCACTCCCCGCGCCAACTCCGCCGGCGTCGATAACGTCTTGGCCAACGATAGATCGCTTTTCGCCTCGTCGAATACCACCACGTCGGTAAATGTGCCGCCGATATCAACTGCGACTCTCAACTATTTCCCCTCCATCCCGTAAATTCACCCCGCAGGTACAAATCGTTCCAACCGCTCAAAAAGTTCAAATCGTCGAACAACGCGTTAAGCCTCCAAAAATGGCTTGAACGACTTGAACGTTTTGAACTATTTGAACGCGCGGCGCCGATGCCGCGCTAGCCGCATCGGTGATTCGCCAGATATTCGCCCAGCCACTTGTTCCAGGCGAGATCGATTTGTTGCAACGCCGCGGCATGAGCATTATCGCCGCGGCCAGTGTCAACCAAACCGATGACCCGTAGATCTACTTCGGCAAGATGCGGGTCGGCGCAAAAGTTTACGCGCACCACCACCGTACCTTCAGCTTCCAATTCGACCAACGCGCGATCCATCTCGTCCTTGCCAATGTTGTGGCGCCGCAGCCCGGCTATCAGCTCGGTCGCGAAGCGCGCCTTCTTACCACCAACATTGAGTACATCGACGACTGCAATCTTCGCACTGGTTACATCTGCATCTGTCCGCGGGTTCATAGTTTTTTTCAGAGTCCAAACTCCATATTCCAAATTACCGGTCGAAGCAGAAACGCCATGCAGCCAATTTGGAATTGTAATTCACGGGACCTTGTACCCAAGCTCTTTGGCCACTTCCTTAGCGATGCGATCGTCGGCAATCTCTTCGAAGGCGACCTTGCGGTCGGTGAACTGGCCGGCTGCTTGCAGCGATTTAATAATAAGATCCATACCGTCGCGGGTCGGCACGCCGCTGCCGCTGACGGTCCTTTTCAGCGCCTCGAAGGTGTCATCGGCGGCCTCCTTGTCGACTTGCAAGTACTTCAAAATCATCGCCGTGGCTTTTTCCTTGGAGCGCAACACCTCTTGCTTGGCCAGCTGCATCGAGCGCAGCACGCGCCGCACTTCATCGGGTCGGTTGCGAATCGTCGAGAGCATCGTCGTCAGCCCGCCCAGCGGCATTTTCACTTTGGCGCCGACATCGAGCACTTCACGGAATTTTTTGCGCTTGGCGTAGAAATCGAACGGCGGGTTGAATATCGCCGCGTCGACCGTGCCGGTCTCCAGCGCTGGCAACTGCTGCGGCGCACCCAAAACCACATAGGCAAAGTTTTTGGGATTCTCACCCGCCGCTTCAAGGGCAATTTGCAGGGCCACATGAGAAGTGCCGCCCAGACCGGTAATCCCAATCTTCTTGCCGCGCAGATCACGCAGCGATTGAATCTCCGACCGCGCCATCAAAGAATAGATCAACTGATCCGACGCGAACCAGACGCCGCGCGACGGCATGCCGCGCAAAGTTGCGCTCACCGACGCCGGGCCGACGCCGGAAAAGTATTGAATCTCATTGGCCATCAGCGCCATGTTGCCGATCTGCGAGCGGATCTGAACGATCTCCACGTGCAGGCCATTCTCCTCGAAGATCTTCCACTGAATGCCGCCGTACAACGCCAGACAGCAAATGCCGCCGCTCGGATAGGCGATGCGCACGCGGGTGAGCTTATCCTGCGCCATCACCGCCGTACTCGCGAAGATAACGAGCAACAACAAAGCCAGTTCGATCCAACTTCTGGTGGTCTTCATAGCGATCTCCAATTTCGCGTTGGCAAAAGCCACCCGTTTCCGGCGAATTTCTCCATTGTCCATTTTTATTCTCTCCCGTCACCGATACCGTTTGGCCATCTCGTCGAAAAATTTCTCGTTCTCCAATTCCTGCAAAAAGCTCAAGTCGACGAACTGTTCCGGCTTGGCGGTTTTCGCCTGGGGCACCTGCGGCACGGACATGTCGACGAGATTTTGAATCCCTTTCATGGTCGGATAAGGTTTCTTCGGCGTGCGCTTCAAATAATGCTGATAGGAATAATCGAGCACCTCGGCATCGTTGGTGCGCATGTACTTGGCCAGACTTTTCACCGCCGCTGCTTTGTTGGCGAAAACAAAATAAATCCCTTCGATATAGGCTTTGAGCGCCGACTTGACGGTGTCGCGATGGCTCTTGATGTAGCTGCGCGAGGTCGCCAAGCCGCTGCCCTGCACTTCGAAATCGAGATCCGCCATTTGAATGATTTCAACAAAGCCCGCCTTTAGAGCTTGCGGCACTTCTGACGGGTTGAAGAAGGTCGCTTCGATTCTTCCGGCGCTCATCGCGGCAAGCCGTTCCGGCCCGGTGCCGGTCGGGACGAAGATTACGTCCTTGTTGGGTTCCAGATTGAATTTCTTAAACAAAATCAGCGCGGCATTATGCGTCGCCGAGCCGAAGCCGCTGATGCCAAAGCGTTTGCCCTTGAGCTGCTCCATGCGTGTCATCGTTCCCGGACGCGCCATCACGCTCTGATCGTAGGAGTTTTCCACCGCGCCGACGAGCACGATGTCGTGGCCCTGAAGGTTAGCGACGATGACGTTGCCGACGGTCATGAGCGGCGGATCGCCGCCCGTCAACGCCTGGATCGCCACTTGTCCGCCGCGCAGAAAGATCAGCTCGACATCCAGGCCATATTTCTTAAACAACCCCTCGTCCTTGGCGACCCAAAGCTGCGCCTGGCGCGAGCTGATGGATGGATAGCCGACGCGGATCTTTAGCAGCGGCTGCGCCGAGGCAGGCATGACAAACCAGCCCGTAAGCAACAATGCGATCGGCAGCGCCAAGTAAGGTTTCATGAGGTTATCCTCTGATGTATGTCATCGTTGCCGAACCGTCAAATGAGCGCACCCTGGCACGCCTCAGCTGCAACCTAAAAAAGAAGAATGGCCGCAAAGAACGCAAAGGGAGCAAAAAAGAAACGGGATTCGTAGGGGCGGGTTTGAAACCCGCCCTCCTCTTCGACCCGTTCGTGAGTATCGTGCCTTTCCTGGGTAAGACTCGGAGGAATTTCTACTCGCGTCCTTAGTTGACAGCCTCACGGCTCCCATGTTTACTGCCGCTCATGTCGATCAAACTCACTATTCTCGCGCTCGTCCTATTGGTAAATGTCAACCCGGCGTTGAGCCAATTGAAGAAGGTTCGCTTCTCGGTGGCGGCGCCGTCCATCGCTGAGATGCCGTTCCGCATCGCCCAGACCAAAGGTTTCTATCGCGATGAAGGACTCGATGTCGAGGTGATCTTCATCCGCGGCGCCGTCGGCATGCAGGCATTGCTCGGCGGCTCGGTGGATTTTACCTCGGCCTCGGGCTCGACCATCGCCGCCGCGGTGCGCGGCATTCCGGTCAAGCTGGTCTTCACGGCGTCAGCCAAACCGCAATTCGACATGGTCGCGCTGAAAGAAATTCGCTCCATCGCCGATCTTGAAAGGCAAATACGTCGGCATCTCGTCGCGCGGCGGCGCCGTCGATCTGCTTGACGCAATTGATGGTGCAAAAGCATGGCTTGGTGCCGAATAAAGACGTCACCAGCCTGGTCATCGGCGGCCAGGAAGACACCGTGCTGGCGCTGCGCACGGGGCGCATCGCCGCGGCGTTGTTGACGCCGCCGCGCCCGCTGATGTTGGCGCGCGAAGGGTTTAATCGCATCGGCTACTCTGGCGACTATATGCCGACCTACCCAAGCGGCGGCATTGGCGTCACCGACGACACCATAAAGAACAAACCCAATGAGCTGTACGCCTTCGTCAAAGGCAGCGTCCGCGGTTTGCAGTTCGCGCGCCAGAACCGCGCCGAGGGCAAGAAGATTCTTACCGACTACTTCGCCATCAAAGACTCTGCCCTCGCCGATCAGTTTTTCGAGTTGTACTTAAGCCGATTGCCGGTGAACGGCTCGGCCGACGAGGCCTGGATGAAGGGAGCCATCGAATTTACCCAGAAGAGCTTGGGCGACGCCGCCAAGGAAGCCGCGCCGCATCAGGTTTTCGATTTTAGTTTCGTGAACAAGGCGGCTAGGTAAGCTAAGCGGGCGGGTTTGAAACCCGCCCCTACGAATCCGAATCTTTTTTTGCGCCCTTTGCGTTCTTTGCGGCCATTCCTCTGTCCCCTTGCGGCTCTGCTTCGTAACCCACTGCTTAATGCAGGATCTGCTTGAAAAAATCGTTGCCCTTATCGTCGACTAAGATAAACGCCGGGAAGTCCTCCACCTCGATCTTGTAGACCGCTTCCATGCCGAGCTCGGGATACTCCAGCAGCTCGACTTTTTTGATGTTTTCCTTGGCCAGGATCGCCGCCGGCCCGCCGATGGAGCCGAGATAGAATCCGCCATATTTTTTGCACGCGTCGGTGACCTGCTGGCTGCGGTTGCCTTTGGCCAAGGTGATCAGCGCCGCACCGTTGGCCTGGAACAACTCGACGTAGGAATCCATGCGCCCGGCGGTGGTTGGGCCGAACGATCCCGACGGCAAACCCGCCGGCGTCTTCGCCGGGCCGGCGTAGTAGATCGGATGATCTTTCAAATACTGCGGTAGGCCTTCGCCTTTGTCCAAGCGTTCTTTAAGTTTCGCGTGCGCGATATCGCGAGCGACGATCATCGTGCCGTTGAGCGACAGCTGGGTGGTGACCGGATACTTAGTCAGCTGCGCGACGATTTCTTGCATCGGCCGGTTGAGATCGACATGGACCACGTTGGCGACAAATTTGCCGCGGTACTCTTCGGGGATCAGGCGACCCGGCTCCTTTTCCAACTCCTCAAGCCAAATCCCATCCTTGTTGATCTTGGCTTTGACGTTGCGGTCGGCGGAGCACGACACGCCCATGCCCACCGGACAGGAGGCGCCATGGCGCGGCAAACGAATCACGCGCAAGTCGAGGGCGAAATATTTACCGCCGAACTGCGCGCCGTAACCGGACTTGTAGGCCCGCTGCAACATGCGATCTTCGAACTCGGTATCGCGAAAGGCGCGTCCATGGGCGTTGCCGGTAGTCGGCAGATGGTCGAGATACCCGGTGGACGCCAGCTTCACGGTCTTCAAACAGGCTTCGGCCGAAGTGCCGCCGATGACGAACACCAAATGATACGGCGGGCAGCCGGCGGTGCCCAGAGTTTGCATCTTTTCGGTGAGAAACTTCTCCAAGCTCGCCGGATTGAGCAGCGCTTTGGTCTCCTGATAGAGCATGGTCTTGTTCGCCGAGCCGCCGCCTTTGGTGACGAAGAGAAAATTATATTCCATGCCGTCGGTGGCCATGAGATCGATTTGCGCCGGCAAGTTAGTGCCGGTGTCGACTTCATCCCACATATTGAGCGGCGCGGTCTGCGAGTAACGGAGATTCTCTTCGGTGTAAGTTTTGTAAATTCCTTTGGCGATGAACTCCTCGTCCTTCACGCCGGTCCACACCTGCTGGCCTTTTTTGCCGAAGACCGTCGCCGTGCCGGTGTCCTGGCAAAACGGCAGGATGCCCTTGGACGAAGTGTCGGCGTTACGCAACATCGCCAGGGCGACATAGCGGTCGTTTTGCGAAGCATCGGGATCTTTCAGAATCGCCGCGACTTTTTCCAGGTGCGCCGTGCGCAAGAGGAACGACACATCGCGGATCGCCACGTTGGCTAGATAGGTCAGCCCCTCGGGGGCGACTTTGAGAATATCCTTGCCTTCGAACTGGGTCAGCGAAACATGCTCTTTGGTGAGCAGACGGTATTGGGTGGTGTCTTTCCCCAGCGGCAGCGGATCTTGATACACGAATTCAGGAGTGGCCATGACGTTTTCTACCTCGTAGGATTTGTCCACAATCCTAATGGAAAAAATCGCGGTTGTCGACGCGCTCCAGACCGGCGTGTTGACACTACCGGGCAGTCTCCTTTACCGTGCCGAACATCGGAGGCTTCATGAAATTCTGGCTCGCATCTCTGCTCGTATCCTTAGCACTGGCATCGTCCGCACCGGCACAAACCCTCGATCAACTGATCGCCGGCGCCAAGAATGAAGGCAAACTGGTAATCTACGCCTCCGCCGCGGTCCAGCAGCTGCAAATGTATATGGCCGCCTTCGGCAAACGCTACCCGTTTATCAGGACCGAATACTTCCGCACCGATAAGCAAAAGCTGGTCACCCGGGTGCTCCTGGAAGAGCAAGCCAAGCAGCGCCTCGCCGACGTGGTTCACACCAGCGTGATTGAAACCCATATATTGAAAAAGCGCGGCGCGCTGAGCCGCTACCTGCCGATGGAAGCGGCATCGTACCCGAGCCAATACAAAGACCCCGAAGGTTACTGGACTTCAATTTACGCCAGCGGCACGCTGATGGGCTTCAATACCCGCCAGGTCAAGCGCGCCGAAGCGCCGAAGAGCTACGACGATCTCTTGAACCCGCGCTGGAAGAACGCCATCGCCGTCGACAACACCAAGATCGAATGGTTCTCCATGCTGCTCAAGCTCAAGGGCCGCGGCTACATGGAAAAACTCGCGGCGCAAAACGGACCGGTGATGGCCGGTAATACCAATTTGCTTAATCTGCTGGCCGCCGGCGAGTTCGCCATCATGGCCGGAGTGTACGAATACTCCGTCGACAATTTGAAGAACAAAGGCGCGCCGGTGGACTGGATCGGCCTGGAACCGGTGATCGTCTACACCGTCGCCGCTTCGTTGCCATCGCAACCGGCTCATCCTTTCGCCGCCAAGCTGTTCATCGAATGGCTGCTCACCAAGGAAGGCCAGGAAGTGATCAATCAATACGGCCGCGTGCCCATCCGCGACGACATCGACTCGAAATACGGCAAGCTTTTGAAGCAACACAAACTACTCATGACCGACGTCGATCTGAGCCAACGCGAAGTCGAAGTGAACGAAATGATCCGCAAGTTGTTCCGATGAGTCTCTTCTGTGGACGTTGCGTTCTTTGCGGCCAAACTCCCCATTCCGAACCGGGTCGGTCCTGACCGACCTACTTTGTGAACTTTGTGCCCTTTGTGGTGAATTCCCTGTCTTTCTGAATTGAGGCTCGTCATCGCCGCCGAACAACTTCACACTTACTGCGCCATGTGCACGTCGCGTTGCGGCGTCCTCGCGACGGTCGAAGACGGCCGGCTCACGCAGGTCAATGCCGATCCCGATCATCCCAATGGCTGCATTTGCGTCAAAGGCACCGCCGCGCCGGAGATCGTCTACTCGCCGGACCGTCTGCTTCGGCCGTTGCTGCGCACCCGCGCCAAAGGCGACCCCAACCCCGGCTGGGTCGAGATCACTTGGAATCAAGCGCTCAGTCTCGCCGCGCTGCGCCTCAGTGACATCAAAGATAACTACGGCGCCGAAGCCGTGGTGTTTTCGCGCGCAACGACCGCCGGCAGCGCCGCCATCGACTTCGACGGCTGGGTGCAGCGATTGGCCAATGCTTTCGGCAGTCCGAATCTGTTAACGTCGAATCACATCTGCACCTGGAACCGCCGCGTCGGCACAAAATACACCTATGGCAGCGGCATACCGCTGCCCGACCTCGACAACACTCAGTGCATGCTCATTTGGGGCATCAATCCACCGGCAACCTCGCCGGCCCAAGCCACGCGAATCATTCGCGCGCGCAATCGCGGCGCCAAGCTGATCGTCATCGACCCGCGCAAGACGACGCTCGCCGCCAAGGCCGACTCCTGGCTGCGCATTCGCCCGGTAAAGACGGCGAACTGGCGATGGCGATGATCCATGTGCTGTTGGAAGAAAATCTTTTCGACGCTGAATTCGCGCGCACGTGGACCAACGGCGCATTCTTGGTTCGCTCCGACAATCATCAACTGCTGACGGAAGTTGACGTGCGCGCCAATGGACGCCCCAATACGTGGTTGGTGTGGGACCAGTTGGACGGATTGCGAGCGCACCACGAAACCGACAAACCGATGCTTTTCGGTAGTCATCCAGTAACATTGCTGGACGGCAGAAAGATCGAATGCCGACCGGCGCTGGAACTATTGAGAGAAGCCGTCGAGCCGTTTGCGCCTGAGCGCACTGAACATATTACAACCGTACCAGCGGCGGAAGTTCGCAGCGTGGTCCGGCTCTTCGCCAAAGAAAAGCCGTCGAGCTACTGCACCTGGGTCGGACTCGAACAAGACAACGACGCCATGCAGACCAACCGCGCCGTCTGCATCTTCTACGCGCTCACCGGGCAATACGATCAGCGCGGCAGCAATGTGCTATTCGCCACAACGCCGACGAATCCAATTAACGGCCGCGAGCTACTCGCGAACGAGCAGGGAAGATTACGTCTCGGTCTCGACAGCCACCCACTCGGGCCACCGGCTGACCCAGGGTTAGTCCAAGCCGGCAAAGTCTACGACGCGATCCTTACCAGCAAACCGTATCCGGTAAGAGCGGCCGTCATGTTCGGCACCGATCCGCTCTTAGGCCACGGCGATCCGCTGCGCGGCAAAGCAGCCCTCGAAGCGCTCGACTTTTACGTTCACATCGACACAACGCTAAATCCCAGCGCACATTTCGCCGACTTGATATTGCCGGCAACCACCTGCTGGGAGCGCGAAGCGTTGCTGCCCTTCAGCGAAATCGCCGAGGATACGATGAACTGGGCACAGCTGCGTCCGGCAGTCGCCAAAGCCGTTGGCGAGTCGCGCTCCGAAGCGGAGATCGTTTTCGACTTGGCCAAGCGTTTGGATCTGACCGAACAATTCTTCGACGGCAATATCGAAGCCGCCCTCGCTTATCAACTCGCGCCGTCTGGGTTAACGACCGAGCAGCTGCGAGCCAACCCAATCGGCATGCGCGCTTCAGTCTCAACGCGACACGGAAAATACGCCGAGATCGATACCGTCACCAGACAGGCCAAAGGCTTCAACACACCGACAGGCAAGATCGAAATCTATTCGACAGCGTTCGCCAAAGCCGGCTATCCACCCATCCCCCACTTCGAGTCGAACGAACCAGAAAACACCAACTTCCCACTCACGCTGACATTCTACCGCGACATCCACTTCTGCGACCAACAACACCGCAACATCCCACGCCTGCGCCGCTCCGTACCCGAGCCATTCGTCGAAATTCACCCGCGCGCCGCTGAGGCTAAAGGTATCGCTGACGGCGACTGGATCATCCTGGAAACCGCTAGCGGTAAAGTGAGGTTGAAGGCAAAGTTCAACGACTCACTACACGCAAACGTCGTCGCCACCGTCTACGGTTGGTGGCAGGGCTGCCGGGAGCTGAAACTCAACGGCCACGATCCGTTCAGTCCCAATGGTGCAAACACAAATCTTTTGATTCCGAACAGAGACCATGACCCGATCAGCGCGTCGGTCGCACACCGCGGACAACGGTGTCGAGTGTTCAAACAATAGTGGACCGCATAGAGAGAATGTTGCAGGTATAGTGAAATGATCGTAAGCAGATTTGGTACTATTATTTCTCGACTCGGCAAACTACGGATCAGGATAATCAATGGTTAAACTCCGCAATATACAATCTCGGCCCAAAGCAAGAGCGAAGAGGAAGCACGAGCGCGCGCAGAGTCGCAAACCAATGCAACTCCTGCTGCGAATAACGATGGCTGAAATTACTCCGCCGATCTGGCGCCTGGTCCGTGTGCCAGACCGATTTACACTGCATCAGTTACACCGCGTCCTCCAAGTTGTCTTCAGTCGTCTCGATTACCATCTCTACGCGTTTGAGATGGGATCGCGTCGCTTCGAAGCACCGGACGAAGAGTCCGAGGCAGAAGACGCTACAGAGATTACATTGAGCAATCTCGCCCTTTCGCCAAGATCACAGCTCACCTACATTTATGACTTCGGTGACGGGTGGGAACACCACATCTCTGTGGAAGATCTACTCCCCATGCCCTCAGAAAATGGGCCAGACTGGTCGCCTCGGCTCGTCGATGGCGATCGTGCGGCGCCGCCTGAAGACGCTGGAGGGGCGGCAGGCTATATAGAGGTTGTAACGGCTCTCACCAATCCGCGACATCCGCGGCACAACGAGATTCGAGATTGGGCAGGCGCTCGATACGACCCCAATAAGTTTGACTCGTGGGCGCTTGACCATGCACTCGCACTAACGGTCGGCTGGGGCGCAATCTGACTATCGGGTGCTCTGATCAAGGGCAGTACCTTTGACCCGTCATAAAAGAGACACCGATTGACTATCCTGCCTACTTGATGGTTAGCGTCCGTAACAAGCGCGCGTTGCTGAAGCATGGGACGTCGAGGTTATTGGAGTCTTTGCCATTGGACCAGATCGGCAGCCCTAACGAGCGAGCCAACGCTAGAGCGTGAGCATCTTCTGCATCGCGATGCGTCATATCCCTGATCGCCAGCGGTAATTGGCGGCGATAATCATCGACGGAATGAATGCGCAATGAAAGTAGCTTCCATTGAATTTCAACCAGGTCCACACTCAGCTCGCGCCATGTGGGGCAAATATTCAGCGACCTCATTGCAGTTGAATTGAGTGACGTGGACCTCTATATGAAATTGCGTGAAAACCCGGAGCGCAGCGTTGCCGATCACCGCGAAGAGGAGCACGTCAGCGACGACGCCTTCGATAAGCACGAAAGTCCTCTCTAACCTCCACGCTCGTGATTCCCTTGCGTCTAAGCGACTTAGCTATTTGCCTCCCAACTGCTCCGGCAAGATTCCGCCGGATGTCATCTGGTAGACGATGAATCTTGTTTAACGGAACGTAAATCCCGTACACCTTACCGCGCTTAGTTACCAGTACGGGTTCGCCAGAGTTGAACACAAGCGATGGCTTAGCGTGCAAATCATGAATTGACGTCACTTTCAGCGCTGGATTCTTGATGCACTTGAGTGCAGTGGTCGTTTATAGGACTGTCAACTCACGCACCGCGAGCCATCAATTCAGCACCATAAATAACTCCTCCACCGCCATCTTCTTCGACATCAATCCCTGGTCGAGCGAGTAGCCGACGAACCGTTCCAGATTGGCGCGGTTGTTTTCCAAACCCAGCGGCCAGGGATCACCCAGCAACTTTTCTTCCTCCTCGAAAGCCTGCCTGCCCCATGCGAGCCACGACCAGTTGGGATCGGCGTAGAACTCGCGGCAGATTTTTTTGGCTTCGCCAAATGCTTTGAACAGACTAGAGGCCGCTTCGGGATGCCTCTTCAGGACGTCATCCTTGAAAGCGACCACATGCATGATCGGAAAGAAGCCGTTCTTTTTGTAGTAGCGCAGATCGGCGGCTTTGGGGTCGTCGAACAGCCGTTTGATTTTTTTCGAGCCGCGCAGGACCGGCTTGGGCGGGTGCGGCGTCATCATCGCGCTGATCTCGCCCTTCTCCAGCATGTCGCCGGCGTTGGCGCTGTCTGCCAGCTGCTCGATCTTTACGCCCTTTTCCGGCTCGAATTCGATATTGTCTTTTTTGCTGAGCAGCCAGTGAATCTTGCGCCACGGCACGTCGAATTCACTCTGCAAGTCGCCCTTGGACAGAGTTGCCAGGGTATTTTGAAAGCTGTGCAGGCCGACTTTTTTGCCGATCAGATCTTTCGGTTCGCTAATGCCGGCGTCGACATTGATCCACATCTGCGAGTGGCTGAACAGCCGGCGCGGGAATACCGGTATCGCCGTGAACGGCATGCCGCGGCTCTTGGCCATCAGGTAGGACGACAACGACAGCTCGGCAACATCGAATTCGCCTTTTTGCAGCATGCGCTCGTGGCGGTCTTCGCCGTCGCGCTGGCGGTCCGACTGACCGACGATCAGGACATTCAGATCGATGCCTTCCGCCTGCACCGTGCCGTCGAAGAACGGCACATGCCGGTCGTAATGTGAGAGTGCAATAGTGATTTTCGGCTTTGTCATGCGGTTCCTCCAGGATGAACTATATCAGACCATGACCTTCATCGCTTCAATCCACGAGCTATTCCTCAAGAACAAATGAACATAGCTCGTTTCAGAGAAAAGCCTCAGCCGTTCCAGCAACGACTTCAATAGTCGCTTCTATGAGAACGGCTCTGGGCACATCGTCGCGAAATAGAGCAGCTTCAAGAGCGAACTAGCGGAACGGCGATCGCCGGATGGCCGGCGTAGTTGAAATGTTGATCGTTGGTTTTATTCTAAACCAAGCGGGCATACCGCGGCCGTTGCACAGCCAAGATGGAAGTCGGATTGCAATGCCCCTTGGGTTTGAGCTTGCGAAGCGCAGTCTTAACCAGTTGGCCGCTTCGTCTCAGTTCGATTTGGTCGCATCCTTGACAGAATCCACCGCTTTCTCCATCGCTTTGCCAGCCTCTTTAGCCGCTTTGTCAATTTCTTTACCGGCCTTCTCCCCAGGACCTTCTTTTTGGCAAGCCGAAAGCGTCACTCCCAAAAGCACCACGGTAATTAGCAACTTTAATTTTGACATATCTACACTCCTCCTGCTGATTTCATGGTCATACTACCCATCTCAAAATCCTGCAACGATCAATTGCCGTCAGGCTACCACCAGTCGCTTCGTGAGATCTCGCACGCTGCTTATCGACTCGATGCGGCGGACCGAATCGATAATCTGATCGACATTGTTTTTGCCCAGCACCGGCTCCATCAACCACGCCGCTTTCTTTTCGACTTCTTCCGGGCTCATGGGATTTTCCGGACGGCCGCGGCAATCGCTCACATGCTCACGCAACACCCGGCCGTCTCGTAACGTGACTTCGACCAGGCCCTGGAACCGAGGGCCGGATTTTTCCATCTCGGTGTCGGCAATCAACTGCACTTTTTCCTTGAGCGCCAGTACCCGCGGGTTTTGAAATCGCGCGTAATCATGGGCCATGTCGAAGGTCAGCTTCCCCTCGATCAAGATTGCCGCCACCATGAATTGCACGTTGACATCAGGCATATGGCGGTTGTTGACCGTGCGCGCGCCGCTTTCGGGAATGCGCACGACCACCTTGTCGATCTCATCGGCATTGACCGATTGCTTGGCGAGCATCGCGAGAGTCGCATCGACGGTCTCCATCATCGGCGAACCGACCGGGTATTTCTTGATCAGGCAGCTCGTGATGGTGAAGCGTTGGCCGAGCTCGTCGAGTATTTTCGCCGGATCGCAGGGAGCGTAGGTCTTGATGATGCCCTGATCGCCCTCGAGCACGTCACGGTTGCCGGTGAAGCCTGATTTAATCAAAAGCGCCGCCGTGACACCGTTGCGCGCGGGCATGGCCGCGTAGTCGAAGGCTTTTTCGATATGATCGTCATCGCCGACCCAAGCGCGCGATCCCGACGCCTGTTGCGCCGCATAGGAAATTAAATAGCGCATCTGCATGGCGTCCAAAGCAGCCAGCGTGCCGGCAGCGGTGGCGCAGCCGAACGTCGCGCCAAATGTCGTCGATCGCGGCGCGAAAGCTTGATGGAAGCGAAAGCCGATGTCGTACCCGAGTATAACCGCGCGGAGCAAAGCGTCGCCGCCGCGGTCCTGCGACTCTGCCAAAGCCAGTGCGGCAGGCACGATCGCGCAGCCGGGATGGAGCTGACTGTTGGAATCGTCGGTCTCGTCGGCATGGCCCGACATGCCATTGGCGAAAGCCGCCATGATCGGCGTCGTTTTGAAATTCGTACCCAAGACGCTGCACTCTTCCCGGCCGCCCTGCTCGCGCGCGTGTTGCAGGCCAAGCTTGCCGGGCTTCAACGTCGATCCGGAGACCACCGCTGCCAGCGAATCCAACAGATGGCTTTTGCCCTTTTGCACGACCGGCGCCGGCAGTACAACCTGTCGCGCCGCCAGCATGTATTCGACCAAGGAATCGATGATTTTTGCCATGGCACCTCCTGGATGTGAACCCATACTGGACTACTGAAGTGTCGCCCGCCTGTCAACATAAAGTGTCAACATAAAGTTGACAGCGATCCATCCTGTGGGTTAGCGTGGCCGAACATTCAGTGGAATAAGCAGCCGTCGAACTAGCACTGCAGTCATCGTTGCAAACGGAGGTTTCGATGCACAGAAGCTCCTGGTGCTCTAGGCGCGGAAAGTTTCTCCATCGCATCCTCATCGTCATCGCGGTTTTTCTCGCGATCGGCACGTCTGCACGCCTCTCATCAGCCCAGTCGCGCAGCCGAGTCATCGTCGCCCATGGGGTCGGCATTTATTCCTTGAATCCTTATGCGGTCAACACCTCACCGCTGGTGGCCGCCTGGGGTTCGTTGATGGAGTCACTGATCGAGCCGGACTACGAGAAACGCGGCTACCGCGGCGTGTTGGCCGAATCCTGGCAGTTAAAAGGGACCCGGCTTGAATTCAAATTGCGCAAGGGCGTGCGCTTTCACGACGGCTCGCCGTTCACCGCCGCCGACGTCATCGCCTCCTTCAAACGTATCCTCACCGACAAGAACAGTTTGCAAGTGTCCAATCTTGAGAATGTCAAAGACATGGAGGCGCCCGACCCCCATACGGTGGTCATTAACTTGAAAAGGCTCGATGCCAACGTCCTCGAGGACATCAATAACCGGGCCATCATGAAGCAAGCGGCAGCGGAAAAAATGGGCGAGGCTGACGATCGGCCAGTCGGCACAGGCCCCTTTAAATTCACCAGTTGGGAGCGCAGCGGCCAATTCGTGATCCGCCGCAACGAAAACTATTGGGGGCGGCCGGCAAAGATCGACGAAGTGGTTTACAAGGCTATACAGGAAGACGCGGCGCGCATCGCCGCCCTCGAATCCGGTCAAGTCGATGTCATCAGCAACATCCCGCCGCACGAAGTCGGCCGTTTGAAAGCCAATCCGCGGCTGCGGGTGCAACAGGTGCAAGGACTGCGGCCGCTCTTTCTCGTGCTCAGCCCGCACTACAAACCGCTCGATAATCCAAAACTGCGGCGCGCCATGAGCCATGCGATCGATCGCGAGCGGATTATCAAACATATACTGGAAGGCAACGCCTATCCGCTGACCGGCATGCTCAGTCCTCAGGTGTTCGGCTACGATGCCGGCGCCAAGGCTTTTGCTTATGACCCGGAAAAAGCCAAGCAACTGCTCGTCGAAGCCGGCTTTCCCAATGGTTTCGAGGTCGACTATTTCAGTCCAACCGGCAGATATCCCAAAGACAAGGAAGTCGCCCTGGTGATTGTCGAACAGCTTGCCCGCGTCGGCATCAAAGCCCATCTCAAAACGCCGGAATGGGCGATTTTCAACACCGATTATAAGAAAGGTAAATACCCCATGTACCTGACCGGCCGCGGCAGTCTGGTCGACGCCGACGCGCTCTTTCAACAATACTTTAGAACCGGCGTCACTCCCCGCGTGCTCGGCTACAGCAACCCCAAGCTCGATGAAATCCTCGATCTCGAACAACAGACCTTCGACAGCAAGAAGCGCGAGAAACTGCTGCAAGACGCCCATCGAATCATTCTCGAGGACGCCCCGGCGATTCCGTTATGGAACGCCATGGATATTTACGCCCACCGCGCCGATCTCATTTGGACCGCGCCGCCCGACGAAAAGGTGCAATTAAAGCAGGCGAGCTTCAAAACGAAATAACCCGCGCCGAGTCTTAGTCTTTCAGGGCGCACGCTGAATGCGATCGATCACCATCAGCAACTGTGCCGGCGCCGGCCGGTCCGCTGGATTTTGGCTGCGATGGGCGAAGAGAATATTGCCTTCGCGATCGAGTAAGAAGTCGCCGCCGGACTGATAAATATCATCGCCCCTGTAAGCCTCCTGCCCCATGCCGCCGCGCAAAAGTTTCCAGTACAACTTCAATGCGGCAGGCGAGAATACTTGAAACCAGGACAACCGCTTTAACGCGAAAGCGTTATACGCCTGACGCTCGGGGTCGGCGAGCATGATGAACGGCCACCGATGGCGCTGTTGGTATTGCGCCAGCTGCTCCGGGTTGGCAAACGACACCACCGCGACGGCGACGCCGCGCCGGCCGAACTCACCATGTCGTTGCCGCACCTCGCCGAGATGCGCTTGGCAAGGCAGTCAAGCCAGGTGACGCAGGAAAATCAGCAGGAGATATTGGTCGAATTGTCCGGCGAGACTGGCCGGCTGGCCGTCGAGGGTCAGCAGCGGCAATTGTGCGAGGTCGATCTTTTCCACGTCGTACGACAAAATTTGCCTGGCTTATCCATGTTGTGATTCCTGAAGGCGACCGCCGGGGCTATCGTCTACAGTTCGGATTCCCTTTTGTGAACTTGTGTGGCCCGGTTCCTTCGCATCCGCGCAGGACAAGCTTTGCGGCCAATCATCCGAAGCCGTTTCATCTTGGTACAATAACAAAAGGGGCGCCCCGACCTAGCGCCCCTTTTCGTTGAATGGAAATAGTGACTAAAAACTACCAACGATTGCGGCCACCGCCGCCACCGCCCCCACCACCGCCACCGCGGCGCTCGCCGCCGCGATCGCCGAAACCACCGCCGCCCCCACCGGGACGTCTTTCCTGGGGACGGGCCTCGTTGACCGTCAAGTTGCGCCCTTCGAAGTCGGTGCCGTTGAGCGCCTGGATTGCCTTCTGCGCTTCGTCGGAGTTGGCCATCTCGACGAAGCCGAACCCGCGCGAACGTCCGGTGAACTTATCCGTGATCACCCGGGCCGACTCCACTGCGCCGTGGGTCGAAAACAGATCCTGTAGTTGTGCATCCGTGGTCGCGTACGGCAAACCACCCACGTAAATTTTACTGCTCATGCTCTCTCCTTTTAAACATCGGTTATGGTCTTTGCCCTGAGCACTGATCACCGCTGGCAGCAGAACATGGAGGATAGACACGCTCTGGTCGGATTGTCCGCGTGGCACCGAACTGCAAGGTAAGACGCCCTAGACCTTCAACTTTACTTTTTTTTGTCACTATCAGAAGGCCCCATACTGATGTGTAAAAAAAGCTTAACTTAATCGGCCCGCCGCGTGCAAGGGTAAAAAGGCTGAAATTTTCGCTACTTTAAAGGCCTGGACAACGGTTGCAGTAGCGGGGATTTTCGTATTAATGAGGTCTAATCTTAGGAAGTTTTTAAGGAGGAGTAGACGATGTATCAAACCAATGAGTACGAGGGCATGATCGCCGAAACCGTGACCATGCCAGGGCATAAAGGCGAAACCATCAATGCTTACATGGCCCGCCCATTAGGCGCCGGACCGTTTCCCGGTATGGTCCTCATCCATCATGCGCCCGGCTGGGATGAATGGTATCGCGAATGCACCCGCCGCTTCGCCCATCATGGCTATGCGACGATCTCGCCCAACCTGTATTTCCGCGATGGCCACGGCACGGCGGAAGACGTCGGCGCCAAGGTGCGCGCCGCCGGCGGCATCCCCGACGAGCAGGTGCTCGGCGATCTCGACGGCGCCAACAAACTGCTGCGCTCCATGCCCTATCTCAACGGCAAGGTTGGCGTCTTCGGTACCTGCTCCGGCGGGCGTCATGCCTTTCTCGCCGCATGCCGGACCAAGGGCATCGACGCGCTGGTCGAATGCTGGGGCGGCGGCGTGGTCATGAAGGCGGACGAACTGACGCCGAAAAAACCTGTGGCGCCGATCGACTATACCAAAGATCTTTCCTGCCCGATGATCGGCATATTCGGCAACGACGATAAATCGCCGTCGCCGGAACAGGTCAACGCGCACGAGGCCGAACTGAAGAAACAGGGCAAGAAATACGAGTTTCACCGCTATGACGGCGCCGGCCACGGCTTTTTCTATTACGATCGTCCGGCTTATCGTCAGGAACAGGCGGTCGATGGCTGGAAAAAGGTCATGGCCTTCTGCGAAAAAAACTTGAAGTAGGCAACGGAGGAGCGATCATGTGCACAAGCATTACCCATCAAGCAAAAATCTATGGCCGCGGTAAAAGCGGCCAAGAGTGGATTGAGCTCAAGGAAGCCAACGTCTCCTACGATCATCCCTATGGCATGCCGCTCGAACATGCGCTGAACATTGATTTTGTCGATGAGTCCAAAGGACCCGGCGCGCGTGTCGCCGTCGAATTGAGCGTCGACGCGGCGCGTCAACTGGTTCAGACCATCCAAGCCGTGCTCGCACAAGCCGAGCATCAAGGCGTGTTGGAAGACAAGCACCAGGCGGCCGTCGGTTAACCGGCAAACTAACTGGGGCGGCGAAGCCCATGCCCGCTTCGCCGCCTCAACCACCTTCGCAATCCTTCTCTACTCGCGCTATAGCTGTCGATAGATTTTCGAATTCATCGATCTCGTCCCATTGGCTGCTGCAGAAGAAATAACTAAAAGCGCCGAGGCCGCGCCGACGCGCCCCTGGGCTTCGCTGGCGATCCGGGATTACCGCCTGATGTGGATCGCCAGCGTCTGTAACGCCGTGGCGATCCAGGTGCGCAATGTCGCCGGGCTCTATCAGGTCTACGAGATTTCCGGATCGGCACTGCAATTGGGTCTCACCGGCTTTTTCCAAGCGTTCCCGTTCGTCGTCTTCGGACTGTTCGCCGGCGCTGTGGCCGACGCTTTCGACCGTAAAAAACTTCTTGTCGTCACCGTGGCGATCCAGCTGATTCCGAGCCTATTGCTCGGGTTCCTGACCATGAGCGGAACGATCCAGGTCTGGCATATTTTCACTCTGGGATTTGTCGGCGCGCTGGTCGAAGTGTTCAATTGGCCGGCCCGTTCGGCGTTGATCCCGCGCCTGGTGCCGCCGTCCTACATGATGAATGCGGTGACGCTCAACACGATCATCATTCAAACCAGCTTTCTCTTGGGCCCGGCCCTCGGCGGCGTGCTCATCGATCACAGCGGCTTGGTCTTTACCTATTTTCTCACCATCGCCATGTTTATCCCTTCCGGCATCGCGATCTTTTCCATGCGCACTTCCGGCGTTCCTGAAGGCGAACGGCGCCGGGTTAACCTGAAAAGCATCTTCGAAGGCATCGAGTTTATCTGGGTGCAACGAATAATCTTATCGCTGTTTCTGCTCGACTTCGGCGTCACCTTGGTGGGATTTTATAAACCGATCCTGCCGATCTTCGCCGCCGATGTATTTAAAACCGGCGCCTCGGGCTTGGGCATCCTCTACGGCGCGCCGTCGCTCGGCGCCATCATCGGCTCGATCGTTTTATTGATGATCGGTAACGTAAATCGGATGGGAGTCTTGGTGGTGTGCGCGGCGCTGATTTTTGCTGGCAGCCTGACCTTGCTCGGACTGTCCAATTCGTTTTGGCTGGCGGTGGGCGCGACGTTGATCTTGGGCTTCACCGACTCGGTGAGCGTCGCCATCCGGCGCACGGTCGTGCAGATGATGGCCCCCGACGGCATGTTGGGCCGAGCGTCGAGTTTGATCACCGCCTTCGCCCAAGCCACGAATGGACTCGGCGCCGTCCTCGCCGGGGCCGCCGCTCAACAAGTCGGCGCGCCCAACGCGCTCCTGCTCGGCAGCGCGCTGTGCTTCGTCATGATCCTGGCCATCTGCCTGGCGATCCCGCAACTGTGGCGCTACCGGTCTTAAGAAGAGCTTGGTCGCAAAGCTTGTCCTAAGCGAATGCGAAGGAACCGCGCCCGCAGGGCACCCAAATAACGAGTGCCGGATTGAAAGGGCGGGTTTTAACCCGCCGCTACAACTCTGCATTTCTTTTTATGAACTTTGCGTCGGTTGCGGCTAAATGATTCCCGCGTCTTTGAGCTCTTGCAGCTTCTCCTTGGACAGTCCCAACTCACCACCGAGAATCGCATCGTTGTCTTCGCCCAGTTTGTGGCCAAGGAAGTCCACCGAGCCTGGGGTGGCCGAGAACTTGGGCACGACGTTTTGCACGATCGCTTCGCCCAAATCCGGATCGGGCACGCGCACCATCGCTTCGCGGGCGCGATACTGGAGGTCGCGGAAGGCATCTTCCATGTCGAATACAGCAGAATAGGCAACGCCATGCTTGTCGAAATGCTCGATGACTTCGTCTCGGCTATGCTGCTCGATCCAGGCGCCGACGACACCGTTGCACTCGATGGAGTTTTCCACCCGCGCCGAATTGTCGAGGAACTTGGGATCGGTGGTCATATCTTTGCGACCGATCGCTTCGGCCAGGCGCAACCAGACGCTTTGCGTGCTCGCCGCCAGGGTCAGATATTTGCCATCCTTGGTTTTGAACATCGAGCTCGGCGCCACGTAGGCGACGCGGTTACCGGTGCGCTTATGGACGATCTTCATCTGATCGTACTGGATCGGGTCGAAGTCGAGGAAACGGAACACCGCTTCATAGAGCGCCAAGTCGATCATCTGGCCTTCGCCGCCGCGCAGATCACGGTGGTAGAGCGCCATCATCACCGACAGCGAGCCGAAGATTCCGGCGATCAAATCGCCCAGCGGATAGCCCGGCGACATCGGCGGCCCGTCCGGCTCGCCGATCAGATTGGTCAAACCGCTCATCGCCTCGGCGACCCGGCCAAAGCCGGCGCGATTTTTATACGGCCCGGTCTGGCCGAAACCGGAAATGCGCAGCATGATGATGCGCGGATCGATGGCGCGGATGGCGTCGTAGCCGATGCCCCACTTCTCGAAGGTGCCGGGGCGATAGTTCTCGACGATGACATCGGTGCCTTTGACAAGTTTTCTAAAGATGTCCGCGCCTTCCGGCTTGCCGAGATCGAGGGTGATGCAGCGCTTGTTGCGCGCCACCGACTTCCACCACAGCGGGATGCCGTCCATGATCGGCTCCAACTTGCGCTGGCCGTCGCCGTATTTCGGATGTTCGATTTTAATCACATCGGCGCCAAAGTCGGCGAGCAGCACGGTCGCGAACGGCGCCGCCACCATGTTGCCGGCGTCGATTACGCGCACGCCTTTGAGCGGCTTGTGTTCGCTCTTTTTGGTCAGCGGAAAATCGTAATGTCCTTCAACGTAATCAGCCATCTTTTGCGTTGCCCCTCGTTCAGTCGGCGCATTCTACGCATAAAAAACCGCGGAAATAAACCATGCCGTTTGACGATGCTATCCGTCTGGCCTATATCCAAACCAGCAAATTTGATCGATCGATGGAGGAATAAGCAATGGCAGAATCCGCAAAGGTAGTTACCGGCATCGGCAAAGCCGAATTGCATCGCATTCTCGTGCGCGGCTACGATTTGAACAAGGACTTGGTCGGCCACATCACGTTCACCGCCATGACTTCGCTGATCTTGCGCGGCCGCTTGCCAACCGAGAACGAAGCGAAAATGCTGGATGCCCTGATGATCATCCTGGTCGAGCATGGCATGGTCTCCCACGTCGTCGCGGCGCGCTTGATCTATCACTGCGCGCCGGAAGCGATGCAGGCGGCCGTGGCCGCGGCGCTGTGCGGCGCCGGCAGCGTCCATTTGGGCTCGTCGGAATGGTCGGCGAAAATGCTCGCCGACGCCCTGCCCGCCGAGACCAAGAATCCCGACTATGACGCGATCTCCGCCAAGATCATCGACGACTACGGCGCGCGCAAGCAGCGCATGCCCGGCATCGGCCATCGGACTCACGCCGAGGGCGATCCGCGCGCCGAGACCCTTTTCAACATCGCTCGCAGCACGGAAGTCTACGGCCAATATTGCGAGCTGATTCAGCGGCTATCGAAACTTTCCAGCGACCGGCGCAAACGCTTGATCCCGGTCAATGTCACCGGAGCCATCGCCGCCATCGCCCTCGACATGGGCTATCCCTGGCAGATCTCCAAGGCCTTCGCTCTGATCGGTCGAACCTTGGGCGCCATCGGCCATATCGCTGAAGAAATCCAAAACCCCATGGCGCCGCAGATCGATCTCGCGATCAAGCAGGCGCTGGTTTACGAACCGGTACGCACCTGAAGCTCTTCCTGCGCGCTTTATGTGTACGGCTTCGACGATGGTCCGGGCCGATGTGAGCGACCGCCGTTAGCGCAATCCAATCCACCCACGAGGGGCAACCCAGAGGTTGCCCCTCCCCGTCATCTTGGTTTGCTCCGATTCCTGCTTTCTGGTGTAATGCGCCGAGTAGAAGGAGAAGCGAATGAGTTATCAAAACATTCTGAGCGAGCGCATCGACAAGGTCGCCGTGATTACGTTGAACCGTCCCGAGAAGTTAAACGCCATGAGCTACGAGCTCGCCGCCGACCTCGATGAAGAGCTCGGCAATATTGAAGGCGACGACGAAGTCCGCTGCGTTGTCCTGACCGGCGCCGGACCCCGGGCGTTCTCCTCCGGCGGCGACATTCACCAGATGGTCAAATCCACCGCCGAAGAGATGGCCGCGCGCACCGATAAGCGCCGCGAGATGAACTGGCATCTGGCGACCTTCGCCAAGCCCATCGTCGGCGCGATCAACGGCATCGCCTACGGCGCCGGCGCCCAATTGACGACGATGCTCGACATCCGCATCGGCTGCGAGAATACCGAAATTCAATTCCTTGCCGCCAAGTACGGCCGGGCGAACTCCACCTGGTCGTTGCCGTTGGTGGTCGGTATGCCGAAAGCAAAGGAACTACTCTTTACCGGCCGACCGATCCGCGCCGAGGAAGCCGAGCGCATCGGCCTGCTCAATCAAGTGGTCCCTAGCTCGCAGCTGCTCGATAGCGCCATCGCCATGGCCAAACAGATCGGCGAAAACGATCCGCGCATGGTCCAAGGCATCAAGAAGCTGCTCGACGACGATGTCGGCGCCCCCTGGCGCGAACGCTTCGACGCCGAGCACAACGCCAGAAAGAACAAGCTCAAAGCCAACTCGCCGCGCGAAGGCTTCAAAGCCTTCCTCGACCGGAAAGGCATTCGCTAGCGGCGCGCGCGGGAATCTCGGTTTTTAAATTTTGCCAATTGCCGCGATATCGGTTTTGGCAGGACGACGCAGTAATACTCCAGGAGTCGGCCCATGGCTCTCAGCATCGCTGAAAACGAACTGATCACCCACGTCGGTCCCGACACGCCGGGCGGCGAAATGATGCGCCGCTACTGGCATCCCGTCGGCTTCGCCGGCGAGCTCAAAGGCCGGCCGCTGCGCCGCCGCCTGCTTGGCGAGGACTTAGTGCTGTTTCGCGACGATCAAGGCAAGCTCGGCCTTCTCACCCTGCGCTGCCCGCACCGCGGCACGTCGTTGGAATTTGGTCACATCGAGGACGGCGGCTTGCGCTGCTGCTATCACGGCTGGCTATTCAACACCGACGGCAAGATTTTACAAATGCCGGGCGAGCCGTCCGACAGCACCTACAAAGACCGGCTCACGCAAAAAGCCTACAGGCTCGAAGAGCTCGCCGGCATGTTGTTCGCTTATCTCGGCCCCGAACCCGCGCCGTTATTGCCGCGCTGGGATGTCATGGTGCGCGAAGACGGCGTGCGCGCATTGGCCGGACGGGTGATGCACTGCAATTTTTTACAGGCAGTCGAGAACAGCGTCGATCAGCATCATTTCAAATGGCTGCACCGCACGCCCAAGACGAGCCTGTGGTCCGGCGAGACTCTGACATCCGATCCGTTCGAATTCGGCATCAAAGCGACCTTCACGCGCACGGTCACCGCAGGTTCGTTCATGACCAAAAGCTTTTTCCTGTTTCCCAACATGAACAAGGTCGGCTACCATCTGAACGAAGATCATCCGGCCGCCTTCGCGGCGACCCACGAGGGCTACGAAGCGCTGCGCTGGCGCGTGCCCGTGGACGACACCAACACCATGCACTTCACTCTCTACTTCGCGCCGCGGGTGAACGGCAAAATCACGGCGAAGCTCCCCAAGGACCAATCCGCCGAAGGCTTGGGCGACAGCGTGCTCGGCAAATACCGCTGGGACGAAGAGACCGGCTGGATCGCCCGCGGCGACCAGGACCGCTGCGCCCAGGAAAGCCAAGGACCGATCTTCGACCGCAGCGGCGAACATCTCGGCGTCTCCGACGAGGGCGTGATTCAATTGCGCCGCATGTTCAGGGAATGCATCGAAGCCGTACAGCAGGGTAAAGACCCGGTCGGTGTGGTGCGCGATCCGGTAAAGAATAAAATGATCACCATCGTGCCTGGAGAAATTCAGGTCGGATAAGAGGAGCCGCAATGAAAGCCACTCGCGAAAAGGGCGTCAGCCTGGCTATCTGCCTGTTAGCCTGGTTTACCTATGCGCCGCGCAGTTTGCCGGCACAGGAAAGTCTGGACTCACTCATCGCCGGCGCCAAGAAAGAAGACGAGCTCGTGTTTATCGCCGGCACCTCGACCTTCGGCGGCCGCAAAGGTCTCGGCGAGCTCGAAGCGGCGTTCAATAAACGCTTCGGCACCAAGATGAAGATCAGTTTCGCCGCCGGTCCGGATATGAATGCCCGCGCGGCGCGCCATATCACCGAGATCAAGTCGGGGCGAAAAGTTTCATCGGACATATTTCTCGGCTCCCAGTCGCATCAAGCGTTGATGCACAAAGAGGGCGCGATCGAGAAAGTAAACTACGCGGGGATTTTTTCCTGGGTCAGCAAAGAGATGGAAATTTTCCCCGGCGAAACCGTGCTCACCTACACTTCGCCTAACGGCATCGTCTACAACAAAGACTTGATTCCGAAAGACAAAGCGCCGAAAAGCTACGGCGACCTGGTCGATCCGAAATTGAGCCCCGCCTGGGCCGGCAAGATCGCCATCCCACCCTATGTCGCCTGGCTCGCCGAGCTGTCCCTGGTCTGGGGTACGGAGAAAGTGAAGGACTTCACCCGCAAGCTCGTCGGTATCAGCGGCGGGCGCCTGCGTTACAGCGAAGAAGAGCGGGTCGTTAGCGGCGAATTTCCGATCATGGCAAACTTCGGCGATGCGTTAAGCGCCATGTGGACCTGGCAGCCCAAGGGGGCGCCGCTGATCGCCGTGCCCGGTGTCACGCCGATCAATACCGACTACTTTCAACTGAGCGCGCCGAAGAACGCGCCCCATCCCAACTTGGCCAAGCTCTTTGTCGCCTTCATGGCGACTCGAGAGGCCCAGGCGATTTTGCAAAAACATGAATCGCGCAGCTCCCACCTGGTCGAGGGCACAATCATGCAAAAGTACCTCAAGGAAAGCAAAGTTGCCGTGCAGGAGCCCAAGCTGTCGATCGGCTACTATCTCAAGAACGAGGACGCCGAGGGTCTGCAGTTCAAAGAAGAGCTGGCAAAAATCCTCAAAGGCTCATGAAGAGGTCGGAAGCCAGAGATCAGAAGTCCGAGATCAGAGGTCAGAGATCAGAAGTCAGAAATCAGAAGTCAGAAGTCCCAAGATCCGACAACGTTGAACTTTTGAACCTTGAACCTTGAACTTCGTAACGGTTTGAACGGCTTGAACGAAGCGAAGCGATTGAACATCTTGAACGCACTAATTCAGGAGCTCAGCGATGTTATCGACGGCAGAAAATGAAACCTTAACCCGAGTCGGCCCAGGCACGCCGGCGGGCGCCATGCTGCGGCGCTACTGGTGGCCGGTGGGTTTTACCGAGCATGCCCAGATCAAGGGCAGTCCGTTAAGAACCCAGCTTCTCGGTGAAGAGTTCGTATTATTTCGCGACGGCGGCGGCCAGCTCGGCATGGTCGATCTGCACTGCTCGCACCGCGGCACGTCGCTAGAATACGGCCGGGTCGAAGAGCGCGGCATCCGCTGTTGCTACCATGGCTGGCTCTACGACACCGCAGGCAATTGCCTGGAGCAGCCGGCCGAACCAGCCGACAGCACATTCAAAGATCGCATCAAACATCCGGCCTACAAAGTCCAAGAACTCGGCGGCTTCATCTTCGCCTACATCGGTCCCGACCCGGCGCCGCTCTTGCCGCGTTACGATTTACTGCTTGAGGAAAACGGCGAGCGGGTCATCGGCGCCGGCACGGAATATTGCAACTGGTTGCAACGGGCCGAAAATTCCGTTGACCAGACGCACCTTGTCGCGCTGCACGCGCCCGAGTATCCGCAGATGGCGTTGAAGCGGCCCGAGATCGGCTGGCAGCAGACCGCCTATGGCGCCAAGATCACCATGCATGTGCCCGGAGTGTCAAAGCCCAAACATTCCCACTGGGTGTTCCCTTCGCACACGCGCCACACCACCGCGCGCAAGGGACGCATCCCCGATCATGCGATTCGCTTTCGCGTGCCCATCGACGACACCAGACCAGGACGTTCTGGCTGCGCTTCACGCCCCACAGCGAAGCCGAGCGCGGCCAGCCCTTCGTGCAAAAAACCATCGGCTTCGAAGACGACAAGCCCGGCGCCTATACCAGAGTCGACGACGGCTGGTGGGGTATTGCCTCGCACGATCAGGACCGCGTCGCCCAGGAAAGCCAAGGACCGATCTACCAGCGCAGTAAGGAACACCTCGGCGCCGCCGACCAAGGCGTGATCCTGTTACGCGACGTGATCCGTCAATCGATAGACGCCGTGCAGCAGGGTAAAGACCCGTTCTGGACGTTGCGCCATCCCGAGCAGAACCAGCGCATCGCATTCGACGCCAGCATGGCCGAGATCGGCACGCTGGGATAGCTGGCTTAAGCGCCCGCAAAAAGCTAGCCTGTCGACTCGACGTTGCGGCTAGACCGGCCATCCCCGGCAATTGCAATTAATGGGTTCTACGAAGTCGACCGACCCTCCGGCTGATTAGGCTCGGGACGAAAAGTCTTTAGCCCCGCCATAAACCTGCTTGTCCTCAAGACCAAAACATCTTCACAATAGATTCGGAGAAACCAATGAAGGAATTAAAAATGAATGAACAAGACGCCATCGAGCGCGCCTACGGCGCAGCCGTAGAAAGTCTTTGCAAGGCTTTTTACCGCGACTTCACCGCAGCGAACGGCAGCCCCAATGCAGAAGCGGGAGCTAAGGAACGCTTTCGTAACGGCATCGACCACGCCCGCCAAGCCCACAAAATCGCCCTCGAACTCTTACCCTGACGTAATATCGGTAGGGTTCGCGAGATCTGCGCGCCGATCCATCCGCCATTGACGTGGCGGGAACCGCGCGGTCGAAGGCAGGTTGCAGCACAGAGAACGCAGCGATCACAGAAGAAACCGCCCCGTCACACGCTGCTAAGTCTACAACGCTATTTTTTCGTGTCCGGCGAGAAAAAACTATCCAGCAGCCGCTTGCGCAGCGCCGCCTCGCCGCCCGGCAGTAGATCGAACTTGGTGGTTTGATCGGTTTTTTTCAAAATGCGCTGACCTTCGGCATCGTCGTGCATGGCGACCAACACGTCGGTGAGCTGGCCGATGAGCTGGGGCGCAAGATCGCTGCGCACCGACAGCAGATGGCGCGGCAGCCTTTCGGTTTGCGCTAGAATCGCGATGGCGGATTTTCTTTTTTCATCCAGGCCATTGTAATCATCGTCGCTGATCGCTCCTGCGGCCACTTGTTGGGTCAACACCGCCTCGATCAGCTTGCTGCGCAGGTAAGCGAATGAATAGTATATATCCGCCGTTGCTGCGTTCGCATCGTAGCCTTTTTTCTCCGCCAGCTTGTAACCGTTGCGCGAAAGAAACAGCTTGGGCATGAGATAGCCGGAGCTCGAGCCGGGATCTTCAAAGATAATCGTCTTGCCGCGCAGATCGGCGAGTTGCTTGATGCCGCCATCACGCTTGGTGAAAATCAGGCTTTGATACTCCGCCTGGCCGCCCTTCCAGCGCCGCAAAAGCGTCTTGCCGGCGCCGTGAACATAGTTGATCGTGTAGGTCGGGTAGACGCTTTCCAAATAGAAATCCACCCGCCGCTGCTCCAGCAGCCGGGTCAACTCGAAGGGCGTGGGCGCGACGACGACCCTGGCGCCGGCTTCCGCGCCTGCCGCGCTGCGCCGCGACACATAGCGGACGAAGTCACGAAAATGCTCTTCGATGGCCTGCTTATTAATCTCGGAAACCAAGCCAAGATGGAGCGCTTTGGCCTCACCGTTCTTCGTGCTCTGGCCAAAGGCCGAGGCGCCGGTCAAGTTCGCCAACGCCAAAGCCAATGCGAAAGCGCAGCGCCATACTTTTCCGCGTAACAGCCGGCACTCCACGCCGTGAATCACTGCAATCAGCGCGCCGCGGTTGCAGCGCACGAACAATCGATCCATTGCTGACATAAATAATATTCGGCACATGTTGGCGTAACTCCTCGACATTCAACCAACCCACCATCTTGGGCCCGTCGAAACTCATGGCGCGCGACAAAACTAGCCCTGTTCGCAACTCGTACCGTTCGCATAACCTGTTTAGCCCAGCCTGTCAAAACAAACAGCGGCCAAGCATAAGCGACGGAATGGTTTGGCAGGAAAGACAAGATCGCGGAGATTTCATCGCGGCGGATTTGACACACGCCAAGTGGCTTTGCGGTTAAATTTCGCTGCCGGCGCGAAGGCTGCGACAACTCTTTACTTCGCCAGGGTTTCTTTGCTGACCAGGGCGAGCAACAGCGCCGATAGTAAAAGCAGCGGCGCGTAAACTAGAAACGGCACGCCGGGATTGAACGTGTTCGCCAGGTAGCCGGCAATCAACGGCGCCGCGCCGCTGCCGATCTCTGCGATGGTGCGCCGCAACGCTTGCAACCGCCCGCGCACATGGGCGGGCACGACATCGTAAGTGGATGTCGCCAGCGAACCGAGCGACAATCCTTGGGCCACTCCGGCGATGCCGATCAGCAGCGCCAGTTGCGCGAAACTCGTGGTCATGGGGATCAACAAGAAAATCACCGCCGGGATGGCTGTGCTCGGCACCGTGCACCACTTGCGGCCGACCCGATCCATCAAAAAGCCGGCGGGAATCATCACGATAAAAATCACCAAGCCGGATATCGAAAACAGCACGCCGATCTGACTCGGCGAAAGATGCAGGTAGCGCACCGCGTACAACGGCAGCATGCTCTGCACGATGATGCGTTGCGATTGATTGATCATAGTCGCGAACACGATGGAACAATAGGTCGGTCGCAGATCGACGCGGATTTCCCGGTAAAGCAGGGCCAGCGCACCGATGCGCTGTTTGATGGCGGCGACCGTCCAACCGTTCTGCCCATCGGCCGCCGGCGCGCGGCCATGGGCTTCGCCCGGCGAGTCGGTGACCAGGAGACCCAAGAACACCGAAGCGACACTGACCACGGCGTAGCCGAGAAAGGCCGCCTGGTAATTGAATATCTCGGTCAACCACCCGCCGATAAACGGGCAGACCGCTGCACCGATTGTGTGCGTGCCATGGAGACTGCTGATGATGCGGCCGCGCTGGTCGCGTCGCGCCTGGTCGATGGCGGCGATTTCCCGCGCCACCGCGCCGAGCGTATCGGTCGCTCCCAAGATGAAGGCGAAAAACACCAGCAGCCAGAACCACACCACCCAGGCGGCGCAAAACGAAGCCAGCGCGGCGACCAGAGCCGAGCCGACCAAACCGAAGCGCGTGCCTTTGCGGTCCAGCAACACCCCGCCAAGCACCGTCCCGGCCATCTTGCCGAAGGCGAAACCAGTGATCACCTGCGCCGCCCCGCCAGCCGACACGCCAAATTCCCCCGCCAGCACCGGGATCGTCGGTATAATCATCGCCCAAGCGCCGGAGAAGAAGGTGCTGATGTAAAGCGCAGTCAGACTGCGCACGGACGGGCTGGATCGAAGGGTGTTGGACATTGTTATGAATGGACTCGAAGCCGACCTCATCCGTTGCCGGTAGTGCAACGAAAGTCAAAGTATCTACTGCTTGAACGATTCGTCCGGTTTGAACTTTTTGCGCGATTATCTTTCCAACGTCTCCCGCCCGGCCAACGCCAAATAGACCGCGGCGGCTAGCAGAATCGGCACATACACCAGGAACGGTATGCCGGGACCGAAACGTGTCGCCAAATAACCGCCGATTAGCGGCGCTAACGTTCCGCCCATTTCCGCGATCATGCGCCGCGCCGCTTGCAAACGGCCGCGCGCATGGGCCGGCACGATATCGAAGGTCGACACCGACATGGAGCCCAGCGACAGGCCGTTGCAAATCCCGGTGAGCGCCAGCATCGCCGCCAATTGCGTGAAACTCTCGGTAAACGGAATCAGCAAAAACGCCAGCGCCGGCAATCCCGTGCTCGGCACGGTGGCCCACTTGCGGCCGATCTTGTCCATAATAATGCCCGACGGAATAATCATGGCAAAGACGAAGGCCCCGGCTATCGAAAATAATAAACCCACCTGCGACGGCGAGAAATTCAGATGGGTGCCGGCATAAAGCGGCAGCATGCTCTGCAGCGTGATTCGGTAGGAATGGCTCGCCCAGGTCGCCACCACTAACGCGATGTAGGTTGAGCGCAGCCCGGGATGAATTTCCAAGAACAGCGCGCCGAAGCCGCGTAGCCGTTCACCCAGGGCAGCGAGCGACCAACCGGCGGCACCGGCGCTTTTGGAGCCGGCGTAATGCTCCGCTTTGGCCACCGGCGCGCCGAAACCAAGCAGCACCGACACCGCGGCAAAAATCCCATAGGCGAAAAACGCCGCGTGAAAATCGTACTGTTCGGTGAGCACCCCGCCAAGCCATGGGCAGAGCGCCGTTCCGGCATTGTGCGTGCCGTGCAAAGTCGACAGCACCCGGCCGCGCTGGTTCTGGCGCGCCAGGTCGACTCCGGCGACCTCACGCCCCAAAGCCCAGATGCTGTCACCCATTCCCATCACGAAGCAGAAAAATAACAGCGCCGGCAGCCAAGGTAACAGCGCGGCGACAAACGCCGCAGCGCTCACCAGCGCGGCGCCGCCAACCACCACCGCACGCACACCCATCTTATCCAACAGCGCGCCGCTGATCGGCGTGCCGGTAAAACGGCCCAGCGCCATCGCCGTGACGATCTGCGCCGCCGCGCCGGGGGAGACATTAAAATGGCTTGCCAGCACCGGAATCGTCGGAATCACCATGGTCCAGGCGCCGGAGAGCAAACTGCCGCCGTACAGCGCGCCCAGACCGCGTACCGTCGCATTGGAGCGCAGAGCGTCAAACATGGGCCAAATAGATTAGCCCTTGAAGCCTTTTTTGTATCATTTACTTAAACTCAATTAGCCGCGGCAGCCAAAGCAAAGCGCGGGAGCGCGTCTTGAGAATGGCGAATTCTATCTGCTCACAGGCGCATATTTAGAATGCAGCTCGTCCAAGAATAATCCCAGCAGCGTATGGCCGGCGTCCTGCGGCAGCTTTTTCAAATCCTCGATCAGCATGCGTAAGTCCGGCGCCTGCTCAGCCAGAGCGGCGATGGCGTCGAAGTAGCGGAAGTAGGCGAGATCGTGGCTGAGCTTGGCTTCCAGCACCGTGGCGCTGTGTTGATCGCGGGTCTGGCGTTCGAACTGGCGCTGATAAGTTGGATAGTTCGGCAGCATATTTAGAATCTGCCGCTTGGCGTCGTCAATTCTCTCTGTGGCGAAAATCCGCTGCGCTTCCTCGACCAGGGCGAGCAGTTCACGCGACAACTGGCGCTCTTCGGCCAGTGACACCAGGGCGTTTTGCAGATTTTTCTCGTCACCCTTGTGGCGCAAGTATGCGATCGCCGCGAGAGAACCAAGCGGCGTGACGATCGCTTCCTCGATCTCCCAGGGCAACGAGAAGTTGACATCGCCATGCAGGTCTTCATGCAAGATCACTTTCGCCCGGCGCACCAACCCCTCCTCGGCGAAGCCAGCGGTCGCCACCGAGCGTGGATCGGCGAATTCGCTGCCCTGGCGGTAGTAGACGCTATAGCCGTCGACCCGATAGACCTGCTCTATCTTGGAAGCTTCTTTCTCGACGTTAAGTCCGATGGCCAAGCGAATATCCACCGGCGCGCTGAACGCCAAGGTGCCCTCGCGCTCCATCCATAGCCAAAGCATCGACAAAGATACGCCGCCCCCGGAGGTCCGGCGCAAGGCTTCCGTCGGTTCGATGCCGACGGTTTTACCAAAAGCTTTGACCTCTTCAATGAGATCGGCGGTTAGACGCAGGCTTGGCGTGTCGCCGGCTGGCGCAACTATGGAGCAAGACGATGACATGACAAAAAGAACCATCGCACCGGCGAGATGACTCAGGATCGTGAGATAATCACGCCGGTACATTGAAAATGGGACATGCTTCGATCGTTCGACTTCGCTCACGACAGGCTCCCGCAACTGCGCCTTTAGTCCCGAGCTTATCGAGGGATCAGCATGAACGCGACAATTACCACCATTGCCCAACCCTCTCCGTTGGTACCTTCGATAAACTCAGGACAGGCTCTGAGCTGGTCGAAGACTCTGAGAGGTATTTCACCTGCTGGTTTGCGAATTTCTACGGCGCAAATAACCCAGCGATCGGCGCGCTGTGGGGGATTTGCCCGACGTCGACGAGCAGCTGCATTTCCGCTTGAGCGAGCGCTTGTTCTTGCTCGGTGAAGGTGAACTCGATGCGCGGATAACGCGCCGAAGCGAGCAGCGCCTCGCGGTCGCCGTCATAGCGCGACAGAAACACATCGGCGACCTCTTCCAGATGGGCTTCGCTGTAAGCGAAGGACTCACGGAAGGCGCGCAGCAGAACGTCTTTGATGCCGGGATTAGCGCGCAATAGATCTTCCCGCGCCGCCACCATATGCTTGATCATCTCGTCGAAACCGGTGAGCTTTTGCCACGCCTCGCCGTCGGTGTACAGACAGCGCACGCCGGCGCGACTTCACCGCGAAAAAAAAACTGATCGAGCAATACCACCGCGTCCGCCTTGCCGCTTTGCAACACGCCAAGAAGTTTTTCCTGCGGATAACCTTCCCAGCGCAGCTTGTCATCGTCCAGGCCATAAGCACGGCGCAGCAGATATTTGTGGATCGCGTGCATGCCCTGATGGGTCGCGATCAACCGGCCTTCGAGATCCTTAGGCGTCTTCACCGGACCGTCAGCGCAGCACGAAGACGCCGTTGCCCTTCAAGGTCGACTTCCATTCGGTGGCCAGGCCAAGAATCGGCGCACCCTGCAACTTGCGCCGGAGAAAATTCGGCAGATAAAGATTCGCCGCCTGCACGTCGCCATTGATCAGCGCGTCCTCCTGCTCTTTGCTCGGCGGATCGGGCAGCTCGATGACTTTCATGTTGATGCCGTCCGCCTTCACCTTGCCGATAGCCAAGGCGTAGTAGGTGCGGAACATGCAGAAGCGGTTCCGATAGTGGGCGAAGGTTATATCCATTAAAAATGTCTTGTGCGAGTCTTTCGCAATGCGAAGGGGGCCGAGAGCAAATATCCTTTTCGTTCAACGGTTCAAGGTTCAAAAGTTCAATGTCAGAGAAGACCGGGCTGAACGTTGAACCTTTGAACCTTGAACGGCAGTTTTACGATTTCGCCACTTCCTCTTTCTTGCGATTGCAAATATCCAGCGCCGCCATGGCGTAAACTTTCGTGCAGTTGACCATATTGGTGATGCCGACGCCGCGGCGCACGCCGGTGGGCGAATCCCACTCCTCGCCCGCTTTGGTTTCGGTCGGATCGACCAAATGGGTGCCGAAGCCGGGACCGTAGGTGATCGCCGGCACGCCGTACTGGGCGATGCGCGAGCCGTCGCTGGTGATACCGTAACGGATCGGCTTGGCGTAGGGCACCGGTCGCATTGAAAACTGTGCGATGGGCGCTGCTCCATCGCTTTCACCAAGTGTTCGCTCTTGGAGATCTCGTAGCCGGGAGTCGTCAGATAAAGTTCGACGCGAATGTCGAGAATATCGGGCTCGCGCTTTCGGACTCTTTCACAGACCGCTTCGAGATCGCGCTTGATCGCCAACGGCACGGCACGGGGCAGCATCTTGACGATGACGAAGATGTCCGTCGTCGGCCGCGTCCCGGGCTTGAATGCATTGCCGCCGTCGATGGCGCCGATCTGTACCGTCGGCAGCATGAACTTGTGCGGGTTTTTGCGCTGGTATTCTTTCTCCCAGTCTTGAATCGCTTGGGCGACTTTGCAGGCGGCGAGCACGAACTTCGTCGCCTTGCCGTCGACGCTCACCCGCGCCCAGAGCAAACCGGAGTTGCCGATTTGCAGTTGCAACCCGGTGGGCTCGCCGATGATGCACATATCCGCCATCACGCCATGGTCCATCAGATAGCGCGCGCCGACGCCGGCGCCGCGATACTCTTTGCCGTGGAAATCTGACCGATTTGCGCCTTTTCGATTTCGCCGACCACGCCGGCGATAATCAAATCGCCCTTGAGCTTCGCGCCGGCTTTTTGCAGGGCCGCCACCGCTTCGATGTAGCAAGGAAACGCCGCTTTCATGTTGACCAAGCCGCGGCCGTAGATGCGGTCGTCGTCGACCACGGTCTCCTGCGGCGCATCGAAGTGATCCATATGCGCGTTGAACATCAAGGTCGCGCCGCCGCCGCTGCCTTTGAGCGTGCCGATGACGTTGGGCCGGCCGTCTTCGACATATTGATACTCGACTTTCATGCCGAGTGTTTCCAACTCGCTGCCGAGATACTTGGCGACGTTCTCCTCGTCGCCGGTGATGCTCACGATGTTGGCGAGATTACTCGCCATCTCAACGATGCGGTCACGATCGACCTGGTCTAAGACTTCTTGTTGCATGAAAAACTCCTGTTAATTGTCGGCACTAGCTTAACGTGAAACAATTTTTGTATCACAGGCGTAGGCGGAGTGAAAACAGAGCCGATAAAATCCCAGAGAGCCGCTCGAAGGCTCCCATTGTAAGGGGGCTTAGAGGAATTTTTCCTGCCCAGCTCGATTTGAACCAAGCACTGACGAAATGCCCGCGAACCTAACCTGCTCAACTCAAGACTTTGGACCTATAATCACGGCAGTGGACAAGGCCGCGTCCGGCGATTGACTTCGGGAATCACCTCGGCGCCAAAACGCTCGATGGTTTCCAAGGCGAAGCGCGGGTCCACGCCCGGCCAGTCGACCATGAACCACATGACCTCGGCGCTGAACTCCTCGTAGTAGGACATCACCTGCTCGACGACCTCGGCGGGACTGCCGAGGATCAGACGATCGCGCTTCAACTCGTCGAACTTGAGATCGTAGCGTTCGCCAGGCTGGCCCCATTGCTGGTAGCGCAGATAACGCCGCTCATAGCCCTCGCGGATGCGCTCTTCGGCTTCTTTGGTGCTGTCGGCGATGCACAGATCGCGAAAAATAAACAAGCCTTTGTACGGCCGGCCCTGCTTCTCCAGCGCCGCTTTGTAGACCGGCAACGCTTCGCGCAGGAAGCCCTTCGAGTGGCGCCGGCTGGCGATCCAGTGGTCCGCCACCTCCGGCACTTTGGCGACGGTCCTGACGGAATCGGCGCCGAGCAAGATTGGCGGACCGGGAACCTGCACCGGCCTGGGCCCCATCATCACTTTGTCGAGATGGAAATACTTGCCATGAAAGGTCACGGCATCGCCGGTCCAAAGCCGGCGGATGATCTCTAGACTCTCGACTAACCGGCCGCGGCGCTCGCGTAGATCGATGCCGAAGGAGTTGAACTCGCTTTCGCGATATCCCTGGCCGACGCCGAACAGCAGTTTGCCGCCGGACAAATTGTCGAGCGTCGACATGTACTCGGCGACCATTACCGGATGGTGCAACGGCAAAAGAAAGATCGAAGTGCCGACGTACATGCCCGGCACCCGGCCGGCCAGATAAGACAGCAACGGTAGCGACTGCAAAATTGCCGCCTCCGGCCCGGTGAGAAAATGCTGGGCGACGAATAGCGCCTCGAAATTATTTCGCTGCGCCACCTGCGCCCGCTCGACAACCTGCTCGCACACCTTCGCCGCCGGCAACTCCGACGGGTAACTGCCAAACTCAAGTCCGAATCGCATAGCAATCTATCTCCTCACGATTTTTCTTTGCGCATCTCAACGACCATGCGACGCGCCGAGCGACAAGTCAAATTGGAAAATGACGATGGTAAGTATTCGCCGCTAGAGCAAATAGCCGATTCGCTAATTGACTGGAATCACTGCTTCGACGGAAATTCAGCGGGACGAATGAATTGTTAGTCCGGAGCCTCCGCTCACCTATTGTCGCTTGCCATTGACTGCCGCGCCGTTACAATAACAGGCAATCGATCTAAAAGGTAAAATCTTATGAATCTGATCCAACTGCTCTTACCACTTCATGACAATGACAAACGACTGTTTTCGCGGGACGAATTTGACCGCGTGCGCGATGAACTGGCAAAACGGTTTGGCGGCATTACCGCCTTCCGCCGCTCACCCGCGGAAGGAGTATGGCGCGAGGGCCAGGAGGATGTGAGCCGTGACGAGGTGGTTATCTTCGAGGTCATGACCGAGCGTCTCAACCGCAAGTGGTGGTCCGGATACAGAAAGGATCTCGAAAAGCGATTCCGGCAAGAGGAGCTCGTTATCCGGGCAACTCAAGTCGAGCTCCTCTGAGATCGAGCAATATCTGCCATAGTTAGAAGAGCCTTGAAAAGCCGTCCGTCTATCGAGTAACAGGCTACTGCGTCGCTACCGTCCTATCCCGGCTCCTCGTCGTTCTCTTGATCCGTAATCAACCTAGGCAAATGCCGCTTCGACCTCGCGCACTTCCATCTTGGCGACGTTGCTTCCGAGTTTCACTCCGGCGGTGGCAACCGCGGCTTGAAACTCTTTGCCCTTCGCTTCCATCTCCGCCTTGTCTTTGTAGCTGCGAATCCAGATGAATTCGTTTTGCGGCCGGTTTACCCAGCTACCGACAATCGGCACACCGATTTTTTGGTGCAAGGCGACGATGTCATCCTTGAAGTGCTTGAGAAAGTTATCCATCTCACCCTTGTTGATCGTATAAATGCGAATCTGCGATATCATTTTTCATCCTCCAATTTCTTTAAGTTTCCCACCGCTCGGACTCACGTCCTGGAAACTATCCGAGTGCGTCGCCGACAGTCAAACGAATTTCATCGTGCGGTTGATCAAACCGAGCGGGTGACTTCTTGGTAGAGAACTCTCGGACTCGGATGATCACCATTGCAAGATACAGACGAAGGTTTCACGTGCAGCAGAATGAACTTGTTGCGCGGACCCGGGTTGTCCCGGACTACCGCTTCATCTGATGAAGCTGCATGATAAAATGCGCCACGGACCGTTGATTGGTGGGTGAAATACATACTTCACCGGCTCTCGGTCCCGGTGGCCGCGGTGAGTAAGCGCGACTGCCCCGTTGCCGCGAAGCAGCAAGTTCACGTTCGGTTCGTTTGGGAGCTCACTCCAACCTCGATGGAATCAGCTGCCTACGCGTCGATCGAGTCAGCCCGTGATCTGTGCTGGCGTCGATGTAACTCATCTTTGACAGCCGCCTCTATCTATAATAGGGATCTATTATTTTCTATTTGCCAGCCAGCGAGTATGTGAACCTCGCAAGCCAGCGCCCAATTCAGGATTATTGTTGGAGGTTGATGATGCACATCGGGCTTTTCTCGAATGGTGAGCGACGCAATCAGGTAGCTCGGATCAGCTATGAGGAGGATCTGCAGGAGGTCATCGTCGCCGATGAACTCGGCATCCAGGAAGCTTGGATAAGCGAGCACGGAACATTCGTCGGTTATCAAGCACCGGATCAGCTTCCTTGCGCGGATCCGTTTATTTGCAAGGCTGCCGCGCTGACCAAGCAAATCCGCATGGGGCCGGGCATCCGTCCCCTGCCTTACTTTCACCCGCTTCAGGTAGCCACCGACGCAGCCGTATGTGACCACTTGACTAACGGTCGCTACATGGCCGGATTCGGCGTTGGACTTGGCAGCAAGACGCCTCAACGGGGACCACTGCCGGGTGATCAGCGCGCGATGGTTCGCGAAGCCATCGATCTTATTCTCACCGCGTGGACCGCAACGGAGCCTTTCGATTGGCACGGCGAGTTCTGGCAGGGAGAGAAATGGCATATTATCCCGCAGCCGTTAACCAAGCCGCACATGGATGTGGGAATCGCGTGCTCGCGCAGCGAGGGAACGTTGGATTTGACGGCGCGCAACGGTTTTATTCCGCTTATAAGTTGGCTGCCGCCGCCCAAGCAGCTCAAAGACATGATCGAGATCTACCAGCGCGCCGGCGACGAAGCCCGTCGCGACGCGCCCCGCAGCCGGGTTCGCATTGCCCGCATGGTTTATGTGACCGACTCCGTAAAAGCGGCGAAACGCGATCTGGGCGACATTGATCTGGGCGCGGCCAAGGTAACCGGGCGCCTCAATCATTACATCCCGGCTGGCGGAACGCGCGATGATTTGACAATGGAGTACTTGATCGATCGCGGCGTTTTTTTCTGCGGCGACGCCGATACGGTATACGACAGGATCAAAAACTTGTACGACGAAATCGGCGGCTTTGGCGTTTTATTGTTGCTCGCCGGCAAGGACTGGGGCAGCCGCGAACAGCGCGAGCGTTCGATGCGCCGATTCATGACTGAAGTGGCGCCGCGCTTGGCAAATCTCAACCCGGATGCTGCGTCCGCCTCTGCATGAACACATGGGGCTTGTGGGCGGCACGGCTGCGCCATGCCATCTGAAGACCGGCAAGGGCACGCGCGTAAAACGGTCAAGTTCCAAATCCGCGCCGATCCGAGGGGGCTGAGAGCAACGCACAAGGACGAACAGGCAGGCCCGCCAAGTGCGACCGTGAAAGGGACCTGCCCCAGCACGGCCCACAAGGATGATGGGAGGCGACGATGGACGACCTATTCGACTACATATCCACCAACACTTACTGGACGATCTTGCTGATCATCCATGGACTGTTGGCGGTCGCTCTCCTCGGCGCGCTCACCCATCAGGCGATGTCGGTGCTGATGCCGGTGCGCCACGCGGCGGGAAGCGCCGGTTTCGTCACCCGCTTCCGCGCCGTGCAGGGTGCTGGCTACGCCGCCGCGGTCTGCGTGCTGTGGGTCGTAACTTTCATCTTCGGCGCATGGATCTACACCGAGTATCGCATCTATGTCCGCGTTCCGATCGAGGAAGGGGGTTTCTGGAAGACCCAGGGTTTCTTCGAGATGAAGGAACACCTCGCCACCATCGGGCTCGGACTGCTGCCGATCTATTGGTACCTCTGGAAAAATTCCCGGAACGCGGACTACGACAGCGCGCGTAAATGGGTGACCATGTATCTCGCGGGGGGGTGCTGGTTTATTTTCCTGGTCGGTCACGTCGTCAACAACGTCAGGGGGTTCGGATCATGAGCACGACAGCCAATACCAGGCTCCGGCGAAATCTCTGGCTTCCTCCCCGGCGTTCAAGACCTTCGCCATCGTGTTCGGCTTCACCACCGCGACGCTCTACGTACTCTGTGACCTGATGGGCTGGCCGCTGTTCTCCTATCATCCCGCAACCAACCGGGTGGAGCTTTTTTATGCGCGGCCGCGCCAGGGCGAAGGCCCGGTCATGTACTGGTACGGCTGGACGGCAACGGCAATGCTCGGCGCTGCTGCGCTCGGCATGCTCGCTACGCTCCTGCCGCAACAGATTGCGGAAAAAATCCCGCTGGCGCTCGTCTGGATCGTCCCGGTACTGGCGATTCCGCTGCTGTTCTATTCATTGATGCCATTCTGGACGCGGTAGCCAAGAGGGCGGGTTTCAAACCCGCCCCTACTATTCCGATTCTTTTTTGCGACCCTTGCGTTCTTTGCGGCCATTCTTAGCGGCCATTCAACTTGCCTGCGGCTTGCTGCGCTGAGCCGTCTGCGATCAATCATCCGATTCCAAAAGTGTTCGGTGAAGCTCAACCGCGCCGCGGTTGACGCTCTCGGCCATATTGCCTAAATTGTGGCTTCGATGAAAATTGCTTTGGATATCGACGGCGTGCTGGCGGATTTCGTCACACCGTTTTTGCAACTGCTCGAACAGCGCGTCGGCGGACCGTCCATCGACCCGGCGTCGATCACCGATCCCAACTTTCAACATCATCCGTTTCTAACCCAGGAGCTTATTTACGACTGCATGGTCGACACGTCCTACGATGCCGAGTTTTGGCGCGTGCTCGCGCCGCTGCCATCGCAGCAGCAATGGCAAGCGCTCAACCAGGTGAGCTTCGACAACGAAGTCATTTTCATCACCCACCGTTGGGTGCGCGACACCTACGATATCAATCACGTCACCTGCGAATGGCTGCGCCGCCATGGCATCGACAATCCGGTGGTCCATTTCACCCAAGCAGTGAAATCTCAGCTGGTGCGGCAATTGAACGTCCAGCTGTTCGTCGACGATCGCCACGAGAACTGTCAAGACGTGGCGACGCAAACCGAAGCCGTCGTCATGATGCCGCACCGGCCCTACAACCAAGCATTCGACCATCCAAGAGTGCAACGCATCCAGGATCTAAACGAACTGTTCGGCTATCTGGCAAATAAGGGAGACGAACGACGGAGGCAATCTCATGGGAACGATCGATAACAAAGTCGCCATCGTAACCGGCGGCGGCGGCGGTATCGGCGGCGCCATCGTGCAGCGCTTCGCCCGCGAAGGCGCCAAGCTCGCGGTCGCCGATATCAATCCTGACGCCGCTCAAGCGCGCGTCAAAGAGATCAGCCGACCGCGGCGCCGACGCCATCGCCCTGACCAGCGATGTCACCGACAAACAGTCGGTTAACGACATGGTCAATGCCACCCTCGACCGCTGGGGCAAGATCGATATCCTGGTCAATGTCGCCGGCGGCGCCCAGCGAAAAAACGTCGTCGATATCACCGCCGACGGACTGGGACCGCGTTGTGAATATGAATTTGAAGTCGGTGTTCCTCTGCTCGCAAGCGGTTTTGCCGACCATGCTCAAAGCAAAATACGGCAAGATCGTCAGCATCTCGTCGATCTATGGCTTTGCCGGCAATGCCACCAGGTCGAGCTACGCCGCCGCCAAAGCCGGCGTCGCGGTATTTACCAAATCCCTCGCCCTGGAACATGTCAAAGACGGCATCAACATCAACGCCATCGCCCCCGGCAGGATCGAAACTCCGGCGGTGCGCGGCCACTACTCGGACGAAGCCTGGGCCGCCGCCGAAGCGCAGATCCCCATGGGCCACACCGGCAAACCGGAAAACATCGCCAGCGCCGCGATCTTTTTGGTCCAGGACGAAAACAACTACATCACCGGGCAAACGATCCATGTAAACGGCGCATGGCTGAATTGGTGAAACGTAAGGTGTTCAGTTCATTCAAGGTTCAACGTTTCCAATTCGGCTCGGAACAATTGAAGCGAAAATTTCCAGACCTTGAAATTTCTTGAACAAGCTTGAACGTTTGAACACCGACTTGAACGTTACTTAGGAGGAGTAAAAGCATGTACGGATGGAGAGTAAGAATCGGTCACGTCGCGCCGTCGCGCGGCGACACTTTGGTTTACGAATTTTATCAGATGCTGCCGGCCGGCTTCATGATGCTCAACAGCACCGGCACGATCCGCCAGTTGGTCGACGCCGACTTGGAACGACAGCTGCAAAGCATCGAAACCGCAGCGGCTGATCTGGTCGACAACAAGTGCGATTCGGTGATCATCGGCGGTTCGCCGCTGTTTACCAAACTTGGCTATGGCAGCGATATCGAGATGGGCAAGCGCTTGAGCGACAAATACGGTGTGCCGGTTTCCCCCGGCATCACCGGTGAAATCGAAGCGCTCAAATCCCTCAGCATCCACAAGCTCGTCGTCGCCACGCCCCACGAAGACACGCTCAACGAGCGCATGAAGGCATTTCTCGAAGCGTCAGGGTTTAAGGTCCTAAAAATCCAAGGCTACGGCGTGCGCAAAAACGCCGACATCACCGACATGGACGAGCACGCCGCCTACAAGATCGCCAAGCGGCTCTACGAGTCGGCGCCCGAGGCCGACGGCGTCTTCGTCCCCTGCCCGCGCTGGCCGACCATCACCGATGTCGATCTGCTGGAGCGCGAGATCGGCAAACCGGTGATCACAAGTTCCCAGGCTTATATTTGGCACGCGCTAAAGATGGCCAGGGTGAAACAGGAAGTGAAAGGTTACGGCAGATTGATGGCGTCGTTGGCAAACTAGCTTTACACGCTTTTCCTGAGACGGCACGGGGAAAGCAGTTCGCCGGTCGGTGAACAGGATAACAAAAAGAGAACGAAGTTTAACCACCAAGAGCCAGCGTGGACTTTGTAGGGTGCACCGTGCGCACCATCAAGTAAACAATGCACACAGCGCACCTTACAGAGTCAATCGTTAGCGATGAATAACCGCGGCTTCAAGAACTGGATACAAGCTATCGGTCCTCTCAGAGCAGGCCTGCTATCCATAGCCATCATCGGTAAACTCTTCCTCTATATTTTTGATCCACCCTTCTCCACACCAACCAAACCTTTGATACTTTCGTTTCCGTTTCTCGTCGCTCTGGATCTAATTTGGGCTGTTGTTAACGGTATCATTGTTGTGGAGTGCGTAAGGTTGGGCTTTAGTTCAACGTCGTCATGGAGTCCAAAGACGCACTTTATTGTTTGCTCCGCGCTAATTGCCCTCTTAGCAGCTGGTTACAAAGTCCTTGCGGTGTCTCAGATCTCAAGACAATACTACGCCCACGGCTGGTCGTTAACGGAGAAAGGAGATTACCGACAGGCGTTGCTGAGTCTTGATATTTCAGTGAAGTACGACACTAAGAACGTGATCGCGTATCTTGAGAGAGCCTACCTTTACAGAAAGCTAGGGCAATTTGCTGCGTCACTCAATGACTGCAGCATGGCGGTTGATCAGGCTCCCAACAACGCTGATGCGTACGCATGCCGCGGCTATACGTACGATTACCTATGCGATCGACAAAAGGCTGTGGATGAATGGAAAAAAGCAATCGCGCTTGATCCGAAGTTGTCGGGCGGATTGGAGAAATGGATAACGGCGGTAAAAGACCCGTCATACAAATGCTAACCATTGCTTAACCCCGACCGCTGGGGATGTTCTGGATGAGTTGGAAAGGAGTCATCCCGTAGCCGGCAGGTCAAGTAAATTTGTAGGTCGGATTAGTGTAGCGTAACCCAACACCTCTGATATCCGCGATGCAATATTGCGCTAGATATGTTCCGGGCGGCCAATTGTTTTTCACGTGGTGACAACGCAACGCTTTCCGCTGCTCCGTTAAGGAAGCCATCGACCCGCTGACTTCAGCACGCGAGACGGCTTTGCGCGAACATGCCGTTTGGACTACTATTGAGAAATCGCGTTGTGACCGCCATGGTGAAAGGAGCATGTCATGTCTAAATCGCTTAGAGCCGTGATCCATCAGGGAAGGATCGAGCCATTGGAAAATATCGATCTTCCCGAGGGTGCAAAAGTGCTGGTGACGCTCCTGACCGACGACGAGGCCGAGTTCTGGCTCGGAGCAAGCCAAAGCTCCCTCGATGCGATTTGGGCGAATCCCGAGGATGATGTGTATGGTCAACTCCTCAAAGAATGACATCACCTTGGTCCGATTCCCGTTTTCAGATCTGTCAGGAGCGAAGGTCAGGCCGGCGGTTGTAGTGAGCGCGCCCCACTCATCTCAAGACATCTTTATCGTTCCCCTAACCAGCAAAACGGTTTCTCTCCTCGCCGGTGAGTTTGTGCTGGTTGATTGGCAGGCAGAAGGACTAAACGTGCCGACAGCAGCGAAGCGTGGCATCTACACGGTTCACCAGAGCTTAGTTCTTCGAACTGTCGGCCGGTTTTCACCGCGCGACGCCGCTCAACTCCAACTTGCACTGCGAGAATGGTTGGGACTCTCCTAGCTTCAGAAGGGGTGATAAGAGCAAAAACAAAACGGCGAACAGAATAAGCTCGGAACCATCCTGCTCGCCGTCAACCATGCTTAGTCTATAAATTCGTAGCAGCTATCGCTTCCGGCTACCGAACACTTCCTTCAACAGATCGTTCACCCGCGCCGCCGGATTGGTTCTGATTTTCTTTTCTTCCTGGGCGACGACGAAGAAGATGCCGTCGGTGCTCTTCTCCGTGACATATTGGTTCACGTCGAATGCGATGTTCTTGGAGAACGGCACGTCTTTATACTTGCTGACCAACGCGTTGTACTGCTGGTTGACACCGACCTGATTCATCACGTCGGTGACCGAAGGTTTGAACGCCGTTTGCAGCTTTTTCGAAGTCTTCCCCTTGAAGTAATCCGTCGCCGCGGTGTCGCTGCCCTCCAAGATCTTGCGCGCGTCGTCGAAGCTCATCTCGCCGATCGCGCTCCAAAAAATATCTTTCGCGAAGGGCACGGCCTTTTCCGCGGCTCGGTTCATGCCGACGATGAACTCGTCGATCTGCGGGCCATAGCCGACCAGGCGCAGCGGTTGTTCCATGGTCTGGAGCGGTTTGGGCATGAGAATCTTGATCGCCTTGTTCATTAGAAAACCATCGACGGAACCGGTCTGTTGCACTGCGTTCTCGGTGCCGACCTTGAGCGCCTCTTGCAGGCCGGAGCCGACTTTGGCGTCGCTCAAACCGCCCGCGCTCAAGCCTCCACCACTGGGCAGCTTACCGCCAAAATCCTTCAACAGTTTATCGAACTGCGCCGCCGCCGGACTCACCGCCAACAGGAAAAACCCAACCGTCAACCAGATTTTGATCATCTATTTCTCCCGTGAAACTCGCGCGGCATTATCAATTCGAATGCCGGCTATAAAAGCTCCCGCGAGCGGCGCGGGCCGTCGACAATATCGCCGAGCTTAAAATCGTTGAGCGCGGCGGCAAAGCCGGCGTCGATTATCAAGTTGATGATCTCCTCCTGCGCGTCCCGCGGCGACAAGCGAAAGGCGGTGCGCAACGGCGCAATTGCCTTCCGCCACTTGCTTTGGCTTACATAGGCGCGGCCCAGGTAGAAAAAAGCCTGCCCGTCCTTGGGATTGATATGGGTGGCATCTTCGAGATAGGGAATCGCCTCGGCGAAACGGCCTTGCTGAAAAAGGCTCAAGCCGGTTTCGAAAACGTCCCGCCCCGAACCCCAGCGGTCGATGGAGGAACAAGAGCTGAGAAATACCAAGCTTAATGCAATACCCAAAACGGCGATACGATTGCTCATTGGACTCAACCTCCTACATGAGCTTAGACGCAAAAAAGCCCCGAATCTTAGCGGGCAGCTAAGTCCGGGGCTTACTTTCCTACTTCTCGAAAGCGGCTTTGAGCAGCGGCTCGAGCTCGCCGCGTTCGTGGAGCTCGTGCAGGATATCGCAGCCGCCGACAAACTTGCCATCGATATAGACCTGCGGAATGGTCGGCCAGTTCGAGTAGCGCTTGATGCCATCGCGCACCGCCGGGTCGGCGAGCACGTCATCGCTGGCGAATGGCAAGCCGTAGGACTTAAGAATCTCCACCGTGTGGGCCGAGAAGCCGCACTGCGGAAAATCCGGCGTCCCCTTCATGTAAACCATGACTTTATTGTTCTTAACCTTCTCGTCAATCTTGCTGATCGCATCTTCTGCCATAAAAACTCTCCTTATAACCTTTGGAATTATGTTCCCAGCTTTTCCCACTGGGCCGGACTATAGGTCTTGAGGGACAGCGCGTGAATGCGCTGATCGGCCAATGGCTCCTTGAGCACCTCATTGACCATGCGGTGTTGTTCGAGCAATCCTTTGCCGTCAAAGGCCTCCGACACGATAATGACCTGCCAATGATCGCCGCCGCCGGTCAAATCTTGGGTTTCGACCAGCGACACCGGCAGCGCATTGGATAATGTCTGTTTAATCTCATCTGGGCTAATCATAGAAAAATCTTACCGGCAACCAGGCCCGCTTGCAACTGTCGGGAGCGGTGTTCAGTTTTAGAGAACCTGCGAAGCGACTTTGTGCGGCGTCCGAGACGCCGGACACCTGGGTCTGCCGCCGATTGAACATCCCGGCGCAGCCCCATGACAATCCCTATCCCACGGGCCCTTCGTAGTCGGGCCGCACCTTGCGCATCATGGCGCGCAAATCATCGCGCAGTTCGTCGAGGGTCGGCCGGCCGACAAACCAGTAGCCGTTGTATAAATTGTGTATCGTCAGGTCCGGCAACAGTGAGAACGTATGCGGCATGGCCGTCACCCCCCTGCTCTTGGAAGTCTCGGTCATGTCGAGCAAGTTAACGACTTTGCGCTCATGGTCGCTCAGAAATGGATACTGCGCGCCCAGGCCGGTGCGAAAGGCATCGTTGATTTCCGGCGAATCGACACAGCAGACTGCCAGATGGCAATAGTTTACCGCCAGCTCCTTTTGCAATTCCACGTATTGGCGCAACTGCACCTGGCATTTGCCTCACCAGTAACCGCGGTAAAAAGCCAGGATGAAGGGAAACTTGCCGACCAGCTCGGACAATTTCACGGACTGTCCGTCGTGGTCGGGTAACTCGATGTCGGGAAACTTCTGACCGATTTTTAGATTCATAGCTTCTCCCTTGGCTTAATCATGGACTGTAATTTGGCCTCGAAAGTTATTAATAACGTTTAGTCATCTCGGTAAAGAAGCCTTCTTTCTCCAACTGCTGCAATAAGCTCAAGTCGACGAATTGTTCGGGCTTGGCGGTCTTGGCCTGCGCCACCTTCGGCGCCAACTCGTCGAGCAGATACTGAATCCCTTTCAACGTCGGATAAGGCCGCTTTGCCACTCGCTTGGTGAACCAGTCATAGGTGGCGTCCAACACTTCTTGATCGTTGGTGCGCATGTACTTGGCGGCGATACGCTTGGACTCGTCCTTATTTTTTCCGATAAAATAAATCGCCTCGACATAGGCGCGCAGCGCGCTCAGCGCGGTCTCGCGCTGGCTGCGGATGAAGCCGCGCGAAGTCGCAAAGCCGTTACCCTGGACTTCAATGCCCAGGTCGAGCATGTCGTAAACTTCGATCAAACCCTGCTTTCTTGCCCGCGGCGTCTCGGAGGGCGTGAGAATCGTCGCTTCGATGCGCCCAGCGTCAACCGCGGCGAGCCGCTCCATGGTCGGGCCGGCAACGACCAGCGCAACATCCTTGCCCGCTTCCAGATTGAATTTTTTCAGCAGGATCAGCGCCGCGTTATGAGACGCCGAGCCAAAGCCACTGACCCCCAAGCGCTTGCCCTTCAGCTGCTCGACCCGGGTGATCGCCGGCTTGGCGACGACAGAATAATTGTAAGCCGATTCGGACGATGCGATCAAAACGATGTCGTGGCCCTGCAGGCCGGCCGGCACCACCGTGCCGATATTGACGATCGGCGGATCGCCGGCGACCAGAGCTTGCGTCGCCATCTGGCCGCCGCGAAAGAATATCACTTCAGCATCGAGGCCGTGGCGGCGAAAGATGCCGGCATCCTTGGCGATCCAAATGTGAATTTGATTGTAAGAGATCGCCGGATAGCCGATCTTGATCTTGCGCAGATCCTGGCCATCGACATTGCCACCGGCAAACAATTGTAGGATCGACAGGACAACAAAAAAATAAGTCTTCACAGGCGGGCCACTCGCTTTCAACCCCAACCGCCGCTATCCATCACATCATGCATCGGTTCAGGTTATTTCTTCGCGGACGGCCAAATCTAACGGATAACTTCCTGACGGTCAATTGGCTCACCGGTCGTTCTCTGGCAGGACTTGCTGGTCGCGAGGGGCCGGTATTTGGCACTCGTTGATGAGTGATCGGCTGAAATCACCAGCCCCAGCGCCGCGCCCACGATGTTGCAACCGACGTCGGTGGCGGACGGAAATCGGCCGTGCGAGTAAATTTGTATAAACTCGGCCGCTGTCGAAAGCAAGGTCGTCCCGGCCAGCACCAAGAGCTGCTTTTTTCCGGGTGAAAGAACGGCGAAAAATCCACCGGCGAAATAGCCCAATGGGACAAAAAGCGCGACATTGGCGGCGATATCGAACCAGTCCAACCGGCGGCCGTAGAATGGTATCCACTGAACCTGAGCCCAATGGGAATGGCCGACGAAATTGGACCAAGGCAGCAGAGTCGCCGCCAGCACTGCGGCGAGCGCCGCGAGGAAGCCGCTCCAGCAGCCCATCACGAATTTTCTCGCCAGTCGCGCGCGTTCAAAGCCTGGCCGGTAACCCGTCGCGATTTATCCGATGCCAGGTAGATGAAAATAGGCAAAACCGATTCCGCCGTCGGCAAGGTCGAGGGATCTTCTTGCGGATATGCCGCCGCTCTCATGGCGGTGCGCGTTGCCGCCGGGTTGACCGAGTTCACCCTGATGCCGCTATCCTTTACTTCATCCGCGAGCACCTGAGTAAATCCCTCCAAGCCGGCTTTCGAGACCGCGTAAGCGCCCCAACGCGCCTTGCCGAGCCGGCCGACGCCGGAAGTAACGTTAATGATCGAGCCCGCCTGCCGCGCCAACATCACCTGCAGGACTTTATGGGTAACAAAAAATAGCCCGTTGAGATTGATGCGCATGACTTCTTCCCACTCGGCGATTGGATACTCGGCGATCGCCACCCGCGGCCCGAGGATGCCGGCGTTATTGACCAAAATATCGATGGCGGAAAATTGCCCCAGTGCGGCGGCGACGATGCGCGCCGCGTCGGCGGCGTTGCCGATATCTCCCGGCACACCCGCGATCTCGCCGCCGGTCTTTTGAATCTCTGCCACCGTGCGGTCGATGTCGGCCGGATTGCGTCCGCAGATAAACACTTGGGCGCCTTGATCGGCATAGGCCGCGGCGAGAGCATGGCCTATGCCGCGGCTGCCGCCGGTAATCAGCGCGACCTTGCCGAGGAGTATTTTATTGCCGCTACTTGCCATCGTTTCGTCGCTATAACATAGTTAATTAGCTGATGACATCTTGGCAACCGCACCAGCGACTCCTCATCTATGTGTTGCTCGCACTCGCCCTGGCTTGCGCCATCAGCCCGGTCTTGTCCGTGGGCGCCGATTGGTTCATGACCCAGTGGCCGGCGCTGATGCCGGAGCGCATCCCGTTCCATCGCACCTTCGATCGCGCCTTCATGATTGCCGGTATCCTGCTGTTCATCGTTGGCCGGCGCGCGCTGATTCCCGCGCGGTTACGAAAGCTGTTGCGGGTCGGCGCCGCCACGGCGCGACGAGATCTCGCCGTCGGCCTGTGCTTGGCGCTGGGCTCAATGCTCTTGGTCGTCGCCGCAATGACCGTGACCGAAGTTTTTACGCCTTTCTTTCGGCTCACAAGATCGGTCGCCATTGGACGGGTTGCCAGCGCGGCGGCGGCAGGAATATTTGCCGGCGCATTCGAGGAAATATTTTTTCGCGGCATCCTGTTCATGGGGCTGCGCGCCCATAGCTACAAGGTCCGTGCTTATCTCCTGACCAACTTGTTTTATTCCGCGCTCCATTTCGTCAGACCGGGCGAGGCCTACTTTCTCGACCGTCTCGACCTCGGCGCCGGCTTCCGTCATTTGGCTTATACCTTCACGCCATTTCTCGACCCGTTGCCACTGCTACCCGGCCTGTTTGGCCTGCTGCTCGTCGGCGCCGTGCTTTCATTTGCCGTGGAGCGCGCCGGCAATTTGTATGTCGCCATCGGCTTGCACGCCGGATGGGTGTTTAGCTTAAAAGCTTTACGAGTGTTCGGCGATTTCCAACGGGAGCGATTAGGCTGGCTCTTCGGTTCCACCGATCCGAAAATCGTCAGCGGCGCGGTCACCTGGGCAGTGATCCTGCTGGTCGGCGTGGCGGTATATTACTTGACTAAAAACCGCGCCGTCCGGTTAAGCGATCTGCCTCGCGCAGTAACGGCCTGATCTTCTCGGCGATGCGCTGCCCCATCAACCGATAACCCGCGCCGTTGGGATGGATCGGATCGCTCTTGAGCTTGGCGTCCGTAAGAATTCCTTGCATCACCTGGGGAATGTAAAGGGCGCCGAGCTGCTTGGCGGTCTCTTCGTAGATTGGGCCGTATTCATCGGTAAATATGCCGACCCGCATGCCGGCGATCGCCACCATGGCGCCTTGAGCCTGAATGCGCCGAACCAGCTCTGTTAAATTTTTCTTGGTTTCCGCGCGCGGCACCTGCCGCAAGAAATCGTTGCCGCCCAATAAAACGATCACCAGCCGCGGATTGCCCTCGAGGACTTCCGGTAACCGCCCCAGCGCCAGCGCCGTAGTGTCGCCGCGCCGGCCGCGGTTGAGCACCGGGAAGGCCAGTTCGCGCGACAGCACCGCGGGATAGTCTTCGCCGCCATTGGCGCCGACGCCTTCGGTCAAGCTGTCGCCCAAACAGACTATTAGCTCGTTGGTCGATCGCAGGTTGCGCACACTGTCAAAGCTGTTGCCGCCACAACCCAGTAGCGCGATCGCCACGCAAACGTAACCGGCGGCGCGCCGCGTGCTTCGCTTGGTCACGGTTTGAGCAACAATTCGCTCAGCTCTCGGGTCAGAGCTAATTTTTCCAAATGCTGCACCGCGTCGAGAATTCTTTCGATCCGATCCAGCGGTAACGCCAGCTTGGCGTTGGCGCGGAACTTAGCCTCGATGTCGGACGGCGGCAGCGGATCTTCAAAACCGCCGCGCGGAAAGGGTTGGTTTTCTTCGAGCAAGGTGCCGTCGTCGAGAAAGACTTTGACGTGGCCGGAGAAGTGGCGCGGATAATCGATGGTCGGATCGAGCTCATAGCGAACTTTGGCCGCAAGACTCAGGACTAGAGGATCGCCAATCGCTAGGTCGGTGAATTCCTCCAAGCCGGCGCGCCCGTGCACTAACATCACGGCGATGCTGTAGGGCAGACTGAACTTGGCGCCGTAAGAGCTGATCGGTTTCTGTTTGTCCGCCAGCGGCTCCCACAGCCGATGCACCGGCCCTTCCGCGGTGCGGCACACGACTTGGTTTATCCGCGCTGGCGCCGGCGCATACCGCTGTTTAATTTTTAGGGCGCAATCCATGTAGGGATGGGAGATCGAACCGCAGGGATAGGATTTAAACGTCAGCTTGGGGATCTCCCAGACTTTGCCGAGTTCGGTGATTTTTTCATAGTGGTACTCGTTCTTGCCGCCGAACGACGGAAAGAAACCGTTGGTGCCTTCGAAAACTTTCGCCGGCCCGCGAAAGCCCTGTTGGGCCAAGAGCGCAGCAATGACACCGCCATGGGCAGACCAGCCGGGATGCAATCGCTTGGTCCAGGTACCGTCCGCCAAGTATTCGATGATCCCCGAGCTCTGACTGCCGCACAGACCGAAGGCGTCGATCGATTGCGGCAGGGTCAATCCATAGAGCCGGCCCGCCGCGGAGGCAGCGCCGAAGGTCGAGCAAATTGCCGTCGGATGAAAACCGCGGGCGTGAAATTTTCCCGGCGCCACCAGGCCGATTTTACACAGCACCTCGGTGCCGACGATCGCCGCGGCCAGCAACGCCGCGCCGGTGGCCCGGGTTTCTTCGGCGACGGCCAAAGCTGTCATCCAGGCGCAGGCGCCGGTGTGCACGATCGCCTCCTCCAAGGTGTCGTCGTAATCCAAGCCATGCGCCAAGGTGCCGTTGGCGAGCACCGCATTGGCTGCCGCCACTCGGCTTGGCGCACCGATAATCACGCTATCGCCGGCACCGCCGAGTTTCGTCGCCACTTTGGTGACCATCGCGCCGAAATCCATGGTCGACGATGCCAGAGCGACGCCGAGAGTATCGAGAAACACCAGCTTGGCTTTTTCCACCACCGCCGGCGGCACATCGGCAAGTTGAAGCTCGCCGGCAAATTTACCGATCCGTTCAGAATAAGACTCCACGGGTGGTATCTCCTTAGGACTTTTTACTGAACCCAGTTTAGCATAAAACCGCTCCCTCCGGCTTTCGACCGGCAGAAATTAGCCGGAGAGATCGCGTCTTTATAAGCTCGATGAAACAGGCAGGTCTAAGTTAGCGAGGGATTTTAAGCTACGGCACGCAACGCAGAGCCCGACGGCGCCGCCGGTCGTCGGGCCCGTTCCAAGAGCCGTTTTTTATTCGGCTTGTAATGCATGAACGATGAGCAATTAGATGAGCGTCTGCCTCGGAGGATAAAGAACAACAGAGAGTTTCCTACCGCATCGCGCGACTGCTGCAGTCGCTTCGATCAACGCCGGCAGTCCGCATCTCGTCTCCGTCCGAACACTTGAACTTTGGACACTTGACCCCTTGAACGACATCTTATCGATATCCGTCAAGCGGCGCTGGCCAACGACTCACCCCGCTTCGGTGCGGGAATCGCCAGCACCGGGCAGCTCGCGTGGGCTATGACTTTCTCGGTGACGCTGCCGAGCAGAATATGATCCAGTCCTGTGCGCCCATGAGTCGACATGATCACCAGATCCACGCTTTCACGGGCAGCGAGTTCGGCGATATTTACATGGGCGGCGCCCACTTCGATCTTCTGCCGGACCTCCACCAGATTGATCAATGCGCCGAACTTGTCCCGTAGAAATTTATCCAGGAACTCCGTCTGTTCGGCCATCAAGGTGCGCACCGGGCCGAAATTACTGGCTTTGCCGAACCAATCGTTGCTCATGTCGATCACGTGCAAGACGATCAGCTCCGCGCCGGATTCATGGGCAGTTTCAAAAGCGCGCCGCAAACCGATACAGGACAAATCGGAATAATCGGTCGGCGCCAATATTTTGCTTATCTTGCTCATAGTCTCCTCCTGCAAATCGCTGGGTAATACACTCCGGATCAGGGCGCGTGCACCACCAGCACCGGCTCTTCGGCATGACGCACGACTTTCTCGGTGACGCTGCCCAGCGTCCACCGCGCCACTCCGGATCTGCCATGGGTACACATCGCCACCAACGTATCTTGATGCTGATTGGCGAAGCGCACGATCTCCTCGGCATCCGATCCTGGCGATGCCACCCACGAGACTTTGGTTAGCCCCGATGCGGTCAACCCCTCGGCGGTTTTCTGGAGATGGCCTTCCACCTCCATTTTCAGCTCGCGCAGCATCTCGTCATAGTTGGGCAGATAGGCTTCGTTGCCGTAGTACGCCGCCGCCGCGAGTTCATAGGCGCGAAACAGGACGACCTCGAGGTCGAGCTTTATTGCGAGTTCGCAAACGGTCGGCAGCACCGATTCCGCCAGCTCCGAACCGTCGAGCGGCACGATCATCGACTTGATGCTGGCACCGCGGTCCTGGCTGGCGCCGTCCCTGGCGGCGCGGACGAGGAACAGCGGCGCTGTGCTACCGCGCAGCACCTTTTCCGCCACGCTGCCCATCAGCCAACGATTGATTCCTGAGCGGCCATGGGTCGCCATGGCGATCAGTGTGCCTTTGTCCGCTGCAGCGCTTTCAATGATCACGTCAGCCGGTCGGCCTCGCGCCACCTTGCAAGTGACCGGCACACCGGCAAAGGTTTCAGCGATCTCGGCCAAATACTCGCGCCTCGCGCTTTCGGCCTCAGTTATAATCGTGCCCAGATAGCGCGCCTTGTCAGCGACCATATGCGCTGTCGCGGCGGCGATATCGACGATTTCGAGGAATTCGACCGGCAGCTTCAATGTCCCGGCCAGGATACGGGCGAATGGCAATACCTTTTCGGCGGTCGTCGAACCATCCAGCGGGATTAATATTTTTGCATACATAGCCATCTCGTTTCCGTTACATCTTTCAACTGGATGAAACCGCAAGCTCCATGCCAGCGATCTTGGTTAATTATTCAATACGCTAGACTAAGGGATTGTCAGCGTTGGGAAAAAGACCGGTCAGTTATCGCAATAGTGAAAAAAAGGCGCGCATCCTGCCGACTTTCTTACAAAATCTCTACGGTAAATATTCCACCGGCAGCGCCACTTCCTGCACCGAGCCATGGACCACGCGCATACTGTAAGCCCGGGCGCCGCGTTTGGAGGCGATCACTTTATGAATATCACTACCGATGAAATGCACCCCGGTCCAGTCTTCGATCGCGACACCGGCGGCAATTTCTCCGGAAGTCAATAACTTATGCAACGACGGTCGGCGCTGGGCTTCGCCGTCGTAGTGCGGGCAACAGCTGCCGGGAAGAAATCCTAGACAGTCAAGCGGCCGTAGACCGTCGGAAAACGAATCGGTCAACCCCTGCTCGAACCAGCAGATCGCGCCGGCGCTCACCCCGGTGAGCACGATGCCGGACTCCCAGGCCTCGCGGAGTATCTCGATGACGCCCCAATCGCGCCACAGGGCGATCAAGCTTTTGGTATTGCCGCCACCGACGTAGATCACGTCCTGTTTGAGTAACAACGCGCGCAGATCCGGCGTCCGTTTGAACAGCGTCAACACCGAAGGGTTGCAGCCAAGCTTTAGCAATGCGCCATAGAAACTGGCGACATAGTGATCCGGCTCGCCGCTCGCCGTCGGGATGAAGCAGACTCGTGGGTTGTCCGATCCGCTTTGCCGAATGACATATTTCTCCAGTTCGAGATTCTCCGCATCCCGGTAAAATCCGCCGCCGCCGATGGCAATGATCTGTTTGGGTTTCTCCGCCACTCTGGTCTCCTCGTTGCTAATACAATTTACACGCCCAGTTTTCCCCACCCCAATTGTCGACGCCGCCGATGATCATATCGCGCGCGTCGAGTGTCATTGCACTGGACGCCGGCGTCGTCGGAGCACCGGGATAGGTCAAAACACGAATATCCTGATAGGCGCCGATGACTTTCTCCGCCGCCGGTAATTCGATCCAGCGGTCGCGGCTGCCCGTGCTGACCGCGGCGTCCGCTTCGGCGGCATAGAATAGCAGCGGCGAGTCGACACCGTCTTTGCCGCCGTACTCGTAGGTGACGAGAACGGTTTTGATGTCGAGCCGCTCGCAGGCGCGGATCGTCAACATCATCTCGACGAAGGCATTGCCCGAGCCGAGCCAGGTCAGCAGCACGGCATCGGCGCCCAAACTTTTTGCCAGTCGAGCCGTGTTATGGGCGACGACTTCCTTGGCGTGATGGGTCTCGTAGGAAATGCGCTCAATGATGACGCCGGCAAAATCGATATTGTCCGCCGCTTGCTCACGGTACAAAGCCAGCGCCAACGGATGGTTTTGCCAATCCCAGGTGGTCGGATAATAACCGATGCCGCGGGTGGTGTTCATGGTCATCGCGCCGTCGAACAATTCATTGGGATGCAGCGCCGTCGGCAACGACTCGCGGATCGGCAGCCCATAGTAACTCACGCCGGCGTGGGGCTGCTGCGCTTGGGTGATGCAGCCTTGAATCAATACTACCCGCGGCCGCCCGCCGCGATTTATCGGCGAAGGGAAAATCTCCGTGCGCGCCGCGGCCAGTCCTTCGGTGGTTTCGGCGAGCTTGCATGCGACTTGATAAGCCGCCTGCTGGATCGCCTGGTGCGCTTCCAGTTCGCCCAAGCCGGCGCGAATTTCCAGGCTCAACACCAGATGGCGCAGGCCGCTAAAGCGCGAAGCCGCCGCGCCCGCGCCCCACATGTCGAGGATCGCGCTGCGCTGCACGCCGGTGCCGGCGCGAATCGTGCCCTCGTACGCCGCGCTGGCGAGCACGGCCATGCCGGAAAGCCGATGGGTCACGCCATCGCCCACCGTCACCACCGGACCGATCACCCCGGGAAATACTTGCGCGTCATTATTGAATTTGACCCGCGGCTCGATGACATCGCGAATCCCGGTGACCCGCACCGATTCGCCCGGCGCTACCGCGTCTATTTGCGCCGTCTCGATGCGCGGGTCTTGGCGCACGAGCCGAGTCAGCCCTGCGCGGTCAACTTCCAACACTTCATCGTGATATCGAGTTACGTCACCGAGGCGGATCTGCCGCACCGGAAATTCTGCCAACGTAAGTTGCATGGAGGCTTTCGATTAGAACGATGGGTAGCGCGAAGCTCAATCCATCCTACGATTCGCACGACTTGAACGATTTGAACGTTTTGAACGGCTTGAACTATGTCTTCGACTATTGAAACAGACCATCCTTCTCCAACTTGCGCACGATCGAATCGTCGACGATATTAGCGGCCTTGAGCTGGCGAATTTTTTCATTGCCGAGGCCGAGCAAACGAATCGCGTTATTGATCCCCTCGGGATTCGGGAACGCGCGCCGCTCGTAGACGTTGCGAATCACTTCGTAGCCCTCTTCCGCTTCCTCTGGCCGGACGATCTGCAAATTTTTTGTCAGGGTCGCCACCACTGCAGCCTTATTGGCCGGCCGTTGAATGAAAGCGATCGCTTCGACCAGAGCGCGGATCACTTTCTCCGCGGTGGCGGAGTTCGAGTTCAAATAACTTCGGCGCGCCAAAATCGCCGTGCTCTGAAACGGCACGCCGAGTTTGGTCAGGTCGGCCATCACCCGAAAGCCCTGCTTCTTGAGCATGGTCGCGTAGGCATAGCCGGCGTAGGTCGCATCCACTGTGCCGAGCATCAACGACTGCACCATGACAGTTTCGTCGCCGACGATGCGCAGGTTGATGCCGTCCCGTTTCGGATCGAGTCCCCAATGTTCGAGCACCAGCTGGGTGATCATCCAGATGCCGCCGCCGATGCTCTGGATACCGATGTTCTTGCCCTTCAAATCGGCCGGCGACGCGATCGCCGCCGACGCCACCATGGTGCCGTTGAGTTTGTTGGCCAAGCCGGCGATGAATGCCAGGTCGAGGCCGTTGGCGATGGCGCCGAGCACCGAACCATTGGCCGAACCCGAATAGAACTGCGCCTCCCCCGCCGATAGCGCCGACAACGCCACCGCGGCATTGCGCATGTAGATCAGATTGACATCGAGATCGTACTTGCGAAAGAAGCCCTGATCCCGCGCCACCAGCAAGGCGCCGGCTCCGCGCTCGTTGAGCGAGGCATAGGCGATGACGATTTTGCTCGGCGCCGCGGCGGCGCCGGCGAACTCCATCGTCGCGAGTAAAGCAATTAATTGCACCGCAATAACCGTTGCCAGTCTCTTCATTTTCGCGACCTTTGCATCAGTAAGCCGCGCAGTTCCAGCCGCCGCGCCCCCAATAATCGACGCCGCCGAGAATCATGTCGCGGGCGTCGAGGGTGAACGGGCCGCGCGCCGAAGTCAGCGGCGCACCCGGATAGGTCAACACTTTGATTTCCTCGTAGGGACCGACAATTTTTTCCGCCGCCGGTAGTTCGATCCAGCGATCGCGGCTGCCGGTGCTGGTCATGGCGCTCGCCGCCGGCGTGTAAAATAGCAGCGGCGAATCGACGCCGTCTTTGCCGCCGTATTCGTAGGTGATCAAATTGGTCTTGATGCCGCGCTCCTCGCAGGCGCGCAAGGTCAGCATGACATCGACAAAGGCGTTGCCCGAGCCGATCCATGACACCAGCGCTGCGTCGGCGCCCAGCATGGTCGCCAGCTGCGCGGTATTCTGGGCGATCACTTCCTTGCCGTGAAAAGTATCGAAGGCGATGCGTTCGAGAATGACACCAAGAAAATTAACCTTGTCGCGGTGCGCGCGGTAGAGGCCGAGCAGCAGCGGATGATTCTGCCAATCCCAGGTGACCGGGAAATAGGCCAGGCAACGGGTCGCGTACATGGTGAACGCGCCGTCGATAAACTCGTTGGGGTGCACCGTCGTTGCCAGCGAATCGCGGATCGGCAATCCGAAGTAGCCGACGCCGGAATGCGGATTGCCGGCGTCGGTCAAACAGCCTTGAATGAGCAAGACCTTGGGCAGGTTCGGATCGGCGCCCCCTAATTCAAAAATTTCGATTTGCTCCGCAGTCAAGCCAATCGTCACCTCTGCCAAGCGCTTGGCGGTTTCCAAAGCGGCACGCTGAATGATTGTGTGCGCGGTGAGTTCCGACAACCCCTTCGCCAAACGCAGATTGAGAACCAATCCGTTGAGCCTGCTGAATGGCGAAGCCGCCGCGCCGTCGCCCCACATGTCGAGGATCGCGCTGCGCTGCACGCCGAGCCCGGCGCGCACCATGCCGTCATATTCTGCGGTAACGAACACGGCCATGCCGGAGAGGCGATGGGTCCGGCCTCCGCCAACCGGTTCCACCGGCCCGAGCACGCCGGGAAACACTTGCCCCGAGCCGCTCACTTTGACCCGCGGCTCGACAACGTCGCGGATGCCGGTGATGCGTACTTTATCGCCGGGCGAGACGACATCGAGCCAGGCCGCCTCGATACGGCTCTCCTGCAAAACCGCTTGCTCGATGGCCGACTGGTGAACGGTCAACTGCCCGACGGCGTAGTGAAACCGGTCGGCGAGCTCGATGCCCGTTACCGGAAACTCCGCCAACTCAAGACGCATGGATATTTCCTGGACAATTACCGTAACGCAGGACCACTCCTACCAAGGTACTCATAACATCCCCCTCTGAAAAAGGCGGACTGAGGGGGATTTGCGCGATAAGCTCATCAATATAACGAAACGAACGAACCCCGAACCGCGGTCATTATCACGACTTGCCTCACGCGCTGCTTGCGATCTTCGGCGTGAACACTGTCGACGATTCGACCTTCGCCTCGAGCGCCTTCAGCGCCGTCGAGACAATCTCGCGGCGCAATTGCGCGTCCAGCTCGGCGGGCAAGCTCGGGTCGCCGCAGGGGTGCGGGATCGACACGCCTTTGACGATCCGGCTGGCGCCCACCTGTTCCGCCACCGGATACATCGCACTGATCATCGCCACCGGGAGTTTCGCTCGGTCCAGTTCTTTGCTAATCACAGCGCCGCTGCGACTACAGGTGCCTCACGTGGCCACCAGCAATACCGCTTCGACCCCGTCTTTTTTTAAATCGGCGGCGATCTCCTGGCCGACCCGGCGCATCACCGCCGGCGAGCCCTGGTTGCCGGGGATCACGTAATAAGCCGGGTAGAGCTTGCCGCGGCCGATCCTGCCGTCGGCTTCCAGAGACCGCAGCGCGTCGAGGGGCATGCCGTAGTGGGGATTTTGATTCATGAAGGCGACGTTGTAACCGCCGTGCACCGCTTCCCACTTGCCGGCCTCCAACGATTTCACCTCGGAGAGGTTATATTTACGCCAGAAAGTATTGCGGTAGGTCTTGAAGCCGTCGGGATTGCCCCAGGGCACGACGCCGCCGGTGCAAATCACCGCCAGGTTGGCCGCCGCGGTGTCGGCCAGCGCTGCCGCCGGCTCCACGTGATCCCAGACTTCCATCGGGATCTCGGTGGTGAACGGCTTGCCGTCGATCTTGGCGAGCAACATGGTGATGGCGCGATCCGCGCCGCTCTTGTCGACCCGCACCAGCCGGCGAATGCCGCGCGGCAAATAGCCCTCGTCGGCCGCCGGTCCGATCTCGTCGCCGTTGGCCAAACGGCAGGCGAAGGGGGCCAGCGCCGCCAGCGCGCGCGCCATGCCCGATGCGGTTTCCGCCGTCGGCAGCAAAAACACCTTGTCGTTGTGATTGTCGCGGTAGACGCCGACGCCGGGATTTTCCGGCTCCATGCCGGTGACGCAGCGCAGACCAAGCTTTTCGCTCACCGCCTGGCAAATCTCCACGCAGGCGAGGCCATAGCGCCCGGCGTTAAACGCCGGACCGGCGACCACCACGTCGGGTTTTTGCTTTTCTAATTCGGCGGTAATGGCCGCCAGCGCGTCGTCTTTGTGTTCATGAAAATAATTGTCGCCAAAGTAAATCGTCGCGACGATCTGGCCGCGCTCGGCAAGCTGGCTCTGCAGACCGCGCGCCGCGCCCGCCGCGCCGTCGGCGACGGCAACCGGGATATCGGCCTTGTCTTCGCCGCCGATGCCGGCGAAAAACTGATTTAGGATATGGACGATTCGGATCATGAGGTATCTCCTTCCATCGACAGCTGACTCAACGCAACCGCGGCAAACTCATGGTGCCTCCAACTTGCGGGCGATGCGGTCGTCAACCAGATCTTCCACTTTCAGCTTGGTGTACTTGGGCTCGACCTTGCCGAGCACCCGCAAGGCGTTTTGCATGCCCTCGCGGGTTGGCGCGATGCGCCGGTCGTAGAGCAGCCGCATGCGTTCGTACAGATCATCGGCGTTCCCATCCGGCGAGAGCCGCAGCCATTTGCGAATGCTGCGCACCACCGCCGCTTGATTGCTTTTGTCGCGGACGAAATTGTTGGCCTTGACAAAACCGCGCAAAGTCTTTTCTACCACGTCGGGCGAGCTGGCGATAAACGCCCGCCGCGCCACCAGCCCGGTTCCCTGATAGGGAATGTTGAGCGCCGTCAAATCCGCCAACAGCCGGCCGCCGCTGCGTTGCAGGGCAGCATTATAAGCGTAGCCCCACACCGAGCCATCGATCAACCCGGCATTTAAAGATTGCACCAGCACCGACTGGTCGCCGATTACCCGCATCTGGATCTTATCGCGCTCCGGGCTCAAGCCCCAATGATCCAACGTCATCATGACGAACATCCAGATGCCGCCGCCGATGCTTTGCACGCCGAGCGTCTTGCCTTTGAGATCCTCGGGCTTTTGGACTTTTGGCGAGACGTAAAAATAACCATCGAGTTTATTGATCATTCCCGCCACCCAGACCAGATCGAGGCCGCTTGAGACCGCGCCGAGAGCGGAACCGGTGGCCGACACGGTGTAAAATTCGGCTTCGTTGGCGGCCATCGCCGCCACCGCCACCGGCCCGGTGTTGACCTGCACGAGGTCTGCGTCCAAGCCCTGCTCTTCGAAGAAACGTTGATCCTTGGCGACAAAGAACAAGCCCATGCGCTCGCTGAAGTCGGCAAAGAGTATGCGCACGCGCTTGTGCGGCGCCGGCGTCGCCGCCAGCGCAATGCCGAACCAACAAAGTAGCCAGAGCGCCGCCATCGCGCCGGCGGCGAATTTAACCCGGTTCCTGTGCATCATCGCTGGCTCCTTTCCGGCCGATTCAGCGATTCATGTCGCGCGCTTCCTTGAATAACTCCACCCGGTCTCGAATTGCAATCGCGGTTACAACGAGCCGATGGCGAGTAGCGTTCGCTTAACATCCTCGGTCGCCTCCGGCGGCCAGGGGCAAAACGTAATCGCTTTGACCGGCATAGAATTCCTCATTTCAATAATAACTTTCTATTTGGACTGCCACAGCTCCCGAGTCGCCAATCGGGCGCCCTCCGCCAACGCGGCAAACTTGAGCCATGCCACGCTAGGGTGGGTATCGTTGAACCTCAGGGCGGAGGCGGCAAAGCCGCAGTCGGCTCCGGCGATGATGTTCTCGCGCCCGACGAGCTTGGCGAACCGCAGGATTCGTTCGGCGACCAATTCCGGGTGCTCGACCAGATTGGTGGTGTGGCTGATCACGCCCGGAATGAGGAGCTTGCCGTCGGCGAGCTTGACCTGCTCGAAGACATGGTATTCGTGTTCGTGTCGTGGGTTCGCCGCTTCGAACGAATAGGCGCCGGCGTTGATTTTTAAAATAATATCGATGATATCCTTCAGGTTCATCTCGTGGATGCGCGGGCCGACGTCGATGCTGTAGCAGGTATGGAAGCGAACCTTCTCCGGCGGGATGCCGCGGATCGACTCGTTGATGGCTTCGACCCGCTGCGCCGCCCATTTCCTGCAGTCTCCCACGCTCAGGTGCGGGTTCATCATGTAGTAGGTGACCAGGCGCGGATCGTCGATCTGGAGAATAAATCCGGCGTCGACAATCGCCTTATACTCTTCGCGCAGCGCGTCGGAAATGGCCTGCTCGTATTCCTCGTAGGTGCGGTAGTATAGGTTGGCAAAGGTGGACGCGACGTAGGAAGAAGCGATCGCAGGGACGAAGACATCCTCGTGGGCCAGGCCCTTCGTTGCCGCTTTGAGGTTGTCGATGTCGGTCTGGACCGCCGCGTGGCCGTGGTAGCTGACCGGCCCGGTGCAGGTATCGACGCCTTGACCGCGGCTTCCGCTGCGCCCGCCAAACGGTTCGGCGATGCGCTCCGACCACGCGTAGTAGTCGGGAAAGGCGACGTATTCTCTGCCCCAGGCCCGCGGTCTCACCTCGCCGGGAGCGAACGGCTTGCGCTCGAAGCCACTGAAGCGTTCGACGACGTAACCGAAGAAGCTCGCTTTGCCCTGTTCACCGTCGGTGACGATATCGATGCCCGTTTCGATTTGTTGCCGCACGACGTCCGCTACCGCTTCGCGCACCAGCCTTGCGAGATCATCGCGATCGTAGGGTTGACCCTGTTCCCTCTGTCGCAGGAGCGGGACCAGCGAGTCGGGACGAGCCAGGCTGCCCACATGGGTCGTGAGGATTCTTTCCGTGCTGCGCTTCATGATATTCTCCTTCTAAATCTAAACATTCCCCGCAGCTTGCTGCGGGCATTATCAAATCGGGAATCCCAAGGAGGCAAGCATCCCCTTTAAACGCGTGCGGGGTCAATACCCCGTACGCGAAATGCCTTGCTTATTTGGTTACCGCTAAAACAGTTAACTTTCGCCGTTTGCCGTTTGTTGCGGAACAGAGCCGCATTGGTGGCATTGTGCCAACCCGCGAAGGAAAAGCGAATCGGTGTACCCTTTTTCCGCTTTACGCATATGTCTTGATGTCGAACGCCTTCCATCTAGCTTTCGAGTCGCCTCGAGCTCAACTCGGCGCGCCTAAAACTTCAGCGATAAAGCGCATCGATAAATCCCGCGCGGTCTAACTCTTCGAGCAAACTAATATCGATGAATTCCTTTGGGTTGGCGTGCTTCGCCGCGGGAACTCTCTCGCTCAAATCCGCTAGTATTGTCTTAAACCCCTCTACCGAAGGGTAGGGCTTGATCTTGACTACTTCGCGAAGGGTTTCATAGGCAGGCTCAACTTCCTTTTCATCTTTGGCCTTCCTGTATTTGGCATAAGCTCGTTTTGATACATCCGGATTGGTCTTCACCATATGAATGGCTTCTACATAAGCTCGTAAAAAGCGCCTCGCGACGTCGCGTTTTCTTGTCAGCACGCGCTGGGTCGTCACCAGTCCGGCCCCTTGATACGGCACCTTTAAGTCTGTCAGATTGAGCAAGACCCTCATACCCGCGCGGACCGCTTCCTGGTGATCCGGGGGCGAGGCGAGCGTTGCGTCAATCGAACCGGCAAACAGCGCCATCAAGCGAGCCGGAGTATCTCCTATCTGCAAAAGTGTGACGTCACGGTCGGTCAATCCATATCTCGGCAGCACGTTGAGCACGCGCACGTGCGACGCGGCGCCAAAGCGAAATATCCCAATGCGTTTTCCCCTGAGCTCTTCAATGGACTTGATATTGGGACGAGCGACCAGCCGATCGGTAAGCACGCTCTCCACGCCTGCGATCATCACCGGGTCAGTCCCCTGCAGCCTGGCGGAGGACATGAGAGATCCCGTCATTTGTCCGAAGTCAATCTCACCGGCTACCAGCGACTCGATGGCCAACCGGGTGTAGATGACCTGTACGTCGAGGCCGTTTTTCTTAAAGAGCCCGCCCACATCGGCAACCCACAGAAGCCCTTGAGTCGCTGTGGGAGACGAGTAAGCAACTCTGACATTATCCGCGCCGGCGCCGGGCTTCTGTGTAATGCACAGCATTAGAGCGCTGATCGCCAGAACCATCACCGGTTTAAGCCAATCAACTGATGGACGGTATGACATCATCCCTCCCAGCAAGCGGTTAAAAGTAGATTTTGAATTACCGTGCCCACGTCTTGCTCCGCTGCGCTGAACAACAGATTCGCAAGCCCCGAAAACCGCGAGCAGAAAAAAGTATGTCGTTATGCCCCACTGGGCCACTGTCCAACCACAGCTCGCTGTTTCGGGCGCAGAGCCATTTCGGAAAATCTAACTGAGTCTACCGAGTCCTGCAACGACGGCCGCGAGCCGATCTACGCCTAGACGAATAGTTCCGGCAACACTCAATGGTTGCTTCTGTGAGCAGGTGGTGACATCCAAACATTTTTTCAGTAGAGTCTCCAAGTGGCAGGCGGCTTCGCCCATCGAAGCAACGCCCTCGCCGAAAAGTCACCGGAGGCAATCACTTGGAAACCGCGGCGCGCGAATTTCAGATCATGGTCAAGACCGTCGGGGCGATTTGCAACCTCGACTGCCACTACTGTTACTATCTGGAAAAAGAAGACCTCTACCCCAAAGGTTCCAACTTTCGTCTCGACGACAAGACGCTGGAAACCTACATCGAGCAGCATATCAAAGCGACGCCGGGGGAAACCGTCAGTTTCTCATGGCATGGCGGCGAGCCGACCTTGCTCGGCGTCGAGTTTTTCCGCAAGGCAGTCGATCTGCAAAAAAAATATCTGCCGTCGAACAAAAAGATCATCAACGGCATCCAGACCAACGGCACCACCATCGACGACGAATGGTGCGAGTTCCTGGCCAAAGAGAATTTCTATATTGGCCTGAGCCTGGATGGCCCGCGCGAACTGCACGACCACTACCGGGTCACCAAGGGGCAGAAGACGACGCACAAACAAGTCGTCCAGGCCTTTCACATGCTGCGCAAGGCCAAGGTTCATGTCGACCTGCTGTGCGTCGTCCACGATGTCAACGTCAAGCATCCGACCCAGGTCTACCGCTATTTCAAAGAGATCGGCGGGCAGTATCTGCAATTCCTGCCGCTGGTCGAGAAGACCGGCGATCCCAACCATCCGGTGCACAAGCGCTCGGTGCCGTCGGCCGCCTATGGACAATTCTTGAACACGATCTTCGACGAGTGGATGCGCAACGACATCGGCAAGGTATTTATTCAACTCTTCGATGAATCGGTGCGGCCGTTCCTGGGCATGGAGCATGCGCTATGCATTTATCGCGAGACCTGCGGCGATGTGCCCGTGATCGAGCATAACGGCGACTTTTACTCCTGCGACCATTACGTCCTGCCGGAATATAAAATCGGCAACATCCACGAGCGCCCGTTGGCGGAGATGGTCGACGACGAAAAGCAACGCGAGTTCGGCCAGAAAAAATGGACGAGCCTGCCGAAGTACTGCCGCGAGTGCGAAGTCTTGAGCATGTGCAACGGCGGCTGCCCGAAGGATCGCATCATCAACACACCGGACGGCGAAGCCGGTTTGAATTACCTCTGCGCCGGGCTCAAAGGTTTTTTCACCCACAGCAAGCCCTATTTCCAAAAGTTCGCCGAGCTGGTCGAAGCCGGTGAGCCCATCGAAAAACTCATGACCATCGTCCGCGCCGCCGACGCCAAAGCCTCCGTGCCCCAAGCCGGCCGCAACGACCCCTGCCCCTGCGGCAGCGGCAAGAAATACAAACGCTGCTGCGCCGGCGTCAGACCGGCGGCGTAACCGCGATCCCGCAGGGCGAAATATTCTTCGCCTCTACCTTTGTGCCCTGTGCGTTCTTTGCGGCCAATTCTCGAACATTTTCCCAAGGAGCTAGCATGACCCTGTACGACGACATGATGGAAGGCGTCATCGACGTTCACTGCCATATCGATTTCGAGTTTTCCGCCAAGGAGCGCAAGCGCGAGCCGGAATTTCTCTGGCTGCCCAAGGCCGAGGCCATGGGCATGAGGGGCGTCGTGCTGAAATCCCACTGGTGGCCGACGGTCAACGTCACGCCATATATTTTGTCGTCGGTGGAAACCAAAGTCGCGCTCTGGTCGAGCGTCGCGCTCAACATCACCGCCGGCGGACCCAATCCGTGCATCGTCGACGCCTGCGCCGCGCTCGGCGGCAAGATGATTTTCCTGCCGACCTGGAGCGCGCGCAACGACGTCGAGCGCAAAGGCTTCAGCAGCCGCATCAAGGCCTACTACGCCAACCACGCTAAGTTGGAAAACCCGAACTATTATTTTCTCGACGACAAGGGCAAGCTGATCAAAGGCGGCTATGAGATCATCGAGTGCTGCAAAGCCCATGATCTGACCCTCGGCATGGGCCATGTGTCCTGGCAGGAATCCCTCGCCTTTATCGAAGCTGCCCGCGACATGGGCTACAGCCACAGGCTGGTGGTCAATCATGTGCAGAGCCACATCATCGCCATGCCGGTGGACGCCATGAAAAAAGCCGCCGAGATGGGCGCATTCCTCGAAGCCTGCTGGAATGCGCTGGCGCCCGGACGCATGGACTCGCCGGAACTGGTCGCCCAGTTCCGCCAAGTCGGCCTGCGCCAGATCGTCGCCAGCACAGACTACTTCCGGCCCTACAGTCCCAATCCTGCCGAACTATTTAGAATGTACCTGGGCATGCTCCACGAAGGCGGCCTGAGCAAGGGCGAAGTGAATCAAGTCGCGTCGATCAACCCGGCCCGGCTGATGGGCATGGCGTAAAGGCTTCGCCTCACCGGCTAACCCGACCGAACGCGGTGGGTTGCGACCTGATCGGGTGAGATTCGCTTTTTTTGAGCAGTCGAACAGTTCGAGTTGGAGCAGATAGCGCAGTCGATGGTCACTCGAATCATTTTTCGAATAGCGCGCTTTCTTCACGATAAGCCTGCGCCAGCTCGCCAAGAAACACTGCCATCGCGGCCTCGTCATCTAAACCACAGACAGCGAGCAGCTCCCGGGGCGGTGGCGCCGGTTCGGTAAAAAATCCCAAATTGCACCGGCAGCTGAGAAAATCGGCGACAGTCAACAGGTTGGCCAGTTCATTGGGGCTGGCACCGTCGCTGTGGTGCTTCAGCGCCGCGTGAATGATCTGGCCGTCGAGATTCCAGCGGTTAAGAATCGTGTGCCCCATGAGCGCGTGATCGACGCCGTACACCTCGCGTTCGGCCTCGACGATCGGGCGATGGGCCGCTCGAACTCCGCTCAGCAAGTTGGCGTAACCGTCGGGATCGCCGTGCAGGAATAGCATCTGGCCGACGTCGTGCATGAGGCCGATGAGGAAACCGATCTCATCGTCGCGCGAGCGTGCCCGCTGGCACAAAATGCGCATCGCCAAGGCCACGCCCAGTGAATGGCGCCACAGCTTATCGGAAACAGGGTTGCCCTTGACGCGCAGGTTCTGCGTCGCGCTGGTGATCACCAGGCTGGTCAGGGTGCGAAAGCCGAGGACCTGGACGGCGCCGAGCAACGTGGTCGGCAAGGTTCGCAGCGCATACCGAGGCGAACGCGATACCGCCAACACCCGCGCCGCGAGCATCGGCTCGTCGGCCAGCACCCGACAGAGGTTTTGCATGCTGACTTCCGGATCCTGCACGAGCTCCAACAGCTTGTTCACCGCCGGCGGCACCGACGGCAGTGGATGGCCCTCCATCACGTTGTGAAGATAATTGCGCGCCGGCCCTGGCGGCAAACTGGTGGTTTGATTCGCGCCTTTTACTATCACGGGGCACTCTCGATATAAAAATTATCGGCACTGCTCCGGAGAACTTAAGCTTTGATAATCGGCGGCAATTGCAGCGAGTGAAACTAGTCAGTGAGTCGGAATCTTAAACCAGCTTCCGACCTCGATAGATAATTATCTCCGGCCCTTCGGCCAGAAACGCCGACGACGGCGTGCGGCGCAAAACCTCGGCGAACCCCTCGCGTAAAGCTTGGCGACATCGCCCTCAAAACGCGCTCTGCGCGCCTGCCGGATAGCGCCGGTCGGCGGTGAGAAACGGTTTGCCGTACTGGTTCACGGAGCCACTGTCTCACACAATTCCACGGTTAGAATTTTTCGTCGTCCGGGATCACGTCGGTCACCAGATCGCGAATCAGCGGCCGCTTGGGCAGCGGCTCGACTGTGGTTGTATCCGGGGTCAATTTGGCGATGCAAGTGTACTCGACGGCGCCGTTGACCAGCGCCATGCAGGTCTTGCAGGCGTTGGCGTTGATGCAGCTGTAGCGAATCGCCAGGCTGCTGTCTAAATTGCCACGAATCCAGCGCAGGGCGTCGAGCACCGACATGCCCTCTTCGTAGGGCACGTGGAAATCATCGTAGCGCGGCGCCTCGCCCGGGACGCCGCGCCGGACGTGAAGGGTGGCGGTTTTTTTTGGCGCCGCCATGCTCATGCGCCGGGCAAACCTACAGGCGCAATCCAGCTCATGCGCAGTTCGCCGTTGTGCCAGTCAACGATTTGGTTTTTCAGCAATGCATCGTTCGGCGCGGGGAAATCTTCGCGCTGGTGCGCGCCCCGGCTCTCGGTGCGAGCGAGCGCGCAGGTAACGATCGCCGCGGCGGTGGTCAGCATGGCGCGCAGTTCGAACCAGTCTTGCTGATCCAGATTGTAGCTCTCCCCCGCTGCAATCTTCAGGCTCGGCAATTGCTGCCGCATGCCCTCGATGCGTGCCAGTGCCGCTGACAATTTTTCGCCGCGGCGAAACGGCCCGGCGTTCTCCCACATGAGTGTTTGCAGCTCGGCCTGGAGCGCGACCGCCGTGGTTGTCGGCGCGGCGCCGGCGCCGGCGCAGGGTGATTTGCGTAAACGTTCGAGCGCCGCCGCAGCCGCGGCCTCACGCCAATGAGAATTTATTTTTTGAAGACTGAGCGCGGCGCTCGATCCGGCGCGCTCGCCGAAGACAAAGGCTTCGGTGATGGCGTTGCCGGACAAGCGATTGGCGCCGTTGGCGCCGCCCACCGCTTCGCCGGCGGCGTAAAGCCCGGCAATGCCCGTTTGCATGTCGGCGTCGACGCGAATACCGCCCATCTGGTAATGCGCCATGGGACCGACCTCCACCGCTGTTTGGGTCAGATCGATGCCATTGGTCAGCAGGCGGTCGATCACCGGACCGAAGGCGCCGCGCAGTTCGGCCTCGACAATATGGCGAAAGTCCAGGTAAGCCCCGCCATGGGGCGTGCCGCGGCCGGCCTCGACTTCTTTCAAGATCGCGTAGGCGGCGACATCGCGGGTGGCGTTGTACCGGCCGAAATCCGTGCTGCCGTAGCGGTCGATAAATTCCTCGAACCTGCCGTTGAGTAATTTACCGCCGAGCTTATAACGAAACGGATCCCACATGATCGGGTCCATGCCGACCAGGCGCGGCGCCAGATGACCGATCGGAAAGAACTGGACAAACTCCATATCGATCAACTCCGCGCCGGCCCACAAGGCCATCGCATGGGCTTCGCCGCCCATGTTGGCCGACGCGCTATTGCGCTCGTAGAGTTTGGTCAAACCGCCGGCGGCGAGGATCACCGCCTTGGCTTCGATGATGAGCCACTGTCCGTCGGCGAGATTGAGGGCGACGGCACCCATCGCCCTGCCCTCGTCGACGAGAATTTCCACCACTGCCAGGTTGCTGATGCGCCGAATCGCGGCAGTCTCGCTGACCTTGCGCCGCAAAGTTGCCGCCACCGCGGGACCGGTATTGAGAAAGTCGACATAGCAGCAGCGCTTGACGCTATGGCCGGGCGCCATCTCCTGCTTGATATGGCCGTTCTCCGTCGCCCAGCGGGTGCCCCACTGCGCCATCTCGCGGATGCGCTTGGGCCCGTCTTCACAGAGTAGATAGGCCAGCGCTTGATTGCACAGGCCGCGTCCGGCGTTCAACGTGTCTTGAAAATGCAGTTGGACCGAGTCGGCCTCCTGTTCGCCGAGAGCGACGGCAACGGTCATCTGCGCCATGATCGTCGCCCCGCCGCGGCCTATCTGGCTTTTGTCAAGCAGCAGCACCGACGCGCCGCCCCGCGCCGCCGCGATAGCGGCGTACATGCCGGCGCCGCCGGCGCCGACGATGAGAACATCGGTGGAGAGATCAGCCATTGGCGATTAGCCGGCGCGATTGAGTTCCGTTCCTATGGTACGCGTGATCGATCGTAGGGAAGTTGCTTGCGTCGACTCGAACTCGACTTTCTCTTGGTCGTCATTCCCGTGACAACGGGAATCCAGATTTGTTCTGCGCGAATTAGCCTGGATACCCGCTTTGCGGGTATGACGAAGCCACGGAGCCTTCGTGGCGAAAGCGTCTTTTAGCTATCGCCCTGCTGCAGCTCCAGCAGCGCCAGTCTCGCCGCTTCCTGCTCGGATATTTTTTTGCTCTTCCCTTCGCCCTTGCCCAACACCTTACCGCCCACGGTGATCTCGGTGACGAAGACTTTTTCATGATCGGGACCGGCCTCGGCGACGACTTGGTAGGTTGGCGGCACGTGAAACAGCATCTGGCTGATTTCCTGGAGCCGGGTCTTGTAGTCCTGCTGGCCCAATTGTTTACCGGTGACCTCCCGGATAAAAAAGCGCTCGACGACCTGGCGCGCCGCCTCGTAACCGCCGTCGCGATAAACCGCGCCGAGGATCGCCTCGAAGGCGCCGGCAAGAATCGACGGTTTGCTCCGCCCGTCGCTGTGTTCCTCGCCTTTGCTCAGACGCAGCAGCGCGCCGAGTTTGAGCTCGCCGGCCTTCTCCGCCAGCACCGTGGAATTGACCAGCGCCGCGCGCATGCGCGACAGATCGCCCTCGGTTTTGCCGGGATTATGCTGCATCAGCAAATCGCTCACCGCCAGATCGAGCACGGCGTCGCCGAGAAACTCCAGGACCTCGTTATGCTCGCCGCTCTTGTGCCGTTCATAGGATACATGGGTGAGGGCGCGCTCGAGCAAAGCTACATCGGTGAAACGGTAGCCCAACTCGCGCAGCAACAGATTGAGTGGTTCGTCGGTATTCAATTGAGTTTCAAGCGCCGGTGGCGGTGAGATTTTCCTGGTCCGCCGGAGTTTCTATAACACCGCGCAGCCAGCCATTACGGTATTCGCCCAAGCGCACGGCGACTTCGCGGTTGGCCGGCACGCCGGCAGCGGCCAGCGCCACCGGCAAATAATTGCGGCTAAAACCGCGGCGCGAGCCGTTGGTGTCATCGGCTTCGCCTTCGACCAGCACCGCCACCTGCTTGCCGGCAAAGCCGGCGCAAAACTCCTGCTTCTTGCGCCCGCCGAGATCGCGCATGCGTTGCGCGCGCAGTTTTTTCACCGGCGCCGGCACCGCATCCGGCAACGTCGTCGCCACCGTGCCGCGCCGCGGCGAATAGGGAAAAACATGAAAATAAGTCAATGGCAGATCGGCAAAATATTCCAGGGAGGCCTCGAATTGGGCGTCGCTCTCGCCCGGGAAGCCGACGATGATATCGCTGCCCAGCGCCGCCTCGGGCATGCGCTGGCGCACCCGCGCCAGCAGGTCGCGGTAGTACGCGGTATCGTAGTTGCGCCGCATGGCTTTGAGAATAACGTCATCGCCCGCCTGGGCGCAGATATGCAGATGCGGACAGATCGAATCCGAACTCGCCATCAAGTCGAGCAGCCGGTCCGAGACTTCGCGCGGATCGAGGGAGCTGAGACGAATGCGCGACATCAAACCGCTGTCGGCGATCTGCTCGACCAGCGCGGTCAAATCCAGTTTCGTTGATAGATCCTGGCCGTAGCCGCCGAGATGGATGCCGGTGAGGACGATCTCTTGGTAACCGCTTTCAGCGAGCTGGCGCACCTGGGCCAACACTTCCTGGGGCATCACGCTGCGGCTCAATCCGCGCGCCGTCGGAATGATGCAGTAGGTGCAGCTGTAGTTGCAGCCCTCTTGGATTTTCACAAAGGCGCGGGTGTGGCCGGGCAGCGCCCGCGTCCCCACCACCGGTACGCCGCGCTCGCGCTTGACATCACTCACCGCCACTTGTGTTTCCCCCGCCGGCGCGGCCTCGACGAAACGCAGCAAATCGTCCAAACGGTTGAGACCGACGACGTAGTCGACGCCGTCCAATCGCGCCACTTCTTCCGGACTGATCTGAGCGTAACAGCCGGTGACCAGTACCTTGGCGCCGGGATTGCGGCGCTTGGCGCGCCTGATCAGCTGGCGCGCCTCCCAGTCGGCGCGGTCGGTGACCGTGCAGGTATTGATCACGTAACAGTCCGCCGCGCCGTCAAACGGCACGAACGAATGTTTTGCCTGCAAGCGGTTTTGAATCACCGCCGAGTCGTACTGATTGATCTTGCAACCGAGGGTGGTGATGGCGATTCTCATAATTTCACTGCGTGAAATTCCAGATTACAAATTCCTTATGCCAAAGCGCAGATTCCAGCCTAGAAATTCCAGATTCCAAATTCCAGATTGCAGGTTGTTCGGAATCCGAGATTTGCAATTTGGAATTTGGAATTTGGATCGAGCGGCGCTGCTAGCGCACGGCCCGCTCGATCCAGCCGCCGCCGAGCACTTGCTCGCCGCGGTAAAAAACCGCTGCCTGGCCGGGTGTCACGGCCGCCAATGGCTTATCAAAGCTAACCTCACAGCCGCCATCCGCCATAGGCCGAATCACGCAAGGCACCGCCGGCGCGCGGTAGCGGATCTGCACCTCGGCGGCGAACTCGCCGTCTGCCGGCGCCGCGATCCAGTTCACCGATCGCGCGATCAACCCGATGCAATTCAAGTCGTCTTTATTGCCGACGACCACCCGCCTGGAGCCCTCGTCGATGTCGACGACGTAACGCGGCTCGGCCGCGGCGATACCCAGTCCGCGGCGCTGGCCGACGGTGACGGTGTGGACCCCGCCATGCTGGCCGAGTATTTTGCCGGAACGGTCGACTACGTCGCCGCCGCCCAATTGATCCGATGCGGCGTAGGTGGCGACCAAAGCCTTGTAATCGCCGAAACAAATATCCTGACTCTCCAGCCGTTCCGCCGCGGGCAAGGCCAACTGCCGGGCTTTGTCGCGCACGGCGCTCTTGTGCATGCCGCCCAGGGGAAACATGGTGCGCGCCAATTGCGCCTGCGACAATGCGAAGAGAAAATACGACTGGTCTTTAGCGCCGTCGACGCCGCGCAGCAGCGCCGCATGGGTCGATGGAGGATCGTGGGTGAGCCGCGCGTAATGACCGGTGGCGACATGATCCGCGCCCTGTTCTTCGCTCCAGCGTAAAAGCGTGCCGAGCTTGAAGTCGCGATTGCAGGCTATGCAGGGATTAGGCGTGCGGCCGTGCAGATAATCCTGGGCAAACGGCTTGACCACGGTGTTGGCGAATTGCTCGCGCAGGTCGAGCAAGGTATGCGAAATGCCCAGATGCCTGGCGACTTCTTCGGCGCCGCGATGATCCGAGCACACCCGCGGCCCCTGCTCCCCTTCCCACATGCGCAGCGAGACGCCCAGGACTTCGTGGCCCTGCTCCACCAGCAGCGCCGCGGTGACTGAAGAATCGACGCCGCCGCTCATGGCGACGACAACTTTTTTCTTTGCAGCATTCATCGAGTCACGAAACGTCTTGAACGGCTTGAACGATTTGAACGATTTGAACGGTTAATTTAGCTGCCGGTATTGCGCAGCGTTTGTTTGATGCGATTGAGCTCTTCGGTTTCTTCGGCGGTGCGCTCTTCGAGACCGCCCTGGCGCGCGCTCAGTTCGTCGACTTTCTTTTCCAGCTTTTCGATATAGTCGCCCACCGCGCTCAGCGCCTTGGCGATGGGATCGGGCAGGTCGGCGGAATTCAAATCGATGATCGCCTTGCCGGTGGGCGTATGGTGCGCCTCGATTTTGACCACTTTACCGGGGATGCCGACCACCGTGGAATGGGCCGGCACCGCCGTCACCAGCACCGAGCCGGCGCCGATCCGGCTGTGCCGGCCAACCGTCACCGGGCCGAGAACCGCGGCGCCGCTGAAGATCGTCACCGAATCTTCGATGGTCGGATGGCGCTTGATGCGCTGGGTGGAAGTGCCGCCGAGTGTGACACCCTGGTAGATGGTCACATCGTCGCCGATCTCGGCGGTCTCGCCGATGACCACGCCCATGCCATGATCGATGAAAAAGCGCCGGCCGATCTGCGCGCCCGGGTGGATCTCGATACCGGTGAGAAAGCGGCCGACGTGGCTGACAAAGCGCGCCAGGGTGGTCAGCCCCTGGCACCACAGCGCATGGGCAATGCGGTGCAGCAGGATGGCGTGAAATCCCGGATAGGCCAGAACGATCTCCCAGACCGAGCGCAGCGCCGGATCGCGCTGCGAAACCACCTGGAAATCTTCTTTGATGGTCTGCCACATGGGAACGCTTTGGAGAACTGGAGTGTTGGAGTCGTGGAGTACTGGGTCGAATTCGAACCCGGCTTCCCCATCACTCCATCATTCCATTACTCCATACACTCCAATTCTTTCCCTAGTTCGCCCGATGCCGCGCGTCCTTGTACAACTTGTAATCGATACTGTCGACCAACGCCTGCCAGCTCGCCTCGATGACGTTGTGCGACACCCCGACGGTGCCCCAGCGGTCCTTGCCGTCGCCCGATTCGATCAGCACCCGCACCACCGCGGCGGTGCCCTGGCCGGAGGACAGCACGCGGACTTTGTAGTCGAGCAACTCCACCTGCTTGAGCGCCGGGTAAAATTTGGTCAATGCCCGGCGCAGCGCCTGGTCCAGCGCATTGACCGGGCCGTTGCCCATGGCCGCCGCATGTTCCATCTCGCCGTCGACCCCGACTTGAATCGTCGCTTCGGAAATCGGCGCCTCGCCTTCCTTGCGCTTCTCATCGATGACGCGAAAGCCGATGAGATTGAAATTTTTCTTCTTCTTGCCGAGCGCTTCCTGGATCAGCAGTTCGAAGGAAGCTTCCGCCGCCTGAAACTCGTAGCCCTGGCCTTCGAGCTCCTTGGTGCGGCGCAACACCTCTTTAACGGCATCGTTCTGATCTTTCAAATCGATGCCGTATTCCTTGCCCTTGTAAACCACGTTGCTGCGGCCGGACAGATCCGAGACCAAGACCCGCTGGCGGTTGCCGACCACCTCGGGATCGATGTGCTCGTAGGTCTCGGGGTTCTTGATCACGCCGGAGACATGCAGGCCGCCCTTGTGGGCGAAGGCGCTGTCGCCGACATAGGCCTGCCGCTTGTTCGGGTTGATGTTGGCGAGCTCGTAGAACAGCTGCGAGACCTCGCGGAGTTTTTTCAGCTGCGCCGGGGTGACGCATTTCTTGCCCATCTTGAGCTGCAAGTTGGCGATCACGGAAATCAGATTCATGTTGCCGCAGCGTTCGCCGAAACCGTTGATGGTGCCCTGCACCTGGGTGACGCCCATCTCGACGCCGGCCAGAGTGTTGGCCACCGCCAGCTCGCCGTCGTTATGGCAGTGAATCCCCAGCGGCGTCTTGACCGCGCGGTTGACCTGGGTCAGCGCTTCGCGAATCTCGCCGGGCAGGCGTCCGCCATTGGTCTCGCACAGGACGATCCAGTCGGCGCCGCCCTCCTGGGCCGCCTTGAGACACTCGATGGCGTAGTCCGGATTGGCGCGAAAGCCGTCGAAGAAATGCTCGGCGTCGAAGATCACTTCGTCGACCCGCTTTTTCATGTAGGCGATGGAATCGGCGATGATCTCCAGGTTGGCCTTTTGACTGATGCGCAGATCGTCGCGCACATGCAGGTCCCAGGTCTTGCCGACCAGGGTCACCACCGGCGTATCGGCGGCCAGCAGCACGCGCAGGTTGAAATCCTGGGACGGCTTGATGCCGACCTTCATGGTGGTGCCGAAGGAGGCTACCTTGGCATTCTTGAGCTTGAGTTTTTTCACCCGCTTGAAAAAGTCGGCGTCGCGCTCGTTGGAACCGGGGTAACCGCCTTCGATATAATCGATGCCGAGCTCGTCCAATTTCGCGGCGATGCGCAGCTTGTCTTCCAGGGTAAACGAAACATCTTCGGCTTGGCAGCCGTCTCGTAAAGTCGTGTCGTAAAGTAAAACGTCTTTCATAACTTCCTCTAATTGGCGATGAAGGCCTCGTGCAGCGCGCGCACGGCGTGGTCCGACTGCTTGGCGTCGATGACCACGGAAATCTTGATCTCCGAAGTCGAGATCATTTGAATATTGATCTTCTCCCGCGCCAGGGTCTCGAACATCATCGCCGCCACGCCGGCGTGGGTGCGCATGCCGACGCCGACCACGGAAACCTTGGCGATACCGGTATCGACCCGCACGCCTTTGGCATGGACTTCCGGCAGCGACTTTTCGACGATGGCCAGGGCCTTTTGATGATCGGCCATGGGCACGGTAAAAGTCAGATCGGTAGTGCCGTCCTGGCTGGCATTTTGTATTATCATGTCGACGACGATATGCGCCGCCGCGATCGGGCCGAAGATTTGCGCCGCCAGACCGGGCTGATCGGGCACCCGCACCAGGGTAATCTTGGCTTCGTTCTTGTCGCAGGCCACTCCGGAAACCAATACATCGCTCATGCTCTCATCCTCCTCGACCAGCCAGGTGCCTTCGACGGCGGAAAACGTCGAACGGACATGCACCGGCACGGCATATTTTTTCGCGAACTCGACGGAACGGATCTCCAGGACTTTCGCGCCGGTGCTGGCGAGCTCGATCATCTCATCGTAGGAAATCTTGCCGAGCTTGCGCGCCTGCGGGCAGATCCGCGGATCGGTGGTAAAGACGCCCTCGACGTCGGTATAAATCTCACAGGCCCTGGCATTGAGAAACGCCGCCAGCGCCACCGCGCTGGTGTCCGAGCCGCCCCGTCCCAGGGTCGTAATATTGTCGTTTTCATCGACGCCCTGGAAACCGGCGATGACGACGACTTCGCCGGCGCTCAAGGCCTGGACGATCTTGGTCGAGTCGATGCTCAGGATGCGCGCCTTGCCATAAGCGTTATCGGTCTCGATGCGCACCTGATGGCCCAGGTAGGAACGGGCGGGCTGGCCGGTCTCTTTGATCGCCAGACTCAAGAGCGCGACGGTCACCTGCTCGCCGGTGGCGATCAGGACATCTTTTTCCCGCTCGTCGGGAATCAGCGAAATCTCCTGGGCCAAGGCGATCAGCCGGTTGGTCTCGCCGGCCATGGCTGAAACCACCACGATGACATCGTTGCCGGCGCGTTTCGCCGCCGCGACTTTTGCCGCAACCCCTTTGATCTTGTCGATCGAGCCGACGGAAGAGCCGCCGTATTTTTGCACCAGTAATGCCACGCTGTCAGATTTCCTTCTTGTCGTTGATCTTTTGCCGCTTTGAACTTTTTAACGCTTTGCTTTTCAACTCGTTCGAGCAATCGCTCATATCTCTGTCCATGGGCGATAAAGGTCAGCTCGCGCCGGTCGCCGCCGCCGTGGGAGATTCGCAACTCGAGATGCTCGTCGACTTCATGGGACGGCAGGAACTCGAACCACTCGATCAAGCTCACGCCGTCGCCATAGAGATACTCGCGCAGATTGAGGCTATCGAGTTCTTCCTGCTTGCCGACCCGGTAAAGATCGATGTGGTACACCGGCAAGCGCCCGCTGTATTCGTTGATCAAGGTAAACGTCGGGCTGCGCACCCAGGCGTCGGCGGCCACGTCGATGCCCCGCGCAAAACCGCGGACAAAGCAGGTCTTGCCGGCGCCGAACTCACCGACCAGGCCAACGATCTCGCCGCCTTGAACTAATTTTCCCAGGATTCTTCCCAGATTTTGGCTTTGCCGCGGCGAAGTAGTAACGATAGTCCAGCCACCCATCTGCACCCGGCCTCACCGATTACAACTAGTATATTTTCAACGAGATTTCGAGTCTCGGCCGCGGCGGGCCGGGTTTCACCCCTTCTAATAAAGGCGGGTTGACGGCGGTGCTATCCCCCAATAATTTCCCTGGACGTTAACGGCGCTCTGAATTCTTTCCGTGAAAAAATTCTCAAAACTTAGTCAAACCGTCGAACTGAAGTATTTCTCCCCTACACGAGGGTAAGTTTTTACGCGGTGGCCAGGGTGTTGATTACTCTTCCGTGCTCATTATGGTACTTTTAGACCATGGACGTGAAAACCAAGATTGCCGGCCGTATCCGAAAAATTAAACAAATCAAAGAGCCTGCAGAGGTCGAGGAAAAAACCGTTACGCCCGGGCTGGAAAAAGTAGAGATAAAAAAGCCGAAAACAGCTCCGACAAAAGCACCGCGGCAGAAGTAGATAATTGGAATCCACCGCTGGAACCTGTGGAACGACTGGAACCATTGGAACGGTTCCGATGCTAATCGTTGAACCTATCCCGCCTGAATCTGTCATTGAACGCTTGAACTTTTGAACCTTTGAACGTGGGTCAATCGTTGAGGCCTGGAGCTGATTTGTAGTACACTCCTGTATTACAGGAGGAGTCGCTATTATGCCGTTGAGCGTTCGCTTAGATCAAAAGACCGAGGCCTTGATCGGACGGTTGGCTCGCAGGAGACGACAGACCAAATCGGAAGTCATCCGGGACGCGATCGGCGTGCTCGCCAAACAGGAAGAGACCGGCGCGGCGAAATCGCGCCCTTATGATCTGGTGGCTCATCTGATTGGCTGTGTCAAAGGCGGACCTCGGGATCTTTCCGTTCATGCGAGCAAGAAGGTCAGAGAAATGCTAGTCGAGCGAGCTCGCAAACGTCGATGATCCTTGTCGACGCAGGGCCGCTGATCGCCCTCATACACCAAGACGACAACCAACATGAGCGTTGTCGAGACGCCTTTGCCGCGCTCGACGAGCCGCTCGGCACGGTGTGGCCCGTAGTCACCGAAGCCCTGCACCTTTTGAATTTTTCCTGGCGCGCCCAGGATGCGCTTTGGGAAATGATTGCGGCCGGCGCGATAGAAATCATGGCGTTAGGAATCGAGGATGTCCCGCGCATTAGAGAATTGATGCACAAGTACCGCGATTTGCCGATGGATCTGGCGGACGGCGCCTTGGTTCGGGTTGCCGAGCGTGAGCGGTTGCGGCGAATCTTTACCCTCGACCGTCGTGATTTTCAGGTTTATCGACCGGCTAGGCTCGGTCGCTTTGCGATCATACCGGCCCGATAATTTTCAAGTCACGCGGTCGATATCTCTAATCCGCTGCCTGGTGGTTGAGTATTTAGCGACAGATGGTTTTGTCATTGCCGGGTATTTGACTGACACTGTGAAAGCCGGCCTGAGAATCTGACCTTGAACTTTTGAACGATTGAACCTTTGAACGAGTCCCGGTGCGATAAAGTCTTGAACGGAGCGAAGCGCTTGAACGTCTTCAACGACTTGAACGGACCGATCTTTTTTACGGACCGATCTTTAAATGTTGAACCTTTGAACCGGTCAAACTCCGTCCTTGGGTGGAAAAATTTGATCACGGGATGATTTACGTGAACCCATCCGCCTCTGACCCCGTCTAATAGCATGCGAGCGCGGCAGCAGAAGAGTATTTCCAGGTTAATAGAATCCAGCGCGAGTGCCCGGGCTGAACTAAGCTTATTATTTTATCCAGACCAAGAGAGAGGTTCATGAACGACCAGTCAACCATCGAGGTATCCGCTCAGCCCAGTCGGGTGCAGCGCCCATTTCTGTTGGCGCTCTTTGCCCTGTTCGCCGGCGGCTGCAACTCCATCTTCGAACCGATCGAGCAGCGCTTTCTTTTCCGCCCGCGCACCGCCGACCCGGCGTACCTGAGCGCGATCGCGTCGCCCGACGGCGGTTTAGAGGAAGTGCGCCTCAAAGCCGCCGACGGCGTTACCTTGCATGGTTGGCTCAAGCGTCCGAAGATCAGCCCGGTGAGCGGCCGGTTTCCGCTGGTGATCGTCTTCGGCGGCGTGCGCCGGGAGACCTCCTGGCTGATCGATCAAGGCGACAAACCGGAACATTGGGGTTGGCTGTTTATCAATTATCGCGGCTTCGGACTTTCCGAAGGCGAATCTTCCGAGCGGGTGTTGCTCGAAGACACGAAGTTCGTTTTCGACTATGCCGCGGCCCGGCCCGACGTCGAGCCATCGAACATCGTCGTGTTCGGCCGGAGCCTGGGCAGCTATTTTTCGGTGGCCTTGGCGCAAACGCGCAAGGTTCGCGGCGCTATCCTGGCGACGCCTTTCGACAGCTTCAGCGCCCTCGGTCAGGAACGCTACCCCTGGCTGCCGGTGAGCTTCCTGCTCAACGGGCGCTACGATGCCGCGACGATCGCGCCGAAGGTCAATGTCCCCGCGCTCTTCCTGCTCGCCGAGAACGACGACGTGACCCCGATGGAGAACGGCGCCGCGCTGGCGCGCGCCTGGGGCGGACCCCAGCGCACCGTGACTTTGACCGGCGCGCGCCATTACGGCGTCGAGCGGCGCCGTGAGTTTTGGAGCGCGGTGGCGGAATTTCTCCGGGAAATAGAATCCACTCCCAGGCGTCACGAGGGCCACGCCGGCCCGCTGGGCGCGCAGCCGTAGAGCTGGTAATTTTGTCTCCATAAGATTTCGTCGCACTGATCTAAGGCAGGCCGCAGCTTTTGGCGGTAAAAACCCGGAAGGTTTGTATTTGACGTAAACACGGGCCATGGCCGATAGTGATCGGCGACGGCGGCCTAGCGATGGACAACTGGTAAGGAGAAAGACATGCCGAAGCTTCGTCGATTGACCATCGTCTCGCTCGATCCGGAACGGTTGGCGCGCTACTACGAGCAGGTTTTTGACATGCGGCGCGTGCCGAATCCAAAGGGCGAGGCGATCTATCTGAGCGATGGGTATTTCAATCTGACGATCATACCGAACCGTGCCGAAGGCAAGCCCAGCGGCCTCAACCATATCGGCTTCGATGTCGATCCCAACGAGGCAGAAGAGCTGCTCGCGCGATTCGAGCATTGGGGGTTGCCGAAACCCGGCGCCCGCGCCGGCAAGCGCTCCTTCGCCGATCTGCGCGGCACCGATCCAGACGGCAACAACATGGACATATCGACCCACGGATTTCCGACCGGATAATCCGCTGCCGGCGCATCATCGATGCCTGGACAGAGGTCGACTCCCAATCGCCCGAATGGTCCGGCCTCGTCATGACCGATTGCCGCATAGCCAGTCCGTAGTTTTACCGTTTTGAAACGAAAAATGTTGAACGACTTGAACACCGTGTTCCAGCTTTCGAAACGTTGATCTTTGACTTATCCTCGATCTGGGAGCCGCCCGGAAATCTGACCTTGAACTTTTGAACCTTGAACCTTTGAACGAGGCCCAGTGCGATAACGTTTTGAACCGAGAGCAAAGCGGTTGAACGGCTTGAACGACTGAAACACCGCCAGAAGGTTAACGAGTGCCGCCTTGCGTCCTGCGCGCACGGTAATTAGAATCGCCGCCAATCATGACTCAGTCAGCGCGATCAGCGCCACGTTGCATCATCATCGCTGGACCGAATGGAGCGGGAAAGACCACCTTCGCAAGGGAATTCTTAACCAAAGAGGCGGGGGTGATCCACTTTGTGAATCCGGATTTGATCGCCAGCGGGCTATCGCCGTTACGGCCGGAGTTGGCAGCGCTCGCCGCCGGTCGATTGTTTCTTCGGGAGCTCGATCGATTCGCGCAAACAGAGCGGATTTTGCGTTCGAGAGCACCCTGAGCGGGCTGACGTACGTGACGCGGTTGAAGCTTTGGAAAGCGGCAGGCTGGCGCATCGAAATCGTCTACTTACGGATATCATCGCCGCAGTTGGCGCTGCGGCGGATCGCCGCCCGGGTCAAGCAAGGTGGTCACAACGTGCCGCGGCGCGATGTGCTCCGGCGTTTTACGCGCAGCAGGAACAACTTTCGAACGATACTACCGTCTTTTGGCTCATGCGTGGAGCGTGTATGATAACTCCGGCAGCACACCGAGATTATTGGAAAGATCGCAATGAAACGAAATGCCAAACTAGCAACCAGTAAAGAGTTCTCTGCCGCCGTCGGCCGCGCGCTGCGGCGCGCCGCCAAGGCCGCGCGCAAGACCGCACGCATGCACGGCACGCCGATCTACGTCTGGAAGGACGGCAAAGTCGTCGCCGAAAAGCCGTAGTCGCAATTGGATGATCTGTCTTCGCATTTTCCCGTGTCACCGAAGCCTGAAAAGGTTTCCTTCCGAATCTGTCCTTGACCCATTGAAACCTTCGACCAGCTCGGGTAGGCGGTTGAACCAATCTCACCCAAATCTGACCTTGAACCCTTGAACGTTTGAACCCTTTGAACGATCCAAGCCAACCGCTGGAACCTGTGGAACGACTGGAACCATTGGAACCGGGTTCGCGCGGTGTGCCCGGGTAAATCGAACGCTTGAACCTTGAACAAGGGTTAATCTTAATCGGTTAACCTTTTGAACGGAGCGAAGCGGTTGAACGTTTGAACGATTTGAACGGGCCGATCTTTTAATCGTTTTGAACTGTTGAACCTTGAACGGGGCCTAATCTTAGCAAAACAGAATGTTACACTGTGATCGATGAACTTCAGCGATTTTGCCGCGCTCTGCTACGAGCTGGAAAAGACGCCGAGCCGGCTCGCCAAGGTCGGCGCGGCGGCGGACTACCTGCGGCGCCTCGAGCCGGATGAAATTCGTCCCGGCGTGGCGTTTCTCTCGGGCCGCGCCTTTGCTATTTCAGATCCGCGAACACTGGACGTGGGTCCCAGTGTGTTCGCGCACATCGCGGAGACGCCGCAACACGAGAAGACCATCCTGCCCCAGCTTACGATTAGGGATGTCGCCGATTGTTTCGCCCAGGTCGCCGAGGCCGCCGGCAAAGGCTCGCGTGAACAGAAATCTACGCGGCTGAGAGAGCTCGTTGAGATGGCGTCGGCGCAGGAGCGGCCGATCTTGTTTCGTTTGCTGCATAACGAGCTGCGCATCGGCTTGCACGACGGCCTTATTCAAGAAGCGATCGCCCGCGCTTCGGGCAGCGAGCTGAAAAAAGTGCGGCGCGCGGCGCTCTTTCTCTCGGATCTCGCCGAGGTGGCGGTCATTGCGTTGACCGCAGGCGCCGAAGCTTTGACCCAAGTCGATATCAAGCTGTTCGTGCCGCTGCTGCCGATGCTTTCGGAGCTTTCTGAAGACTTCGACGAGATCTTGAAAACCCACAACGGCAAAACCTCCCTCGAGTATAAATACGACGGCGCGCGGGTGCAGATTCATAAGGATCGCGAGCAGATCCGCATTTGGAGCCGGCGCTTAACCGAAGTCACTGCCAGTCTGCCGGATATCGCCGAGATTGCCCGCAGCCAATTACAGGGCGAGTCCTTTATCCTCGATGCCGAGGTGGTGGCGACCGGCAAGGACGGCCGCCCGTTTCCGTTTCAGGAACTCATGCGCCGATTCCGGCGCGTGCACGGCATCGAAACCGCAGCGGATGAAATCCCACTTTGCCTTTACCTTTTCGATTGCCTCTATTTGGACGGCCACTCCCTCATCGACGAGACCTATGAGCTGCGCTGGCAAAAACTAAAAAAGCTCTCCGCCGGCAAACATTTGGCAGCGCAGACCATTGTCGGCGACAAGACCCTGGCGGAGTCGTTTCTGACGGCATCGCTCGCCGCCGGACACGAGGGACTGATGGCGAAGGCGTTGGACAGCCCATACATGCCGGGCAACCGCGGCAAGCTTTGGTTCAAGGTAAAGCCGGCCGAAACCATCGACTGCATTATCGTCGCCGCCGACCGGGGCTCCGGCAGACGGCGCGGCTGGCTTTCGAACTATCATCTTGCGGTCGCCGACGAAGCCGGCGGCTACGCTCCGGTCGGCAAAACGTTTAAAGGACTGACCGACAAACAGTTCATCGAGATGACGGCCGACTGCAGGCAATCCAATTAAGCGACGACGGTTACACGGTCACCGTGCGGCCTGAGGTTGTGGTCGAGGTAACCTACAACGAAATCCAGCGCAGCCCGCAGTACAGCTCGGAGTTCGCCCTGCGGTTTGCTCGGATCACCAGGATCCGCGAGGATAAAGATCACAGCCAAATCACCACGCTCGCCGAGCTTCGATCACTTTACGAACGCCAGTTTCTCACCAAAAGCCGGCGTTAGATTCCGCCACGTCGACCCATAGACTAGCCGGCCGGCGCCACTGCGCCGGGACGTTTATCGCTAACCCGCATTTCCGGAAGCGTCGAAACTCCGATCCGAATCCGACCTTGAACTTTTGAACGCTTGAACCTTTGAACGATCCAAGCCAGCCGCTGGAACCTGCGGAACGACTGGAACTGATGGAACCGGGGTCGCGAGGTGTGCTGTCCAATTTTTCCTAGTCGTAGAGTCAATTGCAGAGATGATGGGCCAATGATAATCTTGGTTTGCCATCGAGGTGAAATGCAATGAAAGCACGACGAACGCGAAAAGACCCTGAAATAGTGATGCGCGGAGGAAAGCCGACCGCCGTCATCCTCGGCATCGAGGAGTATCGCAAGCTGCTCGAACAAGCCGAGGATGCCCAAGACCTCAAAACGCTCAAAGCCATGCGGAAAAAACCGCTGAAGTTTCGCAAGCTCGACGACTTTTTAAAGGACCCCGCTGGTGTATGACGTTCTTATAGAACGGACCGCCGAGCGCGACATCAAATCTCTACCCACTGCTCTCTTTGATCGCATCCTGCCTCGCATTAAGGCGTTTGCCGATAATCCACGGCCAACTGGATGTCACAAACTTGCCGGGTCCAAGAACGACTGGCGAATACGGATCGGCGACTATCGAGTCGTGTATGAAATCGATGACGCGCGCAAGCAGGTGAAAATTTTCCGGGTTCGGCACCGCCGAGAAGTCTATCGATAACTAGAATCGTCCCTGAGCCATTGAGCTAGCCCCGGATTTAATGTTTTGCGAGGAGCACAGTCCTGAGCGCAGTAAAGCGCGGTCGAGTGAATGGACTGATCTTTCTGGTCGAACCGGTTATGTCTAACCGGTGGAACCGGTGGAACGGCTGGAACGGTATTCTTCCGAATCTGACCTTGAACTTTTGAACACTTGAACCTTGAACAGCGTAATTATTAAATCCCTTGCCACTTCCCCCGGCGATTTCATGTTTCAACTCACGCTAGATGAGGTCGAGGCTTTGAGGTCGCAGATTGCGACCTCAAAGGGCGGTCGCGGCGGTCGAAGATACGCGCCCTAGGTATTTACGGAACAGGGAGTCGCCATGTTGTCTACGGTCCTTAACAGCGAACGCGCCATCCAGGTCAATATTGAAATCATGCGCGCGTTCGTCCGGCTGCGCCAATTGCTTGCTTCCAACGATCGACTTGCCCGCAAGTTGGAAGCATTGGAGAAGAAATACGACGCGCAATTCAAGGTAGTCTTCGATGCCATCCGCCAATTGATGGCACCACCGGAGCCCAAGAAGCGCAAGATCGGCTTCCTGGTCGAGGAACGCGCTGCGCGCTATGGCAAACGATAACCCGCATTCATTCCGTATCTGACCTTGAACCTTTGAACGTTGAACTTTTGAACGGCGACTGTTCCGCGAGCCCGTCCGAAACTGTCGTTGAACTTTTGAACCCTTGAACCTTGAACCCTTGAACGACCCAAGCCAGCCGCTGGAACCTGTGGAACGACTGGAACCATTGGAACGACTGGAACTATTGGAACGGTACGAACAGTTTAATCGTTGAACTTTTGAACGGCGACTGTTCCGCGACCCTGCCCGGAAATCTGACCTTGAACTTTTGAACACTTGAACCTTGAACGGCCCGATCTTTAAATGTTTTGAACCCTTGAACCTTGAACGGCGTTATTATTGCTCAGCGCGCCGGCAACGGCTTGTCACCGTTGATCAGCTTGAAGAGTCCGATGGTTTCGGCGTCGCGGGGTATCGATCGGATGGTCTCCTGCTGCGCCTCGGGTGCCATCGGACTGACGTCATCACTGGTGATCTTACGATATTCCTTTTGAAAATCGGGGTCGCGAAACGTCTTGGTCATGCCTTCACGGAGTAACTGGACATATTCCTTGGGCGTGCCAGGAGGAATCAAAAACGGCGTTCCAACCTGACGGGTGGAGCGGATCAACGTGAGCAAGCGGCGCTCTCTTTCGGATTTGGCAAAGCTGTCGATTTCCGGCAGGTGATCGAAATCCGGGTCCTTGTCTTCGCGGGGAATTTTGAACACCGCGAGAATATTGAAAGGGGCTTTTTTGAAAGCGTCGGGATAGCGCCGCAGCACCTCGGCGGTGTTGTTGCTGCGCGCATCCAACTCGCCTCGTTCGATCGCCACATCGACTTCCACGGAGGCATAGCCCAAGCCGAACCTGGGTTCCTTGAGACCGAGCAGCCAGGCAAAGCTGCGGCCGAAAGTGTAGGTGGTATGGCCGATGGATGTGGCGCCAATCCTGAGGCCGGTATGCGACTGCAACTTTTCGATGTTGGTCAGCGCCAATTCCTTTCTGACCAGAAACGCGTAGTGAAAGGCGCTGTCGGTGGCGCCGAGCCAGATGAATTTATCGATATCGTATTGAACCCCGCTCTCGCCGAGCACGGCGCTGGTGACGATGCCGCTGCTGACATGGCCGATGGTCAAGCCATCCGGGCGCGCTGTATAAAGATAGTTAGCCGCCTTGCGGCCGCCGCCGCCGTCCATATACTCGCTAATCACGGTAGGATTGCCGGGGATATATTTCTTCAGGTAAGGCGCGACCAATTTCACGCGCGTGTCTCCGGAGCCGCCGGGATTGCGCCCCTGAATTAGTCTGATGGTCTTGCCCTGATAATACGGCGTCTGGGCGTGGACTTGGCTAGCAAGTCCAAAACCGCCATTGACGCTGAAAACCCAAGCCGCTGCGAGCATTGCCATTTTCATATTAACCTCCTGTCATTGCAGTCGCCGCGCGACTGCTGGTTAATGGTCGATCTGCTATACGCCTGAGGAGATTCTCTTACAGACAGCGTAGTCAAAGCAACGGGTGAGACTCTCATATCTCGACTTTCTTGGTCAGTGTCTCAATCTCCCGCCGCATCCGCTCATCCTCTTCCATGCGCCCGCTCAACCTGCCGATCAACGTCCCAATCGTCGCCAGGTCCCTAGCGAAATATCTCGCCACTTCGCTCAGCGCGTAGCCCTGCCGCCGTACCAGTATATACTTTACGAACGCCAGTTTCTCACCAAAAGCCGGCGTTAGATTCCGCACGTTGACCCGTAGACTAGCCGGCCGGCGCTACTGCGCCGGGACGTTTATCGCTGACCCGCATTTCCCGAAACGTCGAAACTCCGATCCGAATCCGTCCTTGAACTTTTGAACCCTTGAACCTTGGAACGGCGCCTAGTGCGATAACGTTTTGAACGTAGCGAAGCCGTTGAACGATTGGAACGCCTGGCAAGTTTACCTTTCAAAATTGTCCACTATCGTACTGCAATCCATGTCGGCGTTAATTACCCTCGCTTCGCGCCAGAAGTACCTGCCGATGAGAACTTACACGGCGCAACTGGAAGTAAACACCTTGTCCGAGTGGATCATCGCAACACAAGAATGACTCAGACGGCCGCACAATCGTGCGCGGTGGCGATAACGTTTTGAACGGAGCGCAGCGGTTGAACGGGTTGAACGATTTGAACGGGCCCGTCCCATCTTCATCCCGTCCGAATCTGACCTTGAACTTTTGAACCCTTGAACCTTGAACAGCGTAATTATTGAATCCCTTGCCACCTCCCCCGCGATTCCAGTAGAGTGACGAAAATTTAGGCCGAAAAATCGGGCGCATGAAGCGAAGGCGCCGGAATCAAAACCTAAGCTCGAATTGGTGGGTTATGGCAGCATGCTCTGACGGGGAGGCATTGAACAATGGCCATTCGTGAACCCGTTGCGCTTGATGGTTCGATTCTATGGATTCGAGGTCGACGAGTGATGCTTGCCGCCGATCTCGCGAAGATCTACGGAGTTGAAACACGCGTCCTGAACCAGGCCGTCAAGCGCAATCGGGAAAGGTTTCCTGAGGATTTCACGTTTCGTCTGACTCGCGATGAAGCTGTCGGCGTCGGTGCATCAAGATCACAATCTGTGATCTTGAAACGAGGCGAGAACATCAAGTATCTACCCTATGCTTTTACCGAGCACGGCGCGATCATGGCCGCGAACACGCTCAACAGCCCGACATGCCGTACGGATGAGCGTTTACGTGGTGCGGGCGTTCATTCGCCTTCGCGCCACGGTTGAGCTGCAACAAGAAGTCAAACTTAAACTGGATGAGTTGGAGCGAGCGGTGACAGCGCACGACACGAGCATCAAGACGTTGTTCGACGCCGTGCGGCAACTGATGACCCCGCCGGAACCCAAGAAGCGCAAGATCGGCTTCCTGGTCGAGGAACGCGCTGCGCGCTATGGCAAACGTTAACTCACGTCTATTCTTCTGTTCCCGGACTTCTGCAAACGCCGGAGTCCATCCGAATCTAACCTTGAACTTTTGAACCTTGAACCTTGAACGAGCCCGTCCCATCGTCATCCCATCCAATCTGACCTTTAACCTTTGAACAAAGCCTAATCTTAATCAGTTAACGGTTTGATCGAAGCGAAGCGGTTGAACGGCTTGACCGATTTGAACGAAAACTATCGCTCACACCCACGAAAGTTGACCTCTTGCCACCTCTCCCGCTGATTCCAGTAGAGTGATGAAAACTTGCGCCGACTCGTCCCCGCAATTGTATCTTGAACGGAGCGACTTGTTGAGCGTAGGCGATCAAGGTCAAAAGACAAGTCATTAGCTGTTTGCGGGAAGCGGAATCGAAGATTGTAGTTGAGTGTGATTCTGCTGAAAAACCCGTGGATTTGATTCGCGACCGCTGGTAGTAAAAGCGTTCATCGCCAAAGGATGTTACGACGGAGAGAATTTCACCCTCAACGAAGCCATAGCCAGGAAAATGAGCTGCGCTCCGCCCTTAAGCGGGGCTCAGAGCCGGCGTTCTCATCTGGAACGCGAATAGATTTAGATATCGTTTTACGTTGCAAGCCGCACCTATGAAGTAATTCGATAAACCGACCCGGCTCAGCCCCCGATATTTCGTCCGCCTGATCGCGTGTCCACGCACCAACTCGCTGTGGGTTCCCTCAATCCCGTTTCTCGGATGCATGGATTTGGAGAAACCGCTCTGTTTCATTTCTCTGCGCCGCTGCTCGACCAGATCGTGGCGCAGTCCAACCACTAAAGTTCGCCGTCCACTCTTGGAATGAGTACATTGCTTTTGTACCGGACAGCTGTCGCATTGATTGCCCCACTCGATGCGGTAGTACTCGGTTCCCATAAAGCTATCTTTGATGCGGCTACACTGGGTGCTGAGTTTACCCTGGGGACAAACCGCCTGACGCTTGTCGACATCAACGTGGAACGCATCGCTATTGTACGGCCCCTTGTGCGGGTCGGGACGCGTCGGCCCCAATAACTCGATGCCGCTTTGTTGCGCCTGCGTTAAAGTGCTCTCGGTCACGTAACCGGCATCGGTGTAGATCGCCTGGGGTGTGATCTCGTGGTGCTCTTGCTCTCTTTTGAGCACTTCAGTTAAACCGGCCATCTCGTCTTGGGCCGCTTCGGTGGTGAACATCTCGGCAATGAAATGTTCCGCGGGCTCGCCCTTTTCCTTGATCGGTTCTTCTGGATCGACCGTCTCGGCCACGTGCACTTTGTAGCCGGTCCACTGCTTGGTCTTCTTATCGGCGTAATGCGCATCGGGATCATGCGGGTTCTGTACCGCGCGCGAAGGCCGATGGGTGGCAAGCTCCAGCTTTCCCTCGATCACTTCGAACTGCTCGCCAAATACTCGCCGCAGAAGCTTCACCGCTTCGCGTTCAGCGAGCTTGGGGTTCGCTGTATCGATCCACTCCAGCAGATCTCTGATGTCCTGTCCACATTGCCGGTGACGCTTGGCTTGCTCGGTTTTGCTTAACCGCCAATCCAGATTGTTCTCTACATAGAACGCCCACAGTCTGTCCCAAAACTCTGGGCGCTTTTTCTGCCCGACTTCTGCTTTCAAATCCTCCAACGCCAGCCGTAGCGTCTCGATTGCGCATTCCATCCAGCTCATCGCTTTGACGTAGCCCACGATATGAGTGCTATCGAGCCGCTGTTTACCCGTGCGCTTGACCAATCCCATCTCGATCAACAAATCCACCACCCCGTCAAAAATTAGCCGTTGGGCTTTTTTCTCTTCGAGCCGGTCGCGAAAATAAACCAACACCGTGGCATGAAACCCGTCATAGTCTAGTTCCAAATCCAGGGCGTACTTCCAACCCAGATGATAGACTACTTGCTCGCTGGCTCTTCGGTCCGCCACTTTCTCCATAAACTGGAGCAGCGTCACCCCACAAAGCAGCACCGGATCGATCGGCGGCCGGCCGTTCTCCGCGCAGTAAAGAGCTTCAAACTTAGGCGCAAGCTCCAAAAGCTTGGGCCAGATCTTTTCTCGAAACAGACGGTAGCGGTTGGCTGGATCGAAAAGATTTCCAGCAAGATAATCGGTGTGATAAAAGCTTCGCTGTGCAGCAACAGGTCTTACACTCATGCAAAAACCTTGAGGCCAATACCGTCGCTTGTCAACGTCGATTTATCTGTAATAACAAAAAAACTGCAGGGGGTTTTTCAGCAGAATCACAGTCATTACAATCTATTAACTTCTCTTCGTCTGCCGCGCCGACAACTGCAATTCCTCATGCTTACATTCGTCTGATCGAGCGTCCACAAGGTCCCGACTAAGTCGGTTGCTAAGCCCAGATCTGCATAGGTAGCCCAAACTCATCACGTTCGTCCATCGTTGTAACGCGCTCCGCAGTTCCATTCCGTATGCGTCGGGCCGTCCATAGTGCGGCCACTGCGGCTGCGGCATCGTCACTTGCCTCTGATGATCTCGCCGTGCACCGCTCCTAGCCGAGTCATGCCCGCAAGCTCAGAGCTGCGGACAATTCACGGACATACGAGAAAAGCCATAACAACTTTAATTACTTTTGGTGGCTCACTTGATTACCAATCAAGACTACAGATTATGGAAACAGAGTAATCGGCAACTATACAAAGACCTTTGGTGCCGGCCATCTACACGCTTAGCCTGGTGTTAATTTTTTCGGCTTCCAGGTGTGTTTACGCTTTCGTCCTTCTCTCCAACAGGCGGCGGTCGCCGCAACAGGGTGCGGATCTCTTCGCGCAGGGCGGTCATCTCGTCCCGGAGAGCGGCCAATTGTTTGGTTCCCGCCAACTCGGCCTCGTCATGCTCTGCGTCGCGGCCGATGAAGAAGGTTGCGAGCGTCGCCGTCACGTAGCCGAAGACGGCGAAAGCGTACAGCGCCAAGAAGACGCACAGCACGCGCCCCTCGACCGTCTGCGGCCAGTACTGCGAGCCCATCGTGGTCAGGACCATCGCGGTCCACCACAGCGCTTCACCGTAGCTCTTCATGCCGCCGGGAGCCACGTTCTCGAAGGCGTACATCCCGGCCGCGCCGGCGAATGTGACCAGTACCGTGAGGGCGATAACGTAGCCGAAGCCCCGCCGGCTCAGGCTCGCGCCGAGTGCACGCATGCCGCGGTTCAGCGAGCTGACGACGCGGAGCAAACTCAAACCCCGCCCCACGCGGGCCAGCCGGAGCAGCCGAAACACCCGAAAGACGCGGAAGAGGCGCAGCGCCGGTACCAGTAGCGAAATGGCCGCCAGCCAGTTGTGCTTTAGGTAAGCGACCTTGTATGGAGCCAGGACGAATTCCACCGCGAAATTGACAATGAAGATGACCCAAATGATCGCGCCGATGATCTCGAACAACTGGCTCTCGCCCCAGATCAACTCCACGACCAACAGCGCCAACCATACGAAGGCGAGGACCAGCATCGGCGTTTCCAGCGAGTCCTCCAGTCGCTGGAGTAGCTCGTATCGCTCCTTTTTTAGCGCCTCCTCGACAGGGGCTGCCTCACCTTGCTTCTCTCTGGTGCTCACGTCGCTCATTCGGTCACCTCGCCTCCGAACCGCCGGAATCCCTGCCGCCTAAACGCCCAGGTTCAGCCGCGTTTTTGCCGAAGCGAAGCGGAGGCAAAACGTCGGCTGGAACCTGTTGTTCAAGTAATACGGAATTAGGATCCGGCATAACAATCAATACAGTCTTGCCAGGTGATCCCGGTTTTTGCTAACGCTCGGCTCATGGCCCGCCGTCCCAGAGTCTTCGCGCCCGGACTGCTCTACCACGTCATTGTCCGCGGCAACCAGAGACGCAAGACGTTTCGAACCGATGTGGATTACAAAGCGTACCTAGACCGGCTGGAGAAGTACCGTGCGCAATGCCAAGTGCGCATCTACGCCTACTGCTTGATGCCCAATCACGTCCATCTGCTGGTCGAGACCGGCAACACGCCGCTGGCCAGATTCATGCAGGGCGTGCAGCAGTCCTACACCCAGTACTTCAATCTGCGCTACCGAAAGGTCGGCCATTTATTCCAAGGCCGGTACAAAGCGATTATCTGCGAGCGCGATAAATATCTGCTGGCGCTGGTTCGCTATATTCATCTCAATGGGGTTCGCGCCAAGCTGGCCGGCCGGCCCGAACAGTATCTTCACAGCGGCCATCGCAGTTATTTGAGCAACGGCACCGACAAGATCGTCGACACGACGCCGATCTTGAAATTGTTGGGCGGCAAGAAGGGATACGAGAGATTTGTCTTGGAAGGGATCGGTGAGGAGCACAATGAAGCGTACTACGCCGTGGAGGATCAGCGATTTTTGGGAGGGGAAGGGTTTGGCGAAGAAATCAGCCGGGATGGCGAAGCTCTCGCCGCGCCCAAGCGGAAGAAAGCGATCGAGACGGTGTTCAAGGAGGTCGCCCGGCGAGTGGCCGCGGCGCCGGAGCTGCTTCGCAGCAAGGACCGGCGTTGGGAAATATCCGCGCAGCGAGCCGAGGCAGCGGCATTACTCGTGCGAGAGTATGGCTATGGGGTGAGCGAAGTAGCGAAGTACCTGGGGCGCGATCAGGCCAATGTCAGTACGATGTTATCGCGGTGGTCGGCGCGGCAGACGGAGAAAGGATGAAAGAGTGTAAGAAAGATTGTAACGAGTGTTATGCCTGAGCTTTTCTTTCTTTGCCCTTTCTTTTTTTGTGGACAACACGCAGTCCCGGGCTTAGGCATTGCCCTTTGGCACGGCCTGCACTATACCGACCGACATGAGAGCGCGTGCCCGAATTTTAACGTTGAAGCACGCCTGGTTCCCTGCTGAGCACTAGGCGCCGGACTAGCAGCATTCGACCGTATGCAATTGGCAGATCCAGGCAAGTTGAGCAGAGCCTTTCGTATAATCTAACGTGATTGCATGGCGTATTTGCGCCGAAATTCTTAATATTCGACAGCATGTTATGAACCGTTTTACCACGTTGGCGAGAGATAAACGCCTGCAGCGATCCGGCGCTGCTTACGATTCGTGGTCCGGAGGTAAACTCAGGTAAAGTGTCGTGGCGGAATCACGCAGCTGTCCTGATCTGTCGATTTGTATCGTCACCTGGAATTGCTACGAATATTTGCGCGCTTTATTAGCTTCAATCGACTCCGACCGCGGCGAATTCTCGGTCGAGGTCATCGTCGTCGATAACGCCTCGACGGACTGCTTGGCGGCGTTAGTGGAAGCGGAATTTCCTGCCGTTCATTTAATATGCAATCAGCGTCATAGAGGGGTAGCGGCAGCTAACAACCAGGCGGCCGCGCGCTCGCGCGGCAAGCTTTTACTATTTCTTAACAACGACACCAAAATCCAATTGGGCGCTTTGAAGGCGCTAGTAAACTTTGCCGAAAATCATCCCGAGGTGTCCGCAGTCGCGCCCAATCTCATCTCTCCCGACGGTAAGCCGCAGGGGAATGTACGTAAAGTGCTTGGCTTTAGAGCGCTTCAACATCGTGTCCTGTTTCTTCGTTGGACCGGTCTTTTCCGCTCTGCCAATCGTGCCTATCGGCAAGTCGATTTCGACCTGACGCGAAGCGCGTACGTGGAGCAACTTGTCGGAGCAGCCTTACTCGTACCTCGCCGACAATTTGATCGCGTTGGTGGATGGGATGAGGCGTTCGAGTTCGGCGTGGATGATATCGATTTGTCTGTTCGTCTCAGTCAACTCGGCAAAATGTACTATCTCGCCGAGGCCCAGGTGATTCATTGGGGCGGGATCGCCACGAAATTGGATGAATCTTATGCTTATCGTTGTAGCGAATGCTCCTACGTCCATTACTTGCGAAAACATTGTGGTCCCTGGACGGCGCGAGTCTATAAGGTCCTCATCACTGCGGACATGCCCGTGCGGATTTCTATTCTGACGCTTACATGGCTGGTAAAGAAATTATTCGGCAATCGAGAGCGGGCAGCACGCAACTACCGTAGACTCGCAGCCTCGAGCAATTTCCTGGTCTACGGATTGCCACACTACTGGCAATCATGAGCCTGGTTACGATTCCAGAATGGGTTAGGGCCAAGGCACCCCGGGTCGGACCAAGGCAAGCTCTTGAATTGCCAACAGAAGATGACTTAAAAGGCATGGTTTAAGAGCTTAGAGGTGGCTTCTTGAACCGAAAAAGCGACATCTAAGAAAAACGATGCCACGCGCTAACCGCCACTATCTGCCAGGCCACATCTGGCATATCACTCACCGTTGTCACAGAAAATTTGTTCAAACCGTTCAAGCCGTTCAATCGCTGCGCTCCGTTCAAACCGTTAGAGGGAAATGGACTTCTTTCGGAATGCGTGATCGTCGCCGTTACCTGCATTGGGTTTTCGAGGCGAGGAAACGCTTCGGTCTGTGCGTGCTCGATTATGTGATGACGTCCAACCACGTTCATCTTTTGGTTAAAGACACGGGCCGAAACGTCATTGCCCACAGTATGCAGCTAATCGCGGGGCGCACCGCGCAGGAGTACAACCAGCGCCGGGCGACAAAGGGCGCGTTCTGGGAAGATCGTTATCACGCCACCGCCATCGAGATCGACGCGCACTTGCATCGCTGTGTGGTCTACATTGATCTCAACATGGTTCGCGCCGGTGCGGTGAATCATCCTGGGCAGTGGAACGAAAACGGTTTTTGCGAGATTCAAAGGCCACCCAAGCGATATGCGATAATCGATCTTCGAGCACTAAGTGAGTTGTGCGGCTTTGAAGACATTGAAGGTTTTCAAACTGCACATCGCCAGTGGATAGAGGAAGCGTTAGCAAGAGAGTTGAGTCTGCGTGACGTCCGATGGTCGGAAGCAATTGCCGTTGGCAGCTTGGCTTTTATTGAGAAGATCAAAGCCGAGCTTGGCAGCAAAGCGATGCATCGTGGAGTCAAACAGTTTGAGGGAACGCATGTGTTACGCGAAGAGAGTGAGGTCTATGGCTTCAAATCCGCGGGCGAAAACCATTCTCTAAGCCCGGAAAACACTGTCTTCTGGAATAAAAACTTCGAAGATGCGAGGACATAGGCTGGTCCGACCCCGCAAACCACACATCACCTCTGATTTTCGGCAGTTGGCGTAGACGCCGACGGCGTTGTATCCTAAGAAAACTGAAGAGAAACGGCTACTGGATGCTATGTTGCTGGCGGTACCGAGGTGACGTATGACACATGAAGAATTGCTCGCGCGAGTGACTGTGGACCCGAAGGTTTGCACAGGAAAGCCTTGCATTCGAGGAACGCGAATCTACATCGCCATTATTCTCGATGCGTTGGCTGAGGGGCTTACACCGGAAGAAATCATTGACCACTATCCATCTCTCAAGGATGAAGATATCCGTGCCGCTGTGGCCTATGCCGCCGAATTGGCGCGGGAAAACGTCTGGAAGATCACGGCATAGTGAAGATCAAACTAGACGAAAATCTTTCGCGTCAGTTGAAAGGCCCCCTATCGCAGCAGGGTCACGACGTATCGACCGCTCTTGAAGAAGGGCTGCTGGGAAAAATCGACGTTGAAGTGGGAGCGGCGGCCAAAAGCGAAGATCGAATGATCTTCACCCTTGATCTGGACTTTGCCGACCTCAGAAAGTTCCCGCCTGGATCACATCCCGGAGTTATCTTGTTTAGACCTCGCAGCATGGGACCATCGGCGGTTAACCAATTCGTATTGAAATTTGCCCAACAGACCGAACTTAGCGAGTTATCTCGCTGTCTTGCGGTAGTCGAACCCCATAGAATTCGAGTGAGGCGGCCATCTCTATTCGATGAACCGGGAGATTGGGAAGAGATATCGTTGGACGAGGATAAGTAAGCAACGTCGGATTTATCCGAACACGGTCTTCGGATTTGCTGCTGAAAATGAAGCTCTAAGGTCTCAAAACACCTGCTGGTGGGATGAAAGCTCGATGAAGCAACGAGATAGCTTGGTCCGGGCCCGAAATACCTGTAAAACTTTGACAGTGACTGTTAGCGGTGGAATATCACGCCCTGCTCACTGCTTCACCAGGTATCCGGAGACTGCGGCGTTATCCGAAGGGCTGAAATAGAAGGTCGCTCCGGCATTCAACATCAATTTGAATGGAATGGAGAAGGAAAAGGTATCCGACACTGGGCCCGGGAAGGTCTTTGTGGCCACAAAGTTGTGGAAGGCGGCGCTACTGAGCCCGAGTCCGGGATCCGTTATCACGATCGACACTCCGGTCGTGGTGTTTGTCGAGGTGGGGAGAAAAACATAACCCGAGACGTGCTCGATTATCAGGCGCTGTCCAGACGGGACTGTGCATGGACTGGGAGGGAAGGCGCCACTGGGATCGGTCCCACACAATCCGGTGTTTTCGATGTTGGAGTAGATACGTTGCTTCTCTGGGTCGAGTGCGTTAGCCGTCGATACCAGAAGAGACCACGACAAGAGCGCTGCCGTAATCAGCGCGACTGCTCTGGCATTCATCAGATAAGTCTCCCTCGGGTTTTGGATGAACTTTGCGACCGAGCAGCGCGGTTCAAGGTTCAACGGTTCAAAAGTTCAAGGTCGGATTAAGGACAAAGAACGGTTTCAATCGTTCCAGTGGTTTTATCACTTTGTGCAGTTCCAATCGGTCCTCGGATACAACATATCACCAACCCGCCTTTTCTACTGAAAGACGATCATATCCGCACGGCTCAGGGTTGAGGCGTTCGCCTTCAGCGGTTCGTTGGTGGCGTTGGCGCTATTCTGATTCAATATTTGGAATTGGCCGATCGCCACTTCGTAGTCGGTTGCGGCTAAGCTGGCATCTGTCGGCACGACCACAGTGTACCCCCGCAGGGTTGCTCCGACCGATGTATAGACCACCGAGCCGCTGACCTTCCAGCCGGTAAGAATCACCGTCTTAATCCCCTTTGCCTTCAGCGTATTGTCGAGATCGGTGTTGTAGAATCTGTCCTGACCAGTCGACTTGACGACCGGGTCGCCCGGAGCGGGAGCGACCTCCGTCACCCACTTCGAGCTCTCCGGCTCCCGAGTAGAGTACAGGACGAAGACGCCGGCTTTTCGCGCCCGCGCCAGCAGCGCGGCGAGGGCCGGCACCATGACCCCGGTGCAATTCGGCTGGCTTTGGCAGATACGATCGATCATGTCGAACACCAACAACGCCGTCGTGGCGGGTTGGAGGACGACTTTGACCGGGTCGGGAAGGGCCGGCATTTGCAGTGTCAGCAATGACATGGGGTTCCTCCGTAAAGCGCGAGCGCTAGCAGGCTGTTGAAGAGAAGTCGTTCAACGGTTCAACCGTTCAAACGTTCAACGTAAACTTGATTCGTCAAAACATTCAAGCCGTTCAATGGTTCGACAGGCTCACCATGACCGGATTGGTTCTTCCGCTCGTCCTGAGCTCGTCGAAGGATGCGCTCCGTTCAAATCGTTCTACAACGAAGAACAAATTCCAATCGTTCCATGTTCCATCGCTCGCGCGGTTGCAAAGGTAATCACTCTCAATCTTTTGCGAAAGAAATATCGCTGATGGGAACGGGTGTCAACGCCTCGCGGCGCGGTTCAAGGTTCAACAGTTCAAAAGTTCAAGGTCGGATTTATTCGAAGACGGTTCCAGTGGTTCCAGCGCGTTGCGCAGTTCCAGTCGTTCAACCGCTGCGCTCCGTTCAAATCGTTGGCAAACGAAGAGCGGTTCCAGCCGTTCCAATCGTTCCACCGCTTCGCTTCGTTCAAGCAGTTTCAGCGTTCTTTAATGCCGGCCAATTCTTTAGCCAGGCGGACGAAGGGGCTCAGATCGTAGCTACTCACGAGCCGCTGTTTGTTGGTGGCCAGGCTGGCGACGTTGTACATTTCGAAGAGCAGCTGGCGCGAGCCGAAAGAGTCGCAGGCATATTCCCACGCCAGCTTCAGCATGCGAAAGCATTCTTGCGTGTGCTCGTTCTCCCCGACAAAAAAGCGCCGTATTTGGGGGCCGACGTCGGCATTATTCATATCGGTTTCGCTCGGCGACATCAGGATACCGGAGCCGCACAGCTCGCGTATCATCTGCAGCATCCGGGGATAGCCTTCGATCGAGAAGATGCGGGCTGCTTGCGCCGGGACCCAGTTGGGCAGGGTGAGCCCCGATTGAGAGCGTATAGGGTTCATTTCAGCGCTCTGGATGAAAGCCCTCATCGTCTCCAGGTAGACTATGGCGTCGGCCAGGGCGATCTGTACATGAGGTTGTTTAGCGGTGCCGAGATATTCGGCCATCGCCGCGCAGATGCCCAGCAACACCTCCGCCTTGACCGCCAGCCGCACTAAAACATACCAGGGGCCGATACCCATGGCTCCTTGGAAAAGCCTCGCGTATAAACTCGGGTCTTCGGGATCGGATTGACGCAGATAGAATACCCGATCCCAGGGTATGAACACGTTGTCGAACAGCACCATGGCGTCCATCTCGTCCCAGTGCGGACTTAAGGGATGATCCTCAGGGTTGGGCGGCGCCAGGGGCTGCCGGCAGATGAGCTGGAGGCCTGGAGAGTTCGCCGGCACGGCGAAATACACCACCTCCTCGGGCTGGAGGTCGGGCCGCGGCTGGGTCAGGCATAGGATGTCGTTGGCGTAGGGTGCCTGCGTTCCCACTCCTTTGGCACCGGTCACCACGATGCCATCGGCGCGCCGCTCGACCACCTTCAAGTATTCTCGCTTGGACTGCGGATGGCTTCGATGATGAAATGGGTCGTTGAAAATCGTCGCGATGGCCAGATCGTTTTCGCGGCAGTACTCGAAGTAGCGGGTAACGTTCGCCGCGAAGGCGGAATTTTCTTCGGCCAGGATGTCACGAACGTCGTACAGCCCCAAAACGACGGTAGCCAGGTGCTGAGGTAGGCGCGCCGCCACGCCTCCAGCACGGCGCACGAGGAACTCATACATCTTTCGCTGGCGAGTCAGATCTTCGACCGAATGGGGCAAAAGATAAGCCAGGCTCACCGGTTGCGCCGTAACCGGCGAAGGCATAGTCAGCAGGTCCCGATGGGCCGGGTCGTGTTGAAGGTCATAAACCGCGGCAACGCTTTGGGCGCAGCCTTTCAAACTGGGATGTGCGGTGACATCTTCGACCAATTCACCTCGTACCCAGACGCGGCGCCCATCCCGGAGGCTTTCGAGAAATTCTTCTCCTCGACGTATAGCCATTTTCCTAAACTCTCACCCAACCTCGATCAAAAATAAACGCGACCCGGCTGCTGATCGCTCAGAACTATCTTATTATCTGAGCGGATGTCAATTTGCAGGACTATCCGGCATGCAAGGATGATCGGGAAACGCTTCTCCTTCGCACTTGAGCGTGCCGATGTAGGTTCGCGGTGGGTATCGCCTCGGGTGCAATGATCGCCTTGAGCTCGTCCCTCGAGACAAAACGTTTTGGTAGAGTTGGAAATGTAAATGGCGGCAAAGTGGTAGACATCTTTTTTGCCCTGCCATATGGTTTCGGCAAGAATAATTTTTCTGGAAGCTAGTGAGGCCAAGGATGGGGCAAGCAACGCGACGGGTATTACGGGGCCCCAGACTCCCCCAGATGCAGACTGATGCAGAAAAAAATGTGGGCGAAATTTACTACACAGAAACACCCGAGTAAATCGCGCGACGTACGATGTGAGACATGACAACGAGTCCCTATCCACCCTTTGACGGGGTCGAGCCCTACGGCACCGTCCGTTCGATCGCCGACGAACGGGCGCACCGCAAGCGCATGTGTGCGCTCGGCTACCGCATCTTCGGCGCGATGCGCTGGGGCATGCTCGGCGACGGTCATATATCGGCCCGCGATCCCGAGTTCACCGATCACTTCTGGCTGCTCGACTGGGGTGTCCCTTTCAGCGCGGCGACGGTGCACCAGTTGGTGCTGGTCGGGCCCGGCGGCGAGGTGAAGGATGCCGACGGCAACTCGACCGGCGCCGTCAACACGGCCGGCTACAACATCCATCACCCGCTGCTCGCCGCCCGTCCCGACGTCGTCAGCGCATCTCACACCCACACCGCCTTCGGTACGCCATGGTCGGCCAACGTCGAGCCGTTCCGCGCCCTCAGTCAGGAGGCCTGTGCCTTCGTCTTCGACCAGGCCCTCTTCGACGATGAGGAGGTGGAGGTGCTTTCGATCGATGGCGGCAGGCGCATAGCCGCAGCACTCGGCAACAGGAAGTTCTGCATCCTGCGCAACCACGGCCTGCTCACGGTCGGCCGGTCGGTGGAGGAATCGGTGGGATGGTTCGTGATGGCCGAGCGGGTGGCCGAGGTCCACGTGAAAGCGCCGAACGGGCGACCGATCTCCGACGAGGCCGCTGCGGCCGCGGCGTCGACACTTGCCCTCGACGAGGTCGGATGGCGGATGTTCCAGTGGCTCCAGCGGTCGCTTGTTGCCGATCGATCGGTGGTCGACTGAACAGCGCGGCCCGCTAGCCTCCGGGAGGTCTGAGTATTGACTAACTCGCCTTTCGCATCTCGCTTGCCAAGATTTCATTGACCAGCGACTGATACGGCAATCCTTTTTTCTCGGCGGTCTTGCGCAACCAACCTAAAACTTTCGCATCCAAACGAATCGCGATAAGCTTCCTTGGCTCGTCACCCATCGTCGGCCTACCGACCCTCCGCATGGATGAAAGTTGCCGGTCGGACAGTTCGGGAATATCGGAAAAGTCAATCTTCTTTGACTTCGTAACTTTTTCGTTCTTTACGGCTTGCTCGCCGCGCGCTGATGATCCGCGTCGTTTCTTCATCATTCTTACTCCTTACCGTATACGCTATGAGCAGCACTCTACCCAAGCCGCTTTTCGCTAGTCTCAACCGGCGGGCTTCCGAGTCCGAGTGGTCCAAATCTTCACCGTCCAAACCATCCGGATCAAGGAATGCCGCAGCGGCTTCTTCGAATGAGACGCCATGTTTGCGCCAGTTACTCTGCGCCTTCCGTGGATCCCAGTCGAACATAAATTATGTATATACACTATACAGCGATTGAACAAGGATAATCAACCAAGCGAGAAAGCATTAACTAACAAGCAACCAACAGAAGGACAATTCTAAAGGTTCCAATCGGTCCAGCTGTTCTTAGTGTCTCGGTATCGGCGGTCTCGCATGCCCAAGCTGGGAGAAATCTTCGCGAGCTAAAAGTCATGCAAAGCAGGTAACGGGGACTTGAAACTTGCAGGCGTAGAACGTCATTGTCTGCTTCCTGTTAAACCCAAAGGTTTTCTAAGCGCAAAACAGCGTGACCCGAGACACTGTATTCGCCGATCTTTATGCGCCTGATTAGGATGCGGTGAGCCAATTTTTTTCGATCATCTTTGTCGATCTTCGCGGCTGCTGCCGCCATTGAAAGGATCCCTGATTGTTTTTGGTACGCCAACTCGACCAGCATGTCGCCGCCCGAACTTGTCATCGCCGTTTTCACATTGCTGGCCGTCCCCTTTCCATTATTTTCCTGCCGAGCCGCGGCGGCGCCCAACAAAATCATGGAACCCGGATCGCACCAACACGACGTTTCCTAAGCTGAATTTTGAAATCGTTGCGAGGAGGAAAGGCCATGGCAGAACCGAAAAAAGACCCGATGCACCCGTTAAAGCACGAGCAGTGCTACCTTTGTTTTATGACGCTCGTTGAACCCCCGCCGCCGAACGCGCCATCCCGTGAGGAAGTCCGCCGGCCGCACAAGGAGTACATGGCGAGACTGGAAAGCGAGGGGCGGCTGTTTGGAGCGGGGCTGCTCAAGAACGACAAGGACAATGAAACATCCTGTGATCTTGCTTACGGCAACTTCATCTTGCGCGCTGAGACTCGGGCGGAGGCCGAAGCGATCGCGTTCCAAGAGCCCAATACCAAAGCGGGTCTTCGAACCATGAAGGTAGTGCCGTGGCTCCGAGGCGAAGGAGACATCAATATTTCGATCAGCTTTACCAACGGTACCGTAAAGATCGATCGGCGCAGTTATCTGCTCGAAAACGGTTGACCTTCCGGTCACCGACGCCGCACGATGAGGGTCGTATCCATACCAGCAGGATTCTTTCCCGACATTCAAATAAGGCAATCAAGCAACCGCGCGGAACTGGTCAATCTTAGGATTGACTTGAGCGGTCATTCTTAATCTTCCCCTCCCCTATCTCCGAATTTAGTGCGCGACGCCGCAGACCTTTCTCCTCCACTAATAACTTTACTCGTTTGCTGGCTCTTAGTTGACGCCGCCGACAACTGAAGCAGCCCCCAACGTTTACGCTTCACTCGATCTGCCAAAAGCGGAGACCGAAAAAGCTAAAGAAATCGTTGTCGTTCTTTGGCACTCTTTGGCATTCCTGTTGCTCTTGATTCACGCATAGGTCGAGCGTAATGTACCGCTTCTAAAAAAGGGCACGGCGTTTCAATCCGGTTGGCCGGCGAAAGTCATAAACCCCTGGGGCCCGTTCAGGGCTTTCGACCAAGGCAAACCGGGCGGAGGTTCGAAATGGAAGGGCAGGCGAAGAAACCAGTTCATATCACTTGGGAGGAAGCCGTCCGGGCAGAGGCGGAGCAAGACAAGGCGAGGCAGGCCCAGTGCCGACCCTTGCCGCCAAGTCGGATGAAAGTTATCACCGAGGACGTTTCCAAAGACCTCCCTAAATTAAAAGCTTCGGCGCTGCGTCTCTGGGACGTGAACTTCAACCACAGGCTTAAAACCTGGACGGCGACGGTGGGGGCGAACTTTCGCACAGCCAGGAACCGGCATGAAGCTCAGGCGGAGGACTCCCGACGCGGGCAATTCGAAAATCCCCATGTCGGCTTAGATCATGACCCTGCAACGATCTATTTTAACCGCGGCCCGACAAAATCGGCCATGGCATCGGGCATGGCAATAGTCCTCCTGGGAATCATTTTACTGGCAGGTGCCGGGACGACGCCCTATTGGCAGCGCAGCAAAAACTATTTGTCCGATCTAACTGATAAGTGGAGCGCCATCGCTCAGCAAGGCTCAGGTCATACTTCCGGCCCAGAGGTGAGGGTCGAAAGCGCGATAGTGCAACCTGCCGCGCCTCAACTCTCTTTAACGATTCATGGACCGGTTCAACCTGACGGTCGAGAAATCACCAAGTCGGCAGCAAGCGCTCGGCAAGGCCCGGGGCATACTCCCGACTCAGAGCTGAGGGTCGAAGGCTCGAAAGCACAACCCGCCGCGCCTCAACTCTCTTCGACCAATTCTGAACCGGTTCTCCCTGACGGTGGAGAAATCACAGAGAAAAAAGCGCCGGCCTATTTGGGCAGCTTCGAGGTCGTCGGCAATTCCTTCGTCCGCGATCGACCCACAGCGAATGCCAGCATCATCACGACCCTCAAACGCGGCACGCAGGTGATGGTGGAAAGCAAAACCGGCGACTATCTGCGTGTCCGCTCATTGAGCGATGCGCGGGTTACCGGCTATGTCCATCAAGAAGACGCCTTCTTTCAAGCCCGTTAATTCTAACACTTCCCCGCTGCCTGCTGCGGGGACAAAATTGCTGAGTTTCCAAAGCGGGCTGAACATCGCCTTCGGTCGCGAGCGGGTCGTTCCGATCGAAATCGCCCGTTGAAGTCTTCCGACCAAACGTCGCCTTGAACTCGTCCTCAATGCTTATGCCATCGCCGCGCTATTCGCGCTGGGGATCGATCTGCCGAAGCGGATCGTCTGGACGGCGCCTACAAGCCATGCTTTCAAAGCTGTTGAATTGACCCCAGTCTTGGTCGCTGATCTCAATGGTGCCAATCCCAAGAAGTTCGGTTAGAAAAATGTTGCCGCCGGACCTGCGGCGCGCGGACTGAAGCCGGCCGCACATAGCGATTTCCGCAGCCGATGAGAGTTGCTAATCTATCTTCATGAGGGACTGGAAATCGCGGCTTCCCACTCTGCTCGATCGCGCGGACAGGCTGTCCGACGGTGTCCGGGCGCGCCTGAGGACAATCACGGGCTTTAGCCATCCTTTGATGATCGTTCCTTATTTGGGCTACGGCAGTGCGGAGAAACTTTTGTTCGGCGGCAGAGTATTGGCGGACGAAGGATTTACTCCTGCCACGAGCGCCGATCATACCTGGCGCAATCTCATCAATATGTATCAAGCGCTTTGAATCCGACGAAGTGCCGGGCGCTCGAGTCCGGGCGACCTTTCAGGGAAACCACAGCGAGGCGACCGCCGATGACGAAGGTTATTTCCATTTCGCGATTCAACCGACGCAGCGCTTGGATGCGAATCCTTGGCAAAACGTGGAATTGGAGCTGTTAGAACCATCGTCCGACACGGCAGCTCCGGTGCGCGCCACCGCTAAGGTGCTGGTGCCTTCCGCCGCCGCCAGATTCGGTGTCATCAGCGACATCGACGATACCGTAATATCGAGCCATGTCACCAATAAATTGAAGATGATCCTGACGGTGCTTCTCTCCAACGAGCATACCCGTAAGCCCTTCGAAGGCGTTGCCGGTTTTTACCAGGCCTTGCAAAGGGGGGCGGGCGGCGGCGAAGACAATCCGATCTTTTATGTTTCGAATAGCGCCTGGAACCTTTACAGCCTATTGGTCGAATTCTTGAACCTACAGAAGATTCCACTGGGTCCGCTGCTTTTGCGGGATTTTGGCGATCACTTGTTATTCTCCACGAAACCGGAACACCACAAGAAGAAGAATATCAAAATCATACTGGAATCGTTTCCGCATCTGCCATTCGTGCTGATAGGCGACAGCGGCGAGCGCGATCCGGAAATTTACCGGGACGTGGTGAAAGAGTATCCCACTCGCATTCGCACGGTCTACATCCGCAGCGTCAGTAAACAGCCCCAGCGGCTGGCAGCGATCGATCAGCTGATAGAGGAAATACGCCCCACCGGGAGCCAGCTGGTGCTTGCGCCGGACAGTGAATTTGCTGCGGCCCACGCTGCCGCGGAAGGATTGATATCGACCGACCTTCTCAACACCGTTCGTGCGGAGAAAAACAAGGATCAGCGTGCGCCGAAGCAAAAAGGTTAACTCCATAGCTGAGAGTGCTTCCAAGGGTCCGATCATTGGTTGATCGAGTTGGCAACGCCTTCCGCTACGGAATTTAGTTTTGCTCGACAGTGGCGCTATGATAAAAAGCTGGCAGCCGCTGGTTCGCCCGCTCGGTAAAAGGGGAAGTGATGAACGATCACGCTGACGCATTCATCGCGACTATCGATGCAAGGGTAAGCGACATCCTTGACCGCTGCACCCGCTGTGCAAAATGCGTCGAGGTCTGCCCGACCGCGGCGCCGGCCGGCATAGACACCAGCGAGCCCGCCGCGATCGTCGGCGATGTGCTCGATATCCTGCGCGGCGACGGTGATCCGGCAAGCCGCGGCGCCCGTTGGGCCAACGCCTGCACCGGCTCCGGCCGCTGTATATCTGCTTGCGACGACGGCATTAACCCGCGTTTCATGTTGGCGGCGACGCGCCTAAAGGCTCAACGAACGGCGCCAAACCAACGAGCGGCGCGCCACGGGTCGCGCCGGGTTTAAGAAAATGTCCAGCGCGGTGAAGGTGCTCTCGCGCCTGCAACTCCCCGCCGATCTGCTCGCCGGCTTCACCCGAGCGACAGCAGCCGATGCCGAACCAGCGCCGGACATCGTCATGTATCTCGGTTGCAACGTTCTCAAGACGCCGCACATCGCGCTGTTGTGCCTCGAGGTCCTGGCTCGTCTCGGCATCGCGCTACAAAGTTTTTGCCGGACCGGCCTATTGTTGCGGTGTGATTCAGTACCGCACCGGCGATACCAAGACCTCCGGGCGGATCGGCGGCAATACGGTGGCCGGATTCGCCGGCACGGGCGCCCCGAAGGTGCTCACGTGGTGCCCGACGTGCAACATCCAGCTGAGCGAGATCGTCATGCCGAGCACCGATGCCAGCTTCGATCTTGAGCATGTCGTGCCCTACATCGCCGCGCGCATCGAGCGGCTGCGTCCCCACTTCGTCCATCCGATCAAGAAGCGGATCGCGCTGCACGAGCATCCGGGGGTGGCCGGCGTGACCGAAGGCGCCATCAAAATCCTCACGGCGATTCCCGGGTTGGAACTGGTCGATCTTGACCAACCGCGGGTCGGCTACATGTGCAACTCGCTGGCGCCGGTGCCGGCCTACAAACGCGAACTGCATGCGCGCGAGCTTGACGCCGCGGCAGCCGCCGGCGTCGACTACCTTGTCGGCATCTACCATGCCTGCCATCGGGAACTTTGCGCCCACGAATCCACATCGCCGTTCAAGATCGTCAACTTTCTCGAACTGGTCGGCGAGGCCATGGGGATCGAGAAGACCGATCTCTTCAAGCAGTGGAAAATGATGCAAGACGTCGATCGGGTGCTCGCCGAAGTCGCCGGACCAGCGCAGGCAGCCGGGCTGGACTTGGAAAGCGTGCGCGAAGTACTGGTTGCCCATATGCTCGGCGAGCAACCCCTGCCGGTGGATTATCGCGGCCTGCCGGCGATCGCGCCCGAGGATACGCCGGTCCGGGTTATCTCGGAGTAGAAACGGGTGAAGATCGGTTCATTGGTTAGGTCTTGCCGTGCGACGAATGGCATGCACCGGCATGCCGAGTCGAACTTGACTCAACAATTCAAGCTTGCCTAACCAGCGCGGACTTGGTGCTTGGCGCGGCTTTTTCCGTGACGGTTACCCCAATCGCACTTTCACTATGGCTTGAAGCCCACCACCAGATGGGCGCGATGGGACTCGGGGAACGCTTCTCCGTCGCACTTGAGCGTGACGATGTAGGTGCCCGCGCTGGGTATCGCCTCGGGTGCAATGGTCGCCTTGAGCTCGTCCTTCGAGACAAAGCTGGTCGGCAGCGGCTGGCCGTTCAACATGACCCGATGGAATGGCCACATGCCGCCCTGCCCTCGCACCTTCAACGTCGTCGGGCCGGAGCCCTCGATGAGAAACAGCGGCGATATTTCCAGATCCAGCGGCAGGCTCTGGTAGGAATAAAATGACGCGATCGGATTCTTGTATCCTTTAAATCCGATATCCATGACCTTGCCGTCCATGACCACCATCTTGACGTTTTGCGTCATCCAGATGTCTTCCAGCGGGTCGCCCTCGACGATGGCAAGATCCGCCACCTTGCCGGGCTCGACGCTGCCGTAGTCTTGGTCCTTCTTGAACGTCCTGGCGACGTTGAGGGTGGCGGCCTGGATCGCCTTCATCGGCGGCACGCCCGCCTCCACGTCCATCGCCAGCGCCTGATGCATCAGCAACGCCGCCATGCCGCGCGGCGGGTCCGAGCCTTCCTTGAGAATGCCGCCGGCCTGGACAAAACGGCGGATGAATTCTTTGGCCTTTTCATAGCCGACTTTGGCTTGCTCGAGCTGCGCCGCCGTATAGCGCTTGAGCAGCTTGTCGTAGGAGTTGTCGGTCACCGCGCGCACCGCTGGCGGCAGATCCGCTTCAGGGTTGTTCAAGATCTCCTGTTCTCTTTTTCTAAAGCGCTCGGCGCTCGACGACAGCGGGCGCAGCCACTTGGCGATGGTCGGCGTAAACGCCACCTGGTGCTCGACCATGGCGCCGATCACCGCGTCGAAATTCTCGCTCTGGTAATAAGCGCCGGCAAGCTCCTGATCGATGACGCCGCCGAGGCGATCCTCGGCGAGCTTGCGCCTGGCGGGTTCGTAGGGAATCGAGCTGTAGCCCACCGACCAGATATGCTCGACGGCGTCCACGCCGGCGCTGGCGGAGCCGACCACGTCCCAGCTATGGGCGGCGACCGGCATGCCGAGCCGGTGCGCTTCGTCGGCTGCGACCTTTACCAGGTCCATGGAAAGGAACTCATTGACCTTGAGAATCTCGCAGCCGAGTTCATTCTTGCGCTGCACCGCTCGGCGCACTTCTTCCGCGGTGGTGACGATGATGTTGTCGCGGGCGGTTCGCGAGCCGAAGGCGTCGTGTCCGGTGCTGACGCCGCCGATCGCCCGCCCCGACATCCAAATCCGCGGCCCGCGGATTTTCCCCAGAGCCGTCCCCTGCTTTTGCGCCAGCGTCCACGGGCCGTCCTGGTAGAGCTCGATATTGGCGCAGGTGGTAATGCCTAGATGAAGATAAAGCTCGCCATGAAAATCCTCCAGGTGGCCGTGTCCGTCGATGAATCCCGGCAGCACGGTCTTGCCTTTTACATCGATGACCTCAGCGCCGGCGGGAATAGCGACTTCGCCGCTCCTGCCGACCGCCTGGAATTTGCCTGCCTGAATGACAATCACGGAATTCTCGATCGGCGGCCGGCCGGTGCCGTCGATCAGTTTTCCACCCTGTATGACAAAAACATTTTTAAGGACATTCTCCGCCATATTCGCTTTCCTCCGTCCTGCCGATCAGCAGACTGCTGCCAGCGCGGATCTTGTGACTGACGCTGCCGGCGAGTCATCTCAGCTGCATCGTCCTCAGGGCAAAGTATTTTATGAACGGTTTGATTGTCAACGTGGGATCGGCGATGACATCTCAGAAACTGGGAACAGGATCTGGGAATCAATGCAGGCGAAAACTTGCTAGCGCACCAGCGGCTGCCAGGCGATCAATCAACTGGCCATTTCGCGCTCGGGATCTGGACCCCGCTCGCGATCAGTTGGAATATTCACCGCCTTTGGAAAGCCCAACAATTTTGTTCGTGCAGCAAGCTTCCGGGATTATTGGATTCAATGCGCGTGGGATGCCAGGCAACTTTTGATTTCTTCGCTGGTCAGCGGTGTCTTGAACATCTCGTTGCGCATGTGGACTCGTTGCAGGCTTACTTCCCGCACCGCCTTTTTCATGCGCGCCAGGTCCTGCTTGGTCCTAACCGCGCGGGCCGCTTCCCTGGCGGCGTCCTTATAGTGGTTCTTCTCGTCGCGGTAGACCACCTCCATCGCGGCGGCGATCATTGTTTCGAGCCGGCCGCCTTTGAGCTTTCTTCCCTCGCGAAACATGCGCGCGCCGCCGCCTTCGGTGACAAGCACGGCTGCCTGATCCACAGCCGATCCCGAGTTGGCGTAAGCTCTGCGCAAGTCTCCGAGTTTTTTCTCCTGCGGCAGTTGAAACGTATCCTCGGCGGAAACCGCGTGGCTCAGAAGATATTCGAGCACGTCGGCCATGAGCACGTAGTGATTGAACTCTTGCGTGAGCTGTTCGAGGAGCGAGTGATACTGGTGGCGTCCGATGGTTTTATCGATCTCGGGAAAACTCGCCGCCAGATTGTTCAGCTCTTTCTGCAGCCCGGTGAAATAACCGTCCACCGGATGGAGCTCCTTCCAGAGCTGCGCCTTGAGCCAAAAAATATGATCCTCCCGCGTCGGCTTGCTCCGGAAAAATCGCCGAACGATCGCCGCCTCGGTTTCCCAATAGGGCAGCGCAGTCGCGATGAGATCCTGTTCGACGTTTTTCATACCGCGATTCTCCTTGCTTGAGCCGTGCAGCTCGGTCCGATCCTGCTAAGGTCCACGCTTTTGTTAGAAATGGCGCAGCATCGTCAAACAGACCTGCGCAATCCCAACTCGAACTTATTCCCCTGCGCTTCGGGGAAGGCAGCGGGATGAGTTGTCGTTGAGGATTTTGTCGGCCTAGACGGCTACGCGTCGAGTTAAATTCCGGCGCCATCGCTGAAAGCATAAACCGGATCGGTGAAGTCCTTCCGGGTGTTGCCGGTGAGCGAATAGGTCCCCATGACCAAAAGCGCGGGTGAATAAATGTGCAGGGTGACCAGATCTTCACCCTGCGGACAGAGGTTCGAAATCTGGTGGATGTCGCTGTCCTCCGATCCGCAGACTTGATTCTTGCCAAGCTCCTTCGATCCGGTCGCGTAGATCCAGCCGTCTTTCGTCTGCTCGAAGAGCGTCTCGATCGCCGTGCCGCTCAAGACCCGGACGCCGCAGATCGAGCCGCGGTGGTCGTGGATCGGGCTGCGCTGGCCGGAGCGCCAACAGAGGGCCAGCGCCTGATAGGAAGGCCCCTGATGAATCAGGTTGCGCTGGTAAGTCTTGGCGCCGAACTGCAAATGCCCACGGACGTCGTCGAGAGAGATTTCGAGTTTGCTCAAACGATGCGTTAGATAATCCAGCGATAGACTTTCGGCGCAACCGTCCAAATCGGCGAACAAATCAGTCAGAGTAAAACTCACGAGGCAACCTCCCATCAAGACCAAAATATTGTATCACGGGGAGCGCCCTGAGCCAAAAGCGTCAGCACTAAGGAGCAGTCAGACCAGCACAAGCTTGGCCCAAGCGTCACCCATCATTATTACGCCGGCTAGAACGATCGAGGTACTGCCGATGTACGTCTCCGCACTCGTCGATATTTCGCGCACATCGCTTATGGATCTTTTTAAGCAGCCTGCAAGAGGATTTTTTCAGCAACTCGCTAGGGGCGGGCTTGCCAGATTGGGCCAGCGCAAGCGATTAAATCAGCAACAAACAGCAGCGTGGCGATGGACCGTGCACGAACGCAAACGTTTCTCAGCCTGCAGCCCTGCCCCTGTTCAACGCGGCTACCGATCAAATTTGCCGATGTTCGGCAAGGGCCGAAATGATGGTATAAGGGGTTGAAGTGCTCGCCATAACCACCAGCGCGGGGAGGATGTGTCGCATATGAGCGAGAAGAAAAAAATTGAGTTTCCTCCGGGTCAGGTCGCCGAGTTCTGCAAGAACAATCGGATTCGGAAGCTTTCGTTGTTCGGCTCGGCTTTGAGAGAAGATTTTCGCCCGGATAGCGACATCGATCTCCTGGTCGAGTTCCAGACCGGTGCGGCGCCGAGCTTGATCGACCTGGCTCGAATGGAACGGGAACTGTCAGCCATGCTCGGTGGGCGCAAGGTGGACTTGCGCACCCCGAACGAGCTGAGCCGCTATTTTCGCGACCAGGTTGTTTCGACGGCAAGCGTTCAATATGCAGAATCATGACCGGATAAGACTCCGACATATGTTGGATGCAACGACGGAGGCGCTGGAGTTTGTCCAAGGAATGCGGCGCGCTGACTTGGACCGGAATCGCATGTTGGTTCTTTCTCTAGTTAAAGAGCTTGAGATTATCGGCGAGGCGGCGGGCAAAGTAACGGCCGACTTCCGCTCCCAGCACGGCGCCATCCCCTGGTTGGATATAGTGGAATGCGCAATCGTTTGATCCATGCCTACTTCGACATTGATTTGGATGTTGTTTGGACCACGGTCAGCAAAGACCTGCCACTCTTGAAAACCGAACTGGAAAAAATTGTCTGACCACCAAGACATGAACAACGGTTCCAGGGTTCGGACCAGCGCATGTCCTTGATTTGCCAAAAGGTCCCGGGGTGGGAATATTTATATCAGTCCTTCGAGAATCTGGGACAACATTCCAATCGCACTATGACTATGGCCTAAAGCCCACCACGATGGGGCGCGATGGGACTTAGAAAACGCTTCTCATTCGCACTTGAGCGTGACGATGTAAGTGCTCGGGGTGGGTATCGCTTCGGGTGAAATGATCGCCTTGAGTTCGTCCGTCGAGACAAAACGCTTTGGGCAGAGGCGCAAATGTAAATGGCGGCAAAGCGGTAGACATCTTTTTTGCCCTGCCATATGGTTTCGGAAAGATAACTTTCTGGAAACTAGGGAGGCCAAGGATGGGGCAAGCAACAGCGCCATTTCAGATCGTCGAAGCAACTATCGACAGCATTCACAGCGCGTATAAATCCGGCCAGCTGACCTGCCGCCAGCTGGTCCAAACCTATATCGACCGCATCGAGGCCCTGGACAAAGCCGGCCCGGCTATCAACTCGATCATCGCCGTCAGCCCGACAGCACTCGCCGAAGCGGATCGTCTGGACGACGCCTACAAGAACTCCGGTGCGATCGGGCCATTGCATGGCATCCCGGTGATCCTCAAAGACCAGATCGATGCGCGCGGGATGGCGACCACCTTGGGATCGCTGTTGTTCAAAGATTTCTATCCGGACAAAGACGCTTTCATCGTCGAACGGATGCGGCGCGCCGGAGCAGTGATATTGGGAAAGGCAACCCTGGGTGAGCTGGGTGGCGGCGATACCCATGGTTCGCTGTTTGGATCGACAAAAAATCCCTATGCTTTGGAGCGCACCGTCGGCGGCTCCTCGGGCGGGTCCGCGGCAAGCGTGTCGGCCAATCTCACCGCTCTGGGTGTCGGGCAGGAAGGTTTGGCCTCGATACGCCGCCCGTCGACCTGGAACTCGATAGTGGGAATGCGCACCACCGCCGGAGTCGTCAGCCGCGCCGGAAGCTATTCCGGTTGGCCACAGAAAGCCGGCACTCTCGGACCCATGGCCCGCACGGTTAAAGACCTGACGTTACTGCTGGATGCTATCGCTGGCTACGATGCCGAAGACCCTCTAACCGCAAGGGGCGTTGGTCACATTCCCGAGAGCTTCACTACTTTTCTCGACAAGGACGGCCTGAGAGGCGCGCGCCTCGGCATATTGCGCGAGCCGATGGGATACAACTCTGAACCCGATTCAGACGATTTCAAGCAAGTCGGTGAGATCTTCGAGCGCGCGGTTGGCGAGCTAAGAGCCGGCGGGGCCGCAGTGGTTGACCCGATCGTGATTCCCAAGCTCAATGCATTGTTAGCCAAACGCGCGGATAATCCCACAGCCGGAGAAGAAGCGTTCAGTATCTACTACGGTCGGAATAGCAATCCGCCGTTTAAGTCCCGTGCCGAAGCGATGGCTGCGCCGGCGTTTGCCAAAGTGTTTCCTGGCGCGAAGAATCGGCTGCAGACAGCTTCGGATGCGGCGAAATACTATGACTACCTGATCGCCTGCGATGAGCTAATGACCAACCTCTTAAAGGTCATGGCAGACAACAAGCTCGACGCCATTGTTCATAAATCCGTCGAACATCAGCCGACCTTGATCCGGGATGGTATCAACCCGCCGCACGTAAACCATCGAGGCGCGCCGCACCTAAACACGTTTTTGATTTTTGTGCCGACGATTGTCGTTCCCGCGGGATTTACCCGCGACGGACTTCCAGCCGGAATCAGCTTTCTGGGGCGTCCTTATAGCGACGGTCAGATGATCAGGCTCGCGTACGCCTACGAGCAGGCGACCCGCCACCGCCGCCCACCTGCCAGCACCAGTTGACCGCCGATTCGAGCATGGTGGAAGTCACCCGGTCCGCGGCATTGGTGCGAGCTATTTGAAAAGCTCCTGGTATTCTTTGTCGTACTCCTGGTAACTGTCCGCGAGCTGCCTGTTGATCAGAGAAATCTTTAAATTCTTGGGATCGAGTTTGGCCGAAACCGGAGGCATGTCCGGGTTTGCCGGTACCCTGAATTGCTGTTTCTGGGAGATTACTTGCCCCTCTTTCGACAGAAAAAAGTCGACAAACAATTTGGCGGCGTTGGGACTCGGCGCGTTTTTCGCTATGCCGATGACAATCGGCGTCGCGACGATGGGTTCGAGGGCGACCCACTCGATGGTTTTCATGCCTTTCGATTTCATCTCCTCGACCCGGTGTGCGTAGACTAATCCGAGCGGAAACTCACCGCTCGACATGAGATTGGCAATCAACGTATGCCCTTTGCGCATGGTCGGTTGTTGGGCCGCCAAAGCTTTCATGAACTTGCCGGCTTTTTCCTTCCCCCAGTATAGGGCCAGGCCGCCGTACCAGACGGCGTTGTCGCGGTCGAGCGCGAATTTATCGCCTTTCCATCGGGGTTGTAAAAGATCGTCCCATTTCTTGGGCACGTCGGCTGCGGTTACGATGGTTGGGTTGTAACCCAACACGAGATAATTCATGTAAAGGGAGGTCCAGTATCCGTCCGGATCCTTGAAGTTGTCGGGAAACTTTTTTGCTTCAGGCGACTTGTAACTTTGTAATAGTCCGAGCTTCTGCAGTTGCCATGCTTCAAAGCTGTTGAATTGAGCGACATCGGCTTGCGGCCGCCCGGCGCGTGCTTCGGTGGTAATTTTCTGAAGCAGTTGCAGGGCGTTGCCGCGATACGACTCGATTTTGAGAAACGGATACTTTTTTGTAAATGGACCGGCAACCTCATCGATTTCCTGGACGGTCAACGAGGTGTACAAAAGAAACTTGCCCTCCTTTTTTGCGCCCTCGATGATATCCTGTGAGTGGCTTGTGACCGGTGCAGCGAGTCCTACGAGAGAGCACAAAGCGCCGGATAGGATGAGGCGGAGAAGCCTCTGGCCGAGCTTCATAATGTTTCTCCTTTGCCGACGTTATTGCGCAGTTGAAACAATCAGTCAATCAGCTTTTTGAAAGGCCACAACTGCGGCCCGTTTCAAACCCTCCACCGCTGCGAATCCGGCGCTCTTCCGAGGAGTCCCGTGTACACGGCAAGGCGGACCTCCACACCTTTACCGCTGGCCATCGCATTATCGACACAAGTTCTTTGTCCTACGAGGCAGGCGGCGGTAACGAAAGGCTGGCTGCGCATTTAGCTCTGTGACTTCGATAGTGAACCTTGCGAACACCTTTGGAATGCTAGACATCGGTCTTGCCGAATCGGGGGATGGCTTGATTTCGGCCGGGAGGATCGAGGACGGTTTCGTCCAACGCGAGTGGCGCTCCGATCCACTGCGCTAGACTGGTGTGGTCAGCGACATCGTCTTGCGTGAGTGGATGGACAAGAACGGTTAGCCCACTGGATGAAAGCAACGGCATAACTACCTGCAATGCCGCGGCTAAGTAGTGCACTTCAAACTGCGGCTTGGGATGTGGCCCAACATTTTTGTCGCGCATTTCACCAACGAAGAGCAAGCTGGTTAGTGCTCCGTTCGCTCGCATCGCGTGCAGCCGTTGATGAAGCCGCTCGGCAACAGCTCGTGTGTGAGGATCGTAATACACATGGGCGTGGTATGGGGCACTGGGTTCGTTCATCGCGTACTCGTTCCGGCGAGGTGGTAGCAATGCGGCGCTTCCCACTCCGGCAGGTCCGCCAGGTTGGCAGCCTATGCTGGCTGCTTGTCCGGAGTCAAACCCGCCAACTGCAAAACGCAAATCAGCCGCTTGCTTCGGTCAACAAATCATTGTCAAAATTGTCGCTAGTGATACAACTATCGACTGAGTAGTGGTGCAGCATCCCTCACACAGAAAACTTGGAGCGCAAACAGTGGAGTCGTCTATGTTGGCAGAGACGACTCGGGAGTTGACGTCTAACGATCTTGAAGTATTCGCAACCGGTGCAGCCGATCCGTCGTTGCCGCGGGTTGTTTACGTTCTGGGCTGTCGCACGGCGTGGCACGAGCCCCATTCCGGTGTGGCGCTGTACGGCTTGCCGATCCGCGAGTCGTTTCCGACCTTGCTCCATCCCAATGAATTTCTCGACGGCGCCTTCACTTCCGACGCGCGGCGCGGCGGCCGCGGCACCTTTCCCGGCACTTGGTATTGGATGAATCAGCCGGTGGTGTTGCAGCTTTTACGCGAGCACGGCAAGCGGCTCAATTTCGTGGGCGTGATCCTGCAGCGCACCCGCTTCGAGAGCGACTTCGGCAAGCAGGTCAGCGCCATGGCGGTGTCACAAATGGCCAGGATGCTCCATGCCGACACCGCTCTTATCACTCGCACCGGACCGTCGGGTAATAATTTCATCGACACCATGATGACGCTGCAGGCATGCGAAAGTAAGGGAGTGAAAACCGTGCTGATGACGCCGGAATGGGGCGGTCGGCAAGGCACCGAGCTGCCGCTGATGTTCTACGTCCCCGAAGCCACCGCGATGGTGACGACCGGCAGCCTGGATCGGCTGATCGATTTTGCCGCGCCGGACAAAGTCGTCGGCGCCGGCGATACTCGCGTCGTCGAAATCGCCACCGGCGATCCGCCCATCGAGCCGGCGACGGCGTTCGTCGGCGACATGAGCTACTTGCAGGACGGCATCGACTGGTGGGGCGAGTCGCGCCAGTATTGCGCGGTTTATTAACAGCTAACAGGCACGGGCGAATATCCGGCCAAAGCGCGAAGATGCAAAGGTCGGCGTGCGCGAACGACACGAGTGTCGATAGATTACGAGGTGAACGATGTTGAGGACCCTTGACGCAGTTAAATCCTGGTGCGCCCTCTCGCTAATTGTGTGCTGCTTTTTGTTTTTAGCCGGCCATGCCGTCGGCGCCGAGAAAATCACCGCGATCTATTCTTCCTATTCGGTGTCGTATTCCCTGCCGTGGATCGCGCGCGAGGCCGGTCTGTTTCGCAAACATAATATGGACGCCGATCTGGTTTACATTCCATCGTCGGGCATCGCCACTGCGGCTTTGCTCAGCGGCGAAGGCGATGTCGCGTTGGCGGGTGGCGTGGGTTTTGTCCGGGCCTTTGCTCAAGGCGCCACCGATTTAGTCTTCATCGGCAGCTTCAAAAATTATCTTACCTTCGCCGTCATGGGCAAACCCGAGCTGCAAAAACCGGAAGCTCTCAAAGGCAAGCGGGTCGGGGTCACGCGCTTGGGCAGCAACAGCCATTATTTTCTGCTGCAGCTCCTGCGCAAGGTCGGCTACGAGCCCGGTCGAGACGTCACGATCCTGCAAATTGGTTCCGAGAACGAAGTATTCGCTGCTCTGGCAAACGGCGCCATCGATGCCGGCGTCGTGCCGCCGCCGCTCGACGCGCGCGCCGTCGCTCAAGGCTTCCGGTATGTTTATGCCGCTTTCGGCCCTGAGCAGGGAATTCCGTATCCCGCGGCAAATATTGTCACGCGCCGTTCGCTGGTGCAAAAACGTCCGGCGATCTTCACGCCGTTCATGCGCGCCCTGGGCGAGGCATCGAAAATTCTGCACACCGATCGCGAATTTTCCTACAAAGTATTCGAAAAACTTTTCCGGGTGAGCGATCGCAAGCTGGTTGAGCACGCCTACAATGCCGAGATCAAAGTCATGGAGCGGCGCTTCGATATCAGCACCAAAGCGATTCAGGCGGTGCTCGACGATGCGGCGAAGACCGATCCCAAAGCGGCCAAAGTGAACGTCGCCGATATGGTCGATCGGCGTTATCTCGATGAAATGGACAAAAGCGGTTTCTTCAGTCGCGTCTGGTCGGAAAAATAGAGCCAGAACTTGCCGAAGCCCGTTCAAAACGTTCAAGTCGTTCCATGGTTCGACAGGCTCACCATGACCGGGTTGGTCTTCCGCTCGTCCTGAGCTCGTCGAAGGATGCGCTCCGTTCAATCAGTTTACTCCGAAACTCACGATCAACGACGAAGCTCAAAAAATATTCAAAGCTCAGAGGATCAGTTCTTGAAAACTTGCAAGCGTAGAACCTCCCTGCCTGGTTGCTGTTGAATCCCAATTTTTTCTACGCGCAAAACGGAGCGATCCGAGAAACTGTATTGGCCCAACTTTATGTACCTGATAGGATGCGGCGAGCAAATTTTGTCAGTCATCTTTGTCGATCATCGCGGCTGCGGCCGCCATTGAAAGGATCCCCGATGGTTTTCGTCCGCCAACGCGACCGGCATGTCGCCGCCCGCACCCTTGTCACCGCCGTTTTCACCTTGCTGGCCGTCGCTTTCCCGTTATTTTCCTGCCGAGCCGCGGCGGCGGCCAATAAAATCGTCATCAGCTACGCGATCCTGAGTGAGCGCGAGGGCGTGCTCATGGTCGCCCGCGATCAGGGTTTTTTCGCCAGGCAGGGACTCGATGTCGAATTGGTTTACATGCCGAGCGCGCCGATTTCCCTGGCAGCCATGGCCCGCGGCGACTCTCAGGTCAACACCGGCTCAGCCTCCGGGGCCATCCTCGGGGCCATGGCCGGCGGACTGGATCTGGTTTTCGTCGCCGGGCTGGTCAATAAACTAACCGGCGTCATCGTCACCGGGCCGAGTATCAACAGCCCGGCCGATCTCAAGGGTAAGACCATCGGCGTGACCAGCATCGGCGGCGGCAACTGGGTTTTTACCATGCTCGCGCTCGAACATTGGAAGCTCGATGTCAAACGCGACAATATAACCATCCGCGTCATCGGCAACGATTCGGTGCGCGCCCAGGCGATCACCAACGGCATTATCGACGCGACCCAGCTTTCCGCCTACTCGTTGGTGACGCCGTTGAAGCGCCAGGGCGCTCGGGTGCTGGCCGACCTGCCGGACCTGGGAGTGCCCTACCAGGGGGTGACGGTTTTTACCCGGCGCAGCTATCTCAATCAAAACCCCGACACAGTGGAAAAACTGTTGACCGCGATGGTCGAAGCCATCGCCTTTATCCAGGACCCGGCGAATAAAGCCGCGGTGTTGCGCAGCTTGTCCAAAGGCCTGCGCCTGGCCAAACCCGAAGACAGCGCCGAGGGATACGAAAGCGTCAAACCGCTGTTCGAACGGAAGATTTATCCGACGGTCGAGGGCGTGCGCAATACCATTCGCCTGCTCGGCATGACCAACGAAAAGATTCGCAACCTGCGGCCCGAAGATCTCATCGACGACCGCATCGTCCGGCGGTTGGAGCAGAAAGGCTTGTTTCGCTAGGTAGTCGCAGCCGCGACCGTGCAAATCGTTGAATAACTGCAGCGGCCGCCGTTTCAAACGTTCCACCGCTGCGCTCAGTTCAAGTCGTTCCAATCGTTAGCAGAATTAAGACACGGAAACTTAACTTCGGGCATCGGTTCAATCTACATTGCGGTGCTTCGTTGTGACGCCAATTTCTTTTTAACATGTCTCAGTTTTACGTTTCGAACGGAGCATCGCGATGGAACGGTTTGAGCGTTTTGAACTCTATGAGGGCTATGTTGCCGCGACAACCGTCCGTAGCTTACGCTGGCAAATTCACCGTGAACGAGCCGGCGGCCGCCGAGATTTGGGGCGCTAAGTACACTACCGAGTGCTTAGCGCCAGTCTCTGTTAATACATTTGTTAGTTTGTCTTCGCGTTCTCTGAACAACCGCTGACGGTTTGCAGGACAGGTTTTGCGGCACGCTGAAAATCCAGATGATCGTAGCGGCATTTGATTTCTGGCGGACCCGGTGTTGCCTCTGAGTGGCAAACTCACTCCCGGTTGGCGGCGTAGCGCGTTGTACTGTTGTCTGATTTCCAGAACGCGCCGAAAATATTTCCCCGCAGATCGTTATTTTCGACGACGCCCATTGCGTGATCGTTGCACCAGACGCCTTTCCCATTATTTTTCGTGATGCGGTTACGTTGCACTATCGGGTTGCCTTCCGTGCGAACGGCGACTCCAGAGTTCTGATTATCGCGGATTTCGTTCCCCTCCAAAGTTCCCTGTCCCTGGTCGTAGACGTAGATGCCGGCCTTGGTGTTCTTGTAAATCGTGTTGAGCCGAACGACCGGATTACCCTGGTCCTTGATGACAACACCTTCGCGCTGATTCTTGAAGATATGGTTCTCCTCTATGCGTCCAAGGGCGCCCCGCTCCGCTTCGACACCGCCCTGCCGGTTGTCGTGGATCTGGTTGCCGCGCACGACAGGGTTGCCGCCGGCACGGATGACAACGCCGCAGACAGCGTTGTCAGCGATATCGTTTTCCTCCAAAGTGCCGCGGCCGTTGTCGAAAACGACGACTCCGCTTTGCCGGCAGCGGTGAATGAGGTTGTTACGAATGATCGGATCCGCGCCGTCGCCGTGGATGGCGATACCGGCAAGACTATCGCTTTCGATCCGGCAGTTTTCGAGCGTGAGACGTCCCTGACCTATATCCACAGCGAAATAATCGCCGCCGCCGAATTGACGGAGCGTGAGATTGGTCACGCGGCCGAGTGACGTGCGAAACGCCAGTGCGTTAGTACCCGCCGCCTCAATAAGAATTTCCTCCCGCTTTCCCTGACCGATGATTTCGAGGGGCTTGTCCATGACCAAGCCTTCTTCGTAGGTCCCTGGCCGGACAAGAACGCGGTCGCCGGCGTTCGCCGCTGAGATTGCCGAGGCAAGAGTAGTGTACGGGCCTCGAAGGCTGTCGACCACGAATGTCGGCGGTTCGCTGATGCCGGCAGGGCGATTGAGGACATTATCGGTTTGCGTGGTTTGCTCCACAGGACGAGCCGGCTGACGCGCCTCCTCCGGCTGAGGGTCCGCGACGCCCTGATAGTTCGCTGGCTCCATGCGCAGACTCTTTGCGGGCTCCACTAGGGAGGATTTTGCAAAACGATCGAGCGCATCGCGGATCTGCACTGCAAGGCGGTTCAGCGCTCGCCGGCTCTGTGCCGAATCCAGCGATTCAAATCTTAGTTCTCTCCAGTCATAGAATTGACGGGAACGGATCACGTCGAAGAGACTATTGGAAGCGCGTTCATTGCCGTTCAGACCGGGCACATCGACATAATAAATGGGAATGATCAGGTCGCTACGTTTCAGCTTCTCTTCGCGTTCAAGAAAATGCTGCATCTCCGCTCGGCAATAATCGCTGCGAAAAAAGCTCGGAGTGAGGATGGCGACAAGCAAGGTTACCGAGTCGAGAGCTTGATTGATGCGCTCTAGCCAATTCTGACCGACCTGGATATCGCGTCTATCTTGAAAAATCTTGAAGGAGTCGCCGGTGACTGTCCGTATCTCGCCCTCCAATTTCGCGCTGAGATTTGACAGCGCGTCCACATCGTGCTGATCGTTGAAGCGCGCATAACTCAGGAAAGCCGTTGGATTATTCGCGTCTTGTGGCATGCCGTTCTCCCTGCAGAAATCGATTAGGCATAACTAGAATAAATATTCTCGTTGGCCGGATCCGGTCGTGGCGCATCTCAACGTGCGGAGCCCGAGTGCTCTGAGACCCCGAATACAGCAAAAACGTACTCGACGTATCCCCAGTGAGATTCCCCCTGATTCCGCCAACACGATTTCGCTGAGCCGCCGTCGAAAATGACTTATCTACTACAAAGCGTGGTCGTCGGATAACCATCCAGGTCACTATCGTTTGGGTCCGTTTCTACAACGAGGACAATGAATTGTAAAACCGGCGTAGACGCCCGCGTCCGGCACTAAGAATAATGATGCCGCGCGCCGACAGTGGACAACCGCAACCTGTTTCAAACGTTCCACCGCTACGCTCAGTTCAAGTCGTTCTAATCGTAAGCAGAATTAAGAAACGGAAACGTATACTTCGGCTATCTGCTTCTATCACATAGCGGCGCCACGCTTTGACGCCAAGTTCTTTTCAATGTATCTCCCCTTTAACGTTGTGAACGGAGCGCGTGCTTCCACGAGCTTCGGACGAGCGAAGACCGACCCGGTCATGGTGAGCCTGTCGAACCATGGAACGGCTTGAACCTATTGAACTCTGTGAGGACAGCATTGCTGCGCGAACTTTTCGTAACTTACGCTGGCAAATGAACCGGCAAAAATAAGCTCTGAGACACACACCCTCTGGGAAGAACGCGTCGATGATGCTACGACATAGCTTGCTCCGAGCCGGCAAACTTCTTATGTATTGATCTCCTGAATTTATGGCGAATCGAGTCTTTCTCATCGGGCTTGGCCGCGCCTTCGGCGGAGCTCTCATTTTCACCTTGCCCATGCTCATGACGATGGAAATGTGGTGGCTGGGCTTCTCCATGCAACCCTGGAAACTTGCTCTCCTATTATTGGCCACCATACCGCTCTTGATCGGCCTGTCTCATTACATGGGCTTTGAGGAAACGTTCGGATTCAAAGACGACGCCCTGGACTCCTTTGTGGCGCTGGCGGTGGGATTCATCGCCGCGGCCGTGAGCCTTGCGCTTTTTTCGGTGATTGACAGCGAAATGTCCTTGGCAGAGATCATCGGGAAAATATCGATCCAGGCGGTGCCCGGCAGCATCGGTGCGATGTTTGCGCAAAGCGAATTTGGCGGGGAAGAGAAACAGCGGCGGGAAAAACAGCGCCACGCCGGATATTTCGGGGAAATTTTTATCATGGCGGCAGGCGCGCTCTTCCTCGCTTTCAACCTTGCGCCGACGGATGAGATCATGCTGATCGGCCATCAAATGAGCCCCTGGCACTCGATCGCCCTTGTCATGGTCTCTCTCCTCCTCATGCATGCATTTGTCTATTCGGTCGAGTTCCTGGGAAGCGCGCCGATTCCGGAGGGAGCCTCCCGGCGCGGTATCTTCGTGCGCTATACCGTCGTGGGTTATGCTATCGTACTGCTGATGAGCGCCTACATTCTTTGGACCTTTGGCCGAACCGACGGCTTGCCGATCGGTCAAGTGATATCGCCTTTGGTTGTGCTCGGCTTTCCAGCGGCCGTCGGCGCAGCAGCCGCAAGGCTCATTCTATAAACTCAAAACTCACCGCCATGGCAACACGCACTAAAAAACCAGAGCAAAAACGGCGGCCCAGCGAAAGTGCGGTGCCGGGCAGTTCCCGCTCCGGTTTATCCAGCGATAACCAAGAGTCTCAAGCCATTCCTGCTTTGGAATGGATCATGGGCGGCATCGGCTTTTTCATCATCGCCGGCGTGCTCGGTTTCCTGCTTTATACGGGCATCAACGAAGACCATCCGTTGCCCGACGTGAAATTGTCGGTGGATTCAGTGCTGCGAATTCGCAACGGTTATCTAGTGCGTGTGACTGCGACCAACGAGGGCGGCATGACTGCAGGGGGAGTGATTGTGGAAGGCGAACTGCGGCAGGGAGCTGAGGCGGTGGAGCGCAGCGAAGCGGTGATCGCGTTTCTTCCGTCGCACTCGAAGAAGCGCTCTGGTCTCTTCTTTACCCGGGATCCAAACCAGTTCGAGCTCAAGCTGCGCCCCCTCGGATATGAGGAACAGTAGTTTTCGGAACAGGCAATAACTCGTTCAACTGCTGTGCTCCGTTCGAGACGTTATCGGACTAGGCCTCGTTCAAAAATTCGCGCGTTAAGCGTCCAAGTCAGCATTCGCTAAAGGCCGGGCGCAGGTTGGAATGGGGTCGGATTGAGGTAGCCCGGGTTTGACGGACACCCAGAAAGGAGGGTCGAGCCCCTGAGGATGTGTTCGATGACAAAGCGCGGCAAGGGCAACTGCTACGACAACCCGGTGGCTGAAAGCTTCTTCAGTCCGTTAAAGAACGAACTCGTTCACCACCGCAATTATCAAACGCGCGATGAGGCACGCACGGAAATCTTTGAGTACATCCAATTGTTTACAATCGCAAACGACTTCATCAGTCGTTGAATTATCAACCGCCGGTGAAGTACAAGTCGGTTAAAGTGTCGCCTAATTAACTGGCCATGAAATCCGGGGCAGCTCAGACTGAACCCTTTCTGCAGAGCTTAGGCAGCTGGCTGCCGCACGCTACACGCCGCGGTGCAGGAGGGTCCCATGCTGCAAGTCGCCGCCGCAGGATTCGTGCAGTTGGCGCAGCGCATCATGAGATGGCTTGCGATTTTCAATCTGCGCGGTTGTCTCATCTGCAATCATCTGCAGCAGCTTGCTTTCGCGCTCCGAGACGCTCCGCGGTTTGGTATCAATGACGCACAACGAGCCGATCGCATGTCCCGTAGATGTTCTAAGCGGCGCGCCGGCGTAGAACCGAATCCCGCGCTCGCGCAGGAATGGATTATTGGCGAAGCGCTTGTCTTTTAGGACGTCCTCGACCACGAGCAACTGGTTTGCCGCCACTACGTGACCGCAAATGGAGGTTTCGCGCGGCGCCTCCCGCGCCAAGTTCAAATCCTCCGGCATCCCCGTAGCGGATTTCCAAAACTGCCGATATTCGTCAACCAGGCTCAGGAGCGCGATCGGCGCACCGAACGCTTGAGCAAGGCGACGCGTTAAGCGATCGAATACTTCTTCTGTTTCAGTGTCGAGGATTTTCAGTTTCTTGAGTTGATCCAGGCGCTCCGGCTCCTCTCGGGGAACTGGTGCCGGCACCATCGGCGTCACGATCGGCGACGCAGCGAGGTCCTTAATTAGATCGAAAGCCTGCGCCAGCGAGGTTGCGATGAACCCGCAGGATAAGGCGGGGTTTTGATCACCTTCATTTCGTGTAGCTTCGTGGCCGTTAAGGAGCGCAACCATGATCTTGGCGCTCGGCGCTTGACGGCCCACGCGCAAGCACGCCTGGCGCGCATGCATACTGCCCGACTTGCTCAAGTACACCAAGCAAATCAACTCGACACCCTCAATGTCCAGATTGCTAGCGCGGTCTGAAATGATGCCATCAGCCGGCAGCGCGCGAGCACCGATGCCGGCAAACTCAAGCTGCTGTGCCAGAATCGCGGCCGCAACTCGGTCTAAGCCGGTCCAGCCCGCTATGCAAAGCACCGATTTGCCGCGCCACACAGGAGAGACGGCCCCTGGTGAACGCGGTGAGTCTGGCAGGTCCCGGGGAAAGCCGTCGGCAGCGTCGCTCGAAGCTTTGCCGCACTCGTGGCCTGACAACGAGGTAACGACGCGCAGAAAGCTCTCGGTGACCACCGCGCGCCTCTCGCCGACGAGAAATTTACGATCCCGGTCCCGCTCGGCCAGACACAACGCCGGGAGAATCATTTCGTGATATAAGTTTGGGAGCGTGTGCTCCTTCAGTTGCTCCTTCGCAATCTCTTCGCCTTCTTCCGAGTCGCCGGCGAGCATGCGTTGGTAGAAGTGCTCCCCGGCCGACAGCGCCGGCTCGCTACCGAGCATGACTTCCAGGAAGCGCAGGTGCGGTATATAGCGCCCCATCACCACTAGACACACGGTCAGTGGCGTCGACAGTAACAAGCCGATCGGGCCCCAGAGGGTTGTCCAGAAGATCGCCGCGAGAATGATCGCAATTGCAGAGACACCGGTGCTGGCACCGTAAAGCCACGGTTCAATGACGTTGTTACTGATGAGCTCAACGGTTAGGAAAAGCCCAATAGTCCAGAGCAACATCTCCCAGCCGGGGTCCACCGCGATGGCGAGAGCGATCGGGAAAAGAGACGCGGTAAACGGGCCCACATATGGCACGAAGCGGAGCACCGTCGCCAGAACGCCCCACAGTAGAGCGTTGGGCACGCCAATGAAGTATAGGCCAATCCCCAACGGTACGCCGTAGGTCACATTGACGATCAGCTGCATAAGCAAATAGCGGCTTACGCGTTGCGCCGCATCGTCCAAGGCTTCGGTCGTGAGGTAAAGATTTCCGCCGCCCACCAGCTTGATCAGCCGGGTACGTAAATCCTCGCGCTCAACCAGCATAAGAAAGACGAATACAACAACAAGCCCCGCTGTCCCGATAGGACCGAGCAGGGGGCTGGCGATGCCGGCGATTATTGCGAACATCGAGACATCGGGCTCTTCAATGCGGACAGGAATGGCGGTCCGCTCGCTAGGTACATCAGCGGCTCGGTTTGTACCCGCGCTTGATTCTCCGGAAACGTCCTTACTCAGCTCGCGCAGCACCGTAACGGCGCGATCGATCATGCCGTCATCGCGAGCTGCCGATTGCATGGAGCGAATCTTAGTATGGATATTGTACTGATAAGCGGGAAGATTCTTCACCAGTTGAACCAGCTGACCGCCGATTAAAACCCCGAACCCTCCGAGCCCGACGAACGCCAGTAAAACGACTATGACAACGGATGTAACACGACCTAGGCCCCAGCGACGCAATCTGATCGCGATCGGGCCCAACGCAAAGCTGAGTAATATCGCTAACGCAACCGGGATCAATATGTCACGCCCGAGGTAGAGCGCGACAATAGAAATTGCGACAACGAGCAGCGTCATGGGTGCGGACCCGGTAGCCGGCGGCTTGGTGGCGCCAGCGCTAAATTCGGCCGGGGAGAGCATCTCGATCATCTATTCATTTTTCTTTCGTTAATCTGCGCGGGTAAGGAAATCCGTTGTCAGAGTGCCGAAGACTGAGCCCGCAAAGCAGGTTGCGCAGCACAGTGCGTGAGCGGGGTCTCAGCGGTTCTTGAGCGTCTCGCTGAACTCAACTTGAGCAACTTCTGAGCCAGGAACTCTGCCGCGGAATTTCATTCGGTCATGGAACGAGAGTTATAGCTGATAAAGCTTTGCGAACTTGCACCAAGGGCCTACTCAAGCGGTTAGGCAAGCGCTCGATATCGTGAGTGCGCCGCCATCTGTCGCCTCCTACTCTATCATGGGAGCATGAGTGATTTATCCTGATGCTTACGGTAATCTGCGGCGGCGCGCTAGGATGGCAATCATCTCTTGCTGGAGTCCGGTTAGTGGGTATAGTCAGATGCAAGCCGCGCCGCCGATTGTTGCCGTCGGCCAGCTTTGTTTTTGTACCATTCGCGGTAATCGCACTACGCACTAAGAATAAGTTTGGGACACTGCAGCACGCCGAAATCCAATTTTTGGAACGTTTTGAACGAACCGACGGAGTCTTCGGAATAGTTCGTTCCCGGTAATGCGCCAGGCTCAATCGTGGTGTCATTGCTGAGTAACAGCGGGGTTTCATTTCCACCGCTTAACGGGGCTTCCGCCCCGCGAATCGTAAATACCGCCAGGTGGACTTCAGACTGAGGAGGAGGATCATTTCGCGAACCCGGTATTGCTCTCCCGTCTAACCGTAACATTGCTCTCCCGTCTAACCGTAACAATGGAAAGCGACAGCGGTGCAGAGACTGTGCGACGGGCTTAATCTTGCGCACACGTCGGTGTTATTGGTCAAGCCGCGCGTCCTGCTGTGCCGGCTTAAAACAGTAAGGTCCCTCAAAAGTACTGGGGAACCACTCCGGGAAACCTATACCGAAGCAAATCAACTAAGGTCTCAATGAATACACGGTGAAAACACTAAGCACGTGTGTGAAATCGCCTCAGCGTATACGGAAGGGACGCCGAGACGGTGCAACCCTACGACGAAGCTTAACAAATCTTCTCCGAGTTGTTAAAAGCCAGTTCTTCGGACGAGCATGTCAGTCATAGGCCGCGGAGCGTCCGGCTTTTCAACGATGCACTGGAGAAAGCTCTCGCACGTATACAGGTCCCGGTGGCCAAGACAGGGATAACAGGTACAGCAACGAGTTGGCTCATCTTTTTTGCAGCGGGTGCTCTACCGTATCCATCGTCTGAGACTCTTCTGGTTCGACGACCTCAGTAACTACAGAAACGAGCGTTCCGCTTATCTGCGCGACGTCCGCGAGCTATCGAGGGAGCTGGGCAGACGTGGGAACTTTCACATTTGGACATCTCTGCGCCTGTCCGTGAGGCCGAATGCATCTCAGAAGCGGAATGACATTTGCTGGTTCTGAAAGCATGAAGATCCTACCCGGAAAGCCCTACCCTCTCGGGGCGACCTATGACGGTATCGGCACTAATTTTTCCGTTTTCTCCGGTGTCGCCGAACGAGTCGAGCTTTGTCTGTTCGACGCTGACGGCGCTGAGGTCCACTTTGATCTCCCTGAGAGCACCGCGTACTGTTGGCATGGGTATCTTCCCAATGTCGGGCCAGGCCAGCGCTATGGTTTCCGTGTGCACGGGCCGTGGGCACCGGAACATGGCCATCGCTGCAACCCCGCCAAGCTTCTCCTCGATCCGTACGCCAGAGCGATCGCTGGTCAAATCCATTGGGATGAAGCAGTGTTTCCGTATCATTTTCACGATGCGGGTCAGCGCAATGACAAAGATAGCGCGCGGTTCATGCCGAAGGCCGTAATCACCAGCCCGTTTTTCGATTGGGCAGACGATCGTCAGCCCAAAACTCCATGGCATTTGACCATCGTCTACGAAACCCACGTGAAAGGCTTCACCGCTTTACACCCCGACATCCCCGAAGAGCTGCGCGGCACCTATGCCGGGTTGGGGCACCCGGCGGCGGTGGATTATCTGTCGGCCCTTGGCATCACCGCAGTCGAGCTGCTGCCGGTACACCAGTTCGTGCACGATGCGCACCTGCTGGAAAAGGGCTTAAGAAATTACTGGGGTTATAACTCCATCGGTTTTTTCGCGCCCCACGACGAGTACTCTGCGGGCGGCGGGCTCGGCCAGCAGATCCTGGAATTTAAACAGATGGTGAAGACGCTGCACAAAGCGGGCATAGAAGTAATTTTAGACGTGGTTTACAACCATACCGCGGAGGGAAATCACATGGGCCCCGTGCTGTCCTTCAAGGGGATAGACAACGCGGCCTATTATCGCCTGGTTCACGGCGATCAAAGCTACTACATGGATTACACCGGCACGGGGAACAGCCTCAACATGCGCCATCCCCATGTGCTGCAGCTGGTCATGGATTCGCTGCGTTACTGGGTGATAGAAATGCACGTCGATGGGTTTCGCTTCGACTTGGCCGCGACGCTGGCCAGGGAACTGCACGAAGTGGATCGGCTTTCGGCCTTTTTTGATCTCATTCAGCAGGACCCGGTCATCAGCCAGGTCAAGCTCATCGCCGAGCCCTGGGATATCGGCGAAGGTGGATATCAGGTCGGCAACTTCCCCCCGAACTGGTCAGAGTGGAATGGCAAATACCGAGACTGCGTGCGCGATTACTGGCGCGGCAACGATCAAACGTTGAGCGAGTTCGCCTATCGTCTAACTGGAAGTTCAGACCTCTACGGCTCCACCGGCAGGCGCCCCTTTGCAAGTATCAATTTCATCACAGCTCACGACGGCTTCACACTGCATGACCTCACCGCCTACAATGAGAAGCACAACGAGGCCAACGGCGAAGATAATCGCGACGGCGAAAGTCATAACCGCTCCTGGAACTGCGGCGCGGAAGGGCCCACGGATCAAACCGAGGTCAATACGTTACGCAGCCAGCAAAAAAGGAATTTCATCGCGACATTGCTTCTGTCTCAGGGAATCCCCATGATCCTCGGGAACGATGAGATGGGCAGGAGCCAAGGCGGCAACAACAACGCGTACTGCCAGGACAACGAAGTGTCGTGGATGAACTGGAACAAGGTAGACTTGGATTTGCTCAGATTTACGACGAGCTTGATCGCGCTGCGGCGCGCCCATCCGACTTTTCGGCGCCGCCGATTCTTCCAAGGCCGGCCAATTCACGGTCCGGGGGTTCGCGATATCGTTTGGCTCAGGCCGGACGGCCAGGAGATGAGCCAGGACGACTGGGATTCGGGCTTCAATAAAGCTCTCGCTGTGGCGCTCAACGGCGCAAGCCTCTCCGACGTTGACGAGTTGGGCAACCCGTTAGCCGACGATAATTTTTACCTGATGTTCAACGCGCACTACGAGGATCTCGCGTTCAAGCTCGTCGATGAATCCTGCGGCACACGCTGGCTCAAGATTCTTGACACCTCCACCGGCGAAGCCGCGGAAACTAAGCTTCTCAACAGAAAAGGTGGGCTGGGCCTGTTTAAAGACGACGAGCAGGGAAGACTCAGAGATCTGTTGGAGTTGAACGTATTGGACACCCCTCCAGACGAAAACCTCGACAATATTACCTTGTTGGCGTCGCAGATTTGCCAAACCCCGATTTCGCTTGTGAGTCTCGTTGACGAGCATCGACAATGGTTCAAGTCCAAGTTTGGGCTAGAGACGAGCGAAACGCCGCGGGAGGTGGCATTCTGCGCTCATGCCATACGCTCCACCGAACTTATGGAAGTGCCCGATGCAACCCGCGACGAGAGGTTTGCCGGCAATCCGCTCGTTGCCGACGATCCCAATATCAGGTTCTATGCGGGTCTACCCCTGGTTTCTAGCAGAGGCTATGCTTTGGGCACGCTGTGCGTCATCGATCGAGCACCGCGCCAGCTTACCGAAGCGCAAAAGCAAGCTCTCAGAATTCTTGGACGGCAGGCTGTAGACGAACTCGAGTCGCGACGGCTTGGAAACGGCCGTAGGGAAAGGAAGTCTTACTTACCGGTCTACGATGTCGGCCAGGAAGTGACGGTCAGGGCCCGTTCGATCTGCGTGCTTTCCTGCTTCGGATGAATAGGTCGGTTCTCCACAAGCAAATCGATGTTCTTTAACTCGCGTCGAAGACTTCGCGCCATCCAGGATCCAACCCTTCCCTCTTGCCCGCGGTCATGAGTTCGATCCGGCGCCCAATACATCTCGGGTTTTCGGCTCGTAGCCTCGTACTGGACTACCGATCGGTAGATCTTCCATATCCGGCTCGCAAGTGGTGGCTACTGCCCCCGACACCTGATCCATGGAAGGCCTCTGGACATCAATACGCCGGCCGGCAATTTCGACGCCTTTATCGCCAGCCACGGGAGCGGCTTACTCGCCAAGATTTAGAGGGCTGAGGGACGTGACTACCTGGACAAACCGGCGTAGGGCACGGGAATCTTAGGAGAGAAGAATGCCCAGACAAGCGAGACTCGATAGTCCAGGGACGCTGCACCACGTGATGGTACGAGGCATTGAACAGCGCCAGATTGTCAATGACGAGGCGGACCGAGCGGAGGAGCGGAAGCCGTCGGGGCCGTTTACCTGCGGTGAGAAGGAAGATAGTTGCGGACTCGTGGAGAATTACTGAGTAGGCGCTTGCCGAGATTGCTCGCGAAGTGGAAATCTCGACTTCTGGGGTTTCAAAAATCCTAATGAGAGCTTTGTCCATTTAGTCAACAGCGTTATATCTCCTTTCACACGCAGGGCATGTAGCCCCAGTTTTCATAGTAGCGTTACTTCCAACAAGAAGCCTCCCGGTGGCACAAAGATGAACGTGCACCGAGAACAATTTCGTTTATCAGGAGGCAAACGATGGATCGAGAAGTGAAGAGGTTGGAACAGTTTCGACAGCTGCGCAGAGAGATTCGCGGTTCATACGATATGCTAGTCGTCGGGATTGATATCAGCAAGGATCAGCATAACGCGTTGATGAGGACTGTCAGTGGCAAGGTCTATCGACGTTTAACATTTCACAACACCCGTGACGGATTTGAAACTCTGTTGGTGGCGCTCGAAGCGGTGCGGGTCGAGCACGGGCTCAATGAAGTGGTGTTGGGCATGGAGCCAACAGCGAACTATCACAAGCCGTTGGGGGAGTTCTTAATCAACCGAGACCAGCAGGTAGTTTTGGTCTCGCTGAAGCAGCCAACCAGAATCGCTCGCTGCTCGATGGGCGCTGGAACAAGCATGACGGCAAGGACAGCGCCAATGTGGCGGACCTGATCTGTCAGGGCAAATGCTTATACTACGAGTATCCGTCGCCGGACCTGCGTGACCTGCGCAACCTGTTATCGCTCAACCGTAAGTTAAAAAAGTTGGAACAGGGCTACGATTACGCATTCGCAATCACCTGGTGGCACAGTACTTCCCGGAGATCGATCACACAGCGACAAGGCGTCCGCTGCGGTCCCCGTCAGGATGCCTTCCGGTGGGCCGGCCCAAAATCGCCACTGCTACTCGGGATAAAACCCTGCACCGATGATACCGGGTGTTCCACCGATATTGATTGCTTTCACGTAACTCCATTTCTGAGATGGTTCAGTCTGCCCGGGTTTGGGAAATTTGTAATTGACCCAGCCAGAGCCGTTGGATTGAGCCATTCTTAGAAACTCGTCGTGAAACGCCTTATCGTCGGCATCTTTCTCGCCGCTGGGGTTGGTGCCTTCCCGTTCCGGGAAAGCGGGGTTCAGGAATACATTGAGCTGTTGGTCGTAGACAAATAAATAGGTGTTACCGAACCACCATTCGCTCTCGCGCTTTCTGAACTCGGAGAAGGCCGCCTTCCCTCGGCTTTCGACCAACGTGGCAGCTTTGTTCACCATCGTTTCGATTCTCCGCGAGTCGCCCGAAATCGGCGGAGTTTGCTGCACGGCAGAACTCGCGCTCGCCAACATGACTTTTGAGATAGGATCCGCCATGGCCTGAACACGACGCTGTCCTTTGGCGAATGGATACGCCGGAGGGACGTCGTTCTCCTTTTGGAATCAATCATTCTAAGTGATCAGCATAGTCCGAATCTTTGCGTTTCTGCAACTGCGCCTGCCTTCACATGATCGGCAGGAATCAAACCCCTGGCCAATATACGCTATAAGATACATCGAGCGGTTTCACTGACGGCCGGCATCAACCCGGGATGTCGAACGGACATTTTCGCCGTGCTCAGTGATGGTGATGTCCTTCAGCCCCTATCGCGGATTCCGGGGACGGGGGTATGTGTGGGTCGGACCAAGGCAAGAAGGGACGCCGAATTTGATCATTGATCGCTTATTTACCGCAACAATCGTTGTTGGCTTTATATTCGTGCTGCAAATTTTTTCCAGCAGCGTCGCTTTGGCAAGCGAGGCACGGGCGCGCTTGGACTCAGATTGGGAAACTGTTGTCAAAGCGTGGATGTTGAACTGCGGCAATCGCTAGCTCACGTCCAGTAGAGTACCCGCGCGCCCGGCAAATACTGCGCGATCGCGCTTTCGAAGAACTCCCGCATCTCCTTCATTAACTCCTTCGGGTAGACGTATTTCACGGCGCCGAATTTGGTGCGTTTCTCGACCCTCCCATGCTCGTTCATGTCGAGGCTCGACGCGCGATACCACTCGTTCAGAACCGCCTTCGATTTGGACGTGAAGCGGTGCGTGATGAGCTCCGCCGTCAAATCGACCTTCTGCAACCCCGCAAGAGTCGAGGCGGCTTGCCGCAGCAAAGCCATATAGGCTTCGCGCCAATCGCCATCCGGCATGATGGGCGCGATGGTAAGCCCGATCGGATACCCTGCGACGGCGACTCGGCGCATGGCGCTCAGGCGTGCGGCGATGCCGGGCGTGCCGCCCTCGAAGCGGGCCACCGAAGCGCTGTTGACCGAGAAGCGGATGCGCGTGCGCCGGTTGTGGCGGAGCGTCACAAGAGGATCGACATTGTCGTATTTCGTCGTTAAGCGAAGCTGCACCGGCGCCTCCCATGCGCCGAAATATGAGATCGCCTTGGCAAGCGAGCCGGTGAGGTGCTCGAGCGCCAGTGGATCCGTGTAGCACGAGGCTTCATAGGTGGTGCCTTCATCGGCGCGCGCCCGTGAAGCGGAGGTAACGCGGCCCCGTCCCGCATAGTCGGAGAGGCCGTCCAAAATCTCTTCGAGGTTGGCATAAACGCGCGTGATCGGCGGCCCGCTAAGCGAGCCGGCCAAGTAGCAGTACTGGCAGTGTGCCGGGCACCCTTCGGCCAAATCGAAGCGCCAGTCGGCGCTCGGCGGAATCGGCTGGAGCTTCCGCTTTGACGGCGGTGCGATCACGACGGCGAGCGTGGATTTGGCGTCGCTGTAAGCTCGTCGCGGATCGCCGCTCACGCGTCCCGTCAATCGGTTCGAGCTCAACTCGACGATTTCGGCGCCCAGAGAAGCAGCGCGCTCGGCGATACCGCGCCCATGCGCCAGTTCACGGGCCGCACGTGTGATCACGACCCGCTTGGGGCGCCAGAGCTTGATCGGATTATGTGCAAGTGCGGATTCGGCGCGCATAGAGTTCGCTTTCGCGGCTTTGATCTGCCTGGGGTTGCGTTAGTCACGCCTGGGGAATATCACGCAGAATGGTTGTTCGATGAGTAAGCCTCGTAGAGCGTGCGCACGGGGTCAGGCGGTTGCGCCGACTCGGTGGTGTTTGGCACGTTCTGCACGTCAAATCGATCCTTCTGCGTGCCAAGATCGCCGTACTCGTCGAGACAGAAATCTATTGGCCGCGGTCGGAGGACTTGCTCATCGACTTCGGACCGTAATGATACGGATTTGAGCTCTGCCGCTCAGAAAGCATAGCGCACCTCGCAATAGGGCAGGGTGTGCGCCAGCGTGCCGAGAAACCTTTCGAGATACCGGCGCTTCTCGTGCACCTTGTAGCGCAGGTTCCACATGCCATTTTGGCTGAGCTTTTTCTGCTGCAGCTCCGGCCGCCATAGTAAGTCCTCGGCGCCCGGATGCCAGCGCAAATTGACTTCATGCAGCGCCGCATTGTGGGTCAGAAAAATCACCTCTGCTTTAAGCTGCGCTTTGGCAGCGGCAGAAAGCGTCTCATCGATACTCTCGAACAGCTCGACGTAATCCATTTCCCAGCCGTTGTACACGATGACCGGGGAGAAGTTGACGTGAACCTCGTAGCCGCTCTCGACGAAATCATTGATTGCAGCGATGCGCTCGCCCATCGGGGACGTACGGACGTCGACCACTTGCGCGGTGCGCTCGGGCATCAGCGAAAAACGAATGCGCGTTTTACCTTGCGGGTCGTATCCCAGCAGGTCGCGGTTCACGTATTTCGTCGCGAAGCTTCCCTTGGCGTTCGGAATCGATCGAAAAACCGCGACGAGGTCGCGCACGTTATCGGAGACTAGAGCATCGACGGACAAGTCGCCGTTTTCACCAAGATCGTAAACCCACAACTCGGGATCTACCTGGTCGGCCGTGGGCTTCATTCCTTGGCGCGCCGCATGCCGGGCCAGCGCCGCGCAGATCTGCTCGATGTTGACAAAAACGGTGATCGGGTTCGCATAGCCTTTCCGCCGAGGCACGTAGCAGTACGCGCATGCCATGGCGCAGCCGCTCGACGTCGAAGGCGCGATAAAGTTAGAGCTGCGATCGTTGGGCCGCATGCTCATGCTCTTCTTCACGCCGAGAACGAGCGTCTCCTGCTTTATGCGCAGCCAGTCTTCGGCGTTGCCCTCATTGCCGTAAAGAGTGGGGATGTTGTGATGGGACGGCACGATAATGCGTTGCGCGTCCGGAAATTGTGCGAGCACCTCGCGACCGCGGCCATACGTTTCGACCGCCGCCTCCAAGTAAATGGTGCGAATGTCCAGGAGCTTGCGGGGAAGTGCCATTGCCTCAGCTCCCTCCCGCGTCAGTCTGATTTACCTGGGGAGGGCGACCTTCGTTCGCGCTGCTTTCAGTGAGTGGCCCTTTCTCTTGGAAGACCGACGAGGCAGTTCTCAGTTCAGGCTGCCGAATAGGGGTCCCCGATACGCCCACGCGCTGGCGTTCGCGTTCCGTCACGCGGCCCACGAACGCGGGCTCGCCATCAAAAAGCAAGCTCGAATACCACAATAGGATCGTCGCTACGACGAGCCACTGATATTGCGCGTTCGGTGTGACTCCGGCAACTACCCAAAGCAGCGGGAGGCTGGCGACCAAGCCCACCTGCAGAAACAAAGTGCCTAGACGGATACCCTGAGCTAGTCGGCTCCGGATCTGGCGCTGGCGGTAAACTTCCAACGTGAATAGGCTTTGACTCACGAGCATCAGCACATAATAGCCAAAAGCCAGGATCGTATGCAGCGGCTCTGCGATTTTGTCGGGTCCCTGCATCACCGCCATCGAGCCGATCATGGAAAGGCAGCCGCCCAGCCCCAACAACCACGCACATTCCCGGAGCCGGAAAGCTCTGCCGCTGACTTGCTCAAGCCATCTTTTGAAGAGGTAGAAAAGGCCGGCTTGAACCGTCATCAGCGGGTACGCACCAAAACGAAACACATACGATTCGGGTGCATGGGTGCCGATTTGCGTGATCGTGGTGCAGCCGTCCAGCGGTGGGAAACACCAAGGTACATGCCCATACCATGCGGCTATGAGGTAGGTAATCGCAAACAGTGCTGGGGTCCCGACGACCACCGCATAGATCAAAACGACAGGATTGAAGGGAATTACCATAGAATAAAGCGCTCACGCCCCGCCAGGATTGCCCTCGAATATATGGCACAAGATTTACTCACCGATCGATGAATCGTCGACCGCCGGTGTCGCTTTGCGTTTCGGCGCCGGGGAAGTGTTATTTATCATGGAACACGCAACGGCTGTGCCACGAACTCACCTAGCAAATTCTCGAGCGGCTCGCGGTGCAGAGCGAGGCGGCGAAGCAGTCTCGCGTTAATAATTTTGACCATCAGCGTTGAACCGGGTCACGACAACTTTAATCCGCTCCGTCCACGCCCGACGAGAGCGACGGGCAAGGACAAGTCTTCGTTGACCATTAGAACGTCGCCTCCGGCGCCGGAGCGAGCGTGCCGCGTCGGCTCACGCCCCGAGCGAGCACTGACCGCTGGTGTGCCGATCTCGGGAGCGAGTTGGATTCTATGTCCCGGAAGTGCGAAGCAACAAACCGATTGTGATTCAGCCCCGTGACGGCTTCGGGAACTCGTGCGCACGAGTCCCTTCTGACGCTCGCCTGTGCAGCGAGTTCTTCGCGTACGTAGCGGTTGGAGTTGCATTGGCCTGTTGCTTTTCAGAACCGAACCTCTGAACAACCGAGAACCGAAAATCGGCATCCGTCGTAAGAAGCAAAGGATTGGACAGTGTTTCGGTCATACGCACCAGGCTGGCATCGGCGAGACTCATGAGGACATTGCTGTATCTCTGCAACAGCCTCAAAACAGCTTCCTTTTCATCGGTCAAATCGAAAGCGACCAGCACGGCATAGCGATTAAGCAGCACCCCGAGCAGTTGTACCGATCAGGTGAAGTGCTTCAAATAAAACTGATTCGCACGTGCGCCACGGAGGCGGATGCTGGGTCGCTTGCGTGGCTGTTCAGACGTGATGCGCGTCGCGCCGGCTGGGCAGAGCATCCAGAAAGCTCGCTTCAACGAGGAAATTTTCGGCCATAGCCCGTGGCTTCGAGTAACGTTTCTTGCGTCCACTCAGATCGCGGGCAAGTCGCCTACCGAGCCGATAACGTCGGCGATCGTTCCGAGCGGCGCTGCCCGACCCGGTCCGCAACCGCCGCTTCGCTCTAGGCGTTCACGGACGATGTCCGGCTTGGAGCAATTACGCCCGCGGGATTCCGCTTCGATTTCCGCTACCAGCCGCTTCGGCAATCGCACAGTGATCGTTTTGATGTGGTAAGTGTATTACACAGGTGGCAGTGCTGCAGGACAAGCGCTGGCAACCGCGGCGAGCTTCGAAACCGCGGGATCAATTAGCGCAGAATAGCGGCGCATTTTCTTGAGTGAAGTCGCTGATCGGCATCTCAGACACAGTCTCTTCATTGAGACCTATGCGGATTCCGCGCGCGCCCAGCTAAGTTCCTTTCACATCGCTATTGACATAACTTCGTCAATAGTTTTTCGTGGGGTTCTTCGGCTCGAGCGACAAGGCGGTTTGCTGCACAAGCGCTTCCAAGACTACGATCCGGTCGAAAACTTTCGCAACGTCAAGCGTCACGCAGTGGCAAATCGGCCAAAGCGCAGGGCGAACGGGAAAACTTGCATAACGTCGGGCTAATTTTGTGGTTTTGTGAAATGAAAAAACTCAGCGACTAAATAAACAGCATGGAGAAAGTAAGGATGAAAAAAACCAGCATCTTAATTGTATTCTTGGGACTGATATTTCTATTGCCTGCCGTGGGTCCGGCGCAAACCAATTTTTATGACGGCAAGACTTTGACGGTAGTGCTCAGCACCGATCCCGCGGGAACGTCGTCGGTTCGCCTCCGACCCTTGATTCCCTATTTGCGCAAACACATTCCCGGCAATCCGACTATCGTCGTCGATTATATGGAGGGCGGCGGCGGCCGTAAGGGGGCGAACCATGTGTTTAGAAGCGCTCGCCCTGACGGGCTGACCGTGGGCGCCTTGAGCAGCTCGGTGATCGCACTGAGCCTGCTTGGCGAGAGCGGCGTCATGTACGACATCAACAAGTTTATCTATCTCGGCGCCGCTGAAGGCGTCGCTCATCAAGTGTTTTATACGAGAAAAGAACTTGGTCTGGACAGCTTGGATAAGCTGCGGGCGGCGAGCGGGCTCAGATTGGGCTCCCAGTCGGTGGGCCATGCCGGATACATCGCCGGACGGGTGTTTGCTTACGTGATGGGATTAAAAGAGCCAAAATTCCCGACCGGCTATACCGGTCCCGAACTCGACGTGGCGCTGCTCCGCGGCGAGATCGATGCCCGGTCGAACCTGGCGACTTCGATTCTGATGCGCAACTCGGACTGGCTCGACAAGGGGACGATGAACTTTCACTCCATCGTCGAGATTCCCAAGGGATCGAAGCATCCCCGCTTCGCCAAACTTGCCGAGCTCGAGAGTTTCGCGAAATCCGATAGCGACCGAAGGCTCGTTACCGTATTTCGCTCTTTTAGAAACGCCGGGGCGCCGTTCGTTGTGCCGCCCGGGACGCCCAAAGACCGGGTAGAAACACTGCGGGAGGCGATGCGGCGAGCATTTAAAGATCCCGAATTTCTCGCCGACTACAAGAAAATTATCAAGGAGGATTTCGAACCGGTGATGCCGGAAGAGGTCGACCAGGCGATTCGGGAGATTCCGCGCGACGCCGAAACCAACGAATTGGTCAAGAAACTTTCCGGGGCGGGCGCGATGCCTGTGCGGTGACAACCGCGGCTCGATCGGGCGCGGGTAAATTAACTGGAGAGTTTACGAGGACATGCCCAAAGATTAGACGATTAAAACGTAACCGTGTCTACTCGGCGGGCGTTGAGTGAGTAGGCTTTACAGCGGATGCCCCTTGATCCACGAAATAAATGCGCAGAAGTAATTTTCAAACGGATCCGACGCACACGTCTGTCGCCACTGGCTTGGAACGCGCCAGCAGCGGGTGCAATTAATTACCCAACAATTTCATCATACGGTCGACCACATCCGGCGGCTGTGAAACCACCTCTTTCGCCAGCTTAGCCAACTCCTCGCCGCTGATCGCGTCCACCGCCCAACGGCGCTTTTTCAATTCCTCGAGCAGCGCCGGATCTTTCAGCGACTGGTGGTAGGCGTCACGCAAAATTTTCACCCGGTCGGGCGGCACACCCGGGGTGGCGACCATCGGCCGGCCGAAGACCGCGGGCGCAAGCAGGACGTTGGCGACTCGCCGGGTCGCCTCCGGGGTTTTGTATTGGTCCATCAACTCATAGATCGACGGCACATCGGCGACGAGCGGATCGCGCTTCTTGCCGGTTTGCAGGATGGGCCGGACAAATCCCTTCTTGTGCCAGCTCAGGAACGGCTCGCGGGCGAAATAAGTGCTGATCGTAAGATTGCGGCAGTGCAGCTCGCCGCGCTCGATGCCGAGATCAATCTCGCCGCCACCGGGATAGCCGCTGACGATGTTGAACTTGATGCCCAGCCCTTCATCCAAAAATTTCGGCATATAATAACCCGAGGTGCTCGTGCCGGTGGCGCCGCACTTGGGCGGCTGTGCCGCCTTGCGCACATCCTCGATGGATTGGTACGGAGTGTCCGTCCTCATGACCAGGATGAATTCGGTTTGTTCCGGCGTGCCGAGCCAGGTGAATTTCGCCCAGTCAAATCGCACTTCCGGGCGCTTGGCCAGTTGATCGAAGTACATCGAAGGCCCGAATGTGCCGAGGGTAAGACCATCCGGCTTGGCCACCGAATAAACATAGTTGGCAGCGACCACTCCGCCCGCTCCAGTCATGTTTTGCACGATGATGTTGGGATGTCCGGCGATGTATTTGCCCATGTGCTGGGCGAAGATTCTTGCCCACAGATCGTAGGCGTCGCCGGCAAGGTTGCCGACCATGATCCTAATGGTCTTGCCTTGGTAGAAGGAAGTCTGCGCGTGCCCGTAGGTGACCGACGCCAGCACAACCAAGAGCGCCCATGCGAAGCGTTTCATTGCACCCTCCAAACTGACCGGGAGCGGGCGCCGGCACCGATTTGCTAGAGCCCGGAAACACCGGCGAATCATAGGGCGCGACGCGCGAAGGTGTCAAGGGACGACTCGGTGTGGACGAGACCGGCGGGAGATTGCGGATAATGAGTATTCGGAACCGATAACGATCCACGTTTTGCTCAAGATTGCGAATAATTGTTTTCATGGTCGGATTTCAAGGCTAACTTACTGGCGTATGATTCGTTCACGCTTGGCGGGCGACCTAGCTAGGACCGAAGCCTTCAAAATCGCATCGCTGTCCGGCCCAAAATGTTTGGCGGTAAGCCGATATTTCACAGCCGGCGCATAGCGATCAACCCTGTCCTGACCATGCACGCCGCGGGAGATTCAGCTGAAAGAATCCTGCAGGCATATTGATGGCTGGAGAAAGAATAAGTTAACGTATGGCTAGTCCTCGAATCTCGCGCAATAAATTCTGATACAGACGCAGGGCTGGCCTTTTTGGCTTGCGCCTTCTTGCTTGCGCGATTATTTCGAAGTCAAAAAGACAGGCCGACGGCCAGAGCTATGGTCTCGCAGATCAACACGACAAGTTAGGAAGCCGACGAGGCCAGTTCCGCCAGCGCTTTTGGCAGACCGGCGACGATATCTGACGCAATCATTCCGATCGGCCCCTTGGCTTCGGCAACACGGTCACCAACGTAGCCGTGCAAATAAACGCCGAGCTTCATGGCATCCTCGGCTGATAAACCCTGACCCAAGAATGCGGCGATGATTCCCGCCAGGACATCGCCCATGCCGCCGCTGGCCATGCCGGGGTTGCCGGTTGGATTAATGAAAACCTTGCCGCCCGCCGTGGCGATCACCGTGCGCGCGCCCTTGAGAATCAAATGACAGCGATGCGCCGTGGCGAATCCGCGCGCGACCTCGATGCGGTCGGCGTTGACATCAGCGGTGCTCTTGCCGATCAGCCGAGCCATCTCGCCCGGATGAGGCGTGAGGATCGGTGGCGTTTTGGCTTGGCGCAGGCGGTCCAAGTCAAGCGCCAGATTATTCAAACCGTCGGCATCGATCACCCACGGCATAGCTAAATTTCGCAACAGCCAGCGCGTCGCCGATTGGGTCGCGTCGCTGAGCCCGATGCCGGGGCCAAAAAGCAAAACGTTTTTGCGTTCGATCAAGCGCCGCCAATCGGCGTCGCTAAGCATCTCCAGCTGCTCGGCTGCATCCTCGCCCAATGGCTCGGTCATCACTTCTACCAGCGAGCCGGCGAAAATTGCATTCAACGCCCGCGGCGCGGCGAGGGTCACCAGGCCGGCGCCGGTGCGCATCGCGGCGCGGCACGACAAAATCGCCGCGCCGGTTTTTCCCCGCGCGCCGGCGACCACCAGCACGTGGCCGTAGGTTCCCTTGTGCGTATCCGCCTGGCGCCGCGGCACCACCCAGCCAACGGTTTCTCGATCGAGCAGCTCGATTTGCGGCGCGACTTCGACAAGCGCGCGGCGATCGATACCGATGTCGACAACGACCAACTCGCCGACGAAAGTTAGACCCGGATGAATCACTTCGCCGAGTTTTGGATAACCCAGAGCCACCGTCATTATCGGCTCGAATCGCCACGCCCAACCGCTGTCCGGTGTCGCTGTTCAAGCCGGAGGGAATATCGACGGCGACAGTCGGCAACCCGGATCCATTCATCAGTGTGATCACGTCGCCGAACAGACCCGCGATTTCGTTTTTCATGCCGGTGCCGAGAATCGCGTCGACCAGAAGGCCGTGCTTGGCGAACCTTTGGCTGAGCAGTTCCAGCTTGCTACCGTCGATCTCGATAATTTTGCCTTTGAGTTTGATCCAGGCGCGCAAATTATGCGCCGCGTCGGCGGTCAGTTCATCGCGCCGCGCCAGCAGCGCGACCTCGCAAGGGATGCGTTTTTTTTTCAACAGCCGCGCGACGACAAAGCCATCGCCGCCGTTGTTGCCCTTGCCGGCAACGATCAACACGCCTTTCTTGACGGCTTTGGCAAAGCGCTGAAGAATCGCCGCTGCGATACCCGTGCCGGCGCGCTCCATCAAGGTCAAGCTCGGCGTCCGGTATTTCTCGATCGTCAAACGATCCAGCTCGCGCATCTGTGCAGCGGTGACAATAATCATGGTTACGATTTTCGGAGTTAAGACTGTTTGGGTTTCCGGTTCGAGCCCTTGAACTTTTGAACCCTTGAACCTTGAACGAAATACTTTGGATTACGCGCCACGAGCACGACGTAGAAGCGTTTTCATCTCGCGCACGGCTTGGTGCATGCCGACCAGCACCGCCCGGGCGATGATGCTGTGGCCGATATTGAGTTCGACCATTTCCGCAATAGCCGCGATCGGCAGGACATTGTCGTAGTCGAGGCCATGGCCGCCGTGGACTTCAAGGCCGAGCCGCTTGGCGAATTGCGCACCGGCGATAACCTTGCGCAGCTCCCTTTCTCGCTTTGCCCCAGCCGCATTGCAGTAGCTGCCGGTGTGAATCTCGACGCCATGAGCACCGATCTCTTTGGCGCATTCGATCTGGTCTTTGACCGCATCGATGAACAACGCGACGTGAATGCCGCGCCCCTGCAGTCTAGCGACAGCGTCTTTGATCGTGCGCTTATGCGCGACGACGTCGAGCCCGCCTTCGGTGGTCAGCTCCTGGCGTTTCTCCGGCACGAAGCAAGCGTCCTGTGGTCGCTGTTTCTCGGCGAAGCGCACCATCGCCGGAGTCGCTGCCATTTCCAGGTTAACTTTGGTTTCACCCCGCTCCAACTGCCGTCGCACGTCATGCTCCTGGATATGGCGACGATCTTCGCGCAGATGCATGGTGATGCCGTTGGCGCCGGCTTTCTCCGCGAGCAGCGCCGCCGTCACCGGATCGGGAAGCTTGGCCAGCCGGGCTTGGCGCACCGTGGCGACATGATCGACGTTGACGCCGAGACGAATCATGGTATGCGAATTTTCGGGGGTTGGTACCGATAGCCAGTCATGGTCAACGGCTTTCTCTCACTACGAATGACCTAGCGCGCCGACGCGGTAACCGAAAAAAGAATGGCCGCAAAGAACGCAAAGAGGACAAAATAATAGTGGAATCGAGAGTCATAAGGGAAGCAGCGCAAATGATCACGCATCGTTGTAGGAAGTGCAAAGAGTTCGGAATTTGTTGATACCCTCAGGTTCGTCCGACTGCCAAGAATCACAAGCTCAGCCGTGCAACCCAATGGAAGGCCCAAAGGATTCGCGTTTTTTTTGAGTACTTTGCGTTCTTTGCGGCCAGTCTTCTGAATCGCAATCTCGCGATATTACTTGCCGATCTCGGCGCGAATCTCGTCGGCGATGCTCTGAGCCATGGCGCGGATTTTTTTTGCGTCCTCGCCTTCCAACATCACCCGGGCCAACAGCTCGGTGCCGGAATAGCGCACCAGCACCCGGCCGCGCCCGGCGAGGTTGCGCTCGATCTCGCCGATTTGTTGCTGCACCTTAATCATCTGGTCGAATTCTCTGCGTTCCGTCACGTTAACATTGACCAGTACCTGGGGCAGCCGGATCATGACGTTCTTCAACTCACTCAGCCGTTTACGCTTTTCCACCATCAGTGCGAGCATTTGCAAACAAGTAATGGCGCCGTCGCCGGTGCTGTTATGATCGAGATAAAGAATATGGCCGGACTGCTCGCCACCGAGATTGAAATTACCGGCGATCATTTTTTCGACCACGTAGCGATCGCCCACTTGAGCGCGCACGACTTCGAGGCCGGCCTTGTGCATCGCCAGCTCGAGGCCCAGGTTGGTCATCACCGTGCCGACCACGCCGTTGCCTTTAAGAATGCCTTTCTCTTTCATGTCGAGGGCCGAGATCGCCAGCACCTGGTCACCGTCGAGGATCTCGCCGGTTTCATCGACGAACACGGCACGGTCGGCGTCGCCGTCCAAGGCGACGGCAAAATCGGCGCCCTCGTGCAGCAACATTTCGCGCGCGGTTTCGGGATAGAGCGCGCCGCAACGCCGATTGATGTTCTCGCCGTCGGGCTGGACGCCGATGGCTAGGACTTCAGCACCTAATTCGGTCAACACTTCGGGGACGACCTTATAAGCGGCGCCGTGGCCGCAGTCGACGACGATCTTCAACCCTTCCAGGGTGAGATGGCGCGGATAACTGTTCTTGAGAAAAACATTGTAGCGGCCGACGGCGTCCTGAATCCGCGCAGCTTTACCGATTGCGCTGGCGGTGGGCCGGGACTCTTCGGTCTCGCCACTAAAAATCATTTCCTCCATGCGCGCTTCGACTTCGTCGGGAAGCTTAAAGCCGTCCCAGGAAAAAAACTTGATGCCGTTGTCTTGATAGGGGTTATGCGATGCCGATATCACCACCCCGGCATCGGCGCGCATGCTGCGGGTGAGAAAAGCCACCCCCGGCGTCGGTAACGGACCGACCAGCAACACGTCGGCACCCATGGAAACGATCCCCGAGGCCAGAGCGGTCTCGAGCATGTAGCCCGAAAGCCGGGTATCCTTGCCGATGAGAATCTTGAAGCGATGCTTGTCGGTCTCGCCATTACGGTGCGCGAACGAAGGCGACGGCATGCGGCCGGGCAGATCGCGCTCCGATTCAGATAAGACCTTGGCGATGGCGCGGCCGAGCTTGATCGCCATCTCCGAGGTCATGGGGTCTTTATTGGCGACGCCGCGCACGCCGTCGGTGCCGAACAGTTGGCGCGTCAATTTTTTCTTATTGCCCATCATCCTGGTTGACTCCTGGTTGCGATTTACGGCGTCGGCTTGGCGACGCGAACCTTGACGCTTGCCGGCTTTTGCTCGATTACTTTGATGCCCGCCGGCAACTTGATAACCAGGGGCAAGGTATATTCGCCGGGGCTCAACCCCTTCAAACTAAAAGTAACCGCATCTGCGGGCAATTGTAGCTTGTCGACGATACTTTTGGGACCGGCGACGCGCAAAAAAACCGTTCTCGGCGTAAAAGTGTACAGCCCTTTGGAGTCCAGGGCGTTTACCTCGACCTGCAGGAAGTCGCGGATGGACTCGTCCTCCTGGAGGGCGACGGCAATATCCACCTGGTCGGGCGAGATCGTCAGCGGCTTGCCATCGGTCGATAACCGCACTCGGCGCTTGGGCACGCCGCGGGTTTCGTTGAGATCCACCGGCACAGTTTCCACCGCTGTGAGCCGGCGCACTTCCTCTGCGGGCCCCTGCACTGTCACCCGTTCAGGGTTTACCGTGATTTGCGCGACGCGGAATCCGGCCGCCGGCTTGCCCGATAAGCGCACCGAAACCGGCAGGGTCAACTTGATCACCGGCTCCATGCGCAGATGGACCACCGGCGGGGTAATCCGCGCCACTGTCACGCCGCGCGGGATATTGAATAAACTGCCACTCAAAGGATAGCTGAGAGAGCCAGGCTTGGCACTGGCGAGATCGAGCGCCAGTTTCATTTCCTCGGAATCCATAGTCGAAACCAACGTGCGCGGTCCAGTGACGCGCAGGACGACAAAATCGACACGATTATCCATCACCATGAGATCGCTGGGAATACTGCGAAACTCCACCGGTACTTCGATGGAGCGCTCGATATCGCGGTGGCCGGCGAGCCATAGCCCGACGGCGATGGTCAAGGCCACCGCCTTGAGGCCAACGTTGCTGCCGGCCAGCGTGACGATCTTTTCCCAAAGCTCTTTCATGACTTGATCAAATCCCGCAAGGCTGAGCGCAGCCTGACACCATCGATATTTTCCGTCACATTGCCGCCGACCACCAGCGCCACGGTACCTTCCTGCTCCGACACCACGACGGCAACCGCATCGGTCTCCTCGGTAACGCCGAGGGCAGCACGATGGCGCGTGCCCCAGGATTTACGCAGGTGCGGATTGGAGCTGAGCGGCAGCAAACAGCGCACCGCAGTCACCCGGCTTTTTTGAATCACCAGGGCGCCGTCGTGAATCGGCGAATGGGGCTGAAAGACACTTTCCAACAGCTCACGGCTGACCCAAGCATCGAGCCGCGTGCCGATCTCCATAAATTCGCTCAAGCCGACATCCCTTTGAAATACCAATAATGCGCCAATACGCTTGCTGGCGAGGGCAAACGCCGCCTGGGCGACTTCTTCGACGACATCTTCGTGGCGTTGCTGGGATCGTTCCAGCGTGGCGAACAGCGGCGTGCTGCCGACCTGGGTGAGCGCGCGGCGAATATCGCTCTGGAAGATCACGATTATGACCAAGATGATCGAGCTCAAAAAGTTATCGAGGATCCAGTTCAGAGTGAATAACCCGAGAACGCGGGATGACACGTAGGCGACCAGGATGACCGCCAGGCCGATGATCATTTGCATCGCCCGGCTGCCGCGCACAATCTGCAGCGCCCGATAGACCAGAAAAGTGATGAGGCCGATATCGAGCAGGTCTTGCCAGCGGATTTGGTGCAGCACTTCTAGCATTGTCGCCTCGGCTACCCGTTAAAACCAAATCGTATCGAATCGGCGACCCGCACCGCCCGGCAAGTTGGCGCGACGTCGTGGACGCGGAGAATACTGGCGCCGCCGAGCACCGCCGCCACCCCGGCGGCCAGACTGCCTTCGAGCCGCTGGTCCGCCTCGAGACCGAGAATCTTGCCGATAAAGGCTTTGCGCGAGACGCCCACCAGCAACGGCTGCCCGAGGGCGGCGAGCACCGGCAAGCCGCGCAGCAGTTGCAGGTTGTGCGCGATGGTTTTCCCGAAACCGATGCCGGGATCGAGGACGATCGCTTCAGCGTCGATCCCGGCATCCATGGCATCGTAGAGCCGCTCGGCGAGGAAGTCTCTCACCTCGCGCACGACATCGTCATAGTGAGGATCGCTCTGCATGGTTCGCGGCGTGCCCTGCATATGCATTAAAATCACCGGGACCTTTTCGCTGGCAACCACCTGAACCATAGCCGGATCGAAACCCAGGGCGCTGATGTCGTTGACGATGTCGGCGCCGGCATCGAGAGCAGCGCGAGCCACCGCGGCTTTATAACTGTCGATCGAGATCGGCAGCGTACACTGCCGGCGCAAACCTTGGATCACCGGAATCACGCGGGCGAGCTCGTCGGCTTCCGCCACCGGCACGGCGGCGGGGCGCGAAGATTCGCCGCCGATGTCGATAATGTCGGCGCCGGCTTGGGCCATCGCCAAACCATCGGCAATCGCCCGGCCGGTGTCGAAGTGACGCCCACCGTCAAAAAACGAATCCGGCGTGACGTTGAGCACCGCCATCACCGCGGTGCGGCGCGCCAAATCGACCCGGCCATGGCGGGTTTTCAGCTCGCGGCTGCCGTCCGACGCCATCGGCACCAACGGATTGAAATGGCTTACGGTGCGGTTCAGATCTGGCGGATTGCTTTGGGACATCGCTGCAACCGACATGAAAAATAAACGGAAGTCAAAGAAAAGTTAATGCCACAGTCTATAAATAATAACGCCGGCTCGGTCCATTGCCGACGCCGGCGCATATAGTTAATTGGGCAGGTGGAGTTGGAAAGCCGCAGCTCGAGGAATGAACCTACTAAGCGACCGCCGCCGACGGCGTATATGGAGCTCCACCATTACCGCCGAATTCGCGCACGATGGCGTCGATTTCGGAACCGTCGAGCACCTCTTTTTCGAGCAAAGACTCGGCGACTTTATGGAGCAGCCGAATGTTCGTGCGCAAGAGATCTTTGGCCTTATGATAACTTTCCTGGATGATGCGTCTCACTTCAGAATCGATTTCGATGGCGGTGCTTTCCGAATAATCGACTTTTTGCGTGAAGTCGCGCCCCAGGAAAATCTCTTCCTCTTTTTTACCGAAGGTCATCGGACCGAGCTTCTCGCTCATGCCCCATTCGCAGACCATGCGGTGCGCCAAATCGGTGGCTTTCTCGATATCGTTACCCGCTCCGGTGGTGGTATGATCGAGGATCAGCTCTTCGGCGACCCGGCCGCCGAAAAGAATCACTAGGTTATTGAGCAGATACTCTTTGCCGTAGGTATGTTTCTCGTCGATCGGCAACTGTTGGGTCAACCCAAGCGCCATGCCGCGTGGAATAATGGTCACCTTGTGAATCGGATCGGCTCCCGGTAGCAGCTTGGCGACCAGTGCATGACCCGCTTCATGATAAGCGGTATTGCGCTTCTCCTCATCGCTGATGATCATGCTGCGCCGTTCGGCACCCATCATGACCTTGTCCTTGGCGAGCTCAAAGTCGCCCATGTCGACTTTTTCTTTGTCGTTGCGCGCCGCCAACAAGGCCGCTTCATTGACCAGATTTTCCAAATCGGCACCGGCGAAACCTGGAGTGGCCCGGGCCAATACACCGACGTCGACGTCCACGCCCAACGGCACTTTCTTGGTATGAACCTGAAGGATTCCTTCGCGTCCCTTTACGTCTGGCCGGGGCACGACCACCCGCCGGTCAAACCGGCCAGGTCGCAGCAGGGCCGGATCGAGCACATCGGGCCGATTGGTGGCAGCGATGAGAATAACCCCTTCGTTAGTCTCGAAGCCGTCCATCTCGACCAGCAGCTGATTCAGGGTCTGTTCACGCTCGTCATGACCGCCGCCCAAGCCGGCGCCGCGATGGCGCCCGACCGCGTCGATCTCGTCGATAAAAATGATGCAGGGGGCGTTTTTCTTCCCTTGAACGAACAGATCGCGCACCCGGGAAGCACCGACGCCGACGAACATTTCGACGAAATCCGATCCGCTAATGCTGAAAAACGGCACACCGGCCTCGCCGGCGATGGCTCGCGCCATCAAGGTCTTGCCTGTGCCCGGGGGACCGACGAGCAAACATCCCTTGGGGATACGGCCACCGAGTTTGGTAAATTTCTTCGGATCCTTTAAGAAAGCGATGATTTCTTGAAGATCATCTTTGGCTTCGTCGGCGCCGGCGACATCGGCGAAAGTTACTTTATGCTGGTTTTCGGTGAGCAACTTGGCGCGGCTCTTGCCAAAAGACATCGCCTTGCCACCGCCGACTTGCATTTGGCGCATGAAAAACACCCACACACCGATCAGCAGAAGCATCGGAAACCAGTTGAGGAGAAAAACCATGTACCAGGGCGAATCGTCCTCGGGCTTGGCGGCGATTTTGACTTTCTTATCGCGCAACGATTTCACCAAATCCGGATCGGTGGGCGCAAAAGTGCGAAAGCGCTCGCCGTTTTTGTATTTACCTTGAATATTGTGGCCCTGGATCACGACTTCCTGGATATCGCCGCGGTCGACGGCACTCATGAAGTCGCTAAATACGATCTCCGGCTCGCGTCCATGTTGCTTGCTGAACACGCTGAAGATGACCAAGAAGACCAGCGCAAGCACCAGCCATAGAGCAATATGTTTATGTGATTGGCTCAATCGAGTTCCCCCAGATTCGCAACAAGCGAAAGTCTAACACACGCATGATCCCCGATCAATATGAGTTTTACGAACTAAGTACCTAAAGGGACTACTTTAATTCGTATAAGGGTTCGGCTCGCTGGGGTCACCATTGCGACCCGGCTGCGGCCATGGCCGGGAATCCACAGAACCTGTCCGGCGCCGACAAATATCGGTAACTTTAACCGCTCCGACAGCGCCACCTTGCGATCGATGAATAGATCTTTGACCTTCTTATGTCCATCCATTCCTAACGGAGCAAACCGATCGCCGTTGCGGAAGTTCCGCACCGCTAATGACTCAGGCAGCTCATCGGCGTCGAATATCGCCTCCATCGAACCGGTCGTCTGTATCTCTACCGGCGACGGCAAACGTTCCGAAAGGATACCGACACCTGCCTCCGGGATAGATAAAGGCGCGCACAAAGTCATGTTATAGAAATAACAAATGGATTTGCGCTGTCGAGGCCCCTGAATCAAGACCAGCAAATCATACTCCCGGCGCAACTCCCAACCGCCGGGGATGGCGAGTCGCCCCTGCGCCGGACCGGTGGCAGCCAGACTGCACAAGGCTTCGACATGCTTGAACCCGATGCCGCGCAAATTGCCGCGCACCTGTTCGATCCAGCGCCGCAGCATCAGCCGCTGCAGGGCGACGGGTTGGCGCAATAGAATGGCCCGGTCCAACCCATCGCCGCTCCGACATTTCTCCAACTCGCTTTGGGCGATCTGATCGAGCACCGACTGTTCGTCGCGGAGCATGGCCGCCTGGCCGGCCAGCCGCGCGGCGACCCGCCCATCGATGCGCTCGCGCAACTGCGGCAACAGCTCCAGACGGATCCAGTTGCGCAACAGCTTGGTGTCGCGATTGGTCGCATCGACGCGGTAATCAATGTGCCGTTGGTGGAGAAATTCCAGGATCTCCGCCTTGGAAGTTTCCAAGAACGGCCTAACGATTGCGCAGCGTCGGGGCAAATCATCACCGCTTGAATGCAGCGCTTGCAGCGGACTTATCCCCCCCAATCCCTTGCGCCCGGCGCCGCGCAGTAGCCACATCAACATTGTCTCGGCTTGATCGTCCTGGGTATGTGCGGTGGCAATCAGGTTGAGTCCCTGGCACTGGGCGATCTGAGCGAAAAATTGGTAGCGCTGGGCGCGCGCCAGTGCCTCCAGATTGCCTTTCCCGGCCCGAGAGCGCAGCCCGGGCAAATCGATTTCCTGTAAATGAAATGGCAGGCCAAGTTTGCCGGCCAATGCCGTGACAAAGCGCGCATCCTGCTTAGCTTCTTCGCCGCGAATGCCATGTTGCAAATGCGCCACTTCGAGATGCAGTCCGCACTGCTCGCGCAACTCATGCAACGCATACAGCAACGCCAGCGAATCCGGCCCGCCGGAAACAGCGATGAGGACGCGGTCGCCTGGAACAAAAAACTGCTGATTTGTCAGGAGGCGTTTGACTGGGGAAACGGATTGCACAGAAGAAATTTGCTCGGTTCTTTAAACCAAATCAATAGGCCTTTGGAATTGCCGGAGCCCGCTCCATTCTTATGCCTCTCTAAAATAAACGGTGTCCGGCGAAGTACTGCCAATTGACTTCGCGGCTGTCGTTACGTTAGCTTGCCAGCGACTTCACAGCTAGTCTGTCAAATGAGATTTTTGAGCGAAGGCGCAGCGACATGGCCCAACGTCTGACCACCGAACAAATCGAACGCTACAGCCGGCAGATCATGGTTCCCGACCTCGGCGGCAAGGCGCAGATGCGCCTACGCCAATCACGCGTGCTGATCATCGGCGCCGGCGGCTTAGGTTCGCCGGCGGCGCTTTATCTAGCCGCGGCTGGCATCGGCACTCTGGCAATCGTCGATGCGGACAAAGTAGAACTGTCGAATTTACAACGGCAGATCCTTCATGCCACCGCCGATATCGGCCGGCCCAAAGTCGAGTCGGCGAAAACAAGCTTGACCGCGCTCAACCCCGAAGTCGAAGTGATCGTCCATCCGGTTCGCTTCCATGAGACCAATGCCGAAGAAATCGCCAAGGACTCCGACTTCATCGTCGACGGCAGCGATAACTTTGACACCAAGTTTCTCGTCAACGACCTGGCGGTGAAATTGAGCATTCCTTTCTCTCATGCCGGCATCGTCCGCTTGCAGGGCCAAGTCATGACCGTGGTGCCTGGCAAGAGTGCGTGCTACCGCTGTCTGTTCAAAGTCCCGCCACCCGCTGAAGAAATCTTAAACTGCCAAGTCTCCGGCATTCTCGGCGCTGTCGCCGGCACCATTGGCACCATCCAGGCCACCGAAGCAGTGAAATATTTGGCCGGCTTCGAGGACGGCCTGCTCACCGATCGCTTGTTGATCTACGACGCCAAGAATATGCGCTTCCGCGAGATCGAAGTCAGGCGTGACCCGCAATGCGCCGCCTGCGGCACGACCGCTGACAAGAGCGCAACCGCTTAGCTGCCATCAGATTAATTGATCATTGATCGGACCAGCCATCGGCAGTGCCTTAACCTAGCGCCATTGACCACTGTAATGTACCGACATCGTGACAGCCGCAAAGCCAATACAATTTGAGATAGTTCGAGAGCTATTGCTAGCGTGGCATTCAGCCGGCGAAGCCGGTATGGCTGGCGCCTAACCCGCCGGTAAGGTTGCGACGCCTTCATCTTGAAAGGCATAGAATGAAGGACTATTGTCGGATTGTTCAGTAATTTACTTGGAATTTTCAGGAGGTTAGTCATGCCCGTGCGAGTTCGAGTTCCCACCCCGCTGCGTAAGTATACGCAAGGGGCCGACGAAGTGGGTGCCGAAGGCGGCAACGTCAAGTCTCTGGTCGAAGATTTGGAAAAAAACTATCCCGGCATCAAAGAGCGCATCTGCGACGACACCGGCAAGGTGCGCCGCTTCGTCAACGTTTATGTGAACGGGGACGATATTCGTTTTTTGCAAAATCTCGACACGGCGCTCAAGGAAGGCGATAACATTTCCATCGTGCCCGCCATTGCCGGCGGCTGTTAGTCGACCGACCTTTTATAGCGACGATGAGCCAAACCTCGCCCAACTTGCGCCTCATTCCAGCGAACCCGGGCGCGCCGAATAAAGTCGAATCGACCCTCGATTTGATCGGCAACACCCCGCTCTTGGAAATTCAGCGGATCGGTGCAGGCTTAGCCAAGGGCGTCAGAGTTTTTGCCAAACTGGAAGGCTTCAATCCGGGCGGCTCGGTTAAAGACCGTCCAGCATTGCGCATGATTCAGGAAGGGCTGCGCACACAGAAGCTGCGACCGGGAAAAACCATCATCGACTCAACCTCGGGAAATACCGGCATCGCCCTGGCGATGATCGGCGCCATTCTTGGCTATCCAGTGGAGCTGGCGATCCCCGCCAATGTCAGCGTCGAGCGCAAGCAAATCATCAACGCCTACGGCGCCAAGATGATTTTTAGCGATCCGATGGAGGGCTCCGATGGCGCTATCCGTTTGTGCCGTAAGCTTCTCGAAGCCGATCCGGAAAAATATTTTAAACCGGATCAGTACTTCAATCCGATGAATTCCCAGGCCCACTACGAAAATACCGGACCGGAAATTTACCGCCAAACCAATCACGCGATCAGCCATTTCGTCGCCGGCATTGGCACCGGCGGCACGATCATGGGCACCGGCCGCTATTTGAAAGAAGTTAATCGATCGATTCAAGTGATCGCCGTCGAGCCCGACGATGCATTGCACGGTCTCGAAGGATTGAAGCATATGGCCAGTTCCATCGTGCCGGGGATTTATCACGAGGAAGAACTCGACAGCAAAATTCCGGTATCCACCGAGGACGCCTACGCGATGGTGTATCGTTTGAGCCAGGAAGAAGGCGTGCTGGTCGGCCAATCCTCGGGCGCTGCGCTGTTCGCCGCGCTGCAAATCGCGCGCAAACTTCGCTCTGGAACCGTGGTCACGCTCTTTCCCGGATTTTGGCGACAAGTACCTGACTACCAACCTATGGGTCGGCTGGCGCGACCGCGCCGCGGTGGGAAACCTTAAATTTTCCATTTGACCCGACGGCAAAGAAAGCCAAGACCGATTCCTTGCGAGAGTCGCATCGATCTCACCTTAGCCAAAGACCCCGTCTAAGACGGATTTACGCCTAGTAAGAAAAACAGTTTCCAACGTGATTTCAATATTGTCCGCAGTTCCACGATGACTGGGGATCTGCAGATGTTCGCGTCGGCAATAGCAATAGATGGAAATGAGATCGACGTCGCCGTCGCCGATCACTGGCTCAACGGACAGAGGGATGGCTGTTCCAGCCCGTGGCGAGAAAACGTAATCGATTGGGCGAATTTTTAGTGCGTGACGGCGGCTGAGATCGACAAAACCAATGAGCCGCCCTCATGCGCCGGTCCGCCGAGAATAATATTCCCCTTGTTGGCAATCTTGACCGTGGTGTCGATCAGAGGCTTGTCACCATGGGTCAATCGAATCTTCAAACCTATGCGATTATCCTGGAACTCCTGGGGAGCGATCGTCAGCGCGCGTCCACCGGGGATTTCAAACGCCCTGCTGCCGTGCCAAGGGATGTTTTGGCTGTCCTCTTTGAGTGCTCGGTAGGAACGGTGCTTCAAGGGTTTAAGTTGCTGCTCCATGCCTTTGAGCTTGGGATCGAACTCATCGCTCTTATCGCCTGCCAAGATGGTTCGGATCGTCACTTGTACGGACTGAGGAGCCTTGTCCGCGCCGGGCAGCCAGCCTGCGACCGCTAGAAAAGCCAGACTAAAAAGCAGGACCGGTTTTCGTAGGTTCTTCGGCATTCTCGTCTTCACCTTCGGGATCTTGATAAAGCCAAATAATTGTCGTCTTGGTTTTGTCCTCGCGTAAAAGGGCGACGTTGCGGCCATGGGCATCGATAGACTCCACCGATGCATAGTTGCTGGTCTCGCCGCCACCGGGCCATTTGGTTAGTGATAAGAAACCCAGCACCAGCATAATCGCCACCGGCACTGCCCAAGCAAGACGCGATACACTAAACAATGTCTGAACCGTTTCGATCAGATCCTCATGCCAGGGCCGTTTCGCTTCGATCCGGTGCCGCACTTCACGCCAAAATGGCGCGAATTCGAGCCGCGCCGCTTCTGCCGTAAGCATGGTGCCGAGGGTGAGCTGGATTTTTTCCAAGCGCTGGCGCGCCGCGCTGCACTCGGCGCAACTGGCCACGTGGCTGCGCACCGCTTCGCTTTCCGCAGGTGGCAGCTCGCCGTCCAGCCAGCGACCGATGGATTCCTGCAAAGATTCACAGTAATTCATAAAAAGGCTTTCAACTTATCCTGTAATTTTTTTCTCGCATAGTGTAACCGACTCATGACCGTTCCCTCAGAACAACCCAGAATCTCGCCAATATCCCGATAGGACATGCCTTCAACGGTGCGCAAGACGATTACGGCTTTGTGCTCCGGTGTCAATTCGTTGATCGCCTGCGCCATGTTCTCCCGCAGCTGGCGATCATGAACATCGGCGAACGGATCCTTGGCTACCTCGTTGCGCGCCGCGAACAGCTCATCCATGGTCTCGTAGAAGTCCAACGGATTGCGTTTCTGCTTGCGTTGGGCATCGATCGCGTTGTTCACCGCGATCCGATAAATCCAGGTATAAAACGACGAGCCGCCCTGAAAGCTTTTGATTTTCCGAAATGCCCTAAAAAAAGTTTCCTGGGCCACTTCCAACGCATCCTCGCGGTTGCGCATCAGCCCGAGAATTACCATGAAAACCTTTTGATGATAGCGCGAGACGAGTTCCTCGAACGCAGTCCCATCTCCCGCTTGACACTTCTCAACCAGTTGCCAATCGCTCAACTCCACAAGGTTCCTGCACTTTTTAGACGCTGCGAGAAAACCATTATTCAGCTTTTAGAACGCCTCACTACATAAATCCTTGCACTTTTCGTCAATTACCCTAAAATTGAAGCAGTTCCCTTCGTTTCTATTTCGTTAAATCCCGACTTTAATAGAGGATTTTCATGCTAGTTCAATGTCCGAATTGCCGTACCACCTTCAGGGTCGCCGATGAAGCGGTTAAAGGTATTGCCCCGACGTTTCGTTGCTCACGCTGTAAACATAACTTCGAACTCGAAGGCGCGGAAACAGCTCCAGCCAAGACTGAGAAGCCTGTGCTGAGCAACGGCGCGGTAGTCCCGGAGCCTGAGGACCGAGAATTGACCTTCAGCTTTTCCCGGTCATCGGCTGGCGAGCTCAGCGAGCCCGCTCCAACCGCAACTGAAACTGTCAAGCCTCGTTCTAAGACATCGGATAGCTTCGCGTCGGATCGATGGTCGATGAATCCGGAACCTCCGCGTAGGTCAGTCGAACCCACGTTCACCACCAAGCCAGCTGCGGCGGCGAACCGGGAGCAGGAAAAGATCGTCGACCTACCTCCTGACTTCGAAGAGAACGAACGCGCATTTGCCGGGCCTGAGCTAAAGCAAAAACAGGAAAATAATGCCAACATACTGGCCATGTCATCCTACGCCGATCAACGCGCCTCGATCCGCCCGTATTTGAGCTTGTTTGGACTATTATTGATCGGCTTTTCACTGTTGGCGGCGATGACCCATGCTAAGCCTATGGCGATGGAGAATCTGGTCAAAAATATCCCCTTCGTGGGCGCCACGATGTTAAAAAATAATCACTTGAAGGACGGCGTCCTGCTGCAATCCTTGCGCACGGGTTATCAGAATATTCAAGGGGATCGTGAGGTATTACTGCTCACTGGCGTCGCCTTCAATCAGAATCCGGTGGTGATTCGGGAGGTGAAAGTCACCGGCAAGGTGTTCAATCTCGAAGGCAAGGAGCTTGAGAAGCAAACCATCTGGATCGGCAATACGATTTCACCTAAGATTATCCGCGGTATGACCGCGGAAGACATTCCCCACTTGCAGGACTTGAAACCGCTCAAGAGTTTTGAGCTGCCGCCGGGGGATTCGATAGCTTTTACCATGGTGTTTTTAAAACCGCCAAAACAGGTCAAGGACTTCAGCTTGGAAGTCGTGCTCGCCGACGGCGCAATTTGATGGGCGATGTCAGGGCAAGTCGTCTGAATCTTTTTTTTTCGGAGTAATATCGACCTCATCGGCTTGGTTGACCGATTTACGAAACTTGCGAATGCTCTTGCCGATGCCCTCACCGAGGTCGGGCAGACGGTTGCTGAACAATATTAGAACGATAACCAGCACCACTAATAATTCGCCTATGCCAAACCCAAACATCGGTCCTCCAGACGCCCAACGGCGCTCGCGCCGTGGCAAGAATTGATTATCGACGAATCTTCCTTGCCGATTTTATCTAGATTATACCATCGTGGCACGATTAAACATCACGCTGACTCGCTTCTTCGGGCTTTCACTGGCGATTCATGCCGCGATTTTCTGCTACTTTATCCTCATGCAAAAACAGGTGTGGAAGAGCCGCGCCGAGCCGCCAGAGATTCCGGTTACACTACTGCCGCCCGGTGAGAGAGATTCAGCCGTGGCCGCGCCGGCCATGATGCCGAGAGCGCCGGCAAGCGCCGGCAAAAAAGTTCCAGCGACCGTCAACCGGCGAGAATTGGCGCCACGAGCCAACCGCGTTCGAGAGCGCGTTCGCAGAACCACCCCTGAAAAACCCGCCGCCGCAATTGAAACGGCCTCGCGTGGCGAAAGTATCCGCGATGAACAGGCGAGCGGAATGCCTGTGCCGACATCGCCTGACACGCAACGCGAGCCGCCGATTGAAAAGAGCGTGGTTGCCGAGCGCCGGCTGCCAACGGTCAAAGAACTCTTACCGCCGCTTACCTATTCGAGCACCGGCGCGCGCGGCGGCGCACCGGTGAGCTTGAACACCAATGATCCTGCCTACATGAGTTATTTCAATCGGATCAAGCACGCCATCAACCAGAAGTGGGAGTATCCAGAGCTTGCGAAACGATACGGTCTGCAAGGAACGCTGCTGTTGGAGTTCGCCGTCGGCGCTAGCGGTCAAATCGAGCAGTTAAGACTCGTGCGCTCTTCCGGTTCCCAATTGCTCGATGACGAAGCGCTGCGCGCGATCAAAGCGGCCGCGCCGTTTCCGCCGATTCCGGCGTGGATTACGAGCACGCCGCTGCCAATTTCGGCGACGATGGAGTACCACGACAGTCGCCTGAATTATCCCTTCACCCGTTGAGCCAGGCTTACGCTCCAGCCGCGATGGACTATTCCTCCGGCAATCCGTTCTTTGCCCGACTGCTCACCCAACGCAGCACCGGCTTGCGCGCCGCTCGCGCCTCGTCCAGCCTCCGCACCGGAGTGGAATGGGGCGCGCTCGTAACTAGCTCAGGGTCGTCTTTGGCTTCCTCGGCGATGGCTAACATGGCGTCGCAAAATCCATCCAAGGTTTCCGGCGATTCGGTTTCGGTCGGCTCGATCATCAAGGCGCCGGAAACCACCAGCGGGAAATAAATCGTCGGCGGATGATAGCCGTAGTCGAGCAGCCGCTTGGCTATATCGAGAGTGCTCACGCCATTTTTGTGCTGGATACGATCGGTCAGAATGCACTCGTGCATGCACGGTTCGTTGTACGCAAGCTGGTAGCTCTTTTCGAGTTTCTTCCGAATGTAGTTGGCATTGAGTAACGCCATGCGGCTCACGTCTGCGAGGCCGTCGCCGCCAAGCGAAATAATATAGGTATAGGCCCGTAACAGCACGCCGAAGTTACCGAGAAACGAGCGCACTCGGCCAATCGAATCAGGACAGCTCGCTTCCAAAACAAATTTGTCGCCGGACTTGATGATGCGTGGCACAGGCAGATAGTCACGCAATTGCGCTTTGACCCCCACCGGCCCGGCTCCCGGACCGCCGCCGCCGTGGGGCGTGGAGAAGGTCTTGTGCAGGTTCATGTGTAAAACGTCGACACCCATATGGCCCGGCTTGGCCACGCCCATAAGCGCGTTTAAGTTAGCGCCGTCCAAGTAAACCATACCACCTTTGGCGTGGACTATTTGGCCGATCGCTTCGATATTGGTCTCGAACAGTCCCAGGGTATTGGGATTGGTGATCATGATCGCCGCGACATCGCCGTCCATGACTTTTTCCACCGCAGCAGCGTCGATCACGCCCTTTGCGTTGGAGGAGATCTGGATCACGTCGTAGCCGCATAGAGTTGAACTCGCCGGGTTGGTGCCGTGGGCAGTGTCGGGAACGATAATGTTTTTTCGCGGATCGCCGCGCTTACTCAGACAGGCGCGAATGAGCATCAGACCGGTCAGTTCGCCTTGAGCGCCGGCGGAAGGCTGCAAGCTCACGTACTCCATGCCGCTTACTTCGGCAAGCATTTGCTCGAGCTCGAAGAGCAGCGCCAACGCGCCCTGTAGATGTTCGGGCGACGCCATTGGATGAAGCTGGGCGAATCCGGGCAGACGCGCCACGACTTCGTTGATCTTGGGATTGTATTTCATCGTGCAAGAGCCCAACGGGTAGAACTGGCTCTCGATGGAGAAGTTGCGTTGCGATAAACCGGTGAAGTGACGCAGCACCTCAAGCTCGCCCAGCTCGGGGAAGCCGTCTATGTCTCGCCGCAGCAACGCTGCGGGAATCGCGTCTTCGACCCTATTACCCTCTGCCGCCCAGTCGATGGCGCTGCGCCCCGATGAGCCGCTTTCGAAGAGTAATTTCGGCGGCGCCACCTGGGAGCGTTTTTTATCCTGCGCTGGTTCGGACAAGTCGGTCGATTTCCTCTCGCTCGTTCATTTCGGTGGCACATACCAAGAAGGCGTCTTTCAGCTCAGGATACCATTGCTCCAAGGCGATGCCGGGGACGATCTTTTGCGCCGCGCAATCTTCGAACAGCTTTGGGAGATTGTCCGACTGGAGCACAAATTCGTTAAAGAAAGGGCCGGGAAAGAGCGGCTCAAGCCCCGCCTGCTGGGATAATCGCGCTTGAAGGTCATGGGCGCGGGCCAGATTGATCTCGGCGATGCGGCGCAATCCCGATTTGCCCAGCAATGCCATGTAAACGGTGGCCGCCAGGGCGCACAAGGTCTGACTGGTGCAAATATTGGACGTCGCCTTTTCACGCCGGATATGTTGCTCGCGGGTGGCAAGAGTCAGAACAAAACCGCGCCGCCCGTCGCTGTCGACGGTTTCACCGACCAATCGCCCCGGGATATTTCTGACGAACTTTTTTTGGCAGGCGAAAAATCCGAAAGCCGGCCCGCCGAGACTCATCGGCACGCCCAAGCTCTGTCCCTCTCCCACCGCGATATCGGCGCCAAATGCGCCTGGCGGTTTTAATAGCGCGAGCGACAAGGGCTCGCTCGTGACTGTCACCAGGTGGGCGCCGGCGCTGTCGCATGCCGCCCGAATCGGCGCCGGATCTTCGATCACGCCGAAAAAATTCGGATAGCCCAAGAGCACGCACATGGTGCGCTCATCGAGCAACTGCTGCAGTTGGGCGAAATCCGTGGCGCCGCGGCCGGCGTCGAAAGGCACTTCTTCGAGAATGACATCGTCTAGATTTTTCAGATAGGTCGACACCACGGCACGGTACTGCGGGTGCAGCGCCCGCGACATCAGCACCCGGCGCTTCTTGGACGGCTGAATTCGCCGCGACATCAAAACCGCCTCGGCGACTGCGGAGGCGCCGTCATAGACCGCCGCGTTGGCAACCTCCATACCGGTGAGTTGGCAAATCAGCGTCTGGTACTCGAACAACGCCTGCAGCGTGCCCTGGCTGACCTCGGGCTGATAGGGCGTGTACGAAGTCGAAAATTCCGCGCGAGAAATGGTCGCATCCACCGCGCTAGGAATGAAGTGATGGTAGATGCCGCCGCCGAGAAAAAAACTCCAGTCGGCCGCTGAGTTATTGCGCGCCGCCAGAGCGGTCATGCGCCGGCGCACTTCCAACTCGGTCAATCCTGGGGGAAGGCCGATCGCCGCCTGATCGCGCAACGACTGCGGCACATGGCGATAGAGATCTTCCACCGAGGCGCAGCCGATTTCCCGCAGCATGCGCTGTTTGTCGGCTCCAGTATGGGGGGTATACCGCATCAGCGTGGGCTACTTGTCTTTGTCTTCGTCCTCTTCTTCGTCATCATCCTCGTCGTCTTCTTCTTCGTCGTCGTCATCGTCTTCTTTTTGCTGGGCGACGTACTCGGCATATTCGTCGGCGTCCATCAGATCCTTGAGATCGTCGATATCGGAGAGTTCGACGCGCACCATCCAGCCATCGCCGTAGGGATCGTCGTTGATCGTCTCCGGGTTATCCGGCAGGATCTCATTGGTCTCCATCACCTCGCCGCTCACCGGGGCGTAAATATCCGACACCGCCTTGACCGATTCCACCGCGCCGAAGGGATCGTCCTTGACGATCTTTTCACCCACTTCCGGCAACTCGACAAAAACAATGTCGCCCAGCTCTTCTTGGGCGTACTCGGTGATACCGATCGTTGCGCTGGTGCCTTCGACCAGCACCCATTCATGTTCTTTGGAATATTTTAGTCCTTCGGGAAACTCCATCGCAAACCTCCTTGATGAGCCGTCTGGCTGCGCCGCTAACGGCGATAAAATGGCAATGAAACTATTTTTACCGGAATCTGCCGGCCACGAATTTCTACCTCGAGGCGATTATCGATCCACGCCTCCGGGCTGGCGACATACGCCAACGCAATGGCCTTGCCCAAACGTCGGCGACTTGGTGCCGCTGGTGATCGCGCCAATTTTGACGCCGTCTTTGTACACGCCATAACCGCCGCGTGGAATGCCGGGTCCCAGCGCTTCGATGCCGACCAACTTACGCTCCACGCCTTGCTGTTGTTGTTGGAGTAAGCGGTCGCGGCCGAGAAACGCGGGTTTGGCAAGTTTCAACACCCATTCCAAGCCCGCTTCCAACGGCGTCGTACTGTCATCCAACTCATGGCCATAAAGCGGATAGGCCTTTTCCAGCCGCAGCGTATCGCGCGCGCCCAGTCCCACGGCGATCAAACCGTGCGGCTCCCCGGCGATCATTAACGCTATCCCACAAGCCGAGCGCGGCGTCGCTGTGACAATAAAGCTCGAATCCCGGCTCGCCGGTATAACCGGTGCGCGCCACCATGCAGCGTATCGCGGCGACATCGGCAAACACGAAGTGAAACGACTTGAGCGCCGCCAGCGGCTGAGCGATCAGCGGCTGAAGAATATTCTCCGCCACGGGTCCCTGCAAGGCCAACTGGGCGTACAGGGCGCTGTGATTTTCCACCTCGATACCGGCGCCGGCGCGGCTCGACAGCCAGGCAAAATCCTTGTCGATGTTCGAAGCGTTGACACAGATAAAAATAAGCTTCGGGCTTGACCCGATAAATAATCACGTCGTCGACCACGCCGCCCTGCTCGTTGAGCAGAAAACTGTACTGCGCTTGCGAAACTTGCAAGCGCGCCACATCGTTGGCTGTCAGCCGCTGGCAAAACTCCAGCGCCCCGGCGCCGCGCACCTCGATCTCGCCCATGTGGCTGACATCGAACAAGCCGGCTTGAGCGCGCACCGCCATATGCTCTTCGATGACGCCGCGATATTGCACCGGCATTTCCCAGCCGGCGAACTCGACCATCTTGGCGCCGGCGCGCCGATGGGCGGCGTAGAGCGGAGTTTTTTTCAACGCCATAACCATCGCCGGGATCGCCCATCAATGGTTTTAGCGTTCACGCTGGAGCGAATCTTTCGCGGCCTTTAAAGTATTGAAGAGCAACATGCAAATCGTCATCGGGCCGACACCGCCCGGCACCGGGGTGATCGCCGCGGCGCGCTCCTTGGCGCTTTCGAAATCGATATCGCCGCACAGCTTGCCGTTCGGCAAACGGTTGATACCGACGTCGATCACCACCGCGCCGGGCTTGATCCATTCGCCGCGCACGATGCCGGGTTTGCCAATGGCGACGACGACAATATCGCCGCGGGCGACTTCGTCGCGCAAACTCGCGGTGCGCGAATGACAGATCGTCACCGTCGCATGTTTCTCGAGCAACATGAGCGCCACCGGCTTGCCAACGATATTGCTGCGGCCGACGATCACGGCGTTTTTTCCTTTGGGATCGCAGTTCACCGATTCGAGAAGTTTCATCACGCCGAGCGGCGTACAGGGCCGGTAACCGTCGGCGCCGACGACCAAATTACCTAGATTGAGCGGATGGAAACCGTCGACATCTTTATAAGGCGATACCGCATTGAGAATTCTCTCGGAGTGAATATGCGGCGGCAGCGGTAATTGCACCAGGATGCCGTGGACATGTTTGTCCTTGTTTAGTTGGTGCACCAGCGCCAGCAATTCCCGCTCGGAAATCGTCGCCGGCAGGAAATGCTCGAAGGATTTGATGCCGACTTCCTTGCAGGCCTTCTCTTTGTTGCGCACATAAATATGCGACGCCGGGTCATCGCCGACTAACACGACCGCCAGCCCCGGCGCCATGTTCCAGCGCCGCTCCAAGCCTTCAACATCTTCCTTGATTCGTTGCTGAACTTCTTTGGCGACGGCTTTGCCGTCAATGATAGTCGCCATGAATTTACCCCGCGATCCTTGGGGAAACTATATCCAAATGAAAAGCCCAGTAAAGACTAACTGAAACATTGGGATGACATGGAGACTTAGAAAGGTCAACAGTAAGATGGACGATTTTGCCGGACAAATATTCACACAAAGTGGCCTGGATAGAAGACTGCGCAGCGTTAGAGCGAAAAGACGATTGACCTCGACCGCGTTTGCGCATTAGATAGGGTCAAAGGAAGTTTTATGAGCGCACCGAGAACCATTGAAGAAGTAAAAAATGATATTCGCGATCGGGTCGGCCACCGGGCGCCGTTTCTCCACGCCGATAAAGACGAGTCGGAACAAGCCCTGGCCAGGATGCCGGACTTCCAAGGCGAGACTTGGGCGGCGGCGTGGAATGCGCTTGGAGCAAAATGGCAAGACCAAGCCTTGGCCGCCGAGAAAGCCGGCGATGCTGCCGCGGCGAAGTCGGCCTATTTAAAATCCTACGGTTACTACGGCATCGCGCGCCATCCCTTTCCCAGCACGCCAGGGAAGCATCATGGCTATTTGAAAACCCGGGAGATGTTCCTCGCGGCGTCGAAATATTTCGATATTCCGGTGGAAAAAGTAACGATTCCCTTCCAGGGCAAATCCATCGTCGGTCATCTGCGTCTGCCGAAACAACTGCCGGCGCCGATGATCATGCACTGGGGCGGCATCGACAACTGGAAAGAAGAGCGCCACTCCTTCGGCGAGAATTTCGTCAAGCAAGGCTGGGGTTGTTTCATCATCGACAGCCCCGGCACCGGTGAATGTCCCATGCTCGCCGGCCCGAACGCCCATCAAGTACACTTGGCCGTGCTGGAATATTTGCTCAAACGGCCCGAGGTCGACGCCAACAAGGTCGCCGCGGTCGGCGCCAGCTTCGGCGGTCATTGGTCGACCAAGCTTGCCCATCTCGCGCCGGACAGACTGCGCGCCGCGGTCAACTGGGGCGGCGGCATTCATTATTTCTTTCAGCCCGAATGGCAGGAGCGCTCGCGCCACGCCGACTCTTATCTTTTCGATCTGATCGAAGCCCGCGCCAATCTATTTGGCAAAAAAACTTTCGACGAATTATGCGCGGTGATGCCGGCCTTGTCGCTCAAGGATTCCGGCCTGCTCGACCAACCCTGCGCGCCGCTGCTGATCGTCAACGGCAAAGAAGACAAGCAGGTTCCGCTGGAGGATTTTTATTTATTGCTCGAACATGGCCAGCCGAAGACGATTCGTTTGTTTCCCGGCGGCCATATGGGGGCGATTCCCAATATTTTTAAAACCGTGGTCGACTGGCTGCATGTAAAACTGGATTGAATCTCCATGAGCCTATATCAATTGCAAAAGCTGATCTATCACGTCAACCGCGATGCCGAGCGGCGCGGGCATTATCGCCAAGACCCGGCAGCGTTCAGCAAAAAATACGACCTGACCGAGCAAGAAAGCGCGGCGGTTCTCAACGTCGACGTGCGCGCTCTTTACGTCATGGGCGTCCATTCGCTGCTCCTACGACCGTTTACCCTGCTCAACAAAGTCTCCAACGAAGACTATGCCAAAGCGCTGAAAGGATTGGTCTAGCCATGCCGATCGTATTCGCCTGCGCCGCCAGCCACGCACCAGGAATGACCGCCTGGACCGAAGCCGCGCCCAAAGAACAGTCGGATAATTTTCTCGGCAGCTACCGCCGCTTGGGAGAACGATTGGTCGCGGCCAAACCGGACGCCATCGTCGCACTGACAGTTGAGCACTGGGCAAATTTCTTTCTCAATCAGCATGCCGACCTTTTGCATCGGCCGCGCCGGCCACTACGACGGACCGATTGAAGAATGGTTGCGCCTACCCAAAGCCCGCATCCCCGGCGATGCCAAGCTTTCAGCCGAATTGATCGACGCCTGCCTCGATAGCGGCTTCGATCCGCTGTTCTCCGACGAACTCTTGTTCGACCATGCGACATTTTTACCGCTGCATTTTTTGAACCCCGACATGGCGCTGCCCGTGGTGCCGGTGATCATCAATGCTTTGACCCCACCCATGCCGACGGCCAAACGCTGCTTCGCCTTCGGCGAATTTCTCGGCACGGTTCTGCAACGAAGCGAAAAACGCATCGCCCTGATCGCCACCGGCGGCCTATCCCACTGGCCCGGCGAAGCGCAGCATGGCCGCATCAATATACCTTTCGACAAAAAGTTCTTGGACAATCTCGTCACCGGCGACCACCATCAATTGACCGCCTACACCCACGACGAGATCAACAGCGAAGCCGGCTCCGGCGGCCACGAAATTAGAACCTGGATCGCCCTAGCCGGAGCGGTGCAGAGCTGGAAGGCGGAACTGGTGGCCTATGAACCGGTCGTGCCCTGGGCGACGGGATGCGGTCTGGTGCGATTCTCCCAATGAATGATCCGAGCCCGGCAAAGCAAGCGCGCGTTTTTACGCCATTTTGGGGCTCCGCCATGGTGAGCAGCTTACGGTAAAGCTCAGGAGCGACCGACATGAAATTCAGCATTCACAGCCTGCACGGCGGCGTTAAGAATATCGACGAAATCCATAAGCGCGCCGTGCGCGCCGAGGAGTTGGGGTGGGACGGCATCTTTCTCGGCGAGAGCCATCTGAGTTCCATCGACTCTTTTCAGACCCTGGCGAGCTGCGCCATGCTCACCAAGCATGTGCTACTCGGCATCGCTGTGACCAACATCGTGTTCCGCCACCCCACCGTGATCGCCGGCGCGGCCGCGTCACTGAATGAGATTTCCAAAGGCCGCGCCATTATGGGTCTCGGCACCGGCGATGGCCCGGTCTATACGCAAGGCTTGAAAGCCATGTCGATGAAAGATTTTGAAGCCGGTATCAAGACCATTCGGAATCTGGTGCGCGGCAATGCCGAAACCTTTTCCACCGGTAAGGTCGGCATCGGCTTCAAGATCAACCAGCCGGCGCCGATTTATGTTTCCGCCGAAGGCCCCAAGGGCTTGCAGCTCGCCGGCCGCAGCGCCGACGGTGTGATCCTCGGCACCGGCTTCGATCTGCGCGTATATCATTGGGCGAAACAGAAGATCCGCGAAGGCGCCAGAGAAGCGGGACGGCAAGAGGGAGAAATCAAAGTCATCGCCGCCGGCATGCTCTGCGTCGACGAAGACGGCAACAAAGCGCGCAAGATCGTCCGCAACCGCCTGGCCAACCGCGCCCACCACAATTTTCGCTTCACCTGCGAAACCGTACCTCCAGAAGAACTCGACGGCGTCAAGCAGTTCATGGCCGGCTTCGATGTCATGAAGCCGATGGAAGACCGAGTCGACCCAGATCTAGTGAACGAGTATTTGATTCAGCGCTTCTCCATCGCGGGAAGCCCAAAGGAATGCATCGAGCGCATCGAAGAACTAAACGCCGCCGGTGTCGAACATTTGATGCTCACACCGGCGCGCACCGTCTACTCTGAAACGGTTGACGCTTTCGCCAAAAACGTCATCCCGCATTTCCGCGATTGATCGCAGCCCAGCGACCGGGCTCGAACTTCGCTATCTATCACTGCTATCCGGCGACCTCATAGGTTTTTACCTCTACTTTCGCGACGTTCATCAACGCACGGGTATGTTGTTGGATCGTCCGATGGGCGTCGCTGCGACGATAGCGATCGATCGCTTCTTGGTTGTCCCAGCTGCTAAGCGATATGAATTCGCCCGGGTTTCCCGGCTCCGCAAGAATTGCTCGCTTTTGCAGCCCGGCTGTTCGATCAACAGCGCGCCGCAGTCTTCCCGCCATAGCCGTTCGGCCACCGCAAGATCGAAGCTCTCCCGGCGCACTTTGGCGATGGCGGTCTTGGCGTCGCGCGCCCAATTCGCTCGCCAACCATTGCAATCCAACTGTGTTTTCACGGCAGCACTCACCTGTGAACAGACGATCAAGACTTTATGGGTTTAGCGATTCACAGGGAAAACCTTTAGTGCCGGCAATGATAGGTTTTTTTACGCGGGAGACCGTGCGTGTCGCCGCGCCGGTCGTCCGGACGTCGCGTTTGGCCCCGGCCCAGAAGCCCGCGGCGCAAGTAATTCGGATCGAAACCTAGAACTTCACACACGTTACGAAATGCGAACGGCCAGTCTTGCCGGTTGCTGCACAGCCAGTTCCTTGCCTCGAGCCATTGTCTCTTTCGCGCCATTCCCTCCGCGGCGGGCAATTTGACAAAGCATGAATTGCGTCGACAAGAATGGCGAACATCAACATCTTCTCCGGCTCTTGATAAAGATTCGATTGAAAATCATCCAATCGATGACGCGTGTGCCATCGGGTGGCGTCAGAACGAAATTCCCGGATTTCTTTATATGCCGGCATTGCGAAGGCGTCGGTAACCTGACCCTGCACCGACGTCGTCAATACCGAACCGCTATTCCGCCTAGGCGCGGTCACCGATTCCATAGCTTACCTCGAATAGCCGCACTCGCCAGACGCCTCAGCCAAGCTCCATCCATTTTCTCAGTTCCTCGCAGTTGCGGCAAAATTCTCCTTCGGGAAAGACCTCGAGCCAATTCGGATCGATCTGCGCGCCGCAACCTAAGCACACGCCAAAATCGCCTTTGTCTAGGCGCGCCAACGCGTTGTCCAAGTCGATCAGTTCCCGATGGTACCAATCGTCGAGGGAACCGAGACTGCTCAATCGGTCGAGTTCGAGTTTGTCTTCATGTCCCAGGGTTCTTACGCGCATCTCCACCTCCCGGAATTCTAGGTTCTCGAGGATCGCGGCAATCTTATTCCGGCGCGATAGCAGTCCTTGACGTAGGTTATTATTGAATCTCGCGTTCATTTAGGCTCTCCCCGTAAATGTATGATCGTTGGTCATGATAACGATCCGTCGACACAGTGCGCTTCTTTCCAACCGAGGAGCCGTCTCCTTGGTTCTCGACTCCCAATACAGTCGGGTCGGCTGCCGAAAAGCTCATGGGAGAATCGCCCCCCATGTTTACCGGTACGTAAGGACGGTTTTGGCGCTTGCTGCGTTGGTGAATCGCCGCCGCAAAGCGCATCGGCAAGCTGATCGCCATGATACCTTCGATGTCCGTCGGCGAGAATAAGGCGGATGAGTCGCCCATGGCTGGGTCCGCTTGCGACTTGCCGGGTAATCCGGCAACCATCGTCAGCTTCGTCGGGCGGCCGCTCGAACCATTGGAGCGCGTTCAAGCCGGCAGGCGCACGAAGTTCGTCGCCGTTCCGTTTACGCGAAATATGCTCGAAAGACCAAAGGGCATGCTTCCCGGGGAAACATGCCCTTGGTAGCGCTTTTGACGCTTAGATCACAATTATTTTCCGAGCCCCGCATGCCTGCGATTCGCTGTTACTTCGACTGAACCGCACTCACATTGAAGATCTTCGGAGTGGTATGCCGGCTACGACCTACCTCAGTTTGTCGCCGCAGCGACGATTTTGCCTAAAAGCAATTAAAGTTGAGGCCTAGCGGAACAACTCCTTGGCGTGAGACGCACCTTTGATTCGGCGAAGTGACCGCCCGCAGACAGCGGGCGATGCGGGATAGGTGGGGTATCGCTCTCCATACTCCGAACCTCCTTTCCGACATCGGGAGCGGTTTACTGTCTGTGATCCATCAGCCCCCGAATCCCTTGTCGATGGATCTAACGCAACGCTAGGATTCGCCGGCCAAGTTGTCAATAGGAAAATATTTTTGCCGATGAAGCTTTTACATTCGCCCGACGCTCAGTGTCGCCGCCGTAATCGACGACCAGCCGCCAGCGAAATCCGCAGGGAGACTTCCGCTGCGGCAGTCCCTAAACGGTCGGCGCCATGTTACAGAAAACTTGAAAAAGCGCTGTCCATGGCAATTCCGAACGATCCTCTTTCGCTTTCCATTTTCGTCCTCCTCGCAAGGGAAAGAGCAACCGTTGTGCCGTCAATAACCGTTCCTTGAATTACTCTAGCGGCGATCACGTCGAGCCATCAACGAAGAATGCGAAAATCATCGAATTCTCGTTTGCCCTGGGCGGGTAATTTGTCGACGGCGCAATCATCGACGAAGTGCTGAGCAACAGATGAAATGAGCAAAATAATTACAGTACCGGAGCGAGCAAGAACGTCACGAGATTATCCTTCGAATGAGCAAATCATTAATCCGCAATCCGGAAATCTCGATGCCACGACAAATCTCACAATCCGTCAGGCGTTCCTGGCTGAAAAAGAAAATTACTCTTGCGTCGCGGCGCAGCGTTCACTACCCATCACCACGGGTGATCTGATAATCGCGCACATGCGCAAAACCGGCAACCAGAACTCCGACAATCAATAGAATAATGACCGCGCCGGCGCCGGCGGCCATTTCGGCGCCAATGACGGCGGCTAACGCGCCGGCTTGGAATTGGCCGAGTTGCGGCCCGCTGTTGGTGAAGATGCTGTTGATCGACGACATGCGGCCGCGCAGTTCGTCCGGTGTGCTCAGCTGGTTGATCGTCGAGCGGAGAATCGCGCTGATGGTGTCGCCGACGCCGGAGCCTAACAGCAGTAACGCCGACAACCAGAACCAGCGCGAATACGCAAAGCCCAGAAGACACAGTCCGTACACCGCCACACCGAAAAGAATCCAGCGGCCGGCCTGGCGAATCTGGCCGAACGTACTGAGACCGAGAGCGCCGATCAGCGCCCCGGCGGCGCTGGCGGCGTAGAGCACACCCAAACCTTGCGGCCCAACGGCCAGAATATCGCGGGCGTAGATCGGATAGAGCGAGCGCACCGTGCCAAAAATATTCACGCCCAGATCCATCATCAAGAACGGAAAAATCACCGGATGCCCCCAGACGAAACGGAAACCGACGCCGAGGGCGCTGAACGAAACCGTGCGCCAGCCGCCGCGTTGCGGCAATTCGGCGCGGATCAATAGCAGAACGGCAAGCATGATAACCCAGGAAACCGCATCGATAGCGTAACAGAGTGCCGGGCCGGAGAAGGCTAGGATCAGACCGGCGATCGATGGACCGCCGATGGTGGCGATCTGGCGCTGCGTGCTGGAGATCGCCATGGCGCGTGGCAAATCTTCGGCCGGCACGAGATTGGTCACGATGGCATGGCGCGACGGCGCTTCGAGTGAGCTAAATAACGCGAGAAAAACTGTAACGCCGTAGAGCGTCAGGGAGGTAACGCTCCCGGAAATCGTGAGAAACGCGAGAGTTCCGGAAACCACAAACAAACTAGTTTGGGTCGCGATCATCAACCTGCGCCGATCCATGGCGTCGGCGAGCAAGCCGCCGAACAGCAGCATCCCCACCTGCGGTACCGCGCGCGCCAGACCGATCAAGCCGATCTGCAACGGCGAGTTGGTCAGCTCGTAGATCTGCCAGGCCATCGCCACGGTGGTAAATTGGCTGCCAACGCTGGAGAGCAACAGGCCGATCCAAAACAATCGAAAATCGCGATGGCGCAGCGGCGATAAGAGTTTTGACGCAGTTGCAGTGGAATTACTCATGCGTTCGTCATCCTACGGACCGGCAGTGCGCCTCCGGTTGCTCTCCACCCCTCCAAGGAGCGCCGCATTTAGAGCTGTGGTGTTCTCCGACACGGAATGTCAGCGCCCTAGTGCTGCGCCCTCATGCCGGTGCATCTGTGGCCAAGTGGCTAATGGAGCTCTGGCTACTGGTGTTAACCGGTTTAACGGATTTTCTGGGCACTGATGGCGATCGATTTCGAACATCCCAAGCGTGGAATTAAATAGCGACAAGTCATTTTTGACATGTCGGACAATAAAAAGCACTGCGGTTGCCGATGGCGACTCGCTTGATCGTGCCCGGGCACATCCTGCAGGGTTCGCCCTGGCGGTCGTAGACCCGCAGATGATTTTGAAATTCGCCGGACTTATCGTCGGCGTCGCGATAATCGGAGAACGACGTACCGCACCATTGAATCGCATCATGGAGTAATTCCGGTATCGCCGCGGCGATCTTCGCCACCTGCTTGCGCGTCAGCCGCCATGCGCGCGTCGTCGGTTTGACCCGAGCCATCGCCAGCACTTCGTTCGCGTAAATATTGCCGAGTCCGGCGACGATCTGCTGATCGAGCAAGAGATCACGAATGCGCCGCTCGGAGGCGCGCGTGAACCTGAACAGAAAGTCACCGTTGAGCGCCTCATCGAAGGGATCCACACCGAGCCGGCGCAGTTGTGACAGTGCGCTAAGCTCTTCTTGATGAGTCACGATGGCAAGTCCGAATCGGCGCGGGTCATGATAGCGCAGCTGGCCGCCGTCGTCTAAATCGACGACGATATGGTCGTGCTTCTGGCTCGGGATGTTGCTGGCGGCGCAGATCAGTTTTCCCGACATGCCGAGATGAAACAGCCACACGGTGGCGCCGGTCAGATGCAGTAAAATATATTTGGCGACTCGGTCAACCGCCTCGATCCGTTTGCCGGCCAGGCACTCGACTCGTTGTCTATCCACCGGCACCCGCAGGCGGCCCTCACGCACATCGATGCGCTCGATGGTTCGGCCAAGGAGATGGGGACGCAAACTGCGGCAGACGGTTTCAACTTCGGGGAGTTCGGGCATGGCGGGGAGTCGCTCGGATTGCGTTATGAAACCTCGAGATGAATATGTACTGCGACGGCAACTATCATGCGCGTAACAACCGGTAGCACTTCAAGCGCTGGCGGACAGCAATCCGCTATGCCGGATCGCTTGCGCTAGTTTGATAAACTCGTCGACAGTGAGGGTTTCACCGCGCCGTTTGGGATCGACGTCGTGGGCCGTTAAAAGGTCATCGATTGCCTTGCGTTCACGCAAGAGCCAAGAGCCCACGGCATTGCTCAGTGTCTTGCGGCGCTGGCCGAAGGCGGCACGCACCAGACCTTGGAGCACCGGGAGATCCGCTTCGCACACCCGCGCCTGCGGCAACAGCTCGATTTTTAGGATCGTCGAACGCACCTTGGGATGTGGATAAAAGGCCTCCGGCGAGACGTTTATTTTTTCGCCGACTCGGCCATGCACCTGGCACCACACCGACAGTGTGCCGTAAGCCGTCGCGCCCGGGCCGCTGGCGATGCGGTCGGCGACTTCTTTTTGCACCATCAATACCAGCGAAGTGAAATGCTCGCGCCAATCGAAGATGCGGAACAGCACCTCGGTGGAAATATTGTACGGCAGATTGCCGGCGAGCTTCATTTTCCCATCGGGCAATAACTCCGGCAATGCCACCTTGAGAATATCGCCGTAAATCAAATTGAACTTGGAGTTACGGCCGATTTCGCCGGCGCGCAAGCGTTGCGCCAAGAGCTCATCGATCTCCACTGCCCACACGGCTTGCGCCCGCTCCACCAAGCGCCGCGTGAGAGATCCCAACCCCGGTCCGATCTCGACGACTTGGTCATCGGGCTGCAAGTCAAGCAAGCGCAAGATCGCTTCGATGACATGTTCATGAATCAGAAAGTTCTGCCCGCGGCTCTTGCGCGGACGAAATTCGGACTCGCGCAGCAGGGCGCGCACTTCTTCATAGAGGGTCGCCATCCTCGATACTTTCGAAAACTCGATGCTGGAGGTATTACAGCGTCAGATCAGCGTCGGCGTTTAAGTCGTAGGCGTCGCGCCGGCCGCGCTGCAGCCAGTGATAGCCGGTGAGCGCGATCATCGCGCCGTTGTCGGTGCAAAATTTGGGCGCGGGACAGAAGACTTGCATGCCTTCGCCAGCGGCTATTTCCGTCATTTTTGCGCGCAACCGGCTATTGGCGGCAACCCCGCCGGACAAAACGATGCGCGCTGCGCCGTTGGCGGTGGCGGCTCTAATGGTCGGATTGACCAACATATCGACAACCGCTTCCTGGAAACTGGCAGCGATATCGGCCTGGTGCGGCTGCCACTTTTCCGGCCCCTGCTCTTTGAGGTAGTGCCACGCCGCGGTTTTGATGCCGCTAAAACTGAACGCAAAGGGACTGTTTTTGAGGCGCGCCCGCGGAAAGCGCACCGCCCTGAGGTTGCCGGTTTTTGCCAAGACGTCGATGATCCGGCCGCCGGGATACCCCAGCCCCATCATCTTCGCCACCTTGTCGAAGGCCTCGCCGGCGGCATCGTCGCGGGTGCCGCCCAAATGAATGTACCGGCCGACATCTTTGACGTAGTACAGCAGCGTATGGCCGCCGGAAGCGAGCAGTGCGATGTAGGGAAAGGCCACGTCATGTTCTAGATGGATCGCCAAAAGATGGGCTTCGAGGTGGTTGACGCCGACGAACGGAATCCCGCTGCGAAACGACATGCCTTTGATCAGCGACATGCCGACCAGCAAAGATCCGACCAGCCCCGGACCGTAGGTCACCGCGAAGCCGTCGACATCGGCCAGAGTCGCGCCGGCGTTTTTCAAGGCGCCATCGACGATCGGCAAAATATTCTGCATATGCTGCCGTGACGCCAGCTCCGGCACCACGCCGCCAAACGGTCCGTGCACGCTATCCTGTGAAGAGACGACATTGGCGAGGATCGTCTTACCGTCTTGTAACAGCGCGGCGGCGGTGTCGTCGCAGGAAGTTTCCACCCCTAGAACCAGCATAAATGGTTGGCGCTACTTCGCCGCGGCCGTACTCTCGGCAGTCATGCGGGCGAGGCCATCGCTGGCGGTTCGATTACCGGAATTGATACGCAAAGACTGATGGTAGCTCGCTTCCGCTCTCGGCGCTTGGCCAAGGGCGCGATAGTTTTCACCGCGTAGGGCGTGCACCTCGGCGAGCCAGAAGGGCTCGCCATTGAGACGCGACTGGGCCACTTCGAGGAGATTAAGCGATTCCTGATAACGGCCCAGGCGATACTGCGCCTTGGCCAAGTAAAAATAGCCGTATCCGTTGGTCGAATCGATGACGATGGTCCGCTCTAAACGGCTCATCGCCTTCGCCGGTTCGCCGGCGTCGAGCATTTTGCGCCCCTCATCGGTGACCCGCAAAGAAGCGGCCCGATGCGGCGATATGCCTGGGGTAATTTTCGCCAGCAATGAACTATCGTCGGCAAGCGGCGGCGCGGTGGGTGCGGGCGTAGCTTCGCTGCTCCCACGGGACTCGCTGACGCTCGCTTGTTTAGCCGGCTCCTTCACGTCCTTGGCCGCCGGTGCGGTGGTCTTGCTGCGGATGTCTTGCTCGCGGATTTTGCCTTCCTGCGGCAGTGGTTTGGCTGGGAATTCGATGGACGGCGCCGGCGGCGGCGCCGAAGCCGGCGCGGGAAGACGAGCGTTCGATGCTGGAACGTTGGTTGGCGGTATCGGTACTCGATACGGCCGCTGCGGTGCGCAGCTCGCCGCCACGGCGATCACCAGCAGCAAACTTGCCATACTTACCCAGTGGTTTGAAATTCATCGCACGAAAATCTCTTATACCGGCTCCGCGGGCTTTGCCGTGGTGGCGGGACACGGCTCGCCCGGCGGCTCCCCTTCGCGGGTAGCGCTACCGCACTTTTCCGTGGACGTTGCCCCCTCGGCTGGCTCTGGGAGCGCTCCGGGGGGCGCTACGAAATCGGTCACCGGCATTCTGGCGGTGGCGGCCTTCATGAATTCTGTCCAAATCGGCAGCGCCGCCTCCGCGCCAGAAAGCCCGATCTTCGCCGGACCATCGTAACCCACCCAGACCACCGCGAGCAGCTCCGGCGTGTAGCCGACAAACCAGGCGTCTTTGTAGTCATTGGTCGTGCCGGTTTTTCCCGCCGCTGGACGGGTGAATCCCCAGCGCCGCGCCGACGCACCGGTGCCGCGGTCCATTACACCCTTCAAGAGCTGATTCATCGTGTAGGCCAAGCTTGGGCTCAGCACCTGTTCCAATTTGACGTCGCGCTTCTCCAACACTTTGGTGTTCTGATCCATGACGTGTTTCACCGCCACGGAACGCGCCCGCACGCCGCCGTTAGCCAACGTCGAGAACGCCACGGCGACTTCAAGGGGCGTCACTTCTGCGGAACCGAGAGAAAGCGACGGCACTGCCGGCAAAGAACTCTCGATGCCCAAACGCCGCGCGACATCGCGCACCCGCCGAATACCGACATCCTGAGCGACTCGCGCGGTGGCGGAATTGAGCGAACCCTCCAATGCCCGACGCACCGTGACCGCGCCATAGTAATCCTCGTTATAATTATGCGGCTGCCACGACTGGCCGCCATCGTACGCCCAGGTAAATTGGCTGTCATTCACCACCGTATCGGCAAAGTACTGCGTGCCACTTTGCCCGCCATGCATAAACGCGGCGAGAAAAACGAACGGTTTGAACACCGAGCCTGCCTGGCGTTTGGCTTGAAAGACGCGGTTGAACTGCGATTTCTGATAGTTTCGCCCGCCGACCATGGCTTTTATTTCGCCGGTCTGCGGACGAATCACGACGATGGCGCCTTCCAAGCCTTCTTCGGCACTTTTCTTTTTCAGCGCCGGATGAGACGATTCCAGCTTGTCCAAACCGTCGCTTAACGCCTTCTCAGCAATCTTCTGCAGGCGCAAATCGAGACCGGTGAAAATCCTCAGCCCATCTTTTTCCAAGACATCTTTCGGATAATTCTGACTGAGTTCCCGGCGCAGATAATCGACGTAGTACGGCGCTTCGTTGGTTACCTTGACCAAAGCCCGCTGCGGCAATTTTTCTTTATGCGCTGAGTCGTATTGCTTCTTGGTGATGATATTGTCGTCGAGCAGCTTAGCCAACACCACATTGCGCCGCTTGATCGCGGCCTCGGCGTTGCGGTAGGGCGACAACCGATTGGGCGCGCGAATCAGACCGGCGAGTAATGCGGTTTCGCCCACGGAAAGTTCCGCAAGCGGCTTGGAATAATAAAATTGCGCCGCTTCCCAGACCCCAAATATCCCCTGCGAACCGCGCTGGCCCAAATAGATTTCGTTTAAGTAATTCTCCAAGATTGTCTCTTTGGAGTACTTGCGTTCGGCGATGAGCGCCATCACCGCTTCCGGGAACTTACGGCTCAGTGTGCGCTCGTCGCTGAGCAGAAAATTTTTCATTAGCTGTTGCGTCAAGGTGCTGCCGCCCTGTTGCAGGCTCATATAACGCACATTGACCAGCATCGCCCGCAGGATACCGACGGGATCCACGCCACTATGACTAAAAAACCGTTCATCTTCGATGGCGAGGATCGATTTGATCAGCAGCGGTGGAACTTCAGTCAGTTTAACCACCCGCCGCTCTTGCCAAATGCGCTGATACAAGCCGGTAACAACTTCTGGTTCGAGCTCGAGATCGAATTTCTCGGTGTTATCGGACAGCTTTTCAATACGGGTTAAAACGTTGCCTTGAAACCATAGACGGACGGGATAACCTTTGACCTTTTCAGTCGGGAATTCGAAATCATGCAAGAAAAGCTCGACGGAATTGGCGGCGGAGTTAACCCTGTAGGCGCCTTGCGTCTTGGGCGGCAGCGCGGCTTCATAGTATCCCAACCGCCGCAACTTGTCGGTGAAATCGCCCAGCGGCAAATTAACACCGACGTAAAGATGATAACTATCGGAATAAATTTTCGAGGCGAAATCCCATTTACGGCCTTCGAATTTCTTCGTGACCCTGTCTTCCCAGTCCTTGAGAAACCATGCGCCCGCGACTAGACCCGTGGTGGTAATGACCAATAGAACGATGAGACCGATGCTGAAGAACCGAAGCTTAAACTTCGTCAAATCCAATGCTCCCAAGTCACTTTTGAGTGGTGGCGCAGATCATGGCAACGGCAAAAAATGAGGACGCAAAAAACACGCCCCTAGAAAGATATCCAACGCTGGCACTCTCAACGCTGCGGTTTTAAGGCCAGGAACAGGGTGCTTTCGCCGCGCCGTACCAGGAACAAGACCCCTCGGCCCTTTTTTATCGCAGCGACGGTTTTTCGGTATTCGTCGAGATTGCGGATCGGCCGGCGGTCGATTTCCATGAGCACATCGCCACGCCGAATCCCGGCGTCATCGGCGGCGCTACCGGGCTCCACCGCCGAAACCACAACGCCTTCGGATTTTTCCAAGCCCAAGCTTTCCGCCATCTGCGGCGTCAGCCGTTGCACGGTGAGGCCGAGTTCGCCCTTTTCCGGCGCCGCGGCGACCACTTCTTCATCCTTGAGCTCGCCGACGGCGACGCCGAGCACCATTTCCTTTTTGTCGCGCACCACTTTCATGCGTACCTTTTTATCTATCTGCGTGCGCGCGACAATGATCGGCAAATCGCCCGAGTCTTTCACTTCCTTGCCGTCGAACTCGACAATGACATCACCGACTTTGACGCCGGCCTTGTCGGCCGGCCCGTCCTTCGAGACGTTGGCGACCAACGCGCCTTGAGCTTTTTCCAAGCCGAGGCTGTCCGCGATCTCCGGCGTAACCTTTTGGATCAACACGCCTAAGAAGCCGCGGGTGACTTTGCCTTTGCCACGCAGCTGCGGCAGTAGCTCTTTGACCAAATTGATCGGGATGGCGAAGCCGATGCCCATGTTGCCGCCGGTGCGGCTGAAAATTGCGGTATTGATGCCGACAATCTCACCGCGCAAGTTGATCAGGGGGCCGCCGGAGTTTCCCGGATTGATCGACGCATCGGTCTGAATGAAATTGTCGTAAGGACCCTGGCCGATATGCCGGCCTTTGGCGCTGACGATGCCCGACGTCACAGTGCTGTCCAAGCCGAACGGGTTGCCAATGGCAACCACCCATTCGCCCACTTCAAGCTGATCGGAATCGCCAAAATTCGCCGCCGGCAATGACGACTTGGCGTTGATCTTGATCACGGCGATGTCGGTCTTGGCGTCTCTTCCGATGACTTTGGCTTCGTATTCTTGATCGTCCGAAAGTTTTACGACGATCTTCGAAGCATTTTCGACTACATGATTGTTGGTCAATATCGAACCGTCGCCGTCGATGATGAATCCCGAGCCGAGGCTGCGTTGACGCTGCGGCCCGCGCGGCTGCGGCCCGCCGAAAAAACGTTTCCAGAAATCGTTGAACTGATCGTCATCGCCGAAAGGGCTGCCAAACTCCTGGCCGCCGCCACGGCCGCCTTCGCTGACCTGAGTCGTGGAGATGTTGACCACCAGGGGCTTCATCTTTTTCGCGAGTGAGACGAAGTCCGGCAGGCCGCCCGATGATGGGCGCGACTCCGGAGAACCGGCGTCGCCGAGGAAATTGACCGCCCGTCCAGGCGACAACCAGTCGAGGCTGCCGCTAATTCCCAGTCCCACCACCAAAGAAACCAGGGCGACAAGTATCGCGCCCTTGAAACTTACGCTGCCGCCCCACTTACGATCCGGTTCCATCCCCACTCCTATCGCTTCTTCACCGCTTCGACATATTTCATACGTAGATCGAAAAGAATACTTTCCATCATTTGCGCTTCGCTCGGGTTCAAATTGCCGCGGGTTTTTTCATTCAGCATAGCCAAGATATCGATCATTTGCTTGGCCACGCTAATGTCGGCTTCAACCTTGCCGCTAACCGGGTTGGCGATTTCGCCCAAATGCATCAACGCCTGGGTGCTCAAACTTATGATGAAGGTCGAAAAATCGATTTCCGATAGAGCACCGGCCTGAGCGGTATTCTCCCCGCGCTCCGGTGCGCCAGTGGGCTGCTGCGATGCTTGCGGCGCCGACTCCGGCGCCTCTGGCGCGTCTGGCGCGTCCTCGCGCGCTTCGCCAGTCTCCGGCGAAAATCGCCGGCGATCCTGCACCGTGAATCCTTTTCCTTCTGGCTTTTCTTCTTCTGACGCCATTTCCCTACTCCGGCAAACCGTTCAATAAAAAAATCTGGAAACCAATCCGCGGACAGACAAACGGAGATTCTTGAACTACTCGGTCTACTTGAGTTTTGTCACGGTAAAATTGGCTTGCAGAATGGTCGCGATGCAGACATAAAACTCGGTTCAAACTGTAATACCCACCCCTAGCCTTGTCAAGTAATCGACTCGCCATGGGACACTCCCGGCATGATTTTCGCCTGGGCATAAACGACAGTGACAAATCTTGATCCGTTTGAATACGAGCGGCGTCAAAAAACTCGGTCTCAAAGCCGAAGATGGAGTCGCCGCTGCGTAATTGGAGCAAATATACCGCGACGACTTTCAGCCGGAGGGCGGACCGTGCGCGCCATCAGCGACCACGCGCCCACTCGCGCTCGCTTGTGTGCATGGCCTTAAGGAAGCCACGCGCTCAGCGGCCTGCCTTCGCTGGCCGCAAGACGATCGCTTTGTCTATCACCGCCTCAATGTCGCTTGGCGTCGGTGCGACCCCAAGTCAAATCCCTCTCACCACGCCTCCGTCCACCGTCACACAAGTGCCGGTCATATAACTCGAACACTCCGAAGCGAGAAAGACGACGACGTTGGCCACTTCTTCTGGCCGGCCAAGTCGGCGTAGCGGAATCTCTTTCACCCGTGCCGCTCGCAGCTCTTCGACGCTTTTCCCGGTTACGGCCGCTTCGCGCTGGCGATTGTAAACTTGCCGCGGCGTGTCGATGGAGCCCGGCGCCACCGTAGTCACCAAGATCCCGTCAGCGCCATATTGCAGCGACATCGATTTTGTCCAGTTCATGACGGCTGCATTGTTAATGCCGACCGCCATCCCGGTATTGCTCGGCTCCCATCCTGCGGTGCCGGCGACGTTGACAATGCGCCCCCAGCCGGCTTTTTGCATATGCGGTACTACCTCGCGAGTCATGCGCAGGTAGCCCAGCAGTTTTCGCTCCAACATTTCGTACCACTGGACGTCGCTGACATCGGTGAACTTGATTGCCGGCACGCTGCCGGCGTTGTTTACCAATATGTCGATGGCGCCGAACCGTTGCAGAGTCGCGTCGACCAGGCGCTTGACGTCGTCCAAGCGCTGCACATCGCAGGTCAACGCGAAAACCTCAGCTCCAGTCTCTTTGGCGATGGCATCGCGCGCCTGGGTTAGCAGCGCCTCGCGCCTCGCGCACAGCACAACTCGCGTGCCTTCGTGCGCTAGGCCACGAGCCGTCGCAAAGCCAATTCCGTCGCTGGAGCCGGTGACAATGGCAACTTTGCCGCGCAGACCTAAATCCATCGGCCCTCCTTATACACTCATTTCACTGCCGCGATGTTGGGCAACTGCATGAGAAAGTTCGATCCTTGGGGCACGACCATGATTTGAATTTTCTCAGACAACTTATCGATCATTTCGTGCTGGACGAGCAACGGCGTCAGCGATGCCGACAGCCTCTGGTTGGCCAGCGCTTCTTTCTCAGCCCGTGCCAGCTTTGCCTCGCCTTTGCCTTTTTCGGTCTCTACCCGTTGTTGGGCGGAAAACTTAGCCGCTGAGACAAGTTGCTCTTGCTCGAGTGCCTTCTGCGTGGCGATTTGCTTGTTCTCAATGGATTGTTTGAAGGCGCCGCTAAAGTCCACGTTATCGAGCAGCAAGTCGATAATATGGATAGAGTAAGGTGAAAGTTCCGCTTCGAGTCGTTGGCGCACCGCCTGCCGAATCTTTTCTCGGTTGGGTGCAATGTCGACGCTCTTATACTTCACGGTTTCGTCCTTGAAGTTTTGCGCCACCCTCGGCTCGATCAGTACATGGAAGTAGTCCGGTCCGACCGTGCGAAACAACGTCTGCACCGCCTTGGGTGAGACTTGATAGTTTAAGCTGGCTCTGACGAAGACATCTTGGGGTCTCCGCGCTAAAGGACGGCAGTTTATCCAACACCGCTCTCTGCACTTTGATATCCGTGTGGGTGATAAACCACCACGGCCAAATGAGGTGAAAGCCCTCGCATTGTGTCACATCGTCGGCTTCCTTCCGCAAGCGAATAAAGCGCGGCTCAGTTTGTGAAATCCATCTGGCTGTCTAAATGTTTGAAATTTTCGTAAGACATCGCTCTTGGCCCGTGCCAGTAAATCCGCAGGCATCTTTTCAAGCGGGCGCCGTAAACCGGACGACCAGAGAGAAGACCAATACTGTTCCTCGCTGCGATAAACAAACTCCATCTCTTCGACTGTGATTTGAATATCTGCGAAGCCTGACTGTCGCAGCACCGTTTCTAACTGCAACGGTTTGTCGAATCTCACGTCTTTCGGCGCCGACAGTTTGGACGCGGATGCCGCCACAAAGGGTCGAAGCACTTCATGACACCAAGTTTGGGCCGGATTATCCGCCGCCCAACTGCTGAGAGCTACCTTTCCGCCTGGCCGCAGTACGCGACGAAATTCCTGCAGAACCCGCGCCGGTTCGGCAAACATCCAGACCGCAAAACCGCAGGTGACGCAATCAAATGCAGCGTCGTCAAACCCCATCTGCTCGGCATCCATCTGCCGGATTTCAGCGTTAGTGATCTTTCGGCTAGCGATATCCTTGGCGGTCTCCCTGACCATAGCGGCGGTAAAATCTATGCCAATAATGCGCCCGCTTGTGCCAACTTTCGCGGCCGCCGGGAACGACACAGCGCCACGACCCGCCGCAACGTCGAGAACATTCGCGCCGAGTGATATCTCCGAGACATCAACAAGCCGCTGTCCAAAGTGAGAAAAAATTGGCGGGCCGATTCGATCGTAGATGGGAGCCGCTTCGCTAAAAACCCGCCGGCTCTCTTCGCGTTTGCGATTGCCTTCGTCGGTCATGGAGAACTCTTTATCCGCGGGCGAGAGATCGGATTGAAGCTGTGCCATTTCGACTCAACCTATCCGTTGTTTGGTAAACTGCTTCACCGATTGCAGATCGTTAACCCAGTCGCGTGCGGATCGGCACCACCCTTGGGTTTTTGGCTTCAGCTCGGCTCGCTGGCGTGCCGTGCCGACGCGGATGTTGAACACTTGCGGCTCGTTCACCGCCGCCGAATAAATCGGCGTGCCGCACTCCGGGCAGAATGCTTGGGCACGGTTGGCGCCGCTTTCGGCAGTCTTTATATAAATCTTCAGTGGTCCGCCCTCCAAGTGAAATGCCTCCTTGGTGGCGCGAACACTGATACGAAAGGCCGTACCTGTTAACGTCTGGCAATCCGTGCAATGGCAGATTCCAACGTCTTCAGGGTCGATTTCCGCGCTGTAGGTGATATTATTGCAATGGCAACCGCCGTTAATCTTCATGGCAGCCTCCTCTTACGAAATGACCTGGACAATCCCACGCCCGACGTCAAACCTACTGCAAAATCGCCCTAGACGGCAAACCGGGAATCATGCATAACAATGGTTCAGAGCAGGATCGGCACGGTCGATGAGTCTCGGACCGAAGCTAAGGCAATGCCAACGAGATTCGTAGACCGAACCAATACCCTAGGATGCCGCGCTTCCATACTTATCTCTATTGACAACCATGGCAGCGTTCATTATCAATTACCGTCGTTTACCCACAGCAAACCGACAGCCGCCAGGATCAAATTCGCACGGAGTGCTAAGCCAAATGCCACGAACTAAAAAAAAATCCGCGGGACGGCCAGCCAAGGATCGCTCTCACGACTATATCGATGACGGCACTCATGACGAGTCCGATGATGAAGATCTGCCAAGTGACGAGGCCGGCCGGCGCAAGATAAAGAAAAACTACGAAGAGCTGCTTGGCATTCGCATCGACAAGCTGCGCGGCCGCGTGCTCAACCGCGAGAAGATCAATAAGAGCATCGATGGCCTGTACTTCATCTGCTTCGAATGCAAAAAAATCAGCCACAACCTCGATGACGGCTGGATGGAAGAAGCGGTGACACTCAATAACTTCTGTGGCCCCTGCGCCAAAGCCAAAGGCATCAAAAGCAGCGCCGCCTAATGCACCATTCCAATCCGCTGTAAAACTTCACCCAGTTCGTTCGCCAGCTCCGCATCGATAGAAAAAAGCTGACCGGTTGCCGGGTGGCGCAAGGTCAGACTACGGGCGTGCAAAAAATGACGTGCCAAGCCAAAACTCTCCCGATAGTCGGCGCCGTATAACGTATCGCCGACGATCGGATTGCCGTTCGACGATAGATGCACGCGTATCTGGTGGGTCACGCCGGTATCCATCTCGGCCTCCAACAGGCTCAGGCCGCCGGCAGTAGCGACCCTATGGTAATGGGTCGTCGCCCGCCAAATCCGGCGGTCGGTGTTGCGTTCGGGCTGCGACACGGCAATCATGCGGCGCCGGTCGCGAGGATCATGGGCCAATGCCAGCTCGATAGTGCCGCGCTCAAGGGGTTGTCCCCACACCAGGGCTAGATAGGTCTTGGTAATACTCCGGCGGCGAAACTGTGCGCGGAGGCGATCAAAGGCGGATTGCGTTTTGGCCACGAGCACCACGCCGGAGGTCTCTATGTCGAGGCGATGCACCAGTCCGGGCTCCCATCGGCTTGTGCCGACGTTCAAGATTCCCGGCCTATGGGCGGCCAGAAAGTTCGCCAGCGTCGCGCCGTCCCGCCCGGAAAAACCATGGGTCGCCACTCCCGCCGGCTTGTCGACGGCGAGCATCGTGTCATCCTCGTAAATAATCGGAATATCGAGTAGCGGCGCCGGTGGCGGCGCATCGGACAGAACATCCGGCGGCCCGACGAAAGAAAGCCGATCGCCGCCACTGACGCGATCGCCCTTTCGAGCAATGCGGCCGTTGTGAAGAAATAAGTTTTCGGCGATGGCGCGGTGCAGTTCCTGACGCGACAGGTGCGGTAAACATTGGCGCAAGAAACCGTCTAGCCGAATCGCTTGCGCGCCGTCAGGAACCAGCCAAACTTGGTTTTCGCCGCCCTCTGCTTGATCGACCATCGGAGCTACCGTACACTAACCGGCGCACTCATCAACTCGTAAACCAATGGAAAAACACTGCTTCAACATCATTCTCGCCGGCGGCAAAGGCACGCGATTTTGGCCGCTGAGCCGCGCTCAACGTCCTAAACAGTTACTAAAAATCTTGAGCCGCAGAAGTTTGATCGATGAAACCGCCGAGCGCGTCTACGGCCTCAGCGGCCGCGCGCGGACCTTGGTGGTCACCGTCGCCGAGCAAGTCAGCGCGCTAAAAAAAGAACTATCGACCCTGCCCAAGAACAATTTTATCGCCGAGCCGCTGGGAAAGAATACCGCGCCGTGCATCGGCCTGGCGGCGTTGGAAGTAATGCGCCGCGATCCCAACGGCGTGATGGTCGTGCTTCCCGCCGACCATTGGGTCGCCGATGTGAAAAACTTCCAACGCACCCTGAAGTCGGCTGTAGCGCTGGCGAAAAAACACGACCGGCTGGTCACCATCGGCATCCGCCCCGATTACCCGGAAACCGGATACGGCTACATTCTGAAAAGTGGCAAACTGGCGGCTGCCGGCGGCGCGTTCAGAGTCAAACAATTTACCGAGAAACCCGATACCGCGGCGGCCAAAAAATTAATTCGCCAAGGCTCGTTGTGGAATAGCGGCATCTTCGTCTGGAAAGCGTCCTTGCTGCTGGCGCTTTTGTCTCGCTATCAACCGAAAATCGCGGCGGCGCTTAGCCGGATCGCCGAGCATGCCGCGGGAAAACCGCTCGCCAATCCGAGCCCGGCGTTGCGCCGCACGATCAGCCGTGAGTACGGCAAGATGCCGAGCATCGCCATCGACTTTGCGGTTTTGGAAAAAGCCGGCGCCGAAGGCAAAGTCATCACCGTCGAAGCCGACTTCGGTTGGAGTGATATCGGCAGCTGGGCCGCGGTGCATCGCATGATGGGCAAAGACGCTCACGGCAACGCCGGCAACGGCCGCTGGTTGCAGATTGGCGCGAGAAACTGCCTGATTCACTCCCCCGATCGTCTGGTCGTGCTGTTGGGCATCGATAATGCCGTCGTCGTCGATACGCCAGATGCCATCCTGGTCGGCGACCTCGACCGTTCTCAGGAAGTGCGCGATATCGTCGCCGCGCTTCAGCGCCAGGGCATGGGTAGCTTCACCGTCAAATAATTTCTGGCGCTTAGCCTAAAAAAATATGGATAGCAATTATCGCAGAGGGCCGTTGGCGGCCGATGAACCGGTGATCCTGCTCGACCGCAAAGACCGGGAATATCTTTCGCGCCTCGATCAGCGGCGCCCGATTGCGATCCGCGGCGGCAAGATCGCCGTCGACGACATCATCGGCCACGACGAAGGGATCGTCGTGCGCTCTTCGGTCAACGAACCGTTTCTAGTGTTCCGCCCGAGTTTGCCGCAGCTGATTCCCAATCTGCCACGGACGGCGCAAGTCATCTATCCGAAGGATATCGGGCCGATCCTGGTCTGGGCTGACCTCTTTCCCGGCGCGCGGGTGGTCGAGGCCGGCGTCGGCGCCGGCGCCTTGAGCATGGCGCTCTTGCGTGCCATCGGCAGCGATGGACGACTGATTTCCTACGAGCTGCGTGAGGATTTTTCCGAGATGGCGCAGCAGAACGTTGCGCGCTACTTCGGTCCGTCGCCCAATTGGACGATCAAGCTTGGCGATGTCGCCAGCGCATTGGAAGAAACCGACATCGATCGCGTCGTTTTAGACCTGCCCGAGCCTTGGCATGTGATCGAACGCGCGTGGCGCGCGCTTCGGCCCGGCGGCATCTTGCTCTGTTACCTGCCCACGGTGCTGCAAGTCAAAAATTTGGTCGATGGATTGCGCGATGACAAACGTTTTGCCTGCATCGAAACCAGCGAAAGCTTGATGCGCTTCTGGCACTTCAAAGGAATGAGCGCCCGGCCGCAACACCGCATGGTCGCCCATACAGGTTTTATCATCTCCGCTAAACGGCTTGCCGACGGCCAAAAAGACATTCCCCGAGCCCCCTGAAAAAATTCTTCAGGAAACTCGGGGAATGGATATATTTAAAACTTTGGCGATGCGAAACGACTTTTGACTACCTGCCTGTTACGGTCACAATTACGGTCTCGACCACAGCTGAATGTAGTTCTGCTCGGTATCGAAGAAATAGATCGCCTTACCGGTCGGTCGGACCACCGGCTTGTCGATCACGACTTTGACACCTGCTTTGGTCAGCTCGTCAGTAGCTTTTTCGAAGTCTTCCGGGCTCACTTCCAGCGCGAGATGAGAAGTGCCCTCATCGAAATCGCCCCGCTCCACCTCTTCCGGCCGTTGGAACAGCACAAGACACATGCCATCTTCCATAAACAGCCGGGCGATGTTCGGAAACATGCCGTATTTTTCTTTGTATGGGCCGCCGCTCTCGGTATCGTAACCGATCTTGGTGCACTTCATACCTAAGACATCGGTATAGAACTTGACGCCGCGCTCCAGGTCGTTGCACGGCAAGCTGATGTGATAGATTTGCTTTACTTTCATCGCAATTATCCTCCTTGGTTACCCTTGTATACTGTAAGTTCCGGCGAGGTTTCAAGAGACGGTTGAGCCACGCCAGGCCGCGGTTGACATCCATGACATTTCCACTAAGTATCGGGAGCCATATGAAACTAACAGTCGCTATTCTCGCTTGGTTGGCCTTGATCTGCATCGGCGCGACCGCCCACGGCCAAGCGCCGCTCGAGCGCATCGTCATCACCTACCCCAGCCGGAGCATAGCCTCCGTCGATCTCTATATCGCCCAGGAACGCGGCTTCTTCCGCCAGGAAGGACTCATCGCCGATGTCGTCCAGGTACGCGGCAATATCGGCGTCACCGCCCTGCTCAGCGGCGACGCCCACGCGATCAACAATGTCGGCACGCTCATACGCGCCATGGAGCGCAGCGATCTGCCGGCCAAAGTCATGTCGCAAAGTCTCAAGAAGAATCTATTCTGGCTGGTAACCAAACCGGAAATCAAAAGCTTGGCCGAACTCAAAGGCAAAACCTTCGGCACCACCACTTTCGGCGGCTCGCAGCATATGGCGGGTCTTCGCCTGCTGCAAAAAGCCGGGCTCGATACCGACAAAGATATTACCATGGTGATCGGCGGCGACGTGCCCGCCCAGCTCCAGAGCCTGATGAGCGGGGTAATTCACTTGGCCGCGCTGTCACCGCCAACCGTCATTCTGGCGCGCGACAAGTTCAAGTTGCGCGTCCATGGCAGCACCCTGGACGATCTGCCTAATCTGCAGAACGGCTTGGCCTTCTCGGAAAAACTGCTGCGCGAAAAACGCGATTTGGTGAAACGCATCCTGCGCGCCCGCTCGCGCGCACACCGCTATTTATTCGAGAATGAACGCGGCAGCGCCGAAGTTCTGGCCAAGCTCTTGAGTGTCGATTTGAATGTCGCGCTCGAATCCTATCGGCTGGCCCGTCCGGCCTTTACCACCAACGGCCTGCCCACCGACAAGGAAGTCGAAGAATTTCTCCGCGCCGACGCCGAAGTGCTGAAGCTCAAAGAACCGGTGCCCGCAGCGAAGATATTCGACTTCAGCCTGCAGCGGGAAGTGAATCAAGAATTGGGTATCAAGTAGTGAAAACCCTATCTAAGAAGAACCTACTAGGAGGCAGCATGAACATTCTCATCACCGGCGCCGGACTGATCGGCGCCCACGCGGCACGGCAAATGGTCGACGCCGGCCACAAAGTCGTGCTTTTCGATCTCTCGCCCAATCGCGATTACGTCGCCAACGTGGTCGGCCACGGTAATGCCGATGTCGTCGCGGCCAACATGCTCGATCTGCCGGCGCTGCTCACGGCGCTGGAGAAATTCGACGTCGACACCATGGTCCACACCGCGGGTTTGATCGGCGGGAGGGTGCAAGAAAACTCTTACACCGGCGCCACTAATAATATTCTCGGTACGATCAATATTCTCGAAGCGGCGCGGTTAAGAAAACTGCGCCGGGTGGTCTACGTCAGCACCTTCGGCGTCTACGATCGCGGCAAGATCAATGACAGCGTGGTCAAAGAAGTTCACCCCATCGGCGGCCACAACCTTTACGCCACGACCAAAGTTTGCTCTGAGCATCTGGTCCATGCTTACAGCAGCATGTACAACTTGGACACCATCATTATCCGTCCCGGCGGCGTGTTCGGCCGCGGCTTCTACGTCGGCGGCTCCACCGTGGGGATGGTTATGCGCGACCTAGCGCTGGCCATGATCAAAGGCGAGCCGATCACGATCGAAGCCAAGACTTACGGCCCAAACGAATATGTCTACGGCAAGGATGTTGGTCTCGCATTGCTACTCGCTTGCCAGGCGCGGAATCCAAAGCAGCGCATCTACAACGCCGGCACCGGCGCGGTGCACGGCGCCGAACAATTAGCTCAAGTAATGCGCGAAGTCGCGCCTAAACTGGAAGTGAAAGTCGCCGGCAGCAGCGCCGCCGACAAGAGCCGCAGCATTCCGATGGATATCAGCGTCAGTCAAGCCGAACTCGGTTATACGCCCAAGTTCCCGCTCAAGGAAGCGCTCAAGGACTACATGGATGAATTGTGGAACGAGGGCGCGAGAGTAACAACAAATTAACACCAACGATCTGTTGCCGCGCCGCATGGCGCGGCTGCTTTTACCCCAAGGATCAATCGGAGAATCTGAACAGCAGCATGTAATACAAGGCGGCAATACCGTCTTTCCAGGTGATTTTCTTGCCCTCTTCGTAGGTGCGCCCGTGGTAGGAGATCGGCACTTCATAGAAGCGGCAACGCTTCTTGGCGAGCTTCATGGTGATTTCGGGTTCGAAGCCGAAACGCCGCGATTTTAATTCGATGCCTTCCAGCACTTGCGCGCGAAATACTTTGTAACCGACTTCCATGTCGGAGAGATTCAGATTGGAAAGCATGTTGGACAGCAATGTCAGAATGCGATTGCCCATGGAGTGCCAAAAAAAGAACACCCGGTGCGCGCCTCCGCCGGCGAAACGCGTGCCATAGACCACATCGGCCAGCCCTTTTTCAATCGGCTCGATCAGCGCGGGATAGTCTGCCGGATCATATTCAAGGTCGGCATCCTGAACTAGTATGATTTCCCCGGTCGCATGACCGAGGGCGGTTTTGAGCGCCGCACCCTTGCCCTGGTTCCGCTCCTGGAAAAAAATCCTAAGGTGATTGAGTGGATCCTGCGCCAGCTGATTCGCTGCCTGCAAACGCGTGAGAATCTCACGGCTCCGATCCTTCGAACCGTCGTCGACAAGAATGATCTCCTTCGCCTTCGGAAACGCGCACACGCGGCGCACGACCTCCTCCAGCGTGCGCTCTTCGTTGTAGACGGGAACCAGGACGGAGAGTTTCACTGTTCGAATTCGCGTTTCTTCAATTCACGCACGTAAGCGGAGAGTTTCGGGTCGGCGTTGACGGCTTCGTTGATCTTCGCCTGAAAATCGGCGGCGGCGCGTTCCATCGGCGTCGTGTCGACACGCAAGCCGAGCCATTGGTTCATCCGCAAGAGCAGCGCCAAGCTGCCGCGCGGGTTAGGCGAAACATTGAGATAATGCGGCAGCGACGCCCAAATGCTGAGATTCTCGATACCGCTCTGGCGGCAAGCATCCGTCAATACGCCGACAATGCCGGTGGGGCCTTGGTAGCGCGACGGCGCGAGATCCAACCGCTCCATCAGTTTAGTATCGCTGGAAAAACCGGTGAGCGGCACTGGCCGGGTGTAGAGCACTTCGTCGAGATAGGCGCCCAAAGTCACTACCATCTCCGTCTCGCACTCGCGAGCAAAACGCAGCATGGTTTCAGTAAAAGTGCGCCAACGGAGGTGCGGTTCGGCGCCGATGCCGAATATAAAATCCTTTTCCAGACCGATGCCGGCGCCGTGGTAAAAATCGAATGACGGCCAATGGATCTCGCGAACCTTCGCGTCATTGAGCCGCACCACCGGCCGCTGGCGGTAGAAATCGTAAAACTCTTCGGGATCGATGCTGGCGAACTTCTTGCCCATCAGGTTGTCCACCAGATAACGCAACGCCGTGGTCGCCGATGCTCCGGCATCGCTCCAGCCGGCAAATGCCAGCACCAAAACGGGCCTGCGCAGCGCCGGGCGGTTGTCAAAACTGAGCGGGTCCATAATTGCCGTTAATTTACCATATCCCGCCCCATACCCTCCAGGGAAAAGCGGGATTAAGACCAACAATTTTATTGGCATCGCCGCGGCCGCGGCTAGGAGAAGACCGAGCCGTTTGCTATAGTCGGCGCTGAACTTATGCGCGCACACCGGCGACAACTACTCCCGCTATTTCAAAAAAACGAAGTCCTGTTTGGCCATGACGTGACCCCGGCGGCGATCGCTTACGCGGTGGATAGCGGCTCCAGCGTCAAGATTTTTTTTCGCGACGGCGTGACGGTGCGCAGTGAAGCGGCAACTTTACAGCCGTTCATGCTGCTCCGAGGCGACGAAACTCTTAGCGGCTGGGGTGGCGAAGGGCAAATTGAAAATCTCGCCGGCGGCGGCGCCTTCAATCGATTGGCGCTGTTCGGCGATTTGAAACAGCTCGACGATGCCAAGGCTTTTTTGCAGAAAAAGACCGGCAAGACGCCCTCCGCCGGCGACGCGCCCTATTGGTATTTCAGCGACCCGCTGCATCAGTTTCTCTTACTTTCCGGCAGAACGCATTTTCTCGGCATGACCTTTCGCGATTTGCACCGCTTACAGATCGCCATCGAGACCTATTGCCAGAGCAGTTTTAATTTCCCCAGTGCGGCGCGGGAGAACGACCGTATCACTGCCATCGCGTTGTCCGATTCTACCGGTTGGGAGCGGCTCATCTCGGGCAAAGAATACGGCGAAGCCGAAATGCTCCACGAGCTGGTTCAAGAAATTCAACGGCGCGACCCGGACGTGATCGAGGGACATAATATTTTCCGCTTCGATTTGGAATATCTCGAGGCCCGCGCCAGGCGCCACAAAGTCGCGCTCACGTTCGGCCGCGACGGCTCACGCTTGAGCGGCCATGCCTCGCGCATGCAGATGGCCGAGCGGACGATTACCTATCGAAAATATGAAATCTTCGGCCGCCATATCATCGACACCTGGATTCTCGCGCAACATTACGATGTCGCCACCCGCGAGTTGGAGACCTTCGGCTTGACAGACATTGCGCGCCATTTTGGTGTCGCCGGCGCCGAGCGCGCCTATGTGCCGGGCGACAAGGCCAGCTGGTATTTCGATCATGATGCCGACACCTTGTTTCGCTGCGCCCTCGACGATGTTCGCGAGACCCGGGCGATCGCCGAGATCCTTTCGCCCAGCTATTTCGTCCAGGCGCAGATTTTCCCGTTCAGCTACCAGAATATGCCGCTGCGCGGCAATGCCACCAAAATCGACACTCTGTTTCTGCGCGAATATCTCCATCAGCGCCATTCCGTGCCCTTCCCTGACGAGGTCGGCGCCGTCATCGGCGGTTTCACCGATATGGAATATCAGGGCACGGCCAATCATGTGCTCCACTGCGACGTCACCTCGCTCTACCCGTCGATCATGCTGGTTTATCAATACCTGCCGAAGAAAGACGAACTCGGCGTCTTTCCTGGGCTGTTGACCGACCTGCGCAGCTTCCGGCTCAAAGCCAAGGAACTCGCCCGCGACGCCGAGGATGAGGAGGGTCGAATCTATTTCAATGCCCTGCAGTCGACGTTTAAAATCCTCATCAACTCTTTTTACGGCTACCTGGGTTTTCAGATGGGCCACTTCAACGATTTTAGCGCGGCCAACCAGGTAACCGCCAAAGGCCGGGAGCTGATCCAGTCCGCCGTCGCTTGGCTCAAAGGCAAAGAGGCAAGGATCATCGAAGTAGACACCGACGGTATCTATTTCGTGCCGCCGGAAAGCGTCAAGACCGTCATCGACGAAGCGAAATTGATCGCCGATCTCGGCGACATTCTGCCCAAAGGCATCGAGCTCGAACTCGACGGCCGCTATCCCGCTATGTTCAGCTATAAGATGAAAAACTATGCCCTGCTCGATGAGCAGGGCCGGCTGCGCATCAAAGGCTCGGGGCTGCGCTCGCGCGGCTTGGAATTGTTTCAGCGCGAATGGCTGGAAGAGATGCTGACCTTGCTGCTCCGCGGTGAGAAAGAAAAAATTCCTGCGCTTTACAATCGTTATGCCGACGACGTCGCCAATCATCGCAAAGATATTTCTTGGCTGGCGAAAACCGAGACACTGCAAGACTCTCTGGAGAATTACCAGGCCAAGGTCAAAGCCAAGAAACGCAACGCGGCCGCCCCCTACGAGCTGGCGCTCAAAGCCGAGCGACCCTATCAGGCGGGCGATCAGATTGCTTATTATGTCACCGGCACCAAAGCCAAGGTCAAGATCAGCGGCAACTGCAAACTGGCGTCGGAATGGGACCCAAAAAATTCCGATGAGAATGTCGAATATTACACAGCGAAGCTCAAAGAACTATACGAGAAATTTAAACCTTGGGTCGGCGGCGATGTCGATTTGAGCCAGGAACCAGAATTGCCATCGACTATTGAAGTTGGCAGAAGCTGAATCCGATTTTTTCTATTGAATGATCCCGTGAGCAGCAAAGTTGCGTTAATCACCGGCGGCGCCAAGGGCATCGGCCGCGCCGTCGCCTTGGACCTGGCGGGGCGCGGATGGACCGTCGCTATTTGCTATCGCACCAGTGCGCGCGAAGCGGACGAAGTCATGGATGGCGTCAAACAAAGCGGCGGCGGCGGCATCGCAGTGCAAAGCGATGTTTCCAAGGCCGAGGCCGCGGTCGCATTAGTCCAGCGCGTGCACCAGGAATTCGGCCGCATCGACGCTCTGATCAACGGCGCCGGGCCGTATCACCGCGTCTCGCTGCTGCAAGAAACCAATGCCGGCTGGCATGACATGTTCGATAACAATCTCCATCCGGTTTTCTACTTGACTCAAGCGGTGCTGCCAATTATGAAAGCGCAGAAATGGGGGCGCATCGTGTCTTTCACCATGGCCAACGCCGAGCAGTTGATTGCCCAGCCGCAACTAACCGCGCACTACATCACCAAGGTTGGACTGTTGGCACTGTCGCGTTCCTTTGCGAAATTGATCGCCGCCGACGGCATCACCATGAACTGCGTCGGCCCCGGTTTTATCGATTCCGGCAGCGCCCCCAAGGAAGAACTCGATCGGATGGTAAAGATGATCCCTGCCGGCTATGTCGGCAGCGTCGACGACGCGGTGGCCGCAGTGCGCTATCTGCTCTCCGACGAAGCGCGCTACGTCAATGGCGCCAATATTCAGTTGAGCGGCGCCTGGGGGGTTTGAAATGAATCGAAACATCGGAGTAAGCTAACAGCACGACTATGGCCACGAGCAAAAATCAAGAGCGCGCCATCGAGCTCATCGGCGAAGCGATGAAACTGCAGATGGCCGAGGAGTTCGACGCCGCCATCCGGCTTTATAGAGAATCCATCGCGCTCTACCCCACGGCCGATGCTCATACCTATCTGGGCTGGGCCTATAGCTTTAAGGGCCGCTTGGACGAGGCCATCGCCCAATGCGAAATCGCGATCGAGATCGATCCGGAGTTTGGCAATCCCTACAACGACATCGGCGTCTATTTGATGCAACAGCAAAAACTCGACGACGCCATCCCGTGGCTCGAACGGGCGAAAAACGCCAAACGTTATGAACCACGCCATTTCCCCTACATCAATCTTGGCCGCGTTTATCTAACCAAAGGCATGATCCAAAAGGCGCTGGAAGAATTCGGCTGCGCCTTGCAGATCAATCCAGCCGACAGCGAGCTCGCTCAGCTCACCGAAGAGCTGAAAAATAAATTGCAGTAACGAATGATTCGGCAATCAGTGCGCCGCGGCGTCGCTAAACGCCTGGATATGCCAAATCCCAGGCCTATGGGCGAATGTTAAACTTTTCGGTTTTGCCGTCCGGGCTCGTGAGATGGGTTCGCACCGGCGTGTAGTCGTCGCGCGGGTCGTTGTCGTAGCGAATCTTGTAGCTCTGCCCACCGGTCAAGATTAGTTCACTCACCCTGCCCAGAGAGTAGCGAAACAAGAATAGGTTTGACCCGTTCTCACGAATCGACTCCAAATCAGTACCCGTATAAGTGTAACGGCGGTCGGCTTTGGGTGTTTTCGCTTGCACCAGCCGGCCGGCCATATCGTAAAGGTACGTTGCGAACCTGCCGTGGGAGTCCATTGCCTTGGAGACGCGATTCCGAGCATCGTATTCGAACCGAAGGTATTGGCTTTCAACTGTTGATAGCTGGCGTAGATTGCGAAGACTGTCTCGTTGCAGCGTCACCATGTTGTCATTGGGCCCAGTGAAGGCCACCATTGCGCCGTCGACACCGCGCTTGGCATTGTAGGACTCAGGGAAATAGAGATGCGTGCCATCGGCTTGAGCAAGGTCCCAGCCATTGCCGGTCCAGCCGAAACGAGCACGCAAAAACGTCGTCGCGGTTTCTTTGTGCTCAAACAGCGCATCGGCGTAGTTCACCCCTTCGGAGATACGGTCAAAATGGACCGTCCTTCCGTCGCAAAGGAACATCTTGATATACGTGTAGGGATTGCGGCTGCCGTACGGAAACATATCCCAGGACATTCCCCTGTTATAACCGAACGCCCGGACTTCATCGTCCCAAAGGCGATAACAGCGCGTCGCCGCAATCGGGGTCACACCGCCTAAAAACAAATCGGTTTCGCGGGTCATCAATAGGCCGCTACGCAGATCGACTTCCACTTCGTCAACTTCAACATCGGTGAAAGCTTGCGGCAGACACTTGGTGACTTTACCCTGCCAGCTCGCGTTAGTTGAATTAGAGGTCTGGTCGCGTCGTACTAGAATGCAGGGATAACCATCATCAACGCGCTTAGCGCCGCTATCGACCGCACCTGGCGTAACGGTTGGCGTGAACGCCGGCAGCCAGTGCATTCTGGTGAAACCATCAATTACCGCTAAGGAACCAAGGCCGTCGAACTCATCCGACATCAGATCGATGCTGAAGGAACCGTACAACTCTTCGGCCAAGACGCTTGTAGGATCTTGACTACGAGGCAGTTCGTAAACAAGCATACCGACCACCCGGCTGGTTAATTTGCGTACTCTAGACTTCACCTGTTGTCTTGCGGCCAATGAGGACGATTGCACATCGATTCGATGGCTCGATACCAAACCGGACTTTTGGTTCGACCAAAAATTGTATGCGAAGTTCCAATTCTTCTCGCGATAGTACATATCCTCGCGGGTAACACCGATGACCATCGCCTTGGAATCCTTCGCCAAATGCGGCAAACGGCGCAGCACGAGTTCGACCAACTCTTCGGCAATCAACTGTCGGCGTTTTCTGTCCCATGCCTTTTCCTCGATCGGCAGGGGCTTGAGTAAAGTAACCTCAAGATTGAATTTCTTTCGGTAAAACTCCGGCAACTCCTTTAATCCAATCGCCTCTTGGTCAACATCGCCAAGCGGCACCAGATAAACTTGACGACCGGTCTCAAGCACAGCGCGGACCGGTTGATCCGCACCATCCAGTAGATCAACAACTTTACCGCCACTATCGAGAATCAGCCGCAATTCGGAAAATACCCAGGTGCCATCAACCTGCCCAAGCGCGGCTTGCAGCACACCTTTCCCGTTCGCGCCAGTCACCGCCACTCGAAACCGCGCCGCTCCCATGTCGCTATCGTATTTGCGTACGCCCCCTCTGGCGAATCGACTATGGCTTACGGAACCGCCCAACAATGCCATCGCTTGTTTGTTCGCTTCGACGCGGGTCATGGCCTCGCCGACATAGGGTGCCAGCCAAGGTGGCCACATGGGCCGCAAATAAGGCTGAACGTACGGGCGGTACATGTTGGCGACGATCACCAAAAGCACTGCGATAATCGCATGACTAATCTTTCTACCTGTCGACCAGCGGGGTTTAGGAAGAGCGTTAGTTGGCGAACGCGGCACCACGGTACCGCAGGCCGGGCAGACATCCCGTCCGGGGCTTAGTTCTGCCGTGCAGCTACGGCAGCGCTCGAATGGTCCGGCGACACCATTAGTCGACATGCGGCAAATTGTAACCCGCTAGCGACATTCTGAACAGCAATAGTAGATGAAGTGGGTTAGACCGAAAAATCGAAAGACGAGCCGCGGCTACGCGACGCCGTTGCGCAGCTTGCCCTCAAACAATCAAGTCATCGGCAAGCTTTCGACAAGCTCCCGACATATCGAGCAATGATTTAGCTAACGGCTCAACAGCATATCCACCGACAACGCGCCGGCGCCGCCGACCGCGATAGTCAGGGCCATGAGCATCAACGCCATCGTGTACTCGATGCCGCTGCCTTTTCCCGCTGCCGAGGAAAGAAAAAAGCCATGCTCCCAGTGGCTTAAAAACGTCGCGAACGCCATGAATACCGCCAGGCCAAAGGCCACCGGCTTGACGAAGAAGCCGAGCACCATGCACACGACCGTCGACAGCTCGATAACCAATGCTAAAACACCCATGGGCAACGGGATACCGTACTTATCGCGCCAATTGGTCACTTGTGCTTTTGGCCCCTTGCCGCCATGCCATCCAAACGCATGCTGCGTCCCATGCATAAAAAAGGTCACCGCCAAGCCGAAACGAAGAAAAAGAAATGCGTACGTATCGTAGGTTTGAAAAATCCAGTCCACTGCCTGCTCCCCCTTCTATTCTTGATAAGATATGAACATTGCCACACCAATATTGACGCCAGTGTCTCGGCGAACATAGCAGATGCCGGGAAAAGATTGCAAAGTATTGGGTAAACGGCATAGATTTCGCCCTAAGATTTATCCACTAAGGAGTTGAACCGAATGCAAATCATCGATGCCGACGGCCATATCAACGACCATATCTGCGGCGAAGAGATCGCCAAGTATATGCCGAAGGGCAATCAGATGGCGAAACTGTTTCCCGAGTTCGATCATCTGCACTTTCGCTACTTGAAAGAAAATCGCCGCGCCACGGGCAACCCCGACGCGGCGGCATGGAGCGAGTTTCTCGAAATGACCGGCATCAGCTGGACCGTGCTCTACCCCACTGCGGGCCTCGCCGTCGGCCGCATCATGGCGCCCGACTGGGCGGTGATCGCTTGCCAAGCGTACAATACCTGGCTCCATGAAAAGTTTTTGACCAAGAACCCGCGCCTCAAAGGCGTCGCGCTGATTCCGTTCCAGGATGTCGACGCGGCGATTGTCGAATTGCGCCGCGCAGTCAAAGAACTCGGCATGTTGGGCGGCATGCTGCCGTCCAACGGCGAGGCGATTCAAGGCCATTTCGGCAATAAGATTTACTGGCCGCTCTATGCAGAAGCGGAAAAATTGGACTGCTGTCTTGCCGTCCACGTCGGCGCGCTTCATCACATGGGCATGGATGCATTCACGACTTACTATCCGGTGCACGCCTTGGGCCATCCATTTAGCTTGATGATCCAAGCCGCTGCCATGATCGGTCACGGAGTATTCGATCGCTTTACCCGACTGCGCATCGGCTTTCTCGAAGGCGGCGCCACCTGGGTGCCGTTCATGATGGACCGTCTCGACCGCTCCTATCACGACGGCCACGTGCAAACCGACGTCCATGGCAACCGCCTCGGTGGCCCGGCGCCAGGCGAAAAAGCCAGTGATTATTTCAAGACCCAACTGCGCGAGGGGCGCATCTTTGTCGGCTTCGATTGCGACGATGACGGATTGAATACCGCGATCGCCAAAGGCGGGCGCCAATCATTTTTGTTCGGCAGCGACTTCCCCCATGAAGTCTTCGACGCCGGCAAATGCCGCCACGAGATCGACGAGTTGCTCGCCCGCGACGACCTAACCCAAGACGACAAAGAAGCCGTGCTCGGAGGCAACGCCATGAGCTTTTATCGCCCGGGAATGTAACACCCTGTTGTCGGGATATTAACCGCCGGGCGCGGGACTGCCAGAAAAACACCTGGCGCGGAAGGTTTCCGCGATGAAGCCCGCTGCCTTGTTCTATGTCACCTGAATTATGCCAGGCGGACAAAAGCAACTAACGTCAGGAATCACCACGCCGTGTTCGAACCATGCGCTTCATGGGACACCGGCGCGAGGACGCGATACGGATCGCCAAACTCGGCGGCGACTTCGAGCACCTCGGGATGGTGCAACAGCGCCCGGTCGAGCATGCCATGCTTGTCGACCACCAAGCGATCGTCGATGTAAAGCTGGCCGCTAAACACCGAACCATCGATATGGCGAAACTTCGGATGCTTTCGCGGCGTGCCCAAGCCGGCCCAGGGCATTTTACTTATCAACTCCCAATGCATCGGATCGGCGATGCCATGGGCCGCCGAAGCCTTCGGATGATAACCGAACATGATCTCGATCAAACGATTGGACTCGGGGACTTCTTTGAAAAGGCGTTTGCACTCTTCGCCGACCTCGCCGCCGCCGTCCACTTCGGTGATGATATTGTCCTTCACCTTCCAGCGCATCGGTTCGGCGAGCCGGCCGGCAACGCCTTGGACACAGCTTAGGTAGACTTCGCCATTGGAATTTCCCTCGCCGTTGAAGACACCGCAGCGTCCCCAGGGGAAATGGCACCGTCCGGGCGGATCGCCGGGGCGGAATTGCATGCCGTACAACCGACTGCCGTCGTAGCTCGCGGTCAGATCGGTACCGATATCATCGACAATATGCACGACCTTGCCAGGGGCTACGACCTGGCGGACTTTTTCCGCCAGCTTCCATAAAACTTTGTTGGGGAACTTGGCGTAGTCGCGTGCAAGTAAGCCGCCATTGCCCTCGAAATAAATATGATAGGGCTTCATGCGCGCTTCGTGCAGTTGGGTGCCGCTCTCTTCCCGCTTGCGTCCCAAGCCGCGGTGGGTCGGGGTAAACGTAATGAAAACCGGCCAGACCCAAATCGCCACGTCCGAAGCGTGCATCGCCTCCATCACCGCCGCCGGCACTTCACCGTAGCGTGCGATCGGCTCGGTCACCATGGTCATCGGTTGGGCGCCGAAAAAGCGCAACCCCGCGGTCAATGCTTCCAGCGTCGTCTTGTCGCTGCGCGTATCGGCGAGCAAGAGCACTTGATCGCCCCGCCGCAAATCGGCGGCCTCGATCATATTGCGCACACCGATCATCATATCGGCGACTTCATAGGGGGTGCTCATGCTAGTTCTCCTCTATAGTGTGACCCGATTCAATTCGCCGCGAGACAGCAATGGTTCGGCTTTTTACTGTTCCGAATATCGCAATATATACGGCTTCGCGGTCAGGTGCTCTCGTGCTTTAGATCACGGCGCCGGCCTCCAGCCGGCGATTTTTAGATCGCGGTAAATTTTCCTGACTAGGCTGTAATCGAAAAACTTGGTGGAATCACCGGGCGCCGGCACGCTGACCAAGTCGGCGCGCATGGCGATATCTTCCTTGATGATGTCATCGCCGACCCAGCCCTCGGTGGTCAACACCGGCATCGTGGAATCGTAATCGACTTCGTTGAACTCACGCTTGCGCTGGGTATATTTGCCGAGGATGGTAATCGTCTGCTCGCGATAGAGGCGGGCATATTCCCGGCCTTTGATCACAGCGCGGAGATATTTTTCAACCAGTTCCGGCTGGCGCGCGAGCAACCTGCTCGCTACGGCCAGGCCGACGTAAGCGAAGCGAATCTCTTTTTCCGTGTCGCCCAGCATGTGGCCCTTGGGCTGTTTCAATTGAGCGAAGTCTCCCGCGCCTAGCGGCACGGCGTCGACGCTGCCCGCCTGTAACGCAGCCAGGCGCTGAGCGCCGAAACCCACCGGCATATAGGAAACGGAGTTGGCGTCGATGCCATATTTACGCAGCAGCAAACGCACCGACAGCTCCTGGGTGTCGCCGCGGCTGGTGACACCGACACGCTTGCCTGTCAAATCCTTCAATTGCTTGATATCAGCATTGCCCGACCACAGTTGATAACCAGGGCGATCGATGTTGGTGTAGATCACCTTGATCTCGGCACCGCGCAGCATGGCGCTCAACGCGGAGCCGGCGGAAGTGCTGAAGTGCAGATCGCCGGCCATCAGCGCCTGGGTCGCGATGCCGCCGCCGGCGCGAATCATCTCGACGGTAAGTCCCTCAGCGCGATGATAACCCTTCTCGATGGCGACAAACTCGTCCATATAACTGGCGGTGACAGCGGCGACGGAAAACCTGACCTTAGACTCCGCCGCATGAACAGAATGCACTGTTAACACGGTGACGAGTGCAACGGCGAGCAAGGATAAGAATCTTACTGAAATCATTATAAATGACGAGCAAAGGCAGGATTGAAAGCCGTCCGAGAGTTCGGAATTCGCTTTTGAGAACTTTGCGCTCTTTGCGGCTACCGATCCGATCTCCAACTTCGCCTGCCTATGGCTGTTGGCGAAAACGCGCGACGTCGCCGTGATGCATCGGCCGTTTGGCGATGATGCCGATCTGGATGCGATTGCCGAAGGGGTCGTAGCCGTAGGCGGTGTTCGTATCGGGTTCATGCCAGGGAATCAAAGTTGGATCTGGCCCCCAGTAAGTCTCTTTGCGATCAAAGCGCCGGAGCATTTCCGGATAAGACGCTTCATCCGAGCGCAGATCGATATGCGGTCCTTTATAACACTGCGCACTGCGGTCGGCGACCTTGTCGACATTGCGGAGAATGACCAATTGATTCGACTTGGCCACCGTCATCGTCAGCTGGTCTTCTCCCGGCACTTGTTCGCCAACGACGAGCCCGAAGGTGTTGGCATACCAATCGCGCGCTTGTTCGAGATCGGTCACCTCGACCCGCACATGGCTGATGCGTCGCAGCGGCAGCGGACCCGCTTGCGGCGCTTGATCCGAGGGCTGTTTGCGGATGCATAACTCGACAGTGTTGCCGTCGGGATCGAGGACGAAGAGCGATTCCTTGACCGGGCTCGATGCCGGATAGTCGGCGACCCGTTCGTAACGAAGCTTCTGTTTTTCCGCTTCGGCGCTGGCAGCGGCGAGATTATCGGCGGCGACCTCGAAGCCCCAGACGACGCCTTCCAAACGGCGGGCCGGATTCGGCGAGATGCGAAAGTCCTGCAACGCCAGGCCAAAGCCGCGATGATTGGCCACCGTCATAAAGATAATCATCGGCACTTCACGATTGAGACCGCGCACGGTCAAATTGGTGTGATGGCCGATCTGGCCGCCCATGAATGACGACCAAAAGCGAAACGACCGGCCGAGATCGTTGGACGGCAAGACGCCGTGATCAATCCGTTCCAAAACAATTGGCTTGGTATCTGCCATGGCAAAAGTCCTCAAACTGCGTGTATAGCGCAGCTGTGCCGGCGAGACAAGCAACCGTCGCGACCTTGCGTTTGAGTGCGTTCCACAGGTATGTAAATCATACTGCGATGAAGCTGAAATTTTCGCTGCCAACCATGGTTTTTATTTTCGTAGCAGCCGTCGGGCCTGCTGGTTTGTTGGCGCAAGTGCCAAGCGAAACACTGCGTGTCTCCTTCGCCAGCTTCGGCGTGATTTATTACCCGCATTTCGTCGCCAAGGAGCTGGGCTTTTACCGTGACGAGGGTCTGAACGTCGAAATCATCGCCATGCCAGGCGGGTTGGCAACCCAGGCTTTGGTCGCCGGCGATCTCCACTTCAGCACCTCTTCGGGTTCGTCATTGAATGCCAGCCTGCGCGGCATCAAACTCAAGGTCGTCTACGTCAATCTCGACCGGCCGCTGTATAAAATCCTCAGTTGGCGCGACGAGATTCGCAAGGTGCCGGACCTGCGCGGCAAAGGCATCGGCATCGCCTCACGCGGCGACACCATGGAGGGCGCGGCGAATTTAATGCTGCGCAAATATAATCTGGACCCGCTACGCGACGTGATTTGGATCGCCCTCGGCACCGGCGGCCGGGTTACCTCGCTAGCGGCAAAAGCCGTGGATTCCGCGGTTTTGGGCTTCGCCGACTCCTTGCGCATGCAGACGCGCGGCTTTGCCGTTCACGAAGTAGTCAACATCGGCAAGGAAATTAAGATGCTCTACACCGGCCTCGCCACGACGGAAGAAACTGTCGTCAAGCGACCGGATCTGGTGCGGCGATTCTTACGCGCGACGGTAAAGGGGCGCGAGTTCGTCAAACGCAACAAAGCCCAGGCCCTCGCCCTCGGCAAAAAATACGACAAAGCCCCCGACGACGTGCGCAACGCGGATTACGACGCCACCATGGAGATGATGACCGCCGACGGCACAGAAGACGCCGAAACACAAAAATCGGACATCGAGATCGCCAAGCGCATGCTCAACGTGCAGCATGAAGTGCCCGTCGAACAGATCTTCGACTTCCGCTTCACCAGAGAAGTTTACCAAGAACTGCGCGCCCTCGGCTGGGAACGAGCGCTCAAAGCAGCGAAATAAATGATTAACACTTGAGGCTTTCTGAGCCCTTTATCCGTGACGATTATCCGGGAAATTAGCTCACCATGCAGATCGGCTTACTGTTACACACACGGCAATTGATTCGTGCCGACGAGGCCGCCAGGAGCTTCGAACATTTGTGGGTCGACGCGGCGCAAGCCGAGGAACTGGGCTTCGATCACATCTGGCTGGGCGACAGCGTCACGGTCTTGGACAAAGCGCGCGGCGACTGTTTGACGACGATGGCGGCATTGGCGGCGCATACGCATAAAATTCGCCTGGGAATCGTGCCGATGCTGCCGGCGTTACGCAATCCGGTGCTGCTCGCCCACGCCCTGGCGACCATCGATATGATTTCCAACGGCAGGATTATTTTAGGCGTCAGCGTCGGGCCGGTGCGCGACTATATACAGCGCCAATTTACCGCTTGCGGCGTGCCGCCCCAGGAAAAGGCCGGAAGACTCAGCGAAACCATCGAGATTATGCGCCTTCTGTGGAGCGAGACCAAGATTGATTACGAGGGTCGCTACTTCAAACTGCGCGATGTCGGCATCCTGCCCCATCCGGCGCAGCGGCCCGGCATTCCCATCTGGATCGTCGCCGACCGCAACGACACCGGTTTCAAACGTGTCGCCCGCTTGGGCGACGGTTGGGTCACGCTGGCGCCGACACTCGAACGATTCACCGGCGCCCGAGCGAAAATCGCGGCGCACGCCGAAAGCTATGGGCGAGTGGATAAACTACGTGAAGCCGCGCTCTACGTGACTTTCAATATTTCCCAAGACGCGGAGAAGGCGAAAGAGCAAGGCTGGCAATGGATGGAAAATTTCTTCGCCACGCCGCGCACTAAACTTGGCCACTTCTTCACGATTTTCGCCACACCTGACGAATGCCTAGGTTTGTTGAAAGGCTACATCGACGCCGGGCTGACGACGATCATCGCGCGCATCGCCTCCGACGACGTGCGCGGCCAAGCACGCATGCTGCTAAATGAAATCCGCCCGGCGCTGTGAGCGTAGCTCCAAAATCCAAAAACTACCTAATAACCTTGTCCGCCCGCGCCAGCACATTCGGCGGAATCGTCAGACCGATCTGCTTCGCTGCTTTCAGATTGATGATGAACTCTAACTTCATCGGCTGCTCCACCGGAAGATCGGCGGGCTTGGCGCCTTTCAAAATCTTGTCGACATACGTCGCGGCGCGGCGGGCCAAGTCAGCTTGGCTCGGGCTGTAGGTCATGAGCCCACCGGCGTCAACAATTTCCCGACGAAACTAGATCGCCGGCAGCCGGTTCTTCACCGCGAGAGCTATCATTTCTGTTCGACGAACATTGATCACAAAGCTTCCCAGCTCAAGTATCGCTTCCGCACGCTCCTTGGTTGCGGCGCGGAACGCAGCTTCAATATCCATGGGATTGAGGATGTCTAGGATTTGAAGTTTCAGCTTGAGCGCTCCGGCGGCGAGTTCGACTTCTCTTAACTTTTCTGCATTGCCCGAGTTAGTTGAAGTCCCGAAGACGGCCACGCGGGAGAGCTTCGGAACAATCTCCTTCAATAGCTGCAGTTGTTTTCCGCTCAACTCCGGTGAAAGCGTCGACAACCCGGTTATGTTTCCCCCAGGACGCGCCAGGCTGGTGACGAGCCCGCTGGCGACAGGATCGTTGTCCTGCAACATGACAATGGGAATCGTTTTTGTCGCTTCCTTGGCCGCTCGCGTATCCGTCGCCCCGCCCGTGACGATCACATCGACTTTCGAATTCACTAGCTCAGCGGCAAACGCCGGGACACGGTCGATCTTTCCCTCCGCAAAACGAAACTCAATGGTATAATTTTTCCCTTCCACATAGCCCAGCTGACGCAGTCCTGCGCGGAAAGCCTCGATGCGGGCCGAGGCGGCAGCAGGATTGCTGGCAAATAGAAATCCTATCCGCGAGATTTTCGTTTCCTGCGCTGCGGCCATGCTTGCCCATGCTGCGAAGACGATGCCGAGTGCAGCGAAACCCGTCCATTTTAGACTCTTGATTTGCGATTTTGGATTGCCGGATAGTTGCCGCCATTGCATCCAAGATATTCTATTCATTCTCTTTGCCCATAATTTAAACTGCTTGGCGTTGGCTCGGGGTATTTTACCGGCTTGATTTTAGCTGGGTATAGATCTTCTTGACGATGCTGTAATCATACATGCCGAGCGGATTGGACGGGAGAGCGACCTTGGTGAGTTCGGCGCGGATCGCGACTTCTTCGCGCAAGATGTCATCTGGTAGCCAGCCCTCGTCGGTCATACTGCTCTTGGTCACCTCATAATCGGCACGCAGACCTTCGATGGGCGAGGGATCGTGTTTGCCGATAATCGCGATGGTTTCGTCGCGGTTGCGGCGCGCGTATTCGCGGCCTCGGACGATCCCTCTCAAGAAGCGCTCCACTAACGCGGATTGTCCGCCAAGAGCTTGCTCGATACCGCGACGCCGTTCCAGACCAGCTGAATTTCTTTGCCGAGATCGGCCAGGACCTTTTGCTTTTGCAAACCAAGCTTAACCAATTCTCTCGGCGCCAGCGGTGTGGCGTCGACCATGCCGGACATCAACGCCGGGAGCCGAACCTCGTTCCGGCCGACGGTGATGAACAGAACGGAGGCGGGATTGATGCCTTGTTTCCTGAGATACATGAGCGTCGCCAAATGGCCGGTGTCGCCGAAACTGTTGATAACCACCTTTTTGCCGACGAGATCCTTCGCCGTGACAATGTTGGGATTGGTCGCGACCAGATAATAACTGGGGCGCGATAAATTGGTGTAAACGATCTTCACCGGCCCGCCGCGCACCGCTGCGCTCAACGACGAGCCCGCCGAGCTGCTGAAATGCAACTGCCCGGAGAGCAGCGCCGGCGTCGCCACCCCGCCGCCCATGCGCAGGACTTCGACGTTCAATCCTTCGTCACGGAAGTAGCCTTTCTCCATCGCCGTCACATGGTCCATATAGGCGGCGCTCAGTACGACGTAGGAGACCTTGATGCTCTCCAATGTCGCGGCAGCGGGCACCCTCGTGAGAGCAAGGATCACCGCAACGGTTGCAAGCGTCGTCAAACTTATCGCCTTCATGCTTTTGCTGGCTCGACGATATGGAATTGGCAAGATCCAAAAATTCTTAATATATTCACTGCTTATCTACCTCTGTTGTCCTGTCCTTCTTGCTCGCTCGACATACTCATCGGCAAGCCGCACGGTTTTTCTCGTGTAGAGAATCACCCGGATGGTCGCCATATCGCCGATATTGCGGTGCGACGTGCCCGGCGGGATCAGGAGAAAATCCGCCGTGTCGAGCATATAGTCGCCCTGGCTGGTGCGCGTGGCGCGCCGGCCGGTCAACTGGAACGCGATTTCGTCCTGGCCGAAGCCGCGGTGGTAAATCTTCTGCGCGTCGGAACGATGCGTGGTTTCGATCATGATGTCGGCGTTTTCCACCAGCTCGAAATGTTTGCCGCCCGAGGCCGCGCCTTCGCCGATCTGGTCGAGGACGGTTTTCGGTTTGAGTAGGATGCTCTGCTTGTTCGCTACGACGTTTTCCTTGACCGGATAGCTGCGCCCGATCTGCATCGGCGAGCGCGTGTAGACGATCAGCCGCGTGGTCGGGCCGCTACCGCTGTTTGTATGGCTTACCGCCGGCGGCAATACCAGCACGTCGCCTTCGTCGAGGACGAAGTCGCCCTCGGAACTGTTGGTCACCCGGGAGTTCTGCACTTGGATCTGAGTTTCATAAAATCCCGTCGGCCGATGGCCGTTGCTGCCCTTGGCGCCGCGGCAATATTGCAGCTCGATGCGCAGGTCATCGTTGATAAATATCGGCAGCTGTTTGGTGTCGCCATCGCCGGGCAGATCGGCTTGCAGCAATTTTAACGGGGTCAGCAGCTGGCAAGCCCGCTCATGCTTCTCCTGGCAGCCGACGATGTCATTTTCTTCGTCGACTTCCTTCCAAACCCGCTCGGTCTTAGGACCGACGTTGCCGATAAACGAAAGCGTATTCACTTCCTTGAATATTGTTCCCATGGTTTCCTCCGAGCAGCCGCCGTCATCGCAGTCTGTAACAACAGCCAAATTGGCTGTCAAACTCGGTGTGATCGATTGCCCAGAAGATCGCGGCCGATAGCGCTGCGCGGCATCATTCTTTGAAAGCTTCTTCCCTGGTCTTACTGAACGACGGCAGCAGGACTGAGAGCATCGCCAGCGCGGCAAGGACGAGCAAGATCGCGCTGATTGGCCGATGCAAAAAAACCATCGGGTCGCCGCGGGAGAGCAGCATGGCGCGGCGCAGATACTCTTCCATCAATGGCCCAAGGATGAATGCCAACAGCATCGGCGCCGGTTCGGCGCCGAGTTTGGAGAAGACATAGCCGACGATGCCGAACAGCGCCATCAAATATACGTCGAAGATCGCATTTCTAAGACTGAATACGCCGATGGCGCAGAAGACCAGAATTCCCGGGAAAAGTAGGTGGTAGGGAATCATGATCAGGCGCACCCACATGCCGATCAGCGGATAATTGAGAATGACTAAAAACAAATTGCCGATCCACATCGACACGATCATGCCCCAAAAAAGCGCCGGCTGTTCGTTGATCACCGACGGTCCGGGCTGAATGCCGTGGACAATCATGGCTCCGACCATCAGAGCGCTGACCGGATTGGACGGAATCCCTAAAGTGAGCAGTGGAATAAAAGAGGTTTGCGCGCCGGCATTATTAGCTGCCTCCGGCGCGGCAACGCCTTCGATCGCACCCTTGCCAAACTCGGCGCGATGCTTGGAGATTTTCTTTTCGATGGAATAAGCGGCGAAGGAACCCAAGATCGAGCCGCTGCCGGGGAGAATGCCCAACGCCGAACCAATCACCGTGCCGCGTAGAATCGGCGCCACCATGCGCTTGAGTTCTTCACGGGTGGGCCACAGTCCGGTGATTTTCGTCAGCATCACGGAGCGGCCTGCTTCATTTTCCAAGTTGCGAATGATCTCGCCCAGGCCGAACATGCCCATCGCCACGGTAACGAAACCGACACCGTCGGCAAGCTCATACATGCCAAATGTAAAGCGCTGGGTGCCGGAATTGACATCGGTGCCGATAAGACCCAGGAGCAGGCCGAGCACGACAATGCCGATGGCGTGGAGCAGCGAGCCCTGCGCGAGCACCACCGAAGCCACCAGGCCGAGGACCATCAGCGAGAAAAATTCCGCCGGCCCGAACTGTAACGCAATCGTGGCAAGGGGCGGGCCGAAGGCAGCGATCAGGAACGTCGCGACGGTTCCAGCGAAAAACGAAGCGATCGCGGAAGCCGCTAGCGCCGCTCCGGCTCTGCCCTGTTTCGCCATTTGGTAGCCGTCCAAGGTCGTAACTACCGACGCCGCTTCACCGGGAAGATTGACCAAAATTGACGTCGTCGAGCCGCCGTACTGCGAACCGTAATAGATGCCCGCCAGCATGATCAGCGCGGTCACCGGCGGCAATACAAAGGTGACCGGCAGCAGCATGGCGATGGTGGCTGTAGGGCCGAGACCAGGCAACACGCCAATCGCTGTGCCGAGAAAAACCCCGATGAAGCAGTACAACAAATTGCTCAGCGTCGCGGCGGTCTGAAAACCCAGTAGCAAATGATCGAGTAATTCCATGGGTTGTCCGTCCCGCTTCTATCAATTGCCCTCAACCGCCCAACCAGGGACCGATAATCGGCAGCGGGATACCCAATCCTTTGACGAAGACGAAAACGCAAAAGATCGTCAGGCCCGCCGCGATGATGAGCGTCGTGCGCCAACGGAACCGTATGCTTGCGTAGGCGCTGATAAACACCAGCAGCGGCAACGTGACCACCAAACCCGCGGCGCGCACGATGATGCCAAAGACGAGGACCGATACTATGACCAGCGCCAGCCCCTTGAAAGCAAATGCTTCGATCGGCGTGCCGACCGCGATAAAGGATCGAATCACGGCGATCGCGCCGATGATCGCAAGCACACCACCGAGAATCGTGGGAAAGTAAGCCGGGCCCATTCTAGAGGCTGTTCCCATGTTGTAGTCGCGGGCGATGATTATCGCGCTCACGCCAAAGGCAATGTAGAGCAAGCCGGTCCAGAAATCTTGTGGATTGCGCGTCATTAAGAGTTTTAAACCGTTACTAACCGCCAGCCCGGTGACAAAGTCGAATATGCGCCTTGTATAACAAGCGGTTAATGAAACATAGCCCAAAAAAAAGGCCGGGGCGGATCCCGGCCTTCAAATCACACTATTAAACCCCCACCCCTCAGTCGGCGTAAACTCCGGCCTTCTTGATGATTGGCGCCCATCTATCGATCTCGGCTTTGAGATGCGCACTCAACGCCGCGGGCGTCGCTCGGTTCAGCGCCACGGGCTCGGTGCCAAGATCAGCGAAGCGCTCCTTCACGGTCGAGTCCTTCAGGGCATCCTGCAGCGCCTTGGTGAGCTTCTCGACGACTGACTTCGGCGGACCCTTCGGCGCGTAGAGGGCATGCCAGACCGAAACTTCAAAGCCTTTCAAACCAGCTTCGTCCAGGGTCGGGACATTGGGCAACGAAGCCACACGTTTCTTAGTCGTCACGCCATAGACTTTGATCTTTCCCGCTTTGATTTGACTAGTCGTGTTTGTAGTTTGATCGCACATGAAGTCCACCTGGCCGCCGAGAAGATCATTCATGGCTGGGGCCGTTCCGCTATAAGGTACGGTGGTAACGTCGGTTTGGATCGCGGTCATAAACACCATGCCGCACAGATGCGAGGCGGCGCCGAGACCGGCGTTGGCGTAATTGACCTTCTCCTTGTTGGCTTTAACATACGCGATCAGCTCTTTAAGATCTTTGGCCGGAAAGTCCTTTTTTGCCACCAGCGTCATCGGCACTTCGTTGATCATGCCAATCGGCTCGAAGTCGGTCGTGGGGTTATAAGGCAGCTTGCGATACAGGGCGGGAGCGGTGGACATGCCGACATGGTGTATGAGTATAGTGTAGCCGTCGGGCGATGCTTTCGCGACTCGGTTTGCGGCGATTGTGCCGCCGGCGCCGCCGACATTCTCTACAATAACCTGTTGCTTAAGAGTCTTACTCATCGGCACACCGATCAGGCGCGCCACGGTATCCGTCGGGCCGCCCGCGGCGAACGGTACCACCATACTGATGACCTTGTTCGGGAATTCCTGGGCGTCCAACGGAGCGGCACCCAGTAACGCAAGCCCTGCAACGATGCTAAACAGATTCGTTCTCATAATGTCTCCTCCTTGTAATAATATAATAATGCCCCTGCTATTCATTTCACCGCGTAACCTTAGACGAGCAGAATCGTCAAACCAACGACACTTGGCGCAAGTGCCATGCCAGCGTAATGCCACGCGCCACCGGCATATCTGGCAGAATTGTCGCACGACTGGGAAAAGCGGACCATTTATTCGCGTAATTACTAATAAATCCAGCTATCGTTTCGCGGCGAAATAACCCAACACAGCCAAGAAAGTTTATTAGACAAAGCCAACCGCGCCAGCGCGAAGATTCCCGGCTGCCTCCCCACGTGGTCCCGCGAAGGCGAGTGCGTGAACCAAGCGCGGAGTGTCATCCCGCAAGCAAACTCAGCGTCGATAACATCGTTGACGACAGCATTGTCGGGAGATAGAAAAGGACGGCTGCATCGGTGCGCTGTTCCACGGAGAGGAACCATGAAAATTAACCAAAGAGTGAACCGAGGTCTCGCGCCGCGAGCTGTCTTGATAGTCGCTCTGGCGGTCCTATTGATCCAATCCGTTCGATACCCCAATAGCCACGCCCAAGAATTAAAAAAAGTCCGCATGGGCTATCCCGCTTTCAGCTTGACCTTCCTAACTTTCTTTGTCGCCAAGGACGCCGGCGTCTTCAAAAAGCATGGCCTTGACGTCGATCTGGTGCAGCTCGCCGGCGCCGTCCAGACTTCGGCCTTGGTCTCCGGTGAAATCGACTATTTGACTGGCATCACCGGCCCGCTGGTTGCCGCCGCGCGCGGTTTGCCATTCAAGGGCATTATGGTCACCCACGACCGCACGCTGTTTTGGCTCATCGCCAATCCGGAGATTCGCCGCGCCGAAGACCTCGTCGGTAAGACCGTCGCTGTCGATCGCTTGGCGACGTTGCAGGACATCGTCGCCCGCGACTTGATCAAGCGCAAAGGCGTCAATGCCGATCTGGTCACCTATATTCAAACCGGCTCGGTTTCCAACAGCGTGCAGTCGCTCAGCCAAGGCAGCGTCGCCGCCGCCGTGCTATCGCTGCCGCACAATGTCGTCATGGTGCAAAAGGGCTATCGCGAGATTGCGTCGGGACCGGAGTTCAACCTGCGTTCCGCCTCCGGCGGCATAGCCACCCATGAAGCGAAACTGAAAAAAGATCCAGCGGGAGTCAAGGCGGTCGTCCGCGCCGTTTTCGAGGCGATGGATTTCAACCGCAAAGAAAAAACCTGGATGGTGAATTACATTTCAACCAAATGGAAAATCCCGACCAAGGTCGCCGAGGAGTCTTATAAAGCCTGGCTCAACGGTTTCACCGTGGACGGCAAGATACCGATCAAAGACTTGCAAGACATCTACGATCAGGCCTTTGCGTCAAAACTCATCCCAACCCCGGTGCCCGCGGCGCAAGTGATGGACTATTCACTGACCGATGAAGTATTCAAGGAAAAGAGGAACTAACATGGCGACGCAAGCATTAGTCGATTCGATCATCGAAGAAATCATTGAGCCCGGCGTCGCGTCGATGAGTTGGTCAAACTACCCTACCCCACCGAGCTGCGCGCCGGCAGATTGTCGACGAAACGATTGCAAGGTTGGGCTTTGCAGCATTACCTGCATAATCATGCGCTGCTCAAGGGCTTCGCTCTCTGCATGGTTAAAAATAGTCACGACCCCGAACTGTTCAATATTTTCTCTATCAGATGAACGAAGAGCAGTATCACCCGGACTTGGCGAAAAAATTCGGCCTGGAGATCGGCCTGCAAGAAGCAGATTTTCTCACGGCGACGCCGATCTTCGAGTGCCTGGCGCACACCAGCAAAACCATCCTCGGCATGCTGCTCGGCTCGGCGCCGAAAAACCGCGCTTCGGCGCTGGTCAACGAAACCATGGTGTGCCGCTACTCGGAGAAGCAAATTGCCGCGCTGAAGCAGCACTACGGCTTGACCGACAGGCAAATTCAATTCTTCACCGTCCATGCCGTCGCCGATCAAGAACACACGGCGATGGCCAGCGAATTGATCGCCAAGCACGCCAACAGTGAACACCAACAAAAACTGGTGCGCGAAGCCGCCGCCCATATGGTGCGCTTCAAAACCGCCAAGTTCCCAGGCATCTATAACGCCTATGCATGACCAAGATTGGGCGATGGAGTGCTGCAGGAGTGGAGTAATGATGCCGCTATCCGTCACTCAACAGGTTATTTATTAAAACGTTCTGCAACGGAGCTATCCCATGGCACTGCTAACCCTCGACTTCGGCTGCGGTGATTATGACATTGTCCGCCCGCTCAAAGACGGCGCCGTGCGCGCCGAGGGGCTGTCAATCAATTTCATCACCATCAACCGGCCACCGGAAGTGCACTGGCGCATGGGCATGCACGAGGAATTCGATGCCGCCGAAATGTCCTTCGGCAGCTTTGTCGCCGGCAAGGCGCGCGGAAACTATCCGTTCGTCGGCATTCCGGCATTCGTCTATCGTAAGTTCCGCCACTCCTGCGCCTATGTCAATGTCAACGCCGGCATCGATAAACCTCAAGACTTAAAAGGTAAACGCGTCGGTATACCCGAGTGGCAGATGACCGCTACGGTCTGGCTGCGTGGCTTCTTGCAAGATGATTACGGCGTGAAACCGAGCGATATCCAGTGGCTCACCGGTGGACTAGAATCGTCGGAGCGAAAAGAAAAAGTCGTATTGAAACTGCCGCCGGAGATCAGGATTGAAAATATTCCCGCCGGCAAAAATCTTTCCGATATGTTGGTCACCGGCGAGATCGATGCATTATTAACCGCCCAGGTACCCGCTCCCTACGTCAAACGCGTGGCCCAAGTGCGCCGGCTATTTGGCGATCCGCGAGCGATCGAGACCGATCATTTTCGCCGCACCGGGATCTTTCCGATCATGCATGTCATCGTATTGCGCGAGGAACTAGTCCGGCGCCATCCCTGGACCGCTCAAAGCCTTTACAAGGCCTTGCTCGAGGCCAAGCAACATTGCATCGATGGGATCTTCCGCAATGACGCGATTCATTCGGTGATTCCCTGGGCGGCCAATCATGCCGAAGAGATGCGCCAACTGATGGGCGATGATTTTTGGCCCTACGGGGTCGAGACCAATCGCCAAACTCTGGAAATCTTTTTGCGCTACGCCGACGAGCAAGCTCTTACAGAACGCAAACTGAGCATTGACGAGCTGTTCCCGCGTCAGACCCTCGACACTTTCAAGGTGTAACTTGTTTCATTACAGATGATGTCTGTATCCCTTCGTTGACGCTGAACGTGACTCGAGTTACCTGCCGGCAACCTCCGGTTTCATCTTCGCCGTTGGCGCTGGTATAGCCCATCCGCCGGCAAGATCTTCGGGTATTGAGCCGAGTATATTATCCAAGCCTCGCCGTAAGTCTTCGATTACTCTGTAGTTTCCCGGGCTTGCCGATAAAACCGCCGGCCGATTCCGGTGCGCGGCCGCGTGGCACTGTTGACCGAACCCGGGTTTTGGTCCAGCTTGAGCGGTCTGCCGTGCCCGCCGGTTCGGGACTCAATTTGAGAAAATTCACGATAGTCTGAAGCTGCTGGGCATTTTCGATTTCAGGCACGGCTCCTGCAATATGCGTGTAATCACAATCGGCAAACGGCGACGGGGATGAAACACGGGGCTGGGCAATTTAGACGACACATCAAGGAGAAAAAGGAGAAACGGAATATGAAAACTACGGATAACGCGCTCGACAAACCGAGTTACTGGCAACGGGTATTCGCGCAGAGCAAAGTTAACGGCGGCATGTACTTCGGCGAAGAACTTCCGGGCCGCAACTGGAGCTGGCCCACGGACACCTACCTGCAACGCCGCCTGCGACGCCGTCTGCAACGCGACAACCAATCTCAAACCAGCAGCTCAAACCTGAATTAGCTTGCCGCCTCCCGCGCTGCCTCCTTCAGCATAGCTACCACGGGACCAGCGGCGCCACTGAGCCCCCATCAGCTCACTGGCAAGAGGCCGGATTCGCGAGAGTCCGGCCTCTTATTTTTTACCGATTTAGAGCGAGAATTTTTACCTGTAACGCACCGCGAATTATTCGGCGTGAAGGATTGACAGCGAGCGCCGTATTCGTTGGCGCGATAAACTTTGAGATTACTTCACAGCTTCTTTGGCTGGTTCTTCTGCTCCGTCGCCTTCGGGTTTGGCGCACTGGGCTTGGTTTTAGTCTGAGGCAATTTCACTCGCCGCACCGACGTTGCCGCGAGCTTGCCGTCCCTTTCCGAATATTGAATCCGCACGCGATCGCCGACCGCGAGCCGTTCCAACGCATCTTTGGCAGCGTCCTGAGTGATAAAACTTTTCTCGCCAGCCGAGCCCTTAACCGATACCGTGCCGGTCTTGGCATCGACGGACGATATATTACCGACGAATTTTTGCACTTTCGGCTTTTTGGGCTTGGTCGCCTTCTTTTTAACTGGCGCGGTCTTGGCGCTTTCCTTTGCCGGCTCCTTGGTCGACGGCGTCTCAGCGCCAAATGACAACCCCAACAACAAAAATGCGAACAACGGCGCCGCCCACAGCTTGTGAATTCCACTCATGATCGACCTCCCCCGAAAGCTTAGACGATCGTTATTGCCAACTTATGTCACGTTTTAAGTAAACAGCTGCTCTTTCCATTTGGCAATGACCGCCTGCTGGCGTTCCGGGCTGATATGCGCGGCGGGTGGAAACTTGTCGCGCCACTCAAACGGCCGGCAAGCATCGACGATCATGCGTGAGCTGAATCCCTTGCGCTCACTAGGGATGATCGGATCGAGGGGACCGCTCCAGCAGCGCCGGATGATTTCAGCGGAGTCGACGGGATCGGCGCGGCTGCACATCGCCCAAAGCACATCGTTGATATCGTAGGCGTCGATATCCTCGTCGACAACGACGATGTAGCGGCCGAGATAGGCGGAGCCCTGGCATTGGCTGGCGATCAGGCCGGCTTGGCGCGCATGCCCGGGATAGCGTTGCTGGATCGCTATGACCGTAAGAAAGCGGCGAAAATAGCTGGCCACGGCGGTGACATCCGGCACGCCGGCTTTTTCCACTTGATCGCGGATGTAGGCCGCGCGCAACAGTTCATAACAGTGCTCCGCCCGGGCCGTTGGGCGATATTCCGGCGAGGCGGTAATGATCGGATCGTTGCGATGGTAGAGGCGATGGACTTTGATCAGCGGCTCCATTTTCTCACCGCTGGCGTAATAGCCGGTCCACTCGCTGAACGGACCTTCTTCCTTACTTTGGTCAGGCAAAAACTCGCCTTCGATGGCGATCTCCGCGTAGGCGGGTATCGGCAGTCCGGTCAACTCACCGGTAATCACTTCCATCGGCTCGCCCTTGATGCCGCCGACGGCATCGAATTCGCTCCGGCCATAGGGTTCGGGGCGGGTGGCGAACATATGCAGCAGCGGGTCGACGCCGAAGCAGCACACCACGGGACAGGGCTTACCGCGATCAAAATATTTCTGCCGGTGCATACGGCCATGCTTGCCGGGAGAAATGTTCATGCCCATGGTGTTACGGTCATGGACCATCACGCGATAGCAGCCGACGTTGACCCAACCGTCGTCGGGATCACGGGTAATCACCACATGGCCGGTGCCAATATATCGTCCGCCGTCGCGTTCATGCCAAAACGGCACGGGAAATTTAAAAAGATCGATGGCGTCGCCGTCGAAAATATTTTCCAGAATCGGTCCGCTGGAGACTGTCACCGGTGGTATCGACGCCGGCCTGAGCCAAGCGCTCGCGCCAGGCTTTGATGAACCCGTCGCGGCTGATATCGAGCGGTAAATTGGTCGTCAACGCCGACCGTTTGAGGCTCTCGAAGAAGCCCACCAGGATACGATAGCCGGCTGGGTAGTCCTTGATCTTATCGAAGAGTAAGGCCGGGCTGTTTTCTTTGTGCTTGGAAGCTAATACCGACAACGCGCCGATTTCAAGATTCCAATCGGCACCCTCGACGATCTTGAGCTCGCCCATCTCTTGGACTTTTTCGATCCACTCACGCACATCTTTATAGCTCATGCTTGAAATCTCCCAGCCGGTCAATTCAAGCCAGCAGTACGAGTTTCAATCCGGCTTTGCAAGCATGACTCGCCAATGTTCCATCCCATGGCGGTGAAACGCCACGACCGGACTTAGCGCCGGCTGCTCGATGAACGAATCACGCCATTGATTGTGAAATAACAGACTTCATCGTCGCGGCATTATCCCGATAAGACTCCATAAGAAATAAAGAGTGGAGAGGAAACCCAATGCGGCGAGGGATTTGAATCCCAATGGCATTGGTGCGCGACCGAAGCCGTCACGGGCTATCAGAAAGGCGACGACCGGTAGGAAGTCCAGGGAAAACCGATAACCCAACTGGAACTGACCTGTGGACCGCCACGCGAGCACTGCGACAAGCACGATCAAGCAGTTTAGCAGAGCTACGACAGTGACGCGGTCGAACTTGAGCGATGCTATATACAAAAGCCAGGGCGAAAGCAGGAATACGCTCATGCCGACCAATTGGGTGATGAAGAACGGAAATTGATCTGACAGCACCGGCGCTCCGAAAAGAAAAAGTCGCAGGTGCGGCAACACGTTGGCGAGAGATGTCGACGGGAAGTCACCCGGTCCCGGCAACTGAAACCCGTAGCCGGTTTCTACAAACGAGTCGAAGCGCGCGAAGTTGTATAAAGCCAGTAACACCATTGGCAACGCAAAGCCCATCGCCAGCGCCACTGATGCTTTTTTTCTCAACGGCGGTTCGGTCATTAACGCGGCTGCGGCAAATAGAATGATATTCAAACCAGCGGACAGCCGGGTGGCCGACGTCAAACCCAGGACAAATCCGATGAAAAGCCATCGGCGCCCGCCGAGCCATTCATGGAGTGCAAGAAAGAGCAGGTGAATCGCCAGCACATGGGCAAATGGCCAACTCATCGAGATCGCCGCCACGCTGGGATAGGATGACGCACCGCAGAAGGCGAGCACTAGCCAAGCCGACTCTACTTTACTGCGCCCGCACTTTGACGCCATGCGAAAAATGAGCCAGCTAGTCCAAAGCGATAGCGGCACCGACGCATAGGCCTGAAAAAATTCGACGCCGATCCAGCGGCAGATCGCCACAAAAGGCATCAGTACCACCGCGGGGAACGGCCCTAGCGGCCAGTAATACCGATCGCCATAGAACGCAGTGTCGTGGAGATGCTCGGGCAACTCGACAAGCAAATGGAGTTTGCCGCTGAGAAAAGATTCCGCCAGCCGGACATATTGCTGCTCATGACGAACCAGCAATAAGCTGCCGCATAGCACCACTAAGCCCAGCAGCAATAGAGCGCCAAGCAAGAACATCCGCTCCGCCGCCCGGAATCGACCATCCGGCGACCGCTGATCGCCTAGCGCCATATTCCGATGTTTCTAGTGATTGGGGCGGGCAAGATGGCAAGCGCGCCGGCGCTTGACCTGGCTAGAATGGGATCATGACGGTGGATGAACTGCACGGCGACAACTATAGCGATTAGCGTTGCGCTTCGCTCGCCAGCGAAAAATCAAAAACCTTTTCCACCGCCACCGGCTCTTTGATGCGCAGCGCTTCCCGGGCGGTATCGAGAATTTCGCGTGTGGCATCTTGAGTGAGAATTCCGGTGAGAGAAATAATATCGCGGTCCTCATCGTACATGCGCCGCGCCATTTTGGCATCGCTGACGGCCAATTTTTTTTGAATGTAGGGAATCATGATTTCGGGATTGTCCTGGTAAAATTTGAGCGCGCGGTTCCAGCCCCGGAGAAAGCGCACGATGCCGGCGCGCTTCTGTTTGATCGCCGCATCGGTCGCCACCACGCCGGTTTGCAAATAGCGTATATGGTCGCGGCCGCGTGCCATGGTGCGGTAACCGCGGTCCATCGCTAGATAAGTTGTCGGCGGCGTCACCAATCCGGCGGCGACTCGGCCGCTCAAGAGCGACTGCAACCGTGCCGGTGAATCCATGCTGAGGAGGGTCACATCTTTCTGGGCGTCTAATCCTTTGGCTTGCAATATCCGCCGTGCGATCACCGCGGCGGTACCCTCCAGCGAGCCGACGGCGATCGCTTTGCCTTTCAGGTCGGCCGGCGTGGCGATCGATGGGTGAACGACCAGGTCGTGCACCGGACGGTCATGGGTGACATTGACAATCTTGATCGGCAAGCCGCGCAACGCCGCCGCCAGACCGCTGCCGGCATGGCACGTGACGTCGATCTCGCCGGACATCAAGCTGCTCAAGCCAATCACGCCGCGCACCACCAAAACCTGCAGGTCCAACCCTTCCTGAGTAAAGAATCCGCGCTCCTGGCCGTAGTAAAGATGAGCGTAACTGAGCGTCGGCCCAGGAATACTGATGTAAAACCGCTCCGCCGCCGATGCGCTCTGGCTGACGCCAACTGCCAGAGCGAGGAACAGCCCAACAGTGCAACAGCGAATTTGCCGCATACCGCCTCCCGAATTTGTTTTGTTCTGGAAATAAATCATTTCGCCGCCAGCGCAGCATAGGGTCCAGCCGCATAAACAATTCGCCCGCCGACCATCGTCAGCAACGATACAACGTTTCGAATCTGCTCCTCAGGTACGCTTAAGTAATCAGCGGTGAGCACAGCCAGGTCGGCGAACTTGCCGACTTCGATGGAACCTTTGCGCTCCTCGTCAGCAGTCGTCCAGGCGCTGCCCATGGTGTACATCCGTAGAGCTTCGGCGCGGCTGACATTTTGACTACCTTCGCGAATCGCCGATCCCGCCACCGTCTTACCAGTGATCAACCACCACAATGACAGCATCGGCGCGTAACTCGCCGAACGAAACGCGTCGGTTCCGGCGCCGACTGGAACGCCGCTATCGAGCATCGTGCGTAGCGGCGGCGCGCGGCGCGCCTTCGCTTCACCCCATAACTCGACATTGCGTTCGGCAGTGAGCGCCAAGCGGTCCTGCACGGCGAGGCCGCCGCCGAGATTCTTGATGCGCGCAAGGGTTTCCGCCGTCGCGTCTTCGAGATGGGCAAAAATCATGCGCTGGGGCGCCGGCGGCGCGGCCGTAAACACCTGCTCGATCACCGTTAACAACTGGCGCGCCGTATTGTCCTGGGTCGCATGTAAATGAAAGCTATGCCCGGTCTCGGCCAGATAGCGCATCACTCGGCGAAATTTCTCCTTCACTTCAGGCGAAAGCTGCACCCCTTGCGGATTGGACAAGACATCGCCGTCGCCGCTGCCGCGCACCAACGTTTCAGCGAATCCAGCGAAGCGAAACAGCTCATGTTGGCCGAGGCTTTTAATCTCCTCGACAGCCAATCGCAATTGCTCCAACTCGTCGCCGGACTCAGTCGGCGCGATATAATAGTTGAAGCGCAAACTGAGATCGTCGGTGCGCGCCATGTCGAAGAGCAGACGACGATGGGCGAATGTCACGCCGCCGGTGTGCAGATCGCTCACCGAGGTGATTCCCAAACGATTCAATTCATGAAAGCAATTGCGCAAGCTTTGCCGCGCTTGCGCCAACGTAAGCCGCGGGATTTTATTATAGGCGAGTTGCCAAGCCGCCACGCCTTGCAGCCATCCGGTGGCAATCCCGGTGGCGGGATCCTTATCGATTCGGCCGCCAGGGGGATCGGCAGTTTGGCTGGTGATGCCAAGGGTGGCAAACGCCTTGGTATTGAGCAACGCACCTTGACGCAGATATTGAATGTAGACGGGATGGTTCGGCGCGATGGCGTCCAGCTCGGCACGCGTCGGGAATCGTTTCTCGGCCAACTGCGTCGGCACCCAACCGCCGCCGACCACGATCCAGCTTCCCGGCGCTTGGCTCTTTGTGGCCGTCGCGATTTGCCGCAAGCCGTCGGCGAGAGTGCGGTGAAGTTGCCAATGCAGCTCGGCGTCCCAGCTCAACCCCGCCACGGTGGCGTGGATATGCGAATCGTTTAATCCCGGGATCGCCGTCCGTCCGGCCAGATCGATGACCCGCGTGTTGGCGCCGATGTAGCCACGCATGTCGCTATCGTTACCAACGGCGACGAACCGGCCATCTCTGATCGCCGCCGCTTGTTTGATCGAGAAAGCGCCGTCAACGGTGACGATCTTGCCACCGCGCAAGACAGTGTCAGCGGCAGACTTGACCGCCAGCGAACGCTCGAAGTCAGCTTCGCGCCCAGAGCAGCCCAGCGAAACCAATAGCACCGCGATGAGTTTCGATTTCAACGTTGCTTTCACGAACTCTCCCAGACGGGCCTGATTCTACCCTCGGACCAGCCGATTTGCGAGCCAAGATCGCGCCATTGATCGATCCCGTCGGAAGCAATCGGGCCGGCTTTATAGTTGCGTTGCGTCAATATTTGCAGCTATAGTCCGGAAAAATTTCCAATCCAATACGCTCGCTAGAGGTGAACGATGCAACCTGTCCAATTGTTCTGCTGGCATTTCATGGCCTATCCCTATCTCGACAAAGACTTCGACAAGTCTGGACATAGCGGCTGGGTGACCACCCCCAACAAACTCTGGGACAACAACCAGGCTCGCGGCCTCTATCAGGAGTATATCGATCAGCTCGCCCTCGCCGACGAGTTGGGCTTCGACGGCATGGTATTGAACGAACATCATCAAAATATTTACGGGTTGATGCCATCGCCCAACATTATCGCCTCGGCGCTCACCCAGCGCTCCTCGCGCGGCAAGATCGTCATCCTGGGAAATCTCTTGCCGCTGCATTTGAATCCCATGCGCGTCGCCGAGGAATACGCCATGCTCGATCAGATGAGCAACGGCAGGTTAATCGCCGGCTTCGCCCCCGGCGGCGGGCCTGAGACGTTCAACTACGACATACCGTCGGCCAACACCAGGGAAAAATTTTGGGAAGCGGCGGACTTGATCGTGCGTTCCTGGACCGACGATGGACCGTTCGCCCACGAAGGACGGTATTATCCGCTGCGCTATGTCAATCTCTGGCCCAAGCCGTTGCAAAAACCCTATCCGCCGGTTTGGATTCCCGGCTCGCGCAGTCCGTCGACCATGATCGAAGTCGCCAAGCGCGGTTACTGCTATTTTCTTTCGTCGCGCAGCCATGGCGGCGAGACCCACCGCGCCCAGCAAGAGTTCGCCAAGGTCTTGGAAGATCATGGCGACAAATATCATCCGTTCAGGTTTGGCATCTTGATGTCGGTTTACGTCGCCGACACCGACCAGCAGGCGCGCGAGGAATGCGAAGAAGGCGTCTGGTATTTCTTGAAGAACTGCTTGAAGGGCCACCTGCGTAAAGAAGGGCGCCAGCTCACCTACGGTCCCGGCGTGCCCTACATCCCTGCCGCCGCCTGGCGCGAATATATGAAAGGCTACAAGCCGGGACGCAAGCTCCTCGGCGACGTCGAGAATTGGGAAGAATTGGAAGCTTCGCAATCGATCATCGTCGGCAGCCCGGAGACCGTCGCGGGACGGATCCGCGCATTGATCGAAAGAGCCAAGGTCGGCAATCTGTTGATTCAGTTCCAGTTCGGCAACATGCCGGACCATCTGGCGCGCAAAAACATGAAACTGTTCGCCGAGAAAGTCGCGCCGACTCTGCGCCACGACTCGCAGAAACAGTTCACCAAAGAATTCCCCGGCATCAACATCGAGCAATCGGCTCAGGCGGTGCAGTAATGAGCGGTCGCATCTTGGAAGTCAACGGACGAAAAGTTTGGCTTTTGGAAAACGGCAGCGGCGCGCCGCTGCTTTACTTGCATGGCTTCGCCGACGTGCATGCGGTCAAGGAGAGCTGGCTGCCGTTCCACGAACAGCTGGCAAAAAGCGCGAGGGTCATCGCCCCGGCCCATCCCGGCTGCGCCCAGAGCGATGAGAATAAAGACGTCGATATGATCGAAGATGTGGTCTTCCATTATCTCGAAGTTCTCGACGCCTTGAAGCTCGACAAGTTTGACCTTGTCGGCCACTGCCTCGGCGGCTGGATCGCCGCCGAGATCGCCGTGCGCCATCCGGAAAAAATTAGAAAACTGGTTTTAATCGGCGCCTCCGGCCTGTTTGTCGAAGGTGCGCTCATCGGCGACATATTCATGAACGCCCAGCCTGAGTTCGGCGAAAGCTACGCCACTCTGCGCGAGATGCTTTTCGCCAACGCGCAGCAGTCGAATGCTCTGGACATGTTCCCTGACGGCAAAGGCGAGATCGAAGACGAGGTGCGCCGCTATCAAATGCTCCGCTTAAGCTCGCGCATCGGCTTCAAGCCGCCATACTTTTACAATCGCCCGCTATGCAACCGCCTGCACAGAATCACCTCGCCAGCGTTAGTCATCTGGGGTGAAAAAGACGGCTTCGTGCCGCGCTCTCATGGCGAGACCTATGCGAAACTAATTCCAAATAGCGGTGATTTGAGAATCATCGCCGCCGCCGGTCATAGTGCGCATGTGGAGAAGGCGGAGGAAACGGCGAAGATGGTGACGGAGTTTCTTGCGAACTAGCCAGTCTGCGATTCACGTTCACGAGCTTCTTAACGAAGCGGAAACTAAATCCATCCTGAGTAACTTTTGAGCTCAGCGGCTGCCATAGGCGGTCCGATAGGCGAAGGGTTAGCCGCGCTAGTCCAGCTTCCGATCCTCACGTTTGGCTTCAGCCATGGCTTCGGGCTCAAGCTCTTCTGCATAGCGATTCAGGCGTATGAAAATACCCCAGGCGGCAAGCAGCACGCCAGCTGCGACCAAAATGCTGGCCGCGTAGATCAACTGCGCCGAATCTTCGTGTGCTGCGCGGAACGTCGCCACGAGTCCCTCGATCGCAATTGCCACAACGACTACTACCAGGAACCTCGATAGGAAGCGGCGTACACGAGTGGGGCCGCTAATATGAGCATCGCGCACGACCTCTTCTTCAATGATCGTCTGCGCGATCTGGAGCGCCACGACTGCAGCAGCCAGCAGTCCTACGGCTTCAATGATCTCCTGTGCGGCCGCCCGGCCCAAGCTACCGGCAAAGGCAATCCATGCCGCTTTCGTTGCGATGGTGATGAGCATGAGCGCAGCGCAAGCGAAAAGTGCCGCCATACTTCCGTGTACAATTGAGAAAGCGAGGGTGAGTAGTTTCATTGGCAGATCGCAACATAGACAGCGCTGAAGAGTAGAGTTCGTGCGCCTTAAAACAACCGTTTTTCAGTCAAATTCATTCACGTGAAATGTCAACATACTCGCACAATATATCTTTGCGGGATCTCCGTCTGTCTGCTCGACTCATCACTCAATGTTGGGGTCAGGACATGGTTTGTGCGGCGAGCCATCTCAGGTTCCGACTGAAGACGGCTTCCACTATCGGCGTCACCGTGCCGGCAACGGATCGGCTCCGGCGACCTTCTGATAGAGCTGGACGACCTCTTTGTCGCGCGGCAATTCCTTTATTGCGCGCTCCAGTTCTTCGCCACTGAGCGGCGCAGGGCCGTCGCCCATTAATTTTTTAAACTCGACGGGAAATTCCGGGTCGGCGAAGGACTTATTCATCGCGTCGCGGATGATTTGCACGCGATCTTTGGGCGTGCCGGGAGGGAAGATATAAGGCCAGCGCGGATATTGGAAGGCGCGGAACATGTCGAGCAATTTGCGCTCGGTATCAGTCTTGGCGAAGCTGCCAAATTCCGGCAATTGAGCGAAGCTTGGGTGATGGCGGCCTCTGGGAACCGTCAAAGTGGCGTGGAGATGGATCTGCTTCTTTTCGATCCACTCCGGTTTTTCAATGACGAACCGGGCAGCGCCGGTGGCATGGGCGTCGATTTCGCCGCGATCCATGGCGATGTATATTTCCGGACCGGTGAAGCCGGTAACGAACTTGGGATCTTTCAGACCGAGCAAATAGGCGATGATGCGCCCCGTGACGTAAACCGGATGGCCGACCGAGTGGGCGCCGAACCTGACACCGCTGGCGGCGCGAAGTTTGGCAAGAGAATCCAAGCCCGCATCCGCTTTAGTGTAGAACACGTAGGGGTCGCCGCCGTCGGTCGAGCCCAGGTAAACAAACTTGTCGAGATCGTAGGCGCTACCGGGCAAACCCAATATCGGCCCGACCACCAATCCCGCACCAATGGAGCCGATGGTTAGTCCATCGGGTTTGGTCGTGCTGTAGATGACATTAGCGGCTTTTCTTCCCGCCGCGCCCTCGATAAATTCAACCATGATATGAGGTTTGCCGGGAATATATTTTTCAAGAAACTTCACCAGCGCTCTGGTCTGAAACTCACCTGAGCCGCCGGGGCCGCCGCCGCGGACGACCTTGATGGTTTTACCTTTGTAAAAATCGGCTTGGGCAAACGCCTGGCCGGCAAGCAAGAGCGCCGCGAGGCCAATCAGCCATCCATGTACGAAACCGCAAAATCCTAATCTACTCAAGGACTTCATCAATCCTCCCAAAACCCTCAGTTAGGCGAGTCTTCAGGTCAGTCTGCTAATCTCTCTTCAAATTACCATAATTCCGATAGCGCTATCATGCAATATGACGTTACGGCACCGGCTACCGGCATCCGCCCAATAAAGCTTACCTAATCGCCGCCGATACTATTCCTAAGGTTATCTCTGGCACTGTTATGATCAAAAAAGTCAAAGTCGACCAACTCAAGCCGGGTGTCTTCGTCGCCGATTTTAACTGCGGCTGGTTGCATCATCCGTTCCTCACCGACCGCACCAAGCTCGAGACCGACAAACAGATTCAAAAAGTTATCAAATACGGCATCCGCGAGGTCTACATCGACACCGACAAAGGGTTGGATATCGATGACGCACCGACACAGCGGGAAGCGGACCAGGAAATACAAAGCGAGTTTAGCCGACTTCACGTCCCCCGCGGCGGGACCGAACCATAGCGACGGTTTTAAGGCAGAACTCGCCCGGGCACACCAGCTCGTCGGCGAGGCGAAACTAACTACCCAAAAGCTCATGCACGACGTCAAGCTCGGCAAGCGCATGGCGATGAACCAAATCGAGAGTACGGTCGATAAAATGACCGACTCGATCCTGCGCAATAAAGACGCGTTGGTCAGCCTGCTACGCATCAAAGAGGTCGATGAGTACACCTATGTGCACTCGATTTCGGTATCCGCCTTGTGCATTTCCTTTGCTCACGGCCTTGGCCTCGATTCGACAAAAATCAAACAAATCGGTATCGGCGGCTTATTACATGATATCGGTAAAATGAAAGTTCCCCTGGATGTCCTCAACAAACCGGGACCTCTCTCCGAAAAAGAATTCGAAGTCATGAAGCGGCATGTCAAAGACGGCGAGGCTGCGCTGCGACAATATCCCAACCTCGATCAGGAGTGCACCTGCGTGACCTCGCATCATCACGAACGTCTTGACGGCACTGGCTACCCGGATGGGCTGAAGGGGAACGAAATCAGTGAATTTGGTCAGATCAGCCGCGATCGTCGATATCTACGACGCGCTAAGCTCTGACCGGTGCTACAAAAACGCCATGCCGCCCACCGACGCGCTAAAAAAATTGTTTGAGTGGAGTCAAAGCTACTTGAATCGCGAGCTGGTCGAGAAGTTTATCGCGCATCTCGGCATCTATCCGATCGGCACTCTCGTCCGACTGGAAAATCTCTTGTTAGCTGTCGTGATCGACCACGGCGACAAGAACTTGCTTCATCCCGTCGTGCGCGTGGTTTATGACGTCAAAAAAGCGTTAAGGCTTGAGCCATTCGATATTGTCCTTGAAGGTCAAATCAACGCAGGCAATCCCTACGGCATCGTCGGTTGCGAGTCCCCGGATAAGTGGCAGATCAAGCCCGTAGACTACTTGTACTAAGCATTTCTAACGCGCCCCTTCGTCATTAGCATCTACGACAACCTAGCCAGTGCGATCAGCGATAGAGCGGGCTGGTAAAATTGCTTCGTTCAGATTTATCGGGCCCAAAGCTTTTTAACGAACCCTTCGTCTTCCAGCCGCTTCAGATAGCGATCGTTGACATAAATCTTGGCGTCGATGGCGCGCGCTTTGGCATTGGTTTCGGCGATCTGGGCAACCACGGCTTGCATCGCTTCCACCGACGGGTACGGCACATTTGCCAATTGATTAACGAAGTAGTCGTAACCTTCCTGCAACGCCTTGACGTTGTTGACGCGGGTGAACTGCCCCAGCGCTTTGATTGAATACTCCCGTTCGGTTTTGAGAATCTTGATCGCTTCGAGATAGGCGCGCAGGAAATTCATCACTCTGCCGTCCTGCTTTTCGAGAAAACGCCGGCTACCCAGTAGGCCGGTGTTGAAGAATGGAATGTTCATCTTGACCGAGTCGGCGAGCACGCTGAGCTTCAGTCGTTCCGCTTCGCTGCTGAACGGCGCATTGACCACCGTGCCGTCGACGTTGCCCGATGTGATCGCGGCGATGCGCGCCGGCTCATCGCCGATTTGCAGGATCGTCGCGTCTTTCACCGGATCGATGCCGACACGCTTGAGCATGGCGCGCATGCCGAAGTCTGCTGAGGAGCCGTAGCGGCTGACCGCGAACTTTTTACCTTTCAGTTGCTCGATGGACTTGATCTCGGCGCGGGCGATCAGCTGATAATTCAGCTTGTCGAGCAGCCCGGCGAAATAAACGATATCCGCGCCTTCCAGATTCGCCGCCACACCCGGCGCGCCGCTCAACTGCGACAAATCGAGATTGCCGGAGAGCAGCACCTGGACGTTGGTCGACCCGCCGGGAATATAGATCGCCTCGGTCGAGAGTCCGTACTTGGCGAACAAGCCACGGTCCTTGCCGATATGCACCAGCCCCGACTGCAAGCTGATGGAGCCGAGACCGACGCGAATCTTGTCTTGGGCATGAGCGTTAATAACCATACTGATCGACAACAAACAGAGTGCGAGAATTCTTATCTTCATGGCGCCCTAGTACCACAACCTCCCGCCGGCTGCCAGCGAAGCCTACACAAGCATTATCCCTATGCGCTTTGGCGTTCTTCGTTGTTGCTCAGGACATACTTTGCGCGATATATTCCGGTCCATTCGCTGCCTCGAATCATCTTTACCAGGAGTCAAACCATGGCTGTAACAGTCAAAGCGCTCAAAGATGGTCCGTACGAAGTCGTTGGCTTAAAGCGGACGATAAGGCGAGGTAACCACCAGGTCTCCGTTACTTCATAGTCCCGTACTCCAACGGGGCGGATAAAGTCGCAGCGATCGAAAAATGGAAAATTGTTAATACCACAAAGAGCCAGCGAGAATATTCACACTAAATTTTGGGAGGAATTCACCATGCAAGGAAGAGTCGTCATCGTTACCGGCGGCGCCAAAGGTATCGGCAGGCACGCCGCGCACACATTGGCTAAAGCCGGCGCCAAAGTGGTCCTCGCCGACGCCGACGCCGAGCGACTGCACAAAACGCTCAGCGAGATTCAACAAGCTCGGCGCCGACGCCCTCGCCGTGCCCACCGACGTGCGCGACGAGAAGGACGTGCGCCAATTGGTTTATAAGGTCGCCGACCGTTTCGGCCAGATCGACGCCCTGATCAACGACGCCGGTATCGTGCCGCACTTCAATTGGGGCATCCCGCGCTGGCCGCGAGTGCGCAACCTGAGCTACGATTTTTGGAATGCCGTGATTCAAACCAATCTCGGCGGGACGTTTCTCTGCAGCAAATACGTTCTGCCGTTCATGGAAGAGCGGCGCTCCGGCAACATCGTCAATCTCTGGGGCGGCGGCCGGCCGGAAAATCACGGCGGTTCGCCCTATGTCGTCAGTAAGGACGCCATCCGCACGTTCACCAAATATATCGCCGAGGAAGAGCGCGAGTGGAACGTCTGCATCGTCGCCTTCAGTCCGAAACAAGCGATCGCTACGGAAGACGCCCCGGAAGAAGCACGCCAACGCCTGCCCGGACCCGATAGCCTCGGCAACGGCTTCGTCCTCGCCGCCCAAGCCGCCATGGCGATGACCGGTAAGACCGTCGAGCACCGCGACGGCCAGTTGGTGGTAGTGGATTAAACTACAATAAATTCACCGCGAACGGCGCGGCGGAAAATCGGAGGCACCTATGTGGAATGGATATAAGGTCATCGACGCCGACGGTCACATGCATGAGCCGCAGTATCTTTGGGAGCGCTATGTCGAGCCGAAGTTTCGCGACCAGGTGCCGAAAGTTGCGTTCATGGACGGCAACTTCATGGTTTACGAGCCCGATGGCAAATTCGTCACCAAGAGCGACGTCCAATCGGCGCACGTGGAAAGCGCGCGCCGCGCATTTGAAGAAAAATACGGCGAGGCCTACCGGCAATGGTGGTCGCCGCAAATTCGTCTCCGCGACATGGACAAGTATGGCTGGGACATTCAGGTGCTCTTGCCGAGCGGCAACAACGGCAACTTCGCCTACCGCGTCGCGTTAAAGGACCTTCAACTCGGCGCCGCCATGTGCCGCGCATATAACAACTGGTGCCATGAATATTGCAGCGTCGACCCCAAGCGGCTCAAGTTCGTCGCCGTGCTGCCGGGCTCGGACGTCGGCGAGATGGTCAAAGAAGCCCGTCGCGCCGTCGATGAATTGGGCGCCGTGTCGGTGCGCAACCCCTATTTGCCAGAAGGCAAATGGCTGCACTATCCCGAGTACAACACCATGTGGGACCTGGCGTCCGAGATGGACTTTCCCATCGCCGTCCATGGCGAGAACCGCCAACGCCGATTCCAACCCTTTCGCGAACTGGAAGGCAATCGTAAAGGTGACACCGAGCTCGCTCTACGCGGACTCAATCATGCGCTGGGATTTCCCTGCGACAATATGGCGACGCTCGGCCACTTTATTTTTACCGGCGTGTTGGAGCGTTTTCCGAAATTGCGTCTAGCTATTCTCGAATCGAACTCGGGCTGGCTGCCGTTTTGGCTTGGCCGCATGGATGACCACACTCATGGCCGCAACAGCGTCATGGGCAAATCGGAAAACTTGAAACTACGACCGACCGAATATTTCATGCGCCAGTGCATCGTTTCCTGCGACAGCGACGAACACGCGCTCAAACATGTGGTCGAAGAATTGAACGGCGAGAACATCGTCTGGAACACCGACTACCCGCATCCCGATGCCATCGAACCAGAACGCGCCCTGCCCGATTTCGATGCCCAACCGATCTCAAGTGAAGCCAAACGAAAAATCCTCTGGGACAACGCCGTCAAACTCTACGGCTCACGAATCGCCGGCTGAGAGCGCGATAGGGGTGAATGAAGAATCTACCACGAAGGACCTAGTGCAGCGCAGCGCAACCGAATGGAAAGAATGGCCGCAAAGAACGCAAGGGGCGCAAATAGAAATCGGGATTGGTAGGGACCTGCCCACTTGGGTTGGGCGCTCGGACGATTTGCCCAAGCCGCGCAAATTATCAGGGATAGAAGTTCGGAATGCTAATACTCCCAAACCATCGCGTCCTTCGTGAATTTCGCGGCGAGAAATCCTTAATTTTCCTGCTTGCACCTTCATATCCGCCACATGCCCCGTTTGCCGATTACGTAGTTGCGCATGCCGAAATCGGTTTGACGATGGGCCGATAGTTTATTAGGTTGACTTCTCCAGGAGGTGACCCATGATTGAGATTCTCGACCAGATGAAAGAAATGATCGACCCGGCTTTGGCCAACGGTTGTCCGTGCATCCTCGCCACGGTTTCCGGCGACGGCGAACCGGACATCGGCTACAAGGGCAGCATGATGGTGTTCGACAAGCAGTCGCTGGCTTATTTAGAGCGCACCAAGCGGGTCCATCTAAAGAATCTCAAAGAAAACCCCAAAGTCATCGTGCTGTTCCGCGATGCCAAAACCAAAGTAGCCTGGCGCTTTCACGGCACCGCGACCCTGCACGAATCGGGACCGATCTGGGAACAGGGCATGGCACGCACCGTCAAAGAAGAGTTGGACAAGGATCCCGAGCGCAAGGGCATCATCGTGCAAATCAATCTCGATAAGATCACCAACATGGGCGGCCAGGTGTTGCAAAGCCGCTAATCCGGATGATCGAGCGACCGGATTCGTGGTTTTGCAATCTGTAATGTGAAATTCTCAACTTGAGATCGTGCCCGGCAACGCGCGATCTCACGCCCCCTCGCCAACCTCTTCACGCAGCAGTTTAAGCGCAGACATCACCGGCAAGTCGCTGACCGAAAAGAGCAGCGCTTCGTCGCTGTTCGAGCCATTCTGATGGCTGTGCCAGCTCCACAACGGCACGACAAAACAATCGCCCTGCTGCCATTCAAATCGTTGTCCGTCGATCATCGTCGCGCCGCGCCCGCGAAACGCGTGATAGACGACGCTGTAATTGTGCCGATGGGTCTTGGTCGATTCGCCGGGACGAAGCATTTGCATGCCACAGGACATGGTCGGCATGGTGTGGCCACCCTCAGGGTTGACGTATTCGAGGGCAACGCCATCGAACGGACTGCATGGCCCCTGGCTCAGCTGTTGCAATTTCTCGTAGGTGTCCTGCCATTTGTAGTGCAGGTTATAAGCCGGACGATCGGAAGTTTTTTCCCATACCGGCCGGGTCGTTCCGGTGGTACGCGGCGCAGTATGATCGGAGCGCTTTTTGATCGGTTGGAGCCCGCCGGGATACGCTTCCCAGGTAATCGCCTGAAGCAAAAACAGCAGTGGATTATCGAGGCCATCTAACCACACCACCGGTTCGCCGTTATTGCGGTGGCCATGCCAAGTCATCGACGGCGTAAGCACCAGGTCGCCTTCGGCCATGGGAATTTCTTCGCCTTCGACGACGGTGTAGGCGCCGCGGCCTTTGAGGATGAAGCGGAAGGCGGCGAAATTATGCCGGTGATCGTGGGCGATCTCGCCGGGCTTGAGCAGCTGCAACGTCATCAGCATGGTATGGGTGGTGGTGCGTTGGCGGCGATTGTGTTGCTGCAAATAAGCCGGATTGATCAACCGCAGCACGCGCCGTTCGGCCTTGCCGTCGAGCCCATGCATATTGGCCACGGTTTGAATGGCGTCGTACAGGGCCGGCCATTTCCACACATGGGGCAGCACGGTGGTGTGGGGATCTTTACTGTAGGTCGCCAGGTCGGCAGCCGACGCCGGCGCCCACAACCCTTCGACGCTCAAGTCGCGCAGCTTCTCATCAAGTTCACGCAATATCTCTGCTTCCGACATTTTGTGCTCCTTAGTCGTCACGTGTCCGCACAGCGATTCTTCGCCACGAAAGAGAAGAAGATTGCGATGGGTTCCGCGCATCGAGATCCCTCACTTCGATGCTTCGCGCCCCTCGCCCATTACGGTCTTTTGATCGCCAATTCCCGCTGGGCGTCTTGCAGTGGCAGCGGATCGACGATTTCACTCAGCGGGATTTCGCGGGTCAGCTTGAGCTCGATCTTGGCTTGCTCCAACACCAGTCGTAAACCTTCGGGGGAAATATTTCCGTCCGGACTGAAAACTTTCCAAGCCGAATCATAAGACGCCAACGCATGCTCGCGTTCGATCTTGGCCCAATCTACCAACACGCGCACCGCGCCCTCTTTGTCATCGCGGATGAAACGATTGGCGCGCACCAATGCCTTGATCACGCGGCGAACTTCCAGCGGCCGCTCTTTCAATGATTTAAGATTAGTTCCGACGCCAAGAAACGGAAAGTTGAAATGCTCATGAGCCCGAGTCAACACGTTAAAGCCCATCTGCCGGCCCATGGTATCGCCCGGCGGCGAGATGATCGCGACATCCACCAGCCCTTCTTTGAGTGCGGCTAGACGGGCCCGGTCGGTGCCCAGGGCGATGAATTTGAGCTCCCGTTCCGGGTCGATCCCCTGGCCTTTGAAAATCAGTTTCGACAGCACTTCGTCGGTGCCGCCGAAGTTGGCGATGCCGACGGTCTTGCCTTTCAAATCCTTGAGCGTCTTGTATTCCGCGCGGGCAATCAACGCATAGGTCGGACTGTCGAGCAGGCTCGCCAGAGCGCGGATCGGCAGACCGCGCAAGGCCGCGCGGACCACCGAACCGAACAGCAGCGTGTAACCGACATCGCCGGTCATCATTGCCGTCAAAGTGGTCGGCGTATTCATGCGAATCACTTCCACCTCGAGCCCCTCGTCCTTGAAGAAACCTCGTTTGATCGCCACGCCGACCGGCAAAAAGGACAGGTTGAAATTAGTCACCGCGATGCGCGCCTTATCCGCGGCTTCGCCGCGCTGCATTGGCACACTGAGCGTGAGCAAACTCAAGATTATTAAAGCCGCCTTCAATTTCACAATTATTCCCCAAGTCATTAGAATTTTAGGGGCGAGAGATTGTGCGGTTCCGAGAATTGCTTCACCACGAAGTGTCGATAAGCTTGCGCGCGCCTGTAGAGCAGGAAAATGGTTGGCATTGCCGGAGGATGCTTCCTTCCTCGACTCGTCATTTACGAGGGAACCCCGCGGGCTCTTCCTTGTGAATATCATCCCCTCACCTGTATTTTCGAAGGAGCACATGGATCGACCATACGCGCCACAGGCGACGAGCACGAAGTTTGGATTTCTACTCCTCCGAAACCTTCGTGTCCTTCGTGCCTTCGGGGTAAGATCGAATCCTCCGCTCAGCTCGCCGCCTTATAAACCGCTCCCATCTTGCTGGTGACGCCGCGCCTGCCAAGTTCCTCCTCGAACATGGCGCGGATGCGTGGATCCTCGTCTTCGTACTCGATTTGATCGCCGCCGAGCTTGACGCTTTCCGAAGTGCCCCACTGCTTGCGCAAGCCGGGAAACTTGCGGCTGCTGAACGGCTTCAATGCCAGGTAGCGCGCCGGCTCGCCGCCGGCGTTGAAGTGCTGGTGGAACTGGCGCTCCGGCGGCACCATCAAGCTGCCGGCGCGCCAGTCGTAACGCTTGATATCGTCGCCTTCCTTCCACATGATCGAGAAACCTTCGCCCTTGAGAATGATCACATGAGCGCCGGCGCCGTGGCGGTGCGCCTTCTTGTATGTCCCCACGGGAAACTGCGAGATGTGCGCCGACATGACATTGTTCGACATCTCGATCATTAACATTTTACCGCCGGCGCCGCGGTCACTGCGTTCCGGCAGCTCGTAGCTGCGCACGTCACGGATAAAGTTGGTATCGTGAAATCCCTCGCCGGGGATCTTGGCCTGGCCATCGAAGAAATTGTCTTCGCCGGCATAGCGGTCGGCGAACCGGTAGTCACAGTTAAAGACGAAATCGATGTTGTGGTAGAGATTGAGCACCGTCGGCGCATTGGTCATCGCCAATAGCCGCACCGGTTTGTCGCCCTGGCCGTTGAAGTGCTGGTACCAAGCGTTGAGCGGCGGCGAGAACAGCGAGCCTTCGCCCCATTCGAAGGTCTGCTTCTTGCCGTCCGCTTGCCAGATGGTCGTCGCGCCATGGCCGCTGGCGACATAGATCAGCGCTTCGAACATATGTTTTTGCGGCTCGAGAGATTTGCCCGGCGCGATCTCACAAATGTAGCAGTTGTTGACACCCTCCGAGCCGTCAAGATTCAGATACACGCCGCGCCCTCCCACCCGCGGCCAGGGCGACAACGTCACGTGATTGATGTCTTCGATAAGAAAACCGCCCAGCGCCGGCACGCCTTCGCGCTCGAGAAACAATTGATACGTTGTCGGCGCGCCGAGCTCGTTGCCGGCGCGAGTTAGTTTGGGAGAGACACTGGCGTTCACCATGGTATAGCCCACCCTTCAATTGACGGGAATGCGCTCGCTCACAGTTCTTCTATCTATTACGACGATTCGAGAGCGGTCAAGGGGCAATGAAACGATGCGGTTGCGACCGATCATTGTATACGCATGGCATAGATCCGCCGCAGCGACTGATAAGCGCCGCGCGCGGCCAAGCAGGTCTTGATCAATCTCACTGCAATCTCACAGCACACGGAGCCTGGGGTCGAGCGCGTCGCGCAGCGAATCGCCAAAAATATTGAAGGCGAAAACTGCCAGGCTGATCGCCATTCCCGGAAACAGCGCCATCCACGGCGCGCGCTCGGCAAACTCGACCGCCGCGCCGCGCAGCATCAGTCCCCATGCCGCCGTCGGCTCGGCGACGCCTAGGCCGAGAAATGACAGCGAAGCTTCGAGCAGAATCGCCTGGCCCAAGAATGCCGTCAGCATGATCAAATAGGGCGCCATGACATTGGGCAGCATATGACGAAATATGATTCGCCAATGGCCGGCACCCAGAGTCAACGCCGCTTCGACGAACAACATCTGGCGCAACGCCAGGGCGCTGCTGCGCACGACCAAGGCGGCGCGTGGGATCATCGGTATGGCGATCGCTAAAATGACATTCCAGACGCCACCGCCCAGGATCGCGACGACCGTCAGCGCCAAGACGATCAACGGAAACGACAACAAGATATCCATGAAGCGCTGCATGACCAGATCGACGCGGCCGCCGAAGTAAGCGCAGCTCACGCCAAAGATCGTCCCTAGCGTCGTGCCGAAGAGCGACGCGCAAAAGCCCACCCACAACGCGGTGCGCGAGCCGTAGAGCAGCCGCGACAACACATCACGGCCAAAGGAGTCGGTGCCCAGCCAATGCGCTGCCCCCGGTGCTTGAAACATCGCGCCGTAGTCAACGTCGAGCGGATCGTAGGGCGCAACCAAGCCGGCGAACAGCGCCGCCAAGATCATCAAAACGACGATGGCCGCGCCAGCCGCGCCGAGGGGTCGATTAACGACAAAAGTACGGATCGCGGCAAAGCAACTATTGAATCGGGCGGGCATCGGTTGTGATTCGCCTAGTGATAACGAATGCGCGGATCGAGCCAGGCATAGAGCAGGTCGGTCAAGAAATTCATAAAGATAAACGCGAATGACACCAACAGCACCAACGCTTGGGTCATCGTATAATCGCGCTGGCTGATCGACTCGACGAACAGCATGCCGATGCCGTTCAGGTTGAACACTTGCTCGGTGACGACCAGGCCGCCGATCAAAAATGCAAACTCCAAACCGATCACGGTGACGATCGGCAGCAAAGCATTGCGCAGCGCATGCTTCACCACCACGGCGCGCTCCCACAGCCCTTTGGCGCGCGCCGTGCGTACGAAGTCCTCGCGCAGAACTTCCAGGACCGCGGAGCGGGTCATGCGTGTAGCCATGGCCGAGTAACGATAGCCCACCGCTAGCGCCGGCCAAAAGAGCTGGGTCAAATTGGCCCATGGATCGGTGAAGAACGAAGTAAAGGTCAGCGGCGGCAGCCATTTGAAGAGCAGGAGAAAGCCGAGAATCATGACAATGCCCAACCAAAACGACGGCATCGCCAAGCCGCCAATGGCAAAGATTCGCACGAAGTAATCGACCCATGTGTCCTGCTTAAGCGCGGCCAGGGTGCCGAAAGGAATCGCAATAAGGACCGCCACCAAGGTAGCCATCAACGCCAACTGCAAGCTCAACTCCAGGCGGATCTTGATCTCGTCGCCGATCGGCCGCCCGGTCCACATCGAAGTGCCGAAATCGAGCCGGACAATGCCCCACGTCCAGACGGCGAACTGTTGCCACAGCGGTTTGTCCAAACCCAACTGCGCGCGTTCCCGCTCGATCGCCGCGCGCGGCGCGAAAGTCCCGCTGCCGGCATACTTGAGCTCGACCACATCCCCCGGCGCTACGCGCAGCATGAAAAAAACCAATAGCGCGACACCGAACAGCGTCGGGATCATCAAGAATAAACGTTTAAGGATATAGCGGCCCATTAGAAAGACTTCGAAGATGGCGGGTTGGCGGGGGCGGCGCTATTGTCCATCCTCGATCGTCCATCCTCGACCACGCATGCGTGCGCGCTATTGGCCGAGCCAGACATCGCGCAAATCTTGATTGACATAATGGCTCGGACCGATCTTCCAGCCCTTGAGCCGGCCATTGTGCGGCACGATGCGTTGCCACCATAAGACCGGAAACTGATAGACCTGCTCGCCGAGAAGGCGCTTCTCGATCTGGCGCAGGAGCGGCAGCCGATCCTTGCTGTCGAGCATGCGGCTCTGCCTTTCGAAAAGTTCATCGACCACCGGGTCTTTATAGCGCGCATAGTTGATCGGGCTCTTGTCGCTGCTCAGATACTTGACTAGATACAAATCCGGCTCGTCCATGAACTCACACATGAAATCCATGCCGACGTCGTAGTTGCCCTGGCGAAAGTCGTTGAAGTAGGGCCCGCCCTCTTGCGGCGTGTGGGTGACGTTGAGTCCGATCTTGCGCCACTGATCGATGACGAACACGCCGGTGACTTCGTAGGGCTCGCGCACGTTGCGGTTCTTGAGCACAAAGGAGAACCCCTCCGCCACGCCGGCTTCTTTGAGCAAGCGCTTGGCTTCATTACGAGCAGCATTGATATCCGTGCCAAAACCCGGCAATTTGCCGATCTCCGCCGCCGGCGTCGCGAACTCCGAACCGGGACGATAGAGTCCACCGATAAATTTCATCACCGAGATCTGCGCCAGCGCCTTGGACGCCTCGTTGCGATCGATCGCCAAGTTAAGTGCCCGGCGCACTCGGGGATCGCTGAACGGTTTCTTCTCGTTATTGAACACGACCATCAGGTTGCACGCCCAGGGACTCTCCTGGACGACGGCTTTGCTGCCCAGAGACTTGACGACATCGTCGCGCGCCGCCGGGTTGAATCCGCGAAACTCAACCATCGCCTGGCCGCTGCGAACCGCCGCCACCCGCGGCGCGGTGTCGCGAATGAAGATCGCCCGGTAGCTGTCGAGATAGGGCCGGCCGGGCATATAGTAATTAGGATTCTTCTTGCCGGTCCAGTGCGAGCCGGCGACATATTCTCCGAAAACAAACGGGCCGGAGCCAAGAATATTTTTCTCGTACCAGCGCGGATCTTTTTTCAACTTTTCGGCGCTGTAAATGAAATTCCACGGCGATGCCAGGTTGGCGAGAAACGAAGCGGCGATATGCTTGAGCTTGAACACCACCGTCAGGTCATCGGGCGCCTCGATCTTATCGACCATGGCGTAGGACGCCTTGCGCGCGCTGGCGACACCTTCGGCCGGAAAGATAATCTTATCATAGGTCGCCTTGACGTCATGGGCGGTCAGCGCCGTGCCGTCGTGAAACTTGATGCCTTTACGCAATTTGAAAGTTACCGTCAGGCCGTCTCGGGACGCCGACCATTTCTCGGCGACATCGCCGACGATCTTGGGATAGTTGTGCGGATCGAAGCGCAACAGCGTGCTGTAATGCGGCGCTATCGGATGGATCATGGCGAATGTGGTCTCGCGGTGGCCGTCAAAGGACGGCGGCGTCTCGGCGACCGCAAAGACCAGCTCGCCGCCGGCTCGCGGCGTTTCCGCCGCCAACCCGGACCACGGCAAAACCAAAAGAAGCGCGACCAGCGCCGGCCAACTTGTGATAGTTCGCGACCCACAACGCGGATTGACGTGCTTCATGAGACTCTCCTTGGAACGTTCGCTGCTAGCACCACGGTCTGCGCCCGAACGTAAGGGATTCGCCGGCGTAAAGTCAAGATTGTTATCTTGAGCGGCTTGGCGGCGCGCAGTCGCATACCCTACTGTGCGCCAGTGGCAGCCGCCGCAACCGCCCTCATCGCCCGATGGCTGCGCCGCTGGCGGTTCTGGCGCTCGCGGCGGCGCTCGGTTGCTCTCCGCTGGCGAGGACGCCGTGGTCGTCTCAATCCCAACAGTCGTCTTCGGAGTCGCGCCGGCTCAACGACATTTTTGAGAACTACTTTGAAGCTTATCTCGAGCTGTTCCCGCTCTACGCCAGCCAGATCGGCGATCACCGTTATGACCATCGCTTGTCGGACAATCCTCAGCGTTGAGCATCGCGCCGCACAGCGCCAGCCTTTATCGAGAGACTCTCGAGCAATTGGCGGCCGTCGACCGCAGCGCGCTAGCGCCGGCTGAGCGGCTGTTTGATCAAATCCTCGACCGTTTGCTGCGATTGCGCTTGGAAGGCGACCGGTTCCCGAGCCATCTGCTGCCGGTGCGTCAGTTGGGCAGTCTGGTGATCGAGTTTCCGTTGACGGGTTCCGGCGGCGGCATTCACCCGTTCAAAACCGTCGCCGACTACGACAGTTTCTTGCAGCGCATCGACGGCTTTGTCATCTGGGTCGATAGCGCCATCGCCAACATGCGCGAGGGCATCCAACGCGGCGTTGTCCAACCCCGCGCCGTGATCGAACCCACCCTGACTCAACTCGACGCCATCATCGTTGACGATCCGCAACAGAGCCTTTTCTATCAACCCATCCAGCGCATGCCGGCCGATGTCACCGGCGCCGAGGGAGCCAGGCTGAGCCATGACTTATCGCGCGGCGATCGCAGGAAAGAATTCTGCCCAGCTTACGCCAAGCTCGAGCGCATTTATCCGCGCCGAGTATCTGCCGGCCACGAGGCAATCCACGTCCTAGGCGGCGCTGCCCGACGGCGAAGCTTGGTACGATTATCTAGTGCGCAGCCATACCACCACCGATCTGACACCGGACGAAATCTATCAGCTCGGCCTCGATGAGATCGCCCGAATCCGCCGGGACATGGGGCAGTTGCGGCGCGACAGCCAGTTTTCCGGGTCAATCTGAAGAGTTCGCCCAACATCTTTCCGAGAACGCACCGCGCCCCCATCGAAGCCGCGCCGCTCTCGTCGCAGCGTATCAAAGGATCGAGCGGATCGTGCAGCCGCATATCGGCAAAGTTATTTGGCCGTATCCCGGCGGCACCGTTCGAAGTACGCGCCATCGAAGAGTTCCGCGAGCAATCGGCGCCGTCGCAATACTGGTCGCCGTCGCCGGACGGCTCACGGCCGGGTATCTTCTACGTCAACGCCCGCGCTATCGAGGAGAGACCGCGCAGCCCATCCGAACCGCTGTTTCTCCACGAGGCAATTCCCGGCCACCACTTTCAGATCTCGCTGCAAATGGAACGCACGGCATCTGCCGCGCTTTCAGAGATTCGGCGGCTATAGCGCCTTTATTGAAGGTTGGGCGCTTTACGCCGAAAGTCTCGGTCGCATGCTCGGGCTTTACACCGACACCGAGCAATATTTCAGCCGGCTCAACTCGGAACTGTTCCGCGCCGCGCGTTTGGTCGTCGACGTTGGCCTGCACCGCGAAAGGTTGGAGTCGAGCGCAAGCGTTGAAGTTCATGGCAGAGACTACCTTTACCAGCGAAGAACGCGTGGCTTCTGGAAATCGACCGTTACATCGCCAATCCAGCGCAAGCTCTCACTTACAAAATCGGCCAGCTGGCGATCTCGGCGATCCGCGCCGAAGCGGAAAAGGCGCTCGGCAAGAGATTCGACATCCGCGCCTTTCACGATGCGCTGCTCAAAGACGGCGCTCTGCCGATGAGCGTGCTTCAAGCCAAAATGGCCCAATGGATCGCCGCCACTTCGCGATGAGTAAATCTTCGCGAACAAACCTCTATCGTTGCCTACCCAAGAGATACGCTTCCAACCCACCCGATAAAACCAATTCTCCATGGGTAAACTTGAGTGACTCGGTTCCTTCCCCTTCGCTCAGGACAACTTCGCGGCGAAATTCTTCCGCTCGGATGCATTCAACACCCCAGCGGGTTACAATATGTTTTTGAACGATGCGCGCCGAGATTAGCACCATGGAAGAGACCCTGCCGCCGCTGCGCCGGCGCCAATTGGCGCCGGCACGCGTAATGACCGGCAAAGAGCGCCGGCTGATGAATCCAAATCGGGGCGTGATCAAGCGTTGCGAGCGCTACGCCGACATGGCGATTTCGCGCTTCGTCTATCCGCTGCTGGGCAGGATATGGAATCCTTATAGCTGGCAGCTTGAACGGCGCTTCGAGCTCGCCGAAACCAAACTTTCCCCCGCCGGCTGGCCCAGCGGCCTGCCACCGCTACGCGTACTGCTGATCACCGATATTCACGCCGGCATTTTTCTCAATCCGGAAACTCTTTGGCGCATCATTCACCAGTTGATGGAACAGGACCCCGATCTGGTCGTCATCGGCGGCGATCTCGTCACCGGCCATGTCAGCGAGGCCGAGCGGATTCTTGACTGCTTGATCCCACTGACCCGGGCGCGTCGGGGAGCATGGTACTGCATGGGCAATCATGATTACTTCGGCGGCGACCCTGAGGAGCTGCGCAAGAATTTATTGTCAATCGGTATCCGGACGTTGAGAAACGACAGCACAATCATTCGCCATGGCGCCGGTAGTTTGGTCTTGGGCGGGATCGACGACCGAGTCCTGGGCCGGCCGGACTGGAATCTTCTAGTGGCAGAAAACGGCCCGCCCGATCTGTTGATGGCGCATAACCCCGATCAGTTTTACGAAGCGGAAAAACTTGCCATTCCGCTCACCCTGTCCGGCCACACCCATGGCGGACAAATCCGTTTCCCCAACGGCCCGGCGATTATCCGCCAAAGCCGCTATTGCTTAGATGAGGGGGTTTATTGCTTCGGCAAATCTCAACTCGTCGTATCGCGCGGCTTGGGCAGTGTCTTCCTGCCGATCCGCTGGGGTGCAGACGCAGAGGCGGTGATGATTGAAATCGTATCGCCAGCCCAGCCGCGGCCGGCTTCGCAGTTAAATTCGTAATCAATTCCTGCTTTGCGGTCGCACCAGGCTAAGTAAGATTGTTGAAACGGCCCATCGGTCAAATCTTGACCATCATTAGTTAGATCCACTGCGAAACTCCTATCTTAGGCCTGCTATTGAATCCCCAGCTCTTTCTGCGCCTGGCGCAGGTAGCTCAGATCGATATACTTTTCCGGCGCCGGCACCGCGCCCTTGATGATGCCGTCTTGCACCTGCACGTCGATATTGACCTTCAAGCCGGCCAGAGTCACGTCGCCGTTGTAGGGGTAAACTTTGGTCTTGGTATAGTAGTCGATGCCGCGGCGGGCGTAGACCGCTTGCAAACCGAACTCTTTGGTCAAAAATTCGGCGGCGTCGGCCGGATGATCGTGCAACCAGCGCAGCGCTTGAATATGCGACTTGATAAATTTCACCACGCTCGGGCGGTTCTTCTCGGCCCATGCCGGATTGATATTGATATTATTGAACTGGTAGCTCGAAATCACCTCGGTGGTATCGCCGAGCTTGGTAAATCCTCTGTCGACGGCAATATCAGAAAACGGCAAGACCAACACGGCGCCCGCCACCGCGCCGCTCTCGAGGGCGCTCAATCGTGCCGGTGTCCCACCGGCGATCACCGACATGGAAAAGTCGCGCGGATGAATCAAGCCCTTGGTTCGTAAGTAAGCGACCAGAATTGATGTCGCGCCGCCGCTCAGGCTATTGACGCCAATCCGTTGGCCTTTCAGATCCTCGATGCGCTTGATGTTCTTGGCGCCAATCAGGAGATAGGGCGCGGCATTGCTCGATCCCGCCGCTATTTTCAAGTTGCCACCCGTGCGCTCGTTCCAAATAATGATGTTGTCGGCGTTGATGTTGGCAAAGTGAAGTTCACCCGCCACTAGGGCTTGCAACTGTATGTCGCTGCGGCCGATGCTGACCAGATCCACCGCGATGCCTTCTTTGGCGTGAAAGCCTTTTTTCTGGGCGACGAAAAACGGCAGATAATTGAGATCCTTCGAGATGTAACCGGTTTTGAGAGTTTGCCCCCCTGCCGAACCTGAGACCAAGAGATAGACTCCGAACAGCAGCGCAGCTACGGCAATATTTTTCATACGTGCTCGGTTTTCCTTCGCTTGAGCGCAGTCACGAAGCGCTCTTGGAGCGCCACTCTTTTACCAAGCGATCGCGCTCAGCCGGCTCCAAGTGTGCCAACGCTTGCTCGACTATGTCCAGCTCGACCATTTTGTTCCAGCCCTGAATCAAACGTTTGGTGATCGGCCCGGGAGTTTCTTTCGTCGGCCTAACGCCGTTGATACTTTGCACCGGCAGGATCGTCGGGCTGGTGCTGGCGAGAAACGCCTCTTCGGCGTTGTAGGCGTCATAGGGAGTAAAATTGCCGTCGACCACTTCGATTTCCAAGTTCGCCGCGAGCTCGTACAAAGCCTGCTTGGTGATGCCGTCGAGCACGTTCTTGTTCGACGGCGTACACAGCTTGCCGTCAAGAACGAGAAAAAAGTTGTGCGCGTTGGACTCGCTGATGTTGCCGTCGAGATCGAGCATCAGCGGGATCGCGTGGGGATCGACCTGGCGCGCTTCGAAGATCGCCATGTTGTGATTCATTTTGTTGTTGATCTTGGCCTTAGGCTCCAGACACTGCGGCGGTATGCGCCGGGTGGACGGAATGACCAGCTTCACGCCGTCGAGATAATCCCGGGCGAATTCCTCGAAGGCGATGGAAATACAGTAAATTGCCACCGTCGCCTTGCCGAGCGCATGATTGCCGCGCGATGTGCGCACGCCTCGACTGACCACTTGCCAGATCGCCACTTCGTCGTCTTTGCCAAGCGCTGGCCGGTTACGTTCGAGCACTTCGAGGGTCGCCGCTTCCATCTGCTCCAAGGTCAAGCCGCAGTCGATGCGCGTGTAACGGAGCGAGCGAAACAAACGCGCCGTATGGTCGCGCAGGCGAAAGGGCCGATGGGCAAATGTCCGAGTGACATCGTAAACCCCGTCGCCGGCGTTGAAGCCGGAGTCGAGCACCGAAACTTTCGCTTCGCTCTCCGCCACGAAAGCGCCGTTGAGATAAATGATCTTCTCGGTCATGAGCCGTCTCCTTTGTGTCCTGTCCGGTAAGCCGCCCGGATTATTCCGAGAACCAAGCTCGATTACAACCCGAGCGCGATTCGTCGGCATGATTCCGGCGCAGCGCGCTCAATATCCAATTTGAAACCGGCAATTTGGCATTTGCCATGGCGCGTGTTAGCGCGGCTTCTCGGCGCCGCGCATGGCCGAAGTCGCGATCGCCACCAGCGTCAGGACAATCGCCGCGACGAAGGTCAGATTGAGCGCGGCGACAAAGCCCTGGGCATTGTCGGTCGTCAGGCTGGTCGTCTTTATGCCGGTGTACTGCTCGAAGGCCAAGGACATGCACAGCCCGCCCAAAGCCACGCCGAACACGCTGCCAAAACCGAAAGTTACATGGTTGATCGCCGAGGCAAAGCCGCGGTGCTCCTTCGGCATCATGGCGATCATCGCCGTCGAATTGGCGGGATTAAAAACGCCGTTGGTGATGGCGCCCACGACAACCAGCAGAGTCGGCAAAAGCCAATGGGAGTCCACCCGCAGCAACCCGCCAATGCCGAGGGAGATAACCATGAAAACAACCCCCGCCGTGGCGGGAATGCGCGGGCCGAGACGGTCGGCGAGATAGCCGCTCAGCGGCGCCAACGCCACGGTGAGAATCGACGGCGCCATGAACAGGACACCGATCTTGGTCGGCGACATATGCAAAATATCCTGCAAGTAAAACGGCAGGAGAAATCCGGTCAGCGAATAGCACATGGCGACGATCAGCAAGCTGATGACGCTAAAACTGAAGCGGCGAATCTTGAACAGCTGTAAATTGACGAAGGGGTTTTTCGCGCGCGACTCATGGACGAGAAAGCCGGCTAGGGACAAGAAGAAAGTGACGAGCAGAACCAGCCTAAGCGAATTTCCCACCGCCTCCTGGGTGCGCCGGTCGAAGATGAACACCAACGTGCTGGTGATCGCGAACAGCAGCGCGGCACCCAGGTAATCGACGGTGCCGCTGTTATGTTGCCCGATCGCCGTGCGCCCGCGCCGCATATTAGCCAACGCCAACAGCGTGCCGCCAAAGCCGACCGGCGCAAGCAAGAAAAAGCTCCAGCGCCAGCTGAAATAATCGATCATCACCCCGCCGATACCGGGACCCAAGATAAAGCCGACATGGTGCGCCGTGGTCATGAACCCCTGCGCCCTACCGGCGAGATCCTCGCTCACAGACTCCGCCGCCAACGCCCGGCTCGACGACTGCAACATCGCCCCGCCGACGCCTTGAATGAAACGGGCAGCGATCAAATGTAAAACCGTCTGGGAAAAACCGCAGAGCAATGAACTAACGGCGAAGACCAAAAAGCCCAGGGCGAACATCTTCTCCCGCCCCCAAATATCCGAAATCCGGCCGAACACCACCGATAGGCCGATGTTGGAAAGCTGATACGACAGCAACGCCCAAGAGATCCCGAGCAAGTCCGTGCCCAAGCTTTGCGCCACCGTCGGCATTGAAATCGACACGATGCGCGTCGCCGTGCCGGAAAAGAACGTGCCCAATAGTGCGGTGGCGAGAAGCAGATAATTGATGCGCGATGCCATGTAGATGCGATTCTCACAAACGAATTTCTGAGTCATAGCGCCGAACCATCGATGGAGCAAACCTTAGCGGGGATAGCGACAAAATCGCGGATGCTCGGATGCGCGACAAAAACTTTAGTGCGGCATCCCTACAGCCACGGCGGGAAGCCGCTGCACTGAGGACATAGCAATCGCCCAGCAGAAGACATGGGTTGGGCGGCGAGAAAACGCATCATTACTCGCGCCGGCAGGAAGGGCGGCTACAATCACGGATAGGGGGCGCGAGAACGAAGCGAGAGGTTTCACCGCGAATTCAAGGTTCTGGGTCTTCCAGAGAACATTTCATTCATGAAATCCGACGTATGAAAAGTCGCGTCGAATTGTCACTCCAACGGCAACGTCAGCAACTTTTGCTCCGGGAAAATCAGATGCTCATGGCCGGTTGCGGTCACGGCGCAGGTATATTCGACTTGGACGGTGCCCCAGCCGGCTTCGTGGTTCGAGGCTTCCAAGTTCATGGTCATGCCCGGTTCGACGGGGATGTTGGTCGTGTTGGGCAAAAACGGATCGTCGAGCTCTTCGGCGGGACCGAGCAGGAATGGAAACTCGCGCGCTTCCAGTCCAATCGTATGGCCGAGGAAGAAATTCGAATAGTTCGGCAGGCCGTTGGCGCGCACGCCGGCGATCATGGTTTCATAGAGCTCTTGCGGCCGGACTCCCGGCTTCAGCGCCTCGACCGATTGCAACACGCCGGCTTGGATGGCGTCATAACGCTTACGGTGTTCCGCCGTCGGTTCGGCGCCGACGCAGCCCGACTTGCACACGTCGGCGTGATAGCCGTTGATCGAGCAGCCCATGTCGACGCGGAAGATGTCGCCCTTCTGCAGCACGTTGTCTTTGATCGGAGGAAAATTGCCGCCGCGCGTCACCGCCATGTGCATCCAATAAACCTGGCCGCCGGCCTTGGCGATCTCGCCTTTGTAGATACTCGCCAGCTCGTCCTCGGTCACTCGCGGACGGCAGCCGCGCAACATCGAGTTAATCGCCTTTTCATTGACCTCGGCGGCCTCTCTAAGTCGCTGAATCTCATCGGCGGTCTTGATCATGCGCACGTAGCGAAAAAATGTCGATGCCGGCAGCAGCTTTGTCCGCGGCAGATTGGCGCGGATCTTTTCGTACTGCGTGATTGGAATCGCGAAGTGATCCAAGCCGATGCGCCCTTTGACCATGCCTTTGTCTTTGATCAATTGCGCCAGCGCTTTTTCTGCGGTCAACCCTTTCGAATCGCTGCCGGCGAGCTTCACCGTGCGCTGCTCGACGGCGGAAAGCTTGGACATGTCGGTGATATGCGGATTTCTCGGCCGGCCGTAAATATACTTCTCGTCGATTCGCACGTCATCAATAGAGGCATAACCGACATCGCCGCCGGGAATCAGCAGCGCCGGCTTCTGCGCCGGGTCGCGCGGATAAACGACATACACTTGCGAGCCGCCGTAGCGATAACCGTTCTGACTCCAGGACGCATGGCCGCTCAGGTAATAAATATTCTCCGGCGTCGCCGCGACCACGCCCACGAGATCGATGTTTGTCCATCAACGCGAGCAATCGTTCCTTGTTGTAAAGCATGGAAATATCCTCCAGTCGGCAAGTCGAATTTAGTTTAGCTCGTGAGCATCAAAGATCGGGGAGTAAGGGAGCATTGGAGCAATCATCGAATCCGCACTCGCATCACTCCAATACTCCATTTCGTAGTATTCTTCATACTCCAGTTTCCGATCTCCACGGCCGCGGTTCCAGCGGCTTTACGGCGATCTCTAACACCGCGGGGCCGGGATGAGCCAAAGCGCGCTGCAGCGCCGGCTGGAGTTCCTGCGGTTTCGAGATGCGCTCGCCGAAGGCGCCCAGCGCCCGCGCCACGCCGGCGTAGTCGCCGCGCAGCGAGATGCCGATCTCGTGCCCTTTGAAGCGCTCGTGCAAGGTCTCGCGGCTGGCGCCGAGACTTTCGTTGTTGAGGATCACGGTCAAGGTGCGGATGTCATTGCGCGCGGCCGTTTCGATCTCCATGCCGGTCATGCCGAAGGAGCCGTCGCCGGTGAAGTTCACTACGGTCTTTTCGGGATTGCCCAGCTTCGCACCCATCGCCGCCGGCGTCGACCAGCCCATGGCGCTGGTGCCGCCGAAACCGATGAAGCCCAAGGGATTCAACGCTTCGTAATGGTGCGACACATACGCGCGCGTCACGCCGGCATCGTGCAGCAAAATGGTTTTCTTGGCATCGAGCTGATGGGTCAAGTCCCAGCAGGCGCGATAGGGATTCATCGGCACTTCGTCGGAAGTCAGCCGTGGACTCCAGGAATCGAGCCACTTGTTCTTCAGTTGTTTAATCTCGGCGGCGACATCGGCCGCCATGCCTTTGCGATAGACGGCGAGCTTTTCTTTACCCTGCGACAACCAGGCGCGCAGAAACAGTTGAATGTCCGAGAGCACGACCAGATCGGCGGGATAATTTTTGTGCAGTTCGGCAGCGTCGATATCGACCTGGACCAGTTTCGTATGGGCCGGCTTGGGCAGCCAGCTGGAAGTCGCGTGCTGGCGGAAACTGCAGCCGAGCGCGATGACGAGATCGGCCTCTTCGGCGAATTTACGCGACTGCCCGGTGCTGTAGACCGCGCGCGGATACCCGCCGAGGCCGAGACAGAGGGGATGATCTTCCGGCATCGCGCCCTTCGCCGGCAGCGTTGCCATCACCGGTAAGGCATAGCTCTCGGCGACTTGAATCAAAGCATCGGTGGCGCCCGACCATAGCGCGCCGCGGCCGACGTAGATCAGCGGCCGCTCGGCGCCCCGCAACAGCTCGATCAGCTTATCGACATCGTCGGGATCGGGACCGAAGCGCACGCGCCGGGTCTTGTGATAGGGCGGGATTTCCGCCTGGGCCATGCTGATATCCTGCGGCACTTCGATGATCACCGGTCCCGGCCTGCCGGAACGCGCCAGCGTGAACGCCCGGCGAAACACTTCGGGAATTCTCTCCGCCGACGGCACGCTGAACGTCCACTTCGCCATGGTCTGAAAGGTGTCGAGGTACGGCACTTCCTGCAGCATGCCTTTGGCCAATTGCTGGCGCGAACTATGACCGAAGATGACCACCAACGGCACGCAGTCGGTGAATGCATTAACGATGGCGGTAAACGCATTGCAGCGGCCCGGTCCCTTGGTCACCATCGCCACGCCGACCTCGCCGGTGCTGCGCGCGTAGCCGTCGGCAATGTAGACCGCCGCCTGCTCATGCCGAGTCAGAATCAATTTCACCCGGCCGTTTTCGTGGAGCGCGTCGAAGATCGGCAAGATGTCATCGCCGGGCAACGTCGAAACGAACTTCACCCCTTCGGTTCTGAGAATATCGACCAGTGCATCGGCAGCGCGCATGTTTTGATCTTTCTATTTGCTGGCAAATTTTTTGAAGAAGCCCTCTTCTTCGAGCTTGCGAACGAACCGCATATCGACGAAGTCGGCAGGATTTTTATTGAGTAGACTGGGCTGGCGCTCGGCGTAGTGGTCGAGCACGAAGCGCACGCCTTCGAGGGACGGCGGCAGATTTTGGTTCAACAATTGGCCGACGGTGCGCTGCGCTTCGACCACCGCCGGATCGTCCTTGGCAACGCGCATATACTTGGCCACCACGGGCACGGTCAGCTCGGGCCGGGTCTGATACGAATAAATCGCTTCGCACGTCGTGGAGCCACCGAGCATCGCCTGGATCGGCAGCGAACCGCCGACATAAACCAGTTCAGTGTCATAGCCTCCATACTTCTCGAATAGTTTTAGTTCATGAGCGATCCAGAACGGCGGAATGGCGTAAGCGAAAGCGCTAAAGGCGAGGCGCAGCTTCTTTGGCTGCGCGGCGCCGAGCGGCTGCGTCATGACAACCGGCGACCAAATCACTATCCATAGAAGGATGCGAGTAACGATTCGATTCATTGAATGCGCCGCTCGGATGAAGCCTGAGACATAGTGGCAAACGATTCGGCAGTCAAGGCGAAGTTCGCACACTGAACCTGTCGTGAGCCGCAAAGCAGATAGCGTTGCCATCCCGGCGATCCAAGATCCGATCGTCCCGAGGTTGTCGCAGGTGAAAACCGATTGCACGATTCGACCGGGCGGTAACGCACAGAATGGAAAGAGAATGTTTACGGTGATTTTTTTGCCAGCACGTCCCGCGCCCTAGCCGCAACCTCGGCGATCAACGAACCCATCTTCGGATGCACCGGCTCGATGTCGGGTTCGATGCCGAATCGGCGCAGGACCTGAGTGCACACCGGGCCGACGGAGCCGATGACGATTTTCTTAAAGCCTTGGCGCAAATCATCGGTGGATTTATCGAAGCCGGCAATCTGAAAAATATGATCGACCTGGGCGCCGTTGGTGAACAGCGCCACATCGACTTCACCATGAAGAATCTTCACGATGGCGTCGCGCAGCGGCGCCAAATCCTCGGGCAATGCCCAGCGATAGATCGGAATCGCAGTGACGATGGCGCCGCGTTGCTCCAACGCGGCGCTGAGCTCGGGATTGGCGATGCCGTATTCTTGTATCGCTATGCGCTTGCCGCGCACCTCGACAGCGGCGTCCAACGCCGAGAGAATTTCCCGCCAGGTATTGGGCTCGGGCACGGTCAAGGCCGCTTGCAGTCCCAATTCCTTTAACGCGCCGATTGGCTTGGGACCGCGCGCGACCAATTGGACTTTCTTCAACGCGGCAATAATTCGCTCCTGGGGAAACTGGCTGAGGAGAATCTCATTGAGCGTCTTGGTGCCGACTCCGGTCATGAGGATAAGCATCTCGAAGCCGCCCGCTTCGATTTGCGGAAGTAAGTCGAGGGCGGCGCGATTCTCGCTGAGCGGCACTTCGCGCATGGACGGCGCGACAATCGGCGCGCCGTTATAACGGCGAATGAGTTCCGCCATCTCTTTGGCGCGCCGGCTCTCGAAGCAGACGACTGTGAGCCCTTGGAGACTCCCGCGGCTTGGTGATTCCATAAACCGCTTGTTCCACTTACGCTTCTACGCCCAATTCGCGCAGCAACAACACTTTAGCGCGCGCGATTTCACCGCGCATCAGCAATTGGCGCACGTCGCCGCTCAAGGCGCGCCGCCAGGTTTCGAAGGGCACGGTTAGTCCGCGCTCATGCAGCTCGTCCCGCGCCTCCGCCGCCAATTTCACCAACAACGCATATTCCTCGGTGAAGTATAGTTCGAGTTCTTCCCGAATGGTGCGCGACAGCGCCGGGCTGGTACCGCCGCTCGACACCGCGACGGTGAGATCGCCGCGGCGCAACACCGACGGCAAGATGAAATCACAATGCGCCGGATCGTCTGCCGCGTTCATCCACACGCCCAACCGCAGGGCATCACTGAACGCTTGCGCGTTGACTGCGCCGTCGTCGGTGGCGACAAAGGCAATGGTAAAATCGCTCATGTCGCCCTGTTGATAGTTGCGGGGAATCAAACCGACGACGCGATCTTTCACCCAGCCCGCAATGGTGTCGGTGATCGCCGGACTAACGACGGTCGGTTCGGCGCCGACCTCAAGCAGACCGGCGATCTTGCGCTCGGCGACCGCACCGCCGCCGATCACCAGACAGCGCCGGCCGGTCATATCGAGATAGATTGGATAGTAGCTCATGTAAGTTTGTTTAATGCCGGCCAATGCGGCTGCATTGCCTTTCGACCCAATCTAACCGTGACGGCTAAAGCAGACAAGTCGAGGCGGGGATAAAATTTGCAGGCGGTAATCAACAGCTACGCGACGGCGCGCAACCGGATCCGGGACTGCTCGCGCGAGGCAGCAAATGGTGCCGAGAAAACCGATGTCGTTTCGAGACCACTGAAGTTTGAATTCAAGAGGGTGGGTTTCAAACCGTTCCGACAACTCCGATTCAATTTTACGCCCTTTGGGTTCTTTGCAGGTGTGACAGCTTCTGGTGCAAGCAGTTAGCGGAGATCATCCTAGATTCTAACGGAAACCTCATCCCGGTCGGTCGATGCAAAGTTCGAGGAATCGGTCAGTTTGTCGGTGAACCAGTCTAGCTTACGTTGCAGCTTGACCACTGCGCCGACGACGATCAGTGCGGGCGCTTTGAATCCGGCGCTTTTCACGACGATGTCGGCCAGCGTGCCGATCACGGCTTGCTGGTTCTCGGTGGTTCCTTGACGAATCACGGCCACCGGCGTTTCCATCGGGCAGCCGTTGGCGCGCAATTTGGCGACGATCGCCGGCAAATTATGCAGCCCCATCAGAATCACCAGCGTATCGACCGCGGTGGCGAGCTTGGACCAGTCCACTGAAGATTTGGCTTTCAATGCTTCATGGCCGGTGACCACGGCGAACGACGACGCGAAGTCGCGATGGGTTAGAGGAATACCCGCATATGCCGGCACCGCCACCGCTGAGCTGACACCGGGAACGATCTCGAATGGAATGCCGGCATCGGCCAATGCTTCGGCCTCCTCGCCGCCGCGGCCGAAGACGAACGGATCCCCGCCTTTGAGCCTGACGACGTCGATGCCGCGCCTGGCGTAGCCGATCAAGACTCCATTAATCTCGCTTTGCGCGATGCAGTGCTTGCCCGCCTGTTTGCCGACGAAAATCCGTTCGGCTCTGACTGTCACCTCTTCGAGCAGCACCGGATTGACCAGTTGATCGTAAACCACCACTTGCGCGGCACGAAGCAATTGCAGACCGCGCACGGTCATCAAGCCTGGATCGCCCGGCCCCGCGCCAACAAGATAGCACTTTACCAATCTTCATACCCAAACTCCGAAATCTTCAGCACCATAACAAGCCAGAAATACTATTCTTGATAAATTTAGTTAAATTACTTAAGAATTGCAAACCTGCGACACTATTTATCGGTCCTGATTCTTGAAGCGAATCACGAGTTCCCTGCGAGTTATTTAAACCACGGGGGAACACCTTAAGAAACTCAATGTGCCGGCCTGAATAAAACTAAACAAGCGCTTATTGGTGCTGGGCATCAGTCGCTATATGAAAAGCAATTGGAATTGAATCGGTTTTCAGCGCCATTTTCGCGCAGATACCGAAATTACCGGAAGCTGCTGTGTGCCTCTTTCGGTCATTGGCCGAAGAATGCAAAAGCACGGATTTCTATGCTCTGGCGCGGCGGCGCATCTGCGGCTGTTGCCGGATCGTCGAACGAGGTATGCGCGGTGAACCTCGCGCGACCGTCCTTTTCAGAGTCGTAGACCTTGAACACGATCGCTTCGTCGCGGCACATTTCCGGGAAAAAGACCCATTGATGGTTTGGGTTATACTTCAACCTGTAGGTCTGCCCCACTCGATGCGGGAAGCGGCGTTCGGCGATCATCAAGTCCTCGGACGCAATGCTCCTGGCATCGGCAAGCGCCAGCGGATTTGCCTGAATCGGACGGTCGATGGCGCGCCAGACTTGAATGATCGCAAAACGATGCGCCAATAAAGCCTCGGCTTCGTCCGGCAGAAGTTCCCGCAACCGATTCGGCCCGGACCATTCGGTATAGTCATTGTGCGCCTGGAGCACCGGGGTGCGGATTAGCTTTTCCTCACGCTCCGCCTCGTCGCCGGAGCGCAGCGTGTGATCGAAGATCACCACCCGCGAAGCGCCCGACTCGCGGCGGATGAGCTGCTCGATCTCGGGGTAATAGACTGACTTGAGTTGCTGCTCGTCGAAAAAGTCCGTGACCTTTGTCGGGTGCGGGACGAAGACAAAGCCTTGCTCGTCCAACGACAGCTGCTCCGCGAGCGCCCGCCCGTTGCGAATCCCAACTTTTTTCAACTCCACCGTCCCCGACCTGCGCCCATGAATATTATTTGGCCCGAAGGATTCGTTGACCAACGTTTCGCCGGTGGAAATTGTGTAGGGAATATCTACCGTCAATAAGTCACTCATAACACGATGCTCCTTTCGCTGCATTTCGCGAGCTTTGGAAAGCATCCTAAATTTATCGCCGTTACGCGTTAACCTCAACTGACCTGGCTAACTATCGACTCCAATACCAAGCGCTGAGATGGGACCCATCGAATACCCCGTTTTAGACATCTCGTACTCACCCACATTACTCTGCGCATGGACGGGAAAGGAACCCTTGCGACTAAGCATTCTCGGCCTGAGCGATTTCCGTTGCTGCTTCGACAAAAACTTTTCTCTCCTTGGGGCGCACGAATACTTCATCGTGCCGCTTCAAAGCCAGCGTCGAATAGCGCCCGTGCGAGATCTCGGCATGAATGGATGCTCCCCAATCGGTCATGAGCTCCACTTTCACCAGTGGACCGGCGGCGTTGATGTGGGTGACTTTGGCGTGAAAGTTATCGCCGCCCTTGCTGTCTTATGTCCTACCGGGCAAAAACCGATCGCTCGAACTCAAGCAATATCCCAGAGTGCGCCATCGCCGTGCTTGAGCGTTTCGACTACTTCGCGCTCGAACAAGCGGCTGCCGAACAATCCGATATCAACGACTGCCGCTCCCCGCCGCAGCTCGCCCTCGTACAAATCCCGGGCGACCCGTTGCACCAGGTGATCATGAGAAACTGATCCGGCTTCTTTGAGCATCGATATTATTTGCAGTTCGATCACCGTCACGGCCTCGCGGCGTCTGGTATTGACCAACCGTACACGCGGTCCAGTCGATATCCCGGACACGGCATCGGTCGAATTAGTCCGTCCCCGTGCGAAGGAAAAGATTTTGGGCAAGAACCCGCGGGAGCGTTGTAAATCAGTCATTTTCCTGAATTCTCGAAAATGCCCATCTCCAGTAACTCTATTGATTTAGTCGATATTCGGATCAGCCAGTTTTGTCAACCGTGAAACCAAAAAATATTACCGATGATTTTTTCTTTGTCCGATAGCGGATTGAGCGGCGGATTTACCGCTTAGAAGAGATTGGATGGTGACGCCGGCAAGAAGCTCATAAGTCTTTTCACGAATGTCGATGAACACTTCCTTGAGACGGCATTTTTTCACGTCCGGACAGTCGTCGCATTCTTCGTAGAATTTCTGCGACACACACGGCAACAACGCGATCGCGCCATCGAACAAACGGTAAACCTCCGCCAAGCTAATCTCGCTCGGGGGCCGCACGAGACGATATCCGCCCTTGGTTCCCTGCTTGCTGCGCACGTATCCAGCGTGTTTAAGATCGAGGAGAATTAGCTCAAGAAATTTCTTGGGGATGTGCTCCGACCTGGCGATTTCATCGGTCAAGACCAGTTCGCCGCCAAACTCCTGGCCCAGTCGCACCAGCGCCTTCAGCGCATATTTGCACTTCTTCGATATCATTCAGTCCGGATCCGTCCGCTCTACAAATCCGGACGATATAATAAGCAGGCTGGGAAAGCCAAGCTTTGTCCCATTGCCCGCACAAGGAACGCCCGGCCAAGCGCAGAAAAGCCGCGGCTGTTCGGCGGTGAAAACTCATTTTGAAATCGCCTCATCGTTTAGGTGCAGCCCGCATTCTTTCGTATCGGGATTTTCCCACCACCAGCGCCCGGCGCGGAAATCTTCGCCCGGCTGCACCGCTCTGGTGCATGGCGCGCAGCCGATGCTCGGATAGCCTCGCGTGTGCAAACGATTATACGGAACATTCTGCGCGCGAATGTAAGACCAGACCTCGTCGTGACTCCAATCCGCCAGAGGGTTGATCTTAACGATACCGTCGTGCCCTTGGTCCACCTCGATCTTAGGCACGGCGCTGCGGGTCACCGCCTGTTCCCGGCGCAGGCCGGTCATCCAGGCATTTAGACCTTTCAGCGCGCGCTTGAGCGGCGCGACTTTGCGAACCGCACAGCAAAGCTTGCGGTCTTCCACCGAGTTGTAAAACAGGTTCAACCCTTTAGCCCGCACCATGGCTTGCACTTCAAGGGCGTCAGGAAAGTAGACTTCAACGCCGACACCGTAGCGCGCTCGGATCGCGTCCATGCAATCGTAGGTCTCCTGATTAAGCCGCCCGGTGTCCAGAGTGAAAATACGGAAATCGCTGCCGCGCAACCGGTGTATCATGTCGATCAGCACCGATCCCTCGGCCTGGAACGAACAGGCCAGCGCAATTTGCGGCGAAAACGTCTCGAGTGCCCAGCGCAATACGGTTTCAGCCGGGCCTTGCTCTAGATCCGGGGTTATTTCTGTGGCGGCTAACTCAATGGTGTTCGTCGTTGTCATAATCATCCATGATCTAGTTTGCCGGCAAATTCTCCCATACCTTTTGCAAATCAATGTCAGCGGGGCTTTTTACGTGCAGATTCAATTGGCGGCGCGAATCGCCGTCGCGCTCCACGCTCACCGCTGCGCCGCCGTATAACTCCCTCGCCACCGCCTCGACGTCGCCTTTGACCGCGTCGAATGCCGCCGGCGAATTTTCGCTCACCAACCGGTCGTTGACCGACACCACTGCTTCGTTGGCGGCGAAGCGCAATTTACCGCGCAGCGCTGGCTCGGCTTCGAGTTTGCGGCATTTATCCAGGGCGGCGCGAAAAGCCGTGCGCAGCTTATCCTGATTTGACCCAGCCAGCGGCGCTTTCTGACTGAAGAGCAAACCGCGCCGCGCGCCGCTTTCGTCGATGCTTATGTTGGCGTCATTGGCGATTAAGACAATGCCCGGCCCCGCCTGCATATGGCTGTAATCGGCAACATCGTGATAGACGCCATCGGTGGCCTGAATCCACGAATGAAAGACATCGATAAAATCGGTCAGCGCGACGGCGTTGGGCTGGGCGACGAAAAATTTCACGTTTAGTTTTTGCAATTCCATGATCACTCCAAACTGTCGCAGCGGTGTAAATCCCAATCGGCGCGAATGGGCAGAAAATCCCGCCACGATGCATTCAATATTCGTTACGTCCCCGGCTGTGCCGCTGGCGCGATCGCTGGGGCGCTAACGACACCGCCATTCACTTTGTTGTGGCACTCATGCGCCGCGTCGATAAATAGCTGCGCTTCCTGCAAAAGCTGCACGGCGCGGTCGGCGTCCGCCGTTTTGCCGGCGCCGACGAACTCCTTGGCCTTGAACAAATACTCGGCGAATTTGCCGCCGGCGTACTTATCCCAGAAAAGCTGGGTGTCGTAAAAACGCTGGGTGAACTCGGCGACGATCTGCTCGTCGTTTTCTGAGATCAATGGATTTTGGTCTTTCACCAGACCTTGCGCGGCGCGCACCATGGAAGCGTAGGCCGCCTGCACCGCGGGTTGCGCGTGGCCGGCGTCCAACAACAACTGCGCTTCGAACAGCTCGCGCTCACTGGCGGCGAGCGTGAATTCAGCCTGGCTCACCACTTCGCCGGCGCATTCGCCGACGCCCATGTCGGCCAGGGTAAACTCGCGCGGATCGCCCCAGTCGCTGTAAAAACTACGATCGACATCGTGGGCCGGAATCTTGGTCAAATCGTCGAGCAAGTCCTTAATCGCTTTCTTGCCGACCCGCGCGACGAAGTCTTGGAACCGTTCGTCCTTCAAGCGCTGGCGCATGTAGAATTCAGTAATCGTCAACAGCGCTTCGGGAATCCGCTTCGAAGGCACGGCGCCGATGGCGACACCGTATTCGCCGGCGTTGTCGTGAAACTTGCCGCCCAAGATCACTTGAAAATGCGGCACCTGAAAGCCCTTGACGTTGCGGTTGATGCCGTAGAAGCCGATGTCGGCGATGTGATGCTGGCCGCAGGAGTTGAAGCAGCCGCTGACTTTGATGCGCAGATTCTTCACCGCTTCGTCCAGCTGCAAACTCTTCTCGCCCAAACGCTGGCGCAGTTCCCGCGCCAGGCCGCGCGACGAGGCGATGCCCAATTTGCAAGTGTCGGTGCCGGGGCAGGAAGTCACGTCGACGATGGTCGCCGCGTCCGCCGCGCCCAGACCGATGGCTTTGATCGCTTGGTAAAATTCCGGCAGATCGGCTTCGCTGACCCAGCGGAATAAAATATTCTGCTCCACCGTCGTGCGCAGCGTGTCTTTGACAAAGCGGCGGGCGATGTCGGCGAGCGCGCGCAGCTGATCAGCGCTGGCATCGCCGAGCGGCAGCGACACCGTGGCAGCGACGTAGCCCGCTTGGCGCTGCTTGTAAACATTGGTCTTGTACCAGGCGTCGAAGCCTTCGGGGCGTTGATGGCCGTTCAAGCTGATGCCGGTCTTGAGCGCTTCCTCGGACGGGTTATTGACCGACTTTAGGAAATCGGTCCAGCGCGCATCGGCGGTGAGTTTTTGCCGCTCTTCCGCCACCAGTTTTTTGAATTCTTCGATGCCCAGGTGCGCGATCAAGAATTTAAGCCGTGCGCGCGCCCGATTGCGCTTCTCGCCCAGACGGGCGAAGACGCGGGAGATCGCTTGCATGGTCGGCAGCAACTCTTCCTCGGGCAAAAAGGCGTCGAACAATTTGGCTTTGTACGGCACCGAGCCCAGGCCGCCGCCGACGTAAAAGGCAAAACCGCGCTGGGGTTTGCCGTCGACGATTTTGGTTTTCGCGATGGCGCCCATGTCGTGCATCGTCACCAGGCCGCAAGGATTTTGCTCGCAGCCGGAAAAGGCGACCTTCACCTTGCGGCCGAAGTCCTGGGTATCGGGATGGCCCATGAGAAACCTGGCGGTAGCCTTGGCGTATGGAGTCGTGTCGAAGGTTTCTTCATGGCAGATGCCCGCCAGCGGACAAGCCGTCACGTTGCGCACGACATTGCCGCAGGCTTCCTGGGTCGTGATGCCGACGGCGGCAAGGCGGCGCATCAACGCCGGGGTATCGTCGATGTGGACATAATGAAACTGAAAATCCTGGCGGGTCGTCACATGGGCAACGCCATCAGCGTACTCTTCGGCAAGGTCGGCCAAGGTCTCGAACTGCTCCGGCGTCACGCCGCCGAAGGGAATCTTGATGCGCATCATGCCCGGCGCATCCCAAAGTGTGTCCGGTCCCTTGACCAACTCGGCGGAGAGTCGGAGCTTTTGCACGCGGTTGCCGTCGTGACGCTGACCATTGTCGTAGCGCTGGCCGTAGATGCCGCGGCGCAACCTTGTTTCGGCGAAAACTTTCTCGTCGATCTTGCCCGTCCTGCGCAGCTCCATTTGCTGCTCGAAGATATCGATCTCGCGGCCGAGATCGATGGGAATTTTATCGCCAAGTTTTTCTTTCCAGGTCCGCTGTTTTTCCATGATTCGCCTCCGGCGATAATTTTTCGGCTGGCTCCCAGACCATGAACCAAAAGTAAGTTGATTGGTTTAGTCAGTTATTCTACCAAAAAAATTTTCCGCCAAACCTAGATATAATACATGTAGGATTGCTGCTCCGGCTTACAGAGATCGGCGAGCGTCGTATCGTCCAAAACCGCCTCCATAGCCGCCACGCCCTTGGCCCAGGTCTGGATCAAGCGCTCGGTTGCCAAAGCGCCCGTGCCGCCTTTTTTACGCGCGCGCATTTCCAGCGTCGCAAACGGACCTTCCAAGATTTCGATGACCTCTCTGACTGTGATTGTCTCCGGCGGCCGCGCCAAAATATAGCCGCCGCCGGGCCCGCGCGAGCCATGAACCAAGCGCGCGCGGTTGAGCAAAACCATGATCTGACCTAGATATTCCGAAGGAATGTCTTGATCCCTGGCGATCTCCTTCACCTGGGTGGTGCGGCGGATCTTATAATTGCTCGCCAACTCGACCAAAGCGAGGAAGCCATAGTATGCTTTTGAGCCGACTTTCATTGAGTCCAACCCTCAGGAAGCTTAAACTAAGTAATTCAGTTAACAAAGTCAAGAATAGAGTTGGTGAGTTTCCGCAGGGGCTGCCCGTGCCAATCCGACTCCGTTTGCGGCCCTTGGCGTTGTGCCGCCTCACTTCCGAATCCGAACCGCTTATCGTCAGGCTGAGCGCGCATCGGTCGGACTGTGCTGTTTTGCCACGCAGACGTTTAGGCGTACAGGCAAGACGAACATGTCATTTCGACCGAAAGGAGAGATATTTTTTCAGATTCGTTGCATTCACTCGCCGTGACAGGCGGTGCACCGTCACTTGCGCCATCGCTACGCTTGCAGGGAAATAATTTTTTTTTTGCTGCGGCCATTCCGGCGCCCTTTCCTTGGCTGTTTTTAATTTGCGTGGTTCCATCGATTGAAGTTATATTTCGGCAGACTCCGCGACGATGCTCGGTATTCAACTAACTCGGAGGCAGGTTCGATGAAAAACCTCAGTCGTTTCGCTTTACTCATCATCGCGGTCCTTTTGCCGCCCATCGGCGATTTAAGTGCCGCACCCGGCGAGGCGATCATCTCGCACGCCAGCATGAGTACCTCGTCGATACCGCTCTGGGTTACCCAACGGCGAAACTTCTTCAGCAAATACGGTGTCAATTCAAAAGTCGTCTGGGTGCGCGGCAATCCGGCGCAGATCGCTACGTTAGTTTCCGGCGACACCCAAATCGCCTATGGCGGCGCAACCACGGCTTTAGCGGCGGCAGTCGGCGGCCGCGACATGAAGATCGTCGCCAGTTTGAGCAGCCGGGAAAGCCTCGATCTGGTCGCCCGCCCCAACATCAAAAGCGCCAAAGATCTCGCCGGCAAGCGATTCGGCGTACAGAGCGTTGGCGGCGGCGTTTGGAAGACCGCGACGGTTTGGCTCGAACATTTCAGCATGGACGAGCGGCGCGACAATATTCAGATGATCGTCATCGGCGATGTCACCGTCCTGGCGCAATCGCTCGAAGCCGGTCTCATCGATGTGACCGTCGTCCCGCCATTTCTCAGCCGCCGCTTGGCGGATAAAGGTTTCACGGTATTGGGCCGTTGCGAGCAAACCAAACTGCCTTCGGTGGGAATGACCGTGCTCGTCGAAAGGCCATACTTGCAGCAAAACAGCGAGACCTTGCAGGGCGTCATGATGGCGCTCATCGAAGGCATGGCTTTCATAGGCCATCCGCGCAACAAACCCGCCGTGCTGGAAACCCTAACGAAGCAATTCAGAATGACCGACAGCGCTGCCGCCGAAGGCGCCTACCAGGACGTTGCCACGTTGGTGCGCCTGGAAGAAGGCCGCAAGCCCTATGTTTCCCTCGACGGCATGCGCATCCTCCAGCGCCTCCTGGCACCGCAAAATCCCAAGATCGGCAGCATCAAAGTGGAAAACCTGATCGACTCGAGCATCATGAAACGCATCGACGACAGCGGATTTTTTGAAAAAATGGCGGTCGAATACGCCGGCAAATAGCGTAAATAATCAGCTGCGGCGCACGGCATATGCGTATGCTTGATTATTACGGAGGCCAATCATCGTGAACCGTTACGAAGCTAAATTCTCCTGGTTTCTCTTGCTCGCTGTTCTCTTGACTGAACATTCGGCATTCGCTCAAGACAACTTTTACCGCGGCAAAACCATTCGCTTCGTCGTCGCCTACGAAGCGGGCGGTGGGTTCGATGTTTACACCCGCACGATCGCACGCCATTTCGGAAAACATGTCCCTGGCAATCCGACCACGCTGGTCGAAAACATGACCGGCGCCGTCGGCTTCATCGCGGCGAACCATATTTACAATCAAGCCAAACCCGATGGTCTCACCGTCGGCCATTTCGTCGGTACGCTGGTCTTGCAACAAGTGCTCGGCAACGAAGCCGCGCGCTTCGACGGCCGCAAATTCGGCTGGCTCGGGGTGCCCGTCGCCGATCATGGCGTCTGCGCGCTGACCAAAGCCAGCGGCATCAGTAGCCTCGAAGGCTGGCTTGCCAGCAAAGAGCTGGTGAAGATGGGCGGTCATGGCCCGGGCGGCGTGACTTCCGACACCGCGAGAATTCTACGCGAAGCGATCGCTCTACCGGTGCGCGTGATCGACGGCTACAAATGTACCGGACCGATTCGTCTTGCCGCCGAGACCGGAGAAATCGCCGGCGGCTGCTGGGCCTGGGAGTCGATGAAACCGACTTGGTCGAGCGGCTTCGAGACCGGCCAGGTGAAAGTGCTGCTGCAAACCTCGCTCAAGGGCCATCCGGAGTTGAAAGACGTGCCCATCGCCATCAACCATGCGAAGACTAAAGACGCACGCCAATTATTGGAGATTCTCGACCACGCCTTCGGCACGAGCTTTCGCAGCTACTCGACGCCACCGGGCATACCGAGAGACCGGCTGGCGATTTTACAAAAAGCTTTCATGGAGACCATGAGAGACCCTGAGTTCCTCGCCGACGCCAAGAAAGCTCGCCTCGACCTCGCGCCCATCGACGGGCCTACGACGGCCAAGACGATTGCCGGATTCTATGATCTCGACAAATCGATAATCGCCAAACTGAAGAAAATTCTCCTAGGCGATGTTTCCGGAAGGGATGCGCCGCTATGACTATAGAGACCCGATTATTAACCTTCAAAACCAACGACAACGAGACTCTGCACGGCCTGCTGTTCACGCCGCGCGAGCGCAAGTCCGAAGTCGCGCTCCTGCTCGTCCATGGCGTGGCGATGAATTTTTATCTGCCGCCACTCGCAACATTCGGCCAGGCCTTGGCCGAACGCGGCCATCATTGTTTTGTCATCAACACGCGTGGCCACGACTGGATCAACCGCGCCGGCGATCTCACCGACTTCTGCGGCGCGACCTATGAAAAATTCGAGGACAGCGCCCAAGACTTGGACGGCGCCTTGGAATGTTTGGGCCAGCAGGGATACAAAAGCTTCATCCTGACCGGCCATAGCCTGGGCTGCATCAAGTCGCTGCTCTACCAAGGAACCCGCCGGCGCCAAGACGTGATCGGCGTGATCTCCTGTTCCTGTCCGAAACAGTTCTACTCGGCGCGCACCGCCGAGCAGCCCGAGTTCAAAGCGATCATGGAGCAAGCCGAATCCATGGTCGCCGCCGGCAACGGGAAAGAATTCCTTTGGGCGCGCGCCAGCGGCGCCATGGCGCTCTTCTCCGCCGAAACATTCGTGAATAAATACGGCAAACATGAAAATAACGACGTACGCCCCCACGCCGGCCGCTTAGGCTGCCCGCATCTCGCCATCGCCGGCGGCGCCGAGCATCCGTTCTTCCCGGAATACGCGCAAGAACTCGCCCAAGCCGGTGGCGGCAGTGCAACCTACAAAATCGTTCCTGGCTCCGATCACTTCTATCACGACCATGAAGCCGAAGTGATCGACATCCTCGCCGACTGGCTGAAGCAATTCAAAAGCTGAGATAGAAAGTCTACCGGCGAATGCGAGGATCTCCGCTGACCGCTTCAAACTTCGGGCCGGCTCACTTTAGCGGGAATGGGCCGCAGGATTAAGTTAAGTTTTCTCGAAGATGAACACGTCGTTCTCGGCGAGCTTCGAAAAGTCCGGGTGCGCGGAACTATGCTCGCGAAGAGAGTCGAGACCTTCGCGAAAGGCGGCATCGTCAATACATTCAAGATCGGAATAGGTACGTAGGGCAATCTTGTCGACGTATTCGGTGACCGATGCTGCAATATGATGACTTAAAGTCTCAATCGCGACAATACGAAATCCACAAGAGCTTCCCGCCCTGCCAAGATCGTCACGGCAAGGAAGACGCCGCTCATCGACTGCGCGAGCCGCAGGAAAAAACCGCTGGTAAAAATAGCTAGGGAGATTTTCTCGGGTGGTTTGCCGGATGCACAAACTGCCATTTGACTTCAGAACCCTGCGAATCTCTACGAGCGCTTTCGAATCGTCCGTCAAGTGATGCAATACTTGAGACATGAAAACTAAATCTGCCCTACCATCTTCTAACGGTATGCTTTCAGCTAGACCCTGAACGAAGCGAACAGACGTGGGATGGGGCTTGGCGTTAGCGGTCGCACGCATGTTAGCTGCCGGTTCGACGCCGAGCACTTGCGCAGAAAACGCCTGCGCCAAAGCAGCGGTGAATCGCCCGGTGCCCGAACCGAGATCGACTATGTGGTTGACCGGCAGAGCTACATAACCTCGGAGTAAATCCATCAACGCGTCAGTCGCCTCAGACGTAAGGTTGCGGCCGCGGTCGTAGCGCCGGTGCATGTCTGATTCCTGGTAAGCGAAAGTAGCCATACGCTCTCTTAAACCGCTCGCAAACACCAAACCAAATTTTTGCTATCAACTCTATTCCAGCAACGTCCATCATCTTGACAGCTGCGGCGTACCATATCATAAGAATCGTTGAAATAATTTATGAGCTACCAGACTCAAATCCACACGTTCAAAACCGCCGACAACGAACGCCTCCACGGCGCGTTGCTGACGCCGCCGGACAGCGCGTCCGATCTCGGTTTGATCTTCGTGCACGGCGTGGCGATGAATTTTTATTTGCCGCCGCTGTTCAGCTTTGGCCAGGAGCTGGCGCAGCGCGATTATCATTGCTTTGTCATCAACACGCGCGGCCATGATTGGATCGTCCGGGCGGGCAATCTACAGAAATTTGGCGGCTCAGCCTATGAAAATCTCGCAGACTGCGTCGCCGATCTCGACGCGGCCATCGGCTTTCTCAAGCAGCGCGGCTACCAACGCTTCATTCTCATCGGCCACAGCCTCGGCGCCATCAAATCGATCATCTATCAAGGCACCCAGCAGCGCGGCGACATTGCCGGCATCGTGTCGTGCTCGGCGCCAAAACAGTTCTATTCCGAGCGCGTCGAAAGACAGCCGAAGTTTCGCGACCTGATCGCCACAGCGGAGCAGATGGTCGCGGACGGTAAGAGCGAAGAGCTGATGATGGTGCCGGTGGGCGTCAATCCGGGACTCTTCACGGCGCGCACACACTTGGACAAATACGGCAAGGACGACGGCAATGACTGCCGCCCCCACGCGAAAAACGTCGGCTGTCCGGTGCTGGCCATTGCCGGCGGCGCCGAGCCGCCGTTTTTTCACGAATACGCCAAGGAAATCGTCGCCGCCGCCGGCGGCCAGTCGATGTATCAACGTGTCGACGGCGCTAATCACTTCTACAACCGCCACACTTCCGAGATGGTCGAAGTCATCGCCCGGTGGCTGGAGATATTTCGAGATTAAGGATTTAACGACAAAGAGCGCAAAAGACACAAAGCAAACGGATATCGGTTTCGGCCGATTAACCGCAACGAACGTAAGTGCACCTCACGCGGCTGTCATCGCAATCTCATTATTACTATGTGAACTTTGTATTCTTTGTGGTTAGATCACTCCGAAAGGAATTTCCAAGAACCAATGAAACCAACTCAGCGTATTGTATTTACCACGCTCCTCACCGGCGCCATTTATTTCCTCTGGACTCTTACCGTCTTCGCCGCCGCGGCGCCGACCAAGGTCGTCATCGGTTACGCGGCGATGAACGCCCGCGTCGCGCCGCTGTGGATCACCGAAGAGCAGGGCATCCTGGCAAAATACGGCCTGCAATCCCAACAAGTCTATCTGCGCGGCGCGCCGACTTTGGTCGCCGGCATGGCCTCCGGCGATATTCACTTCGGCCGCAGCGGCGGCAGCGCCACCCTCGCCGCGGTCGGGGCCGGTCATGACTTCAAGGTCATCGCGAGTTTTTCCAGCCGCAACAGCTATGATCTGATGGCCCGGCCCAATATCAAACGGGCTGAAGAGCTGCGCGGCAAAAAAATCGCCGTGACCAGCATCGGCGGCAGCTCCTGGATGGGTGTGATGCTCTGGCTCGAACACTTCGGCCTCGACGCCCAGCGCGATAACATTCAACTGCTAGTCGTCGGCGATCAGCTCGTGCAGATGCAGGCCGTCGATACCGGCATCGCCGATGCCGCCGGCCTCGACGGCGTGTTCAGTAAGCAGCTGCGCGCTAAGGGCTTCAATCTGCTCGGTGAATACTCTGACTTAAAAGCCGCCATCGTCGGCCAAGCGATGGTGGTGCCGCAAGCGTTTCTTACCCGCCATGGCGACATCGCCGAGAATTATCTCAAATCCGAGGTTGAGGCCCTGGCATTCGCCACGGCGCCAAGGAACAAGCCGGCGGTGATCAAGCTGCTCATGAAACGGCTCAAGACCGAGGCCGCCGGCGCCGAAGAAGGTTATCAGGATCTCCTGCGCGGCGTCGATCGCAAACCCTTTCCGTCCTTGGAAGGCATGCGCAATATTCAGCGCATTTTGAAACCGCGCAATCCCAAGCTTGGCGATATTAAAGTGGAGAACGTCGTCGACGACCGGATCATGCGCAAGCTCGATGAGTCCGGCTTCATCGACCGCGCCTACGCCGCTCAGGGCGTAAGTTTGAAATAATGTTGTTAATTACACCGGGCGGCAGGGAGTTCTCGGCAATCAATATGAATCTCGCGAAAGAGATATCATGAGACCCAGCCATCACCTGTCCAGTCTGATCTTCTTCACTCTCCTTTGCGCCCTGCCTGCCTTCGCCGCCGCGCCGGCGAAGCTGGTGATCGGCTACGCCGCGATGAGCGCGCGGGTGATGCCGCTGTGGGTCGCAGAAGAGCAAGGCATCCTCGGCAAATACGGCATAGAGTCCGACCAGATTTTTATCCGCGGCGCACCGACCCTGGTGGCCGGGCTAGCGTCGGGCGACATTCACATCGGCAGCACCGGCGGCAGCGCGATGTTAGCCGCCATCGCCGCCGGCCATGATTTGAAGATGCTCGCGGCCTTTTCCAGCCGCAACACTTACGATCTCGTCACCAGGCCATCGATCAAGAAAGCGGAAGAGCTGCGCGGCAAGCGCTTCGGCGTCACCAGCATCGGCGGCACGGTCTGGATGGGCATTATGCTCTGGCTCGAACACTTCGGTCTCGACGACCAGCGCGACAAGATCCAGATCCAGGTGATCGGCGACCAAACAATCCAGATGCAGGCATTGGAAAACGGCACCATCGATGCCGCGGTGCTCGACGGCGTGTTTAGCCGGCGCCTGAAGCAAAAGGGCTTCAACATCACCGGCGAATATGCCGACCTCAAGCATCTCTACACCAGCCAGGCCATCGTCGTGCAGGGCAAGCTGCTGCAACAGCGTCCTGATATGCTGGAGAATCTCCTGAAAGCTCAAGTCGAAGCGATCGCCTTCTCGCTGGCCCCGAAAAACAAACCGACGGTCATAAAAACCTTTATGCGCCGCCTGCGCATCGATGCCGTGACTGCCGAAGAAGGCTATGCCGACCTGCACCGCGCCGTCGACCGCAAGCCTTACGCTTCCGTGGAAGGTATGCGCAACGTGCAGCGGCTGATGGCGCTACGCAACCCGAAGGTCGCCGACGTCAAGATCGACAATATCGTCGACAACCGGATCATTAAGAAATTGGATGACAGCGGCTTCATCGACAAAGCCTACACCGCCCAAGGCACCAGCTCTAAATAAAGGCTTTAGCTGCAAACAACGCAAAGTTCACAAACGGAAAACATGACATCGATGCGCCGCCAGATGTTTGCGAGGCTTATCACCCCTTCGCTCGTTTTATGGTTATTTTGGTACGGACTGCCGTCCATCGCCGATGCAGCCGTTCCTGGCAAGATCATTCTCGGCTATGCCGCGCCCGCCCGCGCGTTGCCCTTCTGGGTGGCGCAAGATCTCGGACTGTTCCTCAAATATGGTGTCGATGTCGAACCGGTCTTTATTCGCGGCGCGCCGATTCTGGTCGCCGGCCTGGCTTCGGGGGATATCCATGTCGGCAGCACCGGCGGCAGCGCCACGTTAGCCGCCATCGCCGGCGGTCAGGACTTGAAAATCATCGCAACCTTTGGCAGCCGCAACACCTTCGACTTGATGACTCAACCCAACATCAAGCGGCCGGAGGATCTGCGCGGCAAGCGCATCGGCCTGACCAGCATCGGCGGCACCACTTGGATGGCGTTGTTGCTCTGGCTCGAACACTTCGGCCTCGATGTCCAGCGCGATAAGATGCAGCTCCAGGCGTTGGGCGAACAAGCGATCACCGTGCAGTCCCTGGAGGCCGGTATCGTCAATGCGGCGATCTTCGAAGGGATTTTCAGCCGACGACTCAAGGCCAAAGGGTTTAACACGCTGGGCGAATACTCGGCGCTCAAACATCAATTTCTCAGCCAAGCCCTGGTAGTGCAGCGCAGTTTTTTACAGCAGCGCAGCGATACGTTGGAAAATCTACTAAAGGCGGAAATCGAAGGTGTCGCTTACGTATTGGCGCCAAAGAATAAGCCCGCAATGATCAAGACTTTGATGCGGCGCATGAAGACGGACGCAACAGCGGCCGAAGAGGGCTATCTCGACCTGCTGCGTGCCATGGAACGCAAGCCTGTGCCGACGGTCGAAAGCATGATCCATGTGCAGCGCCTGATGAAAATACAGAATCCTAAAATCGGCGACGTCAAGCTCGATGACATCAACGACGCGCGCTTGATCAAGAAACTCGACGACAGCGGCTTCATCGACAACGCCTACGCAGCCCAGGGAATCAGTGCGAAACAGTAGCGGCAACCCGGGCGATTGGACTCTTGCGCCGCGAACTGCGAGATAATGAACATTCGACATGTGCTTCTATGGAGAATATTCAATGCACCACCACCTTCGCCGACTAACTTCCTTGTTCCTGCTCGCTCTGAGCTTGGCGGCGTTACTTTGGAATCTCCCAGCCTTCGGCGCCAGTGCTCCCGGGAAAATCATTCTCGGCTATGCTGCCCCCGGCGCCCGCGCCCTGCCCTTCTGGGTGGCCCAGGATCTTGGACTATTCAATAAATATGGGGTCGATGTCGAACCGGTTTTTATTCGCGGCGCGCCGATCCTCGTCGCCGGTCTGGCATCGGGCGATATTCATGTCGGCAGCACCGGCGGCAGCGCTACCTTGGCGGCGGTCGCCGGCGGGCAAGATTTAAAGATTATCGCCACCTTCGGCAGCCGCAACACCTTCGATTTGATGACTCAACCCAACATCAAGCGCCCGGAGGACCTGCGCGGCAAGCGCATCGGCCTGACCAGCATCGGCGGCACCACTTGGATGGCGTTGTTGCTCTGGCTCGAACACTTCGGCCTCGACGTCCAGCGCGATAAGATGCAGCTCCAAGCCATGGGCGAACAGGCGCTCACCGTGCAGTCTTTGGAAACCGGCGTGGTCAATGCGGCGATCTTAGACGGCATCTTCAGCCGGCGACTCAAGTCCAAAGGATTTAACACGCTGGGCGAATATTCCGAGCTCAAACATCAATTCATCAGCCAAGCCCTAGTGGTGCAACGCAGCTTTTTACAACAACGCAGCGACAGTCTGGAAAACCTGCTGAAGGCCGAAATCGAAGGTCTAGCCTACGTCTTGGCGCCCAAGAACAAACCGGCGGTGATCAGAACTTTGATGCGGCGCCTGAAAACGGATGCGGCGGCGGCGGAAGAGGGTTATCTCGATCTGCTGCGCGGCATGGATCGCAAACCGCTGCCGACGGTGGAAAGCCTGGTCCATGTGCAGCGCTTGATGAAAGTGCAGAATCCCAAAATCGCCGACGTCAAGCTCGATGACATCAACGATGGGCGCTTGATCAAGAAGCTCGATGACAGCGGCTTCATCGACAAGGTCTATGCGGCGCAGGGGATGAAACCGTAATAAATTCGATCAAGGTTCAAGGTTTAAAAGTTCAACGTCGGATCGCAGAAATAATTTAACCAGTTTGCCAAGGAGAAACATTTTCATGCGCACCGCTAGATATATACGATTAGCCAGAAAATTTTGCTGCACATCGATTCTCGGATTCTTGCCTTTCGTCGTTCCCACGCTGGTTGACGCCGCCGCCGCGCCAACCAGACTTGTCATCGGTTACGCGTCGACCACGCCGCGGCTGATGCCGCTTTGGATGGCGCGCGATCAAGGCTTCTTCGCCAAATACGGCATCGAGTCGGAACCGGTGCTCTTGCGCAGCGGCGCGACCCTGGTCACCGGCATGGCGTCGGGCGATATCCAGATCGGCCGCACCGCGGGTGCGGCGGTCCTGTCCGCGGTGGCGGCCGGTCATGACATCAAGATGCTGGCGACGTTTTCCAGCCGCAACTCCTACGACGTCGTCACCCGCCCCCACATCAAACGAGCCGAAGACCTGCGCGGCAAAAAGCTCGCCATCAACAGCATCGGCGGCGGCACATGGATCGGCGCCATGTTGTGGCTCGAACATTTCGGCCTCGACTTGCAGCGCGACCAGATCCTGCTGCAAACGATCGGCGATCAAGGCATGCAGTCCCAGGCCTTGGAATCCGGCGTCGTCGATACGGTTTTCGTCGACAGCGTCTATAGTAAACTGTTGAAGCAAAAAGGCATGAACATCATCGCCGAGTCGCACGAATTGAAACAGCCGCTGGTCAGCCAATCGACGGTCATGCCGCATAACTTTCTGCGCCAGCACCCGGACGTCGCCGAGGCTTACATCAAAGGCGAGATCGAAGGCATCGCCTTCGCCACTGCGTCGAAAAATAAAGCGGCGGTGATCAAAACTCTGATGCGCCGGCTGCGTGTTGACGCCACCACCGCGGAAGAGGGCTACAGCGACATGTTGCGCGGTGTCGACCGCAAACCCTTCGCCTCGTTGGAAGGCATGCGCAATCTGCATCGACTGCTGAGACCGCGAAATCCCAAGATCGCCGACGTGAAAGTCGAAGACGTGGTCGACAACCGGATCATGCGCAAGCTGGAAGATTCCGGCTTCATCGATAAAATATTCGCCGCCCATGGCGCTAGCTTCAAATAGGAGCGATCGGCCGCCCCGATTGGCTTGCGACTTTGATCTTTGCACTGCCAGCTGATAGCTGGTTGACGACGGTGATTGGAGGCTGGTGTCTATGAAGAGTTCAATGCAAATCGTCTTGGGCAAACTCGTCGTGGTTATTTTCACTGCCATCTCTGATGCTCGCCTTCGGCGTTTATAGCGCGCGCGCCGCGGCGGCGCCGGCCAAGCAAGTCGTCGGCTATGCCACCTTCACCGCGCGCATCGTGCCGCTCTGGCTCGCGCAGGAGCAAGGCTTTTTCACCAAGTATGGTATCGATGTCGAACCGGTATTTATCCGCGGCGCACCGACCTTGGTCGCCGGGCTGGCGGCCGGCAGCATGCACATCGGCCGCACCGGCGGCAGCGCCATGCTGGCCGCGGTGGCCGCCGGCCATGATTTCAAAGTCGTAGCGGCTTTCAACACGCGCAATACTTATGACCTGGTCGTCCGGCCCAACATCAAACGCGCCGAAGATTTGCGCGGCAAGACCTTTGGTATCACCAGTATCGGCGGCACCAGCTGGATGGGTGTGATCCTGTGGCTGGAGCACTTCGGTCTGGACGAAAAGCGCGACAACATTCGTTTCCAGGTCATCGGCGATCAAAGCGTCCAGGTCCAATGCGTCGAGACCGGCCTGTGCGACGCGATTGCCGTCGACGGCGTCTATACCAAACAGGCAAAGAACCGCGGTATGAGCGTGCTGGGAGACTACACCCAACTTAAATCTCTGTTGATCGGCCAGTCGATGGTGGTGCCGACCGCGATGCTGCAACAGCGTTCGGATGTCGCCGAAGCCTATCTTAAAGGCGAGATCGAAGCGTTAGTGTTTTCCCTGGCGCCGAGAAACAAACCGGTGGTGCTTAAAACGTTGTCCAAATGGCTCAAGGTCGACGCCTCCGGCGCGGAGGACGCTTACCTAGATCTCGTCCGCGGCGTCGATCGGAAGCCCTTCGCCGTCCTCGACGGCCTGCGCAACGCCCAGCGCTTACTAAAAACCCGCAACCCGAAAGTAGGCGACGTCAAAGCCGAAGACGTGATCGACAATCGCTTGATGAAAAAGCTCGACGACAGCGGCTTCATCGACAAGCTTTATGCGAGCTACGGGGTAAACCCAAAATAGCCACGGTAATGCGTGGTTAATAAAACGTTCGACGATAACCCTAGCAGGTCCGTCTAGAACAAAAATTGGTAGCCATAGAAATGCGAACATTCCCGGCTACGAGCTGATTAGGGAATCTCGCTTCCGTTAAGTGCCACCGGACCGAAACCGCGATACTGACCGGCCTATACCCAATCGATTGAGTGGCGGGCTCCCATCTGATTTCGTGCAAAGCGAAAATCTTTTCCCTGCGGCGAACTGCGGCCAGACTCATACCGGACCCATCGCCAGACAAAAACAGTCTTGACGGCACAAGTTTTATGGTACTAAATCGTCTTCGAAACAGGATCAACCTGCGTAAGCTAATTATCGAAAGGAATTCTCAATGGCTATCATCGATTTCGACTCACATCTACGCGACGGCTGGCTGCTCGACGAAATTTATCAACTGCCGGAGCCATTCGCGAAGCATTCGCCGCGGCGCATCGGCGACGGCAAATATTTCTATTCGAAGTTCGAGCATAACCTGTCGCCGATGGAAGACTCGGCGGCCAATGCCAATTTCAAGAAGCCGGTGACCCACCAGGTATTCTATAATCCCGAAGCCAACGCGCGCGGCAACGAGGTGATGCGCTGGCAGCAAGGCGGCTACGATATGGAATATCGCTTGAAAGACAACGCCCGCGAAGGCGTCGACTTTCAGCTGATCTTTCCAACCTCGATCGAAATCCCCTCGCAGAATCCCGGTCCCCTCGGCGCCGCCGTGGCGCGGACTTACAACAATTGGGCGCATAACCTGGTCGCCGGCCATCGCGACAAACTATCGCCGGTGGCGATGATCCCCGCCGGCTGCCCGGAGGAGATGGCCAACGAGTTGCGCCATTGCGTCAAGACGTTGGGCTGCAAAGCCGCCCACCTGGTGAGCTATACCTTGGATAAGCAGATGGAAGATCCGGCGTTCTTCCCTTTCTACGAAGCCGCTCAGGAGCTCGACGTTCCGCTGTTCTGCCACCCCAGCACATTGGGAGCGCCGGGTACGTTGATCAACCGCCAGACCCATTTCTTCCCGATGCATATCCTCGGCCGCCCGCTCAATTGCGTCGCGCCGCTGGTCGCCATGGTGTTGGGCGGCGTGTTCGAGAAATTCCCGCGCCTCAAAGTAGTATTCTTCGAAGTCACGGCGGAATTCTTGGTTTACTGGATGCACCGCATGGACGACGACTACGAGGTCATCAAAGAGGCCGGCATGTGCCCGCAACTGAGCATGCTGCCTTCGGAGTACGTGAAGCGTAACTGCTACATCACTTGCGAAGCCGATGAGAAGTGGCTGCCGCTGGCGTTGGCGGAAGTCGGCGAGACCCATGTCGTCGTCGCCACCGACTACCCGCACTTCGACTCGACGTTCCCGAAAACCGTCAGCGGCATCCGCGAGCGCCCGGACCTTTCGCCGAAGCAAAAAAAACTGATCCTGGAAGACAACGCGCTCAACCTGCTGCGCCTGTAGTGACACGGACACTTCAGCACGGAGGACCCCGCGCGGCGCCGCCGCAACCAAAATGGATTCGGAATCGGAGAATTTGCCGCAAAGAACGCAAAGGGCACAAAATAAATTCGCAGACGAATTACCGATGTAGTGGCGTATGGCATACGCCCTGGGTGGCGGGGCGGTCACAGCGTGGTGATACATTTCGCGCAGGCGACAAAAACTCTAATGTATAACAATCCAATGAAAACAGAAAAGAATTTGGATTCGTACAAGAAGCGGGGTTGAAACCGCCCAGTCCAATCATCCGAAACCTTCGTGTCCTTCGTGGTAACAATGAATTTAAGGAGAACCTAAATGATTCACCCATCGGTAATCTTGTTTTTCGCCACCCTGCTAATTTCGTCCGCCGCTATCGGCCAGGACGCAAAGCTCATCGAAGCGGCGAAAAAGGAAAGCGGCAAGATCATCGCCTACGGCTCGATGGAATCGAACACCGCCGAACCGATCATCGAAGCGTTCACGAAAAAAACCGGCCTGCAGGTGGAATACTGGCGCGCCTCGGCGACCAAAGCGATGGATCGGGCGCTCACCGAAGTGCGCGCCGGCAAGCATCTTTACGATGTCATGATCAACAATAGCGGCGCCACCACGGTGATGCACAGGGAAGGTATCTTCGCCAAATACAACTCGCCGGCCGCCGCGTTCTTTTCCAAAGATGTCATCGATGCCGATCTCGGTGTCTCCTACCGCCATACGCCCATCGGTATTTTTTACAACAAAGGCATGATCAAACCCGCAGATACCCCCAAGTCTCTCGAAGATCTGTTGCAACCCAAATATCGCGGCAAGTTCGTCATGCCGGATCCGACCCAACACACAACCACGCTTCAATGGGTGGCCAGCCTGTATAAAATCATGGGCAAGGAAAAGGCTGAAAAATTTATCCGCGACCTCGGCGCTACCAAGCCGCTGCTCGTGGAATCCTTCGCTCCGTCGGCCGAACGGGTTGCCACCGGCGAGACCCCCATCGCCCTATCGTTGATTCGCTACGTCGTCACCTACGGCGAAAAAGGCGCGCCGGTCGACTACGTGCGCTTGGGAAAGTTTTTGAGCACCGGCCAATATCTAAGCTTGAACTACAAAGCGCCCCACGCCAATGGCGGCAAGGCACTCATCGACTTTTTCCTCGGCGAAGAAAGCGCGCGCATTCTCGCCAAAGCCGGAGAGTTCGTCAACCGCAGAGGGATCCATCCGCCAGTGCCCGACGCCGACAAAATCCAAGGCGTCGAAATGGACGACTTCGAGGCCAAAGAGTTCAAAGAGAAGAGCCAGGAGTTTCAGAAAATCTTTTTGAAGTAGTGAACCGCAATACAATCCACTTGCGGAGGATCGATATGAATGTACCACTTAAAGTCACCGGCCTCGACCATGTCGTCTATCACGTCAAGGATTTGCCGCGAGCGCGAAAGTTCTATGTCGAATTTCTCGGCATGGAGGTCGACCATGAACGAGGCTGGCAGTGCTTCTTGAAATGCGGCAACCAGGGAGTCGCTCTGTTCGAAGTCGACGACGATGAGGAAGTCCACGCCGGCAGCGAAGTCAATCACATGGCGCTGCGTTTGGCCGATGGCGATTTCGCGCGCGTCAAAGCGACGTTGGAAAACGCCGGCATCGCCGTGCGCAGCCGCGCCAACGATCCGCACTGCATCTACTTCGACGACCCCGACGGCCATCAGCTGCAACTTTTGCTGCCGAAGTAAACTCCGTCCGACAGGCCTGTAAGTTTCGCGTAGTTGCTGGATCTAATCGCGACAAGAATAGCTTTACGGGATAATCCAGCGACAGAACTTTCCGACGACGCGCCGTTGATTCAACGACGCTTGCATTTATTTTCGCGAGGCTCGACCCTGTCTCCATGAGTCAACGGTCCGACGCTTTTACCGTCGCCCTGACCGGACAGCTGCCGTTTATCCTGGTCAGCGCTGCAGTTCTCGCGTTTGTCGCATCCTTTTTAATTCTGCGCCTTTACCGTCGCAGCGTGATTAAATCGATGCGCCGGCGCGGCACCAGTGACATGCTCGATGCCAAGGGTTATCTCCCGCCTGGGCCTGAGCCCAAGCCCAACGACGCGCCATTAAACTTCAACTTCGTCGCCCGGCGCCAGATCCCAGCGCGTGCCGGCGCGGACAAACTCTATCGCCATGCACGGCGCCGCCGCTGGCTCACGGCAGTCATTCATACGGTCGCTGGCGCTGGTTTCGCGGCAGTGATGACCGCGGCATTTTTGTCTGCGGGCAAAATGGAATTCCTACCCTACCGCTTCACCTATCTTACCTGGATCAACTTCTGGCCCGCGCTCATTGCGATAGATCTCACCGTCGGAGCTTCGCGACGCAGCCGCATGGTGGGACTATTGGGCTACTTTTTATTTGGCGCCGCGGTCGGCGCAGTTTTGTTATCGAGGAATGCCGGGCTCCCGGCCGGACAGTTGATTTATCTCTGGCTCGAAATGAACGCCATCCCCACCGTTCTGTTGCTGATCTTTCTGAACCGGCGCATTCGCGCCGTGGGGCCGCTGGTGTTGGTGTTCATGATCGTCGGCGTCACTGGCGCGACCTTCATTGACGAGCTTAGTTGGCAACCATCCCGTTTTACTCAAAGCAGTCGGCCAGCTTAGTTTTTCCATTGGCTTGAGCGCCGCAGGTACGATGATCGCGCTGCATCTCATCGGCTTCGCCGCCTTGGCGATCGTCGGCTGGTTGATGCTCGAATTGCTGCGCCGCCTCTACGAGAGCAAACGTATCAGCGAGCAATCCATCACCGTCGACGCCATGTGGCTGCTCTTCGGCATCGTCAATTCCATTGGCCTGGTGTTTGAAGGATACCGGTGGTTCGCCAGCGGTTTCGTTGCGTTTGCGATTTATAAGCTCATTGGCGTCATCTTGTTTCAGCTTTTCGGAGTTTCGAGAAGAGCGCACAAGAAGGGGCACCGGCTGCTATTGCTACGCGTCTTCGCACTCGGCACACGCAGCGAGCAGCTCTTCGACACGCTCGGTAAATCCTGGCGCACCGTCGGCAGTATCCAGATGATCGCCGGACCGGACTTGGCGACCACGACCATCGAGCCCCATGAATTTTTGGATTTCGTCAGCGGCAAACTCGACCGCCGCTTCATCGACACCGGCCGCACACTGGATCTGCGCATCGACCAAATGGACTTGGCGCCTGACCGCGAAGGACAATTTCGCGTGACAGAATTCTTCTGCCATGACGATACCTGGAAGATGACATTGGCGCGCTTGGCCGACGATAGCGATACGGTGCTGATGGATTTGCGCGGCTTCTCCCAGGCCAACGCCGGCTGCGTTTTCGAAATCCACGAGATTTTCAACGCTGTGCCGCTGGCGCGGGCGGTGTTCGCCATCGACAAGAGCACCGATCAACCGTTCATGCGCGAGACCATGGCACAGGCCTGGCGCCAAGTGAAAGACCGCTCGCCCAATCGCCGCCTCGAAACGGCACAGGTCGAACTGGTCCGGTTAGGTGACGCCGATGGCATGCAAGATTTGATCTATGCCTTATGCAGCGCTGCAACCGCAGCTGCGACCGGGCGGCCGCCCTTACCCAACGAAAAAACCCAGCGAGACTTTTAGGCGCAGCTTCTCAATGCCGATTGTGGCCGAAGGTCTTGTCGTAATCGCGCTGCAGTTCTTTGGGAATGAAGTCTTCTTCGAGCTGGATGATCTTTTTCGCCGGGAGGATCGGATCCTGGGTGCGCGGCACCATGCCGTACTTCGACGCCTGAGCTTTCTTGTTCCACTCGTCGAGCACCTCCGGGCCGCGTGCCTTAACCTCTTGCAGAACTTCCCAGGTCGATTGTAGACCGTTGGCGGTGGTTAAGCTCGGATACAGCACCGCCGACACGCCGAGTTTGTTAAATTCATCGAAAGTTGGCGACGGCTTGGGCCCATAATAGGGCGCGATCACCGGCACCGGAATGCGCCGGCACGCCTCGGCTATTTGCTCGCGCTCAGTCATCGTATTCATCCAGACGGCATCGACGCCGGCGTCCGTGGCGTAAGCGATGCCGCGGCGCACCGCATCTTCGAAGTTACCGCCGTCGGAACCGACCGAATCGCAACGGGCGCAGACGACAAAGTCGGCGTCGAGCTCCTGTTTCGCCGCCACCGCCGCTCGGTATTTGCCCACCGCTTCTTCCACCGAGATCAAACGCCGTCCGGCCAGCGTCCCCGATTTCTTCGGCGCTTCTTGATCTTCGATATGCAAGCCCGCCGCGCCGGCGCGAATATACGCTTGCACGGTGTAATAAACGTTCACGGCGTTGCCGTAGCCGGTGTCGGCATCGGCGAAGACTGGAATGTCGGTAACGTTGGTAATGCGCCGCACCGCCTCGACCATCTCGTTCAAGCCGAGCAAACCGACATCGGGATAGCCATAGACATAGGCCGCCACCTGGGAGCCAGACATAAAAAATGCCTCGTAACCGGTAATCTCCGACATGCGCGCATGCAACGGGCTAAAGCCGCCGGACATGACGAGCAGCTGTGAGCCGGCTAACAGTTCTTTCAAACGAGTGGTCGATTTGGTCTTCATGGTGACCTTCCATTATCACATAGCTAGCCGCGGAGAAAAGCTGGCGCGTAGCGTAATTGCCGAGACGGCGCCAGCCCCATGACGGTGATCGCGAAGTATTGCAGTACAATTTTTGACAAGACTGACAAATGTGTTTTGCTGCAAATTCTTAGCGCGCCCATAAACCGCCGATTTTTAGCCGCGCTTAGAGGGTGGCGACAATGGCCTGGTTGTTGCTCCGCTACACTTGAAAGTTCGTTATTAAGCAGCGTTGGTAAGCAGCATTTAGGTTACGTTCCATGGCCGATATTTTTCTCATTTATGCCCGCGACAACAGCGAGGTCGCCAAGCGCTTGAGTGAAAGCTTGGACAACATCGGCTGGTCGGTCTGGTGGGACTGGCAGGTCCCGCCGGGCCAAACCTGGAGTGGCATGATCGAGCAGTCGCTGACCAGCATGCGCTGCATGGTCGTCCTATGGTCGACGGACTCCATCGACAGCGAGTGGGTCAAGGAAATAGCCGGGAAAGGCCGCGCCCAATGCAAACTGATTGCTGCGCTGATCGACGATGTTAAGCCGCCGATTGGCTTTCCCGCCATCCAAGCCGCCAATCTGATTGGTTGGGATGGTACCCAAGACTTCCCTGGGTTTGGCAATCTCATCGACGCATTGGAAGCGCAGCTCGGTAAGCCAGTCAAAAATCCCGACGCCGCACCGGCAACCGCTAGCGAAATCAATGCACCGCCTCGGTGGCAATCGAGTTCGCTGGCTTTACTCGACTCTACTAAGCTGAGGCAACTAGCCAATCGGCTATCCTGGCAATTCTGTGCCAAGGCCGCCGTTCTGGTCATCATATTGGTCGCCGCGTCCAGCCAACGACAGGTGCGTGATGCAGGAACCACTGCACCGGCTGCGCTGCCTGCGACATTTCTCGACGCTGGCGAAATGCGTCCATCGCCCCCCTTAACTATCAGGGGGCCATCGATCGCGAAGCGCCGAGAAGCGCGGCGATCCCAACCACCGCACCGAGCGCGTACGGTTGCAGCGAGATTCTTGCCCGCGCGGAGCTCGCCGAGCCGTTGACGAATGCAGACCGAGAGACGCTGAGAAAGGACTGTCCATCATGAAACTCATGGCCAAAAATGTAGGCCGAGTGAGAGCGCTAATCCATGCGCTCTTATTAGCATCGCTCGGCGCTTGCACTACCACGAGTGAAGCGCCGCCGCCGGCGCTTCCCGAAGTCGCCGTCGAACCCGTCGTAGCAGCGCCGGCGCCAGCGCTCGCGCCGGCAACGGACAGCGGCGTGGTGCGCCCCTTCGAAGTAGCGCTGACCGATGCCGCTAACAGGTTATTCTCACAAATCCGGACTTCGGCCAATAGTGAAAAACAGCTGCTCGTTATCGATCCGTTGATCGACGGGGTTTCGGGTATCCAGTCACGCGCCACCACGACCATAGCATCGCGCATCGGCGAATTGGTGCGTGGCCGTTATCCGCAGTTCGACCTGCAACCCTTCTCCGCCGCCAATGTGCGCCGTTCGCCAAAAGTTTTGGTCGGCACCTTCACAGCTGTGAATAGCGACGGCCATACGACGGGCACACGCGAAGCCTATCGCATCTGCCTGGTCTTGGCGGACTTGATGTCAGGCACGGTGGTAGCGAAGGCGACCGCTCACTCCAGCATGCTAGGCGTCGATCATTCCCCAATACCGTACTTCCAAGATAGTCCGGCGTGGATGAATGAAGGTCCCACCGAAAGTTATGTAAACACTTGCCAGACTAGCAAACCTGGTGAACCGATTCAGCCCGGCTATCTCGATAGCATTCTGGCCGGAACCCTGATCAGCGATGCGACCGCTGCCTATGACGCCGGCCGTTACGCCGACGCCCTTGACCGTTTTAACAGCGCCCTCGAACTGCCCACCGGCCATCAGTTGCGGGTGTTCAATGGTCTATACCTTGCCAACTTGAAGCTCGGTCGGCAGGCCGCGGCCAACGATGCCTTTGGCAGGATCGTCGGTTATGGCTTGGCGAAGAATCGTCTCGCCGTGAAATTCCTTTTCAAGCCGGGCACCAGCGCATTCGTGGCCGATAAACAGGCGAGCGCGCACTATTCGATGTGGATGAAGGAAATCGCCCGCCGCGCGGCGCAAAACAAAAGTTGCCTGGAAATAATCGGCCACACCAGCCGCTCGGGCGCCGAACCGCTCAACCAACGGTTATCGCGATCGCGCGCCGAATACATCAAGAAACGACTCGAGGGCGAAGCGCCATTGGCAAAACGCATTACCGTTCAGGGGGCCGGCTCGCGCGAAAATCTCATCGGCACCGGTAAGGACGACATATCCGACGCCTTGGACCGCCGCGTGGTTTTCCAGGTGACCGCCTGCGGCGGCGCGCAGTATTACTGACCTGAGCGGCCAACTTCCTTCAACAACGCCCTGGCGCGATTACCGCGCCAGGGCGTTTTACTTTTTTCGCAAGCTAAATTAAGTTCATCCGAGAAGATCGAAAGAGAGATTACACGCCGGGCAAATCAACGAGGGCAAACTAACCATTGATTGCGGGATCATTGCCGCGATCGGTTTATCATTCACCCGAGGCTGGGCGAGAGCGGCAAATAACTCCTCGCGCGCCGGCGACAGCCCTTCGGCTCGGGAGCAGGATCGACAATGGCTTTGACAAGAGGACGCCGCACTTGGCGCTTGCTGGTCGCGGCCGCATTCACGTTGCTGTGGCTCCGCAGCGACCACGCCTTCGCTGCGGACAAAATCAGAATCAGCTACACTTCCCCTGGGCCGCAACACGGCATTCTTTGGATCGCCGATGTCAGCGGTCTGTTCAAAAAGAATAACATCGACGCGGAAATCATTTACATGCCCGGAAATATTTCCGCGCCGTCAATGATGGCTGGCGAAGTGCAGTTCGGCCAGATGACCGGCGCGCTGATGTCGCCGCTGCGCTTGCAGGGCGGCGACACGGTGATGCTGGTGAGCATTCAAGAGCTTCTCGACGACCGTCTGATCGCCCGGCCGAACATAACCAAGCCGGAGGAGCTCAAAGGCAAACGCATCGCGATTTCCCGCTTCGGCGCGGCATCGCACATGCGGGTGCTCAACATGCTGCCGCGTTTCGGTCTTACCGAGAAAGACGTGACGTTCTTGCAGATCGGCGATACTCCGGCGCGAATCATCGCCATGGTCGGCAACTCCGCCGATGCTTCAAGCTTTTCGCCGCCGGATCATCTCGCGCCGCAACTCGCGGGCATGCGGACTTTGCTCAACATGGCGGAGTTAAATATTTTTTATCAAGGCACAGGACTAGTCGCGACCCAGCGTTATATCGCCAAGAACCGCGACATCGTCAGGCGCATGGTCAAATCCTACATTGAGGCGATACACATCGTACGCACCAACTCCGAAGAAGCCAAGCGCGCGTTCGTAAAATACCGCAAGACCATGGACCCTAAACAACTCGAAGATGCCCATCAAACCCTGCGTGACACCGTAAAGGCCAAGCCTTACCCCAATTTGGAATCTTTCAAAACGATATTTAAAGACGTCAGCGATCGCATCCCAGCGGCGAAGACGGCGAATGCCAAAGAATTCGTCGACACCAGTTTTATCGAGGAACTCGACAAATCCGGCTACATCGACAGACTGTATCGATAGCAGCTGACAAAATGGCCGTGATGGTGATGGACGGAATCCTCGATTTCCAGCACGCCAAAACTTAATTCTTGCTCGGTCTTACTCGGCTCCCAACAGTTTTTTCATCCGCGCCACGATTTCAGGCGGCTGATTCATGACATCCTTGACGATCCTTTCGAGCTCTTCACCTTTGACCGGGTCAAGATCGAAGCTGCGTTTGTCTAAATCGGCAAGGAACTCCTTATCCTCCATGGTTCTGTTAAAAGCATCGCGCAAAATTTTCACGCGATCGGCGGCTAGCCCCGGCGGAGCGAGCATCGGCCGGCCCAGAGCACCCGACGCCAACATCACGCTCGCCAAACGGCGTGACGATTCCGGCGTCTTATACTTATCCATCAGCTCCCAAACTGTCGGCGTTTCGGGCAGTTTACTATCGCGTTTTTTGCCGGTTTGAATAATATTGCGAACAAATCCCTTCTTACGCCAGGTATGATAGGGCTCCCGCGATAAGAACGCTTCAATGGTAAATGAGCGGCAATGAATCTCCCCTCTTTCGACTGCCAGATCGATCTCGGGACCGCCGGGATACCCTTGCACGAGGTTAAACTTCGCGCCCAGCAATTCCTCGAACAACTTGGGCAGATAGTAAGCCGAGTCCGAGGTCCCTTGGGCGCCACAGCGCGGCGGCTCCTTGGCGTTGCGCACGTCTTCGATGGTCTTGTACGGCGTATCCGCGCGCATATACATCTGCGACTCACCCTGCACCGGCGAGCCGATCCAGCCGAACTTCGCCCAATCGAATTGCGCTTCCTTGCGACCGACCAGTTGATCGAAATATAGGGTCGGCACGATCGAGCCGATGATCGTCAAGCCATCAGGTTTGCTTTTGTTGTAAACATAGTTTGCCGCGATCATGTGGCCTGCGCCGGGCATGTTCTGCACGATTATGTCGGGTTTGCCGGGAATATGTTTTCCCATATGCTGCGCCAACACGCGCGACCATTGATCGTAAAGCGCGCCTGCCGTCGTTCCGGCGATTACGGTAATGGTCTTGCCTTTGTAGAAATCGGCTTGCGCGTGCAGCGACTGTCCCCAAATCAATAACCCGGCGAGCGCTGTGGGCGCCGCCATTGTTCGAATCGACTTCATATAAACACTCCTTGTGGTTGAACAGGCACCGAGATGACCAGGAAGATAAACAGTTTCTTGAATAATTGAAAGCTCTATAAGCCCCATGCATGGGCCTACGAAGCGAACGACGATGAACTTTCCAGCAACCGTCGGCGCGTTAAACCGCGTCGACGATGGCGGCGTCGAAGATTTCCACGGCGATGGCGATCTCGTCTTGAGTGACTATCAAGGGCGGACAAAATCGCAGTGTGCTGTTGCCGCAGCTCAGCAGCAGCAGCCCCTTCTCAAAGCATTGCCTCATGACGCGGTCGCGAAATTTGCCATCGGGCTTACCGCCGCTGTCTTCGAACTCGACGCCAATCATCAGGCCGAGGCCGCGCACATCGCCAATGACATCGTGACGGAGTTTGAGCGCAGAAAGTTTATCCTTTAGAACAGGCCCGAGCTTCGCTGCATTCTCGATCAAGCCCTCTTCCAGTAATTCGATGGTCGCCAAGGCCGCGGCACACGCCACCGGGTTGCCGCCATAGGTACTGCCATGGGTGCTGTCTTTCCAGGTGCTGATCTCCTCGCGGGCGATCATGGCGCCGAGCGGCATGCCGCTGGCGATGCCCTTGGCGGTGCACAGAATGTCCGGCTCGATGCCCCAATGCTCGCACGCGAACATTTTTCCGGTGCGACCGAAGCCGGTCTGAATCTCATCGGCGACGAGCAAGATGCCGTACTTGCGGCAGAGCTCCTGAAGCATCGGCAAATATTCCGGCGGCGGCACGATGTAACCGCCTTCGCCTTGCACCGGTTCGACAAAGATCGCCGCCACCTCTTCCGGCCGGACATCGTGGCGAAACACCACCTCTTCTAAAACGTTGACGCATTTCATGCCGCAGGAGCCATACGTCAATTGATAGGGGCAGCTGTGGCAGAAACCGTAGGGCACATGATGCACGCCGGGAATCAGCGGACCGAAGTGGGCGCGGTGCGATGCCCGGCTGGCGGTGAGCGACAAAGATCCCATGGTCCGGCCATGAAAAGCGCCGTGAAAGGCGATCGCATGCTGTCGCTTGGTATGATAGCGCGCGAGCTTGAAGGCCGCCTCGACGGTCTCGGTGCCGGAGTTGGTGAAGAAAACTTTCTTGCCGCCCTTGCCCGGCGCCAAGCGAGCGAGCTTCTCGGCCAACTCGACCATCGGCTCGTAGTAAAAATCACTGCCGCAAATATGGAGAAACTTACGCGCCTGCTCTTCGATCGCTTTAACCACCCGCGGATGGGCATGACCGGTGTTGGCCACCGCGATGCCGGCCATGAAATCGAGAAACAAATTGCCATCGACGTCTTCGATCACACAGCCGCGCCCTTGTTTTACCACCAACGGATAGACCCGGCCGTAGGCCGGCGCCGTGCATTTCTCATCGCGCTCGACGATCGCTTTGGCTTTCGGACCGGGAAGCGCCGTCTTAATGTGGGGAATTTTCATGATTGATCCGTCAGGGTTCATCTAGACCAACGGCGATGGGTTCCTATCGGCGGGCATCCATCATAGACAAAACTCCGTCAGTCCATTGATCCGATTTTATGCTATTCCGCGTTGTCGATTTGTGCCTTTTGCAGCTTACCTGAATAGTCGACGTAAATGGACTTCCACTCGGTGAAAATGTCGTACACGGTGGTGCCGGCTTCGCGGTGGCCGTTGCCGGTGTCTTTAACACCGCCGAAAGGCAGATGCACTTCGGCACCGATGGTCGGGCCGTTGATGTAGGTAATGCCGGCTTCGATGTCGCGCATGGCGCGAAACGCGCGGGTCACGTCGTTGGTGTAAATCGAACTCGACAATCCGTACGACGTGCCGTTGAGCACAGCGATGGCCTCTGCGAAACTGGCGATCTCGATGATCGACAACACCGGACCGAAGATTTCTTCCTGAGCGATGCGCATGTTGGGCTCCACCTGGTCGAAAATCGTCGGCTGGAAAAAGAATCCCTTGGCGCCGGCGCGTTGGCAAACCGCCCCACCGGTACGCGCGCGCGCCCCTTCGCCCTTACCGATCTCGACGTAGCGTTGGACTTTTTCAAGCGCCGCTTGATTGATCAGCGGTCCCATTTCGTTGCGCTCGTCGAGACCGTCGCCAATCGTGATTTTCTCCGCCCGCGTCACTAATTCATCGACAACCTTTTTTGCCACATCGCGATGGACGATGAGCCGGCTGGTCGCCGTGCAGCGCTGGCCGGTGGTGCCGAAGGCGCCCCAGAGCGCACCTTCGACGGCCAGTTCGAGATCGGCATCTTCCATGACGATCTGGGCGTTCTTGCCGCCGAGTTCGAGGGATACCCGTTTGAGATTCTGACCGCACACGGAAGCGATCTCGCGGCCAACGGCAGCAGAACCGGTAAACGAAATCAGCTGCACATCTCTTATGACGCACCAGCGCCGCGCCGACATCTTCGCCGCGGCCATGGACCAGATTGACGACACCCGCCGGCACGCCGGCTTCGTTGAGAATTTCGACGAAGCGAGTTGCCGTATGTGGCGCATCCTCGGCCGGTTTGAGAATCACAGTGTTGCCGCAAATCAGCGCCGGAAATAGTTTCCAGGTAGGAATCGCCAGCGGGAAATTCCACGGCGTGATCAACCCGCACACGCCGATCGGCATGCGCACCGACATGGCGAATTTGTCGGGCAACTCCGCCGGCGTGGTCTCACCGAACAGCCGGCGCCCCTCACCGGCGTTGAGGAACGCGCAGTCGATACCTTCCTGAACATCGCCGCGGGATTCTTTGAGCACCTTGCCCATCTCGCGGGTCTCGACGCGGGCCAACTCTTCTTTGAATTTTTTTAACAGTTCACCGACCCGGTAGAGAATTTCGCCGCGCTTGGGCGCCGGCACCAGACGCCAAGCCGCAAACGCAGTCTTGGCCGCGGTAACAGCGGCATCGACATCCTCTGCCGTCGATGCCGGAAATAGACCGATCAGGTCGTCGGTATTGGCGGGGTTGCGGTTCTCGAAGGTTTTACCGGACTTGGACGCCAGCCACTTGCCGCCGATAAAATTTCCGTATTGCTGCGCCATAACGTTTCTCCTGCAATGACATGCCCGATTACGCCGACACGATCATTCTAGAGGGCCACGGCGATGAACACAATGTAATATTTATCGGCGGTCGAGATGCAAACCACTTCGATCGCGAGCGACGACGTTCTTTACAATTCCCCTGGAGATTGATATTGACGACCAACATTTAGCCCTTGCCTGCAGAGGACTTAGCTATTTATGGATATGGTGTCGGCGCTGTTTTCTGGACTCCTACAAGTCTTCAACTGGTCCACCTTCAGTTTGATGATGGTCGGCATCGCCGTCGGTTTCGTCGTCGGTATTCTTCCCGGCCTGGGCGGTCCCACGGCGATGGCGCTCATGCTGCCGTTCGTTTTTAAAATGAACGCCGTCGAAGCCTTCGCCTTTCTGCTGGGCATGACGGCGGTCACCGCCACCACCGGCGACATCACCTCGGTCTTGTTCGGCGTCCCGGGCGAGCCGACGACCGCGTCGACGATTGTCGATGGCCACGCCATGTCACGTAACGGCGAAGCCGGCCGCGCCCTAGGCGCGGTGCTGATGAGTTCTATGGTCGGCGCGGTGTTTGCCGGCTTCGCGCTTGGCGCGGCAATACCCGTGATCCGTCCCCTGGTCCTTTCTTTCGGTTCACCGGAATTTTTCATGCTGGCGATTCTCGGCATATCGTTTGTCGCCGCATTGAGCGGCGAGGATCCGTTAAAAGGCATCATCTCCGGCGGCATCGGTCTGATGTTAGCGACCATCGGCCTCGATCCCATCTCGGGCATCCAACGCTTCACCTTCGGCCAGCTATTTCTCTGGGACGGCATCGGCTTAGTGCCCATCACCATCGGTTTCTACGCCATCCCGGAAACCATCGAGCTCGCCGTCTTGGGCAGCAGTATCGCCAAGAAAGAAGTTGGTGAGCTCGGTGGCGTCATGGAAGGCGTCAAAGATACCTTCCGCCATTTTTGGCTGGTGATCCGCTGCAGCGCGCTCGGCACGGTCATCGCGATTATACCCGGCATGGGCGCGGCGACTACTCAGTGGTTAGCCTACGCCCACGCGGTGCAAAGCTCGCCCAACAAAGAACGCTTCGGCAAAGGCGACGTGCGTGGCGTGTTAGGACCCGGCGCGGCGAACAATTCCACCCTCGGCGGCAGCTTGATTACGACCATCGCCTTCGGCGTCCCCGCCAGCGTGGTCATGGCGATCCTGCTCGGCGCCTTCATCATTCAAGGCATCGTCCCAGGTCCGGACATGCTGCTGCCGCCGCCCAAGGGCAAACTCGACCTGACCTTTTCGTTTGTCTGGGTCATCATTATATCCAACATCATCACGGTCGCGATCTGCTTTCTCTTCCTGAAGCCACTGGCAAAAGTCACCCAGGTGCGCGGCGGCATCATCATCCCGATCATTCTCGTATTGATTTATCTCGGCGCATTCGCCGAAAAGAATGCTTTCCAAGACATGGTGATTGTCCTGGGTCTTCGGTGCCCTCGGCTGGATCATGGAGAAACTCGACTGGCCGCGGCCACCGGTGCTGCTCGGCCTGGTGCTCGGTCCGCTGTCGGAAAACCGCTTGTTCCTGTCGACGGATAATTACGGCCTGGCATGGACTCATCGTCCTGGGGTCATCGGCATCTTTATTATCACGCTGATAGGAATTTTTTATCCAATTTATAAAAACCGCAGGGAAGCCAGGGCAAAAGCCGCGGCGCCAGGCACGAGCCAAACATTGGAACAGGCACCGCAGCCTGCGCGGGATGCAATTCGGCGCCGGGACGATTTTCATTGCCGCACTGATTGTGATACTCGCCGCGGCGCTCTGGCAGAGCCGCAACTTCGGCTACCGCGCCGGCCTGTTTCCCTGGGTCATCGGCATACCGACATTGGTTCTGTGCTTCTCCCAGTTGGCCCGGGATCTGCGCGGCAAAGTCAGAAAGAAGGTAGAAGCCCACGGCGGCGAACAAGCCGACGCCGAACTCGCCCCGGAACTGATCAGACAAAGAACCATCGCCGTGATCTCCTGGACCGTTGGCTTTTTCGTCGCCATCTGGCTCCTGGGCTTTTCCATTGCCGTGCCGCTAATGATTCTGTTGTATTTGAAGATCGCCGGCAAAGAGAGCTGGCTGATGACCGCGCAGGTAACCTTTTTTTCCTGGCTGTTTTACTGGGGATTATTCGAAAAGCTATTGAACGTGCCGTTTCCCGAAGGGCTATTGATAAGTCTCTTTACAGGCGGATCAGTAACGGCGACAGCTGTCCGAGATCAGAGCCTGGCAGGTTCAACGAATCGGCTGGCGATCTCCGGCTTATGAATTTTGACCTGAGGTTCCTCAATCGATTTTCCGAGCGGGCGAAGCCAAGCCGCGCCAAACTTTCTCCGGAGTGAGCGGCAAGTCGTACATGCGTAGTCCAGTCGCGCGAAAGACCGCATTGCCGATCGCCGCGGCCACCGGCAACAAACCGCCCTCACCGGTGCCCTTGGCGCCAAACGGCCCAGGGCCGTTTTGGCTCTCGACCAGAATGGTTTCGAAATCCTTGGGCAAACTATTGAAACTCGGCACGCGATAGTCGACCAAGTTGGGGTTTAGCAATTGCCCATCCTTGTAGATCATCTCTTCCATCAGACTATGGCCGATGGCGTTCATGACGCCGCCTTCGTCCTGGCCCTTCGCACATCACCGGATGAATCGCCCGGCCGACATCGGCTAACGAAACGTACTTGAGCAACTTGATCTCGCCGGTGTCGCGGTCCACCTCCACTTCCGCCGCGCCCCAGGCGATCTCCCAGAAATTGGTCGGCGAGCCCAGGGCAGCTTTGGCGCTCTTGATCGACTGATAGGCGCCGTGGCCGACATCTCACCGGAACGCGACAAGAAAACTTTCTGCATGAGCTCGACGAAATGACAGAGTTTGATTTTTCGGCGCCGACGATCTGGCCGCCGGCTCAGCGCAGCTGTTCGGCTTTGGTTTTGAGAACCTTCGCCGCATGGCGAATAATCTGCCGCTTTAGATCCTGCGCCGCGCGCTGCACCGACAAGCCCATCACCACCATCGAACTGCTGGCATTGGTATTGACATCGTAAGGCGTGATCTCGGTATCCAGTTGCGCCACGGTGACGGCAGCGAAAGGTATCCCCAACTCCTCAGCGACACACTTGGCTCAACGCCGTGCGCGCGCCCTGGCCGACTTCGACGGTGCCGGTAAGCAACACGACGCTGCCGTCGGCATTCATCTTCACCGCCGCCGACGAGACTTTGTAGGTGCCGCCGCCGTCTTTCATGCACACCGCCAGGCCGCGGCCGCGATTGCGGCTTGGTAATCTTTTGCTTCCAGCCGATTTCTTCGGCGGCTTGCAGCAAACCTGCTTTGAGGTCGCAATCCACCGGCGTGTCCCCTGGCGTGTACAGGTCGCCTTTTTTGAGCAGATTCTTGATGCGGAATTCGAGGGCATCGAAGCCCAACTTTGTCGGCGATGATATCCATCTGCGACTCATACGCCCAGGTCACTTGCAAGGTGCCGAAGCCGCGATAGGCACCCGCCGGCACGGTATTGGTGTAAACCGTGTAAGCATCGGTTTTCATGTGCGGAATCCGATAAGGACCGAAACTCCGATAGCCGGCCTTTTGGGTCACCCGCGGGCCGGCGTCGGCGTAGGCGCCGGTTTCCATGTGAATCAAACATTGGCGCGCCACCAGTTTACCGTCCTTGGTCACGCCGGTCTTGATGCGCACCCGCGCCGGATGGCGGGTGACGGTCTTGAAACTCTCTTCGATGGTATGCGCCAAACGCACCGGCCGTTTGGCTTTCCACGATAACATCACCGCCAACGGCTCGGTCTTCACCGCCAGTTTGCCGCCATAGCCGCCGCCGACGTAGGGCACGATGATGCGAATCTTGCTCAGCGGCAGCCGAAAAATCTCGGCCAGATGTTCGCGCAGCGTGAACGGCTCCTGGGTGCCGGCCCACAGCGTGATGCGGTCGCCCTCATGGTGGGCCACGGTCGCGTGCGGTTCCATGCGAGAAATGCTGCACCCGCGGAAAAGTAAAGGTGTCTTCAAAAACATGATCGGCTTTTTTGAATCCGGCCTCGACATCGCCGTTGGCATAGCTAAAACGATAACAAAGGTTGCTGCCGCTAAACTCCTTCGGCGCTTCGTAGCGCTGCCCCATCAATTCGCCGCCGCGGGCCGACGCCTCGTGCACCAGCGGCGCATTTTCCGCTAAGCGCTTCGTCGAGACTAGTCACCGCGGGCATATCTTCGTAATCGACTTCGATCAGTTCCAAGGCTCGCGCCGCCGTCGCTTCGTCAACCGCCGCCACCGCCGCCACCGGATCGCCGGCATAGCGCACCTTGTCGACGGCAACGATGGTTTGATCTTTGTAAGCGGCGCCGAACATACGCAGGCTTTTTTGATCGTCGCGGGTGATCACCGCGAGCACTCCCGGCAATCTGTTCGGCTTGGCTGCCATCGACACGCGCCAGCCGCGCATGGGCATAGGGACTGCGCAGAACCTTGCCATGGGCCATGTCCGGGCAGATCGACGTCGACGGTATAGAGCGCTTTACCGGTTACCTTCTCGGCACCGTCATTGCGAAGTTCCGCCTTGCCGATGACATTGTAGGTCTGGGCTTTCTTCATCCACCGACCTCAGTTGTTAAATTTTGTCTCTGATCCATTCCATGGCCTCGTCGCGGCTGTTTAATTCGCCGCCCAACTGCGCATCTTCGACCTGGCGCAAGATTTCCTTGAATTGCGGGCCCGGCTTGAATCCCAGTTCGATCAAATCACCGCCGCGCACCAGCGGCTCGGGCGAATCTCCTCGTCGTTCAACGCACCGCGGCGCTCTTGGCAGAAACGATAATAACTCAAGTCGCCGTTGGACGACAACGCATCGATGCGCGCCAATTCGAGTAATTCTTCGTTGCCGTCCTCGCGCAGAAATCGCTTCAACGTGCTCAAGCGCATCTGCGGCGCCTGCACGTGGCGCAAATGGTTGCGCACCAGATAGGCAACTCGCTCCCAGATCGCGCGGCCGCGCTTCAGTCTTTTAAGAATTTCCTCGGCCATGTCGGCGCCCTGTTCGGTGTGGCCATAAAAGGTAATGCGTTGGCCTTCCTGACGAATACAGACGGGCTTGGCGACATCATGGAGCAAACAACCGTACGCCAAAGTTTCGCTAGGATTTTCCAAATGGCTGAGGAGCAGCATGGTATGCGCGAAGACGTCGCCCTCGGGATGGAAGTCCGGCGTCTGCGCGGTGCCCTTCATGGCGACGATCTCCGGCAAAACAATTTTCGAGCAGCCCGCTTTCGTCCAACAGCTCAAAGCCGCGCCGGGCGCCGCCTTCGGTCAATATGCGGGTTATCTCCTCGCCGATCCGCTCCCAGGAAATCACCGCGACGCTTGGCGCCAAATTTTGTATCGCGGCAAATGTCTGCGGATCGATGTCGAACTTCAGACTGGCGGCAAATCGTACGGCGCGGATCATGCGCAGGCGATCCTCCTCGAAGCGTGCCTGGGGATCGCCGATGGCGCGCACCAAGCCGCGCCGAAGATCTTCTTGCCCGCCGACTAAATCGATGATTCGCTCAGCGAGCGGATCGTAAACCATGCCGTTGATCGTAAAGTCGCGCCGGTGAATGTCCTCCGCCAAAGTACCGTAACGCACCGTACTCGGCCGGCGGCCATCGAGGTACGGACCGTCGTGACGGAACGTCGCCACTTCAAACGGCGTGCCGTCGAGCATCACCACGATCACGCCAAATTGCGCGCCCACCGGAATCGTATTGGGGAAAATGCGCTGGATGTCCTCGGGCCGGGCGCTGGTCGCGATATCGTAGTCCTGGGGCTCTTTGGCGAGCAGCATATCACGCACGCAGCCGCCCGCGAGAAAGCCCTCGTAGCCTTCCCCACGCAAACGCTGAACAATCGAGGTCGCTTGGGCGTCGGTCGCCATCGCCATACCGTCCGACTGAAACAATAAATGGATGAAACTACCGACTCTAAGCGGCGATCACCGGTTAGAAGGGCGAGGTGACATCGGCGTCAGGCAGCAGTTCCTTTACTTTTCCTTGCAGCTCTTGAAATGTAAAGGGCTTGACGATGTACCCGCTGCAGCCGGCCGCTAAACAGTTTTGCAAATCGGCATCGCGAAACAAAGCCGTCGCCGCCAGAATGGGAATATCCTTGGTGGCCGCGTTGGCTTTCAGCTCACGCGCCGCTTCCCAGCCATCCATGCCTGGCATCATGATATCCAAAATAATCAGATTGGGATTCCCCGACTGAGCTTTTTGCAATCCTTCGCGTCCCTGCCTGGCGGTGTCCGCGGCAAACCCCATCAGCTCGATTTGCCAAGTGAGTAACTCGCGCATATCGGCGTGGTCTTCGATGATCAGGATTTTTTTCATGGTATTCTGAATCGAATACCCCTTATAGCTGCGACCGACTTCAAGCACAACCCTGCCGCCAAATCACCGCCGCACCGGCTTCAATAACTGTATTACCGAAGGGATTCGCCGCCAATGCCGAGCCGGGTCACCGCCAGCAAAAGCGGCATCGGCGGCCGTCAACCGGCGAACGATTCCGGATAACTTGGCAGCTATTGTAAGCTGATTTTCTGTTGGTTACCGACGATGACCGTAATTAACTTGTCGGGGTGCAGGTGCGCACGCGCTACCCGCTGCACATCGGCACGGCTAACCTTGCGAATGAGTTCGCCGTAGCGATCGGGATAATCGAGGCCAAGTTCATAGTACTCGACCTGGGCCAAGAACCCGGCAACTTTACGATTGGTATCGAAACGCAACGGGAAGCTGCCGGTGAGGTAATCCTTGGCGTCATTTAGTTCGGCATCGCTGACCAGTTCATCGCGCAGGCGCCGAATCTCCTCACGCGCCAGGCGTATCGCTTCTTGTGCGCTCTCGCTCTTGGTCTGCATGACCAACTGAAAGGTGCCATAGCTTTTCTCCGCGCCGAAAGAGCTGTAGACCGAATAGGCCAAGCCGCGCTCATTACGGATCGAATCCATCGCCCGCGACGAAAACCCGCCGCCGCCGAGAATGTAGTTCATCAACTGGATTGCGTAGTAGTCGGGATGGCCCCGCGGCACCCCGCCATGACCGAGGATGATATTGGCTTGCGTCAGATCCTTGTTGACCCGCAGGATTTTCGCGACATCGCTCGGCACCGGAGCTGTCGGCGCTCTGGTCGCTTCGCCTTTGGGCCAGTTCTTGAATGCTTCGGTAAGCGCCACGCTAATTTCCCGCTCAGAAACATCGCCGACCACCGATATGATCGTCCGATTGGGACGATAGTAGCGCTTAAAAAATTCTTGCACGCGTTGCCGATCCAACCGTTTTACCGAAGCTTCCGTTCCCTCCACCGGCCGGCCATAAGCGCTGCCGGGAAGTAACGCTGCGGCAAACGCATCGCCCGCCAAGGTGCCGGGATCTTCTTCTTTCGCCTTGATCGAGGCGATGATCGCTTGCTTTTGCCGCTCGATCTCCGCCGGCGGAAAACTCGCGCCGGTCAGGATCTCGGCGAGCAACTGCAAGCCAACGCTCAGGTCCTTCTTGAGTATCGTCAAGCTAATCGTCGCCAAATCGTCAGCGCAGCCGGTATCGAGACTAGCGCCGATGAAATCCAACGCTTCGCTGATTTGCAGTGCGCTTCGCTTGGCCGTACCGTCGGTCAAAAGTTGCGAGGTTAGATGCGCCAGGCCGGTATGTTCCGCGCTCTCATGACGCGCGCCGGCATCGATCAACAACTCGATGGCAACCGTCGGTAAAGCCCGCTGCTCGGAGGTCAGCAACACCAATCCATTGCTGAGCACGCTTCGCTTCGGCACCATGGCGCCCTGTGCCGGCAGAGCCTGCGCCAACAAACCGAATAAGAAAAGCCCGAGTAAAGTACGCATCATTGAGTTTTAGCTTTAATCGGAATCAAGGTGCCGACCGTACGATTGTCCCGTTGGAGATATTTCTGCGCCACACGGCGAATATCTTCCCGAGTGACTTTACGCATATTGTCGAGATAGCTATCGACCAAGCGCCAGCCACCGACCATTTCGTAGTAACCGATCTTCATCGCCTGGCCGAAGATCGAGTCTTGGGCGAAGATAAAAGCCGCTTCAACTTGATTTTTGGCTTTTTGCAATTCGCGCTCGCTAATCAATTGGGTTTTGACCTTGTCGAGCGAGCGGTCAATTTGCTGCTCGACATTGGCCGGTTCAGCGCCGGGCAGCAGTTGCGCGGATATTGAAAACCCTGTGGCGTCCTTCGACACCGCACTATAGTCGGCATCGATGCCGCGCACCAAACGCTTTTGGTACACCAGCTCTTGATACAAACGCGAACTCTTGCCGCCCGCCAACACGATTGATAGCAGATCCAGCGCAAAACTGTCGGGGCTGTGCAGATTGGGCGCGTGATGAAACAGCATCAGCATCGGCAGTTCTGCTTCTTTTTTCAGCGTCACGCGCTTTTCACCGCGCTGGGACGGCTCGACCAGCGTCAGCTTTGGCGGTTCTGAGCCGCGCGGAATCTTGCCGTAGGCGGCTTTGATTTTGGCCAGCATTTCGTTCGAATCGAAATCGCCGACCATGACGATCACCGCGTTGTTGGGCGCATAGTAAAGTTTGTAAAAATCCACCAAGTCCTGGCGCGTCAGGCTTTGAATATCCTGCATCCAGCCGACCACGGGACGGCGGTATGGATGAATAGTGTAGGCCACTGATGCGGCGATCTCATAAAGCGCCGAACCCGGATTGTCGTCGGTGCGCAAGCGGCGCTCTTCTTGGATCACGTTCTTTTCCGGCTCGAAATAAGTGTCGCCCAACAGCGCATTGGCCATCCGGTCAGCTTCCAGCTCGAGCTGAATATGAATCTTGTCCCGGCTCATGGTCGCGAAGTAGACTGTCATGTCCGATGTCGTAAAAGCGTTGGAACGGCCGCCGTTCTTGGCGATAATTCGCGAGTACTCTTCCGGCTGCGTCGTCGGCGTGCCCTTGAACAACATATGTTCGAGGAAATGGGCCAGGCCGCTCTTGCCGTCTTTCTCATCACGGCCACCGACTCGGTACCACACCTGGAACGTCACCGCCGGACTTTTATGATCTTCCAAAAGCAGCACTTTCAGACCATTGTCGAGGACAAATTCTTGGACTTGCGCGGCATGGGCGGGCGCGAATGGGAACAGCAAAAACAAAACGATCAAGAAACCGACAGGGCGCGACGAAACCATGGTGATCAAGCTAAAGGATGACGCCTCAAAGTCAAGATCGCCAGCGCCGCAACATTCGCCCCGGGGATGCCGAATCTACGCAGATGGCAAGGGCGGCCGGCGCGCAAAGAATACCAACAGCGCGGAGCACCAGATAGCTGGTGAGAAAAACCAGCAAAGCTAAGCGATAATTACCGCTCCAATCGAAGGCCAGGCCGGCGACTAAGGCGCCGGCGCCGAGGCCGCCCTTGTGAAACGGTTCGAGCACGCCGCTGATGGCGCCGAAGGAGCGCCGGCCGAAATAGTGCGCCAGCATGATTTGTGTCAACACCGCTGTGCCGCCGCGGGCGCAGATGCCGAAGAGCACGCCGAAGAGATATGCCGATGGCGGCGAATCCACAGACATCAACAAAACCACCGACGCCGCCGACAACGCCGTCGCCGTCACGCTCAAACTGCGCGGCGAAAGCCGCTCCGCCAAGGCTCCCCAGATGCCATTGCCAAATGCTCCGGAGAGCGCCATCACGCTCACCGCGCCGGCGGCGACCGCCGGTGAAATCTTCACATCGGTAAAATAAGCGACCGTGTGAAAAGCGATACCGCCAGTGCCGAGGGAGGCGAGAAAGACGCTCGCCACGAGCAACCATAGCGCACTCGTCTGCACCGCCTCGGCGCGCGTCCAACTGCGCTCGGCTTCGACAGCAGCCGGCGTCGCGGCCGGCGAGACAGCGTCGGAGTGTAGAGTCGGTGCGACCCCGTCGGGATACATGCCCAAATCTTCGGGTTGGCGACGCAGGAAAATCGCCGCCGGCACGACGACTAGAATTAACAACGCCCAGCCCAAGGCGAGAAACGCGCTACGCCAGCCGTAATGGGTGACGAGAAATTGATAGATCAAAGTCATCGCCGCCGAGCCCAACGGCGTCGACATCGCCACCAAGCCCATGGCGCGCGGCCGTTTGGCGTAAAACCAATTGGCGATCGCCGTGTACGGCACCACGCCGCAAAGCATAAATTCGGTCAGCGCCCGGGCCGGAACGAAGGTCGCATAAAACTGCCACGGCGCCGTGCTCTGACTCACGCCAATGGACAACAGGCCGACCAGGATACCACCGAGCGGCAACAACACCCGCGGCCCAAATCGATCCGCCACCGGTCCGCACAAGGGCGACAGCAGGCCGCCGCCAAAAGATCCCAAGGTAATCGCCGCTGCGGTTACGCTGCGGCTCCAGCCGAGATCTTCGCTGATCGGCTTCAACACCACCGCCATGGTAACGTTGCTCACGCCGGATGCGAAAAACCCTGCGACCATGGCGATGACGACGATGATCCAGCCGTAGAAGAAAGGAAACTGCACGTTGTAGCCTTACTACAGTTGCGCAAGAAATTCTCAAATAATTTGTCCAGGACATCGAGAAGAACAAGATCACCCGGGACCAATGCGCGATCCTCTGCTTCTCTGCCGGGAGTCCGCTCGAACTGCATTAAGTCAATCCGACCGAGCGCCAGATACGAGCGCGCATTGTCTGAACATTCGAGTGCGACATCGGGCTATGAAGCAGGTGAAAGAACCACCTTCGATTGACTCACCTCCCCCGCCGCCATAGTATTGCGTCAATTTAGGAGGAACCGATGACTGACGTTACCGACATGCGGGGCTACATCGAAGTGCTCAAAGAGATGGGCGAGCTGCGCGAGCTCGACGGCGTGGATTTGGACTTGGAGGTAGGCGCGCTCACGGAGCGGGCGGCGGAAAAAGAAGGCGACGCGCTGCTGTTCAATAATTTTAAAAATTATCCGACTGGGTTTCGCGTCATCACCAATGTCTTTCGGACTTGCAAGCGCACCGGTCCGGCCATGGGTATCAGCGCGCAAAACGGCATCGATTTTCTTCACGAGTGGCGCAAGAAGCTCGCGGCCTATAAGCCCGTGCCGGTGCAGCAGGTCGAAGGCGGCCCAGTGATGGAAAACCAAATGGTCGACGATGAGGTCGATCTCTATAAGTTTCCCACACCCAAGTGGCATGACCTCGACGGCGGACCGTTTATCGGCACCGGCTGCGGCGTCATCACCAAAGACTTGGACACGGGTAAAATTAATGTCGGCACCTACCGGGTCATGGTGCAGGACAAAAATCACGTCTCGGTAAAAATGAACATGGGCAAGCATGGCCGGCTCTCTTTCGAGCGCGCCCGCGATGCCGGCAAGGCGTTGCCCATCGCCATCACCCTGGGCCAAGGCCCGGCGGTGTTTCTCGCCGCACAGATGCCACTGCCGCCCGATGTCAACGAGTTTGAATTCGCCGGTTACCTGCAAGGCGCTCCGGTCGCCGTCGCCCGCGGCGCCTTCACAGGACTGCCGATTCCGGCCAACGCTGAAATCGTCCTCGAAGGCGAACTGCCGCCGATGAAAGATGAAGACATGCCGAAAGAAGGTCCCTTCGGCGAATGGCCGGGATATTTCACCGATGAAAATGTCGGCGAGACGCCGGTGATGACGGTGAAACGAATTTATTATCGTAACAATCCTATCCTGCTCGGCGCGCCGCCGCTCAAGCCTCCGGCGAGTTATCTGCCAATGCCGCTGGGCGCGGCGACTTTGTGGGAGCAATTGGAAAAGGCCGGCATTCCGGAAGTTAAAGGAGTGTGGGGTTTTGTTTACGGCGGACAGCCCGGACCGTTCACCGTGGTCGCGATCAAACAGCGCTACGCCGGCCACGCCAAGCAAGCGTTACTGGTCGCCGCCGGCGCCCGCGCCGGCGCTTATGGCGGCAAGTTTGTCGTCGTCGTCGACGACGACATCGACATCACCAATCCAGGAGAGGTGATTTGGGCCATCGCCACGCGCTGCTACGTGCGCGGCGGCATCGACATCATCAAAGACGTTTGGGCTTCGGTGTGCGAGCCGGCGATGCCGCCCGAGGAGCGTTCGCCACGCGGCTACACGTCGGACCGCGTGCTCATCGATGCCTGCCGGCCGTATAAATGGATGGATCAGTTTCCCGCAGTCAATGCCTTCGAAAAGGAGTTCAAGGACAAGATCGCCGGCAAGTTCAAGCTATAAGGGATTCCCCTTGGTCCGCGGGGAGACGCAACATATCGCTGGAAGCAACGTCAAACTGGATTGTATCCAGCGGCCACGCGGCGAAAAAGGAGTGCGCACATGGGCACCGTCGAAGCATTAAGCTTGGCAATGGGGGCAGCCTGGACCTCGGGCATCAATCTTTACGCCACGGTGGCGGCCTTGGGTATCGCCCGGCAGATGGAACTGATTCAGCTGCCGCACAATCTCGAAGTCCTCGCCCATCCAGCGGTGATCGCCATCGCCTGCATCATGTACGTCATCGAGTTTTTCGCCGATAAGGTGCCCTACTTTGACAGCGGTTGGGACGCGCTCCACACCTTTATCCGCGTGCCCGCCGGCGCGATCTTGGCCGCGCGTGCCCTCGGCGATATGAATCCGGCGCTGGAATTGGCCGCCATGCTCGCCGGCGGTTCGATCGCACTCGCCGCCCATGGCGCCAAAGCGACCACACGTCTGGCGCTCAACGCCAGCCCGGAACCGTTCACGAATTGGACTGCCAGTGTTACCGAAGATGCAGCCGTGTTAGGCGGCATCTGGTTGATTTTCAATAATCCCATCCTCATGGTCATTTTCGTTATAGGCTTCGTCGGGCTGGGAGTCTGGCTCATGCCAAAATTATTTCGTTTGGCCAAACGCGGCTTCCAAGCCCTGCGCGTTCGCCTGGGTGGCAGCAAACCCGATCGGCCCGCGCATAGCGCAGGTCCGCCGCCGGCAATTATAAATCCTTAAACCATAGGAAACGAAAAGCCGAATGGAACCGCAATCCTCGCGTACCGACATCGACGACCTGCCGGCGACACCGCTGAGCCTCGACGGCTCCTATCTGCTGCATCAAATGTTTCGCGTGCGCTGGCCGGCCTGGAACGAGCTCGGCACTAGCCAGCAGAAACATGTCTTGGGAAAAGCCGCGACCCTGTTCAGAGATTTGGAAATGAATAAGCAGGCCGCCACCGGGCTCTTCTCCATGCTCGGTCACAAGGGCGATCTGATGGTCGTTCACTTCCGCAAGACCCCTGACGACCTGAACGGCGCCGAATTAGCCATCGCCCAGAGCGAATTGAACCAATATCTCGAACCGACGACCTCTTATCTTTCGGTCGTCGAGCTCGGCCTCTACGAGGGCTCGGTGAAACTATATGCCGAACTGACGGCCAAAGGTCTTAAGCCCGGCACCGCCGAGTGGAATCGCGAGATCGAAGCGGAGCTGGCGCGGCAGCGCGAAGCCGCGGCGCCGCGACTGTGGCCGGAAATTCCCTTGCGCCGTTATCTGTGTTTTTATCCGATGAACAAATACCGCGGCGAAGTGAAGAACTGGTACAGCGAACCGATCCGCGAACGCCAACGCATGATGCGCGATCATGGCATGATCGGCCGCCACTACGCCGGTCGGGTAACGCAGATCATTTCCGGCTCCATCGGCTTCGACGACTGGGAATGGGGTGTCGATCTGTTTGCCGACGATCCGTTGGTTTTTAAGAAACTGGTCTACGAAATGCGCTTCGACGAAGCCAGCGCGGTCTACGGTTTGTTCGGAACTTTCTACGTCGGCCTGCGATTTCCCGTCAGCCAGCTCGAAGTGCTTTTTTCCGGCAAGACGCCAAGCTTCAGTTAATTTTCCATCGGAGAATTTCGAACTGCGCCAAAAACAGTGCGCGGCAATGGAGAACCTATGCGGCTCAAAGACAAAGTCACGATCATCACTGGCGCCGCTCATGGCATCGGCAAAGCCTACGCCCGCCGCTTCGCCGAAGAAGGCGCTCACGTGGTAATCGCCGACCTCGACGGGATCGGCGGCGATGCGACGGCGAAAGCGATTCTAGACGCCGGCGGCTCGGCCTGGGCGCGGACAACCGACGTGCGCAGTCTGCCCGACCTCCAAGGGCTCATGCATGAGACCGTGAAAAAATTCGACCGGGTTGACGTCCTGCTCAACAATGCGGCGATTTATGTGACGCAGAAACTCTGGAAAGGTCCGGTGGAGGATTTGGAGCTCGACGAATGGGATCGCGTCATTGAAGTCAATTTGACAGGCGTGTTCCTGTGCAGCAAGGCGGTCATCCCGATCATGAAGCAGCAGCGCTCCGGCAAAATCATCAACATCGCCTCGGGGACTTTTTTTAGCGGCTCCGGCAACATGCCGCATTACACCACCGCCAAAGGCGGGGTGGTCGCGCTCACCCGCGTCATGGCGCGCCAGCTGGGCGAGTACGGCATCAACGTCAACTGCATGACGCCGGGCTCGACCATGAGCGAAGAAAATGTTTCTCCAGAGGTGCTCAAACGGCGCGAAGGAAGCATGGACAAGCGTGCTTTTCGGCGGGTCGAAACCCCTGCCGACATCGTCGGCACCGCGCTTTTTCTCGCTAGCTCGGACAGCGATTTCGTCACCGGACAACTCTTAGTCGTCGAAGGCGGCGGCGTCATGCACTGACTCGCGCTTGGAGCAAAGAATTACAATCGCTTGGTCTCTGAGAAGGCGGGTCTAATTGGAATTGCCCGTGATGCCATACACATGGCCGCAGGCGTTGCAGAGCACGACGTTGAACGGCGCCAGGACAAAATGCTTGCCATGGGCACTAACGGAACGGCCCTTACGCGAGACTAAATGATCGATTCCCACCACCGCGCATGACGGACACTTGGGCTCCGGTTCGATTTTTTGCTTGAAGTCTTGAGAGAACTTAGCCTCGGCTCTCGATTCGCTACGGCTCGATGCCGATTGTTCGTTATCGCTGGGCTCGTCTTCGACCGCATCGTCGCTCTCCTCGGCGCCGGCCGGATGCTTGACACTATCGTAAACTCGCCGTTTCAAAGCATCCGAGAGTACCGCATAGGCGTCGCGCACTTGAGTGAATTTGTCAGCCGCCTCCGGACTGTCCGGATTGCGATCGGGATGAAAGCGGAAAACCATCTGCCGGTAGGCGCGCTTGATGTCGTCCACCGTGGCGCCGGGCTTGACCCCGAGGATCGAATAGTAGTCAACGGAAGTATCCAAATTGGCAGGCCTTTAGTAGTTGACTAGTCTGCAAACGCCGGTTTGGAATGCATTACGCTTAAAGGCGCCGGCCGCCATTTCCGGTCAATCGGCCGCGTTGCTTATACATCCCAACACACAAATCGTAGATCGCCGCACCGGTGCGATCGTCGATGACATGCTCGCCGTCACGGCTGATATACTCGACAATGAATGTCGACTCCTTGGTGCGCCGATCATTGTTGGATAACCGCACCAGCTTTGCTTCGTTGCGATCGAGAAATTCGCCGATCGCCCGAAGAACTTGCGGTTGATTGAGAAAATCCTTCGGCGCCGCGGCCTTGCCGCGCTGGTTCTCACCGGCCCGGTCCGATTCGTCGATGTCGCTGGGACGATATCTCAATTCCACGGGAGTTGCTGCCGGCGGCTCCTGATAACCGCACAGGGCAACATACTCTCGGCCTTCGAAACGGATATCAAAGCTTTTCAGTCCGCGCCGCTCCAAATCTTGGCCGATACTGCGTAGCGCCGTGGCATAGTCGATTTTTGCGGGATTCACCCTAGTGGAGGCCCGTCGTTTGGTAATCATGGTTCTAAGAAGGACTTATTGAGTGAATGGTAAGAACAGTAGCGCAAAAAATCAACAAAAAAGATCGGCGCCGCCATCGTTGGGCTGGCGCCACCGATCCGAAAAGTTGCCCAATAGAACTTTGTGGAAGTTGTCGACCGTTAGTAAGACTATTCTGGGAGTATGGGCAGAGCGTCCATGACGCCGATCATGCTGTCGCGCGTCACCAGTTTGGCCAGATCGGCTTCGCTCCAACCCTCGGTGCCGATCGGGCGCAACGGCATAACGATATAGCGAATATCGGCGGTGCTGTCATGCACCCGCACTTCGACATCGTCGGCCAGCTCCAAACCGAACTCGCGCATGACGCCGCGCGGGTCCGACACCGAGCGCTGGCGATAATTGAAGCTCTTATACCAATCCGGCGGCCGGCCAAGTATCGGCCGGGGATAGCAGGAACATAGGGTACAGACCACCATGTGGCGCACTTGCGGCGTGTTTTCCAAGACGACGAATTCGTTGAGCGCGGTGGCGTCGATGCCGATCTCGGCACAGGCCGCTTTGGGATCGGCGATCAAGCGCGCCTTGAACTGCGGATCGACCCAAGCCTTAGCGACGAGATTGGCGCCATTGGCGGGAGTACGGGCCTCCTGATATTCGATCTGGCTCTGAATGTCTTTCTCGGTGATGACACCCTTCTCGACCAACAGGTCGCGCATGGCGTAGATCCGTTTGGCGTAGTAGCTCAGTTCATGCTTGGGATGATCATGCCCGTGGTCGTCGCTCATAAGTCCATTCTCCTTAAGCCAGGGTTTCGAGCCAGTGATCGTAAATATCGACCAGCACCTTGTCCTTCGCACCCTGCGCCTTGCCGAACACTTCACCGTGGTCGAAGGCGACCTGATAAAGCGTCTTCTTGGGCAAGCCGTTTTTACCGAAGGCGAGTAATTCGGGATTGAGAAAATCGCCGTAGACCCTTTCGATGCGACCGCTCTTGCCACGGATGTACCAGGGAGTGCGCAGATGGCCGGGACGATCTTCGAATTTAACTTTGACCCGATCGCCGGTTTTGAATCTGCCGGTGGCGGGAGTCACGGCTCGCCCCACTTGGATTCGAACTCAACGAGCTTCCGGTCGATCTCCGCCTTAGTGAGAATGTTTTTTTCGATGAGGATCGTTTCGATGCTAGCGATCCAGCGCTCGTAATAGGTCATGTCCCGGTAGGCGGCGGAGTCCATCTCCTCGCGTGCCCGGCGCATCTCGTCGGTGCGCTTGATGCCGCGCGCGCCGAGCGCTTGATTGACTGCATCGGCGAGAATTTCCCAATCGGACAGCTGATGCTCGGTAACTTCGATGGCTCCCGCGCCCGGAAGCCCGCCGACATCGTGATGGCCACGCGCCATAAAAACTCTCCCCGGTTATTTTTTGAGACGGTTAGCGAGCGCGCCGTGCTCTTCCTTCATACCCGCCGGCAGATGATCGCCGAAGGTATCGAAGAAATCGCTCTGGCTTTTCAAATTATTTTTCCAGGCCTCACGATCCACAGATACCAATTGATCGACATCGGCTTTGGCGATATCCAGCCCATCGCCGGTCAAGCTCGATGCCTTGGGCACAAAGCCGATCGCTGTCTCGTCAGCCGCGCCGCCGCCTTTGGAGCGCTCGACCACCCAGCGCAGGACGCGGAGATTTTCGCCGAATCCCGGCCAGAGAAAGCGTCCCCGCTCATTACGCTGGAACCAATTGACGCGGAAAATTTTCGGCGGGTTGGTCGCCTTTTTACCCATCGCCAACCAGTGCGCCCAATAATCACCCATGTTGTAGCCGCAAAATGGCAGCATCGCCATCGGATCGCGGCGCACCACGCCGACGGCGCCGGTCGCCGCCGCGGTGGTTTCGGAAGCCAGGGTCGCGCCGAGAAAAGTGCCATGCTGCCAATTGAAGGATTGATAGACCAATGGGATTAATTTCTGCCGGCGCGCGCCGAAGAGAATCGCGCTGATCGGCACGCCCTGCGGTTTTTCCCACTCCGGCGAATAAGTCGGACACTGTTTGATCGACACGGTGAAGCGCGCGTTGGGATGTGCCGCCGGACTGCCACCTTCAGGATCCCAGGGCTTGCCGCGCCAATCCTGGGCATTGGCCGGCACCGGATCGTCGTGGCCTTCCCACCACACCGTGCCGTCATCGCGCAGCGCAACGTTGGTAAAGATGGTGTCTTTCTTGACCGTCTTCACGGCGTTGGGATTGGTATTCGATCCCGTGCCAGGGGCAACGCCGAAAAAACCCGCTTCCGGATTGATCGCCCAGAGTCTGCCGTCGGAGCCAACGCGCAACCAGGAGATGTCGTCGCCGACGGTGTGAATTTTCCAACCCTTCATGCTCGGCGGCGGCACCAACATCGCCATATTGGTCTTACCGCAGGCGCTCGGGAAAGCGCCGCAGACATAGGTAATCTCGCCGTCGGGGCTTTCCACGCCGACGATCAGCATATGCTCGGCCATCCAGCCTTCTTGTTGGCCTAATTTGCTGGCGATGCGCAGCGACAAACATTTTTTTGCCAGTAAGGCGTTACCGCCGTATCCCGAGCCGACGCTCCAAACCGTGTTGTCTTGAGGAAAATGGCAAATGAAACGGCGCTCGATATCGAGATCCGCTTTGGAATGGAGGCAGCGGGTAAAGTCGTCCGAGTTGCCGAGATGATCCAAAGCAATTTTGCCCATGCGCGTCATCAGCCGCATGTTGAGCACCACGTAGACGCTGTCGGTCACCTGAACGCCGACTTTACTAAAGCTCGATCCCGCCGGTCCCATGAGAAAAGGAATGACGTAAAGCGTCCGCCCGTGCATCGAGCCGGCGAAGATCTTGGCAAGCTTGTCGTAGGCCTCTGCCGGCGCCATCCAATTATTGTTAGGACCGGCCTCTTCCTGTTGGTCAGTACAAACGAAAGTCAGGTTTTCAGTCCGCGCCACATCATTGAGCGCGCTGCGGTGCAGATAACAGCCCGGTTCTTCTTTCTGATTGAGCGGCAACAGATCACCGCACTGCACGGCGATTTTGGTCAACTGCTCGCGCTCTTGTTCCGAACCATCGCACCAATAGACGTTATCGGGCTGACACATCGATGCGATGCTCTTAACCCAATTTTGAATATGTGAATTTGCTGGCACCGTTCCTGTAGCATTACTCATGAGCGATAGATGCTTCCTTTCCTAAAACACTGCGAGGTTGTGAATCAGCATCCCACGGCATCCAAGATGGTGATATCGTTAACGTTCGATAGGACTAACAAGTTATCTGATTGGCCCGGTTGATGTCAATAAACCGGGTTCGTCGGCGCGCGCCAGACCTTTAATGAAAAACCCGGTACAGGCGCCAGCGGCCGCCGGACAGGTCTACCGCCCATTGCACCAGTGCAACCAGCTCGCCGGCCTGATCGAGAATCGACAGTAGAGATGCGCCGTCGGCTGGCAACTTTAATTGCAATAATATTTCCTGCTGCCCCTGACGCAACCGCGCGATCGACCGGTTGTCCCAAGTGACCGCGGGGAAATGGCTTAAGGCGTTGGCGAGTGTCATCAACGGCACGTTATCGCCAGCCACCGTGCCTTCCAGCTCGTCAACGTTGGTCGCCTGGGTCAAAGACAGATGGTCGCAGCTCAAGCGCCGGAGCTGGAGCAAATGGGCGCCACAACCCAACGCCGCGCCCATATCCGCGGCCAAAGTCCGCACGTAGGTGCCTCGCGAACAAGTCACCTCGAACTCGATTTCGTTATCGCTGCGACGGCGCAACTCGAGCCGATCGATCTGTATCGAGCGCGGCGCGCGCTCTATTTCTTGCCCTTGTCTGGCGAGTTCATACAAACGCACGCCGTCTTTTTTCAACGCTGAGAACATCGGCGGCACTTGGGTTTGCGCGCCGGAGAATTTCGCTTCGAGCCGGCGCAATTCTTCATCCACCAGCGCCGGCACCGGCCGCTCATCGATTATTTTCCCGGTGGCGTCTTGGCTGTCCGTGGCTATCCCCAAGACCATTACCGCGCGGTAGCTCTTGGCGCCGCCGAGAAAAATATCTGCGATCTTGGTGCCCTCGTTGATGCCGATCGGCAGCAAGCCCGAAGCGAACGGATCAAGAGTACCCAAATGGCCGACCCGTTTAGCGCCGAGAATTTTTTTGACGCGATGGACGACGTGGGCCGATGAAGGACCCGTCGGCTTATCGATCAACAACAGACCGCTTCGGGTAAAAGTCATAAGCTCACGGCGACCGGCTGTAACAAGAAATTTTGCGGCAAAAGCGCGCCCGGCAGCGCCGACTAATTATTGCCGGGGCGCGAAACTACTCTTCAGTCTTGCTGGCCTGCTTCAACAGCGCGTCGATACGCTGCGCTTCGTCGGCGGACTCGTCGTAGGTAAACTCGATGTTCGGAACGAAACGGAGATTCAGTTGCTTGGCTGCTTTGGTCCGAATGAAGCCGCTGGCGCTTTTGAGCCCCGCTGTCGCATCGTCATGATTTGCCGAACCGCCGAGCAGATTGAAGTAGATGCGCGCATGGCGCAGATCCTTCGACATCTTGACCGCCGTCAAAGCGACGTCACGGAGGCGCGGGTCACGGATCTCGCGCCGCAAGAGTTCCGCCGTCACCTCCAACAGCAGATCCCCGACCCGCTCTGAACGTTGGTATTCCATGGTTTTGGTGTGAAAAAAACTATTTTCACCGTGCTAGCAAGGCGGGCACAATGGATCAGGAGAAATGATTATCAACTTTGCACTCTTGACACCTGCGCCGCAGACGAATCTTTCTGTATTGCCGCGAATCGACTCATGATCGGGAACTATCTCAACAGTGAAAGAATTCGACACCGGCTTCGCCGACTTCGGCTAATCCCAGCGCATCGACGAAGTCGACGATCTTCCGCAATGAGGCTTCGACGATGGGCCGACTGGTGCCGGCTATGGCGAAGCCAAGAAGCGAGCTCTGCCAGAGATCCTGATCACCGCATTCGGTGACCGACACGTTGAAGCGCTGGGTGACCCGCGCCTGGATACGTTTCACGACGCCGCGCTTGCCCTTCAAAGAATGATTTTCAGGGATCGCCAGCTGCAACTTCAGGATTCCCACGACCATGAAAGAACAGCGCCGGCACTAACGGCGAATGCGGTTAGGACCGCTTAAACCCGCGCCTCGCGACCGGTTTGCATCGGAGCGATGCGCCGGATTACCGGAATCCGTTCGAACGCCTCGACCACATCGCCCTGCTTGAGATCCTGAAACCCTTCAAGGGAAAGACCGCACTCATAGCCCGCAGGCGACTTCGCGGACATCGTCTTTGAAGCGCTTGAGACTAGCGAGTTTGCCTTCGTGCACCACCACTTGGTCGCGCAGCAGCCGGACAAGATTGCCACGGGCGATCTTGCCCTCGGTGACCGTAGCAACCGGCAATGGTGCCGATGCCGGCAATATTGAAGATCTGGCGGATTTCGACGCGGCCGAAAACCTGCTCCCGGAACGTCGGCTCCAACAAACCTTCCATGGCGGCGCGCACATCCGCCACCACTTCGTAGATGATTGTGTAGAGGCGCACGTCGACGCCTTCTTTGGCCGCCAACGCCGCGCCTTTGGATTCCGGCCGCACGTTGAAGCCGATGACGATAGCGTTGGAAGCGGCAGCGAGGAGGATATCGCTTTCGGTAATCCCGCCCACCGAACCGTGCAGGACTTTCAGTTTGACGTCGCCGGTGGACATGCGCGTGAGCGCTTCAGACACCGCCTCGACGGAGCCCTGCACATCGGCCTTGAGCACCACTCTGAGTTCCTTGACATCGCCGGCCTTGATCTGACTGTAAAGTTCGTCCAAGGAAACTTTGCTCGACTTGACCAATTCGGTTTCGCGTTGCTTACCATGGCGAAACTCGGCAACTTGGCGCGCCTTGGCTTCATCGGCGACCGCGACAAACGAATCGCCCGCCAGCGGCACCCCCTGCAAACCAAGAATCTCCACTGGAAACGACGGTGGCGCGACCTCGACTTTCTGACCATGGTCGTCGATCATGGCGCGCACTTTGCCGTAGAAGACGCCGCAGACAAAAGCATCGCCGACGTGCAACGTCCCTTCCTGAACCAGAACCGTCGCCACCGGTCCGCGGCCGCGATCGAGTTTGGCTTCAACGATGGTGCCGCGCGCCAGTTTCTCCGGGTTGGCTTTGAGTTCCAACATATCGGACTGCAGCTGGAGCATTTCCAACAGGTGCGGAATGCCTTCCTGGGTCTTCGCCGACACCGGCGCGAACACCGTGTCGCCGCCCCAATCCTCGGCAGCCAAGCCATACTCGGACAGACCTCTTTTAACTTTTTCCAAATTGGCATCGGGCCGGTCCATCTTGTTGACCGCGACGATGATCGGCACTTCGGCAGCCCGCGCATGATTGATCGCTTCGATGGTTTGCGGCATGACGCCATCGTCGGCGGCGACCACCAACACGACGATATCGGTGACTTTAGCGCCTCGCGCGCGCATGGCGGTAAACGCTTCGTGGCCCGGGGTATCGAGAAAGGTCACGCTGCGGCCGTCCACTTGCACATGATAGGCGCCGATATGCTGGGTGATCCCGCCATGCTCTTGGTCCGTCACGTGAGTACTGCGAATGGCGTCGAGCAATGATGTCTTGCCATGATCGACATGGCCCATGATCGTCACCACCGGCGGCCGCGCCTGCAAGGCGGCTTCCTCTTCCTCGGCACCGACCGGCGTTTCTTCAAGAGCGCTGTCAGCATCGAAGGCGACGTTTTCTACTTGAAAATCGAACTCGGAAGCGATCAGTGTCGCGGTATCGGCATCAAGCACCTGGTTGATGGTGGCCATCATGCCCATGGCCATCAGCTTCTTGATCACCTCGCCGGCCTTGACGCCCATTTCTCGCGATAGATCGCCAACCGAGATCACTTCGGAGATTTTGATCACGCGCTTGCTTGCCCGCGGCACGGTGATTTCGGTGCGGCGTACCTCTTTGCCGGGCATGACTCGTTTCTTGCGCGGAATGCCCCGGCCGCCGCGCACTTCTTTTTCGCGCGACTCGATGACATCCTGCTTCTTGACGACGCGTTTTTTATGCCGCCCCGCCTTCGGCTTGTCATCACCGGCGCCGCGGTTCCACCGCGGCAGTGCCTGTCGCACCGGCCGCCGCCGCCCCAGGAGCGGGCCGGCGCAATACCGGCGTAGGCGCCGGTTCGACTCGGACAGACTGCTTGAGATCGATGCGGCCAAGAATGCGCGCACCGCGCGGTGCGGTACGCTGCAAAGCTTCCATGGTTTCCGGTTCAGTCGCCGGTCGAGGTGGGGCAACCGGCGGCGGCGCCACTGGCTCCGGTTTAACTTCAATCTGTTCCGGTATCACTTCGGGTGAAGCAGCGTTCGACGACCGGTTCAACCGATGCGGGTTCTTCAGTTATTGGCGCTGTCTCCGCGGCGGCTTCCACCGGCATTTCCTCCGCAACAGGGGGCGGAGGGGCAGCCGGCTCGGTGCTGACCACCGGTTCCGTGATTATTTCAGGCTCAACCGGCGCAGCGACAGCTGCTTCTTCCGCGCCTTCGGGCGGTGCGACCTCAACCCGGCTGGTGCGCCGGCGAATGACATTGGTACGGACCCGGCGTTCGACGACGGTCTCACGCGACTCGACGCTGGCATGACCTTCTTCCTCGGTCTTGACCACGCGAGCGATGACTTTTTCTTCACCGATATGGACTTGCGGTTTTTCCTGGGCTACCAACGCAGCGCGAACACGGGTCACTTCCTCATCTTCCATCGCGCTCTGGGCCTTCCGACCGCGCATCCCCAACTTGTCGAGCTGGGCAATCAAATCTTTGGTCTCGATGCCCAATTCTTTTGCCAGCAGATGAACTCTCGTCTTTCCCATTTTACTCCCCGTCGTTTATACCCCGACACTGTCCTTCAGTTCGCGCAGCAATTTTTCCTTGGCCGGCTTGGCGACTTCAACACGAAACGCCCGGAAGTGGCTCTTTCGGCCGACAAAGCCGCTCCAACATTTTAGCCGTCGATGTAAATAACCACCGCGCTGCCCGTGCGCCGCGACTTCCAGTTGGCCAGCGCCGTTGACGATTAAGCGCAGCAGGAGCTCTTTACGATCACGCGCGCCGCAGCCTAAACAGGTTCGCTCCGGCGCATCTTCCCGTTTCGCCACCGGATGCTAAGCCGGTTCTTCCGGCCCCGCTGGGACTTCCGGCGCCACATCGGCTTGGCCCGCCAAAGCTGCTTCAGGTTCAGGCGCAGGCGGCGGGTTGGCGGCCAACTCCGCCTCCTTGGCGCGCTCCTCCGCCTCCCTGGCGCGCTTTCTCCGCTACATATAAGACCGCCGACTTGTGCACTGCTTCAGCCTTTTCTTTGCTAATGCCTTCGATATCGAGCAACTCAGCCAGCTCGCTGTCAGCTACGTCTTCGGCCGATTTGAATCCTTCTTGGTAGATCAGCTCGGCAGCGATATCGCCGACACCCGGAATCGCTCCGATCGACTGCCGCGCCCGCCGCGTCTCTTCTTCCGCTTCCGCTTCATTGCACACATCGATGCGCCAGCCCGTCAAACGCGACGCTAAGCGCACATTCTGGCCCTTTTTACCGATCGCCAGCGACAGCTGGTCGTCCGGTACGATCACTTCCATGGTGTGATCTTGGTCGTCGATGATGATCTTGGAGACTTTGGCTGGCGCCAGGGCGCGGCAAACATATTCCGCCTGATCGGGAATCCAGTGCACGATATCGATTTTCTCGCCGCGCAGTTCTTGCACCACCGACTGAACTCGCGTGCCCTTCATGCCGACGCAAGCGCCCACCGGATCGACATCATGGTCGTGGGAAACTACGGCGATCTTGGCGCGGCCGCCAGGTTCCCGGGCTGCGCCTTTGACTTCGACGATGCCTTCGTATATCTCCGGCACCTCCTGCGTAAACAGTTGGATCAACATGCCTGGATGGGTGCGCGATAAAACAATCTGCGGGCCGCGGCTGGTGATCTCGACGCTGACTATGTAGGCGCGAATCCGATCGCCTTGGCGGTAACGTTCGCGCGGCACCTGTTCTTTTTCCGGCAGGATCGCGTCGGTGCGGCCGAGATTGACGATGATGTTACGCTTCTCGAAGCGCTGCACGATACCGTTGACCAGCTGGCCTTCGCGGCCTTTGAATTCGTTGTAAATGATTTCTCGCTCGGCGTCGCGCACGCGCTGCACGATATTTTGCTTGGCCGCCTGAGCGGCGATGCGGCCGAACAGACTCGAATCCAACTTGGTCAGCAGTTCGTCGCCCACCTCCGCGTCTGGGTCGAGGTTTTCATGGGCTGCCGCCAAAGTGATTTCAGTGGCTTCGTCTTGTACGGTCTCGACCACCGTCTTGGCTTCGAAGAGCTCGACTTCGCCGATCTCGGCATTGAACTGTGCCTCGATCTTGCGCTGATGGCCGAAGGTTTTCTTGGCCGCCGAGATCATGGCATTCTCCAAAGCGCTGATAAGGATCGCTTTGTCGATGCCTTTTTCCTTGCTGACCTGCTCGATAACTCGGTTTAGATCCTGCTGCATATTAGGCACTCCAGTCGTGCTCGTAGTTGGACTTTTCGATAATTGAAAATGGAATTTCCCAGCGCCTGCCGTCTTGATTTATTGCGATGGTCTGCGGCGTGACTTCAAGCAGGTTGCCAAGAAAGGTGCGCCGCCCGTCGATCGCCTCGCGCGTCCGCACCCGGATTCGCTTACCGACGAAACCGGCAAAATGCTCGGGGCGCTTGAGCGGCCGGTTAACCCCGGGCGAAGAAACTTCCAGGGAATAAGAACCTTCGACGACGTCGTCGTTCTCGTCCAGCAAATCGCTCAAGCTGCGGCTGACTTTGCTCAAGTCTTCCATCGCCGGGCCGCCCTGTTTATCGAGATAGACGCGCAGTACCCTGCCGCCCCGGCTGCCTTCATGTTTGAGTTCGATATCGACGACTTCCATCCCCTCGCTGGCCGCCAGCGGTTCGGTCATTTGCCAGATCCGGGTGAGGGTTGCATCCATGCCTGCTTGCCCCAGAAACAAAAAAAGCGGGCAGAGCCCACTTTGAGTACTACTCCTAAGTGTAGAGAATTTCTACCATGACGATCGCCGCCAATGCAAGGGGGCGAGAGCCGATTGGCCGTTGCGCCACCGCGGTCATCTGCTATGATTTCGCCACGTTAAAGCCATTTCTCATGAAAGCCGTGAATCATTCCAAAAAGCCCGCGCCGGCGCAGATCTCGTGGGAGCAAATCCTCAGCAACCTCGACGATGGCGTGATCACCGCCGACCCTGGGGGCAAGATTCTGTTCTTCAATGAAGCCTCGGAAGTCATGATGGAAATTTCCTCGGCCGTCGCCACCGAACAGACCCTAAAGCAAATTTTCAAACGGGAACGCTGGTTGATCGAACTGGTCGACAAGACCTGGCCACCGCGTTGCGAGAGCGCCCGCGGCGAGGGCGACTTTGTCACCCGTTGGGGGGGCAAGATACCCGTCAGCGTCACTGCCTCGCCGTTGCAGGATCGTCAGGGCACGTTCTCCGGAACCATTCTGTTGTTGCGCGATCTGCGCCACCAGCGCGAACTTGAAGAGGACTTGAAACGTGCCGATCGCCTGGCGACTCTGGGAACCCTCGCGGCGGGCCTCGCCCATGAAATCAAAAACCCCTTGGGCGGCATCAAAGGCGCGGCGCAGTTGCTGCGGCGGCGCGCCGAAAGCGATCCGTCGGTGCGTGACTACACCGATATCATGATCCGCGAAGTCAACCGGGTGAACCAATTAATTGAGCAGCTGCTCGACCTATCGCGGCCGACCGAACTCAATTTGGAAGCGCTCAACATCCACGAGATCCTGGAAGACGTGCTCATGCTCGAAGGTCAATCAGAAGCGGCGCAAAAATATCACATCAAGAAAAATTTCGATCCGAGCTTGCCGGCGATTCGCGGCGACCGGAGCCGTCTGACCCAAGTATTCTTGAATCTGGTCAAAAACGCTTTTCAATCCATGGAACAGCCAGGCTCGGTGACCGTGACAACGCGAGTGGAAACCGATTTTCATATCCGCGGCAATGGCAATCGCCGCAGGCGGCTGATTTGGGTGGATATCGCCGACCAAGGGGCCGGCATTCGCGACGAAGATCTGCCGCATATCTTTTCGCCCTTTTTCACGACTAAGATGAATGGTACGGGCTTAGGCCTGGCGACCTGTTACCAGATCGTCAAGGAGCATGGCGGCATGATTCGCGTCGAGAGCAGTCCGGGCAAGGGCAGCGTGTTCAAAATTTCACTACTGGTAGCAAACTAGCAATGGATCAAGGCAAAATTTTAGTCACCGAGGACGAAGAATCGTTGCGCTTCGTGCTGCAAAAAGCACTTGAAGGCGAAGGCTACTGGGTGCAGACCGCCGCCAACGGCGCCACCGCCCGCCGGCTGCTCACCGAGAGCCGTTTCGACGTCTCGCTCATGGATATCAAGCTTCCCGACGCCGACGGGTTAATTTTGTTGAAGGAATTCAAAGACAGCGGCATCGACACCGCGATGATCTTGATGACCGCGCAAAACACCATGCGCAACGCCATCGGCGCGATGAAAAATGGCGCCTTCGACTACATCACCAAACCCTTCGATCTTGACGAAGTGCTGGTCTTGGTCAAGCGCGCCATGGACAGCCGTAAGTTAACCCGCGACTTCCGCGAATTGAAAGAAGAAGTCAAGAAACGCTTCGAGCCCGGCGTCAATATCATCGGCACCAGCTCGTCCATGCAGGGCGTCTATAAAACCATCGGCCAGGTGGTCGACAACACTGCATCCATCCTGATCCTCGGCGAGAGCGGCACCGGCAAGGAATTGGTCGCCAAGACCATTCATTACAACTCGCCGCGCTGGAACCAACCGTTCATCGCCATCAACTGTGCCGCCATACCGCGGGATCTTCTAGAGAGCGAGCTGTTCGGCCACGAGAAAGGCTCCTTCACCGGCGCCATGGACCGCCGCCTCGGCAAATTCGAGCTCGCCGAAGGCGGCACGCTGTTCTTGGACGAAGTCGGCGACATCCCCCTCGACCTCCAGACCAAACTGCTGCGCGTGCTCCAGGATCACGAGTATAGCCGCGTCGGCGGCCGGGACATTCTCAAAGCCGATGTGCGCATCCTCGCCGCCACCAATCAGGATTTGGAAAAAGCCGTCAAAGAAAAACGCTTCCGCGACGATCTCTACTTCCGCCTGAAAGTCATCCCCATCCACCTGCCGCCGCTGCGCGAGCGGCGCGGCGACATCACGCTCTTGATCGGCTACTTCATCGAAAAAATAAACCGCGAGATGGGCATCCAGATTTCCGGCATTTCGCCCGAGGCGCAAAAGCTGCTCGAAGACCACTCCTGGCCGGGCAACGTTCGCGAGTTGGAAAATACCCTGATCCGCGCCGCCGTGCTGTCCTCCGGACCCATCCTCTTCCCCAAGGATTTCACGCTGCAAAACAAGCCGGCGGCGACGACATTGGAAGTCGACCAACTGTCCCTCGAAGAAATCATCCGCCATAAACTGGAAGACTACTTTAGGCGCATGGAAGGCGTCGATGTCGACAATCTTTATTCGTTGGTGATCGAACGAATCGAACGGCCGCTGATCGAGCTCACGCTAAGAAAAACCAAGGGCAATCAGATCAAGGCCGCGGATATCCTCGGCATCAACCGCAACACGCTGCGCAAAAAGATCTCCGATCTGGGCATCGAGCTCAAGAAAGATCCGACCTAGTTCAATGGCGCTCACGCTTCCCCCGCTCTACGCCATCCTCGATCCGGATCAGATCAAAGGTCGCGCCATCGAAGAAGTACTGGGCGAGATGCTGCGCGCCGGCGTCACTATGCTGCAGCTGCGCGTCAAGTCGCTGGCCGCGAAAGATTTCTTGGCACTCGGCCAGCGCGTTCGCGAAGCTACCGAAACGCACCACTGCCGGTTGATCGTCAACGATCGCGTCGACATCGCCATGGCCTGCAACGCTGATGGCGTCCACCTCGGCCAAGACGATCTGCCGCTCCACGCCGGACGCAAGTTGCTGGGCAACAAAATCATCGGCATCTCGACGCACGACATCGAGCAGGCGCAGCAAGCGGAATACGGCGGCGCCGACTATATCGGCTTCGGCCCCATGTTCGGCACCACTACGAAAGACACCGGCTTGACCGCTCGCGGCATCGCCATGCTCAAACACATCCGCGCCGCGGTGAACGTTCCCGTCGTCGCCATCGGCGGCGTCAACGAACAAAACGTCACCCAAGTCTGGCAAGCCGGCGCAGATTCGGCGGCGATCATCAGCGATATTCTGGGCGTTGCTGACATTGGCGCGAAGGTCACGCGAATCATGCAACAACGCTGAGACTGTATATCTGAGACAAATGCACAGAACCGATTGGAACAACGATGACGGGCTCGAACTTTCAACATCCACCGGACAAACGCTTTTTCGAAGATTACATTCCCGGGGCCGTCCATGAGTTTGGCGCCATAGCGGTCGACGAACAGGAAGTCCTCGACTTCGGCAAACGCTTCGTGCCGCTCTCCTACCACGTGGATAAAGAAGCCGCCAAGAAAAGCATCTACGGCGGCGTAATCGCCAGCGGTTGGCACACCGCCGCTCTGATGATGCGCATTTATACGGAAAACTATTTATCCCAAGTCGCCAATCTCGGCTCCCCCGGATGTGACGAACTGCGCTGGGACAAACCGGTTTTCCCCGGCGACGAACTTTCCGTGCGCGCCACCGTCATCGAAACCCGCCGCTCCGAATCCCGCCCCGACCGCGGCATCGTCCGGACATTCATCGAAGTGCTGAATCAGAAGCGTGACGTGGTGATGAGTATGAAGATGGTGAATTTCGTGAAATGCCGGGAGAGCTCGGGCGCAAAATCAAACTAAGGTTATGTTTCATGAATCTGTGGTTTTTACAGATTCCGGCGCAAGTGCTGATGACGCGATTCTTTTTTACAGGGCTGCCACACCAAACGGCAAAGAAGCAAACCCCTCGCGAGCGGAAATTTGACGGCTCAATCTTGCACGGCCGGCGTGTCGCTGACGCATGGCGATAATCGTACCAGATACATCTAGACGCGAACAGAAAGGCTCTAGCTTTCAACCGTAGTCCACCATGATCACAAAAGATTTCTTCGTCGGCCATTCACTGAGTACATGGCAATTACTACAGGAGACGCCCCGGCTAATCGCGCGCGTGAAAAAGCCTCTCACGCTACGAGATGAGACCCTCGATTTTAGTCGAATCCGCTGCCCGCTCTGCAAATGGGACCCAAAACCGTCCCACCGTTGGTTCTGCGCGCCGTGCGATTCGCCGGAATTTTACGCCGACGGTTGCGGTGCCTATTGGAACACTTTCACTACCCGTGGTCGCTGCCCCGGTTGCAGTCACCAGTGGCGCTGGACCTCGTGCTTGAACTGCGAACGCTGGTCGTTGCACGAAGATTGGTACGAAAATGAAGCGAACAAAAAGCAATAACTTAACGTGCGGAAGAATGATTTCTCCCGGAGTTTATCTTGAGCGTGCCGATGGAGTCGAAATGACGGATCGTGTCGCGGCCTCCCTATCGTTCCTGGCGCCGCCGTCCGGATGCCATCAAAACTCTTCCCGCACACGCAGATAACTGGCAAAGCGCGGCAAGCCCGTCTTGGTCAGTCCGCGATAAGTGTAAGTGATCGTCGCGCCCACTGGCGGCGGTTTCTTTCTGACCTCGTCGGTGAAGCCCGTACCGATCAGAAACACCTTGCCGCCGGGCGTGCGCACGCGCAACGCCCCCATCATGTTTGTGTATTTCCCCTTCCCGGGAAGATGCTCCGTCACCACTGCCTCGGTGTCCTGCAATAGTTTGAGTTTGAGCAGCACATCGCTGCGACCGGTGACGTATGGAGCGTCCGCCAAATGCATCATCAGCCCTTCGCCGCCGGCGCGCACCACCTCATCCAACTTCGTTTTCAAGGCGGCGCGGCCGGCGACGCGGAATTGTTCCACCGCAAGCAACTGCGGCCACTGGGTTTGGGCAACGATGTCCTTGATGCGCTCGGCACGCTGCAAAAAACTCCCGGACGCGTTGGGCAGTTCGAAAATCATGTATTTGACCTGACGCCATTCTTCGTCCTGCGCTTCGTGCTTGCGCACGATGCCGGAAAGAGCTTCGAACCTGCCGCGCCCGAGCCAGAGCTCCCCATCGAGCGCCTCAACCGGTAGCTTGGCGACAAACCACGCCGGCGCATTGACCGGCCGGCCGCTGCGAAAGCGCAGCTCCTTGCCGTCCCACAGCGCGCGCACCCCGTCGTACTTTTCACTGATCAGATATTTGGCGGGATCGATCTGTGGCCCAAGCTCGTTGGCGAGGAGCAACGCCGGTGCATCGGCCGCGTTGACGGAGCCGGCGCCGGTGAACGATGCAGCGAACGTGCAGACCGCCAGTAACAACAACAGCTTAAACAATATGGGCCGCATCTATAGAAGAGCCTGGCGGAGTGGCGGGATGGATAAAGTGGAATCGGTATTTTGCAATTCAGTGGGTAAGCGCTGCGCGCTTACAACTCGCCGATCTCGTCGCGACCGCCGTAATCGTCACGTTCGGTATAGTTCTCGAAGCGGGTGAATTCGCCGATGAATGTCAGATCGATGGAGCCGGTGGGGCCATTACGCTGTTTGGCGATGATCACTTCGGCTTTGCCTTTCAAATCGTCGTTGTTCTTGTTGTAGACCTCATCGCGGTAGATGAACATGATCACGTCGGCGTCCTGCTCGATGGCTCCCGACTCGCGCAAGTCGGACATCTGCGGACGTCGCTCGGAGCGGTCTTCTAGCCGCCGATTGAGCTGCGATAGCGCAATCACCGGCACGGATAGTTCTTTGGCCAGCGCTTTCAGCGACCGGGAAATTTCTGAAATCTCCTGCTCACGGTTGTTGGCGTTTCCCATACCGCGCATGAGCTGCAAATAATCGACGACGATGAGGCCGACTTTTTTCGACCGGTCGCGTACCAAACGGCGCGCTTTGGCGCGCAGTTCCAACACCGATATCGCCGGCGTGTCGTCGATGTAGATCGGCGCTTCGTGCAGCCTGCCAGCGGCTTTGGCGAGCTGGGGAAAGTCGCGCTCGCCCAGGTAGCCGGAGCGAACTTTGGAACTGTTGACCCGCGCTTCGGAACAAAGCATGCGCAAGACCAATTGCTCCTTGCCCATTTCCAGCGAAAACACCGCGGCACCGACGCCGGTGTAGGCGGCGTTGGTGGCGATATTTAGGGCGAAAGCGGTTTTGCCCATACCGGGGCGCCCCGCCACAATGATCAAATCCGCAGGCTGCAAGCCGGCGGTAATCTTGTCCAAGTCCTCGTAACCGGTGGACACGCCGGTGATCATTTCCTTGCGTTGGTAAAGCTTATCGATCGTCTTGAGCGTCTCGGTAATCATATCGCCGACGGCGACGAAGGATTGCTTGATCTTCCTTTCAGAAATATCGAAGATGACTTTTTCGGCAGTGTCGAGGAACTCATCGACATTGCCCTGCTCGTCATAGCCGCGGGTGGCGATCTCGGTTGCCGTCGAAATCAAGTTGCGCAGAATCGCCTTCTCATGGACGATCCGCACATAGAAGGCGATGTTGGCCGCGGTCGGCACGAAATCGGCAAGCGACGCCAAGTAAGCACTGCCGCCCACAGATTCCAGTTCGTTCTTGGTTTTAAGAAATTCACTCAGGGTGATTAGATCCACCGGCTCGTTGCGGTCGGTGATCTCGATCATGGCGCGCATGATCCGGCGGTGCGACTCCCGGTAAAAGTCTTCGGGGCGCAAAGTCTCCAGGACCACGTTGATCGCATCGTTCTCCAACAAGATGCCGCCCAGGACAGACGACTCCGCCTCCAAATTTTGCGGCGGAATCTTGCGCAGGTTATCTTCCAAGGCAGCCATGGATAGTTTTCACTTCGAACCACAGATCAGGGCGATCACCATAGCAGAAATTATTTCTTTTCTGATAGTAAAAACTCTAAAATCAGAAATAATTTTTTGCGGGCTTGGAGAATTATTTTCGGAACGGTTGGCGCGCAGCTTTTAGGCAGACCGGTCAAACAATTCGATTATCGAATTTACTCGGCCACTTCGAAAAACTCGCGCACAGCTTATGAACAACTTACCCCCAAACTGCTCTCCGTTATAGACGCGGCGGCGCTAAGCGCCGACGGGTTGAACAACTTCAGGCTAGGATTGCGTGTAGTTCGCGGTCACCGTGGTATGAATGCCGCCGCGCACATTGAAGTCGCCGACCACCGTCATCTTGCGCGGCTGACAGGCGGCGACCAAATCGTCGAGGATCCTGTTGGTCACGGCCTCGTGAAACGTGCCTTCATTGCGGTATGACCATAGATAGAGCTTGAGCGATTTGAGTTCGAGGCAGATCTTATCCGGCACGTAGGCGATGCGGATGGTGGCGAAGTCAGGCTGGCCGGTCCTGGGGCAGACGCAAGTAAACTCGGGACACTCCATATTGATTTCAAAGTCGCGCTCCGGCCGCGGATTGGCAAAGGTTTCTAAACTTTTGCTCGCTTCGGAATTCATGGAATCATCTTAATCACACCTCAATACCATTGCAATTCACCCACTTACCTTGACTCTCAAAAACTCGAATGATAACACCGGGATGTCTTGGTTGAATCCTGTCCGAGATCGGAGCTGCCACCATGAAAACTCCCCAAGCGGGCGAAAGATTTAGCGAGCAAGAAGCCCAAGAGTACGTCGATCATTTGTATAAAACGCTCTACAAGTATGCCCATGAAAAGGTTTATAAAGGCGCGTTCATGACCCAGCTTCGCGATGGCAAGTTGCCGCTGCCGGCGATGCGCCAGTTTTTCAAGAACTGGGGCCATTTTTCGTTGGAAGTGAATGCGCTCAATGCGGTCTCCTATTACACCCATCTGCCCTTCTTCGTGCGCCACTTCGATTTGTTGGGGCCGTTCTGCGCCAAGATCGCCGACGAATTGATCTCGCCGAAAGCGCCGGGTCATGTTTTGGTCTTGTTGCAAACCGCCGAGAAGATGGGCTTGAACAAAAAAGAAATGCTCGAAGATCCCTACTTGCCGGCGGCCCGCGCCATCAACGACTTTTGCCACAAGATTTTTATCGACGGCTCCATCGTCGAACTCTGGGGCCTGCATGTTTTCGAAGAGTCATTGTCGATGTGGTCGGGGCAATGGTTCACCGCACTGACCACGCACTACGGCTTCAGCAAGAAAGACGCGATTTATTTCTCCACCCATGAAGAAGCCGACATGGACACGCACAAGTTGGGCGATAGCGACGAGGAAGCGATGGGCCATGGCGCTTTCAACCGCACCGTGCTCACCCGCGCCTTGCAGGAGAGCGTCGAATTCCGCGCCGGCTACACGTTGGAATATTGCGCCATGACCATGGTCGATCTGCACGCGCAGATGAAACAAGCCGCGTTAGATTATCCTTACCATCCCTAGTGCAGCCGAGCCGCACGGGAGCTTGCTCGCGCCGAGATCGCAAAGAAAAAATGTCGTCGTGTCGTGATGACCGATAGCGAACTCATTCTCCTGCGCGCGCTCCTTGCCGAGTTGGCGCCCGAAGGCCGCCCGGCGCTCCTGCCCGCCTTGCATGCGGCTCAGCAGATCCATGGCTGGATTCCCGAACCGGTCGCTGCCGAAGTGGGCCGCGCTTTGGGTGTGCCGCTCGCCGATGTCTTTGGTGTCATCGATTTTTACCAGATGTTCTCCAGCCAACCGGTGGGCCGGACCGTGGCGCGGGTGTGCGGCGCGCCGGTGTGCGCCCTTGCCGGCGCCGATGCGCTGGCGGACGCGCTGTGCCGCCACTTGCAGATCGAGCCCGGTGAAGTCAGCTCGGATGGCGCATTCACCGTCGAACATGCCCCCTGTTTGGGATTGTGCGACCACGCACCCGCACTGCTTGTCGGCGAAACCGCTGTCGGTCACGCCGACGCCGAGCGAACTGCAGCGATCTGCGCGCTAAACGCGCAGCAACCAAAAAGCTTGACCGGCGGCGACATTCGCCTTCTGACGAGCAATTGCGGCCAAGGCCATCCCACCTCACTGGCCGACTACCAGGCGCACGGCGGTTATGCCGGACTCAAAAAAGCTTTGTCGATGACACCCCAAGCTGTGCTCGCCGAAGTGAAAGCAGCGGGTTTGGTTGGCCGCGGCGGCGCGGCCTTTCCCACCGGCGTCAAATGGGAGGGCGCAGCCCATGCGCCGGGCCAACCCAAGTACATCGTCTGCAACGCCGACGAATCCGAGCCCGGCACATTCAAAGACCGCATCCTCATGGAAGATGACCCGCACCGGGTTATCGAGGGTATGATCATCGCCGCCTATGCCGTCGGCGCCGGTCGCGGATATATCTACGTGCGCGGCGAGTACCCTTGCGCCTTCAAGGTCATGAGTGAAGCCGTCGCCGAGGCGCGCCAAGCCGGAGCCATCGGTGAAAATATATTCGGTTCGGGATTGAACTTCGATATTGAAATGCGTTTGGGCGCGGGCGCGTACATTTGCGGCGAGGAAACCGCGTTGTTGGAATCCATCGAGGGCAAACGCGGCCTGCCGCGCATCAAACCGCCGTTTCCCACCACCCATGGGTTATTCGGCAAGCCTACCATCATCAACAACGTGGAAACTTTCTGCAACGTCCCGCTGATCATCGAATCAGGCGCAGCCGAATATCGAAAAATCGGCACGGCGCGCTCTCCCGGTCCAAAGCTGTTTTGCGTCTCGGGCCAGATAGAAAGGCCCGGGCTTTACGAGGTGCCGTTCGGCGTCACCTTACGCCATCTGTTGTTCGATCTCGCCGGCGGCCTGAAACCGGGGCGCAAACTTCAAGCCGTGCTCATGGGCGGCGCCGCAGGCGCGTTTGCCACCGAGAAAGAGCTGGACGTGATCCTGTCCTTTGAAGACCTGCGCGCAGCGGACTTGCCCCTTGGCTCCGGCGCGGTCATGGTCTTCGACGACCGTGCGGACTTGCGCGATGTACTGAAACGGCTGGCGCACTTCTTCGCCGACGAAAGCTGCGGCAAATGTTATCCCTGTCAGTTGGGCGCGCGCCGGCAGTATGAAATTCTTGAACGGACCGCGGCAGGCAAAGCGCTTACCGGTGATCCCGAACGCTTGGCGGATGTCGGTTCGACGATGATCGACGCGTCGCTATGCGGCCTGGGGCAAACGGCGCCCACGGCGGTGTCGAGCGCGATGAAGTTGTGGCCGGAAATGTTCAAATGATACGAGTCGCACAACTTCAGGTAACGGAGTAATAATACAGTGATGCGATCGGACCCGGTGCTCCATTGCTTCGCCACTTCGGTAGTTCAAGGGTGATTTCTATGCCTGATGTAACTCTCACCATTGACGACACTTCCGTCACCGTAGCCGCGGGGACGACGATTCTTAAAGCCGCCGAGCAGGTTGGCCGGCGGGTTCCGACCATATGCTATCACGATCACTGCACGGCGAACGGGCTATGCCGCATTTGTGTGGTCGAGGTCGACGGCGTCAGGCCCCTCGTGCCGGCATGCTTGAGCCCGGTGAGTGAAGGCATGAAAGTCTCGACGTCGAGCGCGCGCGCCGCGCGCAGCCGCCGCACCATTTTGGAGATGCTCGACTCGACGGTGGACCTTTCGCAGGCGCCGGATATCCAACAATTGATGGACGAAAATCACGCCGACCGGGGGCGTTTTCCCGACGCCGAACGGCGCGAGCATGCGCTGCTCGATGACAACCCGATGTATATCCGCGATTATTCCAAATGCATTCTGTGCTGGCGTTGCGTGCAGGTCTGCGCCGACGACGCCCAGTTCACCTACGCGATTAACTTCAAAGGGCGCGGCTTCGACACTGGCATCGGCACCTTCTTCGACAAACCCATGGCCGATACCACCTGCGTATTTTGCGGCCAATGCGTCGGCGTCTGCCCGACCGGCGCGCTCAAGTCCAAACGCGAGTCGTTGCTGGAACAGGGATTTTCCTTGGATGAAATCCTGCAGGCTACCCGAGGCGGAAAAAAGCGCCGGAGGAAATCGCCATGATCACCGCCGATCGCACAGTATCAACAACCTGTCCCTACTGCGGCGTCGGATGCGGCCTCCAACTTCATTTAAAGGACGACTACATCTACAAAGTGACTTCATCCTTCGACTCGGTCGTCAACCACGGTAATCTCTGCGTTAAAGGCCGCTTCGGCTACGACTTCGTTTACAACAAGGATCGGGTAACCACGCCGCTCATACGCAAGACGGCACAGGCGCCGGGCGCGCGCAGCCAAGCCTTCGAGCGCGATCAGTGGCGCGAAGTTTCGTGGGACGAGGCCCTCGATTATAGCACCGAGCGGCTATGCGCGATTTACAGCCGCGACGGCGCCGATGCCATGGCGGTTTACTGTTGCGCCAAGGCGACCAACGAGGACAACTACCTTTTACAGAAAATGTACCGCGCGCTGTTCCGCAGCAATAACATCGACCACTGCACCCGTTTATGCCATGCCGGCTCGGTGGTCGCCTTGCAAATGGCGCTCGGCTCGTCGGCGATGAGCAACACCGCCGCGGAAGTCATTCATAGCGATCTTTTTCTCGTCACCGGCTCGAATACCGCCGAAACCCATCCGATCATCGCCCTGCAAATGAAAGCCGCGGTCGAAAAGCACGGCGCCAAGCTCATCGTCGTCGATCCCAGGCGGGTGGAGATGGTCAACTGGGCGACGCTCTGGTTGCCCGAGAAGCCGGGCACCGACGTGCCGGTTTATTCGGCGATGGCGCATGTCATCATTAAGGAGCGGCTCTACAACCAGGATTTCATCGATCGGCGCACCGAAGGCTTCCCTGGTTTTGCGAAATCGATCGAGAAGTTCACGCCCGAATATGCCGAGGCGATTTCCGGCGTCGACCGTAATTTGATAATTCAGGCGGCGCGCATGTATGCCGGCGCAAAGAACGCGGCGATTTATTGGGCGCTGGGGATTCCCGAGCACTCCCACGGCACCGACAATGCCATGTCGCTCATCCATCTGGCGCTGCTCACCGGCCACATTGGCCGTCCAGGCACCGGTCTGAATCCGCTGCGCGGGCAAAACAACGTCCAGGGTGCTTCGGACTCCGGCGCCATGCCGTGGCATTATCCCGGGTATCAGCGCGTCGATGACGAAACGGCGGCGCGCAAATTCGAACAGGCATGGCATAGCGACCCCGGCACGCTCAACCGCCAACCGGGTCTGACGACGACCGAGATCATGAGCGCGGTGGGACCGGGCGGCGTGCGCGCACTGCACATCATGGGCGAAAATCCGATGATGTCCGAGCCCAACTTGAACCACACCCGGCACATGATGGAGCAGTTGGAATTCCTGGTGGCGCAGGATCTGTTCATCAACGAGTCCGGCGCCTTCGCCGACGTTTTTTTGCCGGCCGCTTCCTGGGCCGAGAAAGAAGGCACGTTTACCAATACCGACCGCCGCGTCCAGCGAGTGCGCAAGGCCCTGGAACCGCGCGGCCAATCCCGCGCCGATTGGCAGATCATCTGCGATCTTGCCGGGCGCATCGAAAAGCGCCTCGGGCGCGGTCAGTCAGCCGTCTGGTCATACCAACGACCGTCCGAAGTACTCGACGAGATGGCTGGTGTCGTTCCCGAATACGCCGGCGTAAGGTATTCGCGCATCGAACGAGAGGGCTTACAGACACCAGTGTGGGATGACCATCACCCGGGCACGCCTTATCTCTTCGCCGACAGCTTTCCCAGAGGTAAGGGTAAGTTTCATGCGCTGGAATACATCCCATCGGTTGAGATGCCGGATGAGGAATACCCATTTATCCTTACCACGGGCCGCCTGCTCGAGCACTGGCATGGCGGCACGCTGACGCGCCATTCAAAACTCGATCAACTGAATCCCGAAGCGCGCGTCGAAATCAATCCCGCCGACGCCGCGCGCCTCCAGCTCGCAGACGAACAAGCCGTGCGGGTTTCGTCGCGACGCGGCACCATCGTCCTACGCGCCTGGGTAACCCCGCGCACGACGGCGGGCGTGGTCTTCATTCCGATGCATTTCGCCGAAGCCGCAGCCAACCTGCTCACCATCGACGCCTTGGACCCCCTCGCCAAGATCCCTGAATACAAAGCCTGCGCCGTGCGCGTCGTAGCTGCAGGGCAAGAAGAGCTGGCGCGACCCGAGGCGAAGGTTGGCAGAGGTCGTTATTAAGAGGGCGTTTCATGAATCGCCTGGAATACCACTGCAGCGAATGAAAAACTGGACAACACTGTTGGCTTGCTGGAAAGCCTGATCCTCCCGGCGCAAAATCTTCGAGTGGCGCAAATTCGCTCCTCATTGAACATCGCCCGCTGGCCCATTAGATAGCAGCTAGGTCGATAATTTTGGTGGCAGGAGAATTTGCTGGCCCCAGCTGGTCGCGCAATACCTTAAAGTAAGCCCTTCCTGCGGGGACTCGGGTGCGAGTCTTGAACGCTTTGGCGGCAAATCCTATCGTATCAGTATGGTTTTTGTAAATTTTAGCCGCAGCGGTTTAGCGGCAATGCTAATCCTCGTCGCAGCGGTATCGAGCAGCGCAGCGCTTCAACTTTCCAGGGAACAAGGCGGCAAATTGGCGCTGAAAATTGACGGCATCAACAAGAACGCCGCCAGTGAGCCGGTCCGACCCAAGACCACGCCGATGTCCGAGCTCGAAGTGAATTCCTACTTGGCCTTCAATATCAACGACAAGATCCCGCGCGGACTAGCCAGCCCTGAGATTCGCATCGTCGGCGACGGCCAACTCGCCGGCCGCGTTTTCGTCGACATCGACGAGTTCAAGCGGCAGCGAAGCTCCGGCGGGCTTTTGGATCCCCTGAGTTATATCTCCGGCCAGGTGCCGCTCACCGCCCGCGGCCTGCTGCGTACGCGCGGCGGCAAGGGACAGTTTCAATTGGCCACAGCCGAAATCCATGGCGTGCCGGTTCCTAAACCGATCGTCCAAGAGCTCGTAAATTTCTTTTCACGGACAGCGGAAAATCCGAACGGATTCAACCTCGACGCGCCGTTCAATCTGCCGGCCAAAATTCGCGAGATCACTGTCAATCCGGGAGAAGCTCTTTTAGTGCAATAACGTCACGGCGGTGCCGCGGCAGACCGCGACGACAAGCTTGATGGTAAAAGTGGGAGCTTAAGGAACTGGTTATTCGCGGCGAATTAAGCTGTTGGAGCCTAGTAATTGTTCCTTCCGAATGAACTGTCAAGGCAGCTATTTCTGGTAGCAGCTCTTCACTTCCATTTCCTTCCCCGCGCTTACTACCTGAAACTTATTCCAAAAAGCTTCGTCTACTTTCTTGAGCTCCGGATTTTGTTTCGCGGCGCGGTAACGCCCCAATGCGCTCGGACCGCCGTTATAGGCGGAATAAGTCGCCCGCGCTAGGTTCCCCCCCGGCTGTTTGTCTTCGCTCTTGCGGATAGCATATCGAGTTAAATAGTAGAGCAGTATCTCGCCTCCGGCATTGCCGTTGTATTGAATGTCGCCACCGAGTTCTTTGATGTCATACACGCTACGCCAAGTGTTGCGATTAACTTGCATCAAGCCCAAATCTCCGGTGGTAGAGGCCAGTGGAGTTACACTGTTTCCCTTCTTGATGAATTGGCGCCAGCAGCTTTCCTGCCACGCCGCGGCAAAAACAATCTGCCGATAAGTCGGCAGATATTCGGCGCCAAGCTTGGATTTCACAGCGAGCCTGTCGCTCATCCCCTCCAGCAGTCCCCTAACTTTCATCAGGTAAGAATGCAGTTCGCTGCCATCGGGCACCACCCACGGATTGGGCTTGCCCCCAGGCGACTCTGCCGCGAAGGCGCGATGGTCGAGCCACGAACCAAGGAGCGATGCTTCCCGCACCTCGGGGAAACGGCGATCCAACCGTGACTGCTTGAACCCTGGCGCGCCAAAGCCAAGCAGAGCGCGCAGACTCGAATCGACGCTGGTGGTATAGGCGAGAGGATTCGTCCCGCCGGTCGGCTCGATAATGCGTGCCATGCCCGTTAGAACATCGGGCGACAGGCTTACTATTCCTGATTGCACGCCGGCCGGTCCGGTTGCCGCAAGCTTATCCGCGGCACCGATAAAATTGGCGTACAGGCTCGCGGTCTGCTTCGGTAACACCGGTAACGCCTGGTTCATGATCGGCGATAGTCTTTTCCAACCATTCAGAAACAGTTGCGGCACCGGATCGCCGCCCCTCCCGGGCGCAACGGCGCTGGTCAATTCGTACCGTGAATCGAGGAATGCGCCGCCTAACGGATCTTTCAGGTCCGCCGGTAAATCCTGACCGACCCGCTTCACGACAAAGGTAAAAAATGAGTCCCACTGCCGCCAGTCCGCCGATTTTCCGGACAAGCCGGGAATTTGCGGCAGTTGAGGCAACTGAAACGCCGCAGCTGTTAATAGCTGGGCGTGGCCCAGGATAACCAACGTGATGAGCGAGAGAATGCTCGCAGCACGCAGTGTAAATAACCGCATAGCCGTGGTTCGTCGACAAATAACCGCGCCTGATCTTCCGCAACGACCTTCACTGTCCGGTGTTGTCGAAGTGTCGCCGACCGCGAGCATAACTGGCGAGAAAAATCGCATCGTCTTAACGCAGCTGCCCGCTGCCGGTAATATGAACAAAAGCGCTCATCTCGTGGGCGGAGGTCACCGGCGCCGCCTTGCAAACATATTTAGAGGTAATCTGATCGATGCGCGTCACGCCCATCAGCGCCATGTCGACGACGATCTCCTCCTCCAAGAGTTCGAGCACCTTGACCAAACCGTCTTTGCCGCCGGCGCCTAAACCCCAGCCTTGCAGCTTGCCAATGGTCACCGCGTTGGCGCCCAGCGCCAATGCTTTGACGACGTCGGTACCGCGGGTCACGCCGCCGTCGAGAACGATTTCTGCTTTACCGCCGACCGCGGCGGCGATCTCCGGCAGGGTATCTATGGTGCCCAGTCCATGATCCAACTGCCGCCCGCCGTGGTTGGAAATATAAATCACATCGACGCCGTGATCGACGGCGATCTTGGCATCCTCTGCCGTGGCTATGCCTTTGATGATCAGCGGCATGCCGGCGATTTTTTTGATCGCATCGGCCATTTCCCATGTGAGCATTGCCTGATAAATGCGCCCGGTCTCGGTTCTGCGGCTCGGCGGCTGCCAGCGGTTGAGCAGCGGCCGCTCCCGCCGGCTGTAGTGCGCCGTGTCGACGGTAAGGCAAAGCGCCATGTAGCCCGCTTGCTTCACCCGCCCAACGATCTCGGCGCACCAGTCCAAGCCGCCGCGAATATAGAGTTGAAAAATTTTCGGATGATTTGTGCTCGCGGCGATATCTTCGAGGCTTGGCTGGGTCACCGAGCTGACAAAGTTCATCGTGCCGAATTCCGCCGCCGCCTTGGCCACCGCCACGCCGCCTTCCGGCGTGATCGTTTGCAGCGAGCCGATCGGCGCCATCATCACGGGTATACGTAGCTTCTGACCAAGAAAGGCCGACGACGTGTCGACTTTCGATACGTCCACCAGTACCCGCGGCCGCAACCCCAAACTGTCGAAGCCCAAGCGATTGCGCCGCATGGTGGTCTCCGACTCCGCGCCGCCGGTGAGATAGTCCCACACATCCTGCGGCAGATTGCGGTGTGCCGCCTGAATAATTTCTTGATTGCTGACGTAGTCAAGGCTCATGAGTTCATCTCCTTCTATTCCATGCAATAATCCTGCTCTGCTCTAGGCCGAACGTAACCTATCGAACCGTCCGGCGACCTGTCAAACATTTCACTACCGAAATAAAAAGGGAGGCTTGCGCCTCCCCTTTTCCGGCCGTGAACTTTTTTAACCTTGAACAAATTATATACAAATCGTCATTTGCAACTCATGGGGGGCTTGTACACCTGATGCAGCGTCGTGCCGCTGCTGCCGCCCTGGGTCGTGCCGCCGCCGGTGAGATGGATTAGCCCTTTGAGGAAAGCCATGCCGGTCACGCCGTGCACGGGGATCGGCATGTTTTCCAACCGATGCCAACTGTCCGTCACCGGATTGTAATAGTCATGATCGGCATAAATCCCATAAGGATGCTCCGGGTTGCCTTCGCCACCAAACAAATGAAAGCAGCCGTTGGCGGCGATGCCGTTGACGCCGCCGCGGGGCCGCAACATCGAGCGCCGTTTCGACCATTGATTGGTTTTGGTATCGAAGACTTCGACGATATCGGTTCGTTCGCTGCGAAAGCCGCCTTCGAAACGTCCTCCGACGACATAAATCCTGCCGTCGATGGCATCCGCAGCCAAGTGATTTCGCTGCGTCGGCAGGTTGGGCAGGGTTTTCCAAACGTTGGCTTTCGGATCGTAAACCGCGAAGTCGGCGCCTCCCGGCGGTCGGCCACCGACGACGTAGATTTTACCATCGACGACGGCAGCGGCCCCGCCGCCGCGACGGGTCGGCATCGGCGCCTTGGCCGTCCATTGGTTCGCCGCCGGATCGTATTCGTAAATCGTATTGACGAAACCGGCTTTATCCGGTTCGCTGTTCTCACTGGTCTGTCCGCCGACAGCGTAGACTTTGCCGTTGGCGCTCGCCGCCATCACATGATTGAGCGGCACCGGCAATGGCGCAACGATCTGCCATTTGTCGGTCGCCGAATCGTACATCTGCACCGTTGCCACCGTCTTGCGATCCCAAGGATAACCGCCAATGACATAAATCTTGCCCATTAACTCGGCCACGGCGATCTCTGAATTGGGCACGGGCATGGTAGCTAACAAGCTCCAACCTTCGTAAGTAGGTTTGCGTTCTTGCAAGGCGCAACCGGCAATAGCCATTAACAAAATCGTCAGACCTGCCAAACTTTTGATTTGTGACTTCATAGCAGAACGAGTTCTCGGTGGATCCATCTCCATCACCGCGTCACCGCGCCTTCCGACGCCGACGAAACGAGCTTGGCGTATTTCGCCATGACACCGGTCTTGTAGCGAGCTTCCGGCGCTTTCCAGGTGCTCAAGCGCGATTGCAATTCCTGCTCGGAGATCTCCACGTCCAAGCGCCGCGCCTTGATGTCAAATAGGATCGAATCGCCGTCGCGCAGCGCGGCGATGGGCCCGCCATGGGCGGCTTCCGGAGCGACATGCCCCGCCATCAGTCCATGGGTCGCGCCGGAGAAGCGGCCGTCGGTCAGCAACGCGACGGAATCGCCCAAGCCCGGCGCCGACGAGCGCCGCGGTGACGCCTAGCATCTCGCGCATACCCGGTCCGCCCTTCGGACCTTCGTAGCGAATCACCACCACATCGTTGTCTTTGATCTTGCCGGCCTGCACAGCGGCGAAGGCGTCTTCCTCGCGGTCATAGACTCGCGCCGGACCGCGATGTGTCAGCCGTTCATGGCCGGCGACTTTGACGACGCAGCCTTCCGGCGCCAAATTGCCTTTGAGGATTACCAGACCGCCGGTGGCCTTGAGCGGATCGTTGACCGCGCGCACCACTTCCTGTCCAACAGTTTCCTTGGTCATCTCCGCCGCCGCGGCAAGCGTCTCGCCGGTAACGGTGATCGTATCGCCGTGAATCAATCCGGCATCGATCAAGCGTTTAGCCACCAATTGAATGCCGCCGGCATGATAAAGATCGCTGGCGACGAACCGTCCGCCGGGCTTGAGATCGGCGATGAGCGGCGTCCGGTCGCTGATCTTGTCGAAATCGTCGATGTTCAGCTCCACTCCGGCCTCGCGCGCGATGGCCAGCAAATGCAACACCGCGTTGGTCGATCCTCCGGTGGCTGCCACCGACGCGATGGCGTTTTCAATCGACTTCCGCGTAAGAATCATCGACGGGCGCAGATCGCGCTTGAGTAAATCCATCACCAGCCTGCCGGCGTTGAACGCCGCTTGATCTTTTTCCGCCACCGTCGCCGGGATCCCGTTGCTGCCCATCGGTGAGATGCCGAGAAATTCCATCACTGTCGACATGGTGTTGGCGGTGAACTGCCCCCCGCAGGCGCCCGCGCCTGGACAGGCGGCGTTTTCCACGGCCAAAAACTGCTCGGCGTCGATGCGCTTGCTCGCGTAGGCGCCGACCGCTTCGAAAACATCTTGAATGGTCAGATCTTTATCAGCCAAATGGCCCGGCGCGATGGAACCGCCGTAAAGCGCCAGACCGGGAATATCGAGGCGCGCGAGTGCCATGACGACGCCGGGATTGGTTTTATCGCAACCGGAGAGGCAAACTAAACCGTCGAAATGATTGCCGCGTGCGACTAATTCAATCGAATCGGCGATCACCTCGCGGCTAATCAACGAGCACTTCATGCCTTCGACGCCCATGCTGATACCGTCGGAGATCGACACGGTATTGAACTCCATCGGCGTGCCGCCGGCGGCGCGGATGCCCTCTTTCACTTTGACCGCCAAACGGCGCAGGTGATAGTTGCACGGGCCAATTTCGATCCAGGTATTAGCCACGCCGATGATCGGCCGGCGTAAATCTTCGTCGGAAAAACCCACCGCCTTGAGCATCGCCCTGGTCGGCGCCCGGTCGGGACCATCGGTAATCACTGCGCTGCGCGGCTTGAGATTGTCTGCCATGAATGTCTCCTAACCCTAATCAAACGTGAGACTGTCAATTAACTATGGCACTTGGGGATTTGCAAGCAGCGCGGACTCGACTTAGATATCGAACAGGAGCGCATGAAAAGGCCGAATTATGAATAAAATAGATTATCGTTACGGCAACAACCTCGATCTCGACCAGGTCGTCGAGCTCTATCGTGCCTCGACACTTGGCGAGCGTCGTCCGGTGGATAATCGGGCAACCATGAAAAATATGTTGGAGCACGCTAACCTGGTGGTCACCGCGTGGGATGGCGAAGCGATGGTCGGGATCGCTCGCGCGCTGACCGATTTCGCTTACGTCGGCTATCTGGCCGATCTCGCTGTGCGCGCGTCGCATCAGCGGCACGGCATCGGCGTTAAACTCATTCACCAAACCCGCGCACGTATGGGGCCGGGAGCCATGCTGGTGTTGCTCGCCGCACCCAAAGCCGTCGATTATTACCCGAAGATCGGTTTCACCCAACACGGCAGCGCCTGGATCCTAAATGCCACCGATTCCCTACTAGACGGGTATTGATTTGGCGCTATACGATTGGTTCTTTCAGAAGCTGCGGCATTTCGCTAAACTGTTACGAATTTGCCACGCTGTTTTGCCACCGAGCGACAGAGGTGCTCATTTGACTAGGAGTGGACCCGGAGTGGTTGCTAGCGAATATTCATAGGGAGAAACATGTGAGGAATTCTACTAGACAGTTTTTTCAATCCCTTACTCTAGCCGTGCTTATCTTAATCGCGCCGCGTCCGACGCACGCCCAAAACCCGGTGATGATCGGCGTCGCCGGTCCGGCTGTCAATCTGATTTACGCTTACTTGGCCCAAGATACCGGTCTATGGCGCAAATATGGTGTCGATGCGCGAGTGGTGCTATTCGAATCAGGCTCCACCCTGGCCCAAGTGGCCCGCTCAGGCGAAGTGAGTTTCGCGATCAATTCCGGTCCCACCACCATCGCCTCGCGCAGCCAGGGCGCCGACACCATCATCATCGCGGCGATGGTCAACACACTGCCCTACAGCGTAGTCGCCGCCAAGTCGATCACCACCTGGAACCAACTCAAGGGCAAAAAGGTCGGCATCAGCCGTTTCGGCTCCGGCACCGATACCGCCATGCGCCTGGTGGTCAAACGCTACGGTCTAGACCCGGTGAAGGATTTGGTAATTTTACAAGGCGGTACTCAGCCGAGCCGTTTGCAAGCAGTTGCGGCGGGATCTCTCGATGCAACCTTGGTCTCTCCCCCCCTCGACCTGACGGCGAAGAAACAAGGATTGTCGATACTCGTGAACATCGCCGATCTCGGCATCCCCTATCCGCAATTGGTGATCGAGACCACCGAGCGCTTCAACCGTGAACAACCGCTGGTGGTTAAGAATTTCTTGAAGGGCTTCATCGAAGCAGTGCACTACGCCGCTACGCATAAAGACGAAACCAAGAAGACCATCACCAAGTATCTCAAGACCAACGATCCGGAGATTCTTGAAGCGACGCACAAGAGTTTCTTGCAAGTGACCGATTATAGCGCGATGCCCAACCTGGAAGGCATTCGCAATGCGATGGACGAGGTTGCCACCCGCCTGCCCGCGGTGAAAAATAAAAAACCCGAGGACTTTGTCGATACCCGATTCTTAAAGGAACTGGAGAAGGAAGGCTTCTTCAAACAGTTGCAAAAGAAGAACTGATCCGGCGGGCGGGTTCAGACGGCGCAGACACCAGGAGACCGCCGGATTGGTCGGTGAGTTAAAACCCGTTCGCTTTGGATCCTGCATTGGAGCGCCGCCCCAACAATCGCTGCCACGGCAGCGGAGCTGATTGCAAAATGTTCTTCGGTTTCTCAAAAAACATGCGCAGCGTATTGACGACGAAGATGCTGCCTAACAAAATATAGGTAATTAAATCGAAAATCATGCTTGCCTCCCAAATAGCTCAGCTCTCGAGCTACGGAGCAAGAGCCAAGCCACGGATCCACTTATGTAAGTACTTGAATTTCGAAGGGTTTGAATTGATAGAAACCCGGCGTGGGTGATTTCTAGGCAGTTCTTAGGTTAGCGCGGTGCAAAAAAGAGCACTGCCCAACCGTTGACGTCTAATCCGTGTATTTTTTATCGGCAGTTCCGGACGCAGCTGACGCAGTGAATCATCGACTAAACCGCCAATTCTTCGGCCAAATTTTTGCTAATGTCGCGCTCGCCGGGCTGGTCGCGATCAACGTCAGTTGTTCAGCGATCGACACCAAACCGGCAACCCTCGACGAACGCGGCAAGCTGAAAGAAAAAATCGACCAGGTGATCGCCAATGGCGCCCTCGATCCAGTGCCAGCAAAATCCACCGGCTTCACCGAAGCAGAGATCAATACCATCTTGAACAGCTTTGCCGGAGACTGGATTCCCAACGGTATTAGCGAGCCCCAATTGCGGCTTCTCGGTAACGCGCGGATCTCCCTACGAGTCATCGTCGACATCGATGACTTCAAACGCCGGCGCCGGCGTCCCGGCCCGCTCAATTATTTCAGCGGCAAGATGCCTGCTCTTGTGCGCGGCGATTTACACACCGGGGATGGCAAGGGGCAATTCAGATTGCATTCGACCGAGGTAAACGGAATTCCGCTGCCGCGCGACCTGGCGCTGGAACTGCTATCGACCCACAGTAAAACCCGACGCAACCCCAACGGTTTCGATCTCGAAAAACCGTTTGACCTGCCCGCCAACATTCGCCAGCTAGAGATCTCGCCGACGAAGATCGTCGTCATCCAGTAAGCGCGCCGTTGAGGTTGATGCAAACGACGCAAAGTAGGGCCCAAACCCGACACCCCGGTTAATTTAAAGAACCTAAATGAGATTTCTCACGGCGCGAACTGTCAACAAGTCAGACCGTTTCGGTGAAGAGATTCGGTCCTGCTTTGGCGAGGGGAATGTTTTCGGCTGCTGGAATACTTTGTCGGTGCGCTATGACAAACATGCCGACGTTATTCTGCCGCCGTCTCCCGCCGGTCCTCCACCGCGTCCTTGATCGCTTGGTAAATATTCTCCACCGCCCGTTCCTTGTTAACGCAGGTGAAGGCGCCAGCGTCTTTCATCGTTTGGGTTATCTCGGCTCCGATATCAAAGGACAGCCCAACGACGATCGTCGACGGCAGCTCCTGGGTAATTAACTTGGTCGCTTCGATGCCGTTCATGCGCGGCATGTTGATATCCATCACGACCACGTCGGGTTTAAGCCGGCGCGCCAACTCGACGCCTGCTTTACCGTCTTTGGCTTCGCCGACTACTGTAAGGTCGGCGAACTCATCGAGTATTTGCCGTAGGCCCCAGCGCACCACATCGTGATCGTCCACCAGCACCACGCTTAACCGTTTTCCCGTCGTCAGCACCGCCCTCGCTGGTATAAGAGGATGGCTCGCCGCCTGCGCTGCTTCTGTAGGCGGCGGCAAGCTAAATCGTACCCGCGCGCCCCGCCCCGGCTGCGCGACAATTTCAAACGCGCCGCCAACCCGCTTGACGCGCTCGCGGATGATGAAAAGTCCAAAATTGTCGCCGCCCTGGTCATCGCCGCGCACGCTGTCAGGATCGAATCCCCGGCCATCGTCGGCGACTTCGACCGTCAACTCGCCGTCCGCCAGCGCATAGGTAACAGTCGCCTGGTTTGCCTGGGCATGCTTGACGACGTTCCACAAAAGCTCACGGGCACATTGGAAGGCTAGATCGGCACGCGCCGCGTCCAAGGGAAATTCTTCAGCCTCACCGCGGAGCTCGACATTGAGTCCATGCCGTTCCTGCTGTTGGGCGCCGAGCCATGCGAGCGCCTGTGGCAGTCCCTGATGATCGAGCACGCGCGGATGGAGTTGGGTCATCAGCGAACGCGTATAGGAGATCGATTCGTCCAGTGCCCGTTGCGCTTCGGCCAGCCGATCCTTCAAAGTGCCATCCAGTGCAAGCTTTTCCGCCCGGCCGATATTCAACCGGCTGAGGGTGAGCATCTGCGCCAGATGATCGTGTAACTCCACCGCCAGGCGGCGCCGCTCGCGCTCCTCGGCCCGCGACAACTCGGCTACCAAGGCGCGCAAGCGCGCTTGGGACTCCGCCAGCTCTCGTGTCCGTTCGACGACGCGGCGATCTAAGTCTTCGGTCATTTTGCGCAAGGCATTTTCGGCTTTTATGCGCGTGCTGATATCGGTGATGGCGACCTGGCAATGAACCAGCTTCCCCTCGATGTCAGGAACCGCCACAGCCGACAGCAAAACATTCAACGGCGGCCGCTCGGCGGGCGCCAGCCGGAGATCCACTTCTTCCCGCCCCGAATTCTCAAAAAGACGCCGGAAGAAACTTTGAAATTCATTGCGGTCGGCGCCGGTCACCGAGGTGGCAAAGCGGCGGCCTTTGAGGTAACGCCGCTCTGTGCCAAGCAGCTCCGCACCGGCCAGATTGATCTCCTGGATCGTCCCGAGCCGGTCGAGAGTCGCATAACCAACCGGCGCCAATTCATAGAGATCGAAATATTTGTTTTTCGCCGCCGCAAGGTCGGCCTGGCTGCGTTGCAGTTCCTCGTTCTGCATTTCCAGCTCGATCTGATGCACTTGAAGTTCATGAATCAGTTCGGAAACCCCGGCGTTCACATGCGAGCCCGGCTCTTGCTCGAGCCGGGTGATTTGTCGCACGGCCTTTTCACGTAGATCGCTCCCGGCTTTTTTCTTGCTGTCGTCCGCGGCCATTTGCACACCTCAAATGTTTGGAATGGCTTGGTTGATCGCCAAAAGAATAGTCTCCGTGCCAACGCCCGCGCGAAAAATGCGCCGTGCATTGACGATCATTTTTTTTCTGCCAATTTTTGGAAAGTCATGCTCGACGACGAAATCTTCGACTTGGCCGTTTTGCGGCAAAACCTTCTCCAACAACTCGCGCAGTGCGGGGATGTCCCACTGGCGATTGCCCAGCTCGAGAAAGGATTGCGCCAACGTCGTCCCGCTCTCCACCTGAAACAGCCGGTAAAAAGCGTCGTTAGCGGCGACCACGTTAAGCTTGCCGTCGAGCGCCACCAACGGCTCGCGCACGGTGTCGACGATTCCCTCGGCGAGATTTTTGGCTGCGGCCGCGGACTCGGCTAGTTTCAGCTCGGTCATGTCGGTCAAGGTCATGACCACGCCGTCAACCCTGTTATCCTGGGTGCGGTAGGGAATCGTCCGGCATAGATACCAGCGCCCATTCGTGCTTCGTACCTGTCTTTCCTTTGCCACCGAAGAGTCCAAGACCTGCGCCGCGTCCGCGTGCAGATTATCCTCCTCCAGCTTGGTGGCGATATGATGGAACGGCCGGCCGATGTCGCTTGGGATCAAATTGATGACACTGCTCGCCGCGGCGGTAAAGCGCTTGATCGAAAGGTGGCGGTCAAGAAACACGGTGGCGATCCTCGTGCTGTCGAGATAATTCTTCATGTCGTCGTTCGCGCCGGCCAGCTCAGCGAATTTTTCATGCAGTTCGGCGTTGACCGAAATCAGTTCTTCGTTCAAAGACTGCATTTCCTCCTTGGAAGTTTCCAATTCCTCGTTGGCGCTCTGCAGCTCCTCGTTCGTGGACTGCAAGTCTTCGTTCGACGATTTCAGCTCTTGGTTGGACATTTGCAGCTCCTCGATGCTGGCCTGCAAGTCTTGCCGGCTATAGTCCAGCTCCTGCTCGAGCTGGGCGATACGATGGCTTACCGTGGCGTTCGATGCGTTCCGCCCCCTGCCAACTTTAACTGGCTTGGCAGCGATGTCTTCGAAGGTCACCATCAGCAGGTCGCCATTGTCGCCAATCTCGGCCACGGGGGCGACGGTCAAGGCGATCTCTTGGTTGCCGCCGTTGACCTGGAGCCGGACCGCGCCACCGGCATGGCGCTTGGCTTGCGCTCTGGCCCTGCGGATCGCGATGGCCAATGGATGGCGGATTTCCCGCCGCGCCATTTCAAGAACATTGAAATGAGCGAGCCCTTGGGCGATTTCAAGATATTTCCCGGTTTTGCCGTGGGCAAAGAAAATCTCGTCGCTCGTATCGACAAATACGCAGGGCGGCGCGCTATTGGCGATCCGCGCCAATAGCTTTTCCGTGACTGCGGAGAGCCGGGGTTTTTTTGCCGGCGGGTTGGGAGACACAGCCATGAGATCATCCCTTTTCAGGAGCGGCCGCGCCGACGGAAACTGCACCAGCGCGGCGGCGACCGCGCTCGGCCGGCGTTTGAAGGACTTCGATTTTTTGCCGATGGCCGTGAACAGATCGGCGTGCTGGTCGATACTCTCGGACGAACCCAGCAATAAAATGCCGCCTGATTTGATGGCGAAATGGAACAGCGGCAAAAGTTTTCTTTGCGCCTCGGCATCGAGATAAATCAGCAGATTACGGCAGCTCAGCAGATCGAGTTTGGTAAACGGCGGATCTTTGAGCACGTCATGGAGCGCAAATGTCACCGCCTGCCGGATATCTTTGATGATCCGAAAGCCATTCCCTTCGGCGGTGAAAAACCGTTTCAAACGCTCGGGACCGACATCCGCGGCGATGCTGGCGGGGTATAACCCGGCGCGTGCCACTGTCAATGCATCGGTGTCGATATCACTGGCGAAAATTTGCAGATTAAAATTTTTTTTGAGCGTTTCCATGCACTCGCGTAAGACCATGGCGATCGAATAAACCTCTTCGCCGCTCGCACAGCCGGCCACCCAAACCCGCACGGGGTCGCCGTCAGCACGGTTGGCGAGCAGACGCGGTAAGACATCGCCGCGTAATACTTCAAAGGCTTCCCGATCGCGAAAAAAACTCGTCACGCCGATCAACAGCTCTTTGAAAAGCGCGTCGCATTCCTGCGGCCGGCGCGCCACATAACTGGCATAATGGGCCGTCTTGTCGAGCTGGTGCAGATTCATGCGCCGTTCGATGCGCCGGCCGATAATATTGCTTTTGTACAAGGAAAAATCATGACCGGTGCGCGCGTGCAGCAATTGGAAGATGCGTTGCAGCGGCTCGGATTTTTTGTCGCCGGTGAAGACGGGAAGGGGTACCGCGCCTTGCAAGTAGTCCATGAGTTGCCGCGCCAGCTTCTCGGGTGGCAGCACATAGTCCACCGATTGCGACTCGATGGCGCTGCGCGGCATGCCATCATACTCCGCGGTTGCCGGCTCCTGGGCCATCGCCATGCCGGAGCGCGCTTTGATCGCTGCGAGCCCCAGTGTTCCGTCCCTGCCGTTGCCTGAGAGAATAATCCCGACCGCGCGCGCGCCGCGATCCCCCGCCAGGGAGGTGAAGAAAACATCGATCGGCAAGCGCAGGCCCCTCGGCTCTTTGAGCACCTGCAACTGCAACACGCCATCGGCGATCGTCATTGAGTTATTGGGTGGAATCACATGGATTCGGTTGGGCTCGACCCTCATGCCCTGAGCGGCCTGGACGATCGCCATCTCGGTGTAATTTTTGAGCAGCTCGGGCAGCATGCTCACATGGTTCGGGTCGAGATGAGGAATCAAAACGAACCCGGCGCCGCTGGCGGCCGGCATGCTGGCAAAAAACCCCTCAAAGGCTTTGAGCCCGCCGGCCGATGCGCCAATGCCGACGATTGATACCATCGCCCGCTTGATTTCACCGGGAGCGCTTTGTCGTTTCGGGTTTGGGCGCTGCCCCGTCGATAAATGTTTGAGAGATTTGTTCGCCGCCATCGAAGCCCGTTTAGCCATACCAACGGCCAGGGAATGCCGGTGAGCCAAGGCCGCGTTGAGATACAGAGGTACTTTTAATCGGCAAAACTATTTATTGAATTAGCCTGCATTTAAGTTATTAGCAAGAAATTCCCCGGGAAATCCTTGCCCCCATCGCTCATATGGCTCGTTCGCCTCAGCGGACGCGCTCAAAGTCGATTCGTCCAGTGAAAATGCCACCACCTAGTGTGCAACGCATTGAAAACAGATATCTGAACGGATTGAAAAGCGGCGACAACAATCATTCACTCAAACAGTATGATTAGCGCTGAAGGTTATGGTCGAAAAATTCACCGGCCCCGTCAGCGTACTCAGTGTACAGGCAAGCGTTAGGTCTCATTTTAGTCCGATAACCGCGCCTTGCCAATGATCGGAGAAATCGCTAATAAAAAAACTTTCACAATTGCGGCATGATCTCCTTGGCGCAGATTTCTAAATGCTCCGCCTCATCGAACATCGGGTTGAAGACGATCTGTTGCGCGCCGGCCTTGACGATGGCTTGGATTTGCTCCGTGCACTTGGCGGCGCTGCCCCAGACTGAAACCTTCGGGCCAAGCTCGGCATTTTTGTAACGCCGGCCAAACCAGTCACGGATGCGCCGTTCGCCGCGCGCTTCGTCGTTGTCCACCGCCATGTAAACCCGTTTGGCAAAATGGAATGTTGCCGGATCTCGCTTGGATTCGGCGAGCATGTCGCGAATCCGCGTCGACTCGCGAATAAATGAAACGGCTGAAGACGAACCCGCGCCCATCCAGCCATTGGCGTATTTCACCGCGCGGCGCAGGGCGTTCTCATGATGGCCGCCGAAGATGATCGGCAGATGGGGTTTTTGCATTGGCTTAGGTTCCATCGAAACGTCGTCAAAATTCCAGTAACGGCCATGAAAGCTCGCTTTAGATTCGGTCCAAAGAAGTTTCATGATCTGCACAGCCTCGGTGAATCGCGTCACCCGTCCTTCGCGCGTGTAGCCGAACACGTCCTCGTGAGAGCCCAAATGACCGCCACCAAGACCGACACCCATCACCGCCCGTCCGCCGCTCATGACGTCGAGAGTGGAATAGGCCTTGGCCAATTGCACCGGATTGCGCAGCGGTAAAAGAATCACCGAAGTGCCTAATTTTAATTTCGTTGTAATCGCCGCGACGTAGCTGAGCAGCGTTACCGGTTCGAGCATGGTGAAATCGCCGATGATGCGCTCTTGCAACCACAGGCTGTCGAAGCCCAGAGCCTCCGCCCGCGCCGCGAACTTGCGGATATGTTCCATGTCAGCAGGTCCGTCGAAAAATACTTGCGGCAGCTCAATGCCGCAGGGAATATGATTTGCCATGCAGTAGTGTCTCCTTGATCAATAACCTTCCGTTTCACCACGAAGTGAATCATGATCTACGCTCGTCTACAGAATATGAAAATGCATGGGATTCGCTCCATAGGCAGTCTACTCGACGCGTCATTCCCGCGCACGCGGAATCCAGGTTTGATCTGCGCCCAATTAGCCTGGATACACGCTTTAGCGGGTATGACGAAACGCAGATACCCTGTTCATATCGGCGACCATTACATATATTTTCGAAGGAGGCACGAAGGACACCAAGGTTTCGGGAATTGAAACGCCGAATTTCGTGCTTTTCATATCCTTCGTGGTGAGTCTTTCCCTCCGCGTTTTTCTCCCTTTGCGTTATTTGCAGCCGATTTATTCTTAACTCACGCCATACAGCCGCGCGCAGTTGTCCCACAGAATCTTCTTGCGCGCGCCGCTCGGCATTTCCATCGCCATGAAGTGGTTGACGGCGTCGGGCCAGTGCGAGTCTGCGTGGGGATAATCGGTCGAGAGCACGACGTTATCATCGCCGATCCGGTTAATCACGTCGCCGAGCAGATCCTCTTCGACATCGACGGAGATGAAACACTGGCGCAGGAAATAGTCGCTCGGCTTCATGCTCATGGTTTCATTGCAGTACTCTTTGCGCATCTCCCAGCGCTCGTCCAAACGATACAGCGCCCAGGGCAGCCAACCGCAGTTGCCCTCGAGAAACGCCACCCGGAGATTGGGAAATCTTTCGAGGACACCGCCGGCGCAGAAGCTGCCGACGGCGAACATGAGTTCGACGGGATTGCGAAACGCATTGATCAGCACCGCCTCGTTGGCGTGGCCGCGAAAACGGTGCACCGCTTGATCCTGATTGGGGCTCGCCGCTGGATGGAAACAGACCGGCACGCCGAGCTTTTCCGCTTCGCGCCATACCGGGTCGTAATAACGGTCATGGATATGTTTGCCATTGCTCGGCTCGGGGACGAGACAAAGACAAATGGCGCCCAACTGGTTAATCGCGCGCCGGGTCTCGTCCACCGCCAGATCGACATCGTGCAGGGTGATCAGCGCCGATGGCCGCAGCCGTTCAGGATTCACCCTGCAAAAATCCGCCATCCAGTCATTCCATGCACGGCACAGCGCGTTGGCGTATTCGGGCTCCAAACTATCGTCGCAGTGAAGCGGAAAAGTCCTGAACAACACCGCGACGTCCAACCCTTCGTCGTCCATCGCTGCCAGCTGCGATACGGCATCATAATCGCGCGCCAGAGGCTTGGCATAACGATGCGCGACCTGGGCTTCTCCGGGCGAGCTTTCGCCGCTGTTGGGATTGGGCGCGGTCGCGGCTAACGCTTGGGTGCCCGAAGGACGCAGCAGCCGGCCGTCAGAGTAAGTAAATTTTATTTGCCCATGCTTGGTGCGCGGCTTGCCCCGGGGTATGCGCTCACCCCATTTGGCGTCCATGTATTTCTCGTAAAGATCGTAGGGTTCGAAAACATGCATATCGCTGTCGAGGATCTTGTAACCGTCGCGCGCCATGGGGTAACCTCCGCATTTCTAATCGCCGAAGACTTTCTTCATCCTGGCAACAAGGATTGGATAACAACGAGTCGTAACTTGGCCCATGACTAGTCTCAGCCCGGCGCCATGTCAACTAAAAAGTCCCGGCGCGCCGAGCGCAACCTGGGGCCAAGGTTCATCTTGACAACACCGCGGGGAGCTGTAAAAGATTCCGCAGCGCATTGACGTCACGAATAAATTTCGGGAGGTTTTCATGCTCGCAGCGAACGCAAAACTCACGTTGATTATTTTTTTGGCAGCTGCCGCAATCCTGGGCAATTCAAGTTTCGCCGGCTCCCAAACCCGCATCACCGTCGGCGTCACCGAGACCATCGATACTCACAACCCCTACGGCGACAGCGTTTCACTCATGTACGGCATCTGGAGCGAAATCACCGGCCCGTTTTGCACTTATAGCTACGCCAAGGGCGATTTTGAAGGGCGGCTTGCCGAGAAGTGGAAAGTGGAGAATCCCACCACCTGGATATTCTCGTTGAACAAGAACTACAAATTCAACGACGGTTCCCCGGTGAGCGCCGACGACGTCGTCCATTCCATCGTCAACCGGGTGATCAAGGACCCGCAGTCCAAGCAGAAAGCGTCCGTCGCGCCGTCGATCGTCAATGCCGAGGTTATCGACAAGCTCACCGTCAAGATCACCACCGACAAACCGACAGCGCCGCTGTTGTCGTTTCTCTGCGACCGGTTGATCGTTACCAGTAAAGCGATGTTCGACAAATACGGCCGCGATGTCGCCGACAAAGAGCACATGATCGGCGCCGGCCCCTATCGCTTGAAAGAATTGATCCCTGGACAGCGTCTGGTCATGGCGAAAAACCCCAATCATCCCGAGGCAAAACGAAATCCCCGCGCGCCGGACGAAGTGATCTATCGGATCATGCGCGAACCGGAGCAACGCGTCACCGCTTTGTTGAACGATGAGATTCAGATCGGCCAGTTCGTGCCGCCGCATATGCGCCAGCGGGTCGAGACCAATAAGAGTCTGCGCATCACGCCGGTGGATTCCGTCGAGATCATGTTTCTGGCGATGCAACCCAAACCTCCCTTTGACAAGAAGGAAGTCCGCCAGGCGGTGTGCCAGGCCATCAACCGCGACCAGATCATCGCAACGTTACTGGAGAGTTTCGCCAGCCGCCTCGACGGCCCGCTCGGGCCGGGACAGTATGGTTACGATCCAACTCTGAAGCCCAAACTTAACTACGATCCGGAAAAAGCCAAGAAGCTTTTAGCGCAGGCCGGTTTTCCAAACGGCATCGATGCGGAGCTGCAAACTCCAGTGGGGCGCTACACCCTGGACAAGCAACTCACCGAAGCGATGATCCCGATGCTCAACGCCGTCGGCATTCGCGCCAAGTTGGCGACTCCGGAGTGGGCGACGCTCTGGGCCAACGTGCAAAAAGGCACCGTGCCTTTCTATTATATGGGCCGCGGTTCGGTCCAGGACCCGAGCGCCGCGCTGCATCAGTATTTCCACACCGGCGAGACGCCCCGCATCGGCTATTCCAATCCCAAGGTCGACGAACTTCTCGACAAGGAACAACAGGAATTCGATCCGAAAAAACGCCGCCAATACTTGTCCCAAGCGATGAGCCTGATCACCGAGGACGCGCCGGCCTGCTTCATGTGGCGGCATAAATTGCTATGGGGCATGCACAGCCGCGTCGATTATAAGCCGCTGCCGGACTCACGCGTCTATGCCATCGAGATAGCGGTAAAAAAATAGATCAGGCCGAACCGCAATACGGCGTAATTTGTCGCGGAGTAAAGTCATGCAGAAGGAAAAATTTGTCGACGTTGGCGGCATCCGCACCCGTTATTTCGAAGCCGGCAGCGGCCCCGACCTGGTGTTGTTTCACGGCGGCCACTTCGGTTCCCACGATGCCGCCGACTGCGCCGAGGATTGGAGCCTCAATTTCGATGAGCTGGCGCAATGGTTCCACGTCATCGCCGTCGACAAGATCGGCCAGGGCTTCACAGACAATCCACAAAAGGACGAAGACTATACGATGGCTTCGGTCGTGCAGCACGCCTATCATTTTTTGCAAACCCTCGGGGTGCGCAATGCCCACCCCGTCGGTCATTCGCGCGGCGCCTATCTGGTGGGGCGCTTGGTGATTGAGCATCCCGAGCTGTTCACCACTTGTATTCTCGTCGACACCAACACGCTGGCTCCGGGTATCAGTAAAAACGAAACCGTGATGGCCAATCCGCCCGAGCCGCGCTTGAGCCGCAAAAGCCAGCGCTGGATCTTGGAGAAATACTCCTACGGCCACGAGCATATTACCGAGGAATGGTTGGACGTGATGATGCGTGTGGCGGCGACCGCGAAATATCAAGAGGCGGTACGCAAGATGGAAGATGTCGGCCTGCGCACAACCCGGTTTCTGCCCCACTTGGCGCGGCAAAAAGACGAGACGTTGGGAATTATTCGTGACCGCGGGTTGGGCAAGCCGACGTTGCTCGCCTGGTCCTATCAAGACCCGACTGCGACCATCGATCAAGGCTATGCCCTGTTCGACTTGATTGCCCGCAGCACGCCGGACTCGCGCATGTATATTTACAACCGCGCCGGCCATTTTTCCTACCGCGAGCATCCCGCGGAGTTTAACGAGATGCTGCGCAGCTTCATCCAGCGCGTCGTCTAGCGAGGCACCGCAGATAGCGCGCATTGCACGGAGCGTCTGGCACCACATGCTTAGCTATCTCCTGCGCCGCCTGGCCGGCACGATCCCGGTGCTGGTGCTGATCAGCCTATTGGTGTTCCTGTTGATCCACGCCGCGCCCGGCGATCCGACGCTCATGCTCCTCGGCGAAGAAACCAACGCCGCTGAAATCGCCAAGTCGAAAGCGCGCTGGGGACTCGATCAACCGCTTTACGTGCAGTATTGGAAATTTTTAAAATCCGTGGCCGCCGGCGATTTCGGCAAATCATTCAAGTATGCCGAGCCGGTCACAAGCGTCATTCTATCGCGCTTGCCCGCCACCATCGAGCTGGCGCTCTGCGCCATTTTCATCGCCACGCTGTTGGCCATCCCGCTGGGAGTTTGGGCCGGCGCCAGGCCGAACTCGTGGATCGACAATTTGGGCACCACATGCGGCCTTTTCGGTATCAGCATGCCGAGCTTTTGGCTGGCGATCATGTTGATCCTGTTACTCGCCGGCGTGTTGAATATTTTACCCACCTCCGGCCGCAGCACCTACGGCATCGCCGGACCGGAGCGGACCGGTTTTTATATTCTCGACAGCATCATGGAGAAAAACTGGCAAGCGGTTTGGGATGCATTGACGCATTTATTTCTGCCCGCACTCGCCCTCGGCATGAACATGCTCGGCATCCTCATGCGCGTCACCCGATCGTCGATCTTGGAGGTGATGAACGAGGACTACGTGCGCACGGCGCGCGCCAAAGGGTTGCGCGAAAAAAACGTCGTCTGGCGTCATGTCAGCAGCAACGCCTTGATCCCGGTCATTACCGTGGTCGGCTTAGAGCTCGGCACCTTGCTCAGCGGCTCGATCATCGTGGAAACCGTGTTCGCCTGGCCTGGCGGCGGCAGTTTGCTGATCACCGCGCTCAATGCCCGCGACTATCCGCTGGTCACCGGTCTGGTGCTGACCTACACCACGGCGTTCGTCGCGATCAATTTAATTATTGATGGGCTTTATGCAGTCGTTGACCCACGAATCCGTTACTGACAAGAGCGCCGGCGCTCTGGCTCTGCTATTGCCGCGGCTTCATGCCAAAGCATTTACCGGCGGAGTGATCGTCTTGACGTTCATCCTGGTCGGCATCTTCGGGCCATACATCGCGCCCCATGATCCCAACAAACAGGAACTGGCCACCATGATGAAGCCGCCCGCCGGTCTCGGCGCCAAGCATGTCTTAGGCACCGACAATCTCGGCCGCGATATTTTTAGTCGGGTGGTTCACGGCTCGCGGGTGTCGCTGTTGGTCGCCTTTGCCGTGGTGTTTGTCTCGGGGTTTATCGGCATCACGCTGGGGGCGGTGTCAGGCTATTTCGGCGGCAAGATCGACTTTCTGATTCAAAAATTAGTCGAAGTCATCTGGGCCTTTCCGCCACTGTTGCTCGGCATCACGATCATGGCCTTCCTCGGCCAGGGATTGTTTAATTTAATCCTGGCGCTGGTGGCGCAGCGTTGGATTCCCTACTGCCGGGTGGTGCGCGGCCAGGCCTTATCGCTGCGCTCGCGCGACTTTGTCACCGCGGCGCAATCCTTGGGCTCGGGTCACTGTCAAATCATCCTCCGCCATATCATTCCCAACCTGATTCAAACTTCTCTCGTCATCGGCACCTTCGCGATGGCGTCGTCGATCATCGCCGAAGCAAGCCTGAGCTTTCTCGGCGTCGGCGTGCCGCCGCATATCCCAACCTGGGGCACCATGCTCGCCGACGCGCGCATTTATATCAGCACGGCTTGGTGGCTGCCGCTGTTTCCCGGCCTCTGTATCTTCATCACGGTGTTGGGCATCAATCTCCTGGGTGACGCCCTGCGTGACATCCTCGATCCGAGGCTCAAGCGAACCGGCTCGGGATTGTGAAGCGATATTCGAACACTGGAGTGATGGAGCAATCGGATCGGTAGTTCCAACGCTCGCGCATTAGACCCCTTCTTACTCTTACTCGCGTTGATTCCCCCACGGTCTCGTGTAAATTGTTCGGAATGCGCCGCACAAAAATTGTTTGCACCATTGGCCCTGCCAGCTCAGCCGAGAAAATGATCGAAGGTTTGATCCGCGCCGGCATGAACGTCGCCCGGCTAAACTTCAGCCATGGCGACTATACCTCGCATCGCCGGGTGATTCGGACGATCCGCAAGCTCGAACGTAAACTCGCTACGCCGGTGGCGATCCTGCAAGATCTGCCGGGGCCGAAGATTCGCATCGGCGCCATAGCCGGCGACCGTGTGCGTTTGCAAACCCGCGGCCGCCTGGTCCTGACGACCCGCAAAATTCTTGGCAATGAGCATGCCGTGCCGGTGGATTTTCCGGGTCTGGCTCATGCAGTGAAAAAAGGCGATCCGATTCTGCTCGGCGACGGCGAGATCGAGCTCGAAGCGCTGCAAGTCGGCAAGAACGAGATCCAATGCCGCATCATCGTCGGCGGCATCTTGGGTTCGCACAAGGGCATTCACTTTCCGCGTAGCTCGCTCAACATTCGCGCCCTGACCGCCGAAGACAAAAAAGACCTGGCGTTTGGCATCGCCAACAAGGTCGACCTGGTGGCATTGTCCTTCGTGCGCAACAGTCAGGATATTCTCTACGCCCGCCGCGAGATGCATAAGCTCGGCGCCAATATCCCGCTGATCGCCAAGATCGAAAAACACGAAGCCTTGGACAACCTCGACAGCATTTTGCAAAGCGTCGACGGCATCATGGTGGCACGCGGCGACTTGGGACTGGAGATTGCCCAGCAGCGCATACCGAAGGTGCAAAAACATATGATTCGCGAAGCCAATCATTTGGGCAAGCCGGTCATCACCGCGACCCAGATGCTGCGCTCGATGGTGTGGAATCCGCGGCCGACGCGAGCGGAGGTCGCCGACATTGCCAATGCGATTCTCGACGGCACCGACGCGCTCATGCTGTCCGAAGAAACCGCTGCCGGCGATTATCCGTTGGAAGCGGTGCGGATCATGGCCCAAGTCGCCGAGGAAACCGAAACCATTCTCGAACCGCGCCAACGATTCACCGGCCTGCCCAAGACCATTCCCGAAGCGATTAGTGTCAGCGCGATCTCATTGGCCCGTGATCTGGAAGTCAAAGCGTTTCTGATTCCGACGACCTCCGGCAGCACGGCGCGCCTGATCGCGCGCTACCGGCCGGCGCAACCGATCATTGCCGTGAGCCCCGATCGCCAAACCGTCAAAATGCTCTGCCTGGTCTGGGGAGTCTATCCACAGCCGGCCCGGGGTTTTAAGAACACCGATGAAATGGTCCGCGTGCTGCAAGAAAAAGCGCTCGCTTCCGGCATCGTCAAACGCGGTGATCTGGTCGCCATCACCGCAGGTTTACCCCTGCACCAGTCCGGCACCACCAACATGATCACCGCCAAGGTGCTCGAATAAACGCGGTTTTTTTCACTTCAGAGTGCATAAAGGCGCGGGAACCATTGCCGTCATCGTCTTGCAACCCTCGCTCGAATCGCGCTAGATAAGACCAGATTTAGCTGGAGGTGACGCTATGTCGGAAGTACTGAAACAATTCGAGAAAGAGCTGGAAAGTAAAAACTTCAAAGGCTACTGGCAAAACATTCAGGGCGATGCCGCACGCCAGCCGGTGGCGTCTTTCGACGCCTGCCACTGGAAAGGCAAGGATCTCTTCGCCGCCATGGAAAAAGCCGGCGATGTCGTCGGCCTCGATGTATCATTCCGCCGCGTCATCCAACTGTGGAACCCAGCTCTGAAAAACGGCACATCGCGCACCCTGGTGTTGAATCTGCAGTTGCTCAAGCCCGGTGAGAACGCGGGCTCGCACCGCCATATCGCAGGCGCGATCCGATTTATTTTGAAAGGCCATGGCACCCGGTTGATCGTCGAGGGCGAATCCTTCGAGATCGGCGAAGGCGATTTCGTCACCACGCCGAGCTGGACTTGGCACGATCATGAAAATCGCGGCGAAAACATGATGTGGCTCGACGGTCTCGACGCGCCGTTGGTGCGATTACTCGAAACCGACTTTCATGAACCCGATCCGCGCAAGAAACAAACCGTGACCCGGCCCGACGGCTACACGCTCGCCACCACCGGCCCGCTACGCCCGGCGTGGGTCAAACCGAATGCTATTCAACCGCCGGCCTTTTGCTACAAATGGGCCGACACCGAAAGCGCCTTGAATAAAGTCGGCGAGCAGCCCGGCGACCCGTTCAATGGCATCGTCCTCGACTATGCCAATCCCTTGAACGGCGGTCCGACCCTGCCGACTATGAACTGCCAGATTCATATGCTCCGCGCCGGCGAAAAAACCAAAGGCCATCGCCATACCAGTTCGGATATCTATCATGTCTGGCGTGGCAGCGGCGTCAGTTATGTCGGCGACAAGCGCTTCGAATGGGAGCAAGGCGATTCCTTCGTCGTGCCGCTCTGGCAAAACCACCGCCATGAGAACACCTCGAAGGATCCGGCGATCTTCTTCGTCATGAATGACAAGCCGCTGATGGACGCCATCGGCCATTACCGCGAAGAAGCCGAGGCCGGATAATCTCGCGCAGCGAAATGTAACGCACCCGCGCCCAGCGCCCGGGAGAAAAAATTTCTAAAGGAGCCCGTTCATGTTCACGCTCGATCATAAATTGAGTCCTGACGCCTTCATCACGACCTTCTTCGAAGTCAACCGGCAAGACCACCAACGGCCGGCCCACCCTTGGGAAGAAATATTTCGCAACGGCAAATGCACCAAGGAGCAACTCCAGGGTTGGGGCAAGGAACGCTATTATTTCACCAAGCAAGTGCCGGTGAAGGAATATTCGATCCTGTATAACTGCCCGCACACCGATGTGCGCCGCCTGTGGCTGCCGAAAGCGATCGAAGAAGAAGGCGAAGATCTGATCGGCAAATCCGGCAAACCTCATCCGGAGTATTGGCTCGATGTCTGCGTCGGCATGGGCATGGAGCGGGAGTACGTGAAAAACTCCGAGCCGCTCTATGGCGTCAAGTTCGCCGTCGACAGCTTCGCCAACGCCGCCTTCAAAACCTCATGGCTCCTGGGCGTCGCGGTATCCGAAGGCGACGATACCGCCAAGGCGATGGCGCGGGACTTGGATGTTTTCCGCAAACACTACCAATGGGTGCCCGACGACGCCCTGACGTTTTACAAGCTCCACGCCGAAGTCGATCAGGAACATGGCCTGCTCCGCAAGGAAATTCTAAAAAAATACGCCGACACTAAAGAACTCCAAGAAGCCTGCATCAACGCCCAGCTGATGAAAAACAGCATGCGCTGGGTGATGGCCGACTGCATTTACATGGAGTACGTCGTCCGCGCCATGAAGCTGACCAATAACGCCGCGGCAGCGGCTTAGGCCTATGCGCCGATCTTCCGCTTCCGTCATCCCGAGTGAAGCGAGGGATCTCGTCCCGTCTGCCGCATACAAAAAAGATGAGATTCCTCGGCTCCGCCTCGGAATGACATTTCTACTCACGTGCGTAATCTTGCTCATCCGATTACAATCCAGTCACGCCGCGCCCATTCGCATCGCCTACAGCTCCATCAGCGCCGCCATGCTGCCGCTATTTGTCGCCAAAGACAAAAAGCTTTTCGACAAACAGGGCGTCGACATTGAAATAACCTACATCCGCGGCATTGCCATCGAAGCTTTAATTGCCAATGAAGTGCAATTCACCCGCGCCTCGCCGCCGACCGTGGTCGGCGCCACGCTGCGCGGCGCGGATCTCGCAGTCATCGCCAATACGATTAACGTGCCGGTGTTTTCCTTGATGACCCGCGCCGACCTACGGCGTCCGGAAGATCTGCGCGGTAAAAAAATTGGCGTAACCAGCCTGGGCGATTCGCCGGATTTAGTGCTGAGCATGATATTGGATAGGTTCGGCTTGCAGCGCGGCCGGGATGTCACCGTTATGGCGATTCGCGGCGGCATGCCCGACATGATCCTCGCCGTCAGCAAAGGTTTCGTCGACGGCGCCATGATCTCGGCGCCCAGCAACCTGCGCGGCATGAAGTTGGGCCTGCGCGAGCTCATCGACTCCGCCGACCTAGGCGTGCCTTATCTCAATTCACCGCTCAGCACCCGGCGGGCCTTCATCAAGACCAATCGCGACACCGTGCTCAAAGTGCTGCGCGCTTACTATCAAGCCGTCCAAGAAACCCACAACGACCGCGACGGCGCCATGAAAATCCTTGCCAAATACACCCGCGTCACCGAGCCCGAAATCCTTGCCGAGTCCTACCGTATCTACGGCCAGAAACATTTGCAGAAAACCATCACGGTGGATTTGGAAGGCGTCCGGCAATTGTTGAAAGCGCTGGGCAAGGAAGCCGCCGCCGCCAACCCCAGCCAGTTTGTCGACGGATCCTTGGTGCAAGAGTTGGAGAAGGAAGGGTTGTTTCAACAGAAGAGCCGGTGACTCAAGCATTCATCCTAGATCCCTCTGCCGGCCCCTTATTAAGGTTGACAGTTGTGCCTACCGTTGATAGCTGTGCCATCGACTGAGCGGTTCATTTGACAATAACCTATGGAAAACGTCGAAGCTAAATTCGTCCTTTTCACCCAGCCCGGTTGAAGCAGTTGCCTACGAACGAAAGAGTTTCTTTCGAAAAAAGGCATCGACTTCATCGCGCTCGATATCTTGAATGATCCCACCGCCCTAGCGCGCTTGGGCAAACTTGGCGTTCGCACCGTACCGGTTTTGGCTAGCGATGATCAATTCATCTTTTGCCAGAACCTGGAAGATGTCGCCGAGTTCGTCGGCTTGCAAGGCAGCGGACATACGCCGCTCGCCCCAACCTCGTTGATAGCGAAATGGCTAACGGTGCTGCGCGCGGCACAGCGGTACACTCGTCAACTCCCCCGCGAACGGTTAGTCGAGCGGGCGATCGATAATCGCGACCGCTCACTTCGACTCTTGAGCCACCACATCTTTCGCATCGGCGAAGCATTTCTCGAAACCGCCATTGATGGCGTCGAATACCGGACCAACAATGCCAACACGCCGCCGGCGGACGGAACCTGCACGGCGGCAGAGGAAATTGCCGTCTACGGTGACGGCATTGTTGCGCGACTTGAGAGCTGGTGGAGCCAACTCACGGACAGAACTTGCCAGCAACCGGTGAATACCTTCTATGGCACGCCGCCGATGCATCAGCTTTTCGAGCGCTCCACTTGGCACTCCGCGCAGCACACGCGCCAGCTGATGGCCGTACTCGAGCGCTTCGGTATCGAGCCACAGGGGCGGCTCACGGCTGAAGATCTCGCCGGTCTACCTCTGCCGCAAGGCCTGTGGGAATGATCAACCGACAAATGCGTCGCCGAATATTGTTTCGGAGTCGCCAACATCAAAGACATGCCCCGCGGTCAACTCCAAAGCTTCTTCCGGGTTTATTGTGAAAATGCTCGCACCCCGAAGGACACCCAGAGCACGAAGCCTGGAGTCATAAATTGACTGAACCTTCGTGTCATTTGTCCACTCCATGATGTTCAAAACTAAAGCGAACGAAACATATTAGCCACGCAAAAACCTGAAAATTTTTTTCTCAGCGAAGGAGCCGCAGGAGAGTGTCGATGGGACTGACGCAAGAAGTTGCGCACTTTGTCGCGCGGACACACTACCGCGATATTCCCAAAGAGGTCGTCCAACTGGCGCGCGGCTTCATCCTGGATGGACTCGGCGTCGCCGTGGCCGGTTCCACCGACGAGTGCTCGCGGATTATTCAAACCCAGGTCCGGCTGATGTACGGCACGGGCGAGTCGTCGATTGTCGGCACCATGCTCTCTGCGCCGGCACCCAAAGCAGCTCTGGCCAACGGCGTAGCCGGCCATGCGATGGATTACGACGACACCCAACTATCGACCTCCAAGCAAGCCGTTTACGGGCTCTTGACGCATCCGACCACGCCGGTGCTCGCCGCCGTGTTGGCGATCGGTGAGAAAGAAAAAATCAACGGCGAGGCGTTCGTTTTGGCCTATCTGTTAGGCGTCGAGGTCGAGTGCCGCATCGCCGATGCGATCAACCCACGCCACTATCAGGATGGGTTTCACTCCACCGCGACCATGGGCGGCATCGGCGCCGCCATGGCGGTGGGCAAAATCCTTCGACTCAACGAGCGGAAGTTGATTCAAACATTGGGTATTGCCGCCAGCATGGCATCGGGCCTGCGCGAAAACTTCGGCACCATGACCAAGCCGCTGCACGCCGGACGCGCTGCCGAGAACGGTGTGAGCGCCGCCTTGTTGGCGCGCGACGGCTTCACTGCGGCGGCGAATATTCTCGAAGCCCGCCGCGGCTTTTTCAACGCCATGGCCGGCGGTTGCGACGAGAGCAAGATTACCGGGCGCCTGGGTTCGCCTTACTTCATGAAGCAGCCGGGAATTTCCATCAAGCCATATCCATCCGGCTCACTGTCTCACCCGGCGCAAGATTTGATGCTCGACCTGGTCAAACAGCATGCTCTTAGCGCGGCCGAAATCGATCACGTCGAAGTCGGCACCAATTCCAACGTGCCCAACGCCTTGATCTATCCGATGCCCACGACCGCGCTGGAAGGAAAATTCAGCATTCCATTCTGCATGGCAATCGCCATCCTCGAGCACAAGGCCGGCATCGCGCAGTTCCAGGACCGCAAAGTGCGCGACAAGAAGGTCATCGGGTTGATGAAGCGGGTGACGCTTCGTGTCGATGATGAACTCGAAAGGCTCGGCTACGATCAGGTGCGTTCGCGGATTCGCATCCGGCTGAAGAATGGGCGGGTGATTGAAGGTCGCTATGACGTCGCCCGTGGACACCCGGAAAAACCGATGAGCTGGGCTGAGTTGAGCGACAAATTTCGCGACTGTGCCGGCCTCGTGCTGGCGGACAAGGACGCCGAGACGGTGATCCAATTGGTCGCCCGCATGGAAAAGCTAAAAAGTTTGAGCCCCCTGCTCCGCGCTCTGACCAGTCGGCGCGCCAAGAAGGGCAAAAAACCTAAATCTTCTGGGACACCTGTGAAGGGGCATCCACGACGAAGTGTTTGATGATCTTGCGGAAACCTCCGCGCCTGATGTGACCCTCTAGGAGCGCTAGACCGGAGACACTGCAGTTTCGATGATACGCGTTGATCGGGATTGCCGCGATCGCCGTATTGACTGAAAATCGAATTCCGCGATATTGTGCCGGCCCGGAAGTAACTTGAAACCGCGAGGATCTAATTGAAGGACTAGGAGGCCATCATGAAAAAGATTGGTATTTACTTCGTCATTCTCAACGGGATTTTCGCCCTGGCGTCGCTGGCTGCGGCGCAAGACGCCGCCCTAATTCAGGCGGCGCGAAAGGAAGGCAAGGTCGTCTGGTATACTTCGCTGGCAATTCCGTCTTCTACTGCGATCGCGCACTATTTTCAAAACAAATACAAAGGCATCGAAGTGGAAGTGCACCGCAACGGCTCCCAGAGGGTGCTGCAACGATTCATGCAGGAAGCCTCTGCGGGATTGAAAAACGCCGATATCGTGCATACTTCGGATGCCGGCCACTTCGAGTTGCTCAAGGACAAAGGGATGCTCTTGAAGTTCACGCCCCAGGGCGTCGCCAGTTTTCCGGAGGGGTTTAAGGACAAGGCCGGTTTTTACTATGGTATGCGGGCGACGCTTTCGGTGATCGCTCATAACCCAAAAATAGTCGCGGACAAGGACGCGCCGCAAACCTGGAAGGATCTTTTGAATCCCAAATGGAGCGGCAAGATGGTCACCGCCCATCCCGGTTACAGCGGCATCATCATGACTCATGTGCTGACCTTGGTGAACCTTTACGGTTGGGACTACTTTCGCGATCTGGCAAAAAACAAATTGCATATCGTCCAGTCGGCCAACGATCCTGCCGGTGTGGTCGCATCGGGAGAACGGCCGGTGGGCGTAAACGGCGCGGAATATTTTTATTACAAAACCCAAAAACAGGGTAACCCGATCAAGATCATCTATCCCAAAGAGGGCGTGCCGCTAGTGGTATCGCCGGTGGCCATCGCCAAAGACGCGCCCCATCCCAATGCGGCAAAACTCTTCACTGAGTTTATTTTCGCCAAGGAGTCGCAGCAATTGTTGGCGGATAAGGAAGGACTTTATACCGGCCATCCAGAGGTGACCTATCCGGCGGACAAGCCCAAGCTCAAGGACTTGAAACTGTTGGCGGCGGACGCCGACGAATTGGAAAAGCGCAACGCCGAGATGAGAAAACGTTTCATTGAATATTTTGGCGCGTAGCAGCGAATAGATTCGTTCATGCCGGCTTTGCAGACATCGACCCTCGATCGAGGGGAACACAGGGGTTGGGCCGCGCTTCGATTCACGGACCCGACTCTGCCCCTGTGGATCGGCGCGGCGCTGCTTCTGGTTTTCTTGATGCTTTTCCCCCTCGGCGCGATTTTCCGGGCCAGTCTGTGGGATGACAGCGGCATCACGCTCAGCAGATATCTTGAAGTCTTTACCAACCAACAATTTCTCAAGGCGATCTGGAACACCTTGATCATCTCCACCTGGGTCGCAGGGATCGCGGTGATCATCGGCGCACTGCTTGCCTGGTTGGTGACCCGGACGGATCTGCCGTGGAAAAAACCGATTCGTGCGCTGGTGATGGCTTCGTTTGTGACGCCGCCGTTCTTGGGGGCGTTTGCCTGGACGCTGCTTGCCGGGCCCAATGCCGGTTCGCTGAACAAACTCTACCGCTCTGTGACCGGTTCGGAAGATGCGCTTTTCAATATTTTTTCGATGCCCGGGCTGATTTTCGTCATGGCTCTCTACAGCTTCCCCTATGTCTTCTCAATGATCGCCAACGTCTGTGAACTGATTTCGTCGGATCTAGAAGATGCCGCGGAGATATTGGGCGCGAGCAAGTGGCAAACCGCCTGGACGGTTACCTTGCCGCTGGCGCTGCCAGCCCTGATCGGCGGCTTCATCCTGGCCTTCCTACAATCTTTGTCGCTCTTCGGCGCGCCGGCGATTCTCGGCTTGCCTGCCGGCCTGCACACGATCACGACGCAGATCTGGACGCTGTTTCAATATCCGCCGCGCTTGGATATGGCCGCCGCCTTTTCCGTACCGCTGCTGCTGGCAACGATGCTGTTGCTCGCCGTGCAAAAAAGAATCCTCGGGCGCAAAGGCTACAGCACGGTCGGCGGCAAAGGCGGACAGAAACGGTTGATCCGGCTCGGCTGGAGCCGTATTCCGGTGCTGCTTTTGGTGTTCGGAATCCTTTCGCTTTCGGTCTTCCTGCCCTATTGGATCCTGCTGAAGGCGGCACTCTCGAAAGCCTGGGCGCTGCCGTTGACCTGGGATAATTTCACGCTCCATAATCTTTATTTTAGTTTTTTCGAGTACGGCGATACCCAGTTGGCGATTTACAATACTTTCAAATTGGGCCTGATCACCGCGACACTCGGCACGCTGTTAGCGACGCTGATCGCCTACATTACCAATCGCAATCTGTTTCGCGGCGCGCGCTATCTCAGTTTTTTCGCCCTGGCGCCATTGGTCATTCCCGGCATTGTCCTGGCCGTCGGCTTGTTTATCGCCTACTCGCGGCCGCCTTTGGTGCTCTATGGCACGATATGGATTCTCTTCGTGGCATTCCTGACCAAAGAAATGCCGATTGGATTTTCCCAGGCGGAGTCCACCTTCAAGAGCATTCACCCGGAACTTGAAGACGCCAGCCGGATTATCGGCGCCAACCGGCTCATGTCCCTCAAAGATGTAACCGCGCCGCTGGCGCGCTCGGGCCTAATCGCCGCCTGGTCTTTCATCTTTATCGGCGTAATCCGCGAACTCAGCGCCGCGATCCTGTTATTCGCGCCGAAGTCGAAGGTTGTCTCGGTGGTCATTTTCGATCTGAAAGAAGAAGGACAAGTGGGAGTCATCGCCGTTTTAGGAATTCTTTTGCTGCTGGTCTCCTTCGCGGTCATACTTGCGGTCCAGTGGTTCGGCGGACGGGAGGTGGTGGCGACGCGGGAATAGTCCGGATTTTTGGCGGTAAAACCGGGTCGAGGCGGCGTAACCCTTTCGGCGCGAAGGCAAAGCGGCGCTGGCTGTAAGCCGCAAGCGAAGCGATCTGCTATGAAGTTAACTGCTAAAAGGTCAAACATTTTGCCCAGCACCGATCATGACGAATATTGGCGCTGATGTCTTCGCGCCTACAGGATTCTCCGTCGATAAATTATCGTTCATTTTCCTGCTGAATAGTCCAGGATAGCTCATGGCCATAGTTTCGATTCGAGGTCTCAGCAAACATTTCACCGGCGCCGCAGCGGTCGACAATCTCCATTTGGATATCGGCGACGGCGAATTCGTGTCGCTCCTCGGTCCGTCCGGCTGCGGCAAGACCACGACCCTAAGATTGCTCGCCGGCTTCTTACAGCCCGACGGCGGAGAGATCCGCGTCGCGGGGGAAGTAATCTCATCACCGAGCATTCTGGTGCCGCCGGAGCGGCGCAACATGTCGATGATCTTTCAAAGCTACGCCGTCTGGCCGCACATGACGGTGACGCAAAACGTTGCCTATGGCCTCAAATTCAAAAAACTTACGAAAGCGGAAACTGCCGCCAAGGTCACCAAGCTGCTTGGCGTGGTGCGTCTGGCGGAGTTGAAAGATCGCTATTCGGCGGAACTGTCTGGCGGTCAACAGCAACGGGTGGCCTTGGCCCGCGCGCTGGTGGTCGAACCGCATATTCTCCTAATGGATGAGCCCCTGAGCAACCTCGACGCCAATTTACGCGAAGAGATGCGCTTCGAGATCCGCCGGCTGCATGAAGAATTCAAAATTACCACCATCTATGTCACCCACGACCAGGCGGAGGCGATGGCGACCTCCGACCGGATCGCCGTGCTCAACCGCGGCCGTCTCGTTCAGGTTGGACCGCCGGCGGAGATATTCGACCGACCGCAAACCCGGTTCGTCGCGGAGTTTGTCGGCAAAGCGAATATTTTGAGCGGACGCGTCAACAGCGATGGCGATGGCCGCTCCATTCTATCTGATGGCGTAAAGATTCGTCTGGCTGACGGCGGCGCTGTCGCGCCGGCGAGCGAAGTGTCAGTGTGCTTGCGTCCGCATAATATCAAGTTGGTCGCCGGGCGAGACGCTGTGCGGCAGCTCGCCGATCAAGGTTACAACCTGTTTCCCGGTATCGTTCGCCGTTCGATCTATTTCGGCGATGCAGTGGACTATACGGTGGAACTCGCTTCGGGAAGAGTTTTACACGTGATCGCGCCGCCATCCCAACGATTCGAGCCCGGCCAGTCGATCTGCGCCGCGGCCCATGCCGAAAATTGCGTCATCGTGAGTGAGGATTGACGCGGCAAAGCGACAACCGAAAAGAAGAATGGCCACAAAGAACGCAAAGAGCACAAAAAAGACTCTGTAATTGTAGGGGCGGGTTTGAAACCCGCCCTCTTCTGCCATCGGCAATTGCGAAAAGTTTGCTCAAGCTGCGCAAATTCTCACGGACAGCAGTGCAAAGAGTGCAAAGAAATTCCCAGAGAAATTCCGAGTGTAGGGGCATATCACGATACGCCCTCGGGTGGCGGAGAAACAGAAAGATTACGTTAGGCTAATGGATTTTGTTTCCAACCAAGAGATTATCGTGGCGGCGCGGCGCAATCTGAGCGACAACGTATGGCACTACTTGACCGGCGGCGCCGAGTCCGAAACAACCATGCGGCGCAACCGCGTCGGCCTGGATAGTCTCGCCTTTCGCCCGCGGGTGCTCGTCGATGTATCCAAGATAGACCCCTCGACAACTTTTCTCGGACATAAACTTGCCATCCCCGTCATGCTCGCGCCGATCGGTTCGCTGCAGTCGATTACGCCCGCGGGCGGAGTCGCGGTCGCCAAAGCCGCTGAAGCATTCGGCACCGTGAACTTTGTCAGCTCGGTGACCCAACCCAGCCTGGAAGAGATCGCCGCGGCCAGCCGCAACCCCAAAATCTTTCAACTCTACGTGCAAGGCGACTTGCAGTGGGTCGGCAATCTTGTGACCCGAGTGAAGCAGGCTGGCTATTCTGCGATCTGCCTGACTGTCGACACCGCGCACTACGGCCACCGCGAGCGCCAGATGATGGACCGCTGGCTGCCGCCAAGCCGCCGCGGTGTCGGTTACGAATACCGCGCCGGCCTTACGTGGGATACTTTGGACGCCATCAAGGAGATGGCCGGACTACCGTTTATTTTAAAGGGTATAGCCACAGCCGAAGATGCAGCCATCGCCGTGGCCCATGGCGTCGGGACGATTTACGTGTCCAATCATGGCGGGCGGCAGCTTGACCATGGGCGGGCCACCATCGATATGCTGCCGGAAATCGTCGCTGCAGTCCGCGGCGAAGCGAAGATCCTACTCGACGGCGGTATCGTTCGCGGCAGCGACGTACTCAAGGCCATCGCGCTTGGGGCACACGCCGTGGCCATCGGCAAACTGCAGGGCTGGGGACTTGCCGCCGCCGGTCAAGCTGGCTTGGTGCGGGTGCTCGAAATACTTAAAAGCGAGATCATCATCACCATGGGACTGCTCGGCATCACGCGGCTCGATCAACTCACCGCCGCCTATTTGGACAAAGTTCAACCGTTAGCTCCGGCCCATGAAATGAGCGCCTTTCCGCACATGCCCGGCGGCCGGTTGCTGTGACTATGTTGTAGTCGTGGCGCGGGTTAAATCATCGTAGCGCTGATATTTTGACAAAAAAAAGGGCGGGTTTGAAACCCGCCCTACCAAGCCATATTGTTTTTTGCGTCCTTTGCGTCCCGATCACCCTGAGCAGCTGTCGAAGGGTGCGGCTAATCGAACCCAGAACTACGCGCCCTTGCGCTTCTTCAGCTCTTCGATCAGCTGCGGGACGATTTTGAAGAGGTCGCCGACGACGCCGAAGTCGGAGTACTGGAAGATCGGCGCGTCCGGGTCTTTGTTGATGGTGATGATGTATTTGGCGGTCTTCATTCCCGAAAGATGCTGCACGGCGCCGGAGATGCCGACGGCAAAATAAATATCCGGCTTGACCGTCTTGCCGGTCTGGCCGATCTGCATGGCGTAGGGCACCCAGCCGGCATCGACTGCGGCGCGGCTGGCGCCGACGGCGCCGCCGAGAACATCGGCGAGATCTTTGAGCAGACTGAATTGCTCTTCGCCCTTGAGGCCGCGGCCGCCGGAGATGACGATCTTGGCGCCTTCCAGCGACGGGCCTTCGCGTTTGACCACGACCCGTTCCTTCAGGTGGACTTTGCGCAAGCCTTCGTCCGCCGGCGCCGGCACTTCTTCGACAGCCAGAGCTTGCGGGTTTTCTTTCGGTTCGAAAGACTTCGGACGGACGACTAGAAGCTTGGTTCCCGGATTGAGCAAGGTGCTGGTATTCTCGTAGCTGGCCCCGAGGGCTGGAATAGTCGCCACCACGCTGCCGTCTTTCAGCTCGAAATCGCCGACATCGGTGATCGCCCCGCAGTCGAGCCGGGCGCTCAGATTGGCGACCAAATCGCGGCCGGCATAACTCGACGCGAACAACATGACCGCGGGATTATGCTTTTGAATCAGGCCGGCGACGGTCTCGGCCGCGGGCAATGTCAGATAATCTTTGTAAACTGGGTCGGCGGAGCGGTAGATTTTGCTGGCACCGTGATTGGCCAGCGTCTGCACGGCATCCTCAGGCGCCGGGCCGAGGAGCACCACCTCGGCTTTGCCGGCTTCGGAGGCTTTGGCGAGCATCTCCAATGAGGTGGTGGTTATCTTGTCGTCGCCAACTTCCGCGTATACCCAGATTGTCTCCGCCACTTAAATCACCTTGATTTCAGCAAGAAAGTCCGCGATTTGCTTGCCGCCTTCCCCTTCGTCGGTTACCGCTTTACCGGCTTGCCGCTTGGGTGGCCGGCCTACTGTTAAAACTTTTTCCCGCGCGCCTTTTTCGCCCACCTGGTCCGGCGCTAGACCGAGATCGGCGGCGCTATAGACTTTGATCTCTTTTTTCTTCGCCGCCATGATTCCCTTCAACTGCGGATAACGCGGTTCGTTGATGCCGCTACTGCAGGCCACCAATACCGGCAACGTCGATCCGACCAGATCATAGCCCGCCTCGCTCTGGCGTTTGATCGTGACGTTGCCGCCATCGACGGTGATTTCCTTGGCAAAAGTGAGTGGCGGAATGCCCAAGAGCTGAGCGATCTGTCCGTGAACGATACCGGAATAACTATCGCCGCTTTCAGTGGCGCACAGCACGATATCGAATTGCTGTTTTTTTATCGCCGCGGCCAACAGCTTTGCCGTCGCCAGCGTGTCGGAACCCGCCACCGCGTCGTCAAGTATGTGCACCGCCGACGTCACCCCCATCGCCAGCGCGTTGCGTATGCCAATGGTCACATCGCTGGTGCCCATGGTGATGAGCACGACAGTGCCGCCATGCTTTTCCGTGAGGCGCAAGCCTTCTTCGACGGCGCTGGCGGCTGCCGGGTCCAACTCGTGGGGGACACCCTTGCGCACCATGCGTTTGGTATTGGCGTCGAGCTCGATGATGACCGTGCTCGCGGGAATGACTTTACCGCAGACGACGACGTTCAATGTTTTGCTCTCCCGTGCATGAATTCGCCTGTTACAGATACGACAAAGGCGCCTTTGGGACAAGGCGCCTCTGGTCGCGAGACTAATTTGATGCGCTTAAGTTTTGCCGCTCAGCGGCTCACGAAAGCCACTGCTTGACATCGCCTTCTATGACGACGTCAAGAATTTCCTTGCAGTCGGCGATCGCCTGGTCGACGATTTTTGGATCGTCTTTCAGGTGCGGTATGCCGGCGCCCACCGCTTTCTTTATGCCTTGAATGAATTCTTTGAACTGCTGGTCCAACGCTTCGGTATTTGCTGCTGCTTCCATGACACTCCTCGCGGGTCGCGGTATGCGTCTCGAGTGAAACGCGAAAGCGACGCTCGTGTTAATTATGTATAAAGCCGGCCCTTGTTAGGATCGGGAAGCGTGAGACCCATCTTTAGGATCAGTGCGTCGATTTCGTCCTTGTACTGCTGGCGCGCCACTGAATTGGACCGCCGTTTAAGCCCCCAATGCATATAGCGTTCGGAACGGTACGACTTGCTGTTGCCGAACATGTCGAGCCCTTTGACGTACCAGTAGTCGACAGCCTTTTGCACTCTGTCCTTATACTCGCCGCCTTTGGCGGCGAAATCGGCGGTGGCGTTGGTGCCGAAGTCGAGATGACCTTCTTCTTCGCGGATGATATCCGGATCCTCGACCACGCGGGCGAGCGGCACATAGGTGCAGTCAAGAAACTCTTCGAGCTGAAAGCGGCCGACGCGATCGATCAAGAAACCGAAGACGGCATAATCTTCCCAGGTTTTGATCTCGCCGCGAAACGCTTCGACGTACCGTTCCTGATTGGTCCGGCTGAGCGTATACGAAACATCGACTCCGATATCGCCGGCCAACTTTGCCATTTTTCGGAAATGGTCCATCTCTTCGGCAGCCGTGCGCGCCACGATCAGCTGGTCCAACTTGGTCGGCGCCGTCGGCAAAATATGCTTGACATAAAGATTCGGGCCACCGATCTCGCAATCGGCTTGAATCGCAAGCACGCGGCGAATCAGATCCTGGTATTCAGGATCCTGTTTTTCGAAATCCTTGAGATCGACCTTGTCGGTAAACATCGATGCCTCCTATGGGATGTAATTATGCGTAAGCTATACAGAAATTCTTAACAAAACGGTTTCGACAAATCAACCGGAGTGGCTTGCCAGGATTACCCGAACCGGCTATTGACTGACTGAGCAAAGGTGCTCAAAAGCCATCCATGGCAAACCAGGAAAATCTCACACTGCTCACCGACCTCTACCAGCTCACCATGGCGCAAGGCTATTTTCGCGAGCAACGGCTCGGCACGGCGACGTTCAGTCTATTTATCCGCAGTTATCCACCCAATCGCGGCTATTTCGTCTGTGCCGGGGTTCACGACGTCCTCGATTATCTGCAAAGTCTATCCTTCGATAACGCCGCTCTCGATTATCTCGCGGCGCAGAATCTTTTCAACGATGACTTTCTCCATTACTTGGTCGATCTCCAATTCACCGGGGAAGTGTGGGCGATCCCCGAAGGACGGATATTTTTCACGGACGAACCGGTCCTCGAAATCACCGCGCCGATGATCCAGGCGCAGATCGCCGAGACCTTCGTCATCAATCAAGTTCATCTGCAAAGCCTGATCGCCGCCAAAGCCGCCCGATGCGTTCATGCCGCGGGCGGGCGGCCGGTGGTCGACTTCGCGCTGCGCCGCACCCATGGCATCGACGCCGGCATGAAGGTGGCGCGCGCCAGCTATCTCGCCGGTTTTACCGGCACCAGCAACGTCATGGCCGGAAAAAACTACGGCGTGCCGATCGTCGGCACCATGGCGCACTCGTTTGTCATCGACCTTCGAGCGCGAGATCGACGCCTTTCGCGCCTACGCCGCAAGTTTTCCGCACGCGACGATCCTGTTAATCGACACCTACGATACTCTCGCCGGCGCGCGCAACGCTGCTCAACGTCGCCGGAGAAATGGCCAGTCGTGGCGAAAAACTCATCGGCGTGCGCATCGACAGCGGTGATCTGCCGGCACAGGCTCGCGCCGTGCGGCAGATTCTCGATGAAGCCGGGCTTGGCGAGGTCAAAATACTCGGCAGCGGCGGCTTGGATGAATTCGATCTTGGCGATTTTTCCCTTGCACAAGTTCCCTTCGACAGCTACGGCGTCGGCACCAAGATGGGCACTTCGGCCGATGCACCGTGGACCGACATGTCTTATAAACTGGTCGAATACGCCGAACGGCCCGTGCAAAAACTAAGCACCGGAAAAATTTCCTGGCCGGCAAAGAAACAGGTATATCGCCACCTCGACGCCGAGGGTCATCTTAACAGCGATCTCATCGGCCTGCGCGCCGACAATATTGCCGGTGCCGAACCGCTGCTGAGAAAAGTAATGGATCGAGGAAAAGCGCTGCGACTGGCGAATTTGGCAGAGAGCCGCTCGGCATTCTTGGAAGAATTTAAGCGCCTGCCGGAAGCCGTCAAAGCAATTTGTAATCCCGCGCGCTATCCGGTGGACTTTTCTCCCGCCCTGAAAAAGCTGCGCGCTGAAGTAGAAAGCAGTATCGCAAACAAGAATTGAATGTGAGCGAGAAACCTAGACAGCTTGAACCACTTGAACGTTTTGAACGGCTTGAACAAGTTCAGAATCTGACCACCGCCGCGCCCCAAGCGAAGCCGGCACCGAAAGCATTCAACAAAACAATGTCGCCGGCCTTGATGCGGCCGGCGCGTCTGGCTTCGTCGAGGGCGACCGGTATCGATGCCGCCGACGTATTGCCGTATTTGTCGACATTGATCATGACTTTGTCCATCGGCACGCCGAGCCGTTCGGCCAGCGCAACGATGATGCGTTTGTTGGCTTGGTGGGGAATCACCAGAGCCACTTGATCGATGCTGACACCGGCTTCGTCGAGCGCTTGCCGGCTGATCTCTTCCATGGAACGCACGGCGATCTTGAATACCTCTTTGCCGTTCATGGTGATCGTGTGCTCGTTGTTGCGCACCGTCTCCCGACGGGAGGTTTGAGCGAACCGCCGGCGGGAACGTAGAGCTGCTTAACGTAGGAACCGTCGGTGCGCAGTTTGGTGCTCAAGACACCGGAGCCGTTTTCGGACGCGCCCAACACCACCGCGCCAGCGGCGTCGCCAAAAAGAATGCAGGTGCCGCGATCCTTCCAATTGAGCATGCGGCTTAGGGCGTCGGAGCCGACCACCAGAGCCTTATTGATCTTTGCCGCTGCGCACGAATAAATCGCGCCACGGCAAGGGCATTGAGAAAGCCGGCACAGGCGGCGCCGACGTCAAAGGAAAACGCATTGCGCGCACCGAGCTTGTCCTCGAGCACACAGGCGGAACTGGGATTAAAGGTAATCGGCCGAAACCGTTCCCATGATGATGGCATCGAGATCTTGCGCATCGACGCGGCGTCGTTGAGAGCGCGCTTGGCGGCTTCATAGGCCATATCGGCATTGCCCTTGCCATCTTCAAGAATCCGCCGTTCTTTGATGCCCGTGCGCACGGTGATCCACTCGTCGCTGGTGTCGACGATTTGTTCCAAGTCATGATTGGTGACTATTTTCGACGGCAGTTCGGAGCCGGTACCGAGGATCACGCTGCGGCGTTCGGAACGGCTCATGCGCACCTCCCGAAAATCACGCAGGCGTTGGTGCCGCCAAAACCGAAGGAGTTGGACAGCACGATCTTGATGTCGGCTTTGCGCGCATGGTTGGGAACATAGTCCAGATCGCAAGCTGGATCGGGATTTTCATAGTTGATCGTCGGCGGCAGCATGCCGTGATGCAGCGCCAGCGCCGAGTAGACGCCCTCCACCGCGCCGGCGGCGCCGAGCAAATGGCCGGTCATCGACTTGGTCGAACTCACCGCCACTTTCGCCGCGGCTTCGCCGAAAACGGTTTTAATCGCCGTGGTTTCGTTGGCGTCGTTATATTCCGTCGACGTGCCGTGGGCATTGATGTAACTGACGTCGCTCGGCGCAATGCCGGCGTCTTTCAAGGCCAAGCGCATGCAGCGCGCCGCTCCTTCGCCCTCTGGCGCCGGCGCGGTCATATGATAGGCATCGCCGTTAGCCGCGTAGCCGAGCACTTCGGCATAGATTTTGGCGCCGCGCTCGAGCGCATGCTGGAGTTCTTCGAGGATCAAAATCCCGGAGCCCTCGCCGATGACGAAGCCGTCGCGCTCTTTGTCGAAGGGCCGGCTGGCGCGCTCGGGCTCGTCGTTGCGCGTCGACAGCGCTTTCATGGCGGCAAACCCGCCCACGCCCAGCGGTGTGATCGCCGCTTCGGCGCCGCCGGCGATCACCGCATCCTGCAAGCCGCGGCGAATCATATGATACGCCTCGCCGATCGCATGGGTGCCCGAAGCACAGGCCGAGGTCGGGGTTAAATTGATGCCCTTGGCGCCGTAACGAATCGCCACATGGCCAGGGGCTAGATTGGAAATGACTTTGGGAATGAAAAATGGCGATATCTTGCGGGGCCCGCCGGCCATCAGCGCTTCTTTGGTAACTTCGAGCGTATCGAGGCCGTTCATGCCGACGCCGATGATGACGCCGACGTTCTCGGCGAACTCGCCTTCGATTTTAAGACCGCTGTCGGCCATGGCCTGGGCCGAAGCACCCATCGCGTAGTGAATGAAGAGATCCATTTTTTTGATCTCTTTCGCTTCGATATAATCTTCGGCTTTGAAGTCAGGCACTTCGCCGGCGATACGCGAGGCAAACGCATCAGCGTTGAAGCGGCTGATCTTGCGGATACCCGAGCGGCCGGCCATCAACGCCTGCCAATTCTTTTCGACTCCGGTACCCAATGGCGTGACCAGACCAATACCCGTCACGACAACTCGGCGTGCTTCAGTTGAGTTCACAAATACCTAACCAATCTTTAATGGATTTGAAACATCACGATAAAGGAGACTTACCGGTGAATCAATAGGACTGTCAAGTCATCAATAACGCTCATGAAGCTCTCGAATGTGCCGAATCAGCGGGGCGATCTGACTGGCACCCAATTGGGCGGCGTCAACGGCCGGGACGGCGGCGGATTGCATGGCCGCCAGCACTGCCGCCACCGAACCGCGCAAACCGGCGAGATCATACCCGCCTTCGAGCAGGAAAGCGATTTTGCCGTCGGTGAATTTGTCGGCGAGCCCGAGTAAGCGGTGTGCCATGAGCGCGAAACCTCCATCCGTCACCCCCATGCCGCCGAGGGGATCGCGCCGGTGCGGATCGAAACCGGCGGACACCAGAATCCAATCGGGTGCGAATTTTTCCGCCGCCGGTACGACGATATCGTGAAACGCCTGGGCGTATTCCGGATCGGCACAACCGGCGGGCAGCGGAATATTGACCGTAAATCCTTCGCCCGCGCCGCTGCCGACTTCGTTGGCCGCACCGCTGCCGGGATAATAGGGATATTGATGGCTGGAAATAAACAGCACGCGGGGGTCCGCGTAGAAAGCATCCTGTGTGCCGTTGCCGTGGTGCACATCCCAATCCATGATGAGAATTTTTTTCGCGCCGTAGGTGCGCTGCAAATATTCTGCGCCGATCGCCATGGTGTTGAACAGACAAAACCCCATGGCATGGTTGCGCAGGGCATGATGGCCCGGCGGCCGCACCAGAGCAAAACCGTTACGGCAATCTTTAGCAGCGATCGCATCGAGCAGACCAATGAATCCGCCCACGGCCAATAAACTAACAGCAAACGAATCGCGGCTGGTGATGGTGTCGCCGTCCAAGGCGTAGCGATTATGCCGCGCCGTCGCTTCGATAAGTTTGACGTGAGCTTCTCCATGGGTGGCAATGAGATCGGCGCGTTTGGCAGGCTGGGGCGGCAGCAACTGAAATTTCTCGGGATCGAGTCCGCCCGCCAAGTCGAGCAACACTTTGATGCGCTCCGGCCGCTCCGGATGAGACTCGCCGGGCTGGTGTTTCAGATACTCTTTATCGACTACCACCGCCGTCTTCGCCATAATAAGAACCTAACACCGACGCCCAGGCGCTGCAAAGCAATTTCGCCGCAATTCGGTCGCGATCCCGCGCTTCACTTGGGACCACAACGTTCTTAATATTTTTCTTTGGTAACCAACCGGGGCGGGTTTCACACCCTGCTTCGTGCATCGCTTTTGGGTTCGTTGCCGCTGATTTTCCGAATGCGCATGCTCTTTGGGGTTCTTCGCTGCGGCGCTGTGCGGTTGTCGGTCAGGAGCAGCGAGAAATTCGCTCTCGCTCGGCAAACAAACGTGGTCCACGCGCAATCTTGCGGAGCCGAATGAAATCGCTTAGCTTAGTTGCATGTTTGGTATCGGCATGCCGGAATTACTCATGATCTTGGGACTGGCTTTGATCGTTCTCGGACCCAAGAAGCTGCCGGAACTGGCCAAGACCTTGGGCAAAGGTTTGGCCGAGTTTCGCCGCGCCACCGATGAGCTCAAGGATGAATTTCGCAAAGTGGAGGCCGATCTCGACGAGCCGCCGCCGCCAGCCGAGCCGGTGACGACCGATCCCGATCCCGTTCCTGCGCAATTCGCTGAAGCGCCGCAAACCGACGTCAATCCCAACGCCGAGAAAAAGTGACAACGCCGGACGGCAAAGGGCATCACGCCGATGTCCAAATGCCCTTTACCTCGCACTTGGGAGAATTGCGCTCGCGGCTGATCAAGTCGGTCCTCGCCGTCGCCATCGCGTTCTCAGCCTGCTTCTACTTCGTCGACACCATATTCGCGATACTCGCCGCGCCAGTGCGCCGTCTCAACATTCCAGGGCTGACAATCATCGGCACCGGGGTGACCGAAGCGTTCTTTACCAGAATGAAACTCGGCTTCGTCGCGGCGCTGGTGGTCGCTCTACCGGTGCTCTTGTGGCAGGGTTGGCAATTCGTCGCCCCCGGCCTGTACGAGCATGAGAAGCGCCATACGCGCAGTTTCGTCTTCGCCGGTTCACTGTGCTTTTGCCTCGGAGCGGCTTTCAGTTACGCGGTCGTCGTGCAACATGGATTGAATTTTTTGCTGCATCGTTATGAGGTCATCGGCGTCGCGCCGATGCTGCAAATCGCCGACTATCTGTCAACGGTGTCCCGGCTCCTTTTGGTCTCCGGCGCCATGTTCGAACTGCCGGTGATCGCTTTTTTCACCGCTCGGGTGGGCCTGATCGACCATCGCTTCTTGATCCGCCACAGCCGCTACGCATTGATCGCCATCGCGCTCTTGGCGGCCATCCTGACGCCGCCCGATTTGATCTCGCAAATCTTCCTGATGGTGCCGCTGCTATTGCTCTACGGCCTCAGCATCGCCGTCGCCTACCTGGCGCGCTTCCGCATGCACCGGCGCGAACGAGAGGGGCAATGAATATTTATTTTTGGCTTACTGTAAAGAAATTTTCACCAAGGGGTGAATCATGATCCGAACTAGCTCAAGCGTTCGTTGTCGCGGCGAAAGATTTTCCCTCTAAATCAATCGTCCGAACCCAGCGCGTACGGAGCTTGCCTGGCCGCGGTTGAAGGCTAATTTTGCTGTAAACAAACGAGCGGAAGCCGACACGCTGGCCAACAAAAGCCTGAATCCCAAATAAAAAAGAGGCGCACCCGAAGGCAACACCCCTGATCACTGTGAAGCTAAAAATCTAGTTATCGTCGTTGATAAACGCGCAGGCGGCAAACACCGTAGTCCATAGGCCGTCTTTGTTGCCGATGGCGGACTGGGTGATGTTGGAAGTACGAACGATTTTTTCGGACATTTTGAACAGCTGCTCGCGCTCGTCCCAGGCGGTATCGGGATTGAACTCGATGCCGAGAGTGGTCGCTAACATGCTGGCGGCGAGATCCTCGGCGTAATCGCCGGCCTTTTCGTCTGTCTCGCCGAATGAATGGTGCTCCGACAGGTAACCGTATTGGCTCTCATCCGATGGAATCGCCACACCCACCGAGGCCGCCACCAAACGGTTCGGCTCATTGGTGCTCTCCCGGTCGTAGACACTGAACACAACCTCCCCTGGACGGAGTAGCTTGGCGCCCTCTTCCCTGGAAAGTCGCTTGCAGTAGGGCGGGAAGATGCTCGACACCAGCACCAAGTTGCAATAAGCCAGACCCGCTTGCCGCAATGCCAGCTCGAAGGACGCCAACTTTTCTTTATGGACACCAACGCCTTTGGTAAAAAAACATTTTTTCGGTACCATGGTGCGCTGCTATAACATGAAAGAAATAGGCTGACAACAATCGACTTTAGAAATCTTGATTAATTTGTGTCTACTCGACGATCAACAACAAGGCGCCGCTCTCGACGGTGTCGCCCGGCTTTACTTTGATCTCTTTGACTTCGCCGGCGATTGGGCTATGCACTTCGTTTTCCATCTTCATCGCTTCGACGATCACCAACCCCTGGCCCTTTTCAACCTGGTCGCCGTCGGAAACTAGGACCGCGAGAATTTTCCCCGGCATCGGCACGACAACCTTCTGACGTCCCTGGAGCTCAAGGCCGCCCTGAGCCCCGCCGACGCGCACACGTCGCTCATCGACCAGGTTGACGTGGTAATTGCGCCCATCGACCAGCACCCGGTAGTCATCGTCGGTGTTGTCGACTTCGATCTCGAAGGAACGATTGTCGACGATCAGCGAATAATTGGTCCGGCCGGTCTTCTTGCCATCGACGATGAATTCATTACCGTCCACCGAAACCCGGTAAACCGAGGGAGCCGTTTCCTCGATGTCCACGGTGAAAGTTTGATCGCCAAGTTTTCCGACAAACGCCATGGGGATATCTTTTAGCGGCGCCAGCCGCGATTGCCGGGCGCGGCCGGACGGCGCAATGCCGCGCGCTGCTGGCGCCATTTGGACGGCTCGGCTGCGCCTTTGGCAAGCAGGCCGATGGTTCGTTCATGTTCACCGTGCAGCGCCGCGATAGCTGCCGAGGCGAGCGCGATCTCCTTGTGCGGATAGACTTCTTCGTTGGCCTTGGGTTTAAATTCTTCCTCGATAAATCCGGTATTGACGTCGCCGGACATGAAACGGGGATGGCGCAAGATCCATTGATGAAATGAAATATTGGTCTTGATGCCGCGCACCTGGTACTCGCGTAATGCCCGGCGCATACGCAGAATCGCCTCGACGCGATTCTCGCCCCATACAATCAACTTGGCGATCATCGGATCGTAGTAGATGGGCACCTCGGCGCCTTCGTAGACGCCGTTATCGTTTCTCAAGCCGAGCCCTTCGGGCAGTCGCAAGCCTTCGATCCGGCCGGGGCACGGCATGAAGTCACGCTCGGGATCTTCGGCATAAATCCGGCATTCAATGGCATGGCCGGTCTGCGTAATATGGCGTTGACGCCACGGCAAATAACCGCCGGCGGCGATTTCGATCTGCGCTTTGACCAAATCGATGCCGACCACCCGCTCGGTGACCGCATGCTCGACTTGCAAGCGAGTGTTCATTTCCAAAAAATAAAAATTCTGCTCGCTGTCGAGCAAAAATTCCAGGGTTCCGGCGCCGACGTAACCGACCGAGCGGGCGCCTTGAATGGCGATCCGGCCGATGCGCCGGCGGGTGCGGTCTTCCAGCCCCGGCGCGGGCGATTCTTCGATGACTTTCTGGTGGCGCCGCTGGATCGAACACTCGCGGTCGTAGAGATGAATCACCCGGCCATAGCTGTCGGCGAGCACCTGGATCTCGACATGACGCGGCTTGACGATGAACTTTTCGACGTACAGGCGCGGATCGCCGAAGGACGACTTGGCTTCGGAACCGACGGCACGATAAGCCGATGACACCTCGCGCCGCGAGCGCACCAGCCTGAGCCCTTTGCCACCGCCACCGGCCACCGCTTTCAACATGCAAGGATAACCGATCATTTCCATGGTCTGCTGCACTTCCTCTTCGGAAGTAAGAATGCCGTCGGACCCGGGCACCACCGGTACGCCGGCGGCTTTCATGAGCTGGCGGGCTTTAACTTTGTCGCCCATCTGATCGATGACTTCGGGCGAAGGGCCGATGAAGACGATGCCTTCGTCTTTGCAGCGTTGGGCGAACTTGGCATTCTCCGCCAAGAAGCCGTAACCCGGATGCACCGCTTCGGCGCCGCTTTTCTTGCAGACGTCGATTATCCGATCGATGACCAAATAACTCTGCGCAGACGGCGCCGGACCAATCGCATAGGCGTAATCGGCGTATTTGACGTGCAGCGACTCGCGGTCGGCGTCCGAATAGACCGCGATGGATTCGATATCGAGTTCGCGGCAAGCCCGCGCGATGCGCACGGCGATCTCGCCGCGATTGGCGATGAGGATTCGCTTAAACATTTTGCGAAGGGATATCGAAGCCAGGCTCGCCCTGCCCTGGCGCTCGCATCGTGAGGTATCTACAGCGGAAGATTCCCATGTTTCTTGGGTGGATTGTGATCTTGCTTGTTCTTGAGCATTTCCAAGGCGCGGATCAAAGTCGGTCTCGTGTCCTCGGGATAAACGATGCCGTCGACGTAGCCTGACTCGGCGGCTTTGAACGGATTGGCAAAGGTCTCGCGATAGTTGTTGACCAGCTCGTCGCGGGTCTTGGTCGGGTCGGCCGATTTTTCCAATTCACCGCGGAAGACGATGTTGATCGCCCCTTCCGGACCCATGACGGCGATCTCGCCGGTGGGATAGACCAGGTTGACATCGCCGCGCAGATGTTTGCTCGACATGACGATGTAGCCGCCCCCGTAAGCCTTGCGCGTCACGATAGTCACCTTCGGCACCGTCGCTTCGGCGTAGGCGTACAGCAACTTCGCGCCGTGGCGAATGATCCCGTTATATTCCTGTTCGGTGCCGGGTAAAAAACCCGGCACGTCGACAAAAGTAACGATCGGAATATTGAAACAGTCACAGAAACGAATAAAGCGCGCCGCCTTCACCGAGGCATTGATGTCGAGACAGCCGGCCAAATGATTCGGCTGATTGGCAACAATACCGATGGAACGGCCGCCGATATGGGCGAAGCCGATAAGAATATTGCGTGCGAATTCCGGTTGGATTTCGTAGAAATAGCCTTCATCCACCACCGCGCCGATCAACTCTTTCATGTCGTACGGGCGGTTGGGATTATCGGGGATAATGTCTTTGAGCCGCTTGTCGCGCCGCAGCGGATCGTCAGAGGTCGGGCGAAACGGCGGATCCTCCTGATTGTTGCTGGGCAAAAAACTGACCAGCTCACGCATCATCAGCAAGCAATCCTTTTCGGTATTGGCGGTAAAATGCGCCACTCCGCTCCTGGCCGTATGGGTCTCCGCGCCGCCCAAGTCTTCTTTACTTACCTCTTCGTGGGTCACCGTCTTGATCACGTCCGGACCGGTGATGAACATGTAACTGTTGGTCTTGACCATGAAGATGAAATCGGTGATCGCCGGCGAATAGACCGCGCCGCCGGCGCAGGGTCCCATGATCGCGGTGAGCTGCGGCACTACTCCCGACGCCATCACGTTGCGTTGAAATATATCGCCATAGCCGGCGAGGCTGTCGACGCCCTCTTGAATGCGCGCGCCGCCGGAGTCGTTGATGCCGATTAGCGGCGCGCCGTTCTTGATCGCCATGTCCATGACTTTACAGATTTTGTCGGCAACCACGCGGCTCAGGCTGCCGCCAAAAACAGTGAAGTCCTGTGAGTAGACGTAAACGAGCCGGCCGTCGATGGCGCCGTAGCCGGTGACCACGGCGTCGCCCAAAAATTTTTGTTTATCCAGGCCGAAGTCAGTGCTGTGATGCGTGCGCAGGCGGTCGATCTCGATGAAACTGCCGCTGTCGAGCAGAATGTCGAGACGCTCGCGCGCCAAAAGTTTGCCTTGTTCATGTTGGCGCCGGGCGCGATCGGCGCCGCCGCCAGCTTCGGCTTTGTCGTTGAGTTCGCGGAGTTTGTCGAGATTATTAGCCATCGTCGTCGAGAGAAATTGGTTAGGACGCGAAGTCGAAAATAGTTTCGCCAGCGAATCGCGGCATCATAACAAAAGCCCTTGGACTGTCAACCGAATGAAGCGAATTCACGAGGAAAAACTTGCAGTTCCAGAGCTAAGTTGTTAGCGTGAACGAACTCTCGGAAAACCATAAACGACGCGAATCGAGGCGATCAAGCAATCATGTTCGAAGCCAAGGCAAAGCCACAAACCCTATCGAGCGGCTCGGCGCCGCAACCGATCCAACTCAAACCGAACCAGGCAATCCTGCTTTACGCCGCCAGCGAAGGCGACGCCAACATGCTTTACGCCACCGGTTTCTTCGTCCCCGATCCGTTTATTTTCTTTCAGCACAAAAACCATCGCCACATCGTCATGAGCGATCTGGAGATCGACCGCGCCAAGAAGCAAGCCCATGCCGATCGGGTTCTGTCATTGTCGTTGTATCAAAAGAAGCTGCGCAAGCTCGGCAAGTCGCCGGCCGCGGTCATCGACATCGTCGACATGATATTTCGCGAACGCGCCATTCGCTCGCTGATCGTGCCGGCGAATTTTTCCGCGCTCCTGTTGGATCAGCTGCGCGCCAAGGGCTACAGCGTGCAAATCAAACGCGACCCGTTCTGGCCCCAGCGCGAGACTAAGAATAATCTCGAGGTAAAACAAATCACCGAATCCCTGCGTATCGCCCGGCTGGGCTTGGAAGCGGGCATCCGCATGCTCAAACGGACCAAGACAAAACGCGACGGCTATCTTTATCTCCACGGCACGCGGCTCACATCCGAAATGCTCAAGACCGCGGTCAACACGACGATCATGGCGCAAGGTTGGCTGCCGAGCCACACGATCATCTCGTCGGGGAACCAATGCGTCGATCCGCACCACGAAGGCACGGGCCCAATTCGCGCCAACACCTCGATCATCTTCGACATCTTCCCGCGTTCCCAGCACAATGGTTATTTCGGTGACTTGAGCCGCACCGTAGTGCGCGGCCGGGCGTCGGAAAAACTAAAGGCTATCTACGCCACGGTCCAAGCCGGGCAGCAGATCGGCTACGCGCAGATCCGCGATGGCGTCAACGGCAAGGAAGTCCACCAAAATATTCTCGACATGTTCGCCGCCCGCGGCTTTCCGACTGGGAGAATTAACGGCCGCATGCAGGGCTTTTTCCACGGCACCGGCCATGGTTTGGGTTTGGACATTCACGAGCCGCCGCGCATCGCGCCGATAGACGCAACTCTGCGCACCGGCCATGTTGTCACGGTCGAACCGGGACTCTATTACATCGGCGTCGGCGGCGTCAGATTGGAAGATGTCGTCGTGGTCAAGCCCAAGGGTAACCGCAATTTGACCGACTGCCCGCAGTTTTTAGAAATCTAAACCGGCTATATTCCCGCGTTGCAATTCGCTCATGGCAACCGAACCACGCGAGATTGCCGATCTCATCGCCGCCCTCGATCATCCCGACAAGCCGACGATCCGCGCCGCCGTCGACAAACTAATCGCATTGGCGGAGACTTCTGAAACTGTTAGACAAGCGCTTCATAATCGCCTGAGCGAAGCGGAGCACGGAAACTATTGGCCGGTCGCCTACGTTCTCGGCCATCAAGCCCAGCCTTCGGCAGTGGTGATTCGCACGCTGCTCGGCGCCCTCGATCACCGCGAGCCGGATATTCGCTGGGCTAACGGCCTTCTGCTAGTCCGCATCGCTCAACAGGTCGGCGCCGTGGTCCCTTTGCTGACCGAGCTGTGTGCAACCGGCAGCGCCAACCAGAAACGCATGGCGCTTTACTGCCTGCGTGATTTGGCGCTGAACGACGAGCAAAGCCGCGCGGCCATGTTGAAATCCCTGGAAGATCCGGAACCGACGGTGCGGGTCGCCGCCGCAACCAGTCTGAAAGTAAGAACCGATGTCGATGCTGCCGTCCGGCAAAAGCTGCTAGCGACTTATTTGCATGATGCAGATGACCGCGTGAAGAATGTGGTCGCCGTAACCTTGGCCAGTTTAGGGTCGCCAAGCGGAGAATTTATGCGGGCGTTGAATGAAGCGAGCCGGAGCGGCAATGGGCAGATCAAAAAAAGCGCCGATGCAGCACTTAAGATGCTGCAAAAATAAAAAGGCCCGCTACACTCGGCAGCTTGCGCGACCGGTGCAGCGGGCCACTGCGGTGGCTGAGGGAGATTCTCAGGTTCTAGGCCCGAATCTCCATTCAGAGTCGCCGCCTAGAGCCTAAGTCTCAGCCACCTCACAGCCAGTACTTAAATCAATCATGTCTGGACCACCTCCTTTCCCTGCTGACAATTAGTTTACGAAAGTGTTTTTTCTCTGTCAATAAGATAATAGAGCGATGGAAAAAAATAAATTGATTTAACGTTACACTCCCGTCGTGCGACCGCGCACGCAGGCTGTGTGTGCATCCGTCGAATTATCAACGGCTTGAAATTGCTCAATCGAAAACGCCAGTGGAACCGAAAGCTCGACTGCGCCCTAGCAGGGTGCTGAAAAAAGGTCCGGAATGCTTCGAGTACCTCAGCATGAACGGAAAAACATCAATGATATCATCTCCCCTCCGTTCGTCCTGAGCGACGGCGAAGGACTCCTAGGAGTTTTTCAGCAGCCTGCTAGGGAAAGTCTTGAAAATTAAAAGACAATCGCCAATGCGGCCGCTCGATCATATAGATCGTGAAACAGCTTGAGACTCCATGCACAGTGTGACTTTTTCTGTAAATTTACTTTACAGTTTCTGTACGGAATTAACTTAGAGTTTAGCGCTTATCTCGGCTCCGAAAGGGCCGCGGCGCAGCAGCTAATACTTTTTTGTTGTGTGCAGCTTCGACAATCGTTAGATCAAGTGTCTGCATCTCTGGGGCAAGTAGCTGCGCAGAATGATATTCGCGGTGCTTGATCGTTACTAAATGGATCTGGCGTTGAACTTTGCGGTTTGCATCTCAACGAAATTCTACGGATGCACATCTTCCAAAAACCAATCCGTCGGAATCTCCCGACCTACTCGCGCCTCACGCGCGCGTGCCAATACTTCACTGCCGACGGCGGCGAACTGCAAACCAAGGCCGACGTTATTGCAAAAGCACGTGATGGCATCTTCTCGAGTGCGTCCGGGGTGCTCGCCGTTGACCAACTGCGAGATCGCCGGCAAATCCCAGATCGGCGCGTCTTCGCGGGTGATCGGATGGTGCCAACCCTCAGCGACATCGGGAATCGACTGCGGATCGACGCCGATGGCGATTTGAAACGGTTTCGCTTCGCGCCAGTGAATAATCAGCGGATCGGAGCGCTTGTAAGTCAAAGCGTCGAGCTCGCACGGCTTGACGCATGAGACGTGCATTCCCGGCTCCAAGATCTCGCCGGGAAATAATGCCGAGATCGAGTTGGTCGTGCACACGACCATGTCGGCGTCTTTGATCGCTTCGGCGGCGCTAGCCGACTCGATCAATTCGGCATTAACCTGGCCGCGCCATTCATCGACAAACCTGCGGCGCGATTCCGGCGTCGGGCTGAACACTCGGACCTGTTTCAGATCTCGAACCATCGCCATCGTGACCAGATGCGCGCTCGCCTGCCAGCCAGAACCGAGTAAAGCCATCCTGGTGGAATTCTTGCGCGCCAGATAGCGCGCTGCGATCGCGCTGGCGCCGGCGACACGCAACTTCTGCACATAGCCGTCGGGAAAAATCGCCAGCGGCTCGCCGGTCTCGGTGCTGAACAGCATGATTAGCCCGACGTAGCGGTCGCCGCCGGCTACCGGCAGTTTGTCCTTGCGTATACCGCCCGCCTTCTCGTACCACTTGACCACGCTGGAGTTGAGCCGCAGCGCGGCGATGCCGCGATTGGGCAGCACGCCGCTCATAGTCTTGTACTCGTAGAACTCATTTGATGACTTCGTCGGGCTGAAGACGTCATAGCGCGGCACCGTCGCCGCCATGCCGTTGCCGAGATCGCGATAGGCGTCTTCGAGCACGTCGAGGCAAGCGCCCACCGGCAGAATTTTTTCGATCTCATCGTTGGAAAGAATCAGCATGACCAACCTCCTGAGCCCAGCGCGCAGCCATTGTTAGTGCTGTCCGGTGCGCTTTTCAAGGAGCCTCTATGCCCATCAAGCGGTTGACAGCCCGGCAGCGCTGTTGTCTTATCAGACTTCCAAAACTCGCAACTTCAGCCAAGGTAATCATGTCATTACACCTGAACGCCAAGACCGTAAGACGTTTTTCATTTATCGGCTTCCTCGTCGCGGCCATTTTCGCCGCGCCCTTCGCCCGCGCCAACCCCTATCTAGCAAAGCCGGGCGAAGCGCCGGTCACCGTGTATGTGGCCACCTGCGCTGTTACCGGCGGCTTTATCCAACTCTACGCCGCCCTCGATCAGAACCTGTTTGAAAAATACGGCATCGCGATCAAACATGTCGTCATCCGCGGCGGCACGAATATCAATCTCGCCGCCCTCGGCGCCGACGAAGTGCAGTTCCTCTATTGCGCCGCCGACTCGACCCTGCCGGGTATGGCCGTGGGCCGCGACGCCATCCTGGTCGCTTCGCCCTTGGTCGGTTTGCCCTACGTAATCATCGCGCGCAAGGAAATCCGCACGGTGCAAGATTTGAAAGGAAAGTCCATCGGCGTCGGCAGCGTCGCCGGCCTGCCCTACCGCCTGCTAAGAATTTTCGTGAAGAAGTTCGGGCTTAACGACACGCAGATCCGCCCCGTAGGCGGTAGCCAGCCGGAGCGCTACAACGCCATGATGCAGGGCGTTATCGATTCCGGGCCATTCACACCGCCAATGGACGCGCGCGGCAAAAAAGATGGATTCAATCTGATCTACCATATGAATGACTTGGGGCTGCCGGCGATATACAGCTCGCTGCACACCAACGCCAAATCCTTGCGAGAGCGCCGGCAGACCGTCCAGCGCTTCGTCGCGGCGCTGGCGGAAGCCGTCGCTTTTGTTGAAAACAATCCCGAAAAGGCCAAGGCGTCGGTGGCGAAAATCCTCAGAGTCAACGACGAAGAGGCGTTGCAATCCTCTTACGATGCCTATGCCAAGAAGCATGTGAACCGGCGCCTGATCGTGCCGCTCGACGCCGTGGCGGATTCCGTGGAAGTGGCGCGCGACGCCGGCGCCAAAGTCAGCAAGAAAGCCAATGAGATCGTCGACAACAGTTTCGCTGAAAATCTGCAGAAGAGCGGATTTTTGAAGGAGCTATGGGGCGGAAAGCTGCCCAATTAATTTTGGAGAAGACCCATGCTACAACCATCCGGTCTGGTAAGCGGCCATTATGAATGTCGATCGTTCGCCGAATCCCTACCGATCCTCAAGGAGTTTCTCGCCCTGAGCGTGGTTGATGAAAAAGCCGGCGAGAAAATTCTCCGACATCCAAACACCGGCTGGCAGCTCGTAGTCCACGCCAACGGCTCCGCCGCGCCGATCAAATCCATGCGCAACCACTATGGTGTGCGTGTCGCCACCAACGCCGAAGTGGATACCGCGACGGAATATTTGGAGAGCCGCAAGAGCCAGTTCGGCATCAAAGTGATCAAGCCGCGTGAGAACCACAACGCCTACTCGGTCCATTTCTACGAGCCCGGCGGCAACTATTGGGAAATCGAGTCCTACGAACACGCCGTCGAGCACGGCATGGGCAAAACCACCAACCCGCACTGGACAAAACCGCTGCCCAAAGAAGCCTTCGCCGGCAAAGGCTACGTACCCCAAGCGCTGACCCACGGAACGTTAGAGAACGACGACCTCGCCGCATCCGAACGCTTCTACAGAGACGCCCTCGGTTTGGAAGTAGTCAAACTGTGGCCCAGCTCCTGCTACGTCAAACATGCCGACACGCCCTGGTACATCGTCTGCATCCAAGCGCAAAATCCCAACCGTCCGAGACTCTCGCGCTACCAACGCTTCACCGTCGCATTAGAGTCGCCGACAGCGGTGCACGACGCTCATCGTGAATTCACCGCTAATCGCGAAAGTTGGCAACTGCGCGAACTTGAAACGATACGAGAATCGAGTAATGCAGCGTCGTTTTTGTTTGCCGACTTAAACGGCAACTGGTGGGAGATCAGTCACGCCATTGCCTAGTCACGCATGTACCTTAAGCATCCCGTTTGAAAAAGGGGATCGAGGCGATTCATTCCTCGCACATTAAAAAATCCTACTCCAGCTATTTAATCTGCTAATCAGTGGACAATTAACCGACACATCCTCGCCCGAAACAATTGTTTTCACCCGCATGCACAATTTGACTGAACCAGCGGAAAGCCGCAGGCCACCGCGTTTTTTCTACGGCTGGTACATCGTCGCCGTCGGCATTCTCGTCAACATCGCCGGCACTTTCGCCTTTTCCAGCACGTTGAGCATTTTTCTCAAGCCGATTACCGAAGAACTGGGTGTAACGCGCGGGGCGTTTTCACTGATTCGTACATTCGAGATCGGTGTCGCCGCGCTGATCGTGCCCATGCTCGGTTCTTGGATCGATCGCCATGGCGGGCGCGGCGTGCTCGTCCTTGGCGTGCTCATGGAAGGCGCGGGGCTATTGCTTTCGAGCTTGGTGCAGAGTTTTTGGCAGTTCGTCGTCGTGCGCTGTTCATTGGTCATCGCCGGCGAAGCGCTGCTTGGTTCGCTGGTGATCAACGTCACCATCGCCCAATGGTTCGTGCGCAAGCGCGGCCGCGCCATGGGCATCGCCAACCTCGGCACCGGTGTCGCCAAGCTGGGCATTCCGATCGCCGCCGCGTCGCTGTTCGTGCTGGTCGGTTGGCGCTACACTTGGGCGATCTTCGGCATCATCGCGCCGCTGCTAGTGGTCGCCCCCGCGCTGATCTTCGTGCGCCGCCAACCCGAAGATTTAGGACTCCGACCAGATGGCGACCCGCCGCTGACGCCCGCTTCGTCCCGGCAGAGCACCGATGAAAGTCCCACGGAAGCAGCGCAAAGCTCGAATGAAACCGTGTGGACCCGCGCTCAAGCGATACGCTTGCCGACGTTTTGGGTACTGGTCATCACCTTCGGCATCGCCAGCGTCGGCATCGCCGGATTGAATCTTCATATATTCTCTTACGTCACCGACATCGGCCATTCCCCGCTCGTCGCCGCGTCGTTTATGAGCACCATCGCAATAACCCAACTAGGTTCCACACTGGTCTGGGGCATGCTCGCCGACCGATTCGACATCCGAAAGGTGTCTTGTATCCAGTTCCTGATTCAGGGCGTCGGCCTGATCACCGCCATCACTAGCCGGCAAATTTATGTTACCTATATTGGCTTTTTTCTTTATGGCACCGGCCTGGCGGGGAGCTTTGTATTGCGCGAAGTGATTTGGGCTAATTTCTTCGGTCGCAATTCCCTCGGCACCGTGCGCGGACTATCGATGCTGTTCTCGCATCTGTTCGCCGCCAGCGGCGCGCCGTTTCTTTGGTTTCCTGCATGACCGCACCGGCAGTTACGATCTCTCGTTCACGCTCTTTTCCTGCGCCCTTTTTACCTCGGCATTTTTGGTTTTGTTGGCGAAAAAGCCGCATAGCCTGCTGTCTTAAAACTCGCACAGGAAAACCGCAATAGAGCTATTCGATCGCCGACAAATAATTCCTCCGGCGTGAGCCGCCGCTTGGTCAGTCCCTGCTCATGGCTATAGAGCGCGAAGCGTTCGATGTTCTTGCGATTGGCTTCTAGGCCGTTCTTCCACGGATCGAAGCTACACAACCCTATTCTGCCGCTCCAGCTCTTTCCTGCCCCACATCACCATGGACCAGTTGGGATCGACCCAGCGCTGCATAGCGCGGCCGCGGGCTTGTTCGAAAATATCGAAAAGCGCGCGCGGCGCCTCGGGATGTTTCTCGGCCAAATCTTTTTTGTAAGCCAGCACATGCATGATCGGGAAGTAGCCTTCCTCGCGCAAATAGCGCTCCTCTTCGGCTTGCGGATCGGCGAACAAGCGAGCCAAGTTCTTATTGCCGTCGCGGAAGGGCTTGGGCAGGCGCGACACGAACATCGCTTGAATTTTGCCGTCGACAAACTCCTCCTCGATCTCGGCCATACTGTCTCGGGTTTCAATTTTCAAATCACCGGGCAACTCGACATCGACCACCTCTTTTCCCGGCGTGATCCAAGTAATCGATTTTCGATCCACGCCGTAAAAGTGCGTCAGGTCGCCTTTGGCGCGCACGCCTAAAGTATTCTGATAGCCACTCAAGCCGATGCGCTTACCGAACAAGTCTTTCGCCGATTGGATGGCGCAGTTGACGTTTTTATACATCTGCGACTGGCTGAACAGCCGGCGCGGAAAGATCGGCACAGCATGCACCGGCATGCCTTGGTCGATGGCAATGCAGTAGGACGAGAACGACAACTCCGCTGCATCGAATTCGAAATGTTGCAAGAATCGCTCATGGCGCCCCTGCTGCGGGTCGCACTCGATATATTCGATGTCGATATCGGAATGACTAATCAGTGCCTTCGAGCAAAGGAGCGTGCCGGTCATAGGAGCCTAGGGCCAACGTGATCTTAACTTTGGTCATGGTTGACCCAATTATCCAACTACGCCACGTTCGTCAACGCTTGACGAATCCAGTTCAATGGAATTCTCGCTTCGCTCAACAGCACGGCGTCACAATGATTAAAAAAAACATCGGCCTAAGCGCAGTGACGCGCTTAGGCCGATTGAAGTTAGTCGATCGATGGGCCGGCGCCGGATTACCGGCGCGGAGGGTTCTAGGACTGGCGCTGCTTGATCTTCTCGAGTAACGCTTTCACCGAAGTACGCGAGATTTCGCGCTCGAACTGGGCGCGAAAGTTGCTGACGATGCTCACATGCTCGATGACCATATCATAGACGCGCCATTGGCCGTCCACATCATGCAAGCGGTAATCGATGGACGTGTCCGATTTGCCGCCGACCACGGTAGATTCCACGTTGGCGTAGACGCCGTCCAACGTTTCCTTTTTAAACACCACCTTCTCGTCTCCCGAGGCGCGGATGGTGCGCCCGTAGGTTACGAGCAATCGATGAGTCAAGCCATCGACGAACTCGCCCTGCTCCGCCGGCGCGAGAGTTTTCCAATGCGGTCCCAAAGAACGCTTGGTCATTTCGGTGAAGTCGAAGCGGCTATGGATTAGCTTCAGGGCTTTGTCGGGCAACCCCGTGGTGCGCAGCTCAGACACCGGCGTGTTGACCATTATCGTCACGAACTCATTAATCGTCGCACTCAGTTGCACAGTCGCATCGCCCGCAAAAGTTCCGCTCGGCAACACCGCTAGCACCACAAACATCACTAAAATGGATAATCGTTTCATATATTTTTTCAGCTCCCATCAGGAAAGAAGATTCTATTACACGACTCTTTCTTTAACGCAAGAAGCGGACAATGGATTCGCCGCCGCTCCGCCGTAAGCATGCGGCCTTGAGAGTAATTCCGGCAGCTTGTAGCCGAGAAAATATTTACTTAATATGGCCGACGAATTGGAGGCGAGGATTTCGTGTACTATTTCGCTTATGGATCGAATCTACACTGGCCGCAAATGCAGCGGCGCTGCCCTTCGGCGAAATTCGTCACCATTGCCAAACTCCCCGGCTACGAATTTGGCATTACCCGTCACTCGCGCCTGCGCGAGTGCGGCACCGCTAATGTGTACCCGGTAGCGGACCAGGAAGTCTGGGGCGCCGTGTACGACGTCAGCGACGCCGATCTTGCCGTGATGGACGGCTTCGAAGACGGCTACCACCGTGAAATCATACCGGTCTACCGGCCCGACGACAGCAACATACCGCTGCAGGTCCTGGTTTATGTCGCCGCAATAGAAACCGACGTGCCGCTGCCCAACCCCGAATACAAACGCTTGATCCTCGAAGGCGCACGCCACTGGCGCATGCCGAGTACGTACATCGCCAGGTTGGAAACCATCGAAACCGGCGAAGATCGTCCATTAGATCGCCAAGTTTGATGGACAAGCATCTACCCCTGCGATAGGATCGCCTCAAGTTCAGTCTCACGAAGGTTGCCATGGCGTCAGACGCTGCCGATCTGCGCACAAAAACCGCCCGCATCGTTCGCCATCCGCGGACCCGTAAGATAGCTATTTGGCTCGCCGCGATCGTTATCGGTTTCGGTGTGCTTCTGGGTCTGGCCGCGCCGCCGCTCTTGCGCGGTAAGATTGCCAGCGATCTGTCGAAGAAACTGCACCGCCCCGTCACCATCGAGCAGATCAAGATCAATCCCTACGCGCTCACCGTTTCGGTGCGCGGCTTCGTGATGCAGGAAAAACAAGGCCAGACCGCGGCCCTGTCTTTCGATGAGCTGTTCGTCAATCTGGACTTGCAGTCACTGCTTCGCCTGGCGCCGGTGATCGAAGAGCTGCGCCTAGTCAATCCCTATGTCCATGTCGCGCGCCAGCCGGATTTCAAATACAGTTTTCAAGATTTAATCGACGAATTTACCGGCGGGCCGCCCGGGCCGACGCCGCGTTTCGCCCTCTACAACGTTCAAATTATCGGCGGCAAGATCGATTTTGACGACCAGCCCGAGCAGATCAAACATTCGGTCACTTCGCTTAAGATCGGCCTGCCGTTTATATCCAGCTTGCCGGCGCATTTGGCGATCAAGATCAAACCGGAATTCGCAGCGGTGATCAACGGCGCGCCATTTTACCTCGGCGGCGACTCCACCACGCCGTTCAAGGATTCCCTGGAAAGCACGCTGGGGATCAAGATCGATAAACTGGAGATCGCCAAATTTCTGAAATACTCGCCGGTAGCGCTTAATTTCAGAATGCCCTCGGGACAACTCAACGGCAAGGTCACCGTGAGCTTCAAGTCGGCGCCCAAAGCCGCGCCGGTGCTGGCGTTGTCAGGCGATCTCAACGTAAACGCGTTGGAGATGCAGCAAACAAGCGCCGCGCCGCTGCTCAAGCTGCCCAACTTCGATGTCGTGGTCGAATCCTTCGATGTCTTTGCCAGCAAAGCGACGGTCAAATCCATCAAGTCGCAAGGCCTCGAACTCCACGTCGGCCGCGATCGCAAGGGCGAAATCAATCTGGCCAATCTGGTGACGCCATCGACCAACAGTCAGCCGGCAACGGCAACGGCAAAAAAAGAGGACGGTAAGCCATTCCTGTATCAAGTCGAAGAGATCGCCATCGATGGCGCAACGATCCACTTCAACGACGAACAACCGCAGCAGCCCTACCAGACACGCCTTGACAATGTCCGCCTCAAAGTCACGGGACTCAACAATGAAGCCGATAAAAAGGCCCATGTCGAACTGTCGTTTGACTCTGACGCAAAAGAATCATTCTCTCACGCCGGTACCGTACAACTGACGCCGATGCTGGCAGACGGCAAATTGGAAATCCGGGCACTGCAACTCAAGAAGCTCCGACCGTATTACGAAGATTTGCTCGGCGTCGAATTCAAGGACGGACTTCTCGACCTTTCGACTCAGGTCGCCTTCGCGCAGAAAGCAGACGAGCCGGAGATAAAACTTACCGAGCTGACCGCAGCCCTGCGATCATTGCGAATGGACGTGCCGGGAGAATCCGAACCCCTTTGGCGCGTTCCGCTCCTGACCGTGAAAGACACCACGGTCGACGTCGGCAAGCGTTCGGTCGTCATTGGTTCCGTGGAAACCCGGGATGGCAACGGCTATGTCCAGCGGGAAAAGGACGGGACGATCAGCTACGCCCGCCTGATCAAGACGCGCGGACCTGAAAACGCAACCAAGCAACCGGCGAAAGCAGAACAGGCGTCTTGGACCGTCGAAACCAAGCGTGTGGTTTTCAATCGTTTTAGAATTGTTTACGAAGATCGCTCCCTGGCGGCTCCGACACGTATCGTCGTATCCAATACAACAATCCGCGGCGAGAATTTTTCCAACGTGGAAAAATCGCGAGGCAAAGCGACCTTCCAAGCCACGATCAACGACAAAGGGAACTTGAAATTTGCCGGGACTGTGGGAACTCGCCCCGTTGCCGCTCAGCTGGAGGTCGATGCCCAGGGGATCGACGTCCTGCCATTTTGGCCTTATCTAGAGGACCGCGTTAACTTCTTGCTCACCAGCGGCAATATTGGCACCAAGGGCAATCTGGTTTTCGATGCCAGCGGCGCCGGCCCGGCAAAAGTAAATTACGCCGGCAGCGTCGACGTCGCCGACTTTGCGACCGTCGAAAAAAGCAATTCCAGCGACTTGATCAAATGGAAGTCCCTCAACTTGAATGCCGTCCAATTCAATCTCGAGCCTTTTACGCTGAACATCGGCGAGATCAATCTTGGCGATTTCTACTCCCGGCTGATTCTCGGCGCCGACGGTAAGATCAACCTGCAGAAACTCACGCCGCAGGCCGAGGAAAAGAAAATCGATCCCGCCGCAACAGAGAAGACGGCGGGAAAATCACCGGAAAAGTCTGAACTCCCAAGTGCTCCCGCCACCGGTCCAGACAAAGCTATCACCATCGGCAAAATCAATCTGACCGCCGGCAACATTGATTTCAGCGACCTTTTCATCAAGCCCAACTACAACGCCAATCTCACCGGCGTCCAGGGAACGATTTCCGAGCTCAAGCCGGAGGCGCCCGGCGATATCGACATCAAAGCCCGGCTCGACAACACCGCCCCAGTGGAAATTAAAGGCAAGCTCAACCCACTCTCGAAAGACTTATTTCTCGACATAGTCGCCGATGCCAAGGAGATCGAGCTGAGCCCGATGACTCCTTATTCTGGGCGCTACGTCGGTTACGGTATCGAGAAAGGCAAGCTATCGTTCAACGTCAAATACAAACTGGAGAATCGCAAGTTGACCGCCCAAAACAAAATCATCTTAAACCAGCTCACTTTCGGCCCCAAAATCGAAAGCCCCGATGCGACTAAACTACCGGTGCTGCTTGCCGTGGCGCTGTTAAAGGACCGCAATGGTGTCATCGATATCGACCTGCCCATCAGCGGGTCGCTGGACGATCCGCAGTTCAGCGTCGGCGGCATCATCTGGCGCATGATCGTTAACATTCTTACCAGAGCCGTCACCGCGCCCTTCTCGCTGCTCGGCGCGGCGTTCAGCGGCGGCAGTGGCAGCGGCGAGGAGTTGAGTTACGTTGAATTCGACAACGGCCGCGCCAACTTGAATCAAGCCGCGCAGACTAAAATCGCCGCCCTGGCCAAGGGCCTCAACAATCGCCCGTCGATCAAATTGGAATTGACCGGGAGAGCCGATCCGGCGAGCGATCTCGAAGGATTGAAGCGAGTCGGCATCGAGCGCAAGGCCAAGGCGCAAAAGCTGCGCGACCTGGTGCGCCAGGGACAGGCACAACGATCGCTCGACGACATTCAGTTCGACAAGGACGAGTACGCGAAATATTTGAAGGCCGCCTATGGCGAAGAAAATTTTCCCAAACCGCGCAACGTAATCGGCCTGGCGGTCGACTTACCGGTGGCGGAGATGGAAAGGCTGATGATGCAACATGCCAAAGCGACTGACGATGACCTTGGGGTATTGGCAAATCAGCGCGCCCAAGCGGTGCGCGACGCCTTGCTGGCTAGCGGCCAAGTCGGCGCCGACCGCCTCTTCATCGTCGCCGCCAAACCGCTGAGCAACGAGGAACAAGCCAAGGTCAAAGGCAAACCCAATCGCGTCGACTTCAACATGAAGTGACAGGCGTCCCGATCTCAACAAAGTCGCGGACTTTACCGCAACTCCCCGACGTTGCTTTTCTTGCTTTGACGAATTCATTCAGGTTTGAAACATTCGCGCATATTCAGCCGTATTCTGGCAGGCTTTTTCTTGCCCCAAAAATCTGGTCAAAAGTCTTCAGCCGAGAATCGCGTCGACTCATGTGGATGTATGCGGGCCGCTGCTGTTGCCGGTTGGTCACGACTGTCCGGCAAGACTACTGGTCAAGACTACTGGTATCGTAAGATTCACTTTACTGTCGTCACGTTTTCCGCATGCAACTGACCAGCGCTGCCAAGAGAGGTCAAGCAAAAGGAAACCGGCGTTGCGCTATTGCTTCTTGTGGTCGGGATCGGTTTTAGGCTATACGGCACCCTATGGCACAAACGAGCGTCGCACCATCGATAAACAGCCTTCGACTGTCCATTGTATGACGCTTGAATCAGCCGGTCCAATTCTAGGCTTCATATCCGCCTTTATCCTCTTTGAAGTGCAACAGTGGGGCACACGGCGCCGGACCGCGAAGTTCGCACGGCAGTCACTAATTGCGGAATTAAAACTATTAGAGTCTTTGTTGAGTATTATAGTACTCAAGTGCGGCGTGCAGTCGGATATTGTTCCTCAAGCCGCAAGAGAGATGCGCTGGCTTTTAGATGAAGGCTTTGAGCGTAACTTAACCGATGATTTGCCGGCAGGAGTCCTCGGAGATAAAGAAAAAATTCTCAAGCTTTCTGATCGAGATTTGGAAAGATTCGTGCAAAGTTTTCGCCATGGCAATTTGGCTGCCGAGCTTCCCATTCCGGTTATTAATTCGATCCTGGCTGCGCCGACATCTCCAACGCTTTCAGCCAATGAAATCAAGGCATTGATCGATGTTAGATGGCAATCGTCTTTACTCCATGCTGAAACTCAAGTGTTAAATGAGAGTATGCGCTTGATGTTTAGTGTCTCAGACCCGGAAAATTATAAAATCGCCAGACAGAATCATCTCGGGTCGTTACGTGCGTATGGACGACGAGCTTCCCACATGCTTACCCAAGTACGGTTAGCGCTGAAGGAAATACAAAGTATCAAAAAAGGACTTTCCAATCCCAGCCAATATATTGTCGACTTTTGGCTGAAAACGCATCGCATTACCAAGAATTAGTCTGCGCTGAAGGCTTGACCCCTGGGCGCGGGACGGTCGACCGCCCTGTTCAGCGCTGGCGATCTTGGCGTAGCACGCGCTGCGATCTGGATTGCGAGCGGTCATAGCCGTCCGGCGTCCATGGAATTGGCTATGTGAATTCGACGATCCCCAACTAGGCACTGCTTTCGAGCGAGCCGGTTTTGTGAATCCGCCGCTGTGCTGGTCCGAAATTTATCTTAAAGAAATGACTCCGACGTGCTAAGCGCCGCATCTGCTTGAAAATAAACGCCATAATTTTTTCGCACATGTTAAAATATGAAATAGACGAGGCAAAATTCTCAGGTTCCCCTGCCGGCTTGCAAGTTGTTTAGCCGTCACAACTGTTATAAGCTTCCGTTCGGTCCAGGAGGCCGCTCAATGACCCAGGTAAAAAAAACCGCCAATCCGAAAGTAACCATTATCGCCAGCAAAGGTGCCAATCAGGCCATCAATTATTTATTGGAAGACCGCGACGAGCTGGACTGGCTGGTCGCCATCGGTCGCAATAAAAATGGCGATATCTTTTTCTACGATACCGGCGGTGACATCATCCAAGACCTGGGCGCCATCGAATATGTCAAGGAAAGAATCGTCAGAGACTACTTCGGCGAACCGGATGAATAGGCGCACCCGCGGCTCTTGGTTCAAGGTTCAAAAGTTCAAGGGATCAAACAGAACTCCCATCCGACCTTGAACGTTTGAACCCTCGAACCTTGAACCAGTATTTTTAATCCATCGGTATTTTCGGTTTAATCCGCAATGGCGGCGCCCCTGCCGGCAAGAAATCCTCTAGCTTCACAGTTTCCCAGCCCACAGGTTTGAGCCTTTCGAATTCCTTGCGCCGTTGGGCGTCGCACTCCGGCGGCTTGGTCGCGTCGATAATCATCTTGCCGCCGACCCGATGCCAGCCCGGGGCACCCGGATGGCCGAACTCTGGACAAGACGGGTCCATGGCGTGGATCTTCGCGCCGGGTATCGTCACGATATCCTCCGACGGGTTGACCCGGGTGTTGATCGACCACAAGACTTCCGCATAGTTGAAAATATCCACGTCGACATCGACTGCAATGGCGATCTTGGGATGCTGGTACTCGCTCGATAGCACCGACATCAAGACATTTTTCGCCTCGCCGAAGTAGCGCGGCTTCATCTGCACCACCACACCAAAGATGCCCGGCATGACTAACACGTTGCGCACATCGGCGAGGCCGCCAACGCTGCGCGCCCGGCGCAGGATCTGCGCCGACATCGGCACTTTGTGATAGACGCAGCCCTCGACTTCGGTGCCATTCTGGACGTTTTTGAAGATCGCATCGTTGCGCATGGTGATCGCTTTGATGTTGACAATGGGATTTTGCCCGGAGCCGGTGAGATAGTAGTCCTGAAACTCACTGAACGGTCCTTCCGGTTCGCGAATCTTCGGCGGGATTTCGCCTTCGAGCACGATCTCGGCCCAGGCGGGAACTTCAAGATCGACGGTACGGCATTTGACGAGCTCGACATCTTCTTGCAGCAGAGCCGCAGCGATCTCAAATTCATCGACGCCGTACTGCGTCGTCGTCGCCGCCGCGAAGTAATACATCGGATGGTGGCCGATCATGATCGCCACCGGCATCGGTTTGTCCTGCGCTTCATACATCTGATAGTTGGCCCAGGCGTGGCGCGGATAGAGCAAAATGCCGGTCTTCTTCGGTTCCTTCATCTGTAACCGATGAAAGCTCAGGTTGCGCTGGCCGGTCTCAGGATTTTTCGTGATCATCAAACCCGAGCCGATGAATGGCCCGCCGTCGCGAATGCCGGCCTGATGAATCGGCATCTTGGTGATATCAACCGCGTCGCCGAGTAAAACTTTTTGCTGCACCGGCCCGGTTTCTACCAGCCGCGTCTTGCCCAAAGTTTCCGTGCGCCGGACAAATTCGGGAATCATTTGATCGCGTTCACAGCCGAACGCCACCGGCGCCAACGCCACGTCCCCGGGCGCCTGCCCTAAACAACGCCAACCCGGATAACCCGGCAGATTTTCAAACAGTAAGCCCCGATCACGCGCCTGCCAGAGCAACGCGCCCATTTGCGTGCGCGGGTCGACAGGTTTGGTGATGCGCGCCAACAGCCCCGCTTTCTCGAGTTGATCGATCCAACTGCGCATGTCTTGAGCCATGAGGATTCTCCATCCCGCGGTGAAATTGGTTAATGCATACCACGGCACTGCCGCCCTGACCATCGCCAGTAGGGGTGATGGAGATGGGCGTTTCGCAAACTCCCGTACTTCGCCGTTCCAGTCTTTCACCTTGTCTTTTGCACACGCTTCGCCTACTTTCAGCTTCATGCATTCCATCGCGGCCTTCTTCGGTCTCGACAAACTCGCGCCGGAAAAGGCTCGAGCATTGAGCATTGTCTATGCCGCAAGTCTGGCGCTGATGATGGGCATAACCTTCATCCAGCCGGCGTTGCCGGCGCTCACCCAGCCGTTTCAGGTGAGCGATGCACAATTATCGTGGATCATGACGCTGTTTACCGCGCCGGCGATTTTTTTATCGCCGGTGTTCGGCATTATCGCCGACCTCTACGGCCGGCGCCTGCTGCTGGCCTATGGATTAATGGTGTTTGGTCTGTTCGGCGGGGCCATGGCGTTAGCGCCAAGCTATACCTGGCTGCTGGTATTTCGCACGCTTCAAGGCATCGGGTTCAGCGCGGTGATTCCGCTGACTATCGTCTTGATCGGCGATTTGTTGGACGGCGACAAGGAAATCAGCGGCCAGGGTCTGAAAGTTTTTCTCGACCGCATCGGTTATTTCATCTTTCCACCGCTCGGCGGATTGCTGGCGACCATCGCCTGGTTCTGGCCCTTTGTCGTTTATCTCTTGGCGATTCCCCTGGGTCTAGTCGCGCTGTTTTGCATGCCCGAGACTAAAGGTAAGGACAAACAGCCGGCGGCAAACTATTTAGGCGACGTCCTGCGCTTGACCCGCCATCCCCGGCTGATGATCGCATTCAGCGCCGGCTTCCTGCGTTTCTTTCTCGACTATGGCTTTCTCACTTACCTGCCTCTGTTCCTGGTGCGCACCCATGGCATCTCCACCGCCACAGCCGGCCTGCTCTATGTCTTTTTTGCGATCGGCGCCATGGCGACCTCGAGCCAGGCCGGCCGCATCGCCACCGGCCGCGACAAGGCGCGGGTCTTGTTTCTCGCCTTCGTCGTCAGCGGCGCATCAGTCCTCGCCGTGCCGTTCATTCCTAACGTCTGGCTCATCGGCGGCGCTTTGTTTTTCTATGGCCTCGCCAATGGCGTAATTTCGCCCATGCAGAAAAGCCTGCTGACGCAGAATGCACCGGCGGAACTGCGCGGCGGCATCGTCTCCTTCGACCGCTTGATCCAGCAGATCTCGAAAACCACCTCGACCTCCATCGTCGGCTTGCTGTTGGTCAGCACGGCACTGCCGACAATATTCTGGATGTTGGGCATTCTTTCGTTTCTCAGCGTCGCCCTCATGGGAATGCTGTTGCCCCGCGGCGCAAAAATCGTCGCGACTCCAACCTACACAGCGTGACGATCCAGCTCATCGTTTAATCTACAATCTGGAATTTTGCATCCGCGCGGGCGAGCGAGGAAGATTAGCCCAAGTGTTTCTTGAAGCGCACGACGCTCAAGATCATAAAGAACAGGCCGAAGGCGGCGAGCACCAGCGCTTCATCCCACAGCGCGACGATACCGGCGCCGCGCAAAATGATGCCGCGGAGGATTTCTAGGTAGTAGGTTGCGGGAATCAAAAAACTGATCAGATAGATCGGCAATGGCATCGACTCCCGCGGAAAAACGAAGCCGGACAGCAAAAAGGCCGGCAGCAAAGTCATCAGAGACATCTGCATCGCTTCGCTCTGATTGCGCGCCAAAGTCGAAATCACGATGCCCATGCCGAGGGCGGGGACGAGAAAGACCATCGACAAAAACAACAGCAAGGCAACCGAACCGTGAATCGGCACGCCGAAGAGAAAAACCATCAACAACAGCACCAGCACGGTCTGGCCGAAGCCGATGGCGGTGTAGGGTAAAAGCTTGCCGACGATCAGCCCGCCCTTGGACACCGGCGTAACCAGTAATTGTTCCAAGGTGCCGCGCTCGCGCTCGCGCACGATGGCGAAGGCGGTAAGAAAAACCGTCACCAACTGGAGAATGATGCCGATCAAACCAGGCACGTAAAAGTTGGCGCTCAAGAGATTGGGATTGAACAGTAAGCGCGGCCGGATATCGATGCTGAACTGGCTTGGCGAAAGGCCGTCCCGTTCGAGCGATTTGATGAAACCCAACTGTTGGCTGGCGTTGAGTACGCGTGTGGCGATGGTCGAGTCCGAACCGTCGATGATCACTTGCACTTGCCCCTGCCTGCCGTTGACCAGATTCGTCGAGTAGTCCGGCGGGATTTTAATCCCGACTTTTGCGCGCCCGCTGATGATCGCGTCCTGCAACTCTCGATCCGACCCGACTTCACCGACCAGACGAAAGTAGTGGGTGTTCTCGAACTCACGCACCAGTTGACGGCTCTCTATTTGGCGATTGAGGTCGAACACCACCGTCGGCACGTGCTTGACGTCGGTATCGATGGCGTAGCCGAACAACAGCAATTCGAAAAGCGGTATGGCGAAGATAAAGCGCGTCGCCGGGTCGCGCCTGATGTGAATCACCTCTTTTTTGAGGATCGCCCACAGGCCGCTAAACATCATCGTCCTTCCGTGGCGCGGCGCATTCGCGTCAAAGAGACAAAGACATCCTCCAGAGATGGCGGCACGGCGCGGCATGCAACGTTTACACCGCCCTGTTGGCGGGCGAACTCGATCAGCGACGCCGCATCGGTGGACTGGCGCACCAAAGCGTGAATCGCCTCGCCGAAAATGGTCGCGTCGACGACGTCGCCGTGGCGCCGTAAAAGCGGGAGCAGCTGAGTGGCATCCTCGCTGGTGACCTCGACCCAGGCGCAGCCCGCCGGCGTGATCTCGGGCAGCCGCTTCAAATCCTGCGGCCGGCCGATGGCGATCAGCTTGGCAAGATAAATATAGGCGACCTGCGAGCAGCGCTCCGCCTCGTCCATATAGTGGGTCGTCACGAACAGCGTCGTGCCTTCGGCGGCCAGCCGAAAGAGCAAATCCCAAATCTCCCGCCGCGCTACCGGATCGATGCCCGCCGTCGGTTCGTCGAGAAACAAGATCTTGGGCTGATGCAGGAGCGAGCAAGCCAGCGCGAGGCGCTGTTTATAACCGCCCGACAGCGTCGCCGCCATCTGGTCCAGCCGGTCATCCAGCCCGACCAAAGCCGCCACCGCGCGTCGGCGCGCCGCCAGTTCGGCGCGCGTCAGCCCATAAATCGCACCGTAGAAATCGATATTCTCATCAACCGTTAGATCTTCATAGAGACTGAATCGCTGCGACATATAACCGATTCGCCTCTTGACCTCCTCGGTGTGCTCGACGACGTCGAGACCGTCGAGCTCGGCCCGCCCTGAGGTCGGCTGCAACAGGCCGCAGAGGATGCGGATCATTGTCGACTTGCCCGAGCCATTGGGGCCGAGGAATCCGAAGATCTCACCTTCCTCGATGGTAAAACTGACATCGCTGACCGCCGACAACGCGCCAAATTTCTTGCCGATACCGTCCGCTTTGATCGCGATAGTCATGATCGTCCGTTGCTAATTGGCGCGGCAGTGATAATCCAGTCCCACGCCAGGACTGGGCTCCGTCACGGGGTTACAATCGTCACGTCGGCGCTCATGCCCGGACGCAAGATATGGTCGGCATCGTCGATGACCACTTCGACTTGAAACACTTGCAGCACCCGTTCTTCGTGGGTTTGAATATTGCGCGGCGTGAATTCTCCCTGCCGATGTATGCGCCGCACCGCGCCGGCAAACTCCCTATTGGGAAATGAATCGACGCGCACTTTAACTTTCAATCCCGGCTGGACAAAACCCAAACGCGCCTCCGGCAGATAGGCGCGCACCCACAGACTCCCCTGGCGCAACAGCGTCGCCACCGGCTTGCCGGCGCCGATCAGATCCCCCGGCTGCAAGTCCAAAGCCTCAACCAACGCATCCACCGGCGCTTTAATCACGGTTTCTTCGAGTTGAGTCTGGATTTGCTCCAGGCGCGCGCGGGCGGCTTCCATCTCCGACTTGGCCTGGGTGATTTCTTCCTTGCGGAAGCCGCCGCGCACCTGGCGCAGCTTGGCATCGGCTTCGGCCCAGCGCTGGCGCGCCCGCTCGACTTCTTCCTTGCGCGTGCCGGCGAGCAAAAGATCGTAGCGTTCCCGGGCGCTTTTCATCTTCTGTTCGGCTTCGTTGGATTTCGTCAAGGCATCGTCAAACTCTTGCTTGGCAATCAGCTCGCGCTTGGCCAAGTCGTCCATGCGGCTGAGAAACTTGCGCGCGTTCTCGGCCTGCGCCTTGGCCGCCTGCCAGTCCGCCGCCGCCTGGGCAATTTCCTGCTGGCGCGGTCCCGAGACTTGTTGGTCAAGGTCCGCTTGGGCTTGACGTGTAGCGGCTTCGGCTTGTTCGATTTCTTCCTTGCGATAGCCCGCGCTTAACAAAGCGAACTTGGCGTCGGACTGACGCAAGCTCGCCTGCGCCTCGGCCAGCGCCGCGTTGAGCTCGCGCGGCTCGAGCAACACCAACGGCTCGCCGGCCTTGACCGCCTGCCCTTCCTTGACGGCGACTTTCAAGACCCGCCCGCCAACCTTGGAACCGACATGAATATCGTCCGCCTCGACAATGCCGGAAATAACGAATTCCCGGCGGTCGCCGAAGACGTGTCGCAGCGAATAGCCGGCGCCGGCAAGAACCAAAACCGCTAGAATGATCCCGAGTATAATCTTTGCTTTCATGGAGGTAACGACAAACTCTTCCACCCAAAACCAGCATGGCGGTTTTCAACGGCTCCCGACAAATCCGATTCCGTTTTTGAACTTTGCGTTCCTAGCGGGTGATACTCTTATTCTCTTTTGGTTTCGAGCTTCGCCTTGCGAGCGCTCGTGATGCAACCGCTGCTAAAAATCCTTGAACTCCTTGTCCTCGCGGCTCTCGGTCTCCAGTTGGATGGTCGTATGCTCGATGTTGAAGCGCTCTTTCAAAGTATCCTCGATGCCGTTCAAAACCAGATGGAAGTCGCCGCCGTTCTCTACCACCGCATGAGCGCTCAACGTGTAGATATCCGAGGTCACCGCCCAAACATGCAGGTCGTGAACTTTGTAGACGCCGTCCACCGCTTCGATGGTCTGGCGCACCTCATCGAGACGTATGCCCTTGGGCACCGACTGCATGAGCACACTGAGGGAGTCTTTGATCAGGCTCCACGACGAGTAGAGAATCAGCGCGCCGATAAACATACTGATCAAAGGATCGGCTATATACCAGCCGGTGGTCAACATGATCACACCGGCAGCGATGGCGCCCACCGAGCCGATGGCATCGCTCAAGACGTGCAAGAATGCGCCGCGCATATTGAGATTGTGCTGATGGCCGGAGTGGAGGATTACCGCCGCGGCGATATTGACCATTAACCCCAAAACCGCGACGACGATCATGCCGAAACTTTCCACTGCCGGCGGATTGGCCAAGCGATAATAGGCCGATGTGAAAATCACGCCGACGATCAACCAAAGCGTCAGGCCGTTGAACAGCGCCGCAAGAATTTCGACGCGATGATAACCGTAGGTGCTGTGATGAGTCGCCGGCCGCTTGGCGACCCGGAAGGCGAACGCGCTGAGCGCCAACGCGCCGATGTCGGAAAGCATATGGCCGGCGTCGGACAACAACGCCAAACTATTGGTGACAAAACCGGCGGTCAATTCGGCGAAAAAATAGACCGAACTAATGATCAATGCCCACTTCAACCGCTGTGTTTCAGTATGCCGCGCCATGCAATCGCTGATCGCTGTTAGGTTACTCCCGGGCGGAGAAAGGCTCAAGACGCGTTGACAAGAATCCGCGCCACTGTCTCTGTCTTATTTCCCATTACTGGTTTTCCGCACTAGGAAATACAGGCGCCCCTGCCGATTCATGTATCCCGCCAGAGCGCCGGCCTCATCGCCTGTGCCAAAATAGTAGTCCGCCCGCTGTGGCCCGCGAATCGCCCCGCCGGTATCTTGATTGAGCACGAAACGCGTCACCGGCCGCCAGCCGGCCAGCTCACCTTGCGCGCCAATGATTGGGACGTCCATTTGCACCAGGGCCAACGCGCCGCGAGGAAATAATCGCGAATCGGTCGCAATCGACCGGCCGGCGGTTACCGGCACGCCGAGACTGCCCAGCGGGCCATCCTGATTCATACGAAAGAACACATAACTCTCATTGTAGGCGAAGATGTCGTTTTGCTCCGACGGATTTTCGGCCAAGTAACGGCGCAGCCGCTGCATCGACATCTCTTCTTTAGCAACTTTGCCATCGTCGATTAGCAAGCGGCCGATGCTGCGATAGGGCAAGCCGTTCTGCGCCGCATAGCCGACGGTTACCTCCCGGCCATCGCGCAAGCGCAGCCGCCCCGATCCCTGGATATGCAGAAAAAATAAATCGATGGGATCTTTGACCCAGGCGATTTCGAGTGCGCGGCCGCGCAGGGCGCCGAGCTGGTCGATCTCGCGGCGCGAATAATACGGCACCCGCAGTTCATACTCGATACTGCCGGGCTGCTTGTCATCGATCTCGGCGCCGCTGGCGCCGACTTGCTCCGGCACGAGCAAATCCGCCGGCACACCGTAAATCGGATAATCGAAGCCATCGCCCGGCGTCAAACTGCCGTCGATCACTGGCTGATAGTAGCCGGTAAAGAGCACATCCGCTTCATGCGCCGCGGCGCTCGATGGAACGATTTCGAAAGCCGCGGCGATGGCGCGCGCTAGGCAAGCGCCAGCACTGCCTGTGGGCGAGCAACCCGTCGAATGCGATCAAGGAGTCGAGCAGCTCCTGTGCCGTGACGGTTCGCGGCTGCACACCGACGACCCGGTCCGGCGGTAACTTTTTTAGATAGGCAAGGCTGTGAACGATTGCCAAACGTAGCGACGCGAAATCGAGGTCGTCGTTCAGCGCCGGGGCCGCAACCGGCACCGCACAGCCGGCTACGACGACCGCCACCGTTAACGTTAGAAAAAATTGTGACAGCTTGCAGCGCAGAAACATTTACGGGAAACTCAACCACGGTGAATCATCGAGAAATTCGCAAAGAAGTCGCCCGGCTCATCGACCGGCTGCCGCGCCAGTTCCGCGAGCAATTGCGTAACGTCGAGTTCGTCGTCGAAGACCGGCCTTCGGAAGAACTCCTGCTCGCCGAGGATATGGATCCTGCGGAAGACACCCTCTACGGTCTGTATCAGGGCATCCCACTACCGGAACGGTCGAGCCTCGATCCCCCGCTCCTGCCCGACAAAATCACCATCTTCGCCGAGCCACTATTAGCGGATTTTCCCGACCCCGAAGAACTGCGCGAAGAGATCCGTCTCACGGTGCTGCACGAAATCGCCCACTACTTCGGCATGGACGAGGAAGAGATCGAAGACTTGGGATACTGAAGAAGACAGAGTCTTGAGACAGAGACCGCCCCGCCCCTTTCACTATCTCATCCTGCCGATCTCCCTCTCCTGTCTCCGTCTCTCATCTCTGTCTCTTATCTCTGTCTCTGTCTCTGTCTCCGTCAGTCCCGAATATCTTGTAAAAACCACTCCGTCGGCAGCTCCCGTCCGACCTTGGCTTTCTTCGCCAGCTCGACCACTCGACCGGCGCAGGCGGCAAATTGCAGCCCTTGGGTGCCGGCGTTGATAAAGAACGTCACCTGTTTATTATTCTGCCGTCCGGGAACTTTGCCCGAGCGCACGTCCATGAAGTATTTGAAATAGTCCCCCTTATAATTGTCCACCGCCGGGTTGGGAATGCGCGCCCGCTCTTCCGGCTGGCCGGCGATGTAGCCGACGTTGCCGTGCAAGCGGATCATGCCCTCATCCATCGCTTCGATGGTATTTCTGCCGAGTTTGACGGACAGGTCGCATTGCTTGATCACTTTGGGGCCGACTTCGCAGGCGCGCACGCAGGTGATATGCGCGCCTTCTTTCAGCCACTCGGGATTGTCGAAAACCGTTTGCGTCGAGTCCGTGCAGGTCGCCACGATGTCGGCTTCGCGCACGACTTTTTCCGGCGCGTCCACCGCCACGACTTCGAGGTCGAGTTTGCCGGTCATTTCCTGGGCGAAGCGATCGCGGTTGGCCTTGGTCGGGCTGAAAACTTTCACCTTGCGCAGTTTGCGCACTTGGTAAAACGCTTCCAGATAGCTCCGCGCCATGCCGCCGGAGCCGAAGATGCCGACATCGCAGGCGTCTTCCCGGGCGAGATATTTCACGCCGAGACCGGCGCAGCCGCCGACTCGCATATGTTGCAGTAAGCCGTCATTGATCATCGCCAGCGGTTCGCCGTTGCGCACGCTGAAGACCATCACCAAACCGCACCAGGTACCGGGCTGCATGCAATATTTTTCTTCGGTTTCGCCGCCGGGCCAATAAACCACATCCGATTTCATGCGGATCGCGAATACGCCGATCTTGCGGCTCGCTCCCTCCATGGTGCCCCAGCGCCAGTAGCCGTCGGGACGTTCACAGGGCATCCACAGGTCCAAGCGCGGCCGATAGACGGCATCGCCGATCATCAGATCATCGTAGCCATCTTCGAGGGCGGCGAGACAATCTTTCATCGAGAACAGTTGCTCCACTTGCTGATTATTGATCAATAACATTCGTCCTCCAAGACTGGATGTGATGGCTAGAAATCAAATTATGCTGCGCCTTAATTCTATACGCCGCAGCGATAGTGACTTTCAAGTCATGGCGCGGGCGCATGATCACTCCTGGGGAAGCGCACTCGCCCTGACAATTTTGCTCAACCCAGGTTGCAACTTTCGTCACACCTCCGTCCGCCGAGAGGCAAACCGGAAGATTTCGCAGGATCGACAGCGAGAATCGGCCAATGGAACATGGCACTGATGTTGCTCCGTGATACAGCTGCGATTCAATCAGAATATTTATCGAGCACCGCCATGGCCAAGTTCTTAGGAATCACTCTCTTCGCCGCTGTTCTTCAGTGCGCCGTTTACGCCGCGGCTCAAGTGGCCGAGATGGCCGCGCACAACCGGCCGGCCAACCACGAACAATTGAGCGACGCTGCCAGTCTGCATCAACGCGCCCGGGGTTATTTCGACGACGGCAACCATCAGCGTGCTCTGGAAGATTTGCACGCGGCGATCCAAATCAACCCGTACTATACCCAGGCCTATTATCTGCGTGGGCAAATTTTTGCGAAACAGAAGGACTTCATCTTAGCGATTAACGACTTTGACATGGCGATTTCGCAGGACAGTTCTTTCGCCGGTGCAATGCACCAACGCGCCCTCGCCCGCCAGGAGAGCAATGCCTACCGCGAAGCGCTCAAGGATTTCGACAGCGCTCTCGCCCTCGAACCGCTGAATGCCTTGACCTTGCGCGATCGCGCCATCGCCCATCGCGATGCCGGCAATTACGATCAGGCGGTAGACGACTATGAAGAGGCCATTCGTTTGGGCTTTAGCGCCGTGGATCCTCATCCGATGGCGGATCTGTTATTTTTCCAAGGGCGCTTTCGCCAAAGCGCCCAGACCCTGCAGCAGGTGGTCCGCCACAGGCCGGACAACCGCCACGCCGCCCTATGGCGCTACCTCGCCCTCGCTAAAGCCAATGACGATCGCAGCGCCGCACGCGAGCTTGCCGAGCAATCGTCGCGCGCCACACCGGACAAACGCTGGCCAGCGGCGGTATTCGAATATTATCTCGGGAAGATCGACGAGGCTTCTTTGTATGCCGCCGCCGAGACAGCTGACGAAAGCAATAAGAATGAACAGCGCTGCCAAGCCAATTTTTATGTTGCCGAAGCCAAACTGCTCAAGGGCGCCAAGGACGAAGCCATTTCTCGGCTGCTGACGGCCAAAAGCCAATGCCCGCTCAACACGTCGTTCTTTCACGGCGCCAATGCCGAATTGAAACGCTTCGGACAATAGACCCTCGATCTTTCAACTCCATCCCGTTACGCTGCAACTTTCTTCACCAGCGCGGTCTTCTGTGATCGCTGCCAGCTGCGCGTCGGCCCATCGGAAAAACCACCACTGAGACTACTTGCGGACCGAGATCTTGACCCGACCTGGTATTTGGCCACCTTCGAGGAGAGCTAAAGCGACTACCGCGCCTATCGATCTTTCAAGATCAGCGGGGGAACCAAAGCGGTATTACGAAATCGGCTGAAACAACATTTTCGCCGGCCGTTTGAAACTGAGACTCGGCGACGCCGGTCGCGCATGAGCCGGACCCTCGGGCTGCGCAGCGGCTGGTCCAGGGCCTTGGTCGAAATTGCCATGGCGTTAATGGATCCGGATCGCATGATGAAGGCATTTCTCGAACTAGCCAGGATCTTCGCGAAAACCTATCTTTCAAGGATCTGATTTTGGACGACGCGAAGCTGCTGAGAGTGGACAAACGCTGCAGCAATTGTGTTTTCTCAGCTCCCCCAAATTGATCAAATCACCTTCCGTCGACTGATTTGGATTCATCCGGGCTGACAACGGTTCTACCTCAAGGCGATCTCTGATGGCGTGAGAACATGTCAACGGAAACCAAGGATACTCAGCTCATTTGGCAAAAGCCCAGCGAAGCCCGGCCGGCGCAATAAGCGTGGTGACGACCACCATCACGACTACCGCAGAGTAAACATTCTCACTCAGAATCGGTTGCCCCTCCAGCATCACTCGGGTGCCTATGCCGGCGAAGATAAGCCCAACTTCGCCTCGGGGAATCATCCCTATGGCGACCGGCAAGCGACGGATACCGCGGCCAACCACTCCTAATGCGCAGGCCAATTTTCCGACAATGGCGCCAACAATCAGAAGGCTCCCCAAGGACAGCGCGGAGAGGTCGGCAAGGGTCGCTAGATTGACCTGCAACCCCATGAGCACGAAGAAAAGCGGCACGAACACATCTGAAAGGGGCGACAACAGCTCGCGCAGCGTGGCTTGATCCGCGTCCGAACGTACTCCCACCCCATAGGGATCAAGAAACACGCCGGCGGCAAACGCTCCTATGATATCGGCCAGACCGATCAACTCGGCAACATAGGCAAAAGCGAAACAAAGAGCTACCCCGAGGATAAGCAGTACGCCGTGTCCTCCGGTTTGCGTGACGAGCGAAACGATTCTACCGGAAAGCAGATGCCCCAGCACGACGGTGATGCCAAGAAAGGCGACCGCCTTGAGAATAATCGCCGCAATCGAAAACAGCGACGTGCCATGACTTCCGGGCGCCGACCCGGTGATGCTCCCTACCACAACGGCGAGAACGATCAGACCCAGGATGTCATCCAATATTGCGGCGCCGATGATGGTCTGGCCCTCTGGGCTGTTGGTTACACCGAGATCTTTCAGGATGCGTACCGTAATGCCGACGCTGGTCGCGCTGAGAGTGGCGCCTATAAATACATGCACGAGGGTTGAACTCTGCGGCAAAAACCACAGCGCAACCGCCCAGCCGAGAAAAAGCGGAACGGCGACTCCGAGGATCGCCACCAGAGCGGCCGACAGCCCGACTTTGGCGAACGCTCTCAGGTCCGTTTCAAGACCAACATCGAACAGCAGGAGAAGCACGCCAATCTCGGCAAGCAATTTAAGACTCGGTTGGGAGCGCACGAACGCCAAGCCGACGTCGCCAAAAAAGAACGGAGATAAATTGGCCAGCACTATCCCGAAAAGCAGTTCGCCCAGGACAGCGGGTTGACCCCGGCTGGCCGCGAAGATTCCTCCGAGCTTTGCGCCTAGGACAAGGACGGCCAAGCCAAAAAGCACCGGACCGAATTCCGGCGCGTGAGTCTCCGCGCCTGCGGCACCGGTAGCAGCCAGAGACAAGAACAGTGAGGCCGCCGGATCAAACTCGATTGGCATTGAACCCCTCCTCCCAACAAGTTGCTGAAAGCTTGTCCCAACGAGATCGAACCTCTAAGAACCTCTGGAAGCGCCTTCGATCTCGAAAGCGAGCAGCGCTTTCTTGTGTAGCCATTCTAGAGGATAGTTTAGCGGTTTGTGTCCGGCACCTTTAGTCCAGATGATCGCTTCAAGCGGTCGTCTATTTCTCCAATATAGGCAGCGAGAGTGTTGCCCGACTGTTCCACGGCAGAGCGCAGACCGCGCTCTAGCTCATCTAGTCTTTTTAGAATTGCCCCACCCGACTCGACGGTGCGATTGGCTATTTGCCGCAATTCGACGTCCAGAAACGATTGTAACTCCTTAAAGAAAGCGCGACGTTTCGGCGTTCTCGGCCATCTCGCGCTGCAGCCCGCGCGCGTAGCGCCGGCTCTCCATCAATAGCGACGATTGCAGATAAACGAGGTAGATAAGAAACAGTAACGTCAATACGTCGGTGATATCCAGACGGATCAGCCCCAGGGCAGCCTCCATACTGGTAAATCCGACAGACAGCGTAGTCGGAGACATGAAGGCGGCCCAGTTGATTGCCGCAAAAAAAACCAGTGCTCCGAGAATTAGGACGATCAATATCGTGCGCAAATATATATAAGTCTCCTTCATTGACGACTACCATGACCCGTGAATCGACTGAGTCAACCTTGATACGTTGACCATCCTCGCGGCGTGCTATTTCTTGAGTGACGGATCAATGCCGCTGGGCCGGCAGCTCGAAGTGGAGGCCGCTCGGGTGTCAGCTTCGGCCTGGATTTGAATTTGACCGGAGGCTTGTGATCTGCCGCGTCGCACTTGACGCAAGTTCGGCCGACATCGACGACGAGTATTTTGAGGGGTCGGGCCATCTGCTGCTTCATGATGTTTCGGTTGCGGCGGCAGGCCGCTCGCCTTTCTCGCTGGCATGTTTGACCTGATGCGCGGGAATGGATAGCAGACGGGCGGTGTTTATCAGCGCCATATGCGTCAGCGCCTGGGGAAAATTTCCGAGCATGCACCGATCACGGGTATCGTATTCCTCAGACAACAATCCAAGGTCGTTGCTCAGCGCCAGCAAGCGCTCGAACAGCGCCTCGCCTTCTTCACGGCGGCCGGTCAATACCAGGCAATCGGCAAGCCAGAATGAACAAGGCAGAAACGTGCCTTCGCCAGGCGGCAATGCGTCGACATCGGTTGCGGTCGAATAACGCAATACCAGCCCGTCGACGACGAGTTCGCGCTCGATGGCTTCGACCGTGCCGCGCACACGCGGATCCTCGGGCGGCAAGAAGCCGACTTGAGGAATCAAGAGCAAGCTGGCGTCGAGATGCGGCGAGCCGTAGGACTGCACGAACGCGTTGCGCTGCGCATCGAAGCCCAACTCGCAGACCTGTGCGTGGATCGCATCGCGTACCTGCCGCCAACGCTCGACCGGACCGTCAAGCCCGTCGCGCTCAGCATCCTTGACCGCCCTGTCGAAGGCCACCCAGGCCATCACCTTGGAGTGGGTAAAGTGCCGGCGCGGGCCGCGAACTTCCCAGATGCCTTCATCCGGCTGCTGCCAGTTCGACTCCAGGAACTTGAGCAATGCGATTTGTATTCTCCAGGCCGCCGGTTCCGGCTCCAGGCCGGCGGCCCGTGCCAGGTGCAGTGTGTCCATGACTTCGCCGTAGACATCGAGTTGAAACTGCTGCGCTGCCGCGTTGCCCACGCGCACCGGAACCGCGCCGCCATAGCCGGGCAGCCAGCCGATCTCGTATTCATCGAGACGCCGTTCACCGGTGACGCTGTAGAGTATCTGCAGATCTTCGGGACTGCCCGCGACTGCGCGCAGCAGCCATTCGCGCCAGGCGACCGCCTCTTCGTGATAACCGGCGAGCAACAGTGCATTCAACGTGAACGTGGCGTCACGCAGCCAGCAATAACGGTAGTCCCAGTTGCGCACACCGCCCGGGTGCTCCGGCAACGAAGTCGTGGGTGCCGCGACTATCCCTCCGGTGGGCGCATAAGTTAGCGCTTTCAGCGTGATCAATGAGCGCACTACGGCATCGCGCCAGCGTCCCTGGTAGGTGCAACGCTCGGACCATTCGCGCCAGTGGTTTTCGGTTGCCCTCAGCGTTTGCTCCGCATCGATGGCTTGCTGGGTAGCTTCGTGCGACGGACGGTAATTGAGCGAGAAATGGCGGCGCTCTCCCTTGCTCACATGAAAGTCGGCCATGGTTTTCATGTTTTCGCCGTGGACGGCGACATCGGTATGCAGTTCCAAGGTGTCCGGCCCAGCGGTCGCCAGCAGTGTGTCGCCTGAACGCCGCACCCAGGGCACGATGAAACCGTAGTCGAAGCGGATGATGAGTTCCATGCGCATGGCGACTCGCCCGCTCAAGCCTTCGACGATGCGCAGCACATCCCAGCGCTCGTTCGAAAGCGGCATGCAGTCAATGATCCGCACGGCGCCCTCGTTGGTCTCGAACTCAGTTTCTAAAATCAGCGTGCCGTCACGGTATTTGCGCCGGACGCCGTGCGCCGCTGCGGCCGGCGCGATCAGCCAGCGCCCGTGCTCGGGCCCTCCCAGCAACGCCGCGAAACACGCTCCCGAATCAAATCGAGGCAGGCAAAGCCAATCGATGGAGCCGTCGCGACCGACCAATGCCGCGGTATGGCAGTCGCCGATCGGTGCATAGTCTTCAATTGGCAGTGGCATCTTTTAACCTCGGGTTGTGATCCTAGGTTTCTCCCTACTTCTATTCGTCATGCCGTCCAAACGGCACGTATTACAGACAACATACGATTAGCAAAATCCGATTCATCGTGCGAGTTGAAGCGGTAGTAGAGCGCGGCGCTGGGAAAGATCAGCGCGAAAGAGATAAGACCACTGCTGCGATTTATCGTGTCCCGTTGAGGCCATCCAGGAGTTCGTCGATATTTTTGTCAGCGCACTGCATCGCCGCCAGGCGGCTGGCATTCTCGCTGGCGAGAGATTCGGTACTCGTCAGGAAATCGCGTATTGTTGAGAGTGTTTTCATTTTGCACGAATCGTTAATGCTAAAGGTTGCCAATCGTACCGATGATCTTTTTTTTGCCCCTCCGCGTCACACTTGCCCCGTGTCGAACGCTTGGCGCACTCGCGCCAGGCGGCTCTCAAACCTTGCCCGGTCGTGCGCCGACTCAATGGTGCGTTCAGCCAATTCGCTGATCGATTGCGCTTGATCACGGAGCGCTCGGCGTCGGTTCGGGCTGGACGTCCGACTGGCAATGGTTTGAAGCGAGCCCAGCATCCGTAACATGATGGCGACATTGCCTTTGGCGCTGGCGCGAATTTGATCGAACGATTCAGCTACTAGGCTGGCAAAGGTAGGCCCGATGGTGATGACTTTTAGTTCCCCATCCTCATAGCGGCGCGATGAAGGAATGGTTCGGGAGGCCAGCCGCGCTAGAATCGCGGTCAGATAATCCACGCACGTCACGGCCGTCGTGGTGTCGTTGATGCCGGGTGAGAGTGCTCGCAACGCAATGTCCACGAGCTGTCGCATGCCAAAACTGCAATCCTGTTCCACCGTCCGGTGGCGGTCGAGGCCATAGGCTGCCTGGAGCGCGGCGATGATCTCTTCTGCCGGCGGGGATTCCAGAGCGAGCGAGGCAAGCGGCGTGTCATGGACGACAAAATCACCGATGCCGCGCTCCATACGCACGATGGTCTTGCGCTCCCGCGCCAAGCGCAGGAGCGCCGCGTTGTCTAAGCTTTGGATGTAACCGTTCCCCGCAGCCGAAACGGCCTGCCAGGTCCGCTCCGGCAGAGGGAGCGTTGGCCGGTCCTCATCATCGTCGTCCACCGGCCCATGTCCAAGCTTCTCCGGGAAAAGCCGGTCAACGGCCACCATGGTTTCATCGGCCACAGACGCAATAATGCTCGACGCCTGGATCGAAGACGCGATGTGATGAATGAAGAAAATGAGCACGACGATACCGCCGATCGCCAGCACAACGCCGAAAGATACCGCCAGGCTCGGAATAAATTCGCCCTCGGCGCCGCCGCGGATGGTGCGCAACACGATCAGGCAATAGGTAAATATGCCGGTGAAGACTCCGAGCACGACCTGCATGACACGGTCAGCCATGAAGTTCCGCAGGATGCGCGAGGTGTATTGGCTCGAGGCCAGCGCCAGCGTCACCAGCGTCATCGAAAACGTCACGCCCACCACGGTCATCATTGAGCCGGCAATCGTAGACAGCATCCCGCGCGCGGCCTCGGCGCCGGCGCCAAACATGCGCGGCCAGCGGGCCAGCCATTGCTCGGTCGCGGTGGAATCCACTTCGATCAACGCCACCGCGAGGACAATGCTGGCGGCGACAATCAGCGAAGGCGTAAACCAAAAGCTCGTCCGCAGATTGCTCCAAAACCGTTTGAGTTTATTCATGGTTCAGCCTTCACTGTGTCCCGATACGAGAACCGGCGAAGTCTATACCCGGTTCCTGATTCGGCCGCTCTGCTTTTGTCCGCGGCTCACCAGCAGCAGGAATAGTAACCGCCCAACGCGGCGATGAGCGACGCGAAGAGCACGCCGACTTTGGCTTCCTCCACCAATACTTTCTCGCTAAAAGCTATTCCGGTGATAAACAAGGCGACGGTGAAGCCCACACCGCCGATCATAGCCGCGCCCACGATGTGCCGCCGGGCAACGCCGCCCAACCAGGCGCACCGCCAGCCACGCAAAGCCGGTTACGCCCACAATTTTACCGGCAATCAACCCGAGCATCACTCCCACCGTCACCGAACTGGTGAACGCCTGCCGGATGAACTCACCGGAAAACGCCACACCGGCATTCACCAGCGCGCAATGTCCGTCGCCATCGGAATGCCCCAGCCGGCCGCGCCTTTCCCAGCGACGTTAAAAACGAGATAAATCCCGGCCGGGAGAATCATTCCGCCCAACGCCGCCACCGCAGGCAGGGCCGCCTTGCGCGCTTCGGACGAGTCGCCCTAGGTCAGTTCGCGTTTGATCTCCAACGCCATGACGAAAAAGAAAATGGCCATCAACCCGTCGTTAATCCAGTGCTGTAAATCCAGAGCGATGGCGAAGTTGCCGATCTGATGGCAACCGGTGTGCCGCGCAGGGCAAAACACCAGTGACTCAAGGGTGAGTCGACTCACACCAAAGCGACAATCGCGCAGACGTCGAGCAACCCACCGCTGCTCGTTTCGCTGTGGATGAATCTTTCGGTGCTAAGGTAGACTTCCACCCGCGTGAAGTGATCGCTGAGTCGGCACCGAGCACTTTCCACTACGCCGCTGACCTGAGCGGCCAGCGCTTTGTGACCTTCGATGATACGGTCGTATTGATTTGGACCTGTATGGTTTTCCTCCGTGAACATTGCCGGATCAATAGCGGTACGTTGCGGCCAATCCTGTCTGTGTCGGCATCCGCTCGGCCGGAATAACCAGGACCCGGCCGCCCATCTTCCCGACCAAGTCGCCCAGATCGTCGAGTAGGTCATCTATTTGCGGGTCGCTCAGATTAGCGGTTTCGAGCCGACCCGTCGCGCCGTCGAGCCGGCCGGCAATCAGGCGGTCGGACTCGATCAGGAGCGTCGCGACCCGCCCGGCGGCGGCCGCCTGAGCGACCTGTGCCATCTCGTCACTGCCAAGCCCCTTGGACTTCGCCACTGCGAACTCGTCGGCGAGTGTAGCCAGCCGCGCTTGATACTGCGGCTCGAAGACTTGCCATGCATTTTTTCGAAGTTCATCGATCGACAGGCCATCGGGATTAATAGTGAGTCCCTCCGTTATCAGAAACGGGTTGTGGCAGACCTGGTGAAAGCGATGATGATGCTCCGACAGCGCAGCCAAAATTAGAGGTAGGCCAGAAGGTTGCGAGTGGTGCTCGTGCACCGCCCGGTCGATGGCACGAAAGAACCTGTCCGCGTCGATGTCCGCCTCGTCGTTCTTGCCGCCGTGGCCGTGACGCATGGAGGTGCTCACCCCGCCAACGCCGCCGTAGGAGGCGACGGTCTGATGCGGTTCTGTCAGCTCATCGCCCAGCGCCTCGGTGATCGTCCGCGGCACTCCCGGAGCCGGATCGATCTCGTCAAGCACATCGCGGCTCCCCTCGAAGAGCCGGATCTTGCGGAGGCTTAATCCGAGGATTTGGTAGCGATCAACCGATTGCAGGAAGCGCCGCAGGGGCTTGGTGTGAAAGCTGTCGGCAACGATAGCCAGTTCGCTGACCGGACGTTGAAGCTGGAACACTTGAAACAAGCTTGGTGCGCGCAGCACGGCCAGTCCATCCAGTGTGTGGTTCCAGAAGTCAGGATCGTCGGCGAGGGCTGCAAACGGTTCCACGAGGAGCCGGGTCTCGACGGACGGATATTTCTGCCGCAGCGATGCCTCCAACTCCTTCACGAGATTACCAAACCGGATTGGATCCTGCTGGTTTTCGGGATGACGCCGATGGGTCGGCTGGTAAAGCGAGAGACACGGCGTCTGATCAACCGATGCCAACTTGGCCAGTGATTCGATGGTGAGAAAGTCCTTGTTCTTAATCATTTATTGCCTCCAGTTTCTTATTCGGTCTCAGCAAAATCTCAATACTCGCCAACACAAATCGCTTAACAACACGCGCTGTCATGTGGCCCTTCGTCGTTCGCTGCGCCTGGTGGTCGACGTTCCGTAATCCTAAGCTTTGCCACTAGTGGCGACAGGAGCGGCGGCATCATCGAGTGGCGCTGAGTCTTTCATGGTATTCACGCGCTGCGCGAAGTTCGGCTCAAACGCTCTGAAGAGATCGAGATACTGTTCCATTAAGCGCGTCAGCAGAACACGCTGGCACGGTTTTTTGCGACTTCGATCCGATCTTTATGCGGAGCTTATTGTCCTTGAGCAAACGCCGGATGCGCTCGGCGGCTTCATCGTGCCGCACCTCCGCCGCCGATATCTTTTTTGCTTCTGTTTCGATGATGGGCAGGGCGGTGAGCGAGCCGCCGCCGCTGTTCTCGCGCAGTTGAGTGTCTCGCTCCGCGTCCGTCAGTTTCTGTATAAGATGTCGTCGGGGATCGTTGGCGACCTTACGGTGGCGCACCACTACGTACAGCTTCCCGACAGTCGCGCTCTTTCTGCGTAATATCCTGGGAATTGATCTCGCCGCCAATGTACATGATGAGTCCCATGAGGTACAACCAGAGCATCAGGACGATGACTGCCCCGAGACTTCCATAGATGGCATTATAGCTCGGCGCATACCGGATATAGAGGGAAAACAGATAAGAAGCGCTTACAAAGGCCACTACGGCGAACAGGGTGCCGGGCACGATGCAAGTCCAGCTTTGCCTGACGTTGGGAGCGAAAACATAGACGACTGCCATCCCGATGATCAACATGGCTAAACCCGTCAAGTAGTGAATTACGAGCCATATCGTTCCGATGGTTTTTTGATAGCCAATCAGATTGGCCACGCCGCTGGCCATTGGGTCGCCGAACGTTATAAGCACCGCTCCACCGATGACGAGAAGACACAGCGCGATAATCAATCCCAGCGCCAAGAGCTGCGTCTTCCAGAACGGCCGTCCTTCCGCAACCTCGTAGGCGCTGTTGAGCGCCGCGATCAGCGCTCCCATGCCGGTCGATGCTGCCCACAGAGAGAAGATCAGCCCAAAAGAGACCAGACCGCCGCTGCGAGTGGCAAACACATTCTGAACCCAGGCGTCCACTATACGGGTCGCATCGGGCGGCATGAGCCGCGATAGCCAGAAGAGAATGGTTTCCTGAACGCCCGGCATAAAACTGATCACGTTCAGCAGAACAATGAGCAAGGGAAACAAAGACAGCGTAAAGTAAAAGGCCAGCTCTGCAGCCCTGCCAAGACAATTGTGTTTACCAATCGCGCTCCAGGTTTTTAGCGCAAGCTCCTTGAACGTAAACCCTCCCAATATGGCGAAGTTCATAGTCTATAGCCATCCTCGATGCTTGGTACTCTTCTCTGTTTGTGGATTTTCTCCAGCGCTCGAAAGCGCCGCTTCTATGCGCATTGCGGGCGTTTGCGGCGGCGCCGTCACGGCGGATCATTCAACGTAGCCACGCGGAGGAAGTCGGTTTCTCCCCGCGGGGTGTATGGCGCCGCGGCCACGATCACTACCTTATTTCCCGGCGTCACAATCCCCTTTTTTAAAGCGAGGTCTATTGCCACCTTTATCATGGCATCAATAGATGTGAATTCTTCTAACAGGAATGGCTGAACACCCCAGACAAGCATGAGCGGCCGCACGGTTTGGGGCTCAGGAGTGACAGCGACAATTCGCTGGGCCGGCCGGTATTTCGCAACCAGCCGAGCCGTATGGCCTGTCCGGGTACAGCAGATAATGGCTGTTGCTTTAGCCTGATGGGCCACGAGACTTGCGGCATGGGCAACAGCTTCAGAGGAGGAAACCTTGTCGGTCGGAGAAAGGGATACGAGGCCGCCGGGCAAAAATTCGGCGCCTCCGCTACCTCGGCAGTCTCCGCCAGAACCTTGACAGCCTCGACAGGGTAAGCGCCTACGGCGCTTTCCTCTGAAAGCATCAGCGCATCGGAACCGTCGAGCACAGCGTTTGCAATATCGGCGATTTCCGCGCGCGTGGGTCGAGGGTTTTCGACCATAGAACGAAGCATCTGTGTCGCTGTCACCACAGGTTTGGCGGCCTGCATCGCTTTGGAGATCAGCTCCTTCTGGATGTGAGGCACCTGAGCGATCGGAACTTCAATACCGAGATCACCGCGCGCCACCATGATGGAGTCAGCAACGGCAAGAATTTCGTCTATCATATCCAACGACTCAAGCTTCTCGATTTTGGCCATTAGGGGAAGGTTTGCTTGGCGGGCTGCAAGGAAGCCTCGGGCAGATTGAATATCAGCCGGAGAGCGGACAAACGAGATTGCAACCAAATCCACACTTGCTTCAAGGCCGGACAGAAGAAGCTTTTGGTCTCGCTCTGTGAAAGCGGGCAAGCTTGAGCTTCCCCCTACCGCGTTGACGCCTTTGTGATTCGAAAGGACTCCACCGAGAACGACTCGGCAAACGATCTCCCGTGGGGCGACTGATTCGACCGCGAACTCCACTGTCCCGTCGGCAAGGAGAATGCTTTGACCTGGCCTCACTTCGTCAGGAAGTTTGGCATAGCTGACCGATGCGGATTCATGATCCCCGGGAACGTCCTCGGTTGTGAGGCGGAAAAGATCTCCGGCATGAAGCTCGACCGAGCCATCTTTGAAAACGCCAAGCCGGATCTTGGGACCGGGTAGATCTTGAAGGATGGCAACAGGTTTTCCGGTCTCCTCCTCGACGACCCGGATGCGCCGTATGATGGACTGGTGTTCGCTTACCGTTCCGTGGGAGAAGTTGAGCCGAAAGACATCCGTGCCGGCCTGCACCAACTTGCGAAGCATCTCGGCCGATTCGGTTGCGGGACCAACGGTGCAAATGATCTTTGTGCGACGCATAATGTCACCCTATCGATTTAAGGCAACCACGGTCAGGGTTTTCTCGTCACGACCAGTCGTCACTTCACCAGCCTCTCGCTAGTCAAATGCAGTTTCCCGTTGGCGATTTGCGCGCCAGTCGAGCGGCGTGCAGTATTGGATGAACAAACTCTGAGAAGCCGGAGCTTAGCGATAAAAATTAATCGACCAGTGAAACCGGCTGGCCGACAAGACCGAGAGAGAGCCCAAAGCACTCAGCCGAGCGATTACCACGGCATTCACTTCATCTGTTCCTTCTCTTCCATTTACTTGCTTGCCGTCTTGCGACGACTCACTTGTGAGTCATGTCTGACTCACGCCATTAACGCGTCGGACGGGCGGCGGCGGCGCCGGACCGCTTCAGGTAACGATAGTAATCGCTGTCCGTCGTGAGAATCACCACCGAGTTCTTGTTCTGTCCCTCCTTGTACGCCTCCAGGGTTCGCGAGAAGGCGTAGAACTCGGGATCGCCGTTATAGGCTGCTCCATACACACGCGTCGCCTCGGCGTCAGCCTTGCCGCGGATTTCCTGGACCCGCCGGTAAGCGGTGGAGCGGATCTGGCGCAGCTCCTTCTCCATAGTCCCGAGGATCTCCGCGCTGCGGCCTTCACCCTCGGATCGGAACTGGGCCGCGATCCTTTTACGTTCCGAGATCATCCGAGCGTAAACTTTTTCCCGGACGCTCTCGACGTAATCGAGGCGCTTGATGCGCACATCCATGAGCTCGATGCCGTACTGGGGCATAACCTTGCGTGCTTCAGTCAGAATGGTCCGGGTGATTTCCTCGCGGCCGCGGACGACCTGCTTCGTCAGCTCCTCGCGCACTTCGGCGGGAACCTCCTCCAGAACCTCGCCTTGCGGAACCACCCACGAGGCGCTGCGGACCAGCTCGACAAGCTCGCTGCCCGAAACCTGGTCGCGCACGACTGAGTCGATGATATCGTTTAGCCGTGATCGGGCGCCCGCTTCTGTGGCCACGCTCTCGAGGAACTTCTTGGCGTCGGCGATTCGCCAGCGCGCCGTGGTGTCGATCCAGATGAACTCTCGTCCTTTGGTAGGGATCTGATTAGGGTCGCCATCCCAGATGAGGAGGCGCTTCTCGAAGCGGCGTACCTCCTGGATGACGGGAAGCTTGTAGTGCAGCCCAGCCTCGGTTACCGGAACCCCCACGGGCCGGCCGAATTGGATGATCACCGCCTGTTCACCCTCTTCCAGCGTGTAAAATGATCCGGAAAAGACGATGACGATCGCTAGCGCGAGGAATCCGAGTGCGAACTTTAATGTGTTCTTCATGGCTGTTTCTCTCCCTTGGCGCCTTCTGCCATGGCGCTTGCCTTGGTTGCTGCGGCGGGCAACGATCCTGATTCCAGGCGGAGCAAGGGTAGTAGGGCCTTTTGGTCGCTATCCACGATGTACAGGGCTTTGGCTTCCGGCAGGATACTGCCGATGGCCTCCAAGTAGAGGCGACGGCGGGTGACCTCCGGAGCCTTCTGGTAATCCGCGAGGATCGCTCGGAAGCGCGTTGCCTCGCCGTTGGCGCGGTTGATCCGCTCGACGGCGTAGCCCTCGGCCTCGGTGATCGTCCGGGTCGCCTCGCCACGCGCTTTGGGAATCTCGCGATTGGCTTGCTCCTGCGCTTGGTTGATCGTCCGCTCGCGATCCTGGCGCGCCTCGTTCACTTCGTTGAAGGCCGGCTTGACGCTGTCCGGCGGCGTCACGTCCTGAAGCTCCACCGTGACCAGGCGAACCCCGGTCTCGTATTCACTGAGAATCTTTTGCATTTCTTCTTTTACCTCGCTGGACACGGCCACTCGGCCGACGGTAAGGACATCACTTCCCAAGCGGTTGCCTACCACCCGGCGCATCACTGCCTCGGCGATGTCCCGGATCGTCTGCGGCGCCTCGCGAACCCGGAAGAGGAAGCGCACCGGGTCTTCGATTCGGTATTGGACGATCCACTGGACGTCGATCACGTTCAAGTCGCCGGTAAGCATCAGCGACACGTCCTTGAAATCCTTCTTTCCGGGCGCGTATTGGGTGCGCCCGCCGGCAGCCGTGGTAAGCGTGCCGAACCCGAATTCCTCCTTGAGGACCCGGGCCGTGGGAACCAGTCGGACGGTCTCGATGCCGGCCGGAATCTTAAAGTGCAGACCCGGACCCACCGTGCGGTGCACCGCCCCAAAGCGCTGGACGATGGCCGTCTCTTCGGGCTGTACCGTGAACCAAGTCGACCAGAGGAAGATCAGCAGCAGCGTTGCCGCGATAGCTGCAGCGATACGCCGGGCGCCGAGCGCAGCGGCGGCTTGGCGCACGTCGTCGACGATATCTTGGGGATCAAAAGTCGCCATAGTCTGTCTCCTTTGCGTAAACGGGTGGGAGCAACTCGAAAAAGCTGCTCTCATGGCTTCGATGATGAGGATTTCTGTTTTTGGCAGCGCAGAAAACTGCGCATCATGATCGGCTGTCTACCAATAGATCGACGCAGCAGCAATAGCATTCTAACATTAGACGTTAAAAGAAAACTATGATTGGCAGGCTCGCTCACTTAGACGATAAGCAAGGCCGCACTCTGGGATCCTACTCAACGCGCTTGGGCAACGGGTTTCCACGGGAGCGTAGCGAGGAAAGCTTGACAACAAGCGGCCTCATCCTACCGAGTCAAGGGCTGCTCGCAGCTAATTTTGCTAGTTGAGCAACCGCGCAAGCGAAAATTGCGCTGTTCCGATCGAGCCGCGAGCGCATGAAAAATCTCGCTTAAAATTGTCGTTTCGTCTTGACTGAAGAACGAAATGGGCTACAAACGGTGGAACAGCGGTTGTACTTCACACGATGAGTCATCTTCGACATTTCGCGCAAATTGTGTTCCGTGCCGTTCGTCCACGAGTCGCTGGTTCGATCTTTATCAGTGTGTGTCTCTCGTTACTCGTTTGGTGCGCTCCGTTGGGTAATGTGTCTCCGCCGCCGCCGGAATCTTCCAGCACGGGAAACACGGATGCGTTGACGCCAAAGCCGTTTGAACGGCTTGCGGTAAAGCTCAAGCGCGGCGATACGCTGCTGACGGTGCTAACCCGGCATGGAGTCAAGCCACCCTCCGCTCACGATCTGATCGCCAAGGTTCGCCCTCTGTTGAATCTTCGACAACTGCGGCCGGGAAATCACCTCGAATTGGTCGTCGAACCGGAGAATCGCACGGTTCAGGAATTGGAAATTCCCCTCGACGGCAATATTGTGCGCGCCAAGACAGCGCCGCAAGGTTGGACAGTCGAGCGCGAAGAGGTTTCCTCGACAGTGGTGACGCGAGTGATTCGCGATAGGATATCGCGCAGCCTTTATGAAAACGGAGTTGCCGCCGGATTGTCGCCCGAGCAGATTTTGGCGCTGGCGGGGATTTTTGAATACGACATCGATTTTTTCTCTGACTTCCAACGCGGCGATGCATTCTCGGTCGTCGTTGACGAACTTCATTATGCCAACGGGCAGCGCGTGCAGCGAAAAATTCGCGCCGCCCGGTTGGCAGCGGATGGGAAGATTCATAGCGCATTTCATTTCTCGCCCGAGCCGGGGCGCGGTTTTTACTACGATCACGACGGAAAACAATTGCGCCGATCGTTTCTCCGCGCGCCGCTTAGCTACACGCGGATATCTTCGCGTTACACCGTCGCCAGGCGGCATCCGATCTTTCGCATCGTCAGGCCGCATCAAGCGATCGATTACGCCGCCCCGAGCGGCACCCCGGTGGTCGCCATCGGCGGCGGGAAAGTTTCTTTCAGTGGGCGGCGGTTTGGCTATGGTAATTTCGTCGAGATCGCGCATCCGAGCGGCTATGCCTCGCGTTACGGACATTTTTCGCGCATCGCACCCGGGATTCGCCGAGGCGCGGAAGTAAGCGCGGGGGATGTGATCGGATTTGTCGGGCAAACAGGCCATGCCACCGGGCCGCATCTGCACTTTGAGTTTCTTCAGAGCGGCCGAAAAGTCGATTTTTTAGGCTTGAAGATTCCACGCATCGAACACCTTAGCGGTAGGGCTCTGGAACGATTTAAACGCGAGCGCGAAGAGAACCTTGCCTGGTTACGAGAGAAAAATTTTGTTACGGCTAGACCTGCGGGCTCGTTGTAATGAACCAACCCCGGCCTGGGTTCAGCGAGGTCGGCTCACACCGCGGTTTGCCAGTAAGCTCCCCTCGCGATATTCGGCCTCGTCTTAGCGCTTGCTCTCCGGCGCGCACGGCGCGAGCTCAAAGCGCGCAAACAAACCTTTAGGCATTCGGAATCTGCTCGGGCGGCTGATGCCGCTTCGATGACCGCCAGCCATTGAATTGGCAAACGGCGTCTCGTTGCCGCCGTGCCGTGAGAGACGGTCTGATCGATGCGGCGACAAAAGCGCTTCGCATAAAATTTCATTACCCGCAGTGATGCACGTCGCTACTCAGCGACGCAACGATATTGTTGCTGGACGGCCTTGACTCAAGCATTCAAATCTTTAGAAGAGCGATGCTTTGTCCATGCCCGCGTTAAGCCAATGTCGCCCCAGGCTCATTGCCGCGCGACTAGGGTGGCTAACACTGAACTCCCGATCAGAAGAATCGAATGCGAATCTTGTCGATGCTGGACAGGCATCCGGTAGCGGCGGATGCAAGTTGATTAAAAAACTTCGATAACCCACGAAAGCACCCGACAACCCGCGCCGCCAGTTCCTTATCAGGTGTAAGCCTCGCCAAAGAGAATTCGTCCGAGCAAGGGAACCCTCTTCGCATCCGGTTTTGCTACCTGAGCGAACATGGCAACGGTCTCATGGATAGACCGGGCGCCTATCCAATGCACCGCCGCAGGCAAGTTATCACGGGCTCGAATGCGAGACTAAAAGGCGCACAATTCCGATCTGCCGCTATCCTGGGTCTACTTGCCTCGCGACCGGCAATCCGATAAACAACGCTTGCCGTAAGGGTCGGCTTCGGCCGGTGCCTATCGGTATGGAGAAGATGTGACCAAGATTCTCGTGATCGAGCAAGGCGGCGATCTGCGCGCCGGCGTGGTTAATGCAATAGCAGAGGCACTGACTGTCGAATCGGTTGGGTCGGCTGCGGCGGCCGTTGAGCTCCAGGAAAGCGCGCGTTTCGACGTGATCGTTTGGGATCTCGGTTGCGAATCGGAGTCGCGGGGAAAACTTTTGGAGACCCTGAACAAGCTTTCCGATCACGCCGGGACTCCGCAAATCATTCTGGTGGGTGGGTCTACGGGGACCGAAGAGATCACCGACGAGTGGGAAAACTGCCAATGTTTGCGCCGGCCCTTCGAAGCCGCCGATCTCAAGGCGCTAATTTTAAGCGCGATCGCGTTGATGCGGGTCAGCGACCAACGGCCAACCGCTTCGCGAATCGAAATTGCACCAATAGAATTCGAAGGCATGATCGCCATGAGCATGGCGATGCGCATGGTCTTTCAGCAAATCGGCGAAGCTGCCGCCGAAGATGTGCCGGTGCTGATCACCGGCGAGACCGGGACGGGAAAAGATCTGGTCGCCACCGCCATCCATAAAAAAAGCAAACGCAAAAATGCTCCCTACCTGGCGCTCAACATGGGCGCCATCGCGCCGGAGTTGATTGCCAGCGAGCTTTTCGGCCACGAAAAGGGAGCCTATACCGGCGCCTCGGAATTGCGCTCCGGCTTTTTTGAGCAGGCCCAACATGGCACGCTGTTTCTCGATGAAATCACCACCATGGACGAGAAAACCCAGGTGAGTCTACTGCGGGTCTTGGAGACCAAGACGATCCGCCGTGTGCGCGGCGACCGCGACATCAAGGTCGATGTCCGGGTGGTTGCCGCGACGAACGAGAAAATTGAAGATGCCGTAAAGGCACGGCGGTTTCGCGAGGATCTCTATTACCGGCTCGATGTCTTCGGCATTCACCTGCCGCCGCTGCGGGAGCGTAGCGGCGGGGTATCCTTGCTCACTGAACATTTTGTTTCGTTGTTCGCTTCGCAATATCAAAAGCAGATTCTCGCGATCTCGCCGGTGACCTACCGTTTGTTGCGGCGCTATGACTGGCCAGGCAATGTCCGGGAGCTAAAAAACGTCATACAGCGCGCCGTGCTTATGGCCAAGGGCGCCGAGTTGACCCCGGATCTCTTGCCGGCGCGGATTCGCCAAGCGGAGGAAACCGGCGCCGTGCGCAGTTTAGAGCCGTCACCGATCCAGCTGGGCATGACCTTGGCTGATGTGGAAAAAGAATTTATCAAAATGACCGTCGCCTCGGTGGCCGGTAATAAGTTGAAAGCCGCCGGAATCATGGGCGTGAGCCGTCGCGCCCTTTATAACAAGCTCAAACGTCATGGTTTGATGTAGTGTAAAGCAAATTCTCACCGCGCCACCCAGTCGATAGTCCTGTTTCACCGTCAAACGGTCATAATTATGGCGAGGTCAACGCTAATGTGCAGCTAATGCACAATGGCCCCCGCATTGCGCAATCGTCTGTGTAGGATTAGGTCTGGCCAATGGCGTAGCCGTCCCCGTCGATCTTTCGTCGTGACTCAAACCTTTAATATCAATGCTCAAACTCACCTTGGCCCGGCAATTGCCACTCTTTCTAACCGACGCTGAGAGGCCGTAATAAATATTAGTTAACGGCAGCGAAATCGTCGGGCGCCGACGCTGCTGGATCAAGCTATCGGTTGGCACGCGACGGTCCGCTGAAGCCGGTGATCGCCGCATTTTTAGCTCGATCAAGCGTCCAACGAATCGTCCGAGACTGGTACTTCCTCTGAAGAAGAAATAACCGTGAAATCGAAAAGGGTTTTGTTGGTAAGTACCGAACCAGAAGAAAAATTCGTCGACTGTTTGCGCCATGCTCACTGTTTTGTGATGAGAGCGAACAATGGCGGAGCCGCGTTAGTTTTCGCCAAGCATGTAGCGGTCGACGCCTTTATTCTGGTATCGACGGGCGCTGCTATGGGGCGCACCGAGACCGCGCTCAATCTACGCGACATCCGGCCGTGCAGCGAAATAATTTTCGTCGCGAAGGACCGGGATAAGCCGACTGCGGGCGAAGACGCGGTGAAGGCGATACCCCATACCCGAGTGTTGACACGTCGGGAATTGCGAAATTATCTGGCGCCGTCGGAGTTGTAAGTCTCTTTACTGCCGCTGCCCTGAATTTCTGCCTCAAGCTCTCAGTTAACTGTCGGCGCACTCAATGCTCTTCACAGACGGGCCGGCAACTCCACACCTACTTCTAGCTCGAAGACCGTCGTTAAGCAGTTTATCCGTTTGCTGTGTTCGATCGTGCAAGGTTCAGCGCGGAATTCTGCCGCTAGTGTGAAGTGTGAAGCTTGTTCACACAGTTTACGTGCGGCTTGCGTCGATTTCTGTTGGCTCCAGGCAAGCGACCAACATCAAAGACTTTTTCATTGTTGGTTTGTTTCTTGCTCATAGAGTTTCGCGAGGGAGGATGATTATGGCTAAACATTTATCGATTTACGCGAGGGGGGAATCGGACTCGGTCGCGTCGTTTCAATTTTTTCGGCTGTTTCGTGCGAAGGCGCATGAGGTTCCTGAGGAGCGGCTCATGTTTGCGATATTGAATGACGCGGTCGAATGTCTGGCAGCATATCGTGAGGGCAAAGGGCGTAGAGATTGCCGTTTGTTTTGTGAAGCGCGCGACTGGGTGATGAACGAAGAAAGCGAGGAAATTTATTCGTTCGAAAACATCTGCGACACGCTGAACCTCGATCCAAGCTACCTTCGCGCCGGTCTGCTGCGTTGGCTTGACGACGCCCCCGCCACGATTCAGCGACTGAAAATACGGCGTACACCGCTCCGCTATCGCAACCGGGTTCTAGATTGTCAAATCGCGAGTTGAGTGTCGGTCAACGAGCCGACCGACAAAGTGGGCGTATTTTCACTCTCACTTGGGCGCTGTGACACGACGATAATAGGCGTCGGTTGAAGAATAATAGTTGATGAAACCTGTTTACCTCATAGCCAGCCCGTGGGCCGGCATGGTCATGTTGCTGGGATCGATTCTGATTGTCAGCGCTCCCAATGGCGATGCCCTATCAAGCAAGGCTGTTGAAGCCGGCATTCGATACGGGAGGACGGCAAGTGGATATGTGTACATGAACGGTGGGGAAACTGCGCACGAGCAGCTCACAATGGAGCGAGGGGCGGCGGCCTACAATGTCAAACTGGTTTTGGTGCCGCCGACGGCGCTGCCCCTATCGCAATTGAGAGTTTTCATCGCCAATAACCGGACCGGGAAAATAGAAATGATTCCGCTCTCGGGGCCGTGGCTTTATTTTCAGCTCCCTGCCGGTTCGTACACCATCGGTGCCCGCATCAGGAACAGATTGTACGTGCTGCGTGACGTTCAGGTTCAAAACGCGGGGAGACAGACCCATGTACTCAGAGCCGACTTACTACCGTCGGGCTTAAATCAACCGAAAAAGGGAGGCGCGAAATAAAATCGGCGTCGCAACAAAGTATCGCAAGGAGTCCGTCATGAAAGTTAAAATAACCAAAGAGTCGCTGATTGCTTGGATAACCGCAGGTCTAATGGCGCTGGGTTTATTGACCACGGCCGACGCCGAGGATTTTTACGCCGGCAAGACTATTCGTTTCATCGTCGGCAACGCGCCGGGGGGCGGCTATGACACCTACACGCGCGCAGTGGCGCGCCACATGGGCCGGTTTATTCCTGGCAATCCCGCAGCGGTGGTCGAGAACATGGAGGGCGCCGGCAGTCTGTTGGCGGCGAACTATGTTTACAACAAAGCCGAGCCTGACGGCCTCACGATGGGTAACTTTAACAGCGGCATGGTTATCCAACAGGCGCTCGGTTCCCGCGGCGTGCGTTTCGACGCGCGTAAATTCGGCTGGATCGGCGCGCCGGTCAAAGGCTATCCGACCTGCATGATCATGGGCTTCGCCGGCTTCAAAACCTTGGATGAAATCTTCAAGAACAGCGCTAAGATAAAATTTGGCGGCACCCGCGCCGGCGCCGCATCGGATGATATGCCCAAACTGATGAATGCGTTGATGGGAACCAAGTTCCAAGTTATCCCCGGCTACAAAGGCACCGGCCCGATCCGGGTCGCGTTGCAGCGCCGGGAAATCGATGGGCTGTGCTCCGGCTTTGAATCGATGCGTGTCACGGCAAGATCGATGCTCGATGCCAAGGGCGCGGATAAACTGGTTCCTTTTCTCGTGCATGGCAAATTGGAAGATGCCGAACTGCAAGGCGTGCCGCAGTATCTCGACGTCATCAAAGGTGACGAGAACAAAGCGGCGTGGAAGGCCTGGGTCAATCAATACGATTTTCAGCGGCCTTTGATGGTACCGCCGAAGACGCCGAAGGCGCGCATCGAGATTCTGCGCGCGGCGATGCAGAAAGTTCTCACCGATGCCGAGTTCCTGGCCGATGCGAAGAAAGCGAAAATGCTCATCGACAACGTGACCGGCCAAGATATTGAAAAATCGGTTAATGAGATTCTTTCAATCACGCCGGGTGTGAAGAAAACACTGATGGTTCTCCTGCCCGGCAAGAAAGCCTAGCCGGCAGCCAAGTTTAATCAGAACAATGAGCGGCCATTTGACCTATGCGGGTATAAAAGCAATCGGCTCTGCCCAACGAAAGGAATAGAAATGAATAAGCTCGTGATGCTTCTGGGCTTCGGGTTCTGGCTTTCGCTGTTTGCGTTTCAGGCGCAAGCCCAGGCCGAAGACAAAGTTCGTTTCGCCTATATCTCGGATTCCCCCGGGTCCTCGGCTCCGTATTGGATCGCCAAGGAGGCCGGCATCTTCAAGAAATACGGCCTGGACACCGAACTGATCTATATCAACGGCAGCACGCGGGGAATCCAAAGCATGATCGCCGGCGATATTGATTTTGCCGGCGCCGTGGGTACTTCGGCGATGAATGGCGCTATGAACGGCGGCGACGTGGTGATCGTCGACAGTCTCGTCAACAACCTGCCGTACTATATCATCGGTAAGCGTGAGATTAAATCACCGGAAGATCTCAAGGGCCGCGCTGCCGCCACGCATATTCCCGGCACGTCGGCCGATTTTGCGCTGCGCCTGTCGCTGCGCAGATTCGGCATCGAATACCCGGATATCCAAGCCGTCATGGTCGGGGGCGCGTCGGCGCGCCTTGCGGCCGTAATCAATGGACAAGTGGATTTTACGATGGTGACCGATTCGGGAAAAATTAACGGCGAGAGGGCGGGCCTGAAGGTCATCATCGACATGGCCAAATTAAAAATCCCGTTTCAATTTACCTGTACGGTAACTACCAAAGCGCTCATCCAAGGGCGTCCACAAACGGTGGAAAACATGGTCAAGTCGGTGGCCGACGCCGTGCATTTCTTTAAGAACCACAAAGAGGAGTCACTGAAAATCATGTCGAAGTATACCCGCGGGCAGCAGCGCTCGGTGCTCGAAGGCTCATGGATGGCTTACAAAGATCTTTTGGAGGAGGACACCTATCCCACGCTGGAAGGCTTAAAAGATACTTTGTCCGTGCAAGCCCACTGGGATCCAAAGGCAGCCAACGCGAAGGTCGAGGATTTTGTCGACTTACGCTTCGTCAACCAGCTAAAAAAATCTGGCTATATCGATCAGCTCTATGGCCGCAGTCAAATGAGCCGGCATTGAAACTTCGAAAGGGAGGTCTTTTTCGAGAAACTGGAAAGCTGAGGGCGGCATATACCTAGGATTTCTCGCGGAAGTCGCGACAAGATTTATTGGTGAAGGGCCGGCACAACGGAATGTGCCAAAACGGAGGTTTATCGTGAAGATGAGAAATTTATTCCGTGCCGAAATTCTTAGTTTGGCCGTTCTCTGCCTTTTCGATGGGACACCGGCAGGCGCGGTTGATTTCTATGCCGGGAAAAACCTGCGATTTATTGTCGGCGCTCCCGCCGGCGGCGGCTACGACACCTACTCGCGCATCGTCGCGCGCCATATCGGCAAGCACATTCCCGGTAATCCGTCCTCAGTAGTCGAAAACATGGACGGAGCCGGTTCGCTGATCGCCGCCAATTATACCTACAACAAAGCGGAGCCGGACGGCTTAACCATCGGTGTTTGGATCAGCGGGCAAATCATTCGCCAGGCGCTGGGCGACAAGGCGACCCGATTCGACGCCCGAAAATTCGGCTGGATCGGCGCGCCGAGCAAGGGCTCACCGACCTGTGCGATCATGGCCTATACCGGCTTCAAGAACTGGAACGAGGTGCGCCAGGCCAAGCGATCCATCCGTATGGGGGGCGTCCGCCGCGGCACCTCCTATGACGATTTGCCGGCAATTTTGAACAATGTCGCGGGAACAAAATTCGATGTGATCACGGGTTATGCCGGCACCTCGATCATTCGCGTCGCCATGCAGAAGCGCGAAGTCGAGGGGTCCTGCTTGGGATGGGAATCGATGCGGGTTTCCAATCGCGCCATGCTCGACGCCAAAGGCGACGACAGGCTGATACCGTTTCTTACTCACAAAAAACAAGAAGATCCCGAAGTGAAGGATCTGCCTCTATTCACCGACGTCATCAAAGGCAAGGACAATCTTGCCACGTACAACACCTGGGCGGCTTCCTACGAGTTTCAGCGGCCATTTACGGTGCCGCCCAAAACGCCAAGGGAGCGGCTCGAGACCATACGTAGGGCCTTTGCCGCGACTCTGCGAGACTCAGAGTTTTTGGCCGATGCGCAGAAAACTCGTCTCGACATTGAACTAGTGTCCGGGGAAGAGATCGAAGGTCATGTCAAGCAGATCTATTCCATGTCGGACCAAGTGAAGAAAAATCTTGGCTTCCTCGTGAGGTCAACCGAGAGAACAAGTAACTAGGCCTCAGAAGAGCGGGAACGTAGAGGAACTCCTGAAATGCCAATTAAGTTTGTCGGGGCGCGGCAAATAGCGGGTATCGAGTTTTGAGCGCCATCATCAACATCATCAAGGTTTGTCGCAGGTGCGCGGAGACGGCGTGGGCAGTTGGGTTAAAAACCACCCGGCATAGGAAGGCGTGGAAGGCGTGGACCGCAACAATCCGTGGGCCGCACGGTGAGTTCATCGCTGGCGAAGAAGTCCAAGCTCAAAATGGAGTATGTGTCCGCGGATAAAATCAAAAGTTTTGTAAAAGAGATTCTTAACATCTCGCCCAAGAAGCAAACAGGGACCGCATTTGATCAGAAAAGCGAAAAAGTAGTCTGGACTGAATCGTGGATCATCCGCTGCGAGGAAGGAGGGGCTGTGAAACAACGATGGAAGGTCATATCCAACTTGTCATTGCCGGCTGCTTTCTCGCCGCGCAAGCGAGTCGGGCGTTGGGCGCCGACTTTTACGAGGGTAAAACCTTGCGCTTGGTGGTGGGCTCTTCGGCGGGTGGAGGCTACGACACCTACACTCGTATGATCGCGCGCCATATCAGCCGCTATATACCGGGCAATCCCGCCACCGTGGTCGAGAACATGGAAGGCGCCGGCGGGCTGATCGCGGCCAATTTTATCTACAAGCGCGCTACTCCCGACGGCCTTACGCTCGCGGTGTTCAATAACTCCAACATCGTCCAGAAGGCCCTGGGCGATCCGCGCATTAACATCAATTTTCGCAAGCTCGGTTGGGTCGGCGCGCCGAGCGTCGGCGCGCCGATGTGCATGATGATGGCTTTTACTGGTCTGAAAACTCTCGATGATGTTTTGAATGCCAAAACCCGGCTAAAAATGGGCGCCAACCGCGCCGGCACAACGGGCTACGATTTACCGCTCATCCTCAACCAAGCTCTCGGCACCAAATTCGACGTGATCAGCGGCTACACCGGCACGTCGAAAATCAGAGTTGCGCTGCAATCGCGCGAGATTGACGGTTTCTGCTCCAACTGGGAGTCGATGCGCGTCACCGCGCGATCCATGCTCGATGCGCCGGGCGATAACAAGCTCATCCCGTTCATCATCAATGAAAAATGGGAAGACAAGGAAGTCAAAGGGCTGCCCCTGTTCAAGGACGTCATCAAAGACCCTAAGAAATTCGCCATCTACAAAGCCTGGGCGGATCAGATGGATTTTCAGCGCCCGCTGGCGTTGCCGCCGGGTACGCCAAAGGATCGGCTGGAGATTCTGCGCAAAGCGCTGGCCGATACTTTGAAAGATAAAGCGCTGCTCGCTGAGGCCGGCAAAACCAAACTTACGATCACCTATGTGTCCGGAGAAAAAACCGAAAAACTGGTCGACGAAATCCTCCGAATGCCGGCCGATGCTAAGAAGAGCTTAACCTTTTTGGTCCGGCTCGGGAAGAAATCGGAAGCGCAGAAATAGTCCGAGGAGAGATGACTATGCTGAATTACCTTGCAAAGTTGATCGCTACCGGCGCGTTGCTAGTGGGTCTCAATAGTGGCGGCGTTGCCATGGCCGAGGATTTCTTCAAAGGCAAGTCGATTCGCTTCATCGTCGGATTCTCCGCCGGCGGCGGTTACGACGCTTACACCCGGACGGTGGCCCGCTATATTAGCCGTTACATTCCCGGCCATCCGTCGACGGTGGTCGAAAACATGGACGGCGCCGGCAGCGTGATCGCTGCCAATTACACCTACAACAAAGCATCGAAGGACGGCTTGACTGTCGGCGTGTTCGATTCGCACAACGTGTTTAACCACATGATGGGCGATCGCAGTATCCGCGTCGACGGCCGGAAATTCGGCTGGATCGGCACGCCGAGCAAGGACTCGGTGGCCTGCGTGATTATGGCTTTCAGCGGGCTCAAGAGTTTCGACGATATTCTCAAGGCGAAAAAGCCGGTGCGCATGGGCGCCACCCGCAGCGGCAACACGGTGCATCTGCCGGAAATGATGAACCGCTGGGCCGGCACCCAATTCGATATCATTCAGGGTTACGGCGGCACCGCGAAAATTCGCCTGGCGATGCGGTCGCGTGAAGTGGACGGCGGTTGCTGGACCTGGGATTCGATTCGTTCGACGGCGCGCTCGATGATCGATGCCCAGGGTCCGGACAAAATGATTCCGTTCATCATCAACGATCGCTGGGAAGATCCGGAAGTTAAAAACATCACTTTGTTTCGCGATATTTTTAAAGATCCAGGCAACCTGCGCGCCTTTGACGCCTGGAACGCGGCCAACGATTTTGCCCGGCCTTTTGCCCTACCGCCTCGTTCGCCCTTCGAATCGCTAAAAATATTGCGCCAGGCCTTCAAGGAGACCATGGCGGACCGGGATTATCTCGCCGATCTCAAACGGGCCAACTTGACCGCCGAGTATATTAGCGGCGAGACCGTGGAAAAATTTGTCGAGCAGATTTATACCACGCCGCCGGAATTGAAGAGCCGGCTCGATTTCACCGTAAAGAAGCGGAAGCTGTCCTAAGGAGTCATTCCACCATGGACTATCTAAATGCGTTCACACAAGGGTTGGTAAACATTCTGCCCTTTTCCGCTCAAGGCTCGGAAACCTTTTTGTACATGATGATCGGCATGGGCGTCGGCTTTTGCGTCGGTATCCTCCCCGGCCTCGGTGGCGCGACGACATTGGCGCTGATGTTGCCGTTTATCTACAACATGGACCCGACCACGGCGTTTGCCTTTCTCCTGGGTTCCAACGCCGTGACCGCCACGACCGGGGACGTAACCTCGGTATTGTTCGGTGTTCCGGGCGAAGGGATTTGCGCGGCGACGATCGTCGATGGTCATCCGATGGCCAAGAATGGCGAGGCCGGACGCGCCCTTGGCGCGGCGCTGATGAGTTCTCTGGTCGGCGCGGTTTTTGGCGCGTTCCTGTTGGCGGCGGCAATTCCAATCATTAGTCCGCTGGTGTTGTCCATCGGCTCGGCGGAATTTTTCATGCTCGCCGTGCTCGGCATTACTTTCGTCGCGTCTTTGAGCGGTGAAAACGTGCCCAAGGGTTTGGTTGCCGGCGGCCTGGGATTGGTGCTCGCCATGGTCGGTCTCGATCCCATTGAGAGCGTGCCGCGTTTTACCCTCGAAGGGCTGATCGGCGAAGATAACTCGTTGTTCCTCTGGGACGGGGTTTCTCTCGTGGCCGTAACCGTCGGTCTGTTCGCGATCCCGGAAATCATCGACCTCGCGGTGCAAAACAGCAGCATCGCCCGCGATAGCGTGCCGACCAAACTCGGCGGTGTCATGGAAGGCGTCAAGGACACCTTTCGCCACTGGAAACTGGTGCTGCGCTGCAGCGGCATCGGCGCCTACATCGGCCTGATCCCCGGCATGGGCGGCGGTCCGGCGCAGTGGCTGGCCTACGCCCACGCGGTGCAAACCTCGCCCGACAAAGAACGCTTCGGTAAGGGTGCGGTGGAAGGCGTCCTTGGACCGGGCGCGGCGAACAATTCCAAAGAAGGCGGTTCGTTGATCCCGACCCTGGCTTTCGGCGTACCCGGCAGCGTTTCCATGGCGATTCTTTTGGGCGCCTTTATTATTCAAGGCATCGTGCCCGGACCGGATTTGTTGAACCCGGCCAAGCATCTGACTCTTACCATGTCCTTTGTCTGGATCATTGTGGTGACCAATATTCTCACCGTGGCGATCTGTTTTTTGTTTCTCAACCAGCTGGCCAAAGTCACCTTCGTCAAGGGCACGTTTTTGATTCCGCTGCTTCTCCTGTTGATCTACCTCGGCGGTTTCGCGGTCAAGAACAGCTTCGGCGACATGCTGATGGTGCTGCTGTTCGGCACGATCGGCTGGTTCATGGTGAAATTCGACTGGCAGCGGCCGCCGCTGTTGCTCGGTTTGGTCTTAGGCGGCATCGCAGAAAACAATCTGTTCATCGCCAGCCGCATTTACGGCTACGGCTGGCTCCTCCATCCAGGCGTGTTGGTCATCGCCGCGATCATTTTGCTCGGCACACTTTATCCCTACATTCAGGCGCTGTGGAAACGCCGCAACGGGAGTGCGGACAACTCTGATATGGCCAAGAAAGTGGAGGTGACCCGCATCGTCGCAGTGCCGACGCTGACTCGGGTCTCACGTGCGCTGTTCGCTTTGGCGCTGGTCGGTGCTGTTGGGTTACGTGGTTTACGAAGCGAAATTTGGCTTCGGCTCCTGGGAGCCGCGCGCCGCGCTGTTCCCCTGGGTGGTCGGCTTGCCAAGTTTGGTCTTGGCGCTCTTTATTCTGGCACAGGAATCCCTGCGTACGACGCGCGTGGTCAAGGCCGTGGATCTGCCGTCGCTGGAGAGCGAGCCGGAAATCGATCCCATCCTCGAGCGCCAGCGCACCATCTCCATCGCCGGCTGGATCGTCGGATTTTTCGTTGCCATTTGGATTCTTGGCTTCGTGCCGGCCTCCGCCATCGCGACGCTGTTGTATCTAAAACTCGGCGCCGGCGAGCGTTGGCCGGTAACGTTGGCGATCACTGCCGCGTGCTGGCTGTTTTTCTTCGGCTTGTTCGACTACACGCTCCAGCTGCCGTTCCCCGACGGGGAAATCTTTACCTGGCTGCCGGCTAGTTGGGCCAAGGGTTTGTGAGGTTGCGGTGAGCGAGGATACTATGGATTTGCTGAACTACATATTGAACCTGTTTGACTTCGAGATTTCGCCGACGCCCGCGGTGGTTTTGCCGCTGCTGGTTTTCGCCACGGTCTTTCTCGCCTACCTGGTGTATTTCGTACTGCTGCGAATAATCCGTGGAGCGGCGAAACGCGCCTCGGTCAGTCTTGATGTACGCGTGCTATGGTTGGTGGAGCATTATCTTTTTCCGCTGCTAATTGTTGTTGGCTTGTGGTGGATTCTCGATATCGCGCCACTGCCGCCAAAGATCGCCCACGCGGCGGGGCGGATGCTCTCGCTTGCCGGTCTTGGCATTACGATTTTCGTCATCGCCAAAGCGATCGTGTTGCTCCTGCGCAACATCGCCGCCCGTTACCAGCCCTTGGGAAACATTCAAGCCCCAGTGGAACTGGTAACGAAGATTATTCTATGCGCCATCGGCGTCATGCTTGTGCTCGACAATCTCGGCGTGTCGCTAACGCCGTTATTGACGACCCTCGGTATCGGCAGTTTGGCGGTCGCCATTGCCTTACAAGACACGCTGGGCAATGCCTTTGCCGGGCTTCACATCACAGCCGACCGGCCCATCGAAGTCGGCCAGTTCATTCGCCTGGAAGGCGGCGACGAAGGCTTTGTCGAGCGCATTGGCTGGCGCAGCACGAGAATCCGCATGCTGCCAAACAAGTGCGCCGTGGTGCCCAACAGCAAATTGGTCCAGAGCACGATTATCAATTATGACCTGCCCGATCCGGAAGTCGCGGTACTTGTTCAGGTCGGCGTGCACTACGACAGCGATTTGCAAAAAGTCGAGCGCGTCACCTGCGATGTCGGCAGACAGATCATGCGCAGCGTTAACGGCTCGGTGGCGGGGTTCGAACCGTTCATCCGTTATCACACGTTCAATCAATCGAGCATCGACTTCACGGTGATTCTGCGCGCTCAGACGTTCGTCGACAACTATCTGATCAAGCACGAGTTCATCAAGGCCTTGCAGAAACGCTATCGCGAAGAAGCGATTATTATTCCGTTTCCGATTCGGACGGTGCACATTGCCAACGGCGCCGCGGATAGCGCTACCGATGGCGAAACTTTACAAGCGCGATTGCCGCGCACCGCCCAGCACTAAGTCCCAACTAGGCTGGGAGCGCAGCCGAACAGGAGTTAGTTAGGCGATTGAAATACGTCTGCGCCGCAGTCCTCGGCGCCATCGGAATCACTCTCCCTAGGCGCCTGGCACCCCGTACTGAACATTTCTGCCAAGCTCAAACCCTAACCTATCGTTAGTGATTCTACCCATAGCCCGATCCCTCCACATTGAAGCTGCGTGGGCTGTGAAACTTTTTTGCGGCCGGTCGAGGACAAGCCGCAAATTTCATTTTCACCGCCAGCTCCAGGTCTGGCGCAAGCACCCAGCGAGGCGCGACCGATTCGCGGGCACGCCGAGTGTAAAGCATTTGCTCTGTATATCTCGGCGGCCGGGCGCAAACTGTAAAGTATCTGCACAAGCGCTCCGCCGGCGCCCGCTCGGGCGAAGCAAATTTGCGGTAACAGCTTGTCTTTGTGCGGCATTTTGCCGATGGCACCGGCGTTGCTCTATACCGTGTGCGGATTCGGGAGCTGTCGGTTCGGACCATAATGTTCAGAGAGGAGTTTATGCATAAAATCACCCTTACCATGTTGGCGGCTTTTATTAGCGCGGTAGGCTTACTGGCACCGCGCGAAGCGGCGCCCCAGGAGAAATTCTACCAGGATAAAACTATCAAAGTCATTGTCGGTTTCACGTCCGGCGGTTTTTATGATCGCTGGTCGCGGTTGCTGGCGCGTTACGTGCCGAAATATTTGCCGGGAAATCCAGAGATGATCGTGCAGAACATGCCGGGTGCCGGCGGACTGATCGCGGCAAACAATCTCTATAATGTTGCCAAGCCGGATGGTCTGACTCTCGGCATGACTTCCTACGGCATGTACTTGGACCAGCTGGTTGGGCGCAAGGAAGCCCAGTACGACGTGCGCAAGTTCAATTGGATTGGCTCGCCGGAAAAGAGCGATGTTTTGTTCTACATGAGGGCCGACGCGCCGTACAAATCGATCGCCGACATCCGGAAGGCCGCCACGCCGCCCAAATGCGGCTCGACGGGTACGGCTGGCACGGACTTCATCTTGGCCCGCCTGCTGGAGGAGACTCTCGACGCCAAGATTGAGACAGTCATGGGTTATCCGGGCGGCAGCGAGGTCGATCTCGCGGTGGAAAAGGGCGAGGTCCAGTGCCGCGGCATGACCTCGGCGCCGTTTTTCGGCCGCGAGCCGTTCATTTCGTGGCGCAAAAGAAACTTCGTCAACGTCCTGATGACCGGCGGCTTGAAACGCGACCCGCGCGCGCCCGATACGCCGACGATCTACGAAATTTTTGACCAGGAAAAGACTTCCGAGGAAAGCCGCCGGGTCGCCGACGTGATTCTGCGCGGCGGCGATTTCGGCCGCCCCTGGGTGATGCCGCCCGAGACGCCGGCGGAAATCGTCAAGACGATGCGCGCGGCCTACGCCAATGCGATGGCGGACACGGCGCTGTTGGACGAAGCCAAGAAAGGCAAATTGGAAGTCGACTATGTCGCCGGTGAAGAATTGCAGAAGCTCGCCGAAACCATGCTGAGCCAACCGCCGGCGGTGGTCGCGCGGGTGAAAAAACTGCTGCAGAGAAAATAACCCAATATCGGTTTAACCACTTTTGAAGGAGTAATTTATGAAACTGCAAAAGGTCTCTCTAGCCTCAATGGTGCTCGCCGTCGTGTTATCGAGTGGCGGCGCCACAATGGCGCAGACGCCATACTACGCGGGCAAAACTATCACTATTGTCGCCGGCACCAAAGCGGGCGACGTCTACGATCTCTACGCGCGCCACTTCGCCCAATTCATGCCCAAGTTTATTCCCGGCAATCCCAACATCATCGTGCAAAACATGGCGGGCGCAGGTTCGATGATCGCGGCGAATTTTGTCTACAACGTGGCCAAGCCGGACGGCCTGACCATCGGTGCGATTTTTCCGGCGCTGTACTTCGATCAAGTGGTCGGCCGCTCTGAAGTGAAATATGACTGGGCTAAGTTCGCTTGGCTCGGCAGCCCGGTGACGTCGAACCACCTGCTCTACATGCGCGCGGATTCGCCGTACAAAACGATTCACGATGTTGTCAAGGCGTCGTCGGCGCCGAAGTGTGGCGCCACCGGTACCAGTTCCACTGCCTATTACATTCCCAAGCTGCTCGACGAAACCATCGGCACCAAGTTCGATGTGGTTCTGGGCTATCAAGCGGGGCAGGATATCGATCTCGCGGTGGAGAGAAACGAACTGGTCTGCCGCGCCTTCACTTTGACGGCGTTTTTCGCCCGCGAACCCTTTGGCACCTGGCGCAAGAACAAGTTCGTTAACGTGCTCGTGCAAACCGGCCGCAAGCGCGATGCGCGCATCAAAGACGTGCCGACGATCTATGAGCTGATGGATCAATATAAGACGCCCGAAGCCGGGCGTAACCTAGCGACGTTGGTTCTCGCTGGCGGCGATTTTGGCAGACCCTATGTCATGCCGCCGAACACTCCGGCGGAACACCTGAATACTATCCGTGAGGCCTTTGAAAAAGTGCTGACAGACGAAGCGGCCCTCGCCGACGCCAAGAAAAAGAAGTTGGAGATCGATCCGAGCAGCCACGACGAGTTGGAAAAACTCGCCAAGGAGGTCACGAGCCAGTCGCCGGAGATCGTCGCCAAAATGAAATCGTTGTTGGAGAGATAGTCCGGCTCAGTGAGATTGCGCGGTCACGAGGTAGATTATGAAATCAGCAGGATCCATTGCGTTGGTCATTTCGCTAAGTTTTCTCTTCAGCGCGCCCCAGGGGGCGCGGGCAGAGGACTTTTACCAAGGCAAAACCGTTCGCTTCATTGTCGGCCAGGCCCCCGGCGGCGGCTACGATACTTACGTGCGCACGATCGCCCGCCATATCAACAAGCATATCCCTGGCCAGCCTTCGATCATAGTCGAAAACATGGAAGGCGCCGGCAGCCTGATCTCGGCGAACTATGTTTACAGGCAGGCCAGCAAGGACGGCCTTACCGTGGTGATTTTCAACAACTCGCTGGTGGTTCAGAGCGCCTTGGGCGACCCGCGCATCAAGATCGATTTCCGCAAACTCGGCTGGGTTGGCGCGCCCAGTGTCGGCGTGCCGGTGTGCATGGTCATGGGTTTTACCGGGCTAAAAACTCTGGACGATGTCCTCAAGACCAAGTTGCCGTTAAAGGTGGGCGCCACCCGCGCCGGTTCCGCCGGCTATGACATGCCGCTGATTCTTAACGAGACTCTCGGCACCAAGTTCGAAGTCATCAGCGGATTTAGCGGCACGGCGACCACGCGAGTGGCATTGCAAAAACGCGAAATCAACGCCTTCTGCTCGCAATGGGAGTCCATGCGCGTGACCGCACGCGCCATGCTCGACGCCGAGGGCGACGACAAGTTGATTCCTTTTGTCATGGGCGGCCGGTGGGACGATCCGGAAGTCAAAGATCTGCCGTTGCTTAAGGACGTCATCAAGGACCCGAAAAAATACGCCATCTACCGCGCTTGGGCGTCGCAGATGGATTTCCAACGGCCGCTCACCGTTGCGCCTGGTACGCCGAAAGACCGGCTGACGATTTTGCGCAGGGCCTTGGCTGAGACGCTCAAAGATCCCGAGCTGTTGGAAGACGCGAAAAAATCGAAGTTGGTGATTACCGCGGTCTCTGGTGAGAAAACCGAAAAGCTGGTTGACGAGGTGCTGTCGATGTCGCCGCAGGCCAAAGCCAGTCTGTCGTTCCTGGTTCGTAAGCCGGGGAAGTAGCGCCTTCAGTTTCGCGTTTACGCTCGGCATGGCGCTTCCGGCTACGCTGTTCGAGCACATTGCTCGTCGCGACAGTCTCAACATGTAGCCGCATCAGCAAGGTGTTGGAGAAGTCATCGCATTACCCGGAAGGGTTGAGGTTGGAAAACATGGTTAAGACAAGCATCGTTACGTTACTGGCCATGGTTGCTCTGTCGATGTCGCCAATGGCGGAGGTGCACGCCCAGGAATCGTTCTATAAAGGTCAGACGATTCGCCTGATCGTTGGCCTCGCTGCCGGCGGCGGTTACGATCTGTACTCCCGAGTGATCGCGCGCCACCTCGGAAAACATATTCCAGGAAATCCCACGGTAATCGTTGAGAATATGACCGGCACGGGCAGCGTGATCGCCGCAAATTACATGTACAGAACCGCCAAGCCTGACGGGCTGACGATCGGCCACATTCTCGGTGGCCTGTTCTTGCAGCAGCTACTGGAAAATCCCGCCATCGAATTCGATGGCCGCAAGTTTGAATTTATCGGCGTGCCGGCGCAGGACCATTTCGTGATCGGGTTAGCGAAAGCGACGGGCATCACCAATTTCCAGGACTGGATGACTGCAAAGAAGACCGTAAAACTTGGCGGAGTAGCGTCCGGCGGCGCCACCGACGATGTTCCCAAGGTCATCGAAGCGACTTTAGGCGCCCCGCTCAGAGTGGTGTCCGGCTACAAAGGCACGGGGCCGGTGCGACTAGCGTTCGATAGCGGCGAGGTGGACGCGTGTGCAATTCCTGGGAGTCGCTCAAGTCGACTTGGCGCAAACAATTGGACAGCGGCGCGCTAGTGCCGATCCTGCAAGCGACGGTCAAGTCTCATCCGGAGTTGCCGGATCTGCCGGTGGCGCTGGAATTTGCCAGAACGGATGAGGAGCGAGAACTCATACAAGCGGTCACCCGGATTCACGGTCCTTCGGTGCGGCCCTATTTCCTCCCACCTGGAACAGCGCCGGAGCGCGTCCAAACCCTGCGCCAGGCATTCATGAATACCATGAAGGATCCGGAGTTTCTGGCTGAGGCCAAGCAGGCGAAGTTGGACACCAACCCCGGTTCCGGCGAGGAGTTGGAGCGCAACGTCAAAGAAATTTTCAAACTGGAACCGGCGCTCATCGCCAAGCTTAAGGAGATTCTCAAATAGGAAGGTTGTTTGAGCACGGGCCGAATGTCGCTTAAGAAGCGATTCTCGGCCGATTATCCCGGAAGAAGTTACCAATGAAGCTGCGCAATCAGAGTTTTTTTAAGGAGGTGCAATCATGAAAATCAGCTGGATGACGCTCGGCGTTGTGATGGCTTTAGCGGCGCCGGTGGCCGCACGCGCCGACGACAAATTTGCATTTCCCCTGGCGGTGTCGTCGAGAGTACTGGGTTTCGCGCCGGCTTGGGTCGCTGACAAGAAAGGCTTCTTCGAGCGCGAAGGTCTCGACGTGGTCGTGACCACGACGCGCGGCACATCGCCGGCCATGCAGGCGTTGGCGGCTGAGTCGGTGCACGCTGCGTTGGCCTCCAACGACGGCCCGATCGGCTTGGTTGAAAAGGGATTCGATCTGGCGATCATCGCCGGCGGCAGCAAGACCACACATATGATTATGGGCGGGGAAAATATCACGAGCTTTGAAGATTTGCGCGGTAAGGTGATCGGATCGTCGACGTTGACCTCCGGCACGGCTTTTCTTTTGCGCCGGGTGCTCAAAGAGAAAGGGCTGGAATACCCCAAGGACTACTCATTGGTGAACGTGGGCGGCAGCGGACCCTCTTTGATCGCCCTGAACACCGGCAACGTCGCCGCTGGGATTCTCAGTGTGCCGCTCAGTTTTCGCGCCCAGGCAATGGGCCTCAATCTCATCGGCAAAGTGAGCGACGTGTTTCCCAATTATCTGCTGTCGAGTTTTTCCGTGCGGCGCGAGTGGGCGCATCGCAACCGGCCGCAGGTGGTGCGGTTCTTACGAGCCCTATTGCAGGCGCGTAAATGGCTGGGCGAAGATCGCGACGGCGCGGCGCAATTTCTCGCCGCCGAGCTGCAAATGAAACCTGACGAAGCGCGCAAGGGTCTCGACTACTACATTGAAAACCGCGCCTGGGAACCCGATCTCGGCGTCGATGTCGAGGGGCTAAAAGCGGTCGTGGAGATATACGCCGAACAAGTGGAGTTGAAGGGACCGCTCCCCGATGCGCAGAAATATGTCGATATGAGTTTTCTGCAAACGGCGCTAACGGAACTTGGCTGGAATTAGATGAAATCGCTGCTATAAAAATGATTGACCTATAATAACTTCACGGAGTAATTTGATTATCGCGAAAGAAGTGGATGTCGATCGGTTGCGCGCCATGAAAGCCGCGGCTAGCTATGCGTTAAGCTCCGGCTCCGCCAGCTCGACGGTTCTCAGGCGCTCGGTGCGGCGATTCAAAGATTCTTAATGAGCGGTTCCGGCCAAGGAGAGCCGCTCACTGCGCTTGGGCCTGTTGCGCGAAACCTTGCTCGCCGAGGTCAAAGAGGCCGAGTACTTCGCCGGTAAAGACGGCAAGCTGGAAATCCCATTTACTCTGAAGGGCGTGCTGCCGCGCGTCGAGGCAAAGGCCGACCTGAGCCGGCTTGGGCGAAGCTTGCGCGAAGGTTCGCTTGGAAGTGTGCTCAAGAATCTGCAAAAACAGTTGCCAGGGACTTCTGGACAACGCGAGAGTAACGCTCGTGACGACAGGAAACGCACCGGTAAAGAGATTTTCCGTAAGGGGCTGGAGTGGCTGCTTGGCCGTTGAATCCCCATGATAGATAAAGCCCCAGCGACTCCGACTCCTGCGGTTACCCGATCCCATGATTCGCTAACGGCGCCATGTCAGTTGTTGCATTTATCGTAACGCCGGGGCATTCTTCGGGCTGACAGACTGCAAGCGGAGATCTGCATGGATAGCGGTTTATTTCTATTCGGGCTACTGCTGGCCTTGGTGGCCATCTACCGACGGGCATGGCGCCGGCTCAGGAGCCCGCAAGCCACGGTACGAGACCTGCTGCGAAGTTACCATGCCTTTGAGCGGACCGGCTTGCCGGCGCAGGAATCTTTGTTGCGAGTCTTAACCGAACGCAGCGGTTGGAAAAAATTGCCGCCGCTCTTTCTCGCCGAGATCGTCGCGCGGTTCGAAACCAAGGAAAACGTTTTTCGCTTCGTGTCGCTCGCCGAAAGCTACCGCTTCGACCGCGCCCAACTGCCGGCGATCGCCGCGAATCGCGATCTGGAAACGGCGATGCGCGAAGTCGCTCTCTGGCTGGCCGAGTTCGGCCACCGGCTGCAAAAAGAGCAGAGCTTTAAACAAGCCGAGTTCGTGCAAAAGCTCGCTGTCGATTTACAGCCCGATCAATATTTTACCAATCTGCCGATGGCGGCCACTTACTTCGAAATGGGGCGTTACGATGAGGCCGCGCCGCTGTTCAGAAACGGTCTCGCCCAACTGGCGAATTGCGCCGATGGCGCCGCTTTGCTCGGCCGCTTGGAAGCCGGCGCGAATCTCGACGAGTGGCGCGCGCGCTACCGCGACATGTCGGCAAAGTGTGCCCACGCGCTGGGCCGCCGGCGGGATGCCGCATCCTGACCGCCGCCGTAAGGCCGCTGCGCTGGCAGCTTATTTTCAAAGCTAGTTGACTCAGCGCCTTTATCCACTAATGTCCCACCACGATGAATCGAAAGCGTCGTGGATCGCTAACGTTAACGGGCCACTGAAAGTCACCCTAAGAAAGGCGGTGTTTATGAATGAAATTGGCCAATACACCATCGGCGCTCGGTGTCATTGCCGGGTCGCCGGGTTCTTTCTTGCGCTGTTGGTTATTGCCGCGCCGGCAGCGGCACAGACCCCGTTCTATCAAGGCAAGACCGTCAGGCTGCTCGTCGGCTCGAGCGCGGGCAGCACTTACGACGGCTACGCGCGTCTGATCGCGCAGTATTGGGGCAAGCATATTCCGGGAAACCCGACCTTCGTTGCGCAAAACATGCCGGGCGCGGGTTCCCAAATCGTCGCGAATTATATTTACAACGCCGCCAAGCCCGACGGCCTGACCCTCGGTTCGGTCATTCCCGCGCTTTACTTCAATCAATTAGCCGGCAAGAAGGAAGCCCAATTCGACTGGTCGAAATTCACCTTCCTGGGCAGTCCGGACCGTTCGCTCAACATGCTTTACGTGCGCGCCGATACGCCTTTCAAGACGATCGACGATGTGCGCAAAGCCGCCGAGCCGCCCAAATGTAGCGCCACCGCCACCGGCACCGTGGGCCATTATTTTCCCCGCCTGCTGGAGGAAACCCTTGGGGCGAAATTCGCCGTAGTTGCAGGCTACCAGGGCGGCCCCGAGATGGATCTCGCCCTGGAGAGAAACGAGGTTCACTGCCGCGCCCTGACCTTGGCCGCGTGGTTCTCTGGTGAAATCTACCGCAAATGGCGCGAGACCGGGTTTGCCCGCGTGCTCGTGCAAGCCGGCAGTAAACGCGACGAGAGATTGGCTCAGGTTCCGTTACTGTCCGAATTAATGAATGAGCACAAAACCCCCGATCCGGCGCGCCGTCTGGCCAGGGTTATCCTGGCATCCGGTGATCTTGGGCGCCCCTATATTGGTCCGCCGGGCCTGCCCGCCGATTTAGTCACCATACTTCGCGAATCGTTTGAGAAAATGATCGGCGATGCGGAGCTCTTAGCGGACGCTAAGAAGAGAAAAATGGACATCGACTTTACTCCTGCGGAGGAGCTCGAAAAGATCTCCAGGGACGTCGTTCAACAGCCGCCCGAGGTCATCGAGCGAGTGATTAAACTTCTGTCGAAATGATTCTCAAGGAATATCAAAATGGCAAAAATAATACTGGCTTTAGCGTTTGTCTTGTTGGCGCATTCGCAGCTTTTTGCCCAGGCCGATTTTTACAAGGGCAAGACCATCCGCGTAATCATCGGCTACTCCGCCGGCGGCACCAACGATCTCTGGGCCCGCACGGTCGCCCGCTTTTGGGGCAAGTATATTCCTGGCAACCCTGAGGTCCTCGTGCAAAATATGCCGGGCGCCGCCACGATGGTCGCGGCCAATTACATTTACAGCGTCGGCAAAACGGACGGGCTTACGCTCGGCTTAATCTCCCCGGCCTTGTCGTTCAACCAGATCGCCGGTCAAAAAGAAGTCAAATTTGACTGGGCAAAGTTCGCCTGGATCGGATCGCCGGAAGAAACCAGCGAAATGCTGTCGATCCGTTCCGACAGCCCGTTTAAAACTTTGGACGATATTCGCAAGGCCACGGTACCGCCCAAATGCGGCACCACCGGAACCGGCACCCCCGGCCATTACTTTCCGCGCCTCATGGAAGAGGTGCTGGGACTGAAGTTCAACCTCGTCACAGGTTATCCCGGCGCTTCCGATATCGACCTTGCCATCGAGAAGGGCGAAGTCCTATGCCGCGCCGGCACCACCAGCGCCTTTTTCGGCCGGGAACCGGGCCGCACTTGGGCCAAGACGGGATTTGTCCGCATCCTGGTAATCGGCGGATCGAAGCGAGACCCCAGAGCCGCCGACGTGCCAACCATCTGGGAGCTGATGGAAAAACACAAAACACCGGAGTTTGGCAAACGCATGGCCACGGTTCTGCTCTCGCCCGGGTCCTTTGGCCGGCCCATCGTCGGCTCCCCGGGAATTCCCGATGACCGGGTCAAGCTTCTCCGCGACGGCTTTATGAAAGCGATGAAAGATCCGGAGCTTTTGGCCGAAGCGGAAAAACGCGGCTGGGAACCGGATCCGGTCAGCGGCGACCAGCTTGAAGCCTTGGCCCGCGAGGTGGTGACGCAGCCGCCGGAGGTAATTAACCGCATGAATGTCATTCTAGGAAAATAGCCCGCCGCTGCCGGCACAGATTTAGTCGATCAGTGGTTCACCCAGTGTAGTTAACTTTTAGATTATTTTGCAATGTAGCATCGAAAGGAGCGCGTCATGAAAAAGGAACAGTGTGTTGCTTAAGTTGTTGCTTAGCGTCGCGGTATTTTTATCCGCCATTGCCGGCCAAGCTTGGGCACAGGGTGATCCCTTCTACAAAGGAAAAACGATTACCATCATGGTCGGTTCGACGGCTGGAGGATTTTATGACCGCTGGGCCCGTCTCTTTGCCCAGCATATGGGAAAGCACATTCCGGGAAATCCGGATTTGATCGCGCAAAACATGCCTGGCGCCGGATCGGTCATCGCCGCCAATCATGTCTATAACGTGGCCAAGCCAGACGGTCTTACTCTGGTAATGCCGCTGAACAGCGTCTATGTCGATCAACTTGTCGGACGGGAGCAAATGCAATTCGATCTGCGCAAGTATCACTGGATCGGCTCTCCCTCCATGGAGCCATCGATCATGTATATGAGAAGCGATGCCCCGTACAAGTCCATCGAAGATATAATTAAGGCCAAAGAGGCGCCTAAGTGCGGCGGCACTGGAACTTCGAGCACCGATTTTATCTTGTCCAATATCTTGGAAGAATTACTCGGCGCAAAAATAAATTCGGTCTTGGGTTATCCTGGCGGCACCGAGATCGATCTGGCGGTGATCAAGAATGAGGTCGTATGCCGCTCCCATAGCATGTCTGCCCACTTTGGCCGCGAGCCTTTCGACAGCTGGCACAAAAAGGGGTTTGACCGCCATATCGTTCAAACCGGGCGCAAGCGAGATGCGCATGCGTCCGATACACCGACCTTGCTGGAGGTATTTGATCGCCACAAAGTCCCCGAAGACGGCCGCCGGGTAGCAAAGATCTTGTTGGCCTCGGGGGAGTTGGGCCGTCCCATGATGGTCACGCCGGGAACGCCAGCCGATAGAGTCAAGATTTTGCGCGAGGCCTATATAAAAGTCTTAAACGATCCGACAGTTCGCGAGCAAGCGAAAAAAGGCCGGATGGATATCGAGCCGACATCCGGCGAGGAACTCGAATCGCTGGTTAATGACATATTCGACGCTCCGCCTGACGTTATCAAGCGGGCGAAAAAATTACTCGCTAACTAGGTTGGATTTTGATTCTCGAGCGCGCTCAAAGTGAGATCAGGCGGCGGAACCGTTTTCGAGACCTGCCGCCTCTTTGCTTAAAGAGCTTCGTTGTTTTCTCTCGGAGCGGTCGCGCGATCGGTATCACCCACCTTACCTATCATTCACGGCAAGAAGGGGTCTCCTTGGATTACGTGCGACACGGCAAGGTTATGGGCGACGGCCAGGCGGCGGTGATCGGGGCTAAGGCCCCGCATCCCAATGACGGCAATAACTTTATTGATTTCTTTTTATCAGGGGAGACGGCCCGCGGTTGATGGCTGCGTCGGCGAGTTTTTACCCGCAAAAGTATCTATCTCCACTGGCCGATGCCGACAAGGTAGAGTTGGTTGATATAATTGAAAATGGCCGAGTACAAAAAAATTTGCACCGGTAGCGGGAGGAATCCCTACGCCCGCATTTGCTTCAGTCAACAGCGCCAGCGGTTTACGATTCAGTGTTTGCCGCACTCTTTTTTAACGCGACTCAAGTTACTCAACCTCGAGAGCAGCGAGCTTTAAGCGATCATTTCACCCGAGCCAATTTAAACCGCGGCAACGCACCTCACAGCCTTTGAAGAATCACGAAAGAGAGTCGGGTCATAAAAGTTTGTCGGTATTCACCATCGTTAGTCTTGCTCTTGGCAATTCTCATCGGTTAAATTCCGTGGCATGGTTTCGCAGATATCCGGGCGCCCGTGGTCCCGTTGGCGGAGCGCGCTGCACCGGGTCATCTTCGAGGCGGATACGCCGGCTGGAAAGGCGTTCGACGTTGGCCTGATCTGGAGCGTGGTCCTGAGCGTGACGACCGTCATGCTTGAGAGCGTCAGCAATATTAGGGGATCTTACCGTGATGTTCTCCACGCTCTGGAATGGTTTTTTACGATTTTGTTTACGATCGAGTATGTTTTGCGTTTATGGTGCGTGCAACGGCCCTTGGCCTATGCCACCAGTTTCTTCGGGCTGGTCGATGTATTGGCGGTTATTCCGACTTATGTCAGCGTCTTGGTGCCGGGCAGTCAGTATTTGTTGAGTATTCGGATTTTACGGCTGCTGCGTATTTTCCGCATCTTCAAACTCACCGAGTATCTGAGCGAAGCCAGCATGATACGCACGGCCCTACTGGCAAGCCGGCGCAAAATCAGCGTGTTCCTCTTTGCCATGATGACGGTCGTCGTCATCATTGGCTCTGCGATGTATACCATCGAAGGGGAGGAACATGGCTTCTCGGATATTCCAACCAGCATCTACTGGGCCATCGTGACCATGACCACCGTGGGTTATGGCGACATATCGCCGCAAACTCCGCTTGGCAAAGCGCTCGCATCTATCGTGATGATCATTGGCTACGGCTTACTCGCGGTACCCACGGGTATCGTGACCGTGGAACTGTCTCATGCGTCTAGGCGCGGCATAAGTGCGCGAGCATGCCCGGCCTGCGGCGGAGAGGGGCATGATCTCGATGCCGCACACTGCAAATACTGCGGTGGCCGCTTGTAAAGACCCACCGGCGAAACGCAGAATTCAGGTAACGAAAGCCGATTCGCACGCGGATGGTTCTACGGTCTCCAGGTTCTTCCCCCGCCTTAATTCGGACTGCGCTGGTTGGGCTGTTATTCCTATGGGTGAATCCGGCGCAGCGTTTTTTTCTCATAGACGCGAAAATGCTGCCTAGACCTCCAGTTATTTGCGCAAATGCCGCTTGCCGGGGATTAAGCCTTGCTGCGACTATCGGCTAGGAAATTATGCCACGGGTAAAATGGTAAGCGTCGCTGATATCTTTGTTTGATTATTCGCGAAACCGGTTAGAGCGGAATTTTCCGCCGCGCGAACTGGTCCCGGGCGATAGTGTGCTACTGCGCGCGGGAGACTTGTGCGGGCTCATCTTTCTTGCCGCATGCAAACAGCCCCGATAGAAAAATTGCCGAAGCAGCAAATCGTTTCATAATTGCGTCTTTTTGTTCTGAAGGGAATGCTTTCGTGGCAATATGAACAACCGGTTAAGAGCGACAATTTAGTTTGCCGGAGCTTGTCGGTCTTTCATGTCAAGAATCTCAAACCCCTCGGCGAATTGCGCGAGCACCGCATCGACCGGTTCGCGATTGACATACCACAAGCTCGGCGCCTCCGGGCCTATGCCGATGACATAGATCAGGCGGTAAAAAACTCCACCGCGGTGATAGACATACCAAGCGACGTCCGCATCGAGTTTGGTAACCACCAATTTGCCGTCTGCTTTCGTCGTCGTGCTACAAGGAGCCGCGGCCGGCGCCCGGTAGCGTAAAGCGATCGCCGAGCCGTTGGGTGTCATGAGTGCTTTGCTGTCGATTTTGAAACCGAGCCGCGTGAGATCTTCGACGATATTCGCGTCGACCCAGGATTGGAGTGACTGCGCGCCGAGAAAGCCAGGCCGTTCGGAAACGGTAAATTCGCGGCAGAGCTTATCTTCGATGGTAACGAGTGTCGAGTTCGGCGTGGGCCGCTCGTCCCTTATGGTCGCGTCAGCTGCCAGCCGGGGAAGGCGCATCCGAAAAGATTGGCGCGGGCTGGTGTAGATGTTGTTCTCGACCCGGCCCAGACTCTGGGAATCTGCCATAGGTTTTGAGCCGAGCCAGGCGCAGCCTGACAGGCTGAGGACCAATAACAAAGGGATGGTTGTCGTGGATAGTAGCATCATCGACCGCCAATGCGCGCTGCCGGCTAGGGCGATTTTTCCCCTCGAGCCGGACGCTCTTTGTTGACGCTCGCTTTGGATTTTGTCGTCCGGCTCTTACTGTTCGCCGGAGTTGCCGGTTTTTTACGCGGCCGTTTGGCTTTAGCCGGCGCATCCTTCACCGGCTCGGTTATTCCGTTTTGCCGGGCGTGCCAAATCGACTCTGCTTTGGTCCAATGTTCGAGCTGTCGTCCGTCGGGGCAGCCCTCGTCGCGCCAGAGGTGATAGGCGATCTGGCGTATCTCGTCGTCGCGTTTGGGCTTGGCCATCGCATCACGCACTTTGTCCATGGTGTTTTTTGCCGTGCGGGTTAGGTCGCTCCAGCCCTGATCGGCGCCCGACTTAATCTGCTCCCAGGCGTCCTGACTCGTGGCGGAAACGTCTTCAAGGAGTTTTTCCGCTTTGCCGCGCTGGTTATGCAGCGACTCCAGCTGATCATGCAATTTTGCTTTAACGTCCACTTCCGCGTGCTCGAATGATCCTTTCAAGCCCTCAATGGTGCCCTTCCATTTGGCTAACTGCTCCTCGATCTTTTCTTTTAAATCTTCCTTGGTCACTAGAGGTTCTCCTTTCAATCTTCCGCACCCGCAACGATGCGAGGCGACCGCTAGGCGAGCTTATTCGTTTAGGATTCGCTCGCGCCATGTTGGAGTCGGTCGTCAATCTCAGCCATCGACGCCGCCAGCGAGTTCTGGCAGTGCTCTATGGACTGCCGCAGCTCGCTCTCAAGCCTGTCCAACTTCGCCGACATTTCTGCTCTGGACCACTCGGTTTGTTGACCGAAGGTCTTGAGCTGAGTTTCGAGAAAGGAGCGCAAATCCTGGATGCGCGAGATTTCCGCATGGTCGGCAAGTTCGCGCTGGGAGTGCAGCTCGCGGGCGTGGCGCCGGGTCTCGAACAGGACAGAAGACTGCAGATAGACCACGTAGATCAGAAAAATCGCCGCGAGCAGCACGACCACTCCGAGCAACACCAGCCCCAGCGGCGCTTCGACGCTGGCAAAGATCACCGAAAGGGTCGTCGGTGTGACAAACGCGCTCCAGTTGACCGCGGTAAATAGCGTCAATGCGCCAAGCGCGAACACTATCAATAGGGTGCGCAAGTACATGGGGACCTCCTAGCCCAATGACTATAGGCTATTTAACCTTGTTGCGGATCGTTTGCAGCAGTTCGGCGAAGGAAGAGCGGCTGAGGATGCGGCCAAACTGCGAGCGATAGTTATTAACGATACTGACATTTTCGATGATCACGTCGTAGACTTTCCATTGACCACCCTCGAGAGTGAGCCGGTAGTCGATCCTAAACTCTTCTCCTTGTTCATTTGAGACCCTCGTGCCGACAGCGGCGTAATCGCCGTCCTGGGTTTCATGTCGATAGAAGACCTTTTCACTGCGGTACGACTCGATGGAGTCGATATAAGAATCCTTCAACAGATCGGAGAACAGCCCGATAAATTCCTTTTGTTCCGCAGGTGTCCGGCGGCGCCACTCGGCGCCCAGGGAGCGTTTTGCCATTTCCTCGAAATTGAACCGCGGCAATATCGCCTTACTCAACTCCGAGCGCCGCGCCTCTTTGGCGCCCGCGGAGTTCAGTGCGGGGTCCTTGAGAATCGTCAGCACCCGATCGACGGTGATGCGGATTTGATCGGTTGGAGCGCCAGCGTTGCCATCGCGAGGTTGAATCAAAGCAACCGTTAATAGTAGAAGACTGAAAATCGCTGTGCGTGTCCCGACCCATGGGTGGGAAACTCCGGAGGTTGTTTTGCATCTCTATATCCTCTCCGCCAGGCAAGTCACTTATAATCCATTCCATAAATACAAGCTCCATGCCACCTTGATTGCGACACGTATCCACGCTTTCGAAACAGCAATCGCCGCTAAAGCATCAATTTATCAGATTGGCATCGCAAATCTATTTGCAGCGGTGAGAATATTCTTCACAGCTGTGCAATATCGGTGTGAATTGCGACTATGATGAAAGGGGATTTCCCTTCGGCAATACCGCTCTGTGAATACTCAGCTTTTTGAGCTGATGAAGCTGAGGCATGGAAGTTGCGGCGAGAATTATTAAAGCGGCTCTCGTGAAGGGAAATTGGTTATGTTACCTTTTTTTTAAGGCAATAATGATGACATACCATGAGGAGCATAGTTTATGAATACAGTTATTTATATGCTAGCGGCAACATTGCTCACCGGCTGCGTCACGGTGTCCCGCTACGATGCAATGCAGACGGACATCGACCAGGCGGTGGCGATCATTGAACGCTTCGAGGAGATCCCTGAGTCAGCAATTCCTCCAGCGGTGATGCGCGCGGCGAGAGGGCTGGCGATCCTGACGGTCACCAAGGCCGGCTTTATCGGCAGTGTGAGAGGCGGCACCGGAGTTGTCGTGCAGCGGGTAGGTAATGGCTGGAGCGGTCCGTCAGCAATCGGCACCGGCGGATTAGGATTTGGTTTCCAGGCCGGGGCTCAGGTCTCTGAGTTTATTATAGTCCTCAACACTCCGGCTGCAGTGGATGCGTTTGCGACGCAGGGTAATGTCACGCTCGGAGGCAACCTGAGCGTCGCGGCGGGTCCGGTCGGACGCAACGCCGAAGCCAGCGTCGGCTTGGGCGTCGCCGTGTACAGTTATAGCCGGAGCCAGGGACTTTTTGCCGGGGTTTCCCTTGAAGGTACGGGTCTCGCCACTCGCGATGACGTCAACGAAGCCTATTACGGCAAGCGGGTCTACGCGGATGAGATTCTTTCAGGCAAGGTTCAGCCGCCTGCCGGCGCGCGGGCGCTATTGACCGTGCTATCGAAATATTGAGGGAGCGGATGATGAAATATTGGGTAGTGACGTTAATCGCGGCGCCGCTGTTGGCGGGGCTTCTGGGCTGCTCGGCTCCATTGTCGACTCGCGAGAAAGGCGCAGGTATTGGCGCGTTGGGTGGCGCTGCTGCCGGCGGAATCATTGGCAGCGCTGTCGGCCACGGCGGGGCGGGAGCTGCCATCGGCGGCCTACTCGGGTTGGGCTCAGGCGCGCTGATTGGCGATCAGCTTCAGGGCCGGGATACGGAACAGGACCGGCAGCAACAGCAAGTCGACCGAAATCAAGCAGAGATCGAGCGCCAACGCCGGGAGATAGAACAGTTGAAAGGGCAGCGCGAATATTAATTCTGCTTTGACAGCGCTGGTTCTGTGGTTACGTTTCATAAATCCGACCTAGCCTAAGGCGCCGTCAAATTCGCCGGTTCCCAGGTAATCGCGATGGCCAATAGATTTCACCGAGGCGTAAGCCGGTTCAGTATCTTTTGCGGCGCAGGTGCAGCATGCGTGTACGCTGTCTGGGCGACAATCAGTCTGGCATTCGAATCGGACTCGTTTCAGCATGATGTCTTGTGGTTGTTTATGTGGTGGTTGGGCGGTCTCGTGGTCTGCTTTTTCACGGTCTGGGGTTTTATCCGTGCCGTAGCCTGGGTTGTCGCGGGGTTCATGAAATCGAACGCCTCGCCCTGAGTTGGTCTCACTTCGATAACTCAACCGAAATATCAAGTTTGACTGCTGCATCGGATTGAAGTTTATTAACACCATCGGGTGAATGACTAGTGGATTAGTTCAATATTTATAGGAACAAAGATGGAGGTTGGCATGATGAGTGTTCGCAAGTCTCTTTTGTCCGTAATCTTGATGGGGTTTTTATTTGGCTGTGCCCAGACAGTGGTATTTCGCGGCTCCCAGGAAGCGCCGGCGGCACTGGGCGAGGCCACAATTTCAACCGATGACAATGGCAACGCGGTTGTCAATGTTGAGGTCAAGCATCTCGCCCCGCCAGAAAATCTCTTGCCGCCAAAACAGATGTATGTTGTGTGGGCCCAAACCCCCAACGGCAGATTCGTGAATTTAGGACAAATGACGGTCGGCGAGAACCGTGTGGGACAATTTAACGGGGTGACCGCACTGAAAGAATTCAGGCTGGTGGTTACCGCTGAAGACATCCCGGCAACCATCACTCCGAGTAAACAGGAGATACTGACAACAGAGGCGTTTACGGTTAAGTAGCAATGACGTGAAGAGATTGGTTCGCGCTTTGGTTGCATAATCCGATCGCTGCTATTTCGGGCTGCTGTTTTTTTAACGCTTACGAGCATGTATCCGATCGCCAAGCCCACCAATAAGACCAGCTAGATCAGCAAAATTTGCCGCAGGAGAATTTGCCAAACAGCAGGTAAACTGTGACCGTTTGAGTATTTCTGCAGCATGACGATCACCACGACGAAGCCAAGGAATACGCAAGCATAGTTGACTTTCACTGGGCATATACCTGTCGTGGCCTAGGGACAATTTTTTGTGTTGGCTGCATCGAGCTGCCCACATCATCATCGCGCCCACAGGAAATTCTCCGACGTTGCCGCTGTCGCTTACTTTTTGTGTCAGGGTTGTTAATTGTAACGCTCACCGCCTGGGTTGGAACGGGTGTTCGCGTGCACGCTATTCCTCTCGACGCTTTTGACACAACTAAAGATTGGCGCTTTGATACGACTAATCTGTCCGCCGATATGCTTTTTATTCCACCGAGCCGCTAGGGCCACCCGTGATATTCAGTTTGACAAGCCCTTGCGGTTGTCGCAAAGATAGGCCGAAATTTGGCCCGAGAGGAGACTACCTTGAAAATTCTTCGCTTTAACGACGACCAGATCGGTGTGATCAAAAACGACAATATGGTCGTGGATGTCAGTAACACCATCAGCGCGCGCAAAGCCAAAGGGCCGCAGCGGGTGATGGAAGAGATCATCGAAGGCTGGCGTAAATATCGCAAACGTTTCGAGAAGGTCTTGGCCGAGCAGGACGGCGTGCCGCTGGCAAGCGTGCAGTTGCTCAGTCCGCTGGCGCGGCCCGGCAAGTTTCTTGCCGCCTTCAGCAATTACATCGACCGGCCCGAGCGCACCGCCGATAATTTCCCCAACGAGTACTTTTATAAGTCCCCGGACTTGGTCGGTCCCGACGGCGAAGTCGAGCTGCGCGATATTCCGTCCTGTGTGGTTTATCAACCCGAAGCTGAGTTCGCCTTCGTTATCGGCAAAACCGCCAAGGACGTTACAGAAAAAAAGGCCTTGGACCATGTATTCGGCTATGTGCCGATGTTCGACATCTCGACCCGCGGCATGGTGCGGCGCACCCAGTTCGTCGGCAAAGGCCAGGGTTCCCATGGCTGCTGCGGCCCGTGGATTATCACCAAGGATGAAATTCCCGATCCGCATAACGTCAACGTAAAGTCGTGGACCAACGGCGAGTCCCGGCAGAACTACAACACCGGCGCCATGGCCCATAAGATCCCCAACCAGATCGCATGGCTGACCAAGCTCTTGACCCTTAACCCGGGCGACGTCGTCGCCACCGGAACGTTTCACGAGGGGCTCGCGCCGGTCAATTCCGGCGACACCATCGAGATCGAGTTTGCCAACATGGGCCGGGCTAAATTCAAAGTCGGCGGCAATAGCCCGCGTAAAGACGTGCCTTGGTTGCCCGGTAAAAATCAGCCGACCCCGCCTCCCGGCGGCGGCATGCATATCGTCTAAGCAAGGTTGGAATGTCGGAGTGATGGAGTACTGGAGGACAACACAGTTCCGGAACCCATCACTCCACTACTCCCACCCTCCACGGCTCCAATCCTCCGTTGCTCCATTACTCCAGCCCGCGGCGCCGCTGCCATGGCAGCAACAACCGCTGCAAAAGATTGAATAGCTGATTGAGCGTATAGCCTAGGAGCGCGAGGGTAAACATGCCGGCGTACATCTGGGCGACTTTGAAGCGACGCTGTGAATCAAGCACGAAGTAGCCGATGCCGTCGGTGCTGCCGACCATTTCCGAGATCACCACGAGAATCAGCATGATCGGCAAACTCACCCGCAGGCCGGTGACGATTTGCGGCGACGCGGCCGGCAAAATCACTTGCCAGATAGTTTTGCCGCGCGACAAGCCGAAAGTCCTGGCGGTATTCAAGAGCACCCAATCGATGCCGCGCACGCCGTCGATGGTATTTAAAAGAATTGGCCAGGCACAGGAAAAAAAAATGACAAATATTTTCATCTCATCGCCCAAGCCGAAAAACAACAGCGCCACGGGGATAACCACCGGCGGCGGCACCGGCCGCAGCATTTCGACGATGACTTCAAAGAGCCGATAGATTGTCGGCGACAGACCCATAAAAATTCCCAGCGGGATAAAAACCACCGCGGCGAGCAGATAGCCCGCCAGCGCTCGTTTCATACTGACGAGGATCTGCATGGGAATCTGGCCGGACCAGACCAGCTCGGTAAATATTCCGAGTATCTTTGTCGGCGGCGGCACGATCAGCGCATTGACCCATTCTGCCTGAGCGCAGAGCTCCCACAGCGCTAACAGCGCCAAGAGAAACGCTATGCCGTTGTATCGCCCCAGTCCCATCACGCCACCTGTCGCGCGATCATGCCGCGGCGCCACTTCATGGCGCGGCTCTCGATCATTAGGAACAAACGATTGAGCGCGTAGCCTAACAGCGCAACGACGACAATGCCGGCGTACATGTTGGCACTATTCATCGCCCGTTCTTCATCGAGGACGAAAAAACCCAGCCCTTTGCTGCCGGCGATCATCTCGGCAGTGGTGACGAGAATCAACGCGATGGACAAGCCGATGCGCAGTCCGGTGACAATATAGGGAGACGCGCCCGGCAGAATAATTTGCCACAGAATCCGCCAGCGGCTGAGGCCGAAGGTGCGGCCGGTATCGATCAGAGTGGAGTCGATGTTGCGCACGCCATCTATTGTGTTGATGAGAATCGGCCAGAGGCTGGCATAGACCGTGACCGTGACGATCATGCCGTCACCGATGCCGAGCAGCAGAATCGCCACCGGAATGATCGCGACCGAGGGCATGGGCCGGAGCAGTTCAATCAGCGTCGCCAACAAGCTATTTAAAGAGCGAAAATAGCCGAGCACGACTCCAGACAGCACCGCCAGCACCGCCGCCAGCAAAAAACCTTCGGTAAAGCGCGTTAATGTGATCAATGCATGCTGCGTGATCGAACCGGCGGCAAGCGCTTGTCCGAGCGCACTGAGAATCCGGCTCACCGGCGGGAAATAGAGTTCGAGCTTGGGGGTAGCGCGGGCGCCGAACTCCCATAGGGCCAGCAATAAACCAAAGCTCGACCAGCCCAGCCAGTTAAAAGGTGTCGCGCGCTTCACGGCGTACCCTGGTTGCCGATCTGCCGGTAAATAGCGTTGCGCAGCTCCATGAACCGGGCTTGCGCGCGTGTCGTTACTTGATGGCGCGGCCGGGGGAAATCGACTTTGAGTTCTTCAATGATCTGCGACGGCCGCCGGCTCAGCACCCAGATGCGGTCGGAAAGATAAATCGCTTCTTCGATATCGTGGGTGATGAACAGGATCGTGGTCTTGAGTTCCGCCCACAGCCGCAGCAGCGTGTCCTCGAGCTCCAGCCGGGTGAGTGCGTCGAGCGAACCGAACGGTTCATCCATCAACAAAACTTCCGGCTCGTAGGCGAGCGCCCGGGCGATCGCGACCCGCTGCTGCATGCCGCCGGAGAGTTCCCAAGGATAGTGGCTTTCAAATCCTTTTAAACCGACCAGCTCGATTAGTTTACGCGCCTTATCTTCCGCTGCCGCCCCCGTCAACCGCGCGCCGCGCGCCGTCAAGCCGAAACCTACATTGCCGAGCACCGACCGCCAGGCGAACAGCGACTTGTTGTACTCCTGAAACAACAGCACCAAGTTGACCGGCGGCCCGCTGACTTCCTTGCCTTTGACGATGACGCGGCCGGAACTCGGCGCCAACAGCCCGGCGATCGACATCAACAGCGTCGTCTTGCCGCACCCGGACGGCCCGACGAAGGAAACAAACTCCCCCGCCTCGACCTGGCAAGTAATATTTCCGATCGCCACGGTAGTCTCGCCACCGGCTTGCCGGTAACTTTTCGAAAGTGATTGAACCTCGAGAATCGGCACGGGAGAGTGGCGGAATGGAGTGCTGGATTGATGGAGCACTGGAGTATTGGGGCTTTCCGAACCGATTGCTCCAATCCCCCAGGACTCCAATTGAAGTTTACGCTTTTGTCGCCAGATCGCTCAGCACATCCTTCGCTTTGAGCGGCTTGGATATCATTTTGTATTTGTAAGTCAGGTCCATGGTCACTTGGACATCTTTTTCAGCAATCGATTTTTCAAACTCCGGCAAGCCGATCTTGCTGGCGAAGTCGGGGCTAAGCCCGGCCCATTTGATCATCGCCGCGCGCGCGCCTTCTTTGTCGGTGCGGATGGCGTCGACCCCCTTATTGATCGCGCGCACAAACCCCTGCGCGACGCCGCGGTTTTTCTGAATCCATTTATCCGACGCGAACCAGCTGGCGATGAGAAATCGCGGTAGGACATCGCCCCAGGGATTCGCCAACACACGAGCTTCCGGCCGCCGTGCCGCCACCGCGGCGAAAGGCTCCTGCACGCTGATGGCATCGACTTTCCCGGCGATTAGCGACGGCTCCATTTGCGGGAAGGGAATCTCGACGAATTTGACTTTGCTCGCATTGCCGCCGTTTTTGTCGACCCAGGCGAGGGCGAGTAAATGGACGATGTTGTTGAGCGTGTTCACCGCAACGGTCTTGCCTTCGAGATCCTTGGCGCTCCTGATCGGCGAGTCTTTACCGACGACGATCGCATGGGTTTCATTACTGCCGCGTACGTTGGTCGCGCCGCCGGCGATGAGCTTAAAATCGAAACCTTCGGCGTGGGCTTGGTATAGCGATATCACGTTGGTCCAGCCGAATTGCAAGTCGCCTGAAGTTACGCCCTGGACAATCACCGCGCCGCCCGCCATCGGCACGGTTTCTAATTCGAGGCCTTCCGCTTTGAAAAAACCCTTCTCCATCGCCATGAACATCGCCGCATTGTCGACGATCCTCATGTAGCCCACTTTACCCTTGACCTGCGCCCAAGAGAATTCCCGAGCGAGCGAAAGTCCAGCGACACCGACGGTGATTTTGGTGAGAAAATGCCGACGGGAAATTTTCATAGCGCTGACCCCCAAATATCGTGACAACGATTCGAATCCGACGCCTCTTCCTTAATATAAGTAAGCGAATAATGAAAGTGAGGCGATCCCGACGCTCGCGCATGTCGGCCATCAGCGGATCGCCCAAGACGCCTTTTATGGATGATTAGGGGCCGATTTAGACGCCTCAAGCCAGCAAGTGAAATCTTTAGACGCATTTTCTAGAGAGGAAACAAATGTGGAGAAATAACCCGTGGTCGGCTACCATACCGCCATGGCTATACCGTCAACCGAACAGCAACAAGTCGGACCGCTTTGGGCGCTAAATTTTCCTAAGCGGAAATGGCGTCCGCAATCCTTGTCGGCTTGCGTAAATCTCTGCCAAATCGCTCAAAGCACGGCACAAGAACTATTTATGGACAGCAATAGTGAAGACGCTCGATTACGCCACGCGCTGACAATCTTGGGGATTCCCGAATCCGAGTTTTACAAGTTTCAAAAAGAGCAGGAACGTCATGCTAATATTCTTCGTTAACTGCAAACGGTGTCACGCTAGGACGAGAGCAGCCAAGCCGGGCATCCAGTGGTTATAGGGGCGCCTGCCAACCGACCACACCGATCTGCCGGCCGGTCTCCCCCCCTTCGCGGCGATAGGAAAAGAAATCTTCGGCGGCACAGCGCGTGCAGGGGCCGATTTGGAAAAGTTGCGTGCCGGGCACGCCGGCGTCGCGCAGGATGTCGCGATTGAGCCGGCTCAGGTTGATATGCGGCTTACCGTCTTTCATTGCGATGCTCGGCGTCGTCAGCGCTCCCCATTTTTTCATCAGCGGTGTTGCGACATCGTCGTTGACTTCGTAGCAGCACACGCCGATGGACGGCCCCAAGGCCACCTCCAGGTCGCCGGCCGCAACGCCATAACGGCTCATAAAATAATCGACGGTCTTCGAAGCAATCCCGGCGAGCGTGCCGCGCCAGCCCGCGTGGACCGCTGCGGCCAGACGTTGTTTAGGTGCAATGAACAACAGCGGCACGCAGTCCGCCGTGAGGACACCGAGAAAGATACCGTTCTGGGCGGTCACCATGGAGTCGGCTGCGCCGGCTTCTTTCGTCTGCTTGTCCGTGACCTCGATGAGATTATCGCCATGCACCTGTTGCATGGTAACGATCTTGCCGTCGTGGATACCCATCGCCAGCTTCACATCGCAAACGTTTTGACTGACCACTTTGTTATCGTCGCCGACGCGGTAGGAAACGTTAAGACCGGCATAGCGTCCGACGCTTTTGCCGCCGCGCCGACCCATGAAAGCCATGCAGCAAACCATCGTACTTCTGCCATCGGGGGACCGTTAATTGAGTCAATTCCATGGGCGGATTATGTTTATTTCGTCACGCTTTCGCAAGCGCTTGGTTGTACCGAGACGCGAGCGAATTGACGGTGTTGGCCTGGCTTCGACCTTGCCGAACCGCGCGGAGCCGAGTAAATTAGCCAGCAATAATGAATAACGGCAACTACACCGTCACGCTCAAACAGCCGGGATTCTTTGCTTTCTTCTGTACCCAGTTCTTGGGTGCATTCAATGACAATTTTCTAAAAATCATCGTCTCGTTCGTCGCCCTGAGCTTGGCCGGGCACGGCGGCGATTTCTACGTCGAACTGATCGCCATACTTTTTATCCTGCCGTCAGCGCTGTTTTCCGGTTATGCCGGCCATCTCGCCGACGTTTACAGCAAGCGGACGATCCTGGTGGCGGTGAAAGCGGCCGAGATCGCCATCATGATTTTCGTCCTGGTGTCATTCTACTTCGCAGACATCCGGCCCATGCTCGCGGCGGTTTTCTTGATGGGCCTGCACTCAGCATTCTTCAGCCCGGCCAAATACGGCATCTTGCCGGAGATGCTGCCGGATAAGGAACTGTCGCGCGGTAACGGCTTGCTGGAGATGAGCACCTTCATGGCGATCATTCTGGGGACGTCGGTGGGCAGCGCGATCTTCTCGGTCTGGAAAAATCAGTTGCCGCGCATCGGCCTGATCATGATCGCCATCGCCATCGCCGGTTATCTTACCAGCCTGCGCATCGCCAAGGTGCCGGCTTCGGGGTCGACCAAGCTGCTCAACTTAAACCCCTTCGGCGAAATTACCGACGGGCTGCGCCGGCTGCGCCGCGAACGGGCGCTGTGGTTTACGGTCCTCGGCATCTCCTACTTTTGGTTTCTCGGCGCGCTGGTCAATATCAATATTCTCTTTTTCGGCAAAGAGCTGTTGCAGCTCGATGAGTTTCACATCGGCCTGCTCGGAACTTTCTTGGCGATCGGCATCGGCATCGGCAGTCTCGCCGCCGGCAAACTCTCCGGCGACCATATCGAATTGGGCTTGGTACCCCTCGGCTCGGTGGGCATGGGCATTTGCCTCGCCCTGGTTGCCTGGGCGGCACCGTCGTATCCGCACACCGCACTGGCCTTGGTGCTGCTCGGCTTTGCCGCCGGCCTGTTCGCCGTGCCGCTCAACGCGCTGCTGCAACAACGCAGCGGCAAAGAGGAAAAGGGCCAACTGATCGCGACCAATAATTTCCTGAACACCATCGGCATTGCCCTGGCCGCGGCGCTGCATTGGTTCTTGAAAACGCCGCTCCACCTATCCCCCGACACCATCATCTTGCTGATCGGACTGTTTACCCTGGCCGGCACGGTGGCGATCTTGTACCTGCTGCCCGATTATTTCGTCCGCTTCGTGGTCTGGCTGTTGACCAACACGCTTTACCGCATCCGGGTGGTCGGCGGACAAAATATCCCGCTTCAAGGGCCGGCGCTCTTGATCTGCAACCATGTCTCCTTCGTCGATGCGCTCTTGGTCGGCGCGCCGCAGCCGCGCTTCGTCCGCTTCATGCTGCATCGGGAGTATTACGATCTCAAATCGCTCAACTGGTTTTTTCGCCTCATGCACTCGATCCCGGTGTCGGCGAACAATCGCCGCGACATCGTCCAGTCGCTCAAGCGGGCGCGAAATGAACTCGAAAACGGTCATGTGGTGTGCATCTTCGCCGAGGGCGCGATCAGCCGTACCGGGCGGCTGCTGCCGTTCAAGCGCGGCTTCGAAAAAATCGTCGAGGGTTCGAATATTCCAATCGTACCGGTGCACTTGGATCAGCTCTGGGGCAGCATCTTTAGTTTTAAAGACGGCAAGTTCTTTTGGAAGTGGCCGATGCAATTCCCCTATTCGGTCACGGTCTCGTTTGGCGCGCCGCTGCCGCCGACCTCCACCGTGGCCCAGGTGCGCAATGCGATTCTAGAGCTGGAAAGCGAGGCGGTGGAGTACCGTCGTCGTCCCGGCGATCTGCTCCACGCCAAGTTCGTCGAGATGGCCAAGCGCCACTGGTCGCGGTTCTGCATGGCCGACACCACCGGCACAGAGCTCACCTATGGCAAGGCGCTCATCGGTAGCCTGCTTTTTTGCAGCTGGCTAAGAAGCCATTGCGCCGGCCAGTCGATGATCGGCGTGATCTTACCCGCCAGCGTCGGCGGCGCGCTGATCAACATCGCCATCTTGCTGGCGGGCAAAGTACCGGTGAATTTGAATTTCACCGGCGGCAAGGAAGCCATGGCCGCGGCGCTGTCCCAATGTAAGATCACCACCATCGTCAGCTCGCGAACGTTTTTGGAGAAAGCCAATCTAGAAAAAATCGACGGCATGGTTTTCGTCGAAGAGATCCGCCAGACATTTACCGGCGCGGGAAAACTCGCCACCGCGGTCAAAGCCTATGTCACGCCGGCGCATTGGCTCAACCGCCGCGCCCGTAAACAACAACGCCCCAATGATCTCGCCACGATCATATTTTCCAGCGGCAGCACCGGCACGCCGAAAGGCGTTATGCTGTCGCACCACAATATAATTTCCAACGTCGAGGCGATCGGCCAGGTGATTCAGTTCACGCCGCAGGATCGCATCATTGGTGTCCTGCCGCTGTTTCACTCCTTCGGCTTCACGGCGACGATCTGGCTGCCGGTGCTCACCGGTTTCGGCGCGGTCTATCACCCGAATCCCTCAGACGCGAAGATCATTGGTGAGATCGTCGAGAAATATCGCGCGACATTAATGATCAGCACGCCGACCTTCTACGTCAGCTACTGGCGTCGCTGCACCAAGGAACAGTTCGCCTCGCTGCGTTACGTCATCGCGGGCGCGGAAAAGCTCCGCGAGCAGATCGCCCAGGGTTACCAAGATAAATTCGGCATCACTATCCTCGAAGGCTATGGCTGCACGGAACTCTCCCCGGTGGTCGCGGTCAACACACCCGATGTCATCCACGATAAGGAAAAACAGACCGGTCACAAGCCCGGCACGGTCGGGCAACCGCTCCCCGGCGTCGCAACCAAGGTGATCGATCCCGACAGCGGTGAGCCCCTGGGCCCAGGCGCCGAAGGGCTGCTACTCGTCAAAGGACCCAACGTCATGCTTGGCTACTTGAATCAGCAGGACCTAACCGATCAAGCGATTCGCCAGGGCTGGTATGTCACCGGCGATATCGCGACCATCGACGAGGACGGCTTCATCAAAATCACCGACCGCCTGTCGCGCTTCAGCAAGATCGGCGGCGAGATGGTGCCGCATATGAGGATCGAAGAGATGATCAACGAGGTCCTGGGAAGCCCGGCTTCGGTGGTGACGGCGATCCCGCACGAACAGCGCGGTGAGCGGCTGGTGGTTTTCTACGCCAAGAACGGCGTCAGCCGCGAAGAGCTGTGGGACAAGCTCAACAAATCCGCATTGCCCAAGCTGTGGATTCCCAAGCGCGACGATCTTCATGCTATCGACGAGATTCCCATCCTCGGCTCAGGCAAAGCCGATTTGAAGAGAGTCAAAGCGATGGCGTTGGAAAAAACTAAGCAAGCAGCCACATAGGCTGTCCGCCGTTGCTGCAGCTTGGTAACAGAACGGAACCATTAGCGATGGAGATGACCATGGTCGGCGCCCAACAAATCGTTAAATACCTCGAGCAAGCAACCGACGATTTCAAGCAAAGCCGCGAATATCGCGACCTCGTCGACGGCGCCGCGGGCAGGGCGCCCGCCTACGAGTTTTTGCGCAATATTTTTCGCACCCATTATCTTTCGGCGCATATCGTCGCCCTGTGCTTCGCCGCGCTGCCATCGGCGTCCGCCAAAATTTTGCAAGAAAACCTGCTCGAAGAAATGGGCCGGTCGGAACATGAGCCGCCCCACTCCCAACTGCTCTTGGAGATGGCCCGCGCCATCGGCTTCACCGACGATGAAATTGATCGACTGATCGCCGACGCGCGCCGGCGCGTCGCGCTGGTGTGCGCCACCCGCGTGCCGGTGGCGACTCTGCGGGAACTTTGTCTGTCAGTATTACTCGAAACCATGAGCTTCGAGTTCATGCTGTCGCGCTGCTCAAGCGAGCTGGCCAACGCGCTGAGCGATAAATACGCCGTCCCGCGCGCCGCCCTGCGCTGGTTCGAGCTTCATTCGGAAGTCGACATCCGTCACGCCGAAGAAGCGATCACGGTGATCCAAGACTACAGCGAGTTTCATCGGATCTCCGACTCGCTGTTCGACCAGATCGCCGGCGTCACCCTCGGCGACCAACTTTTCTGCCGCCATTATTTTCCGCCGATCTCTAAGCTGACAACGCGCAGTAAGGCAGCCCAGCCGCAGCGCGTCGACTCGCTGACTATTTATCGACTGCGCATACCGTTTCACCAAGCATTTAGCCACGCGCTGCAAAGTCGCGAGGAAAGCGACGCCGTAATTGTGAAAATCACCGGCAGCGACGGCGGCAGCGGCTTTGGCGAAGGGTTAGCGCGCGCCTACGTCACCGGCGAGACCACTGCAATCGATGATCGCGCGCATCCGCGATTTCCTCGCGCCAAGGATTTTTCTAGAAACGTTTTACCCCGGATGGCAAACCATCGAGCAGTTACAGTCGCTGCAGCCGGATTGGACGGAGAATTCCCAATCCAATAGTGGCATCATCGCCTGGAATGCGGCGTTTTGCGCCGTCGAGCTGGCGCTGCTCGACTGGAGCCTGCGCGCCGATCATAGCGCGCTGGCGGACTATCTTGCGCCGGCGCGCTTCGAGGTCGTCTACAGCGGCGTAATCTCCGCCGACAGTCCGAAGGACGCGGCCGCGATGGCGAAACGGATGGCGCGCCTGGGCCTGCGGCAAATCAAAATCAAAGTCGGCACGCCGGATGACGCCGCGCGCCTGGCAGCAGTACGCAAAGCCGTGGGCAGCGCCGTCGAACTGCGCGCCGACGCCAACGGCGCCTGGAGCGCTGCGGATGCAATCGAACTGTTGAAGTCGCTGGCGCCGTACCAGCTAAAAATCATCGAACAGCCGGTCGTCGCTGACGATATCACAGGTATGAAACAGGTGCGCAGCCAATGTGGCATCCCGGTCATGGCCGACGAATCGCTGGTCACCATCGAACAGGCGCGCCGCTTGATCGCGGACAAAGCCTGCGATTTTTTCAATATCCGGCTGTCGAAAAACGGCGGCATCGCCGGGAGTTTGGCGATCGCCAAGCTCGCCGCCGAGGCCGGAATCAAAATTCAAGTAGGCGCCCAGGTCGGCGAAACCGGCATTCTATCGGCCGCCGGCCGAACCTTCGCCGCGCATATGACGGAACTTGCCTGCGCCGAGGGATCCTTCGGCACCTGGTTATTGAGCGAAGACATTACCTACGACAACCTCGCCTTCGGCCTCGGCGGCCGTGCGCCGCTGCTGAAAAGCCGCGGCCTGAGCGTCACGGTGAAGGCAGAAGCCTTGGAACGTTGCACCGTCGATAAGATCGAATTGCGCCGTTAAGTCCATGAACCTGATCGTCAAAGCCGCGTCGTTTGTCACCGGCCGCCTATGGGCGCGCTGGGAAAACCACTGCGCCGAGCCGGCAAAAACTCAGAACCAATTGCTCCGCGATATCCTATGGCGCAACCGCGCCACCGCCTTTGGCAAGGATCATGGCTTCGCGGCCATTGGCAATTTAGCCGACTACCGCCAGCAGGTCGCCGTCGGCGACTACGAACGGCTGCGCCCCTATGTCGATCGCGCCGCCAATGGCGAAGCTCAGGTCTTAACGGAAAAGCCGGTGGAGCTATTCACCTTGACCAGCGGCAGCACCGGCGCGCCCAAGCTGATCCCCGTTACCGAAACCTCCCGCGCCAGCCACCGCCAACTTACCCGCCTCTGGTACTACCGTGCCAACCTCGATCATCCCGGCCTATTCAATGGCAAGATGCTCGGCGTCGTCAGTCCGGCCCAGGAGGGCAAAACCGCCGGCGATATCCCTTTCGGCGCCGCCTCCGGTTTGATTTATCAAAGCAGCCCACGCTGGATCCAGAGTGCTTTCGCGCTGCCCTACTTGGTCGCCGACGTGAAAGACTTCGCCGCCAAATATTATCTGATCATGCGTTTGGCGTTGGCTGAGCCGATAACGTTTCTCGGCACGCCCAATCCGAGCACCATCCTGCGCCTCGTCGAAATCGCCGATACTAATAAATACGACATTATCCGCGACATTCGCGACGGCACGATCAGCGAACGCTGGCCTATTCCCGCAGAGGTGCGGCAAACCCTCGAAGCGCGGTTGCAGAAAAATCCCGCCCGCGCGGCCGCGCTCGAACGATTGGCGAACCAACACGGCGTGCTGCGCCCCCAGGATTATTGGCCGCGACTGCAATTGATCGGTTGCTGGAAAGGCGGCACGGTCGGGGTGCGCTTGAATGAATTGCACCGCTGGTTCGGTGAGTCCATGCCCGTGCGCGATCTCGGCTACATGGCCAGCGAGGCGCAGATGACCTTGCCGATATCGGATTCTGGCTGCGCCGGTATCCTGGATATCAGCACCAATTTCTACGAGTTCATTCCGGAGAACGAAATCGCCAGCCCGCAACCGGTAACTCTTACCTGCACGGAGTTAACCGCGGGCGAAAGCTACTACGTGATCCTGACAACCGCTAGCGGCTTGTACCGTTACGACATCAATGACGTGGTGCGGGTGGCTGGATTTTTTCAGCAAACCCCGCTGCTTGAATTTGTCCGCAAGGGGCGCGATGTCACCAACATCACCGGCGAGAAGCTCCACGTCAATCAAATCATCGAGGCGATGGCACGGGCGCAAATCACAGCCAATATCGCGCCGCAACATTTCCGTGGGTTCGCCGATGCGGCAGAGTCGCGCTACGCCTTCATGGTCGAGTTTGACGGCACCAACGCCAACCCTGCATCGCTCAAGCGATTGCTCGCCGCCCTGGAGCAAAACCTGTGTGATCTAAATATCGAATACGCCCAGAAACGGGCATCGGAGCGGCTGCAGCCGCCGGTGCTTTGTGTGATGGAAGCTGGCTGGTACGCACGTAAAACCAGCGCGGCGTTGCGCGCCGGCGGCCGTGATACCCAGTTCAAAGCCCAGCTGCTCAGCGCCACCCCGGAACAAGTCGCGGATATCACGGCTGTCATCGAACTTGGCGAAAACGCAGGGCGCGGGAGCGATTAGGTATGCCCAAGCACGGCCCGCTCCTAGCCCTGATAACATTTTTGTTCGCCTGCCGCGTCCTGGGCCAATCGCTGGTCGCTTTTGTCGGCGTGCACTGGTTACCGGCGATGGAACAATGGTTCTCCGGCGTGATTCCCTATCCCTCGCTGCTGATCATCCAACTGCTCCTGTTGATGCTCATGATCAGAATTACCGGCGAAGTCTGGCGCGGTACCGGCACCTTCGCCGTCGTGCGCCCCCACTGGGCGGAATTTCTGATGAAGTTTTCCGGCGCCTACGCCGGATTGATGGTCCTACGCTATGCGCTGACCATGATTCTCCATCCCGAGATGCGCTGGTTCGGCGACGTCATTCCAATCATTTTTCACTTTGTGTTGGCCGGCTTCATATTTGTTCTTGGCCACTACCACCAGGTGATGAGCGACTGTTGAATTTTTCTCGCACACCGCTCACCTAACGCTGCGCCAATCCAGCGGACGCCGGTCGATAACTGACCGTTATACTCAACCAGCCAACGACTAATTTGCCGGTAATTAATCCGTGTGCTGACGATTGCGCGCAAGTGGCGAACTCTACAGAATCATTACCACCCTAGGGCGACGGTTTGATTGCATGGCCTCACCTCGCATGCTAAACACTGGCTAGTTTTGGAGGACGGCATGAATTTTCAACAACTGGCGGACAAAGCTCTACAAGGAATACTACCCGAGCGGGAGGAACTGCTTGAAGTATTGAACGCACCCGATGAACAGCTACCGGAAGTCTTGAGTGCTGCTTTCAAAGTGCGCCATCACTATTACGGCAAGCGCGTGCAGATCCATGTCTTGCAAAACGCCAAGAGCGGCCTGTGTCCCGAAGACTGCCATTACTGTTCGCAGTCCTCGGTCTCCGAAGCCCCGGTCGAAAAATACACTTTCATGGCCAAGGACAAGCTGGTCGAAAGCGCGCGCCAGGCCAAAGCAGCCGGCGCCGTCCGCTTTTGCATTGTTAACAGCGGCCGCGGCCCGACTAACAAAGAGATCGACGACATCACCGAAGCGGTGCGCGAAATTCGCGCCCAAACCGGCATGAATGTCTGCTGCTCCCTCGGCTTGATGAACAACGACAAGACCCGGAAACTTGCCGCCGCCGGCGTCGGCCGGGTCAATCATAATCTAAATACCAGCCGCGAACACCACGCCGAGATCGTCACCACCCACAGCTATGACGATCGGGTGGCGACGATTGAGAGCGTCAAGAGCGCCGGCATCGGCACCTGCTCTGGCGGCATCATCGGCATGGGCGAGAGCGACGATGATATCATCGACCTGGCGATGACCCTGCGGGCCATGGGCATCGACTCGATCCCGGTGAATTTCTTGAATTCCATTCCCAAGACGCCCTTCGAGGAGAAACGCGAACTGACGCCGCAACGCTGCTTGAAGACGCTCTGCCTATTCCGCTTTGTCAATCCGAGCAAAGAGATCCGCGTCGCCGGCGGCCGCGAAGTAAACTTGCGCTCGCTGCAACCGCTCAGCCTCTACCCCGCCAACTCGATGTTCGTCAACGGTTACTTGACCACGCCCGGCCAAGATGCCACCGACGCGCACCAGATGATCCGCGATCTCGGTTTTGAGCTGGACCAGCCGGCGGCGATCTAGCATCCATTCACCTTGTCGGTGGGGCAGCAAACGTTAGGAGACCGCTATGAGAACCCTCGCTTTGATTGTCGCGCTAGTCGCTACTGCAGGTGGCGCTGTCGCTGCCACTCCCGACATGCCCAAACGCAAGTCCGGCCTATGGGAAATAACCGTGTCGAGCGACGGCGCCAAGGGCGGCCAGACCATGCAACAATGCGTCGACGAAAAGTCAGACGACCTGATGAAAAACAATATGGCCGGAACCGAGAAACAATCCTGCTCCAAGAACGAGTTTCGCCGCGAAGGCGCCAAACTTATCACCGAATCGGTGTGTAAGATGAGCGGTAGCACGGCGACGACCAGGGGCGTTTTTACCGGCCAATTCGACTCGAGCTACAAGGCTGACATCAAATCGACGTACGAACCACCGCTGCACGGCATGAAAGAGTCGGCAGCGACGATGGAGGCCAAATGGCTGGGCGCCTGCAAGCCGGGCCAAAAACCGGGCGACATCTCGATGCCGGGCATGCCGAATATTAATATCAACGACATGATGAAGAACCTGCCCAAGCGGCCCTAAACTGGCACGAACCGTATCCCGCCGCGCGGAAGGATAGGAAATTTCGCCTTGCAATATTGCGGCGACCTGCCTATTTTCTCGTCGCACCTGGTTCGCGACAAAAACAAAAAGGTTATTTTTTAAGGAGGCAGGCCATGACCTCATTCCCGACCTTATCGCGGACGGCCGCAGTCGCCGCCGTCCTCGAAGTTTTGTCTATGGGTGCGCCGGCAATCTCACTGTCCCAAGAAAAACCCGCGCCCAACGTTCAGCCGGCGCCGTCAATGGTGCCCGGCCGTCCAGACATTCCCAATGCCGAAGTGGCCAAGACGCTGCGCGGCGTGGCCCAGCCGCCGTTCGCCACGCCGGCGGAGAAATTACAGATCAGCCAACTGAAAATGCCCAAGGGCTTCAAGCTTGAGGTTTATATCAGCGGCATCGCCAACGCTCGCTCGCTGCGCGTCGGCGATAAAGGCACGGTGTTCGTCAGCAACCGCCAACTCGACAAGGTCTACGCCGTCGTCGAGCGCAACGGCAAGCGCGAAGCCAAGGTTATCGCCTCGGGGCTGGACCGCCCCAACGGCCTCGCCTTTCACAATGGCTCGCTCTACATCGGCGAGGGCACCAAGATTTCGAAGCTGGAAAAAATCGAAGACAACCTCGACAATCCCGGCAAACCGGTGGTTATTTACACCGACTTGCCGAATCATCAGTCGCATGGTTGGAAGTTTATCGCCATCGGCCCCGACAACAAGCTCTACATAAACGTCGGCGCGCCCTGCAATATCTGCGAACCGCCGGCGGAGAACGCCCAGATCCGCCGCATCAATCTCGACGGCAGCGGCGCGGAAGTGTTCGCCCGCGGCGTGCGCAACTCGGTCGGCTTCGACTGGCATCCGATCACCAAGGATTTGTACTTCACCGATAATGGCCGCGACTGGCTGTCGGAAGACTTACCCGAAGATGAATTGAATCGGGTCACCAAGGTCGGCCAGCATTTCGGCTTCCCCTACTGTCACCAAGGCAACTTCACCGACCGCGAGATGGGCTGGGGCCGTTCGTGCGACGAATTCACCCCGCCCGTGGCCTTGATGGGCCCGCACAGCGCCGCCCTCGGCTTGCGCTTCTACACCGGCAGCATGTTTCCCCGGGAGTACCGTAACGCTCTCTTCATCGCCCGCCATGGCTCGTGGAACCGCACTAAGAAAATCGGCGGCGATGTCGTGGTCGCGACATTGAACGTCGACGGCACGATAAAATCCGTGCAGCCATTTATCACCGGCTTTCTCAACAACAACGAATACTGGGGTCGTCCGGTCGACGTCCACGTCATGAAGGACGGCTCAATGTTGATCTCCGACGATTTTGCCGGCGCCATCTATCGGGTCACCTACAGCCCGCAGCGCGCCGGTCGTTAGAACTTAAAGAGAACCGCCGCCGCGGCACCACTACCGCGCGGCGGTCCTAGCTTCGCCAATCTCATTGAAAGCCAATATCGTTCGCGCTCTGACCGCAGCTTATCTCTTACTCGTCGCAGCCACGGTAAATGCGGCGGCCGTCGGCGAACGGCTCGCCCCTTGCCTCGCCTGCCATGGCGAAAACGGCCAGTCGGTCATCCCGGAGGTCCCGTCCCTCGGCGCTCAACCGGTATTTTTTCTATCCGTACAGCTGCTGATGTTCCGGGACAAAATGCGCAACCTCGAGCCCATGACTGGGATGATGCAAGGCTGGAGCGACGACGATCTGCGCCGCGCCGCGGCGATCATCGCCAAGCTCCCGGCGCCCAGAGCCAGCGCGAACGCTGTCGATTCCGACCGGGCCGAAAAAGCTCGCGTCCTGATCCAGCAACATCGTTGCAACTTTTGTCACAAGCCAGATTTTGCCGGCGAGGACAACGCGCCGCGTCTCGCCGGTCAACGTGAAGAATATTTGGTCAAATCCCTGCGCGAGTACAAAAACAACAGCCGGCGCGCCTACGACCCTGCCATGGCCGACGCGCTTCATCCGCTCACCGACGCCGATTTCCAAGACCTCGCCCACTATCTGTCGCGTCTAAAATGATCGAGCAGATTCGCGCGAAAGAAGGTTTCACCACGAACTTTGGAATCCTGATCATCCGTTTATTTTGTGCCCTCTGCGTTCTTTGCGGCTAAATTCTTCTTCCCTACTTCCACCAACTGATCAGCGCGACGCCGCTGACGATCAGCATTGTGCTGATGGCGATTCGAAGCGTCACCCGTTCGACGTTGCGCAAGAACAACGCGGTAAGGATCAACGAAAACAACGGTGCGGTACTGCTCAAGGGAATCACCACTGAGACTTTGCCGAGATCCAACGCGTGGTAGATAGAGGTCATGGCGAAGCTGACCGTGATGCCGGCGGCGAGAAACCACCAGACGCAATGGCGATTTATTTTCCAGGTTTCTTGAGTCTTTTCGACGTACCACATCACCAGCACTGAAATGATCAACGACGAGGTCGCGGTGACTGCGGCGGCGAGAAACGGATGGGGCACGGCGGCCATGCCGAACTTGCGCACCACCTGCGACGCGCCCGCAAGCACCGAGGCGGCGATGGGAAACCACAGATAGACCGCCGAGCCGGCGAGCGTCATCGCCCCGCGGCGCCACGACAAAAGCGTGATGCCGCCGATGATCATGAGGGTCGCGACGATGATCGGCAAAGTGATCTCCTCGCCAAGAAAAACGATCGCCATGGCCGCGCTAAACAGCGGCGTGCTGGCGCGGATCGGATCCGTGATCGCCACACCCAAAGCATCGATGCCTTTATAAGTGAGCAAGCGCGTCAGGCCGGGTTGAAAGAAACCGACGCCGACGAAAATCAGCAGCGACGCCACGGTCACATTGGCCATCGGCACAAACAAGAGCGCAATGGTCCAGAGAAACACGATATTGATCAACAAAGTGCTGATCACGCCGGTGGCCGGGTTCGAATAGCGCAGCGCCTTTTTCATAAAGATGTTGTGCGCTGCGAACAGGAAAGCGTTGGCGAGGGCGTAAAACTCGGCGGGAATCGAACTCATGTGATGGAGCGAAAGCGGCGGTGAACGCTTTTTGCAGGATCAGTGCCGTAGAGCGAGCTATACAGGCTCGCCAACCCGAGCGCAACAAGTCTTGGACCGCCCAATGAAAGCGATCAGGCGAATCGTATGACCTTCGGGATTTGAAAACTTCGACGCTAAGTCGACTGTCTCTTCTTGTCATTCCGGTGAAACGGGAATCCAGGTTTCTTGAATCTTTATCTTCCCCTCCGCCATTCCTGGATACCCGCGTGCCAGGTTATGACAGCACTTCTCTTCGCCGGACGGGAAGAAAATTCAACCGGCAGGGAAGTCGCGTTTAATTTTTGGCGCTCGCGAGGATGACATCGGCGGCCTTCTCGCCGATCATGTAGACCGCGCTGACGATAAAAAAGCCGGGAATTCGCGGAAACACCGACGCATCGACCACACGTAGCCCCTGCGTGCCATGGACGCGGAAATCGCTGCTCAGCACGCCGTCCTGGTCTCGCGGACCGATCGCGCAGCTGCACGAAGCATGATGACCCCAGGCATTGTCGCGCACGAATTCTCGCAACTCATCGTCGGATTGATATTTTTCGCCGGGCACTTCCTCCGCGGCGATCAGCCCTTGTTCGCGCAAATCCTTGGTCATCGCCCGGACAAAATGAATGCCTTCCACGACCGCGTCTAAATCCTTCCCCTGGCGGTCGGTGCCTTCGTCGAAATACCTGAAGTCGATGTTCGGCGGCTGCCGTGGATCGGCGGATTGCAGGGTAACCGTGCCGGCGCGGTTGATCGTACGCGCCTTGAGAACGATCCAACTCAAGTAGTTCTGCCGCTCGGCGATCAGTTTCGAATAGCCGGGGAAATAACCGCGGAAGTTGCCCACCAGTGCGGCGCAAAATAGATCGGGAATCCGTTCCTGTTTCGACTGTATGACCACCGCCAACAGGCCGCCGTTGGTGGTATAGACGCCTCGTTTGCGCGTCTGCCACTGATGAAACTGTGAATCGCCTTTGGCGAATTTGGCGCCGGCCAGCATTTGCCAATCCTCTTTCATGCGATTGACCACGCTAACCTCATAGCGGTCTTGGAGATTCTTGCCGACTCCCGCAAGATCCACCCGGGTTTCGATGCCGCTGCGGGACAACGCCGCGCGCGGCCCGATGCCGGAGAGCATCAGCAACTGCGGCGTATTGAACGCGCCGCCGCAAAGAATCACTTCGCGGGTGGCGCGCGCCTGACACGGTTCGCCGCTGCCATCGCTGCTATCGGGGTGGGCTCGGTACAGCCGCTCGCCTTTGAGATACTCCACCCCGGTCGCCCGTTGAGAGCCGTCAAGCAACACCCGGGTAACCAGCGCATCACACTCGACATGCAAGCGCTCGGGGAATTTTTCGGCGACGTCGACAATCCGTTCGCGGCTGCCCGTCCGCATATGATCGCGGGTCGTCAACGGCACGAGACGCAGGCCCGAAGCGTCGGCATTCACCTGGCGCCAATCGTTCGGATCGCGCGCGGGTCTTAAAGAAACTGTGCAGCCGTTTCAAGCGATGGCCGATCTGCGCCGACGCGTCCGTTGCCAAATCTTCCAACACCCGGCGCAGATGGCGGTTGCCCAAAGATTCCGTCGGCATCGCCAATTCGGTGGTGAGCCAGCCATCGAAGCCATGCCGCGCGGGATTGAATCCAGTCAAGCGCGCGATCCAGCGTTTTAGCGGCCGATGCCGGCAATCTTCAAGCAGCTCGAAGTAGCGGCGCATGCGCTCCGCGCGCCACGACGGGTCGCCTGTCAATGCCGCGATGTCGTCCCAGTCCTGATTGTGCGGGTAGACGAAGATCATCGCGTTATGCGCGGTACAACCGCCAAGTGCTCCGGCGCGCGGATAGAGCACGCCGCCAGGAGCGGCGCTGTATTTACTATCCTTAAGCTGGCGCTGCGCGTCGGCATAATGGCGCACAAAGAAATCCCAGCGCATTGCCGGATTCTCCGAAGCGAATGCATGAAACGCCGGAACTTGGTAGTCTTCGGGTAGTCGCGGATCAGCGAGCTTGCCAGGATCGCCGCCGGCTTCGAGCAGCAGCACGGAGCGTCCCGCTTCGGCCAAGCGCGCCGCCACGGTGCCGCCGCCCGCTCCCGAACCGACGACGATATACTCATACGCGCGCGTGACAGCGGAAACGTGGGACATGGGATCGAAACTAAGCGAGAGCGCTATTAAAATGTTTTCAAGAACTCGATCAGCGCGCGCTTGTCATCGTCACTCAATCCCGGCCCTTCTTTAGACATGGCGGTGCCGAAGTAATGGCCCTTGTTGACGACGAAGTCTGGACACTTGCTTACTTTCAACAGGTCCGGCACCAAACCTTTAAATACTTCGGCGGCTTCTTTTTCGCTTCTGCCTTCGACCGCTTTCAAATCCCTCTTGATCTTGAGCAATAGTTTGGCGAGATCCAGTTTGCTGCTATCGAGGTCGATATTGGACAGCAAATTCACCGGCGTCCCTTTCGGGATCGGACCGATCTCGATGCCCTCCTCACTGAAAAGCCAGGGGAATAATCGGTTAAGCCAGCCGCCCCAGCTCAGCAATTTCTCCAATAACGGCGAGATAAAACCTGGCGCGATCTTGATGTAGCTGGTCTCGGTGGTGCGATAGATGAATCCCGGCACTTTGTCGCCGAGAATCGGATCCTTGTCGCGCTTTTCCGGCCAGAGCATTTTTTCGATGGAGTCGTTAAACGAATCCATGCGCCCGTCGACGGACGGACTGGGGTTAAACTTGCCGACGGAATTATTTAACAGGAACGGCGCCGTCGACCACAAACCGATCAACGATGGCACGCGCGTATAGCCGCGCCCGCCCGCCGGCATATCGTATTCCCAGGGACTGCCGTCGATGGGATTGTGCACGGCCAGCTTGCCCACCGATGGCAAGTCCTTGTAACTCTGGGAGGAAAAGTTGTCCCAAATATTTCCACCGAGAGCGTTGGTCGCCAACGGACTGCAAGCGTTGGTTTGCAACAAGGTCACCGGGATGCGCCGCTCGGTGGAGAGATAGTTGTCGGTGAGAAAATCGTCGGCCAATACCGTCTCGGTCATCTTTTTCTTGAAGTCGTCGGTCTTGCTCCAGGCCCAGTACTGGTCCCAGTTCTTGTCGTCTACCTCCGCCGGCGCATCGGGTATCTTGCTCGAATGGCAGCGCGCGCAGTTCTCGGCGAAGGCGACTTTACCGCGCTCGAGCATCGCTTTATCATGGCTCAGAAACTTGTCGCCGCCGGGCGCGTCCTTCAACAAATCAGGTCTTGCCGTCTTGAGAAAGAACAGAGCGACATCCGGAGTCTGCTCCTGGGTGGCGTTCCAATAGCTCGAATTTTTATTGGCATCGGCGATTTGGATCGGCGTCACTTTTTGGCCACCGGCCAAGGCGTTGAAATGGAGCAGCCATTCCTCACTGAACAATCCGATATTGATATAGACCCGATTCAAGGCGCCTAGGATGCCGACCGAGTCGGCGCCGTCTTTCAAAACATGCGGCGTCCAAACTCTGTCCGGCTCTTTGTAATACTGCGGCAGCACGGCGGTCCGCTGATAGTGCTGGAACTGTTTATTGTTGACACCGCCGCCGGCGAGTTTCTCCTCGCTCCAGCGCTCGGCGATCTTGAGCCGGGCGCCGACGTTATAGACCGCGTTCATCGTGCGCGGATTGTTGATGTAATCCGACGACACGAACGAAGTATCGAGGGTTCCCGGCAACGAGGTGTGAATCAACTGGTAGACGAAATTCGCCGGATCTTTTTCCCAGAACAGCACGCGGTCGACCCAAAAATATTGCGAGCCGGGATTGGAGTTGATGTTTTCCCACTTGGGATTCTCCGGATCCTCCGGCGGTCTTACCGGGCTCGGCCCGACATGGCAAAAGCCGCAGGACATGCCGACCCGGTAGGGGCGCACCAGACTCTTATCGTTGTAATAATTCGCGTCGGTGTAAAATCTTTCCGCATCCCATTTCTTTGCCGCCGCTTCGTCGAAAGCCGGATTGGGAAATAAGCGCAGACCGAGGATTCCGGTGGCATAGCCGTAATACGAACCGACAGGCAAATTCTTGCCGCGCGCGCCGATTTTCACGCCGGGATACTTTTGCTCATTTTCAAAAGGGTCGGCGGGACAATCCTTGCTTCGGATGTCGAGCCACAGGCCAAAACGGTCGGCGTTGGGCCCCTTGGGCTTTTCGAAGCAAGGTTCGTTCACTACACCTAGATACTCCCAGCGTTTGTCACGGGTCAGATGCGGCGTCTTGGGATGTGACGAAATTATTTTCAACAGGTCGACGGCGCCAAAACTTTTGCTCACCAGATAATCCCAGAATCGGTCATTGCCGCCGCTCCAGACAATCCAGTTATTACGCCCTTTGACTTCGTCGACGGTGAGCGCGGCGGCGCCATCCATGGCTTTGAAATAGTCTTCATCAGCGGCGGGAAAACTTTTCGCGTCGCGCCCGGCCAAGAGAGCTTCGTCTTTGACGGTACCTGGCAGCGGCGATTTCCTGCCGCAACCGGCAGCTAGCAGCGCGGTCACAAGTAACAGGCCCAAAGATATACGGCGGTTCATGTACACTCCCTTTCAGCGAGATGTCATTATCAAGGTAGCGCGGTGGGATTTAACAATTTGTCCGGCCACTCGCAGGCAAAAAATACCGCAAGTCACAGCGATATGGCAAGAAAATTTGTCAGAACGGTCACGTGGCTTGAGGCTACACGCATGCCGACGCTACACGGCCAAAACAGTTGCCTCGAACTTCATTAGTGGCGTATATTGCGAAAAATTGGCGCAGTCTTTGAACTCGTCATCGGGTGCGGACGGTTGCTCGCGAGGGATTGGTGAACATCGACGTTAACCAACTACAGCCCCGGCGCACGGCTTCGCCGGCGCTAAAGCTATTGCACGAAACTCTCTTCGCACTGCTCAAGATCGAGCGGCGCTTCGATCCGTTTTTCCGCCCGGCACTTGACGCAATTTTTCAAGAGCCGCTGGCGCGCGGGCTGCAATTCCTCACCAACTTATGGCGCGACCGGGAAATTTTGCGACTCGCCGAGGAGCGCAAATTACCCGATGAAGAGGCATACTTGGATTCGATTATCAGCGAGATGGCCGCCCACATGCGGCAACTTTACCAGCCCGGCAGCTATGAACGCGGCGGCAATACTAAAACTCATGGGGTTGTGCGCGGTGAATTCACCGTGCGCGGCGATCTGGCCGCACCCTACCGCCATGGCGTGTTCACCGAACCGCGGACATTTCCCGCCTGGGTGCGCTTTGCCGGCCCCGGTCCAGCCCCGCCGGCAGATATCGATGACGTCGGCGTGCTCAGCATCGGCATCAAACTGATGGACGTGCCAGGGCAGAAACTCTTGGACGACGAAAAGTTCACACAAGATTTCACCGGGATTACGACGCCGATTTTCACCACCCCCGACGTCAAGGAAAACGCCAAGCTCCAGGCGCGCAGCCGGGCCGGCGTGCCGTTATTCTATTTCATCAGCCCCGGCGATTCCCATTTGCTCGATGCCTTGATGCAAGGGCTGTGGGCGCGCACCCATACGAGTCCGCTCGAAGCCCGCTATTGGAGCTGCGTTCCTTATTTGCTCGGCGCCGGCGCGGCGATGCAATACTCGATCGTGCCAAAAGCGCCTCGGCGCAGCCGCGTGCCGCGCCTGCCGTCGCGCCCACCGGACAATTACCTGCGCGAAAACATGGCTGCCACCCTGAGCCGAGAAGATGCCGAGTTCGACTTCATGATTCAATTGCAAACCGACGCGCACCTTATGCCCATCGAAAACGCGTCGGTTCGCTGGGCGGAAAATCTCTCCCCGCCCAAAACGGTGGCGACCTTGCGCATTGCCAAACAGAAATTCGACTCACCGGCGCAGCTCGCCTTTGCCCATCACCTCTCCTACAATCCCTGGCACAGCGTCGCCGAACATCGCCCCCTCGGCAATCAGAATCGCGGCAGGAAAAGAATCTATCAAGAGCTCTCCCGCCTGCGCCAGGAAATGAACCAGACACCGCACCGCGAGCCTACTGGAGATGAGGAATTTTAAGAAGGTGAGTGATGACATCGATGGCAGGCGGTATCGAGCAAAGACGGATCAAAGCCAACGGCATCGACTTTAACGTCGCCGTCTCGGGCGCAAACGGATCTCCGAGCATCTTCTGCTTACACGGCTTTCCAGAAGGCTCGATCAGTTGGCGGCCGGTGATGGAAGCACTGAGCGAGGCGCGCTTCTTTGCGCCTGATTTGCGCGGCTACGGCCCCACCGACCATCCGCGCGACGGTTATGACGTCTTCACCTTGACCGACGACATCAAGGCGTTGATCGAGGGCCTCGGTGTCGATAAACCGGTGCTGGTCTGCCACGATTGGGGCGGCGCGCTGGGATGGATATTCGCGCACCGCTTTTCGCACCTGATACGCAAGCTAGTGGTTATCAATTGTACGCATCCAGAGACGCTGGTCCGCGCCGTGCTCCATTTCGAGGATTTCCAGACGATTCGGATTCCATGGGTGCCGTTTTTCCAGATCCCATGGATTCCTGAAGCTTTTTTTGCCACGGCGCTAGGCCGAAAACTTCTGAAACTCTCTTTCACCCTGCGCGAGGGCCGCACCGGGACGATGAACGTAAAGCTTGTCGACGAGCTCGTCGCGCGTTTCCAAAATCCCGACGACCTGCGCGGGCCGATCGAATATTATCGCGAAATGGTGCGCACGCAGCTGGTGCCGAGCCGGCGGGCGAAACTTGCGGCAGTCTACCGCACACCGATCACGGTGCCGGTCACGCTGGTGTGGGGCGCCAGGGATGGCGCACTGTCTGCCCGGGTGGCGATGAACAGCGCCATCGATGCGGGTTGCGAAGTCGAATGCCGGCCCCTTCCCGGAGTCGGCCACTTCGTGGGTTTGGAGGCCGCTGACAAATTGGCCGGTGAGATCAGGCGCGTGCTAACCGGAAGTTGACGTCTAGTGAAATTAGGCTGTTCACGCTACATCGAAATGAGCAATCTCAGGTTACTGTGACTTGCACCATCGCCGCAGGCGTCACTGCAATTGGGTTGGCAGTGATCTCAATCGCCCAGCGTGGCGATGTACCATAAAGCGCGAATGCTCGGCAGAAAAAAATAGCCGCCGCCGCGCACCGTGACAAATTGCGGCAGGTCATGCATACGCCGTGGCAGACCGGCCTGCTGGGGGATGGAAAACGCACCCGTTACGGGACAACCGGGAATCGGCTGACGGTTCCCCACAATAGCATCGCTCTCGCCGCTCAGGCCGTCGAACTTGGTCGCCATTACCCACGCGTTTTGCACAAACTCGAACTGTCGCGCGATGTTGGCGTTGACGCAGACGAAATAAATTCCGCGCTCCTGGCCGTCGACTGAGCCACTCAGTGCCTGCGCGCGTGATAACGCGCTGCCATAAGCCCGGCCGCGCCGGAGAATTCGATGGAAGCGCGTCGAAGAGATCAGATCGTCACGAAAACTTTTGCGGTGGAAGCCCAATGTGCGCATGAGCCGCTGGAACCATCCCTGAGTGCCGTACGGCAGATCGCCGTTGCGCGGATTCACCCGGCGAATATGGGCACCGAAAGGGCAGCGAGTGCCGTCGCTGTCCGATTCATAGGTAAATGCATTAAGCGTTGTGTCGTATTTCGCCGCTTGATCGGACCTTGTCAAGCCGCGATCCAATAGCGGCACGAGCGGTTCGCCATTCATGCGACGACCCACCATAGCCTCGGCAAGTTTAGTTTGATCCGCGATATTGCCCTCGGTTTGGCGATCGAGGAAGCTCCAGAACCCAGCGACATCCTGCTCCAACTGGCGCAAGACAAGATAGGAACCGTTGCGCCCCAGATCTCTTTGATCGCTGTCCTCTGCCGCCGGCAACAAGCCGGCGCTGCGATCGTCGCCGCTGCGGGAGCAGGGGCCGATCGCTATATTTGCCGTATTCGTTTGGATAGCCCAATAGGAATTCACCCAAAGCCGCCAGGTTACTGTACTCAACCTGATCGCCGGGCAGCTGTTTCATTTGTTCCCAGTCCAATTGCGGCTGGCTGATACCATCCTTAAAACCAAACGGTTCGGTGTCGCTTAAGCTCTCGCTTGGCAAGCAGCGCAAAAGCGTAAAAGCATCATGCCAAAACTCGTTCTGCACGGCCTTCTGCCAATGCTCGAGCGCGCCCGCTTGGGCGTAGAGCATGACCAGCAGGTGCGGCATTTTTTCCGGGCCGCCCCAATGCCATTGCGCCGGCGCGTTGGCGCCGGCATCGCCCAACCGGCGCGAACGGCTTTCTTCGCCGGCCATGCCGGAAATAAATTCCGGCGAAAACTTCTCAAGGATCTGCCGCGGCAGGCCAATGGCGTCGAGACCTTCGCTGGTAAAGGCCACTTGCATGGCGTATTGCGGCGGTGGCGCGACCGCCGTGGCATTGGTCACCGGCGCCGTGCGCAGCCAAGATCGAGCCGCTGCGGGATTTTTGATCTGCAATAGCAGAAAACAAGCCGCCGGCAATTGGCCGTACCCGTAGCGGACGATGCCCTGCACGTCGCTATAGTCGATGATCGCGCTCATTGTCCCTCACGTCTAATAAACCAACCATTTCGCGTGCAGGGTATTAACCCCGTACGCGACCAAAGGGGATGCTCGCCCCCTTTTGGATGCCCCATTTAACGGTGCGCGCAGCAAGTTGCGGGGAACCCTTAGATTTAAATTAATTTTAACCATTGGCGGATCTCATCGTCGCCCATGAAGCTTTTCGTCAGCCCGTCGCGAATCCGGCTATTTCTCTCCAGGTCGAATGCGGTGAGGCCCGGGTGGGCGTTGTACCAAACCTCGGTTGGCAGCTGATGCCGGCGAATATAATTCTTAAACTTCTGTTCATCCTTGGCGCCGTGAAAGATCAGCCATTCGGTGCGCGGGTAACCGACGCCGTTACTGAAGACAAGGTTCAATCCCCAGCCGACCTTATTGATGAAATCGTCCATGTAGGCTTCCAAGCTGCCGTCGTAATTGCTGGCGAAGAAGAGACGGGTTTTGCCGTCGAGAAATACCCAACGGGCAAAGTGAATCGTGCCGACACGGGTAAGATGGCCGCGGTGATAAAGATGGCGGGCGCCGTAGTCGAGAATCCAAACAAAGAAACTCACCGTCCAGCGGCGAAACAGACCGGGCTTGACCGCGCCGATGGCGCTAAACTGGTTGGTCACGTCGTGATCTTCCAGTCCGGCAAGCCGCCGAACGTGCCCGCGGTCCGGCCTTGGGGCGATCTCCGGATCTGCAGTCTCGCGCCGGCGCAGCTGATAGGCAAACACCGGCAGATAAAGAATCAACCACGGTGCGAGAAATATTAAAACAATCGGCACGCTAAAAAGATCCAGCAGGTTGCCGATCCGCCAGCGGATCGGGGTGGCCGCGGCGGGCGACAACGTGAGGCGCTGTGCCGCGATCTCGTCGCCAATAAATGCGATCAGTTTCTGCCAAATTATTCGCGGCTCTTGGAGTGCGAAGTCGGCCGTTTGACTGGCCAGGTAACTCACCAGGGCATTGTGCAGAGCACTCTCTTCACGAATCTGCGTGACCGTGCGTCCTAACCAATTGACGTACGCTGCGGCAGGGCGCCGTGAGTGAGCCGTCAGCCACTGCAACAGGTCATCGGTCGGCCCGAGCCCTTCGCAGTGGGAAAAGATCTGCCGCAACCCGGTACCCGCGTGGCGGACCAGGGAAGCGATAAAATCATCGGCGTCGCCGTCGCAGTCGCCGAGAAAGAGCAAGGAAGTTTGCAACGGCGGCGGCACGACACCATGCTGTATAATATCTTCGCGAGTGGGGTCGTCGAGAATCACGAAGCGGGCAAAATGCAGCCGCTCAAACTGCGCAAATGGCAGGATCGAGTTCCCCGGATCAACCACGCCTGGACGGGAGTTCAGGGAACTTAACAGTTCGCTCAATGCCGATTGCCGACCTGCTGCGATCGGCGCGCTCACCATGAAAGGGGACTGAGGCGTCACGGCGTTGAGCGATCCTCGATTGCCCGTGCTGTTGGCAAATTAGAACCCAAGAACGACCAAGAGACTGGACTTGCGGCCATTAAAACTTGAGTGCGAAATCGATCAGCCGCGTCTTGTCCCAATAAACTTTCCCCAGGTAGAGTCCCGGTTCGATTTCACGAATCTCGTCGCGTATCCACTGCGCGATGATCGAGGTATCCGAGTAATCGAGCACGATGCATTCTTTACCGTCAAGCCAACTCGGCCCCTTGTAGACCTTGGCGAGGATGGCGTTGAGACCGAAGGGCAGGATTTTGTTCTTCAGCACACCCTTTTTGCCGTCGAAGACTTTGCCCTGCCAGGCGAAGTGACTGACGAAGCTCGCGATATTGGAACTGAAAATCGTGCCTGGCGCGACGATGGCGGTGCCCTCGGCTTCGCCGTCGGGGATTTTGCCCACCGCACTGTTAGTGAAAAGCGTGTCGAGCTCAGCTTGCGACAGCTTCAAAAGTTTAGCGACATCGTATGCCATAAGGTTCTCCTCCACGACACCGTTTGAGGTCCGCGTTTGCAAACCGTGCAATCGCGCACCGCCGAAAGGCAAATTTGCTTGGATGAAAAGACTTTCACATAACCTCAATGGATTCGTCAAGATTTTTTTGCCTTCGCGTGACTCCTGAAAAGGTAACACGAGGGCGAGGCCGCGCGCGTCGATTGCGCTATCAAATCAGATTTGGCAAAGTCTCGACAAGCAAAATCCATGAGCACAAAAACCGCGATTCTTTCCATCGGCAATCTCGCTGCCGAAAACCTACCGACCCTGCGCGCAGCGCTCCAAGCCGTGCCCGGTGTCGGCAAGGTCGACTTCAGCCTCGAGCGCAGCGTCGCCGTACTCGAATTCGACCCCGCCCTGGCGCATATCGATGACTTCTTACGCGCCGTGCTGAAGGCTGGATTTCAGGTGTTATAGCGAATTGCGCGCGGGAGATCGAGGATGGCATTTCGGCGATTCTCGATCCTCCTTTTTCATCCTCCGTCCTCGAACGATTCGCGATCGACGATGCAACCCCACCCAGGTGGATCGGCCTGACGCGCCAAGCCGGCCGAGCTTCTAGTGGAGCAGCCAAAGAAGTTCGAGTTCATCGTCAATCTCAAAGCGGCGAAGCAGATCCGCCTGACGATTCCGCCGAATGTGTTGGTATGAGCGAATCGGATGATCAGATAACAGAGGTCAGAAAGCAGAGATCAGCGATCAGTTGGAGCCGCATGAGAAACCTTATGAACAAAAAACTCATTGGCGCAGCACTTTACACTTACCTCTTGGCGCATTGCTTCTCCGCCCAGGCACAGGATCAGACGAAAGTCCCGCGGATCGGCTATGTCGGTCCGCCAATTATCGATTCCCGCACCATGGCGTTCCGGCACGGGCTGCTCGACATCGGATATATCGAGGGAAAAAATATCCTGGTTGACTATCGCTACGTCGGCGGCAACGCGGAACAATTCCCGGTGGTTGTCGCCGAGCTTGTGCAGCTCAAGGTCGCCGTGCTCGTCGCTGTGCCCTTTCAAGCGATTCTCGCGGCCAAGCAGACAACCAAGACGATTCCCATCGTCAGGGTGACGACTCAGGATCCCGTCGCGACTGGAATAATCGAGAGCCTGGCGCGACCGAAGGAAAATATCACCGGACCCGCAAGGCTCACCCGGGAACTAGGTGGCAAACGGCTGGAACTGCTCAAAGAGGCCGCTCCGTCAATCTCGAAAGTTGGCGTTCTCTGGGCCGCCGATGATGAAGGCTCTGCGATCGCTTTTAAAAATTATGAGACAGCGGCTCGAGAATTAAAGCTGGCGCTTCAATCTCTAGAAGTGCGCGGCCCGCGTGCTGACTTGGAGCATGCGTTTAAAGCAGCGGCTCAGGGAAAGCTGAGCGGGCTTATTACCATTCGCAGCGGCCTGCTCAACCGTTATCAAAAACAAATCGTGGACTTTGCCATCGAGAGCCGGCTTCCATCAATCTACGACGGCGGTGACTTCGTCGAAGCTGGCGGCCTGATGTCTTACAACACCGACGATGTTGAGAGCTTCAAGCGCGCCGCTGTCTACATGGACAAGATTTTGAAAGGCGCCAAGCCCGCCGAACTCCCGGTGGAGCAGCCGAACAAGTTTGAACTCGTGATCAATCTCAAGACCGCCGAACAGATCGGCTTAACGATGCCGCCGAATATCTTGGCGCGGGCGGATCGGGTGATTAAATGAAAGTAGTCAGCCGTCGGCGATCGCTTAACCGGCCTCCAGCTGCTTTAACAGTCTGAACGTCGCGGATGGCAGATCGCAGAGCGTTTCGCGATTTCCTATCGCCGACCCGTCGGCACTACTCCCCCGCAATCGTCATACTCGCGAGCTTCAACGTCGGGGCGGCGATGCGGCCGCGCATTTCAAGGTCGTTGCCGGTCATTTCGATGTTGCGTAACATTTCTTTCAAATTACCAGCGACGGTGATCTCCTCGACGGGATAGGCGAGCTCGCCGTTTTCGATCCACATGCCGGCGGCGCCGCGGGAGTAATCGCCGGTGATCATGTTGACGCCGGAGCCGATCATTTCCGTGATATACAATCCTGATTTGATCGAACCGACGATCTGCTCGGGTGTCTGCGTGCCGGGCGTTAGATAAAAATTCGCCGGCGATACGCCGGGGGGTTCGCCGACCGAGCGCGAGGCGTTGCCGGTGGAAGGCATGCCGAGTTTTTTGCCGCTATAGGTGTCGAGTAAGTAGCTTTTCAGCTCCCCCCGTTCGATGACGATTTTCTTTTTGATCGGCAACCCTTCGGCGTCGAAAGGCCGCGAGCCATGACCGCCGACGATGGTGCCGTCGTCGATCACAGTCAAAAGATCCGAGCCGATCTTCTCGCCGAGCTTGCCAGCCAAAAACGACGCGCCTTTGTAAAGCGCGTAGCCCGACAGGGCCGAGGCTAAACTGCGCAGCAGCGACGCCGCCATTTCCGGATCGAAGACTACCGGAACCTCGCAGGTCTTCACCTTGCGCCCGCCGAGCCGGCGCAGCACCCGCTGGGCGGCTCTTTCACCGACATGTTGCGACGACTCGAGATTGGCGAACTTGCGCGTCGAGGAATACCAGTAGTCGCGCTGCATCGAGCCGTCTTGCTTCGCCACCGGCGACACCGAATGGCCGAAGGTCGAACCGGCATATTCGCCGGCGAAGCCGTGACTGCTGACATAGACGACCCGGCCGAAATGATTGGAAAACTCCGCGCCCTCAGAGTTGGTGATGCGCGCGTCGTATGCGAGGGCAGCTTTCTCGGTCGCCAAGGCGATCTGGATCTTGTCGTCAACGGCGATATCTCCCGCACTGGTATCGACCAGATCGAGATCCGGGATATCCCGGGCCAACATTTCCGCTGCCGGCAAACCGCCGCTGGGATCCTGGGCAGTGGCGCGGGCCATCAGCACCGTGTCGTCGACCAATTTTTCAATGGATTTTTTCGAAATATCGGAGGTCGATGCCGACGCGGAGCTATTGCCGAGAAACAAGCGCACGCCCAACCGCTTCTCGCCTGCCTGGCTGATCTTTTCGACCTCGCCCATGCGCACGGTGACGAAGAACGAATTGCCTTCGACCATCACCACATCGCCCGACGAAGCACCCTTCGCCTTTGCGCTTTTCAGAATTTCCCGACCCAAACCTTGGCCTAATTCGCATCTATCCATGAAATCTCCGTGTATCGTTCAAATAGTTTAAGCCGTTCAAGCGCCGCGCTCCGTTCAATCCCCCTCCTTGATCCCCCCCGCGACGCGGGGGAGGAAACGCTCACCCGGTTCCGCTTCGAAGAAAGGTGGGAGCTTGAGCGATTTGAACGGCTTGAACGTTTTGAACTCTCTTAGGCTCTAGTACCCCCCACCGTCAGGCCATCGATTTTGATTGTCGGCATACCGACACCGACAGGCACCGACTGACCGTCCTTGCCGCAAGTCCCGACGCCTTCGTCGAGCTTCAAGTCCGCGCCGACCATCGACACCCGGGTCAGCACGTCCGGGCCGTTGCCGATCAGAGTCGCGCCTTTCACCGGTCGGGTGACCTTGCCGTCTTCGATCAAATAGGCCTCGCTGGCGGAAAACACGAATTTACCGCTGGTGATATCGACCTGGCCGCCGCCGAAGGAGACGGCGTAAAGCCCTTTTTTTACCGAACGCAAAATATCCTCGGGCGCTGACTCGCCGGCGAGCATGAAGGTGTTGGTCATGCGCGGCATGGGAATATGCGCGTAGCTTTCGCGCCGGCCATTGCCGGTGAGCGCCATCTTCATCAGGCCGGCGTTAAGTTTATCCTGCAAATAGCCTTTGAGAATGCCCTTCTCAATCAATGTGGTTCGGCCGCGTGGGCGTGCCCTCGTCATCGACGTTGATCGAGCCGCGACGCGACGGGATCGTGCCATCGTCGACAACGGTGCACAATTCGGACGCGACCTTCTCGCCGATGCGGCCACTGAACGCCGAAGTTCCCTTGCGGTTGAAATCGCCTTCAAGGCCATGCCCGATAGCTTCGTGCAACAAGATGCCCGGCCAACCCGGGCCGAGCACCACATCCATGGTGCCGGCCGGGGCGTCTTCGGCACTGAGATTCAGCACCGCCTGGCGCACCGCCTCGCGGGCGTAGCGCTCATAGTCGCGGCCGTCGACGAAGAAGCCGAACTCGACGCGGCCGCCGCCGCCGAAACTGCCGACCTGGCGATTGCCGTTTTCTTCGACGATACAGGTGACGTTGAGCCGGGTTAACGGCTGAATATCACCGACCACCAAACCCTGCGACGAGGCGACCAGAATCACTTTGTACTCGGCGCCGATGGAGGCGAAAACATTTTTCACCCGCGGATCGAGGGCGCGGGTAAACTTATCGATCTCGTAGAGCAGGGAAACTTTCCGGTCCAAAGGAATATCGTTGACCGGGGTCTGGATCGCGTAGAGATCATGGGCCGCGCCAGGGCGCTGGCCAATCTGCGCCGGCACTTGGGCCGGGCGGCTCTGCGCGATGTACTGGGCGGTGCGGGCGGCGATCTCCAGATTTTCCACAGTAATATCATCGGTGTACGCATACCCCGTCTTGGTCTCCGCCAGCACCCGCACGCCCACACCGTTGGACGTCGACTGCGAACAGTTTTTGACCATCCCCTCTTCCAAACTGACCCCCTCGTTGCGGCGGTACTCGAAAAACAGGTCGGCATAGTCGGCTTTTCTCCCCAATGCCGCGTCGATGACCTTTTCCAGGTCGCGGTTGCGGATGCCGAAGTTTCGATCGAAGAACGATTGGGCTGGAACCGGCGTGTCTGCCATGGCTTGTTACCTCGCTTCTATATTATTTAAAGATAGAGGATTTACATGTAAAAACCAGCTCATGGTAGGTAAATATCGGTTGATCACCTGTTACTGTTGAGATAGTATTGCCCATCAAATTCGACAGGTAGAGGACCATGGCACAGAAAAAAATTGTTCACATCGTCGGCACCGGCACCATCGGCGAACCGCTGGTGGGAATTCTTTCTACCTTCAGAGAGCAGTTCGGCATCGACGAAGTCACTTTTCATAAGCGCACGCCGCTGCTCACCGACCGCTCAAAAGTACTGGTCTCCTGCGCTCAGGGAGCCAAACTGGCCGTCGACAAAGAGAGCCGGCACAAGTTTATTGAAATGGGTATGACGCCCAGCTTCGAAGCCGAGGAGGCGATCGAGCGCGCTAGCGTCGTCATCGATTGCACGCCTGTCGGCAATGAAAACAAAGAAAAACATTATAACAAGTACGCCAATAACGGTCGCGGCTTTATCGCCCAAGGCAGCGAAGATGGCTTCGGCAAGAAGTACGCCCGCGGCATCAATGACAAAGCCTTGGTCGCAGGCCAGGATCAATTCATCCAGGTGGTCAGCTGCAATACCCATAACTTGGCTGCGCTGATCGACACCATCGCGCTTGGGTCCGGAAAAGGAAGACAACCTGGCCGAAAGCCGCTTCGTGTGTATGCGTCGCGCCAACGATTTGAGTCAGGAGGGCGACTTCATTCCAGCGCCTGAGGCGGGCAAGCATGACGACAAAAAATACGGCACCCACCAGGGCCATGACGCCCATGCATTATTCAAGACGGTGGGGCTGGATTTAAATATTTTTTCCTCGGCGTTGAAACTCAACACCCAGTACATGCACACGATTCATTTCAATCTGCGACTGCGCCGCGCCATTGACATGGAAGAACTCATGCGCCGGTTCCGCTCGACCCGCCGTGTGGCCATGACCAACAAGGCGTCCTCCGCTTCGGTGTTTTCCTTTGGCCGCGACCATGGTCTGTTCGGCCGGATTCTCAATCAGACCGTGATCGTTTCCCAAAGCCTGGCGATCAATAACGATAAGGAAGTCATCGGCACCTGTTTCACCCCCCAGGACGGCAACTCGCTCTTAAGCAGCATCGCCGCCTCGTTGTGGTTTATGTATCCCGACTCCTATGAGGAGAAACTCGACCCGGTACGGCCTTATTTTTTCGACGAAATCTAAAGCAAAACAGCATCGGTAGGAAAGGGATCGAAGGCTGCGCCTTTCGGTCCCTTTTTTATGACTGGGTGGGTTTTGTGATAACAACTGTTCACCACAAGTTAGCCGAGCCGGTCGTGGATCATTGGAAAATATCGGCCGCGGGCCTGGCGCAATCACTCGCTGCGGGCCGGAAAAATTACTGACTCACAGCGGTGTCGAAGCCGTCGAATCGCACTGCATCGCCGGCCTGGAAACCGTGGCGCTTCGACAAGCCGCCGTTGATTTCGAGTACGAACTGACTCTTGCCTTCTACGGATCGCGGATCGAGTGAAAATGGCTTGGCCTGCTCGACGATGCCGACGATCTTGCGGTCGCGGCCGATGAAGATCATGTCCAACGACCGCGGTGTGTTCTTCATCCAGAAGGACTGCTGCGACTCACTGGGAAATATAAAGATCATGCCGCGATCGTCGGCCAGATCGGTGCGGTACATCAAGCCGATCTCGCGCTTGCCGGGAGTGTCGGCGACGTCCACGTGAAAGCCAACTTGGCGACTGGCCTTAGTCGTGATCGTCACTTTGGGTTGAGCATCGCAAGCGTACACGGTGATGACCAAGAGCCAGACAAGGGCGCTGATCGCACTGCCATAGTTGCGCATATTATTTGCTGAGGCTGCGGGCGACGATCTCAGCGATATCTAAAACTTCCATGGCGGTCTCCGGCTCCTCCTTGGCGGTCTCCTCGGTCAGCATGCGCATGCAAAACGGACAGCCGGTGGCGACGGTTTTGGCGCCGGTCCCTTTCAACTCGCGGTAACGGTTGGTACTAACCCGCTCTCTGCCCTTTTCCTCTTCTTTCCAAAATTGGCCGCCGCCGGCGCCACAGCAAAAGCTATTGCTGCGGTTGCGGCCGGTCTCGGTTAACTTGGCGCCGGTTGCCTCGATCAAGCCGCGCGGCTGATCGTAGATACCGTTATGCCGCCCCAAGTAACAGGGGTCGTGATAGGTCACCGCGGCGTGGTTATCGGCAGCGAGCTTCACCTTGCCGCTTTTGACCAACTCATCGATAAAGTCGGTGTGGTGCTTCACAGCGTAATTGCCGCCAAACTGCGGATACTCATTGGCGATGGTGTGAAAGCAATGGGGACAAGTCGTGACGATGGTTTTGGCTTTGATCTCGTTCAGCACGCCGATATTTTCTTCGGCCATCTGCACGAATAAATATTCGTTGCCGGTACGCCGCGCCGTGTCGCCGGTGCACTTCTCATCTTTGCCGAGCACCGCCCAGTCCAGTCCGGCGGCGTTGAATATCGTCGCCATACTCTGAGCGATCTTTTGCGCCCGCGGATCGAAAGCGACGGCACAGCCGACCCAGTAAAGCACGTCGGGGTCCGGCTTTTCGGTCCAAAGTAGGAACCGGAAACGGCAATCCCTTCGTCCATGCGACGCGCTCATCGACCGGCATGCCGAAGGGATTGCCGGCGCGCTCCATGTGATTGAAAGTATTTTGCAATCCTTTGGGAAACTCAGCCGCGCCGAGCACACGCTCGCGGCGCACGTCGATGATATGCAGCATCTGCTCGTTGCCCACCGGACAGACTTCGATGCAGGCGTTGCACGTCGTGCAGGCCCAGGCCGACTCTTCGTCAAGGGCGAAGTCGAGCAGCGGCCGCGGGCTTTCCTGTCCTTGGGAGAAGCTCGGAAAAATCTTGTTGAGCTCATAGCGCTCGTTGATCAGGATCGCCGCCGGGCTGAGCGCCTTGCCGGTGTTAGAGGCTGGACAGACGTCCTGGCAGCGGTTGCACATGATGCAGCTATAGGAGTCCAACAGTCGCGGCCAGGTAAAATCCTCCAGTTTTGCTGCGCCAAAGGTCTCTTCATTCTCGAAGTCCATCGGTTGCAGCGCGCCGGGCTTGTCCTTATTCAAAGCTAAATTGATCGGAGCGAGGAAAATATGAATATGCTTGGAGCGCGGGAAGTAGGGGATGAAAAGCAAGATCGAACCCAGCGCGCCCCACCAATACAAATGATTGAGGACTTCGAGGACGCTGGGATCGAAGCCAGTAAAGAGTCCGGCGAACAAAGAGGCCACCGGCTGAAATGGATCGTCGCCCTGCTGGGCCAGCTGGGTCGCCTTGAACAGCAGCCGGCAGCCGACGTGGAAAATGATGAAGGACGCGACCAACGTCGAGTCGCGAAATATACCGGCGCGCACTTCCGGCTGCACCGGAGTATTCTCGGCAAAAGCGAAATCCTGGGGCTTGACCAGGAGACGGCGAATCACCATGCCGACCATGCCCGTCAGCACACTGGCGGTGAGCAGATCGCCGGCGATGTTAAATGGATTCCACAGACCGCCGCGGGCATGGATGCCGAAGAACCCTTCCAGAACATCGACAAGGTTAACCAGAAAGTAAAAGACAAATCCGTAGAAGATCATCGCGTGCAGCAACGACACCACCGGCCGCTTCTTGAACACGCTCTGTTGGGTCAAAACGATCCACAGAGCACGGAGAATGCGGCCCGCCAGATTGTCGAAGCGCGCATCCGGCTTGCCCCTGGCGATCGCCCGGTAAACGTCGTAAAGCTTGTTGCCGCCGTAGTATAGCGAGCCGGCGGCGAGCAGAACAAACGCAATCTTTTCAAGTGTCGTCAACATCGCGGTGCTACCGTCCCCTGTTTCGATCCTTACTTAACGTTGACAGGACGAGTTTGTCAAAATACCCGGCGAGAAATTATCACTGGCGAGCAAATCCCCGCCACCCCACCACCTTGTAGACGTGACCCAGGCCGGAGTCCGCAGCGCTGCGGCATCGGCGGCACGCCGAACGATCTAGTCGCAGTTACGCGGCAAAGCCCAAACGGCGCGACAGCTCATCGCCGGCACGCAGTAAACTCGGTGTGATATCCTTGTCGATCGCCTCGTCGATTAGCCGCTGACTCGGACCCACCACGGCCAGCGTGCCGACCAACGTGCGCGTATAGTCGCGGATCGGCACAGCCACAGAGTTCACCTCTTCGGTAAATTCACCTTTCTCGACGGCGTAGCCCGTCGAGACAATTTGGCCGATATGTTCGTCCAAAACCGTGCGCTCGACAATCGTCTTGTCCGTGAAACGTTCAAGCCGTTCGGCGAGGGTCTGGCGCAGGGTGCCGTCGGCTTCGAATGCCAGGTGAATCTTTCCCGCCGCCGTGCAGTGAACCGGTAACGCCGTGCCCAGGAACGACACCACCCGCACGGCACGTTGGGGCTCGACAAACTCCAACGGCATGATGACACCGCCCTTGCGGATGCCGACATAAACGCTTTCTCGGGTCGATTTCGCCAAGGATTCAAGGATCGTCCGCGACTGCATCAGCAAACCCATCTGATGAATGTAAGTCTGGCCGACTTGCAGACACTTGAGTCCCAGGCGGTAGTTTTCCGATGATTTATTCTGTTCGATGTAGCCGCGCGCTTCCAGGGTCGCCAACAGGCGAAATACGTTGTTTTTATGCAGCTTCAAGCGCTTGCTGAGTTCGGTAACGCCGATCTCGTCGATGTTGCCGCTAAACTGCTCCAAGACGTCGAGCGCATGGGATACCGATTGAATGACGTAATTAGCTTTCTCGCGCCGCACCATGTTGCCTCCATGAACCGAATAAGACCGCCAATCCGTCGAGCAGCCAGAGTATTAAAACATCAGACCAAAAATGGCGTTTTAAGCTAACCCACCGAGCTTGTCAAACCATGCGAACCCGGGCTCTCAGCGCCCTACGAACTTATTCCACGCCTGATAATTGGTCAGACAATCGCCAACGATAAACAACCGATGTCACAAATCGACCCCTGACGAAGCGGACTTCGGGCCGGAACCGCTGATGGCATCTGCACCGAAGTCAAATCCTTTTATCAAATGCTGCCGACCGCCGGATTATGCGACGCGAGGCCAGCCGTTCGCGTGCGCTTAATCGCCATCCTTCAGCGCACTTGACGCCTCAAGATCTATACGGCACTATGACGCTCATGACGCCCATTGAGAATAATGTTTGGCCTGGCTGGCGGCGCTGGTATTGGAACCGGCAACATCACCTTGGCTGAATACGTCTGTCGATCTAACTAAAAAAAAGGGCCATAGGTGAATCACTTATGGCCCTTTTAATTTATCCGCTATGATCCAACCAAGCTTTAAAGAATTCTGCCGGCTCGCCAAGTTCGGTAACCTAGTGCCGGTCTATCAAGAACTCCTGATGGATTTGGAAACGCCGCTGTCGTTTTTCAAGCGTCTCGAGCGCGACCGCTACGCATTCATTTTAGAAAGCGTCGAAGGCAGCGAGCGCTGGGCGCGCTATTCGTTTCTCGGCACCCGGCCGCAACGGATCTTCAAAGCGCGTGGCAATCAAGTCGAAGTCATCGATAACGGCAAGGTCAGGAAATGGCAAACCGCCGAGCCGCTAAAAGCGTTGCAAGAACTGCTGAAGGATTATCGGCCGGTGCCGGTGGCCGGTGTTCCGCCCTTTTTCGGCGGCGCCTTGGGCTACGTCGCTTACGATGCCGTCGAGCAGTTTCATGGCATCGTCAACCGCAAGAAAGACCCGCTCGGCATGCCTGAGATCTTTCTATTGTTCGTGCAAACCCTGATTGCCTTCGACAATCTGAAACACACCATTAAGGTTATCGACAACATCCACATCGAACCGGGCACGAATTTGCGCCGGGCCTACGATAGCGCGATCAAGCGAATTCATCAGGTCATCTCGACGTTACAGAAAAAACCGCGCGGCATCGAACCGCGCGACTTGAGCCCGGCCACCGGCAAGCGCAAATTCCGCTCCAACTTGAGCCGCCAAGCTTTTTACCAGGCGGTCGACCGGGCCAAGGAATATATCAAAGCCGGCGACATCATTCAGACCGTGTTGTGCCAAAGACTTGAGAGTGAAACCGACAGCGATCCATTTGAAATCTACCGCGCCTTGAGATTCGTCAATCCATCGCCCTACATGTATTACTTGGAGTTGGACGACCTGCGGGTCATCGGCTCGTCGCCGGAAACCCTGGTGCGCCTCACCGGCGATACCATCGAGCTGCGCCCCATCGCCGGCACGCGCAGGCGCGGCGCCAGCGCAGACGAGGAGCGCGAGCTCGAAGCAGAATTACTGGCGGATCCGAAAGAACGCGCGGAACATATCATGCTGGTCGATCTCGGCCGCAACGATGTCGGCCGCGTCGCCGCCATCGGCAGCGTCGAAGTCAACGAGCTTATGGCCATCGAACGGTATTCCCATGTGATTCACATCGTCTCCAATGTGCGCGGCAAACTGGCCCAGGACAAAACCCCGTTCGATCTTTTTGTCTCGGCGTTTCCCGCCGGCACCCTCTCCGGCGCGCCGAAGATCCGCGCCATGCAGATTATCGCCGAACTGGAACCGCAGAAGCGCAGCCTCTACGGCGGCGCCATCGGCTACTTCGGCTATAATGGCAATCTTGATACCTGCATCGTCATCCGCACCATCGTCATGAAAGGCAAGAAATTGTTTATCAACGCCGGGGCCGGCATCGTCGCCGATTCCGATCCGGCGCTTGAATACCAGGAGACCTTGAACAAAGCGCGCGCCATGTTGCGCGCGGTGGAGCTCGCCGAGCAATGGAGCAAGCGATGATCCTGCTCATCGATAACTACGATTCCTTCACCTACAATCTGTATCACTATCTGGGCGAACTCGGGGCCGAGGTGCGGGTCGTCTACAACGACAAAATCAGCCTCGATGAAATCGCCGCGCTGCGCCCTGAGAAAATCGTCATCTCGCCGGGGCCGTGCACACCGAAGGAAGCCGGCATTTCCTGCGCTGTTGTCAACCGCTTCGGCGCCAACACGCCGATCCTCGGCGTCTGTCTAGGACATCAGTCCATCGGCGCCGCCTTCGGCGGCAAGATCGTCCGCGCGCCATCGATCATGCATGGCAAACTGTCGGACGTAAGCCACGATGCCAAGACGATTTTTCAAGGCTTGAAAAATCCCTTCGCCGCCATGCGCTATCATTCCCTGGTTATTGATCCACAGAGCTTACCGGCGCAGCTTGTCGTCAGCGCCCAGACTGACGACGGCGTCATCATGGCCGTGCGCCATAAGACATTTCCGGTCGAAGGCGTGCAGTTTCATCCGGAATCGATCCTCGCCGAAGCAGGTAAACAACTGCTAAAAAATTTCCTAGACCGTTAATTCGAACCGTAGCCGTTTTAATTCCGGGTAAATTGTTGCTCGCCCCACGAAAGCGACGGCCGATCAATCGATAGGATAATTCGTTGGTCTCGGCCAGAGACTTGTGACTGGGAGATGAACTCTAGCGCTGGTAAAATTCCGATCGTCGATTCAGCGATTGGCTTTTCAGTCGCGCTAACTTTGGCGCAACGAGTACCCGCGAATTGCAACAACGCCGATCGGTTGTTAAGTTCACTCAATCGATGAAACTACTCTGCTTCCAAGCCAAGCGCTTTCACTGGAAGAGCCATTCAAAAACTCTTGCCGAAGTCGCCGACCAGGATATCGACCAGGAAGTTTGTCAAACTGTTGTGGTGTTTCTCCACGCCGAAGCCGCCGACAGCGACGCCGAGAGAAGCGCCACGGTGCTGCGTCAGAGCTTGAAGCACATCAAATGGCTCGCCAACAAGCGCGAGTTGAAAAATATTGTGCTCCATTCCTTCACCCATCTTGGCGGTGTCACCGCTCCCGCGGCCCTAGCCGAGTCTTTCTTGACCGCATTACAGCAACGCTTGAGCGAGACCGGCTATCAAGTCTGGACCACGCCCTTCGGCTATTTCTGCGAGTGGGATTTGAGCGTCTACGGTGAGAGCCTCGCCAAAGTTTGGAAAGAGATTCACTGAAAGCCGCTTCGCCAACCGACGATGTGCCATGTGTTATAGTCTCCAGTAATAAAAATAGCTCGGGAGGAATTCCATGAAACCTGACGGCAAAAAATTGCATTGCTGGACCGTCGCTTTGGCGATCCTGTTGCTCGTGACGGCCTGTAAAAAAACTGAAGAGGTCGCGAGCCCTGACGATCTCCCCGACCTGAACAAACAAGTCCGCCCGTATGTCACCATCGAAAACGCCAAGCTGCGCAGCGGCCCCGGCCCGCAATTTCGCGGCATCGCCGACATCCCGGCCAACGCCAAGATTCATGTCGTCGGTCGCGATGGCGACTGGGCTTTGATCGTCTCGAAGAAAGGCAACGCTCCAGGATTCATCGAACTGACGGCGATCAAGCCCGGCGAAGGCGACAGCGAAAACGACAAGCCGGAATTCGGCGAAGCGCGCCGGGTCGAAGGTAGATACGAAGCCATGGCAGATACCCAAGTGCGCAGCGGTCCGGGACTGCACTATTCGACACTCGCCGACATCGCCAAGGGCACCAAGCTCAACGTCGTCGCTGAAGAAAAAGGCTGGTTGAAGGTCGAATCCAAGCGCGGCAACAAACCCGGCTATGTCGAGGCGAGTTTGGCTAAGCCGGTAAGCGAATAATCGCGCCGGCATTGCACGGCGACACTAAATTTTCAATAACTTTGCCGCCGTGCCACCGAGCATATCTTCTCGGTTCTTTACGCTGAGCGGCAACCGGCGCACCGCGTCGACATAGTTGCGCAGCTCGCTCATGCCTTTCCCCGTATCGGTGTTAACACCGGTGAAGTCCTGCGGATAATCGCTGGCGAAAACTAAGCGCTCGGGGCGGATGCCTTCGAGGGCGCAGTTGAGCGCGGTGGTGCCGCCCTCAAAGCCGGCCATATCGAAGTAGACCATGTCGTAATATTCACCGAAGGGCTTCTTGAGCGTGCCGAAGCGGTACCCCTTGCCGACCAACCTGTCCTTAACCGCTGCGATACCGCCACCGAAGTGAGCCATGACGATTTTCAAGCCCGGATAACGGTCGTAAATACCGCCGGCGATCAAACGGGTCGTCGCCACGGTCAAGTCGACTTCACGGCCCAAGACCCGCGGTAAATCGTAATCCTTTAAATGCTCGTAACCGGTGGGAACTAAGGCCGGATGAACGAACACCGGCACGTCGAGTTCGCAGGCTAATTCATACAAATCGTAGAGCTTCGGCGCATCAAGAGACAATCCGCCAACCTGGGAGGTGATCGTAACGCCGCGCAAGCCCAGGTCGGCGAGCGCCCGGCGCAGCTCGACGATGGCGGCTTTCCCCTCCAACACCGGCGCCTGGGCCAAGCCGACGAAGTGGCGTGGATATTTTTTCTCGATTGCCGCCAAATCGTCGTTGATGAAGCGGCACTCGTCGAGCGGCGCCGACCAGCCGAGCAGACAAGACAACACGGAAACGTCCACCCCCGCCTCATCCATGTCTTTGAGCTGCAGCTCCAAGTCGTAAAGCCGCTGGTGCATGGTCGTCGCCGGAAGTCCGCCTTCCTGCAGCAAAGTTCTGCCTGTGTCGGAATAGAGTCCACGCTTTTTCGCCAGCTCCACCGGAATATAGTGATGTTGAAAATCGACAACCATGTCTGCTTCCTTTCGTTCGCTCAAATGATTTCGCCGTTGCGCGATCGAGCACGCAATGCCATGGCTATGGCTACTAGCCCAATTGGCACCAACCAGGCAAATGCAAATTGCTGCGCGGTGGCAAACACCGCTTGAGATTTCCATATCTCGTCGCCGCCGGACATCTCCATCAGTGCCACCGCTATAGTTGTGCCGATGGTCCCGGCGGCGGTGCCGAAGGAGCTCAACATCGCCGCCAACACGCCGTAGTCTTCCTTGGCGACAGCCGCGAAGGCGAGCTTCTGATTGGCCGGGGTAAAAAAACCGATACCAGCGCCGAGTAAGGCCAAGACCGCGCCGACCGACGCAAAATCGGCATCGACACCCAGGCAGGCATAGCTGGCGATGCCGGCAACAATCAACCCGATCCCAATTATTGCCACCGATGAGGCGTCGAAACGATCGGCCAAGCGGCCGCTCAGCGGCGCCGCCAAGGCCGTCGATAAGGGCAAGATCGCCAGCAGAAATCCAGCGGCGACGGCGCTGGCGCCAAGCACGTTTTGTAAATAAAGCGGCGCCGCCAAGGCGATCGGATTGTGGAGTATATGACTGAGGATCAGGGTGATCATAGCGGCGGACAGCACTTTATTGCGAAAAATCGTCACATCGACCAACGGCTTCGCTGTGCGCAGTTCGACGCCAACGAAACTCACCAGCCCAACCGTGGCGACAGCGAAGCACACGATCACCAATAACGAACTCCAGCCGACGCGGGCGCCAAAGCTCAAGCCGATCAATAGCGACGGATAGCCAAGCAGTAATGCCAGCGAGCCCCAGACGTCGAACTTCTCAGGCCGCTGCTCGCCGGCACCTCTAAAAATTTTCACCACTGCTAAAGTCACAGCCAAGCCGACGATAAAATTCATCCAGAAGATCCAGGTCCAGCCGCCCATTTGTAAGAGCAAACCGCCGACAGTGGGTCCGGACATGCGCCCGACGGCGATAGCCGAAGCGAAGGTGCCGAGCACCTGGCCGCGCCGTGCGGCGGCGAAACTGTCGGCCAACAATGCCGTCGACATCGGCAGCGCCATCGCCAGGCCAACCGCCATCACCCCACGCGCCGTCAGCAACTGCGGGAACGATCGCGCCAGCGCGCCCAGGCCGGCGCCAGCGGCGTAAAGCGCCACCCCAATCTTGTAGAGCCGTTGCTGGCCGAGAATGCCTCCGGCACGGCCAAAGCAAAACGACAAGCTGGAGATCGTCACCACTCCCATCAAGGTGACCCACTGGATCTCCGACAAACTATTGCCAAATTGTTTCTGAATCGTCGGTAGTGCGACACTGATGCTGCCGAAACTATTGAAGAATAGAAACGCCGCCAGGCAGGTCACCGTAAGCATCGCCCGTTCTTCGGCGAGGGATAGATTCTTCGGCGGCATGGCGGTTTAACCTTACGCGATCATTGGAGGATATTCCGGGGGTAATTTTTCTTAGCCCAACTCAAGACATAGCGCCAGCGAACTTGCCAGACCATGGAAGTTTTTTTCCTGAAAACTAAAGTGCTGCGGCCGGTAACGCCGGCATCGCTAAACAGTTTTCGTAGCGATTCACCAATTTGTGCAGCCCTGCGCAGCCGGCATACTCGGAAATCTGTCCGGCAAAGTATCGAATGATCTCCAGAACTTCGTTGCTTTTCTCTATGTACCTAGCCTTGGGTCAAGTGGCATGGGATTAGCGTTATTCGGTCATCAAAATCAGCCTCAAACCCGACAGGAGATCGCTATGGAGAGCATGTTCCTTTGGATCGTACTGTTTTCAGGAGCGACGGTACTGTTGCTCGGCCTATTCTTGGTCGCGTCCGAAAAAGAGCTCAAGAAAAAACGCGGCGAAATAAATAATCTGTTAAGCCGTCTGGATGGCGCCAAGACCGCGTCCGCCCCGGCCGGCAGCGAAGCCGGCGCCAACGGCGCCGAAGCCAGCGACTTGCGGGTCAAAAACCAAGAGCTGCAAAAAGAAATGGTTTTGTTGCAAGACGACTTGGCAGCCGCTCACCGGGCCATCGACGAGCTGCGCTCCAATCACCCGGCGGCGAATGGCGCGACGCTCGGCGAAATCCAACAGTTGCGCAACGCCAACAGCCAACTCGACCTTCAGGTCGAAGAGCTGCGCCGCCGCCTTCAAGCGAGCGAGCTCGACACGGCCAGTGCAGCCGACAGCGGCGCTAGCGAACGGCAGACGCAGTTGGAAAATGCGCTGATCGATTTGAAACGACAACTGGAAAAAAGCCAAACACAAGTGCGTCAACTCGAAAGCTCGCCTACAGCCGTAGTCGACGCAAGCGCCAGCGAAGCCAGCCACGAAGAGGAATGCCAAAGGCTCCAGGCGCGCATCGCCGAGTTGGAAAAAAACTTGAGCGCCGGCGCGGCAATCACGCATCAGCTCGCCGTCATGAAGCAGCGTCTAGACGAGTCGGAGAAGCTGGAGCAGGAGCTGCGCGAATCTCTGCAGCGGCGCGAGGACGAAATACCTCAATGGCAAGAGCGGGTCGCCGCCAGCCAAGCAATTAAGCAGCGCCTTCTCGCGCTGCAGCCGGTTTACGACCAGCTGGTCGCCAAACAAAACTCGCTCATCGAGCATCAACGCGCCTATCAGGGTGAGCTAAAATCCTTTGCGCAATTCCTTTCGGCGGCCCACGACGGCACCATTGCTGCCCCAACATTAATTGACCACGAGCCCGATCAGGAACCGGTCGTGCCGGCAGCGTTACTGCACGACACCCACCATGCCGCGCCGGCATCGGTCCGTACCGACCCCGTCAGCGACGAACTAGCGCCCCAGGCCAAACGTGGCCTCGGTATTTTCCACGCGTTGCTTGCTCTGGTGGTGTGTGGCGCCATGGCGGCGCTATTTTTGACCCAGAGCGGCGAGCAGCCGGTTATCCACGCCGCCAAGCCGCTGCCGCTGGCTCAAGCGGAAAAAAAAGCCGCGCCGACGCCAATCCAGCAGAAGGACGCGCGCTCTGCAACGGTCGCTGTGGCTAGACCGGTCGGCAAGGCAAATGATGCACCGGCGGAACAATCGACAAGCCAAACAAAAATGCCACCGGCAGCGGCCCCAGGCACGTACGAAGTCACTCGCAACACCCGGGTCTTCGCCGCCCCTACAGAGTTTGCTCAGCAACTGGGCGAGATCGAACCCGGCCTTAAAGTAAACGTCGTCAACGCCCGCGATGGCTGGTTGGAGATTCACTCCAAACATGGCCGGCCGCCAGGGTATATCCGCGGCGACACCGTGGCGCGAGTCGGCGGCTGATCGCAGCTCGTTTCACGGCAATTAACATGCTAGCGCTATCCCCCATTGCGCCCGCCTACGCGCTATTAGATCTCCCACCAAAACGATTGCTTCGGTACCTAGTCGAACTTAGTGCGCCTGGCGCAGCGCTTTAATTCCCCGGTCATTATCCAAGCGTCTTGGTTAACCACTCCGTTACAACCTTCGAGACTTTATCCTCAGCACCGACGTAAAAGTGGTCGCAGTCGGGTATAATCGCGACTTCGCAGGGGCCGGGGCAATTTTTCGCGAACTCTTCAGCCGGATAGTTTTCTTTGGGCTCTTGGTCGCCGCGGACGAAGAGCACGGGGCAGGTGATCTTCTTTGCGTTTTCTAGCAGGTCGGGGGCGTTGGTCAGGCGGTCGAGAAAGGTTCTCGCCGAGATTACCCACCACCAGGCGGGGATGAGCATGAGCTCTGTTGGCTTGCCTGCGGCGACCAGAGCCTCAGCTTCTCTTCTTTGCTTATCGACATCGCCGGCGAGTGAATAGTTACGCGCGGCGCGCTGGTGCACCATGCGGTTGCCGCCGGTGTGGGCGGACAATAGAATTAACGCCTTGGTTTCCGGATGATGTTTGACATGCTCGGCGGCCAGGACACCGCCGTTACTGTGGCCGATGACTATGGGATTCGCGAATCCCCTGCCCGCTAAGTATTTTGCTACCAGAGCATTATCTTCGACGCCTTCGGCGACAGTTTGATAGGCGCCGCCGACGCATTCGCGGCTGTCAAAGGTGCTCACCGAGTCGTGGCCGCGGCGGTTGAAGGCGAGATATTCATAGCCTAGAGCCGTGATATGTGGCGCGAGAAAACGCGCGGCGCAGACGTAAAAATTCATCTGGTTGCCGTGGCAATACATCGCCGCGCCTTTGCTCGGCCCGTCAGGCGTATAATAGGCGCCGTCCAGCGGGTGCGTTGGGGTTTCGATTCTGATAAGTTCGGTGCGCATTGAGTGCTCCTATGGTTTTGAGATTGCCAGGTTAGCGTCAAAGCTCGGACAATTTCAAAGCCTCACCGGGATTAACTTGGAAATAAGGACTTGCCATGGCTGAAAAAAAACACGCGCCGTTTCGCGCCGATCATGTCGGCAGTTTGCTCCGTCCCGCCGACCTGTTGCAGGCCCGGGATCGACGGGAACGCAACCAGATTACCGATGCCGAACTGCGCACCGTCGAGGATCGCTGCATTCGCGATGTTGTGAAGATGCAGGAAGATCTTGGCCTGCAGGCGGTCACCGATGGTGAGTACCGGCGCAAGCTATGGAACGTCGACTTCGTCAAAAAATTTGCCGGTGTGGTGGTCAAAGAAGGGCTCGCCGAGGATGCCGACAAATCGTTTCAAGGCGGCGATGCTACCTTGCAGCGCTCGCCGACCCGCTTTGAAGTCACGGGCAAATTGAGCCGCGTGCGTGAGCATGAGGTCGAGAATTTCAAATTTACCCAGTCCGCAACTAAGGTCACCGCAAAGTTGTCGATTCCGTCGCCTTCGGTGCTGCATTTCCGCGGCGGGCGCGGCGCCGTGAGCGCCGCGGCATATCCTGAGATGGTAGATTTTTTCGCCGACCTGGCGCGGGTTTATCGCGAAGAGATTCAAGCGCTGGCGGCGGCAGGCTGTACCTATTTGCAGATCGACGATACCAACCTGGCCTATCTCTGCGATCCCAAGATGCGCGAAGGCGCCAAAAAAATTGGCGAAGACCCCGACCGATTGCCTTCGCTCTACGCCAACCTGATCAACGAGTGCATCAAAGACCGGCCTCCCAACATGGTGGTGTGCACCCACCTATGCCGCGGCAACTTCGCCAGCGCGTGGGTGGCCGAAGGCGGCTACGATCCGGTGGCGGAAGTCTTATTCAATGAGTTGAAGGTCGACGGCTATTTCCTCGAATTCGATTCGCCGAGGGCCGGCAACTTCGCGCCGCTGCGCTATCTGCCCAAAGGCAAGCGTATCATGCTCGGCTTGGTCACGACCAAGAGCGGCGTGCTGGAAGACCCCAATGCCCTCAAACGGCGCATCGACGAGGCCGCTAAACTCGTTCCCCTCGATCAACTCGGTATCGGCCCGCAGTGCGGCTTCTCGAGCACGGTGCTGGGCAATAAGCTGACGGTGGAAGATCAGATCGCCAAGTTGAAGCTCATCGTTCAGGTCGCAAACGACATTTGGGGTGCGGTTTAGGGCATGAGCTGTGCCGAAGTTCGTTCAACGTAATGAAGCCCCCGAAAACGGTTTCTCGCCAACGTTGTCGATTATGAAATTCCGCGGTGAATTTGCTTTAAAGTTTGCCCTGCAAAGCGCCAGTCAGCACAGGTTGCCTGATCTGGTTCGGCTGGCGCAGCGAGCGCATGGCGACGGGTTCAAGCAGGTTTGGATTAACGATAATCTAGGCCAACGCAATGTCTTGGTTGTGCTGACCGCCATTGCCGCGCAGGTGCCGATCAAATTGGGTACGTCGATTCTCGTTCCTTATTTTCGCAATCCTGTCGATGTCGCCGGCAGCCTGGCAGCGCTCTCGGAATTGACCGACCGGCGCGAACTAAGTGTGGGCATCGCCCGCGGCGAGGCAGCGATCGCCGGCCGGCAAATCGCCATGCTCAAGCCGCTGGCGATGGTGCGCGAGACGACGTTAATGCTCAGGGCTTTGCTGGGCGGCGAAACAGTCTCCTTTCGCGACTTTCCGGTATGCGCCGCCTACCACCATATTCATCTGGAGCACGATTTTCGGTTGGCGTTTGCGCCGGCAGGACCGATTCACTTTTACTGCGGCGGCAACGCTCCCAAGATACTCAAAATTGCCGGTGAGATTATGGATGGCGTGCTGATCGGCGACCATTACATTCCTTTGGTTCGCAGCGGCCGGCTCGATCACTTGTTGACGCTTCAACGCAGTGCGGCAGCTGAGCAACAGCCCGGCAAGAATTTGTTTGACGTCTGCGAGCTCGACATCGCGATCGCCCGTGACCGCCAGCGCGCGCTCGAATTCGCCAAGCCTTTTGTTGCCAATATTCTGTTGGGTCTCGAAGGCGTCGGATACTCGGATGACGAGATGCGCGCTCTGGGAGTCGAGCCGAAGTTCGTCAGCGCGTTGAAACAAGCGCGCGCCGCCGGCGCGACGGTTCAAGCGGTCGCGGCGCTCATTTCCGATGAAGTGGTGCAGTGTTGTTATGTGGCGGGCCGCCCGGAGGAGTGCCGCGACCAATTGGCGCCGTTGCTCGCGGAGGCAGAGCGATTGAAGTTTGGCCAGGTCGCGTTTGCCAAACTGGGCCCTGACTGGAATGAAGCGATACCATTGCTGCGGCAGCAACTGGATCATCTCTAATCGGTATGAGCGATTTTACAGCGCGACGCGGACTGCACTCGCTGCCAACCTTTGTCGAGTTTGGCGCTGCCGAGATCGACCAATCGATACACCAGCGCTTCGAGCGCCAAGTTCAGCACCATGGCGATGGCTGTGCGGTGCGCCTGCCATCCGGTGATGTCAGCTATGCGGCATTGAATGCTGCTGCCAATCGCGCCGCACGCCTGCTGCTCGCAACTGCGGCAAATGTTTCCGGCCCAGTAGCCTTGATGATGGATCAGGGCTACCAGGTCATTTTCTGGACGCTGGCGATTCTCAAAGCGGGCTTTTGCTACGCGCCGTTGGATCAGCGTCTGCCCGAGGCGGTGCTAAACGACTTAATCAAAGACCTAGCCCCAGGAATGTTAGTTGCCGATGCTAAGTATCTCGGCCTAGCTCGAGGCCAGGCTGGAAGTGATTTCCCTGTCATCGAAGCGAATGCGGCTCACGACGGCTTCTCCGGTGAAAATCTCGATGGACTGGTTTCACCCGATACCCTCGCCTATGTTTTCTACACCTCAGGGTCCACCGGCGCGCCCAAGGGCGTCGCGGATTGTCATCGTAACGTCCTGCATAATGTTTTGCGTTATACCCAGAGCCTCAAGTTCGCGCCTGGCGACGTCTTGAGTCTGGTCCAGAACCCGAGCTTCAGCGGCACGGTTTCCAGCCTGTTTGGCGCACTGCTCAATGGCGCTGCGGTTGCGCCATTCGATCTGCAAGGTGAGGGTTTGCCGGCAATCTCGCAATGGCTGCAGCGCGCACGGGTCACCGTGTTTCATGCCGTGCCATCGATCTTTCGCCAACTGTCGGATCCGCTAAACCGGTTCCCCGCTGTGCGGCTGATTCGACTCGAGGGTGATCGCGCGGCACCGCTGGATATCGAACATTTTCAGACGAACTTCCAAGATAGTTGCACATTGGTTAACGGTCTCGGCGCCACCGAGTGCGGCCTGGTGCGCCAATTCTTCGTCGATAAAAAGACCGCTCTCGGCGAAAACGAAGCGGTGGCTGTCGGCTACCCGGTTACGGATATGACGGTGCGGGTGGTCGACGATCGGGGACATGAGCTGCCGTTCGGTGCCGCCGGTGAGATTGTCGTCGAGAGCCGCTATTTGGCGAATGGCTACTGGCGCAACGGCGCTATGACTGGGCAACGCTTCATTGAATTGGATAACCGCTTGCGCCGTTATCGCACCGGCGATCTCGGCCGCATGAGCGAAGGGGGTTGTCTATTTCATTTGGGACGGGTGGATCCGCTTCTCCGTATCGGCGGCGAGTTCGTTGCTCCGGCAGATGTTGAAAGAATCTTGCTCAGCATTGCGGGAGTGCAGCAGGCTGCTGTCCGTGTTTACTCGGATCAGCTTGGCGAACGCAGGCTGTGCGCTTACCTCGTGGCTGACCCGGCCGTGAGCGCCGGGGCGGTTCGCGCGGAGTTGTCAGACCGCATCGCTGTCTCGCATCTGCCCAGCGCCTTTGTCTTTGTCGATGAGCTGCCGGTCACCAAGGATCTCAAAGTCGATTACTCGAGCTTGCCGCCGCCGGGACGAAACCGTCCTCGGCTCGCCAACGGCTACGTTGCGCCGGGCAACGAGACCGAGCAGCGTATGGCGCGCATCTGGCCGGAGGTATTGGAAATCGATGAGGTGGGCGTGACCGATTCCTTCTTCGATTTAGGCGGCGATTCCATCCGTGCCGCGCGCTTCATGAGCCTGTTCAAGCAGCGGCACGGCATAGCGATGCCAGTTATCAGCGTATACGAGCATAGGACTATCCGCGCGCTGTCCCACTGGTTAGAAGACGATCGGCCTGTTGCGCCGGAAACCGTTGCCGGCGAAAACCAAGAGAATCATGCGCTTCCCGCCCATTGCATCGCAATTATTGGCATGGCCGGGCGATTACCCGGCGCCGATTCAATTGAGCAGTTTTGGCACAATCTGCGCGCGGGAATCGAGAGCCTGACAGTGTTGCCCCGCGAGGCTTCTGATTCAAGGCCGGCAGCTGTTCCAGACGCGGTGGCCGCCCGTGGATTGCTTGCCAATGTCGATCAGTTTGATGCCGCGCTTTTTCGCCTGACGCCGCGCCAAGCGCAGATGCTCGATCCGCAGCAACGTGTGTGGCTGGAGTGCGTTCATCGCGCGCTTGAAGACGCTGGGCTGCCGGTCAGCGAGGCCGGATACGCCGGCGCTAACGCCAACATCGGCGTGTTTGCCGGGGGCAATGCAAGTACCTATCTTTGGCATTTGCTTGGCGGCAGTCGTGATGCTGTCGATGCGCTGCTGCAGCGAACCGGCGATGAAGCCCATCAATTGTCGATCAGCAACGATACCGATTCGCTGGCGACGCGCACCTCCTTCGTCATGGGGTTCACCGGGCCGAGTATCAACGTTCAGACTGCCTGTTCGACATCGTTAGTCGCAGTCGCCCAGGCCTGCGAGGCGCTCAGCAGCAGACAGTGCGACATTGCCGTCGCCGGCGGTGTTGCCGTGCAGTTTCCGCAAACGGGCAACTATTCGCGCCAAGTGGGCGGGATCCATTCCCAAGACGGCCATTGCCGCGCCTTCGATGCCAGAGCGACGGGAACCGTATTCAGCGATGGTGTCGGCGTCGTCGTTTTGAAAAGGCTGGGCGATGCGGAGCGCGACGGCGACCGCATCGATGCGCTGATTCGCGGCTGGGCGGTGAACAACGACGGTTCGAACAAAGCCAGCTTTGCCGCGCCCAGTGTCAACGGCCAGGCGGCGGTTATCGCGCGCGCCCAAGCTCACGCCAACGTGCAGCCGCGCGATGTCAGCTACGTCGAAGCGCACGGTACCGGCACTCCGGTGGGCGACCCGATTGAGTTTGCCGCGCTCGCGCGCGCGTTCGGACGTGGCGCCGGCGAAAGGTGGGTTTGCGCCATGGGTTCGGTGAAAACCAATATCGGCCACCTCGATGCCGCGGCGGGTATCGCCGGATTGATCAAGACTGCGCTCGCGCTAAAGCACCGTGAGATTCCCGCAACGTTGCACTTCGAAAAAGCCAATCCGGAGATCGATCTGGATGCAAGTCCATTCTATGTCGTTGACCGGTTGCAACCTTGGCAGACCGATGAAAACCGTCTGGTCGCGGGGGTTTCTTCGTTCGGTATTGGCGGCACCAACTGTCATTTGATTTTGCAAGACGCGGCGCTGCCCACACCGTTTGCAGCTCAGCCCGCGTTGCCTGCTCATCTGCTGACTTTTTCCGCCGCGTCCGCGGCCGCATTGGATGAATTGGCCGGCCGTTACCGCCAATTTCTTGCCGAGAATCCCATTCCGGATCTGGCCGCTATTGCCGCGGCAAGTCAGAAAAGCCGATCCCACTATTCCCATCGCGTGGCGATTGTCGCTACATCGGTGCAACAGTTGCGCGCGAGTTTATCGCAGGACCGAGGAGCGGACGGAGTTGACTGGCATTGGCGCGGCCAAGCCGTGACTGCCGCCAACCCGGAGATCGGCTTTCTATTTGCCGGGCAGGGCACGCAATACGTCAATATGGGCCGAGAGCTTTATCAGAGGAGCCGCGATTTTCGCAGGGTGCTCGAGCGTTGCGATGAAATTTTGCGCGATCAACTGGAGCGGCCGCTGCTTGACGTCATGTTCGGTGCTTCTGGCGAACTGATTCACCGCACCGACTATGCCCAGCCGGCTCTCTTTGCGCTGGAATTCGCTTTGGCTGAACTGCTGCAATCGTGGGGCATCAGACCAAAGTTCGTCATGGGTCATAGCCTCGGCGAGTATGTCGCCGCCTGTGTCGCGGGAGTGTTCACGCTTGAGGACGGGCTGCGGTTGGCCGCCGCGCGCGGCCGGTTGATGCAGCAGCTGCCCGGTGCCGGCAAGATGCTGGCGGTCACCGCCGAGCAAACGACTCTCGATTCGCTGTTGCCCAAGTTCCCGACAGTGTCTATCGCGGCGATCAACTCGCCCGGTCAAACGGTTCTTTCCGGCGCGGCTGACGCCATCGACCGGTTGCAAGCGATGTTGCAAGCGCAAGGAACTTATTGCCGTGAACTGAAGGTGTCCCATGGGTTTCACTCCGCGCAGATGGATCCAGTTTTGGCGCCGCTGCGGCAGTTGCTCGGCAAGACCGATCTGCAGGCGCCGCGACTGTGTCTGATCGGCAACTTGCATGGCCGCGCGGTCACAACCGAAGTCACCGATCCGGAATATTGGTGTCAACAGGCGCGCCAACCGGTGCAATTTGCCGCGGGATTTTGCACCATGGTGCAAGCAGGCTGCAATCTGTTTGTGGAAATTGGCCCCGATGCCGTCTTCTCCGCGCTAACCCAGGAATCCTCTGCGCAACAAAAGCTGGACGTGGTGCCAACCCTGCGCCGCGGTGATCACGACTGGGCGGCGTTGTTGGCAACTGCTGGGCGTTTATATGTCCGCGGCGTGGAGGTGGATTGGCCGGCATTGCAAAAGGGACAAAGCTTTCGCTCGGTACCCTTGCCGGGATACCCGTATCAGCGTTCGCGCTATTGGTATGACGGTGCGCTGCTCAACGCTCAACATCGTGTCGCGACCGCATCGAATCATAGAGCCGGTCACCCTTTGCTCGGCCGGCGTTTACGCTTGCCCGGCGCGACTGAAATCCGTTTCGAATCTCGGTTCAGCCAGAGTGCGCCGCAGTTCCTTAACGATCACCGCCTTTTCGGCGTCTCTTTGCCTCCGGCTGCATGCCATTTTGCCATGCTCGCCCAGGCGGTGGAATTTCTCGGCGGCACTCAAGGCTCCCGCTATCGCTTTGAGGATCTTTATCTGTTGCGTCCTTTGCTATTGCCGGACGGATACGAGCGCGATGTCCAGTTGATTCTCAAGCCGGACGCACAGGGCTGGTGTCTGGAGTTGACTAGCGCCGCGGTTAACGAAGCGGCAGTCGGCAGCGAACCCTGGACAGCGCACATGATTGGCTTGGGCCGGGCGCATGGGCCGGAGAAGACGACTCCTGCGCTGCCGACAATAGATTTGCACGCGATCAAAGCACGCTGCGCGCAGCATGCTTTCGCGCAGCGCGTTCTATTCAAGCATCTGGGCCAATCAGGGCGGAACCGGGTCGGCGTTTCGCTGGATCGAAACGATTTGGCAGGGCGATCAGGAAGCGCTATGCCGAGCGGTCTGTCCCGCCACGATCTTTGACGCCGCGAGTTATCGATTGCACCCCGGTCTGATCGAAGCCGCTTGCCAGGTATTGCACTGTTGCGCCACCATCGAGACCGAGGAGCAACTGCGACAAAACTCGACAACCTTTGTGCCGTTTTCAGTGGACGCGCTGTCGCTGTACGACGTCAAAGCGACCTACGAGCAGGCTTGGTGCTACGCCCAACTTCGCGAGCATAGCGAAAATAACGTACTTGCCGATTTGTCGATTATGAACAGTTCCGGGGAAGTGGTCGCTCAATTGGAGGGTTTTCGTTTGCGGCCGATTACCCAGCAGGGTTTAGAAGCCTCGCTGCAGCGAGCAACCACGCATGGCGATGGCAATTGGATACCCGGTTCGCTTCCCGGACCCATGGACGGCATCGATAAAGCGGCGCTGACCGTGCAACAAGTCGTGCGCTATCTGCAAGCGCAGTGTGCGGAACTCTCAGGCTATCCCGAATCGGCGATATTCAGTGATCGAGGTTTCATGGCGATGGGGCTGGACTCCCTGGTTGCGATGATTCTATCCAACCGTATCCGTCAAGATTTCGACTGCGCGATTTCCGCCACGCAGATTTTGCTGTCCGTAAGTATCGAATCACTCGCTCAAGTCATCTGCGCAAGGGGCTCTGAAACGGGTTTCTGATAATTCAAATGCCGCACTGACTGCTCCAATGGCTGTGTGGGTTGCAAACCAACGCGCGAGACTGAGCATCAAGCTTTCGGTGTCATCCATGGTTGACGATGGCTCAAATCCAAGAGCTGGTGCGACGCATTGCGTAACAATCTCCGGTTATTCATTTACTAAGCGAATCGAAAAAACCGCTCTTTTCCAGTTGATCGACAATCGAAGAGTCGACGAACTGTTCGGGTTTTGGCAGCGGCTTTTTCCCGGCAAATTGGTTCTCAATCATAAACTGAACCGCTTTGAGCGACGGGCGCGGTGTTTTCTGCAACGTCGGCGCATAATCTTGCCAGGTGCCTTCCAAGATTTCCTCGTCATTGATCTTGCCATACTTGGCCAAAACTTTTTTGCTGTATTCTTTATCGGTGCGATAGCGCTGCATGCCGCGCGTGAAGGCGCGCATGAAGCGTAGTGCCGTGTCGCGTTGCTGGGCGACGAAAGCGCGCGTCGTCATCACGGTGCCGTTGATGTCCTCGACGCCGAGATCGGCGAAATTGACCAGCTCGCGCATGCCGACTTTGATCGCCTTTGGATAGAGTGGATAGCTGAGGGCAGCGACCTGCACGATGCCGTTCATCAACGCAGCGAACGCCTCCGGTTGCGCGCCGAAGGTGAGCAGCGCGACATCTTTGCTGGGGTCGAGATTGAACTGCTTGAGCGCGATGCGCAGGACTTGATCGGAAGTCGAGCCGAAAGTCGTGATGCCGGCTTTTTTGCCTTTCAAGTCGGACGGCTGCTTGATCTCGGGGCGCGCTATGAGACGGAAGGGCGAGACGGTACCCGTCGAACCGATGATCACGACGTCGGCGCCGGCGACATTGGCGGTGAGCGCCGCAATGGCGCCGGCCTGAATGATCGGCGCGCTGCCGCCGAGCATGGCCGCAACCATTCGGCTGCTGCCGCCGACGCGGACGAGTTCGACGTCGAGCCCTTCGGCACTGAAGTATCCGGCCTCCTTGGCGATCCACGCCGTCGCCCAGCTGCCGGCGAAGCTCGGGTAGAGCAAGCGCATGGATGTCTGAGTGGTCGCGCAAAATACCGGATGCGTCAGGCCGCCGATACTTATGAGCAGGGCGACCAGAACAATTTTTATAATCAACATGGTCCCTCCTGGATTTGTCGATACCTGGCGTTGGCTTCTTCGGCCAACCCATTGTAGACATTGTCTGATTTACGAAGATGCAGCGCGACGATACCTCAAAGACGATGGTGAATAAAAGCGCCGGCGCGGAAATTGCCGCACCGATGGCCGCATCCGGCGCTTCGTTTGGGCGGCAGGCAGCGCCGGTATTCTTTTTAACGGCGATTTTTTTTCTTAACTTCATCGCGCGGGTGATTCTCTCGCCGCTGTTACCGACGATTGAAAAGGAGCTGGCGATCGGTCACGGCCAGGCGGGCTTTTTTTTCTTCTTGATCTCCGCTGGTTATCTTTCGGGTTTGCTCGGATCGGGGTTTCTCTCGTCGCGCACCAGCCATCGCCAGACGATTCTCCTCTCGGGCGCCGGTGTCGGTTTGGCGCTGTTCCTGCTTTCCGGGTCGAGCAGCCTGTGGGCGATGCGGCTCGGGTTATATGCCTTGGGATTGGCCGCCGGACTCTACATGCCCTCGGCGATCGCGACGATCACCGCGTTGGTCGACCAACGCCATTGGGGCAAAGCGATCGCGGTTCACGAACTGGCGCCCAATCTGGCGTTTTTTACCGGTCCGTTCGTTGCTGAACTTTTTCTCCGCCACTCGACTTGGCGCGCGGCCCTGGCGGTTTTGGGTGGCGCCTCGCTGCTGATCACCATGGGCTACTATCGTTACGGCCAGGGCGGCCGCTTCGCCGGCGAATCGCCGGCGTCGAATGCCTTCGGCGTGCTGGTGCGCACATCGGCGTTTTGGATCATGTTGATTCTCTTCGGCATGGGGGTCAGTTCGACCGTCGGGATTTATGCCATGTTGCCGCTCTATCTAGTCAGCGATCGCCAGATCGAGGCGACCTGGGCAAACACGGTAACCGCGTTGTCGCGCTCCTACGGGCCGGTGTTCGGCATGCTCGGCGGCTGGGCTTCGGACCGCCTCGGGCCGAAACGGACCATGGTGGTGAGTTTGATCGTCACCGGCGTGCTGACTTTGTTTTTGGGGTTCGTGGCCGACAATTGGATCAGCGCTGTGGTGATCATCCAACCCGCCCTCGCCGTATGGTTTTTCCCGGCCGGCTTCGCGGCGCTAGCAGTGATCGCACCGCCACAAGCGCGCAACCTCGCGGTCGGCTTTACCATTCCGTTCGGCTATTTGATTGGCGGCGGGGCGATCCCGACGTTTATCGGCATGATGGGCGACGCCGGACTTTTTGCGCTGGGTTTCGCCATTACCGGACTCTTGATCACTGGCGCCGGCGTTCTCGCGCTGTCGCTCAAGCTGCCGCGCACGATCCAAGGCGGATCCCACTAGTTTTCGGTTGTCAGCGGCGCACCGGCTGTTCTATAAACCGTAATATGAAGCTGGAGCGAGTTCGCTGCGAAGATTCGCGAGAGCGATGAGATCGTGGTTTTTACCGGCGCAGGGATCAGCACCGAGTCCGGCATTCCCGACTTCCGCAGTCCCGGCGGCATCTGGACGCGTTACCGTCCGGTGACGTTTCAAGAATACATGACCAGCGAGTCGGCGCGCATCGAGGCCTGGAAGCGCCGTCTAGACGGCTGGGAACAATATAAAAATGCTAAACCCAATGTCGGCCATCATTTTATCCAAGCGCTAAGCTTGAAAGAAAAATTGATCGGCCTGATCACGCAAAATGTCGACGGCCTGCACAGCATGGCCGGCCTCGCCGACGATAAGATCGTCGAACTGCACGGCTCGAACCGAAAAATTCTTTGCATGGGCTGCGCCAAGGAATTCGCGCCGGAGCCGATCATCAATAGCTTGGTCGGTGACTTCGCCTCGCCCAAGTGCGACAGCTGCGGCGGCATCCTCAAGTCGGCTACGGTCTCCTTCGGCCAAGCGATGCCCGAGCAGGCGATGCGTATCGCACAGGAATGGACCGAGCAAGCGGAAGTTTTCATCGTCATGGGCTCATCCTTGCAAGTGCAGCCCGCGGCGTCGTTTCCGGTAGTGGCGAAACGCAATGGCGCGTTGTTGGCGATTATCAATCGTGAGGAAGGTCCGTTGGATGGCTTGGCGGACTTCGTCCATAACGGTTCGATCGGCGAATTCTGCGGCAAATTCGGCGAGATGATCGCCGATGGCTGACGCGGATGCGGAGTGTTGGCCGCAAAGAACGCAAAAGGCGCAAAGTTAAAACACTAAAATTCTTTACGAAGAACACGAAGGTCGAAAAAGCAATTATCCGAGCCCTTCGTGCCCTTCACGGTGAAAACGACCGAAACTTCCTGACGACGAAAGGGCAAATTCATGGCTGACTGGAAGATGATCGATGCCGATGGCCATATTCGCGAGATCGAGAGCGATGTCTACGAATATCTGCCGGAGTATTACAAAGCGCGGCGTGAGGCGGTGATGTATTTCCCGTTGTTGCCGCATCATGGCTGGCACCGGCAAGCGGGCCGGGAGGGCATCGGCGCGTCATTCTTGATCCCCACGCTGGCGGATTGGCAGCAGGCGTTGGATCTCGGCGGGCTCGAAGCCGCGGTGGTTTATCCCACCCGCTTCATGCATATCGGCCAGGTCGGCATGGCCGACTTCGCGGTGGACCTGAGCCGGGCCTACAACGACTATCTGCACGATCGCTTCCTGCGCCACGAGCCGCGCTTGAAAGGCATCGCCATCTTGCCGATGCAAGATGTCCCGGCCGCGGTCGCCGAGCTGCGCCGTGTCGTCACGGACTACGGCATGGTCGGTGCGGTGCTGCCCGCCGACGGCTTGCCGCGGCCCTTGGGCCACCCGGAGTTTCATCCGATCTATGACGAGGCCAACCGCTTGGGCTGCATGCTCGCGGTGCATTCGCAGAATTCATTGCGCAACAACGATCTGTTTATGTGGCGCGGTGAGGCGGCGACCCTGGCCCATGTCTGGCCGCAGATGCGCCAGTTCACCAACTTCATGTTTTCCGGATTGCTCGGCCGGCTGCCGGATTTGAAAATAGCTTTCTTGGAAGCCGGCTGCGGCTGGGTGCCCTATTTGATGAGTAAAATGGGCAACCGCATGGGCGAGGCGCTGCCGCCGGCGAAGCTGATCGAGCGCGGCCAGATTTATTTTCAATGCGGCGAAGAGATGACCACCGGCCGGGATTTAGAATTGCTCGGCGACGAGTGTTTATTCTGGGCCTCAGACTTTCCCCACGAAGGCATCGTCAGCATGAAAAAAGCCGTCGATGAGTTCTTAGACCGCGAAGATATTCCCGAAGCCGCGAAACGCAAGATCAGTTACGACAATCCGAAAAGGCTTTATCGCCTCTAAGCACGAACTCGTTCAAATAGTTCAAGACGTTCAAGTCGTTCAAATCGTCGTCGGAATCGAAACTCCGGAACGACTTGAACGGCTTGAACTTATGGAACTCTGAACGCGTTCTTATGCTATTGGCGAACTCTTGCTTGAACCTTCTGCCGGACATCTTTGCGCGTGACGTAATCGATGATCTGGATATTCTCCGACGGGCCGGAGCGGTTGCCCATCATGATCATCGGTTGGTCGCTGGCATTTTCCAGCTGATAGAAGGAGCCGCCGGTGATGGTCGCGGCCATGCCGGGTTTGAGCACGGCTGTGCCGCCGTCGGGGAAGCGCATCGTGCACTCGCCGTCGATGACGTAAAAAGTTTGGTCGGCATTGTGGCAGTGCATCTCGTCCTTGTGCCCGGGTTTGTAATAGTGCATCCAGGCGTGGAAGCGCGGCGTGTTGAAAATTTCTTTGCGCTTTTTTTCCTGATGGGCGAAATCGACCATGTCGATAATTTCGATGGGCATAACCTATCCTCCTAATGTTTTTAGAACTTGCAAATCATTGTGTTGTGCGAAGCGCACTACCAATCTAACCCTTGTTGGTTCAAACGTTCAAGCAGTTCAAGTCGTTCAACTCGCTTGACAATCTCCCGATTCCGATATCGTTTTGAACGTGTTGAACGATTGGAACAACTTGAACGGCGCGCGCGCGCGCTAAAGCACCGCGGTTACTTCGATTTGAAACAAATTCTTGCCGCGCAGGTCGACTTTGAGCGCGTGGCGGGCCGGGCGGTCGTGGGCATCGGGAAACATTTTCTCCCAGGGACCGTTGACGTTGTCGCGATATTTTTCGTCTTTCAAATAGACTTTCATGTAAGCGATGTTGTCCGGCGAGCCGCCGACCGTTTCCATGAAAAGTCGTAGGTTACGGAACATCGCTTCGGCCTGTTCGTCGGGATCGTCCGACATCGTCCCGGTCTTGGCGTCCTTGCCGCCGATCGCGGACGAGAAAACCATGTTGCCGATTACGACGCCGTTGGGGATCGGCGCGCCATGTTCCATGCCGGGAATATGAATGCTTTTGCGTTTGGCCATATTTCACCTCCTTGTCCGAATCGTTGCCCTTCTCATAGCACGACGCCAAATGTCGGTCTACCGGGCTGGGACTTCACTGGCGCTGTGAAAAAATCGGTGAGATAATGCCGCGGTCGAAGGCGAACGGGCCGATTGGAGGTCATCCCAGTCCGCAGAACGTTGACGGATAGATGGTCATAACGACCGAGTCTTCAGTGACTCCTGGCTACCGGTGACATCCCACCATCGCGCCTCATTGCCGTGCGTCGAAGTATCTCCGCCTCAACCTCACTCGCGATGTGTCGCTCGATCGCGCCGGCCTGCGTTCTCGGCTTGCCGATCGCTGCTTCATGCTTCGTACGCCGTCGCGACAACCACGCAAGACCTGCGGTTACGACGAGAACAACGCCTAGCAAAAGTAGGATACTGGACACGAAATCGAAAGCCGGAAGTAGTATAGGCGCGGGTAGTTCTGGTTGTGGCGTCGATTGAGGCGCCTGCGGCGCGTACAAGAGATATAGGCTCAACGCGACAGCGCTTACGCAACCCGTCGCGAGTCCAGCAAGCCAACGAGCGGCCTTTGACGGAGCTCTTGACTGCTTCGATAGCGCGCTTGAATTACCGTCATAATCCGACGAACCAATCGAGCTGTGGTTGGCGCCCACCGTTCCGCGAAAGTCGATCCACTGAAACTCATCCAACGATGCGGGGAGCGGCGTTGCATCCAGCAGAACCGGTAAGAGATCCTTGTCTTGTTCGATAGCCGCTTTCCACTCCTTGGAGACTTCATCTGACCGGCGCGCATGATCGCACCAGAATACGACAACCAAATGGGATTGAGATAGGGCGTTGGCAATTTCGTTGCGCCACCGCTTACCCGGCTGAATGCCGTCAACGTCCTGGAAAACGAGAGATTTATTAACGCGGAGGAGCTGAACGACCGGAGCCACCAGCGACACATCAGCATGGCTATAGGATACAAAGACCTTGGTGCTCTGGCTAGGCATAGAACTGCCGACACACCCGCTACCGACGCGAAACGGCTTAATACGTCAGAATGGCTATTGTTTATTCTCTAATCGCTGGCCATTCTCTGAGTAACCGCCCGTACCCGCTCATCGGATATTTCAAATCGAGCTTGGACAGCACATACCAAAACATCGCCGGGTTACTGGCGATCACCGTTGCTTGAAGCTCGGACTCGATGCGGTCCAAACACTTGACCGGATCGAGCACCGCGCCTTGAAAATAAATCGCGTCGACCTTGCCGACAACGGCCAAGTTCTTTTTGGTTAAATCGAACACTTCGTCCGGCGTCATCTTCTTCGGCACCTCGAGCCGATCGAAAGAGTTCGGCGACAGCGCGGTCACGCCGGCTTTGGCCAGATGAGCGACGATCAGGTCATTCAACTTTGCATCAAAGGGGGTCAGCAACAGCACTTTCGGAGTTGCATAAGTACGCAGCGCCGCGACGCAAGCATTCAGCGCGGTGGTGAAAGGAATCGAGACGCGCCGCTTTCAAATCATCGAACAATCCCGGATTCAACACTTCCGTCGGCGCGGCAGTGAGAATTAAACCATCCCATTTGCGCTCGGCGATGAACGCTTTGATCCGACTGAGAATCACATCTTTCTTATCGGCAATCTCGTACAGCGATTTGCCGTAAAGCTGCAGCCCCTGGAAATCGATCTCGATCTCTTTGGGCACGATGGGCAGAAAACTATTATAGTGCGGCATCGAGCTCGAACCGCCGCTGACGAAACCGACACGCGCTTTTACGCTTTCAGCCATCTTATCCTCCGAGCGATCCTCGAGCCTCCATTGTCAATTCTCGACCCGTCTATTTCTTCTTCGCCTTGTAGGCATCAACGGCTTTTTTCAGATCCTCGAACTCTTCGCACTTGCCGAACATCGGACAGGCTTTTTTCAACGCCGCCAATTGCTTCTCCGCGTTATCGGGCTGATTCAGATCGAGATAAAGTTCGCCCAAGTATTCATGGGCGGAGCGATGGTTTGAATCGAGCTTGAGCGCCCGTTGATAATGCTCCATGGATTTGTCGAAGACGTTGGTCTTGCGGTAGGCGTAGCCAAGCATGCTGTGCGCGTCGGCGTCGTTGGGCAGTTCCTGCACCGCCTTGGTTAGGTGGCCGACCGCGGATTTAAAATCCTTTGCTTCGATGGCTTTACGCGCCGCCACGACGTTGGGATTTTCCGTTTTCCCTTTCGGATCGGGCAGATCGGCAAACGCAACCGACTGCCATGCCAAGAACCCGACCGCGACAACCATGCAACGAAACCTATGCGTCATAGAACCTCCGTTTAAGTTGGGCAGAAACTCTGGTCTTTCGCTGTCTGTCGTTTCTGTCTTCTTCGCCATTTCTTCTTCGCCTTATAGGCATCCACCGCTTTCTTCAGATCATCGTACTCTTCACACTTGCTGAGAAAAGAACCGTCTTTTTTCAACGACGGTACCATCGATAAAGCCAATGACAACACCGTTGCACATAGAAAGCATTTCATTTAAACGGAAATCTCCCGGCAATATTTGCCGACATCTTAACTTTGCCCCGGAACCGACGCAAGATCGTGCTCGTTACGGCGCACGTTTCTTTAACTCGGCTCTAACTTCGCGCAACAGCGACATATCCACCAACCGCTCCGACGGTATCTCCGCGGCAATGCCGGATTCCGCGCGCAATTTATCGATGATCGATTGCAGTACCGGCTCTTCGAGATCGCCGTCGGCGTTGACTAGCTGTTTGATGATCTTCGAGGTATCCGCGGCGATCCTGGGCTCCAGGCCGAAGTCTTTCTGCAAATAGGCCACCACTTCATTGTCGTTTCTGACGATCGCTTCCATGCTGCGCAAGGTCCCGCGGATCACCGCCTTGACTCGCTCGCGCTGCTCGTGAATCGACGACAAGCGCGCCACCAATCCGCCCTGCAAGTCACGCAGATCGTAGGTGTTACCGAGATCAGCGTAGCCCGCCAACGTCGCCATCGAAGTATACGGCGGCGTCAGGATCACCGCATCGGTGGCTTTGCCGAGCAGCGCCGTATAGCTATTGGCCGTGGTATTGGTCGAAACATAGGCGACCTTTTCATTGCCCAAGCGCTTCATCATGGCCTGCGCGGCGTAGTGGGCGAGGGAACCGATACCGCTCACCGAAACGTTCTTGATGCGCGCCGCAGCCATGCCCGGCTGGCCGATGAGGCTGAAACTCAACCGCGTTTGAATAAATGTAATCGTGCGCAACGGCGCACCCTTCAGCGCGGCGCGCACCGACAGGCCGCCGGCCGCGGAATAATCAAGCTCGCCCGCCAGTAACGCGGTGACGCCCAGAGGCGGGCGCATGACGATGATCTCCAGGTCGATCCCTTCCCGCGCGAAGATCCCCTGCGCCTTGCCGAAATAGTACGGCACGAAAGTCAGGGACTTCGCCGGCACCGTGAGGCGGACTTTTTCCAGCGGCTTTCCTTGTTGGGCGCCGACCTTGGGCGCGATCCCCAGTAGAAGTGCCAGCAGAAGCAACTTCGCTGCACCTTTTATCCATCGCAAGGGCGACCCGCCGGTCGTCCCTACACCACCGCTGCCGATAATCATGTATGGAATCCCATCAGTTCGAATGTCGTTAGCAGAGCCCCGCCACTGCCATCCCCAGGGCGAATCATGATTCGCCCCTACGTCAGATTTCCTCTTGAAATTTTTTGCTTTCATTGCGTACTTTGCGGTCAGTCATCTGATTCCAAATTTTCACTATTTTGTCATCTATGTGCCTTTTGTGGTTAAATCTCTTTCTTCCCCGCTAAGCTCGCGGCAAATTTCTTCGTGACTTTTTCTTTCAACTCCTTGCTCGCGCCCGAGACTTTGGGAAACTCATTGATCCATTCATAGGGCCGGCAGGCGTCAATGATGCCGCGGGATTGGAAGCCGCGCTCACTCGGCGGGATGATCGGGTCGATGGGATTGCTCCAGCAGCGGCGCAGGATGTCGATGTCCTTCGCCGGGTCGGTGCGCGTGCACAGCGCCCACAAGAGCTCATTGCTGTCCCAGATATCGATATCGTCGTCAACCACCATCACGTAGCGTGTGAGCAGCGCCGCGGCGCGGCATTGCGACGCGATCAGCGCCGCTTGCCGGGCGTGGCCGGGATAGCGTTGCTTGATCGATAAGGCGACCAGCAAGCGGGTTTGATGATAGGCGACGCTGCGCACGTCCGGCACGCCGGCTTTATCGAGATAGTTCCAAATATAGGCGGCACGGATCAAATTATTTTCCGCCCCCGGCGCCGGTTTGAACGGCGGCGCACCGGTCATGATCGGATCGTTGCGATACATGAGCCGCTTTACTTTGAGCATCGGCTCGGCGCGCAGACCGCCGGCGTAGTAACCGGTAAATTCCCCGAACGGCCCTTCGGGGATACTCGTGCCGGGCAACACTTCGCCCTCGATGACGATCTCCGAATAGGCGGGAATCGGCAGGCCGGTGTGTTTCCCCAGTATCACTTCATAGGGTTCGCCGCGCACGCCGCCGGCGTAGTCGTACTCCGACTCACCCGCGGGAATCTCCATTTGACTGAAGAACCACAGCAGCGGGTCAGGACCGAAACTGATCGCCACGGGAAAAGGCTGGCCTTTGTCAAAATATTTTTGCCGGTGAATATGGCCGTGATGGCCCGGCGAGATGTAGAGCGCTAACGTGTCCTTGTCATGCACCATGACCCGGTAACAGCCGACGTTGATCCAACCTTCCTCCGGATCCCGGCTGATGGTCGTGTCCATGGAGCCGATGTAGCGGCCGCCGTCGCCCTCATGCCACCACGGCACCGGCAAAGACAACAGGTCGATATCTTTGCCTTCGAAAACATTTTCCAATACCGGACCGCGGTCGACGACCCGCGGCGGCAACAAGATTGGCCGGTCGAGGCGCTTCTTCCATGCGTCGATGAACTGATCGCGCGTGTAATCCAGCGGTAAATGATTGGTCAAGCATTGGCGCTTGAGCGTGGGATTGTGCACGCCGGTGAGCACGCGCCGTCCCGCCGGGTAATCTTTGATGTTATCGAACAACACCGCCGGCGGCGGGTTGGTCTGGGCGGCGACCTCGGCCACTGCGCCAATCTCCTGGTTCCAGTCGGCGCCTTCGACCACCCGCAACTCGCCAAACGAATCGACACCATCTAACCAACCGCGCAGATCGCGATAATGCATTCCGCCTCCTTCGAACCGTGGCGATCTTAGAACGGACCCTGCCGCGGCACAACCTTCACCTTCCCGCTTTCGCGCAGTAAGTTGTTTGTTATAGAGTCGGACCCCGATCTGGCGACGAGCCCGCCCGATAATTGATTGATTGGAGGAGTAGATCTATGCCGAAACTTCATCGAAATCGCTTAGCCCTCGCGGCCACCCTCGCCGTGCTTTGGTCCTGCGCAACGGCGGCCGACAATCCGCCGCAGCGTTACGCCGCCGGCACCGGCCCGGCCGACCAACTTCGATTGCCCGCGCCTTTCGACACGCCGTCGGCGCGCAACCAGTCAAAAGTGATCGGCTGGCCCCAGGGGAGAACGCCCAAGGCCGCGCCCGGATTCGACGTCAGTCTATTCGCCGACAAGCTCGCCAATCCGCGCTTGGCTTATGTCTTGCCGAACAAAGATGTCCTCGTCGTCGAAAGCATTCGCGAGTGGCCCGGCCGCGAGGATCGTCCGGAAAAATCAGCCAACCGCATCACCTTGTTCCGCGACGTCAACAACGACGGCAAGCCCGACCTGCGTGAAATCTTTCTCACGGGTTTGAACATGCCCGAGGGCATGTTGCTTCTGGGCAACTGGTTCTATGTGGGCAACACCGACAGCGTCATGCGCTATCCCTATCGCGCCGGACAAACGAAAATCGATGGCAAAGGCGAAAGGATTCTCGATCTACCGGCCGGCGGCCATCACACACGCACGCTCAGCGCCGATCCGGCGGGCAAGAAAATCTACGTCGCCATTGGCTCGGCATCAAACGTCGACGAAGAAAACGCATGGGAGAAAGATCAACGCCGCGCCGGTATTATCGAAATCAATCCCGACGGCAGCGGCATGCGAATCTTTGCCAGGGGGCTGCGCAATCCCGTCGGCATGGACTGGGAGCCGCACACCAAAACTCTCTGGACCGTCGTCAATGAACGCGACTTGCTCGGCGATGATTTAGTTCCGGACTACCTCACCAGCGTCAAGGACGGCGCTTTTTATGGATGGCCTTACTCGTACTTCGGCCAGATCGAAGACCCGCGCAAAAAAGGCCAACGGCCGGATTTGGTCGCCAAAGCGATCAAGCCCGATTACGCCTTGGGCGCGCACACCGCCGCACTCGGCTTGGCATTTTACACCGGCAAAGCATTTCCCGAACGCTATCGTGGCGGCGCCTTCATCGGCATGCACGGCTCGTGGAACCGCTCCAAGATGGTCGGCTACAAAGTCGCTTTCGTGCCGTTCCGTAACGGCAAACCCGCAGGCCCGATCGAGGATATCCTCACCGGCTTCATCGCCGACGAGAGCAAGTTCGAAGCCTACGGCCGGCCGGTCGGGGTCACCGTCTTACCCGACGGCTCGCTGCTGGTCGCCGACGATAGCGGCGGCAAAGTGTGGCGGGTCACGGCGAAGAAATAAACGAGGCGGAGTAGTCGGAAATAACGCAAAGGGCACAAAGTTGTTGGCGATCGTTTCTGTTATTTTTGCGACCTTTGCGACCTTTGCGTTCTTTGCGGCCATTCTTTCTTGGACTTTGCTCCCGACATTACCGTAGCACCTCTTCCACCAACGATAGATCGGCGATGTGGCCAACATCGACATCGCCTTTGATGTCGCCGTTTTCTCTTTCCAGTGCGATCAGGCGGCGCGCCGCTTCGGGTTGGATGCGCGCATCGCGGCTGAAGAATACCGATGCGAAGTCATAGGACTTCTGGGCGATTTCTTTGTCCATCTTGAACAGCTTGACGATCATATCGATATTTTCCGGGCGCCGCTCGCGGATAAATCGCAGCGCATCGAGCTCGGCGCGAATCACTTTCTTGATCTGCTCGCGATTGCTCTTGATCTTGTCCGTGTAGGTGCAGATGCCGGCGAACGGGAACTGCACCACGTCCGACGCTTTGAGAATGATTTTGAAGCCGTGTTTCTCGGCTTCGAAGGGCCAGGGCGGCGACAGCATGGCGCCGTGGATTCGCCCCGAGAGCAGGGCATCGAGAATGACCCTCTCTTCGCCGATGGACAATATCTGCACGTCCTTGAGCGGAACCAGACCGTAGTGCGTCAAAACCATCCGGGTCACTTGGTAATTGGTGCCGCCGAAATCCGACACGCCGAGGATTTTACCCTTGAGCGCCGCAATATTGGGCTCCTTGGTGACCAAAGCAAAAAACGGCGCCACCGTGCTCGACGCCACCGCCCGCACCGGGGCGCCGCGCATCGCCGCCCGCATGGTCGAGCCGATGTTGAGCGAATAATCGACCTGGCTGGTCGCCAGCGCGGTTAACGCAATGCGCGGCGCCATCTGGATCAGCTCCACGTCTAGGCCATGTTTCTGATAGAACCTCATCTCCTTGGCAACGAACGCGGTAAAAAATGGCAATCCGCGGCTGGCGTAAACGATCCGAACCTTCTCCAGTCCCTGGCTGAAGGACCAGGATGGAACCGCGACCATGGCGATGACCATAAGCAGAACCGCACCCAACGTATGCATTAGTCTCTCCTCAAATCAGGAAACCGACCATGCTGTCGGAGTCCTTCGGCATTCTCAGAACAGACCGACACAACGCGAGATTCGATCATGCTGCTCCGCTCTCACGTCCGTCCCACTTCCAGCAACTGTCCCGACACATAATCGGAGTCGCTGGAGGCAAAAAACAAAAAAGCCGGCGCGATCGCTTCAGGCGAAACGATCTCCCGTTCGCGCCGGGCGATGCCCAGCTGTTCGCGGCGAAACCTGGTCAGCTCTTCGGTCATGCGTGTGTCGGCCACCGGCGAGATGCAATTGACTTGAATGTTATACGACTTGAGTTCATTGGCGGCATTTTTGGTCAAAGCGATGATGCCGCCCTTGGCCGCCGCGTAGTCGGCGACGCCGTAGGAGCCGCGCAACGCCGATGGCGCCGCGATGTTGATAATCTTGCCTTTGCTTTGCTGTTTCATGATCGGGATCACCGCTTGAATGCAGTTGAACGTGCCCTTCAAGTGCACGCCCAAGGTCTCGTCCCAGCGTTCTTCGGTAATATTTTCCAGCGGCGCCAGTCGCAATATGCCGGCGTTATTCAGCAGTACGTCGATGCGCCCCCACTTGGCGAGGATCGTTTGCACGAGCTTGTCGATGTCGCCGCGGCGCGCCACGTCGGCGAGCATGGCAATACAATCGCCGCCGAGCGCGGCGATGTCCCGCTGGCTTTTCTCCAGCGCATCGCGGTCCCGCACCGCGGTGATCGCCACCCGCGCTCCATCCCGGGCAAACGCTAGCGCCACCGCCCGGCCGATGCCGCGGCTACCGCCCGTGACGATTGCAACCTGTCCGTCGAGTCTACCCATAAAAGCCTATTACCTTTTCCTGAAGGAATTTAAACTACTGATTCCCTCTGCGAGAAATGACTGGTTAATTCTAAGTGTGGCCTGGACACGGCAGGCCTGTCAGATCCAGCAACATTTGCTGGCCGCTCCAGTCATGAGAAGTTCTCTGTTACCCATCTTTGGAAAAGAGGGGCTAGGGAAGGTTTTTTCCGACCTGCGGGCCCCACGGTGTTTGCCTTATCTGCAGCGAAAGTCAGCCCGTCCTACACTCAAACTCCTTCCAGTTCGGGAAACAATTCACACAGCCTGCCGAACTTATTCATGCCCTTCCATAACGGCACACTAATCCGTAAATACTTAATTGCGCAACTCGGAGGGGTTTGCTACGAACCATTCATTCGAGCGAAGCTGTTGTTGTCCATGACCCGATCGAAGCGAGGTGTTCATGAGATTTTTATTTGCAGTGTTAGCTTTTTTGTCTCTCGTTGATCCGAGTTTCGGGCAAATGAAAGTGCGCGTAAACTGGTCGGCCATCGCCGCCGGCCAGAGCGGCATCTGGATCGCCCATGAAGAGGGACTCTTCAAGAAAAACGGCCTCGACGTTGAGCTCCTACATATCCCGTCGAGTTCTCTGATTATTCAGACCATACTCGCTGGCGAGGTCGCGATCTCCTACGTCGACGGCAGAAATACCATTCAGTCCAACCTAACCGGCTCCGATGTGGTCCTCATCTCCGGCGTTACCAATCGCTTTCCCTTCACTTTCATGGCCCGTCCGGAGTTCAAGCGGATCAGTGATTTGCGCGGCAAACGCATCGGCATCACCCGCGTCGGCTCTTCGACCCACACCGTCACGCTCTACGTGCTCAACCAGGCCGGGCTCAAACCGGGCGATTACGAAATAGTTCCCCTGGGTGAAGTGCCGAATATCTTGATCGCCCTCGTCGCCGGCAGGATCGACGCCGGCCCCCTGTCGTCGCCAACAACTATCCGCGGCCGCAAAGCCGGTCTGGTCGATCTCGCGACCCCGGCGAAAGACGGTCCGGAATATGTTTCCATCGCCGTCGGCGCGACCCGCGCCTACATTCGCGCCAACCCAGAAATCGTCCGCCGCTTCATGCGCGCCTACGCCGAAGCCGTGCATATTTTCAAATCCAACAAACCGCTCGCGCTAAAAACATTGCAAAAATACACCCGCGTCACCGACCAGGAAATCCTCGAAGAAACCCACAAAGAATATCGCGAGTTGATCGAGTCGATCCCCTACCCAAGCCGCCGCGGCATCGAAACGATCCTCGCCGAGTTGGCCGCCGGCGATCCCAAAGCGCGCCAAGCCAAGCCGGAAGATTTTGTCGACCAGCGATTCGTCGCGGAGTTGGAACGAGACGGCTTCTTTAAGAAGCTGGCGGCAAAGTAGCTAAATCAGCAACCGACAAATCCTGTCCCCAGCCTGGGGGCGAAGTAGCACGGCGCCGCCTAATCGTTTAAATGAGCTTTTTCTCAAGCAGGAACTTGTAGATTACTTGCGCAACGAGACTATGTCCCTTCTCATTCCAATGAATGTCCACCGGGAAATAGAATGTTTCGCCGCGCAATCCTCGCGCTTTTAACGGTGGAGTTAAGTCGAGACACAAAAGCTCGCGCGCTCCGCAAAACGCGGCGATTGTTTTGTTGAGGCGTTCAACGCGTTCTTTGAAGACGTTAGTCGACTTTATTCGTTCCTGGGCGAGTTCCCAATACACTTCTTCTTTTTGCGGAAAGTAAAGCAAAATGAAGGTTACGTTTCTGCGTTTGCTCTCTTGGTGAGCATCTTCAATCTGCTTTGCTATCCCAGCCCATGCTGACGCGAATTTTTGATCTGCAATTGCGTACGGATCGCGCAATCGCCGATCCAGCAGCTTGAGGCCGATCGTGTTATGCCGGTCATTTGTCGCCCTATTTTTAAGGGAGCGGGACACATTGTTGATAATATTGTAGCTAGCCGAGTAACGCGTAATGAATTCTTTCGCGGTCATACGTTGACTACGATTAGGCGGCGGCGCTTCAAAACGAACCCCATCCCTCAAGTCGTTGGAGAATATCGCATAGAAAACAACCTTGGGACGCAACTGGACTCCATATTTTTGCAATATTCGTGTGTACTGATGCGGGCCATGGCCAGGCACGCCAAAATTGATAACCTCGCGATTTGTCAGTCGTGCCAACTGCGCCACCCAGGTCGCCTCCTGGTCAACGCCTGCGCCAAATGTGAACGAATCTCCGAAGGCGGCTCCCCAAGCAGGGCCGCCTAAGGTTCCACCGCGAAACCCTGCGCTGGGAAAATTCAACCGGGTTTGTATCCGGAATCGGAACTCCTCGCCCGGGAAAAAGTAATCAGTTTGGGGCCGAATCATATTGCCAATAGGCGGATCCTTGACGTAGTAGGTGTCTCCTTCCATCAGAACAACCAGATTTCGCAATGGGCCGGGCAAGAGATGTCTCGGCAAAAGATAGACGGTAAGATCGAAAGCGCCAAAGGTAAACAAGGTGCTCAACAGCACGAGCGCCGTTTTAGCGAGAAGGCTTTTCACGATTTCTTTATTCTTAAACAAAAACTTATGCGCGAATTAAGGTTTCAACGCCGATATGAAATGCCTTGGGTGAAGCCAGCTTTGATAGTGCCACTGCAGCCAACCCGAAACACAAGAGAAATCATCGCCAGGAACAGCATCCTGATCTGTCAGCGCACATTCAAGATCCAATCATATATATGCGTGAATTTTATGACACAAGCATGGCGTCGATTACCGCCGTCTACGAGAGCGTTCGCTGGGGGGATTAGCATTGAAAGAAATTGTCAGCGGAACGATCTTGCCTAAAGAGGCCTCCCGCACCCGCTCCGGCAATCGTTCCTCTCGGCTTACCCTCGTGTCGTCTAGCCCGATCAACGCTTTGCCGAACGCCGGTCCGCTCACGGATGAACTTGCGCGTCGTCGCGCCGCCGGTAGCTTGTTACTGCAGCCCGAGAGCGGAGATGTCTAAGAGCATGTTGGAGCCGCGCATCTTTTCAAATCCAACAAACCGCTCGCGCTAAAAACATTGCAAAAATACACCCGCGTCACCGACCAGGATATCCTCGAAGAAACCCACAGAGAATATCGCGAGTTGATCGAGTCGACCCCTACCCAAGCCGCCGCGGCATCGAAACGATTCTCGCCGAGTTGGCCGCCGGCGATCCCAAAGCGCGCCAAGCCAAGCCGGAAGATTTTGTCGACCAGCGATTCGTCGCGGAGTTGGAACGAGACGGCTTCTTTAAGAAATTAGCGGCGAAATAAACCAGTGGCATGACTGAAGGATAATTTACCGCTGTAGAAGAAGTACGAATAGGGATCGTCGTTAGTGCTTCGTCGCGTGACCGCAACGATCAGCCAACAAGGAGTTGACCAAACGGGGAATTAGAAATTCTTATCTGCGAAAAGTTTGTGCCTACTTGATCTACCGGCAAATGGGTTACCCTATGCCCTCACTAGTTCCTGCGAGAGCGGGCGCCACGACAATGCACACGGGGTATTGGGGCCATGGATCTGATGGGACAGGGTGCAAGCATCATAGGCCATATACAATGCTGGCATCGTTTCTGGCATAACTCATTCACGTTTAAATACCTGATATGATCCAAACTGTTGCAACAGATGGAACTTTCTGTCGAGCGAAACATCGAAGTAGCCCAATCCGCTAGCCTGAGCCGTTGTCCCGCTGGGTCTGGTTTGAAGAATGCGAAATTCGTCATTGGGAGAGACCCCCTCGGCACAACGATTGGTATTTGAAATACCGTGGCGATACTTGAAAATCATATCCCAATCAGCGCCGGCCTTATATCTAGAATCAACAGCGTTGAAAATAGCGGTGAAGCGATAGATGGGCATTTGATATCCGATCGTGGCCTGTTTTTTCCCTTTCAAAAGACTGGCCAAATACTCGGCCACTAGTATTTTGTCCGAATCAGTTCCCGACCAGCCATCTTTAAACCACTCTTCTACGCGTGAGTGTATCAATGGATTGCTCACGGTCATCAAGATCAGCAAGAATGAGCCGATCCACGCTACCACACGAGGCATCTGCAATGTCGACGGAATATGAGTGACAAACGCTGCGAGGACTACGACTTGAATCGGCCAAAGCCACCAAAATCTCACCAGATGCTGGAGATTTTCAACCATTAAGAGAAGAATTACCCAAGGAATAACGAGGCTAAGTACCGGTACTAACAATTTTAGATTCGCCGAATGTTGGGCAGTCTGATTACTCGCTGTCATACGTATCACCACTTGCTTACCTATACGAGCTGCAGGCTTTCGCAACATCAGTAGGGCTAACCCGCTCAATACAAGGAATAATTGCAGCCAACGGATTCCCGATACGGTCGTACTTTCGAGGATTCCATCAATGCTTAGATATTTAGCGATGATCAACTCGTTCGCCACCATGCCCAAGACGATCATTCCAGTAGCAAATCGAGGCAGCCAAAAACCAAACCGATCTGCGATACGCCCTGTTGTTGCGACAGAGACTCCGGACAAGGTGAGTAGAAAGAGGCATGTGAGAACCGCAATCGTAAGTACGATGCCAACCGCTGGGACATGGGCAGAGTCCTGGAAATTGGAACTTAACGCAATGGTGACAAAATTTACTCGCTCCCCAACATGGCGCAGACGATTCAACAGCGTAGTCGAAATTGTCGCCGGACCATTTAGAGGTTGATCCGGGATATTTGGTATGCTGGATATTTCCAAGCTGTGCAAAATTAGATCTGGATCGCACCAGGAGTTCTTATAGTTAACCGGCAAAATTTGCTCTCGTAGCACGAGCGATCTGAGATCGGCAAAATTCCTAGTGAATTCCAGCCTAATGTAGGGAATCCACAGTACGAGAATCAACAGGCCTCCAAAAAATAATGGCTGAAGCTTCACGGGAGGACGATATACTATCCAGATAATCGGAAGTATAAATATCGCTGGAGCCATTTCCAGAAACACGTAAAGACCTGTAGCCAGGGTGAGAATAGCAGCGACCAAATACTTTGGATTCCTTTCTGTCACCCACTGAACTGTCCAATAGACCATCCATACGTAGAAGAATTGAAGCGCGAGCCTATCCCAAACCGAACCTGCCACAAAAAGCCCGACTCCGGATAGACCATAGAGCACAACCGCTAAAGTTGCACATCGCATCCCGAAGTAGATGCGTGCTAGCAGAAAAATGCCGAAGAGTGTTCCAATGTAAACAGAAAGACTTCCCACGAACTCGTAGAGCCTGGGGTCGGTGAACAGAAAAACACCAGGCACCATTAACCACGCTCCGCCTGGGGGGTTAAAAGCAGCATAACTTGCTACTGCACCTCGATCGGGAAATTGCTGATGGAGAACGAATTCCTGGGCACCCTCTGTGGCAAGTAGTAGGTCCAACGCGGGTGTCCTAGACTTCCAACCTTGCAGTGCCAGAGATCCGCCGATCGTAGCGACTAGCATTACGACCAGCACGGATTTTGCTGTATCTGAATTTCTCGTCAAGAGTTCAATTCGATGTAACAAATGCAAGTAATCTCGCGTCCTTTTGTAGAAATAAGACATTATTAAGTACGGTTCTCTCAGATTCTAAAGTCCGGCCTGAGTTATGAGGTATTTGAATGTGAGTCTAGGTCTCGACCAGTGACTTGTCACTGGAATCCAACACCATCGTGACGCTAATCTTAATAGCTGCCGCATATAACCGCTGTAGTCGAGTTATTTGATGAAGCGGAGACTGACGAACTCTTCGGCCTTCGCTCCATTGGCTTTCGGGTCGCTCGCTATTGAGCGTTTTCAATCCCTCCAGCGGTGTACGGCTTCGACATAGGCTTGACATAGTGGGTGCACGCCAGCGATTCGCTTGCGCATAAACTTTCGCGGCATCGCGACGCCGGCGGCTTGATAGGGGAAACCGAACGCGGCGATGTCCGCAAGCATATTGAAGCCTCGCAGCTGAGATGACATCGGCGGCAGTGTTAAACCCGTCGTCCGCGCACGGTTGGTTTCCAAAAGTATTATAGTGAAAACTCACAAACCACATAGCGCCTCACCGCTCCACGCATTTTCTCGATCTCCGATTCCGACCGTTTGAACGATTTGAACGGCTTGAACGATTTGAACGATATTATTGTATTCCGTAGAACCGCGCTGGATTGTCGGACAAAATTTTCCGCGCAAGCACGGGCCGCACCCTGCCGTTCGTTGCCAACGTCCGGAGCGCATCGATCTCGACCGACATGTCGACGTGGCCGTAGTCGGTGCCGGTCATCAGGGTATTTTCGGTGGAATACTGCGAGATATATTCGATGTCGTCGGTGCTGCTGTAGCAAGAAACATAGAGACGGTAGCTGTCGAAAAAGTTGTCGGGCAACTTGCGCCCCTCGGCGCGCCGCTTGATGTCTTTGAAGACCCAGGGAATCCATTGCGCCGAGGCTTCGATGAAACCGAAGCGCAGTTGCGGAAAAGTTTCCGGCAGCTTGCTGGTAATCATCGCGTGGCAGGCGCCGGCGGTGTTGGCCGACATGCTCCAGAAGCCGGCGCCGTAACCGACCCGCTGGCGGGTGATGTCCAAACAGTTCGGATTACCGTTGCCGATATGCATGCCGATCGGCAGGTCGAGCTTGGTCATCGCTTCATAGAGCGGATAAAAGTATGGATCCTGGATCAAGCGATCGCCTTCGAAGGGCCGCATCAACACCGCCACCGCGCCGTTTTCCCGGCACCAGGGCACCATGTCGATGGCATCGGGCAGGCTCAACAGCGGCAACACACAAACCCAGCGCAATCGACTGTTGCCTTGCTTCCAGACGTCGGCCATCCAGCGGTTGTAAGCCTTGCAGATCGGCACTTCGAACTCAGGCTTGTCGGTGACCTGCTGGATAAAGATGGTCGGATACATCACCTGGATATCGATGCCCATTTCATCCATGTGGCGGACACGCGTCTGGACATCTTCGAGGTGCTGTGCCGCCGGCGGCACGACCATGTCGCGGCCACTGGCTTCGGCGAGGGCGTGAAAATCTTTCGACTTGATTACGTGGCGCACGTGGCCGCGGATCTTGCCGTCGACCAGCCAGAACTGCCGGTCCGAGTCGGCGCCGGGATCGACTAGCACCGGCATAAATTTGCGCTCCGATGGGTCGCAATATTCCCAGGTCCGCGGACCTTCCATGACATGCGCGTCGGCGTCGATGGTCACCACGTGGCAATCTCCAAGACATGACCGGACGATAGGTAGCATGCGTGGCGCCAGCTGACATCGCCGCCTGTCCGTCGAGTCTATCTATTCAATGTTTTCGGTCGTCCACCGCTGCCGAGCTTAAACTAGATCGATTAATTTGCGCAACTCCTAGGACAGCGATGGAAACTCCCGGCACGCGGCCACTCGGGCCGCCCGTCCCACAGGGCAAATCCATGTATTTTGCCCATATTGACCTTCGTCAATTCACAGAACACCCTACCTGACATCCCTTTGCGCTTGACTGTCCATACCCATTCCCTGTTAAAGTAGACCGAATAGATCAGCAACGAGGAGGTTCACCGGGAACTATGGCTATCCCTGGAGAAAAAGCGATTCAGATGGTGCGCAACGCGCATACTCAAGCGGCGCAGTTGGACATCGCCGTGACGGCGGTAGTGGTCGACCAGAGTGGGCGCATGATCGCCCTCGGGCGCATGGACAAAGCGCGGCCGATCACGGTGGAGATTGCTCTCAACAAAGCTTACACTGCGGCAAGCTTTCAGCAGCAGACCAAAGACTTGGCCGGTGTCGCGAACCAGGCGTGGTTTCAAAGTCTTGTGGTATCGAGCAGCGGCAAGGTAATGCCGGGTGGCGGCGCCCTCCCGGTGGTCGAAGGCGGCAATGTCGTCGGCGCCATCGCAGTCTCGGGCGGCACGGACGATCAAGATCAAAAATGCGCCGAAGTGGCGCTGGCAGCTTATCAAGTATAAACTCCAGTCAGAGAGTCTAGATAGAGACGATCCTGCCCCGGCCCAATCTCTGTCTCTCTTCTCTGTCTAATTTAATCGGAGGGCAAACCATGTCCAAAGTTGAAACTCCCGAGTCAAAGAGTCGCGCCAACGGCAACGCCGAGTTCCCCATACCGTATCTCGGCCGCACGGTGCGCATCGTCGGCAAGTTTGAAAACGTCGACATGAATCAGTCGCCGCACCCGAAAAACCAGCGCGGCGAGTTGGGCAAGCCGTTGTTCAATTGGTACCACAACACGGTGTCCAAAGATCCGCTGACCCGGGTATCGGCGCCGAACCATTTCGCCGACCGCAGACATTTCTTGAGCACGGTGGTCAACCAAGCGGCCAAGGGTAAAATCAATCCGAAGAAAGTCCCGGTGAATGACCCGGCCGCTATGGCGCGTCACATCAAGGCGGTAGCGCGCTACATGGGCGCGGATATCGTACGGATCGCCGACGCCCATCCCAATTTTCTCTACGCCGCGGGCGGCGGTCGCTATGTCCAAGACGGCACCGCCAAGGACGAATACTCTTCCTACACGCCGGAGCAGATGTCGCGTAAATTTCCCTACATCATCATGGCGACCACCGCGTGGGACTACAATAAGCTGCAAGCGCACCGCCATCTGATCGGCGACGCCGCCTATCACATCTCGCAAATCAAGGGCAACATGATCCTGAAAGCCCTCGAAGGCTATATCAAAGAGCTCGGCTACACGGCGCTGCGCGGTGTGGCGGTGCCCCAGGCGGTGGGCGTGGCCTCAGGCGTCGGCGAGCTGGGCCGTAACGGGCTGGTGATCAGCAAGGAATACGGCGCCCGCGTGCATATGCCCGACCCGATCATGACCGATCTGCCGCTGGTGGGTGACGAGCCAATCGACATCGGCGTCGACGATTTTTGTAAAGTCTGCCGCAAGTGCGCCAACACCTGCCCGACCAACAGCATTCCGGTAGGCGACAAGGTCGTCCACAACGGGGTCGAGAAGTACAAGATCAACTGGCTCACCTGCTACAAGCTGCGCCCCTACGTGCACGATCACTGGGGCAGCTGCCTGACCTGCGCCACGGTGTGTCCTTACACAAAACCGAAGACCTGGTGGCACAATATGGCAACCTCATCATTGCACTATTGCCCCTACGTCCTGCGGCCGGTGCTGGTAAAGTTTCTCAAGTGGATCGACGACCGATTTTGGGGGCTGGTGCGCAATGCGCGGGTGACTTGGCTGGGGTACGACTCCGGCGTCAAACCCGGCGAGCATGCCTGCACTGTCGCCGGCTGCAACGCGTCTCATGAAAAGGCCGGCGCCAAAGCCGTCACCGGCAGCGTCGGCTACTATGCGCCGCTCAAGGAGAACACCAATCGATTCGTCAAGCGAGAACCGTAAGTGGCCATTAGACTTCCCTGGTCCGGCAAGGACACTCACAAGGACGACCCGTTTTGGGATTTTTTCGTCAATACGCCGGCGGTTGATCCGACTAACTCCGTCATCGAGTTAATCCGCAACGCGCCGGCGGGAAATATTTTTCCGACTAAAGCGGAACTGCACACGCCCGAGATCACGTCGAGTCATGTCAAGGGCATGGCGCAATACTTCGGCGCGGAAATGACTGGCATCGCCAAACTCGACGCCGATGCGCCAAGCAACCCGGATCGACTGCCATTCGCCATACTCTGCGCCGTCCATGCCGACTACGATCCGCGCGCAGCCAAAGGCATCGGCGGTCAGATGCCGGTGCAAAACGGTTTGTTCATCACCTTTGTATTGAGCTCGTGGGTCCGCGAGATGGGCTTCCGCGCCGCGGTGGTCCGCGATGCCAACACCGACGCGCTCGCCGCCAAAGCGGGCTTGGGAACATTGAACGGCAGCGGCAGATTGGTGACTCGCGAATTCGGCGCCGGTGTTTACGTCGCCGACGCGATCTACACCGATCTTCCGCTCGCCGCAGGCGGGTAGAATACAATTCAGCTGGAAAATGGCTAATTGAAGATGGCCGGCGACGGGTTTGGGTTTCATTCTCCATTTTCAATTTTCCACTACTAATTGCCGAGCGTAGCGAGGATCCCGTGCCCTACATCATCACCGAACTTTGTACCAACGACGGCGCCTGCGTCGAAGTTTGCCCGGTCGCATGCATTCACACCAAACCGGGCGCGCCACAGTTTTATGTCGACCCGGAAGTGTGCATCGACTGCGAGCAGTGCGAGATCGTCTGCCCGGTGGATGCGATATTCAAAGACGTCGATATTCCCGCTCAATACATCGGCGCGATCGAAGTTAACGCGGCATTCTTCCGCCAGAACAAAGCAGCGGTCGGCCCAGTGCCCTTTACGACCGCCTGGGCGATGATTGAGTCTGCCCAAGAGTACGCGAGCCTGGTCGGCGCCGCGATCACCGCCGTGGTGGTCGACGAGGCCGGCGCACCTATCGCGGTCGGCAAAATGGACAAGGCCGAAGCGAGAAGCGCCGAGCTGGCGTTCAACAAGGCCTACACTGCAGCGGCGTTTCACGTCTCGACTAGCGAATTGGTGCCGCAGGCGCGCCAGCCCTGGCTCCGCAGCCTAATGATTTCGCACCGTGGCAAGATTTTACCCATGGCCGGCGCCCTGCCGATCATCAACGGCGTCACCATCGTCGGCGCCATTGGCATCGCCGGCGCCAGCCGTCCGGAACAGGACGTCCTGTGCTGCCGCGCCGGCATGTCTGTGTGGGAAAATCACGGTCATTGATAAACCTCCCCGTTGATTGCATGGACAGAACCCCGCAGTTGACCTTGGCAGGTTAAAGAACCCATGCCACAAACCATCGAGCAAGAAACGCTTTTCTCCGAAACCGATCTATTTAGCCAAGGCGTGCAGGCCGGTGAATTCACCTTCCTCGGCCAAGACGCGCGCGGGCCGGATGGCATCGCCGGGGCCGAGCCGTCCGCCGAAAAACAAGCACGCCAATGCCTGGTCAATCTCGACATCGGACTGCGCTCCTGCGGCCAATCATTGGCTGACGTGATAAGTCTCGCGGTGTATCTTTCCGACTACGGCGATGCCGCCGCGGTGAGCACGACACTGCGGGATCGCTTCGGCAACCATGGGCCGGCGGTAAATTGCGTCGGCGTCAACGGCCTCGACGGCGGCTGCCGCGTGCGTATGGATGCCATCGCCACCAGCAGCGAAGATCGCGAAATATTGCGTATCGCCGATCTGCCGCTGTCCATCGGCGCCGGTTGTCACGGCGTGCGGATCGGCGATTGGTTTTTTCTTTCCGGCACTGACGCGGCAAATGGCGATGGATTCATCGCCCCGCCTTGGTCGATTCAAAGCCAAACCACCGAAGTCCTCACGCGCATCGGCAAGATTCTCGCGGGACATAAACTCGGTCTCGGCAGTCTCTGCCGCACCTTCATGTTCATGCCAGGCACCCGGCACCGTCCCGGCTACGGCGAGGCGCGCAAGAAAGTCTACCAAGGAGTTTTCACCGAGGATGCTTACCCGCCCAACTCCGGCATCTACATTCGCAGCCTCGGCGAAAACATTTTGCTGCGCTCCATGGCCATCGCCTACCGCGGTGAACAGAAAATCGTCACCAGTCCCCAGGTGCGCCTGGCGCCCGGTTCTTTCTCGCAATCGGTGCGGGTTGGCGATTGGCTGCTGCTCGCGGGTCAAGATGCCGTAACGTTCGACCGGGTGGTGGAATGTGAAGGCAGCCTCGCCGGCCAAACCGAGGCGACATTGCGCCACACCAAAGACATCGTTGAAGCCGCCGGCGGCAGCCTCCACGACATCGTCAAGACCACTGTGTATTTAGTCGGAGGAACTGATCGCGCGGAATTCGCCGAAGCCTATCGAAGTTTCTTCGCCGGCCACAGCCGCTCGCGCACCATGCCCGCCGGCTTAACCGTAGTCGTCGATGAGCTATCGCCGCGGTGCTTGGTGGAGATCGATGCGGTAGCTTACCTGCCGAGCCGAATCACTCGGCAGCTAAAATAGAAGATTAGTCCAGCAGGATTACATATAGGCCGACGATGACGACCACCGCGGCAAAAGACGCGATCGCCGCCGCCGCGGCGCCGAGGGGAAAAACGAACACCACAACGATGGTGCCGGCGCAAAGAGCGATAAAGGCAGCGATGACCGCCTTCACCCACATCTCACCGGTAAGAACGTTGTCCGGCCGCAATTTACTTATAGTGCCGCGCCAATCCATCGGCAGCGATGCCGTTTGCTCGACCGCGCCGGCGCCTGGGTTGGCCGCTTGGGCTTTGCGCCGCTTCACCGCCCAGTGCCGCATTAGCATCCAGACCATTAGCGCCAGCAGCACAACGAGAACCACTGAATAAGATATTACCGCCTGCTCAAGAGTCATCGCGCTCGTTCCATCTTCACAGACCCGGCTCTGTGACCGTTTCCCTCATGGCAAATATTAAGCGATCAACGGTCCATTGTTCCAACGCCGGTGGCGGGATTTCGCTCTTTCGAGTGCATTTAACGACAACGGTTGCCAGAATTACCACTGACCTTGCCGCTTATTTCACTTCGCCCGGAAACAGCTTCGACGCATGGTCGCGGTTGACTGATTGAATAAACGAATTGTCGTAGAATCGTTTCGGATCGACCCCCTTGCCTCGGCCATCGGGCGCATCGTCGAGCACGACCCGGATCGCCGCCGGATCGACTGTCAGATCCTTGTTCCAGACGCGCAATCCTTGTTGGTAGTTATCAGCGAGGATTTTGACGTCGGTGACTTTGGAATATTTCGATTCGAGCTTGCTGGCATATTCTTCGTCGTCGATGGCGCGTTTCACACCGTCCAACAGTCCCATCAAAAATGCTCTGATGGTGTTGGGATTTTTTTGCGCGAACTCCCGCGTCACCGCGGTGCCAGGGCCAATGATTTTCAATCCTTCCTTGTAAAAATCGATGATCACCGGATAGCCCTTTTGCTTGGCCATGTCCGACTGCGGCGGCGTGTTGATCATGGCGTCGGAGTTGCCCAAGGTAAACGTCGAATACGCCTGCGCCGGCGTTCCGTGAAACATTAACTTAATGTCCTTGGGAATCTCCATACCGTACTTCCGTGCCGTCCCGCGCATGGCGATCTCGCCGAAAGCGCCGGGCGAGGTCGTCGCCACCGTCTTGCCGCGCAAAACATCGAAGCTCGTGACGCCCCTCTGGCCGAACAGCATGAGCGAACTCTTGTCGACGCCGGCGGCGACATAAATAATATCCGCGCCGCCGAGAGTCGCCATCACCGCCGCCGACCCACCCTGGTAAATATCGATCCTGTTCGAGATCAATCCCTGCACCGCGACCCCTGCGCTGACCGCGCTGATGTTCACGCCGAGTCCGTATTTCGCGAAATAGCCCGCCTCATGGGCGATCAAAAGCGGCATCGTCGTATGAGCAAACGCCGCCACGGCGATTTCGAGACTCTTCTTTTCCGGCTTGCCGGTCTGCGCGCCGGCATTGGCAATCAACAGTATCAGCAGCGCCGACACCCAAACAGCCGCACCATGTGAAAGTCTCATTATCATAAGCCGTTTAACCTCCTGCGATACTCACCGGTTGTGCCTGCGAAACTCCTGGCTACTTCCTGATCTAGCGAATTTCTCCGGGAAACAGCTTGGCGGCATGATCGCGGTTGACCTGTTGAATCAGCGAGTTGTCGTAAAACCGCTTTGAGTCGGCTCCCTTGGCTTTGGCATCGGACGAGTCGTCGAGCACGTTGCGGATCGCCGCCGGGTCGACGGTCATATCGCGGTTCCATACGCGCAGCCCTTGCTGATAGGTTTCGGTCAAAATGTTTATATCCGTCAACTTGGTATATTTGGCGCAGATCTTCTTGGCATACTCCTCGTCGTCGATGGTCCGCCGCAGGCCGTCGAGATAGGCCATCAAATAGGCCTTGATGGTATTAGGATATTTCTGCGCGAATTCGCGCGTCAATGAGGTTCCCGGTCCGATGATTTTAAAGCCCTCTTTGAAATAATCGACGATCATAGGATAGCCTTTTTGCTTGGCCATATCGGTCTGCGGCGGCGTGATCACCAACCCTTCGGCGTTGCCGAGGAGAAAAGTCGACAGCGCTTCCGCCGGCGTGCGATGGTAGAGCAGCTTGATATCCTTGCCCATCTCCAGACCCATACGGCGGGCAGTGCCGCGGACGGCGATTTCACCGAAGGCGCCCGGCGATGTGGTCGAAATTGCCTTGCCGCGCAGCGCGTCGAACGTCGTGATGCCCTTTTGACCGAACAGATTGAGCGAGCTCTTGTCGACGGCGGCGGCGACGTAAATGATATCCGCGCCGGCGAGATTACCGGCGATCGCGGCCGCGCCGCCTTGGTAAATGTCGATGGTGCCGGAGATCACGCCCTGCACCGACACACTAGCGCTAACTTGACTGAGATTGACGGTGAGACCGCGCTTGGTGAAATAGCCGCCCTCCAAAGTCACCAACAAAGGCAAGCTCGTTGAACCGGTGCCCGCCATCGCGACTTCCAAGCGGTTTTTTTCCGGTTTTGATAATACGGTCTGCGCCGCAGCGACGCGGGCCCAGGCGAACAGGATAACAACGAATAAGATGACCGCCCGGCTATGCAGCCGGCGTTTTTTCACGCGCAAGCCGCTTTCGCTATCCGCAGTCATCGACGCCGATTCTTTTGCGTCCTTTGCGTTCTTTGCGGCCATTCTTCTTTTTGGTTGCAGCTTCGTCATTTCGCTTCCGCCAATACCTGCCGCAACAGGGTAAAGTCGATAACATCCTCCGGTTTCACATCCTTCCCCGTGGTTTGTTTGATCAAGCCGATTTGGTTTTTGATCGCGCTATCCTTGCCCAGGCCGTCCGGGCTGACGGTCTTGATCGAGCGCGTGTAAGCGTTTTCGGCGATAGATTTCGAAAGTTTCAACCAGTCCATATAGAGCGCCACCGATTCGCTGCGATGGCTCAGGAAAAAACTGCCGGCCTTGACCATCGCGCGAATAAATCGTTTCACCTCATCGGCGCTCTCTCTGAGCTTTTTATCCGTCACCGTAATGCCGCTGAACGGCACTTCGAATTTACCTTCGATGTCGGCGAGCAGGCTGTAGCCTTTCTCTTCGGCAATGGCGTGCAGCGGCACCGGTAGCGGCGTCGCGTCGATGCTGCCGGCAAACAGCGCTTGCAGGCGGATCGGTTCGCGGCCCATTGGAATGATCACCACATCCTTGTCGGGGTCGAGCCCGCCCGCCGACAGCATGGCGCGAGTCGAGGAATAAACGCTGCCGGAAAAGCTGCTCACGCCGATCTTCTTGCCGCGCAGCTGGGCGACGGACTTGAATTCCGGCCGCGCCACCAAAGTCATATCGGCGAACTTATGCGGCAAATGAACATTCTTGATCGGTAACCCCTGCGCCGCCGCGAGCATGCCGGAGCCGCCGCCGAACAGGGTATAGTCGATCTCACCGACCACTTGGCTCTTGAGCGCGAGATCACTGGCGATGACGAGCAGCACCGGCCGCAGCCCTTGCTCCTCGAAAAATCGCTGCTTGATTCCAGTCATCAAAGTCACCGACGCCATCGACGGCGGATAAGCGACCTTGACCTCTTTCAGCTCGCGAACCGCCGGCGCCGCCATCGGCGGCGACGATAACAGAATGAACAGGCAAAGCGGCAAGACTCTGGCGAATAATCGAGCGCAGGCGGATGTTTTAAAGAACCTCATTTACTTCAATCGTCCTTCCCTGCGTTTAGTGGAAATATGCGAATTTGGAGCGATGCGCACCGACGGATCTTTGGTCGGATACTCCATCCAGACATGGTGAAACAACACGCCAATGCTGGGTTACCTTGATCACATGTTCTAAACCGGCTTCCGCTGCCAGGAGAACTTTAGGTTTTCAGAACCCTGGCGCGCCGGTTCTTTCGCAGAGCCAGTACCGGCGCGCGCTTTAATAAACTATTCGTAACATCGACTGGAATAGCCTTTGAGCTTTTAACATGGCGCCGCGCCAACCGACAATTGAATTCTCACGCCTGGCGCGCGGCGAACAGCTTGGCGAATTCGCCGGCATCGAGCCAAATGCCATGACAATCGGCACAAGCGTCCAAGGTCACGCTGCGGTCAATGGCGCTGTACATCCGCAACAGCTCCGCCGAGTCGCGCGGACAACGGCCCCGTTTGTCATCTAACCGAGCATCGTTACCGCCGCGGCGTAACTCCGCCACTTGTCGTGCATCTTCGGCGAGCAACTGACTCAGCTCCTGGGCGTCGAACCAAGTCCCGCCGCAAGCGGAACATCGGTCGACGGCGACCCCTTCGATTTTGAATTCCGCCAAGGTGGCGGTTTGGCATTTTGGACAGTTCATCGATTTCACGGCTCACCTTTCCCGCAGAAGTTCTGTAAACGCTAAAGCAAAGCTATAGGCAGTTCAAGCAAACCTGAGCCGTCGGTCCAAGACAACTTTCAATCTCGCACCAACGCAAAACTCTCCGGCAATGACGCCGGTTTACCTATGACTCCTTATCGATTATCAATTTTTACGCCTTTGCAATTCTCCAATACCGGCAGTAAGAATGCACCCAAATGTCACCAACCCACGGAGGAACCATGCTACCCGATATTTCCCGAGACAAGCAGCTCGCGATTTTGCGCCGGATGCTGATGATCCGGCGCGCCGAGGAACATTGCATCCGCTTCAACGACGAACACACCGGTCTGATCCGCGGCCACTTCCATGTATATATCGGCCAGGAAGCCACCGGCGTGGCGGTGTGCGACTGGTTGAATGCCGATGACTATGTTTTCACCACCCATCGCAACCACGGCCACGTCATCGCCAAGGGCGGCGACCCGAAGAAAGTCCTGGCCGAGATCATCGGCCGCGCCACCGGCTACTGTCAAGGACGCGCCGGGACATTCCATGTCGCCGCGCCTGAAGTCGGGGTCATCCACACCTCCGCCATCGTCGGCGGTTGCCTCGCACTGGCCGGCGGCACGGCATACGCGGCGCAAGTCAAAGACAGCAAAGCGATTACTGTGGTCTTTTTCGGCGACGGCGCCATGGAGGAAGGCGTCTTCTATGAAGCCTTGAACATCGCCAAGCTGTGGCAACTGCCGATGATTTTTTGGATGGAAAATAATTATCGGCGCAGCGGCCGTGGCGCGGGCCATGCTGCGACGGAGCTCACCAACGTGCCGAAAGCTTTAAACGTCGAGACCACCGTCATCGACGGCATCGATGTCGGCACGGTGCATAGGACGGCGAAAGATTTAGTCGGCCGGGTGCGCAGAGGCGAAGGACCGCTGTTCGTCGAAGCGCGTACCCATCTATGGCCGGGCAACGCGTTCAATATGCCCAAGCTTATCGGTGGCGTGACCGATATCTCCTGGGCGTGGGACGTCGGCAGAGCGCCGGAAAAAGTCCGCGACTGGCATAAGGATCATGATCCGATCTTGAATTACTCGCGCGAGCTCGCAGGCGCCGGCGTGAGCCGTGCCGACATCGAAAAGCTCGACCTCGAGGTAATTCAGGAAATCGATGCGGCGGCGCGCTTCGCTCTGGAAAGCCCGCTGCCAGAAGCCAAAGCCGCCCTCAATTACGCCTTCGCGGGAAAGGGAAACTAACCATGCCGCAAGAGATGACCTTCGGTGAAGCGCTGCTAGCCGCAATTGACGAAGTGGCAGAGCAGGACAAACGTATAGTGCTGTTTAACCCGAGCTTCGCCGGCGAAGCCGGCCACGAAAAGTTAGCCGCGTTCCGCAAAAAATATGCGGCGCGAACAAAATTTCCGCCGATCGCCGAGATCGGCTTTTGCGGCATCGCCATCGGCGCCGCCATGGCCGGCCTGCGTCCCGTGGTCGACATCAGCACCGCGACTTTTTCCTATGAAGCGATCCCGCAGATCGTCAACGAAGCCGCCATCGCCTACTCCAACTCCGGCGGACAGACCAACGTGCCGGTGGTTTTTTATCTGAAGTTCGGCATCCGCGGCGGCGGCGGCGTACAGCACTCGGGCAGTCCGCAGTCGTGGTACTGGAACACGCCCGGCCTACAGATCGTCATGCCGTCGACTCCCGCCGATGCCAAGGGCCTTATGCGCACGGTGTTGACCCGGAGCGAAGACCCGACCTTGTTCTTCGGCCATGATCGGCTGCTCGACGACGTTGGCGAAGTCCCGGACGGCGTTTATGAAATTCCACTGGGCAAAGCCGATATCAAGCGCGCCGGCGGAGACCTGACCATCATCGCCACCTCGATCCAAGTGCCGCGCGCTTTGGCTGCGGCGGAAACGCTGGCGAAAGAAGGCATCTCGGCCGAAGTCATCGACCCGCGGACGTTACAGCCGTTGGACAAACCGGCGCTGCTCGCGTCCGTGAAAAAGACCGGCCGCGTACTTATCACGGACGAAAGCCATGACAACTGCGGCGTCGCCGCCGGCTTGGCTGCGATCATCGCCGACGAAGGCTTCACCAGCTTGCGCGCGCCGATCAAACGCGTTTCGATCCCGCCGGTACCGGTACCCTACAGCGTGCCGCTGGAAGACTATGTCACGCCAATGGCGCAACGGATCGTCGAAACCGCCCGAGCCCTGTGCAAATGATGCGACGATGAATCGGAATAAAAGAATGGCCGCAAAGAACGCAAAGGGCGCAAAAAAGGAATCTGGATTCGGGACCGACTCGAAATCTGCCCGCGAAATTCAGCATGGTTAGCGGCGAAGAAAAGCTCGGCAATCGATGGTCTCGGATCGCGAATTTTGCGACTATGCTTGAACATTTTGGCTCGAGCAAAACTCCCACGGATCGCAAACTCGCGGATCCGAATATGTTTCCGGCAAATGGGCGAAGCCGCCGAGTTCGGAATCGTTGTCATTTCGACCGAGGGGCAAAAACTTTTTTCGGCCCCGCGCCTTCGGTTACGATGACGGGCAACAATTCAAAGAGTGGATCGCCAAGAAGCCGGACTTCGCCGTGCTGCCTTCCTACAATGAGCGTAATAAGCAAGCCTACCAGTGGGCGGCGGAGCTGATGCATGAGGCCGGCTTGTTCATCTTCGGCCACACCGAAGATGCGCCGGCATCGAGTCGCGCCGGCCAGGACGGCTTCGAGCATATCTGGGGCTACGCCCAAGCTTTGATGACCCCCGAGGAACTACATGGCTTTCAGACCGGCAAGCATCTTCACTGGGGAACATTTCTCAAAGACAAGACGCGTGTCGATCAGATGATCAAAGAGTCCATCGGCCGCCGCGCCTATCTTAAATCCAACTCTGGTCTACGAACTCGGTTCCCAGAGCACCCTGGCGCGCAAGCATGAAAGCGACGTCTATGACGTCTATCGCAACGCCGCGCTGATGACCTACTATCCGCGCAATCTCGCCGATAGCTTGCTGCTGAAATTCCGCGCCGTACGGACATTCTCCAACCGCTATGAGAATCCGGTGCCACTGGCCAGTCTCGCACCGAAAGATTTGCAGGAATTCAAAGATGCCTTCCGTATGTCCCAGGAATTCACCAAACGCTGGGTCGATCTCGGCGGCAAAATCATCGGCGGCACCGACGACCCATCGGTTGGCACCTGCGGTTTGAGCGTGCACATGGAAATGGCGATGCTGGTGGAAGCCGGGCTGACACCGATGCAGGCGCTGCAGTCGCTGTCGCTATGGGGTGCCGAAATGCTCACGGCGAGAAAAAAATCGCCCACCAAGCCGCCCGTCGGTTTCGTCGGCTAAAGCGCCATCGCCGATCTCGTCATCCTTTCGGGCAATCCGCTGGCGAATATCGAGAACACCAAAAAGATCGAGCGAGTGATGAAAGGCGGCCGGTTCATGGAGCTCGGCTACACGCCGCACTACACCGGCCAAGTCATAGTTGGCGGCGCCATCCCCAGCACTCCCGCGCCAGAGCTTAGCGCAATCACGCCGCACACAGTCGCCGATTATTTTGCGAACTTTGCGTTCTTTGCGGCCGATCCTCCTTGGATTTGCTGTCAGCGTTCTCGGCGTGGCCGGCGCGGCTCATGCTTCCAGCCACGACTACTACAAAGGCAAGACGGTGCGCTTCATCGTCGCCTTCAGTGCCGGCGGGACATTCGACGCTTACACACGCGTCATCGCCCGCCACTTCGGCAAACATGTGCCGGGCAATCCGACCATCGTCGTCGAGAACATGACCGGTGCCGGCGGCTTCATCCAAGCCAACTTCATGTTTCAACGCGCCAAAGCCGACGGCCTGACCGTCGGTAGCAATCAAGGCAGCTTCATCTTGCAGCAAATCTTGGGCGCCCGCGGCATCGAGTTCGACAGCCGGAGGTTCGAATACTTGGGCGTGCCCACGGAATTTCATCCGGTATGCGCGTTGACCAAGGCGAGCGGTGTCACCAGCATGGAGCGCTGGTTCGTCGCCAAGGAACCGGTGAAGCTCGGCGGCATCGGCCCCGGCACCGGCCCATCCGATATCGCGCGCACGCTGAAGGCAGCGCTGCCAATCCTTCCCGTCCGCGTCATCGACGGCTACAAGGGCGCCGCCGACGTGCGCCTGGCAGCCGATGCCGGTGAGCTCGCCGGCTTCTGCGCGGCGTGGGAAGGAATAAAACTTCTGTGGCGCAAGTCGATTGACAACGGCGAGGTCTCGGTGGTTCTGCAGGTGGCGCCGAAGAAACACCCTGAGCTGCCCAATGTGCCGTTGGCCATCGACTTCGCCAAATCGGATGAAGCCAAACAAATCTTAAAATACGCCGTCCAGGACGTTGCAATCTTGCAGTATCTCTACTTCTTACCCCCCGCCACCAACCGAAACCTCGTTCGCACGCTGCGCAAAAGCTTTCTCGACACGCTGAAAGATCCTGAATTTCTCACCGAGATGAACAAAGCCAATCTCGCGGTCACGCCAGTGGGCGGAGAAACTATCGAAGGCATCGTTGCCGGTCTGTTCAAACTCGACGCAACTATGATCGCGAAGCTAAAGAGTGTGCTGGTGCCGTAGACGAGGGAAATCGATCCTTCGCCGCCGCGATGCCAGGTGGGCTGTGATGCATTCAGGCCGGGATTACGACGACCTGTTTATGAACGAAGACCAGGCTGCCGTCGGAAACTGCACGGACAATCCGTTTGAATCAGCAATCGTTATAGTCGTGCCATGCGATTGGCTCGGGAGTGTAATCTCCGGAACCACTAAGCGCCGCGCAGCTCGAAGACAGTAAAACGATGAAAACCAAAACCAACAACTCGGCAGAAATCTTCATTGACTTCACCCTCTTGGCAAAAAAATTTACGCCGTCCGATCGTGCCGAACTAGAGTGCCGAACCGGAGCATATCCAGGCCGCCAAACAGAGTCAATTCCTTTTAGCCGGATTGCTTTTATCCCGAATAGCGCACTGGCGGCAAGTTATTTTGCGGCGAATATGGACCTGCGCGCTCATTTGGTTGTATAAATTCCCAAAGCCGACCGCGTCGAGTGGAGGTCGCCCATGCAGACAATCCGAGACATCCTCATGGTCAAAGGAACCGATGTTTGGTGCGTCGAGCCGGACGCCACGGTTTTCGACGCGCTCCGCCGCATGGCCGAAAAGGAAGTCGGCGCCCTGGTGGTCACGGAAGACGCGCAGGTCGTCGGCCTGATATCAGAGCGCGAATACGCACGCAAAGTCGTACTGCAGGGCCGTACTTCTCCAACCACGCTGGTTAAGGAAATCATGATCAGCCCGGTCGTATATATTCACCGCGACCAAGCGATTGAAGAATGCATGTCTCTAATGACCGAAAAGCGCACTCGCCATCTTCCCGTCATCGAGGACGGTAAACTGGTCGGCCTCATCTCGATCGGCGATATCGTGAAGTCGATCATCGCCGACCAGCGGTTTCTGATCGAGCAACTGGTCCGCTACGTCAGCGGTTAGGATACGACAGCGGGCCGGGCGGCCGTAATTTGCGCATTCTAAACTAGGGCAAGCGGATTTAGACGACCAGACTGCAAGGATTGAGGAAGTGTTCAAGGCAGATGCATTTTATTTGTTTTGTCCGTCAAATTGCTGCTACGATTATTAATTGCCGCGCCGATCGTTGGTCGCGCGGCAAATTGATGGAATAAAACCAAACCGAAGTGAATCTAGCAAAACATCCCATGGCACCTAGGATCACGGCGGCAGAAAGGTCTCGATCATAGCAGTGGCGCCGCTAAACAAAGGAAAACTGCAAGTTCAACGGTTTGCTATCCCCTACCGAGTGTACGGCGAAGCAGAAGATACGTTGGTTTTTATCAATGGAATCCAGCAGTCGATGGCTATGTGGCATAGTTTTGTCCGTCGCTTCGAGCGCAGCTATCGGATCGTTCTATTTGATTTTCCGCACCAGGGGGCAAGCGAGATAGTTACCGGACCCGGCACCGTCACCCTGGACGAGCAGGTCGACATATTGGATACCATGGTAAAAGCCACGAGGGGGGCACGCCTGCCGATTATTTGTTCGGCGTCGTGGGGCGGGGTGGTGGCGCTGGCCTACGCGGCGCGCCATCCGGATAGATTGAAAAGTTTGATCTTGGCCAGCATGGGGATGAAGGCGAACCAAGCGATGATCGAGTTGATCACCAACGGATTGGCCATGCCGAGCAAAGACGGATCAACGGTGGGCGAGACGGTGATCAAGGGTGTCGGTCAGGAACTGCCGGACGCGATGAAGGGCCGTATACTCGGCCAGTTTCAGCGCATGAGCAGCGAGGCGCTGGAGGCTTTTTGTCAGCACGGCTTAACGGTCATATCGGTCCGCGACTTGACCGAGGTCGTCGATCTTAGCAAAGTCCGCTGCCAGACCATGCTGCTGCATGGCGAGAACGACGTCATTATCGACGCCGAAGATGTTCGATCGTTGGCCGCGCAGATTGCCCATGCGGAGATGCGCACGATCAAGAACGTGGGCCATTTTCTCCATTTGGAAAAGGAAGAGATCTTGAATGTGTACGACGAAGTCCTCGCCTCAATGCGTTGATAAGATAGAGTCGGTCGGCCTACATTGCTGTGCTGTAGCAGTCCACCCTTCGCTCTATACCATAATTATAGAGGAGAAATCCGTCGCCTCGTGTTGGCGCATTTCTTATTTTTACTGATCGAACCACTCGTTATTAAGTTATCCCAGGCAAGCGATTCGTTTAAGCGCTCCCAGCGCCTTCGGCGCGACCTGACTCCTGACTTTTTACCGCTCACTGTTCAGGAATTGCCGGCGAAATGTTACGGTGTCGGGATTTGCATCACCGCCACGGAGATTGTTTTGTCCAAAGCGTTCGGTCTCGACTTCGGCACGACCAATAGCGCGCTGGCTCTCGCTCACGGCGACCGCGCAGTTGAGGTCGCGCATTTTGGCACCGGCGAGACGACCTTTCGGTCGATTCTTTACGTTGAGCAAGACGAGGCATCGAAGAGCGGCAAGCTGCGCGTGGTCGCCGGGCCTGACGCGATCCAAGGCTATTTGAATGCGCATGCGCCGGGACGGTTGATCCAGTCGACCAAGTCCTATCTCGCCAGCCGCTTATTTAGCCGGACGCAGATATTCGATCAAACTTTCTCCCTGGAAGAACTGATCGGCACCTTGCTGCGCTATCTGCGGAAATCCGCCGAAGGCCAATTTGGCGATCTCGGCAGCAAACTGGTGGTCGGCCGCCCGGTTCATTTCAGTGGCACGAAAGATCCAAAAGACGACGACTTCGCGGTTGCGCGGTTGCGCAAAGCCCTTGGTCACGCCGGCTTCGACGAGGTCCACTTCCTGCCCGAGCCCGTCGCCGCCGCCTACAAATACCGCCAGCGGCTCGACCACGACGAGCTCGTGCTGATCGCCGACTTTGGCGGCGGCACCAGCGATTTTTCTCTGGTCAAATTGCAACCGACGCAAACTTCGACAGCTGGATTGAGCGATCAAGTTATCGGCAATGACGGCGTCGGCGTCGCCGGCGATACTTTTGACAGTAAACTTGTGCGCCATCTGGTGGCACCGATGTTGGGCTTGGGCAGCCAATACAAGACTGAGTTCGGCAAAGTGCTCCCCGTGCCCAATTGGCTTTACGAGCACTTGGAACGGTGGCATTACCTGTCGTTTCTCAAGACCCGGAAAAACATGGCGCTGCTCAAGCAAATCCGCTTCAAAGCCCTGGCGCCGGAAATGCTCGACGCGCTGATCGAGCTGGTCGACCAGGATCTCGGCTACCGCTTGTACCAGGCGATCGAGGCGGTCAAATGCAGCCTATCGGAACAGACGGGCAGTCAATTTTATTTCAAACAAGCGGCCATCGATATCGAGAAATTCGTAGCACGCGGCGATTTCGAGCACTGGATCGGCGCCGAAGTGAGCGCTATTACCGCCTGCGTCGATCGCCTGCTCAACCATTGCAACATCGCTTCCCAAGAGATCGACGTGGTGTTCATGACCGGCGGTTCGTCGTTCGTGCCGGCGATCCGCGGGATTTTTGAAAACAAATTTCCCAAGGCGTCAATCCGCGCCGGCCAGGAGTTCACCTCGGTCGCCGAGGGGTTATCGTTGCACGCACTCGAACAACTCGAATGAACCGATCTGCCAGGGCGCAGCCGCGTTGACACTGCGAATCGCAATCGGCTACTGTCGGGGCAAATGCAAATCACACTTCTAGGCATTATGGCGCAGAGGAAAATGGTCGTCTTAACGCTCTGGCTGGCAATCGCCTGGCTAGGCGCGCCGCTGCATGCCCAGAGCGCGCCGGACAAGATCACTCTCGGGACGATCACGCTCTCGCTCAACAATTTGCCGATTTACGTCGCCCAGGAAAAAGGCTTTTTCGTCAAAGAGAATATTTTTCTCGAAGCCGTGGTGTTGAACGCCAGCACGTTGGCGATCCCGGTGCTGATCGCCGGATCGACCCAGGTGTCGGCGTCCTCGGCCATGACCACCATCCGGGCGGTGGAAAAAGGCGCACAGTTAAAAATCGTCGGCGGCCTGACCAACGCGCCGGTTTACGATCTCTATGCCAGTGCCAAAATAAAAACTTTCAAGGATCTCAAAGGCAGCACCATCGGCGTGTCCGGCTTGATCACCAGCGACACGGTGATCATGAAAGAGATGCTCAAGGCCAACGGCCTGGAGTATCCGCGCGATTACGCCTTGCGCGTCATGGGCAGCATGCCCGACCGTTTTTTGGCGATGCAGACCGGCAACATCGCCGCAGCGATCTTGAGCCCGCCATATAGCTTCGGCGCCGACGAAGCCGGCTTGAACAATCTTGGTGCCACCGCCAAGTACACGCCGAATTTCGTTCAGACGGTGTTCAACGTGCGCGCCGATTTCGCCCAAGACAAGAAGGCGCTGCTGGTGCGGTTTCTGCGCGCGATTTTGCGCGCCGACCAGTGGATCCACAACCAAAAGGAAGACACCGTGCGCATCATCGTCAAGCGCCTCAAGTACAGTGAAAAGCATTCGGAAGCGAGCTGGCGCTACTACATCAACACCAACGCCATTCCTAAAGACGGCGAGATCAATCCCAAGGGGCTGGACAAGGTCATGCAATTGCTCGTCGAAGATGGCACTCTGATCCAGCCGTTGCCCAAGACCGATAAGTATATCGACATGAGCTATCTCGCCGAAGCGCGCCGGACGCTACTACCATAAATTTTGACACAACTTGGGTTTACCACATCGCGCTTATGATCCGCCGATCCAACGATTTGCCGCTGGTGCTTCGCGTCATCGTTGCCACTCTGCTGTCGCTCCACTTTGTCCTGCCGGCGCAGACTTACGCGCAGGCAGCGTCAAAAGCCATCGTCATGGCTTGGGACGGCACCGTGCCCTCGTTCGTTAAGGAACTCATCCGCGAAGGCAAACTGCCCAACCTCGCCAAGCTCATAGCCGGCGGTGCCGTCGCCGAAGATGTCATGGCCGGAAATCCCTCGAAGACAGCGCCGGGATTTGCCTCGCTCATGACCGGCGCACCGCCGCGCGTTACCGGCATCAGCGGTAACCGCGTGCCGCGCGCGCCGCGCGCACAGTTCACGATTCTCGACAGCCTCCCCGGCTTCGACGGCGCGCCGCTACGCGCCGAGCCGATCTGGGCCACGGCGCAACGCGCCGGCAAGAAGTCGGTGGTATCGCATATTCCGGCGTTTGCCGAAGAACGATCCAACGACGTAACACGCTTCGCCGGCTACAATCTCATCTCAGGCCGCGACGGCATCGTCACCCGGCGCGCCGTCAAGAGCGAGAGCAACGCGCCCTGGAATGATCCGCCGGCGAGCGATGCGCCGCCGATTGAATTTGATTTCACTGTCGGCGAAACCCAGCTCATCGGCCTGCTGATCGACGATCCCGCCGATCCGCAAATCGGCTACGACACTGCTGTGATCGCGGCCAGCCGCGATAGCCAGGAGATCAAGACTAAACTGAAGCCGGCGCCGGCCAGTCCAGGCGGTGCACTCTTCTGGAGCGCTCCCATCACTGTCAAGGGCGCGGGCAATGTCGAGGCGAGAATCTATTTGCGTCTATTCGATCTCAAAGCGGACGGCAGCGATTTTTTCATGTACTACACCCGGCCCATGCGCGATCTCCAATTGCAGCAAGACGCCAAAACCAGCCCCACCGTGCGCACCTTCATCGGCAATGGCGCGAGCATACTCTATCAAAATGGCGCCCTGGGCCGGAACATCGCCAACGACGGCAGCGGCGGCGCCGAAGCGCGCTATTTGGAGACTATGCTGTTTGCCCAGCACCAGTTGATGGAAACCAACCGCTGGGCCATCGACAATCTGCCCTGGGATCTATATCTCGCTTACACGCCGTTCCCCGACGAGGCCGAGCATGCCTGGCGCGGCCACTTGGACACCACACTGCCCGGCTATCGTCCGGAGATCGCCGACAAGCTTCGACCGTTTCTCGAACAAGTTTATCGTTCGAGCGATGACCATCTCGGACAATTACTTGCCAAGCGGGCCGACGATACGGTGATGGCGGTGATCTCCGACCACGGCGTCCAAGGCATCCACAAGCGGGTCGCGCTCAACCTTTGGTTGCAACAACATGGCTTTCTCGCTCTTGACGGGCAGAACCGCGTCGATCTGGCAAAAACTAAAGTTCTCTACCCGGCGGTCAACAACGGCTACTTGCTGATCAATTCAGACGACCGCAAAGGCGGCATCGTCAAGAGCGAAGAACGGGACGAGTTGATTGACAAGCTGCGGGAAGCGCTCTTTTCCCTGCGCGACGGCCAACGCCAAGTAGTCGCCTCGATCATCGATGGCGCAACCGAAGGAGAACTGTATGGCCTAGGCGGCGAAGTTGGCGGCGACATCTATATCGAGCTCGTTGCCGGCTACGACTTCGATCCGCGCCTGAGCGGCGGACAATTGCTTGCCGACACCGAGCCCTACGGCACCCACGGCGCCAATCCGAAGCAGGCCTCCATGCGCACACTCATGGTATTCAACGGCCCCGGCATTCGGGCGGGGCAAAGATTAGCCAACGTGCGGATCATAGATTTCGCCCCAACCCTTGCCTGGCTGCTCGGCTGGTCCCAACCCAAAGACGCCACCGGCAAAGTGCTTTACGAAGCTTTTACCGTTAACCCGCGTTGACATCGGCGGCGTCGTCTCTTAATTTCATAGCAAATTTGTCCTTGGGAGAATTTTCCATGGCGTTCAATGCCGCTTGGGAACCGCCGCAGGTGGTCTCCTTCGACGAGGTTCTCAAACTCAACGACGAAGTCACGGCCAGAGCCGGGACTCCCATCGACATCAGTGAAGATATCTTTCGCATCCATGAACTGGCGATGGATTGGGACATCGGCGTGGTGCGCTACGCGCCGCAGGACGTAAGCCGCGTCCCCACCGGACCCGATGGCAAGAAGGTTGGAATCTTGCTGCTGCATGGCGGCGTGTCTGACTTCAAATCGGTGCAACGAGTCGCCAAGCTGCTACCGGAGAAGTACGGCATCCCGGTGGCGTCCATGACCTTTCCCGGCCGTTTCTACTTCCATGACGCCAGCCACGACTGGCCCGGCGACGTCGAAAACGCCGACGGCTCGGCACGCACGCCGCTGTGGACCAAGGAGACACAAATCTCTGCGGATCAGTACACCACCGTGCAGGACATATCGAAACGCGCAGACTACGGCACGCTGGTGTCACTGTCGGCGAAGGAAGGCACGGAATTTTACCACCGCATGGCTGCCTGGCCGGTCGCCTTCGAGCAAGCGGTTATTGAATCCGCGCGCCGGCAGTTTCCCGCGAGCGAATATTCGATCTACATTCACGGCCACTCCACCGGTGGGCCCTTCGCCATGATGGCGTCCCAGCGGGTCGCTAACATTGCCGGCCTGCTCGGCTGGGGCAGTTCGCCCTTCGGCTGGATGTATCCGCTGGTCAGCGGCGACGATTGGAATTTTCCCTTCAACCAATTGCGCCTGCGCACTTGGCGCGATACCGCGCGTTACATGTACGAAGGCATGAAGCGACAAGAGATCGGCCTGCCGATGCTGATCGAGCTTACATTTGAACTTTGGGAGAAGGCCAAGAGACGGCCCAACTTCAAGGCCGAAGACTTCATTCACAAGAATTCGACCCGGGCCCTCCAAGCCGCCGCCAGCGCCAGCGCCGCTCGCCTCAAACTCTCCCACCAGGAAAGCGACGCTTTGATCCAGCGCTACCTCGGCTATACGCGAGAATTATCAGGCCCAAGGGTTAAACCGGTGCCGAACTTTCTCTCGATCCATGGCGTCAACGACGACACGGTCACGTTGAAACGCTGCGAACGCTCGCTGCCGCTGTTCGCCAAGTTGAATCCCCCACCGAAAGTCCATCCCGTCTCCCTCGGCGCCGGTATTCACTCCTGGGGCTGGAGCGACGCCAAACTACCCCAAGGCATCGTTCCCCCGGTGGCAAAACTGTGGCATGACGCGATCATGAATGGATTCTTCATTGGCGCTGAGGTAGGGGCGAGAAAATCTTTCGCCCCTACAATCGACGTGGCAACGATTTGAACTGTTCGAACGAATTCATTAGGTTGAAGCCATGCCCGACTCCAGTCATCTAATTCTCACCGCGGTCGGCCCGGACCGGGTCGGCTTGGTGGAAAAAATCGCCGAGTTCATCGCCCGCCATGGCTGCAACATCGAGGACAGCAAGATGGCGGTTTTCTGCGGCGAGTTCGCCGTCATCGTGCTGATCAGCGGCGATGGCACAAAGTTGGTCAAGATCGCCAGCGACTACCACGAGATCGAAACCGAGACCGGCCTGACGATCTCGATCAAGACACCGGCGGTGCGCAAGACCGAGGACTCATACCTGCCCTATAAGCTCACCGCCTCGTGCATGGACCATCCGGGGATCGTCTATCAGATCAGCAACGTCTTGAGCGGTATGGGCGTAAACATCGAATCGATGGAGACGAAAACCTACGCCGCGCCGATCAGCGGCACGCCGATCTTTCAACTCGAGGCCGATCTGACCGTGCCGACGCGAACCAACATCGCCGAACTGCGCGAACGATTCGGCGAGATCCAGCGCCAGGAAAATATCGATATCGAACTGACGGCGGCGAAAAAATAACGCCGCGGTTCTAGCGATTCCAAACGTTTCAGAAGGGTGTCGAACCGTCGACCGGGTTGCAGCGATTGGAATCACGGGAACCTTTGGAACTATCCGGCGGAGGGAACCGGCTCAAGCGCTTTTTGTTTGCTCCCCAGCCACAAACTATTGACCAGCCAGAGAATTGAAATCGGCACAGCGACAATGGATACTCCGGTCATCGCCAAGCCGAGCGCGCCCAGGCCGGCATAGGACCAGGCGCCCACCTGGTCGCCCAAGCGATATACCACCGTATCGATAAAACTCTTAGCCTTGTACTTATCCTCCCGCGCCACGACGGTGAACAGCACCTCGCGGGTCGGCCGGGCGAAGGCGAAATTGCCGGCACGGCGGATCACTTGAAAAGCCACCAGTGCCGCGACGGTCGGCGCCCAGGCCAACGCGCCGAATCCCAAGATGCTCAGCAGCGGCAGCAATGCCAGTGTCAGCGCCACACCGATCCGTTTGATCGTTCTACCTGTGACAAACAGTTGCGCGCCGAGAGTGAGAATATTCACCCAGAGATCGACGCTTGCGAAGAACGCCGTGCGCGCGCCGCGGTCGGCGAAATACTTCCTGGCGATTTCGGCCTGCTGGAAATAAAGAAACGTCGAGGTGATCGCGATATAGCAAAAGAAAAACACTGACGTTGATCAAATAGGGCGACTTAAGCGCGTGCGTCAGGCCGCTCAGCACCGAACCGCCGATGGGCGACTCGTCGCCTTGAGCGGCGGGCCGCTGGCGCAAGGCCGACGATAAGCGCGACAGGCGGCCGACGCAAAAGACCGCCACCTCAAGCAAAATCGCCGAGGCGAGCAAAAGATAGGTCGCCGGCACTTGCTTGGCTAAGGCCGCGGTCAAGCTGGAACCGATAATACCGCCGAGGGTTGCGCCGGCGGCGATGAAGCCGAACAGCCGTTTACTCTGCTCGGTGTCGAACACGTCGACCATCAGCGCCCAAAAAACCGATACGACAAACAGATTAAAAACCGACGCCCAGATAAAAAAAATGCGGCCGATCCAGATACTCTGTTCCGCCGACGCCATGTGCAACAATGCCACGAAGAGCAGCAAATTACCGGCAAAAAATCTATAGGCGAAAGCGATGAACTTGACCCGCGGCAATCTCGCCACCAACGCGGCGAAGGGCGGATTGACCGCGATCATGCCAAGCAGAGTGCCGGTGAAAAGCCACTGAAGATTTTCCACCCCGCCGGCCACGCCCATTTCGTCGCGAATCGGCCGGAGAATATAATAGGAGACAAAAACTGAAATGATATAAAGCCACGACCAGCCAAGCGCGCGTAACTCGGCCGGCCTGACATCGATCGCCCGCGATAGAAGTCGATGCACAGCGCCCTTACTCGTCGATGCGCCCGAATCCGTCACTCCTCACCACTTGCTTCTAACTTCCACCTAAACGTTTTCGATGAACTGCTCCATGCGCTTTCGCATGGGTGCATCCGGCAGCCGACCGCGCGCCGCGCCGAGATTGTCGACGACATACTCAGCCCGCGCCATGCCGGGCACCGCGCAGGTAATGGCCGGATGAGAAACGATATATTTCAAAAAGAACTGGGCCCAGCTCGCGCAATCAAATTCACTTGCCCACTCCGGCAATTTCTTGCCTTGCACCGCATTAAAAAGCCGGCCGCGGCCGAACGGCAGGTTGATCATCACGCCCATGCCGCGATCCGGCGCGAGCGGAATAATCCGCTCGCCGGCGTCGCGATTGTCCAGCGCGTAATCGACTTGAATGAAATCAAGGGTCTCTTTTTTCATCACCTGCTCGAACTCGCCGTATTGGTTATCGAACGACGTCGTGATACCGACGTAACGAATCCGCCCCGCCGCTTTCATCTCGCGCAGGGTTTTTAACTGGACGTCGGTGTCGCGCAGATTATGCACCGCGAGTAAATCGATCCGGTTGGTGCGCAGTTTCTTGAACGATTCTTCGATTTGCTTGATACCCTCTTCACGCCCGACATTGCGCAGGCTCACTTTGGTGGCGAGGAACAGCGAGTCGCGGACTTTCAGGCCATCGACCAATTCGCCGACGACGGCCTCCGCGGTGCCGTAGGATGGCGAGCTATCGATGACCTTACCGCCCAGCGCTTGGAACTGGCGGATGGTTTCGCGCAGCGGCACCTTCTCGCTGTCGTTTTTAACATCTTCATAACGGCGCGCGGTGCCGATGCCGATAATCGGCATCACCTCGCCTGAGGACGGGATCTTTTTTTGAATCAGCGGTTGGCTCTGCGCCGCGAGATACTCGGGCCGAAGTAGCAGCGAAGCGCCAAAGCCCAATCCTGCTTTGATGACGTTCCGACGACTCAACTCCATAAATGCTCCTTATCGCTCGACAGCATCAACTAGCACCAGTCGCAAACCCAAGCAAGACAATGGCGCGGTGATGGATGATGCTCAGATTTTACTCTTGTGCTTGCCGTCCGCCGGCATTACGATGCGCTCATTTCGCCATGGAGGAGACTGGCTCAATGTTAGCCATGAAATCGCTCACCGCACTTTTGTTGGGCATAGCCTTGTTGATGAACTCTCGGCCGGTCATGAGTCAAGTCATCGACAAGATCCGCCTCGGTTATAGCGGCACGGGCATCAATAACTATGTGCTGGATATGGGCAAACGCACAGGCATTTTCAAAAAGAACGGCATCGATATCGAAGTCGTTTACGTCAACAGCGGCTCGCTGCTCAGCCAAGCGCTCATCGCCGGCACCTTCGATCTATCCTTTTCACAGGGCTCGGAGGCGATGATGGCGAAGATACGCGGCGCCGACGTGCGCATTGCCGGCGTTGTCGCCAACCGCTTCAACCATGTCTATCTCGCCGCGCCGTCGATCACCTCGATCAAGCAACTCAAAGGCAAGAAAGTCGCCGTCAGCCGCTTCGGCTCCGGCTCCCACTTCCAGACTAACTTAGCGCTCAAGGAAGGCGGCCTTGATCCGGAAAAGGACGTCACTATTTTACAAATCGGCAACTCCGGCGCGCGCATCACGGCGATCCTGAGCGGCGTCGTCGACGGCACGATCATGGCGGCGGACTTCGTGCCGCGCGCCAAACGGGAAGGTTTCAACGTCCTCGCCGATCTCGCCGACACCAAAATCGAGTATCCCTTTTTGTCGCTCAACTTTCTCGGCAGCTATCTCGATCGCAATCAGAAACAGGTCAAGGCGTTGATCAGGAGCATGTCCGAATCGATCCGCGCTCTTCAAAGCGATCCGGCCACGGCCAAGATGGTAATCCGGTCGGCGCTGCGCACCGACGATGCGGCGACGGTCGATTATGCTCTCTCGCGCAGCGTCCAGGTATTGGATCGCCGGCCGTTCCCGACTCCGGGCGGCATTCAAACTGTGCTCGACGAATTAGGGAAAGATGCCAAAACCAAAGCGTGGAAGTTCGAAGACTTCGTCGATCTGCGCGCGCTGCGTGAATTGGAGAAAGAAGGATTTTTCAAATAGCGCTAGGATAGGACCGCGTGCAGCAGCACCAGCGGCGCGTCGCCTTCAGGCCCGGTGCCGCGGCTCCGCAATAACGGCGGCGTCAAGTAAGGCTGAACTTGCTGGATTCTGTTCCACACTTTTTCGGTAGTGATGATGTAGCCGCTGCCGGCAGCGATTTGCGCCAAGTTATTGCCCACCGGCCGTTCGGCAACCTCCACGGTTCCACCGCGATAGAACGCCACCGCATCACCATTAAAGCCGCCGTACAAAACCAGCTTTTCCGCCGGATCGACCAGTCGGTTCACTGCGACCATGAAGTCACGATAGCTCTTGGTCTCGGCGATTGTCGCCTCCACTAAGCCACGGCTCAAAAATGCCATGACAATCGACAGCGCGACCAGCGAGCCGCCGGCCGCGATCATCCGGCCGCGCCACAGGTAATAACCCAACAATGACCATAGACCGGCCCATGCGAGAGCGATGGCGTCGAACTTCCAGCCAAAGTCGGCGATCCGATCGACGATCACCAGGAAGTTAGCACGGTCTTTGGGCTTGAGCATTCTCTCGATGGGTCGGTACAACCAGGTCGGATCATGAGTCCATAGATCGCCCAAGGCGATAATCAGCAGGATCACGGCGGTGATCCCGGCAACGCCGGCAACCACCCGAAGAAACCAGGTGCGAACCATGCCGAAATTCACCTGGCCACGACACCAGACCGCCAAGAGCAGAGCCAAGGCGGGATATATCGGTAAGAGATAAACGGCGCGCTTGCCGGAAGACAACGAGAAAAACAGCAGCATGACGCCGAACCAAGTTTGCAAAAACAGCAGGTCGTCCCCGTCCGTACCGCGGCGCGCCTTGACCCAGTCCCAAAACATAAACGGATAGAACAATCCCCACGGCGCCGCCAGGCTGAAGAGATAAGACAAATAGTAATAAACCGGATGACTATGGCCCGAGCCGCCGACAAAGCGGCTGAGATTTTCCGACAGCAGCTGGCGGCTGACAAAACCCTCGCCGCCTCGGGTAATCGCCATGCCATACCAGCCGGCGACCACAACCAATGCGAGCAGCACACCGGGATGAAAGGCGAATTTGAAAAACATTTGCCAATTGCGTTTGACCGCCAGGAAGACCGCGATCACCAACCCCGGCAGGACAATCCCCAGTGGTCCCTTGGAAAGAGTCGCCAGAGCTATCAATAGGTACATCCCGTAGGGCCACAGCGGATGGCGCAAAAAATCGCGATAAATGGCATAGAACAGGATCAAGCTCAGGGTAACGTAGAAACATAAAGTCATATCGACCCGCGCGTTCACCGCCTGGGTTTGATAGATCATCGTCGTCGCCAGGATGGCGCCGCCCAACAAACCGACCTGGGCGCCGAAAAGTTTAGCACCGAGAAGGTAGAGAAAAACCACCCCGAGAGTCGCGTACAGCGCCGACGGGAAACGCACCGTGGCTTCGTTTAACACCCCGGTTACCTGATAGGTCAGCGCCGCCGACCAATGAAACATCGGCGGCTTGGACGGAATCGCGGTGGCGCGCTTGAGCGGAAACAACCACTCGCCGCGCTGGACAATATCCTGCACGGCTAAAGCCTCGCGCGGCTCGCCTTTGTCGAACATCGGCGTGCTGCCGAGGTAGGGAAAGTAGAGCACGCCGCAAAGCGCCAGCAGGAGAACTATATGAAAGAAGTATTGCGATCGATCCGACGCGGGCGCTGCCATCAATTCAGTTAGATAACCTTTTCATCCGGCTTGTTAAAGAGAAACGAGGAAATCGGAAAAGGCAAAATACCGGGTCATTCCGAAACTTAATCGCTTCCCGGCGAAGGACTTAAGGAGCACGAAATTCGAGATTAATTTATTCGAACTCTTTGTGTCTTTCATCCTCCTCGGAAAATGACGGACCGCACGGAGGTTAGTGGAAGAAACCCCTCTGTTTCATTTCCGGGCGTAGGTAACACCATTATTCACTCTATGGTTAACATCACGATGGTATATGGCGGCCAACCACCGTCGGAGAACCGGCAGAGTTATTTTTTCGCCAGCGCGTCCGGGTTCAACACATGGCTCGGCTTGCCGGCGGCGAAGCTGACGATGTCGTCAACTACCGTGGCGTAATACTCTTCATAGCTTTCTCGGGTGACGTAACCGAGATGCGGCGTGCAGGTGACGTTGGCCATTTTGATCAACGGCTCGTCCGCCGCCACCGGCTCTTTGTCGTAAACGTCGACGGCGGCAAAGCCCGGCCGCCCGGCCTTCAACGCCTCGACCAATGCGCCCTTGGCGATCAAGCCGGAACGGCTCGCGTTGACGAGCAATGCGCTCGGCTTCATGCGCGCTAAGTCGTTACCGGTAATGATGCCGCGGGTATCCTTGTTGAGCGGCAGATGAAAGCTCACGATATCTACTTCGGCGAAGAACTCCTCGCGGCTCTTGGCGACTTCGAAGCCCGCAGCCTTCGCTCGGCCTGTCGAACCTTCGCGTCCCCAGCAAACCACCCGCGCGCCGAACGCTTTCCCCACTGCGGCAACGATGCTGCCGATCTTGCCGTAAGCGTAAATACCGATGGTTTTGCCACTGACGCCGATACCCAACGTCGACTGCCAGCCGCCGTTCTTCAGACCGGTTACCTCGCGCGGCAAACTACGCAAAGATGAAAGAATCAAGCCCCAAGTGAGCTCCGCGGTCGCGTTGGGGTTGCCCGAGCCGCCCGCCGACACGACGATCCCCTTCTCGGTGCATGCTTCGAGATCGACGTGAGTCGCGGCCCGGCCGGTCTGACCGATCAGCTTGAGCTTGGGTAACTTCTCGACCAACTCGCGCGGGAAATAAGAACGCTGCTGGGTCAGCACCACGGCATCGGCGTCTTTCAATTTCTCCGCCAAACTCGCCACATCGTTGGCGGTATCCGAGAATACCACCACGTCATGGCCGGCCAGTTTGGGAAAACATTTCAAAGTTTTGAAAGCATTCTGATAATCATCGATCACGGCAATCTTCATTTTAAGCTCCCTTTTTTGCGTCCTTTGCGTTCTTTGCGGCCAATTTTCCTTCTCCCAGTATTTCTTACAACTCAGCCAGTCCATACAGCCGACGCGGATTTTCCGAAAGGATCTGCCGGGTTGCCGTGTCGGATAAATCCTCGCGGCCGATGAACTTATCGAGATCGCCGGAGAACTGATCCCAAGGTTTTTCATGGGGGAAATCCGACGGCCAGATCAATTGCGTGCTGCCCATGAGGGTCGCTACCGAGCTCAATGTCGACTCGCCGACTTCACAGGAATAATAGAGATTGCCGCCGCGCATGATTTCCTTGGGCGAGCGCGTCGGCTGATGCGGCCAGCGATTGGTGCGATGTTCGAAACTCTCTTCGAGACGGTCCATCAGATAGGGCACCCAGCCGCAGCCCGATTCGAGAAACACCACGCGCAGTTTGGGGAAGCGTTCGAATACGCCGTGAATCATCATGCTGGTCAACTGCTGCATCTGCGCGAACGGATGGCTCAGCGGGTAGACCCCGGCGAAACTGGTGAAATGATCCAAACCCAGTTCCGCCGCTGAGCCGGCATGAACACCGAGCGGCACGTTCAAGCGCTCGGCGGCGGCGAAGATTGGGTCGAACTGCGGCAGGCCGTAGCCGCGCATGGGGTTCATCACCGCGGCCAGCATGCCGCCGACCATGCCCAAGTCGCGCACGCAGCGTTCTAGTTCCTTGGCGGCTTCATGCGGCTCCTGAATCGCCAACAGCGCCACGCCTTTGAAACGCGGATTGACCCGGAGAAAATACTGGTGCAGCCAATCGTTGTAAGCCCGCGCCATGATCACCGCCCAATCGGCATCGTGGATCAAACCGATGCTCAATCCGGCGCTGGTATAAAGGACGGTGGTCGAAATACCGCAGTGATCGAGAAACTTGATCCAGCGCTCGGCATCCGGGTGTTCGCGCTGGCGCGGCGACAGCGCGCCGCGCATCCAGCCATCGCGCGGAAACAAGACATACTCGCGCTTGCCGTCTTCCTTCTGAAACGCCCCCGGCAAAAACTCCCGCAACTGCTTAATGTCTTCGATGACATGGCCGTCGGCATCGATGACTGGGAATTCTCTCTTCACGGTGCTGTCTCCTTATGAATGAATGTGCAAGTCGTGTTCACTCGAAGGACACGAAGAGCACGAAGTTCGGAACTTATTTTCCCGACCATTCGTGTCATTCGTAGTAAAAGTAATTTTTCCGGACTTTGAGCCCTTTGCGTTCTTTGCGGCTAACTCCCCTTCTTCAACTCCGCGACGTAATCGCGCAACCCGGCTTCCAATTTGTATTCGGGACTGTAGCCCAGTTCTGTCTGCGCCCGCGTGATATCCATGCGCGGCCTAGCCGGCGTCAGCTTGCCGCGCTGCATATTAACGCCGGGGAAAATCGCTTTGAGCGCGGCTTCCACGTCTTCAACCGTCGTCAACCGGCCGCTGCCCAAGTTGAAAACGTTGTGCGGCAGCGGCGAAGTGTGCACGGCCAGGGCAATGCCATTCGCGAGATCCTTCGCGTAAATGAAATCGACCGTCTCGTAAACGTTGAGCGCCACCGGCTTCCCTGCCATGGCGTCCCACACCGCCTGCTGCACCGCCACACCGGGGCCGCCGGCAACGGAGTGATAACCGTAGACGCCGGCGAAGCGCAGCAGGGCCAACTCGATCTTATGCTTTGCCGAATAGGTGCGCAGCACATGTTCGCAGCCGATCTTCGACGCGTTATAAACCCGCTCGCGGCAATCGATCGGCGAGTCCTCGCGCAGCAACTCCTTGGGATCTTCGCCGGAATAAACCGCCTGAGTGCTGGCGTGGACGAGCCGGCGCACGCCTGCCAGGCGCACCGCCTCGGCGACGTTGATGGCCGCCACCAAGTTAACTTGGAAGCCGGTGTAGACGTTATTGATATTCGCTTCGCCCACCGAGGCGGCCAAATGAATCACGCACTCCGGCCGCGCGGTCTGAAACGCATCCACCAGCGCCGCCAAATCACGAATATCGCCGCGCAGCACCGGCAGATCCTTGCCGGTCACCCGTCGGATATAATCAGGCCGCGGCGCGAAATCGAAAAATGTCACCTCATCGCCGCGATCGATTAATTCCTTTGCTGTATGGGTGCCGATCAGGCCGGCGCCGGTTATTAGTACGCGCATCATTACCTCCAAATTATGTTGAAGCCGTTCAAGGTTCAAAAGTTCAAAGGTTCAAGGCAAGATCCGGATTCGGACGTTGAACTTTTGAACCTTGAACGGTTGAACGGTCAGTTATCCATCCACCTTTAACTTATAAAAGCGCCGCGGGTTATCGAAAAGTATCTGCTTCGGCAGCGCCTCCGGTAAATCTTTGCGGTTCACTAGGGTATCGATGTCGCCGCTGAACTCGTCCCAGGGTCGTTCATGGGGAAAATCGGAGGCCCACAATAATTGCCCGGCGCCGACTATTTCCGCCACCGTCGCCAGAGTGCGCTCTTCCCGTTCGCAGGCGTAATACAAATTGCCGCCGCTCATGATCTCGCCCGGTGGTTGCTTGGTCGGATGCGGCCAGCGCTTGCGCCGGTGCTCCCAACTCTCATCCAAGCGGTCGGCCATATACGGCACCCAGCCGCAGCCCGATTCGAGATAGGCGACGCGCAGCTTGGGAAAGCGCTCGAACACGCCGTAGATCATCATGCTGGTCAACTGCTGCATCTGCGCGAACGGGTGGCTGAGCGGATAGACGCCGGCAAACGACCGCATATGATCCAAGCCCAGCTCCACCGCCGGGCCGCTATGGACGGCGAGCGGCACATCGAGTTTCTCAGCCATTTGATAAATCGGATCGAACTCCGGCAATCCCAGTCCCTTCATCGGGCTCATCACCCCCGGCAACATGCCGGCAACCATGCCGAGATCGCGCACCGCCCGTTCCAGCTCCTTTGCTGCTTCATGCGGCTCCTGGGGCGCCAACAGCGCCACGCCTTGAAAGCGCGGACTCACGCTCAAGAAATCATGGTGCAGCCAGTCGTTATACGCCCGCGCCAATCCGACGGCCCAATCGCCATCGCGCTGCAGGCCGATATTCAATCCTTCGTTAGGATAAAGCACTGTGAGCGCAATCTCCGTGGCATCGAGAAAGCGCAGCCACAGCTCCACGCTCGGATGCTCGCGCCTGGTCGGCGACAGCGCGCCGCGCGCCCAGCCGTCCCAGGCAAACAGCGGATACTCGCGCTTCCCCGGCACGGCGCGAAACTCGGGCGGGAGAAACTCCCGCAGCTCATGATCCTTTTCCAGAATATGGCCGTCGGCATCGATGACTGGGAAAGATCGCTTCATGGATTGGTCTCCGAAAAAAGGGCTTCTGCGCAAGAGTTACAAGATTGCGTACCATTGCTCTTCTACTACCGCGCCGTTGATTTCGTCAACATGTGCGCGCGAAAACTGCCTGTGAACGCTGGTGAAAGATAACGGATTTCGTTAGTCGGCGTGATTTGCCAGATGAAAAAGTTGACAACTCATCCTTTTGACAATACAAACCGGACAATGTTCTCGAATTCTAGCGGCGAGATTCGTTAGCCCGATTTGGCGTAACGATCATGGACGAGAATCGGCACGCCGTAGCACTCGTGGTCGACCGAGTACTCGGAGACAAGCTGACTGAGCTCGCTGTACGCATACATGTGGATCATTGAGACGCCGATGAATAACACAACCATAGAGGCAATTTGGCGTGCTGCCTGTGACGCATCTTCTCTTGACCACGGAACCACGAGGTTTCACCCGGGCGTTTCGACCAAGACTTCTGATGAGATCGCTCGCTCGATACTTGAAACTATTGATCTTCATCACGGCGAGCACGGTCCCATGCCCCGTGGTCTATCTTGGAAGTGTACGGCACGACTCCGACGCCGGACCTTATGGCCGCATTCGCGGAACTTGGGTGTCAAAAGTGCTTCCTGCAGCTGACGGCTTCAAAGCCTGGCGCTCGTCCGAGAAAGCGGGACAACCTGTCGCCGAAGAATGAGCAGAAGAAGATAATTCAGAGGAGGAACTCACAATGGCACAATCAATTTCCATACATCCAGCGGTCGATCAAGGCACCAAACCTGCCGCGGCGAACTTCGCCGGCGGCACTCTACTCTGTCGCTGCGCCGATAAGAAAGTCGCGGTTTCGATCAAAGGCCAATGCGCCCACAATCATGTTTGCGGCTGCACTAAATGCTGGAAGCCGGCCGGCGCGCTGTTCTCCCAGGTCGCGGTCGCCAGCCGCGATAATCTTTCGGTAACCGCCAATGGCGACAAGTTGAAAGTCGTCGACGGCAACGCGGCGATCAAACGCTACGCGTGCAGCGGCTGCGGCGTGCATATGTACGGCCGCATCGATAACACCAAGCATCCGTTCTACGGCTTCGACTTCTTCCACACGGAGTTGTCGCCGGATTCCGGTTGGGCGCCGCCGGAATTCGCCGCCTTTGTCTCGTCGATCATCGAGTCCGGCGCCGATCCCGCCAACATGGGCGCCGTGCGAGCACGACTGAAGGAGTTGAAGCTGGAACCCTATGACTGCCTGTCGCCGGCTCTGATGGACGCCATCGCCACGCATACGGCGAAAGCCGCCGGGGTGCTCAAGGGTTAGTTGCAGCACCGCCACGCAGCTACATGGCAAATCGAAAAGTTCGCACCGTAAGCGCTCAGCCGAAAAGAGACTCCGCGCAGGTCAGCCAATTCCGCCCGCACCCCTGGCATGGCCTGCCGGTCGGTCCGCAGCCACCCGAACAACTCAACGCCTATATCGAGATCACGCCCTTCGATCTGATGAAGTATGAGGTCGACAAGGATTCCGGCTATCTGCGCGTCGACCGGCCGCAACGCACCTCCGCGCAACCGCCGACGCTCTACGGATTCATTCCGCAAACCTACTGCAGCGAGAATGTGCGCCGGCTCGCCCCCGGATCGAAACGCGGCGACGGCGATCCGCTGGATGTCTGCGTGCTCAGCGAGCGGCCGATCGCGCGCAACGAAATCATCGTCCGCTGCCGGGTCATCGGCGGACTGCAAATGATCGACCATGGCGAAGCTGACGATAAGATCATCGCCGTCTTGGACAACGACTACGTCTGGGGCCAAGCCCGCAACATCGGCGACGTGCCGGCGGTATTCATCGAGCGGCTTCAGCACTATTTCCTGACCTACAAGCTCGTGCCGGGAGAAAGCGCCAAAGTCCGCATCGCCAAAACTTACGGCCGCAGCCACGCGCTTCGCGTGGTGCGCGCCGCGATGGCTGATTATCAAGCCAACTTCGTTCGATAAACCGTTCACCGTTTCCTTGCATTGACATCGGAAGACTTGCTTAGCTAAGCTTGATCCAGTCAATTTCCCATGGGAGGCAGATTATGAAAGCCATCCGCATCCACGAATTCGGCCCCTCGGAAGATGTTCTCAAATACGAAGATGTAGCCGTACCGGAACCTAAGGCCGGCGAGGTTTTGATCAAAGTCGAAGCCGCGTCGCTCAATCGCGCCGACTTGGGTCTACGCAAGGGCACCTATCGCATCGCCGCCGACGCGCTGCCAGTGATTCCGGGGCGGGAGTTTGCGGGAACGGTCGCCAAGCTCGGCACCGGTGTTAGTGAATTTCGCGTCGGCCAGCGGGTCGTCGGTTATCCGAGCCTAGGCGGCTATGCCGAATACGCCGTGGCGAAGGTTGCCGAAGTGCGGCCGGTGCCGGATGGCGTTACCGCGGCGCAGGCCGCGGCGTTGCCCACCGCTTTTCTCACAGCCTGGTTCGGCCTCAAGACCGACGGCGCATTGAAGTCCGGCGACTGGCTGCTCGTCCAAGGCGGCAGCAGCGGCGTCGGTGTCGCGGCGATCCAGATCGCCAAGCATTCCGGCGCCCGCGTCATCGCAACGTCGGGCAGTGAAGTGAAATGCCGCAGACTGCGCCAGCTCGGCGCTGACGTTACCATCGATGTTAGCGAAAATGACTTTCTCCCGGAAGTCATGCGGGTGACGAACAACCGCGGCGTCGATGTCATCCTCGAAATGATTGGCGGTGAAGTTTATCAGAAGAGTCTGCACGCGCTGGCGCCGGGAGGACGTTTGTTTTCCATCGGCGGCGCCTTCGGCGCGCTTCCCGACCCGCCGCCGGCGCTGAACGAAGGCAGAAAAGCTACACGCTTTTCGATCACCAACTACTTGAAGTCCAAGCCGGAAGACTACCAGGAGCTCGACATCATTCTCAAACTTGTCCAGGACAAGAAGTTCGACGCCGGTATCGGCAAGACATTTCCTTTAGCCGAAACCCGCGCCGCCCAGCGCTATCTCGAAGGACGCGAACACTTCGGCAAAGTGATGTTATCCATGTAGATACTATTGGAGTGATGGACCATTGGCGGGGGAAATATCAGACTTTTACTCCCGCCCCTCCACTACTCCCACCCTCCGAGAAGTTCCTCACCAGACAATTCCGCCAGGCAGTACTTACTGGCCGCTTGCCCCGTGGTCTGCTAAAGTTATCCGATGGCCGGATCATCCGAAAAAGCCAAGAGCTCACAGCCAGAGAACTCCAGCGTAGACCTAGCCGCGCTTGACGATGACGCGCTGTTGCAAATGCGCATCTGCGATTTGAAGCTCAAAATTCCCGGTACCGAGCTCGAGTCGCGCATCGACAAATTCTACGCCGAGCTCGCCGCCAGGGACATCGCGGTAAAGCCGCTCTGCTACCTGGGCGACGAGTGGTTTTGTCCGGACGGCGCGGCGACCATTGCGATCCCTTTTTACCTTGCCCATCCGCGCTTGAAGCGGCTCGAAGCCAAAATGATGATGGAAGTGGAGGGCGATACCGAGGCATGGTGCCTGCGTCTGTTGCGCCACGAAATGGGCCATGTGGTCAACCACGCTTACCTGCTCAAGAAAGACAAACGCTGGCAGAAGCTATTCGGCCCGCCGTCGTTGGAATACTCCGAAAGTTTTCGTGCCCGTCCCTACAGCAAGCGCTTCGTGCGCCATCTAGACGGTTACTACGCCCAGAGCCATCCGGAAGAAGACTTCGCCGAGACCTTTGCCATCTGGCTCACGCCCGACCTCGACTGGCGCCAGCAATATCGCGATTGGAAGGCGTTGGAAAAATTGGAATATGTCGACAAGCTAATGCAAGAGCTCGCCGGCAAACCGCCACTGGTGTTTTCTAAATCGAAAATCAGCGATGCGGCGCGCCTGCGTTCCCGGCTTGATGTCCACTACCGCCGCCGGCGGCGCACCTACGCCCAGGAATTCCCTGACTTTTTCGACGGCGACTTGCGCAAACTATTCGTCGACGCCGAGGCGGCGCCGGATAGCGAGCGCGCCGCGACGTTCCTGCGCCGGTCGAACAAGTTGATTCTTAACGCCGTCTCCGCTTGGACCGGCGAGCCCAAGTTTACCATCAGCCGATTGCTGCGCGGCCTCACCGAACGCTGCGGCGAGCTCGATCTGCGCTTGAAGTCGCAATCGGCCCCCGTGGAAATCACCGCCTATCTGGCGACTCTAGCGTCTCATTACCGGCTCACGGGAAAGTTCAAGGACAGCTAAGCCATGGCGCAAGCCAAGAAACGTTACAAAGTTCTCGTCCTGTTCGGCAGCGCGGGGACACCGCCGGCCAATCAAGATTTCACTAAGGAACTGAAGACCGAAGATTTCGCCGCCGAAGCCAATGTCATCGAGGCGCTGAAAACCGTCGGCCATGAAGTGCGCACTCTCGGGTGTTTGGGACGAAGCCTCGCTGATCATCGACGAGATCAAAGCCAACCCGCCGGATGTCGTATTCAATCTCACCGAGCATTTCAACGAGATCTCCGCCTACGACCGCAACGTCGCCGGGCTACTGGAAATGATGGCCGTCCCCTATACCGGTTCGAGCCCGACCGGACTTACACTGTGCAAAAACAAAGGCATGGCGAAGGAGCTGCTCGCCTATCACAAAATTCGCGTGCCCAATTTTGCCATTTACTCGCCGGGCGCGACGATCAAGCGGCCGAGTCGCCTCAAATTTCCGCTGTTTATCAAACCCGCCGAAGAGGAAGCTTCTTACGGCATTTCGCTCGACTCTTTCGTCGAGGACGACGATTCATTCGACGAACGCATTCGCTTCATTCACGAGCGCATGAACCAACCGGCTTTGGCCGAGGAATATATCGAGGGGCGGGAGATCTATGTCAGTCTGCTCGGCAACGACCGGCTTCGAGTTTTTCCATTCCGCGAGGTGATTTTCAACGCAATGCCCGAAGGCCAACCGAAATTCTCCACCTTCAAGGCCAAGTGGGACGATGCCTATCGCAAGCGCAGAGGGATTCAAAACGTTTTCGCCGAGCCCTTCCCCAACGGCACCGACCAACGCATCGGCAACATCTGCAAAGCGGTCTATCGCGCCCTGCGCATCCGCGGCTACGGCCGCATCGATTTGCGCGTGACACCGGCGGGGGAAATCGTCGTCCTTGAAGCCAACCCCAATCCCAACCTCGACCGTGACGATGAGTTCGCCCAATCGGCGATGAAAGCCGGCATGAGCTACCCGCGGTTGGTGCAACGTATTGTCAAACTCGCGTTGGCCTCGCGACACTGAGTTCGCTTAGCGCAACCACTCGTCGACTTTTCCCGTCATCACTTCTTGGAGGATTTACTTCGCAGAAACGCGCCAGCGCTGAAAACCGGTTTTTAGAGGGAGATCACTCGAATTACCGATTTCGTTGTCAATTCTCAGAGCATTGAGCTTAGCTTTCTTACTATTCTGAAATTCGGCTCAGTTCAGCAGGCAGGGCGCCGGAACAATCAATCATCGCGACTGGCATTCAAACAAAAAAAAGGGCGGCCGTTCGACACGGCCGCCCTTTTTGTCTTCACAGAAGTGTTTCGAGTTATCCTTCGATAATTTTCTTCTACTTGTTGTAGATCTTATCGCGCAACTCGGGAGACGACTCGGCCACCGGGGGAAAGTCTTTCAACCACTCGAAGGGCCGGCATGCGTCGATGACGGCGCGGGAGTTGAAGCCTTTCTTGCTTGGATGGATGCGCGGATCGAGAGGTCCGCTCCAGCAGCGGCGCAAGATTTCGATGGACTCGACCGGATCGGAGCGGCTGGCCAGGGCCCACAGCACGTCGAAGGTGTTGGTCGGATCGATATCCTCGTCGACCACGATCACGTAGCGGCCGAGGTAAGCCCCGGCATGAACTTGCGAAGCGACCAACATGGCTTGGCGGGCATGACCCGGATAGCGCTGCTTGATCGAAATGATGTTGAACAAGCGGCCGCCGCCAGCCTCGTGACACCATACGCCGCGCACATCGGGCACGCCGGCTTTTTCGACCTGTTCCCAGATCAACGACGCCTTCACCATGCACTTGGCGATGGAATAATCCGACGGCGGACGGCCGGGCCGGGCGCAACACAGAATCGGGTCGTTTCGATAATAAACATTCTCGACGCGGATCACCGGTTCCGGCCGGCTGGAGCTGGCGTAATAACCCGTCCACTCGCCGAACGGGCCTTCGGTTTTGCGGTCGGTTGGGTCCATCCATCCTTCGATGACGATTTCCGCGTTGGCGGCAAACGGCAATCCGGTCGAACGTGCCTTCGATGACTTCGATGGGCGCGCCTTTGAGACCGCCGGCATAGTCGAACTCAGACGACGCCGTAATCGATCTCGTTACCGGAAACCATGAACAGCACGGGATCCTGGCCAACCGAGACAACCACCGGGCAAGGTTTGCCGCGTTCAAAGTACTTATTGCGTTGAATGCTGCCATGCTTGCCGGGAGAGATGTACAGACCCATGCTGCCTTTATCATGGACCATGCCGCGATACGCGCCGAAATTGACCCACCCTTCATCGGGATCGCGGGTGGTGACCAAGCAAGCGGTGCCGATAAAACGCCCGCCGTCAAGCTCGTGCATGAAAGGCACGGGGAACTTGAGCAAGTCGACCTTGTCGCCGGAGTCGACATTCTCCAGGATCGGACCCTTGGTGACGACCTTATGCTTTATCGGTTCGTGATTGACCAACTTCTGGCGGAAGGCGCGCACCAAATCCAAATTGGACAAGCTCATGTCCAAGCCCAAGTTGAGAGCCATTCGTCTTAAACGAGGCGTTCTGGGCAAACAGGGTGCGAAAACCTTTCGGATAGCCGGGGACATTGTCGAAAAGCACCGCCGGGGTCGGACCATCCTTGGACTCGCGGGCAAAGATTTCAGCGAGGGTGCCCATTTCGAGATTCCAGTCGACGCCGTCGACTTTTTTCAGCTCGCCCATGCTGTCGACAATTTCCAACCAATCGCGCAGGTCGTTGTACTTTGGGGTCTTCCCCGCTTTCATATCGTCTTCGGCCAATTTTCTAGCCTCTAGTGCTGTCATTTAATTCACACTCCTTTCAAATTCCGCTTTGCGGGGCATTCTAGTCCCCTAACATTGATTCATCAACACCCTCTCTATCATCAGCTGGCAGACCGTTACAGCTGGCCGGATCGAGATGGAGGTAAACAGTATCGCCAACGTTCACGCTGATGAATGGATGGGTATGCACCGCCACTAAATCATCCCCAACCGCGACTTTGCACTGGTAAGAATCGCCCATGAAGATCGCCTCTCTGATGATGCCGTCAACGACGTTCTCCAAACCCTGTGGCTTGGTCTTATGCAAGGGAATGTTTTCCGGGCGAATCGAGATCACCGCTGCCTGGTCCTTCTTTAAGCCGGGCGCGGGAATGAAACTTAGAATGCCCTTCTTGGTCTCCATCTTGCCGGGCTGGGAATCGCCGTCGACTTCCAGCACCTTGCCATTGATCAAGTTCGTCAAGCCGAGGAAGGTCGCGGTAAAGCGCCGCTTGGGCCGGGTATAGAGCTGATGGGGAGCCCCGACTTCGATCAGCACGCCGCCATGCATGACGGCAATCTGGTCCGAGATCGCCAGCGCTTCGGCCTGATCGTGGGTGACGAAAATCGTCGTGATGTGAGTGCGCCGCTGCAGCGCTTTGATCTCGGAACGCATCTGCACACGCAGCTTGGCGTCCAGGTTACTCAAGGGCTCGTCCAAAAGCATGACCTTGGGCTCGTTGATCAGTGCGCGGGCAAAGGCGACACGCTGTTGCTGACCGCCGGAGAGCTTCGGCGCAGGACGATCTTCCAAGCCGTCGAGGCCGACGATCTTCAAAACTTCGCCCACCCGCTTTTTGATCTCGTCCTTGGACTTGCGTTGAATGGTCAACGGATAAGCGACATTTTCCGCCACGGTCATATGCGGCCAGATGGCATAGGACTGAAACACCATGCCGATGGGCCGCTTGTTGGTCGGCACATAGACGCGCTCGCCGGAGGCGTAAACCGTCTGGCCGCCGATACTGATCTTGCCGCCGTCCGGCCTTTCCAGCCCGGCGACACAGCGCAAGGTCGTGGTCTTGCCGCAGCCGCTGGGGCCCAAAAATGTGTAGAGGGATCCTTCGGGTATGTTGAGCGACACACCCTTGAGAACATGCACCCGTTCTTTATCTTCGCCGAAGTACTTCTCCAGCGATTCGATCTGCACCATGTCCCTTGTTTCAGCCATATGATTACTCTCCCTTGGTTCCCGGAGCCGGAGGCGCAGGGAACTGTCGATGCATTAAGTCAAATAATTATTCGGCGATTCCGATCTTGGCGCCCAATTTCCGCGCCACCATGGCCATGGTAACCAGCAGTAAGACCATTAACACACCTAACGCGCAGACGTAGGTATATTGGCCGCCTTCCCATAAATCGAACGCCATGATCGATAACACAGTGCTGTTGTAAGAATATAGCAGGATCGAGGTCGACAGCTCGCGCAGGGCGATGATGCTGATGTAAATCCAACCGGCGGTAAAGCCCGGCATCAGCAGTGGCAAAATGATTTTCCAAAAGGTCTGGAACCAAGTGCCGCCGGCGGTGAAGGACGCCTCCTCAAGTTCCTTATTGATCTGGATCATCGAAGCCGATGCGGCGCGAATGCCATAGGGAATGTACTTGGTCATGTAGGCCAGGAGCAATACCCAAATCGTACCGTAGATCGGGATCGGCAGGGTAAGATAGACCCAAATCAGACTAACGCCAAGCACGATTCCGGGCATGGCGATCGGAATAAAACACATAGTGTCGAGAAAAGCCCGGCCCGGCAGCTTAGTCTTGACGGTAATCCAAGCGATCACGGAGGTGAGCAACATCACCAAAGTCGCGGTTCCCACCGAGAGGTAAAAACTGTTTTTAAACGCCGTTGCCGCCAACGGGTAATTGAGAATGTAGTGATAGTTGCTCCAGGTCATTTTGCCAGCGAGCTCCCAGGACGGCACGCCGTAGTACGGAATGAACGACGACCAAAGCAAAACAAAGATAGGCAGGATCACCGCCAGAAAGAAAACCAGAAACGAGATGCCGAGGGTGAGCCACTTCCAATTGCCGAGGTCGATCACCCGCGGCCGGTAGCCTTTGCCGGTTACCGTCGCGTAGCGCTCTTCCCTGCGCGTAATCTTGCCATAGATCAATACCCCCGCGGTGCTGATCGCCAACAAGGTCACCGCGTACGCGCCGGCCAGGCCGAAGTCCGAGGGAAACTGGTGGATCGCGAGAAAAATCTTGGTGGTGAACACCGAAATCTTTGCCGGCACGCCGATCAACGCCGGCACCTCGAATGCCTCGATGCCACGTATGAAATTGATCAGCAGCACGCTCACCATCGCCGGCCGCATGAGCGGCAAAGTCACCGTGCGGAAGGTCTGAAAGGTGCTCGACCCCGCGGTCAACGCCGCCTCTTCCAGCGAGGTGTCCATGTTGCGGAACGCCGCCGACATCAAGAGAAAAACCAATGGATAGAGATGAATCGACTCAGCCCAGATCATGCCCCACATCGAATAGACGTTGAACGGCGCCGCCTCGAGTCCCAACGCCTCCTTCACGACGATGTTGATCAGGCCGATCTTCGGACTCAATAACAGGATCCACGAAATCGTGCTCAAGATCCCGGGGATGATAAACGGGATCAGCGACATCACCATGAAGAGTTTTTTGAACGGCGTATTGGTGCGCTCGCTTACCCAAGCGAGAAAAGTACCGATCAGGAATGTCAGCGTGCAGGTGCCAATGGCGTAATAAACCGAGTTGAGCAGCAATAGATAGAATTCTTTGTCGACATAGGCCTTGACGTAATTGGCGATAGTGAAATGTGCGCCGGGCTCGCCGATGGGAGCGCTTCTGATGCTGCCGTAGAGCAGCATCAGAAGCGGAACCCCGGCAAGATATAAGACGAAAAGAGTACAGCCTACGAGGATGAGAGACTGGGAATTAAAACGATTCCCCATATGCAAGCCGATCTAGAACTCGAAACCATTAGTCATTATTTATTGATGTTCTGAACGACCTGATCGGCGAGCATGGTCTTTTTGACTTCTTCTTCGATCAGAGTCCATAGCTCGTCTTCATACTTGAGGAACTGCGGATCGCGCTTGATCGACAAATCGCGCGGCCGCGGCAGATTAATCGGGATCATTTTCTTGACCCGCCCAGGGCGCGAGCCGAAAACGATCACCCGATCCGCCAGAAAGATCGCCTCATTGATCTGATGGGTAATGAAGAGCACGGTCTTGCCGGACTCTCTCCAGATGCGCAGGAGTTCGGCCTGCATAATTTCGCGCGTCTGCGCGTCCAGAGCGGCAAAGGGCTCGTCCATGATGAGGATCTTCGGATCGACTGTGAGCGCCCGCGCGAGATTACAGCGTTGCTGCATACCGCCGGACAGTTCATGAGGATAGTGCTCCTCAAATCCCTGCAACCCGACCAGCTTGATAAACCCCATGGCGCGCGACACCCCCTCGGCATTGTCCAACCCCTGGCACTCGAGGCCGAAAATGACGTTCTTCAACACCGTACGCCAAGGCATCAAGCAAGAGTCTTGGAACACCATGCCGCGGTCGATACCGGGGCCGGTCACGGTTTTGCCGTCGATGGTAATATGCCCCGCCGTCGGCTTGAGCAGCCCATCGCATAGATTGATAAAGGTGGTTTTACCGCAACCGCTGGGTCCGACGATGGTAACGAATTCGCCTTCGTTCACTTCGAGGTTGATCTGGTCCAAGGCCAAAAGCCTGCCACCAGTTCTCGGCTGATAGTACTCATGCCGTAGTCCGACTGCCTGTAGTTTTGTCTGTGCCACAATGCCTCCTAAAATATATTCGCGTTATGCCGCACTTATGCTCGTTGAAAAATTATCCGCAAGCGGGTTCCGCGCTTGGGTCGCATGACTCCTTATCATTTTCCACCGTTTATTCAAGCAAAAAGATCTCTTCGTTGACAAGCCAAAGCGGATCGGATAATTTTCGCTCCTGCATAAAATATTTTATGCAAAATTTTTCCGATGAATTTCCCGCTCAAAAAATCGAAAACCAAAACGCCCGCCGTCGAAAATCTCTCAGCCCGCGTTTACCACCAAGTTAAACAGTTGATCCTGTGCAATGAAATCATGCCGGGACAAAAGCTGCATCATCAACAACTAAGCGAACGTCTCGGCGTCAGTCGCACTCCGGTGCGCGAAGCGCTGACCCGACTCGGTCAGGAAGGGTACGTTTCCTTTCTGCCGAACCGGGGTTTTACCTGCAAAGAAATTAGAATACAAGAGGCGGAGGAGCTCTACGATCTGCGCGAATCTCTCGAGGCTTTCGCCGTCGAAAAAGCCGTCGAGAAACTAACCGACCAGGCCCTCGCCGCATTGCGCCAGCGGCTGGAGCTCTACGGCCACGACGTGCAAAAACGCTTCACCCGGGAGCGGTTGGTCTACGACCAGGACGTCCATCTCCACATTGCCGAAATCGCCGGCAACGAGACCCTGAAAAATACCTTGAGCCATGTTTTCGAGCGCATCGTGCTCAAGCGCCGCACCGACGGCATTTACGATCCGGCGCGCGGCCTCACGGCCCATCAAGAACACACCGAGCTACTCGAAGCGATGTTGCGGCGCGACGCGCGCTCCGCCGTCGCCATCATGCGTAACCATATCCAAGCCGGCAAGAAAAATGTCATTGCCGACCTGCGACAACGCCAAGCGATCCGCGAGCTCCGGCCTGCGGAACTAATCTAGGACCGCAAACCAACAGAAGAAAGGGAGAATTATGGCAGCAGATCTAGTTATCAAAGGCGGTTGGGTGGTGACACCCGACGCAACATTTAAAGGCGGCGTGGCGATCAGCAACCAAGTGATCGTCGCCATCGGCGACGATGCTTCACTGCCCGAAGGCAAAGAGGTCATCGACGTCAAAGGCAAACATATCCTGCCGGGCTTATTCGACGGCCATGTCCATTTCCGCGAACCGGGCATGACGCACAAAGAGGATTTCAACACCGGCTCCACCGCGGCGGTCTGCGGCGGCATCACCACCGTCGTCGATATGCCGAACACCGTGCCGCCCACGGCCGATGCCGAACAGGTCAAAATCAAGAAAGAATTGGGCGAAGCCAAATCTTTGGTCGACTTTGGCATCACCGGCGTGGTCGTGCAGACCAACACCAAAGATATTTTACCCATGGCCGCCGCCGGCGTCATCGGTTACAAGATCTTCTTTGGCGAGACCATCGGTAATCTGCCCTTCCCCGATGACGGCATGTGCGTCGAAGCGTTCGATTACATCGCCCAGTCGAAGCTCCCCTTGGGCATCCACGCCGAAAACCGCCAGATCATGGCTTACAACACCAACAAGCTGAAGACCGAAGGCAAGAACGAAGCGCGCTACTGGGAAGCCTCCCGGCCGGATATCTGCGAAGCGGAATCGGTGCATCACGCGATCTTCTTCGCCGAGACCTTCGGCACCAAGCTGCATGTATTTCACATGAGCTCGAAGCAAGCCGCTTATATGGTCCGCGACGCCAAGGCGCGCGGCATGAGAATCACCGCGGAAACCGGCCCGCATTACTTGCTGCGCGAGCCCAATGACATGGATAAAGTCGGTTCGTTGTTGAAGATGAATCCGCCGGTCCGCACCAAGGATCACGCCGAAGTGCTCTGGCAGGGATTGCGCGAAGGCTTCGTCGACACCCTGGCCACCGATCACTCGCCGCATACATTGGATGAGAAGGGCTCGGACATCTACGGCAAGCTCACCAAGCCGGCGATCTGGGACTGCATCTCCGGCTTCTGCGGCGTCGAGACCGGCGTGCCGCTGATCTTGACCGAAGTAAACAAAGGCCGCTTGACCTTGAATCAATACGTCAAAGTGGCCTCTGAGAACCCCGCCAAAGTCTGGCAGGTCTATCCTAAGAAAGGCGCCATTCGTTTGGGCTCCGACGGCGACATCACTGTTGTCGACATGGATAAAGAAGGCACCATCGACGTCAACAAGCTGCACAGCAAAAACAAACCCTCGCCTTGGCATGGCTGGAAAGTCAAAGGCATGCCGGTGCTCACGGTCGTGCGCGGTCATGTGCAAATGAGAGACGGCGAGCCCTGCGGCAAAGCGATCGGCAAAGCACTCAAGCCAATGGTCTGAAAATCGGCGAATTGGAGTGATGGAGAAAGAATTGGAGCGATGGTTTTCGGATTTTCCGGCGCCAAACTCCACCCCTTCATCACTCCAATACTCTCCTCCGAACTAGGCATTAGAATAACCGAAGTTACGCCCTGGCAGTGCTCGGACTCGGCAAGGGAATTAGTTTCATGAAACGCACAGAAGCATTTGAATTTTTCCAGCCGGCTACGCTCCAGGAAGCGAGCCGGATGCTCAAGGACAACGGTCCCGGCGGACGCTTTCTCGCCGGCGGCACCGACCTGGTCATCGCCATGAAAGAGAAAGGGCTGGTGCCAAGGTACATCGTTGACTTGAAGCGCGTGCCCGGCCTCGCCGGCATCCGCGAAAACGGCGACGGCAGTATTACCTTGGGCGCGTTGACGACCCTGTATAGCATTGAGACCTCGGCACTGATCCGGCGAAAGTATCCGTTTCTCGCCCAAAGTGCGGCGGAAGTGGGCTCGATTCAGATTCGCAACCGCGCCACCATCGGCGGCAACATGGCCAACGCTTCGCCGTCGGCCGATACGTCACCGGCGCTGGTGGCGCTTGGCGCCAGCGCGACCATCGCCAATGGCGCCGGCGCAAGAACCGTTGCCGTAGAAGATTTCTTCAAAGGGCCGGGCCAGAGCGTGATGAACACCGATGACATCCTCAGTGAAATTACCATTCCAAAAACCGCCGCCAATCTGGTCGGCGAGTACATAAAATTTTCACCGCGCGAAATGATGGATCTGGCCTACGTCGGCGTCGCCGTCGCTTACAGTCTCGGCGCCAGTGACAAGAAATGCGCCGGCGTGCGCATCGTCCTCGGCGCCGTGGCGCCGACGCCAATCAGAGCCAAGCGCGCCGAAGCGGCACTCGAAGGCCAAGTTCTCAGCGAAGCTCTGGCGGAGAAAGTTGGCCAGATCGCCGCCGAAGAGGCCAAACCGATTAGCGATGTGCGCTCGTCGGCCGATTATCGCCGCGCCATGGTGGGCACCATGACCAAACGCGCCCTGCTCAACGCCGCCGCCGGCCCGGCGAAATCCTGGTACGACCGGCGCGATCGAAGATATTAGAAGAAAGGAGTGATGGAGTAATGGAATGATGGAGTGATGGGTTTTCACAATCCGAGACCCAACAATCCAATACTCCACTACCCCATCACTTTAACTTAAATCTGGAGTTGCCCGATGAAAAAGACAGTTCAATTCACCCTCAACGGCAAATCACTCAGCCGCGAGGTCCAGACCCATCGACTCCTGCTTGATCTGCTGCGCGATGAAATCGGCGCCACCGGCACCAAGGAAGGCTGCGGCACCGGCGATTGCGGTGCCTGCACTGTGATGATGAACGGCAAGCCGGTGAACTCCTGTCTGATACTTTCCGGCGAACTGGACGGCGCCGATATCATTACCATCGAAGGCTTGAAGATCGGCCCCGAACTTCATCCGGTGCAGCAAGCCTTCGTCCAAGATGGCGGCGCCCAATGCGGCTACTGCACGCCGGGCATGTTGATGATGTCCAAAGCCTTGCTTGATGAAAACCCCAACCCGAGTGAAGAAGAAATTCGCTACGCCCTCTCGGGCAACCTCTGCCGCTGCACCGGCTATGCCAAGATCGTTCAAGCGGTCCAAGATGCGGCAGCGATGCTACGGAAATGAACACGTTCAAATCGTTCAAGCCGTTCGATCGCTTCGCTCCGTTCAAACCGTTGAATCCATCAGAGGGTTTTAACAAAGGAACCTCCGAATCTTATAAACGGCTTGAACGTTTTGAACTATTTGAACGAATTGAACGTTTAGTTTGTAGGAGTTAAGAATGGCGGAACTCACAGTTGTCGGCAAACCGGTCACGCGCGTCGATGCCAACGAAAAGGTTACCGGACAAATCGTCTATGGCTACGATCTCGCCCTGCCGCACATGCTTTACGGCAAGGTGCTGTTCAGCCCCAAGGCTCATGCAAAAATAATCCGCATCCATACCGACAAGGCCAAAGCGCTGCCCGGGGTCGTAGCCGTCGTCACTGGCGCCGACGCGCCTTGGACCCACGGCGAGGCGGTCAAAGACAAGCCGTTCTTGGCCCAGGGCAAAGTACGTTATATCGGCGAGCCGGTGGCGGCGGTGGCCGCCGAGGACGAAGACACCGCCCAAGCTGCGGTGAAACTCATCGAAGTCGAATATGAAGACCTGCCGGTTTACACCGATCCTGAAGCGGCCTGCAAACCCGGCTGCATGGAGATCCACGAAGAATACGACAGCTATCGCAAGGCCAATTTTATGGTTCGCGGCAGCGCGCCCAATGTCGCCGAGCATTTCAAACTGCGCACCGGCGATGTCGCCGAAGGTTTCGCCCAGTCCGACCTGGTGCTCGAAGAAAGATATTTCGTGCCGATGATTCAACATGCCGCTATGGAGCCGCATTCGGCCCATGCGCAGTGGGACAAAGATTCCGGCCGCCTGACCATTTGGGTAGCCAACGATGCGCCGTTCCGCGCCCTGCACGAGATCTCCGAAGCCCTCGACATGGCCAAGGAGAAGATCCGCTTCATCAATCCGGCCCAGGGCGGCGGCTTCGGCTCCAAGGGCGGCCTCAAATGCGAACCCATCGCCGTCGCCCTGGCATTTCATACCAACGGCCGGCCGGTGCGCGTGAAGTTCAACCGCGAGGAGACCTTTATCTCGACATTAACCCGCCATGAGGCGGTGGTGTACTCGAAGACCGGCGTGAAAAAAGACGGCACTCTGATGGCGCGCGAGATGACGATCTATTGGGGCGCCGGCGCCTACGCCGAAAAGAGTCCGACGGTATGCATCCGCGGCAGTCTGCCGGCGCCGGGACCCTATAGAATTCCCCATGTCAAAGTCGACGGCTACGCGGTTTATACCAATAAGCCGGTGGCCGGCTCCTATCGCGGCTACGGCATCCCCCAGGGCGCCTGGGCCGGCGAGCAGCAGATGGACGAGTTGGCGAAAAAACTCGGCATGGACCCCATCGACATTCGCATGAAAAATATCTTCGTTGAAGGCGACACTTCATACTGGGGCGAGAAACTCCACGCCGTCGGCTTGAAAGAAACCCTGGTCAAAGCCACCGAAGCGATCGATTACGGCAAGCCGTCGACCGTCAATAAGCCGGGCCTTAAAATCGGCAAGGGTTTCGCTTGCATTCAAAAACCGACCCGCTCGCCAACCACTTCCAATGCCGGCGTCACCGTCAACGCTCAAGGCGAAGTTACCGTGTTCGCCGGCACCGTGGAAATCGGCCAAGGCTGCAATACGATTCTCTCGCAGGTCGCCGCCGAAGAGTTAAAAGTCCCCATGGATAAAGTGCTCATGCACCAGCTCGACACCGACGTCATCCCCTACGATGCGTCGACCACCTCGAGCCGCAGCACGTATCATATGGGCAACGCTGTGCGCAGCGCCTCGATTCACGCCCGCGAACAGATCATGGAAGCGGCGGCGCCGATGCTCGAAGTCGGCGTCCAAGAACTCGCCTTCGACGACGGCAAAGTTTTTGCCAAAGACCAGCCGCAACAGGCGTTGCCCATCGGCGAAGTCGTAAAGCGCAAACTCGGCATCAACGGCATGGTCCGTGGCGACGCCTCCTACACCTATGAAGTGGGCAAAGACCTCGACTTGGAAACCGGCCATAGCGATCATGCGTCAGCCTTCTATATGTATGCCACCCAGGCAGCCGAGGTCAGCGTCGATGAAGAGAGCGGCCGCGTGCGGGTACTCCGAATGTCGGCGGCCCATGATGTCGGCAAGGCGATCAATCCGCTCAACTGCGTCGCGCAAATCGAAGGCGGCGTGGTCATGGGTATCGGCTCGGCGATCCACGAAGAGATGATCATCGATGGCAACGGCAAAGTGCGCAACCCGTCGTTCCTCGATTACCATCTGGTCACCTCCCTCGATTGTCCGGAAATGATCCCGATCATCGTCGAATGCCACGAGCCTGAAGGCCCCTACGGCGCCAAAGGATTGGGCGAACCGGGTCTGGCGCCGACCCCCGCCGCCATCGGCAATGCGGTCGCCGACGCCATCGGCGTGCGCATCTACGATTTGCCGCTCAAGCCGGAAAACGTTTTCTGGGCCCTGCAGAAAAATAAAAAAACCGCCGCATAACCGTTTTACCTCGAATTTCCCACGGCTTTCGTTTAACATTTGCGCACCGGGTGAGACGACAAATCCCAGCCGGTGAATTTGTCTATGTCGGAGGACTTGTAATGCAGCTGTTATTGCGCCGATCACTCCCGGCATTTCTATGGGCTGTGGCGATCGCTTATGGAATACCTGCCACAGCGGCGGAAACCGGGCCCCGGCCGAGCCAAACCGTAGCCGGCATGCCCGCCATCATCGATCCCAATAATCTCTACAGCGAGACCCGCTCGGACAAGATGAGCCCAGCCGTGGCCAAGCACTTGAGCCGGGTCTACGTGCCCAACCGTACGTCCAATGACGTCTGGGTCATCGACCCCGAATCGCTAAAAGTCATCGATAAGTTCAAAGTCGGCATCAACCCGCAGCATGTCGTGCCGTCATGGGACTTGAAAACCCTCTGGGTCAACAACAACGCCGAAGGGCGCCACGACGGCAGCGTCACGCCCATCGACCCGCTCACCGGAAAGCCCGGCAAAAATATTCCAGTTGACGATCCTTACAACATGTACTTTACCCCGGACGGCAGCGCCGCCATCGTCGTCGCCGAAGCGCGCAAGCGATTGGATTTCCGCGATCCGCAAACCATGGCGATGAAGTATTCCATCGACACACCGCAATGCGCCGGCATCAACCACGCCGACTTTTCCGCCGACGGACGCTACGCGATTTTCACCTGTGAGTTCGCCCAGAGCTTGGCGAAGATCGATCTGGTCGAGAAAAAAGTCGTCGGCTATTTAAAATTATCCAAGGGCGGCATGCCGCAAGACGCGCGCATCTCGCCGGACGGCAAAGTATTTTACATCGCCGACATGAAAGCGGAAGGCGTATTCATCATCGATGGTGAGAAGTTTAGCGAACTCGGCCATATCAAGACCGGCCTCGGCACCCATGGCCTCTACCCGAGCCGCGACGGGAAAAAACTCTATGTCGCCAATCGCGGTGTCGCCAAGGTCTACGGACCGCCGAAAGGCAAAGGCAGCGTCAGCGTCATCGATTTCGCCAGTCGCAAAGTCGAAGCGACCTGGACGATCCCCGGCGGCGGCAGCCCCGACATGGGCAACGTCAGCATCGACGGCAAACAGCTATGGCTCTCGGGCCGCTACGACAACGAGGTCTACGTTTTCGACACCGTCAACGGCAGCGTGAAAAAAATCCCCGTCAAGACCGAACCCCACGGCCTCACCGTCTGGCCGCAGCCCGGACGATACTCCCTCGGCCATACCGGAAATATGCGCTAGCGCGAAACAATCCTGCTTTCAAGCACGCCGATAGCAAGTCGGCTCGATGGCGGCATGGACCCGGTAGCCGGGAAACCTCTCACCCGGCTGGCAAATGGCGGCAAATGTCTTGCGCCGTCAACGTGAAACCCGGTAAAAGACTCTATCCTTCTGTACACCCGGCCACAAAGGAGATTCGCATGATTCGATTCGCCGTCGCTTTATTCGCACTCTTCGCAATCGTTCAACCGCAACGACTCAATGCCGCCTCTGGCGACGACTTCTACCGCGGCAAGACCATCCGGGTGATCGTTGGTTTCTCCGCCGGCGGCGGCTTCGATCAATATGCTCGCACCATCGCGCGCCATATGCCGAAGCATATCGCCGGCAACCCGGCGATGATCGTCGACAACATGGGCGGCGCCGGCAGCCGGCTCGCCGCCAATTATCTCTATAAAGCCAGCGCGCCCGATGGTTTGACCATCGGCAACTTCATCGGCTCGCTACTTTTGCAGCAAATCCTTGGCGACCAGGGTGTGGAATTTGACGGCAAGCGCTTTGAGTGGTTGGGCGCGCCGGTGCAGGACGAAACGGTGTGCGCGCTGACCAAGGCGAGCGGCGTCACCAGCCTCGACCAATGGTTCGCGGCCAAGAAGCCGGTGAAGCTCGGCGGCGAAGCGCCAGGCGCCAACGACTCCGACGTACCACGCATGCTGCAAGCGACCTTGAAGCTGCCGCTGCAATTGATCGAAGGCTACAAAGGCACTTCATTCATTCGCATCGCCGCCGAGGCCGGCGAAGTCGACGGCGGCTGCTGGACTTGGGCGTCGATCCGCTCGACTTGGAAAAAGGGCCTCGACTCGGGGCAAGTCATTCCGATCATTCAGGTCAACGCCAAGAAGGCTCACGACATCCCCAATGTTCCCAATGCCTACGATCATGCCAAGACCGCCGAAGGCAAAGCGCTGCTGGAAGCCGGCGTACATGCGCCGTCGGCGATCCTGCGCGCCTACGCGCTGCCGCCGGGAACACCCAAAGACCGATTGACGATTTTGCGCGACGCGTTCAATGCGACCATGAAAGACAAAGAATTCAACGCCGAGATCGTAAAAGGCAACCTCGAGCTGGACCCGCTCAACGGCGCCGAGGTCGAAACCCTCGCGCGCAAACTCTATCAAGTGGATCAAAGCTTGGTTGCCAGGCTGCGCGAGATCTTGGTGCCGAGGAAATAGTTGGCGCTAGCGCCAGCGCAGCACCTTGAGAACATCGGAGAATTCGTCGGTCCAGAGATCGCCGCCGAGCCGTCCGTCGAGCCGCTGCCAGCGCGGACTGGCAGCGAAGTTTTGCACCCCTCGACTGTCACGCGACAATAGAATCCAGCGCGACGGAGTTTTGCCCTCGGCCATATCTTCAGGTCTGAGCTCGAAGTCGTCTTGAATCAACGCCGTCAATCTCAATTCCTGGGCGAGCCGGTCGAGCACCGGCGCTAGATCCATATAACGGTTTGAAATATGGATCAGCACTATGCCATGGGCAGCGGTTTTACGCAGATAAAGCTCAATCGCCTGGCGCGTCAATAGATGGGTGGGAATCACATCCGAGCTAAAAGCATCCAGAACAAAAATATCGTGCGAGTGGTCCGGCACATGGGCTAGCGTTAGGCGCGCGTCGCCGATGACGACATCGATCTTCGGCGAACAGTCGCGCAAATAGGTGAACAAACGCGGGTCGCGCGCGATCATTTCCACCATCGGATCAATCTCGTAGAACGTGAATTGTTGCGCGGCGCCGCCGTGACAGGCTAGCGCGCCTGTGCCAAGGCCAACGATGGCGACCTTGCCCGTGGCGCCGCCGCGGGCGCCGGCTAACAGCACTTGCCCTGCGGGACCGCTGTGATGATAGTACGACAAGGGAATCAAATGCTTCGCAGGCTCGGAGCTCTGGGCGCCGTGAATCGTCGTGCCATGAAACAGCAGTCGGCGTTTACTGGAGAGGTCATGAGTCACCCGGTAGGCGCCGAAAAAACTACGGTCATGGAATAGCTCCTGACCGTAGGGTTGTGGAAACCTCGCAGCGATCAAGAAGAGGGCGATCAAACCCAGTCCGAACCGCACTGGCCGATCCGCGAAAAACAAGCAAAAGATGCCGCTGACGCCGAAAATCATCAAGTGAAGATTGGCACGCGACAAAGCTGACACGGATTTGCCTAGTTCGAGTAGCAGCAGCATGGCCACGCAAAAAAGCAGCGGAAGGAACCAATCCATTTTTTTGCCCGCCGCGATATTATCCGTACCGCTAACGACTGGACGGGCAAAAGCAGCCGCAACCATCATCAGAGGGTATTCAAGGACGCTGCTGAAAACTTGCGGCGCCACCAAGGCATTGAACAATCCGCCAAGCACACCCCCTAACGATATCCAAAGATAAAATCCGGTGAGATGACTGGCCGGCGGCCGGTCTTGGGCCAAGCGGCCATGACAGATGACCGCGGTGACGAAGAACGCGAGCAGGTGTAAAGGCAATACGATATACACCGGACTCGTGGCGCCCACTGCGACGATAATCGCCGCCCCGAGCAGGAGAAACCCATGACGGCGAACCAGAAACGGCCCGCTCGTCCATTGCGCGCCACCGAAGGCGACGATGAAAGACAATAAATAGGCTGCCAATGGAACCACCCAGAAAAGCGGCACTGAAACCACATCGGTGGTGACGTAAAGCGTAACCCCGCTGAGAAGACTCGCCGGCACGCAGGACCAAAAAAGCCAGCGTAACCGCCGGCCAAGCGTGATGGTGATTCCGTTATCGTCGGTGGCGGCGCCGCGGTCCATGACCGACACCGTGGCACCGCGGTCGGGTTCGCCGGCTGCGCGGGAAGATGAATAGAGAAAGCTCACTAGACAGAGCGCGATAAGCGCCGTCAGTGCAATAAAACCGCAGAACCAATAATAGTTTTGCTGGTTGAGCGTCAGATTGGGTTCGATCAACGCGGGATAGGCGAGTAAACCGGCCAAGCTGCCGGCGTTGCTTGCGGCATATAAAAAATAGGGATCGCGCGCGGCGCTGTGACGCGTTTGAGCGATCCACTTCTGCAGTAACGGCGCGGCCGCGGCAATCACAAAAAACGGAAAGCCGATCGCGATCGTTAACGCGGCGAGCACGAGCTGCGTCGGATGCACAGCCGGCGCCGAAAACCAGTGCACCGGCAGAGTGACCGGCAGCAGTAGGATCGCCGCAAAAACCAAAGCCAAATGTACAAACGCATGGCGCTTGATACCGATCCAAGAGCTGAGGTAGTGCGCGTACGCGTAGCCAATCAGCAGCGCGCCTTGATAGAATGCCAGGCTGGCGTTCCAAACCGCCGGACTGCCGCCGAGCAAAGGCAGAATCATCTTGGCAACCATCGGTTCAATAATGAACAGCAAGGCCGCATTGACGAACAACGTTAGCGAATAAAGTAGGATCAAACTCTAGTCCGGACTGATTTTGCGCAGCGATTTGCCGGCTCGGAAGCCGTAGCTGCCAATCGCATGCCAATCGATTTAGCTACCGCTAACCCGGGCAACCAGACAGATCGAATCTGCCGGTCAATTGACATTTTGGCGCACTCTTCGATAGAAACAAATAGCTAAGTCGATCGAGCACTAAGTTTGGCGCGAGGAATCATGGCCGAAGCACTCACTGTCGAGAACTTAAAAATCATCGCCGCGCAGCGGGGATTGAAACTTACCGACGAAGAACTGCAAAAACTCCTGCCCGGTGTCATCCGCTCGCGCCAGCAGGCAGCCGAGCTGCGAGAGCTGCTCACGGGGCCGGATGAACCGGCGGCGGTATTCAACGTCGGCAACGACAAATCATAGTAGCCGCGCCATGGAGCAAAACGAACTCTGTTATCTGACCATCGCCGACGCCGCTGCCGGGCTCCGGCGCAAACAATTTTCCGCAGTTGAACTGGCCGACGCTTGTCTAGCTCGTATCGACGCCCATGACGCCAAGCTGCATAGTTTTATCACGCTCACGCCGGACCTGGCCTTGGAACACGCCCGGCAAGCGGAGAAAGAATTGCGCAGCGGCGTCGATCGCGGCCCGCTTCACGGCATCCCCATCGCGCTCAAAGATCTCTACGCGACCAAAGGCATCCGCACGACATGCCACTCAGCGGTCCTGGAGAACTGGATACCCGATCATGATGCGACAACAGTCACCAAGCTTCAGGAAGCCGGCACAGTCTTACTCGGCAAGCTCGGCATGCATGAGTTCGCCTTTGGCGGCCCGTCAGTGGATGCGCCCTTCCCTGCGGTGAGAAACCCTTGGAACAGGTTGCATATTCCCGGCGGTTCGAGCAGCGGTTCCGGCGCTGCGCTGGCCGCCGGCTTTTGCTTCGGTGCGCTGGGCTCCGACACCGGCGGATCGATTCGCACGCCGTCATCACACTGTGGCATCGTCGGCATCAAGCCAACCTACGGCCGTTGCAGCCGTTACGGCGTCATTCCGCTCAGCTGGTCCCTCGATCATACCGGCCCGATGGCGCGCAGCGTCGAAGACTGCGCCATCATGCTGCAGGTCTTGGCCGGCCACGACGCCAAAGACAATGCTTCGGCGCATGCGCCGGTGCCGAATTTTCAAGCGGGCATGAAGAACGGCATCAAAGGAATGCGCGTCGGCGTGCCGCGCAAAAACTGGTTCGATGAAAACTTGGGAATCGACCGGCAAACCGAAGCGGTTTTCGATGAAGCACTGAAGGTCCTAGAAAGCGGCGGCGCTGTCATCGTCGATATCGACGGCAAGGCTTTTTCCTTAGCGCGCAAAGCCAACCAGACCCTCTTAGTCTGCGAAGCTTACGCGTACCACGAAAAGACTTACCAACAAACGCCAATGAAGTTCGGCAGCTCGGTGCGTCGAAGAATGCTCGAAGGCGCATTCCTGAGCGCCGCCGATTATCTCACCGCCCAGCGCGCCCGCGCCGTGCTCAACGAACAGATCCGCGCCAATTTCGCCAACGTCGACGTCTTCGCCGTCCCCGGCGCCGCCAGGCCGCCGGAAGCGTTTGATAGCATGGACCCCACCGAACAGAACATGCGGCCGAGTTTCACCAATCCATTCAATTTAACGGGATTGCCGGCGCTCTCCGTGCCGTGCGGATTTACTGAAGGGAATTTACCGGCGGGACTGCAAATCGTCGCCCCGCCGTTTGAAGAGGCTACTTGTTTCCGGGTCGCTTACGCTTACGAGCAGGCGACGGACTGGCATAAACAACGGCCAGCATTATCCTGAAGGTCGCGCATAATCGCGCCCTATCCTTTTGACACCCGGAAATACATTTCCGCCAGCGCCGGCTCCATGCTGCGCGCGGCGGCGAGTTCTCTTTGCATCGACGGGGCCAGCCGATCGCGGGCGTCGTTCGGCGCGCTTCAACACTTCCATCTCGTCGACTTTGGCTCAGACGTCCGCCTTCGACGACCACTTCGCCATTGACGATCACCGAATCGACGTTGCTGCCGTTCTCGCAGAAGACAATCTGATTGACGACATCGTTCATCGGCCGGTATGCCGGCGTGTCGCGGCGCAACAGGACGATGTCGGCGAGCTTTCCCGGCGCGATCACCCCAGCCTCCAAACCGAAGGCGCGGGCGCCGTTTCGCGTCGCCATGGCAAGCGCTTGCGCGGGGGTTACCCATTGGTTGAAGTCGCTGCCGGCGTGGTTGTGAATCAGCGCTACCAAGCGCGCCGCGTCGAACATGTTTTGATTGTCGTTGGAGGCAGCGCCGTCGGTGCCTAATCCGACACTCACGCCGGCGGCGAGAAACTCCTTTACCTTCGCCAGGCCGCTGCCAATGCGCAGGTTACTCGCCGGATTATGTACCGGCGTGGCGCCGCGCTTGGCGAATAGTTCGACGTCGCTCTCCTCGATCCAGATCGAATGGGCACAGGATAGATTGGCGCTGACGATGCCGAGCGATTCGAGATGCTGCAAAAGCGAATGGCCGTAGATGCTGTTGCCCTGAACTTGCTGTGCTTTGGTTTCCGCCAGATGGATATGCAGTGGCAAGTTTTTCTTGCGCGCGATTTCGCCGCAACCCTGAAGCAACTCGTCGGTGCAACGCTGCACCGCGGACGGGCCGGGACATGCGGTCGTGAGCTTTTCCGGGGCATGAAATGTCGCGATAAACTCTTCGCATTCATCGAGCCAAGCTTGGGTAGATTTCGCCTCGCTGGCGCTCATGCGTTTGAGTTCGTCGCTCAAGCTCGGCGTCGGTTTGACCGAGGGGAATGGTATCTTCGTAGTTTTTGTCGGTCACCGTCAGCGCCGCGACATGACGCAGGCCGAGATCGCGCATCGCCTGGATCGCCGCGCCGGCGCCCATGAAGCGGCATGCCGCGCTGCCGGCGAAGTGGTCGAGCACGGTGGTCGCGCCGTTCTTGAGCATCTCCATGCCGCCCAAGAGCGCGCTGGCATAAAAGTCATCTTCGCGCATGTCGCGCAGCGACGCCCGGTAATAGGCGCGCCAAATCTCCAGCGGCTTGCTCGGCATCATGCCGCGCACCAGGTTCGCCGCCGAGTGGCAGTGTGCGTTCACCATGCCGGGCAGCGCAATCATGCGGTTGGCGTCGATAACTTTGTCGAAGGGCCCGTCCGGCGTCCACTCGGCCGGACCGGCAAAAACGACGCGGTTGCCGTCGATAACGATGCTGGCTTTATCGACGACATCGTTCTGTTCGTTCATGGTCACCAGCAGCGGATTGCGAATCAGTGTTCTCACAGCGCCCTCACATTCAGGAGAAAAAGGGAAAGGCGACTTTCACAAATGCTGAAGAGTAGCCGATCCCCTCATCCGGATTCGTAAGACCGATCAGAAGGGCTAGATGCAAGGCGCGCGATGGTCGACGAGCGGAAGCGTACATGAGCAGTATGTTGGAGCGAGTCGAACGAGCGCAACGCCGCAGGTAGCCGTTTTCATCGGTCTTACACAAAACCCATCTTACGGCCCCAATTCTCCGGCTCCTTCAAGAAATCGATGATTTGTGAATTTTGTTCCGCGGTGAAGTAGTTCTTGCTCGTGCCGGTATCCAAGACATCGTCCCAGTTTGCCAGCACATGGAGCGCAATGTCGTTCTTCGCTAAACTCTCACGGCCTTCATGCTGATTGAGCCGGTCCGAAGCGTAGTCGAAAACGCACAAGCAATGGGTCATCTTGGCGCCCGCTCCGCGCACGCCGATATTGAAGCGCAGTTTACTCAAACCGTCGGTGATCAAATCTTCGACCAGGAGCACGCGCTGGCCCGGTTCGAGAATGCCTTCGATCTGTTTGGTGCCGCCGTAACCTTTGGGCTGCTTGCGGATATAGATCATCGGCTTCTTGACAATATGCGCGACAAACGCCGCGTATGGAATCCCCGCGGTCTCGCCGCCGGCGACGACATCGAAGTTGTCCGCACCGATGTCGGTTGCCGCCATCTGCGCCAGCGCCGTGACGATGTATTCCCGCTCCGCGGCGAACGACAACAGCTTGCGGCAGTCGATGTAGACCGGCGAAATTCGCCCGGAAACAAACACGTACGGCTTGTCTTTATAAACCGCGATCGACTCCGTCGACAGCAGCATCTCGGCAACCTTGTTGGACACTTCGCTCATGAAAAAACCTCGCAAATTTCAGGATTAAGGTCAGGTCATAACATAGCGATTTGGCCTTGCCAACGCTCCCGATGGCAAGGCGGTAAAATAAGCTGCGCGACAGACTCACCGCGAAATTATCAGCGCGGCGAAGCTGCAATCGAAAAGAAGAATGGCCGCAAAGAACGCAAAGGGCACAAAAACGAATCGGAGGTGGGCACTGGAAATGGAGAAGAACCGAAGCTGCGGGGATAGCCGACGCTATCCCGCAGCATGGGTACAGAGGTCATTTTGCCTTGATGGAAAAACCCTTGGTCTCTTTCTTGGCGCGCTTTTCCGCGCGCTTTTCCATCATAGTTTTCTGTGGCTTCTTCTTTCCTTGTTTCTTCGAGTCCATGCCTTTACTCATATGCGTTCCTCCTTATGACCGGTTTAAAAGGCGTTGCCTACCGCACGCGCCCTCATGATAAACGTTCATCTCCTCATCCACCTCACCGCAGCTACTTTCCACAACAATTTTTGAATTTTTTGCCGCTACCACAGGAGCAGGGTTCGTTCCGCCCGACCTTCTTCGCCACGACCGTCGGTTTCTGCGGATGCAGCAATCGCTCCAGATCGCCCACATCCTCAGCCTTGTCCGGCTCGATGCTGATACGACATTCCCAACCATGCTGGGCGAACGTCGCACTGACTTCCTTGAATCGCAGCTCCGACTGAACCCGCACCACCGCCGGATTCTTCTCGCTGCCGAGCTTGGCGTTTTTCTTCCGACCAAAGGTATTTACCCGGCTATCCGCGTCGACACTGCTGCGCATCGTCCCGATATCACTGATTCGATTGCTCATAGAGCCCATTATTCCAGTTATTGCCGCATATATCCATGCGTTTGTTAAACATCGGCGCAAATCGAATCCGAATACCGCGAAAAAAACCACCGGGCGGAATCTGTCGAGAACAAGTTAACAGCTTTCCTCAGACAGCACGGCAGAGTTTTCGTCGGCTGAGATAGTCCGGCGGAACGGCAGGACAGTTTGCCGGGAAGTAGCTTTTTTTCTAACTCTAGGTTTCTCGCCGATCGCAGAAAAAACGAATTCATGGGAGGCGCCGCTCGGGAAATGGTCGGGCGAGCTTTCATGGCAAAGCGCTATCAGGCGTTGCGTCTCTGATCCTGCCGACATGCGCTCTGCACAATTTAACTCCTCGCTCCTACGGCCGGAGCTTATACTTTCGCTCGATCTCCTCGACGTAGCCGCTCTTCACCACCTTGGTCAGGACACGCTGATCGAGCAGCTCCTCGACGTTGAAATTTTTTATCTTGGGATCGCGCAGAGCGATGACCTCCTGGGCGGTCTTCAGCCCCCTGGGGGTGACGAAGGTATACGAAGTCAGGTCTTCGAGAAGCAATTTGTAACCCAGCTCGGCGAGCTGGCGGTCGACCTTGATATACTTTTGCAGCAGCGTGACACCGCGCTCTTTATTCGCGCGCATGAACGCGCTGGCTTCGATCATGGTTTTGATGAAGTTCTCGATGATCTGCGGATTCTTTAGCACATAAGCCTCGGCGCACATGAAAGGGCTTGAAGGCAGGGGTATCTTACTCAAGTCGAGCAACGGCTTCACTCCCAGAGTTTGCAGCCGCGCCGACTGGAGTTTATCCAACGCGGCGCCGTCGATGATGCCGGATGCCAATGACTGGGCGATCACGGTGCTGTCGCCGATCGCTTGGATGCTGATGTTGTCCCGTTGCGGATCGAGACCCATTTCGCGCAGCGACAGCATGGTGAGGCTCCAAAGCAGGCCGCTGAAATCCTGCACGCCGATTTTCTTGCCGCGTAAATCGGCGGGCTTGGTTATCGATGGCGCGACGAGAAAATCGTAGGAAGCCCGCTCGGCGAACAGCGACATGATGATCTTGAGCTTGGCGCCCTGGGCGGCGGCGGTTAGCATGCTCGATGCGCTGCCGCGGACGAACTGCACTTCGTTGGAGACCAGCGCCGTGACCTGAATCGGCGCGCTGCGCACCGCGACCAGGTCGGCCTCCAGTCCATGCTTGGCGAAGAGGCCTTCCTCTTTAGCAAGCCACACCGGCGTCCCTGACGCAGCCACACCGGAATAGGCGATGCGAATCGGCTCGGCGCGTACCGGCGCGGCGGACAGCATCAGAACAGCGATCAGTAAGAGTCTGGTAGCGACCATGGCGACTATCCTCCCTGTACAGGTTACGAGAGACCTTGAGAATCAAGCGTTGCCAATGGCCGCTTCTAACATGGGGCTGGTTCGCCTGACAATGACAATCGCAATGGCAGAAAAATTTGAATTCTCAGCTACCCCGGAACCTGTTACAGTGTCGGCGAATGAAGCGCCTGCTCACGGCAAACCGTCCGTCCACCCTGCCCGCCATAAACCAGCGCCGCCTGATGCGCGACTTGAACGCCATCGGCCGCATCGGCATCGGCAACCGCGGCGGTGTGACACGTCTGGTATTTTCCATCAAAGAATTACGCAGCCGCCAGGTATTGATCCACCTGATGCGCCAGGCCGGATTGAAAATTCACATCGACACCATCGGCAACATCTTCGGTCGGCTGGAAGGAAGCGATGGGAAAGCGCCGGCGGTGCTGTCGGGCTCCCACCTCGACACGGTCATTCATGGCGGCAAGTATGACGGCCCGGTGGGCGTCATCGGCGCCCTCGAGGCGGTGCGCACCATCGGCGAAAATAAGATTCCGATCCGCTCGCCGTTGGAGGTCGTCTGCTTCGTCGGCGAGGAGTCGAGCCGCTTTGGCTTCTCGACTCTCGGCAGCAGCCTGGTTGCCGGCGAAGTCCATGCGAAAGATCTTAAGAATGCCATCGATGCCCAGGGGACCAAGCTCGCCGATGTGCTTTCCAGCCTTGGTATTGCCGCGAAAAACCTGCGCAGCCTCGCCCGCGATCCGAACAGCCTCAAGGCCTATCTCGAACTGCACATCGAACAAGGGCCGATCTTAGAAGTCATCGGCAAGCGCATCGGCCTGGTCACCTCCATCGCCGCACCGAGCCGGTTCAAAGTCATCTTCACCGGCCAGGCCGATCACTCCGGCACGACGCCGATGGAGATGCGTAAAGACGCCCTGGTCGCCGCGGCGCTGCTGATCGAATTCATAGAAACAACCTGCCGCGAGTTCTCCTCCATGGTCAAAGGCCGCGTCGTTGGCACCGTCGGGGCAATCAAGGTCGAACCCGGCGTCATCAACGCCGTGCCGGGTAGAACCGAACTGCTGGTCGATATCCGCGCCATCACCGCTTCGGCGAAAAACCGCGTCGCCCGCCTGGTCAAGGCGCAAGCGCAGCGTATCGCACGCCAGCGCAGTCTCGGCGTCGAAGTCCTGACGATACGAGAAGAAGACCCTGTGCCGCTGGATAAGCGGCTCTTGCGGCTGACCCGGCAGATCTGCGATGCCAAACAAATCATCTATGAGGTCATGCCGTCGGGCGCCGGCCACGACGCCATGCAGATGGCCAAAATCACTCCGGCGGGAATGATTTTCATTCCCAGTCAACGCGGCATCAGTCACAACCCGCTCGAATGGACCGCTCCCGACGACATTGGCTTGGGCACACAATTACTCATGGAAACGATGATCCGAGTCGCCAATGAAAAACTCTAGAAGCAAAGCAAAACGCATCCTCAACGCGGCGCAAATCAAAGTCATTCTCGAACGCTTCGCGCGCGAGATGGCCAAGCAATATGGCAGCTTCGATCAAGTGGCCTTCATCGGAGTGCGCACTCGCGGCCCTTACATCGCCAAACGCTTGGCCGAGGTCGTCAAGAAGCGCCACGGCAAGGAGATCCCCATCGGCGAGATGGACATCACGCTCTACCGCGACGATCTGAACGCGCTTCTCCCCGGCGGCACCATCGACCACACGCGCGTTCCCTTCGATATCGCCGGCAAGATCGTTGTGCTGTTCGACGACGTCTTGAACACCGGCCGCACCGTGCGCGCGGCAGTGGATCATTTGATAGATTTGGGCCGCCCGCGCATGATCCATCTGGCCGTAATGATCGACCGCGGCGGCCGCGAACTGCCGATCGCGGCCAACTACGTCGGCAAGAGGATCGATCTGAAAGCCGGCGGCAACGTCGAAGTCAAACTGAAAGAGGTCGACAGGACCGACGAGGTGTTGGTGCAGTGAAGCAAGGCCGTATGACCCGAAGCCAACAAGAGCATCAGGGGTTGAGCTCGGATACGTCGTCTTCACCGCAAACACCGCAAATAAAGCATTGGGGCTCACAATAACAGCGCCCATCGACTTCGATTGATTGACGGCAACGATGAAGCGCTGCGCCAATAACACTTAACCGGATTGTAACAATTAGACTTGACACAATTGGGCCCTCGTGGTGACTTACCGCCACGAGGGTTTTTTTCACCCTAGGAGGTTATTATGCATCGAACTGTGCTCGTTTTAATGACTGCAATTCTCTGTTGCGCCATTGACATCGCCGCAGCCAGAGACGTCGTCATCGTCACCTCGTTCCCCAAGGAGCTGTTCGAGACCTACAAGAAGACTTTTGAAGCGAAACATCCCGGCACCACGGTGGTCATCAACAGCAAGCAGACCAATGCCGGGGTGACCTACCTGCGCGAGACCAAGGCGAAACCGGAAGCGGATATATTTTGGGTCAGCGCGCCGGATGCGTTTCAGACCCTCGATGGCGATGGCCTGTTGGAAAAATACGCGCCGCCCAAAGAGATCATGGCCAAAATCCCGGCCAAGATCGGCAACTTCCCGATTCACGATCCCGAGGGAAAATATTTTGGCTTCGCCATAAGCGGCTACGGCTTGATGTGGAATAAAAATTATATGAAAGCGCACAAGTTGCCGCCGCCCAAGGAGTGGACCGACTTGACCCAAGCGCGCTACTACAACCATTTGATCATCAGCGCGCCGTCACGCAGCGGCACAACGCATTTGACCGTCGAGACCATTCTGCAAGCCTATGGCTGGGACAAAGGCTGGGCACTGCTCCTCAACGCCGGCGGCAACATGGGCAGCATTACCGAGCGCAGCTTTGGGGTCCCCGAGGCGGTCATCAGCGGTCAATACGGCGTCGGCGTGGTCATCGATTTTTTTGGCCTGTCGGCCATCGCCAGCGGCCAGCCGGTGGAGTTCGCCTACCCGTCGTTAACCTCGGTAGTGCCGGCCAGCGTCGGCATCGTCAAAGGCGGCCCCAATCCGCAGGAAGCGCGCGCCTTCGTCAATTATCTTCTCAGCGAAGCCGGACAGACCGTGTTGTTCACCCCTGAGATCGCGCGATTGCCGGTGATCCCGGAGCTCTACGCCAAGGCGCCCAAGGACTATCCCAATCCGTTCAAGAAAAAACTCGGAGGGGTCGAATTCAACGATGAGCTGTCGTCGAGCCGGCGCGATGTAGTGAATTCCCTGTATGACCACATCGTAACATTCCGCCATAACGAATTACGCGAAGCCTGGAAGAGCATTTACCGGGCGGAGGACGCGCTGGCAAAAAGTAAGACGGCCAATACCGCCCAGGGCAAAGGGATGATCGCCGACGCGCGCAAACTCGCATCCCAGGTGCCGATCAGCGACAAGCGCGCCGCCGACAAGGAAGTCACCGGCGCTTTCAAGTCCAAATCGGGCCTCAAGTCCCAACTCGAAACCGAATGGGAAAACGCTGCCCGCGGCAACTACAGCAAAGCCAAAGAGCTGGCGGAAAAAGTCGCGGCCATGGCGAAGTAGTTTCACGGGAGCTGCGTAAAGCGGCTGAGCCACGACAAATGGAACCCGTCATTCACCGCGAAGGCACGAAGTTCACGAAGGGTTCCAAGAAGCAAAAATCCGAACTCCGTGTTCTTCGTGCTTTCGTGGTGAGTAATAACTCCCTCCGCCTATGGCGTTAACCACAACCGCGGTCACTGCGCCGCCGCGCCAATCCATCGACTGGTGGCAAGGCGGCATCATGGCGAGCCTCCTGGCTATCCTCACCGCGTTCATTCTTTATCCCGTGTTGCGAGTCCTGTGGATTTCCGTCACCGACGATCAGAGCAATTTGACCCTGATTCACTTCGGCAACTTTTTTCGCCGACCGCTGTTCCGCGAGGCGCTGTGGAATACGCTATGGAGCGGTTTCCTCGTCGTCGTTTTCAGTTCTCTCCTGGCTTTGCCGCTGGCCTACGTGCTGGCGCGCTACGAGTTTCGCGGCAAGCTGCTGCTGCAAACCGCTGCGACCCTGCCGCTGGTGATCCCGCCATTTGTCGGCGCGGTCGCGCTGCAATTAATTTTGGGCCGCAGCGGCATGGTTAATCTGCTATTACGAGACTGGTTCGATGTGTCGATCCCGTTCATGGAAGGCCTCACCGGCGTCGTCATGGTTCAGACGCTGCACTTTTTTCCGTTCATACTGCTCAACACCGTGGTGTCGCTGTCGAACATCGACGCCTCCCTCGAAGAGATGGCGCAGAATCTCGGCTGCCACGGCCTCCGTTTGTTTCGTCGGGTGACTTTACCGCTGATGCTGCCGGGCTTCATCGCCGGTGCGCTGTTGACGTTCATCCGCGCCATCGACGACCTCGGCACACCGCTGATGTTGAACTACAAAAACCTGCTGGCGCCTCAGGCTTATCTGCGCATCACCACCATCGGCATGGACGATGTCGACGGTTACGTGGTCTGCGTCGTGTTGGTCGTGCTTTCGATGGTAACGCTCCTGGCGGCGCGCAAATACTTGAGCCTCTCCGAATACGCCACGGTGCAACGCGCCGCGCCGTTGTCACGCCAATTGCACGGCAAGCAACTCACGCTAGTTTGGCTCATCATCGCGGTCATCCTCGGCATCAGCCTGCTGCCTCACATCGGCATTGTTCTGCTGTCGTTTGCCAAAGTCTGGAGCTTCTCGCTCCTACCCTCGACCTATACTCTGGGCCATTATGAGGAAATCTTGTTGCGTGTGCCGCACTTCGTCATCAACACCTTGATCTACACGCTGCTCGCCGCTGCCCTCGATATCGTGCTCGGCGCCGCCATCGCGTTCCTGCTACTGCGCACCGGCGTGCCGGGCCGCAATTTTCTTGACGCCATCGCCACCATGCCGCTGGCGATTCCCGGCGTGGTGTTGGCGGTGGGTTATCTGCGGGTATTTCACGGCTGGGACTTTCCCGGTCTTGGCGCGCCGCTGACTTCATCGTGGCTGATACTCGTGGTTGCCTACACCATGCGCCGCCTGCCCTACACGGTGCGCGCCTGCTACGCCGCGCTGCAGCAAGTTCATATTACTCTGGAAGAGTCGGCGCAAAACTTGGGCGCCAACCGGTTCCGCACCTTTATCAAGATCACTTTGCCGATGATTAGCGGCGGCCTGGTCGCCGGCGGACTGATAGCGTTCGTAACTTCCTGCGTGGAGTTGGCCTCGACCATCATGCTCGTGCCGCGCATCGAATTGGGGCCGATCTCCTATGGCATCTATCTCTACATGCAGAGCCCGCTCGGGCGCGGCGCCGGCGCGGCTTTGGGCGTGGTCGCCATCCTCCTGGTTTCCCTTGGCACCTATCTCACCCACCGGGTTTTTGGCGCCCGCGCCGGCAACGCTTTTCGCCTGTAAACATGAAACCCGCTCAAGTCACACTGGAAAATATCGGTAAATGCTACGGCCAACAGTGGGTGGTTCGCGATGTCAATCTGCAGATTCAAGCCGGCGATTTCTTCACCTTCTTGGGCCCCAGCGGCTGCGGCAAGACGACCTTGCTACGCATGATCGCCGGCTTCGCGATCCCGGATCGAGGATCGATTCACCTGGACGACCATGACGTCAGCCGTGTGCCGCCCTGGCAGCGCGACATCGGCATGGTGTTTCAGAATTACGCTCTCTGGCCGCACATGACAGTGTTCGAAAACGTCGCGTTCGGCCTGCGCGAGCGAAAAATCCCCCGCGGCGAAATCGTTACCCGGGTTAACCAAGCCTTGGCGACCGTCGATCTCCAGGGCCGCGAGTCGAACCGGCCGTCGCAACTGTCCGGCGGCCAGCAACAGCGCGTCGCACTGGCGCGCATCCTGGTGATTCAGCCGAGGGTGGTGCTGCTGGATGAACCGCTCAGCAATCTCGACGCCCAGCTGCGTATCGAAATGCGCCTGGAATTATTGAAGCTGCAACGCGACCTCGGACTGACGACGATCTACGTCACCCACGATCAGGAAGAGGCATTAGCGATGTCGACGAAGATCGCCGTGATCAATCACGGCCAAGTCGTTCAAGTGGGACCGCCGCGTGCCATCTATGAGCAGCCAATCGACAACTTCGTTGCCGCCTTTGTCGGCCAAGCCAATTTGCTCCCAGGGACAATCCGCTCGCGCAGCGACCACACATACGCGGTCGATATCGGCGATGGCAACGTCGTCCTAGCCCATGCCACGGGTTTAACGTTTCAAGCCGGCGATGCCGTGTGGCTTAGCCTTCGGCCGGAAGCGGTCGAACTATGGCCGGGCGGCGCCGAGAAACTGTCCGTCAACGCTCTTCAGGGAAAGATACTTGCGGCCGCTTATCAAGGCGCAATCGTCGAATACGAAGTCAGTGCGGCGGGAACTACCCTAAAAGTCCGTGTCGCCAATGCGACAGGGCAAACCCTTTATCAGCGAGGCGATGCCGTATGCCTATCTTTTGCCCCAGAGGCGGTCACTTGCCTGGCGGGCTTCAATAATAAATAACCATCCGAGTAAGCGGCAACGAAATTTTTACGCCGTTAAATTTTGGCGAAGATGTCTGGTTCGACCCGCGCCAGACTCTGGGCTATCGCTTGTTGGTCGATCGCCTTGGCGATGTCGTCATAACCAGCTTCGGAAACCATTGACGGCAGTCGGGTCTTGAGCTGTTCGAGGGTCCAGCGCACCGGATCGGTGATCCCTTCTCTGAGCATGTCATGGACCGGGCTCTTCGGTGATGCGCCGACGTGGTAATGCGGCGTTTTGCTGAAGCAGTCGAAGCGCAGGATTCTCGCGCCCTCCTCTTCGCCCGTCACGGTGGTAACATCGAAGGTCAACCCCTCATCGCCGCCGATGCCACGGCGGTAGTCCACCCAAATCCGCATTCCCGCCGCCTCGATGACAACCGGAGCGCTCTTCTTCGGGATCGATTGTTCTGTTTCCATGGTCCGCGTCCTTTCAGGGTTGATGAGTCAATCCGCCGAGCCAGCCCCGCGACATTAACAGCCTCCCGGCCGCTTGCGCAAACCGATTAAGCGATGGCGAACGGAGAAGCGGGCCAATTTGCTTACGGCTTTTCGGCGACGCCCTTGCCGTCCTTCCAGAGTGACTTACCTGTGAATCGAGACCCGCTTACTGCTTCGCCGGATCGTAGCCGAGTATCGGCGACAGCCACCGTTCCACTTCAGCAACTTTCATCCCTTTGCGCGCGGCGTAGGACTCGACCTGGTCTTTGCCGATGGAATTGACGGCGAAGTAGTGCGCGTCTTTGTGGGCAAAGTAGAGGCCGCTCACCGATGACGCCGGATACATGGCGAAGCTTTCGGTCAGTGTGATGCCGGTGGCCTCGCCCGCTTGGAGTAGATCGAAGATTGCCGGTTTCTCGGTGTGGTCAGGCTGGGCGGGATAGCCCGGCGCCGGGCGGATGCCGCGATATTTCTCTTGAATCAAATCTTCCAGGCTTAACCGTTCATTCTTGCCATAACCCCACTCGGCACGGGCGCGCTTGTGTAAGAGTTCGGCGAAGGCTTCGGCCAAGCGGTCGGCTAGCGCTTTGGTCATGATCGAGTTGTACGGGTCATTATCTTTGTCGAATTGCTCCGCCATCTCCTGCGTGCCGTGGCCGGTGGTGACGGCGAAGGCGCCGATGTAATCGACATGGCCGCTGTCGTGGGGTGCGATGAAATCGGCCAATGCCAACTGCGGCTTGCCGCGCTGATTGTCTTTTTGCTGGCGCAAGGTGTGAAAACGCGTCAGCTGCTTGGTTCGAGTGACATCCGAATAAAGCACGATATCGTCGCCGTCGCTGTTGGCCGGATAGAAGCCGTAGACTCCATGGGCGGTGAACAGTTTCTCATCGACGATCTTTTTCAACAACTCCTGGGCGTTGGCGAACAATTCACGCGCCGCCGGGCCGCGCGCCGGATCGCTGAGCAGATCCGGATAGCGGCCGCGCATTTCCCAGGTGTGAAAAAACGGCGACCAATCGATGAACGGTACGAGCTCGGACAGCGGAAAGTCTTTGACCACGCGCCGGCCGGTGAATTCGGGCACGGCGATGTGGTGGTCGTCCCATTCGGTGTGGAGCTTGTGGCGCAGCGCTTCTTCGTAAGTGAGCAGTTGCATGCCGGCGCGGTTCTCGAACTGCTCGCGCATATCCGCCTGTTCCTTGCGGTTCTGTAGGTCGAGGGCCTGGCGCGTCTCGGGCTTCATCAACGCGCCCACCACCGGCACGGCGCGCGAGGCGTCAATCACGTGAATGGTTTCATGTTTGTACGACGGCGCGATCTTCACCGCCGTGTGGCGCTTGCTGGTGGTCGCGCCGCCGATCAGCAGCGGAATAGTCAAACCACGGCGGGTCATCTCGCTGGCGACATGGGTCATTTCGTCCAACGACGGCGTGATCAAACCGCTCAAGCCGATGATATCGGCCTTCTCCTCGATCGCCGTGTCGATGATCTTTTCCGCCGGCACCATGACACCGAGGTCGACGACATCGTAGTTGTTGCAGCTAAGCACGACGCCGACGATATTTTTGCCGATGTCGTGAACATCTCCTTTGACCGTAGCGAACACTAGCTTGGTGCGCTTTGAGGTATCCTGAGCTCGCAACTTCTCCGCTTCCAGATAGGGCGTCAAATAGGCCACGGCTTTTTTCATCACCCGCGCGCTCTTGACCACCTGGGGCAGAAACATTTTACCGGAACCGAACAGGTCGCCGACCACGTTCATGCCGTCCATCAGCGGTCCTTCGATGACGTGCAGCGGCTTGCCGTATTTTTGCCGGGCTTCCTCGACATCGTGATCGATAAAATCCGTCAAACCTTTGACCAGGGCGTGGGATAAGCGCTCCTCCACCGTGCCGTCGCGCCAGGAGTCGTCTTTAACCGCGACTTTGCCTTTTTCCTTGACGGTGTCTGCAAACGTGACCAGTCGCTCGGTGCCGTCGGCGCGCCGGTTGAGCAGGACATCCTCGACCAGTTCGAGCAGGTCGGCGGGAATCTGTTCGTAGACACTGAGCATGCCGGGATTGACGATTCCCATGTCCATGCCGGCTTTGATCGCGTGATAGAGAAACGCCGAATGCATCGCTTCGCGCACCGGATTGTTGCCGCGAAACGAAAACGAAATATTGCTGACACCGCCGGAGACCTTTGCCAGCGGCAGGTTGTCTTTAATCCAACGCGTCGCTTCAATGAAATTGACGGCATAATTGTTATGCTCTTCCATGCCGGTGGCGACGGTGAGAATATTCGGATCGAAAATAATTTCCTGTGGCGGGAATCCGACTTGCTCGGTTAGAATCTTGTAGGTGCGCGCGCACACCTCGATCTTTCGTTCGTAGGTATCCGCCTGGCCGCGCTCGTCGAAGGCCATGACGATGACCGCGGCGCCGTAGCGGCGGATCAGTCTTGCTTGGGCGATAAACTTCTCTTCGCCTTCTTTCAAGCTGATCGAATTGACGATGCCTTTGCCCTGCAAGCAGCGCAGACCGGCCTCGATGACTTCCCATTTCGAGCTATCGACCATCACCGGCACCCGGGCGATGTCGGACTCGCCGGCAATTAGCCTGAGAAACTTCTCCATCGCCGCTTTCGAATCGAGCATGCCCTCGTCCATGTTGACATCGATAATCTGCGCGCCGCCCTCGACCTGCTGGCGTGCCACGCTGACCGCCTTTTCGTAATCGCCGGCGAGCACGAGCTTGGCGAAGACCGGCGAGCCGGTGACATTGGTGCGCTCGCCGATGTTGACGAAATTCGACTCGGGCCGCACGGTCAAGCTTTCGAGACCGCTCAAGCGCAGGAAAGGTTCGACTTGCGGCAGCGGCCGCGGCGCCAAACCATTTACCGACTCGGCGATCTGGCGAATATGCGCCGGCGTCGTGCCGCAACAGCCGCCGACGATGTTGAGCCAGCCGTTGGCGGCCCACTCGCGCAATTGCGGCGCCAGCGATTCGGGGGTTTCGGGAAAACCGGTGGGCAACAGCGGATCGGGCAATCCGGCATTGGGATAAGTGCTTATATAAATCGGCGCGATGTGCGCCAGTTCTTCCATCAGCGGGCGCATTTCCTTCGGCCCGAGCGCGCAGTTCATGCCGACGCTGAGCAGCGGCACATGGGAAATTGAATTCCAAAACCCCTCTACCGTCTGGCCGGTGACGCCGCGGTTGCTGCCGGGCTGGATGAATGTCACCGATGCCATCAGCGGAAGGGAAATCTTGCGATCATCAAATAGCTTGGCGATAGCAAAAAACGCCGCCTTGGAGTTAAGCGTATCGAAGATGGTTTCGACGAGTAGAATGTCGGCGCCGCCATCGATCAGGCCGCGCGCTTGCTCGTAATAGGCGTCGACCAATTCTTCGAAGGTCACGCCGCGGGTCGACGCGCTGTTAACATCCGTGGAGATCGAGCAGGTGCGATTGGTCGGACCGATGGCGCCGGCGACGAAACAAACACGCGCCGGATACTTGGCCATGACCCGCTCGGCGGCTTTTTTCGCCGCCTGCGCGCCGGCGACGTTGATTTCATAGACCACCGACTCCAACTGGTAGTCCGCCATCGAGATCGAAGTCGAATTGAAAGTGTTGGTCTCGACGATGTCGGCGCCGGCTTCGAGGTACTCGGCGTGAATGTCGGCGATCAAATCCGGCTTGGGTCAAACACAAAAGATCGTTGCAGCCCTTGAGATCTTTGCGGTGCCCGGCAAAGCGCTCGCCGCGAAATTCTTGTTCGCTCAACTTATGGGACTGGATCATCGTCCCCATGGCGCCGTCGAGAATGACGATACGTTGGGACAATAGTTTCTTTAATATCTCTTCGGCCTGGTTCATTGGCTGTTCTTCCTGCTTCGACTCAATGCCGGCTTGCCTGGCAAGGTCGCTCTGGCGACGAAGATTTCCACCGGCCGGTTGCCGTTGCGGGCGATTTTCTCGCCGGCAAAAGAACCGGTTAGCTCGTAATCCAGCGACGGCGCCCCCGCGGCGCGAAACCAATCCTCGACGGAACCGCGATCAAAGCCGAGCCACTGGTGTGCCATCTGCTCACGCATCCAATCCTGCTTGTGTTCGACCAGATCGACGAGAATCACCGAGCCGCCGGGCCGGACGACGCGACAAAGACCGGCAATCGCCCGCGCCGGATCGGGCAGAAAATGCAGCACCATCACGCAGAACGCGGCATCGAGACTGTGCGACTCTAACGGCAGCTTGAGCACGTCGCCCTGGCGAAATTCGACGTTGGCCAACTCTCGCTCCCTGGCGATGGCGCGAGCGCGCCGCAGCATTTCGCTGGATAGATCGACACCGATGACTTTGCGCGCGAAACGCGCCAGCTCAAAGGTCAAACTGCCGGTGCCACAACCGATATCGGCCAACATAAGCTTGCGCGGCAGCAGTTTCTCGATCGCCAGCGAGGTTACGCGGTCGTCGAAGTAACTCTGGCGAATGCGCTCCCAGTCGCCGGCCACCGATTCGAAATAATTTTGCGAACGGTGCAGGCGGCGGCGGCGGCATTCTTCCAAGCGCGCGCGATCTTTTTTGACCTCGGGGATTTCACCAAGCTTGGTTTGGAGAGACTTGAATAGTTCGCACGCCGGCTCCGGCATGTCGGCGCGGACCGAAAAATAAACACTGGTCCCTTCCTTGCGATCCCGCACGAAGCCCGCTTCGCGCAGCATCGCCAAGTTGCGCGATACCGACGACTGCATCGATGCCACCACCTCTTGCACCTCGCCGACGGTCAATTCTTCCTCGGCAACCGCCGCGAGCACGCGCAAGCGCAAGGGATCGGCCAAGGTTTTGAGTGTGCGTACGAAATCCATAGCTCAGTAACATCTATGATTATATGCGAATATTGTGATGATAACAACAACGCTGCCCGATCGGCCCTGCACCGAGGACAGGTCATTGATAATGCGCCATGTCGCAGATCGGGTAACCGCTCAGTCCGCGCCAATTTCCTACCGGGACTACGATAGTATCTTCTACTTTCCCCGCGGCCGGTAGAAAACGTTTAACGCGCGCTCAAAAAAAGGGCGGCCCGCCAATGCAAGCCATTATGACGGCGTGTAGGCGAGTTGCCGGGCAACCATGAAGTGAAAGGCTTTGAGCAGGCGATCGTGATGGCGCGGCCGCGCTTCGGCGGCGTCGCCGTCATTGAAGAGTTCGATCACGTGATGAATCGCTTCGATGGTCGAGTAGCACTCGGGGCGCGGTTCGCGGCGAAAGCCATAGGCCGACGGCGTCAGCGGCTTGAAGCAAATCGTCGGCAGCCGGCGTAGATTGTCACTCAGACGCATCATCTTACGCACGCTCTTCCAAGTGCCGTCGAGAACGAAAACCACCGGTGTCCGCGAGCACGCCGTCAGCTGCTGGCGCTCGGTCACGGTAATATTCGAAAGATTCACGGCATGGCGGCTCGGGAACAACAGCATCGGCGCGTTGCCGGGATCGGCAATCTCGCGGTTGACCTGAGAATGCTCCGAGAAATCCACCCCCTCGAACCAAAGCGAGTTTCCCAGCCCGAGATGCGCCATCCGGCCGGTGCCGAGCCGGTGCTTGGCCTCGCGCGGCTGGCTGAGTATGACGAAGCGCGGCAGCGATTCGAACGGTTCGATGAGCGCACAGTAGCAGCCCACCTTGGGCCGCCGGCAATGCGCGCACCAGTTGCGGAACTGCGCCGCATCGGTCAAGCCGTTTCGTCTATATTGAACTGTTTCAGCCACGATGTTCAGTCAATTCTCTGGGCGAAAATGGCGGCGCGAAAAGCTTCCGTGCCGCCATCGGCGAATTTCCCTTCGCGGTAGAACAAAACGCGAAAGTCATCAAAGCATTCGAGCAATTCGTTATGTCGTAACAGGTAATCGGGATTCGCGGGATGGCCAATCGCCGCTTGATCGATCAGAAAAGTCTCGAAGATCACATGGCCGCCGGGCTTCAGCGCCTGCTGCATGGGCCGGATGAGCGCGCGCTGAAGGTAATTGAAATTAACAATCAGATCGAAATCGCCGGCAGCAAACGCCGGCGCGCTCGATTCCAAATCGCAGCGATGCCAGTCGATGAGCAGATCTTGCTGTCGCGCCCGCCGCCGGCCTTCCGCCAAAGCAACCGCGGAAATATCCAGCGCCGTCACGGCGAAGCCGCGCTGCGCCAGATAAATCGCATTACGCCCCTTGCCGCAAGCGATGTCCAAACCGTTGCCGCTGAGCGCCGGCCAGGCGTCGCTTTCTAGTATCATGCGAAGAAAAGCCGCGGGCGGTTCCGCGTCACGCGAACTCCCATGCTGGCGGTCCCAGCGAATTCGGTCGTCGGTGGACATCGCTTGTTCAGCTCGACTAATACACCGCCCGCGCTAACGTCAGGACATACACTTCTTTGGCGCCGCCTCGTTTCAACGTGCGGCTGCATTCGTCGACGGTCGCTCCCGAGGTGTAAACATCGTCAACCAGCAAAATGCGCTTGTTTTTGACCGGTCGCTCGGGGTTAAGCGCGAAAGCACCGCGCACGTTGCGCCGCCGCTCTTCCTCCGGCAGCTGAGTCTGCGCCGCGGTTTCACGGTGGCGTATCAATAGGAACCGGTCCAACTGAATATTGTAGGCGCGGCCGACTTCGCGGGCCAAGAGCACCGATTGGTTGAAGCCGCGCCAGCGCAGTCTTTTCGGATAAAGCGGCACCGGCACGATCACGTCGGCGTTAACCGCCGCGAGAAAATCTTGGCAGCCGCGCGCCATCAATCGCCCCAGGGGTTTGCCCAGCGAAACTTTGCGGCTGTATTTGAACTTTTGCACGACCTGGCGCAGCGGATGATCGTCCGCGCGCGGGTAACAAGCCCAGGCGCGCGCCGCGACGAACTGCGGCTGCCGTTCTAAACAGATACCGCAAGCATGATCATCGCCGCTGCCGTCGGGATAGGGCCGGCCGCAAATATTGCACAGCGGATGGCCGACCAGTTGAATGTGGTCCCGGCAGCGCGAACAAAAATAGTCCGCATCACGACCGAGAATTCGGCCCCGGCAGGCCCGGCAGCGCGGCGGATAGAGCCAGTCGAGCGCCCAATCGACACGCTCCGGCAATCTTGCAGTAGCGGAAAGCTCCATGGCAAACGAGAACGTAGCAAAACGGCGGGCACAGGAAGCAAAGCCGAAATGGCAGGCCTAAGACTCGACGATTAGCGAATGACCGGTCATCTCCGCCGGCTGCGACAAACCCAGCAGCTGCAGCACTGTGGGCGCAACGTCGATGGCCGTGCCTTGGTTGAGCCGGCAGCGCCGATGCGCTTCGTCGATTAGAATCACCGGCACCAAATTGATCGTGTGCGCCGTGTGCGGCATGCCGGTGTCGTAGTCGATCAGCTGCTCGATGTTGCCATGATCGGCGGTGATGATGACCTTGCCGTGCTTGGCCAAAGTCGCGTCCACCACTTTGCCTAAACACTCGTCGATCACTTCCACCGCTTTGACCGAGGCCTCGAAATTACCGGTGTGGCCGACCATGTCCGCATTAGCATAATTGGCGATCACCAGGCCGACGTCGGTTTCGCGCAAGTGTTTCACCAGCGCCTCGGTTACCGGCCTTGCGCTCATCTCCGGTTTCAAGTCGTAGGTCGCCACGTCTTTCGGCGAAGGAATGAGAATCCGTTCTTCGCCGGGAAATTTACTCTCCTCGCCGCCGTTGAAGAAGTAAGTCACATGGGCGTACTTTTCAGTCTCGGCGATACGCAATTGCTCTACCCCCGCCCGGCTGGCGAGTTCACCCAAAATTTTTCTAATCTCGCGTGGCTGGTAAGCGACCGGAACTTTAAGGGTCTCATCATACTGGGTCATGGTCGTGAAGGTAGCCAGACTGAGGCGCCGCGGGCGCGAAAACTCCGTGAACTCCGCATCGATGAAGGCGCGCGTCAGCTCCCGCGCCCGGTCGGCGCGGAAGTTGAAAAAAATCACGCCGTCGCCGTCGCGGATCAGCCCTTCCGGCACGACTCCGTCGATCACCGTCGGCAGCACAAATTCATCTGTGATCTTCGCCTGATAGCTCGCGCGAATCGCCGCCAGCGCGGAGGCAGCGTGATTGCCGATGCCGCCGGTGAGACAATTGTAGGCTTTCTCGACCCGGTCCCAGCGCTTGTCGCGGTCCATGGCGTAGTAGCGACCGCACAGCGTGGCGATTTTGACGTTGGGGAAGTTTTTTAATTTCTCATTGAGGTCGAGGATAAACTGCTCCGCGCTATTGGGCGGGGTATCGCGGCCATCGAGGAACAGATGGAGATAGACTTGCGCCAATTGTTCGCGCTTGGCCATCTCGAGGAGCGCTTCCAGGTGGCGCTGGTGGCTATGCACGCCGCCGTCGCCTAACAGTCCCATCAAGTGCAGGCGATCACTGTTGGCCTTGGTCTTACCTAGCGCGTCTAGCAGCACGCGATTACGATAAAACTCGCCCTCGTCGATGTCTTTGTGGATCAGGGTCAAATCCTGGTAGACGACGCGCCCCGCACCGAGAATCATATGGCCCACTTCCGAGTTGCCCATCTGCCCCGCCGGCAAACCGACATCGACACCGGACATAGACAGGCGCGAGTTGGGGTATTCGCGCAGTAAAGCATCGAGGTTGGGCGTAGCCGCATTGGCGATGGCGTTGTACTCTTTGCGCGGATTGATGCCGAAGCCGTCAAGAATGACCAATATCACCGGCTGGGTTGTGCTCACGAGGATTCCTTTCTGAGTTGCACCGGCGAGATTAATCGAAATGGCTGCTCGGTGAGTCGGACATTTGGGCATCGCTGGCGCGCTGCTGCGCGATCAGATTGGCGTAGCTGGCCGGCAGCTTCGCCTGCGGCGCGTGACTCCATAGACCGTCGAGATCGTAGAACTCGCGCATCGGCTCGTAGAAGATGTGGACGATAACGTCGGAGAAATCCATCAACACCCAATGGCCGCGTTGCGTGCCTTCGACGGCATAGGGCCGTACGCCGGCTCTCGCCGCCTCTTGTTGCAAGCCTTGGGCGATGCTCTGCACCTGGCGGTCGGAGCGGCCCGAGCAAAGGATGAAGTATTCGGCGATCGACGTGTGCGCATGAACATCGCGCACGACCAGGTCGCCGCCTTCTTATCCAGCGCCGCCCGCGTCAGCAGCAACGCTTTTTCCCAGGCGCTCAGTGCTTTAACTTTCACCGACTCTCCCTGCGGTCGGCGTATAGCCGACGCCGTTTGATATAGTTCTTCACCGCTGAGGGTAGCAAATAACGAATCGGACTTTCCTCTGCGCACAAGCGCACGAATTTCTGAAGCTGAGATGGCGATATCGGTGAGCTCGATAAAATACACTCGCGTGCCGCTCTGATGACGGTAATTGCGCTTTTTTGAAAATCATAACAAAACAGTTTTTTCACGGCAATGCCGGCGCCCTTGAGCGGATCGTTCTCTTTGCTGCCCGGTCGTGAGGTGACGATGAAGTTGCACAAAGGAAAAATCTCTTTGAAATCTTTCCAGGTCCGGATCTCGATGAACGCGTCCAAGCCGATGATAAAAAAAAGCGAATCGCGCTTGCTGAGCTGCCTAGCAAATTCGACGAATCGTGTCGACGGAATAAGACGGCCCGGGGCGGTCTAGCTCCACGGTCGAAACCGCGAAGCGCGGATTTCGCGCCACCGCCAGGCGGACCATGCGTAGCCGGTCCTTGGCCGGCGTCGTGGTCTTGCCGCGCTTGTGCGGTGGTATCGAAGCCGGGAACGAAGTAAACCTGATCGAGGCCGTAGGTTTCGCTCACCTCTTCCGCGCTGCGCAGATGGCCCCAATGGATCGGATCGAAGGTGCCGCCGAACAAGCCGACTTTCATTGGCTGCCCGGCCCGTTTTTCAACAGCACACGGAGATTTCTAAGTGAATTAGACAGAGCGAATGCCGTGCGCCAATCTGGCCTCGATCTTTGGCTTCCCGGTCTTGAGTCGACCCGAAACCGCACTGCACCAGGCGTTGCCTTTGGCGCCAACTGGTCATTCGCGAATCTGCCCATCGCCAAAGACGATAAACTTGGTCGTCGTCAGCTCTTCCAACCCCATGGGCCCGAAAGCGTGGATCTTGCTCGTGCTGATGCCGATTTCGGCGCCGAGTCCCAACTCGCCGCCGTCATTGAAGCGCGTCGACGCATTGACCATCACTGCGGAGGAGTTCACTCGATCGATAAACTCGCGGGATTTTTGATAGTTGTTGGTAATAATGCTCTCGGTATGTTCCGAGCCGTACCGCTCGATATGATCGATCGCCTCGTCCATATCCTTCACCACGCGCACCGAAATGATCAATTCGAGATACTCGGTGAACCAGTCTGCTTCGGTGGCTTTCCCGATGCCGGGCACCAGCGCGCGGGTCTGGTCGCAGCCCCGCACTTCGACCTTGGCCGCTCGATACTTTTCGATCATCGCCGGCAAAAATTGCGCCGCGACGGCTTGGTGGACTAATAAAGTCTCCATGGCGTTGCATACCGACGGCCGCTGCACCTTGGCGTTGAAACAGATCCGCTCGGCCATCTCTAAAGACGCGTCGCTGTCGACATAGACATGGCAGATGCCTTTATAGTGCTTGATCACCGGGATTTTCGAATTGGCCACCACCGCGCGGATCAGTTCCTCGCCGCCGCGTGGAATAATCAGATCGATATAATCTTCCAACTGCAGCAGCTCGTTGATCAATGCATGATCCTTGAGCTCGACGACTTGCACCGCGTCCGTGGGCACACGCGTCTCGGCGCAGGCTTCGCGCAGCACCGCGCCGATCGCTTGATTTGAATGATGCGCTTCACTGCCGCCGCGCAGGATCACGGCATTGCCCGACTTGAGACAGAGCGCCGCCGCATCGGCGGTGACGTTAGGGCGGGCTTCATAAATCATGCCGATGACACCCAGCGGTATGCGCATCCGCCCCACTTGGAGGCCGTTGGGGCGGCGCCACATCTTGACCACTTCGCGCACCGGGTCGGGCAGCGCCGCGACATCGCGCAGACCCTGAGCCATTGCCTGCACCCGCTCCGGGTTGAGGGCGATGCGGTCGAGTATGGCGCCCGATACCCCCTTGGCCGTGGCCAATTCGATATCTCTCTGGTTCTCTGCAACCAAGAAAGCGCTTCGGGCGTCAATTTTCTCGGCCATTAACAACAAGGCGAGGTTTTTCTCTGCCGAGGACAAGGGCGCCAGACGGCGCGCGGCTATTTTGGCTTGTTTGGCCAAGCGAAGAGCATGTTGTTTTAGCGCTGTGTCCGGCATGGCAGTAGTCTTACAGTATCACTAGATCGTCGCGGTGAATGACCTCGTCATGGGCTTTATAACCCAAGACTTTTTCAATCTTGCTTGTATGCAATCCTTTGATCCGATTCAACTCCGATTCGCCGTAGTTGACCAGACCACAGGCGAATTCCTTGCCCTGAAAATCGATGCGGACGCAATCGCCGACACCGAAGGAACCTTCGACCTTTTCGACGCCGGCGGGCAGCAGACTTTTGCCCTTGCCGACCACCGCCTGATAGGCGCCTTCATTGACGACGATGGTTCCCGCCGGTTTGAGATTGAATACGATCCAGTGCTTCTTGCGGCGCAAATGCTTGTCGTCGGGCAGAATCAACGTGCCGATCTGCTGTTTGGCATCGAACACTTTTTCGAGCACGCCGCTTTGCATGCCGCTGGCGATGATCGTCGGAATACCCGCTGCGGCGGCCTCTTCGGCGGCGGCAAGTTTGCTGGCAATACCGCCGGTGCCGGTCGCGCTCACACTCGCGCCGCCGATCGCCTGGCGCAGCCCGCGCGCTTCGGCAATTAGCGGAATCAGTTGAGCCTCGTCATGGACCCGCGGATCCTTATCGTAAACGCCCTCGACATCGCTCAAGATCACCAGCAAGTCGGCCTCGAGAAGCGTCGCTACCAGGGCCGACAGATGATCGTTGTCGCCGAATTTCATCTCCTCGACCGCCACGGTGTCATTCTCGTTGACGATCGGAATGATCGACGATCCGAGCAGCATCTGAAAAGTATGCTTGGCGTTAATATAACGTTGGCGATTGGCGAGATCCGCCGCGGTCAACAACACCTGGGCGACGCTGATATCGAACTTGGCAAATGTCCGTTCATAAAGCGCCATCAATTTGATTTGTCCCACCGCGGCGAGCGCCTGCTTCTCGGGAATCGTTTTCGGCCGCTCTTTCCACCCTAGTTGTGTCATCCCCGCCGCCACCGCGCCCGAACTGACGACCACGACTTGGCGCTTGCCGCCCTGCAATTCGGCGAGCTGGCGCACCAGGCCGCGCAGGCGCGTCTCCTCGATGCCGTCCTTGGAAGAGAGGATCTGACTGCCTATCTTCACGACGACACGGCGCGCCCGGATCAAGATCGGCTTCTTATGCTCCAGCTGCGTCACTGTCGGTCTCGCTTCTTTGCTTCACTTCGTCGAGTTTGCGGCCGATCGCATAAACCAGCGCCTGCACCCCCTCAGTAGTCGCCGCCGAGATCACATATAAAGGCCGATAGGCCTTGGGTAGTTTCCTGCCGAGGACCTTGGCCAAGTCCCGGCCCTCGGGCAAATCGATTTTGTTGGCGACCACGAGTTGCGGCTTATCGATCAATTCCGGATCGAAAAGCTCCATCTCGCGATTGATCGCCTTCCATTCGGCTAAAGGATCTTTCTCGTCTAGCTGCGAGGCGTCGAGCATATGCACCAGCACCCGCGTACGCAAAACATGACGAAGAAACTTATCGCCCAGGCCGTGGCCCTGGTGCGCGCCCTCGATTAGGCCGGGAATGTCGGCGGCGACGAAACTCTTACCTTCGCCGTAACTGACCACGCCTAAGTTGGGCACCAGTGTCGTAAACGGATAGTCGGCGATTTTCGGCCGCACCGCCGAGATCACCGAGATCAAGGTCGACTTGCCGGCATTGGGCAAGCCGATAATGCCGACGTCGGCGAGCAAGCGAAGCTCGACCTCCAAATCGCGCTCGACACCCGGCTCGCCCGGTTGGCAGAAACGCGGGCTGCGATTGGTCGATGATGCGAAGTGCGCGTTGCCCTTACCGCCGCGCCCGCCGGCGGCGATCACCGCCCGCTCACCAGGCGACTTTAGGTCGGCCAGCAATTCGCCGCTGACAACATCGCGGATCAACGTACCCACCGGAACTTTGATAATGCAGTCGTCGCCGCGCCCGCCGTCGCAGTCAGCGTCGCCGCCGCGCTTACCGGACCTCGCTTTCCATTCTTTTCGATAGCGTAAGTCGAGCAGCGTCGACAGCTGCGGATCGGCAACGGCGACCACGTCGCCGCCGTGGCCGCCGTTACCGCCGTCGGCCGGGCCGCGGCGAACAAACTTAGCCCGGTAAAAACTCACAGATCCTGGTCCGCCGTCACCGGCGATCGCGCGGATCTTCGTCTCGTCGATAAACTTCATGAGTAGCGGTCTTCAATAGCCATGGTTCAGCAGCTCGATGATCAAAGCATGACCGAAATAAACCCGATCCACCAGCTTAACCCGGACCGTTCGGAACGAATATCTTGCAGCTTCTCCCCACCTCCACCGAATTCCAGACAAAAAAAAAGCCCCGAAAGGGGGCTTCTTTCATAGGAGTCGAATGAGAAATTACTGCACCGGGACAACTTCGACTTTCTTGCGCGTCTTATCGTAACGGCCATATTTGACCACGCCGTCGACAAGTGAAAAAAGCGTATAGTCTCGCCCCATGCCGACGTTGGAGCCGGGATGAATCTTGGTGCCCAGTTGGCGCACTAGAATATTGCCCGCGCGTACCGTCTGGCCGCCGTAGACTTTGACGCCCCGCCGCTGCCCGTTGCTGTCGCGCCCGTTGCGCGAGCTGCCGCCTGCTTTTTTATGTGCCATAACCGCTCCGCGCTATGCTTCGATGGATGTGATTTTAAGTGCCGTTTGATACTGCCGATGGCCTTGTTGCCGGCTGTAGCCTTTGCGCCGTTTCTTCTTGAAAACGATGATCTTCTTGGCGCGGCTCTGATCGATAATTTCGCCGGTGACAGTGGCGTTGGCTACCAGGGGAGTGCCGATTTTTACGTCATTGTCGTTGCCGACAAACAAGACATCCGCCAGAGTTATCTTCTCGCCCACGGCAGCATCGAGCTTTTCGATCTTGACCACATCTCCTTCAGAGACGCGGTATTGCTTGCCGCCGGTTCTAATTACTGCATATTTCATAGGATTTCACCGAAAGTTAGTTTTTAAAGGAAAACCGATCCAAAGTCAATGTTTTGTCCAGGAACGCGGCGCTAAGATACCTGAACGTCTTTGCCAAGCCAGGTTCTCAGCCTCAAGTGTGGTCGCTTGCCCAGAACCTATTACAGGGCATTTATGACGGTCAAATGCGATTGGCGAAACCTGGCCGCCGCGGTTGACAAGCCCCGCCGAAACTTTTATATCTTGTCACGATATTATCGTAACACGATGTATTTATGCCAAACAACTCCAGCCTTCCCGACTTCAAAGCCATGGCCGAGTTGCGCTATCAAATTCGCTGTTTCTTGCGCTTTAGTGAAACCGCGGCTCGGCACGCTGGCATAGAGCCCCAACAGCACCAGCTTCTTTTGGCCGTGAAGGGATTACCCAAGAACTTAAAACCTACCATCGGCGTGCTCGCCGAACGGATGCAGTTGCAGCACCACAGCACCGTCGAGCTTGTCGATCGGCTCGCCGACCGAGGGTTTCTTTTGCGCTTGCGCGCCAGCGACGATCGCCGGCAAGTCCTGGTCAAACTAACCCGCGACGGCGAAGAGTTTCTCAAAAAACTCTCACTCCATCATCTGCAAGAATTGCAGTCCTCCGGTCCGAAATTCGTGAAGATATTACAGGGTTTGATCGAAGGTATCGAAGAGCCGCCTGACATTGCAGTTAATATACCGCCGACTAAATCAACAAACGCCGAATAAACAACGAAAGGAAGAAAACCATGGCTAATCCCACCGAAGAACTACTTTTAGATGTGCGCGTCGCTGAGGCGTCGCCTTTGTTCAAATTCTACCTGAACCAGGAAAAGAAAATTCTCGGCACCATTTCGGTTGCCATCTTTTTGACTCTATGGGAGCTGGTTGGAAATACCTTTCAGTTGATCAACCCGATGTTCATGAGCGCGCCGTCGTTGGTTGGGAAGGCGGCTTTCGAGATGTTTGCTTCCGGCGAAATCTATAATGACCTTTACGTCAGCGGTATCGAACTTGCCGGAGGCTATTTCTTATCGGTCGTCGTTGGCCGTTCCCTTTGGCATCGCCATCGGCTGGTACAAAAAAATAGCTTACATATTCGATCCCTTTGTCAACGCGATGAACGCGACCCCGCGCGTGGCGCTTTTGCCCCTGGTCATTATCTGGTTAGGGATCGGCATACTCTCCAAGGTCGGTATCATTTTTCTCGGCGCGGTTTTCCCCATCTTGATCAATGCGCGCGATGGGGTGAAGACCACACCGTCGAATCTACTTACCGCCGCCCGGAGCTTTGGCGCTTCCGAGTGGATGCTCTTCAAGACCGTGGTGCTTCCCTCGACGGTTCCTTTTATCCTGACTGGATTGCGGCTCGGACTTGGCAGGGCGATTGTCGGTGTCATGGTTGGCGAGCTTTATGCCGCCACCGCCGGCATTGGTTTTATGATCACGGTTGCCGGCGCCACCTTCCAGACCGATAAAGTGTTTGTCGGTGTGCTCATATTCGCGCTTACGGGCATGATCGGTACCGAGTTAATCACCCGGGTGGAAAGGCGCTTTAATCGCTGGCGCCCCGCAGTGGGATCTTCGGAATAGTTTCCAATTCTGCTGACCATTAGGTTGGTGCAACGAAAGGGGCGTACTGAAAGTGCGCCCCTTTTTCTATCATCAAATGCGCCAGGCTTCCGTCGCTCACTGGGTCGATCAATTCAATCCACCCCTTGCCCTTTGCCACTGTCAGTCTTACATTGACAAGAGCGAAGGAGCGTACTCATGATCGGACGCAGGCTACATTCATATTACATTCTCACCATCGGTTTCGCGGCACTTCTGCTGGTCTCGGGGTGCGGCTATAACGATCTCCAAGGAGTTGACGAGGAAGTCAAAGGCGCCTGGGCCGAAGTGCAGAATCAGTACCAGCGCCGCGCCGACTTGATACCGAATCTAGTCGCCACCGTGCAAGGCGCGGCAAATTTCGAGCAAGAAACATTGCAAAAAGTCATCGAAGCTCGCAGTGCCGCGACCTCGATCAAGCTCGACGCCAACGCGCTGAGCGACCCGGCAATGTTCAAGAAGTTCGAAGAAGCCCAGCGCAACCTCTCTAGTTCTCTATCTCGATTGCTGGTCGTCGCCGAGCAGTATCCCGATTTGAAAGCCAATCAAAACTTCCGCGACTTGCAAGCCCAGCTCGAAGGCACGGAAAACCGTGTCACCGTCGCCCGCGGGCGCTACAGCAAGGCGGTTGCCGAATATAATAAAAAGGTTCGTTTCTTCCCGACCAATCTAACCGCGCAGTATCTGCTTGGCATGAAAGTGCGCGAAAACTTCAGCGCCGACCCAGCCGCGGAGAAACCACCGCAGGTGAAATTTTAGCCGGCGCGTTCCGCGAGCGCTAATAGGTCCTGCCTGAACGCCAATCTAAGTCCGAACCCCAAAATGCGATGGGGCGCCACTATGCGCCTTTATCGCCCGGCTTCTTAGTCATCTTCCTTCTGATGCTGTGTTCGGTTGCCGTCGCACTCGACGTGCCAACCCTGCGCGGCCGCGTCAACGACTACGCCAACGTGCTGCAGTCGAGTCAAGCCCAGGCGCTCGAGGCCCAGCTCGCCCAACTCGAACGCGATACCGGACACCAGGTCGCCGTCCTAACGATCCCGACCCTCGACGGCGAAGATATCGAGGGCTTTAGCATCCGCGTTGCGGAGAACTGGAAGATCGGCAAAAAGGGCTACGATAACGGCGCGATTCTTAGTCGTCGCGGTCAAAGACCGCAGGCTCCGCCTCGAAGTTGGCTACGGCCTCGAAGGCGTCTTACCCGACGCCATCGCGAAGCGAGTCACCGCAGACTATATCGTGCCGCACTTCCGCCAACAGGATTACGCCGGCGGCATCGTCGCCGGCATCGCCGCGGTCGACAAAGTAATTCGCAAAGAGCCGTTGCCCGAAGCGGCGCGCAAAAAAACTCAGAGCCGTGGCTGGAACATAAATTCCCCGATCATGCTCGCGATCACCTTCGCCATCCTCGGCTTAATGGGCTTCGCTTCCAGGAGCGATCGCCGGCGCAACAGCGTGTGGGGAACCCGCGGCGGGCGTGGCGGTCCCATGATCTTTGGCGGTCCCACCGGTTGGGGCGGGGGCGGCGGTGGGTTCGGCGGCGGTGGCGGTGGGTTTAGCGGTGGCGGTGGCGGGTTCGGTGGCGGCGGCTCGTCCGATAGTTGGTAGCTATGAAAGCTGAAACATTCTTCACCGACCAAGAAAAGGAACGCATCCGCCAATCGGTGGTCGCCGCCGAGTCGAAAACCGCCGGTGAGATCATACCCATGATCGTCACGTCGGCGGCGCGCTATACTGAGATCGAACTAATCGGCCTGGTCGCCGGGCTCTTCGCCGGCATGTTAGTGGAATGGTTTTGGAGCGATCCGTGGGGATCGCCGTACTTTCAACTTTGGCCGGTCATCGGCGCCTTGATGGGATTCCTAATCTCTCGGCTCCCGGCGGTGAAACGAACGCTCGCGTCCAAAGAACGTGTCGGCGAGGCGGTTCATACTCTCGCGCTCGCGTCGTTTACCGATCAGGGTCTTGCACCATACGCGCGCTCACAACGGAATCCTGATCCTCATCGCGCTTTTGGAGCACCGGGTTGAAGTGCTTGCGGACCGCGGCATCAATGAGAAAGTCAGCCTCGGTACTTGGGATGAGATCGTCCACAGCATTACCGCCGGTATCAAATCCGGCCACGCCTGCGATGCGTACTGCAAAGCCATTGAGCGCTGCGGCGACATCCTCGCGACTCATTTTCCGCGCCAAGCCGACGACAAAGACGAGCTATCCAATCGCCTCGTCACCAAGTAGCGCTGCCGCTGGGTTTCCGCTAATCTCCGGTCACTCAATCGCGAAAGGACCATCCTCTATGCGGATAAAACTGGTGATCTTGCTTGCCGTTTTTTTGGTGGCAACCCATTGGCGGATCGCGCTGGCCCAAGACAAACTCAACTTCGCCTACATTTCGCCCAACGCCGGCTCGTCTTCGGTGCTTTGGATCGCCAAAGATGCCGGCATTTTCAAAAAGCATAACCTCGACGTCAATGTCATTTACATCGAAGGCACGCCGAAAGCCCTCATGTCTCTGTTTGCCGGCGAGCTTCATGTCGTCGCCGGCACCGGACCTGCCGTCGCCAGCGCTAAAGTACGCGGCGCCGATGTCAGCATGGTGATGGGCTTCGAAGTTTTTTTGCCATATTATTTGGTCGCCCAGCCGAACATCAAAACCATCGAGGATCTGAAAGGAAAAATCGGCGCCAATCATACGGTCGCCACTTCCGCCGATTTCGCCATTCGCCTCGGCCTCAAAAGCATCGGCCTCGACCCCGACAAGGATGTCAACCTGCGCGTGGTCGGCGCGACCAATTTACGCCTGATCATGATGCAGCAAAAACAAGCCGACTTCACGATCATCAGCACCACGGAACGGGAAGAAGCGGAGAAAATGGGATTGAAGGTGGTCGCCGATCTGGCCAGCAAGAAGATCCCTTACCCGCACGCCGGCTTGATCAGCAGCCAAAAGCTGCTCAAGGAAAAACGCGACACCATGCTGCGCTTCGGCCGCGCCACGGTGGAAGCGATCCACTATTTCAAGAACAACAAGCCACAGACCATCGCGATCTTAAAAAAATACGCCAAGACCGATCTTTCCACTCTCGACACCGCCTATACGTATATCAAAAGCGCCATTCCCGACCTGCCCTATCCCACCTTGGAAGGCATGAAAACGATCTTGAACGAAATGGGCCGTAGCCGCCCTGAAGTCTTGAAATACGATGCCGCGTCGATGGTCGACCCGAGCCTGATCAAAGCTATCGATGACGAAGGGTTTTTGAAGAAGCTGAAATAGCGCCATCGGCGCACATGCGACCTACAAATTGCAAGGAGCGCGGCCATTCCTGTCCGCGACGCTAATTAGAAAACCGGCGCTCCTTTTAAATGCAACAAAGCTTCGGAGGGCGTATGCCATACGCCCCTGCGAAACCCTATCTGACTTGCGTCCTTTTGCGTCCCGATTGCCCTGAGCACCGACGAAGGGTGCCGTCGATTTTCCTACTTCCGCACCAGTCGCACATCCACCGCCGCCACGCCGCCGCCTTGCGCCCTTACCATGATCGGATTGATCTCCATGTCCGACAGAGAATTTCTGTGCGTGGCGAAAATTTCCGACAGGCCGACCATCGCCTTGACCAGCGCATCGACATCGCGCGGGCCCTGGCCACGCACCCCTTCGAGAACTTTGAAGCCGCGCAGCTCTTTCAACATGGCCCGTGCTTCCTTATCGTCTACCGGCAGCAAGCGAATCGACACGTCTTTCAAAACTTCGACGAAAATGCCGCCGAGACCGACCATCAAGAACGGCCCATACTGAGGATCGGTGCGCGCGCCGATAAGTACTTCAGTTCCCTGGACCATTTCTTGGACGAGCAACTGCGCTTTGCCCGAAGTCTTGGAAAGCAGTTTCTGCCCTTCGGCTTGCACTTCATCGGCGCTCTTCAAACCGAGCACCACCGCGCCGGACTCGGTCTTATGCACGACATCTGCGGCGATCAATTTCAGCGCCACCGGAAAGCCGATTTCCTTCGCTCGCGCCGCTGCGTCGGCCGCGGAGTCCGCCATCGCTTGCTTCGGCAAGCCGATGCCTTTGCTCTGCAGTAGCTTATTCAACATTCTCCCCGTCGAGATCCGCCGGGTTACCATTCGGCGCCGGCAATGTCGGCACACCGGCGCTTCTGCGCTCCCCGTACAAACCCAATCCCGCCAGCGCGCGCAGCGTCGGCTTGATCGCCTGCAAGAACGGCATGCCCGCTTCTTCCTGAAAGGCGCGGCTTTCGTCCGTGCAGCTGTAGGTGGAACGGCCGAACGCCAGCACCGGCTTGTCAGTGGCTTCGAGCACGCTTTTAAACAAGCCGGCACTGCTCGTCTGGCCGCGCGGCAGTTCGCCGTGGATCGCCATGAGATCGACGCCGGGATCTTCGGCGTGCAATTTGACGATGTTGATGAATCCCGCCTCGTCGCCGAAACCGGCGACGCCGCATTCAAGCGGATTTTCGACGGCCAATTCCGCCGGGATCAGCGGCCGCACCGCTTCTTTGGTTTTGTCGCTCAGCTGCGCCAGGTTGGTGTTCAAGTCGTCGCAATGATCGCAGATCAGCCCTTTCATACCGCCGGAGTTGACGACGATCGCCGCACGGCCGCCCTTGGGAAACCTTCCGAGCATGAACGCCAGCGTTAGCTCGGTCATGTCTTCCAACGTCGGGCAACGAATAATGCCCAAGCGCTTGCACATGGCGTCGAATACTTCATCGGAGCCGGCGAGGGAACCGGTGTGGGAGATCGCTTGGCGTTTGCCCATTTCCGAACGGCCGAGCTTCACGGCTAAGATTGGCTTGCCTTTTTGTAGCGCCTGATGGGCCACCGCCATGAACGCATCAGGCCGGCGAATGCCCTCGATCATCAGAGTAATGACTTTAGTGTCGGGGTCGTCGACGAGGAACGAAAGATAATCCACCAAGTCGAGGCTCACTTCATTACCGCTCGAAATCGCATAGGAGAATCCGATGCCGCGCTCGGTCGCGCCTTTGATCCAGTTGCCGAGCGAACCGCCGCTCTGAAAAATCAAGCCCACCGGACCTTTCTTCAACAACGGCGTCGCCGTAGGAAAAGTCCACAGCCCTTCGCCGACGGAATAGGAACCCATGCAATTCGGCCCGCAGATCACCATGCCGGTCTTGTCGCAAAGCTCGCGCATCTGCTGCGCCCGCTCTTTGCCCTTCTCATCGTCGCCTTCGCCGAAGCCGGCGGTGTAAATCGTCGCCGAACGGGTGCCCAACTGCGCCGCTTCTTCGAGGACGCCGAGTACGGCGCGGGTCGGAATGAGAATCAGCAATTCGTCGGGCACTTCCGGGCATGCCGTCAAGCTCGGGTAACACTTGTCGCCATAAAGTTCTTGGTAGTTGGGATTGATCAAATAAACGCCGCCAGGAAACTTCGCGCCTTTCAAATTTCGATAAATCCCCTGCGGCCACGCGCCCTTCTGCGAAGCGCCGATGATCGCCACCGACTTCGCGCGCAAGAGATTTCCAACCGGTTTCGCCGTGAATGTAGCCATTTAATTTCCTTCTAAATTGAGATGGGTTTGCTATGTCATAGACGAAGGATGACTGCAAGAATCGGCAGGGTCGGAGTGATGGAGTTGTGGAGTGTTGGAGCAATGGAAAGTAAAGATCTGACGATCCAGCGCCGATCACTTCCGCAGCGGCTGTGCGAAATTTATCGGAAAATCTGTTTGCGACCTATGCGTTCTTTGCGGCTACCTCAACCCAACTCCCCGAACACCTGCCAGCGGTGCGCCGGTAGCGCGACCGCCGCCTGCTGTCCCACGTTCAACTCCGTGTCGCCGGCGAGTTTGGCGAGCAGCGTCACGCCGTTCACTTCTACTTCCAACAGCGCGGAGTCGCCGAGATAATTCTTGCTGTTCACGATGCCGAAGGTGCTGGCGACATTATCACGGCACACTGCGGATACTTGCACATGCTCGGGCCGAATCGCCAGGGTCACGGCGGCGCCGGCATGGATACCATCCGGCACAGCCGCGGCGATCGCGCCCAATGGCGACGCCACCCGATCCTTCGCCTCGACGGTGCCTTTGACAAAATTCATCTCACCGACGAACTGCGCGACGAACAAGCTTGCCGGCTTTTCGTAAACATCGTGCGGCGGGGCGATCTGAAGAATCTCGCCGGCGTTCATCACGCAGACGCGGTCGCCGAGACTCAGAGCTTCAGCTTGATCGTGGGTGACGTAGAGAGTGGTCACGCCGATCGACTTGGTGATTTTTCGCAGTTCCACGCGCATCTGTTCGCGCAAGCGCGCGTCGAGATTGCTCAAGCGGCTCGTCCATCAAGAAAATTTTCGGCTCGGTCACCATGGCGCGCGCCATCGCAACGCGCTGCTGCTGGCCACCGCTCAAATCCGTCGCCGGCCGCTCGCCCAGGCCATTGAGCTGGACGCGCTTGAGCGCCTTCTCGACGCGATCGGCAACGTCCGCCTTGGAATGACGCGTGCGCCCCTGGGTTAATGGAAATGCGACATTTTGAAACACGTTCATGTGCGGCCAGATGGCGTAGGATTGAAAGACCATGCCAAGCTCTCGCCGCTCGGTCGCGACAAAAACGCGGCGCGCCGGTGAATTGACCAGCTTGCCGGCTATCTCGATCTCGCCGGCGTCGGGCCGCTCCAACCCGGCGACGCAGCGCAACGTCGTCGTCTTGCCGCAACCGCTCGGCCCGAGCAGAACACAAAACTCGCCCTCGGCGACTTCCAGGTTGATGGATCTCAGGGCATCGACGCGCCCTTGCTGCGCGTTGAAAGATTTCTGCAAAGCACGGATGCTAATCACGGGACCTCACTGGCGTTCGGAATTGCAAATTACAGATTCCATATTCCAAATCCTTCGAACCGCCGTCACGCCTTAAGTATCCCATCTGGAATCTGGAATATTGAATTTGGAATCGCGTAACGCTCGCGCTATGCGGCCTCGCCGATCTCGCCGATGCGCGATAGGATCAAGCGCACGGCGCCGACGACGATGGCGGCGAAAAGAATCAAGATCACGCCCAGCGCGGCCACTTGCGGCACCCAGCCGCTGCCCCAAAACTGCCACACCACTGTGGAAATCACGACGTTATTGCGCGTGTAGAGCGTCAACGCCATGGTCACCTCGCGATACGACAACATGCCGATCCAGACCCAGCTATTGAGCACACCGGCGGCGATTAACGGCAACACGATCTTCCACAAAACCCGCGGCGACGAGGCGCCGGCGACCCGGCCCGCCTCTTCGAGCTCGCGATGGACTTGGATCATCACGCTATTGGTCGTGCGTGTGCCGTAAGCAATCCAATTGATGGTGTGCGCGACGATGATGATCAGGACCGTGCCATAGATCGGAAAGATGTCGCGATAGGCCAGGCCCAAGTAAGCCAGACCCACCGCCATCAAAATTCCCGGCACGGCATGGGGAACGAATGCCAGGGTATCGAGCCAGCCGCGAAACGACACTTGCGTACGAATCACCACCCAGGAAACCAGCACGCTGAGCACCATCGTCAGGGTCGGCACCGCCAACATCAAAATCAAAGTATTGATAAACGGCTGCAGGCCGACATGTTGAGGGATCTCCCAGTAGTGCTTCAGCGTCATGCCGGCAACTGCCTCCGCGCTCGGCAATTGCAGATATGGCAGGACTGAGGCCCACAACAAAACGGCGAAGGGAACAAAAACTTCGATGCACAGATAAAAGAAAACAAAAGCGAGCGCCGCCCATTTCCACGATCCGAGGGCGATTTCCCGCGGGCGATAGCCTCTGCCCGTGATGACCGTATATTTCTTTCCTTGCTTGACCAGCCGGACGTACAGGTAGGCGAGCACCAGCCCGAGCAGGAGCATGATCGCGCCATACGCACCCGCCATGCCGTAATCCGGCAAGCCGGTGGACGGCGTTGTCGAGGTAAAAATGAGCGAGCTGAGAACGTGAATACGCGCCGGCATACCGATGATGGCCGGCACTTCGAAGACCGCAATGGCGGTCATAAACAGATACACCATCACGCCGGCAATGGCCGGCCAGGTGATCGGAATATTGATTTTCAGAAACGTCCTGAGCTTGCCGACCCCTGAAGTGTACGCCGCTTCTTCCAACGAGGGGTCCATCGATCGATAGGCGGCGGCCAACATGAAGAACGCGCCGGGAACGAAAGATATGCCTTGGACGAAGGCCATGCCGGTTACGCTGTACAGATTGAACGGCGGCTCGCTTAGGGCAAAGAGTTGTTGCAGCCACTTGTTGATCAAGCCGATCCTCGGACTGAGCAGCAAGATCCACGCGATGGTGCGAAGAAACACCGGAATGAGAATGCCGATCGTGAGCAGGACGTAAATGGTTTTTTTGAACGGTATGTCCGTCCGCATGAGAATCCAGACGAGCGGCACCGTAATCAAAAGCGTGATCGATACGCTGGATACCGCGAAGTAAAAGGTGTTCAACAAAACCTCGTACGTTCGCGGTTCTAAGTAAACGGCAGAAAAGTTTTCCAGCGTGAATGGAACAGTCTCGCCCGGAAAGCCGGTGCGAAGACTCATGAGAACGACCATCGACACCGGCAGCCCGATGAGCAGCAACAAGAACCCCGAAAGGCCCGTGGCGAACACCGTGACACCCTGGGGCAAGAACCGGCTCCAACCTTCCCAGGGGGCCACGGTGGATTCGCTGCGGGATTCGACTTTCATAACTCTCCTTGCGGCGGGCGAGCGCGACAGAGTCCTCAATCAAAGCCGAGGAGCTTGCCGATTTGGCGGGAAATCTTGTCCACCTTCTCGGCTTGGTCTTGTTTCATGTAAATCACCTGCTTGCCCTGGACGAATTTGTTAGCCGCGGTACCGGGCACGTAGGCGGAAGTATGACCGGTATACTTCAACCACGCCGGTTGAACTTCCGCGGAAGCCATAAAGGCCACCATAAGATGGCCGACGTTTGGGTGCGGCGCATTCTTTATCACTCCAACGTGATATTCAGGCGAGACCACCGGTGAAACCTTCTCGGCGAAAGCCAACGGCGCGCCGGATTCCTTGGCTTCGTGCAGCTGGCTATCTTGCAGGGTTGCCGACACCAGCACTTCGCCCAAGATCAATCGCTGGGCCATTTCTCCGGCACGGGTCAGAAGCGGCTTTTGCGCGACCAGTTTCTTGATGAAATCGAGGGTTTTTTCGTCACCCCAGGCGCCTGCGGCTAATCGCCCAAAGTGGTGCGTCGAGTTGATAACTCCGAGCTTGCCCTTCCATTTCGGATCGAGCAGATCCTCCCATTTTTGCGGCACGTCCTTAGCGCGCAACCAGCTTGGTGTTATAGGTCGGCAAGGCAAACTGGTTGGCGACGGAAACAGTTCCACTGTCATATTCGACCCGCTGCTTGTCGACGCCGAGGCTGGTGTAATCGAAGGTTTTGTGCAGCTTTCGCAGCCACAGCGAGCCATGATGCGCATCCGTGACGACCATGATGTCCCATTCCGGCGGTTGTCCGGACGCCGACAGGCCAACGACCTTCGCCGTATCCCGCGTCATGTTCCCGGAAGGTGTAAAGTTCACTTTGATGTTTAATCCGTACTTTTTGTTGAAGGCGGAAACGATCGCTTGGGCACCCTCAGGACCAAGGGTGGAAGGGCCGTAAAACTCGATAGTGCCTTCCTTTTTGGCCGCCGGCGACCAAGTCTTCCAGGGGGCCAGCCTGCGCGGCAGATCCCCACGGCAGCAGCGCCATAAACGCGATTAGACCAAGTCTTGGAATTAGATTTTTCTTCATCTCGAGAACCTCCTTTGAAACTTTCCATGAAGCCGAGTCGATACCGCCAAAACTGACTGCGCCACTCTGCCATTGTAAAATTCTAAGTCAACGGCATTGGTATGATTGATTGTCGCGCAGGCGTCTTAACTTCATTCGGCATTATCTGCTCATTTCGCGCGAAACTTTCATTCGGTTGCGTGCCGATAAAAACTGTCCTCGTAATACCCCGTCAATTCTTTCCCCATCCGCGGGGTAAGCTTGAACAGAACGCGCAGATCGAGGACGCATTGCAGACCGGTCAGATTCAGCGCACCGCTTTTCGGTAGCTGCGCCAATTTGCGCGCCGCCGCTTTTTCATCGAGCTTTTCTGCCGCGGCGACGATCGCCAGCACTTCCGCGCGATTGCTCTCGTCGAGCGCGAAACCCAGCGCGCGGTTCCAGGCGCCGAGAAACTTGATCAGCAACGGGCGGTTCTCCGCGGCCCACTGGCGGTCGACGGCAAACACCCCGCCGGGATAATCCGGCAGCACGGCGCGATGATCGGCGAAGCGAACCATGCCCGCCGCCTGGCTTTAGCATCCCAAGGCGGATTGAGCACGCCGGCGAAGGTTTCACGTTTGACCATCGAATCGAGGCGAAAACCGGTGGTGCCCTTGGCGATCAGCGAATAGTCGCCGCGGTCCATCTCCAAGCCGTGCGCCAACAGTACGCTGCGCAAGACCAAGGCAAAGGCGGTATCGACCGCATCAACCGCCAACGCTTTGCCGCGCAGATCTTCCCAGTTCTTAATCTCCGGCCGAACGTAAACCGGCAACGTCCCACCCTCCGACACCCGCGCGATCGCGACAAACTCCGCCCCTTCCCGTCCCGACCAGCCGAGCACGTTGTCGAACGCCGTAGACACGATCTGCCATGAATTCTTTGCCCAGACCGCGCATCTGATCGGTCGAGTTCGGCGTGACGATCACGTCGACATCGAGCCCGTCCGCGGCAAAGAACCCCTGCGCCCGTCCCACGGCAAGCGCGGCGTCAATGTTAAAAACATTTATCAGTAGGTGTTCAGACATTGAGAGTTTCCGTTATTTTGCGACCCTTTGCGTTCTTTGCGGCCATTTTCCTCTGCTACGGTATCTTCGGCCCGGTGTACTCCAGCACGTACAACCCGCCCTTGATTCGATCCGTCACATAAATCAGCCCATCGGTATCGACGTAAAGATCGTTGAACATCGGCGCCTTCTGTCCCTCCGGCGCCGGCGGAATGAAGTAGCCGACTTCCTCCGGCCGGATACTGATTGCGGATGTCGAACACGCGCAGGCCGGCATTGTAATAGGTCACGAAAATAATGTTCTCGCTCTGAAACGATCCGGGCCGGTTCTCATGCACGTTGTGCGGACCGAAGCGCAGACCGCGGCTGCAGAAGTCGCCCTGCGGCACCGGGCAGGTGCTGACGATCACCGGATTTCTCTCCTCGCGAACATCGATAATCCACACCCGCTTCTCGCCTTCTTTGCAGTCGTACTTCACCGACTCGTCGACCGCGACGACCAGTTTTCGTCCTGGCAGCGGCAAGGTCGTATGCGCATAGCCGCCGAAGGGCGGGCTCCAGTCGATATGGCTGATCGTCTTTGGTTGGCTGATGTCTGAGATATCGAGGATCGCCATGCCGGCATCGACCAGTGCCACGTAAGAACGGTCGCCGTCGGGAATCGCCCCATGGACATAGAAATGCTCGCCTTCGAACGGCGTCCAATCCGCCGGCGTCGTTTCGCCTTCCTTGGTGCCGGGGATCCACCAGCGTCCAGCTTCTTTCGGATCGGTCGGATTGGAAATATCCACGATCAGATACGCCCGCTCTGCGATGCCCGGCAGCATAGGCGCCGACGTGGGCGTACTTGCCGTCGCTGAACCACATGCGATGCACGCCCTTGCCGGGCAATTTGCAACCGTCCGATCTCGCGCGGCTCGGTCGGATTCTCGATGCTATAAATTTTGATACCCGCCTCATTGGGCACGCTATCGGCGACCGACTTGTCGAAGTAGGGCCGTTCTTGGTTCTGGATCAGAATGTCGCCGACGATCTGCACCTTGTGGGAGTGGGTATTCGCCGCGTGGGGCATCTGGGTGATTAAACGCGGATCGGTGGGATCGGCGACGTCGAGAATGCTCAGCGCCATCGGCGAGGTGCCAAGGTGTGCCAGATAAACGTAGCGGCCCTGCTTGAGTAACTGCATGCCATCGCCGTGGCCATTCAAATCGTGATGGCCGATCACCCGCATATTAAAGCATTCGCTCTTGGCTTGGATCGCGTTGATTTCAGCGCCCATGACTCGCTCCTGTGCAACTACGTTGAAAGGCTGCGTCCATATAATGGAGTGGCTCAGTGGCTTGTCAATGTGCTTTAGCTCCTAGTAGCGAGGGCCAGGTGAAAATGCTAAAACCAGCCAACTTGCGGGTCCGTCCTAGGAGTCGACGATGAAGAAATTGTTCGTGCTATTCGTCCTGTTCGGTCTAGTGCCGGTGGCTGGCGCCCAGACCAAACGCATCGCCGTCGCTTACAGCGCCGTCAGCGCCAGCCAGTCGTCGTTCTTCGTCACCAAAGAGGCGGCCATTTTCGAAAAGCACGGCCTCTATGTGGATCCGGTCTATGTCGCCAGCGGAACGAAAGTGGCGCAAGCGGTCATCGCCGGCGAATTTCCCGTGGCGCTTGCCGGCGGCACCGTAGTCAATGCCACACTCGCCGGCGGCGACATCGTCATCATCGGCGGTCTGGTCAACGTGCCGTCGTTTTACGTCTACGTTCATCCATCGATTAAACGGCCCGAAGATTTGAAAGGCAAAGCCGTCGGCATCACCACCTACGGCTCGTCCACCGATTTCTCCATCCGCTATTTAATAAAGAAATGGGCCATGGAGCCCGATCGCGATATCAAAGTTTTGCAAATGGGCGGCCAGCCGCAGATCGTCGCCGCAATGGTCGGCGGCAGCGTCCAAGGCGGCGTGCTGTCATCGCCGGCCAATTATCGCGCGGCCAAAGCCGGCTTTCAGCTGCTCACCGATTTCAAGAAAGTCGGCCTCGACTACCCGACTGTCAGCCTGGTGTCCACCAGGTCGTTTATCAAGAAAGATCCACAAACCGTGCGCCGCTTCATGATGGCGTACAGCGAAGGCGTCGAGCGGCTCTACCGCGATAAAGAGTTCAGCATGAAAGTCATCGGCAAGTACACTAAAACCGACGATCGCGAAGCCTTGGAATCGGCCTATGGCTTCGCGACAACATTCATCGAGCGGCCGCCTCATCTGCCTTACAAGGCGATCGAAACGATCCTGGCACAGCTCGGCGAGAAAGATCCGAAAGCGCGCGAAGCCAAAGCTGAAGACTTCATCGACGCAACTTTCTACAACGAAATGGAAAAGAGCGGCTTCTTCAAGAGTAGCGCGCGCTAACGCTGCAACCGAGGATGGTCCTAAGACATCTACTGGCCGTCTCGCTGCGAAGGACACTAAGAGCACAAAGTTCGGATTAATTATTTCCGAAACCTTCGTGTCCGGAGCCTGTCCTGAGCACTGCCGAAGGATGCCTCCGTGGTGAGAATGATTTCTCCGTAAACCTGCCGGCAGCACGTTACCATGAAAGCCATCGTCATCAGACAGTTCGGCGCTCCCGAAGTCCTGCGCCTCGAGGAAGTCGCCGAGCCCAAAGCCGCGCCCGATGAGATCGTCATCAAGGTCCAATCGGTATCGGTCAACCGCACCCTCGACTGCGTGGTTCGCGCGGGCAAGTACCCGGTCACCATTCAGATGCCCCATGTTCTGGGCGTCGATCCGGCCGGCGAAGTCGTTGAAGTCGGTAGCGAAGTCAGCCCGCTTCAAGATCGGCGACCGCGTTGCCACGATATCGATCATCCGCTGTGGCCGGTGCAAGCAATGCGCGAGCGGCCGCGAAGCGAATTGTCTTGGCGAGCCAGCATATCGGCCTGCATCGCTGGGGCGGCTACGCCGAATATGTCGCTGTGCCAGAGAGAAACGCCTTCAAGATCGCCGAGAATTTAACCTATGCCGAAGGTACCGTCATCACCCGCCACTATCCGATGGCGTTCAACCTGCTCACCGGCAAGACCCAGGTTCAAGCCGGCGAATGGGTTTTGGTCATGGGCGCCACCGGCGCGCTCGGCAGTTGCTGCGTCCAGGTGGCGAAAATGTTCGGCGCCAAGGTGATCGCCGCCGCCGGCGCCGACGCGAGAGTCGAGTTGGCGAAGCAGAGCGGCGCCGACTTCGGCATCAACTATCGCACTCAAGATCTCGCCAAAGAGGTCATGGCACTCACCGCCGGCGATGGCGTCGATATCGTCTGCGAAAGCATTGCCGACCCGACGCTCTGGCCCGGCGCGTTTAACAGCCTTGCCATCGGCGGCCGCATGGTCACCGCCGGCGCCCATGGCGGCGGCAACGTGCTGTTGGATGCCAAGCGTTTGTACCAGCGCCGCATCAGCATCCTCGGTGCCGCCGGCACCAATCCGCCGGACGTGGACAAAGCACTCGAAGCGGCACGCGCCGGCAAGATCAAAGCGATGCCCCACCGCAAAATGGCGCTGAGCCAAGCCGCCGAGGCGCACCGCATTGTCGAGAACAATCAGATCATCGGTAAGATTATCCTCGAACCGGGGAAGGATTAAGATTTACACCAGCAAAGCGCTAGGTTTGGAAAAACTTAGGGAACTTTGTGCCTTTGCAGAAGACAAATCCGAATCCGCCGCGGCGTTTACACTAGACAAGCCATCATGCTAAACAGCAAATGACTCGTTCGATAGGAGGAAACCATGGCCCAGATCGTTTCGATCATCGGCATCACGCACAATCCCTTTATGCCGCGTCTATTCAAACAAGCGCAGCAACCGCCCGGCGCCGTCAAAGTCAAAGAACGCATCGCTATGATGCGCGAGAAACTAGCCGCAGCCAAAGTCGACGTGCTGGTGTGCATCGGCAATGACCATCTGCATCAATTTTTCATGGACAACATGCCGGCGTTTATGATCGGCAAGATGGAGCAGTACGACGGCACTTTTTACGACGAGGAGCGCGAGTTTGGCTTGCCGAAGTGCAAGCTTCAAGGCGACCTCGACGTCTCCGACGCCATCATGGAGGGCGCCTTCGACCGCGGCGTCGACTTTTCCTATTCCAACGAATTGACCATCGACCACTCGATCGTTGTGCCGATGATGTTCGTCCGGCCCGAGATGGATATTCCCATCGTGCCGATCTTGACCAACTGCATCGCGCCGCCGATGCCGCGGGCAAAACGCTACTTCGAGGTCGGCAAAGCGATCCGCGCCGCCATCGACAGCCTGCCGACCAACAAACGCATCGGCGTGCTCGTCAGCGGCCACTTATCGCTGGAAATCGGCGGCCCGAAAATGTTCGAGCCGCGCCTCACCGATCCGAACTTCGATGCCAACGCGGTGGGCTGGATCGTCAACGGCAACATCGATGCCGCCACCGAAGCTTGCGCCCCGGAAAAGATGCTCCAATACGGCAACATGACCACAGGCTATTTGAACTTCATCATGATGATGGGCGTGGCGAATTTGGCCAAACCTTCCTACGCCGAAGGCCTGGACGCCGGATTCCCAGCCATCCCGTTTTTTAGCTGGGATCAATCGCCCAAAGTTTAATGATCCAGAGGCCCGCAATGGATTTAAAAATTCTCTCCACTGTGTTCACGTCCGTCTTCATCGCCGAGCTCGGCGACAAGACCCAGTTGGCGACGATGCTATTCGCCGCGGACAAGGACACCAGCAAATGGACAGTCTTCCTCGGCGCCGCCGCGGCTCTGGTCGTCACCTCCGCCATCGGCGTCGCCGCGGGATCGATCGTTTCCCAGTATGTCAGCGAGAAAACCTTGCAGTACGTGGCGGGAATCGGTTTTATCGGAATCGGAGTTTGGACTTTGGTGAAAGCATAACCACCCGACGTGGGAAACTATTGTGCAGTTCGAATGGGATCGCAAGAAGGCGGCAAACAATTTCCGGAAACACAAAATATCCTTCGACGAGGCGGTGACGGTTTTTTATGATCCGTTGTCGGCGACCTTTAACGACCCAGAGCATTCGATTGGAGAAGAGCGGAACATTACCGTACGCTATTCTTCTACCCGGCGGCTGCTCGTGGTAAGTTATTCCGAACGCAACGACGGAATAAGAATCATCAGCGCTAGACGAGCGAATACGAAAGAGAAAAGACGCCATGAAACGTAAGAAAACTTTGAAACCGGATGAATTACGGGCGGAATATGACTTCGATTATTCAAAGGCTGTCCGTGGCAAATACTTCCAGCGGTTGATGAAGGAGGGCTCAAACGTTGTCGTACTGGAGCCGGATGTGGCAAAAGAGTTTCGTGGCTCAGCAGCGGTGAACGATGCGCTCCGATCGTTCCTTCAGGTGTCCAAAGAGACTCTTCGGTTAACTTCACGATCGACACCGGCGAGCCGCAAGCGCGCCGTCGGATAATTGATCACGACAAGATGTTCGGAGGGGTTTATGAGCAAATATTTGATGAACAAAATGATCCACCTCGTCAACATGGATGAGAAAGCCGAAGAAAAGTATTGCGCCAACCCGCGCGCCTTCGTCGAAGAATGGGAGAAAACCCAAAAGCTGAAATTAACGCCGGAAGAACGCGAGGCTCTGGCAACCAAGGACTACGGCAGGTTGTACGCGCTGGGAGCCCATCCATTTACTCTATGGAGTTTTACCGAAGCGGTCTGGATACATGAAATGGCGCGACCCGAACTAGTGGCGGATTACAAAGCCAAGGCTGTCAAGGCGGGATACCCGGATTTTAAAACCTGAGAGTTTCAAAGAGCGCAGCATGCTGCGCCGTTTGCGTAAGACACGGTTACTGGTTCCTCCGCGCTTCCTGCTCCATGGCGCGCGTATAACCCTTCCAATCGCTGACCCCGCTGACCAAATCCGAAATCACCAACAGGTGCGATAAATTATTCTGCTCGGGCTTGCGCATCACATGGGGCGGCTCGCCGCCCGCTTGAATGTCGCGGATCGCTTTCTCCATCAGTTTGCGCGCCGCCACGATGGCGATATCGGAGGAGACGATGTTTTCCCGCGTGCGGTCTTGCACCGCGCCCTGGCTGCCGGTGGCGAAGGCATCGTGGGTCTGAAAGCCGCTGCCCATACCGGTATAAGTTTGCGTCTGCATCGACTGGCGGTCCTGCATAAAATGGTTCGACTGGTTGCGCACCGGCCGGTAATGCTCGTCTACTTCCGCCAGGGATTTGTCGATCACCGCCTGGTCGAGGGGAACTTCGCGGTTGAAGAAGAAACAATATTTCCAATGATGGGTATCGTCGATCGGCACATGCCAGTTGATACCATAGCCTTGCCCGCCGGTTTGTCCGGGAAACGTGCTTAGATTGGGCAGAACGAAATTCGACACCCGAAGATAAATTTGATCGTCGCCCATCTGGCGGACTGAATAGATGCGCACGCCGAAATCAGTGATTTCCACATCCAGCTTCGGCGGCCGAGCTTTGGCGATCAAGTTATAATGGGACTCGTCGGAGCCGCGCACGCCGGTGTAGCGTTCTTCCTTGTGCTCAAGAAAGCGATGCAGAAACGACAAGTGCACCGGATCGATGTTGCCCTCGTTGGCCTGCAAGTAATTGCACTCGTGAAAAACTTTGTAAACGCAAAAGTGCCCTGCCGGTTGATTCAAAAACTCATAATTGGGCAACAGCGGCGGTTCGCCCGGTCCCATGTAGGTGAAAATAACGCCGCCCTTTTCCTGGCAAGGATAAGCGAGATGACGGATCGCATCACGATTGGCGCCACCGCCCGGTTCGCCCGGTTGCTGCAAGCAGCGGCCGCGAATATCGTAGAGCCAACCATGGTAGAGACAACGTAGCCCGCCGTCCTCGATGCGGCCATAACTCAAATCAGTGCCACGATGGGAGCAATGCAAACCGAGCAAGCCAACCCGGCCTTGATCGTCGCGAAACAGCGCCAAGTCCTCGCCGAGAATTCGCACAGGCAGAGGAGCGCCGCCTGGGGGCAACTCGGAAACCAGCGCTACCGGCTGCCAATAGCGCCGCAACAGCTCCCCCGCCGGCGCGCCGCGGTTGGTTTGGGTCAACAATTGATTTTCTTCATTGGTGATCATGGCGCTATTTTCGGCTTTCCTTATGTTTATTTCAAAAGCTTGGTCGCCAACGCGATTGCCGGCGTTCTAATTTTCTTCACCGACGATTCCAGATGGGTCTCCACGCGTAGATAGTCGTCCACCGTCATGACGTCCTTGCAACCCTGGCTGCCTGCATCCTTCAACCACGCCGTGCTCACGTCGAGGCGCCGCGTGCCCTGGGTCATCGCTTTGCCGTAAAGCTCCTGGCCTTCTCTACTGAGCAGCCAGTTGACGAAGATTTTCGCCGCGTTTGGATGGGGTGGATTTTTTATCACCGTCACCACGCCGCTGCCGTTGTTGGCATGGGCGCCTTCTCTGACGCGCGGCACCGGCTTCACCGGCAGTCCGGCCTTGATAAACGGATCGTAAGTGTAGTGGCTCAAGCCCAGAGTGAAAGCGAGCTTGCCTTTCGCCAAGCCATCGGCGAGCTGGCGCAAGTTCTGATTGATCAGCAAATCCTGCTGCGCGAGCTTGGTGAGAAACTCTTCGCCTTTAGTTTTCCAGATAAACGACCAGGTGTTTTGCCCCGAGCCGGGGCTGCGGGGATCGAGCAAACCGATGCGTCCTTTCCATTTGGGATTCAATAGATCATCAAACGAGCGGATCTCACTGGGTTCCGCCTGGCTGCTGTTGTACCACCAGGTCTCGCTCGTGTAACAGAGAAAGGCGTAGACATGTTTCTTGGTACTAACGTTGTCTTCCCAGATATGGCCACCCCACCAGTTCTTGGGATCCTTCACTTCCGGCAAAATCATGTATGCATTGAAATCGTCGGCGGCGCCCATTGCGACCATCGACAGCGGCGTCGCGCCGCCGGCCACGAGCACGTCGTAATAGCGTACGCCGGCATTGTATTCGGTGATAATGCGCGTCACGTTCTCCGGCCCGCGCGCTGCCAAAAGTTCAATGGAGATACCGAACTTGTCTTTGAATTTCTGTCCGATCGCCGTGCGCAGCTCGCTACTGGCGGGAATGCCGACGACAACGATGCCCTCTTTGCGCGCCTCGGCGAGGGTTTGCTTCCACTCGACCTGCCCCTCGGCGGCAAGCACTGGATTCGCAAGCAGCGAAACCGCCATGAGCAGCGAGAATAATTTGTCGGTAAAATGATTCACACTTTACGCTCCAGGAAATGGAATCACATTGCGAAATTTTTTGATCACCTGCTCGCGCAACTCGCGGCTTGACCGGCTGACTTTAGGAAATTTATCTTTCCAATGGAACGGCCGCACGGCGTAGAAGATCGCCCGACCGTTGGTGTGGTCTTTCGACTCACGCTTGTCCGGCGGCATGCGCGGATCGAGCGGCGTCGACCAGGCGCCGTCGACGATGTCGATGTTGGTCGGCGGATCGACCCGCGTCATCATCGCCCACAGCACTTCTTTCATATTGGTCGGATCGATATCGTCGTCGACCACGACGACGTAGCGGCCGTTGCGCGCCGACGCCGCGCAGCTGACCGCGGCGAGGCCGGCCTGTTTGGCATGGCCGGCGAATTTCTGCTCGATCGCGACCACGGTCATGTAGGGCGAGTGATTGTAAACCCCGACGACGTTTTGCACGCCGGCGGCCTCGAGCTGATCCCAGAGAATGCCGGCCGTCGGATTGCCGTCGATCTTCATCGCGCCGGTCCACAGCGGCGCTTCTTCTTCGAGGATCGGATCGTTGCGGTGATAGATCGCCTTGACGCGAATCACCGGCTGCGCTTCGCCGGTGCCGATGGTACCGCCGGAATAATAACCCGGCCATTCGCCGAACGGCCCCTCGGCGCGCGCCTCCTCGCTCGGCGGCGGAATCTCGCCTTCGATGGCAATCTCCGCGCCGGCGGGAATCGGCAAGCCTGTCACCGGGCCGCGGATAATTTCCAACGGCCGGCCCATCAATCCACCGGCGTAATCGAGTTCCGATTTACCATAGGCGAGTTTCGTATGCGCCAGGGTGAACAGCAGCGGATCGCTGCCAAAGGTCGCGACCACCGGGCAGCTCTTGCCCTGCTGCCAATACTTGGCGCAAATCAGTCGGCCGTCCTGTCCCGGACTCATCCACAGGCCGAGCAGATTCTTCTCGTGGAGCTGAATCCGGTAGGTGCCGGCGTTAATGAAGCCGCTATCGGGGTCGGCATTGATCAGACAGTCACCCGTGCCGATATAGCGCCCGCCATCACCATCATGGAAACGCGGCGCGGGAAATTTCAGCAGATCGACCTGGGCGACCCTGCATGACGTTTTCCATCAGCGGCGAAGTTTTCACTTCCGCGGGTGGAATGGAGTTGCCGGACTTCATCTTGCGCGCGAGCAAGCGCACCACTTCGAGCTTGGTTTTCTCCGGGGCAATTCCGAAAGCCAAGCGCGGTGCGTTTGTAGTTGGCGAAAGCCAGGCTGACCAGGCGAAATCCCGCTGGATAATCCTTGATCTTGTCGAACAGCAGCATGGGCCGCTCATCGAGCTCCGCGGTCGCCTCGATCAATGCGCCGATCTCGTTGTTCCAGTCCGCGCCTTCGATCAAACGCCATGGGCTGACCTTCTTGGCGGCTTCGATGAAGCCGCGGAAATCTTTGTAGGGAATTTCATCCATTAGGGTGCTCGCAGGTTATCGCCTGATCAAGTCCACGCTCCGACTTCGAACAATTTGAACGGCTTGACGTTTTTGAACTTCATCCAAGCATTATTGCAACACCTTCTCCGCGAATTTCTGCGCTTTCAACCTGACCTCAACGCATTTGTCTTCGAGATAGTTGCGCATTTTCTCATTATCCTTCGGGCTCAAAGTGTCCTTCGACGCTTCTACGCCTTGTTTCGCCATCCACTTGGTGTCGACGTCAAGCCGGCGCGTGCCATGCAACAGCACCCGGCTGTAGATTTCCTGCCCTTCTTTGCTCAGTAGCCAGTTGACGAAAACCTTCGTCGCATTGGGGTGGGGCGAATTTTTGACCACTGCCAGTGTGCCGTAGCCGTTGCTCGACGGATTACCTTCGCTGGTATCGGGAAGATCTTTGATCGGCAAGCCTGCCTTGACGAAGGGTTCGGTCTGCGCCAAGCCGATGCCCAGCGTGATAGCCAGTTTGCCCTTGGCTAGGGCCTCGGCGAGCTGCCGGAGGTTTTGCGTGACGAAGAGATCCTGCTGCACAAGCTTTTTTAAAAACTCCTCGCCCTTCAGGTCCCATAGATAGGACCAGACCGATAATCCCGATCCCGCCACGCGCGGGTCGCTCAAACCGATCTTGCCCTTCCATTTTGGGTTGAGTAGATCGTCTAGCGAGCGAAACTCCTCGGGTTTCGCGAGCGACGTGTTGTACCAATAGCCTTCAGTGCTCTTGGTTGAGATGAAGGAATAGAAAAGCTTGGTGCCGCTGACGTTGTCCATGAAGACATGGCCGCTCCACCATTGCTTAGGCTCCTTCACCTCGGGGAGAATCATGTAGGGTTCGATCGGATCGAATATCCCCGACTTGATCAACGGCACACCCGTGCAGGAGCCGAAAATGAACGAATCGAAATAGCGCACGCCGGCTTTGCCTTCGGTGACGATGCGATTGGCGATCTGCGGCCCGGTGGCGGAAAAGATTTCCATCTCGAATCCGAAGCGCGCCTTAAATGCCGGCTCAAGCTCGCGCCGCAGTTCGGCGCTCGGCGGCAGCCCGACGACGACCTTGCCTTCCTTCTTCGCCGCCGCCACCGTCTTGTCCCACTCCGCCTGCCACGGCTGCTGAGCGAGAATAAAGCCGGGGTGGTTAGCGAGCGAAATTAGACTAACCAGGACGACTAAGCCTAATCGCTTCATCTTGCTACTTTCATTGCATTGCATCGCTAAGCGTCTACGCAACCAAGGGGGCGATTTTCAAATCTGAAATATTTTTTGTGTCCTTTGCGTTCTCTGCGGCGAATCATTCATGCATTTCCACCTTCGGCTCAGGCTTACCAGAGTCCGCCCAGCGCCGTGCCTTCATGGGACAGGGTCGACAAGAGAAAATCAGGATCGCCGTAGCGTGCCGCCGCGGCGCGAATTTCAGGGTCGTCCAAGATCGTGAGCTTACCGCCGAAGTCCACCAGAACCCGCCCATCGATCGCTAGATTGGACTCCATACACCCGCCGTCGACATGGCGGTAGACCATTTCTTTTCGCGACGTGCCCAAACCCACCCATGGATAACGGCTGAGAATTTCCCAATGCATCGGATCCTGAATGCCCCGTTCGGTGGAAGCCTTGGGATGGTAGCCGAACATCACTTCGGTGAAAAAATCGCTGCCGGGAAATGCCTTGAACAAGCGTTTGCACTCCGCGCCGATATCGCCGCCGCCTTCGATGCCGACGACTTTGGCGTCTTTGATCGTCCACACCATCGGCTTCGCGCAGCATCCCCGGCACGCCCTGGGCGCAATCGAGCTGCACAGTTCCGTTGGCCGTGCCGGAGCCGTTGTAGACGCCGCAGCGGCCCCAGGGAAAATGACAGCGCCCCGCCGGTTCACCCGCCTTGGTCTGCATGGCGTAGATTCTTTTGTTGTCGTACTCGGCGACGAGCTTGGTGCCGTTTGGTCCGCTGATCGTAACCTTCGAGCCTGCGGCGACAATCGCTTTTACTTTGCGCGCGATGGTCCAAAGCAACTCGTTGGGAAAGCGCGCGTAATCGGTGGCAAGCAGTCCCGGCCAACCTTCGAAGTAAATCTTGTACGGCTTCACCCGCTCCGTCGGAGCGCCGGCATCGCCTTCCTTGGGCGTGCGCAGACGCTCACGATAATTGGTCGAGCCATTGAGAAATACCGGCCACACCCAGATCGCCACGTCGACAGCTTCCATCGCGCGCAACGCTGCTTCCGGCACATCGCCATACCGGAGAATCGGCTCGACGATCATCTCCATCGGCGTCGCGCCGTGTAAACGCAACGCTGCAGCCAGCGCGTCGACGGCATCGCCGTCGCTCGACCGGTCGGCCAACATCAACACGGAATCCCCGGGCCGAATATCCGCGGCTTCAATCATATTGCGCGCGCCAATGACGAGATCGCTAATCTTAGGTTTACCGCCGATCATTCCGTCTCCATTTCTGCTTGGTCATTGTCGGAGTGCGCTCCCAAAGCGCACGAAAATTTAGAGCGAAATATTCCGTATTTCTTGCTCTTCATGGATATTTTTCATACGAAGCAAGTCTATTGCACGTCGAAACGCGTCGCGCGCTCCGAAATATTATTGAACGCCTTGGGATGCACCAATTTGCGGCTGTACAGCACCATCCGCAGAAATCCCGGGCTGCCGGTGATGCGATGCGCGACGCCGCGCGGGATGTAGGACATTTGGCCGGCGTCCAGCTCCATCGCGCCCCACTCGGTATGATTAAGCGAATGGCCGCGGAACTGAAACCAAATTTCATCTTCGTCGCAGCCACGATGAAAACCGTTCTGCTCTTCTTCGAGATTGTAAACGTCGACGCGGAACTCCTTGCCGTTGTAAAGAATCGGCGCGCGCGCACCGCCCTTGCCGGTCATGCCGGTGAAATAATTGAACGCGCTCAACTTGCGCACCGGCCGGCCGCCTTCGCGTTTGCAGCCGATCAACGCTGCGACATCGCGCTCGACCCAGAGATCCGACTGCGGGTCCCAGAAGCTGATATGCTCCAACGCCGTTCCGTCTCCAGCGCCGTCCGCATTGTGGCCATTGGCGGCGCCGATCGGTTCCGACGGTTTGACGGAGAATTTATTTTGCGTCAGCGGCTTCTCCGGATCGACGCCTTCAGTCATCGCTTCCTGGGTCGCCACCCGCACGCGCAAGCATTGCTCGGTGCCGGTGCTGCGATGGGCAATCGCTGAAGGAACCAGGGCGATCTCTCCGGGCTCGACTTCGATGACGCCGCCTTCGCTCTCGATCTTCGAGCGGCCGCAGAACTGCAAATAAACGATGTCATAATCCGCCGCGCGGGTGAGCTGGGTTTCGCGGCCGGCGATATGCTCGGTGCTGACGCGCAAGGCATCGCCCTCGAACACCGTCGCCCGCGCCCGGTTGCCGCTCAGCGGCGTGCTGCGGAGTAAATCGAACGGCCGTATATGCGGCACCATCCTTTGCCCCATGCGCGCGGTGCCGATCACCGCGCTCTCGTCGCGCTCCATCCAGATATGCTCCGATGGCTCCCGGTGGGTCATAAATTCACGAATTTTCTTCGCCATAGCTTTCTCCTTCGTCGGCCACTCGCTATCGATCTCTAGCATAATCAGCGTTTAGAGGCTTTGTTTTCCAAGTCCCTTTTTAGCTCGCCGTAGACCCGGCGAATAATCGAGTAGTCGAAGACTTTGCTCAGGTCGGTGAGTCTGGGCGCCTTAATCAATTCCGCCCGCGCCGCCACTTCGTCGCGCAGCACGTCGTCGGATACCGATCCTTCTTCGGTCATACTCACCAGCGCGCTGTCGTAATCCACCGCCAGGGCGTCAGCGGGCAAGGGATTGTATTTGGCCACGATGGCGACCGCCGGCTCTTTGTAGCGCCGGGCAAATTCCCGTCCTTTGGCAATGGCGCGCAAGTAGCGCTCGATCACGCCGGGGTTTTCTGCCAGCAACTTGTTAGACACCGCCACACCGTTCCACACCAGCTGAATTTCCTTGCTCAGATCGGCGATCGCATGGCCGCGCGTCGGACCCACCTGGCTGATGTCGCGCGGCGTCAGCGGTGACGCATCCACCGAGCCCGAGAGAAAAGCCGGAAAGCGCGCTTCGCTGCGCACCGCGATGAACAAAAACGATTTGGGATCGAAGCGGTATTTCTTCATCAACAACAGCGTCGCCAGATGACCGGTGTCGCCGTAGGTATTGATCGCGATCTTCTTACCGACCAGATCCTGCAAGGTCTTGATCTCCGGCTTGTTGGACATGAGCTTGTAAGTCGGCCGCGATTGGTTGGTGTAAACGATCTTGACTGGACCGCCGCGCAACGCCGCGCTCAACGCCGAACCCGCCGACGAGCTGAAATGCAGTTGCCCGGACAACAACGTTTGTGTCGCACTGCCGCCGCCGGAACGGATGATCTTGACGCTCAACCCCTCCTCCGCCATGTAGCCTCTCTCGATGGCGACCAGATGATCCATATAGGCCGCACCCAGCGACGCGAACGAGACGGTCACATCCTCGGCCCACACCGGCGACGTCCACACCGCGATAATCAGCGCCAAACAGCCGGCGCCAAAGTCCTGTCGCCAAAGCCGCATTATTTGTCTGCTAAACATTAACGTCACTCGTCCATCTCGACGGCGTCGATCCTTGGTCTATTTGAAGTCGGCCCGCTTGTTCAGATAAAACTTTTGCATCGCCGGCCGGTATTTTTCCATCATCTCTTTGTTGAGATCGAGCGGCGGCTTCGCGCCTTCGGGAAGCAGCGAGAAATACTTACTGTCTTTGGTATCTTGCTCGAAGTGTTTTTTCGCAGCATCTCGCAATTCAGGAGATGTCAGCAAATCCAGCACCGACGCGGCAATCACCTTCGCTCCGGCGACTGCTCCCTTGTGCCCGATCGACATCGTCGGCGTGATGCCTGCCGACCAGTGATGCGCCTGAATACCAGGCACAACCGACGGGAAACGAATCGTTCCCGTCGGCACCACCCAGGTAATATCACCGATATCGTTGGACGACGAGTTTTGCCGGCCTGGCGCCAAAGGCAACACTTTCGTCGGCAGACCCACTTCCTTCTGACCCATGGATTTTTGTAGTTCTCTAGCGAACTTGTTTTCGTCTTCCGTCCAACTCGGCATGCCAACCACGTCGATATTCTTCTGCACCGCTTCGGCGATGGCTTTATTGCCAAGCGAAGGCCAAGCCGCGCCGAAGGGCTCCATCTCCATGGTCGTGCCGGTCATCAACGCCGCGCCTCTGCCGACGTTGACTAGCTTGTCGAAATTTTCCTTCGCCCAGGGTCCGGTGGCATCCCGGACAAACCACCAGATCTGCCCCATGTCGGGAATGATGTTCGGCTGTACGCCGCCATGGGTAATTGTGCGATGGGCGCGGTAGGTCGGCCGCAAATGCTCGCGCAACTTGTCCATGCCGATATCCATCAGAACCACGGCGTCGACGGCATCTTTGCCATCCCAGGGATTGACGCCGCCATGGGCAGTCCGGCCTCTGAAGGTAAACTTCGCGCCGATCAGAGCGTAGTTGCCCAAGCCATAACCCGTGCCGAGGCTGTCACCGACATGGGTGATCACCGCCGCGTCGACATCCTTGAAGTAACCGTCGCGCACGAGATACGGCCGGCTCATCAACTGCTCTTCCGCCGGACCGATGGACAGCACCACCGTGCCGGGCAATTTGAACTGCTCCATCGCCTTCTTGATCGCGTGCGCCGCACCGACTGCCGCGGCGGCCATTAAATTGTGTCCTTCCATGTGGCCTGGCGCGCCTTCGACAAGCGGCTTGCGCGGGATACTACCGGGGGTTTGCGAACCCTCCGGCAGCGCGTCCATCTCTGTTGCGATCGCGATCACCGGCTTGCCAGAGCCCCAGGTCGCCCAAATATTGGTCGGCAACCCAGCGCCGCCGAGTTCAACCTTGAAACCAATCTGCTCCAGCGTAGTTTTCAAATACTTCGAACTCTCGTATTCCTGCATCCCAGGTTCACCGAAGTAATAGAGCACATCGCCGACAGTGGCGATCTGTGCCGCGTTGCGCTCGACGGCCTCGATGGCAATGCGTTTGGCGTCGGCGGGAGAATCGGCGGTAGCCGATTTGAAAACAAAAGTAAGCGCAACCGTCAATGAGGCAATCGCCACAAACGATCTGAAGTTAATAATTGGATTTCTGACGGACATACAACTCCTCCTCTTGGCAATCGGCTTATCACGACCGAAGGATAAAATCGAAGTCCAGTTAGAAAGTTCTCAATCCACCCTGTAATTCCCGCAGAGCGAGGAATCCCGTTTTCCGATCACGCTACGCTTAGGTTCATCCCCCGCTCTAGATTGAGTGGTTCGATGGCCAAGTTTTTTGTGCGCAAACAGTATCTAAAATTCCTATCGCAAATTTATAGCGAGCAATGAGCATTTGTTGGCAGATTATGACGCGATTACGAATCTCACGGTTTAAGAGCGGAAATGTCAGGCCAATCGGCCGCTAGTTCGAGTCAACAAATTTTTTGCGCCACCAAATGCACAATTTTCACCACAATGAGTCGAAAAGATCCCATTGCTGCCAAATCGACAAAACCTGCGCGCAAAATTGTTAGTTTTTTTAGCGTCAAACCGTTGTGCCCAACGGCTAATTTTTGTACCGTGCGGGGAGTGTTGTGGATTCCTATACGAAATAAAAGAGGCGTGCAAATTTTGCTGTTGGCAGTTGCCGGAATTTCCGGTTGTTCCAGCGCAGCTCGCCCGTACCACAGCGCGACAGTATCCCCCTCGCCGGTTGGCACAGTTCGCGAATTAACGGTTATTGCCGATCCTGCACCCAGTAACGCGCCAACAACACCGCAAATAGATATAGCGATCGCCGACGCCGGCGAAACCATCGCCGTGCCGCCGATGCCGCGGCCTCAACCCGCGCCGCTGGCGCCCTCGGCGGAATTGAAAAACCACCGCGTCGGACAACTCGAGAAAACGGCGCCGACAATTTCTTCTGCAGCCAACCCGATCGTCACAGCGAGACCCGCCGAGAACGACAATCGGCTGTTGGAGTTTTTAGACAAAGATATCGACAAGGCGATCGAGCAACCCAAAGAGCGGCGCCATCTGCATTTCTCCAAAGCCGTAGTCGATCAATCCGCGCGTGCGCCAGTTCGTCCGCCAGTATTCAGTCACCAACAAAGTTTATTTCGAGACTCTGCTGGCGCGGTCCGGTAGGTACATGCCGATCATCGCCAAAGTCCTTAGCGAGGAAGGGCTGCCTGAAGAGCTAGCCTATTTGGCCCTGCTCGAGAGCGAGTTCCAGGTGAATTCCACATCGCCAGCGGGCGCCGTCGGACTATGGCAATTCGTCGCCAGCACCGCGCGTCAATACGGCCTGCGTATCGACGACTGGGTCGATGAACGACGCGATCCGGTGAAGTCCACCAGAGCCGCAGCCGCCTATTTGAAAGATTTGCATCAGTACTACGGCCGTTGGTACCTGGTAACGGCGGCCTACAACGCCGGCTCGGGGATTATCAATAAGGCGCTGCAAACCAGCCGCGCCTCGGATTTTTGGGGTATCAAGGAAAAAGCTCAGTTAAGCCAAGAGACCCGCAACTTCGTGCCGAAATTTGTCGCCATCGCGATGATCGCCACCAATCCGAAAAAATACGGATTTAATCAGCTGCGCTATGATGATCCGTTGGAGTTCGACGAAGTCGATGCCGAGGGCTTGGTTAAATTAGACGCTGCAGCGGAGATGGCCGAAACTGACATCGCGATGATTAAGGAGCTCAATCCGGCATTGCTGCGCAACATTACACCGCCGGGGTCGCGAGGTTACCGCTTGCGCGTGCCGGTCGGGAGAGCTCTGGTTTTTGCCAAAGCCAGTGAATATCAGCGCAGCAAAGAATCGGAATCGGTTCAGGTGGTCACGCACGAAGTGAAACGGGGCGATACCCTCGCGTCGATCGCGGCGCGATACGGCCAAGCCATCAGCGCGCTCATGGAACTCAACGGCTTGACCACGTCACAACTGCAAATAGGTCAGAAACTTCGGGTTATCTTTGAAGGTCTGCGCGGGACTCTGCGCTAAATCCTACTTGCGTTTACTCATCTCAACGAAGTCGCGGCTCGCCGCCCCGAGGTAAATCTGTTTGGGCCGGGCCAGCTTCTGGTCCGGGTCGGTGAGCATTTCTTCCCACTGGGCGATCCAGCCAATGGTCCTCGGGATCGCGAAAAGCACTGGGAACATGTCCATCGGCAAGCCCATCGACTGGTAAATCAACCCCGAATAAAAGTCGACGTTTGGATAGAGCTTGCGTTTGATAAAGTAATCGTCGCTGAGCGCGATCCGTTCGAGTTCGAGGGCGATTTCGAGCAGCGGATTCTTCCCCATCACATCGAACACCTGATCGGCGATGTTTTTGATGATGCGCGCGCGCGGATCGTAGTTCTTGTAAACCCGATGGCCGAAGCCCATTAATCGGCCTGAGCCGCCTTTCACCTTCTGGATGAACTCAGGAACTTTGTCCTTGGAACCGATCTCCATCAACATGCGCAACACCGCCTCATTGGCGCCGCCATGGAGCGGGCCGTAGAGAGCCGCCGCCGCGCCGGCGACAGACGAGTAAGGATCGGGCTGCGAACTGCCGATGCCGCGCATGGCATTGGTGCTGCAGTTTTGTTCATGGTCAGCATGCAAAATAAACAGAATATCCAAGGCGCGTTCGAGCACCGGGTTGGGTTTGTACTTGAGCTCAGTCATCTTGAATAGCATGTTCAAAAAATTACCGGTGTAGCTCAAGTCATTGTCCGGGTACGAGTAAGGCAAGCCGAGACTATGGCGGTAGGCGAAGGCCGCCAAAGTCGGCATTTTGCCGACCAAACGATACGTCTGCTCGCGGCGATTCTGCGCGTCAAAGATTTTTTTCGCGTTGGGATAAAACGTCGACAACGCGCCCACCGTGCTTACCAGCATGCCCATAGGATGGGCGTCATGATGAAAACCGTCGATGAGCTTTTTGATATTTTCGTGAATGATCGAGTGAAAAGTCACATGATGGGTGAAGTCGTCCAACTGCGCCTGGGTCGGCAGCTCGCCGTTGAGAATCAGATAGGCGGTCTCCAGGTAGGTGCTATTCTCGGCAATCTGTTCGATCGGATAGCCCCGGTAACGCAATATGCCTTTGTCGCCGTCTATGTAGGTAATCTTGCTTTGACATGACGCCGTGTTCATGAAGCCAGGGTCGTAGCTGACGATACCTTCGTCTTCGGAGATTTTGATCTGGAACAAATCCGTTGCCTTGATGGCGCCGTGGTTGATTGGGATCTCGTACTGCTTTCCGGTTCGGTTGTCGACAATCGTTAGCGTCTCTGCGGCCATTGGAATTTACCTTTCACCACTGTTTGCACTCTAGCCTTTTATTAGACCATCGTCATGCGCCGGTCAACTGCGCTCAGCGCGAAGCGGGGACATCGACCAGCTGAGCTTCCACCCACCTGTGTGCCGGGTCAGGCAAACCAGAGTGGCCGGCGCAAACTCGATCATCGAGCCGCCGCTATCACCGCTGGTCAGTAAACTGGCGAGCCGACCGATGTATGGCAAGTGGCTCACCAGCATGATCGGTTGGCTCGCCGCTGCCAACTCGGCCTGGACGATAAATGGATCGTCGTCGGGACATAGCCCGGCTAGTTGGCGCACGCCCGCTGCCGGAGCCAGGACTTCGGCGACCAGTTCAGCAGTCTGTTGCGCCCGCAAGATACCGGAATGGTAGATCCAAGCGACGACCACGCCGCGCGCCATGGCGCGTTGCGCCAGCGCCGTCACTGCGCTACGCCCTCTTTCCGACAACGCCCGTCGCCCGTCGGGGACACCCGAAAGGGTTTCCCCATGACGCATCAGATAACAGTCCACCGCTTGCTAATTCCTCGCTATGCCGCTTGACAACGCGCACAATCGTTTTGTTGCTTGGTGCTTTACGATATTATCGGCGAGATCGTTATAAGCGCTTATTATTCTTGCAAAAAGCCGATGTTGATATAGTATGCCGACCAGCGTTTTGCAATCGAATCTGGGCAAGTCTGCATAACCGTGATCGAATTCAGCCACGTCAACAAATGGTTCGGCGCGCTGCATGTTCTTGAGCGACATCGACCTCACCATCGCTGCGGGAAATGTAGTGGTGGTCTGCGGCCCAAGCGGCAGCGGTAAGAGCACCTTGATCCGCTGCATCAATCGATTGGAAACCATCCAGTCCGGCGAGATTGTCGTCGATGGCATGCCACTGTCCGACCCTAAGCTCGACGCCGCCAAGCTGCGCGCCAATGTCGGCATGGTATTCCAGTCGTTCAATCTCTATCCGCACATGACGGTATTGCAGAACATCGCTCTGGCACCGATCAAAGTTAAAAACATCGCCGCCGCCGAAGCGGAATCGACCGCCAAGCAATTGTTGGAGCGCGTCGGCATTCCCGACAAAGCCAACGTCTATCCGGCCAATCTATCCGGCGGCCAGCAGCAACGCGTCGCCATCGCCCGCGCCCTGGCAATGAAACCCAAGGTCATGCTCTTCGACGAGCCGACCTCGGCGCTCGATCCCGAGATGATCAATGAAGTGCTCGAAGTCATGACCGATCTGGCCAAGGACGGCATGACCATGGTGGTGGTCACCCACGAAATGGGTTTTGCCCGGCGCGTCGCTCACCGAGTCGTCTTCATGGATCAGGGGAAGATCGTCGAGACCGCCGAACCGGAAACATTTTTCGCCGCTCCGCAATCGGCGCGTGCACAGCAATTCTTGAGCAAAATACTTTCGCACTAAGGAGCAAATTTATGACACGGTCGTTAACGATCCTCGCGGTCGCCTATTTTCTCATGGCCCTCACCGACCTAGGCCACGCGCAAAACACCCTGGAGAAAATCGACAAGAGCGGCACACTGATCATCGGCACGCGCAACGGGTCACCACCGTTCGCGTACATCAACAAGAACAATGACTGGGTTGGGTTTTCCATCGATCTAGTCGAGCAGACGGTTCTACCGGCCTTGAGCAAGAAGTTGAACAAACAAATTAAACTGGAAAAAAAGGAATCGGCGCCCGCGACCCGCATTCCCCTTCTTACTTCGAACGCCGTCGATCTGATCGCCGAAACCATGACCGATACCCAATCGCGGCGCGAACAGGTTGACTTCAGTTTGACCTTCTTTGTCACCGGCGCGCAATTCCTGGTGCGCAAAGGTAGCCCGGTGAAGAACATCGAAAGCATCGCCGGCAAACGTATCGCCGCGCAGCAAGGCTCGACCAACGCCAAAATAATTCGCGAGCGCGTCCCCAGCGCCAAGCTGGTGGAATTCCCCGATCAACCCGCCGCCTTCCAAGCTTTGTCCCAGCGCCAAGTCGACGCCTACACCAACGACGGCATCCAGCTCGCCGGATTGAAAGCCAAGGCCCCCAAACCGGACGACTGGGTGGTAGCCGGCGAATTTTTTTCTTACGAGCCCTATGGCATGGCGATGCGCAAGAACGATTCGGACTTTCGCCAAGTCGTCAACGTCGGCTTAATGGATGCGATCGCTTCCGGCCGCTACTTCGGAAATTTACGAAAAATGGTTCGGCGCCAAAGGCGAAGTACCCTACCCGCTGACACCGGAAAACAAGCGCTTCCTGCAACTGCAAGTGGTGCCCAAGTAAAGAAACTGGAGTGATGGAGTAGTGGAGTGCTAGGTCATTAACTCCAATACTCCATCACTGCCGATACTCTAATTCTCCAGTTCTCCATCCCCAATGTCCTACAATTTCAACTGGAGTGTGCTGTGGACCGGCCAGTCGGGCGGCTGGCTGATTCAGGGCGTTCTCACCACACTGCACATTTTCGTTCTCGGATTGCTGATTGCGCTGGCGCTCGGAATCGTTGCCGGCGCTTTACGAACCATGCCGATTGCGCCGCTGCGCTGGTTCGCCAGCGGCTATGTCGAATTTTTTCGCAATGTGCCGTTACTGGTCTGGATGTTTTTCTGGTACTTCGGCGTGCCGCCGTTGTTGCCGCAGGCGATTCAAGACTGGCTCTTCGATCACGGCGTGGAATTCTGGGCCGGAGTCTTCGCGATCGGTGTCTATCACGGCGCGCGCTTTTCTGAAGTCATTCGCGCCGGTATTCAAGCGATTCCCAAGACCCAGTTAGAAGCCGCCCTGTCCACCGGACTTACCGTCACCCAAGCCTTTCGGTTGATCATCGTGCCGATTGCCCTGCGCCTGATCGTCCCGCCGGCGACCAATGAAACGTTGAATTTGCTCAAAAACACCTCGGTCGCCTTAACCATCGGCGTCGCCGAGCTGACCTTTCAAACCCGGCAGATCGAAACGTATACCGCCAGGGCCTTCGAAGCCCTGGCCGCTGGGACGATCATCTATTTAGTCCTCTGTCTTACCATCGCGTCGATCATGGCCCACGTGGAACGGCGCTTCGCGATCCCCGGCATGATCGCCCAAGGACAGACCGGAGCATCCTAGAATGGACTTTTCGGTCGTCGCCGACAACTTCGTCTTTCTAATCGTCCAAGGTTTTCTCGGCATCGGCGCGTTCACCGGCGGGACATTGCGCTTGGCAGTGCCTGCGATCGTCTTGGGATTTATCCTGGGTACCCTGGTTGGGTTGGCGCGCTTGTCACAAAGCCGCTGGCTCCACTGGCCGGCGAAAATTTATATCGAATTTTTCCGCGGCGTGCCGCTGGTCATGGTGATCTTTTGGTTTTGGTTCATCATCCCGACCTTGGCCGGCAAATCGTTGCCGGAATATGCCGTGGCGCTCACGGCCTTCGTCATTTTCGAGGCCGCCTACCTGGCGGAAATCGTCCGCGCCGGCATCCAATCGGTGCCCCGCGGTCAAGTCGAAGCCGCCACCGCCACCGGCCTGTCGCAAAATCAACTGATGCGCCATGTCATCCTGCCCCAAGCCCTGCGCAACATGATCCCCGCTTTATTGACCCAATTTATTGTTTTGTTGAAAGACACATCCCTGGCGTCGATCATCGGCTACGTCGATCTCACCAAAGCCGCTCAGATCGTCAACAATCGCGAAATCCGTCCCTTCGAACTCTATCTCTTCATCGCCATCGTGTATTGGCTGTGTAGCTACGCTATGTCGCGCTACGCTCAAGGCTTGGAATCACGCCTAGCGTCACGATGATAGGCTGCCATAAGCTAGCTCCGTCACCATCGTTATACTGGAAAGATTTGTTTTATGGAGATCTCCAAGCCGATGCTGTAAAATCACGATACTGTGATTGGCGAAAATCAGTCGCACATCGCAACCGCGTCATAGACAAAACCTAAGGGTGCCCTGCATCACGGCAATCGAACACCGACGGAAAAAAAGGTGATTATTTGAAAGTTCTCAAATTATCAGCGGCGGCCGCGGTTACCGCTTTTAGTCTTGTTACTTATCTGTATTTATTCGATTTTCCCCGGTTCTCTCTTATCTACGGGTGCTGGAAAAATGCGACGGACCTATCAGCCTGCTACCTCGGGAGAAGTCATGATTTCACCGTTGAACTCAACGGTCACGTCTACGAAGGTAACACCGGAAATTTGATCGACAAGAGCATTTTATCCTATGGGGCTTTTGAAAAGCCTATATTATTTTTCCTGCGGGATGTTATGACATCGGCGTATTCTAACCAAGGCGTATTTCTCGATATCGGCGCTAACACAGGGCAACATACTCTTTTTATGTCTCGCCATGCCAAGGACATTCATTCCTTCGAGCCCTGGGAGCCAGTGTTAAAAAGACTACGCCGGCATATCCAAATCAATCGCATCAAGAACGTTGTCATATATCCGTTCGGACTGGGAAATGAGAACTCAAAGCAGCCATTTTATGCGCCCCCCGCCGACAATTTAGGAATGGGCTCATTCGTAAAAGAATTCGCATCGCCAAACCCGCCGGAAGGGGTACTTGAAATTCGCGTGGGTGACGAGGTGCTTGAAAAGGCGGGTGTCACGTCAGTAGCCCTGATCAAAATGGATATTGAGGGCTACGAAAAGCTGGCACTAAAAGGGCTAAAGCGCACCCTACGCAGGCATCGGCCCATTGTCGAATTTGAGCTGACCGCAGATCCTAAGAGTCCGGTTAGCATTAAGAGCTACGACGAACTGCAATCTTTGTTTCCAGAGAATTATGAATTCCTGACATTCACCGAGGGCGGCGATAGACTGACTGGCGCGTATGTTTTGGCGCCTATCGCTGAATTACTGCGGTATGACAAGTCTGAGCAACATGACATCGTCGCCTACCCGATCGAAAAGAAAACATTCATAGTGCGCTAGCTGACCCCATCTTCCCTCCTCGTCGCTGAGGCCGACTCCGGCCAAGGACCGCCGCGCAACGGAAACTTAACTTGACGATTTCTCGCCCATCGCATTATGTCTCCGGAAGTTAATAAAGCCATGCTTTTCGCCAAAAAACACAGGCACCCTCGATCGGATTCTCTCACGGATAAAAGATCGATGTCATCGGGACACCTTGAAAGCATTGCCTCTGGACGGGGCGTTGAGCTTTGCCCGGCGCCACCGTCAGAAAATTGACGGAGCAGCTAAGTTTTCAGCCCGACTGCTGAGCGCCACGCGGTATTTGCCTTCGGGCTGGCCGCGTTGGAAATTCCGCTCGACGCTACCGAAAGCGCTGAAGAAGCGCTGGAAAGTGCCGATATGCTGATTACGGCGATAAATGCACCGACGGCGGTCTTGAAAGCAACAGTTTGAAGGAACCATGCATAATACCTCCATTGGCAAATACGATAAGACGCGCATCCCCGACGAACTCGACGACCGGGCCCTGTGCCGGGTCAAACACTTCGACAAGGCGACAACGTTGAGGCGATCCAATGGCACACTATGACATGCTGGTGATCGGCTCCGGCCCGGCCGGGCAGAAGGCCGCGATTCAGGCCGCCAAGGTCGGGAAAAAAGTCGCCATCGTCGAACGCAAGAAAGTTGTCGGCGGCATCTGCATCAACTCCGGCACAATCCCGAGCAAATCCTTGCGCGAAGCGGTACTGTTCCTTTCCGGATTCAGACAGCGCAACCTTTACGGCGCCAGCTACCGGGTCAAACGAGATATTACTTTCGAGGACCTCGCCCAACGCTGCGACCATGTCGTCAAAGCCGAGCAAGAAGTGATTCAAAATCAATTGATCCGCAACTCGGTGGATTTTATTGTCGGCGCCGCCTCGTTTCTCGATCCGCACCGGATCCAGATCAGACAGGACTGCGAAACTAAAGAACACACAGCGGACTACGTGGTCATCGGTGTCGGCACTGTGCCAGCGCGGCCCGCGGATATCCCCTTCGACGGCGACTCCATCATCGACAGCGATGGTCTGTTATTGTTGAAGCGCCTGCCAAAGTCATTGACCATAGTCGGCGCCGGCGTGATCGGCTGCGAGTACGCCTGCATCCTCGCGACTCTGGGGATTCCCGTGGTGCTGGTCGAGAAACGTCCGCGACTGCTGGAATTCGTCGACAGCGAGATTATTGAATCGCTGCAATATCAGATGCGCAACATCGGCATAACACTGCGGCTCAATGAAGAAGTGGTCGGTGTGACCAAAGCGAGCGACAACGTCATCGTGCTGCGATTGAAGAGCGGCAAAGAGATCCGCTCACCTTTACTGGTTTATTCAGCGGGACGCATCGGCGCCACCAGCAACCTCGGCTTGGAAAAGATCGGTTTGCAAGCGGATGACCGCGGCCGCTTGAAAGTCAACGAGAATTTTCAGACAGCCCTGAGTCACATCTATGCAGTAGGCGATGTCGTGGGCTTTCCAGCCTTGGCGTCAACCTCGATGCAGCAAGGCCGCCATGCTGCCTGCCACGCGTTCAGCCTCGGCTGTGACACGTCGACCCATTTGCTCCCCTATGGCATCTACGCAATTCCAGAGATCTCAATGGTCGGACGCAACGAAGAGGAACTCACCCGCGACGGCGTGTCCTATGAGATCGGCGTCGCCCGCTACCGCGAGATCGCCCGCGGCCAGATCATCGGCGACACTGTCGGCATGCTCAAGTTGCTGGTTCATACCGAGACCAGGGAGCTCCTCGGCATCCATGTAATCGGCGAAGGCGCCACCGAACTGATCCATATCGGCCAAGCCGTCATGGCCCTGGGCGGCAAACTCGATTACTTCGTCGACACGGTTTTCAACTACCCGACCTTAGCGGAGTGCTACAAAGTCGCCGCGCTGGCGGCGATGAATAAGCTTCCGGCCAATGGCGCATGCACAACCTCACGCGTCTCCATGCCGCTGGCTTCCTGACATCAATTTATCCTCATCGCCATCCTCATGGCGGAGCGGCAAAAGCGCTGCGAACCAGCCATTTTCAACGGGCAATGTAAATTCATCCCATCGTCGAGATTTTCCGCGGACGGATCTTATAAATCACCCGCACTTCGCCAGGAGCGCGAAACGGATAGCTGTCTTTGCCCAGGTAACGTTTTGCCAGGGCATCGATATGGGCGTCGGCGCCGCTCTCGGTGATCTCTTCGACGTCGCCTTGAATCGCCAGGTAACGATACGCATCGTCAGGATCTTGGATCGAAAGCGCGACTCGCTTGTTGCGCCGCATGTTCTTGTCCTTGAGCCGGCCCTTCGCCGAGTTGACCCAAAAATGCGTGCCGTCGAAGTTGTACCACACCGGCGTTACCTGCGGGCTGCCGTCGACCATCACCGTAGCCAAGTGAGCGTAGGCGACTTTGTTAAGAAGCTCCTTGAAAGGCTCCGGAATCGTCGTGGCCATGATTAACCTCCTGCTTTGTGTATAAACAATTCAACAAAAAAAATCGGCCAATTCAATGAGACTGTCGATGGTGAGATCCGGTCCTGCGGCGCGCATCGCATCCTTGTCGCCCAGTCCGTAAGTCACGCCGCAGGTGATCACCGCAGCGCGCTTGCCGGCTTCGATATCGGTATCGCCATCGCCGACGATGAGCGAGTTGGCGGGATCGATGTGATACCGCTGCAAAACCGACTGCAACATCGCCGGATGGGGTTTTTTCTCCGCGCTGCTATCGCCGCCCAAGATCGCATCGAACTCCGCTGCCACGCCTAACCCCTGCACCACGGCCAGCGTAAGCCGGTGTATTTTGTTGCTCACCACGGCGCGCCGCTTGCCGCGAAAGTAGCGTAAAACTTCCAGCGCTCCGGGATAAAGCACGGTGCGATCGAGCAGGTGGTTTTCATACCGTGCGAGAAACACCTGCAAGACTGTTGAAAAGTTCGCCTCCGTCATTTCGGGCAAAGACTGCTTTAGCAAATGCTCCACGCCGCGGCCGACGTTGGCGTGCACCGCCGGCGCCGGCAACGGCGGCAGGGTAAAATGCCCACGCGTAAAATTGACCGAGTCGACCAGGTCATGGCCGGTATCGGCAAGGGTGCCGTCGAGGTCGAACATGACTAGCTCTAAAGATTTTTTCATTGCATTCCGCAACCTGAGACTTCCATTGCTGCCCTGTCAAACCAGCTTTTCACGCAGCGTTTGAAATGTTATGCGTAGTTGCACCGGTTCTACCCGCTAACCCTTTCTGGAGGTATTCGCATGGCTCTGATTCGCTGCACCGAAGCGCTCGCCTCATTGGCGCTGCTTTTACTGGTAACGGCGAATTTCGCCGATGCCCAGAAGCTCAACACCGCGTATATCTCGACCACGCCGGGAACTTCGACGGTGATCCAGGTCGCCAAGGAAGCGCGTCTGTTCGACAAACATGGCATCGACGCCACGGTGATTTTCATTTCCGGCAGCGTGCGCGGTATCCAGGCGATTCTCGCCGGCGAAATTCCCATCGGCGAAGGCGGCGGCCCAGGCCTGGCCAGCGCGCGGCTCGCCGGCGGCGACGTCGTCGCCATCGCCGGCAATGTCAATGTGCTACCCTACTATTTAGTTTCCCACCCGAGCATCAAACGGCATGAAGATTTGCGAGGTAAAATCGGCGGCACTCATATCGCCGGCACCACCGCCGAGTTCGCCTTGAAGGTGGGGCTGAAACGCATCGGTCTCGACCCGCTCAAGGACGTCAGCTTGCGCGTCATTGGCGGCGCCATCGAGCGCATGGTCGCGCTGCAAAAAGGCATCGTCCAGTTCACCGTGGTTACCGAAGCCGGCAAATCTCAGGCCGAGAGACTCGGCTATCCGACGGTGGTCGACATGGTCACCCTGCAAATACCCTTTCCGCAGAACGGTATTTATACATCGACCAAGCTGATCCGCGAAAACCCCGATCTGGTGCGCCGCTACATGCGCGCTTACGTCGAGGCGCTGCACTTCTATAAAACTCAGAAGGAAGACACGTTGAGGTTCATGCGCAAATACTCGCGAATCGAGGACCGCCGCATGCTCGATGAAGCGTGGGATTGGCACGCCAAGTTCATGCCCGACGCGCCTTACCCGCCCGTCGATGGTTACCAACTGGTGCTGCAAGATCTAGCCGAGAGGAATCCCAAAGCCGCCCAGGCCAACGTAAAAGATTACATCGATGCGCGCTTTGTTAAGGAACTCGAAGACTCGGGGTTTATTAAAGGGCTGTATCGGAAATAACCGTTCCAAAGGTTCCAATCGTTCCAAAAGTTCCAGTTGGCAGCGAAAGCGCTTGGAACATCTGGAACCACTGGAACCCTTGGACCGTTTTAAAGCTTCGCCCGCGAAGCTTCTAAAACTTGGTGCATCGGCTCAATATCGATGACTAACGCCGAGAGCTGCAATTTTTCTTCACGGAGCTTTTCCGGCACCTGGCCCATCACATCTTCTTCGAGCATATGATAGACGGGGATCTTCAGCGCCACGCCGGCCAGCGGCCCGGCAAAGCTCGGATCGCCCTCGGTCACCGTCTCAGCAAACACTTCGACGCCGTTAGCCTCACCGTTGCCCAGCACCACAGTCAAATTTTCCGGACCATACTGGTCCGCCAGGCGCTTGATGACTCCTTGGTTTTCGAAGTTCATCGCGCCTGCGGCGGTTCAAACAAAGCACTCGGTGGCCTGAAAAACCACCTCGTAACCCGCGCCTTCGAGACACTCGGCGATGACCGGGCCGGTAACACCGTCCCGTTCGCCGATGGCGATGATCTTTTTACCCTTTTGCATGCGTCCTCCAACTAAACTTCGTTGCGATCGACTAGAAACGAGCAGCCATCCGACAGCTGCGTCATGCGGCCGAGAAACAAACTGCCTTTAGCCATCAGCAGCGCGTTACGAATCGCACCGCTTTCGAGCGCTGCCTTGGCATGGCCCAAGTAGACGATAGCCGACGGAATATGTCCCTGGGTCGGCGCATAGCCTAGCATGCCGCGGCTGCGCACGAAATCTTCCATTTGGTTCTTTTGAATTTGCCCGCGCATCACCGCCAACGCCGCCAAGGTCAAATAATTCGTGCGCGGCACATCGCCGCTCCCAGAGGGGACGGTGATCTCGGGGTTATGCAGCTCGACGCCATAGCGGTCGACGTCGGTCAACTTCATGCCAAGCTTGGCCAATGGCTTCTCGGCCAATTCCTCTGCCATTGCCTGGGACGAGCCGCCGGCGCGCACCGGATGAAACGCCGCGGAGTCGAGGCGCATGCAGACCTGCCCCGGTTTCGCCGCGCTGAGAATCGCCGCGAAACTGCCCAGCATATCTTCGAGCACCGGCATATTTTTTTTCACATGGGACTCGAACTTCATGCCGAGTTTGGCCAACGACCCGCCGGCGACTACTGCGACTCTTTTCGCCACGCCGGCTTGAACCATGCTTGCCCCCTGCACCATCGCATACATCGGCCCAGCGCAAAACGCTTTGACATCGCAGCCCGAGGCATTACCGCAGCCGACGTCCTCAGCGATCGCCTTGGCTAGGTTGCCGCCGCCGCGATTATAACGGTCGCCCACCGCTTCTTCCGAACAGCTAATGACAAAATCGACATCATCGGGCTTGAGCGCAAGCTGCGCTAACACCAGGCGCAACGCGTGGGCCGCGGAAACTTTTCCGGATAAATTCTCCAGCAAGACTTCGGCGGCCAGACTGGCGTCTTCTTCATGGGCCGCCTCGAACGCGCCGACGAGTTGAGCCCCGGAATAAAGCGGCAGCGCGCCTTTGTCGCAAAGATTTTGAATTTCACTCAGCGGCTTAAAGCGCGGCTGCGCGGCCGATCGAATGTTTCGCCGCATGAGCTTGAAACCAAGTCTCTTCGAAAGAAATCAAATCGAAGCCATCCGCGCCGGCGAGCAAGGCATAAAACTTCGCCTGATCGACCAGATCGCCAAAGCGCCCTTGCGCCGTCGCCCCTTCGATCAGCTTTTCAAACCAAGGTTGCGGCAGATCGCGCAGCTTTTCCGGTCCGATGTTGCCAATATAAACCTGATGCGGCGCATAAGCCGTCGCCGCGGGAAAATCGCGCAGAAGTCTGGCCAGATTCGCCGGCGAGCGCCGGATTGCCACGCAACTCGCGTATCGGCTTCGAACCGAAACGCACCAGATCCGGCACATGGGCCAAGGAATAGGAAACGCCCTCGATACCGACGCGGACTGGATTTGAATTTGCTTGACTCACGCTTGTCGCCTCATGCCTTTCGATTAGTTCTATCCGCTAAAGGCCTGGTGTTTCAAGAACGCCTCGCCATCGCTGGCAGAGAAGAAGACCAATTTGACAGCCTCGATCGATTTATCAACCGACAAAAACTGCTCGATGGTGCGCGACGACACTGCCGCTGCCTCGGCCAGCGGATAACCGTAAACTCCGGTGGAGATTGCCGGGAAAGCGATTGACTTGAGTTTGTGCGCCACTGCCAGACTCAATGCATTGGAATAGCACGCCGCCAACAGTTCGGCTTTGTCCGCACCGCCGCCGCCGTAGACGGGGCCGACAGTGTGAATCACATACTTCGCCGGCAACTTTCCACCGGTGGTGATGACCGCTTCTCCCGTCGGCAAGCCCTGCGGAAATTGACTGCGGCGAATCTCGGCGCAGGCGGCTTTGATCTCCGGCCCGCCGGCGCGATGAATCGCCCCGTCCACGCCGCCGCCGCCCATGAGTGTGCCGTTCGCCGCGTTGACGATGGCGTCGACCGCCTCTTTGCGTCAGGTCACCGATCTTGACCGCCACCCGTCCGGCCAAAAAAGTTTGTAATGGCTCCAAGCGAACCTCCCGCTGCGAATTCATTTGAACGCGACAGACCCAGGTTAGTGCAGGAAATTGCAACTCTCAAGTCAATCGCTTGACTCCCCAGCAGCAATCGAGCCAAAGTACCGACCGTTCGATTTCTTCGGCGCGAGGCTCTCGATGATCGTCAACTGTGTCGCCTATGAGAACGGCCGGCGACTCACCAACATACCGGTGAGCGAGATTCATTCCTACATCTCACACCGCAATTGTTTCGTCTGGGTTGCGCTCAACGACGCGACACTGGAAGAGCTTCAGGCCATGCAGGAGGAATTCGGCCTGCACGATCTCGCCCTGGAAGACGCCCAGCATGGCCATCAGCGGCCGAAGATCGAAGAATACGACGGCTCCCTGTTTGCGGTTTTGCACATGATCGAACGCAGCGGCGAGGAATTAAACGTCGGCGAGGTCGCCATCTTCGTCGGCGCCAACTATGTCCTGTCGGTGCGTTCCGGCGCCGAGCGCGGCTTCACAGACGTGCGCGCCCGCTGCGAGCGCGAGCCAGAATTACTCAGCCATGGAGCAGGCTACGTGCTCTACGCGCTAATGGACGCGGTAGTGGACCGTTACTTTCCCATTCTCGACGATCTCGAAACCGAGATCGAAAATATCGAAGAACGGATGTTCGCCGACCAGACCGCCAGAGCGAACATCGAGGCGCTCTACGATTTGAAACGCAAGCTCATGACCCTAAAGCATGCCACCGAGCCGTTGCTCGAAGGCACCAGCAAACTATTCGGTGGCCGCGTGCCCCGGCTGGCGGTGGGACTGCAAGATTATTTCCGTGATGTTTACGATCATGTGCTGCGCGTGCATCAATCCGTCGACACTTTGCGCGACATGATCACTACCGCGATCTCGGTGGCGATCTCGCTGATCACGATTCAAGAAAATGAGGTCACCAAGCGGTTGGCCGGCTACGCCGCCCTCGTGGCGGTGCCGACTCTGATCGCTGGCATCTACGGCATGAATTTCCAACACATGCCGGAACTCACCTCGCCGTGGGGCTACCCGCTCACCGTGGCGGCGATGATCGGTATCGATCTCTTTTTGTTCTGGCGCTTCCGACAAGCGAAGTGGATTTAGGTAGCCGAGTTCGATCTGGTCCGACAGCGCAGTCGGCGTCCGCGGCCTCGCGATCATTGAGGCCGTTACAGTTTTATTAATTTACTGGTTGGCTTTGGCGTTGGCAACGCCCGCCGGATTTAACCGAGCGGCACCAGCTCTTTCAACGTCGGCAACAGCTCATCATATCCGTAGATCACCGCTTTAGGTGCGGCGGCGCGGAGGGTTTCTTCGTCGTTGTATGAGTGTTGCGTCGACAAAGCGATGGCAATCACTTCGAGAAACGTGTCGCCCACTTTGCAGCCATCGGCGTTGTTGGCGGCTTTAATGTAATTCGCCGTGCCACTGAGCAAGACGATGCGTATGTGCGGGGTTTTTTGTTTGCGATAGAGGTAATAGAAACCCTGCTCTTTAGCGTAGTAGGTTTGCTCGCGGTCGACGATCTCTTCGAAATAGCCGCCGATGCCGATTTTCTCCATCGCTTGATGTTTGTAGCGTCGTCCGCCGGTGGTCATTAGCACATTGCGCAGACCCGCGGCTTTGGTTTCCTGCAACGACTTTTCGATGCCGAGTTGAAACTCCGGCGGATTGACATCGTAGCCATGCTTGCGCGCGATCTCCAAGGCGATCCTGCGGATCTCCACCCGCTTGGTCTCATTGAACGGCAGGTTACGATCCTTGGCATATTCCGCCGCGAATATTTGAGGTATCAGGAACAGATCGAAGGGTCCATCGGCGATTTTACGCAGCTGTTCGAAGCTCAGGGCCGGCAAGTTGTAACGCGCCAAGAGCTCGTTGGCGATCACGTGGACCCGCTGAATATCGGTCTCCACAGTATCCGACATCGTTCGCACCAAGAATGTTTCGGCAGCCATGGCTTAATCCTCCGGCGAAACGATAGTAATGAAGCCCAAACCCCGTGGCAAGAGCCTTTATTCGGTCCTTTTCTCGAAAGGCAGCCGGTGGCTGCGCTGGTTATTACATGGTTTGCAGCTCGGCACGACATTTCCTTTGGTCGACTTACCGCCGCGCACCACCGGCACGAGATGATCCATGGTCAGATCCGCGGGGGCAAATCTACCAGCACAATGGTGGCAAATGCCGCTCGCAAGCTTGCGCTTCCACCACTGGCTCCGGCGCAGCTCCCGCGCCTTCTGCCGCTCGCGGCGCATCTCTGTTTCGGACACTTCGATTAGAAAAGGCGTAGGCTCCATCTCCGAGAATTTTCTAGCGGTACCACCGCTTGAGATTTTTTAGATAGACGGCGAATCCGCTAGCGACAATCAGATACAACCCGCTGCGCCAGGCGGCCGAGGAGTCGCCGGCGGCGTAGTTGCGATATTCCCAGCCGCTGAAGAAAATAAAGAAGATCACGGCGCTGGTAATCAATATTTTGTGGGCAGTGATAAGTTTCATTGTTTCTTGCCAGTCAAGCACAGCCGGGCCGAGAAGTTCAAGCGACAGGCCAGCGATCGTTGCACCGGCTGGGGTTCATGTTATAGCTCGTCAAAGTCGCGAGACAAGGAGAATGACAATGATCCGAGAAACCGTCAGCACCGACAAAGCGCCCAAGGCCATCGGCCCCTACGCGCAAGCGATCAAAGCGGGTGAATTCATTTACACCGCCGGGCAAATTCCCATCGATCCGCAATCGGGCAATCTCATCGCGGGCGGCATCGCTGAACAAGCGCGCCAGGTTTTGGAAAATCTCAAAGCGGTGCTGGAAGCCGCCGGTTCATCCCTCGAAAAGGTCGTCAAAGCGACTGTGTTTTTGAAAAACATGGCCGACTTCGCGGCGCTCAACGAAGTCTACGGCGAATACCTCGGTGCGGCGAAGCCCGCGCGCTCCACGGTCGCCGTCGCCGAGTTGCCGCGCGGCGCGTTGGTGGAGATCGATTTCGTCGCCCTGGTTTAACGGATGACTCTTGACAGGCTGAACACCAAAGCCATTCAACGGGACTTGAAAACTCAAGCGGTCCCTGGAAAAAAACGGGAGTCAAGCCAACTCCCCGTTTTTTATTGTGCTGTGCGTTTCATTGCGCTCTCGTTTACGTCATGTGCACCATTCGTTTCACAAAAGGTTGGGCGCTTTTGAGACCGAGGTGTTCACATGAAATATTTTCGCGAGGAGCTACGTTTTATCAATCCAGTGTATCCGTTGCAGGTAGGTATCTACGGAATAACTGACCAAGGATATTGAGTAGTAGGCGGCAAAAGATATGCCCACGTTTCAGTTCACGCAGGTCAATGTCTTCTCGGCTGATCCGCTGGGCGGAAACCCGCTCGCCGTGGTGCATGCCGCCATGGGAATGAGCGAAGCGCGGATGGCCGCGCTCGCGCGCTGGACTAACCTCTCGGAAACGACGTTTCTCCTGCCGCCAACGGATCCCGGCGCGGATTACTACGTGCGCATCTTCACACCCGGCGGCGAGCTACCCTTCGCCGGGCATCCGACGCTCGGCTCATGCCACGCCTGGCTCGCCACGCGCGGAAAGCCGCGCAAGCCGGGTCTCGTCGTGCAGCAATGCGGCGTCGGCCTCGTCCCCGTGCGCTGCGACGGTCCGCGCCTGGAGTTCGCCGCGCCGCCTTTGCGCCGCACCGGCGCGCTCGAGCCCGATCTGCTGGCGAAAATCGCCACGGCGCTCGCCCTGCTGCCATCGGACCTCGTTCACCACCAATGGGTCGACAATGGCCCGGGCTGGTGTGCGGTGATGCTTCGCTCCGCGCGCCAGGTGCTATCACTCAAGCCCGACTGGGCCGCGCTCGATTCGCTCAAGCTGGGCGTGGTCGGTCCGCATGACGCCGGCCAAGACGCGGCCTTCGAGGTGCGGGCGTTCATCGGAGACGGCGGATACGAAGACCCGGTCACCGGCAGCCTCAACGCGAGCCTCGCGCAGTGGCTCATCGACGCAGGACTCGCCAAGTCGTCCTATGTCGCGGCCCAGGGCACCACCCTCCATCGCTCCGGCCGCGTCCATCTGCGCAAGGAAGGCGAAGAAGTCTGGGTCGGCGGCGACGTCGTGGACGTTATTCGCGGTGAGGTAAGTCTCTAGATGACCGGGCCACGACTCAACCATGACCATAGCGCGCCTAACCCGTTGGTGGGACGGATGGCTAAAAGCGGCCTGCCGTTCACCACTACGTTAGCATCAAACTAATGCAGCTACGTGACGCTACAAACGATGATATTGAATACGCGCGGGTAATTCATCACAACGCTTACAGGGACGTTGTCTTATCCCAATTTGGTTCCTGGGATGAAAATCTACAAAATTCATTTTTCAAAGATGCCTGGGATTCCCATCGACATTCAATTCTAATGAAGAACGGGATCCGTTACGGCTATGTTGCGGTATCAGAGACGCCCGATGAGATTTTAATTCATGAACTTGTGATTGAACCTCAGTTTCAGGGGCGGGGGATTGGTTCAGCCTTTCTGCAGGGCATGATTTACAATGCTCAACGACTGAAAAAACCCATACGGTTACAGGCGTTAAAGAAAAACCGCGCAGCTAAACTGTATGAAAAGCTTGGATTTGTTCGATATGGCGAAGCTGAACATCATTTTAAGTTTGAACACACTCCAGCTGATGCCTAACTAACGCATGCGACGAAGATCTCAACGCGGGTTCATCGCTAACATTATCCGTGTGGCTCGCGGCCGTTGATGCATGTCGTTGGGCGGCCACCAAAATGACCATGGCAGATGCAAGCAGACGCATCGGCCACCTGATAGCGGGCTATATTAAGTGGATATGGAGCCCCTCCTTATTCTGGCTCTGCATCCTAGTGATTGGCAATGCGCTGTTATTTGGCTTCCATACGTTTCGAACTTTACGTTAGGCACTGTAGTCTATCTGGGATCTTTCGATGGTGAATACTATGCGTATAGTCGAGTGCATTGCCTTTATGCTGATACAAGACGGTCACGTGCTCGCGGAAAAACGTAAGCTCACCAAGCGAGTGGTGCCTGGCGCCATCGCTCTTCCTGGCGGGCACATCGAGGCCCAGGAGAGCGCTGAAGAGGCGCTCTATCGCGAAATGCAGGAGGAGGTCGGGCTTGTCCCCATCGAAACAGCCTACGTCTGTACCCTTCTGCATCGAGCGCAAGAATTCCGTAAGCTCCACTATTTTGCCGTGACGCGATGGAAGGGAGATATAATCCCGCAGGAGGCGGAATCTGTGACGTGGATTCCGCTCAATGCGTTAGAGACCTTCGACCTCGACGTGGATAAGGTCGCCGTGCAGGAATACAGACGCGTCTACCTATCGCTTGCAAAGCCTCGCGCGGCTGAAGCTTAGCGCTAAGCCCCAGGTTATTGATTCCTAGTGAGTTCAGATTAGTGGGCCGGCGCGTAAGCTGTTGTGGCGGCGTCTTACAGTCGTAATCCTTCGGTTTTTAATCCCGTTCGCCTCTTCAATTTCCCTTGTATTGTTCCGCCTCTGCTGGCGCGATCCAATCGCGGCTAACATCCTGTGGACAAAATTCTGTCGAATTGATCAGCGAGCCACGGTCGGAGAGGTCTATCTTCACAATGTCGATCTTGGACGTCTGCTGAGAGCGCCGCCTCTCCGAGCCCGCGCGCACGGGATCCACTTGCCGATAATGGAGCTTGAATGTGGTGTAGCGGACGAAATAGGCTGCGGGGCAGTGGGGAGATAGGCCGCCATGCTGCCCGGCTTTTGACAGTCAGAATGTTCTTACTGAGTTGGGGTAAGTGAATGAGGTCTGGAGCAATTCATTGATTTATTGGCGAACCGTGTTCAGAGATAGACCGACCAGTTTTTCGCCGCATGATGCGGGTCACTTTATAGTTGGAGCAGAGAGAGACCCAGGAGCACACATGAATATCGGAGCGGCTCGTAAGAAAAATTGGACACCCATCGATGCAATCGCGCGCTGCCTGGCGTCATTGTTCCTTTTCTTTCTGGCCTGTGCTTCAGCAGCCGAGGAAATATCGGAGCCTGAGAAGGCAGCGATGCTGGCCCTACCGTGGCTGAAATTTGACCAGACGTACGGGTCTGGCTGGCGCGTTCTTTTCGCCCGGAAGCAGTATCTTCAGGCCGCGGAATTGATTGAAGTGTATTTGCGTCGGCATGATGAATTGATTGCCCGCGAACGAGCAGTCTCCCATATGCATGCGGCTCAGAATTTCGCCCGCGCCGGCCGGACGGAAGCAGCGCTCGCACACTTGGATAAAGCGAGCATTTCACCTGGAACGAAAAATATGTCGGAGGATTGGAATGAGCTGGTTATCTCGATGAGAGCGTTTCTAATCGGCGATCGCGACGGATTGGTCGCATCGAAGCGACGTGTTTCTGCAATGACGTCTCCGGCGTTCCCGGACAACGCTGACGAATTACTCAGTCACTTCGGCAAGCGCTATGGGATTTGGTGGGACGAGGACAAAACTGATAAATAGACTAGGCGCGCAGAAACGCATTCTAGGTCAACTTATTTATCTTATGGAGTGGCCGAGGCAGGACCTAACAAACGCTTACGTCTCCCAGTCGTAATCCGCCTTTGCTGGCGCGGTCCGATCGCGGTTAACATCCTGTGGACAAATTCTGTCGTATTGATCAGCGAGCACCGCAGGAGACATCCCACCTTCACAGTGACAATCTTGGTCGCGCTTGCTGAGACCTCGGCCAATTGCTTGGCATACTGTTTCAAGACGTACTTCCACCCATCGCCTAACAAGGCGCTCCACCGGACGGCAATACCGGCCCGGTTATTTACGCAGGCCCAACTCGCGCTGCACATCGAACAAAGGCACCAGGTCGGCAACTTCGCTCAAAGGAATCTGCCGGCCCAGGTTCATCGACTTGCGCAATCCGTCCAGCACCACGCGCATGCCGTCTTCGGGAATGCTGCCGTCGGCGCTGAATGATGCTGACGGCGGAATCGTAAGCCGCTTCGGCGAACTCCGGTTTCGACTTGGCCCAGTTGACCAACACCTGAATCGTCCCGTCGCGATTCTTTGAAATATAATTGTTCGCCTTCAACATCGCGCGGAGGACTCGTCTCACCTCATCGGGCCGCTCGGCGAGCTTTTTCATACCGGCGGCCAGGCCATTGTAGGGAAAACGGAAAATATCGCCGGCGCGGCCAATGATGTTGAAGCCCATCCGTTTGGCTTCGAAATCCACCGGCGGCGCGACGATCATCACGTCGATGATGCCTTCCTTGAGGGCGGTCAAACGCGCCGCGTCGGAATCCGAGCGCCAGGAGCTTAATCTCGGTCTCGGGATCGATGCCGTGATGCTTGACCACCATGCGCGCGATGATGTCCGGCGTCGAGCCGTAGGAGCCGACGCCGATGGTCTTGCCTTTCACCTCGCGCACCGACTTGATTTCCGCTCGGCTCACCAGCGAAAGCGGCGTGCGGTCCAGCGAGCAGGCGATCATCTTGATCCGTGCGCCTTTCAAGTTGGCAATGATGGTCGAGCCGATCAAGGTCGAGTAATCGACATCGGCGCTCACCAGCGCCATGGTGGCGACGTTGGGGTTCATGCGGATGATTTCCGCATCGATCCCTTCTTGTTTGAACAATCCGCGGGTCTGGGCGACGCCGACGGTGAGATTGGAAATATTGTAATTGGACACGCCGATCCGCACCTTGTCGGCGGCATGAAGTTCCGCCGCGAATGTCATGGCGCATACAGTGACGACAACCGTTTTCACCCGCATCAAACACCTCCGATCGATGTTGCTTGACAGCTGTGGCGCCAGCCGATAATTGAGCTAAGCATCGCTGGGTGTTTATACGCGTACGATTGTCGAATGCAAAGCTCAAATTGGCTAATGTGACTTCATGGCCTACAACGATCTGCAACTATATTTGACCCGCTTGGAAGCAGCCGGCAAGCTCCACTGGATCGAGCAGCGCGTCGACCCATCCTGGGAAGTGTCGGCGATCACCCGCCACACCTTCGACCGTTATGGCTGGAACGACCGGCCGGCGCTGGGCTTTCGCCAAGTCGGCGTCAGCGAGTTTCCCCTGGTGATCGGCGTGATCGGCGGCTCGCCGGAGATCTATGCGCTGGCGCTGTCGACGACCGTGGACAAAATCCCCGAGGTCTGGGAACGCGGACAGCGTCATCCGATCGATCCGGTGATCGTGCCGACTGGACTGTGCAAGGAGATCATTATCCGCAGCTCAGCGATTGACCTCGGCAGCTTGCCCCAGGTGGTCTGGACGCCGAATCAAGATCCCGGACCCTATATCACCGCGCCGGTGGTCATTACCAAAGATGCCGAAACCGGCAGGCGCAACGTCGGCACCTACCGGCTGCAGTTGAAAGGCGCCAACCGGCTCGGCTTATACGTCGGCGGCGCGCAGCACGCGGCGCGACATATTCGCCAGTACGAAGCGCTCAAAACAGACATGCCGATCGCCATCGCCATCGGCATGGACCCGACCGTGGTGCTCACCTCCATCAGCAAATTTCCCTACGGCACCGACGAATTTTCCATCGCCGGCGGCTTGCGCGGCGAGCCGGTGCCGCTGGTGCACTGCGAAACCGTCGATCTCCAAGTGCCGGCCAACGCCGAGATCGTCCTCGAAGGCGTGATGCGCGCCGGTCATCGTGAACACGAAGGCCCCTTCGGTGAATTTTCCGGCTATATGAGTACCGGGGGCCAACAGCCGGTGATCGACGTTACCTGCATCACCCGAAGACGCACGCCGGTATATCATTCGTTTCTAAGCCAAATGCCGCCGAGCGAATCGAGCTGCATCCGCAGCCTGAGCCGCTCCGCTGGATTGTTTCACCACCTGCGCAACGTGCTCGGTCTGCCGGTGCAGGACGTCCACTTCACCGAAGCCGGCGGCGCCAGCGGCATGCTGGTGATCGCGATGAAAAAGGAATATCCCGAGCAGGTCAAAGAAGTCGCCTGGGGCGCCTGGTCGCTGATGAACAAGGAAGGCAAATTTACCGTCGTGGTCGACGACGACATCGACGTGCGCAATCCCTTCCAAGTCGAATGGGCCATGGGCTTTCGCGCCCAACCGGCGCGCGATAGTTTCATCGTCGACGGCGTCGTCCCGTCCGGCGTCGATCCGTCCACCGCCGCAGCGGACATCCCGCAACATGATCCGCGCCGGCGCGCCGGCAGCAAAATCCTCATCGACGCCACCCGCAAACATCCCTATCCGCCGGCCGCCCGGGTGCCGAAGGAATTCATCGACAAAGCAAAACAGAAATGGTCCGAGATATGGATTTTCAGCAAGATAGACCGTAACTTCGATTGCCTTCGTGGAAAAACGATTTTCCCATGAAACTACCGGTCATCTTCACTCTTATATTTTTCAGCCTATGTCCGCCGGCACGCGCCGCGGACAGAGTTCGGGTCTCGGTGACCAATTACAACATGAGCTATCTCGCCGCCGGCGTCGCGGCCAAGAAGGGCTTCTTCAAGGAAGAAGGCTTGGATGTCGAGATCATCCGCATGAACGCCAACGTGGCGATGTCGGCGTTGATCGCCGGCGAGTGCGACTACACGATGATTTTCGCCTCGGTAATCCGCGCCGCCATGCGCGGCATACCGCTCAAGGTCATCGCCGTGCTGATCGATAGTCCGCCCTATGCGTTCATCGCCAAGCCGGAATTGACCACTTTGAAAGCGCTCAAAGGCAAAACCATCGGCATCGGCGTGTTCGGCAGCTCCAACGACGTGGTCGCGCGGTTGATGCTGGAGCGCTCCGGCATCGATCCCGACAAGGAAACCAAGCTGATCGCCTTCGGCTCCGACGGCGCGCGCTTTGCCGCGCTCAAAGAAGGCCTGGTCGACGCCGCGATTATCGCGCCGCCGGCGGACTCACAGGCGCGCAAAATCGGTCTCAACGTGTTGGCACGGGCCAACGATTTTTTTAAGTTTCCGCACATCGGTCTCGGCACCAGCAGCAAGAAAATCAAAGAGCGGCCCCAGGAAGTGACGCAGGTCATCAAAGCGTTCCTGCGCGCCAATCGCTTCGTGCGTGACAACCGCCAGGAAGCGATCAGCATCCTGGCCGACTGGGGCAAGACCCAGCGTGAAGATGCCGTCGCAGCCTACGATTCGACCTGGCAGCTTTTCAGCGCCGACGGCACCATGCCGGACGACGGCATGAAGCTGGTGATCGACGACGCCAGAAATGCCATCAAACTAGCCCGGCCGGTGGCCATCGCCGAAATCGCCGACGCCGGCGCGCTGCGCGACGCCCAGCGTCTGCTCGGCATCAAAGCGCGCTAAGATGATATTGTACGGGCGAAAAATTTTTCGCCCCTACGGGTTGCCTTCGTGGCGAAAACAATCTTCGCATTAAACTAGGAGAATTCACCCATGGTCAACTTCATGGATTTCTACTACACCGGTCCCGATAAGCTGGCAGGGCGTTATATGCGCAAATTCTGGCACCCGGTTTTTCGCTCGCAGGATTTATTGCCGGGCTGGGCCAAGCCGATCAAGATTCTCGGCGAACAGTTTACGCTCTATCGCGGCGACGGCGGCAAACCGCATGTCGTCGATTTTCGCTGCCCGCACCGCCAATCGCAACTCTCCATCGGCTGGGTCGAAGGCGACTCGATTCGTTGCCGCTTTCACGGCTGGAAGTTCGATCAAACCGGCCAGTGCGTCGAACAGCCGGCGGAGAAAGAATCCTTCGCCGAGAAGATGCGCATCCGCAGCTGCCCGACAGAGGAATATCTCGGTCTGATCTTCGTCTACTTCGGCGAAGGCGCCCCGCCGCCGCTGCCGCGCTATCCCGACTTCGAGAAAGATAATCTCTGGGCGGAAACCTACATGCGCCCGTGCAACTACGTCAACAATTTGGAAAACGACCCGATTCACATTCCATTTACCCATCGGGAATCGGAATTTTACATGAACCGGCCGCCGGAGATTCCGGAAATCAACGTCGAAGAGAGCGACTGGGGCGTGTTGTTGCAATCGACTTTCCCGAGCGGCCGGCTCTACGTCACGCAGCATGGCTTGCCAAACATCCTGTGCTTCAGGGAACGCGACCGGGATCATCTCGCCTGGCGCGTGCCGATCGACGACGACAGCCATTGCAGCTTCCAACTCGATGTCACCCATATTACCGAAGGCGACGAGGGCGAAGCGTACAAAAATCGCCACAAAGCCCGCGAAGGAAAACTCGGCCGCTCACCCAGGGAAATCGGTGAAGCAGTGCTGCGCGGCGACCTGCGCATTCAGGACATCGAAGGACCGGAGCGGTCCAACATCGTCTGGATCCAAGACTACGCCACCCAGGTCGGCCAGGGCCCCCTCGATCTGAGAAAAAAAGAAACGCTCGGGCGCTCCGACCGCGCGCTGATTCTGATTAGAAAAATCTGGGAGCGCGAACTGCAAAACCTCGAAGCCGGCAAACCGCTCAAGCAGTGGCAGCGCACCGAACGGCTGGCGGCGCTGCATTCGCAAGCGAACGACTAAACGCGTGGTCACGAAATATACGAAAAATCGTTGTCCGAATCCGTCATTCCCGCGCAGGCGGGAGGAATCCAGGCGCAATATCCTTCGCTCACGCAGCGATTGGTATATTCCCTATCAACCGGCGCTGGAGCAGATCTTTGCGCCAATGAGCGACTAGAATTTCGTCAGCATGGAAGTCTTGGAGGTTAGAAAATGAAACTGACTCTCGATAAAGCCAACGTCATCGCCGACCGGACTCTCGCCAAAGCGCGCGATGCGAGATACCGTCCCATGTGCGTCGCCGTCCTCGACGAAGGCGGCCACTTGAAAGTGCTCAAGCGCGAAGATGCTGCCAGCATCCTGCGCCCCGACATCGCCATCGGCAAAGCCTGGGGCGCCGTCGGCATGGGCGAATCGAGCCGTTCGCTAAGCGAGCGGCTCAAAGAACGGCCGGCATTTCTCGGCGCCCTATCAGTGATGTCCCAAGGCAAGGTCGTACCGGTAGCCGGCGGCGTGCTGGTCATGGACGGCGCAGACGGTAATGAAATAATTGGCGCGGTGGGTGTCAGCGGCGGCACAGCCGAGGAAGATGAAGCCTGTGCTATTGCAGGCATCGAGGCAGCCGGCTTCATTGCCAAATCCTAGACCAGCAAGGGCCTCGTTAAAACCAGATAACAGGATCAACCGCGATGACGTTTCATCGGCACGAGAATAGCGCCGATCTTGTTGTCTTGAACCATCAGCGCTGGGCAACGCGCTCGACTACTTTCGCATGGTACCGGCGGCTCTGTTGTCAGCGTCGAAACACGCGGCGAAGTCAGCCACCGGCCAAGAAACTCCCTAAGCAAAATCAATTTATTTCAATTGCCGAAAGCGCTTCGGTGGCATGGCTCTTGCCTTCTTATTAGTGCGCGGGACTTGCGATAACATGACTCCGACCATTAACAACTGGAGGATACCTATATTATGAAGATTCCCTTGCAGATCACGTTCCGTCACATGCCGCCAACACCGGCCATTGAAGAAAATATTCGCGAGAAAGCAGCTAAGCTCGATGAGCTGCATGACGGGATCATGGGCTGCCGGGTCGCCGTCGAAGCGCCCCATCGCCATCATCACAAAGGCAAAGCGTATGTGGTGCGCATCGATTTGACCGTCCCAGGTGGTGAACTGGTCGTGAATCGGGAACCGAAACGATTGGTGCCAAAGAAAACCCAACTCGGTGCCGAGCCGGAAAAGGAATTAACCGAGCTACACGAACCAAGCAAGCATGCGGCCCATGAAGATCTCTACGTCGCCATTCGCGATGCCTTTAATGCCGCCGGGCGAAAGCTTCAGAACCACGCGCGCCGCCGGCGCGGCAAGATAAAAGCCCATGAACCGCAGGCGGTCGCTCGGATCGCCAGTCTGGTGCCGATGGAAGATCATGGTTTTCTCCTAACGCCCGAGGGACGCGAGGTCTATTTTCACAGGAACAGCGTCCTGGCGCCTGGATTCGATCGTCTGGAAATTGGTCACGAAGTGTATTTTGCCGAGGAACTCGGCGATAAAGGGCCCCAGGCCAGCACCGTGCGGTTGGCTGGTAAATGACTCCATAACTAGCCATCGAAAGCGGCGGAACGCGAGAGAGTGACTGCCCGCGCGCATCTCTAAAGGCATCACGTAATGAAATTATGCTCCTTCGAGCTGGTAATGTCTTCGCATTATTCTTCCTATTGTGGCTGCTATCACCGTTGGCAACAGCTCAAGAGGCAGAAGTAATCGCCGGCGGCGAGCTCGAGTATCAAAACGCATGCGCGGTTTGTCACGGCGGCGACGCCAGGGGCAACGGTATCATGAGCCCGTACTTGACCCTGAAGCCCGCCAATCTGCGCCGGCTCACCCTCACCCCCGGTGGCAGTTTTCCCTTTTGGCAAGTCTACCGAAAGATCGATGGGCAGTTGGAGATCCGCGGCCATGGCACACGCGATATGCCGATCTGGGGCGACCCCTTCCCCGCCCAGGCGGGTGGTGATAGCAAAAGCGCACGGACTCAGGCAGCGGGGCGAATACTCAGCTTGGTTTTCTATTTGCAGCACCTCCAAGAGTAGTCTTCAGCACGCTATCTCCGAGCCGCGGTATGGAGTAGGGTAAATCATGCTAGAAATCATTCAACAAATCCTCGGACCAGCTGGCGTTGTGCTCGTCATCGCGGCGATCGTTCTCGTCAGCGGCATCAAGATCCTCAAGGAATACCAGCGCGCCGTCGTCTTTCGCTTGGGACGCATGGTCCCGCAACGCGGCCCAGGGATCACTTACGTCATCCCCATAATCGAAAAAATAGTACGGGTCGATCTGCGCACCGTCACCATGGACGTGCCGCCGCAGGACGTCATCACTCGGGATAATGTCTCGGTCAAGGTGAGCGCAGTGCTCTATTTCCGTGTTCTGGATCCGGTGCGGGCCATCCGTGAAGTTGAAAATTATCTATTTGCCACTTCGCAACTTGCCCAGGTAACTTTGCGCAGCGTCTGCGGCCAGGGAGAGCTTGACGAGTTGCTCGCCGAAAGAGAAAAGATCAATGCCCGAATCCAATCGATCCTGGATGCCCAAACCGAGCCTTGGGGGGTGAAAGTCGTCCTGGTCGAGCTCAAACATATCGATCTGCCTCAGGAAATGCAGCGTGCCATGGCCAAGCAAGCGGAAGCGGAACGCGAACGGCGCGCTAAAATTATTCATGCCGAGGGTGAATTTCAGGCGGCGCAGAAGTTAGCTGACGCGGCGCAGGTCATTGCCAAACAGCCCTCCGCGATTCATTTGCGCTTTTTGCAGAGCTTGGTCCAGGTATCAGCGGAAAATAATCACACGGTGATCTTTCCCCTACCCGTCGATATCGTCAGCCAACTGTTCGCCAAGGCAGCCGGCCTGTTAAAATAGCGTCCGGCCCAACTGGAGGATCACCACATGAACGTAGAGTTTACCCCGGACGAATCCTACGAGCACCACCGCCGCAATGTCGTCTGGTTTGGCGCCATCGTCGATGAGAAGGTCATCGATTGCGCGATTTCCATCGAGGCCTTGATCGAACACTTCGGCGCCTATGCCGACGATCCGCTGCCCGCGTTCAGGAATCACCGTCGACGAATCTGGGATACCGCCGCCAAGCTGATCGCCCAACGGCGCTTCGAAGACGATGGCAGGATCTTGATTCGGAGTGCCGATTTAGAGCCGACGAATACCGGCGGTACAACGACCAACGCGAAACGGTAACAATTTCGCGGTGAAGTGAGGAAGCGCTTATCCCACTGCCGACACCCTCTCAACATCTTGCTTCAAGATCGACACTACGTCGCATCGGCGATTGTCCTGCCGACGCACTTCGCTCCCACATAAAAATCGTCCATGCAGTCTATTGGTCGTCGTTTTAAGTGCACCCGTGTGCAGTCGGATTGCCGGGGAGTTGCCCGTTACGATGATTTTGCTTTTTGCTTTTTACCAAAAGCAATCCGTATTTCCCGACCAGCCGGACTGGCCGAATGAGAAAGTAAAGAAACGATAATCCCCCGGGCAGACCCAACATTCGTCGATCCAGGTCGCACGGGACTATTCCGTCGGACACGTACCGCAGATAATAAGAGGATACAACCTGTCACGCAGGCGTTCTCGTACGAGCCAGCGGAACTTGTCAACCGTCGGCTGATCGGCACCCGTGCGGTCGCCTTCATCAAAAAGATGCCGCCGAGCGTACTCCACAAGCCCATTGAGGCAGACAGTTTCACATAGACATGGCCTTGTTACCAACGCGGCCCGCTGCTGCATAACCACAGGAGGCGAGCCCACGGCGGTCCGCCTCAGTGAACGAAAGGAGCAGGGCAATGAGTGGCACAACCGACCAGGTCAAAAGGGCGCATCAAAGAAGCGGCGGGCGCGCTGACGGATGACGACCGTCTGAAACGCGAAGGAAAGCTCGATCAGGCGGTGGCAAGGTGAAGGTTGCAGTGGAGAAGGTGGTGTATGGTGAAATCCCCGTTGAACAAGTGCAAGACGCCTGACCGACGACATCTTTTAAATTACAGCCAAATAGCCAACGTAGTTATTATTCATAACGGTCTGGATCTCTTTCTTGTTATCAATTAAAAGAAAGTCGCCGATTAACCTGGCGCAGATCGCGACGAGGGAAAAACCATGAGATGCCTTCGGACTATAGCCATTTTGGTCTTGGTCGGATTGCCTGGCGGCTGCGTGCTGGAGACCGCTTCAAGGCGCCGACCCGCCCCGCAGGAAAGCCGTCCCACTGCGAGCAGCCGACCGCTGGATGCGAGGCAGACGGAGCGAGTGCAACGAATCATGATGCCGCTAATGCGCGCGACCAATAACCCGCGCCGCCTAAACGAGGTCCGAGTCCGGGTTCTTGACGATCCCAACATCAACGCCGCCAACGCGGGTGGCGGCGAATTTCTAGTGACGACCGGTCTTCTGCAAAAGGCCAACGATGCGCACCTAAGAGGGGTGCTGGCACATGAAATTGCTCACGACGATCTGGGCCATGTGGCCAGAGCACAGACCTTGGGCACGGGTATCAATATTGGCGTGATTCTGCTCGAACAGTTTTTCCCGGGCAGCAGCGCGGTGACTCCGATCGCGGGCGCGCTGATCGCCAATAGCTACAGCCGCTCAGAGGAGCTCGAAGCCGACCGTCATGGTGTCGAGATCTTGCGCCGGGCCGGATATTCCAAAGAGGTGATGATCGACACACTGACATGGCTGACGGAGACCGCAGGCGGCGACAGTGGTGGCGGTTTCTTGTCCACTCATCCGGCGACAGAGGAAAGAATCGACGCTTTGCGGAAATCGGGATAGATGGGGCAGTTTTTCGTGTACGTCACTCCTAGTTGAAAACGAAAGAAGGAGGCTCATGAATGTCAATCCGAGAACCCCTTATCGGGATGCTTTGACGTTTCTCCGGCTCGTGGCTTTTGTTTATCGGGGCATCACCCAGACAAGGCCTCGAGAAGGGTTATAAAGCAATACCATCCGGATTAAATTGAAGAGTAGGCGTCAAGCCAGAAGATGGTCGAAAAAACTCTCATACTTGTCGTCACTCTGCTCTGCCTGCCGGTTTTACATAGTTCATCTCTGGCAGCCGACAGCTTGGTAGGGTCCGCAGCTCCCCACTTTAGAGTTCAATCTGGCGATGACAAGGAACTGACCTTAGACATGCTCAAGGGTAAGGTCACTGCCATATTCTATGAGAACAAGGACATTGTGGGCGCCAATAAGAGACTTAAGAATGAACTAAATAAACTCTATTCCGAGCAATCGGACGCACTAAAAAACGTTCTAGTAAGACTCCCCATTATCGATTGTTCGGATGCATTCTGGCCCTTCCTAGGGCTATGGAAACGAAAACTCAGGGAACACTCTAAGAAACACGGCATGGCCATATACTGTGACTGGAAAGGCAAGATGTCCGCCGACTACAAGATGAAAGCCGACGTGAGCAACATCGTTATCATAGACAAGGGTGGAAGTATAAGATTTTTTTCCACGGGCGATGTCAGCACTGAGGAAATCAGTAATGTGAAACTACTGTTGAAAGTGTTAGCAGCGGAGTAAACCCTGCCCTAATACGTACTTCCCCCCGCCGCCGTGTTGCCGCACCGCGCTGCGCCGCTTGATAAGCAACAGAGTATGATCAGCGATGTGGCGTTCTACACGATAATCTCCGCGGCAACAGCGGAACTGTGTGGCCGGGCAGGTCCGCTGGCGCGATCCCCTGGCCGCTGCCGAATCATCGCGCTCGAGGACATTTTCAATTCACGGATATTACCCTTCCACGGCGAATTCATCTATTTACATGCTGCTGATTCGCATTGTTGAAGAAACCTGCTGCACTTTTCTCTTTTCCGCCTCTTGCTGGCCACCCAATCGCTGCTCAACGACGCAACTCCTCCGATTGCTTTAACCACCCTCACTGTCCCGATCGACGAATATCAAAACATCAATCGATTAACTTGCTCGTAGTCATGAACGACTCGCTGCTGCCGAGTGATAAGCCAGCGGCCGCTTCCCAGGGGGATTTTCGGTCACGGCTGAAACATCAACCATTTAAACACGCCGCTATCGACGGTCTCGACTTCGACGATACTCTTTTTCACAGTTCGGAACTTATGCTTTGCATTTACGGTTAAACGCGGCACTTAAATTGCTCGAATTTTCAATTAAAAGGCAACCAGTGAATTCGATGACGATTAAACCAAAGAGGAGGAGAGTCGAAATGAAAACAGGACCGAGCTATCGCTACAAACTGGTCGGCAAGAAGTCGCGCCGCAAGACTAGCCATGATCTCTTCGATGGCACGCTGCAAAAAACTCAGATTTAGCTAACGATCTGATGGTGGAGCTGTACTGGAAAGGGAAACCGGATAAAACTTACTTCGCCCCTGGCGCACCGTGCTCCATGCTTTGCGCGACTGTTTGACGGTCGAAGAGGCGGTACAGTTGGGCGCGCGCGCTGAAACCCTTGGGGAGATGTTTGATCTCGCGCTCACCCTAGGAAGTCAGCCGTTGCCGAGGGGACGTCGTGTCGCGATCCTTACCAATACCGGCGGACTCGGCATTCTCTGCGCCGATGCCTGCGAGTCCAATGGACTCTCGGTCCCGCAACTTAGCCCTCAAACGACACAAAGACTACGAGACTTCTTACCGCCGGCAGCAAGCGTTGGAAACCCGGTGGACATGATCGCATCGGCAACTGCGGACGATTTCCGCAGAGCCGTTGAGATTATACTGGGCGCCGGGGAAACGGATGCATTGATCATTCTTACCATCGACGTCGGCCTCGCCGATATCGGCACGATCTCACACGAGGTTCACCAAGCCGTTAACACCGCCAGAGCAATTAATGGCGCCGGTAAGCCGGTTCTCACCTGCAACATGGACTCACAAGCGGCCGCAAAACCAACTTCCACGGGTGGCGAGCAGCTGCCCAATTTAATATTTCCCGAAAACGCCGCACGGGTTCTCAGCAAGTTAGTGCATTACGCTGAGTGGCGGGCTCGTCCGGAAGGCATGATCCTCGACTTCGACGATATCCGTCCCCGAGAGGCGCGCGCAATCTGCGAGCAGGCGCGCCGCACGCATGGCACTGGGTGGCTGTCAGGCGAAGAGACGCGTAAAGTGCTTTCTACTTTTGCATGCCACCGGGCGGTATTTGTACGACCGCGGACGACGCCACTAAGCTCGCCGCGCAGGTTGGGTTTCCCGTTGCCGTTAAACTCGCTTCCCGTACTATAGTGCATAAAACCGAATTCGGCGGCGTGCGTCTGAATCTCGAAAACGAAGCCGCGGCGCGCCAAGCTTTTTTAGATATTCAACAAAGAGTGGCGCGAAACAATAAACTTGGGGCAATGGAAGGTGTGTTGATTCAGCCGATGATTTCGGACGGGGTCGAAGTTATGGTCGGCGTCACCCAAGGTCCTCACTTTGGCCCCCTTATCGGTTTCGGTCTGGGCGGAATTCATGTTGAGATTCTCAAAGATGTTTGTTTTCGCGTCACGCCCATCACAGATCGGGATGCCGCGGAAATGGTGCGCGATATCAAAGGATATCGCCTGTTGGAGGGCTACCGCGGGCCACCCCCAGCGGATATTGCGGCCATTGAAGATTTGCTCTTGCGAATCGCGCGGCTAGTCGAGGAAGTCCCACAGATTGTCGAATTGGACTTGAATCCGGTCATCGCATTACCACCGGGCCGCGGTTGCCAGATTGTCGATGCACGCATGCGTGTCGGTTAGATACCTCGTAACTGAACCCTGGACCACGCCGAGCGAGAGACGCTGGGCAACTTGGGATAAGCGGTCGAATTCGAAAAAGAACCACATCGTCACTGCAAGCCCATATTGGTTATCGGTGCCGGTCGGGACTTGGTAGAAAATGCCGGCGTGCCGTTAATCTTAGCGACCGGCGAACCCGACCCGGAATGCTTGTTTTTGACCGAGCAGGGAGACAAGGTACCGCCAGCGTTTGTCGAAGCGATTGCCAAGCACCGCCATTTTGATCGTGAAAATGGATACCATTGAAACGATTTCAGAAGAGAACCAGTGTCTTCAAAGTTCAACAAGAAAGCAAAAAACCAGGCAATCGGCGAAGGTTCGCAGGCGAACAAGCGGCAAAGCGTTAACAAAACCAGTAAGTCGGGTAGGCCAAAACAGGGCCGGAGCTCATGGCAGCCCGCCTGTTTCAGTTTCTGAATATCTGGGCACTTTACGCTTGTGGTTTGAGGCCCTGCAAAAACGGGAAGTGAATTCTTGGCGATCGGATGATGGTGGTCCTGTCGATTTTTTGTGCGCCAAAAAGGCTCGCCCAAATCCAGCCCCGTCGATAGCCGCTTTTCAGACTGGAACGGATTAGATTGTCGTTTAGATCGCCGCCGTCTAATAACCGTTTTGCCAAGCGCCTCGACTGCGACTTCCAGCTGAGAGTCTCCGCACGGATTTGATTCGACAACTCCCTGCGACTGAATGCCGTATGGCGCTGGGCATCTGCTTCCACGCCAGGTCCTGCGCTTTATCACGGCCGAGCATGTTGTCGATCAGCATTCTCCCGGCACAACAGCTAAGCCTGTAATTGACAAAAGACCGCGGCGTTCGCTATTTAGAATCAGTTAAATTAAAACTGCATGCATCTGCCGTCGCGGTGCTTCGTAAAGATGCGCATTTTCGCAGCGCCATTAGCGGGCCAGAGGTAAAACTATGACGCAGCAGCATCGACTGTCCTCTGTTCCACTGCGGCGCGCAATCTGCGGCTTTTTGGCGCTGCTATTGACGGGCTTTGCCAACGTAGCAAGGGCGCAGACCGTGGCGCCGGTTGCCAACGATATCGGGGCGCTAAAAAACCTGCCATTTGAAGAGTTATTCAACATAGCCATCACCACCGTATCCAAACGCCCGGAGCGTCTTGTCAATGCTGCTTCGGCTATTCAAGTCATCACTCAGGAAGAAATCCGGCGCTCCGGCGCGTCGAGTCTGGCCGAAGCACTGCGTTTGGCGTCCAATCTTCAAGTGGCGCAAGTTGATTCGCGCCAGTGGGCGATTAGCGCCCGCGGTTTCAACAGCACGACAGCCAATAAGCTGCTTGTCCTGATCGACGGGCGCACCGTCTACACGCCGCTTTTTTCCGGAGTCTTCTGGGACGTCCAGAACGTCATGCTCGAAGACATCGACCGCATCGAAGTGATCAGCGGTCCGGGAGCGACGCTGTGGGGCGCCAACGCGGTCAATGGTGTCATCAACGTCATAACCAAAACGGCGCGCGAAACTCAAGGCGCCCTGGTGAGCGCGGGCGCAGGGTCGATGCTTAGAGGCTTCGGCAACGCGCGCTACGGCGACAAGATTGGCAGCGACGGTTACTTCCGCGTTTACGGCATGGGCTTTGATCGCGATAATACGTTTTTGCGCAGCGGGCGCGAAGGGATCAACAACTGGTATATCGGACAAGGCGGCTTTCGCGGCGACTGGCTGCCCGCGAACGGCGCGAAGGTCAGTATTCAGGGGAATTTCTACGGCGGCGAAATTGCCCAGCCCGTGCCGGGCGATTTGACGGTTGACGGGCAAAATCTGCTTGGCCGCTGGACGCGCACTCTCACCGATAATTCCGAGATCTCGCTGCAGGCATATTGGGACAGAACCAGCCGCCGGATTCCATTCTCGATCGCGGAGGTGCTGAACACCTACGACGTCGAATTCCAGCACCGCCTGCCCATAGGCGACCGGAATAATTTTATATGGGGCGGCGGCTACCGGTTCATGCACGACGACGTGAATAATAATGCCGCGATTGCGTTTCGGCCGACGCGTCACGATCTGCAGCTCGTCAGCGGCTTCTTGCAGGACGAAATTTCCCTGATTCGAGATCAACTGATTCTGACCGTTGGTTCGAAGTTCGAGCACAACGACTTTTCAGGATTTGAGTTCCAGCCGAGCGCACGCATCGCTTGGCTGCCGGTCACCAACCATACGCTGTGGGCCGCAGTGTCGCGCGCCGTGCGATCACCGAGCCGCATCGACACCGAAGTGTTTGCCCCGAGCGCGCCGCCATTCGTGCTGCGCGGCGGCGGCGGCCGCTTCGACTCGGAGACCGTGGTCGCCTACGAACTCGGCTACCGGACGGAACTGGCAAATAGACTGGGTCTGGCGCTTTCGACTTTTTTCAACGACTACGATGAGATTCGCAGCGTCGAGCCGATCGCCGGCGCGCCCGGGCAATTTATTATCCTGAACGGGTTGCAGGCGAAAACCTATGGGGCGGAATTGTCGCTCGCCTGGCAGGCCACGGATTGGTGGCGACTGCGCGGCGGTTACACCTATTTCCGAAAACGCATTCACTTCGGCGATAGTCAGGACATCAATCGCGGCCGCGGCGAGGGCAACGATCCGCATCATCAGTTGCTGCTACAGTCGATGATCAATTTGCCGGGTAATCTGGAATTGGACTCCGTGCTGCGTTATGTCGACAACCTCAATCAGGTCGGCCCGACGGTGCCGAGTTACGTCTCGCTGGACCTGCGCTTGGGCTGGCGGCCGACTCCTAACTGGGAATTCGCTATCGTCGGGCAAAACCTTTTGGACAAAAAACATGCTGAATTCGGCGCGCCGGCCACCCGCCAGGAAATCCCGCGCAGCGTTTTCGGCAAGCTGACATGGAAGTTTTGGACCGGCGGCAATGACGCGAAAATTCAAGCACGTTAATTCCGCTTTCGACGACTCGCCTGCGGCGCAGCCCGGTTTCGTCAACCTGCGCGTGCGGGTCGCGGCACTTGGCAATTTTCGTCAGCGCGTGTTCTGGGCAGTTTTTGTTTTCGCCTATTTTGTTTTGACTGCGCCCGCTGTTGCGCAAGTCTCCAAAGAATATCAATTGAAGGCGGTTTTCTTGTGGCGCTTGGCCCAGTTTACCGAGTGGCCGAGCGATGTTTTCGAAACTCCGGATAGCCCTATTGTTATTTGTGTTTTAGGCGACAACCCGTTCGATGGCGCATTGAATGCGGCGGTAGCGGGCGAAACGGCGCATGGCCGGAAATTCGTTGTACAAAATCACCGCGCGGTGGAGCAACTCAAGACCTGCCATATCCTTTACATGGCCGCCGCCGGTCCGCGTCAAGCCAAGGAAATCACCGCCGCGCTGGCGCGCAAAAGCGTGCTTACCGTGAGAGAAAGCGACATAGCGAGTTCGTATCAGACGATCGTTCAATTCCTAACCGAGCAAAATAAGATCAGGCTGCAGATCAATCTCAAGGCTGCCGCGGCCGCGCGGCTGGTGCTCGACCCGCGGCTGCTGCGTTCAGCGGAAATAATTGAGACCGAATGACGCCCGGATCCGAGCCGAAGAAATCACTGCAAAAACGTGTGCGCGCGGTAATCCTGCTCGCCAGCGTCATCGTTTTATTTGTCACCGCCGGCGCTTTCGTGACCTACGAAGCCGTCAGCTTTCAATACCGCGTGGTGCGCAATCTTTCCACACTGGCACGGGTGATCGCGGACAACAGTGCCGCGCCGCTGGCCTTCGACAACAAAGCGGTGGCCGACGAGATCTTAACTGCGCTTCGAGCCGAGCCCGATATCGAGGCTGCGGCTATTTACGATGTGCGGGGCAATGTTTTTGCAAAATATCCGCCGGCGCTGCAACCGGCTGCGCTGCCGGCGCGCCCTGATAAACCGGGACACGAGTTCAAAAATAGCGGGTTGGTTCTTTTCGAGCCGATAACTCAAGAAGTAAAACAGATCGGCACGTTGTATCTGCAAAGTTCTTTTCGCGGCCTGTACGAACAACTGTGGCGTTACGGCCTGATTGTCCTCGCCGTTCTATGCGGCGCTTTTATCGCCGCCTTAATCCTCTCGACGTTGCTACAGAAGCGGATTTCCGGTCCCATTTTGGCGCTCACTCATGCCGCGGAGACGATCACACAGCGCGGCGATTACTCGGTGCGCGCGCCCAAACTGACCGACGATGAGCTCGGCACTCTGACCGACGCGTTCAACCGAATGCTCTCAGAAACTCAGGACAACCAGGACCGCCTCGCCGAGCAGGCGCGGCTGCTGGATCTAAGCACCGACGCGATTATCGTGCGCGACTTGCAGGGCACCATACGGTTTTGGAATCGCGGCGCAGAGGAGCTCTACGGCTGGTCCCAATCAGAGGCCCTGGGCAAGCAAAAAAATCAATTACTTCAAACAGAATTTTCCGAGCCGCTGGAGCAAATCACGGACAGGCTGCAGCGAGAGGGGCGCTGGGCCGGCGAACTAGTTCAGAGGAGGCGCGACGGCGGCCGGATTCACGTCAGCACCCGCTGGGTCCTGGACTCAGGAATGGCGGGCCGTTTGCCAAGAGTGTTGATCACCGACAACGACAATACGCTGAGAAAGCAAGCCGAGGAACTGATGAGATCGGAAGCCAAACGGCTCGATGCCTTGGTAGCGCAGCGCACCGCCCGGCTGCAAGAAACGGTTGGCGAGTTGGAAGCGTTCTCGTATAGCATCTCGCACGACATGCGCGCGCCGTTGCGCGCGATGCAAGGTTATGCAAACGCGTTGTTGAGCGATTACGGTGCAAGGCTGGATGCGGACGCCAGGCATTATCTTGACAGAATCTTTCGCTCCGCCAATCGATTGGATCTGCTGATCCAGGATGTGCTCAGCTACAGCAGAGTCGCCAAAGGCCAGATCGCTCTACAGCCCGTCGATTTTGAGCGGCTCCTCAACGACGTGATTTCGACGACTCCGGAGTTTCAGGAGCCCCAGGCACGCATCATCGTCGAGCGGCCGCTGCACCGGGTGCGTGGACATGACGCTTACTTGACTCAATGCATCACCAACTTGCTCGCCAATGCGGTCAAATTCGTACCCGAGCGAGTGGTGCCGGAAATCCGCATTCGCAGCGAGCGGCTCAACGGCAAAGTTCGTGTGTGGTTCGAAGATAATGGAATCGGCATCGATCCCTTGCACAACGAGCGTATTTTTCAGATATTCGGGCAAGTCTATCCGGAGAAAAAATACGGCGGGACAGGGATCGGACTGGCGATTGTGAGCAAAGCCGTGCAGCGCATGAACGGCGAAGTGGGAGTGATTTCGGGGTTGGACAAGGGCAGCAGGTTTTGGCTGCTGCTGAACGATGGTGACACATGACGACGCATCGGGCGATCTTACTGGTTGAAGACAACGAAGACGATGTGTTTCTAATGAAGCGCGCGCTCAAGGCCGCGCGCGTCATGAACCCTCTTTACGTCGTCGAGGACGGCCAGGAAGCGGTCGATTACCTCGGCGGCGCGGGGAAATTCGCCAATCGCGAAAGCTATCCGTTGCCGGCCGTGGTTTTTCTCGACCTTAAATTGCCGCTCATTTCGGGACACGACGTGCTCGCGTGGATCCGCCGGCAATATGCTTTGGAGTCGGTAGTCGTGATCGTGCTCACCTCTTCCAACGAAGCCAGCGACTTGAGCCGGTGTTACGCGCTCGGCGCGAACTCCTATCTGGTCAAGCCGCCGACGCCGGAACAACTGGAAGAGCTGGCCAAGGCATTCAAGTGGTATTGGCTCGAATACAATCAATTTGCCAACGATTGACGATGCGAGATTGCATTGAGGGTGTTCATTGACCGATCTCCCGCAGATACTTTTTTCGACGCAAAGCCGTTCGGGGGGTATTAGAAAATTAGCGGTTCGTTAGCGCGCGTTTCTGAAAAATGCAGCCATGCCACCGCGTAGCTTTAAGCCCGCCCGGCCGCGCTCTCTGCGCTTTCGTCTCATTCTCCTCGTCGTTTTGGCATGTATCCCGCTGCTTGTCTTTGCCGCCATCATGGTCGTTCGCTCCGCACGCAACGAACGGGCGGTTTTCGAGCGGGGCGCCACCGAGCGCACTAGAGCCTTGATAACGGCGGTCGACGCCGAGCTTAAAAGTTCGATAACCACCCTCGAAGGACTAGCCACCTCACGTCTTTTCGATCGCGGCGATTTGCACGGCTTCTATGATGAAGCCGCTCGCGTCGTAAAGAGCCAACCGGGCTGGCGGACGGTTATTGTGTCGCTCCCTTCCGGCGAATCCCTCGTCAATCTGCTGAGGCCGTTAGGCGCCGAACTTGCACCGGTTGTGGAGCAGCGAAGCTTTAACCAAGTATTGCATACGCTAAAACCGGCGGTCGGCGACGTCTTATTTGGCCCGCTCACCCGCACCTACGACTTTATCATACGCGTGCCCGTCATGCGCGACGGGAAGATTAAATATGTGTTATCCGCGGTGATCGGCTCAGGCTCTGTCAATGCACTCCTCTCACCCCAGAAACTTCCGGCAAATTGGATCGGCGTCGTCCTTGACTACAACCAGCGGTTCGTTGCCCGAACCATAGAACCGGAGCGCAATGTCGGCCAGCTGGCATCGGCAAGCTTGCGTGCCGCTCTGGAGCGCTCTTCCGAGGGCTGGTTTCACGGCACCACCATCGAAGGCAGGGAGGTTTACACGCCGTATAGCCGCTCATCATTCAGCGGCTGGTCGGTGGCCATCGGTATTCCAGCCGAGTTCGTCGATGCGACGCTACGCAGCTCGCTCTTTAATTTGGTTCTCTTCGGCACCGGTTTATTCGCGCTTAGTCTGCTTATCGCCTGGATATTCAGTAACCGCACCGCGGCATCGATCGCGTCTCTCTCGGTGCTTGCCCAAGAGGTAATTTCGGGTAAAAGTTCGCTGGCGGCAATAGAGGATACTTCTTCCAGCCGAATCGCCGAAGTAGAAGCGGTGCGCGAGGCTTTCCTGACCGCCCATCATTTGCTTGGCGAGCAGTCTGCAGAAAAAGAGCGTATCGCGCTGCGGCTTCAACTGGCGCTGAGCTCAGGAAATATCGGCGTTCACGAGTGGCGGCCGCAAACCAACGAGTTGATCTGGGACGATCGGGTGCGCGCCCACTGGGGACTTTCGCCTGGAGTGCCGATCAGTCTGAAGATTTTCCAACAAGCGCTCCATCCAGACGATCGCGCAAGCTTGAACGCGACGCTGAAACGCGCCCTCGATCCAAAGATCGACGGCCAATACTCCGCAGAGTTTCGCGTAAACGGCATCGAAGACCATGTCGAGCGCTGGATCGAAGCGCGCGGCCGGGTGGAGTTTGAGGGCGGTCAAGCGGTCCGTTTGAGCGGGACGACCATCGACATCACTCAGGGCAAAGCATTTCAAGCGGAGCTCGAACGGCAAGTGCTCGATCGCACGGTTCAGCTACAGGAGACCATCGGCGAGATGGAAGCGTTTTCCTATAGCGTTTCGCACGACATGCGCGCGCCGTTGCGCGCGATGGAAGGTTATGCCAAAGCTTTGCTGACCGACTATCACGACCGTCTCGATCCGCAAGCGAGACACTGGCTCGATCGGATATTTCGATCGGCGCACCGGTTGGATTACTTAATCCAGGACGTGCTGGCCTACAGCAGAGTGGCCAAAGAAGAGATCAAGTTGACGGCCATGGATTTGTCTGAGCTGATTGAGGACATCATAGCGACCAACCCTGAATTCCAGCCTCCCCAGAGTGTCATCACGGTGGCGCAGCCGCTGCATCGCGTACTCGGACATGAGGCTTATTTGACTCAGTGCGTCACTAATCTGCTCGCCAATGCGATCAAATTCGTGCCGGCGGGAGTGGTGCCGAAAATCCATATTCGTAGCGAACGTTTCGACGGCAAGGTGCGCGTGTGGTTCGAGGACAACGGCATCGGCATCGATCCGGCGCATCATGAACGTATTTTTCAGATTTTCGGCCAAGTTTATCCTGAGGAAAGATATAGCGGCACAGGCATCGGCCTGGCGATCGTGCGCAAAGCCGTGCAGCGCATGAGCGGCGCCGTAGGCGTGGAGTCCGAGATAGACAAAGGCAGTCGTTTTTGGCTAACTCTGAACCAGGGGAAATATGACCAAGACGAATCACGCGTTACTGCTGATTGAGGATAACCAAGACGATGTGTTTCTGATGAAGCGCGCGCTCAAGGCCGCGCACGTCATGAACCCTCTCTACGTCGTCGAACATGGCCAGGAAGCGGTCGATTATCTCGGCGGCGCCGGCAAATTCGCCAACCGCGAAAGCTATCCGATGCCGGCCGTAGCGTTTCTCGACCTTAAATTGCCGTTCATTTCAGGACACGACGTGCTGGCGTGGATTCGCCGGCAAAAAGAGTTGGAGTCGCTGGTGGTGGTCGTGCTTACGTCTTCGAACGAGGCGAGTGATTTGAGCCGATGCTACTCGCTCGGGGCCAATTCGTATGTCGTCAAACCGCCCACCTCAGAACAGCTCGAGGAGCTGGCCAAAGCATTCAACTGGTATTGGCTCGAGTATAATCAATTCGATAAGTAACAAATTGCCTACGCTCGAGGTGATTTTCGAATTCATCGACGGTCGTCCCGCAGCGGTTTAGTTTTTTCCAACCTGGGCCATTTGGTGCGCTAAAAGAATTAGGTGAACATTGCTGATTCTGCGAACCTGAGTAAGCGTTTACTGGGTAGCAGCGTCATCGCGTGTCAAAAGCGCGACTTGAATCTAATATTCCCCGTAGCTTGCTGCGGACACAAAATTGCTGGGATTCCCAAAGGGGTTGAACATCCCCTTTGGTCGCGAGCGGGGTTCATACCCCGAGCGCGAAATGCCCGGTTGATTGGGTCTTGGCTTCAAAGGCTTTGTCCGGCAATAAGCACCTGCCGCGCGTTGCAATTGTCGATGCAATTGCGAATATTCCGTGCTTAGGAGCAAATGCATGGTCGCAAATCCAACACCGATCGGCCCCTACGATTTCTTGGTGGGCGGCGGGGCGATGGGAGCGCTTATTCGGTCAAAGGATTGGGCCGACACGCCGCTCGGTCCGATCGAAGAATGGCCACCGAGCTTAAAAACCGTTGTCTTCCTCATGCTCAACTCCCGTTACCCGATGTTCGTCTGGTGGGGGCGCGAGCTGATCAACTTGTACAACGACGCCTACATCCCGGTGCTCGGCGGGCGTCACCCCACGGCTTTGGGGCAACCGGCTGGGCAAATCTGGGGGGAAATTTGGGACGTCATTGGCCCACAGGCCGAGATCGTCATGCGCGAGGGCCGGGCAACGTGGAACGACTCCATTCAGCTGGTGATGGAGCGGTACGGTTACACCGAGGAGACATACTTCACTTTCTCTTATAGCCCGGCGATTGACGATGCTGGCGATGTGGGCGGCGTCTTCTGCGCCTGCACCGAAGACACCAAGCGCGTTTTGGGAGAGCGGCGGTTGCGGACCTTGCGTGCGCTGGCTGAGCAGGCGACCCGCGCCGCGAGCGTCAAGGAAGCCTTGGTCATCGCTGCCGCGACGATGCGCGATAATCCTTACGACCTGCCCTTTGCAATGCTCTACTCGCTGAGCGCTGACTGCGGCGAGGCGCTGCTGGCGGGCGGGACGATGGCGGGCCATCCGGCCAGCCCCGCGGTGATCGAGCTCAAAAGCACGGTGAAGGAAGCGTGGCCGCTCGCTCGGGCGATCGAATCCGGCAAAAGTCAGATTGTCGGAGACCTCGAAGCGAAATTCGGAAAAAGCGCGGCGCTGCCTGGCGGCGTGTGGCCGGAGCCGGCGAGCCGGGCGGTTGTGTTGCCGTTGGCGAGTTCAGGGCAGACGGCTCCGTACGGTTTGCTGATCGCTGGCGTCAGTCCGCGCCTGTTGCTGGACGACGATTATCGCGGCTTTCTGGAACTGGTTGCGGGCCAAATCGCCAACGCCGCCGCCCACGCTCGGGCGTTTGAAGAAGAGCGCAAGCGCACCGAGGCATTGGCCGAAATCGACCGGGCGAAAACTGTGTTTTTCAGTAACGTCAGCCATGAGTTTCGCACGCCCCTAACGCTGATACTCGGTCCCACCGAAGAATTGCTTTCGGGAGCTCTCGGCCAGACCAGTGAGATACAGCGCGCGCATTTACTCACACTGCGCAATAATGCGGTCCGCCTGCAGAAACTGGTCAATGCTCTGCTCGATTTTGCCCGGGTCGAGGCGGGACGCATCGAAGCCACCTATGAGCCGGTCGATATCGGAATTCTCACCCGCGACGTTGCCAGCACTTTTTGTTCGGCTGTGCACCGTGCCCGCCTGCTTTATATCATCAACTGCCCATCGATCGACGAGCCGGTCTACATTGACCGCGACATGTGGGAGAAAATTGTTCTCAACCTGCTCTCGAACGCATTGAAGTTCACGTTCAAAGGCGCCATCGAGGTCTCAATAAAGTCCCTTGACGACGGCATTGCCTTTGCCGTGCGCGATACCGGCAGCGGCATTGCGAGCGACGAGCTGCCGCATCTGTTTGATCGCTTTCACCGCGGGCACGCCAGCCGCGCACGCACGCAAGAGGGGTCTGGTATTGGCCTGGCGCTGGTGCAAGAGCTCGTCCGCTTAAACGGCGGCAAAATAACGGTCGAAAGCGCTCTCGGCGAAGGCACGACCTTCACAATTTTTATTCCCAAGGGATCCGCCCACTTGCCGCAGGACCGGCTGAGCGTGGGGCGCACTTTGAGCTCTACCGCCCTCGGCGCGGCGCCGTTTGTCGAAGAGGCGCTGCGCTGGCTGCCTGACGGTGATCAAGGCGAAACGGTATCGCTGCCGATCGGCGCCTCTGCCGTACCCGATATGGCGCAGCCGAGTTCCGCGAGATCGGAGCGAATTCTGATTGCCGACGATAATTTGGAGATGCGCAATTATCTAAAGCGTCTCCTGGAGATGCACTGGAAAGTTATCGTTGTCGAAAATGGCGCCAAAGCCCTAGATGTCGCGCGCGCGCAGCGACCCGATCTCGTGCTCAGCGATGTCATGATGCCGGAACTCGATGGTTTTGAGTTGCTGCGCAAACTGCGCGAGGACGGCCAGACCAGCACGATCCCGATGATTCTGCTTTCGGCGCGCGCCGGCGAAGAATCTTTTATTGAAGCAATGGACGCCGGAGCCGACGATTACATCGTCAAGCCCTTCGGCGCGCGCGAGCTGATTGCCCGGGTCAAAGCGCTTTTGGAAATTGCCCGCATACGGCGCGAGAGCGAACAGCGCTTTCGCACGATGGCGGATAGTGCGCCGATCATGATTTGGATGACGGACAAGGCGGGCCACACAACGTTCTTGAACAGCATCTACCTGGAATATTTCGCTATCGCCGTTGAAGAAGCGGCGGGTTTTGATTGGGCCGGGATCGTTCATCCGGACGACCGCGCCGGCTATGAAGCCGCTTTCGAAGCGGCTCTGCACGAGCGCCGCAGGTTCCATCAGCGCGTGCGTTTGCGCCGGCACGACGGCCAATGGCGCTGGTTCGAATCGTGCGGCAATCCGATTCTCGATGACGCCGGTAACATGGTCGGGTTCATCGGCAGCGCGCCGGACATTACTGAAATATTCGAATCGCAGCAGGCGTTAAAAGAACTCGGCCGGCGCAAGGACGAGTTCCTGACCACGTTGTCGCACGAGTTGCGCAACCCGCTGGCGCCGATTCGAAACGCCGTTGAAATCTTAAAATCGGTCCAGCCGGGTGATTCGAAATTTGAGTGGTGCCGCAACCTTATCGACCAACAGGTGGGTTACATGGCGCGGCTAATGGAAGATTTGCTCGATCTCAGCCGCATCACCCGCGATATTTTAGAGCTGCGCAAACAGCCAACTGATTTGCGGGCAGTCATTCGTGACGCAATCGAAACCAGCCGCCCGTTGATCGAAGCGGGCCAACATGAGCTCACAGCGGATCTGCCCGAGCAAAATCTAACGCTCAACGGCGATCCGACCCGCTTGGTGCAAGTATTCGCCAATCTATTAAATAATGCGGCCAAGTATATGGAGGGCAGCGGCCAGATCCACTTAAAGGCAGAGCCCGTTCCCCGAGCGAAAAAGGACAGCCCACGGGAAGTGATCGTCTCGATCAAAGACACGGGTATCGGCATCGCGCCGGAACTACTAGCACACCTTTTCGATATGTTCTTTCAGGCTGACAGCGGCAAGGAGCGCCGTTACGGCGGTCTGGGCATTGGACTTACGCTGGCCCGACGTATCGTTGAGCTTCATGGCGGCAGCATCAAAGCCTTTAGTGAAGGGCAGGGCAAAGGCAGCGAATTCATCGTGCAGCTGCCTTTAGCAGAAGACAGCGGTAGCGGAGAGCGGGATTACATTACTGTCGGCAATGGCGATTATCAGGAAAAATCCTTATCGAGGCGAGTATTAGTTGTCGACGATAACCGCAATCAAGTAGAAAGCATCGGCATGCTGCTGAAAATCCTCGGGTGCGAGGTCCGCCCGGCGCACGACGGACCGAGCGCGCTGGAAGTCCTCAAAGAATTCGTCCCTGAGTTTGCCTTGATCGATATTGGATTGCCTGGCTTCGACGGGTTGGAGCTGGCGCGCCGGATCCGAAAAGTCGACGCGTTAAAGAATATCATCTTGATCGCGCAAACCGGCTGGGGGCGAGATGAGGACCGCGAACTATCGCGTCGGGCAGGATTTGATTATCATCTGATCAAACCCCTTGACTTTAAACTGCTCGAGGCGCTTTTAGATGGGCAACCCCTGGCCATGGGCCGTGTGCTGCGAGAATGACAATAAGAGCCAAATCGAGGCCCGCGCCTTCAAGCGCGAGCCCCATCTTTTGCTGCTGAGCCTAAAGCTAGCTCAGGTAGTAACGAAGGTAAGGGATACCGATCAAGAGTATCACCGCCAGGTAGATCGCGCCGAAGATCAAACCAAGTCTCCAAAAATCTTTCCGGCTCACATACCCGCTGCCGTAGTAAATCGGGCCGGGTCCCGTGGCGTACGGAGAGATGATACCCATCAATCCGAGGGTGTAGCAGAATAGCAGCGAGATCAGCTTGACCGGCATATCGGGCACAGCGATCGCCGCGGTCAGGAGCACAGGAAGCAACGCGGTAGTGTGAGCGGTGAGGCTGGCAAACATATAGTGCACGACGAAGTAGATTACCGTAAGTGCGATGACGATCGTCATTACCGAGTAGCCACTCAATGCGGCCGCCGAACCTCCGGCAAACCACTTGAGAAACCCGACTTTGTTGAGCCCGTCAGCCATTGTAACCAGAGTGGCGAACCAAACCAGAACGTTCCATGCCTGTTTATTCGCGAGCACGTCGTCCCATTCAACGATGCGTGTAATGACCATCAATGAGAGCACCAAGAGCGCAACGGTGGTAGCATTGATAAAAGCGCCGCCGAAGATCCATAGACCCAAGGCAAGCAATGCAAGTAGCGCCATCGAAATCTCTTTGAAACTAACCCGGCCCATTTCATTGAGCTCTTTTGCCGCCCAGACAGGCACCTCGGGACTGCTCTTCAGCTCGGGCGGATAAATCTTGTAGACGAGCCACGGCAAAAAGACCAAGAGCAGCACGCCCACCGGCGCCATGCCCATGAACCATTCCGTCCAGCTGATGTCGATCTTCGCGGTCGTCTTGACCAGCGACAATGCCAATAGGTTCGGCGCCAATCCCGTCAGGAACATCGAGCTGGTTAAACAGGTCGTCGCAAAAGCGGTCCACATTAGATAGGCACCGATCTTACGCGCCGTCGGACCCGGCTCCGAGCCATAAAGGGGTGGAACATTTTTGATCACGGGAAATATCGTGCCGCCACTACGCGCTGTATTGGACGGAGTGAAGGGCGCAAGCACAAGATCCGCGAGGGCAACTGCTTACCCCAAACCCAGAGTCTTCTTGCCTAGCCATCTGACCAAATTCAGAGCGACGCGCCGACCAAGACCGGTCTTTTCATATCCCAAGGCAAAACTTGCTCGCATTGATGCAAATTATTCAGCTGACAACCGAGGAAGCTTCGGAGGAGCGAAAATAATCTGCCGTTAGCCGGCATAGCGAGAAAGTGCGGTTCGGCTGGGGCTACTACTAAGAAGGACTGCCGCCAGAGCCGGATCACCAACCAAGGCGAAAATACTTGGCCGCACAGCATCAGTATCCAGATGCCCGCCGCGAAGCGAGTGATAGCCGGCGAGCAGGGTATGCCAGGACGCTCCGAATATGAGATAGCTGGCCAGGGACTCGAAAGCGATCGTTAACAGCAGCCACGTCGCGCCCAGACGCCAGCCGTCCCCAAGAGACCTGGGACCAATCCAGGCGAGGGTCAACAAAGTGATTCCGAGCAGAAACGAAACTCCCAGGATCGTACTGACGATATGCGCGGCAAGATTACCGACGGCCGGGATAAGCATAACTTCCCGCAAGGCCTAATTGAAAATCATCCCCGCAACCAAGCAACACCAAATCCAAAAAGCGCGCGAGTAATTCATTGTGTTCTCACAATTTGTCACCAAGCTTGCACGGCAAGTCTTTGCGCCAGTCATGCCTTCTGGTCTTCGACACCTTACTCGTGCCGCCATCAATGACCCGTGGGAGGCCACGACCTTGAGCGGTCTCTGTGATGACGACTTCGACCGGGTTGGCGCTGGCGCGGAAGATGCGCCAAACTTCGCGGGCCATTTTAATCGCGTTGAGCATGCTCACCGGAAAATAACCGGCGCCGATAAATCAATAACCCTGTGTCCCGCCGACAATGCCAAAGCAGTGCGCTTGGCGAGCTCGACCATCGCGCAGTCGGTGCCGCTCCAGCGCCCTAGCATGGCGCCGGAGCCTTGGCACAAGGCAACGCCGAACTTGGTGCGCCATTTTACGGCAGCACTTCATGCATATCTTCAACGCTGTTGATGAAGTGGCTCTGACCGAGGATAAAGTTGATTTCGTCGGGCGTTTCGATGGCCACGGGGGTCGATTCCATAACGCGATAACCTGGGAGCAGCGCGCGTGAAGATTTACTCGCTCAACCCTAGCCGCTAGGGACGAATCAGCAGCACCGGCGCGCGCGAGTGTTGGACGATCTTTTCGGCGACACTGCCGAGCACCCAACGGCCGACGCCGGACCTGCCGTGGGTCGACATGGCGATGAGGCTTTGCGGCGTCGCTGCGGTCAGGTCGACGATCTCGTGGGCCGCATCGCCCGCGAGGATCGTGGCGCTCACTGAGTCGCAGCCGTCAGCCCGCAGCCCGGCAACTTTGCCGTCCAAATATCTTTCGCATTCCGCACGCAATTCCCTGTGAAACTGCGCCGGCCCTTGATCGATCATGCCAGTGGCGACCACATAGGCATCGAGCGGCAATTCATAGGCTCTGACCAGTAACACTTCGAGTTTCAGTTTTCTTGCCAGGGACGCGACATGGGGCAGAACTTTCTCGGCCAAGCCCGAGCCGTCCAGCGGAACGACAACCCGCTTGAGCGTGAGGGTCGCCGGTGGCAGACCTTCTTCTACCGGGCGGATCAGCAAGAGTGGATTGGCGGCGGATTGCGCTACTTTGCTGGCGACACTGCCCATGAACCAGCGCCGGAGACCGGTTACACCATGGGTTGCCATGGCGATTAGACAATCGGCATCTTCCTTTGCGGTATCGACGATGACTTCGGCGGGTCTACCGATCTTCTCCACGGATTTCACCGATAGCGGCTGCAGACTTGCAGCCATGTGATTGAGATAGTCGCCAGCGGCTTGACCCATGGAGAAGGGCGGGCGCGCGTTGGGATCGGCGATCATTAGCAATGTCATCACGGCGCATAGGCGTCGGCCAGGAAGCACGCGTACGGCAACACCTGTTCGGCCAGCTTGGAGCCATCCAATGGCACGAGAATTTTGTTATACATGGTTTCCTCCCCCTGTGGCGATCGACGGTCAGTCCGCCGCACGCAAGACCAACACCGGGTTGCCCGCGTGGCGGACGACGGTCTCCGTCACGCTGCCGAGCACCCAGCGTCGCGCGCCCGAGCGACCGTGGGTCGACATGGCGACGAGATTGGCCGGCGTCTCGCGGGCGAATTTGATGATCTCATCAGCGACCAGCCCTTCCTTGGCGACAAAAGAAACCTTCATTACACCATTACGCTTGAGGCCGGTAATTGTCCTTTCGAGATACTCGGAAGTTTCTTCGCGCAGCCGGGCGAGAAACGCCTCTAAATTGACTGGATCATAAAATCCGTCACCGGTGCTATAGGCACCATAGGGGATTGCGTAGGCGCGCACCAAGACAACTTCGAGATCGAGCTTTCGCGCCAAGTCGGTCACCGCCGGCAACACCGCTTCAGCCAAATCGGAGCCGTCCAATGGCACGACGATCGACGTCAACGGCGCTTCGCCCTCGGTAACGACGGGCTCCGTCGCTTTGACCAACAGCAGCGGATTCACCGTGGCACGCAACACCTTCTCGGCGATGCTGCCCAGGAGAAAACGGTGCAATCCCGATCGCCCATGGGTAGCCATCACGATGAGAGTATTCTTATCGGCCGCCGCGGTCTCGACGATGACTTCGGCTGCCTCGCCTTCCTCATCGCGGATCGTCACGTCCACGCCGCTCAGAGTCTGGGCGATCATGCCCAGATACTTGGCGTTGTGGCGCGATTGATCTTCGAGCATACGGTCGAGAAACAGCGCCTCGGCGGCCGACATAGTGCGGCAGATCTCGCGCAAATCGATCACGCCGATCAACTCCACGGGGATCGCCAGCCGGCGCGCCAATGAGCGGACCAGCGGCAGCGCACTTTCAGCCGTCGTTGAACCATCCAGGGGGACAAGAATCTTGCTATACATAGTATGGAACCTTGCGCCGGCGCGTCACTTCGCCCGCACCACCAACACCGGCGCATCACTATGGCGCACGACGTTTTCGGTCACGCTGCCGAGCACCCAGCGCCCGATACCCGACCGGCCATGGGAACACATGGCGATCAGAGCCTCCGGGGTGGTACGCCCCCGAGCGATGATCTCGTCGCCGGCGATGCCTTCTTTGCTCAGCGCCGACACCCTGGCGACACCGAGCTTCTTCACTTCGGCCACCTGTTTGTCGAGATACTCTTTCGCCTCATCGCGCACGCTGCCGAGAAGTTCGTCGTAATTCACCGCATAAAAACCGTCGTCTCCGGCGTAGGCATTGTACGGGATATGATAGGCGCGGACGAGCACGACTTCGAGATCGAGGTTCTTAGCCATGGTCGCCGCCAGCGGAATCACGCTTTCGGCAAGCGCCGAGCCGTCCAGCGGCACGAGGATCGATTTGAACGCAGCCTCGCCGCTAGTCTGCGATTCATCCTTGGCGCGCACGAGCAACAAGGGATTGGCACTGCCGCGCAGGACTTTCTCGGCGACGCTGCCCAACAGAAAGCGATTCATTCCCGACCGGCCATGGGTCGCCATGGCAATCAGCATGCCGCCGTCCGCCGAACCCTTGCGGATGATCGCCTCTTCGGGACGGTCTTTTTCCACCGTGCAGGCGACGTTACCATTGGGAAAGGTTGCCGCGATACCGCGCAAATAATTGGTGCTGGCACGCGTACCGTCTTCAATCATGGTGTCAAGGTGACGCGGCTTATCGGCCGAAACATGGGTCGCCATTTCAGCGATGTCGAGAACGGCTAACAGCTCGACGGGAATCTTCAACCTGCCTGCCAAGTGACGAGCGTATGGCAGAACTTTTTCCGACGTCTTGGAACCATCCAAGGGTACTAGAATTTTGCTATACATATATTTCTCCTCATCTCTTTCGACTTGTCCCGCGTCTCAGTTGCTCCTTTACTTCAATAAGTTTGTCATGTCCAGTGAGAAGTCAACTGCGCGATCACTGTGCCAGTTGATCGTGTGTTTTTTTAACGCTCGGCCTCGGCGATTTCGCAAGATTGAGAAATAACCGGCCGGTTTCTCGCAATCATGCGATGCTTTGATCGTCCCGTAAGTAGGCCGAGAGAAATCATGATTTTTCTCACTGCCATGCACGCAAGTTTGCGGCAGCAGTTCCTGGCATGATGCTTGCGTTGCAACAAGGCTGCCGAGGGCGTTATCATCCAGCCGGCGATAAATCGCTCTCAGGAATTTCGACTGGGCCGACTGACCAAGGAGCTGACCATGACCGGGTTATTTCTACTCGTTGCTGGCGTTGTCGGATTTGGCCTGTATCTCGTCGTCGC
>CAVYDL010000005.1:72500-744378 GCA_963767275.1 uncultured delta proteobacterium | reverse complement strand
AAATCGCAGCCTGTTCGCTCAGGCACCGCTGGTCGCTGCCAGCGACCGGGTCGTGTCATGGGTCGCCGGTACCAGTCCGGTTTCGCACAAACGGCGGCGTACTCGATTGCAGGGAGACGGTCGCTTGAGCAGCGCCGTAGTGCATCGAGAGGGTTCCAACGAAATGCTCGGTGAGGCTACTAGCGAGTACCCGAATCCTTCAGGGCCTCGCGCAGATAACTCTGATCGACGTATTTCGCCGCGCTCGGTGTCGGGCCTTTGGACTGGCTCTGTTCCCAATAGATTTGCGCGACATTATGCAGGCCGTCCATGTTCAGATCGCCGTCGGGATGCCAGGTCTTGGTCGACGTGTAGAATTCCCAACCGCGCCGGGCGTGGTCGGGCTTGAGGTTCATTTCCTTGGCGAGGTAGTCCGCCGTTGGCTCTTTATTTTGGTGAATCCAGCGCATGGTTTGCGCCATGGCGCGCATGAAACGGACGAGCACCGGACGGTTTTTTTCCGCCCATGCCCGCTTGGTTGATAGTGCAGCCAGTTGATAGTTGGGAATCACGTCGACAAAACGACCGATTTCGTTGAATCCCTGCTCCTCGGCCGCATAATTCACGGGCAGCGACAGTGCCGCCGCATCGATGGAACCGGCAACCAGTGCTGCATAGGTCTGCGGCGTACCGCCGATGACCAGTAGTTTGTAATCCCGCGGGTATTCGAGCCCTTTCCCCTTGAGCACTTGGCGCAGCGCGAAGGTGACGCCGGAAGTGAGACTGATGGCGCCGAAAGTAGCGCCGCGCAGATCGTTGTAGGATTTGAATTTCTTGGCGGCCATGATCGATTGCGTCAGGCCGTTGATGAGACCGCCGACGATCACCAGATCGAGCCCTTTCTCGATAGCCGCGATGGGCGCATCCGACGCGCTGCCGGCGATCTCCAACGAACCTCCGGCCAGCGCCTGAATGCCGACATCGGAAGCGCGAATCACCACGACGTCGACGTCAAGGTTTTGCTTAGTGAAAAAGCCCATGCGCGAGGCGATCCAAAATGGACCGTAGCCAAGGGTTTTGGTCGCCGAGCTGATGCGTAGCTTGACACGCTCCTGTGCACACACCGAACTTGTCTGAAGCGTAATGAGAAAGACTAATGAGGCGGAAGAGATTGTTTGCAGCATGAATTCTCCTCCCCACCGGCCGGCCGCCGGATTCTTGAAAGGGTTAGGTCAATACTTCTTCCCGGCGCCATTGCTCGATGGTGGCTTTATCGTAGCCCAGCAGTTCACCGAGGATTTGATCGTTGTCCGAGCCGAGCCGGGCCGGCAGCTCGAGCGAATCTTCGGGTACGCCTGTGAAGACAAAGCCGCTGCGCGGAATTTCAAATGGGCCAATCAGCGACTCGGGAAAGGCCGAGAAGTAGTTGCGATGGCGCAGCTGCGGATCCTTGAGCAAGTCGGCGCCGGTCTGCACGACGCTGGCCGGCACGCCGGCCGCTTGGCACTGGGTCATCACCTCTTCCGCCGGGCGCGCCGCAGTCCATTCTTTGACGATAGCATCGAGTTCTGCGCGGTTATGAAGGCGCAATTGATGGGTGATAAACCGCGCGTCGCTGCAGAGTTCCGTGCGGTCGATGATACGGCAGAAGCTGCGCCACTCGGCATCGTCGCGCACCGAAATCACGCACCAGCGATCTTCGCCTTGACAACGATAGACACCATGCGGCGCCGCCAAATCATAATGGTTGCCCTGGGGCTTAGGATCATCGCCGTTGACTGAAGTTTCCAGGTACGTCGTGCCCAACACCGCCGCCGTGCCTTCGATCTGCGCCAGGTCGATGGTCACGCCCTTGCCGCTGCGCCGGCTGTGCAAAAGCGCCGCGATCATCATCGTCGGCCCTAATGCAAAACCCAAGTGGTCCGGATAGACGCCTTGGCTGCCGACGGGCCGGTCCTGCTCGGGATGATTCCACAAATAAGTAATGCCGGAGAATGCGGTCAAGTTGAAACCCCAAGTCCCATAACTGCTCTTGGGTCCTTCGGAACCGAAACCAGGCAGTTTCACAACCACAAGTTTAGGATTAACTTTACGCAACTCCTCGTCACCTAAACCTAGCTTATTCAATACTCTAGGACGAAAATTCTCTAAAATCGCATCCGATTTACCGGCGAGTTCACGGATCAGCTTGGCGCCGGTCGGGTGTTTAAGATTGATCGCCAGCGAGCGCACCCCCAGATTACACTCGATAAAGCGCGGCGCTGCATCGATGTCCTTATGCTGGCCGTAATGGCGAAAGGTATCCAGTCCGCCCTTGCGCGATTCGATCTTGATCACTTCCGCGCCATAGTTCGCCAGCAACCTGCCGGCGTACGGACCGGCGTAACCGGTGGTGAAAGCGAGGATGCGAACGCCCTTCAATATTTCGTTTGCCGTTGACATAGATTTTTCAAATTACAAATCGGCGATTTTCTGCAATCGCCGTATTGGGAATTGTTCAAATAACCCTTTCCGCCGCCAACACCGCCAGATCATTTGCGCTCAATCCCAACTCGCCGGAAAATATATCATGATTGTGCTGTCCGGTTAGGGGCGCGGGCAGCGGGCCCGCCGCGTTTGCCGTCCAGCGTAAAGAAATTACCCGGTGCATCGAAAGTGCCGAGCACCGGATGACTCACCTGACTGAAAAATCTGCGTGCCTGGATATGCGGGTCCTTCATGAAATCCGACGGCGAGTTCACCGGCAGTCCCGGGATGCCATGCTCCTGCATCAGCTCGGCCAGATCTTCCTTGGTGTAGCGCATCGTGAATGAAGTTACTTGCGCGTTGATATAATCCGCTTGCTGGCGCCGCAGATTGCTATTGATCCACTTGGGATCGTCCAATTCGGGTTCATGGTCGGTCCCACACCTTGAGTAACAGCGGCCAGTGGGTCTGTGTGACGAATAACGCGATCCAGCCGTTCTTGCACTGAAACAGATTTGCCGGCGCGTTGTGCTGATGTTGGCTGCCGGCGCGTTTCATTACCCGGCCGTCGGAAGAAAAATTGAAAGCCACATGCTCGTGCAGCGCCATGCTCGCCTGGATAGAGGCATCGACCCAGGCGCCGATGCCGCGCATTTCGCGCTGCCACAGCGCCAGCATCGTGCCATAACAAGCCATCAAGCTTGCATAATAATAGGACTGGGTCTCCGGCGGATTGCACGGCGTCATCTTCGGGATCGCCGCTAATGTAGAGCAACGCCCCCATGGCGTTGCCGACAATATCCGGCGCCTGGTAATGAGCGTACGGCCCGTCTTGGCCAAAACCGGTAAGCGAAACCAGGATCAACTTGCTGTGCTTTTCCACGAGCTGCGCATAGCCGAGACCGCGCGCTGCCAAATCGCCCGGCGCGAATGTTTCAAGCACGACATCGGATTTCGCGACCAGATCGAGAAATATCTTTCGCCCAGTGTCAGTGGCGATATCCAGGGTGATACTCTTCTTGCCGGCATTGAGATAGGCAAAACGCAAGCTGCCCTCGCGGTGCGCATGGCCTTTGGCGAAGGGCGGCTCCAACCGCCCGGCATCGCCGCCCGGCGGCTCGATCTTGATGACTTCCATACCGAGATCGTGCAGCACCTTGCCGCAGAACGACCCCATGGACGAACTCAAGTCTAGGACGCGATAGCCAGAAAGAAGCGGAGTTGCGTTGGTGATTTCAATCATGTGCAGGGTTCGATCAAAGCGTAGAATCCTCTGACTGCGAGGACGGACGATGGTGAATAGAGGATAGAGAATCGAAAGACGTTATCTTCCATCCTCGCTCCAGATCCTCGACCGTTCTTCATCCCTTGTGATTGCGAATAATATGTTCCGCCAGACGCCAGCGCAGCACTTCGGGCGTGCCTTCGGTGACGCGCAGGCTGCGCACCTGCCGGTACCACCATTCAAGCGGCAATTCGCGCATCAGACCTAAACCGCCGTGGACTTGAATCGAGCGGTCGACCACGCGGCTGGCCATCTCGGCACATTGAATTTTTGTCATGTAGGAAAGCTGGCGGATATCTTCGCCGCGGTCGTGGCGCCAGGCGCATTCGTAAACCATCAGCCGGCACGCGTGCAGCTCCATCGCCGAATCGGCGATCATGAATTGAATCGCCTGGCGGTTGGCGAGCGGCTGGCCGAAGGTCGTGCGCACTTTGGAATACTCGATCATCATGTCGAGCGCGCGCGAAGCTATGCCTACCGGCCGCGCCCCGTGACCGCGTACGCGCCCCTCCTCGATCCATTTTTGCGCGATGCTGAAGCCTTGTCCTTCGCCGCCGATCATGTCGGCGGCCGGCACCCGAACGTTTTCGAAATGGATTTGTCCCGGCGTGTCGCCCATCATGGTCGGCCACAACTTTTCCAATGTGACCCCCGGCGCCTTCATGCTGATCATGAAACAGCTGACGCCGCCGCGCGCGCCTTTGACCGGATCGGTGACGGCGATGACCTGAGCGTAATCGGCGGTCTTGGCGCCGGTAATAAAACGTTTCGTGCCGTTAACGACGTAGTGATCGCCGTCTTTGACCGCCCTGGTTTTCATGCCTGCGGGATCGCTGCCGGCATCGGGTTCGGTCTGAGCGAAACAGGTGCGAATTTTACCCTCGATCACGGGCAGCAAAAATCGCTTCTTTTGTTCCTCGTTGCAGTGGAACAAAACCGGCCGCACTTCGGGGCCGAAAATCGGCGCATAGCGAAATGGGATCGCGATGGTGCGCGCAACCTCTTCCATGATCACACAGCGGCTCATCAGGTCGAGCCCCGCGCCGCCATACTCCTGGGGCACGTCGAGCAGCCACAGGCCGATCGCCTTGGCTTTTTCCTGGAGCGGCTTGATGAACTGCTCCGGCATGTCTTCGCCTTCCGGCCGGCATTCCCGCTCCAGCGGGATCAGCTCGCGGTCGACGAATTTACGCACCGTGTCTTTGAGAATTTGCAGTTCTTCCGGGAGATTGAAATCCATTGACTGCTCCGGCCATCGCCCTCGCCCTTTCCCTCTCCCAGCGAGGGAAAGGGAAAGAAGAGGACGATCCGAATTAAACCTTGAACGTTTGAACTTAGAACCGCGACGCTTACTTCGCGTCCCGGTTGTACTCGCCCAACCCCGGGCGGTAGGACTTCTTGTCAAGGAACTGTTCCATGCCGGTCTCGCGGCCCCGTTCCGGGTCGGTCAAACGCAGCGCGGTCCCTTTGGCGCTCATGTATTCTTCCGCCTGGCTGTAATCCATGGTGCGGCAATATTTGTAGACTTCCTTGGCAGCGCGCAACACCGCCGGGTTTTTCTTCTTTAGCTTATCGGCAAGAGCAACGGTCTCGGCGCGCAGCTTTTCCTTGGGCACCGCATAGTTGATCAGCTTCATTTCAGCGGCTTTTTTGCCATCGAATGGATCGCCGGTCATGATGCACCACATAGCGTCGCGGTAACACATCGCGTCGGCCAACACCCGGCTCACCAAACCACCGGGAAAGATACCCCAGTTCACTTCGCTCAAACCGAAGGTCGCGTCTTCCGCCGCGATGGCGAAATCGCAAGCGATCAGCGGCGTAAACGCGCCGCCGAAGCAAAAGCCATTGACCATGGCGATGGTCGGCTTGGGGAACCAGAACAACCGGCGCCAGCGCCACTCCTGCGATGCCCAGCTCGCTTTGCGCCGCTCCAACGGGTTAGTATCGGTGCCGCGGAAATACTCGCGCAGATCCTGGCCCGCGCACCAGCTCGGCCCGGCGCCAGTCAGGACCAACACCTGGGTCTCTTTGTCGACTTCCAGTTCACTCAAGGCCTCAAGCATATCGTAGTGGAGCTGTGGATTCATCGCATTACGCTTCTCTGGACGATTGAGAGTCACCCAGGTCGTCCCGTCCTCTTTTTCGACCTTAACGGTCTTATATTCTTTCCATAATGTTGCAGCCACGGTTCGTCCCTCCTTGGATATTTCGAATAGACTCTACTTATTCGAGCCTGCGAGGAATTGTCAAGGGAAGTCGATGATTCAGCGCGCATTCACAATGCGTGACGACCAAAATGAGAGTTGCCTGGTCGGATAGCGCCCGAGCAGGGGTATGAAATGGGAAATCGCAGGGCGTAACCAAGCCGACGATGATTAAACCGCCTCCCGGTCAAACCGAAGCTAGGACTGCAGCAGGAAGCAGTGATTGGGATCGACTTGCAGCGGGGAATTTTCGATGAACCCGGGCCCCTGCCAACAGCACCTATCGATCATAGAGCTTCTTCACGAACCCGCTCTGCTCGATTTCCCTCAATAGACTGTCATCGATGAACGACTTCGGATCGGCGGTCTTCGCCTTGGGATTGTCCTTTTCAACGAAGCCGAGCACCGTTTCAACGCCGCGCAATGACGGATATGGCACCGACTCGTAGTATTTCGCGACTAACAAATCTATCGAGCGTTCCAGGGTTTTTTCCTGTTCGGGACCAATGCGAAGCTTCTTCTTGACGATGTCTATGCTCTCCTGCTTGTTATGCTTGACGAACGCAATTCCTTCGACGTAACCCCTGAGAAATCGCAGCACCTTGTCGCGATTGTTCTTGATGTATTGGCGCGTTGTCGCGACCATCGTATGCAGATAGTAAATATCGGTATCGGCCATATCGAGCAACACTCGGTAACCGCGGTCTTCGGCGACGAACATCGAGGGAATCGTCACCACGGCTCCTTCAATGCCCCCTTTGTCTAGGCTCGCCAGCATGCTCGGCGACGAGCCGAGTTGCATAACCTGGACATCGTTGACGTTCATCTTCCAGCGCTGCAGCATCATCAACAACACAGAATGCGACACCGCGCCGATGCGGGTGACGCCGACTCGTTTACCTTTTAGATCCGCGGGAGTTTTTATATCGGTCTTGGTAATCAACCGCTGCAGTCCCTTGTTGACGACGCTGGCGACCATCACGGTATCGCCGCCGCGCAGCGAAGCCGCGACCAAGACATCGCCGGCTGAGTTTACCATTTGTACGTCGTTGGCGATGAGCGCGCTGATACCGGCAGTCCCACCCTGGCCGGTGACGATCACTTCGATATCGATACCGTGTTTGCGAAAAAGCCCCTTTGTTTCAGCCACCCAGACAGCGGTGTGTAAACCGCTCACTGAACTCAACCCCATACGTATCTTATCCTGCGCTTGTCCTAACGCGGCGCCGAAAATTAACGACAACAAAATTGCAAAAACCATATCTACACAAAATTTCATTCGCATCTCCTAACTCCGTATCGCCGATCGTGACTGCTTCACTTCTTTGCCAATTCCGCCCACGCCTGTTTTAAATAACTCTGGTCAATATATTTAGTGGCCGGCGGCAGCGGCTCCTTGAGAATGCCCTGATCCGCCGTAATCTTCATCACCGTGCGCACGCCTTCGACGTTCAGGTCGGCATTGCGATCCCAGATGCGGCTCTGCCAATTATAGTCCGATCCATGGCGGCAGTGCTCCATGCTGAGCACCATCTCTTTGGTCAGGTAAATGCAGGCCTGATCGCGGTTGTCGTTCATCCAGCGCATCGTCGACACCATCGCTTTCATGAAGCGCACCACCAGAGGGCGATTCTTCTCCGCCCAGGACCGTTTGACGATGTAAGTGTTGAACTGGAAATTGGGCAAATCGTCGGCGAAATAGCCGAGGATGTTGAAGCCCTGCTGCTTGGCCACCAGATCGAGCGGTACGCCCACGGGCGCCGAGGAAATCTGCCCCGAGGTGAGCGCTTGATAACGATCCGACGCGCCACCGATGTTGAGCAGTTGGTAATCGCGCGGATATTCCAGGCCGTGAACCTTAAGCACTAAACGCAATGCGAAGCCGGTGCCGGAGGTGAGAGTCTGCGTGCCGATGGTGGTGCCGCGCAGATCGGCATAGCTCTTGAACGGTTTGCCGCCGACCATGCTCAATCCCAGTCCATTGATCAGTCCGCCGATCATGGTGATATCCGCGCCGCGCTCATGCGCGCTGATTAGCGTGTCTACGGTGGCGTTGGCAACGTAGATCGAGTCGGCGGTCAACGCCTGGATCGTCAGCGGCGAACCACGCATGGTGACGATGGGAACGTCCAAACCTTCTTTTTCAAAAAACCCCATCTTCGCCGCCACCCACAGCGGCCCATAGCTCAGGGTCTTCGACGACTCACCGATGGGAAAGCGAAATTTCTCCTGAGCCCGCACCAAAGAGGGAGGGAACACGGAAACAATCACCAAAACAAACACGGATAATAAACTCATCCTTAATCCTTGGTAATTCCGACTCCCGACTTCCGGCCTCCGACTCATGCTAAGCAAGGAACTTGTCCGCTCTGAATAACACACAATTACGGGGTACAGCGCTCAGGCTCGCGCCGCGTGTCACGTCAATTTCGTCGGTATAGCCGAACACACGATCCGCCTCGCTCATGTCGGCAATCAGTAGATCGCCATTAGGCACCTTTTTTACCTAGCGCCGCCGCCGCGACAGCATGCAACAGATCAAGATCGTATTCACGTCAATAGCGATAAGAATCTTATTACCGGCGTTGCTCTCGTTGTACCCGACAAAGTCGATGTGGCTATCGCGGTTCTCACGCGAATTGGCCAGCATGCGGGCAAACGGCATCAAAGGCGAAATATCCGCCGAGCGTAATCCCTGGTTGCGCAAATGCAATTCCCGCGGAATCGCATTAGCAATGCCAACGCCATCATCCGTCGCGTCGCACATAGAAGCTCGTCATTCTTGTTAAGTTAGAATCTTTGAGTCCAGTAGTGGCGGCGTAGGCTTCGGATGGTTCCGGAACCGGCACCCCAATGCCCACTGCTCCATCACCCGATTTTTTCCCTACATGCAGTTCTTCTTTACCCACTCGACAATCTCACACCGCTTGGCGAACCACAGATCGTTAAACGACTTGGCGTACTTGATGCAATCGTCATAAACTTTTCCCGTCGCCGGGAATGCCATCTGGCAGTGCATCGCCAAGGTCAACATCTTCGGATCCGTCGCGGACTCCTCATAAAGGAGATCGAACTCGTCTTTGAACGAGTTGAAGACATCGCGCGCGGTGATACCCCGGCGGTACATGCCGGTGTCGTTGAGCCCGCTGACGGCGTTTTTGTACGGCACGATGATCATCGTCTTGCCGTTGACCGTGGCGGGATAGGGATTATCGTCATTGACCGCATCCCCATGCCAGGCGAAACCTTCATCGGCGAGGATGCCCAGCGTCCGCTCGGTGTGGCGCATGCCTGACGTCAGCCAGCCGGTCGGCCGTACACCGGTAAAATCCTCGAACATCTTGGCGCAGGTGCGGATCTCGTCGCGCTCTCCTTCCGCCGTCAGCTGAGTGAGTTGAATGTCTTCCGCGTAGGAATGGCCGACGATCTCATGGCCGCGCTCGTGCACCGCCTTCACCGCTTCCGGATAGCGGTGGATGCATAGCGCGTTGGTGTTGAACGAAGCCTTGACCCCGTACTTGTCGAGGATACGCAAAATCCGCCAGATACCGGTGCGGCCACCGTAATCGTTTTCGCTAGCCGTGCGGCAGTCGTACTGCGACACGACATCGTCTTCCTTGATCGGATTGGAGCCGCCGACATGGTGCGTGCGCCGGTGCTTGGCGTTGGGGATTTCCGTCCACGCTTCCAAATTTCCCGCCAAGGCGATCGCCAGGCGTGCGCCGTTAGGCCATTTGATCTTGAGCTTTTTTGCCTTGGAATAGACATCGTAGAAATTGTCATGCTCGGGCATCATGATAGGGCCCTCCTGTTATGAGCGCACAAAATTGCTCCGTCTGGGTATAAGTAAATCAATCGGGTGTGTCAACGCAAAACCACGCGCGCCGACGAGCGAATATGCCGTCGATTAGGCCGGATCGTACTTGACCTGAACCAAATACAACCCCGACGGCGGAGCGGTGTAACCCGCCCGGGTGCGGTCGCGCGCATCGAGCAGCTCGGCGAACGATGCCGCGGTGCGGATGCCGCGGCCGACATCGGCTAAAGTACCGACGATGTTACGCACCATGTGGCGCAGGAAAGCGGTGCCTTCGATGCTGTACACCAGCAGCTCACCGCGCCGTTCAAGACGGGTTTGATAGACGGTGCGAACCGCATGCGGCGCGTCGCAGCTGGAGGCGCGGAACGACGAAAAATCATGCTCGCCGATCAAGCATGGGATAGCCTTGGTCATAGGTTCGACATCCAATGGCTCATGGATGTGCCAGGCACGATTGTGGTGAAACGGTGATGGAGTCGAGCGGTTGAGAATCAGGTATTCGTACAAGCGGCTGCGGCCGTCACGGCGCGCGTCGAAGGCATCGTCGACAATCTCAACCGCTTTCACCGTGATGTCTCGCGGCGTTAACGCATTGAGGCCGCGTAGGATCCGATAGGGCACGTAATCCTCGGCGGTGAAAAAATTGGCAACTTGCCCCAGCGCGTGGACACCGGCATCGGTGCGGCCCGAACCCGTAATGCGGGTGGGCACGCCGAGAAATGTCGAAATCGCTTTCTCTAAAACCGCTTGGATGGTCGTGTAATTCGCCTGGACCTGCCAACCATGGTAGTTACTGCCGTCATATTCGACGGTAATCTTGACGTTCACGACAGATTTATTTGGGTCTCAGGCTAAAGGCAGGTATAGAAAATGCCGGCAGAACGCCAATGCGAGTCTATAAATAATCGCGGATTAGAATCTCGGCGATTTGCACGGCGTTGAGCGCTGCGCCTTTGCGCAGATTGTCCGACACCACCCAAAGATTGAGACCGTTGGCGACCGACTTATCTTCGCGAATGCGGCCGACATAAGTGGCGTCTTTGCCGGCGGCGTCGATGGCCATCGGGTAAAGATTATTCTCCGGTTCGTCGGCGACTATGATGCCCGGCGCTTCGCGCAGAATCCGCCGGGTTTCGTTGGCCGAGAGTTTGACGTAGGTTTCGACATTGACCGCTTCCGAGTGGCTGCAAAACACCGGCACCCGCACGGTTGTCGCCGTCACCGGTAGATTCGGCTCGCCGAGAATTTTGCGGGTTTCCTCGATCATCTTCCACTCTTCCTTGGTATAGCCGTCGGCCATGAAAGCATCGATATGCGGGATGCAGTTGAAAGCGATCTGATGAGGAAACTTGACCTTTTCGATCTCCTTGCCGTTGAATAGCGCTGCCACCTGTTGGCTCAACTCCTCCATCGCTTTACGCCCGGCGCCTGAAACCGATTGATAGGTAGAAACCACCACGCGCTTGATCCGTGCCGCGTCATGAATCGGCTTGAGCGCTACGACCATTTGAATGGTTGAGCAGTTGGGATTGGCTATGATACCGCGGGATTTGTAGTTGGCAATTTCCTTGGCATTGACCTCTGGAACCACCAAGGGAATATCCGGCTCCATGCGAAACACCGAAGTATTGTCGATCACCACCGCGCCGGCTGCCACCGCCATCGGCGCGAATTCGCTGCTGACACTGCCGCCGGCTGAGAACAGGGCGATATCGATGTCCCTGAACGAGTCGGCCTTGAGTACCTCGACGGCCAACTGCCGGCTTTGAAACGGTAGGAACTGGCCGACGGATCGCTCGGAGGCCAATAAGCGCACCTCCCCAACCGGAAATTGGCGTTCGTCGAGGATTTCGCGCATTTGCTCGCCGACGGCGCCGGTGGCGCCAACGATCGCGACGTTGTACTTTTCTTTCTTCACAAAAACCTATCCCTTCGCTGCCGCGATCTTGTCGCGCACCAACCGGCCCATCTGCTTACAGCCCAACAGCTTACAACCGGGCTCTTGAATATCCGCTGTGCGGTAGCCTTCGTCGAGAACTTCTTCGACCGCCTTTTCGATACGCGCCGCCGCCGCGCCCTGGTCAAACGAGTAACGCAACATCATCGCGACGCTGAGTATCGTCGCCAGCGGATTAGCTTTGTCCTGACCCATGATATCTGGGGCGCTGCCATGCACCGGTTCGTACATACCGACTTTTCCGCCAATGCTTGCCGACGGCAGCATACCGATGGAGCCGGTGAGCATCGCCGCTTCGTCGCTTAAAATATCGCCGAACATATTGGTCGTGACGACGACATCGAACTGCCGGGGATTGCGGATCAATTGCATGGCGCAGTTGTCGACCAGGATATGTTCCAACTCGATACCGCCGTAGCCCTCCTCTTTTTTGTGAATGCGTGTCACCACCTTGCGCCAAAGTTCGGTAACCTCGAGCACATTGGCCTTGTCGACCGACGTCACTTTCTTGCGTCGCTTGAGCGCCGCCTGAAACGCCACATGGGCGATGCGTTCGATCTCGGGCGTGGTGTAGACTTCGGTATTGACGCCGCGCTCGGTGCCGTCGGGCAGCATCGTCACGCCCTTGGGTTCGCCAAAATAAATCCCGCCGGTGAGCTCGCGCACCACCAGCATATCGGTGCCCTCGACCACCTCCCGCTTGAGCGTCGACGCCGACGCCAGCGCGGAAAATAATTTAACCGGGCGTAGATTAGCAAATAAGCCCAACTCTTGGCGCAACGCCAAGAGCGCACGTTCCGGACGGATCGCATAGTCGAGCCCATCCCATTTGGGGCCGCCCATGGCGCCAAGCAAAACCGCGTCGCTCTGCTTGGCGAGATTCAACACCCCGTCGGTGAGCGGCTTGCCGTGGGCGTCGATGGACGCGCCGCCGACGATGCCGGGCTCCAGAGTGGCGGTGAAGCCGTGAAGCTGCGCCACTTGATTGAGTACCTGCGTGCCTTCGCCCATCACCTCAGGGCCGATGCCGTCTCCGGGTAAAACCGCGATTTTATAGTTCATGGACCCTCTTTTTCCACCACCCGCCGATAGCGTTTGCGTTCTTCCAATTTGTTGAGCGCGTTGATATACGCGAGCGCGCTCGCCATGATGATGTCGGTGTGCGAGCCCTGGCCCGAGACGCGGATGCCGGCGTCTTCTATCAAGCAGGCGACTTCTCCCTGGGCGTCGGCGCCGCCGGTCAGCGCATTGACCGAGTAGCGCACCAACTGCGACTGCGAATCGGTGATTTTGGTGATCACTTTGTAACAGGCGTCGACCACGCCGTCGCCCGCGGCATGATCCATCTTTTCCGCCTCGCCAACGCGCATCTTGACCGTCGCCGTCGGCACTCCATCGGTGCTCGAGTTGACGTTCATGTAGAGCAGCTCGAACCTATCCGGCCGCCCCGGCATGCGCAAAACTTCCTCGGCAACGACGGCTTCGATATCCTCGTCATAAACGTTCTTCTTCTTATCGGCCAACTCTTTGAAGCGTACGAAGGCGCGATTCATATCTTCCTTGCTCAAGTTAAAGCCGAGATGCTTCAACCGTTCATCGAAGGCATGACGCCCGGAATGTTTGCCCATGACCAGCTTATTCCCGGGAATGCCGATGGACTCCGGCGTCATGATCTCGTAGGTCTGCTTGTGCTTGAGCACGCCGTCTTGATGAATGCCGGCCTCATGGGCGAAGGCATTATCGCCGACGATCGGTTTGTTGATTGGAATCGCAATGCCGGTTACTTGCGACAGCAAACGGGAGCTGGGAAAAAGCTGCTCACTGCGAATGTTGGTGTCGAGATTGAGATAATTCTTGCGCGTGCGCAGAGCCATGACCACTTCCTCGAGAGAAGTATTGCCGGCGCGCTCGCCGATACCGTTGATCGTGCATTCGATCTGTCGCGCGCCGTTGTGCACCGCGGCCAGAGAATTGGCCACCGCCAGGCCCAAATCGTTATGACAGTGGGCGCTCCAGATCACCCGGTCGCCGCCGGCGGTACGCTCGATCAGGTTGGCAATCAAAGCGCCGAATTCCGACGGAATCGCATAGCCGGTGGTATCCGGGACATTGATCGTCTTGGCGCCGGCGCGGATCACCTCGCGGAAGATTTGCAGCAAAAACTCCGGGTCGCTACGCGACGCGTCCTCGGCCGAGAACTCGACATAATCGGTAAACTGCTTGGCGTAACTCACCGCCTTGACCGCCGCTTCAACCACCTCTTCACGAGTCATGCGCAGCTTATGCTTGAGATGAATATCGGAGGTCGCTATGAAAGTATGAATTCCCGGCTTCTTGGCCCCCTCCACCGCTTTGAGAGCTCGATTAATATCGCCCTCCTGGGCGCGCGCCAAACTAACCACCCGTGGCTGGCTGACCTCCTGCGCGACTCGCCGCACCGATTCGAAGTCGCCCTCCGAGGATGCCGCGAAGCCCGCTTCAATAACATCGACGCCGAGCTTCTCCAACTGGCGCGCAATCACGACCTTTTGTTCCACGGTCATGCTCGCCCCCGGCGATTGCTCGCCGTCGCGCAGCGTCGTATCGAAAATTTGCACTATATTATCGTTGGCCATCTGGTCCATTTGAATGTCTCCTCTACCGTTGTCCGCTGGCCCACCCCGAAAAGAAAACTCCCGCGGCAGGGCCAACGGGAGTTTGTTTCGCCTTTACTCGAGCCGGAATTCACGGCAATGCTTGCGCCGTCCCCCGTCTCGACTCCCGTCGACGCTTAAGCTTGGTTAAGCACCATAATAAGGGCCCGGATAACGTGTACAGTAAGACTATGGCGAAAAACATAATATGCCACTCGGCAATGATCAGTGTAATCAAAATCACGCCGGAAAGAAACATCCATTCCGGGTGGCGTTTTCTCATGTCGTTATTCTTCAAACTGAAGAACGGAATACTGCTAACCATCAAAATCGCCAAGCCAAAAATCACCAAGAGAAACGTCACATGGCGCGTCGGCGCCCCCTCGAAACCGATATGATAATACAAAAGCACCGATGAGCTAATCATTTGCGCGGCGGCGGGAATCGGCAGACCGACGAAATGGTTCTTCGCCGGTCCTTGGGCCTGGACATTGAAGCGCGACAGGCGCGCCGCGCCACACACGACGTAGAATGCCGCCGCCAGCCAACCCCAATTTTGCCATGGCACCAGTGCCCAGATGTATACCAAGACCGCCGGGGCGACACCGAAAGCGACAACGTCGGCTAGGGAATCGAATTCGACGCCAAATTGACTGGTGGTTCGGGTCAAGCGCGCGATATAGCCGTCGACGCCATCGAACGCGTTGGCGAGAAGAATCAGTAAAGCCGCGTTGACATACTCGCCCCGAAAAGTCGCGATGATCGAAAAAAACCCGCACATCAAATTGCCCGCGGTAAACAGACTGGGGATCAGATAAACGCCCTTGCGCAGTTTCTCCGCCGGCATTCTTTGACGCAAGGTCATGCGCGGCCGGTCGCGCCGGCGGCGTAGCAAGCGCAGCTTGTCCTTTTCCTGCGGCGCCTCGGGCTCTTGAGCATTCATTGCGCTCATGAGAATCTTCCGATAATCGTCACTCCGCCTTTAACCCGCTGTCCTTCCACCGCTTCGATACGGCACCCTTGAGGTAAATAAATATCGGTGCGCGAGCCGAACATGATCAAACCGAAGCGTTCGCCACGGCCCAACATATCCCCGGCTTTCGCGCGGCAGACAATGCGCCTGGCGACCGCGCCGGCGATTTGCACCACGCCCCAGTTGCGCTCCCGTTCGTCGACGAGACGCAGCGCGTTCTGCTCGTTGACGCGGGACGCGTCTTCTTTATAGGCCGCGAAAAATTTGCCGCTTCGATAGCGCACGTCGTTAACCCGCCCGGCAACCGGAGCCCGATTGATATGCACGTCGAGGGGCGACAGGAAGATGCTGATACGGGTCACGGCATCGGCGAACAAGCCATCGCCCTGCACCGGCGCGACAGTGACCACCCGGCCGTCCGCGGGCGAAACCACCAAGCCGTCACCGGTGGGGATGTCGCGCTCCGGGTCGCGAAAAAATGCCGCGATCGCCAGCGTTAACAGCGCCAATGCGATACCAGCCATCTGCCAGCGCAACAACAACGCCAGCACCGCCAGCGCTGCTGCCGACAGAATCAATGGCCAACCTTCCTTTGCGATAGGCATCGTGCGCTCAGAGCAACAGCTTAATTCTTACTTCGGTCGACCAGACGATTCTGACCCAGCCAGGGCATCATCGAGCGCAAACCGGCGCCGACTTTTTCCAGCGGATGATTGGCCTGCTCTTTTCTGAGCTCGGTGAAGTGCGGCGATCCCGCCTTGAATTCGTTGATCCACTCGTCGGCGAATTGACCGGATTGAATGTCCTTTAAAATCTTCTGCATCGCTTGGCGCACTTCCGGGCCGATTACACGCTTGCCTCGGGTCAAGTCGCCGTACTCCGCGGTGTTGCTGATCGAGTAGCGCATGTTCGTCATGCCGCCCTCGTAGATCAGATCGACGATCAGCTTGACTTCGTGGACGCACTCGAAATACGCCATCTCGGGCGGATAGCCGGCGTCGACCAGAGTTTCATAACCGGCATGAATCAACTCGCAGAGACCTCCGCACAGTACCGATTGTTCGCCGAAGAGATCGGTCTCGGTTTCGTCCTTGAAGGTGGTCTGGATCACGGCGGCACGGGCACCGCCGATGGCGCTGGCGTAGGCCAAGCCCATCTTGGTCGTATCGCCGCTGGGATCCTGATGCACCGCCAACAGGCACGGCACGCCGCGTCCTTTCTCGTACTCGCTGCGTACCAGGTGGCCGGGTCCCTTGGGGGCGACCATGAATACGTTGACACCCGCCGGCGCAACGATCCTCTTGAAATGAATATTAAACCCATGGCCGAAGGCCAAGTAGTTACCGCTCTTCAATCCCGGCCGGATTTCCTTTTCGTAAGCGTCACCCTGCAACTCATCGGGCAACAGAACCATGACGATATCCGCCAGCGCTACCGCATCGGCAGTTTCGCAGACTTTGAGGCCGGCGTTTTCCGCCTTTGCCCAGGAGCTGCTGCCGCGGCGCAGGCCGACGACGACCTCGACGCCTGAATCGCGCAAATTGTTGGCATGCGCATGTCCCTGGCTGCCGTAACCAAGCACGGCGACCTTTTTTCCCTTCAACACATTGAGATCCGCATCGCGGTCGTAATAAACTTGCATGGAATGATTTCTCCTCTGAACTTTAGGCTTTCTACTATGCCGATAGACTCGCTTTAAGTCAACGACAAGTATCTGTAACCAAACGAGATTTAGTTGGCTCCGGGCGGGCGACCTGAAGTAAATCGGAAAGTAGTTTGTCGTTCCGAAAAGATCCGCTAAGTAAAAATATCAAGGCGGAGATCATGCACCGGCCGTAAACGGACACACCAAGAAAGAAAAACACCGCCGGCCGTGGGTGCTGAGAGTGGCTTTTGGTATCTTGAACTAGGGGGACAGTCGACAGCGTCGTTTTACGGTTTTAATAAAGCCGGTTCCCGGCGCGGCGATGCGGTTCTGGTGGTCTCGCGCGCAATCGCAATCCGGCCGGTGCGGATCAAGTCTTTAATTCCCAGCGGCTTGAGCATGTTGATCATCGCCTCGACTTTGTCGACGTCGCCGGTAATTTCAATCGTGTAAGTGAGCGCCGACGAGTCGACGATTTTGGCGCGAAAGATTGACGCAATGCGAATCGCTTCGTCTCGGTGCTCCGGCTTGGTGTGGACTTTGATCAACACCGTCTCGCGGTCTAAAAAGTCGGTTTCGGTATGATCGATGACACTCAACACCTCGACGACTTTGTTGAGTTGCTTCATGATCTGTTCAATGATTCGATCATCACCGATGGTCACGATCGTGATCATTGAAGTCGTCGGGTCCAGGGTGGGCGCCACCGACAAACTCTCGATATTGTACCCTCTTGCGCTAAAAAGACCTGCGACTCTGGCTAGGACGCCGAATTTATTTTCGACAAGAACCGATATGATATGTTCCATTCGCTAACTATATCAGGCAGGAAGAACACCCTCGCCTTCATCCACCTTTCTCTTATGTACTGTTCCATCCTTACGCGATTGAATGAGTTCCGGCGGGTCTTCCAGCATCATTTCATGCTGCGCTCCGCCGGCGGGAATCATCGGATAGCAATTTTCGAAGGGATCGGTATGAATGTCCATCAACACCGGCCCCTTGTGCTTTAACCCTTCTTTGAGAACACCGTCGACTTCGCCGGGCCTCAGCGCGCGCAAACCTTTGATGCCATAGGCATCGGCAAGCTTCACGAAATCCGGCTTATTTCCGAGCAAACTCGCCGAATAGCGGCTCTCGTAAAATAAGTCTTGCCACTGACGCACCATGCCATGCACGCCGTTGTTGAGCAAAACGATCTTCACCGGTAAATCATGTTCCGCCGCCACCACCAGCTCCTGCAGATTCATCTGAAAACTGCCTTCGCTGGTGATACAAACCACTTGGCGGTTGGGGAACGCCACCTGCGCGCCGATGGCGGCAGGAAAACCAAATCCCATGGTGCCCAAACCACCCGAGGTAAGCCAGCTGCGCGGCTTCTTTCCTTTGAAATACTGCGCCGCAAACATCTGGTGCTGGCCGACATCAGTAGCGACGATGGCTTCGTGCTTGGTCAGCTCATAGAGCTTCTCGACGACATATTGTGGTTTAGTAATCTTATCGTCTTGCTTGTAAACTAGCGGATGCTCTTTTTTCCAAGCATTGATCTGCTTGATCCATGGCGCGCGCCGCGCTTTCATCGCCGTCGGGTTACCATCCAACGAACGCAACACAACGTTGATCTGCCGCAGCACCGATTTGACATCGCCGACGATCGGAATATGGGCATGAAACGTCTTGCGGATCGACGTCGGATCGATGTCGATATGAATCACTCGCGCATCGGGACAAAACTCCGAGAGTTTGCCGGTGACACGGTCGTCGAACCGAGCGCCAACGGCAATCAAGAGATCGGCCTGGTGCATCGCCATATTGCTCCAATAGCCGCCATGCATGCCCAACATCCCCAACGAAAGCTCGTGGGTTCCAGGAAAAGTGCCGAGGCCCATTAATGTCATGGTCACGGGAATCTGCGTGATCTCGGCGAGCTCGCGGACTTCGTCAGCGGCATCGCCAAACACGGCGCCGCCACCGACATAGAGGATCGGCTTCTTAGCCGTCATGATAGCTTCCGCCGCTTGCTTGATCTGCGATTTATCGCCGCCGCTGAATGGGCGATAGCCGCGCAAGTTGATCTTGTCAGGATATTTGAATTCGGCCTTGGCTGTACTGACATCTTTGGGGATATCGACCAAAACCGGCCCCGGTCTGCCGCTGGTCGCGATGTAAAACGCTTCCTTCACCGCTTGAGCGAGATCGTTCACGTCTTTGACTAACACGTTATGCTTAGTGCAGGGGCGGCTGATACCGACATTATCGGCTTCTTGGAAGGCATCGTTACCGATTAAATCGGTGGAAACTTGTCCGGTAAACGCGACCAACGGCACCGAGTCCATATGCGCGTCGGCCAAACCGGTAACAATATTCGTCATGCCGGGCCCGGAGGTCACCAACACCACGCCAGCTTTGCCGGTTGCTTTGGCATAGCCCTCGGCCATGTGAGCTGCGCCCTGCTCATGGCGCGTCAAGATCAACTGCAAATCTTTGCGCTGGCACAGGACATCGAAAATTTTTAGTACGACGCCGCCGGGCAGACCGAAAACGGTTTTCACTCCTTCACGGCGCAAAGACTCACAAAAAATTTCTGCTCCGGTAATTTTCATAGGGCTCCTTAGCTCCGGCTGCCGCACCTAACGGTGTTTGCCGAGCAGCTCCATTATTTTGTCTTTGCCGACGAGCTTAAGTTTTTGGATGCGTTTCATTTCGACTTCTTCATCAGCCGTCAAATGCCCTTTATGTTGAAATGTGGCAAGTTGCTTCTCTAGGGCTAGATGCTCATCGTAGTATTTCTTCAGTTCCGGATCCTTATCCAGCAGGGAGACAATGACCGATTCTTCACTATGTTCCATAATAACAGCCTCCTTTGGGAAATCGTAATTCTGAGCGGGGTCAATCTAACTTACGGTCTGCGGATTGTCAACGTAGCTTTCTCGTTACTATTTCAACGGGTTAGGTCAATTCAGTGGGGTATTTCCGAGGCCCGTAAAACTACTCAAATAGAACGGTACCAGCTGGCCTAAATCACCCCCGGGAGCGTCGGCAAAGCGCCTAAGCGCCAACCGCGCCAGCGCGTGGGCCGCACTTTCGGCGTCGGTTTCGCCGATGAGTTGAGCGCGCCCTGCGAACATGCGAAGCAGCTTATGGCAATAACGTTCGGCGCCAGCGCCGATAAAAGCAATTGCCGGCGCTGAAGGCAGCGGATCGAACAGCGTTGCGAGGGTGGTGACTGCACACGCCCGATCGGCAATTCGGCGCCGCAGGATGCCGTCGCGCCGATCGAATACGGCGGTATAAACTTCTTCCTTGCGCGCGTCGAGCAATGGACAGATAAGCCCGGCGAACGCTCGCACCCGCGCGGCTTGCGCCTCGAGACTCGGCACGCCGATTACCGGCAAGTTGCCATCGTAGGCCAATCCTTTGACGAGAGCGAGACCAACGCGTAAACCGGTAAACGAACCCGGACCGATGGCTATGGCAATGGCAGTTAGATCGGCAAGTCGGCAATCGGATTTGTCGAGCACCGCTTGAATCATCGGCAAGACGGTTTCTGAGTGGTTTCCCCGAGCACTGATTAAGCCGATGGAATGTTCGCGCCTCTCGCCGGCTTCGGCGATCAGTTGGTCGTCTTCGATTAAAGCAACACTGGCGCTGGTAGTGGAAGTGTCAACGCCCAGTATCCTCATCCACCGACCTGCTTCTCGAAAAACCGCACGATGTCATTGTAAAAAGCATAAACCATCAACAAGGCCAACAAACAGATACCGACCTGCTGGGCCATCTCCCGCACACGCACCGAAACCGGTTTGCGGATAACCGCCTCGACCAGGAAAAATAACAAGTGGCCACCATCGAGCACCGGCACCGGCAAGAGATTAAGCACGCCTAAATTGATACTGAGCACGGCGAGGAAATGGAGAAAGTTGCCAACCCCTTCTTGCGCCTGCTGTCCGGCCATCTGGGCAATCAGAATCGGTCCGCCGATGTTCCTGGGCGAGACATCACCCGTGATCATTTTGTAAAACGCCAGGAGTGTAATCTTGATGTAGTCCCAGGTTTGCGTAAACGCTTTGCCAACAGCGAGACCTGGCTTGCCTTTTTCGATGGTGCCTTGACTGCCAATACCGATCATCCAGTCATCTTTGCGCTCGCCAAAAATGCTCTTTCCCTCTTTTTTTGTCGGCTGCACCGCGACCTTGATCGTTTCACTGCCACGGCGAATCTCTAGATTGATCGGTTTGCCCTGACTGCCCTTGATGGTTTGCGAAAGCTCCTCCCACTCCGTCACCGGCTTACCGTCGATGGCGACGATGCGATCGCCTTTGGCGATACCGGCCTGTTCTGCCGGCGACGCCTTTTCCACGCCACTGACCAAGGTCGACATCACCGGCACACCGTAAAAAACAAATACCAACATGAGCAGCAACACCGCCAACATCAAGTTGAAACCGGGTCCGGCGAAGACGATGGCGCAGCGTTTGAATAGGCTCTTGTGCGCAAAGGATCTTTCCCGGTCGGCTTGAGAGACCTCTTCGCCGGGGTCTTCGCCGATCATCTTGACATAGCCGCCTAAAGGAAATGCACTCAAGGCGTACTCGGTTTCGCCTTTCTTGCGGACGAAAAGTTTGGGGCCGAAGCCAACGGAAAAGGTTAGCACGCCGACGCCGGATAGCTTGGCGATTATGAAATGGCCAAATTCGTGAAATACGATCAGCAACCCCAACCCAATCACAGCTGAGCCGATCGAATATAGAAAACTTTCCATCGCGATACTCCTTCAGGATCAATTAATGAACGGAGACCGATGCGGTCTCGCGCGCCCAGCGGTCGACGTCGATGATGTCATCGACGTTCTTGGCATGTCTAGTTTGATGCCGCTGCATGGTTCGGTCAATTATACGATGAATTTCGCGAAATCCTATCCTACCCGCTAAAAAAGCCGCCACCGCTACTTCGTTCGCCGCATTGAGCACCGCAGGCATGGTGCCGCCCTCATTCAACGCCGCGTAGGCCAATGCCAGCGCGGGATAGCGCTTTTTCTCCACCGGTAGAAAGTTCAATTCGCCCTGTTTGGTCAAATCGAGCGGTTCCCAACTGCCCTTGATACGGTGCGGATAGGCCAACGCGTATGCGATCGGGATGCGCATGTCGGCAATACCCAGTTGCGCCATGATCGCTCCGTCTTGATAACGCACCATGGAATGGACCACGCTCTGCGGATGGATCACAACTTGGATACCGGCGGGCTCCATGTCGAATTCCCAATGCGCCTCGACGACCTCCAACCCTTTGTTCATCATTGTCGCCGAATCGATGGTGATTTTCCGGCCCATTTTCCAATTGGGATGTTTGAGCGCCTGGTTAATCGAGACTGAGGCGAGGCGATTGAGCGGCGTGCACAGGAACGGCCCGCCCGATGCGGTCAAAATAAGCTTATCGACGTCGCTGCGCTGGTTTCCTTGCAAGCACTGAAAAATTGCGCTGTGCTCACTATCCACCGGCAATAGCCGCACGCCGTTCTTTTTGGCCGCCTTGACGAACAACTCGCCGGCCATGACCAACGCTTCTTTGTTGGCCAGGGCGATTTCTTTCCCGGCTAGGACTCCCTGTAAGGTCGGCATCAAACCGGCGCCGCCAACGATCGCCGCCAACACGACATCGACTTCAGACGCCGTGGCCACGGCACTCGCACCGGCTTGGCCGAATAAGATCTCGACTTTATGTTTACCCAATAATTTTCCCAGCGGCCCGATATCTTCCGCACGCTCTATAGCCACCACCGCCGGGGTAAATTCCTTTATTTGCCGGGCCAGCAGCGCCGTATTGCGGCCCGCTACCATGCCGTGGACTTTGAAGCGCTCGGGAAATTCACGCACCAGCGCCAAGGTACTGACGCCAATCGATCCGGTGGAACCCAACAGGGCAATTGTTCTCATGAATGAATGACCTTTAAATAAAATGTCGCGAAGACAACCGGGAAAATCAAACTATCGAGACGGTCCAAAACCCCGCCATGACCCGGCAATAGCTCACCGGAGTCCTTAACCGCAAACGCGCGCTTGATTAAAGACTCAAAAAGATCGCCGATCTGGCCGAGGACGCTGAGGACAAGTGAAATCACGATAATTTCCCCAGGCCCTACCGGCAATGATAATACCGTCCTGGCAAGCAGGCCAATGACCACGCTGCCGATCAAATAGGCGATCGCGCCTTCGACGGTTTTACTTGGACTCAACTCTGGCGCCAGCTGGCGTTTGCCGAAATATTTGCCGATGAAATAAGCTGAAGAGTCACCGGCCATAATAACAACGAAGACAAAGGCCACCCAGCCACGGCCGTCCTTGAGCTGAAATAATAGCGCCAACTGCGGCATTAAAAAACCGATATAAAATCCGCCCAACAACATCCAACCCAGCCAGTTGAAACGGTCGGCAACCGAGCCACTTGACCATAACGTGCTGGCGAATAGGAGCAGTAGTAGCATACCAAGGCAAAGAGCCACGGCCGGCGTGGGAATCAGCATGACGGTCAGACCGATGGCGCTACCGAATAGAATGCCGCACCACTGCCGCCCCGGGTCGCCCGGACAGATCATCGCGAAGTATTCTTGTAAAGCTGCGACGGTGAGAACAAAAAAGGTCAGCGAAAAAAGCCATGGCGCGCCCCAGCCAACCAACCAGCCCAGAAGCGGCAGCCCCACAGCGGCGGTGGCAAACCGAGCTTTAAGATTTCGGTCCACCCGCCTCCATCATGGCAATTGGGTTTTGCGCCAGTTGTTCATCGGTGCGGCCAAAGCGCCGCCGCCGCCGTTGATAATCGAGCAGCGCCTGAAGATATTCTTTTTCGCGAAATTCCGGCCACAGTGTCGGCGTAACGTAAAGCTCGCTGTAGGCAATTTGCCAGAGAAAAAAATTGCTGATGCGCATCTCACCGCTCGTGCGAATCAAGAGATCGGGATCCGGCACGCCCGCGGTATCAAGCTGGGACGAAATCCACTGCTCATCTATAGCCTCCGGTCGACACTGCCCAGCTTTCACCTGCTGCGCCAAATTTCTTGCCATACGCACGATGTCGTCGCGGCCGCTGTAACTGAGTGCCAAGACGACGGTCATGCGCTGGTTTTTCGCCGTGGTTGCAATGACGCTCTCGAGGGTGCGCCGCACCCCCGCGGGTAGCCGGTTGCGGTCGCCGACGGTTAGCAGGCGAATGCCATATCGCATCATCTTGGCCTGCTCGGCGACTAGATAATGTTCCAGTAATCCCATCAAGGCTTCAACCTCATCATCGGGACGAAACCAGTTCTCGGTGGAAAAAGCGTAGAGTGATAGGTAACGGATGCCGATCTTTCGGCTCATTTCGACGATGACACGCACCGAGGTTTTACCGCGCCGATGGCCTTCAATGCGGTGCTTATGCCGCTGAGTCGCCCAGCGCCCGTTGCCGTCCATGATGATGGCGACATGTTGCGGCAAACGGCTCTTATCGAGACCGTCTAACTCCACGGCAGTATGCCTAGATAAGCGTGCATCGGTACATGCGAAAAGTATCAGTCGAGAGGATGACGTTGAATTGGACGCAAGGAAGGCGCGGCGAAATGCGATGTCGGGTTAAATCACCATGACTTCATCTTCTTTGGCTTTGACGATCTTGTCGATCCGGCCAATGAAGTCGTCGGTAATCTTCTGCACCCGGTCAAGCCCATGCTTGGCCTCATCGGCGGTGATCTCTTTCTTCTTTTCCGCTTCTTTGAGGTGCTCGACGGCGACCCGCCGGTGATTACGCACCGACACGCGATACTCTTCAGCGATCTTCTTGACATGCTTGACTAGGTCCTTGCGCCGCTCTTCGGTCAAGGCGGGAATCGGAATGCGAATGACTTTGCCGTCGTTGTTCGGGGTGAGACCGAGATCGGATTTGAGAATCGCCTTCTCAATTTCCGTCATGGCGGCGCGGTCGAATGGCTGAATGACCAATAAGCGCGATTCCGGCGCGCTCAGCGTAGCCAGCTGGTGCAACGGCGTCGAAGCACCGTAATAATCGACGGTGATATGTTCCAATAAGGCCGTCGACGCCCGACCTGTGCGCAGCTTGGACAGGTCCTTGCGCAGCACCGCAACCGAGCCCTCCATCTCTTTTTGCGCTTGGGTAAAAATCGCCTCGTTCATCGTTTGCCTCCGCACACCAGGGTGCCAATGGACTCGCCTAAGACGACCCGCTTGATGTTACCCTTTTCCATGATGTTGAAAACGATGATCGGCAGCTGATTGTCCATGCACAGCGAGATCGCCGTGGAGTCCATCACTTTTAATTCTCGATTGAGGACTTCGATATAAGTCAATTGTTCGAACTTATTGGCGTTGGATTGCTGGAACGGGTCGGCATCGTAGATACCATCCACCTTAGTGGCCTTGAGAATCACCTCGGCTCCCACTTCCATCGCCCGCAAGCTCGCCGTGGTATCTGTGGTGAAATAAGGATTGCCGGTGCCTCCGGCGAAAATGACAACTCGGCCTTTTTCTAAATGGCGGGTAGCGCGCCGGCGAATATAGGGCTCGGCGACCTGGCGCATTTCGAGAGCCGACAAGACCCGCGTCGACACACCGATCTTCTCCAAAGCGTCTTGCAGAGCCAGGCTGTTGATAACCGTGGCAAGCATGCCCATGGTATCCGCGCTGGCGCGGTCCATGCCGATCTCGCTCGCGACGGCGCCACGGAATATGTTGCCGCCGCCGATGACCAGTGCGAGCTCGCAGCCGAGATCCTTGACCTCTTTGATTTCCTGGGCAAAAGCCTTAACGGTCTTGCCGTCGATGCCGAAATTACCGGGACCGGCAAACACTTCGCCGGTCACCTTCAAAATTATCCGCTTATATTTCGGTGCGCCGTCGTTCATGCCGTGATCCGCTAAGCGCTAACCCTTCGCCACCCCTTCGCCAAGGTGATAGCGGGCAAAGCGTCGCACCTGAATATTTTCACCCAATCGCGAGATCGCATCATTGACGACGTCGATAACCTTCTTATCAGGATCTTTAACAAACGATTGTTCCAGCAAGCAGACTTCGGAGTAAAACTTCTCCATTTTGCCCTGAACAATCATCTCAACGACTTTTTCCGGTTTGCCCGACTCCAGCGCTTGTTGGCGGTAAATTACTTTTTCGCGCTCGAATTCGTCGGCTGAGACTTCCTCCCGGCGCACCCAACGTGGATTAGTGGCCGCCACTTGCATGGCGACATCCTTCAACAGGCTTTGGAATTCCGCGGTCCTCGCGACGAAGTCGGTTTCACAATTGATTTCGACCAAGACACCCAGCTTGCCGCCGGCATGGACATAGGCGCCGATGGCGCCATCTGTAGCCACGCGATCGGCTTTCTTTGCCGCCGCCGCCAGCCCCTTTTGACGTAAGTAATCAACCGCCTTTGACAAATCCCCAGCGGTTTCGGCAAGCGCTTTTTTACAATCCATCATACCAGCTCCGGTTCTTTCCCGAAGCTCTTTGACTAAACTCGCTGTCACTTCCATGTCGCCTAGACTCCTCCGACCGCGCTTTCCATTGTCACGGTGGCGCCATCGCCAGCCTGCCGGTCATCGACCCTTTCCTTCACCAAGGACTGCTCGTAAATTGTTCGGCCTTCGATCACCGCCTCGGCAATCGCCGAGCAGAACAATCGAATCGCCCGGATCGCGTCGTCGTTGCCGGGCACCTTGTAATCAATCATGTCTGGATCGCAATTACTGTCGATTACCGCGATCACCGGGACACCGAGCTTGCGCGCTTCTTTGACGGCGATTTCTTCCTGTTTCGGATCGATCACAAAAATTGCGTCGGGCAGCTTCTTCATCGCCTTGATCCCACCCAGCGATTGCTCCAGCTTATCTTTTTCGCGGCTGAGACCGAGCATTTCTTTCTTGGTTAGCGCCTCGACGACCTTGGGATCATTCTCCATCTCTTCGATCTTGCGCAACCTTTCAATACTCTGGCGAATCGTCGTAAAGTTGGTCAGCGTACCGCCGAGCCAGCGGTTGTGGACATAATACATGCCGCAGCGGGTCGCTTCTTCGCGGATCGCATCCTGGGCCTGTTTTTTGGTGCCGACAAACAACACATGGCCGCCGGAAGCCGCCAAATCGCGCACCACCGCTTCGAGATCCTTGAACATCGACACGGTCTGCTGCAGGTCGATGATGTGAATCCCATTGCGCGCACCAAAGATATAGGGCTTCATCTTCGGGTTCCACCGACTGGTCTGGTGCCCGAAATGGACACCGGCCTCCAGCAACTGTTTCATTGTAATCTCTGCCATACTGCTCCTTCGTGGTTTTTCCTCCCCTCGCGTCTTTTCGCCACCGCACCTAGTCTTAGGCACCGCGATAACGATCGGCGAGGGTGTGTATTGAAATTGATAAAACCTTCGGAATGCTGCCGGGCGGTCAACCCTTCAAAATCCCAAGGACTAAACTAATGACGACGTTGCTCCGGGTTTTAACAGAGAACGCCAATTGACGCAAGTTTGACGGTTGGCGCGACGGCCCTTATTGATTCATCGAATCGAGAAAATCCTTGTTGGTCTTGCTGCCATGCATCTTGTCGAGCAGGAATTCCATCGATTCGACGACGCTCAATTGGGACAAGACTTTGCGCAGTATCCAGATGCGATTGAGATCTTCGCGCGGAATCAGCAATTCTTCTTTGCGAGTTCCAGACTTATTGATGTCGATGGCCGGGAACACCCGTTTGTCCATCAAGCGCCGATCTAAATGGACTTCCATATTGCCTGTGCCTTTGAATTCTTCAAAAATCACTTCATCCATGCGGCTGCCCGTATCGATCAAGGCCGTGGCGATGATGGTTAAACTGCCGCCGTCTTCGATATTTCGCGCGGCGCCGAAGAATTTTTTGGGTTTATGCAAAGCGTTCGAGTCGACACCACCGGAGAGAATCTTGCCGCTCGGCGGCACCACGGTGTTATAGGCTCGCGCCAAGCGAGTGATGCTATCGAGCAAAATCACCACGTCTTTACCATGCTCGACCAAACGCTTGGCTTTCTCGATCACCATCTCTGCCACTTGTACATGGCGCGTCGCCGGCTCATCGAAGGTCGAGCTGATCACCTCGCCGTTGACCGAACGCTGCATGTCGGTGACCTCTTCCGGGCGTTCGTCGATCAACAGCACGATCAGCACCACCTCGGGATGGTTATTCGCTATCGCTTTAGCGACATGCTGCAACATCATGGTTTTACCGGTACGCGGCGCGGCCACGATCAAACCGCGTTGCCCCTTGCCGATGGGCGTTAGCAGATCGACAATTCGAGTGGTGTAGTCACTGGGCTGATTTTCCAAACATAAACGCTCATTGGGATAAAGCGGCGTGAGGTTGTCGAAAAGAATCTTTTCACGGGCGCGTTCGGGGTCTTCGTAATTGATCGTCTCGACTTTGAGTAAGGCGAAATAGCGTTCGCCTTCCTTTGGCGGTCTAATATGACCGGAAATGATATCGCCGGTGCGCAAACTGAAGCGACGAATTTGACTGGGGGAAACATAAATATCGTCCGGTCCAGGTAGATAGTTATAATCGGGAGCGCGCAGAAAGCCGAAGCCATCCGGTAGGGTTTCCAATACACCCTCGCCATAGACATGACCGTTTTGTTCGGTCTGCGCCTGCAGGATCGCGAAGATCAGATCCTGCTTGCGCATATTGGCAGCACCCTCGATATTAAAAGTCTTGCCGATCAGCGCAAGGTCGCCGATCTTCTTTTCCTTGAGGGCTTTGAGATTGAGCCCATTATCTTTGACGACCTCTTTAACGATTTCTTCTTCGTTCTCCGGCTCGGCCGATCGAGTTCTACCACGAACCATACACTATGCCTCTCCTTTCAACACTCAAAGTTGTAATCCACTTTTGACGCAAATCAGGTCTAAAACAGTCGCTTGCTGGGATATTCAAGCAGCATTGACACCAGTGGCTGCACTAAACTTCAATGGCAATGAGTCAATGCTGGCGCCGGGCGCAGCTTCAGGGGCAAGTGCGTCCGTGGGATAAACTACTAAACGCAGACAAGAATCTCTTTTTTGAAAAACAAAATAAGCTCTGATCGATAACTGTGAATGATTACTTAATTTGGCGCGGGGACGATAAAAAGAATTGCTGAGCTAATCCTCGGTACACCAATACTATTTTAAACTCCGAATCTTGTCAACCCAGCGGGCCGCGAAGAATTCATCCGAACCGATTCACTGCCCACTGCGTACCTTTGGAGCGATTCAATCAAATTCACCATGTCGTCGGCTAGAGGCGCACGAAACTCCAGCCGCTCGCCGCTGCGCAGATGATTGAAGCTCAACTTCTCAGCGTGCAGCGCGTGGCGCCAGAAGCTGTCGACTCCTGCCCCAAATATTGTATTTTGCGGCGCCACAGTTTGACGGCGCCCGTAGACTCGATCGCCAACCAAAGGGTGGCCTAGATCGGCGAGGTGAACGCGAATCTGATGCGTGCGGCCGGTGCGGGGCAGCAGACGGATCAAAGAGTACAATGCGACAATCCGGCCAGATCCCGGCACAGCAAATCGCCTCTCGACAGTCCACTCGGTCGTGGCCTCACGACTCTTACCGAGGACGCGCAGACTTGACATCCGTTTGCGATCGCTCCGATGACGACCGATGGCGCGGTCGATCTCGCCCCGCTCCTCTGCCAGCCGCCCATGCACGAGCGCGAGGTATTCCTTGCGCACCGTGCGCCCCTTGAATTGATCGACCAAACTGTGCATCGCCGAATCGTTTTTGGCAACCACCATCACTCCCGACGTGTCCTTATCGAGACGATGCACGATCCCCGGCCGTCGCTCTCCGCCGATACCGGCGATCGCTGGGCAGTGGTGCAAAATCGCATTTACCAAGGTGCCGCTGTTATACCCTGCCGCGGGATGCACGACCATGCCGGCGGCTTTGTTAATCACGATGAAATCGTCATCTTCATAAAGAATTGCCAACGGCAAGTCCTCACCGATTAAACCGATTTCACGTACCGCCGGAACATGAATCTCGATATGATCGGCCAATTTCACCCTGGCACTGGACTTCACACGCGCACCGTTGACGGTGACATGTCCGGCATCGATGAGCTTTTGCACCCCAGCGCGGCTCATCGCCTCCGCCGCTGGCAGCAGGGCAAAATGGCTGGCCACGAACACATCCAAGCGCATGCCTTCGATAGCGACGTCAACCGTGAATCGTGCCAGTCCCATAATTAAGATTTCGCGTCGGCCTCAGGTGTCGTAACAAAACCCTTATTTGCGAGGATTTTCTCAGCGGCCGCGACATCGACATGGATCTGCTCGATCAACGATGCCACCGAGGCGAAGTTTAATTCGTCACGAAGCCGGGCGACGAACGATACCTGAACCGCCTCGCCGTAAATTTCCCGATCGAAATGCAAAATATGACTCTCGACGGTGCGCGGACCGGCGCCAAAGGTTGGATTAAGGCCGACGCTGGTAACGCTGGGCAGCACCTTTTCGCCGAGATGAAACAAGGTTGCATAGATGCCGTCGCGCGGGACGATTTCGGCACGGCTGGCTATATTGGCCGTCGGAAAGCCGAGCTCACGACCACGCCGGTGACCGGACACGACCTTTCCGGAAACAAAATAATATCGCGCCAACATGGGTTGCACTGCAGCGACTTCGCCGGCGCCGATGAGCTCGCGAATCCGCGAGCTACTGATACGCTCGCCAGCCAGCATGACCGGCTCGACAATGCCCACTGCGTAATCCAATTGCGCTCCCCATGCGCGTAAATGCTCGATATCGCCGCCGCGTCCCTTGCCAAAACGCAGATCCTTACCGACCCAAACCTTCTTGGCACGCAGCCGCTGGTGCAAATACTTGCGCACAAACTCCTCGGCGGGAATGGCGGCAAAGGCGCGATCGAACTGTTGAATCACCACACAATCCACGCCGAGCCCGTGCAGCAACTGCATCTTGTCCTTATGGGTTAACAGCATCTTGGGCGCCCGGTCGGGAGCAAGCACGCGCAGTGGATGGGGTTCGAAAGTCAACACCGCGGAGCACATTCCCAGTCGCCTGGCATCGTCAATCGTGTTCTTAATCAGTTTCTGATGGCCCAAGTGGATGCCATCGAAATTGCCCAAAGTCACGCTAGTGCCATCGAAGGCGAGAGCGGGATCGTCGATGTGCCGGATTATCTGCATGTAAACCGTACAGTAGCACCCAATCGGCCAGGGAGTCACACCGGTGCGCCAGGCAGACAGCCATGGCCGCGGCGCCTCTTTGCTGCGTTACACGGCTGATAAAAGTAAAAGTCTACTCGAGGGATTTGAGCTTTTGTTTGGCCTTGAGCGCGTCCGGAGATTGGGGATACTTTTCTACCACATCTTGCAGCACCAGACGGGCGTTTAATTTTTCGCCAAGCTCGGCAAAGGCAAATCCCTGCCGCAACAGCGCTGCCGGGACTTTTTCTGATTGCGGATAACGGCGCCGCACCTCATCTAACTCAACGATCGCCTTATCGTACTCTTTCAGACCATAGTGACTTTCACCGAGCCAATATTGCGCATTCGCCGCGATCCGGCTCTTGGGATATTTCTTCACGAACTCGCGAAACCGGCTGGCCGCAGAGCGAAAGTCCTTGCGTTCGAACAGACGCCAGCCGCTGTCAAAATCCCGCCGCGCCGCCTCCGACTCACCCAGCGCCGCTTCCGCATAGCCATCCGGCGCGTTCGCTTGAGCGGCTTGCGCGGCTTGCGCGCTTTGCGCGGTGTCTTTCAGTTGCTGGATCTCGGCTTCACGGGTTTTCAAATACTCGGCTTGAGCTTTGGCATCGTCTTCGAGTTTAAGCAAACGCGACTCTAACGTCTTGACGCGCTGATCGCCCTCTCGGCTGGTTTGGCCAATTTCCCGTCCGACTTGCACGCGGGTTTCATCGATGCGCTCGCGAATCGCGCTGAGGTCGCGTTGCATCTGCTGCAAGTTGGCACGGGTATCCGCCAAGCTTGTCCGCACCGCATCGATATCGGATTGCATCGCACCTATATTGGACTGAATGGAACTGACGTCGCCACGTAGTCGCCGTGTGTCGCGTTCGAGCAGATCCACTTGCTGCGGGTTCACACAGGCGGACGTAGCCGATAAAACAGTCATGAGAAATACGATTTGAATTTGATTAGTGAACACGGGAGTCGTCCTCATAGCCGTCAATTAGGAAGTGGTGCGCCGCTCGACGACGACAAAGCGCGCCCGGCGATTTTGCCGCCAACAGCTTTCCGAGCTCTCTTGACAGACCGGGATTTCCTCACCATAGCTGGTTGTCGTCAAACGATCCGGGGCTATCCCCAACGACGCCAAGTATTCCCGCGCCGCCTGAGCTCTTTTCGCTCCCAAGGCTAGATTGTAATCGCTTGTGCCGCGCTCATCACAGTGACCCTCTATCTCGACCCGCACCGACGGATTGCTTTTGAGCCAATCGGCGTTGGCGCGCAAAACGCCGCGCGCGTCAGCGCTGAGATCGTAGCGGTCGAAGTCGAAGAAAGCGTCTTTTAAGGGACTCGATGCCGGCGTGATTGGCGCCTTGCCATCCTGCAAGGCCTTCAGGCTCGACGAAGCCGCATCTGACTCTTTAGTACCGCCCCGCTGCCCATCGGCGGAGCGTGCCGCGTCGGATGACTTTGCCGCCGCTGATCCGCTGCCCGCGGACGCCGGGCCGGGTGGGGGTTTGGGTGCCACCGTCGGCGCACAGCCAAGCGCAATTAATCCCAGCAGCAAAAATCCGCAATTCCCTATTCTCCACGGGATTGTCATCGAAACCTCCATCTGATTGGTCGAAACCTTCTTTAGTCGCACCAGTTTAGAGAAATTGGTTAATCGAGAAGCCGCGGCGACCAACTCGGTTTGGTGTCATCACCACCGGAGCCCGTCAGGCGCCGTTGGTTTTCGCCGCTTGCTTGCATCACATAAAGATGGTACTTCCCAGCGCGATTCGATGAAAAAGCGATAAATCTGCCATCCGGCGACCAAGTCGGATCTTCGCTGTCATATGATTCCGACGTGAGCTTGCGCGGATCGCCGCCTTCCGCGGCGATCGTAAAGATAGCAAACTTGCTGCCGACCCTCCCGGTGTACACGATGCGTTCCCCCTTGGGAGACCATTCCGGCGAAGTGTTATAACCACCACTATAGGTGACCCGCCGGCTTTTACCGCTTTGCACGTCGAGAACGAAAATCTGCGGCGAACCGCTTCGGTCCGACACGAACACCACCTGTTTGCCATCGGGCGACCAAGCCGGTGATACCTCGATGCCCCGGTCCTCGGTCAAGCGCCGAATGACACCCCCGTTGCGATCGAGCAGATAAAGATTGCTGTTGCCCGCCACCTCATAGGTGGCCACAACCGTTTGGCCGTCGGGAGAAAGTTTACCGCTGAGATACCGGCCCGCACCGGGAGGATTGAATCTGACTTCTTTACCGCTGTCGAGATCGCGGAGAAAGAGGGTTTGGTTGCGATCCTTGAACGACGAATACAGAATGGTCCTGCCATTGGCGCTCCAAGACGGAGAAAGATTGATTGTTCGGTTATCGGTGACTTGGCTCTTCTCGCTGCCATCCAGATGCGACAAGAAAATCTCTTTGAAACGGCCGCCGCTATTGGAGACGTAAGCGATTTGGGTATTGAAAACCCCAGGGATGCCGGTGAATTGGTTGATAACCTCGTCGACAAATTTATGGGCGATACGGCGGAATTGGCGGACTCCCCCAGTGTACCGTTTGGCGATGCGCTCTTTGCCTTGGTAGACATCGAATAAACGCAACTCCACGGTGATCTCATCTCCTTGCACCGAAAACCCGCCTTTAACCAATCCCTCCGCGCCGAGGGTCGACCAATCTTTAAGATCGAAGGTACCGAGAGTGATGCCGCTCTTTTGCGGGTTTTCGATGTAACTGGATCGGTCGATGACACGGAACCAGCCCGAAAGTTCCAGGTCGTGGACGATCGCATCGGCGATTCCTGTCGAGAATCGGCCGGAATCAGCCGTCGAACCGCCGGTATTGCGCAGCGGCGATACCGCAATGGGAAACTTCTGGCCACCGGAACCGACGATCTCGCCTTTAAATTGCGCCAACGCCGTTTCAATATCGAATCTGACTATGAACGCTAGCACCAGGAACAAGACTTTCATCCGATTAAGCCTCCAGATCTTCCGGCCGAAATGCCAGCTCGACTTCGGAGAAACCATTGCGAATGTTTTCCGTGAGCGCTGGCAACGGGCTCGATTTTCGCACCGCCCTCAGGACTGAATCGTCGTAAGATGAGTTGCCGGATGACTGGGCAATCTTGAGCCCGACTATTTCGCCGTTGTCTTTGATATTGAACTGCACGACGACTTTGATCTTGCTGCGCGGTCCCACCCATACCCAATTATTCTTTATCGTGCTCAGCATGCGATTTTGATAGATAACATAGTCCATCCCCTTGACTATCCCCGGTCCGCCACGTCCGCCTGCTCCCAGCGCGGACGTGCCAATACCTTCGCCCGTGCCGGTACTGAGCGCTTCCGCCTTTGATGGTTTCTGCGCGGCCTCAGAGCGCGCCGACGCCCGCTCGGCGGCAGCCTTGATCAAACGCTCGCGCACGCTGTCAGCCGAAGCTGTTTCAGCCTGGGCTTCGTCTTTGGATTCTTTGACCGGCTCTTTTTTGGTCGGCTCCTTTTTGCTCTTGTCGCGCAGCACGACATTCTCATCGTCGCCGACTTTCTTGTCAGCGACTTTGATTTTCTCGGCCTTTTCCTGGCGTACCTCGTTTTTCGGAGCCGCGATCGGCGCTGGGACTTCCACCGCTTTCACTTCTTTTTTTGCTCCACCGCTTAGCTCGGTTCCCAAGGAGGTGCGGCCAATGCGCTCGCCGCCGACCAAATCGACGGTATAAGTGGGGGCCGTCGGCATACGCGGCGACGATGTAAACGGTGAAATAATAATCAATAGTGCCAAACCAACATGGACGATCAGGGAAAACGTCACCCATCTCGGCAGTCGTTCTTCGGCGCCGGCAAGAGGAAACGAACGTTCACGCAAGCTAATGGTTGGAGAGGAATTATCTCCGGCCATCGACAATCAGCCCTCTTTGTCCTGCGGCCGGGTGACCATTCCCAGCCTTTCTATGCCGGCCTGTTTGATTTCCGCAATAGTTTGCATCACCAATCCGTAGCGGACATCTTGATCGGCCCTTAAATAGACCTGCTTGTTCGGCTGGGACTTCACAATCGCCCGCAGTTTCAACCCGAGTTCGCCGGAGGTCATGACATTGTCGTTTAAATAGATCCTACCGTTCTTGGCCACGGTCACCACCAGATGCTCCTCGGTGCCGGGTATGGCATTGCTTCGCGCCGCCGGCAAGTTGACCTGGACGCCCTGCTGGATGATCGGCGCCGTCACCATAAAAATCACCAGCAAAACCAGCATTACATCGACCAGAGGCGTGACGTTGATCTGCGCGATTGTTGCGCCATTGCGCTGGGACGATGCATCCATAGCTAGACCGTCTCCTCAGTTATCTACCGGCGATACTCTGATTATACGCTTTTATTTGGTTACTTGAAGAAGTGACGCTCGGCGATATTGAGAAATTCGTGAGAAAAGTTATCCATCTCGACGGCGACGACCTTGATCTGCTGAACAAAATAATTGTAGGCGATTAAGGCTGGGATCGCCGCACCCAACCCGACTGCCGTGGCGATCAACGCCTCGGCGATGCCCGGAGCAACAGCTTGGATACTCGAAGACTGGGTGACGCTGAGCCCGAGAAAAGCATTCATGATGCCCCAAACCGTGCCGAACAGTCCGACGAACGGCGCCGAACTTGCCGTTGTGGCCAGGAATGTGCAGTGCTTTTCCAGCTTCGTGATCTCAACACTGGTCGCCCGCTGCATCGCCCGCGAGACATTGTCGACCCCGCCCAACTCGGTGGTGAGATTTTCCCCGGGCGATAATTCCTTCTTTGAGTGTGATACCCGCACCAGCTCTTCGTAACCAGCACGAAACACTTGCCCCACTGGACTGGATGCCAACTCACGGCTGGCATCGTGGATCGACGAAAGATTGCGCCGTTCCCAAAATATTTCGATAAACTTCGCCGACTCCCTCTTGGCGCGGCGAATCTGCTGGAACTTCTGAGCGATAATGCCCCAACTCACGACCGAGAAAAAAACCAGGACATAGAGAATCCCCTGCACGACCAGTCCGGAGCCACGAACCAGATCGAGAATTCCGTGCTGGTGCTGCGCTGGCAGAGCGTTTTGTACAATTAGATCGAGCGGCCCAAAAAAAGACATCACGGGTTATTGCTGCGGATAATTGAAAAAATATTACAAGCCTTGTAATTAGTCAATTGACAAAGCGCTTTTAACTAGAATTTCCTGGGCGGAGATCGAACTATGATTCGAAAACTTACCGAACTCGAGCTGAATGACAAGACGGTTTTCCTGCGCGTCGACTTTAACGTACCGATCAAAGACGGCAAAGTGGGCGAGCCGCATCGCATCGACAGCGCGCTACCGACCCTCCGTTTCATTTTGGATCGCGCCAAGAAAGTTATTGTCGCTTCGCACCTAGGCAGACCTGACGGTAAATTCGTCGACAAATACAGCCTGGCGCCGGTGCAACGTTATCTCCAGGATGCCCTGCAATTTCCCGTCGCCATGGCCAGCGACTGCATCGGCCCGTCGGTCGAAAGTCTGCTGCGCACGGGCCCCGGCAAAGTCGTATTCCTGGAGAACCTCCGTTTTCACCCGGAAGAAGAAAAAAACGACGAGAATTTTTCCCGCGCGCTGGCCGCCCTCGCCGACACCTATGTTAACGACGCCTTCGGAGCGGCCCACCGTGCCCACGCCTCGATTGCCGGCATGACTAAATTCTTCAAGAATAAAGGCGCCGGACTGCTCTTGCAGAGGGAGTTGGACTACCTCGCGCCTCTACTGGCCAATCCAGCGCAGCCCTTCGTTACGATCCTGGGCGGGGCAAAGGTTTCCGACAAAATCGGTGTGATAAGAAATCTTCTGCCCAAAGTGAGCGCTCTTCTGATCGGCGGCGGCATGGCCTATACCTTCCTAAAGGCCAAGGGCATCGAAATTGGCGCGTCGCTTTTGGAGCAGGATAAGATCGAACTCGCAGCCGAACTGATGCAGCAGGCCAAGCAGCTCGGTGTCAACCTGCTACTGCCGGTCGATCATATCGCCGGCGACCGCGAAAGGAAAAATCCTGTAACAATCAATGACAGCGCGGTTCCACGCGACCTCATGGGACTCGACATCGGCCCTAAGACCGCGCAAGTCTTCGCCGCCGAGATCGAAAAGGCCAAGCTCGTTCTATGGAACGGGCCGGTGGGCCTCTTCGAGATGCCACCCTACGACCAAGGGAGTCGCGTACTCGCGCAAGCCCTCGCCGACAATCATCCCGCGGTGACCGGCATCATTGCCGGTGGCGACACGGTAGCGGCCGTCTCGGCAGCCGGTCTGGGGTCACGCATCGCCCATTTATCAACCGGCGGCGGCGCGACTTTGGAATTTCTTGAAGGCAAAATACTACCGGGAATTAAGGCGCTGGACGACCAACCATGAGCACACCGCTGGTAGTCGCCAATTGGAAGATGCACGGCGATCAGGCCCGCTGCGCCAGCCTGGCACGGCAGGTCGTCCGCGCGTTGCGCCGCCCACCGGTCGACGCAGAGGTCGTTCTGGCACCGCCATTCACCGCGCTGAATACGGTTCATCGTTGCCTCAGCGGCAGCCCAATTAAGCTCGCCGCGCAGAATTGCCACTGGGAAATCCATGGCGCGTATACTGGCGAGATCAGTCCCGCGATGCTAAACGAATTCGGTTGCGCCTATATCATTGTCGGCCATTCCGAGCGACGCCAGCTTTTTCACGAAAGTGACGCGATGATCGCGCGCAAGCTAAAATCCGTGTTGAGCCAGGGGATGCGAGCAATTCTCTGCGTTGGCGAAACTCTCGATGAACGTCAATCCAAAAACACTGTCCTGGTGATTCGCCGCCAGCTGCGGATCGCATTGAAGGGATTGGAGAAAACTGATATAGCCAATATCGAAATTGCTTACGAGCCGGTCTGGGCCATCGGCACCGGACAAAACGCGACGCCAAAACAAATCAGTCAAGTTCATCGCCAGATTCGCAAATTTCTAACCAATTGGTTTGGGCCATCGGCGGGAAAACAAGCACGGATACTGTACGGCGGGAGCGTCAAGCCAGAGAATGTCGAGAGTCTCGTGACCATACAAGAGATTGGCGGGTTGCTTGTGGGCGGGGCGAGTTTGCAGAGCGAAACATTTTTACCGATTGTCCGAGCCTACTCAAAGAAGTAAGGGTTTTATGATAACCGCCGTCACAATTCTACATGTCATCGTTAGCGTTGGGCTGATCCTGGTGGTGCTGCTTCAAACCGGTAAGGGTGCCGAGATCGGCGCGGTGTTTGGCGGATCGAGTTCGACGATCTTCGGCAGCAGCGGCGCCGGCAACTTTCTGACTCGCTTGACCACCGGCATGGCGATCGTGTTCATGATCACTTCGTTAGCACTAGGATACTTCGCCGGTCGCAAGCCGTCGGCGACGATATTCGACAATCGTACTCCGGCGGCGGCAACCAGCAAGGAGCCAGTGGCGCCAGCGCCGCAGCAGCCAGCGCCGGGCGCGACGGTTACACCTGAATCTAAGCCGCCAGCGAAGGCGGCAAATCCGTAAAGGTTTCCATTTGCGAGGGTGGCGGAATCGGCAGACGCGCTAGTTTGAGGGGCTAGTGCCCGAAAGGGCGTGCGGGTTCAAATCCCGCTCCTCGCACCACACCACATTCACACGTAATAAATGTTCCCATGCGAGGCTCCAATCGAGCCCGCAGTTCGTGCGGCTTCTGGCTTTCTCGGACTAACAGCTTAACTGTTGGTAAGTAAGCGGTAATTTCTGCTACTTCAGGTCGGCTATTTTTTCCTACTGCCACTTTTGTCCCAAGCAGTTCGGCTCTGTCGGAGGTTTGCCGTAGAACAAAGTCTCTGTCCCATCGGCATGATTAAGCAAACTTGCGTTTTCAATAGGTTAATCGACTCGTCGATGATGGCATATCGCTTGCTCGGTCGTTAGCTACTCAGGAGTATAACGCCATGCAAAAAACCGATACCATGATCAAGTTGCTAACCCTCGCGGAGGCTGCCGGGATCCTGAAGATATCCAAAAGAACCTTGCACCGTATGATCCAACACCGGCAAATCCCGGCCTTCAAGGTGGGCGGCCAATGGCGCATTTTGGAGAGCCGTTTTCAACAATGGGTCGAGGACGAGGAAACGATCATTCCCAAAGCTGGATAAATACCACTAACCATCCCCCAGCGCTCCGCTATCAACCGCCTTCGAGATTATCCCAGCGACCTTTTCCCAAATTACCGCTATCTCACCGTGGCGGTTGAACTTGAAATCTTACTGAACTGTTTCATGAGCGGCTAACAGAAGACCGTTATTACACATCTGACCGCCATCTTGCCTACGCACTGGAACAGTCGATCGCGTGGCCCGTCGAGACCAATCAGCGCGAGTCGCAGCCACTTACGCTGACGAGAACTTCTCGGGTGCCAACATAGCTGATAACGCGGGTGGTCCAATCACGGAATCATGAAGAGGGCAACACGACTTTGAACTCCGACCCTCGACCTAATTCGCTTTCGACCGACACCCTACCGCCGAGCAACTCACAGAATTCCTTAACGATATAAAGGCCTAAGCCCATGCCACCATGGTCTTTGATCTTAGCGGCATCGGCCTGCCAAAACTTGTGAAAAATGAGTTCGCTCTGCGCCTTGTCGATGCCAATGCCTGTGTCTTTAATCGAGATTTCCACTCGATTGTTCTCTGGGTGATGTCGGGCGGTCACACGGATTTCACCTTTCTCGGTGAATCTGAGTGCATTATTGATTAGGTTACGCAGGATTATTTTCAATTTCGCCGCATCAGTCGTCATATTGGGCAGTGCCGAATAATCCCATATCAGCGACTGTTGGTACGTATCGCCGATCCCACGATAATTACTCTCGAGATCTTCAAACAATATGTTGAGCGCAACATCCTCCCTGCGCACTTCAGCGGCGCGCGTCTCGATGCTGGCGGTATCGAGAATCGCGTTCATGATTTCCAGCAAGGTCGCCGATTGCTGCATGATCTTTCCCAGTGCTGCGCTTTGCTCGGCAGTCACGTCACCCAATACTCGTTCCTTGAGGGCTTGGGCATAACTGGTGATAACCGTGAGTGGTGTTTTCAATTCATGGGAAAGTACGTTGAGCAACTCAGCCTTCCCCTTGTTTTTCTGCTCAGCCTGCTCGCGCAACACTTTCTGGGTTCGCACCAGCTGCATGAAGTAGCCGTAAAATAAGGACACAACGAAGAGAAACGGGAACCGCAACAATGCACTCGCATCGTAGGAGCCGCTACGAAAAAGGAGTACGCCATATCCTAATGGCGCTAGGATCGAGATCACCGCGACGGTTTTGGAAGTCTCGAAGAAACAGCAGATTATGATTAGAAAAAAGTAAGTAAGGAAAAACTCGCTGTCGACTTTGCCGTTGACGATTAGTGAAATAGTAATGACGAAGGTATCGAGGGCCAACAACGAGCTGTGAAACGCCGGCCGGTGAAACAACTCTTCTCTAATCGAATATAGCGCAACGTTGGTCGCCATGTAGAGTGCGACCAACAAGTTCAACAGTTCGCTGGAAATCGTGCCGTCAACCCGGTGGATGATGAGATAGCTGCACAGGATCACCACGGCCCAACGGATCAGGATAACCGTCGACTTGGCCGGCCCAATGTCGTCTTTTCTGACATCGGTTTGGCCGTATGGGAAAAGCTCGATTGTGTCGGTATGGGCCATGAGGACTTTCAATCATCCTATTGCGACGGTCCGGTAACCGCTGCGCAGCACGGATCATTGTAGCCCGCGGGGACGACTAAAGGAATGAAAAAAAGCGAGTCGGGGGGTTCAAATTCTCATTGATCGTCACTTAGCGCGCGCAGCGGCATAACCGTAAGCTTCCCAGTTCTTGAGCACGCGCTCCTGGATATCCCTGGGCCAGAGATTCTCGAAGGTGGCTTTCTCCGGGATGCTCTCCTTGGGCCAGTCCTTGGGCCAAGTGCAATCGAAAATGACTCCCGCGGCATCGCCAATCAAACGCTCCTTTGGCGCTAAGAACGGCAAGAGCACCGGGAAACCGGGGATATGCGGCACATGATGGACGCCGTTAACCGGATGGCACTTGGTCGTGATCGCGTGCAGCACCTCGTCCATATTGGTCGGGTCGACATCGGCCTCGACGATGACCATGTAATAAACAAATAACCCAGGCTTGGTCGCCCACACTGCATGCGCCACACGCTTGGCAAAATTGATAAACGGCACTTCCGTGGAAACCACACACATATGGCCGACGCCGAATGGCGGGCAGAAGACGCCTTTTACTGGCAAACCCAGTTTCTTTAGCTCGGCGTAGATTTCCGCGCCTTTGATTAACGCCGTCGCCGTCTGTCCTTCATGCACCGGCATGCCCATATTGGAAAACGGCAGGATCGGATTGTTGCGATAGGTGATCGCCGTAATTCTTAAAATCGGTTTAGGCGACGACTTGCCGGCTTCATAGCCCATATACTCGCCAAAGGGACCTTCGGTCCTGCGTTCATGCGGCAACACCTCACCCTCGATGACGATCTCGGAGGACGCTGGCACTTCCAAATCGACGGTTTCGCACTTGACCATTGCGACCGGCGCGTTCTGCAGCGCGCCAGCGACATCCGCTTCATTAACGTACGGCGGCAGCATCACGCAGCTCACCAATGGAATCACCGGCTGGCCGCCGATCGCCACCGCCACGGGCATCGGCTTATTCATCGCTTCATACTTTTGATACATCTGGCCGACATGCTGCTGCATCGGAAACAAACACCCGAGGGTGTTCCGGTCATGCACCATCAGCCGGTACATGCCCCAATTGACCCACGAACTCTCAGGGTCTTTAGTAATCACCGTATGCCAGGTGCCGATGTAGCGGCCGCCGTCACCGCCATGAATAAGCGGAATTGGAAACTTGAGCACGTCGACGGCATCGCCGATATCGATGTTCTCTTTGCACGGTCCAGTCTTAACCGTTACCGGAGGAATCAATTTTTCCTTGCGCTGCAAATAAGTCGACATGATCTCCTTGGCGGTTGACGACGGCGGCATATGCATGGCCAGCGCGGTGCGCGCGAACTGCCCATGCCCAAGACGGCTGCTCGTACCCAACGGCGCACCGAGGGCGCGAAAGCCCTTGGGATAACCTTTAATCTTTTCAAATAGTGCCGCCGGGGCGCCAAGATCGTATACTCGCCGGGTGATCGCGCCCATCTCCAGGTTCCAATCCACTTCGGCGCTGATGCGCTGTACTTCTTGGTACTCTTCCAGGATATCAAGGTAATCTCTTAGATCGTCGATTTGCATTGACTCACTCCTAACTTAAGACGGCGCGCAAAAACATTGAAACGGCATAAGATTCCTGCCGCTCAGGCAATTTATAGCAGAGCGCCCTGACAGCGGCAAAAGAAATCGCCTAAGCGTTTCACCGACAAACCTGCGCCGACAAAAACTAGACAAAAATTTCCCAGTGCTCTATAGTCCGGAACTTGACGGGTAAGGAGGCATTCATGGCAGAAAGCAACAGACCAAACGGATTGCCGGCGGATTTGGGCGCTTATCTCGGTGCCGGCACAAAAATCAATGGCAAACTCCATTTCGAAGGTCAAGCGACGATCGAAGGAGAAGTCGAAGGAGAAATCATCGCCCAGGCGCATATCATCGTCGGCCAGCAGGCGACTATCAAAGGTAAAATGAGTGCGCAATCAATATTGGTGCAGGGCAAGGTAATGGCCGATGTCGTTGCCGAAAAGAAACTGGAAATTCAGCCGCCCGGCTCGGTGTTGGGCGACGTGACGACACAAAGCTTGGTGATTGGCGATGGCGCCGTGCTCGAAGGTCATATTTCGATGAAAAAAAACGAGGGCCGGGCCATACCACTGCGCCAAGAGCAGAAAAAGGAAGGCACCGCCTCCTAGGTTTCGGCCCGCGAACAGCGCACAATCCTCCGCTCTTACGCGTTCAGCAAACCTCGCGTGGTAATCCGTGGCGAAGCAATGCCACGACACTAAAGACGGTTAAATCAACAATGGGCTCGTCGAGAGACGAGCCCATTGTTTCTGCACCGTTTTGAATGCGGCGCTACTTGCGAGTTCCCACCAGTAGCCCAAGCGCCACCGCCCAGCGTATCCATAAACGCAATTAGTTCACAAGAAGAAGCGACGCCGGAAGCGCGCCACAATGATGTTTCTCGACTTTGACGAGAAACAGTTTCGAAACGCGCAGACGCTAACGATGATAGCCGCTTTCACCTCGGCCAGAGCGGCCGCAAGTCAAACGAGCAAATCTTTTATCAACCGCGGATTAAGCCGGTTGTAACATGCAGCAAGAAACGTTACCAAAGGCCGAGTATGACGAGACTGCCAAGAACCATGGTGATTTTTCTTATTATCCTGGGCACCATCGCCTGCGACCAGGCGACCAAATTCGTCGCCAAGCGCTATCTACAGCCCGGCGCAATTTTTTCCTACGCCGGCGACATGTTCCGGCTACAGTACGTCGAAAATAGCGGCGCCTTCTTGGGTCTGGGCTCGACGCTGCCCGACCCCTGGCGCCACCTGATTTTCACCGTCCTGGTTGGGATCTTTATCGCCGCCCTCCTGGTTTATCTCCTGCGCAGCGACGAACTGACCCCGTTCGCCACGGTCTGTTTAGCGTTTATCTGCGCCGGCGGTTTGAGCAACTTGATCGACCGCATCGCCTACGATGGCCGGGTCGTCGATTTCCTCAACGTCGGTATCGGCGCACTGCGCACCGGTGTATTCAACATCGCCGACATGGGCATCACCTTCGGCGCGCTGCTCATGCTGTTGGAGAGTTTTCGCAGTTCGAGATCGGCAGAACTGCCAGAGAAGCCATGATGGCTAGAAAAGCAGTTCTTTCGTTGTTGCTTATTGCCGCCTTGCCGCGCGCCGAGGCAAGACTATTCGCCGCGACAATGGGAAAGACTGATCAACCTTCATCACTATGCCGCGCCGAGGAGCAAGTAATATTTGGTTGCGGGTTGGCCGGGTCGGCGAAACTCGTCTCATTGTGCGGCTCCAAGTTCCTCGATCATCGACGCGGCTACTTGCAATACCGCTACGGCATACCCGGCGCCATCGAGCTGCAATTTCCCCAGGCACGCGCCAATACACAACTTGCCTTTCGTTACGCGCACTACTCCCGCGCCCAGGTAGATCGCACCGAAATCAGCTTCGACCACCAAGATAATCGCTACACCCTCTTCGATTATTACGACGGCGACGTGACACCAGCGATCGCCGTGGCCGGTGTCCGTGTCGGCAAACATGGCACAAGAGGAGGGAAGACAGAGTTGCGATGCCAATCTAGACCGGCAAGCAAGCTCGGCTCCCTGGAAACCGTCATCCGTCGCGACTATGACAACCCGCTCAATAAGTGACGTCGCGCCGGACGGCAGCGGAGAATTATCAAATATAGGAGTTCACCATGCCATGGATTTATTTATGCGTCGCCGGGCTTTTGGAAATTGTTTGGGCGATCAGCCTTAAGCACACGGAAGGGTTCAGCAATCTTCGATGGAGCGTTGTCACGGTAGTGGGAATGACGGCGAGCTTCTATTTTCTCGCGCAAGCTCTCAAAACTATTCCCGTCGGCACCGCCTACGCCATCTGGACCGGCATCGGTGCCGCAGGAACAGCGATCCTTGGGATCATATTATTTTCGGAATCGGCGGCATTGCCCCGGCTCGTATGTATCGGCGTAATCGTCGCTGGGATCGTCGGCCTAATGCTAACTTCGTCGTCTTAGGGAGGAGTGAGCAGAGCCATACATAGTTCTGCCTTCCAACCGTGGAATCTGCTATGACTAATTCAATCAATGGACATGGAAAGGAGCTAAACCATGAGTACCGAATCGAATGTTGCGACGTTGAAAGATGCTTATCAACGCTGGCACGATACTAAAGCCGGCAGCGTTGATCACTGGCTAAACCTAATGACCGACGACATAAAGTTCAACTCCCTTGCCGCCGGCGCCAGACAAATGCAATTCACCCGTCCCTCTTCCTGCAAAGACGACGTGAAGCAATACTTCGCTGGTCTGACAAACGAGTGGGAAATGATCTACTACCGCGTTGACGAATACATCGCCCAAGGCGACCGGGTCGTCGCGCTGTGCCAAGTGTCGTTTAAACACAAAAACGCCGGTAAGACGCTCGTCACACCTAAAGCTGATATCCACAAGTTTCGTAATGGCAAAATCTGCGAGTTTTTCGAGTTCTATGACACAGCGAGTGCTCTAGCGGCGGCAAGTTAATTTTGCAGAAATCGGTAAAATCGGCAATATCATCATCTCCTGGCGTTAAGCGCCGGTGGCAGATTCGCTTGCTGGTCGAAAAGCGGCGATCGAGCGGCGGCACGGTCGTCCCGTGCTTAAGAAATACTGGGTTTGACTGGAGAATTGACAGCGCATATCTTCGTGTTTTGAAAGGATCCTGATCTATGATTATCGACTGTCACGCCCATTTAGTACCGCAAAGCTGGTTTCATCCGAAATCGCCCAAGTGGATGTTCGATTTGCCGCATTTGTTCGACGAACAGGACAAGGCCGGCGTCGACATCACGGTGTTCGGCAACAACTGGATACGCTCGCCGGACGGCTACGATCCGTTGAAGGTCGTCCAGGAGTTCAACGTCCACGCGGCGGAGCTTACCGCGAAGCATCCGAAACGCCTGCTTGGACTAGCCTGCTCGGTACCCTACGACAGCGGGCCGATTCTCAAAGAGACCGAAAAAGCTATTCGCGATTACAAGCTCAAGGGCATCATGATCAACACGAGCACCGACGGCGAGTATCTCGACTCGCCGCGGGCGACACCGTTTTTCGAGATGGTCAGCGATCTGGATGTCCCCCTTTTCGTTCATCCGCCGAAATTCACCATCGGCAATGAGAAGATGGACATAAACCGCATGCCGGAAATGATCGGCCGGCCTTTCGACACCACGCTGGCGCTGACCCGCTTCATCTTTACCGGCGGCTTCGAGAAATTTCCCAAGCTCAAAATGGTCTGTGCCCACGTCGGCGGCGCACTGGCGATGCTGCCGGGCCGTTATGGCTTCGGCTATGAATTAAGAAAAGATGACAGCTTCGGCCCCTGGGAGCCGGACGTCATGACCCGTCCGCCGGCGAGCTACATGAAGCAACTCTTTTTCGACACCGTCTGCTATCACCCGCCCGCTGTGCAATGCGCCATCGATACGATCGGGATCGATCAGGTGGTCTTCGGCAGCGACACGCCGCCGGTACCGATCACGCTAGTGCGCGCTGTCGATACGGTGAAGCAGTTAAAAATTTCCGACGCCGACAAACAAAAGGTACTGGGCGATAATGCGGCGAAACTGTTGGGCTTAGCGGGATAAAGGTCGCAACCATGGCAAAACAATTGAACCCTGGCGATGCGTTTCCAGCATTTAAAGTGAAATTGACCAATGGCCGAAACGTTGGATCTTCCCAAAGACCTGACAGGCGATTACGCCGTCATCATCTATTATCGCGGCATTTGGTGACCCTACTGCGTTCGGCAGGTTGCCGACTATCAAGCGCATGCTGAAGAATTCACAGCGGAGAACACCGACATCGTCGCCCTATCCGTCGATCCACTCGATAAAGCCCAAGAGATGGTGGTAAAGACCGGCGCGACGTTTCCCATTGGCTATGGCCTCAAAGTGCCGGAAGATGCCGACCGTGTCGGCGCCTACTGGGAAGAGCGACGCGGCATCATTCACGCAACCAATTTCACTCTCGGACCGGACCGCAAAGTGCTTCAAGCCTGCTTCGCCACCGGCCCCATCGGCAGAATTGCCGCTGCCGATGCGTTGAGTTCGATCCGCGGTACCAAAAAGCGAAAAGCCCAAGGCGGCTAGTCCACGCTAGTTAATATTCCGGGAATTGCAGGGACGAGATCGTTGAACCGAGAGGAGGTCTCGGATTGCTACGTTCACTTTCGCACGCCTGCGGGTCAGGCACAGTCTTAAAAACCCTGCCCAAGTACTGCATGGATCGCTCGCACTGCCTGCTCAATATCGCCGCGATCGATATCGAGATGGGTCACCATGCGCACTCGGCGCGAATCCACCGGGCCGCCGAGAACATTGCGTTGCCGCAATCGCTTGAGAAACTCAGCGGCATCGAGTCCGCTTTCGCCAATATCATAAATGACGATATTGCTCTGAACTCTCTCCGGTTGGATGCGAATGCGCGGAGTGTTGGCCAACCGTTGAGCCAGCAGCTGCGCATTTTCGTGATCGATATTTAACCGCTTCGGACCCTCCTCTAACGCTACCGCTGCAGCGGCCGCGAGCACGCCGACTTGGCGCATGCCGCCGCCGAGCATCTTGCGGATTATCCGGCAATGCTCGATGAGATCCCTATTGCCGACGATCATCGAGCCTACCGGCGCGCCCAATCCTTTGCTGAAACAAAATTGCACGGAGTCGAATTCCTTGGTGATCTCGGCAACGCTTTGACCGAGATGCACCGCGGCATTGAACACCCGCGCGCCATCGAGATGCACTTTCAAACCCGCATCGTGAGCCTTGTCGCAGATCGCATGGGTCAGCCGGGTCGGATAAACCGTGCCGCCGGCCATGTTGTGCGTGTTTTCCAACGCGACCAACGCGGTTTGCGGGCGCGTGTAGGTTTTCTCCCGAATCGCCGGCGCGATCTGCTCCCAGGTCATGAGGCCATCGCTGGTCGGAATCACCCGCGGCAAGACGCCGGCCAACGCCGCCATTGAGGCCATCTCGTAATTGTAAATATGGCCCGCTGCCTCACAGATGACTTCCTGGCCGCGCTCCGTCTGCGCCATGATACAAGTGAGATTGCCCATGGAGCCGGAAGGCACGAACAGACCAGCCCCGCGGCCGAATATTTCCGCCGCGCGGTCCTGCAAGCGATTCACCGTAGGGTCTTCGATGTAGACGTCGTCGCCAACCTCAGCCTCAGCCATAGCCCGCCGCATTGCCGCCGACGGCTTCGTCACCGTATCGCTGCGCAAATCGATAATCTTATCCGTCATGGTGTTCGAGCAACCTGAGCCATAACCTTTCGAAGGGTTGAACGGTTATTCCATCCGTCCTTCGACCTCACCAATCACTGCGGCGGTCAGCTGCGGCCGGACAAAAGCATTATAAATGCAGTCATTCTGCAGCCACATAATATCAGCGCGCTGCCGTACCGCCTCGCGCATTTCGTTTTGCAGCTTTTCTTCCATGCAGTGCCGCTTGATGACATCGGTCACCATATCGCCATGACCTTCGTCGTGGTACTCATGGGCGCGGAAGAAATCCAGGCAATCGACCGGGATCCATTGGTAATACTTCTCGATCGCTTCACGCTCCTCTTTCATTCGCTTCGGCCCGCCACCTTCGAAGACTAACCCGGTACCGATGGCCACCGCCCAGTGGCTCTGCTGCACCAGCGACACATACATTTCCAGCGCCGCGCGGATGCCGGGCAACGGCTCGTAGTTGTTAATATCGTCGCTCGCGATACCCAGGCCATTGGCGAACTGCACCCATAGCTCCCGATGACTCGGATACTTGCCGCCAAAGAGATCCTCGCCCTCCTCCTCCACCATGTTTTCCAAAAGCATCCGGCGCAGCTCCGGAACCGGACATTTGTGATATCGGATGCCGAAAAATCGATGGATATTACGAAACTCGTGAAACTGATTGCGCGCCCACCACTGCAATTGCTCCTTGCTGAGCCTGCCGCTCAGGAGCAACTGGCGCATCGGGTGAGGCCGCGGATGACGCTGCTGCAACGTCCGTTGCAAGTCGGCAATTAAATCTTCCGGTCCAAGTAACCCAGCCATAAAGCCTCCGTAGGTTCAGCAATTGGAGTGGCGTCAATATATCCAACAACACCTCAGTTGACTAGCCCCGGCTCGGCGATCCGCGACTCTTTCAAAGGATTGCGCCTATCTCCAATCTTCATATTGTTTTTTCCCCCAGCCTTGTACTAGCATGATCTCGTGATCTCGCTCTCGCTTAGAAGACTGACCAAGAGGTTCGGCGCCATCGGCGCAGTGGACCAGGCCAACCTCGATGTCAACGCCGGCGAGTTCATGGTCATCGTCGGCGAAAGCGGTTGTGGCAAGACCACCACGCTGCGGCTCATCGCCGGTTTGGAGAATCCCGACAGCGGCACGATTTTCATTGGTGGTGTTCCGGTCAACGACGTGCCGGTGGGCAAGCGCAACGTGCAGATGATTTTTCAGAACTACGCTCTCTGGCCGCACATGAAAGTTTTCGACGAGAGTAAATACTCAAATCTGTCGCTGCCGTTAAAGGTACGAAAATGGTCGAGCGATAAGATCGCCGAATATCTTCGCCCCTTGGCGTGGAAGATCGGCATCGAGGAAAGCTTTTTCAAACGTAAACCGACGGAGCTTTCCGGCGGCCAGCAACAGCGCGTCGCGCTCGGCCGCGCCATGGTCACCGCGCCGCAAATCATGTTGATGGACGAGCCGCTGAGCAATATCGATCCGCCCAATCGCTTGAAGATGCGCCAGGAGATCCTGATCATTTCACAAAGAAAATCGCCTGACGACTCTCTATGTCACCCATAACCTGGCCGACGGCGTTGCGCTCGCGGACCGCATCGCGGTCATGCACGCCGGCCGCTTCGAGCAGGCCGACACGGTGGAAAATCTCATGCGCGATCCTGCGACCGAATATGTCGCAGACTTTTTCAAAGCCGAACAATTTGGCCATCGTTTCACGGCGACCTAGAGGCGGACGATGAGAAAAGCCCTAGCCCTATCGCTGCTGTCGCTGTTGCTGACACCCCACCTACATGCCGCCTGCCGCGAGCTCGATGTCGCCCGAAGCTGGTTGAACCTCGCGTACGCCGCCGAGCCCGATGTCACCATCGAGTTTTTCGGCCATAATTTTTTCCAGATTACATCGGCAAAAGGCACCAAGATCATCACCGACCCAGTGTCCCCGGGGTTTTACCCGACACCCAACGTTTCGCCCCATGCGATCACCGTTGGCCGCGAGCATCCGAACCATAACTTCGTCGATATCGCCAAGAATGGCCCGGTTGTCCTGCGCGGCCTGGGCAACTACGGCGCTGAATGGAACAAGGTCAGCACCACGGTCAAGGATATTTTGATCTACACCGTGCCGATCTATCAGCAGCAATACGGCAACGCGCTCAAAGGCGCCGCCTTCGTCTTCGACTTGGGCACCATCTGCGTCGCCCACCTGGGCGATCTGGCGCACAAACTCACCGAAGATCAGATCAAAGCCTTCGGCAAGGTCGACATCGCCATGATCCCCATCGGCGGCACGTTCACCATGCCACCAGACACCGCCAGAGAAGTCTTGCAGCAACTCAAGCCCAAGATCGCCATCCCCATGCACTATCGCGAAAATACTTCACTGTTGGACATGTTCGTGAAAGGCTACCCGAATAAATACCTGAATAACCACGTTTCAACCTTCAGCAAGACAGCTTTGCCAGCGCCAACTCAGGTAGTCGTCTTCACACCCTGGCAGATGAGAGATTATCGGTGAAGGACTCATGTTATCGTGTCAAAGGCCAACCGCGAGTGCCTAATTGAATCGGCAAACTGTTTGAACGAAGCGCAGCGATTGAACGGCTTGAACATTTTGAACCCCTAGGGGCGATTCATGAATCGCCCCTAACCTGTGAATTCAATCACGTCCAGCCCGCGCTCCTTGTCAGTCACCCATAGAAGACCCCGATGGTCTTTGACGACATCGTTGGTCAACGGCGCGGCCACCCCATCCCCCGGTTTTGGAATGAAATAGCCGCGCTCCTTGGGGTTCGCCGGATCGCCGATGTCAAAGATACGCAAGCCGCCGGCAAACCAGGTGACGTAAATCAGATTGTCCGCATCCACCCGCTCACGTAATTGATGGGTACCGAAACGCACTTTGTCAGCGGGATAGGGCGTTGCCGACTCCGGCAAGTAGTAGGTATGGAGCAATTTAGGTTGAGTCGGATCGCTGACATCCCAGGTGCGCAATGGCGCATGGGGTTTGCCGGTATCGGCGCCCCGGTGCGACCGTTCTTCCTCCGTCGATACTGCGATGCTCTTGCCGCCGATCGAATGCGGCACCTTGAGAAATGTATGGGTCGGCTCCGGACAAGGCGGATCATACTCAAAGTGCGCCAGCGTGCGCGGCACGCGAATATCGCTCACGTCGATTATCGAGACGCCGGACATCCAGCAACCGGCGTACATCTCGCTGCCGCAGCGCATCGCATGATGCAGCCGATGTTCCGCGTGCTTTGGATGCGGCGTATCGCCACCGGCAACATGTTGCCCCTTCATCCACCAGCGCGAGACCTCCTCCGGCTTCGACGGGTTGCGAATGTCATAGATCACCAAGATATTGCCGACAAAACCCTCCATTTCGGTGGAGATATAAGCGTAGTTCTCGTCGCAATCGAAACGATGCACTCCTTTGCCGTGGGTTTTGACAAAGGTGATGAGCTTCGGTGCCGTTCGATCTTTGATGTCGTAGATGCGAAAGCCGCCATCGGGGTAATCGCCGCGCTGTCCTGGACCGCGCTCAAACTCGGAATTGACCACCATCACATCGCCAATAACCCGCACTTTGTGCGAATGCGACCACGGGTGATTCGGCATAAGCGTGCTAACGACCTTTGGTTTGCGCGGATCGGCAATGTCAAGGATCGTCGTTCCCTGGACCCGGTGCTGATGGCCGACATAGGCATATTTCCCGTCAAGGACAATCTGCCCGCCGCCCTCGAGCTCCATCCGGCGAGAGATGGCGAATATTCGCCGACCCGCGCGGCGCCGTGCCGCTATCGCTTTCCGCTGTAGGTAGAACTTCACTCATATTGCGCCTCCGAATAACATTATCTGTGTCAATAATCGGCAGCGGGTAAGTTTCAACGAACCGCCGCTTTGCTAAATCTTAAACGCTTCCACCGTCTCGCGGGCGAACAGCTCATCCAAAATAAGCTTCTGCTTGGTCAAACCTTGCTCGAAAAGATATCCATTTAAGGTTTCGAGATTGTTGCGGTTGGGATCCAGGCCGTAGGGCCAGTAGTCTGTCGTCATCAGCTCGCGTGGTGTCTTCGAACTCGGCAGAAGTCCACGGCAGCGCGACGCGCAGTATGTTGGTATCGTAGAGATCGCGCATGCAGATTTCTTTCGACTCGCAAAACGCTTTGTAAAGCGTCTGCGCCACCCATGGCTCTTTTTCGTAGATCGACCGTTTGATCACCATCACATGCATGATCGGGAACAAGCCGGTCGTTTTGAAATAGTCCATCTCGACCTGGCGGTAGTTGGGAAACAGCCGCTTCACCTTGGGCGAGCCTTGGAGAAAACAGGTCGGCATGCGCGGCGACATCATGGCGTCGACCTCGCCGCTTTCGATCATGGCGTTGAGCGTCGTGTCCGGCCGGCTTTCCATCGTCACGCCCGCCGGCATTTCGAAATCGACGCGATCTTTGCGGCCCGGATGCTCCTCTCCCGCTTGCACCCAGTGAATCGCCGCACGGCGGCACGCCGTACTCATGCTCGAACATGCCGCGCAGCCACACCGCCGCGGTCATCGAATACTCCGGCACGCCCATGCGCCTGCCGCGCAAATCCTGAATCGACTTGATACCCGAGTCGGTGTTGACGAATATACAGCGATGGCGAAAGGTCCGCGATGGAAATACCGGAATCGCGACGAACGGCCGGCGGCCGCGCGACGCCGCGGTCAAAAATGCGCCCATCGACAGTTCGGAAACGTCGAACTCTTCGTACTTCATCATGCGCCAAAAGATTTCTTCCACCGGCATGACCATATAGTTGAGCTCGATGCCCTCGGGTTTGACGATGCCGTCTTTGAGCGGGCGCATACGGTCGTAGTCCTCGCATGCCAGCGAGAGATGTGAGATTGCTTCATTTGCCGCGCTTTCTTGCTTGGTGGTATTTCTTGCTCTGCGCCTGGGCGACCAATTTGACGAATTGCTGCATCTCTTTGACGAACAGCTTCTTGCCCTTCGCCGCCAGCAAGCCGCCAAGATAGGCGCTACCGAGACAAATTCCAGTGACGCCGGTTTCGACGTATTCTGAACGTTTTTCAGATTCACGCCGCCCGACACCATGAAGCGCGCGTCCGGAAACGGCCCCTGCATCTGACGAATGAAATAAGGCCCGCCGGCGAAATCCGCCGGGAAAATTTTCACCAAGTCGGCATGCGCCCGCTGCGCCGCGATAATCTCCGTCGGCGTCGCCGCACCGGGAAAGCAAGCGATGTTCGCCGTGTGGCAAAGGCCCGACCAGATTCAATTCCAACGACGGCGAGACGATGAACTCGGCGCCGACGCCGAGGGCGCGCTCCGCCTGCTGTGACGCCAGGACGGTTCCGGCGCCGACATGAATACCGCCGCGCCGCGCCAATTCTTTGATTACATCCAGCGCGCCCGGCACGCTGAAGGTAATCTCGATAAACTTGATCACCGCCGTCGGCGGCGGCGCTGGCGAGCGCCATCGCATCCTCGGGGCTGGTCGAACGCACGACGGCGACTAAGCGGCTGGCATGTAATTCAGCAACGAATTTGTATTCTGTCCATAATTGGATTCGGTCGTGCCGAGTCCGACTGAATGGCGAGGAATCTCAGCTATCGTGACTCGATGACAGTCCAACGATACTTCCTCAACTGAGGCTCAACCCGCCATCGACGAACAGAGTTTGCCCAGTCACGAAGTCGCCGCCGGTAATCAATCCGAGAATCGCGCCGGCGATGTCCTCCGGTGTGGCGATGCGTTGCAGCGGATAACCCGCCGACGCTTTGGCAATCACCTGCTGGTAATCGGCGCCGAAGTGCTGGCTCATCCACGGCGTATCGGTAAATGCCGGCGCGACGCAATTGACTCGCACCTTGGGCGCCATCGCCACGGCCAAGCCCTTGGTCATGTAAATCAACGCCGCCTTCGCCGTGCCGTAGGCCAGCGACGACATCGTCGACGGCGCCAGCACGCCGGAGATCGACGACACATTGACGATCATGCCGTGGCTGGCTTCAAGCAGCGGCTGCGCGGCGCGGGCGCAGCGAAACGCGCCCTTGACGTTGACGTCGAGAATCTCATCCCAGATCGGATCGGTGAGAGCTTCGAGATCCGGCAGTTTCACCCAATGCGTCACACCGGCGTTGTTGACGACCATATCGAGCCGGCCGAAACGATCTTGAATAGTCTGCATCATCGCCCGCACCTGGGAATCGCTTTGCACATCGGCTTGCACGGCCAGCGCTTTGACGCCGTCCTGCTCGATCTCCGCCGCCAATGCTCTCAGCTTCCTTACTCGACTTCCGGTAGTTCACGACGACCCCCGCGACACCAGACTTCGCCAGCGCGCGCACCACCGCGCCGCCGATGCCGCCGGCACCCCCGGTCACCAAGGCTACTCTACCGTTCAGCTCCATATGTTCGCTTCGCTCTCAATGGCAAATTACAAATTCATATTCCAGATTTCTCCGATTCGAAATATGGAATTTGGAATCTGTAATTCACTTCATGCCCTCGCCGCAGCGCCGCCGTCCGCGCCACATCGACCTGCCATTCCTCCGGCAACTTGACCAACGCATCGGCCGCACCGCGGTAAACGACAGCCACGCCGTATTGCCTCTCGGCAGCTTCCGCCGTCACGTAGCCTTCGATGACATCCCAAAGAACTTTGTCCGGCGCGCGCTTGAACGGATCGCCGTAACCGCCTCCGCCCGGCAGATTTACATGAATGACTTCGTCCTTTGGTCAAATCCTTGAGCGCTTTAGCATGGAGTTTCGCGCCGTCGCCGGTGGTCACTTCACCCGCGGCGCCGGCCTGGCCGCCTAACAATCCGAGGGCGGGATACTGCGTGCGGTCGGCGATGGAGCTGACGCTCCACTTACCGTCGCCGCGCCGGGCGAATTCCGTCAGCTGGCCCAATCCGCCGCGCCAGGTGCCCGGTCCGCCCGAGTCGGCGCGCAGTTCGCGCCGCTTCAATACTACCGGCGACAGGCTTTCAATTACCTCAGCCGGCACACCGGCGACGCCGCTGGGAAAGCCGACGGCGTTGAGGCCGTCTTTCGTCGGTCGCGCGCCGGTGCCGCCGACTTGAAAGACCGTCAGAGTGAATGACGGATTCTGGCCGCGCCAGACGCTCAGCCAAATCGGATCGGCCCCCGGCGCCATCAACCGTCCGGGCAATGCGCCCGACATGGCCGCGAAGATCGCGCTGGGAATGAAATGGCCGATCACCTGGCGGCTCGCCACCGGCGCCGGATCGAGAGCGTTGAGAATGCTGCCCTCCGGCGCGCTGACGTGCACCGGGCGAAAACTGCCTTCGTTATGCGGCACGTCGGGACAGATCGCCGCCTTGATCGCGAAGCTCGCGTAAGCATGAGTGTAGTTCAACACGACATTGATTCCGCGGCTGCTTTGCGGCGACGAGCCGGTGAAGTCGATGTAGATTTCTTCGCCGGCGACGCGCACCGTGCAGCGGATCAGGATCGGCTCCTCGAAACCGTCGCTCCAGGTCTCGCTCGTACCATTCGCCGTCCGGCAGCTTGGCGATCTCGGCGCGCACCGCCGCTTCGGAGCGGCGGATGATTTCCTCGGAAACCTCGTCGATGGAGTCGAGGTCGAACTCGTCCATCATTTCGCGCAGCGCCCGACCGCCGGTTTCGTTGCACGAGGTCTGGGCGTAAAAGTCGCCGATCACTTCGTCGGGCTGGCGCACGTTGGTGCGGACGATCTGCATGAGAATCTTGTTGGGCTCGCCGCGGTCGAACAGCTTCATGATCGGGATGCGCAGCCCTTCTTCGAAAACCTCGCGCGCCTCGGCGGAGAGAATCCGCCCGCCGATATCGGCGCTATGGCAGGTGTTGGCGAACAGCGCGACCAGCTTGCCGTTCTTGAAAGATCGGCGTGGTAATCGTGATGTCGTTGATCTGCCCGGCGGTCTGCCAGGGATCGTTGGTGATCAGCACGTCCCCGGGCGCCAGCGTATCCGGCGGAAACGCGGCGAGGAAATGTTTCATCGACGTCGCCATGGCGTTGATATGGCCGGGCGTGCCGCTGATCGACTGCGAGATCATCCGCCCCTTGGTGTCGAACATGCCGCAAGCCAAGTCCTGGCTTTCGCGCACGATGGTGCTGAAGGCGGTGCGAATGAGCGCGTCCTGCTGCTCGTTGGCCACCGACAGGAAACGGTTCCAGATCACTTCCAAGGTAACTGGATCGATGACTTTATTTCCCATCGCCAAGCTCCACAATGACGTTCAGCCGCTCGTCCACGTGGGCCCGGCCGTTGCGCGCCAACGATCAAAGTCGACTCGCGCTCTTCGACGATGGCCGGGCCGGCGAACTAGCATGCCCGGTGCCAAGGCATAGCGATCGTAAATCGCGGTCTCGACATAACCGCCCGTCTCGGCAAAAAACGCCATACGCGAGCCTTTGCGCGGGTCACCGCCCTGAGTTGAGCATTACGCGGCAGTTTTAGCTTCATGTCCGGCTGCGGCCCGCTCGCCACCACTCGCCAATTGATGACTTCAAGAGGCACATCCGGCCCTTTGCGGCCGTAGAGCGCCGCGTACGTGCGCTCGAACTCGGCGGCGATGTGCGGCAGATCGTCGGCGCTCAGCACGCCGTCGGGCAGGGCCACGGAAACTTCATGACCTTGGCCGATGTAGCGCAAGTCGGCGGTGCGCTGATAACGAATCGCCGCGCCGGCCAACCCGGAATTTTGCAATACCTTACGGCCTTCTTGAGCCATTTCATCGAGCAGGCCGTTGGCTAGACTCCAATCCAGCTGATCCATCCGGCTGTACGCGCTGCGCACGAAATCGAACGCCAATGGCGCCGCGAGCAATCCGAAGGTCGAACCGACGCCGGCGCCGAACGGCGAAATCAATGCCGGCAAGCGCAGAATCTCTGCGACCCGATAACCATGCACCGGCCCGGCGCCGCCGAAGGCGTACATCGGCATGCGCCGCGGGTCTTTGCCGCGCTCGCCGAGATGGGCGCGCGCCGCGTTGGCCATGTTCTCGTTGACGATCTGATGGATGCCCCAGGCTACCTGCTCGGCGGTCATTTTTAACGGCTTGCCCAAGCGTTCCAGGGCTGTTTTCGTGCCGGCGAAATCGAGCTTCATCTTGCCGCCGAGAAAGTAATTGGCGTCGAGGTAACCGAGCACGAGATCGGCGTCGGTGACCGTCGGCTGCGTGCCACCCTGGCCGTAACATACCGGTCCGGGATCGGCACCGGAGCTGTCCGGCCCGACTTTGAGAAGGCCCAGCGAATCCACCCGCGCGATGCTGCCGCCGCCGGCGCCGATCTCGATCATATCGATGACCGGAATGCGCACCGGCAAACCGCTGCCCTTGCGAAATCGATAGACGCGATCGACTTCGAATTCGTGGGTCTTGAGCGGCTGGCCGTCGTCGATGACGCAAAGCTTGGCGGTGGTGCCGCCCATGTCGAAGGAAAGCAGATCGCGATGGCCGGAGCGCATGCCCAGCTTCCGCCGCGGCGATGCGCGCCGGCGGCAGGACCGGATTCGAGCAGGCGCACGGGAAAGCGCGACGCAGGTTTCGCGGGTGGCGATGCCGCCGCTCGACAGCATGACGAAGAAGCTGCCGCGGAAACCGATCTTGTCCAAGCGCGCTTGCAGCTGGGCAAGATAATCCGACACCCGCTCTTGAACGTAAACGTTCGCCAGCGTCGTGCTGGTGCGCTGGAACTCGCGAATCTCGGCGACCACTTCAGAGCTAAGCGACACGCGAATCTGCGGCGCGACTTCGGCGATGATTTCCGCCGTGCGCTTCTCGTGCGCCGGATTGCGAAAACTATTGAGATAGCAAACGCCGATCGCCTTGATGCCCTTGTCGCGCAGCGCGCCGACCAGCTTGCCGGACAAAGACTTCGTCCAACGTCTTGCAAACATGGCGCCGTCGGCGGCCATGCGCTCGGGCACGTCGAAACGCAGATGGCGCGGTACTAAAGGTTTGGGCAGATCGAGATTGAGATCGTAAAGCTCGTAGCGGTGTTCCCGGCCGATCTCGACGGCGTCACGAAACCCAGCAGTGGTCAGCAACGCCGTCAGCGCGCCTTTGCGCTCGATCAGCGCATTGGTCACCAGCGTCGTGCCGTGAATCAATGTCCCGCGCGGCCGCGCGTTGCATCGAGCCGTTCTCCAACGCCGGCCGCAGAGCATTCTCCACCGCCAGACTCGGATCGCCCGGCGTCGTCAGAGTCTTGGCAATGACGGCACTGCCATCTTCACCGACCAACAACATGTCGGTAAACGTCCCGCCGATATCGATGCCTACGCGGTACATAAAAAAGTTCAGTTCAACAGGTCGACGGTTCAAGGTTCAAAGGTTCAAAGGTTGAGCCTGCCGAATCCTATTCTTGACCTTGAACTTTTGAACTTTGAACGAATCTTTATTGAGCGAATAAATCCAGCAACCGCTGCGTCTGATGCGCCGCCGCCGGACGCAACAGCGGCACCTGCACGCCGGCGTCGCGGTATTGCTGCACGCGCTTTCTTCACTTCATCCGGCGTGCCGCTGGCGGTCATGCCTTCGACGTAGGAATCGGGGATCGCTTTGATCAGACCTTCCATGCCGCCTTGGGCATGGGCTTTTTCGAATAGCGGAATATCTTCTTTGTGAATGTAGGGCTCGCCGACGCGCATCTTCGGCGCGGCGATGAACGAAATCTGCACCGGGTCGAGCTTGGTCGCCACTTCCCAGCGCACCGCATCGAGAGCCTTTTTGTGATCGTCTTCGATCGAGCAATTGATGATTTGCGCGACGAAGAATTTCGAAAAGTCGCGCCCCGCCTGCTGCGCCGACTCTTCGATAATGCTGCAGCGCATTGGCGGTGTACTCCGGCGAGCAGACCGCGTTGAGAATCACGCCGTCGCCGATTGCGCCGGCGAGCTTCAAGCCGATGGTAGCCGTCGCTGGAACATAGAAAGGTATTTGCGAGCGCGCCGGCTTCCAGCCCAGACCGACATTGTCGAAGTTGACGAACTTGCCATGGTACGAAACCTTCTCGCCGGTAAACAACAACCGCATGGACTCGATATATTCGCGCAGTACCTCGGTCGGCGTCGCGCCGACATCCTGGGGCAGCGCATGCACGCGGGCGTGGCTCTTGGTGCAAGCTCCGGGCGCCGCGGTGATGCGCCCGCCGCTCAGTTCGTCCAGGGTCGCCAGCGACTGCGCCATCACCACCGGACCGCGCAAACGCACGATCTGGGTCGTCCCCATGATCATATTTTTTGTCGCCAGGCCGATCGCCGCCAAGGAACTCACCGAATCGCGCATGAGCTCGATGGTCTCGGAAAAAAACGCCATCTCGAAGCCGCGCTCTTCGGCCTGCTTGCATCACGTCGGCCATCTCCCGCACATTGGTAAACTTGCCGTAGCCCAATGCGTAGCCCACTCGTTGTTTGCTCATTCGTAAATTCTCCTTGACTGATTCTTCAAATCGGCTGAAACAGCGACGATTTACAGACTCATTCCTACGCAAAGGCGGCTGGCGAGTCAATCGGAGGGATGTTCAGATGGCACCAACCCACCCTGCGCGGACAATAACGGCAGGCAGCTGTCATTTCGAGCGCAGCGAGAATCTCATCCAGTATTAGGCGACAATCAAATCAAGGTTGATATCAAGATGACTTCGATTTAGGGAGGATAGGTATTGTCAGGCGGGTTGTGTTGCTCACGGCTAAACTTCCGATTGCCAAGCCGCCGCCCTAGGGATGCACGCTTTCCAGAAACCAATCCGTCGGCAGCTCGCGCCCAATGCCTTTGGCGATGGCTTCGCTATAGACAGCGGCGCCGACGGCGGCGAATTGCAAACCGATGCCGATATTGTTGAGAAAACAGGTCGACTCCTGAGCACTGGCCCGTCCTTGGGCTTTACCAGTGACCAGATCTTTCAGCGCCGGCGCGGCCAGCCAGAACGGATGTTCGACGTTGATTTCGTGGGCATGAGCCGGACCCTTTTTGATTACGTCGATGGCGTCATGGGCGTGAATCCCTTCTTCGCCATAACCGGCGATATAATTCGCCGGCGCGTGCTGATGCGCGTGAATCACCAAACGGTCGACTTTGCGAATCGTATCGTCGCCCAGCTCGGGCACGCGCACGCAGGTCAAATGCAGTCCAGCTTTGACCCAATCGGCGCTGACCACGCGGGAAAGCGAGTTGGTCGTTGCCGCGATGATATCGGCATCGCGGATCGCCTCCTCCGGCGAATCCACCGCGCGCAGTTCGGCGCTCACCTTGGGTTGGATTTCTTTGACAAACGCTTCGCGGTTGGCCTTGGTCGGACTATAAACGTTGATGCGCTTGAGCGGTCGCACGGCACACATAGCCGGCACGTGACTGCCGGCCTGCCAACCGGATCCGAACAGCGCCATCGTGCTGGAGTCCTCGCGAGCAAGATAGCGCGCCGCCAGCGCGCTGCTCGACGCCACGCGCATGCGCTGCACCACGCCGTCAGGGAACATCGCCAGCGGTTCTCCGGTGATCGTCGAGAACAACATCACCAGGCCGACGTATTTGTCGCCCGGCGCCGCCGGCACTTTGGTTTTGATCGTTCGCTCACCCTGTTGGCTCCAGCGGATAATATCCGAATTGATGCGCATGGCGACAATCGGTGGATCGTACAAGCCGGCTTCCATGGATTTAAAAGCGTAGACGCCGGCTTCGGTCGCCGACGGCATGACCAGATCGGTGCGCGGCCGGTTGATCGCGGTCCCTTTGTCCCAACTGGCGTAGGCTTTCTCGAGAGCGTCGATGCAGGTTTTGATCGACAGAAACGATTCGATTTCTTCGTTGCTGAGTATAATCATGGAGTTGAAATATCAGCGCGGTCTACTATCGTCAAGCCAAGATCATTGACTAAAGACATTCAACTCGACTAGCCTCGCAATCAGGAAAGGATAATCATGAAAACCATCGCATTGCTCCATCCCGGCAACATGGGCTCAACCATCGGCGCGTGCGCTGCCACCAGCGGCGCCCGGGTGCTCTGGGCATCGGCACAGCGAAGCGCCGCATCACGCAAGCGCGCCGAACAAGCCGGCTTGATCGATGCCGGTGATCTAGCTGCCGCCGTGCGCCAAAGCGATATCGTGCTATCGGTCTGTCCGCCGGAGTTCGCCACGGAAATCGCCGCGACCGTCGCCGCGCAACGCTTCCAAGGAATTTATGTAGATGCTAACGCCGTGTCGCGGGAGACGGCGGAAGAAATAGCCAAGGTGGTTACCCAATCTGGCGCCAGCTTCGTCGACGGTGGCATCATCGGCTCTCCGGTCAAGCAAGCCGGCACGACTAGAATGTACCTCTCGGGAGATAAAGCCGCGGAGGTTGCTCAATTGTTTTCCGCCAGCATGTTGGATGCGCGCAGCATCGGCTCCGTCCCCGGCGAGGCCTCCGCGTTGAAAGTCGTCTATGCCGCCTGGACCAAAGGCACCGACGCTTTAATCCTCGCCATTCGCGCGCTCGCCGCCCATGAAGGCGTGGATCGCGCATTGCTCGAAGAGTGGAAAATTTCCCAACCGGCGTTGGAAAATAAATGCCAGCGCGCCGCCGCCGTCGCCGTGCCAAAAATGTGGCGCTACGTTGGCGAAATGAGAGAAATCGCCGAAGCCTTCCAAGCCGCCGGCCTGCCGGGCGGTTTTCACCAGGCCGCCGCTGAAGTCAGCGAACGGCTCGCCTGCTTCAAAGATCAAACCGAGCCGCCGCTTACGGTGAAAACGGTACTTGAAAAGCTGCTGTCACCGATAACTTAGTCTCGGCATCGCGCTGTCTTGCCTGCCTCGATGCCGGAGGGAAAGAGAGAGGTTGATCCTGCGCTAGGGGTTCAGAATGACACAGCGGTGGTTACCGACACTGCGCGCGCAGTTTAATCCTTCGTCGATTATTTAAAGAACATCTTCTCGAACAGCTCGACCCATTTCTCTTCTTTCTCGAAGAGTATTTCCGGCGCGATGAAGTTGAACTTGGAAAACTTGCCGCCGCCGGCCTTTAGATCGGCGACTTTCGCCGGCACATCGGGATGTGCCGGTATATAGTCCGCTTCTTGAAGAATTTTTTGGCCGTCTTTCGAGAGCAGAAAATCGATAAACAGCATGCTCGCATGAGGATGCGGCGCGTGCTTCGCCAGTCCGAGGGTTTTCACCAGTGCAGGCACCGGTTCAATAGCCTGCCAATCCACCGGCGCGCCGGCGGCGCGGCTGATAACCGCGTGGTAGTTGAACATATTGATGCCGATGGCGTACTCGCCAGCGATGACCATATCCATCACCGCCCGCGCACTGGCGGTGCTCTTAGCGACGTTCTGCCCCGCCAGCTGTTTCAAATAGCCCATGCCTTTCTGCTCGCCCAACGTGATCAATGTGTTGCCGAGAAATACCGGCGCGCCGGACCCGCCGCTGGTATTCCAGATCATTTTGCCTTTCCACTTGGCATTGAGCAGATCGTTTAACGACTTCGGCACTTCGTGAGCAGCGACGAGCTTGGTATTATAGCCGAGGGTCATGAAATATAGATTCGGCACCGCCCAAAAACCCTGCGCTTCCTTGAGACGCTCCGGATAATCGCGCAGCTGCGGCGTCGCGAAGCGCTGAATATAACCCGCCTTCTTCAGCATAACGATTGTCGAAGTGCCGTCGAGCACATCGATGTCGTAACGCTTGGCCTGATACTCGGCCAACATGCGCTGCGCCAAGGCCTCGGAATCGGCGCGGTGATATTCGACCTGGACATAGGGATATTTCTTTTCAAATACTTCCTTAATCGGCTTGAGCGCTTGGTTGACGATCAGCGTCGTATACCAGAGCAGCTTGCCTTCTTTTTTCGCCCCTTCTTCGAGCCAGGTCTGGCGGTTGGGAGCCTTAGCCAGAGCCACTTCCTCCACACTGGCGGCGCCCCCCGGAACGGTCGCGCCCATACCTACCAATGCGACAACGAAAGCTAATCGAACGGGCCAATCGTGCCAGGACAGCGATGACATAAAGTTCACTGTTGCCTCCGCAAATCTCACTAATTTACCAATCGCGCCAAATATAGCGCTGCAACTCCCGGAAACCAACGATTAATTCAGATTGACCTCTAGCATGCGCCGCATTCCCAGGTTTTGACATCACCCGCCACTTCTTATAGGTAACGGCATCATGACACCGGCGTGGAAGTCTTCGCGATCGAGGGATGGGGGTAGATATGGAAAAGTTTGGTTACTTACTTTCGGAAATACCCGTCTTATTTCTGATAATCTGGTTTGCCGTCAGGTTTGTGCAATACCGCCGTTACCGAAATAAGCAACCGATCTTTTCGGAGAAAGACGTCGCCTTGCTATATCCGCCAACCAAGTTCGACCTGCGCTCGCCGATGTCGCGCCTCAGACTGGCGCGTTGCATCTTGCTCGCCACCGCAGCATTTTACGTAGAGTTTCTGATATTGGCGCCGTTGGGTGCGGCGATCTTGTGCGCTTCTTTGATGCTGACAACAGCCGCGCTGGTGCAAAATTTTATTCTGAGTCCCAGCTGATTCTCACAGGCAATCCGATATTTCCTTGCCTGTTTCATGCCGCTTCGGTAGATCCGTTCATGCCGCGAGCGAAAATATCGTTACTCTACCCAACTCACCTGGGTTCACCGATCCGTTTGTCTCTTGCTACTAGCCGTCTGAGCGCAAACCAGTGTGCGACCGGTGGCGCAAATCGGCCATCGGCAACTGCCACGGCCGACGAATAATAGTCGACGACTTCGCGATTAGCGCGCAGGACGTGATCGAGTATCAAGGCATCATGCGCCAACAACCGTCCAATCCCAATGCACTGGAACGACAACGCGCCATAGCCGACAAGGCCACCGCAACATTGACCGACCACCTAACTTACAGGTTGCGCCAACTGGGATTCATTGAGGAAGCGGCTAAGCATGGCAATGCAGTGAACGAACATGAGTTGTTGATCGATGGCCGGTTTAGTCGCGTCGACTAAGGCTGCCCGCTGCGCCGCTGGGTCGTGGGTTTCGGCAATGGGGCGGCGCAAATGAACACTCGTGTACGGGCTTTTTACGGTTTCATGGCCCATTGGGGATGATTGAAATCACCCGCCCCTTCAACCGCGGCAGGCAACCGGGGTTGAGATTCACACTCGATCTCAGTCGTAAACCTGGACAGTAATTTCATTTTCCACTGGCGCATCCTGACTTAACGACGCCACCCCGATGGCGGCGCGTGTGTGCCGGCCCCTTTCGCCAAACACTTCTACCAGAAGATCTGATTCGCCATTGACGACTTTAGGCATATCGACAAAGCCGGGAGCGACGTTGACATAGCCGAGAACTTTGACGATGCGCGCGACTTTGTCCAAATCTCCCAATGCGGACTTCATGATCGCCAGATGGTTCAGACCGCAGTTGCGCGCGGCGTCGTAAGCTTGTTCGACGCTGATCTCGGCGCCGACTTTACCGCGGTATTTGATCGCGCCATTGATGCGGCCGATATTGCCGCCGATGAACAGCAGATTGCCAACCCGGACGTAGCCGATGTAGTTGGCCGCCGGTGTCGGTGGATTGGGCAGCTCGATACCCAGGGCTTTGAGCTTGTTTTCGATTTCCATCAACGCCTCCTTCATTTGATCACTGCGGCTTGGCTCAACACCATACCCAACAACGATCGGGGGTCAAAATTACCTACCCCAACCTCCCCAGGACGATAACCAATCGCGGCAATGGTCTCAGGCTCCCCGAGTCAAAGGCAAAGCCATTGGCGCTCGCAGGGCGACAAATCACGCCAGTACAGACAACTAAGGCCGAAACAATTTGGTCAAGGATCAACCAGAGTTGTGCGTCGTAGAATGCGTCGGCCGCTGACTGAAAACCCCACTAATTCGACTATGCGCTATCCAGAGTTCCGCAATATGTCAGGAAGGGTAAACCCCAATGCCGCTAATCCAGTTGCTGATGGTGTTGCACGACTTTTGCGCTAGAACCAGATCATGAGCATCGCCGAGCACCCACCGTGCGACGACCCCGAAGCCTTACTCGATCTCTTGGAAGATATCGTCGCCTCCTATCAGGACAATGACTCCCGCCCGGTGGACGCATTGATGCTCTACCGACAACGCGTGCAACTGGGAGCCAGCTACTGCGGCAAATTGGCCAAGCGTTTCGTCGTCATAGAAGGCGGCGGCGACCCTCATAAACCAGTTAAGTCGACCGCTCTGCTTAGCCAACCCACCCTTAGGCTGGTGCCGAAGTTCACGCCGCCCGTATCCGTCGTCTAATCGGTGGGAACAATCGCTTCGCTTCCTAAACCAATTTACTCCTGCCACTGATAAAACAACGCTGAATAATCGGTGGCATAACTACCACCCTGCTTGACGCCGCGAGGAAATTGCGAGGCTTGCGGGATGTCTTTCGCGCAATAAATTTCGAATAAGTTTCCCGACGGGTCACGAAAGTACATCAACCCTTTCTTGCCGTCGCGCGTCCAAGGCCCCGGCGTTACCACGCCATTGTGTTTGAGCCACTCGACCATCGGCAAAAAGTTTTCGCCGTCGACGTGAAACGCGTAATGCGGATATTCGGTGTCGCGCCCGGTGCAAACCCCGCTGCGGGTCGACAGTCCGATAATCGCGCCGGCGACGCGCACCTCGGTAAAGGTCGACGGATCGCTGGTCGCCATCGACTCGCCGCCCAGAACTTCGGTGCAGAACCGCTTCGCCTGTGCAATATCGTTTACCGGCACACTCAAATGGGCGAAGCTCGCCAAACGCGGGCGGGGCAATTGACAATCCGCCAGCTTGCCGCTCCACCGATAATTGAGCTCTCCCAGCGGCAGAGGCACGCCGCCTTGACGTGGTCCCAAGGCCAAATTCTTGATGCCGCCGTAGCCGCTGTCGCAGTAGAGTTCCAATAAGTTGCCCGACGGATCGCGCAAATAGCGCAGCGCGGTTTGGTAGTTGCGCGTCCAGCCGTGGCTCGGGATACCCCAGCCGTCGAGCCAGGGTTTGGCCAAAGCGAAATTTGCCGCGTCGACGTTAAAGCCATAATGCGGATACTCGGCCTCCCAACCCGTCCAACCCCCCGCCTGTTCCGACATCCCAACGATCATGTCGGCAAGCATCACTTCGGCGAAACCAGATGTGTCGTGATAAAGTTCGCCGCCCAATACTTCGATATAAAAACGCTTCGACTCTGCCAAATCGCGGCAAGGCAGGCTCACATGATGCAGATATGCCAACCGCGGTCCCGAGAGGTTTCCACCGACGACCTGATTTTCCATAAATCTTCTCCGCAAAATAGCTGGCCGGACTATTACACCATAATTATTAATCCAACAAGGCCGTTCAGCTTGACCAAGCAGCGACAATAGAGCCCGTCGCATTCTAATAGCGCCAGCGCGATCGCCGTTGGTAAGCGAGGGGCTAAGGTCTTCAAGCCTCAGGTCATGTTCGACCGGCTATTGGATCGTGCGCTGAGCATGCAAACGCCCTGACAATCCCCTCCCAGCGCGGTCGGACATGTAGCTCAATAAGTAATCGGCGACCGAAGGTAAACCCTTTTGCTTTGGCGCCGTCTAACCATCAAATTACTTACACCCTGGAGGAGGGTCTATGAACAAGGTTTCTTCGTTAATCTTCGGTGGCGCGGCTCTGGCGACAGTCGCGCTCGTCTCTGCGCCGATGGCGGCCGCGCCAGAGGGCGGCGGCAGGCGCGTTGACCGTGGCGCCCATATGGCCGGCGGATTCGCTGGCGGTGCGCCGTTAATCAGCATCGCGCTCAAGCATAAGAGCGAGCTAAGCCTGAGCAACGATCAGGTCGCTAAACTGGAGCAGATCAAGAGCAATTTTCAGACTCAGGTAACTCCGCTGCACCAACAGATGCGCACCATCGAAAAAGAAATCGCCGGGTTGAGGGAGCAATCGCCGGCTGATCTGGTTAAGATCAAGTCGAAGATCCAGGAAACGGAAAAATACCGTTCGGAACTGCGCTACTTACAGTACGAAGCCTTGGACCATGGCCAGGCGGTGCTGTCTGTCCAGCAGCGCGACCAACTCAAAACCTTGGTGGCGGCGCGCCACGAAAACTTCCGCAAAATGCCCAGGCAGCAGTCTTAGACCTCGGGCAATAATTTATAACAAACGGCCAAGCTCGCGCAGCTTGGCCGTTTTTTTTTGTCGCCCAACGGAGGCAACATCAAGCTGATGCAATGTCGGCGAAAGTTCAGTAAAATCACCGATAATAACGATGATCACCACGGTTATTTTTGACCTCGACGGCCTACTGGCCGACACTGAAGAACTCCATTGCCGGGCCTATCGGATGGCGCTGCTCGAAGACAACATCGAGCTCGCTGAAGCGGAATATTGCGATCACTGGGTGCGGCTTGGTAAGGGGATCGACGACTGGGTGGCGCACCAAGGACTCGAGCTCGACCCGGCGGCGCTCCGGGCGCGCAAGGCGGCGCATTATCAAACCTTGCTACAATCGTCGTTGAGACCAATGACGGGAGCGACCGCACTCCTGGCAAGGTTACAGGGAAATTTTCGCATCGCCCTCGCCTCTTCTTCCTACAGGGATGCCGTCGACGGCGTCCTTCACGGCTTGGGCATCGCCGACTGTTTTGAAACCGTCGTCAGCGGCTCGGACGTCTCCCGGGTTAAACCGGCGCCGGAGATTTTTCTCAAAGCCGCCGAGCGCCTTGGTGTCGTTCCAACCGAGTGCGTCGTCCTTGAAGACGCCGAGAAAGGCGTGCTGGCTGCCCAAGCCGCCGGCATGCGCTGCATTGCCATCCCCAACGGCTACACCCGAGGTCATGATTTCTCCCGAGCGACGCTTGTATGCGGCTCGCTGCATGAAGTTACGGTCGAACTGTTACGCACCCTCGGGACGGATTCCAAATCAGTATATCGGACAGCTACCGCGCCATGGCCGCATTCCTGAATCGATACTTTTCTTTCCTGCTGGTATTAACGTTGCTCGCGCCGCTTTGGCTCAGCGTCTTTAATAAGTCAGAGCCGCAACCCGCCGGGGCGCTTTTTACCGCGCTGATTTGGAGCGGCCTGCTCATGGGCGGCTGGTCGGTTCTCCGCTTCGTCCGACGCTACCACGTGCGCGGCATTTGGCGCAGCCCAACGCGGCAGGAATCGTCAATTTATGTTCGCCTGTTGTTGGCCGTGCTGCTCATCGATTTCGGGTCAAAAGCATTATTTTTTCGCTGGGATCGGCCGGAACAAGTCGAGATCTTGCCGAATTTTGGATTGCACTCGGTGTTTCACGCAACCGAGTTTGAAACCTTTCACATTTATCTGCTGCTCTATTTCGCTTATTGGTTTTTGCTCGGACCGTGGTATTTTCGCTTCTCGAATGCCGCACTGGACCGGCTCTGGCTTGGTTCGGCCCCATTCGCTCTGGCCGGCGCCCTGGCACTGAGCTTCGAGCGCCTCATCTTCGGCGGCGTGCACAATTCGTTTTACTTCGCCGGGCCACTCATGTGGCTTTGCCCGCCCTGCGCATCGCCGGCGTTTAAAAGTTACGCCTGGACTCCAGCAGATTTTTTCGTCCATGCCGCCATCTTGCCGATTATCATCATGCTCCTGTCCTATTATCCAACTACCAGTCGAAAAATTTAACCCCTGATGGTATTGCACCTGCCCTCGCTCACTGCGCCGCAGAGTTCACTTGCAGTCGCCACCCGCCTATCGTAGTTTGATGCACCAAGAATACTAGACAAGGAGTTGGAAATTTATTATGGCCTCAGCCGAATTGATTGTCGACGTGCACCACCATTATATGCCGGCTTTGCTGTTCGACCGTCTCGCCAAACAGGCGGGCGGCAAACGCATCGTCACCAACGAAATCAGTTTAACTCTGCATCCTTCGCGCAAGGACCTCGAAGCCCATATCAAAGCGATGGATGACAGTGGAGTGACCTACTCCATTCTCACCGACCAGGTGCAGGTCATGGGCGCCGAAGTCGCGCACGCGCTCAACGACGGCGTCGCCGAGGTTGAAAAAAACCACCCGAAGCGTTTTCGCAGCGCCATCCATATGGCAATTCATGAGCCCGAGAGCGCGCAGCGCGAGCTCGAACGCGGCATTCATGATCTCGGCCTGCGCTCCGTCGCCTTGCTCGCCTGCCACCTCGATATCCAGCTCGACAATCCGCTGATGTTTCCGCTCTATGAGATCATCCAGAAGAATAATTTGCCGATCATCCTGCATCCGCAATCCAAACCGACTGGCTCGGAAACGACATACAGTTTGGACCGTTGCGTGTTTCGTCCGCTCGAGACCACCCAAGCGATCGTGCGCATCATGAATGCCGTCCTGCCGCGCTTTCCCGATCTCCGCTTCATCATTCCCCACCTCGGCGGCGCGGCTTCGTCGCTCAAGGGACGCATGATGGCGTTTTTCGAAACTGATGACGCGCCGATTCCGGCGGAAATGCGCGGCTATTTGAAAACCCAAAATGAACAGAAAAAATTCGGTGTCACAGAACGGTTTGAAAAGCTTTTTCAACGGCTGTACTTCGACACCGCGGGAACCGGCGCGTGGGGACCGTCGATGGCCGCGGCTTTAAACATTACCACCGCCGACCGAATCATGTTTGGCAGCGACTATCCGCTCGAGTGTAAAACCGCGGCGAACATCGTCGAATCGATCGATATGGTACGCCAAGCGCCCTGCTCGAGCGCGGACAAAACCGCGATCCTCGGCAATACCGCGGCCGGCGTTTTCAACCTATGAAGTTTTATTTCATCGGCGCGCTGGTCGCATCGCTGGCGGCTAGCGCGCCGGTGGAGAACCCACCGCGTCGCAGGGAGCTGCCGCCATTCGGCCAGCTCGATCTCAAAACCAAAGTCAAAGTTCCGGTTATCCTCTGCATCGACGATAAACCCACCGCCGGCGGCCAACCTTCGGGCGAAGCCTACGCCAATGCCGCGGCGAATGGCTTTCGCTCGGTCATGACCCTGCGATCGCCGCAAGATGGCGTCAACACATTGCGTGAACGTCTGCTGGTCGAGAATCACCGGATGCGTTACTTTAATTTCCCGAGCTCAAACTCCTGGCCCAGCGTCAAGCAGATCGACGAATTTCTCAAAACCGCGAGAGATCCCGCCAACCATCCGATGTTGATCAACTGCGCTTTCGCCGAGCGAGTTGCCCCCTATATGCTGATCTTCCGCATGCAGGACGAAGGCTGGACTGAAGAAAAGGCATTAGAAGAAACCGTGCAATTGGGACTGCCGCGGGACGACATGCGCAAATTTGCCCGGGGCTATTTGAGTCAGCGGGCACCCAAGTGATCCGCCGCAGCGATCGCATCCATGCAACTCTGAATAAGCGCTTTAGAAGACGAAGCGAAGAACAGTTTGCCGCGGCTGGGTTTCTGACAAGCTGCGACGATACTCTTGATATGATCCGCCACCCCGCCGCTACCTTCCAGGACGCCGATAATCTTGCCTTCATCGTAAGCGATGGTGAATTCGTTCAGTGTTCCGGTGGCGCCGCCGAAAATGATGACAATATCCGACGAGCGGATGTTGATGACGTTACGACCTTTGTAACCAAACCCGGTGTAGACGATCACATCCGCGCCATCTTCCGGTAAATTATAGCGCTGCACATGCTCGGCGCGGTTCTCGGCCGGGGAAATCCCCAAGGCAAACCCACCCTGCTCGCGAAAGGCCCGCGCGACCATCGCAGGTAGCCCAGTGGTCGCGCCGGTGACCAGGAAACAGTCGGCTTGGGCGATCGCCGCGCCCAAGCTTTCTGCAAGTTGCTGGAGTCGTTCCGACTCTGCCAGACTGAGGCCGTCGTTGGCCGACGCACCCATGACACCGACAACAGGTTTACGCATAGTCAGTCTCTGAAACGGAGTCGTAAGTCAGCACGGTAACGGCACGGCGCAGATCGATGCCGCCAGCGGATAGATTGCAAAGTCTTCGATCGGTTGTTGGTGAAACCCGCGTCGGTCAAATGATTTTATCGCGCCGGAACGCTTCGATCGTAGCGGCATCGTAACCAAGTTCCGCCAAGATCGCCGCTATTGTTCTCGCCCAGATCCGGAATGCGCTCGTAACGCGCATCGCTCTTCGACATCTTGAGGGCGTTGGCGATCACCGGAACCTTGCCCACCGGTGAGTCGGCTTCGCGGATCAGCTTGCGCGCCGCTACCTGGGGATGGGCGAGCACCTGGGCGATGCCGCGGACGATGCCGTGGGGTAGATCGGCTTTTTTCAATTGCGCCAGCCAGTGCCGGTGATCCCGTGCGGCAAAAATTTCCTCGATGGTTTCTTCCAGCACGGCGCGATTTTTGCGCCGATCCTGTACCGATGCGAAGTGCGCATCCGTAAGCATCTCCGGCTTTTCGATAACGACTTTGCAAAACACATCCCAATCCGCCGGACTTGCGACCGCCAGATTGACATACTCACCGTCGCCGGCCAAATAAGGGCCGTAGGGACAGACATAGTGGTGGCGCATGCCGACGCGCCCAGGCTCTTCGCCGGCATGCCAATAATGATGTGGAAAGTAGCCGAGCCAGGACACGATCGAATCCAACATTGAGACATCGACGAGCTGCCCTTCACCGGTCTTTTCACGCTGGTAGAGCGCCAGAAGAATACCGATTGCGGCATACATGCCGGAAGCGATATCGGCGATAGCGATACCGGCGCGCGCCGGCTTGTCGGGATACCCGGTGGTGGCGATGATGCCGCCCTCGCCTTGAATCAAGAGATCGTATGCCTTGACATCGCGATAAGGGCCGTCTTGACCGTAACCGGAAAGCGAACAATAAATCAGCCGCGGGTTGAGTTCCGAAAGTTTTTCAAAGCCGAGTCCAAGCCGTCCCGCGACACCCGGGGCATAGTTCTCGAAGAAAATATCCGAGCGCTTGGCCAACTCTTGGAGAATCTCACGACCCTTTTCCTTCTTAACGTCGACCGTCAAGCTGCGCTTGTTGCGGTTCAACCAAACATAACCCGACGACAACCCCTTGACCACCGAGTCCCAGGAGCGAATCACATCGCCGACACCAGGGCGCTCGACTTTGATCACCTCCGCGCCCATGTCAGCGAGCAAGCAGGTCGCAAACGGGCCGGAGAGCACCTGCTCGAAAGCCAAAATTTTGACTCCATCCAGCGCTCGCGCGGGTTTCGAATTGCTTGCCACACTCACCTCTTAACTTGTTTCATTTGGTCTCAAACGGCCTGAACATTTTGAACATCTTGATCGTCATGACGGCAATTATTTCTTCTCTTCTTTGATCTGCGGAAACAAATCGTTCTTCGGCGCGAAGGCTTTCTTCCACACCATTACGCTGCGCGCGTAGTCGATGACAACCTTGCCCTCTTGTTGCACACCGCGAGTGCGCACTTTGAGAATTCCCCACTGCGGTTTGGACTTGGACTCACGCGTCTCCAAGACTTCGGATTCGGAATACAGCGTATCTCCGGCAAATAAAGGATTCGGTAAGGTGATCCCATCCCATCCCAGGGCAAAACCGTTTTCACTGACATCGGCCACACCCATGCCGGCGACGATAGCGAGGGTCAAGGCGCTGTTGATCAGACATTTGCCGAACTCAGTGCGTTTACCATACTCGTTGTTGAAGTGAATCTGGTTGGTATTGTTGGTCAGCAAGGTAAACCAGATATTATCGGCTTCGGTGACGGTGCGACCGAGACGGCAACGATAAATATCGCCGATCTCGAAGTCTTCAAAATAGCGGCCTTCCCAGCCGGGCTTAACGGCCATGACGTTCCTCCTCTTTAGGCACTAAAAACATTAGGTTATAGTCTACGAACTATAGGAGGCATCGATGGATTTCAACCTGACGATGGAGCAGCAACAGATTCGCGAAGAGATCAAAAAAGTCTGTCAAGAATTTCCCGATGCCTACTGGCGCAAGGTCGACAGCGAAAAAGCCTACCCCGATGCTTTTGTAAAAAAGCTCGGTGACCTCGGCTGGCTGGCCGCACTCATTCCGGAAGAATTTGGCGGCACCGGCCTCGGCATCACCGAAGCGAGCATCATCTTGGAAGAGATCAACCGCTCCGGCGGCGTCGCCACCGCCTGCCACGCGCAAATGTACACCATGGGCACGCTCTTGCGTCACGGCAACGTCGAGCAAAAACAGCGCTATCTGCCAAAAATCGCCACCGGCGAACTGCGCCTGCAAGCCTTTGCCGTCACCGAACCCAACGCCGGCTCTGAGGCGACACGCCTGCAAACCAGCGCCGTTAAAAAGGGCGACCGCTATTTGATCAACGGCGAAAAAATATTTATCTCACGCGTGCTGCAGTCGGACTTGATGCTGCTGCTGGCGAGAACCACACCCTACGACGAATTGCAGGACAAAACTCGAGGCCTATCGGTGTTCATCGTCGACTTGAAAGCCAATCAAAAAAAACTTGAAGTTAAGCCCCTTGACTTGATGATCAATCATCATACCAATGCCTTGTTTTTCGATAATGTTGAAGTGCCGGTTGAAAATCTCATCGGCGACGAAGGCATGGGCTTTCGCTACATCATCGATGGCTGGAACGCCGAAAGAATCCTCGTCGCCGCCGAAGCGGTCGGCGACGGCCGTTGGTTTGTCGAGCGCGCCGCCAAGTACGCCAGCGAACGTAATGTGTTCGGCAAGCCGATCGGCGCCAATCAAGGCGTGCAGTTTCCCATTGCCAAGGCTTACGCGAACATCGAAGCCGCCGATCTGGTGCGCTATCAAGCCGCGACAAAGTTTGACCGAAAAGAGAAATGTGGCGCGGAAGCAAATCTCGCCAAATACCTCGCGTCGGAAGCCGCCTGGGAGGCCGCCAACGCTTGCATGACGACCCACGGAGGCTACGGCTTTGCCGCCGAATATGACGTCGAGCGAAAGTTTCGCGAGACCCGTTTACTGACGGTGGCGCCGGTGAGCAACAATTTGGTTCTGGCCTATTTAGGACAACATGTCCTTGGCATGCCAAAGTCGTATTAATTCAGCCAAGCAAATTCACTGTCTCATACGTGCGGAATAATTTGTTATTCGATGCGCTTTGGCTGCTGCCCCTCGGCGTGTTTGTCGGCACCGTTGGTACTCTGATTGGCGCGGGCGGCGGTTTTATCTTGGTACCCGTCCTTTTGCTGCTTCACCCCAATGAAGCGCCGGCGACCATCACGACGATTTCGCTGATCGTGGTTTTCTTCAATGCAGTTTCTGGATCTTTGGCTTACGCACGGACCAAAAAAATCGACTACAAAACCGGCGTGATTTTTTCGCTTGCGGCGATCCCAGGCTCGATCTTTGGCGCCTTTGCCACTGCCGCCGTTAAGCGTCAACAATTCGATCTTTTATTCGGTAGTATTTTGAGTCTTCTCTCAATGCTCTTACTGATTCGCCCGGCACGAAAGAGCGGCGTTGGACAATCCCAGAGATCGCTCGCGGAGAATCCTCCTTTAGGCCCTGCTAAACTCATCCTGGGAACCTTAACAAGCACCGGCTTAGGCTTTTTGTCGAGCTTTTTGGGAATCGGCGCCGGATTCATTTACGTCCCCGCATTTGTCTACCTTCTTGATTTTCCCATCCTCACCGCCACCGCCACCTCGCTTTTTATTCTTTCGTTGATGTCTTTAACTGGAGCCGCGACACACATATTAGCGGGAATGCTCGATCACGGAATGAATCTGGCTTTGGTGCTCAGTCCCGGAGTCATTTGCGGCGCGCAGATTGGCGCTCGCTTGTCTCGTCGAATACATGCCGACTGGATTCTCCGTGGGCTCGGCTTGGCGCTGGGCTTGGTGGGAATGCGTTTCGTCATTGCTGCCTGGAGATAGCCGAGTGGGGATTCGCAGCCTCGACGACCTTCACAAACGCTGCCAAGTGGACTTAGCTATCTGGCGTCGGCGTTTGGTCCTGTTTCAGACGACGGACTAAAAGCACGCCGAGTAAAAACAGCGCCGTCGACCCCAATGAACCGACGACAAACACGCTAGCTATCCCGGTGGCGTGAGCGATGAACCCTCCGATCGAAGGACCAAGGATGTTACCCATATCGCCGGCGGCGTTGTACACCCCTGAGGCAAGACCGCGGCGGACCCTTGACTCCGGCACGTCTTGGACCAAGCCGACGGCGTTGGCGACAACGACGATGGCGCGCATGAATCCCGACGCGACATAGACAACTAAAATAGTGCCAAAGCCGGTGAACAGCGGCACCAGCATCAAGATCAAAGACTGCAGCGGCAAGCCGAAATAGGACAGCCCTTTGTGCCCCACCTTATTCACCACATGGCCGCTGATCGGCCGGGTCACGGCATTGCAACCGGCGTAGGCGGCGCGAATGAGGCCGATCTGAGTCAAGCTCATACCCACACCCAAGCCATAGAGCGAGATGAACACGCCGCCCATCTGATGCAGCAAGTTCAAGAACAGCGCGACCAAGACCACGGTCGCCAATTCCGGTTCGAGCAAAGCCTTGCAGGATTCCCGCACAGTGAGTTTTGCCGGTTCGTTGCTTTTGCCCTGGGACGCGCCCTCGCCAGTCGGGCCATGCAAAAACCACAACAGAGCCACCGCGACGAAGGACAGCAGCGCGCCCAACTGAAAGGTCCAGGAATAACCCCAATGGTCGGCAATCAGTCCGCCCAAGAAATTTCCCGTGGAGTAGCCCACTGCCAGGCAGCCGACGTAGTAACCCATGGCATGATTGCGGTTTTCATCGGGTGCCAGCGAATCGACGTAGAAGGCCATGTAAAGCGTGGTCACTGCGCTGTAAGCGAAACCGTTGAGACAATGCACCACCGCGAAGGACCAACTACTTACGGCAAAGCTATAACAGTAATTAGTCACTCCCATCGCCATGATCGCGGCGGACACTAGCCAGCGGGCGCGCCCGCGGTTGTAGAGCATGCCGATGGGCAAGCGCGCCATCAGCGCGAAGACCGGCCCAAGCGATATCAAAGTGCCGATCAACGCCACCGGAACACGCATGTGGTCTAGATAAGGCGGAATCACGGTCGACGACGAGTTGCTCTGGAGAGTCACTGCGACGATGGGCACCAGGAGCTTGAACGTGCTGAGTTTCATATCGCATCAGTTATTCGCTAAAAGTTTTCCGGCTTCAACCGACCGGCCGGAAGATTTCTCTCGGGCAGAAACATAATATTTGCCGATGGTTCGATTGCAGTCATATCGAATCAAGTGAGAACCAGCGTCCGCAAAGCGCAAGCCACGCCATATAGCCCAGTCCAGTCATTAGACATTCGCCGCCCCTTCAGGTAAAAATTCCCGCCAAGGAGATTTTCCCATGGATTTAATCCGCTCATGGATGTTCGTGCCGGGACACCGGCAAAAGATGATCGACAAAGCGCTCGGCTTGCAGGCCGACGCGATCATGCTGGATATCGAAGACGGCGTCGCGCCCAATGAAAAGGACTCCGCGCGCCAGAATATCGGCGCGTCTTTGGGCCGCGCCAAAGCGCCCGGCTCCCCGGCCCGTTACGTGCGCACCAATTCCATCGGCCACCCGTGGATGGACGCCGACCTGGCGGCAGTCGTCCGCCCCGGCTTGGAAGGTTTGGTCTGCCCGAAAGTCGACACCGTCGACGATGTACGGAAAGTCGACGCCTTGCTTGACGACATGGAACCGAAGAATCAATTGGCCAAGGGTAGCGTCCGCCTACTGATCGCCATCGAAAGCCCCAAAGGACTGTTCAATGCTCCGGCCATCGCCGCCGCGTCATCGCGCATCGTCGGGATTATTTTTGGCACGGAAGACTTCGGCCGCGAGATCGGCCTCCCCGCGATTCGCGAGGGTGAAGCGCGGGATTTGATCTACGCCCGTTCCGCGATCGTCGTCGCCGCCGCCGCGGCCCATGTGCAAGCGGTCGACGGGGTATGGGTCGATCTCAACGACCGCGCAGGATTGCACAGCTTCGCCAAGCAATCGCGCCAGCTCGGCTTCTCCGCCATGTCGTGCATTCATCCCTCGCAAATCGAAGCGATCAATACCATCTTCAGTCCAACGGTGGCGGAAATTGACTACTGCCAAAAGGTCCTGCAAGCGTTTGCCGAAGCCAACGCCCGCGGCGACGGCTCCATCGCCTTCGGTGGCCAACTCATCGACCGTCCCATCGTCGAGCGCGCCCGGCGCACCGTCGACATGGCCAAGTCCTTGGGCATGATCCAATAATCCGACTGCACGACGTCAAAGGATATGAGCCGATGAAATTGAAGATTGCCAGTTCTGTTGCTCGCCCTCGGCTGCCTGACCATTGGCGCCGCCGCGCCGGTGCGCTATGACGCCGGTGAAGATCGCTGACAATGTTTATATGCTGCAGCACTCCGGCGGTTCGGGTAATTCTACCGTGATGTTTCACCAATGATGGCGTCGTCGTGTTCGATTCGCCATCGACAACTGCCGACCAGACCCTGGCGTTCATACGCAAAACCACTGACAAGAAAATTAAATATCTCATCACCTCGCATAGCGCCGGAGACCATGCCATCGGCTCCGTGGCACTTCCGTGAAGACAACCCACCTGGATCGGCACTAAGAACCAGATCCACGATCTGCAAATGCAAGAACTGAAAGAGTTCAATCAGCGGCACGACTTCCAACGACCCGCGGTTTCGCCGTCTACAAAAACGGCAAATTAGGGCTAGCCCGATATCGGCATTGAAGGCGCCGACGACGCTCTACTTGGGCGGTCTGACCTTTCAAATCACCCCCGAAGGGCGCGGCCACAGCACCGGCGATTTGACGGTTTATATTCCGCAGAAACGGGTCATGCTCATGGGCGATCTCCTCGACACCGAAATTCATCCTGGCCAAGGCGAGTCGGGCGAAATTTTTTATTCCAACGTGAAAGGTTGGATCCAAATCCTCGATAGCATCATGGCGCGCAGCCTGCCCGTCGAAACTTACATTCCCGGACATGGGCCGGCGCACATCGGCAGAGGCATGAAAGATTTGGAAGAGCAAAAACGCTACTTCGTCGTCATGCGTGACGAAGTCGCGAAAATGATCGCAGCGGGCAAGAGCTTGGAACAGATCGAAAAAGAATTCAAAGTGCCCCAGGAGTTCGCCCACTACACCCGGCCCGAGCGGCTGCGCTCGTTTTACAAACTTTTCTACCATCAACTCATGGAAACCGGTTATTAAAGGAGATCGCCAATGAAACCTATCGCCGGAGCGCTTCTCATCGCTCTATCCATCCCGGGTTCGACCTGGGCGCAGGGCAAAATGTCCACCGAGCAGCTGGCCGCCTACAACAAACCCGACCGCGAAAAGATGCTTTACGCCGGCGCCAAGGCCGAAGCCAAAGTCACTTGGTATACCTCGCTGGCAGGGGAGTCATATAAAAAACTCGCCGCGGCATATGAGGCGAGATATCCCGGGGTTTCCGTTGAATCCTACCGTGCCACCCGCCAGGAAATGAGCGCGCGCATCTTGGCCGAGTCGCAGGCGCAGCGTTACATTGCCGACACCATTGAGACGACGATCCCGCTGTTGAAGCTGTTGAAAGACAACAATTGGCTCGTGCCATATTACTTTTCGGCGATGGCGAAGTATCCCGACCCTGTCAAAGAAAAGGCGCCCAAGGGTTTGGTCTTCTGGGCCATCGACCGTGAGTCCCACATCGGTCTCGCCTACAACAAAAATTTGATTCCTGCGAAATCGGTGCCGCGCAACTATGAAGGGCTTTTGCGCCCCGAGCTGAAAGACAAAATCTCCTTTGCCGGCAGCGACACCGGCGTCACCGTGACCGGCGCCTTGCTCAAATTCAAAGGCGAAGAGTTTATCCGTAAACTCAAAGCCTTGAATCCATCGGTGCATAACGTTTCAGGCCGCGCCCTGCTCGACATGGTGATATCCGGCGAAGTCGGCGTATCACCCTCGACGTTTCGCAACCACGTCGAAGTCTCGCTCAAAGCCGGCGCCCCGATCGAATGGATTCCCATGGACGTGGTGCCGGCCAATTCCGGCTCCACCGCGGTGTTAGCCAAGGCACCTCATCCCCATGCCGCGCTGCTCCTCGCCGATTTCATTCTTGGACCGGGCGGTCAGAAGGTGCTCGAAGAATATGAATACGGCAATCCGACGAAAGACTACGGCTTCAAACGCTGGTACCCCGAGCAGGGCTTGACCGCCGAGCAGATCGATGTGCTCGAAGGCAAATGGCGCAATACCATGCGCGATATGACGCGAAGGTCTTTTTAAGTTTTCTCACGACTGCGCGGCACTTGCGTGACAGAGGATCAATCGGCCTCACCATCCGTCCTGCCGGCAAACGCGGAAAGCAGGTTTATTACGGCACGGTGTCGAGAAGCTTGAATTCTCGTTTTCACGCTATTGACGACTCATGCTGTCAGCGAAGCATCTTCCGGCGGTTGAGAAAAAAGGCAGCTAAAACTATCCCGCACCGCATGTCCGAATTGTCCTTAAAACCGAGGTCGCCATGAACACCGGCTCCTACGTCAACGGCAAGTGGTATCGACCCGCCGCCAATGAGATCGGCCGCAACGTCAATCCCGCCGACACCGACGATGTGATCGCGGAGTTCCCCTACGCCACAAAGGCGGATGTGGGCAAAGCTGTCGATGCGGCACAGGCTGCGTTTCCCGCTTGGCGCAAGACTCCCGGCCCGGAACGGGGCCGAGTCATCTGGCGCGCCGCCGAGATCGCCCGGCGACGCGCCGACGAAATCGCCCGCACGCTCACCCGCGAGGAAGGCAAGATCCTCAAGGAAGCTAAAGGCGAAGTGATGAAAGGCATCTCGCTGTTGGAGTATTACGCCGGCGAGGGCTTTCGCCTGCACGGCAAAACCTTGCCGTCCGAAGCTCGCGATACATTCACTTACACCATGCGCCAGCCCCTCGGCGTCGTCGGATTGATCGCGCCGTGGAATTTCCCCTGGGCCATTCCTGTTTGGAAAAGCGCGCCGGCGTTGGTCGCCGGCAACACGGTTATCTTCAAACCCTCGGAGCTAACCCCCGCGACGGCCGCATTGCTGACTGAAATTTATCAGGAAGCCGGCATGCTTCCCGGCGTTTTCAACATGCTCGCCGGCAACGGTCCCGAAGTCGGCGAAGCGATGGTCAACGCCCCCGAGCTGCGCGCCATCTCCTTCACCGGATCCAACGAAGTCGGTGCCGCACTCTACGTCAAGGTGGCGCAGCGAGGCGCCAAAGTCACCTGCGAGATGGGCGGCAAAAACGCCGTCATCGTCATGCCCGACGCCGACTTGGACAAAGCGGCATTGGCCATTCACGGCGGCGCGTTCGGCTCCACCGGACAACGCTGCACCGCGACATCGCGGGTTATCGCCCATCCTGACATCAAGAATCTCTTGCTTGAACGTTTGCTGGAGGGCGCCAAGAAAATAAAAATCGGCGCCGGCCTGGACGAAACCATCGACATGGGACCGCTGGTCGATAACCAACAGCGGACGTCGGTGTTGAACTACATCAGGATTGGCCAGCAAGAAGGCGGAAAGCTCGTTCTCGGCGGCAAGCCACCCGAGAAGTTGTCGAAAGGCTACTTCGTCGAACCGACGATCTTCGACAACGTCACGCCGGCCATGCGCATTTTTAAAGAAGAAATCTTCGGCCCGGTGCTGTCCATCGCCACAGCGAAAAACTTGGATGAGGCCCTGCGCTTTGCCAATGGCGTTGAGTACGGCTTAACGACTGCGATCTTCACGGAGAATATCGACACGATCATGAAGTTCGTCGACGAAGTCGAGACCGGCATGGTCCATGTCAACGAGCCGACCATCGGCGGAGAAGCGCAGTTGCCCTTTGGCGGCATTAAATCGACGGGAATCGGTGATCGAGAGATGGCGGAAGAAGGTTTGAATTTTTTTACCGAACTGAAAACCGTCTTCATCAACTATTCCGGCAAAGCCGAACGATCGATGACGAGATAGCCCTGGCGGCGCGCTTCAAGGTTCAACCGATCAAAAGTTCAACGTCAGAGGCAGGGCCTTGAACGTTTGAACCTTGAACGTTTGAACGATTTATTTATCCACCGGCGCCGCGCCCTGCCAGTGACCGACGTCGACAATGATGCCTTCTGGGCCGCGAAACTTGTCTTCGTAATAAGCCGTGCCGAGATTCACCGCACCGGCTTTTTCCGCGCCGGCGGCTTCCAGCGACTTAAACTGCTCCTCATCGTTATCGGTGGAAAAGCCGATATGATCGATGCCGGCCTGACCGCCCGTGCCAGCGGCGAGCGGCAGTACCGTGATATTGACCGAGCCATCGCTTAGATCGATGGCGTTATTCTTACGCTTCTGGATCATCTGCATGCCCATCGCGTCGACGAAAAATTTCGCCATGGCGTCCACATCCACGGCCCGATAAGCGATATGCCGGATCTTAGCCATTGGTTATCTCCTTCTGGGTATCACCTCGACTCTTGAACCCTTGAACCTTGTACCGCGCGCGGCACAGCGGCGCGTTTATCCGCCGTAAAAAACCTTCTCGCCCAAATCGCGCATCGCCAAGATTGCGTCGTCCGGTCTTCCGGCGGGTGCAACGGCAACGCCGGCATCCTTCACTTCGCCGACAAAGATCGAGTGATCGCCCTTCTCGATGGTGTCGACCAACTGGCATTCGACAAATGCCGGCGCATTTTCCAAGATCGGCGCGCCGAGAGACCCCTTGCGAAAGGCTTCGCCGCCGATGGTGTTGCCGTCGCGCTCGAGCGACTTGAAGAAAGTAAAGGCCTGCTTTGTTTGATCTTTGCCTAGCATGTTGAGGGCAAACACCTTGGATTCTTTGATAATCGCGTGGGCGCCGGAATCTGCTTTCACACCGACGACAACCAGCGGCGGCGCGAACGCCGTCTGGGTTACCCAATTGACGGTTGCAGCGGCCACTTTGCCATCCTTGCTTTCCGCCGTGAGAACGTAAATCCCATAGGGAATCATCCGGAGGGCGGTCTTCTTTGCATCAGCATCCATGAGTAAAAATTCCTTTCAAAAATGATTTTGCGGTTCCGCGGTCGATCCGTGAAATCGAGCCGATTCTATGGGAGCCAAACGAATTGCGCAAGCCGCGGTTCGATCGAACCCCGCCCATCTCAGTTTGGCCTTACGCGAAACGCCACTGTGGCAAACACATTGCCCTCGACCTCAAAGCTTCCGACGTCGGTCATGCCGAGCCCCGCGATATGAGCATCGAGCGAGTGCTGGTTAGTCCGCGCGATCAAAGCCACGCCAACCTCGAACCGTCCCGCCAATTGTCTTTTTTGCTCCTCGAACAAGCCGCGTAACAAGCCCTTGCGCCGGTAAGCGCGGCCTATACACACGGGACCGTAGGCGTAAGACCGGTAGGTATTGAGCAGTCTATCTTGGAAGCTCAAGCGATCGTAGGATTCGATCATCTTAGCCACCACCGGCGAACCATGATCGAAATCATTGCGAAACGCGCAGAGAAAACCAGCGACTTGACCATCGGCGACCGCCACGGTAGTGCCCAGTTGTTCAGCCATGGCCGCCGTCTGCTCCATCGTGAACAGCGCAGAAAGAAATCCGTCACGGCGCTCTGCCTCCGAAAATTGGCGATAAAGTTGGCGGCGTTTAACTGAACGATAGCCGAGTAGTCAGTGGCGACCGCTCGCCGGAAAACAATGGAGTCCACTGCGCCCCCTACCGATCCGTCGATAAGCGAGTGGTCGAAAGCTTTTTGCCGGTCACACCGGAGAACAGCTCTGCAAAGAAGCCGCCAAGCGCACCCGCCGGCATCGCGGCCGCAAGAGATAACGCGAGAAACCACTCCGGCGCTTGATTCTCAGAGCCACTCGGTTGCATCAACAATCCGACTATTATCGAGCATAGGCCGACCAACGCGCCATGCTTCATCTCCAAAGTTCCGGCTTTGTAGGCGGCGTAGAACCCGCCAATCATAGTGCCGAGCGAACCGAGCAAGAGACTCGCGAGTAAGCCGTCTGCGGAAAGCCAATATTTCGCCATTTCCTCCTCGAAACCCTCGGTCACGCCAGAGCCCTGGGCTACGTAAAAGCGATAATAAAATGCCACCAGCGCAAAGGTCGCGATGAAGTCGACAACCGCCCCTGTGATGATCGGCCGGATTTGAATACCGGTAAAAAAACCCGTCGGCTCGATGGGTTTGGGCGGTGAACCGGTTCGGTGTGGATCGTATTGCATCGGTATGTTATCTGCTAATGTCGGCCCAGCGGGCTACAGTTGGCATCGGACGATTGTGCTTTTACGGGTGCGCGTTGACTTGGTCCCGACTGTCGGCAAAATAACTTTAACCCGGGGCCAAAGGCAACCGATCGGCGAAAATGTTTCACCGCTACGATTATGAATCCGAGTATTATCCGAGCTTGAGCCGCTTGCCTCTCGACCTGCGCCGCAAACTCGATATTAGCGGAATTAAACTGTCCCTCAATGACTGGCTTGCGATCAGCTTGGAAGAACGGACGGTGCTTTGCCACCTACCCTGCGATCACGACGAGGAGCGCCAGGCGTTCGCCACTTATCTAGATTTCCTTGCCAAAAAATACCTCGGCACACCGGCGAAAAAGACCGCGCCCATGAACATCGGGTCGTGGAGCGAGTCGGCGGTGCCAGGCGCCGTGGCAAAGCGAAGTGCAGCGCAGGGCCAAGCGGTGACGCCGATCGAATGGCGCCGCTGGCAACCGCACCATCGCTATGCGCTCTACAAGACGGCAACCTCCAACAATCAACCGGAAGCCTTTGAGCGTGTTTTGCGGCAACTGCGCCAGCTGGCAACCCACTACTAGGAGCGGCGATGAAAGCGACGACACTTGGCTTGCCCGCGGGGTACCCTTCGGCTTCGGCGGCAGACTTGCGAGAATTATCGCCGGGAAATTAGGTGCGCCTGTTGGGCACGCTCATGGCCACATCCGAACCTGAAAATACTCATAAATTGCTCAAGCCATCATGTCACTGATCGTCTTCATCGCCATGGTCGCGGCCGCGGCTCTCGTCGGCATCCAATTCGGCCCCGGTCCCTGGTACCTCGCTCTACAGAAGCCGTCATGGACACCACCCAATTGGATTTTCGGACCGGTGTGGACCGCGCTATATATCGCCATCGCGATCGCCGGTTGGGCACTTTGGCGATCCAAAGCTATCAGTGTTACCAAGCCGATACTGCTTTGGTTGCTGCAAGTGATTCTGAACGGACTTTGGTCATGGCTTTTCTTCGGTTTGCACCGGCCGGACCTAGCGCTGATCGATATTACCGCGCTGCTCATAACTATCTGTTGCTTTATCGCCACGGCCCGTGGAGCAAGCCCGGTTGCTGCTTGGCTGTTCGTTCCCTATGCGTTATGGGTGGGCTTCGCCACTGCGCTGAATTTTGCGATATGGCAGTTGAATTAGTCATATTGCAAGAACCGCCGCTGGGGAACAAGTCATGACGGACAGTCTTTTTCCGCGTTTTTCAGATAGCGAATACACCCGTCGCTTCGGCGCTATCCGGGCGGCGATGAGCCAAGGCAATTTCGATGCGATCTTGGTTTCCGGCGCGCGCGGTTCGTCGGAAGTGGCCTATCTTTCGAATTATCAGGCGCAGTCGCCGTGCTGGTTGCTGTTGCCGCGGGAAGGCGACGGCACTGTTTTCATCCACTTTTTCAATCATCAGCCCTGCGCCAAAGCGCAATCGATCATGGAGGATGTACGCTGGTACGGTCCGACGCCGATACCGACACTGGTTGAAGAAATCAACAGGCGCGGTTTGTCGAAAAGCAAGATCGGCCTGGTCAGCATGCGCAGCATGGCCTACGGCAACGTGATGGAGCTGCAGCGCCAGCTTCCCGCAGCCGAGTTCGTCGAATTCGGCCCGCAGTTCGCCAAGATTAGGCGAGTGCGCAGCGAAGAAGAACTCGCCTATCTGCGCAGAAGCGGCTATCTCACAGATCTCGCCTGCGAGGCATTGGAAAACAACCTGCGCGCCGGTCTTAATGAACAAGATGTTCTCGCCATCGTCTATAACGCCTACTTGAAAAACGGCGGCGATCCCGGCATCCACTTCATCGCGACGACGAACATGGATAAACCAGACCGCTTCGTCCCATGGCAGCGGCAGACCTCCCGCGTGCTCGAAACAGGGAGTGTGGTGATCACCGAACTGACGGTCAGCTACTGGGGCTACTCGACGCAGATCCATCGGCCATTTGCCATTGGCAAAGAGCCCACACCAACCTACCGCCGGCTGTTCGACGCCGCCTATGAATGCTACGAAAGCGTGCGCAAGCTCTGCAAACCTGGCACCACCAGCGAACAGATCGTCGCCGCGACCTCGGCCGTCGAAGCCAACGGCTTTACCAGCTTCGATAGCGTCTTCCACGGCGAAGCCGGCAAATCACCGGAACTCGGCACCAGCTCGGCCGCGCATCCAGTGGAGAAATGGACCTTGGAAGAAAACATGGTCCACGTCATCCAGCCCAATCCGATAACCAAGGACTTCACAGCCGGGCTGCAACTCGGCGCCGCGGTGGTGGTGAAGCCCGGCGGCGGCGAAGCGCTGCATAACTATCCGTTCAAATTTCCCGTGTGCGGCTAAGGACAACAAAATGAATCCGTTCCAAAGAGAAAACGTCAAATTTCTCGCCTTCGACGTCTTCGGCACAGTCGTCGACTGGCGCTCGAGCGTGATCGCCGAAGGCGAAGGACTCGGCAAAGCAAAGGGGCTCACCATCGACTGGACCGCCTTCGCCGACGCATGGCGTTCGATCTATCGGCCTTACATGGACAAGGTGCAGAACGGCGAATTGCCGTGGACTAAGCTCGACGATCTCCATTGCGTAATGCTTGCCGAGACGTTGAAGCGCTTCGCCATAGACGATCTCAGCGACGATGAAAAGGAAAACTTGAATCGCGTCTGGCACCGGCTCACGCCATGGCCGGATGCCGTTCCCGGGCTGCAGCGGTTGAAATCGCGATTCCTAATCGCGCCCTTGTCCAACGGCAATATTTCTCTCTTAACGAACATGGCCAAGCACGCCGGCTTACCCTGGGACTGTATTTTGTCCGCGGAAAACGTCCGGCGCTACAAGCCCGATCCATCGGTCTATTTACTCGCGCCGCAATTGTTCGATCTGAAACCTGAGCAAGTCATGATGGTCGCGGCTCATGAGCATGATCTGCAATCCGCACGTAAGCACGGGCTGCGCACGGCGTATGTTCACCGGCCGTTGGAGCACGGCCCGGGCAAGGCAAGCGAGATGCCGCCGAGGGATCGATACGAAATTGTCGCCAATGACTTTCTCGACCTCGCTGATCAACTATCCGCCTAAGTGAAGGAGCATTCTGTGATGGTGCGAACTCTTGCCGTTGTTGTTATTTTAACGTCGGCGTTGGCCGGGACGTCCCCCGCCGACGCGCAACGCATCCGCGCCGCCAGCGGCGGGCTGTCGATCATTCATTCACTGCTGTGGGTTACCTACGAGCAAAAGCTGTTGAAAAAGTATGGCCTCGATCTCGAATACATCGCCATTGAAAACGGCACCGTCGGCATGCAGGCGCTGCTCGCCAACGAGGCGCAATTTCTGTTCTCCACCTCTTCGCTCGCGGTCAGTGCCAACCTGCGCGGCGCCGATGTCACAGTGGTCGCCGGTGGACTTAATTTCATTCCCGACAAGCTGATTGTCCGACCGGAGATCAACAAGCCCGAGGATCTGATCGGCAAGCGCTTGGCGATCAGCCGTTTTGGCTCGTCGTCGGAGACCAGCGCTAAACTGACTCTGGAAAAAGTCGGCGTCAAGCCCGAGAGCGTTTCACTGATTCAACTCGGCGGCGTATCGACGCGCCAGGTGGCGTTAATGGCCGGACAGGTACAAGCGACTGTTCTCAGCGATCCGCAAGCGACCGCGGCCACCCAAGGCGGCATGAAGTTATGGGTCGACCTGTCCGAGAGCAAATGGGGGCTGCCGCGCATTTGCTTTAACTGTTTTATGGCCAAGCGCAGCTTTCTCGACAGCAATCGCGAAGCCGCCGGCAATTTTCTCAAGGCCGTCATCGAGGGTCTCTACCTGATGAAAAAGGACAAGCCCCTCGGCGTGCGCCTAATCAAGAAATACCTGCGCCTCAATGACGAAGCCGCGTCCATCGGCTACGATTTCTACATCGGCAAACACGGCGAAGGCATGCTCAGCCTGCCTGAACGCCGCGGCATGGAGTTCATCATCGCCGAAGTCGCGAAGGCCAATCCTGCGGCGAGCAAAGCGACGCCCGAAAGCCTGCGGCTGGTGGAACCGAGCTTTTTGGATGAAATTAAAAAGAGCGGGTTTATCGAACGCGTACGATAAAATCTCGCATGACCTACTTTATTACCTGCCTGAGTCAATCGCGGCCATTTTTGACGTCTTATTCCTGCGGCGATGAATATGTTTTCATCCGGAGAATGGAAGGCAGCAAGCGGGAAGCCCATACGTAGAATAGTCAGAACGTTTTTTCTTGCCACGTCATCCGATATCCGCAACAAAAAGGTCACCCTAGAATCGTCGGGTCACGGACTGGCCTGCTCGTTGGCGGGCAAAGATTTTCCCAATAGCTCGAGATTGTTGGCAACCTGGACGACGCCGAGGATATTCGTCGGGTGCTGAAATAGCATTGGATCCTGCGCCCCCGGCGCTGCCCCCACCTTGGCGACGATGGCTTGGCGCAGCAGCACCGCATCGGCCCAAAACTCAGTATTATAGCGGTCGAGAAACATGTCATGCAGCTTGGCACTGTCAGCGAGCCATGCGGTGCGAATTCGCTCCCGCTCGGCTTGCGATTCGGTCTTGCCCGAGTTCTCATCCGCCAAGCTTCGCAACCGCCTCTCTTCATCGTAATAGGATCGCGCCAGGCCGCGAATCGCCGTCACCAATTGAGCTGACTGGTTTTTAAGTTCCACGCTGGAGAGCCTTGAATAAGTCGTCGCTTTGGCCGGCAATATCGCGCTTTGCTCGACCGTCGGTGGTGAGCCGGCAAACCAGCCGATCGGAACCCCCACAACCAGACCCGCCAGAAGCACCACGAGAGGATACCGTTTCGCTACACTCCAGAATTTGCCCAGGGAACCAAACATTTTAGTTCAAGATTGAAAAATCCGCGCCAGACGCGGTGAGAAAAATGGAGCCGCAATGGCGATCCAGCGAACGCGCGCCAGTACTGCTCGCTTTCCCAACGGTTAAATCACCGCATCTGGCACACCACATCGACCAGTGCCGGCTTGCCTGCCTTCACCACCTTCACCGCTTCGCGCAGCGTCTTGATCAGATCCTTTGGCTCGGTGATCGGCCCGGCGCCCCAGCAGCCGTAGTTGCGCGCCACACCGGCGAAGTCGACATTGGGGTCTTCGATGCGGATGCCGATGGTCTTGTTCTCCACCGGACGTTTGCGCTGGATGGCGATGCGCTCCTGGTGCTCCTCGTCGTTGAAGTAGGACCGATTGCTGCAGACGATGCTGAGTAAAGGAATCTGGTGATGCACCGCGGTCCAAATAGAACTTATGGTGAATAATAAATCGCCGTCGGGCTGAATATTGAGGCAAAACTTGCCCGAGCTTTTATGCGCCAGCGCCGCGCCCAACGACGCCGGCATGCCATAGCCCAAGCCGCCGCCTTTGTACTTGCCCAGGATCTGATTGAACTTGGTTGCCGGCAAATAAAGATTCTCCTTGCCCTGAGAGCTGCCATTGGTCAGCACCCAGTCCTCCCCTTTGAGCGCTTCGGCGATCTCGGCGTAGAGGCGTGTCATCGACACCGGCTTGTCATCCCACTTCGCTGTCAATTCTTTATCGAGCGCTGCTCGTTTCTCTTCATAGATATTGCCCCAATCGGCGCGGCGCCTGGCAATGTCGTCGATTAAATCGCCGAGCTTCTTTTCGGCCTTGAGCCGGCGCAAGAGTTCCGGCAGAAAAACCGCGGTGTCGGCGAGAATCATCAGATCCGCTTGGCGCAATTTATTGAAATCGGTGGCCCAGGCGCGCACCAGCAGATCGTCGAGGGCGACGTTGATAACTTTGGCGTCCTCCGGCAAGATCGGCGTCGCCTTGCGGTTGCCGAGTTCCTGGGCACGGCGCACGGTGGCGCCTTCAAGGTCCGGCACATCCAGAGCTAAAATCAGATCCGCCTGCGGTATTACTTTGTCCGCTTGACCGGTCAAATTGAGCGGATGCAAAACAGGAAAATTGAACCGGCCCAACTGATCCAGCACGGGCGCGGCGAGCAGCTCGGCCAATTCCCGGAGCGCGTTGAAACCAGCCTCGCGCCGCCCCACCCAGTCCGCCAAGATCACCGGCCGCTTGGCCGCTAGGATCATCTCAATGGTTTGTGCGAAGCCTTCTTCCGGCGCTTGCAGCGGCAGCGGCGCGGGATATCGAGCCAACGACGGAAAGGTTATTTCGCTGTCCAATTTTTTCTCCTGGACATCGCCGTCGTAGCAGATGTAAACCGGCCCCATCGGGTCGGTGGTCGCCAGCCGATAGGCGCGGATAAAGGAATCGGCCACCGCCTCGACACTCGCCGGTTGATCGTCCCACTTGCAGAAATCACGAACTAGATTGCCTTGAACGTTGGCGGTATGGACCCAGTCGATCCAGGGGCGGCGGTTGGCCGAATCCATCGGCCCGGTTCCTCCCAGGACGATGACCGGGAGCCGGTCAGCCCAGGCGTTATAGATCGCCATCGACGCATGCTGCAGACCGACGACATCATGCACCGCGGCGGCCATCGGCTTGGCTTTGGCCCGCGCATAGCCATGCGCCAATGCCACGGCGATCTCTTCGTGGTTGCAGAGAATGATCTCCGGCGCGTGGTTGCCGCCGTAGTTGACGAGCGAATCGTGCAGGCCGCGGAAGGTTGCCCCCGGATTGATCGCGATATACTCGATGTCGAAGGCTTTGATCGCATCGACGATGACATCCGACCCCCATTCGGCGCGCGGCTTTTCGACTTTCTGCTGCTTGGCCATGGCTTTTCCCTTTCACGTGCAACCATCAGAAGCACCCGCCACGAACATCATCAGGCTATCTACTTTTTCGGAATTTCCATGCCGCGCTGCACCGCCGGTCGTTGGCCGATCTGTTCGTACCAGCGTTTCACATTGGGATACTCTTCCAACTTCACATGATGGCCGTCATGCCGCCACACCCAAGGGTACGTCGCGATATCGGCAATCGAGTATTCCCCGGCGAGATATTCATGCCGGCCCAGTTCCTGGTTGAGCACGTTGTAAAGCCGCTTGGCTTCCTTGTGAAAACGTTCGATGGCGTAGGGGACTTTTTCTTCCAGACGGAAAAAGTAATTGGCCTGGCCAAACATCGGTCCGACCCCGCCCATCTGAAACATCAGCCATTGAATCACGGTATAGCGCTGTGCCAGGTCGGCGGGCCAGAGCTTGCCGGATTTTTCCGCCAGGTACATGAGAATCGCACCCGATTCGAAAAGCTTGAGCGGCTTGCCGCCGGGGCCGTCCGGATCGATGATCGCGGGAATTTTGTTGTTGGGATTGATCGCCAGGTATTCCGGTTTGAACTGATCGTTCTGGCCGAAATTGACGGCGTGAACTTCGTAAGGTAAGGCGACCTCTTCCAGCATGATCGAAGCTTTTTTTCCGTTGGGTGTGCCCCAAGTGTAGAGTTGAATCATGATTCATTTCCTTTCCATGGCAAATTGATTATTGACGACGCGACTGCTGGCCCAAACGACAAATACCGAAATGATCAGGCAAGCAAGCGAAACCCAAAAGGGAATCGAATAGCTATGCGTGATGTCGAAGAGAAAGCCGCCGAGCCAGGCGCCAATGGCGCCGCCAAGGCCGATGCTAAATGTAAAGTAGCCGAAGATCGCGCCAAAATGTCGACCGTGAAAAATGTCGGCGGAAATCGCCGACAAAACCAAGGCGCGCGAACCTTGCCCCAGTCCGTAGCACATCGCATAGCTGTATAGCAGCCAGGGCGACGACGCGTCGGATAACGCGAGCAGCGCGAAGATGCCAAAGGCGGAAATAATCTGTACCACGGTAAAGACCATTTGACGATTCATGACGTCGGCGAGATAACCGAAGAGAATGCGCCCGCCGATGCTGACGACTCCCATGAAACCGAAAATCGACGCTGCGAATACTTTGCTGTAGCCAACGTCGACAGCGTGGGCGATTTGGTGCGTGACGATGACTTGATTGCCCAGGCTCGCCAGCGTCCGGGCAATGAATAAAAGCCAAAACGCCGAATTGGTTAGCGCCTGCTTGACCGTCCAGTCGTGATCGAACGATTGATCCGTAACAGATTTCGCCGCGGCAACTTGAGGTCCGCCAGCCTTGGCATCGCGCGGCAAAAAAAACAGCACCGGCGGAATCACCAGCAATGCGGTCATTGCCGCGAGACCGATGTACGCCGTTGACCAGCCCCAGCGATCGATCAGCAACTGAGTGGCCGGCACGAGCAGCACAATGCCAACCCCGCCGCCGGCCCAGGCGATACCGAGGGCGGTTCCTTTGCGTTCGGGAAACGCCCGCGTGATGATCGCCACATGGGGCACCATACCGATCAGCGCGATGCCCATGGCGGCGACAATGCCGATCCAAAAGTACAAGTGCCAGATCGAGGCGATGGTCGACGCGAAGCTTAATCCGATTGCGAGCACGACACCGCCGAAGATCAAGGTCTTGCGCCCGCCGATACGGTCGATTAATCCGCCGGCCCAGGGCAGACAAGCACCTTCGAATATGATCGCCAGCGAGATCGCGCCGGCGGTCGTCGCGCGCGACCAACCGAAGGCATCCAGCATGGCGACAAAGAACACTCCGAACGTGCCGTGCAATCCGCGGCCGACCGCGATATGCAAAAACGCCAGCGCGACGAGACCGTAACGCTTGAGCGCCGCAGACGAAGAGGTAATAGCTTCATTCATGACGATGAAACGTTAGCAATAACCCGAGCGCGGCTGAATGTCTAATTCACTGAAAGGAGTTCGCGGCTACTTCTTCATCTGGAACTCGAACGTCACGTGAGTCACCTCGCCCAACTTCACTTCAACGGACTGGGTGGTTTTGCCAAGGGTCTCGTGCCAAACCTCCAGCGTATATTTCCCCACCGGGACACTTTCCAGCTTGAAGCTGCCGTCGTCGGCGGTCACGTAATAAAAAGGACTCTCGGTGACAACGATCCAACCGCTCATCCAACCATGAACGTCGCAGCGCAACGAAATGACTTCCGGATGGATGAACTTTTCGCTGATTTCCTTCAGATACTTGGGCTGTGCCCGGTTGAATGGAGAATTCTTCTCGCTGAAGGAATGGACGTTATGTAAGATACCGTCACTATTTTTGATCTTGACCGTAGCGCCGGCATGAATTGCCGACACATGAGGCACGTATTCACACTTCATCTGGTCGATCACCGCTTCTTTAGGTGCGCTAACCGTCTGCTTCAAGTCAGCGATTTGGATCACCGCGTTTTTGACTTCTCCTTGGCTTCCAACCACGAGCACGGGATCGAGCTTATACTCGCCACAGACTTCCTTATCCTTGCCGATGGTCACTTTTCCCGGCCCATGGGTGCCTTTGAACACAACTTTGCCGGTGATCGTGCCGACGCCGTGTCCGGGAGTCGAATTGTTTGGCGTCGACGTTGCCGATGCGCTTGGAGATGCTGCTGCCCCAGCCGGCGGCTCGGAAGACTTCGCCGGTACGCGGCTTTCTTCCCTTGAGCAGCCAGCCGACAATACCATGAGAACGGCAAGCAGCTTGTTGAGCCAACGAGATGTCGTCATCGCAAGTTCCTCCGGCTGTAGACTACAAGACTCTCATGTTCGCACAAGCTCAATGGGTGGAAACACGGCGATCGCCGCGCAGCGCGGACAATAGCATTGCTAGCAATGCCATGGATCCGCCGATCATGAAGCTGAAGTTCATCGAGCGCACGAACATGCCGGGATTGGCCGCGGTCGGCGTCGCCGATGGATCGCCGGTGAAGTAGCGAAACGAAGCGGTTAAGAGCATCGTGCCGAGGGAGACGCCAAACGTTGTGCCCAAGCCGAACATCACATAGATCGCCCCGGTAGCGACGCCGCGATGCTGTGTCGGCACGCAGGTAATCATCGCCGTATGGTTCGAGGTAAAAAATAGCGCGGTTGCCAGCCCCCATAGACCCAGCACCAGTACCGCCGACAACCAATGGGAGTCGGTGCGCAGGTAAGAGCCGACGAAGCCGGCACCGGCGAGAAACGCAATGCCCACCGTCGCCGGCAGGCGCGGCCCAACCTTATCCACCGCCCATCCGACCAAAGGCGAAAGCGTCACGGTAAAGATCGGCGCGCTGACGAACAGCAAGCCGATGAAAGAAGGTTTCAAGTTGAGCACGTCTTGCAGGTAAAACGGCAAAACGAAGCCAATCATCACTTGCGCGACGCCCACCAGCAAAAGCGCCAGACTACTCAAGGTGAACATGCGAATGCGAAATAGCGATAGATCGAGGATCGGGCTCGGCGTGGTTTTTTCCCGGTAGATAAAGCCGAGAAAGACGACGAAGAAACCAACCACTAGCGTCACGCGCAGCCCTGGCGCGAGCGACTCCATGATGCGGTGATCGACGGCGGCGATCAAAGCGATGGTCGCGCCGATCAACAACAACGCCCCCAAATAATCGACGCTGCGATCGGCCAGCGCCGACCGTGGCGGCACGTTGCCTTTGGCACGATTCACTAAGGTCAATGCCATCGCGCACATGGCAATCGGGATCAGAAAGAAAAATATCGCGCGCCAATGAATATAGTCGATGATCAAACCGCCGATGCTCGGGCCAATCAGGACCCCGGTGTGAAACGCCGTGGTCATGAAGCCCTGCGCCTTGCCGGACGATTCTTTTGGCATCGATTCGAGCGCCAAAGCCCGGCCTTGGGATTGCGTCATCGACGCGCCGACACCCTGAAACATGCGAAAGATGATTAACTGCGTCACGTTCTGCGACAAACCGCAGGCCAGCGATGCCAGCGACGAGACCAGCAAACCCAAACCGAATAATGTGTGGCGGCCGTAGATATCGCCGATTCGGCCAAAGATTAGCGACAGGCTGATCTGGGAAATTTGATAGGAGATCACCGCCCAAGAAATGCCGACGATGGTGGTTTCCAAGCTATTCGCCACCGTCGGCAGCGATACCGAAAAAATCCGGCTCGAAGTGCCGGCAAGAAAGTTTCCCAACGCCGCATTGCTCAGCAGAAGCCAATTGATTTGTGATTGGGTCATGTCCAGTGGCGCTCGACGATCTCGATTGAGGTTTGCAGAACGGTTTCTATCTCAGTGGGGGTAAACACGCGGGCATTGGACCCGGCTCGAAAACCGGCTAATAGCTCCAAGCGCTCGGCTTCGCTTGGCGCCAACAAACCGGCCGCGACCGCTGCGGCGAGGAGTGTTATCAAGCCTTTTGCCGACCAGGGAGACACTTGCAAGCGCCGTTTCAGCCAATCCTCCACCGCTTGCCCAGACATGGCCACGACATCGGTGGCCGCCAAATTCCCCGACGTCCAACCGCTGAGCGCACGGCTGAGCAAGCGAATCGCCTGCCCTTCAGCTGAATGATGGCCGAGAACTTGTTCCCGTTCGGTGAGATTGGCGAGCAACGCCTGTGAATTGAATACCATGGCAAATACAGGTCCTCTGTTTTGACATAATTCACCGCGAAGATCACCAAGGACAAGGTAGAATCCTTGTTGTGAAGTTTGCGTTCATTGCGACTAATTCTTTTATCTTTTTTGGTTGCGACTTTACCGCGCCAGGCTTTTTGTGATTATATCCGGCAAAACAGTCTGGAGGTCATTTCATGGAACCATTACCGCGCGGCGCCAACTTTCAACGAGCCTTGATGTTGTGGGAGATCGGTCTGCACATCGCCGGCAACCCCAACACGCCTTACGATGGCCCGCGCGATATATGCATTACCGTCGGCAGCGGTTCCAATGAAACCATCAAGCCCTGGCTGCGTCTGTCCACCGGCTCGCCGATCTTAGCCCACGGCATTTGCCGCGGCGATTTGGAAGCGGCGATGATCAATCCGTCGGGATTGCTTACCCAAGCCTACCGCGGCACCGGACTGTTTCCCCGGCCCCTGCCGGTGCGTATCATCGCCGTTTATCCATCTCTCGATCATTTCGTTTACTTGATCCATCCCCGCACCGGGCTTAATTCGCTGGCTGAAATCAAAGAGAAAAAATATCCTTTGCGCCTGTCGATCCGCGAAGACGCGACCCATTCGACCCGCGTGCTGGTCGACCAGACACTTGCCGCCTATGACATGACACTCAAGGACATCGAATCTTGGGGCGGTAGTTTTCAGTTGAACGGCGGCCCCGGCGACGAGCGTCGCTTGAAAGCGTTGCGAGATCAAACCGTCGACGCGGTCTTTGACGAAGGTTTACCGCTATGGTTCGAGACCGCATTGGCCGCCGGTTTGAAACCGGTCACCCTCGACGATCACGCCTTCAAATATCTGGTCGACGGCCTGGGCTGGCGCAAATACACCATCAAGCCAGGCCGCTTCAAAGGTTTGGATCAAGACCATACCTGCATCGACTACAGCGGCTGGCCGATCTACACCCGCGCCGCGTTGCCCGATGACGACGCCTACAAAATCTGCGACGCATTGGACGCGCGCAAAGAACAAATGTTTTGGGAGGACTCCTACACCGGCATCGGCCAGTTGGGCGAAAACACCGACGCCACGCCGCGCGACGTTCCGCTCCATCCCGGCGCGGAGAAGTGGTACCGCGAGCATGGCTTTAAAGTGTGACGGATACATTCCACGGAAGCATTCTACACCCGGAGTTCGCAGTGAAAGCGCGTTTCTCCGCATCCCGTTGTCAATATCTGGAGGCGAAATGACGCGTTTATTGATTGTCATCATCATTGCCGGGCTATGGGGAGAGGGTTGGTGTCAAACGCCGCGTTCGACGAGCGCCGTTGAATTAGCCAAATATGCCGGCGCCGATCGTGAGCGGTTGCTTTATGACGGCGCCAAGAAGGAAGGCAAACTCGTCTGGTACACGTCCTTAAGCACCTACAAAGAAGTCGCCAAGGCTTTCGAAAACAAGTACCCGGGCGTAACCGTTGAGCTCTATCGCGCCCCGGCGACCAACTTAGCGACGCGCATCCTGGGTGAGAGTTCGGCGCGCCGCTATCTCGCCGATACGATTGAAACCACGCCCGGCGCGATCATGCTCTTGCGCGACAACAAGCTGCTTTTGCCCTATCACTCAGCCCATTTGGCCGGCTTTCCCGACGGCTCGAAAGAAAGAGCCCCCGGCGGTTTGGTGTACGCGACCGTTGACCGTGAGTCCTATCCCGGCGTCGGCTACAATCGCAACGCGATTCGCGAAGCAGATGTGCCGAAAAACTTCGACGACCTGCTCAAGCCGGCGCTCAAAGGCAAGATCGGCATCAGCGGCGAAGAAATCGGCGCCCGTGTCATCGGCGCCATGCTGCGCGCCAAGGGCGAAACTTTTGTCAAAAAACTCGCGGCCCAGGAAGGCCGGCTCTACAGCATACCCGCCCTCGGGTTGAATGAGCTGGTGGTCTCCGGCGAAGTCCCGCTGACGTTCACCGCGGTCGACAGCAACGTCCGCCTGGCGGCAGCGCGCGGCGCGCCGGTTAGCTGGCTGCCCATGGACTTGGTGCCGGTCAATGCCGGCAGCGTCGCCGCCTTGGCGAACACCCAACGCCCCAACGCCGCCTTGCTGTTTATCGATTTTCTCATCGGCCCGGACGGCCAGAAGCTGCTCGTCGACAAACTCGGCTACGGCGGCGCGCGTAAGGAGTACCCATTCAAACGCTGGTACCCGGAACAGGGACTGAGCAGCTACGAATACGCGCAGACGATTGAGCGCTGGCACAAGACCCTGCAGGAAATTGCCCGCAAATGATCCACGTTGCTTGGGGTTCAAGCGATGGGTTGTAAATTCGCCGACTACCACTCGATTCTTAGTCGGCGTTCCAGCGTAGGCCGGCAATCAGATGGCGCTCACGCGCCCAACGCGATAGCGGTGATCGCCGGCAGCCCGCTGATGATCTTGCGCGCGCCCGCTTGGTTGACCTGCAGGACATCGCCTTCCGACGTCGAGACGAAGACGCCGTCTCTGTCTAAACCGGGACACAGGGCCATGATGCCGCCGTCCACGCCTTCGATGGCCGTATGCCATTCGACACCGCCATCGGCGCTGACAAACAGGGCGGCGTTGGCGCGCTCTTGGCGCAGCCAGGTGTTAGGCCGATCGAGCGCGACGCCAAGATAGAGCTTGCCGTTGCCGTCTTCGCTGACCGCCGAGCCAAACGTACGCGCGCCCGCCGGGGTGATTTTTTGCCAATGCTCACCGCGATCGGTGCTGCGATAAACCCCTTCGCCGCAGGCAGCGAGGACCACGCCGGGGTGTCGCGCGCTGGGCAAAATCTGATGCACGTCGGGATCCTCCAGCCCTGCCGTGACCTGGGACCAATGCGCCCCATCGTCGTCGCTCACCAACATGCCGCCCACTTCGATGGCGGCAAACAGTCGCCGCGGGGTCTGGTTATCCGCTGCGAGAAAACGCACCCGCGCGCTCAGCTCAGGGCTCGGCGGAAAACTGCCGCCTGTCGCCCCCAAGCGTACGCCGTCGAGCTCTTGCCATGCGCCGCCGTTGCGCGCGCGATAGAGCGCCGCCGGCCAGGTACCGGCTAGGATCGCCCCGGGCAGCGCCAGCAACGCATTGGTCGTCAAGCGCGGCACATTAGGCTTCGGGCGCTGCCATTGCGCGCCGCCATCGCGGCTGACAAATAGCCCGGAATGTTCGGTGCCGACATAAACATGGCCGGCATCTTCCGGGTCGACCTGCAGCGATGTTAATTTCCAGAACGACAGCGCCTTATGGGTCTTCTCCCAGCTGCCATTGCGCGCTGCAAAGCGATACCAGCCTGAGTAGGTCGCGATATGCAGCGCGGCTGCCTGAGCGTTTGATTGAGTCATGCGCACACCTCCACGGGGAGCCGAGTGATTTGATCCCGTAATGTATGTTTATGCGAAGTTATTGCAGGTCGCAGGTTGCTGTCAAGTTGGCATTGCGTCGGTTGATTGACGCAAGCGCTCGCGCAATGCGACCAAGCTGGGCGCGAGCGGCGCGAACTCTTTTTCCGAAATTTGAATCGCCTCCGGCTGTTTCAATCCGTGGCCAGTGAGATTGCACACCACGATGTCGTCCGGCTGGAGTGCCCCGGAGGCGCGCATTTTCTTCGCCGCAGCCACTGAAGTCGCCGCCGCCGGCTCGGCGAAGATGCCGGCCAGCCGGGCGATTTGTGACTGCGCTTCGAGGATTTCACCGTCGCTCAGCGCCACCGCCGCGCCCTGTGATTGGCACAACGCCGCAAGGGCGCGGTCGCCGAGAGAGCTGGGATTGCCGACTTGAATACTTTCGGCAACCGTTGCACTGGCCTCCACGGCCTCAATCGTCATACTCTGTTTTGCCATAGCGGCGACGAACGGCGCTGCCGCCGCGCTTTGCGCCGCGACCAGTTTGGGCGCATGATCGATCCATCCTAGAGCCATGAGTTCTTTGAAACCCTGCCACATGCAAACCAGCCCGGTGCCACCGGCGGTGGGATGGATCACCCAGTCCACGGGCATGCCATCCAATTGGTCGACCAGTTCGTAAGCGTAACTCTTCTTGCCAACCCGGTAAGGATTGGAGGAAAGACAATCGTACCAGCCGAACTCCGTCACCGCGTTTTTGTACAGCTCGGCCACTTCGTAGTCGAAGCGGCCGTCGATAACGATCACCGTCGCGCCGTAAGCATGGGCTTGAATAATTTTGGAAGTCGCCGTGCCGGCGGGCACCATGACGACACTTTTCATGCCGGCCGCGGCTGCATAGGCCGCCACCGAAGCTGCGGCGTTGCCCGTGGAGATCACGCTGGCGGTAGTGAAGCCAAGCTCCTTACCCACCGACATGCCAACGCTGTTGCTGCGATCCTTAAGAGAACCGGTCGGCAGCACGGTATCGTTTTTTAAAAAAAGCTTGGCCACACCGATGCAGGCGCCCAAGCCCGGGGCAGGAAGCAGCGGCGTGCTGCCCTCTCCCAAAGTAACAATCGACGCGCGGCTCGCCAGCGGAAAAAAGTCGAACCAACGCCATATCGACAGATCGCGGCTCTGCCGCAAGCGCGCGAAATCATCTCGACTCAGATGTTCGATAGCCACCACCGCTTCGCGCACCGAGTAACAGGCCGAACAACGAAACTCCGTCAGCGATGCCGTGACAGTGGAACATTTCGGACAACGCAATTCGATCAGTTTCCCCATGCCTCTTCCCATCCATCGACCGTCAGCTATACCAATCCGCTCTTCACTGCATCACCGCATTTCGCGAGCTACCCCGTGCGTCGTTCAATTTCATCGAGCGACTTCTCCAACGCGCCTTCGAGATCACCGACATCGAATCCGACCGCGCGGGCGCCGTCCAAGGTCGCTATGCAAATCATGATGAGATTTAAACATTCCCGCGGCGGCGGCTCGTCGGCATGGTCGTAGAGAAAATGGTCGACCCGTTGCTTGAGCAGGAGCAGATCGCGCAAACATACCACCGCCGGCAGATTCTCCAGCGCACCGGTGTTCACCGTCAACGGCGCAAAGGCGACGCCACCAGGGTCGACCAACGCCAGTTGCGTGCCATCGTCGAAGAGCAAGACAATGTAAGGCTCCTGGGTTTCAGGATGTACTTTCTCTTCGTAGCTGACCAGCGCCGGCCAAGCGATCTTCAGCCGCTTGCCGGAGGCGACGTCTAATAAAACCGCACTGTCATCGTCATACATGACCGCCTGTCGATGGCGGTCGGCCCATAGGCGCACTATTGTTCTCGCTTGCTCCATCGTCCTCCCACGCCGCATGGCAGCGAATACTCAACAATGCTTATCTCAGCCCAGCGCACAAATAAACTAATCACCTTGCTTGATTATCGGCGGTAAACCCGCGCTCGTGGCATCCACGAGCATTGGCAACATTAAATACAGCGACTGGCGATGCAGTCCACACAGCAAACATTGACAGTGAAGGCGCTGGCGGTTATACGCCGTAGACATAGCGCTTGTGCGAGAAATCAACGTTGGTACTCGTCGACACGGATTTGTCGTCGGACTGATCGCCAAATTGATCATGCGGAGAAAATAAAAGCCTGGATTTACAGCGAAACCCTAGTCTACGCCCGTGACGCGCTTGCCAATCTACCGGTGCTCCCAACGGGCACCGACCGTTTATGTTCTCGCACTTGCGTTGGTTCTCCTTGCTGGCGGCGGGACAAGTTGTGCGCGTGAACCGAGCGATCGCCAAGCCGACCAAGTCCGCCTCACGGAGTTACCCAGAGAAGCGCACAAAACCCTGAGCCTGATAAAGAAGGACGGGCCATTCCCATACCACCGGGACGGCGCGACTTTCGGCAATTTCGAGCGCCGGCTGCCGCAAAAGGAGCGCGGCTACTATAAAGAATACACCGTACCGACACCCGGCGCGCGCGACCGGGGCGCGCGCCGGATCGTCGCCGGACGCAAAGGCGAATTCTATTTCACCGACGATCACTACCAAACCTTTCGACGCATTTTGGAATGAACCCATGGGCTCCCTGCTCAATCTTCTGCCAAACAGCAAACGCGCCGGCGTCTATCGGACGGCCATAGACTCGGACGCGATCGTCGCCGCCGCCAAGACCGCCGAATTGCAAGTGTTTAAAATCGACCTTGCCAAGGCGCGTGGCAAAAGCGGTCTGTTCGACGCGTTTTCGAGAACTCTCAAATTCCCCAAGCACTTCGGCAAGAACTGGGACGCGCTCAACGATTGCTTGACCGATCTCGCTTGGCTTGACGGCAACGGTTGGGTGTTAATCTTAACCAATTGCAAACCTTTCGTGGTGAAATACCAAGCCGATTTTGACCTGGCGCTTGAACTGTTGGAAGGCGTGTCAGCCAGCTGGCAGGAGGACGGCAAACCATTCTGGTTGTTTATACCGGATCAACCGGGATGGTCCGCCGACCTGCCCGAGATCGCGCTCGGCTAAGTCGGCGCTGGAGCACAGCAAATGAATTTTCTTGACATGAGCCACCAGTCTCGATAATACCCGTCCCATCAAGGCCAGCCGTCCGGCAGACGGAGGCGATGAATCAAATTGTCCAAGCAGCGTCTAATGGTTAGTTCAACGGATCGGCTGTAAAAAACTAGGAGGACAAATGAAAAAACTAGTGTTACTGGGAGCATTGTGGTTTGCGGCGGCGGGTATCTCGGCTATGGCGACTGCGGCAGACAAGGCGATGGAGGAAAAGAAAGCACCGGCAGCGACCAAGGGAGCGAGCGACACTAAAGCCCCTGCCAAAGATAGCACCGATACCAAAAGCGCGACGGCAGCCAAGACCGGCGGTCTAATGGTCAATATCAACACCGCGTCTAAAGAAGAGCTCCAAGCTCTGAAGGGGATCGGCGACTCAAAGGCGCAGGACATCATCGACTATCGCAAGAAGAACGGCGACTTCAAAAGCGTCGACGATCTGGAAAAAGTCAAGGGCATCGGACCCGGCGCGATGAAGCAGATCCGGGCTAATGTAACGGTAACCGGAAATACCGTCGTTCCTAAAAAAGCCGAGCCGGCCGCCAAGGATACCAAGGCCGGAGCCATGAAGGACGAGAAGTCCACGTCCACGAGCACGACCCCTGCTAAGCCAATGGACGATAGCAAGACGAAAAAGTAACCGTTAACTTAACTCTGAATGTCAACGACCCCGCTCGCGGCAACGCGGCGGGGTTGTTTTTTTTGGGACGAAGTCATATTCCAGATCCACACGCTTCGCCATTCGTTACGGCATCACGCAAGGAGGTTCTATGCGGCTCGACAACGAACCTGAAAGTCAAAACGTTGAAGATCGGCGAGGTTCCCGCGTCACACGAGGCGCAGTGGGCGGCGGGCTGGGGACCGTTGTGCTCGTGCTGATCGCGATGTTTTTCGGCATCGATCCCAGCGCGATTCTTCAGGGCGATCCGCAATCGAACGTTTCTAACGAGCCTATCCCCCAAGCACCGCAAACCGGCCGTGATGAGGGGCGTGAGTTTGTCTCGCGGGTGCTCGGCAGTAACGAACGCGTGTGGGGCGAGATATTTCAGAAAGCGGGACGTGAATACGCGCAACCCAAATTGGTCCTGTTCTCGGGCGAGGTTCAGTCCGCTTGCGGTTTTGCTCAAGCCGCGGTTGGGCCGTTTTATTGTCCCAACGACCAAAAGGTCTACATTGATTTATCGTTCTATCGCGAATTGCGCGACCGTTTCAAAGCCCCAGGGGATTTTGCCCAGGCTTATGTCGTCGCTCACGAAGTCGGCCACCATGTGCAGAATATGCTTGGCATCATGGGCAAAGTGCAAGCGCGCCAGCAGCGTGCAAGCGAACGCGAAGCCAACGCGCTATCGGTCGCTCTCGAGCTGCAAGCGGATTGTTTAGCCGGCATTTGGGCGAGCTTTGCCAACCGTGACCGCAAGATCCTCGAACCAGGGGATATCGAAGAAGGCCTCAATGCCGCGGCTCAAATTGGCGATGACACATTGCAGAAACGCTCCCAGGGCTATGTCGTACCCGAAGGTTTCACCCACGGCAGCGCCGAACAGCGCATGCGCTGGTTTCGCAAAGGAATCGAAACCGGCGACTTGAAGCAATGCGACACGTTTGCCGGACGGGGTGTGCTATGAAACTTTGTTGCAGCGACTTCTTTGGTAAACAAGCCGGTTAGATTCGACCAAAGGCTACTCTGCAATTATAGCCGGCAAATCCGCATCCCGACACAAGTCACTCTGAAGACACTCGACCATTGGCGATAGCGCCACCGTCCAATCGAAGCGCTATTGATGCGGCACCAGCAACTCGGCTGGATGCTTTGCCTTCCTAGCCGCCAAATGATCAATCTGCTGCCGGCAGGAAATTCCCGGTGCGACCACTTCGATGTCAATGGACGCCGCTTTGACGGCCGGCGCCAAGCGGCGATTGCCGATCTTGACGGACAGATCGTAGTGTTCTTTTTCAAAACCGAAGGAGCCCGCCATGCCGCAGCAACCGGAGTCGGCTTCGCTGACTTCGTAGCCGGCGGCTTTGAGCATGGCGATCGTCGGGGCGCTGCCGACCAAGGCTTTTTGGTGGCAATGGCTGTGCAGTAGAACTTTTTGTCCTTTGCCGTGGGCACCCAGTGAGAGTCTGCCGGCGTTGACTTCGCGCATGACGAACTCTTCGAGCAAAAAGCTATGTTGGGCGACTTTCTTAGCCGCATCGGTGCGGATGAATTCGGGATATTCATCGCGCAAGGTCAATAGACAGGACGGCTCCAAACCGACGATCGCCGTGCCCTTCTCCGCATGGGGTGCGAGCTGTGCGATGTTCCAAGCAGCATGCTGCTTCGCTTGGCCAAGCATCCCTTTGGAAATCATCGGCCGGCCGCAGCATTTTTTGTCGACGAGAAGTACTCGATAACTGGATTTTTCCAAGAAACGCGTCGCGGCGATGGCGACGTTAGGCGTGTTGTAATTATTGAAGGTGTCGTGAAACAAAACCACATCGCCCTTTGAGCCGTCGCCTTCCGGCTTGTGAACTCGAAACCAATCTTCGAAGCTCTCACCGGCGAACTGCGGCAACGGCCGGCGCCGGTCGATGCCGGCGAGGGTATCCATCAACCACCGGTTCGGTAGCGAGTTGGCAAGCCAATTGGAGAACGGAGCCAGGGCCGAGCCGATGCGATTGAGACTGGCTATGCCACCGAAGATGCGATTGCGCAGCGGCAAACCGTTGGCGCGATGATAATGGTCGAGGAACTCGTATTTCAATTTCGCCATGTCGACGTTGGATGGGCACTCAGCCTTGCAGGCTTTGCATTCGAGGCAGAGGTCCATAACGTCGTACAAGCGTTTGCCGGTGAACTCGGCTTTCGGCACCAAACCGGAAAGAACGTTGCGCAACGCATTGGCGCGACCGCGGGTCGAGTGTTCTTCGTCGAGGGTGCCCATGTACGAGGGACACATGGTGCCGTCGAGCTTTTTGCGGCACTCGCCCATGCCGCTGCACATCTCTACGGCGCGCGCAAAGCCGCCTTGTTCGGTGAAGTCCAACGTCGTCTGCGGTTCCCAGGTTTTGTACTGCGGGCTGATCTTCAGCGACTCGGTCATCGCCGGGGCGTCGACGATTTTACCTGGGTTGAACAGATTATTAGGATCGAAAGCGCGCTTGATCTGGCGAAAGCCCTCGTAAAGCGCCGGGCCAAATAATTTGGCGTTGAAGTGGCTCCGCGCCAAGCCGTCTCCATGCTCGCCCGACATGGCGCCGTTGAATTCGAGCACCAAGTCGGAGATCGCGTTGGCGATGGACACCATCTTTTGCTTTTCGCCGTTTTCTTTCAGATTGATTAACGGGCGAATATGCATGCAACCGACGGAACAATGGCCGTAGTAACCGGCCACGGTATCGTGGCGCGTGACGATCTCGCGAAATCGTTTGATGAACTCGGGCAGCTTCGCCGGCGCCACCGCCGTATCCTCGACGAAGGCGATGGGCTTCTTGTCGCCTTTCATGCCAAGCAGCAAACCTAGTCCCGCTTTACGAACACCCCAAATCGACTTCACTTCTTCAGCTTTGAACGCCAGAGTCGCCGCGTAACCGATTTTCTCGCGCTTGCGCAACTCTTCGAGCGTTTCGATTTGAGCCCGCACCTCGGCCTCGGTTTCGCCGGCATACTCGACCATCAAGAGCGAATTCGGCGTGCCTTGGACAAAGCCCAGTTTGCGCGACTGTTCGATGTTGCCGCGAGCGAGATTCAAGATCATCTTGTCGGTCGACTCCATCGCGTAGGGTTTAGTCGTCAAAATGATCTGGGCGCACTCCAGCGCATCGATGTCGTCGTGGAAGTGGATTACGTTCATGGCGGTCCACTTGGGTTTCGCCACGAGCCGCATCTTTGCCTCGACGATGGCCGCCAAGGTTCCCTCCGAGCCGACGATCATCCTCGATAGATTGAACGGCTGCGGCTTGACGAATTCATCGAGATTATACCCCGACACCCGTCGCATGATTTTCGGATAGCGCGCGACGATTTCACTCTTGTGCTGCTGCGCCAGACGAGAAACTTCCCGGTAGGCATGCCCCTCGATGGTGTTAGCTTTACTCTTGCTCTCGACAACTTCGGGCGCCAAATCCTTTAAGACGACTTCCGAACCATCGGCTAACAACACCGTCAGCTCGATCACATGATCCAGAGTTTTGCCATAGGTGAGCGAATGAGCGCCGGAGGAATTGTTGCCGATCATGCCGCCGATGGTGGCGCGATTCGACGTCGAAGTGTCCGGGCCGAACTGCAATCCCTGCCCGCGCACATAAGCATTGAGTTCGTCTTGCACCAGCCCGGGTTGGACCCGGCACCACATCTCCTCTTGATTCACTTCCAATACGTTGCGCATGTATTTGGAAAAATCCAATACGATCGAGTGGCCGACGGCTTGTCCTGCCAGTGACGTGCCGCCGCCGCGCGACAGAATCGAAACGCCCAAACGTCTGGCGACTTCGATCACCGCCTCGACATCGCCTTTATGACGCGGCACCACCACACCGATCGGTTCGATCTGATAAATCGACGCGTCGGTGGAATAGAGCAAGCGAGAATATCGGTCAAAATGAAGATCGCCATCGATTCGTTTCTTTAGTGCCGCTTCGATCTCAAAATAATCCCTGCCAGCTTGCATCATCACCCCCAGGCTTTACCACTAATCCGGTTTTGAACTTTTGAACCTTGAACCCTTCAACGCTTTCATGCCAACCGCAACACCAGGACACCGCAAACCACCAACAGCGCGGCGACCCCGTCGCGCCAACTAACAGCCTCAATGCCATTAAGCGTCGTCTTGGCCAAAAAAAAGCTGACAATCGGCTGAGCGCTCCAGACCGGCGCCGCCACCGATGCCGGCGCGTAGGTCAAAGCTTTGAGCGTCATGATTGAACCGATGGCGTAGAAAAATCCGGCGCTAACGAAGCAGACCACGCTGCTGTTGGCGATGCGTTCGGGTTTGAACTGGATCTTGAGCAGGCTGCCCAAAGTCACCAGCAGCAGTAAACCTGTCGCGTGCATCACCAGCGCGCCCATCACCGGCGTCCCGCCCTTCTCGGTACCGAACTTTTTCAACACAGGAACAATGCCGTAGCAGACCGTCGCCATGATCGACGTGAGGGTAAGAATTTTCCTGCCGCCGCTCCCCTCGTCTTTGGAGCGCGGCTCGGCGATGAAGAAAACTCCTGAAATGATCAGCATGACACCGAGCAAAACCGCTAAAGTTAGCGGCTCACCGAGAAACAGCGCCGCCAATAACACGGTAATTAACGGCGAGGAGTTATTGAGCGATTGCGCCCGCGACGCACCGATCTGATCAACGGTTTTGACGAACAGTGTGCGGCCAAGGTATGCGCCGACGACCCCGGTGCAGGCGAACACCGCCATCGCCAGGGGTGAGATGATGCCAGCGAACAGCTCGCCGTCAACCAGCGCCGCAACGAGCAAAGTGGCGAGAATTGTCGCCTGCTGGTATAGCGTCGCCGCGCTTACGTCGGCGTGCACCAAGCCGCGCTTGACCAACACTGGACTGGTTCCCCAAAAGAGTCCGGCGACGATGGCGTAAAAGATACCGGTTTCCACAAGTTCGAACTATACCGATAATTCCGCCCTGGCCTGATCGAAGACGCTTTTAAACATCGCCCGGGTGAGCTTGCCGGTAAATGTGTTCTGTTGGCTCGGATGATAGGAACAGATGAGCCGCACTCCGTTGGCGAGTTGGTACGAAGCGCCATGGCCAAATTTCGGCCGCGGCTTGGACAACGAACCGCCGGTTTCGCGATAGGCCGCAAGCAAAGAGTCGAAGGCGATCTTGCCAAGCACGATAACGACTCGGGCCCTGCTAAAAAGCCGCAGCTCCTCGATGAGATAAGGCCGGCAACGTTTAAACTCTACTAGATTGGGTTTATTTGCCGGCGGCGCGCAATGCACCGCCGCGGTAACGTAGCAATCCAACAGCTTCAAGCCGTCGTCTCGATGATCGGAGTTGGGCTGGTTGGCAAAACCGGCCTGGTAAAGTGCGCCATAAAGCCAGTCGCCACTACGGTCGCCGGTGAACATCCTACCGGTGCGATTACCGCCATGGGCGGCCGGCGCCAGTCCGACGATCAGCACCCGCGCTCTGGGGTCGCCCACTCCTGCTAGTGGTTTGGCCCAGTAGTCTTCACCAATGTAACGGCGCGGCGGCTTTTTCGCGCAAGCCTCACGCCAACCCACCAGGCGCGAGCACTTGCGGCAGCCAATGATGCGCGTGTTGAGTTCATCGACGCCATTCATGGTGTTAGAATAATCTGTTCGATAATCGACTTATATTCGAAGCCAACAACGACTGCAGCTCTTGGTTACAACTCGGCCGTAGGCTGACTCCTATCACAATCGCGGCGGAGAATCTTTAGTTTGCACCGATTCCATCCACCGCTGAAAATTTCCACCGCGAGTTAGAGTTCACCAGCGGCAGCCGCTTCGTTCAGCCCATATTTGCGCCATGGCACGGATCCCACGACGATCGCCACTAGGCAATTTTTCTTCGCCTTATACAGCATTTACCCCATAGCCGTTATCGTAAACTTAATATAGCGTTGCCAGACATCGCCAACATTGCCAACGCTTAAGCCAAACGGGGGACGCCTATGCCTATCCAAATGGATTCAAAACCTTTGGACGATAGCCCGACACCGATCACGAGGATCAAGACGACTCGCATGGTGGCGGTATGTCAATCGTTGGCAAGGGCGGCACTACAAACCAACGACGTCATGCAAGTTTTTGATATGGCAGTGGCCGACGTCGGTGAAGTTTTGAACATCGACATGGTGCGAATTCTTCTCTTCGACAACGAGCCGTCGACATCGAATGCTAAAGCACAATTTGCCCGTACAGCAGGATTTGCGGCAGCCTACCCAGCACAATTCGGCGAAGAAATAGTGGCAGGGGTCGCCGCATCGGGGAAATCGGCGATTTTCGAAAACATCGGAGAGCGATCATTTTCGGATTGCTTCCAAATCGCCGGAACCACCAGTCAATATGCTTGCGGCTTTTTTGCTGCCTTTCCCATGCGCGGCAAATTAAGCCGTTCGGGAGTATTGGTCTGCATCAACCGCCGACCTCGCGAGCTCAGCGCAATCGAAAGCAATTTTATCGAGGCCATCGTCGGTCAGTTGACCGTGGCGCTAGATTATTTCCGGCTGAGCGAAAGCCTGGAAACCGCTCAGCCGGATCGGCGTGGCGGAAGCAACGACTATGACCGGCAAATCCCGTCTCAAGCGCAAATCGCCGCGTTCGTTTCTTGTGAAGTCCGATCACGGCTAACGTCAATTCTGGGTTACGTTCAGTTACTTCAGGAGCAATTTCTTGGCGGCATCAACGCAAAACAAGCCGATGCCCTGGATACGATCGCCTCAGAATCCGGCAGCCTGCTGGAAACATTAATTAGCTCCATCGAAGGTCGTCCCGATATCGTGCCGCATAACTAGCCAGCCGACTGTTTTCAATGCGCCGGTGCCAGCGCGGTTCGGTCACGCTGCCTAAAGATAATAATCTCTAAGATTCTCGGTGGTCGGATCCTGGTTTGGAACGGACGTTATTCCTTTATCCAGACGATGCCAACCAGGCGATTTAGCAACGCGAGCGGCGACAAGCTCACCAGCGTAGAACCGCGTGCATTGGTTTTCTTTTTCTGTTATAAAATTGCCAAAAATCGAAGTTCGAATGGAGTTTTCATGATCGAGCGACAGCAGCCTTATGTGCGGCAACTTCACGTTTGTATCAACGACCGCAAAGGCGAAAGCAGATCCTGCGGCTATGAAGGTTCTGAAGAAATCGTCGAAGAACTGCGAATGGTCTCCAAAGAACGTAACCTTAAGGGCAAAGTCCGCATCGTCCGCAGCGGTTGCTTGGATGTCTGCGCCTTCGGCCCCAACATGATGATCTGGCCGGAAGGTCTTTGGTTTATGAAAGTGACTAAGGAAGACGTACCGCAAATCGTCGAAAAATATTTGACTATCGAAGCCACCGAACAGCCGAAGTAAACCAGCGACGTTGCATACCACGCCGCTCGCCACTTCCGATCGAAGCTAACAATAGACTAGACACGGCTTTGCTTGCGCTGAAGCCGCGTTGGTGCGCCATCCGGCCTGCCGTCGGCGCGTGCGGGTAAGCTTACTTGACTCTTAACCGATTTCCATATTTTCATAATAATGAATCGGCATTGAAATAATTAACCAGCATAAGGAACGATCACCGTGGCTGACAAAAGTCTTACTCTCGACAACTTTCGCACGTTGCGCAAAGATAATTGGTGGGCTGAGCCGTTACTCGTCGTCGTGGTGTTGGGCGGTTTTGGCGTCTACGCGACTTGGGCGGCGATGCAAAATGCCTATTATTATGCCGCCCCCTATCTGTCGCCGTTCTATTCGCCATGCATCTCAGCCAACTGCGTCCATGTCACCCTGCCGCTGATCGGTTCCTGGTGGAATCTATCGCCGGCTTTCTTGATCCTCTGGGTGCCGGGCGGCTTCCGCGCGACCTGCTACTATTATCGCAAAGCCTACTATCGCTCGTTCTTCCTATCGCCGCCGGCCTGCGCCGTTCGCGATGCGGCCAAAACCTACGGCGGCGAAACCCGTTTTCCATTTTTACTGCAGAATATCCACCGGTACTTTTTTTATCTCTCGCTGGTGATCCTGGCTTTTCTCTGGTGGGACGCGTTGCTCGCATTCCGTTTTCCCGATGGCTTCGGCATGGGCGTCGGTACCATCGTGCTGGGGATTAATGCCGCGCTATTGACGTTGTTCAGCCTGTCGTGCAATTCCTGCCGCCATGTCTGCGGCGGCTATCTCAACTCATTTCACAGCGCGCCGAAAAAGTTCAAGACCTGGACCTTTATCAGCGGTCTTAACGAGAAACATATGGAATATGCCTGGGTCAGCCTGGTCTGGGTGGCTCTGACCGACCTCTATGTGCGACTGCTGGCGATGGGCGTGATTTCCGATCTGAGGTTTTTCTAATGGCTCAAGAAAAGTACGAAACGCATGAATACGACGTCGTGGTCATCGGCGCCGGCGGCGCCGGCCTGCGCGCCGCGGTCGAGGCTTCGGCGCAGGGTGTCAAAACCGCTCTGGTGTGCAAATCCTTGCTAGGCAAGGCGCATACCGTAATGGCCGAAGGCGGTATCGCCGCGGCAATGGGCAACGTCTATCCAGAGGACAACTGGAAGGTTCACTTTCGCGATACCATGCGCGGCGGCAAGTTGCTCAATAATTGGCGCATGGCGCAAATCCACGCTCAGGAATCGCCGGATCGGGTACTCGAACTGGAGGAATGGGGCGCGCTCTTCGACCGCACCAAGGAAGGGCTGATTCTCCAGCGCGACTTCGGCGGTCATCGTTACGCGCGTTTGGCCCATGTCGGCGACCGCACCGGTTTGGAAATGATCCGCACCCTGCAGCAACACGCCGTCCATAAAGGCATCGATGTCTACATGGAGTGCAACCTGCAACGGCTATTAACCGACGGCGGCCGCGTCAGCGGCGCGTTCGGGTACTGGCGCGAAAGCGGCAAGTTCATCATGTTCAAGTGCAAAGCCGTCGTGCTCGCCACCGGCGGCGGCGGCAAAGCCTGGAAAGTGACGTCGAATTCTTGGGAATACACCGGTGACGGCGTCACCATGGCAGCGGATGCCGGCGCCGATTTGATGGACATGGAGTTCATGCAGTTTCATCCGACCGGAATGGTCTGGCCGCCCAGCGTGCGCGGCATTCTCGTCACCGAGGGCGTGCGCGGCGACGGTGGCACATTGAAGAACACTAAGAACGAACGGTTCATGTTTAATTACATCCCGGATTTCTTCAAAGCCGAGACCGCCGAGACTATCGAAGAAGCCGAACGCTGGTACGATGACAAACGCAACAACCGCCGCACCCCTGATTTGCTACCGCGCGACGAAGTCGCCCGGGCGATCAACTCGGAAGTAAAAGCCGGCCGCGGCACGCCCCATGGCGGCGTCTTCCTGGACATCGCTACGCGCCGTCCGGCCGAATATATCCGTAAGCGGCTACCGTCAATGTATCATCAGTTTAAGGAACTGGCGGATGTCGACATCACCAAGGAAGCGATGGAAGTCGGCCCGACCTGCCACTATTCCATGGGCGGTGTGCGTGTCGACGCCGACAGCACGGCGACCACCGTTCCCGGTTTATTTGCCGCCGGCGAAGTCGCCGCCGGTCTTCATGGCGCCAATCGACTGGGCGGCAACTCGCTCTCCGACTTGCTGGTATTCGGCCGTCGCGCCGGTCTGTATGCCGCGGAATACGCCAAGGGCCTGAGCGGATCCTTGAGTGTAGATAGCGACCAGGTCGACCAGTTCGCGCAAACCATGCTGGCGCCCTTTGAAACCCAGGGTAACGAGAATCCTTACACGATTCATTCCGATCTGCAGGAGTGCATGCAGGACTTGGTCGGCATCATTCGCGTCGAGTCGGAATTGAATCAGGCGCTGGAAATTATTCAAAAGCTCAAGCAGCGCTCCCTGAAGGTAAAAGTCACAGGCAACCGCCACTACAATCCGGGTTGGCATTTGTCGTTGGATCTGCATTCGCTATTGACCTTCGCCGAAGCGGCGACACTGGCGGCGATTATCCGTAAAGAGAGCCGCGGCGGCCACACCCGCGACGACTTCCCCAACACCGACCCGAAATTTGCCAAGGTCAATATCATCACGCGCATTCATAATGGCGCAATGACCCAGAGCCAGGAACCGCTGCCGGAAATGCCCGACGAACTAAAAGCACTGCTTGAGGAGAAACAATAATGGCCGAGCAACAAGTCCATATGCGGGTGTGGCGCGGTGACGCCAACGGCGGTGAGTTCAAAGACTACCGCATTGCCGTGGGCGAAGGACAGGTGGTGCTCGACGTCATCCATGCGATCCAGGCGCAGCAAGCCAACGACATGGCGGTGCGTTGGAACTGCAAAGCCGGCAAATGCGGCTCATGCAGCGCTGAAGTCAACGGCAAGCCGCGGCTGATGTGCATGACGCGCATGAACACGTTCGAGCCCGGCGAGACCATCACGGTAGCGCCGATACGGACCTTCCCGATCATCCGCGATCTCGTCACCGACGTGTCGTATAACTATCAAAAGGCCAAAGAGATCCCGGCGTTCAAACCGAAGCCGAAAGAAGCCGACGGCACGCGCCGGATGTATCAAGAAGACATCGATCGGGTACAGGAATTTCACAAGTGTATCGAGTGCTTCCTTTGCCAAAACGTCTGCCATGTCATCCGCGATCACCCCGAGAATAAGCCGGCCTTCTCCGGCCCGCGCTTATTCGTCCGCTTGGCAGCCTTGGAAATGCACCCCCTCGACACCAATGATCGCATGGAGCTGATCAAACAGAAGGCCGGCTTGGGCTACTGCAACATCACCAAATGCTGCACCGAAGTCTGCCCGGAACATATTCACATCACCGATAACGCCATCATCCCGCTCAAGGAACGCGTCGTCGACCGCTACTACGACCCTATTGCCAAGTTGATGGGACTCTTCTCCGCGAAGAACAAATAACTCTCGGAACGCGGCGCGCAACAGCCTCGAATCTGCGCGCCGCGTCCGGCCGACAAACACTATTCAAGGACGCCGCATGGCCGCGGCTGTTGATTGGGCTGCCTAGCTGCGCTCTCGGCGGCGGAGATACATTTTCACCCAGTAGTCATAGAGCGACGAGACGGTAAATTTCTCAACGGTATTTCTTTTTGAGATTGACTCGTATTCGATGACAATCTCTTGACCTTCCTTGATCACCGAGAGAAATCGCCCCTGCTTTTGTTCGACAATGGCGCCGACGGCGCGGAAAACTTGCGACAGCGAATGAGCATCCGTATTGCCTGGCGTTCCGCTCCGTTTGTGCTTGGCGTCGACATCGATATGCGCTAGGTCTTGCGCCGAGAAATGCAATGCGACCGGCTCGAACGGTTGAGGAGTGCTTCCCGCAGATTTAACGCCGCTGCGGATTCGCTGCCACAATTTTTTTGGCGGTTGTTCCTCGGCTGGCGGTTGATAACGCTTGGTGCCGGTAACCCGATAGCCATCGGCCTCCACGCGCACGGTAAAACGCTCCATGCCGAGATCTTCCAACTGTTGACCGAGTGCTCTGAATTGTTGCGAGTAGCTCGCTATTTCAGCCATCTTTATTTAATCCGGGAATCAATCATCGCCACGGTTTCGGGAAAATCATTCGACCCGAACAGAGTGCAGAACTTTAGCTCGAAATCGCCGGCAACACTGAGAATCTGCGGCAATGAGTTCGCTTCGGTCGCCTGACCGGCGCGGCGCCGTCTGCGTGTAGATGAGAAGATCCATTACACGGCTGTGCGCTTATGCCTACCCGGCGGGGTTGACCCAAGCTAGGCGCAGCGGGCAGACCTTTGAAGATAAAACCGTACCCAAAGATTGTAGAGATCGGCCGCTGTAAAGTATTCACTATAACGGTTGCCGAGGGAACTCTCGTAAATCACTTCAAAGCTCTCACCCCTTCGCGAGAGCCGTACCATGCGGGAATATTTTTGGCTGAGATAAAAGCCGATGGCGCGAAGCGCTTGGGACAATCTTGAGGTATCGGTCATGCCATGGGTCTGGACCCGTTGCGTCTGCCCTTCCCGCTCCAACCGTCTGACATCGCCCGGAGAATAGTTCAAGTCGATCGGCGTCATGCGGACGCTGGGATCTCTAGCCCCTCGCTCGCTGCCCGTGTTTCTAACCAACCCCGGGTATTTAGTAACGGAAGCGCCGGTGACGTGATAGCCATCGCCAGTCGGTTCCATGCTAAAATCGCCGAGATCGAGGGTTTCGAGCGCTTGCCCAATCGCCCGTAGCGTATGCGCATAGCCGCTCTTAAAATCCACATTTCCATGCGGTTTTTCTGGGAACGGTAGATCCGCTATCCTCACGGCGCCTCCCGATTTATCGAAAATTCTTAAGCTAGAAATTATTTTCTAATAGCAACTTATCAATTTGTCAAGGTAAACTGTGCCACCCTTAAAGCGAACGAATGAGCCACAACAAATTTATACCAACTTAGTGAGCGGACGGACGCCTGGGGGAAATGGCAAGTGGCGAGTGACTGTTGTTATAGTGCCGGTTCGACTCGTCACCGGGAGGTTCGGGAAGACCAGAGTCCCGAATATTAGTTTCTGCGCAAACGAAACGCGCCCGCTGCCTGCATGGCCTCAGTCTTGGGGGTTTCGCCCGCCTCGGCGATCGGCTCTTCATCGACCTTAAGCCCTGCGAGCTTGATCTTCAGGCGTAAATTGTTGGCGCTATCGGCGTTCACCAGAGCGTGATCCAGATTGATCTTGCCGTCCCGATAGAGCGCAAAAAGCGCCTGATCGAAAGTCTGGCTGCCTTCCTGCACGCCTTGCTCCATCGCCTCTTTCAGGGAATCGACCTCGCCGCGCTTTATCAGATCTTTGATCCGCGGCGTATTCATGAGCACTTCCAACGCCGCCACCCGTTTGCCGTCAATGGTTGGAATTAGCCGCTGAGAAACAATAGCGCGCAGGTTCAACGACAGCTGCATATAGATTTGCGCGTGGCGTTCCGTGGCAAAGAAATTGATAATGCGTTCGATCGCTTGGTTGGCATTGTTCGAATGCAATGTCCCGAGGCACAGATGGCCGGTTTCGGCGAACGTCACGGCGGCTTCCATGGTATCGGTGTCGCGAATTTCGCCGATCAGGATGACGTCCGGAGCCTGACGCAAGGTGTTCTTCAGCGCCGCCTGAAAGGTGTGAGTGTCGGTGCCGACCTCGCGTTGGGTGACGATCGATTGTTTATGCCGATGGACGAACTCGATGGGATCTTCGATGGTAACGATATGTCCGGCTTCGTTGGCGTTACGGTAATCGACCATCGCCGCCAGGGTGGTCGACTTACCCGACCCGGTCGCCCCTACCACCAACACCAGACCACGTTTCGACAGGGTGATGTCCTTGAGGATCGACGGCAGACCCATCTCATCGAGCGACTGCACATCGCCTTTAATACGCCGCACGACCATCGCCCGGGAACCTCTTTGCATGAGAATATTGACACGAAACCGCGACACACCCGGCAACGATTGGGCGAGATTCATTTCAAACGTTCGGGCAAACTCCTCACGCTGCTTTTCCGTCATCATGGCATCGGCCAGGACATGCAGGTCGTCCGGGGTAAAGTTTTTCTCACCGATCGGGCGCACCTTGCCTTCAACGCGACACATCGGCGGCCGCGCCACCGTCAGATAGAGATCGGAAGCGTCGATCTCGACCATTTTTTTGAACATTTCTTTGAAGTCCAAGAATCCCCCCAAGCTAATCCGGCCGGCCGATTAGCCCCGGCCACCCGACGCCGCCGCCGGCGCGGCGCCGAATAGATTCGGATTCATACTTTTCGATTGTGCCTCTTCGCGGCTCACCAGGCCCCGGGTAACCAGTGTCTGTAGCGCCATGTCCATGGTCTGCATGCCATCTTTTTGGCTCACCTGCATGGTGCCGGGGATCTGATGGATCTTGCCTTCGCGAATCAGGTTGCGTACCGCGGTGCTCCCGATCATGATTTCATGAGCGGCGGTGCGCCCGCCGCTTTTCTTCTTGAGCAGGGTTTGCGTGATCACGGCTTCGATGGACTCGGCGAACTGGGAGCGAACCTGGGCTTGCTGGGCCGGCGGAAAAACGTCGATAACACGGTCGACCGTCTTCGGCGCGCTCGAAGTATGCAACGTGCCAAAGACAATGTGGCCGGTCTCCGCGGCGGTGAGAGCGAGCTGAATGGTTTCCAGATCGCGCATTTCGCCAACCAGGATAATATCCGGGTCTTCACGCAGTGCCGCGCGCAGAGCGTTGGAAAACGAATGAGTATGCGGGCCTAACTCGCGTTGGTTAACCAAGCACTTCTTCGAGGTGTGGACGAACTCGATGGGATCTTCGACGGTGAGAATATGCCCTTCATAAGTTGAATTGAGATAATCGACCATCGCCGCCAGCGTCGTCGACTTACCCGAACCTGTGGGCCCGGTGACGAGAATCAGCCCCTTTTCTTTTTCACAAAGTTGCTTGAAGATTTGCGGCAATCCCAAATCCTCCAGGGTTAAAATCTTTGTCGGAATCGTCCGAAACACCGCGGCTTCACCTTTGCGTTGCATGAAAACGTTGACGCGGAAACGAGCGGTGTCCGCGAGTGCGAAAGAAAAATCGCACTCATGGGTTTCTTCAAAGGCTTTGCGCTGACCGTCGCTCATGATGTCATAAACCAGCGCATGCACTTCTTCCTTGGTCAACGCCGGGAAGTCGAGCTTCTTCAGGTCGCCGTCGATGCGGATCATCGGCGGCTCGCCGGCGCTCAAATGACAATCCGATGCCTTCTGTTCGACACCAAAGGCCAACAATTGGGTAATATCCATGAATCACACCTCTAAATCGGCTAAAGCTTGAGAGAGATTTTGCTATGTCGGTGAAAGTTATAAAAAAACTTGGTCGTACTTGTCTGGTTTTGATCAGCAAGTTCAATACCATTAGGTGGTTTGAGATAATCGGCACTTTTACCGGCACCGGATAGATATTAGCGAGGCATTGAAATTCGCTGTAACACCAGCTACTTAAGTTAAATGACGACGGAATCGCACAAAGCCCTGCTCGAAGGTAAAGTTGCCCTTGTCAGCGGCGGCGGTACGGGAATTGGTCGGGCGATCGCCGACCAATTGGCCAAAAATGGCGCCAAGGTCGCCATCGCCTCGCGTAATCGGGATCAGCTCAAGCACGCCGCGATGGAGCTAACCGAGCTCGGCTTGATGGTTCAGCCCGTGCCTATGAATCTTCGGGACCAAGCCGATGTTGAACGCGCCGTCGCTCAAGTTGTCGGCCAATGGGGCGCGATCCATATCTTAGTGAACAATGCCGGCATCTCGGGGCTGAGTCGCATGGACGATGACGACGACTCCAAATGGTACGACATCGTCGATACCAATTTGCATGGCATGTATCGGCTCACCAAAGCGGTGCTGCGCCACATCCCGGACCAAGCCGGCGGCCGCGTGATCAATATCTCATCGGTGTTGGGAAAATTCGGCGTCCCAGGTTACACCGCCTATTGCACAACCAAACATGGCATGATCGGCTTCAGCCGCGCGTTGGCTCTCGAAGTCGTGAACCGCGGCATCACAGTCAACACCATTTGTCCTGGCTGGGTCGACACCGAAATGGCCGCTCAGGGAATCGCGGAAACGGCGAAGTCTTTGGGCATTACGCCGGAAGAGTTCAAAGCACAGGCGGTTGCCGCGGTGCCGATCCGAAGGTTCTTGGCAGCCGAGGAGATCGCCCAACTGGTCGCCTATGTCGCCTCGGATGCCGCTCGCGGCATTACCGGACAGGCGATGAATATATGTGGCGGTCAGACCATGGTGTAGATTTGCCGTTGCTCGCGGTAGCCGCAGACGCCGTGCGAACGTAGCAAACAACGCAGAAGTCTCGCGACAACTAAAGGCTTTTTCCAGCCCTGAACTTTTGGCTAATCAAATGAGCGCAAACATTCAAGTTCGCAATCCCGCTACCTTGGAGTTAATCCAAGAACTACCGGTGGCATCGCCAGCCGAAGTCGCCCTGGCAATCACGCGCGCCCGCCAGGCACAGTTGAGCTGGCAACAAACGAATTTTGCCGAGCGTGCAAAAATTCTCTATCGACTGCGTGACTTACTGCTCGATGAAGGCGAGAGACTCGCCGACATTTTGACCAGCGAAACCGGCCGGCCGCGCGCGGAGGTCTACGGCAACGAGCTATTCTACCTGTGTAACGCCATCGGCGCCTGGGCCAAACACTCTGAGCGCTACCTTCGGCGGCAAAAAATATCGCCGAGCTTTCCTTTGGTGAAGGCCAAGAAAGTTTACTTCACCTACGCGCCGCGCGGAGTAATTGGCATCATCAGCCCATGGAACTTCCCCCTGACTCTGACCTTGGGCGAGGCCCTGCCGGCTCTGATGGCCGGTAATGCCGTGGTGATCAAACCTTCGGAGCTAACTCCCTTATCCGCGCGCTTTGGCGCCGAATTGGCCGCCAAAGCCGGCTTTCCCAAAGATCTGCTGCAAATCGTCGTCGGCTTCGGCGATACTGGCGCCGCCCTCATCGATCATGCCGATATGATCGCCTTTACCGGCAGCGTCGAAACCGGCAAACAGGTCATGCGCCGCGCCGCCGACCGGCTGATTCCAGTCTCATTGGAGTTGGGTGGCAAAGATCCCATGATCGTCCTGAAGGACGCAGATATGGAACGAGCGGCGGGCGCCTGCGTCTGGGGTGCATTGATGAACTGTGGCCAAACCTGCACCTCGATTGAGCGCGTCTACGTCGAAGCGCCAATCTATAAGGCGTTTGTCGACAACGTCGCCAGCCGGGTCAAAGCGATCCGTCAGGGGCCCAGCGCCGAGGCCGTCGATATCGGCGCCATGACATCGGCGGCGCAGCTAGATAAAGTCGCCGCACAAGTCGACGAAGCGCGCGCCAAAGGCGCCAGGATTGTCACCGGCGGCCGGCGCAATCCCAACTTGCCGGGCTATTACTACGAGCCGACGGTACTCGTCGATGTCGATCATTCCATGAGCATCATGACCGATGAAACCTTCGGCCCGGTAATCCCGATCATGCAGGTTAGTAGTCCGGCAGAAGCCGTTCGAATGGCCAACGATTCGCGTTACGGCCTGAGTGCCAGCATCTTTTCGCACGACCGGCCGGCGGCGGCAAGGCTTGCCGATCAACTTGACAGCGGCGCGATTTGCGTTAACGACAGTCTGGTCAACTTTATCATCCCCGAAGCGCCCATGGGCGGACGCAAAGACAGCGGCTTCGGCTATCGTCACGGCGCCGCCGGGATTCGCAAGTTTTGCCAGCAAAAAACCATCGTCGTCGACCGTTTCGGCCTTAAGGAAGAATTCCCTTGGTATCCCGCGAGCGAGAAAAAAGCCCGCCAAGTGCGCCATCTGCTCAACCTACTTTGCCACTCGGGTTGGGCGCACAAACTGCGCGCGCTCAAGGGGCTTATTCGGAGTTAGCTCGCTTGCACTCATGCGGCGATTCATCTAGTACAATTGATATTCCCAGGTAAATAAATTCACAGGAGAATTTTCATGGCCAAAGATCTGCCGAGTTTTATCGCCAAAGAAGGCGCCACCCGCGAAGGCGCCGTGATTCGCGAAAAGAATCATATCGACGCAAATAACTATGAAACCGTCGCATACTTGAAACACCTGGACATGCGCAACGAACCGAAAATGGTGTTGTTCGAGAATCTGCCGGCGCTGAATGGCGAGAAGTCCGCCTTCCCGATGTTCTATAATCCCTGGGTATCACGCCAGTACATCGCCGACTCCCTCGACATGGGCGATATCAAATCACCCATGGAAGTCAGTCTCGAGGTCGCCAGATTGGAACAGCAGCAGGGCAAAGTCGAGGTCATCGCGCCGGAAAAGGCGCCGGTGAAGGAAGTCGTTTTGACCGGCGACAAAGCGGACCTGCGAATCCTGCCTATGCCAATGCATCAGAAAGGCGACTCCGGTCCCTATCACACCATGACCTGCGCCATGAAGGGCCTGAATCAGGAATACTACGACATCACTTTCACCAAGAATAAGTTCCACGACCCCAAGCATATGAGCTTTTCCGCGCACAAACATCATCATCTGGAAGCGATGGCTTGCGAGTATGAAGAGAAGAACCTGCGCGCGCCGGTCATCGTCATCTTGGGCCATCATCCCGCGTTTTATCTTTCATCCTGCGCGATGACGGCGATGGGCAACAACGACTATCTCACCGCGTCGGCGTTCTTGAAAGAACCGCTGCGCCTGACGCCTTCGACCACCTGGGGCGACAAATTCATGGTTCCGGCCGACGCCGAAGTCATCATCGAAGGTGAGATTTTGCCGGGTGTGCGCAAAGAGCAAAACCCTTTCGGCGAAATTCTCGGTTATGCGCAGCCGAAAATGGACGTGCCGGTCATCGAAATCACCGCCATCACGCACCGGCGCGGTGGCATCGTTGAGGACTTCTGGCCCGGCCACATGGACCATTGGAACCTCGGCTCCGTGCCCAAAGAAGGCAGCACTTACAACGTCATCAAGAAAAACGTTCCCGGTATCAAAGGCATCCATCTCGCCGCATCGGGCTGCGGCCGCTGCATTTGCTATATTTCAATCAAGAAAGAATTCGAGAACGAACCCAACAAAGCCGGCATGCAAGCGTTCGTCGAGATGCCCAACTTGAAGCTGGCGGTCATCGTCGATGACGATATCGACGTTTTTAACGAGCGCGAAGTCATGTGGGCGGTGGCCACCCGCGTCCACTGGGACAAGGACATCGAAATCATCCGTGAAGTGCAAAGCTTTCGCGGCTGGTTGGGCGACGCGGTAGCGATCATCGACGCGACGATTCCGTTGAAGTCGAAATCCGATTGGCCGGTGCGCAACGAAGTCGAGCCGGACGCCTTTGAGAGAGTCGCCAAATTTTTCAAATAAACGCCGAGAACCGTCGAGGTTCAAAGTCCGAGCTCATGGGTTGCCAAGTCCGGCCTTGAGCTTTCACCCCGTGAACTTTGAACCGTTTCTCTGAGAGGAAACATGGCCGATAATATCCGCTTCATCTACAAATCCACGTGAACCACCTGCCGTAAAGCAAGAAGTTTCTTGCAATCGAAGAAAGTACACTTTGAAGAAAGAGAATACGGCAAGACGCCGTTCACCGAGAACGAGTTGCGCGAACTGATCGGCAACGATCCGATCGAATCATTTCTCAACACGCGCACGCCGCTTTACCGCGAGATGAACATGAAGCAGAAGCCGCCGAGCAAAGACCAGGCGATCAAACTCATGCTCAAGGACGCGAATCTTTTGAAACGTCCGGTAATCGTTAAAGGTAAGAAGAAATTAACCGGCTTCAACGAAGCAGAAGTCAACGAACTTCTGCGTTCTTGAAGCTGGCGCCGCGCGACTAGGCATCCGGTGTTTTTCATTCTCCGCTGAATGGGAAGACCAAAAAAGCCACGATTAGGCAAGCCATCGTCCGATTCGAGATCAACTCCATGGGCCGTGACCCAAACGAGTCGTACTCATAGAGTCGAAGGCTTGGCTGTGATTGTTTTGAAGACGTATCGAACGACGGCAAAGGATTTTGGCGATCAGGTCAAGCGCATGCTTTGGCCATAACGGGAATTTTTAGCATTCACCCTATTCGCGAATTTGCGGCATTGGCCCTCAATGCTTCGATAGGCGTGCTTAGGGGATTGACACCCAAAGCAGGCATTGCACTTGTCAATCGCCGAGACGAGCTTTAGCGGCTTCCGAAATTGCCACCACCGCAGGATGTTTTAACTTACGGTCCAAAGAAATCGCGTAGAACCGTTCGAGTACCTCGTCGAGATTCCCCACAATATTTACCCTGTATTGCTTTTGCACTTCGGCGGCGATTACAGAGGGCGCAAAGAATAATCCAAGCCCGCGTTGGCCAAACACCTTCAACAGAGCGTTGTCTTCGAACTCGGCGACGATGCGCGGAACGATGTTTTTACCATCAAACCACTGATCCAACGAGCGGCGCGCCGTGGTGTTTCGTGTTGGCATCAAAAACGGCGCGCCGTCGAGTGAACCCGGGAAACCGCGGCGGTATTTCGCCACGAGTTTAGGCGCGCCAAATAGAATCATGCCGCATTCGCCAAGCAGGTGATTGAACGCTTTGACATTGAGCGCCGGATCGATCGGCGAATCGGTCAACACCACGTCGACATCGTGCAGCGCCAACGCAGGCAGGAGCTCTTCGTTAGTGCCTTCCCTGCAGATAATCCGGTAGGAGGCTTTCAAACTGAGCGCCGGTTCAATGAGTCGATAAGCGACGAGCTTCGGCAGGACATCGGCAACTCCGATCGTCAGCCGGGCGAGGCGGCCTTCGGGCCGGCCTTTGAGGGTGCCCATCATCTCCTGGCCCAAAGAAAATATTTCATCCGCATAACGAAACACCACTTTGCCGGTATCGGTCAAAATCAGCTTGCGCCCGGAACGGCGAAATAGTTTTTCGCCCATTGCGATTTCCAGAGACTTGACCTGCGCACTGACGGTCGCTTGGGTGAGGCGCAGCTCTTCGCCGGCACGCGACACGCTGCCAATCCGCGCCACAGTCCAGAAGTACAAAAGATGATGGTAGTTAAGCCACTCCATGCTGGTCTTGATCATAGTTCGGTTTTTTCTATCAATCAATCAACTATTATGAATTTGCCAAAAACTGGGTGAGGCATTACGTTGCCTGAGTCACTGAGTCCCGGTCACGGGGGAGTCGAGAATCATGGGTTTGGGGCCACGCGATTATGCGCATCAAGATATCGGCAATTTATTCGAGTCCGACCCCCTGGTGCCGGAGCGTTTTCACTCAACTTTGGGGAAAAACCGTTATGCCGATCCCGAGCGGCGCTTGATAGCAGCGGTGCTGGAAGATGTTGTCGCGTGCCTGTCAGTCGATCTGCGTTATGCCACGCGCCGCCAGCGGCGCGACTTTCACGACGCAAAAAATTGGATCAACGCTCCCGGAGACGGCGAGCGGGTCTTTTCTTTTGTCAATATCTGCGAAGCCCTGGGCATCGACCCCGGTTATCTAAGGCGAGGACTAAACCAATGGGTGCTCACCTGCGGCGGCAGGACAAGTGAAGAACCGCGATTGCGATCGTATCGAGCGGGTGTGCGCCACAAACACTTCCGATTAAGAGGCTGACGAGCACATGGAACCGATGAATTTAGCACCGTCTTTATCTCGAGTGGTTCAGGAGGTACGACAATGACAATGCCTGCCATACGTCGGGTGACGGCGATCCGCGTGGTTAAGGACCGGATCGTCAACGGAAGTACGCCGATGGCGACACCAGCGATACTGATATCGCTTTTTGGTCTCTTCGTATTCACCGGCGGGTTTATCGATTACTCCGACTCCGATTCCGAGACCGCCGACCCTGCCGGCCTAGCATTCGTGATCCTAGCCAGCGTCTGCGGGCTTGGGTTGCTCGCCGGTGGCATTGGTTTGATCATGCTCAAAGATCTCGCGCTGGTATTTGCACCTTTTGTTACCCTCCTGATTACCGCGCTTTTCGCCTGTCATATCGCGGTGACTGGGGACTTTTTCCCAACTAGCTTGATGGTGATTCTCGGGGGTGTTGCCCTAGTCCTGTTTTATCGCGCGTTGCCCTCTAAGGAAACCCTATGACCTCTGACAGTGTTTTGTTATGGATCGTTTTTAACGCCTTTGTGCTGGGCATGTTGGCCCTCGACCTGCTGGTCTTTCATCGCAAAGCACACGCGGTTTCGTTGCGCGAGGCTTTCACTTGGAGCGTCGTCTGGATCTCTCTAGCTCTGCTCTTCAACCTGGGGATCTACTTCTTGTGGGGCTCGGAAAAGGCCATGGAGTTTCTCGCCGGCTACCTGATCGAGAAGTCCTTGAGCGTGGACAACATCTTTGTCTTCATCATGATCTTTTCATACTTTGCCGTTCCACCGATGTACCAGCATCGGATACTTTTCTGGGGCATCCTCGGCGCGCTGGTCATGCGGGCGATATTTATTGCGGCGGGCGCCGCCCTCCTGAGCGCGTTTCACTGGATCATCTACATTTTCGGCGGCTTTTTAATAATCACGGGAATCAAGATGTTTTTCGCCGGTGACGAAAAGATTGAGCCGGAAAAGAATCCTGCCGTCGTTTTGCTGCGCCGCTGGATGCCTATTACCAACGATTATCAAGGACAACGTTTTTTTGTCCGCACCGATGGGCGCCTTTGGGCCACACCACTATTTGTGGTTTTGCTGGTGATCGAGACTACCGACGTGATCTTCGCCGTCGACTCCATCCCCGCCATCTTTGCCATCACGCTCGATCCCTTCATTGTCTACACGTCCAATATATTCGCAATTTTGGGCCTGCGCGCGCTCTACTTTCTGTTGGCGGGAATATTGGAGATGTTCCGCTATCTAAAGGTCGGCCTTTCCTTCGTTCTGTGTTTCGTTGGCATCAAGATGATGATCGTCGATTTCTATAAGATTCCCATCGCGGTCTCTTTGGCGGTGGTGTCAGGAATACTCGTCATCTCAATTTTAGCTTCTCTGGTGAAAACGAAACTCTCGGGAGCCGCAATCCCCAACTCGCGCAAAGAGCCTAAGCCCGGCGCGAAGATCATCGAGTCGGAGGTTAAGAGTAGGTCTGGTTAAGCTCGCCATTGCTGGCAACCATCGCCGTCGTTCTGGGAACCGTCAAATAGAGCTTCCGGCGGTCCGAGTTCGGCTCATGCAATATCGCCGTCGGGATTGCGCAGCGGGATTTATTTGAAGCCAAATGATCCGCAGCGCAGCGGAAAAACCAACGCTAAATCACACCCGAGCTTCGCAGAGCCTCAGCCGCCGGGATGAAACAATGCGAGAAAATTTGCCTGCAACGGATAAGCCTGGCCATCGACGCCAGGAAACGAATCAATTGCAGCTCACATGACGATCGAATAGGGCTATTCACCAGAGGAAAAACATGGAACTAATAGTTGAATATCTGAAGACTTTTGGTTGGGGAGTAACGGGCGCTATTACGATGGCTGTATCCCTCTGGATATTGCTCAAGGTTTTTACATGGCTCACACCGATAGATGAATGGGAGGAATTGAAAAAAGGCAATCTTGGGATTGCCATCATCTTAGCCGCTGTGATTATCGGTTTTGGTCTGGTAGTTGCGTCGATGGTAGCTCCTCCCGAAATTGTTAGATGATCTGGTAAGTTACCGCGCATTCCGGCGCCACCTAGACCAAGCAAAAATATTGCGCGGTACGGTCCAGCTCGACTAACCTACCGGTTGCAAATTTTGCCGCGCCAAGAGAACGAGCTGCGCTGCGCTGTCAGCAGTAGTTGCCAGAGCCGTCAGATGGCCCATCTTACGCCCAGGACGCGGCTCGATCTTACCGTAGAGATGCAATTTCACATCCGGCAGCGCACAGGCTGCCGGCCAATTCGGTTCCCCACCCTGCCACAGGTCTCCGAGTAAATTGGCCATGGCTGCAGCGCCGACAAATTCCGTCGAGCCGAGCGGCAGGCCGCAGACCGCGCGCAGTTGCTGTTCAAACTGACTGGTCCGCGAAGCGTCGATCGTCAGATGGCCGGAATTATGAGGCCGGGGCGCGAGTTCGTTGACTAGTATCTCGCCAGATCGGGTCAGGAAAAATTCGATACATAGAACCCCGATCAGATCGAGCTTATCCGCAAGCGCTCGGGAAACCTCGATAGCGCGCGCGCTGACTGCCTGGCTCATCCGGGCCGGGGCAAATGATATGTCGAGAATGTGGTGTTTGTGACGATTTTGAATCGCTCCCCAGTGGGCAAACTGACCGTCCAAGCCGCGCGCCATGACCATGGAGAATTCCAGTTCGAAATCGACAAACCCTTCGACAATCATCTCCTGGCCGCCGCAACCGTGAAATGCCTGCACCGCGTCATCGAGATTCACAACCTTTGCCTGCCCTTTGCCGTCGTAACCCGAACTGGCGGTTTTCATGATCGCCGGGAAGCCAATCTTTTCCACCGCTGCTTTGAGATCACCGATTTCACGCACGGCGGCAAACTCCGTCGTTGGGAAACCGTTAAGCGCGAGAAAGCGCTTTTCGCGCAGGCGATTCTGCGCGATGTGCAACAGCGAACCGGCGGGACGCACCGGCACGAAAGCCGCCGCTGCCTCGACGCAAGCGGCTGGAACATTTTCGAACTCAAAAGTCACCACTTGAACCGCTTGGGCGAACCGGCGCACGGCCTCGATATCGTCATAGGAAGCGGCGATCTCGACGTCGGCTACCTGCCCCGTCGGGGTGTCGGTTTCAGATGAAAAGGTGTGGACGCGGTAGCCCATCTGACGCGCCGCGATGGCGAACATGCGGCCCAATTGGCCGCTGCCAAGAACGCCGATGGCGGCGCCTGGAAGTATCGATTTAACTTTGCTGCTCACGGCAACTTCTGCTGGCGCACGCCGGCGGTCTGTTTGGCGCGCGACTGACGCAGTTTCTCGCGCAGCTCGGGCCGTGAATTGGCCAGGATCGCGACGGCGAGCAACGCGGCATTGATCGCCCCGGCTTTGCCGATGGCCATGGTACCTACGGGAATACCGCCGGGCATCTGGACGATCGATAGCAACGAGTCCATGCCTTTGAGCGCAGCGCTTTCCACCGGTACGCCAAGCACAGGGACTAGAGTCTGCGCCGCCGTCATGCCCGGCAAATGCGCCGCGCCGCCGGCGCCGGCAATAATCACCTCGATGCCGCGACCTTCCGCGCCGCCGGCGAACTCACTCAGCCAAGCCGGCGTCCGATGCGCCGACACGATCAGACATTCATGCTCGACGGCGAAGTCTTTGAGCGTCACCGAAGCATGCTGCATGGTTTCCCAGTCCGATTGGCTGCCCATGATGACGCTGACTAAAGGTGAAACCGCTTGTGCCATGAATCTTTATCCTTGTTCAGCGAGGATTAGCGATGATACTTAAACCCTGTTACAGCGCAGGAAATAAGTCAATCCGCGTACGGGAAATCCTGTTACCGCCAGTGCATTACCAGCCGCCGCCGGCGCCGCGTGCCAGGCCGCCGGCGCTCTGAAAAGCGGCACCATCGTCACCGTGAGAATGGGTTGCGTTCTAAAATTTTCACTGCTATTGGTTCGGAGTTTACGTCGGCTCGATTGATAAAACCGCCAGCGATCGCCGCCGGTATACAAAATCTGAAATGGTTATGAAGTCTTGGAGTGCGCCAGAGTTCCACCTTTCGATGGCACGAACGCCGGCTGCACGCGACGGCAAATCGACTCGGCAGGATAATTAAGCCGTACCGGCGAGAGCCAAAACTTCCTTGTCAAAATGGTCTTCCCCTATTTCCCGGCAATCATTTTGCTCGCACCGCTCCTAGCGGCATTGCTGATCGGCTTGCTGGCGCGTCCTCTCGGCGCCAAAGTGAGCCGCATTGGCGTGGCCGCCGAAGTAGCCGCGTTCGCCCTATCGCTGGCGGTGCTCTACGAAGTGACAACCAATGGACCGCAAGTCATTCACTTTTTGCCAGCGCGCCACGGACTGTTGCAATTCAGTCTGCATATTGACCGGCTAGCCGCCGTGATGTTGGTGCATATCGCGGCGATTACCACGTTGATCCATTTTTTCTCACTGAGCTACATGCGCCAAGAACCCGGCCATGCGCGTTACTACAGCTTGTTGGCATTCACTACTTTTATCCTGTTCGCCATGGTCACCAGCGCCAACCTGCTGCTGCTTTTTTTCTGCTGGCAAGCCCTCAGCTGGCTGCTGCCGCTGCTGTCCACCAACAATGACCATGTGCCGACCCAGCAGGGCACATTCAGAACCTTTATCATGCAGCGTGCCGGCGATGTCGCCTTTCTCGCCGGCGCGCTGCTCGCCTATGGCTTCTACGGGACTTTCGACTTGCAGCAGCTTTTTAGCCGCGCCGCAGGCGCCCAGTATAGCGTCGAGATCTGGCCCGGCGGCCTAGCGATTCACGCCAATACTGCCATCACGTTGCTCATCTTCATCGGCGCCATGAGCAAATCCGCGCAGTTTCCCTTTCACATTTGGCTGCCCGACTATTTATACGCGCCGACGCCGGTAACAGCGCTACTTCATGCCGGGATCATCAATGCCGGCGGCTTTCTCTTGGCCCGGCTGGCGCCGCTCTACGCGCTCAGCCCCACCACGCTGCACTGGACCTTCGCCGTCGGCATGCTGACAGCGCTGCTCGGCTCTTCCATGATGCTGGTGCAGAACGACATCAAGAAAACTCTGGGTTATTCCACCATCGGCCAGATGGGTTTCATGATCATGGAATGCGGTCTCGGCGCCTATGGTTTGGCGATTTTTCATTTGATCGCGCACGGCCTTTTTAAGGGCACGATCTTTCTCAATAGCGGCTATCTGATTCATGCGGCGCGTCAAGAGCCGCGTCAACCGAATCAAGACCAGCCGGTCAGCAGCTTCGAGTTCTCGACTCTGACCTGGCTGACCGGCTTTAGCACGACCTTGATCCTGCCTTTGGTCATTGTACTGGCGGCCCATGGCATTTTGAATATTCCGCTGGCCGACTCTCAGGGCGCGGCGATATTTCTATTTTTTGGCTGGGCCACCTCAGCCCAAGCAATGCTGACGCTCTATCGCCTGCGCGCGGTGGCGTCCTGGAAAGTTGCGGTGGTCATGCTCACCGCTCTGTTCGTGGTCATCCTAACCTATCTCATGGCGGCCGAGAGCTTCACTCACTTTCTCTATCCAGGTGCCGGCGAAGTCGCCAATCATTTTCGCGCCGGCGCCTTGCCCGGCATAGTATTCGATCTGTTGGTCGTTGCCTTTGCCCTAGCTATTGTCCTCGGCTGGATCCTGATCTACGCCGCCAGCCATGGCCGCACCATCCAGGTGCCGGCCTGGGCGACCACGCTGCAAGTGCGGCTTTACCTGCTGTTGATCAACCGCCTCTATCTCGACACCCTATCGATCTGGCTGCGATCCCACGGCGCGCACCTAATCGCCCGCCTCGATGGCAGTAAAATGTTTCCTTACCTCGCCGCTTTACTCGCCATCGGTGCCGGGTTGCTAACCATCGAGCGATGGCCGGAATTGTCCATGGTGCAGGCGCTGCAACTGCTCATCGCCGCCTTCCTGCTACCGCTTTTCCCACTGCATGGAATCTATAGCACTGCGCTCACCAGATCGCCGACTGCGTTCGCCACGCTCCTGACAATCGCCTTGCCGGTGATCGGCGCCTTCGGCCTCGCCGATGTCGCCAAAGACTTACCCAATGAGATACGCCAGTTGATCAATTTGCTCGCCATCGCCGGCGTCGTCTACGGCTCAGTCAAAGCACTCGCGCAGGTGCGCATCCCCGAGCTATTGGCCTACGCGAGCCTGGCGTTTTTTTCCGTCTTCTGGTGGCATGTCAGCGCCACCGGCAGATTTACCGTCGCCGCCTTCATCTATGTCATTACCGTGGCGCTGCTCACCGCCGGCATGTTGCGCGCCGGGCAGCTACTACGCAAACGCTACGGCGACCTGACGATAGACCGCATGCATGGACTAGCCCGGCCTATGCCGCGCTTCGCGACGCTGTTCGCGCTCTGCGTCATCGCCGCGCTCAGCCTGCCGCCAATCACGCTAATCGCCAGCCATAAGGAATTCGCGCCGATGACCGCTCCGGCGTTTCCGTTGGCACTGGGCGTGGTCTTGCTCAGCTGGTTTTTCGCGTCTTGGTACTTGTTCAGGATGATGCAGAAACTTTTGTTCGGCGCCCAGCACGCCACCATCGCTTACCAGGATCTACGCACTGGCGACATCGCCTTCTTTGTCATTCTGCTGGCGATTCTTGCGATGCTCAGCACCACGCCGCCGGTCTGGCTCGAATCTGAAATTTTTAACAATCGTCAGCGCTCTGCCATGGAGGCGCGACTGTGACACCACTAACCGTTTCGCCCTACAGCGAAAGCCAGCGGATGGAGCTCCGCACGCTGATCCGGTTGGCCAGCGAAGTGGTCTCCTATTACTGGCCTATGCGCACCTTCGTCCATCATAATCCGCTCCATGGACTGGAATACCTGCCCTTCGAAAAAGCGCTGCAAGAGGGAGAAAAAATCCTCGGCGGCAGGGGCTATCTAGCGGGTGCCATATTTCGTTATTATGTGCGCGCCGGGCGCATCCTGCCACGCCACCTCGATGGCGTCCTGAAAACGCTGGCGCAGAGCCGGCAGATCAAGCTCGGCGTCCGCGAGATCAGCCATCTGGAGGTGCTGCGCGCTTGCATGCTTGGCGAGACGGCCGCGCCGCCCACCGACGCATTTGATGCCCAGCTGCGCCGCCACCCGGCCCGCGACACCATTGCCACATTGGCCAAACTTCTCGCGCAGACAGAAGCCGAGACTAAGGGACACGCCAGCCAGCGAGGCGTTCTCGGCAGTGACGAAACCTTAGCCAGCTGGTGCGACCGCGTGCTCGGCACCGAGATCGACGAAACCATCAATCGCGAAATGGTCAAATGGTGCGAAGCGTTCTTGGACGAAGGCCATGCGCCCTGGCCAATGCCCGGTCGGGAGCAAGGGTTTTACAGCGCCTGGAAATTTCTCGCGGCGCAGGAATGGTCACCCGGTGGCATCGCCAACAGCAAGCAAAAGCTTGCGCGCCTACCGGCGCATCCCGAGGACTCATTGCTCGAAAGCATCGCCATGCTGGGCATCGACAACGACTCCCGTCAGGATTATTTCTCCCGTCATCTAGCGGCGCTCTCCGGCTGGACCGGTTTCATTAAGTGGCGCGCCGACCAAAACGACTACGAGTGGCAGAGCAGCTATCCCATCGATCTGGTGCACTATCTCGCCGTACGCCTGTGGTACGAGCGCGAACTGGTACAGCAGAGTTGCCGCCAACTGCTGGCCATCGACGGCAACGTCAAAGTGATTACCGCCGAGATCGACAAATCCGGCACCCCATTGGCGCGCAACGCCGACCACAGCGACGCAGCGGCCTGGGATCCCCGTGCGGCGGCATGGCAGCTCGTCGGCGTCGCCCAGGCATTGGAGTTAGAACCGGCACTGCTAACGCAGACCACGGCCGACAGCTTGCGCACGCTGATAGGTTGGGTGAAGGATTTTCCGCAGTCGGTCCATGGACCGCTCTGGCTCAAGGCCTTCGAAGCCGGTTACCAGGAACAGTTGTTTGAGAAGCTCAGATTCAAGATCCGCGGCCCGGAAGTTACGTCAGATCGAGCGGCGGCGGCGGAGTTAAGCGAGAAATCAATCGGAGCGGCGAAAGTCAGGCCCCAGGCCCAGGCGGTGTTTTGCATCGACGTGCGCTCGGAACCGTTGCGGCGCAACTTGGAAGCCACGGGCGATTACGAAACCTTTGGCTTCGCCGGCTTCTTCGCCGTCGCCATCCGCCACCAAGCTCTCGGCCAGCGTCATGAGACCGATCAATTTCCCGTAATTCTGAAGAGTAAAAATATCGTCCGGGAAATTCCCCGCACATACCAAGGGCATTTCGTCTTCCGCCACCGCGACCGCGAAGAACTGCTCGAAGCCTTCCACACCCTGCTCTACGATCTCAAGGAAAACGTCGTCACGCCCTATGTCATGGTCGAGTCCTTGGGCTGGTTTTACAGCCTGCCGCTGATCGGAAAAAATCTTTTCGCCACGGGCTACCGCACCTTCATGGATTGGCTTCGGCGCAAGCTGGTGCCGCCGGTGGCGACGACATTAACCGTCGACAAGCTAATGCGCCAGGAGGTCGACGAGATGCTCGCCGCCGAGCAGCGCGCCACCACGCGTCGGGCGCTGCAAGAAAAATTCGGCGAGCGTAATTTGAATTTGTCGCTGGAGCGGCTGGAATTTCTGCGCCAGCGGGCGCTCGACGAACTGAGCGCCGGCGAGCCCTCGCCGCAGGCCCGCTCCACTGCGCTATCGCCGCAGGAAGAAGCCGACTTCGTCGCCGAACTGAGAAAAAGCTACGGCATCAATCAGGCCGGCGCTTTTGCCCGGCTGGAGCGGATCACCCGCACCGGCTTCACTTTCAGCGAACAAGTACTGACGGTGGAAACCGTGCTCAGGATGATGGGGCTGACGGAAAACTTCGCCCGGCTGGTGCTATTCTGCGGCCATGCCAGCCACTCGGAGAACAATCCTTTCGAAGCGGCGTTGGACTGCGGCGCTTGCGGCGGCAACAGCGGTAAGCCCAACGCGCGGGTGCTGGCGATCATGGCCAACAAGCCTTTGGTGCGCGAACAGCTGACCAAGAACGGCATCGTCATCCCGCAAGACACTTACTTCATTGCCGGCCAACATGACACCACCACCGATGAGGTGGAGCTCTTCGATCTTGAAGATCTGCCACCGACTCATCGCAAGGACGTGCTGCAATTGTTACGCGATCTTGCGCGCGCCAGCGCGCGCAACAATCAGGAACGCTGCGCGCGTTTTCCGGAAATTCACCGCACCCTACGCGCGTCGAAAGCGCGCCGCGAAGCGCGCCGCCGGAGCAGCGATTGGAGCCAGGTCCGGCCCGAGTGGGGACTGTCGGGCAACGCCGCTTTCATCATCGGCAGGCGCGCGTTGACCCGCGGCGTTCACCTCGACGGGCGGGTATTTTTGCATTCCTACGATTATCGGGGCGACCCGGACGGCAAACTGCTCGAGGCGATCATGACCGGGCCGCAAGTGGTCGCCCAATGGATCAACATGGAGCATTACTTTTCCACTGTCGATCAAGAGGTCTACGGCAGCGGCAGCAAGATTTATCATAACGTGGTCGGCCGCCTGGGAGTCATGACCGGCCCCCAGAGCGATCTGCGCACCGGTCTGGCCTGGCAGACCGTCATGAACGGGCAGCAGCCTTATCACGAAGCCATGCGGCTGTGTACCTTGGTCGAGGCGCCGCGCGACCTAATCGACCGAATCGTGCGCAGCCAACGCCCCTTGCAGCGGCTCTACGACAACCAATGGCTGTATCTCTTTGCCATCGATCCCCAAGTGCAGCTATGTTATCGCTATATTGCCAGACTGGGATGGAGCGCCAGCCTATAAATACTGTCCCTTGTCATTCCGAAAACAGGCCCATGAAAGGAGACCGACCATGAGCGACCTAACGCTTCATCCGATGAAGGAAATCAGGATCATCATCGAAGGCGAGCAGCTCAAATTTGCCACCGACCTGCTCGACCACAAGGCCACCGGCTACACCATCATCCACAACATTTCCGGCAAGGGCCACCATGGCTTCCACAGCGCCCATCCAATGTTCAACGAGATGGACAGCGTCGTCATGCTCATGACCGTGGTGGCGGCGGAAAACGTCGAGCCGATTTTGGCAGGACTAAAACCGCTGCTCGCGCGCCACACTGGCGTCATGTTCGTCTCCGACGTCGCCGTCAGTCGGGTGGAATATTTTTCTCCTGACGCAGAGCGCAAGTAACCTCGCCAGCGGCCGATGACGTCGTTGCACTGACACAGACAGCTTTTCCGCTAAAGGATATCAGATGAGCGAAATCACCCTTTCCGGTTTGACTCTTTTCAATCGCGGCAAGGTCCGTGATATTTACGATCTCGGCGACCAACTGCTGCTGGTCGCCAGCGACCGCATTTCCGCTTTCGATGTCGTCTTACCGACGCCGATTCCAGGCAAAGGCAAGATTCTCACGCAGCTTTCGGAATTTTGGTTTGGCCGGTTTGCCGACATCGTACCGCATCATCTGATCACGACTAATGTCGACAAATTCCCCGGCGCCTGCCAGCCCCATCGCGCGGCTCTCGAAGGCCGCAGCATGCTGGTCAAAAAAAGCTCGCCGGCGCCGGTGGAATGCATCGTGCGCGGTTATCTCGCCGGCTCCGGTTGGAAGGATTATCAACAGACCGGCGCGGTTTGCGGTATCCCGCTGCCCCTAGGCTTGGTCGAAGCGGCGCGTCTTGACGAACCGATATTCACGCCGTCGACCAAAGCCGCCGTCGGCGACCACGATCTTAACATTACCTTTGACGCCATGATTGAAAAAGTCGGCGCGGTCAAAGCCATCAAGATGCGCGACGCCACCGTCGCGATCTACCGGCGCGCCCGCGCGCTGGCGGAGACCAAGGGCATCATCATCGCCGATACTAAATTCGAGTTTGGCATGGAAGGTGACGATATTATACTGATCGACGAGGTGTTGACTCCCGATTCATCGCGCTTCTGGCCGATGGATGGCTACCGACCGGGAAAGACGCCCGAAAGCTTCGACAAACAGTTTGTCCGTGATTATCTGCTCAACCGCAAATGGGATATGAAACCACCGGCTCCGGAATTGCCGGATGAGATCGTCAGGAAGACTCAAGAGAAATACACCGAAGCGCTGCGGCGCCTAACCGCCTAGCCGTGTGGCGGCGCGGCCACGCTCTAACCTATCAGCCAGGGCGAAACAGTTGTCCACGATCCGCTCGACATACCGGCACGCCGTCTTTAGGTCGTGATCGAGGGGAATGTGCACAAAGCCGAAAAGGCTATCGAGATCTTGCCGTTCAACCTCCTCAAGCATCACATACATCGAGAAGTTGCAGACATAATCGCCGGCGTTGATTGATTTCGCGGAGGGACGGGTCACGGAGAGCGGCATGGTCGCCGGCAGCCAAGCCTCTCCGCCTGCGGTGATCGGCCGCGGCGCACTGGTTTTGCTGGAGCGGCGGCGATTGATCGCGCGGGTCTCGACCTCGATTCTCGGCCGCGAACTTTGACCCAAGCCCACGACCATCACAGGCATGGGGTATTTTAGCGCTTCAATGAACTGCCGGCGCTGGAAGCGTACCGGAAAAACAATTTTGCCCAGCCCCGGCCGTGGCGCCAAAGATCCGATGATTTTTGCCGTAATGTTTTCTGTGAACTTGCGGTACGGCCCAAAGCCGTAGAGCAGCACCCGGACCGGTTGTTTACGGCTGCGACGAGGCATGGATAAACGAGGTCAAAATGGAACTGGCCGCCAGGCGGGCGGCCAGTTGACATGAGCATAGCGTCGGGAGCGATCAGTCTTTCGCCGCAGCCCGCATGGTGACAGCGGCGTTTTCGCTCGCTGCCGCCCCACCCACTTCCTGGTATATCTTGCCGCCGGATTTTTTGAATTCTTCCGCTTTTTCTTTCATGCCGGCGGCCAGGGCGGCTTCTTCCTGAACGCCCAACTCCGCGGCGTAATCGCGCACGTCCTGGGTGATCTTCATGGAACAGAAATGCGGCCCGCACATGGAGCAGAAATGCGCCACTTTGGCACCCTGCGCCGGCAAGGTTTCATCGTGGAACTCACGCGCCGTTTCTGGATCGAGACTGAGATTGAACTGATCTTCCCAACGGAACTCGAAGCGCGCCAGGCTGAGGGCGTTGTCGCGCTCCTGGGCGCCCGGATGGCCCTTGGCCAAGTCGGCGGCGTGGGCGGCGATCTTGTAGGCAATGACGCCGTCCTTGACGTCTTTCTTATCCGGCAATCCGAGATGCTCTTTCGGCGTCACGTAACAGAGCATCGCCGTGCCGTACCAGCCGATCATCGCCGCGCCGATGGCGCTGGTAATATGATCGTAGCCCGGGGCGATATCGGTGGTCAGCGGCCCGAGAGTGTAGAATGGCGCTTCATGACAAGTTTCCAATTGTTTCGTCATGTTTTCATGAATCATATTCATCGGCACATGGCCGGGCCCTTCGATCATCACCTGGACATCATGCTTCCAGGCGATCTCCGTCAACTCCCCGAGGGTTTCCAACTCAGCGAATTGCGCTTCGTCGTTGGCATCGGCGATGCAGCCGGGGCGAAGACCGTCGCCCAAAGAATAGGCGACATCGTAGGCCTTCATGATCTCGTTGATATCTTCGAAGTGGGTGTAGAGAAAATTCTCTTTATGATGGGCGAGACACCATTTGGCCATGATCGAGCCGCCGCGCGAGACGATACCGGTGACTCGCTTGGCGGTCAGCGGCACATAGCGCAACAGCACGCCGGCATGAATGGTAAAATAAGACACGCCCTGCTCGGCCTGCTCGATCAAGGTGTCGCGAAAAATTTCCCAAGTGAGATCCTCGGCCTTGCCGTCAACCTTTTCCAAAGCCTGGTAGATCGGCACCGTGCCGATGGGCACCGGTGAATTGCGCAAAATCCACTCGCGCGTCTCGTGAATATCCATGCCGGTGGAAAGATCCATCACCGTGTCGCCGCCCCATCGAGTCGCCCAAATCATTTTTTCGACTTCCTCTTCGATGGATGACGCCACTGCCGAGTTGCCGATGTTAGCGTTAATCTTGACCAAAAAGTTGCGGCCGATGATCATCGGCTCGCTCTCCGGATGATTGATATTGGACGGAATGATCGCGCGGCCGCGGGCGACTTCGTCGCGCACGAATTCCGGCGTGACGAACTTGGGGATCGCCGCTCCGAAACTATAACCGGCATGGGTGCGACCGCTACCGTTGCTCTCAAAAGCTTGCTGCCGTCCGAGATTTTCCCGAATCGCGACGTACTCCATCTCAGGCGTGACAATGCCCTTCCGGGCGTAGTGCATTTGCGAAACATTGCAACCCGCCTTAGCGCGCAGGATCGGCCGCCGCGCACTGTCGGGAAACCGTTCCGTCTGCGGATCACTCGCCTTGCCGTTTTTCTTAATCGGCGCGTGATAGCTCGAACCTGCCAGTTCTTCGACATCGCCGCGCCCGCGGATCCAATCGAGACGCATCGGCTTCAAACCCTGGCGGATGTCGGTCTGCGCCTCTGGATCGGTGTAAGGCCCAGAGGTGTCGTAAATCATCAAAGGCGCATTGGCGTGTGGCGCATTGGCATGATCGGCGTGGCCGTTGCCGCTAACCTTGCCATGGCCATTGCTGGCGTCGGACAACACTACGGCGCGCATCGCCACGCTGATCTCAGGACGCTGATGACTATGGACGTAAACTTTGTGCGATGCCGGTAGCGGCTGGGTGGTAAGCCCAGTGGGCTTGGCGCCATTCGGGGTCTGCGTATTTGCCATGATGTTGCCTCCTTTGGCTGGGAAATCGCCGCCGTGGTCAGACGTGGCGATAGGGTTTGACGTACTCTTCGTAAAGCCCGACTTTGCCCTTGTCGGCCAAATCCTTCGATCGTTGCATCAGCACTTCTTTGGTCTCGACGAAATCTTTGCGGCTAAAACCCAAATTGCCCGGATGGGTTCCCGTATCCATGCGGATCGCATCGCAGGGGCAGGCTTCGACGCAGTAGCCACAATAGACGCAGCGCAAGGTATCGATCTCGTAACGTATGGGAAATTTCTCCACCGACTTGTCAGCGTACTCACCTGCTTCTATGTAAATGCACTCCGCCGGGCATGCGGTGGCGCAGAGATAACAAGCAGTGCATTGCACGGTGTCATCCATTTTCAAAGTGAGCCGGTGGCGGCCGCGATAGGTATCGGGGTACAGCCACTTCTCTTCAGGATATTGGACCGTGATCGATGCGCTGGCAGCCTTCGCGAGTCCGAACATTTGCAGCGCATGAACCGCTAGATTGCGCCAGAAACGATAGCCGGTGACCATCAAGCCGCGAAAGACTTCAGGGAAATACAGCCGTTCCCACAGCGACATCTGTTCAATGCGTTTCATCCATCGATCCTAATTTGCTGCAGCGTCAGCATCTAGTAACGAAGCCTAAACTTTTCACTAGGTTAGTCGGTCAAGTTGATCTCAAGTTATAGACGATGGCCGATGAAGTCAAGGAATAGAAACGTCACGAAAACGGAGATCTTGGGCCGTTACTCCGAATCGTATTGGAGCACCGAATATACCGGATAAGGATTGAGTCTTTCGCGGCCGTTGAGAAACCTCAGTTCGATCACGAAGGCACACTCGACCACGATCGCGCCCAGGCGTGAAACTAGCGCAGCGGTTGCCGCGGCGGTGCCACCGGTGGCGATCAAATCGTCGGCGATCACCACCCGGGCGTTCGGCGCGATGGCGTCGACATGGATCTCCAACGCATCATTTCCGTATTCGAGTTCGTAGCTGGCACTATGGGTGTTATAGGGCAATTTGCCGGGCTTGCGCACGACGCTAAAGCCGGCGCCCAACTTATACGCGAGCGCGGAACCGAAGATAAATCCACGGGACTCGATGCCCAACACCGTGTCGATCTTTTGCCCCTCATAGCGTGCCGCGATCAAGTCGATGGTCTTGGCGAATAATCGCCCGTCGCTTAGAAGCGGCGTGATGTCCTTGAAGACAACTCCGGGCTTGGGAAAATCAGGGATGTCGCGAATCGCTTGGCGAATGCTCATAATGTCGTCGCTCATGGCTGTGAGGTATCACAGATGTTATAGAGCGGCAACATTACCGAGCCACCGAGCTTACCGAAGACAATCATCGCGCGTGCATTACCGATGCAACCAGTCAAAGTAGCGGCGCCTACCCGGCTCGGAGACAAACACAATCTCGCCGCAACTGCCTAAGACTATCATGTTATATTGCGCGCCAGAACGATACACGCCCGGCTTTCGTCCATAACCCGAACCCGCCGACAACAAGGAATCCCTGCGTGCGGCAAGATTCAAGTATTTAAATGTCTGATACCATTCCAAGAATAAATTCAATTGAGAAGAAAGCCAGAGCCGAATAACGCACAAATCATGCGGGACCTCAATCCCTGGCTTGGCTATAGAACTGATATAAAAGTCTGAGCTGACCCTTCTCCCTTCTCTTGCGCTGCGCTTCATTTGAACCCAAAGACGACCTTGCCATGCTGGGCATCATCGAGCGTGGCAAGGAATTTTTGGCTGGCTGTGCGACGATATACGCGATCGGCGCGCCGGGTGGAGAGATCGTCTGGGCAAGCTGTTCAAGCCGGTACCGAACAATACGATTAAGACCAGCGCAATCTTTAGTTTATGGCTAAATTGAATCGTATTCCCAGCCACGGGTCAACACGCTCGAAGCGTTCCTCGAACAATTCGAGAATGTGGAGATAGCCATCCTGGGTCACGGCTTCGGCGAATTTCGCGCGCCCTTCCGTCATCGGTTTCGCCTAGTACTGTTTGATCGGGCCGCAGTCTTCTTTTTGCGACTCGAAAGCTTGTATCGCTTCCCATTTTTAGGACGATAGTCGTTGTCGATCGTCCTAATATCCATCTATGCAAGGTCAGAAAGCGTTGAAAAATCCCTAAGGACATTGGTTCAAAATTGACACAAAGCTGGCATTTCCCTGCTCCTGCAAACTTGGAGTGACGTGCCATGCGAAGGCAACTTGAGATGATCTGGACAACCAAAGCGGCGCAAATCTTCTTGCCGCGAGCCGGCTCTCGTAAATCCATTTCATCGTCCCTGACGTAGATACTCATAGATGTAATGACACCGCGCGGTAAAATTAACGATGAAATTACTCAAGGAGTTATCATGAAGAGATTTGCAAGAATTCTGCTGGTTTTCGTGGCTGTGCTGGCGGCCGAGGTAGCCGACGCGGCTCAGTCAGGCTGTGGCAACCGTGGCCGACTCAGTAACAGTGGTCAGTTGAACACCATCCTAGCGCTCACAGACGACCAACGGCTGTTACGATTCCAGGAGTGTAACGCGCGCACTCGCCAGATTGGCAGCATAGCCGGGTTTCAAGCGGGGGACACGGCGCTGGTGGGCATGGATTTCCGCGTCCAGGATGGTCTGCTTTATGGAGTTGGCAACGGCGGCGGTCTCTACACAATCAACACTGACACGGCGGTGGCCACCCCGGTTGGGCAATTGACGGTCGCCCTTAGCGGCAACTCCTTCGGCGTGGACTTTAATCCGGCCGCCAACGCTCTGCGAATCATCAGCGACAACGGCCAGAACCTCAGACATCCATTTGCCAACCTTCAGACGGCTACTACCGCAGTCGACGGCGCCCTCAACTATGCCGGCACCACGGCGACTGGCGTTACCGGCGCCGCCTATACGAACAACGATCTCGAGGCGAACACGGCGACGACGCTATTTGACATCGACACGTCGTTAAACCAAGTCAACGTCCAGTCGCCGGCGAATGCCGGTTCGCTTGCGCCGGCCGGCATGTTGACAGTCGATGCCGACACGCCGGTCGGGTTCGACATCTACACGGAGGTGCGGGATGATCGGACCATCGACGCTCGGGCCATCAACAACAGTGGCTTCGCATCATTAGTCGTGGCTGGTGTAACTGGATTCTATCGAATTAATCTCCTAACCGGAGAGGCCTTCTTTATCGATGACTTTAGCGACGCGGTGATCGACATCGCCATTCCGCTCAACCAGAGATCAAGATAGCTGAGAAGCGAGAAAGGGGTTAGTCCGGTACACGCTGCCGTAACTCACCCCTTTTCTCACCCGGCCCACCGCGCAAAACAAGGGCTAAAATTACTTTTTCGACAATCGCGGACTTTTCACACGTTCGGTGCAATCAGATATCTAGTGGGCCGAACGGCTTTGCGTCCGAGCGTTATAAATCTCGATGCTCTCTCCGTTTCTCAGCAGGCACTTGCCGAGCCGCGAAGAATCGGCGATTCCATATCGCGGTTTACCGCCCACCAAGCAGGCCAGCTTTTGGTCGCCCTAATGAAGTAGTCCTACAGGTCAAAATTTGGCGCATAGATTGCAGCTGGTCAATTCCATTGACGCAAGGAAAAAGATCTGGCCTGCCAAACTCGTTGCAAGGAGATTCTTCACGATGCAAACTGGATATTTAGCATATTTCGGATTGTTACAACCCGCTTTTGATCCCGCCCAGGACTCGCGGTTCTTTTATGCTAACCGTCCTCATCAGGACGCGTTCATCGCATTGCGCTATGGAATCAAGCTTCGGAGCGGTGTGATGGTTCTAACGGGTGACGCTGGCATCGGCAAGAGCACGTTAATGAGATTGGTCAAAGACCGGTGCGAGTCGACCACCCATGTCGGCGAAATTTCGTGTTGCGCTCAGAAGCCGTCCGCTTTCCTCACGGACCTGCCGCAAGTGCTGGGCACTCAGAAGACCGTACCGGATCGGCACTCAAGGCTTGAGGAACTGGGAGCTTATCTGATCGAGCAATTTGAACATGATCGCATCGTCGCGGCGGTGGTCGAGGATGCCCACGAATTGGACCGGGAATCGCTGGAAGAGCTTGAGTCTCTTTCGAAGTTTCACTGGGACCACAAAAACTTGCTGCAAATTGTTCTCGTCGGTCGTCCGGAACTCGAAATAAAACTCCATGAATGGTTTAACCAGCGCGTTGCCCTATGGCGTCGAGTCGAGGCACTGCGGGCAGATGAAATCGGCCGCTACATCAATCATCGTCTGGCCTGCGCCGGACGGTCCCACGGAGGACTATTTCGACCCGGCGCGGTCGAGCGCATCGCCGGCTACTCCAAGGGAGTTCCCAGGGTCATCAACATAATTTGTGCTGAGGCGTTGTTCCTCTCTTATTCTGCAAGGTTCGATCAGGTGGACGCCGAGACGATCGATCGGGTCTGGCAGACTTTGCAGAGCACGGGGGAAAGCGAATTTGACGGGACGGCGCTACCATCGGAAACTCGACTTTATTCCGCGCCTCCCGAGGTCCGGCCTATTCACAGTGCGCCGCGAATGGAGGAGTCCGGCCTGGAGGAAAGGATACGCGCGGCGAAACCTGAACGTAAGAGCGCGCCGCGCAAAAAGTTGCGTGAAAGTCCACGAGAGAATGCATTGCGTTGGTTGGACGTGACCGATCGCATGGGCGTGTTAATTGGCCGAGCACGGCACATGACATTCTCGGTGAGAGAAGTGCTGCCTGATCAAGCGCGACGCTGGCGCAGCTCTCGCTGGTTTGGATGGTCAGCGGCCCTGGCGATGCTGCTTTTTATCGCTTCGGTAGCGATGCTATCCAAAGGCCCCGGCGAAGATCCAATTGAGAAGGGAAGCATGGAGGAGGGAGCGGCGACCCGGCAAGCTGTGGGAACGGAGCGGCCAGACGCGCTGTGGCCGGCCGATGTGCAGCCACCCCATGTCCGTGAGATTCCTGATGCATCCGAGGTGCCCCAACATCCTCAAGAGCTTGCGGCGCCGCCGCGTCAGATTGGCAAGGAAGGAATAAACGACGAGTACTCCTCGACTCAGACGGCGCGTTCAATGGACAAGGCCGGCGCGATGGAAAACAGATCTGCTCCGCTCGTCTATGTGCATACGTCGGCGGAGCGTGACCGGCCGATCCTCGAAGAAATTGGGAACGTCCTTCGCGACGATGGTTACGATGTTCGTGGCACCCGGTTCACACGCAATGGAACCCAAGGAGATGTCAGATTCTTTTTCCCACGGGATCGAGACAATGCGGAACAGGTGAAGTCACTAGTTCAGTTGGAACTCGTCAAGCGCGGTTATTCTTTATCACTTCAATTGCTCGAGCGCGATGGCAAGCAATTCGAACACGCAGCGCCAGGAAAGATCGAGGTGTGGTTACCGCCGCTCACTAACGCGCACCGGGCCAGTTAGGAGTCCGTCGGTAAAGACATCTGCCTAAGCTTTCCCCCCGCCGCAATATTTTTGGGTCGTAGAAACAACAAACGCCGCATTCCAATGGTGAACATCCAATCAACGCATTTGTGCCCTCTCCGGCCATCGAATGGACGGTTAGCGGTTGATCCTAAGCGGCACGCGGCAAGCCATGCCTATCATGGCAGAATCCAAACCATCTTCCGGTGATTGATCGTTATTTACTTGGCAATCGACTGCACCGATTGCCGCTGCTAAACATGTTACCGGCAAACAAATGGTCGGACGTCGTTGGCAAAGCAACTTGTTGCAAAAGCCTCACCTCAACTTTGGTCGGAAATCACAAAGATTGCAATTAGCCAGGCCTCGTGCTGCGAGGGCTAGCCCCAAACCTGCCGTGCGGTCTCAACCACCAACGCGAGCTTGCGCTTCTGATCGTCGTCGCTAATTAGATTACCGACGACATCGGAAGAAAAGCCGCACTGCGGGCTGATCGCGATCTGTTCGAGGGGTACGTACTTGGCCGCAGCATCGATGCGCCGTTTGAGATCGTCGATACTCTCAAGCTCGGCCACCTTGGTGCTGACCAAGCCCAAAACGATGACCTTACCCTTGGGCAAAAAGCGCAAGGGCTCGAAGCCGCCGGCGCGCGGCGTGTCGTATTCAAAGAGGAACCGGTCATGATGCAACTCATTGAGCAAGCGCTCGGCGATTTCGTCGTAGGTGCCTTCGCGATGCCACATGCTGCGCTGATTGCCACGGCATAGGTGAATGCCGAAAGTAATAGCGTCGAAGCCGGCGAGCACGGCGTTATCGGCTTTTAGCGAGCGGCTGAAATTCTCCTGCGGGTCTTCGCCGCGCGCGCGCATAGCGGCGAGTGACGGCGGATCGACGTAGGCCGTATAGCCCGGCGCGTCGATCTGGACGTAGCGGCAGCCGGCATCGACCAACCCGCCGATGATTTCGCGCTCCACTTTGACGACATCTTCAACGAACTCATCGAGACCCGAATAGACAGTTGTAGAATGCTGCCAATCGAATCGCTGCGCGATCCGGTCCGGACCGATCAAAGCGACCTTGCCCGGCTTGCCGGTGATTTGCTTTAAGAAGCGAAACTCTTCCGCCGGTACATTGCGCGCCAATCCGAGCTTGGCCAGCACGGGCCGACGCTGTGCCACGGCGGTGCCCTTCTGTTCGCCCTGGTCAGGGATCTCCCAACGGCGCAGCGGACTGCCGCCCTCCACCCGCTTTTCGTAAAGTTTTAGGCTGGGCTTGCCGGCATCATAGCCGGTCACCGACTCGCCAAAACTGTCTTGAAAATTGAGCCGGCGGTATTCGCCGTCGGTGACTACCGACAGGCCGATTTCTTCTTGCAGCTTGACCGCCGCGCCGATCGCCTGATCTTCGATCAGGCGCAACTGCTCGAGCGTTAATCCGCCTTCATCGTATTGCTGCCGCGCGGTTTTAAGTTGCGGCGGCCGCAGCAAGCTACCGACCACGTCGTTTCTAACTGTCGCCAACTCTTTCATGATGGAACCTCTAATCTTTCGGCGACACAGTATCGGATGCCGATAAACAGCACAACCGCGGCAGGTAGCGCAGCGGGTCTTGTGCCGTATTATTCTTGCGAATTTCCAAATGCAGATGGGGCCCGGTGACTCGTCCCGTGCTGCCGACCTTGGCAATCACCTCACCCTTAATCACCTGCTGCCCTTCGTGCACGAGATTGACTTGGTTATGGGCGTACACCGAAACCAACCCGCCCTGATGGCGCAGGATGACGATGTTGCCGTAGCCGCGCAGTTGATCGCTATAAATAACTTCGCCGCGCTCGATCGCATGGATCGGACTGCCTTCCGGCGCGGCGATATCGATGCCGTCGTGAAAACTTGAGCCACGCGGACCGTAGTTGGAATTGATCTTGCCACTCACCGGCCAGATTAACGAGTCGTCGCCGATTTCGGCGGGCGGCGACGGCGCGCGCGGCACCGAGACCGACTCCAGAGGAGCGATGGTATCCACCGGTAATTGCCGGTTGGCACCGGGGATCAAGAGTTTTTGGCCGACGTAGATTTGATTGGCATCCCTCAGCCGATTGGCCTTGGCCAACTCGTCGATGGAAACATCGTACGCTTTGCCGATGCGGAAAAGATTCTCGCCCGGTTTGACCACATGAAATATATTGGATCCCGGTCTGGACGGCGGTGCCGGCGGGCTACTCTTGAACGTCACGCAACCGGCAAAAGCGAGCACGGCGAGGCCCGCCCAGAGCCATCGTAACCGAAAAATCATGAAGCATGCCATGGACACACTGCCGCCGCTGGCAAACCTAACGAAATAACCGAACAGCGCTACTCACGCCAACCGTACTTACCCAATAGCTTGACGAACTTGCATTCGCCGAGTTGCTCTTTTTTGAAACTCGTACGGGTTCGAACCAAACGGGTCAGGGTCTGGGACTGCTCATCGCCGATCGGAATCACCAACCGGCCGCCGACGGCGAGTTGATCGAGCAGCGGCCGGGGCGCTTGCGGCGCTCCGGCCGTCACGATAATCGCGTCGTATGGCGCATGCTCGGACCAACCGATCGTGCCATCGCCGACATGGAGCGCGATGTTGTGATAGTCGAGCTGATCCAATAGCGCGCGTGCCCGGCGCGACAGCGCACGCAACTTTTCGACGGAAAAAACATTGAAGCAAAGCTCGGCCAGGAGCGCGGTTTGAAAACCCGATCCGGTGCCGATTTCGAGCACTTTTTCGCCTCCGGACAGAGCCAACGCCTCGCTCATGCGCGCCGCCATGTAGGGCTGCGACAGAGTCTGTTTCTCGCCGATCGGCAAAGCACAATCGTCATAGGCGCGATTGACGATTCCCGGATCGACGAAGACATGGCGCGGGATCTTACGCAAAGCAGCGACCACGCGGGCGTCGGTCACGCCACGGGCGATAATTTGCTCCTGGACCATGCGGTCGCGGGCCCATGCGAAATCATGCGCGATCGGTTCGGGATTCTTCACTTAGGTTGGGATCAAGGGTTTCCGGTATGCCACAAACCGACGCTGCTGCACTGCAACATTCGCCTGATAGAAATGCGCTGGATCGTCGGTTAACTCGATACTGTAAAAAAGCTCAAGCTGCATTTATTCAATTCAGGAATCTAGCACAGGCGCGGGGCGATTTTCTAGTTTATTGGCGGCGCTAACGGGTTTAATCAGCTGTTTTGTGTGAGTTTGTCGCAAATCCTTTAGCTGGCGCAGACCGGAGAAGTGCTTCAGCCGCCTACATGCCCGGTGACATGGTCGTGGCGCTCGGATCGCCGCCGGGCTGAAGGGCGTGAGCGATCCCGTGCAGTCTGTACAACAATGCTCGACGAATAATTTTGCCGGCAGTTGGCCTCGATCTGGCGCCCATTCATTGCCGGGACACTAACCGCATCGCGCCCGCGGCAAAATATTCATCCCGAGCAATTATCGTGAATGGTCGGGGCGGCCGGATTTGAACCGGCGACCTCACGCACCCCAAGCGTGCGCGCTACCAGGCTGCGCCACGCCCCGACGAGGAATTTATTGCAGCCGGAATTTAGCACTCTGATTGGGCTAAATCAATTTCATCGGAAGCGGCGGGCAAGGGAAATGATCAGTGGCGCCAACGATTCGCAACAGACAATTTTAGGTTAGCAGTTTGCGCAGAGACTCGAGATCTTTTTTGACTTTGATCAATGCGTTTTTATACTTCCGATCGGCAAGCGGCAGTTTAAGCTGATCTTTCTCGTCCTTTTTCACTTCTCTGAGTTTCTTGCGCGCGCCTTCGATAGTGAAGCCCTCGGTGTAGAGCAATCGTTTGATATCGAGCAGGAGCTCGACATCGCGTTTTTTATAGAGCCGGTGTTTGGACGGTGCCTTAGACGGCTTGAGCAGGTCGAACTCGGTTTCCCAGTAACGCAACACGTAGGGCTCGACGCCGACGATCTCACTCACCTCGCCGATCTTAAAATAGATCTTCTCCGGTAACGCAGGCGTCATGAACTCGGCCTACTCAGACCCTGGCACATCGGGAGCGGAAACCGCCGGCGAAGACGCCATCGTGTTCAAGCTTTTTTTCATGATCTGGCTGGCTTTGAAGGTCAAAACTTTGCGGCCGTCGATTATGATTTCATCCCCGGTCTGGGGATTTCTGCCTTTGCGCGGACGCTTGGTGTTGACGACAAAATTACCGAAACCTGAGATCTTTACTTTATCGCCTTTCTCTAAAGAGCCCTTGATAATATCGAAGGTCGCTTCGACGACATCGGTGGCATCCTTCTTCGAAAAACCCACTTTCTCATAAATGCGCGTGATGATTTCCGCTTTAGTCATGTTCCACCTCCTCGATCTCTCTGGGGTCGCGGCACCGCTAACTCCGGCGTTCGGCGCCAAATTCCTTGCCGATCCGATCGACTACACTTTGGTGCAATGGGTTGACCTCACTATCGGTGAGGGTTCGGTCCTCGGCACGATAGGAAATATTGTACGCTAAACTTTTTTTACCGTCCGGGATCGGTGCGCCTAGATACTGATCGAACACCTGAACATGCTCGATTAAGGGCTCGCCGAGATGGTCGAGCCAATCGATGATTCGATACGCCGCAAAATCGCGATCCATGACGATGGCAAAGTCTCGCTCGATGGCCGGGAATTTTGCCAGCGATCGAACTGCCATGTGCCGCGGAGCATACTCAAGCAATTTCTCGAAGTCAAGTTCAAATACATAAACTTGCGGGACTTCCAGTCGCTCGCAGACATCGGGATGAAGTTCGCCAAGCAGGCCCATGGGATCACCTTTGTAGGTCCATTGGGCGGCCCGGCCAGGGTGTAATAGGTCCGACGCTAAAGCGTTCCAAGCCAATCCATCGCGCACACCGAACAGCTCTAGCAAGCCTTCGATCGCGCCTTTACAGTGAAAAAAATCTTGCTTCGGCTCGTCCTTGCGACGCAGACCGTGAACCGCCCTCGCCCCGTGCATGAGCCCGCCGACGTAGAGACGCTCTTCGTACCCGCCGTTCGGATTGCAGCGGAACACTTTCCCGAGATGGTAAACGTGAAGGCTCGCCGCCTTTTGCGCCAAATTGACTCGGAGAGTATCGATCAGCCCAGGCAATAGGCTCAGGCGCAGGGCGCTATTTTCCTTGGCCAACGGATTGACCAAGGGCACCGATTCTCCGGAGCCAAGCCATAAACCAGGGAACAAACCATTGATGGCCTCGGAGGTGAATGGCAGAGTGACCGCCTCGACGAAACCTTCAGCGGCGAAAAAATTGCGCAGCTTACGTTCACTGGCGAGGCGAAAGTCCGGCGCACCGCCAGTGGGCCGGAGCGACGGTAACGTGATGGGGATATTGTCATAACCCTGCAGACGCGCCAATTCTTCGATGAGATCGATCTCGCGCGTCAAATCTGGCCGGCGCGTCGGAATGACGACAGTTAACTGCCGAGCTTGCCGGGTAGTTTTGAGACCGATGGAACGGAGCAACTTCTCAGCTTGCCGGAGCTCCATCGGCACGCCCAATATTCGCGATATGCGTTGTTCGCGCAGGCAAACCGTCACCGGATCAACTTTTTCTGGGTAACAATCGGCGGCGCCCGGAAGCGGCCGGCCTCCGCCATTTTTACTAATCAACTGCACCGCGCGATCCAGTGCCCGCAGGGTTCCTTCGGGGTCGACGCCGCGTTCAAATCGGTACGACGCCTCGCTATGCAAGGCCAAGCGTTTCGCCGTGCGCCGAATTGTCGCTGGAGCGAAGTTGGCGCTCTCTAGTAAGAGCGACGTAGTCGCCGCGCTTACTTCGGAATTCATACCGCCCATCACGCCGGCCAGCGCCACTGGAGTATCGCCGTCGCAGATCAGCAAATCGTCGTGGGCGAGCTCCCGCTCGACGCCGTCAAGGGTGGTGAATTTACGGTGCTCGCGAGCGCTCCGCACGACGATCCGCTTGGCCGGCAATTGCGCTAAATCGAAGGCGTGAAGCGGCTGACCGGTCTCGATCATGACATAGTTGGTCGCATCGACGACGTTATTGATGGCGCGGATGCCGCAGGATTCGAGGCGGAACCGTAGCAACGGAGTCGACCTAACGATTTTGACATCGTCGACGATGCGCGCCGAGTAGCGGGCGCACTGGCCGACATCCTCGATGTTGAGCGCCACGTGCTCATGCATACGCGGGTCTCGCTTGCTCGCCGGCACCGGGGGAAATGTCACATGGGTTCCGGTCAGTGCACAAACTTCCTGGGCAATGCCCAACAGGCTTAAACAATCGCCGCGGTTGGGCGTCACAGCGATTTCAAACAACCAATCCTGCCGATGGCCCTCCGGCTCCTCGAGCGGCGTTAACGACTCAACCTCCAATCCCGCGCTGGTGAGCAATTTGGAAAGTTCGCCGGCGGTGCCGCCGAATTCGACGAATTCCTTCAGCCAATTGAGGGTAAATTTCATAAAATTGGCGTACTCACGTGTTGGGATATTGGAGTGATAGGTTGCGACAACGTCACGCCAACGGCCCAGCGCTCCATCATTCCATTCCGTTTAGCTGAACTGCCGTAAAAATCGCAAGTCATTCTGAAAAAACAATCGGATGTCGTCGATGCCATACTTCAGCATGGCGATGCGCTCGACCCCCATGCCGAAGGCGAAGCCGGTAAATTCTTCGGGGTCGTAGCCGACGAATTTGAAAACCGCCGGATCGATCATGCCCGCGCCGAGGATTTCCAACCAGCCGCTGGCTTTACAAACCCGACAGCTCTGGCCGTTGCGCAAGGTGCCGCCACCGCCGCAAATGACGCATTGGATATCGATCTCGGCGCTCGGCTCGGTGAAAGGAAAGAAACTCGGGCGGAAACGCACGCCAACATCGCGGTTGAAAATCTGCCGCAGCACATGGGTCAACACGCCCTTCAGGTCGGCGAAAGCAATATGGCTATCGACCATGAAGCCTTCGACCTGATGAAACATCGGCGAATGGGTCGCGTCGTCATCGTGACGATACACCGCGCCCGGCACGATGATTTGCAGCGGCGGCTTACGGCTTTCCATGGTGCGAATCTGCACCGGCGAGGTGTGGGTTCTCAATAAACCGCCGCCGTCGACGAAAAACGTGTCCTGCATGTCGCGCGCCGGATGATCTTTGGGAATATTGAGCGCTTCGAAGTTGTGGTAATCGTCCTCGATATCGGGACCGCGGGCGATTTCGAAACCCATGGCCGAAAAGATCTCGACGATCTCGTCGATCACCAGCGTCAGCGGGTGGCTATGGCCACGTTCTAGACGGGTGCCCGGCAGCGAGATATCGATTTTTTCTTCGGCGAAAGCCTTGGCCCTGGCTTGCCGGTTGACGACTGCCAACCGCCCATCGAGCTCTTGCTCCAGAGCGCGGCGCAGTTGATTGAGCCGTTCGCCCATGCGCGGCCGCTCTTCCGCCGGCAGTTCTTTCAAGCCACGCAACAGCAGCGTAATCGAACCGCTGCGGCCCAACGCTTCGATGCGCAGCTGTTCGAGCTCCTTGATGGATTCGGCTTGCTGGATGCGCTCCAGAACCTCTCCGCGGAGACGCTCCAGGGAATCGGTCATGGGACTGAACTGAAATAGCGGCTACTGGCTCAGGTGAGCTTTAGCGGTTTCCGCCAAGCGGCCGAATCCCGGCATATCCGCCACCGCGATTTCCGCAAGAATTTTGCGGTCGATCTCGACATTGGCCTTCTTCAAACCATTAATCACTTGATTATATGACATACCGTTGAGCTTGGCCGCCGCGCCTATGCGGATGATCCACAGGCCGCGAAATGTCCGTTTTTTTACGCGCCGGTCGCGGTACGCAAATACCAGCCCCCGTTCGACTGTTTCCACCGCGGAGCGGTACAGGCGACCCCGGCCGCCGACGTACCCCTTGGCGAGCTTCATAATTTTCTTATGACGCTGTCTAGTTTTGGTTCCACCCTTGGCTCTAGGCACTTTAAAAACTCCTCTCGAATGTAGATTTCAACCGCCGGTGATCTATGGCTGGCGGGTCAGACAAACGGCTACAGATCGTTGAAGGCTAGTTGAAGGCTATTTATTATTTATAAGGAATCAACTGACGAATGTTCTTCGCTTCCACCGCCGCCACCATGGTTCCCTTGCGCAAGTTGCGTTTGCGCTTTTTACCCTTGGACGACAAGATATGACGCTTGTAAGCCTTGTTGCGTTTTACCTTGCCGCTGCCGGTGACACGGAAGCGCTTCGCTGCTCCGCGATTGGTTTTGATTTTCGGCACGTTTCACTCCCTCTCGTTTATTTCAAACTTTGATCACTTCGGCGTCAATAGCATCGCCATATTGCGCCCTTCAAGACGCGGCTGAATATCGACCTTGGCGACATCTTGAACCAACTCGACAACTCCCGTGAGCAGATGCCGGCCCAGTTCCGGATGGGTGATCTCGCGGCCGCGAAAGAACACCGACACTTTGACCCGCTGGCCTTCATCGATAAATTTGCGAATGTTCTTCACCTTGTGCTCGATGTCATGGGCGTCGGTGCGCGAGCCCATCTTGACTTCCTTGATCTCGACCACCGTCTTCTTCGGTCCCTGCTGCTTTTTCTTTTGCTCGTAACGGAACTTGCCGTAGTCCATCATGCGGCATACCGGCGGCTGAGCGTCCGGCGCGACTTCGACCAAGTCAAGATCCAGAGCTTCCACCTGCTTCAGCGCCTCGTGCAGCGGCATCACTCCAAGCTGTTCGCCCTTGGAACCGATGATGCGGACTTCACGGGCACGAATTTGATGATTGATTCGCGCTTCTCTAGCGATAAGACACCTCCGTGGTTTCTAACGGCAGCATGATCCTCTATTTCTATGCCTCTCCCATTTCTTGTGCAACCTCGGCATGGAGATTCCTGACGAACTCCGGCACCGACAACGGCGGAAGATTTTCCCCACCGCGCCGCCGCGGCGCCACGGTCTCGGCCGCCACTTCCTTCTCGCCGATAATGATCGCGTAGGGGACTTTGGCCAACTGCGCCTCGCGGATCTTGTAGCCGAGCTTTTCGTTGCGACCGTCGAACTCGACGCGCCAGGTCGCCTCGCGCAACTGATCGACGACCTTGCCAGCGTACTCTTTATGGTCGTCGGTCACGGTCAGGACTCTGAGCTGCACTGGGGCCAACCACAATGGAAAAGCCCCGGCACAGTGCTCCAAGAGAATTGCAATGAAGCGCTCGATGGAGCCCAACACCGCCCGATGCAGCATCACCGGCGCCGCCTCCGTGCCGTCGGAGGTGACATATTTAAGACCAAACCGCTCGGGCATGGCACAATCGATCTGCACCGTGGCCAGCGTCCAAGAGCGCTCCAAGACATCGCGAAAATCGAAGCCGATTTTCGGGCCGTAGAATGCCCCCTCGCCCGGCAGGACCTCGACCGAAAAACCCGAGCGCTCGAGACAGCGCCGAAGTCCGGCCTCGGCGGCGTCCCACAACTCGATGCGGCCAAGAAATTTCTCCGGGCGGGTTTGCAGTGTTACTTCGATGCGGTCGAAGCCGAATACTTTATAGACTTCTTTGGTCATCGCCACGAACTGTTCGAGTTCGTTGTCCAGCTGCTCCGGCGTACAGTAAATATGCGCATCGTCCTGAGCAAAAGAACGCACTCGGGTCAAACCCGAAAGCACGCCGGACGGCTCGAAGCGATGCAACCGGCTAAAATCGGCGAAGCGAATCGGCAGGTCGCGGTAGGAGTATTTGCGCGAGCCAAACAGGTAGCAATGGCCGGGACAATTCATCGGCTTGACGCCGTATTCGCCGTCGTGAACGTTCATCAGGAACATGTCGTCGTGAAAAGCCTCGTAGTGGCCGGAGGTCTTCCATAGATCGGTTTTATAGATCAGCGGCGTGACCACCTCGGAGTAACCGTAGCGCTTGTACAGATCGCGCATGTACTGGATCAGGATATTATAAATGATCGTGCCCTTGGGATGAAAAAACGGCGATCCCGGCGCGATCGGATGGAGTGAAAACAAATCCAAAGCGGGTCCAAGGCGCCGATGATCGCGCAGCTTGGCCTCTTCGATCCGCTTTAAATAGGCTTCTAAATCTTTTTTGTTGGCCCATGCGGTGCCATAGATTCGCTGCAGTTGCTCGTTGCGCGAATCGCCGCGCCAATAAGCCCCCGCGATACTGGTCAGCTTGAACGCCTTGAGCGAGCCGGTGGATGGCACGTGGGGGCCGCGGCAGAGATCCACCCAATCGCCCTGGCGATAGAGCGACACCGTGTCGGCGTCGATGCCTTCGATGATTTCGACCTTGTAAGCTTCGCCCAGCTTGCGGAACAGCTCGATGGCCTCGGCGCGCGGCAGCTCTTCACGCACCACTTTCAAATTCGCCTTGACCAATTCCTGCATGCGCTTCTCGATCCGCTCGAGATCATCGGGCATGAACGGCTGATCGCGTTTGAAGTCGTAATAGAATCCATCGTCGATGGTCGGGCCGATGGTTACCTGGGTGCCCGGGAATAAGCTTTGTACCGCTTGCGCCATCAAATGCGCGCTCGAATGGCGCAACACATCAAGCCCTTCGGCGCTCTCAGGCGAAATCCATTCCACGGTGCAGTCTTTATCGATGATCCGATTCAAATCTACCAGTTGTCCGTCGATCTTGGCGGCAACCAGATTCTTGGCGCCGGCGGACGCAGCAAGCTCGACCACCCTGATACCAGGAAGTACGTCGACGGCATTGCCGTCAGCAAAAGTGACGTGAATACTGTCCATGACCGCAAATTAAAAAATGGTAGGCACGGGCAGGATTGAACTGCCGACCTCTTCCGTGTCAAGGAAGCGCTCTCCCACTGAGCTACGTGCCTGTAAGGCGTTCGGGATCGGGCCGTTGGCGGCTAAGACGGCGAATGCTAGCGGCATTGTGTTATCTGCTTCGAAGGCCTTATTTGGCAACCTGGGTCGCTGGCGCGGCCCCGGGCTTGGTTCGCATTTGATGATGCAAGAGATCGAATTTATTACCAATTCTAACCCGCTATGTCAACCGGGCGGGGTAATGGAGGGGGCCCGATTCTGCAACCACATGAGGCCGCGATAGAGATATTGCAGGCCGGAAACCACTGTCGCCGTCGCCGTCAGACCGATAAACACGGTCAAAACATGGGGATGTATCAAATCAGGGTTGTGCAACCGCACCAAAGCGATCGCCAAGGTGAACAACTGGAAGGTCGTGCTCCACTTGCCGATGGCGCTCGGCCGGACCGGGATTTTATCTTCGACCAAAAGATACATCGCGCCGTAACCGACAACGAGCAGGATATCGCGCACCACCACGACCACGGTCAGCCACATGGGTATGCCGTCGATGAGTCCCAACATGATGAACGAGCTGATCACCAACAGCTTGTCGGCCACAGGGTCTAAATAGGCACCCAGAGCCGTCTGTTGATTTAACCAGCGGGCGGTCAAGCCATCGAAGAAATCGGTAACCCCGCCAATGGCAAAAACTACCAGCGCTTCCCAGTAGAGGTGGTAGGCGAGACACACGAGAAAAATCGGAATGGTCAGAATTCGGACGAGGGTCAGCGTATTGGGCAGATTAAGCACGGCTGGTTTCCGCTCCAGTCAACCGGCGCGGCTCGAACGCAAAGATTTGCGGATTTGCCCTGCGAGCTTGGGCGTGACCAAGGCGGTCACTTTGATCGACTCGCCGTTGTGTAATTCTTCGACCACCCGGCCGCGCTCGCGCAATAGCGCCACAAGCCAGTTCTGCGCCGGAGTAAAGCTGGCTTCAATCCGTTCCTTCGACTGGTCCAAGATCTCGCCGATGACAGCCAGCAACTCATCGACACCGGCGCCGGTTAACGCCGAGATCGGACAGACCTGCGCCACGCCGTTAATTTTGAGCCGGGCCACGGGCACCGGGCCGGAAAGGTCGAGTTTATTGGGCACCAAGATCGTCGGAATCTCGCCGGCGCCGATTTCGGCCAAGACCTTTTCGATGATCTGAATCTGCTCTTCGTAGAGCGGATTGGCCAGGTCGACGAGATGCAAAAGCAAATCGGCCCGGCTCACCTCTTCCAGCGTGCTCTTGAACGCCTCGATCAACGAATGCGGGATCTTATTAATGAAGCCGACGGTATCGACGATCATGACTTTATCGCCGTTGGGCAGGCGCAGCGCTCGCGTCGTCGGGTCCAGAGTCGCGAACAATTTGTCCTCGACAAACACGCCGGCGCGGGTGAGCAAATTCATCAACGTCGACTTGCCGGCGTTGGTGTAGCCGCACAGGGCGACCGTGGCGAAGGGCACTTCATCGCGCTCGCGCCTTTGCAGGCTGCGCGTGCGCTCGACGGTGGTCAGCCGGCGTTTCAGGTGGCCGATGCGCTCGCGCACGCGCCGGCGGTCGACTTCCAATTGGGTTTCGCCCGGTCCGCGGGTGCCGATGCCGCCGCCCAGGCGTGACAAGTGGGTCCACTGCCGGGTCAATCGCGGCATAAGATATTCCAACTGCGCCAGCTCCACTTGCAGCTTGCCTTCGTTGCTGCGCGCGCGCTTGGCGAAGATGTCGAGGATCAACTGGCTGCGGTCGACGACGCGTACTTTGAAGGCGTTTTCCAAATTGCGCTGCTGCGCCGGCGTCAGATCCTCATCAACAATGACGAGGTTGGCGTGATGCTCCTGCAGCCCGGCGCAAATATCATCGACCTTACCGCGGCCAATCAAGGTCGCCGGCGTGACGCTGCGCACTTGCTGGGAATACTTGTGCACCACCAACGCGCCGGCAGTCTCGGCGAGCCGCTCAAGCTCTTCCAAACTATAATCGATCGGCAGCTTGTGGTCGCGCGACGGCAAGCCGACGCCGACCAGAACGGCCCTTTCCTGCGGCTCCCGGGTGGAAATCAATGGCTTCAAGTGTTTAGGGAATGAAAACTAACCCGCATGCCGAACCGTTCGCCGACCAGGTTTTCGAGTTCGGGCGACGGCGCGATGCGCACCTGTTCGGGCAGCTCGATGACGGTCTCGCCGGCGGCCGGCGCCCGCAGGTGCAGATAGACGGTGTGCCTTCCGGGATAATCCAGCAGCATATCGCGCAAACGTTCCAATTCTTCGGCGGACACGGCGTCCTCACGGACGTAAAGATCGACCTTCTCGGCGACGGCGCTGGGAACATTATTCTTGGGATTCTTCGCCGCTTCGGCCAATAACGTCACTTCGTTGCCGATCACTTGAATCCGTTCCTCGCCGACTTCCATCTTGCCCTTGACATAGATCGGGTCGTCGGCGCTGAGCAAGCCGGCGCACTTCTTATACGCTTCCGGCCAGATTAACACTTCGATGAAGCCGGTTTTATCCTCGAGGTTGAAACTGCCGTAGCGATCGCCCTTCTTGGTGTTGCGGAGGCGCAGCGCCGAGACGACACCGCCGAGCCTGACCTCGCCGGACTGGGCGCGCTCCTTGAGCGCGGCGACGGTGCCGCTGCTGATTTTCTTGAGCACCCGCTCGTATTTGTCGAGGGGATGGCCGGTGATATAGAATCCCAGCGCTTCCTTCTCGAACGCCAGCGCCTCTTGTTGCGACCATTCGGTCGCCGGCGGATACGTTTCCCCGGCCTTCTTACCGCTCCTGGTCGGCGCACCGAGCATGGCGAAAATATCGATCTGGTTACTCGCCTGGTCGCGCTGGTGCGCTTGACCGCCCTTCATGGCGTCGTCCAATGCGCCGCTCATGCGCGCCCGCGATACCTGTGTCCCGTCGAAGGCGCCGCACTTGATCAAACTCTCGATCACGCGCCGGTTCACCGCGGTCATGTCGACCCGCCGGCAAAAATCGAACAGGGATTCAAAGGGACCGTCTTTGGTCCGGCTGTCAATAATCACGTCGACGGCTTTCTCACCGACATTTTTGACACCGGCCAAGCCGAAGCGAATCTTTGCCCCCACCGGAGTAAAATTTGCGCCGCTCTCGTTGACGTCGGGCGCGAGCACGACGATATCTTTGTCGCGGCAGTCGGCAAGATTTTTGATGACCTTATCGGTATCGCCCATTTCCGAGGTCAACAGCGCGGCCATGAACTCCACTGGGTAATGGGTTTTGAGATAGGCCGTCTGATAGGAAACCAGGGCATAGGCCGCCGAGTGGGATTTATTGAATCCGTAGCGCGCGAAGGTTTCCATCTGGTCGAAGATCTCAGTGGCGCGCTTCTCGTCGATCTTCTTGGACACCGCGCCGCTGACGAAGCGCTCGCGCTGCGCCGCCATCTCTTCGGGATCTTTTTTGCCCATGGCGCGGCGCAGCAGGTCGGCATCGCCCATCGAGTAGCCGGCGAGGATTTGCGCCGTTTGCATGACTTGTTCTTGGTAGACGATGACGCCGTAGGTGTCTTTGAGAATGGTTTCGAGCCACGGATGAAGATATTTGATTTTTTCTTTGCCGCTTTTGCGGTTGATGAAATCTTCGGCCATGCCGCTATCGAGGGGGCCAGGCCGGTAAAGCGCGAGAATTGCCACCAGGTCCTCGAAACAGTTCGGCCGTATGCGCACGGTCATCTCGCGGATACCGGTGCTTTCCAGCTGGAAGATACCGGTCGTGTTACCCTGGCAGAGCGTTTTGTAAGTCTTCTTGTCGTCCAGCGGTAGACGGTCGATATCGATTTTGACGCCGCGCCCGGCCTCGATCGCCTTCAGACAGTCGTGAATCAACGTCAGGGTCTTGAGCCCGAGAAAGTCGAATTTCACCAGCCCGATCTTTTCCACCCAGGTCATTTCATACTGGGTGACGATACCCCCTTCTTTATCGACAAACAGCGGACAGTGCTCGACCAATGGCAGATTGGACAGGACGACGCCGGCGGCATGGGTCGAGGCGTGGCGCACCAGTCCTTCCAACCGCAGCGCGTGGTCCATCAAGGTTTTCACCCGCACGTCGTTTTTCATCAGCTCGCCGAGCCGCGGTTCCATCTTTATCGCTTCGGTCAATGGAAAATCGAAGCCTTGCTTGGGTGCGGGAATCAGTTTAGCGATGACATCGGCTTCAGCGAAGGAGAAGCCCAGGGCGCGGCCGACATCTTTGATCGCCGCTTTGGCCTTTAAGGTACCGAAGGTGGCGATTTGCGCCACCCGGTCGGCGCCGTATTTGTCCTTGACATATTGAATCACTTGGGCCCGGCCGCGAATGCAAAAATCGACATCGATATCCGGCATCGACTTGCGTTCAGGATTGAGAAAGCGTTCGAACAGCAGGACGTGACGAATCGGGTCGAGGTCGGTGATGCGCATGGCGTAAGCGACCAAGCTGCCGGCCGACGAGCCGCGTCCCGGCCCCACCGGAATGCCGTTCTGCTTGGCGTAGTTGATAAAATCGGCGACCACCAAGAAATAGCCGGGAAACTGCATGTCGATGATGACGCCAAGCTCGTAATCCAAGCGTTCGGTGTAGGTCTTGCGGAGTTGCGCATCGGTGACGCCTTCGAGGCGCTCTTCCAAACCTTTTTTCGCCAGCTCAATCAGGTAATCGTCGAGGCTGATTTCCTTGGGCGGGGTGAAGTTCGGGAAATGATATTTACCGAACTCGATCTCGACATTGCAGCGGTTGGCGATCTCGACGGTGCGCTCCACCGCTCCCGGGCAAAATTCGAACCCCTGCATCATCTCGTCGGCGGATTTTATGTAGAGCTCGTCGGTGTCGATCTTCAGCCGGTTGGCTTCGTCAATGGTCTTGCCGGTTTGAACGCAGAGCAAAACGTCGTGGGCGTGATAATCGGCACGCTCGCCGTAGTGGCAGTCATTGGTCGCCACCACCGGAATCGACGTATCTTTGGCCAACTCGACGAGCAGTCGGTTGACTTTTTCCTGCTCGGCCAACTTATTGTCTTGAATCTCGATATAATAGCGGTCGCCGAAGATCGACGCGTACTGTTCGACGGCGAGCTTGGCCTTCTCATAGTTACCGTAGTTGAGCGCCGACGATACTTCGCCTTGCAGACAGGCGCTCAGCGCAATCAATCCGCCGTTAAGCTGCTTGAGCAACTCTTTATCGATGCGCGGCTTGTAGTAGAATCCTTCGGTGTAACCCAAGGACACCAGCTTGCACAGATTGCGGTAGCCCTCGTTGTTCATGGCCAATAGAATCAAGTGATTGTTGTATTCCTTGGGCCCCTTGTCGATGCCTTTTTTTTCAAAGCGGCTGGTCGGCGCGACGTAGATTTCACAGCCGATGATCGGTTTTATGCCGCGGCTGTTCGCTTCGCGATAAAATTCGATGGCGCCGAACATGTTCCCATGATCGGTCATCGCCACCGCCGGCTGGTTGAGCGCCTTGATGCGCTCGAATAGCTTATCGACCTTGTTGGCGCCGTCTAGCAGGCTGTATTCGGTGTGACAATGTAGGTGAACGAACTTGGCTTGATCCATCGCAGTAGCAGATTTCTATCACAATCCAACAGGCGCGACAAATCTCATCGCGGTTTTCTGCTATGAAAGTTATCCACAGCACCGGGCCACAATCCGGCGGCGATGAAATCATCGACAACCGCGCCGAGGATATTGGCAAATGGATAATCGCGCCGCTGAGCCGCGGCAATGCCGGCCAATCGCTGACCTTCGTAGAGTGTCAAATCGGCCGGGCGACAGTCGATCTGCGCGTAGTAAATAAACTTAGTATTGGGATAAACGTCGCCGGCCAGACATTCATAACGGCGAAACAGCCGCCAACTATCGAGGCTCACGCCGAGTTCTTCCTGTAGCTCCCGGCACAGCGCCCGGTCCGGCGTCTCCCCCGCTTCGACATGACCGCCGAATAAATCCCAATGATTGGGAAATGGAATCGTCGGTTTGTCGTCGCGCAGGTAAATCAACAGCTTGCCATCCCGGTCAAACAGCAGCGCTTGGGCGATTTCAATCATCGCGTGGAATGTAGACCATCGGTGGGGGAATCTAAAGCCGTCGGCCGAAGGCGGCGCTCGTGCCGTGCTAAGCCTCCCGCTGATCGCCGAGTGTCTTGATCTATGTCACGAATCTGTAATAACGACTGCAACGGCAGTTATTGGGAGACGCCATGGAAACCATTAGATTCGTCGACACCACCATCCGCGACGGCCATCAGAGCTTGTGGGCGGAAAACATGACCACCGGCATGATGCTGCCGATCGCCAAGAACTTGGATGACGCGGGGTTTGAAGGGATCGAGTTGATTTCCGGGTCGCACTTGAAGAAAAGCGTGCGCGACCTGAAAGAAGACCCTTGGGAGCGCGTGCGGCTGGTCGCGAAATTAATCACCAAAACGCCGCTGCGCCTGATCGCCGGGCGGGTTAATACCTTTGAATACAATCCGCCGTCCATGTACCGGCTCTTCGTCGAGCGCATGTTCGCCAACGGCATCAAGGAAGCGCGCATCTCGGATGAATGGAACGACTACGAAGGATGGAAGTTTCGCGTCGGCGAATGTCATCGCGCCGGCATGAAGTCGATTCTAAACTTGATCTATTCGGTGTCGCCCAAACATAGCGACGAATATTTCGCTCTGCGCACCCGCCAGGCGGCATCACTCAAACCTTATCGGCTTTGCCTGAAAGACCCGGGCGGTTTGCTGACACCGGAGCGCATGGAAACCTTGGTGCCGATCATCCTGAAGAACGCCAACGGGATCCAAGTCGAGCTGCATACCCACTGCACCACCGGCTTGGGGCCGCTCTGTTGCATCAAAGCCATGGAGTTGGGCATCCGCTCGATCAATACCGCGCTGCCGCCGCTGGCCGACGACACTTCGAATCCGTCTTTATATAATGTCGCCAAAAACGCCCGCGCCCTCGGCTACCAGACCGACATCGACGAAGAAATTTTGCAGCCGGTATCGCGCCACTTCCACGCCATCGCCAAGCGCGAGGGCTTTACCATCGGCGCGCCGGTGGAATACGACTACTCGCAATACCAACACCAAGTGCCCGGCGGCATGCTGTCGAACCTGCGGTTTCAACTGCGCAAGGTCGGCCTGGAACACAAGTTTCCCGCGGCGCTGGAAGAAGCGATCAGGGTGCGCGAAGAATTCGGCTATCCGATCATGGTCACGCCGCTGTCGCAGTTCGTCGGCAGTCAGGCGGCGATCAATGTGATTGTCGGCGAGCGCTACAAAGAAGTCACCGACCAGGTGATCAAGTTCGCCCTGGGCCATGCCGGCGCCGAGGGCGCACGCGACATGGCGGCCGATGTGAAGGACAAGATTCTCGATCGGCCGCGCGCCAAGGAATGGGCCAAGTGGACACCCGACGACCCCTCGCCAGACGAGATTCGCCGCAACATCGGCGCCGAGGGCACCTCCGACGAAGAATTACTCTTGCGCTGGATCATCGGTAAAGAGGATATCGACTTCATGCGCGCCAACAAGCGGCCGCTGGAATATTTGAATTCGGAACAGCCGCTGGTGAACTTGTTGCAAGAATTGTCCAAACGCACCAAGAACCGGCAGATCCATGTGCAGACGGCGAATTTCTCGGTGACCATGGAACGGCGTGCTTGAGCGCTGTCTTCCGTTCAACAGTTCAAGGTTCAAAGGTTCAACGTTTGAGATTCCCCAATCCGACAACCTTGAACGATTGAACTTTGAACCTTGAACTGAACCGTCGGCAGTGCAATAAGAAAAGAAACTTACTCAGGAGGCTCTAAACCATGGCAAGCGACATTGTAGCTATCGACGTTCATGTCCATCTGTCCGATGAAACCACTCAGAAAGCGAAAGGCGACCGCACCGCGCAGATGGCGCGCTATTTCGGCCGCGAGCGGCCACCGGTTTCCATCGATGAAATGGCCGATCAATACCGGGCGCGCAAGATGATGGCCGTAATCATGAATACCCGCGACGAGACCGTCACCGGCCTGACACCGGTGCCCAACGATCATGTCGCCAGCGCGATCAAAAAACATCCCGATGTCTTCCTCGCTTTCGGCGCCATCGATCCCTGGACCGGCAAGTTGGCCATCGATGAAGTAAAACGCTGCCATGATTTGGGCCTGCGCGGCATGGGCGAGCTCAATCCGGCGCGCCAGCACTTCTATCCCAACGATCCGCGCTTTTACCCGATCTGGGAGCAATGCGCCAAATTGAATATGTCGATCTTGTTTCATGGCGGCATGGCGGCGGCCGGCGCCGGCACGCCGGGCGGCATGGGCATCAAATTGAAATACAGCCAGCCCATTTACGTCGACGAAGTCGCGGCGGATTTTCCCGAGTTGAAAATCATCAGCGCCCATCCGACCTGGCCATGGACCGCGGAAAGCTTGGCGGTCGCGCGCCACAAGGGCAACTATTACATCGATCTGTCGGGCTGGGCACCAAAATATTTTCCGGCGGAGTTGCTGCACAACATCAACACGCTGCTGCAAGACAAAGCGATGTTCGGCTCCGACTGGCCGGCCATCGGCGTCGAGCGCTGGCTGGAAGAATTCGGCCAGGTCAATATGAAGCCCGAGATCCGCAAGAAGATTATGCTCGACAACGCCGTTAAGTTTTTCGGCTTAACCCTGTAAAGGAACCCGGCGGGCTGGAGTATGGAGCGATAGCGTAATCGGTATCCGGATTTTCCGGTCCCATCACGCCATCACTCCACACCTCCATCATGCCAACCATCGCCATGACTGACGGAATTCGCTTCGTCGACACCACCATCCGCGACGGCCATCAAAGCCTGTGGGCGGAAAGCATGACCACCGGCATGATGTTGCCCGTCGCCGAAGCCATGGATCGCGCCGGTTTCGACGCGATTGAACTGATCTCCAGCTCGCATTTGAAGAAGTGCGTGCGCGAACTGAAAGAAGATCCATGGGCGCGGGTCAAACTGGTCAGCCAGCGCATCAAGAATACGCCGCTGCGTCTAAACGCCGGCCGCTTCAGCGCCTTCGATATCACGCCGCGTTCGATGTACCGACTGTTCATGGAACGGATGGCCGCCAACGGCATCCGCGAAGCGCGCATTTCGGAAGAGTGGAACGAACTGGAAGGCTGGGAGTGGAAAACCAAAGTCTCCCGCGATGTCGGCATCAATCCGGTGCTCAACATCATCTATTCGGTTTCGCCCAAACATACCGATGACTACTTCGCCGAACGCACGCGCCAAGCCGCGTCGTTGAAGGTAAATCGCTTGTGCCTAAAAGATCCCGGCGGCCTGCTCACGCCGGAACGGGTGCAGACGTTGGTACCGATCGTTTTCGCCAATGCCAATGGCATTCCGGTGGAGCTGCACACCCACTGTACCACCGGCTTGGGTCCGCTCTGCTGTCTCGAAGCAGTCAAGCTCGGCATCAAGATCGTCAACACCGCGCTGCCGCCGCTGGCCGACGGCTCGTCGAATCCATCGTTATTCAACGTCGCCAAGAACCTGCGCGCCCTCGGCTACCAAACTTTGATCGATGAAGAACTGCTCAAGCCGGTGTCCGACCATTTCACCTACATCGCCAAGCGCGAAGGCTTTCCGATCGGCGCGCCGGTGGAATACGACTACTCGCAGTACCAACACCAAGTCCCCGGCGGGATGATTTCCAACCTGCGCTTCCAGCTGAAAAAAGTCGGCCTGGAAAACAAGATCGACCAAGCGCTCGAAGAAACCATGCAAGTACGCGCCGAGCTCGGCTACCCGATCATGGTCACGCCGCTGTCGCAATTCGTCGGCAGTCAGGCGGCGATCAATGTCATCGTCGGCGAGCGCTACAAGGAAGTCACCGATCAAATCATCCAGTACGCGCTCGGCTATTGGGGCAAGGAGGGCGCCGAATTGATGGCGCCGGAAGTCAAGGCGAAGATCCTCGACCGGCCGCGCGCCAAGGAATGGGCCGGACGCCCGCCGCCCGAACCGTCGGTCGCCGAACTACGCAAGAAGATGAACTCGGAGAATGTTTCCGACGAAGAGTTTCTGTTACGCTGGAATCTCGATGTGAAAGAAATCGAAGAAATGAAAGCCGCCGGCGCGCCCAAGGAATATTTAACTGCGAGCCAGCCGCTGGTTAAATTGATCGACGCGCTCAGCCAACGCAAAGACTACCGCCAGATCGTTATCCAAAAAGGCGAGATGGTGGTTTCGCTGCAACGAGACGCGGCGACATAATTATCACCGTCGGCAAGGACACGGCATGTCTTGCCCTCGTTTAAGCACACACCCCGAGCAGGTTTGATAACAGATTAATATGGACCGCTTCTTTTTTAGCGCCGGCGCCGTCGCCGCTTTCATCGCCGTCGCCCTGGGCGCCTTCGGCGCCCACTCGCTGAAAAGCAAAATCTCGGCGGAGATGCTCGACATCTTCGAAGTCGGTGTGCGCTACCAGATGTACCACGCGCTGGCGCTTATGGCGGTCGCTTGGGCCACTACCCGCTGGCCCGAAGTTAACATCAATTCCGCCGGCTGGTGCTTCATCGCCGGTATCGTGATTTTTTCCGGCAGCCTGTATCTGCTGAGCTTCACCGGCGTGCGCTGGCTTGGCGCCATCACCCCCATCGGCGGACTGGCGTTCCTGGTCGGCTGGGCGATCCTGATCTGGTCACTGAATCGATGACAGGCGATTGGAGTCGTGGGGTTCCGTCGCGACTCCAATCACCCCATCATTTCATTCCGGGCCTTAACTTTTGCCTTTTTGTGGCGCTTGGCGTAGCTTTTCCGCATGATTATCGGCGTACCGAAAGAAATTAAAACCGAAGAAAATCGGGTCGCCGTCACGCCCACCGGCGTCGCCGGATTTGTCGCGCGCAATCACCAAGTGTTGATTGAAAAGGGCGCCGGCAGCGGCAGCGGTCTCGCCGACGCCAACTATCAAGCCGCCGGCGCGACTATCGTCGACACGGCCAAAGAAGTCTGGGATAGGGCCGACATGATCATGAAGGTCAAAGAGCCCCAGGAGTCTGAGTTTCCTCTGCTGCGCCCAGGTCTGACGCTTTTTACTTACCTTCATCTCGCCGCCGGCGAGTCCGTCACTCGCGCCCTGCTCGACCGTAAAGTCACCGCCATCGCCTACGAGACCATCCAGCTGGACGACGGTTCGCTGCCGCTGCTCGCGCCCATGAGCGAGATCGCCGGGCGGCTGTCCATCCAAGTCGGCGCTTGGTGCCTGCAGGCCGAGAACGGCGGCCGCGGCATTCTGCTCGGCGGCGCATCGGGGGTGCGCCCGGCCAATGTCGTCATCATCGGCGCCGGCATGTCCGGCACCGCGGCCTGCCAGGTCGCCGCCGGAATGGGCGCCTATGTCAGCATTCTCGATATCAATCCAACCAAGCTGCGCTATGTCCACGACATCCTGGGCGGCCATGTCACGACGCTCATGTCGAACCGCGCCAACGTCGAAGAAGCGGTGGTCGGCGCCGATCTGGTCATCGGCTCGGTCTTGATTCCCGGCGCCCAGGCGCCGAAGATCATTACGCGCGCGTTGGTCAGACGAATGAAGCCGGGGGCGGCCTTTGTCGACATCGCTATCGATCAAGGCGGCTGCGCCGAGACTTCGCGGCCGACGACCCATACCAATCCGATCTATGTCGAGGAAGATCTGGTCCACTATTGCGTCACCAACATGCCAGCGATCGTGCCCAACACCTCGACCTACGCGCTAACCAATTCGACTCTGACCTACGGCCTCGAACTCGCCAACCGCGGTTTTCCCCAAGCGCTGGTCAGAAACAAAGCATTGGCCAAAGGCTTGAATACTTTCAACGGCAAGATCACCTACGAGGGTGTCGCCAACGCGTTAAACCTTCCCTTCACGCTCGGTCGATGAGGTGATTCGATGAGACTCGTCACCCGCGCCGACTTCGACGGCCTAGTCTGTGGCGCGCTGATTACCAAGTTTGAAAATGTCGACGACTTTTTGTACGTCGAACCCAAGTTCATGCAGGATGGTTTGGTCGAGATTCGCCGCGGCGACATCATTGCCAATCTTCCCTACCATCCCAACTGCACGCTCTGGTTCGACCATCACATCACCAACACCACGCCCAATTTTCCGACGCCGATTATTCTCGGCCGCGGCGGTTTTCGCCTCGCCCCCAGCGCCGCGCGCGTGGTTTACGAGTATTATCTCGAACTTGCAGCAGCCGGTGATACAGCCGGAAGGTCGCCGCAAGGTGCGCCCGCGCGCGCCGCCGAGATCGAACAATTCCTTAAAACCCCGCGCCTGCAACACTTGATGCACGAGGTCGACCGGGTCGATGCCGGCAAATTGGCGCAGGAAGATGTGCTAAACCCGCAGGGCTACGTGCTGTTGTCCATGACCACCGACGGCAGGAACGCCGGCGACGAGCCCTATTGGTTGAAGGTGATCAATCTGTTGCGCGACGCCACGCTGAAAGAAATCTTGAGCGACCCCGACATCAAGCGGCGCTGCCAGCGCATTCAAGAGGAGCAAGAGAAGCTGCGCCAGTTGCTGCTGCAAAAGACCAGCTACAAAGGCAATGTGATCTACTGCGACCTGCGCGGCGTCGAAGAAATCCCCGACGGTAATCGCTTCTTGATTTTTACGCTGTTTCCCAAGGGCAATATCCAGGTCAAAGTCGCCCACGACAAGCAGCGCGCCAACACCACTTCGATCTCGGTGGGCTACAACATCTTCAACCCGACGTCGAACGTCAACGTCGGCGAGCTGTTAAGCCATTATGGCGGCGGCGGCCACAAAGTCGTCGGCTCCAGCCGCGTCCCCAACGACCAAGCCGAGCAAGCGATCAAAGAAATCATGGCTGCGGTCACGGAAGTAGCATCGAAACTAGAGAATTAGCCGCAAAGAACGCAAAATCCGCAAAAAAGATCCGGAAGTGTAGGGGCGAATGGCATTCGCCCTCTTCAACACTTGTCACGCGACTCGGCAATGAAAATCATTAAAATCAACTCAGTCCTCAAGGACCTCAAGAAAATCACCGATGAGATCCACTATGCCGACTGTTTCAAGGAAGAAAATTTCACCAGCGGCCTGATCGCCTTCAAGCCGACCAAGGACGCAGACCGCAAACAGATTAACCACGCCAACAAAGACGTCGTCTGCCAGGTCATCAAAGGTCGCGGCAGGTTGCGCGTGCATGGGAAACGCATTCCACTGCGGCCTGGAGTTGTCTGTCATATCCCGAAAGGCACACCCCATGATTTCGCCGCGGGCAAGAGTGTAGATTTGGTAATGTTCTATTCGCTGATCACGACGTAACCGAGGGACGCGATTGGGGCGGCACTCTTAAGGTGCGCACCCGCCTCGTCCCAAGTTTGCAATCCGGAATTTGTAATTTGACGTTCCGAGCGCCAGCGCGGATTACCACCACTTCGCCGGCTCATACTTGGCGCGCAGAAACCCATCCCAAACCGCCGACGCCGGCTTCGCTCGCTTGTCGCTCGTCTGCATGCCGGTGTAGGCCCAGATGCGCGCCAGATCGTCGAGGGGCGGCTGGAGCCGGGCGACCAAGCGCTCGAAGTCGGTGCTGGCGAAATTGATGACGAATTCGTAATAATCCCGCGCGGCGGTTTTTAACAGCAGCTCGGTAAATTGATACTGGTCGGCTGCGGAACCGCGCAACGTCGTTGTATAGCTGCGCAGCTCGATGTCCTGCGCCGACATGCCGCTCTCGGCCACCGCCACCGGCCGTTTGAATCGGGTGGCGAAATCGAGAAAGTTCGCCGGCACCGGCCGCGGTACGTCCGCACTCATATGCGGATAGACGCTCATGGCGAACAAATCGCTGAAGCGCATCAAATCCGCCACTTCTTTTTCTTGCTGGGTGCCCCGGGCATCCCGCGCCAAACGTTTGTAGTGCAACACGTCCGTGGTGAAAAACACCGGCAGCGCCTTGTGCACCTTCTTCACTGCCCGGTAAGTTTCGCGATGAAGATCTTTGAACTGCTCCCACTTGAGCAGATCGCGCGACAGCAGCACGTTGGACTCGACGCCGATGGCGAGAAAATCCGGCCGCATGGTTTCGACGGCGCGCAGCACGAAGTTGAGATAGGCGCGCTTGACCCGGGCGCTGTTGAGCGCCTCGCGGTTCCACGGCGGCGGCAACGGCTGATTATCGGTCTCGCCCCAATTGGGCGCCAGGCCGCGGCGGTCTTTATCCAACGGCGAAATCGATAAGAAAAGTTTCTTTCCAGCCGGCGGCCGGTATTTGAGATTCTCCTGCACATCTTGCGGAAAGGGCTTGCCATCCAACGCTTCGGCCCATGGGATGCCGCCGAGGAAAGTCACCGAAACGATATCGCCGTGCGCATGGGCGTAGTCCTCGGCGAGGGCGACGCCTTCACGAGTCAGATCCGCCGGCCAGCGAGTGAATCCCATCAAGAACGACCGTGCCCCCGGACCGCGGTACTCGGGTAACGGCGCTGGCGCTGTTGTCGCGACCGGCGCCGGCCGGGTGACCGGACGCGCCGGTTCGAAAACCCCATCCGCGCAACCGGCCAAGTGAACGAGAATCGTTAAAGCTATCAGCTTCCGCCGCATCATCGGTGCCATACTCAATGGGTATTCGGCTTCGCAGAATTGGTCAAGCGCACGGCAACGTTCTGTCGTACCTTGACTTAAAGGGATTTTCTCGGAAAATAACTCAAGTAAGAAATTTGTCGCGGCTCTAATAGCTACGCTTTGACAATCGCCAATCTAACATTTCTGCCGCTGGTTCGACTGCTGGTCGTCTGCCTCTTCGCTTTGCCTGGTGCGCACCTGCTGCAAGCCGCTGTGCCGGATAGCCGCTACATGCCGGCGGGCGATCTGCTCGACATCGTCAGGGACTTTCAGCGCCTCGCCAAGGAAGACACTTACCGCTTTGCCATACCCAAAGATGTCACCGGTATCAACATCATGAAAGCGACCTTGACCCGCCTGCAAGACTACGAAACCAAGAACCGCGGCCAGTTTACCGACATCGTTCAATACAACCGGGCTCTCGCGCTGGAACGTTTGCGCGAATACGAGCAAGCCGCTGCGCTTTATCGCAAAGTCGCCGAGACCGAGGGCCGCTTGGGCAGCGAAGCGGCCAAGAACGCCGAGATCTTGGACAACTTCTTGCGCATCTTCGACCGCACGATCCCGAGCGACGATCCATTCAAATATATCGCCGGCCTCGACGAGAAAGTAGCGGCGTGGAACGGCCTGATCAAAAAACATGCGGGCACGCCCTACGAATTTCTCGCGCGGGTCGAAGAGGAGCGCATCGACCGCGCCAAGGTCGCCTTCGTCGAAGCCAACCGATTTCGCTTGAAGGAAGGCAACCAGTTGACCATCCTGGGCTACAGCCAACTGATCACCAAGCATCAACCGAGCAAGAATTACCACCGACACTTGCTCGACTTCGGCGATTTCTACATGATCCTTGCAAAAGACTATGCCGCCCAGTACGATCCCGAGGGGTTAGCGTTCGATTTAAATCTGTTAGATCAATTTGCCAAAGCCGCGCTGAAGTTCTACACCGAGGTCGTGCAAACCGATGGCGTAGTGGAAAAACTTGAAGCCCAAGCAAAGATCGAAGCCACCCGCGGCTACCTGGAAAAGCTCACGAGACTCAATCGATGAGACTGCGTAAAACCCGCCGATTTGCCGTCGCCTTAGTTGCCGCTTTGAGCGCAACCGGGATTCCCGCCGTAGGCCACGCCCAATCACGCGAGCTGGCGTTGGAAAAAATCCTCAACCCGATGCCTGACTTTGACCCGTTTGAAACACCGGCCAGCGCGCCCCAGTTTTTCCCCGACGCGGTCGACAAACGGGCTCGGGAATTGCTGATCGACACATTGACCTATCGCGACCAAGCCTTGAACGATCATTTAATGTTTTTGCGCGAAGAAGATGCCCGGCTGCAACGGGAACAGCGCACCAGCACCGGTCTGACCGAGCGGGCTCAAGATCTGGTCAACAATACGATTCAGGACCGCGAGAAGAATCTGGCAGCGTACCGTGAGGCGCTGCGCAAGGCGTCGTCACCGGAACGTAAAAAATATCTCGAGTCGGTGCTCAACCGCGACGATCACTTTCAGTCTGAGCAGCTCATGCGCCAGGGCTCGACCAATTTTTGGGGCGGCTTGGTCAATCGCATGTTGAGCTCCATCGATCTAGTCGGCGTCGCATCGGGCAATTACATCGGCGCCGCCGCCGAAACCGCCATCAGCCAGGTGTATGCCCTAATGGATCGTGACATGCCGATGGAAGAGCGGCGCGCCCTGGCCCGCGACCTCGATCACTTGAAGCGCTATCCCGACGATCCGAAGAACGCCGAGGTGCGCAAGCGCGTGGAAGCCCTGGACAAGAAAAAACGCAATCTCCTGGCCGCCAAGCAGCTCGCCAAAGCCAAAGAAGCCTTGAGCAAGGGCGACGACAGCAGGGCGCTGTTTCATACCCAAGTGGCAGCTTTCTTCGATCCTCAGTCACAGGATGCCGCGAAGTTGAGTCAGCAAACCGCGCAACTCTTGAGCGCACGCCAAACCGCCCGCCAGCAAAGCCTCAAGGCGCGCAAAGACGAAAACTTGAGCGCGGAGCAGCAAGCCGACGCAGAAAAACTTTTGACAGCATTATCTCTGCGCGATGCCAACTTGATCCAACGGGTCGCCATCGACACGGAGAAAAAACATCCCGACAAGGCGCTCGCCGACGCCGCCCGCGATGCCGAAGCCGTCGCCTTGGAGATGAAGGGATGGCATGAAGCGGCGCGCAAGGCGGTCGAACAAAACGCCCGCAAGGCAGCGACTCCGGTTGCCAAAGAGCGCGCCAACGTCCTACTGCAAAGCCCCGGATACAATAGGCTGGCGACCTTTCAAGATGCCCGCACCGAGCGCCAGCTGGAGTCGGTAAAATATGTTCTGCTTGGCGAAGATTTCCTGCGCAAGAATATGCTGTTCGCCGCCGGCGCCATGGCCGCCGCCGGTCCCGGCGGCGCCGCGACCTTAGGCATGGCCAACGCTTTGATGTGGAGCAGAAATCTTTTTCAAGTCATGACCAACAATCCGATCTCGGCGCAGCCGGTGATCGATGCCGGGGTCGCTTATGTGCGCAATCATCCGAAGTCAGAGAACGCCACCGACGTTTACCGGGTGCTTGCCGACGCTTACGAAGAGCGCGGCCTGATCGCACCCGCCCTCACGTATCACGAGCTTGCCGGCTCACCCAAGGAGAAGCTCGACGCCCTCAATGACAAAGCCGCGCGCGGCCTATTAGACGCCGCCAGCAAGTCAAGTTCGCGCGGCAGGCAGGAAGATTTTTTAAAGGCGGTGCTCGATTATCATCCGCATTCCAGCGCCGCCGCCGAAGCAACCAAAAAGCTCGCCGCCCTCGCCAAAGAAGAAAACCAGGGCATGCGCATGAGCAAGCAATTCCTAGTGGAGCACCCGGAGATCTGGGGGCCGAAAGGATTGGCGCTCAAGGCGACCCTGTTCGACGGCAACCTGCGCAACATGGAAATCGCCGAACGGGGCGCGATCTTGCTCAATGACAACGAGCTGATGGTTTTCTACCAGACCCCCTGGGGCGTGCGCGGCCAAAACCATCGTCTGACCAAAGCGGCCACCGAACGTTTTTACGTCGCCCTGCGGGAAAAAAACCAGCAAGTCGCCGCCGCCGATGCCAACCAACGCGGCAAAGACAGCGTCGGCGGTATCCGCAACGTACCCGCGGCCATTGTCCGCGGCGAACGCGACCGCCGCGGCCAGAGCTCCGAAGACCGCGAAGACACGACCTTCACGTTGATCCGCGACGCCGGCGGCTCGTCTTATCGCCGGGTGCTCGACGCCGAATTGATCACGGAGAACGAACGCAATCCCGGCAGCCAATATCAACTGCCGCCGATCCAGGGCAGCATCTCGGCGAGCCGCTTCAACATGACCGGCGCTCTGCCCACCGGCTTTGGCGGCAGCCAGCTGGCGATAGGTGCCGATCATCGCGCCCCTTATGGCGGTGTACAGTTTCCCATACCGCTGCTGCAAGGCTTCATTCCCGTCGACTTCATGGTCCAAGGCCGCCCCGGCGGCGTTTCGATTTATCCGCGCATCCGTACCGGCGTCGATAGCGGCTCGGACCCGGAACTTTATCGTTGATCACCCATGCGCGAATTTCGTCGCCCGGTTTGTATTGCCCGGCGAACGAGTGTAAGAGTGCGCAGATCGCTCTCGGCGCCGTCGTTAACCGATCTCCATCTTGCATGAATCCATGAGGTTTTTCCCGGTTCGAAAAGAAAACTTCCGCGGCGGCATGGCCATTTTCGCTGGTTACTTGATGGCCCAGGACCGCTGGTGCGACGAGATCAAGGAAAGCCATTACAAAAGCAAGAAAATTTCCGCCAAGAGCGACTTCGTCGACTCCTCGATGATCGAGGAAGTGCAAAAGCTCGCCGGCTTCAAACCATAGTTGACAATCATCAGAAAGGACTCGTTAACGAGCTAAACATGAAGATCGTAACCAGACTGCAGCTCATTTGCCTATTTTTGACGATAGCGTTGGCGGGCGAGGTAGCCGCACAAACCCCGCCACTCAAGAAAATTCGTATCGGTTATCCGTCTTTGAGCTTCCGCCAGAGCAACGTTTGGGTCGCTCGGGAAGTCGGCCTGTTCACCAAGTACGGCCTGGAGGTTGAGCCGATTTTTTTACGCGGCGGCCAGATGGCGACCCAGGCGCTGGTGGCCGGCGATCCGCCGATCGTCAATATCGGCACTGTCGTGCAAGCCAGCTTGCAAGGCTACAACCTGGTGCTGATCGCCGCCGTCGAAACCAAGTACGATCAGATTGTTTTCGCGCGCAAAGGCATCAACAAACTCGAAGAGCTCAAAGGCAAGAGATTCGGCATCAGCGGCTACGGCTCGGCGACCCATAACGCCGCCAACATCCTGTTCCAGCACCTCAATCTTGAGGTCAACAAGGACATCGCGCTGGTTCCAGCGGGGCCGGACGCGGAACGCATGGGAGCGATGATGGGGGGACGGATCGATGCGACCTTCTTCACTTCTTCGGCGGCAGCGCCGGCACGCAAGAATGGCTTCAACGAGCTATTTTCGGTTGCCGATTTGGGTGTCGAAGTCCAAGGCAATGGCTTTGCAACGTCGCGCAGTTATATTGCGAGCAACCGCGAAACAGTGAAAAACGCGCTCAAGGGTTTCGTCGAAGCGATTTACTTTGTCTACGCCAACAAGAAGGAGGCGCAACGGGTTTTCGCCAAATACATGCGCACCAACGATCCAGAGATGCTCGAAGATTCTTACAATGGCTACATCAAATGGATTCCCAAGAAGCCCTATCCCACGCTCAAGGGCATCCAATACATGCTCGACCTGGTCGCGCCGCAACTACCCCAGGCTAAGACCGCCAAACCCGAACAGTTCGTCGATCTGAGCTTCTTGCAGGAACTCGAAAAGGAAGGCTTCTTCAATGAAATGGCGAAACGCTATCCGAGTAAGTAGGATCATTGGACTAGGGAAGCATTGCGGCCACTCCAGTATTCCAATACTGCCCTCGGTTACGGCCGCGCTGCTGGCTTGCTTCGCCGCGAGCCTGCTCATCGTCGGCACCGCTGACGCCCAAGCGCTCAAGAAGATCAAGATCGGCTATCCGTCTTTGAGCTTTCGCCAGAGCAATGTCTGGGTCGCGCGCGAGATGGGGTTGTTCGCCAAGTACGGTTTGGAAGTCGAGCCGATCTTGTTTCGCGGCGGCCAGGTGGCGACCCAGGCGTTGGTCAGTGGCGATCCGCCGATCGTGAATATCGGCACCGTCGTCCAGGCGACCATTCAGGGTCACAATCTCGTGCTCACCGCCGCGGTCGAAACCAAATACGACCTGATCGTGTTTTCCCGTCCGGGAATCACCCAGCTGGAACAACTCAAAGGCAAACGCCTCGGCATCACCGGATTCAACTCGGCAACCCATTACGCTTCGATCATCCTCGCGCGCCACCTCGGCGTCGAACTCAAAGAATTCACCCTGATACCCGCCGGTCTCGACACCGAGCGCATCGCCTCGGTGATGTCGGGTGTGATCGATGCCACCTACCTGTCATCCTCGGCGGCGCCGCTGGGACGGCGCGCCGGTCTGGTCGAGCATGTTTCCATCGGCGATCTCGGCGTCGAAGTGCAGGGCAACGGCTTCGCCACATCGCGCGCCTATATCGCCAGCAATCGCGAGACGGTGCGCAGCGCGCTGCGCGGCTTCGTCGAGGCGATCTACTTTGTCTATGGCAACAAAGCCGCGACGCAAAAGGTCTTCGCCAAATACATGCGCACCAACGATCCGGCGGTGCTTGAGGATTCCTACAATGGCTATATCAAATCGATACCGAAGAAACCTTATCCAACCCTGAAGGGCATTCAATTCATGCTCGACGTCCTGTCGCCTACCCTGCCCAATGCGAAAAATTTCAAGCCGGAACAATTCGTCGACCTTTCTTTTCTCGCAAGAGATGGAGAAAGATGGTTTCTTTAACGAAATGGCCAAGCGATACCCGTCGAAGTAGACAAGCACGGAGCAATTGGAGTAATGGAGTGGTGAGTGGTGGCCTGGATCATCCCAACAATCCAGTACGTCCATCACTCAAATTTCTAACCGAGGAGTTTCCATGGCACGCAAAGACGTTCAACCGAAGACGCTCAGCGATCCCCGGCCGCGTTACACCCAGGCGATCCAGACCAAGGGCGGCAAGCTTCTATTCATCGCCGGACAGACCGCGTCGGATAAGGACGGCAACGTCGTCGGTAAGGGTAATATCAAGAAGCAGACCGAACAGGTTTACGCCAATATCAACGCGGTACTCAAGAAAGCCGGCGGCTCCATCGACAATTTGGTCATGACGACCACCTACATCGTCGACCGCAAATATCGCCCCGGCTACAACGAAGTGCGCATGAAACAATACAAGAAAAAATCCCCGACCAGCACCTTGGTGATCGTCAAAGGGCTAGCCGATCCCGACTACTTGATCGAAATCGCCGGCATCGCGGTAATCTGAAAGAAAGAATATTTCACCGCAAAAGCGCAGCGGACGCGACAATGTAAATTGACCTCCGCGACTCTGCGGTGAAACTGCCGCAATGAAAGTCACCGTTCTCGACGACTACCAACACGCCATCGCGCCGACCCCAGCCATCGCCCGACTGCGGCAAAATGTCGACGTGCAGATCATCCATGAAAAGCTCGCCGACGAGGCGGCGATTGTCGAAGCGCTCAAGGACTCCCAAGCGGTGATGCCGATCCGCGAGCGCACCAAATTCACCGCAGCGTTATTTCATAAGTTACCGGCGTTGGAATACATCTCGCAGACCGGCAATCATGCCTACCACATCGACATGGAGGCGGCGACGGCCCACGGCGTCGTCGTCAGCCTCGCTCCCGGGGGCAACAGCACCACCGAACTTACTTTTGGCTTGATGCTCGATGTCATGCGGCACATTTCCCAGGGTGATCAGGCGCTGCGCCGCGGCGAGTGGCCGTTGATGCTGGGCTATGTTTTGAAAGGCAAAACCCTGGGAATTTTGGGCCTCGGCAAGATCGGCACGGAAGTAGCAGCTATTGCCCGAGCCTTCGGCATGAACGTGATTGCCTGGGGACCGACCTTGAACCAAGAACGCGCCGCGAAATCGTCAGCCACATTTATGCCGCTTGAAGATGTCCTGCGCGGCGCCGACGTCGTCACCGTCCACTTGAAGCTATCCGAGGAAAGCAAGAACCTCTTGAACGAAACCCGCCTGCGCTTGATGAAGAAAACGGCCTACCTGGTCAACACGGCGCGCGGCGCGATCGTCGATGAGACGGCACTGGTGAAAATATTGCGGGAGAAAACCATCGCCGGCGCCGCTCTTGATGTCTTCGTCGAAGAACCGCTAGCGAAAAATCATCCGATCCTGGAACTCGACAATGTCGTCCTGACGCCGCACCTGGGCTGGCCCACCGACTCCGGCTTCGAGGGCTTCGCCGAAAATGCCGTGACCAACATCCTCGACTACATGGCAGGCAAACTCACCCGTGCGCTCAATCCCGAGGCGCTGAACCATCGCCGCAAGCGCAATCAATCCACGCCGTAGTTGCAAAATCTGCCGACGAGAATTCGACTGACAGCCATCATTCCGTCTCTGGGGAAATCCACGCGATTGTTGCTGCAACAACGGCGGCAATGGCTAACCGTCTGCACCAAGGCAGTTTTCACTCAGGTGCGGATCTTCCGCGTAAAAAACACCCGATTATCTTGATCGATGAACTCAAGCAGCGCCTCGTTGGCATTCACTTTTGGATCCACGGTGATTTTGGCGAAGTTGAAATTTTCCGCGAGAAAGAATTCATAGCGGCTGTTGGCGCTGTTGGTGACCCGGTTGAGCTGCGCGGCCAACGGCCCGGCGGTAATGTCGATCAGCCCATTGCCTTTGGGAATCTTGGTCACCGCCGCGTAGTGCATATCGGCGCTCATGAACACCACTCCGGGAATTTTCTTTTGTTGAATGTAGCGCAGGATCTCGGCCCGTTCCTTGGGGTAACCATCCCACCGGTCCTGACCGCCGCCGGCCATGGGCACAGTGGTCGCGACGAACTTAAACGTCGCGCTGGAGTTACCCAGACGATCGAAAAACCACTCCTTCTGCCGGCGCCCCAACATGGTGCTGCGATCAGCAGCGCGGTATTGCCGGGTATCTAGGATAATTAAATCCACCGCCCGGCCCCAGCGCGCCGCGCGATAAATCTGCTCCGGTTCGGCCGCCGAGCGGCGCACCGGCCAGTAGTCGAGGAAGGCTTGTCTGCCGATGGGCGCCAACGGATGGCCCGGCAGATAATTGTCGTCGACTTCATGATCGTCCCACATCACATAAGTGCTGGTTTCGGCGTAACAGCGTTGCGCCGCAGCGTCGTCGCGATTGATGCGGTATTTGTCCCAGAACTCGGGCAATGTATGGGCTGTCCCGTTGCGGTCGGCGTAAATCGTATCGCCCAAATGGAGAAAGAAGTCGGGCCGCTGCGCGCGCACCGCGTGCATCACCGTAAACGGCTTGTAGCCCTGGCGTGTGTCGCCGCTAAAACAGAAGGTTACCTTGGTCTCGTCATCCGCGCGGGGCGCCGTGACGAAGCTCGCCACTGGCCCTGCCGTCCGGCCTTCGGCCATGGCCCGGTAGTAATACCTTGTTGCCGGCTCCAAACCGTCCAGAGCAAAAATCGCGCTGTTATCCGCGCCGGGATCGACCGTGCGCACTTTGGTCGTTTGAAACTGCGCCAGAGCGGAATCCTTGCCGTAAGCGAGGACCACGCGACTGCCGGCGTGCGCCCGCAACCACACCAGCGCGCTGTCGGCCGTGACATCACCGCTGACGTAGCCAAACGACAAGCCGGTATCGGCATTGGCATTGAAAACATGCCGGCTGCAACTCGACACGCCGATTAGCCCGGGGACGGCGAGCCCGGCCCCGCCTATGACTTTGAGAAAGCTACGCCGGTTCATATTCACTTAGACGTTCAATTTGTTCCAAATCAATTCGCAGAGCCAGCCGGCAAAGAAGGGAAAGAATAAACTCACCGCCACGCGAATCGCTACCACTTTCGCGCCAAGAAAAGGCAACTCCCACATGATAATGCGTTGCAGACCGAAGAGCGACCAAGCCGACAGATAAGCCACCAGCGGTCCGACGCCGACACCGACCTTGTAGAGTGAGGCGATCACCGGGAAATGGGTCATCGGCCCGCCCGGCGTGATGCTGCCCAAGGTCATACCGATCATCAAGCCACGATAACCCGAACCCTGCCCCATCCAGCGAACAATCGTTTCTTGAGGCACCACCGCTTGCACCAAACCGGCAAGTGTAAATGCCGCCACCATGCGCGGCGCGATCTCGATGATCAGCGCGAGGCCGGCGCCGATGCCACTTGCAGCAGCCTTGGGTGATTTGAGATACACGGCGATCACCGCGATTAGCGCCGCGGCGATCATCAAGAGCGACGATGTGTCCATCGATTTCCTTAACGCAGCGTAAAATTTTTCGTTTGAGAGGACGGTCATTTGGATGAGCGACTGACGCGATCAGTTAACGACTGTAAAGAGCCAAACAGGGTTTTTCAACCTAACCGCAAGTGGCACCGTCAGGTTGACTTAGCCAGTCCCCTTGATTAGTTACAAACGATTACTCTTGGAGGAACCCGATGGCTCTCGACAACCCAGCAGCGCAGAAAGTATTGGCGCAGATCAACCGCGACGAACTGGCCCAGCTTGGCGCCGATCTTACCAGCATTCCCAGCCCCACCGGACAGGAAAAAGCCATCGGCGAATTTATTTTGACTTGGTTCGAAGCCAACGGTCTGCGCGCCGTGCGCCAGGATGTCGAATACGACCGGCCCAATGCGGTCGGTATTCTAAAAGGTGACGGCACCGGTTTGAGTTTGGGATTCAACGGCCACACCGATACCAGTTTCACCGGCACCGAGGAAGACCGCCGCATGGTCGCGGTCATGGAACCACAGTCGGAGCTCGCCGGCAAAATCGTCGGCGACAAAGTTCAAGGCCTGGGCATTTCCAACATGAAAGGCGGCGTCGCCGCCTTCATGATGGCCGGCAAGGCACTGCACAAAAGCGCTGTGCAGCTGAAAGGTGATGTCATCTTGGCCGCCGTCGTCGGCGAGATCTCGCGCACCCCCGTCGGCGCTTGGCAGACCAAGGAATACCGCGGCGAAGGCGCCGGTACCCGCCATCTGCTCACCCACGGCATGCACACCGACTACGCCATATGTTGCGACGGTTCGGACATGAACATCGTCTGGACCCAGAACGGCGTGGTGCAGGTGAAGATACAGACCACCGGCAAAGCCGAAGCGGCCTGGGGCACCAATCGCGAAACCCATCCGATGGCAAAGATGAATGCGATTGTAAAAATGACCAGGATCATCGACGCCATTGAAAAATGGGGCGCTGAGTTCGAAGCCAAGTATGTCTATCAATCTCCCACCGGCCCGCTCTATCCCAAAGTAAATATCGGCGCCATCGAGGGCGGCGCGCCCTATCGGCCCAACTATTTTCCCGGGGTGTGCACCCTATACGTCGACATCCGCATGCCGCCGCAAGTCCGCCCAGTGCAGATCCAATACGAGTTGGAAAAAACACTGAACGGCACGGGACTCGATTATCAATTGGATATTTACAAGTCGCTGCTTGGGCACGAGGGCAAACGGATCGAACCGCTGGTGCAATCGGCCGAGGAAGTTTTTCAGCATCTATTCAAGGAAAAGATCAAACACGAAGCCGCTGACCGCGCCAGCATCTGGACCGACACCAACGTTTACAACGAACTAGGCATCCCCGCGATCAAGATCGGCCCGCGCGGACGGCGCATCGGCCCGCGCAATGAAGAAATAGACATCGACGTGATGGTCAATGCGGCCAAACTTTACGCGCTGATCGCGTTGGATATCTGCACGCGAGCGAGAAGCTAAGGCAGGAAAGACTAAAAGGTCCGGGCCGCTTGCAAGCGTTCTGTTACACTAGGCTTACCGAAACCTCGCGTCAGTTGTTCCGTGGGACAGATTTTCTCGGCGAGAAGCGAAGTTATTGGCAATGGCGCGCCGGCGGATATTCCTGAAACCGCATCGTGGATGCCCTTCTACAAGAAGGCGTCGCTATGGCTTGATGATTAGCGACGATTGCTCCGCTTTCTGTTGGGCTTCCTGCTGCGCTTTCATCTGCGACATGAAAAAAACAAAGCTCTTTTGCATCAGCCCGGTAAGAAACGCAATATCCAACGGCCCGGGATCGCCTTCGCCGACTTGCTGTGCCACCGCGAGAGAGAGTTTGGCTTCGTCAATGCGGCCGGTCTCGGCGAAATAGAGCGCCATGTCTTCCATGCGGCGCTTGAACGCCTGGCCGTTTTCACCGGCGCAAAGCGTCTTGACCGCGTCGCGCACGACGCTGGCGAGCCGCTCTTCCTTTTGCACCGGGTTCAACACCAGCGGGCTCGACTGCGCTTCATGCAACGCCGCCAGGCAGTCCTGCACCCATTCATCGACGATGACCCAGTAACGCAACTCCGGCTCTTCGAGTAAACGGCGCGATTGCTCGCGCCACGCCCCTTCACGAAAATCCTCGGTACCGAGCTTTTGGTACACCGGATGCGGGACGGGTTTTGGCTTGCCGGTGCCGATGACCGAGCGAATCGCGTGAAAGTCGCTGAGGTCGCTTTGACCGCTCGGGCCGCGCGCCTTGGCCCTTTCATAACCTTCGTAAATCATCCGATCGGCGAACTCCCACGGCACCGCGATCATGGTAACGCCATGCTGCTGCTTGATTTCATCGGCCATGGCGCGCAGCTCTTTGCGCTTCATCTGCACGCCGCCGAAGCGCACGAGCCCCTCGCGGTCGTGCACCATCGCCTGGATCACCTGCAGACCGCGCTTCGGCTGCGGCTTGGCGATCCAAACCAGCCTGCCGCCGCCGCCGTCGACCGCGGACATATAGGCCTCGATCTCGTACTCTCGCTCGAACAGCGGCGCGGGTTTTTTCTCGGCCGCCGCCGGCTGCGGCACAACAATGCCTTTTTGACTGAGCTTGAAGAGCGCGCGTTTGATTTCTTTCTTGACATCCTTGTCGGCGGCGGTGGCTTCGATCTCGCGAATCAGTTGCAGCGACTCATGGGTGGCGATCTTGCCGAGCATAAATATCGCCGCAATATCCGCTTCCGCCGATTTACCGACGGCGCTTTGCAGCTGGGCAACGCTCGCCGATGAGGGCGCATCTGGGTCAATCCCCGCCGATCGCAGCGCCCCAAGCCCTTTTTCCAGCCGCTCGTCATGCACATCTCTTTTCGCCAAATGTCATTCCTTTCACTGCGGATTTTGCTTACTGATGTCACAGTTATGGGCGCTTTCCAACCGCTTCGCGACACTCCAAGCGCCTTGACTTACGGGGGCATGCCAGCTAATTCATTGAGTTGATTTTGCATGAGGAGGCAGTTATGGCAATGATCGATTCGCGCATTGAAAACGGCATCGCGGTTTTGGAAATCAACCGCCCGCCGGTCAACAGCTACACCACGGAACTGCTCAAAGAATTGGACGCGGCGATTCTCGACGCCCGCTTCAACGACGATATCCACGCCATCATCATCACCGGCAAGGTCGAGAAGTTTTTCTCCGCCGGCGCCGACATCAATATGCTGTCGAGCAAGTCGCTCGGTTTCAAAAACAACTTCGCGCTGCACGGCCATGAGGTGCTGATGCGCTTGGAAAACACGCCGAAAATCATCATTGCGGCGATCAATGGGCATGCGGTGGGCGGCGGCTTGGAAATCGCCATGGCCTGCGACATCCGCATCGCCAAAAAAGAAGGCGGCAAAGTCGGCCTGGCGGAAATCAATTTGGGCGTCATGCCCGGCATGGGCGGCACCCAGCGTCTGCCCCGCCTAGTCGGCAAAGCCCGCGCCATGGAGCTCTGCTTCACCGGCAAAACCATCGCCTTCGAAGAAGCTCTCGAAATGGGCTTGGTCCACTACATCTACGAGAAAGAAAATTTCTTGGATCAGGTCATGGACTACGCCAAACAGTTCGTCGTGCCCAACAAAAGCAGCCTGGCGGTCGGCAAAGTCAAGCGCGCCATCACCACCGGCCTCGAACTATCCCTGCCCGACGGCTTGGCCTTCGAGCGCGAGCTTCTGGCGCAGACCTTCGGCAGCGAAGACGGCCAGGAAGGCGTCAAAGCCTATCTGGAAAAACGCACGGCGAAATTCACCGGCAAGTAAACGATACTCTTTCACCGCTCGAATGTTCGGCATTGCTCGAACGATGCGCGCGGCTTAACTGTAAATTTTTGATGGAGGTTTTCTAATGGCCAAGATGTTTATTGGCGGCGAGTCCGTCGATTCGGTAACTAAGAACACTAGCGAGGTGCGTAACCCCGCCACCGGCGCGACGGTCGACACGGTACCGCAGGGCAATGACAAGGACGTCCAGCAGGCGATCGCCGCGGCCGAAGACGCTTTTAAAGTCTGGTCCGATGTCTCGCCGGAGGATCGCGGCAATGCGCTGATGAACGCCGGCGAGCTGATCAAGAAAAATACCGCCGAAATCGCCCAACTACTCACCCAAGAGCAAGGCAAGACATTGTTCGAAGCGGGCTTGGAGATTCACCATCTGGTTCACGGGCTGGAATTCTACGCCGGCCTGGCGTCCAAAGTGCGCGGCTCCCATGTGCCGCTGCCGCAGAAAAATGCCTACGGCATGGTGGTGCGCCAACCGATCGGCGTGTGCGGCGGCATCGTGCCGTGGAATTTCCCGCTGACGTTGATGGGCACGAAGTTAGGCCCGGCGCTGGCCGCCGGCAACACGATCATCATCAAGCCGGCCAGCACCACGCCGTTGGCGACGATTAAAGTCATCGAACTGATCGCCCAGGCGACCTTCGGCGAAGGCAAAGCGCAAAAACAGTTGCCCAAAGGCACGGTGAATATTGTCACCGGCCCGGGCGGCAGCGTCGGCGAAGAACTGCTGCGCAATCCGCGCGTGCGCCGCATCGCGTTCACCGGTTCGACGCCGATCGGCCGCCATGTCATGGAAGTGGCCGGGCGCGAAATCAAGCGTGTCACTTTGGAATTGGGCGGCAGCGACCCGATGATCGTCATGGAGGACAGCAATGTCGATTTGGCCGTGAAGATGGCCGACGTTGGCCGTTATTTTAATTGCGGCCAGATGTGCCTGGGCGTAAAGCGCCTGTACTTGCAGGAGTCTATCGCCGACAATTTCATCGGCGCCCTGGTGGAAATCTTGAAAAAGAAGACCGTCGGCAACGGCATGAGCAAAGAAACCCGCATGGGGCCGATTCATGTCGGCGCCCAGCGCCAAGAAGTCGAAGAGCAGGTCGAAGACGCCAAATCCCGTGGCGGTAAGGTTCTCTTCGGCGGTGAGCGTCCCAAGGGTGCCGACTTCGACAACGGCTTTTACTATCTGCCGACCCTTATGACCCATGTGCCGGAAGACTCGCGCTTGACCAAAGAAGAGGTCTTCGGTCCGGCGCTGCCAGTCTACACGTTCAAAACTCTCGACGAAGCCTTGGAGAAAGCCAACGCATCCGAATTCGGCCTCGGCTCATCGATCTGGACGCGCAATCTTTTGCACGCCAACAAAGCCATCGATAAGCTCCAAGCCGGCAATGTCTGGGTGAACTCGCTGCATTACGGTTATGACGAATTGCCCTTCGGCGGGGTAAAATCCAGCGGCGTCGGCCGCGAGCATGGCCCTGAAGCGCTCGACTATTACCTCGAGCCCAAAGGCGTGGTCGTCGTCAACGTCTGAGCGCCGGTTGACAAGCCGCTTACGCTTCAACTACGTTAGCTTAACTAACCCAAAGGAGACCGCTATGTTTGCACAAATGAGACACATGGCTATTGTCACCAGCAATGCCAATCATGAAGGTGACTTCTATCGTGATATTTTTGGCATGAAGCGGTCGGGACTGGCGCGAGCCGGCGGCGCCGTGGTTGTCGGCGACGGTTATATCGGCTTGAATCTCAATCCCCGCGCCCCTGGACGCCAGGCGGGCTTCGATCATTTCGGCTTCGAGGTGCAAGACACCGAGGTCGTTTTTGCGCGGCTCAAAGACAAGTATCCTAAAGTCCAAGTGCTCCATCGGCCGAGCAACCGTCCTTTCGCCGGCATCAGCATGCACGACCCCAACGGCAACGTCTTTGATCTATCTCAGGCGAATATGGAAAACCGCCGCGACATCTACACCGACCAAGTCGAAGAGCGCAAACGGCGCATTGGTCACTTCGGCCTGCGCTGTGTCGACCCGGATTTGTGCGGTGAATTTTACCGCGACGTGTTCGAGCTGCAGGAGTTGGAAAAACCCAATGGCGACCCCAATCACTATCTTTCCGACGGCAAAGTTACCCTGGCGGTGATGCCCTGGAAGATCGCCGACTTCGCCGGTTCCGGCATCGAACGGCCGGCGCTTGATCACATCGGCTTCAAGGTCGAAAGTCTTGCCGCGTTCAAAGCCGACGTCGAGAAACATGCCCATCTCTACGCCGTTGAAGAAAACCGTCCGGAAAAAAATCCCGAGCGCGACGTGCGGCAGAAGCTGCTGGCATCCTGTTGCTTCGGCCAATATCAAATGTCCGATCCCGACGGCGTGCTGATCGACGTGACGGAATAGTAGCAAGTGAATTTGTTCGAGGTAAAGGGCGACCGTTGCTTGACGGCCGCCCTTTTTATTTGGCGGGTTTTTTCGCTCTCGCTATTCAGCTAAACCTTGTCATGGCCGGCATCGTCATCGCCGTCAGTCGTAGCGCGGCCCATACCTTTGGCAAGCAAGCCGTAACCGAGCACTCGATCGCGTAGAAATAGAGAAAGCGCAAGATGAAGCGACGTGCCTGGATTACATTTTTGCTTGCCGCCTTTGTGAGCGCGGCGATTTGGCTGTTGACGCCGATGCTCACGAACAAACGTGAGCCCTGGGATGTTGAAGGCAGTTTTTATCTCGTGGCGCTTACCATTGCCGGGGCAGTTGCCGGCGCCATCGCTCCAGGACCGCTATGGGCGCACTATGCCGGCGCCGTCGCGGGCCAGCTTGGCTATGAACTGATCGTTGTCCGCGTCGGTCCTCTCATCTTGCTCGGCGCGTTGTTCCTGCTGGTCTACTGCGCGATCTTTACCCTCGCGGCGGCGCTGGCGGCTTTTGTTCGTCAACGGGTTGCTGAAAGATTTGGTTAATCGAGTTGACCGCGCCGTGGCAAATGATTCAAGATTGCGTTAACGATCCATGAGCGCATCGAACCTAGACGAACATTTCCTGTGCTTGCGGGCCTCGCCGGCCAAGATGGACCTTTACTGGGCCGAGGGCTGGCGTCATTTCGGCGTGATCTTCGTGCGCTACCGCATGTCATCCCATGGCGGCAAGCCGTATACTGTCCTGCCGTTGCGCGTCGATCTCGCGCGTTTTCAGTTGACCCGCAGCCAGAAGCGCGTGCTGGCCAAGAATCGCGACATTGAAGTAATCGTCCGGCCGTCATTCATCAATAACGAAAAACAAATACTTTTTGACCGGCATTGCGTCCGCTTCGATGACAATGTTCCCGACTCACTGTTTAACTTTCTCTCGCCCAACCCGGCGGAAATTCCCTGCCCCAATCTGGAGCTGTGCATTTATCTCCACGGCCGGCTGGTCGGCGTCACGTTCCTCGACATCGGCGAACTCGCCACCTCGGCGATCTACGCGATTTTCGAGCCCGCCGAGGCCAAGCGCAGCCTGGGCATCCTGATGATTTTGCATTCCATCGCCTTTAGCCGCGAACGCGGCTGCCGTTACTACTATCCCGGTTACGCCTACCGCGAACCCTTCACTTACGATTATAAGAAGCGCCTCACCGGTCTGGAATATTTGGATTGGGATGTAGGATGGCAACCTTACACCGAAGCAGGCTTCACGCGCTAATTTTAGACAGGCGGATTTAACTGGAAGAACTCCAGTCCCACCCGCCGTCAACTGGCAAATACGCCAGCAAAACTCAGCGCGGCGGCAACGCGCCGCCCTCGGCATATATTTTGTAAAGCGCCACGGTCTCGGCATCGCGCGGCAACTCCTTCACCACCTTCTGCACCTCTTCTCCGGTCAGCGGCGACGGCTCGCGCCCCATCAGTTTCTTGAAGTCCTGTTGAAATTCTGGATCTTTGAACGTCCGTGCCATCGCGTCGCGCAGGATCTTAACCAATTCTGGCGGCGTACCCGGCGCCAGATGATGCGGCCAGCGCGGCACCTGAAAGGCCCGAAACAAGTCGATGACCTTGCGCTCGCGGTCGTTCTTGGCAAAGCTGTCGAGATCGGGTAGCCCCGGCAGTCGCGGGTCGAAGCGGCCCTTGGGATTGGAGATCGTCGCATGAACATAAACCTGGTCGCGGAGATCTTTGAGGACGCTATCGATATTCCCCGACGTGCGTCCGTCCAGTTCGCCGTTGGCCAGCGCGATGTCCATCTCCGGATCGTTGAAGCCGACCACGAAGCGCGGTTCTTTCAAGTCCAACATATGCGCGAACATGCGTCCTGTGATGTAAACCGAGTGGCCCACCGAGTGAGCGCCGACGCGCAATCCGCGCGCATTACGAACCTTGTCGAGGGTATCGAAGTTGCCGACTTTACGGCTGAAGAACACGTAGGGATTGCCGGTTTCCGTCGAGCCGATATAAGGAAACTTTTCGATATCGTAGTTGCTGCCCGACAGGCCCAGTATCGGTCCCGAAATCATGTTTCCCGCCGACGCGATCTTCAAGCCATCAGGTTTCACTGTATAAAAATAATTTGCCGCCTTGCGCCCCGACGCGCCGTCCATAAACTCCATGACGACATTGGGGTTGCCTGGGATATATTTCTTCAAGTAGGACACCAAGGCGCGCGACTGAAACTCACCCGACCCGCCGGCGCCGCCGCCGCGTATGATGGTGATTGTCTTGCCGGCATAATAGGGCGTCTGAGCAGCGCTCTGACTTACCACCGACAACAGCCCCATCACCACAATAGCCAACGATGACTTTAAGAATGATCCCATCCTCATTCCTCCGATTTTTCAACCTCTTAACTCCAACTAGAGCGATTTCCCGCTGTTCTTGAGATGCGTTGGCTTATCCATAAGGCAGATGCCGAGGCAGCGTCAAGGGTCATTCGTCGCTGACCATGCGTGGCGGCCTGGACGCGGTTCATGATATGACTTCACCGGAATGCAGTTTTGCATGGAGAAGATAGTGCCGGCGGAAAAATTAAATCAGGAGGAGATTGGTCATGAGCGATAACGCTGAAAAGAAAGCCCGCGCGCTGGGTATCAACCATGTAGTCCTGGAAGTCGACGACTTGGATCAAGCGCTGGAATTCTACGGCGCCCTGTTCGAATTCACTCTGCGCGGCAAGAGCGAGCACAACGCCTTCATCGATCTCGGCGACCAATTTATCCAGCTCACTCTCGGCCGCAGCCAAAGCGCCGATACCAAACGCCACTTCGGCTTCGTCGTCGACGATCGTGACGCGGTGCGAAGATCGATGGAGAAACTCGGCATCAAAAGCATCAACGACCGGCTCAACATCCTCGACCCCTGGGGCAATCGCATCGAAATCGTTCCCTACGACGACTGCCAGTTCACCAAGGCAGCCAACATCCTCAAAGGCATGGCTGTCGAACCGCCGGCCAAGACAACCAACGCCATCGAAGAACTTAAGAAAAAAGGCATGTCGGCGGAGTGAAACGGATGCGGGAGCGCCGTGCCAGCGAAACGAATCCCTCGTCGTCAATGACGCCTGATAAGGCTCCGTCTTCGGGCTTGGCAATAAGCACACCATGGCGTCGGTGGTTGATCGCGGGTGGCGGTATTGGCGGTGACTGCGGCAAAACCGCAGCCGGTTTGAAGCTCTGGCTGCGCCGTGAAGGCGCGCGCGCGTGAACCTACATGCAAGCGCAGCAGCCCAACGTGACGCGTCGCCGGTGCTAATATGGACTGCGCTGAGCGCCGTGTATTTGATCTGGGGTTCCACCTATCTGGCGATTCGCTTTACCGTCGAGACGTTACCGCCGTTTTTGTCAGCTGCGGCGCGCTTCATGGTTTCCGGCGCGGTGCTCTATCTCTGCCGGCGCCTTTGGGGCGATCCCCCGCCATCCCGACACGAGTGGCATGGCGCGACGGTCATTGGCATTCTACTGCTCGTCGGCGGCAACGGCGCGGTGGTCTGGGCGGCGCGCTACATTCCATCGAGTCTGGCCGCCCTGTTGGTGGCCACATGTCCGCTCTGGATGTTGCTGTTCGATTTCCTCCGGCCCGGTGGCGGGAAACCTGGGCCGCAGGCGTTATCTGGGGATCTTGATCGGCTTTGGCGGCGCAGTCCTATTGATCGGTTGGTCAGCCAACGGCACCACGCCTAATAGCCTTGCCGGCGCGGTCGTGGTAATTTTCGGTTCGCTGTTTTGGGCCGCCGGTTCAATCTACGGCAAGACTGCCAAGCTGCCGACATCACCTCTACTCATTACCGGCATGGAAATGCTCAGTGGCGGCGGCGCATTGCTAATCATCGCGCTCGCCGTCGGTGAACTGGGAACTTCGATCTCGCTCAAGTTTCCTCCCGCTCCGCTCGTCGGCTGGGTCTATCTGACCGTCATCGGCCCCGTCGCCTTTGTCGCCTACGCCTGGCTCCTGCGCAACGCGCCGATCCCGCTGGTCTCGACTTACTCCTACGTCAATCCGTTGGTCGCAATCGTACTCGGCTACTTTCTCGGCAAGGAAATTCTGGCACTACGGGTTCTAACCGCCGCCGGATTAATCATCGGCTCCGTGGGTTTGGTAAGCAGGCGCCAGTAGGCGGCGCGCCAAATTCAAAATTCCAGATTACATATTCCAGATTTTTTGATATGAGATGGTCCTAACCGTAAGTGGGTTTTGCTCGATTCGAGACATGAACTATCAAAGATTTGAAGACTTGCCAGTTTCGCAAGAGGGTGCTGGGCTTGCTGCGGCTATTGGAATCTTGGAATAAATTCACTGATCACAAACCGCACGTCGCAGAACTGCGAAAGACGGCGGAAGTAGTTTCACGACAACTGCATGGCTGGATAGAACAGCTGAAACGTTCGGGTCTCAGAGGCCAAAGGCATCTCAACGTCGTAAAACCACCTAAACGTATCTAACCGTGCAGAAACCGTTGGAAAACGCAAAGACCCCTAATCGATCCGAGGCAGTTTAAATCTGGAATTTGTAATATGGAATTGGAGTCCCTATGCCGATAAAACTATATCACGACGTGCCATCGACCAACTGCGACCGGGTCAAGATCGTCTTGGCGGACAAAGGACTCGCTTGGGAAGGGATCTGGGTGAAGCTCGGGAAGATGGAGCAGAAGAATCCCGAGCATTTAGCGCGCAATCCGTACGGCAAGATTCCGGTCATCGAGGATGACGGCAAACTCTTGTTCGAGTCGTGCATCATCAACGAATACCTCGACGAGAAATATCCCAACCCGCCGCTGCAGCCCAAAGACCCCTACCTGCGCGCCCGCGGCAGAATATTGATCGACTACTTTTTAAACTACCTGCACGAACCCTACTGGGCCCTGCGCGGCGAGATGATCAAGAAGAACGAAGCTGAGCGCGACCAAAACTATCGGTGAAACGAGAAAAGAAGTAGCCGCACAGGCTGCGATATCTCGAAGAGCCCTCGGCGACAAGCCATATTTCTTGGGCGATTACAGTCTCACGGACATCGCCATGTTGCCGCGTTTTCCTCGCCTGGAACAATACGGTGTGTTGCCAAGCGCGGCGCTGCCGAAACTAACGGCTTGGTTCGAGCGCATGAAACAACGGCCGGCGGTGAAAACCATCTTGTAGTACGACTCACAAGTTCCCATTCTCAGAAACAACCGCTAGAGTATCCGACTCGTCGGCGCCAGTGCGACATAGCACACGTGAACCCACCGCGAGAACAAGACCGCTTCCTTCTGGTTCGCCCAGGCGGGGCCGGACCTGATTTTGGCAAAATCAACAGGACCCTTGATTGACCAAGCGTATCTAATTGGATACACTCAACACGTGTACGTACTCCGCCAGACCCAGGAATTCCGAGACTGGCTCGACGGTCTGAAGGACAAGCGAACCCAAGTGCAAATTGCCGCGCGTCTTCGACAGATCGAATTCGGAAATCCCGGTGACTGGAAATCCGTCGGCGGCAACGTGTCAGAGCTTCGGCTAAACATCGGACCGGGCTATCGGCTATACTTCACGCGCCGACAGAAGGTAATTATAATCATGTTGGCAGGAGGAGATAAGTCGAGCCAAAAGCGAGATATTCCGCGGGCTCAACGCATCGCCCGCGAGTTGGAGACCGAAACATGAAAACAGCAAAACGCAAATCAAAAATTAGGTTGCTGCCATTCGATGCGGCACGTTATCTGACGGACGACAAAGCCGTCGCCGAGTACATGAGTGCCGTGTTGGAAACCGGCGACCCGGAACTGTTACTCGCAGCTCTAGGGGATGTCGCAAGAGCTAAAGGAATGGCGCGTGTCGCGAAAGATTCTGGCCTGGGACGCGAGAGCCTATACAAGGCGCTTGCGCCAGGCGCCAAGCCGCGCTTCGATACAGTATTGAAGGTCACCCGCGCGCTCGGTGTAAAGCTGACCGCGCAAATTGCTTGACTCTGAGCACCCATCCAACGTTGGATCAAACTGCGGGTTCGAAGCGCCTGCCCTTTGCAGATAGATTCTGCTTCCGGCAATTCACCAGCGTTGGCACTGCCGTGACGAAGCGCGCGAACGAACGCCGTCTTAGCCGCCAGTTGCCGGCATTTAGTAGGCAAAAATGAGGTGCGGCGTGTTGAAGAATATTGCAGGAATTTTTGCTCTTCCCGTATTGCGGGTTCCCGATATCCTGCCGGAAGAGCCGGCAGTTCACGTAATAGCTCGGCGGCAAGGATGCTGACCCTGTGATGACATCGAACTTACTCCTTCGTGCGCGGCTTCAACAGATAACTTGCGGAGGCGGGACGACGGTTGATTCCCATCCGTCACTCATCGCCGATCTCGCTCGTGAGGTGCCGCACTCGATCGAACTCGCCCCGAAAGTTCCCTATCTGGCGATCGAACGCTACAACTGCTTCGAATTTGCTCTCGGCCTTGCTGGATGCCCTGCAGTGCGGCTGATATCCGAGTATCTGCCATCCACGTTCTGTAACGCGAGCTTCGTTCAGCACCTTGTTGATTCGATTCTTACCCCAGTTGCATCGCCCTCGACGGGGGATCGTGTCCTTTATTGTGATCACGATCAAATCACACACGCAGGTGTTATCACGGATGACCGTATCTTATCGAAATGGGGCAAGGGACACTCGTGGATCCATGGCCTTCTGGAAGTGCCCACGCAATATGGGGATGCGACCTCGTTCTACGCGATGCCGCCCGCGAACGATGTGCTCGCCGCTTTTATCGAGTTCGCCCGCCAGAGGGAAGGGTCCGAGCTTGTCGATAGTATTCTGGAACATGTGCCTGAGGATTGAGATAGACTGCCGAGCGTCACGCCGCAGCGGACCAGGTGCACGCAGCTATAGTCGGTCTAGATGGCTCGAATATTCTATATCTTTCATATAAATCAAACCCGCGCTATTGGCGGCCCAATTTCTAACGTAACGGCAATAACGTTTCAAAGGGAAATTATTGCGCGACTCGATAAATGCTTTCGCACATCGAAATACACGCAGCTTTTTGCTACCGTTCGTTGTTGGTTGACACTCTAAGAACCTAATTGTATTAAGCCGGAACAGAGGATTTGTTCATGACAACTAATCTTTTGGTCTCAATCGTCGTTCTGTGCTTCTTTCAATCGAATCCACTTTTCGCCGACGATTTCTATAAAGGCAAAACGGTCCGGGTTATCGTCGGTGGCACGGCCGGTGGCGGGTTCGACGTCTATACTCGGGCGATGACCCGGCATATGGGCAAACATATTCCTGGCCATCCGATTTTCATCGTCGAGAACATGACTGGCGCGGCGACTCGGATCGCTGCGAAATATTTGCATAGCGTTGCCAAGCCGGACGGCCTCACCTTCGGGATTTTCAATGGCTACTTGATCCTGAGCCAGGTGCTCGATCCCAAGGGTTTCGATTTCAACATCCGCCAATTCGAGTGGCTCGGCGTGCCGATCCAAGACAACGTTGCCTGCGTCCTGCGCAAGGAAACCGGCATCACCGACGTAGAGCAATGGATGGCGGCAAAGACTCCGGTAAAAATGGGCGGACTCGGTCCCGGCAATAGCACCAGCGACGCCGTGCGCATCGTCAAAGCAACCTTGAATCTGCCGATCCAATTGGTCGAGGGTTACAAGGGCACGGCCGATCTTCGCCTGGCTGCCGACAGCGGCGAGCTCGGCGGCGCGTGCTGGGCTTGGGAATCTATCCGCGCGACGTGGACCAAAGCGCTGCAATCGGGAGAGGTCATGCCAATCCTGCAGGTGACGCCGAAAAAACAGCCCGACCTGCATCATGTCCCGCTGGCCCTCGATTTGGCGAAAACCGAAGACGCCAAGCAGATCATCCGTGCCGGCGGCATCGCCCCGAGCGCGGTCACCCGCGTCTACGTGACCACGCCGAAGACGCCCAAAGATCGAATCGACATTTTGCGCAAAGGCTTCGCCAACACGCTGAAAGATCCGGAATTTCTCCTCGAAGCAAAAAAAGGCGGGCTAGAAGTCAATCCGTTGGACGGCGACGAAGTCAAAAAAGTCGTCGACAGCCTCTTTGCTCTCAATCCGCAGACTGTCGCCAAGCTCGCCAGCATTCTAACGGTCAAGCAGTGACGATCTCGTAAATCGTAAGGGGTAAGGGGTGAAGCGTAAGGCGACCGATCAACGCCTCACCCCTTACCCTTCACCCCTCGCGATTTATCGCATCACTTCAGCGTGTCCCTTAGTTTCGCGATCACCGCCGGTGGCGTCTGAAACATTTTCTCGATCGCGCCAGCGATCTCTTCACCTGACGCCGGGGCGATTTCCAGATTGGCTTTGTTCGCGTCGTTCAATAGATCGGGATCTTTTATAGCTTGGATAAATGCCCTGCGCAGCAATTGCACGCGCTCCTGCGGTGTGTTCGGCGGCAGTGAGTAGCCGTAGGTGATCGCACCGGGTTGGTGCACGCCGGCTTCGATCAATTGGCGCGCCTCGGCGCGTCTTGGCGAAACTGATCGTCAGCGGCACCTTGGGCAGGTCGGCGTGAGCCTTGGGTGCGCTTTGCAACATGATGATCGCCTGCCCCGACTCCACCGCTCTACGCCAAGTCGATTTCACCGACACCCACGAGAACCCACACAACCCATCCATTTCACCCGACTCCACGGCGATGCGCATGTCAGCCGTGCCCTTGTAACCCGTCACCAGGCGCATCGGTAGCCCGATCGCTTCCTTCAAGACTTTCGCGACATCGTCAGTCGTCGATCCCGGCGCGCTGCCGGCCAGCTTGAGCGGCGTCTTCGCGGCCATCCATTGCTCGGCGCTGGTAATACCGGTGCGCTGGTGCAGCACACAAAGATCGTGATTATAGCCCGGCGCGCCCATCCACTGCATTTTTCGCGCATCGAAGTTCGTTCCCTGGGCGCCGACCAACTGGCCGAGTATCTGATTGCCATTGAAGGCGCCGATGGTGAGGCCATCCGGTTTGGCGACACGGTAAATGTGATTGGCGGCGATCAAGCTGCCGGCGCCCGGCATATTGTCGACGACGATCGACGGATTACCCGGAATATATTTGCCCATGTAGCGCGCCACCGTGCGCGCGAAGGTATCGAAGCCGCCGCCGGCCGAGAAGCCGACGATGATGCGCATCACCTTGCCCTGATAAAAATCAGCCGACGCGGTGGCGCCGTGAGCCCCGTAGGCGCCGGTCATGACAGCGGCGAGAGTCAACGCGGAAACTAAATTTCGTCTCATCGAAATTCCTCTTTTTTTGGCTAAAACCGGGATTGGCCCACAAGCTACGCGAAGTGAACGACAGCCGTCAAGCGGCGTTGCGCGGCGGAAACATTGACAAGGCCGCGATTTCCAACATAATCAGCCGAACTCGGAGGTGTCACGATGAAACCGCGCTTGGCGCTACTCACGCTATTACTTGCGCTGCCAACGTCCGCAGACTTGCCGGCTCAAGAATTCTATCGCGGCAAAGTGATCCGCGTCATCGTCGGCGGCAGCGCCGGCGGCGGCTTCGATATCTACACACGCGCCATGGCGCGCCACATGGGCAAATATATTCCGGGCAACCCGTCCATTGGTCGTCGAGAACATGACCGGCGCCGGCACGATGATCGCCGCGAAGTATGTCCACAGCAGCGCCAAGCCCGACGGTCTGTCCATCGGCATGTTCAACGGCGGGTTGATCCTCGGCCGCGTCCTCGGCATGAAAGGCATCGACTTCGACATGCGCGAGCTCGAATACTTGGGCGTGCCGGTGCAGGACAATCCGGTTTGCGCCCTGCGCAAGGAAAGCGGCGTCACCAATATGGAGCAATGGGCGGCGTCAAAGACGCCGATCAAGTTGGGCGGCCTGAGTCCGGGCAACAGCACCAGCGACGTGGCGCGCATCATACAAAACGCTCTCAACCTGCCGGTACAATTGGTCGAGGGCTACAAGGGCACCAATGAAATTCGTTTGGCCGCGGATGCCGGTGAATTGCATGGCGCCTGCTGGGCCTGGGAGACGCTGAAGAGCGCCTGGGGCAAGGCGATCCCGGCGGGCGAAGTCAATGTCGTCTTGCAGGTGACGGCAAAGAAACTGCCGGAGCTGCCCAATGCGCCGCTCGCTCTCGATTTGGCCAAATCCGAGGAAGCCAAGCTGCTGCTGCGCGCCGGCGCCATCGATCCGGCCGCGATCGTCCGCGTCTACGTAACCTCGCCGCGCATCGCCAGAGACCGTTTGCAGATTCTGCGCGCCGCCTTCGCCAAAACCTTGACGGATCCGGAATTTGTCGCCGAAGCGAAGAAAGCCAACCTCGATATCAACCCGCTCACCGGCGAAGAAGTGAAGAAACTGGTCGAGGACCTGTTCAAGCTGAACCCGACAACCAAGTCAAAACTGATCAGCACTTTGATTCCGAAATAATCCGCGAATGCTCTGCATTTAGGAGACCGATAATGTTGAAACGATTCATTCGATCCGAATACGCGGCGCTGTTTGGCGCAGCGGCCATCCTCTGCTGCATATCCGCCGCGGCGGCGAACGCCCAGGGCCCGATCCTAAAACCCGAGAAGACTACGCTCGAAGTCGCCATCGCCGCCAGCGGGCCGCTTTATCTGCCGTTGCTACTCGCCGCCGATGCCGGCTATTTCGACAAGCGCGGATTGCGCGTCAACCTGACCGTGCTGAGCGCCACCGCATCCGCTCAGGCGCTGCTTTCGGGGACGGTGGATATTTATCAGGGCGGCACGGCAACGATCCATGCCAATGTCGCGGGCTCGGATTTGATCTATATCGGCGCAGCGGTCGACAAAAGCACCCTGGTCCTGTTCGGCCAAAAGGGCATCACGACGATGGACGGGTTGCGCGGTAAAGTCGGTGGCAACGACTTCGGTGGGCGCCTTCGGCGAGATCGCCATGCGCAAAACCGCCAAAGAACGCGGCATGGAAATCGGCAAGGACATCAAGCTGCTCTACCACAAGGGACCGCCGGACGCCCTTCAGACGTTCGTGCTGAACAACGCCGACGGTCTCATCGTCACGCCGCCGCAGACGGAAATGGCCAAGGGCAAAGGCTATCCGGTGATCATCGACTTCTATCAACGGGGCTTGAAAATCATCGGCCCCGGCACCGGCGTCGCCCGTTCCTTCATGCAGAAGAATCCCAACACGTTAAAAATCTTTTTGATGGGCTATCTCGACGGCATCAAACGCGCCCTCGACGATCCGCGCGCCGCCAAACAGGTCGAATCCCACTACACCAAAATCACCGATCCCAAACTGCTCGAGGACAGCTACCAGGAAGGCAAGAAAGTTTGGAACAAAGACATGACCGTCGACGGCGACGCAATCAAACTGGTGCTCGAACAATCGACGGTCGCCAAAGCCGCCGACCTCGACCCACGGCGATTTTTCGACAACACCCTGATCAAAGAGGTCAACCGCGACTACGCGTCGAAACTGTTTCCCGGCCAGGTAAAGTAAAAGTAGTGATCGTCTCACCAGTAAATCACGAGGCAATTTGAAGATGGCGAGTTTCAACCCCCGCCCCTTGTCCATATCCGGCTTTCTATTTCGAACTTTGCGGCCCGATCACCCTGAGCAACGTCGAAGGGTGCGGCAAATTCTCCGCTTTTGAATTTTCTTTAATGGTGAATTCGGTTTGCCCGCAAACCACGGAAGCGCTATGTTCCGATCAAATCGTTAATCAGGAGGATCGACCATGGCTGATAACAGACCCAACTATTCCACGCCGAGCGCGGTTCGCTCGGTGACATCCTATCCCGCCCGCCGCGGCTTCAAACAAGGGCCCGTCGATCCGTCCCTTGATTATGTGATCGGCGTCGACGATTCCATCGACATTCATTGCCACGCCCACGAAGGGCAGCAGGATGCCCTGGGCGTCGCCAAGCTCGCATCGAAAAGTCGCATGGCAGGCATCCTCTACAAGACCATCGTCGGCCGCAAGGATTCAGCGGCAACGGTCGCAGGCATCCGCGCGACACTTGAGTCGTGGTGCGCCGAAAAAGGTTACACCCCCGTGCATCTCTGGGCCGGCGCCTCGGTGACCCAAGGTTTTCTTTCGAAGATCGAGCCGGCGTGGTCGGAGAATAACCTGAAAGCCGGCGTCAAAGGTTTGTGGATGCCCAACAATACTTCCTCGAATACGCTCAATATCGTCGGCGGCAAGCCCAGCGCTTGGGACAAAAATGCCGATCCGAAAGCGCATACCGAACCGTTGTCATGGGAAGACTCGCTCAAATACGGCCACTACCTGCTCGACGATAAAGGCCGATTATTACCGGAGATCGAGGAGATCTTCCGCATGGCCCACGACCACAACGCGGCAGTCTTCTTCGGCCATCCGACTAAGCCGGAGTATCGTGCCATGGCGGAGTATTGTCAGAAGATCGGCTTCAAACGAGGCGTCGTCGACCACCCGTTTAGCCCCTTCGTCAGTCTGACCATCGAGGAAATGAAAGAAGCCGGCGCCGCCGGCTTATGGCTGAATTTCACCTACGACGAGCTCTCGCCGCTGCTCGGCATCGATCCGGGCAATATGTACAAGGCGATCCGTACCGTCGGCCCCGAGCGCTGTACTTTATCTTCCGACGCCGGTGAGCCGCTATTTCCCAATTCGGTGGAATCGCTGCGTCTGCTGCGCGGCCATATGTCGGCCTTCGGCTGCACGGACGAAGAGATCTACACCATGTGCACCGTGAACCCGGCATTCATCGTCGGCTTAGAAGTGCCGCGGCAGCAGCAGTCCCACGCCACCCATTAGGCATAAGTGGACGCTAGTGCTTCAGCGCGCGGTTGGCAGCGACCGCGCGCTGGAGTGTTAAAATAAATGGACTTAGGCGCTGCCGCTCTCGATATCATGCAGCTCGCAGTATTCGACGACTTCTTCCAACTCTTCCACCGGACCGCCGGCCACGGACTCGTACCACTGCCGGCAGCCGCATTCGGCTTCGAAGTATTCTTTTCTGATCGGCGGCTTTTCCATGGGATATCCTTCTTCTCGCGATAGCTCTATCGACGCTCCTTCATAGCATCGACGACGCTAACTGGACAAATGTCGGCCGGCGACTTTGATTTCCCGCCGATTCACGATATATCCGGCGTGGTATGGATTACGGCATTTTCGACCATCTGGATCGCAACTCCCTTCCTCTGAACGAATTCTACGAAGCCAGGCTAAAGTTGATCGAGGCCTACGAACGCGCGGGCTTTTACGCCTATCACGTGGCCGAACACCATTCGACGCCCATCGGCATGGCCCCCTCGCCCAGCGTATTTCTTTCCGCCATCGCGCAGCGGACCAAGAGACTGCGCTTCGGCCCGATGGTTTATGCCCTTCCCTTGCACCATCCGCTGCGCCTGATCGAAGAGATTTGCATGGTCGATCAATTGAGCGGCGGACGGTTGGAGATCGGCTTCGGCCGCGGCTCGTCACCGACCGAGAACGCGCTTTATGGCCAGGACCCCGCGTTGGCGCAAGCGATGTACACCGAGGGGCGCGAGCTGATCCTCCAGGGGCTGACACAAAAAACCCTCAACTACGAGGGCGACCATTACAAGTTCAAAGACGTGCCGATGGAACTCGAGCCGCTGCAAAAGCCCCATCCGCCGATGTGGTACGGCGTCCACTCCGTCGAGGCCGCCGAGCGCGCGGCGCAACAGAACCTCAATATGGTCAGCCTCGACTCGGCTCAGGACACACGCAGCTTCAACGACAAGTATCGTGAAGTCTGGTGCGCGCTGCACGGCGCCAAGCCCACCGGCAAACTCGGCTTGAGCCGCTTCATCGTCATCGCCGACACCGACCAGGAAGCGTTGACGATTGCGCGCCGTGCCTATCCGGTGTGGCATACGAATTTTTATTTCCTGGCGCGCCTAAGCGGCCGCATGCCCGCCCATCCGCGCGCACCGGAGTTCGATCGAATGATGGAGATCGGCCAAGCGATCGCCGGCACGCCGGCAACCGTGCGGCAATTTCTCCAAGCCCAGGTCGATGAATCGGCGGCGAACTATCTGGTCGGCCAATTTGCCTTCGGCGATCTCAGCCTCACCGAATCGCTGCGCACGGTGGAACTGTTCCGCAACGAAGTGATGGCGAAATTGACATCGACCAATTAGCAATCCTATAAGAAAATCATTTAAACAATCGATTGATTCATCCCGCGGCGCGAAGGTCGCCGAGAGTTCCAAGAATTGTCTCGGCGTTCTCGGCGATGAGCAGGAATTCTAACAATAATCTACGGAGGGAGCAGTTATGGAAAAAATCGGCTTTGTCGGCACTGGCGCCATGGGCAGCGGGCTGCTGTCGCGTTTGAAATTAGCTAACGTCTCCGCAGTCAGCTTCGACCTCGCAGCAAAGGGTCAGGAAGCCGCGCGCGCCGAGGGCGCCCAGACGCTGAACTCGGCGAAGGAGGTTGCCCAGGCGTGTACGATTATCGACGTCGTCGTGCGCACCGATCAAGAAGTGCTCGACTGCATGCTCGGCGAAAATGGCGTGGTCGAAGGCGCCGCGCCGGGCTCGCTGGTCTTGCTCCACAGCACGATCCGTCCGACCACGACTAAAAAAGTCGCCCAGGCCGCCGCCGACAAGCGGGTCAACGTTATCGACGCCTGCATGACCGCGGTGCCCAGCGTCGTGCGCCAAGGCGGGCTGACCTTCCTCGTCGGCGGGCAAAAAGCCTTTTTCGAGCGCGCCAAGCCGCATTTGTTGAACATGGCCAAGGACGCCGTGTACATGGGCCCGCTGGGCTGCGGCAACGTCACGAAACTATTCAAAAACATGGTCACCGCATCGGAAGCCTTGGTCGTCTACGAAGCGCTGCAGATCGCCAAGGCCGGCGGCATCGGCTACAAGGCCGCCCTTGATCTCATGCAGAAAACTCGCTCGGCCCATATCCTCGAACGCTGGGAAACCCGTTATCAACTCGAAGGCAACGAGATGACCTTCAATGCCGGCACCAATCTTTATGATAAGGATCTGCCGCTTGCGGCTGAAGTCGGTAAGGCGCTGGGCGCCGATATTCCCGTGGTCGAAGCGCTCGCGGCATTGGGAATCAAGCTGAATGGCGGTAAGGTGAGCATCTGAAAAGAAGCAAACGCGGAAGAATGAAGCTCGGCTAAACGGATTCATCAGCCAATCACCTAGCGAATTTTTATCCCGCGGCCTGCCCGATTCAACATTACGACACCAATGCGCACCGACTCTTACAACGATCACCGTATCGATTTCGACTCGGAAGAGATCCGCCAGGGTGAATGGATCGCCAGGGCGACTATCGTGTTTCTCGACCAGCGAATCGAAAAACGCATTCCGATATTCGGCCGGCGCCAAGCGACCTTCGACACTCAAGAACTGGCCGACAACTACGCCCTCGAATTGGCTAAGTTGTGGATCGACGGCCGGCTCGAAGGCACCAACGGCCACGGCTAAAATCTCAACGGAGGAGTAGATGGAAATCGCCGACGCCCAGAAATTTATCAAAGAAAACCATCGCGCCTGTATCGCCGTCCGGCAGAAAGACGGCTGGCCGCAGATGACCCTGGTGACTCCCGGCATCGACGCCGCAGGGCGGGTGATCCTCACCTCCCGCGGTACGACCTATAAGGTCAAGCATCTCCGCCGCGACCCAAAAGTCTCGATGCTTATCTTCGGTGAACAGTTCAGCGGCTCGAAATTTGTCCAGATCCACGGCAGTGCCGAGGTCGTCGATCTACCGCAAGCGATGGACGGGCTGATCGATTGGTACAAGACCGTGCGCGGCGAGCACAAAAACTGGGAAGACTACAAGAAACAGGTGACCGACGAAAAACGCGTGCTGATCCGCATCAACATCGAAAAAGTCGGGCCGCAGAGCGTGAAACGAATTTAAACGAGATTGGCCGCAAAGAACGCAAAGTTCGCAAAAAATGTTTTCACGAACTCCCTGCCCAATGCGGATAGCTACAGTCGTTGTGGCTTACCGGATTGTCATTTCGAGTGTAGCGAGAAATCTAACTTTGCGCCCTTTGCGTTCTTTGCGGCATAAACCTAACCCTCGGCAACCAACCGCCCGCGATCATGCGGCGCCTCTAGATGGCTCATGTCCGGCCCAAGTGGCACGATGCCGGTTGGATTGACGTTACGCTGGCCGTAATAACCCGCCTTGGTTTTCTGTAAATCGAAAGTCTCTTTGATCCCCGGCCACTGGTAGAGCTCGCGCAAGTAATTGGTTAAGTTCGGATAGTCCTGCACCCGTCGCCAATTGCACTTGAAGTGGCCGTGGTAGACCGGATCGAAGCGGAGCAGCGTCGGAAAGGCGCGCCAGTCGGCTTCGGTAATGCGCGCGCCGGCTAAATAGCGCCGCTGGCTGAGCCACTCTTCCATCTGTTCCAAGCAGGCAAACACTCGCTTCACCGCTTCATCGTAAGCTTCCTGGCTGCGCGCGAAGCCGGCACGATACACGCCATTGTTAAAATGGCTGTAGACCAGCTCGTTGATCTTATCGATCTCACCGTGCAGCGTTTCCGGGTAGTAATCGTAGCTGGCATTGGTGTGATTGCGAAAGCCGGCGTTGAACATGCGGATGATTTCCGACGATTCGTTGTTGACGATGGTGCGCCGCTCGCGATCCCACAGGGTCGGCACGGTGACTTTGCCGGTGTAGCCGGCATCCGCCGCGGCGTAAACTTGATGCAGGCGAAATACGCCGTCAGCTTCGGGATGAAAATCGTCGATGGCTTCCGAATAGGCCCAACCCGCGCTCTTGGGCTTGTCGGCCAGCGACATCGAGACGACATCTTCCAACTGCTTTAACTTGCGAAAGATGATCGACCGGTGCGCCCACGGGCAGTTGTATGAAACGAACAGGTGGTAACGTCCCGGCTCGGCTTTGAATCCGCCAGTTCCGGAAGAACCGGCGCTGCCGTCGGGCGTTATCCAGTTACGAAACTGCGAGTCGGCGCGCACGAACGCCCCGCGCGCATCGGCGCTAATCCGGTCATCGTCAACCCATTTTCCGTTCATCATATGGCCCATAATTCATTCTCCTATCGCCGCAGGTCTACTCTTAACAAAAATCGCCCCGACGACCAAGCCGAAACCTAAGACTCGATACTGCGGCACGCCGCGTTGACACCCGAATCTCACTTCTGCGATAAGCAGAACCAACGAGGTAAACAATGCCAACCGTCGGATTCATAGGCTTGGGCAACATGGGCGGACCGGTGGCGGGCCATATACAGCGCGCTGGTTTTCCGATGATCGTTTGCGACTTGCGCGCGGAAGCGACGCAACCGTTTTGCGAACGCGGCGCAACGATCGCCGAATCCATTATCGCGCTCGTTGACCGCAGCGAAGTTATAATTACGGCCTTGCCAATGCCCGATGACGTCGAGAAGGTTGCCGGAGAAATTCTCCAAGCCATAAAACCGGGAACGATCTACATCGATATCTCCACCAGCCCGCCATCACTGCTGCGCAACCTCGAACCGCTGTTTCACGCCAAAGGCGCCCATGTTCTCGACGCCCCGGTGGCGTCTGGCCAGCCCGGCGCGGCGCGCGGCATCCATGAAGTGATGGTCGGCGGCGCCAGAGAAATCTTCGAGCGCGCCAAGCCGGTGCTCGACGCCTTTGGCGATCAAGTGATCCATGCCGGGCCGCTCGGCTCGGGAAGCATATGCAAACTCGTCCATCAAATGATCAACAGCACCATCGCTCAGGCCATCGCCGAAGGACTCACCCTCGGCGTCAAAGCCGGCGTCGACACGGTGGCACTTTGGGAGTGCGTGCGCCGCGGCATGGTCGGGCGCATGCATGTGCTGCACAGCCAGGTGCCGCAGAACGTTTTTCGCAACGATTACGAGACCGACACCTTTCCGCTCAAGCTGCTGCGCAAAGATGTCGGTTTGGCGACGGCATTGGGTCGCGATCTCAACGTGTCGTTGCCATTGGCGCACCTCGCCGAGCAAAAACTAATCGAAGCGGTCAATCGCGGCTGGGGCGACCTGTCGGCCTACACGGTAACGTTCAAGCTTCAGGAGGAAGCGGCGCAAGTGGCGCTGCGCGCCGAAGGCGTGGACCCGCAAAAAGCCGCGCGTTATATTTCAACCAATCCAAAGACGGATTGAACGCGTTCAAACAGTTCAAGCCGTTCAATTCGTTCAAAACGTATTTCCGAGGTTTTGCCGTGCAATCCTCTGCTGCTTTCTTATTCCACGGCTTGACCGACTTGAACGTTTTGAACGGCTTGAACTTCCAGAGGTTATTATGTCCAACCATGGCTTCAAAGTATTAGACAGCGACATGCACATCCTCGAGCCCGCCGATCTCTGGCAGCGCTACCTGGATGCGAAGTTCAAAACGCGCGCGCCGGTGGGCCTAACCGATCACGTGCGGGATCTGCGGCTCGTCGGCCCTGACGGCATAGCCTGGGGGCGGCCAGCCGATCCCGCGCCCGGAACTTTACCGCCGCCGGGCCATATTTTTCATAAAAATCAGAAACTGTTTAAGCCGCACAACCAGCGCGGCTGGTCGTCGCAGGTGCAACTCGATGCCATGGCCGAGGAAGGCATCGATGTGGCGATTCTCTATCCGAGCCGCGGGTTGAATGTGCTCAGCGTTCCCGATCTGGATGCGGAATTCGCCGCGGCTCTGGCCCGCGCTTATAACGATTGGCTTTATGATTTTTGCCAAGCCGATCCCGGCAAGCTGATCGGCGCCGGGATGATTTCCCCGTTTAATATAGACGACGCGATCAATGAGGCCGAGCGATGCGTAAAACAGCTGGGCTTTCGCGCGATATTTCTCCGCGCCAATATCGTCAACCGCCACAACTGGCATGAGCCCTACTATGAACCGCTGTGGGCCGCCTTGGAAGATCTCGGCGTACCTCTGGGTTTTCACGAAGCGAACAATTCGCTCGCTCCCCAGTCCGGCGATACCTTCGGCTACGACTTCATGTTGCGCCACACCTATGCTCATCCGGTGGAGCAGATGCTCGCCGTCGGCGCGTTTTGCGGCGGCGGCATTTTAGATCGCCATCCAAAATTACGGGTCGCTTTTCTCGAAGGCAACTGCGGCTGGCTGCCGTTCCTTCTCTGGCGCTTGGACGAACATTGGGAGCAGTACGGCGATCAGTGGGCGCCGGCGGTGCAGCAACCGCCGAGCTATTATTTCAAACGCCAATGCTACGCGTCGGTCGAATGCGACGAGGAGCCGGTGAAATACACCATCGACTATCTCGGCAACGAACGGCTGGTCTTCTCCACCGACTTCCCCCATGTCGACACCAAGTATCCCCAGGCCGTCGCGCGTTTTCTCGAGCTGCCCATCGGTGATGAAGACAAACGCAAAATCCTCTGGGACAACTGCGCGACCTATTACGGCATGTTGGGGATGTAGAAGTCGATGCACAACGCGACCGCAACATTCCGCGAATGCGAATTTTGTCGGGGCAGGCCTCGGTGTTCGGCATACGATCGGACAACCCCACCGGGTTCCACGCAAACAGGAGCTAGAGCGACCCGCATGTTGCTCTTTGCCATCCTGCTGTGCGCCGGCGCGATCGATACCAAATCGGCCTTCGCAGCGGAGTTCTCGAATAAGCTGCGCATCGGCTATCCTTCTTCGGCGGTCTCGACCTTGCCCTTCGACATCGCCAAAGAGAAAGGCTTCTACAGCAAAGCGGGACTCGCCGTCGAATACATTCAGATGCGCAGCGCCTTGGGCCCACAGGCAATCCTCAACGGCAACATCCAATTCTTCACTTCACCGCAGTCGGCGATCAATGCCGCCGTGGCCGGATTGCCGCTGGTCGTCGTGCTGTCGCTCTATCGCGACACGCCATGGGTGCTGATGACAAACAAGGAGATCAACAAAGCCGCTGACTTGTCCGGCAAACGGATCGCGATCTCGGACATCCGCTCGTCGCCCTACTACTTCGCCCGCGCCGGACTGCGCAAACTCGGCCTGGATGAAAAACAAGTTAACCTGGTCACCACCGGCGGCACCTCGAATAGCTTCGCGACTCTGGCGACCAATCAGGTCGCTGGCGCGGTATTGAGTCCGCCCTTCGACGAGAAAGCGGTTTCCCTGGGCTACAAGAAGTTTCTTTTTCTGGGTGACTTGGCCGATATTCCCTATGTCGGGCTATTCACATCGCAAGCTGAGATCCGCGCCAACCGCGAGCGCGTCCGCCGCACCATCGGCGCGGTCATGAACGCCATCGATTGGCAAAAGAGCAACCGCAGTGAAGCGGTCAAAATGATCGCGTCGCGCTACCAGATCAGCAGCGGCGAAGCCGAGCGCTCTTACGACACCATGGTTGCGATCCTATCCCCGGACGGCGCGATCAACATGAAGAAAGTCCGCGGTTACTTGAATCTGCTGCGCGAAGAGCGCCCGGTCGCCGACGACCTCGAGCCGGAAAAGCTGGTGGATTTTTCCATGCTGCCGGGTGCGCGCTAATCCGCACGAGCAGGACTTGAAATGACCGCTTCAGCTTGCCAGCATTGATACATATGGCGACGAAGTTATCGGTGCTCCCGTTGTTATTTCTCCTTTTGACATGTCCCGGCAACCTTTGGGCGGCCGACCAGCTCCAGGAAATTTTGGAGGAAGCGAATAAAGCACGCCAGGAACAAAAGGCCAAAGAGCTAAAAGCCAAGGAGCAGACCGAACAGCTCCAACGTGACCAACGCGCCGGCGAGATGCAGCAGCAACTCGACCAAATCAAACGGCAAAACACCGATCCGGCGGATGGCCAAAAGCCTCAGGCGGAAAAAACCCAGCAACAGCTCGATCAACAAAAAAACGACCAGCAACTGCAGCGTCTGCAAAGCGAACAGCAACTTCGCCGCATCGAACAAGACAAAGACCCACTGCGCCAGCAGCAACAAATCAACGAGCTACAACGCCAACAACAAATCCGCTCATTGCAGGATCAAATCCAACGCAATCAGCTGCAGCAGGATTTGGACCGCACTCGACAGCAGCAGAACAACCGGTAAGAGCCGTGGCCTGCAAGGTGAACTGTCGGTGTTCAGCAGCGGACCTACAGTGACTTAATTGGTTACGCCGCCATTCCCGCCTGCTTCATTTCAACCACCTGCCGTGATGACAATTGTATCGGCAATATTTGATCCTCGACACATTTGTCGCACCCTAGCCGAAGCAAGAACGGCTGGTTGCCCCGCGGCGTTGCATTGACCGCGACGATTGACAGCGTCTGCGGTCTATAGCACAAATGCTGTCGATGGCCTTCGATCCCAACAATCAAGCGGCGATCTCCGACCAAGCGGCCGGCATCGCCGGCGCCGCAACCATCCCGACCTTCGGCAACTCAGCGGGACGTGATTTGCTCGGCAGAACCCTGCCGCCGCTGTTGGCCGTCGGCAGTGTCCTGGGAATCTGGTGGCTGCTTTATCTAATCTATCCGCGCCTGCTGCCGAGCCCAATGAGCACCTTGAACGAAGCGCACCGGCTGCTCTCCGACGGCACGTTTTTCTTCCATATGTATCAAAGTTTGCGCCGGGTTTTCGTCGGCGCCACGGTGGCGATGATTTTCAGCGTCGCCGTCGGCATCTATATGGGCACGGTGCGCATGGGCGAGCATTTCTTTCAGCCGCTGGTCGTCTTGGGCCTAACCATCCCCGGCCTCATGTGGGCGCTCATCGCCGTCATGTTGTTCGGCATCAATGAATTCGCTTCCTATTTCGCCGTGGCGGTGACGACCTTTCCCATGCTGGTAATCAACATCTGGGCCGGCGTGAAATCTCTCGACAAAGAACTGATGGACATGAGCCATGTGTTTCATTTCACCAAGTCGATGAAAATCACCCAAGTCATCCTGCCGCAGTTGGTGTCGAATATTTTCGCCGCCACCCGCTATGGTTTGGGGCTCGCCTGGAAAGTCGTCGTGGTCGTCGAAATGTTCGGCACAAGCAACGGCGTCGGCTATCAGGTCATGAAGTCGTATCAGGTCTTCAATATGGAAGGCGTCATCGCCTGGACGCTGACCTTCGTCGTCGCCATGATCGTCATCGAATACGGCATTATCAATCTGGTTGAGCGCCGGCTCACCGCCTGGCGCCCGAAGATCGACGTCTGGAGACGTTAGATGGCGGAACTGGTCGTCCAAGATATTGAAAAGTGGTTTCGCCGCGAGGACGGCCAACCCTTCAAAGTCATCGACCGTTTGTCCTTCCGCGCTAAAGAGGGTTCGGTCACCGTTTTGATCGGGCCTTCCGGCTGCGGCAAGTCCACTCTGCTCAATTCCATCGTCGGCTTGGAACGGCTCGACCGCGGCGATCTAAACTTTGTCAACAATGGCAAGTCCCAAGAGCGGCCGCTAATCGGCTACGTATTTCAAAGCCCGCGCCTGCTGCCGTGGAAAACCATCGGCGACAATCTGCGGCTGGCTTTAAAAGGCGCCGGTGTCGCCCAGGGTGAATCGGAGAAGCGGGTTCTTTGCTATCTGGAATTGGTCGGGCTTGAAGAATATATCAATCAATTTCCGCTCTATCTTTCCGGCGGCCAGCGCCAGCGCGTCGGTCTGGCGCGCGCGCTGGCCATCGAATCCGATCTCGTACTCATGGACGAGCCGTTTGCCAGCGTCGATGAATTGACCGCGCGCCAGTTGCGTCAAACCACTCGACGGCTCTGCGAGCAGCTGCACCGCACCGTATTATTCGTCACCCACAATCTCGCCGAAGCCGCCTACATGAGTGACTACGTCGTCACGCTCACGGGCCGGCCGGCGCGCTTGGATGCCTATGTGACCAATCCTTTACCGACACCACGCCAATGGGGGCCGGCGCTTTATGGCTTCGCCGCCGAACTCGAAACCAAAGTGACTCTCAAAGTGGAGGAAGAACAATGACAAGTAAACTTTTCGTCGTAATCGTAATAGTTTGGCTGACGCTCGCCACCCTAACAACCGAAGCCCCAGCCGGACAGGCGATACAGCCCATAAACCTTGCCACCAGCGCGTCCGGCCAGTCCGGCTACGTCGCCGCGCTGATCGAGAACAAAGGGCTCGACGTCAAGTACGGTATCAAGATTACCAACTTGATGATGGACTTTACCGAAGCCGCCAACGCGGTCAAACTCGGCCGCGCCGTCGCCAGCGCCATGCAGCCGAGCACCGCGGTCAACTTGATCAAGAGCGGCACCGACATTCGCCTGATTACGCCGCAGATCTGGTCCGGCAACTCTTGGGTGGTAAAGAAAGACTCACCCTACAAGTCCTTCGCCGAGCTCAAGGGCAAAAAGATCGGCAATTTCGCCCGGGTTACCGGCGCGTACTTTTTTGCCGCGGTCATCGCTAAGGAACATAAGCTGGATCTCGAAAAAGATTTTCAGAACATTCCGGCGGAGACCGGCGCGCTGATCGCTCTACTCGAACGCGGTGATGTCGAGGCGATCAACATGTTCGAACCCCATGTCACGCGCATGGTCATGTCCGGCCGCTACCGCGTGCTGGTCGACTTCGATATCGCCCTGGAGGAAATCTTCGGCTCCCCGCCGCTCAAATCCACCGTCGGCATGCTCAAGGAGACGGTCGAGAAACAACCCCAGCTGGTCAAAGCCCTGCGCGGCGCCTACGGCGACGCCGTGCAAATGATTAAAAAGGGACAAGACGACGAGTTCTTCAAATCCAAAGCCAAGGAGTTTTTCAATCTGAGTACTCCCGAAGAAGTCAGCGCCGGCATGAGAGTCAATAAAGAAAACTTTTCCGACAAATGGGGCGACGCCTTCTTTCAGTCGCAGAATAAGATTCTCCAGTCCGGCGTCGGCTTAGGCCTGCTGCCGAACATCGGCGACCTCAACGCGCTGTGGATTAAGTAGCTCAAGAAACGACCGAGCCGCGATCCCAACTATCCCTCTCGGCTCGGCGTCTATCCGCCTCCCCTGACGATTTGAACGGGTTGAACGTTTTGAACGATTGGAACGAAAAGTCGGGGCACCGCGTTGACTCACCGTAAAAGCGTGAAAGTTAAAAACCTATTTACGCGCTAACACATGCTTCCGCGTCCACGCCGCGACATCGCCGCGCCGGGCGAACCAAACATCCTTGTGATTCTTGGCATAACTGATGATCTTCTCAAAAGTATCGATGAAGGGAATCCGCGAAATCAGATAGGCGTGGGTGATGACATTCATCATGGTCGGATTGCGGTCGCCGATGCGGTAGCGGTAGTCGAACTCGTCGGTGAACTTCTCGAAGAACTCCTGGCGTGTGCCTTCCTCCTGCATGCGATGATCGTTGATGGTGTATTGATGGGGGAACTCGATGATCAGTTTATCACCGATCCAGATCGGATAGGGCATCTCGTCGTCGTGAAAATCGCAATGGAATTCCATGCCGGTTTCGGCAAGCAGCTCCACCGTATTATCGGTCGGGCGCACTCCCGGCGATGACCAGCCCTTGGGCCGTTCGCCGGTGACTTTGACGATGGCATCGATGGTCTTGAGGATGTTCTCGCGCTCCTGCTCGCGGGTCAGCATATAGAGCCGCTCGCCTTGATCCCATCCATGCGCAACTAACTCATGGCCGCGGTCGTAACAGTCCTTCACCAGCTCCGGATAGTAGACGCAGGTCAAACCGTTCACCTGCACGCTAGTCTTCACGGCGTAGCGATCGCAGATATCGAGCAAACGTTTCAACCCAACTTTGGCGCCAAATTCGCGGAACGTCTCGGTCGACCAATCCCGTTTCCACAAAGCATCTTTGGGCAGCGGCGATTGCAACGCCGCCCCCTGAGTCGGTTTGTCTCTATCCCAGGCCTCAAAGGCGATCCCCAAGACAAAGGCAATCCGGGCTTCGTCGGGCCAAGTCAAAGTTTTTTCAGCCGCCATGCAATTTTCTTCCGACCCGCCGTCGCTCTCCGGCCACGGACGCATCGCGACCATAACAAGTGCGATTTTCCCTTGTCAAATATCGGAAAGAGAAAGTTAGGAAAAATCCCGGCGCCGATGCCCCGCGCTTCGAATCGCGGGGAGGAGCAACCGGAACTAAATCACGACAGGTCAACGAAGGATCAGCCGGTATTGGGCGCATCCACTTTGCGCTCTTGAGCAGGGATGCGCGACAACTGATGGCGCTTTTGCGCGCCCTCCCAGGTCACGAAAAGTGTCGGGTCGCTGGGCGGTGGCAATTTACCGCGATTGCTGCGCTGCATAAACATTTTGATCCCGTAATCATAAAAATATTCGAAATCCTGAGTGGCTTTTTCCGGTCGGCCATCCCTGGCAAGATAGTTGATCGTCACCCAGCGATCCTTCACGCTTACAGCTACGAGCCGGCAACCTTCGCGCTTGTCGAGATAGCCAGCGACGCCGCGGAGAATTTGCGACGGACCATAGGGTTCCGGGATTTGGCGGTCCTCTTTGCGCAGGCCGTGCAACTCTGCCTCAAATTGCAAAATCTCTCCAACCGGGTACTGCTGTTCAATCATCGCCGGTTGTCGGCCGTTTCTCAAAGTCCCACCTGAGCCAAAAATTCTTCCCAACAGTGACAAGCGGGAAAGTCTCCGCGAGGGTCGCCCGCGAACGGTATAGACATCATCGCTAAGCTGTAACTCAAACTCGGTCAGACTCTTTTGCTCAAGCATCGATCCCAGACTCCGTAGAATCCGGTCGTAGGATAAATATTGGACGGCGCCGGAACTAGCATCCGCCGACCCGAATGAAAACTTTTGCTGATCTATAAACTTCTGCTCGCTGGGTGGTTCCATCGTCATACTCCTGACGCTAAGCTGCCATGATTTCTATTTATTCGCTTTTGGCGGCTCGGCAGTCAGGAAGCTCGACGAAGCAGTCCTGATCCGTGGCTTTCCGCCCTCACCTCACGATGAGTTCGGCATTTTCAGGCGAGATAACTTTGATAGACCGGTAACACCCTGGTCTTCCATTACGCTAAATCAGCAACCGCCATGCCGTCACGCCAATAACTAGGAAACACCAAGAATGCACGAGGATTCCTGTCAAATCATCGGTGGCGGATGTCAGGAGTGCCAGGTCTCCTTGGAAACCAGCTTGACCGGGCAGTCCGGGGAACCCGGGGAAAATCAGGTGATGCCAGATGCAGAAATCCTGGCCTAACGATGTTGGAATAGCGTGCAATTCTCACGGCGGGCCGCTCCATTAGTGCGGCCCGCCGAATGAATCAAGGTAAGTTGGAAAATCCCATCAGAAAGCGGTCACATTCACGGGCAGCGCCGCGGCCTTCGTTGATCGCCCAGACCACCAGGCTTTGGCCGCGCCGGCAATCGCCGGCGGCGAAGATGCCGGGGACATTGGTCATAAACTGGCCGTGCTCGGCCTTGGCGTTGGAGCGGGGATCGCGCTCGACGCTGAGCTCCGTCAATACCGGCTCTTCCGGACCGAGAAAGCCCATGGCGAGCAGGACCAGGTCGGCCTTGAGAACTTTATCTGAGCCCGGCACTCGCTTTGGAATAAATGCGCCCTGCTCGTTTTTGGTCCACTCGACATCGTAGATATGCATTTCTTTGACGTTGCCCTTGTCGTCGCCGGCGAATTTCTCGCCGGTGGTCAAATAGACACGCGGATCGGCGCCAAATCGCGCCGCGACCTCCTCCTGGCCGTAATCGAGCTTATAGACCTTCGGCCATTCCGGCCAGGGATTGTCGGCTTGTCGGCTGTCGGCCGGGCGCGGCAAGATTTCCAATTGGGTTAAACTCTTGCAGCCATGGCGCATCGAGGTGCCGACGCAATCGGTGCCGGTGTCGCCGCCGCCGACGACGATGACATGCTTGTCTTTGGCCGAGATATAGTTGCCGTCCTTATGCTGGGAGTCGAGCAGGCTCTTGGTGTTGGCGCGCAGAAACTCCATCGCCATGTAAACACCCTTGAGTTCGCGGCCGGGAATCGGCAGATCGCGAGCCTTGGTCGCGCCGGTGCAGATCACCACCGCGTCGTTCTCGTCTTTGATCTTGCGCGCAGACATGCCCGCGCCGATGTCGGCGTTGACAACGAACTTGACACCTTCGGCGGCCATCAGATCGATCCGCCGCTGGACGATTTTTTTGTCGAGCTTCATGTTGGGAATGCCATACATGAGCAAACCGCCGATGCGATCGGCCCGTTCGTATACGGTGACTTGATGTCCGGCGCGGTTGAGTTGCGCCGCGCAGGCCAAGCCCGACGGCCCGGAACCGATCACCGCGACTTTTTTGCCGGTGCGCTTCGCCGGCGGCTCGGCGGTCACCCACCCTTGGAGCAAATCCATTGTCGATAATCGCCGCTTCGATGTTCTTAATCGTCACCGGCAATTCGTTGAGCCCCAACACACAAGACCCTTCACACGGCGCCGGGCACACCCGGCCGGTGAATTCAGGAAAGTTATTGGTCTTATGCAGCCGATGTAGAGCCTCCTGCCATAGACCGCGATAAATCAGATCGTTCCACTCGGGAATCAGATTGTTGACCGGACAGCCCGAGGCCATGCCGCTAATCAGCTGGCCGGTATGGCAAAACGGAATGCCGCAATCCATGCAGCGGGCGCCCTGCTGTTGCAGCTTGGTTTCGGCAAAATGCTCGTGAAACTCCTGCCAGTCTTTGACCCGCTCCAGCGGCGAACGATCCTGCGGCAGTTCGCGCGCGATCTCCATGAATCCGGTCGGTTTACCCATCGCTCAATCTTCTCTTTCCCGCAACAATACGAATATCATTGGTCAGTTGCCACTCACCCGCGATGCATCGTTTTTATTGGCGTCGAACGCCGCCATCAGCGCGTCGTCGCCCACTAGTCCGCTCGCCTCGGCCGCTTGCAGCGCCTCGACCACGCGCCGGTAATCCTTCGGCATGACTTTGACAAACTTGGGCGCTGTCTCCTGCCACAGCGCAAGGAACTGCCAGGCGCGCGCGCTATGGGTGTAGACGGCGTGGCGCTTGAGCAACTCTTCCACTTCTTGCATGTCCCGCTGGTCGAGGGTTTCCAAACTTACCGTCTCCAGGTTACAGCGGTTTGCCAGGGTGCCTTCTTCATCGAGAACATAGGCTATGCCGCCGGACATGCCGGCGGCAAAGTTGCGGCCGGTCTTACCAATCACGACAAGCCGCCCGCCTGTCATATACTCGCAAGCATGGTCGCCAACCCCTTCGACCACCGCGCGCACGCCGCTATTGCGTACGCAGAAACGCTCCCCGGCCATGCCGCGAATATAGGCCTCGCCATTGGTCGCGCCGTAGAAGGCGACGTTGCCGACGATGATGTTTTCCTCGGGCACGAAGGTCGAACCTTCCGGCGGATAGAGCACGACCTTGCCGCCGGACAAGCCTTTGCCGAAATAATCGTTGGCGTCCCCTTCCAACTCAAGGGTGACGCCCGGCGGGATAAACGCGCCAAAGCTCTGCCCTGCCGATCCTTGAAAATGAAAATGAATGGTGTCCTCAGGCAATCCCTGGGGACCGTAAGCGGCGCGTCACCTCGCTGCCGAGAATCGTCCCGACGACCCGGTTGGTGTTGCGAATATCGAGCTTGGCCTTGACCTTTTCGCCGCGCTCCAATGCCGGCGCCGCAAGATCGAGCAGCACTTGATTGTCCAGCGCGTTTTCCAAGCCGTGATTCTGCGGGATCTGACAGTAGCGGCCGACCTCGGGACCTGCCTTCGGCTGATAAAGAATCGCCGAGTAGTCCATGCCTTGCGCTTTCCAATGGTCGACGGCACGCGCGCATCTCGATGCGATCGGCGCGGCCGACCATTTCATTGATCGTGCGAAAGCCCAGCTCGGCCATATGCTCGCGCATTTCGTGAGCGATGAAGCGCATGAAATTGACGACATGACTCGGGATCGCCGGCGAACTTGGCGCGCAGCTCGGGATTTTGCGTCGCCACGCCGACCGGACAAGTATCGAGATGGCACACCCGCATCATGATGCAACCCAGTGTCACCAGTGCCGTGGTGGCAAAACCAAACTCCTCGGCGCCGAGCAGTGCGGCGATCACGACGTCGCGGCCGGTTTTCAGTTGGCCATCGGTTTCCACGGCGATCCGGCTGCGCAGATTATTAAGCACCAAAGTCTGGTGGGTTTCCGCTAAACCGAGTTCCCACGGCAAACCGGCATGTTTGATGCTCGTCTGCGGCGAAGCCCCGGTGCCGCCGTCATGGCCGCTGATCAAGACCACATCGGCGTGGCCTTTAGCGACGCCGGCGGCGATCGTGCCAACGCCGACTTCCGAAACCAGCTTGACGCTGATCCGGGCATGATGATTGGCGTTTTTGAGATCGTGAATCAGCTGCGCCAAATCTTCGATGGAATAAATATCGTGGTGCGGCGGCGGCGAAATCAGACCGACGCCCGGCGTCGAATGGCGCACCTTGGCGATCCATGGATAAACTTTTCGCCCCGGTAATTCACCGCCTTCTCCCGGCTTGGCGCCTTGGGCCATCTTGATCTGCAATCTCTCGGGCCTGGGTTAGATAGTAACTCGTCACACCGAAGCGGCCCGAAGCCACTTGCTTGATCGCGCTATTTTTCGAGTCGCCGTTGGTCTCGAGCACGTAGCGCGCCGGATCTTCGCCGCCCTCGCCGGTATTGCTCTTGCCGCCGATGCGGTTCATCGCGATCGGCCAAGGCTTCATGGGCTTCTTTGCTGATCGAGCCGTAGGACATCGCGCCGGTCTTGAATCGTTTGACGATCGCGTCCACCGGCTCGACCTCCTCGATGGGAATCGGTTTGTCGCCGTACTTTGAGCACCATCAGACCGCGCAAGGTCGCGATCCGCTCCGACTGATCATCGATCAGCCGGGTATATTCTTTGAACGTCCGGTAATCGTTGCTGCGCGCGGCTTTTTGCAACAGATGAATCGTCCGCGGATTAAACAGATGGAGCTCGCCATCCTTGCGGTACTGGTACTGGCCGTAGACTTCCAACGTGTGGCCGTTCAGCGGATAAGTCGGATACGCCCGCCCATGCTGTTGCTGCGCTTCACGCGCGATTTCTTCGAGACCGATGCCGCCGATTCGCGACGGGGTCCAGGTGAAATACTTATTCGACCACTTCTTCGCCCAACCCCACCGCCTCGAAAATCTGCGCGCCGCAGTAGGACTTGATGGTCGAGATGCCCATCTTAGCCATCACTTTGACCACGCCCTTGTAGCACGCCTTATCGTAACCTTTGACGGCATCATGGTAGCTGATGTTCGGCAACAGCCCTTGATGAATCATGTCGCTCAGGCATTCGTAAGCGAGATAGGGATTGATCGCTTGCACACCATAACCGATCAGCAAACAGAAATGATGCACTTCGCGCGGCTCGCCGGACTCCAGCACCAAGCCGACGCGGGTGCGCGTGCCGGCGCGGATCAGATGATGATGCAAGCCGGCCGTGGCAACAACGCAGGAATCGGCGCATGGGTGCGATCGATGCCTTTGTCCGAAAAATCAGAATTGTCGTGCCGTTGGCGATCGCCGCGTCGGCGGCTTTGAATAACTCATCGAACGCCGCTCCAAGCCCGCCTTGCCCTTGCCGAATCGAACAAGATCGGCAGGGTCGCGGATTTTATTCCCGGCTGCTCAGCTGGCGCGGAGTTTTTCCATATCGGCATTCTTCAAAATCGGTTCGGCCAAGCGCAGCTGCCGGCAACTCTGCGGCCCCGGATTGACGATGATTGCCCTCGCTGCCGATGGTCAATGTCGTCGAGGTGATCAACTCTTCCCGGATCGGATCGATGGGCGGATTGGTTACCTGGGCGAACAGCTCTTTGAAATAGTTATAAAGCAACTGCGGCTTATCGGACAAAACCGCCAGCGGCGTATCGGTGCCCATGGAACCCACCGGCTGGATGCTGTTTTGCGCCATCGGACCGATATTGACGCGCAGATCTTCGAAGTTGTAACCGAAGGTTTGCAAACGCTGCAGCGTCGCTGCGTGATCCACCGGCGGTTCTTGATCTTCCACCTCCGGCAAGTCGTTGAAACGCACCAAATTGTCTTTGAGCCATTGGCCATAGGGCTGCGCCGCTGCCATCTCCTGCTTGATCTCTTCGTCGCTGATGATACGGCCCTCGCTGGTGTCGACCAAAAACATCCGGCCGGGTTGCAGCCGGCGTTTTTCCAACACCCGTTCCGGCGGCACGTCAAGCACGCCCACCTCCGACGCCATGATGACCAGATCGTCTTTGGTCACGTAGTAGCGCGACGGCCGCAGACCGTTGCGATCGAGCACGGCACCGACCACGGTGCCGTCGGTAAAGGCGATCGACGCCGGGCCGTCCCAGGGCTCCATCAGACAGCTGTGAAAATCGTAGAAGGCGCGCTTCTTCTGGCATCCATGCTCTCGTGGTTCTCCCAGGGCTCGGGGATCATCATCATCATGGCATGGGGCAAAGAGCGTCCGCTCAGTGCGAAGAAACTCCAGACAATTGTCGAACTTGGCCGAATCGCTGCCGTCTTCCTGAATGATCGGAAAGACTTTCGTGATATCGTCACCGAACATTTCCGAGGCCAACATCCCCTGGCGCGCATGCATCCAGTTCTCATTGCCGCGCAGGGTATTGATCTCTCCGTTGTGAATCAGATAGCGATAGGGATGCGCCCGCCCCCAACTCGGAAACGTATTGGTGCTGAAGCGCGAATGCACCAGGGCGATGGCCGACTCGAGCTGTGGGTCGGTTAGGTCAGGATAAAACGTCGACACTTGGCGCGACGTCAACATGCCCTTATAAATCAACGTCCGGCTCGACAGGCTCGGCACGTAGAAAAATTCGCCGCCCGGCAGTCCAGCGTAACGAATCGCATTCTCGGCGCGACGGCGGATCACGAACAATTTGCGCTCGAACGCCAGGTCGTCCGCAAGATCGGCGCTGCGGCCGATAAACATTTGGCGCACGAACGGTTCGGCCGCCTTGGCGCCATCACCCAGGTAAAGATTGTCCGTCGGCACCTTGCGCCAGCCGAGAAACTTCTGGCCTGCTTCTTTCACGATCGCCTCAATGATTTTTTCGAAGCGCGCGCGTTGCTGACGGTGATCCGGGAAGAAGATCATGCCAACGCCGTAGTCGCCCGGTTCCGGCAACTGAAACCCCAAACCGGCGCAGGCCTCTTTAAGAAAAACGTGCGGCACTTGCATCAGGATGCCGGCGCCGTCACCGGTGTTTTCTTCGCAGCCGCAGGCGCCGCGGTGATCGAGGTTCTCTAATACCGTGAGCGCTTGCTCGACGATTTCGTGGGATTTTTCGCCTTTGATATTGACCACGAAACCAACGCCGCAGGCATCATGCTCAAAGCGCGGATCGTAGAGACCTTGTTTTTCCGGCAATCCAGACAGCAGTCATGTGATTGATCCTTTTACCTTCGCTATCCTGCTATACTTATTTAGGCTGTTACTCGATCGAGCGCTTCACGGAGCGCTATTTCTTTTTTTCGCACTGGAGTTTTCGACCAAGCCCCATGCTCAAGTCGAGCGCTTGGCTCTCCTTGGCTGTCGACAGGACGACGTTGGTCACCGTGCGCGTCACCCCGTCCACAGAGCGAATCTCACCCAATAGTTTTTCCAGCGAAGCGGTGTTGGCGGACTTCACTTTGAGAATAAAACTCTCGTCACCGGTCACGTGATGACACTCCAAAACATCGCCATAACGAAGCATCTGCTGGGCAAAAAGATCGATGTCGCTTTGGTTGCCGATCGACACACCGATGAAGGCGGTAATATCCTTACCGACCTTTTTGCTATCGATCAGCGCCTGGTAACCCCTAATGACCCCGCTCGCTTCGAGCTTCTTTACCCGCTCCATAACCGCCGGCGCCGACAACTCCACCTCGTCGGCAATATCGGCCAGACGCTTACGCCCGCTATTTTGCAGAATATAAAGGATTTTTAAATCTATAACGTCAATCAAGTTAAAATTATTAAGCCTTTTCCCAAATTAGCTTAAACTTTTTATGCCATCGGCCAAAATTACTGTCAAGTGAATTGCACAGAAAACTTACAATTTTATCTGAAATAGAGTCGGATTTGGATGTCAAACCCTACTCTCGGCCTCGAAGCAAAGATAAATTTGTCGAATGGACTCGATGGTAATTGCGACGATCATGCGCACACGATTATGCCGCCTGATGAAACTGACCTTGAATTAGCTCGCGATGCCGTCTGAGTCATCCGGTCAATGGCGTATGGCCGTGAATGATCAGCATGACGGCGTGTGAACGCGAGAGATTTCAGGTACTCGGTACTGCGATTTGGCCAGGCTCAGCGACCGAAAAGACCCATCAGCCTGCAACGCCTTCGAGCTTAGCGAAAGATCGAGATTGTCGGAACGATGAGTAGCTGCTTCAAGGTACGTATCGGTCTTCGTCATCGAGAAACGTTCGCTGCCGTTGATTGCCGGGGGTCAATCTACGATAGAACGACTCGATCATATTCGAGTTTGAGCTTAGGTGTGATGGAACGAAAGCTGTCGAAAAGAAGAAATCGATCCTCGGCCTTCGTCGCCATGTCGGGAGATAAGCCGAAGTGCGACCGCGGCGACGACGCGCTGGAACCTTCGTCGTGAAAATTCCTATACCGTGGCGCCGATCATGTTGTATCAGTCGGTCGTTGGTCTATGGCTTCGACGATCGCTTGATAGATGTCCTCCGCCGCCCGCTCCTTGTTCAGGCAGGCATACGCCCCGGCATCTTTCATCGCCCCTTGGACCGACGAGTCGCTGGCGAACGATAACCCGATGACGATCATGCCCGGCTGCTCCAGTACTATGCGCCGGGTCGCTTCGATGCCATTCAGCCCAGGCATGTTGACATCCATGACGATGACGTCGGGCTTGAGCTTTTTGGCCATGGCGATCGCCCCCGGACCATCTTTGGCTTCACCGACGACCCGGATATCTTCGTGGACTTCGAGGAGCCAGCGCAAGCCCTGGCGCACTATCTCATGATCGTCCACCAAAGCGATCCGCAGCGGTGGCTTCGCCGTGACCGTAAACTCTTCGAACGCGGGCTCTGACGAAGCTGCCGGCGTCGTCGGCATAGTGGCCGCCGGCAGGATTACTTTCACTGAGGTTCCCTGACCCGGCGCCGATTCGACCACCAGCCGCCCTTGATGCAGTTCCAAACGTTGGCGCATGCCGAACAGACCGAACTTCTCGCTTCCGCCGGCTTGGCTTTCCACATTCGCCAGGTCGAAGCCCCGGCCTCGGTCCGTGACCTCAAGCGTCAGCGCGCCCTTGTTCAACTCATAGGAAACCTCCGCTTTCTTGGTCGCGCCATGCTTGACGACGTTCCACAGGAGCTCACGGGCGCATTGAAAGGCCAGAATCGCGCGCGCCTCGTCCAAGGTGAAGCCGGTGGGAATGCCGACGACCTCGACCCGCAACTCATGCTGCTGTTCCATCTGTTCGCCGAGCCAGGCCAGCGCCGCCGGCAGGCCGAGATCGTAGAGCACCTGGGGGCTCAACTGCGCTATCAGCGTGCGCGTATAGGCGATCGAATCGTTTAACGATTGCCGGGCGTCGGTGAAGGCGCTCTTGGCGTCGTCGGAGACGGCAAATTTTTCGGCGCGGCCGAGACTGATTTGGCTGACGGCCAGCAATTGCCCCAGGTAGTCGTGCAACTCGGTCGCCAACCGATGGCGCTCCTGCTCTTCGGCGCGCGTCAACTGCTCCAGCAAAGCCCGCAGTTTCTTTTGTGAATCGCCCAGCGCTCGGGTCCGTAGGACGACCCGATGATCGAGATCGGCGTTGAGTTCCCGCAACTCATGTGCGCGCTCGACCGCTTTCTGCTCCAACGTCGCGTTAAGGCTGGTCAGCTGCTCCTCGCTGACTTGCAGTTGAACCTCGCCGGCGAGTACCGCGCGTCCCACCGCCCGGCCGGTTACCAGCGCGATCACCAGTCCGAAAACCAGCAGAGACAAGGTAACGATCTCGGTTTGCTGGAGGGTGCCATGAGTTTCGGCGCTGATCGCGTTAAAAATGTATTCTGCGTCCGGCTGTAACTCGGTGTCCAAAAACCGTTCCAGATTGGTAACCTGGGCTGAGAAATGGTCCGCCTTGTCGCGATTCGCCGCGGGCGTCGCCATCAGCGCCTCGCCCAAAGCGTGAACCTCCTGCCAGCCGGTGCGCAGCCGCGAGGCCAATTCCCGTTGCCGCGCGGTTTCGGCCAGCACGGTATAAGCATCGATCTGCAGCGCCAAGTCGGCCGCGCCTTTGATTGCTCGTTGGCGCGCCCCATCGATACCGCTCAAGTATCGCCATACACTCAACGAATAACCGATGATATTGATTTCTAGCTCATGTCCAACCGAGGCGCGAGGTTTAGCGATGTTATGATCTTTCTCGAAATTCGTCGCGATCGAATGAAGCCGCAGAAGACCGATACATCCAATCGTCACCAGGATAGCTGTCAGAGCGCCGAAGCTAAGCCAAAGCAGCCATTTTGTGCCGAGAGGTCGTAACCGCGGTAAAACCTCCATGAAAATCCTTCAGCTAGATTATCGCCACAAGATCATCTCGCGTACCGGATGTTGTTCGTCTTACTCACGGCCGTGTATGTGACCGCGACCCGACGAACCCTATCGATTGCGGCGTTCGGTAAGCCTCCTGCCACTGTTTACGGAAACTCAAGCTGTCTCGCTTTGCGCCGAACTTGAGCACGGTCATCGCTTTCAATGCCTGGCCCGACTGCGCATCGGGCGCGCCGATGACCGTACCGCTTTGGGTAAGGAACAGATGAATCGGAACTGCCGCCAAAACTCGCTCTTGTGAAGTCACATCAAGAGTAAGTCCGCCGCTGACTTGTTTTCGCTTTCGAACGCCCTGCTCAGCCACGGACAGCTTGCCGCAATACCGGGATTTCCCTTAACCACTTGCTCGACGATCGCGCGCGCCCGCGTATCACCCGGGTCGGCATTGATCGCCTCTACCAGCACCCATGCCGCGCCGATGAGATTGCCTTGCCCCTTAAGACTGATGCCGAGATTGCGAAACGCGCTGGCCCGCGTCCAGTCCAGTTCGATGGCCGCGCGGCAATATTTTTCCGCCTCGGCATGGCGGTTCAGTTGGTTGAGACAAAAAGCGATGTTGTTGTGCAACACATAGCTGACCTTTCGCTTCGCCGGCCGCAGTGCCAGCGCCTCGTTAAAATGGTCGAGGGCGGCGGCAATGCGTTTTTCATCCGTCGCGATTTGTCCCAAGGCCAAGTGGCAATGCGCCTTATTTTCGGTGCTGCGGTTTAAGTTGATATAGGCTTCGAGCAATTTGATCGCCTCGCTGATTTTTTCGACACCGCGATAAAATCCGACGACGAAAAGCAGCCAACGAAAGTATTCTTCTTCAGTGGTCGTGTTGTTAAGACGTTGCAGCAAGAGGGCTTCGGTATCGAGACCGTCGTCCGGAGCAGCCGCGGCTTGAGTCTTCTTATCTTGAGTGGTCATGGAGCCCTGATAGAGCAAGCCCAGGACCACGTTCCTGTTAGTCGAAAAACGCCAAGTCCTCCGGCGAAGTCCGAAAAAGCGTGCAATGACGCCGGAAGCAAAAAGAGAATTAATTTTGGCTAACGGAGAATAAGGCTTTGAGGCCCGGTGGTGAATCGTGCAATCTTAGCGGCGGGAAAAGCCCTCAGCCGATAACGGCATGGAAAAGCGGACGTGACGGTTGTCGGGGCCGGCAGATAACCGGCCCAGATTGAGCCCGCGTAAAGCTTGTCCGGGAACTCTCTTAAATGAGTTGCTGTGTTTGACCGTCGCCATGGCGCCTGTGGCGCAAATGTTCTGTTTGTATTCTCTCGGCGAGCTTCTCATCATGCGCGTCTAGCGCTAGTTGGTGGGCGAGGTTTTTGAATAGTCGAGTGAATCGTTGGGGGATTTTTTCCAAGCTGTTGTCGGCATCCAACTGCTCGGCGACTCTACGCAATTGGTCAATGAAGGAATCAACCGGTTGGGCCGCAGTTATCGCCGCGGCGGGGTTAGCTTCGGGATTCCCTTCCGCCTGTGCCGATGCCGATATCTGCCTTGCCGCCACCGCGGTAATTCGCCGACTGTAGACGAAACTGGCCTCGAAGCTGGTGATGGAGTCGAGATCGTCCAGTTGGGTCAAGTGTTTCAGACCGTTTTCGCTCTTACCGGCAACGAAGTCCTGGCTGACCGCTGACAGGGTGTTAAGTAAACCCTCTATATCCGCGAGTTCCTCTTCATCCAATGTGCCTTCCACCGTTAAAGCATAGCCGCTGCTGGTAGAGAGTTGGAATTTTTCATCCCGTGCGGCAACCGTTTGCCCCCGAGTTCGGCCAAGACAATCGTAGGTTTGCAAGCTGGCTTTGAGCGAAGAGCTGGCATTGAGCGTAACCTTGTCACCGTCGGCGGTTACCAAAGAAATCCCGGCGCTGGCCTGCACGTCTACACTGGCCCGTTGAAATTTGGTGTAGTTAAAGTCTGCCAGCGCATATGGGTCTGGCCTGGCGCCGTTTGAGCAGCAAGTGGTATTCATTGTCGCTTCCTAAAGTAAGGCGATATCGGCTCCCGTGATGAACAAATCGGTCGATTGCGATTTAACTTGAATCTGCCAGCAATGTTTAGCAGGCCATGGCGCTATGGCGGCTGTAGCCGGCGTTCTACTTTTTTCCGCCTGAGATCTCTGCCTGGATATTCGCGTCGCCGGCATCCCCTTTGCGGCACAGCGACAAGACACAGGCGAGCAAACAGAGTCCGGCGGCCCAGAGAAAAACATCTTGCAGCGCCGGCAACATGCCGTTGGCAGCTGGTGATGATGCAATGCCAGATGCTGGCGCATAGGATTGTTGGCGCTGATCGAAGAGCACACTCCAGCCGGTGGCGCCGAAGACGATGCCAATGGGTCGCATGGTGTTGGCAATGCTCCCGGCAACACCTTGTTGGCGACGCGGGATCGAGCCCATAATAAAGCTCATGTTCGGAGTTTCGAATATGCCCAGACCCAAACCGACGACGCCGAGGGTGAAGGCCAGGGATAGATAGTCGGTTTGCCCATCCAAACGGCTCAGAAACCAGAGACCGAGCCCTTGCACAGCCAAGCCCGCCGAACTTAGCCGCGCGGTGCCGATATGCTCGGACAATTTTCCCGCCAGCGGTGCAGCGACGATAGTCAGTAAATAAGTTGCCAACATTAGTGTGCCGCCGGCGGTAGCCGGATACTTCAATACGTTGATCACATAAAAAGGCAGCAGCAAGCCGATGGCGAAGCGCGCGCAGTTGGCCATCATTGAGAGAACGTTAGCGATAATAAACGGCGCCAGCCGCATCGCCACCAGGTCAATAATCGGCGCTTTCGCACGCCCTTTGGCACCGACAAAGCCGGCAAAGCAAGCGAGCGAAACCATCGCGAGAACGACGACTCGAGGCGATGACCAGCCCAGGACACGGCTCTGGTTGAGAGTGAGTAGGCAACCGGCAATGCCCGCTGCTAACGTCAACGCGCCAACAAAATTGAAGCCATGGCTGGCATCGCGCTGGCGTAACAACGGCAACTTTACGGCGGCGAGGCCGGCGAGCAACAGCGCGGGTGCGACTCTGAACCAGAAGGTCGCGCGCCAACCCACGCTATCCAGGAGCATACCGCCGGTTAACGGACCGACGGCATAGCCTACGGCATTGCTCATCTGGTAGATGCCCAGAGCACGGCCGCGATTTTCGACGGGCACCGCCAAGGTCACCAGCGCGGGAGCGGTGGCGAAGATCAGCGCCGCGCCCACGCCCTGAATGACCCGCCCGCCGACCAGCCAAGCGAAGCTGGTCGCTGCACCGCAGGCGCTAAAGCCAACGGCGCTGACCAGCAAGCCGCAGATCAATACCCGGCCATGGCCCCACAGATCCGCCAGGCCGCCGCAGCCAAGCAGCAAGCTCGCGTGGGTCAACACATAGCCGACGATGACCCATTGGATCGCCGTAACTTCGACAGAAAACGCCGCGGTGATCGCCGGAAAGCCGATGTTGATGGCGCTGTCGAGAGATCCCAGCAACGCGCTCAGACATGCGATCGCGACAGAACTTTGAAGCAGAGGCGCGCGACTATCTTTTGGCAGAAATCATCCCCAGGCGAGTCTTTTTAAGTTATCGCTACAGACGGCGACCGCCGAAGCGCGGCGGGCGCCAATGCTTTGGTATTAAATTCTCCGCCCTCACGGCTGCGCAATCGCCGACCGGTAAACTTCACATCCGGTAAAACTGCCGCGGATTGTCGCACAGGATTTTTTCGATCAACGACGGCGCGACATCTTCGCGCGCCTGCAGCTGCTTGACCAGTTGGGCTTGTTCGGCGGGATCGTTGTGGCCGTAGTCGGAGCCGCTGATGAGATGATCGGCGCCGGCGTACTCGGTCAGATAGTTCAAATCTTCGTCGGCTTCGCAGGCGACATAGAACCGGCAATCCTCGAATAAATCCCGCGGCGACTTCCATGACGACTTCCAGCGTTTGGTGTTGTCGTTTTTAAGTTTGTGAATGAGAAATGGGATCCAGCTCGCCGAAGCTTCGAGAAAACCGAAGCGCAGCTTGGGAAACATGTCGGGGATTTGGTTCAACACCAGATCACGGAAGGCATGCAGCGGCGGGAATGCCGAGTGCGACCACTGGCGGTTGCGTTCAAGGTCGAACATCTCGCTGATCACCGGCGTGCTCGATCCGGTATGAATGCAGATCGCCAGGTCGAGGTCGCTGGCGGCTTGGTAGACCGGATGAAAGCGCGGATCGTCGAGCGTGTAGTTGCCCTCCATGCCCCGAAAGAATACGCCGACGGCGCCATTTTGTTTGGCCCAGTGCACTTCCTGCACCGATGCTGCGATGTCGCGCAACGGCGGGATGGCCACCCAGTGAATGCGCCCGTGACTCTGGGCGCAGGCCTGGGCGATGAAACGGTTGTAGGCGCGGCTCAGGGCAACGTCGAGCGCGGGATCATCGGTGAGATACACCAGAAACAACGTCGGATAGACGACCTGGGTGGCGATGCCGAGACGATCCATGTCGGCCAAACGACCAGGGATGTCGGTCATGTCGCGGCATGCAACCTTCAGGTCTTTCCGGTTAGACTGGACCTTCGACGCCGACGGTGTAATCAAGCGAAAGCCGCCCTTGCCGGCCGGCTTGGGGAAAATATTGCCGTCGATGAGCCACGTCTTGTTCCAGCTGCCGTACAAGGTATCGTCCGGCAGCGACAGTAACACGGGCCGGCGTCCGTACATTTCTTTGTCGAACATCGCCCACATCTCTGGGGATTCGGAAATATGGGTGTCGGCGTCGATGATCGGTTGCATGAAAACCTCCGGTGAATTTGGCGTCACGTTAGACTCTAGACAATTTCCCTACGGTAACAAACTCAGGTCAATCAAAGGTTGCACGGTCAAGTTCTTCGCCTTGGGATTATCCTTGGCGATATCGTCTAGGCGAGCGCATGGCTTTTGAGGCTCTGCTTGCCGTGGTTAGAGCTAAATCAAACCCATGCGCCTGTCAATGCAACTTTGCCGGGTTGCAGGCCCAGCGCGAGTTTGCCTATATAAGATAAAACAGCGAGATTAGCTGACGGCAATTTTTTCAGGAGGCTAGATCAAGATGGCGACTATCAAGTTTTTCGATCCGCGCGCGGTGGTCAATCCTAAAGAGCGGCCATTGGTACCGGGCTTGGATTCCCTCGAAGGCAAGATCATAGGTATCATCGACAACGGTCAATCCAACTCGACGGACATGTTCAAGGAGCTGGCCAAGCTGCTTCAAGAACGGCTCCAAATCAAAGAAGTATTGTTCAAGACCAAGCCGTCGCATATGCAAGGTGCACCCAAGCCGATCATGGACGACATGCTAAACCGTTGTGACGCGGTGATCACCGGCTTAGGCGCTTGAGGGTCTTGCACGTCGTGGAGTGTCCACGACGCCATCGAACTGCAAAAGCAAGGCAAGCCGACGGTGACCTTATGCCAGTCAATCTTCATGGCATTGGCTCGCACCGAAGCGAGATTTTTCGGCTCGGCTAAACTGCCGCTGGTCGAGATCCCCCATCATCCGAGCGGCGGCGCCCGTGCCGGCGAACACCGCGCCGACGCCGAAGGAGCGATTAATTTGGTACGTGAGCTACTGACTCTAGGTGGAGCCGGAGAATCCAAACAGACCAAACGCGAGATAATCGAAGCGCGCGGATTTTCCAGCAATACTACCTAAAGCGAACGCCCTCGGTGCCACGCCGAGGGCGATTCCGTTCGTGCAACAAATAACAGATGCCGCTGTCGAGACAGGGAAAACGGCAAACCGTTTCAGACGGCCGCAATGCACGCGAAGCGCCGCACGCAACCGGCGCACGAAATCCCGACGATAATGCGCCCTTCGATACCGGAAGCATGACATGGTGAAGGGTTCCAGGACTATCTAGTCTCGCTTGCCGCATCGCTTATCGCCGCCGATAAAATCGGACATTCTTCTATCGACTTTGTCCAGCTAGGCAACAACGTCCGGTATCTCCTATCCCTTCAGATCGTGCGTGACACGGCGCCGGAGTATGGCGAACGGGTAGAGGATTTCCAGGGGTGGCGCAGAGGAATCGGAAATGAGGCGCACACGATGGCGATGTATTCGAGATTGCGACTGGGCTGGCAGAAGCGCAGAGAATCGGCAAAACAATAGGATGGGAGAAGGAGTCGTCGGTTAGCTCGGTATATCTCCGGCTGAAGTCGAGCATAGCGCTAGCCAAGGTGAGAACTTTGGCCAGTTAGTCAACAACATCACCTATATTTATGCTCGAGGCCTATGGACCTCGTAAAGGGACAATTTTCTAGGACATCTCTCTGAACCGCTGCAACCTGGATAAGGGATGATGGGCAACTGAACTAACGTATGCCGTATACTTGTACTTAGGTGCACGGTTCCAACAAGGGCGGAGACTCGCTGGTCCAAGAAAAATAATTTCACAATGGGCTAATAGGCTCAACGTACGGTTGTCATAAAATAACTGCTTGACATGAAAATAATAGGATGTCCACTTTCTCCTCTCCTAGTCCGCTTCAAAAGTTACACACCTCGAAAAATTGTCATTACACGTCTAATTCTGCCCGCCTATGTCCTTGCCCATAAAGATACTAATGTCATCCAGTGCGTCCTCTACTCGCCCAACTACGTCTTTATCGCACAGTAGTCTCTTAAGGACGGGAAATATTTTGTCGAGATCCAAACATTTATGAATTCGCGCTAGGTCACCAATACAGTTTGCGGCAACGCCTCGTACACCCGAATCCGAATGTTCAGCAAATCGAACACAGCAATCTTGCGCCCAACGCCAATCTGGCTCGTTGTAAGTGATTCTGACCAACGCATCGCAAATCTCATATTGATTCCCTGTAACAATTGCGCTTCAGCTTGGTCGTGCGATATTGGAAGCGGAATAACATATTTCATACTTAATATATGATGTCTCCTCGTGGAGTGGTCAAGCCCGATTTTATCAACGAACTGCGCATTTCGGGGCTGAGACCTCCAGGCCCATCCCGGGGATGAACAGCCCGGAAAATACGCTTAAGGGGTCAACCGTCAAAGATCTGTTCCTGGCAGTCCCCGCGGGAGGTCACATGATAAAGCGCGCCCGGGATACTCGATGCGTGGGGGCTCGGGCGGCCATGGGATGAAGTTATCTCAAAAGAGAGAAATGGTCACAGTCTGACCTTGGCATACAGCTTCCCCTGTAGCGGCTGATCGTATCTGGGATCGTTAGCAACATGACGATCAGCTCATCCTCCGCTCCCCGGTCGCACGACAAAGCAGATCGTTATTGTACCGTCCAATCGACACTAAACGGGCGTAGCATCGATGTTACTCGCTGGATCGATTGCACGCACCTGGAAGTTGTGGCTACCCACTCCCAGCCCATTGATACGTTGCCGGGCTAGCGCAGGCAGAGAAACCACCGTCGTCGAGGTTGCACTCGAAGGTGCTTTTGGCCTGATTAGATCTAAAAGTGAACGTCGCACTCGTGCTGGTCGTCACGGCAGCTGGTTTCCTCGTGATACTGGTAATCGGCGGGGTAGTGTCGATATTCCACGTGTAGAGTGCCGGCGACGCATCGACATTGCTAGCCGGGTCGACCGCACGCACGCGGAAAGTGTGTTTGCCGGCCGCCAAACCTGCATACGTCGCCGGGCTGGAACAAGGGGCGAACACTGCGGTGTCGAGGCGGCACTGAAAGGTCGTCGCCGGTTCGTTCGAGGTGAACCTGAAGTTCGCGTTCGTGACGTTGGTCACCGTCGGCGGATTCGACGTGATGCTGGTAGTTGGCACCGCCCGGTCGACTGTCCAGGTAAAGCTTGCCGGCGTCGGATCGATGCTTTTTGCTGGATCGATCGCCCGTACCTGGAAGGTGTGGTTGCCATTCGCCAAACCCGTGTATTTTTTTGAACTGGTACAGGCCGCGAACGCTGCTCCGTTCAGGCTACATTGGAAAGTGCTTCCTGCCACAGTCGTGGTAAAACTAAAACTCGCACTGGCACTCTTGGTCAATGACAGTGGCCCTGTTGAGATCGTGGTATCTGGGGCGATACCCCCGACGTTTACGGAGAAAGCACGGACCGCCGGAGTCGGGTCTTCGTTACTCGCCTGATCTTTCGCCTTTACAAAGAACGTGTAATTTCCGTTGGCAAGATTTGAATAGTTTCTTGTTGTCGTGGCGGCAAACGGCGAGAAGTTGGCCTCTAGCGGATCAAGTCGATAGCCATATTGCAAATTGCCTACTGCGGTTACGTTGTCCGATCCCGTCCAGCTAAACATGGGGCTATTCGTTGAGATGACACCCGCAGGGCCGCCCGTGATGCTCGTGTCGGGTGGTGTAGTCTCGGTTTGGAGTTGGAGAATGAAGGTTGCTGTAACAATCGTATCGGCAGTTACGGTTACAGAACAATTTCCTATACCACTGCAACCCCCGACCACTCCACCCGGCAAAGAACACGTTAGGCGAAGCAGGCTGCAGTTAAGTATAACCGTCGTAATTCTGTTAAATGTCTCCGAGCAATCCGTTTCCGCAATTGATACGCTGGTGAATTGCTAGTTACGATCTCGACCGGTGGCAGTCCCCTTCTTTTTGACATTCAGAATAGACCGAGCTCGGAACGTTAAATCCTCCTTTGAATACACCCTTGATGTTTCGGGCCACCCATGAACTGGCCCCATTGGACTGCACCATGCGATCGATCTGCCAATTTCGTAAACCCATACTTTATCAAATTCGCCTGGATTCACCGCTCGCACATGGAGCACCAGTTACTATTATTTCGTTATGGCCGTTGCCGATCTAAATCCGCGATTGCCGGTAGCAATTCCAAGTCCGTTATCGAATTGAAATCTTTTCGGAAAACCGCTTGATGTCTAGAACCGCCAACGCGATTGTATACCCACACTTCTCCCATGCTATCTTCCCCGTATGGGCGGCTAGTAATACCATATCCGGCAAGCCGTCGCCGTCGACATCACCAATTATCAGCGATGAATAACTCTTCCACGACCCCCGGTCAGCGAACCGGCCAACCTGGGAACACGTAGCGCCGTCTACCGCGTCAGTCATCGAGCATATCGTCCGTCTGGATAATAATTTCCGGAATACCGTCGCCATCTAGATCGGCGAGTGCCAGGGCAGTATTGAACGGCCGACTGAGCCAGTCCACCGGAATCGTTCATTTCTCGCACAATGATGCCCTGTCGTTCGAAACAAGCGTAGACTTTGACTGATTGGAGTCGAGACCAGTTCCTGCCGAAGCTGGTCAGATAATTTCTGGTGCAGCCATCTCCATCCACGTCCCGCCGATGGGCCAAGTAAATATCGGCGCCGCCAGTCCAACTGAACGGGAAATCCGTTTAACAAGCGTGCCATCATGAATGAAATGCGTATAAATATGTTCCGATAGTCTCCACTGCGGAACTTGATTCCGAAACAAATATAATTTCTTGAAATCCGTCTCCATCAAGATCCGCCAATTGCCATCGTAATAACATCCCTGTTGATCCCAAATCCAGTGATACTAGGCCACCCTGGCAAAGGAGTTCCGTTTGCCTGCACGATCTGCATTCGAAATCCGCATCTCGAATGAAGTATTTCATCGATGCCATCACCGTTCAGACGTCAGCCGTAGTGAACATAGACAGTCGCTGTCATTATGCACTGTCACGTGGCCAATCCGGGAACGTACTTCACCGTTACCCGACTAAGCAGTGATTTTGGAGATCAACGGATACTCATCCAGCATATAACCGGCAATCAACTTCGTAGACCGTCTGGAACCCACTTGATAACTTACCCAGCGCCGGATAGCTTGCGGCGTTCAGTATCGCTTGTGTACTGGCCAGCCCTGGAACCGCTGAGCCCGTTATATTTCCACGCATAAAGGGGGCCGCGAGTTAGTCCTGTCAGCAATAATTTCAAGATTCCCGACTCGCCATCGATGTTTCCGACTAAGTGTGTGGATTGCTTCGGACCTGCCGAAATAACTGCCTGCGCAAGTGCAATGTTTTCACTGGAAAACCCAATTTGAGATGCGGATCAGCATCAACTGCTAACCTAAATCGCGCCATCCGGGAAAGGCAGAGAGTAAACGTGCCGCCTGTTGTTGGTGTCCAATGAGCCGAATAGATCTCCATCACCGGCGACCTGATCAGCGCCTACTCCATCATCACGCAATGTATACAGTCGCGCTTCCTGGGCTAATAGGGACAACGTTACGGTGCCGTTGGGTTGAGCGCAATTAATATTGCAATACAGACAAGGAGTAAATGGCCTGCCTACCCCCCACCGTACTGGTTCTTCCTCTATTAGATTCTTTGTCGCAATGGGCCTCAAACGCGTCCTAACGACTGAGTTTGAACAAGATAGAGCCCGCTGAGCGTTGAGCGTCTTTGCAGTAATGTACATGTCGTGGGAAAACGAATGGACATTCAGATACGTCACCACTGGCTAGAATCAAGATTCTTAATGGCCTTCCAGTCTCTTTGTGGATTTTGGGCGCGGCATGAGGGCGGCGACACCAGTGACATGAGGCGCGGCCATCGAGCTTCCAGTAAAACCCGCATAATTGTTTCCGATGATCGTACTTAAAATATTCTTCTCCAGGCGCCGCTAAGATGAACAGTGGTCGCCCAGCTTCGCGAAACGCGAAATAGTGGACTTGCACTCTCTCCTATCATTGGCAGCTACGGCCACAACATTTGGAAAGTAATAACCAGCGGGATATACGGGAATGACGTCGTTTGTTAGAAAGACCGTTACCTGCTGCCGCAATAAACATATATGCCGCGCTGCGTGTGCGCCTCGATGGCATCATACAAAGCCTTTGAGAAAAGCCGTCCGCCTCCCCAACTATTGTTCGTCGCGACGATATTGACGCCACGATCTCTCATCATTTTGACATATTCTAAACACTGGATGGCGTCGGCGACGGTGCCAAATCCATCGGCGCCTAGGAATTTGCAAGCCATGATTTTGACGTTCCAATTGACGCCGACAACACCAACAGAGTTATTTCCAACAGCACCGATTATGCCGGCGACATGCGTGCCGTGATTGTGGTCGTCCATCGGGTTCGAATCGTCGTTGAAAGCGTCGATGCCATAGCAGTCGTCGATATAACCATTGCCGTCATCGTCGATGCCGTTGTTGTTGCAGTCGGCTTCGTTTCTCCACATATTCGCGGCTAGATCCTCATGCGTATAATCGACGCCGCTATCGATTACCGCTACGACGACATTGCTGCTTCCGGTGGTTATATCCCATGCTTGGACCGCTTTGATGTCGACTCCAGGGGTGCCGCTATTCTGCCCGGTGTTGCGAAGGTTCCATTGGGTTGGAAACGAAGGGTCGTTGGGGATGCCCAAATGCTCAATGACATAATTGGGCTCTGCGTAGAGAACCTCGGGGCGGTCCCGATATGATTTGATGGCCTGCCCCAAGGAAACGCCCGGTGGCAATTTGACAAGCTCGAGTCCGTCGATATGCCGGAATTGTTTTATGCGTGTCGCTCGCTGTCCGCTATGCGCTGCAAATCTTACCGTTTGATTGGCGCCACTCTTAAAACGTACAAGTATTTCGTCCCCTGCGTGCGGCAAGTAATCGGACACGCTGCCGCTCGGGCGGCGTGTCCGCAAGATAACCTGGCCGGTCTCGCTGTAGGAAACTACTAAGTCATTTTGCGCGTGAGCGCCCGACGGGGAAAAGGAACTGAACGCCCATAGGGTTAGATAAATCGTGTTGCTAATGAATAGTCGCCGCCACATGGATAAAACCTATGGTTCCATCACGAAGGCTAACGGCAAATCATTCTTCTGAACTTTGACAATATGGTACGGTTGCGTCAGTGCTTGCGTCGTTATCGCGCCGGCGGGTGGTTTGATCTGACGCCATAGGACGCGGAGTTGGCCGCTCCCACGGTCTTCTTCGACGCTAACAATTTCTGATCGGTAGCCACCGGTTAGCTTTTCGCCCAAGAAAACCGCCAAAACCATCTCTTTTTCAAAATCGACTATGGGTGGATCCTGTGGCGCGACAGCTCCTGACCTGTGCGCAATCCAAAGGTCCCGCCAATCGGACGCACGACGTGAAACAACAAGTTTTTGTTCGCGGATCCCGCTTCGCGTGCCCCGATCGATGTTCACAAATGGAATTGCTACCGCGGGAACCAAATCAGCGGCGATACAAGGTGATAGAGATAATAAACACGCAAAAGCCGACACAGCGGCCAATAAAGATACGGAGATTGGGCTCATGATCGGTGCTTGCAAACAGCAATTTCGTAACGCTGCACGGAAAGGATCGTGGTACCGAATGGGAAACTGACGCCACATGCTGCCCTCGTTATCGCCACTGCCTTATAGGCGATTTTTTGTTGCGATTATCACCTCGAGCAAATCAGCAGAAGGAGTCTACTTTTATTTCAATGCTTTCTTTCAAGATAATCCGGGTATGAAGTATGAGCTCTACGCTTCCTCACTAACCTTTCATATGTCGCAGTTCTAATCCGGACTCTGTCCAGTTAGTCACGGCGTCCGCAATCTTGCGAATTTATCTGCTATCCTCGTTGGGCAAGCACTTCGAGCAAGCCCTATACCAAACGCCTATGACAAGATCAGAAGAAGAATCTGCTGCATTACCGCATTGCAAGGGCAAATGGGAGAATCCCCTAATTGTACGGGCCTAACGCGACACCGAAGCCCGATGAGCGGCTTGCGCATGAAAGGCTGAGCAACGGAGTTGATAGGAGTTGCGAATCGCGAGACGAATATGAGAAGTAGCGGCAGGCAGAATAAACCGAGAACTGGACATTCGATCGAGCCTGACATATGAAATCGCTATTCCAGTCAAGCGGCAAGGGAGTTCTGCCATGGCTTTCAATATTCTCGAAACGACCATCGACCAGGTTCACGCCGCCTATAAATCCGGCGAGTTGACCTGCCGTCAACTGGTGCAAATGTATCTCGATCGCATTGACGCCTATGACAAAAAAGGTCCGGCGCTCAACGCGATCATTTCACTCAATCCCGACGCGCTCACAGAAGCCGACCGTCTCGACGCGGCTTACAAATCTGCCGGGCCGGTCGGGCCGCTGCACGGCATACCGATCGTCATGAAGGATCAGGGCGATGCGACCCCGATGCCGACGACCTTGGGCTCTTTGCTGTTCAAAGACTATTATCCCGGCCGCGATGCCTTCGTCGTCGCCCAGCTCAAAAGCGCCGGCGCCATCATCATCGGCAAAGCGACCCTCGGCGAACTCGGCGGCGGCGACACCCATGGGTCGCTATTCGGCTCGACGAAAAATCCCTATGCTCTCGAGCGCACCGCCGGCGGCTCCTCGGGCGGATCGGGCGCCAGTGTATCGGCAAACTTCTGCACGGTCGCGATCGGCCAGGAAGGCTTTGCGTCGATACGCCGGCCATCGACGTGGAATTGCGTCGCCGGCATGCGCCCTACCGCGGGCTTGGTGAGTCGCGGCGGTGTTTATGCCGGCTGGCCTTCGGTCAACGGTTCGTTGGGGCCCATGGCGCGCACGGTCACCGACATGGCCAAACTGCTCGATAACATGGTCGGCTACGATGCCGACGATCCGGTGACCGCCCGTGGCGTCGGCCGGGTACCCGAGAGCTTTACAAAATTTCTCGATAACAACGGCCTCAAAGGCGCGCGCATCGGCATCCTGCGCGAGTCCATGGGTTACGACGCCGAACCAGACTCCGAGGATTTCGCCAAGATCACCGAAGTGTTCGACAAGGCGGTAAACGATCTCAAGGGCGCGGGCGCGGTGGTCGTCGATCCGATCGTCATCCCGAACCTCAAAACGCTTTTAGCTAAACGCGCCGGCAACTTCGCCGACGAGGAAGAGTCCTTTAGAGAATACTTCGGCCGCAGCGGCAAACCGCCATACGCCTCGCGCCACGAAGCGATGCAGTCGCCGGACTTTCAGAAGGTGGTCAAAGGCTCGCGCGAACGCTGGTCGCGGGCACCGTCCAACGACGCCAATTACGAATATTTGAAAGCGCGCGATGAACTGATGACCAATCTGTTGCAGGTCATGGCCGAGCACCGGCTCGACGCCATCATGCACAAAGCCGTCGAGCATCAGCCGACGTTGATCAAGGACGGCGTCAATCCTCCCTACGTCGATCAAAAAGGCGCGCCGCATATCAATACGTTTTTAGTCTATGTGCCATCGGTGGTGGTGCCGGCGGGATTCACCCGCGACCACCTGCCCGCCGGCATTACTTTCCTCGGCCGCCCCTACGACGACGGCAACATGATCAAGTTCGCCTACGCCTACGAGCAGGCGACCAAGCATCGCCAGCCGCCGTCGAGCGTGACGCCGCTGTGAGCGCCACGGGTAAACCCGTGGCGTGGTTGCCATGTTATGGCCACCTGATACAGTAGCGCTCAGCCTATGCGCAAGTCGCTGATCATTTATTCGTTGCTGCTACCGCTGCTTTTGGCAAGCTCCGTGCGCCTGGCCGCGGCCATGGGCGACCCAGGCTCAAGCTCGCCTTGGACCAACCCTATGGCCACCGCCAGCGAAATCAGCGACGAAGACAACGGCGTCAGCATCGCTAATTTGTTTATTGCCGCACCGAGGTTTGATTCGGTGGCGTCCTGCATCGTTACCCTACTCGGTCTGGCCCATTGGACTGAAAAAAATGGCGAGTTATTCCTGCAACCGCCATGGTTTCTGCTCAATCGTACCTTTCTGATCTGACCGGTTTTCTCCTGAGTCCTCAACTCGAGAGCACTACCAACCGTTCTCCCTGTGGTTGCCCGCTCCCAGGGCAATCCAGACAGATCGCATTTACTCAAGGAGAGAATTTTATGTCGGATTTTCCAATCGCTATGAAGCTTGCTGTTTGGGGCATTATCGGCCTGACAGTTGTATATAGCCTGTGGGGCATCTACCAGTCGTTCACACGCGTTTGATCGGCGTTCCTGCGGCGGTAACGGCGAGCCAATCGTGCCGTTGTCGCCGCAGGACCAGCCGTTGACTATCATTACTGACGACCGCTCTTCACTTCAGTTTGCCAGCTATCTGCACTGGCGCAGCCGACCCGTTTGGTGCTAGAAAAGCGACAAACTCTCGCGGGAGGCAGCGATGCAATTCTACCGACTCTACGCCGGCGCCGACGGCCAGTCTCACTTCGAGCAATTGGACAGCGCCAAAGCGATCTACTTCAATGATACCAAGCCGGCCACCAGCCATTTGTTTCGCGACGGCTTCGCCCCCCATATCGTCAATTTTCACCGCGCCCCCAGACGCCGCTGGGTGGTGACTCTAACCGGCAGTGTGAAGATCGGCCTCGGTGACGGCAGCAGCAAGACCTTTTACCCGGGCGATATTTTCCTCGCCGAAGACACCACCGGCCAGGGCCACACGGCGACGCCGATCGATTGGACCAGACTCTACGTGAATCTCGACTAGGTATTAATTCGAATTGACGAGCATCGTAGTGTCGCTTACGAACCCTCCACCACTCGACTATTCGATCACGTCAATGCTACTGCCATGAACCCAGCGCATCCCCGCGGTAAAGTCTATTTCGTCGACACCACCCTGCGCGACGGCCAGTTGAGCCTTTGGGCTTCCAACATGCGCACCGGCATGATGTTACCCATCGCCGAGCGGCTCGACCGCGCCGGCTTCGAAGCCATCGAGATCATGTCGTCGGCGTTCTACAAGAAATGCGTGCGCGATTTGCAAGACGACCCGTGGGAGCGCATCCGGCTGTTGGCCCAGCGCATCAGAAAAACCCCGCTGCGCTCAATTCGCAGCCGCTCTATGCTGGCGTTTCAGTTGACCGCGCCGGCGATCACCGATCTCTGGTTGGAACGATTGGCCGCCAACGGTATTGAGGAACTGCGCACCTCCGATCCGTCGAACACACCGAGATATTGGCGCGAAGCGGTCGACGCCGCCAAGCGCGTCGGCCTCAAGACGATCTTGAATATTATTTATTCGATCTCGCCCAAGCACACCGACGAATATTTTGTTCAACGGACACGCGAAGCGGCCAAGCTCGACGTCGAACGGATCTGCTTCAAAGATCCCGGCGGCCTGCTGACCCCGGAAGCGACCCGCCGTCTGGTGCCTCTGATCCAGCGCGAAGCGAATGGCAAACCGGTGGAATTTCACACCCATTGCAACACCGGCCTGGGCGCGCTTTGTTGTCTCGAAGCGATCCAGCTCGGCATCACGTCGATCAACACGGCGATCCCGCCGCTCGCCGACGGGTCCTCGAATCCATCGCTCTTCAACGTCGCCATGAATGCCCGTGCGCTGGGCTATCAGACCATGGTCGACGAGCAGATTGTCAAACCGGTACGCGACCATTTCATGATGGTAGCGAAGCGGGAGAATCTGCCGATAGGACGGCCGTTGGCATACGACGCGCTGCACCCATTGCACCAGGTGCCCGGCGGCATGATTTCCAATTTTCGTTTTCAGCTGGGCAATTTGGCCAAGCTCGACCAGCTGCCGGCGGTGCTCGAAGAAGTCGCACGCGTCCGTGCCGAGTTCGGCTATCCGATCATGGTGACGCCCTATTCGCAGTTCTTCGGCGTCCAAGCCGCCATCAACGTCATGGTCGGTGCGCGCTACCAGGAAGTCACCGACGAAGTGCTGCTTTACGCCCTGGGCTATTGGGGCGAAGAAGAAGCGCAGTCCATCGACGCCAATCTGCGCGATCGCCTGGTCGGCAGTGCGCGCGCCAGAGAATTGGCCGCAATCAAAGTCCCCGACGTCGGCTTGGCAGAATTCCGAATGAAATTTGCCGGCAACACCGACGACGACAAGCTACTAAACTTCTTTGCCGGTGAGTCTGCGCTGGCGGCGCTGAAAGCCGCCGGTGCGCCTCAAGATTATGCCAGCTCGGCAACACCGCTGGTCGCACTGATCGAGCAGTTGACCCGGCGCCAGGACTCAAAGCAGGTTTATATCAAGCGTGAGGGCTTTAGTTTGCGCATGGTGCGACGGGGTTCCACTCATTAAGTTACGGCGCGCGTGTTACGCGCTCGCAGCCGCGCCTATGCGGTTGCTTAAGCCGGCAATCCGCGGCTAGCATGAGGCCATGCTCTGGTTGCGGCAACTATTGAACTTGGTGACCTTGGGCGTAGCGGCAATGCTGCTCTGCTTCGCTGATGGAGCCGCCTGCAGCCAGGCCATGACTTCTTGGGCTTGCGCCGAAAATGAATCGACTTGTAAATCCGTGTCGATCGTTCACAACTCCTGGCACGCCGCCATCGTCCTGCGCACCAGCGACCTGGCAATAAGAAACATGCCCGAGCTCGCGGATTTTCCCTCGGCGCAATTTATCGAGTTCAGCTGGGGCGACAAAGATTATTTCCCCGATCCCCAGTCGGGATTCCTCGGCGCCATCAAGGCGGCCCTGTGGTCCGGTGGCAGCGTCATTCACCTGGTCGGATTTACGGACACACTTGAACATTTCTACCGCGGCGCGACCATCACCGAACTGCGCTTGAGCCCGGCCGCCTATGAACGCATGGTCGATTATATCGACGCAACTTTCCGCCGCGAACAATCGTCCGGCCGTGCCCACGCCGCTCCTGGGCTGTTCTCCTTCAGCCGCTTTTATCCGGCAAGCCGCAGTTTTAGCCTGCTGCGCACCTGCAATACTTGGATCGCTGAGGCGCTCGAACACGCGGGGCTGTCGATCTCGCCGACTTTCGTCGTCACCGCAGGTAGTTTGCAAAGCCAGTTGTCCGGGCTCAAGCCGACGCCTTGAGCCCGGCGCTTTGTCTTCAGCATGTCAGGACAAGGTAAATATGGCCCATGCGACGGCAAACAGAACCGGCGCCGACATCGATGCCCCTCGCTCCAAACAACGGTCGCCGAACCGCTTCGACATTCGTAATACATCCGGCAGAAGCATCGCAGCCTCGGGTAGATAGTGCTAAACTGGCGGCTTGCTATGAAGTATCGCCATATTGTACCAGCCGGCATCGCCATAGCGCTGCTCGCCAGCGCGTGCCAAACACCGGCACCGCTACCGATGCCGCAGCCGCCGCCGGAATTGGCTCAAGAAGCTCACAAGCCCCCGGCACCCGCCGCGCCGGTGGCAACCGCTACACCGCAGGAAAAACCTGAAGAGGTTGTCGGCAAAGCGCGGATCGATCGCAGTTTGCCGGAGTCGCTCATCGCCGCTCCGGACAAGGACCGCGCACAACGTAACATTGACTACGGCACGATGCTGTCGTCCCGCGCGGCCCACACGAGGTTCACTAACAGCTGGCAGTATCGGCGCACGCGTCAAGGCCAAATTGTCGGCTTCGAATTTTCCAATCATGGCGGCAACTCAATTCTCACGCCGCGTCGCGATGCGACCAAGAATCAATTTTTCACCCGGGATTTCCAATTTCGCTTCGACGACCGGGCGCGCCAGGACATCCATCTGTTGATTTCCGACTGGGTGGCGTCGCGCGACCGGGCGTTTCGCCTGAGCAGCTTGATGCACAGCTTGATGCATTTTTTTCCGCGCAGCTATTTGCCCGCCATCGTCAACACCGGCGACAGCAACATCGTAACCCTCCCCACCGGCGAAGAAATCGAGTTTAACGCCGTGACCAAGGAAATCCGCGGCGGCGTATTGGCCGAGTCGCCGGTCGATCTCAGTCCCGATCGCGACCGTAAATACCCAGCGGTGACCTACCAAGGGCAAGGCGTGCTGGTGCGCGCCGACGCGCGCGGCGCCGATCCCCGTATCGGCACGATTGCGACGATCAGCGCTGGCATCTCACCATCGACTTGCGACAAGCCCGGGGGCTGCCGCCAATGTGAAGTGCCGTCCAAAGAGTTGTGGGACCAATCCGGCGCGGTGCGCTTCAAGTTTATTTCCGATCAGGAATTCGATCGCTACCTCATCGCGCGTTGCGGCTTCGGTCTGCCGCGCCAAGGAACCGGCTTCGCCGTCAACCCACCGCAATCGTAATCGCTTCGTAGATTGCCGGCGCAGATCTCCATGCTTCGAGTTGCATTTCAGCCGGAACCCGACTAGGTAAAGATTAAATCGCTTTATCGATAAGGAGAATTTTTATGGCGGACTATTTGGTTATCGATGCCGACGGTCACTGTCACGAACCGGAAAACGACGACTTCGCGAAATGGATGCCCAAAGAGTACGCCCATCTCGCGCCTAAGCGCGTCACCGACAGCGCGGGCTACGGCCACATGATCCTCGAAGGCCGCTTGAGTTCACGGCGGCGCTGGGGTGGCGGCGCGGACCGCGGCGAAGTCTTCGCGCCCCATATCGAGAGAAGCCGTGCCGGCATGACCGACCCATTGAAGCGACTGCCGGACATGGACGAAGAGGGCATCGACGTCGCGGTGATCTTCGGAACCGCCATCGCGCTGTCGGTCAACGGCATGTCGGACAAACCGCTCGCCGCTTTGATCTGCCACGCGGTCAACCGCTGGCTCGTGGAAGAATACCTCGCCCCCGATCCCAAGCGGCTCAAAGGCGTCGGCCTGATCCCAGTGCAAGATCCCCAAGCCGCGGTGAAGGAATTGGAATACATCGCGCAACACCGCCAGGTCGTCAGCGCCATGCTCCCAACCAATGTCTATGGAATCAATCTCGGTCACCGCATGTTCGATCCGGTCTACGCCGCGGCGCAAGAGATGAACATCCCGCTGTCAGTCCATCCCCAAACCGAACACGACGGCCAGTACGGCGTCTGGGGCGTTATGGGCGCCGGCAGCGAGCGCATGGAAAAATACAGCTACGTGCACATGACCTCGTTTCCCTTCGAGCTCATGATCGCGCTCATGCATATGATCGGCGAAGGCGTCTTCGATCGCTATCCCAGACTGAAAGTCGGATTTATGGAGGGCGCCTGCGGCTGGCTGCCCTTCTGGTCCGAGCGCATGGACGAGCACTATCACAAACTACGGCCGCAATGGCCGCTGCTCAAGCGCAAACCTTCGGAAATCGTCCGCAGCGGTCAAGTCAGTTTCACCTGCGAGCCCGAAGAAGCCATCCTGCCCTACGTGCTCGACGATATCGGCATCACCCAAGTGATGTACGCCTCGGATTATCGCCACTGGGATTCCGAGTTCCCCGACTCGGTCAAAGAAGTGAAAAAAATCCCCGGCATGACCGACGACAAGCTGCGTCATGTGCTCGGTGAAAATGCCCGCAAGTGGTTTAACTTGAAAGATAGCGATTTGCCGATGCGCTAACGTGAAGGCTGGCACTGCGGCCGAGGTTCGCAGCCGAGTCGGCCCCAGTGCCAGCCAAAACCATCGGCACTTTTATCCTGTCATTACTTGCCGGCGCTGCCGCCGTTCGGCGCCGCCAGACTGCGAATGTAGTTCACTAGGTCGAGAATTTCATTGTCTTTGAAAAGTCCCTGCCACGCCGGCATGAAGGACGACAGCCCCATGGCGCCACCGCCCTTTGAGATCACGTCGCGCAAATAGCCGTCGTTGCGTCCGTTCATCGCCGCGCCGTTGGTATGATCGGCCGGCCGCACCGGAAGCGATCCCGCGCCGGCGCCATCGCCCTTGCCAGACTCGCCATGACACGGCGCGCAGTTTTCTTTATACAGTCGTTTGCCATGTTCGAGATCGGCGTTGGCGGTGGAATTTAACCACAACAGGAGCGCAGCGCTCGCTAGCGCGCGGTTGCAGCCACTCGACGATTGGACCACTGCGGCGAATCTCCCGATCATGCCACCTCCGTTTGCAGGAATTATTAACGTCGTGTTATAGCGCGGCGTAGTACACAGTGAAAGGGCAACGATGGCATCTCTGCTACTTTGGCTTCTGGCAATCGCTGCGATCTTCTCCCCGCTGCAACCTGCGCTAGCACAAACGGATGCGGAACTAATCGCCCGCGGCCGCTACATCGCCACCGCCATTCAAGGTTGCGGCTGCCATACTCGGGAAAAAGCCGACGGTGGTAAGGATGATGCCTGGCACTATGCCGGGGCGCCCAATCCGCCGCCACCCGCCGGCCCACCGGCGAACAGCGGCTGGACGACGCCCCGCTGGAAAAAAATTTACGCGCTTAACATAACACCCGATCGAGAAACCGGCATCGGCAATTGGACCGAGGCCCAATTTATCCGCGCCATGCGCACCGGCATCACCCCGGACGGCCGCGTGCTCGACCCGCAGATGCCCTGGGAGGCATTTCAAAAAATTACCGACCGCGATCTAAAATCCCTTTGGGCTTACCTTAAAACCATCAAGCCGATCAAGAACCAAGCGCCCGCCGGAGTCCCAGTCAATGCGAAATAGCGGGAGTAGTATGAACACCTGGGGTGTGAAAATTTTTCTGTTGGCCGCATTCAGTTTAGCGCTGGCGGCCTGCGCCCTAAATTCAACTCAAGAGCCCATCCCAGCCGATTGGGAACAAGCGAGTTATATCGAACGAGGGGATTATCTAGTCAACCACCTGGGCGACTGCATCGGCTGCCACACCCCGCGCACTCCCAGTAACCAACACGATAAAAGTCTGTTTCTCTCCGGCGTGCCGGCAAAATACGCCGGCATAAAAACCGGCCCGAGCGGTGTTGCCGGGTTTCCCGGACCGCGCGGCGCGCGTTTCTACGCCAAAAATATCACTCCCGACAATGAAACGGGGATTGGCAAATGGTCCGAAGAACAGTTCGTCAAAACGTTTAAGACCGGCATTAGACCGGACGGGGTTAAATACCCGTTAACGCCGATGGAGTGGGACATATACCGCAATATGAAGGAAGAAGACGTCCGCGCCATGTATCGCTACTTGCGCACGATCAAGCCGATCTCTAACCGGGTACCGGCTAACATCCCGCCGCAATAATCGGCGTCCCGCCTGACGACGCGCCGCAGGGTCCAGCCATGCCTCTCTAGCTAGCGCGCCCAAATTTGATTGAAGAAGCCGCTGCTGTCCATCTCCGCCAAATAGCGCCGGTCCATCATCTCCTGGGGCTTGACCTCGTTGGCGCGCGGGTTGGTGCGGGCGACCTCTTCGATCATCGGCTGGAGCGCCGGCGCTTTCATTTCCAGCCGCGGTTCCATGACTTTCATTTCGATGGCGTAACTGGCTTCCAATACCGCGCGATCTTTGATTCGCAGTTGCTTCTCCATCACCCGGAAGACCAATTCCTTATCGCGGTGCATCGCTCTTGAAGCTTCGGCCATCGCGCGCATGAACCGGCCGATTACAGGGCCGCGCTTGACCATGAGGGAGCGCCGGGTCGCGATGGTCGAGGCGGCGTAAGGAATTCCAATATCCGGACCGAACACGACATAGCGAAAGCCCAGCGCCAGCGCCCTGCCGTCGCTCGGCGGCAACAACGTCGCGGCATCGATCCGTCCGGCCATCAGCGCGCCGACGGTTTCCGCTTCGCCGCCGGTCTGGATGAACGTGATGTCCTTGTCCGTGTTCATGCCGGCGCGGCGAAACGCTTGGACCGTGAAGTAATGGGTGTTGCTGCCGATGCGTGTGACGCCGATACGCTTGCCGCGCAACTGTTCGAGCCTGGTGATCTCCGGCTTGGCGAGAATACTCTGGGTCATGATGTTCTTGATGCTGCCGATGAAAGCCAGGTCGGTCGCGCCGCTGACGAAGGCATTGACGATGCCGACGCCGCCCAACAGGCCAATTTCCACATTGCCGCCGAGAATCGCCGCGGTGGCGGTTGACGATGACGGAATATAGACGAAATCGAAATCGATATCCTGTTTCTTGAATAGCCCGAGCTCTTCGGCCACCCAGGGCATCGAATAGGGCACCGCGTGGGCCGAGTACAGCGCCACCAGCTTTTCCGCTGCCAACGCGCCACCAGGGAGAATCAAGCCGGCGATCAATCCGAGATTGGATAGAACTGCGCGAAGCTTCATCTGATAGTCTCGCTGCCGGCGCTGGCCGTTACAAGTTGAACAGCTGTTTGGCATTGCTGTAGAGAATCTTGGCTTTGTCGCCATCGCTGATGCGCGGATGATTGCGCAACGCGTGCAGATTGCCGGGGAACTCGTTGTCCCAGTGCGGAATGTCCGAGGCGTAAAGAAAATGCTCGGCGCCGAGGTAATTGACCGCCTCGGGCAAGAGCGACTCACCGGATTCGAGGCTGAACCACATCTTCGCCTTGCGCACGACGTCACTGGGTTTTTCTTTGAGCAGCGGCATCTCCTGCTTGGCGCGTTTTTCCCAGTGCTCATCCAATCGGTCCAAATAATAGGGCAGCCAGGTGGCGCCGATTTCCAAGAAGGCCAGTTTCAGATTGGGGAAACGGACCGGCACGCCCTGGCAGACCACGTGGGTAAACTGCAACAACAGGCCGACGGTAAATGCATAGGAATGCACTTCGGCAAAGGTCGATAACTTGTCGGCGCCCAATTCATGGGAGTTGCTGCGCGAGCCGTGGATACCGATGACCGCGCCGAGCTTTTCCGCCTCGGCATAGACCGGATCGTAAAATGTACTGCCGAGCGCCATCGGCAATCCCATCGGCAGAATCTCGAACCCTTTCAACCCGAGCTCGGTGACGCCTCGGTGCAGTTCCTCCGCCGCCGCTTTCGGATCGCGCAGCGGCAGCACGCCGACGCAACTGACCCGGTTCGAATGCGCGTTGAACTCTTTGGCGAACTGCGTATTGGAAGCGCGTGCGATGGCCAGGGCAAAATCCAACTCTTGCAGCTTCGAGACGTTTCCCGACCCGGTCGGGAAACAGATCGCATATTCCATGCCTTCGCGATCCATCGCCGCATGCCACTCGTCGATCTGCTGCTTGGGCGACAAATCCTCCCAGCGCACCGCCATCTCGAAGCTATCGAAGAGGTTGGCATCCCAAGGCTGATCGCGCGTGCGCAGCGCCGTCGAGCGCTTGTCCCAGGGCTTTTCGAGATACTTGCGGATATATTTTTCTTTCTCCAAGACATGCCCGTCGGCATCGATCACCGGACCACTGTACATAAATACCTCCTTGCTTGCTTGGCGTATATCCGGTCATTGCGACGACTGTCAAGGAAACCGGACGAATCTAAACATACCCCGCAGCTTGCTGCGGGGCACCATCAAATGGGGAATCCAAAGGGGGCGAGCATCCCTTTGGTCGCGTGCGGGGTTAATACCCCGTACGCGAAATGCCTTGTTTATTGGCTGGATTTCAAATCGGCCCAATCCGGGCTGGGCGCCAGAAACAGCAACGCCGCTAACAGCAGCGCTGTTAACGGCGTTGATCGAGATCGAACGAATGTCTACGAAGTAATTTCCCACCAGTTTCTACTGATATCGCTCAAGAGAAAGTGGGCGCGCCCGTTGGTTTCCAGTTCACGGACATCGTGGATGCCGAGTTGCTTGCCGTTTTTCGAGAAGTCCTTGTGCGCCTCTTCGACTTCTTCGGGGCTGGCCACTTGCAGGGTGAAACGGTTGGCTTCGGACAAGTAATCGCGATGCGTCGTCGGCAGTACCACCACGTACCAAGGACCCATGTCCGGCACGCTGATATAAGTCGATGTGCGCCCGCCGCCGATGATATCGAGGCCGAGCACGTTGGCGAGAAACTGATCGCTTTTTTCTTTGTCGTCGCAGTTGAGTGTGCCGTGGGTCATCGCCTGGGGCACGTAGCCTTTGCCGGGAAATTTTTCTTCCGGCAATGGCGTCGTCCAGTGCGGCGCGGCGATGCGCCGGCCCTGTTTGATCGCCGCCGGATTGTAATACTCCAGCTCCAAATCGTTGCCGCCGGGTTCTTTGAAATAGATCGAGTAAGCGAAATGCGCTTCGTGCGGCGGCGTCACGCTCTTGATCTTGTACTGCGCCTTGTGATCGGAAATATATTGGTGCGCAATCGGTATTTCTTTGGGCGTACTAACGCGAAAGCCATAGTGATTGGTGTGCGGCTTATTCTTGCTATCGGGCCCGCCTTCGTGAATCACCAGGCGCCACTTGGTGTTGGGATGTTTGACCACCGCCTGCTTGTCCGTGCGTTCGATCACCTCGGCGGCCAGCAACTCGGTAAAGATCGGCAAGGTCTCGTCGAGCGAGCGGCATTCATAATGCCCTTCGGTCATTCCAATCGGTTTCACCATGATGTTCTCCTTGGGAAAGCAACTAACTAATCGGTATTATTAAGAAGACCCTGACGCTTGTCAATTGGCCTGCCGCGCCGGCGGCATGCGCACCTCGGCCCCCGACTTGGCGCACTCCTCGTTGAAGATTTTGCGAATCATCGGGTCTTCATCCTCGTACTCGATCTGCCAGCCGCCAAAAGCCAAAGGCACGTCGGACTGGATCTTACCGGGCTGCAGCTTGTACTTGCGGCTGAGAATCTTCAGTGCCAGGTAACGCGACGGCTCGGCGCCGGAATTAAAATGCTGGTGGAACCAGCCTTCCGGCGGCACGACGATGGAGCCGGGCTTCCAGTCCACCCGGGTCATCTCTTTGCCCTCGGGCCAAAGCAGCGAATACCCCTGGCCGGTTAGAATGAAGACATGAGCGCCCGGGCCATGGCGGTGCGCTTTCTTGTAAAGCCCGACGGGGAAGCGTGAGACATGGGACCCCATCATGCTCTCGGACATTTCAAAAAAGATCGTCGCGTTGCCCTTGCCGCGCTCGCTCCACTCCACCGGTTCGATATTGACCACATCGGCGACGAAGTTGGTCTCCACCACCCGGTCGCTATAGAGCTTACCGCCGCCGGTGAAGAAACCTTCTTCGCCCTTGAAACGCTCGGTGAATGAATAGGGACAGTTGGTGACGAAGTCCGCGCTGCGAAACAGATTAAAGATCAGCGGCGCCGTGGTCACCGACAACAGCCGCGCCTCGTGATCGCCCTGGCCATTGAAATGCTGATACCAGGCGTTGAGCGGCAGGGCGAACAAGCTGCCGGCTTGCCACTCGAAAGTCTGCTTGGCGCCATTGTCCTGCCACACCGTGGTCGCGCCGCGGCCGGAAAGCACATAGACGAGCGCCTCGTAAATATGCCGTTGTGGATTGAGGCTCTTTCCCGGCGGAATGCCGATGACATAGGCGTCATCCATATAGCCGGCGCCGTCGAGCATGATGCACACGCCGTTGCCGCCGATGCGATCCCACCACTTGAGCGGGGTCGTATATAAATCCTCGACGAAAAAACCGCGCACGATATCGATCCCCTGGGACGCGATCCAGCGATCGTAGGGGGTGTCCATGATTTCGACTTTGCTGTCGACCGGTTGATAGGATGGACGGTTAACCGCTTCTGCCATCTGCCTGCCTCCTCAATGTGGTGTCTGTTGTTTAGCCGTAATCGCACGCTGCATCAACCCCACGCGGCCCCGACCAATACAGCCGATGCCGCGGCGCAATGCCGGTTGACATCGCGCTGCCATGCACAGATAAACAGGAAGACAGTTATTCCGAGATAGGAGAAGACTCATGAGTCAAAAGGGCCAAAATGGCAAGGACGGCAAGGATGCAATGAACAAAGTGGTGGCAGCGCTGAAAACCGGCGCCGGTTTGAAAGATGATTTCATCTACTACATGTCCGTTCGACGACTACAAAAGCTTCCCCGATCCGTTTCCGCGCACCTCCGTCAATGTGAAAGAAGTTCAACAAACCGTTGAACGTTATGCCAATCCGGAAAAACCCGGCGAGCTGTTTTCGTGGGACATTCACGGCCGGCTATTTACCCCGGCCAAAGTATCGATTCCCGACACCGCCGTGGTGATGATTCATGGCGGTGCCGCCAATGAATATGAATTTATTTTTACCCCTGACGGACCCGAAGACATATCCCGATTTGAGCCAAACCGATCCCAAGACGGCGCGGGTCGGCGTCGCCCAGCATATCGCGTCACTGGGCATTCCCGTGCTGGCGATTTCATTGCCTGGCCACTACAGCGCCCAACCTTGGCCGTCGATTGCCGAACGGCGGCCGGAATTTATCATTGGCCAGATCCCCGGCGATGCTGAACTGCGCAACCGCTTAGCGGTCTACACGTTTAGAATGTGCACCGAGGCGATCAAGGCGCTGGTCGAGAACAACTTGCAGCAATCGATCTATATGTGGGGCCACTCCACCGGCGGCGAATATTTTTATTTGATGGAGCAGTATGGTCTCAAAAATAAACTCATCGGCGGCTTGGGCTATGGCACCGGCATGCCGGCCTGGGTGCGCAAAGAATGGGATCTCGCCTGCGCCGAGAAATCAGCGGAAGAGCGCGCCGCGCCGTTTCGCAACTTGACCGACTTGAGCCGGCGCTCGCCCAAAGGTTACGCCAAAAGCGGCTACGTCGGACCGAACCAACCGTGGGGCAGCGTCGAGAGATGGTTCGAGCTGGAAAATCACCGCCGGCCGCAATTCAAGCCTTTTCTGCAGGACATCGAACATAGCGCCCACGATGTGCTGATTCCGGACATCAAGAAACTGTCGGGATTGACCGATGACGAACTGTTTATCACGTACAAGTCGCAGCTCGAACGCCTGCGCGGCAAAAAGCTGCTGCACATCGTCGGCGAGTACGACAAAGGCCACTGGATCGAAGGCGGCGAAAAAGGCTTTGGAGTTTCGCCGCGAAGTCTACGCCTTCAATCGTTTCAAACCTTACGCCGACGCCCTGCGCCTAATCGTGGTTCCGAACCTGACCCACTACGGCCATGTCGAAAGCTATAATGAGGCGACTGGCGAATCTGATGGTGACCGGTTTCAAAGAATATTTTCGCGGCTAACTTTGCTTGGCATTGCATACAGTAATGAATTGCCCCAGCCGTGCGAATTTCCTGCACATGTCAGAGGGAGTCTGGACAACATTGCGACACAAACTTACTCACTGACAGGAATGTAAAAAGCCGCTTTCTCCGGTTGGCGGAGAAAGCGGCTTTTGCTACGCTATCGGCAACTGCGACCGCTTAATTATCGGCCCCACCACCAGCGATTAAAGAATCCGCGATTATCGAAGCGGCTGTTGATTCGATCGCCACGGTTGTCGTACCAACGGTCGGCGCGATCGCCAACATGGTCGTAACGGTCTTCAATCCTGTCACCGCGACGGTCCAGTTGGGCTTCGATGCGATCGCCTTTGCGATCGAGGTGCTCAGCCAGCCGGTTTTTACCGTCCGCCCGCGCCTCTGCCGCCAAAGCGTCGAGCCGGTCGTTAATCCGCTCGCCTTTAGCATCGAGCCGCTCGTTGATCCTGTTACCCCTGTTGTCCAGCCGGTTGTTGATCCGATCTCCTCTGCGATCCATTCGCGCATCGACTCGATCCCCGCGTCTGTCGAAATGTCGGTAGTCATGCGCCATCGCCGGGACCGCGCTGCCGAGAGCCAATATACCCAAACCAATTACGATTGCCTTTTTCATCGTTGAATTCTCCTTCTTTTAATGTTCTGAATCAGGCGCCTTGATGGGTTGGACGACGCGCTTTGGCAAAGGTTTACATGATCTGGAAAAATGGCAAAAAGATTCAGTTTTTCCCTGATTTACGGTTTATTAATGGCTGACATATAATCGCACCGTAACTTGACAGGGTTGGCGATCTAACCTACAGATTTCGTAAATGAAAACTTCGATCGGGCAAATGGGGAAATCCTCCGGGCTGAGGTTTCACCGGGCGCGAACATGGATCGCCGTGGCCCTGACGTGCCTCGGCTGCGCTGCTCCCGCGGGCGCCCAAGCCTTGCGCATCGCCTACACCTCGATCGCAGTCGTCTACGGCCCGCTGTGGTTGACCAAGGAGGCGGGGCTCTTCAAGAAATACCAAATCGAGCCCGAGTTCATTTACATCGCCGGCGGACCCCCTTCGTTGCAAGCGTTGATCGCCGGCGACGTGGCGATCTCGTTTACCGCCGCCGGCGCCACGGTGGCCGCCAATCTCCAAGGCGCCGATGTGGTCCTGCTCGGCGCGACCATCGACTCACTGCCGTTCGAACTTTGGTCGGTGCCGAGTATCAGCGCACCGGAGCAGTTAAAAGGCAGCAAGCTCGGCGTCAGCCGCATCGGCGCGACCACCGATTTTGTCGCCCGCTATTTACTCAAGAAGTGGAATTTGCAGCCGGATAAGGACGTGGCAATTTTTCAAACCGGCTCGGGACCGCAGATCTTCGCCGCGATCAAAGGCGGCTCGGTGCAAAGCGGCGTACTCGCCACCGGGCCGGAAACAATCAGCGCCGAAGCTGCCGGCTTCGTGCGCTTGGCCGATGTCTCCACCTCGGGGCTGGTCTATCCTTTCGGCCCGTTCGCGGCGCGCCAGGCGTTCTTGAAGAGCCAGCCCGACTTGGTAACGCGCTTCATGAAAGCTTACGTCGAGGGCATTCACCGCTTTAAAGCCGACAAGACGGCCGCCTTGGCGGTGCTGGAAAAATACACCAAACAAAAAACCACGCCGGCTGCAGAAAAGGTCTACGAAATTTACGCAAACAAATACTTTAAGCGGGTTCCCGAAGCGACCCCCGCGGGTATTCAAACCATCATCGAAGAGCTGTCAGGATCGCGCGCGATTCCGCCCGGCACCATGCCGGCTCGATTTGCCGAATCCCGCTTCATCCGCGATCTGGCCGCCAACGGCTTCGTCGACGCGCTCTACAAGTCGCGATAAACGCTCGGTCTCGAACCTGAAGGAGAACTTTAGCTATGAAAACCATTCTGCAAAACCATGTGCCGCACAACACCGGATGGTCGGCGGCAATGAAACAAGACCAGGTGATCCGCATCACGGCGACCACCACGGTGGATTTTGTTTTCTTCAAACTGCAAAACTTGATTGAACGTTTCGATCAGCCGCGCACCAAGGTTTACAACATGAAGCTGTTCATCAGCACCGGCGACAAGCTCATGGGGCGCAACAACCAGCATATGATGACGATCGTCTACGACGGCAACCAAGTCGGCACCCATGATTTACAGAAAGGCATGTGCAGCGGCTACCGCTTCAAGCTGGCGCAGCAGGAAAATCGCCTGGCGGAATATTACCCGCGCGAGATCAAGGAAATCCCCGATCACGGCTGCTATGAGAATCTGTCCAAAGCGGTCGCATCCTACGGCATTATCCCGGAAGATATACCGAGCCCGTTCAACTTGAATCAGCATATGATCATCGACGGTAAAACCGGCAAAATGGAACATACTCAAGTGCGGCCGCCGGAAGGCAACTACATGGATCTGCGCGCCGAGATGGATTTGCTGGTGGCGCTGAGCGCCTGTCCGGATCTCGCCGTCGGCGGTAAACCGGTCGATGTCATGATCTACGAACCGTAGAGCCGCCGCGTTCTTCTTCAAAGTAAAGGAGGTTACACCATTTCTATCGTTATCGTCGCCATGCCCTACGGCGTCTTGGATCCGCAGAAGTTGTCGCAGGCTTCGCGCTCATGCGTCGAACGCGCCCTCGACTGGTGGCAAAAGTCGATGCAAACCACCAAGCACAAGACCTATTTGGTCTTGGCCGGCTATGACAGCGACCAGGGGCAGGAAATCAAATTGCGCCGGGAACTCGTCCATAGCAGCGTGCAGGATCCGGAACTCATCGGCAATATCGTCGAGGTTAGCGCCAGCAACGAAGTTGGCCTGACGCAGAAGATCAGCCGCATCCGGACCCTGCTGCCGGTGGAAACCATCACGGTATTCGTCGAGTCGCGCAACGCCATCAGCGTTAAAGCGATCTTTAAGCGCAAGTTCGGCAAGACCTTGCAGATTAGAAAATTCAAAGCCAATTTCGAATTCAACCACCAGTGGATCACGACCTCGACATCGATCGCCTGGTCGGCGCGCAACTGGTTTTTACGGCTCTGGTTCGAATTGAAGAAACGGATGGGACGCGGATTGCGGAAGAAAATTCGCTACTGGTTCAGAGGGTGAGAAAAAAGGAATGGAAGATGGAGTAATGGAGTGTTGGACGGAACCCGACTCCACACTCCAACACTCCATTACGCCAATCCGTCTACGCGACTTTTGAAATCTTGCCGTTCACCTCGGCCGAGAAACCCTTCTCCAACCACCAGTGGGCGATTTCACTGCCGGTCGCAAACCACACGCCCTTGTGCGACTTCATGTGGCCGATGATATCCGACAAAGTCTTGGCGCGGCCGGCGCGGCTCGAGATATAGGGGTGGAACTGAAACGGACAAAATGTCGGCGCCAGGCTCGACTCTTCGTAGAATTGGTCGAACATCGCTTTCCACACCACCAAAGTATCGTTGGGGTTGCCCGAGTCGCGATGGCCGTAGGTGCGGCCGTCACCGAAGGGCTGGCGCGGCAGCTCGACGAGCTTTTTCTTGCCGTTCTGCCAGATGAACGGCAGATCATGGGAGAACGAATTGCTGTTCCACAAGTAACCCTGCTCCATCAAGAGCTCGATGCTGTTGGGGCTCTGGGTGCAGGAACGCCAGCCCACCGGCCGCTTCTGCGCCCGGTTGAGGATCATGTCGGTGGTCCGCTTCATGACATCGCGCTCCTCGTCCTTGCTCAGATCGCGCGCCACCTCGTGATGATAGCCATGGCCGGCGATTTCATGGCCGGCGGCGGTAATCGCCGTAACGGCGTCCGGATAGCGTTCGGCGATGCCGCCGCAGGTAAGAAAAGTCGCCTTCACTTCATGCGCCGCGAGGATGCGTAGGATACGCCAGATGCCGGTGTTCGGACCATATTCCGCCTGGGTGTATTCTTCGTGATTGATTTTGCCGTTCTTATCAGGCCGGACATCTTCGCCGCCCTGGAAATCGAAACTGAGCAAAACCGCGATGCGGGCATCGCCGGGCCAATGAATCTTGCCGTTGCTGTGCATTTCTTGCAGTGACATTAATCCTCCTTGGTTGGGACCGCAGGTCGTGAACTGCCGATAGCGCTTTCGCTAACCTATAGATATTCCACCGGCTTGACGCTTGCAAGTAAAATTTGCCGATCCTTGCTATGTCGCTCCGCTGGCGCCGGTTGCGTTGTAGGCGATTGGGAAAGATTGTATAGAGAGGGCCGGAGATTTCACGGAGGCATTTTATGGCAGAGGGAAAATTCAATGTCGGCGGCGTCGTGCTCGAGCGGCCGTTCAAGATTCGCCGGCTCGGTCACTTCGGTTTCAATCTGGCGAACATGGAGGCGGGACGGCATTTTTATGTCGACCTGTTGGGCTTCAAGGTCTCCGATGTCATGGACTATTCGCTGCGCGCCAAGAGTCCCGAAGACGTCGCCGGCCTGGGCGATCCCAACGGTTATTTTACCCGCTACGGCGGCGATCATCATGCCATGGTGCTTTTCCCCAAGCGCGTGCGCGATGCCCTGGGCCGCAGCGAAGCGCCGGGAGTGACGATCAACCAGATCACCTGGCAGGTCGGCAGCATGCGCGAAGTCGGCATGGCGATCCAGTGGTTCAACGAACATGGCATCAAGCAGCAGCGCTCCGGCCGCGACATGCCCGGCTCCAATTGGCACACCTACCTGCTCGATCCCGACGGTCACAGCAACGAACTTTACTACGGCATCGAGCAGATCGGCTGGGACGGTTACAGCAAACCGAAGAGCATGTACGACCGCGGCTTCAACACGCCGCCCGAACTGCCGCAGATCTCCGAGTTCGACGAAGTCGAACAGGCCAAGGCCAAAGGCATCGACCTGACCTCCGGCTATCGCCACGTCGATGATCTGCCGGCGAGCTTCGATGTCGACGGCATCCTGTTGCCGCGCCCCTTCAAGATCGTCCGCCTGGGTCCGGTGTATCTTATTCGCCGACGATATGGCCGCGGCTGAAAAATTTTATCGCCAACGCATGGGCTTTACACTGACCGAGGAGGTCAACTGGCAAGGCCATCGCTGTCTGTTCTTTCGCTGCAATACCGAACATCATTCACTGGCGCTTTTTCCCACCGCGGCGCGCGCGGCCCTGGGTCTGAGCGGCCATAGCAAAACCGCCGCCCTCGGCCTTCAGCTCGCCAATTACCGCCAACTCAAGGACGCCGTGGCATTTCTGCGCAGCCAGGGCGTGAAAGTCAGCGAAGCAATTCCCAGCGAACTCCATCCCGGCATCGATCTCGCCGCCCACGCCAGCGATCCCGACGGCCACGCCATCCAACTTTACTGCGCCATGGAACAGATTGGCTGGGATGGGAAACCTCGCCCCAAAGAATTGCGCCAGCCGAAACCCCTGAGCGACTGGCCGGCAACCTTGGAGGCAAACTCCGACGTCTACGCCGGCGAGCCGTTCCTCGGCCCGTGGGGGTAATCAAGTAAGGTGAATTCAATCCAATCAAAGAGGGCCGATTAGATGCTGCAATGGACGATAGCCATCATCTTCGTGATTGTGCCGGCGCTTGCACAGCATGCCGCGGCGCAGGAAAAACGGCTCGATCCGCTGATCGTTTCCTACAGCTCCGTCACGGGTAATCGCGCGCCGTTCTGGATCGCCAAAGAGCTCGGCCTCTACGAGAAATACGGTTTGGATGTAAAGCTGGTCAACATCGCCGCCGGCAACGTGTCGCTCACCGCCTTGCTCGCCGGCGACGTGCATCTGACCACCGACTCGAGCTCCGGCGTCGTCGCCGCCGCCGGCCGCGGCGCACCGATCGTCACGGTGGCTACCAACGGCGCCCTGCCCTATCAATTCGTCGCGCTCGCTTCGATCAAATCGACCGACGATCTCAAAGGCAAGATTGTCGGCAGCAGCCGCATCGGCGCCGGCACCGATTTTCTGCTGCGCCGGATTCTCGCCAAAATCGGCCTCACTCCGGGAAAAGACGTGAACCTGATACCGACCGGTGTCAGCGAATCGGACAAAAGACTTCAGTTGATGTTTCAAGGCAAGATCGACGCTACGATCGGCGAGGCCGACAAAGTTTTTCAAGTCACCGAAAGCGGTGCGCAAAAACTCACGATACTGGGCGCGCCCAAAGATTTCGGCGTGGCCGCGCCCGGCAGCGAGATCAATACCACCCGGCAGGCGATCAAAGAGTTACGGCCGCGCTTGAAGGCGTTCTTCATGGCCTACAGCGAAGCGCTCGCGCTGGGGCGCAAGAATCGCGAGCTGGCTTATCAAGTATTTCGCAAGTACATGCGGCTGCCGAATAATCCCAAACTCTTGGACTTTACCTACCGAGCACAACTGCTCGAAGCGATCCCGGCCAAGCCCTGGCCGCGGGAAGATTCGGTGCAAGCGAGCATCGAAGATCTGCGCGGCACCATCGCCAAGCTCGAGAGCATGAAAGTCGGCGATTTCGTCGACGGTTCATTGATCCGGGAACTCGACCAAGAGGGCTTCTTCGCGCGCCTGGAGAAACCATGAAACGGCAACTGATGCTAACTAAACCCCGCGGGCGAACTCAATTGATGTTCGCCTTGATTGCGCTGTGCTGCTTTTGCGGCCACCGCGACGGCGCCGCTCAAGAAAAAATCCGCATCGGCATTTCCGCTATTTCTTTGGGATTTTTGCCGACCATCGTCGCTGAAAAAAAATCCTTCTATGCCAAGCACGGCATCCAATCCGAACATGTGCTGGTGCCCTGCGCCATCGCCACCAACGCGCTGCTCTCGGACGATCTCGACTACGCGGTGTGCACCGGGCCGGGCATCGCCGGCGCGATCAAAGGTTTGCCGATCAAACTGGTGATGACCACCCAGGACAAGCTCGGCTATCTGCTCCTGGTCAAAGCCAACGTGCAAAAGCTCACCGACCTGCGCGGCAAAACCGTCGGCATCAGCACCTTCGGCAGCCAGCTCTACTTGACCTCGATAACTCTAATGCGCCGTTACGGTCTGGAACCCGGCAAAGATATCAATCTCATTCCCGGCGGCGACAACACCGCCCGCCTTGCCGCTATGGATGGCGGCAAGATCGACGCGGCCTTCGTCTCCTCGCCTGCCGATATCTTCGGCGCCAAGCGCGGCTACAAGGTGCTGCTCTGGACCCGCGACCACGTGCCGCTGTTGCAAAACGCCATGGTGACCACGGACAAGCAGCTCAAAACGGCTCCGGACAGAGTGAAGCGCACGATCAAAGCCAGCATCGAAGCGCTGCGCTTCATTCGCGAACAGCCCGAGGAAACCATCAACATCGCCGCCAAGTGGTTGAAGCTCGACCTCGCGGTCACGCGCGCGGCCTTTGAAAATTACCTGCCATGCTACAGCGCCGATGGCGCCCTGGCCGATCAAGCACTGCAGGATTTGATTCAATATGAATTGGATCGCGGCAATCTCAAGAAAGATATCCCGCTGTCCCAGGTGGCGAGCCGCGCGCTGCTGCAGCAGGCGCAAAAGGAACTCAACCTCCGGTAACTTCATGACCGATCGCAGATCATCGAAGGACGCCGCGCCGCTCGCCGGCGTGCGCGTCCTGGATTTTACCCATGTGCTCGCCGGTCCCTTTTGCACCAGGCTCTTGGCCGATCTCGGCGCGGATGTCGTACGGGTCGAAAGCAGCAAGCATCCGGACCATCCATGGCCGTCCGCATACATCGACAAAGACGGCCGCCACGCTTCTTATCTCAACACCAATCGCAACAAACGCTCCATCGCCATCGATCTGAAACAGACGCGCGGCCGGCAGGCCGCCGTCGATCTCGCGGCGCGGGCCGATGTCGTGGTGGAAAATTTTAGCGCCGGCGTCATGGACCGGCTCGGTCTCGGCTACGAGACTCTACGTTCGCGCAACCCGGGGATCGTCTATGTGAGCATGTCGGGATACGGTCATGACGGCCCCAGACGAGACTGGACGAGCATGAACATGAATCTTCAGGGCTACAGCGGCCTGATGACCGTCACCGGCGCGCCAGGCGATCCGCCGACGGCGATCTCCAATTCCTGGAATGATTACATCGGCGGGCTGCACGCCTGTTTCGCGATTCTTCAGGCGCTCGATGACCGCGGCATGGACGCCACCGGCACGCGGCTCGATCTGAGCCAATTCGAGTGCAGCGTGGCGATGATCGCGCCGTTGCTGCTCGCCAGCGCCGTCACCGGCCGGAATCCGCCGCGCTTGGGCAACCGCTCGGCACGCTTTGCGCCCCAGGGGGTTTATCGCTGCGCCGGCACCGACAACTGGTGCGTCATCAGCGTGCGTAGTGAAGATCAGTGGCACGCCCTCGGACGGATTATCGGCAAAGAAAGCTGGGCGGCGCAGGATCGCTTCGCGACAGTTGCCGGCCGCCGGCAATGTCACGACGAGATCGACGAGCAACTGAGTAAGTGGACCAGCACTCTTTCAAACCTTGCGGTGGAACAAACCCTCAAGGCAGGCGCCATTGCCGCGGAGCGCGTGCGGCGCATCGATGATTTGATCAACCGCCCGGCAGGGGCAACCGTTTTCCACCAAATGGATGAACCGCGGCTCGGTTCGATGCTCACCACGGTTTTGCCATTTCGATTTTCGACGGGTTCCCTGCCTGCGCCCTCTCCTGCCCCTGCGCTGGGCCAGCATAGCGACCTAGTTTTGCGCGACTGGTTGGATTTCAGCCAGGACGACATTCAGTCGCTTAAAAATCATGGAGCGCTTACTTGATGGCCGATGAAAGCGCGTTGATCACGACGGAGATGTTGCAGTGGATCGGCCGTACCACGCCGCCGGCTCCATTGATCGTCATGACGACGTCGGATGTGCGCCGCTATGTCGATGCCACAGGCGATCGCAATCCGCTTTGGTGCGACGACGACTATGCCAGGGCCGCCGGTTACCGCGGTCGTATTCTGCCGCCAACTTTGGTCGGCTGGGTGCCGTTCAGCATCAGGGAAAATCCCGATGGCTCGAACGCCGAGGCGCCTGATTTGCGCCGGCAAATCCCGCTGCCGGCGCACTACACCAATGTGCGCAACGCCGGCTCGGAAACCGAGTGGCTCAAACCGGTCTATCCCGGTGAGCCGCTCTCGACGCGCAGTTGTCTGGTCGATATCGTCGCGCGCCCGGGCCGTGCCGGCATAGGCATTTATATTACCCAAGAGGAACAAATCCTAAATTCAGGCGGCGAAACCGTCATGCGCCGGCGCCATACGATGGCACTTTTTCCCGCAGCCAAACTGGCCGGCGCGGCACCGGAATAATATGGCTCGGATCGTCGAACTCACCGATCTCTCCGGCGCCTACGCCTCGCGGCTGTTCGTCGAAGCCGGCCACGAAGTAATTCGCATCGAGTGGCAAAACGAGGGCTCTCTGCGCTACCGGGAGCCTTTGCTCGGCGGCGCTAACAACGGCGAAAACAGCGCCTACCATCACTTTCTCAACGCCGGCAAGAAAAGTTTGGCGCTCAATCTCGACTCCCCCGCCGGCCGGGAGATTTTCTTGCGCCTGCTCGCCGAGAGCGACGTCTTGATCGCCAACACGCCGCTCGTCATCGAAGACGCGCCACTGATGGCCGCCAATCCTAAGCTGGTTTACACCAAGATCGAAGACGAAGAAGCTGACATCTGCGCCATGGCGCGCTCGGGCCTGATGTCCTTAACCGGACAACCGGATCGATCGCCGATGGTCCTGGGCGGTGACCTCGCCGCCTTGGCAACCGGCGTCTACGTCGCCGTCGCCACGGCGGCGGCGCTGCGCAGCGCCAAGAAAAGTGGCGAATCTCTGATCGTTACCGTGTCGCTGCGCGAAGCGCTCGAGAGCTTCGCCGAACAGGCGATGGTCGAGTACACATTCTCAGGCAACATCACCGAAAGGCGCGGCAGCAAGGGCGCCATCACCGCGATTTCTGGCGCGCTGCCCTGTCGCGACGGCCATTGGGTGATCAGCCAGATCCATCGACCGGGACGATGGAACAAGTTCGTCGAATGGGTGAACGATCCCGAGCTGGCGGCCGATCCATCCCTCGCCGAAGAAGAGAACCAAATCAAACGACGCGACTTCATTCTCGACCGGGTGCTTTCGTGGGCCGGCCAACATGCCAAAGACGAGCTGGTCGAGGAAGCCCAGAAACGCCACTTCCCGGCTTCGCCGGTCTCGACGCCATTGGACTTGATTGACGATCCGCAACTTAACGCGCGCGGTTTTCTCAAGCGCATCGATCATCGGCAATTCGGCTCAATCCCGTTTCCTCAGGGCGCCATCGCCACCATGCGCAAGAGCGAACTCACAGCGGCGCCGCGGCTTGGCGAACACACCGGAGAGATTCTTTCACGGTTAGGCTACTCGGCCGGCGATCAGCAATCCTTTGCCGCCGCCGGAGCGGTTCGAGGATAAAACCCATGCCGCTGCATCAACCGATCTATTTCGAAGATGTGCGTATCGGCGAGACCATCCCGGAGCGCCAGCATGGTCCGCTGACCATCGTCGACACGGTGCGGTGGGCCGGCCTGCAGGAAAACTCGCAACACCTGCATTTCGACCGCGATCACGTGCGCCAACACAACGGTCTGAAGACTTTTATCGCCAGCGGCGCCTACCGCCAGGCGTTGCTCATGCGACTGTTGACCGATTGGATCGGCCCGCGAGGATGGCTCAGGAAAATCACGGTGCGTCAGACCTATTCAACTTTCGAAGGCGATCTGATGCGCTTCGGCGCCAAGATCGTCGACAAATCCGCCGACTCGGCCGATCCATGGATCGACTGTGAGCTCGCAGCAAAAAATCAGGACGATAAGCAAATCCTCACCGGCCATTGCCGGTTAATTCTCCCGTGCCGCGCTCGCTCTCAAAATTAGCACGAACCGAGTGCTCGGCGCCGACGCCGTCGCCATCGACTCACGATAACCGGCTGGCCCTTTTCTCCAACCCCCGGCTTTGTTATAGACCAGGCTTGCATGGGCGCGCTCACCAAAAATTCGTTGCGCTTGGTCGCGATCGCCGCTCTATCGTGCACGGCGGTTGCGGTGAGCGCCAATCCCTACCTGCCGAAATCAAGTGAAGCGCCTGCCCCCATCCGCGTCGGCACCTGCGGCACCTCCGGCGGCTTCATTCATTTCTACGCGGCGCTGGCCAGTGGCCTGTTCGAAAAGTACGGCATCAAGGTCGAGCATGTGACCTTGCGCGGCGGCGCGGTCACCATCACTGCGCTGGCGTCGGACGGCATCCAATTTTTGTACTGCTCGGCCGACCCGCAGATTCCGCGCATGGCCGCCGGCGCCGAAGCCAAAATCGTCAGCTCGCTGATCGTCGGCTTGCCCTGGGTCCTGATGGGAAAAACCGACATCAAGCGGCCCGCCGATCTCAAGGGCCGGACCATCCCGGTTTCGCGGCCGGGGGGTTTGACCGATCATCTCGCCAAAGCCGTGCTCAGGAAAAATAATCTAACCACTCAAGATGTTAAGCTCCTACACATTGGCGGCACCGGCCAGTTGGAACCGTATAACGCCCTCTTGCAGGGCCTGGCCGACGCCGTCCTGCTGACGCCGCCCCTCGATGTTCGCGCCAAGCGCGACGGTTTTCATCTGATCTTCAGCTTGCAGGACTTGGACGTGCCGTCGATCTACAGTTCGATCCTGACCAATCTGAAAACTCTTAAAGAGCGGCCGCAGCTGGTGCAACGCTTTGTCGCGGCGATGAGCGAAACAATTTATTTCGTCGAGAAGAATCCCGAGCGCGCCAGCCAAAGCCTGGGCAAAGCGCTCAGCATCAACGACGCGGAAATATTGCAATCCGCCTATCAAGCTTACGCGCGCAAACTGGTCAACCGGCGCATGACGGTTCCCGGCAAAACCGTCGCCGGAGCCGTCGAGCTGGCGCGCGAAGAAGTGGCGCAAATCCGCCGCAAACCCGAAGAGCTTTACGACAACAGTTTCACCGACAACCTGGTCACGAGCGGTTTCCTAAAAGAACTGTGGGGCACTCTGCCGTAAAAGGCTCCTGAAAAAGGTAAAGAATGCTTCGATCGTTCGACTTCGCTCACGACAGGCTCCCTCGATTGCGCGTTTACTCCCGAGCTTGTCGAGAGATCAGCATGAACGGAATTTTTTTATCCTTTCTCAGTTCCTTTCCGTTCGTCCTGAGCCTGTCGAAGGACTCCGAGAGAGCTTTTTAGCAACCGGTAAGGGCAGGAACTCGCGGTAAACGCGCCGTCAAAAACCAACAATAACCAAGGAGCAGAACGTGGAAGAGAAAATCAGTTTCCAGTCGGATGGTTTGAAAATCGCCGGTCTCCTCGACACCCCGGCCGACTACAAAACCGGCGAGCGCCGGCCGGCATTCATCACGCTGCATGGCTTTGGCGGCAACAAGGACGGCCAAGGCCAAAAGGTCGTCGCCAAGCAATTGAGCCAGTGGGGTTACGTCGCGCTGCGGCTCGACTTCCGCGGCTGCGGCGACAGCGAAGGCGAAAAGGGCCGGATCATCTGCCTCGATCAAGTCGCCGACACCCGCAACGCTATCACCTATCTGGCGACCCGGCCGGAAGTCGACCCCGCGCGCATTGCGCTCATCGGCAGCAGCTTCGGCGCGGCGGTGGCGGTCTTCACCGGCGGCGCCGACTCTCGCGTCGCCGCGGTGATCTCCTGCGGCGGCTGGGGCGACGGCGAAAGGAAATTCCGCGGCCAGCATCCCGGCCCGGAGAAGTGGGCGAAGTTCACCGCCATGCTCGAAGAGGGAAAACGCCACCGCGAGCAGACCGGCAAATCCCTCATGGTGCCGCGCTACGACATCGTGCCGATCCCGGAAAAGCTGCGTAACCGCATGAGCCATGGCTCGATCATGGAGTTCCCCGCCGAGACCGCCCAGAGCATGAACGACTTCCGCGCCGACGATCAGGTCGGCAACATTTCACCGCGGCCGCTCCTGCTCATCCATAGCGCCAACGATTCGGTGACGCCGACCTACGAGTCCATCGAGATGTTCAAGAAAGCCCGCCAGCCGGCCGAGCTTCACTTACTGTCGGACGTCGACCATTTTACCTTCAATGAAGAGAATCCGCGCTTGACCAACATCGTGCATGAATGGCTGGGAAAATATTTCCCGGTGGCGAAGCGATAATAAAAGCGTTCAAGCCGTTCAATCGCTTCGCTTTGTTCAAACCGTTCAAGCCGTTTAGGGCGTATTCAGAGGAACTCAGTGCCGAAAATCGATCACCAACAACTGCTCAGTTTCTGCAACCTACTCTTGTCCGCCGGCGGCATGTCCAAAGACGACGCCGAGCTGGTCGCTAAATTGCTGGTGCGTGGCGAGCTGCGCGGTTACGCCGGCCACGGCGTGATGCGGGTCAATCCCTATTTAAATTGGATCAAAGACGGCACCTATCAGATCAAAGACAAGCCGGTTATCGAGCGCGAAGGCAAGCTCACCGCGGTGGTCGACGGCAAACATTACATCGGTCAGGTCGCCGCTCACTTCGCCATGGAGCTGGCGATCGAGAAAGCGCAAAGCCATGGCGCCGGCATTGTCTGCCTGCGCCGCGCCGGCCACACCGGACGGCTCGCCGACTACATGGAAATGGCCACCGACCGCGGCATGATCGGCATGGCCGCGGCCAGCGTCGGCTCGGCGGTCACCGCGCTCTACGGCGGCATGCAGCCGATCACCGGCACCAATCCGATGGCTTTCGGCATTCCAGCGCGGGGCGGCCGTCAGATCATACTCGATTTCGCCACGGCATCGATGAGCATGGGCGAGATTCAGAAACGCATCCGCAACAAAGAAAAAATCCCCGATGGGGTCATGCTCGACGGCCACGGCCAGCCGACGGCGGACTTCAAAGCTTTCCGCGGACCGCCGCGCGGCGTGTTCCTGGCCTTTGGCGGTTACAAAGGTTCGGGCCTGGCGCTGATCACCGAAGTGCTTGGCGGCCTGCTTTCCGGCAACGGCCTGGGCAAACAGTACTGGGACAACCGCGGCCACGGCGTCAATGGTTTGTTTCTCCAAGCCATCGCCGTCGAGGAATTCCAAGATTTGGAAACCTTCTACGACCATGTCGACGAGCTTATCGCATTCATAAAATCGACCAAGTGCGCGCCGGGATTTAGCGAGATCCTCCTGCCCGGCGAGTCGGGCAGGAAACGCGAAGCTCATAATCGCCAGCATGGCGTCGAAGTCGAAGCAGGCACATGGGCCAATCTAACCGCGCTCGCCGCGGAGCTGGGGATCACGGAAGTCCCGGCGTCGCTGTGATGAATTTGTAATGGCAACGCCGACTATGGCATGGTCCGACCGTGGGCAAAAAATATTTCGACTTTAGATAAAGTCCCGAAGCACAGGAGGAAGCTATGGTCATCCGAGAACTTAAAGACGGCCGTGCGTATGTCAGCCTGCAGGAAGATCACGCTGAACTGGCGGCGCAGTTCGCCGCCCACTGGGGCAATAGTCGATTCTCCAAACTGCGCCCCTACGACACCATGGTGTTCGCGACCACCTATCACGACAGCGGCTACCGCGAATTCGAAGGCAACCCGCCGATGAATATCGCCAAAGGCCGTCCCTACGCGCACCGCGAAGAGGTGCCCAACTTCGAAGCGACGGAGCTCAAGGCTTACTCGAAGAATGTCGAATGGCTCCACGCGCAGGATCCCTACGCGGCCTTGATCGTCTCCATGCACCGCACCGGCTTGTGGCACAACCGCTATAATATATTGACCGAGCCGGCGGGACGCGTGCGTGAGCGCAGCGCAGCGGTCAAGGACGCTAAGATTAAGATGGAGAGCCAGCAAGCCGAGATCAAGCGCAAACTGATGGAATTGGAGCCCGGATTCGAGAATGAGCTCGCCTACAACTACATGGCGCTGCAAGTGTTCGATTTGTTGTCGCTGTACTTCTGCTGCGACGGCTACGCCAACGAAAATGAATTCAAGGAATATAAAATCGCTCCCGTGCGGGTTTCCTACGACAGCGACGAAACCGTCACGTTGACGATCAAACCCAACGGCCCCGGCTCGGTGATCTTCGATCCCTTACCCCTGGGACATCAGCCCGCTAAGAGTCTCCGCCCGCGCCCGCATCGTCGCCCCGCCAGCGGAAAAAACCGAAGCCACCTGCGCCGAAGCGTATCACAAGGCGGCGCGGCAACTTCTGACGTTCGAAATCTCGGCGTAATATTTGAAATCTATTGTAGGGGGCAGGCCCCCGTGCCTGCCCTTTTCGGAGGGTGACCACAGGGGGTTGCCCCTACAAACTGAAGAACCGTCGTGCACGCCGACCGTCACAACGCGGTCACAGTAAATATCTCAGTCCGGTAGCAGAAGCGATCTCCGACCACTGATAATCGGTCTGAACCAGTCGCTTTTGAATTGCAGGCAGCATTTGCAGATACTAATATTCACAAAAGCTGATCTGTATATTTGTAGACGGCCCTCCGTCGACGGGCTTATGCCAAACACAAGTACACTCAAGCAAATGTACCTGTCTACCAAGGTCGGTCTGGTTAGCGTGTTCGCGATCGTCGTCGCGATATTCGTCTTAATCATGTATGAAGCTTATGTGCCTGGACAGACAAAGGAGGTGCTTGGTAACGTCGTTGGTCTTCAGCAGATCGCCAATAATAGCCAGCCGCGTATTCGTCGGTACGCAGCTGTAAAGCTAGAAAATGAGTCTACTGTGCAAGCCCGGGTCGATGGTTACGTAACTCTGGTGCCCGGCAACCGCGCCGCTTTCCTAGAAATCACTACTCCTTTATTGGGTTTCAAACGCTATCGCTTCCACCGGCATCTAGACTCCGATCGCTCCCACCCTCGTGCACCCCCCGGTGGCACGTCGCGATGAATTTTCGCCCCGGAAAGCTGCGTAGAATGGGGTTGTGTTGCAGGCTGTACTGCCTGAAACCGTCTAACATCCGGCTTGAGACAGTTCTCCGGACCTGCTCGCAAGGCTCGCAGGCTGCGCCTGCTCAGCCTTCGCGTTATAGGGCAACGTACACGCCAAATCTGCAAAAGGTTGCGTATGACATTAACTACTAAGATTGGACGAATGCTGGGAAAGAAGACGAAAGTGTCTCCGAAGATGCTCGCCTACGGCATCGTCTCTCTAGCGGTTCAGCACGCCGAGTCTCTCGAGAAGGCGGGCGTTGTGCCACAAGAGGTCGATGGCGAGGCAATTTTCTGTGAGCTGCTGCGGGCGTACTTTTGTTTTACCAGTCTGTGGGTCGGCGACCACATCCGGGGCGATACGTCATTGAATCTCTACGGCGCGTTAATGCTAAAAGAATTGCGGGGCTATCCTGATGAAGTCGGAGTCCTAGTGCGCGGCGCTTTCGCGGACGGAGTCGCCATAGACGATGCTGTCGCGTGCTACGTTCGTGGCGCGCCGTCCGGTATAGATCGCGCCGCGATTCAGAAAATCGCCGCTTGCTCAGTCTTTCTGAAGACAATCCTCTACACTTTTTTGCCGGTAAGGTTCACATTCGAACCATGCGGATTGCTAACGCGACAGAAGAATCAAGGAGTTTCAACTCGCTTGGACGACAACGGCAGCGGTCGTGACTGCCACTGCAAGATCTTTCTTCTCAGAGATTGTCCCAGCATTTGTAGAATAGTATGTCGCGATATGGGTCGAGAAGGACGCGGCGGACTGCGCCTCTTACCCAAAAAGTTAGACAGCACTATGAATGAGAAGGAAGCAATCGAACGCGCCACAGCCGAGGCGTTCCTCGAGCACTACAACGACATACATGGCAGCTCGTTCCAAGTCACAGAACACGGCGATGCCCCTGACATTATTGCGCGCGACGAACTCGGCAACCGTTTGCAGCTTGAGATCGTCATGACTGAGGACAGAGGCGGCGACATCAAATCCACATTGGGCCGGTCCGATGTTCGAAGCATCGAGTCGTTAAAGCGTTACGTGGAACTTGTGCGTCAAGGCAAGGCTGAGGCGATGCAACGAGCAAGCAGTCTCGTTGGCAACGTGACCGAATCTCTTAAGGAACGTCTTCAAGCGAAGATGGCAAAACGGTACGGCCCGAATACCGCCCTCGTGATCCGCGATACCTCGGGTGTGGATTGGGACTGGGATCTCGTGATTGGTGATCCCCAAAACAACTTCGGGGACCAGCCGAACCCGTTCGATCGCGGAATCTGGCTTCTTAACAGATCAAAGGACAGGCTCTTTCAGCTTCTATGAGCCGAGCCAAACGAGATGGCAACCTTCGGCTTGAGACAGATCTTCGAACCCGCTCGCAAAGCTCGCGGGGCTCGTCCGTTCAGCCTTGATGGTTAGTTGTTTGACTAAAAAAGACACTGGTCAATAACGTACGCCTTGAGACCGGACTCACGCATATTTCTTAGATTCAATCTTCTTTGTCGATATCAGCCTGCTATTTGCGTTCCTTTTCAATTAACCCAGAAACTCCAACGCCGTCGCCGCGTAAATCCGAGCCGCATCACGCACTTCCTGCAACGACACAACTGCCAGATCGGTGTGGGCAAAGCGCAGATCTCCGGGGCCGAACATAATTGCCTCAATGCCGCACTGATTGAGATAACCGGCATCTGAAGCCGCAGGCGAATAGAAGAGTTCGCCGTCTTGGCCTTTCAATGAGCGGTATCGCGGCTCTATTCCTTCGGCGTCGTTTGCAGATTTAAATATCAAAGAAAGCTAATCCGCATATTGGTATTTGAGCCCGAGTAGACGTGGCACGCATATATTGCTACGATGCAATATATGCCAGCGGTCCTCCTCGCTCACGCTAAGGAATTCCGCGACGACGGTTCGATTATCGAGATCGTCATCTGGGAACTCCCCGAACCGCTGGCGCCGAGTACTCACCGGTACAAGTACCGCTTGTTCTACGGCGCAGCTGGATCCAGCCGGATTCGGTACGACAACGAACAGGGTAAGGGGGACCACCGGCATATTGGAGAGCGAGAGGAAGACTATATCTTCACCACAGTAGAGCAACTGCTCGAAGACTTTAGGTTCGATATCGAGGGCTGGAGATAACTTATGAAGGCGATAATCGAGGTCGCCCGCAAGGGTTCAATTTTTCGGTCTGTGGCACAGCAGATTACCGGTGCCCGGCAAGGTCGCTCGCCCGATTTACATTTGAGTTTTGAGTCGGCGCGTTCGCTTTTTGCTGAACTCACTCCCGCGCGGCTTGACCTGCTAGATGTGCTGCGTCGCGTGGGCCCTTGCACTATCTACGCCCTCGCGAAGGCAGCGGAGCGCAACTATTCCAATGTGCATACCGATGTGTCGCGCTTGCTGGAGCTCGGTCTGGTGGAGCGTTCCGAAGACAATGGTATGGTCTCTGTGCCGTTTGAATCAATCGAGATCCTCGTTCCACTCGCCCAGGTTGCATAGGGTGTTGTCACCGAACCAGCGCTTGGAAGGGACAACCGTGAGCGAGCTTGCGGCACATTGTCGCGCCCGTTCATCGCCACCGGCAAGTTCCGATCGTTGGGCGTTATGATCGAACCCTATGGCTGAAAGTATCCCTCAATTGATGTCCCATGTGCGGATACCGCATCAACTACGCTAGCAACTCCAACGCCGTCGCTGCGTAAATCCGAGCCGCATCAAGAACTTCCTGCACCGACACAACTTCCTGATCGGTGTGGGCAAAGCGCAGATCGCCCGGCCCGAACATAATCGTCTCAATGCCGCGATGATTGAGGTAACCAGCGTCCAATGCCGCAGACGAATAGAAGACTTCGTCGTCTTGTCCTTTCAATGCGCGACCGGCGCGGCGCACGGCTGTTGCTACGACACATTCGGCGGCAACTTCCGATGGGTACATAAACGCGCCGCGTGTGATTTCGATCGACCAGGGCGGCAAATCCGCCACAGCATCGTGAATGTCACGTAATGCGGCGTCTGGATCGTCGCCCGGCAACAGGCGACGATCCAGTATGATTTGGCATGTGTCCGGAACAGTGTGGCTGATGTCCGGTGCGCTCTTGATCTGCGTCACCGTCAACGTCGCTTTGCCCAGACCTGAGTGCTCAGCGCCGAGATTCAGTTGGTCGAGGCGCTCCAACACTTTGCGCGCGCCGTCGACGGCGTTGATGCCGTCCCCGGGCATGCTGCTATGCGCTGACTTGCCGCGCACGGTGATCTCGACGTCGATCCGGCCTTTGTTGCCGAGGCAGATACGGTTGGCGGTTCCCAAACCGACGATGCCGGCTTTAGCGGCGAGCCGATTATTTTCCAGAATAAATTCGGCTGCATCGTGGCGGCCAGTCTCGCCAGCTAGACTGACGGCGAGATACAATGGCGCGCGTAATTCTACTTGGGCTCGCGCGACGATTGCCGCCGCATAAATCATCGCCGCCAATGCGCCCTTCTGCTCGCAGGCGCCGCGGCCCATCGCACAGTTGCCGGCGATGCCGAAAGGCGCGCCGTCGACGATCGCGCCCGAGAACGGCCCTTTCATGCCGCCCGCCGGAAACGTCATTGCATAACCCATGAGCAGCAAGCCCGGTTCGCCGTTATTCGCACCGGACTGCCATAACAAATTTCCCATGCCGTCGAGCGCCGCCGCGCTTCCCGTCAGCCTTTGCAACCGCGGCGCAACGAAGCCGGCGACAAACTTTTTCAGATCGGGATCGGCTTCCTGAAGTTCCGTCTGCGGCGACGGCGCTTTGAGCAGATCGACGAGAAGCCTGTCGATCTCGTCATCCTTGGCAAGTTGATTGGCGAGCTTGATCGCGTCTTGTGAAGTCATGGGAAATTTTACGGACTGGCAGTCAGGCGGAAGTATTTATCAACCGAGGTGAGAGTGCTCGGTAGAATTTCACCTTACTCAAACTCTCGAGGCGGGCGACCGCCGGTCGCCCCTACACCATGATCCGCTTTGTTGGGTGCGAAATAAACTTGGTCACCACGCCGCTTCCAACACCTCAAGTACCTGTGCCGCGTTGCGTACCGGTTTTGGATTGGTGTGAATGCTGTAGTCGCTCAGCGTGTCCACCGACAACTGCTGCAAGCCATCGCGCGGCACGCCGAGATCACGCAGTTTGAGCGGCAGGCCCATCTTTTGATTCATGGCGTAGACGTATTCCGGCACGGCGGCGGCCAATTCTTTTTCGTTCGCCGCTTCGATGCCGATCTCGCGCGCCATGCGCAGGTAGTGGCGCTGCACCACATCCAAATTCCAGCGCATGCCGTAGGGCAACATCAAGGCATGAATTTCCGCATGCGGCGCTTTGTAGCGGCCGCCGATGACATGGACGATGGCATGATGGATGCCGGTCCACGCGCTGTACACGCCCATGCCGGACAGACAAGCGGCCACCTGGACCTGGCTGAGCGCTTCGAGATCGCTGGAGTCCGCCACCGCCCGCGGCAGATAGCGGGCGATCAAACCGATACCGGTAAGACAGTACGCCTCCGTTAAGGGTTGCGTCTCGGTGGAGTAAACCGCTTCGACGCAGTGCGCCAGCGAATTCATGCCCGACGCCGCCAGCAAGCGGCCGGGCGCCGTCGCTGCCGCTTCGGGATCGAGCAGCACCGTCTTCGGCGCCAGCTTGGGATCGGCGACGATGAATTTCTTGCCGCCCTCGGTGATACCGGCGGAATAACTGTACTCGCCGCCCGAAAGAGTCGTCGGAATCGCGATGTGAGGGATTTTCGGCGCCGGCATCGGCGGCACCTCTTTTGTGTTCGGCGGCGTGAAGCGCACACCAAAACGTGGCAAAGCTCCACCCTCGGCCAACAGCGCCGCCACGCCCTTGCCGGTATCGATGGCGCTGCCGCCGCCGACGCTGACGAGAACGTCTATCCGTGCATCCCGCGCCAGCTCGACCGCCTTTTCGATGGACTCCGTCGGCGAGTGCGGCTTCACCTGATCGAACACCGCCACGCATTTACCGCCGAGCCCGGCTTTAACCTTGTCCAAGAGAAAGGTCTTTGCCACCGACGGCGATATCAGTACAAGGGCACGCGTGCCGCCGAGCCGCTCGACTTCCTCGGCCAACTTGCCCAACGAGCCCGTTCCCGATATCACGCGCTCGACATGGGGATTGTTAAAAGTAAAATTTGTTCCCGCCATGTTTCACCAGGTTGCTACTGTCACGAGATTCCTCGTCGCTACGCTCTGTCGGAATGACACAAATAATGGTCATACCGGGTTTACTGTGAAGATGATTGCACCACGAAATATGCATAAGCTTGCGTTCGCCTACAGAGCAAAAAAATGGTTCGCATTCCAGAAGGTGTTTCCCTCCTCGATTCGTCATTCCCGCGCACGCGGGAATCCAGGTTTGTTCTGCGCCCAATTAGCCTGGATATCCGCTTTCGCGGGTATGACGGAACCCCGGAGACTCTTTGTCGTGCATATCATCCCTTCACTTGTGTTTTCGAAGGAGGGCACTAAGACGACAAAGTTCGGCATCTATTATTTCTTACCGTCGTGTCTTTGCACTACTATCCGATTGTTTTTTGCGCCCTTTGCGTTCTTTGCGGCCAAGTCAGTTTACACGTCGTAGATCTCCACCCGGATCGCCTGCCCTCTTCCCGACTCAGGACAAGCGCTGGCGGCGACCAGCAAATCCATTTCGGCGCGAAAGTCGATGTGCGCTTCAACCTGGGGCCGGATCATGGTGTCGTACATCATGCCGGTGTCGGGGTCGATGCGCATGCACTGAAAAATATTGAACGGACTCGGGACATCGTCCGGCGTAATGTTCCACGGCTGCACCGCCCCGCTCAAATTCTCCCAACAACCATGGGTCGGAATCTCCTCCGCCGTCTTGGGATTGATATCGACGCCTTCGGCGAATACCCGTTTCGACTGGCCCTGCGCCACCATCTCGAAGCGTTTGCGGCTGCACATGCCCTTCTGCAAGTCATGGCGCCCTTCGACAAATGTGTCGGCAACGATGGTCATCATCGGAGCGTTTCGTTTCGAATAGAGAACATCGCCGGTGCTGATAAATATCTTCACCTGGTTGGTTTTGGTCCGCGCCTGGTCGAAACGTTCGGTCAAATCGCGCAGATTAAACGCCACGAAGTCGACAATGCTTCGCCCCGCGATCCGTATCCGCTGCCCTTTCAAGACTTCAAACGCCGCGCCCGAGTTTTTCGGCACGACCTGACTCTTCAATATCGACATTGATGATCCTTGTGCTTAACCAAACGTACGAAATGAGATCGCGGCAAAAGAATGGAGCAGTTTTCTCGTTTCATTTCACCTTCATATTCCAGCCGAAGATCCGTTCGCTCGGCAGCGGCCGGTAGTCGATGTTTTTCGCCATGCCGAAGAGCAACTGATGACGCCACAGGAAATGCGCCGGCGCTTCTTCGGTGATGAGGCTCATCGCTTCGCCCAAGGCTTTCTTGCGTTTGGCCGGGTCGAAGGTTTGCCGTTCTTGCTTCAACAATTCGTCGACCTTGGGATTGGAGTAGCCGATGCGCGGCGAGCCGCCGGTTTCGAAATATTGCGCCAACGCTGCGCTGGGATCGACCACGCCGCCGCGGCCCATGTAATAGAAAGGCACCTTGCCCACTTGCACGTTGGCCCACAACGTCGCCCACTCGGGCGTGGCCAGTTTGGCGCGGAATCCCGCGGCATTGAGCATGGGGATCATCGCTTCGCTCAATTGCTTGTCCAGAGTATAACGGCCCACCGGAGTTTGCAGCTCGACGTCGACGCCGTTGGGATATCCAGCTTGTTTCAACAGTTCTTTAGCCTTCTCCGGATTGTAAGTGTACTTCGGTTGAAGATTGGGATCGTAACCGTACTGGCCGTCGCCGATCGGTCCGTCGAGACGGGAAGCTTCGCCCCTCAGCAGGGTTTTGATAATCATGTCCCGATCGATGGCGTAGGCCACCGCCTGGCGGACGAGCTTGTTATCCCAGGGCTTGACCTTCGGCATCATCGCCAAAAACATCAGCTCGGCGGTGTGAAATTTGACGATCTTGTGATTGGCGCTGCGCTCCACCCGCTCGCGCAGATGCGGCGGCACGAACTGGGCGATCTGGATCTCGTTATTCAACAGCGCCGTCACCCGCTGCTCCGGCTCGCGCATGATACGAAAGACGATTTCATCGGGCGCCTGGGGATACCGTTTCCACATCGGATGGGATCTGTCTTTGCCGATCACCAGGCGCTGGCCGGGTATCAGCTCGCGGAATTTGTACGGCCCGGCGCCGAAGGGATACTGTTTGTCGGCGATTTCCGGACCATGCTTGTCATAGAGATCCTTACTGGTGACGATGATCCGGTCGAACAGATAATCGAGCAGCGGCGCGGTGGGAATCTTCGTCGTGACTTGGACGGTGTAGTCGTTGAGCGCCTTCTCGCTCGCCACCGCCGCAATGTTTTGCGTCTGCTTGCTCTGCGGGTCCTTGCGCGTCCGCCCCATGGAGTGAACGATATCGTGCGCGGTTACCGGCGTGCCGTTGTGAAACTTGAGCCCCTTGCGCACGTGGAACAGCCAGTTGTTGGGATCCTTGACTTCCCAGCGTTCGAGCACCAGGCCAACATATCGGCCCTGGTCAAAATCATAGGTACCGAGACAACCCAGCACCTGGCACCAGACGCTATACATCAAGGACACGCTGTCGGCATAGGGATTGAAAGTGTCCATGGTCTCGGTCACGCCGATGGAGATCCGCGTCTCCGCCGCGCCGGAATCGCGCAGCGTCGCACCGGTACAAACGCTCAAAAGCAGCAATCCCAATATGAGCCGTTTCATGATCTATCCTCCATAACGATTGACGGCTTCGCGCCGACAATTTCTAAATTCACCTCAATCCTCGATCACACACTCCATTACTCCAACACGCAACCGCTCCAGTTCATTTCCATAGTTGTTTATAAAACCCCTGATTATCCAACTCGCGGATATACTTGTCGTCGTAAAAACTTTCCGGCTTGGCGTCCTTCGCCTTGGGGTTGCGCACCGCCGCCTGAGCCAAAACCTCCTGCACCGCTTCGCGCGAGTTGTAAGGAATCTTTTCGATGTAATCGACCGCGTATTGATAGACCGCGTCGACGGTTTTCGGATCGTTGGTGCGCGCGTACTTCCGCACCGCCCGCTTCCCCGCGGCCGGATCGGTGAACAAGCGGTGCACCCCTTCGGAATAGGCCCGGGTCGCCCGCCGGACGAAATCTTCATTGGCGTTGATGAACGTCCGGCGCGCCATCAAGGCATCGTGCGGAAAGAAAACCCCCGCGGTACCCATATTGATCAGCGAGCGCGCACCGGTCTCCTGCGCCCGTAGATTGGCCGGGCTTGAGAACGGCGCGGCAAAGATCGCCTTGGTTTTGAGCATCGCCGCGGCTGCGTTCAAATCGCCGGCTTGGATCATCGTGACATCACGGTCGGGATTCAGGCCGTGCTTGCGCAGAAGATAGCGCATGGTGAAGTCGGTGGACGAACCGAAACGCGTCACCCCCACCGGCTTGCCGCGCAAGTCTTCGATAGTCTTGATCTCCGGCAGCGCCATGATGTAGAACGCCGGCACCTTGGCTAATACCCCGAGCATGACCATATCCGCGCCGGAGAGATTGGCATCGACAGCCGCATTGCCGCCCGCCGCGGCAAACGGCACGTCGCCGCCGAGCATGGCTTGGACCATCTTTGACGCCGAAGTGATCAACAGCAGCTCGGCTTGAATATTATGCTTATCGAAAATTCCGGCGTCCTCAGCGACCCAAAGCCCGGCTTTGATACCGGTGATCGCGGTGTAGCCGATGATCAGTCGATCCTTGGCATACGACCGGCCAGTCAACGTCCCAATACCCAGCAAAAGCAGAACAATAACCACAGACCTAGACGTAGCTTTCATGGCATCTCCTTATTCCAACACGGATTTAGCTATACTTGATGATGCGCCACTGTCAATCGGCGGCAAATGATGCAACCAAAAAGGGATGACCAACGGTAGAGTAGCGGCCAAGAATGGCCAATCGTGAGGGAAGTCCGCGGGCGTATTGCGATACGCTCGGGTTGGCCTGGTGGCGGGCTTGAAGCAGCGATCTGCAAATCGACGGTTGCAGCTCACCCCATGGCGAGCGTACGATCTTTCACCGGCACCGACTTGATCGGACTGCTTGATTCGCTTTCACCGCTTTGCAGATCGATCCATTGTTCACATAGTTTGAGCGCATGCTCTTCTGCTTGTTTTTTTGTCTTAAAAGCTAATTCGGCGCACTCCATCCTTTTTATCTCCGTCACTTTATCTCCGGGGTTAAATATCAAACCCCGGCAACGCCATTCTTTCCCCGCGCCACGGACTCCAATGCCGTAAATCGGATGACCTTTGTATTGGGGCATGCACCAGCCTTTCGCCTACCGTCAACAATTGCCGCGATGAGTAACGTCCGTCGCCAACCCGCCGCGATCGGACACAATAAAGTTATACGCAGACTCGGTGCGGAGTTCTGTCCAATATTGGACGGGTTTGAGATAATCGGAAGCAGGTGGGATCTCCATTATACAAATTTGTGTTTGCGAACAGCCCTATTTCGTCGGCGGCCGAAGGAACAAGCTCAGCACCGCTGAAACGATCAGCAGGCCGACGAAAATGCTGAACGAAAGCATATAACTTTGCGTGGCGTCGAACAGGAAACCGAAAAACGGCGGGCCGCCGGCGCTGAAACCGTGGGTGACGAGGGAGCCCATGCCGCGAATCTTGCCGAGGGAAACGCGGCCGAAATAATTGGCCCAAATCAATTCGGCCAAAATCGACGTGCCGCCCATGCCGATGCCGTAAAGGAAAAATCCGGCATAGAGCGAAAACAACCCTGGGTCGGAGAGCGCCCAAGAAATCCCCGCGGCTTGAATCACGAACTTGGCCATAATCACCCGGCCGATATCCATGCGCTCGGCGCACAGGCCCCAGACGATTGGCGTGCTGAACTGCATGATCGCGATGGTGCTCATGACTAGAGCAGCCACCGTGGCTGGATGACCTTGATCGCTGACGAAGGAGAAGACGTGCAGATTGAGCCCGCTGACGCCGATATGAGCGACGCCAAAAGTCGTGACGATGAGCCAGAAAGCCGGCGTGCGCAATGCTTCGCGGCGCGTCCACTCCACGTCGTCGGTTGCAGCCTGGATTTGTGACTCTTGCCGTCCGCTGCCGGTCCACTACTGTCATCATCGGCGACCAATTTTCCGTCTGGCAGTAAACCCAGGTCCTCGGGGCTTCGGCGCATGAACAGTAGCGACGGTCCGACCACCAACGTCAAGGTCAACAGCCCAAATACCACCCAGGTGCCGCGCCAGCCGGCGTAGGCGATCAGCGCCGCGGCGCACAGCGGCATCAACACTTTGGCCAGGCCATGTCCCATACCGGCGAACGCGAGGGCGCGGCCGCGCATGCGGATGAACCAGCGCGAGATCGTCACGTTGACAACCATGTTGCCCATGAGAGTGTCGCCAGGACTGAGGATCAGCCAGCGAACCAAGAGAAACTGCCAAAAATCCCGCACCTGTCCGAGCAGCAGCAAGCCCAATCCGGCGATGACTCCCCCTACGGCCATGAGCCCACGACAACCGTGCCGATCCAGGAGGGTGCCGACGAGGGGCGCGGCCACGGCGCCGATCAGAACTTCGCCCGAGCGAACCAGAGAAAAGACGCCGCGCGAAACGCCAAGATCGCTCGACAACGGTTTGAGAAACACACTGAGCGTGCTTGAAATCGTAAAAGCAGAGGCGATGTGCGCGAGAAAACCAACGGAGACAATGGTCCAGCCGTAGAAAAACTTCGCAGGCTTGATGGGCGGTTCAGAGTCGATCAAAGCTTGCACGGCGTCGGTTGTATCAAGCTTCGCAACAAAACGACAGCCAGTTTACCTGTGACTGAAGACGATTCGACTCGGCGAATGCCGCCTAGAACGCGCACCGCGGAAAAATGACTTCGGAACACCACGCGCCGATTAATCAGGCGCAGGGAGGAAAGGTCTGTCGCTCTCACCAAAAGGAAGAATGCTCGTTTCAATCCTTCGCCGCTCTCGAATAGCGGCTATCGGCCCGTCATTGAGCTAGCGCGGTTGGGACAACGATAGCCGAGGGATCGAATCGGTTCGTTCGGCCACCGGCTATTGCTGAGAATCGAATCAGCGGCTGTTTGAGTATTTCGCCAGTGCCTCCAGCAGTTTCTGCGCATCGGGCGGCGGCGGAATCTTGCCCTCGAGTATGTCGGCGGGATACACCGGCTTGCCGTAGTACTCCTCATTCGCTTCATAGCGGGTTGCCACCGCCGTGCCCTCCAGGGACACTCCGGCAAAAATTCCCTGGCTGCGGCTATAAGTGTATATCGCGGCCCTCGGGGAGACACCCGCCTCGGCTGAACGACCGACCGGACCCACCGCGACGCTTAGATTGGCTCCGAGTGTAAAATTAGTGCCTTGTGTGAAAGCTTTGATCGCCTCTGGAGTGTTGAGAATCATCACGTGCTCGGTGACCTGCACCCCCGCTTGGAAGCCGACTCCGAGGCCTCCTGTGCCGATCGCCGACGGACCGCTCCAACCCGTCGGCGTGCGCGCGAGGACAACTCCTGTACCGCCCCTGCCGCTGACCACGAACCCGGCTTTGGTCATGGCGAAGATCGCCACACCCTTGGCGTCGCGCATCACCGCCGGCGGAATCGCATTCTCCGGTATCTCACCAAAACGCTCGATAATCGATAAAGCCTGGTCGACATCGTCCTGCATGGTGGCATGCCCGGCAGAGGTCACAAACAACAGGGCGACTACGGCCCCGGCAAATAAAAGTAATCGAGTTTTCATAGTAAATCCTTCCGCTCGCGATAACTCCAGCAGCGCATCGGCGATCCTGATTATTAAGTTAAACTATGAAAAACGATGTCACAAGAATGGCCGCGATTAAATCTGCCGCGCATAACAGCCGTTGAAATTTTATTCGGAATCGTAGATTGCTATTTGCACGGCGCCGCACGATCAGAAGAGTCTTTCCCGGAGGCCAAGTTGTGATATCTGCGCAGTTAGTTTCAAAACGCAAAATTTCGCCACGATCAATCGCGAGTGCGATTGTCGCCGCACTGTATCTGCTGCTGGCGCAACACCCGCCGGCGCTCGCCCAAGATTTCTACAAAGACAAAACCATCCGCTTCATCGTCGGCCAGGCGGCCGGCGGCGGCTACGATACTTACACGCGCACCATCGCGCGCTACATCGGCAAACATATACCCGGCGGGCCGACCACCATGGCCGACAATATGACCGGCGCCGGCAGCCTGGTGGCCGCCAATTATATTTTTAACAACGCCAAGCCGGACGGCTTGACCGTCGGCATGTGGAACAGCGCGCTGGTTTTCAATCAGGCGATGGGCGATCGCAACGTCAAGTTCGATGCGCGCAAGTTCGGCTGGCTCGGAGCGCCGAGCAAGAGCGTGCCGGTGTGCCTGGTGATGGGCTTCGCCGGGCCGAAGACCATGGACGAGATCGTCAAATCGGCCAAACCGCTGCGCATGGGCGGCACTGGACCTGGGTCGCACAGCATCGACATGCCGCTCTTGCTCAATAAAACCCTCGGCAGCAAATTTGCCGTGGTGACGGGCTACCAGGGCACGGCGCAAATCAAGATCGCCATGCAGCGCCGCGAAGTCGACGGCCACTGCACCAACTGGGACTCGATCCTGGCGACGCAAAAGGACATGCTCGACGGCAAAGGCGACGAGCGTTTGATACCCTTCCTCCTGCACGCCCGCGTGCCCGAAGCCGAAGCGAAAGGCGTGACCCTCGTCAGCGAGGCGATCAAAGACGAAAATCATCTGCGCGCCTATCGCGCCTACATGGCGCAGATGGAATACTCGCGACCGTTCACCATCGCGCCCAACACACCCAAAGACCGCTTGGAAATCCTCCGGCGCGCCTTCAAGGCGACCTTGGCCGACGGCGATTTCCTCGCTCAAGCCGCTAAGTTAAAACTCGACATCAACTACGTGTCCGGCGAAGAATGCGAAAAGTGGGTGGACGAAGTGTTGTCGCTGCCGCCCAAGATTAAGGAAGAGCTCAAGTATTTATCGCCGGTGCAATGAATTGCCAGTGAATCAAGGACGACCGCCAAGGAGAATCGAAATGAAGAACAGTTTCAAAGCGATGGATTCCGACATGCATGTCTTCGAGCCCGCCGATCTATGGCAGCGTTACATCGATAAAAACTACCTCGACCGCGCGCCCAAGGGACTGAACCGCGCCTTCCGCGATCTCGGGATCGAAGTCGACGGCAAAGTCATGCCGATTCCGCGCAAACCGGAAAATCCAGCGCTGGCGAAATACCGTCAAGACTTTTTTGACGAGAAATACGGTGAAGCCGGCAAACGCAATTTCGACGGCGTGTCGCAACTCCAAGCCATGGACAAGGAAGGGCTGGACATCGCCTTTCTATTTCCAACCCGGGCGCTGACGGCGCTCGGCATCGACGGTCTCGACCCCGACTTCGCCACCGCCATCGCGCGCGCATACAACGACTGGCTGCACGACTTCGCCCAGGCCGACCCCCAGCGCATGTTCGGCGTCGCCATGGTCGCGCCCCACGATATCAGCGGCGCCATCGAAGAAATCCGCCGCACGGTCAAGGAATACGGGTTTCGCGGCATCTTCATCCGCCCCAACCATGTCAACAACAAAAAATGGAGCGACCCCTACTACGATCCGCTTTGGGCCGAGTGCGAGAAGTTGAATTTACCGGTGGGATTCCACGAAGCCGGCCGGGTCTACCTGCCGCAGCCGGCGTTCTTCCACATCTGTTCGACTTTTTCGATGTTCAACACCTTCGGCTTTCCGTTCGCGAACATGCTCGCCTGCGGCGACATGATCTTCGGCGGCGTCATGGAGCGCTTTCCCAAATTGAAAGTGGCGTTCTTGGAAGGCAACTGTTCCTGGGTGCCCTGGCTGCTCTGGCGCATGGGCGAATACGCCGAGACCACCGGCGTGGCGGAGTATCCGGAGCTAACGATGACGCCGCTGGAATATTTCCAGCGCAATTGTTACGGCGCCGTGGAATGCGACGAGGTCACCGCCAAACACATCCCCGAGTACGGCCTCGAAGACAACATGGTCTTTTCCACCGACTATCCGCACCTGGACGTAAAATACCCCCACGCCATCGATACCTTCCTGCAACAACCCTTCACCGAACAGATGAAACGCAAATGGCTGTGGGACAACTGCGCACGAATGTATAACTTCGAATGATGAAAAAAGACTTTAACCACAAAGAGCACAAAGGTCACAAAAATTGACAGATTCGCGATCGCGATCTCTACTGGCTTTTCTAGTTATACCCGTCTCGGCAGGTTAGAGTGCGAACTTGCGGATTTCGAACTTTGGCGAACCGAAGTTGATGAGTAAGGCGTGTTGCAATCTAGCTCCGCGTAAATACGCCAGGACTTGCGCTTCGTGTTCAGAAGCGATTACTCGGGCCACTTTGAGCTCAATGATCAGTACATTGTTTACCAGTAAGTCAGCAAAGTAATCACCCAAGAGAGTCCCATCTTCATCGACAACCGCCAGGGGATATTGTTGAGCTACAGTAAATTCTAGCTTGCGAAGACGGTGCACCAAAGCGTTCTCATAAACTTTCTCCAGATGACCATTGCCGTGATATTTGTGAATGGCGTACGCGGTCTGGCGCACAACATCACAAAGTGCTCTGACATCTTCCATAATTTTATTTTGTGACCTTTGTGCCCTTTGTGGTTAAATTTCCGACATGCCAATTTCTGCGATCACTGGCGCGTGATCGGACGGCCGCTCTTTGGCGCGGAAATCCCGGTCGATGGCGCAGCGCGTACACGCCTTCGCCAGTTCGGCTGAGAGCAAGATATGGTCGATGCGCACGCCAAGGTTGCGCTTGAAACCGTTCATGCGGTAGTCCCACCAGCTGTAGGATTTGTCGGCTTGTTCGAACATGCGAAAACTATCGGTCAGGCCGAGGGCGGCAATTTCCTTGAACGCGGCTTTTTCCGGATCGCTAAACAACACTTTTCCAGCCCAAACCTTGGGATCGTAAACATCGCGGTCCTCCGGCGCGATATTGTAATCGCCCAACAGCGCAAGTTTGGGATGGGCCGCCACTTCCTGTTTCAACCACGCAGTCAGCGCCTGCAGCCAGTCGAGCTTATATTTATATTTTTCAGATTCGATCGCCTCGCCATTGGGGATGTACACGCAGATCACCCGCACGCCGTTCACCGTCGCTGCGATCACGCGCCTTTGCAGATCTTCCAGGCTCGGTATACCCGCGCACACGTCGGCCGCAGCCGTCGGTGTGAGTATCGCCACGCCGTTGTAGGTCCTCTGGCAGGAGTACACGGCTTGATAACCTGCCGCGTTGATAGCCGCCAGCGGGAAATTCACGTCTTCGAGCTTGAGCTCCTGCAAGCACAGCGCATCGGGTTTGTGCCGATCGAGAAACTCCAAGACATGGGGCAGACGGACTTTAAGCGAATTGACGTTCCAGGTTGCCAGTTTCATGATTCTCCTCGCGAGCTAATTTTTTCCGTGCCGCCAAGGCAGCGCCGAGAATTTGCCCAGCCATTTGGCGGCGAATAATTCGACAACGAAATGAATTCAGTCGGCTGCGACTCACTGCCTTAAAAATTTGCCTGTCATGCTCGCCTGCTTCAACAATCGCATAACAATCGCATAAGGGCGGCGAGCATCACAAGAATGAGTTGATCCGGCCGCTCAACGATAGCCTTCCGCCTGCAGGCTGAACAAGCGGGCGTAGGTGCCGTTGCGAGCGATCAGTTCTTGATGGCCGCCGATCTCGCTGATCGCGCCGCCTTCGATGACCGCGATGCGATCGGCCATGCGCACCGTCGAAAAGCGATGCGAGATCAGGATCGCCATCTTCCCGGCCGTGAGTTCCTGAAAGTGGCGAAAAATCTCGTACTCGGATTGGGCGTCCACCGACGCCGTCGGCTCATCGAGCACGAGGATCTCGGCGTCGCGCATGAATGCCCGCGCCAAAGCGATCTTCTGCCACTGGCCCAATGAAAGCTCGTGGCCGCCGTGAAACCAGCGGCCGAGCATGGTGTCGTAATTTTCCGGCAAGGTGTCGATGATCGTATCGGCGCCGCTCTTGCGCGCCGACTCGACAACCCGCGCCAGATCCGCCATCGCGTCGACCTGGCCGAAGCCGATGTTTTCCTTCGCCGGCACATGATAGCGCACGAAGTCCTGGAAGATCACGCCGATTTTCTGGCGCAGGGCCAGCGGATCGATTTCGCGCAGATCGATGCCATCGATCAGAATCGAGCCCTCGGTGGGATCGTAGAGCCGGCTCAAGAGCTTGATCAGTGTGGTCTTGCCGGCGCCGTTGTGGCCGACCAGGGCGACCTTCTCGCCTGGCCGGATAATCAGATTGATGCCGCGCAGCGCCCATGCGTCGTTGTCGGCATAACGATAACCGACATCGCGAAACTCGATGCCTTCGCGCAATGTCGCCGGCAATACTTTGGGCTGTGCGGCGATCGCCAATTGCGGCGTCATATCGAGAAACTCGAAGAAGTTCGACATGAATAGATTGTTCTCATAAATACTGCCGACGGCGTAGAGAATCGTTTGAAAGGTCGTCTGGCCCTGGCGAAAGATCGCCAGATAGAGCGTCATGTCGCCGAGAGAGATCCTATGCTGCACCGTATGCCAGACGATCCAGGCGTAGGAGCCATAGAAGCCGAGAGTCGCCACCAACCCGAGGCTGAAACCAGTAACGGCGCGCCGGCGGGCGAGCGCCTTATCCTCGTGGAAAAACTTCTCGAACAGCGTCAGGTAGCGCGTCAACAGCGTGCCGCCCAAGTTGAAAAGTTTGATCTCCTTGGCCGAGGAGTCTTCGGTCAACAGCCGGGACAAATAGTTGATCTGCCGGCTCTCGGGCGCGCGCCGGCTCAACAGGCGAAAGCCTTGGCCCGAGAAGCGGGTCTCGGCGATGAACGCCGGGATGCTGGTCAAAACCAGAATCGCCACCAGCCACGGACTGAAACGCAGGAGCAGCACCGCGAAGGACGCCAGGGTGATGGCATTCTGGACGATCTGAAAGGTATCGTTGATCAGCTCCACCGGTTTGTAACCGCCCTCGCGCCGGGCGTTTTGCAGCTTGTCGTAATACTCCGGGTGCTCGAAAAACGCCAAGTCCAGGGTCAGCGCCTTGGCGATGATTTCCCCGCGAATCTGGTTGGCGAGCTTGAGCTGGGTGAGCTGCTGAATCAGCCGGCGCGCCTGGATCACCCCGGTGCTGAAAAGAATCAGTACGAGTTCGACAAGCAGATAGTAAAAAACCGATTTAGCCTGCTCATGCGCCTGGCCATGCTGGATCGCCGCCACCACGCCGTCGACGATCAGCTTGCCGACCCAAGCCTGCGCCGCCGGCAACAATGCGCCGGCCAAAGTGAGCGCCCCCAAGCCGACGATGCCCCAACGATTGCCGCGCCAGACAAAGCGAATCGCCTGCGGCGTGTGCACGAACGAATAGCGCAGCTCGTTGAATTGCTGTAGCAGACCCTTCATCGAGTGGCCCCGGACATGATCGATGGCGGCAATGAGTTCACCAATTCCAGAATAGCATGGCCGGCGGAGTTACTAAAAATTGCCGGTGAAATAGTTTGACTTAAGCGCGCTCAGCTGGGCATCGTGAGGAAAAGCTTTAACGGAGATTCTATGCATATCGCACTAGGATTACCCAGCCGGGTCACCTCGGCATCGGGCGAGATGATGTTGGAATGGATCAGCCGCGCCGACGCCGGACCGTTCTCGAGTGTGGCGGTAACCGATCGAGTCGTTTCGCAGGCGCTGGAGCCGCTCGCTGTGCTCGCCATGGCGGCGGGCGCGACCAAACGCATAGGCCTGATGACCAGCGTAGTCATCGGCCCGACCCGCGAGACAACTTTGTTAGCGCGCCAGGCCGCGACTATCGACACCCTGTCCGGCGGCCGCTTGATACTCGGTGTCGGCATCGGTGTGCGCAAAAACGATTATCTCGCCAGCGCCACCGACTTTCACCGGCGCGGACGCAGTTCGGAGAGACAATACGAACTGCTCCGCAAACTTTGGTCCGGCGCGGATTTGTCCGCCGACACCGGCCCGATTGGACCGCCGGCGGTACGCGCCGGCGGTCCGGAGCTGCTGGTCGGCGGTTATGTGCCGGCGATCGTCCAACGCATCGCTCGCTGGGGCGACGGCTACATGGCCCCCGGCGGCGGCGAGCCGGAAGCGCTGCTCAAGACCTGGCAAAATATTTTACAAGCGTGGCAAGAGCATAAGCGTCAAGGCCGGCCGCGTTGGGTCGGCGCCAGCTATTTCGCCCTCGGGCCCAAAGCTCAGGATCACGCGAATCACTACATAAACCACAATTACGGTTATAATCCCGAGCTCGCCGCCAAACGATTGCGCACTCTACCCGCCTCCCATGAAGCCGTGCGCACGGCGATCCAGCGCCAGGCCGACATGGGCGTCGACGAATTCATCCTGCGCCCGTGCGCCGAAGACTTGGACCAGATGGATCGGCTCGCCGAAATCGCGGCGAAGTTCAAATAACCAACGGTTGGCTCGAACTATCTGGTCCTGGGTTTATCGAACGTGAGAAGATTCCGACTGCCGTCATTCTCGCGTACGCGGGAATCCAGGTCTCCCCGTCCAAACGGACCGGAGCCTGTCCTGAGTGAGCCGAAGGATGTTCGCCCCGGATTTTCGTTGTCACGGCAACGACGCGGGGGTCTAAAACTGTAGTAAACAAAACACGTTCAAAGCGGCTTTGAGCGGAAACCGCCTGAACGCAAATCAGCCAATCTGTTGCATATGCTGCTGAAACAGCCGCAGTCCAACCGACGGATAGTCCTGGGCGAGCAAACCCACGGCATAGAGCAGATAAGAGGTGTCCAGATAGATTCTTGGTTGGCGCGGCCGCAGCGCCTGCACACGGTCATCCGACTGCTCGCGCTGCGCAAGAACGAAGGCCGCGCTCGGGTTATGAACAAACACACCGCCGGTGCCGATCAGCGTGTGCGTATCGCGCATGTCTTTGCCGTAATGCAGCCAGGCCTCGCCTTCGCGGGCGACGATCCGTTCGCGCCGGCCGACATGACGCGCAATCGCGATATCCACCGCGGCGCGGGCCAGCACCGCATCGGCGGCGCCATGCCAGTCGGCTTGCGGCAGCGTGCTCGTGTCATGGCCGATTTGGTCGACGTAGCCGCGCAGCATTGCGCCGGTCACCGCGCTGTAACCGAAGCCGCGCTGTAAATCATCCAGTAGCGTTGCCGCACCGACCCGTTCGAAAATCGTGCCGGCGTTGTAGCGGATGCCCAAGTCGCCTTCGACGGTGCGCTTGGCATAGGCTTCGGCCATGCTTTGAACGATCACGTTCTCGCCGCCGGCATTGCCGTAACCGATGGAGTGAACATCGGTGGTCGCTCCGCCAACATCCACCACCAGCATATCGCCCCAACCGGGTTCAGCCGCAGCGCCTTCGGCACCGAGGCGCACTCCCTCCAGCACCGCCATCGGTGTCGGCAACACCACCGGCACGATGCCCGACAAACCGTCGAGTCCCTTGGCTTGGGTGATCCGCGCCATGAAGATTTGCCGGATCGCCTCGCGCGCCGGCTCGACGTCGAGCTTGCCGGCGCGGGGCATGACGTTGGCGACGCAGAGCGCTTCCTTGGCGCCGCGCCGCAGTAGATCGGTGACGACCTCCGCCGCCGCGCGATTGCCGGCAACCACGATCGGCACCGCCAGGGATGACTGCGCTAGGAGAGCCGCATTGTGCAGAATCGTCGCCCCATCGCCGCCATCGACACCGCCGGTCAGCAAAATCATGTCGGGGCGCAGCAGCGCGAGCTCGGCCAGCTTGGTCGCGGTCAACTTGAATGCCGCCGCGCCCACGACTTTGGCGCCGGCACCGAGGGCCGCCTGGTTGGCCGCTTCGACGGTCAAGCCGGGAACGTTGCCGACGACGATGATACGCAATCCGCCGGCGGCGCTGCTCGACGCCAAAACGAATCTATCGTTGAGAATAGATAAATCCCGCGGGACTTTATCGAAGAGCCGATAACGCTCGTGCAGGGAAACCAGCGCGCGCAACAGTCCCTCGCGCACGTCGGTGAGCACCGTGGAAGGCGATTGGCTGCGCCCCAGCAGCTCGGCATTGACCAGATCCACCGCGCTGACTTTGGTAAACGTGCTGCCGAAATCGATGAGAAGGGCGGGAGATTTCAAAGCAGGTCAAAAGGTAAAAGTGAAAAAGCAAAACATTTGCCCCGCTTACGAGCCTGTTTATGCATTTATACTTTTGTTCTTTCCCTTTGCTTGGCTTATTTCGCCGAGGCGATCATGCGGTAGAGATCCATCAGCCGCTTATCCCGGAGCGTGCTTTCGATGTCGCGATTCATCTCTTCGCCGCGGATCAATTCGACTTCGAGGCCGAGTTTCTCGGCCTCTTTGTTGAAGGCCTCGTCTTTGGTCATGGCGGCGAAAGCATCGCGCCAGATTTTCAGCCGATCCGCCGGCACGCCCGGCGGCAAGACCACTGAGCGGGCGAGGTTTTGTCCGGCGTATAGCGCGTTGAGCAGCCCTTTGCTGCCTGCCGGCGCGATCTCTTCCATGGCAGCGACATCCGGGACGCGCGAGTCGCGGCGCCGCTTGGAGGTGGCCAAGATTTTAATATAGCCGCTTTTGATCCACTCGCGCCGGGTCGACATCAGGGAGCCGATGCCCTGGGCGCGGCCATCGAGAGCGCCGCGCTCGATGTCGAGGAGAATCTGCGGCGTGCCGGGATAGCCCGGTATCACCGTGAAGTCCAAGCCGAAAATTTGCTCGGCGATTTTTACCACGACATTGCTGGTGTGATCGAGAGCCTGCGCGCCCATCTTGGGCTGCTTGCCTTCGCGATTGGCTTTTTTGATCAAATCGAAGCTGGTGTAGGGCGTCGAAGTCTTGAGATACAGCACCTGAGCGTCATCGAAGGCTTGGCCGACCCAGAGAAACCTTTGCAGATCGAACTTGATCGCGTCGTTGGCTGTGGCGGTCGCGAACAGCGCGCCGGTGTTGAGCGTGCTGATGCTCAAACCGTCGGGCTTCTTCAAATTGTAAAGCTCATTGGCCGCGATCATGCCGCCCGCCCCCGGTTTGTTGGCGACATCGATACGCGGCTTGCCTGGTAAATGGCGTTCGATGTGGCGCGCGATCAACCGCGCCGTCACATCCGTGCCGCCGCCGGCCGACGAGCCGACCAGAAAAGTAATGGTTTTACCGTCAAGAAAGCTTTTCGCGTTCTGCGCGTGGACGGCAGAAATATTCCCACTGCACAGGAATAACACCGATAGAATTTGAAAATATTTATAAGGCCTTGCTCTCATTAGACTCTCTTTCGTTTATTAACTGCGGTTAAGGAAACCAGGTGAAAACGCTTTAAAAATTATACATGGAACACATTAAATAAACACGCTAATAGCTAATATCCCCAGCGTTTTTCAATCACCTTTAAACGTTCAAACTCCTCATCCAAATCCTTGCGCCCGCGCAGCTCGCGATAGGCCTCATCGACCAAGTCCTGGGCCACTACATCGCCGATTGCCGGGACCTCGTAATTAAGCTCGCCCAGCCGCTCTTCTTCCTTGAGCATGTCTTCAAAGCCGGTGGCGCGTCCGTCCAATGGGAATGGCATCGCTTCTAAATCCTGAGCCGAACGCATATGTTTGACGATACGTTCTTCGGGATCGGGGCTGCGCAAGCGCAGCCGTTTTTCCAGGTTGGAAATATACTCGTAGTTCTTCGGCATATCGCGCACGAACCAATAGGAGCGGATCATCGCTTTAAGAAACCCCTTGACCAAGTCGGGCCGCTCTTCGAGGATCCGGCCGGTGGCGGCGATGATGCGCTCGGGCCGGCCGTCGGGGTACTGATCCGCCGGCGACACCAGCGCATTACATCCCTCGGCCTGCAACTCTTTGGCATACCAGGGCGGCACCGGCGCGCATTCGACTCGACCGCTGCGGATCGCGTCTAGATGCAGCCGCGAGTTGACGCCGATGCGCACCCACTCGATGTCCTTGTCCAAATCGAGGCCGGCCTTTTTCAATTGAATCTGAATCGCCCAGTGGCGAATGCTGTTGAAATCGCTGATGCCAACCCGCTTGCCCTTCAATTCCTTGAGGGACTTAATATGCGGCGGCGCGACCCAGACGTTGGTATGCTGGTTGCGCCAGCCGGAGATGACGTAGAGATCCGCCCCCCGGGCGCGCTGGTAAAACACCGTACGCGACTGCACGTCGAGGGCGATGTCCACCGATTTTTCCTTCATCGCCTGGGAGATGCCGAGCTTTTCCAAGCCGAACGGCACCATCGCGTCGGTGAGGATTTCGTAGCCGAGGGAACCGTCGGCGGTCTTAAGGCCCTCGTCGTAGAAAAAGTTCAATTCATGGGCCGTCATCACCGGCACTTGATGCAGCACATGGTAACAGGTCGGCGCAATGCGCAGCTTTCCATCGAGCATTGAATGTCTCTCTTCCTATAAATAAAAAAATTTAATCGACAAAAAACCCTAGCGCCAACAACGACGCCAAGGCAAGAATTGCGCCCGCTTCGAGAGCCGTGCGCCACCATCTAACCGCCCGCACTTGACGCTTGGCGCCGACATGGAACGTGCGATCCTCCGGCGCTGGCGCCGCGTCGCGCCGTTCACGCAACAGCTCGACGGCCCGCTTGGCGTCGTTGCGGTCGACCTGCACTTTGATGCCGCCGGCGCGGTACCCGCCGCCGCTGGCGAGCACCGTCCGCCGTTCTTCGACGATGCCCCATTCGATACCCGCGGCTTCCAGCCGCGCCGCGACCTGGCGCGCTTCGTCGGACCGTCGCACCGTGGCGATCGTCACATTACCGGTTTTTGCTCTTTCCGTTGCCTTGCCCATTTTCCACCCGCTCGGTTACTTGCCGAAATATGTTCTATACTCTTCCAAATATTTTCGAAAGTTCGCCTGCACCTCTTCCATCGATAAAGGCAAAATTTTATCGGCGTTGATCTCTTTAAAAGCCGGATCGAGGCCGGCGGCATTGCTGCGCCCCGGCAAACGCTGCTCTTTGGCCAAGAGTTCGCCAACTTGTTCCGATAACATGAAGTCGATCAAAAGTTTGGCTGAGTTTGGATGGGGCGCGTGCTTGGCGATCTGCACCGTCGCCGGCTGGACGACCAGCGGATCGGGATTTTTGATCCAGTCCACCGGCGCGCCTTTTTTCTTGAACATCTCCGCCACATGGCCGCGGCCGATGTAGGCGGCAAACTCGCCGGCGGCGAGCAGCGCATTGCCGCGCGACGACTGCTCGGGACGCGGATCGTGTTTGGCCAGTCCCTGCATGAACTGTTTGCCCTTCTCCACGCCGTAGCGTTTCAACATACCGGCGTACCAAGTGACCTGCTCCTGCTCGATGGCCAAGCGGCCTTTGAAGCGCGGATGCAAGAGATCGAACCACTCTTTGGGCCGTTCTTGCGGCGCTAGTATTTTGGTATTGTAAACGATCGTCAGCGGGTTGTAATAGAGCGTCGTCCACAGACCGTTCTTCTCTTTGAACGCCGGCGCAAAGTGTTTCGTCTCCGGCGACAGGTAAGCCCCGGCGATGCCATGCTCGATCAATACCTGAGTGTGAAAGCCGCCGCCAAAATTGAGCACATCGACGAGATACTTCTTTGCGCGATATTCCGTGGCCAAGCGTTGCAGCATCTTGTCGCTGTCAGCCTTGTACTGCTTCACTTTTACGAACGGATATTTGGCTTCGAACATCTTCCAAATATATTGCGCCGTATCGGTGCGCAGGGTGACGTAAGCCTCGATCTCGCCGCCTTCCTTCTTCGCCGCCTCGACGATCTTGGGATCGCTCGCCTGCGCCTGACAATAGTTCTCAAAGGAGATGAACCACAGAGTAACCGCCAGCAGGCAACGAAACTTCAAGTATCCCATCAGCATCTCCTTTCTCGATGCGAAACGATCTTAACGTTTTCAAGTATTTGACCGACTTGAACCAATCCTGCTTATTTCTTTTGATCGCGAAACGGCGCATCGCGGGCGGCAAAAAAAGCTTTCCAACCGCCGTGCTCGCGCGCCGCTTCCAACGGCTGATAAAACTCCTCCCGGCGCGACAACTGTGCCATCGCCGACAGTTCGGCATTGAGCGACCAGGCCTTGCCGAGACCCATCATCTCGTACCCGGAAGTGGCTTTTTGCAAATTGATCTTTACGGTCTCCGGCGGCACCAGGGCAATACGCTCGACCAGCTGGAAACATTCGTCGAGCAGCCGGTCTTTCGCCACAACTTTGTTGACCAGGCGCAAGCGCAACGCTTCCTTGGCGTCGACAGGATCACCGGTGAGGCCATAGCGCAGAGCGTTCTTGAACTTGCCCAAAACGGTCCAGATAAAATCCGCGCCATCGCTATGGCGCACCTGCGGCTGACCGAAGACGGCGTCATCGGCGGCAATCGTCAGATGAGACGACAACGCCAGCCACGAAGCCGAACCGAGACACCAACCGCTGACCGCCGCGATGATCGGCTTGGGAAACTGCCAGCGATAAAGCTGTTCGTCGATCTTTTCCTGCCGGGCCCGGTCGCGCAGCCGATTATAAACATCCGCCAGGGCGCTGCCCTCGGCGATGGCATAGGGCCACGCCGGCTTGCCGGCTACTGACTCGTTCATATCGTCGCCGCTGGAAAACACCCCGCCCGCGCCGGTCAGCACCACGGCACGAATCGCTTCATCATCGCGCGCCAGCTCCAAGGCCGCCCGCAACTCGTCTTTCAAGCGCTGGTTGAGCGCATTGCGCAGCGCCGGCCGATTGAAGGTGATCAATACGCCGCAGCGCTGTTTTTCGAACAGAATCGTTTCGAAGTTGGCCACAATCGTTTTCTTTCATTCTCCCGGAGTTCAAGCCGTTCAAAAAGTTCAAATCGTTCAAGTCGTCTCGGAGGTTATCGGAGCCCGCTTCTCCGACATTTTGAACGATTTGAACGGCTTGAACGTTTTGAACCAGCGGCGCGCTTAATCGCGCCGCTTCGCCCGCGGCCCAAACGGCTCCGGTTGAAACGGCCCATCGCGCATCTGCAAGTAAGCTTTGGTTCCTTCGGACTTTCGTTTTTCATCGAGCGGACGGCGCAACTCTTCGCGCAGCAGCGTGTGCGCCGCCGCCGACAATTGTCCATCCATCGTCCAGGCGTCTTTGAAGCCCATCATCTGCATGCCCATGGTGGCCAGTTGGAGATTGAGCTTGACCGTTTCCGGCGGCACCATGGCGATCCGTTCGACAATCGCAAAACACTCGTCGAGCAGCCGGTCGCCGGGCACGACTTGGTTGACCAGGCCGATGCGCAACGCCTCCTGGGCGTCGATATGGTCGCCGGTGAGGGAGTAACGCAGGCCGTCTTTGAAGCCGGCGAGCAGTGTCCAGATAAATCCGGTGTTGGAGCCGTGACGCACTTCCGGCTGGGCGAACACCGCCTGCTCCGAGGCGATGGTGATATGGGTGAACAACGACATCCATGAGCCCACGCCCATGGCCCAACCGTTGATCGCACCAATGACCGGCTTGGAGCATTCGAAGATGCGCATGAAGATCGCCTCATGGCCGCGGTAGTTGTCGATAAAGTCCGCCGCGTTCTCACCGGCGCGCACGCCGTAGGGCCAGTCCATGTCGCGCCGGTGCGCCGCGCCGCCGCCCTGGTCCATGCCGGTGGAAAAGCCCCGTCCCGAGCCGGTCAGGACAATGGCGCGCACTTGCGGATCGGCGACGGCATCGTCGAGCGCCGCGCCGAGCTTGTGCAACATCGGCCGGGTCGCCGCGTTCATCGCCGCCGGACGATTGAGCGTGATCAGCACGCCCTGACGTTGCTTGTCATAGAGAATCTCGTCGCTGTCGGCCATGGTGTTTATTTCTTGTGCAGCGCGCGGATGAAACCGCTGTCTTCGATCTTTTTCATAAACATCGGCTCGACGATGAGATTCGGGTCGGTCTGCTTCGCTTGCGGGTATTGCAGCGCCAACATTTCCAACGCCACCTTCACCGACTGGAGGGTCGGATGGGGCGCATCTTCCAACGTCGCGCGGCTATGCTGGTAGGTTGCTTCGAGGATCTCATCGTCGGCGCCTTTCATGTAGCGCTTGAACGCCGCCAAGGTCTTCGCCTTATTAGTCTTGAAGACATAAATTCCCTCGACGATGGTCTTTAGGAAGCGCTCGATCAAGTCCGGGCTCTTCACCACCGTTTGACGCAGCACCACGACACTGGTGTAAGGATATTCGACGCCCAACTTGTCGAAGCTGGCCAACTCCCTGAATCCCGCTTTGCGCGCGACAAACATATGCGGGCTCGACATCGCCGCCGCTTCGACAACGCCCCGTTCCAGGGCCTGCAAACCGAGGGACGGCTCGCCGGTGGGCAATAGTTTTACATCGCGGTCCGGCATCAGGTTGAATTTGCTCCGCAGCACGTAGCGCACGGTCGCGTCCAAGAACGCTCCGGGCCGGCCGGTGGCGATGGTCTTGCCTTTGAGATCTTCGACGCTTTTGATATCGCCGCGGGCGAATATCGACGTGCCGACTTTGTTGGTGATCGTCGCCACCAACACATGATCTTTCACGCCGAGAATATGCGAGGTAATCGTCCCGGTGGCGGTGGCGAGCACGATCGGCACTTCACCGATAGCGAGCAACTGCTGCGGCCGGATCCGCCCGGCGTAGATCGCTTTCAAATCCAATCCATACTTAGCGCCAAGATTCTCTTCGACGGCCACCCAGAGCGGCGCATAGGTGCCGGTAAAATTGGAATAACCGACGGTGAGGGTTTCTAACTTGGCCGCCGCCGAGACCGTCGAGGCGGCGGCCATCCATAGCGGCAACAGTGCGATGGCGGTTGCGACCCAGCGAAGTCGGTTTTTTGGTTTGACCCGACACCGCCGTCTACACCGTGACCCGGCCATTGTGTATGCTCTCGTCATTTATTTTTATACAAGGCTTTGATGAAGCCGCTCTGTTCTATGCGTTTCATGATCGTCGTATCGATGATCAGGTTGGCGTCGGTGTCTTTCGCTTTGGGGTATTCATAGGAGAGAATTTCCAGCGCTGCCTTGGTGATTTCCAGCGACGGCGTCGGCACCTCTTCGGTGACGCTCTTGGTGTAGCGATAGGTTTCGTCCAGGATATCGTCGCTGGTTCCGCGCAGGTATTTTTTCATCACCGTCAAACTTTTTTCCCGATCGGTCGTGGCGATATGACTGCCTTCGATGAGCGTCTTTAAGACCCGCTCGGTGAGATCGGGATGCTTCACCACCGTCTGGCGCAGCGCGGTAACGGTATTGTACGGATATACGACGCCTGCCTGGTCGTAATCGATCAACTCCCGATAGCCCATTTTTTTGGCGATCAAAGTAAAAGGAAGGGTCAACGACGCCGCCTGGACGACGCCGCGCTCGAGCGCCGGGAAAGCGAGCTGCGCTTCGCCGATCGGCAACATCTTCACATCGCGGTCCGGCACGAGCCCAAGCTTAGCGCGCAAGACGTAGCGCACCATGGTATCGCCGAAGGCGCCGGGGCGGCCGGTGGCAATGGTTTTACCGCGTAGATCCTCGGCCCGTTTGATCTCCGGCTTGCTGAATATCGCCGAATTAACCTTGTTGATCGTGACCAAGATAATCGCTTGGTCCTTGATACCGAGAATATGTGAAGTGATCGCGCCGGTGCCTGAAGCCATGACAAACGGCACTTCGTTACTCGCCAGAAGCTGTTGCGGTCTGATGCGGCCGGCATAGATCGCGCGCAGATCGAGACCGTATTTGCTCCCCAATCGTTCTTCGATGGCAATCCAGAGTGGCAGATAGGCGCCGGCAAACGTCGAGTAACCGATGGTGACCGGCTCGAGTGCAGCCGAAAAAGCGACCGGCGTGAGCCCGAGCCAGCCGCAGCACAATAGCCATATAAAAATTATTCTCATTGAAAAGATAGTTCCTTAGATTGGGTTATCCCAGCGACTCACCGCTCGTCAACAGCTTTGAGCCGATATCCAGCATTTCCTGCGCTCACCGTCGCGATAAATTCCAACCCGCAGGTGGGCTTGCGGCGCCGAACAACGAGCTGCGCTACCCTAGTCACTGACCCAGCTTGGGCTGGAACGGTAGGGTGCGAATCTCGCTGCCGATTTCTATTTGCGTCAAGTCCTCACCGACGATCAAGGGCCCGTCATAATTTTTTCGCGTCGCCGGTATCAAGTCCCTGGGCTGCGCGCTGCCGAACAGCAGTAGGTGATTAAACACCGCCAGCTTCGGCCGCACCCGCGCGAACACCTCACCGGCCTGCTCCGGCGTGGTGTGGTTGGCGCCGATTCTTTTCAATTGTTGCGGATCTTCGGCCGCGCTGCCGGCGAGCGCCGTGACCTCATGCACCAGTAAATCGGCACCCTGGGCATGATCGATCAAATTCTCATTGAAGGTGGTATCGCCGGAAAGCACCGCCGAGCGCCCTTGATAATCAATGCGGTAACCATAGGCCGGCAATTCCTCGCCGCCATGGTCGACCTCGAACGCACTGACCCTGACCCCAGCATGATCGAACACCACGCCTTGGCTAATCTCGCAGGCGTCCAATTTGACGCCGTCCGGCGGATAAACGCGGCTGCGCACGCGGATATCGACGTGGAAAGCCAGCGGCAGATGCTCCATCATCTGCCGCGTTCCAACTGGACCGTACACCGGCAACGGCTGCGCACGCTGTCCCCAGGGCCGGCCGATCCATCCGGTGAGCCAGAGATCGGGAAAGCCGACGACATGATCCGAGTGATGATGGGTGAGAAAAAGGCCGGTGATATCGCTGAACGGAATGGCCAATTGATGCAGCCGCTGCATCGCACCGCGGCCGGCGTCGAAAATAAATTTCTGCTGGCCGACTTCGACCAATGTGCTAGGCCCAAATCGATCCAAGCGCGGCGGCGGCGCACCGGTGCCGAGCAGCGTCACGCGAAATTTATCGTCAGTCGATTGCGCCACCGACAACTCCTACAGCGAACTCCGTTTCACCAGCAAGGCAATCAAGTGGGAGAAACTTAAGCATCAAATTTTTCAAAACCCTCGGTGGCCTTGGCGTCTTCGTCGTGAGTCTTGGGCGTTTACTATCGTCGGCTCATTTCGCCGCCAGCAGCGACTTCACGAAGCCGCTCTGATCCATTTCACGCACCAGGCGATTGTCGATGAACTCCTCGGGCTTGGCGGTTTTGGCTTTAGGCGTGGTTTTTTCCAAGTCTTGCAACAGACCGGCAATGCCCGCCGGGTACGGCGGCACGGTGAAGCCGGTCTTGATGCTGAGCTCGTAGGTTTCGTCGAGCACCTCTTTGTCGTCGGTGCGAAAATATTTTCCCATGGTCTTGATCGCGAAGGCCTTGTCTTTCATGCCGCGCACCGCGCCTTCGGTATAGGCGCGCAGAAAGCGCCGGACGATGTCTTCGTTGGACTTCAAATAGCGCCGGGTCGTGACCACGCCGTTGACGTGATATTCGACATCGAGGGTGGTCAGATCCATCAAATCCTTGAGCTTCAATCGCTTCGCTTGCAGCGTCGCCGGCGGGCTGATCGCCGCCGCGTTGACCCGGCCCGCAGCCATGGCGGTGACGGTTTCCGCCGGTCCACCGGTTTGAATCATCGTGACATCCCGCTCGGGCTCGAGTCCGGCCTTGCGCAGCGCAATGCGCGACGCCAAATCGGACTGCGTGCCGAAGCGGGTGACGCCAAAAATCTTCCCCTTCAAGTCCTCCACTCGCGCAATATTCGGTTGGCCGAAAATCCACCAGTTAAATTTTTTCACGATGGTCGCGAGAATCACCGTGTCGGTGCCCGACAGGGCAACTTGAATCGGGCCGGCGCCGCCGGCTTGAATGATCGGCAACTCCCCCGACAACATGGCTTGTATCGCCAGCGAACTGCCCGGAATGCTGATCACCTCGACATTGAGCCCATGCTTCTCATAGAACCCGCCTTCTTTAGCGAACCAGATCGCCATCTGCGCCGCCGACGCCGAACCGCCGCCGACGCGCAGGCGGTCGAGTTTTTTCTCCTGGGCGAACCCGACTCCCGAAAACAACAACGCCAAGGTGAAGCAATAACAAGCAATGTTCCGGTAAATCATGATTATTTTAGCTCCGGTTTTCCTTTCAAAACTGGCAATTCGCTTTTCATATAACATGAAAACCCGCTGTGATGTCGAGCACCACGCAGAGTTGGGCAATCACTGCTCAATATGAGCTGGCAGGAATGCGGTGATTTCCCACTCACTCACGGCCGTGTGAGCAGCTCGAGCAAATGGCCGTCGGGTCCATGAAAGTATATGCCGCGGCCGCCCTTTCGAGTATTCAATTGACCGTTGGTGGGACTCCGCGGCTCGCTGCCCCAGGTCAGGCCGGTATCTTGGATGCGCCGAAAGATCGCATCGAATTCCTCGTCGCTGACATGAAAGGCGTAATGATGCGGCTCGAAGGAATCGGCATTATCGAAGTCCAGTGTCAGCTCGTCGTTAATCCGCACCGGGGCAAAATGGCCCATCGGTCCATCGTAGGTGAGGCCAAAAATCTTCGCGAACAATCGCGCCGCGGCGTCTTTGTCTTTAGCCGGCACAATCGTGTGATTCAGCTTGATCGACATAATCCCTCCAAGACCGATTCCAAGACCGATTCTAAGATCGATTGCAAGATCGATTGCAAGATCGATTCAATGATCGATTCGCCCGCTGACAAACGACGCTGATCGCTCTGTGAGAAAAACCCATCGCCAGCCCAACCATTATTTCACTTGACGCCGAATATCTCTTGATAGAGCTTGATGTAGCGATCGAAGTCGTCATACATCTCGGGTGCGGTAAACGCCGGCGTCACTCCTTGCAGCAAAGTCGGCGGGTCCGGCGGCGTATCGCGGCGATCCGGAATGCGTTTAAGAGCACGCACGACTTCCTGTCCCCTCTGGGAAAGCATGAAATCGATAAACAGCCTGCCCGCGTTTGGATGGGGCGCTTTCGCGGAAAGTCCCACCGGATGAAGGTTAGCGAAGGACGGTGCCAGCGGGACCCAATCCACCGGCGCGCCGCCGGCCTTCAACGTATCGAAGTTGTGCATATAGGAAGTCAGTGCGCCGTTGAACTCGCCGGCGGCAACCAACTGGGCCAATAGGGTTCTGCCGCTGCGCAGGCTGGGCTGTTGAGCCGCGAGCGCACGCATGAAGCTCAGTCCTTTTTCTCGTCCCATGCCGCTGATCGTCGCGGTAAACCATTCATAGGCCCGGCTTTCGATGCCGACCTGGCCTTTCCAGGCGGGCTTGAGCAGATCTTCATGGGATCGCGGAACGTTTGCCTTTGACACGAGTTTGGTATTGAAACCAAAAACTCCGTAGGTGGTATAGTTCGAAGTCCAAAATCCCTGGGGATCTTTGAAACCAACGCGGAAGTATTTTCGTTCCGGGGAATCGTAGGCGGCCAGGAGTCCGCGTTTTTTTAGCAGGTATCCATAAAACCCCGTCGTCGAAACCACATCCCACTGCGATCTTCCGGCCCGCGCTTCGATCAGTATCTTCTCCATCATCTGGGAGTCGGTGGTGCGGTCGAACTGCACATCGACCTTCGGATAGAGTTTCTTGAAGCTGTCGGTGAGGGCTTTCGTATCCGCCGTGTTGGCGGTGGTGTAGAAAACCAACCTTCCCTCCGCCTCGGCTTTGTCCTTCCACTCGGCGGCGAATGAAGTCCAAGGGCATATGCATGCGCATCCTAAGATAAACGCCCAGGCCGCCATCAACTGCGGTTTATTCATTTCGACTGTTCCTCCACCGGCTCATTTACCACGAATGCAAATCGTTGTCTGCTAGGACAATGGTGCCAAACTACGGCTCCGACATATTTACCGAATTCGCGTTTTCGAGTAAAACAATTTGCAATGCCTATCGCCTACGATCCAAGCCGGATCGCACTGTTACAGCCGGAACGCCGCGACACCGTGTTCCGAGATGGCCCGCCGGCGAGTGCCGAAGCGCTCGCGGCTGAAGCTGCAAGGCTCGCCTACTTGCGTGTGGAAGAGTCACAGGCCGAGCGTGACCGCTTGGCCGCGGCGTTGGCGTTGGCCGGCTTCGACCCGCCCGCTCTCTTTAACGATCCGGCCACTGACGGCCAGGGCTATGGCGCACTTCGAACCGACGGCTTCGGCTTGCTCGTCTTCCGCGGCACTCAACCCGACCGACTTGGCGATCTCGCCACTGACCTCGGCTTCGTGTTCAGCCCTTTGGACCACGGTGCCGGTCAGGTGCATGCAGGCTTTCGCGGAACGGCGCTGAGCCTGTGGCCCGAAGTAAATGCCTGGCTCGATGGACCCGCGCGGCGACGCCAAGGATTGATGGTCTGCGGCCACAGCTTGGGCGCTGCCATCGCCACACTACTGGCGCGGCCGGCCCAGGCTACTCATCTGATCACGATCGGCTCCCCTCGGGTCGGGGACGCGACTTTTGCAGCCGGCATCACGGCTACACTGGGGCTCGAAGTGACGCGCATCGTAGACTGTTGCGATGTGGTTACCGAGATTCCGCCGACGCAGGCCGGCTTCGAGCATGCCGGCCGACTGACTTACATCGATCGCAATGGCGGCGTCGCCGCCGACGCGGCGACGGAATTCATCAATGCCGACCGGCTTCAGGCCCGGATCGATTACCTCGCGCAGCATGCGTTCCGCTTCGGCACCGTGCTCTCGCGCGACCTCGCCGACCACGCGCCGGTCAACTACGTGCGAGCCTTCTGGCCATGATGCTCGCCGCATGGCCTCAGGTCGGCGCCGCGGATGAGCTCCAGCTCTGGATCGGTATCTTCGGTAGCGAGCAGCCGCCTATGCCGACCTTCGAGATCGGCGGCCAAGCGGCGCTGCCCATCGGTACGCCGCAGCTCAACCCGATTCGAGACCGTCAGACAGGCCCACGCGGCTTGCCACTCAATCACCAGGGCGTGTTCCGCCTTGCCGCGCGGGGTCCCGATCGACCCCACCTTGTCGCTGTGCGCGCAGGCGGCGACCGTATCGAGCGAATCGTCCATTCGCTGCCATCCGCTGTGCCCGCCAAGCTTGATGGAACTTTCAATCTGTTGCTCGCGTCGTGCTACTTTCAGCCCGAAGACAGCGGCGGCATGCTCGGCAACATTGTCGCGCAATTGCCAATTCGCCCGCACATGACGCTGCTGGCCGGCGATCAGGTTTACCTGGACCTGCCGCTCTTCGAAGACCTGCCCGAGAGCGAACCCGCGCTGTCGCAGTTTCTCGGCGACAAGTACCGGCGCAACTGGCTGTCGGAAACACTTGGGATCGCAGGGCTGCATGCGCTGCTCACCCGAGCACCTGCGCTGTGCATCCCCGACGACCACGAGTTCTGGAACAATTACCCGTTCAAGCAGGCACAGCTACCGGGCACGTGGGCCGAGGACGGTCGCACCCGCTGGTGTGCGGCTGCCCAGTCGCTGTACGAGGACTACCAGCAAGGAGGTCCTCCCGGCAGCGCTGCGTCGAGTTGGCGTATCGACATCGACCCGCTGCGCATGCTGATACTGGACACTCGCTGCCGCAGGGGCGGCGACTTCGCTGCCGCGGCTGGACTGATGGCGTCCGAAGCCAAAGCGGCGCTCCTCGCTTGGGAAACCGATCTGGCCGCGGCGCTCGCGGCAGGCAAGCCTGTGATCGGCCTGCTTGCGGCAGGGCAGGCGCTGTTTGTGGATCTGCCCGAGGATAGCGCGGCTCGCTGGAAGGACGCGGAGCTTGCCAACTACGAGGAGTTCGATCGAGTGGAGGGCGCGCTTGAGCGCCTGGCGACCGCGGGCGTGCCGGTGATCTTTCTCACCGGTGACGTGCATTGGGGCCGCATCGCCGAGGCCGTGCACATGCCCAGCGGCCGCGCAATGCTGTACGAGGTGATCTGTTCGCCATCGCGCCTGATCGACACGCCCGGCACGGATCAATTAGCGCTAGTCGGGAACAGCCTGCGCGGCATTTTTGGCCGCGCTGAGACTTGGCCGCGACACCCCGAACCGCCGAACCCGCCGAGTCGCTTTGGTCGCGGGCGGCAGTTTACTCCGATCAAAGTGTTCCACCGTCGCGGCGATCAGGTGGCCCTTGTGCAGTTCAGTCGCGCCGGGCGCGGGCTCGAAATGCAGGTGAGTTATCACGCGATTCACGCCGACCCGGAGGTTGCGCAACCGGAGACCGCCGGACCGTTCCCGCTGTTACCCTATTAACCCCACGGAGACCCAACCAATGCTGCGTCAACTTCAATCTACGAGCAAAACCAAGAACCAGTTGCTCAAGCCGCTGACGCGGCTCAAGAACGAAGACAACTTGCAATGGGGAACGCGCGCTGTCGCCGATATGGGCACGGGCGGGTCCGACGGTTGGACCTACGTCGTGCTGCTCGGCGGGAACGATACACTGTCCTTCCGCCTGCGCGTTGCGCAGTCGCATTTGCGTAGTGACATGCTGCCCTCGTACTGGTCGGAAGCCGTTCTCGCCCGCCTGCGCGGCGAAAGAGTGGCGCGCGCCCGGGCACTGCACGTGCCGCTTCTGCAGCCGGCGCAGGGCGTGTTTGCCACCCGCACCAACGGCGTCGTCGACCGGCCCATGCGCGACTTCGCCGACCCGGACCACTGGCCCAACATTGCGCTGATCGCTCTGCCCATAGCGCAGACACAGATCCTGGAAAAAGTTGAAACCTTCAAGCGCTCGCGCGGGACGCTCGACGCCCTTGAGCACATACTGCGCTGGCTGGCTTTCGCCTGGGGGGCCGCGCGAACTCCCAATCCGCTCACTGATGGAATTGGGCTGCCGAGCGCCTGCATGCTCGAGATCGCTTGCGCAGCAGCCAAGTTTGATCTAACGCCCGGCCTCGAGTCACGCGCCTCGTGTCCGGAGGCGATCTGGGTCGCTGCGATGCGCTGGCACGAGTACTTCGAAAACTTCATCGGGCAGCAGCCCGTGGGTCGCTACTTTACGCCGCACATCTACCCGATCGATGAAGGCGAGCCGGCTAACGACTCCCGGCGGTAATAGCCAACGCTGACAGGAAGTGCGAATCTAGTCACCAACCTATCGCAGGTTTCGTAGCCCATGTTCCATTATCGTCTCCGGCTCCTCTTCGAGGGCGGGCCGCGGATCTAGCAACCGCACCACCGGCGCTGTCATCATAGCGGTTACCAGGGCCATCAATACCATCATTGCAAAGAGCGTGGGCGTTATGACCTGCAAGTCCAGCCCGACGTTTAGAACGATCAATTCCATCAGCCCCCGGGTGTTCATCATCGTGCCGAGAATCGCCGCGTCGCGCCAGCGCAACCCGGTCAGGCGTGCGGCAACCAGTGTGCCACCAAACTTCCCGCCCACGGCTGTCACAATGATGACGGCACAAATCAGCCACTGCCACGGCTCATATAGCAAGTCGATTCGCGTCCCCATGCCCGTCAATGCGAAGAACGCCGGGAGAAGCAGGATGGTGACAACCTTATCGAGCTGACTGACGAGGGCTCGTCCCAGGGCGCTGTCGCGGGGAATCATCGCCCCGAGTAAAAAGGCGCCAAAGATGGCCTGGATACCGAACCATCAAGCGGTAACCGATCACAGTCGGAACGAGCGACCGGTAAAGTGCTTGTTCGTTTTGAATATCGCTGCGCACGTAAAACTACCTTCGAATGTCGCAAACTGAACGCTGAGCGATTTATCCCTAAATTCTGCAGGCAATCAAGTTATCGCTAGTCATCATCGCCAGCGTTGTGCCGGATCGATCGACGCCCGGCGTTTCAACCCCGATGCGGTTGCGGAACGATTATGAATCGTCGAATTATCGCCGGTAAAAATTCCCCAGCGAAACTTCAGAATCGCTGGTGAAATGAAAAATTTTATTTGCTAGTCTGGTGCTAGAGGTTGTTCAACGACTGCATGCGAAAGGAGGGACAGAAGCAGTTTGATATTTCGCGGCACAATCTACCGGATGCGAGTTTGCTTCGATTATTTAACAAGGAGGTTATTATGTCGATTGTCAGAATGATTTTCGTTACCGTAAAGCCGGATCAGGTTTCGCAGGCAATCAGTCTTTGGAAAAACCACTGCGCTCCGCTCATGATCAAGCAGCCGGGATGTCTGTCCGAGAAACTATTGGAATGCGCCGATGCACCCGGCGAGTTTATCTCCTATTCCGAGTGGGACAATCAGGCGAATATCGACAAGTACCGCAAAAGCGACGCCCATACGGAAATTCAAAAACATTCACGCGGTTTGCAAGGCGGACGCGCCACCGTCAAGCGTTACGAAGTAAAATAGAACTGAACTCATGAGTGAGTTCGGTTATCAGGCGGCTCATGCGGTCGCACTCTGAAAAGAGGCGATCGCATGACCTGATCCTACAGTCACTCTGTAGCGATATTCGAATGGAATTCATGCGCTGTTATTGGCGCAGGGATCTTTCGTAGATTTACTGCCGCCCCGTCACCGCAACGTCTTACCGCGCAAAAAGCTTCTTGAAAAACCCTTCCTTTTCCAGTTCCTTCACCACGCTGTCGTCAAAAAACTGTTCCGGTTTAAATTTCTTGACTTCGGGACGGGTTTGGGCGCGCTCTTCGAGGACGAGTTTGAACATTTCGGGATCGAGATTGGGGATGCGTTCGATCACATCGACGCCGAACTGCCAACTCGCTTCGAGAACCTCGGGGTCGGCGGTCTGGAGAAACTTGGCGATCGCTTTCTTGCTGCCTTCTTTGTCCCTTTGCAGCATGGCGACGCCTTCGGAATAGCCGGCGATGAAATTCTTCACCACCTGACGGTGCGCGGCTAGATAAGTCTTGCGCACGACGATGCCGACATGAGGGAAACTAAGACCGATGGTTTTCGGCGGGATCTGGATTCGCGCTCCCGCTTTGAGCGTCTTCTGTAGCGCCGGCGGCGTCATCGGCGCGGCAAATATCCGCCGTGTTTCGATCCCCGCCGCGAGTTCCGGCTGGCCGCCCATTTGTAGCAATGGCACATCTTTGTCGGGCTCGAGGCCGGCCTTCTTCAAGATATAGCGCATGGTGAAATCGGTGGACGAGCCGAAGCGAGTGACACCTACCGGTTTGCCGCGCAAATCTTGAATCGACTTAATCTCCGGTTGGACGACGATATAGAAGGCCGGCATATTCACCATGCCCGCCACCGCGACCAGATCCGCCCCGGCGATATCGGCGTCGACCACGCCGCTGCCGCCAGCCGTCGCGATCTGATTTTCGCCGGCCATCATGGTCTGGATCACTTGCGCCGCTCCGGCGGTGTAGCTGAGATTGACATCGAGACCGTACTTACGGAACAAGCCCATCTCCTGCGCCACGTAAAGCGCGGCGTGATCGCCGGCCAGCGATGCATAAATCGCGTTGATTCGCTCGAGCGCCGGCTGTGCATGGAGTTGTGCACGCGCAACCAATAAACCGAGAGCTGTGAACAAGCAGAGCTTGATGAAATTGTTCGTTCGCATAACCTGCTCAATCATTCTACCTAAACCGAGAAGCTAACGAACGATGAATCACATCGCTCATTCAATCAACTGCGGCAGTCGAAGGCCAAAATCCTAACACTCTATGTACCGTTAGGTCACACTTTCCAACCCGGCGACAAATCCACTCGCGTGCCCACCGGATCGAGCACGAAGGTTTCGGCAAAACGGCCATCCTTGGGGAGATTCGCCGTGCCGCCGGTGGCGCCGGCGGCCAGCGCGGTTTGCGTGGCGCCCTTGACGTCTTCGACTTGCATGCCGAAATGATAGATCCCCTCGCGGCGGTTACGCGCGGGAAGGATCGCCAAATTGATATGGCCGTCGGAGAGATAGATCGCTTTGCCATGTTCGCTGGCTTCGCCGCTGCGCGCGACCTCGTTGAGACCGAAAGAGGTCCTGTAAAACTCGGCGAGTTTTTCGGTGTCCTTCGTCAGTAATGCGATATGCCCTATGCGTGCCATGTTATTCTCCCTTCATGTTTTGGAGGCCGGGTTAATATTCCTTCGTCAACTTCGAATCAGCTTTGCATTTGCGACGATTCTAAGAGGGCAGGTTTCGGAAATCCTGCCGCTACATCCGGATTCCCCGTGATCTAGCTTCTCTGAAGTCATTACCTTTGCGTCCTTGGCGCCCGTTGCGCGAGACATCTTCTGGTGGCACGTTACGCCGCCAATTTGCTAAAATCCATTTCCGGTACAACTGCTCGACCAAGCCGCTCTTTTCAATCTCTCTAAAAAAGCTCGCGTCGATGAAATCCGCCGGCGACATCGTTTTCAACTTAGCATCGTTCTCGCGCCCGAGCACGGCCTGAAGCGCCTTTTCGTTGGGCGCCGGCAGACGTTCCAACAGATCGGCCTGCTCGTCGTAAAGATAAGCTGCCTCCTCGGCGCTCAATCCGCCCAGATACTTTTGCAGCAACGCGATGGAGCCGCTGCGATTGGTTTTCAGATAGTGAATCGCTTCGACGAACGAGCGCATCAAGCGCTCGACGACGCTGCGCTTGCGCTGAATATATCCACGGGTGGTGGCGAATGTGCCGGCAGGCGAAAGAATCTTTAGCTCCGCAGCACTGCTGAGAAGCCGCGCCCCGGCGCGCTCCGCAGTGAGCGCCGCGAGACCGCCCAAACCGCCGGCTTCCAATTTTCCCGCCGCCATGGCGGCCGCAACCTGCTGATGGCCGCCGAGCTGCAGTATCGTCACATCGCGTTCCGGCCGAAGTCCCACCGTCGCCAGCGCGTTGCGCGTAAAGGTGTCGGCTTCGGAACCGAACTGCGACACGCCGATGGTCGCGCCTTTCAAGTCTTCGAGCCGGCGCACCTTCGAGCTGCGAATGACCATCAACTTCTGGCTCGAAAGGTTGGCCGAAGCGCCGAGTATCGCCACCTCCGCGCCGCGCAGACGGGCCCGAGTAAGCGCCGTGACGCCGGCAAATACGACGTCGACGTCGCCGGCGATCAGCGATTGGACCAGGCGCGGGCTGCCGGTAATCAGCAAAATCTCGGCGCTCAAATCATGCTTGGCCAAAATTCCCAGCTCCTTGGCCACCCAAGGCAGCGACAGGGCGACGCTCGGGCTGACGAAGGCGACGCGCAGCTTGTCGGCGGCAACCGCAGGTGTGGCAAATGAAACGAAAACCAGAAAGGCAATAATCAACACCGTATTTCTCATTGGCGACGTCCCGAAATCATCAGTAAGAAATTACCCGTTCGCGCTTTACTCACCCTCCATGAACAGATCGGCTGCTTGCACAAGTGGTACTGAATCTTCAGCAAGGACAATCCAAGATGGCAGTTGTAAACTCGCCCTGACAATTTGGAATTCCTTTTTGCGCCGTTTGCGCTTTTGCGGCCAATTCTTCGCCCGTCAGTTTTGCAGCAAGTCCTTCAAGCGCTCGACCACCTCACGGGGCTGAGCCATCACTTCCTTGGCCAGGCTCTCAAGCTCCTCGCCGCGTATCGTTTCGACCTCCAGTTGTTTCTTCGCGGCTTCCGCGAGCAGAGCCGGATCGTTCAGCGCTTTGACAAAAGCCTCGCGCAGCATTTTCATCCGTTCGGCCGGAAGCCCCGGCGGCCCGGCGATGGGCCAGGAACCAAAGCGTCCGGCGTCGAGAAATACCGTGGTCAAACGCCGGCTCGCCTCCGGCGTCTTATACTGTTCCATGAGTTCGTAAATCGTCGGCACGTCGGCGAGTCGCGGGTCGCGCTTGTTGCCGGTCTGAATCAACACGCGGACGAAATTTTTTTTGCGCCAGCTGTGAAACGGTTCGCGGCCAAAGAAGACCGACAGCGAGGTCGAGTTGCATTGTACTTCGCCCTTTTCGATCGCCAGGTCGACCTCGCCGCCGCCCGGATAGCCGGTAACGATCGCCAGCTTGAGGCCGAGAGTTTCCTCGAACAGCTTGGGCAAGATATAGCCGCTGTTGCCGCGCCCCGCCGTGCCGCATTTCGCCGGCTCGCCGGCCCGGCGCAGATCGGCGATGGTGGCGAAGGGATGATCGGCGCGGATATAGAAAAGCCGTGTTGCCGGCGTCGAACTGCCGATCCAGGCGAGCTTGGGCCAGTCGAACTGTACTTCCTTGCGGCCGATCAACTGTTCGAAATAGAGCGCGGCGTTAAAAGTCGCCAGCGTCAGGCCATCCGGCTTAGCGACGCCGTTGAGATAATTCACCGCCACCATGGAGCCCGCGCCGGCCATCGACTGAACGATGAAATCGGGATTGCCGGGGAGATATTTTTTCAGGTAGGGTGTGACCGTTCGGGCCCAGATGTCATGGGTGGTGCCGGCGGGATAACCGACGAGCAAGCGGATCGTCTTGCCGTCGAAGAACGGCGCTTGTGCGGCGACCCAGCTAACATCGCAGCAGACCAGCAGAAGCAAGGCCGCAATCCCCTGCGAAAGTTTCCAGCTGCGTAGAGTCATAAATCATCGGCTCCATTCGGTAATGCGACGGCTTGTCCTGTGTCCCTGTGCCGACAGACCCGCAACTTCTCCAGATCGACAAACCTACTTCCGATACAGTTGCTCGATCAATCCGCTCTTTTCAATCTCGCGAAAAAAACTTGGGTCGATAAAATCCCCGATGGCCAGGCTCTTGATCTTGGGATCGCTCTCCCGTTCGAGCACCGCGGCGAGCGCTTTCTCATTGGGGCCGGGAATGCGCTCCAAAAACTCGACCTGTTCGTCATAGAGATAACTCGCCTCGTCGGCGCTCAAGCCGCCAAGATATCGTTGCAGCAAGACAATCGCGCCGCTGCGATTGGTCTTCAAATAGTGAATCGCCTCGACAAAGGAGCGGGTCAGCCGCTCGACGACGCTGCGCTTGCGCTGAATATAGCCGCGCGTGGTGGCGAAGGTGCCCGAGGGCGAGAGGATTTTCAGATCGGCGGCGCTGGTGATGAAGCGCGCGCCCGACCTCTCAGCGGTGAGAATTGCCAAACCGCCGAGTATTCCCGCCTCGAGTTTCCCCGCCGCCAAGGCGGCGGCGACCTGGGGGTGGCCGCCGAGCTGAATGATCGTCACGTCTTTGTCCGGCTTCAAGCTTACTTTGGCCAGAGCGTTGCGCGCGAAGGTGTCCGCCTCGGAACCGTACTGCGAGACGCCTATGACCGCGCCCTTAACTTCTTCGAGGCGGCGAATTTTCGATGTGCGGCTCACCATCAGTTTTTGACTGGAAAGATTCGCCGAAGCGCCGAGTATCGCCACGTCCGCGCCGCGCATGCGCGCGCGGGTCATCGCCGTCACGCCGGCGAAAATCACATCGACATCGCCGGCGATCAGCGCCTGGACCAAACGCGGGCTGCCGGTGATCAACAGATTTTCCACGGCCAAATCGTGCTTGGCGAGAATGCCCAGCTCCTTGGCAATCCAAGGCAGGGACTGCGAGACGCTCGGACTGACGTAGGCGACCCGCAGCTTATCGGCGGCAAGCGCCAATTCCGCGGCGCAAAATAATGCGATAGCGGTCAATATCAAAATTTTTGTTTTCATCGTGGATGATCCGACTAGGTTAATAAGGCTTCATGACTTTGCGCCACTCGTTCTGATAGTGCTGCAGCTTTTCCAGATACACCGGCCAGTCGATCTCGCCGTAGCGCAGCTTGCGCAGCCGTTCGTTGGCTAGAGTTATGTCGGCGCGGCCGACGCTGACGCCGACTTCGTTGGCGTAATAATCCTGAACTTCTTTCGAAAGAATGTAATCGATCCACAGCTTGCCGGCGTTGGGATGGGGCGCCCGGCGCGCCAGCGCCAGCGCGTTGGGCGGATTGGGGAAAAGCGGTTCCATGGCGACCCAATCCACCGGCGCGCCTTTCCGGCGAATCTCTTCGCCGGCGGCGATGCGCATGGTCGGCGCCATCGCCCACTCGCCGGCGGCGAGGAGCTCCGCCGCCAGCTGGCGGCCGCGGCGAAATTCGACATTTTGCTTGGCCAAAGCGCGGATGAACTCCGCCGCTTTCTTCTCGCCCATCACATGCACCAGCACCATGTACCAATCGTCGTCGGTTTGATCCAACCCGATGTGGCCTTTCCATTTTGCCAGGAGCAGATCGTCATAGGATTTCGGCACGTCGGCCGCCGCCACCAGCTTGCGGTTGTAGCCGATCACCGCGATGGTCGAGTACTGCGCCGTCCACAAACCCTGCTTGTCTTTATAACTTGGGCGAATCGCTTTTCTTTCCGGCGAATCGTAAACCGCGAAGTTGCCTTTCTTGGCCGTCCAGTACATCTCCGAGCCGCTCAAGTTGACGACATCGACAACGTGGCGTCCCGCGGCAGCCTCGGTGTCGAAACGCTGGGCGATCTTTTCCGCGCCGGCGCGATAGTACTCGACTTTGACAAACGGATATTTTTTATTGAACCCCTGCACCAAGCGATTCATCACCGGCGCCTGGGTGGTCGCGTAGGTGAGCAGTTCCTTTTCCGTTTTGGCCCCTTCGACGATCTGCGCCAGCGTCTGGGCCGAAGCCGGCAATGAAACTGCAATCAAGGACACCAAAGCGATGACACAACGGATCATGGTTCACTCTCCATGATTGCGATACTAATCAAGCCGGCGACGATTTGTAAACCTAAAAGATTTCACCGCGAAGAACAGAACCTGCCGAAGCCGCGACTGAAAAGAACAATGGCCGCAAAGAACGCAAGGGGCGCAAGAAACATTCGACAGTTGAAGGAGCGGGTTCAAACCGGCCTTCTCACCATTGGCGAAATCTGCCACGCCGCGCAAACTATCACTGTGGTAATACAGAGCGCGCCGAGAGCATTTACAAATTAGTTTTTGCGCGCGCCATGCCTCTGGATGAATTCAAATTTCAGCAAAATTGCTAAAACTTGCAACGCAAAACCGGAGACTTCGAGGTCGCCGCCTTGACACCCTACTTTCATCCAAGTAAGAATCTCGGCAAATCAAGTTTAATTTCGCTCCGAGGAACTTCATGGCAACACCAACAGGACCGTTGACCGGTTACCGCGTGCTCGACCTAGGCGGGCCGCTCAGTCTGCACTGCACCAAGCTCTTGGCCGACATGGGCGCCGATGTGATCAAAATCGAAGCGCCTGGCGGCGACGAATCGCGCCGCGTGCCGCCGTTCAAAGACGATCAGGCGCATCCGGAAAAGAGTCTGTACTTTCTTCACTTCAACACCAACAAACGCGGCATTACCCTCGACGTCGAAAAACCCGACGGCCGGGCGATACTGCTGGAACTGTGCAAAAAAGCCGATGTGATCATCGAAACCTATCGGCCGGCGCGCGCCAAGGAATTGGCGCTGACTTATCAGGATCTGAGCGCGGTCAATCCGGCATTGATCGTCGCTTCGATCACGCCCTTCGGCCAAAACGGCCCATGGAAAGACTACAAAGCCAACGACATGGCCGGCATCGCGCTGGGCAACTTGCTCTATCTCGCCGGCGAACCGGGAGAGCCGCCGCTGCAGCCGCCGGGTGAGATCGCTTACGGCATGGCGTCGACCTATGGCGCCTTCGGCATCGCCGTGGCGCTGTACCACCGCCTCGACAGCGGCAAGGGCCAGCATATCGACGTATCGATGCATGAATGCGGCGGCCATATCGCCGGCTATTTTATTCCCAACTACGGTTACACCGGCGACAAACCGGCGCGCGCGTCGCGCAAGGGCGAAGAGACCGACCTCTACGATCCTTACAAAACCAAGAACGGCTACGCGCGCATTTTTATCATACCCGTCGAACAATGGCGCCGCCTGGTCGAGTGGATGGGCAGCCCGCCGTCGATCTCCGGCCCGGAATTCGAAAAGATGGCGTACCGGCGTAAACACCCGGAAATCGTCGTCGGCGCCGTCGCCGAGTTCTGCGCGCGCTATACCAAGGAAGAACTTTACGAAGAAGGCCAAAAGCGCCGCATCGCCGTTACCCCGATCAATACCGCCGGCGAATTCGTCGAGATGGAACAGACCAAGGCGCGCGGCTTGTTTGTCGACATGGAGCATCCGGTAGTCGGCAAATATAAACAATTCGGCCCGGTGCCGCTGCTGATGGAAACACCCGGCGGCATCTTCCGCCCCGCGCCGCTCTTGGGCGAGCATAACCGGGACATCTACATCGGCGATCTCGGCATGACCACGGACGACCTGGTCGCCCTGCAAGCCGAGGGAGTGATCTGAAAAAGAATTGGAGAGCTGGAGGACTGAAGTATCGGAGTGATGGGTTCCAGTTCCGACCAACACTCCATTATCCACCACTCCATCACTCCAACCATTTAACCAGCAGGTGAATATTTTATGAGCCAATTACCCCTTGAAGGCATTCGCGTTATCGAACTTACCACCGGCGCCGCCGGCCCCACTGTCGCGCGGGTGCTCTGTGAATTTGGCGCGGAGGTGATCCGCTGCGAGACCCGTCTGCGCGGCGATGGCCATCGCGGCGAAGATCCCAAGCTGTGGAACAAGAAGCCCGACTTCATGAAGCTGCAACGGGGCAAGAAATCTTTCACGGTCAACATGCAGACTGCCAAGGGCCGCGATCTAGTCAAAGAGTTGGTGAAAAAGTCCGACGTGCTGGTGGAAAATTTCGGGCTGGGCATCTTGGAAAAGTGGGGCCTCAATTGGCCCGACCTTCAAATGATCAATCCGCGCATGATCTTGATCCGCGTCAAAGGCATGGGCTGCTCCGGGCCCCACGCCACCGATCTCACCTACGGTCCCAACGTCGGCAACACCATGGCGACGACTTATTTGTGGAACTACCCCGGCGCGACCACGGCCACCGCCGAACCGCGCACCCAGCATCCCGACTTCATGGGCGGCGTCACCGGCGCCTTCGGCGTCGTCCTAGCCCTGATGGAAAGAAAAAAGACCGGCCGCGGCCAGTGGATCGACAACGCCCAGCAGGAGATCGGTGCCGCCCTGCTCGGACCGCGTTATCTCGAATACACCGTCAACAAGCGCGAGCCCCAGCCCGAAGGCAACCGCAGTCTCGTCGCCTCGCCCTACGGACCCTACCAATGCAAAGGCAATGATCGCTGGTGCGTGATCGCCGCCTATACGCAGGACGAGTGGGAACGCTTTGCCGGCCTGGTGGAAAAATCAGGGCTCAAGCGCAGCGCCAATTTCGCCACCCACTGGCAACGGGTGCGCCACAAAGACGAGCTCGACAAGTGGGTGACCGACTGGACGCTGCAGCACGATCCCTACGAAGTAATGGAACTGGTCCAAGGCGTCGACGTCTGTGCCGCCGTGGTGCAGGATGTCGAAGACCAGTTCAAGAACGACAAGCAATACGCCGCCACCGGTTTTCTCGTCAACATGACCGAGCCCGAGGCCGGCGATGTCGTCACTGAAAACGTCCCGATGCGCCTGTCGTTGACGCCGGGAAAAGTCCGCGGTGTCGCCCCGCTCATGGGCGAGCATACCCACGAGATCGCTCGTAACTTGCTCGGTCTCAGCGACGACCAAATCAAAAAATTGGACGAAGAGAAGGTGCTCTATTAACAATTGAAAATTAAAAATTGAGAATTGAAAACGAATCCGCTTAAGCTTAGCACCGCTCCGACATTTTCAATTTTCCATTGTCAATTTTCCACTTCCAAGAGGAGGAACACATGGCCGAAGCAGGACCCCTATGTATTTACGAGAAGCGCGATCCCCATATCGCGATCATCAAGCTCAATCGCCCGGAGAAAAAAAATGCCATCAGCCGCGACCTCTACTGGGCGCTCGACGAATGTTGGCAAAAAGCTAAATCCGACGACGATGTCTGGTCGATTATCCTGACCGGCACTGCCGATGCTTTTTGCGTCGGCGGCGATTTGAAAGAAAACATCGCCTTCGCCAGAGGTGAAATGACCGGACCGCGCTCCGGCCCGCGCGGCTACTCCAGTCTGCGCCCGCTGCAGATGCACAAACCGATCATCGCCGCCATCAACGGCTACGCGGTCGGCGGCGGCTTTAGCTTGGCGTTGTCGTGCCATATCCGCTATTGCGTGCCCGCATCCAAGTTCGGTTGCTCCGAGGTGCGCTGGTCGCATTTGGCGGCGTGGCCGAGCTATGTCGCCCAGCTGCCCAGCGGTTGGGCCTACTGGTTCGCCCTCAGCGGCCAAATGATCGACGCCGACACGGCGTTCCGTTTAGGTCTGGTCCAGAAGATCTGCGAACCGGAAAAGCTGTTGGACGACTGCATCGAGCTGGCCACGACGATCAACCGCAACGGCCGGCTGATCGCCCAGCACACCATCGAGTTCATCGAAGACAAGTTTCTCTACGAGATCCAGGGATGGGAAAAGGGCTTCGAAGTGCACCGGGAATTCTACGCCCACCTGCGCAGCAGCAAAGACTACGACGAAGGTTCAGCCGCATTTTCCGAACGGCGCAAACCGGAATTTTCTCAAGAGTATTACGACGAGAAAACCAAGCTGCCCGGAGTGCCGATCGCGGCCAAGAAGTAGCTAGCGGAATCGCGAGTGCAAACGGCTTGAACGATTTGACTGGTCAGATCGTTCAAGCCGATTCTGTGCGTTTCAATCCGTTACTAGCAGATTCCTCCTCGCCCGTTGCCACCCTAATCGTTGGATCACTTCCCCGTGGACAATTACCGGGGTTCACCCGATCGCGGGAATGCCGGTCCAATCACCCATAAGCTGTCAGCATTGCGGCGATAGCCAGACGCAGACACGCTCTCAATCATGGCTTACCCGCTTGAGTGGATCTCCAATTGATTTCCCGCCTTATCTATTTTCGCAGCCACACAGTTACCATCTCGTCCGTAGACAATCCAAGCTGCAAGCAGGTACAATCGCGAAACGTGTCTGGTTAAGCGGCGATAAGGTCAGGGATCATCCGCGCCCAAACTCGCGGCCACAAGGGCTTCGGCAGTCGACGAATGCTCATTCCGAAAGCGGCATGCTCGTGATTTCAGAAATTGTTGCTTAGGAGAACTACAGTGGAAAACGCCTTTTCCAGTTTTAACGGACTAGAGTATACGTTTCTCGGCTGTGCCCTCATCGGCGGCTTTTTTGTCGTGGTCAAGCTGATCCTCCAATTCATGGGCGGCCATTTTGGCGCCAGCATCGACACTGACATCGATTTCGATGGCCAGCACGTCGACTCCGACGTAGGGTTCCGCTTCCTTTCTCTGCACGGCTTCAGCGCCTTTTTAATGATGTTCGGTCTGGTTGGCCTTGCTCTCTACCGACAAAGCCGCTCTGGATTGGCACTATCCATTGCTGGCGCCGCCATCGCCGGAATGGTCGCCGTCTGGATCATTGGCAAGCTTTTTCAATGGGCCGCTGGCCTCCAGGCGAGCGGCAACCTCCAGACGGCGGACGCCGTCGGCAGCACCGGCATCGTCTATCTCACCATTCCGGCAAACGGCACCGGACGCGTCAACATCGATTTCCGAAACCATCTGCGGGAATTCGACGCCATTGAAAGCAATGGGTCAGAGCTGCGCACTGGCACGCCGATCCGTGTCGTCCGAGTCGATGCAAATATTATGGTGGTTGAGCGAATTAACTAGAAAGGCATTTCTATGTTTGACTTCTGGATTCTCCCCATCGGCGCTCTCCTCATCTTGGTCATATCGACCATCAGTTTCCTCGCCAGCCGCTACAAACGGTGTCCCTCGGATAAGATTCTCGTAGTTTACGGCAAGGTCGGACAAGGACAATCGGCAAATTGTATCCACGGCGGCGGCACGTTGATTTGGCCGCTGATCCAAGATTACGCTTACATGAGCCTAACGCCGATGACCATTCCCATTCCACTCCAGAAGGCGTTATCACTGCAGAATATTCGGATCAATGTTCCCTCCACTTTTACCGTCGGCATCAGCACCGATCCGACGATCATGACCGCCGCCGCCGAGCGCTTGCTCAATCAGACCCAAAACCAGATCGAAGAGATGGCCCGCGAGATTATCTTTGGCCAGCTCCGCCTGACCGTCGCTTCGCTCACCATCGAGCAGATCAACCAGGATCGCGAATCGTTCCTCGAGTCGATCCGCAAAAACGTCGCGCCGGAGCTAAACAAAATCGGTCTCTACTTGATCAACGTCAACATTACGGACATCACCGACGAGTCGGGCTACATCGATTCAATCGGCAAAAAAGCGGCGTCGGAAGCGATCAACCAGGCCAAGGTCGACGTCGCCGAACAGGACAAGAAGGGCGCCATCGGTGAGGCCGAAGCGACCCGCGAGAAAACCATCCGTGTCGCCGAAAACGTCGCCGAATCGGAGAAAGGGAAAAAGAGCGCTGAAGCCGACCAGCGAATTTTCGTCCAGCAGCAAGAGACAACGGCAACCATCGGCGAATCCACCGCCAATCGGGAAAAGGAAATTCGCGTAGCGGTAAATGTCGCCGAAGCGGAAAAGGGCAAAAAACAGGCGGAAGCCGACCGGCGGGTTTTTATCCAGGGACAGGAAGCTCAAGCCATCGCGGGTGAGAACATGGCTAAGGCCAATATTGCCGCCTACAACGCCGAACTAGCCGTCAAGCAGGCCGAATCATTACAGCGTGGCGAGGTGGCAAAGCGCGAAGCCGAAGCGGAGATTCAAAAGGCCCAGGCCAAGGCCGAGCAAGAACGACTGACCGCGGCCGAGGTAGTGCCCCAGGAGATCGAGAAACGCAAGATCGAGATTGCCGCCGAAGCCGAAGCCGAGAAGACCCGGCGCGAAGCCAAGGGCGTGGCTGACGCCATCTTGCTAAAGTACGACGCCGAAGCCGAAGGCATCCGCAAGGTTCTCGACAGCAAAGCAGCCGGCTACCTGGAACTCGTTCGTGGCTGCAACGGCGACGCGAAAGCCGCGGCAACTCTGTTAATGACGGAAAAGATCGAACAAATCGTCCACCTGCAGGTGGAGGCGATTAAAGGTATCAAAATCGATAAGGTTACGGTTTGGGATTCCGGCACCAGCAATGGAAAGGATGGCAGTTCGACAGCCAATTTCCTCGCCGGGCTGATCAAAAGTTTGCCACCGCTGCACGACGTCGCCGCCATGGCCGGTATTGAGTTACCTCAATACTTAGGCGATATGACTCAAGACAATACCTCCGCACCGACTCCAGGGAGCAAATCGGTCGACAACAAATGAATAATAACAATCTCGGCTCGAACTCCCTGCCAGGATTATTGGCCGTTCAGAAAATCTAGGCACGGCGCAAACCCCGGAATTTTCTCAAGAGTATTACGACGAGAAAACCAAGCTGCCCGGAGTGCCGATCGCGGCGAAGAAGTAGCTAGCAGAATCGCGCAGTACAAACGGCTTGGATGATGCGAGCAATTCGCATCATCCAAGCCGTATCTGTTTGGGTCAGAACCGGCGGAGCCGATGTCTTATCTAATTGAACCTTGAACCTTTGAACTCTTGAACCGAAGTCGCCGGTTATTGACCGGCGACTTCGTCGAAGGATGGTTCCGGCATCCCCGCCTTCCAGGTCGGATCGCGCAATTCCAACCGATTGCCGCTGGGATCGAAGAAGTAAAGCTCCCGTCCCGGGAAGTAGCCGCCTTTGCGGTAGTACAGCTCCTCGATCTTTACGTTCTTCTCTTTGAAAATCTTGCACGCCTGGGGAATCGTCTCCGGCGCCACCGTAAACGAATGATGGACGTTGCGCTCCTCGACATGGGCCTTGTCCACTTCCTTCGAGCGCTCGCAGAGAAGAATGTTGTGATCGCCAACGTTGAAGCATGACATACCGGAATTACCAAGGCGGCCAAGATGCTTCAGTCCGAGCAGATCGCCATAAAACTTCTCCGATTCGTCCAAGCTGTTGACCGGAATCGACCAATGCGTCACCCCTTCGATTTTTAATAGTCCCATAAAGACCTCCTTGTGTTATCGCCTATTTGCTCCAAGCGGTTTGATAATGTCAACCCCGACCGGCAGCAAACCAATTATAACCATATCCGCATTGACATCGCTTGCGCGGCTGCGCGATATTACGCGCCAGCGGCGAACTGACACGGGCGTCGATGCAGGAGATGCTGAATGCTCCCAACGAATTATGACTTCCGACGATTGATGCTGGTAGCGTTGCTAAGCCTGTGGTGGCCGTTCCCCGCACTGTCGCAGGCGCCATTCTATCAGGGGAAGACTCTGACGATCCTTCAGTCCTCCGATCCCGGGGACACCTCCGATACGATGGTCCGGGCGACGATCCCGGTCTTGAGAAAGCATATTCCCGGCGAGCCGACCATCGCATACCAATATATGCCCGGAGGCGGCGGCACCAAGGCCGCCAACCATATCTTTCATAACACCAAACCTGACGGGCTCACCATCGGCCGCATCGGCGGCGGCCTGGTCGCCAATGCCGCGTTGAAAGAAGCCGGCGTCCTTTACGATCTCGACAAACTGATTTATCTGGGCTCCGCCCACAGCACCTACCACTGGGTTTTTATCACCCGCCGCGACGCCGGCTTCGGCACCTTGGAAGCGCTGCGCCAAGCGCCCGGCATACGCATCGGCGCCCAGGCCGTGGGCCATTCCAATTATTTCGTCGGCCGCCTGTTTGCCTGGCTGATAGGCATCAAAGAGCCGAAAATGCTGGTTGGCTATTCAGGAAATGAGCAAGACATCGCTCTAGCCAGAGGAGAAATCGACGGCCGCGTAAACAATCCCGATACTCTGGTGCGGCGCAACGCCGATATGCTCGCCAAAGGCATGATCGACATTCACGCGATCATGGAGGTTCCGCGCGGACTAAAACAATCCGGCTTCGACCGTCTGCCCGAGATCGATGAATTTGCCAAGACGGCGCGCGAACGGCGATTGACGTCAATGGTTCGCGCCTTCAGGCAAGTCGGCTCGCCCTATATTCTGCCGCCGGGAACTTCCGTCGAGCAGTTAAAAGTTCTGCGCCAAGCTTTTAGCAAAACTTTCAACGACCCGGAGTTTCACAAGGAATACAAAAAAATGGTCGGCGAAGAACCGACGCCGATATTGCCGGAAGAGATGGAAAAGCTGGTGAAAGATTTGCCGCGCGACCCGGAAATCATCGATCTGTTCAAAAAGATCAACGGGGCCGGGCCGCTGCCGCCGCGCTGAACGGTTCGAGCGAGCGCATCCGCCATGCGCGAAAATGTGATGGGGAATTAACCTGTCTAGGATTGCCGTTCGTCCCATGGGCCGGACAGTATGAAATAGTTTCACCCTAATGGGACTATTACCGCACAAAGATAAACTCAAAAGATTCCAATTTTGGCGCCAGTTGTTTCCCTAGCGGAGAAATATCAAAAGGCGGGCCGCCAAGCCGAAAAACGTCACGCCCCCCTGGGCTCTCGAAGATCGCGGCGTCACGATGTTTCCGTTCGGCGAGCAGCCATCCATCACGGACCTGACATCGGTAAAAACGAACGTTGTCTGTTATCTGACAGCGATAACTCACAGAAACTACTAATACTTAATATCGGAGTGGCCCCTATGATCTTGGGCGCCGCGGAGGCAGCACGATGGAGATTATCATTGAGCTTTCCTCAGCCGATGTAGACTGTTTTCTCAGGCACATTGAGCGCAGCTCCGCACTCGGAATAATGCTGCTCAACTCCGGATCCCAACTTCAATCTACCGGTTGGCCTACCAACGCTATTCATTGCAACGAAGATCATGCATTCCAATTATTATCCATCGCCAGAGAGCATTGCCCCGAGGCAATAAAACGGATCCGTCAAGGGCTCAGAGACGCCGGCTTGCTAGGTGACCTTTAGTCAGAATAGCCCTCCTGCTTTTGCTTCGTCCCCAAGCAGCATCGCGTCCACGCAACGATCCGAATCTCGTCCCACAACTTAGAAATCATAAATTGGGCGGTTCGCCTTCAACCTCTCCCACCCATTTCTGTACAGAAACAAATGGGGGCGTCGAGCCTACACCCCATCCGATATTGGCTTTGACATAGTCGGTAAATGGGACTAGGGCTCGTGCATGCCTGATTACGCCATCGTTTCGCATGCAAATTCACGAACAAGAAAGGTGTGACGATATGGTCAAACCAAATAGTACGTGTCCGAAGTGCGGCAATGGTGTGATGAAGTTAATACCCAATACTACACCGCTTGATCCTTCGGTCTGGAAGGACTGTCTCCGAGCGCGATGCACAGAGTGCGGATATGTAGACGACATTGCGCTCAATCCGTAGACGCTAGCGTCCGCCGATGAATTTTTGAGGATTCGTAGCGGGTATCTTTGGCATTATCCTGTCAGTTTTTTGTCGCATATTTAGTCTATTTAACTTTATAAAACGGTGCCGAGCCCGAAAGAAACGCCGCCGGTAACGACAAACCTACTTAGAAAGCTTATTTCAGCCAACTACTCTCGATGTGCTCTAACCGCGCCCCTGCTTCGACGTTGCGGTTAAAAAGGCTCAATAGCACTGTCACTCGCCCTTTTGCATCAGGAGGATTTTGAATAATTCCATCTAGCCCAGCCAGAGGACCACCGCAAATTCGTACCTCTTGGCCTTTTTTTAGGTTAGGCCGCGCGGCAATGATCCCGTTCTTATCCGCCCGATCCAAAAGATATTCGACCACACCGTCTTCCAAAGGATGCGGCCTGTCATTGAAACTAACGAAACACTTCACACCGGGCGACCAACGCACAAAGTCATACTCTTTCTCGAAATCAATCCGAACAAAAAGATAGTTGGGGAATAGCGGAACAATTCGCTTTTGCTTACGCGAAAATAGCGGTAGCAAGAGTCTGGGAAAAACCGATTCGAGATTCTTCAATTTCAAATGGAATTGCGCGAGCTCTTCCTTCTGCGCTTTTGTATAAATGACATACCAGGCTTGCATCGTGATAATAACTCCATTTTCGCTGTTAACTAATACACGGCGAATGCCGACTCCAAAACCAAAAGTTGATGAACTTACGACGAGCTAACTCCGGGCGCTGACTAAAGAAAGTCAACGCAGCATGTGTGCCACAGAATAGTGAGTGCGGCTCCTAAAATGCCGGTGAAAATTGGGCATGCGCGCCCGGAGACTTCGTAAAACCTTATAGCCGGGTAAGATTGATTTGCGCGATCAACGCGAATTAAAAGCTACAAAAACCGGGGAGGGCCGGAAGTGAAGCACCGATTAACAGTGGAAAGACTTAGCCATCGGTTGAGTCGATAACTGTGCAATCCATGGCGAGCGGAGACATGAATATTGCGGTCCGGTACAAGACCGAGGCGCCCGGTGCAACAGGCCGCATGGTCATAGCCGACGAACAGACAAAGGTGTTGCGCAACCGCGTCAACAGGCCAAGGCGCGCGATGACGAAATTGCAGCAATGAAACCCTTAAGGCGCCGAGCCCAAAGTGACGGCGCTCGCGTCTGGTTAATTAGCAAACCGTTTCAACCAAGTAATCACCATCCTTTTGATCTTCTCGGATACACGGCGATCAATGCGCCCAAGAGAAGGCCGCGTTTGAAGCGATATCCTGCCCGGAGGTTTTAGACATTCAAACGCGTCTCTGTCTCGTCGATTGTACCCGAGCCACCGTCGCATCAACGATGTAGTGCACCGCAGATTCAGGATACGGCGCAACACTGCTGACGTTGATTTCGCAAAGCACATACCTGTCTTCGCCGGATTCGTCCTTCGGCCCGAGGAGAAAATCGCAATCCCAAAGAATGGGAAGGCTCTCGGTGTTGATTTCAAGTAGCTGCTGCAGCGCCGGTAACCACTCATGCTCTAACTTCTGTTTCAGAGCCTGGAATTCCGGCTTGGTGGGCGGATGGTATAAGCGGGGTCCAGGTTGGGGGGCGTCTGTCGGCGCTGCGCCGGAAGGCGCGGGGAATAATGCGTTGATAGCCTGGTGGCCAAATCCGACCACCTTTTCCTGCACGAGATAACAGCGAATCATGCCGTCGGGGAGCCGTTCTTGATACGCCTGGTCAATCATCCGGCCGTCCGCGAGAAAATATTCCTCACATCGTGCAAAGAATTCGCCTAACATGATCTCTTCTTCACTGCAGCCGCGTTGTGCATGGCGGACGCGAACGATCGTTTCAGCCTGCAAAGGCCCGACACTACCTTGTTCAGCGCTCGTAAAGTCGCCCATCGGCAATTGCACTTTCCAAACGCCAGATCCGCCGTTACCGCGGTATTGTTTGAGTACGCGGGCTTTTCCGATTGCCAAGCGAGCGGGCAATTCCTGACGCACTTGTTCCATGCTGTTATAGAGATAAGTCTCACTCCCCCACCCCATATTGCGCGTTCGGTATAGAATTTCCTTCGTGCCCAGCTTCAGGATGATGTCGGGATGCGCGCTGACAAAAATTCCTGCAGTGGCCACCTCGCGAAGCATGGCATCGAGAACAGACCGATTGCGCCCGTCCTGAATAGGATTGACCCAGACGAGAACGGCGTCTACGCGCATCAGTTGAGCGTGAACTTCCGCGCTAAAATCATCACGGTAAACCGCCGGTACCGCATGTATCCCTTGGGCGGCAAAGGCTCCGAACAAGTCTATGAACCGGTTATTTTCGGCTGTTGCCTTCGTTCTTTCCGCATAATCACCAGGGTAGACAACTGCAATGCGTTCGCAGACATCGTGTGCCATAGAGTTTCTCTTTCCGTGAGACATGCTTCCTGCCTATGACCCGCCGCGCAGCAGTGGCCAAAGAATCAAACCGATCACGCCTGAGATCGTTACGATAATCGGCTCGGAAATCTTGTAGCGCCAGAGCACAGCAAAACTGACAAGTGCGATGGTCGCCGTTGTCCAGTCGGTGATCGCGCGCATTGCGAGAACAATGACTGCGCCGGTAATCGCTCCCGTTGCAGCGGCCGTGGCGCCATCGACGAAGGCCTTGAGCTGCGGATTATCGCGATGTCGTTTGAACCACGGAGCTGGCACGATCGTGAAGACATATACCGGCAGAAAAATACCGATCGAGGCCATCACCGCGCCTGCGAAGCCGGCTACCAGAAATCCAATGAAAGCGACGGTGATGACGACTGGCCCGGGGGTGATCATCGCGACCGCGACGGCGTCGAGGAATTGGTGCTGGTTCAGCCAGCCGAACTGCTGTACGACACCCTGTTGCAAAAATGGAATGATTGCCAGCCCGCTGCCAAATACAAAAGCGCCGGCTTTAGTGAAGAATAAGAGTATCTGCACAAGTAAATCTTGGGAACCGGCCGTGGTGCCGGCTTGACGCAGCCAGGCCTCAAGCAGCCAAATCGTAGCCGCCAGAGTTGCCGCGCCCAACGTCATGAGCGAACCAACACGCCAACCAGGCCACGCATGGGAGAGCAGCATGACAAGACCGGCAACAATAAAGAACTCCGCCAGCTCGGCCTGCGCCCATACCGTAACAACCGTCAGAACGGCGAAAATGGCCCAAAGCAACGGCTCGCGTTTATTGGTGCTGCGCGCGAGCTTGTAGGCCGCAATGGCGATGATCGCAATCACGGTGGCGCCGATCGCATAGAAAAGCGCCTGCATCCACCAAAGACCGCCGTAGGCGACGTAGGCAAGCGAAATCCCGACGACCATCAGGAACGACGGGATAATGAACGCGAGACCAACCAGCGTGGCGCCGAGAATGCCTCCCTCGAAATATCCGATCGCAATCGCCGTCTGTGCAGCCAGCGGCCCGGGCATTATCTGCGCCAGCGCGAGGGAAAGCTTGTAGGTATCCTCGGTGATCCAACCGCGACGCTCGACTAGGTCACGGTACATGAAACCGACCAATGCCACTGGTCCGCCAAAACCAATAGTGCCTAGTTTGAGGAAGTAGCCGATGAGCGACCACAAGCGGATTCGCGGATCGGGCGCTATAAAAGCCGCGCTGCCTGCCACTTGGGCTTGCCGGCCTAAAGGTTCCATCGCAGAACATTCCCTGTTTCAGTTAAAGGTCGAGACAGTATAAACTAGCGATGGGTGCATAGGACGAATGTATCACGTATATAACAACTGTTTCTCCTGTCAAGAAAATCAATGAAAGAATCCGACGACATCCGCTGGTTATTATTGATTCACCAGATCCCGCCAAAGCCGAGTTACCTACGCGTCAAAATTTGGCGCCGCCTGCAACGGCTCGGCGCGGTAGCTATCAAAAATTCCGTATACGTCCTCCCTAAAAGCGATCAGTCGCAAGAAGACTTCCAATGGGTATTGCGCGAGATCGTCGAAGGTGGCGGAGACGGCACGCTGTGTGAGGCGCGGTTGGTTGATGGGATTAACGATGATGAAGTCGAAGCACTGTTCCAAGTATCTCGCACGGCCGATTACGACCAGATCGCCGAGGGTGCGCGCCGGATAGCCAAGACTGTCAGTCCCCAAGGGAAGCTCGGTAAAAAGAATCGGCCGCAGCTTGAACTCGACCTCGCGCGACTAAAGCGCCACCTGGATGAAGCGGTTGCCATCGATTTCTTTGGCGCGCCCGGCCGTGAGGCGGCAACTGGGCTGCTCTCCGGCATCGAGGCGCGCTTGCGCGACAATAAAGCTGGCCCGACATCCGAGGGCAAAACAAACATTAATGATTTACGAGGTAAGACTTGGGTAACCCGAACGGGTATCCATGTCGATCGAATGGCTACCGCCTGGGTAGTCCGGCGCTTCATCGATCCTGAAGCTCGCATCAAGTTCGTTCCCGCCAAAGGATACACGCCGCTACACGATGAAATCCGATTCGATATGTTTGAGGCGGAGTTCACACATGAGAACGACTGCTGTTCAATGGAAGTATTAATGATGCGAACGGGGATTCGTGATCCTGGCCTCGTTAGGATCGCCGAAATTGTCCACGACATCGACCTGAAAGACTCGAAGTTTGAACGGGAAGAAACTATAGGCATAGCCCGACTGATCGACGGAATCGCTATGGCACATAGAGATGACGACGCGCGGCTTGCGCGTGCCACTGCGATATTCGATGATCTCTACGAAAACTTCCGCAGGAAGCTTCGTCCTTAAATCTCACACTGCTCCTTTCCACTTGCATGGTATTGCCAAGCAACGCGGAGTTGTCCCGTTGACAAGTAGGCAGCAGAATATCATGCGATAAAGTCATATCTCCTGGAGGAGCCATGATCGTAAACCTTTTCAATATGTCGGTTTTTGCATCTTTGATGCTTGCCACTCCGCTCGTCTACGCTGACGCTTCTGCCCCATCTCACGCATGTCATGGTCCAGGTAAGGCGTCTGAGATTAAAACCCAACCAGACGCAGACAAATTTAACGACGCTGTGAATAAGTATAGATCATGTATCGAGGGATTTATCCGTCAGCAGGAAGAAGCCATCAAAAATCACCAACGCGTCCTGAGTCAGGCGACTAGCGAATGGAACGATTTTGTGACTAACAATATGAAACAGTAGCCTGCCGCCGGCGCTTGTTGAAGTCTATAGCCTGTCCCGCTTCAACACCTCGCGCCGAATTCGATGATAAGCGGGATCATGACCAAAATTACGAGCACGACCGCCCAGACCCGGCGAAACCGCTACGATACCCGAGCACCCCGGTAACAGAGAGCGCGGCAAGTAGGAAAAGAGTAAACCGAATAGCGTATGGCATGCACCGTTTACAGCACGTGCCATAGATAACTCAAGGCGGGAGAATTGACGCCGGAGAGGCCGCCGGATGATCTCGTGGCGAGAGCGGATTAGGAGACGCCGGGCTTGCCGTCATCGATCCATTTTTTAGCGATTATTAGGCCTTCACTTTCAGCTTGCTCCCGTGTTGAAAAACATTCGGTTGCGCTGAAAGGTTTGAATAAGTTCTGGTTGTAATTCCAAATTATTATTTGAAGCACGGGTTGCCATTGTTGCGTGTCGCGTAAATGCTGGGCTGAGGTTTTAATCGTATGACCTTTGTAAAATTGTTGCATAACGCTCCCTCAAAGGAGCTTTTTTTACCGCACATCACAGAGAGAAAGCAACCGTACGCTTAGGTTTTAATTACGTGGGAGCGGATGATACGTAGCAGCCACATGAAGAAGGCATACAGAGATTACACAATCGACATCATCATAGCGCGGCAGAATGGCTCTGGAAGGCGAACGTTTTGGATAGGTCCGATACTACAAATCCCGAGAGAACTCTGTGTGATATGGGCGAATTAGAAGGCCACAACAGCCGAGGAGAGACCAAACAAGCAGCTCTTCGGTGGGGTCAGGAACAGATCAAAGCATAGGTCGAAAACAGGCGTCCAACTCTTTAGTTTCAACGGCGTCGCGCACAATTAAGAATATTCTCGTCAAAAGTTTTCGCAATTAATCGCGATTATGTTCGCAATTCGCAACAACGATTTGAACGGCGTGAACGTTTTGAACGCCGTCTCTCCGCTACCCCACCAAATGCCGGGCAAAAAACTCCATCGCCTTGGGCCAGGATAGCGCCGCAGCATGGGGCCGATAATTTCCCGAGCCTGAATTGACGAACGCGTGCGCCGCGCCGGCGTAGCTGTGAAATTCGTGGGGCTTGCCGAACTTGCTCAGCTCGGCGTCGAGCTTGCGCATGTCTTCCGGCGAGGGATTTTGATCGTCGGCGCCGAAATGGCCTTGGATCGGACAATTGATGTCGCGCGTGCGGTCGAACGGGGTCGGTCCGGCTTCACCGTAAGGTTCCATGGTGCTGCTGCCGTAGAACATCACGCCGGCTTTCAAATCCTTGCTCGCCGCCGACATCAAATAAACTAACCGCCCGCCCATGCAGAAGCCGACGATGCCGAGCCTGCCACCGTCGACCTGCGGGTGATTTCTGAGAAAGCCGATCGCGCCTTCGATGTCACGAATGATCGACGGATCGCGCAGGCGCGCCTTGCGCACTTCGTTGTCGTCTTTGCAATCCGGCCCATCGCGATGATAGAGACTCGGCGCCACCGCGGCATAACCCAGCTGGGCAAACATCCGCGTCGTATCCTTGATGAAATCTTCCAGACCCGAGCGTCCGTGGACGACAACGATACCCGGCACGGTCCGATCGCTCGCCGGCAGAGTCACGTAAATCGGCATGTCGCTGTTATCGACTCGAGCATTTGCCCAATTGTTAGCCATGGTCACCCCCGTTTATTTCACGTCACTTTTCTATTGAATTGAAGACCGCTCTGCAACCTGTTCCGTGATTAGCTATAAAGACGATCGCCAGTCGCCGCCAGATAAAATGGCAGACCAACGATGATTGCGACCAATGCAGGAATGGTGATAAAACCACTTCGATAATTGAACAGCGGCGCCCCAGACTAAAATCGGAAATGACCAGATGCTTTCCCAGGAAGACAACAACCTAATCACCCACACCGGTCCCGGCACGCCGGGAGGAAATTTATTGCGGCGCCATTGGCACCCTGTCGCCCTCGTCGAGGAGCTGCCGCGTGACGGCGCGCCGCTGCCGGTCAAGATCATGAGCGAAGATCTGGTTCTGTTTCGCGGCAACGACGGCCAGCTCGGTTTGATCGGCCAATACTGCTCGCACCGACGCGCCGACTTGAGCTATGGCCGTGTGGAAGACGGCGGCCTGCGCTGCCTGTATCACGGCTGGTTGTTCGACCGTCAAGGCCGCTGCATCGAACAGCCCTGCGAACCGCCGGACCGGCGCTTTTGCGAGAAGGTGCGCCATCCCGCCTACCCCTGCCAGGAACGCGCCGGCGCTGTCTTCGCCTACCTGGGACCGGGCGAGCCGCCGCTCCTGCCCAACTATGAACCGCTGGTGGCGCCGGCGGGCCATGTGCTGGCCTCCAAGTTCTATCATGAGTGCAATTTCTTTCAGGCCAACGAAGGAAATCTCGACCCCAGTCATGTTTCCTATCTGCACCGCCAAGCCAACGTGCCGGATAATTTGAAACGCACCGTCACCGGCAGCGACGGCAAGCTGCCTCTAGCGCTCTATGACGCCGACATGGCGCCGCGCATCGACGCCGAAGAAACCGATTACGGCGTGCGCATCTTTTCCCTGCGCGACGTCGACGGACGGACTTTTTTCCGCGTCACCAACTACGTGTTTCCCAACAAGGCGACGATCCCGGGTCCGATGTCGGGCGACGGTTATAATCTTTACTGGCATGTTCCCATCGACGACACGCACCATTGGCGCTACGACTTCGTGTTCCGCCGCAGCGCGCCCATGGAGCAGCGCGACATCGAGCGCGATCGGGAAATCTTGGACGAGCTCGGCCCCGGCTACCGGCCTAAACGCAACAAAAGCAACCGCTACCTGCAGGACCGCGAAGCGATGAAGAACTGGAGCTTCTCCGGCATGGGACGGATCTTCAATGTGCACGATGTCGCCATCGTCGAAGGCTGCGGCGAGATCGTCGACCGCAGCAAGGAATTCCTAGGCCCTAGCGACAAAGCCATCATCGTCGCGCGCCGCCAGCTCTTGCGGGCGATCCGCGACGTCGAAGCCGGCCGCGAAGGGCCCCATGTCATCCGTGCGCCGGATGCCAACCGCTTCCCGCAACTCACTGTGGAGTCCGAAGTTCTCGCCCCCGGCGCCGACTGGCAGGAGCACTGGAAGAGCAGGCTCGAAGTTCTGCGCTGATTGTCTGTGCAGGAAAATGCTACGGCCCGGCGCTGCGAAAACCTTGTGAACGGCTTGAACGGAGCGTAGCGATCTAACGATTTGAACGATCGGCCTAAGGCTTTGACCCCTCGGCCTTGAGCTCCGCATTGATCTTGCGCGCTAGAGCAAAATCAAAAAACCTGGCGATAGCAACATCCTTGCGCCCGACCCGCTCCAACAGCGGGCTCATGACGCGCTTTTGCAAATCGTCGTTGAGAATCCCGTCCGGCGTCAGCGCCGGTTTGACCAGATCATAAACCTTGCCCGCCAGATCTTCCGACGACCTGGCGTTGCGCGCCAGGATTGGCACGGCGCCGCTACGATTGGTCGAGTAGTAAATCAGCCCGCGAATCGTCGCGCGAAGAAACTTCTCGACCGTGCTCGGATCCGATTTTAGCAGGCCGTCATGGGTCACGATGGCGCCCTGTAACTGGATGATATCCGAGGCGATGAACGATATCAGCTCGCGAAAGCCCTGCTCGGCGGCGGTGATATTATGCGGAAAGGTCATCATCGCGGCGTCGACGACCCCGGTGGCGAGAGAGGCAAGCCGCGTCGCCGTGGTGCCGATGGCGAGGATCGCCACTTCGCGATTTTCATCCATGCCGTTATTCTTGAGCCACTCGCGTAGCGCCGAGTCCCCCGCCGCGCCCAAGCTCGACACCGCGACCTTTTTGCCGCTCAGATCCTTGGCCGTGCGAATCGCCGGGCGCGCATACAGCCAGAACATCGGCTTGTGAAAAGTGCTGAGCAATACCTTCACCGGCGCGCCCTGCAGACCCGCTTGCAGCGCCGCCGTCGGCACCGTGGTGAAATCGACATTGCCGGTGATCAACGCCTGGTTCGCCAGCCCGCCGCGCATCAACACGAAGTCGACTTCGAGCCCTTCCTTGTGAAAGTAGCCGCGGTCGCGCGCGACATAAAGCGCACTCTGGGTCACGTCGACGACCGGAATAGCCACCGACACCTTGCGCGCTTGGCAAGGCACCGCGGCGGCGAGCAGAAGCAACAAAACAACGAAAATCTTCATCAAGTTAATTCCTTACACGGCAAACATCGCCGGATGATACACGCTGGGTCAAACCGGCTCAAGGCGTTGACCTACACGCTTGCGCACAGCCGCGGCGGGAATTATGATCGCCGCCGATTGCCAACCCAACACGGAAACAACCATGCTCATCGATGCCCACGTTCATTTGGATAAATACGGCGCTCTACTCGATCGCGCGCTACAGCAGATCGCCGAACAGCAAATCTTTACCGTCGCCACGGCGATGGATGTGCCGTCCTACTTGGAGCTGCAAAAGATCGGTGAGCGCTCCGAGCTGGTTCTGCCAACCTTCGGCATCCATCCCCGGCGCGCTGCCGAATACGCGGATTGTTTAGCGGACCTCAGCCGTCATATAGAGAGAAGCCCTGCCATCGGCGAGATCGGTCTGGATCTCCATTGGGTGAAAGACGCAACGACCTATCCGGCGCAGCGAAAAGTCTTGGCCTACTTCATCGCCGCCGCCGGCGAACAAAACAAGTTTGTCAATCTGCACACCAAAGCCGGTGAAAAAGAAATTCTCGATCTATTGGAAAAGTATGACGTCCGCCGCGCCATCGTCCATTGGTACTCCGGACCGATGGATGTTCTAGCCGCGATGATCGACTTCGGCTGTTATTTTACCATCGGCGTCGAAGTACTTTATTCCGACTACATCAAAGAAATCGCCAAGGCGGTGCCCGATCATTTATTGCTCACCGAAACGGATAATCCCGGCGCGCTCAGGTGGTTGAAGAAAAACGATGAGGTCGGCATGCCGGCAGCGCTCAACGACGTCGTCGAGGCGCTGGCGATATTGCGTCAAACGAATCCGGAGAAAATAGAATCGCTGGTGCATAGCAATTTCTGCCGGCTTATCGCCAACGATCCTGGGCTCGAAAGCGCCCATGCGTTACTCAGCCGGTCGAATTCGCCGCAGTCGCCTTAGGCCTTGTCGGCGTCGCCCGGTTATGAGGCTCTGAGACGGGAAGCAAAACCAACTGCCGGCGCTGCATCGAAAGTGCCGCGTCCAGCAGCCGACTATTTCGCTACCCGTCGCACCGCAGCTCGGAGGAGATAGATGGTGGATCACCTGCTAAGACGATGAAACGAGACCGAACCTCTATTCTACCGCTGCGTACGATACCGCCCCATCGCAAACCAATGCCGTCTAGCCCGCCCGTTGATAGACTAAACTCGCGCTCCCATCCATGGGCGTCGCTCGGAAGCGGTTCGCTCCCTGAAATTGGATGCGAGCCGTAGTGCCTGGCGGGCGCAGGATCTTGGTGCAGCCGAGAGGCCCGCACCATTCTTTGGGCTGCCAGTCGTTAATATCGAAACGGACGAGCCCACCGTCCAACACTCGCCACCGGCCGGTGTAGGTGTTCAAGACGTTCCGGCCGCGCCACTGTTGGCTATAGGTTCCGTTGGCTTGAATCACGATTTCGACTTGCTGCTCGCCGGCCTGAGTAATCGCCGAGGATCGCCAAGTGCCGACCAGCGGATGAGGTTGCGCGTGTGAGTTTAGAACGCTCGCGGCGATGAGAACGAAAGCCAGAACCAGGGAACGCATGCTAATCTCTACGTGGTCTCCAACATGAAACTCATGTCAGGCATTCGAGCGTATCCCTATGTTTCCCCGTAGCGCAAGAACCCCTCTGGCGCCGGAACATCGGTAACTCTCATCGACGGTTTGTCACTCGATTGCTTCTGGCGGAAATCCCTCCGCCAACTTGAGGATTCGAGCAAACTTTTTCCAGGCTGACTACCAGTCAAGAAATGTTTCACCGACCGATTGGCCGCTCGGCCTGGTATCCGCACCGATTTCTTGCGACAAAAGTTCCAGCACTATCGCTCAAGGGGGAAACCAACATGTCGCCAATCGCCTGGGAGTCTTTCGTCATGAGGATCATGGCCGTCGGGGTTAACGCCGTCCAAGGGACCATCCGGATTGCGGTGATCGTGGCCGCCGCCTATGTCGTCGTCAAACTACTGCGCGCTGCCTTAAGGCAATTTGAAGCATTCCTGATCCGCACCACCAGTTACGACGAGATCTATCCGGGCGCCGCCGCCAAACGCATCAAGACTTTATCGAGCGTGCTCTGGACCATCAGCAGCGGACTGCTGTGGTTTGTCGTGGTATTGATTACGCTCAGCCAGATCGGCGTCAACATCGGCCCGATCCTTGCCGGGGCGGGTGTCGTCGGCCTCGCCGTCGGCTTCGGCGCCCAGCATCTGGTGCGCGATCTGGTCAGCGGTTTTTTTCTCCTGCTCGAGAATCAGATTCGGGTCGGCGATATCGCGATCGTCAACGGCACCGGCGGTACGGTCGAAGAAGTTACCTTCCGCACCGTCGCTTTACGGGATCAATCGGGAGTCGTCTATGTCTTTCCCAACGGCTCGATCACGACCCTGGCCAACGCCACCATGGACTGGTCGGCGTATGTCATCGACGTCACCGTCTCCTACAACGAAGATACCGACCGCATCGTCGATATCATGCGGCGAGTCGCGGACGACATGCGAAAAGAGCCGGAATACGGCCGGGCGATGATCGAACCCATCGAAATTTACGGCGTCGACAGCTTCACCGAGGCCGCCGTAACGATCAAGGCGCGGTTCAAAACCCAACCCGCCCAGCAGTATGCGATCGGCCGCGAATATCGCCGCCGCCTAAAGAAGGCCTTCGACAGTGAAGGCGTCGAACTAGCCAACGCGCCGCGCCGCGCCGCAACCAAAGGCACGGTTCCGGCAACGCCGGCATGAATCTTCGAGGCATTCACCGGGAGAGCACGAAGAGTCTAGCGCGGCAAGCCGCAAGCGAAAATAACAATCGCCAAAGAACGCAGAGGCGCAAAAAAGCATCGGCAGTTATCGCGGCAGGCTTGAAAACCCGCGCTCTCCTCTTAACGTATCGAGTAACTGCGCAAGCCACGCAAACTATCACGGATCGTAGTATGGAGTTCGAATGAAGATAATTGCCATGGTGCAAAAAGCGTTAATCTGACGGCATCGCCAACGACGCCCTCTTCCTATTTCCGGCAAAGCATGTAATTTAACGGTCTATCCCAACGGCATCGGAGATCACGCTTCACATTGGCTGATAGTGCTCACTCCTTCACGCGCGAAGAGATCGCGCCGGTTATTACCGTCAGCTTGATCTCGGCGCTGCGCTTGCTCGGGATTTTCCTCATGCTGCCGATCTTCAGTGCCTATGCGGTGCGCTATCCGGGCGCATCGGCCGGCCTCGCCGGCGTCGCCTTCGGCATATACGCGCTGATTCAGTGTGTCTTCCAGATTCCGCTCGGTTGGGCAAGCGACCGTTGGGGACGCAAACCCGTGCTCCTCGTCGGCCTGCTGCTTTTTAGCCTCGGCAGTATCGCCTGCGCCTGGGCAACCGACATCTATGGTCTCATTTTAGCGCGCGCTCTCCAGGGCACCGGCGCGGTAGGCGCCGTCGCCTTCGCGGTGCTCGCCGATCTCACTCGGCCAAGCGTGCGCGCTCAAGCTTACACCATCACCGGCATCGCCATCGGCGCGTCGTTCATGATCGGCCTGCTCGCCGGGCCGCTGCTCGCCGCTACCATCGGCCTCAACGGTTTGTTCTACCTGTTGGCGGGGCTGGGATTTCTCGCCATGATCCTGACCGCTACGTCATTTCCCCCCGATCGGCGCGGCGCCAGCGCCGAAACGCCGATTACGTTCAAAGCGGTTCTCGCCCAAGAGAAATTGCGTCCGATATTCACGGCCGCTTTCGTGCTTTCCTTTACCTTGAATTTATTTTTCTTCACCTACCCGTTAAGCTGGACCGAAATCGGTTTCGAAAAGGCCAACCTTTGGCAGGTCTATTCGATCATTTTTCTGCCCAGCGTCTTGTTAGTCTTCCCCTATATGCGCCGCGCCGAAAAAGCCGGACGCTTTCGCCGGCCGATCATGATCGGCTGGTTCGCGGCGACGGTGGGCTACGCGATTTATTTGGTCGGCGCCAATGCCCAATACGAGCTGCTTCTTTATATCAGCGGCGCGGCGTATTTCTTCGGCTACAGCATCTACCAGCCGATGCTACCAACGTTTCTCACCCATCAAGTGCCCGCCGGCGGACGGGGCACCGCGAGTGGCGTTTACAACTCTTTCGGTTTCATCGGCTCGTCCCTCGGCGGCATGCTCGGCGGCGCATTGACCCATATCTCGCCGGCGCTGCCCGAATTCGTCGGCGTTGCTTTGCTGATCCTGTGGTTTTTTGTCGGCCTGCCGGTGCCGCCGGAGGCCAATTCATAAATCATGGTTTGCCAGATTGAGTTGGAGTTTCCGGAGGTCCGATGCGCTCGAGATTGAATTCCACACAGTTCCGTTTTTCACATACCGTCCTCTTGCTGGTCATATTGGCCAGCTCCTGCGCTGGCTCACGGGACGAAACCATCGGCGGCATAACCGTTCCCGTGCCGAGCGCCATGAAGAAGAGCGCGGAAAAACCTTTGGAGGTATCGATCCTAGGATTTGGCGCCGGCCAAGCGACCTTTCATGGCACCATGGAGAGCGCCGAACTCGTCGAGTTTTACAAAAAGGAACTGCCGGCGCGTGGCTGGCAGGAAAACCTGAAGCTACTTAGCGGCGGCGCCATGCTTGCCTACAGCAAAGAGGGCACGACCCTGCTCATCGGCGTCAGCAAGCAAGACACGGACACTGTCCTATCTATGACTGTCGGCGGTGTCGGAAGTAAATAGACAATGGCGATAGTCGGTGGAAGATCGCTAGATTCCATCGCCGACCCTAGACGCTCTAATCCTTGCCGAGCGACACCGCAAAAATCCCGGCAACCACCAAAGCAGCGCCAGCCAGTTTGCGCGGCGTCAGCTTTTCGATCTGGCGCGCCATGAACGGTGTGAGCATGGCAACGAAGACCGTGTAGCTGTTCACCAGCGGCGCGACGATCGATACCCGCTCCAGGCTGAAGGCGATGTACATGAATAAAAACGCGCCACCGGTAAAAATTCCCGACCAGACGAACCAGCGCAACACCGGCAAGCGCGGCAGCGCGAACTTCACCCCCTGGCCATAACGCGTAACCAGAAAAATTTCGACGGTAGAAGTCAGCGCCGCGATTCCAGCGGCGAGGATCGGCTGGCCACCGCCGCCGCTCAAGCCCCAGCGCACCGAAATATCTTTCATCGCGAACAACAATGCGCAGAGAAACGGAAACACCAGTTCGATCTTTGAATAGGACGCTTTCTCGCCGCCCCAGGACACGGTGATCAATCCGCCGACGGTCAGCAGCACACCGCCGAGGACCAACGCGCTCGGTCGCTCGCCAAGTATGAGCATCGCCAATACGGTGGAAAACATCGGCGTGGTATTGACGATGGTGGAGGTGATCGAGCTGCCCATGGTGCGGATGCCGCGAAAGCTCAGCACCCGGGTGACTCCCGGGACGAACAGACCGACGGCAACGAAGATCAAGTTGTCGGCTATGAAAATTCGCGTGTCGCCCTCGATCAGTAAATGGCCGCCCAAGAGAAACGCGGCGTTGGCGGCGATGGTGATCCACGCGCCCCAGGGCGCCGGCCCGATATGATAGCCGCGTTGCGCCAGCAAACTCGCCACCGCGAAGCAAAGTGAAGTTAACAGCCCAAATAAAATTGGCAGCACGGCGCGCAGCGAGTTCCCTTCAAAGCTGATTTCATTTACAGTGCGTTATAACTGAAACCCCGCCCGACTGCATTCATGGCTGAAGTAAATCTTTCTCTGCTGCGGCGCCGGCTGCTTAACTGGTATCGAAAAAATCAGCGAGATTTACCCTGGCGTCGTTCGCGTGATCCCTACGCCATCTGGATCTCGGAGACCATGCTGCAGCAAACCCAAGTAAAGACCGTGCTGCCCTACTATGCGCGCTTCTTAGACGCATTGCCGACCGTGCAAGCCCTCGCCGGCGCGCCGCTGCCGCGGGTGCTGCGCTTGTGGTCAGGACTGGGCTACTACCGGCGCGCCGAGAATTTACACAGAGCCGCGCGCCAGATCGTTGCCCACCATGGCGGCAATCTACCGCGTGAGTATCAACTGCTGCGAGCTCTCCCTGGTATCGGCGACTACACCGCCGGAGCGCTGCTCAGCATCGCCTTCGACGAAAAATATCCCGCCGTCGACGGCAATGTACGGCGCGTCTTTAACCGGCTATTGAACACGACCACCGAAGCGGCGGTGCGCGAGACCGCCGGCAAACTAGCGCAAACCTCACAACCGGGAAATCTCAACCAAGCCTTGATGGAGCTCGGCGCCACGGTCTGTACGCCGAAAGAGCCGCGCTGCGGCGACTGTCCGCTCACTTTGGACTGCCGGAGCCGAAACCGGCTGCGACATTCCGCACCGCGGCCAAAAGCCTATTTTCGCAACGTCACCTGGCCGTTGGCGATCGTCGACTATCACGGCAAGATACTGCTGCGACGCCGCCAAGCCGACGGCTTGCTGGCTAAATTGTGGGAACTCCCCGGCGGCGAAATCGCCGCGACGGCAACACCAGAGGCGGCGATTCGCAAGCAACTCAGACCGCTTTCCGTCACCCGTCTACGGCCGCAGCGCTTGGGCGAACTGCGCCATAGCATCACCGATCGGCGCATTCATGCGCCGGTCTTACTCTACCGTTGGCCGCTGAAGCAAAGCCTGCCACCCGGCTGGCGTTGGATCGTACCGACCCAACTCCATCGTTATCCCACCTCGTCGATGACCGACAAGGCTATCAAGTTGTTTATTGAACATGAAAAGAGTCCTGGTTAGCACCCTATTCGCGACTCTCCTGGTCGGCACCGGTTACTATTTTTACTTTTCGTTGCCTGACGTTTCGGCGCTCAAGCAGAAGAATCCTAGTAGCACCGCGCTCATGCGCTTGCGCGACCAAGAGTACAACAAGCAAAACTCACGGGGACGGCGCCAACAAATCTGGGTGCCCTACGGCGCGATCTCGGAGCATATTAAAAAAGCCGTCCTGATCAGCGAGGACGCCGGGTTCTACAGTCACAAAGGCGTTGACGTCAACGAGCTTAAGGCCGCATTCAAGAAGGATCTTGAAACCCTGAGCTTTAGTCGCGGCGGCAGCACCATCACCATGCAGCTGGCCAAGAACCTCTATCTCAGCCCGTCAAAGAATCCTCTGCGCAAATTGAAGGAAATCATCATCGCTCACCAGCTTGAACATGCTCTGCCGAAGCGCCGCATTTTCGAGGTTTACTTGAATGTCGTCGAATTGGGCCACAATATTTACGGCGTCGAAGCGGCGGCGCGCCACTATTTCGGCAAATCCGCCGGCGCCGTCGATCTGGTCGAAGCCGCGACTTTGGCCGCCCTGCTGCCGAGCCCGCGCAACTCCAGGGAGCGCAGCTTGGCCGCCCGGCGCAATATCATATTGAGCCGCCTCGCCAGTGTCGGCTACTTGAGCCAGAGCGAAAATCGCGACGCCCAAAAGCTCGCGCCAGCCAGTAAGCTTAAGGAGGCTGAAATCGATCCGCCTCCGGCAGAGTAAACTTGGCGCGCCCGCCGCAAGCATCCGCGGAGATTAAATTTGGCTTAACCATTAGCTACATCCTTTTTTCGCTGCCATCGTCTAACTAACCAAGGCAGAAAGGAGCCGCCAACCATGGAAAAACCCATAAGCCGCAGAATCGACACCAGCTTGGGGGATTTGATCGCCGCCGCCAGTGAAATCGCATTCGAATACTCCAACAACGATAAAGACGCCTACAATCTAGCCCAGCTGGCTCTGTTGGAGATGATCAAGAAACGCAGCCAGCCACTCGATTTAGATCAGGAATTAGAAATCCTTGCACCGCTCTCCCAACTCATCCACTAGTTGCCTACCACCGCGGCCGGGGTCCCACGGACCCCGGCGCCTTTTGTCACCGCGACAGCTCGCGGGAACTTTGCCTGACAGAGCATCGTTGTAATGCAAATCTCAGTACCTGCATGCTGGTCGACAAAAAGGGCTCAATCCGCTACAGCCATAGTGGCGAAGGCGCCTACGGCAAAACCGAGACGACGATCAAACAACTGTTTGGCGAATATCCGTGCGCCTAAATCGAGGAGGAGAATCCATGCTCATCAAGAAGCCAGCCGATATCAAAACAGGGGAGATCACCCCTAAAGAGCACTACCTGAACCGCCGCCAGTTCATGGTTTCGGCAACGGCCCTGGCGCTCAGCAGCGGCGCCATGCTTGGCGGCTTGGAGCTGGCCACAGAATCGAGCATCGCCTATGGCGCCGAGAAACTCGCCAACGTCAAGAAAAGTAATTTCAGCACCAATGAAAAGCTCAACACGCTGAAGGAGATCACCAGCTACAATAATTTCTACGAACTCGGCCCCGACAAAGAGGATCCGGCGGAGAATGCCAAATATCTAACCACCCGTCCATGGTCGGTCGCTGTGGAAGGCGAAGTCAAAAAAGCCAAGACCTACGACATCGAGGAGCTGATCAAGTTGGCACCGTTGGAAGAGCGGATTTATCGGCTGCGCTGCGTCGAAGCCTGGTCCATGGTAATCCCGTGGATCGGCTTTCCACTGAGCGCATTGATCAAGCTCGCCGAACCCACCGGCAACGCCAAGTTCATTCAGTTCGTCACCCTCAACGACCCCAAGCGGCTGCCGGGACAAAAGCTGCCGACGTTGGAATGGCCTTATGTCGAAGGGTTGCGCATGGATGAAGCGCTGCATCCGCTGACGATTCTTTCCGTGGGTCTTTACGGCGAAGTCCTGCCGGCGCAAAACGGCGCGCCCATCCGTCTCGTCGTACCGTGGAAGTACGGTTTCAAAAGCATCAAGTCGATCGTCAAGGTTCGCTTCGTCGAGAAACAGCCGGCGGCCTCCTGGAACATCATGCAGCCGCAGGAGTATGGCTTTTACTCCAACGTCAATCCCGAAGTCGACCATCCGCGCTGGACCCAGGCAAGCGAACGGCGGATCGGCGAATTCCGCCGGCGCAAAACCTTGATGTTCAACGGCTACGGCGAGCAAGTCGCAAGCTTGTACAAAGGAATGGATCTGAAGAAATATTATTGAGCAAACGTGTAAAATGCCAATCCGCCGGCGTTCCTTGGTCCTATTTTTATCGATTTAATTTTATATTTTTATCTCCCATGCTTGTTTATCTAAAGCCCGCGGCATTCATTGTCTGCCTGATTCCCCTGGGCCAGCTTGGTTACCGTTATTATTCGGACGATCTGACCGCCAACCCGATCGAATACATCACCCGCTTCACCGGTTCGTGGTCGTTATTTATTTTGCTTGCCAGTCTGACCGTCACGCCGCTGCGCCGCCTCACCGGCTGGAACGAAGTGATCAAACTGCGCCGCATGCTCGGCCTGTTCGCATTCAGCTACGCCGCGCTACATTTCTCGACTTATATGGTGCTCGATTTATTTTTCGATTTCTCCGCTATCGCCAAAGATATTCTCAAGCGACCGTATATCACTGTGGGCTTCAGCGCTTTTGTGCTGATGATTCCGCTGGCCGTCACCTCAACGACTGGAATGATCCGCCGCCTTGGCAAGCGCTGGCAGCAACTGCACTATCTAGTTTATGGAATTGCGATCCTCGGCGTACTGCATTTCTACTGGCTGGTCAAAGCCGACATACGCCGTCCGGTGCAATATGGCGCCGTACTCACGGTGTTATTGGGCTCTCGTCTGGCATTCAAGCTGGCGCCGGTTCTGAAACAAAAACTCTCCGGCAAGCCGGCCGCGGTGCGGTCGGAAAGTTGATTCGTTCAAATCGTTCAAGCCGTTCAATCGCTGCGCTCCGTTCAAATCGTTAATCGGATTCGGACGGTCTGTACGCTTTGAACGGGGCTGAAAAGCTCTACCGGAAGTCTCATGACCGTGATCCGAGGTTTGTCGGACCGCCAAAGCTGCATAACTCAGCGGTCCTGCACCGGCGCATTGGTGCCAAGAGACACAACCGTCGAAGCGTCCATCTCGAGTATGAATACGAACTCGGTGCCTACTGTTGCTTCAGCTATTGTTGGCACCTATTGTCGATCACGAGATTGCCGATCGCTGCATCTTCTGCGGCGCGCCGGCAGGCTACGAGTCCCGAAGGCGGTAGCCAAAAACCCAGGAGGATGTCACATGAAGACAGGTATGTTGTTGGTTCCGAGCTGTTTGGCCGCGCTAATTTATTTTTCCAGCTGTGCCAGCTGGCAAGTCGGCAGCGACGTTCAGTCCGGGCGTACGGCCCTGCAAACCGGCCGCGCCAACGACGCGGTGGGTTATCTCATGCGCGCCGCTGACCTCGACCCTACATATCGCATCCCCTCCAGGGTCGGGGAAAGTGTCCTCACCTATCTAGGCCGAGCCTACTATGAGACCGGCAGAGACAAGGAAGCGCTGACTACCCTGGAAAAAGCCGTGAGCATCAACAAAGACGACGCTTTGGCCCATCTCTATCTGGGCTTGGCCTTGCTACGCACCGGCGACAGTGATCGCGGTTCAAAAGAAATCGAAGCCGGTCTCAAGAGCATCCACGAAACCATCGAATATATCGCGGCGGACCCTATCCATGGCCTGGCCTGGGATAGCGGCAGGTCGATACGTCGAGACATCGAAAGTGCCCTGTCCAACAAGTCGGATAACAACCAGCTCGTTATAGCGGCACAACAAATCGGCAAAGACTTCGACGAGGAGATCGACCGTGCCCGCCGTGACGAATCGGCGCGACGCGGCGGCGGTGACAGTGGCGGCAACTGATGCGGTCAGCGCATTGGAGGGATAACTCATCTATGGCCTGCGTCCGTCCGCACGCTGGGCTGAGACTGCAGTATGGCAATTTGTCTCGAGGAGAACTAACGTTTTTCTCGTGTCGGACGGCAGACCCATGCGCGGGGACTTGCTATTCTGCTGATTTGGTATTAACTCGCCGGTAGAATGACTCAACGGGTTCGGGACTTCTTTTTTATTCTGCCGACTGACGAATTCAGGCTTTTGAAAGAATGTCTACCTCGGCATTCGATCGGTTTCGACGCACTCGATCTCGCCCTTCCTGTCTCCAACGGAAAACGTGCCTTTACTTGTAGCGAAAAGCAGCTGCAAGATGTTATCCAATCTGTCGTACAGAAGTTTCCACTCGGCAAAGCCCTGGCAATCTTGATCCAGCAACAATGTCAGCCCATATCTAAATCCCAGAACACGAAGCCAAAGAAAGCGAAAAAAGGCTAACTTGATAATCCGCCGTATCCTCTTGCAGGTACCGTGCGCCAAGCAAGTGACGCAACGCGGTTTCCGGCTGAGCCCTGCTGGCGAAAGGCCAGCGCCATATAATTAGTTACAGGTCGGTGATATCTCCAGGCTAGGCTCCTCGACAGGGTAAGAACCCTCGCCGGTTATTCCAAGTCTTCTCCAAACCCTCTCCTCGCTCAAAGCTACAGTTGTCGACTCCACGGTTGACAACTCGAACGGTTATCCGATACTTCGACTCTATGGCACCGCAATTCTTTTCGGTCAAACAGGCTTACAATTTGGCCGTCGGCACCGAGTTAACCCTGCGCGGCTGGGCGCGCTCGCGGCGCGACTCCAAGGGCGTCACTTTCGTCGAGTTGAACGATGGCTCGCGCTTCAAAAGCATGCAACTGGTCGTCGACGCGGGAACGATTCCAGAAGAGACCTTGAAGCAGATCACCACCGGCAGCAGCCTGGCGGCGACGGGAACACTGGTCGAGTCGCCGTCCAAGGGACAGGCCGTGGAATTAAAAGTAGCCTCGATTCATCTCTACGGCGGCGCCGATCCGCAAACCTATCCGCTGCAGAAAAAAGGCCACACCCTGGAGTTCCTCCGCGAAATCTCCCATCTTAGAGTTCGCAGCAACACTTTCGGCGCCGCGTTCCGCCTGCGCAACGCTTTGACCCACGCGATCCATCGGTTCTTCCAAGAGCGCGAGTTCATTTATGTGCACACGCCGATCGTCACCACTTCGGATTGCGAGGGCGCCGGCCAGATGTTCGCCGTCTCGACGTTGAACATGCAGCAGCCGCCGCGCACCGAAGACGGCAAAATAGATTGGCAGAAGGACTTCTTTGGCAAGCCGGCTTTTCTCACGGTCAGCGGCCAGCTCGAAGGGGAAATTTTCGCGGCCGCGTTCTCAAAAGTCTACACCTTCGGCCCGACCTTCCGCGCCGAGAACAGCAACACGCCGCGCCACCTAGCCGAGTTCTGGATGGTCGAGCCGGAGATGGCCTTTTACGAGCTTGAAGACAACATGCGGCTCGCCGAAGAGTTCTTGAAGTACACCATCCGTTACGTCCTCGAACATTGCCGAGAGGATCTGGAATTCTTCAACCAGTTCATCGAGAAGACAGTCCTGGCGACCCTCGAGCATGTCGCTCAGTCCGACTTCGGCCATATCACTTATACCGACGCCGTCGCCGAACTTAAAAAATCGGGCAAGACTTGGGAGTTTCCCGTCGAGTGGGGCTGCGATTTACAAACCGAGCATGAAAGATTTCTTTCGGAAGAGATTTTCAAGAAACCGGTGATCGTCACCGACTACCCGAAAGACATCAAAGCTTTTTACATGCGCGTCAACGACGATGACAAAACCGTGCGCGCCATGGACGTGCTCGTGCCGCGGGTCGGTGAGATAATCGGCGGCAGCCAGCGCGAAGAGCGCCACGATGTCTTGACCGAACGGCTGCGCGCTAGCGGGTTGGACGAAAAACCCTACTGGTGGTACCTGGACCTGCGCCGTTACGGCTCGGTGCCCCACGCCGGATTCGGTCTCGGCCTCGAACGCATGATGATGTACTTGACCGGCCTGAAAAACATTCGCGACGTTATCCCCTTCCCGCGCACCCCGGGCAACGCGGAGTTTTAATTCCGCGGCTTCAAAGTTCAATGTCTGAGTCGAATTTCCGACGTTCCACCTCGTCTGGTTCTTCCCTTTTTAGACAACCTCGTGCTAAGTCAGAATGATTCGTGATTTGCCAATTCGCCAGACAGGACAATTTTCTTGCTCGCTAAATTTTCCGGGCTCTACTACGGCTGGCGCATGGTCGCTGTCGCCTCGGCCTTGCGCGTGCTCGGCGCCGGGCTGCATAGTTTCGGCTTCACGGTTTTCTTTTTACCGCTCAGCCAAGACTTGAACATCAATCGCACCGCGACCTCTCTGGCATTTTCCCTGGCCCGCGCCGAGGGTGCCATCGAGGGGCCGATCGTCGGACATCTGCTCGACCGTTACGGTCCCAAGCCGATTATGCTGACGGCGGCGTTGCTCATGGGTGTCGGTTACTTGATCCTCTCCCAAGTCGACAGCTACGCCAGTTTTTTAGTGGTCTATCTGGGCATCATATCATTGGTCCATGCCGGCGGCTTCATGCACGCGCCAATGATACTGATCAACACCTGGTTCATTCGCCAGCGAGCCCGGGCGATTACCTTGAATAGCGCCGCGTTCGGCCTGGGCGGCGTGCTCATCGCACCGCTCTTGAGTCTCGTGGTTCAAGCCTGGGGCTGGCGCTGGGGCGCCGCGGTGGCGGGCATCACGTTCCTCGTCATCGGCATACCGATCTGTTCGGCCATCCGCCGCTCGCCCGAAAGCATGGGATTATTACCCGATGGCGACGCGCCACCGGACGCAGCGGGAGACGGCGGTCAAAGAAGAATCGTTGAAGTCGAAGTCACCCTCGCTGAAGCATTGCGCTCGTTTGCCTTCTGGGGCTTGGTGCTCGCCAACGGCGTGCGCAACGCCTCTTATCATGCAGTGTCCGTGCATTTCATTCCGCTGATGGTTTGGAAAGGCTTGAGCCAATACGAAGCAGCCTGGTTGCTCAGCGCCTTCGCTTTCCTCGGCATGGCCTCGACGTTAGTCTTCGGTTGGTACGCCGACCATGCCCACAAGCCGCGGCTGTGCGCGATGATCTTATTCGGCACTGCCATCGCCATGGTGCTGCCGCTCTACACCAGCTCCTTCTGGCTCATGGCGCTATTCACCATGCTATTCGCCACCGTTGAAGCCACCTACACCGTGGGCTGGGCCATCGCCGGCGATCTGTTCGGCCGCAAACATTTCGCCAAGATTCGCGGCTATATGGGACTATTTTACACCTGGGGCGGCGTCTTGGGGCCGGTGATGGCCGGCGCCGTGTTCGATCGCTGGCAAACCTACCAACCGCTGCTCTGGGGACTGGTCGGGGTCTTCGCCGGCGGCGGGATTTTCTTCGCCAGTCTGTCCCATTCCTGGCAGCGCGCCACCGGGCGCAAGCAATGACAATGGCCATGCTGCCACAGCGGTCGTGCCCTCGGCGGATTCGATCGCCACGAAAGACCCGCAGCTTTCGATGCCCTCGCGAATAATTTTCGCGCCTATTTCGTGTCTCCGTATTGGAAAATGATGTCTACCGAAGCACTGCAGTTTGTTTCAACCAACTCCTGGCAACGACTCCCATGCCGCTCGCACCGACGACTCGCGCACTGATCACGCTTTACACCAGCACGCTGATGGCGGGCATGTGGGCGATGGTGGTGCCGACGATTCCGGTGCTCGCCAAACATTTTGCCATCACTCCCGGCACCGCGGCGCAGGTGATCACCGCCCTTTCCGTGGGCCGCTTCGCCGGCATGCCGATCAGCGGCTTTGTTCTCGACCGCTTCGGCGCGCGTACGGCGCTGATCGCCGGACCGCTGATCGCCTGCCTAGCGGCGATCCTCGCCGCGTTCATGCCTTGGTTCACGTTAATTTTAATACCGGTATTTTTCATCGGCATCGCCGACAGTATTTGGGTGATCGCCCGCGAAATCGCCGGAGTCGATCTGGTGCGCGCCGATCAGCGCGGCCGAGTCTTGAGCGGCTTTCACGGCATCAACTATTTGGGCCTCGCCTTCGGGCCGCTGATCGGTGGTTTGCTCACCGAGCAGATCGGCTTCCGCTCGGTGTTTATCGCCTACGCCGCCTGCGCCGGGATATCGACCCTGATCGGTTGGCAGCTTGAAGCCAGTCATCATTCCGTTCCGCCACCGCACGCGCGGCCGGCACCAATGGAGTGGAGTATCAAAGCGTTCGGCCAACGGCTGCGCGGCATCAGAGAGCTGTTCCACGAGATTCGTCCCGAGCTGCGCGCCACCTACATCGTCCTCGTGCTCGCGACCTTCACCAGTTTCGCCCACCGGGTGACGACCCAAAGCATCGTGCCGGTATTCGCCAGCGAGGTCCTTCACTTAACGCCCAAGGACATCGGCTTGCTGTTTACCATCTCCGGTCTCTCGGTCTTCGCAATGATCTTGCCCGCCGGTTTCGTCATCGACAAAGTCGGCCGCAAGTGGGCCACGGTGCCAAGTACGGGGATACCTGCTATCGCGTTTCTATTGATTCCCTTCGCCGATAGTTTTTTCCAGCTCGCAGTTCTGCTGTCGTTTCTCGGTATCGCCAACGGGCTATCGCTCGGTTCGTTAGCCACTTCGACCTTCGACGTCGTGCCGCTCCATGCCCGCGGCCGCTTACAGGCGCTGCGCCGGACTCTGGCCGAGATCGGCGGCGTCAGCGCGCCGCTGATCGGCGGCTATTTGGTCGATAAGTTCAGTCCGGGCGTGCCCTTCCTCGCCTATGCGCCGTTATTGATTCTCGCGGCGCTGCTGCTCGCCGTCATGGCGCGCGAGACCCTTGAAAAGTAACCTGCGGCGGCAGTGATTCGATTTGGCGAGATCCCTCTCTCCGTTCGGGATGACAGCGGTCTTAGTCTGTCATTTCGAGCGCAGCGAGAAATCTCTCTTGCTCGAGTCACCGGATCACCAACGAACTCCCACTGCCGATTCGGTCGATAGATTTCCGAAGATTTTTGGCTATAATGTCGTGATCGAATCTTGAGACGTATCGCCATGAAATATCAAACCGACGATCTCCGAATCAAAGAGATCAAAGAACTACTTCCGCCGGGACGGCTGCTGGCCGACATCCCGATCGGCGACAAAGCCGCGCAGACCGTGTTCGAAGCCCGCCGCGACATTCACCGTATTCTCCATGGCGCGGACGACCGCTTGTTGGTCATCATGGGTCCCTGCTCAATCCACGACGTCAAAGCGGCGCAGGAGTATGGCGCGCGTTTGAAGGAAGTCAAAGCACGTTGCGCCGCCGATTTGTTGATCGTCATGCGCGTCTATTTTGAAAAGCCGCGTACCACGGTGGGCTGGAAGGGTTTGATCAACGATCCCAATCTCGACGGCAGTTTTCAAATCAACGAAGGACTGCGCATCGGCAGGCAATTGCTCCACGAGTTGAACCAATCGGGCATGCCCGCCGGTTGCGAATTTCTCGACATGATCACGCCGCAGTACACCGCCGACCTGGTCTCCTGGGGCGCCATCGGCGCGCGCACCACCGAAAGTCAAGTGCATCGCGAACTCGCCTCCGGCCTGTCCTGCCCCGTCGGCTTCAAGAACGGCACCGACGGCAACGTGCGCATCGCCATGGACGCCATCCGCGCGGCACAGGCACCGCATCACTTTCTGTCGGTAACCAAGGACGGCCATTCCGCCATCGTCTCGACCCTAGGCAATGAAGACTGCCACATCATTCTGCGCGGCGGTAAGCAGCCTAACTACGATGCCGCCAATGTCGATGCCGCGGCCAAGAGCCTGGCGGCGTCCGGCATCGCCGCCCGGATCATGATCGACTGCAGTCACGGCAATAGCGGCAAGGAGCCGGCCAAGCAGATCGACGTCGGTCAGGATATCGTCGGGCAGGTCGCCGCCGGCGACGCACGCATCTTCGGCGTCATGATCGAAAGCCATCTTAAAGCCGGCCGCCAAGATCTCCTCCCGGGCAAGGCGCTGCTCTACGGCCAGAGCATCACCGATGCCTGCGTCGGCTGGGAAGACAGCCGCGCCTTGATCGAAAACTTTGCCGATGCCGTGCGCCAACGCCGCCTCAGAGCCGCGGAGAACGGCGAGTCGGAATGAAATCAATGGAAACCTGATAATGATTGATTGCCGCCACCGACATTGAAGTTTTAATTTCCAGTCTCGATTCTCCTTTCTTCATTTTCAATTTGTCCTTCTTTTGATCAGATGTTCAAAAAGCTCCCCAGCCTTTTCTACGGCTGGCATATGGTCGGCGCTTCCGCGGCGGTGCGCTTGCTCGGCGCGGGCCTGCATAGTTACGGCTTCACGGTGTTCTTTCTGCCGCTCAGTCAAGAATTGAACCTCAGCCGCACCGCGACATCGTTCGCGTTTTCCTTGGCGCGCGCCGAGGGCGCCATCGAAGGGCCCATCGTCGGCCATTTACTCGACCGCTACGGGCCGCGGCCGGTGATGATCGCCACGGTGACGCTCATGGGCATCGGCTATCTGTTATTGTCGCAGGTCGAGAGTTACTGGAGTTTTGTGCTGGTTTATACCGTGCTGATCTCGCTCACCCATTCGGGCGGCTTCATGCACGCGCCGATGACCTTGATCAATACTTGGTTCATCCGTTGGCGCGCCCGCGCCATGACCATCAACAGCGCGGCCTACGGGCTCGGCGGCGTGCTGATCGCGCCGATCTTGAGCATGATCGTGCATAGCTGGGGGTGGCGCTGGGGCGCGGCCTTCGCCGGAGTGTCCTTTCTGATTTTTGGCATCCCGCTTTGTCTCACCATCCGCCGTTCTCCCGAAAGCATGGGATTATTGCCGGACGGCGAAAGCCAACAAGCTTTTCACGATCGCACCAACGCGCAACACGCCGTGAGTGAAGTCGCGATCACGCCGCGCCAGGCGATGCGCTCGTTCGCCTTCTGGGCCCTGGTGTTCGGCGCCGCCGTGCGCAATGCCTCCTATCATGCGATCTCCACCCACTTCATTCCAATGATGATTTGGAAAGGCATGAGCCCGCAGCAGGCTACCTTGCTCTTGAGCGCCTTCGCCTTCCTTGGTTTCACGTCGACGGTTTTATTGGGCTGGCTCGCCGACTCGATGAACAAGCCGCGGATGATTTCAGTGATCCTTTTCGTCGCCGGCGGCTCGATCCTGCTGCCGATCTTCGGCGCATCGATGGCGCCTTTGTTGCTCTTCACGCTGCTGTTCACCAGTGTGGAAGCGACCTATCCGGTTGCCTGGGCGATGGTCGGCGACATCTTCGGCCGCAAGCACTTCGCCAAGATCCGCGGTTACATGAGCGTGTTTTACGTCTGGGGCAGCGTCACGGGCCCGGTGGTCGCCGGCGCCATCTGGGACCGCTGGCAGACCTACGAGCCGTTGCTGTGGGGACTGATGGTGATGTTTTTTCTCGCCGGGATTTTCTACAACCTGTTGGAAAAGCCTTGGGTGAGGCCGAAGCCGCAATAACATCGTTCAAAAGTTCAAGGTTCAACGCGTTCAACGATTCGGAATCTGCAACCACATCGCTTCATCCGACGTTGCACTCTTGAACGTTTGAACCTTGAACCGCGATTCATTTTAAATGAACCGCCAGCCAGACCGTCTCTTCGCTAGTGCGGGCGACGCGATGCTGCACATGGCGGCCAATCGTTAGGTAATCGCCTGCTTGCAGTTCCACTTGCTCGCCGCCGGCGAATTCTAAAGTCGCCGAGCCCCGTAAGACCACGACCCACTCGTCTTCGTCCTGATCGTACCAGAAACCCGCCGGGCTCGGATTGGCATGCGAAACGATGCGTTCGATCTTGACGTTGGCATTGTCGAATAGCGTCAGAAATTCTTCACCGCTCTGCGCGTTCGCGAGATTGGCGAATAGATTCTTTGTTTCCACGGCAAAGATCCTGATCAAGGAATTAGTTCAGGATGATGATCGGAACATCCCGTTCCTGTCATCCCGAGCACAGCGAGGGATCTCGACTGATCCGACCCTTGCGAAGACGAGATTCCTCGGCGTCGCCTCGGAATGACAAATACGATCTAGTCTCTTGAGAACAAACCAATCCTTAGACAGGAAATTCAAAACTTTCACAACTTCGCCCGGCGAATCGCCGGCACATCGTAGATGCGCCGCTGTCCCTGTGCCGGCGGATTTTCCACGGCAAATGCCAGCGCCGCAACCATCTGTTCGATGTTCAGCAACCCCAAGCGCTCCACCGTCGGCCGCAGCGACGGTATCATGTCGGCAAGCTTGTACAGCGGCTGGATTAACTTTGGCCACCAGTGGCCGGGACCCAGTACATACCATGGCCGGACGATGCTCGCCGTCAGGCCGGCTTCGCGAATCATCGTTTCTCCCAACATGCGCACCCAGAGATACGCCTGCATGATCGGCGCCGGCTGGGCGACACTGATATAAACCAAATGAGCGATGGCGACCTTTTGCGCTGCGCTGACCGTCGAACGGATTGATATCAGATCGACCTTCTCGAACTGATCCGCTTTACTTGGACTCGGATGGGGCGTGCCGACGAGATGAATCACGGTATCGCCCGGACGCAGCGCGCTTGCCACGGAATCGGCGTCCAGCGCATCGCCCTTCACTCCCGCCGCGTCGCTCGGCACGCGACTCAGTGATTGTTCGCGCGCCAACACGCGCACCCGATGGCCGCGCGCGATCAGCAGCGGGATCAAATGATTGCCGATGTAGCCGGTACCACCGGTGACAAGAATATCGAGTGGCGTGGTCATTGGGCCGATTCTAATTTGCTGGACACACTTACTTATGTTTCTCAGAGCGCAGGGTCAACATCGACACTTCCGGCGGGACTAAAAACCGCACGGGGAAAATGCTGGTGCCGAGACCCGGACTGACGAACAGGTGCCGGCCGTTCTCCACCACGTGGCCGATGGCATAACGCTCGCCATATTCCGACGGCACAATGAGTCGCCCCAACAACGGCAAGCGAACCTGGCCGCCATGGGTATGTCCGGCAATGGTCAGAGTAACTGGTTTCGGCAGTACCGGAAAGCTGTCCGGATTATGCGTGAATGCTATAGCAGGCGCGCCTTCCGGGATGAGCGCCAATGCCGCTTGATAGTTCCGCCTGCCGGTCCATAAATCGCTCAAGCCGGCCAGCCAAATCTGGCATTCTGCCAATTTCAACGGGATCGCATCGTCTTCGAGAACCTTGATGCCATTGGACTCCAGCGCCCTGCGAACTCGCTTGGCCCCTTCCCGATGATCGTGATTACCAAGCACGGCGTATACGCCCAACGGTGCGGTCAAGCGGCTCAACCCCTTGGCAATTATGTCCGGCGCAACGACATTGCCGCCGACCACTCCATGGATCGTGTAATCGCCGGCGAGCAAAATCAGCTCGGGTTTGGCCTTGAGCGTTAGATCGACAATTTGCTCCAGCTTATCGACGCCGTTGAACGGCGAGCCGACATGCAGATCCGCCAAGACTGCGACACGCAAGCCATCGCAGCTGTTTGGCCATCCTGGCAGTGTCAGTTCATGGTCTTCATTACTCAGACTCGCCGGCTCGAGCCAAAATGCCCACAAGCCCAAGCCGAGCGCGAATAGCGAAGCGCAAACAAAAAGCCGCCGTAGCCCAATCCCCATCCTCAAAGTATATCACACCAGCTTCGGCAGCCCGTTATTTTGCGGCTCGTAATCGGGGTCGTCTTTGCGACGCTGCTGCACCGACGGGTCGACCACTTCATTGCCGAACTTGGACGCGCCGATGGCGCGGTAGTGCCGGGCATTGCGCTTGGCGTAGAGGCCTTTGAGAAACTTGGCATAGGAGTCGGTGGATGCACCGAGATGATTTTTGCCGTCGATGGCGACGGCGGTCGAGCGCCAAGCCCAGCGCGCTGGCCTTGTCCTGCATCCAGCGCAGCGGCAAATCGGACAAGCGCCGGTCGGGGTAACCCCCGCCGACATCACAGTGCGCCCCGATGAACCAACGTTGTTCGATATTCTGCTGCAGCTTCTCCACCGGGCTCCATGTGCAGACGTCATAATCGTTTCGATGCTCATCCACCGCCATCGCCTGATAGCCATTTTCGACGATGTTGCTGAGATTGGTATCGTGGAATTCGTAAAACTTCATGTGCACATCTTTGAGAATGTCGAGGGGCACGCCGAGGGCCCCGACGGTATCCCAGACCCCGATAAATTTGATCGTCACATCGCGGCAATAGGACGAGCGAAACAGCTTCGCCGACGTGGAATCGACATTGTCGTCGCGCGTGCGATAGATCCCGTAAGCCATCAAGGCGCGAAGCCCGAGATGCTTGGGGTAGATCAGACCGCAGTTGCGCACCATGCCTACCAAACTGCGCGCCGTGTACGCGCCGCGGCTAAAACCGAGCACATAAATCTCGTCGCCTTCCTGGTATTCCTTGGCCAAGAATTCGTAGCCCTGGACGATATTTATTTCCAACCCGGCGCCGATACCGCCGCCGATCACCCGGTCGTACCATTTGGTGCCGACTCCTTCGTCGTACCATTTGACTTGTTTGACCCCATCCGCAGACTGGGGACGCACCGATTCGTAGAAACGCCGGACGTTGGTCTCCACCTGCTGAGTTTCCGGTATCGATTCCTCCGCCGGCCTGTTCCACGTCCCATCAAAGCAAATGACAATGCGTTTCATAAGACCTCCCTGTAAGACTGGACTGATGGAGTACTGGAGTGTTGGGTTCATAAACCCAACGCTGCATCACTTGATTTTTTTCCCTATCCTACTTGAACCAATCTTTCTGCTGCAAGATAAACTCCGACGTCCGATAACTCAACGCCGCCACCGTCGCAGTCGGCGGATAACCGGCCATGGTTGGAAACACCGAGGCGCCGACGACGAAGAGATTCGCAACATCGTGAGTCTGGCAGTAATGATTGACCACCGAATTCTTCGGGTCGGCGCCCATGCGCGTGCCGCCGGCCCAGCGGTTGGGCCGGCCTTTTTCTTCCGTCCAAACTTTGCTCGCGCCGGTGGCGCGCATGATGCGATCGCCCACCCCGGCCAGATATTTTTGCAGCCGATGCTCGTTCTGATGAAAATCGAAGGTCACCCGCGGCAGCGGCAACCCCCAGCGGTCGCGCGCCCGCGGATCGAGATCGATGCGATTGGCTTTATGCGGCAAGGTCTCCGGTTGCATGTTCAGGTCCATGATCCGGTTGTAATAGCGTTGGTAAAATTCCTTGAACTCCTTGCCCCAGGTCGGCACGTCTGGCGGCAAGACGTCGACCCGCGTCACCGGCGTGCCGTCGCCGCTGGTGCCGATGGTGCCGCCGCGAATAAAACCCAGGCCGGTGTGATCGAAGTTATTGCCGTTGAAATCGTCGATACGCATGGCCGCCGAGCCCGGGCCGATGTAGCCATTGATGATAAAATCGTCGAAGGCGCCCATGGCGCGGACATCGCCGTGGGCGAGAATATTGCGCCCGACATAGCCGCTGGAATTAGCCAAACCTTTGGCGAATTTTCCCGAATCGGTCTTCGACAGTAACAGCAAGCGCGCATGCTCGAAGATAAACGCGCTCAATATCACCACCCGCGCCCGCTGTTCGTGCTCGCGGCCATCGGCATCGAAATAGTTCACGCCGGTCACTTGGCCGCTGGCGTCGCTATTGATGCGGCAGACTTTTGAGTTGGTCTTGAGCTCGAAGTTACCGGTCTGCACTGCCACCGGGATCGTGATGTAGAGCGACGCCGACTTGGCGTGCACATGACAACCGTAGAAATTGCAGTGGCCGCAGTACACGCAGGCCGGCCGCGCATCGATGCGCGTGTCGAATGGCGCCGCCGGCTTGTAGGGCTGCGACGCGATGCCGGCGGCCGTGTCGTAGGGATGATAGCCGAGTTTTCTACACGCCTCGGCGAACAGCTGCATCTTGCCGCTATGGCGCAGCGGCGGCAGCGGAAAACCGCGCCGGCGCGGCCCGGCGAAAGGATTGAGCCCGGCCCGCCCCGAGACGCCGAACTCCCATTCGAACTTTTCGTAATACGGTTCGAGATCGTCGTAGCTGAGCGGCCAGTCGATGATATCGTAGCCGGTGAGGTCCGCCTTGGCGCGCTCGGCGCTGCCGCTGGCGATTTCATTGCTGTAAATCTTGAAGTCGCCGGGCATATAGCGCGACGACTGTCCGGTCCAATGCAGCAAAGCACCGCCCAATACGTTCAAGGGACTCGTGCGATATTGCAAGTTGGTTTTTTGACCGGCCTTTTTCCGCGTCGTGGTCGGCTCATGGCGCACCCATTCGAGTTGTTCCGGACGGATAAGAAAACGGATCGAGTCGCGCGGCGCGTAGTCTGCTTTTTTTGGTGCCGGGCCGCGCTCGAAGCCGACCACTTTCAAACCGGCGGAGGCCAACTCCTTGGCGATGATGCCGCCCATGCCGCCGACGCCGACAATACAAACATCCGCGATGGCATCCGCCATGCTATTTGATCTCCGCCTTGGTGTAGTCCACCGCCACCGGCGCCATGTCTACCGGCTTATTGATATAGGCGTCCGGGTAACCCCACTGTTGGCCGGGAAACCCCACCGCCCGCCAACCGTCCATGTTTTTGTTGCCGCCATAATGCGGCTCGCAGAACAATCCTTCGAAGACATGGTATTTGACCATGTCGAAAAACTCCGCGGCCTTTTTGAATCCCGCCACCGCACCGGACTCGAAAGCTTTGAGAAGCTCATCCTGCTGTTTTCCGTCCAGGCGGGCGAACTGGCCACCGCACGCCGTCTTGGCGTGGCGATTGAGCGCTTTCATACCGATGCGATAAAGCGGCAACAGCGCCGCATAGTCACCGGCCAAGGCGATCTCGATATAATCCACCGCGCCGATCTCCACCGCGCCTGGACTGTCGGTCTTGGGAAAAATTCGCTCGGCGATCGCTTCGAGAGTTCGGCGCTCAAGATTGGTCAAAACCCTTGCATTCGAGTCCATCATACTAAGCCGCTCCTTCATCACCATGTATCGCATTTGAATAGCAGAAATCGCGGGTAAAAAGGTAGCGCTTGCTCAGCAAATTAGCAGCGAAATTTCGGAGTGTTCTCCCGCGAAAACGCGAAGGCCCGCAAAGTTCGGAAATGACGGTTGTGAAGCGTTCGCAAGATCGCTCTGTAACTGCCCTCCGAACTTAGCTTCTTTGCGCCTTTGCTAGATAAATCTGCCGGACGCGAGCTATGCGGACTAGCGAAAATAAATCTCGCGGAACTCGCTGGCGTGGCGATTCAAATCCTCGGCGATCTGCGGATCGATGGCGGTCAGTTTCAGTTTGCTGTGAGCTATTTCCGCACCAGCGGCTCGACATCGGCGCGTCCGGAAATGCGATTAGAGTTGCGGCAAAACTTACCGGGAATCTTTCGACAGTAAGAAATCGAGCAGCAGACGCGCCGCGTTGGGATGGGGCTCTTTGGCAGCCAATGCCACGGGCGCAAGGGATACGACACGGGATTCACCGTCTTGATCCATTCGATCGGCGTGTAAAACCATCTGGCCTTCTTTTTTAACGTCCTCGATCACCGCGGCGGTCGGCGTCGCCGTTTGCCCCCGGCGTCCGTCAGAAAGGACCGGTGACTAAAAAAGCCAATCAAGCCGGCCAGACAAAGGAAGCGTCATGATTCCTCCGTTTTCTGCTGCCGCCGTGATCTTTTGCGCTACGTCACTTTTGCATCGAATTTTTCCACCGGCTTAACGGCTATCAATTGGGCGAAGCGATCGAGCAAACGGGACGGATCGCTTTCTTCAATCAGCAACTCGCGATGTTTAGGTTTGATAAAATCCTGCGCGACACCAAGATCGAGAAACTGCAACAGCGGATCGTAATATCCCGCGACATTCAGCAAAGCGCAGGGTTTGGCGTGCAACCCCAACTGCGCCCAGCTGAGCACCTCGAAGAGTTCTTCCATGGTGCCGATGCCGCCCGGCATGGCGATAAAACCATCGGATAACTCCGCCATCACGGCCTTTCGCGCGTGCATCGAATCGACGACGCGCAATTCTGATAAGCCTAAATGCGCAACTTCCTTGCTCACCAGCGAACTGGGAATCACACCGGTGACATGTCCTTTCAATTCGAGAACCGTGTCCGCGATCACCGTCATCAAACCGACTTTGCCGCCGCCGTAAACCAAGCCGTAACCGCGCGCCACCAGTTCGCGGCCGAGCTGCTTGGCGGCGGCTGTATACTCCGGACGAATGCCATGGCGGGACCCGGTGAAGACGCAGATTCGTCCGTTCAAATTACTCATAGAAGCGAAGCTCTCCGCAACCTTTTCTCATCGCCCTGCTTTACTATAGCGCCGATTCTAAATGGAAGCAGCGCGTTAGTCTACGACCTGAGAGCGGCTCCACAACTTGAGCCGCCCATGGCATTGAAAATTTGCACAACCGATACTCCAAACCGACTGCTGGAAGATGGCTACGATATCCGTACCGTACAAGGATAGCTCGGCCATCGCGATGTTGGCACGACGATGATCTACGTGCATTCTTGAATCGAGCTGGCAGAAGCGTTCAAAGCCCGGAGACCGGCTTTTGAAAATTTGAAACGACGATTTTTAGCCTGAATAGGCGGCGTCGCCAGGCAAACGAAATCTCTATGGAGCTACCAAACGGTGGTTTCTTAATTGTCATAGCGTCAGGCGGGCCGAGCATGGCAGAATGGAGACTGAGATATGAGCCTACAAAGTCACTCCGTATGCGCTGGTTTGCCGCACCACTGTTGGCGTTGTCTTTAGGGATGGGCTCGGCATCTTGTAGCTCGCAGAAGTCTCTGGAAACGCTTCTTACAAATTGATGACTTGCTCACTGCCGCGCAACCGGCCTTAAAAATTTCGATTTCATGCTCATACATCGCTTTGTTTCATTTTCCAGGAAGACTGCAGAAAACGTCAGTGCTGAAAAGTGTATGGCGAGACAATGATTTACGAGAGAACAGAGAAAGGTTTCGAAGGTCACAGCCATCAATAGCGGGAATAGGCAGAAGCTCAACGAGCGAAGGGTATCGGGATTTCAACACCTATACGCTCTGATATTGCGCATTGTGGCAAGCCTCGTCAGCTAACCACTTAACAAGTGTCCCAGAAGCGGCGTACATTTAAAAGTTTTTTCCCTACCTTGGGACTTTGTGAGTAGAGTTTTTGTTGCGGCTGAGACTCGATTCCGAAGTTATTCAAAGCGTGAGCACGCCAGAGAGACAACGCTACGACTATGGTCTATTTCTTGCTCCTTTGTAAAGGAAGCAAAAGTAAGAACCCAACGTCCAAGAACCAATAAACGAAAACTCATATGTCACGCTCGAACGGTCATTTAGTAATCAGCTTTGCTGTAATTGCCTCGGTCATTGTCGGAGGTTGCGTTGGCGCTCGGCAACCTGGTGTTCACCCGGCTGGTGAGGAAGCCAGTACAAAGACCGAAGTACTTAAATTCGGTGCGAAGGTCCTGCAAAAAGACTCTCCACTAGATCCTATCAATATATATCTTGATATATCTTTCGGGTTTCACCCCATGAAACACGATGCCAGTCATCAAATGGAAGCGCATCATTTCTGTAAACAGGCGAACGAAGATTTCGCCCAGTGTGTCCTGTTTGATGGCAATACCCGCCAGGCGAACCTCAATGGGATTGAGTATATTATTTCGGAGCGTTTATTCGAATCGCTACCGCAAGAAGAGCGGCAATACTGGCATCCCCATAACGGAGAAATCCTTTCAGGCCAACTCGCGGCGCCGGGGCTACCCCCTGTCGCCGAAAAAGAACTAATGAAAAGCAAAATGAACAGCTATGGGAAAACCTTTCACTTATGGTCAACCGACAAAGGAGACAAGCTCCCGGTAGGCGAGCCGATGCTTGCTTGGTCGTTTAATCGTGACGGAGAAGCGAAAGCTGGCCTTGTAGAAGATCGGGATAAGAAGTTGGGCGTCAATAGTGCGGAAATACGCCGCGAGCGGCAGGATCTTACGAAGCTCGCAAAACCGCAGTCCGGCGTGGATGCTTTAAAAGGGAAGTTTGCTGGCCCTGTTAGTGACATCCCCGGCGTTCAGGACAAGAGTTCAGCCCGAGCACAAGCGCGATGATTGAAGTAACAAGAGTCTATCGCGCAACATGGATCGAGAATTGCCGTCAGCGGGCTACTGTACATGAAGTGATTGGGCGGCATTGTTCAGGAGCAGTATTGAAGGAGTTGGTTGTAATGAACAAGACGACTTTACGAGTAGCAGAAAACTCGCCGGCCTGGGTAAACGATTGTCTTCGTGAGCAAGCGGAGAAGAGCGTGGCTCGCTACGAAAACGCCAACGCCGAGCAGATCGAGCTTCGCCTCGCCGAGCTCAACCGGGAATGGGATGTGGAACGGTTGATTGAAGCCGAATCGGCGATGATGATCCTTCTGGGTTTGCTCATCGGTGCAAACTTCGGCCGTAAATGGCTCGTTCTTCCGCTGTTCAGCACCGCCATGCTCATTGTTCATAACACGGAGGGTTTCTATCCTCTCTTACCGTTGTTTCGACGCATGGGTTTCCGGAGTGCCGACGAAATAGCCGTCGAACGCTATGCTCTCAAAGCCTTACGTGGCGATTTCCGTCAGATCGAAAATGGCGCGGAAGGTGACCAACCGGTACGAGCTATTGCAGCAGCAAAGGCCTAAGTGCCCCAAGATCCGGGCGAAGCTACGAGAGTTCATCAAACCATCAAAAGGAGAATGCGCATGTTGCCTGCGACCTCAACACGAGTATCGGAACATACGTCGCTACACAGCAATGAGCAAATTGATCGTGAGATCCAACGAAATGTCGTCACCTACTCGAAAGGTGGTAAAGCTTCGATCGATCACCGTCTTGCTGAATTAGAAAACGAATGGGATATGGAGCGCACGCTTCAAACGAATTTCGCCGTTGTCACAATGATCGGTATCGCGTTGACGGCCCTCGTGGATCGGCGCTGGCTGCTTTTTTCCGCCGTGGCAGCCGCTTTCATGGTTCAGCACTCGTTACAGGGGTGGTGCCCGCCGGTGCCGATCTTTCGAAGGCAGGGATTTCGAACTACGAACGAGATCGATGCTGAACGGTATGCGTTGAAAGCTCTCAGAGGCGATTTCAAGGCAGCGCCGGATCAGCATGACAGCAAGTGGGCAATGGCCGCGGCTCGCCGGTGAGCCGCATTTTTCAACCAGGTGATGAAACACCGGTAGCATAGCTAAAATTTGACGCCACTTAATCCGTTACGGCGAGAAATTCCGAGGAGATGATGCTCATGCCCGATTGGTTATGGTTCATCGGTTTTATCGTCGCATATGTCGTTCTGATGCGCTGGGTATTGCCGCGCTTGGGTTCCCACTTGAATGGTGAATTCCTGTGAGGTCGAGTCTCGACCGAAGCGAAAGGATCCGGAGGCGGAGAAAACCGGCTGAGGTTCAAGATCAACATCACAATCCTGAAGTTTCTGCTGAGAAATTGGGGTACAGAGTCGAGGATACAAAAATGCAAAAAACGATAAGAGTAAACGATCGGATCAGCGTCGGAGGACAACCGACGGAAAGTGAGTTGAGGGAATTGGGACAGGCGGGATTCAAAACTGTCATAAATTTGCGAACGACGAACGAAGAAAATCAACCATTGAAGCCTGACGAGGAAGGGCAAATGGTCAAAGAGTCCGGCATGGAATATTCGCACATTCCGGTTTCGCTCGATGCCATGAACGAAACACAGGTCGATAATTTTCGCGGGCAGCTTACAAAGTTGCCTGCGCCGATATTTGTGCACTGTGCCAGCGGCAAACGGGCGGGAGCATTCGCTATGATGCATGCTGCGCTGGAGCAAGGTTTCAGCGGCGAGCAAGCACTTCAAACGGCGGAGCAGATGGGATTCGAATGCGACCAACCCAGACTCAAACAATTCGTGAAAAACTACATTGATGAAAGCACTTCACGTCAGAAATGAGTGTACAATCGAAAGTTTGCGACCTAGCCGGCAGCGAGGTATTTGCAGGCGCATGAAAATTAGCGGGTTTAAACATGATTCTCAAACAGTTCTATCTGGAAAGTTTGGGCCACGCGTCATATCTGGCGGGCTCGGAAGAAACCGGCGAAGCGCTAGTATTGGACCCGCAACGCGATGTGCGCGGCTACTTCGACGCGGCGCGCAAACAGGAGCTCAGAATCCGCTATGTCGCCGATAGCCATCAACACAATGATTACGTCACCGGCATCTGCGAGTTTGCGCCGCGCGCCCAAGTCGAGCTTCTATCCGGCGCACGCGCAGAGCTGGGCTACGCCACCCGGCACCTGAACGATGGCGAACGATTGGAAATGGGCGAGGTGGTCTTCGAAGTGCTGCACACCCCCGGCCACACGCCGGAGCGCATCGGATTTCTGTTGACGGACCGGTCGCGGGGCCATGAGCCTTGCGTATTTCTGTCGGGCGGCTCTCTCCTTGTCGGTGACGTCGCTCGGCCAGACTTGCTGGGTGGCGGCGAACAAACCAAGGGGCATGCCACGAGCCTTTGCCGGACACTACATGAGAAGATTCTGAAGCTGCCGGACTACGTCGAGGTTTACCCGACTCACGTCTCCGGCTCCCTCTGCGGAGGCTCGATTGGCAGCCGTCTCTCCACCACCGTCGGCTACGAGCGCAGGATGAACAAGCTTCTGACCGCGTTAAGCTCCGAGACGGATTTCGTCGCGAACTGCTTGAACCTGGAGAATTTGCCTACGGTACCACCCTATTGGAAGCGCATGCGAAAGATGAACCAGGAGGGTCCGGCTCCGCTGGGTACTCTCGCGGAGCCGCCCGCCTTGCTCGTGGATGAATTCGAGCGGTTGGCGAAAGAAGGTGCGAGCATACTTGACTGTCGCTCACCGGAAGCCTTCGCGGCTCACATACCGGGGGCGGTCAATGTCGGCCTCGGCTCATCTTTTCCAACCTGGGCCGGCACCGCGCTTCCCGGCGACGCATCCATAATTCTGCTGATCGAAAACGAGCGCGATCTTTGGGAGGTCTCCTGGCAGCTATTGCGCATCGGCTACGATCTCCCCAAAGGATGGCTTGCGGGGGGCATGATGGCGTGGCGCACTGCCGCAAAGCGTATCGAGTTATTGCCGCAATCGACCGTGCAGGAGCTTCAGGGGCGATTACGTCGAGATCCAAAGCTGCTGGTTGTGGATGTGCGCCAGCCGGGCGAGTGGGACTCGGGGCACATCGATGGCGCGCTGCACATCAGCGGCGGCGAGCTTCCGGCTCGCATCGACGAAGTGCCCAGAGACCGTCCGATAGCAACAATTTGCGGCAGCGGTTACAGGTCATCGGTTTCCGCCAGCCTGCTTCTGAAGCATGGGCATCCCGACGTCACCAACGTGCTCGGCGGCATGAGTGCTTGGAACGCGGCCCGCTTGCCGGTTACGAAAGAAAAAAAATGAGCCCTGGCACACTGGCGGCGATCATTTTGTCAGCCGCCGTGGGGGTCAGCTTAGGCGCGCTGGGGGGCGGCGGCTCCATTCTCATGGTGCCGATCCTGGTGTACGTTGCGGCACTACCTGCTCACCAGGCTATTCCAATCTCGTTGGTCGTTGTCGGCGTCACCAGCATCATCGGCGCCGGTGCGCATTATTGGCGCGGCAATATCCATCTTAGGACGGCCCTTCTGTTCGGCGCGAGCGGAGTCGTCGGCTCCTACCTAGGCTCTTACCTGACCCATCTCTTTTCCGATCGTCTGCTTCTCGCCGGGTTCGCTGCGCTGATGGTGATCGTTGGCTTCGCGATGCTTCGGCAGCGGCCCGCCCCCGAAGGTGAAACGCGCTGCTCCGTAGGACCATGCCTGCTGGTCGGCTTTATCGTCGGCGGCTTGACCGGCTTTCTGGGTGTTGGCGGCGGCTTCTTAATCGTTCCCGCGCTCATCCTGTTCGCGGCATTGCCGACGCAGAAAGCGGTGGGAACCTCGTTGGCGATCATCACCTTGAGCGCGGCCGCGGGGCTCTTGGGACAGCTCCAAAAAACCTCTGTGGATTGGGCAACGGCGTTTAAGTTTGGCATGCCTGCGGTGCTTGGATTGTTCGGTGGATTCATTGTCGCTGACAAAGTTTCGGGCCATAAGCTTCAAAAGGCGTTTGGCTGGTTCATCATCGTACTCGGTCTGTTGATAGGAGGGCTGACGGGAACGGGATTATCCGTAACTTCACGAGCGTCCTAAACAGGGCAAAAATCGAAGTTTAGGCCTCGATTCACACTTTTTCTGGCACGGAGGACCCAAACTAAACCTTTCAGGACAGCAGGTCATTTTTCGGAGGCTCAGAATGAATAAGAAGTTGTACGCTTTGGCTCTTTTCGTGTCACTTAGCCTGAGTCAGGTCGCATCGGGTGAAGAAGAAGCCTTGCGCCTATATGGACCGGGGAGCCCGCTCCCCGCTATGCGGGAGGCTGCTCAAGTATTCGGAAAAGAAGCATAGCCTAAAGGTGGAGGTGACTGCCGGGCCGACTGCCGAATGGATCGAGAAGGCAAAGGGCGATGCCGACATCATTTACGGCGGCGCCGAGTACATGATGACCGATTTCATCAAAGCGATGGAAGGGCGTATCGACGAGACCACGGTTACGCCGCTCTATCTTCGTCCCTCCGCACTGCTTGTGCGCGCCGGCAACCCCAAGCGGATCCAAAGATTCGAGGATCTGCTCAAGCCCGGGTTGAAGGTACTCGTTGTGCAGGGCGCCGGCCAAACCGCCTTATGGGAGGATATGGCCGGACGAAAAGGCAACATAAAGACGGTCAAGCGTTGCGCAAGAATATAGTCGGCTACGCAGCGAGCAGCGCGGAGGCAAGAAAGGCCTGGATCGACCGGAAAGACATCGACGTTTGGATCATCTGGAACATCTGGCAGATTGCTAATCCCGACCTCGCGGATTTGGTGGAGGTCAGCGAAGAGTACCGTATCTACCGCGACGCGGGTGTTTCACTCACCCGCCGAGGCGGAGAAAAAGCGTTCGCTCACAAATTCATAGGCTTCCTCCAATCACCTGACGGAGCCCGCATCTTTTCAAAGTGGGGCTGGGTGACGCAAGAACCTCAGAACCCTGTACGAAAGCAGACGCGACAGGGCGGCAAATGACTCTATGAGAAATTCAACGTGGGCGCCGGCCGCAAAAGATTATTGACAAATAGGTGATCACCATGAACGCAAACAATGGCGGGGGAAACTATTGGCGTCGCGCCCTGTTGATTCTCCTTTGTCTGACATCCGCTGCCGGTTGCGCCAGTGAGAGAACTCCTTCGGAAGCAAGTCTTCGAGGCGAGGAACAGAGGGCCAAAGTTTCAGGAGCGGCAGTGATCACAATTCTTCACACCAATGACATTCACGGTCATCTCTTGCCCTGGCAGGGCTGGGAAGGAGAGCTGGCGGGAAAACAAGTGGGCGGACTTGATAGGCTGGCCACGCGCGTGCGACAAGTGCGCGCTGAAGTCGGACCTGAGCGCGTTTTGTTACTCGATGGGGGGGACACCATCGGAGATAACATGATTGCGGCAGAGACCGAGGGTCGCGCTGTTATAGAAGCGATGAATGCTATTGGTTACGATGCGATGGTCATGGGCAATCACGAGCCGGATTTCACCGCAGAAAAGCTTCGTTCGCGGATAGCGGAAGCGCGCTTCCCCGTGCTTGCCGCCAATATCCAACTACAGGGGGGAGGGCGGTTCGCGACGCCCTACGTCGTACGCGAAGTGAATGGGATTCGCATCGGCATCCTCGGCATAGCGTATCCGAACACGCCGCTGACTACGGCACAAAAGAATGTTCAGAGCCTCCGCTTTCGCGAGGCAGTTAAAACTGCACGAGAATATGTTCCGCGCATGAAGGAGGAAGGCGCTGATATCGTCGTTGCCCTCACGCATCTCGGACTCAGCGCCGATAAAGCTTTGGCAGAGAAAGTTTCGGACATCGATGTAATCGTGGGCGGCCACAGTCACAACCGGATGAAACAAGCGATGCGCGCCGGAAACACGCTCATAGTTCAAGCCGGCGCCCACGGTTCCGATCTCGGCCAGCTGGACCTGAATGTTGCGCAAAAAAAGATCGTCTCGCATCGGCGTAGTTTGCTTCCAATCATGGATATCGATGCGGACCCCCCTCTGGCGAATCTCATCGCGGGCAAGGTCTCTCCTTTAAAACAGAAGATGACAGCACGCGTCGGGCGAGCGTCCGGCATCATCGCCCGGGCGCAAACCATCGCCGGCGAGCAGCCGGAGAAACGCGACGCTGAGTCGCCGGCCGATGATCTGTTCGCCGATGCGATCCGCGAGACCGCGGCTACGGAACTCGCTTTTCTTCCCGGCGTCGGTTACGGCGTTGCCCTTCATCCGGGGGAGGTTACGGCCGATTGCCTTCGCAATTTGCTTCCACACGATTCTGCGGTCTGGACAATGAAACTCACCGGGGGACAAATTCGCGAGGTACTCGAGCAGTCAATCGAGAATTTCATGACAGAGGAAACGACGAAGAAAGTCGGCGGGATGATTCAGGTATCGGGCCTGCGGTTCAGCTATGAGCCAAACGCCGGCCGAGGACGTCGGGTACGGGAGGTCAGCGTTAGCGATTCACCGCTCTCTCCAGACCGTCACTATACGGTAGCCGTCAATGCCTTGCTCGCGGAAGGGGGTCATAACTACCGCGCCTTTAGCCGCGGAATCGAACGGCGTGAAATCGGAAAACAGTATGAGATTGTCCGGGCTTGGATCGAACGTCACGGTGAGATCTCTTCTCCTATTAGCAATCGCATCATCAAGCTGAGCGAGGCAAAGAAGTGACGCCTCGCCGGCAGAAAGAAAATCAATGAGCGCGGCGATTAAGAAATTTACACTCATCCAACAAAATGACTCCCATGCTTATCTCGAGCCACATTTGGAACACTTTTGGCGAAACGGCAAACCTGAGTATCGTCGCGCCGGCGGTTACGCCCGTGCAGCAACTGTGGTTTGCCGGATTAAAGCTGAAACAAACGGCGCTTGCTTGCTACTGGATTGCGGCGACACGATCCATGGCACGGGTCCGGCCCAATGGACGGAGGGAAGCGTGATGGTTCCACCGTTGAACGCCCTCGGTGTGGACGTAATGACGCCGGGGAATTGGGACTTTGCTTATGGCCCAGAAGTACTGCAACGGCGAGTCTCGGAAATGCATTTTCCCGTGATTGCATGTAATGTTGAGCGCACCGCAACAAACAAAGCGGAGTTCGCGCCGACGATGGTACGCGAAGTTGGTGGCGTAAAGATTGGCTTGATCGGCATTACCTCTCCGATTGTTAGTGAGACGATGCCGAAGAAGTTCGGAGCGGGGTTGCGCTTCGATGACGGCCAGGCCACACTCCCCGACTGCATAAATAGTTTACGGCATAAAGAAAAGGTGGATCTTGTGGTTGTCATTTCCCACCTCGGCTTTCCACAAGAAGTTAAGCTGGTTGAGGAAATAGACGGTATAGATATTCTGCTGAGCGGCCATACGCACAATCGCTTGGCCAAGCCGGCGCGCGTTGGAAAGACTATTATCATTCAGTCAGGCTTCGACGGTTCTTTTCTCGGCGTACTGGAGCTTGAGATAGAAAATAGACACGTACTGGGCTTCAAACACCGACTCATCGAAATCAGTGAATCCATCGAACCGGAGCCGGAGGTCGAGAAAGTTGTCGACGAGCAGCTCGAGCCGTTGCGCGAGCGAATGGCGGAAGTCGTGGGCCAAACCGCAACCGCGCTCAATCGTATGACCGTGCTGGAATCGACGATGGATAATCTAGTGACCGACGCTTACTTGTCATTGACCGGAGCGGAAGTCGCTCTCTCGCATGGGTGGCGTTACGGCGCACCTATTCCCATTGGCGACGTTACGGTCGGCGACCTTTGGCAGATAATCCCTACGAACCCCGAAGTCTTCACCGTAGAAATGACTGGTTCCGAACTCAAGGAAAAGCTCGAAGCAAACCTCGAAAGCGTCTATGCAAGCGATGCGTTCAATCAAAAAGGCGGCTATGTTATCCGCGTTTCCGGCTTGAATGCTATCGTTCGGCTCAACAACCCAAAGGAATGCGTGTCGAGCAGCTCGACATTGCTGGGAATCCCTTCGATCCGGATCGGCGCTATAAGGTTGCAGCCGCAGGCGAGCAAGACATACAAGACATAGTGGAAGGCGACAATCGACAAAACTCTGGAACCCGCGCGATTGACGTGCTGCTCCAGTATCTCAAACGCTACTCGCCCATCGGTGCGGAACTTACGCACACAAAGTTTGTCGCCGTGTAATATCTGAATTGATTCATTTGAATCCTAGGCCGGCGCCGCACTTTACCTCATCCTGCAATGAAGGCCGGCAGAACGGATAGACAGAAATATAGGACAAGGAGGACGATATGAATAGTCAGGACCCACATGAGCTAAAGCAGCGAATGGTTGCAGTAGCAAATCGTATGATCGAACTGCGAGCGCTGTCGCGCAATAACCATGGGAACATCTCCATCCGTATCCCCGGCACGGATGAATCATGTTGAGCGGCTCATCTCTTCAGGGATTGAGCGCGGAAAAGTTCGCGCGTATCGATTTAAGCGGCCAGATCATTGACGGACGCCTCGAACCCACGGCTAGTGAAATCATCGAGATGCACACGGCTGTTTATAAGCTCCGCGCCGACGTTGGGAGCGTGATTCATACCCATTCTCCTCATGCGACCGCATATGCGGTCGCAGGCAAGCCTATGGAATGCTTCTCATCCGCGCTCGCGCGACTAGGCATCACGAATCCAATTCCGGTAACAAAGTTCGGTCCCCGTGGATCTGACCTAGCCGTGAGATCCATCCAAGAAACGCTAGATGCAAATCCGGACTGCCGGGCAGTGCTCCTTGGAAATCACGGCATACTGACTTTCGACGACACCGTCGAAAAGGCTAGCCAATCCGTGTTCGCCATGGAAGAAAATGCGGAAGTTTCAATTTTGGCGACCCTGATCGGCCAGCCAAAGGTCATTCCGCCGGAATTGATCCGAGCAGCTAAAGATCGACAAGAAGAATTTGAACGGGCAGGGATCAGCGTGCGATAACGGTCGCTTGGAAGCCTGATGAACCAATTGATACTTCTCAAACATGAGCTCTAAGGATGGCCGGCTTACTCTGAAAAGCACCGGACGCTATTCAGAAAGTGAGCCGACGCAGGATGTCATCAACCTCAGCTGGGAAGTCGACCTTGATCTTCCTGTAAAGCGGCGGCTGCAACGGTCAGTGCTGTTTTGCGGCGTAACAAATCGTTGCCGCCGCGGTAGACAAGGCCATCGCCGCGCGCCACCCATTCTCGGCTTGGCGTCTTGCCGCTTCGGCATATTCGGGAAGCAGGCCACTGAGGGAGTCGGTGAAGACACAAATTTTTCACTGAGAATTTACCACTGTAATCGAACTGAATTGCCAACGGTTTCTAAAATCGCAAAAACTCGTCCACTTCTGTTAGATCGTTCAAACGTGAAGCGCGCCGTCTTGACGCAATGTTTCCGCCTGCCTGCAGAATCCGATCCCGATAAAAGGAATCCCCAAGGTCTGACATGCCCTGGCGTCCCAAATGCCGTCACCGACATAGACTGCGCCGCCCGATAGATTGTAGCGAGCTTTCGATCTTTGCAGTGAAATCTGAACTATCGATTCCCGTTCCATCGAGTCATCCGCCGATGCCGACGGATACAAATCGAAATCCATACCTGTGCTCGCCATCTTTATACGTGCTGAATCGCTCCAACAACCTGTGGCGATCGCGACTCGATAGCCAGCACTACGATCGAGCCGGTTGAGCATTTCGGGCGCGCCGGCTATGGCTGATATGGCGCATACACATGCAGCGGAACGAAACAGCTCAAACAGGCAGTCACGAAACATCGCCGTTTCACTGGGTGTCGACATGCGTCCGTTGCGAGATTCGAACACCTCGCAAAACACTCCGGAATCGGTGACGCTTTTGTACCGCGACCAGTCTGAGTTCACATGAGCAAAACCGCACACATCGGCGAACGCGCTTAGAAAGCAATGCGTATCGACCGCCGAATCGGTCAGCGTGCCGTCAACGTCGAATATTACTAAACGCATGACTGAATTATCGTCCAACTATTGTGAAACTACGCACTATTCACTTCCCTAAAGACACAGATTTTGCGTGCGCTATTCGCCATGGCTCATTGTTTCCCTAACTTCTGAATAAACCCTTCCTTCTCCAGCTCCGCGAAAAACCGCCCGTCGATGAACTGTTCCGGCTTAAGACTGGCGACACGGGGGTCGGTTTCGGCCATTTGATCGATGACGGTCTTCAACGATTCCGGCGACGGTCGCGGGATGCGCGGGATGTTTTGTAGGATGTACGTGTCATAAAGCTCGTTGAACATCGCCGCGTCGCTGCTGCGCAGGTATTTCATCATGATTTTGATCGTCGGCGCGCGCTGGGTCTTGCCGTAGTGAACGCCCTCGACGAAGCCCCTGATGAACTTGCGCACCGTGTTTTCGTTGCGTTTGATGTACGAACGGGTGGTGATCACGGAGGACGTGGGGAAATTAACTCCCATCTTGGCGATGTCGGCGAGCTCGCGAAAACCTTCGCGGCGGCCGAGGATCGCCAGCTCGGCATTGATCACCGCGGCGTCGAGCACGCCGGCACGCAGTGCGTTGTAAACATCGGTGACGCCGCCCATCTGGAGCACGGCAAAATCGCGCTGGCGCTTGATCGGCCACTGCTCTTCGGCGTAGCGCAGACCGAAGTCGGTGGCCGAGCCGAAGCGCGACACACCGATCTTCTTGCCTTTTAGATCCTCGACGCGGCGAATCTCCGGGCGTGCCATGACGACGAAGGTCATGACGTTCATCGAGCTGGCGATGACGACGAGATCGCCGCCGGCGAGATTGGAGTTAATCACCGCGCCGCCGGTAAAGACACCGATCGGCACCTCGCCCGATTGCACGACTTGCGCAGCGCGCCCGCCGCCGGCGACATAGAGCAGTTCGACGTCGAGGCCGTGCTTGCGAAAGATGCCGGCTTCGTAGGGAACCCAGAAGGACGCTTGCGAACCGCCAATAGCGCTGTAAACCAGGCGCAGTTTTTCCAAAGGCTGCGCCGCCACGGGATCAATGAGCAAAAGAAAACCGATAACAATCCCGACAACGAACCTGAAAAGATGGAGCATGACAGTTCCTTTTCTATGAGTTGGAAATCGGCCAAGCACGTAACCGGCAACAACCGGATCGAATCCGGCGCGATTCCAACGGTACCAATATGGCATGAAGTTGCCGGCCAAAGTAGCATACGCCCAGAGCTCCCAACCGGCGTCCAGCGCCCAGCCAACCGCCACCATGAATGCAGAATCGCGCCAACCGACAAAGCGACCATGCTGAACAACAGCGCTCCTGCGCATTCAACCCAGAATGACCGCCAGCCGCCGAGCAACAGCAAACCCCGGATAGATCAGTGCGCGAAAATTAGAGCACCGGGGTACACCGCCAATTTGCGCCGTCGCGCCATCGACCGAATCAACGCCGAGAAGCCGATTGTGAAGAGTGCGCCGCAACCGAGCCAGGTCACGCCGTTCACGATGTAGTCTTCGCCAGCGCCCGCATCAGGACTTGTTCCAGAGCTTCATCGGCGAGCGAAGCTAAGCGATGATCCGCATGATCCAGCACCAAGCGACAGGTCACCGGATTGGGCACGGCGACGCAAAAGATGCCCGCCGCCCGCGCTGCGGTGACGCCGTTGGGCGAATCCTCGAACGCCACCGCTTCATGTGGAGCGATGCCGAGCGTGTCGAGCACCGCACGGTAGGGAGCCGGATCAGGCTTATGCGTTGTGGTGTCCTCGAAACACTTGGTGGTGTCGAAGTAGCGAAGTAGGTCGAGGCGCTGCAAATGACCGCGCACATGGTTCGCCGACGAGCTCGACGCAATGCCGAGCTTCAATCCCAGGTCGCCGGCGCCGCGTAAGTATTCTTGCACCCCGGGCAACACCGGTTGCTGCTCGGTGAGCGCAATCACCCGCGCCCGCCGGTTAAGACGCAATGTGGCGATGTCCGCGGTGGGATCGATATGTTCATTAAAATAACTGTAAAGATCGAAATGGTTGCTCGGCCGGCCGACCAGATCGGCCCAGACCTCCAAATCGAGCTCCCGCCCATGGGCAATGAAGACTTCCTGCCAGGCCAAGAGCTCCGGACTTTCACTATCGATGATGATGCCGTCGAAATCGAAGATCAACGCTTTAATCATAGGTGAGATAAATCAACAAACTCTGCTCAATAACGAATCGCCGCTGCACATCGGCGATGGTGCCTCTTCTAGTTGGTGCTCGTCAACATCACTGTGCCAAATGCAAACAATGCTGCCATCCAACCTTTGCGGCAACTCATGGCTCGGCCCTCCCGCCACATGATAAATATTTAACCATCAATTTATTACTTTACCGCCATATTGCCGTCCGCCGCTTTCTTCTCGGCAACTTTCTCGACCAGGTCGCGAAAGCTGGTGTTCGAATCGCAACGGACGCTAAAGGCGACAACGAACAATGTGATCAAATCCTTGGCATAGATCCGGTCATCGGCCCAATCGGCGATTTGAGCGAGAGTATGATCCGGCGTCAGTTGCTTGATCTTCATGCCGACGACTTCCGCCAGGCCGGTGGCGAGTTGCTGCGCCACGGCCCTATGTGCAGCCGGAAAATCGAGGCGAATGAATGCCGTTTCGAGGGCCCAGTCAGTGCCTTTGGCGCGGCGGCGCACTACCACTCGGCGGCGCAAGCTGACAAGTATGAGGATTGCGCTAAGGACTAGAAAAACCGCAGAGAGCATTATGACCTGTTTAGCGGGAACTTTAACGCGCTCTCTTCAGCGCTGCAAAAGCATTGTAGTTGAACGCTGGCGGCTTTACGATGGCGACCGCTCTTTAATCATTTGCGCCATCGCCAAACTATCAACGTCGACGCTATCCCCCAGAGCCGCAGCGACGCCGGCGCGATCCTGGGCTGGGCGATTTTGGCTGACCTTCCATTTGCCCGCCAACCTTGTAACCGCGATCTCGATGCCGACGATGGCGCCCAGCTGTTTGTCGATAAAATCCGGCGGCGCGTCGCTCACGTGCCAGGGCGCCGCGCTGGCGCTTTCGAAGCGCGCCGTCAGGCGGGTCACCAAGCCGCGCAGCCATGCGCGATCTTCAATAATTCGCAACGCGCCAGAGGCATGGACGACGGCATAATTGTAGGTCGGCACGACTTCGCCGGTCTGTTTCTTGGTCTCATACCAAGAAGGCGAAATGTAAGCCTGCGCTCCGTGAAAAATCACCAACGCTTCGGTTTCGCGGGAATGGTCGCGCCAGACCGGGTTGGCCCGCGCCACGTGACAGCGCAAGGTGCCGTTGGGCGCCGGCGCGGCGTCGACTTCGATGGGCAGATGATTGGCGCTGATTCCGTCGGCCCCCAACGTCACCAAGGTCGCCAGTGGATGCTCGCGCATGAGCTGGTGCAAGACTTCTATGCGCTTCTCTTCAAAGTGACCGGGTAGATACATTGGGATCTTTCCAACTCGCTCGACTTCGGGCGTCGCGGCGCCAAGCTTGAGCGTGTACGAATATCCCCGGCAATGATTCCACTGTCAAGCAGCGCTTCACTCCGTGCTTGCATTGCTCGCTGCACGCTTTATATTTGCTGCGCGAGCTACCTTGTGAACGGTGCGGAGGAATCAATGACGATATCACGTAAACCAACAATCTGGGCCGGTGTCTTGGTCACGCTCACGCTATTATGGCCGTCACCGCGGCTGCATGCCCAGGAATCCTTCTTCAAGGGCAAACAGATCCGCGTCATCGTTGGCTTGAGCACCGGCGGCGGCTACGACCGCGCGGCGCGGCTGATCTCCCGATACATGGGCAAATACCTGCCCGGCAATCCTGATTTCGCGGTGCAAAACATGCCGGGCGCCGGTTCGGTAACCGCCGCCAACTATCTCTGGAGCGTGGCAAAACCGGACGGCCTGACCTTGCTGGCACCGCATAATAATTTTTATCTCGCCCAGCTTTCCGGCCAGAAAGAAGTGAAGTTCGACCTGACCAAATTTCAATGGATCGGCTCCCTGGAGAACGACGACATGATCATGTTTGCCCGCGCCGACGCGCCGTTCAGATCCGTCGCTGACATCATTCGCTCGAAAGAGCCGCCCAAATGCGGCTCCACCGGCGTCGGCAGTTCGGATTACGTCATGTCGAAGATCCTCGAAGAGACCGTCGGCATGAAGGTGGGCCATGTCACCGGCTATCCCGGCAGCAGCGAGATCGCCCTGGCCATGGAGCGCGGCGAGGTCGCCTGTATGGGATTGACCATCGCCACATACTACGGCCGCGAGCCATTTTTGACCTGGCTCAAAACCAAGTTCGTCCGTTTCCTCGCCCAGAGCGGCCACAAGCGTTCGCCGCGCGTCGCCGATGCGCCGACCATCTACGAATTGATGGACGAGTACAAAACCGCGCCGACCAAGCGGCGCGTCGCCGAGGCGATGCTCCAGGGCGGCGAATGGGCAAGGCCGTTGATCGCGCCGCCGGCGACCCCGCCCGACCGGGTCAAAATCTTGCGCGACGGCTATGAAAGAGCTTCGAAAGATCCGGAATTACTCGCGGAGGCGAAAAAGCTTTCCATCGAAATCGCGCCCCTGCGCGGCGAGCAATTGCAGAAAACTGCCAGTGACATCATCAAGCAGCCGGCGGAAGTAACCGAACAGATCAAGAAACTGTTCGTTCAATAATCTAGCGAGGAGCTCCAGGCCAGACTGTCCATGGGACGGTCTCTGGCGGCGCACTAACGAGCACCCGGCAGTGAAAGAACTTGGCCTTTACCAGCGGCCGCGGCCCGGCCCATAGGCGCGTTTGGCGCCGGCGCGGGCGCCGAAAGTCGGTTTAGGGTTGGGATCGAGCAAACGGGTGAATGCGTAATTGAAATTTTCCAATTTTAATCGGGGAATTTTTTGGCCGATGAAATGCTCGATGGCGGCGACCTCCTGGAGATCCTCTGCGGTCATCAAGGTAAAGGCATCGCCTACGCTTAGCGCCCGGCCGGTGCGGCCGATGCGATGGACGTAATCTTCCGGATGATGCGGCACATCGTAATTGATCACATGGCTGATCTGCTCGACGTCGATACCGCGGGCAGCGATGTCGGTGGCGACCATGACTTCGTAGCGGCCGTTGCGGAATCCATTGAGCGCCTGCTCGCGCTCGCGCTGGGTGCGATTCGAATGCAGCACGGCCACCGCATGGCCCTTCTCCGTGAGCCGGCGCGCCACCCGGTCGGCGCCATTCTTGGTGCGGCAGAAGATCAACACCTGATCGTATTCGGTTCGCTCCAATAACTCTGTTAGCAATTCTTGTTTCTGCGCGACATCGACGGGATAAAGCGCGTGGGTGATGGTTTCGGCGGGCGAACGGCGCTGGCCGATCTGAATTGTTTCGGGGTTTTTCATCGCCCAGCGCACCAGCGCGTCGATCTCAGGCGGGATCGTCGCCGAGAACAACATGGTCTGCCGGGCTTTGGGCACGCGGTCGACGATTTTGCGCACGTCCGGCATAAAGCCCATATCGAGCATCCGGTCGGCCTCGTCCAGCACTAAAAACTCGATGTCGTTCAAGCGCAGCATCTGGCGTTGCATTTGGTCGAGCAACCGGCCCGGCGTCGCGACCACGACATCGGTACCGCGGCGCAGTGCTAGATCTTGCTTGCCGTAGCCCGTGCCGCCGAACAAGACGACGGTGCGCAGGTCGGTAAAGCGCGAGAAATCATGAAAGGCGGTCTCGACCTGCGCCGCCAACTCCCGCGTCGGCTCGAGTATCAACGCGCGGGTTTTACCATGCTGGCCGAGACGAGAAATAATCGGCAAGGCAAACGCGGCGGTCTTCCCCGTGCCGGTCTGTGCCGAACCGATAATATCCCGGCCTTCGAGCGCCAGCGGAATGGCGCGCAGTTGAATCGGTGTTGGGTCGGTGTAACCGGCCGCCTTGACCCCTTCGAGTACCTTGTCTGACAAACCGAGCTTCGCAAATAGCATACCGTTACTATAGGCACGACCACGCGTGCTTCTCAATGGCAGGGTTAGCGGGCGGTAAATAACCGCGATGCCGGCGCGCGGGTCGTCAGTTCACTGCGCGGCGATCTAACGCGCTCACCGAGCACAGCACGGATGAAATCACTCTTTGCCTTGGAATACTCTGTGCTCGCGGTGATACCGCTGGAGAGAATCGACAATTTCTCAACTTGGTAGGCTTGCACTAGCTCGGCATCGGCACGCAAGCAATCGCGAAACTTGATGAGGTTTTGCGCCTCCGGGTCGCCACTGCGGATCACATGAGCGTGAACCCGGTAGGCCTTGCCGCGATGGGTCGTCACCCCGACACGCATCGGCCGCGATTCGGGAAATGGTTCAGGACCGCTCTGCGGTTGGAAGCCCAGCTGATCGAGGGCATCCCTGGCGATGAAAAACGCGCCTGCCGGATAAGTTACCAACAAATCGATGATGCCCTTGCCGCCGCAGCCGGGTACCGCCGTGCTGCCAATGTGATCGACATAAAGGGTCGACCGATAATCGAGAATCGCATCGATGAGCCGCGCGGCGGCCCGTGGCGCTTCAGGATCGTAGGGAAAATAGCGCGCCAGTTTGGCCGCGTAGCGCTCAACTTTTACCGCCGGACGATCGCACAAGTATCTTGCTGCCAACAATTTCGCATCCTCGCTTTCAAGACTTCTGCCAAGCAGACGAGCAAGCGGAATGCCAGCAGCTGCAACCTGTAACTAAAGGATATAGCGACGAATAGATTCGCGGCGGCTACGACGGAACGCGGCAGACAGCAACCGCAGATTACATCAGCGACAACCGCGGTTGCAGGGGTTCATGAGCGGGTCAAACCAATGCAACCGCGGCCGCGAATGATCTTAACGTGAATCTACGACCCGATGAAAGAGCAGCAATAATCGGTCAACGTTTTGACCACCATGCGAAATTTGCCATTTGCCGGAACTTCGAAAGTCTCTCCCGCTTTAATCGCTTTGACGCCAGCGCCACCGGGGAGCGCAACATCCAACTCGCCGCTTATTATCTCCATGAGCTCTTTGTCGCCGGTGTTGAATTCGTATTCACCCGGCTGCATGATCCCCAAGGTTTTTTTCCAACCATCGGCAAAGACCACCGTGCGGCTGACGACTTTACCCTCGAAGTAGACATTGGCTATTTTAATGACTGTGACATTGGTGAATTCCGAAATCGGGAAATCCTTCCTGACCGAATTGAATTTATGCCGGCACCGCCGCGCGTTCGATGCGCGGTTCGCGGATCGGTAGATTCAAAAGCGCCGCGACCGCCGCGAACAAGGCATCGGCATACCACATCGACAAATAGTTGCCGTAGTGGGCGAACGCGAGTCCGCCCAGCCAAGCGCCGAAAAACGCGCCGGTCTGATGCGATAGCATAGTCATGCCATAGAGTGTCGCCAGGTAGCGGGTGCCGAATAACTTCCCCACCACGCCGGCGGTGGGCGGCGCCGTGCCGAGCCAAGAGAAGCCCAAGCCAACCGCCAAGAGATAAAACGTCCACTCGGTTTTGGGCGCGGCGAGATAGATTAAGATCAAGAGCGTGCGCGAGCCGTACATGCCGAACAAAATATACTTGCCGCGGAAATGATTGAGCATCCAACCGGCGGTAAAGCTGCCGGCAATGTTGGCAAGGCCGATGATCGCCAAGGTCCAACTCGCCACCGAGGCGGGCAACCCGCAAAGGTCTACTTCTCCCGGCAGATGCGTGACCAGAAAAGCGATGTGAAAACCGCAGGTGAGAAAACTACCGTGGAGCAACAGGTAACTGGAGTTGCCGAAAGCTGTCCGGAGTGTTGCCTTCATGCCGCCATCGCGCTCGGCGACCGCACCAACATGGCGCTCGGTCCCGGCAACGGATTTGACCAGAGGCAATGCCAACAGCGCAATCGCGCCGAGGGACCACATAGCGCCCATCCAGCCCCAGGTCGAGATTAATTTCTGGGTAATCGGCGCAAAGAGAAACTGGCCGAACGATCCGCCGCCGGTGATCAGCCCCGATGCTGTTGCTCGCTCTCTTGGCGCCAAGCGCTGCGCCAACGCGCCGATCATGACCGAAAAGCTCCCCGCCCCGGAGCCTACGGCAGAAAGGATTCCAATCGTAACCACCAGGCCGAAACTACTGGTAAAAAACGGCGTCAGCGCCGTACCCACGGCAAGCAGAAGAACTCCGCCAATCAACACCGGCGTGAAGCCGAAGCGATCCGCGCACGCTCCCGCTATCGGCTGCGCCACCCCCCACATAAACTGCCCCACCGCCATGGCGAAACTGATCGCGACGATACTCACGCCCGTCGATCCACTGATCGGAAAGACAAACAGACCCTGCGCCTGGCGCGCCCCCATGGTGATCATCAGCATCGCCGCCGCGGCGAGGGTGATGTAGCGCCAGGAATTGTCTTTGCTAGAAGGATTCATTGTGGCGAACCAATGCAGTCATTATTCTACGATGCACAATCCGCGGATCGACCGCGCCTTTCATTGATTGCCGGCCTTTGCCAGCCGATGGATTGTAACTGAAAGTATGACATCTGTTTTGTCATGCCGGCGTGGGCGTATCCAGTCTTCCCCCGCCGCTACCAGAGAACTTCTGCCACGACTCTGCCGACGACGCCACCCAAGCTTCAACTCGTCCAATGTGCGGCTCACTTCAGACAATGGCCGGGGTTCGATCGGGATCGGTTTTATTTGTCCCTTCCGCGCCAGCGCAACCACCGCGTTCAACTCTTCGACGCTGCCAAGATGGGAGCCTTGTACCGTAACAGCGCGCAGTATGGTACGAGCGATGGATAGTTTGATCTCACCGCCAAATAAACCGACGAGAATCAACCTGCCGCCTTTGCGTAAGCAGTCCAACGCCAACTCCGCGGTCTCGGCGCTGCCGACAAAATCCACCGCGCCGTACAAAGCGCCTTGCGTGATATCTTTGAGATTTTCCGGCGCGTCACTGTTCCGGCTGTGGACCGTGGCAGCCGCGCCGGCTGCCGCTGCCGCGGACAGTTTGCCATCATCGATATCGATTGAAACGATGCGCTCATGGCCGAGCGCGCGCAGCATGCCGATGGCCGACAAACCTAATCCACCCGCGCCGACGACGGCGACCCATTCGTTGCGAGGAATCGGCTTGAGTTTCGCACACCGCGGAATAAGTTGACAGCCCCGAGCACGACAACGTCGCCGCCCACAGCGGATCGATGCCGCTGGCATCGATCAAATAGCGCCGATGCGGCACGATTAAATGATCGGCGTAACCGCCGGGTCGCTGGATGCCGATCATGTTCGGCGCCATGCAATAATTATCCAGCCCCTCGCGGCAGCGCACACAGGCGCCACAACCGATCCAAGGAAAAATCAAGCGGTCTTCACCGATGGCAACGTCGCCGGCGTCCGCTCCAGCAGCGATGACTGTTCCGTACGGCTCATGACCCAAGGTTACCGGCGGCACCATGCCGCGCTCGCTCATGTGCAAACGCCTGCCGCCGCCGAGATCGAAATATCCGTCGCGGATATGCACGTCGCTGTGACACACGCCGCAGTATTTCAGCTTGACGAGGACTTCCGTACCCTGTGGCATCGGCGTGATGCGCTCGATTCGTTCGAGCGGCTTGCCCCATTCGACAACATCGTAGCTCAGCATATCCGGTACTCGAACTGGACCGCAGTTGTTATACGACCCGCCGCCTTGGCCCGAATCGGCGCTTGGCATTTTCAATTATCGATTCGGCGCCGACGCTTCAATCGCCGATGGGCGAGACGCGATATTCTTTCACCGCGTCAATCTTGTCGAGCGCTTGCGTCAGCTTACTAGTGTTGTCCGCTCGGATGGTGCGGATAATCATCTGATACTCTATGAAGTCGGCTTCGACGTCCAGCCGATAGTTAAGATTAGCGACCGTAAAACCGTAATCGGTTAACAACTGGCGCATTTGCGCCTCCGGCATCGCTTTCGCGCGCGCGAAGCGCACAACGAATTGAGAATAGAGCTGGGTTGGAATCCGGCTCTCGATCCATCTAAACACCGACAGCGTGCCCAGCGTCAAAAAGGTCGCGAGCACAGCGGGCACATAAAACCCGATGCCGATTAGAATACCGATGGCGGCGGTGATCCAGATCGATGCCGCGGTGGTGAGTCCGCGCACCGAAAGCCCGTCTCTCATTATCGTACCTGCGCCGAGAAAGCCGATACCGGTCATGATGCCTTGCGCCATGCGCGTCGGGTCGAGTGTAATCCGCCCCTGAGAGAGGCTCGGAAACCAGTGCGTTTCATAGACCGTCACCAGCATCAATAGGCTGGTCGACAGACACACCAGGGAGTGAGTGCGGAATCCGGCCGGCCGGCCATGGTAGCTCCGTTCGAGCCCGATCAACCCGCCGATGACCAAGGAGGCGAACAAGCGCAAAGCGATGTCGAAATTCACGCCGTCTGAAAGTCGAATTTCAGCCATGGCATCTCCAACTTTTGCCAGCTAGAGCGATCTTGCAGGTCCGGCGTAGCTATCGACGATTTTGGCCGCGCTAAATTCCTGCCATCGAGAATCAGCCGGGCTAGCGACGGCGAACATACACTCTCGCGGCACCTTCCGGATGGTCTTTTGGGCCTTCGCCCGCGCCAACAAATCTCAACCTACCACGCCTTGCCTGAGCAGCAGCGCGCGCAACTGCTCCACCCGCTTGCGATTAACGCCGAAGTCGCCGTGCCCTAAACGCGCGGCGGAACGCACCGCGATCAAATTTTCCCCACGCCGCAAGTGCAGCTCGAGATCGTCGACAAAGCCGAACACCGCGCTGCTGCATTCGGCATGGAGATAGTCGTCCGTCGAAGTGATGATCTTCGTACGCGGCAGTCCGTCGATGGCAGCTCGGGCCGCGCGCCAGCCATCCGTCGATGGCACAACCAGCTGAAACGGAGCGACCGAATGGGCCGTGTCGGGCGCATCGCTCGACACACAGTTAGGTGAGGCGGGGCAGGGACGCAAGCGGTCGTCTTTGACTCCCAAATCGGCAGGTCTGGTCCCGGAGCATGAAAATAGCGCCATAGGGATAACGCTCGCGGCGAGAAGCCGGAGAACTTGCTGCTTCAAGTTAGCGAACACACGCACGGCGGCCTATGTTTTCTTCGGCTCCGCCTGCTGGTCGAAAAACTTAAGCGCCATGGCGCCGTGGGTTGCTGCCGCTCCGGCACGCAATGCCGCAGCGATAAAAGACGCTTCGACGACTTCTTCGCGCGTCGCGCCGGCGGCGTGGGCGGCCTTAGCGTGGGCTTCCATGCAGTAGGGGCACTGGGTCGTCGCCGACACGGCGATGGCGATCAATTCACGATATTTTCTTGGGATCGCGCCGTTGTCGCGGCCGACGATGTTGTTCAGTCCAAGCCAAGCATTGAATTCCTCCGGCGCCAGCTTGCGCATCTCGCGCATCAACTTCAAATCGTTCTCGTCATGATAGTGATCCGACATTGAATATATCCTCCTGAAGATCACCGCATTATTCCCGTAATCAATACGCGAAGCAATCACATTGACATCGTTGCTAACCCTACGTTATTTCTTCTCTTATGCACGTTCATTCGCGCCCGGAGCTGGCCGCACAATGCAGCGTCTGCGGCACCATGCTGTCCGGTGCGCTGAGCGCCGTCTACCGCACCTTCGGCATCAAACGGAGCCCGCGCAATCCAAACATCTGCACCCGCTGCAGCACCCATGTCGAAGAAGGGCGAATGGTCGAAATCACCGTGCTGTTCGCCGACCTGTCGTCGTTCACCGAATTGACCCAGGATTTGGGCGCGGAGAAGACCCATGAGGTCGTCGATGCGTTTTTACGCATGGCCACCGAAATCTTAGTCAAGCATGGAGCATTCATCGACAAATACGTCGGCGACGCAGTCATGGCGCTATTCAACGTGCCGATCCGCCACGACGACCACGCCCTTCGCGCAGTCTCAGCGGCAACCGAATTGGGTGCGGCGCTCAAGACTCTCGGCGCGAACTTTAGCCTGGACTTGAACGCCTCCATTGGCATCGCCACTGGATTTGCCCGCGTCGGCCGCTTGGGCTCCGACGACTCGAAGGACTACACGGCGATCGGCGACGTGGTCAATCTGGCGGCGCGCCTGCAAGGCAAAGCCAGCGCCGGCGAGGTTCTCATCAGCAAAGAAAGTTTTGCCAAACACCCGTCGGACTTTGGCGAAGCCAAATCGGAGCAGGTCGCGCTTAAGGGATTTCGCGAGCCGGTTACCGCCTATCGTCTGCGCGGCGATCAAGCCACGCGCTTGATCGGCGATCCGCCCGAGTCCTTGACTAGAGAAACGACTAGCATCGGCGCGATCATCTTCGGCATCCTCGGCGCGCCTTGCGCGGTGGTCACTCTGATCGGGCCATTGGCAGTTGCGTTGGGCGCCGGCAGCGTGTTCGGTCTCGCCGGCTTGCTGACTTTCCTCGACCAAAGCGCGCTGCGTGTTCCGGTGCTTGTGCTCACCACACTCGCCGCTTTAGCCAATCTCTACACATTGGCCCATGCCAGGAAACTACGGACGGATGCCAAAGTTCCGGCCGAGCTAAAAACCATGACGACCTTGGAAAAGCAGCGCACGACGTTCGTGCTCGCCGCGTCGGTCGTCACCCTGGCGATCGTCGCCTTCGAAGTCGTCGCGCACATTCTGCTGCATTGAAATCTCTCATCCTGCGCAGCCCAGCAAAATAAACACCCGCAGATGCCGACCTTTGACATGGCTCTAGGGTGCCGATGAATGATTACTTTTTGTAACTATCAGGATCGAACGCCTCGCCGTTGAAAGTGAACTCACGCGTCACCGGCGTCGGATTAATGATCGTTTGCATGATGTAACAGCCCGCCTCGGCATTACGAATCAGCGCGGCCACGCGGTCGGCTGGGGCACTCGATGAAATCTCGCTGCGCATTTCAACGCCGACGCCGCCGGATTTGATGGTTTCGCGCAGCACCGAACCCTCGGCGCGAAAGCGCGTCGTCACATAGATCTTCATCTTATCGACTTTCACCTTCATCATTTCCCCGTACCGGGAAACTTGGGTGAGCAGTCAAAAGGCCACCGACAGGGCGAAGTAGCCCATTGGCGAGGGCGCCGAGTTGTCCCCCCCGTCCTTTGTTGCTCGTCGCAGAACACCGTGAAGCCGCGCACATGCCCTTCCTTGCGCAAGCGCTCGATGGACTCCGCATCGGCTTCGATTACGATATCGCGATTCACCTGCATTTCGTCAGCCATTTTTTACTCCTTGTGCCAAGTTCAAAGCTCCGACTGTTCAAGCTTGAGCCGCCGGTCGATGACAAACGGTCCAAACGGCAATAGCGCCGCGACCAAAACCGTCGCGGTCCAGCGCATCGACCAGCGGCGTTCTCCATGGGCCACCAGCAAACACAGGCCAAAGGTTATGAATAGCAACCCGTGAATCCAACCGGCAATTTTCACCGCTGCAGGCATGCCAGCGAAATACTTGAGCGGCATCGCCACGCCCAACAGCAGGAGAAACGAAACTGCTTCGATCATCCCAACCGCGCGCAGCCGCCCCACCGCGCTCGTCAACATGCTAATTCTCGCACGGTAAATCCGCCTCGTTATTCTCGACGAAACTTACCCGGCTGCTCCAATGTCCGTGCACGGAAGGCTTTCCCGGAGGGACGTCATCGAGGGTACCGGCGGGAACCAAAGCACGGGTGCCATCGCGCGACGCATGCGGGATCGGACAATTGCAATTGTCACAAACCTGCCGGGCGAAACTCTTCGCTTCGGGCAGATCGAACCGCCTAATCAAGTTTTCACCCTGAGTCCAGCGGAACTGCGCGATCGGCACAGCGATATTGGTCGAGCGCACCCCGCCCGTTGCTTTGCGGCAGCGCGAGCAATAGCAGTGGCCAAAGCGCATGAACGGCGTGGTCACTTCGTAGCGCACCGATTTGCACAAACAGCTTCCCTGCAAAGTTTGTTCAGCCATAACACCCTCCTAATATCGGCATATGGAATGATCCGGAGTCTATTTTGAAATGAATTTCTGCGCAACAACGAGTGGTGTCAAATCGACAGATCCTTTGAGTTTAAGACGAAATCAACGCTTTGAACGACTTGAACCCGCGACCACGCGGCTAAAGCCGTTGACAGCTACGCCAAACCTCTCCTAAAGTGACCCGATTAAATCTTGGAGAAAAAATCATGGCAGATCCCGTGCTCGTAACCAAAGAAAATGACATTACCACCATCCTGTTGAATCGACCGGAGGTCGGCAACCGCCAGAGCGACGCTACCTGGGCGCAGGTGACGCAAATGTTTGACGACGCCGCCAAGTCGTCACGACTGATTATTTTCAAAGGCGCCGGTGATGATTTCTGCCTGGGTCGGGACTCCATGGGTGTCGCACCGCCGACTCCCGGTCCGGAAGCCTATGCCGTGCGCGAACGTAGCGAGACGATCTTCAATCTCTACGGCGCCTTTCGCAACGCCAAAGTGCCGATCGTCGGCGTCGTCCAAGGGCGCGCCGTCGGCTTGGGGTGCGCTCTCGCGGCCCTGTGCGATATCACCATTGCCAGCGATAGGGCACGTTTCTCGTTTCCAGAGACCGCGCACAAAATCATGCCGACCATCGCCTTTTCCGCCCTGGTCGACCGTATGCCGCGCAAAGCGGCCACCTTCATGATTTACTCGGCGCAAGAAATCGATGCCGCCAAAGCGCTCACCTATGCGCTGGTGAGCGATGTGGTGAAGCATGGCGAACTCGACGCCAGCGTCAATCGCTTGGTCGACCACTTCAAGTCCATGCCCATCGCTGCGGTCCTGGCGGTCAAAGAATACGCTCGCACGGCGTTTAGCCTCGGCACGCAAGCCGCCACCGACTTCGCCCGCAACTTGCACGCGACGGTGAATAGTTATTCGGGAATGCGCTAATCAATAGAGCGGAAGGCGGCGCCGAACTTGTGGCCATACGGGATCGTGATTGCCATCCTAGTGATAGGGAATTATGTCGACTGAGTGGGCGCGGTGAGATAGGCGCGCCATGGGGTCCAGTAATACTTTTCCCAACCCTGGCTGACCCCGGCGAAGTCTTCATCGGCAACGTTGACGTGGACAAGCTCGATCCGCGCGCCGTCCTCCGCCGGCCAAAATGTTAGCGTCAGCACCGAGTCCATCGCCGTCAGCGGCCAGGTCGCCGACCGCCAAGTCTGCACGATCAACGACTTGGGCAAAACGTACAGAATCGTGCCTGAAATCATACCGTCGAACGCGCGAAACAGGCCGCCCGCGCGCGGCTCAAGTGTCACAGGCAACCCGGTAAACGCCGCGTGCGCCTCGCTATCGAGATACATGTCGAAAATTTTGTCAGGAGAGGCGGGCAGCGAGGCGGCTGTGATGATGTTACGCGGCATAGTAGATAGCTCCTTTTTACGAGGCTAATGACCCGGCAAACACAGCGTCACCGTCGCCGGTCCAGGCGATTGTCCGAGCAGCGGACAAATATCGAGGACAAACACACTAATCGACGTGAGTAGAAAAACTGTTGGGATCCGGCTAGTCAACATCTTGATCGCTCGAGTATTGCAATCAATAAATAATTTCACCCACCTCTATCACACTTCGCCAAAGTCCGGTAAGGCGCTACGATTATGCACGATAGCGCTTCCGGCTCGAATCGCCGAAACAAATCACGAGTATATTAAAGACAACCCAATAATCTCAGTTCTTCAGCACATTGCGCGGAACTTTCGAACCGAATCGTCCGTATGCCGAACGGCCGCGCGGCGGCTAAATTGACTTCGACATCATCGACAAAGACCGTGTCTGCGGCATCGAGTTGGTAAGCGTCCAGTAAGTGCGCGTAAATTTTCGTTTCCGGTTTGCATAGGCCGATCCGGCAGGAAATGACCTTGCCGCTGAAGACATCCCAGAAATCATGGGCGCGTTCGATATATTCGATGGACGCGAAATGCATGTTCGACAGGCAGTAGAGCGAGTGGCCCCGATCCCTTAACTTGTGCAGCAACCCAACTGTCTCGGGAATCGGCACCAGAGACGCCGGCACCTTCTGGAGAAAGTGGCGCACCGTCTGTTCGGAAAGTCCGGTGCGCCGCGCGGCCCGCCCCACCGCATCTTCCGGCGCCATCGTGCCGCGGTCGAGCTCGAGCCAATCGGCATGGCCGATGAACTCGGCATGTAAAACATTACACGTTGCCGGGTCGCCAAAAATCTGCGCCAGCAGTGCCGCCGGCTCCCAGCGCACGACCACCCCGCCGAGATCGAAAATTATTTTCATGGTGCTCGCTCTAATCTCGTACTCCGCCAAAATGAGACGAATTGCTAAATTCTACGGCGCGCGCTCGTTCCGCACAAGAACAGTTGAGAGTTTATGGCACTTAACCAGTCCACCCATTGACCGCGTTAACAATGCACATCGCGAGTCCAAGCCGCCACTTGAAGATTTCCGTAACCGAGCTCTAGAGATCATACGCATGATTCGACCTGCATGCGCCTGCCGCCGAACCGCACGCACCGTCATAGCGCTGCAACTTTACTGCGGCCGTCGAAAAATTGACAGCAGCACTTCGCGTTCGACAATGCTCCGGTCATGCTCGAATCGCCGGAGCTTAAATGATTTTAATATTTTGACCGCTGGAACGCCTAATCCCCGCCCCGGCGATGAGGATGTGCTAAAATAGCTGTTAAGAACGTTTCTCGATCGAGGAAAAGACCGGTGACCCAGGAAGAACTCCGACTGCAACAGGACCTCGTCCGTAAAGCCAACTGGAAACGCTGGGGACCCTACCTCTCCGAGCGCCAGTGGAGCACGGTGCGCGAAGACTACAGCCCTGACGGCGCGGCATGGAATTCGTTTCCGCACGATCACGCACGCAGTCGCGCCTACCGGTGGGGCGAAGACGGTCTCGGCGGTATCTCCGACCGCCATCAATATATTTGTTTCTCACTAGCGCTGTGGAACGGTCAAGATGCGATCTTGAAAGAACGCCTCTTCGGCCTCACCGGTAACGAGGGCAACCACGGCGAAGACGTTAAAGAGTATTACTTTTATCTCGACTCGACGCCGACCCACTCCTACATGAAATTCCTCTACAAGTACCCGCAAGCGGAATTTCCTTACGCGTGGCTGGTCGAAGAAAACCGCCGGCGCGGCAAAGGCGATCTGGAGTTCGAGCTCGTTGACACCGGCATCTTCGACGACAATCGCTATTTCGACGTGATCATCGAATACGCCAAGGCCAGCGCCGACGATATATTGATCCGCATCGAAGCCACCAATCGCGGCACGGCGGCGGCACCGCTGCACCTCCTGCCCACCGTCTGGTTTCGCAATACCTGGTCCTGGGGCTTGGACGCGCGCAAACCAAGAGCCAACCGGGATGACACCGTCGACGGCACGGCGATCAAACTCGTGCACAACTACTACGGCAACCGTTGGTTCTATTGCGAAGGTAAACCGGAGCTGCTCTTCACCGAGAATGAAACCAACGCGCAACGCCTCTACGGATTGGAAAACGAATCGCCCTACGTGAAAGACGGCATCAATGACTATATCGTTCACGGCGCCACCCAGGCGGTCAATCCGGCGGCGACCGGCACCAAAGCAGCGGCTCACTATCAGATGAGCGTGGGGCCCGGCCAGACGATCGCTTTGCGCCTGCGCCTGAGCGATAGTGCGCCGGGTGAACTGAACGCACTCGACGGCAAGTTCGACGAACTGCTCAACCAACGGCGTTTTGAAGCGGATGAGTTTTACGCCACGGTGATTCCCGAAGACGCGAGCGCCGACCGCAAGAATGTCATGCGCCAGGCGTTGGGCGGTCTGCTCTGGAGCAAGCAGTTTTACTATTACGACGTCGATCGGTGGATCAAAGGGGACCCTGGCTGCGCCGCCCCGCCCAAGGAGCGCGCCAATGGCCGCAATCACGAGTGGCGCCATTTATACAACGCCGACGTCATCTCGATGCCGGACAAGTGGGAATATCCCTGGTACGCGGCATGGGATCTGGCGTTTCATTGCGTCGCCCTGGCGATTGTCGACTCGGCCTTCGCCAAAGAACAATTACTGCTCATGACCCGCGAGTGGTACATGCACCCCAACGGCCAGCTGCCGGCCTACGAATGGGCCTTCAGCGATGTCAATCCGCCGGTCCACGCCTGGGCCGCCTGGCGCGTCTACAAAGTCGAAATGAAACGGCGCGGCGAAGGCGACCGCACATTCCTCGAGCGGATTTTTCAAAAGCTCATGCTCAACTTCACCTGGTGGGTCAACCGCAAGGACGCCGGCGGCAGAAACGTGTTCCAAGGCGGCTTCTTGGGCCTCGACAACATCGGCGTTTTCGACCGCAGCGCGCCGCTGCCCACCGGTGGCTATATCGAGCAATCCGACGGCACCAGCTGGATGGGCATGTATTGTCTCAACATGCTGGCGATCGCGCTGGAATTGGCCAAAGAAAACCCCGCCTACGAAGATGTCGCCAGCAAATTTTTTGAGCATTTTGTCTACATCTGCAACGCCATGAACAACCTCGGCGGCGAGAATATCGAGCTCTGGGACGCTCAGGACGGATTTTTCTACGATGTCTTGTCGCTGCCGAACGGCCAACGGTCGCACTTGAAAGTGCGCTCGCTGGTGGGCCTGATTCCACTCTTCGCCGTGGAGACTTTGGACCCTGGCGTGGTCGACAATTTACCGGGCTTCAAACGGCGCTTGCAATGGTTTATCGAGAACCGTCCGGAGTTGAGCGAGCATATCGAAACCGAATCGACCGATGACGGGCCGCGTCGTTTTCTCTCACTGGTCAGCCGGCACCGACTGAAGCGCGTGCTCCACTACCTGTTGGATGAAAACGAATTTTTGTCGCCCTACGGTATCCGCGCCATTTCGCGCTACCACTGCGACCATCCCTACACGCTCAAGGCCAATGGCAATGAGTACCGCGTCCGCTACGAACCCGCGGAATCGAGCACCGGCATGTTCGGCGGCAATTCCAATTGGCGCGGCCCGATCTGGTTTCCGGTTAATTACTTGATCATCGAGTCGCTGCAAAAATTTCATTACTATCTCGGCGACAATTACAAAGTCGAGTGCCCCACCGGTTCCGGCAACCTGTTGAATCTCTGGCAGATCGCCGGCGAGCTGTCGCACCGCCTGACGCGCATCTTCACTGAAGATCAAAACGGCCATCGGCCGGTGTTCGGCGGCACGGAAAAATTTAGCAACGACCCCTATTGGCGTGACCTGATCCCGTTCTACGAATACTTCCACGGCGACAACGGCGCCGGCATCGGCGCCAGCCACCAAACCGGCTGGACCGCGCTGGTGGCAAAACTGATTCAGCAGTATGGCGAATGATTCGCGTGCTCTAGAGTTTTCGGTTTAGGTGCCGCGATAAGACCACTCTCACAGACCAACCCTCGCTCGCACATTAAAGCTGCATGAGCTGCAACGCCGAGTGCGTCTATGACACCTAAGCATTGAACAGTTTCGTTGCCATCGTGATCACAGCACATTTCCTTTCACCGCAGGAACTTTAGCGCCGATGAGTTCGTTGTCGTCACGGGAGGCGTGCAGAATTACCGAAATTTGCCCCACCGGCTGTGATTTCTGACATCTGACCAAGACATCCATCAAGCACCATGACCGATACCGACCGACAACGCACGCTTTACCCGGCGCTCTGCCTCGGCATATTGACCGCAGCATTTATCGTCGCCAAGACCGGCCGCGACGCCTTGTTCTTCCAGGGCAAGGGTATATTTCAGCTACCGGTGGCGACCATGATGATCACCGCCGCCTCGCTGCCGCTGGCCATGTTGTTCGTCAAAGCGATGAAGACCTTTGGCGCGCGGCCGGCGCGGGTCGGCTTGATGCTGGTCGCCGCCACGGTCCTTGGTTGCGCAGCGCCGTTTCTCCAACCCGGCCAATCGTCGCTGCTGTTCAATGTTTTTATCTTTATCCCGGGCGTTTTCGGCATCATGTTCGCGAGCCTTTGGTTGCTCGCCAGCGATATTTTCGAAACCACGCCCAAGCCGCAGTCGGCGCGGGCGTTCGGCAAGATCGGCGCTAGTTCACTGGCGGGCGGCATGGTAGGCGGCGTCATCGCCAAAGGGATCGGTCCGCGGGTTGAACCGAAATGGCTGATCTTCATCGGCGCACTGATGATCCTCGGCGCCATCGCATTGGTCATCCAAGCGCACAGAAAGTTTCCCAGTAATATAGCGCCCAAGAGCGACAGCGGAAAGAAGAGTAATTATCTCGCGCCGCTGGCGAAGCCCTATGCTATCGGGCTGCTTTTCATCGCAATGTCCGGCGCACTCGCCGGCCTACTCATCGACGTGCAATTTTACATATCGGCCACCAGCGCTGGCATGGACTCGAAAGGTAATGCCAACTACTTTGCCAATTTTTACATCATGCTCAATTTCGGCTCGCTACTGTTGCAGCTTTTCGCCGCGCCGAAAATCCAGGACAAGATCGGCATCGGCGGCGGCTTGATGATCCTGCCCTTCGCGCTGCTCGGCGGCGCCGGATTCGCCAGCGCGGCGGCCACCGCTTTCAGCTTGTCGGTGCTGCGCGTCACTGAAGGCGGCCTGCGCTCGTCGATACACCGATCGATCTGGGAACAAGCGTTCACGCCGGTCGACCCCGGCGAACGCTCGCTGGTCAAGATCGCCGTCGACGGCGTCGGCGCGCGCATCGCCGAAGGCGTTGCTGCTGCCGGCCTTTTTCTGTGGGTTCAAAGAGTAGCGCCCGGCGGCAACCTGTCCGGCCCGCTCGACACCCGTTGGCTGGCTTGGCTGACAGTGGTGACGGTGATGGTCTGGCTGGTCGTCACCCAGCGGTTGCGCGCTCAAGTAAACCAAAGCGCGCCAGCGGCCGGCACGGCCATATCCGAAGTAGAATGCACGCGCTTTCCCGATCAGTGCCCGTGTACGACAGAATTGGGCAAGGGCGTCGCCTAAACTTTTGCCATCAGCCTCACCGCGCGGGCGCGACAGCAGAGCGCGTAACGGAGCCCCACCCAAGCACCGCTCGTTCACCGTAAATGATCACTTACGAAGTCATGCCGGGCCAGGTATAGGCGCAAGCGGACGATACCATCCGTTGCCAAAAATCGCCTGCACCACCGTCGTTAACATGCCTGCATCCAAGTCGCGCTTTTCCCCACGCGCTCATCGGTAAGGACTCGCGTTCCATCGGCTGCCTGTGCTGTTCGGCGGTCAGCAATCGTCTCGAACGATTCATTTTTTGATCGCCGTCGGTAGCATAAAGCCGGCGCATACGCTATGCATCGGCCATGCGAATCTGCTCCCTGCTGCCAGGCGCCACGGAAATCGTTTTCGCACTCGGGCTCGGCGACGAAATAGTGGGCGTCACCCATGAATGCGACTACCCCGCCGATGCGCAAAACAAACCGGCGGTTGTGAAAAGCGCCGTCGACGCCAAGAGCATGAGCGGCGCCGAGATCGACCGCAAAGTCGTCGAGTTATTACAAGCCGGAAAAGGTCTGTACCGCATCGACGAAGCTGCCTTTGCCGAGGCCGCGCCCGATCTCGTCATCACCCAGGCTTTATGCGAGGTCTGCGCACTGGATTACAACGAAGTGGTCAAGGCGGCAGCGGCGCTCAGCCACAAGCCCGAGATCGTTTCTTTGAATCCTCATAGCTTACCGGAAATCCTCGACGATATTCTCCGCGTCGGTACGGCCACCGGACGGAGCGAGGCCGCCACGGCGCTGGTCGACAATCTGCGCCAACGCATCGAACAGGTCGGCGGTCGCGAACCGGACCGCCGCCCGCGGGTGGCCTGTCTGGAGTGGTTCGAGCCGCTCTACAGCGCCGGTCACTGGGTGCCGGAGATGGTCGCCCTCGCCGGCGGTCACGACGTCATCGGTCATGCCGGTGAGCCTTCGGCAAAAATCGACTGGCGCGCGGTCGTCGACGCGCAACCGGAAGTGATTTTGCTCATGCCCTGCGGTTTCGACGTCCGGCGCACGGTGAAAGAATCAACGCCGCTGCGCGCCCTGCCGGGCTGGAACGACCTGCCGGCCGTGCGCGCACAAAGAGTCTTCGCCCTCAACGGCAACGCCTACTTCAGCCGGCCCGGCCCGCGGCTAGTCAACGGGCTGGAAATCCTCGCGCGAATCATTCATCCGGACGCCGTAGAGTGGACCCTCGGGCCGGCGGACGCGGCCCGCGTCAATTGATTGGCGCGGCCTGATTGGTCTGACTGCGCCATCGCCACCCCATGATTTAGTGCTGTGCCTGGCATGGCGGGGGTTCGAAAAGTTGACGCAAACAAACCGCGGTGATAGCTTCGCCAGACTTATCCGTTAGACAAAAGGGAGAGCTTCGTCATGGCAAAAACAATCCTGGTCACCGGCGGCGCCGGCGGTATCTGTTCGGAAATTTCCCGCGGCCTGGCAGCCGATGGACTAAACGTCGTCGTTGCGGACTATGCCAAAGACGGGGCAGAAAAAGTCGCCGCCGAGATTCGCGATGCCAAAGGCAGCGCCATCGCCGTGCAGGTCGATGTCGGCGATCCCAAGAGCGTAGCGTCCATGATGGAGCAAGCGGTGGCGAAGTACGGCCAGGTCGATAACATCTTTTGCGGCGCTGGGGTGATGGACCGCGTGCCGGTCGTCGAGATGCCGGAAGAGATGTGGGACCGGTTGATGCGGATTAACTTGAAGGGCGTCTTCCTGTGCGCTCAGGCTGCGGCCAGGCACATGATGCCGCGCAACGAAGGAAGGATTCTCAGTATCGCTTCGGGCCGCGGCGTCGCCGGTCAACCGCGCTCGGCGCACTACGCCGCTTCGAAGGCCGGCGTGATCGCCTTCACTAAATCCCTTGCCGTCGAGTTGGCGCCCAACAACATCACGGTCAACTGCGTTTGCCCGGGCGCAACCGATACACCGATGTCGCGCATTGGGTTCACCGACGATCAGTTCAAGAAACGCGAAGAGGTTCCGCCGTTACTGGACGGCCTGACCCATAAATTCGAGATCGTCGGACTGGTGCGCTACCTGCTCTCGGACGCGGCAAAATATATTACCGGGCAAACTTATTTTCTGCGCACGCCGAAGTAACGGCACTAGCCGCGGGCCCAACCCACGCCTAAACCATGGCAATGTTTCGCGCGCACGCCCGACCATGGGGTGGCGTTGGCAGGCGGATGCGGGCAACTGAGCGGGTGTGCGATGAAGGCGTCGAACCGAGCCAAGCGATCAGTTTACCAGCCCGGTACTGCTGTCGAAGCTGAAGGTTGGCTTGCTTCCGGCGGGACGCGCCGCCGTCAGTATATAGGTCGACGGGGTCGGCACCGAGATCGTCAACGTGACCGAATGGGTCTTACGAAAACCAAACAATAAGAGTCCGGTATCGACGCTAGGATATACCTGAAACTCACCATAGTAGCTCTCCATCGCCATGGCTGCGTTGCGGAGATCGGAGCGCATCGAGGCATCGACGGCACGGGCCCGATGCGTGGCTAAATTCTGCAGCGCGATGGCCGCTAAAATTCCCAGCACGGCGACGACAACCAGCAGTTCCAATAATGTGAAACCGGCGCTGCCGGTGCGGGCCGATTGGGTGGAAAATTTATAGGTCGACATCGTTGGAGGCTCAATTAAATTCCCCATAGTTTACGGTACGGGCTAGGACTTGTCTAGAAAAAATTCCCCCCTGTGGTGTTGCCGGGTCGGCGCTAACGCTTCCAATAACTTGCGCCGAAAAGTCACTAACCGAACATCGGCATGCGCGGCTCGGCACCGCTTTTCTTGCACTCGGCGAGGAACAGGTCGTGAATTTCGGGATTCTGATCTTGGTATTCGATCTGAGCGCCGCCGTTTTTAACGTCCTCGCCGGTGTCCTTCAATTCTTCGACTTTGAATTTGAAACCCCAGGGTTTGAGCGCCAGATAACGCGCCGGTTCGCCGCCAGCATTGAAGTGCTGGTGCCACCACTGCATTGGCGGCGTGAACATGCTCATTCGGCCCCACTCGACGCGCCGTTTGGCGCCATATTCTCCTTCGGGCCAGAGAAATGAATAACCCGAACCTGTCAGCATCACGATATGCGCGCCAGCGCCATGGCGATGGGCCTTTTTGTATTTACCGATGGGGAACTCCGACACATGGGCGCTCATGGTGTTATCGACGAACTCGAACAGCGTCGTGCGGTTGTCGCCGCCACGCTCTTTGTAATCCTTTGGTTCGAAGGCCCACAAATCGGCGATGAAGTTCGACTCCCACACCCGGCCGCGCTTGATTTCCGGTCCAAGGTAGCGTCCGCCGGCGCCGCTCCAAGCATCGGCGCCACCTTCGTAACGATCGGTGAAAGTAAAGTTGTTATTGAAAATATAGTCGAGATTACGATAACGATTGATCACCACCGGCGCGTCGGTCAGCGAAATCAGCCGCACCGGTTCGCTGCCTTGAGCGTTGAAATGCTGGTGCCAGGTATTGAGCGGCGTCGAGAACAAACTGCCCTTTTGCCATTCCAGAGTATGTTTCTTGCCGCCTTCATTCCAGATCGTCGTCGCACCCTGCCCTTGCAGGATAAAAACCGCTTTTTCAAACATGTGACGCTGGGGCTTCAACTGCCCGCCGGGAGCGATTTCTTCAACCATCGTATCACACATTCCCCCCGCGCCGTCTTGATTGACGAACGCTGCCCGGCCACCGCTGCGCTGCCAATCACCCAACTCCAGCGCTAACAAGTCCGGCACTATGAAATTCTTATGAACCGGAATCCCCTCCCACTCCTGATATATCTCGTAGGGACTCTTTGCCGAGTATGCCGACGCTTCGTTCAAATTCAGATTCTTCACGTTGCTTCTCCTTAACAACCTGCCGAATGAAAATTAGTTGATCCGCTCCATGTAGAAACCCAGAGCACCGCGGTAAGCCCGGTCGATGGCCATGGACTCGCGCGCGCCTTCCAGCACCCGTTCGCAATCCGCCGGCGTCTTCGCATATTTCTCGAACATTTCCGAAATATTTTCGGAGTGATCCATATCGGCGGCGACATGAACATCCATTGAGATCATGCGCTTGAGATTGATGCCCAACTCATTCTCGAACTTCTTGCCGACGCGAAACGACATGCCGCCGCCTTTGACGATCTTACCGTTGTTGCGGCGCTCGAGCATGTGCGAAGCGGTATACGCCGTCAGCCAGTGGCTGCGCATGGCGATATGATGCCAGGCATGAAAGCAAGCCTGCGCCATGGCCGGCACCTGGGCATTGTCAAAATCCTCGCGCTTGAGGCCGATGACCTCGCCTTGCTTTACGGTCAGGTTATAATGGTCCATGCCGGCGCGAGGATCGTTGATCAATTCATCGCTCTCATGCTGCCAGATCACCCGCTTCACGTCCAAAGGGGCGCCGCCTTGGACGTAGCCCCAGCAATCCCGCCGATTGCTGGTGTAGAGCGCGTTTTGCACGACGTAAAATCGTCCGCGCTCCATGGTCAGCGGCAGGTCGAGTAATGCCCTGAACTCGACGCTGTCGAACTGGTCGTTGACCATCTGGTCGAGCTGAACACAAAGATCCTTCATTAGACTCATCGTTCCTCCAGTCAAATATCAGCGGGCGGGCTTGCTATCCGTCCCGCACGAGAAGGCGAGCGCTTTTTTGCGCCGTTGCCGATCCAACACTAGCTCGGACCGTTCAGTCCAAACTATCCATTAAGTCGGCCAAATGACCGCGATAGACGCGGTCGATCATCAGACTCTCGCGGGCGCCGCTTAGGATCGCCTCTTGGGCCGTCTCACTGGTCGCGTACTGCTTGGCAACCTGCATCAACAGGTGAGCATGCTCGACGTCCATCACCACGTGCTCGGCGTTGTTGATCTGCTTTTTCATGGGTATGCCCAAGTCGCGCTCGAAGATCGCGGCGATGCGGTGCGACAACGAACCGCCGCGGATAAGCTCGGCCGAATTGCGCATTTCCAAGATCGCCGAGGCGGCGATCGCTTCCAGCCAAGACTTCTGCGCCAGGTGGATCCAGGCGCTGAAACAAACTTCGCCGCCCTCCATGCGCGCGGTGGTCTCGAAGGCTTCGGCGCTCAATCCGAAGACTTCGCCTTCTTTGACCGCCAAGGTAATATGATCGACCTTGCCCTGGGCCTTTTGCCCGATCAATTCGTCTTCTTCATGGCGCCAGACAATCTGCTTCACCGGCAGCGGCGCCGACCCCTGCACATAGCCCCAACAGTCGCGCCGATTCTGCACATAGTAAGCCATCTGGATCGAGTATTGCTGCACTCGCGGCTTGGTAAATTTACTTTGCAGCAGGCGCTTGAACGGCTGGGACTCGAACTGCTCATTGCACAGCCGCACCAATTCCTGCCACATTGGCTCTAAACCCGTCGATTGCGCGCCCATGTTTAACTCCCGAATATCAATTTATTTAACACAAGCGAGTTTCCGGTGTCCAACCAATGACGGCCGCGTCAATCCGTGTATTCACGATCAGGTACCGAAGTACGCGCCAACGCCATTATCGAACACTCATACTCCGAACGCCAAACTTTTGATCACCACCGGCACGAAACCCTCTTCCGGCACGACTTCGCCGACATCGATGAAATCCAATTCGGACAGTGACACTTCGTCGATGCAAGGCATGCTCCATTTCGCCGACAGCATGCCGCCGATCACCTGACCGACGTTTTGACCGAAGACCAAAGCCACCGGGCGATCGTCAGCGGCCAAGCGGGTCAGTGCCGCGTCGATGCCCTTAGCCATATCTTGCGCCGCGCCGTAGCCGACAAACGGCGGCGTCGAAAATGCCAACGCGAAAGGCGAGCCGCGCACTTCCGGGTCGCGCGCGCCGAGCAGCTCGACAACCGCCTGTTCGACCCGTTGGCTCACCGGCGCCGCCCAATCGCAGTGCGCGACAAAAACGCGTAGGTTGCGCACCGGCAGTTGAAGACTGTCGGGCACGAAAATCGTCTCGCCGCTCAACTGTACCGTATACTGCGATGCGCCGATGACCGTCGCGCGGATGCCTTCGCCGGCTGCGAGAATACTGAAACCGCGCGCCTGTGCTTCGCTGCGAATCGCGCGACCGAGAGACGGCCCGAGGTCGCCGAAGGAAGCGCTCTCGCGCGCATAAATATACTCGGACACGCCGCCGGAAAAGAGGATGCCGTCGAGCCTCGGCAGCGCGCCCAAACCTGGCGAGACGTAGAAATCATCCCAAGGCTGCTTGCCGGTGGCCAATGCATCGAACAGAGCGCGCGCCATGCGGTCGGCTAAGCGCGTTCGCAGTTCGACAGGCGCGCGCGCGCCGTAGTCGAGATTTTCACCGAGGTCGGCAAGAAAGCGCCGGCCGCCTTTCTCCAGGCGGACGATTTCATCCGCGCCGTTATGCGCTAATAGGCGCGCACCGATATTGACCGCCGTGGTGCCGCGAATCCGCCCCGCCTCGATGACGCTGACCTTGGTCGTGCCGCCGCCGATATCGATGTTGAGCAAGGTCAGACCTTGATCGCGGCTCTGCTGCACCGCTCCCGAACCATGGGCCGCCATGATCGATTCCAACGTCGGTCCTGCGGTGGCGCAGACGAACTTCCCGGTTTCATCGGCGAACAGCTCGGCGATCTTCGCCGCGTTGTCGCGTCGCGCGGCTTCACCGGTGATAATCACCGCGCCGGTATCGATATCGTTCCGATCGAGTCCCGCGGCGGCGAAGGTCGCCTCGATCAATTCGCGCAGCGGAGCAGCTTCGATATTCCAGTCGCCGGAAAATGGCGTCAGCAGGATCGCCGAACGCGCGATCACGTGGCGCTCCAACACCAGGGGTTTGCGCTGCAAGACCGACGGGTAACCGATCAGCAACTGAGAGAACATCAAGTGCGAAGTCGACGAGCCGATGTCGATGCCGACGCTGGTCAAATGGGTATGCGGTCCGACCGCGCCCTCATGGTCGTGTCCATGATCGCCGTGACCGCCATGCTCATGGGTTGTGATCGCCATCGATGAATTTCAACTCCTATCGAGAATTGCTCGGCGTGACCCTTCTCCGCTTGCGGGAGAAGCTGGGATCAGGGGTTTCAACACCTAGGTTGTTAGAAAACTTTCAATTTGCTTCATCCATCGAAATGAATAGATCGCTCAACGTTACCGGTTGCGCCAGCAACCCCTGTTCCCCGGCGTATCGGACAATGGTGTTTAACACCTTCTCATTATGCTTGATGCCAAACTTCCAGGGATCCCGGCCCATCACCGCGCCCTGTTCTTCCCACACCTGGCGGTTCCAAACGAAGTTAGAATAGGTTGCATCGGCGTCGTCGCGCAGCGCCAGATTCTTGGCCGCGACGCAGGCGTCGAACATCTCCTGTGCCGCGCCCGGGTACTTCTCCAGATAGGCGGCGTGAAAAGTGATCGCATGGCTGGTCGGGAAGATGGCCGTGCGGCGAAAGAAATCCTGTTCCACGGCTTTGGCGTCGGCGAACAAACGACGCCAGCCGGGCTCATCGGGAAAATCCGGCACGATGATCGCGTCGAATTCGCCTTTAAGCATGCGCGCCGCTAAGGATCCGCCGCCGGCCACAACATCGAGCCGCGTCCCCTCGGGCAGGGTCACATCGATTTTGTTCTTGCGCGGCATTATCCAGTGAATATCCGCCGGTTTGACGCCGTACTCGTCGCTCAAAATACCACGCGCCCAAAGCCCGGCGGTGTTGAGCCAACTGGGAATGCCGACTTTCTTGCCCTTGAGCTGCTTCGCCTCGGTCAGCGGCGAACCGTCGGGCACAAAAATATAGGACTGGCGAAATTTGCGATTCGGAAAAACCGGAATCGCCATATACGGCGCGCCCCGGCTCCTGAGCGCTAGATACATCGCCAGGGAAAACTCGCCGGCGTCGAACTTGCCGGCCATGAACTCGTCGTGGCCCAAACCGTCGTTTTCGTAAGCGATGGCGCGCAGGGCGAAGCTCTTGAGCCCAACCCGGCCGTCGCACAAAGCTTTGGCCCGGAGATGATACCCGGCGGCGAGAGAAAGAGTCGGTCGCTCAGACATAGTTTGTTTATCCTTCTGCCGAACTTATCGAAATCCTATTTCAAGCTGCGCAACAGTGAAAAATCGAACATTTCATTGACCGTCATCCGCTTGGCGATTTCGCCGCGGGCCAGTGAGTTGTCGAGATACTTTTGAATCTGCTCGTCGCGCAGAGTCAGGTTATCCACCGTCACGCCCATGATGTCCTCGTAGGATTCGGTGGCGTTGGCGCTGCTCACTTTGAAATCCTTTTCGATATAATTAATTATACCGCGCGGTCGCGGCGCATCGCCGCCACCACATCGCGCATGGAACGCAGCATATTGCGCACCTGTTCCGGCTGCTTCTCGATCTTCTGCCGGTTAGCGACCAGACCGAGCCAGGGAGCTTCGGCCAAGGATCGGCTGCGGCCGAGAATCTTATAACCTTTTTCCGCCATCATGCCGGTAAACGGCGGGCTCAAAACCGCCGCATTAACGGTTCCCTGCTGAATCGCCGCTAGACTGATCGAAGTACTGCCGGTTTGAATGAACGTCACCTTTTTCGGATCGGCGCCGGCGCTTTCGATTATCAGCGAACCGTAGCGATGGCTTTCCGAGCCGATTCGCGACACCGCGACTTTCTTACCTTCCAACTCCTTCATGTTGGCGATGCTCGCCGGGCTGACGAGCGAAAACAGCGGCGCGCGGTATAAAATCGCCAGCGCCTTGATCGGCAGCGAGTTGGAGATCGCCGTGCCCGCCGGTCCCACCGAAGGCGTGTAATCGATCTCTCCAGACACCAGCCCCGCCAGCTGCAAATCGCTGCGCATCTGAATCAGCTCGACGTTGAGGCCGTACTTATCGTAAATGCGCAGCGCTTTGGCGTAGTAAAACGGCAGAAAGACCACGTTGCGCACCGATAACGCGACGCGCACCCGCTCTTCAGCATAAGCGGCGGATAGCGCAAGTAATCCGTAGCTTAAACCAGTAACGATCCCTAGCAGACGATTTGACTTCATGCCGTCTATGCACTCCTCAGCTGACCCGCCGCGCCGATTAGATTCAGTTCGGTGAACAAGTCGCGCATTTCATCGTAGGCCTCGCGGCTGAGCGGTTTGGACGGCCAGCGCGGATACATTTTTACGTCGAAGCCGCGCAGCCGCATCGCCTCGCGATAGATGGTCCGGCCAAATGGACCGGCCAAGCGCAGAAAAATATCGTGAATGCGGACCACATTCTTTTGCAGCAAAAACGCGCGCGTGGCGTCGCCGGCGTCGATGGCGCGGACCAGCTCGACACCCATCTCCGGCGTCACCGCCAGGGGCGGACTGATGGTTCCGGCGACACCCACTGACATCGCTGCCACCAAATTGCTGGCCAATGCATAGGGCGCGAAGGGCGCCTTGACGATCTTCATGTAAGCCATCGCTTCATCGACGCTGCCCATCGCCAGCTTGGCGCCGAAAATATTCGGCACCGCTTCAACCAGACGCGCCATGAAGTTGGGCAGTATGTTATAACCGGAATAGCGCGGGTTGTTGTAGATCAACATGGGCATACCGACAGCGCGATCGACCATTTTCAAGTGCTCGATGATCTCGAACTCCGAGCGGTCAGCGTAGTAATACGGCCCGACATGGCCGACCGCTTCTGCGCCAATCGCCTTGGCGTGCCTGCCCAGATCGATGGCGGTGTAAGGATCGACAGCACCGATGTGCACTATCACCGGAACCCGGTGCTTCACTTGCTGGATAATCATCTCGGCGACGCTTTTACGTTCTTCCGGATGCATCGCCGCTCCCTGGCCGTAGGAGCCAAGAATAAAAAACGCATGCACGCCGCAGGCGACAAACCACTCGGTCAGCTCGCGCATAAGCGGCTCGTCGACTTTGCCGTCCTCGCGAAATACCGTCGGACTTGGCAGTACTACGCCTCTCACTGCTTGCATAGAACCCTCCTGTGATTTGAAAAGATCACTTCATCACGAAGACCGGGGAGCTCAGAAACAATTTTCGTCCGGCCCTTCGTGTCCTTCGCGCTTCGAGGTCACCGTTTCTTTCCATCACTCAAGAATCCCAACACTCCATTAGATCCATCAACCATTCTCCCGCTCCGCCTCTTCCATCGCCGAGCGCAGCATCGCGCCGTGCAGATCCACCGAGGTCATGGCGCAATATTCCAATCCATAGGTCGGCCGTTCCTCCGCCATGCCGGTTTCGAGCAGCCGCTGCAACGCCATACGGTTGAAGCTCGCATGGCCCATGATGCCCTCTTCGTGTTCTTCCAAGTCGGCTTCGACATGGGTGGCGAAATAAGTGGCTTTGGCGCGATCAAAACCGTAGTGAGCGGTTAGTGCTTGGTAACAGGCCTTCGACCAGTGGCCGATCTGCTCCTCGGTGGTCACCGCCGAGTACCACTCCGCCGCCGAACCCTCGTAAACGATAGTGCGCATGAAATCGATCTTGCCGCGAAATTCCGACAGCATAGAAGATGTAAATACCTCGTCCTCGCTAAGACCCAGCGCCTTGGCGGTTTCCATCATGACGAGAAAATGGCCCGGCGGTTTGGGATGAATGAACTCATCGGCGATCTTCTCGCCAATCGGACCCATCAGATCGCGGTTCACTTTGAGGAAGGTGATATTGCGATGGTAGGTGCAAGCGGTCAGCGTATTGATCTCGATGGTATAGGCGCCCCAATTGCGAAAAAACAGCTTCAAGGTTTTATGCGGCAGCTTGCCCGCCGTCAGCTGCTGCATGAACGGTTTTTGATTGACCCGCGTCTCCCAGCGCTCGCGCACCTTGGCGTAGAGTACATCGACGATCGCCTTGGCTTCCTGTGCGGAATATTTTTTTCCGCGTTCGATTGCAATGTTCATGTTTCACCTCGCGGCTAGTCGGTACCTCTGGCGAGAACCCCGGTCAATTTGCGGCGGGTGGTGTCCGATCCAGGCGGCGATGGAAGACGACCCAACGCCAGGCGCTCCGTCACCGAATCTTCAATTCTTTCTGCACTTCGCGCAGCAGCGAGAAGTCGCGCACCTCATCCGCCGTCTTCTTTTTCTCGGTCAGCACTTCCCACTCGGCATCGGTGATCTCGCCGTTGCGGCTGAGCGAGTTGACGATGAGATCGTAGGACCGTTCGGCCACTTCCGGGCTCTGCTCCAGATAACGGATCATCTGCGGCACCACTTCTTTGCGATTGTCGAAAACGAATCGATGCGCCTTCATCAAAGCCCGCACCACCCGTTTGACATGCTGGGGATTCTGTTGCAGCAAGCGCGTGGCGACTGCGATGCCGGAGGTTGGCAAGGCGATGTCGATGTCCTTCGGACCTGCCAGAGCGCGAAAACCCTCGGCCTGCAGGCTCAAGTCGAAGGGCGAGGAAACCGAGATCGCATCGACCAACCCGGAGCGCAACGCCTGCGCTCGCACCGGCGCTTCCCCGAGCGCAATCGGTTTGATTATGTTCGGGGGAAAACCTTTGCTGCGGATCATTTCTTCGGCGGCTTTTTGATCCGAACCGAACAAGGTCGCCACGCCGAGTTTCTTGCCGTTGAGATCGCGAATCTCTTTGATCTCCGGTCTGACGATCAAAAAATGTTCGGACTTTTTCACAGATACCGCGACAAACTTGATCGGAAAGCCGCCGACAATGCCGCGCAACGTGGTGCCAAAGGTTGCCGTAAAATCGATATCGCCATTCAGCAACGCGGTGGCGCCAAGCCGCGGATTGACTTGAATCATTTCCACATCCATCCCCTCCTCGGCAAAGAAGCCTTTGCGATAGGCGATGACAAACGGCGTGTTCGAGTTACTCCGGCTCGAGTACGACATGCGCACTTTGGTCGGTTGCGCCGCGTCGCCCGTCGAAACGGCGGCAAACAGCGCCACCAGCAGAACGACCCACCGACTCGATCTTTTCCGGTACGCCATTACGGCTGCACTCCTTTACTTCCATCATCGAATCTCTCCGGCGCAAACGGCGTCGAGCGCTGGCCCGGCCCGCCAACCAGCAACCCCGCAGCCAACTCGCCCACCGCGGCGCTGGTCGTCATGCCATGACCGCCGAGACCGGCGATCCAGAACAGCCCATCGACTTTCGGGTCCCAGCCAATGACGAAACGGCCGTCCGGGGTCAGGGTGCGCAATCCAGCCCAGCCGCGGCTGATGGACACTTCGGATAAACCCGGCATATAGCGTTGGATTTTCTCGGCGAGCATTTCTTTAACGCTTTCGTCCACCGGCGGATCACCCGGCGCCAGTTCGGTCTGGTCGCAAGCACAGAGCAGCAAGCCGTCGCCCTCCGGACGAAAATAGATATCGTGGGTGACGTCCCAGACAAACGGCCAATTGCGATCGACCCACGCCATCGGCGGCGAGACAAACAAATGGCGCCGGCAGGCGCGCAACGGCAATGGCTGTGCGCCCGCCAACTCAGCGACGAGGTTTGCCCAAGCGCCGCTGGCGTTGACCAAAACTTTGCCACTGATAACGCCCTCGTCGGTGTCCAACTGGATATCCGCGCCGTGCCGCGCGCGCACCGCGCGCACTGCCGCGTTGTAGCGCACCTGCGCCCCCCGGCTCACGGCAAACTTTAGATATCCTGACAACAGCGCATGAATGTCTACGACGCCATCGCTGGCGCACCACAAGGCGCCGTCGAACTCCGCTTCGTTGAGCAGCGGCACGTGGCCGATCGCTTGTTGCGGCGACCATTCGGCAATGCCGGGAACACCGACACTCCGACCGATGGCGCCATCGCGTTTTAGCTTCTCCCAGCCAGCGCCACTGCCGAGTAACAACGAGCCGTTGTTTTTGAACAACACCGGCTCCGGCCAATCCGTCGGCAGATTCCGGATAAATGCCGCGCCATCGAGCGCCAACTTCGTCAGGTCGGGCTCGGCGATACATTGGCGCAGCATCGCCGCATTGCGTCCTGAAGCGTGAAATCCCGGAATGCTCTCTTGTTCCAAAACCAGCAGATCGGATACACCCTGGCGCGTCAAATGATAAGCAGTGGCGGCGCCGGCGAAACCGGCGCCGACGATGATGTAAGCAAAGTTTTTCATGGTAACGACCGCTCCCTAATTTCTATACGAAGTCCGCGCTATTTCCAAAGGGTAGGCGGGAGTTTTTGCTGTCTATGGGTCAACGGCGGCGGCGAATTTTTGGGTTTGAAACCAGGAGGAACTGCGCTATAGTCCTTTGCAAATGAGAATCCATCGTTACACCCAGTGGGATGGGACGCAGGAAATTCTCTTTCCCACCACCGATGACATCATCAACCAACTTTCCGATCACTTGTTAGAAGAAGAGGGCGTCCGCCGCGCTTTGCGCGACCTGATGCGCCGGGGGTTTACCTCGGAAGACGGCCAACGCTCGGTCAAAGGCATGCGCGATTTCCTGCGCCAGGCCGAGGAGAAGCGTCGCGAGCTGCTCCACAAGTACTCCCCCGACTCGTTCAAACTGACCCCGGAAGAGCAGCAAAAACTCACTGAAAAGCTCGGCAGCCTGGCCGAGAAGATGGAAGCCTACAACGAGCAGATGCGCAACTTTATGGAGCGCATGTCCGGCAAATTTGCCGACCGCATGGACGAACTCAGCGAAAAAATGCAGCAGGCTTATCAGCGCTATCAAGAGCTGCAGCAACGCTTGAAGCAGCAGATCCAAGAACGCGGCATGCAGGGCAAGTCGAACCTGAGCGGCGAGCAGAATCCGCAGTCGCTGATGGACATGCTCGACCGCATGAGCGAGCTTTTAAACAACGAGGATTTTCTCAAGAACTTGCCGAGCATGATGGATAACGCCATCAACAACCTCGAAAGCATGTTGGAAAACATGGGCAACATGACCGAGGAACAGCTGCAGCAGATGAGCGACATGATGAATCAGATGCAGCAGTTGGAACAGTTGATGAACCAGTTCCCGTTCCAAGGATCTCAACGCATGGGCATGGGCGAGGCCGGACAGGTGTTGAGCCAATTGCGCGGCCTGGAACGCTTTCTGCGCTGGGGCCAGCGCGGCATGGGCGATCCATCGGATTTGAATCTCGACGAGCTGCGCGACATCCTCGGCGAAGAAGCTTACGAGAATCTAAAATATTTGCAGAATGTCGAGCAGATGCTCGAGGAGGAAGGCTACATCGTTCGCGGCGGCCACGGCCTAAAGCTGACCGCCAAGGGCATGCGCAAGATCGGCGATAAGGCACTTCGTGAAATCTTTCAGATGCTCAACAAAAGCCGCTGGGGCAATCATGACACTTCCGCGCGCGGCTCCCAGGGCGAGCACATGGAAGAAACCAAGCTCTACGAATACGGCGATCCGATGAACATCAATATCGGCGAGACCGTGCTCAACGCGTTAGGCAAGCGCAAGCCCGGCGAGCCGCTGCGAATCCACCCGGAAGATTTTTCCGTGCAGCGGGTCGAGTATTCGACCGTCGCCGAGACCGCGTTGTTGATCGACGTGAGCTACTCGATGCTGATGAACGATGCGCTCCACGCCGGCAAGAAAGTTGCCCTGGCGCTGCATCGCTTGATCCAGACGAAATACCCCCAAGACACGCTCCACCTGGTGGCATTTCGTTCCAATGCCAAGTTGATTCAAGCCGAAGATCTGCCGTCCATCGTTTCGCTGACTTATTTCATGGAGCATGGCACGGACATCAAAGAAGCCTTGCGCTACGCGCGTCAGTTATTGGGCTCGAATCGCAGTGCCAATCGGCAGATTATATTGATCACCGACGGCGAGCCGACCGCGGCAACCCTCGACCGCGGCGGCCGGCTGCACAGCGGCTGGGGCTCGGCGATGCTGCATGGCCGCATCGTCCACGAGACGCTAAAAGAAGTGAAACGCTGCACCCAGAGCGGTATCAAGATCAATACCTTCATGCTCGGCGCCGATTACTACCGCCAGGGCTTTGTCGACCAGTTATCACGTTTGAACATTGGTCGGGTTTTCTACACCACGCCGGATCAGATGGGCAACTACATCATGGTCGACTATCTCAACAACAAGAAAAAACGCGTCGGCCGCTAGCCACCGCTCAGCCCACCCCTCCTATTTTGGATTTTCGATTTTGGATTTTGGATTGTCGGAATAACCGCCGGCTGTTTACTCTTCGCGATAGACAGCATTACTCCCTTCTGTACTTATAAATCTTGGATATTTGAAATGACCGCCGCACCTTCACCGGGCGCTCTTATTCCCCTAATCCAAAATCGAAAATCCAAAATCCAAAATTAGTATCACGGCGCCGAAGGTTATTCAGTAATCAAAACCAGCACTCCAGTATAAGCAAACAAGTGATTGGCCCGCCCCAGCGGCGCGAGCTCGAAGCCGCCGAACATGCCGATCAACGGAAAATCGCCCAGCGCCTGCTTGATATAGGCGGCGTCGATGCCGGGGATGCCGTACAACGAGCTGCCGCGGGCGCAGCAATTGAAGTAGAAGCCGAAGGCGGGCGTCTTGCCCTCCAGGCGCGCTAATTGGCGCTGTAACATCTCTTGCAAGTCGTCGCGGGCGCGCTGGCCGTCGCGCAGGGTGAAAATCATCGACTGCCCCTCGCTCACCTGGTCAGCCACCGCGACGCTTCCTTCGTCGGGATCCAAGCCGACAATATTACGCACCAGATAGTTGCCCGCGGCGACGCTGTTTTCGCTGCGATCCGCCGGCAGGCCGACGAACAAGACCGTTAAAGCGCGCCGCAAATCTTCGGCCAGCGGCCCCTTGAGCAGCTTGGCGAACACAGGCAGGGCCGGCTGGTTGTCGATCTCGAGTATCACATTATTTTTCGCTTTGGTGATCGTCATCGGCGGGGTGATCGGCTGGCAGCCTTGCGTGATATCGATATGAGTCTCGAACGCGCCGGAGATATACATACCGGCGAGCGCGTTGGTAGTCAGCTTGTCGCCGCATAACTGATAAGTCGCGCCCGCCGCGCCGTTCTCCGACGATCCCGCGCCGGCGATCGGATGAAAGCCGGCGCGCGCTGCGATCGCCTGCAAGAGGTTTTGTGCGTTGCCGTTGTAGGTGTCGGGAAACAGCAGCATCAGCGATTTCTCATCCTGCGCCTTGGCCAGAAAGCCGCCGAAGGTTTCGCCTAGGTTTGCTTCGTTACCGCGCAACGGTTCGAAGATAAACGGCCGGGCAAAAAACCGATCGCTGGCAAACACCATCACGGCAACGCCGTGGTCGCCTTCGATCTCGCCTGCTCCGGTCAATACCCCCGCGCCACTCGAACCGGCGACACAATCGGTGCCGATGGTCCGCGCTAGAGTCTGCACGAGTCGGTCTTTTTGACCGGCGTGATCGGCGGTGAAAAACACCAGGCCGCCGTCGGCGCGGGAGATCTGAGCCTGCGCCATCGCGGCCCGCGCCGCTTCGGCAACTGCTTGTTCGGTGGATGAAAGGTTGGATTGTCCGGCACCGGCGCGAATCATGGTTCCGGTAATATAGGGGTGTCCAGCGCGCTCGGTCAAGGGCCGAAGATTCGAAAAATTGACGCTGAAACGACCAGGGAATCTCGATAGTTTTCGATTTGCAGTGTTAATCTTACCGCTACGGCATTGCGGCAAACCTGAAACGGCCGGATGAAACCGTCGCGTTAAATAAATTTGGCAAGGGATTAGTCTTGAATCATCGGCAGCTTCCGTCTTCTATTTTATTACTGCTGCTCGGACAAAGTTATCTGACGATTGCTCACATTCGGTCCGACCGCCGTCCTTGGTTGCCGTGTCGCCGCACAGGAACGTGTCTTCTTAACGATTCCCGAAAGAGCCGCGAAATTCGGCCAGTTTGGCAAAGCGCAGCCAATACTTCTCGATGCCGGCAATCGATGCAAAAAATTCAGCTAGATCGGAGGGTTTTGTTACATAACAATTGGCGTAGTGCCGGTACGCGTCCTCAATATCCTGAGGCGATGAAGAAGAGGAAAAAACGATCACCGGGATTCCTTTCAATATCGGGTCGCTTTTGACTTCCTGCAGGACTTCCTTACCGTTCTTTTTGGGCAAATTGAGATCGAGAGTGATGATATCCGGCATCATCGCGCCGCCAAAAACTCCCCGTTTATACAAGAAATCCAGCGCCTCCACCCCGTCTTTCGCGACGATGAACTCGTGGGGCACATTAACGTTGGCCTCCTGAAAGGCTTCGCGTATGAGCCGGATGTCTCCGGGATTGTCCTCGATGATTAATATGCGCACAGGCCGGTCTGTTAGGTCATGCATGATGTCGTCTCCGGGTCTCGGACCTATTTGCCCGCCACACTGTGAGTTTCGCGAATCTTTGTACTCGCTAACCTGAACAAGGATTCACCGTAGGCTGGACCGCTGCTGGAAAATTTTTTTCACTCCTTGAATTTTAGCTTGATAGCTCGCATGGGACGGTTACCCTAAACACCGTCCCTTCGCCCACCTTACTTTCGACTGTCACATTGCCGCGCAGGAGCTCCGTGCAACGCTTGACGATGTGCAATCCCAAGCCAATGCCCTCGTGTGCTCTGGTCGTCGAACTGTCCACTTGGCTGAATTTCTCAAAAATCACAGATTGAAATTTATCGTCGATGCCGACCCCGGTATCGGTCACGCTTACGACTAAGGTCGTCTGGTGAGAGGACAAGTCTGAGTCGTGATGTGAAGTTGCCAGGTTGACTGACACGGTTATGGACCCTAATCGAGTAAATTTAACCGCGTTATTGATTAAATTCTGAAAAATATATTGCAGCTTAGTTCTATCGGACTGTATCGCCGGCAGGTCCAGAGGGTAATCCCAATCAAACTTAAGCTTGCCGTCGAGCGGTTGCGGATAGGCGTTTTGTAATTCATAGATGAAATCGACCAAGGAAACCTCTTCGTACTGAGCTTTCGCTACTTCCGACTCCATCGCCAGGGCATTTAAGATATTGTTGACCATGCTTAACTGCGCCCTATGTTGGGCCGCAACCTTGTCGAGAGCTTCCTGTTGATCCGCAGGCAACGCGCCGAAAAAACCGTTCTGCAGCATTTCGACGTAGCACTTCGCGACATTCAGCGGTGTCCTGAGCTCGTGCGAAATAACTCCCAGGAATTCGTCCTTAACATGGTTGGCCCGCTCGAGGTCCTTCGCAAGTTTATGGATCTCCCCATGCACCTGTGAATTTCGGATGGCCACGGAGGCTTGGCCAGCCAAGGCGCCGAGAAACTCAGTATCCTGATCGCTGAACGCGCGCTGCTCCTTGGCGTAACAGGCAATTAGACCTAAGATTTCATCATTCGCCGTTAGTGGAATACCCAGATATGCGGTGAAGCCATTGTTTCGAAAAAACTCGGGATTACGTGCGCGCGGATCATTGGCCGGATCGGGGATCAGCAAGGGGAATTTCATCGCGACCGCTAAATCGGAAACACTTCCTTCGCTTTTCCAGCGAGTCGCCGCAGCCATCCAATCCTGCTCGTCAATATTACGACAAGCAACCGGTTCCAGCAGTGCAGTTTCTCGGTTTCTTAAACTAATCGTCGTCGCGACTTCAGGCATGAGTGAAGCCATCTTTTCTAGGAGAGTATCGAGCACAGCAGAAAGGTCCAAAGTGGAGGTTAAGGCGGTATTGATATCCTTAAGGACCGTTATCTGCTCTAGATGTTTGTGGGTCGCTTCTTGCAACAGTTTTCGTTCAATCGCGTATTTCAGCGAACGCACTAGCAGCCGGCCATCGATTTCTCCTTTGACGAGATAATCCTGGGCGCCGGCCCGCACCGCATCCAAGGCCACGGCATCGTCGTCCAAGCCAGTAAGAACCACCGTCGGCATGCCGCTGACCTCGCGTTGCATGCGGACGACGGTTTCAATGCCTTTAGCATCGGGCAGCGAAAGATCGAGCAGGACGGCAGCGAAGTTGTTTTGATGGAGTCGTTCGATGCCCAGATCAAGACGGTCGACATGGATCAACTCGAAGGGCAAAGGCGTAATCTCCCGGATCGCCTCCTTCAGCAATCTAGCGTCGCCCGGATTGTCTTCAATCAACAAAACTTTTCTTAATGTCTGATCCATTCGCGACACTCACCGTCACGACGGCAGCGTAAAACAAAACATCGAGCCATGGCCCAATTCGGATTCTACCCAGATCTTACCGCCGTGACGTTCGACAATTTTCTTACACACCGCCAAGCCGATTCCTGTTCCGGCGTACTCTTCGCGCGTATGGAGCCGCTGAAAAATAATGAAAATCTTTTCGGCGAATTTGCTATCGATGCCGATACCGTTGTCTTGCACGGAAAAAAGCCAATGGTCACCGTCTCGTCGGGAACCGACGTGGATGACCGGGGGTTTGCTGTTGCGGTATTTAAGCGCGTTGCCGATCAAATTCTGGAACAACTGCCCGAGCTGGGTGGCATCCGCCGTGACGGTCGGTAGCGTGTCGTGCGTAACGGTCGCAGCCGCCTCTTGAATCGCCATATCAAGAGTTTTTAAGGTTGCCGTCAAAACAGCTTCACTATTCGTCGGCGCAAGTTCCTTCTTCTTAGTGCCGACGCGGGAATAGGCGAGCAGGTCGTTGATCAAACCCTGCATCCTTTTGGCGCCATCGACGGCAAAGCCGATGAACTCATCGGCGTCTTGGTCCAACTTTCCGGCGTAACGTTTACTCAACAAGGTCGTGTAGCTGGTGATCATCCGCAGCGGCTCCTGCAAGTCGTGGGAGGCCACATAAGCGAACTGCTCGAGCTCTTTGTTCGAGAGAGCCAACTCCGCTACCTTAGCGGCTAAGGCATCCTGCGCCTGTTTGCGCTCGGTGATGTCGCGAATGATTGAGGTAAAGAACGTTTGCCCATTTGTTTTCCAGCTCGCGAGCGACATCTCGATGGCGAATTCGCTGCCGTCCTTTCGTCTGCCGGTCAATTCGACGGTCTTGCCGAGTACGCGAGATTCTCCTGAAGCAAGAAATCGCGCCAGCCCCTGCCCGCAAGCCTCTTGGAATTTCTGGGGCATCAATAAAGTGATCGGCGTGCCGACGACCTCGCTCTCCTGATAGCCGTATGCCCGTTCGGCTGCTTTGTTAAAGTGGATAATGTTGCCCTGACTGTCCCCGGAAATTATCGCGTCGTTGGCAGTCTCGGCCAAAGCGCGAAACTTCGCTTCGCTGTGTTGCAGGTCACGCTCTCTGCGATGGCGCTCGGTTACATTCCTAAAGGTTGTAACCACACCGGTCACCGCATCGCGTTCAATCATGGCGGTACTGGTGTATTCGACCGGGAAGTACGTTCCATCGAGGCGGTAGAAGACATCGTCGCTCCCGCTACGAGAGTTTCGGTCTCTGAACGGCGCCAGAATAGGCTCAGATTCTTCCGTAAACTCAGCACCCTCAGCGCTATTGTGCCGAAGAATCTGTCGTACAGGCTTGCCAATACTAGTATTGGGACCGAGGCACAGCATGCTTTCCGCTGCCGGGTTGATAAAACTGACCTTCCCGTCCTGGTCTAAACCGAAGATCCCTTCTCCCGCACAGTCGAGAATCAGCTTGGTGCGCGCAAAAGCGATTTCGTTAAAGCGCCATGCGATCGCGCTGCCAACGCAAGACCACAAAACGAAAAAGGCGTGAATCGCGGCCCAGGTCCAAGGGGCATTTAGAGCCGCGGGGTGATTATAAACTCCTTCCGGCCACAATACACCGACAACGCCGTGGTGGAGGGCCACGTAGACGACGGAAAGCAGGTAGGGAACCCAGTCTTGATAGAGCGCGATGAAGACCAGCATGACGAAGAAATGAAAGTGGAATTCGATGTAGCCACCCGAGAGATGCACGAAGATCGCCGACGAGGTCATTAATCCAAAGCCGACGAGCGTAGCTCTGATTTTCCGGCTGCCCACTGGCGAACCGCCCAAGAACGCGAACAGGGCCACGACCAGCCCCTCTCCAATAGTGTGGAGCACGGTGTCATCGCGAAAAATGGCTCCAACGCTGAACTCCCAGCGATAGCCAAAAATCGGTCCGATGAAACAAATCACAACAGCATGAAACCAAGTAAGCCCGACAAGAAAACGGTGCCGCGCGGCCCACACCTCCTCCGGCAGCGCACCGCCTGATGGCAGGAAACTCGAGAGACTGCGAATGCGTGTGGAAAAGGAAACCGGTTTTGACCTGCTATCGTCCATATTCAACCCGTACCTTTAGGGGCTTTTGCGTGAACTGTCCTGTTATGCGATGGGTTCATGATTATACCTCCCCATCGTGGACGGGCAGTTTGACCAGGGTAAACCAAAATTCTTCTAGGAGATTCACAATTTCCAGGTAGCTCTCCAAATCAATCGGCTTGGTGATATAGCAGTTGGCGTGGGCCTCATAGGTTGCCCGAATATCCGAGTCGGCGTTGGAAGTCGTTAGTACAACGACTGGAATGCACATGAGATCGGCGTCCTGCTTAATCTCTAGGAGCAGCTGCCGGCCGTCCTTTTTCGGTAAATTAAGATCGAGCAGAATCAGGTCGGGCCGGCTCGCGTTCGTATGGCCATTGCAGTGATGGAGAATATCTGCCGCTTCGATTCCATCCATGGCGACGGTCAAATTGACCGCGAGCTTACCATCCCGCAGAGCTTCACGAGTAAGGCGTATGTCACCGGCATTGTCCTCTATCAACAAGACTTCGATGGGCTTCAAAACGCCATTTAGCATGAGCCGTTTCCCCTGTTCAGTCGCGTAACCTTTCCTTGTAAAGCAATCCTGCGACCACCTGCCGACTGCCATGATTTAGTACGACCGGTTGGCAAAAACGTCTTTTTGTTTAGTAACTTACCCCATGACCAGATTATGATAAGGTTGTGCCTTAAAACGGTCTAGATGGATTGAATGTGCAAACTTGTCGTGAAACTCACTGTTTCCCAACATTTCCTGTAGCCTACAGGAGCAACCTGTGAGCTAAATTCTACGGTGGACGTACCGACACTGAGGTTCCACCAGGGCCTGCTCGTCGCCGCCCAGGCCAAGCTTTAAGTGGCATTTCGACGAGCATCGGCCGCGGCGCAGTGGTTTCGCAAACGCTCTCGGCACGGACTGCATTTTTCGCGCGCCACGAAGGTCGGGCGCACCTCATTGAAATAATGGAAGGTCAACAACTAACCGTGTCGCGGGATTCGCCGAACCCGAACTCTACGACAACCCGGCTGGCTCGCCCTAAATAAAAATAATTGAGGTCGTAATGCACAAACAAACAGCTTGAAACCGATTCCGGCAGGTTCGGGTCGACATGCGCGCCCAGGTTAGTCAAAACGGTTTTTTCGATTGTGAAGGCGGTTTTAAGATCTCTAACCGAGGACTCTTTTTGAAATCGTCAAAATTAACTTAAACGAACATCCTGCAGGTCGTCCCTCTAGATCGTCAATTTTCCGGCGTAGCCGGTCATTTCGACGTAACCATTGCCGCTGACCGGCTTACCGCGGGCGGTGCCACGAATCTGCACCGCCCCTTCCCAGTAGGTCACGCGCGTGCTGCGCTTGGTGATCAATTCTTGTTCGGGAAATGCTGGCGTGATCTCCAGCTCTATCGCCTCCGAGGGAATCGTCACCTTCCACTTCATCGGATAAGTGGCGCCGCTTGCCGGGCTCTTCCAGCGTTGCAGCACCTCGATGCGGTAATCTTTGAGCGCCAAGTTTTTGCTCACCCCGTCGGCACGCACCAGCGTCCCGCTGGAATATGGATCCATCGAGCCGTCTTTACGGCGCATGAGGTAGAGCATCAGTTCGCTTTGATTATCGAGCTGGATACTGAACCAATCCCAGCCGACCTGATCCTCGCGCAGCTGATTGCTGCCGAACTCGTGGTCCATCCAGGTGAGGCCATAGACTTTTTCGCTTTTGCCGTTGACGGTCAGCTCGCCCTCGGTCTGCATGCGGCTTAACGAATAGTAATAGGACGCTCTCCCCTCGCCCTCGCCCTTTTGACTCAGACCGTTTTGGCCATGGAGAACCGGCGCTTTGAGCGATCGCAGCCGGAGCTGCAACTGAGTGCCACGGTCATTGACATGAATGACGTGATTTTTCTCGTCGCCTTCAACTTTCCAATCCTCGTTCCAGACCCGAAAGCGATCGGTGGCCGCGCCGGCTGTGTCGCTGTAGCCACGCTTTATTCGTTCGCGGAAGGTAAACTTTTTGGCGCCAATGTCCGACAGCGCGAAATGCGCCATATAAAGCTCGTGGAAGAGCGGCGCCTCTTTACTATCGGTCTGCCGGTCGCGCAATCCGAAGCGAAAAAACGTCACCTGGTAGCCAAAGCGTTTGCCGCTTTGCGTGTCGAGATGACCGGTGTAATACCACCACTCGGTTTTGAAATCGGGGTGAGAATAGTGATCGGCAGGGAAACGCAACGTTCGCCCCGGCAGGGCGAGCTGGTAGGTAAAGCCGCTAGTAAGTAGCATGACGGCGATCAGAGCAATCAGGAGACGGCCGGAACCACCCTTGTCAACGATTTTTTTCGTAGGTGAGAATTGCGGTGCCATTTCCACTAGTGTTATAGGGAGCCTATGGAAAAGCAATATAGCCGCGACAGCTTACTCATGACCGTCTCCGACTTGCAGAAAAAACTCGGCTCGCCGAATCTAAGTATCATCGACGTCCGGCCAGCGGAAGATTTTGCCCGGGGCCATATCCCCGGCGCCAGTCATTTCGATCTCTTCGGCCTGAGCCTGGTCGACACCAGCGACGCCCCGCTCAGGGCTTTCATGTTTATGATTCACCATGTACTGGAACTGCGCGGCGTCAACGAGGCTAAAGAAATCGTCTTCTACGAAGGCAATTCTGGCATGCGCGCGGCGCGCGGCGTTTGGTTCTTGGAGTACTACGGCCATGCCAATGTCAAAATGCTCGACGGCGGCATGCAGGCATGGCTGGCCGCTGGTGCGCCGGTGACAAGCGAAGGAACCGTGCCCAAAGCCACAGCGTTCAAAACCCGCGAACGGCGCGAAGTTTTGGCTACCGCGGACGACATGCTGCGCGCTCTCGACCGGAAAGATACGATCATCCTCGACACCCGCAGCGAAGGCGAACACTTCGGCACCATGATTCGCGCGGCCCGCGGCGGCGCGATCCCACGTTCCATCCACATCGAATGGACCGACAACCTCGATGCCGCCGGTAAGTTCAAATCTAACAAAGAGCTAAAAGCGATGTACGAGCGCGCCGGCGTCACACCGGACAAAGAAGTCTATTCCTACTGCCAGGGCGGCTATCGCGCCGCCCACAGCTATATTGCGCTGCGATTGTTGGGCTTTGCCAGAGTGCGCAATTACATCGGTTCGTGGAAGGAATGGGGCGACCGTACCGATTTGCCGCTGGAAATTCCTCAAAAAAAATAAGCACCAGGATTCACTGCAGCGAGACAGATTTCGCAAGAACAATTATCATTGCTTCTCGCCCTCTGCCTCCTCTGCGCCGCCAATTTGATAAATCCGAATCGGCAAACGCTTATGAAAGTACTTTTCATATTAACAATGTGCGCCTTCACTCTGGGGCACGCTGAGCCTTCGGCCGCCGCCGACGCCCGCAAGGTCACGCTCTCCTACTCCGCCATCAGCCTGACCTGGTTCCCGGTCAAGGTCGCCGTCGAAAAAGGTTTCTTTCGCAACGAAGGACTAGAGCCCCAGCTAATTCAAATGAACGGCAACGTCGCCACCGTCGCGCTGGCCAACGGCCATATTGATTTCTCGTTAAATATCTCACCGGTGCTCAATGGTGCGATGCAAGGGTTGGGCACCAAACTCGTGGCCGCGCTCAACTCCCGGCCGTTTTTTTCACTGGTGGTGCGCCCGGAGATCAATACGCCCGCCGACTTGAAAGGCAAGGTCTTCGCCGTCAGCTCCTTCGGCAACACCCAAGCGATTCTCACGGAAAAACATTTGCAGCACCTCGGTTTGAAGAAAGGTGAATACCAACTGCTGGCCATGGGGGCGACGCCGGCCCGGGTGGCGGCGATGGAAAATAACATCGCCCAAGGCAGCCTGATGCCGCTGCCGACTAACGTGCAGATGGAAAACCGCGGCTTTCGCCTGCTCGGCAATACCGCCGAGATCGTCGCGCACCCGATCGCCGGGCTTGGCATCCATGAAGATAAGATCAGAAAAGATCCCGACATGATCAAGCGGGTCCTGCGCGCGACCTTGCGCAGCCTGCAACTTTTACAAACCAGTCCCAAAGAGACCGTCAAGATTCTCATGGACTGGACGCGAGCCAGCGAGAAAGACGCCCTCCGTTCACTGGAGCTAGCCAAGCCTGGCTTCAGCAAGAATGGCTTGCTCACCGACGACGATCTCACCATGGAGTGGGGCTTTATTCAGCAGCAGACCAAGAAAACCCAGGTGCCGGTGAGCATCGCCCATGACATGACGCTGCTGCGTGAAGTGCAGCGCGAGATGGGCCCATAAGATAATCCCCACCGGCGACGCGCCGAAAACCTGGCCGCACCGATATCTGATCGGCAACGCCGGCCGGTTTGGAAGCGTAGCCCATTGCTCCGTTCAAATCGTTTGAATAGCACGGCCAACCTGCGCTAAAGAAACGGAACGTCATAGCCAATTTGTTCGGAACTCGACCAAGGAGATCAACCATGCGCACCCTGGACTTACTCGCCAGCGACTCGTCCCACTTACCCTTTCTTTATGTGTTCAAAGAATCGAAGGTCATGGAGAAGTACGGCTTCGAGATCGATCTGCATATCGTTGGCGGCGCTAAAGCGCCGACCATGGCGCACCGGGCCAAGCTCGCGCTCGCCGGCGAGATCGATTTCCTGAGCGGGCTGCACCACGAGACTTACCGGGAGCGCGCCAAGGGCGAAAAGCGCTTGACCTATCTCGCCCAGGCGCAGAACAACTGGGACGACCGTTTGGTGGTCCGGCCGGAAATCAAAACCATCGACGACCTCAAGGGCAAAAAAATTGTCTGCCACTCTAAAGCTCCCTGCGTCTCCGGCAATCTGCGCGCGGTCTTGCGAGAATGCGGTCTCAAGCCGGAAGAAATCAATATGGACGTGATCGACGACACCTCCGGCAAGTTTTTGGAATTCGTCGATGAGATAACCTCCGGTACAGCCGTCGGCGCGCTGGTCGATATGCCTTTTGACCTCTATGCGATCAACAAAGGGTTGCACGTGCTCGCGCTCCCCGACCGGCCGGTGATTCATAACACCACCCTGCTGGCGACCAGCGATTACATCAAGGAGAATCCGGAAACTGTCGAAGCCTTTATCAAAGGATTTATCGAGGCACTGCACTATTTCAAAACTAAACCGGCGGAAGTGGTCACAATCTTGAAGAACAATTTAGCGGCGCGCTACGGCCTGCAAGAGGACGAATACTATGTCCATTTACAGCACGAGTGGGCCAAGCTGCTGTCCGAGAAGCCCTACCCGCTGCCGGCGGCAATCCAAAACGTCTACGATCTCGACGTCGGCAAGGATCCCAAGATGCGCCACATTGGACCGATGGAGCCTTGGGATTTACACTACCTGCGGCAAATCGACGACAGCGGGTTTATCGACAAGTTGTACGCCTAATTGGCGAAGCGACTTGGGCAATTGGGTTATCGGCAGGCCGACAATCGCGTGCGCTTACTGGCCGGTCTTCTTTGTCAGGTTAAAACATGCTGGGTAGTGGCATATCGTTCCACTGTGAACCGCCTACTGCCGCCCATCGCTAAACGCCAGCGAACCGGCAATCTCCCACAAATAGATCATGTGGCTGTTGCCGGCGCCATCGCGGTAATTTTCCGCGACCTTGGGCTGCCACTCGGCCATGTCGAAGGTGTAGGAAACCACCCGCGTGCCGGTCTTCAACTGGCTCAGTAGGCGCGGTCGGACGGCCATGTTGCCGTCATAAGAGAGATATAGCGTGACCACCGATGGCGACGATAAATCCGCCGTCAAGAAATCCTGTTGGCGGATTTCCACCAGATGCTCGACGCCTTGTTTGCGGACATTCTCACGCGCCAGTTTGACTAGGCCGGGATCGATCTCGAAGCCCACTGCCTTGACGGCGAATTTCTTGGCCGCGGCGATCACCACGCGGCCGTCGCCGGCGCCGAGATCGTAAACCAAATCTCCCGGTTTCACGGCTGCGAGTCGTAGCATGCGATCGACAACTTCCTGCGGCGTCGGATCGAAGGGCGCCAACTGCCCGTAGCTTCGGGTACGCGATTCGGTAGCCGGGCCGTCGGTAACGCGGCGCTCCTCGCGCATCACTCCGGGTGCCATTTCGGTAATTACCATGTTCGACGAATAGTAAGGCGTGTCGAAAATCACGAGCCCCGGATGGTTATAAATATTCGGCCAATGCGGTCGGTGCGGACGATGCTGATGGCGTGGTGACCGTCCGGTCTCGATGATCACCGTCGGTGCTTGGCGCAGCGTATTGGGCTGGACCGCCGGAACTCCTCCGCCGTGGAATACCGGCGGCACGAACAGTCGCGGCGTCACGACTGGAGTACTGCGGATCGCTGCGTTGGGCGCCAGCGCCCCGCCCGGTGCTGTCGTGGTGGTGATCGTCGTTGTGCCGGCCCCGCCTTGCCGTGTTTGACTCGTAATCGTGCCGGTTTGTGCTCCGGGGCGCGCCGAGTTTCCCACGCCGGGTGCCGCGCCCCGCAAGCCCTGGGCTGTGGCACGCGGCGGTAAGGCCAAAAACACCGTGAGAAGAGTGAGCAGCAGAGATTTCATAGCCCCTCCGACTTCCGATGGCATCATAGGAAGTCCGCCCCCGCCAAGTCAATAAGCTAACCTTGCGACGCGACGCCGAGGCCGCGCACCACCGGCGCGCGCCAGGCGATGAGCAAGGCCAGAACGATGACGATGGCGCCCATCAAAGTTACCGTCACCGGCGCGCCGACATAGTGGGCGCATACCCCGGCAAACAGTGAGCCCACGGGCATAAGGCCGCGGTCAAGCGCATAGATGCTCATCACCCGACCGCGCAGACGGTCGGGTACGATCAATTGGATCATCGTGTGGGTGGTTGCCATGTAAAATATCTGAAAGACCCCTTGGCAGACCAGCGTCAGGAGCGACAAGAAAAACGAAGTGGTCCAGGAAAATACAATCATCAGGAAACCGAGCACGATCAAACTGACGAGCATAAACACGCCCTGGCGTTTAATCCGGCTCGACAGTGTAGCCAGGGCGCGACCGGCTAGCAGCGCACCCAAGCCAGGGGCGGCTAAAAGCATGCCCAGCCCTTCCGGCCCCACTTGCAGCACATCTTTTTGAAATACCGGCATAAGCGTTTGAAACGGCATGGCGAACACCCGCGGCACCAACGCTGCGGCCATCAGGGCGAAAACGATGGGATTGGTCCAAACGTAGCTAAGCCTTTCCTGAGATTCGCCAAAGGAGAGCTGCGTCGCGCCTCGCCGGGTGTCGCCGGAACGACCATCCGATAGACGATTAATACTACCACCGCGTAGGCGGCTCCCTGAACGAATAAATTGCCCGCCGCGCCGAAGGCGACAATCAGTAAGCCGCCGAGCGAAGGGCCGATGACTTTGGTCATGTTGAACGCCGCCGAGTTCAGCGCCACAGCGTTCATGAGATCCGGTTTCGGCACCAGCACCGGCACCAGACTCTGGCGGATCGGATCGACAAACGTCCAAGCGACACCGGTCAACAACGTGAAGCTAAACAAATGCCAGACCGCCAATTTCCCGGACACGACCACGACACCCATGAGGAGAGTCAACAGGGCTAGAAAGCATTCGCAGCCAAGTATCAGCTGACGCCGGTCATGCGGTCGGCGAAGACGCCGGCGACCGGACTGGCGACCAGGAACGGCAGAGCGCGCAGTCCGTTAAGCACACCCAGTAAAACCGAAGAGCCGGTCAGATCGTAGACTATCCAACCGAGCGTCACCTGTTGGATCCATTGACCCGCGCTCATGAACACCGTGCCAAACCACAAATAGCGGTAATTGCGATGACTGAGTGAGGTGAAAGTCTTGGCGAGAAAACCCTGCGCCATTACCAGCGCGTCAGATGGTAGGGCTCTTTCAAGACAATTGTTCCTGGTCGCGCTGGCAATCCATCAGCGCCGTTAGAGCCCGGGAAAATGTTAGCGAACGGAAAGCCGCGAAATGGAAAACGGAAAGATCCGCAGTATCAGGCGAACGGTCGAGGATCGCAGTTGTGCTCTAGTTGGCTCCGCGGACGAACTTAGCATCTTCAGTGCGAATAAAGCCAGGAGGATTACCGTGTTTTGAGCGCACTTCCAACCATTGGCCGAGGCCGCGCACCACTGTGATTTCCGTGCCGCCGCCGACCCGGTTGAGCACGCGCGAACTGGCCAGCGGCTCCTCATACACGTCGGTGGCGCGCACGGTTTCATACAATCCCGGCTCGACGATCCGGCGCGCCACCGGCGTTGGCGGTGGCGGCGGCAAAGCCGGATTCTGCGCGCGCGAGCGCACCGGCGATGGTGCTGGCGCGGGGCGACTTGCCAACCTGTTTACTTCCCGCTCGGCGTCCTTGCGCTTTTGCTGCGCCGCCGCCAAACTCTTTTCCTGGGCGTTAAGCTTGGTTTTAAACTCTTCGAGTTGGCTCTCGCTGGCCCTCAATGCTTTATCCCATTGCACCAACTGTGCTTCGAGCGTCTTAACCTTTTGCTCGCTTGCTTGCAGCGCCTTCTCTTTAACTTCAAGTAACGGCTCAAGGGTTGACCGCTCGCTGTGTCCGCCGACGAGAAACACCCCGAGCGCGAAAACCACGAGGCCCAAGACCAGAATCAGCTTCGAACCCAACGGAATGGCAGATTTTCTCGGAATAACGTCGGCCGCCGGTGACTCTTTATCGTGGCTCGGCCACTGCGGCACTGGCACGGGCATAAGACTCGCCCGGCAATATGGGCAGGTTAAGGTGTCGAGCGCGATGCTATTCGCGCAGTGCGGACAAAGACGGGTTTGGATGTTCGATATTGCCATTGGCATCTACTCCACACTGACTCTCGACGACGCTATCGATTTGTTCGTTCGGGCGACGTTGAACCCAAATCATTTTGCGGCCATCCGCCGGCACCGTCAAGGCTTTTGTCGATTAGACGTCGGCCAAGATAAAATCGAATAAACGATAACTTGCCCCGGCAGATTTCCTGGGCTATACAACGCTGGGAGGATTTTCTAGCCATGGCAGTGATCATCAGCGAAGCACAGACTCGTAAACTCATCGACATGTCCCAAGCCGTCAACCTGGTCGACAAAATGTTTCGCGACCGCGCCGCCGGTAAAATGCGCAACGTCCCGCGCCGACGTCTCAAGGGCAGCTCCAAACAGCTCAACATGATGGCAGCCTGGAATCAGGACTCCGATCTGATCTGCCTGCGCTCCTACGCCGCCGGCGCCAACATCATCACGCTCTTTCACGGCGGCAAGGGCGGCATCCAAGGGATCGTCAACATGGCCTATTTGAGCAGCCTGCGCACCGGCGCCGCTACCGGGGTCGCCGCCAAGTATCTCGCTCCCGCGGACAGTAAGATTCTCGGCATCATCGGCCCCGGCTGGCAAGCGACTTTTCAAATAGAAGCCGTCATGGAAGCCTGCGACATCGAACAAATCGTCGTCTGGGGCCGGACTCCCAAGCGGCGCAAGGATTTCGTCAAGCAAATGAGCAAAGTGGTCAAGAAAGTGGATTGGAAAGAAGTCGACAGCATCGACGAGTGCGAAGGGCTCTCGGACATCCTGGTGGTATCGACGGATTCGGCGACACCGGTGGCGACGGGAAATAACTTGAAGCCTGACGTGCTGGTCGCCTCAATCGGCGCAAACTCCACGGTCAAGCACGAAGTTTCCAATAGCCTAATCCGGCGCATGGACCTGATTGTCACCGACGACATCGCCGCCGCCAAAGCCGATAGCGGTGACTTGGTCGAAGCCTGCCAAACCCGCATCGCCCGCTGGGAAGACATCCTGCCGCTGGAAAAGTTCGTCGCCGGCGGCGCGCCGCAGCCGCGCCCCAAGCGCATCTTTTTTCAATCCAACGGCATCGCCGACGAAGACCTAGCCGTCGGCAAGTTCGTCCTCGACCAGGCCAAGCGCAAGAAAATCAAACTTAGAAACGTAACCGAGTTCTAGCCGAAACAACCGACAGCATCAGCAAAGGCAAACAAGCGTGTGTCGTATGGCCGATTCTTTTTGAGCCCTTTGCGTTCATTGCGGCCATTCTTGTTTTCTGCGGCTTCTCCTCGTTAGGCATTTGAGAAATCCAATCGGCAAATCATCACGCCCAACCGACGGGCACTAAACGACGGAGACAAATGGCAACCTTCAACGGCGAGCTCGGCCTGCAATTCGTCACCCATTTGGCCAATCACTACAGCCTTCGTGACCTCGTGCGCCTGGCTCAGCTCGGCGCCGATAGCGGCTTCTGCCAGATCTGGGTCAATGACAACATTCGCTACCGCAACCAGATGGTGGTGCTGACCGCCATCGCATCCCGCGTGCCGGTTCGCCTGGGCACAGCGATCATGGTGCCGTACTTCCATAATCCCTTGGACATGGCGGATGCGTTTGCCGCGCTCTCGGAATTGTGTGAAGGCCGCGAGATCGGCATCGGCATCGCCCGCGGCGACCTCGGCCAATCGCCGCAGCATGTCCAAGCGCTCAAGCCCATCGCCATGGTCAGCGAGACCACCCGGTTGCTGCGCCGTGCGCTCACCGGCGAAGAGTTTCCCTACTCCGACTATCCCTTTTTAACGGAATTTTACCACCTCAATCCCAAGGGCAAATTCAAGCTCGCTTTCACGCCACGAACCGCCTTCAAATTTTACGGCGGCGGCAACGGGCCGCAAGCGCTCGGCCTGTGCGGCCGCATCATGGACGGCGTGATCAGTTCGGGAACCTACATCCCGATGCTAAAAGCCGGCCGGCTCGAAGCCATGCTCGCCACCGCCGACAGCGCGGCACGAGCCGAAAAACCTGGGAAACGTTTGCGCAAGGTTTGCGAATTGAATGTTTCGATTGCCGCGAATCGAGAGCAAGCCTTAGATTTTCCCCGGCGCCAAGTGGCGCACTCGATCCTGCAATGGGAAGCGTTGGGCTTCACCCCGGACGAATACGCTAAGATGGGCGTGGCGAGAGAGCAAGTATTGAAGCTCAAAGAAGCCTTCGAGTCCGGCGCCACGGTCGAGCAAGCCGCCACCCTGGTCACAGACCATATGGTGCGCTGTTACTACGCCGCGGGAAAACCCGAGGAAGTCCGAGATCAGATCATCGAACTGGTCGGCGCCGCCGGCCGATTGGGCTACGACCATGTCGCCTTCGCCAAGTTGGGACCGGATTACGACGAAGCGATTAAATTACTCGCCGAACAGATAGTCCCGGCGCTGCGCTAACCTCATTCGGTATTTCTGATTCGGAAGATTTCGAAGGACACTATTCCCGAACCAATCCGTAGAGTGCAGATTTTGTTCTACCGCTTTTCCCCCTCCCGTGGTAAAGAATCCCGGACATGCTTGGGGTTAAACATCCCGCAGGGTTTGCCCTTGTCATAATCTTGGCATCTGCATCGACCGTGCATGGCTGGGGATTGACGGAAAAGCCATTCGGCTTTCGCCTGCAGATCACCGACGATCGCACGACCAACTTCTTCCCTGCCGCCCATCCAATCCTGGCAATGAATCCTGCCGGCGACGATTTCACCCGCGAACCGCCCTTCGCCTACAATGTCCTCGCCGGCCTCGTGTCTGAAAACGGCGGTTTCGGCGCCGGCGGCGGGGTCACCATCAATTCCGCCATTGCGTTGATCCGCTTGCCTGGCGACGGCGGCACCATCACGCCGTTGTTTACGCGCACCGATGTTTTCGATTCGACGACACGCCAAGGCCAAGACTTCGATCTTCGCACCAACGCCGCAACTCTGCGCTACAGCCGGCACATTGCGCCGAACTGGTCGATCGGCGGCGCCATCAAGCTGCTGCGCAACCACACCGCTCTCGCCGACCCGGCGATCAAAATCGGCAGCAACGTCACCAAGGCCGAATACACGCTGGGAGTTTTGGGCAGTCCAGTAGCAAACTGGACGACCGGTCTATTCGTCACCCAAGCGCCGGCATGGATCGATACTAAAATTACGGACGGCGGCGGCAGCCAGAAGAGCCGTAGCACCACCCTGCTCACCCGCGTCCGCGGCGGCATCGGCTGGCACCCATTACCAGACATGGGCATTTACGCCGACCTGCAATATTTACGCGTCCACAGCAAAGACGACTCCGCCAATTTCATGCGGGTCATGCTGATGGGCGAAAAGTCGATCGCACCGACACTGCCATTCAGGCTTGGATTAACCGTCGATAGCGCCGGCCAAGTCACGCCGACCGCCGGCATCGGAGTCTACGATGTTTTCAAGGGAATCAACGTCGATCTCTATTACTCTTACAACGCCTTTCCGGAAATCCGCCGTGAAGTCGGCCGGACCAACTACTGGATGCTGGTGCTGAGCAGGATGTTTTGAACCGATTTATGATATTTTTTAGGTGTCGTGTCAGCGGATGTTGGCGAAACTCTACGGCTGGTTCACCGAAGGCTTCGACACGCCGGATCTGCAAGCAGCGAAACAACTGCTCGACGACTTCAGCTAAATCTCGCCGATCGAAAAAAATCACGGCTTGACAAACTTCAGCACAAAGCGGTCGCTGCGGTCGCGGATCTTGACGACGCTGAAATCCCGGGTGTCGTCGGCGCGGCTGAGCATTTTTCCTTCTTCGCCCAGTCGAAAGCCGACCGCGGTCGCTTCCTTGATCACCAGCAGCTTGTCCATGCGGTGCAGCGTTTTCGCCTCGCTGTCGCCGGCGCCCTCTTTCGCCGAGTGATCGACGACGCCGTAACTGCCGCCGCGCTTCAGCGCGGCGAAGATCCGCGCGGTCATCGGGCGCCGAACATCGGCAGCGATCTCGTGATAGTCGAGATGGAGCAAGACGAAATCGAGAGAACCATCCTGAGGCAGCGCGAGCTTGTCGAACGGTCCGTCGAGCACGCGCACGTTACTCATGCCGGGCTGTTTCAATCGGTCGTGCAATTCCTGGCGCGGCGCGGGATTGGCCGAATAGACAACGCCTTCGGATCCGACCATCTGCGACAAGATCGCCGTGTAGTAACCGCGGGCGGCGAAGATGTCGGCGACTCTCTGGCCGCGCTTCACGCCGTAGAACGCCATCACCTCGTTCGGCTTGCGCACGGCATCGATGTTTCGTTCGCGCTTCCGGACGATTGGTGTTGGTCAAAATCTCCGCGTAATTGGGCGCCGCTATCGCGGCGCAACCCGCCAGAAAAACTCCGGCGAATGCGCAAGCCATCTGATACAACCATCGGTTCGACATGATTTGCTCCCAGTCTTTCTCGCCCTACGGCTGTTGAAAAGCCAGCACGAAGCGGTCACTCTGATTGCGCTGCTTGTTGACGTTGAAGTCGCGCTTGTCCTCGGGCTTGCGCAGCATGGCGCCTTCTTTCGCCAGCTTGAAACCTGCCGCGGTGACCTCTTTGATAACCAGCAACTTGTCGATGCGATGCAAGGTTTTCACCGCCTCATTGCCGCTACCGTCCTGAGCCGAATGGTCGACCACGCCGTAGATGCCGCCGGGTTTGAGCGCGGCCATAACTGCCTTGTTCAATGCCGGACGCGCCTCGATGGCGACATCATGGTAGTTCAAGTGAGTCAACACGAAATCCAAAGAGCCGTTCTGCGGCAAGGCGAGCTTATCGACCGCGCCGTCGATGACGCGCACGTTGGCGAACTTCGCGCTCTTCCAGCGTTGATTGATCTCATCCCGTGCACTGGGATTCTGCGTGTAGACGACACCGGTTGGACCGACGACCTCGGCGAGAATCGCCGTGTAATAACCGCGCCCGGCCCACAGATCCGCAACTTTATCGCCGCTTTTGACGCCGTAGAAAGCCAACACTTCGCTCGGTTTGCGAGCTTCGTCGAGCTCGCGCTCGTTGGCCGGACGATCCGGATTGGCAACGATTGTCGCATAGTTTGGCAGTGACGCCGCGCATGCGGCGAATCCCAACATCGACAGGGTCAAAAGCATCCGACGTAATGTTTTCACTGTGCAACGATTCATGAGCACTCCTCCCGGAAGTTAAATAGTTGTTCAACTCTAGTGAATGGAAGAAGCAAATGCAAGGAAAGGATGAGGGTTTAAAGTCCGCTCTAGTTTCGTACAGCGTTTTTTGCGCCCTTTGCATTCGTTGCGGCCATGAGACTTTCGATTCTCATCACGGCCGGCCGCGATCCAGTGCATGTACGACATCGTGCTTAAGCAGATTCCAAATCTTGTCCATGCAGCTGGCAAAGTCTGGATCGCGCATGCTCTTCATGGTGCGCGGGCGCGGCACATCGACGGTGACGATGCTCTTGATCAATCCCGGCCTGGCGCTCATCACCGCGATGCGGTCGCACAGCATGACCGCCTCGTCGATATTATGCGTAACCAGAATGACGGTTTTCTTGTCACGCTCCCAGATGCGCAAGAGCTCCTCGCGCATGAGTAAGCGGGTCTGCGCGTCCAAGCTGGCGAAAGGTTCGTCCATGAGGATGACTTCGGGGTCGTTGGCGAGCGCCCGGGCGATGGCGACTTTTTGCTTCATGCCGCCGGACAGTTCGTGGGGCTGGGCGCCGGCGAAGTCTAAGAGATTGACGACTTCGAGAAAGAACCGGCTGACCCGTTTGTAAACCGACGGTTCTTCTTTGCGAAACTCGGCGCCGAGCGGGACGTTCTCTTCGACGTTGCGCCAGGGCATCAGCGCCGACTCCTGAAACACCATCGACACCGGCGACTTGCCGCGTTGGGTGCCGACGAACTGCACCGAACCGGTATCGGACTTTTCCAATCCAGCGATGATATGCAGCAGGGTCGTCTTGCCGCAGCCGGTGGGGCCGATAATGCCGAAGAACTCCTGATCGCGCACCTCAAGGTTGACGCCGCCGATCGCCCGCGTCGTGCCCTGAGCGGTGACGAACTCTTTGGTAATCCCGTGAACGACGACTTTCATATTAGTGATTTCGGAAGAATTAACCACAAAGAGCACATAGCACATCCGAAAATTTTTAGTCAGATGCTGTCCTCTACACTTTATTTTTGTGCTCTTTCGAGCGCCGAGAATCTATTTGCCTGGTTCAAAGTCCTAGCCGAGAAAATCCTCCAGCCTGACATTGACCAGCCCCTGCGGTTTCACCGGTTCGAAATAATTGCGCAGCTCCTCGGTGAGCGCCGGACCTTTGGTGGCGTCGATCAACATTTTCGAGCCGATGCGCGGATGGAAACCCATGTGGTCGCCGGGATTGGGCAGCAGCTCAGCGGTGAGATCACCGGTATGGCATAACGTATCGGGAATAATGAAAACATCGGATTTTGGATTCACCCGGGTCGACATCGCGTACATGATCGCTTGGGCATTGTGCGGGTCGATGTCTTCGTCCACCGCGATGCCGATCTTCGGGTGCAGATAGGGACTCGACAAGAGCGCCATCAGCGCGCTGCGCACTTCGCCCATCTTGCGCGGCGTCATCTGCACGACGATGATGTGGCTGCCGCCGGCATAGGGCAAGGAGACGACGTCTTTGACGTCGATGAAGCCGCCGACGTCTTTGATGCGCGCGTAGAGCACCAGTTCCATCGGGAATCCGTCCAGCGGCTGGGACTCGGAGATCGGCCGGCCGCCTTGGAGCGCGTAGTAGATGGCGTTCTTGCGCATGGTGATGCATTTAACGTTGATGATCGGATGCTGCAGCGTGCCATGGGTCATGCCGGCATGCTCGCAGAACGGCCCTTCGTCTTCCATGTAGTTGGGCGGCACCTCGCCTTCGATGACGATCTCGGCTGCCGCCGGCACCATCACGTCGATGGTCTCGCAGCGCACCATGTTGACCGGCTCTTGCAGCAACGCGCCGGCAATATCGATCTCATCGGTTTCATAGCCGGTCGTCCAAGTCGACGCGATGTAATAGGCCGGGTGATGGCCGATCACGGTGGCCACCGGCATCGGCTTGCCTTCCTTCCAGTACTTCTGCATGCAGATGTCGGTGTGGCGCTTGGGATGGACGAATATGCCCATCTTCCTCGGCCCTTTGATGTGATCGCGCTGCAGGGCGATGTTTTGCGTGCCGGTCTCGGGGTCTTTGACAAATTGCATCGCCGAGCCGATGAACGGCACCCCGCGGTCGCTGTCGGAGTGAACGTGAATCGGAATCCGCCCCAGGTCGGCATCGTCGCCTTTCCAGATGATTTCTTTGACCGGACCGTCTTCGACTATTTTCGGTTTGATCAAACCTTTGGCGATACGTCCGCCCAGCTCCGTCAATGCTTTGCCTTTGGTCGTGCCCAATCCCAGCGCCATTTTTTCCCGGCTGCCGCACATGTAACTGACCGCAGACCAATTGGGATAGCCTTTGAGATTGTGGAACATGGTCGCCTTGCCCTGCTCATTCTCCCCGCGATAGGCGAGGCCGGCCAGGTTGGTCAGCGGGTCGACTTCCTTTTTAATATCGAGCAGCAGTTTGTGCTCGCGGATCAAGTTAATATAGCTGCGCAGGTCCTCGGACATCGATTCAACGCTCCTGTTAGAATTTGTAGAATGGTTGTAATGCAAGCCGGCAGTTAATTGCAATCAACCCAAGGTTGGGGCAGGTCGAATGTTGGCGGCGCGGCAAATTGTTTGCGAAAACCGAAACCGCGCTGCGCGCGCTATCTGCCGCCGAAGATTTCATGAAAAGTCTTGGCGTAACCCTCGAAGTTCTCCAGCACTTCGGTAGGCGCGAAGGCCGGTTTGATGCCTTCGATAAAACGCGCTTGCTCGGGCGGCGTGTCCGTGCGGTCGGGAATGCGGTTCATGCCGCGCACCAACTCCTGGCCGCGCTTCGACAGCACGAAGTCGATAAACAGTCTGGCGGCGTTGGGATGAGGCGCTTTGGCGGAGATGCCGACGGGGTGAATGTTGGCGAACACGGGAGGCAAATAGACCCAATCCACCGGCGCGCCGGCCGGCTTCATCTGTTCGAAAGTTTGCGAATAGGCGGTGAGCGCGCCCTTGAATTCACCGGCGGCCACCAGTTGAGCAAGGATGGTGCGGCCATTGCGCAGCCCGACCTGTTTGGCCAGCTCGCGCATGAAAGCGAGACCCTTCTCGTCGCCCATCGCTTTGATCATCGTGCCGAACCACTCATACGCCCGCATATCGATGCCGATATTGCCTTTCCATTCTGGCTTCAGCAGATCGTTGTGGGCTTTTCGGAATGCTCGCCCGCGGCACGTTACGCGTGTTAAATCCAAAAGTCGCATAATTGGTATAGATCGACGTCCAGGTCGCCTGCGGATCTTTGTAACCGTCGCGATAAAACTTCCGTTCGGGCGAATCGTAAGTCGCGAGCATGCCGCGCTTCTTGAGATTGTGGCCGTAGAAACTCGTGCTCATCACCACATCAAATAAACCGCGCCCGGCGCGTCCCTCGGTCAAGATGCGTTCCATCAACTGCGCGTCGGTGGCGCGATAAAAAGTTGCGTCGATTTTGGGATAGAGCTGCTTGAAGCCGTCGGTCAGAATTTTCGTATCCGTGGCATTGAAGGCCGCGTAAAACATCAACTTGCCTTCCGCCTCGGCGAGACTCTTCATGTCCTGCGCCGACGTCGTAGCGATGATGATAAATATCGACGCCGCGACCACCACGCGCGCCACCAACCTTGAACCGCCAACGTTGAACCTTGAACCTTTATTCACGGCATCTCCGCCAAGAGCCGCCCATAACCCTGCAACGGTTCGTTTAAATTCAAAATCTTCTTAGTCGCCCACACCTGCGCCGGGATGCTCGACAGCACCGTGGTCTTCAAATCCTTCTCCAACATCTCGATCACCGGCAAGTTATGCCAGCCGGCGCCGAGCATGTAGATACCGTCGGCGCCGCCGCTGTCGAGAAAGACTTTCTTGGCGAAGTTGTAGATCGCTTCCGGAGATAGTTTACCGGCATCCTTGAACGGCACTTCGATGCCCTCCATAGCCTTGACGACAAACCCGTCGTCTTCGAGAAACTTGGCAAAGCGCTGATTCATATCGCCGGTGAAGTAGGTCACCCCAACCAGTTTCTTCATCCCCAACGCGCGGAACGCATCGACCTGGGCGATGGTCGCGACGGTAACTGGGATCTTGTACTTCGCGGTCAGCGAGTCGGCAATCTGCCGATCCGCCCCATGCCCGCGCACCATCGTCGGCGGCGCGCCCATGATCATCACCACGTCAGCGCCGAGTTCGGCGAGCCGCGCAACTTTCTTCTCGGCGACAGTCAATGCTTCTTGTAGCTCTTTCTCATTGCCCGCACGCACCCCGGCATGAGCCGGAATGAAGCCAACCCCTTCAGGCATGAGCTTGATAAAACTCTCCATCGACCCAGGCCGATACGTGGGTTTAACCAAGCCGACAATTCCCCGTGATCCGTAGTACATAGATTCGACGCTCGCTTTCTCGTCTGATTATCCGCTCGAATATCCTAGTCACCAGTTCTTATCAAGCTTCAAAATTGCCAGTTTGCGGATCGCCATCGCAACCATCGTCCTCGACAGCGCCGTCAGCGCGGCGGCATTGGGCGATGGTCGGAGAGCTGCTTGTACAGCGCGATCGTTTCGGCATCGCGCGGCAGGTTTTTGATTGCCGATTCTATCGCTTCTGCCGTGATCGGTGAGGGCTCGACGCCTGTGAGTTTTTTAAACTCTTTGGCGAAGCCGGGGTCTTTGAATGATTTCACCACGGCGTCGCGCAAAATAGTCACCAGCTCTTTTGGCGTGCCGGCTGGCAAGATATAGGGCCAGCGCGGATAGTCGAACGCCCGATACAAATTCAGTAAGCGATGCTCCTTGTCGTTCTTGGCAAAGCTGTCGATTTCGGCAATGTCCCGCGAGTAGGGTGAAATATAACGGCCCTTGGGCACGGTGATGATCGTGTGAAAATGCACCTTTTCCATCATCGATGGATTCTGCTGGATGGTCGCGCTCGACATCGAGCCGCCGTCGACCTCGCCCTGAAGCAAGGCCACGTCGCGCTCCGGCGATGAATAGCCGACGACGAATTTGGGCTCCGTCAATCCGATTAAGTAAGCGGCGATGCGGCCATTGATGTAGGTGATATGTCCCACCGAATTCGCGCCGATGCGGATTCCCGTCGCGGCGCGGAGCTTTTCTATGCTGGAGAATCCCGCCTCTTTTCGCGTGACGAACGCGGTCGGACTGCCGCTTTCCGGAGAGCCGATGTAGATGAGCTTGTCCAGATCGTAACTAGTGCCCGCCAGACCCAGGATCGGCCCGGCCACCAGGACGTTGCCGACGGCGCCAATCGTCAACCCATCCGGCTTTGCTCCGGAGTAAATGTAGTTTATCGCTGTTCTCCCGGCGGCGCCCTGCTTGTGCTCCATAATCACGGTCGGTTCGCCGGGGATATATTTTTTCAAGTAGGGCATCAGCGCGCGCGCCTGTAAGTCGCCGTACCCACCCGGCGTGCCACCGCGCAGGATCGTCAAAGTCTTGCCCTGATAATAGTTCTCGGCCCCGGCAGTTCCCTGCGCCGCGTTAACATAGATCAACAGTGTGACCGCAATCCACCTCAGGTATGAAGGACTATTTTTTGCCAGCATCTATCTGTCCCCTTTGCCGTGGAAATAAATAAATCGATCAGTCCAATGATTCACACCCGGATCCGTAACTACGTCGTGCCGTCGACATTAGCGTAATGCAAAACCCGACACCAGTCGAAGATCATGGTCGGACGTCCGGCGGTTGTCACGGCAGCGCAAATCTTGTTATTGGGATAATTACCGGTAGACGAACTGGGTCAAACAAACCGGCAATATGAGGAGGTAAAATGAATATCCAGTTAAGCGCCGGCATGGCGCCGAATCCGCGCACTTGGCCGCTATTTGACGGCAGGGTGAAAGCCGATGGCATCGATCTGATCATGTCGCCGGTGCACGCTTCGGAGTTATTTTGGCGCCAGCTGCGCTTTGCCGACTTCGACCTTTCCGACATGTCGTTTTCGTCACTGCTGATCGCCATTGCCCACGGCGATACGCGTTGGGTGGGTTTGCCGATTTTCACTACTCGACGACTGTTTCATACCGGAATTCTGGTCCGGCGCGACGCCGGAATTGACACTCCCGCCGATCTCAAAGGCAAACGGGTCGCCGTCCCGGAGTATCAGCAGACTGCGGCGCTATGGACGCGCGGCGCGCTTGATCACGAGTTCGGCGTGGCGCCGAAAGACATGGAATTTTGGATGGAACGCAATCCCGAGCACAGCCACGGCGGCGCCACTGAATTCACCGCGCCGCCGGGGGTGACGATTCATCAGATCCCGCACGGCAAAGACATCGGCTCGATGATGCTTTCCGGCGAGCTCCACGCCGCGCTGCACTACCTCGTCAATGACAATCTCGTCGACCGCAGCAGCGCCGACTTGTGGCACCACCCGGCGATAAAATCCTTGTTCCCGGAACCGAAAGCCGAAGGCGTAAGGTATTACAACAAGACCGGGATCTATCCGATCAACCACTGCGTCGTGCTTAAACGGCAAATCGCCGAGAAGCATCCCTGGGCGATTCTCAACCTTTATAAAGCCTTCGAGCGCGCCAATGCAATTGCCGATGAACAGCGAATGGAACACGTCAACTACTACCTTGAAACCGGCCGGCTGCCGGCGGACTCAAGAACCGCTCTGGCGACTCCGCTGGTCCAATACGGCATTAAGGCCAATCGGCCGGTGTTGGAAACCGCCGCGCAGTATTCAGTCGAGCAAGGATTGACCCCGCGGCTGCTCAAGCTCGATGAAGTATTTGCGCCTTGCACCATGGAGCAGTAGCCGTGCAAGTGATGCGCTGATTCACCAAGTGCCGGCATGAGTAGCCGACCGCTATAACAGTACAGCGTGAACACCCGCCCCATAAGCGGGGAAGAATCGAGGCGAGTGCGAGCCACTGCTCAAAAATACCGGCAGGGCGGCTCGGTCAACCGGATCTAAGCTTTAATTTTGTATTCTTCGAGCTTACGATAGAGGGTTGTCCTGTCGACGCCGAGCATCCTAGCGGCTTCGGTCTTGTTGCCCTGGGTCGTGTCCAAGACTTTGCCGATGTATTCCCGTTCGAGATCAGCGAGCGTAAATCGTTTGTCGATGCCTTGAACCAGCAAAATCTCTAGTTCGGCTTTTTTAGCCATGGCAGGCGGCAAATCGTCCATATCGATCACACTTCCTTTTCCGAGAATGACGGCCCTCTCGATGGTGTGTTCGAGTTCACGGATGTTACCCGGCCATTCATAGGCCTTTAGTGCCGCCATGGCATTGGCGGCAACGCCGTCGACTTTGCGATTCGCGCCTGCGGCGAACTTTTGCAGAAAATGATTCACCAGCAACGGAATGTCGTGGCTGCGTTGGCGCAGCGCCGGCAAATCAATGCGAATGACGTTGAGCCGGTAATAAAGATCCTGCCTGAACTTGCCGCTCTGCACCTGCTCAGCAAGGTTGCGATTCGACGCCGAGACTACGCGGGCGTCGATCTTTTCGCTCCGATTAGCGCCCAGTGGACGCACTTCCTTATCTTCCAATAAGCGCAGCAGCTTCGCCTGCAGACCAAGGGGAATTTCGCTTATTTCGTCCAAGAACAGCACGCCGCCGCTGGCCTCCTGAAACAAGCCTTGACGATCTTTTCGGGCGTCGGTAAAAGCGCCGCGGACGTAGCCAAACAGCTCGCTTTCGAGCAGGTTTTCCGGAATCGCCGCGCAGTTCACCGCGACGAACGGCCCGGTCGCCCGCGAGCTATTCTGATGGATCGCACGGGCAATCAATTCTTTGCCGGTGCCGCTTTCCCCTTCGATCAACACATTGGCGGACAAGTCCGCCACCTGCGCAGTGATCTCCAAGATCCGCTGGATCGCCTCGCTTTGGCCGATGATATTCCGAAAGCGATCGCGCGTCTGCACCTCGGTGCGCAGCCTTTTGAGTTCGGCGCGAAGCGCCGTCTGTTCCAACGCGCGCTTGACCTGAATCAGAATCTCGTCATTGTGGAAGGGCTTGGTGACGTAATGAAATGCCCCTGCACGCATCGCTTCGACGGCGCTTTCGATGGTTCCGAAGGCGGTAACGAACAGCACGAGTGCGCCATTGTCGATCTCGCGCAAACGCCGCACCAGCTCCGTGCCCTTCATTCTTGGCATCATCAGGTCGGTAATCGTCAACGCGAAAGAGCTCGTTTGGAATTTCTCTATGGCCGCGTCACCGTCGTTAGCCACTTCGACCGCATAGCCGTCGTCGCACAACAAATCCGTCAGTAGCTGGCACATCGCGACATCGTCATCGACCACAAGAATACGCGCCAATGGATTCTTCAATGCTTGATTAGCCTTCATGCGACCATTTCCCGCTGTCCGCCGACCGGGACGATGGGTTCGGCCGGCAGGACAATGTCAAACCGCGTATAGGCGCCGCGCCGGCTTTCGACGCGGATCTCACCTTGGTGATCCTTGATGATGCCGTACACGACCGACAACCCAAGTCCGGTGCCTTCGCCCACGTCTTTGGTGGTGAAAAACGGGTCGAATACCTGGCCGAGATGATCGGCCGGGATGCCGGCGCCATTGTCTTCAAAGTGAATCTGCAGCTTGTCGTCTCCAACCATCCCATTGTTATTGGCATTGTGAGAATGAATCGCCCCTGCGGTAATTTCGATAGTTCCGCCGGGGAGCAGAGCGTGCAGCGAATTGAGAAACAGATTGATAAACACCTGCTGCAGCTGATGCGGATCGCCTTTGATACTGGGCAGGTTTGCCGCGATTTTGATATCGACGACAATATTCTTTTCGATAATTTTATGTTCCAGAAGGCCGGTCACGGTCGCGAGCAGTTGTGCCAGATCGACACTGCGAAAAGCCGGTTCGCGGCGCCGGGAAAATTCCAGAAGCTGCCGAACGATGCCGGCGATGCGATCGATTTGCGAGCGAATGATTTCCAAATTGTTGCCGGTCTCCTCGGCGCTGCGCGGTCGTCGCAACAAGAACTCGGCGCGGCCGCCGATAATACCTAACGGCGTGCCGATTTCATGGGCTAGGCCGGCGGCGAATTGACCGACGGACGCAAGCTTTTCCGATTGCCGCAAGTTTCTCTCCAAAGTCAACCGCTCCTGTTGCTCTTCGATCAGTCGGCCGTACAAGTCCTGAAGACGCTCGCACATCCGGTTGAATTCCCCGGCCAACAAACCGATTTCGCTTTTCTCCTGGATTTGAATGCGTTCTTGCCAGCGTCCATCGCCGATGGCTCGAATGCGCTCGATTAGCCCGTCGATGGGGCGAACGACGTTACGCCGCACGAAAAATAAAATAAGCAGCGAAAGCAGCGCGATCATGATCGAACCCGTGACGATGATGCGATTGCGTCGGGTCTCGAGGATCCGGCTGGAGTCCAAGCCGCGGCGCGCAAGCACGTACGCGCCGACGAGCTGGTTGTCATGATTTCTAATTGGACCGATCCGGTAATAAATCGGATAGGCGGAATTTTCGACAAGCCCTTCCAATTCTTCACCGCTACGCAGCACCTCGCGTGGAGAAATAGCTAGAACTGGGCCCGGATCGAGGTTGGGGTATTCCTTCGTTTGGGTCAGAGACACCGACAGCGCCACCGGCTGAGCCGATCGGTCATAGATGACGACACCATGAATATTACCCGGCCTGCCAACACCGTCGATAAAATCCTTGGTCGCTTTGATGTCATGCGCATCGCCGTAGATGAACCGCAATGCAGCTTGAACCGAGCGGGATAGTCCCACCATCCCGACGCGCATTTCCCGCAAGATATTTTCTTCATCCTGACGAAGGCTCAAATATCCATGTACCAGCATGATGATTACAATCGTCGAGATCAATGAAACAATGAGTTTTGTTCCGAGCCTCATGGGAATAGTCGATTAGTCAGCCTGAGCCGATAGAAACGGGCCGCGTAATTTGCCGTTACCGAGACAGCTACGATTCACCATTGCAACGCATGTGGCAAAATGCCTCGGTCTGTTGAATTTTACAACAAATCCCTGCTTGCTGTTTCGACACTGCTAGTTTGTGAACGCCAGGCCAAGCCCGCTTCGCAATGTTTCAATTCGCCACACTCCTCGCGCCACCATAATGAGAAGTTGGCGGTTTTTTCTAAGTTTTTAAACTCGCGATTGATGGCATCGCAATTGCTGAACCAGCGCCTGCGGCATGTGCAAAGATATGTCGACAAAAATTAGCGGAGGAAACTAACGATGTTGAAAAAACTCTGGGGGGCGATGCTATTAGTCGCGCTTTTCGCGCTTGCGGGTTGCCCTGAGGTTTCACAGCAGGGCGGCGGCGGATCGTCCGAAAAATCGGGCATGGCAGAATAAGGCCGACTTTCAATCAACCCACTTCGCGCGCGGCAACACATTGAAATAATGATGTTGCCGCGTGTCGACGCATCTGACCACGGCTCGGCGTTTTTTCGAATTATTTCATCCCCAACGAACTTAGTTTCGCCGCGCAGTTCTGCAGTGTAGCAAATCCCGCCTTCGCGCTTGATGAAGATTACGCTTTGATATTCGGCGGCACCGCCCTTCCAGCGCCGCAGCTTGCCGCTGTCGTGAAGAGAATCGGTCGTGTACCGCAATTGCTGGCTCGAAGGGCGCGCTGGGTAATTCATAGCCCTCACGTCCGCTCAGCCATTCGCGACTGGCTATGGGGTTTTCAGCCCGAGTTCACTGGCCACCGCTTGTTCGACGACGGTGCCTTTGAAAAATTCCGGGTTATTGCGCGTGTGCAGACGCGCGGCATTGGTGAATGTAAACTCACGGAAATCCTGCGCCGTCACGAAGCCCTTCTCGACCATCTCAAACGCTTCGGGAATCACCTCCCTGAAATCCGGCACGTCGAAATGGGTGAAGTCGGAGCTGAACACCGGCCGCAGCCGAACGCCCATGCGCGGATCGAAGGCCCACATGGTTGCCCGGTCGTCAGCCTCGCAGCCGAAATAAAAATTGCCGGAGAAGACCGCCCGGACGTCCTCTTTTGAGTTAATTCCTGCCGCTTCAAAGTCGTCCGAAACATGCTCAGGCCGAGCGAGCTCTTCAAGACTGCACTCCGGCCGGAATGCGTCAAGGCTGTTCATGATCGCGTCGGCGTTGGCTTTCAGTCTCTGGTCGCCATAGCGGCCGATCAATTGATGCATCTCGGCGACGCTGGTTGCGTCCGGGTACTGCAGCCCGGCACGGCGGCGCTTTTCCCAGTGTTCGATCATATCGGCGCACATCTGGCAGGCCCAGCTCACGCCGCCTTCCATGAAGCCGAAATTGAGGCTCGGGTAACGTCGCACTAGGCCGCCAAGAAAAACGCCGCGCGCGAAGGCGTGGTTCGATTCAGCGAAGTGGCCGACGTGGTTGTAGGTGAAGTTACTGATCGACGCGCGATCTTGCCAACGGCCGCTGCCTGAGTGTTGGGTGACGGCGACGCCGAGGTCGACGCAGCGCTGCCAAAACGGCTCATAGTCATAGGGGCTGTCCAAGGCGATGGTATCGCAGTACCATTCAGCCCTGCCCCGCTCATTGATTCCTTCCGCCGCGGCTGGGATCGTGCGTTCCTGGTTTCCCCGCAGCATGACCGCTTTAAAACCACGCTGCCTGACCGCGTATTCGAGCTCGTCGAGGGCTTCATCCGGCGTATGCGAGGGAATGATGGCTACTGGCGCAAACCTTGCGGCATACGGCGCGAACATATCAGCCGTCATCATGTTGTAGGCGCGGACCGCCGCCCGGTGCAGTTCGCCCTGGGCCATGCCGTTGATGCTGAGCCCGAAGCTCGGATAGATCAGCGCGAAGTCGATACCCAATTCAGGCAACCGTTCATTCAGCAAGGCCGGCAGCAGCGCGGTTGCCTTGTCGAGCGTGTTGCTGGTCACACCCCACCAGATGGCGCGGCGCAAGCGCTGGTGCTGGCGTTCCGGCCAGGTGGCCCGGTACCACGCGTCCCGCGCGCGCCAGAGCGCCCTCATCCGGTCGACAGATTTAGGTCCGCCCACCTCGCTCAAATATTCGAGGAAGACCGGAATCGGCTCCATCCAATGGCCGTCGCCGTCGATCACCGGATGCTTCAGCTCGGCGTGTATCTGTGCGGCTCGATTTTCCATAGTCGCCACTCCTCTGGTAAATTTACCTCCTCTATAATCGCTAAGCCGGCGCGTCGTCAATCGCATTCGAATTGACCGCGTTTCATCACACCGCCGAGGGACGCCAGGCGAACATTAGGATTTGAAAAACCACGCGCTTCCGACTAGAGTTCAGCAGCAGTTTACTCCTACGCAGATTAGGAAAATCCATGAAAATTCATCAAATCCCGCTCCTGCGCGATAACTACGGCTACCTGGTCGTGTGCGAGAAAACCAACCAAGCCGCCATTGTCGATCCGTCGGAAGCGGAGCCGGTTTTGCGCCGCATCGAACAAGAAAAAGTCGAGCCGGTGGCGATCCTGAACACGCATCACCATCGCGACCATACCGGCGGCAACGCTGGTCTGCTGGCGACCCGCAAGGTGAAAGTCTACGGCCACACGAGCGACCGCGAGCGGGTGTTCGGCATGACCGACGGCGTCGACGAAGGTGCCGCGGTCCACATCGGCGATCTCAAAGGAAGCGTATTCTTCATTCCCGGCCACACCACCGGCCATGTCGCCTACCTGTTCGACAACAATCTTTTTTGCGGCGACACGCTGTTTACCGCCGGTTGCGGCCGGCTCTTCGAAGGCACGCCTGAACAAATGCACGCTTCCCTGAAAAAACTCATGGCCCTGCCGGACAACACCAAAGTCTATTGTGGCCATGAGTATACCGAGAGCAATCTGCGCTTTGCCATGACCGTCGAAGCAAAAAATCCCAAGTTGGCGGCGCGCTTCGAGCATGTGCAGGGACTGCGCGCGCGCGGCAGCTCGACGGTGCCGTCGACCCTGGAAGAGGAAAAGCTGACCAATCCTTTTTTGCGCTGGGACAGCAAGGAAATCCAAGCCAGCATAAAAGCCGCTGTCCCCGGCAGCCAAGACGACCCGGTATCGGTTTTCGCCGCCGTGCGGAAACTGAAAGACGCATTCTAATCTCGGCGTTTCCACCAATGCCGCGGCATTTTCACATCGGTGCGGCTCGTTAGCCAATGCGAGGGCGCGATGAATCTCAAACAACGAACTTACCTCTGGTATCTCGCCGTGCTGCGCATTTATGTCGGTTACTATCTGTTTTTTCAGGGGATCCGAAAATATCAGCGCAACTTTCCCAAGGGCGATTGGATCGGCCGGCAGATCGGCGACATCGCCAGTCTCGATCTCTATCCGTGGTACAAGACTTTTTTGCAACGTTATGTCGTGCCGCATAGCGAGCTTTTCGGCTATCTCATCATGATTGGTGAGATTGCCGTGGGCGTTGGTCTGCTATTGGGCTTATTCACGCGCTTGAGCGCGCTGGTCGGCCTGTTTATGGTGGCAAACTATTATCTCGGTCCTGGCTCCGCCCGCGGCGGCGCAATGCTGGCGCAACAGCAGACCTTCATCATCATGTTGGCGATTTTCGTCCTGGCGGGTCCCGGCCGCACACTTGGCCTCGATGGTCTATCATTTAGCAGCGCTGGCGCTAAAGGAAAGAATGCAAAATGAAACTCCCCGGAAAAGCGACGCCCGACGGCACTGAACGTTACCAACAGCGCTTCACGGAGACACTGCCGCCAAGCCATTTTCGCCGGTCACAAAATCTCTGTCTCTCCTCCATTGGCCTCGGAACCTATTTGGGCAACTACGACGACGCCACCGATCAGGAATATCACCAAGCGATCGTCACAGCCGTCGGCGCCGGTTGCAACGTCGTCGACAGCGCCATCAACTACCGGTTGCAGCGCAGCGAACGCTCCATTGGCACGGCGCTTAAAGCGTTGTCCAGCCGCGGCTACAATCGCGACGAAATCGTCGTCGCCAGCAAAGCCGGCTTTATCCCTTACGACGGCACACCCCCTAAGGATCCACGCGCCTACATCAAGACGGCATTCATCGACTCCGGCCTCGCCACAGCCGCCGATATCATCAGCGGATGCCACTGCATGACGGCAAAATACCTGCTCAACCAGCTCGATTGCAGCTTGCGAAATCTCGACGTCGAAACCATCGATATCTACTATCTGCATAACCCGGAAACACAGTTGGGCAAAGTGAGCGCCGAGGAGTTCGATCAGCGCGTGGTCAAAGCTTTCGAAGCATTGGAAGGCGCCGTCGATGCCGGCAAGATTCAGATGTATGGCTTGGCGACCTGGAACTGTTTTCGCAACGACGCCGATGCCAAAGATTACTTATCCCTGGCCCATGTCGTTGAGTTGGCCGAACAAGCCGGCGGCAAAAATCATCGACTCAAGGTCATCCAATTACCGCTCAATCTGGGCATGAGCGAAGCGTTGTCCAACGCCAGTCAGCCGGCCCATGGCCATAGCCATACCGTGCTCGAGGTCGCCCAGGATCTCGGCATGACGGTGATGTGCAGCGCCTCGGTTCTGCAAGGCCAGCTCAGTCGCAACCTGCCGCCGATCGTCGCTGAGACTTTTACCGGGCTCGATACCGACGCCCAGCGCGCCCTGCAATTCGTCCGCTCGACGCCAGGCGTCACCACCGCGCTGGTTGGCATGAAACAGCAAAAACATGTCGAGGAAAATTTGCAGACCGCGCGCGTCCCCCCGGCACCCTGGGAACAATATTCGAAATTGTTCCAGACGAACTAACGTCCTCGGTGATTCTCTTTGCGACTATTCTTTAAGATTACCGCGCCCGCAAGGGCGGGGAGCGGGCTACGGTGAGCGGCAAGCGCCGGTGAGTCTATGCGAAATTCGCTGGCTAATTGCCCGTCAGATAATCCAAGCCGCCAAACAGTCGCGCAAGTTTCTCGAGCGACGCTTGCGGTAGCGGCGCTTTCAAGATCGCGGCGATGTTCTCTTTCAAGTGATCGGCGTTGCCGGTGCCGGTGAGGACGACGTCGACGCCGCGCTCGTGGCGGCAAAAGCGGTAGGCCGCTTCCGGCAATGTCGCAGCGTCGGTTTCCTTGAGCAGGAAACCGAGCGGATCGTCGAGATCCAGCGCGGTTTTTTCGATGGCGCCTTTCTCGACCAGTTCAGCACACATTTCTTTTAGCCGCTGGGGCTGGCTGAGGGCGCGCCGCACCGCGAACATATCGAGCACGCCGACGCCGCTTTTCTGGGTCAGCGGGAAGACATGCTTTCGCGCCGACGGATTGAGCAAACTGAAGCCGACCATCACCACGTCCCAGAGCTCTTTCTTGAGACTGTCGGCCAACATCGTATGCGTGGTATCGACGACGAACCCTTCGGTGACGCCGACGAAGCGGATCTTGCCCTGCTGCTGAAGGCGGCGCATCGGCTCGATCAGCTGGTTTTGGGCAAACTCATAATCCTTCGGCTCGACGCCGTGCAAGTGATAGATATCGATATAGTCGGTGCCGAGAAGTTTCAAACTCTTCTCCAAGCCTTGGACGATCGCCGCTGCCGGATCGGCATCGTCCGGCGTGGGCAAAGTCTTTTTTGTCGAGATAACCACGCGGTCGCGCGCTACGCCGGCGATCGCTTTACCGACGACCCCCTCGGTGCCGTAATTCTGCGCCGTGTCGAGAAAGTTGACGCCGAGATCGAGCGCCTGCCTGATCAGGCGCACCGCGTGATCTTCCGCACCGACATCGCCGCGCATGCCGAGCCGGCTCGGCCCGCCGCAGCCAAGCCCGGCAACGCTGACTTTCAATCCGGTTTTACCGAGTGTCGTGTAGTCCATCTTCTTCCTAGAGGTTCAAAACGTTCAAATCGTTAAAGCCGTTCAAATCGACGGATAGCCTCCGAGACGTCTTGAACGATTTGAACTTATTGAACGGCTTGAACTCTTCCCATTTAGTTCCACTCTACTCGCACGCCGAGCACGTCGCCGGTGGCGCAAATGACTCCCGCCGCGCTCAACGTGCAATCTATCCAGGCCTTGCGGCCTTCGAGCCGGCGAATCGACGCACGAAGTTCGATGGTTTCTTGCAGCGGCGTCGGCTTGCGGTACGAAACCTTCAGCTCCGCCGTCACATAACCGATACGCGGGACGCTACCGATGGCACGCCCTTCGGCGCGGTAAGCATGGGCGATGGCCAGATTCAAGCTATGGCAGTCGATCAGCGAGGCGATGATCCCGCCGTTTAAATTATCCCGTGTGCCACCGCAGTGGTGCGCTGCGGCGCGCCACTGGGCGACCGCACTATCGCCATCCCAGTAACTTTTCAGCTGCAATCCCTTTTCATTGGCGGCGCCGCAGCCATGGCAGTGATGCACCGAGCCCTGGTCCTGAAAAGCGCTCGCGCTCATGCTACTTATCTTTGTCGAATTTGAGCGATGCCGAATTGATGCAGTAGCGCAGATTCGTCGGCTTGGGGCCGTCGTCAAAGACATGGCCCAGGTGGGCGTCGCACTTGCTGCACAGCGCTTCGACCCGGCGCATGCCATAGCTGTTGTCAGTTTCGGTCTCGACGTTTTCCGCCGCCACTGGAGCATAAAAGCTTGGCCAGCCGGTGCCGGAGTCGAACTTGGTGTCCGAGCTGAATAGCTCATTGCCGCAGCAAACGCAGCGGTAGGTGCCCTTCTCGTGGTTGTCCCAATAGGCGCCGGAGAAAGCCCTCTCGGTGCCCTTCTTGCGAGCGACCTCGAATTGCTCGCCGCTCAATTGTTTCTTCCATTCATCGTCGTTTTTCTTGATTTTTTCCATGGCGGCTCCTATCCAATCAAATATATTTCAACGGCTCTGCATATTGACGAACTGCAACGGGATCGGAATGTCCGAGCCGCGCAGCATTTGCATGACTTCCTGGAGATCGTCGATTTTTTTTCCCGTCACGCGCACCTGGTTATCCTGCATGGCGGCTTGGACTTTGAGTTTCTTGTCCTTGATCAATTTGACGATGGCGCGGGCGTTGTCCGAGTCGACGCCGTCCTTGATCGCGATTTCACGTTTAATCATGCCGTAGGCCGCCGGCTCGGTTGTTTTGGGGTCGAGACAGCGGCGGTCGACTTTGCGCTTGACCAAGTTCTCGATCAAAGTGTCCTGGATCGCCCGCATCCGCATGTCGTCTTCTGTGGTAACCAGAAGTTTTTTCTCCTTCTTGTCCAGGGAAATTTCGGTTTTGGAAGCGCGAAAATCATAGCGGGTCGAAATTGTTTTACTGGTGATGTTAACCGCGTTGTCGACCTCCTGCATGTCGATGCGGCTGACGATATCGAAAGACGGCATAAATCCCTCCCTTCGGATAACTGCGAAGGCGCGGAGCGCAACTATTTCCGCTGTTTTTTTGCTTTGACAGCCGGCGCCTTCGCCAGCAATCTTTTGCGCTTCGGCCCGCCGTCGAGCACATAATCGAGAATATCGCTGCGCGTGATGATGCCCATGAGCGTCTTGTTTTTGACCACCGGCAAAGAGCCGATGCGGTGTTTGCGCAGCAAGCCGACAGCCGTGGCCAGAGGCGTTTCCGGCTGCACGATCAAGACATCATGGCTCATCACTTCTTCGACGGTGACTTTCTCGGCGAAGCTGTCGATCGCCTTGGTCTGGTCGATCATCATGCTGGTCGGATAGGCATCGCGAATATCCCGATCGGTGACGATACCGACGAGTAAATCGTTATCGAGCACGGGCAGTTGATTGATCCGGTGCTTGGCCATGACCTCGCGCGCGATGGCGATGCTGTCGTAGGTATCCACGGCCAGCACGTTCTCGGTCATCCAATCGGACACCTGCATCGATTTCAGCTGTTGGTTCCGTTCAGCCATTACATTTGCTCCAGTTTGTAGCCACGTTGCTTGAGTAACTCGATGATGCCCTGGGCCCCGAGCAAGTGCGCGGTGCCAACCACGACGAGAATATCGTCGCTTTGCTTTAAGAACTGCTCGAGTTGCGGTAGCCACCGACGGTTGCGCCGATCGAGTACCTGCTCCTTCAGCTCAGGGAAGGTGCGCAGGCTTGCTAAAAAAAGCTTTTCGGCGCGCTCGACATCGCCGCTGTTCCACGCGCCCACCATGTCCTCGACCGCTTCGGCCAGCAACTCCATTTCGAGCAACGATTGGCGCAGGAACATCTCCTGTTGCGCCAGTGTCAGCTGGTTGAAGATGTCCATCTGAAACTCGGCGGTTTCCAAACCGGCAACCGGTTTGTTCGCCTGCTTGGCGCGTTGCGCCAATTGATGATCAATGCCCAGGCTCGGATCGTAGCCGAGTTTCTGCAGCTGCATCACCACCATCGTCAGCGCGACCACCCAAGGTTTGAGCGGCGCCAGCAGTTTGAGATCGACGCCCAGTTCAGCGGCCCGTCGCACCGTCAATGCATAGGTCTCCGGCGACAACTGCGAGGCTAGCAATTTACCGTCGAGATTGACCCCTTTTTGCATTACCAACTGCTGAAACTTCGCCGGTCCCTCGTTGAGTAAATCTATTTCCAAGACCAATCGCTTACTCTTGCTAAAAACCTCCTGCACGATCGGTTTCAACGCCGCACTGTCGCGTTTGAGCAGATGAATCGACCCGAGGATGTAAACCGCGTTTTCGCTTCCCTGCACCTTCCAGAGAAAACTTCGCTCCTGCGCCGAAAGCTTGGTAAATCGCCCGCTCACGGCCGCCAAAATCAGCGCGAGCAGTAACTGAAGCGCGATCGATAGCAGGCGATTCTGTCGCGTCGGTTTCATTGTGAATGCGCCGGCGATGAACGACAAATGAGGGTCGTGCCGGCATTCGCCAGAAGCTTCACCACTCGAGGCGAATGCAAATTTCTTCGCCGCGTTCTTCGGTAGGCAGCACGGTCAGGGGCACGCCGCCTTTGGGCAGCGTGCAGTCGCCGGTTTTCAAATCGAAACAGTAGCTATGATTGTTGCAGCGGATCTGCGGGCCATTGAGATTGAACAGCTGCCCGGCCTCTTTCAAATCCGCTTCTTCATGAGGACACTGGCGCGCGAACGCATAATACTTACCCTCGGCGAACGCCAAGAGCACTTGGCGTCCGCCGAGGTCGACCTCTTTCATGGCACCAGGAGCGAGCTCACCGATGCGCGCAACTGGAATATAACTCACTCCCATATTACGCGGCCGCCTTCTGTTGACGGTAGAGCGGCCCCCGCATCACCTGGCCGGGCAGATCTCCGGTCATGCGCCCGTGATCATTGATCACGGTGCCGTTGACGATGGTGTAGTGCATGCCGATCGATTGCTGCACCATGCGTTTTGTGTTGGCCGGGAAATCATTGGCCCACGTAGGCTCCTCGGCGTTGACCGTTTGGGGGTCAAAGATCGCGATATCGGCGGCGTAGCCCGGCCGCAATAACCCGCGCCCCTGCAAGCCGAAGATCGACGCCGGATGAAAGGTCAGTTTATGAATCGCCTGCTCCAGCGACATCACCTGGCGTTCGCGCACCCACAGGCCCAAGAGGATCGTGCCGTAACCGAAGTCCGCACCGAACAGCACATGGGCGCCGGCGTCCGAAGTGCCGATCAGCACATAGGGGCTGCGGAGAATTTCACCCATGGCGTTCCAGTCGCCGCCGTTGTTCGCGTTCCAGAAAATCGTCTCCAAATTTTCATCGAGGGCGAGATCGAGAAACGCATCGATTGGCTTTTGATTGCGCATGACCGCCATCTCGGCGATGGTCTTGCCGACATATTTTTGATTTTCCGGCTTGAAGCATTTTTCGACTTTGGGAATATCCCAACGCTTGTGGTAGTTGGTCAAGCGCAGGTTATCGATCTCGTACTGCAGCTTTACCCGCGTCGTCGGCATCGGCAAACGCCTGCTTGCGCACTTCAACCGGCAGAAACATCAAATTTTTCCAAGTCGGGAACTCGTCGAAGATCTGACAGTCTTTCAGCGTGAAATGGCGCACCAGCGGCACCGTATGGGTCAAGCCGTAGGCTTGATAGCCCGCTTTGAAGATCGGCTCGACGGCGGCCAACTGCTCGCGCCAGAGGTTGGGTTCGGACCAGCGATGTTGCAGGCTTTGCCAAAGGATCGGTCTCTGAGTCCGCCTGGCCAATTCATGGTACCACTCGAAATGTTCGACCTTGTTGCGACCGAGGATGGTTTCGATGACCCCGGCGTTGCGCTCGCCCAGGACGTCGCATAGCGCAAAAAATTCGTCATCATCCGCCAAGCGGCTCGACACCGGCTTGCCGTCTTCGCGCATGTGGCGGTCGTTGCGGTTGGTCGACATACCCAAGGCGCCGCCTTCCATGGCATCGAGCACCAGGTTTTTCATCTTTTGCACTTCAGTACCGGTAGCCTTGCGTTCCACCGCCTCTTCGCCCATGGCATGGTGGCGCACCGCGATGTGGCCGACCAGGCCGCCGACATTGATGCCGACCTTGCCCTCGAAGTTGTCAAGATACTCGCCGTAACTATGCCAGTTCCACGTCACGCCCTGTTCGAGCGCAATCCGGGGAATCGCCTCGACGCGGATGAAGCTCTTGACGATGGCGTCTTCGATGCCGGGCCGAACCGGCGCCAGAGACAAGCCGCAGTTACCCATCACCACCGAGGTCACGCCGTGCTGCGGCTCGCAGGTGCCATAGGGATCCCAGAGCATCTGGGCATCGAGATGGGTATGATGATCGATGAAACCGGGCGACACGGCCAACCCGGCGGCGTCGATAGTCTTCGCGGCGCCGTCTTTAAGCTTGCCCACTTCGACGACCTTGCCGTCTTTGACACCGACATCGGCTACGTAGGACGGCAAGCCGGAACCGTCGACCACCCGTCCACCGCGTATTACGAGATCATAAGCCATAAGAAAACCTCCTGTTGAGTTGGAGAGTTAAGGATTGTGTCAATTCGCCGTTCGCCAATAATTGCCTATTACTCTGCGTAACATACGAAATGACAAGCAGGCGGTCAACCGGTTGAGCACGCGCACGCGGTCATTCTGATATAGCCGGTAAATTTTCCCGTCGGAAGCATGCTCAAGTTCCTTAGCCAGGCACAATTCGTTCTCCAAACCCATAAAGAACTGACGATTTGCCCGGCCTAACATCGCCTTGCAGCACGGCGGCAGATACGGCGAAACGTTTTTATTGCGCCCGCGCCAGCGACATGATTATGGTTGAGAAAGTTTAACTGGACATAAAAAAGCAAAAAATTTCTTGCCGCGGCGATTTTTTCCTTAAATCTGATCGTCTGCGCAGCACAGCCTCCCATACTTTATCCCAATCAACACTTGCAACGGTCGGGAATAATGCGGCCGATCGCGACGTCGATGAATGCATACAACGAGCCGAGGAATACGTTTTATCCGGTGCCGTCAGAGCCGCATTGGAGTAGGCGGCGGTTGGTGGGGGTACGGAAGCGGCTATAGGCGCGGCGGCTGGAGGAGCAGGAGGCGCGGTATTGGGGCGCGCTGGGACAGGCGCCGCGGTGGCGCGCCGGCGTCGGAGCCGCCGGTGTTACGCGCGGCGTAATTCACGGCCTGACGCGCAAGCAAAGGCCGAGTCCGGTGTACAAAACTTTCGTCAATCGCTGTTTGCGTGAGAAAAACTACGAACCGATCGGTTGGCAATAGGCGGAAGGCAAATAGAAATGACCCGCCGCATCGCTGTTCTTTTGCGCGCCCGTTTCATACGCGGCGCAGATCCCGATATAGACAGCGCCCGGCTCACTCTTTTAGTAAGTGGCCGGGCGCTGGCTGAGCGTGCGATTTGCGTGGTCAGCTAATCGACTGGAAATTGAGGATTTGGGTCAAAATGGTTTCCAAGATCGACGTGTTTCCGTCGGTGAAGCGACCGTAGCGATAGCGACTATTATAGCCATCTTCATAACCGCGCCGGAAGCCTTCGCGAAAGTAGTAATTGTAGTCGTCCTGGTTTACGTAATAACCACTGTAGCCGTAGTTCGCGTCCCTATAGGCGTAGGAGTCTTCGTAGTTGGCACCCCAACGGTCATCCCGGTCAGCCCGGCCGGCGCGCAAGCCTTCCTCATAACCATAATTCACCGCCTGCCGTAGCGTCTTGGCGCCGTATTCGTTTATTTCGCGGTAGCTGCCGCCGCGGTTATAGCGATAGATCGGCGCAGTGTAGAAGTACGGGTCATGATCATAGTCGAAGCGATGGTTGCGCAGATAGACTTGCTGCTGGCGAACCCGCTCGAGATACTCTTGCTGAAATCGAAACTGCGCCATGCGTTTTTGTCGCTCTAGCAGCGCTGCACGCTCCCGCGCGAGGCGCTCCTGTTGTTCGAGGTTTCGCCGATACTGCTCGACACGTTGTTGCTGTTGGCGAATCAGCTCTTGTTGCCGTTGCTGCGACAGACGCTGCTGTTGTCGCTGTTCGTGAATTTGCTCTTGCCTCTGCTCTTGCTGCGCCTGCCTTTGTTTTTGTATCACCTCCGATTGATGCTCGATGCGCTCTTGCTGCTGCTTTTGGCGCGCGCGCTGTTCTTGCTGGTCCTGCGCCGATTTTAGCTGGGCGCGCTCGCGCTGCTGCTGGTCTTTCTGTTCTTGCTGAGCGCTTGGCGCTTTTTGTTGCTGTCGCGGTTTTTCTTCCTGTTGCGTTTCACGCTGGTCGCGTCTTTGTTCCTCTCGCGGTCCGCGATCGCCATCCGCGGCGATACTGACCCCCGCCGATGACAGAGTGGCGATAACGATCGCCATCACGATTCGATCTAAGATATTATTTTTCACGGTACTCCTCCTGGTTATTCGGGCCGGTAAATTGCCATAAGGGCTGATCATGCCTATTGATACGACCCGCTAGACCTTAGTATCCGCTGGTTAATAAAATAATTACCTATGCGCTGGCTGTGCAAGCTAACCTATTGAAATCGCTAGTGATCTTGCGGACAATGAGGATATTCGCGATTCAGCGCGCCAAAGTGCGGCCCAAGACGTAACGAATGTAGCGTCGTAGCGCGCCCCATTAGGCCTTTTCCTTATTCAGGTTGCCGGCCGAAGCTACCGGAGATTCAGCTCCTCGCCTAATGAGCTCGAGTGAAGCGCGGGCATCAAGACTGCCAACGCACACATTGCAAAAAAAATCGCTTATCTCGGCTCGCATGTGACACGCCAGCAAGATAAACGAACTAAGCTGCTTTTTGCTTTTACCGGCTCGAACTATTTCAATTTAAGAACAGACGCGCGTAAGTCTCCAGCCCAAAGCCCAGTAGTATCAACGATAGCCCGCGAATAAATGCTTTGAGCGCCGGATTCTCCGGTTCGCGGCCGATCATTTTTAGCTCAGGCTGTTCTCTGCCCTCGCGCATCAGATTGATCGAGCTTTTCATCCAGATCGCGCCGATCAAACCAATGATAAAGCCTATGCCTTCGATGCCCATGGCTGCGACTCCTGAGAATGAGGCGGAATATTGAACAACACCAAATTACTCAGCGCGTCAATGATGCGCAAGCTGTGCCACGTATCCACCAAATCCGGCTCTGAACGGCGTGATTTAATGTCGCTTCGATCGCGCCGCGTAGCATCATTTGATGAGTAAACTTGGCGGCATGCAGATTGAGCGACAACGGCAGCGAAGGTGTAAGCGGTTAGAAATCGGACCGGTGAAGCAAACCGAATGACGATTTACGGAACGATGAAAAGGAGAACGCTGGTCTTACTGAAGATCGAGCAGTTGCAATTCCTCGCTCCGATGTCGGTCGGCATGACGAATTTGAATCTCGCCTCACCACACTGGCAATGCGGGAAGGTCTGAACCGATTTGCCCTATTAACTTTTCCCCTTATTAGCCGGCGGGGTCGAGCCAGCGACGAATGCCTGCAACAAGCCGATGACCTCCGCGCTATTGCGCAGATTATAACGCGCGTCTGTACCGGCGATACCGACTCGTAGAGTCACCGCGGACGCGGGCATGGCGCGAAACAAATCCTCGTCCGTAGCATCGTCGCCAACAGCAAAAATGAAATCATAATCGTTTTTTGTCAGCCATTGCAGCGCCGCGCTGCCTTTGTCAACGCCGGCATGCCGAATCTCGACCACTTTACTGCCCTGAATCACCTGGAGATCGGTCTTGGCAATCATGCTATCGAGATTATCGACAAGCTCGGAGGCCAGTGCCCCCCCCTGTTCGGGATCGGCCGGCCGGTAATGCCATGCCACGGAATTTTCCTTGTCTTCGACAAAGGCGCCGGGCAGCCGGTCGGTGTAGATTTCCAGTATCGGTAGGAGCTTCTCCTTCCATTCGTTGGCGCGCGGCTTGACGAGCTGCCAAGACTGGCCGGCTTGTTTGATCCACGCCCCATGCTCGGCGACCAGACCGATGGGCAAAGAACCGAACCAACTGTCGAGAGTCTGCCGGTCGCGTCCGCTGATGATAACGACATGATTTTCCGGTTCAGACGCGAGCAAACCGAGCAGCTTGATCTTACTTTCGTCCGGCCGCGCCATAAAAGGAAACCTCACCAAAGGGCTCAGTGTGCCGTCGTAGTCGAGAAATAGCGCCCGGCGGCGACTGACTTTATAGCCGGCGATGATTGCACTCCGTTCGTCGAACGGTAGTAATTTCGCCTCGATGCGATCCTGCATTTCGCGCGCGCCCGCCAGAGCGCCGAGAAAGTCGTCCGCCCAGCGCTTGACGTCGTAGCGGCGCAGACGGTTTTGCATGATCCGGTTACGTCTTTTTTGCTCCTCAAGCGGCGTTTCCAGCGCATCCTTCAACGCCTGAGCGATCTCGTATCGGTTATTCGGATTGATGACGATGGCTTCAGGCAGCTCACTTGCCGAGCCGGCCATTTCGCTCAGCACCAAGACACCGCTGCCGTCGGTCCGCGTGGCGATGTACTCCTTCGCGACCAGATTCATGCCGTCGCGCAGAGGCGTCACCAGACAAATGTCCGAGGCCGTATAAAGCGAGACCAAAGACGGAAACGGCACGTTGCGGTACTGATAGACGATCGGGGTCCAGCCGAGTCCGCCGAAGCGTCCGTTGATCTTCCCCACCAGTTCTTCGATATGCCGTTTCATCCGGTCGTACTGACGCACGCCGATGCGCGACGGCACAACGATCATCAGGAGCACGACTTTGCGGTGGTATTCGGGATTGGCCTCGAGAAAACTCTCGAAGCCTTCGAGACGGTGCGAGATTCCCTTGGAATAATCCAAGCGATCCACCGACAACACGAGTTTAAAGCCGGACAGCGTGCTGGCCATCTCTCGACGTTCGCTTTGAATTTCGCCGTCCACTGCCGCCGCCGAAAATTTCTCGAAATCGATGCCCATGGGAAACGTGTCGACTTTGACCGGGTGGTCCGACGTGAGGATCTGGCTGAAATGGTGCTCGTATCCCAATATCCTCAGAACCGATTGCAGGAAATGCCGGGTATATTCATAGGTGTGAAAGCCGATTAGATCGGCGCCGAGCAGTCCTTCAAGGATTTCTCGCCGCCACTCCACCGGCAAAAGGCGAAACACCTCGTGTGAAGGGAAAGGAATGTGCAGAAAAAAACCGACCGATAGCCCGGGACGGCGCGCTTTCAGCAATCGCGGCAACAACATCAAGTGATAGTCATGCACCCAGACCACGTCGTCCGGTCGGAGAACGTTCTCCAGAGCGTCGCAAAAACATTGATTGATCTGCTTGTACTGCTCCCAATAGGCCGGTTCGTACAACGTGTAGGTAGGAAAATAGTGAAACAGCGGCCAGATCGTCGCATTGCAAAATCCCAGGTAAAACCGCTCCATCTGCTCTTCGGTGAGAAAAACCGGATGGGAAGAAAATTCCTCGTGCGCCTTTTTAGTTAACGGCTCCTTGAACGCGTCGTCGACGCTGATGCCCGGCCAACCGACCCAGAGATATTCGACGGGCGGAGTGTCGGTTTGCGAGGGCGGATGAAGATAAGAGGCGAGACCGCTGACCAGGCCGCCTGCGCTCCCATGAAAAACCAGCTCGCCGCCCTCAACGCTTGCGTTAAAAGGCAAACGGTTGGACACGATGATCAGACGACGTGCGGATTCGGACATGCTTGGCTCCAACTTATCGTAGCGGGTTTAGTTCGTCGGGACACGACATCGCCGTCATGAATACCGCCACCACCGTCTATAGAAAACATAAAAACGGTTATCTCGTCGCGAGTGACACGCCAGTGAGATAACCGAATCTAGAAGGAACGGTTCTGAACCGGGAATCGTGAATCTGAACTAACCCGCTTCTTCCATTTTCTTGGTGTAGCTGCCGCTACGCGCGGCGCTATTCATCTTGGCTCGATGATAAAAAATCTTCTGCGCTGCCGCGACATTGCCCGGCTCGCCTTTCCATGCCTTGAGCGCCGGATCTTGCAGCGCCCGGGCGTAGGAAAAACTCACCTGCCAGGGGTGAGGGCCCAGTTGATTCATTTTATTCAAGTGTTCGGTGGCGCTCACGGCACTTTGCCCGCCCGAGAGAAAAGCGATGCCCGGCACAGCGCCGGGAACGGTGCGCTTGAGACAACGAATAGTCCGCTCGGCGACTTCGTCGACACCGGCTTGGCGCGGGTTGTCTTTGCCGGATACCACCATGCTCGGCTTGAGAATCATGCCTTCGAGATGCACCCGCTGTCCTAACAGCGCCGAGAAAGTTATCCGCAACGTCTCCTCTGTCACTTCCTCGCACCGCTCGATCGTATGGTTGCCGTCGAGTAATACTTCGGGCTCGACGATCGGCACGATGCCGCCTTCCTGGCACAGTGCCGCGTAGCGCGCCAGTGCGTGAGCATTGGCGTGCAAACAAGTATAAGTCGGAATGCCTTCGCCGATGGTAATCACGGCGCGCCATTTGGCGAATTTGGCGCCGAGTTCACGATACTCCTTGACGCGCGCGCGCAGACCGTCGAGCCCTTCGGTGACGGTTTCCCCCGGAAAGCCGGGAATGTCCACCGGCCCTTTGTCGACTTTGATGCCGGGCATGATGCCCTTCTTGGAGAGAACCTGCGAGAACGCCGTACCGTCGCTGGCCGCGGTGCGCAACGTCTCATCGAACAGGATCACGCCGCTCACCGCTTCCTCTAGACCCTTGGTGGTAAAGAGCAGCTCGCGATAGGCGCGCCGGTTGTTTTCATTGGAGTCAATCTTGATACTATCGAACCTTCTCTTGATCGTGCCCATGCTCTCATCCGCGGCGAGGATGCCCCTGCCCTTCGCCACCATCGCTTGAGCGACACTTTCGAGTTCCTGATTTGACATGGCTTTCATGCCTCCTTTTGCAACTTTCAGTAGGCCCATCTTACATTGTCGAGGGTCTCCCGCAAGAGCGAAACGCGAAGCTTCATTGAGAAATAACCTTATCTTTGTTATGCCCTCTCGCAGGGAGTCATACTATGTGGAGCTTGCTGGTTCATTGGGCGATCAGCGCCATCAGTTTGATCGTCGTCGCCTATCTGATTCCGGGAATCCACGTCGATGGTCTCGGCCCGGCGTTGATCGCGCCGCTGGTCATCGGCCTGGTCAACGCCACCGTCGGATTCATCCTCAAAATCGTTACTTTCCCGATAACCATCCTATCACTCGGCATATTTCTGCTGATCATCAATGCGCTGATGCTCATGCTCGCCGCCTACCTGGTCCCAGGCTTCGCCATCGCCGGTTTCTGGTCGGCGTTTTTTGGCGCCATCGTCATGAGCATCGTCGGCATGATCCTGCGTTCGCTATTGACCTAAACAAATAACCCAACCAAAAGACGCCCTCCGGTTTTTTCGCCTCGTCTTGCTTCACTCACGCCATCTTTTGAGTCGCCTCGCGCCAATAACTGTCGTCGTAAAAACGTGCCGGCGGAGCGAACGGCGGCTGGTAAACACCCATTTCTTTGCGCAGTTCGATGACGGTTTGTATGGCCGACGGATTGATCCTGGCCCTGGGAACGATTTTTGAGTAAGCAATTTCCGCGGCCGCTCGATTGAGCTTTTCCTTGTCCATCGACAACTGCACGGTTTCCTCGCGGTGCTCCGGTTGCAGTAACCAATCCGTGGCCGCTGCCCAGGCGCGGATAAATCGCACCACAAGCTCACGATGCTCCACTAACCAAGGTCGCAGTGTCCAACCACAAGTAAGCGGCCAGCCCGGCACGTAGTCGTCGCCGCTCGCCAGGAGAATACCGCCCGCGGCCAAGGCTTTGTCGGAAGCCGGCGGCGTCAACATAGCGGCAACCACCCGCCGTTGCAGGAACGCCTCCAAGCGCACCGGCGAACTGCCGATGATTTCGATGTCGTATTCAGTATCGTCGATGCCATGCTTGCGGAGAATTTTTTTGCGGATGAGATCGAGATTGGAGTCGCCCGGATCACCGGCGAGCAGCTTGCCGCGCAGTTTGTCGAAAGCATCATAGCCGGGCTGGCCGATCAGATAGGCGCTCAGTCCCTGCTCGGCTTGCATGAACAGCATGTAGTCGACACCGTCGGTGGTCGTGCGCGCAATCATCGTGTCGGCGCTGCTTAGGGTGAAATCCCACTTCCCTTGCGCCATGCCTTGGTTGTGATCGGGTGCATAGGTGGTTTCGTGAAAGCGTACTTCGAGCTTCTCCTTGGCGAAAAATCCTTTGAACTCCGCCACCAATTGAGGCGGCCTGCGGTTGTAACCGGTGATACTCAGAACATCCATGATTCGCGCCTCCTACGCGGCTCTCTTCCTATCGCCTCCCGGCCGATTGCTCAAGCGCAAAATGGTTGGCTTCCATTTTATTTCAAGGTAGATTCTGATTTTTATTGCTCCGTCGCTCCGAGGTTCCCTAATGAAACTCAAGGACAAAGTCGCGCTGATTACCGGCGGTGGCCGCGGCATCGGCAAAGCCATCGCCATGCACTATGGCCGCGAGGGCGCCAAGCTCGCGCTCTGCGCTCGCACCGGCGCCGAGCTCGATCAAACCGTCAAAGAATTACGCGCCATGAATGTCGACGCCGAAGGCTGGACCTGCGATGTGTCGCTGGAGGAGCCGGTCAAAGATTTCATCGACAAGGCGTATAAGAAGTTCGGCCGCATCGACGTGCTGGTCAATAATGCCGGCGTCATGACCCGGCCGGCGCCGATGATCGAGCTCGACGTCAAGAAGTGGGACTATACCATGGCAGTTAACCTGCGCGGGCCGTTTCTCATTACCCAAGCGGTATTGCCGATCATGATCAGGCAAAAAAGCGGCTCGATCATCAACGTCTCGTCGATGATCGGCCGCGGCGCCTACGCCAACTTTTTAGCCTACGCGACCTCGAAATGGGGGCTGGAAGGTTTCTCGCAAACTTTGGCCGCCGAAGTGCGTTCGTCGAATATTCGAGTCAATTCCGTGGAGCCGGGTTACGTTGCGACCAAACTCACCGGTTTCAACGGCAGCAAGCCGGAATCGGTAACCGATGTGTTCGTCTACTTGGCTGCAGACGAAGCGAAGAATGTCACGGCCAAAATGCTCAGTTCCTCCGGTTGGAAGTCGCAGGTAAAATAATCGTTTCGACTTTTTCGCTGGACGATTAGCTAGTCAAACGGCCATCGACATGGCGCGGCAATCCTAGCCAAACTGCGCCGCCATTCGATCGGTTTAATTATTTTACAATCCGAGCAGTTCCACAATCTTTTCTTGGTCAAAACCCACCACAGACTGGCCGTCAATAATCGTCACCGGCGCACTTTGAAAGCCCTGGTCAAGGAACTCCTTCAAGATTGCTTTGTCGGCGCGGAGATTTTTCTCGACGAACTCGACACCCTTTTGAGATAGAAACTCTACCTCGGCGTGACAGGGGCCTCAGCCAGGTAGAGTATAGACAACAACGGACTTCGCCATCTTCAATCTCCTTTAGCAGTAGATCATACCTTTATAACATTTCAGATTTTCCGCCGCAAAAGTCTTAATTCGATACCAGAGTAGCGACAAGCGCGCCGCAAACATGTTAGCTTGCATAGGCTTATGCGTTTCCTTCGCCAGTCCCTATCCCGCCGCCGCGCAGTCAACATCGCCGTAACCGCAGTTTTTTTAGCGCTAGTCAGCGTTGGCGCGCGCCCTTGGCTGCTGTCAGGCCAGGAAACCACGGCGGCGGACGAACTACTGACCCATGGCAAGTTTTTGGCGGCACCGGAACTTAGTGGCCGTGGCGTCGGTACACCGGGCATCGCCACGGCGCGGGATTACATCGCGGCGGAATTTGCCAAATATGGTCTGCTTCCCGGTGGCGACAACAACAGTTATCTGCAAAGCTTCGACGTCGCCGTTGGCGTGCAGGTAAAAGAGCCTAGCAGCTTGGCGCTCGGCCGGGAGCCCGCGCTCCGATTGCACGAGGATTGGCTGCCGCTTGGGCTTTCTTCATCGGCAAAAGTCGAAGCTGAAGCGGTCTTCGCCGGCTACGGCATCACCGCGAAAGATTACGGCTACGACGACTATGCCGGTGTCGACGTGCGGGGCAAGATCGTCGTCGTGCTGCGCTACGAGCCGCCGCCAAAAAATAATCAAAGCCCATTTAGAAAATCTCCTGATTTCTCGACCCATGCCGCGCTCCGCACCAAGGCCAACAATGCCCGCGAACATGGCGCGGTCGGCATGATCCTCGTTGACATGGACAGCCGGTCCGAACCGAAGGCCGAGCTGATGTCGCTGCGCAGCAGCCTGTGGCGCAGCGGCAACAGCATGGTGGCGGCGCAAATCAAACGGCAAGTCGCCGACAAGTGGTTCGCGGCTTTAGGATTTTCACTCCAAGATCTAAAAGAAAAGATCGACCGCGACGAGCGGCCGGCTTCGCTGGCCCTGCCGGGAGCTAAACTGTCACTACAGGTAAGCCTCCAAGAGGAGCGTGAGCGCGCCGCAAACGTCGTTGCGATGCTTCCCGGCAAAGAGTCGCAGATGCAAAAGGATTACGTCGTCATCGGCGCCCACTACGATCACCTTGGTCTCGGCCATTATGGCACGCGCGATCAAAGCACCGCCGGGCAGATCCATCACGGTGCCGACGACAACGCATCCGGCACGGCAGTGCTGCTCCAGCTGGCGCGCCGGCTAAGCCAGATCGAGCCCAAGCCCGCGCGTGCCATTGTCTTCGTCGCGTTTTCGGCCGAGGAATTAGGGCTGCATGGCTCGCGCCACTTTGTAGCCAAGTGGCCGCAAAGCGGTTCGATAAAATCCATGGTTAACTTGGACATGGTCGGGAGATTGCGCGAAGACCGGATCACCGTATTCGGCATCCGTTCGTCGCCGCCATTTGACGCCATCGTCAGCGCCGGTGCCAAGCAGCTGGGACTACAAACCAACCAGCCTGACGGTGTTGGCCCCAGCGATCATCTGTCGTTTTATAACAAGCAGATTCCCGTGCTGCATTTTTTTACCGGCAGCCATACCGATTACCACCGCCCCAGCGACACCTGGGATAAACTCAACTACCCGGGCATGGCTAAAGTTGGCGACCTCGTGCTCGGCTCGGTACTGGCCATTGCGGCATTGCCGGAAGCACCCGCCTTCGTCAGCCTGCCCGCTCGAATACCCTCTTCCAGCACTGGCGAGCGGCGGGTTGGCGGCGTTTATCTAGGAATCATTCCTGAATACAGCCGCAGTATCGATGGCGTGCTACTCGCTGGCGTTGCACCGGAAAGCCCGGCAGCCGCCGCAGGCTTGCGTGAAGGTGATGTAATCATTCAATTAGCCGATAAAAAAATCAGTAATATTGAGGATCTCACCGACGTACTTGGAGCCTATAAGCCCGCCGATCAAGTCACTATCATGGTGCAAAGAAATAATCGCACCAGCGCGCTCGAGACCACACTAGGCTCCCGTCGCTAGCATCGTCTATGAAAAGCAAGATGCCGAGTAGAGCGAAAATAAGTTGTAATTTTCGCCGAGAAAATGAAAAAATCGCTCCACTTATTACAACGTTGTGCTAATATACCGCTTGTTGTGAAGGGTTAAGGAGGTTGCCGTCAATGATCAAGCTCTATACGTTTCCGCCATCGACCAACTCGCGCAAGGTGCGCATTGCGTTGTTAGAGAAGGGCCTCGAGTTCGAGCGGATCAGCGTCGATCTCAGCAAAAGGGAACAAAAAAATCCAGACTACCTAAAAGTTCATCCTTTCGGTCAAATCCCAGCCTTAGATGACGAAGGTTTCGTGGTTTACGATTCGACCATCATCAACGAGTATCTCGAGGACGAATATCCCTACCCAGCGCTCATGCCGAGGGATTCGGAAGGTCGGGCGCGAGCGCGCATGATGGAAGACTTTCGCGATGCGCATTTCAACCCGCATTTCGTTCATATCATCCAGGAAAGCCGCAAGCCCGAAGCCGAGCGCGACGCCCAGCGGGTCGAGAATGCCAAAGCCGAGATCACCAAAGCCTTCGATCGCACCGAAGCCGAGCTTAAGGGCAAGGACTATCTCGCCGGCGCGTTCAGCTTGGCGGACGTGGCGTTCATGGCTAACCTCGAATTACTCGACCGCTTCAGCATTCCAGTGGACCCAGTCAAGTATAAGAACACCGTCGTCTGGATCGCCCGTCTTAAAGCCCGTCCGAGTTTTGCCGCTTCGGCGCAATAGCTCGCGCCGAAATTCAACCATGGAGCATGAAGATGGCCGCCTACCATCTTCGTTACCGCAGTTTTTCCAACACATAGATTTGCCATGGCGAACCTGATTTTCGCCTGGCTGGTTCACGTTTATACCGCCCTGGGCGCGGTTGTCGGACTTTTCACAATTCTCGCCATCAACGAGTCGAACCTTCGTTTGGCGTTTCTCCTGATGGCCGTCACCGTCATTATCGACGCCACCGACGGTGCCCTGGCGCGGGCGGCACGGGTGAAAGAAGTCATACCTCAGTTCGACGGCGCACTGCTCGACAACCTCGTCGATTATCTAAATTATGTAATTGTACCCAGCCAGTTCATGCTGCGCGCCGGTCTGCTGCCGCCACAAGATGCGCTTTGGCTCGCCGCGCTCCCGGTGCTTTCGAGCGCCTATGGCTTCTGCCAACGCAACGCCAAGACCACGGATCATTTTTTTCTCGGCTTCCCGTCTTACTGGAATATTGTTGTCTTCTATCTATACGCGCTCAAAACCGCGCTTTGGATCAACGCCTTTACGATCATCGCTTTGTCGATCTTGGTCTTCGTGCCATTGCGCTTTATCTATCCCAGCCGCGCGCCGCGCTTCGGTTATTCGACAAATATCTTAGGCGCCCTCTGGGGCGCCGCAATATTGTATCTCATCTATCGGGTGCCGGATCCGCCACAGTGGCTTTTGTTGGCCTCGCTAATATTTCCCGCCTATTATACGCTGTTGTCGTTGTGGCTTGATTTGCGCCGCATCTCGGCTCTGAATAACCCGCAAATTTAGCAACATAGATTGGAGAACCTGTGAAAAAATTGCTCTTCAGCCTCCTGACCATTTTCATCCTCTGCGCGCTATTGCCTTCGCTTGGGCCGAGCCAAACCAGCCTCATTGCCAACGGCGCGCCTAAGTATGTTTTTCTTTTTCTCTCGGACGGCGCCGGCCCGGCACACTTGGAGATCGCCCGCCAGTATCGCCAGCACATCCACAACGAAGGCATGGTGATCGTCGATAAAATCATGAAGGAAGGCAGCGTCGGCGTGATGACCACCCACGCCGCCAATTCACTGTCGACGGATTCCGCCGCCGCGGCCACAGCCATGGCCATCGGTTGCAAAGCCAAAATTGGCGCTCTCGGAGTCTGCGCCGATGATACCGTAACGGTGAGCGCCATGGAGATCGCGCGTCGGCGCGGCATGAAACTCGGGCTCGCCACCAATTCAACGATCTACGACGCCAGTCCGGCGGCGTTTCTCTGCCATGTGCCTAACCGGAAAGATTACCCGGCGATATTGCAGCGCTACTTGGAAATGGCGCCGGATGTACTCATGGGCGGCGGACTGGATCAATTTCTGCCCAAGGGTCAACCCGGCAGCCAACGCACCGACGACGGCGACGCGGTGGCCGACTTCACCAAACTCGGTTACCAGGCGGTGCGGAATTTGCCCCAGTTGCAGCGGGCCGGCAGCGGCAAGGTTCTTGGGTTGTTCGGTCTTTCCGAGATGAACTTCGAGATCGATCGAGACAAGCAAAATGAACCGTCGGTCTATGATCTCACCCAGGCAGCGATTCGCCTGCTGCATAGCCCGCGCGGCTTTTTCACCTTTATCGAATCGGAGAATATTGATCGTGCCTCCCATTCCAGTGACATAGCATCGGTAATACACGACTACCGTGAGTTCGATCGGGCCGTCGGACTAGCGTATGAATTTTATCGCAAATACCCGCGCGAGACTCTGATTATCGTCGCCTCCGATCATGAATCTGGCGGGCTCGGCATGACTCTGGCGCTAAAAGACCTGTCAAGCAGCAAAGGCAGCAACCAAGCCGCCGGGAGCCTCCGTGATTTCAAAAAAATCCGAGGAATCAACATTTCATTGCAAAAAGCCGCAACACTACTCGGCACCGAGCCCAAGGGCGAAGCGGTAGACAAACTCATGGCCGACCATTTCCCGGGTTTTAGTCTGGCGCCGGAATTCAGAGAAAAGATTGTCAACAGCCAATTCATGTCGCGGACGATCTTCGCCGAACCGGTGGCTAACGCTCTGGGCATGATGGTCGCGAACAACACTCAGATATACTGGCAAAATACCGCCCATACCAATATTCCAGTCTTAGTTGCGGCACTTGGCGTCGGCGCCGAGCGCTTTAAAGGCTATTACGACAACGCCGACTTCGGTAAGAAATTAAAAGCCCTGATGGAAGGCAAGAAACACGAGTAGCGGTTGGAAGCGCGCTCAGCTAACCGGCTACCGATACGCCCAATAGCCAACCCACGCCATAAGTAATCGCCGAGGCACCCAAGCCGATGGCAAGCATGCGCGCACCGCTGAACAGCGCGCCGCGCGCGGAGAAGATCGACAACAGCGCGCCGACGGCAAATAGCGCCAGGCAGCTTAAGGTCGCGCTGGCCAAGAGCGCCGTCCCGCCGCGCGTCGCAATGTAGGGAATCACCGGCACGATTGCGCCAAGAATAAACGCCACAAATGAGCTGGCCGCAGCCACCCATGGCGAACCGAGCTGCGACGGGTCCAGCCCCAACTCCTCGCGCGCCAAGGTGTCGATGGCGGTGCGCGGATTCTCGATGATACGGCGCGCCATCATGCGCGCGTCCGCTTCGGCAATTCCTTTGGCCTGATAAATCAGCGCGAGTTCCTCTTCTTCTTCCTTGGGCGACATTTCCAGTTCTTGTTGCTCCATGGCGATCTGCTGCTCGAAGAGCTCGCGCTGCGCCCGCACCGAAACATATTCGCCGGCGGCCATCGAGAACGACCCGGCCAACAACCCGGCGCAGCCGGCGAGCAGAATATATTCCGGTTTCGCCTCGGCGCCGGCAAAGCCCATCACCAAACTGAAATTCGACACCAGGCCGTCATTGATGCCAAACACCGCGGCGCGCAAACTGCCGGTGCGCGATGCCATATGCCAAGCCTCGCGTCCGACGATATCGCCATCCGCGGCCGGCCTTTCCTCCATTTCACGCAGCACCCGGCTGTGCGCGCGCTCCTCGGCCGGTAATCCTTCGGCTTCGCTTTGATTGATGTATCCCGGTTCATCGCGCGCTTCGAGCGCGCTGATGATCGGCACGACGCGCTCGGTGCCGAAGCGCCGCGCCAGCCAACCGAGGAGAAGGACGCGCAGGCTGCGGCGGTAAGTCGGCACTACGCCGCCGCCGGTTTGAATCAATCGCGCCCAGCGCTGCGCGTGGCGCTCTTCGGCACGCAGTATTTTGCCAAAAATAGCTGCGCGCTTTTCATCCTTCTCCGCCGCCGCTAACGCACGGTAGAGTTCGATGCCGTCCATTTCTATCAAATAGTTTTGACCAAAACGTTGAAGATCGGCATGATTGGAATTCAGCCTTGTATCGGTCATGAGATGTCAGGAAGCTTTGTATCGATAATTCCGGTGCAAAATTCTCGACTCAATCTGCTGATTTCCAGCGTGTCTTCCTCCTTTTACCTTATCAAACTTGCGCACGCCAGTCTTTTCATTCTAACCTTGCACCCATATGATTACCTTCGTCGACGTCGAAGAAGCACGCGAGCGCATCAAAGAACACATTTATTTCTCGCCGTTCCCCTATTCCGAAACCATCAGCCGTATGACGGGCAATCGGGTCTTTTTCAAGCTGGAGAATTTGCAGCTGACCGGTTCGTTCAAAGAGCGCGGCGCGCTCAACCGCTTATTGACGCTGACTGCTGAGGAAGCGCGACGCGGTGTGATCGCCGCCAGCGCCGGCAATCATGGCATGGCTCTGGCTTTTCACAGCCGCAGGCTAAACATTGCCGCCACCATCGTCATGCCTGTAATCGCGCCGTTGACTAAAGTCTCACGAGTGCGCCAATACGGCGCGCAGAGCGTGCTCCACGGCGACGACTATGACAGCGCTCTCGCCGAAGCCCGGCGGTTGAGCCAAGAACGAGGCATGACCTTCGTCTCGGCGTTCAACGATCCGTGGATCGTCGCCGGCCAAGGTACCATCGGTCTGGAATTATTCGGGCAAGGTCCCGATCTCGATGCGGTGGTCGTACCGGTCGGCGGCGGCGGCTTGATCGCGGGCATTGCCTTGGCGCTGAGGACTTTGAATCCAAAGATCAAAATTATCGGCGCCCAGGCAGAAGCCGTGCCATCGATGAAATCCGCCGTGGCCGACGGCGCGCCGGTTCTGCTGCCGCCGGCCACGACCATCGCCGACGGCATCGCAGTACGTCGCGTCGGTGAGCTGCCGTTCGCCCTGGTCAAAGAATTCGTCGATGAGATCGTCACCGTTAGCGAAGGTGAAATCGCCAACGCGGTGCTTTTGCTTCTGGAAATCGAAAAGACCGTCGCCGAAGGCGCCGCCGCAGTGCCCTTGGCCGCCTTGATGAGCAAAAAAATCTCCCTTACCGGCAAAAACATCGGGCTCATCGTCTCTGGCGGCAACATCGACATGAATCTGATCTCGCGTATCATCGAAGCCGGCATGATCCAGGATGGACGCCAGTGCCGGTTGAACGTGATCGTCACCGACCGTCCTGGCAATCTTGCCCGCCTCAGCCAACGCATCGGCCAGTTGGGCGCCAATATTTTACAGATCGGCCAAAGCCGCGGTTTTGGACGCATCGCCATCGGCGAGACCGAGGTCGAACTCGTCCTCGAAACCACCGGCTTCGAACATATTCAGCGCCTGCGCGATGGCTTAGGCCAAGACGGCTTTCGCTTGGTTGAGAACTGACCGTTGGGAGGAACCGATTGAATAACTGCTAGCTCGGCAGTGAGACGGCAGACATTTCGTTTCCGACGCTTGTTAACTCCAACGTTTCTCCATCATGACCGCGCTATCGGCACATTTTCGCTTGTCGCGTAATCGGCGCGGTCAGGGAACGAGATGCGATCAACGGTGTGAGCTGCGCGATGACAAGCCGCATGGGCGGAACGAAAACCAGCCCGCCACACCCTCATCAGCGCAATCATGGCCGCGGCGAACGCCATAGGATCCACGGGAAAATCGGCCCGTGGTTTAGCCCGAGTTCATGGGACGATTCTCCGGAGATATCGATATCGGAAAAAAGAGTCGACTCGTTGATTATTTAAATTACTCTACTTTCCTTGCTTCTGCTGCCGCTCTTCCAAGCCTTTGAGTAACCGTTGGGCTTGATCGATGTTGCGTTTGGCACCGTCGTGGGCGGGGTCGTATTGCAAAACGGTGCGCCATTCGGCGACAGCAGCGGGGAGCTTTTCTTCGCGAAAAAGCTGCATGCCTTGGTTATAGTGCTGCTGCACCAAGCGGCCCCGCGCCTGGCTTAATAATGCAGTGGCTGCCGGGTCTTTCGGATTAGTTTTAACCAGTTGGTTGGCGGCACTGTAGGCATCCAGCAATTTGTTCTGCTCCATCAATGTGCGCCCCTGTTGCAGCAGTACGGCGCGGCGCAGATCGGTGGCTTCGCCGTTGCGCGGATTTTGCAATATAAAGCGATCGACCGTCGACAACGCCAAAACAAACTCGCCGCGCTCGAGCGCTTCGCGCGCCGCGCCCAGCGCGGGGTTGGCGTACAACCCTTCTTCCGCTGGTTCAGTTTTGGCGGTGGACGGACCACTTCCACTCGGCGGAGTTTTCGCGATCGGCGCCGGTTCCGGACGTCCAAACGGCAGACCGGGAATCTCGGGGATTTTCAAAACCATTCCAGGCGTCAGTTTCGGATTGGGCGGCAGCTGATTGGTTTCCCAAATCACCTCGGAACGGGTGCGGTCGCCGTAGTACAGTTGCGCGATCGATACCAGCGAGTCGCCGGCACGCACGGTATGGTTGACTTGGCGCACCTCGCGCACTTGGCTCTGCAAGGCTTCGAAGGCCTCGCGATTGCCGGGATCCATGGCGAGCACGGCGAGAAAATGATTGCGCGCTTCGAGATGCACATTGCGCTTGAGCGCGTCGCGACCGCGGCTCAAGCGATCGCCGACGGATTGCTTGATCTGCTCATCAACCTTGCGGCTTTCTGCCAAAGCCGCGGCATCGCGAGGATCGATGGTCAAGGCGACTTTCCAAGCCTCGCTGGCGCCACGCAGGTTGCCGTGCTCCGCCAACGCCGCCGCTCGCGCTCGATGCGGCGCGATCAAACTTTCAAAGTTCGCTGGCACGCTGTCCCCGGACCTCGCGGAACAACCGGCGAACAGCGCCATGCCGGCCCACAGCAAAAAGAATTGCGTCTGTCGGCGCTTTTTCACTTGATCGTTTCTTGGCTGAAAGTGCTGAGACTTTTAACGAAATCGTCCATTCGCATTTCCGGATAGATTTGTATCCGGTGGATACGATGGGGATCGACAAATGACTGGCTACCTTGGCGCCGCACGGTAAAAGCCGCGACATAACCGCGTTCCTTTGTCCGTCGCACCACCGCGTCATCCTGCCTGCCGTAGGGATACGCGATAATGTCGGGAGCATAACCGAGATTCTTTTGGAACAACGCCTTGGGCTGAACCAGCTCGGCTTCCAAGCGCTTGTCATATTCTGCCGCGCCTTCAGCATTGGCGCGCACCATATCGCCATGACTCTTTGAGTGCGCCTGGATGGCAAACCCCTCGTCCGATAATTTTTTCAGCTCAGGCCAGGTAAACGCGTTGCCGCCGGCGGCGACGTAATCCGTATAGATAAACAACGTCGCCGAGAAGCCCAGCTCCTTGAGCACCGGGTAGGCGTAGCGCACAAACGACCGGTAGCCGTCGTCGAAGGTGATTAGCACGCTTTTCTTGGGCAACTGGCGTTTCAGGGAAACAAACTCGACGTACTCCTTGAGCGTGATAACGCGGTACCCGTTGGCCTTGAGGAAGCGCATCTGCTCTTCGAAACCCTTGACCCCCATCACCATGCGTCCCTTCGCCTGGGGCGCAAGATCGTGGTAGACCAGGATCGGCACCAATTGGTAGCCGGTCAATGTCACACCGGAAAGATTCCACGGGCGCTTGGGAATCGCCACGGCCTGGCCCGGCATCAGAGTCGCCGTCTCGTTATACTCTTCGATCATCCAATCTTTGTTGGCATCGCCCAGATGCTTGGCGGCCAGAGTCTGCGTCGTATCGCCGCTTTTGGCCACCACAACAAAATAATCCTCGGATTCGAAAAACTCCCCCGCCGGCTGGTCCGTATGAACCGGCGGCGTCGTCGAAGTTGCCGCGCCACAACCGGCCAGGGTTAAACACAGTATCAGCAGCCCAAGCGTCTTCATAAGCCTTTGTCTTTATCTGTTTGCCAATCTCTAATCCGCCATGCCGAGAATTTCAAATACCGTCACCGCCTCTTCCCTGCCCTTGACCGTCATCGGCCCCAGACAGCGCGCTTTGACATGATCGGCCACGTGCTCGTAGGTTTCTTGGCTGATGAGAATCTGGCCAGGCTTGGCATTAGATTCCAGCCGCGCGGCCAAGTTGACCCGGTCACCGATGACCGTGTACTCCATCTGGCTTTCAGTTCCCACGGTGCCGGCGACCGCTTCGCCGGCGCTGACGCCGATACCGATGGCGATGGGCGGCTTGCCATTACTCACCCGTAACGCGCTCAACGCCGCGACTTGGGCTTGCATACCGACCGCGGTTTTGACCGCGCGCAGGGAATGATCGGCAAAGTACACCGGCGCGCCGAAGATCGCCATCACCGCGTCGCCGAGGAATTTATTGATGCTGCCGTCGTTCTTGATAGTCGTTTCGATCATCAAGCTATAGAAGTCATTGAGCGCGGCGACGACTTCTTCGGGCGGGAGTTTTTCCGCCAACGGCGTGAAACCGCGCAGATCGCAAAAGATCACGGTTACGTTGCGGCGTTCGCCGGTGAGCATGATGCCCCCCGGGTTTTTCAAAATCTCGTCGACTACCTGGCGCGCCACATAGCTGCTAAACGCGTGTTTGATCTTTTCCTTCTCTTTTAAGTTTTTCGCCATCTCATTAAACGACACCGTGAGATCGCCGATTTCATCGCGTGACGTCACCGGCAGAACAACGTCAAAACTGCCCGCCGCAATGGTTTTGGTCCCTTGGGCGAGTGTGAGCAGCGGCCGGGTCAATACGATCGACAGACCGATGGCACCGACTACACCGCCGACGATCATCAACCCGGTGATCCAGATCGTCTGGCCGCGCGCCCGCTCGATGGTTTGGCGGATCGAGCGGTCGCTAAAACCCAGATAAAGCGCGCCAACGCGCACCTTGCTAAACTCCAACGGCACCGCGAAGTCGATAATCTCCCCGCCGGCGGTGTCGTCGTAACTCTGCACGAGCATGTCATTGGCGAGCGGCTTCAAGGAGGCCGGGCGCTGATAATTTTTCCCGATCAAATTCAACTCGCCATGGGCGACGATCTGATTGTCTTCGTCGACAGCAATCACATAGGCAACATCGGGATCCCTGAGCGCGTCCCTGACCAGCAGACTGAGCGTTAGCTCATCCCGCGTGACCAGAGGATTCTTAGCGCTGGCGGCGAGCTGCTGGGCGATGGTGCGGCCGCGTTTGGTAATTTCGCCGCGCAGACTCTCTTTGGCCTGGTCCAACAGATAATCGCCGACCAAGACCACCGACAGCACGATCAACAAGGTGATCAGCACACTTAGCTTCAGTTTTAGCGACAGGCGAAATTTTTTCTTAGTGGCGTCAGCCATGGTTGCGAGGGGTCATTGCGTCAGGAAATGGACTCTATTGAAGCTCACGCGTCGCGTCAAGTGATCGGCTCCTCGGCGATTACAAACTTAACGTCATCGCGTGCACGTCGTGCCCGCGCACCTGGGTAACCGCGAGTTCGCAAAATCCCACGCGGGTATAGAATGGCACGGGAGTTCCACCGCAGAACAAATGCACGCCGGGAATCCGCACTCGCCGCAAATCGTCGACGTAGTGCGTTAGCAGCCGGGTTCCGACACCGCCGTGGCGGTAATCCGAGTCGACGTTCAAATGCAGGTGGGCCGGGAATGCCGCCGCGATCTGCCGGCGCACCGGCCGGGGAAAGCACCGCGCGACGGTTTTTTCCAGACCGAGTTGCTGGCGAGCGAAGCGCTGGCCATAGGAATCCCCACGAAAACGGCCAACGACTATTTGGCGCAGCAGCGGCAAGGTGCAACGGACAAATTCCCGGCGGACAAAGCTCGCGGTATTGGGGCAGCCGGTCAGATAACCGATCACTCTCTCGTCGAGCAACGCCACATAGGACCAATTCGGGAGCAATTTTCGATAGGGCTCGATCCAGATCTCGCCAAACAAAGGCCAACGCCCGGCTGCGATCCCTGCACCATCGTTCGCTGCGCGGCAACAGAGCTCGCGTACTGCCGCCCAACGCGAACCGCTCGGGTCGGTGTCATCCGAAAGTCTTTTTATCGAAATCGACTTTCCCATGGATTAAAATGGCTTCGCCGTTTTTGCCCCTGAGGGCGCCGCGTCTTGTTTAGTGCCTGCGCACACTGCCGACGATGGCGCCTCGCTTTGCTGCGCCGATGCATATCTCTTCATTAGCTTTTTGCCGCCGTCCGCGGCGCTGTCTCGCGCAGCGCGTCGTGGGGCTTTTCACGATTGCGCTACCTGAAGGCACTAATTTCTGACTGCCGCTCGAATCGATGAAAAACTTTAATCAATTCTAAATTGCTATCCTATTTCCATCTTATTTGCTTCACGCACAAGTTAAAGTTCAACTCAATTCCAACAATTCACACGCACGATATGATCGCTGTTATCCGATCAGGCATCAACGCTAGATTTCTAAAGCGTTAAACAACGCTTCAGGCTTTTTCGCCTAATCCTTTTCACGTAAGCAGGATTTTAATGCGTGACATGACATGATTTTTCATCCGCTGCCTTCATTTCGCTCGTTGGTCCATGCTTTGCGCTAGCCGGGTGCATGAGCGCTCGATTGCATAAGTTGCGCGCTGGCCGGCCCGCCCGTGTCGCAACGGATAGACGTTACCGGTCGAGCCGGGGTCCGATGAACATCAATTATGTTGCAGCGTTGATTTTACTCTGTCTGGTCGTCGCTGCGGTTTATTTTTCATTGAGAAAATCTGCAAACGGGAACCAGGTATCGGAGCCTAAAGCCGCGTCGGCTCCGATTAAAGTTGCAGACGAGGCTAAACGGGCGAGTAGCACAAGCAGCCGGCCGGTGATCTCAGACGGGGAGTTTGAAGAGCGCCGCGCCGCGGCGTGGCTCGAGGCGATTGAGGCGATGCAAAAGTTTAGCGATGCAAAGACTCTCACAGCTTTGGCAACCGCCCTCGCCGACCTTAACCGCGACGTAAAGAACGCGGCGCTTGAAGCTCTTTCCGAACGAAAAGGCGCGACGGTTACAGCAATGATCGGACAAGGATTAGCTGATGCCGACCCGGAGTTTCGCATCGAAGTACTTGAGGTACTGGCGCTACGGGGAGATCGCGAGTCCTTGCGCAGAGCCAGGTCCGATCCTGCCGAAGAAGTGAGAGAAAGAGCGGCAGATTTGTTGGACAGCGTCGGGAAATAACCGTGATTGATAAAAAAATAGCCTAATCCCACGAGGTGAGATGAGGCCATCCATACAAGACCAAGAAACGGTCCCTAAGCGAGATTTGCGCGACGTTGCAATGTCTAACAAACTCAACCGACAACAGGAGAACCAAAAAAGAAAGTTTGGTAATAAGAGTCTGCGCGCTTTCTTCCCATTGGATTATTCGCTAATCGTTGGCACTTGTATCTATGAGAAAGTTGCCGAATTAACCGTCCGTTGATCCGCTCCAACTCAGAGTGACCTACAGCTCCTCCGTGCATTAAGTGAAAGACCGCCTCGTACCACGGCCTTCTAGGTGAAGCGTGTGGTATAATTCACCGAGTCTACCCATGCTGAATTAGAGGTTCGATAGGATGACTTTGATATGTTGAATGATCAAGATCTTAGGCGGTCAGTTCCAGATGCGTTTGAAGAAGCGGCGGTCAAATTTTTTCATAGACACGCCGTTAAGCATGGCACTCAATGGCTCACCTATGGCCAGGTCAATGAAGCTGCCAACAAGATTGCCTGTGCGCTAGTGGGCAGCGCGGGAATCGGCAACGACTCGGTCGCGATACTCTTTGACCACGGCTTCGACGCAATCGTCGCGGCGCTCGCTGTGATGAAGGCGGGTAAGATCCTCGTCGCCTTAGATCCGACGTTTCCTTTGGAGCGGACACGAGACGTCGTCGAGGACTCGCAAACTCAATGGATTCTCACCAGCAAGGCGCATCTGCCGCTGGCCGAACGCGTGGCTCACGTCCCGACTCAGATCATCAATACTGACAGTCTTCCTGCCGGCCTCTCCACGAGCAATCTGGGTTTATCAATATCGCCGGAGGCAGTTGCTCAAATCGTTTACACTTCGGGCTCTACAGGCCGCCCGAAGGGTGTCGTTCACACTCACCATATCATGCTCTACGAGGCAACCTATGGATCAGGCTATTTTCATGTCACACCAGAGGATCGTAACCTGCATGTGTTCAGACCGGTTGCCATCGCATTCATGAAAGAAAATCTCAAGGCTTTTCTGGTCGGTGCCGCGCTCGTTCCGTTCGATATTAAAGCAGAAGGGCTGAATCGTTTGGCTGGCCTGTTGCGGGCGGAAGAGATCACCGTTTACCGATCACTGTCATCAACCTTTCGTGCCTTTGTCGAAATCTTGTCCGGCGATGAAATTTTTCAACGATTGAGATTAATTTTACTAGGCGGTGAGTCTTTAACCAAACGCGACTATGAGATGTTCAAGAAGTATTTTCCGTCGACTTGTCTGTTTGTCAATGCGTTTAACACTACCGAGGGCGGGACCATTTGCCATTTCACCATCGATCATCAGACGGAGTTCCCTGGGAACGTAGTTCCCATCGGTTTTCCGGCGGAAGGAAAGGATGTCGTGTTAGTGGGTGAAGATGGCCAGAGCGTCGAGTCCGGAGCGGTTGGAGAAATAGTCGTGAAGAGCCGCTATCTCAGCCTTGGCTATTGGCGCAATACAGAGCTTACCGCAAAGACCTTCCTCGCCGAACCGGATGGTAGCGGCACGCGAACCTACCACACCGGCGACCTCGGGCGGATCTTGCCCGATGGATGCCTGGTGCATCTGGGACGTAAAGACGATCGGGTCAAGATCCGCGGCTATCGCGTCGAAATTGGCGAAATTGAAGTTCTCCTCAAGGAACACCCAAAGATCAAAGAATCGGCAGTAGTGGCGTGGGATAGCGGCGAAGCAGAAAAGCAACTCGTCGGCTACGTGGTGCCTCGCAGCGAGCCGCCACCGACCGCGAGGGAAATACTAAGCTTCTTACGAACAAGACTTCCAGCGTACATGGTACCCGCGGACCTAATTTTCCTTAATATTTTACCTCAGATCAACGGGAAGATCGACCGGCGGGCGTTACCGAGACCGGACCGAGGTCGTCATAATTTGGCACAGAGCTATACCCTGCCAACGAGTGAGATTGACCGCCAGGTGGTCGATATCTGGGAAGCAATTTTAGACGTTCACCCGATCGGCATTCACGACAATTTCTTTGATCTGGGCGGTCATTCACTGGCAGCCGCGCGAATCGTGTCCGCAGTCATCAAAACTTTCCTGGTCAATATTCCGCTCGCCATATTGTTCAATTCGCCGACGGTGGCCGAAATGGCTGCGGCAATCAGGGCGCACATGGCAAAGAATGTCGACGGGGCGGAAATAGCGCGCATCTTGACTGAATTGGAAGCGCTGACAGATGAAGAAGCGCAACAACTTGTCAGCGGCGGCGTATCGAACGCCCAACACGAATGAACTCTCTCTCAGCACGCTGCCGGAATCACCCCGTAACGATGAGTATCCTCTGACTTCATCAAGCGACTCCCGATCATTCCCATCAGCGCCGGCACCTGCACAGGCAGCAGCCTCCATCCGCGACCTGTTCCGATGAGGCCTACGCGCAGTGGATGAGATTGCGTCGATGTGAATTTCAGGTTTGGCGCGCTTGCGCCGAAGACCTGAAAAAGACCATAGGATTGGGTCTGACTCGTAAGTTACACAATCTAGACTAGAGGAAAACCTGGGAATTATAGTCCGACCGTACTTCCTTCCAAGAAATCTAGAAATCGATTCCGACTCGGGCTAGCCACTCGAACGCCAAAAAGATTTGATCACGTTGATCTGCTCTAACGCGCATGAGGTCATTGCAGTGTTGTACCAGTGATATATTATCGACTGGTGAAGAAATCGGACGGATGGCGAAAGACCGTTTAGGAATGTACCGATGAATCATCAAGGAGGCCTATATGAACGATAAATGGCTAGGTTTAGGAGTTGCTGTTCTTGCCCTTTCGAGCTGTGTCATTCCGGTAGACTATGACGAGGATGACTATCGGCCGCGCGAGCGCGCGCGAAGCGAGTGCACGGAAGAAGCGCACGACCAGGGGTACCGCAGAGTCGATGTGCAGTCCGTGCGAGCGCAGGGACGTAATGATTGGGACCTGGCAATCCAGGCTAGAGACAGAACCGGACGCGAAGTTCGACTCCGCTGCGACTACGACGCGCGCAGCCGGCGCGCACGCTTGAGTCGCGTGGATCGGTAAAATTATCTTTCGAGTTCGGTTATACCGGTGGACACCCCGAGAAACGTCACGAGTGCATACTGCAAATATGTCAGCCTAAAGTCCGCAAGCCGGGCGAGACAGAAATGGAAATTTAGAATGTGACCTATTCATTTCAATTGATCCCGAGACTCACCGAGTCGGACAATCCATTCGTAAGGGTCCGGCCATTCATCTTGAACCATCCGAAGCTCGGCACTGGAAACTTCCGTTGTTGGGATTGTGCAATAGACCCGGCATGATAGTTTGACTCTATGCGCATTTTCTTGATCCATGTCCGAGATCCGCAGTTTTATGCCCTGCCAGCCGCTAAGCGCGCCGCCAACGGCAATTTACGGGTCATGGGTTTTCCTCCGATCGGCATTATGTCCCTCTCCGCTGTCGTCAAACGCGCCGGTCACGAATGCGTCATGTTCGACCAGGCCAATCCTGAAACCCCCAACGAGACGATCATCGAAGAGATTCGTAACCAGCGCCCCGATCTCGTTGGCTTGAGTTTCCTGAGCACGACCAGTTATCCGCACGCCAAAATTCTGGCGCGCCAGATCCGCGCCTCGGATGCCGGCGTGCGCCTCGCCTTCGGCGGCGTGTTCGCTACGTTGAACGCCGAGCGCGTCAAACGCCAGTGTCCCGAAGTCGACTTTGTCTGCCGCGGCGACGGCGAGCAGTTGCTGCTCGATCTGCTCGAGCGGCTGGACGATCCCGGCAGCGTGGCAGGCCTGACCTGGGCTAAAGACGGCCAGGTCATCAGCAACCCAAACCGTCCTCTCGACCGCAATTTGGATCAATGGCCTTTTCCCGACCGGGAAAGCCTGCCGCTCGATTTCGTCGAGTCTATGCCGCTCGATGTTCCCTGTGTCCTGTCCATGGAGCGTTTCACGACCATGCAGACCTCGCGCGGCTGTCCGTGGCCCTGTGTTTTTTGCGATATCCCGATCTTCAACGAAGGTAAATGGCGCTCGCGCAGCGCGGCCCATGTGGTCGAAGAGTTCAAATATTTGCAGTCCCAGGGTTATGGCGCGGTGTATTTCGTCGACGACCATTTTCTCTTGCAGCCCAAACGTATCGAAGCGATCTGCCGAGGGATCAATGACAACCAACTCACCATCCAGTGGGGTTGCGAAGGGCGGGTCGACTCGGTGGCCCAGCATCTGTTTCCGGCCATGGCCAAGGCCCATTGCCGCACGCTCATGTTCGGCGTGGAAAGCGGCAGCCAGAAAGTGCTCGACCGTCTGAAGAAAGAACAGACACTGGAGGAAGTCGCGAGCTCGGTGACTCGCGCCAAGGAGGCCGGCATCGAGATCGTCCACGGCTTTTACGTCGTCGGCAGTCCGGATGAAACCGTAGAGGATATCCGCGCCACTTTCTCCTTCGCCGCCAAGCTCCGGCTCGACACCTTCGGTTTCAACCGGTTGTGCGTCTACCGCGGCACGCCGCTGTGGAAAGAGTACGTCCAGCGCGGTTTGGTCGACGACGACGCCGATTGGTTCAAGTATTTTAAATGTTCGGAGATCGATCCGACCTGTCTCAGCGGCCCGGTGATCAATGCCGAGCGCACCGCCGGCCTGCGACGGCTATTTCTCTACAAACTGTTGCACTACCCGGTGCAGACGTTTCGTTTGCTCCGCCGCTTTACCCGCTACATGCCACTACGTGACGTGATTCATCTTATCGTCAAGCCGTTTCTCGGCAACAAGCAGGGACCGACCAAGAACGAAGTGCTGTCGCGTGCCGTCGAGCATGCGGCCATGAAAGACGCCGCCGCAGAGCTGACCACCCGGCCCGATGCACCGTTCGAAAGCATCCCTCTAAACGAAGAGACGACCAAAAGCGCCCACGCCCTTTGAAACCGACCGCCACGCCTACACCGGCATGGGGTAGATCAGGAATGCGGGCCGGATCTTTACAGGTCCGTTGAAAACTCGCTTTTCCTTTCAAAGCGGCTTAAAATCCAAAAAATAGCTTCTACCCATCGCTAGGGTCGCGTTCATGATTTACCGGGCGAATTTAGGTCTGCAACAACTTGTTTCTCTGCGACTCCAACCGATAGCGCGACGAAAAACTATCTCGCCCTAACTTAAAAAGATCGACTCTACATTTTGTACGGTACTCAAACTCGTGAATTAACAAATCGCCGGGTCGGCGCTATCGCACCCATTGCGAAAAAGTCGGCTATCTTGCCTATTCGTAAACTGGGCACCGGCTGCAGCGCTTCAGGAGTTTCTTGAGGGCGGGATATGAACACACCATCGACCCCTCATGAGGATCGAACGAGCGGAATTTCGCGCGAATCGATGCAGCGGCTTCAGCAGCGCCATTTCCACAAATTGCTCGCCCATGTTTGGCACCGATCGGCATTTTATCGGGACTACTACAGCAGCCACGGAGTTCGTGAAAAGTCTCTTGACGACATGTCGATCGGCGATCTGCCGCTACTGCCCAAAAAGTTGCTCATTGCCAATTTCGACCGGGCTGTTACCGATCCCAGGCTTCGGCGGAAGGAGCTCGAAGAATGGTTTGAGAGTCATCGTGACCCAAACGAAACTTTTTGTCAGGATATGATCGTTGTTCATGGTTCCGGGACTTCCGGAGATATCGGCATCTACGCTTATGATCGAAGGGCCTGGACCATAGCCGACACGACGATGGCAGGACGTTTACCATTGCCGGAAAACTATCCGGCAGGCAAAACCAGAATTGCCTTCTATGTTGCGGCAAATGGACATTTCGCGACGGTATCGATGGCCAGCTCGATGCCCAAGAGTGTCTACGATACGTTGATTCTGTCCCTTATGGACTCGGTGGAGAAAACGCTAACCCAGCTGAACGCGTTTCAACCTCATCGTCTCACCGGCTATTCCAGCAGCGTGGCCCAATTGGCCGAACTCGCCCTTGAAGGCAGGCTGGACTATCTCTCCACAGAGAATATTTGTGGGTGGGGACAAGCTGTCGGATAATATGGAAAGAAAGATTCGCGCAGCGTGGAATGCGCCGCTGTACGTGCTCTATGCGGCATCGGAGTCGAAATACATTGCCATAAAGATGGCCGAAGCACGACCAGATGATGGTCATGGACGATCTGAATATCGTCGAGGCGCTCGATGAAAATGATCGGGAAGTCGGCGCAGAACGGGAAGGCCGGGTGGTCCTTACCAATCTTTACAATTATATCCTGCCGATGCTGCGGTACGAGCTTGGCGACTATGTTGTAAGAGGCACGGAGCTGCCGGATCTTCCCTTTACAACCCTGCGCGATATCCGAGGCAGAGTGAACGACGCGCTGCCCATTGTTCTTTCCAGTGGCCAGCTCGACAGCATTCATCCCGTTGTTTTGACCACTTTCCACGTGCCGACCATCGAGAAAATTCAGTTTATTTCAGCGAGTCCGGAACATGTGCGGATCGACTATGTCGCCGCGAGCAACATCGACCCGTCCGTCCGGCGCGAGTTCGAGCGAATGCTGCAGGAAAAAGGCGGCGCGCGAACGACTCTGGACTGCCGGCATGTATCGTCCATCGCCAACGACCCTGTTACCGGCAAGCTCCGTTTAGTGAAGTTCGAAGGGCGCACGGTTGCGCCATCTCCTCCAGCCACACGCACTGATGTTCCCGCGGCTGTCATGCATCCGGTAATTGTCCCGCGTTCGGTGCGCATCCAACCTGATGCTTCCTTTGCGCCATTCAAAAAGACCGACATCGAACAAACGATTTCGGCACGTTTTGAGCAGCAGGCCGAAAAGTATGCAGATCGCCTGGCCGTAAAACATCGCAGTCGTTCGCTGAGTTATGCCGAGCTCAACCGCGCGGCAAATCGCCTCGCGCATGCCATCATCGCACGGCGCGGCGCGAATCAAGAATCCGTAGCGCTGGTCCTGCACCATGGCATTTCGGCTATCATTGCGATCCTGGCCATCTTGAAGGCCGGCAAGTGCTATGTCCCACTGGACTCCGGGTTCCCGGCTGCACGATTTACCGGAATCCTCGACGAGGCTGACGTATCGCTGCTGATTACCGACGACCGCAATGTTTCTTCGGCGCTGCCATTTGCCCGCGAGCCCGGCGCCATTCTGAATATCGATACACTTGATGCTGGGTTATCCTTAGACAATCCACGCCTGGCCATTTCACCCGACTCTCTGGCCTATCTCTTCTTTACCTCCGGTTCCACCGGGCGGCCCAAGGGAGTAGCGCACTCTCACCGCAATGGGCTGCATCAGATCATGACCTATACGAATGGTCTGATGCTCTCTCCCCAAGACCGCGTGACGCAACTTCACTCTCATGGCTTCAGCGCGTCCCGGCTGGACATTTTCGGCGCATTGCTCAATGGCGCTGCACTACTGCCTTTATTGGCCACGGAAGAAGGAATGAGCGGACTGGCGCGGCGGCTAATCGACGAAGAAATGACGCTGTTTCATTGGGTGCCAACGCCATTTCGCCATTTTGCCGACAGTCTTCCCGTCTCCCCTGATGGTGTGAATATGTTTCCGACGCTGCGTTCAATCGTACTCGGCAGCGAACCGCTCACGGCGCGGGATGTGGAGCTGTTTAAGCGGCATTTCTCTTCCGACTGCGTGCTGGTCAACCGCTTCGGCTCGACGGAGACCGGCAATATGACCTGGTATTTCATGGGTAAACAAACCAACGTGCCGGGCGGGATAGCGCCCGTTGGCTATCCTGTCGAAGATGCCGAGGTGCTCTTGCTCGATGAAACCGGTAACGACGTTGGGATCAATCAGATTGGCGAAATCGCAGTCAAGAGCGCCTACCTGCCGGCCGGCTATTGGCGGCGGCCTGACTTGACCGCCGGTGTGTTTTCACCCGCGCCGGACGCCCCCGGCAAGACTATTTATCGCACCGGAGATTTGGGCCGTCGCATGCCGGATGGCTGCCTCGTGCATCTCGGACGTATGGACTTTCAAGTAAAGATTCGAGGTTATCGCGTCGAGCTTGGAGAAATTGAAAGCGCGCTAGCCAACCATTCCGGTATTGCTTCAGCCGTGGTGACTGCCCGGCACGACAATCTCGGCGACATGTCTCTGGCGGCCTACTTTGTTGCTGCCACCTCGCCCCCACCAGCCACGAGTACATTACGCCACTATTTGGAAGCTCGCTTGCCGGCATCCATGGTACCTGCGGCATTCATGAGCCTGAAGGCTCTGCCGCTCACGCCGAATGGCAAGGTGGATCGCAAAGCATTACCGGAACCGGACCCTGTGCGGGCCGACAGCGAAGCAGTTGCCGCTACCGGACCTCGTACTAACGTCGAGGAAATTCTCGCAGGCATCTGGAGCCGCGTGCTTGGAGTCAGCTCCGTAAACAATCACGACAACTTTTTCGATCTGGGCGGCAATTCCCTCTCCGCCATGCTAATTATTTCTCGTACGGTCAGCGCCCTTAATGTTGTCGTCTCCATAGGCGAGTTCTTCGAAATACCCACGGTCGCGCATATGGCTAAGTTAGTCAGCAGCGCTAGTTTGAAAAACTATGACGACCCGGAATTGGCAGAAATGTTGGACCTGGTCGAGTCGCTTTCCGAGGAGCAGGCCAATCAGCTTCTGAAAAAGGAACCGGAAGAATAAGCCGGGATCACTGGAAAGCAATTTGAAAACGGCAGGTCAGTAAATCGGAAAGTCATGCCATAGGTCTCTCGCGAGTAAAGACAACCAAGCTTCATAGCCGACCCGCGTGAGGAACCCTCATAGTCCAAGCAGGATCGCTTAGACTCAATCCATTCAATTTTCTTCGCTGCCACCTTTGATCTCGCCCCTGCCCAATCGCCGCTCCGGGATATTCGCGCCGCGCCCAATCAGCATCAACACACCGAGCATGATCAGCAGGGTAGGGATCAGCACGATCCAGGTCACATGCCAGCGATCGTGCAGCGCCCAAGCAATGCCGCTGGCGATAAGAAATGGCCCAGCGACAATGGATTTCTTGGTAATCCCGTCGAGGTACAATACTGCAATGCCTCCGACAACCAGTCCCACGGCGATGATCCAATCTATGTCGGGAAACAGCCGGTAGTACCACAGCAACCATGCGCTGCCGACGATAATCAGGGTAACCGGTAAGCTGGCGTCTCTCATTAATTTTCCTTTTGTCGAGGCGGCAAAGAAGATTGCTGTGGCTTGTGCTGGTTAGTTAGGTATATCGTAATATGAGCGGTCACCTAGACTTGGCGACTTTACTGAAGACGCAAAAATCCGTCAAGCAAAGAAACCCTTTTGCGGCGCAAGTTTGGTCCACGACGCTTGCCGCGGGCTGCGCGTCGCCAACTGAATGAATATCTCGCGCAGTCCGATCCACGCCAGAATACGATGACTTTCGATCACGGCTGGAATTGAAGCATTCACGCCTACAGGCTGCAGCTCGCGTTCATCCGGCAGCCAAGTTTGCTTCATTGACAGAATTTTTCAGAGGTGTTAGTCGGGCATCGAGTCATAAACGGTTCACCAAAGGGATCGCGGCAAGAGAGTTGCCGAAGGTGGGAAGTGTCATATCACGGAGGTGTATATGAAACGCAACAAACCCGAATGGAGATGGTTTCGGCAAATCTCTCTTGGCGCGGTATTGATCGATCTCTTCAGTGAACTCTTCATGGGCAGCGTCGCTTTGCCGCAAACTTCTTTCTTTCAAGGCAAAACCGTAACTATCCTTGAGAGTAGCGCGCCGGGCGGAGTCGGCAGCTTGCGCACCAAAGCCGTCGTTCCTTTTTTGCAAAAGTACATTCCGGGAAATCCCACCGTCATGATGCAATACATGGACGGCGGCGGCGGGCGCAAGGCGGCAAACCACATGTTTAATTCGGTCCGTCCGGACGGCCTGACCATCGGCCGCATGTCGACGCCATTCGTCATGCACCCGATCCTCGGAGAAAGCGGGGTGCTCTATGACATCGATAAAGTAAGCTATCTGGGCACCAGCTATAGCGGCGGCTACCATGTTTTTTTTACCCGACGGGAGGCGGGTCTCGACAGTCTGGCGAAGCTCCGCGCCGCTCCAAGCACGAGAATCGGCTCCCAGTCGGTGGGCCACCTGATCTATATTTCCGGGCGCATGTTCGCCTACCTGGTGGGCCTGAAACAACCCAAATTCGTTACCGGATACACCTCGCCCGAGCTCGATGTCGCCATCGAGCAGGGCGAGATAGACACCAGATCAACCGTGGCCGACGCTCTCCTGCACGAGAAACCGCAATGGGTCGACAAAGCTCTGATGGACTTCCACGCCATCATCGAGATTCCGAAAGGACGGAAGCACTCCCATCCCCGCTTTGCCGATCTCCCCGACATCGAGACCTTTGCCAAGTCGGCCATGGATCGGAAAGTCGTTGCGCTGTACCGGACCTTCGTCGGCAGCGGCAACCCGTTTATCCTTACTCCCGGCACGCCTAAAGACCGGGTCCAGGTGCTGCAGGAAGCGATGCGCAAGACCTATAGAGACCCCGAGTTTCTCAAGGAGTACACAAAGCTCACCGGCCTAAAGGCCGAACCGCAAATGCCCGAGGAGCTGGAGCAAACCATCAGAGAGATGCCGCGCGACCGCGAAGCCGTAGAGCTATTCAAGAAGCTCACCGGCCCCGACCCGCTGCCGCAACGGTAAACGGCCGCTGAAACGGATGGTCAGTGGCGATTCCCAGGTTACGTCCGCTGCGCGATGACATACAAATGCGACTGCGGATATTGATCGTATTCCAGGTGTCGACAAACACAGCCCTGCTCCGCGATCAGCGCGAGCGTGCGCGAAATGCCAAGGACGCTGTAATACATCGGCACGCCCATGGTCGCATCGACCTTTTCCGACCGCGCTTCCAAACCGCCGGTTGTGAAAATGCACACTCCCCCCGAATTTAGGCCCTGCAAGAGTTTCGCCAGCACGGCTTCCTGCGACGACAACGGAACATGCCAGATGCTATCCCACGCCGATATGAGATCGTACTTTTGCGGCAATTCCCAATCACAGATATCGGCTTGATGGAACAACACCGTGGGATGGCGCTGTCGCGCCAATGCGATCATCCGCGCTGAAAGATCCAGTCCTTCGACCACGAATCCATGGCTTAACAGCAGTTCGATAATTCTGCCGCTGCCTCCGCAGCCGACATCGAGCGCAACGCGCTTTTCTTTTATAAAGACGATGGCTCGTTCGTGCTGCGCGATGCCGTTGTTGTGCGGGAAGGTATCGCTGCGCCAACGCTCGGCGATATCGTCATAACTCTTGGCGACGTCTTTGGGGTTCATTCGCAGTCAGTTTAACACCTTCGATCAAAAACAGAATCAAACCAACCGACTTGCTGACGCTAGCTTGAGAGCTAATTCGACTCAGCGGGCCAGGGTCCCGACCGCGAACTGGCGCTGGGGCGATCTGAATTTTGGCGAGCGACGGGTCCAGTCCATGCGGAGTTTCTCTCCCCGCTTTGATGAAATCCCGCCATCCGATTATCCCGAGACCTATCGGACGGTGGCGCGACAGGTGAGATTAGAAAAGTCTGGCCATGCGTGCTAATGGAATAAACAACGGTGTGGGTTTAGAGTTGCTTTCACAACATGCCCAGGCTGGCAAATTAATCACCCTCCGCGCTTTCGGAAAACAAATAACACTGACTACTTATCGAACAAAAGACACGTCGCAGTTTGGAGGAATAAAGTAATGAACAGATTTAACATTGCCGCAACGCTGCTTGTCGCGATTGGCGCTGGCTTTTGCTTTGCTGGCATGCCGGCGCATGCGCAGGATGTGAAAGCGAAGGCCGAGGCGGAAGGCAAGTTGATGATGTACGCGACCTTCACCGCCGCCGACTCGAAAGCTTTGCTGGACGGTTTCAAACAGCTTTATCCGAAAATCGATGCCGCCTACTATCGCAGCAACGACGCCGCCTTGATGGAGCGATTTGTCAGCGAAAATCGCGCCGGGCAAAATCTTTGCGATGTCATCGTCACGACCAGTTTCTACGGCAACGCCATCAAAAAACGCGGACTGTTCGCGCCCTATGATTCGCCGGAGCGGAAATTTTTTCGCGAAGGCTACAAAGATCCGCAGTCGCACTGGACATCGACCTACACAAATTATGGCGCGTTCGGTTACAACACCCGGGCGGTGGCCAAGAACAGCGTGCCGAAGTCGTTCAATGATTTGCTCAAGCCCGAGTGGAAGGGGCAGATCACCATCGAAGGACGCGCCTATGAATGGTTTGGCACGACAGTCAAAGCGATGGGCGAGGAAAAAGGCATTGCGTACATGCGTGAGCTGGCCAAGCAGACGGAGCTGCGCACCGGTCGCAATTTGATCGCTCAGCTGGTCGCCGCGGGAGAGTTCAAAGGCGCGCTCAGCGGCTATTCGCAGACCTTCGAGGTTTTAAAGCCGGTTGGCGCACCGGTGGATTGGGTGTATCTGGCTCCGGTCTTTGCCAACATTCATCCCACCGGCATCGCCGTCAAGGCGCCGCATCCCAACGCCGCGCGCTTGTTCATCGACTTCGTGTTGTCCAAGCGCGGCCAAGAAGTGATTCGGAGCATGAATCGCATTCCGGACAGGATCGACACGCCGCCGGACCAAGCCCGGCTCATCGAGAACATCAAGCCCGCCTTCGCCCCAACGGAAGTGCTGGACAATTTCGAACGTTACGCCAAATTATTCCACGAGATCTTCGGCGGGCGCTAGGAACGCGCCACAACCTCAGGCCAGTATTAGCCGAATATTTCAGGAGGATAGATAGAATGAGTTCTGAGTCGCAGCCAGATTGGCGCGAGCACGGAGTCAAGATCGTTCCGAGCTCGCAACTCGATCTCAACACGCCGCAAACGCCCGGTATGACGCGAGCGGCCGCCATCACCCACGCCCGCACCGGGGCCGGCAAACTTTGGGCAGGCACTGTCATTGTCGATGCCAACGCCAAAACCGGCGCGCACCACCATGGCGAGTTGGAAAGCGTTATCTACGTCGTCAACGGCCGCGCCCGCATGCGTTGGGGCGAACACCTGGAGTTTGTCGCCGAGGCAGGGCGCGGCGATTTTATTTTCGTGCCGCCGTTCGTACCCCATCAAGAGATCAACGCGAGCAAGACTGAAATACTCAGTTGCGTACTCGTCCGCAGCGGCCAAGATCCGATCGTCATTAACCTGAATATCGAGCCCGCCGAGCCGCCGGAGGACGTCCCCTGGGTCGATCCTATGCACCCGCATCCGTGAATTCGCCAGATGGGTTTCCGCTTGTTAGCGGCGGTCATGAGTTGAAGTTAATTTTCGCACAATAGTTATACACGTCTGCGCTCGACACGGTTTGACGGACAGTGAGTTCGCTTATTCGAGGTTTTGAAGTATCAGAGCGACATTTTTGTGAAGTGCTGCTGTCATGCACCGTTAACAGTTGATCCCACCGGCAATTGGCGGGTATCGGATTCAATGTTCAGGTCTCTTTACAACCCGCATTATCGAAGTGCCGGAAGCGCCGCCGTAGTTCCCCACGCGATCGCTTTCGCTTAACCGTATCAGATCGGTAGAATCCTAAAGTAAAAATAACTGCTTCGTCGCTTGACCGCGCTGCTCCAGACTTGCTATCAGCAACCGTTAAGGGTCTTGCGCGTTCAGACGCGAGGTATTAACACCAGAAGCAAACCGTTCAGGGAGATCAAACATGAAAAACCGGTTCGACGGCGGCGAAGCTATAGTCGATGCGTTCCGCAAGCTCGGAGTCGAATACATCCTGTCTTCGCCGGGCACCGAATGGGCGCCAGTGTGGGAAGCCATGGCCGACCAGATGCATCGGCGCAAGGAGGGCCCCAAGCTGCTGGACGTGTGGCATGAAACGCTTGCCGTAGACATGGCCGCGGGTTACACGCTGGTCACCGGCCGGATGCAGGGCGTATTGCTCCATGCCGGCGCCGGTCTATTGCAGGGCGCCATGGGTATCCACGGCGCCTTTGTCGCCGGCGTGCCGATGGTGGTGATCTCCGGCGAGTCGATGACCTATGGCGAGCAACCGGAGTTCGATCCGGGCGCCCAGTGGATCAACAACCTGAGCATCGTCGGCGGCACCACCCGCCTGGTCGATTCCATCGTCAAATACTCATCGGTCGCAGGCAGCGCCCACACGCTTTATGAAAGTGTGATCCGCGCCGGCGAGCTCGCGCAAAGGCAACCCACCGGACCTACTTACCTGTCGGTTTCGACGGAGACGCTGATGGACGGCTGGACCCCGCCGGCCAATCCGCGCAAGGTTCCGGCCGCGCCGCGCATGCTAACCGCGCCGGAGGACATCGAAAAGCTCGCCGCCGCGATTTCCAAGGCGAAGCACCCGGTCGTGCTCACCGAAGGCGCCGGCCAGGAGGTCGACACCTACGAGGCCTTGATCGCGCTGTGCGAGAAGTTCGCTCTGCCGGTGGTCGAGAAAGCCGGCGCTCTATTCGCCAACTTCCCCAAGGATCATCCGCTATATCAGGGAACCGACATCAAACCGTTCTGGAACGACATGGATCTTGCCATCGTCGTGCGTGCGCGCGTGCCGTGGTATCCGCCGAGCAACCGCCCGCCCAAGGCGGCCATCGCCATGGTGGACGAGGCGCCGCACAACTCGGCCATGGTCTACCAGAGCCATCAGGCCGATATGTACCTGGAAGGCGATGTCGCGCAGACGCTGCGCGATCTGGCCAACGCCGCGACTGTCGATAAAGCCGCGGTGGAAGCAAGACGCAAGGAGCTCGCCGCGGCGCACGCTGCGCTGGTCGAGAAAAATAATGCGGCACAGGCGGCGGCGCGCAAGAAAACCCCGATCGATCCGGTTTGGCTGTGCGCCTCACTGAACGCTGTGATGCCCAGACGACGCGATCTACATCGACGAAGTTACCACCCACACGGGTCTACTGCGCCAGCACCTCGTATGGAACAAGCCACAGAGCCTGTTCACCCGCCAAGGTGGTCTCGGACAGGGCCTGGGTCTTTCGCTGGGGATCAAGTTGGCGAAGCCGGAACGGCAAGTCGTGACCTTGATCGGCGACGGCGCGTTCCTATACAACCCGGCGCTCGGCAGTCTCGGCGCTGCGCGCGATTACAATCTGCCGACCATGGTGGTGATCTTCAACAACAAAAAATACGCCGCAATGCAGGGCATGCATCAGAAGATGTATCCGGACGGGATCGCTGCAGAGACCGACGTCTACCATGGCACGCACATCAACGCGCCGGATTTCGTGAAGGTCGCCGAATCCGTCGGCGGCTACGGCGAACAGGTAACCGATCCGGAAAAACTTCAGGACGCGCTGAAGCGCGGCCTCGCAGCCAACCAGAGCGGCAAGCCGGCGATCATCGACGTGATCGTTTCATAGAACTGAGCGAGCGGCGAGAAACTGGCGACCAAGCGAGTGTTTCTCGTCCGGCGATGCATCCGCGCAACCACCCGTGTCAGGTGTTGTTTAATGCAACGTCGTTCATCTGGATTATTCGAAACTCGCCGGGCCGCCGGAAAAAGTCTACTCAGTCGATGCTATGCACCCCATCGGTAAATCCGACCGGAGCCTCTGACCATGAAGAATCGCGCCGCGGCGATACACGACAGCCTGAAACACCCGGTAATCGATGGTGACGGCCACTGGTTGGAGCCGGTGCCGGTGTTCCTCGAGTACTTGAGCCAAGTGGGCGGGGCTAAATCCGTCGACCAGATCAGAGCGCTCTGGCAGCGCAATCACGCCTGGTACCGCTCCAACTGGGAGCAGCGCCAGCACAATCGCACGCGGCGCAGCAACTGGTGGGGAGTCACCAGTAACACCCTCGATAAGGCAACCGCCCTGCTGCCGGCCTTGCTGAACCAACGCCTGCCTGAGTTGGGCATCGACTTCGCGCTGATCTATCCGAGCCTTGGGCTCGCCCTCAACGGCATCGCCGAGGATGACCTGCGCCGGGCCGCGGCTCGTGCTTACAACATGATGACGGCTGACATGTTCGCGCCCTATGCCGCGAGATTTGCGCCGGTAGCGATCGTTCCTGTTCATGCACCGGATGAAGCCCTTGACGAGCTCGAATACGCCGTCGGCAAGCTCGCTTACAAAGCGATCATGCTCAAGGGAAACCAGGAGCGGCCGATCCCAAGCGCAGCGGACGGCATAGATGTCAAGAAAGCCGCATGGTACGTCGACACGCTCGCCCTCGACAGCCGCCATAATTACGACCCATTCTGGCAACGCTGCGTCGACCTCGGCGTCGCCGTCACCCAACACTCGGGCAGCGGGCGCTGGCCGGATCGCGGCTCCATCAGCAACTTCACCTACAACCATATCGGCCACTTCGCCGCATCGAACCACGCCTTCGCCCGGGGCGTTTTCCTGGGCGGCCTGGTGCGACGCTACCCGAGCCTCAATTTCGGTTTCATGGAAGGCGGCATCAGCTGGGCCTGTCAGCTATGCGCCGATCTGATCGAGCACTGGGAGAAGCGCCGCCCCGCCGGTTTACAAAACCCCAACGCCACCAACCTCAGCGAGATGCATGATTTTATCGCCAAGTATGGCGACACGCGTCTGAGAGCCAATGCCGACGCGCTCATGAACAGTCTGGACTTCTTGCGGCCGGAATGCAGCGTCGAGGAACTGGCGCGGCCGGAGTTTGTCGCCGACGATTTCGCCGCGGCAGGTATCACGGCAAAAGAAGATATCCAGGCGGCCTTCTCCGGCAACTTCTATTTCGGCTGCGAGGCGGACGACAGAACGACGATGTGGGCTTTCGATCCGCGCATGGGTTTTCGCCTGCGGCCGGTCTTCAGCTCCGACTTCACGCACTTCGATGTCCCCGATTTCAGAGAGGTAATTCCGCAAGCGTTTGAGATGGTCGAGAAGAATTTCGTCACTGAGCAGGATTTTCGCGAGTTCACCTTCACCAACGCTGCAACCCTGCACGCCCGCAACAACCCGGACTTCTTCAAGGGCACCGTGGTCGAGCGAGCGGTGGCCGATGAGCTGGCAGTGAAGACGCGGTCGCCGGCTGCAAATGCGTAAGCGAGTTGAATAGCTCCGCCACAAACGTCGGCCCTGTCCAAACAGTGGTCGGCACGCACGCGCAGTCCTGTTCACTTATTCTGTGTCTGTTGATCGCTGTCGAGCAGCCCTGCGAGCGCAAGAATGACTAACGTAAAAACCGTGCTAAGCAGCGCGACCCCGAGGCTTCCCAATCCGACAGCGACGCCGATGGCGGCGGTCATCCATATGCCGGCCGCCGTAGTCAGGCCCTGGATTTCGCGCTCCTGGTCGAGTTTGAGGATAGCGCCGGCGCCGAGAAAGCCGATGCCGGTGACAATGCCCTGGACAACCCGCGAGACGCTATCGGGTGACATCCCGACCCCGGAGCAAGCCAGGACGATCACCGCCGTGCCTAGACTCACCAGCATGTGGGTGCGCAGCCCCGCAGGTTTTCCGGCTTTCTCTCGTTGCCGCCCGACCACCGCTCCCAGGACGATAGCGGCAACCATTCGAATCAGCACATGCACCAGCTGCCTCGCGTCAGGCAGGCCCGAAGTCAACTCCTCCCAGAATACATCCATGTGTTTCCCTCTCACCTAACTGATCTAACTTAAACGGTATCAAAACCGTTCGCACCGACAAGTGGATCGCTTAGACCAAAATTTTTGACCGAACGCTTCGCGTTTAAATCCGCGATTCGTCGCTTTCGTTGCATCATCGAATACCTATTCGAGGGCTTTTTGACCGCATTGTCGCTGTCCGTCAAACACGGGCTACTTTAGTCTGACTGCAAATCCCAACTAAACCCGAACTCGCAGAGTAGATCACAACTGAGCCCCCGGCACACCGGCAAGGCCGCGGAAAAACACTTGCTTCACTGTGGCCTTTGAAATAGATTGCCCGATAGTTAGCAAACGACCTCGCAGACACTGAAATTTTCTGGATTAATCGGGACGATAAACAAAGGAGACCAGCCATGATCGACATGCATGCCCATTGGAGACCCGCCGAGCTTATCGACGCCATGCGCGCCCGCACCAAGGAACCGCGCATCGTGCGCAATCAGGACGGCGTGGAAGTGGTGAAGAGCCGGATCGGCGAGGAGCCGGTTTCCAAGGCGTTTGATGATGTGGATTTCCATCTCGCCAGGATGGATCGCCAGGGCGTGAGCACCAGTGTGTTGTCGCTGCTCGGTGCATACTGCTGGATCGAGTCTCAGCCGGTCGAGGTGTCGCTGCCGCTGTGCAGGAGTGTTAACGATGCACTGTCAGGGCTTTGCCAAAAATACCAGGGGCGCTTCAGTGCGTTTGCCGCGCTGCCGCTCGCGGATATGGCCGCCGCCACCGCCGAGTTGGAGCGCGCGCTGGCGCTGCCGGGTGTAGTCGGCACGCAAGTGCCGGGCAACGGCTTTTTAACGCAGAAAGACGCCGAGCACATGCGCCCGCTGTTGGAGGTGGCGAACCGGCACCGTGCGATCGTGTTCATTCACCACGGTCCGCGCCCTGGCGATGCGTTTCCCAAAGTAGCCGGCGACACCGACAATGCGCGCCGCCGCAACGGCACGCTCGACATGCAGGCGAGCCTGTCCTCGGTGATGGTGACTTTGTGCCTCACCGACTACCTCGCGCCGTACCCTGATGCGATGGTCCTGGTGCACAATCTCGGCGGCAACATTCCCTACGAGATCGAGCGCATGGATCACCGCAGCCTGCTCGATACAGCGAAAGAGGAACTGCCGTCGTCGCGCTTTCGCCGCGCCAAGGTGTACGTGGATTGCAACTCGTTCGGCCCGGGTGCGATCGAGGCCGCGGTGCGGCTGTACGGCGCCGAGCGCATCGTCTGCGGCACCGACGGCACCGAATTCGGCTGCGAGTGGACCAGCAAGGCGCTTGCGGACGCGCGGATCGGCGAGGATGCGCGCACAAAGATCTTGCACGACAATGCCGCAGCGATGATGTCGCGGCTGGCAAAAGTCGCGCAGCGCGAAACCGTCGCCGCATAGTCCGCGCGCGTGCCGTAACAACGGCGTTGAATCATGACTTCATAGTCACGATTTCGCCTAATCGATCCTACTGATCATCAAAGATAAAGTTTTGGGGCTGAGGCTTCACTCAAAGCTCCTGCCCCGAAGGCTCACGTTACGACATTAGACCTGGCCACCCGCCTAGTCTTTAATGCATAAATCGCTGCGGCAAAACGGCAGCATAAATTCGCTGTCCGTTAGGCCAGCGCTTTCAGTTGAAGAGACGACATGACACTTATAATTGACAACCCGACCGTGGAGAAAGTTCTCAAGCCAGCGGAGATCAACGACGCGTTGGAGGTGGCGGCCTTGGAATTGGCGACCGGCGGCGCCATCAATGCCCCGCCGTACAGAGTTTTCACGCCAAGGGATGCCGACGATTACCGCGACCACCCCAAGTTCCCCGAAGGCGGAGGTAATCCAACGCACCACTCATACACGTCATTGACTGGAGCAATTGCCAAACTGGATGTGACATCGGACCGCGTGGATTCCGATATCATCACATATTTTGAACAGGACGGAAGAACTCTTCAGCGGCGCGTGCCGGGCCGCAAAGATGGAAAATTTTGCGGCCTGATTTATCTTTACAGCTCTCGCACCGGCGAACTCTTGGCGATTATTCACGACGGCTATCTTCAGAAGTTCCGCGTTGCCGGCACGGCAGCGATCGGCGCAAAATATTTGGCGCGGAAGAATTCGCGCGTTATGGCGCTGATCGGAACAGGTTGGCAGGCCCAGGGCGCCGTTCATTGTTTCTCTGCGCTCGGTCTCGTAGAGAAGATTCAAGTGTATAGCCCAACTGCCGGTAAAAAGGAGACGTTTGCAAACGAGATGTCCAAGGAAGCCGGCATAGAAATTATCCCGGTGCCTTCCGCGCGTGCGGCCGTTCAAGGCGCGGACATCGTTTATATGGCGACGAACTCCAAGGATCCGGTGGTGATGGCCGATTGGCTGGAGCCCGGTCAATTTGTCAGCAACGTTTCAGATGTCGAGCTGGAGCTCGCGGGGTGGGAACGCTGTGATGTGCTGACTATGAATCGCCACGGCAGGCGTTGGATGAGGTATGCGATCGGCGGCGTCGAAGCGATCCCAGAACATTCTACGGATCAATATACGCAACCGACGCGTATCGAGTGGGATAAGCTTATATTGTTGGGCGATGTGATAGCGGGAAAACACCCTGGACGGACTTCCGATCGCCAGATCACGGGCCTTGTCTTGAGGGGGGATGGCGTGCAGTTTACCGCTGTGGGCCACCTTATTTATCATCGTTGCAAGGAAATGGGATTGGGTACTGAAATCCCGACAGAGCTTTTTCTCCAAGATGAAAAATACATCCCTTGAAATAAATTAAACCACACTTCTCAGAGGATATTACTGCGCTGGCGCTGCATGAAAAAAGCCCAGTTTGCACCCAGCCTGGAGCGCTCGACCTACCGAACGCCGCACGAGATACGATTGAAATAAGGGCGAAAGATTTTTGTTGGTGACGGGCATATCCACGGTAGTGATGCGCGAAGGTGTGAGTCTGGACCACGACGTTGGCAAAAGTAAAGACTTGATCTTAGTTTACTGATCTACTTGCGGCGATGGAGTCGTGTTGAGCGACGCCGCGGTGCTGCATCAACGAGCCAGTTCTGCTAATGATGCATTAATGCAATGCCAATAATTCCTATGGCTCACTATTTTGAAGCGGATGTGAAAATTCCCGGCCACAGTGGGAGAGAAAACGATGCAAGCGTTCGATGCAGTGTCGATTGAAGAACTCGTGGCGTTACCACCGACGATCTTTGGCGTCATCCGTTGGAATAAATACATCGGTAGGCCCACGGGTGATCTGTGCGGCGGTTTCACCATTCGCGTGGAAGAGCATACCGCAACTCAGTTCCGCGCTCTCGGCGGTGGAAAGTACGAGGCCATTCCCGGCACCGGCATCTGGAAAGATGTGGTTGATGCGCTTATCTGCCGCGACTTACCGGATGAAGGCGACTATCACAAGCTTGGTTTTCAAATCTGGGGACGAGGCATCCATCTGAATGCTTTTCCCGACGGGCAATATCGAATTACGCCGACTCTGAAAGGTGTGTGGAGCAGGCCCAATCCGGTGGCAATGTTTTTCGGCTCTCGCGCGATCGAGCCAAAAAGCGCCTCTGTCGTGCTCAAGAAGGATCATCATCTTCAAAGCGTCGAGTTCGAACTCGTGCAACGCCCCCGCCCATGGAGGACAATCTTGGCCGCGGCCGTAGTAGGCGGGATAGCGGGCTCGGCGCTGCAACGGGGAAGATCAAATACATCGCTAGCCAGCTAGTCGTCGAAGCGGCTTTCAGGCTGGTCGTTTTTCCCCCGGCTTGGGTGCCCATTGGCCGCCGGCGCGCTCGCGCAGTAGATAAAACGATTCCTGCGCTTCGCGGCGCACATTATCGACGTTGATGCCGAGAATCCTGCCGCCGGATTTGAGCACCTTGCCGTCGACGATCACGGTGTCGACGTTGCTCGTGTTCGCGCTGTGCAGCACGGCCGAATGACCGCCCTCGAACGGCACCATGTTGATGTCGCTCGCGCGCAGCAGGATGATATCGGCGCGCTTGCCCGGAACCAGCGAGCCCGTCTTGTCGGCGATACCCATGGCTTTCGCGCCGTTGATGGTGCCCATCTCCAGGCATTGGGTCTGCGTCAGCCGCATCTTCTCAAGCGGCGTGCCCGGCACGCCAGTCGCAATGTGCCAGGCGAGTCGCATCTGATCGAACATCGAAGTCGGATTGAGCGATGTCGCGTCATGGGACAGGCAGACATTGACTCCTAAGTTCACCATGCCAAGGATCTGATTGCGCAGCTCGACCTGGAGTTGGTTGCGCAGATCGTTGTAGAGCGAAAAGGAGTTCGACGTTCCGTTCTCCGCCATGACCTGGCGATCTTTCTCATCGAACATCAGCGAGTGGACGAAGATCATATTCTTGCTGAACCCCTCTGCATGAAGCTTGGCGGGGTTCATGCGGCCGGGGCGCGATCCCGAATGCAGGATGATCGGCAGTCCGTTGTCGGCTGCGAAGCGGAATTCCTCCGGATAGGTTGTGACCTCCGTGCCCTGCGGAGTCCCGGGTCGCAGGCCGTATCCAAGATCGATCAGATTGTCCGAACGAGTAAAGAATGTACGCTTGGCGCGAAGAACGTCATTTAAGTCGATAACCTTGTCGCTCGGGTACGGATCGGGGCCGCAATACGCGTAGCGGCCCCGCAGGCCGCTTTCCATCATGGCTCGGATTTCTGCGTCGACATGCGCCGGAGACTGGGTGTTATGCGCGTAATTGATGACGGTGGTAATTCCTGCATTCAGGGCGTCGGTCAGGAACAGTCGGTTGGCGCGGTAATAGTCGGTGGGCGTGTGATGCTTGCCAAAGGCTTCCTTCAAGGGAAAATAATCGACACCGGGGCGGCGCATGTTCTTCAGCAGCGCATTCCAAATATGCGAATGTGTCTCGACAAAGCCCGGCATAACGATCATGTTCCGGGCGTTAACCACCTCCGCGCCCGGAGCCGATATTGACGGTGCGACGGCGACGATCGCGCCATTACGGACGTGAACATCGCCAATGGGAAGGTCCCCAGCGGTCCGGTCCATCGTGATGACGTATCCGCCGCGTATCACGTATTCGCGGCGGCGCGGTGGCCTCGCCGGGCTCTGAGCGTTGGCGCTCGTGATCGACCCGAGAAATCCGGTGGCCGCGGCTGCGCCCAACGCGGCTACTCCGGTAAGGAAGCCGCGGCGTGTCAATGAAGGAACGCAGCATTCGCAGCCCAATTGCGTATGGACTCTACTGTCTCGTGTCGCCATTGATAGCCTCTGCGTGTCAGGAAGTTGATGGGCCAATCACACCACTCACAATTAAGTCCAACCTGGGAAAGTTGGTTCGGAGCGCTGAGTGGCACCAATCGGGATTCGCCAGATCACATCCCCAACGCCATGGAACGGCAACGGATTTCCAACTTGTCTGCAATTATGAATAGGAATTTTAAACGACCTTTTTCTATGACCGGAGCCATATCGCACGACCGGAAGAGATGTCAATTCCTTTTTCTGCTTGATGAAAAGCATCTTGACAAAAAACCTACTACTGTACCGGCGACCAGAGCGTCATCCCCTTGGCTTCCTTCGACTGTGTAGCATCGGCAGAAAAGGCCGGGGGAACAAACAGGCTCAGAACTAAACAAAATTTAAAGAACTGTCACGTATGTCGTTATATATAGATGCTCCATTCCCCTTTTTTAAAAAACGTTGATTCACGGTCGAGCAGACATCTCCAGACTAACATTGAAAAAAAGCATAAGTATCATTGCCACGGGCCATCACGTGATAGAGTAGTCTTTCGGCATGAAGTCGTGGATGGCGCGGCATCATTTTTCCCATCAAACGCTAGCAGACTTAACAACGCCAACTGGGTACCCGGCTAGCAATCACTATAAATTGACCGCTCACCGGATCAGCGCTATAACTCGCTTCAGAAAAAAGCGTGTTTAAATTTTTCTCTAAATCTTTCGTGAACAACTTGTGGCCTCGGGTGCTGGCACTGGCGCTTGCCGGAACGACGATCGCTGGCAGCGGCTGTTCGACTATTCTAGCGGTGCGCGAACAGCAACGGCGCGCGGACCGGAACGCCGTCATCAGTGGGACGGTGACGACCGATCATGAATCGCGGGGTCCGCTCATCGTTGGGATCCTGTCCCAAGGCAAGTCGGGTCCGTTCCTCCTCGACCACTTCGTGACCGAGAAGCCAGGCCCTTGGATCTTTGCCGTAGAGCCCGGGACGTACTGGCTCGCGGCGTTCGAGGACATCAACGGCGACGGTCGCTACGACGAAGAGCCGGCCCTTCGTCCCGACCCGAGCCGGCCGATTGCGCTCGCACCCGGTCAGAGGCTCGAAGGTGTCGACTTGCGCATTCCCCTGCAGGGGCGCTTCACACGCGACAAGTTTACTCTCAGCGACATCCAGGCCCGCGATACCGCGGACCAGCACCATGTCAGTGTGTTTGCCCTCAGTGTGGCCGGTCAGGTGACGACCCTCGCCGATCCCCGCTTCAGCCGCGAGGTTGCCACTAAGGGTATGTGGCAGTTCTACGACTTCCTGCTCGATACCCAACCCGGTATCTACTTTCTTGAGGCGTACGATCCGAAAAAAATCCCGGTGCTCTTCGTGCATGGAATCGCTGGGACACCGCTAGACTTCGCTCCGCTGATCGAGAGGCTGGATCGCACGCGCTTCCAGCCTTGGGTCTTCTACTACCCTTCCGGAGCGCGCCTGGAGAGTGTCACTGCTCTGCTGACCCAGCTCTTCGTTCGCCTGCGCGTGCAGTACGGCTTCGACCGCGCGGCCGTCGTCGCGCACAGCATGGGCGGGCTCGTGACACGCGGGTTCTTGCTACAAGACTACGAGAGCCACGCAGCCGATGTCGTACGCACTTACGTGACGATCTCGTCACCTCTAGGCGGCATGGCCTCGGCCGGCAAAGGCGTGGAAGCGTCCCCGATCGTCGTTCGTTCGTGGTACGGGCTCGCCCCCGCTAGCGAGTATCTCGACGGACTTTTCTACGAGGATCCGGCCGGAAAGACCAAACGCCGCCGGCTGCCTAAGACCATGAGTTATCACCTGCTGTTCGGATTTCGTGGCTCGGGGCCCAACGACGGGATCGTCGCGTTGTCGAGCCAGCTTCGACATGAGGCGCAAGAGGAAGCTCGCACGGAGCGTGGCTTCGACGAGAGCCACACGAGCATCTTGCAAAGCGCCGCCGTTGCCGATTACGTGAACGGAGTCCTCGCGGCGCTGCGCTGACGAGGCCGCGAAGGTGTGGGCAAGGATTCGCCGATGGCGGGCATCATCTTGTCCATCAAACCTTGGTAGATTGAGCAAGTCGGACACAGGACAGGACAGACATCGAATGTATCTTATCTGTCTTTGAAGCCGCTATTCGCGCGCGAAAGACAGGAAGCTCATGCGACGCCGGTTATGCTATCTTCGCTCCTGAATCTAATCAGTTGTGCCGGTCCTATCCGGCGATTATCCCCTGAGGTGGAATCATGCTGCGCTTGACCTTGGCCGCTGGCCACTATGATCGGACGGAGGCGCTCCGTGACGGTCGGGTGCGTGCAGAGGGCATCGACTTGACCTACATCATGTTGCGCGTGGAGGAGATCTTCTGGCGCATGGCTCAACACCGCGAGTTCGACGCCTCGGAGTTCTCCCTCGGCGGCTATGTCGTGCGCCGCGGTCGTGGCGCCGACGACTTGGTCGCGATCCCGGTTTTTCCGTCGCGCTTCTTCCGGCAGTCGTGCATCTTCGTCCATCAGGGTTCGAACGTCCGGAGCCCGGAGGAGCTTCGCGGCAAGCGGATCGGCGTACCCGAGTACCAGATGACGGCCGCGGTGTGGGCGCGCGGCATGCTGGCTGACGACTACGGGGTGCGCGCGGCCGACGTTGAATGGGTGCAAGGCGGGCTCGAGGAGCCCGGTCGCATTCCATTCGAGCCCGCCGAGCCGCCGGGAGTCAGGGTGGGCTTCGCGCCCGCGGAGCGCTCGCTGGCGCAAATGCTGGAGAGTGGGGAGATCGACGCGCTGGTCACGGCCAGGACGCCGTCGACATTTCGACGCGGTGGTACGGCGGTGCGGCGGCTCTTCGAGCAGCCGTTCGAGGTCGAGCGCGACTATTTCCGCCGAACCGGTATTTTTCCCATCATGCACACCTTGGTGGTCAAGAAAGAAATCCTCGATGCCAACCCCTGGGTGGCGTTTACACTGTTCAAGGCCTTCTCGGAAGCCAAGGATCTGGCGATGGCCGACCTGACCCAGACGAGCGCGTTGCCGCTCAGTCTGCCGTTCCTCGTCGAGCACGCCTACCAGACCATGGACCTGATGGGCGAGGACTTCTGGCCCTACGGGCTCGAGAGCAATCGGCACACGCTCGAGACATTCGTGCGCTACATGCACGAGCAAGGACTGATTCCAAAACCGATGGCGCTCGAAACCCTGTTCCCAGACAGCACGCAGCGAACCTTCAGGGTGTGACGCGAAGCGGGAAACTACGGCGGAATCGATCGAGCGTTTTCGATGCTCGGTTTAATCTAAGGAGATTAGCGATGAAAAGATCGTACTGCATGATGGGGTTGCTGGTCGTGATGCCTACAAGCACGCGGCCTTGGTGTTTCCGGTTGTCACCCTGCCCGAATCGACGTCGATCCGCCAAATGCAGCGGGCTGTTCGCAAATCATTGGTCAATCATGGATGGCAATTGATTCGGAAACTGCGGGTGCGACCACCGCGCATTTTCAGCAGAACAATTTTTTGGCCAGTGTCCGTGTCGATTACGATGAGAAGCAGGCGACCATCCGCCACATGGCCAGCAAAAATTTCAATTACGAGACGTCTCCGACGGGCAGGAACACATTCACAACACAATAACTTCTAGGCGAATACTATTGCTAACGATATTCGCAGGGACTCGAAGTCCTCTCCTCCCACCAAGACGCGTTAGCGGATAAGGCTGCGTCGAGCGCACAAGCCTGCATGAGACTGTGGGCTGGCATGACATTTTCGCTGAACTACCACAATTCCAACACTCCAATTTGACGGCCCGCACAGGCGTGTGATACGGCTGACCTCCTCTTCGTCAATCGAAGATCGACGCGCTCGTTATAACAATCACTAATAAATAAAGGAGGTTTTCATGGCACGAGCCGAGAACAACGGCTTGCAAATTGATTCATTCACGCCAACAACAGGCAGCCCCGGCGATGAAGTAACGGTTACCATGACCGGAAACGTAGACGGTAATCCTTCGGTCGTTTTCGCTTCAGTTGGAGGCAAAGACGTACCCTACACCTCGGTCGAACGCCGAACGATTAGGTTCCCAATACCGAATGACGCCCCGACTGGCTATATTCGAATACACCGCAACGGGAGCTCCTTCGATGGGTCGACGATCGACGCGCAGTCCTCGACCGAACTGCTAGTCATTCGGCAAGTCGGCGGACCTGACGCTGGCGGTGCGCCTGTTCTCTCCGGCTTTACAAAGAACCCGGTTGCGCCACTGACTCTAGTTGGCATTCGAGGGCAGAACCTGCTGGCAATCACGAGAATTAATCTCAATATGACGAGACTTCCCACGAATCCACGACATTCCGGCGCGACAATGGTGTCATTCACTGTACCGGAAGGCACCGAGCCCGGCAGGTACAGCGTGAGTGGTTTCACCAGCGATGGCAAACCGTACCGATGCAAACAGGTCCTCGAAGTCATAAAACCCGACGAATAGAAATACGGAAAGGGTTGCTCATGGAGTTGGATGGAACGTATCGAATTTTGCTTGCGCACGGAGGTGGCTTTGATCCAGTTGGCGTGCTCACATTCTCTCAAGGGATGCTCGAAGGATCGGACAACAGAGGGTTCCGAATTGAGGGTACCTACGAGAAGCTCGCGGAACAGATGATTCGTTACTGCGTTGTTATTCATGTTCCCGCCGAGACGAAGCAGGCCGATGGAGTGCCGGTGCCCGGTGCCATGGCTCATCACCTGCGTTTCGATCTGCGTCCAACGGACGGCGGCAACTTCGAAAAAGAGATCGAGCTTCCTGGCCTGGGCGTGGCTCGCTGCCGTCTGGAACGGCTCGAGCCGACTGCCTGAGCGGCCAGCAAGCGAGTTGAAAACCGAGGAGAGAGAATGAACGTCACGCAACTACAGGGACCTTGGAGCGAACTCAAGGATTGGGTGCAGAATGACCTCCCGAAAATCGCGACGGATAAGGACAAATGCGTTTTGGGGTCGGTTACATATCCAGTTGGCGAAATGGGATACTGTCAGAGTAGAAACAGGATGTCGGGGCCTTTTGGCCCAGCGTATATCTATGAATATGAACCCCCAACAACGATGGTGCTCATGGCCATCAAGATCGACGACTTCAACGGTGCTGCCCAGTTCGACGCAAGGGCCAAAGAGGCGGATCAGTTTGTACTTCCGGTTCATTTTTCGACCCTCGTTGTCAGCGGTCTCTACGCATTGTCGGAACCGTGCGGCTGCTATCACCCATACTTCAAGCACAAGCGGGTTGGCGGGGACCCGGTTGTGAGGTCGGGAACTTTTACAGCAACGGTGAACGACAGTTCGTTGGACTACATCGTGAGTTGGAGCGAGGCCACCGGGCTTTCGTTGGTATCTGCATCGGTGGACGCAACCCCACAACTCAAACTTCAGCCCTCGGGCCCGTTTGGCGATATCGACGAATCCATGATGACCACCTTTCACTGGGGTCCGGGTGCCGCCGGGGGCATTACAAACGTGTTTAAAACTGCACCCTTTTCTATAACGATGCTTACGGAGCTTGAGAAGCGAATCGGGAAGTGAGCATTTCCCGAAGCCTTTTGCCCACCAGTCCAGTATCCGCGCCGAAACCGATGGAATCAACGACGAACAGCCCGTTGCGGCACGTTATGTCTTTGCTCAATGTCCAGGACGTCGCGCTGATTACAGGATCTGCGGCTGGAGGCGATCTGACGTTCAGCGTCTATACAACCGAAGGCTCCAGGTTAGAACTCGTCGATAGGAAAGAATATGACCGCCAACGCATTCAGGCCTGCAAGGCCGTCGTCAACGCGCGTCAGGCATGTCAGGCAGTAGTGCTCGTGCATGAGAGCGGAATTGACTTCATCACCAGGGCCGATGGCACAATAACCGTAACGCGGCGGGACTTCGACGCGAAAGGGGTCCGGGCGATTGCCGGACCAGATCCCTACTCGCGCGAAGATGTTCCTGGTTCGGGAGAAGGTGTTTGGCTCATTGACGTTGATGCGAAAGGCCCGCTGGCCATGATGGTAAATGCCGTCTCGGGAACCATTCTCAGACATTTTCTGACTGGGATCGAGGGTCAAATCCTGGCCGCAGAGATCGGCGCAAACGGATTGGATTCCTATTTCTTCGTGCTCGCGGATGTGAACGGGCGACTGGCAGCATACGCGACAAAAGTCCCTGCGGTTGGCGACTTGGAGACCCCACTCAAGTGCCAGAGATTGGATCTCGGACCGCTCGACCCTCAATATGGCGTGACGTCCATTCCGGTGAACCTCGTTGCGGGTCCCAATCGGCAGATCGCAATGACCTATGTAGACTCGGACGGTGCGGGCCGCCTGGCAGCCATTCACGTCGACAATAGTGGGCTCTTGAAGACATTGGCGGCGATCCGGCTGAACACCGAAGAGTTCGCCACACCAAGCACAAGGCGCTTTCGCATCGCTGCGGGGCCACTTTGGAAAGCTGAAGGTTCCGATAGCTCTACTTTCGGAACACCCATTGTCGTCGGATATGCGGGCAGGTTCGGCGCTGCCGACGGCTGTGCTTGCCTTATGCTGTTTGAATATGACAGCAGGAGTGCTCGTTTGCTCCAGACGAGCACATACGCCGTCGCCGCCGATGACGGTTCATCCATAGCCTCGAATGACCTTCACATAGGCGCAGGGATCTTTGGCTTGGGGGAGCAACTCGAGATGGGTGTTCTCGTCCTCGGCGATGGCGCGAGCCTGAAACAGCTCACGAAAAATTTATCCGCCGTACGGGCCTTCGTCGTCGGGATAGACCAGAATTTGCACACGTTCCCCATTCAAGATAGTTCCCACGGGCCGCAAAGGGTCGCCGCCAAACAAGTGATGGAGCTCAAGCCGGAAAGCATCTTTGTAGGCCTGGGCGTCGATATGACCGGCCGAAGTTTAATGCTGGGCCCGCCGAAGTTGACCACTCGCTCGCAAAGCAAGCAGATCCTGGCCATCCTTCAGGCTCCACCCTTCGAAGCAGAACTCGTTGCCACGCGGCCGACCCTGACATTTAACAAACATCAAGAGTCAGGCAAAACTTACAATGTCAATTCGAATAAGGCGGTGGGCATCTCGAAGGACTTTGGTTTTCATTTTAACTTAGGGCCAATCTCCATCGGCGTTGTACGCAATGAAGCAACGAGCCGTGGGCTCGACAAGATAAGCGATAAAGTCAATTCCACGTCGGTACAGATCAGCAGCGAAATCAGCCAGATCGACTTGCTGCTCGTATATGGAATGGATTACTTGTGCTGGGAGTACCCGACGTTGCAAGGCGGGAAGCTTGGAGGTTCGGTTCTCGTTGTTATTCCGAACAGCGAACGGCCGAACCTGGAGATAGTGACGGCGCATGACGATCTATACGGCTACATACAGCAGCACGAGAATGGATCTCTGCTGACGTATCTGGATTACGATCTTGACCGGCTTGGGTATAAGCCTGCTAATGAGATATTCGAAGTGTCCGCGGAGATCGGACCTACCGACGATGAGAGTGGTGCAACCACTCTGTTACTCGATCAGAATAACATGAGCAGCAGCACGGAGAGCCTCACCTCTTCCTTGCACCAGTCTGTCTCCGATTCCGCCGGTTTCACCGGAAGCACGCAGTTATTCGACTTCCTACCGGTGGGATTCGGGCTCAATCTCCAGACTACCAGCAGCTTTAGCGACTCCAAAGTCGACACCACGACACTCAGTAATACGGAGACGCTCGGTTTGACGTTCACTGCGGGCATGATGAAGCGCCTGGGGGGCGACCCTCATTATAGATTCAGGCCTCTCGTCTATTATCATGACAAGTTGGGTTGTTTGATGGTTAGCTATAAGGTCACGATTGGCGAGAGCTTCTGGCAAAATTATCATCCAACCCCGCGGATCAAACTTATGTCCGTACACCCCTTTGATAAGGACGACGTGCTACGCGCGTTCAGCCGCAGCATCTCTTTTCGAAAGCCGCAGGGAGGGAGCAAAACCGAGATCGAGATCGTCGTGGAGGTTTTTAATAACAGCGTAGTATCTTCGAGAGATATCGTTGTCGAGATCTTTATCGGCAGCAATAAGCCCTTGAAGGCGACGCCTAAGGCTGATGATCGTTATGACGGGTGGGATTTTGGAAGCGAAAACCCGGCTCCACCACCCAGGCAAGAGCTTCAGGAGATGAAGCCGACGGAACGAAGGAAGCTCTCGTTTCGAGCTGCTCTTGAAGACGGGGACTATGTAGCGGTCTTTGTTGGCTCGAAGGAGTCTGCCAAAGGTGCTTGTTATTGGAACCAGTATCCAAGATGGGCCGGCCAATGATGCCTGTGCTGGCGGGTCAATCGCAGACGATGCGAGTCATTGCGCAACTTGCAGATTCGAACTCGTCACCTGGAGAAGGAAGCTGCGTCGCTGGGCTGGCGCCGACGGTGAGGAGGGCGAAAGCCTGGCGGGTCCTGCGCCGTGCGTCCGCTGACCTCGCGCGGCAGTTGGGTTCCATCTCAATCGGGGGCTCTGGGTTGGGGGTGCTAACGGCTTTTGAAGGCGTGGATGCCGGAGCTGTTGATCCACTTATCTTCCCCAGATATCGGGCATGCATCGACCGCCCTCCGGGTATTCGAGACATGGCTTTCTTCGACGTCTTCAGTTGTTTTCCGGATGGTATAAACCTTCGAATGCTAGCTGATTTTTGGAACGCGAGAGGGCCTCAACTGAATGTTTTTGGCACTTCCGTTGAGGAGCTCTTACCCCTGGCGAATCTACTTGTGGAGGCTGGCAGGGCTCGGCAGTTTATTTTGGGCTCGGCGCGATGCTTGGGGGAAGAGCGAATCGAGGTGGAGCTAGCGCTTGTTGAAGGACCTGCGCAGGGCGGCTTGTCAGCGGGTGTTGCACTTGGGCCGCGCTGCCTCTTTCTGCCGCAGCAAGGGGACTCCACTACCTCGCTTGCAGAGCGGTCTCTAACCGAATTTCATCTGCATCATTCAGTTGACCCCACGGAATCCGCGCTTGTTTTCTCGACGTTTCTTGGCAGCATCGGCGATGCATTTCACCGCCACGCGCTTGGTCTCGGCAGGACTCAGGATTTCAGGGAGTCTCTAACCAGCGCTGCTCATCGCCTTGGTTACCGTAACCTGATCTTTCTCGGGGGCACTACCGGAGCGGGCCTTTCTGCGCTGATGGTAGCATCGGACTTAGTCCGCACAGGGCGTGTGCGCCAAGTTCTGGTTTGCAGCGCGGACATGGTTCAAGGTGCCTTCGAAAAGGCATTATCGATTGTCGGCTGTGAGATTCCGAACATCGCTGACGAGGGCTGCGTCTGCGTGCTGCTCCAGCAAGCTGAGGCAAAAGAGAAAGAACATATCGAAATTGCCCAGTTCGGCCCCGAAATCCATCCCCGTCGATCGCTTGAGATTGAGATTGACTGCTTCTTATTCGACGCGATGCGGCGTAAACCGATCTCAGAAGTCATCACCACAGGCTGCACCGACCTCGACATGGAAGCGGCGGCATCGATTTCGAAACAGCTTTGGCCCTCCGCCAGTCTCCGGCCACGGAACGCGAAGCGGATGTTGGCCACCGACGTGCCCGCGATCCTCGTCCAAATGTCCGGGCCTTTCTGCGCCGTGTCGGCCAATGTGTTTGGCGGGACCGGGGTCGTGGTGAGGGCTTGAACATGGTTTGACTCGCTGTGAGTCTTCAGGATCAGTGGCACAGTCAGGCTTGAATAGATGAATGAAGCTGTTTCAATACCCGGCAACTTGACGGCAAAAGCCCGCGTCCTCTTTCAGCCTTTCCTCCGCTCGCCTCATGGCGTGACTCGCCGTCGACAAACTCCTTGACCTGAAGAAATCGGGCCAGTTTTCGGAGCCCGATCTCCCCAGGGCGCCGCGCAATGTATACAGAGAATCTCCCGGCTCCGGTGAATTGTCTCGGTCCGTGTGGTTCGCCGGATTTCCTCCCGATTCACTCCAATAACCCCGCATACCGCTTGGAGGACTGCTGCAATGAATAACGTTGGTTATGAACGACCCATACCTTCCCCTTTCGCCGTACGGCATCCACGAAGTCGTCATCGCCTATAAATATCTGCTTAATCACCTCTGGCGCTGGATCTTGGCTCTTTTCCCCTCGATCGCTTTTCACGTAATTCTGGTACTGGTAAATTTTCCGCTTCCCGTACCACTGAAATACTCCAACACAGTGTCCGTTTTTAATCCCACCAGCCCGTTTCCTTTCAGATATGAGCTGTAGCTGCTCCAGTGAAAATCCTGGGGTCGCTCGACTATTTTGGCACTCACCGTATTCAGATGGATATAGCGGCGACATGCAACAAATAGTTGTCCTTGTCGATGAGCATGGCCTTGCATCGACGCTTTTCACCTGGCAATAACCGAAAGCTTTTCCAGATAACACCTTCGGTGGGATCGTCGCGAGAAATCGCCTGCCGGTTGTTACCCCGGCAAATTACATGATAAACGGCACCGGGGTATTCGACGCGAATGGGGAGTGCCATGAGGGAAACCTAGACCAATGAGCCACGAAAAGCGATTGATTCATCTATGCAAGCCTGCCCCCTTTGTTTCCCCGCGTTCCGTCCTCGCTGGTCTATGAACCGCAAAGCTGAAGGTTCGACCAGGCCTGGTGGAGTTAGCGGCCAGGAGAACTGCCCAAGAGTTCGAGTCGGAAGCAGGCGTAGACTTTTCTTTCGTATTGGAGTAAGCGGGCTCTTATGACGATGGGAAAAGACCGCACCCGATTAGGATTCTCTATGAAGTCGGCAAAATGGCGCGCCGCAAACGCTCGATTCAGCTTGATTGTCATCGCGCTGATTATTCTCGCTGCTACCGCTGGCGGCAGCCCGTGCCGCCGATCAGGTGATGACTACCTATCAATCGGTGACGATCGGGAGCTCCACTCCGCTGTGGATCGCCAAGGACGCAGGTTTTTTTCAGCGCCAAGGACTCGACGTGAAGATCGTGTTCGTCGAGGGCAGCCCGCGCACCATGCAAACACTCATCGCGGGAGAAGCGCAGATCGTCGAATCCACCGGACCGGCGGTGCTCAACGCCCGTGCGGCCGGGTCTCCCGTGGTCATCGTCGCCGGTTATGTCAATGTGATGCCGTACTATCTGATCGTCGACAGTTCGATTAATTCCCCGGCGGACCTGAAAGGCAAAGTGGGTGCCAATCATATGCCCGGAACCGCGGCCGACACCGTTATGCGCATCGGCCTGAAAGCGCTCGGGTTGGATCCGGATCGGGACGTGTCGCTGCGCGCGATCGGCAACACGCCGATGCGTTTGCAAGCGATGTCGGCGGGAGTCGCTCAGTTTATGGTCGCTCAGGATTTGGAGCTCGTACAGGCGAAGCGGCTCGGCTTCAAGCTTCTCGTGGATTACGTGGCGGCCAAAACCCCCTTCCCGATGGGCGGTGCCGTCACCACTCAGCGCTACGTGAAGGAGAAGCGTGACACCGTGCTGCGCTACGTAAAAGCCCTGGCGCAGGCCTTACACTATTTGAAGACGAACAGAGAAGGCTCGATGACGATTATCTCCCGCTACGCGCGTTTCCAGAATCCCGAGGTGATGGGAGCCGCTTTCGATGCCGCCCGGCGTTTGTACGCCGACATCCCTTCACCGCCTACCGAAGGATTCGATCTGGTTGCCAAGGAACTTGCCCAGCGCAATCCGAAGCTGCGCGATTTCGACACAAAGTCTGTGGTGGACTTGCAGTTTATCAGAGAGCTAGAGCAAAGCGGCTTTCTGAAAAGCTTAAAAGGGAATTAGTCCGCGTGGCTTTCCTCTGGTCTTAGCCGGGGCGTCGGGTCGGATTGCGCCAAGTTGGCGGAAAAAGCGCACCCGACTATTCAGTGACACCGAGCAAGCGAAACTCGGATCTACACTGATCGAATGCAGCGACAGTCGGATGCTGCGCAAGGTGGGCTGCGAAATCGCTGGGCTGAAGTACCGAGTTATCCCGATGTTTGGTCGGCGGATTTGAGGCGTTCTTCGGGTGCGCTTGAGTTTTTGGCGACGGCCTGTTGTAATTAATCCAGGTACAGTGAACAAGCGGTTAACGATATCTCTCTTACTTTGCGTTCTCGCCCTTGTGATCGTGTCCAACAAAATGGACTCGTTGCGCCAGGTTGCGATGGCGGCCGATTCAACGACCAACGTTCACCAACCACTCGACTACCTCACCCGGTCCGTATTCGCCGGAAAGTTTCTGGTGCCGGAAACACTGCAGGATGAGTTCAATCTGCAAAAGCTTGCGCCGGCTTCGTTTCAAACCGCGAGCGGCCCTTTCTCCGATTCCTGGCATTTGCCTCCGTTCGAAAGCAACACTTCCCCGAAATTGCCTCCATATATTGTTCTGTCCGTTCTGAATCTTTGATTCTCCGCCTGTCTTGATCGTCGTAAAAGTCCGGTGACCGAGTTTCGGTAACCGGATTTGGGCCTTCATGCGCCTGCGGGCCGCATGGAGCCGTCGGGCTCAACAGTCGGAGGAAAGGCAATGGACCAACTTCAAAAAACCGTCGCGAACACCGGCAATGGAATAAGAAGCATCGACAAAACGAAAAAGATTCTGCTGATCGGCAACGCAAAAAAAGCCCTGCTCTTGAATCGGCAGGAAACCTACCGCGTGTATCAGTGCGACACGGTGCGCCAGGCATGGAGTCTCATCTATCGGCACCGTCCGCATCTCGTCGTGCTTAATCTCGCCGACTCGGCATCGAACGGACTATCCGCTCTGCAAGAATGCCGGGTGCTGGCGGGGCGCGTCCCGATCGCCGTGGTGCCGCCGGTGCACCTGACACGTTCCCTCGCGGAGGCGCTGGAGCACCAGGCGATGGCGGTGCTTCCCGCGTCATCGATAGCACGAAGCATCGGTAAGGTGCTGCAAAGCGTGGTCTGAGACGGGCACGGATCCTCTCGGCATGCATCTGTACGAAACCAACGAACGGAAAGGACGAATGATGTCGAACCTAAGAGACATGAAGAACATTGTCGGCAGAATCTATCGGCATGAGAGCTTGGCCGGAATCGACTTGAGAAACCTGTATTTTTCTTCGATGGATTTTTCGCGTGTGGAGCTTCGGCGCGCGGACCTGACGGGCTGTTGCCTGAATCACGCGTTGCTCGATGGCTGCGATCTGAGGGATGCAAATTTCACCGGCGCCAAGCTCAGTCATGCCAGCCTGAACGGCGCGAAATTGTCCGGTGCCATTTTCGCCGAGGTTCTGGCAAACGGCGCCTCATTCAAGGGCGCGACGGGCCTGAAGCCCTCGACCAAAGAGTACCTGAAGACGAGAGGCGCCAAGGACGTCGATTGAAGGCCGTGCTCCGAAGAAACTGTTTTGAAGGAGGTGCATCTCATGCGGCGTATCATGTTAGTGAACATGTTGTTTGGCCTATGGCTCATGTTGGCGCCGTTTTTTTTGTCGTTGATCGAGAAGTCCGCCATCAAGGTGCTCTGGGAGGACTTGCTGCTCGGATTCGGCATTGCGGCCTTCGCGCTTTGCCGGATGCTTTCTCGACGGGCGGAGGAGATCGCGGTGGCCGATTGGATCGTGACGGCGCTCGCATCGCTCACACTGCTCAACCCAATTTTGTACGGGTACTTCAGACTCGGTGCGGCTGCCTGGAACAATGTCATTATAGGCGCGACGGTATTTCTTTTGGCGCTGTATCAGGACTGGAAGGATGCCGACCGCCCTGGACCGCAATAAAAGTGGCGGCGGCAATAGGACCTACGATTTTCGCCGATAGATTGCATCCACGATCGAGGGAAAAATCGTCCGAACGATGCGAGTCCTCACCGGTAGAAATTCTTTGAAAGGATTTCTCGGGGATTATCGAGACCGCTTTGAAATACATAGAACCGCAATGTATGATCCATCTACGTATGGAGCTTGGCAAAGACTTGGTCGCCGCATCCGCCACACCCCTTGTGCTGGCCATCCTCGCCGAGGGTGACAGTTATGGCTACGGCATCCTCAAGCGCGTCACAGAGCTGTCGGGCGGCCACTTGCAGTGGACCGACGGCATGCTCTACCCGGTACTGCACCGGCTCGAGCGGCACGGTCTGGTCGCGGCGAAGTGGAGCGAGTCTGAGAGCGGCCGCAGGCGCAAGTACTACCGCATCACCAAAGAGGGCCGGACGCAGCTCGCCCTGCAGCGGCAGCAGTGGCAAGTTGTCGACACCACACTGCGGCATATCTGGCTGAAGGCGCGCACGGCATGACTGCACCCCCCGACCGCTCGCCGCTCGAAGAGCAGATCACGCAATGGCGGCTCTATCTGAGCCGCCGGCGGGCGATCCATGGCCCGGACGTGGAGGAACTGGAGGGCCACCTGCGCGACCAGATGGCGGTGCTCACCGGGGCAGGCTTGGCGGCGGAGGAAGCCTTCCTCATTGCCGTCAAACGCATCGGCAGCCTCGATGCGCTGTCCCGCGAATTCGCCCGCGAGCACTCGGAGCGGCTATGGAAGCAGTTGGTCATCGCTCCCGAAGCTGCCGGGGAGCCGGGCAAGGCCACGCGCACCGAGACGCTCATCGTCCTGAGCCTAGCCGTCGCCGCGGCCGTGGCCGTCAAGATGCCGGCGCTGTTCGGTGTTCGGCTCAGCCCTGATCAGGAACTGCCGCCCTTCTACTTCCGCAACGCCAGCCTGTTCGTCTTGCCGCTGCTCACCGTCTACTTTCTCTGGAAGCGTGGGTCTGGCGTTGTAAGCGGTCTCTGGCTCGCACTGCCCTTCGCGGCCGGGGCTGTGTTCGCCAACCTCTATCCCTTCCGCGCGGGCAGCACTGAAGCACTGAGCGACACTGAGGTACTGACCGCGCTGCATCTGCCGATCGCCCTTTGGCTGGTCATCGGCATTGCCTACGCCGGCGGCCGCTGGTTCGCCGGCGGCGGGCGCATGAATTTCGTGCGCTTCTCCGGCGAGTTGTTCATTTACTATGTGCTCATCGCGCTCGGCGGCGGCGTCGTCGCCGGCTTCACGATGATAATGTTCTACGCCATCGAGATTAACGCCCAGTGGCTGGTGGCGGGCTGGTTGATACCATGCGGCGCGATGGGGGCGGTTATCGTCGGATCCTGGCTGGTGGAGGCGAAGCAGAGCGTCATCGAGAACATGGCGCCGGTGCTGACGCGGCTATTCACGCCCCTGTTCACCGTCGTGCTGCTGGCGTTTCTGGCCACCATGGCGTGGACGGGCAGCCCCATCGACGTAAAGCGGGAGGTGCTGATCGCGTTCGACCTGCTGTTGGTATGCGTCGTCGGCTTGGTGCTCTACGCAGCCTCGGCGCGCGACCCGCAAAGACCGCCCGATTTCTTCGACGGGTTGCAGCTAGTGTTGGTGGTAAGCGCCCTGGTGGTCGACGCGCTGGCGCTAGCCGCGATCGCGGCACGAATCTCCGAGTTCGGTTTCACTCCAAACCGAGTAGCGGCTCTCGGTGAAAATTTCATCTTGCTGATCAATCTGATCTGGTCGGCGTGGCTCTATGGCCGCTTCCTACTCGGTAGCGGCTCGTTTGCCGCCCTGGAGCGATGGCAGATCGCCTACCTGCCGGTGTACTCCATGTGGGCGGTGTTTGTGGTCGTCGTTTTTCCGCCTGTGTTCGGCTACCGATAAACCGCGCCGTCAATTGCAATACTTTTAGATGCCCGTTTATGAGTTGCCAGACATCTCCTCTTTGGCCCTGTCACTCGTTTATTTTGTTCGATTTGACCCGCCCAGCGATGCGGGGATATATCTACAACATTGTCGGAAACGGTTTTTTTAAGTTTCTATAATGTCGCTGATGAACGACTGGTCCGCTCGCCAATATCTCAAGTTTGAAGACGATCGCACGCGGCCGTCGCGCGATCTTCTTGCCCAGGTGCCGTTGGATCATGCCGCGCGCGTCTTCGATCTTGGCTGCGGCCCGGGCAATTCCACCGAGCTTCTGATTGAGCGGTTTCCGGAAGCCGAGGTGATCGGGCTCGATGCTTCGTCCGACATGCTGCGCCAGGCGCGCGAGCGGTTACCCGGCCGCGCCTTCGTGCAAGCTGATCTAACGACTTGGAAACCGCCGAAGCGTACCGATCTTTTGTTCGCCAATGCGGTGTTTCAGTGGGTGCCCGACCATCCGGCGGTGCTGGCGCGGCTGCTCAACGCGCTGCCGTCTTCCGGCGTGCTTGCCGTACAGATGCCTGACAATACCAACGAGCCGGCACTCGCGCTAATGCGCCAGGTGACGGCGCGCGGGCCCTACCTAGGCCACCCGGCACTCGAGCATGCGACCCGCGGCGACCTGCCGACGCCGGGAGACTACTACGATTTGTTGCGCCCGCTCGCCCGCCATCTCGACGTCTGGCACATCGTCTACAATCATGTAATGGCGGGGCCGGAGGCGATCGTCGAGTGGTTCAAGGGGTCGGCGTTGCGGCCATTCCTCGACGCGCTCGATGACGGGTCGCGACGGGCTTTCCTGACCGACTACACCGCCCGGATCGCCACAGCCTATCCGACCCGCTACGATGGCAAGGTCCTGCTTCGCTTCCCGCGCTTGTTCATCGTCGCATCACGATAATCGCCCGCTTGCAGCAGGCGTTGACCCGCGTTCGATGGCACAGCCGAATTAGAAACAGTGGGTCTCTCCGGCCTTACCGCCTATGCCTTGACCCAATAACACTGCTGTTCCCTAATTCTCATCACCAGCGCAGCTTCAGCTCGCTGCGATACATTCGTTGGATTACATCGAGTCGTTTCTCGTCTTTCATCGTCAGGGTTATCATCCTTCCACCCTGACATAATCACGTTGCCGTTAACCCCTGTCAGAATCACGTTGCTACTACATAAGCGGGAAATTTCATTGACAGCTTCGTCCTAAGCTGAATATAAGGGCGTTATCTCAACGGCCAGGAAACCCAATGCATAGACATGACACAGCGCTCGATCGGCGCCAATTCTTGCGACAGAGCGCAGCCGTCGGATTGGCAACCCTCTTCGCTCCGACCTTAGCTCCACGGGCATGGGCGGCATCTCGAGATCGCATTGTCATTTATCAAGGCGTCAGTCTGGACTCGCTCCATCCCTACGGGTACAGCGGCGGCGGCATCACGGGCATCTGGCGCCACGTCATCGAGCCGCTGATTCAGATGGATTATGAGCGCAATGAATATGTCGGCGTGCTGGCTCAGTCGTGGGAGTTTCAGGGGCGCAAGTGGACTTTTCATTTGCGCAAAGGGGTGCGTTTTCACAACGGCACGCCGTTTACATCGAAAGACGTAGCGTTCTCCATCGACAAATTACAAAACGACAAGCGCAGCTTGCAGGGCGCCTACGTGCAAGGCGTCGAGGTGGAAACGCCCGACGATTACACGGTTGTGCTTACGACCAAGACTCCCAATGCGCTGTTGCTCTCCAGGCTGGAGACTCGGTTTATTCTCTCGAAGGAGTACGGTGACGATCTCGACAACGCCACGGCCGGCACCGGTCCATACAAATACGTCAGCTGGCAGCGTGGCGGCAACTTGGTGCTGCGGCGCAATGACGACTTCTGGGGCGCGAAGCCGCAAATCCGCGAGGTGATCATCAAAGGCGTCAAGGAAGAATCGGCGCGCGTGGCGGGACTGCTGGCGGGGCAGGCGGACCTGATCAGCAATGTGCCCATCGAGGATATCGACCGCGTCGCGAAGCATACGCGCAATCGGATCGAGAAAGTGATCGGCTTTCGCATGTATTTTCTCGGCATGAATGTGACGATGAAGCCATTCGACAACAAGCTCGTGCGCCAGGCGATCAACTACGCGCTCAATCCCCACGTCATGTTGAAGCACATCTACGACGGCCACGGCGCGGTGGTGAATGGACCGCTGGGCTCGAATTGGGTTGGCTTCGACCCGAAGATCAAGCGCTATCCCTACGACCCGAACAAAGCGCGTGAGCTGCTGGCCAAAGGCGGTTATCCGAACGGCCTCGAGACCAAGCTCTATTTCGCGCCGGACCGCCACCTCAAAGGCAAAGAGGTTTGCGAAGTGATCGCCGACCAGTTGAGCAAGGCAGGAATCAAAGTCGAGTTGGTGGCGCAAGAGTACGCCATATACTGGGGGAGGGACGGCGTCAACGGCGGCAAGCTGCCGTTCTACTACGCCGGCAGCAATGGCAGCGATGCCGATGTCTATTTCGAACAATACTTTCGCACCGGCGGTTCCAAGCGCATCAACTACAACAATCCGGAATTCGACAAGCTCATCGACGAGGAACAACGAACCGGCGATCACAAGAAGCGCATGGCTATTCTACATCAGGCGGGACGCATTCTCATGGAAGACGTGCCGTTCGCGCCGCTCTACACCCTCGCGGAACTTTACGGTGTGACGCGAAACGTTATCTGGAAGGGCTCACCGGACGGCAAGATACTTGCCTCGGAAATGAAAATCAGAGGCTAGGTAAATCACTCAAAGCTCGCGTCAGAAAAAATTTGAGCCCGCAGCAGGCTGCGCGGAATATTAAATTGAATTTTTTTTAGGTCAGGAGAAATATCATGGCTTACACGCTCGATGATTTCGCCAGCGACTGCCGTCGCATCCTCAAGGCCGACCCAGGTCCGGCGGGGCGCGAAACGGTGCGAAGAAGATTGCAGGACTTGCTCATGAACGAGGATTTCGTCGCCGCCAATTGCGGGCCGAGCGCCAAGGTCGGCACCAATCTACTATATGAGGACCCGGACTTAGGCTTCCAGATCCTGGCGCATATCATGGACCGGGACTATGCCGGCGGACCCCACGATCATGGTGAGTCCTGGGCAATCTATGGCCAGGCGGTCAAACATACCGAAATGAGCGAGTGGAAGCGTACGGATGACGGCTCCGTTCCCGGCAAAGCGATAATAGAAAAGGCGAAGACCTATCGCATGGAGCGCGGCCAGGCCGGTATCTTCCAGAACCGCGCCATCCACTCCATCGCCTACCCCGCCGGCGGGCGGTTCATCCGCGTCACAGGGACAAATCTAGAGAACATCGCGCGCGGCCGCTACAACAGCGAGGCGGGTACCCTGGTGATTGAGAAACGCCCCAACTTTCGTGGTGCCGCCTAACCTTCAAATCTCTTACGCGCAATTGAAAGAGCCGGGGCAAACCCGGGGGTTGCGCTCTAGTTCTAGTGCCGCAGCAGAGCTTTCAACGGAAACGACCGCATCACTTCCCTTCACTGATTTCGAATCCCAAGCCGCGTAGCAATGTGACTGTCTCGTTTTCGGTCAGGGTACGCCCAAGTTTCTCGTGCTCCCTGATCAGATGCCCCATCATCTCGGGTTTGAGCTCCATCCAATCCGGCACCTTGGCAATTGTCACACCCTCTTCCATTTTCGCCCCTCCGATTTCGACCCTGCCGATAAATTTTCAATTTTGTGGCGCCGCTGCGCGATTGAACTCAGCGCTAAATTGCTCCCGCTTTCCTATCGAACACCTCTCCCTAACTTTTAAGCCGTTGCAGGGTGTCCGTCAAATCCTGGCTCCATCATCTATAATTTTACTTTTGAATCGCCTTAAGGCGCGGTGTTCGCGAGCAAGAAGTCATGAAGGAAAGCAAAGCTGCCTGTGCGGCATAAACTAACGAAACCAAAAAAGCCCAAGAGGAGCGAACGCCCTGCGAAATCGTTGAGGAACGAAAACTCCGATTCTCCCACGTACTTTGAAGATCGACCTGACCCTCGGCTTCTTGCTCCAGGTCCACCCCTACACAGCGTCGACCGGGAATTCGCGGGACCGCATTGACTGAAACCTTTGAGGGCGATATAGGGGCAACCACTGCGAAAAACACACAAATCCGGGAGGGCTTTGAAATGAGAGTTGTCGCACTGGTCCTTTTCGCCCTGATCGTTTCCCCGTCTCCGGCCTGGGTACAGACGCGCAAGCCGGCAAGCCTGAACGAGCTGGTGAGCTATATGGGCGCGGACCGCGAACAGATACTTTATGCCGGCGCCAAGGCCGCAGGAAAGTTGATGTGGTACACCTCACTGGCGGGCGGATCTTACAAAGCGCTCATCGCAGCCTTCGAGGCGAAATACCCCGGGGTCAGTGTCGATGTCTACCGCGCCGGCGGCGCCGATTTGTTTGTCCGGATAACCGAAGAGTACAAAGCCGGGCGAAATCTTGTGGACACTATCGAAACCACCGAGGGCAATCTCATGTTCATGCGCGACCTTCGGCTGCTTCAGCCCTACAATTCGCCGATGCTCAAAGCTTATCCCGACGACGCCAAGGAAGCGGCGGGAAAAGGGCTCTACTATTGGGCCCTCGCCCGTGAGTCGTACATCGGCTTTACTTACAACAAAAATCTCTTGCCGACCGCAGCCGTGCCCAAGAATTTCGATGGTCTTCTTCACCCGGAACTCAAAGGAAAGATGGGGATGCCGTTGGGAGGAACGTCAGGCAACAAGGCCATCGGCGCGATGATCAAGGCCAAAGGGGAGGAGTTCGTCAGGAAACTGAAGGAGCAGCAGATCAAGCTTTACAGTGTCGATGCGCCGGCGCTAGTCAACATAATTGCCTCAGGCGAAGTCACAGCGTCGCCGGCGATTTTTCAGAGCCATACATGGCTCGCGGCGTCGAAAGGTGCGCCGGTCGAATGGCTGCCGATGGATTTTGTCCCCAACAACGTCGGCAGCGCGGCCATCGCGCTCAAGCCCCCCAATCCCCATGGTGCAGTTCTCATGGCTGATTTTCTCCTAAGTCCGGACGGCCAAAAGGTCCTGGAAAAGTTTCACTATGGCAGCGCAACGAAAGAGCAGCCGTTTAAACGCTGGCGGCCGGAGCACGGGGTCGCCACGGAGAAGTACGAAAAGGACGTCGAGCACTGGGAGAAGCTGCTAAAGCAGATCGGCAACAAATAGTCATTGGGAATTCTTGTGACACTGCCGAGGTGAGGGCATCTCCCGGGCCTCCCCTATCGTGAGCTGGTTTGATCGCGCGGTCTCCGGGTGAGGAAGAGAGCGACGGGAAGGCGAAGCGCGATGGGCGGATCGCGCAAGCCGTATACCATCACGGATAGAAAACGCGGCGAAGCTCCTCACGATTTACCGAACCTTGAGACTTGTGGGCGTGGCTTACGCTTTGCCTCCGGGAACGCGGGTGGACAGGGTCATGATTCTCCAGGACGCTTTGGGCCTTCGAAAATTTCAGCATTGTACAGAGTGAAATGGCTGCCCCCGGCGCCCCGCTCATTCGTGCCTGGCATCCCTTGCCGATTATTCTCCCGGCGGTCACCGAGTCAGGCGAATGGCTGGTCCCCTTTTACCGACGTGCGATGAAGCAAGCGGATGTCGTCCATCGCATAACCGCCGCAGGCCTGGTGATTGACGCTACGATTGTCCCACATCACGAAATCGCCCAGGGTCCATTTATGGCGATACACGTTCCCCGCCGCCGTCTGATAAGCAAACAACGTGTCGAGCAGCGGCTGGGCCTCAGCGTCGTCCATGTCCTGTATACCGACGGTAAATCGCGGCGAGACGTAAAGACCCTTGCGGCCCGATACCGGATGAGTGCGGACAATCGGATGGAGCTGATTCTTAACGGCCTGCCTATTGTAATATTCTTCGCCACCCTCTCGAGTTACCGCGACCCGTGGATTGCCCAGCTTGCTGCGCTGGTGGATACCCATCCGCCCGTCGATGCGCTTTTTGATATCGTCAGGCAGACTTTCATAGGCGCCATGCATGTCGGCGAATTCTGTATCGCCGCCGTGCTTAGGCAGTTTATGGGCGTAGAGCAGAGTCGCGAGCGACGTCTCGCGTCTGTATGACTGATCCGAATGCCAGAAATCGCCGGCCGCGACCACGCCAATGAATTTACCGTCGACCTTCTCATTGGAGAGGATGGCAACTTCCGGAAAGCCCGGCACCCGCTGATCCTCGTCAAACAACATTTCGAAAGGGCCAAACCTTCGGCTGAAGGCCACTTGATGTTGAGGCTCGATATGTTGATCGCGGAAAACCAGGACCTGCTTCGTCACGAAGATATCGACAATCTCATTGAAGAGCTTTTCGTCCGGCTCTTGTGACAAGTCTACGCCTGCAATCGCGACACCGAACTTGTTCGTCAAAGCTTGGGTGTTCAACGGCATCGATCAGCCCTCCTCTGTTCACCTCGATAGCAAATAGGATAATGCCGTCAAGTCGCGGTTGATCTTATCAACCGAGGTTCCGACCCTAGCAGCCCCCACGGCCTTCGCCGCCCCATGCCTCACGCGCACGGCTATAAATCCATACTGCCGCGTGCCAGCATTTGTCACCGACCAGGAGTTGCGCGAGTTCACCTGCGCCAACGCCGCAACCCTGCGCACACACAACGACCAGTTACCGCTGTGCCGTAAGTTCATCCCTCCAGTCGATGGCGCGGGAACTCGGCGTTAGCGAGACGTAAGCGGCGATTGGCGCCGAAGCGTTTCTTGCCACGATCCGCGGCGGATTCACTGGACCCTTCGGCGAGATTTCGGTATCTGGATATAACCGAATCCTTCTAAAGTTAGGTTTTTAATCGAGCAGATCCTTAGGCACATTGCCGCCGTTGGCGGCGATCTGCGCGAGCACGGTCTTGTGCAGCCAGATATTCATCTTCGCCGAATCCCCCATCAGATCCGCCGGGCAGCCCAGCTCCGTAGCCAGCTCCTTGCGCGCCGCAAAGCTGCTATCGATCTCGAGCAGCTTCAGCAGGTCGACGATGGAAGTGCGCCAATTCAGCTTCTGCGGGTTAGCTGCCGCGCGCTGCTCCAGCTGTGCGACGACGTCGACGACCGCGACCGGCTTGGGCGGCGGCGGTGCGGTCGGAGCCGCAGACGGGCTTGCCGCCGAAGCCGGAGGAGGAGTAGTTGCGGTGGCGTCCTTGCCGCCGATGCCCAGTTTCTCGAGTATATTGCTGAAGAATCCCATGGCGATCTCCTTATTATTTGTCCTGTCTAGACAATAAAATTGACTATAGTTAGCCCGGAATTCACCGACAGTTAAAATAGTCGGCACTGGCCTCGCGCCGAGGTTTGTTCTTTTACTTGAGATAAATCCCAGCCCCTACGATCACCGTTTCTCCTTCCGGCAATTTCGCTCTCTTGATATAGCTCAGCTTCTTGGAAGGCGTTTTTTCACCGGGTTTGGGCCACATATATTCCACCCACCCCGAGCCTTTGGTTTTGGCGGTCTCTACGAACTCCCGCATGAACGCCTTGCCATTGGCATCCTTCAAGTCGAGAATGCTTTTTGTCTCAAGTTCCGGGTTGGCCGGATGCATAAGGATGACGCCGTTCATATCGGCAATGAAGACGTAGTTGTCCCCTCTGAGCCATTCGCTCCCTTTCTTTTTGAATTCCGAGAATGCGGTTTTTCCTTTGCTCTCGGTTAAGGTTGCCGCCTTGTCGACCACAGCGGCAATTCCCTTGGCCTCCTTCGACTGCGTAGCTTCGGCAGAAAAGGCTGGGGGAACAAATAGGCATAGAACTACAGAAAAATTTAGAAGCGCCATTACAGTTTGTCTTTTCATTAGATGCTCCATTCCCCTTTTATGTAGAACGTTAATTCACGATCGAGCGAGCATCGAGCCAGTCGGCCGATGCGCGAGTAAAGTTGTTTTCGTCAATCTAGCAAAATAGTTCGCCGACCCCAGACATAACATTCTATACAAAAAAACGCATTGCAATCATCATCAACAATTAACTAAGGAGCCTAAGAGCGAAAGCATGCCGCCTCGTACGCGTTGATGCCGCGGCTCCAAAGCTCAACCCGGATTAAGCAGAACGACGCCTGTTCTGAAAATAGATCACCGCTCGATGAGATAATTCCCAAGGGCGAGACACCTTCAGCTAATCGTGGCGCCGGGGTTTTGTATATCCGCGCATTCTACCGGAGCAGAGAAACACGGCGCGGCACGAATATTGAACCTGAACTTACTACCGCAACATACAAAGAGGGATACACACAACGGCCATGAGCAATGCCGGGGAAGGCCAACTCGGTTCACGCGAGTTTGGCAGGCAGGAGCTAACTATTTCGTACAGGAGGTGAGACAAATGGCTCATGAAATGATTGATGGAACGTATCGTCAAACTAATCTGCCGAATGAGTCGCCGGAATATCTGGCAAAGCGCGAGCAACTGCGGTTGGCAGAAATCGAATTGATGAAACAACGCGAACGCTGCGCGGAGCTGCGGCGAGGCTTACCAAAAGGTGCGGCGATTAACGACTACGAATTTCTTGAAGGGCCGGCATCGCTCGACAAAGGCGATGAGCCGGTACGAAAGGTGCGGCTGAGCGAACTGTTCACGGCGCCGGATCGTTCGCTCGTGATCTATCAGATGATGTTTGGGAAGAAACAAACCAGTCCATGCCCGATGTGCACTGCTTGGCTCGATAGCTGGAATGGAGTTGCTCATCACCTCGCGCAAAATATTGACGTAACGGTCGTCGCTGCGGCTGATCCACCTACCCTGCGCGCGTTTGCCCGCGAACGAGGCTGGAACCGACTGCGTCTGTTGAGCGCCGGCGACAGCACTTTCAAATACGATCTCGGCAGCGAGGATCGTGAAGGACAACAGGACTCGACGATCTCGGTTTTCACACGCGACAATGACGGCACACTGCGACATTTTTACAGTGTCCATCCACGGTTGGCCGCCGACATCGAACAGCGCGGCATTGATGAGTGGAATCCGATCTGGAACGTAATGGACCTGACCTCGCAGGGACGCGGGGATTGGGCGGCATCACTCGAATACGGGACGAAGGTGCGAGCCCACGGATGATCAAGCGGCGTCTCCGATGGTGCGCGGCATTGGAATCAAGCACGGTCCACAAGGGGTCGCCCGGCGAGTCGAAGGATTGCGCGGTGTGTCAAAGAGGCAAAAGGCGTACTTTGACCCCTTTGTCCGCCACCTTCTCGATCTTGATATTGTTCGACATCATTGAGGGGATTCGTGTAGAACTTTTGTCGATGAGATACCAGTTCATCGACTTGAAGCGATCGATTAAAGTCCAAATCCTTTGACATATAGGCAGCAATCTTGGCGTGGTCCAGGGTAACTGGATCGCGGCTTGCGATAGTCCGCGCAAACGCATTTACCGCCTCCATGAGTTGCGCCTTGCGGAACAACTTTCGATACCAGACCGAGCTTCTCCGCCTCCAAAGCTGTGAGATTCTCACCGGACAGCTGTATGTAGAATGCTTTCTTCGTCGGTATCCCGGACTGAAATAAACTCGGTGTGGCAATGGCTCCGTAGCTGCCACGAATAACTTCGGGCATGCCAATTCTTGCGTTATCAGCTGCGAAGGCTAAGTCATGACCGTTTAAAAGAACCAGACCTCCCCCCAGGCAGTAGCCATTGATCGCTGCTATCGTCACCTGCGGACAATTACGCAAAATAGTGATGATCTCACGCGCAGTGCCACCTTCTTCCCACCTTCGTTTTCGTTTCCAGCTTTCCCTGAGGTCGTAAAGATCCAGCCCGGAACAAAACGAATCGCCAGCTCCCGTGGTTACGATACATCGTATATTGTCATTTTCTCTCAACTCCTTTAGGCAATCGATGATTTCTGCCATCAAAGCCTTGCTAAGCGCATTTTTTCTTTCAGGACGATTGAGAGTCAGCCAAGCGATGCCTTCCTCTTCCGAGACGCGAGTAATTAGTGACGATGTTTCGCACATTTTTATCTCCTATTGAATTGACGCTGTTGCTATTTAAAAGTTCTTATTATGGAAAAATCAAAAGTTTTCTGGATCAAGCCCTTATCAGACTTTCCTACTTCGAACTGAAGAACTTTAGACTGCCAGTCTTCAGAATTGAAACCGTTTTCGGTAAACGCCGGTACGCTTCCGTCGTAAATCTTCTCCGCAATATCGCTTTGCAGTTTCATAAATTTGGATAGTGTAGCTACTGAAAGGTTTCGATTAGTCTTTATCACTCTGTGTGCGCGCCACGTTGCCCGTAGAAACCGGCTTAATACCTCAGGGCGTTCCCGCAGAAACTTATCACTCACCGAGACGCCGCCGCCGATAAACGGGCCAAGATCTTCTTTCGCAAAATCGGCCAGCTCACGAAAATTTGCTTCTTTGGCGACAGCATCCAAAGGCGGAACGAGAACCGCTGCCGCCACAGATCCACCGATTAGGGATTGGTAGGTCACGGTGGAGCTGCCTGTGTAGACGATCGTGACATCTTTACGAGGAATGAGACCGCGTTTTTCCAGAAGTCGCTGCAGCAAAGTATCGGCTGACGCTCCCGGAGAGCTACTGGCGACGATTTTGCCTTTAAGATCGCTAAAAGATCCGATGTCTTTTTTCGCCATTAAGCGGTAAGTAGGCCGGTCATTAAAAACCATTACAATTTTTAACGCTGCGCCACGATTGATTGCCGCGCGCAAAGTCAGCCCGAGTATCTGGCTGGCATCGACACTTCCGCCAATAAGCCCTTGCACTCCCGATCCCGAAGCCATGGTGATGAGATCGACCTGGACGCTCTCCTGTCTGTAAAAACCCTCTTCCTTCGCAATTTCAAATGCCAGACTCAGGACGGATGGGCCTGGTGTATGGAGCCGGATTGTCGATTTTGCGTCTTGTCCGAATGCCATAGGAACCAGCGCAATTGTAAAAGCTGTCATGACCGACCAAAACCATCGGACAATGCACATAAGAATTCCTCTCTGATGATGTAGCCCCTCTTATTCTTTAACGGCCACACAATGTCAACGAGAATGGAAGTCTTGACAATGTTATTTGAGACCATTTTTTTGGCGGGAACTCTCCGACGAATCAAGCCGATAAAAAACCAAGTTTGAGCGTCGATCGATTCGCTGAGACCCTACTCTACTTGCGTCTGGCAGTCGAGTTTCAGATACGCTTCCAAAAATATGCTCATACGCAAACTGGCGACTCTCATGGCTCTGTATTGTCTTTGGACATTTTTGTTTTTTGGTTTTGCAGTGACGGAATCCGAGGCAAAACATCGCGTTATATCTTTCTTCATTGATTTAGGGACCTCGCCGCCAATACTGGCGCAGAGGAAAGGCTTTTATGGCCAGGAAGGATTGGACGTTCAGATTACCGTTGTGGAGTCGGGAACAAGGGCCATGCAGGCTTTGTTGGGTGGCTCTGTGCAGCTCGCATCAACCGGGCCGGAGGATTTCATCCGTGCCACTGAAGCAGGCACGCCGACCGTGATCTTGGCAGGGGTCCTCGGCAGTTTGACGCACTCCCTCGTTGCTGGCCCGAAGTTTAAAAGAGTCGGGGATCTGAGAGGCGGCAAGGTCGCCGTCTCCGGTTTGACCGGAAGCGTCACATACGCGCTCAAGTTCATGTTGGCCAAGAACCATCTCCAATATCCCAAAGACTATCTCATGATTCAGATCGGCGGCGTTGCGGTGCGTTGGGCAGCGCTGAAGAGCGGCGGCATCGATGCAACCCTGATTGCCGAGCCGCTGACGTTGCTAGCCGAGGAATCAGGATTGAGCAATTTAGGAGTAGTCGGCGATTATATTCCCCAGCTCCAGGTGATCGCCATTGCGGCTAAGAGTGACTGGGCCCGAGCTAACCGTGGACTCGTCGTGCGCTATCTTAAGGGTCTTGTGCGCACCTACCAGTGGATTTATGACAACAAGGATGACGCCATAGACGCCGCCGCCGCCGTGGCGAAGGTGGAAAAGAAATTCGCCGCGCGGGGATATGAAATCTATACCAAGCGGCGGGTTTGGCCGTCCGACGGCAGTCCCAGCGTGGAGGGGATGAAGGTTGTTCTAGACTACATGCGCGACGGGAAAATGCTCGCTTCATCCGCCGGCGCCGAAAAATACGTTGATTTGAGCTATCTTGAGCAGGCGAAGCGCGAACTCGGAATTCGCTAGCTCATCGTGTTTTCGGTGCCTGGCCAGCAGAGATTTGCAGTAACTCCAGTCTGAGCTCCATCAAAATACGCGTAAATGCCGAACCTGGAAAGTTTGAATGGGGGTTCTCAGGACGTCCGGTCTTGTGCACGATCGGTCTGGGATGGGTTGCTAGGAATTGTTGAAGGATCACCGGGTTTTGTTCGAGACTCGCCCGAATCGCGCGTTTGATGAGCTGATGGTGTTCCTGGCTGCCGAAACAATAGGTGCGACTTTCATATTCGAATTTCCCTAACTTTGGTGCGCCGCGAGCGGCATATTTCGCCGTTTTGCCGGAAAGCATAGCAGTCTTCTCTCGCTTTGCTTCGTCGGGCCATTTGAGCCCTTGATAAAAAGCCTCCACCGAAGTGTAACGTTTGCCATCCATTACGAACGGCCGCACGGCAAAGTTGGAAAGTAACTTTCCAACAGGCTCCCCTGCGCCACTGGCGACGTTGAGGGGCTTCTCCTCGAGCGGAATCAAGCGCTTGATTCGTGACTCGCTGACCTGTCCGTCGACCTGCGCGACAACGATACGGCCATCCGGCTTCTCCGTCTTGGTCGGCTGGCCGGGTAATTCGATGACCTTGTCGCCGGAAGAAAACAGTATGACTCGGCCGCCATTCTTAAGTTCGACCGTTCTTACTACGATTGCCCCGGCGGCGACTCCTTGGTACCGAGCGGCACCCTGAACTATGTCGACCTGCGCGTCAGCCTCCGCTGTCTTTGGCTCGATATCCTCGATGCTCATAATTTCACGCCTGTTTGTCGGTTAAGAATCTCACTGTTGAAATTTGACGTCAGGCCAAGCGGGTCGGTCGCCCTTCTATCATTTTTTCCGCAGTCTTAACGATAATATTCAACGCGAAAGCTGGGGTATCCTCCATGGCAATAGGTTTGTCAATCAGCGATCCACGAAGTGCTCGATTCGACCGAAGCAAATCCGCAAATTTCACTAATCGCTCCGACAATTGACACTTGCTCTGCTTCAGCGCTATATCTCCTCTCAGAAAAAAGGTGGTTTGAATTTTCGATTCAGACAGCGAGGACGTCATGCCAAAATATCTTCTGGTGAGCTTCAAGACCTGTCCTTGGGTGCAGCGCGCGGCCATCGTGCTGCGCGAGAAGAATGTCCCCTTCGAGTTTCGCCACATCGAGCCCGACAACCGTCCCGACTGGTTCCTCGCCATTTCGCCGCACAAGAAGGTGCCGGTGCTGCGCATCGACGACACGGTGTCGCTGTTCGAATCGAACGCGATCAACGAATATCTCGACGAGACGATCGCGCCGCGGCTGCACCCGGACGATCCGGTCTTGCGCGCGATCAACCGCGCCTGGACCGACTACGTGCCGACCTTCGCCGAACAAGTGACCGGCATGGCTTACGCGGACGACGAGGTGGAATACAAAAAATGCGCCGAAAAAATTCCGCTGGCGTTCGAGCGGATCGAGCGTGCGCTGGAGAAACAGGGCGCCGGGCCGCTGTTCAACGGCGCGAAATATTCGCTGGTCGATGCCGCCTATGCGCCGTTCCTTCAGCGCTATTTCTTCCTCGACCGCATCCAGCCGATCGGCCTGATCGGCCAATACCCGCGGCTGAAGGCGTGGGCCGACACGCTGATGAAGCGGCCTACGACACACTCCTTCCCCGAGGCCGAATTCGAGGTGCTCTACCGGCTGAACGTCAAGCGCCGGAAAAAATGGCTATCGCAGTTCGTCGCAGAAGCGCGGTGGCCGCTGCGTAGGAAGCGGCCAAATTTGCATCGGGATTCCGGATTCGCAAGTAGGACTATTTAGCCAGTTCGCGGGCCAGCATCTCTTTCGTTTTTTTATCCCGATGTCCGTGGTGCCGTCCGCCTGCGCCATGGTGCTTCCTTTATTGCCGCGTTGGATTGAGCATCCGCTGATAAATTGCCCGCTGCGCTGAAATTCCTTTAGGATGTCTCGCGTGTCACCAGCCCTTTTGCAACGAATATAACAACAAATCGATTCGGAGCCTTTGTCATCATCGAACACCAGCTAATCTGCGGATTGGCTGGTCTGCTTTCTACTACTGCGAATGATCAATTCCAGCGTCCGATAGTCGCAGCGAATACAGCAACCAGTGACGGATTGAAATGGCGGCGTCTCATCCGACGGTTGCACGATCACCGCTATGAGTCCACGGCATTTCGGGCATGGACGACTGAGCCAACGGGCGTTCATTGGAACACCTTCGACAGAATAGCGCTGTACTTTAAGAGCGGTTGCTTGGACGTGGTCACGATCAGACGCCACCCCTGAGCTGGAAAATGCACACCGCGCAGTAAGCGGTAATCAGATGCTCGCCGTTGCTATTGGGCGTCTGGGTCACAGTGACGCACAAATAGTCACGGCATCGAGGGCACGTTCGGGCTATGTAGCGGGCCATGGTGGCGGACACATATCGAAGTGGCTCGGGCGAGTCAATCGTGGTATGGACTCTAGCCAGTCAGGTTATTACTGCCTCGAATTTCGCCTTTACTCCTCGCCAAATCTGTTTCTGCTTCTCCAGTAAATAACACTTTTCGCAACCGCGAGGTTCGTGATAAGTCTGATCACGAACGAGGTGGGCTATGAAGAAAGCTACGGCATCATCAATCTTAGCTGCAGCGATGATGCTAGCTGTTGCGGTGTTAGCCCAGGCGCAGCATCCGGTGGGAATTCCCCGGATAGGGATTTTGGCCGCGCCGTCCGCGTCTTTCATTTCTGCCCGGGTCGAAGCATTGCGCCAAAGGCTGCGCGAGCTTAGGTATGTCGAAGGAAAAAACATTGTTATTGAGTACCGATATGCAGAAGGGAAACTCGAGCGGCTGCCTGATCTCGCTGCCGAACTGGTCCGCCTCAAGGTTGACGTCATCATCGCTACCGGCCCGGCTGTCGGAGCTGCCAAAAATGCGAGTGCGACAATCCCCATCGTATTCGCGCCTTATTCCGATCCAGTAGGAGCTGGACTCGTCTCCAGCCTGGCGCGACCAGGCGGGAATATCACTGGTCTTAGCCTCATGACGCCGGATCTAGATGGCAAACGATTGGAATTGCTCAAGGAAAGCTTTCCAAAGGTTGCCCGAGTGGCATTCCTCTGGGCACCGGGTGCTTCGACGGGAAATTTGCCTCTCACTCAGATGGAGGGGGTGGCCAAAGCCTTGAGCGTTAAACTTCAATCGCTTGAAGTGCGAAGCCTTGGCGATTTTGACAGCGCATTCGCGGGGGCGAAAAGGAACGGTGCCCAGGCGCTCATTACGGCCCCACATCCACTTGTCAATACCCAACAACGCCAAGTGTTGGACTTCGCGGCAAAAAACCGATTGCCGGCGATGTACCCAGGGAGCGAGTTTGTTGAGGCTGGCGGTTTGATGAGCTACGCGCCGAACTATACGGACTTATATCGGCGCGCCGCTGACTTTGTCGACAAGATCTTGAAAGGCACCAAGCCCGGCGACATTCCGGTGGAGCAGCCGATGAAGTTTGAGTTGGCGATCAATCTGAAAACCGCCAAACACATCGACGTGACGATTCCACCGAATGTGTTGACGCGGGCGAATAAGGTCATCAAGTAGGCCTGAGCCGGGAATGCGTTAGAAGACATGCAGAAGTCATTACCGATGATGCGCCAAATGTTTGGTTGGTTGTGGTCAATTATCCTACTTGCAACTATTTTTCCCGCCGAAGCGCAGCAGTCGAATAAGCCACGCCGCATCGGTGTGCTCTCGCCTCGGCTTGGTATCGAACCACGGGACGAAACTTTTCGCAAAGGCTTACGCGAGCTTGGCTATATAGAAGGGCAGAATCTCATCATCGAGTGGCGCTTTGCCGAGGAGAAGCCAGAGCGCCTGCCCACTTTAGCGGCCGAACTAGTGGCGTTAAAAGTAGAAGTAATCGTCACTTATACGACTCCGGCGATCCGAGCGGCAAAACAATCGACTACGACAATTCCAATCGTGATGGCTAACGTTGGTGATCCGATTGCCGCTGGCTTTGTCGAAAGCCTCGCCCGCCCCGGCGGTAACATCACCGGTCTCAGCAATCTTTCGCCAACTCTTGGCGGCAAGCGCCTCGAAATCTTAAAAGAGGTATCCCCGAAGATTTCTCGCGTCGCGATTTTCTGGAACCCCGAAGCGCATACTCCCGCGCTAAAAGAACTTGTGAGTGTAGCGCCGGCGCTGCGTGTCCAGGTTCAGTCCGTGGCAGTCCGGACGATCGATGATATCGAGAGCGCATTCGAAACAGCGTCTAAAGCTAAAGCAGAAGGCCTCATTACTTTGCCCAATTCCCTACTTGTAGATCAGCGGGCAAAGATCACCAGTTTGGCGCTACAGAAACGGCTGCCGGCGATCTTTCCCAACCGGGAGATCGCCGATGCTGGCGGCCTCATGGCATATGGCCCGGACAGTAATGAGAACCACCGCAGGGCGGCTGTGTATGTCGATAAGTTACTCAAAGGGACAAAGCCGCAGGACTTGCCGGTCGAGCAGCCGATGAAGTTTGAATTCGTGGTCAATCTGAGGACGGCGAAACAGCTTGGCTTGACGATTCCGCCGAATGTGTTGATGCGGGCGGATCGCGTAATCAGATGATTTCGAAAGTCGGATTGGAAGGCATCTGCTATTAAAAAAAGCCGGTCACTTTCCTCCTAGCGATTAAGATTCTTGCTTCAGTCCATCTCACCCACGCACAGCAGACAAAGAAAGTTCACTGGATTGGTTAGAGTTCCGCTACACGGCCTTCTCCGTTACCGCCCGCTATTGAAGCCTTTCGCCAAGGCTTGCGAGAGCTGGGCTATTTCGAGGGGCAATATTATAGTTGTATTGGCGGGCCGACGATTCCGCCGGAGGAGGTGCTGGGGCGGGCGGATAGCGTTATCAAGAAACCCCGCGGCGACGCCAGGATTGAACGAAAGGCGTCGTTCAGTTCGATCCTACCGAGAATTCCATTCTTCCACGGTTCTCCAAGAATCGATTTTTGCTCCATGCGTAGTCAGATGACTACTTTGTTTACGCCAAGCCTTGGGTCTCCATAGCGCACTACCGAAACTTTCTCAGTTAAATCTCTACCTTGCCTTGCATCCTCTGTAACTCCTATCCCTGGCATTGGTCTTGCCTTTGGGTCTCACCGGGTGGCGTCGGACAAGGCTCAAAATCAATGTTACCGGCAACTGTGCAGGCGAAATGGCCAGTTTGTTTGAACCTAAAATGAAGCGACGACTCGTCAGCATTTTCGCTATCGTAAGTCTTGGGCTTACGCTCTCATGTAGCCTGGGACCCGAAGTTGTTGAGCCCATCAGCAACGAGATCCAAAGCGCCTCCCCCCCGCCGAAGGTATCATTCGAAGACCGAACCCATGAAATCGTTGACCATGCACAACGACTCATCGAGAAAAACCAACGCGAGGGAGCGCTATTCGATCAGAAATGGTACGGCTTCAGGCGTTTCGGTGAGTATCAGGAACTCTTTCTGGCCGCGGAAAGGGTGTTGTTCTACGGCGGTCTGGAGGCTGACATGCGTTCTCACATACGGGGTCAGTATCGCTCCGTGATCCCGCTCAAGAAAGACCAAGAAACCGGCGAGATTCGCGTGTTCGCGGGGCGACTTGATGGCGGCAAGTGGGATTATATCCTCATTGGGCAGAACGGTAGAGAAGTAGCCTTGAAAACCGTCATTCGGCTCCTTTACATGGCAAAATTCGCCGACGAAGACATGAAGCGCAGGCATCGTCTGCGCCTGCCATCGTTCAGCAAATCGCTCAAAGTGTTCTTGTCTCCCGTATCTCCTAGCAGCGAATATCTTACCTTCTTAAAGAAATACGGCATTCGCAATCCCGATGCTGTCGTCATTGGGTTCATGGGTGATGCAAGTTTGCTGTTGGGCAAAATGGGTTTTGAACGGCCGGAGACCTTCTCGGACGAATCTTTGCGAGCGCTCTGGTACCCGAACGTCAACGGCAAGAAGGTGCTTTTAATCTCGATCAACGGCAACCGGATTTTTGCCAGCCGTTCCGGAGATCTCATCGAAGCGATCTATGAATGCTCTCCCGATTCTCGGCCACTGGTGACCTTCCTGGGCAGCGCCGGAGCCATCGATGCGCCCGAGTGGGTCGGCAAGATCGTGGCACCGACGAGCGTCATGAACGGCGACCCGTTCCCCAAAGAAAAAAGGCAAGACGTTCTTGTTCACCTGGTTCGCAATCGGGCCGTGGGTCTTGTGCGCCTGCAATCCACTCACGCGTCGGTTGAAAGCGTAGTGGTGGAAACAACCGAATGGGTGAAGCACATCAAGAGCCGACGAGTGAATACGGTCGACCAAGAGCTCTATCACATTATCGACGCCATTCACGCTTCGCCTCGCGGCGCTGAAACTGACATTTATGCCGTGGTTTTGGTGACCGATAATGTGGCTGCGGATGTTACCGACGTTCACGTGACGCTTGAAGCGGCGGAAGAGACGATTGCCGACACAGCAAAGCTACGCCAAAACTTCTTTTTGAACGTCTTCAGCGCGCAGGGGATATTGAAAAACGCGAAGGTGCCGGAAGATGTTCCGCAAAGGGAACACCTCAGAACAGGCACGTCCGATCGCTGATCAACGCGACTCAACTCGAATCCAGGGATGGACCCCGAAGCATGTCGGAACGCGCCATGACTCCACTCGGTCTGTTACGTGAAAGTAAAAAGACCCTATCGCGTGCTCGCTTAGTTTCGTCGTTGCAGGAAGAAGTTTAAATTTGCTATTCGTCGCTTCATCATGAAACATTCTTGCTCACCATTGCTTTCGTTGCTGTTCCTGATTGCTACCGCACTGATCCTAGCTAAGGCGCCTGCCCTACCGGCAGCGTCCGATACTATGGCGAAAAAACTCAACTGGGATGACAAATTTGAGGGCGTTGTCCACGATGCTAGGAAAATCGGGGGGTTCGTCGCCGAGTATCGCTGGCTGAGCAACTATTTCCCCTGCCGCGTCGAGTGGGAGGGCCGCGTCTACGGCTCGGCGGAGGCGGCCTATCACTCGGGGAAATATCCAGAGGCTGACCGCGATGTGTTCACGAAGCTCGAAGCCGACCCGGCGAGGAAACTCTCTCGTGTCAAGCGCTATGACAGAGCGGCTTGGGAGGCGAGCGAGATGCGGACGATGCGCGAGGTGGTATGGGCGAAACACTCGCAGAATCCTGAGCTTGCAAGAAAACTTTTGGCGACGGGAGACCGCTACCTCGAGGAGACAAATTGGTGGGGCGATAAGATTTGGGGCGTTTATCGAGGCGAGGGGGAGAATCTGCTCGGAAAAGTCCTAATGGAGACCCGTGCGCGTCTCGCCAAAGAGAGCGCCGCCGAGTCGGGAAAAACGAAATGATCCGCGGTGTCGCTCCATAGGAAACCCCAGCCATTCTTACAAATCTTACAAATTGATCCAAGCCTGCCGACCTACCGGTCGAGCAACCGACAAAATTCGAGCTGGTGATTAATCTAAAAATGGCGAAGCAGATCGGCTTGACGATTCCGAACGTGCTGGCAAGGGCGGATAAGGTGATTGAGTAACCATGCGGCGATGCCAGGATTGAACTGATTTCTCCTACGGCTCAAAACTGCTAGACTTGCCTCAGACGTCAGTTGAATCATCACTGCCGGTTACGAGCCTCGGCCATGCACTTGATTTTCACCCGATTTGAATGTTACCTGACGCCATGAATTTATTTGACCTGACAATTCCCCAACTCAAACGGGCGACCGCGATCAAAGAACAAATCGAGGCTCTGAACACCGAGCTACGCGGTATTCTGAGTGGTTCAGCTAAAGATGGTGCTGCGTCAAAGAAAACACTGACGGCGAGCGTTAACGGGAAGAGGAGCGTTGCCGCTAAACCAGCGACCCGTTTAGTCAAAACTGCTGTTAAACACAAGAAGACAAACATGAGCTCGGCAACCAGAGCGAAGTTGTCGGCGAAGTTGAAGGCCTACTGGGCAGCCAAAAGAGCAGGCAAGAAGTAATCCCTAGGCAAAATTCCTGATAGCTTAGCTGCCTCCTCTCGCTAGGGGCGCGGCGGCTTTTTATTGTTCATAAAACCCAGCTGTATGTTCAAATAAATTCCATCTCACACCAGAGCGGCGATCCACATTGGGCCGCCGTTTTCTTCTGATCCGCAACGTAAGATTGAACTGAATTCTTTAACAGATGCTCTCGACCGACTGATTTTTGGATATTCGAGGTGTGGTAGGTATCAAATCGCCGCAATACACTCGGGAGAGTCATTTAGCGGACTGTTCACGATCTTGGAAACGTCGTAGGCATCTATCAAATCAGCGGAAAATGGTTTTAGCAGAGAAATCGCGTGATCGATCTCGCTGCCGCATAACCAGTCAAGCGCGTTGCTATCGCTGAGCATAACCGGCATGCGGTTATGAACTGACGCAAGCACTTCATTGGGCTCGGTCGTGACGATTGTGTAACTCCGTAACGTTTCGCCGTCTGGCTTTCTCCAAGCATCCCACAGGCCGGCAAGCACGAACGGCTCGCCACTCTTAAGCTTGAACAGCATTGCCACTTTGCCTTTGCCTTCTTTGCGCCATTCGCGGCTGCTGAGCAGGCGCTTTAAAGTTGATTTTTCCGCCAGGGATTCGGCGCGGGCGTTTATCATACGATTACCAATGGAAACATCCTTAGCTCACCACGGGACTAGTGCCCGCTGGAATAGCTCTACTCGGTTCGCGCCCTCCATGTTCGCTATCACTGGCGCTTGCTGGGTTGGTGCGATGTTGTACCGGGGCTTGAACAGCGGAATCTCGTCAAGATTAAAGCGTACTTTGAGATCGGTAAATTCGCCGGGGGTAACTTTGTACCGTCCGCACATGCTAAAGCTTGTCCCGTGTATTATGCCCGCTGTTTTTCTTACTAACGTCGGGGCATGGTGGCAGGCGCTGACCACGTTTTTACGGTCTTTTTAATCTTGCGCGGTTCGAGAATTGCCCAGACGAAGGCGGCGATCCAGCCGAAAACGGTCCAACCGAATAGAAGGTTGACGCCGAAGATCACGCGAATGTTGTTAGCGTCGCGCTGCTTGGCGATCACCGCAGGCAAGTAGTAGAAGCCGGCGATTATCAGCAATTCAGATAATTCCAGTAGCATGGCAGCGTCGATGAAGCTCATTCATCGTTTCTAGCCCGCCTACATACGCAGGGTCAAGCGCTGCTCGCGGGTGATTAGCGGGTAAGTGATGAGCGCTATTAGCCTAAAACCACGGGCGATTGAAATGCCACAATGCGCCGATCACAGACAGCCCGATCAATATCATCCAGGCTAACGCAAGACTTAGCAGACGAGCTAGTGGGCGGTAACCATGCGCCTTCATGATCGACTGTAGTGCAATTAGAGCATAAACAACCACGGCGTAGATGAACGCTAATCCCAATACGGTAGCGAACGCCTTCATCGCCAATGTCTCAGTCGCTCTTCTGGTGGTATTTTTTGATTATCATTTGTGGATTTGTACTACCGATCCCTGCGCCGCGGTTTTCTTTCACTAACGTCGATTAGGCGATTTCCGGCTTTGCTCCGGCCATGCGATTCCCGGCTATCCTACTGGCCATAGCTTGACGCCTGGCGCCACCGTTTTATGTCAGCGCCCCGACAACTCTGTGGTAGAGCTAACGAGACTCGATGTAAATAACTTTGTCTTTGAGGACCCCGAGGAGGATCCAAAGGTTTTTATACTGTTCCATCGGGTATCGGGAGCGTGGGTTTAAAATAGAATTGATATGCAAGAAAGCCGGTCAGAATCCAGAGGGCGGCCGCAATCGCATAGTACGCCTTCCTTGCGGTTCCATCCGCGCCGTTTCCGGCGAAGTAAAACAGCGCACCAACGATCACCAGGAGAGAGAGGAAGCTCTGCATTGTAATCACCCGTGCGGGGCGGTTTTTAATGATTGATAATGAGACTTTGCAGCCAGATCGTTAAAAAAGCTCCACCCATACCGTCAATAAGTGTTGCCACGGCACCTAAAATTGCTGCGAACTTCAGCCAGCGAACTAGCTCCGTATGAGCTTGCGATCAAGTTCGTGTTGCTTGAGTCGACCGCGTTGTTCAAATTCCTTATCCGCTAGAATCGCGTATAACGAAGTGTCGATCTTATCGGCGCGAAAATTGGCCAACTCATCATCTGACTTCCTTTAAGGTCATCGGACAATTGGCGGAGATCTCGTGCATCCATAACTCGCCTTCTAACGCACGTCGGAGAGACAAAGCAACCGCGGGAAGTCTACCATTGGCAACCGTGGAAGTCGGATGATAGGTAACGAGACACATGAAGAAGGCGTACAAGGGTTATACGATCGATGTCATCGTCACAAAGAATGGAAAACAGCGCTACACGGCGAAAGTCTGGATCGGCCCGACACTCAAAATCCCGAGAACGCTACGTGACATGGGCGAATTAGAAAACCTCACGGGCCGGGACGAGGCCAAGCAAGCAGGTTATCTGTGGGGCGAAGAACAAATCAATGCGTATATCGAAAATAGGCGTCCTGCCCTATAGTTTCAAACGCCGGCTATTGGGTCCGTGATTAATGAGTAAGCTATTTCGGCTGGTCAATGCTTTTTAATATTGGCATCGAATTCTTGAATTTGTCGTTGTTGCTTTTGGTCCCATGCTCGAAATTCTGCTTCAATTTTCGCTTCAACCTCCGATGATAATTCTTTAGGTCTATCCCACACCAGCTAACAGGATGCTCGCCGCACCCGTGGTTCTAGCCTTCGGCTCCGTAAACAACGGGCAATCGCGCGCGAGTTTGGTCAACTGACGCGATGCCACCACGCGATGTTCCCTGACATAGGCCTCATGGTTGTTCTCGACATCGCCGAGCCGATAGAGGTAATTGACCATGATTCCGGCGCAGCGCTGCAGGCCCTGGGGTGAAATATCCGCAAGCCAATTGATCCGTTCCAGCTGCGCGCCGTTGCCAAGGTGAAAGCGCGCCACCGAGTCGCCGGGCTCCGGTCCTTGTTTTACCCAAAGTAAGTAATACGCGCACAACGACATCAGATCGGCCTGAAGGCGGGCGCTAGGCTTGCGTTTGCACCATTCGCCGTCCTCGAGACATTTGAGCGATTCGGCCACGGCCCTTCCGGCGGCGGTCGACGCGAGCGAGTCTTTGACCGAGGTGAGCCAGGCGCCGAAGCCGGGAACCGGCGACAAGGTGGCAAACTGCCGGATGCGCGGGAACTCCTGGCCGAGTTCTTGGGCCACCCTTTTGATCAGCAAATTGCCGAACGGTATGCCGCGCAGCCCTTCCTGACAGCTGGTAATCGAGTAGAACATCGCGGTGTCCGCGGCTTCCGGATTCGTCACCGGGGAATCCAGATCGAGCAGGGGCTGCACCGCCGCGCTGATACCCTTGGTCAGCGCCACCTCGATGAAAATGATCGGCTGCCCCGGCAGCGCCGGATGAAAAAAAGCGAAACAGCGGCGGTCGGCTTCCAGTCGCCGGCGCAAATCCGTCCAGCTGGCGATTTCATGGACGGCTTCGTAGTGAATCAGCTGTTCAAGGATGATCGCCGGCGTATGCCAGTCGATTCGCTCGAGCTTGAGAAAGCCGGGATTGAACCAGGAGCGGAATAGTTGGACAAGGTCGGCGTCGATAACCCGCCACTCCGGATGCGCTTTGAGCCCGCTCAGCACGCCGCGCCGGATCGCCACCAAGGTGGCCGTGCCGCCAGGCGCCATGTTCAGGCGATGAAAAAGTTCCTGGCGCGGCGGTGCGACGGCGCGCTGCATTTCAAGCAGGTTTTCTTGAGTTGGCTGAGCGCGGTAAAAATCGGCGGCGCGCATGACCTGGCCCAGATCGGGGGAAAATTCCGCCACCAGCATGTCGAAAAAAAGCGCCATCCCCGCTTCGGAAAGCTCGTCCCATGCGGCGAGCGCCGCCCGCGCATGCACGGCGCCCGAAACCTCGCCGCGGTCCGACATTAGGGCTTGGCAAAGTTCAATCGCTTTCCTTGCCTGGCGGTTCAGACGCGCCCGTCCGCTCGGATTGGCGGATACGATCAAACGTTTTAGAAATGAAGCCGTGTTCATGCGCTAACTCCTGGTGCAAGCCGCTCCGCCATCAGAAAGTCTTCCAGCGTGCCACCCAAAGTTTGTACCAAAAGCACCGTCGCGTTCAAACGACGGCCTGAAATAGTTACCGCCGTCATTTGTTTCCATTTCCTTGATGAGGTTTTCGCCTACCATTGTCGCTCTGCCTGGCGTGATCCTGCTATTCTTCTTGGCTGTGTTCATGTGGTTCACTGTCATCGTACTTGGATAAGGTAGGCGCCGAGCCCGAAGACCCGGCATCTAAATCGCGCTATAAGCTACGGGCAGACGTTTATGGACACCGAGCAAAGCCCCTCATCGGGCGGAGTCCCGCAGTCGCCGGCATCGATCATCTTCTTCGCGGATTCCAAACCTTCACTTTCGGCTTGCTCTCGCGTCGGAAAGTACCTGAATATAGTGAGGGGTCTCGCTGTGGGGGTGCCTTGCCGCCTCCAAGTTATTACTACTTTCGGTTGCCAACGTTGCGTGTCGAGTGTCTGCCAAGCGGAGGCGATGATAGAATGCCCTTTAAATTCTTCTTTCATGAAGTCTCCCTTCACAGTGGGTGCTTACTGATAAGTTCCGTACATGCTCAGGGAGGGTTCTTCCACGACGTAACAGAAATATAACAACCGAAAGCTAGTTGCCTCAGCTGGCAATTGTTATTTTTCCTTGGTGGATCTCCGAACACTGCTCGTAATTCTCTTCGGGATAATTCTGCCGGCTCTTTTCTTTGTCCTTTACTTCATTGGTTCGTAGAGCATGGCGCCGCGGACGAAACGCGGCGTTACGGGCGTGGGGTGAAAACCTCTCGTCGGGCCGAATTCTACGGCTGAACGTCAAGCGCCGGAACAAATGGCTGTCCCAGTTCGTCGCGGAAGCGGCGGTGGCGGCTGCGTAGGAAGCGGCCAAAGTTGCATCGGGATTCCGGATTCGCCGCGGAGCCCGTTATTGAGCCGGCCCTAAGTTGGCGGGACCCGCCGTCAACCGCTCCTCGAATGAAATGGACCCTTGCCAATGCGTGGCCGAGCCAGATTTCCGGCGTTGACATGAAGGCCACGGGAAACGAGGTAGCCGTCCACACCATAGAGCTGGCATTTGAAATATTGCAGGTCAACGTTGCCTAACCACGCAATGCATGTAATTGTTTTCGTTAGCGCTTAGAACCTCGATGGGAGACTGTTGGTACTCAAGTATCGAAAAGATCATGGTGGGAGCGCGAAACAAATCAGAGTTCAAACGATGACCCTGCAACAACTTCTAGGCATCGAGCTACCGATCATCCAGGCACCGATGGCGGGTGTGCAAGGCAGCGCGCTCGCGGTGGCAGTGTCCAATGCGGGCGGGCTGGGCTCGCTCCCCTGTGCCATGCTCAGTCTCGACGCCATACGCAATGAGCTGGCGGCGATCAAGGCGCAAACCGGCAAGCCCTTCAACGTGAATTTCTTTTGCCATGCGCCGCCTGACGCCAAGTGCCGAGCGCGAAGCGGCTTGGCGAGCTACGCTTTCGCCGTATTACAAAGAGTTTGGGATTGACGCGGACACCATTCCCGCTGGGCCGGGACGGGCGCCCTTCAGTGCCGAAGCCGCCGACGTGCTAGGCGAGTTCAAGCCAGCGGTCGTGAGCTTTCATTTTGGTTTGCCATCGGCCGAGTTGCTGGCGCAAGTGCAGAGCCTGGGGCTGCGAAGATATTCTCTTCGGCGACGACCGTTGAAGAGGCGCGTTGGCTCGAAGCGCATGGGGTAGATGCCATCATTGCCCAAGGTCTTGAGGCGGGCGGGCACCGTGGCATTTTCTTCTCGGAAGATCTAACTACCCAAGTCGGCACGTTTGCGCTGTTGCCGCAAATCGTGCAGGCAGTGAAGGTTCCGGTCATTGCTGCGGGTGGCATCGCGGACGCGAAAGGCGTTGCGGCTGCTATGGCGCTCGGCGCAGCCGGCGTACAGATCGGGACGGCTTACCTGCTCTGCCCTGAAGCCACCACAAGCGCAGTGCATCGCGCCGCGCTAAAAAGCGAGGCCGCCCGCCATACGGCGCTCACGAACCTCTTTACAGGCCGACCCGCCCGGGGAATCGTGAACCGCATCATGAAAGAGCTTGGCCCGATGAGCACCGCTACGCCCGCTTTTCCCTTAGCCACCTCTGCCATCGCCCCCTTACGCGCCAAAGCGGAAAGCCAAGGCTCCGGTGATTTCTCGCCTCTGTGGTCAGGTCAGAATGCGAGCGGATGCAAGGAAGTACCAGCCGCCGATCTCACACGAGAATTGGTTGGCGATCTCTAGCGGCTGCACTGCGCGTCATGCGCTCTGAACGAGACCGTTTCCGCTAGCTGCTAAATTCCGATGGTAGACCCCATATCTGCAGGAGAAGCAGGGCGCCGGGCCGCTGTTCAACGGCGCGAAATATTCGCAGGTCGATGCCGCCTATGCGCCGTTCCTTCAGCGCTATTTCTTCCTCGACCGCATCCAGCCGATCGGCCTGATCGGCCAATACCCGCGGCTGAAGGCCTGGGCCGACACGCTGATGAAGCGGCCTTCGACACACTCGTTCCCCGAGGCCGAATTCGAGGTGCTCTACCGGCTGAACGTCAAGCGCCGGAAAAAATGGCTATCGCAATTCGTCGCGGAAGCGGCGGTGGCGGCGGCGTAGGAAGCGGCCAAATTTGCATCTGGATTTCGGATTCGCCCGCGGAGCCCGTTATTGAGCCGGCCCCAAGTTGGCCGGACCCGCCGTCGACCGCCCTGGAATGACGGTTACGCCGTCACCTTCTACCTTGCGATCCAGTCATCCTTGGGCTTGGCCTCTCTTCCGTTTGTTGATCCCGATGCCCTGGTACCAACCGTACAATTGGCTAATCATCGATGCGTCCCGATGCAGCCGCCGTCCCCAACTCTTGGTCGTTATTTCGCTCCACTTCCTCGGCAGATAAATCAGCTGCGCTGTGGCCGCTACTCACTGCCGCTGAGAAGCGCGCACAATCGGGATATTTGAAGATGTTGCCACCGCGACAAATTAGAGAACACTAACGCTAGCAGCCATTGGGTCAAACCTGAACATTAACTTAGCAACACGCGCGGCTTTCACCGCCACGTGTTCCGAAAAGCTTAGAATGGCCCACTACCGCGCAAGGACATTAATTCCCACGGCGAATTGTGATATTGTTGCGAGAATTTCAAGTGCAGAGATCCTACGATTCGACGGGACAGTTCGCGACTGCTCACCAAGATCGATGACGCGCAATCGCGGTGTCCAGTAAGATGGTCGGAGGGGAAGCAGCGATAGAACGAGAAATAATATTCATAAGTAAGGCGACGCCGGGAGATGATGATTTCGTGCTCTGGCTCGCCCCTCGACTTGAAGCGGCTGGCTACCGCATCTTTGCCGATATTTTGAGTTTAGAACCCGGAGACCGATGGCGTAAACAGGTCACTGGGACGCTTCAAGACCAATCAATAAAGATGCTCTTATGCTGTCGCGATTCGACCTTGAGCAAGGAGGGAGTTCAAGAAGAAATCGCGATCGCAGAAGACCTTGCGAAAGAACTGAACGACCCGCAAATTCATTGTCCCTCTGCGACTTGAAAAGTACAAAAAGCTGTTCGGCATCGGAGGACTGCAATACGTAAATTTCGTGGGAGGCTGGGCTCAAGGTCTCCGCGACCTGCTGGAGAGTCTAGATCGGCAATTCGATCCCTCGTTCAGCAGATAAGATAATTATAAATCCAAATTGGGAAGCATATCGCAAAAGGCTAGCAACCAAAATTGAGGAATCCCCCGAAGTATTAACCACGAATTGGCTACGCATCACTACCGTTCCTGACACCATTCGCTATTATCAACCGACCGGTGCGGTCGATCATTCAATCATGCAAACAGCCTGTAAAGGCTGGGGGTATCCTGCCGAACTGTATCTACGCGGGTTTTTCTCGTTTGCAGCGCCCGAAGAGATCGAACGCATTTTGCAAATGTCGGAAAGTTCTCGTTTCAAGAGTGCGAACTTGTGGTTTTTCTGGACAAGGGAATTGACTCTCCGGATATTCCGGCCACAAGAGGCGAAGAACGTCGTTTCCTCCATGTTCCGGAAGAGTTGGGAAGGCTTCTGCTACAAAAAGGGTCTTTATGGTTATCCCTTCTCTAGCCAAATGGGATTTCACGTTACAGACAATCACGTTCCCATTGGACGAAAGGTTCCATGGGGCGTCCAAGGGAAAGGCGATCCTCGATGCTGCAAAATGTCGCCAGGGGTAGGATTTGGCGATATGGCGTTTCGGCATCGCCCCAGTTCTGGCCCTACGCACACTTCAAGGTCAAATCCCGAGTGCTATTCGCGGAATTTAGTTCCGGAACAGTCTTAGCCAACGTTGACCAGCAACATAGGCTGCGGCGGACTGTCTGTAAAGGATGGCGCAACAAACAATGGCATGGCCGGTTGATGGCCTTTCTCGACCTGCTGTCGAATAATATTCGTACATTGAACTATCCCTATCCGATTCTTCCTCTCTGAGACTGGATGCGAGCCCGATACGAGTGACCTCTCCAGTGACAACGCCGCGACCAGATGAGATGCCCGAAGATGGAGAAGAAGACGATAACTCTACCCTCGGAACCCCGGATATCGAGGAGAGACCGGATATCGACGAGAGACGAATGATAGAGTTGCCTGAGAAACCGCTGGCCGTCATTCACGTGAAAGAGCCGGAATTGCTATTTTGGGCATGGCCAAACCTCCGATCACCCAAAAGATGGGTTATTTCTTTACGGACCACACTCTGCACCGAATCTTACAAAAGAAATTTCGGTTGGCGCGATTGGAACACGGCAGGGCCTTCGCTTCTTGCGGCGATGGGCTATACGGCTCGGCGGATTTGTCGAGGTGCCACCGCCCGGCCCAAGGGAAAAGAGAACTCCGACTACACCTCTCGAATTTTCCGGGGCTGGAAGAAACGTTTCGGTATTACTTTTAATCCAGGAGACTTCGTCCAACGTCAGATCGATCTCAAGGTTCTAGACGAAGCGACAAGAACCTTGAACCAACACGAAGCCGTGCGAAAGGCGGTCGATCTATATCGTGCAGCAGATTGAAGAGTCATGACCGGAATGAAGAGCGCAATATTGATATATGGCTATTTATATTCCCAGAGCTTGTATTCGAGAGATGCAAGCCTCAGTCAAGGCGCTCCGGACTTTCCTTGGTAAGGGTGAGTTTGCAAAAAGCCAAAATCGAAAGAGATTTTGCCGCTCTTTCAGAACGTTATCGACCAAAGCGATGAGGATATCTTCGATGATGTCCCGGACTTTCATCGACAAGTCAAAGCGAGGCTGCTGAAACTCGGGCACGTCTCGCAGTTGCTGCGAGAAACGACTCTTGCCCCAGAGGACTTTTAAACCAGGCGGGTAAACCGAAAACGAGGCTTGCAAGAGCCCGCGAGCGTAGCCTGGAACCTTGCGACGGGTCTTTACTACAAAACACAACCGGAACCGCCGTGGCGCTTGGCCAGCGTCCGACCTGGGGTTTGTTATGTCGGCCTCGTTTTCAAGCTGATCCCGAATCATCCGAGTCAGCATGCGTGCTGCGCAGCGCAAATGTTCTTGAATGAAGGAGATGGCGTAGTGTTCAGGGGCGCAAATGGCCCATGGAAAACTTCGGAATACGAATTTCACCTTGAAGCGGCGGAGGCAAAGAAACTAATCAAGACGGTACTCGACACTTTTAGGGCGAAGCATGGCGATTGGCCAAAAGAACTCTTTATTCATGGCAAGACGACATTTAACGATGTTGAATGGAATGCGTTCTCGGAGGTAACCCCGAAGGAAACGGCGCTCGTCGGAGTGCGAATAAAAACAACGCAGGGAGAAGCGAAGCTCTTCCGCGATGGCGATTATCCAGCATTAAGAGGAACGGCAATACTGCTCGATGATCGAAACGCTTATTTGTGGACGACCGGATTTGCGCCGCGTATCGATACGTATATTGGCCCTGAGACACCGAATCCGCTCTTCATAACCGTTCTGCGAAGTAGTAAAGCCTTGCCCGACCTGAGAACCGTACTTTCCGACATAATGGGATTAACCAAAATCAATTATAATGCGTGTAACTACAGTGATGGCCTTCCCGTTACCGTTCGTTTCGCGGACCGAGTTGGGGACATTCTAACGATGGGTTCTTCTAAGGATGCCGAAAGACAGCCACTCAAGTTCTATATTTAGACGGCCCAGTGGCGTTGTGCGCTGCTCGGCTAGCGTCTTCTTGGAAAGCCCATCTCAAGCTAACTGGATTGATTCAGCGGATCTGAAAGATTTCCTTCCAAATTTTCTCATACTTCGGAAACTCTCTGACGTCGTCGATGGTCAGCATGTAAGGCGTCGTCGGCCGGATTTTTTCCAAGGGTTCCACTTTGGGATGAGCAGGAGTTTCACCCGCTTGAGCGTAAGCCTTCTGTCCTTCTTCACTGACGGCCCAACGAACGTAGAGCAGCGCCGCGCTTGGATGGGGCGCTCCCTTCATTACCATTACCGAGCCGCCCACTTCGCCCACGCCTTCGGCCATCAGCGGTTGAATCGGCGCGCCTTTTTTCATGCGCACAGGAAAATGGTGCGAGTAGCAGGTAAAGCAAACGGCGCGCTGGCCGGCCATGAGGAACTCGGTCAACTGCGAATGGCCCCGATGAAACTCCACTTGATTGACGGCGATTTTCTTGAACAGATCGATCGCCTTTTCATCGCTGTTGAATTTTCGTTTGGCAAAGCCGACCAGCATTTGGTAATCGCGCGGCTCGCCCATGATGTTGTCTTTCCATTTCGCGTTGGCGAGCTCCTCGTAACTTTTTGGCTCGTCGCCTTTCTTGACGAGATTGGTGTTCCATCCGGCAATATAGTATTGCGTGTCGGTGGCGACCCATAGGTCGCCTTTCAACTGGGACGGATACGCCGCTGCCTCGGGGATGGCGACGTGCTCGACAATTTTCAGGTCGAGGATCTGCGGCAGATAGCTCAGCGCTCCGCTGATAACGTCGGCAATAACACGTCCGCCCCTCTGCTCGGCGAGCACTCGGGCGATGAGCTTATCGCTCGTGGCGTCGATATGATCGACCGCGACGCCGGGAAAGCGCTTCATGAACGCGGGCGGAATGACCGACATCGCCGTCGGGGACAGCGGCGCATAAAGCGTAACCTTACCCTCCTTTTTTGCTTTCTCATAAAGTTGATCGAGGGAATCTGCTGCGGCAGCGAAAACCTTGCCTGCGGAAGCGGCGCAGATAACCAGAGCCAAGGCAATCGCCCACATAAAGGTTGCGGATTTCTTTTGATTCATTTCACTTCTCCTGACGCTTTGTTCGATAATTCTAAATCAACATCTCCGAAAGATAGTTCTGTTCACCGGCCGGTATATTGGATCAAGTTATCCGGCTTCTCAGATCGCCCATTTTCTCAAATGCCATCAACCTGAGCCGTGCGCTGCAAAAGATTTATTATACTTGGGCAAGTCTGACAAGGCCGCGGATCCAGTCATCTGTCTCCTGCCTGCTCAGCCGACGGAGCGGCGGCCGATGGCCCTTCTCGCACGGCGTAAGTAACCACGGGCTCGGCGATCCCTTTGACGAATTCGGCGGGCATCGGCATAAGCACAAAGCGCGCGTCGAGCTCGGCGCTTAGCGCCTCGGTCACGAGGATATCCGCCTGATGGATGCGGGTGAGCGTCTGCACGCGCGCGGCCACGTTCACCGTGCGTCCGACGAAGTCATACTCCATCCGCTCGGGGCCACATCTTGGGGCCAGGTCTTGCAAGCACACATCTGTCGCACTGCAAGACGCGACCCCAAGACATACAGCGGCGGGCAAAGTCTACGAGCTCGCCAAGCGCTCCGGCCGAGACGGGAGATCCGATCGAATGGTTCTTACAGGACATCCGCGACTGAAAATGACAGCGCGTCACAGCCGCGCCGGATAGCCCGAAAGAAACGGCGCTCCGGCATCGGCTGCGGTCTCTGCGGATTTCGGCGTTTTCGCTACTTTACTTCAACGTAACCGAACATGCCATTTTCGAAATGAGTACGAATGTTGCAAATCACCAGGTAGGTCCCACGTTCTAGGAACGCTACCGATTCGACGCGATTTCGCGCGTTCGACGGATCGGTCGTAACTGGAAGCCCGGGGGGGGGTCCTCCGGCGGGGACGATTCCTGAATAGAATCGGTTGTTCGTGTCGTTGATAAACGTACCGCTGGGGGGAACTGTGACATCATCATCTGTCTTACCGGGATTATAGATCACGATTTCGTGAAATCCGGCCACGAGAAAATGCACGACGCCCTTTTCTTTCAGTCTGACAGTATCAGGAATCATTACCTGATTGTCTGCTAAGTTCGCCGCAATATTTAATCCTCGCCCAAAAGCGACTGGGATGCTTAGCTTATTATCGTCTGCCGCATGTACCGCGGACGCGGCGACGGCGAAACTCAAAGTGCATACTGCAGTGATCATCGATATGCTGCTCAAGCGTTTCATGTCCTTCCCCTCTCAAATTTCGCGGAATTAAGTACCCGTCCTGTGGTTCGCATGACCACAAGCTGAACAAGACTTACGCTTCGCCTCAGGGCGGCCCTCTCGGCGTTGCGCTGGCCGAATTAATAAGCAACACAGACATCGGTCAATTCCTCCTTATCGGTGCGGTTCGGGCTCCGGCAGCAATACATTTTGCAACGCCGTTTCGAGTTCGCGCGCGGTAACAAGCCCTTCGAACCTTGCGCGGATCGTCCCTTGGCCATCGACGATAAAAATCCAAGGCTCGGATTGGAGGCGCCACTCTTCAATGGTCGAAAAAACTTTCTTGGTGGCGAAATCCTGCCAAATCTCTTGATGTGTGAAGACGACCCGTTTGCCGTAAGTCGGCAGTAAGGTGCGGACGATATCCACGACCGGCCCGCACATGCGGCTGGTGCAAAACTGTGGCGTGGCGAACACAATGAGTTGCGGCTTCGCCATCGCAATGGCGTCGGCGATTCGCGTTTGATGCAGCCGAGGATCAGGACGCTCGCTGGTATCGATCTGGCGCAGGTCTTTGACGTCGGTGGCGATGAGATTGCGGCTTCGCGGCGCGGGACTGCCTATCGCCGGCGTGGTTGGTGTTTCACGAACTGTGACCGTAAGTCGCGTCGTCTCGGACAACCCGTCCGGTTGCCGTGCCACCAGCTCAATGCCCCAATTACCGGGCCGTGTAAAAGTGAGATGGGCCACGTAAACGCCCCGCACCGCATTACCGTCATCGTGAACATGCTGGCTGCCATCGGCGTGACGATGAACTTTTTTTTCTGGAACCGGATTTGCCACGGGCCGAAATGGCGCATTAGTTTCGGCTGTGAAATGCGCTTCGGCTCCTTGCAGGTCGAATAGCCGAACCAGGACGTCCGCACGTTCGATGAGCTTGCCCCGTTTTGCCAGCCCAAAGGCGAAACGATTTTGCCCAACGGTGAGCTCAGCGGTCGTAATCAGCGGCTGGAGAGCATCATCCGCGCCCGTAACATCGCCAGCGCCGATAATTTGTATCGCGATCTGAAGGACGGCTGCGAAGATTACGGCGAGGCGCAGTCGCTTCATCGGTTGTCCTCGGTGGGTGGAGCTACGAATCATTTCGAAGAAGCAGAAGTCGCGCTGATGCGGGCATTCGAAATTTCCCGCCACGTGACAATATCAACCGCACTGCGTGTGCGTCAATGATTTGGCGGCGATAATCTTTTGCCACGGTCGATGCTGGAGGATTCAGGGAGGATTCGGGGTCTGACATATCAGTCACGACAATCTTCTGGAATGCACCTTAGGGTCGAGTTTGAGCTAGCATCAGTAATGCCGCTGTTGCCGCATTGCCGGGATCAAACTTTTATATCACAACTTTCCGGACTCACGGCGTCACCGCCTAACTTGTAATCTCCAGTCCACTTCGCATAGAAATTTGCTTTGGAGTTATGAGCATTTCACGGACAGCTTTTAGGAAGCTTTTTGAAATTGTGGCGGTTATGATCGATCATTTTATGGACAGTCAGAAAAAACGGTAGTCACGTAATTTCACCGTGAACCAGATCGTTGCCAACGGTAGGCTCGGAGCGTTCTGCCATCAGCACAGAACTACGTTATTGACTAACTGGACAAACTCTTCCTGCACAATGCTCGAACTGAGAAATTCCAACGTAAGCCCTTCGCTGCAAAAGATTTTTTATACTTAGGCAAGTCCGACAATACCGAGGATCCAGTCATCTATCTCCCGCCTGCTCAGCCGACGGAGCGGCGGCCGATGGCCCTTCTCGCACGGCGTAAGTAACCACGGGCTCGGCGATGCCTTTGACGAATTCGGCGGGCATCGGCATAAGCACAAAGCGCGCGTCGAGCTCGGCGCTTAGCGCCTCGGTCACGAGGATATCCGCCTGATGGATGCGGGTGAGCGTCTGCACGCGCGCGGCCACGTTCACCGTGCGTCCGACGAAGTCATATTCCATGCGCTCGCGCGCGCCCACCAGGCCGACGAGCCCCAATCCGCGGTCGATGCCGATCCCCAGAGCAAGCAACGGCAGCCCCTCCCGTTCCGAGCTCGACATTGTATTCGCGGATGGCCGCGCGCATCGCGAGGGCCGCGCGCACGGCGTCGTTGCACTGCCACGGATTCGGTTGCAGCGCGCCGAAATAGGCGACGATGCCATCGCCCAGGAAGTGGGCGACATGGCCGCGGTGCTCGTGGATGGCATCGCTCATGCGCTGGAAGTAGCCGTTGAGCACGCGCGCCAGCACGGCCGGCTCGAGCCGGTCGCTCATCGCGGTGGACCCGACGAGATCGGCGAACAGAACGGTCACCACTTTGCGCTCGGGAGCCGCCGCCTCGAGCGCCGACTGCACGCCGTCGCCGATGAGGTGCTGCAGCACACCGGCTGGAACAAAGCGCGAGCAGGACTGCTGGAGATGCTGGAGGTCGGTGGCAACCGCTTCGAGCTGGGCCCTCAGCGTCCGGTTCTGCCGCCATTGGCGATAGATGGCGGCGGCCAGTCCCGCCAAGAGTATCAGTAGAGCGACTACGACGGTTCCGGTCATAGGTCCAGCACCGTCGCGCCCATCCGGCACAGGCCATTGGCTAGCGACGCCACACCGATGGCCTCGAGGAGCTGCGGGGCCGAGAGCCGTTCGCGGAGCATACGGGCGCGGCGCTGTAGCGGCGCGGGTTCGAACCAAATGGTTTCACGAGCGAACGGCACGAGCAGCCGCTCGATGGGGTCTAGCTCGGGCGCGTCCAGATGATTCAGAACTTGGGCGAGGGTCGATTCCTTCAACCCGTCTCTCTGCAGAGCTGCACTCACCTCGGGCGCGCACACCGCGCACCCCAGTCCGCGTGCGATGACGGCGATCATCAAAAGTTTACAGCGACGGGTGAGATGGGGAGAAGCCCACATCTCGGCGAGCGTTCGCGCCAATATCGCGCCGATCGGAGAGCCGGCGTAGGTTTGCACGAGCCGGGCGAAGGCATAGGGCGGCACGGCGTCGAGCGCGGTGGGCTGGCCGCGATAACGATATCTTTTAACGATCAGACCGAGCAAGGGACGCAGCAGCCGCACGTAAAGATGATCGGGCATGCTTTCGATCGGATACGCAGGGATCGCCGGGATCGTATGAGCGCGGTTGTGGAAATCCGTCAATGCCGCCGTGAAGGCGATTTCTTTCAGCTCTTCGAGTCCCAAGCCCGAACGACGTAGCGTCTCACGGGCAGCCCGCGCTCCTGCCGGACCCGAGCGCGACTGGCTACGCCCGAAGGCGACAGCCGCCATGGTCCGCGGCGGCAGATCGGCGCGCGTCAGGTCTTGTTCCATGCGCTGGATACGCGCCCAGGACATTCCCTGGGCCCACAACAGTCCGCGGACAGCGGCATAGCAGAAACGGCACGAGTTCTCCTGGCTGACGACCAGCACGACTAGATCCGCTACGGTCTGATCGAGATGCATGAGCAGCCCGTACTCGGGATGCATATCGACCACTGCCCGCGCCAACCATGGGACCGGGGCGAAATAAGCGATCATCGGGTGGGGAATCCCCTGCCTGCGCCGCGCGTAGGACTGTAACGCCGGGTCTGGCAAGGGCTCGACCAGGGGCGACTCCCATTCAACCTGTTGCAGGACAGCGTTCATGATCTGACTCGAACCGCTGGCTGAGCGATCGAAGGCCGCCGTTATTGACGCGACGGCAGCGGCTCGACCCCCGCCATTTTTTTCAACATATCGATGACCTCGGGATCGCGGGGCATCTCGTGGATAATCTTGGTCAACTCTTCGGGCATCAACGGCGATGCGTCGTCGGTGATGACTTTTTTGAACTCGGCGCGAAATTCCGGGTCCTTGAACGCCTTGCGCATTCCTTCCTGCAATATCTCGACTCTATCCTTGGGCGTGCCCGGCGGCAGGACGAACGGCATGGACGCGGTTCTGAAGCTGCGCCACATCGACAGAAGCTTTCTTTCCCTATCGGTTTTGGCGAAGGTCTCGATCTCCGGCAGTTGGGCAAGCTTCGGATGGGACGGCTTATCGTTTTTCGGCACGGCCAAGATCGCATGAAAATCCATGACACCTTTGTCGATCCAGTCGCGATTGCGGGTCAGCACCGAAGTCACGTTGTTCGATCGCGAATCGATCTCTCCGCTGTTGAGCGCCACATCGGCTTCCAGCGCGGAATAGCCCGTGACGAATTTCGGCGCTTTCAAATCGAGAAAGTAGGCAAACAACCGCGCCGAGATATAAGCCGCCCCGCCGACCTCCTGGGCGCCGAGCTTGACCCCGCTCGCCGCCCGGAATTTTTCCAGACTGTTGAGGCCAAGCACGCTGCGCGTGTAGATCACATTATGATTCTCGCTGATCGGGGTGCCGAGAACGATGAATTTGTCGATATCGTACATCACGCCGGTCTCGCGCATGACCTGCAAGCCGACGATGGAACTGCTGAGCGCTCCGATCGTGAGACCGTCGGGCTTGGCGTTTTGAAATACGTAATTGGCCGCCTTGCGGCCGCCGCCGCCTTCCATAATTTCAACAAAAATCGTCGGATTCCCCGGAATATATTTGCTTAGATATTTTATAACGGTTCTAACCCGTAAGCTGACCACGCCGCCCGGATCGTTGTTGATAAGCTTCAGCGTTTTGCCTTGATAAAAAACCGCCTGGGAAAAACCCGGAGCCGGAAAAACTCCCGTCGACAAAACGACAGCGGCAACTATCATTAGAAAGCGAATATTTTCTTCTCATCAGCCTCTCCTCAAATCCAAACATATAAATGCGCACATGGAAACTGAGTCAAGTTATAGTTTTTGACATCGACCCGAGAAAAAATCCATGGCGCAGTCGTTTTCGTTTCCTTCGTCCCGCTAAGCAGTTTTGAATTTAGCTTCACAAATTTTCGTTCCTGCGCCGGCGTGTAAAGCGCGCAGCTTGAACCGGGTTATTTTTGCTGCGTATCTAACGCGCTTTCTCCAAGTCGGCCAAACGAGTTTTCGCCTGATTGGCGTAAGGCGAGTCGGGATATTCTTCGACGATCTGCCGGTAAAGTTTCGTCGCGTGCGGCCTGTTGTTCTGCTTCTCTTCCAACTGCGCGGTATCGTATAAATCTTTCGCTTTATCGCCGCAGCCGACGAGCAGCAGCAACAGACAAGCGGCAAGAAATCTGCGCATGAGCATTCTCCTAAATTAATTATCGGTCTCGGCTATCCTAGTAGATGGCTAAAGGCGGATCGAGTGTCGGCGGTACTTTTTCGTATGTCGCTGGGCCAAATCTCGTTCACGAGAGCGATTGTTAGGGAAGCCCCCTTTGTGCGCATCCGCTCGAACGGCGTGCTTGTTTACCCGGCTGGCGCCACAGGCAACCGACCCTTGTTCTTTTGCTTTACCGAGGCGGCAACGGATCGCCGCCGGACAGCTTTTTAAAAAGCTCGACCACGTCGCGGTCGCGCGGCAGTTCGCGGATCGCTTTGTCCTGCTCTTCCGGCAACAACGGCGATGCCTCGAAGCCGGAAAGCTTCTTGAACTCACGATGAAAGTCCGGATCTCGAAGCGCTTTGCGAAAAGCCTCTTGAAGGATCTGCACCTGCGGCTTGGGCGTGCCCGGCGCGAGCACGTAGGGTGTGCCGACGAGCCTGAAAGCCCGATACATCGTCAATAGTTTGCGCTCCGCCTCGGACTTGGCGAAACTTTCAATTTCAGGCAAGCGCGCAAAGCCATCCGGCCGGTTGCCTCTGGGGATTTCGACAATCGCGTGGAGATCCAACAAGCCCTTTTTCATCTCTTCGGCATTGCGCTGGCCGAGGGTTTCAAGCGCATTCGCCCTGCCGTCCAACTCGCGGCGCTCGAGCGCAATATCGATTTCCGGGCCGCCGTAGCCGGTGACGAATCGCGGGTCTTTGAGACCGATCAAATACGCAAATAGCCGTCCGGTGATATAGATGTCATGCCCGACCTCCTGGGCGCCGATGCGCACCGCGCTTGCGGCGCGCAATTTTTCCAAGCTGCCGAGGCCGGCCTCTTTGCGCGTGAGAAATACATAATGGAAAACGCTCACGGGGGAGCCCAGGTAAGTCAGCTTGTCGATGTCGTATTGCACGCCGACGGTATCGAGGATCGCATTGGTCACCAGCGAAGACGACATGCCGCCGATGGTCAAGCCGTCCGGCTTGGCGACGCGATAAATGTGATTCGCCGCCTTGCGCCCGCCGCCGCCCGGCATGTAATCGGAAACGATCGTTGGATTGCCGGGAATATATTTCTGCAGAAATGGGAACAAAGCCCGGCGGCGCAGATCGCCGGTGCCGCCGGCGTCAACGATCTGCACGACGGTTATGGTTTTGCCTTTGTAAAAATCCGCCTGGGCGTCTGCCTGCGCGGCCGGCATGCCGACCGATAAAACCAAGGTAGCCGCGAGCAAAAGCATTCTCATCAAGGCCTCCTGTACTTTCCAACCTGAAATTTGCGGTCCACGCAACGTCGCCAGACCCGGCTATCTCTACTAACTCATTCACCGAGACACCGCGTCGGTGATTAGATCAATACCCTTCCTTGCGCAGCTCGTCGATCGAACGTGGAATCGAAAAAACTCTCGGCTTTGAGCTTGGCGACGGCGGGATTTCTTTTTCGTTCAATGTCGAGGATAAACTCGATCGCCGCGCGGTCGGGCGCGAGGGTTTGTCTCAGCCTCGGCAGGATAATCTTTCTATGATACTCGCGCAGAAATGCGCTGTCGTCGATTTTGGTATATTTTGCCAGGATCTTCAGTGTCGCGTCTTCGTTGGCAAACATGAACCGTACGGCGTCGAGGTGGGCTTTGACGATGCGCTTGACGACCGCGGGGCTCTGGCGAATATAAGCTCGTGTCGTCGTCAAACTCGCCAGCGGGAACAGCAGCTCGTTGGAGTAATCCAGGAGCTGCTTGAATCCCAAGGACATGGCTCGGAGACTGGTCGGCGCTTGCAGCAAGATCGACTCGATGACCCCAGCCTGGAGCGCGGCCAACCGTCCCGAGTCGGGCACCAGCATTTGGACGATGCGCACGTCCTTGTCGGGGATGAGCCCGTGCTTTTCCAATACGATGCGCGAGGCGAAATCAGGCCCGCCGCCGAATTGACCGATGCCGAGCCGCTTGCCGCGAAGCTGTTTAACGTCGGTGATATCTTTGGTCGAGAACAGCGCGTAGTCGGTCTTGCTGCCGAAGTAAGCCACGTAGGTCAGGTCGCCGCCGGCGGCGTTGGCCTGCAGCAGCGCAGCCATGCTCGACAGTCCCATCTGCAGCTCGCCGGCGAACATCGCCTGGCTGATCACCCGGCCGCCGACGATGAATAGAACTTGCGCGTCGATATCGTGCTTCTTGAAAAATCCGGCTTCTTTAGCGACCCACAGCGGCGCTTGCAGTCCGCTGAGCGCGCTATAAGCGAAATTGGCCTTGTCGGCCGCGGCGCAGAATCGAGAACTTGCGCCGAGCAGGACCGCCAGAAGCAAACTCCATAAGCTGCGGGTCATACTTCTAGAAGGGTTCTGGGCAAAGCTTTATATGATTTCAAGCTTAACTATCGCTGAGATTTTACGCGTTGTGCAAAGGCGATCTGAGAATAGCCATCAGCGTACCGACGTCGCCGACCTTCTCTAACTGGCGAACCAAGCCAACGCTGCGCTCGATGTTGTCCTGGCTCAACTGAGCCTGTGCACAGTCGCGATATTTTTCCAGCAGCTCGTCGTCGGTCAGCGGCAGGGAGGCATCGCCCCGCGGGATATCCACTCGCGCACTCAAGCTCCGCCCATCAGTGGTCTTGATCGTCACCGGATTGCCGACGAACTCGATGCCCGGTCCGACATCCGCGAGGCCGGGCCAAATAGGCACGTCGGGAAAGGATAGCTGGACCTTCTTGCGGGCTGCGACGATATTGCGATCGTTTAGCTTCTGCTCTGTGAAAGTCGCCAGGGTCACGTGATGATCGACCACCGCGGCGGCGATGCAGTGCGGCATGCTGAACTTGGCTTGATACGGCGTGGCCGGTTCGGAGAAGGCCAGCACACGCAATGCGCGCTCCGAAGTGCCGACGTCGACGGCGGCGATATCTTTGTCGTCAAGGTGGTGTTCGTCCAATAACTGGAAAACGCCATCGAGAGCCCGGTGCGTGTGGTAGCAGCTCGGATACATTTTTAGACTGATGCCCGGAGACTCGATATAAAAAGGCTTGCCCAAACCGTCCGCCATGCGCTCGGCGTCGTAGTGGCCGGGGCCCACCAGGGTGTCGTAGAAACCGTTCTTCGCCTCGATGATGTCGGGGTTGGCGGTGATGCCCTCCTGGGCCATGAGCGCGGCGATCACGCCGTTGCGGCAGGCGTTGCCCGCAGCCATCGCGCCGGCCATGCTGCCATGATTAGCCGATAGTCCGCAGGCATAGTTTGCCGCGATACCCAATGCCATTCTGGCTTTGGCTACGTCGAGGCGAAGCAGTTTGGCGCAGGCGGCAGCCGCGCCGATGGAGCCGTACCAGGTCTGGTGGTTGAGACGGGCCTGCATGAGCTTGAAGTCTGCATGCAGCGCCAACTTGCCTTCGACCTCCAATCCGACGATATAGGCAGCGAGGAGATCCTGGCCCGACGAGCCCAGATGCTCGCCGAGACTGAGCACCGCCGGCAGAACCAGGACACTGGGATGGCCGATTTTTACACCGCAGTCGTCGTAGTCCAGGGCGTGGGCAATCGAGCCATTGGCCAAGGCTGCGTCTCCAACCGCACCTTTGAGACCAGCGCCAAATACCGATGCCTGAGGCGGCCCGCCGAGTTTGGTTACATAACCCGTGATGGTTTGACTGACCGGCTCGGCAACGCCGGCCAGGGCGGCGCCCACACAGTCGAGCGCAGAGCGCTTGGCCTTATCAACGGCGTCGCGCGATATGTCCGCGTAATCGGTGTCGACGATGAAGCGGGCAATTTTTTCAGTAGCACCCATTGTCTTCTCCAACTGCCGTTCCAATCGTTCAAGCCGTTCAACCGCTTACGCTCCGTTCAAGCCTCCTCCTCGATCCTCCCCCGCGTCACGGGGGAGGAAGGAGACGTCGCCAACTTTGCAGCTTCGAGCTTCTGCGAGATATTCCGAATCCGGAAACCTTGAACCTTTGAACTGTTGAACCTTTGAACAACGCGCACAGCGCATTTGCGTTCTTTGCGGCCAATTCCCCTTCCCTTTGCCTATGTGACCTTTGTGCGCTTTGTGGTTAAATTCTTTAAGCCGCCGCCTGCAGCGCTGCGCCGTTGCCGCCGCCGAGTACGGTTCCCGGCAACGCACCCGTGTGACTTTCCTTCTCCACCAGCACCTGGCCGTTGACGACGGTCATTTCGATGCCGACCGCTTTTTGGATGAAGCGCTTTTCGTTGCCCGGCAAGTCTTGCACCATCTCGGCGTCGCACTCCCGGACGGTCGCCGGGTCGAACAGACATAGGTCCGCCGCCATGCCGCGGCGCAGTAAGCCGCGGTCCGGCAAACCGAAGATCGAGGCGACCATGAAGGTCAACTTGCGCACTGCTTCTTCCACCGTCATGATTTGCTTCTCGCGCACCCAGTAACCCAAGAGGCGCGTCGCGTAGCCGAAGCCGGCATCGTAAATCAAATGCGCGCCGGCGTCGGACTGGCCGACCAGCACGTACGGGCTTTTGATAATCTCCGCCACCGCTTTCTCGTCGCCGTTGGTGCTCGAAGTTTGGAACTCGGTGTCCAAGCCCTCTTCCAAAGATAAATCGAGGAAGGCGTCGATGATGTCTTGATTGCGGATCTTGGCGATCTCGGCGACGCTCTTTTTCTCCAGGTGCTTGTTTTCCGGTTTGACCGCGTTGATTAGATAGACCAGATCCCAACGCCGCGAGAAGCGCGACGACTTGGTTTCTTCGACCGCTTCGTAGCGCATTTTCTTGCGCGTCTCGGGGTCTTTGATCGCTTTGATGCGCTCTTCCAACGGCAGAAACAGAATCGTCTTCCAGGTCGGCAGATCGTCGAACACTTGCGCGTTCTTCATGGTCAGCCGGTTGTTGAACAAGCGCGCGTTGCACAGCGGATAAGACTGCACGCCGCGGTCGATGGTCTCTTTGGCCAGGTCCAACAGATCGCGCCATTCGTTGGGCTTGTCCCAGCGATGGGTGATGCTCTGCCAGATCACCGGCCGGCCGGAGCGGCTGGAAATTTCCTCGAACAATTTCACGCTCTCGCGCATCGGCACCGACACACCGAGGGAACCGCGGGAAATTTGCACCGCGCCCTGATTGATTTCGCCGAGCGCGCAGGCCAGTTCGATAATTTCTTCGTCGGTGGCAAAGCGGCTCTGGATCGGCGTGCCGTCGGCGTACATATGCACCGGATTTTGATTGGTCGAGAAACCGGCGGCGCCGGCGCGCACGCTGGCTTTGAGCACTTCCTTCATCTGATGGATTTCCGCCGGCGTGGCGGCGCGTTCGATGGACGCTTCGCCCATGACGTATTGGCGCAGCGCGCAGTGGCCGACCAACGAGGCGACATTGACGCCGAGATTGCCGCGCATGGCGTCGAGGTACTGGCCGAAGGTGGTAAAGCCCCACTTCACTCCGGCCCGCAAAGCCGGCAGCGTGATCGCTTCGACGCGCTCGAAGCTTTTGAGAATGGTATCGCGATCCGGTTCTTTGCACGGCGCCAAGGACAAGCCGCAATTTCCCGGGATGACCGTGGTCACGCCGTGATAGCAAGAAGAGGTCGCCAGCGGGTCCCACAACAACTGGGCATCGAGATGAGTGTGGAAATCGATGAAGCCCGGCGACACCGCCAGCCCGTCGGCGTTGACCGTTCGTTTCGCGCTGCCGTTGATCCGCCCCATCTCAACGATCTTGCCATCCTGCACCGCCACATCGCCCAGATAAGACGGCAGCCCGCTGCCATCATAAATCCGCCCGCCTTTGATCAGAATATCGTAAGCCATGAAAGAACCTCCTTGGGTTGCCGGCAATTTTTCTGAGCTTACCGAGACTATGGCGTCGCTGTCAACCAATACCATCGAGTCGAAAATATTGCGTCACCCAGCGAATTCCACTAGTCTCGACGGCAAAAGCGCGACAAATCACCAAAGCCGAGGAGACCAATGAAAGTTTTCGCCGTAATCGTCATAACGCTTTCGCTCGCTGTCGCCCCCGCATGGAGCCAGACGGCCAAAACCGCCGCCGAACTCGCTGCCTATGCCGGCGCCGACCGCGAGAAAATCTTGTTCGAAGGGGGCAAGCGCGAAGGCAAACTGGTTTGGTACACCACCTTGGCGACCGACCAGAACAAACAGATCGCCGCCGCTTTCGAGAAAAAATATCCCGGTATCAGCGTCGACACGTTTCGCACCGGGTCGAGCGCCCTGGCGCAGCGGCTGCTGACCGAAGCCAAAGCGCGCCGTCACATCGCCGATGCCGTCGAGACCACGCCGCCGGGATTGATGACTTTCCGCGACAGCCAGTTGCTCCTGCCCTACACCTCGCCGCATCTCGCGGCGTTTCCCGAGGACGCCAAGGAACGGGCGAGCAAAACCCTCGTCTACTGGACCACCGTGCGCGAATCCTACGTCGGCCTGTCCTACAACAAGCGCAACGTCAACGCCGCCGATGTGCCAAAAAACTTCGACGGCCTGATGCGCCCGGCGTTGAAAGACAACATGGGCATCGCCGGTGAGGACACCGGCGCGCGCATGATCGGCGCCATGGTTCGGGTCAAAGGCGAAGCTTGGGTGCGCAAGCTGAGGGAACAAAACATGCGCATCCACATGATGGCCGGCAGCGCCCTCACCCAACTGGTCGCCGCCGGCGAGATCTATGCGTCGCCGAGCCAGTTCTACAGCGCCACCAACGTCGCCGCCAAGCGCGGCGCTCCCGTGGCATGGGTGCCGATGGATCTAGTGGTTGCCAGCGCCGGCGGCGCCGCGGTCTCGGCCAACGCGCCGCGGCCCCACGCCGCCCTGCTGTTCACCGACTTCCTGATGAGCCCCGACGGCCAGAAACTCTACGAAGACTTATTCTTCGGCGTCGCCCAGAAAGACTACGGCTGGAAACGTTGGTATCCGGAAAAGGGCGGCACCCTGGTGCAATACGAAGAAGCGCTCGACGGCTGGCATCGGCTGATGAAGGAAATCACCCGTAAGCAGTAAGGGCTGAAGAGATTTAACCACAAAGAGCACAAAGCTCACAAAATAAGGGCCGATCGTAATCGGCCGGTTTTAGGAATGGAGAACGTTCCACACAGAACGAAATGTTAAGCGGCAAACCATTTGCCGCTCACCGCTCGACTGCTATCGACACATTTTCTGATGGTCTTGTTCCCGTGATCCCGCTTTGCGAACTTTGCGTTCTTTGCGGCCATATCTTCAATCCCTATTTTGTGCCTTTTGTGCTCTTTGTGGTTAAATCTTTTCTTACGACAGCAGCAGTTCCAAATCATCCCGCGTCAGATTGCGCATCACGCTGTTGTCGGCCGTGATAATCGCGTCTGCTAAATCGCGTTTGGATTTCTGTAACTCCAAAACTTTTTCTTCCACCGTGTCGCGGGCGATCAGGCGATAGGCGAACACTTTGCGCGTCTGACCGATGCGGTGGGCGCGGTCGATGGCTTGGGCTTCGACGGCGGGATTCCACCAGGGATCGAGCAGATAGACATACTCGGCGGCGTGCAGGTTCAAGCCCAGGCCGCCGGCTTTCAAGCTGATCAGGAACAGTTTGGCGTCGGCATCGTTTTGAAACTCTTCGACCTTGGCTTGGCGGTCGCGGGTGCGGCCGTCGAGATAGACGTAGCGAATTTTTTCGTGATCCAGGCGGCTGCGCACGATCGCCAGCAGGCTGGTGAATTGAGAGAACACCAGCGCCTTGTGATTTTCCTCGAGCACCTGGTCGAGCTGGGCCAACAGCGTGTCCACTTTGGCACTGGGTTCGGAGACTTTTTTCTTGTCGATCAAGCCCGGATGGCAGGCCGCTTGGCGCAGCCGCAGGAGCGCTTCGAGTACTTGGATTTTGTACTGCCCGGAGTTTTCGCCGGCGCCGTTTTTCAGCAGTTGCGTCCGGTAGTAGTCGCGCAGCTCGTCGTAAAGTTTCCGGTCGTTGCCTTCGAGGTCGCAATAGATCGTCTGCTCGGTTTTCTCCGGCAGCTCGGGGGCGACTTGCGCTTTGGTGCGGCGCAGAATGAACGGCCGCAGCGCCTTGCTGAGCACTTGGCGCGTGCTCTCGTCGGGATTCTTGCCGGCGCGGCCGAATACTGCCGCAGTGCCAAGCATGCCGGGATTGAGGAATTCGAAAAGGCTCCACAGCTCGCCCAGATGATTTTCCACCGGCGTGCCGCTCATCGCCAAACGGTGATCGGCCTTGAGCAAGCGCACGGCTTTGGCCGCCAGGGTGCTGGCGTTTTTCACCGCCTGCGCTTCGTCGAGGATGCAATAATCAAAACGAATATTTTTGAACTGCACGGCGTCGCTGCGCAGCGTGCCGTAGGTGGTCAAAACTACGTCGTAGTTATCGAAATGCTCGCCGGGCTTGAGCCGCGCGACGCCGGTGTGGTCGAGAATGCTCAGCTTGGGCGTAAAGCGCGCCGACTCCTGTTTCCAATGAAATATCAGCGAACGCGGCACCACCACCAAGGCCGGAGGCGGCGAGTTTTCCGGGTCGTTGCGGCGCAATTCCCGGCGCGCTTCGAGCAACGCCAGGACTTGAATGGTTTTGCCCAACCCCATGTCGTCGGCCAGGCAGCCGCCAAAACCGAAACGCTGAAGAAAATGCAACCAGCCCAAACCTTCGAGCTGATAGTGGCGCAGTTCGCCATGGAACTCGCCGGCGGGCGCCACCGCCGCGACGCCGGAAAAATCGCCCAGCTCCCGGCGCACGCGCTCGAACGCCGCGTCGAAAGACACCGCCGGTTCGCTCGCCAACAGCGCATCGAGCAGGCCGGCTTGGGAGCGCTTGAAGTGCATGCCGTCGCCTTCGAAAGTGCCGAGGCCGGCGAGCATGCCGTATTTCGTCATCCATTCTTCGGGAATGATGCCGAGCGAACCGTCGTCCAGCCGCACCATCTGCTCGCCCTGCTTGATCGCCCGCAGCAAGCGCGGCAAGCCGACCTGGGTATCGCCGAATGCAGCGGCGCCGTCGATGCCGAACCAATCGACGCCCGAGTTCACCTGCATGGTGATGCCAGCGGCGGTGCGGTAAAGGCTACCCTGGGCTTCGATGTGCCAACCTTCGGCGGACAACGCCCGCACCACTCGCGCGAGCTGTTCGGGCGCCAGCTGCAGATCGCCGCGATCGGATTCCCAGCCTTTGCGAATGCCCAATTGCTTGAGCCGTGCCCGCGCTTTTTCCTCCGCGCCAAGATCACGGGTCACCAAGCGGCGTTGCGCCTTCTGATAAAAGCCGCCGCCGCGATGCTGATGCGGCACCACCGAGCCGCCATAGTCGAACGACAGCTCCGCGCTAAGCCGCTCGCTGCCCCAATTGTTATGCTTACCGGCTTTTAACGATAGCCGCGGCTGGGGCATGCCGGCGACGGTTTCGAACTGCAATTCAGCGGGTAACTCCAGGCGCGGCCGGTTGGGAATCGACACCAGCTCGTCGAGAAATACCTCGCTGTCTTCGACCGTGAAAGACAGCGCCGACGGCGCGCGCAAAATCGACACCCAGGCAAACGCGCCGTAATCGTTCAAGCGCGCAATCCGCCCATCGTGAAACACCAAACCGCCGGCGAGCAGCAAGACCGGCTCCGACAACTCCAACACTTGCTCGCCACGGCGCAAGGAGCCGGCGAGCCGATAGCGCGTGCCGTCGGACTCAGGCTCCACCGTCAGACAAAGCTCCCAGGGCGGACCGGCGTCCCAGCTGAGCGGCGTCTGATCGTTCAACTTCGGACTGCGCAACAGACACCGTCCGGTCTGGCACATCAGCGGTAACGCCAATTCCCACAAATTTTCCGGCACGGCGAATAACGACGGCGCGGAATCGTAATAGGACGAATAGCTATAGCCCAAGTCCTGGCGGGCGCCGAACAACAAGGCGGTGATGCGGCGGTCGGCGGGATCGGTCAGGGCGTCGAGCTCGCGCGAGTAGAGCCGTTGGCTTTTGAGCTTGCCCCATTCGCCGTTGTTCTTACGCTCGCGCCGGGCCACTTCGAGGGTCAATTTTTGCCGGCTCAGGGTGTAATCGGCATCGATCAAATAGAACAGTTGGCGCTCCGGCGCCGGCGGGTCGTTGAACGGAGAAGCCGCCGGGGTCAATACATGCCGCAGGGTTTGCAGCTGCTGTTTCCAATTGGGCGCCTGCGCCTGAGCCGGGCGCGTTCGGCGCGCCGGCGCGCCGAAGGGCTGATCGCCGGGACTGCGGGCACCGCGTTGATGCTCGGTCTCAAGAATCTTCTTCAAACAACCGCGCAGCTCCGCAGCCATCGCGGTCGCCCAGATATGTTTGCAGGCGTTAAGATCGCCGGTGAAAAACGGACAGGTACAAGAGTAGTCGATAAAGCCGTCGGCGACCGTCAAATTCACTCGATAAACCTGCGAGCCCTGCACTCTGGCGCTGACATTGCGATCGCCGGTGTCGAGCAGACGCACTGCGCCGTGGGCAAAATAGGTACGCCCGCGCTTCTGGGTTATGGGCGCGGTTTCGCCGTCGAGTTCGTCGGTCAGATATCCCATGTCGAACTGATAAGGGTAACGCACGCATCGAGAGAAGTCTATGTTTGTCGTTACTTACTCAAAGACTGGCGGCATATTTGGCTTAAAGAGCTCTGGCTGCCAAGGGAAAGAAACTGTTTCGCCACGAAGGCACGAAGGACGCGAACGAGTTGAGCTAGATCAATCTCCGAACTTCGTGGTCTTCGTGTGCTTCGCGGTGAGATCCGCTCGTCCGCATCATGTCGTCGCAGTCGAATATCCGGCTTTCAATTGCAACTCAGCGCCGCGCGTGCGACAAAATCTTAGAACGATTTCCTGGAGGCAGCATGAAAACCAACGCAACGCGGATCATCGACGCCGACGGCCATGTGCGCGAGACCGACGAAGAAATCATCGAATACATGTCCGGCGGCTACCGCAATCGGCGCGATGCCATGCTGTATTTCCCGCTGACGCCGCATCATGGCTGGCACCGCTCGATTCCCGCCAATGATTTTCGCCCTTCGGACTTCCGCGTGCCCGACTGGCGCGAGTGGGTCGACAAGCTCGACGAAGGTCGATTTGAATTGACCGTGCTCTATCCCACCCGCTTCATGCATGTCGGCCAGATCGGCAATCCGACCTACGCCGTCGAACTGTGCCGCGCCTACAACGATTATCTCAACGATCGTTTCCTGATTCACGACCGCCGCTTCCGCGGCATGGCGTTATTGCCGATGCAGGAGCCAAAGGCTGCGGTCAAGGAATTGCGCCGGGTGGTCAAGCGCTATGGCATGGTCGGCGGTATCCTCCCCGCCGATGGCTTGCAGCTGCCCCTCGGCCACAAGCAATACTGGCCGGTCTACGAAGAGGCCGATCGCCTCGGCTGCACCTTGGCGGTGCATTCGTGCAACTCGCTGCGCGACAACGACCGCTATCTGGTGCCCAATGAAGCGGCGACGTTGACCCATGTCATCCCGCAGATGCGCCAGTTCACCAACATCATGTTTTCCGGCGTGATGAACAAACTGAAAAAGCTCCGGCTCGGCTTTCTCGAAGCCGGCAGCGGTTGGACGCCCTACTTGATCGGCAAGATCGAGGATCGCCTCCAAAGGGTCGGGCCGGCCGAGCGGCCGGTGCTGCCGAGCGAGCTGCTGGCACGCCAGCAGCTCTATTTTCAATGCGGCGAGGAAGTCACGACCAAACGCGATGTCGAGCTGCTCGGCGACGACTGCCTGCTCTGGGCCTCTGACTTCCCCCACGAGGCGACCCGCACCGACATGAAAAAGCTCGTTAAAGAACACTTCGCGCGCAAAGACCTGACCCCGGCGGCGAAAAAGAAAATCATCTACGACAACGCCAAACGGTTCTACCGGCTCTAAAGTAACGCCGAGGCCGTTCAAACCGTTCGTTCGCTACGCTCGGTTCAGTCCCCCACCTCTTTCCTCCCCCGCGATGCGGGGCAGGATGAAGGAGGGGGTTTGAACGGCTTGAACTTTTTTAACGATTTGAACGGCGCTACGGCTGTAGCGCTTTTATAAATCCGCTCTGCTCGATCTCGCGCACCAGCCGGCCGTCGGCGAACTCCTCCGGCTTGGCTCCCTTGGCCTTGGGATTCACTTTCTCCAACTCTTGGATCAAGCTTGCTACGCCGGGTATTGAGGGATGAGGCGGTATCGCGAAATTGGTCCGGATAGTCGTTTCATAACTTTCTTCCAAGGCTTCTTTGTCGTCCGTGCGAAAATATTTGCCCATGGCCTTAAACGCGAAATTCTTGTCCTTCTGGGCGCGCGCCGCTCCTTCGATGTAAGCTCTGAGAAAACGCCGCACCGTGTCCTCATTGCTGCGCATATATCGCCGCGTCGTCAGCACGCCATTGATGTGATACTCGGCGTCCAACTTGGTCATGTCGAAGAGCAGTTTGAATTTCAGTTTGCGCGCCTGAAGTGTCCCCGGCGGCGTCAATGAAGCGGCGGCGACTTTGCCCGCAGCCATTGCCGAGAGACCCTCCGCCGGACCGCCGGTTTGGATCATGGTCACGTCTCGGTCCGGCTCGACACCATGGGCGCGCAGAGCGATGCGCGAGGCGAGATCCGAAAGCGTGCCGAAGCGGGTGACGCCGAAGACCTTGCCCTTGAGGTCTTCCATGCGGTTGATGCCCGGCACGGCGTAAACCCAGAAGAGAAATTTCTTGACGATGGTCGCGATGATCACGGTATCGGCGCCGGCGAGGTTGGCCTGGATCGAGGCCGCGCCGCCTAGCTGGATAATCGGCAATTCCCCGGAGAGCATCGCCTGGAGCGCCAGCGAGCTGCCCGGGATGCTGATCGCCTCGACGTTGAGGCCGTGCTTGTCGTAGTAGTTACCCTCTTTAGCGAACCAGAGCGACATCTGCGTCGACGACGCAGATCCGCCGCCGATGCGCAGCCTTTCGAGCTTCTTATCTTGCGCCCCGGCATCCGCCGCCAGAAACATCCAAGCCGAGACAACACCCCATGCGATCAACCCTCGAGTCATGGCTCGCCCTCCTTAACGCCAATTTCGTAGAAACCACCATCCTTGGCGCGCTCCGCAACCGTCCGTTTGCGCCACAACGACCATGGGAAAGGCAGCGGCAGCGTGCCGCACCAGCCCCAACTGCTTGCTTGATTTTGCGCCAGCAGCTTTTCGTAAAGTTTGACCATCCGGTCGACTTCGTGCTCGCTATGGCTCGCGACCACCTGCTCTGAAATCCTATTGACGATCACCAGCCGCGGCAAGCTCGCGCCGGTTGCGGCGTTGCCGCCGGTCACTTGAAAAACCCAGCCGAAGGCGTGCTCCGCGCCAGGGCACTCGACGACTGAAAGTGTATCGGAACCAGCGCCGGAACTTAGGCGCGCTAGAACCAACTCCTGGGCTTGTAGCCGGTTAAGCATGGGCTTTTACGTTTACGAACTCAGTGCACTATGATGCCGTTCAGCGCTCGCCGGCAAGAAAATCGCTCACCAGCCGGTTGAAGCGCTCGGCTTGATCCCACTGCACCCAGTGGGCGCACTGGTCGAACAAGTGAAATTCCGCGTTGGCAATCAGTTGAAACAGCAACAGGCCGCGCTCGACTGAAACACCGCGGTCCTGGTTGCCCCATAGAAGCAGCGTCCTGGCCTTGAGCTTGGGCAGCTCGTCGGCGAGGGAGCGCGGCGGTTTGGCGCCTTTGCGCGCTTGCGCTGCTGTTTGGTTCTTGCCGATGCTCATCTCGTGACGCGCCCGCACCAACTCCTCGGTGACCAGCTCTTGGCGGTGCAAGGTGCCCCGCGTCAGCGCGCGCATGTTTTCCAGACTCGGAACATACTCGCGCAGCTCTTCGGAATGTTTTTGCCCCAAAGCTTGGGACTCGGCTGAACCCTTGGGCGCCAAAGTGCCGCTCGTCGTCGTGACGAACCTGCCGACACGAGCATCTTCGAGGGCCAGGCGAGCGGCGATATAACCGCCGACGGAGTTGCCGACGACGTGGTAACGATCGAGCTTGAGCGCATCGACGAACGCCTTGGCGTGCCTGACGCGATATTCGATGGACAGGTCGGCTGGATTGTCACTGCGGCCATATCCCGCTTGATCGTAGGCGTAGACGGTGAATCCGGCGGCGGCCAGCGGTTCGATATTCAACTGCCAATTGACCTGAGCCGATGCGCCCGGCGCCGCGCCATGAAATAACACCACAGGAAAGCCGCTGCCGGCCTCGACGTAAAACGTTTTCACGCCGTCGGCGTCGATGTACGCTTCCACGCTATTTGCCAATGCCGGCCTCGGCGTAACGCAGCACCTTGCCGCCCTTGGGCGCGCGGGTCGGCCCGTAGGGCGTGTCTTTTTCGATGTAAATGCATGAGCCGGCGGCATAAGTCGTGCCGCCGACCTCGATCTCGCCCTCCAGGACGAAGAACATTTCATGATACGGATGACTGTGCACCGGAATATCAGTGTCGGGCCCCCAGTGGCGGATCATCATCTCCGGTCCGCTTCCACCCGGCGAGACATGCAGCCATTTGGTAAAGCCGCGCCCGCTCTTCACCTGCTCGACATCATTTTCATTCACTACATGTATCGCCATTGACCCTCCAGGGTAATATGAAGTTCGCTTTTCACCGCGAAGTACGCGAAGAGCTTACGAAGTTCGGCAGCTATCAATTTCCCGAAATTCCTTCGTGTCCTTCGTGCTCGATCCTCGTAATTTGCGCGGGATGCGGAAATCCAGTTTGAGTCTGCCCACAATTAGCCAAGAGGCCGGCATTCAAACCCGCTCCTGACCAATCCCGATCCTTTTTTGCGCCCTTCGCGTTCTTCGCGAGCCATTGCTTCAATTCGGTTGCGGCTTCGCCGCGCTTATGCCTTTGTGGTGAATCATCCCTTCCTAACTCTGCGCCCTTTGCGTAGCCGATCGCCCTGAGCTGGTCGAAGGGTGCGGCCACCTCTTATCCTACCGTCGCGGCGATTCCCAAATTGCGCTCGCTCTCCGCCACCCATTTTTCATAGGCGGGGATCACGATCATTTTATTCATTTTAGGATCGCGAACGATACATTTGGGATCCTCACCGCGCTTCACTTTGTCGATCTCGCGCAAATACATCTGGCGCAATTTAATGATGCCGTCGTCGATCGCCGGGCCAAGATTTTCGTTTTCGCGGTCGGCGATCGGCGGCATGCTGTCGACCACCATGCCGTCCTCGATGAAATGCAGCGGCGGGATCGGATAGCCCAACTCGGGGCTATCGGAATCCATATACTCTTTATAGGGAACGATGAATTGCTGCGGCGGCTTCCAGCGCCGGCTGAACGGATCGCCTTCATACTTGCCGGGATTGTCCGACGGCTTGAAGCGCACGCGCATGAGCATCGTGTGGGTGTCGTCGATGGGCACGCTCCAACGCGCCGCCGACACCGGCGTGTTGGCGTTCTGACCGGATAAATAGCGGCCGCCGCTGCCACCGCAGCTGACGCCGGGCATGAGCAAGTGATGCTCGCGGTAGTTGAGTATGCCCGGCTCTTTGGTATTGCGATAGGCCTTGTACACCATGCCCCACTCGGTTTCGTGAAAGCCCAGCTCCGGCTCGGTGCTCATGATATCCGGCCACGCGCCGCCATGGGTGAAACTCGGATGCACCGGGTCCATGCCATTCTCGACGCACTGCAGCCAATTGCAATTCTGCAAACCTTGAATCGTAATATAAACTTCGCCGTCGCCGACGAGAAAATTATAGCGCGGCACCAGAGGCGCCGGCTGCGGTCCGAAGTACGCGAAAATCAATCCGCCCAGTTCTTCGACGGGATAGGCGGGCAAGCGGATCGATTCTTTTTTCAACTCGCTGTTCGGCGGCTCGCCGGGAATCTGCCGGCAGCGGCCGTCGCGGTCGTACAACCAGCCGTGGTAGCGGCAGCGCACGCCGTCTTTCTCGACATCGCCGAGACATAAATTCGCCCGCCGGTGCGCGCAGTAGGCGCCGATGACGCCGGCTTTGCCGTTACCGTCGCGAAACAGGACCAAGTCTTCGCCGAACACGCGAATGAACGTCGGCTTGATTTTCAAATGCGCAGAAATCCCGACGGGCCACCAATAGCGCCGCAAAAACTCCCCCATCGGCGTCCCCTTGCCGGTGCGGGTAAGAATTTCATTTTCTTCTTTGGTGGTTTTGTACATTTAATTTTCTCCGGATTTTTACCACAAAGAGCACAAAGTTCACAAAGTAGGGGCCGGAGGGAGCGGCCCGGTTCGGACTGAGAATTGGCCGCACAGAACGCAAAAGACTCAAAAGGCTACGTCGGAGCGCCTCGTAGTAAGCAATTATTTTTTGTGAACTTTGTGCCCTTTGTGGTTAATTTCTTTTTGCTACTGTCCTAATAGTTTTTTCATGCGCTCGATGACATCGGCCGGCTGGGTCATCACCCGTTTGCCGATGGTTTCCAATTCTTCGCCGGTCACCGGTTCGAGTTCCCAACCGCGGGTTTTTGCTTCGGCGACTAACTCCGGCGCGGCCAGCGCTTTGTTGAAGGCGTCGCGCAAGAGTCTGACCCGATCGGCGGCCACTCCCGGCGTGGTCGCCAGCGGCCGGCCGATATAGTCCGGTGACAGCAATACCGTCGCCAGACGGCGGACCACGTCCGGCGCTTTGCGCTTGTCCATCAGCTCATGGAGCGTGGCAACATCGGCGATGCGCGGATCGCGCTTGAGACCGCCGGTGATCAGCACCCGGGCAAAGCCGTTCTTCGCCCAAGTTTTGCTCGGCTCGCTGCCGAAGTAACCTTCCAAACTGCCGGCGCGGCACTGGACTTCGTTCTTTTGTATCGCCAGATCGATTTCCGCCGCGCCGGGATAGCCGAGGACGAGATTGAATTTGACTCCAAGAGCCTCCTCGACCAAGCGCGGGAAGTAATGTCCCACGGTGCCCAACGCCGTGGCGCCGCAGCGCGGTCCCTCGGCGGCGCCGCGCAGGTCCTCGATGGTTTTAAACGGCGCGTCGCCGCGAATGTAAATGATCCGTTGGGTCTGTTCCGGCGAGCCGAGCCAAACAAACTTGGCCCAATCGAACTGCACTTCCTTGGCGCCGATCAATTGATTGAAAAAGAGCCCTGGGGTGAAAAAACCCATGGTCAAACCGTCCGGTTTGGCGACGCTATACAGATAATTCGCCGCGGTCAGGGAACCGGCGCCGGGCATGTTGTGAAGCACGATCTGCGGCTTGCCCGGGATATGCTGGCTCATCGCCCGCGCCAACGCCCGTCCCCAAAGATCGCTGATGCCGCCGGCGGAGAAACCGATGACCAGCCGAATGGTCTTGTCTTCGTAGAAGTTGCTCTGCGCCTGTGCCCCTGCGCCAAGCCAACAAATAATCACGATCGATAGCCCAAGGCGTCGCAAAAATCCTCCGACAATCCGGTTCGATGCAGCGGCCAATTGCCACTTGCCGTAGATCATTCGTTTATAGCTCGCTAACCTCGCCGTCAAGCAGTTCAGCCGATAACCGCGCGATACGGGCGGCAAGTTTCATCCAGCCATTAAAACAACGGTTATGCCAACGGCCAAACCGCCTTGACAGCAAAACTGCGCGGTGGAATGGTGGGCGCAGTCTGCGGCATCATTGCGCCGCAAGAACCGATCATCAGGAGGGCAAAACCATGACCATCGGCTTGTCCCACGGCGGCACGACCATCTATTCATCACCGACACTTTCCAATCATATCCTCGTCGGCACTCGCGAAGGCGCGGTCAGCATCGAGCGTGACGCACCGGGCGCGCCATGGCGCATCGGCCAGCGCTCGCTCACCGACAAACATATCAGCGCGATCATAAAAGAGCCGGAGAGCGGCCTGAGCTTCGCCGGGGCGTTTCACGGCGGCGTCATGGTCAGCGCCGACGACGGCAAAAGCTGGGAAGCGCGTAACCACGGCATGACGCAAAACAATGTCTACTCGCTGGCAGCCAAAAATGTGAACGGCCATGTGCGCCTGTTCGCCGGCACCGAGCCGGCGCATCTTTTCGTCAGCGAAGACTTGGGTCTCAACTGGCGCGAATTACCCGCCCTCCGTTCCGTGCCGAGCGTGCCCAAGTGGAGCTTCCCGGCGCCGCCCCATGTCGGCCACGTCAAACATATCAATTTCGATGCCGACAACCCGAATACGATCTATGCGTCGGTCGAAGTCGGCGGGTTGTTGCGCAGCATCGATGGCGGCGAGAGTTGGGACGAATTTCCCGGCCTCTACGAAGACGTGCACCGTTTGATGGTGCATCCGGCCGACCCGAGCTTTTTATACGCCGTCACCGGCCGCGGCCTGTACACCGCGCCGGAGCGCGGCGCGCGCTGGGAGCAGTGGACCAAGAGAGAAGACGAAATCGGCGGCTACCCCGACGGCTTTGTCTTTCGCCCGAGCGATCCGAAACTGCTTTTCATGACCGCCGCCCACGATGCGCCGGGCACCTGGCGTAACACCCACTTCGCCGGCGCGCGGATCTCGCGCAGCAAGGACGGCGGCCGCAGTTGGGAAATATTGAACAACGGTCTCCCCGACCGCCTGCAAGCCAGCATCGAAGCGTTCTGTCTGGAAGAAGCGGGATCTGCCACCGAGATCTACGCCGGCACCACCGCCGGCGAAATCCTCTGCAGCCAGGACCTCGGCGACAGCTGGAAAGTCGCCGTCAAAGGACTGGCGCCGATCTCCAAGGCCGGACATTACCGCGCGCTGGTGCAAGCGGCATAATTTACGACCTTCAACTAACTCCTGGTTTGTTCCCTTTGCGTTCTTTGCGGCCAGTCTTCCGAATCCTAAATTTCTCACATCAGCTGCGGCCGGCCGGCCGTGGTGCCGCCGTCGATGACGTAGACACCGCCGGTGATCTGCCGGGCTTTTTCCGAGGCAAGAAATAACGCCAGCTCGGCCACGTCACCCGGTTCGCCGATCCGCCCGAGGGGAATCTGCTTGGACAGTTTTTTGATTTGGGGCGCCGGTATCAGCGGCGTGCGCGTCGCGCCGGGGCAGATGCAGTTGACCCGAATGCCATAGGCCGCGAATTCAAGGGCGGTGGTTTTGCTCATCATCACCAGTGCGGCTTTCGACGCACAGTAGGCCAAGCCGCCGGCGTAGCCCACCAGGCCGGCGGTTGAAGCGATATTGATAATCGTTCCTCTGCTCCACTTGAGATGGGGCAAGCCGTATTTGCTGCTGAAAAATACCGCGCGCGCATTGACCGCCATGACGTCGTTCCATTGCGCCGCCGAAGCCTTGTCGACGGGCGCCAGCCTGCGAACGCCGGCGTTGTTGCACAGAACATCGATGCGGCCAAAGCGTTGCACAACGCGGCGAATCAGTGTGCGGATTTGGTACTCGCTGCGCACGTCGGCGAGAAAATAGGCCGCATCGCCGCCCAGCGCCCGCAGCGTCGTCACCACCCGATCGCCCTTGCGGCGGTCCAAGCCGCCGATTGCCACCCGGTAGCCCGACTCGGCAAACTTGCGCGCAATCTCAAGGCCGATGCCCGTATCGCCGCCAGTCACGAGGAGCACAGGCGGTCTGCGCAGGTATGCTGTCGGTTCACTGGTTAACATTGGCGTTGCCAAGTCGTCTCCAAGCCGCGGCGGCGCTAGTGCTTGCCCGCCGCGATCGCCCGCTCGGCGATGTGGTCATAAATGAAACGAAACACACTGATGCTTTCGCGCACCACGTCGAGCACGCGCCGGCCCTCGTCGTCGTTCTTGGCATACTGTACGAGAATGCGCACGGTTTCGTCGGCATGGCCGCCCTCTCCCGGATCGGCGGCATCCGCCGCTTCCCAATGGACGAGATATTTGCCATCGAGCCCCAGTGGCTGCCATTTTTTGCGAGCATTGAGCGCAACTTCGCCGTAGCGCGCGGCCAGCGCGCCGTGATTGGAAAGCTCCAGCGAGCCCACCGCGGCAAAGCCTTCGAGCCACGGCCGGGTGCGACTCATGTTGTCCCAGTAGTGAACGCCCATGCGCATCGGAATGCTCGGCACATGATTGAGCACCTGCTCGCGCGTCATGCCCAAACCTTCGCCGAAAGTCACCATGCTGCCATGATGGGTGTCGTGAATCGTCGGATCGTCGACTTCCTCGACGTAAATGTTGCCGATCATGTAGGAGCGGGGGCCGATATCCGGGCAATTGGCGATGACATTACCGAACCAGCGCGGGAAATGCGCCGCGAAATAGGTATGCTCGGGGGTAAATATCCGCGCCCCTTCTTTGGTCAAATGATGGTTGACGAACTCGATAATCTTCGGCTTGGCTTCCCACCATGACTCGGCGACCGCTTGCAAGACGTCTTCTTTGCTAATCATCTTTGCTTCCTTTCACCTGATCGCCGTAACCCCGGAGAGATTTCTCGTTGTGCTCGAAATGACACGGGAAGCATACTTTCTGTCATCTCGAACCAAACGCGAGATCGGCCCGGTCACGCTTTCGTGGCAAACAAATGACTCCACTGTCGTAATACTTTCGCGCGGTACTCCGGGCTGACACTGCTCACCTGGGGGAACTCGTCCTTGCGCGCCATCGGCCGGCAAGCGTCGATGATCTGGCACGAGCTCACCATCTCTCCCGCCGCCCGCTGTTCCGGCGTCACGGTCGGGTTCAAATCGCTCGCCGGCACTTCGACCATCTCCGACTGTCGTTTCGGGTCCCAGCGCGACGCCACCGCCCACAAAAGTTCGTTGATATTGGTGATGTCGATATCGTCGTCGACGACGATGATCATGCGCGTGTCGCGTCCGCCATCCCTGGTGGCGAGCACGCCGTGGGCTGCCTGGCGCGCGTGGCCGGGGTAACGCTGGCGGATCGCCACCGCGACCACGAAGCGGCCCTGGCGCGGAAACCAGACGCCGCGGATGTCGGGAATGCCGCCGCGCTCCATCGCCGACCAGATGTTCGCCGAGCGAATGTACATGTAGATGTCGGTGTTGAGATAGGTCTTGAGCGGCGGATCGCCGGTAATAATCGGATCGTTGCGATGATAGACGGTCGAAACTTTCACCACCGGGCGATCGACCGTGCCCGACGCGTAGTATCCCGGCCACTCGCCGAATGGGCCCTCGGCGTGGGAAACTTTATCCGGCGGCGGGGCGAAACCTTCGAGAACTAATTCGGCATTGGCCGGCATCGGCAAGTTGGTCTGCTTGCCGATCGCGATGGGCACCGGCGCGCCCAAAAGTCCGCCGAGAAAATCATACTCGCTCACACCCCAAGGTATGCCCACGGCGCTCGCCAGCAGCATCGACGGCGGCACGCCGCAGGCGATCAAGAACGGACAGTCCTGTCCCTTGCTCCAATATTTTTGCGCGATCAAATTGCCGTGCTTGCCGGGAATGATCCACAAGCCGACGGTTTTGTCGTCATGCACTTGCACCCGGTAGGTGCCGACATTGACATACCCGCTATCGGGATCGCGGCTGATCACGGCGTCAAAAGTACCGATATAGCGGCCGCCGTCTTTTTCATGCCAGTGCGGCGCGGGAAAGCTGAAAACGTTAACGTCCCTTCCTACGATAATATTCTGCATCACCGGCGCATTAGCGACTTCAACCGGCGCCAGCGGTTTGAGCTCGGCCAGTCGCGCCTTGACCGCCCGCACCAAGGGAATGCCGCGCAGCTCCGGCGTCATGGCCAAAGCGAGAGCCTGGCGCAGCGGAGAGTACAGCATATTACTCATGACACGCCGGCCCTTGGGATAGTCTGGAATAGCGTCGAACAGCAGCGCCGGGGTCGGTGTCTGTTCGGCGAAGATCTCGGTCAACGCGCCAAGTTCCAGGTTCCAATGCGCCCCGGATATCTCTTTGAGCTCACCGCCGGCGCGAACTTCGTCAATAAAAGTTCGCAGGTCGAGAGCCGCTTGCAAGCGCTGCTGGTTATACATCGTTGTGGTTATTACTCCACTCTAGGTCGAGATCGCGCTGCGCACGCTGCCGATTTTTTACCAGCACTTTTAGCTTGCGCGGCGCGCGCAAAATTTCCGGTGATCTGGAAAACTTACAGAGGGGATTGACTCCCGCCATAATGCCAACGGACTATCCGCCGTTCGCAGCCAATCCGTAAAACCGCCGCGCGTTGCCGCCGAGCACCGCCGCTTTGTCGGCGCTGTTGAGATCGCCGCGCGCGAGCAGCTGGTCGATCTCGTGACGGCATTTTTCGGCGTTGAAAACCTCGTGGGGAAAGTCACTGCCGAAGACAAACGCGTCCCGCCCGGCTTTTTGCACGGCGAAGCCCAAACCGTCGTCGTCGACATCGAAGCCGACATAGATACGCCCCTCGCGCATTTGCCGGCGCAGATAATCGCTCGCCTTCTCGCCCGGCTGCGGCCCGCCGACCGGTTGATCCTCGAAGTCTACTTGCAGGTGGCCGGGATGATAGGAACGATCGAGGCGATCGAGGAAAAATGGCACCCAGGTCGAGCCGCCTTCGAGAAAGGCAACGCGAATCCCGGGAAAGCGCTCGAAGATACCATGGGCGAGCAGACCGGCGGCTTGAATGGCGATGCCAAAGGGATGACCGAGGGCGTGCACCGGATAATAGGTGCTAAAACCGTCCATGCCGAGATGGTGCAGCGACCCGACATGCACCGCCAAGGCGCAGCCGAGTTTCTCCGCCTCCTCGTAGATCGGCCAATACATCTTGGCGCCGAGATGATCCTTGATGCCCTCGCCGTTGGACGGCAGCATGCCGCCAAGCATGCCAAATTCTTTCACCGCGCGGCGCAATTCGAGGACGGTGGCGTCGACATCTTGGATCGGCAATAGCGCCATCCCTTTGAGCCGGGAATTTTTGCTGGTGAACTTTTCGTAGAGCCAGTTGTTGTAGGCCCGGCAGGCGGCGATCGCCCAGTGCGCTGAAACAAACCGGCCTACGGCAAGGCCGAATGTCGGATAGAGAACGCTGGACGAGATCCCAGTCTCGTCGAGAAACTGGACCCACTCCTGCGGTCCGGGATTTTCCAGCCCGGGACGATTGCCGGATGGCCTCAGGTAGTGAAAGTGCAGGTGATCGAGCACCGGAAAGATCGATGACGAGCGATTGCCCGCCGGCATATATTTAGCGATCGCGTCTTGATCGGCGATATCGTTGACATGGCCGTCAGCATCGATGATTTCCATAGTCTCCCCTCGTTACGTGAGCAGCGCTGGTTGCCGGCGTGATGGATGCGCCGGCTATTTATCCTCGGCCAGGACGATGACCCAGCTGTAAAACAGACTCGTTGTAAGCACAAGAGCCGGCGCAGTTGCGCGCGCCGGTCTGCCGCGTCGAGCAAAGCGCGGGCGCGCTGTCACCACGACGTTACGCAGCGGTATCGAGATTGAAGGCGTGAAAATTACATGGTAGACGAAACGAACTATGTCCAAGTATCGCGTTACCGTCGACACCGGCGGCACCTTTTCCGATTTTGTTTTCTTCAACGAAGATAGCGGCGAGATCGCCATTACCAAAGTTCCGTCGACGCCGAAGGAGCCTTTTCAAGCGGTGTTGAACGGCGTCAAAGAACTGATCGACCAGGGCGTGGCCGCCGGCGATATTTCGTTCTTCTGCCATGGCACCACCGTCGGCACCAATGCGTTGCTCGAAGAAAAAGGCGCCAAGACCGGCTTGATGGTAACCCAGGGCTTTCGCGGCATTTACGAAGTCATGGAGCAAACCCGCGGCTATGGCCCGGCGACTTACGACCTGTTCTTCGAGAAACCGCGCTTGCTCGCCCCGCCCTATTTGACCGAAGAAATTCCCGAGCGCGTCGATTTCAAAGGCAACGTGCTTAAAGCGATCGACGTCGAAGCATCGCGCCAAGCGATCCGCCGGCTCAAGAAAAAAGGCGCGCAGTCGGTCGCGGTGTGCTGTTTGTTTTCGTTTTTGAATCCCGACCATGAGCTCAAGATCAAAGAGCTGTTCGCCCAGGAGTTTCCCGAAGCGCGGCTGTCTTTATCCTGCGAAGTGCTGCCGCAAATCCGTGAGTTCTACCGCCTGAGCACCACGGTGATCAACGGCTATATCCAGCCGGTCATGGCGAGCTATTTAGGCCGCCTGGAGCACCGCATGCGCGAGATCGGCGTGGTCACGCCCAAGCTATACATCATGCAATCCAACGGCGGTGTTTCGACCTTCAAAGGCTCGGCGGAAAAACCGGTGGCGACGGTGCTTTCCGGCCCCGCCGGCGGCGTCATTGCGTCGATGGGTACTTGCGAGCGGGTCGGCATCGACAACATCATCACCTTCGACATGGGCGGCACCAGCTGCGATGTCGCGCTGATCCACGAAGGCAATCCGGTGATCACCACCCAGGGGAAAATTAACCTGCGCCCCATCGCCCTGCCGATGCTCGACATTCACACCGTCAGCGCCGGCGGCGGCACGATCGCGCGCATCGACGCGGTCGGCGGCTTGCAAGTGGGGCCCGACAGCGCCGGCGCCGATCCCGGACCGGTGTGCTACGACCGCGGCGGCGAAAACATCACCGTCACCGATGCCAATATGGTCTGCGGCGTCCTCGATCCTGATCATTTTCTTGGCGGCCGCATGAAGCTCGACAAGGCGAAGGCGCAACGGGTCCTGGAGGAAAAGTTAGCCAAGCCGCTGAAGCTCGATGTCCTCGAAGCCGCCGATGGCGTCTTGAAAATCATCGACGCCAAAATGGAAGAAGCGATCAAGGCGGTGTCGTCGGCGCGCGGCTATGACATCCGCGACTTTACCCTGGTCGCCTTCGGCGGCGGCGGACCGATGCACGCGGGTCGCATGGCGCTGGATTTGGGAATACCCTCCGTGCTCGTGCCGCTCACCCCGGGTGTCCATTCGGCGCTGGGATTGCTGATGTCCGACGTCAAACATGACTATGTGCGCTCCAAACTGGTGGGCCTGGAAGATTTAGACCTCACCGAGATTAACCATATGTTTCATCAACTGATCGACCGCGCCAAGGCCGATCTCGTGAGCGAAGGCTTCACCGACGACGAGATCAAGATCGAACCCTATCTCGATCTGCGCTACGCCGGCCAGGGCTACGAGCTCACCGTCCCCTCGCCGATGCCGCCATACACCCAGCATGATCTAACCGTCATGCGCGGCCGTTTCGACACCATGCACGAGCAGAATTCCGGCCATAAGGCCGAGAGCGAGCCGGTGGAGCTGGTGAGTTTGCGCTTGATCTCTCTGGGCTTGGTGCCACAGGCCAAACTATCACCCGGTAAAATCACCGGCCGCAAAGTCGACCAAGCCAAGCTCGGTGAACGCAAGGTTTATTTCGGCAAAGAGCATGGCGTGCTCACCACCCAGGTATACCAACGCGACCTGTTCGAGCCCGGCCACCAAATCACCGGCCCAGCCATCGTCGAGCAATTGGACACCACGACGGTAATTCAACCCGAACAAGAAGCCGTCGTGGATGAGTATCGGAATATCATCATTGAAAAAAAATCATGATCGACTCCGGCGACTTGAACGTTTTGAACGTTTTGACCGGCTGGAACCTCAGCGCGGCGCATCGTTCAAATTGTTCAAGTCGTTCAAGCAGTTCAAAACGTTATGAGGTAGTATGTCCAACGTAGATCCGGTCACTCTGCAAGTCATCCAAGCGCGTCTCGCTGGCATCGTCCAAGAGATGCAGAACTCGCTATTTCGCACCGGCTATTCGACGATCATCCGCGAGTCGCAAGACGCCAGCTGCGCGCTGCTTAATCGCCAGGGCGAAGTGGTCGCCCAACATGTCGTCCTGCCGCTCCACATGGGCGCCTTTCCCGCCTGTGCCGCGGGCATCTTGAAAAGTTACACACCCGACGAATTCCATGAAGGCGACGCCTTCATCACCAACCATCCCTATCTCGGCGGCAGTCCCCACGCCCCCGACATGGCGGTGCTGTCGCCGATATTTTTTCATGGCGAGTGGGTCGGCTTCGCGGCCAATCTGGCGCACAAGAGCGACATCGGCGGCCCGGTGCCGGGCAGCTGTTGGAGCCAAGCGCGGGAGATCTACCAAGAAGGGCTGCATGTCCCGCCGATCAAGTTCGTGCATAAATTGCAAGTCAGCAAGGACATCGAAGCCATGCTCGGCGCCAATAGCCGCACGCCGGAATTGGTCATCGGCGACCTGCGCGGCCAGGTCGGCGCGGCGCGCCTGGGCGAGCGGCGCTTTCAAGAGCTGATGGAACGCTACGGCAAGGAAACGATTTTACAATCGTTTGAAGAATTATTTGCCTTGACCGAAGCCAAGGTCCGCGCCGAGATCGCCTCCTGGCCCGATGGCGAGGGCACCGGCGAGCGCTTCGTCGACAGCGACGGCATCGAACTCGACAAACCGGTGCGCTTGCACGTGCGCATGGAGAAAAAAGGCGACCGTCTGCTCTTCGATTTCACCGGCTGCGCCGATCAGACCAAAGGACCGGCCAACATCCGCCCGACCATCGTTCGCGCCGCCTGTGCCTATCTGCTCACCTGTCTGGTCGACCCAGCGCTGGCGATCAATTACGGCCTCGCCCGCTGCATCGAAATCAAAGTACGCGACGGCAGCGTGGTCAATCCGATTTTCCCGGCGCCTGTGAACACCTACAATCCGACCGTGCACGCGCTCGTCGAATCGCTCCTCGAAGCGTCGAGCCAGATCACGCCGCACAAAAAAGTCGGCGACGGCTGCAGCAGCCGGTCGATTATCATTGGCGGGCGCAGCAACAAGACCGGCAAGGGTTACGTGCAGTACGAGATCTTCGGCGGCGGCTCCGGCGGTCGCAGCGGCAAGGACGGCGTGTCGGGCACCAACGTCAATCAGTCAAACGCGAAAATCGCGCCGATTGAAATCATCGAATCTGAATTCGCCACCCGGCTGAAACGGTTCGAGCTCATCGCCGACTCCGGCGGCGCCGGCAAGTTTCGCGGCGGTTTGGGATTTGTCCGCGAGTACGAAGTGCTCGACAACGACGCGCGCTTTTCCCTGCGTTCGACTAAACACGACATCGCGCCCAAGGGCATCGACGGCGGAGCCGACGGCAAGACCGGTCACTGCGTATTGAATCCCGGCCAGTCCGGCGAGCGGGTCATTCCCTCCCGCTTCTCCGATCATGTGCTCCATCCCGGCGAAGTTTTTTGCCTCGACACTCCCGGCGGCGGCGGATTGGGCAACCCCTTGGAACGCGACCCCGAGCGCGTCTTGAACGACGTCCGCAACGGCTACGTGACGCAAAAAAGAGCGCGCGAAGTCTATCGCGTCGCCATCGACAGCGCCGACAGCGATTTCATCATCAACCAAGCCGCGACGGCGCAGCTGCGCGCGCAAAACTGAAATCGAAGATGGAGGATAGAGGATGGATGATGGCAATTCGCAATCGTCTATCATCCTCATCTATCCTCGATTCTATGAGTGACGCCACAAAGCTTCACACCCTATGAGCGTCGATCCCATCACCCTGCAAGTCATCCAAGCGCGCCTGGCCGGCATCGTCCAGGAAATGCAGAATGGACTGTTCCGCACCGGTTACTCGACGATCATTCGCGAATCCCAGGACGCCAGCTGTGCGGTGCTCAACACCCGCGGCGAGGTGATTGCCCAGCATGTCGTCTTGCCGCTGCACATGGGCGCCTTTCCCGCCTGCGCCGCGGCGATCCTGAAAACTTTTTCGCTTGACGACATCAACGACGGCGACGCCTTCATCACCAACCATCCGTACCTGGGCGGCAGCCCCCACGCGCCCGACATGGGCGTGTTCACGCCGATCTATTTTCGCGGCGAGTGGGTCGGCTTCGCCGCCAATATGGCGCACAAGAGCGACATCGGCGGTACCGTGCCCGGCAGCGGCAGCGGCACGGCCCGGGAAATCTACCAGGAAGGGTTGCATCTGCCGCCGGTCAAATTCATGGCGCGGCTCCAGCCGGTCAAAGAGATCGACGCCATGATCGCCGCCAATAGCCGCACTCCGGTGCTGGTGTTGGGCGACCTGCGCGGCCAGGTCGGCGCGGCCCGCCTGGGCGAGCGGCGCATTCGCGAACTCATGGAGCGCTACGGCAAAGCGATAATTCTGGAGTCCACCGAGTTACTCTCGGCACACACCGAGAACCGCGTGCGCCGGGCCGTCGCCACCTGGCCAGATGGCGAATCGGAGGGTGAGAGCTTCGTCGATCACGACGGCATCGACTTGACCAAACCGATTCGCATCCATGTCAAAGTTAAAAAAACCGGCGACCGGCTCCACTTCGACTTCAGCGGTTCGAGCGATCAGACCCAGGGTCCGGCGAACATCCGCCCACCGCTGGTGCGCGCCGCCTGCGCGTATTGTCTGGTCGCCTTGGTTGACCGTTTCCTGCCGATCAATCATGGGCTGGCCCGCTGCGTCGATGCGACCTTTCGCGAGGGCAGCGTCGTCGATCCGCGCTTTCCCGCGGCGGTGAACACCTACATGCCGACGGCGCTCAGCGCCGCCGAAGCGATCCTGCGCGCCCTGGCGCACTTCGTCCCCGACAAGCGCATCGCCGGCGGCTCCGGCAGCGCGGCGCTGGTCTTGGGCGGCCGCGACCTACAAAGTAATCGCGCCTATGTCCATTACGAGATTTTCAGCGGCGGCACCGGCGCCCGCGCCGGCAAGGATGGCGTATCGGCGACGGCGTTTCACCTGAGCAACTGCAAGACCGCGCCCATCGAGATCATCGAGTCCGAGTTTCCCACTCGCGTCGAGCGCTTCGAGATGCTTGCCGACTCCGGCGGCGCCGGCGAATGGCGCGGCGGTTTGGGCTTTGTCCGCGAGTATCGAATACTCGCCGACGACGTGCGCTTTTCCATGCGCACCGACAAGCACGCCGTCGAGCCCTTCGGCAGCAGTGACGGCCTGCCCGGCGGCAAAGGCGCTTGCCGGGTCAATCCTGCAACCACACAAGAAAAGGCGCTGCCATCGCGCTTCGGCGACCATCGGTTAGAGCGCAACGATACCATTCGTGTCGAACGCCCCGGCGGCGGCGGCCTGGGAAAGCCGTTCAATCGACCCATCGAAAAAGTGCTCGAAGACCTGCGTCAGGGCTATGTCTCGGTCGCCCGCGCCCAGTCCGATTACGGCGTCGCAGCTCGAATGGTCGATGGCGAGCCCACTCTCCACGAGGGAGAAACTGAGTATTTACGAGGAAAAGTCGGATAATTCGATAGCAAAAATCCGGTACCTCTGCTATATTTTTATGAAATAACTTATTTCCTTAAGGAGGAAAACACATATGGCAGCAGCGAAAAAGAAAGCGCCGGCTAAAAAGAAAGCCGCAGCGAAGAAGAAAAGAAAACCCAATGCGGCGTTCATGAAGCCGGTACAGCCCGACACCAAACTCGCCTTGGTCGTCGGCAGCAAGCCGATCCCGCGCACAGAAGTGACCAAGAAGCTGTGGCAGTACATCAAGAAGAACGGCCTGCAGGATCAAAAGAAACGCACCAACATCAACGCCGACGACGCGTTGAAGGATGTGTTCGGCGGCAAGAAAACCGTCACTATGTTTGAAATGACCAAACTGGTCAGCAAACACGTCAAGTAATTTTACTTACCGAATAATGCCAAAGGCCGAGAACATCGCCGAGCCGGTGTCCTTGGCCTTTGTGTTTGCATCTCACGTTTGTCCGTTCACCCTATATTTATGGCGCATCGCGGCGGGTCCTATCTCGCTGCGGTTTCCCTGGCGCCCGAGTCACCTCTGCAGATTTTCTCGCATACGCCGGAGATTTAGTTTTCCATAAGCGGCTTCAGCCGTTGAATGATATCGGCCGACGGCACGCCGGCTTCCTTGATGAGCGCTTCGAGTTCCTCGCCGGTCAACGGCGCGGCATCGAGACCTTTTTTCTTCGCCTCGGCGATTAGTTCCGGATCGCCCATCATCTTGTTGAAGCCGTCGCGCAAAAGTTTCAAACGGTCGGCCGGCATGCCCGGCGGGCCAAAAAACGGCCGGCCCATCTCATCGGGGATCAGCAGTATCTTCGCCAGGCGGCGGTAAATCTCGTTGGTCTTATTCTTGTCCATCAACTCCCACAAGGTCGGCACGTTGGCCATGCGCGGATCGCGCTTGGCGCCGCCCTGCACCAGCACCCTGGCGAATCCGGTCTTTGACCAGGTGCGCAACGGCTCGCTGCCGAAGTACGCCTGCACCGTGCCGCTAAAGCAGTGCACCTCGCCCTTTTCGATCGCCAGATTGACATCGGCCGCTCCAGGATAACCCGGCACGATCATCAGCTTGAGCGTAAACGTATCTTGCAACAGCCGTGGAAAATAATATGCCGCGCTGCCGATCCCGGTGGAGCCGCACCGGGGCGCCTCCGCCACCGTGCGCATATCTTCCAAAGTTTTGATGCCCAAATCGGCGCGCATGTAAAAAATCCGATCGGTCTTCTCCGGCGAGCCGATAAAACTAAACTTGAACCAGTCGTACTGCACTTCTTTCTTGCCGGTCACCTGCTCGATATACATCGCCGGGCTGACGACACCGAGCGTCAGTCCATCCGGCTTGGCCACGCCATAAACATAATTCGCCGCGACCATCGACCCGCCGCCGGTCATGTTCTGCACGACAAACGTCGGATTCCCCGGGACAAACCGTCCCAGATGGTTGGCAATCACCCGCGCCCAAACATCGAACGCTCCGCCGGCGGCAAAGCCGACACGGATTTGCACGGTCTTGCCCTGGTAGAAGGGCGTCTGGGCGGAGACCGAAGAAATCGCAATCAAGCTAAAGAGTACCAGCAGCAAAATTCTTTTCACGAAAATGTCCTCTGAGGTTTATTAACTAAGCCAATCGATTCTTACTATCGTCATGCCCGAATCTTCAATTCAACCGTTAAAAGACTTTCAATATCATCTTACGGAATCAACGAGCCCCTTGGGCGCAGTCGAGCAATGGCCATCGTCTGCCCGCAACACACCGCCATTCCTACCACAAAGGAGAAGTGCCGGCCCACCCGTTGCCGATCGTGAAGCGATCCGCAGATTTCATACCCATTCCTTGTAGCGCCACTCACCTAAGTATATACTCTTGAGTGTATACTTCATTGGGAGACTACAGTGAGAACTGCAACAGCAAAAGAATTACGAAACAAGACTTCGCTCATTCTCGACGAAGTCCGTAAGGGCCAATCGGTGACGATCACTTACCGCAGCAAACCCGTTGCGGTGTTGACTCCCATTGATGCAAAGCAACCAAAAGCGCTGAAAACCGCCGGCTTTGGCATTTGGAAAGACCGCAAAGACAACCGCAACGTGGAACAATGGCTGAACAAGCTACGACAACCTCGCTTTACCCGGTAGTATTCGATACCGACATCTTAATCTGGTATTTGCGTGGCAGCGAAAAAGCGCTTCGGGCAATCAACCACGTCGCCTATTCCAGACGTACTATCTCGATTCTCAGCATTATGGAGTTGACCCAAGGCTGCCGCAACGGCGCTGAGATACGCGCGGTTAAATTATTCGTATCGGGAAATTTCGCTCAAGTCTTATACTTGAAGGAAACAGTCTGTCGACTGGCCAGCGACCTGCTCGAACGACACGCATTACCGAATGGCCTGCGTGTCATCGATGCACTGATCGCCGCCTCGACTCTCGATACCAACGGCTCCCTGGCGACCGCCAATCTCAAACATTATCGCCCGATCGCTAACCTTCACATAATTCCATTCAAGCCCTGATTCCGCGGGACAGCAACCAATTCATTGAACCTGTAGATTGATAGCCGATTGGCTCAACAAATTAGCTCAATCCAATTGCGCCCATTCGCTGAACTCTTCCAGCCCCAATAATTTTAATGTGTCCATGTACGGCCGGCCGGTTTTTTCGTGGCGGCCGGAGAGTTGGTAATATTCGCGGACCATTTCGGGGAGCCACTTGGCGATGGTGAAGCCTTGGTATTTGCCGTCGGGAACCGGATCGAGAAATCGTTGTCCCACTTGCTGCCAGTCGTGATCGGCGATCCAGCCGCGCTGGGTTCCGAACAAGCTTTGTAAGATCGCGCTGCGGTGTCCGGCCAACATCGCTTCGTCGAGATCGAAGTTCCAGCCCGTCGTCGCGTTGAACGAATCGACGATACTTTTCAGGCCGTCGGGCTTGCCATGCATTTGGGCGAACCAGCAGCCGCCCATGATGCCGACGAACTGGCGATACTGCTCCGCATTGACGTTGGACTGCGGCCAGCCGCTGGGATCGTCGCGGTCGAGGGGTCCCCACTTCTCGCGATACTTCAGATCCGGCGGCGGATTGGCTTGACCGCCACCCTGCGGTTTCATGCCGCCGCTGGCGACGATCTCGCGCAGCATATTGGCGAAATGCGGGCGCCAATCATGCATCGCCGGCACGCCGCGCTTGGTATGGACAACCCAATTCAGCGCCTCGCCGCCGATCGTTTCGGCCACTTCGAGCGGTCCGTCGGCGATCAAGTTGCCCCACTTGCCCTGGCGCCGCGCGGTCATTTCTAATAATTTATCAATCGCTTCGACATTGCCCCACTCCAAGCGCAGCCCGTCGCAATCTTTCTCGGTGACCAAACCTTTCTCGTAAGCTTCGAACAACACGCCGGCGCCGAAGGAAAAATGGCCGCACTCGATGCCGAGATCGTTGATGCGCTCGGCCAGGTAAAGCGTCGCGTTGCCCTTGACGCCGAGATTCCAAAAAGTGTCGAGCCACTCGGCGCCAGCGTTAAAGTGGCCAACCTTGCCCTTGAACTCGCCTTCGCCGATCTCGACGTCCCAAGGACAAAGCCGCGCGCATTGAAAGCAGGGGCGCTGCACGACACGGTTCTGATCGAAGCCGCGATTGTGATCGCCGATCAGCGTGCTCTGCATGTTGTTGTTGGGCAGCGCTTCGAGATGACGCGCATGGCCGGTGGAGTATCGGTCCTTCAGCGCGTACTGTTGCAGCGTCTTGCGCCAGCGCAACCCGGCTTCGACCAGCGCCGCTTTATCGTGCAGCGGCGGCCGCTTGGTGCCGTGGACGACGATGGCCTTCAACATCTTCGAACCGAAGATCGCGCCGCCGCTGTGCGATGCCGAATGATTAAAGTCATTGCACAGCATCGCCGCGTTGACGCGATGCTCGCCGGCGGGACCGATGCCCATGACCCTGGCGTCTTTGATGCCGACCGCGGCACGCAGCGATTCTTCGGTATCCCGCGATCCCTTGCCCCAGAACTTACCCGCATCGCGCAGCTCAGGCTTGCCGTCGTTGATGAAAAGATACTGCGGCGACTTCGCCGCCCCTTGGAGAATAATGCCGTCATAACCGGCTTGCTTGAGATAGGCGGCCCAGTAGCCGCTCGCCGCGCCGCGGCCAAGGGTATTGTTGGTCATCGGACTTAAGAACACCGCGCACACTTTGGTGCCGCCAGGCGTCAACCCGGTGCCGGTCAGCGGCCCGGTCATCATCACCAGCTTCGCTGCCGGGTCGAAAGGCTTCACGTCCACCGACTGCTCGCGCATGAGAATATACAGTGCCAGCGCTTGACCGCCGATGAACCGGCGCAGATCCGGCTCTTCGGGTAAGTTCTCGTCGGTCAGCGCGCCGGTGGTCATATCGACGCGGAGAATCTTGCCCATGTAACCGCCGGGCAGATGGGTCACACGCCGCTGGGGAAATAGCTCAGACATATTTGCCATTACGCACCTTACGAGAATAAATGAACAAATTGGAGTACTGGAGTGATGGAGCACTGGAGTATTGGGTTTCGGATTCGCCCATCACTCCACCACCCCATTACTCCAACACTCGAATTCCGCTCACATCTTGAACGCTTCCTTGACGAACAAGCTCTCCAGCGGCAGCTCTTTTTTTACCAACCCCTGCTCGATCTGGTAGCGGTTGAGCGCCTGCATCGACTTCTTGTCCGCCTCGGTCAACACGCCGGCATAGGGATCATAGCCCAACAGATCGCGCTCCTTGGCGTAGCCTTCGGCCTCTCCCGCTTTGAAATATTTGCCCGCTTGGCGATTCGCTTCGCGAAACGCTTCGATCGCTTTCGCCGGCAAGTCGGGATACTTTTCCGCGGTCTCCTCGCGCATCGCCATGATATGAATGATCGGATAGATCTGTGTCCGTTTAACGTAACGGATGATTTCTTCAGTGTCGTCGAACAACGGCTTGACGCCGGGGAACTGCCCCATCACCCCCGGTAACACACCGCCGCCGAACAACGCCGTGTAACCCGAGTCGCCGGCAACCATCGCCGCGCCGAGTTTGCCCTCGCTGAGCAGCCGCGACAAATGCGACTTCTCTTGCCCGAAGGGCGGCGGCGGGTCGAGGCGCTCGACTTTTACCGGCAGCTCGTTGGCGATGTAAACTTCTTGGCCCGACACGAACCAACCGACGTCAGTCGTCTTAATGCCGTGCTCGTCGAGCAAGTAGCCGCGCGCCCACGACACCGCGGTAGCGCCGTAGCGAAACGCGCCGACTTGTTTGCCTTTGAGCTCGCTCGGATGGTTCACTTTGCCGGCGCAGTGAAAGATGTTGCGCTGGCGCGGTCCGCGCTGAAAAAACACCGGCAACGCCAAGAAACGTTTGCCCTTCTCTTTGGCGCGCATCAAGGTAGCCGTCGACATCTCGGCGAGATCGAATTCTCCCTGGACGAAACGATAATGCATCTCCCCCGGCGTGTACTTGTCGCCGACGTATTCAAAATCATAGCCGTCCAGCGGAATCAGTCCGTCGATGAGCGCGCGGTTGCGCGGATTGGGATTGGTCGCGAAAGTGATTTTCGGTTTATTCGCCATGTTGGTTATCCTTCCGAATTGCTAAACTCCCGTTCACCACGAAGCCACGAAGGAAATACTTAGTTTCCGAACTTCGTGTCCTTCGTGCCTTCGCGGTGAGATATCTAACCCAAATGCGTCCGCAAGAACTCCAAGCCGCGTGCCCACGACTCGCGATCGGATTTTTCCACATACCGGTCCGGATGATGCGGATCCATGAACGAGTGTCCGGTATTTTGATATACGTAGAACTCATGGGCCTTGCCATGCTTGGTCAGCTCGGCGTCGAGCTTCGCCATATCTTCCAATGTCGGATTCTGATCGGTGGCGCCGAAGTGACCCTGGATCGGACAGGAAATCTCCGCCGTGCGTTCGAACGGCGTCGGCCCGTCGCCCCACTGGCGAAAACAGCTGCCGCCATACCAGGTGATCGCCGCTTTGAAATCCTGGCTCGCCGCCGCCATCAGATAGGCGACCCGGCCGCCCATGCAGAAACCCAGAATCGCCACCCGCTTGCTGTCAACCCGATTGTTCCCGCGCAAATGCGCCATGGTGGCATTGATGTCATTGATGATGTTGCTGTCCCGCGCCCGGCCCCGCCGCGTCGGGCCGTCGTCTTTACAGTCCGGCCCATCGCGGTGATAGAGATCCGGGCAGACCGCGAAAAATCCATCCCCTGCGAAACGCTCGGTCATCTCCTCCATGAATTTGTCCACCCCATACTGATGTTGGATCACTACTACCGCCGGCAACGGCCCGCTGCCATCGGGCTGGGCCGAAAATAAATTCATGGCGCTGCCATCGACGCTAATCTGCTCACGATTCGTTTTCACAATTCACCTCGATAGAATCTATCTCTCGCTTGCATCCGTGTCGCTAACCGATCGGCAAATCTACCTGCATCGACACCTGCCGATTTCTTATCTGCGCACTTTGCCTTCTTTGCGGCCAATATTGCGCGCCCGCGAATCCGACCGCGCGGTCACTTACTGCGCTGGGCAAAGCTCATCTCCTCCACCAAGGTCGGCAAATACGCCGCGACCAGCGCCGGCGTCCCTTTGCGCACCTGATCGAGCGCCGCCTTGAGCGCGGGACCGACTTCTTCCGGTTCGCTGACGGTGGTGCCGAAACAGTTGGCCGCCTCGGCGAGTTTGGCGAAATCCGGCGGCGGATCGAAAATACCGCCTTCGTAATTTTCCGTGCGCACCGCCACGCCGCTGGGATACGCGCGCTTGAGCCCGTTTGTCCCGGTCGTGTACGACCGGTTGACGAAGACTACGGCCAAAAACGGCGCCCTATAATGCGCCGCCGACCACAGCGCCGGCATCGGCGTGCCGAACATGAAATAGCCGTCGCCGGTGGCGAGCACGACGTCGCGATTGGGCGCCGCCAATTTGGCGCCGAACGCCGCGCCGCTGCCCCAGCCGCCCGACGAACCGCCGCTGGCGAAATAAGTTCCCGCTTGTGACCTTCCATGATGGTCGCAGACAAATCCGGAGTTGCTGATCGCGTCATCGAGCAGAATCGTGTCGGGTTCGAGAATCTTCCCCAGTTGATAGGCGACCCAGCGCGGATGCATCGGCTTGCGCTTTCCCGCTTCCTGGCCCTGCCGTTCGACCTGCGCGATCATTTCCTGCTTGCGCGCCGTCAAACGCTCGCGCCGCTCGGCGATGCGGCTCATATCGCTCTTCGACAACAGACCGGTGGCCGCGTCGTGAATCGCCTGCGCCGCCGCCGCCACCGACACCGGCAACCAGAGATCGGCTTGAAACTCCATCGTCTTATAGTTGGACATCACCGGATCGGCATCGACCCAAATGGTTCTGCTGCCCGGCCTAGGCGCAGCGTTAGGCGAAATGTACGGCACCAACGCTTCGAGCATGAGTGAAACATCGGCATCCTTGACCTCCGGCCCGGTGCCGTAAAGCGCGTGGGTGGTGGGAAAATTCAAACGGTCCAAACGGTCGGCATCGACCAGCGGCAGCGCGAGCAACTCGGCCAACCGAACGATCGCCGCCACCGCTTCCGGATTGCGCCCCGCCGCGGCGGAATATATGCAGGGATTGTGCGCGTCGATCAGCCACTGCGCCGCGCGCTTGGCGTCGGCGGGATCGGGCCAAGCCGGCCGGGCGACACCGAGTTCATCCCGCGTTGGAAAATAACTTTTGCCCGGCAACTTGAGCATGGCGGTCTCGCGGGGCACCGTCAAATACGCCGGTCCCTTGGGTTCGCTCATGGAAATTTGCAGCAGGCGGCTGATCAGCAAACCTGGATTGTCCTGATGTTCCAGACGATGATCGACTTTGGTGTACTGGCGCACGATGCCGCCCTGATCGCGCGGCTCTTGCACCCACTGCACCGGGCTGTTGCGCGCGCCGGCCATGGAGCCGGGATAAGCGCGCGGGCCGGTGCCGGCGGTGATCAACACCGGATAGTTGCCGCGCCACGCCGTGTGAATCGCGCCGCCGTAGTTGAGCGTGCCGACATCGACATGCACCGCGGTAGCCGCCGGCTGATTGCGCACCATCGCGCTGCCCAGCGCCGCGTTCAGCGCCACCGCCTCATGGGTCACGGTGATCAGCTTCGGCGCCGGCCAACCGCGCTCGTTCGCCTTGGCGATACTCTCCTGCCAAAACGCGATCTCCGAGCCCGAGACGAAAAATAAATGCTCGATGCCGCCCAGCTTCATCGACTGGACGAGCGCGTCCGACCAATCCTCGCCGGGATATTCCTGCCAGCGCGCATCATGGGAAATTGCTTCAGCCATAATCAACGTCTCCTCTCCAGTCCTTCAGAAGCTCTCCGCGTTGTTCCGGTTCGATCGACTGTTGCGGCGTGATGTTCTTTTTCGCGCTTCGGTGGGCATCCCGAACCTTTGTGCCCTTTGCGTTCTTTGCGGCCAGCCTTCCGAATCCGAAATCCCCACCCATCACTCCATCAGCCCACTTGCCGTCACGTCAGCGGATTTTTACAGATCACATTGAGCAGCGCCTGGCGCTTTTCTTCTTTCACCACCCGCAGCGCCTTCGCTAACGCATCCGGCAATGCCGCCGGATCTTCCACCCGCGCCGCATAGGCGCCGCAGGCTTGCGCGGTCAGCTCGAAGTGCGGCGACGGCGTCAGATCCGTGCCGGGAAAGTTGCGCGACCTGGCTGCCACGCCGTCCGGGTAGAGACCGCGCGCGGCGTTCAAACTCGCATTCCAGACTTGGTTATTGTAGATGACCGTCAAGAAGGGAATCTGATATTTCTGCGCGGTGAAATGACATGCCGTCGGTGCGCAAAACATATACGAGCCGTCGCCTTCCGCAGCAATGACCGTGGCCTCCGGTTTTCCCAATTTCATGCCGATCGCCGCGCCCAGCCCCCAGCCCAGATGGCCGGCCAGCGGCGTGTTGAACATCGAACCGGGCCGGTTGAGATGAATGACCTCAGCCAATTTCGAGGTGATCGTCTCGTTGGCGATGATGGTCTGATCGTCCATCGCGTCGCCAATACAACGCGATAGCCAGTAGGGATGAATCGGCGTTTGGTTTTTCACCGCCTCGACGCCGGCGTCCATCTCACGGATCATCACCTGATGCTCGATTTCGGTTTGCTTGCGCCGCTGGTCGAGTTTCGCTTGAGACACCGAGCCACCGTTAATTTTGTTGCGGATAATCGCAATCAACGCCGGCAGCGAGACTTCCGAACAACCGCTCACCGGCAGATCAGCGGGGAAACCCCAACCGGGAATGCCGGTGAACAACGGATCGCGCTCCAGGTGGGCGATCTTGACGCCGTCGCGCAAGACATTGCGGTTGGGCGGCTCCCACGGCACATCGGTGTCGATGAAAAACAACACATCGGCATTGCGTACATACTTGGTCACCTGGGTGCCGAGATGCATCGGATGGTCGGTGGGGAAGTTGACGTAAGTCATTTGCTGGACAACCGGGATCGCCAGCAGCTCGCTGAGCGCGATCAACGACTGTACCGCTTCGGGGTTGCGCCCGAGATACTTGGTGACGATCAAGGGACTTTCCGAACCGAGCAGCCAGTCGGCGATTTTTTCCAGCGACGCTTGGTCGGCTTGAGTCTTGCTCGCGGGGGCCAGAGCATCGGGCGCAAAGACCTCGGTGGATTCGAGCGCTTCGGCCAGCCACTCCCGCGGCAATGTCATGTACACGGGCCCACGCGGCTCGCTCATAGCGATTTTGTAGGCGCGCGACACCACCGCGGCGAGATTTTTATTGGTGCGAATTTCGTAATCCCATTTGACGAACTCGCGCACCACGCCGCCTTGATCGCGCGATTCCTGGCGCCAGTGAATATTCTGGCTCTTGCCGCCGCGCAGCTCGCCCTCGGTGATCGGCGTGCGCCCGGCGCAGAGAAACAGCGGCACGTTGGCCGACGCCGCGTTGATGATACCGCCCAGCGCATTGGCCGTGCCCGGCAGCGTGTGCACCAAAACCATCTGCGGCTCTTGGGTGACGTTATAGTAACCATGGGCCATCGACACCGCCGCCTGTTCATGCGGCACGACAATCGGCCGGATATCGCGCGGATCTTCGCTCGCCGTCCGCGCCATCGCTTCGATCAACGGCCCGTGGTCGGTGCCGGTGTTGGCGAACATGTAACGCACCGAGCCCAACGCGCGCATCTGCGCGAGAAATGCCTCGGCACCGCTGGCAACCGGCACGGTCTTGTTTGGCGTCGTCATGAAATTTCTCCTTCCGTCGGCAAAACCGCCTCACTCTGTCAGGTGTGAAAATAGTTTGCAACGACAATTTAGCCATTGGCAAGCGGCGGCGGCGAAGCCGCAACCAAGAAAAAAAATGGCCGCAAAGAACGCAAAGGGCGCAAAATAAACAAACGTGAGTTGTAGGTGCGGCGTTGAAACCCAGCCTGAGAAGGGACAATTTTTCTTAGATCTTTCGCAGTCGCTGGGGGTAATGAGCGGCGCCCGTCACCCTTCGCGGGAGATAATCCGAGGTTCCCCTTTGTGTCCTTTGCGTCCTTTGCGGCCAACATCGGTCAAGCAATAATTGACTTTGTCTCGCCCCTGCCGCAATGATCGAAACTTCCCATGCCGCAGAGCGAATCAGCACCCCAAGAGACACCGGCGCATCCCTGGCTTAAAGACTTTGTCCTCACCTGGCTTAGCCGCTTCGGCATTTTTCTCGCCCACCATGTCACCCGGCCGCTGCTGCCGCTTTATCTGATTACTTTCGGCGCGTCGTCCACCGTCATCGGCGCAGTGATGGCGGTGTTCACGATCACCGCGACGGTGATGCGTATACCCGTCGGTCTGCTCATCGACCGTGTCGGCCGCAAACCGTTTTTACTCTACGGCATCGTCTTATTCACCGCCGGCAAATTGGGCTATCTGTGGGCGCCGTCGATTTTGCTCATGCTGCCATTTCGGGTATTGCATGGTCTCGGCTGGTCCGGCTGCACCACCGCGGTCTCGACCATCAACGCCGACATCGTGCCACAAGCGCGGCGCGGCGAACTGATGGGCTACGCCGGCATGGCCAGCAGCCTCGCTTCCGCGCTGGGCCCGGTGCTGGGCTTCGCGCTGTTTCATCGCTTCGACTATTCCGGCGTGTTTGTCGGCGCCTGTGCTTTGCTGATAGTCAGTTTCATCTTCGCCGTCCCTGTCGCCGAGCCGAAACGACCGGCAACCGAACCCTACAAAGCCGCGCGCTGGATCGACAACCTCATGGTCAGGGAATCCCTCGATCCGGCCATCGGTGTGGCGTTTCTTTCCTTCGGCCACGGCGGCATCCTGACGTTTCTGCCCATCCACGCTTTGAAACTCGGCATGGCCAATCCTGGCATCTGGTTCGGCGTTTACGCCGCTTGTATTCTTTTGAGCCGGCCCATCGCCGGACCGGTTTCGGATCGAGTCAGCCGCCGCGCGGTGATTATTCCGGGATTGATTTTGAATCTCGCCGGTATCGCTATGCTGGCATTTGCGACATCGTCCTATGGCTTGATGGCTGCGGCAATCGTCGGCGGCTTCGGCACCGGCGCGGCACAGCCGGCGCTCATGACCCAGGCGGTGGATCGCAGCGACGGCCAACGGCGCGGCCAATCGCTGGCGCAGTTTCAGTTTTTCTACGATCTTGGCATCGGCATCGGCTCCTTGACCCTCGGCGCATTACTTGATTTGGTCAACCAAAGTTTTCGCATCATGTATCTCGCCACCGCGGCCGTGGCGTTGATCGGTCTCTGGATCAATTGGCGGCAAAAATAGTTCACTGAGGCGGCAGCAATCGTTTTACCGTTCCCCCGCCTATTTCGAAGAGAGAGGTCGGGACATTATGAACAAGTGGCGAAAAATTGGCGCAGCAGCTATCGGTCTTAGCGGGTTATTTTTCACCGCCGCCGCGCACAGCCAAGAGCTGCGCAAAGTCCGCGTCGGCATCCCGACCCTATCGCCGATCATCGCCGCCACACTGGTGCCGAGAGACAAAGGCTATTTCAAACAGGAAGGGCTCGATGTCGAGACCATCGTCATCCGCTCCGCGCCGTCGGTGCTTGCCCTGGCCGCAAAGGAAATCGATTTTCTCATGACCGGCGGCGGCGGCCTCAGCGGCGTGTTGCGCGGTTTGCCGCTGCGCGTCGTATTTGCGCCGTTGCGCCGGCCAACCTACGCGCTTTACGCCAAGGCCGAGATTCGCACCATCGCCGAACTCGAAGGAAAGCGGATCGGTATATCGAGCTACGGCAGCGGCCCCGATCTGCTGCTGCGGGACGTCTTGAAGAGACGCCTGGCCGACGGTGGCAAGAAAGTTACGATACTCGCAGTCGGCAGCGGCACCGAGCGTTACATCGCCCTCAAGACCAACGTCGTCGATGCCGCAGTATTGTCATCGCCGGTGACCTTGACGGCCAAACAGGACGGTTATCGCGAGCTGTTCTCCTTTTTCACGGACAAAGAATACGCCGACATCCCGGTGGCGACTTTTAGCCGCGAAGATATGCTGCAGAGCAATACCTCACTGGTCGAACGATTCGTCCGGGCCCAAGTCAAAGGCTTGCTTTACATGCGCGCCAACCGCGACGGCGCCGCCAGCGCGCTAGCTCGCGCCCTCAAATCCAAAGAGAGCGAAACCGGACCGGCCTTCGACGAGATCCGCCCGACCATGACCGAGGACGGCACCATCAGTCTCGACGAGCAACGCAAAGCCTTGGAATATTTGCTCGCCCCGGCCCAGCAAAAAGATCCGCCGCGGCTGGAACGCATTTACGATTTCGCTCTGGCGCGAAAGGCCTATCAGGAACTCCAGGGGCGCGGTTGGAAGCCGGAATAGCATTGCAATTTTGCTTGTGCCAAACTCACCGATGAAAATATGATCCGGCACAATTGTTTTCGTTGAAGCAAGCTATGAAACGAAGTGCGGCACGGGCTATCCTCGTCTTTTCGCTGCTGCTGCTCTGGTGCAACCACGGCGACAGTCAAACGCCAAGGAAATTGGAATCCGTCACCCTCGGCCTGTCGGCGCGCCATGTGCTCAATCTGCCGATCTACATGGCCCAGCGCCACGGCATCTTCGAGAGCGAAGGCTTCGACTATAAACCGATCACGACCAAGACCAACACCGCCATTGCCGCGCTGGTCTCCGGCGATCTCGACTACATCACCGCATTCAACTCGGGCTTGGGGGCGGCCATCGGCGGCGCACCTTTGGTGGCGGTCTACGTTTCCACCGACCGACCGCTGCTTTATTTGATCAGCCGGCCGAATATTAAAGACGCCAAGAGTCTGCGCGGCGGCGTCATCGGCCATGGCGGCACCCGCGGCAGCCATTACCACGCCACAGTCACCATGGTGAACCATCTCGGCTTGGATGCCGAGAAAGACGTCCAGTTAATTTCGACCCTCGACGTAACCCAGGGCATGACGGCCCTCTTCTCCGGCAATGTCGCCGCCACGACATTGTCGCCGCCCTACGATTCCATCGCTGTGCGCAGGGGTTATAACCGCCTCGTCATGGGCCCGGAAATCCTGCCGCGCTATTTGGAAAATGGCTTGGTCCTGCGCCGCGCCAAGCTGCGCGACAACCCCGAGCAGGTGCGCCGTTTCCTACGCGCGCTGATTCGCGGTCTGCACTATGCGTTGGATCACCCAAGCGAAGCCATCGCGCTGATTCAGAAGGACTGGAACCTCGACCGCGAAACCGCGCAGAACGCCTATGACGTGGCGATGCCGACCTATAACATGCGCGGCGACGCCAGCGATGAACTGGTCGCGACATCGATCAAGCGGGCCTTGCTAGACGCCAAGATAAATCAATCGAATTTCGCGCCGAAAGATTTCGTCGACTGGAATATCGCGCGCCAAGTGCAGCGCGAGCTAAAACGGTAAGGGCAATATCGTAAGAACAGTTAACAAAGCTTGATGGGAGGATCTATGATCATCGACGCCGACGGCCACACGCATATCCCGACGGAAGTTTTCGACAACTATTTGGACAAGGAATTTCATCGGCACCGTCCGCGCTTCGTCACCTTCGACGACGGCCGAAGTTTCTACATTATCGAAGGGCGTGTCGTCACCAAGCCTTTCGGTTGGGGCCCGGGCACCCCTGGGAGTATCGCAAACACAACCCCGACCTTGGCGGCCAAAGATCTCGATCTCAGCAACGTTCCCGGCCGCTTGGCCGATCTCGATCTCGAAGACATCGACCTTCAAGTCATCTATCCGAACGTCTTGATGTCGATCAACAGTCTGGAGCACGCCGGACTCGCCGGTGCCATCGCCCGCGCCTACAACACCTGGATATCCGAACGCTGCGCCCAGGCCGGCGGCCGACTGCGTTTTGCCGCCATCGTCGCATTGCAAGATCCAAAGGCAGCTGCGGAAGAACTGAAACACGCGGTGAACTCGCTCGGCGCCGTCGGCGTCATGGTCAGCGGCACCGTCGCCACGCAGACACTCGATCACCCCAATCTCTATCCATTTTGGGAGACCGTGGAACAACTCGACGTCGGCGTCGGAGTGCACACCGTGACGGGAATGTATCCAACCGTCGGTCAGGAATTATTCGATCATTTCTGGGGAGCCAAAGCAGTGTCGATGCCGCTGACCCTGACGACCGCGATGGTTTCGCTCATCGGCGGGGGCATCGTCGATCTGTTTCCTAAAATTCGCTTCGGCCTGCTCGAGACTGGCTGCGGCTGGCTGCCTTACTGGGTCGAGAGGATGGATGAAATGCACGAGCGCGGTGAAAAGAATCCGCGCATGTACGACGGCGTTTTGCAGCGCAGACGGCCGGCGAGCCGGATCAAGCCGAGCGAGCTATTCGCCGAAGGCCGCATGGTGGTCTCCTGCGAACCCGGCGAGATCATGCTGCCCGCGGTGATCAACGCGGTCGGCGACAAGTGCATCATGTACGCCTCCGACTATCCCCACGGCGACAGCAAATGGCCCGAGACAGTCTCGCGCATCCGCAACGCCGGCTTATCGCTGGAAAGCCAAAACCGCATCTTGGGCGACAACGCGGCGCGGTTGTATAATTTACAGCGACCATTAGGCTAAACTCTTTCTCCGGTAGTACCGATCCCTCTCGCGCTTCTGGGATAGGACCAGGACGAGGATAAAACCGTTGCAGCAGAATTATACTTCTAGCGCAAAAACTTATCTGCGCCGGCATGCTGTCACTTTAATCATTTGTCTTGGCGTCTTGTTACCGAGCCAAGCCACTGCCCAGACCAAAGTAATCGTCGGACTCTCCACTCTCAACTCGCGCGTTTCGCCTCTGTGGGTCGCCCAGGAACGCGGTTTTTTTGCCAAAAACGGACTCGAGGTGCTGTTAGTCCTGACGCGGCTATCGCAGCCGGCTATCGCCGGTCTGCTCGCCGGCGAATTGCAGATGGTTTATGGCGGCGCTAACGCTGCTCTTGCCGCTGCGTCTAACGGCGCCGAGCTAAAACTTGTCGCGGCGATGTCGAATCGCCTCACCTATGAATTGATCGCACGCCCGGGCATCAACAAGACCGAAGAGTTGCGCGGCAAACGTTTCGGCACCGGGGGCATCGGCGGCAGCCTATGGATGGGCGCCTTGCTCGGCTTGGAGAACTTGGGTTTGGACGTAACCCGCGATCAGATATCTTTGATGATCGTCGGCGATCAAACCAACAACGCCCAAGCACTGGAAGCGGGCAATATCGATGTCACGACTCTCGACGGCGTCTATACCCACCGGCTGAAACAGAAAGGGTTCAAAGTCATAGCCGAATTCGGTAAAGCGAATATTCCCTTTCCCGGCCAAGGCATTGTCGTCTCACGAGCGTTTCTGCAAAAACAATCGATGATAGTGGAAGCGTTTCTAAAAGCCGTACTCGAAGGTATTCAGTATTGCCTCGCGCCGGCGAATAAGGTCGCCGTCATCAAGACCATGACCACTCGCCTACGTATTCCCGATGCCAAAAGTGCCGAGATGGGGTATCAAGATATCCTCACCGGCGTGGACGCCAAACCCTATCCGTCCCTCGAAGGACTGCGTAATGTGCAGCGCCTGATGAAACAACAAAACCCCAAGGTGGGAAATCTCAAAGTGGAAGAGTTAGTCGACGACCGCCTATTACGAAAACTGCTCGGCGGTTAAAGCAAAGCGGCCGGGGCCTAGAATCCGTCCCGACAGGCGTCGATTGATTGCTCCGCTCTTTGCGGCCAGTCTCTGGACCGAATCGTTTTCCGTCAACGATTTGACCGGCTTGAACATTGGGAACAATTGGAACGAGTTTTATCTTCATGCCGCATCGAGATGAAAAAACTTCACGGCGTTGCCTGCGAAGATCGCCTGCTTTTCGTTGTCCGGCACTCCGGCGAACTGCTCGGCGGCTAACTCGCGCGATTTCGGCCAGCGCGTGACGATATGCGGGAAATCGGTAGACCACATCACTCGATCGACGCCGACTAGGTGGCGCAATTGAATGCCGATGGGATCATCGAAGACGCCCCAGTGGGCATGCTCGCGCAGGTATTCGCTCGGCAGTTTTTTCAACTGGGGCAAGCCCAAAAGTTTTTCCGCCCAATGGCAGTTGACCTTATAGGTCTGGTCCATCTGCTGGTAGAAATACGGAATCCAGCCGATGTTGTTCTCGGCCCAGAAAATTTGCAGCTTGGGGAAGCGGTCGAACACGCCGGTAAAAATCAACTGCGTCGCTTCCACCGCGCCGCAGTGATAAATCCCCTGGCGCGCCAACCGCTGGAGGAAATCGAATGGCCGGTCCTCGCCCTGGGGATCTTTCGGATATTTCATCAGGTAAACGTCGCGCTCGTCGGTGCGGCGCGGAAACGACGTGTGGATCGTCACCGGCATGTCGAGATCGATGGCCGCAGCCCAGAACTTGTCGTCTTCCTCCGTCGGAAAGTTCTTGCCGCTCGGGAAGGTGTGCAAGCGTACCGCTTTGAATCCTTTGTCTTTACAGCGCTTCATCTCGGCGACATTTTCGTCGGCGCCGATATCCGGCATCACCGCGACGCCGATCAAGCGGTCGCGGTCGACGGCACAGTACTCTTCGATAAAATGATCGTTGAACGCCTGGACGATGGCGAGAAACGCGGCGCGGTCTTTAATCCTGGGGTTGCGCGCTTCACTGGCAAACAGCAGCTCGCCGTCGACGCCGTCGGCGTCTTGTTCTTTTAAGCGCTGCTCAGGCGAGCCGGCGCCGACCGAGTTGTCGAAGTCGAGGCGGGTCGGATTGAAGTTCTCCGGCCCCTTGCCGGCGAATAAATTGGTGCCGCGGTATTCCAGCGGCTGGCCCTCTTCGACGATGGCATCACGGCCGTCGGCGAGCTTGATGCGGCGCGGCGCGCGCTCGCGATATTTGGCCGGCACCCGGTGGGTCCAGGTCTCCGGCAGGGATTCATAGTGACTATCGGCGGAAAAATAACGGTAGTTGCGGGCCATTGAAGCAAATCCTCCTAGCGTTTCTTGAACAAGCAAACCTGTTGATACGGCAGCACGAAGGCATTCTCGCGAATTCGAATTTTTTCTTTGCGGCCATTCCCTACGGCACCAAAATATCCTTCATGATTTTTTCCATCGGCTTGGACACCAACTCGGACTGCTCCGGCCCGACAATCAATAGCGGAATCCCCCGCTCCTCCAAATTGTTGAGCTCGTCGTACAGCGATTTGACGCCTTTACGGCCGGAGATCCTACCGGTCGATGCGAGAATCTTGGCGCCCTCCGCCGATTTCATATAATCAAGAAATAGCGCGGCGGCATGGGGATTCTTTGTATTGGTGTAGATGCCGATGGCGCCGCTGATATGCGCCGGCGTCGGATTGGGAAAAACCAGCGTGGCCGGGCAGCCGCCTTGCTTCATGCGCAGTAGCCCATCGGGATAGATTTCCACGGCGACTTTGAATTCACCGGCGCACAGAAGCTGCGCTTGCAGCGTATGGCCGCGCCGCACAGTGGCGCCATGTTTGAGTAATCCGTCGACGAAGACGCGGGTCTTCTGCTCGCCCCAAGCGGTCAACCATCCCATCAACGCCCGCTCGGGTTCCAAATCGATGGAGAGACTGCCCTTCCACTTGGCGTCGAAGAGATCGTCGTAGCCTTTCGGCGCCTCTTCTTTCTTGACCAGCTTGGTGTTGTAGCCCAGGGTCGACACGCCCAAACTATCGGCGTGCCAAAAACCATCCTTGTCCGTGTACTCTTTGCCGAAGTTTACCGACTCGGGCGAGTAATAGCGCACCCAGATGCCCGAGCGCTTGAGCGCCATCACATTTTCCGTGCCGACCAGTACCGCGTCGGTATCGAGCTGCCCGGCGCGGTGCTCCGTCAATGTGCGAAACACCAGTTTGTTGCCGCTGCCGCGCCAGAACTCCGCCTTGATGAACGGATAGCGCTTCATGAAGCCGGCGGTGTAAGCGCCGAGCAGCGCGGCGGCGGAAATACCGTAAAACTTGAAACCGCCTTCCTTGCGGGCGCCGTCCTCAAGGCGCTTTTGCCGCTGCGCCGGCGGCAGTTTGTTGATCTCGCTGTAAAGCGCTTCGACAGACGCGGCATGGGCGTTTGAAGACAGCGAACAAACCAACAGCAATGAAGTCACTGAATAGGCCAGCAATTTCCTCGGCGCCATCTTCAATCCTCCATGGTCGCTTCTCGACGACCCGGACTCACTTCATCGTGCAATGCGGATGATAGTCCATCTTGCAACGCGCGCCGGCTTTCTTCATTGCGACTTCGAACTCGGCGTGAATCAGCGGATCTTCGTCTTCGTACTCGATCTGATCGCCGCCTTCTTTGACGCTCTTGTAGACATAAGCCTTGCCGCCGGCTTTCGGCTTGTCGCTGCCCCAACCGATGGCGAGAAAAAACACCGGCTCGGCGCTGCCGTTGAAGTGCTGGTGAAACCACATTTCCGGCGGCACGAAGACGCTGCCGGGTCCCCATTCGACGCGCTCCAACGGTTTATTTTCATGCCAGAGGATCGAATAGCCGATGCCGCGGATGATCAAAACGTGAATGCCTGGCCCATGCCGATGGGCTTTTTTGTAAGCGCCGACGCCCCAGTGCGAGACATGAGACTTCACCGTCTGCTTGACCATGCGAAACACCGTGCTCTTGGCGCCGCCGCCGCGATCGAAACCGCCGGCATAGGTCTCGCACACGCGCACGTCGGCGACAAAGTTGGTCGCCCACTGCTGCGCCGGCGCGGCTTGCTTGAAGTACCCTTCCTCAGAGTTGTAACGGTCCTTGAAGACAAAGGGATTTTCGAAAACAAATTCGTAATTGTTGAATGTGTCGATAACCCGCGGCGCGCTGGTCATGGCAATATAGCGCGCCGAATCGAGACCGGACGCATTGTGATGTTCATGCCAAGCATTCATCGGGATCGCGAAATAGCTGCCCTCTTGCCATTCGAAGGTTTCTTTCTTGGTCGGATCGATCCACACCGAAGTCGCGCCCTGGCCTTTGAGAATGTAGATAGTTTCCTCGAACAGGTGGCGGTGCGCCTTTAGCGATTTCCCCGGCGGGATTTCCGCGATATAGGAATCGTTGAAGCCGCCGGTGCCTTCGAGATTCAAAAACGCCGCCATCCCCGCGCCGCTGGACTTCCAGGGCGCTAACTCAACGGCGTTGACATCTTTAATCGCCAAACCGCGATAGGTCGGTAAGCCTTCGTCTTTTTTCCACTGTTCGTAGGGCGAAACATACGCAACTCGCTCCTTGACTTCGTCTTCCGCCGTGACCGGTGTGTCTGCCATGTTCGTTTCCTCCGTTTTGCTTTGACTGGATAATTCGCGATTAAAAATCCACCTAACTGCGACCGGCACCCTCGCTCGATTCCATTTCCATCGCTTCGACGGCGAATGAGCCGGCAGGCTGGCGCGCGCTCACTCTACCGCCAACATCGCATCGGCGAGGGCGCCGCGCAAGGCGCGGTCGATCAACAAGCCGTCCCGCGTCGCCGCCAACACGGCCTGGACCGCCGCTTCGCTGTCGACGTAACGTAGAAAGATCGGCTCGAAAATATCTGAATGATCCTCGTCAGCCACCGCGTGAACTTCGGTCTGGAAATCCTTCTCAGCGGTCTTCACGCCGAGCTCGGCGCGCTGCTTGCGTTTCCAGCGCTCGACTAAACCGCCCCCTTTGACGATCGCGTTGTTGTTGCGCCGTTCGAGGATATGCGAGTAGATCAAGCCCTCTAACCAGGGCTTCTCCCGCGCGCAGTAAAGCCACGCGTAATGCGCCGCTTTGGCGCCGGGCGAGAGCTGCGACTCATCGGCCAACTGCAAGTCGTTATCGGTTACATGGGCGCGGCCCATGCGCTCGTCGTGGATCAGCTCGTCCTTTCTCATGGGCCCAGATCGCCCGCTTGACCTCGAGCGGCGCCTTGCCGGAAACAAACGCCCAGCAGTCGCGCCGGTTGTTGGCGTAGAAGGTCATATGATTTTGGTAGACTTGCATACGGCCAGGTGTGAGCTTCACGGCGAAAAGTTTTTTGAATTCAGGGGTATCGAACTGCCGGTTGACCATGGCATCGATGGTCGGGCGTATTTCAAGCCAATGAGACATGTTAATGCTCCGCCGGCGATTCAGGATAAAGAGTTCATTTACGCAACCGGGATCTTGTACAACTGCGCCGCGTTCTGCCACAGAATTTTCTGTTTATCGGCATCCGCTACGCCGGCGAAACTCTTCGCCAGCGCCGCCCGGGTATCCGGCCACGTGGAAGTGGCTTGCGGGAATTGACTCGACCATAAAATATTTTCCGCGCCGATGTAGTCGCGCACGCGCAGGCTGGCGCAATCGTACCAGCCGACCAAGTAACATTGCCGCTTGAACAACTCGGAGGGCATGAGATCGTAGCCGTTCTCCGGCAGCTGATCGCCGGTGGCCTGAAAGTCGGTGTACTCCAGTAAATAGGCGCCCCAGCCGAGACCGCTTTCGGCCAAGACGATTTTTAGATTGGCGAAGCGCATTAAAATCTTTGAGATCAAAAGATTGACTAAAACCGAAACCGAGCTCGCCGGCCCGGTGATCGCCTGAATCGCCGCCGCCGTCGCCGGCGGATAACCGGCATAGGCGGGAATTTGAATCTTCGCCGACGCGCCGGCATGAAAACAGATCGGCACGCCGAGTTCCTGACACACCGCCCACACCGGATCGTAAACCCCGTCGTTGATATGCGGCAGGTCGCGCAGTTCCATCGGAATCGATGGATAGACCACGCCGCGATGGCCGTTGGCGACGCAGCGGCGGATTTCCGCAACCGTCGACCCGATCGGCGCCAGCGGCACGAGACATTGCGGCACGAAGCGCGGACTGACACCGGCCCATTCTTCGAGCAGCCAATCGTTGTAAGCCTGTACGCAGGCGAGCTCCAGCTCGTCATCTTCGATGCGGCCGAAGTTTTGCCCAGCGATGCCCGCGACCGTCGGATAGAGCACTGCGTGATCGATGCCCGCCGCGTCCATCGCCTGCAGACGTTGGCGAGCATCGTAAACCATCGCCGGCACGTCGGCCCAGCGGGTTGGATTTGCCGTCCGCGGCGCCATCACCGCGCCGCAATCGGCGACACCGTCCATGACGACCGGCCGACCGTCGATGAGCCAACGCTCGTTGCCTTGAGCATCATTTGCCACATGGGGAATGCGTTCGCCCCACTTGGCCGCGGACAAGCGCTTGGTCCACAGGTCGGGATGCTCCTGGACATGCTCGTCGACACTGATGAATTGTTGCGTCGTCATAAAAAAATAATTTTGACTTGCAAAAGTATTGCGCCAATCAAACCGCGGCCGTCCAGGCGAAAGTCGGCAACCCTGTTGCCTTAACAAGGCTGTTCACGGCATGACGGACAAGAATTAGCCTAGGCCACGCCATACAGCCGCAGCGCATTACCGTAGCACATTTTTTCGCGCTCATCTTGCGGCACACCGACCAGCGAGTCCTCGACGAAACTCCACGACCGCGGATAAGTCGCGGCGATATGCGGATAGTCCGACTCCCACATGATATTGTCGACGCCGACCCACTCGCGCAGTTCGATGCCGGCCTTCTCGTACCAGAAGTCGACGTAGATCTGCCGGCGAAAAACCTCGCTGGGCCGGGTCTTGATGCCTTCCTTCCACAGCTGCCGCGTCTCCCATTCGTGATCGCTGGCTTCGAGCACATAGCTCACCCAGCCGAAACCGGTTTCGGCGCAGGCCCAGTTGAGGCGCGGATGGCGGTCGAGGATACCGGAAAAAATTAGATTGGGAATCAGCTGCGCCGGCGTCGCGCACAAGCGCGACGTCGACACCGTGTGAAATTCTTTTTTGGTGAAACCGTTCCACTTGGGCAACGACAGTTGCTCGACCAGTCCCGACGAACCATGCCAATGCATCGGTACGCCCAGGTCGGCGCAGCAAGCCCAGAGCGGCTCCCAAAACGGATCGTTCATGCGCTTGAGCCCTTGCTTCGTAAACGCCGGCTCGGCCAACATCACCACGCCACGGTGGCCGCGCTTGACCGAGCGCTCGACCTCGGCGACGACGACGTCTATCTCGCTCATGTAAGGAATGATCGCCACCGGCACATAGCGGTCGCTGACCTCGCGCCATTCCGCCAGGGCGTCGTTATATGCCTGCACGCAGGCGAGCTCGAATTCGGCATCGGCCTGAAGAAATGCGAAGTTCGACACCGGTCCGTTCGGGTAGAGCACCTCGCCGTCGACTCGGTCTTCGTCCAGCGCTTTTAGCCGCGCGGCGGGATCGTAGACGATCTCCGGCACTTCCTGCCAGCGCCGTGGATAGTAACCGCGCGCCACGCCGCCCGGCATCGCCGCCGGACAGTTGCATACCCACTCGCTGCGCACCTTGCCGTTGACCATCCAGCGGTCGACCAGTTTGCCGTCCTCATCGACTTCGACGATCTGCGGTATGCGCTCGCCCCACTTGGCCTTGGACATGCGCTTGGTCCAGGCATCGCGGTCCAACTGCGCATGGGAGTCACAGCTAAACAAGCCAAATTTAACTTCCACCGATCGCTCCCCTATCCGACGATTTGAACGTTTTGAACGGCTTGAACGGTTTAAACCGAGCTATTTTTCATCGTCCCAAAAAAATCTCATTAAACTGTTTAATATGTTTGCCCGCGTCGCCCTCATACTTGATGACATGGGGCGCCTGCTCGACGAGCTCGGCGACGCGCTTGGAATCCGCCTCGACACCCTTGCGCAAGGGAATCTTATCGATCTCGCGCAACGCCCGTTGGCCTTCTTCGGAGAGATAGAAATCGACCAGGAGCCGCGCGGCGTTTGAGTGGGGCGCATTCTTCGACACCGCCACCGCGGAGACCGTGGCGAATGATGGATCCAGGGGGATCCAATCCACCGGGCCGTTGCGCTCACGGATTTTTTCCAGTTTCGTCACCTGCATGAACCCCACCAGAGAGAATTCACCGGCCGCCAGCAACTGAGAAATCTTGGTATAACCATTGTGCAAAATGAGTCCTTGTTTCGAAAAGGCGCGCATGTAGGCGAGCGCTTTGTCTTCGCCGTTGAGCTCCGCCATGCCGATCAGCGGATTGTTGGTGCCGATATGAAAGGCCATCTTGTTTTTGTATTCCGGCTTCAAGTAGTCGGCATAACGGTGCGGCGCCGCCTTGACACTCATTTGCGAAGTATTCACGCCGGTCACCAAAACATCCGTAGTGATCCCCGACCAGAAACCTTTAGGATCCATGAAGCCTTTGTGAATGAACTTCGCCTCCGGGCTGGCGTAGTTGGCGAGCACGCCGATATCGCGCAGATAATTCATCGAGTCGGGGCTGACACCGTAAACGTCGGCGAGATGCTTGCCGGCGCGAAACTCGGCCACCGCGCGGGCAACCAATGTCGCCGCGCCGAGACGCACATGATTCACTTTCAAAAATGGATACTTTTTTACCAAGGCCTTGTGAAAAACCTGGAAGTCCGTCACCACCATGGTGGTATAGAGGATAACCTCGCCCTCCTTGCGCGCGAGATCGATCTCAGCGGCTCGGGCGCCAAGCGGAGAACTCAATAGCAAAAGCAATAACCCAATGGCAAGAATCATATCATCTCGATTTGCCGTGCAGTCGGCCGAGACCCTTCAAGTATGTTTAAACGATCATGCCGAACCTAGGGCCTGAAACTTCCAGCACAACTCAAACATAGTCCGCATGCTCGCCCTGATGGGTCAGCGACAAGCCCAGATTATCCATGGCCAAGCGCGTATTGATACCGAGAATCCGCAAAGGTTCCGAGCCGGTGTTGAAATACTGGTGCCACTGAAATACCGGGATCGACAAAACATCGAGGGTGTCGAAGTCGAACGGCTTATCCTCGACGATCACCTTGCCCTTGCCACCGACGATCAGATTGATTTCATCGTAGAGATGGCGATGGGCCCCCGAGCGTTTGCCCGGCGGGATCTCCGCCATCACCACGCCGAGCGCTTTGGCGTGGAAGCCGATGCGCGGATCGACGACGTAGGCCAGCTTGCCCATCGCCGTCGGTTCGAAGACCAGATCTTTCTGTTTTACCAGGACTTTGCTGTTACGCCGCAACTGCTCTTCATGCATGGCGAAGGCGACCTGCTCGGCATACATCTCGGCGGCCCGGTTGCCGGCGATTTTGCCGTTGTCGAGCGATCCGCCGCCGCCCGGGATCAGAGTCTTGCGTGCATCCTCGCCCTCCTGGGCGTAGATCCAGAATTCCGGAAACCGCTCATCCTCATAGACAGCTTGGCCCAGACCCAACGACAATGGTCCGGTGGTCGAGGCGATCCGCAGCACCGGTTCATCGCCGTCATTGACATGGCGATGCCACGAGAACATCGGCACGCTCAACAAATCCCCCGGGCCCCAATCGTAGCGCACGCCGTCGATGATGCTGTGGCCCTTGCCTTTGAGAAAATAAATGATCGCTTCCACCGTGTGGCGATGGCCGAGGCCGCGCCACTCTTGGCCTTCTTCGGTGTGCGGCGGAATCACATCGTACCACAGCCGGTGCGTGTGATTGTTCGAGCCCAACCGAGCGTCGACGACGTAAATATGCTTGTGCTCGCCCAACTGCTTTTCGATATCGGGCCACTTGAAGAGAATCTCCTGCCCCTTGCGCCGACCTTGCTCGTCCTTGGCGAACTTGACGCTATGCATCATCAGTTCGGTATGGGTTTCTTTAATCGATTTTACTTCCATCCACTCCTCCAGACTCCAATTGTTCGCTCGCTACCGGCAACGCTAACCCGCCACCGATGCGGCTGACTGTATAACAATGGTTAAACCATGCCAAGAATCCAGCAACGCTTACGGTGGCGGCACTGATCACGCGGAGAATCGATGGCCACGAAATTCTAGTGGCGACGGTGAAGTTAAGGGAACAGCCGGCGGTGAAGCACGGCTTTACCGCCCGGACAGAAAAATCTGCCGGAACTCGCGGGCGCTTTCCTCAAGCACTGGCGCGAGAAATTCCCCGTCCGCAACGAACAGCTCTTTTTCCATCAGCTCCGGAAATCTTGGTTTTACCCCTTTGCGCAATACCACGCGGCCAAAGCTTGTGACCATATTCTGGCCTTCCTCGGACAGCGACCAATCGATCAACAACGCCGCGGCGTGGGGATGAAGCGCATGCTTGGCGAGCAGAATCGAATTGGACAGGGCGAGATAGGGATCCAAGATCGACATGTCCAGCGGCGCGCCCTTAGCTTTATAATCCAACATGGTATTGCCGGATTGCACGATGCCGATGGCCCGTTCGCCGGCGACCAGGAGCTGAGCCTGCGCGGTGCGCCCGCGCATCATCGTCGGTTCCTGTTTGGCCAACGCGCGCATATACTGCAGCCCTTTGTCCCGGCCAAAGTGCTTGAGCAGTACCGCAAACCAGTCATAGGCCTCGTTGTCGAGATACATCTGCCCCTTCCACTTGGGCTGCAACAGGTCGTCGTAACTTTTCGGCACGTCGGCGCGCTTGACCAAGTTGGTGTTATAGCCCAACACCATGGTTAGGAAGGACATCGCCGTGAAATAGCCCTCTTTGTCTTTGGCCGACGGCGGGTAGAAATCCCGCTGCGGCGACAAGTACGGGTCCAGGGTACCGACTTTTTTCAGCGCCGCCGCTTCTTCCCCCGAAACATTGATGACATCGACTAAATTTTTGCCGGCGTTCATCTCGGATTGTATGCGCACGACCACCTTGCTGCCGGAAATGCGCGCGGCGTTCACCTTGAGGAATGGATAGCGCTTTTGAAACGCCCGCGTGAACGGCTCGACCTGCGGCGGCTGCAGCGAACTGTAAAAAGTCACTTCCTTCTCCGCTCGCGCGCCGTCGACGAGCGCCTTCTGCCTGGCTTCTGGAGAGAGCTTGGCGAGCTTGGCCAGCAGCGCTCCGGCGGTTTCCTCGGCCGCCGCCGGCAGCGCTGCCATGAGCGCCATGACAAGCGCAACCGCCGAGAGCTTCCTCAAGACATACCTTTCCATGACCAAACTCCTTTCGGCTCCAAACGGCGAGTTTTTTGGGGCAAAGATAAATCGCGCCATTGCAAGCCCCAGGGCCGACTCATGACGCACTTCTATGCCGCGCCCGCGCGACCTGTCAAGGCGATCGTTGCCAGCGCGCTGCGACTTCCGGCAGCTTGCTCAGCGCATGGATCACTTCCTCGCTAGTGAGATCGGCAAGACCTGCGCGCTCTGGAAAGAAGTGCAATGGCGTGCCGTCACATGGCGTGGTTTTGAGCATGTGCCGCAAAATCGTGACCCGCGGCCCGCGCGGCGCCCATTGGCGATCATCCGAAGGACCGAAGAGCGCCACCGTGCGGCAACCAAGCGCGGCGGCGAGATGGGACACGCCGCTATCGTTGCCGATATAAACGATCGCCGCGCGCGAGTAATCCCGTCAACTGCCCGAGGTCGAGACCGCTGGCGACGACGCAAGCGGACGCCAGTTCCTCATAAGCCGCGCCGTTCCATTTCGACGGGGCCAACCACCACCACGGCCTTGCCGCCAAGCCGATCGCGCCACCAATGTACGACCTGGAGAAAACGCGCTTCAGGCCAATTCTTCTCCCGGGAGCCGCTGCCTGGAGCGACGATCAACAATGGTTGTTGAGTCAACCCGACGCGCTGACAGAAGGCATCGCACCAAAGCCGCGCCTCGGCCCGCAGGGTTACTAACGGTGCAAAATCCTGTCGCGGCTCACTGTTGAGGCAAGAAAGGTAATAATCCGCTTGGTGGATAGGAAGCTGGTCCGGACGAAAGGGAAAAATCTGCGCGCGACCCTGGGATACAGTTTGGAGTTGGTCGACAAACACCGGCTGCTGACTGGCGAACCATGAATAAACCGCAGCATAGGCCGTAAAGAATTGCCTCACGCGTTCATCGCCAGCGCCGCCGCCGATGAATAATTGGCGAACTTCAAGTCGTTCCAAAGAAAGCACGCGCACGCCGTGCGGCGCGATGGCGGCAAAGTCACTGCGGGCCAAAAGATCGACGGTATATGATTTAGTAAGCTCGTACAGCGAGGGCAAGAAACAGATGAAGTCACCCAGAGCGCCGGGAAAGAGCACACAAACTCGCGGCGGGTGCATCGATACGCGTGAGGTTTCGAGTGATTTCATTGACATTAACCGGCCAAGAATATAGCATTTTACCAGTAGCAAATCTAAATTCGCTCCCTTTCATGAAAGTCGAGACAATCCGTGGCTAGCTCCAATGGTGCGCAGTCGATCTTAGATCTGATCGGCTTCACCCCGGTCGTTAAACTCAGAAAACTTCCGGGGAAAGACGACGCCGAGGTGTGGGCCAAAATGGAAGCCTTCAATCCGGGCGGATCGGTCAAGGATCGCATCTGCCTGAGCATGATCGAAACCGCCGAGCGTCAAGGCAAGATCAAGCCCGGCGCGACCATCGTCGAGTCTACCAGCGGCAATACCGGAATCGGTCTGGCTTTGATTGCCGCGGTCAAGGGTTACAAGTTGATCCTGACCATGCCCGACACCATGAGTGAGGAACGCCGCAGTCTGCTATCGGCTTATGGCGCGCATTTGGTTCTTACCCCCGACACCAAGGGCATGGGTGGGGCGATTCATAAGGCCGAGGAGCTGCTTCAGGAAAACGGCGACTTTTACATGCCGCAGCAATTTAACAATCCAGCCAATCCGGAAATCCACCGTAAGACCACCGCCGTTGAACTGCTCAAGCAGTTCAAGCGCATCGACGCCTTTGTCGCCGGTGTCGGCACCGGCGGCACGATTACCGGTGTCGGCGAAGTGTTCAAAGAAAAAATGAAGGGTGTCAAAATCTGCGCCGTCGAACCGGCATCCTCGCCGGTAATTTCCGGCGGCGAACCGGGCTATCACAAGATTCAAGGCATCGGCGCCGGTTTCATTCCCGCGGTATTGAACATGGATATTCTCGACGAAGTGATCACTGTCACCGACGAGGAAGCGACTCAGCACGCGCGCAGATTAGCCGCCGAAGAAGGGCTCCTGGTTGGGATTTCATCGGGCGCCGCCTGCTGCGCCGCGTTAAAAGTCGCGCAAAAACTCGGCAAGGGCCATGTGGTCGTAACCCTGTTCGCCGACAAAGGCGAGCATTACCTGAGCACCGATCTTTTCAGCGACAAACGATGGACGCAAAATTCGACCACCTGACCGAGATCCTGCGGCAATCGGAGCGAACGCTGGTGGCGTTTTCCGCCGGCGTCGATTCGACATTTTTATTGAAAGCCGCACATCTCGCCTTGGGCGACGGCGCCATCGCACTTACCGCTTCGTCGGCCTCGGTGCCGCCGGGAGAGCTTGACGCGGCAAAGCAGTTCGCCGCCAGCTTAGGCTGCCGCCATATCATTCTCGACTCCCACGAAATCGACAATCCCGCCTACGCGCAGAATCCAGTCAATCGTTGTTTCTTCTGCAAAGACGAGCTCTATCGGATCTGTCGCGAACAAGCGGACAAGATGGGGATCGCAACCATCGTCGATGGCACGAATGTGGATGACCTCAAAGATCACCGTCCAGGGTTGCAAGCGGCGGACCAATGGCGCGTGCGCCATCCGCTGGTCGAAGCCGGCATGACCAAGGACGACATTCGCCGTTATAGCCACGAGCTAACATTGCCGACATGGGACAAACCATCGAGCCCTTGCTTGTCGTCGCGCTTTCCCTACGGCACCGCCATCGATTTGGAAAAACTCAAGAAGGTGGGTGCCTGCGAAGTGTTTCTCAAGGGGCTTGGTTTCCGCGAGTTTCGCGTGCGCTTTCACGGCGACTTGGCAAGAATTGAAGTCAACCAGAACGAAATCGACCGGCTTTTCGATAAGACGATCCGCGACGCGATTGTCACACGATTCAAAGAGGTGGGGTTTAGTTTCGTGAGTCTCGATCTACAGGGCTTTCGCAGCGGCAGCTTGAACGAAGTCCTCAAAGCGCCCCCGGCACATTAACTAACCACGCCGGCGCGGATCAACGCCTCAGCCAATGACAAATCTTCCGGCACAGTTATCTTGAAATTTGTCCGCTCCCCGGCCACGACAAAGACCGGTTTGTCCATGCGCTCCACCACCATAGCGTCATCGGTCGCCTCGATACCTTGGCAAGCCGCCCACTCGTGAGCGGCGACGATCAACTGGCGCTGAAACACCTGCGGCGTCTGTATTTCCCACAGGCCGGCTCTCTCCGGGGTGCCTTGCACGTAGCCATCTGTGTCGATCTGTTTGATGGTGTCGCGGACAGGAAGCCCAGGTATCGCCGCACCATGTGCCACTGCCGCCGCGATACAACGATCAATCAGCGCCGCCGAAACAAATGGCCGGGCACCGTCGTGGATCATCACGACATCGGTGGCAGCGCTAAGCGCTTGCAACCCCTGCCTGACCGATTGCTGGCGGGTCGCGCCGCCCGGGTGCAGACAATACGGGCGGCCTTTCAACGAAACGTCGGCTTCGAGCAGCTGACGACAACGATCGATCTCATCCGCGCTCACGACCAAGATTACCTCGGCGACCAACGGCGAGGAAAATACCCGATCCATTGTGCGTAGCAGGAGCGGTCTTCCGGCTATCGGCAGGTAGCTCTTCGGAGTGACACCACCGATGCGGCGGCCCGCGCCAGCGGCAGCGATTATTGCGGTGACATGCATCGCGTCTCCAAAAACAAAGAGCCGAGAGATAGCTCTCGGCTCTTTGCAACACATTCGGTTTCGATTCGGTACTTAGTGGGTGAATATGTGACGCAATTCTTCCATGATTTTTTCTTCGGAATGGGAGCGCGCAATCGAAAGCTCTTTGACCAGCAAATTGCGAGCGGTATCGAGCATCTTTCTCTCACCGAAAGAAAGCTCTTTGTCGCCTTTGAGAACAAACAGATCGCGTAACACTTTAGCGATCTCCAAGATCGAACCGGTCTTGATCTTCTCGGTGTATTCACGATAACGCCGGTTCCAGGTCTGCTGGTCGGTTTCGATCTTCTTCTGGCGCAAAACCTTGTAGACTTTATTGACCATCGCCCGATCGATAATCTTGCGCAATCCCACGGAATCCACATTGTCGATGGGAATCATGATTTTCATATCGGTTTCTAAAATACGCAGCATATAAAACTTTCGCTCCGAACCCGAGATCGTATGCGAGCGAATCGCTTCAATCTCGCCGACCCCATGGGCCGGATAAACAACCTTTTCACCTACCTTAAACATGAGAACCTCCTCGTAAACCGAAATATTCGTGTTTGAGAACGAACCAGAGTCGATGATGGACGGCTGAACCTAGGGAACAATGAAAATAAGGCTGGGTGAGCTGATTACAGGCGCGGGTGGCAAGACTGACAACGGGCGATTTAGTTTTTTTAATCATGCAAACTCGTTATCGTCCCGCTTTCGGAACTTCAAAAAAAATTAGCGGTCGCCAATTTGGACCGCCATTTAGCTGTAACCAACAGATAAGTTATACAACAGACGTAAACGGCGCGTCAAGCTTGCCAATATTTTCGCCGATAATTAGCCTGAAAATGCTTTAGATGCTAAATATCAAGCGATGGTGGGGTTCACAAAAATTGTCTCAGGTCGGGCACGCTTCGGGTCAGCTATCGACTTCTAACGCCATCGTAAAAGCATCCTCGCCATCGTCGGCGTAATAGCCCTTACGCAACCCTGTTTGACTGAAACCGAGCGAGAGATAAAGTCTCTTAGCTGGCTCGTTTGACTGCCTAACCTCAAGTGTCACGCGAGTAGCTGATTGGGCCGCTGCCGCAGCCACGACTTGCTGCATCAACATGCGCGCGATACCGAGCCGGCGGCAGTCAGACGCGGTCGCGATATTGTGCACATCGATCGACCCGGGCAGCAGCCAAAACAGCACATAGCCGCAAATCCTGCCGTCAACTTCGGCAAGAATGGAACGCGCGCAAGCCACCTGCAGCTCCTGCAAAAAGAAGCCCGAACTCCACGGGTAGCGATAGGCCGACTGCTCGATCACCATGACCTCGTCCAGGTCATCTTTGGTCATCGGCCTGAGCAGCACCGGCTGGCCGCGCACAAAAAAGCCACAGGAGTTTTTCTCATCCTGTGGCGTTGCACATGTGGGCAAAAAAGTTTTTGTGGATAAGTCGATCGCCACGCTGTCCCGATTCAATCGCTAGGCTTTGACCAGCAGCACTTCCAAGTTTTTGTCATGAAACTGATGGGCAAACCCGGAGATGCGTTGACGAAATGGAATGATGCTGGTGAATTCCGGCGGAAAAGCACCGACGCTGGATGAGATCTTTCGCACGTTCTCGTCGGTACACTTGCCCTTGACGATCAATTGGCTATCTTGCAGTGACAAATCATAGTCGTAATCCGGCATTTCATCAGATAATTGCTCGCGGTTCTTAATGCCTATCTCGGGCAGCCAGCGCGGAAACTCCATGCGCATGAGAAACGCCCCGCCAAAGTCCTCGACGGTATAGATGTTGCCATAACGGCGCTCCCGTTCACGCTTGTCGACAAACCCCTTGGAATAAAATCCTTCCACCGGAATCGGCATCGCCCGCACCAAGCCGATGCGCTTCGCCAGTAACGGCTCCGCCACCAAAGCTAAAGGGACGCCATAGATTGCCGCGGGAAACTTCATTTCCTCGGCGGGCTTGGCTTTGAACAGTCCATCCCTGAGTCGGTAGGCACCTTCGAAAATTGCCAATAACAAACCGACAAGTAAATAAATATTGACGCCCTTGTCGAAAATAAACGTCGGATCGTGCACCGCTATGCCTACCCCCGCGGCAATCAACGGATAGAGCACCGCGTTAAGAACGATGTTCGCCGCCGTGCTACCGGCGGCCGTGAACAGCGAACTCTGCAAAGCAATTTCCAACCTTTTCTTGATGCTATGGGGCAAAGCGCCGATCAGCGGTTGGCCGAGCATGACGGCGGCGCGAAACCAACCAGGCTGGCTTGAGCCGTCGGCTTGATACTGCTTCATCGCCTCGTCAAAACTCAAAGGCAACTCATTGGCAAAGTTTTTCTTCGGCTGCGGCGCTTTTATGACAGGCGCCGGCACTGGCTTCGCGGATGGCACGGGCGGCGGCGCTTTGGCGACCATGGGAGCGGGTGGCGGCTTTGCAGCCGCTACCGGTGCCGCGGTTGCTGCCTCGGGCTGCGCTGGCGGCGCAGGAACTGCCGCCGCCGCTGGCGCGGCAGCTGTCGCTACGGCGCCTTTGCGGAAGCGCGATTGGAAGCTATCGCCGATCGTCAACTCGGGATGTAACGCTCGCGCCCTGGCGACTAAAACTTCCTCGGATTCGATATTATTCGGATCGGTGACGCAGACATCGACCGGACAAACCGCAGCGCAGGCTTCGTAATCATGAAAACCAACGCACTCCGTGCATAATTCAGGGGCAATGACATAAACGGGATCGCCCTGGCTGATGGCATTATTAGGACATTCGGGTTCGCATGCCCCGCAATTAATGCACTCCGCCGTGATCATCGTCGCCATCGATTAAACTCCTTGTAAGCTTTCAATTTAACTACTTGTTTCGACTCGGGAAGTCAATAATTTGAGCGCTTATTGCATGTCGCGAAGGGAACATGTTACCTATTTCCGCTAAGGCGGCGTACCCAAGTGGTTAAGGGAGAGGTCTGCAAAACCTCGATGCAGCGGTTCGAATCCGCTCGCCGCCTCCAATTTCATCTTGTATTTTACACCTTCCCGATACTCCCGCGCTTTTCACTAAGAAAAGTTTCCGGTTTCTGCCCTTTATCGGCCGTTGAACCCTTTTCGCTCATTGATGCCTATGAACATGATATCTCCGAAGCGCCGAGAATCTCGCGCCAGGTAAGCGTTAGCCGCCCTTAAACAAAGCCGCACGATGATGCTGCGTAAAACTGCGCAGGCTCGATTGCCGTGTTGACCGATCCGGCTATTGCCACCTGATAACCGAGAACTACTAACCAGATATAAGTTGCCACCGCCTGAGCGAGCGGTCGCCGCTTGCGACGTAATGCCGCATCTTTAGTTTCTGTACGAGTCGATCCTTTAGTTGCATCACTTCCCCCGAGTTTGCCGGCTTGTTAGCGCAGGCAAACTGGACTGGCAACTTTGCTGCTTTGAAGGCTTTTCCTTCAAAGTCGAGGCATACAGAAAATGTCGAGTCGAAGTGACGGTACTTGCCTCGTGAAACGGGCGCGGACCAATCGAATTCACGTCGCTGATCATCCGATGACTGAAAACTTAAAATCGACGATGTGAGATTTTCAAGGAGCGGATTTATTTCAATAGAGTGAAGTTAGGCTTGAACTATTGAGTTTTGGAGATGGGCACGGCTCGCTGGGAGCTGGTAGTCATCGTAACTCGCAGCCCCAGATGTGCTTGTCGTGTTGTTTTTCTCAGCGATGCCGTGCCCATCATAGTGGAACGACTTCTCTTCGAGCAATCAGTATGCCGTCCAGCGGGACAGGTTCGCTTGTCAATGAAATTTCCGAAAAGTCGGCATTAGGGATCAAGGGCGGACGAATGCCATGGATCTCTAGCAGGCATAGGTGCCTATTTTTAACTTACTTCCTCGGCTGCTCTTGCGGTTGCCTTATCTGTGATGGTTTGCCGACAAGGCGCAGCTTTCGAATCAGAGTTGTCAAAAGGGAAAAGCGCTGGGCCACGATTGGACTGCCGTTTCATAGACCTGCATCGAAGGCTGCGCGACGCGGTTTTAGATTGCTCTCGTAGACGGCATTACTTTCATGGCAAACGTGGCGGGCTCGATCTTGGATTCTCTTGCGGCTGGGAGTAGTTCGGAGGCAAAGCGTTGCTGTGTTATTCGGATGTGAAGTGGCGCCGCGCTGCGTTTATTCGCCGGTCAACATTCGCGCTATCCCAGAACCGGCACAACTTCCGGCGTGAAAACCGTGCGAAAGTTTTTTTGCTGCCTGTGGGCCTCCGGTGCGAACCCGTCGTTGACTAGTCTGCCGAACACAGACGGCCGAGAGCAATTGACCATCCTCAGTTACCGGCGCGCCCCAACAATCGATCGAGCGCACCGCTAGCATCGAGCCTTCTCGCGTCGTCATATCCGCCGATTCCACGGCCGTCGATAAATATCTGCGGCACCGTGCGGCGCTGGGACAGGCGTTCCATTTCGGCACGTTTGGCCGGATCATCGGTGACATCGATTTCTTCGAACTCGACTTCCTTAGCACGCAACAGCGCTTTCGCGCCGGTGCAGTAGGGGCACCAGTTGGTCGTGTAGATTGTCACTTGCGCCATGCGGTTTGTCTCCACTCCACTCTTTTAAATCATTGTAGACCTTTTGCTTGAAAGCCTCTAGCCATTTTGTAATTACTGTGGCGTGAAACTCGTGGGCTTAACTGGCGGCATTGCCTCAGGCAAAAGTACGGTGGCGAAAATTTTAACCGAGCTTGGCGCGGCGATCGTCGACGCCGATATACTTTCACGGGAAGTGGTCGCGCCCGGGCATGACGGCTGGAAAGAGATCGTCGCCACCTTCGGCCGCGATGTGCTGCAAGCCGACCAAAACCTCGACCGTCAGAAGCTTCGCACCCTCATCTTCAACAATCCCGACGCGCGCAAGCAGCTCGAAGCGATTATCCATCCGCGCGTGCGCGCCCTGGCTGAGCAACGTATTCGCGACCATGGTGAAGCCGGTTATGCCGTGGTGGTTTACGAAGTGCCGCTACTTTTCGAAGGCAATCTACAAGAGTGGCTGCGCCCGGTGATTCTGGTGGCGTCCAATGTCGATCTACAGCGCCAGCGGCTGCAACGACGCGATGGCCTCGACGCTACCGCGGCGCAGAAACACATCGACGCACAGATGAGTCTGGAAGATAAACGAAAGTTAGCCGACTACGTCATTGAAAACGACGGCAGCTTGGCGGATCTCGAATCCCAAGTACGTGCGGTCTTAGCCAAGATCCAAGCTATTTGACCCGCTCCTGATAGGATCCATCGGTGGGATCGACGCGCACCTTGTCGCCGACCTGAATGAACGGCGGCACCAGCACCGTAACTCCGGTCTCCAACTTCGCATGTTTGTAGGAAGCGCTCGCGGTGGCGCCTTTCATCGACGGTTCGGTGTCGACCACTGCCAAGTCGACGGTGGACGGCGGGTTGATACCGACTGGCTTGCCGTCGTGAAATTCGATGCCAACCATGGAGTCGGGTAGCAAATAATTCAAAAGATCGCCGATCGTATCGGCGGTCAGCGTGATCTGTTCATAATTTTCCGTGTCCATGAAGGTATGCATGTCGCCTTCGGCGTAAAGATACTGAAACTGGCGGTTGTCCAAGATCGCCTGGTCGACCCGATCTTCCGAGCGAAACTTGTATTCAGTCCCGATACCGGTGCGCAGACTCTTCATCTTGGTCTGCATGAAGCCGCGCTTGTTGCCGGGAGTTAGGTGATGCACGGCGGTGACCCGATAGAGATCCCCCGCGTGAACGATAATCATGCCCGGCCGCAGTTGAGTCGCCTGAACCATTTCTTCAATACCTTCCTAACCAGAGTTTCCTGTTGTTAACAGTTTCTTGTCGGCGCTTCAATGCAGGCGTTACGCGTACAGCCCGCGCCAGAGCATGGCTCGGGTCACCCGGTCGATGCCGATCATGAGCGCGGCCATGCGCATATCGACCTTTTGTTTCTGGCTCATGTCGAGCACTTCATGAAAAGCTTTGACGAGAATATCGCGCAACTTCTTAGAGACTTCGTCCTCGGTCCAGAAAAAATTCTGCAGATCTTGAACCCACTCGAAATAAGACACAATCACCCCACCGGCATTGGCGAGAATATCCGGAATCACGAAAATCCCTTTATCACGCAGGATTGCGTCGGCGTCCGGCGTGGTCGGACCGTTGGCGCCTTCGGCCAGGAGCCGGCACCGAATGCGCGCGGCATTGTCTTTGGTAATCTGCATTTCCATCGCGGCCGGAACCAGGATGTCGCACGGTAGTTCTAAGATTTCCGCGTTGCTGATCTTGTCGCCGTATGGGCAACCTTCGAGACTATGGTTCCTGCTCGCGACCTGCAGCAACTTATCCACCGGCAAACCCTTGGTATCGACAAATCCGCCGGTGCGGTCGGCGATGCCGATGACTTTGACGCCGATGTGGGTGAGTTCCTCGGCCGCCACCGAGCCGACATTGCCGAATCCCTGCACCACCGCCGTGCATTTTGTCAGATCGATATTTAGATGCTTGGCCGCCTCGATGATCGTATAAACCACGCCCCGTCCGGTCGCTTCGCGCCGGCCTAACGTGCCGCCGATGGCGACCGGCTTACCGGTAACGACCTCGGGCACGGCATGGCCCTTATGCTGGGAATAGGTATCCATCATCCACGCCATAACCTGCTCGTTGGTACCCATATCCGGCGCAGGTACGTCCACTTCCGGGCCGATGAAGTTCAAGATCTCCGCAGTGAAGCGCCGGGTCATCGATTGCAGCTCCTGGCGCGATAGTTCGGCCGGATCGCAGGAGACACCGCCTTTGGCGCCGCCGAGGGGCAAGCCAACCAGAGAACATTTCCAGGTCATCCACATGGCGAGCGCCGAGACCTCGCCGAGATTCACCGCCGGATGATAGCGGATGCCGCCTTTGAACGGGCCCAGGACATCGTTGTGCTGCACGCGATAGCCGGTGAAAACGTGAACGCGACCGTCGTCCATGCGCGTCGGCACGCTGACGATCATTGCCCGGTCAGGCCGGCGCAAACGGTTGGCAAGATTTGGATCGACGCCGAGTTTGTTGGCGGCGACGTCGAATTGCTCAACCGCCATCTCGTTGGTGTCGCTGCGCCATTCTTGAGTCGCCATGATTCTCCCAAAGGTTTTTCGGCAATTACTCTTTTTAGCCCGGCGGCCACGTCATCTGCCGGCCCCCGAGTAAATGGTAATGAAGATGCAGCACGCTTTGACCGGCATCGGCGCCGGAATTGACCACCACGCGAAAGCCGCTCTCGGCGATGCCCAATTCACGCGCTAGACGGCCGGCCACGTGAAATATCTGGCCGATCACGGCACCGTCGTTCGCGTCGATGTCGAGCACGCTGACAATATGCTTGCGCGGAATAATCAAGACGTGCACGGGCGCCTTGGGGGCGATGTCTGTAAAAGCCAGCACCGCTTCGTCTTGATAGACTAATTTAGCTTTGATCTTGCCGTCGACAATGTCGCAGAACAGGCAATTGCTCATCGATAACTCCTGGACCCTTGTTCACTTGACAGGGCGCGCGGGAATGTCCGTGCGGGGATATGCTTCTTTCATTGGCTGTCAAAGCCGCTTTTTTATTCGTCGGCCGCGCCGGGCAATTTGGCGTAGATCTGTCCATCGGAGATTTCGATCGGCAGGCTTTGCAGCGACAGCCCAACACAGGGACCCCAGATACATTCGCCGGTGGGCGGCTGAAAAACCGCGCCATGGGTGGCGCACATGAGATAACGGGTGTCCGAGCTAAAAAATTGATTGTTGACCCAGTCGAGGGTGATGCCGGTGTGCGGGCAGCGGTTGACATAAGCGAAGTGGGTGCCGTCGAAGTTGACCAGCAGCGCTTCGAACTCGCGCCCGGCGCGCTTCATGGTGAACTTCTTGCTCTTGCCATGCTCCAGTTCGCCCACCGATCCGACCAGTTTACCCGACGGTTGTTTTTGTTCAGCCATAGCTGTCTCCTATCCTATTCTCCCATCGGCCTCAAATCGCCCTCGGGACAGCCCACCAACACTTCGCCGCGCTCCACCTGCACCGGCAAGCGATAGAGCGACTCGCCCTTACAGGGACCCGATACACAGACGCCGCTGGCGAAATCATAGAGGGCGCCGTGGGTATAACATTGCAAGTAGCGGCCGTCGTCGCTGAAAAATTCGTCGCGGACGAAATCCAAAGGCGTCGGCATGTGGCGGCAACGGTTAACATAGGCGTAGTAGTTGCCGCGATCATTGATGAGAATGGCGTCGAGGCGGTATTTCTGACAGATCAGCCAGAATTTTTTGACGGCGCCTGGCTGCACCTCGTCGACCCGCGCCACCACCCGGCTACCGCCGCGGCTTTCCACCGCCATGCGGTTACGGTCCCGAATAAACATCCAGCGCCGGACCCCAAGACCAATCAAATAGACCACGAGGAAGATCAGCGACAGATAAATCGTCAACGCCATGGCCGAGATTACCGCAAGGACTAGTCGGACTGTTTATTGACGCTTTTGCGAATCCGCTTGACCTCCGGCGCGGTCTGGCGCCCGGCGATACCCATGACCTTCATCAATTCGCTGGTCATCTCGGCGGTCACCTGATCCCGCACGCTACCCTTGCCGTCGGGATCGGCATCGAGAAATTTGACAATCTTCTCCTTGTCAATGCCGGTCTCAGCCAAGCCGTCGAGAAATTGACCGAAGCCGACATTACCGCGCAACTCGTCGACACGGGCGAGCAGTTTTTTGCACTCGCTACAGATTCTCCCAAACAATCCGGCGCTCTCGCCGCAATAGACACATTCACGCATAGCAATTATTTCTTTTCGCGAATAAAGCTATTTTTTGCCATTCATCGCCGTCGCCCAGAGCGTCTGCAAGCCCGGCGTCAGCGCCGAACCGGCGGCGATCACGCCGCGGTGCTTAGCCGGCAGGCGATTGAAGCGCATTGCATGGCCGTCGCCGTCGACCACCTTGCCGCCCGCCGCTTCGACCATCAAGACCCCGGCGCAGATATCCCACTCGTGAATCGTACGGAAGGTTAGCGTGCCGTCGCCGTCTCCGCCGGCCACTTTAGCCAAGCGATAGGCGATGCTGCCCACCGGCTCGATGGCGCAGCGGTCGGCGAAAACCTGAAATTTTTTCGCCGGCTCGGAGCGGCTCACCAAAAGCCGCGCGCCTTCGATGGCCGTACGCTCGGTGACCCGGATCGCATGATCGTTCAAGTACGCGCCATGTCCGGCCGCAGCCTTGAAAAACTCCTCTTGCGCCGGGTTGTATACAACCGCCGCCTGGGCCACGCCATCGACGACAAAGCCGATGGAGATGGCGAACTGGGGCACCCCTTCGATAAACTCTTTCGTGCCGTCGATCGGATCGACGACCCAGACCCGCGCTCGCCCCAAACGGTGCTCGCTATCGGCATCTTCCTCAGACAGCCAACCGTCGTCGGGAAAGATCATGGCGATGCGCTCGTGGATAATCCGGTTGGCTTCGAGGTCTGCCGTGGTCACCGGATTATTTTTACTTTTTTCATGAACGTCGTACTTGCCGCGAAACAGCGCCATGATCGCGGCGCCGGCATCGCGCGCCGCTTGCTCAGCAGTACCGAGCTCTTGGCTAAATTGAAAATCAATGGTCACAGGTTTCCTTTCAACCCAAGCAAACCGAATAATTAAACACTACAAGCGGCATAGCGGCAAATGATCCGGCGAATAACTAGAAGCCGAGCTCGCCTATGTCGCCGATGACTCGCGCCCCGGCATGGCGCATTTCTTCGAGCGCCCGCGTCGAATCGCCGGAGGCCAGATCCACGCCACGAATCGCATCTTTCAACAGCACCACAGCGAAGCCTTGCGTCAACCCGTCGAGTACCGTCTGCTTGACACAGTAATCGGTGGCCAAACCGCCGACAAAAATTTGTTCGACGCCGCGCTCGCGCAACAACCTAGGCAACGCGGTGCCCTGGGCATCGACCGCGTCGAAGCCCGAGTAACTATCGGCATTAACCGCCGTCCCCTTGGAAACGACCATCGCGCCGGCGCCCAGCTGAAGTAAGGGATGAAACTCGGCGCCGCGCGTGTTCTGCACGCAGTGCACCGGCCAGATACCGCCGAAGTCTTTGAAATGGCTGGTCTGTGCCGGGTGCCAGTCCCGCGTCGCAATAACCGGCAATCCGGCGGCGGCGAATCGCGCGATATAGGGATTGAGCGCCAGCGCCACTCGATCCCCTTCCGCCACGGCAAGCGACCCACCGGGACAAAAATCATTCTGCACGTCGACGACCACCAAAGCAGCTTTTTTCTCCATCGATTTCAATTATAAAGGATGGTACGGTCCATGCAATCGAGTAGAGCATCGCGCTTCGGTGTGCAAAGACAACGGCCAATTTGAAATCTGTAATATGCCGTCGGAAATCCCGGGTAACTTGAAAACCAAAGCGATCTTCTTCGACGCCGCGGGCACGTTGATCAAGCCGGCGCGCCGCGTCGGCGAAAGTTATGCCGCGATGGCGGTCAAGTACGGCAAAGCGGTGACGCCGGCGGAACTGTTCGAGCGCTTCCGGATCTGCTTCGACGGTGCGCCGCCGCTCGCCTTTCCCGGCGCCGCCGCTGCGGAGCTCGAGCTGCTTGAACGGCGATGGTGGAAGCGACTGGTGGCGCAAGTCTTCGAACCCTGGGGTGAGTTCGCCAAATTCGACGACTTCTTCGACGAACTGTTCGCCTACTTCGCTCGCGCCGACGCCTGGTTGCTTTATCCGGAAGTCATCGACACCCTGGCGGCGCTCAAACAACGCGGCTTGATCCTTGCGGTGATTTCCAACTTCGATTCGCGTCTGGTGCGGATACTCGACGGGCTCAATGTCGGTGCGAGCTTTGCGCAGATCTTTGTATCCAGCGCGGTCGGCTACGCCAAGCCGCAGGTAAATATATTCGCCGTTGCGCTCGCCAGATTTGCCTTGACTCCAGAGCAAGCGATCCATGTCGGCGATAGCGAGACCAACGACTTAACAGGAGCACGAAACGCCGGCGTGCGCGCGCTTTTAGTCGACCGCGATCTCGCCGAAGGTACCGCGCCGCCGGATCACGTCCATAGCCTGCGGCAGATTCTCGACCATCTCGATTAGAGCTCAGGCACAAAGGGAAGCTTGACTCCACGCCCTAGCTAAGCTACACGGCAACTACTTTCGAGGAACCCAATCATGGCATCTTCCATTTGGCAACAGACTGAATCCGACAACAACCCGATGCCGGTCTACGTGAGCGTACCGGACGGCACCGGACCCTTTCCCGCCCTGGTCGTCATCCAGCATCAGACCGGCGTCGATGAATTCATACAGGGAATGGCGCAAAGACTTGCCGGAGCCGGTTACGTCGCCGCGGTGCCGAACCTGTATCATCGCGACGGTCCCGACTGTCAGGACGACCCACGCAGCCGGAGTCAGCGCCTGGGCGACCGGCGCGTGATGAACGACGTCGACGCCGCGGTAAGTCATCTCCAACGCCACAGCGCCGTCGACGCCAGTCGCATCGGCGTGATCGGCTTTTGCATGGGCGGACGCATCGCCTATCTGCTGGCCGCTACCAACCCGACATTCAAAGCGGCAGTGGCATTTTATCCCGGCAACACCGGTCGTGCTTGGGGCCGTGACATGCCGTCACCCTTCGAGCGTACCACGGCTATCCACTGCCCGCTTCAAGGGCACTTCGGCGATGATGACAAAAACCCCTCGCCGGAGGACCGTCGGAAACTTGCCGATGAGCTGTTCCGGCATGGCAAGACCCATGAGTTCCATGCTTACGCGGGCGCCGGCCACGCCTTCATGGACAACACGAAAGAGAGCTTTCGCGCCGATGCCGAAGCCGCCGCATGGCCCAGGACGCTCGAGTTTTTGCGCCGCCATCTCGGCGCGTGAGGGATTCCGAACCTAAATTGCCGGCTCAAAGCTGTTGTGAGGACTAGGCAAGTCCAACATGAAATCGAAAGCCGCTACCAAGAATGACACCGTCGCTGCGGCAATTGCCGAAGAGCGCCTACGGCTCTCCCGCGAACTTCATGACCGCGCCTTGCAACTGCTTACGAGCGCCCGTTTGCGCGTTGAAAAATGCCACCATTATCTAAACAAAGATGAGGCGGCTCTCGAAAAAGAGCTGCTAACCATCGAAGACAACCTCGATCACGCCATTACCGAGATCCGCAATATTCTCGCCGAAAACCAAAGCCAGGAACAAATACAGGCCGGCTCGTTGGAGCGCCGGCTCAAGGAAGAGCTGAGTATTTTTAGCGCGCGCAGCGGCTTCCAAATCGACCTTCATTGCACCATCGATACGCACGATCTACCGGTCCCTATCGAAAGAGAACTCTACTTTACCCTACGCGAAGGCGTGCTCAACGCGGTGCGCCACGCGCGGGCATCAGAGGTCCATTTATCATTAAACCGAAGCCCGTCCGGCTATCGCGCTATTCTGAGCGACAACGGCGTCGGTTTCGCCGTCGCCGCCGTCGAAGGCGGCAACCATTACGGCATCAAGGGCATGAAGGAACGGATTTACAAATTAGGCGGGAGTTTCGAAATCGCATCGGCTCCCGGCACAGGAACTCGCATCGATATTCAGATTCCGTTTGCCACTAATGACATCAACTGAACGAGCTTTCCGTCGCGACCCGAAGGGCTAAAATTCGTCGACTTACGGTCGACTCTTCCTTCCGTCCTCCTATCGGCGGAGCTGAACTCTTTCCCAGAAAGCCACATTAACTCTGGCGCGCTTGATTCGCGCGTGCAGCCAACCGCTTGAGGTTATCTCCCGTGACTCGAAACACCGTCCACTCATTCATCGGCACGGCGCCGAGCTTCGTGTAAAAATTCACCGCCGGTTCATTCCAGTCCAACACCGACCACTCGAGACGGCCACAGTCGCGCGCCGCCGCCAGCTTGGCGACGTGGGCCAACAACGCACCGCCAAAGCCGCGCCGCCGGTACGCTTCTTCGACAAACAGATCCTCGATGTAAATCCCCGGCCGCCCGATGAAGGTCGAAAAATTATGAAAGAACAAGACGAACCCAACCGGCGCGTCATCGTAGTAGCCGATCGCCACTTCCGCGGTGCGCCGCTGGCCGAACAGGGTGCGCTGCAAGAGCTCCTCGGTCGCGACGACTTCATGGCACAAACGTTCGTAATCGGCGAGCTTTTTTATAAATGAGAGAATTACCGGCACATCTTTCTTGGTCGCCGGCTTTATCTTGAACTGCATGAGTCCCGTCGTAATCGTCATAGGTCGGTCCTAGAGTGAAACTATTCGCTACGAAACTATGAGCGCGGCAGAGCCGCCACCAAAACCCGAAATACCCCGCGCACATCACCCAGAGGGCGCCGCGAACAGTTAAAATAAATTTCCAACTCTATGCCCTTACCGGTCTTGGGCGCAATGATCCGAGTCTAGTCGGTGCGCGGACGAACCCGGCGAGAATGTTCGTGTCCTTCGTGGCGCCTTTGCAATAGCCGGCCACGGACTGTGCGGCGTGGGTTTGATCATGATTCACTTTGTGGTGGGTGGCCTTTTTTCTTATTCGTTAGACCCAAACTATTTAACCGCGTCTTTGAGCGCGCGCCACACTCGTTCCGGTGTCAGCGGCAGATCTCGAATGCGCACGCCGGTGGCGCGGTCGATGGCGTTGCACACCGACGGCGCAACCGAGAGAATTCCGCCCTCCGCCATGCCGCGCACGCCGAAGGGTCCTGGGCCGTCCCCGTTCTCGACCAGTTCGGTATGAAATTCTGCCGGGACATCGGCAAACGATGGAATGCGGTAGTCGACCAGATTGGGATTTAGCAACTGGCCGTTTTCGTAAATCAGCTGTTCGAAGAACGTATGACCGATACCCTGCATTGCCGCGCCTTCTTCCTGGGCGACGCAATGTTCCGGGTGAATCGCCTTGCCAACATCGGCGACGGAAATGAACTTTATCAACTTCACTGCGCCGGTCTCGCGGTCGATATCGACCTCGGCAGTACCCATGCCGACTTCCCAGAATACCGGCAGTTGATTGTCGGTAATGTCCGGGCCGGCTTCGCCGCAACCGATCATTTCACCACCCGAGCCTTTGCCGAAACGTTTCTCGAACGCTTCTTTGAACGTCAGCCGCGACTCGCCGCACACTAGCGCACCGTCGATGACTTGAATCTGTTTCGCTTTTACGCCCATGGTCTGGGCTGCGATTTGGATAAATTGCCGGCGCAAATCAAGCGCTGCTTTCTGTACCGCCGTGCCCATAAGCGTAGTCGAACGACTCGAGCCCGTCGAACTATCGTAAGGTGTAACCTTGGTATCCGCGCCGAGCATGCGAAACTGCTCCATTGGCAAGGTCAACTCCTCGGCGGCGATCTGCGTCAAGGTCGTGCGCACGCCCTGGCCCATCTCCGTGCTGCCGGCGGCGATATTGGCGACGCCGTCGGACTGCATGCGAATCATCGCTACCGACACCGGCGTCGCGCCGGCGTTGGTGATCGCGCAGCCCATGCCGACCGCGCTATTTTTATTCATTTGCGATCGCTTCCAGTGGCTGGCGCGCATCAAGGTTTTTAGACTCGCGGAAAGATTGGCGTCGATCCCCTTCAATCCGGGGCGCAGCTCTTGGCCTCGCTTGAGTAAGTTCTTTGCCCGCAACGCAGCCGCGTCCATACCCAGCTTGGCGGCAAGTATTTCGATTTGCGACTCGCCGGCGAAAATCACCTGCGGCGCCCCGATGGCGCGGTAGGAGCCCGCCGAGCCGGTGTTGGTATAGACTTGATAGGCATTGGTGCGGATGTTGGGAATCCAATAGGGACCGAGAATGCGCGTCGCCGACCGCGCCGTCACCTGCGGCCCATTGTCGTCATAGCCGCCGGTGTCGAGATAAATCTCCGCCTCGCGCGCCATGATCGTGCCGTCGTTCTTGACGCCGGTCTTGACCCGCACCCGCGCGCCGTGACGGCGCACCGTGACCATCGACTCGCCGACGGAATTGCAAATCCGCACCGGCTGTTTGGCCTTGCGCGCCAGCGCGACGACCAGCGGCTCGAACTTGGTGTACGACTTACTGCCGTAGCCGCCGCCAAGGAAGTTGATAATCAGGCGCACCTTCGCCGTCGGAACTTTAAAGACTTTGGCAATATCGCCGCGCACCTGAAATGGATGCTGGGCGCAAGACCAGACGGTAATCTCGTCGTTGACATCGTAGTGCGCGATCGCCGAGTGCGGCTCCATCGCATAATGATAGACCATCGGGAAAGTGAAGTTGTCCTCGGCGATCATGTCCGACTGCGCGAACCCTTCGTCGACATTGCCGCGTTCGACCTTTTCATGGGTTCCGATGTTGTTTCGTTTGTCTTCATGCACCAGCGGCGCGCCCGGCCTGATCGCGGCTTCGATATGGCTCACAGTCGGCAGCTCCTCATAGTCGACCTGAATCAGCGCCAGCGCTTCCTCGGCAATGGCAATGTTCACCGCCGCCACCGCCGCCACCGGCTCACCGACATAGCGCACCTTGTTGATGGCAATCACCGGCCGGCCGTTGTAAATCGCGTTCAGATCTGCGATATCCGCCGCCGTCAAAACTGCGATGACACCGGGCAGGGCTTCGGCTTGCGAGGCGTCGATCGAGCGGATCCGCGCATGGGGATAAGTGCTCCGCAAGATCTTTCCGTAGAGCATGCCGGGAACCGTGATATCGCCGACAAATTTCGCCGCGCCGGTCACCTTCTCGACGCCGTCGACCCGTTTGACGTTGTGCCCGACAAATTTGAACTCTCGCTTGGCCATGAATTCTCCGTAAAAAAACTGATGTGAGATTCCTAACAAAGCGCTTTCGCTTGTTCAAGGAAGTGCGAAGCGCTCGCCTGGCATTTCGACTGAGGGAGAAATCTTTCCGGCGCCACGATGGGATTTATCAGCTGCTTCGGTTATAAGACTCCGATGCGCTTCAAATCACGCCTGATCCGCGGCACACTGATTCAGCGCTACAAACGTTTTCTCGCCGATGTGCGTCTGGCAAACGATGAAATCGTCGTCGCCCATTGCACCAACACGGGCAGCATGATGGGCTGCAAAGAACCGGGCAGCGCGGTTTACATTTCGCGCAGCGACAATTTGAACCGTAAACTCGCCTACACCTGGGAAATGATCGAAATCGGCGGCCGCTGGGTCGGGATCAATACCATGCACCCGAACAAACTCGTAGCGGAAGCGATTGAGTCGGGGGTCATCGAAGAACTCAGCGGCTACTCGGTTATTCGCCGCGAAGTCAAGGTCAGCGCCCATTCAAGACTCGACTTGTGCCTGGAAAGTCGTGGCGGCAACTGTTACGTCGAAGTGAAAAACGTCACTCTTACCGTCGACGGCAGCGCGGCCTTTCCCGACGCCGTAAGCGAACGGGGCACCAAACACTTGAAAGAACTCATCCGTCTCAAGCGCCAGGGCCACCGCGCTGCCCTCGTCTTCGTCATCCAACGCGGCGACTGCGAAAACTTTCGTCCCGCCGATGAGATCGATAGCGAATACGGCCGCTGGCTGCGCCGAGCTGTCAAAGCCGGCGTAGAAGCATTGCCCTACCTTGCCACAGTGACGCCCAAGGAAATTATCTTGACGCGGCGGGTTGAAATCAAACTTTAATTATTCTCCCTTCGCGGCTCGGTAGCGGGTCAGATGGCGCACCGCCTTTCAAAGACTTCCGGCATCAGCGCGGCTGGATAAATTTTTGCGCCGCGAACAGTTGCCTCGATGCCGACAATCTGTCCGGCCATCGCACATTCACGACGGCTACTCCGATCCCTAGGTTCAAGTCAGCTTCGACAATCAGCGCCCGGACAAATGCAATTTAAAATCCGCAGTTATTCAGCGTTGCCGCGATCGACCCGACATGCTAGAGAGGCGACTATGAGAATCCGCCAGTGCCCTTGGAGCTTAACCTAGTCGTTACTATTTATTTATAAGGAGGAAAGTATGATCACTGCTAAAGATCTGAAAGGCGCGCTCGCCATCATGCCGACGCCGGCAAAACCGGGGGCCGAACGTCTGGATGCAACCGACACTGTAGATCTCGATGAAACCGCCCGCCTCGCCGAAGCATTGGTGCGCGACGGCGCCAACGGCATCATGGCGCTCGGCACCATGGGCGAGTGCGCCACAACATCCCAGGCCGATTACGAAGCCTACGTCGACTGCCTGCTTCGCACCGTGCGCGGGCGGATACCGACCTTTGTCGGCACCACGGCGCTCGGCGGTCACGAGATCGCCCGCCGCATCAAGTTCGTTAAAGAACTCGGCGCCACCGGAACCCTGTTGGGAATACCGATGTGGCAGCCGGCCAACGTCGACATGGCGGTGAAATTCTACGCCGATGTCGCCGCCACCTTCGCCGATTTTCCAATCATGGTATACGCCAATCCGCGCGCCTTTCGTTTCGACTTCGGCGTCGAATTCTGGCGACAAGTAGTCGACAAAGCGCCGACGGTGATGTCGGCAAAGTTTTCCAGCAAGGCGATTCTCAAACAATGCGTGGACGGCGTCAAAGGCCGGGTCAATTTCGTGCCGCCCGTCGGTCTTGCCTACGAGTTCGCGCAAATATCGCCGGCGTCGCAAACCACTTGCTGGATTCCTTCCGTCGGACCGCAGGTCGCCATCGCGCTGATGAAAGCGCTCGCCGACGGGCCGGCCGCGCAAGCCAAAGCCGTCGCCGCCGACATCGCCTGGGCCAACGAACCGCACCACGCCATCACCGGCTCGCAAGAAATATTCGCCTCCTATAACATTCAGCTGGAAAAAGTCTTGATGGCGGCATCCGGCTACTGCAAGACCGGCCCAATCCGCCCGCCCTATGATTATATGCCGGAGGATTTTCGCCAAGCCGCCACCGAAGGCGGCCAGCGTTACGCCAAGCTGCGCGAGAAATATTCGAAAGTCCTCGGCTAGACGAACGCACCGGCGAATATCAGTCAGTCACCGCAAAGGTCGCGAAACCGGCGTAAATTAATGCGTCCCTATAAGAAACCATCGTGCCTTTGTGGTGACTGACTTATTCCTGCCGATCTTTTGCGTCCCTTGCGGCTAATTCATGGAGGGAGCTGAAGTGACCATCGACCTAACCAAGGCGGCCGCCTATTCGGAGAAGACGCCCTACGACGTTTGGCAGGATCAGGACGGCATTCCGATCTGCCACGGAGTCGGCATCGATGAACTCAAAACCTTGGAGCTCGGTCCGTGGCAGCGCAAGGCCAAAGCCGGCGCGTTGCGGCGAAACAGGACACGGTCAAACGCTTCATCCGCGCCTATAGCGAAGGTATTTTTGAGTTTAAGACCAACCGCGACAAAGCCATCAAGATGGACTCCCAGTGGCTCGAGCAAAAGGATCTAGCCGTTCTCGACGAGTCGCACCAGTTTACGGCCCGAATTTTTCCCTGCCGCCGGGCATCGATCGCATCGGCATCGCCAACACCCTCGATCTCGTGCGTCAAACCAGCGAGGTTAAAGGCGCATTGAATCTCGCGTCGTTCGTCGATGAATCGCTCATTGACGAGCTGAAACGGGACGGCTATTACAAAAAATTAACCGATCCGAAAGCGAAGAAATAAACCACAGAGAGAGAACACATGACGGAACCGAAAATCTCTACCGAATCGATAACGCCAAAAAGCAGCTCTTACAAAAAGTGGGTCGAGAGCGAAGGCATACCGCTGGTCGAGAGCTTCTTCGTCGACGATATCGCCCAGGTGCCGTTGGCTCCGTGGAAACGCACCGGCGGCTTGGGCGTGCGCCTTTGTTTGGCCGGCACCGGCGAGACCAACGACGCCTATATCTGCGAAATTCCTGCCGGTAAATCCCTGGCGCCGGAAAAACATATGTACGAGGAGTTGATCTATGTCATCAAAGGCCGGGGCGCGGCGACGATTTGGAACGAAGGCGAGCCCAAGCGCACGTTCGAATGGCAGGAAGGCTCGCTATTCTCGCCGCCGCTCAATGCTTGGCACGAGATCTTCAATGGCAACGGCAGTGAACCCGCGCGCTTTCTCGCCGTCACCAGCGCGCCATGCATGATCAATCTGATTCACAACACCGATTTTATCTTCGATTGCCCCTACGTGTTTAGCGACCGCTACCATTCTCAAGAAAACTACTTCGGCAATCCCGGCATCTGGTATTCCGGCCGCACATGGAACACCAATTTCGTCGCCGACGTGAAGAATTTGAAACTGCTCGAATGGAAAGAGCGCGGCGGCGGCGGCTCCCAGGTGCGCTTGGAAATGTCCGAGAACACACTGTGCGGCCATATCTCGCAGTTCGCCGTCGGCAGCTACAAGAAAGCCCACTTCCACGGCCCTGGCGCCCATGTGATCATCCTCGCCGGCGACGGCTATTCGCTGCTCTGGCCGCGCGGCCAGGAAATCAAGCGTTTCGATTGGAAACCCGGCAGCCTGGTCGTCCCACCGGGCGGGTGGTTTCACCAGCATTTTAATGCTGGCTCGGTCCCCGTACGCTATTTGGCGCTGCGCTGGGGCAGCCAAAAGTATCACGAGATGTGGGGTGAAGGCCGCGGCAAAGCCGACGTCGACGTCAAACTCGGCGGCAATCAAATAGAGTATGAAGACGAGGATCCGGTCGTGCGAACCATGTTCGACCAAGCCTGCGCTAAAGCCGGCGTGGACAACCTGATGGCAAAATACTATCGGAGCAAATAGCCGACCGAATCTTCCATACGAATCCGAGTAAACTCGATGGCCGATCTCGCTGACCTATTTCGCACCGGACCGAATACGCTTGGCGGGCGTTACATGCGCACGCTCTGGCATCCGATTATCATCGCCGCGCCCATCGCGACCTACAACTGTCGGTCGGCTGGATCGAGGGCGACTGCATTCGCTGCCGCTTTCACGGCTAGAAATACGACGGCAGCGGTCAATGCGTCGAAGTGCCGACCGAGGATGAATCGACGGCGAAAACCGTGCGGCTGCGCACTTATCCCGTGCGCGAATACTTGGGGCTAATTCTCGCCTACATCGGCGACGGCGACACGCCGGAATTTCCTCGTTATGCCGATTTCGAATCGGGCGGCGAGCTCTGGGGTCGAGGCCTACACGCGTGCCTGCAACTTCGTCATCAACATGGAGAACGATCCGGTGCATATCCCCTTCGCGCACCGCGAATCCGAGCTGTTCGCCAACAAACCCGTGGAAATCCCGATCAAAGTCGATGCCGAAGAAACCGACTGGGGCATCGACATCCGCTCCACGTTTGCCAATGGCTGGGTGCACACCAACCAGCGCGGCTGGCCGAACATGACCTGTTTCAAATCGCCGCTCCAGCATCTCACCTGGCGCGTGCCGATCGACGACGACAATCACTGGAGCTTTCAGGTCGACATCATGTACGAACTCGGCGAAGCGATCCTGCGCGGCGAGCTGCGCATTCAAGACATCGACGGCGACGACATAGCGAACATCATCTGGATCCAGGATTATGTCACCCAGGTTGGCCAAGGACCGTTGTCGGAACGCAAGAGCGAGCGCTTGATTCGCGCCGACGTCGGGCTCTTGCTCTATCGAAAATTCTGGGAACGAGAAGTCATGGCCCACGCCGAAGGGCGTCCGTTGAAGAAGTGGTATCGCTCCGAAGCGATCATCGACAGCGAAGACGAGTAAACCGTTTGTCCTAGTCGGGCTCTGCTTTGAGACAACGGAGCCGCGTGAGTAAAGAAATCTCCCCTGGCCGCTTTTTTCAAAGAGGGGTAACCGAAGTCCTTGCCACGGGGTGATATTCGGAGCGTTTTAGTAAATCTATTTCTCGGTAGAAAACTAGCGCTTGAATCCGCCGACGATAGCGCGCTTGCCGCCGTCCCAGAAGCGCCGGACATCTGCGAATCCCGCCTGGCGCAGCCATTTCAACTGTTCAGCTACCGAGGGTGTCATGCGATCGAGATTCAAGAAGCAGCCGCCGGGCTTCACCAACGAAAAAGTCTCCGCATAAATCGACCGAATGATGTCATGTTCGCGAACATTGTGAATCGCAATCGACGAGACTATAGCGTCGAATGGCCCTTTGAGTTTCTTGCTCCAGCCGGTTTTGCTCAGATCGCATTGCACGAACTTCACCCGTCCCTTTAACTTGGCCAAGCGCTTGCGCCCAAGTGCGAGCATCTCAGCCGAGCCGTCGTGGCAGACCGCCTTGGCGTTGGGAAATTCACCGAGAAGAAAACCCGTCAACGCGCCGTAGCCGGCGCCGATATCCAAGATGGTGATCTTGGCGCTCGACTCGAACGGCAAAGTCTCGGCCAATACATTGAACGCATCCTGCCGATCGGCTTCTTTTGGATCTTGTCGTTCGGCCCACTGCTCGACATAGTCGCGCGCCGCCCAATCGTGATGATCCCAAGGATCGGTGATTTTTGCCATTCCTATGTATCTCCAACGGTCTAAATGCCAATGCCCACTCTATCAGAAATCGCCTCTCGGAAGGCGGCTTTAAGCCCGCCCCTTCCAAGCCCAATTCTTTTCTGTGCCCCTTTGCGTTCTCTGCGGCCAATTCCTAAATCCCATCGCCTACCGCAAGAACAGCTTCTGATACTCCTTCTTTTTCTCGGCATAGGTCTTGGCGTCGAGCCGGTCCATCGGCACGAACTGAATCTTGTCGACGCCTTCGAGCGGCGCAACAATACCCTTGCGATTGACGAACTCGCCCAACTTGGACATCAAATTCATGCACTCGTCGTCGAGAAAATAATCGATGAACGCCTTGCCGGCATTGGGATGCGGCGCCTTGTTGCCTCAACCCGACGTAATTGCCGTCGCCGAGCAACTTCGGCATGCGCACGTAATCCAACGGCGCGCCTTTCTGCCTGAACACGTAGGTGTAATGCAGTAAAGTGATGGCGATCGGCACCTCGCCGCTGACCGCGCGCTCGACCGGCGGCAGCAAAGACTCGGCGAGGATCGGTTTCGACGCCGCCAGATCGCGCACGAACTTGTCCGCCTTATCCTTGCCCAAAAGCTTCGGCAAACTAGCGACCCACTGCGTTGTCGTCGTGTGTTGCGTCGGATCGGGCATGATGACTTTGCCCTTGAACTGCGGCTTGACCAGATCTTCAAAAGATTTTGGCGCGTCGGCGGGCTTGATGGCATCCTTGTTGTAAACGATGCCGATCATGAGGTTGCGGTAGTTGGGCCCCAAGTTCGGATCGATCATCGCCTTCGGAAAGTCCGCCGCCGATGGCGAGTCATACTTGGCGAACAAGCCTTCGCTCTGCATTAAAAACATCGGATCGGCGATGGTAATGGCCACGTCGAAAAGCGGCTTGCCGGCGCGATGTTCGTTCAGCGCGCGGTCGAGCACCTTGGTGGACGATCCTCTCCAGTAATCCATTTCCAGTCCGGTCTTCTTCTTGAAGCCCGCGGCAATGCCATCCGAAATGCTCGACTCCATCGAACTGTAGACAACCACTTTGCCGCCTTCTTTTTTCGCCGCATCGATGAGCTTGGCGTCCTGCGCATGAGCGGGTCGAATGAAATTAGCTAGAATGATCAAAACGACGATTTTTATGCTCATGGTCACCTCGGAGTTCGCTTCAATCCGCGAATGATTGCGATCGGATGAAAACTATTCGATGTTCGTTGTTCTGGTCAAGACAATTCAGTATGTTGACGCGTGTCTCCGGGCGCCTTCATACCATCGAAGCCGCTCCTAGCCCGATCACCACAGGAGGATTTGCAATGAAGTTAGCAGGCCAAGTAGCCCTCATCGTCGGCGGCGCGCGCGGCATCGGTGAAACCATCGCCCACACTTTTTCTAAGGAAGGCGCGAGCCTGGTCCTGGTCGATTTGGCAAAGATGAAAACCGAACTCGATGCAGTGGCCCAAGCGGTCAATCAAAACGGCGGCAAAGCCGTCGCCATCACCGCCGACTGCAGCGACGACCGGCAAGTAAACAACCTGGTCGACGAAACCGTGCGCCGTTTCGGCAAGATCGATGTGCTGATCAACAGCGCCGGTTTTCGCGGTCCGTTGGTGGCGGTAACCGAAATCAGCGACAAAGAATTCGACGATGTGATTCTTTACAATTTGAAGCTGGTATTTCTCTGCTGCCGCGCGGTTTTGAAACAAATGGTCAAGCAGAAGAGCGGCAGCATCGTCAGTATCTCCGGCACTGCCGGCCGCGAAGGCATGGCGATGCGCGGCTCGCTGTGCGCCGCCAAATGGGGCGTGGTCGGCCTGACCCAGACCATCGCCAAAGAGTACGGCCCTCACGGCATCCGCGCCAACATCATCTGCCCCGGCGGTATGGACGAGCCCGATCTGCGCGAAATGTACGCTCAGCGCGCCAAGAACTTAGGCATGACGGTTGAAGCCCATGAGGCGCAAATCCTCGCCCTCACACCGCTGCGCAAATACGCCAAACATGACGAAGTCGCCAACGCCGCACTGTTCTTGGCCTCGAGCGATTCGTCGCACACGACCGGAGAGTCACTGAATGTGTCGGGCGGGCGATTGATGAGCTGAGCGTCGGCGGTTTTAGTCTACGACGGACTAGCCGCGGAGGCGGCGCCGACCGGCACGGCGTCGGTATTTTTCTCAAGAAACAACGCCAGCCCGGAAGCCAGCAGCACCAGGCTCATCACCACCAGGAAACCATCATAGCTGCCGGTGCGGTCGTAAGTGATGCTCGCGATCATCGGTCCCGCGGCCGAGCCGATCTGATGCACGATGAAGCTCATGCCGAGGATCATCCCGGCTATGCGCGGGCCGACTAGTTCGTAGAACAAAACATTGCCCACCGCCACCGTGCCGAAAGTCGGCCCGATGGCCAGCGCGACTACGGCGTAGTAAACATAGACATTGCTGATATCGAGGGCCAGCAGCAGCGTGCCGACGCCGCGGGTGAGATAGCTCAGCCCCAACATCGGCGCTCTTCCGTAGCGATCCGAGAGCCAGCCGAAGAGCAACGCCGACACCACCGCGCCGGCGCCGAACACGCTCACCGCCTTGGCGCCGGTGGCGGCGTCAAAGCCCTTGCTCATGGTCAAGGCGACGAGATGGGCGATCTGAAAGAATGCCACGCCGCAGGAAAAGCGCACGGCAAACAACAGCCGCATCGAACGTGTGCGCAGATAGGGCAGAGCAGCGCTCCAGCCCAGCCGTGCGCTGCGGCCGGACCGCGAGGCTTCGGGATCGTGGGCGCCGAACCAGGCGAGCGGCCAAGCGATGAAAAACAACAAGGCGCTGACCAGCAACGCGGCGCTGCGCCAATCGTAGGAACGAATCAAAAAATAAATAATCGGCGCGAACAGCAGCGGACTTAGCGGCGGCGCGGTTTGAATCACCGCCACGGCAAGACCGCGATTGTCGGCGAAATGCTTCGACACCAACAGCGACATGATCACCAGACTGCACGCGCCCATGGCCATGCCGACGCAGACGCCATAGGTGAGCGACAACTGCCATACGTTCTGCGACAGCCCCATGCCGGCAAACCCCGTCCCCATCAGCGCGATGCCGATTAGAATAACCGGCCGCGAGCCGCGGTCGTCGGCCAATTTACCAAACGTCAGCGCGCCGACAGCCCAGCCGAGCATCGCCACCATATACGGCAAAGTCACCATCGAGCGCGTCAAACCAAACTCTTTCTCGATCGGCGGCAGGAACAAACTAAAAGTGCTCATGCCGATGGAAGTCATGGTCGCCACGGCGGTGCACAAAAATAGTATTGAATAGCGCGACAGTTTCATCCCGACGACTATGCCAGCGGCGTGGTGTCTTGGCAACGCGCATTGCTTGCAAGCCTCTTTCCCTTGGTATTAGTTACAAATTTGAAGGAGCCGCTGTCCATGAGCAACCGGAACAAAATCACTTTCGGCATCCGACTTCCCAACTCCGGCCCCCTGGCATCGCCGCAGTCGATGCTCCAGGTCGCTCAAGAAGCCGAAGCGCTGGGCTTCGATTCGATCTGGGTGCACGATCACCTGACCTGGTCCGACGAGATTCATCGCACGCATATTTCATCGGGTTCCGACGATTCGCACACCGGCAATGCGAGCCCGGATTTCTTTGAAGCCATGACCTCGCTGGCATTCATCGCCGGGCAGGTTCATAAAGTTCGCCTGGGAATCGCCTGCGTGGTTATCCCCTGTCGCAATCCGCTATTGGCCGCCAAACAAATCGCTACCCTCGACGTCCTGTGCGGCGGCCGCCTCGACATCGGCGTCGGCATCGGCTCGCCGTCGACGATCAAGTCGCGTGAATACGAAGTGCTGGGCGTGAATCGAAAACAGCGCGGCAAAATCGCCGACGATCACCTGCGCGCGATGAAAACCATCTGGACCGATCATCCGGCAAGCTACGACGGCCGGTTCGTAAAATTCGAGACCGCCGAGATCTGTCCCAAACCGTTACAGAAACCCAACCCGCCACTGTGGGTCGGCGGCTGGACCGAAGCCGCGATGAAGAGAACCGCAGCACTGGGCGACGGTTGGCTGCCGGCATGGCTGCTGCCGCAAGACATCGGCAAACGCTTCGGCGAAGTAAAAGTTATGGCGCAAAGCCACGGCAGAGATCCCACAAAAATCCATCTCGGCGTCGAAGTCTACGGTTGCATCGACCAGGACGGCGCCAAAGCCCGCCAGGACGGCTACGGCACCCTGGCCATCGGTCAGAGCACTTTCGAAAGAATGATGAGCGTGGAACAGCTCGCCGCCGTCAGTCTGATCGGCTCACCGGAAGAAATCCGCCGCCAGGTCAAAGCCTACAGCGAAGCCGGCGTGTCGCACTTTGAGATCAAGTTTATCTATCCGAGTCTCGAACGGCACTCGGAGATGCTGCAACTATTCTCGCGGGAAGTTTTGCCGGCATTCCGGTAACGTTTTGCTGTGCAGCCGCCGCGCCTGTCACCGCCCGGCTGAAGTAGCGGGTTGGGCGGCCTCTCGGGGCCCTGCGTTTATCGTATATTCTACGGTCACCGTTTCTTTGCTAAATACTCCCGTCGATACAGACACAGTTGCTTCGTTCCGAAACATTCGGGCCGCCGGATGTGTGACAACGGTTAGCTGTCGGTTAGCTGACCATTTGACATCTACCGGTGGACCGCTCCATTTCGCAGTCGGTGCAGCGCCATGATTCGAATCTCCGATGTATACGTTCCCACCTGCCTTTGGTAAGGAAGTACCTTTAGGAAGAACTGAGATCTGAGTGCTGAAATCGGTCGTCGCGCCACAATCGCGCTGGAAGATCACCGCTTCGAATTTCACGTCCGGTGATGGCACACGGACCACTTCATCGTTACCACATGGATCAAAACAGCCGTTGCAAAGGCAAAGAAGTATTCCGATACTTAGAATTCTCATGCGCAATCCGGATTTCTCCAAAAGCGATCGCGGAATCGATTCTCCGTCCCATTACGGTCGCTATCGCGAAACTGCTTTGTCGCACTGGTTTTGATTTGATGAATCATCCAAACAATTGGCCTAGAGGGTCAACAACTGGAATTCTGTGCTTACCGAGTAAGAGCGAAGAATTTTTTCTCCCGTACGAACCCACCGCAGTCCACCGACGTTCTTTGCGCGACGAGACTATGAAGACCACGCGGCATCCGATTGCGGCGTGGTTGCCGCTGGGTTCTCACGATCGAATGCCCATCGAGACGGGTTGTCGAAAATGTACTGCCGAATATTATTAAGCGACTCTTCGTTACGGATAACGTGGTCGTAGTAGCTGCGTTGCCAGACACTGTTCGTATCCGTGTTTTTACGGAACCACTTGGTTACACCGATTTTGAAACCACGGACAATCGAGCCAACTGATTTAGCTGGCGCACCACTGGGTCGATGTCTGGTGTTATTGGTCTTGCGTAGGGGCGAAAAATCTTTCGCCCCTACCGGCCCCTCGGCGATGACGATAATACCATGCACGTGGTTTGGCATCACGATAAAGGCATCTAGATCGACTCGTGGAAAATGATTTGGGATATTCAACCAACACTGATCCACAATTATCCCTGCATCGTTCAGCTGCATCGCGCCATCAACGATCTTACCGAACATGCATGTTCGTTCCTGCGTGCAGACCGTGACAAAACACGCTCCGCTTTGCGAATAATTATAATCCTGCAATCGAACACTGCGGCGATGGTGTATTGGCTGGTCGATGGGCATATCCGCGCGTCTCAAAAAATCATTCCGCGTTATTGACCCTGTAAGGACGAAACATTGTTCGCCCTATGACGCCGGCCGGACACGGCACAAAAAAGACCGATGCGGCAGCGAGCCGCTGATCGGATCGGCGATCTCTGAACCGATCAGTAGGCTAGGATTGGCCGAACCGGCGCCGTAGGAATCGTAACCCGGCAGCTCCAACGCCTTGCACTCTTGCCACCAGCCATGCTGGCAGCACACCACGCCCGGCGCGATCGCGTCAGTGACCCGCGCTTTGGCGCGAATCGAATCGCGCGGACTTTCGATGACCATCCAGCTTTTATCCGTGATGCCGTAGCGCTTCGCGGTCTCGGGATGAATGTCGGCGCTGGGATGGGGCGACACTTTGCGCAGACTGGTCAAGCCGCGCAACTGGCTGTGAATGTAAGTGGTAAACTTGGCGTTGGTCAGCACCAACGGATATTCCCGGGCTATTTCAGGACGGCTGATTGGGCTGACCATCGGTTCGACATACTCCGGCAACGCGGCAAATCCGTGCGCCGCGAAGGTATGCGAATAAACCGCGACTTTTTTATCCGGCGTGTTGAAGCCGCGCACCGCGCCGGATTTTTCCGGCGTGGCAAATTTCTGGTAGCGCGGTGTGGCCGGCACGGTAATGCCGCCCGGCGACGCCTTGAGTTGATTCAACGTCATGCCGGCGGCAGCTACCTCATGCTCGTACGCCGCGTCGATGTCGCCCTGCCAAAAATCATCGGCGAACCCCAGCCGTTTCGCCAACTCAAAGACCATCCAAGTATCGGAACGCCGTTCGGCCAGCGGCGCTACGACGGTAGGCCGATATTGCACGTGGCGCCTTCCCTGCTCGCGATGCTTGAAATCATTCGACACGGTGGCCATTTCGAGAAAGCTCGTCGCCGGCAAAACGTAATCGCACAGCTCCGCGGTGGGCGTCATAAATAATTCCGCGGCGATGGCGAAATCCACCGCGCAAAACGCTTCGCGCGCTCTTTGCGAGTCTCCCGTCGACATGATCGTGTTCGAACCAAAATTGAGTAGTGCTTTCACCGGATAGGGACGGCCTTCGAGCACCGCGGTGAAAATATCGTAAGCCGCGCAGTTGCCGGGTTTGGCCGGCGGGCCGAGCGGTTTGCGTTCGCGGCCGATCCGTTGAAGCGCCGTTTCCTTGGGAAGAAACTCTTTGCCCGACATCGCGTTGAGCGGCGCTTTGGGAAACACCACGTTGCCGCCTTGCCGATCGATGTCGCCGAAGAGAGCATAGAACGTCGCGATCGCCCGGCTCGTTTGCGTCGCGTTGGTATGTTGGCCGACACCGTTGTGCATAAACATACTGACCGGCCGATGCGCCGCCAGCAGGCGCACCGCTTGGCGAACTTTGTCGGGTGATACCCACGTGATCGACGACGACTTCTCGGGCGTGAACTCTGCAGCTAACACTGCCAAGCGGGCAAATGCGGGCTCGCAGAAAATCACGCTGCCGTCTTTGCCGACAACGGTGCGCGCTCCGGCAATTGACAGTCGGCCAGGCTTGCCTTCAAAACCGCCGGTCAACGAATCGTAGAGAATCGGCGCATTGGCGATTTCATCCCAGGCAACGAATCGATCGGCCGATCCGCTCGCGGTCAAATCAGCTTCAGTCAATGCCGCGCCGGTATCCAAACGAATCAAGAAAGTTCCGTTGGTCCATTGGCGCACAAAGCTGTCATCGAAAAGCTTTTCTGTGATCGCCACGTCGATCATCGCCAACGCAAGCGCGCCGTCGGTGCCCGGTCGCACTTGCAGCAGCACGTCGGCCTGCGCCGCGATACCGACCCGCCGCGGATCCACCGCGACGATCTTCATGCCGCGTTTGCGCGCCGCGACGATGTCATGGGCGAGAATCAGCGAGGTCGAGCTCGGATTGTGGCCCCAGAGCAAAAAGGCGCCGCTGTGGGCGACATCCGGCGTAGGGATTTCCACGCCGAACGTGTAGGTGAAGCCGGTGTCCTTGTGCCAATTGCAGACATGGGTCGTCGACGTCCAATTGGGACTGCCAAAACGATTGAGCAAGCGCGCCAGCCAGCGCTCGGCATCGGAAACCGAAGTGCCGCCGCCGGTGCCTTTGGCGAGGGCCACCGCGCGCGCGCCGTCTTGTTCGCGAATGGCAATCAAACGCTGTGCGATGTCATCGAGCGCTTCGTCCCAGCTAACCCGTTGCCAGCCCGGATCGCGGTCGCCCTTTGGCCGGGTACGTTTGAGCGGATAATTGAGCCGGTCCGGATGGTAAACAAGTTCCGGCGCGGCTTTACCCTTGAGGCAGAACACGCCGCCGTTGGGATGATCGGCATCGGCTTCGAGCCGGACGACTTTGCCATCGGTGACAGTCGCAATCGTCGCGCAGTGGGCCGTGCACAGGGCACAGAAACCGCGCACCTTGTAGGTGAACGCGTCAGGCGGGATGACAGTGTTTAGCATATGAATCCCCTTGCGTTTCGGTGGATCCGGGCGAAAAATTTTTCGCCCCTACAACCGCACAACCGCTCCGACGACATACATCACTCATGCAAAGCATCCTCGGCTTCCCTTGTGGCTGCCGCTGGGTTCTCGCGGTCGAATGCCCAGCTCGCCGGGTTATCTTGAATGTATTGCCGGATTCGAATGAGAGACTGCTCGCTGCGAATGACATGTTCATAGTAGTTGCGTTGCCACACGGCGTGCGTATCCGTCTTTTCCCGAAACCATTTCGTCACGCCAATTTTGAATCCGCGAATAATCGAACCGATTGATTTGGACGGCGTGCCTAGGGGTCGTTGCACGGGTCTATTGGTGTTGGGTAGGGGCGAAAGATTTTTCGCCCCTACGGGGCTGTCGTCGATGATTACGATTCCATGCGCATGATTTGGCATCACCACAAACGCATCCAAGTCGACATGCGGGAAATGATGTGGGATTGCCAACCAACACTGCTCTAGCATCCTCCCGGCCTCATTCACCTGCATCGCACCGTCAACGATCTCGCCAAACAGACATGCGCGTCCCTGCGTGCAGACGGTGACAAAATAAGCCCCGCTCTGCGAATAATCATAATCCTGCAACCGAACACTGCGGCGATGGCGTTTGTTTTGATTCGTTTCCATCATTACTGTAGGGGCGAAAAATCTTTCGCCCATCCGGTCAGTTCAAATTAAATAACCCTGCCCGCGCCAAAATTTCTCCGCCGCCGGGTGAAGCGGAATCACCAAAGGTCCGTCGGCGGTGTCACGGCAGCCTTTTTCAAGCGGCAGCGGTCCCGGTTCCTGCCAGCCGATGCGCTCCTTGCGCGCTTCCAACGCAGCGCAAACCGACGCGATCACTTTGTCCGGCACATCGGCATGGGTGTAGACAGCGAAACCGCTGAAATCCAATGTCGGCAGATCCTTGCCCAACTTGGGATAGCGCGCAACCGGCATGACCGCGCGTCTCAGGCCGAGCGTCCTCCATCTGGGTTAGAATCTCGTCATCGAGCGGCAGGATGCGCATGCCGGCGTCGAGGGCCGGGTTGGCCCAGCCGCGCACCGCTTCGTCGATGATCATGTCGACCTCGCCGCGCTGCATGGCGCCGAAGCGGTTGCTTTTGATCGGCAGGCCGTCGTCATAGCGCACCTGCCCGCCCCAAGAAGCGATATCGTCGAGGGTGAAACCTGCCGCATTCAAGACTTCGTCGGTGATCGGATGAAGCGCATGATCGCGTTGGCCGCGCACCGACACGCGCAATGGCATGCGGCGCTCGCGAATCTCGTGCAACGACTTCACTCCGGTCTTTTCGGTCACGGCGAAGGCGAGCTGGTCCGGCGAAGGAATGATCGTAATCGCGCGCAACGGAATCGGCTTTTTATACGGCCCGGTGCCGCGCACCGCCAGCGCCAGATACATCGCCGGATTGCTGATCGCCAGTTGCATCTCGCCGCGGGCCACCAAATCGAGCGCCCCTGGGCCGTCGCTGGCGATCATGTTAACGGCCCATTCTGCCGCGCCTTGGGGCCGCAAGCTCACCCGCGCCTGGCGATTGGGCCAGTCCTCTTGCTCGATCATTTCGGATGCCACTTCGAGCACCAGACGCGAACGAATGGCATCGCGGGCAATCGAACGGGTGGCATTGTTATCAGCAGCGTTTGTCGTCATGTGTTGTTCCAGTTTCGCCATAAATCGCGAGGGACGAAATATCTTTCATGCCTAGATGCCAAATTTCCCCCTGGGAATTTTTTGCGCCCTTTGCGTTCTTTGCGGCCAATTCTTCGTCGCTCAATCGAACGTCAAAATGGCCCGCCCCAATATTCGACCATGTTCCAGGTCGTCCACCGCTTGGTTGATCTGCTCCAGTTTGTAACGGTTGGTAATCAGCTCGTTCAATTTAAGTTTACCGTCGCGGAACCAGCGCAGGAAGATCGGGAAATCGCGCTCCGGTTTGCAGTCGCCGCCGCTGGTGCGTTTGAACGAGCGGTTGCCGATGAACAAGCTGGTGTCGATGAGCGATTTGGTATCCGGCGGCGTGATGCCGACGAGTACAGCGGTACCGCCCTGATTGAGTCCGGAGAATCCTGGCCTGACCGAGCGCAGAATCTGCTCCTGAGTCAGCGGCAAACCGATCGCGTCGATCGCATAGTCGGCGCCGCCGCCGGTGATATCCTTGATCGCTTGCACCGCGTCGCCTTCCTTGGCGTTGATGCCATGAGTCGCGCCCATGCGCCGGGCGAAGGCCAATTTTTGTGAATCGATATCGACGGCGATGATCGGATAAGCATCGACCACTGCCGCCGCGGAGATTGCGCATAGGCCGATGCCGCCGGCGCCGAAAACGGCGATCGATTGCCCGGGCCGGGCTTGCAGCGTATTGATAATCGCGCCGGCGCCGGTCATGACGGCGCACCCGACGATCGACGTTACATCGGTCGGCAAATCTTTCGGCATCGGTAGGACGACCCGCTCCTGGGCGATGGCATATTCGGCCCAGGTGGCGGCCGAATGCATGACATTTTTGCCTTTCCAACGGGCGTGGTACTGTGTGCGGTCGTTGAGCGCATGGGCCACCATCGGCTGGTTGGTGGTCGCGCTATCGCGATCGACCCAGGTGGTGATCACATGGTCGCCTTCTTTGACATGAGTAACATCCCGCCCCTTGGCGACGACAAATCCGGTGGATTCGTGACCCAGTAAGGCGGGAAGACTTTGCCCCGTGCGCGCCGGCCGCTGCATCGTGTGCAATTGTGAGTGGCAGACACCGCTGGCAAACAGCTTGACTAAAACTTGATCCGCTCCGGGATCGGCGAATTCAACCTCATCGACCACCAATGGTTGCTTCGCCTCCACATAGATCGCCGCCCGTCCCTTGGTGCCCATGGCCATCTCCGATCCGACCAACGAATCCGCCGCGTCGAGAAACTTCGCGGCGGCCATAATCGTTCCTCGAACGGTTATCTATGGTGAATGACCGAGATTGTCCAGAGCTTTTGATTTTCGCATCCCTGCCGTACCTATCTGGAGCGAAATGATTAACCCCAGGACTCGGAGATGTCAGCAAAAAGGATTGATTGGGACTCTTAATGCGGACAATGCAAGAGGCACAAGATACCGGAAATGGTAGGACAGCGCACTAAAAAAGCATTTTGAATGGCCGCAACCAAGAATTGCCCTTCTCGTGTTCGCGCAGCTCCTCGGCCTGGAGCCGGCTCATTATCAGCTTCCTCTCCAACAGCTCCGCAGTGAGGATCTCTTTTTCCGCAGTTAACTTTTGGTTTTCGCCGCGAAGTTTATCCACTTCCGCGGTTACACTGGCCAGCTGCGCTTTCAGGCGCTCGATCTCGGCCTCGGCACCCACCCTCAGATCGTCCAACGCTATGACCGGCCCCGACGCGGATCCGGCTCCATCGGCGTAGGTATCCTGCTGCTGCCGCAGTCGTTCCAGTATCCGGGTTTTTCGATCCATCATAGCGCGATAATTCCTCTCCCTGCGCTATGAGCAAGCCGCCGGCCAATGGCGGTGCCAAGTCTTGCCCATCGCGTCAGGCCATTTTGCGGTGGGTTTCCGAAACATTCAAGCAGCCGCGGCGCGCGCTCCGAACCGATCAGCGCCAAGAATGTAATTCTTCCGGTCGGCTTTGACTGTAGTACTCGAATGTCCGGGGACGATCACAGCGTCAAAACGACATTGATTGCGCGATACCTGATGGTACCAGATTTCACGAAAGTCCCTCGGCTTTTGTTTAAAATTGGGCTAGAAGGTAACCATGATTCCCTATCGCGATGAAAACGAAACCCAGCACCCCGCCTTAATCACCGGCGCCATTGTCGTCTTGAACATCGCCGCTTGGCTGTTCGTGCAAGGCGCCGGCGCCGAGTTACCTTTGGCCAGATCGGTGTGCAACCTCGGCCTCGTTCCCGGCGAACTGACCGGGTTAGTGCCACCGGGCCAGGCCTTTCCGATGGGGCCGGGCGCCGTCTGTCTAACCGATCCCGGCCGTCAAGTATCTCATCTGATCACGTCGATGTTTCTCCATGGCGGCTGGATGCACCTGATCGGCAACATGTGGTTCCTGTGGCTCTTCGGCAACAATGTCGAGGACTCGATGGGACATCTGCGCTTCATCGCATTTTACCTGCTCACAGGCTTGGCCGCGGCACTTGGCCAAGTGGTTGCCGATCCCGACTCGATCGTTCCCATGGTGGGCGCCTCCGGAGCGATCAGCGGAGTCATGGGCGCCTATCTGGTGCTCTATCCGCGCGTCAAAGTCTATACGCTGGTGCCGATCTTTATTTTCTTCACTTCGATCGCCCTGCCCGCCTGGGCCATGCTCGGCTATTGGTTTGTCATCCAACTCGTGAGCGGGTTATTTTCGTCCGGTGAAATGGGCGGCGTCGCCTTCTGGGCGCATATTGGCGGATTCGTCGCTGGCGTCGTGCTGGTCAAACTATTCGCCCGCAAGGATTACGTCGCCGCCCACCGCGCCCATCACTGGCGGCCGCAGCGGCTCATGCGGGATTGGTGAAAACTCGCGCGGCCCGCCCGCAATTATCGCATCGACGAGCACCGTCGAAGCGCCTTAAACCGGGCCGAATCCATGAATGTGCAGAAGTCGTGGCTCGTTATCTCTTATAGACTTTGTCGATAAACCCGCTCTTGTCCAGTTCCTTCACGATGCTCTCGTCGACCATGTCTTCGAAGCGCAGTTGTGCGCCGGGCTTGCGGCTGGTCGCCTCCTTGATCTGGACATCGACACCGGGCCGGGTCACCAAGGGCACGACATCGTATAGTTTCGCGCTCGCAGTGTAAGCCGCCTCCAAGTAATCTTCATTGTTCGTCCTAGCATACTTCGCCATAATCTTTTTACTCTCGTCTTTACGGGTTTTGACGAAGTGCACCGCCTCGATATGCGCCGATACGACTTTCTTGACCGTCTCTCGGTTCTTCTGCAAATAAGCTTTCGTCGTCGCCGCGCAAATATAAGGAAACTCAAAGCGCTGCTTGAAATCCGCCGTGCTGATCAATATTCGATGCGGCATCCCTTTGGTCAGGTGAATGACTCCCGGCGGCGACGGAAATCCGGCGATGCGCCCAGCGCGAAAGGCGGCCGCCCGTTCAGACGAGCCGCCGACCTGCATGATCGGCACCTGCTTGTCCGGTTCCAAGTTCAAACCGCGTAACAGCGCCCGCGCCGCCACATCCGAAGCGCTGCCGAGACGGCTGATGCCGATACTTTTGCCTTTGAGCTCTTCCGCCGATTTGATCGATTCATGGACGACCATCTCGTACGGCAGGGAATTGAGATAACACGCGACTATGGCGATTTGCGCACCGGCCAGCACCGCGCTCGCCACCGCGCCGCCCGACACGTTGGCAACATGCACGTCGCCCGCCAGGAGACTGGTCAAACTGGTGGTCGTGCTGGGAATGAAAAGCAGTTCAGAGTCCAGGCCCTGTTTTTTGTAGAAGCCCAGCTCCTGCGCGATAAACCAAACTGCATTGCTGGTTTCCAAGGCACTATGCGATAGGCGAACCTTTTCCTGAGCCGACGCGCCGAAACAAACGGCCAGGACAAAAAATAAACTGGCGAGAATAGAGAAACGCCGCGACACTTTCATACGACCTCCCATAGGACTTCGGCTACGAGCCGCAACAAATCTAACGCCATACCGCGTCAGCGGGAATCAAATTCCTGCCGAAACGGCGCTCCGGCGGCGCAGCCAGCCACGGCTGAGTTTTCTCGGCGTAATATTTGAAGTGCGGCGTCTCGCGGTGCGCCGCCAACGCCGCCTCATCGCGATAAACTTCATAGAAATAGAAACGATTGGCATCGTCGCGGTCTTGAATCACGTCGAAACGCAGGCAGCCGGCCTCATCCATTTCCGAATGCTCGGCATCATAGCGGACCACCTCCAGGAACTCAGCGATATGCTCCGGCTTTACTTGAATCGTCACATGCAAAATAATCATCGAAACCTCCCGTCACAATCGAGTGCTAAGAGTAAAGCATAGCGGACATTTCTGACCTCTGCGCCGACTGCCTTCGGCTTGCCCCTTGCTATCTCAGCCACTCGATCTTGTCCAGTATTGCGGCGTTTGATACAGACTGGACAATCACTTCGACATGGATTAAATCGACAAACAGAAGCCAATTGCCCATGATGGCCGCATTGCTCATAATCATGGCCTGCTCGCGGTCGCGTCGCTCGGGGCCATGACGCATCAGTCGACAACCGTCTGGCTTGCCGGCACGAACTGGAGCACAATTCTTCGCCGCGCGCTTGCGCTCCGTGTCCGCGCTCTCACCGATCGCATCGCGCCGCAGTGGTCGTGGTTGATCCCATCCCCTGTCATGATAAATTTCGCTTACCTACTCATGAGCTTTTGCTTGCGGTAAAAATTTGGAGATTGCCAAGAGGGAAATGGGGTATTTATGAAATCACCTGCAGCCCGCGCCAACCTTGCCGCGACTCTGTTGGCATATTTGCTTTTGGCTCTTTCCAGTGCGGCGTGGGCCGGCGGCGAAGCCGGCCCGGACGATCACGACCACGACGACGGACCCAATTACTTCGGCTTCGTCAAGGATACCTCGGGCAAGACCATCCGCGACGCCAAAGTCACCGCCGATATCAAAGGCCGGCCATCGATTGTCGCCCGCACCAATGCCGCCGGCGCTTATCGCATCCCCGGTTTCGGCAAAGATATCGCGCCCGCCAACGTAACCATCTCCTGCGCCAAAGAAGGCTATAAACAAGCCAAAACGCTGCTCAAGACGCGGCCGAGCAAAACCCCGCCCACCGCCGTCGAGATCGAGTGCACCATGCAGCGGCTCGGCGCGAAGTAGCGATTACACTCGGACGCCGCGCTGAAACTCCGCCATGCCTCGGGTGCCATCCATTATTTTTGCGGCGGCGGTAATCGCGATTCGCCGTCAACGGCGGTACGGTTCGATAGTCGGGCTCATCTTACTTCTACAGCTCAGTGTTCAATCCGAAGTTGCCGCGCAATCCATTCCACTGCGCTATGGCCAGGCGATTTCCGCGGCTAAGAGCATCTTCTCCCTGCCGATCTTCGTCGGCGAACGGGAAGGTTTCTTTCGCCGCGCAGGTTTGAATTTCAAGATCATCATTCCGATTCCCGGCGGTTCGGACAAAATGATCGATGCTCTGCACGACGACACCGTCGATGTCACCCATGTCGCCGTGCCATTTTTGATCCGCGCCGCGCTCAATGGCTCCGACGCGGTCGCCGTCGCCGCAGAGTTCACCAATCCGATCTACAGTCTGGTGGTCAAGCCGGAAATTAAAAACTTCGCCGACCTCAAGGGTAAGCTAATCGGCCTGGCCGACGAAGCCGGCACGATTTCAATCTCGACCCGCAGGTTGCTGGCGCTGCATGGCGTCAACAAAGACGACTTTCGGGTTAAAATCATCGAGGGTACGCCGACGCGCTGGAACTGTCTGAAACGCGGCGAGTGCGACGCCGTGCCGCTCGGGCAGCCCCAGGACTTGATCGCCAAGAAAGAAGGATTTCGCGTCCTGGGAATTTCCAACGACGCCGTGCCCGATTTTCTCTACACCGTGACGGCAACGCGCCGCTCCTGGGCGGAGAAAAATCACGATGCGGTGGTACGCTACATTCGCGCCCTCGGCGCCACGTTCAAGTTCATCCGCGATCCGACCAACCGTAAATCGGTCGTGAAAACCATCGTCGAAACCACCGACACCCCTGCCGACATCGCCCAGCAAACCCTCGCGTTGTTTTTCGAACCTGAGCGCCATGTCCTGCCGGTGCAAGGCGAGATCAACGTCAATGGCCTCGGCCAAGTGATCACCTTCATGGCTGAAGCCGGCTTGTTGAAACCGCCCTTGCCCAGTGCCGACCGTTTCGTCGAACTCAAGTATCTTCAGGCCGCTGGCGTAAAATAATTTCGGCGCCCGGACTTTGCGCGTTGCCGGATCACGCGGCTGCAGTTAACATTTTTGGTTGCGCGACACGAAGCGGCTGTAGTAGATCTACGGCCAATCAGGGTCGCCATGATCATCCGGGGAATCTCCAAAAAGCAATCATTGCGTTACAAAGAGCAGCGCCCGAATGGCAGCAAATACTGCGGCGTCTTCGGTTCGCTGCGCGCAATTCGAAGCACCGTCCGACTATTGCGTCCAATAAAGCGCTGGCCCATCCATCTGATGGTTTGCGCCGCAATCATTGGCGCTACCTGGCCGATAATCGTGGCAGCGGCGGCCAGCCGCCCACTGCGCATCACCTACTTGAGCAATTCGGTAACCATGGCGCCGCTGTGGATGGCCAAGGAAACCGGCGCCCTGGCTAAAGAAGGGCTCGATGTCGAGATCTTATCGATGACCGCCAGCGTAGCGGTACCGGCGCTGATTGCCAACGAACTCGATGCCGTGCAAATGTCCGCGGCGCCGGTGCTGACCGCGGCGCTGCGTGGCCATGATCTGGTGTTCATCTGCGGCTTACTCAATACCATGATTTGGAATTTTTACGGCCGGCCGGGAATCGCCAACGCCGAGGCGCTGCGCGGCAAGATTGTCGGCACCGACAGACCGGCAACGCCTGGCGGTTATGCAACGTTGGTTTCCTTAAAGAAGATCGGCCTTGGCGCCAAAGATGTGCAGCTGTTTCCCGTGGGCAGCAGCGTTTATGTGATCGCCGCGCTCCATGCCGGCCAGGTCATGGCCGGTATCGCCAGCCCGCCGGCGAGTTTTCAATTGGAGAAAATGGGCTTTCACCAGCTGACCAGCCTATTGGACGTGCCCTATCAAAACGTCGGCATCGTCATCCGCCGCAGCCGCTTTGACGAGTTGAGGGGCCGGCTACTGCCGCTGTTGCGCAGCTTGCGCAGCGGTATCGATCGCTACAACAGCGACAAGAACTTCAGCCTCAAAGTGATCGCCAAATACAACAAAGAAACCGACCCCGATGCGCTGGACAGGTCCTATGAATTTTACCGCCGCGCCGGCTTTCGCCGCGAACTGACGATCTCCGAGCCCGGCGTCCAGGGCATGCTCGATTTTCTATCCGAGACGATTCCCGAAGCGAAGAAAGCCAAACCGGCGCAGTTCTTCGACGATCGCCTGGTCAAGCAGCTGGACGCGGGAAAATGAATTCGGGCGACTAGAGAAATGAGAATGACTGCCTCACCGCGAAGGACGCATAGAGAAAGGAAATGGCTACCTAGCTTCCAGTCAACCAAGGAGTGAAACCATGAGCAGCATAACCGCCATCGACGCCGACGGCCATGTCATCGAGAGAGAAAGCGAAATCCGCAAACACTTAAAAGCGCCTTGGAATCTGCGCACGACCGCACTGCGGCCGGGCGACCAGCCCTGGGATAATTATATGTTCGGCCACTTTGTCACCGAGCTGACATGGAGCAAGCTGTCGGCGCGCGAGCAGATCGGCAAATGGCACGAAATCCTCGACGAGCATGGCATCGAGACCGCGGTCTGTTTTCCCACCGGCTCCGGCAGCGTCGTCCGTCTTCAGGAGATCCAGTTTCAAATTGCCGTGGCGCGCGCCTGCAACGATCATTTCGCCGCCGACTACAATGCACTCTCCAAGCGGATCAAATGCGTCGGCGTGTTGCCCCTGCGCTCGCCGCAAGCGGCCGCTGAGGAATTGGAACGCGCGGTAAAAGTTCTGGGCATCACCGCCTTCGAGATCCTGCCGGTCGGCCTGCCATTCGCGTTGGGCGATTCTTTTTACGACCCGGTCTACGCCGCGGCGGAACGCTGCGGCGCCGTCCTTGGCATTCACGGCACCCGCAGTTGGTCGCGCGAACTCGGCGCCGAAGGGCTAAACACGTTCGCCGAAGTGCACGCCTATGCCTTTACCGCCGGCATTCTGCTCCAATTCACCAGCATGATCTGCCAAGGCGTGCCGCTGCGCTTTCCCAAGCTGCGCTTCGCCTTCCTGGAGATCGGCGCTACCTGGCTGCCCTACTATTTGGACCGTCTCGACGAGCACTGGGAGAAACGCGCCGAAGTCGAGATGCCGCTGCTGAAAGAAAAACCCAGCGACTTGGTGCGCCAGTCGGAAGTCTATTTCAGCATCGAGCCCGGCGAGTCGCAATTACCGCAGACCATCGACTACGTCGGCGCCGATCATTTTGTCTGGGCCTCGGATATTCCCCACTGGGACTGCGAGTTTCCCGGCAACTTGGAACACTTGCGCAACCATGGGGTGCTGTCCGCAGACGTGAGAGAGAAAATCCTCTACAAAAACGCCAAGCGGCTGTTCACTCTGTAAACTGCGCGACAGGCATGCCAGCGAGGAATGAGGCTATTCAATATTGCAGAGGACGCCAATCGCTTAACCCGCCTTCACCGCCCGTTTCCCATGACTTTCCTGGGGCACGCCGCGCGCCAGCGACATATGTGAATGCACGCCGAGCCAGCGCTCGTTCGATTGCCGCGCCAGGACGATTGTCGCGCGTCCCGGCCGATCGAAAGACGCTCCGTTGGCGTGGAAGCCCGTGCTGGTCCATGGCGCGATCGCGACCGCTAGCATGCCGTCCGGGGAAATCATGACCATGGTGCTGGCCAGATCGAAACGGAACTCCGCCGTGCGCGGCCAAACGTTATCCCATTGCTGCTCGGTCCAGCCTGACAGACTTTTTACCAGCTCTTGGTAGGTGCCGAAGATAACGATGTCGGGGTGCCAAAACGGGCGCGCCGCCGCGTAATCCACCTCGCGGACACAGACGGCGAAGCGATCGAGCCAATCGCGAACCTCTGCCGCGGTCGCGGCATCGGCCTCTGGAAGCGGAAAGTTCATTTAATTCGACCTAAATAATACATCCCGTCCCGGGTACCATCTAAACTATTTGCTGCGAGTTTATCTCTTTATTCAGCACGGAGAAAACGAGAGCCAAAATAGCGAGTTTGAAACCTGCCTGCAACTTCGATTCTTTTGCGCCCTCTGTGTTCTTTACGGCCATTGCTAATTTCGTTTAGGGCTTCGCCGATCGGTATCTTTCCGGCGCATATTATTGCGTAAGCAATTTCTTCGCGCGCTCGATGACTTCCAGCCGCGAATCGACGATTTCTTTGACCAGCGCCGCGTGACCTTTCTTCGGTGGTCGTACCCGCCGTTTTTCGCTTCGGCCAACGCCTCGGCATCGCTCATGGTCTTGAGAAACGCTTCGCGCAAAATTTTCAGTCGGTCCGCTGGCATGTCTAAGCGACGTGCTTGGGGGCCTCGCGAATAGTTAAATTTTCGTAAGGGAAGACGGTAGTCAAAGCCCAGAGACTACAAAACCAATAGCGCAACAAGCCGGCAGCCGATAACGCCATTTCCCCCAATTACTCAATAAAATCAAAAGCTTGCAGAGCCATTTACTGATTTACAGCTCTTGAGAATTATATAAACAGCTGTGTTCGTAGTCTGCCTAAGCTGTGTCAAATTAGAAAATCAGCTCTTGATTTATTGAAAGGCAGCTGATTCGCTGATAGATAACAGCTCTTACATAGATTTTTAGAGCTGCCATTACGATCGATCGTCAGGACTATGAAACTTACTTTTCCTGTCATTAGAGGAAGCATGGGGCGGCGGGAGTATTACTCGCTCCTGGTTCCGCTTTCAGAGATTCCTCATTTATTCAAATTTAACGATTGGGCGGGCTGTACTCCGGAATTGCAGGCGCAAAGGGTGCTGAATAAGGCAAGGGTTCCGGATATCACCAGCTACATACTCGAAAATGATGATGGGTTCCTGTTTTCATCTATCACCGCGTCCTACTCTTGTCCCGTAAAGTTCACCTCTTCGGCAGAGAACGCCGAGGTTGGCACCTTAGAGATGGATCTCGAAAACCTGGAGTTTATTATCAACGATGGCCAGCATCGGTGCGCGGCGATTGCCGCGGCACTCAAAGAAAATCCCGCGCTTGGGAAGGAAAAAATCTCGGTGCTTCTCTTTGAAACGGAAAGTATCGAACGCCTTCAGCAAATGTTCTCAGACCTAAATCGATTCGTGCAGCAAACGTCAAAGTCGCTAGGGATGCTTTATGATCGTCGAGATAACCTTTCCGCGCTCACAATGGAGCTGGCCGAGCAAGTCGACGTATTTCGACACATGGTGGAGAAAGAGAAGGTAACGATTCCGCGGAGGTCTCCCAAGCTTTTTACCATCTCGGCTCTATACGAAGCGAACGAAGAATTGTTGGGTAAAAAAATTGCTGAACAGGGATCACCGGTGTACGGAGAGATTCTCAAGACGGCTGTCGAATACTGGACGGAGCTTTCGCAAATCATTGGTGATTGGCAAAAAGTCAAAAATGGCGAACTCAGCGCTGCCGATCTCCGCCAAGAAAAGATCAATACCCATGCGGTGGTTTTGCGTGCGCTGGGAGGCGTTGGCAGAACGTTGCTCGAAAAATATCCTGGGGACTGGCGGGAAAAACTCAAACTTCTCGAAACGCTTGATTGGCGAAAAACCGTAGATGGTAGCGCGAATCCTCTATGGGATGCCGTGTGTATCACCGCGGGTTCAGTCGTCTCCAACAGACAGGCACGCGCAGCTACTTTGGCGGTCTTGTTGCGAGAAATCGGCGAATCGCCAAACGGAAAAGTGACACACAAAGAATCTGCGGAGGTGACTAGTGCGCAGGCGACTGTATAATCGAAACCACCGAAAAAATCCTACCGTTGCCGATCGGCAAAGAGCTGCCGGGGGCGCTCTCAGCGTGGTGGGTGCCGATGCTGCGGAGGATCGATCTACAACTCGCCTGTGGCAGTTACTTCCAACTGCATGGCATATAATCCGGCCCTACTGGTCCTCGGAGGACCGCTGGGCGGCGTGGGGGCTGCTCGTCGTCGTGGTCGCGCTCACCCTTGGGATGGTTCATATCAATGTGCTTTTTAGTTACTGGAACAACGACTTCTTTAGCGCTCTTCAGAATAAGGACCAATCATCCTTTTTTCATCAGTTGCTTCGCGTTTCGTGGTTAGTTGGTCTGTATATCTTCGTCGCCGTCTACCAGCTTTACCTTAACCAGATGCTCGACATCCGCTGGCGGCGCTGGCTTACCGAGCGATACCTCCGCGCTTGGCTGGCCGATGGCGCTTATTATCGATTGCAGCTCGAGGCGCGTGAGACCGACAATCCCGACCAGCGCATCGCCGAGGACGTTCACCTGCTTGTTTCCCATACCCTCACCCTCCTACTGGGAGGGCTGCGGGCGGTGGTGACGATGATTGCCTTTGTCGGGATCCTCTGGGCGCTCTCCGGAACGCTCACGGTCCCGTTTGGCTGGTTCTCTCTCACTTTGCCCGGCTACTTGGTATGGGCGGCCATTTTGTACGCTGTCGGCGGCACGTGGCTCACCGACCGGATCGGCCGCCCGCTCGTGGGGCTGAACTTCGACAAGCAGCGTTGTGAAGCCGACTTTCGGTTCGGCCTGGTGCGCTTTCGCGAGAACACCGAGGGGGTAGCGCTCTACCGCGGCGAGGCGGACGAGTTACGTTCTTTCCGCGGACGGTTCGAAGCGGTAGTAGCCAATTGGTGGAACATCATGCGCCGACAGAAGAGATTGACTTACTTCACCGCAGGCTACGGTCAAGCGTCCTGGATTTTCCCGTCCGTCATGGCGGCGCCGCGCTACTTCCGAGGCGAGATTGCACTCGGAGGGCTGATGCAGACGATCGGGGCTTTTGGCCAGCTACAGGCTTCGCTTAGCTTTTTTATCGACTCGTATAGGACGATTGCTGAATGGTGCTCGGTAGTCGAGCGGCTCTCCGGGTTCGAGCGCGCGCTAGAACGCGTGCGCATTCAGGCGGCGACCGAAGCAGGCGTCCGGCATGTTGATGGCGACACTGCTCATATTACTGTGGAGGGGGTGAATCTCTATCGCCCCGATGGTCAGCCGCTCATCGCGAATGTGAATCTCTCGCTCCAGCGCGGCGACACGATCCTTCTGGGGGGCCCCTCGGGGTCGGGCAAGAGTACGCTCGTTCGTGCCATCGCGGGAATCTGGCCTTTTGGCCAAGGTGAGATCCGCCGATCGCGCGACGCTCGGGTTCTCTTTCTTCCGCAGAAGCCGTACCTGCCGATCGGTACGCTCCGGGAAGTGGTGAGTTACCCGATGCCAACGGGTGGGTTTGATGAAGCAACACTACGCGAAGCGCTACTGGCAGTCGGGCTTCCTGGGTTCGCCGAACGGCTCAGCGAGGCTGGCCATTGGGCGCTCCAGCTTTCCCCCGGCGAACAACAGCGCATCGCCTTTGCCCGCGCGCTGGTGCAGAAGCCCGAGTGGCTCTTCCTTGATGAGGCGACCTCGGCAGTGGACGAGGCTACGGAGGCGCGTCTGTATCGACTGCTGCGCGAGCGGCTTGCCGACACGACTGTGTTCAGCGTCGGTCATCGAGCGACACTCCGCGCCTTCCACGCCCGCCAACTTTTGGTGCGGGCCAATGGGACGGGACCTTCCTCGATCGTAGAGATAACCGCTGTAACGGAATCGGCCCGCAGCAATGCGGCCAATCCAATGCACGACAAAGTCACGGTATTCGCTGGGTAAATGTTACGAATTTAGAAACAGCGAGGCCGAGCCGTGAGCATTGTTTTCTCGATGAGCAAGATCGTTAGCGCCCTTAACGGCGGAAAAGTGGTTTTCCTGTGCGACGATAGATTGGACTGAAGACGGAGCCTAATTTCGTACGATTCGTCTGTCTGTAGGGATCCGCTACTTAGTAGAGAGTCTCAAAGTGTCCCCCCAATATCGAGTTAGCCTCCGGAAACTAGAACATTACCCACTCGTCCTCCGGCTAGCATCTCGCGCCCCCTCGCTCCACTACCGACCGTCGGTCTCGGGCTCGGCCGCCGCCACTAGGCTATCGGCCAGGAGACCGGCGATGCAGCTATAGCTCGCGTTGTTCATGTGCAGCCCGTCGCTTGAGATGATGTCTTCTACCTTGTACTCGCCACTCGATATCCAGTGCCGCATCACCGCGAACCTCCGGAAGACAGCCACGTTCATGTCGGTGGCCACCGCACCGATGGAATCCACGACGAGCTGGTGGATAGGCCGCGCGAGCACGCGCGGGGCGAACTGCGGATCCATCAACACGATGTCGACCCGCGCCGCCTTGAGACGGCTTATCCCTTCGCGGATCGTGTCGGCATATCCGTTCATATCCCCACTCCTCAGCGCCTGGTTGCTGCCGATTTGCCAGATAACAAGCTGCGGACGATAAGGCAGCACGTCGCGCTCAAAGCGGGCCAGCATCTGCGAGGCGATGTCGCCGCCGACGCCTTTGTTGATCACGGTCAGCGAGAGCTGCGGCCAGCGGCGGCGCAGCTCTTCAGTGAGCAGCGCGGGATAGGTGTGAGCCCCATCGGAGGCTCCGACTCCCAATGTCGAGGAAGAGCCAATGGCGAGTATGACCAGTCCCTTCCCCGCGTGGACCGCGTGGGCGGTGTTGGGGAGCCTCACCTTGAAGCGTGTCAGCTCCTGAGGCGCGGTGCAACTAGGAGCCGTGTGCGAGACGTCGATGGGCGCCGCCGCAAGCAGTAAGAGCGCCACGGCGGAGGCCGCCGCCCACCGAGGCGTAATCATCGGCCGCTCTCGGGCTTGGCCTCGAACTTTTCAGTTGGGAGGCCCCGCGTCACGAAGGAGGCCATCGTGCGGCCGATGCAGTCATAAAGTTTCGCGGCAAGCCGTCCTCGCTTGTCACCCTCACTGGTTCTCAGATCCAACAACCCGCTCTCGGCCCAATAGCGCATGATCTCGTGGCGGCGGAACAGCGGCACATCGTTGACGTCCGCCAGTTCGCGAATCGCAGTAAGATAGGGCCCAAAGTGGATCATAGTATCGCTCGCGCGTGAGAACTGCATGTTCATTAAGACCAGTTCGACCCTGGCGGCTCGTAACTGCTCGGTCCCAGTCCCGAGGGTCTCCCGGAACTGGTCGACATCGAGTCCGCGAACCGCCTCCATCGTACCGGTCTCCCAGATTACAAGTGTCGGCTTCAAGGAGAGGATGTCGCGATCGAGGCGGTCGACCATCTGCTTCGCCGTCTGGCGCGCCACAGCGCGGTTGATTACTTTGGTGCGCGCGGACGGGAATTTCTCGCTGAGCGCTGCGGCGAGGCGCGCGGGCCAAGCTAACTCGCCCCCGCTCGCTGCGACCCCCAGGGTAGAGGCCCCGCCGAGCGCGACAATGACGACCTCGTGGCCACCAGCGAGAGCCTTGGCCGTCTTCGACAACGGCGGCTCAAATGCGTAGAAGCTTTCGGGTAAAGAACATACCCGCTCCTGGCCCAAGGCTGCCCGCGCGGGAAAAAGCTCAATTCCACCAGCGGCGATCAGGACAATGGCGTAGCGTAGGAAGGCGGTGGTCATCGTCGCGCTCCTTTGCCTGCCATTGGCGCCCCTAGCGCCCTGCCACCGGACGCGCCCTGCGCGGTGACAAACCACTCCATCAGCGCGGCGACGCCGATCATGATCGCGACGCCGGCCGCCGATACGGCGAATTGCATTAGGATACCACCGAAGAATTCATTGAGCACCAGTTGCGCCAGCACTGAGAGTAGGATGCCGAGGCAGAAGATATGGAGGGAGTTGCGTCCGCAGATAACGAAGGGCCATCCGGCGTGGCTAGCTAAAAACCGCGCCTGGGGATGAAGCAGGCGTGCTATGAGCAGCGCAAGGGCGAGCACGTTAGCGAAACGAAGCAGCCCCAGATCTGCCTTGCTTAAGAACGGCCACAACGGTGTAATGCTAACCGCGATCGGAAGCGGATCGTAAAAATTGTGCAGCGTCCAGTTAAACCGAATCAGGAATCCGGCCAGCGATAGAGCCGCTGCGAGCCAGAACAACCAACGACGGCTGAACCAGGAAACCTCACTCCGGATGCCCTGCCATCCGAGCCATGCCCCAACGAGGAACAGCGCTTGCCACGCGAACGGATTGAAAAACCACACCCGGTCCGGGCCGGGATAGGCCGGCAGCGCGATACGCTTGTCGAACTGGACCGCCAGCCAGAGCATCAACGAGGCGAAAATCACTATCCTAGGGCAAGACCGGAACCCAACCAGCACGAGAGGAAGAACGGCCAGCAGGACTATGTAGAGCGGCAGGATGTCCATGAAGGCCGGCTGGAACTGCAGCGTCAACGCCTTCACTATCGCTAGGCCTGGCTCATTGAGGAAGCTAGCGGCACCGAACTCCTCGACGTAGAGCGAGCTGTTGAGCGCGCCGACCGTATACGCCATCGTCGCCATGAACATCATGAACAGAAAGACATGGGCGACGTAGAGCTGCCAAACCCGGTGGTAGACGCGGACACCGGCTACCAGGAAACCCTGACGCTCCAAGGCGCGCCCGTACACCATGCCGGCAGTATAGCCGGAGATTAATATGAACACCTCGGCCGCGTCGGCGAACATCACCGATTGGAGGGTAAACTCCGCAAGGATGTTATTCGACATGTGGTCGATGAACATGCAGAAGAGGGCAAGGCCACGAAAAAAATCAAGCCGAAGGTCACGTTCCGTGGCTGAACGACCGCTGGCGATGCTCATAACCTTTTCCCAGTCGCTTCTTCGACCGCCACCACGACGACGGTAGGATTGCCTCCGTGTGTGACGCTAGAACCCGCTGTCGCGAGGCACCTGCGCAGTCTCTAACCCGCTTCTGTAAATCACGAGTTGTGACACCTTTCATAAGATATCTTCCGTTCCCTTTCAAACGCTGGAAGGTAACGACATAGCGAGCAACGCCCTGAGGTGCTGGCCGGGCGCTTCGATCTTCACGCCACCCTTGTGAGCGACAGAGTGTTTCAGGACGGAATATTGCTATTGGCCTGGAATTTTTTCGACGTATACTGGAGCCAAACTGAATTCAGGTAATCACGGCTGCAGACTAAAATGCCTCTTCCATGGAGATTGTGAGTAAAGGCAGATGGACACGGCTCAGTGGACCGGTGCAGCTGCGGCACTCGATTTTGCAGCACTGTGCGTTCTTGACATCCGATATATCGAGTGGCTGATCCGACCTAGTCTGCTCGGTATAGCATTATTGGCTTTTTTCTATTCTTCCAAACCCCGAGTTAAATGGATAATCAGCCTCAGCGTGCTTACCCTCTCATTTTTTGTGCATTTCTATCTTCTAGGCGAGGGAAGTCTGCACGATTGGGACGAAGCTATCTATGCGCAAGTTGCCAAGGAAATCGCTGTCTCTGATAATTGGCTTACCTTATCTTGGGCCGGACAGCCGTTTTGGCACAAACCACCGTTGTATTTTTGGCTCACCGCGGTTGTCTATAAAATTGTGGGAATCAACGAATTTGCTGCACGTATTTGTTCCGCAGCTTTTGGCTTTGGCGTGGTGGCGCTGACGTCTTGGTTCGGACTTCGCTTGTTTTCATGGGCTGCCGGTGTGATCGCCGCTTTGTTATTGTTGTCGATCGATCAATCCACTTACTGTCACTGGTACAATTTTCTTTGCCAGGCGAGGGTTGGAATGCTCGAGACGATGTTGACGTTTTGGTTGCTACTATCGCTGATACTTGTATGGGAAGCGAATGAGCGCCCGTGGCTGATTGTATTGATCGGAATTACGGCAGGATTTGCTGTGATGACAAAGGCATGGATTGGATTTTTTGCACTGGCTATTCCTGCGTTTTATGCCTTGATGACAGGGCAGTTTCACGCCTGTCGTCGGTATTGGAGTCTAGCGATTCTGTTAGCCGGTGCAATCATTCTGCCATGGCATCTTTGGCAGATCTGGATTCACGGCGGCTCTTTTCTATACGATTATCTTGTTGTCAACCTTTTTGGCCGTATGACAGACGTGCTTGAAGAGAACAAGCATGGTCCGTTGTTTTACCTAGGCATACTGCGAGACGGATTTCCCGTTGTTGGTTCGGGATATCTGTGGCCGGCAGCAGGTCTCTGGGCCGCATGGACTGCCAGGAGAAAGGAGTACCGGCAAAAAGTTCTATTGCTCACCTGGATTACAATTCCTCTCCTGTTGTTCTCATTAGCGCAGACGAAGCTTCCTTGGTATGTTGTTTTCGTCTATCCGGGAATAGCTTTGCTCCTTTCGGGAGCGCTCTCCGAGTTTCTCGGCGGGCCGCGTGCCCTTGCCGCCTGCGCCTTTGCTTTGGCGCTTTTTTACTTCCGCCTTCCGACAATTGCTGACGGCTCTCCGGACGTTAAGCAATTTGCTAAGAGTGTAACTCAGGTCGTCTCCACTCATGAGCCTATTTACGTCTACAGGCGGCACGAGCCGGAGAGGAACGGCTCTATAGTGCAACACAATTATAGGGGAGCTCAAAATCTAAGACCATCGCTCACATATTATCTGGACCATCCGCTCGTGTGCATGGATGTAGATAATCAAGCCGCACTAGAGAGAGCAGACAACGCTTACGTCATCGTTCATACCCACCCGGGCGCACCCCATATATTAGACTCGATCTTATTGCGGCAGGACCATTACATCTTGGCCCGGCCAACACGGCTATCATTTCATAGATGCTCATGACCCGAACTGAACCGTTGACTTTATTGTCATTTCCCCGCCATCCGCTCGTGGTTCCGGTCCATAACGTCGGAAAGTACGATAACGCATACCCGCTCGGGGATCGCCGGCCGGTTTTGTCAAGCAGTAACTATCGTTCTGAAGAACCAACATGATCCAGCAACGATCATGGCGGCAGTTGAATTCCTGCTTTAAGGTAAGTTTCCTCCAGCTTTGCTAAACCCTCGCGATCATGAGTGAGGTCATATAAAAAAATAGAGTAGCCGATCTTTGCCACTGGTTGGCGCATCCAGAGCCAATGAAAAAGTGGATTTTCCGGCGTCCAAATATCTTGCAAATTACTCACACTGATGGCGAGAATTTTACGGTCCGCGTCGGCCGGCACCTTATCGGCAGGCGGCGACTCCCAAGGCCAACCGCCTGGCACGTATTGGTAGCGAATCCCGTAATAGCTAGGCGGTGCTGTGCCGAAGTAGGACAAATAAATGATGGGTAAGTTTTCTTTCTCCATATAGGCCTTTATCCCTCTTAGATCTTGGCCCCAATCCACGTTTGAATCGCTGAGATAGCGATATCCCTGACCCGGACCGCCGACGAATTCATTAAAATACGCGAGTTGGTGCGGCGCAATGCGCAGAGAGGAGACAGCTGTCAAAACAAGTGGTGCGCCAATAAGCAACGGCGCGACCCAGTGGCGGCGGAAGCGAATCGTTGTCACGCGCGAGGCGAGAACAAACAAGAAGGGATAGACGGGCAGAATATGACGTAAGCCGATGTTCACTTTTGCCTGTGTCGTGGCGAGGAAAACAACTATGACCGGAAGCAAAATAAAAACTACTTCACGTCGTCTCAGAGGATTGCCGGCACGATAGAAGATAAGTGATAAGGCGATTAGCAACAGGCTCCCGATCGGTGTTTTGATAAGAAAAGCTACTAAGAAATAGTTCCACCATCCCTGATCAGAATATTGTCCTAGGAAAAAAGCCAAATGGCCATCTTGAGCATGCGCAAGAAACTTTTCCAACCCGTGCAGCCAGAGTGAAAATCCTTGGAGAAAGTAAGCTGGGGGAATCGTCAGTAAGGCAAAGAAAGCTATGAGGAAAAGGACCGCTACCGTTTGCATGAGGCGGAGTTTGTACGTTGGTCGATTTTTCGTGTTTCTTAGAAGCGGAAGATGGGGCTCGCTGCCGACCAAAAACGAGGCGGTAACGATTAGAGCAATCATCGGCGGAAGGATAAGCGCGGAAAATTTAGACAGTAGAGCCATGCCCGTGGAAATGCCACTGATCGCCAAGAGCCACCACTTGTGGAAGTTGAAATATTCCCAAAGGAGATAGACGGTGACAAAAATAAACAATGTGACCCCAACGTCGGTAGTGACAAGAGAGGAGTGCGTAATGAAGTTCGGTTCGAAGCACGCAAGCGTCATGGCTAAGGTGGCTGCCCACTTGCCCCAAAGACGATAAGCCCACCATCCGGTGAGCACTACCAGGACCCCGCCGATCAGTAAGTTAGTAAGGCGGCCGAAAAAAAGGATTCGATCAGCCGGAAGCGCGGATTTGTACAAGAACTCCTGTCCGATCAAGTAATCATTTCCGGCGCGCCAGTGTTGAAGATCCGGATTGAAAGCCATCCGGGAGCCGACAAAGAGCGGAAGGGCTAGAAGTTGTTTGATGAGCGGCGGATGTTCCGGATTGAGGCGAAAGTCTCTTCTGGCAAGATACGAATACCCGGCCGCGAGATGCGCGGCCTCATCATATGTGGGAGAATTCGCTCTAATGAAAAAGACACCCTGGGCGAAAAAAACAATAAGAAGGGTCAATCCCGCGGTGAGATTAGATGCAGCCTTGAGCTGCGAGTTGCTCATACGCTTCAATGATCGCCTGGTCTTCGGATCTAGCAAGTTGCACAGATCTTACGGTCGTGTCGATTTCAAAAATTCTACGCGCAACTGCGACTGTCTGACAAAGTGGGCGTCTGAATCATTTGCAGCATCACATGTGCAGGCGGTGATGAGAATAATGACCGAGTAAAACTTGCATTGTGACGTTGTCGCCCAAAGGAAAATTAGTGGGCATCTACACCTCCTCGTCAGGACCGACAGAGAGGTTCTATGCACGACGATCAACGCGCCAGTCTAACTCCTGCTTTAACGTAAGTTTCCTCCAGCTTTGCTAAACCCTCGCGATCATGAGTTAGGTCAAAGACAAAAATTGAGTAACCGATCTTTGTCACTGGTTGGCGCATCCCGAGCCAGTGAAAAAGTGGATTATCCGGCGTCCAAATATCTTGCAAATTGTATGCACTGATGGCGAGAATTTTACGGTCCGCGTCGGCCGGCACCTTATCGGCAGGGGGTGGCCACTCCAAAGGCCAAGCACCCGGCACATATTGATAGCGAATGCCATAATGGGAAGGCGGAGCCGTACCGTGATATGAGAAATAAATAATGGGAAGATTCTCCTTTTCCATGTACGCCTTGACCCCTTTGAGGTCCTGTCCCCAATCAAGATTGGAGTCGCCCAGGTATCGATAGCCATGGTCTGGACCTCCGCCGAATTCGTTAAAGTAAGCAAGTTGATGGGGCATGATTCGCAGAGCGGAAATAGCCGTACAAACAAGCGATCCAGCGATAAGAGATGAGGCGAGCGAACGATGCCGCAACGTAATCGTTGCCAATCGCGAGGCAAGAACGAACAGAAAGGGATAAACGGCAAGAACATGGCGCAGGCCGATATTGACCTTTGCTTGGGTTGTAGCAAAGAAAATGATGGCTACTGGTACCAAAAGAAACACTGCTTGACGGCGTCCAAGGGGAGTGCCGGCATGGTAGAAAACAAGCGAGGCTGCGATCAGGATCAGGCTGCCGATCGGCGTCTTGATAAAAAAAGCTACCACGAAATAACTCCACCACCCCTGGTAGGAATATTCTCCCAAGAAAAAGGCCGGCTGGCCCACTTGCGCTAAGGTCAGAAACCGTTGAAAGCCGAAGAGCCAGGGTTGGAATCCCTGAAAAAAGTAAGCCAGGGAAATTACCAGCAGGACAATTAGCAGCATAACGAGAAGTATTGCTCCGCCGTGAAGGAGTTCATAGATTAAGGACTTTTGATACTTGACTGGCGGGAAAGAAACCTGGTTCTCTCTTGCGATCCAAAGATCAAGAGCCACGATCGAAAAGATTATCGGGATGAGAAGAATCGCGGAAAACTTGGAACCTAAAGCCGCACCGGTCGAGATGCCGATGAGAGTCAACAGCCACCACTTGCACGACTGACCAGCCTCCCAAAGAAGATACGTGGTCAGAAAGATGAACAGAGCCGCTCCCACATCCGTGGTCACCAAAGAAGAGTGAGCAACCAGATTGGGTTCCAAGCATGCCATGGCCATGGCCAATAAGGCTGCACGGACACCCCAAAGCCGATACGCCCACCATCCGGTAAGCGCTACCAAAGAGCCTCCGAGGAGCAAATTGGAGAGACGGCTTAGAGCGAGAATTTTTTCCGCAGGCAGTATCGATCGGTAAAGGAAATCCTGTCCTATAAAAAATTCAGCTCCGGCGCGCCATTGTTTGGGATCGGGATTGAATCGCAGCCCGTAAACCAAAAAGATCGGAAGGGCCAGAAGTTCTTTGATGAGCGGAGGATTTTGAGGCTCGAGACGAAAGTCTCCCGTTGCGAGATACGAATATCCCGCAGCGAGATGCATGGCCTCATCATAAGTCGGAGAATTGGCGCGGATGAAGAACATGCCCTGAATAACAAAAAAGAGAACAAGGAGTAGTCCTATAGCCGCAGTTGCGCCAGCCTTGATGCGTGGATTTACCAGCCGCATGCCGAAAGCATCGAGGGAAGCCATTTTTGGGAGCTGAGATATTCTTCGGCCAGTTCACGTGCGGCGCTCATGTGCTTCGGATAGTTTCCATCGATCTCTGCCACGCCGGCAAGCGCCTCTTCCAAATTATTAAAGCACAGTAGCCCGCGGCCGGTAGGCAGGTGCTCGCTGAAGCCCGTATCCTCGGCAAGCACCGGTCTTCCGCTCGCGAGATAACAAGCGCTACGGTCGCTAAACCAACCGGACTTGAGTTCCCTGTGGATTGGCTTCGGGCAGGAAAACTCCGCGCGTGATTGCTTGATATAATTTTGATAGATCGACGGCGATCTCGCGACTCGATGGGGGTTTACGAGCTTCCAGCCCATTTTGAGCAGAAGTTCGCGATCTCCGGTTGGATCATTAGAATGAATATTCGCAGCAAGCTCAAACGAACGCCCTACTCGTTCGGGCAAATCGATATACCTCAAGTATGCATCACGCTTGGAGACACTTAGAGCTCGACCGTTTAGATCCAAATACTCCCAGGTCCACTGGGTTACAGAGCTAAACGGCGCATCCTTCCCCGGGTCAGGCGCGGCATTCCATTGTGGCAAGTAAAGAAATGGCAGGAATCCGTGCCATTCCACACCAAACGTTGGGACTGCGGAGTCGCCATCAGCGAGTTTCGTCCCAACGCTGAGAAACACATGATGATCCTGAATACCCATGTTCCAAGTCAAAGCCGACACCTGTAGGTGCCCAGGATCCAAGTCGATCAGAACGCGCCGCTTGAAAAGCGACAGAAGTGGTTGGCGTAAACTGCACGAAAAATTCCATAGCAGGTCCGCATCGTGGGCGATCTCTCTGAGCCGGTCGCTGGTCATACCGTAAATGTGGCCCGCCTCTAGCGTCGGCTCAGTCACTTGAGGACTGTATAAGAGTACTGCGCAACGGTCTTTGAACCCGTATCGCTTAAAGCGGCCGAAGAAAATGTCTATTAGCCGGTGGTCTCGTGCGCGATTGCCTGTTGAACGTAACAGCTCAAGCCAAAATACCTGGTGCCCCAAGGCAGTGAGGCCAAAAAGATATTGAAGGAAACACGTCCAATGCCCGCCGCCCTGTGGGTAGCCGGCCAGTGAATTATTGGCTAGTACGATGCGGACGGAGGCCACTTGATTTTCCTTATCCGACTAACAGTATAATATGGCCGATCGACAATAATTCGGAGTTGAAGTCAGCGTTCCGCCAGCGGAGGGAGTATCTCCGTTGGAGACATCAAACTCTGGCAAGCGGTGAATCTTTCTCAGCGGGTGCCTTGCCGAAAAGTGAGACAATAACTTCGATGTCAGCGCCATCCTTCGTTCCGCGGAAAATTTCCTCGGAGTCTAGCTGGTAACCTACGTTGAGAAAAAGGTCACGATAAGTGCGAATGACCCAGGGGCGGAGAAGGTAATCTTCGACGCCACCACAAGTGTTGGCCATTAGCATTTGTCCGTGTTCCCGACTCGCGGCAAAGAGCTCGGCGGCGAGCCAGGCAACGTCAAAAAACGAGTACAGCCAGCCGAGATAGCAGATCGTTTCGTTCATAACCACGAGATCCCATGGGCCCTCTGCGCGAGGATTGTAGTCCATAATGTTGGCGACTCGGAAATCCACAGAGCTTATGCCAATGGCACGGGCACGGTCGATGGCGCTAGGCGAAATGTCGAGAGCAAGTATGCCATCCGCTTGCCGCGCAAGACGTCGAGTGAACGCTCCGGCGCCACAGCCGATCTCCAGCGCCCGCGGATAGCGCCGACCCCGGAGGATTGTTATCTCACGGTCATATTTGGCCTGCTCAAACTCGGAGGTTTCGAACTTCCAGGGATCGCCGCGCTTCCATAAGTCTTCGAAGAACACCTGTGCTTTCTGTGCGATCAGTGTACGCTCGCTCATAGTAGGGATTCCTTTCAACGCCTAATTCTGTTCGTTAAAAAAGGTGCAGTGGATCGCGCAGGCGGCACAGGGGTCGGCGCGACGGCGCTCGCGGCACCTTCGTTCGGTTTACCTGCTGTGATCAGCCACGATTACGTTAGAGCTCCTCTGAATCTTGTCTTGAGAATACTACATCAGTAGGAGACTCAATCCTGTCGTGGATCCGTCTCGGTCTTTTATGTGTGTTCGGGGCAAGATAACTTAGAGCGGAGTAATCATTTTGCAAGCTATAGGCATAAAAACCGGCGTCCAATAAGATGCTCAGGAGATCTTCGGGTTTGTTCCCGCGTCGAGCTAAGCATTCGGGTTTTATTTCTATTATCATTTCCAAATCGTCACGGCTCGAATTCAGAAGTGGGCGCATGCCATCTACGACGGACCACTCCGCACCTTCGACATCGATCTTTATCAAACGAGCGTTTTGTATCTCGTGGCGCCGGAGAATGTCGCTGAGCGGTGCCGCGTCAATTTCGCACTCGACTTCAAAACCGTGCTCAAGGGCTTCCTCCTCGAGGATAGTTGTTTGACCCACCTCGTATTCAGAACCACGAAACACTTTCATCACTGTGTTCGAGTGGTACACGGCTACATTTACCGTTCGGATGTTTTGGGTATGATTGAGAGCGATATTACCCTGCAGTGTTTTGAAAATCTCTGGAGAGGCTTCAATCGCGACTACAGTGCCGTATGTACTAACGAGCTTAGAAGCGAGCAGGGAATAGTAACCGACGTTGGCGCCTACATCTATGAACGCGTCCCCAGGAGCTAACCTTTGAATCATCCAGTGAGTGAGATTAGGCTCCCATATCCCAAAGTAATATATATACTGTTGGATGATATCGCGTGTATCGCCAGAAATATGACTACCGAAGGTTGTTGGTACGATGAACTGGTGCGCGTGCCAAGCGAAGTAAGGATCCACAATCCGAGCCCAGAATGACTGCTTACCCATTTTCCATGGAGCATACCTCACGTATGTTCTTGCGAACGGGATCAACAAATGAGTAATCCAGTCTCTCAAACTGCCAATCTCACCGGAATAGACGCAGGGTCGCGTCGAGACCGATTCGTTTGCCTTTCCAATCATTTTAATTCAGCTGCAATGTCTGATCTTAATTTACAGACGGTCAACTCGTTCAGACTGACCGGCATAGGTGATATAGAGTACATTATTGATTCCCATTCGAACCGGGCCCTCGCTAAAATTCCCGCGGCGGTTATTCATAGGTGCTTAATTACCAGATCCCACCTAGTCAGAGAATGAACGAAGTTGTACGTTTGCTTTTGCGATAAACTCTCGAAGTTGTCCGCTGCAAAGCACATTGAGCTCCACCAGTCGCTCTTGAGAGTACATGGTATCAACGTCAATTTCTTTAGCCGGGTGACAGCCAAGCTCCGTAAGCCCGTCAGGCAACGCGGCAAGGATGTCGAGCAGCGCCTCAACGGTGATCAACTCGGGAACGGGAAATCCTTCGGCTGTTTGGCCATAAAAACTTCCGCAGTAATGGACACCTGGAGTGAAGTGCCTTAGAGGAATTCGGAGTTGGCGCGCGATCTCGACCAGAGTAGAACGCACCGGTTCCTGCAGGTGGAGGTGCTGATGGGAGTCGATGTGGGTGGGATGGCGGCCCAGAAGCCGCCGAAACGTCGCGAGCTGCGCAGCGATTTCTTTTTTTATCGCGGCGACATCGTCCATGGGAACCACGGTATAAAGCGGCAGCCAATTTCCTTCGCGGTAAGCCCATTCACCCAGATCAAAATGAAGGCCGACGCTGAGCTTCGGATGCTCTCGGGCGTAGAGAGCGGCGGCCTCGGCGGCCGGCCATCGCGTCATCAAGCTTGTGCTTGTGACGATGCCATGCTCGTGCGCTTCGATAATGCCCTGGTTGATCGCGGCCATCTGGCCAAAATCGTCCGCATTAACGATGAGGTATTTTTCGCTGTGCATAAGTTACAGTCCCAAATCCTTCAGGACTTTGGCTAAAACTGTTTCCGCTCTAAAATATTCCTGGGCGATCGCCCGCGCCGCCCGGCTGTGCCGTTGGTAATCGGAATTGATGCTTTCAAAAGCCGCCAGGATTTCGTCCATGGTATTAAATGCGAATAAGCCCTCGCCGATAGGTAAGACGGCGCCAAAACCGGTATCTTGTGTAATGACCGGCCGCCCGGCGGCGAGATAGCAGGCGCTGCGCTCACTGAACCAACCGCTGCGCAGACGCACATGCAGATCCCTCGCTACGGTGAATTCGCCACGAGAGGCCCGGACATAGTCGCGATAGGGCCACGGATCGGTGGTCAAGGCGTGAGTGTCCGCCAGCTTCCAACCGTTTGACTCAAGAGTCTGGCGCGTCTCGCTGGATACTCCCAAGGCCCGTACCACCTCTCCGGGTCCATGCCTTATGGTTGTCGAGTCGGCCAGGTTCATTGCCAGTTCGATGGGTTGATTTATTCGCTTAGGGAGATCAATGAATTTAAGAAACTCGCGGTCCTTGCTCCAGTAATAGAATTCTCCATGATGTTCGATCTCGCGCCCTTCTTGCTTCCAATTTCCGACCGTCGTAAATTCCTTTTTTGAAGGCGGTCCGCTTTCCCAAAGATCGAGCAATACCGGCTGCCGTGTCTTTGCCCGGAGAGGCGAAAAGGGCGGTACTGAACAATCAGGGTTCCCGATATTCTCGCCATACGTGACAAAATCGCTGTGCTCTTCAATGATCGTGCGGATTTCTTGGTTCCCGTTGGCGAACGCTAGTTCGTCGTAAACGGGATCGGTGCCGTAGTAGATTAGGCGACCTACGCTAAGCCCTTTGTCTGCAAAGCGACTGGCACCGGCGATGTTGAATACCGCATCCGCATCAGCGAGCAGCTGTTCCGCTTTAGCTCTGCTCAGGCCGAACCACTCATTGTCCTGATAGCTGCGGCGATAGGCCCAGCGTTTTCCAAGCCCAAAGCTTTCTGTGACTCGCGCTAAATAGGCTAGCGCGTAATCCGAATCTCCGACTTTAGTGTTACGGACCGGGTCGTAAGGCCAGTTGGATGTTATTTCAAAATAATAGGCGTCATGCCCGAGTCGGCATAGCCCGGCTGTAATTTGCATGTGCATCCACGCCATGCCGGCGTATGGATTGCCTGCGACCGCGCCGACAACGACTATGCGGTGGCGTTTCATTATTTTTTAGGTTGGGTTCGATAACCGAAAGACTCGCACCGTTTTCAACTCCCATTCGCTAAAGGCCCACATCCTTTAGGAGTCTTGCCAGAACCGTTTCGGCTCTCAGGAATTCCTCGGCGATCGCCCGTGCCGCGCGGCCGTGTCTTTCGTAATCTGAGTTGATTGCCTCAAACGCGGCCAGAATGTCATCGATCGTTTTGAACGCGAACAAGCCCTTCCCGGTGGGAAAGAAATTACCGAAACCGGTATCCTGGGTAATAACCGGGTGCCCGGCCGCAAGATAGCAGGCGCTGCGATCGCTAAACCACCCGCTTCGAAGACGAGCGTATTGGTCCTTGGCGACAGTAAATTCTCCGCGTGAGCCCACAATGTAATCGCGGTAGGAAGAAATATTGGTTGATAATCTTAATCCGTTAGTGATCCGCCAACCGTGCGAGACCAGCAGGCGGATCGCCTCCGCGTCGTTTTCGTGCTGCGGCATCCAGCTCTTTTCTTCTTCTACCCATCTTTCCTGGACCGCAAGGGCTAATTCCAATGGTTGGGAGGTGCGGCCCGGTAGATCGAGAAATTTAAGAAACTGGTGGTGTTTGCTCCATGTATAAGTCTCGCCGTTCCACTCGATATCTTTGCCGGATTGGCGCCAGTTGGCAATTGTGGTGAAGCAGCGATCGGATCTTGCGGAGACCTCATTTGGCAGACTCGAGGACTTCCACCAGTCCAGCACGATCGGCTGGCGTGTCGGATGGTAGGTAATATTCCCCATTGGAACATCACAATCCGCCGCTCCCAGGTTCTCGCCGTAACTGAAATGGTGTGTGTGTGCGTTGAGTAAGTCGATATAGAATTGATTTCCTTTAGCGATCTCGATCTGAGGAAGAACCGGATCCGTTTCTAGATAGACTCGTATTGGAACTTGGAGATGCTCGGGGCGCAACACGGTCGAGCCCGTCACATTGACGAGAATGTCGGCATGCTCGAAGAGCCGTGTCAATTGATACTCGGAAAGTCCGAAGACGCGGCCACCTTCAGCTCCTAATCGATACGCCCAGCGCTCGGACCATCCGTACGCTGACATTAACTGGCTGATGATATTGACGGCGTAGATACAGTCGCTCGTAACGCTGTTTTGGTCGGGATCGTACGGCCAGTTGCCGGTATCTTCGATGTAGTAAACATCGAAGCCCAGTCTGCGGAAGCCTTCGATATAATGAAGTACCTGCCAAACCACTCCCGCGAGCGGAATCTCGCCCAGTATTCCGAGAACGACCAAGCGCGGCCGTCCATCTACTTGGATTTTGCCTCTTGCGTGATTGATAGCTTCGTTTTCCATGAGCCAGTGGCATTGCTCGTCAGGCGCTACTTCGCGATTCGTCCGTCTCCTCGGCTAAGCGCGCTTCGTAGGCCCGTAGTATTTCCGCCTTATCAATCGGCTGGATCGCGCGCGGCTTTCTTCGCGCCAGAACTCTCAAGCTGCAGACTCGGCCGACGCTATGCGGTGGGAAATCGTCGTCGAGTCGAACAACTTCGAAATCCTGCTGCAGCAGTGCGCGAAGAGTATCCACGGAGAAAACAGTTGGCTCGTCCGGCGTTGGCGATCCGCCAATATCAACGCTGAGGAACAAGGCGGCGTCATTAACAAGAATCCGCGATATTTCTTTCAATGCGACTTGCGGATCCGGCATGTGATCGAGAGCGTTGCGGCAGATAACCAGATCGGCGCAATTGTCCAGCAAAGGAAGACTCTCGGCCGCGAGAGGTAGATAAACGGTTCGACTGCCGGCTTCGTCATCGACTAACATACCAAGTTGCTGGTAGACGTAGAGAAGCGGGTCTATGGCGATCTTGACACCGGCAGGGAAAGCAGCCAGGTCCGCTGTACAGCCGCAGCCAATGCTCACGACGGTCTTGTGCTCCAACCAGCTTGCATCCGCGTCTAGATAACGGGCGATCTCGTCGCGTAAAAGACGGGAGTACGCAAGCCGTTCTGCGTTGTAGGAGTCGCCAAATTGACCGCGGCGATATTTTTCATGGTAAAGAAACCAGCCAATCTCGTCTAAATAGCGCGGGTCGGTCAAATCTGGGATTTGTGGCATATGATGATCCTTGCTTTGCTCTCAGCCACGCTATTTTACTAGCCGAAACTTTCGTTCGCTCTTCGTGAAGTCCGAACTGAGTTTGATAAAGCGAGGCGAACGGGCCGCGCTTGCGCAGTAACTCGGTAAAACTTCCTTGTTCAACAATCTGGCCGTCACGGATCACCAGGATCAGGTCGGCTTGCCGTACGGTGGAGAGGCGGTGGGCGATAATGAAGGTGGTCCGGCCCGCCATTAGTTGCTCCAGACCCTCCATTATCAGCGCCTCGGTCTCCGAATCGACGGAGGATGTGGGCTCGTCGAGAATTAGGATGGGAGCATTAAGCAAGATCCCGCGCGCGATAGTGAGGCGTAATTTCTGTCCCTCCGACAAAGTAGTTCCTTGCTCGCTCACCACAGTGTCATACTTGTCAGGTAGTTGCTGGACAAAGTCATGAACCTGAGCGACCTCTGCTGCAGCGACGATTTCTTCGAGTGAAGCGTCGGGCCGACCATAGGCGATGTTTTCGCGAATGGTGAGTGGAAACACGACAGGTGGCTGAAGAATCATAGCGATTTCGCGTCGTAGAGACTTCAGCTGGAACTCGCGGATATCGACGCCGTCGATCTTCACGCAGCCCGATTGCGGGTCGTGGAACCGCGGCAGGAGACTCACCAACGTCGACTTTCCCGCACCCGTCGGACCGACGATTGCGATCTTCTTTCCCGCCGCTACGCGAAGGTTAATCTTTTTTAGAACGGGCCGTGATCCGTCATAGCCAAACGAAACGTCTTCGAACGAAATCTGTCCTCGTGCTCCTACCGGGAAGACTCTAGAACCGTCCGGCAAACTCTCCTCGGACTCTAGAATCTCAAATGCCCTGCGCACGCCCACCTTTGCGCTCTGAACCAAACCGTAGGTCTGGAAGATACTATTAAGTGGGGCGTAGAGAGACGCCAGATAGGAAGTGAAAATGACGATTTCGCCTATCGAAAGATCGCCTGACAAAACGCGCTGCGCACCCAGCCACAATATAATGGCAGTTCCAGCAGCGATGGTTAAGTTTACCACCGCATAATAGAAATTTTGCAGGTTGTATAAGCGCAAATCGGCTGCCAGGCTCTCCGAACTAGCCTGGAGAAAACGCCGCTCTTCGTCTTCTTCCTTTGTAAAAGCTTGGATCACCCGGATTCCCGAGAGAGTTCGCTGGACCACGGAATAAACCGTGCTTCCCTTCTGATGAGCTTCAGTTGCCGCCGAAGAGATTTTTTTATTTAAGAGCGCTATCGCACAGAAGAGCGCTGGACACACAGCCATCGCCAGAAGTGTCAGATACCAGTCGACCCAAAACATGACGAGCAACATTCCGGTCAAGAGAACTGAAGCAGAGAGGATGGCAAAAAGCCCGTTCATCGTGAGCGTCTGGATTCCCATTGTATCGGCGGTAATGCGATACATAAGATCGCCGATTTGCTGTCGGCGGTGGAAAGACAGAGAGAGGCGTTGAATATGGCTATAGAGGTCGCGACGAAGATCGTTGACCATGCTTTGGCCAATTCGGATAGTCGTGCAATCGTTAAGCAGTCGCAGCCCTCCTAAAAGCAGGTAAACAACAACCAAGCCCACGCAAGCCCACACCAGAAGGCTCTCGGAAGACCAGCTAGTGGCAAATCCCCATGGTAGGGGACTGCCGCTCAGGACATTGTCGATAATGATTTTAAGCGGCCAAGGCTTGAGCAGCTCCAGCGCGCTAATGAAGAAAAGCTGGCCCAGAGCTAAAACGAAAGTTAGCCAATAAGGTTTCAGATAAGAACGAACGGTGCGTTTCATCAGCGCGATGTCCTCACGACGCTTCTTCCGGTGATTTCTCGACTGGCACGAAGTCCAACTTGTGCGCGAGGGATTCGAGCACGTGATAGAGGATGTGTCCGAGACGAAACTTCTGATAGATTATCGCGCTGGCGTGAGCCCATCCGATAAAAGCGGTGGCGGCGGCGATCTTCGGCATTGCCAGAGCGACGGCGATACCGGCGACGACTAGATAGAAGTAAAGAAACGTAATCGAGATTCGCGACATCCGAAGCGCACAGCGGACCCTAAGGACTCGTTTATTGCCACCGTGGTTTTCCGTCGCTGTTTTGATTTGGGCTTTCGCCCAAGGCCCCTGGCAAATTTCCAAATCCCACTGGCTCCAGCCCTGATCCATGGCAATGAGATATTTGCGCGGCAAGAGAAACTCCATCATGGAATGAAGCAAACTCTCTTTTTCCTGTCCTCCCTCATTCCAGTAGGACAAATAGAAGGCGCGCTCATGCCATTGAATTCGCGGATCCTGCGTCGGCCCGTTAAGGTCGACGGGCTTGACTTCACGCAACCTGCGTAGGCGCCAGCGGTAGCGCTCGAGTGTTCGGATCGGCGGTCCCAAGTAGATCAGAGAAGCAATCAGCAGAGTGGCCGGCAGGCCTCGGAATTGCGGAGCGATGCGGGCCTTGATCGCGCTTGCCAGGCAGCGACTGACCGTGATGCAGGAACGGAATCGCTCCGAGCACGAACCATCCGCCAAAAAGAAACGCGCACGCCAGCAGCACAATGGAAAGCACGTTCCATTCGAGCGTGAGCGGCAGGCAGGAAAGCATAGACGGACGGGGTTGATAGAGGGTTTGAAAAAGGCCACGACCGAAAACTCCCGAATAGATTCTCGGTTGACGGCTGGATAGATAGGATGACAGGTCGCCGTAAATTCTGCCGAACCAGCGCGATTGCCCGAGCACATTAAATCGGCACGGATGTTTAAAGAAGAGGAGAGTTTCAGCTTTGCCGTAGCCGCGCTGCTGCTTTAAGTAATCGCGAACCGTGTTACGGCGAAAGTGCCAGACCACTGCGGCCGGACTAAATCCGATCTTGTAACCCTTGTTCTGAAGCCGCCAGCACAGATCGACATCATCGCCGGCGGCGCGAAAAATCGGATCAAATCCGTTGATCGCATCCAGGGCTTCGCGGCGAAATGCCATATTACAGCCCGGGATGTGCTCGGCCTCTTCATCGTCCAACAAAACGTGAGCCGGAGCCCCCGGCGACACTGCGACGCAAGATGCGACGAATGAATCGTCAGGCGGCGACAGATTCGGCCCGCCGACGGCGGCAAACTCAGACGCCTGCAACCGCGCCACGAGATGGGTGAGCCAATCCTCGTCGGCAACGCAATCGGCGTCCGTAAATGCGATAATTTCGCCGCGCGCGGCGTCGATGCCGACGTTGCGCGCGGCGCTCAAACCCTGATTTTCTTGGTTAATAAGTCGAATGTAGTCGTAGCTCTCGGCAACTTGCAGCGTACCATCGGTTGAGCCGTCATTGACGACAATAACTTCGTAATTCGGATAATTGAGTTGCTCCAGCGAAGCGAGACAATCATTGATCGTTCGCTCGCCATTATACACGCAAACAATAACCGAGACCTTGGGATAGGCGCGAAGAGGCGGCGGCAGCGCTTCACCATAGAGTTGTTTCACCGAAAAAAACGCGGGCTTTTTGCGACGGTTACGATCGACCAAGCCGAAGGCCCAGTCGTTGACCTGAAACCCGCCATCTCCCGAGGCATACCAATCGTCAGTCCAAGAAAAGATCACCGTGCCGGCTACTCCGGTCTCAAAACAGGCGCGAACTTGCCAAGCAAGAGTTTCCGCTTGAAACGCGTTTCCTTGGCGAATCGAATCAATACCAATCTCGGTAAGAATGAGCGGGCGATCGCCCGCCAAGTTGTGAAGATGCGACAGGTAACGGCGGAAGTCGCCCTCCCGATGTAGATAAACATTAAAGGCCAGAAAGTCGGCAAAATCCGTTTGGAGGTATTCAGTGGAAGGGAAATTAGCGTAACTTACGAAGGCTTCATGATCGACGCTCTTGACGCAATCCACCAATTCACCAAGAAAAGTGCGTATCTTATTGCCGCCGTACCAGCGGACAATTTCAGGTGGAATTTCATTGCCGACCAAATAAGCGAAGACCGCGGCATGACGAGAGCAAGAGGCAACGTCGCGTGCCACGCTCGCGCGAATATCCGCCTGAGTTCGACGAGAATCGAGGAAAGATATGTGCTGAGCCCACGGAATGCCGACTATGACTTTGAGATCGTACGAGTAGGCGAGATCCAGAAGCCACTTTGGCGGTGGTGTGAAGGTTCTAATGCAATTGACGCCAAGCTCGGTCATCACCGCAAAATCGGTTTCGACAACATCCGAATCCGGGAACGGCACCCCCGCCTGAGTGGGAGCAAAGGGCCCGTAAGTAACTCCCTTCAAGAAATATTTTTGATTATTTTGAAAAAAATACCGGCCCCGCAGGGACACTCTCTCTCTTGAAGTTTTGCGTGGGCGACAATATTCCGCGACTGAAGGAATCGAAATAATGTTGTTAGTGAATTCCCCTTCTGTCAAATACATCACATCCCTCAAACTGAAATGGGTAACACGAAAAAAGGCAATCTTTCGTGGTTGAATATTGCTAAGACTCCGCAACAATGATGCCATGCTCATGAGAGAGTATTTTTTCTTGATATTACGGGCCTTTGATTCGATCTAGATACCTAGAACAGAGCGTTTTCTGAAGGCTTTACCCTGCTCTGTGTGAGGAGGAATTCCTGCTCGCTGGCGGCACGACTAAGGTCGGACCGATCGGTCACCTTTCACCAGGGGCCGATCGGCGTCGCAGCAGTGGAATATTAAAACAGATTAAGAAAAAAAGGCGCCGGTCGTTATTGTTGCGGCTCGGAGAATGAATCGGAAATAAGCTAATGCCTAATACCGATGCACTCTTGTCCAACAACCCCTTAACTTATGATTCACGTCGAACGAACAGCAGCAAGGAAAGATAATTATGGGTGACGATACGTCGCGAAAACTTGTCGGAATTTGTCATCGACGATTCCAAAAACACCTCTTCGTCCGGCTTGCGGTTGATCTCGGCCATCGTCAGGCCAAACAGAACCAGTGAGCGGCTGGTGATGGTGAGCGATGCTCCACCTACTGCGCAAGCATTTTCTTCGCGCGCTCGATGACCTCCGGCGGCGAATCGAAGATTTCTTTGACCAGCGCCTCAAGATCTTCTCCGGTGGTCGTCTCTACGTCCATCCGGCCCTTTTTCGCTTCAGCCAACACCTCGGGATCGCTCATGGTCTTAAGAAAGGCTTCGCGCAAAATTTTCACTCGGTCCGCCGGCGTTCCCGGCGTCACCATGATCGGACGGCCAAAATCTCCCGAGGCCAGTAGAATTTGCGCTACACTGCGGCTATTGGCCGGGACTTTATACTGCTCGAAGATCTCGTTAAGTGTCGGCGTGTCCGCTGCGCTTGAATCTCGCTTGCGCGCGGTCTGGACGAGATGGCGGTCAAAATTCTTCTTATGCCACGAGTCGAAGGGCTCGCGACCGAAATGCGCCGATAAACTATGGGCGCGGCAAATCACCTCGCCCTTTTCCACGGCGATATCGATCTCGCTGCCGCCGGCGTAGCCCAACACGCTGTTGAACTTCGCGCCGACCGTGTCTTCGAGAATTTTCGATAGAATGTAATCCGTGCTTGCCGTCCCGGTGCTGCCGCATTTAGGCGCTTCCTTTGCTTTGATCACATCCGCGATGGATTTGTAGGGCGCATCGGCGCGCATGTAAAAGATATTCGATTCGATCGCAGGAGAGCCGATGAAATGGAATTTGCGCAAATCATACTGCGCCTCGGCGCGGCCGACGAACTGGTCGACATAGATGCCGTTTAGCGGCATACCCAGGGTTAGACCGTCCGGCTTGGCCACTTTGTACACGTGGTTGGCGGCGATCACCGAGCCGGCCCCGGCCATGATCTGAACGATTATCTCCGGCTGTCCGGGGATATGCTTAACCATATGCCGGGAAAGGAGGCGAGCCCATCGGTCATAAAATCCGCCGGCCGTCGAGCCGACCACAATGCGAATTGTTTTACCCTTGTAGAACGGTTCGGCTTGGGCACCGAGTTCTGGCGCGAAGGCAGGAAGAAAGCTGGCCAGAAATAGAATTAAGACTAGCCCAATTCTAAGTTTTTTCATGACGGTCTCCTTTCGCTGGCCCGATCATTAAAGTGGTTAACGTCAGCCGACCCCGAGAGCAATCGTCAATCGAATTGGCCCCTTAGTATCGCAGCAAATCTGGTTTGTCCATGATCAAATCTTGTGCAAATCACGACTCCTCTTCGAACGCGATGGTCGTTGCGCCGGTGGAATCGGCAAGACTGGCGATGATTTCCGCCGGCACGGTTTGGGCTTTGATCTCTCCAGCGCGATCCGGATGGGGCGCGACCCAGACCCGCTTCTCAAAGCCATCGAGAGCAAGCTCCCCTGCTTTGAGAATCCGGTGGCGCACAGTGAAGCTCGAGCGGCCCCACTCGCTCACCTCGCTTTCGACGACGATCTCGTCGTCGAAGCGGCAAGGCATGACGAAACGCGCGCCAACCTGGACCACCGGCATGCCGACAATGCGGTATTTCTTGCGCATCGCCGAAGGCGTCAAGCCAGTACGCTCGAAGAGCCAGCCCGTGCTGCTGTCGAAGATGATCAAATACTGTGGATAAAAAACGATCCCGGCCGGGTCGCACTGGCCCCACTCGATTCGCAGGGTGCGGCGGTTCACTAACACTGCCTAGCTCGTATGTTATCCGTGAAGCGCAATTTCGTTCTCCGGAACTTGGTGCGCTCAACAATTATTATGACTCCACGCTACGAAGAAACTAGTTTCAAACCCGCTTGTACAAGTCGCCATTATGATTTTGCGAACTTTGCGCTCTCTGCGGCGATTCTTTGTTCGGCGCTTACGCCGCACAAATGATATTGATTACCGCCTGGCGTTTTTCGACATTCACCGCTTTGAGGCCGCGCTCGAGGGCGGGTATCACTTCGCTCGCCTCGGTGACTTTTTCACCGTAACCGTCGGCGACCTCCACCGCTTTTTGGTAATTCGAGATGCTATCTAAAAAAGTGATGGGCTGCTTTTGGCTCTTGGCGGCGTAGCCGTCCTTGGTCATGTCGACGGTGGCGCGGCGCACCGCTTGCCAGCGCTGGTTGTTGAACAGCACGGTCAACACCGGCAGTTCCTGTTCGGCGCCGACATAATGGGCCGAGATCGGATTGCCGAACATGTACGAGCCGTCGCCGTGGGTGCCGATCACCAACCGGTCGCGGGCGGCGAGCTTGGCGCCGAGCGCGCAGCCCAGGCCGTGGCCGAGCCCGGAAGCGGCGCCGGCGTTGAACATGGTCCCGGGTTGGGAGAAATCAATATGCTCCGGCGCCAACGGCGACTCTTTGATGACGATGGTGTCTTTGGTTTTAATCTCATCGATGCAGTGGGTGATCCAGGCAGGGTGAACCGGCGACTGGCCTTTGACCTCAGCGAGCTTTTTGCTCCAGCCGTCGCGCAGCGCTTGCCAGCTCACCGCCAAGGCGCCGCGGCGCTTGTCGATGCGCAGCTTAGCCCGCGCTTCATGCTCGGCCATGGTTTCGTTGAGCACACGCAAACCCTCGGCGGTGGCGCACGCCAGAGCGATGTCGCATGGATGGCCGCGCACCGGCACGTAGCCGTGCAGCGGATCCGCACCCATGTGAATGACTTTGGCATCCTCCCGGACTTTGTCGGTCGCCGGTAACCAAGGCACGGCGATATCGACGGCGAGGATAACGTCGGCGCTTTGCAACAGTGGTTTTAGCTCGTAGCCCAAATTCATCGGATGGTTGCTGGCGATCGACATGTAGCGGTTGCGGTACTGGATCACCGGGATCGCGTAACGTTCGGCGAACTCGCCGAGCGCCGTCCACGCCTTGGGATCTCGCCCTGCGCAGTTGGTAATGATCAACGGATTTTCCGCCGCAGCCAGGAGCGCCGCCGCTTCTTCGACGGCATCGCCATTGGGACCAGCCGGTGCGGCGGCATGTTGGCGCGTCGGCGTAGTGTAAGTAAATTCGCTCATCTTATGCGCCAGCACCTCGCGTGGCAGCGATAGATAGACCGGTCCCATGGGTTCGCTCTTGGCGATGCTCAGCGCCCGGTCGACCACTGTTTCCAGTTGCTCGCCGTTGCGCAGTTCGTAGTCCCACTTCACCGACTCGCGCAGCATGCCGGCCTGATCGAACATTTCCTGGGTCCAGTGGATGTCGAGACTGCGGTGTCCGTCCAAGCCGTCTTCGTTGGTCGGCGTGCGCCCGGCGGTAAACAGCACCGGCACATGGCCGCGGGCGGCGTTGAGCAAACCGTTCATGCCGTTGGCGGTGCCGACATTGACGTGGACCATGACCGCCTGGGGTTTGCCGGTGACGAGATAATACCCGATGGCCATGTGCATGGCGGTATTTTCATGGGGACAGGTGATCGCCGTCGGTACCCGGGTTTCCAACAGCTGCGCCTTGGCCAGCGATTCGACCACCGGCGCAAAATCGGTTCCGGCGTTGGCGAACCAGTAATCGATGCCCCGGTCGGCGAGTAACGCCAGGTAGGCGTCGGAGACGGTAACGTTGTTCAGCGTAATTTTTGCCATGGGCTCGCTCCCTTTCCGGAAATCTCGCTAATTCTTACGGCAGGTAATGGGCAATTTGCAAAAGCTTTTTTTCACGCACGCAGACGTTTCGGCGAAAACGATAGCTTTGATGGAAGACCATGAAAAAGCGACGGAGCCTTCACCGCGTAAAGACTCCGTCGCTCAGCTGTCCGCGGTCTAATTCGCGGAGATTCAATGCCGACTGGCTACTTCGCGAGCGGATTGGGCCGCAACTGAAAATGCACGGCCAGCGGTTTCGAGCCTTTGCCGGTCTCTTTCAACCATGGCGTGCGGTCGCCGCTGGCGGTCCACAGTCCGCGTCCCTTCCAGCCTGCTTTGGGATCGTCGATGCGGCCATCGAAACCTTTGGCGTAAAACCCCAGCGGATAGGGCACGCGTAAAGTAATCATCTTGCCGTCTTTATAGGCGATCAGCCCGTCGTTTAAATTACCCGTCGACATTGGCACGTCGTCGCCGAGGCCGAAAGTATTGTGCTGGTCGACCCAGGTGTAATAGCTCGACTCGGCGCTATTCTCGCCGATGCCTTGGAAGCCAGGACCGGGATATTGATGGAACGCCCAGCCCTCTGGGCAATGATCGCCAGTAGCTTTGGGCCCGTTGAGCGGGCCTTTGCACTTGCGCCGGTCGAAGCTGCCCAGGTGACCGCTCGCCAACGACACCCAGACGACCCCTTGCTTGTCGATGTCGCCGCCGCGCGGTCCGAATCCGGGCAGCGGCACGTTGTAGATTTCCGCCAGTGCTGTCTGGTTGGGACTGCTGCCGGGCATGAGCCGCACCACCGCACCTGGATTGCTCCGCCACGTACCCCAGATCGAACCGTCCACCGGACTCGGCATCACGGCGTAAAAGCCGGCGACGATGCGTTTGTCTTTCTTTGGATCCACCGGCTGCGTTGGCTCGACATACTCGTCGCGCTTGCCGTTGCCGTTGGTATCGAGAATCATCGGCGTCCAACCCTGCGACTTCACATGATCGCCGGTCTCTTCCCACATTTTGGTGTTGATCCAGCCGATCACCGAACCGCCGCCGCTGGTCCACAGCGTTTCGTTGGCGTCATAGCCGAACTGCAAATGATGGGTCTGGAAACAGGTGTCGAAGTAGCTGTACTGGCCGGTCTTGGGATCTAGCATGGTGATATGGCGGTTGGTCCGCTCGATCGGGAAAACCTTGGCGGAGGGATGGTCGGACCCCTTCTTACAAAAGTCCGGATTGGGCGCGCCGCGCACCGTCGCCGCGAACCACACCCGTCCTTTACGGTCGAACATGGCATTATGATTGTTTGCCTTGGTGTCCCAAAGCTTCTCGTTACCCCAGTAAGGCGATGGCTGCATGAGCTTGTCGCTCGCCGCGTGGCCCGGTCCGAGTGCTTCCGGCGTGTTGGCGTCGCGCACCGGCGCGACCATATTGGTCACGGTGTGCTTTTTCGGATCTAGTACCGGAATCGTATCGGTGCTGTACTCGGCGGAGCCGTAAAGCGGACCATAGGCGTTGACGGTCGGATAACGCCGATCGGAGGCGATCAGGTCATGTAGATATTTCTTCTCGTTGTGCCACTCCCAGGTGGTCACGACGATGTTGCGTTCCACCCCTTGCGGCCGTAGCGGCGTCGTATGGGGCAGCGCGCCTTTGGCGATACGGTCGGTCCAGTCGGCAAAATATTCCATCGGCGCGGCGCCCATTTGGGTGACCAAGGTGTTGAACATCGACTCGCCCGATTGTCCCGACTGGATGCGCCGGAACCAGGCCTCGACGGAGTTGCTGAACTTACCCATCGAGTGCGGCACCTCCTTTGGAAAGGTGCGCGTCGACAACTGCCCCAACTGGTGGCAGCCGATACAGCCGTTGCTCTTCACCATCGAGTTCATCCAGTCGGTATAACTGATCTTGGCGGGAATATTACTGCTGCCGCCAAACTGGCTCTTATCCGGAATCTTCATCATCGAATACCAATGAATTGCCGGATAATATTGCGCCGCCGCCGCTTCATTGGGCGCCACCACGGCTTTCAAGTTAAGAATCTTGCCCGGCGCGCTCTTTACTTTAGGCGAATCGACCAGGCCGTAACCGCGCACCCAAACGCTGAAATTGGCCTTGGGCAAGTCCGGCAAGACATAGCGTCCGCCGTCATCGGTCACCACCATGCGCGCGAATCGGGTCGGCAGTTCGGTGGTTTCCGCGATCACCCACACCCCCGCTTCCGGCCCCTTGGCGCTGGTCACCACGCCGCCGATGTCGTCATTGTCGATCTGCACGGTAACGCTCTGTTGGCTGCTCAATTGCACCGGATAGGCGCATAGTAGCGCGGTCAGACCCAGTGCTAGCAAACCACCTCTCGCTAGTTTATTCGCTCTCATAACCGCTCCTCTGTCTTTGGTTGATTTTGAACTGATCGAACCCCCGCGAGCCGTTTTACCTCGAAGCGAGTTATTTCGCCAACGGATCGGGCCGCAACTGGAAATGCACGGCCAGCGGTTTGGAACCCTTGCCGTTTTCCATCAGCCAGGGCGCGCGGTCGCCGCTCGAACTCCACAAACCGCGTCCTTTCCAGCCGGCCTTGGGATCGTCGATGCGCCCATCGAAACCTTTAGCGTAGAAGCCGATGGGATAAGGCACGCGCAACAGCATCATCTTGCCGTCCTTCAACGCGACCAGGCCATTATGCAAATTAGCCGTCGACATCGGCACGTCTTCGCCTAAGCCGAAGGTGTTGTGCTGGTCGACCCAGGAGTAATAGCTCGACTCCGCGCTGTTCTCGCCGATGCCTTGAAAGCCGGGACCGGGATATTGAAAAAACGCCCAGCCTTCGGGGCAATGATCGCCGGTCGCTTTCGGCCCATTGAGAGGTCCCTTGCATTTACGCCGATCGAAGCTCGCCATATGACCGCTCGATAGCGATGCCCAGACGACCCCCTGCTTGTCGATGTCGGCGCCGCGAATGCCAAAGCCGGGCAGCGGAATGTTGTAGATCTCCGCAAGCGCGGTCTCCGACGGATTTGGCCCCGGCATGACTCGAACCACAGATCCAGGAAACACGTTCACCGAACCCCAGACCGAACCGTCCGCCGGACTCGGCATCACCGCATAGAATCCCGCCACGATGCGTTTATCCTTGGTCGGATCGACAGGTTGGTTGGGCTCGACGTAATCATCGCGCTTACCATTGCCGTTGGTGTCGAGAATCATCGGCGTCCAGCCCTGCGCCTTCGCCGCATCGCCGGTCTCGTCGTATATCTTCATATCGAGCCAACCGACCACCTGGCCGCCGCCGCTGGTCCACAATCTGTCCTCCGCGTCGAACTGCAAATGATGGCTGCTGAAGCAGGTGTCGACGAAGGTGTACTTCATGGTTTTGGGATCGAGCAGCGTCAGCTGGCGGTTGTTGCGCTCGGTCGGAAAGGCTTTGGCCGAAGGGTGGTCCGAGCCTTTTTTACAAAAGGCCGGAGTTGTCCGGAGCCGCGCATCGCGCGCGGCAAACCACACCCGGCCATGGCGGTCGAACATGCCGTTGTGATTGTTCGCCTTGCTTTTCCACACCACTTCATCGCCCCAATAGGGCGAATGCTGCATCGGTTTCTCGCTGACACCTGGGGTATCGGCGTCGCGCACGGGGCTGGAAAGTTCTTGGCCGTATGGGTTTTCGGATCGAGGATCGGAATGACATCGACGCTCAATTCAGTAGAGCCGTAAACCGGACCGTAGGCGTTGACCGTCGGAAAGCGCCGATCGGAAGCGATCAGATCGTGCAGATAATGCTTGTCATCGAGCCAATCCCAAGTCGTCACGACGATGTTGCGCTCGGCCCCTTGCGGCCTTGTCGGTTTGGTATGGGGCAACTCGCCCTTGGCGACGCGGTCGGTCCAGTCCGCCAAATATTTGATCGGGATAGCGCCGAGATCTTTGGTCATGCGCGCGAACATCGGCACGCCGCCCTGTCCCGACTGGATGCGGCGAAACCACGCCTCCTCGGAATTGGCGAACTTGCCCATCGGGAACGGCACATTCTGGGGAAAGGTGCGCGTCGCGCGCGTGCCAATCGAATGGCAGTTGGCACAACCGTTAGACTTCATCTGGTTCAAATATCCGTCTTGGGTCAGCTTCTCGGTGGACTGTTCCCTCGCCGCCAAACTCGCTCTTATCCGGAATCTTCATCATCGAGTACCAATGAATCGCCGGATAAATCTGCGCCGCCGCGCTATCGTTGGGCGCCACCACCGCTTTCAAATTAAGAATCTTGCCCGGCGCGCTCTTGACCTTGGGCGAATCGACCAAGCCGTATCCGCGCACCCAAATGTTGTAATTGACCTTGGGCAGATCCGGTAAGACATAGCGCCCGCCATCATCGGTGACCACCATGCGGGCGAATCGCGTCGGCAGCTCGGTGGTCTCCGCGATCACCCACACCCCCGCTTCCGGCCCCTTGGCACTGGTCACGACGCCGCCGATATCGTCATTGTCGATCTGCACCGTGACGCTTTGTTGGCTGCTCAATTCGACAGGCGACACAGCCAACCAGGCGACGATCACGATCGCCAAACCGCCTAGGCACCCGAAGAGTTTTGTCCTCATGGTCTGATTCCCCTTATTACCTCGCATAGATATGGAGCGGCTGAACAGTAACGAATGGCACCGCGATGTGTCAACTGACAATTAGCGAACTGTAGTAGCAACGTGATTTTGATAGGGGTTAACGGCAACGCAATTATGTCAGGGTGGGAGGATGACAACCCTGACAATGAAAGACGATCTGCGTCGCTTAACAGCTCGACCTGGACGTCGAGATTTTGCCTCCTACTTCGCCAACGGATCGGGCCGCAACTGAAACTTCACGACTTTAGGCCGCGTGCCTTTACCGCCTTCCATATGAAATGGCGTGCGCGTTCCCGTGGTCGCCCACAGCCCCTTCCCCTTCCAGCCGGTTTTAGGATTGTCGATGCGGCCATCCATCCATTTAGCGTAGAAGCCGAGCGGATACGGCACGCGCAAATTGACCATCTTGTTGTCAACCAACGCGATCAGCGAGTCGTTTAAGTTGCCGGTGGCGATGGGCACGTCTTTGCCCAAGCCGAAGGTGTCGAACTGATCGACCCAGGTATAATAACTCGACTCGGCGCTGCCAGCGGGTTCGTTCATGCTCTCGAAGTTCGGTCCCGGCAACGTGTACAGCGTCCAGCCTTCGGCGCAGTGCTTGCCGGTGGCGCTGGGGCCATTGAGCGGACCTTTGCACTTGCGCCGGTCGAAGCTCGCCAGATGGCCGCTTGATAGCGACGACCAGACCACGCCGCTGCGATCGATATCCATGCCGCGGATGCCGTAGGCTCCTTGGGTGTCGAGCGGAACTTCAAAGTACTCCGCGAGCGCGGTCTCTGACGGATTAGTACCCGGATCGAGCCGGACGACGGCGCTGGGAAATCCCTGCGTCGATCCCCACACCGTACCGTCGGCGGGACTGACCGCGATGCCGTAGAAGGCCGCCGCCATGCGTTTGTCTTTGCTCGGATCGACCGCTTGATTGGGCTCGACCCAAGTCGTCGCGCTTGCCGTTGCCGTTGGTGTCGAGCACGATCGGCGTCCAGCCTTGCGACTTCTGTTCGTCGCCGGTCGCTTCGAACATCTTGCGGTTCAACCAGCCGACCACGCCGCTACCCGGGCCGCCGGCACTGGTCCACAGCGTATGATCGGCGTCCTCGGCGAAAACCAAATGATGGGTCGAAAAGCAGGTGCTAATCAGCGTGAACTTTTTACTCTTGGGATCGTACATCGAGAGATGGCGGTTGGCGCTATTCATCGGAAAGACTTTCGCTGACGGATGGTCCGAGCCTTTTTTACAAAAGTCCGGATTTGCCGGCGGACGCACCCGCGCGGTGAACCAAACGCGCCCTTGTTCATCCATCATCGGATTATGCTGGTTCGATTGGCTGTCCCAGATCGCCTCCGTGCCCCAGTACGGCGACGGCGTGAGCGGATCGGTCTTGGCCGACGGCGTGTCGGGATCGCGTACCGGATGTTTGATCTCATAAGCGCGATGGCGCACCGGATCCAATACCGGCACAAGGTCGGTGCTTAGTTCCGTCGAGCCATAGAGCGGACCGTTGGCATTGACGGTTGGCTTGCGTTTGTCGGTCGATATCTCATCGTGAAGATAAGCTTTCGCATTGCTCCAATCCCAAACGCTGACGACAACGTTGCGCTCGACACCCTGGGGACGGGATGGTTTCGATTTGGGCAACGCTCCAGCGGCAACCCGATCGGTCCAATCGCCATATAACTCGGTAGCCCTTTTGGCGTCGAGCCGGCCGATCGCATTGAGCATCGATGTCATCGCCTGGCCGGAAACGATGCGCCGCTGCCATGCATCGGTTGAAGACTTGAATTCACCGAGTTCCTTGGGAATCGTCCGCGTGGCTTTGTTACCGAGCTGATGGCAGGTATTGCAACCGTTGGTCTTGACCACATCCAGCCACTGCTCTTGGCGCTTAAGACTTTCCGGCATACCGTTACCCTTCTCGCCGGTGCCGGGAAATTCTTTCTTGTCGGGAATTTTTAGCATCGAGTACCAGTAAATCGCCGGGTAGTACTGCGCCGCGGCGCCATCGCTCGGCGCCGCCACCGCTTTGAGATTGAGCGTCTTGCCGGGCGTGGCGCGCACTTTGGCGGAATCGATCAAACCATAGCCGCGGACCCAGAGATCATAGGTTGCCTTGGGCAGATCGGGAATCAGATAGCGCCCCTGTTCGTCGGTGACGACGATCTTGGCGAACTTGGTCGGCAAGTTAGTCGTCTCTGCGATCACCCACACCCCGGCCTCCGGGCCGTTCGCGCCGTTGACCACGCCGCCGATGTCGTCGCTATCCGTCTTCACCAGCGCGCCTTGCTGACTGCTCAGTCGATCCGGCAACAGCCCAATCAAGCCGCCAAGCGCGGCCACCAACACGCCAAAGCCAAGCAACCTTGAACCCTTCATAAATGGCTCCTTAAAGATGAACGAATACGGCAAGCGAATGGACAGTAACCGAAATCGAAAACGCACGTCAATCGAAACTTGCCAGCAGTGATCTCTAACGCGGCACGGCCAGATGTCACCGGCAAATAATCTCTTCAGATCGTCTCCGCCGCATAAAGCCCGCCGTGGCTCTTCTTGGTTTGTCGCCCCTCCACCGCGGCGCGAAAGGATTTGTAGGAGTCCGTGCCGCGCCAGCGTGCCAGATGCTCCTTGCTCTCCCACAACAAAATCACCACCACCGCCGCCGGATCGTCATCGCTGCACAGAATATGTCCGCCGGTGGAGCCGGCCGATTTACAGCCCTGGACCGCTTCGCGATAAATCTTGACGTACTCGGCGCGCCTGGCCGGGTCCACCGTCTGAAAACGC
>CAVYDL010000005.1:0-67500 GCA_963767275.1 uncultured delta proteobacterium | reverse complement strand
CGGCGCCGGAGCGTGGGGTGATTTCGCTGAAGGGTTGCCCCGGGTAGGACTCGTAGGGCGCTTTCAGGCCGATGGCGGCGAAGTATTCCATGTCGCGGCCGATGCTCGCCTCGACATCGCGCCACGCCTCCTCCTTGCTATCGGCTAAATAAACGCAGGTGGCGATGCGCCAGTTGTCGCGCGAAGTCACGGTGCCGTGTTTGGCCGCGATCGCTTCCACTTTGGTCCACTGTTCAGCTTTGGTCTGGTTGTTGCGCACGTTCTTTCCCGCTGGCGACAAAAATTGCATGGCGTATTTGCCGGCTAACTCGAGACTTATAGGATTGCCCGACGACGCGATCGCCATCGGCAAGCGCGGCTGCTGGTATGAGCGCAGCTGCAAGCGCATTTGTTTGAATTGCCAAAACTCGCCGTCGTAATCGATCGGCTCCGGCGATTCGAGCAAGCGCACAATTATATCCACCGACTCGGCCATCATCGGATAGAGCTTTTCATTCGGCAGGCCGAAAAGCACCTTGTCCGTCACCAAAGCGCAAGGCCCGACGCCGAGGATCGCCCGCCCGCGCGTCAAATGATCGAGGAACGCCATGCGCTCAGCGACATAGTAAGGATGATGAAACGGCACGCTGATCACCGAGGTGCCGAGACGAATACGCTGCGCCTGCGCCGACGCTTTCGCCAACGCCATCTCCGGCGCCGGCATGGTCTCCCAACCGCCCGAGTGATGCTCGCCGATGAAGCATTCGTCGTAGCCAAGCTCGTCGGCGAAGATGGATCAGCGAGATGTCGCGATCGAAAGCAAGCGAAGGGCTTTCGCTGGGATGATGCAGCGGCATCATGAACAACGAGAACTTCATGGTTCCTCCTCACTTTTTCTCGTTCTACGACGAAAGTCCGCTGGTAGGCAAGACCATGCGCACCGAGCCGTGTCAGGAATATGTTCCGGGATCGCCGCTGTGAGCTCCGTTGCCGCAGATTTTTCAGCAAGCTTTAGCGGCAGCTCAAGCGCCGACGATCGCTTTTACCATCTTCCTGACTACAAGCAGCTAGACGTTGGGAACATATCGCGGACGAACCCGCCGTAATGGAGAAACTCAGCTCAGAAAGTCGGCGGCTTTAATGCCGGTGGCGTCGGCCAGTCGGTCGTTAAAATTGTACAGGCAAACGACATAAATAATGTCCAAAATATCACGGTCGTCGAAGCTGTGGCCACGCAAGAGATCGATGTCTTCCTGACTTACCGTGGCCGGCGCCATGGTGAGCTTGACTGCGTAATCCAACATCGCCCGCTCCGCCGGGAGTAGGTTCAACTGGGTATAATCCTGCTTCAGACTTTCGACCAAGGGATCGTCGTGGGTTTCGTCACGGAGAGCCTCTCCGTGAGCGATGGTTCAATAGCTGCAATGATTGGCAGCGGATACCACCGTGGCGATCATTTCGCGCTGGCGGCGGGTTAGATTTGACGGACCGTGCATGATCGCCGCGCCAAGTTCGCTCCAAGCCGCAAGCGCGTGGGGATTGAGGCTCTGCACTTGGCGCACCATCGCCACCTTTCCTTTCGCCGCCGAGGGTCCGCCAGCGGTTTCATAACTTTCCTTGAGTTTGCCGGTCGCGTCTGCCGGCGCAATCGTTTTGATATATGGCATGGCTCTCTCGTAGTTAGCCGATCCGTTCAAAAGTTCAACGTCGGAAAATCCGGCTCCGAGATCCGGCGTTGAACCTTTGAACGATTGAACCGTCGAACGCCCGATTCCTAATGCTTCGAAGTGCTGCCCGTCGTCGTCACGGTGATATGCGAGAGCGGTGACTCCGCCGACGCGCCATGCCAATGGCGCTCGCCGGCTTTGATATGCACGATGTCGCCGGCGGTAATTTCTCGCTGTTCGGATTCCGTTGCCGCAAAGCCCTTGCCCGCCGTCACGACGAGTATCTGATCGCAGTCATGGACATGCCAGCCGGTCGTCGCGCCGACGCGGAAATTGACCACGTTGCAGCGAAAATTATCCGACTGCCCGTCGCCGATCACCGCCTGCCGCGTCCGGCTCACCGCCCCGCCGGCCCAACCGGCAATCGGCGTCGCCGTGTCCATGGGAGTTTCCTTCAGATCGTTAATTTTGAGTACACGCATTTTCGACCTCCTCGGTTAACCATCCGTAATACCGAATTATCGCAACTGACGCATTGCGTCCTGCGCATCGCCACAACTACACCGCTGGCGCCAAAGGGGTCAAGGGCGTTGCCGTGTATTTGATCGTGTTCGATGTCATGGGTTGCCGGTTGACCATTGCATTGCCGGCGGTTATAGCAATGCCAACTATGAGGCAAATCATGCGTCGATCGATTCTTTTTAGCGCCGTTTCTTTTATCGTCTTAGTCGCCATCGTTTCTAAAAACCACGCCGCCGAAAAGATCCGCATGTCGGTATCGGGCAGTTACAATATGATCTTTCTCGCCGCCGGCGTTGCACAACACAAAGGCTTCTTCAAAGACGAAGGCTTGGACGCTGACATCGTCGTCATGACTGCGCCGGCATCCCTCGCCGCGTTATCGAATGGCGACATCGACTACACGCTGCTCACCGGCTCGGTGATCCGCGCCGCCATTCGTGGACTGCCGGTTCGTATCGTCGCCGGATTAATGAGTAGTTCCGCGCATGTTTTCCTGGCCCGCCCAGAAATAAAGACAATCAAAGAGCTCTCCGGTAAAAGAATCGGACTCGCCGGCTTCGGAGATGCCACTCATGTCCTCGCGCGAATAATTCTCGCCAAACACGGCGTCGATCCGGATAAAGACGTCCAATTCATCGGGCTTGGCTCCGACTCCGGCCGGTTCACCGCCTTGCAACAGAACTTGGCCGACATGGTCGTCACCTCGCCGCCGTGGGATTTCGAGGGGAAAAAGCTCGGCTACAACATTCTTGCCCGCGCCTACGAGCATGTGAACTATCCGCTAGCCGGGCTCGGCGTAAATCAAAAATCTTTGCAAACCAACCGCGCCCAGGTGAAACGGGTTGTGAAATCCCTGGTCCGGGCCAACCGCTTCATGCGCGACAACCGCGAGGAATCGGTGAAAATCTTGATCGGCTGGGGCAAAGGCAAATCCGAGCATGCCTATGCCGCCTACGATTCCACGGTAAAAATCATCAGTCCCGATGGCGGCATACCGGATGATGGACTGAAGATCTTAATCGATCAGGCGAAGCGCGATGTGAAAGTCAGCCGCGACGTGCCGGTGAGTGAGATCACCGACTTTAGTATATTGAGAGAAGTTCAAAAAGAGCTGGGGTTGCGGTGATGATAGGGTTGGATAGGCCAAGCCCCGGGCGCAAACCCTGATATGATCACCACCGCCATTCGCGTCCTGTCGATCATTCCACCGATGACCCAGCTCAATACGCCGTATCCGTCAACGGCATATCTCACCGGCTTTTTGCGCTCGCGCGGTATCGATGCGGTGCAAGAAGATCTCGCGCTGGCTCTGGTATTAAAACTTTTTTCCGCCGACGGGTTGTTAGCGATCCGTGCATGCAGCGAGGCGATTCCGAAGCGCAAGCGCTCGGCCATCGTCAATGGATTTCACCGCCATTTCGACCGCTACCTATCGACGATCACGCCGACGATCGCTTTCTTGCAGGGACGCGACCCGACTTTGGCGCACCGCATCTGCGGCCGGGAGTTTCTTCCAGAAGGGCCGCGCTTTAAACCGATAGACTTTTATCTCCAAGACGGCAACGACGACCCGCTGGCTTGGGCGTTCGGCGCATTGGGAATCGAGGACCGTGCCAAACACTTGGCCACGCTCTACCTCGACGATCTCGCCGATGTGCTACGCGACGCGGTCGATCCGCGGTTTGAGTTTGTCCGCTATGCCGAATCCTTAGCGCAAAGCCAGCCGACTTTCGATCCGCTCGCCGAAGCGCTGACCGCGCCGCTCAATCTCGTCGATCGGACGTTGCGCGATCTGACACTGGCGGTGTTAGCGCGCCATTCACCGACCGTGGTTTTGCTTTCGGTGCCGTTTCCCGGATCGGTATACGCCGCTTTCCGCGTCGCCCAGACGATCAAGGCCCACGACTCGTCGATTATCACCGCCCTTGGCGGGGGCTATGTAAATACCGAGCTGCGCGAACTGAGCGAAGCACGCGTGTTCGATTATTTCGACTACGTCACGGTCGACAGCGGCGAGCTGCCGCTATTAGCATTGCTCGAGCACCTGAACGGCGCGCGCCCGGAAAGTCGTTTGGCACGCACTTTCGTGCGCCATGCCGCCAAACCCGCCGTTCACTACATCGACAATCATGAGCCGGACATTCCCTTCGCCGAAGTCGGCACGCCGACCTGGGACGGACTGCCGCTGGACGGCTATTTGTCGCTCCTCGACATGCTCAACCCGATGCACCGGCTTTGGTCCGACGGGCGTTGGAACAAGCTCACAGTTGCCTATGGTTGTTACTGGAAGAAGTGCAGCTTCTGCGATGTCGGCCTGGACTATATCTCGCGCTACGACGACCTCGCCGCGGCGACCCTGGCCGACCGTATCGAGACGGTCATCGCCGAGACCAAGCAGACGGGCTTTCATTTCGTCGACGAAGCCGCTCCGCCCAAGGCATTGAAAGCCCTCGCCACGGAGATTAGGAAACGCCGACTGGCAATTTCATGGTGGGGCAATATTCGTTTTGAGAAGTCATTCAACCGTGAGCTTTGCCAAGCACTCGCCGACAGCGGCTGCATCGCCGTCTCCGGTGGACTCGAGGTCGCTTCCGACCGCTTGCTAAAGCTAATGCAAAAGGGGGTCACGGTCGAGCAAGTCGCCAGAGTGACGCGCGCGTTTTCCGACGCCGGCATCTTGGTCCATGCCTATTTAATGTACGGTTTCCCGACCCAAACCGTGCAAGACACGGTCGACGCGTTAGAGTATGTCCGGCAGCTGTTCAACGCCGGCTGCATTCAGTCGGGCTTCTTCCACCGTTTCACCTGTACGGTCCACTCTCCGGTCGGTAAACAGCCCGAACAGTACGGCGTCACGCTCATGCCCTTGCCGAAGGTCTCGTTCGCGAAAAACGACGTCGGCTTCATCGATCCCGCCGGCGTCGACCACGACGCTCTCGGCACCGCCCTCAACAAAGCGCTCTACAATTACATGCACGGCATCGGCCTCGAAGCCGACGTGCGCAGCTGGTTCAGCGGCGGAGTCCCGCGCGCCACAGTGCCGCGCGAGTATATAGCCCGAGCACTGGAGGAAGTTCGTTAGCGTTGTCCGTCTGGACGTTCGAATGTAAAAACCATTAGCGATATCGAGCTTGCGGAGGCGCTCGAAGCGTTGAGAAAGTAAGCGTTGGAAGCAGTCAATCCGAATGTTGCCACAGGGAAAGCTATTTTTGAATCGTTCGTTTCTGAATCCTCGTGAGAGCCCGTAGTTATGCCTAGTCTTGAGTTTTGGTTTGAGTTCGCCAGCACCTATTCGTACCCGGCCGCCATGCGCATCGAGAAACTCGCTCATGCGGCCGGAGTAGCAGTTCATTGGAATGCGTTTTTGCTCGGTCCGATTTTTCGCGAGCAAGGCTGGAAGGACTCTCCCTTCAACATATTCCCGGCAAAAGGAAAATACATGTGGCGAGACTTGCAGCGTACTTGTGCAGATCTCTCTATTCCTTTCGTGCAGCCATCAACGTTTCCCCGCAACGGCGTGCTGGCTTCACGGGTGGCTTGCCAGTTTGCTTCCGAACCATGGATAATCGAGTTCGCCAAGGCGGTCTTTCACGCCAATTTCGCCGAAGATCGCGACATTGCCGATTCCCGAGTACTGATTGCCTGTCTCAATCGCCTCGGTCTCGATGGTGACCGCGTGCTCGCGCAAGCACAAACCTCGGAGAGTAGTGCGACGCTTCGCTCGCAAACCGAGAGGGCCAAGAGTCTGGAAATATTTGGCGCTCCGTCTTTCTTGGTCGGAAGAGAAATGTTTTGGGGAAACGATCGTTTGGAAGAGGCACTCGAGTGGGCGAGACTGCATTCTTAGCCGTGCCGCATTCCGGCCAAGTTCAACCGGCCACGCGCCGGAACTAACCTATTCAACTCATCGACCAATCACTGAGTAATAATTCAGCCTCCATTCACACCGTGGCACGAAACCAAACTAAGGCTCATTTGATGCTTTCTTGAACAAGCGCATTGCTGAAATACTCGGCTCAATTCATCCACCCGCTCTCCGACACCACCACCCGATTCCCTTCCGGATCGTTGAACTGAATCTGTCCTTGGGCGTCATCCGACACCGCGACACCGCCGTCCTGCAAACGTTTTTTCACTCCGGCAAGGTCACCGACCTGAATCCCGAAATATTGCACGCCGCCCTTGGGACGCACTTGCGACTTGGTCAACATCAAGGTCAGCGTGCCGTCGCTGAGGCGAATCGTCCCGTCATCACTCCAACCGGCGATCTCGAGGCCGAATTGCTGTTTGTAAAACTCGCAGGCCGCGGCCAAATCGGGCACCTGCACGGCGAGCAGACGCACGCCGGGAAGCTTCTTTTCTTCCCTGCCGAGATAACCGCGCGAAGACAGGTCGACGTTGTTGCCCCACGGATCGATGAAGCGGACTTCAGCAGGCCGCGCCGCTTCCGGACCCGAAACGCCGGCGGATATTTGTGGATTGGCGCCATGGGTGAGTCCAGGCGGCAACTTAGCCACGGACTGGCCCAAGTCATCGACCATGAAACCGTAATGGTGAATACCAACGGTCAGCTCCGCCTCGCTGCCGTCCGCCCTGTGCGTCCCGGAGATCGCCGCGGACACCGCCGCCTGCTGCAAGAAAGCCAGATTGAACAGCGGATCGATCACCATGCGCGAACCGCTGGGGAAGACTTTGCATTCCTCGAAGCCAAAATACTTCTGGTAGAAATCGCTTTGTTTTTTCGGTTCCTTTGAAATAAACGCAATATGTCTAAGCTTGCCCATGTTTCACCTCGGGAATGTTACGTTTATAGTTCGGCAATGAATTTCCTGTCAACGTGAATCAGCCCCGCATGAATTTGTCGCGCCCGACACGTGAGTCTGCCCCTGAATTGGTGCGCCATCCGAACGAAATTGCCCCTTCCACCCATTCGATCCTTGCGCGCGTAACTATCGAATCCTCGCCGCCACCTGTTCCATGAATCGCCCCATCGACGCGCGCGCTTGTTGATCGCTTAATCCGCCCAATGCGAAGTTGCCAGCCAGATCTGTTAAATAAAGCCGCTCACGGACGTATTCTACTTTATCGCGAACTTCTTGTGCGCTGCCGACCAGCACGCGGTTTTGATCGACCAATTCATCGAACGTCAGCCGCTTCATCGCCGTCCGATGCTTATCGTGACTGCGGTATGACTCGGGATCGGCCATACCTGGCGTCAAGCTGTGCGCCGTCTGCGCCGCCGAATGATATTCATGCAACCCATGCGCAGCCGCGGCGCGCGCCTCAGCAGTGTTCTCGCCAACATAGGCGTGATACACGCCGAGTACCCGCGCGCTGGCCGGATCATGTCCCGCCGCGCGGCGCGCGTTGAAATAGCTCTGCATCTTCTCGCGCAGCTCCTCGATCTCGTTCAAAAACGGGATCAACATCATGTGGAAGCCTTGAGCGCCCGAGTATTCGAAAGATTCCACCGAAGTCGTCGCCGCCATCCACACCGTCGGATACGGCTCCTGCACCGGGTGCGGCAATACCTCGACGCCGTGATATTCGCAAAAGCGCCCTTTGTGTTCGAGCTTCGGGTCGCGCCACGCTTTGAGGACCACTTCGAGATTTTCCCGAAAACGATCGCGCAACTCATCGAGCGGAATGCCGAAGGTCAGCGCTTCCCACTTGACAAAGCCATGGCCGACGCCGAATTCCACCCGGCCGTTGCTCAAGCAATCGAGGGTCGCGTAATCTTCCGCGACACGCAACGGGTTGTGATAGGGCAACAGCAGTACCGCGGTGCCGATGCGCATCTTTTCGGTCCGCTGCGCGATCGCCGCGCCGATCACGGGCGGCGCGGAAAAAATGCCGGCAAACGGATGAAAGTGATGCTCAGCGAGCCAAACCGATTCAAAACCGATCTTTTCGCCGTAGGCTACTTGCTCGATGACCGTGCGAAATCGTTCGGCGCCTTCGGCGCGCGTTGCCGGCAGCGACGACGGCAAATAGAAGAGCCCGTAACCCATGGCCGGACCATATGCCAGGGCGGCGGAATTGACAAGTTTTTCGAGGACGATATGAGCACACACCTGCCCGCCATCTTTGCCTCGAGTTTCGTATCCCCGTTGAAATAGCGGCATCGTCAAAACGCATTCGGTAAAAAAAGAAGCGAACTTATGTTTACGCCCCATGGGCCGCTGCGGAACGAAAGTACGATATCGTCGGCTCTATGCGTCCGGAGACCGCCGCGGACTGCTGCTTGCTGCAAGAAGGCGAGATTAAAAAGCGGTCGATCACCATGCGCGCGCCGCTGGGGAAGACTTTGCATTCCTCGAAGCGGAAATACTTCTGGTAGAAATCGCTTTGTACCTTCGGCCAGCTGAGAAATAAACGCGATATGTCTGAGCTTGCCATGTTCCACCTCCAGTGATCATCTAGCGGCGCCAATAGTGCGGTAACGAGTTGGCGTCAACGCGGATTTTGTCTGGTCAACAAAGCAATTGACGGTAGCGCGGCGGTTCTGATATCTCGGTTCCGGAGTTGCCCGATGAAGACTCTGCCAATTGCGCTGCTGCTGGTACTCGCCAACTTTGTCTCAAATTGCCCGGCGGCGGAAAAGCTGGTCGCTGGCTATTCATCCATAAGTCCCTCGGAGCTGACGCTAATCACCGCGTCTAAGACTGGCCTGTTCGAAAAATACGGTCTCGACGTAAGCACCGTCTATCTCGGCGGCAGCACGAGAATAGTCCAGGCGATGATTTCCGGCGACGTGCAAATCGGCCAGATCGGCGGCTCAGCCGTGCTCTTCGGCAAAGCCGCCGGGATTGATACAGTCTTTATCGCCACCATCATCAACAGCATGGCGGCGCAAATCATGTCGCGCCCTGAGATCAAACAGACGAGCGATTTAAAAGGCAAAGCCGTAGGCGTCACAAGACGCGGCGCCAACACCGACTATTGGGCCCGCTTCGGCCTGAGCCATCACGGCCTGGTGCCGGACAAAGACGTGAAGATCATCTACACAGGCGGCCTGCGGGAAACTTACACGGCACTGCAAGCCGGTCAAATTGCCGCCGCGGCGATGGGCCTCGGCAATTCCTTCGCGCAACTACTATCACGCCAGGGCTACAACACCGTGATCGACGTCTCCAAACTCGGCGGCGATTTCCCGTTCAACGGCGTCGCCACCACGCGCCGCTTCATGCAGACCAAACGACCCATAGTCGTCAGCTTCATGAAAGCCTATCTCGAAGCAATCAAATTGAATTTGGAGAATAAAGCGCTGTCGAAGAAGCTGCTCGCCAGCCACGGCGGCATCAACGACGACGAAATTTTGGAAATTGCCTACGATATCTACGTTAACAAAATCCGCGCCAAAATCCCCTACCCGGTCAACCGCGGCTGGAAAACCCTGATCGACTTCACCGCGAGAGACAATCCGAAAGTTAAGGAGGTGAAGGCAGAAGAGATTCTCGATGACAGCATCGTGAAGGAATTGGATGAAAGCGGGTTTGTGAAGAGTCTGGGGCTGAAATAGATAGCGCCTCCAACCTTCAATCGATAGTCATTTCCCACCCTACAGCCCTTGAAATCAATGCTTAGTGAAAATGCGTCATCACTGATGATTATTTTGGCCATCACGTTAGAAAGCCTCAGCGATGTTCTCTCACAAATTGATTCTTACGGCGAGATCTTCGTAATGGTCCGATAATTCTGCATCCAGCGAGACTCCGGTTCGATCTACTACGTACTGAGAAAGCTCGTCTTTCGGAACTGGTACTTTCGGTCGAGGGTTTGGGGGATTGACCAGTCGATTGATAGACGCCGTGAAGAAATAACAACCGTAATAATCGAAGCAACCCAGGCGATACTTCGAACGAAAGTCTTCAATACAAAACAACTGATTTTATCTTGGTGCTCCAAGACACTTCGTCCGGCGTCGCGAGAATGTCAAGGTCGCCTATTGTTGCTGTCAGGTCATCCACCCACATTCGCAGCAAGTCACTACCATTGATCAGATCGATGGCGAGACGGTCTTTCTCGTACTCGTACGCGAAGTCGCGCCAGAGCGGATACTCCGGTTGCAACAAGCGCAGCGCTTTGAACGCCACTGCCATCAAACGCCAGGGCTTGAAAGCATTAGGCTCGTAGCTCGGATCGTCAACGTGGATTTGGATGCCGGCACAGAGTCTGCCCGTGTGTTTGTGGAAGGTCGGCTCGAACCAGCACTCGCGCAGACGGCAACCGCGCAGCCAGTCGGGCGCGAGGGCGGCCATTTTCTGCAACAGCGCGTGGGGGTCGATATCCGGCGCGCCGAAGAGCTCCAGCGGCCGGGTCGTGCCGCGTCCTTCCGAGAGTGTCGTGCCTTCGAGCATGACCGTGCCGGCATAGCAGCGCGCCATCGATAAATTAGCGGCGTTGGGACTGGGATTGATCCAACTTCTTTCACCCAATGGCCAGCCGTAGCCCGGAGCTGCCGCCGGATTCCATCCTTCCATCTGGATGACTTGGCAATCGAGATCGAGCTTCGATGTTTGAACAAACCACTGCGCCAATTCGCCAAACGTCAATCCATGGCGCATGGGCAATGGACCCGCGCCGACAAAACTCTCCCACCCTGGGCGAAGCTGTAATCCTTCCACCGGCCGCCCCACCGGATTGGGCCGGTCGAGAACCCAGACGGATTTCTTGTGATGCGCGGCAGCTTCGAGAACATAGCGCAGCGTGGTGATGAAAGTATAAATGCGGCAACCAACGTCTTGGAGATCCACCAGCAGCACATCGAAGCTATCCATCATCGCCGCCGTCGGCCGGCGTACTGCGCCGTACAAACTGAAGACCGGAATGCCATGCACCGGATCGAGAAAGTCCGCCGACTCGACCATGTTGTCCTGCTTGTCGCCGCGCAGACCATGCTGTGGTCCGAAAGCAGCACTGAGCTTGATGTCCGGTAACGCCGCCAACGCGTCCAGCGAATGAACCAGATCCCGCGTCACCGACGCCGGATGCGCCAGTAATGCCACGCGCATGCCGGCGAGCGGCTTGCGTAGCGCTATATCGTCCAACAGTCGGTCGATGCCAAACTTCATAAAGTCTATTTTAGGCGCTTTCACCTGCACTGGCCAGGAAAAGGCAGCTCCAATGCGAATGAATCGGAGTGATGAAAGTCGGGCTTCGCCACGGGATGTTTCAGTGCCCAGTAGGAAAGCGTGCCATCCTTGGCCTCGATCACCGCCGATAAGCCGATGTGCAGCAGCGATCCGAGTCGAATCCCCGGCAAACGATTCAAGCGCACGACGGCATCGAGTTCGATTCTATCTGTTTCGCGGCGAACCACGATTTCCGGCGAGCAACTTTCATTTTGTATAGGGGCGCCATCGCGATAGCTGCGAAACGAGTACGCCGCCCACTCGCCTGAGGGCGAAAAGTTGCATTCATAGTACGACGGATCGCTATCGGCACGGATGAATGCCTCGAAACAAGTATGCTGCCAAAGACGATCGGTCCGGCGGGGGGAAGCATTTGCCGGGATCTTCAACTTGTCGATGTTACCGGTCACCTGATAAGTGATCCGCAGCACGTTGGCATCGTGACCATTCACGCAAGCGTGAATTGATTTCACGCCGCCGTGGCCACGCACAAATGGTAATAGCGTAGTTGTCGAGATGTTCATCCCCGAGGATTGCCTTGTGCGTTACGGAAATTAGCCGATTGCGAGCCATTACACCAGCCTGCGAAGACTCTCCTTGACACCCCGTCCGCCCGCGCATAGAACCAGGAAACTAATAATCGAATAACCAAGGAGTACCGATGGCAGCGAGTGGTTACACAGGACCGGCATTCGATTCTAGCGAGCTCAAAGAACTCAAGGCGAAGGTCGTCAATGCTTGTCTCATTCTTGACCGCGAAGGTATCACCGATGGCTTTGGCCATGTCAGCGCGCGGATTCCGGAACAGTCGGCTTTTCTCACCATCGCCCAGGTCAGCCCCGGCTGCGCGGCGCTGGACAAAGTGGTTCTACTCGACCTCGACGGCAACTTTCTCGGCGGCGCTAAACCGGCGCCCTACGAGTGGCCGATTCATGCATGCATCATGCGCGCGCGCCCGGACGTCCTGAGCGTGTGCCACACTCACTCCAAATGGAGCGCGCTTTTTAGCGTGTTAAAAAAAGGGCTCCGCCCGGCGCATATGTATGGCAGGTTTCTTCCCGTTAGCGGCGCGCCGATCTATCCCGAAGCCGGCTTGATCACTTCCGTTGAGCGGGGCCAGGCGTTGGCCGACACCTTGAAAGACGGCGCCGCCACTTTACTGCGCGCTCACGGCGACGCCGTCGTCGGCGCCAGCGTCGAGCAGGCGATCCTGCGCACCGTGCAGCTCGCATTTCTCGGCGAGCTAGCACACTTGGCCGCGGTCCACGGCGGGCCCGATTACCTGACCGAAGAGGAACTGGCGATATTCGCCGGCGACCGGTCGTTTCCAGCGCGTCCATGGGAATATTTTTTGAGCCGGCTGGGCGAGCGGCGCGTTGCTTGACAGACAGATGACCGGCAACTATTGTCCCGACAATAAATTGATTGTTCGCGCATTCAGTCTGAAGGAGCATGCATGGCTGCCAGCCGCCAAGACATTCCCACCATCGATTCTCCGGAGCTTAAAGAACTCACCGACAAACTGATTACCGCCTGTCATATTCTCGACCACGAAGGCGTCACCGACGGCTACGGCCACGTCGGCGTGCGCGTGCCGGGTGCGGAGGCGTTTATCACCATCGCCAATATCAGTCCGGGGGCGGTAACTCGCGATCGCTTGATCATGCAGGATTTTGCCGGCAACCATCTCGACGGCGCCACCACTCCGCCCAACGAATGGCCGATCCACGCCTGTATTTTCAAAGCCCGGCCGGAAATTGTCAGCGTGGCGCATACCCATTCTAAATGGAGCACGATCTTCAGCGTGCTGCCGGTCAAGCTCAAGCCGCTGCACCATTATGGCAAGTTTCTTTCCGCCGACGGCCCGCCGGTGTATCAAGGAGTCGGCTTGGTCCGCACTCTAGATCGGGGGAACGACTTGGCAGCGGCATTGGGCAAAGGACCGGCGGTGTTGATGCGCGCCCACGGCGATGCCGTGGTCGGTGAAAGCATCGAGCAGATGATCGAGCGCACCACCCGCCTGGCAATGTTGGGCGAGTGGAATCACTTGGCGATGCTGCATGGCCAACCGAAATATCTCAGCGCGGAGGAGTTGGAAGTTTACAACGCCGATCAACGTTTTCCACTGCGCGGCTGGGAATATTTCGTCGGCCGGCTGAGCCGGAATAAAAACCAAATGGAGTGATGGAGTACTGGAGTGCGTCTTCCGCCCATCACTCCAACATTCCCGCAAGATAAATTCAAGGTTTTAGGAGGACTTTCATCATGGCCACATCCGCAGAATTTGTCGCAAAACTAAAAAAAGATATCCAGGCGTTCCCCAAGATTCGCATCAAGCATCCGTTCTTGAAGGCGGTCTGCAACGGCACCGCGACCATGGATGACATTCGCGCCTGGGCGATTCAGGATTATCAATTTCGCGCCGTGGTGCCGCGTATCGCTATGCTGCGCTATCTCGCCTGCACCGATCCCGACATCGCGCAAAAACTCTGGGGCGTGGTTGAAGAAGAAACCCGCGGCATGGATACCGGCAGCGCCGGTCATAACGAACTGGCGATTCGCTTCGCCAATGCCATCGGCCTCTCCAAGCAGCAATTGGAAAATGCCGTGCTCCGCCCGTCGACCGCGGCGCATCTTTATTATGTCGAGCTGATCATTCACACCTTGCCCTGGTTTGTCGTTATGTCGATTCAGATCGGCGCGGAGGGAACCTTCGGTCCGGCGGCGGCGGCGATCGGCAACGGATTGCTGAAAAACTACAATATGAAGCCCGACGACGTGCGTTTTTTCACGGTCCACACGGAAGCGGATGAAGAGCATAGCAGCCTCGCCGAAGAGATCGCAGTGCGCTATCTCCACTCACCCGCGCTTCAGGAGCAAACCTACAAAGCGACATTTCGCCGCATGGAACTGCTCTACGATATTTGGTCCATCGATGGCTACGATAAATAAACCAAGATTATTAGCCGCAAAGAACGCAAAGGCGGAACTGGATCCGGGAGCGTTTGAAACCCGCCCTCTTGGCTGTGGATTGGCGACGCAACTTATCTAACCAGCGTAGATTCAAATAATATTGAAAATGGAACAACTCACCCTAGGATTCATTTCCGCCTTTAACGAACGAGTCGAGCCGCTGATGAACGGCACGATCGAAGTTGAAGGAGTCGAATTGATTCCCACTTACTCTCATCCGGCTGAAACCTTTTGGCGTCAATTGAAGTTTGGCGAGTTCGAAGTGGCGGAGATGTCTCTATCGTCGTTCTTGATCGCCCGCTCGCAGGGCTCCGACATGATCGCTCTGCCGGCTTTTCCGAGCCGCCGCTTGTTTCAAACCGAGCTGTCCTACCATGTCGATTCCGGCATCGAAAAACCCCAAGACCTCGTCGGCAAACGTTTGGGCGTGGCGGAATATCAGCAAACCGCGGCGTTGTGGCTGCGCGGCATTCTCGAACACGATTTCGGGGTGTCGCAGTATCAGATTCACTGGTACATGGAGCGCAGCGAGGAAATGAGCCACGGTGGCGCCACCGGTTTCAAACCGCCGCCGGGCATATCGTTTCAGCGCATCGCCGGCAACAAGAGTCTGGCGTCAACGATTCTCGCCAACGAACTGGACGTCGCCCACGTATCGAGCCCCTGGGTGCTGCAAGCCAATACCCTGGACCGCTCGAGCCGCATCGCCGGTAAGGGCGATTGGAGCCAAATCAAACCGCTCTTTCCCGATCGCATGGCGGAAGGCGCGCGCTTTTACCGGCAGCATGGATTTCTACCGGTCAACCACGCCTACATCATCCGCGGCGACATTCACCGCAAACATCCCTGGCTCGCCGGCAAATTATATGACGGCTTTGTCCGCGCCAAAGCCTACGCCCGCGATCGACTAGCGGCGCAGATTCCGACGGCGTTGATCTTCGGCCAGGAATATCTCGAGACCACGCGCGAGCTGATCGGCGACGACCCGTTTCCCTTCGGCATCGCCGCCAATCGCGCCATGCTCGATACCATTACCAGCTACTCCCATGAACAAGGTTTGACACCGCGCCAAATGAAAGTCGAAGAACTCTTCGCCGAGAGCACGCTCGACACGTAATAAGCTCGACCGTTGTTTGAGCCGGGAGGAAAATCATGAAACTGGAGAGCCGCGTCGCCGTCATCGCTGTCAGCGCCGCAATTGCAGCGGTGATTTTTGCCGTGGAGTTCGCCAATGCGCAAGCGAACCCCGATCCGCGCTTGATCGAGGGAGCAAAAAAAGAAGGTGAAGTGATTTTCTACACCACCATGACCCTGGATCAAAGCAAGGAGGTCGTGGATCGCTTTCAGAAAAAATATCCCTTCATCAAGCCGACCCTGTTTCGCACCGGCGGCGGCCCGCTGCTCAATAAAATTCTCAACGAGGCGCGCGCCGGCCGTCACGCCTGGGATGTCGTCGCCGGCCGCGCCGAGATGTATGTGCCGCTAATGGAGAGAAAGCTCTTGGCTTCCTACCGCTCGCCGGAAGCCAAGGCGATCGACGAAGATCTGGTCGACAAGGAAGGCTACTGGACGGCTTACTATGTCGTCACTTACGTCCTGGGATGGCATACCAAGCTGGTCAAGCGCGAGGATGTGCCGAAGACCTACGAGGCCCTAATCGAGCCAAGATGGAAAGGCCAGCTGTCTTTCGATAACGAGGCGTACGGCATGCTGCAGGGGCTGATGCGCGCCTGGGGACGGGAAAAAGCCATCGCCTATTTTCGCCGCATCGCGGCCATCGATCCCGCCATGATGCGCGGCAACTCGGAAAGAGTCGCACTGGCGGCGGCGGGTGAGTATCCGCTAATCGTCGCCTACAATCAGACCTTGGAACGCATGGTTGCCAGGCGCGCGCCACTCGACTGGTTGCCCTTGGAGCCCGCGGTAGTCAGCGCCTTTCCGATCATGATCGCGGCCAAGGCGCCTAATCCCAACGCCGCCCGGCTCTACTATGATTTCAGCCTGTCCAAAGAGGGACAGGAGATGATGCGCGGCATGCAGCGTATTCCGGTGCGCAAAGACGTCGAACCCCATCCGCCGCGGCTATTTCGCGGCTACAAACGCGTGGTGGAAAACCCCGAGGATTACAAAGACTTCGAGGGACTGGTAAAAACCTACAACGATATTTTCAAGCTTCGTTAAGCAGCCCGGGAAAGTAACCGGCAGGAGAGGTAATGGCGAAGTTACGATTAAACTTTATTTCCGCATTCAACGAACGGGTCGAGCCGCTCATGCAAGGCATCGTTCAAGCGGAAGCGATCGAGATCGTGCCAACTTATTCGCACCCATCGGAGACCTTCTTGCGCCAGCTGCGCGATATGGAATTCCCAGTCGGCGAGATGTCGATGTCATCCTATCTGATCGCCCGGGAGCGCGGTCTCGATATGATCGCGCTGCCGGTGTTTCCCAGCCGCCGGCTGTTTCACACCGAGCTTTCCTACCACACCGATTCCGGAATCCAAAAGCCCGAAGATATCATCGGCAAACGCATCGGCGTCAGCGAGTATCAGCAGACCGCGGCGCTCTGGCAGCGCGGCATCCTCGACCACGACTTCGGCGTATCGCAGTACAAAGTCCATTGGTATATGGAGCGCACCGAGGCCATGAGCCATGGCGGCGTCACCGGCTTCACGCCGCCGGAAGGCATCTCGTTCCACCGGGTGCCGCCAGACAAGAGCCTCGCGTCGATGCTGGTGAATAAGGAATTGGACGTGGCGGCGATCAACAGTCCCTGGAAAAACGCGCCGAGCCAGCTCGGCCGCTCGCACCAGATCACCGGCGCAGGCGGCGATTGGAGTAAAGTGAAGATGCTGTTCCCGGACCGCGTTGCCGAAGGTAAACGGTTTTTCGACAAGTGGGGATTTCTCCCGGTGAACCATGCCTACACGATTCGCGGCGATATCTATCGAAAACACCCCTGGGTCGCTTTCAACTTGTACAGCGCCTTTGTCAAAGCCAAGGCGCACTTCAACGCTAAGTTGGTCGACAGCATTCCTTCAGGGCTGTTCTTTGGCAAGGAATATCTGACCAAGACTCAAGAGATATTCGGCAGCGATCCCTTCCCCTACGGCGTCAAAGCCAATCGGAAATTGCTCGAGACCCTCATCGACTTTTCCCACGAACAAGGCCTGATAACGAAAAAGCCCAAGATCGAAGAACTATTCGCCGTAAGCACGCGGGATTTGTGAGGGGAATGTAAGTGAAGCGGAGCAGTGCTGGCGTTTAGGTTCGGCTACGAAATGGCCAGATCCGCTTGAACTTGAACCGCCCGCGGCGGACAATCCGCAAACCGCTCGGTGAAGCTTGAGAGTTCGTCAAACATTCGGAACAACAAGAACGAGGACAGCTCCCCGAAAGACTAAACTAACCCATGAAAAGACCATTTGTCACCTCGCTCCTCGCCATCGTCTTCTTGCAAGTCCTAGGCAGCGCCACTTATGCGGCATCGTTGAAATCGATTAATTTCGCGTCGAACACGCCGACCTTGAGCGGCACGTTACCGCTGGTCGTCGCCCAGGAGTTCGGTTTTTTCGCCGCCGAAGGTTTGGACGTAAAAACCGTGCTGATTCGCGGCGGACCGACGGCCATGGCGGCTCTGGTCGGCGGCGGCGTCGATTACACGCTGGTGGCCGGTGTGGCAGCGGTGCGCGCCATCGCGCAAAACGCGCCGATGACGATCATCAGCGGCATGCAACCTTACATGGACTACACGTTGCTCGGCGCCAAAGGCATCACCGGCGTCAACGACCTCAAAGGCAAAGTCGTCGGCGTCACCGGTCCGGGCGGCATCGCCGAGTTCGCCACGGTCGAAGGGTTGGCGAGGAAGGGTTTAGTGCGCGACCGCGATTACAAAGTCCTCTACGGCGTCGGCAACAGTCCGGCGCGCGCTCAAGCGTTAGAAAGCGGCAAGATCCAGGCCTCGCCATTTTCTTTCTTGGAAAGATTGGAGCTGGAAAGGAAAGGTTATCCCACGCTCTTCGATATCGGCAGCGTCATGCCGGGGTTTCCTTTCGTAGTGATCGTTACCAGTAAACAAAAAATCGACACCGATCCTGACGGAATCGTTTCCATGCTGCGCGCCATCAAGCGCGGCTTGGACTTTCTCGCTGGCAACCATGAAAAAGTCGCCGCCGTGGTGATCAAGAAGAGTCACTTCGGCGACCCGGCCACGGTGCGTAAAGTCATCGCCCAGTTTGCCGAGGTCTATTCGCTGGCGATCGCCAAGGAAGATATCGAAGCGTTGATCGCCGCCACGCGCATCGAAGCGGAAACGAAAAAGCTTGGCGGATCGGACAAATTCTTTACCCGGCAATTTCTCGTCAAAGCCCTCGGCCAAAGCCGTTGAAAGGAGCCATCATGGCACAAGATATCGAACTGAGTCTCCTGCTCGCCGACTATCACCGCACCCACCCGATCCTCGCCGGCGCAGTCACCGCCGAAGGTATCAAGTTTGCCTCGCAACAAGCCATTCCAGGCGAGGCTTGCATGCGGCCGGTTTATGAAGAATACGACATCGCCGAGATGTCACTTTCTTGGTACGTGATGGCGCGCAGCCGCAACGAGCCGGTGATCGCCCTACCGATTTTTCCGCTGCGCATGCAGATCCATCCGTATATTTTTTGTTCGCCGTCAGCCGGCATCGAGCGGCCTGAAGACTTGAAGGGTAAAAGAATCGGCATGGATCAGTACCGCCTCACCGTCGGCCTGTGGGCCCGAGGGATTTTGCAGGAGTATCATGGCGTGCGGCCCCAGGATTGCCAATGGTTCACCTCAGAGCCGGAGTCGCCGGACGCCGGCTTTCAAACCCCGGAGGGCGTCAACATCACCCTGGCGAATCAGTCGACGGAAGCGATGCTCCTGCGCGGCGAGCTCGATGCCTTGATCCCGCCCAACATCGTGCCGTCATTCCGCAACAAGGATCGGCGCATTCGGCGCGTCTTCCAAGACGCCCGCGCCACCGTCAACGAATACTTCCGCAAGACTAAAATCTTCCCGATCACCCACACCCTCGTGGTGCGCCAAGAATTGTTCGACCGGCAGCCCTGGCTGGTGGCGAGCTTGCTGAAAACGTTTGACGAAGCTGAATCGCTTTGCCGCAAATCCTATGAATACGCCAAGCGCTCGGCCTTTCCTTCTGCCGTCCTCATTTTGGAAGAAGAGGAAGAAGTCTTCGGCAAGAATCCCTGGGCTCACGGCTTAACGCCGGAAAACCGAGTGGTGCTGGAAAAATTCGTCGAGTACGCCAACCAGCAGGGTTACATCCCCAACCGGCCGGCGCTGAGCGAGTTGTTCGCCCCGGTCGGCAACTAACGTCGAGAGGGAGCACAGGACAGCACCGCCCCAAGGCGCATGCCATGCGACAGGGACACGGATTCGATAGCGGAGCGCCTCAAAACAGAAAGCGCCCTGACGTGGAGTAAATCGAACGAGCCCGACCCGGCTTGTGTTGTTTGGTTTATGAAACTTTGGACTTAGACCTGGCCGGCTTTAGTTCGGGCTGGTTGTTCTGCTCCTAAGGATAGCGGCAGCTTCGTCGATATCATAACCGGCAACACTGTGATCGCCGGCATTGAGCAACTCACGAGTCAGGCCGCCAACGCCGCACAAGAAGTTTACCGCGACATTTGTTTTTTCTGCAGTTTATTGACTTGTGAAGAGGCCACAAATTACAAGTATTTCTATGGTGTTAGCAGTCTATTTTAATCGAAGTCATTAATTTCTTTTTTTGCCCATCCGAGGGCGGCGGCCTCTGCGTCGTCCTTTGTGGTGAAATCGCTTTTCATCATCCGAGATATAACCCGCGCATCGCCTGCGGGCACAGTCTTGAAAAAGATCTCAGCGGCGACAGTCCAGCGGCCCGGCGCGCGTTCGTACAACGAGGTCTCAATACGATAATTTTCCGCCCTTTCGAATTCGGTCATTAAAAGAACTCCTTTCCACATTTGATCCAATTCTAAGCTACCCGCGCTGAAAGGCGTCAATCGGTGAGACACCCTAAGTGCGCGTGACAAAGAACCCAGCCGTGAATTCTTCGCCACTTATCGCTGCACCATGCCCAACTTCGCCATCGCGTCATGAATCAACTTCACTTCTCCCTCGGGCACCGGCACCTGCGGCGCGCGCACGATGAAGTTATCCACCAAGCCGGCAAAATAAGCCGCCACTTTGTAGCGGCTATGTTTGTAAACGTTGGGTGCTTTGTAGACCGCGGCTTCCAGCGCCCAATTGATTTCGTGCAGCCGGCGCGCCTCGTCGAGCTTGCCGTCGCTCACCGCTTTGAAAAGGTCACAACAAAAATCCGGCGCGAAATTGGCAAAGCCGGTCAACGCGCCATCGCCGCCGGTGACGAAGTGTTGGAATAGCGACGACGTCGACAATACCGCGACATGGCGCGGCAGCCCGCGCATGCCGCGCAGCACCTGCTCGTAACGGCGGATGTTGGCGCCGCTGGCGACTTTGATCGCGGCGACGTTGTCGACTTCCCGGGCGATGCGGATCGCCGTGTCGGGCGTGTAGCCGGAAGTCACCGCCGCCGGATAGTGAAAGATGGTGATCGGGATATCGACCGCTTTGGCGATATCGTGGAAATACTGCACGGCAAACTCCGGATTGATCCGCGAGTCCCAGTCGTAAACGTGGGGCGGCGTGAGCATGATCGCCGCCGCTCCGGCCGCCTTGGCTTCCTGCGTCTGTCGAATCGCTTCCCGCGTCGACAGCGCTTCGATACCGGCAACCACATGCTGCTCGGGGCGAATCTCCTCGCGAATAATCTCGACACAACGCACGCGCTCTTCGCGCGTGAGCGTCGCGCCCTCGCCGGCTCCGGCGTTGCACACGATCGCGTTGATCCCCAGCGGCTTGGCCTGATAGCGGATCAGTTTGCGCAGCCCTGCTTCGTCAAGATCGTAGTTGTCTTTGAAGGGCGTCACGTTGGCGGAAAGAATCCCGGATAGTTTTAGACTCATGGCAACCTCGATACAGAATTAATTTGTTACAACCTGTTTAACACGAAGGACGCGAAGAGCACGGAGTTCAAAATTTGGAGCATCGAACCCTTCGCACCTTCGTGTCCTTCCTGATCAAATATATTTTTACATTTGGCTGCAGCCATTACGCTCGGCTGATTGTGCCCGTTACTTCACGGGATACAAGCCATTGAAAAAACCGCTCTGCTCGATGCCACGCACGAGGGAGCCGTCGATCTGCTCGTCGACCGACAGCGGCCGCAGCGCCGGTTCGCTTTTCTCTAAGAAAGTTTTGATCAGCGCGATGCCCGCCCGGTTCGGATACGGCACGCGTGGGACATAGTTGTGATAGGTTCTTTGGGTTTCTTCCTGCACTAGAATATCGTCGATCTTCAACCTGTTCTTAATGATCTTCTTGGAATAGGCCGGATCATTCTTGAAAACCGCGATCGCCTCGCTGACGGCCCGGACAAAGTTACGGGATATCTCTGGATTTTGCCGCAGGAATAACTTGCGCGTCACCACACCGGCGGCTTGATAGTCTGGAATGACATCGGCAAGATCGACTAACTCGCGAAAGCCTTCCTGTTTGGCCACCGCCAACGTCGGTAGAGAAATCGGCCCGCCGTAGATCTTCTTGCTTTGCATGCCGGAAAGAATCGGCGGCACGCCGCCCATCTGAATGATCGGCACATCGACTTCCGGCCTAAGCCCCCATTTATCGAGCGCAAGGCGCAGCAGCGCGTCGGTGGTGGAACCGAAGCGGGTCACACCCATCGCTTTGCCCTTGAGATCCTTGGGCTCGCGAATCTCCGGCCGCACGATGATTGAAAACGGCGGCTTGGTCACCAGACCGACGATCATCACCGCATCGTTGCCCTGCGCATTGACGCGCATCACCGGCTCGATGCCCTGAATGCCCAGCTGCGTGGTGCCGCCGAGCAGCGATTGCATCGCCGGCGAACCGGCGACGTAAATCAATTCGACGTCGAGATCATATTTCGCGAAAATCCCTTTATCGACCGCGATCCAGGGGATTACCGCTGAGCCGGAGACCGAGCTATAGGCGACACGGAGTTGGGTCGGCGCCTTACTCGCGGCAAGCGACGGCGACGAACAAAAAACCGCGATCAGCATGCTGACAAATCTAAACAATGACATGAGGATTCGCTTTCAGTTGTCCAATGTCTGACTAACCTTCCGCATGCAGTATCTTCCCATCTACCTCGACTGGCTTGGCGTCGATCAGGATGAAAGCAATCACGCAAGGCTCGTTGCCGTGGTTGACCCAGTTGTGGATCGTGCCGCGCTGCACCAGCACATCACCCGCCCGTAGATGAACCACAGTGTCATCGAGCTCCATGTCGATCTCTCCCGACATGACAACCGCATAATCGATGGAATCCGTCCGGTGGTTGCGCGGCGCGACGCCGGGGGCAAACTCGACAACGCGAAAGACCGTGCCGTTATGCAACGTCGTGCCAACCTGCCGCAGTCCCTCGTCGGCGTCGCCGGTGTTGTTGACGGGAAAAGATTCCGTGGTCCAGACCACACAAGCCGACCGTCCCGGCCGGCCGGCGGCAAGATTTTTACAAACCTCATCGATCTTCACGATCGCGCGCCCGTTGCCATCATGTCCGGTGACTACCCGTCGTAATTTAAGCGACATTGTCTTTCTTCCTCCTCAGACCACGGGAATTATAAGCTTTGCGCGCGATCCAGATCTGCTACCAATTCCCTGCCCTGAGTCGGACACAGAGTTTCCATGAGACCGCATGATCGCCTCAGCATCGGCCTGAACGGGATTTTTCTGGTTCAAGCATTGAACCTTGAACCCTTGAACCTTTGAACGGCGCGCCCAAAGCACGCTATTTATGAAACTGCTTGGTCCCGGCATAAGCCCGCGGGTTGACCAATGCGTGCTCTTCCTGCATCAGCCAGGCGATCTCCGCCGCCATCGGCACGCTCGCCGCTTCCATCGACGAATGCGCCGCCATCTTGCAGTATTTCAACGTCGTCTTGTCGAACTTGCCGATCTCTTCGGCCCACTGCCATGCTTCGTCTTGCAACTGCGCGTGCGGCACGACGCGGTTGATCAACCCGGCATTCATTGACTTTACCGCGTCCCAATTTTTCCCGGTGAGAATCAACTCAAAACCGAGTTTGGTCGGAATCAGCGTCTTGAACATGGTCGCGATGATCGGGTACGGCAAAAAGCCGCGCATGATCTCCGGCAAACCGAACATCGCCTTATCCGAGGCGATCGCCAGATCGTGCGGCAACAGCAAAGTAATGCCGCCGCCCAGGCAGAAACCGTTCACCACCGCGATTGTCACCTTGGGAAAAGTCCGAATCACCTCGGCCACATGATAGGCGCGCGGCTCCTTGCGCCGGTCTTTGCTGCGATTCTGCCCGCCTTCGGTCGGAAACTCCGACAAATCCCGCCCGGCGCAGTACGCGACGTCGCCCGCGCCGGTGGTCAACACCACGGCGATCTCATCGTCATTGCGCAACTCCTCGAACACCGCGAGTATTTCCCGGATGGTATCGCGGCTCAGCGCATTGCGCTTCTCCGGCCGGTTGATCGTCAACTTCGCCACCGCGCCGCGGGTTTCCAAAATCGTAAACTTGCCTTCTTTGATCATTGCCACTTCCTTCCTAAGGTCGTCGTATTATAGGCGAATAACACTTGCCATCCGTTGCGGTCAACCATTGAATAGCTCCGATGCTCTTTTCTTCCTTTTGCCATTCTTTCTTTTACTTGCGACTTGGTCGCGCTTGCAACTTTGTGGTGAATGTGGAATTTTCCTTCGACTAGGACAGGTTAAGGGTGCCTTGAAAGCGGTTAGCCGATCGGATATCTCCGTGAAAAATGGAATCCACCATCCGCCGGATCAGTCAATCCGTATTCGCCATCATCGGCCCTGAAGGGGCTACTAATTTCACCATCATCAAGGGCGCCAACGGCAGCGCGGTGCTGATTGACGCCGATATTCGCCGCATCGACGAAGTCGAAGAAGCGTTGCGGCTCACCGGTTGCGCCGGCGTCAGCTATTTGATCGACACCCATGAGCACTTCGACCATACCTCGGCCAATTTTTACTTCGCGCAAAAGCAGATCCCCATCGTCGCCAGCGGCGGCTGCGTGCAAGCGATGAAAGACGACGGTGCCGCGGACTTCGCGCGCATGCTAAAGCCCGTACCGGAGCTATACCAACGATTTCCCGGCCTGTGTCTAACCTTGCCCGATGTCGTGTTTAGCTCGACAACCCAAATAAAAGTGCCGGGTGTCACATTGGATCTGGTTTACCGCGCCGAGAACGGCCACAGTCATAGCAAGGGCGATACGACAATTTATTTTCACGAAGAAGAAGTTTTCATCGCCGGCGATCTGCTCTATACCGAAGTCCATCCGGTGACGTTCTTCGGCAACATTCCCAACTGGCTGACAGCCTTAAAACCGCTCATGGATTACCGCTACCATCAATTGATTCCCGGTCATGGACCAGCCGTCGAGGGCGAGCAGTCCGGCAGAGCCTACTTCAAGCGCATGCACGATTATCTCGAAGACTTTTACGGCCGTCTAGTGGAGATCGATTCGGGCCGCACAAGCCGGGAAGAAGTCGCGCGTCATATGCAAAGCGGCGCTTACGCCGAGCTTGGCAAAACGCGCATGGTGGAACGCAATATCAACCAGTTTCTTACCGGAAGGTGGTTTTAGATGAAGCTGACAGCCGTCCTTCTCATCGCCCTTGCGCTGATAGCTGCCGGCAACAGCCTAGAAGCCGCCGAAAAGCTCCGCGCCGCCTACCCGGCCATCGCGCCCGGCTCGACTCCCTCTTGGGTTACGGCGGAAAGAGGCATCTGGCGCAAGTATGGCTTCGACGTTGAGCCGATTCTGGTGAGTGGCGGTGCGCGCGCCGTACCGGCACTGATCGGCAATAGCGTGCAATTTCTCATCGGCTCGGATACCGGCGTGACCACGGCGCAGCTGCAAGGCATCGCCATTGTCCGGCTCGGCGTGACCATGAACACGCTAGGCTCGTCGCTGTTGACCCAGCCCAGCGTTCAATCGATTCAAGACTTAAAGGGCAAGACTCTGGGCATCTCGCGCGGCCGCGACGCCAGTTATATTCGCTTGGCCAAGTTGCTGCGCGATAACGGCCTCGACCCCAACCAGGACGTGAAATTTCTCTCCATCGGCGGCGGCGAAGGCGGCCGAGTTTCGGCGCTAAAAGCCGGCGTCATCCAGGGCACCATGCTGTTCCCGCCCTTGGACTTGATCGCCAGAAATGATGGGTTAAAAGTCCTCAGCAAATTCGACGTGCCGACGCCGGGCGGCGGCATCAGCACGAGCGCAGCGCTGCTCAAGCAGAACCGCCCGTTGGTGCTGAACTTCCTCAAAGGCTACATCGAAGGGATCCACTATATGATCGGCCACAAGCCGGAGAGCCTGAAAATTCTCCAGCGCTACTTTCAAAACTCCGACCTGACAGCGATGGGCTATCTCTACGACGAGACGACCCGCCGTCTGGAAAAAGAACTGCGCGCCAGTCCGGAGTCCATCGCCTTCCATTACGACATGGCCGCCCAAGACGACCCACGCGCCAAGCAAGCCACCGAGAAAACATTTTGGGACAATAGTCTGATCGAAGAGATTCGCCGCTCGGGATTTATCGATCAGCTGTATAAAAATTAAAGCTCGTAAAAGTAAGCATGAGTGGCGAATGGACCATCCGTGCCTCTCGCTACTTCCTATAGAGTTGCTCCAAAAACCCCGAGCGCTGAATCTCGTCGATCAAACTGAGATCCCAATTATCCTTCTCGGTCAGCTTCTTCGCCTGGGGAAAATCGAGAGCGACGAGATCGAGCAACGCGCGCACCGCATCCGATTGCGGACGCAAATCTTTTTCCGCGCGGATGGAAATTTCTTCGTAGAGATAGGCCATGATTTCGAGATCGGGGTTACGCACATATTTGGCAAAAATCTTCAAACTCTCGCTTCTGTTCGCCTTCAAGTAGTGAATTCCTTCCATATAGCCGCGCAGGAACCGCAACGCCTGCGGCCGGTTCTTTTGCACGAATGCAGGAGTCGTATTGATGCCGCCGCCAACGTTGGCGACATCGAGCCGGGAGAGAATGCTCATGCCCGACTTCTCGGAGATCTTATCCGATGGCGGCGTGAACATGGTCGCGTGAATCACACCGCTGGACAGCGCCGCCACGCGCGCCGCCGGGCCGCCATCTCCCACCGATAGAAACGTGACATCTTTCGCCGCGTCCATGCCGTTGTCGCGCAGCAGTTTAACGACCCGCGCATAAGCGGCGTCGCGCCCGGGCGTGATGCCGATGATCTTGCCCTTGAGATCGCGGACGGTTCTGATCCCGGGCTGAACGATCATGGAATATCCCAAGGTGTTGGTGGTCACGCCCAGCCGCGTCAAACTCGCCCCCTGGATAATCCCTGTTGTGATTCCCAGGTCCGAGCCTAGAACGACGTCGACACTGCCGCCGATCAACGCGGCGACCGTTCTGCCGCCGCCGCGCAGAAAGATCAGCTCGACATCGAGGCCGTGCTTTTTCCAAAAGCCCTTGTCCGCGGTGACCCACGACGCGGCAAATCCGGTTGCAAGCGACGGGTAACCCACGCGCACGACATCGGCGCTCCAAAGCGTCGATGTTGGCATCAAAAACCATGCAACGAGAGCGAAACCGATTGCCAGTATTTTCATTGAAGCTCCATCCGCTGAAACAAATTCACGACCAATATCACGCTGGGCCTCCGAAGTCCGAGCGACTTGAACGTTTTGAACGGCTTGAACGATTTGGCCGCCGAGGCTCCATAAGTTAGCCCTAGCTAACACCCGCGCCGGAACCTGTCAAATAAACAAGGTATTTCGCGTACGGGGCGTGAACCCCGCACGTGACCAAAGGGGATGCTCGCCCCCTTTGGATTCTACATTTGATGCTCCCCGCAGCAAGCTACGGGGAATATTTAAATTTGAAAAGCCAGCGCGCAATTTGACATCGGCAAGGCACAACGCGTAATTTCGACGAACCAAACGATTGCCCGACGGAGGTATGATTTGACAGGCGTTGCTAGTATTGCACTTATTCTTGCGATCAATTTTCCGCGGATCCTATGGTCAGCAGATGTGCCGAAATTGGAAAAACTCGTGATCGGCTACCCCGCGCCGGTGGCGTCCTTGGGAATAATCGAAGTCATGCGCAAAGCCGGACTATTTAAAAAGAACGGTCTCGATGTCGATCTCGTTTTCATCCAGGGGAGCCCGATCTTGACGACCGCGATGGTCTCAGGCCAGGTGCCGCTGAGTTTCATCGGCGGCGCGGCCATCGTCGCCTCCGCCATCGGCGGCGCCGACACGGTCTATCTCGCCTGCGGCATCAACACGCTTTACTGGCGCATTTTCTCGACCCCGGATGTCAAAACCATTGGCGATCTGAAAGGCAAGAAGATCGGTGTCACCACCATCGGCTCGCAAGAAGACAGCGTCATCCGTTTTATTCTAAGAGAGCGCGGCCTCTTGCCTGACCGCGATTTCGCCATGGTCGCCGTCGGCGGCGCACCGACGCGCTTGGCGGCGTTGAGCAAAGGCGTAATCCATGCGCTCAACCTTTATTCCACCGCAGGATATCGCCGCGGAAAAACTCGGTCTCCATGAGTTACTCGATCTGAGCACGCTTGGCCTGTACAACCCCGGCAGCTGTTTCGCCAGCACCAAGAGCTATATCAAAACCCATCGCGACACGGTCATGCGGGTGATGAAAACCTTCGTCGAAGGGTTGCGCTATTACAAAGACAACCGCGAGTTCGTCTTGAAAGTCACCGCCGACTTCGCCCAGAACCGCGACCCCGAAGTCCTACGGCCAACCTACGAAGTCGTCACCCGCTTCCAAGACCGCGTCCCTTACGTCAATATGAAAGGCATCGAGTTCATGCTCAAGACCTTGGAGGCTGCGCGACCCGCGCGCCAAGACTTTCGACCCCAACGCCGTGGTCGACTCCAGCTTCATTCAAGAGCTGGACAAGACCGGCTTCATCGACGCGGTGTGGAAAAACATAATGATGAACTTCCGCCTTACCCTTCACCCCTTACGCTTAGCATCATGAACATCGGCGAATCCTTAACCCGCAACGCGCAACACTTTCCCGACAAGCGCGCCATCGTCGACGCGCACAGGACGGTAACCTATCGCGCATTGCACGAGCGCACGGATCGGTTGGCCAATTATCTGCTCGATCTAAGGCGTCGGCAAAGGCGATCTGGTCGGTCTTTCGGTGGGCAGCCGGGCCGAGCACTTCGAAGCCCTCTTCGCCATTGCCAAGATCGGCGCCATGTCGATTCCCTTTGATTTCACTTGGAGCGCGCAGGAATGCGAGTCGATGTTGCGCTTCTTTGCACCCAAGGCGTTTTTCGTCGAAATACGCAAAGAGACCGCGGCCTTGCTGGAGCTGGCGCGCGGGACCATTGCTAGAGAAAAGCTCGATTCTGATTGCGGCTGACGACTGCCAGGACGGAGTCGGCATGGAAAGCATTATCGAATGCGGCAATCCCAGCGAGCCCACAACCATTGTCGAAGGTAAGGATCCGTTCCTGCTAATGATCACCTCCGGCACCACCGGTTTCCCCAAGGCGTGCAGCATCGATCACGAGACCTATGCGCTGCGCTGCCTCAATTACAGTGTCAGCAAAGGCATGAACCACAACGAGCGCGCCTTGATGGCGCTGCCGGTCCACTTCAACGCCGGCAGAGGCTCGGTGATGGCGATCCTGTATCTCGGCGGAACGATTGTCATTCACGAAAAGTTCGACGCCGAGAATTTTTTGCAGACCATCGAACGGGAGCAAATCACTTACACCATGCTGGTGCCGGTGCTATGCGAACGCTTGCTGCGCTCCGAGCACTTGAACAAATATCGCACAACCTCGCTCCGTTTCCTCGGCATCACCGGCGGCCATCTTTCCCAAGACCTCGCCCGTGAAGCCCGCCAGCGCCTGAGTCCAGGTATCTTTGAAGCTTACGCCTCCACCGATTGCGGCCAAATCACCACCGTCGACGCCGAGGACTGGGAAACCCACGGTGACACGGTGGGCAAACCGATCTGGTGTGTGCTGGTACGCTGCGCCGATGACGACGGCAAGGAAACAGCGCGTGGTGAGCCTGGAGAGATTTGCCTGCGTACACCGCTGGCAATCCAAGGCTACTATCGCAATCCCGATGCGACCGCAGAATTCCTCGCCGGCGGCTGGTGTCACACCGGGGATATCGGATTTTTGGACGAAGAAGGCTATCTGCATATCTCCGGCCGCAAAAAGAACATGGTCAAGAGCGGCGGCATCAGCGTCTTTCCCGAAGAAATTGAAGACACGCTGCGGCGACATCCCGCGGTTGAGGACGTGGCGGTGATTGGATTCGATAGTCAGCGATGGGGCGAAGCGGTGCAAGCGTTCGTTGTTTTGAAACACGGTGCCGATTGCACTGCAGGCAGACTGATCCAGTTCTGCAAAGAGTCGCTGGCGCCGTATAAGGCGCCCAAAGCCGTTAGGTTTCTCGCGGCGTTGCCGCGCACCGGCCTTGGCAAGATCGATCGAGGCAAACTATCGGCACTGAGAAACCAACTTGACGAGATTTGAAGCGACACCCGTCTTCGGCCGATGCCGAAACCTGCGTTCATACGGCTGAAACGACCGTGCGCTAGAGTGTTTATCCACTAGAAAGCTCTCGCGAGAGGGATGGGTGCGCTCAGGCAAACAGCACGATCATTTTCATGATGAGAAGCACCGCCAGAATTGAATATACACACGCCATGATCGTCAACCCATGAACGACCACCGTTTCCACCCGTTTTCGCAGCATGAAGATAAGGATCACCAAGATGCAGCCTATGGCCTTGCTATAGACTAACCCACCGAAGATACCCCAGTGAGCGATGTAATTGGCGACCAACGGGTTTTCTTCCGGCACACCGGCAGAGAGAATATGATAGGACGCCAGCCCGTCGACGAACTGGAGCAATATATTTACGATGGCGAGCGTGACGATCGTGCCCTGCCTCATTTCAGAACTCCCCTCGCCCAAATCAACGCTAGGATTCACGCAAACGATCATTGCTAGAGCAATGCCGGAACCCATTTGGCGCAAGATGTGGCCTCACGCTCTTAGAAACTTCCAGAGGAACCAAGCGGACTTGCCTGCAAGGAGAAAACAGCAGTCGCACCGGGCACGGGCGACCTAGGCCTGGTGAGAATTGCGGCGTCGTTGGCTAATCGGGATTCTGTCGACAAAAATCAAGCTCAGCTCTATTCCTCAACTTTCGTTTGACCGCTTCAGGCTTGGATTGGTAGAAGAGCTCAATCAATCACGCGAGTAAGGAGACACCGATGAGCGAAGGCAACCTGCCGAAATTTGGCGTCAGCAAGAACGTGAAACTGGTCGGCCGTATCGACCTGGCCGGCGGCGGCCAAGTCGTCGTCGAGAACGGTTACGCCTATGTCGGCCACATGGACCCGCCCCATGGCACGACTATCCTCGACGTCAAGGATCCCAAGCATCCGAAAGTCGTCGCCGAGATCGAAATCCCCGAGGGCGTGCACTCGCACAAGGTGCGCGTCAGCGGCGATATTATGCTGGTGAATTTGGAGCGATACCGGCCCAAGGAGAGATTGCCGACGGGACTAAAAATCTACGATATCGCCAATCGCGATAAGCCGCGCGAGATCGCTTTTTATCAGACCAACGGCGGCGTGCATCGCTTTACGTTCGACGGCCGCTACGCCTATCTCTCGGTGCATGTCGAAGGCTACATCGGCCGCATTCCGATTATTGTGGATCTCAAAGATCCGACCAAGCCGGTGGAAGTCGGCCGCTGGTGGAAGCCAGGTCAATGGACCGCCGGCGGCGAAAAACCGACTTGGGAAGGCACGGCACATCAGTGCCATCATCCGATCCGCTACGGTGACCGGCTCTACATCAGCTACTGGCACGGCGGTTTCGTGATTCTCGATATCGCCGACATGAGCAAACCGAGGTTTATCAGCGGCCTCAACTGGTCGCCGCCCTATCCGTCGCCGATCCACACGACCTTGCCGATTCCGTGGAAGCTCAAGGGCCGCGACATGATGGTGGTGGTCGACGAGGAGGCTGGCAAACGCGCTCCGACCCCACCGGCGTTCATGTGGATGGTCGATATCACCGATGAAAAACAGCCGGTATCGGTGTCGACCTTCAATCCCGAGGGCGCGTGGGACATCGCGCCTGGCAATCAATACGGCGCACACCAACCCGCCGAGCAAGTCTATGACAATAAAATGTTCGTCACCTGGTTCAGCGGAGGCCTGCGCGTCGTGGATATTTCAAATCCCTATAGCCTGCAAGAAATCGGCTACTACGTGCCCAATCCCGGACGCGGCCAGAAAACCGTCAAGAGCAATGACGTCTATCGCGACGCCAATGGCCTGCTCTACTTGATCGACCGCCTGGATGGCTTGGAGATACTCGAAAGCGAAGTATGAATTTGATGTGATTTCGATCGAAGGGAAGAATTTTTCTTGGATCCATCACCTGCGCGCTGGATGGCGTGGATCAGACTGTCACGCTGGCGACGTTGCGAGAAAATCCGAAAAGGAAAGCATTATGCGATACCGCGGTGGGCGCTTGTTAGCAGTCATGCTTTGCCTTAGCCTGTTTATTGCCGCGCGCGCCGCGCGCGCCGAACCGATACGCATCGCCATGCCGTCCAAGAGCCTGACGTTTTTGAATTTCTACCTGGCCGACAGATTCGGCCTGTTCAAAAACGAAGGACTGGAAGCGAGTTTTCCGGTCGGCAAAGCCGACGTGCAGCTCACCGCGGTGATCACCGGCGAGATGGAATACATCGCCGCCGCCGGCACTTCGCTGCGCGGCGCGGCCACCGGTCTGCCGGTGAAAGCAGTGATGTTCGCTCTCGACAAACCGCTATTCTTCATGATGGTCAAGCCCGAAACCAAACGCATTCAGGATCTCAAAGGCAAAGCCGTCGCCGTCACCGCCGTGGCCGCCACCGACGCCCTCGGCGCCCGCGCCATGGCGAAGGCCGCCGGCATGAATGCCGATCAAGATTTGGTTTTTTTGAGCGCCGGCAACACCGCCAACGCGCTCGCGGCAGTGCAGGCCGGTTCGGCCGCAGCGGCGATGCTGTCGATCCCCTTCAACTTTAAAGCGGATGAACTCGGTTACCGCAGCCTTGGCAACGCCGCCGACTTCCTGCGCACAGTGTTGTCCGGATTGGCGACCTCCGACGCGCGCATCAAGACCAATCCGGCGCAGATCAAACGCACCATCCGCGCGTCGCTGCGCGGTATGGACTTTGCCCGCGATCCGGCAAACCAAGAAAAGATTATCCCGTACATCATGGAAGACTTTCAGCTCGACCGTAAGACCGCGGAGGCGTCGCTGCGCGAGATCGTCAAACACTACTCCAAAGACGGCACGACTAGCGACGACGCGGTGCGCACCGATATTGAAATCGTCCGCGAGCAAAACAAAATCAAGACCGCGATTCCCACCGCGCAGGTTATGGACTACGGTTTGCTACAAGAAGTGTTGGCTGAACTGAGAAAATGATTTGAAGTTCACAGCGCTTCGAACACAGCCGCGCCACGATCCTCATAGCGCAACGCGTATCGCGTATCGCTCAGGAAATGAAAATACGCGTTGGCATCGAACTCCTTGATCAAATAAACATAGCGGGCGCGATAGCGCTCTTTGAGCAGCTTAAACCCATCCTCGCCCGCGAGATCGGGACAGGAACCGGTGGGGCACAGAAGGGACGACCGGCCGGCTGCGATTTTCAAACCGGCCAAATACAACTGCGGATCAAAAGCGTACTGGAAGATCGGGTCCATGCCGCTGGTGTAAACATTCTTGGTATTCCAAAAAAACAGCTCCGGGAAATAGTACCAGCGAAAATTAAACACGACATCGCCGGCGTTGGAGTTGGCACCGAGCCAGCGCGCCGCCGGCTCAGCTTGATTGACATCCCAGCCGAGCGCGACCACGCGATGGCGCTGCGTCACGCTGTAAACCGCTAGCACGCAGAACAAGCCGACGACGGCGACGCGGGGCCATTTTTTGCCAGGCATGATCTCGCCGACCGCCAGTGCCAACACCAGCACGCCGAAAGCTGAACAAAAATCGAAACCACGGCGGGCAAACAGGATCGCAACTAGGAAGAAGACCGATGACAGTATCGCGCTCAGCAATAGCGCGGTTTTTATTGACAAGGCGAACTGGGATCGCTTGCCGATGGCGCGCCACAGGAGAAACAGCAGACTTGCCAACCACAGCAGGATAAACGGCAAATAGTTGCTGGAGTAAGTGAGCACCAACGGGCGCAGCTCCGCGCCGAATTCGAGCGGCGCATGAGCGAAGTTCGCAAGCGTAAGGTCGACAACTTGAATATAAGCGATAGATGCCGCGCCCAACGGATTGGGCCGTAGCAGCCAGCCGGCGACGAGCCCCGCGCAGCCCGCAACGAATTCTTGCCAGCGCAGTTCCCTAACTGTGAAGATTTTAATCGCCGGAAATAAACCGAGCAAGATCAGCGGCGCAAAAAAAAGACTCAAATGGACCCAGGCGATGGCAAAGGTGATGACAAAGACGCCGCGAAGACGGCCGTGCACGATCTGCTCCAGTAACAGCACAGTCAGTCCGAGCGACAGCACTTGCGGCCGAGGCATGGTGACGCGGTGCAGCAGAAACGCCGAGGATACCAGCAGTGCGAATGGCCAGATCCATGCCGACTTGAGCTCGAGCTTTGCACAAGCGCAATAGATCGTCAGGAGAAACGCCCAGGTCAGAACCAATCCGGCCAAATGCATGGCCAAGACCGGATCGCCGATCCAGGTAAACGGAATCAAAAGGATATGAAAGCCGTACCAGATATCCGCCGAGTATTTTCCCATGACCGAAAAGGGAAGCCACGGAAACGCCGACGAAAATAAATTTCCCTCGCCATAAAGCGCGGCGTGGCGAAAATGATAAAACCCATCGGGATCGGCGAATCTATCAGAACTGAAGTGCAAGAGAGCCGAAACGATCAGCGCGACAAATGCAAAAAGAATCGCTTCAGCGCGCGCACTAAGCTTCGGCAACCAAGCGGCGCCGATGGGCTCCGCTTGCGCTTTCCGCGCCGCGCGCTGCCGCTGTTTTCGCAATTTAGCCATTATAGTTGCAGCCAACCGTAGCCGAGATTTTGCATTCAATCAAAGCGAACGGGTGGTAAGCGCTAACTACGGATGGCTTGACGAGCAAATTAAACGAACACGACACTTAGCGGGCCCGCAGAAGTGCTTCCTAAGCTAAGGCAAGTTTAGAGATCACAGAATTGGCGGCAATTGCGACCAGCTTGGCGCAATCGGTTGATTACCGCAAACCTTATTTAAGCGGAGGCGCAATTTACCGGGTCAGTGTAGTTCCAATCACTTACCAGTACTAGCGAAGCTTGCACGCTTCCGCGCGTACTGGTTTCAAGGTTCGCTAGGACCCGTGCGCTAGAGATGATTTCAATGATGCTCGCCTCTTCGTCACTTCACAGCTCATCATGTCAGGGCACGCTGAAGACGATGAGTTGGTCGGTGACCCCGCCTGCGCCGGGTTTCAACGATCCAGCGACGATGTAGAGACGCCCGCCCGTGGTGGCGGCGGCGGTGCCGTGCCGGCCGGCGGGCATGGGAGCTAACGTCCGCCAGTTTTTTGTTTTAGGATCGTAAGCCTCATTCTCGGCGAAAGTATTGGGCGCAAGCTCACCGCCCAACACCAGAACCATGCCCTGGTAGAGCGTCGCCGCGACCCCGCTGCGACCGGTTGGCAGCGGCGGTCCTGAGGTCCACGAGTCCGTCGCCGGGTCGTAGATGTCGTGCATATCGGTTTTGTCATTGCTGGCGCCGAAGCGTCCGCCGACCGCATGAATTTTTCCTTCGGCGGCCACCAGCGCCATATGATCGCGCGCCTTGGGTAGCGGCGCGCGCTCACTCCAAGTGTTGGTCTTCGGATCGTAGACCTGGTGCGTGGCAACCGTCTGTCCCGCGGGCGTGCGTCCACCGACCGCATGAATCTTGCCGTCGAGCGCGGTAACACCCACCGAGCCCAGGCCAACCTTGAGCGGGCTGAGTGTGCGCCAACTGTCCGCGGCGGGGTCGTACTCGAGCACATGGGGTTGGCCGTCTTTATGCGTCGAACCAACAAAGCCGCCGACGGTGTAAATCTTGCCGTTCAATACCGCTGCGCCGATGTGATCGAGTCCGTGCGGCAGCGGCGCGCGCGTGCGCCAGCTATCGGTGGCCGGATCGTATTCATCATGATAGGTCCCCGCAACGCCCTGCACGCCGCCGCCGATCACATGTATTTTACTGCCCACGGCCGCCAGCGCCACTTCATTCCGTGGAGTCGGAATCGGCGCTTTCATCGTCCAGCTGCCCGGCGATTGCGCGTAAGCCGTCGACACGCCAAGCACGATAACGAGGGCGGCGATCTCTATCAGTTTCAATGACCACTTATGCATCGTGTCCTCCGGCCCAGTCTGAAGGGGTATCAATTTTTCCTGACGGTCAGAATTCCTAAGAGCATTTTTTTGCGTTCTTTGCGTCCGTTGCGGCTAATTACCCGCTGCCAAATCTTGCTTCGGTTGCCGTTAGCCTTCCTGGGTTAACTGCCAGGCAGCGTACGGACAATAGGTCCAGTCGAGCCGACCCGTCAAGCGCTAAGCATAGGTCGCTGGCGCAGCGCGGTGGCACGGTGGTTTGTCGTTGGCCAAGCTTTGAGATAAAAATTGGCTGCGAAGATTCTCCACATGACTGCACCACCGAGCCGTCTCTCGTTATTCCGCCAGCGAGATTTTTGCGTCTTCTGGACCGGCTCTTTTCTTTCCAGCATGGGCACGCAATTCACCACAGTGGCGATGGCCTGGCAGATCTACGAGCTGACCAATTCACCGATGCAAATCGGCCTGCTCGGCTTAGCCCGCGCTTTGCCGCAGGTCGTTTTGCTGTTGGTCGGCGGCCTGCTCGCCGACGCCATGGACCGGCGCAAGCTCATGATGTGCACCCAGACCGGGCTGATCTGCATATCGACCACGCTGGCGCTGCTAACTTATTTTGGCAAAGCGTCGCCGCATATGCTTTACGCCGCGACCATGCTGCTGGCGATCTTCACCTCGTTGGAACAGCCGTCGCGCCAGTCGATCATTCCCAATCTGGTGCCGCGCGACCATTTGGCTCAAGCACTGGCGCTGCAAGGCACGCAACGCTACGTGCCGGTGATCGCCGGACCGTCCCTCGCCGGTGTCGTTCTCGCCTTCTACGGCCCAGCCGCCTGCTATGCCGTCGATGCCTGCTCGTGGCTGGCGATGCTCTCGGCATTGCGCATGCTTCGCACAAAGATTCCCGAAGGCGGCGGCTGGAAGAGTGTCTCGCTCGCGTCGTTGCGCGAAGGCTGGGCTTTCGTCTGGTCTCACAGCGTGATTTTCCCGCTGATGCTGCTGGACTTCAGCGCAACCTTTTTTGGCAACGCGCGCGGATTATTTCCGATCTTCGCCCGAGATATCCTTTTCGTCGGGCCGGCAGGACTCGGATTGCTCTATGCAGCTCGTGCGGTCGGCTCGCTGCTCGCCGCCATCGGCATGACACTGCTTGGCCCGGTAAGACGGGGCGGCCGCTGGATCGTCATCGGTATCGGTATTTACGGCCTCTCCACAGCGCTGTTCGCTCAGTCGCAGCTATTTTGGTTTTCCGTGACCATGCTCATGCTGACCGGCGCCGGCGACACCGTCAGTTCGATCCTGCGCTCGACCATCAATCAATTGAGCACGCCCGACGAATTGCGCGGCCGCATGTCTTCGATCAACAGCATTTTCACTAGCAATGGACCGCAGCTGGGGCAATTCGAGTCCGGTCTCGTCGCCGCTTGGCTTGGTGCCCGAATGTCGGCGCTCACAGGTGGGCTGGCGACCCTGATGATTCTGGTGGCGGTAACGGCCGGATATCCCGTGCTGCGGCGCTATCGGATGCCACAGACTGGCGGGACATAGGAGCAACTGGACGGCGAGATTCTTGGCAAGAGCACGGCGGCTAAATCTGCTTCGGTTGCCGCGGTGCCGCGCTGAACCCTTTGTCCTTTGTGATTAGGCGTCTTTTTTCTTTCTCATAAATATCGGCCAAATCAAAAACGCTACCGTCAGCCCAATCAGCACGCCACAGATCGGCCGGGTCAGAAAAATGGCAAAACTGCCGCGCGAGATTAACAGCGTCTGGCGCAGAGACGTCTCCATGATCGGCCCAAGCACCATGGCGAGAATAAATGGCGCGCCTTCGTAGCCGAAGCGGCGTAAAACGAAGCCGGCGACGCCGAAGGCGAGCATAATGACGATCTCGGCGACGTTGGCATTGAGGCTGTAAACTCCGATCAAGCAGAATAGTAATATTAACGGAAATAGAATCGCGTAGGGCGTTTTTAACAACCGCACCCAGATGCCGATCAGCGGTAGGTTGAGAATCAGCAGCATGGCGTTGCCGACGTACATGCTGGCGATAAAGCCCCAAAACAGTTCCGGATATCTGGCGATGAACAGCGGGCCTGGTTGGATGCCGTGGATCATCAGCGCGCCCATGAACAGCGCCATGATCGCGCTGGTGGGAATGCCCAGCGACAGCAGTGGAATGAAAGAAGCCGCGGTGGCGGCGTTGTTCGCCGCTTCCGGACCGGCCACGCCTTCGATGACGCCCGTGCCGAACTTTTCCGGATAGCGCGACAAGCGTTTTTCCATGGCATAGGAAACGAACGACGCAATCACCGGACCTGGCCCAGGAAGAATGCCGAGAAAGAATCCGAGCGCCGAACCGCGCGCTATCGGCGCCGCGCTGTCGCGCCAATCTTGACGGTTGGGCAGCAACCCTTGAATCTTGGTTTCATAGACCGACTGGCTGCCTAGGACAAGCAAATTTTCCAACACTTCGGCTATGCCGAACAATCCCATCGCCACCGGTACCAGGCCGAAGCCATCACGTAGAGTCAATGTGCCGTAGGTAAAACGCTCCTCGCCGGAGATCGGGTCCATACCGACGGTGCCGGCGATCAGGCCGAGCACCGCCATGATCAACGCTTTGATCATCGAACCTTGCGACAGATAAGCGACCAAGGTCAGACCGGTGAGTGTGAGGGCGAAATATTCCGCAGGGCCGAAGCTGAGCGCCGCCCTACCGAGCATCGGCGCCAGCAACATCAGGCCGATCACCCCGACGGTACCGGCGATGAATGAGCCGAAGGCGGAGATGCCCAGCGCCGCGCCAGCCCGTCCTTGCCGCGCCATTTTATAACCATCGAGACAGGTGACGACTGACGCGGTCTCGCCGGGAATATTGATTAGGATCGAAGTCGTCGAACCGCCGTACATGGCGCCGTAATAAATTCCCGCGAGCATGATGATCGCGCTGGCCGGCTCCATTTTGAAGGTAATTGACAGTAAAAACGCCACCGCGCCCACCGGACCCAGGCCCGGCAACACACCAACCAAAGTACCAACCAAAGCGCCGATAAAGCAGAACAGCAGGTTCATCGGAGTCAACGCCACCGACAAACCCAGGGCGAAATTTTGCAACAGCTCCACCTTAAAATCCTAAAATTCCCGCGGGCAGGGGGACGCCCAAGAGCAAGGCGAATAAGCCGTAAGAAAGCAGTGACGCGACCAATGAAACGATAAAGACTTTCGGCCAGCGCAGCGCCTCGATGGTGCGTAGGAGCAACACCATCAGAAAAAATGTCGCGAGCAAAAAGCCCAACCGCTCCAGTACCACGGCGAAGCCGAGCATGGTCGCCAGCGTAGCACCGATGCGAATCCAGCCATCGCTAACGATCTTGCCGGGGGCGTCAGCGCTTGCGGGCTGGCGTAACGCGCGAAACAGCTCGACCAGAGTGAGCAGGATTAATAGAACTCCAAGGATCCGTGGGAAAAAACCGGTCTGCGGCATGCGGAAACTGCCCGCCCTGAGCTTGGTCGATTCAAACAAGACATAGGCGGCCAGTGCGGCGAGCGCTGCGGCGGCGGCGACGTCGAGTCGTTTCATGCGTGGCGCAACGGTGTGAATGAATAACGGCGCAATTATTGGGTAATTTTGGCGGCGCGCGCCACTTCGCTCCACTTGCGCTCTTCTTCGGCGAGGAACTTGGCAAACTCGCCGGGGCCGAGATTTTCGATCAAGGCTTGAGCCTTCTCGATGTTGGCGGTGACTTCGGCATCCTTCAAGCTATCGCTGATCGCCGCAACCAGTCTCTTCACCGCCGCCGTCGGCGTCTTGGCCGGTGCAAAGAAGCCGACCCAAACTTTTAGATTCAGTTCCGGATGGCCCTTCTCGACAGTGGTGGGAATATTAGGAAAATCTTTGAGGCGGCGATTGGACGCTACCGCCAGCGCGCGCATGGTGCCGGCTTCTACATGGCTCCGAGTCGTACCCAGAGTGAGAAAGCCGACGCTGACGTGACCGCCCAACACCGCCGTCGCCGCCGCCGACTCGGAACCCAGCGGCACGTGCGTCATGTCGATGCCGGTCTTAAGCTTCACCAACTCGCCGATGAAATGGGGCGTCGTGCCCGGACCGGCTGAGCCGTAGGTGAGTTGCCCAGGATTCTTCTTAGCATCCGCGATGAACTCCTCCAAAGTTTTCCACGGCGCGTCGCCCTTGACCACCGTGGTGTTCGGGCTGCTGGTGGCCAGCGCTAGCGGCGCAAAATCTTTCAAGGTGAAACTGGAATTCTTGTTAACGATCGGGATCAGCGCGATCGGCGGCGGGGTGACCAGAATCGTGTAGCCGTCCGGCGCCGCGTCCTTCGCCGCTTGAATGCCGACCGCGCCGCCACCGCCGGCTTTGTTGACGATCACCACCTGCTGCCCCAACGCCGCCGACATCTTGGGGGCGAGAATGCGCGCGACAATATCGGTCACCGCGCCGGGAGGAAACGGATTGATGATCTGAATCGTCTTGGCCGGGTACTGCGCCTGTGCCGCCGGCGCGGCGAACATGACCGCAGCCAGGGCGATAATTTTCCATACAAACTTGATCATGATACCTCGCTTTGGCAGAGTTTTGCTTGTTTGCTTTCCTCTCGCCGCACTTCCTGCTAACAGAATCGCCGGGGAAGTGTCAATCTTTTCCGCAGGACCTTGACAGCATCCGTCGGGTTGCCTAGAACCGACCAGAGGTTAATCGAATATGGGAACCATCGCCGGAGCGCAGAATATTTTAGCCGGCCTCAAAGGCGCGGGCATCGATCTGGTCGCGAGCGTGCCGGACATCAACATGCTCCAACTGCTTAATCTGCTTTACGAAGACAAAGAGATCGCCCATGTGCCGGTGGGGCGTGAAGAAGAAGGCATCGGAGTTTGCACCGGCGCCCATCTCGCCGGCAAATTCCCCGCCATGCTGATGCAGAACGGCGGCCTGCTCAACAGCGCCAACGGACTGACCACGACCGCCCTGCAATTCGGCATTCCGGTCGTCCTGTTGATCTACTACGCCGGCGATATCGGCGACAACGCCTTCCATATGGTCGGTTTGGTCACCGAACCCGTGCTCCAGGGCCTCGGTATCAAATATATCGTCATGCGCGACCCGGCCAAAGTGAAGCAGGAGATTGCCGGAGCGGTCACCTTGGCAAATTCTTCCAAACGACCGGTGGCGCTGCTGTTAACCCGCGCCGTGCTGTAAGCGAGAGTGGCTATGAAACGATTTGAATGCCTGCAAGCGATCGCACCGTTGATTAAAGACGAACTGTTCGTCACCACCGCCGGCGGCGCCACTAATGAATGGAACGCCGTGCATCCGAGCGACGGCAACATTCAAGTTAAGACCTTGGGGCTGTGTTCCTCCATCGGCCTCGGTCTCGCCATCGGCTTGCCCAAACGCAAAGTCTTCATCTTCGACGGCGATGGCGCGTTGTGGATGAACTTGGGCTCGCTGGCGACCATCGGCCTGCACCAGCCGAAGAATCTAATTCACATCTGCTGGGACAATAAACAGTACGAGTCATCGGGCGGCGAACCGACGGCGGCCAGCGCCGGCAACGTCGATTTCGCCGGCATTGCGCGCAGCGCCGGCATCAAAAGCTCGCGGGCGGCGAATACGCTGGAAGAACTAAAAGACGCGGTGAGCCACGCTCTCGAAAACCCCGGCCCGCATTTCATCGCCGCCAACATCGAAGCCGGCCGCGCCGAGTCGCCGCCGCTCAAGTACGACGAACTGGAAAATAAATATCGCTTTATCCGCTACGTCGAAGACACCGAAGGCGTAACCATCCTGCGCCTGCCGCAGTCGGCGAGTTATTTGCTGAAGTAATTCCTTTCGGCGAGGCCACCAGCTCAAATGAATCTCGTCGCAGCCGTTTTGCTATTTTTTCTGCTGACGTTGACCAGTTCGGCCGCCGCCCAACAAACTAAAATCGCCGTCGGTTACAGCGGCATAAGCGCCGACCAGCTGGTCATCTGGGTCGCCCGCGACGCCGGCATCTTCGCGAAAAACCATCTCGACGTTCAGGCGGTCTATTTTTCCGGCGGGACGATTTCAGTCACGGCGATGATCGCCGGCGACACGCCGATCATTCAAGCTTCGGGGCCCGGAATCGTCAGTGCCGGACTTGCGGGAGCGGAACCGGTTTACGTCGTCGGCGGGATCACGACTCTGGATTATTGGCTGATGACCCAGCCGGAGATAAAAACTGCCGAACAGCTCAAAGGCGGTACGGTCGCTGTTGCGCGCTTTGGCGGCGCGGCGGATTTTGTTGCGCGCTACGCCTTGCCACGTTTAGGGCTCATCCCGGGAAAAGATGTCACCATCGTCCAAACCGGCAGCACGCCCGAACGGTTGGCCGCGCTGGAAGCACGCCGGGTGTCCGCCAGCACACTGGTGCCACCAGCGATGTTCACGGCGCAAAAAAAAGGTTTTCACCTGCTTGCCGATGTCGCCGCGCTGGGGTTGGCCTACCAGCATCAAGGCGGTGTCACGACCAGGAAGTTTTTGCGCGAGCATCCGCTGGTCGTACGTAACTTTGTCAAGTCCTACATCGAAGCCGTGCACAGGCTCAAGACCGACCGTGCATTAGGCCTCAAGATCGCGGCCAAATATCTGCGCTTGGAAGACAAGGAACTTTTGCAGAGAACCTATGAAAGCTCCATCGACGAAAAAAAACTGCCGATGAAACAATACCCAAGCGTGGAGGGGATCAAAACGATTCTTGACGAGCTTGCTTTGAAAGATCCCAAGGCCAAAGCCGTCAAACCAAGCGATTTTATCGATGCGCGCTTTGTCGAAGAGTTTGACAAGAGCGGCTACACCGACAGCCTGTACGGCCGGAAAAGGTAGCGCTCTGGGGTAATTTGCAATGTATGATGAAGATAAGGGATGCCGGCATTTCACTCAGGACTCGACGCTGCCGCTAATCCTTCAGCCGAATACCGATCTTGGACAGGCGATGTTTCCACAGGCCGCGTCGCTCAATGCCTTGCCAGACTTCAATTTCATGGCGCGCCAGCTGGGTCTTCTTTTCTTTTAGCTCGGTCATCAGATTGTTAATTAAGTGGTCGCGCGCCTTCAATAATTCCTCGCGTTCACTGAGTAGGCTATCTATACCGTCGACTTCGCCATTGGTAGCAGCATCTTCGTCCTCGGTCGGAATCACCGCCGGCAATTGCGGCCCGCTCGCACGCGCTTCTTCGAGCAATCGTTCGGTTCTGAGCTTGGCCGCCTCGGACTCTTCCAGTTTCTCCTGCAGAGAAGCGAGGTGCTCTCGCATCGTCGTCATCTCGATGCCGCCGCTTTCGACCAGCTTTTGTTTCTCCGCGAGCTGGCGCTCCAAGAACTCGAGCTTGTTTTTGAAGCGTTCCTCGACGTCGTCGACGGAGGACTCCTTGGCTTCTAATAGGGCGGTCTTTTCTCTCAGCTGCTCTTGCAGTGCACGGTCGCTGCGCTCCTTCTCGGAAGCTAAGGAGCTGTATCGTTCCGATACCTCACGCACCTTGTGCATTAGCGCGTCGACCTCGCCTTCGCGGGTCGTCATTAAGTTTTGTTGTTCCGTCAACCTCTCTTCGAGCGCCTGAATGTGGCCGTTGAGTTGGATTTCAACCTTTTTAAGCGCGGCGTCCTTGGTTTGGAGCGCTTGATTGCGCAGGCGCAGCTCCTGATCGAGCTGGCGAACCGACTCTTCTTTGCTGTTGCTCAACAAGTCGACTTGCCCGGTCAGATCTTTTAGTTTCGAACGCAGCGCCTCGACCTCGCTGGCGCGAGTGTCAACCAGAGCTCGATTCTCTGCCAATTGCGTTTCGAGAGCATGCAAACGATCCTCGCTGCGTTTCTCCAGGGCTATAAGTGCCGCCTCGCGGGCGCGCAGGAGATCGTCTTTTTCTTTGGCCTCGGCTTGAAACAAGCACGCCGATTGCTCATTGGTGGCAGCCAATTCGAGCAATTGCCGCTGCACCGTTTCGAGCTCCCGTTCGCGTTCTTTGAGATTTTTCGATTTCTCGCCAAGCTGGCCTTCCAGCGCCTGTTGTTTTGCCAATAGCGTGGATTGCAGCTCTTGCGCCGCGCTATCCTTGGTTTTGAGCAGCGCGGTTTTTTCCCGGAACGCCGCTTCAAGCATTTTCTCCGTTTGCTCTTTGGCTGCGGCCCACTCGCTGGCCTGCTGCTGCGCAGATATCAGCTCGGCGCGCAGCGCGCTGACCTCGGCGTCACGGCTGCCGACGAGCTTTTGGCGTTCGGCGAGTTGCTGCTCTAGAGCACCAATTTTCGCACTGAAGTTAGCCTCCAATTCGCGCAGTGCTGAATCGCTGGCGCTGAGAAAGGCTTTTTCCTTGCGGAGCTTCTCTTGCAACAAGCCGGCGGCGCGCTCTTTTGCCGAGCCGACCTTGGTGAGCTGTTCGGACAAGGAGGCCAGTTGCACCTGCAGGGTCTCAATCTCGGCGCCGCGGTTTTGTAGCAGACCGTCGCGTTCGGTGACCTGCTGCTGCAAGTGCGCCAATTCTCCGGTGTAGCGGCCTTCCAATTCCTTGTTGCCTAATTCGCGAGCTTGACGCAGCTCTTTCTCCTTGCGCAGTTCATCCTCGAGAGCCTGTTCCGCTTTGGCGCTCGCCGCGATATTTTTGTCCAATTTTTGCTTGAGCTCTTGCACCGTCAAGGTCAAGGACTGAATTTCACCGTCGCGAACTGTTAAGAACTGCTCCTTCTCGCGTAATCGCTGTTCCATTTGGCCCAGTGATTTATCGTAGCGTTCCTCTAAGCCACGAAGCGCGGCAGCTTGTTCATCGATGACATGCCGGCCCTTGCTGCGCTCGGTGTCACGCTCGGCCTCGGCCTGCTCTCTTGCCGCCCTGGCTTCATCGAACTTGGCGCTGAGCGCGTGGACTTCCGACTTGAGTGCATTGTTCTCGCCATCGCGCACTTGAACCAGAAGGTCCCGTTCCTCGATTTGATTTTGCAGAGCGCGGATATTTGTGCGCAGGCGGAATTCCAGTTCTTTGAGCGCGCTGTCCCGCGCGCTGCGTTCCTTTTCAAGTTCCGCGCGGGTTGCTTCGAGCAAAGTTTCAGACTGCTCTTTTGCGTCCCTCGATTCGGTCAATTGTCTATGAAGGGTGGCGAGTTCACTTTCATGGCTCTTAAGCAGCTTCTTCCGTTCCCCGGCCTGATCCTCGAGGATGCGAATGGATTCATGAAGGCGCTTCTCGACGTTGCGGTTCGCCTGATTGCTCGCTTCGAGGACCGCTTTTTTGTTTTGCAGCTCTTTTTGTAAGAGTTCTTCGGCGCGCTGGCGGGCCGAATCCAACTCTTTGACCTGGACGCCGAGCTCACTCGCCTCGGCGTGTGCGATCAGCAACTCCGCATCCCGGCGGCTGAGTAGATTGTCCTTAGTCTGCAGCTGGCTTTCCCACAGCCGCGCTTTTGCAGTCAGCTGTTGGCGGAGCTCGTTCGCTTCCGCATCCTTGGTTTGCAACGCTTCAGCCGTGCGCGTCAGCTCGGCGCGCAGCACTGAGTCGTCGGCGCCAGGGTTGATGCTGATCGGCTTGACTGCGCCACCGCCAGATTTGAGCGAGCGTAACTCATCGTCGCGGGCTTTGAGCGCCCGCTCTTTTTCTGTGAGCTCGACAATCATCGCCTCGATACGCCCGATGCTGTCTTCAAGATCGCGGGTCACACTATCTTTGGCTTGGCGCGCAGTCTTGCCCTTCCACACTTCTTCCTGCAGCAGGTGTTCGGCTTCGTGTTTCGCCGCGCCCAATTCCTGCAATCGTTCCTTGAGCCACAGGACTCGGTCATCGCGGAACATCCTCAGGACGACGATCATGACGAGCAGTCCGAAGCCGCTGATTATGCCGTAAAACCATGCGCTCGAAGATTCACCGGATTCGCCATAGCCGAACAAAAAGCCTAACGGCGAGGAGAAGAATTGGCCGAGATTTCGTGAAAACAGCCAGCGGGTGTAGTTCGCTTCGACTTCGTTGCCGAGCAACCAGAATAGGATCACAGCGCCAAGAATCAAGGCGGCAACAACAACGGCGATAAAGAACTTCTCCCGAGTCCGCATAGCTTCCTACAATCGTTTATTTGGCAGAGTTTGACGTTCGCAGATTCTAATATTGTAACGTCAGGGCAGAGGATTGCCAAAGGAAATTCCGCGGAGAATACCGATCTAGTTTAGCGGCTGGAATGAAACGATCGAATTCTTACCGAAACTTCCGTGCGATGTGATCAGACGAATTGTCTTGCGCCCGCCGGCGAGCGCCCTTGCAGGATCAAACTAAAGGCACCTGACAGCAGATTGAATTGATCTGGGTTGTCTATGGTGGGAAATGACCACTTGTGAAACTGCTTTACAGTGGCGGAACCTTGACGATGGCGGAGCCGTCGATAGTCGCGATGGTCGGCCGTCCGCACTTCGCCATGGTGATCTCGATTTCTTCACGGAGCAAATTGAGCACGCGGATAACGCCTTGCTCGCCACCGACGGCGAGTCCCCAGAACAGCGGACGGCCAATGAACACCGCCTTAGCGCCCAACGCGATCGCCTTGACGACATCAGCACCGCGCCGAACGCCACCGTCAAGAAATACTTCGATCTTTCCCTTAGCCGCGGCCACCGCTTCGCTGAGAACTTCCACCGTCGCTAAAGTATTATCGAGATGGCGGCCGCCGTGATTGGAAACGATCACGCCGTCGGCGCCGATGTCGGTGCAGAGTTCGACATCTTCGCCGGTCATGATTCCCTTGGCCATCACCGGCAAACTGGTCGCCGCTTTGATCCACTGCAAATCTTTCCAGGTCGCCGCCGGGTCTGAGCCAGCGCCGCTACCCGCCGGCCGCGGCGCATCGCCAGTTTCACTACCGGTGGGATAGTTGGCGCCACGGCTGCGTTGATAACGGTTGCGAATGTTGCGTTCACGTTTGGGCGGCCACTGCGAATCGAGGGTCACGATGATCGCCTTATAGCCGTTGGCCTTGGCGCGATCGAGCCAATCTTGGGTCATGGCCTTGTCGCGGAACGGATAGAGCTGCACCCATAAAACGCCGTCGGCCGCTTTGGCGAGTTCTTCGAAAGAAGTGTTGGCGTTAGCGCTGACGGCCATCGCCGTGCCGCAGGATGCCGCGGCGCGGTAGGTGGCGATCTCGCCGTCGGGATGCGCCCGCTTGTGACCGCCGCAGGGCGCGATCAATACCGGCAACGCGACCTTGCAGCCCAGCACCGTGGTCGATAAGTCAAGCGTACTGACATCACGCAAAACGCGCGGGCGCAACGCCCAAGAGGCGTAGGCACGCCGGTTGCGGTCGACGCTGATCTCATCGGTGGCGCCGCCGGCAATGTAGTCGTACTCCGCCTTTGGCAGCACGGCCTTGGCGGCATCTTCGAATTCAAAAAGATTGATCGGTTGCGCGTTGTCTGCCATGAAAACTCCTGGTCGCTCGATAGATTGATGTTTATTATTGCTTCGCCTTCAACTGCTGGTCGTTGGCCTTGAGAAACTCGCGAATCTCATCGGCATAGTCGAGCAACCTGGTCCACTGCTCTTTGTAGAGCGTCACGGGAAATCGTCCCAGCCCGTAAATCGACAGCCCGCCCTTTTCGCTGACCTTCAGGCGCAGTTCGCCGGGCTTGCGCTCGACCTGCTGTTTCAATGCCTGATTCTCGGCTTCGAGCCGCGCCAGTTTTGCCTCGATGGATTCTTCCGCCATGTATCCTCCAGATAATTTCGTCCGCTGAGCAATGTCCAGGTTTTATCGCAAAGCTGCCGACAACGCGAGGGCACGGCAACCACCGGCTTGAACCCGGTGCTCAAGTCGGATTATAACAAGTGACAATGCATGACAAACAACGAACAATTTAAATTTCAAAACCTTTCAGGAGGAACCGTAGAATGAGCGCAAATCTTGGCACTCGAATTATCGACGGCGACGGCCATATCATGGAAGACAACGCCGGCATCATCGCCCACATGGAAGGCGCCTATCGGGACATCGCCGGGCGTAAAGGCACTTGCTTTCCGCCCTTGGACCATCTTCATTCCGGCCGTGCCGTCGAAACCCCGCCGCAACGCGACGGTCGCGCGCCGGTCGGACCGAAAGGCTGGCTGGAGTTTCTCGATGACATCGGCATCGACTGGACCGTCATGTATCCGACTCTGGCGCTGTCCTACGGCAAGATCGTCAGCCGCGACTACGCGGTGGCGGTTTGCCAAGGCTACAACGATTGGATGTCGGATACTTATCTAAAATTTAATCCGCGCTTCAAAGGCATGGCGATTATTCCCATGCAGGATCCAGAAGAGGCCGCCAAAGAACTACGCCGCGCGGTCACCGAGTTGGGTATGTTGGGCGCCATGCTGCCATCCAACGGACTTTCCCAGCCGCTCGGCGCTAAGCAGTATTGGCCGGTCTATGAAGAGGCCAATCGTCTCGGCTGCTGTCTCGCGGTTCACGGCGGCGCCCATGATCGCTTCGGCATGGATCACATGAACATGTATGTGCCGGTGCACGCTCTCGGCCATCCCTGGGGCCTGACGATCAATTGCGCCGACATTCTTTACAATGGAATTTATGAACGCTTCCCGCGCGTGCGCATCGCCTTCCTCGAAGGCGGCATCGCTTGGCTGTTGCTGCTGCTCGAACGGCTCCATGCTTCGCACGAAACCCACTTCCAACATATTCCCGAAGGCGAGTTTGGCATTCGCGAGCAACAGGACCCGGCTAAGGCTCTGCGAAAACTGATCAAAGACGGCCGCATCTATCTCGGCATTGAGACCGAAGAGTTGACCATGCCCTTCGCCATTAAGACCGTCGGCAATTCACCGTTTCTCTACTCGTCGGACTTTCCCCATGAAGTAACCCACGAAAGCTGCAAGCACGACCTCGCTGAGTTAATGGAAAGCGGCGAGATCACCGCTGACGACAAAGCCGCCATGCTGTGGCGCAACTCGGAGACGTTTTACAAGCTGCCACTGTAAATCGACGATCCGAGTGGAACCCTGGAACTTTTGGAACTGATGAAACGGTTCCAATCGTTTCGACGGTTCCAGAAGTTCCAAACGTTACCCGCGCTCGAAGGAAGGAAGAAGCTCCATGGAAACTTGCAATGCCGCAGTCATCACCGAACATAACAAACCGCTAACCATTCAAAAGGTGCAGATCCCCAATCTCGATCCGGGATCTTTGCTGATCAAGATCACCGCCTCGACCCTATGCGGCACCGACGTACACCGCTGGCATGGCCCGCTGGGCGACAAAGACAGCCTGCCGATCGTCACCGGCCACGAGCCCTGCGGCACCGTTCAAGACATCGCCGGCGACCGCACCGATATCTTGGGCAACCCGGTGAAACGCGGCGATCGCGTCGTCTGGAGCTACGTCGCTTGCGGTTCCTGTTATTATTGCACCGTCGCCTGCCAGCCTTGCATCTGCCGCGGTCGCGCATCCTGGGGGCATAACCGGAGCGATCAACATCCCTATCTTCTTGGCAGCTGCGCGGAATATATGTACGTGCCGAAGGAATGCCTGATCATCAAGGTTCCCGACGAAGTAACCTCGGCGTCAGCAGCGGCCTCGGCCTGCGCCTACCGCACGGTCATGCATGGTTATGACCGCCTCGGCGCGATTAAAAGTCATGAGACCGTGGTGGTCCAGGGCAGCGGACCCCTCGGCAACTTCGCCACGGCAGTCGCCAAAGATCATGGCGCGAAAAAGGTTTTAGTGATCGGCGCACCGGCCAATCGCCTGGAAGTAACCAAGAAAATGGGCGCCGATGCGGTCTTAAATCTCGAAGAGGTTACTGACGAAAAACAGCGCCGCCAATGGGTCAAGGACCATACCGACGGGCGCGGCGCCGATGTCGTCATCCAGGTCGCCAACAACATGGCGGTGCCTGAGGGTCTGACGCTCCTGCGCGACGGCGGCCGTTATTTGAACATCGGCGCCGGCGGTAAAGCGAATATCGCCGTGGAAAAAATTCCCCAGGAAATGTTGTTCATCACGATCCGTTCGGGCGAACCGCGCCACTGGCTCCAGGCCATCGATTTTCTCGCCTCACGCAGAAAGACCTTTCCCTTCGAAGAGATGATCAGCAAGAGCTACAAGCTCGACCAGATCAACGAAGCCATGACAGCGATGGCGAACTACTCCGTCGTCAAGGCTGTGATTAATTTCTAAGCCATGGAGCGAAAGATTTGAGGCGTGAGTTAGATTCGCCCGGTATTGACTACTGCTTTCTGCACTAAGAACCGAGCGGCGGCTTGGTCCCCCGCTCGATGACCTGCCCGGTGACCGCGGCGCTTTCGCGGCTCGCTAAATAAACTATCGTCGCGGCCATGTAATCCGCCGGGCGGATCCGGCCGGAATCCAGCGATTGTTTGATATATTCGGCGCTCTTACCCCGGCGCCACATCGGCGTATCGGTGCCGCCCGGCTCGACGGCGTTGATCGTCACGTCGACGCCGAGTTGTTTGAACTCGGCGGCAACGCTCCGCGTGAACGCCTCCACCCCACCCTTCGACGCCGAGTAAGCCGAATTGGTCGCATTGCCTTTCACATGGCCGGAGGTAAAGTGAATAATCCGACCGTACCCTCGCGCAATCATGCCACGCGCCACCGCCTGCGAGCACAGGAATGTCCCCTTCAAATTGATCCCGATCACCTGGTCCCAGACATTTTCCGGCATATCTAACAGCGGATACTTGATCATCACGCCCGCGCTATTGATCAGGATGTCGACCTTGCCGTCGCGGTCGACAATCTCGCCGACTAGATTGTTAACTTGACCGCGATCGGTGACATCGAGTTGCGCGCCGTGCACGGTAATGCCGCTAATGCGCAGCTCAGCCACTGACCGCTCGATCGCTGCAGCATCGCGCGAAGCGAGCCAGACCTTTGCCCCGGCCTTGCCCAGTGCCTGGGCCATCGCCCGGCCGATACCGGTAGCGCCGCCGGTGATAAGCGCCACTTGTCCGGTTAAATCATGATCTGCCACTATTTCACTCCTGCAAAATCGGCTGGGTTACACCTCAAATCTGCGCAGGCTGACAATTGCCGAGCGATCGCCCGAGCGCAGCCGATCATAGGAAGAGTGGAAAAAATTGGCAACTAGAGCAGTGCGCCTTCTCTGAAGGCACTTATGTTCGGCAGGACGAATCGACTGGAACGGCCGAAGATCTCACCACAAGACTCGCTCACTTCTCGCACGCAAGGGGTACTGACGACCGATGGTTCGGCGTTCTATCCTCTCCCGGCTGATCAGCCGTGGTAAGGAGATCCTCAACCACACCCATCAAGGACGCCGCACAGGTTTGAATGGTTTCGGCGCAGCCGCGCTGATCTTCGGTCAATTCGCTGTCTACCAACAATGCCGCCATGCCGATGACGTCGTTCAACGGCGTCCGCAGCTGACGGCTCACATTGGCCAGTAGTTCCGACTTGGCGCGATTGGCGGACTCGGCTTCAGTCGTGGAGCGCTCCAGCGCCAGTTCCGTGCGCTTGCGCGCGGTCAAGTCGACGCCATAACCGCGGACGACCCGTTCACCGGTCACCGGCACGAGTTTCCACTCGTAGCAGTGGTCGCCAAAGGTGACTTCGATGGCGCCGATTTCACTTTGCCGCGCTAAGCAGTCCGCCGTTAGCGCCGCGATATTTTCCGGCAGCACCGCCGCATGTAGGCCGGCGCCAAACCCGAATCTGTCCATCAGTCGCATCATCGCCGGATTGGCGTGAATCAGGTTGGCGTCTTCATTGAGTTCGACGATCGCGAGTGGACAGGCCTCTGCGATCGAAGCCAGACCGCGCAGATCCTTTTCCACCGCCAGTTCCCGCGTGATGTCATTGAAAGCCAAGATAACACCCACGCCGCTGCCGGTAGGATAACGCGAGCAATGATACTCGACGGGTTTGGCTACCGAGCCGCGGCAATGCAGCCGCATGCGCCCGGGAGACGCAATATTTTCACCTTGAAGCGTGCGGGCGATCGGACAATTTTCCGGCTCGGCAGCAAGCTCTTCCAGGTAACATTCGAACCATTCATGGGCCGGCTGCCCGATCAACTTGGCCGCCGGCCAACCAAGAAACCGCTCGGCTTGCTGGTTGAGCATGATAATTTTGCCGGAGCCATCGGTGAGCAGCGCGCCCAACGGCAAAGCATCGAGCAACAGTTGCACAACACCGGCGGCGCCGTCGTCAGCTGGGATGGCAAAAAATCACCGGGCCGGTAGCATCGATGCTGCTCACGCCAAAACTCCCGGCGCCAATCGCATAAAGACCAAGGGATCGACGCGTTCTTTCACCGGGTCGAGCACGCCGACGATTCGCCGCTCGATCGCATCCTTGGGGGCAGCATCCGCTAGTCCAATGATCGGGCCATTGAACTGCACCAATCCGCTGCGTGACATGATCACTCGCACCACCGGCTTCAACGCCGCCGCACGGTTGGTCGCCACGACTACGCCGTGTTCGCCGGTGTTTAGCTCCACCACGCTGCCGATCGGGTAGACACCCAAGCTGCGAATTACTTTTTCGACCAGATCGCGCTCCACTGTGCCGGTATTGGCCTGCAGATAGAGTTGGCGCAGAACTTCGGTGGGTTGAAGCGCACTTTGATTGCGCCCCGACAACATATCGTCGTAACTGTCGGTCAGCGCTACGATCTGACTGTAAAGGCTTAGGTCGGTTGCGCCGGAGGGATAGCCCGAGCCATCGATGCGCTCATGATGGGCGAGAACGATGCTCTGGGCCGACGGATCGATACCCTTAGTCTGCGCTAGTAGCGCCGCGCCAAGAGCCGGATGCTGCTTCAGTAAACCGGCTTCAGCGTCGGTAAAATTATTGGATTTGCGCAGCAGCGCCCTGGGCAAACGAGTCTCGCCAACATCGTGGAGCAGCGCCGCCATTCCCAGCGTGGCGATATCGTCGCCGAGATTTTCCGCCGTCGCCACCACCAGCGCCAACACGCAAACATTGACCGCATGGGTAAATAGATCCTTTTGAAACCGGCGCATCTGCATAAGCAGCAGATTCGCCTCCGGGGAGCGGGCGATGCTCGCTTGCAGCTGGGTTACCACCTGTGCGGCAATTTTGCCGTCGATGCGCGCCCCGGCACCGACACCGTCAAAGATCGTCTGCGCCAAGGTCAACGTCTCTTCGCGCACCGCGCGCGCGTTATCGAGTTCCCGCGCCAGCGGTTGAAATGCCAACTCAGCCGCGGATAGTGGCGGTTGAACCGCGGCCGCTTGGGTAGCGGCGAGAGGATCCTCAGGCCCCGCAGCGTGGCGTGCCCCAAGGGTAGTGTCGCCGCGACCCTCCGCAATATCCACTCCGCGCGCGGGATCGATCACCACTTCACGGATGCCATGCCTCTTGAGCTGGTCGATTTCTTCGTTACTTTGAATCAACTTACGATGAAACAAAAACGGCGTCTGTAACCAGGACCGGTCCAAACCGACGATGTACATGCCAGGACGGACATCGCCGATCGCTAGCCGTTTTTTTGTGATCGTGTCTTCGTGGTCCATGTTGTCCTGCCTATTGAGAGTCGACCAGGAGCTGCTGGCAAGCCACAGTGTGCCGCCAACAGCTAAGCTATCGGCAGCCGCACAAAGAAGTTAAATGGCGCGGCGCACATGGACTGAGTTTTCACACCAGGCAACCCCATACGCATAAAGATGGATACTGGCGCTCTAAGGGAAGGTTAGAAATAGCCGATCCGGTTTCCACTGTTAGAAATTGATGAGCGTGGCACGGGACAGTGCGCAAGGTGCGCATGACGCAAGAGAAAGGCAGATTGGCTCTTAGCGGTTTAGCGCGTCGAAAAGATGGAGCTGTTTGATATGGCCTTCGTCTTCGAAATGAACCGGATAGTTGCCGGTGAAACAGGCGTCGCAGAAACCTTTTTTGTCGCCGTCGAAGTAGGTGTACATGCCGTCGTTGGAAAGATAGGCGAGAGTGTCGGCTTCGACGAAGCGGCGGATTTCCTCCACCGAGTTGGCCGACGCGATCAGTTCGCCGCGGGTCGGCGTATCGATGCCATAATAACAGGGACCGGTAGTTGCCGGCGAGCTAATGCGCAGATGGACTTCGCGGGCGCCGGCGTCGCGCAGCATACGGATGATCTTGCGGCTGGTGGTGCCGCGCACTATGGAATCGTCTACGACGATGACCCGCTTGCCCTGTAAGACATCGCGCTGGGCGTTGAGTTTGATCTTGACGCCGAAGTTACGGATCGTTTGCTGCGGTTCGATAAAGGTGCGGCCGACATAGTGATTGCGAATCAAACCGAACTCGAGCGGGATTTTCGACTCTTCGGCGAAACCCATCGCCGCCGGCACGCCGGAATCGGGTACCGGCGTGACCAGGTCGGCGTCGATGCCGCTCTCCCGCGCCAGCTGGCGGCCCAGTGACTTGCGCACCTGGTAAACGTTGTGGCCGAAAAGCTTGCTGTCCGGACGGGCAAAGTAAATATATTCGAAAATACACTTGGCATGGGGCACCGGCGGGAACGGTTTGAGGGATTCCAAACCATCGGGGCCGACGGTGACGATCTCGCCAGGCTCGACATCGCGAACATACTCTGCTTCGATCAGATCCAAAGCGCAAGTTTCCGATGCGAATACGTAGGCGCCGCGATTTTTCCCGTCGGGAAAGCGGCCCAATACCAGAGGGCGAAAACCGTAGGGATCGCGCGCCGCGATCAGCTTGTCCAGAGTCAAAAATTGCAGCGAGTAGGCGCCGCGGCAGCGGCTCAGCGCTTCGACGATCCGCCCCATCAAGGTCGGCTCTTTCGAAGTGGCGATCAGATGAATGATCACTTCGGTGTCGGAGGTGGACTGGAAGATCGACCCAGCCTGCTCGAGCTCATTGCGCAATAGCGTGCCGTTGACGAGATTGCCGTTATGGGCGATCGCGATGGGCCCCTGGGAGTATTCGACAACGAAGGGTTGGGCGTTTTTGAGATGGCTCTGACCTTGGGTGGAGTAGCGGTTGTGGCCGATGGCGTTTTGCCCTTCGAGCCGCTTGATCACGTCTTCCTTGAAAGCGTCGGCGACCAGCCCCATCTGACGATGGGAGATCAGTCCCTTGCCATCGGAGGTTACGATGCCGCATGATTCCTGGCCGCGGTGCTGCAGCGCGTAGAGGCCCAAGTAAACCATGTTGGCCGCCTCGGGATGTCCATAGATGCCCATCACCGCGCACTCGTCATGGAACTTGTCGAATTTGTCGGACATCGTCAATTTTTGCGATCCCGCGCCATCCGATTAAAGATTTAACGATCGAAATTTTAAACGAAGTTACTTGAGCCGGGCTGTAAGTCCATTAGACCAGATCCCACGCAATTCTTCTACTGGGGGTTGCAAAAGCGGTGGAAACGCCAGCCGGCTACCGCCGACGGCGCCGATCACCAGCAGCGGCACACGGTGTTGCTCGGCGAGCTCTTGCAGCCGTTCAAGATTGGTTTCTTTGAGGGAGACGATAATGCGCGACTGCGACTCGCTGAACAACAGCGCATCGGTGCGAATCATTTCATGGGTCTCGACGCGCACTCCCAGGGGTTTGTCCGGACCGCCGATGCAGCACTCCGCGAGTGCCACCGCCAGACCGCCGTTGGAGACGTCATGGGCCGACTCCAAGAGTCCCTGTTCGATGGCGTCGATACAGCAGCTCTGCACCGCCAATTCCAATTTGAGATCAATCCATGGCGGTGCGCCCAGCGTCAGTCCATGAATGGTTTTCAAATACTCGCTGCCGCCCAGCTCTTCCCGGGTACGCCCGAGCAATACCACGATATCGTCGGCGGCCTTGAACCAGGGCGTGACGCAGCGATCGACTTTTTCCAACAGCCCGACCATTCCGATGGTCGGCGTCGGATGGATCGGCACACCGTCGGTTTCATTATAGAAACTGACATTGCCGCTCACCACCGGGACGTGCAACGCTAAACAAGCGTCGCGCATGCCATGAATCACCTCGGCGAATTGCCACATCACTTCTGGATTTTCCGGACTGCCGAAATTCAGGCAATCGGTCAGTCCCACCGGACGCGCGCCGACACAGGCGAGATTGCGCGCCGCTTCGGCGACGGCGAGAACACCGCCGACATAAGGATCGAGATAGCAGTAGCGGCTATTGCCGTCGGCCACCAGGGCCAAACCCTTTTCCGTGCCTTTGACGCGAATCACCGCCGCGTCGGCCCCAGCCGCGACAATCGTATTAGACCGCACATACTGATCGTACTGCCGGTATATCCACTCCTTCGACGCCAGGTTGGGCGATGCCAGCAGTTGTTTTAACACAGCACCGAAATCTTTCGGTTCGGCAATGGTCGCCAGGTCCAACAGCTGCACTTGATCCTGATAAACCGGCCGCTCGGTCGGCCGATGATAGACCGGCGCCTCCTTGGTCAGCGCGGCGATGGGCATGCAGACGACCTCGTCACCGTCCCAAGACGCGCGGAACTGCTGGTCGTCGGTGACCCGGCCGATCACCACTGCGTCTAAATCCCATTTGTCGAAGATTTTCTTGATGTCGATTTCGCGGCCCTGCTTGGCGACCAAAAGCATACGCTCTTGGGATTCCGACAAGAGTATCTCATAGGGGGTCATGCCGGTTTCCCGCGTCGGTACGAGCGATAAATCGAGCTCGATGCCGCAGCCGCCGCGCCCGGCCATCTCGGTGGACGAGCTCGTCAGGCCGGCGGCGCCCATGTCTTGAATACCGATGATGTAGTCGTGCTGAAATAGTTCCAGACACGCTTCGAGCAATAATTTCTCGGTAAACGGATCGCCCACCTGCACGGTCGGGCGGCGTTGCTCTTTATCCTCCGAGAACGACTCCGACGCCATGGTCGCGCCGTGAATCCCGTCCCGGCCGGTCTTCGAGCCGACATACATCACCGGATTGCCAAGCCCTTGGGCGAGTCCGGTAACAATCCGCTGCTTGTCGACCAGTCCAAGGGTAAAAGCATTGACGAGAATGTTGGCATTGTAACAATCGTCGAAATAACACTCGCCGCCGACCGTAGGCACGCCGATGCAATTACCATAACCGCCGATGCCGGCGACTACGCCGGCGACAAGATAGCGCGTGCGCGGATGATCGATGGCGCCGAAGCGCAATGAGTTGAGCGAAGCGATGGGCCGTGCGCCCATGGTAAAAATATCGCGCAGAATGCCGCCGACCCCGGTGGCCGCGCCCTGGTAGGGCTCGATGAATGAAGGATGGTTGTGGCTTTCCATCTTGAACGCCACGGCAAGACCTTCGCCGATGTCAACCACCCCGGCATTCTCTCCCGGCCCCTGCAATACATAGGGCCCTTCGGTGGGCAGGTTTTTCAGATAGACGCGCGAGCTCTTATAGCTACAGTGCTCAGACCACATGACCGAGAATACCCCCAACTCGGTGTAGTTGGGCGCACGGCCGAGAAACTCGACGATCTTGCGATACTCATCCGGATTGATGCCATGGCTCGCAACTAGTTCGGGCGTCACCTCCGGTTGGACTAGTTTTTTGCGTCCCGCCTCAGCCACGGCGCTTCATCCCTTCGGCGACGGTAGCGGCGATCGATGAAAAAAGCTTCGCGCCGTCATCGCTGCCGAGCAGTTTGTTGCAGGCATCTTCCGGATGGGGCATCAGACCGACGACGTTGCGCCCTTCGTTGCAAATCCCGGCGATATTTTCCAACGAACCGTTGGGATTGGCCGCCGGCGTGGCCTTACCCTTAGCATCGACGTACTGCAGCAAGATCTGCCGGTTGTTACGCATGCGTTCGAGGGTGGCGGCGTCGGCGAAATAACAGCCTTCTCCATGTTTGATGGGAATTTTCAGAAGCTGGCCTTTTTTCAAATTGCGCGTGAACGGCGAGTCGCTCTCCTCGACGCGCAAATGCACCGGCTGACAGACAAACTGCAGCCCGACATTGCGCACCAGCGCCCCGGGCAGCAGTCCTACTTCACAAAGGATTTGAAAACCATTGCAGATACCGAGAACCAGACCGCCGCGCCGGGCATGGTCGACGACGCCCCTCATGATCGGCGAAAAGCGCGCCATGGCACCGCAGCGCAGATAATCGCCGTAGGAAAAGCCCCCGGGCAAAACTAGACAATCGAATTCGCCGCTGAGCTCATCTTTATGCCACAGCTGTTCGACCTCTTGCTTCAAGTCGAAGGTAAGCGAGTCGACGACATCTTGATCATCGCAGGAACCGGGAAAAGTAATGACACCCCAACGCATGACTAACTCAATGCTTTCGATCTGTGATAGGCAACTACTCGTGAATCTCGAAGCGGTAATCTTCGATCACCGGGTTGGCCAGTAATTTATCGCACATCTCCCGTACCCGAATCTCGGCGTCCTGGCGCGAAGCGGGAGCCATCTCGATCTCCAGATATTTTCCCATGCGCACATCCTGAACCTCGTTATAACCCAATGTGTGCAGCGACCGTTGGATGGCCTTGCCCTGAGGGTCGAGGACTCCAGTTTTCAGCGAGACGAAAATCTTAACGCGCATATTGGTCAGCTTTCAGCGAAATCAATTTACTGCAACGCACGGCGGAAGATGAAATCGATATTGGTTAGATGGTGTTTGACGCCCCAGATCGCTTCGATTTCCTTGGGCGAGAGATAGCGGCGGATCTCCTCATCACTGAGCAGTTCGCGCTTCATGTCGCCGCCGGCGCGGCCGACCTTGAGCGCATGGCGCTGGACCATGCGATAGGCGCTGTCGCGGGCGACGCCTTTGCCGACCAAGGCGAGCAGGATTTTCTCCGAATATACCGTGCCGCCGCTTTTTTCCAAATTACGCAGCATGTTGTCGGGATAGACGCATAGGTTGCCGAGCACGTAGGTCATGCGCCGCAGCATGAAATCCAAGGCGATGGTGGCGTCCGGCGCGATCACCCGCTCGACCGAGGAATGGCTGATATCGCGCTCATGCCAGAGCGGCACATTCTCCATGGCCGCCACCGCGTAGGAACGCATGAGACGCGCCAGACCGGAAACATTTTCCGAGAGGATCGGATTGCGCTTATGCGGCATCGCCGAGGAGCCCTTTTGCCCTTGGGTAAACGGCTCCTCCGCTTCCTGCACTTCGGTGCGCTGCAAGTGGCGAATTTCAACGGCGAACTTCTCCAGCGAACTGGCAATGATCGCCAACGTCGCGAAATAGTAGGCATGGCGGTCGCGCTGAATGATTTGATTGGACACCAGGGCCGGCTGCAAACCCGCCTTGCGGCAGACATAGGCTTCGACCTTGGGTGAGATCTGCGCGAAGGTGCCGACCGCGCCGGAGATCTGGCCGACGCAGATATCGTCCACCGCGGCGCGAAAGCGCACCAACTGACGCGCCATCTCCTGATACCAGAGCGCCAGCTTGAGCCCAAAGGTGATCGGTTCGGCATGCACGCCATGGGTGCGGCCGATCTGCACCGTCCACTTGTATTTGCGCGCCTGCTGGCGCAAAGCCTTCATGAGATCTTTGATATCGCGCTCGAGGATTATCGAAGCGTCTTTGAATTGCAGCGCCAGCGCCGTGTCCATGACATCCGACGAAGTCATGCCGACATGGAGATAACGCGCATCATCGCCGATGGATTCGGCGACGCTGCTCAAGAACGCGATGATCTCATGCTTGACCTCGGCTTCGATCGCGCGAATGCGCTTGACGTCGAAGCGCGCCTTCTTGCGAATCCGCCGGATCGCCGCCTTGGGCACTTTGCCTAGCTTGGCCAAGCCTTCGGCGGCGAGGATTTCCACATCCAGCCACTTCTGAAAACCATTTTCTTCGGACCAGATACGGCCCATCTCCGGCCGCGTATAACGCGCGATCATAGTGTTAGGATGCCCTGCGCTCGCGCAAAAGTCCAAACATCGAAGCGGCAAAATGCAAAATTCTCGCGTCTTGCCGCGAACTTTGAACTTGAACTTTTGAACTATTTCTTGTCCGTATGTCCGAAGCCGCCCGCTTGCCGTTCCGACGATGGCAATTCGCTCACTTCCTGCCATTCGGCACGAATGATCCGCTGGACAATCATTTGGGCGATCCGTTGGCCGGGTTCAATGACAATGGGCTCGCTGCCGAGATTGATCGCGATCACTTGGATCTCGCCGCGATAATCGGCATCGATGGTGCCGGGACTATTGACCAGGGTCATGCCCTGCTTTAACGCCAAACCGCTACGCGGCCGGATTTGCGCTTCGAAGCCCATCGGCAAGGCGATCGCAATGCCGGTAGGAATCAACACTCGCGCCATCGGCGCCAAGGTCATGTCGGCCGCGATATCGGCGCACAGATCCATCCCCGCGGCGCCCTCGGTCATGTAAGCCGGCAGGGTCAACGCAGGATCGCTTGGCCGCAGCCGCTTGATCTGAATGCGAATCTGTTCCACTGATCAACCGATTGATTGATAATTTAAGAAGCTAGAGTCGATGTGCCGTGAGGCTTTTGATCTTGCACTCGCCTTTGAAATCGCCGAGCAACGTCAACGTCATCGCTTCGGGACGAAACAGGCGGTTTGCCAAAGTAACGATATCGTCGAGGGTCACGGCGCGGATGCGCTGGCAAATCTCGTCGGTGGGCACCATCTTGCCGAAATAGATCTCATTGCGCGCCACATGGCTCATCCACGAATCGGTGGACTCCAACCCCAACATCATACTGCCCACCAGTTGGCCCTGGGTACGGCGCAGTTCGTCGTCGGTGATGCCGTTCTTGGCCAGCTTGCGCAGTTCAGCCAGGATCAACTCGACGACTTCTTCGGTGGCATCTACACCGGTGCCGGCGTAGACGCCGAGATAGCCAACGTCGTTGTAGGACGACGAGAAAGAATAAACCGAATAGGCCTTACCGCGCTTTTCGCGGATCTCTTGGAACAAGCGCGAACTCATGCCGCCGCCGAGCAAAGTGTTGAGCACATAAGCCGGATATCGCTGCGGATCGGCTTGCGAAATACCGGCCATGCCCAGGCAGATATGGGCCTGCTCTAATTCTTTCGAATGGGGATAAACGCCGCTGCCCATCTCCGGCTTGCGCTCGCCTTCGAGAGGGCCGTTCTGAGCGCCGCCGCGATCGCTCACTTGGCCGAGTCTGGCGGCCATTTCTTTCACCAAGACATCATGGCCGATTTTGCCGGCCGCTGCGACAATCACCCGGCGCGGCTGGTAGCGCGCCTTGAAGAAATTCAAAAAGTCGTCACGTTTAAAATTGTTAACCGTCGCTTCCCGGCCGCAAATCGGCCGGCCGATCGGATGATCTTTAAAAAAGTCGACGCTGAAAAGGTCGTGGACATAATCGTCGGGGGTGTCTTCCGCCTGGGAGATTTCTTGCAGGATCACCGAGCGTTCGCGCTCGATCTCCTCGGCGTCGAAACTTGAATGGAGAAAAATATCGCTGAGCAGGTCGATCGCCAGCGGCAGGTTTTCATCGAGAACCTTGGCGTAGTAGCAGGTATGCTCTTTGGAAGTAAAAGCATTGATCACGCCGCCGACGGCATCCATCTCCTCGGCGATCTGCGCGGCGCTGCGCCGCTCGGTGCCTTTAAAGAGTAAATGCTCGATGAAGTGGGAGATGCCGTTCTCGGCATCGCTTTCATGTCGCGAGCCGTTCTCGACCCAGATGCCGATACTCACCGAACGATGATCCTGCATCTCGTGAGAGACTACGCGAATGCCGTTGTCCAGAACAGTCTTGGAAAACATAATAGAATAACTTTACTGCGGCACGGACTCGGAGTCGCCGCCGATCTCTTCCATGGCCTCTTTGCGGCTCAAGCGAATCTTGCCCTGCCGGTCGATCTCCAGCACTTTGACCATCACCTCGTCACCCTCTTTGAGCACGTCGGTGACTTTGCGCACGCGCTCGTTGGAGAGCTGGGAGATATGCACCAAGCCGTCGGTGCCGGGGAGAATCTCGACAAAGGCGCCGAATTCGACGATCTTGCGCACTGTGCCCCGGTAGATCTTGCCGATCTCCGCTTCGGCGGCAATACGCTGGACCATTTCGATGGCTTTGCGCGCCGCGGCTTCGTCCGACGAGGCGATCGTCACCGAACCGTCGTCTTCGACATCCATCTTGACGCCGGTCGCTTCGATGATGCCGCGGATGACTTTGCCGCCGGGGCCGATGATTTCACGGATCTTCTCCGGCCTGACATGAATTGTGACGATGCGTGGCGCGTGGCCGGACACTTCAGTCCGTCCCTTGGCCAGCGTCTGGTTCATGATGCCAAGGATATGCATGCGGCCTTCTTTGGCCTGATGCAGCGCTTGGCCCATGATCTCGCGGTTGACGCCGCTGATCTTGATGTCCATCTGCAACGAAGTCACGCCCGCCGCCGTGCCGGCGACTTTAAAATCCATGTCGCCGAGATGATCCTCGTCGCCGAGAATGTCGGAAAGCACGCGTACATGCTCACCTTCCTTGATCAAACCCATGGCGATGCCCGCCACCGGCGCCTTCAACGGAACGCCGGCATCCATCATTGACAAAGAACCGCCGCATACGCTCGCCATTGACGTCGAACCGTTGGATTCGAGAATCTCTGAAACGATGCGAATGGTGTAAGGAAAGTTTTCGTCCACCGGAAGCACCGGAAGCAGCGCCCGCTCGGCGAGATTGCCATGGCCGATTTCGCGCCGCCCGGGGCCGCGCAGGAACTTCACTTCGCCGACGCTAAACGGCGGGAAGTTGTAATGGAGCATGAATTTTTTAAAGTGCTCGCCGATCAAGGCGTCGACCCGCTGCTCGTCGGAAGCGGTGCCAAGGGTGGTAACCACTAAGGCTTGAGTCTCGCCGCGCGTGAAGATCGCCGAACCGTGGGTGCGCGGCAGCGCTTGCACTTCACAAGTGATCGGCCGGATGTCCTTCAAGCCGCGGCCATCGATGCGCCGCTCCTTTTGAATCACCAGACCGCGGAAAACATTTTTTTTGAGCTCTTCGAAAGAACCCTTGATATCTTTTTGTTTATCGGGGAACTCGGCCAATGCCGCCGGCACCACTTCGCTCTTGACTTCGGCGAGGCGCTTGTAGCGTTCGAGTTTTTCGGGAATTTCCAGCGCTTGTTGAAGCTTGGCCAGGGCCAAATCTTCGACCCGTTTGCTCACCGCGTGGTTCAGTTCCGCCAAGGGCACATGGCGCTTGGGTTTGCCGAGCGCCTGGCGCAACTCTTCTTGGAGTTGCAGCAACGGCTGGATCGCTTCATGGCCGGCGAACAGCGCTTCGAGAATCTCTTCTTCCGGAACGATCTGGGCGCCGCCCTCGACCATGACGATGGCGTCCTTGCTGCCGGACATGAAAATATCCATGTCGCTGTCCGCCAATTGAGTTTGCGTCGGGTTCATCACCCAGCGGCCATCGATGCGTCCAATCCGTATGCCGGCGAGCGGGCCATTAAAGGGAATGTCGGAAACATGCAACGCCACCGAAGTGCCCAACATGGCGATCACGTCGGGATCGTTTTCCTTGTCGGCGGATAATACCGTGGCAATAATTTGCGTCTCGCAGCGCAGCCCGTCGGCAAACAAGGGACGGATTGAACGATCGAGGATCCGGCAGGTAAGGATCTCTTTTTCCGAAGGGCGCCCTTCACGCTTGAAGAAGCCTCCTGGGATCTTGCCGGCCGCGAAGGCCTTCTCCTGGTAGTCGACGGTGAGCGGAAAAAAATCCATGTCCATCTTGACTTCTTTAGCCGCCACCGCCGTGACCAGCAGCACGGTTTCCCCATACTGAATTAGAGCTGCGCCATCGGCCTGTTTGGCCAGACGGCCGACCTCGATGGACAAGGGTCGCCCATGAAAATCCATTTCGACTTTCTTAATCATAGAAAAATCCTCTGAAGGGAGATGGACTAACGGAGGAGTGGAAAACGGCGGGCGACCGGCTGAAGCTACTTACGTATACCAAGCCGTTGGATCAAGCTTTGGTATCTCTCGAAGCTATTCTTTCTGAGATAGTCCAAAAGCCGCCTCCGCTGCCCAACCATCATTAGGAGGCCACGACGAGAATGATGATCCTTCACATGAATCTTGAAGTGCCCGGTGAGATGTTCGATACGCTGACTTAACAGCGCGACTTGCACTTCAGGAGAGCCGGTGTCCGTCTGATGAACCCTGAACTGTTCGACCTGACCTTGTTTCTGTTGTCCAGTGAGTCCCATTGCTCCGCTCTGATTCTCTCTTTCTTTCCTTTTTACGTGTAAAGTTTCTACCATACGGATTCCACGTTGTAAAGCAGACCGGCAGAAACTGGCCAGAAACTCCCCCGGAAACTCCCAATGATTGTTGGCCCGTGACGCTGGCTCGCGAGATCAAGGAATTTGCCCCGTTGCCCCCCTGAGCGTGCCTGCTAGGCTTAGCACTGACTACGAGTATGGCTCGGCATAATGTAACCGCAACGCGGTGTCCCGACTGCACGAATGGATCATATCAGTATCGCCGCCGCCGGGTATATGTTAAAGTCGATCTAATCTCCCGTGAAACTTCTCACCGCATATTGGGCCGGTCTCATGCTCCACCTGGCATTCACCGGGCCGGCTTTTGCCACCGAGTACTACCGTTGGGTCGACGGCAACGGCGTATTGCACATTACCGATAATCTTCACAATGTGCCGCCCACCCAGCGCCCCAACGCCGGCCGCGTTCAGGCTCCCGACTCACCTCGACAGGCAGAACCTGAGAAAAAACCTGCGCCCCGCAAAGCCTCGGTGCCAATGGAAAAACACGGCTCGGTGGCGCTGGTCCAGGCGACTTTGAATAATCTACGGGCGCTCAAATTCGTCGTCGACACCGGTGCCAGCTACACCTTGATCTCCAATGCCGTGGCCTCAGACCTCGGCATCGACCTCGGCGCCAATCTAAAGACCATGCCGTTCCAGACCGCCAATGGCTTGATCAATGCACCGATCACCAATATCGAGTCGATCTCCATCGGCGGCCTAGAGATTCGCAATCTCGCCATCGCCATCCATGACGCCGTCCCCGACCCGCAAATTGCCGGCCTGCTCGGACTGAATTTCTTGACCAATTTTAAGATGGATATCGATACCCAGAAGGGCTTTCTGCATTTAGAAAAGAAGTAGCTGAGTTAGTTGCCTATTCGGTGCGAGCCTATCATTGCCGCCCCGCCCAAACTTCCACCCGTCAAATTGAGCAAGTGCTGCCTTGTCGAGGCACGTTTCGCTTGCGGCCATGGGCGTGAGCCCAGCCTGCAACCCGCGGGTCGATATAACGTATAAATACGCTGGGGCGCCACGTGCCGGAGTGTACAAGGCGGGTACGCTCGTCTAGGATGAAGGCGATGTTAGACAACTTCCTGCAGATTCTTCCAGAGGTAATATTCGACGCCGCCGAGAAATTGGGCGGGCGCTGCACCGGCCGTTTCTATGCGCTCAATGCCATGGAAAACCGCGTCTACGACATCGAGATGGAAGAAGGCCCGCGCGTGGTCATCAAATTTTACCGCCCCGGCCGCTGGAGCCGCGCCACGATTCAGACCGAGCATGATTTCCTCAAGGCCCTCGAAAAAAGCGAAATTCCCGTCGTATGTCCCGCTCACGGACGACAAAGGACAAAGTATATTCGAAATCAACGAAGTGCTGTTCACGATCTTTCCAAAGCGTCCGGGGCGACTGGAGCCGGAACTGAATACGGAACAGCTCACGCGCCTGGGAAGGTTCCTGGCTCGCCTCCATAACGTCGGGGCGACGGTAAAAAACGCCCCCCGTTTACGGCTTGATCCGCAAACTTATGGGCGAGAGCCTTTGAAATTTTTAATCGACGGAAGCTTCATTCCGATGCAGCTCGCCAGTCGCTTCGAAACCATCGTCACGCAAATTTGCGACGCAATTAGTCCTCGTTTCGAGGACGTCCAGTACGTTCTGCTCCATGGGGATTGCCACTGCGGAAATATTTTGTGGGATCGGGACGCGCCGTACTTCATCGATTTCGACGACATGCTCTACGCGCCTCCGGTCCAAGACATTTGGATGCTCACGGGCGGAGACGACGCCTACGGCAAAGAGCGCAGAGAGATTTTGCTCGAGGCCTACGAACAGTTCAGAACTTTCGACATGACGACGATGCAACTCATCGAGCCGTTGCGCGCGCTTCGCATGATTCACTTTTCCGCCTGGATCGCGCGGCGCTGGGAGGACAGCGCTTTCAAATTGGGGTTTCCTAACTTCGGTACCGAGCGCTATTGGCAGGAGCAAATCGAAGCGCTCGCCCTGCAATTGGAAAAACTGCAATACGAAAGCACCGATCTCCACCACTAAACAGTGGACTGATTTTTACAAAAAAACTCATCACACCTATAGGCTGCTAGGGTTTCGCAGCGGCCGAGTCCTAGCAGGGTGCTGAAAAAAGGTCCGGAATGCTTCGAGTACCTCAGCATGAACGGAAAAACATCAATGATATCATCTCCCCTCCGTTCGTCCTGAGCGACGGCGAAGGACTCCTAGGAGTTTTTCAGCAGCCTGCTAGTGACTCGTGCGGACAACACCGGTCCGCTCGAGTTCGCCTATCTCGCTGTCGCTGCAGCCAATGCCATGGAGGACTTCCATGGTATGCTCGCCTAACACGGGCGCAAAACGGCGAAAAGTCGGCGGCGTTTCAGACAAGCGGAACGGAGACGAAAGCTGTCGAACCGTTCCTTCCAGCGGATGGTCCAGCTCCAGCACCATGCCGCGCTCCTTGGCAAACCGCCCTTCGAGAACTTCGTCGAATTCCAGCATCGCCACAACCGCGATCTCCTTGGGGATTAGCTCCAGCCATTCATCGCGAGTCTTTGTCAGCATGTGCGCCCTGACCTTGCGGATCGCATCCTCGTTGCCGCCGGGCATGGTGTCGCGCATTTCCGGCAGCCCGACCGCGTCGCAAAAAGGCGCCCAGAAATGCGCCTGGGCCGATGCCGCACTGCTCAGGTATTTGCCGTCTTTGCATTTGAGGTTGCCGATGCTGGGGAAACCGCGCTTCCGGACGCTCTTTTTCCGAAAGTAGTCGGGCATGTTGGCGTTCACGAATGCAGTGCCCCCTTCCACCAAAGCGATATCGACCTGTTGCCCGCGTCCGGTTTGCTCGCGTGCCCAGAGCGCGGCCTGGATCGCGATCACCGCCAATGCAGCGGAATAGCTGTCCACCGGCTGAAAAAGCATGTCCGCGGGCTCGCCGTCCTGTCCCGAAGTTAACGCGCTAACCCCGGACATCCCCTGCGCATTGCGCTCGTTGCCGGGCCATTCGGTAAAGCTATTGCCGAAGCCGTAACCGCTGAGCGTGGCGTAGATCAAGCGCGGGTTGATCTTGCTAAGCGTCTTGTAGTCGGCGCCCAACCGCTGGTAAACTCCGAGACGAAACGAACCGAAGAAGACGTCTGCGTTTGCCACCAGCCGATGGAAGATCGCTCGCCCTTCCGGCTTCTGAAGATTGATCGCTATGCTGCGCTTATTTCGGTGGGTGTGGTCCCAGGCGTTGGACCGAGCCTCGCCTTCGAGCGCTGCCGGATTAACGCCAATGCTATCCCTCGACGCGCGGGCTGCCCGTTGGTCGCGATAGGCACTCCGGTCGGCGACGTCCTCGATTTTCAGCACATCCATCCCAAGATCGGCAAGCATCCACGTTGCCATCGGGCCAGGCACCAGCCTGGTCAGATCGAGCATGCGAAAACGTTCTAGCGGCAAAGTCA
>CAVYDL010000004.1:0-422282 GCA_963767275.1 uncultured delta proteobacterium | reverse complement strand
CGAGCGAGCTCGCGACCGCTCGCGATGGAGCGAAAGCAGTCACATAACGCGATTAAGTACTGTACTCCCAGCCCAAAAACTGCACTACCGACTAAAAGGTCCCTTGGGCGCTGACCAATCTAACGAAGCGGTCGCGGCGATTCTGTTGCCAGCAACTTTCCGCCTCATCCCGGCATACTGGAATTTCTTCACCGTAACTGATCGTCGATAACCGGTTCTCGGCCACACCTAAAGACACCAGGTAGTCCTTGGCCGCTTGAGCGCGCTTCGCACCCAAAGCCAAGTTATATTCACTCGCACCTCGTTCATCACAGTGCCCTTCGAGCTCTACTCGCGCCAACGGATTCCTTTTCAACCATTCAGCGGTTGCCTGCAACGTTTTGCGGTCGGCGTTGTCGAGATTGTATTGGTCGAAATCGAAATAAACGTCTTTCATGGCACTCGCGCGCGCCGTGTTCGTTGTCTCACCGCGCCGCAAAGCATCGAGACTCGATTGATCTTGTTCCCGCCGCAAGGCATCGGCACTCGATAGGTCCTGTTCCCGCCGCAGCTTCCCGCTCGTCAGCCCTTGAGGCTTTTCATCTCCTGTGCGCGATTTTGTCGCAAAGGGTTGAGCCGGCCGAACCGACCCATTGCTTTTGCCTGGATCGGAACTGGCGCAAGCGGACAACGCCAGGGCTGACAGCAATACTGACCCGTAAATAATCCTGGTGGAATGTTTTACCATTTTTGTTCCTCCTTTTTTTAGTTCAATTACTCTGATGCGAGCGTGTTGTTGCCGTCGTCGGCTTATTAGGTAGAGTTACGTCGCCAGTAGACATAGCGGTAACCGAGTTCGCCCAAGCCACTTGCGGATAACATCTTCTATCCATAACTGAGCTCCGTACTAGAGATATTCACAAAGTTTATCGTAACATCTCTGACACCAGGTATCAGGACGACAGTACGCCTCACCTCTTCCTCCGTCACCGTCGGCGATACGATTCCCGATAATCTCACCGCGCCGTTTCACGGAGAACTCGGCCCCATAGATACGTTAGCGTAAACCGTCACCTTTGGAGGGTTTCACTCTTGTGTCCTTCTTCTGATTCTTATGAAGAATGGCAACAAAGATGAGAAGAAAAGAGATAAACCTCACAAAATAGAAAAATGGCCGCTCTTCGTTTAGATTGCTCGTCAATGCGAGTGCCGCCCGATTAACCCCTTCAATGATAAACGAAACGGCAAAAAAAAGAAAAAACCTATCTCGCGTATCTCGCCAAAAGCGTAGAAAAAACAGCCCCGCAACTAATGAGGCCATCGAGATTGCTCCTAGCAGCATCAAGTCCATAAATAACTTAATCAGCGTCCCAGATTAACCCGTACAATAAAACCAACATCGCGAGGAGCGCGCTGAGTAACCGCCAAGTAAAGAGATTCACCTCCGGGAACAACAACTTGTCAGCAACCAACAATGCGTTATTAAGCGTTAACCCCAAGAAGCAGAGCCCTCCCCATAACAATAGTTTGTAGCGAGTACGGAAATAGCCTCGCAGTAGCAACAATGAACAGAAAAGCGCGGTCACCGTGCAAAGGGCATAGAAGGCCTCCGCCATAGTTACTTGTCCTTTCTAAGCCTGAACGCGTCAGCGAACTCCTGGGCTCTCACCCTTGGCTTCGAATGGATCAAGGTACTTATCGGCACAAGATGTTTTGTGTACATTTCGGCGACTCGATCCACACTATTTTGAAGCTCCACAGACTTTGGCTCATAGCGGTAGCTTGCCTGTTCGTTTGAGCTAATCGTCAGCAATCCTTCTCTGCAAAGATGATCGACAATCTTGGCGGTCTGTCCTTCGTCGATGTAAAGTCTTTTTGCTAAACTGGCAATGGACCACCAGGCTTCTGGGTTACTGCGCAGAAGGAGGAGTGCCTCCATTTCTGCGACAGAGTCGATTTTTTCAAATATAAATTGCTTTACTTCCTCAGGGATTATTTTGTCGGTCACAGCTCATCCCAACTGCCATGTCATCTCCCGAACTGGAAAACCGTGAAATCTTCGGTTCCCTTCTTGCACAGCTATCAATGCGTTTGCTTCTTGTCGAGAGATGCCTCTGCACTATAAAACAAATAGTGAAGGCTTATTGTACTGCTTGTTCCTGCCGCCGGCGTAGCCCGAGATTGTAAACATAACCCCGCTTCACTGCGAGAAAGACGTGAACAAAGGTTTTGCCAAGACGGCCTAGCATCTTTTATGAAAAACCTGGATTCAGCTGATCAAATACTTAGCGAGTACGTTATACCGAGACGATCGACCGCAAGAAGGATATGAGTCTTTCGACAGGCTGCCGGGCGAATTGCGCAGACACATGCGGCAGAAGCAGAAACATCTCGCTGTGCTTTCCCGAGAACTTCATAGAACATCAGCGAGTGGGCGAAATCGAGCAGTCCATTTGCGTTTTTAAGGACTGCACCGAATTTTTGCTCACGATAATTAAGAGCAAAACCGAAAATATCATTTGAAGATTCGAGACTCAAACTTGAATCGTTTTCGGGCGTAACATTCCAAACGCAGAAACTTGGGAGTTCCCCTGGCTTTCAGTCTCGCGACGGAAGCGGACTTATATTTATGCGCGGCGGCCTGCAAGGCTCCCTTGGTCATTGTGTTGTACCAGTTGCCCAAACGCGGCCTGTGGATCGCGAACGGCTTGCGGCCTACCGGCAGCATAGACTATAGCTGGAACAGCTTGAAGACGTTTCAAGTACGGCACGTTTTCAACGGCGGGGGAAATAATTATGATGCGTTCAGTCAAGTCGTTGGTAAAGAGATGGAAGACCGCGGGAACAGGCGTAGCCGTTTTGATGATCCTGCGAGCACTCGTTGCAGCACCTGTCTGGCCACAGGAACTCCCTGAACCGCAGCTCGATGAGGAAATCGCCAAACAGGGAAAAATCTTCCAGAGGCGCGGTGCCGAAGTTCCTAGCGGCTACGTCACCAATCGAGGGCTCTCAGACTACGCGGACCTTCTTCCCACCGGCTTTTGTGATGCGCTCGGCAGGCTGGGCAACTCGGACCGATGGTTGGATATAGGCGCGGGCGCCGCGCAGGCGATACTGGACTACTACGCACCCGCAGGCAACACGGCACCGGCTGAAAAGTGCGCCCTATCGGTGAGCAAAGCACGCGCGGTCGCTATGTCCATAGAGGACCGCCGGACCGACAAGTGGCGAAAGCAGGCCGCGAACGTTGGCAATGACCGTATACGGTATCTCGCCGGAAAGTCCCTGCGGCATTATTCACTCGAGGAACTTGGAAAGTTCCAGATAATTACCGACGTGTTCGGTGGCTTCACTTATACCGCTGACTTGTCCCGGTTCGTGGACAAGGTGTTGAACTTACTGGAGGTCCGCGGCGAATTCTACACGCTCGTGCCCGGCGTGCACTTAGAAGGTGGAGATAAGCTCGGCACTTGGTATCTGACCGAACTCGAGAATGCCGCCGGCCGTCCAGAGAAAGTGTGCTCTTGGCTGAAGAAGGCCACTTGCGTGAAAGTTACCTGCGAATCGAAGAATGATTGGAAAAGGCCCACCGAGCTAATAAAAATCGAGAAGGTCTGCAGCGATGTCTCTGTCCCTCGCATGAAATTATTGGAGTTCGTTGCGGGATATCCTCCCGACAGACGTTTCCAATTGGAGCCTTAGGGTGATGATCACAGTTGGGTAACGATAAAGATCAATGACGCGTCCAGGTCGATGGGTTTCAGACTTCCCCAACGTCACGGCACATTTCATGACTACGCAGAAGTATCCAAACTAAAGAGCTGCTTCCTATTGGAAAGAAATAAATGGCGGGGTTTATTAAGTCGGCCGAAGCAACTATAGCATCTTAACACTCCTGCCACTCACGCTATTTCGAGCACCAGGGGGACGGTACACCGTAAGCGATCCAGCAGATCGCCACGATAAGCCCGCCGCCTGGCATGTCGATGCGGCGATTTATCAGCCAACGACATCAACAAAAAATCGCCGGAACCAGCTGCACGACTGACAGCAGACTCATCCACGACGGCATTCATCGCACGAATTGGTTTGCCACATCGCGAAACTCAAGGACGACGGCATGATGGATGCAAAATGAATATCGGCGGCATCCGACATTCAAAAAGATTTGAACGGCTTGAACGCCCCAGTCTACGACTCTTCGTCGAGCAGTTTGCAGTAGTAGCGCCAGTTGGAGTTGGCATGCACCGATGGGTTGCCTGCGCCGCGTGACTTACCGACCAAAATGTCGATGTCTTCCTGGGGTATCGGCCGCGGGGAACCGAGTAGGTGGGCTTGATAGTTGATGGTCGCGGCGTCGTTGAGCTTGATCGCCGTCAGTGTTGCGTCCTCCACGCCAGGACCCGCGCTGGTAATACCGTGACCGCGCATCAGGCAGGCCGGCTTATCGCCCATTGCCTTGGCGAACTCTTCGCCGAGTTTCTCGTTGGAAACCGTAATGCTGCGCGGGTAGTGCGCCAGCCCTTCGACGATCAAGCGCAAACCCGAGGGATCGTAGGCGCCGTACAAGGGCTGGATCGGTTTGTCGCAAATCGTAAATAACACGACAGTCAAGGGATGGACGTGTACCACGCTTTCGACTTCCCGGCGGCTCTTGTACAGCCACGTGTGGATGAACACTTCCTGGGGCACATCGAGCCCGTCGCCGCCGGCGATCTTTTTGCCGTTGAAATCGACGGTAATGATGTCGCGCGCGGTGACGAAGCGCAGCCCCGATTCTTCCCGGCCACGCGCTTTGATCAACACTTTGTCTTCGCCGGGAACCCGCGCGCTGACATGGCCGCTTGGCTCCTTGGTTAAGTTAAGTTTGCCGAGCATCCGGCAGGATTGGGCCACGAGCTCGCGGAGTTTCGATAGATCGGCCATAAAAATTTCTCCATTCAAGATTTCGCAATGGACTATTGTAAAGCGACCGGATCATATTCTCGCGTCCCGACTAAGGCAAGCGAACAGATAACCTTGGAGGGTGCCTGCCCTGATCGAACAGGGGTCGCTTCCATACCGTGGATAGCCGACATCGAAACAACACGAATACACAAAATGGCGAGGTGAAATGAGTGAGAGATTCGCACCCTAGAGGCGCTTTCCAATCCCACCCCGTGCACAGCTTGTATGTGTTTTATGAACTTTGATTTGCGGCTTACGATCTAGCGTTCTTCGGCAACCCGGCTGGAGGAATTGGCTCGCAGACTCAGACAGAAAAAAAGGGCGGTACAACCGAGGTTGTAACCGCCCCTTTAGGTCTTCAAGCTTGATAGGCCGGAACTATTCGCCCTTGGCAGGAACGAAGGTCATCTTCGACAGGAAATTCTTCTCACCTTTGGTGACGTATTCGACGTTGGCTGAGGAGCCAAGCCCGACGTCGCCCATTTTTACTTTGGTTTCAACGATTTCCGTCGCCTTGGTCTTGTTGTTAAAATCCAAAGTGACCAGCTTGCCGTCCTTGGTGACGACGATCATATAGTTTTTCTCGGTGTCCAACAGACCGATATCACCGGCGATCTTTTCCGCCTTAGCCTTGGCGGGTTCGGCTTTGGCGCCTTCCCCCTTCTCAGACTTTTCGGCCTTTTCCACCTTCTCAGCCTTCTTTTCTTGCGCAACCACAGGCAACGCTAGCGATGCCGCGAAGATTATTGCCAATGCGCCGATTCCTTGTTTTGGTGTTTTCATTTTTGAATTCTCCTTACTGATGCGTCTTTTCTCGACCGGTTCCCAGGCGCGCCTACTCGCCTTTCGCCGGCAAAAATTCGATGCTCGAAGCGATGTTCTTGTCGCCGTCCTTTGTGTAAAGGACCGTGGCGGCCGAGCCGAGACCGATATCGGCCACCTTGGCCGCCTTCAGCTCGCGCTGGGTCGGTTGAAACTTAGCATCGTAATCAACCGTTACGAGTTTGCCTTCCTTGGTCACGACAATCAGGTAATTCTTTTCGGTGTCCAGTAGCCCAACGTCTCCCGCCAGCTTGGTTGCGGCGGCCTTGGCTTCGCTTTTTGCCTCATCCTTTGCCGGAGCCTTGGCGTCTCCTTTTGCCTCGGCTTTAGCTTCCGTCTTTGCCGTTGCCGCGGGGGCCGGTGCCGCCGGTTTCGCCGCCGGCTTGGCAACCATCTCATCTTGCGTCGAACATGCTGCAATACCCAGCGACATCGTTAACAATGCCACTCCAGTCACTGACACCGAGTTCTTCATCATTCCTCCATGCTGAAAACAAAAATTTCTAATTATATGTCTCAATTGTTTATCGTGACCGTCGCTATCTTCTCAATACGCATTAGGTAGGGTTTTTGGGCCAGACCCGAAGACTACACGGCCATGGACAGGACTTAAGTCTTAGAAAATTGTTCTATGGGAAGATTGCCGATTGCACGCGAAATTGGTTGATATATGCTTCCTCGCACATACGATTCCGGTCCTAGAACTTGTAGGACAAAGGCGAGGTTGACGATGACACCAATAAAAGTCGTAATTGCCGACGATCACCCGCTATTTCGTGACGGCTTGCGGAGAATTCTTTCGTTGGAAAAAGACATCCTGGTGGTTGGCGAAGCTGGGGATGGCGAAGAACTCGCTAAGACTCTTGAGCGCACAAAGCCGGATATCCTGCTTCTCGATTTAAAAATGCCCAAAGGCGACCCGGTGCAAAATCTTCTCGGCGTCAGCGCCAAGAGCCCCTCGACTCAAGTCATGGTCCTGACGGCGTTCTCCGAAGAAGAGCATGTCTTGAATGCCGCGAAAAGCGGAGCGCGGGGTTTTATTTCAAAGGGAACGCCATCGGTTACCGTTATCCAGGCGATAAGAGCCGTTCATGATGGAGCATTTTGGGTCGACAACGACGTGCCCGCCAAGGACGCTTTCGAAGAAATCGTCGGCTCCCGGCCCGAAGCAAAATCGACCCTGCCACAACCCGACAAAAGCATCCAGTCGCTAACCAAACGTGAGATGGAGATTCTCAAATTAGTCGCCGAGGGTTTGACCAATGAGGAGATCGGCAAGAAAATATTCATCAGCGAAAAGACCGTCAAAACCCATTTGACCAACATCTTCGACAAACTTAAAGTCAACAATCGCTTCAAGGCTGCGCTCTTGCTGATGGGCCAATCTCACTAGAGTCGGCGCACCAGTCGATTTCTAAAAAAGCAAGCAATATCGATTCACACTTATCACCATAGCCATGAACGGTAACACGCCTCTCGAAGAGAGCTGGCTCCTGGAACGGGAGCGCGCTGTGGCGTGGCTGCGGCTAGCTTTCGCCGTAGTGGCGATCGCGGTCATCCAACTCAATCCGGAACGCGTCGCACGCTTTCCTTTAATGTCGGGGCTCGTGCTTTGCTCCTTTCTTTTTTACAGCTGCGTCGCACTTGTGCTTGTCGTGACCAGAAAATTCGCCCTTTCGAGCTTTGGCTCATTTGCGACGGCTCTGGATGTCGTCTGGATCGCGCTCATCGTCTTCTCCACCGGCGGCACCCGAACGCCATTTTTCTTTTATTACTCGTTTCCAGTCATCACCGCGAGCTTGCGTTGGGGCCTTAAAGGCAGTCTGCCGGTGGCATTCATCGGCGTTGCCATTTACGTGAGCATTCGATTGTCCTTAGCCGCCGAATCTATCAACCAACCGATAGGCATCGACACGATCGTGGTTCGCAGTCTTTACTTGATCTTTCTAGCTGGCGTGTTTGGCCACATCAGTGAATTCGAGAAGCGGCAGAATCAAAAGCTATTGGCATTATCCAAGACCGCAGCTGACGTAGCAGTGATGCAGGAACGCCGGCGAATCATGTTCGACATTCATGACAGCATTTTACAATCGCTGGCCACCTTGATTTTGCGTCTAGAGAATGCCCGGGGACGGCTACCGGAGTCGCAGAGCGACGCAATTCAGGAACTGCAAGCGTCGGAAGAGTTATGTCGCTCTACGATGAAAGACATCCGCGCATTCCTGGCGGGCAAAATGGACCATCCCATCATGGCAGGAACTTTGATCGAGCGTCTGCAAGACGAGCTGCGATTCATCCAAGAAGGGCTCGGTTTGGAAGTGATCTTGGATTGCGAACCGGAAAATCTCAACCTGCCGGCGGAAATCGAGCGCGAGCTCTACTACGTTTTGCGCGAAGGGCTAACCAACATCACCCGTCACTCACATGCTTCGCGTGTCGAATTTAGACTTAACCAGTTCAAGAGCGCTATCGAGGTCTCTCTCGAGGATAATGGCGTCGGATTGGACCTGCGGACAGTCGAAGGTGGCCATGGACTGGGACTGCGCAGCATGAAGGAGAGAATTGAAAAACTAGGGGGAGAACTTGCTTTCAAGTCCTCCCCCTCGAGCGGGACAAGAATTTTTTTCTCAGTGCCCCTGACGACGTAAGGTAAGAAATTGTCTCAGACACGCAGCGGTTACATGTGACGGGCCAACCGCTGCCCAATAAATTACTCGCCCTTAGCCGGAACGAAAGTCATCTTCGAAAGAAAATTCTTTTCACCCTTGCTGACGTATTCGACATTCGCCGACGAACCAAGTCCGACATCGGCCATTTTGGCTTTCTTTTCGACAATCTCCATCGTCTTGGTTTTAGCATTAAAGTCCACCGTGACCAGCTTGCCGTCTTTGGTCACGACGATCATGTAGTTTTTCTCGGTGTCCAACAAACCGATATCACCGGCAACTTTTTCCGCTTTAGCCTTAGCCGGTTCGGCTTTTTTCTCTTCTGCCTTCTTCTCCTGCGCGATGGCGGGTAACGCAATGGCTGCGGCGGCGACAATCGCAATGGCACCTACAAACTGCTTACTTACTTTCATGTCAGTCTCTCCTTCTGATGTGCGTCTTTTTAATCGGCCACTCGTCAAGCGCTCCTATTCGCCCTTGGCTGGTAGAAATTCCACGCTCGAAGCAATGTTCTTGTCGCCCTCCTTGGTATAGACAACTGTAGCTGCCGACCCGAGACCGACGTCAGCGATCTTCGCAGGCTTGGAGCCACGCTCGGTCGGTTGAAATTTCGGATCATAGTCGACAGTCACCAGCTTGCCTTCTTTGGTGACAATAATCAGATAATTTTTTTCCGTGTCCAAAAGGCCGACATCGCCGGCGATTTTGGTGGCTTTAGCCGCAGGCGCCTTCGCCTCTGCTTTGGCTTCGGCCTTCGCGTCGGCCTTTGCCGCTGCCGCAGGTGGCGGTGAGGCCGGTTTCGCCGCCGGCTTGTGACCATCTCTTCTTGCGTCGAGCAAGCGTTGATCCCGAAAGCGAGTGCGACTATCACGGCGGTAGTGGTTACCGATAAACAATTCTTCATTGCTGCCTCCCAGTTAATAAGACCTAAGTCGTGTATCTAAGTCATTCGTCGTATACTTTACGTAGCGTTGGCTTGTCAAGCGCTTAATCGACTAAGTCGCAAAATTTTTGCCCAAGACTATCGGGCCAATGAATCTAAATCGAACAACGTGGAACTGTCGCCACGCCCCGTCATGACGTCGGCCGTACGCGGCTTTCGACGAAACGAGCGCGGCGGTTATCGAGGTAACAAGCTTCCGTCGGATTGCGGCATGCTGGCAACTCCTCTCCATAGCTAGTGGTCTTAATGCGCGATGTGTTCACTCCCAGGGTTATTAAATAATCCATCGCCGCTCGCGCCCGCTTGGCGCCCAAGGCGAGGTTGTATTCCGTCGTGCCGCGCTCATCGCAGTGGCCTTCGATCTCAACCACAGCACCGGGGTTGGCGCTTAGCCATGCGGCGTTAGTCTTCAAAACCGCCCGCGAGTCGGTGCTTAGAGCATAGCTATCAAACGCAAAATAGATCGTTTTCATCGGACCGTCCGTTGCCGCTCTGCCTTGGCGTAACGCATCCAGACTCGATCCCGAAGAACCTGGGTTCGACGAAACCGGCGGTTTTTCAGCAGGGACGCGAGCGCTAGACGGCGCGGCAACCGCGCTCGATGGCCCGGCTATCGCCGCCGGCTTCTTAGCTGTATCGGTGGCGCAACCTGAAATAGCCACAACGCTTCCAGCGACCATGGCGATCCAATATTTCCTAAGAGACACATAAATTAGTTTCATACTGCTTTACCTCCGCAATTGAGTCGCCTATTGGAACACAACTATCTGAAAGTGAATTGCGTGACCGCCACTCTCTCAGGCAAACAGAGCCCGTTGTTCGAGGATCTGGTGCGAGTGGCACGGACCCCGTGGACAGTTATCGGGACAGGGTCCGCTAAAACTAAAAGGGGGAGCCATTGCTGACTCCCCCTTTGATTACACAACTGTACACTCCGCATTTAGAACTGGTAGCGCCAGTTCAAAAACCACTCGGTCCAGTCGCCGCTCTTGCCGTTGCGGCAGCCCGCTGGAGCGTTCGTACACACGTCAAGATTATGCGCTTCCTGGTTGCGTGCGTTACGCAGGTTGGATGCGTTGGTCCACAGGAAGTTGGCGCCGACACTCATCCGCGGCGCGATGAAGTACCATAGATCCCACTCGTTGAGCCGGACCGCGGTGCGGTGAAAGTCGCCGCTGTTGAGCGTTGCCGGGCAGGGTATGCCCGTGTTGCCATTACAACCCACCGATATGTCGGTGCGCTCAAAGTGATAGCCGACCAGGATCGATCCAGCCGTCGTCGACGACCCCGTCAACCAGCCCTTCGGGCTCCACAGAAACAGATCATGGCCGATCAGGAACACCCGGGCTTTCTTCTCGCCTCTGCCATTCGCTACGTTGCCGGCGATGCCGGTGCCGCGATCCTCGGACCTTTGAAAATTCATCATCGTCCGCAGGGTATATGGCCCGACGTTCCACACCATGCCGGGACCCTGTTGGACGGTCAGACCGTCGCCAATCGAGTTGGCGCCGGTGTCGAATAGCGCCTGCCGGCCGCCACGGGCGTTAGTCCGGATTCGATAGCGCTCGCAACCGTTGGCCACTGCGCGGTTGTCCGCGTTACAGAACCACGCGCCATACTCGAAGGTTAAACCGCTGATCCATTTGTTCTTCACCTGCGAGAACGGCTGGATGTTGCCGTAGGCATGGAAGTCTTTGCGGTCGGTGTTGAGCTGTACGCCGTCGCCGCCTTCGCCGTAGGCGTTCATGCCGACTTGGAAGCGGCCGATGCGGCCGGGGATGCCGATATTCGACAGCGATTTATCATCCCAGGTAAGGGTTATGCCGGAGCTGGCGCTGCCGGTGTTGAACCCTAAATTCTGCGACAGCATGTCGTATTCGGCCTGCGCACCCGTGCCGCCCGAGCCCTGGCGCGACAAGCTGGTGGGACCCGAGTTGGTCGTGTCCATGCCGAATCCAACCTGCGGCAACCAGGGATTTAGATTTTCAGCATGAAAGTAGATCATGCCGCGCTGCAACTCCGTGTTGCCGCCAAAACCGTCCAAATCCAACCGCCAGTCGATTTCCCACAAACAATTGTTGACGCACAGATAAAACTCCGGCCGGAAGCGCCGGCCTTCCAACTCGCCCTGGCTGCGGCCGACCTGGTCGCGGCCCTGAAGAAAATTGTAGCGCATGTGCGCTTCGAACGAATGACGGAACGACCACGACTTGTCCGCCGCCTCGATCATCATGCCATTGCCGGGACGATAGGAAAACGTCGGCATCGCCGCCGCCGCCGCCGTCGCCTCTTTCTTCAACTCGATCTGCGATTCCTTTAGCTGCTGGAGTTCCTGCTCGAGCGCGCTGATCTTGTCGCTGACGCTCTGCGCTTGAACCGCACCCGCCGCTAGAAGGAAAGCAGCTAGCACACTCGCTAACCACATACTCTTCTTGATCATACCCATTGCCTCCTTTTGCCTCCCTGAGATTTGCTACTTACTTAGTACTACTTCCGGCAGTTTTTAGCCTAACCGGCATATTCTGTCAAGATAAAAGTCGTATATGTAAAAACTAGCTAGTCCCTATTTCGTACTGATTTCGGCGGTAATATCTTAAATTGCCCTTCGACGTCAAGTCTAAAGTCGTAAGACCTTGGCATTTATTTACCCCTTGGTAGCGCCGCCAGATGTTCCTAGTATGTAGTGTTTCCGGCCAGATCGGTCGATTGTTGAGAAGTAGTCAGGCCTTGGTTAGACTCTGCGCCTAACATGCTGGCAAAAAGAATCATCCCCTGCCTCGATGTCAAAGCCGGGCGAGTCGTCAAAGGCGTTAAATTTCTTGAGTTGCGCGACGCCGGTGATCCGGTGGAGATCGCCCGTATCTACGACCGTGAGGGCGCCGACGAGCTATGCTTTCTCGACATTACCGCGTCCCATGAAGCGCGAGGCATCATGCTCGACGTGGTTGCCCGCACCGCGGAACAGGTGTTCATGCCGCTCACCGTTGGCGGCGGCATCAATCAGGTCGGCGATATTCGGGCGTTACTCCAGGCGGGAGCCGACAAGGCATCGATCAATACCGGCGCCGTGCGGCGGCCGGAGTTTGTCCGGCAAGCCGCTGAGATGTTCGGGAGCCAGTGTATCGTCGTCGCCATCGACGCCAAGCGTGTCGGCGACCACTGGGAAGTGTTCACCCATGGAGGCCGCACAGCCACGGGCATCGAAGCCTGTGCATGGGCCGAACGCATGGAGAAATACGGCGCGGGGGAGATTTTGCTTACCAGTATGGATCGTGACGGGACCAAAGCAGGCTACGACTTGGAGCTGACCAGGGTTATCTCCGACCGTGTCGATATCCCGGTCATCGCCTCCGGCGGCGTCGGCGACCTAGCAGATATTTACGACGGACTCACCGCCGGCAAAGCGAGCGCCGCCCTGGCCGCGTCGATCTTTCACTTCCGCGAGTACTCCGTCGCCGAATGCAAAAGCTATTTGCGCAGCCGCGGCGTAGTTGTCCGGCCGGTGCGTTAACGCGGCTTGGAGCGGGCAAATTCGAAAAATCCCAATCCACGGTCGCAGCTCCCTAACGACCCTCTTTGCATTCCTGTTTGGCATTGATCCGCTCTTATCAGTTGGCTTGCGTTGTTACGGAATTGCGATATTCGGAGTCGCCACTCTCTGCCGTGGTCGCTGTCGTTGCCACCTCCCGTTTGCGCGGCGGATCGAAGAACGGCAGCTTAACCACGGTCGCGCCGGCGCTTTTTTTCCGGTGGTCGACCGTCACTTCGATATCGATCTCCGTGCCGACCGGCACGTATTTCTTTTCCAGGGTGGCCAACGCGATGTATTTCTTCAAAGCCGGCGACCAGGCGCCGGTGGTGGCAAAGCCGACTTGGCGGCCGTCTTTCTCCACCGGCACACTGCCACGCCAAGCGACCAAGGGATAGTGCGGCGCCAAACCGGCTTGCTTATAAAGATATTCATAGTCGAGCAGACTGATGTCCAAGCCGACGATCTGACGCTCCGCGCGTTGCGGATCGCATTGCTTGAGCGCTTTGGCACCGACGAAATGGTCCTTGCGCAGATCCACCGTCCAACCGAGCCCAATCTCGAAGGGTGAATAACGCTGCGATTCAATCACCGCCTTTTCGGCGCCGATATAGTCGACTTCGAGGAGAATGAATCCCGCCTCCAGCCGCGCCACGTCGAGCGCCAGTATGCCGGTCGGTTTGATGCCGAAATCGCTGCCCTGCTCGATCAGCAGATCCCAGACCTTGAGCGCGTGTTCGGCGCCAAACCATAGTTCGTAACCGAGATCGCCGGTGTAGCCGGTGCGCGAAACGATCACCGGGACATCGAGAATTTTGCCCGGACGAAGACGAAAAAATTTAAGCTGAGCTAAGTCGACGTCGACGATGCGCTGAAGAATTTTCAAGGCATGGGGTCCCTGCAGCGCGAGCGCGGCAACCTGCTCCGACACTTCGCGAATCGAGACCTCCATTCCACGCGCATTGAGATGGAGCCAGCGCAGGGCTCGGATCGGCAAGATGAAAGCGGAAATAATCCGCGCTCAAGCGAAACACCGTGCCGTCCTGAATCACCGCGCCGTCGTCTTCGCACAGACAACCGTACAGCGCCTGGCCGACGGCGCACTTGGCCGCGTCGCGGGTAATCACGCGGTTAACCAACTTGAGCGCATCTTTACCGCGCAGATCGTATTTGTACAGCGGTGAGACATCGATCAGCGCCGCGGTATTGCGGATCGCGTGATATTCATAGTCGTGCATCACGTCGTAGGAGCTGGCGACAAAGTAACCTGACCAGGTGCGCCAGTTGTGACTAGCGCAAAGCGCCGCGGTGCGCGGGTGAAAGGGAGTTCCGATGGGCATTGCTTGTTTTGGACTTACGTCAGCGGGGCCGCTTTTCGTTTTGGATTCACAAAAGCAGAGGCTTGCGTTGACTTGCTGGTCGAAATTACCAAATATGCCTCATTAATCAAACCACACCATGGCTTCATACGACGCAATCATCATCGGCGGCGGCCACAACGGCCTGACCAGCGCCGCCTATCTCGCCAAAGCCGGCAAAAAAGTTCTGGTCCTGGAACGGCGCCATGTGCTTGGCGGCGCGGCGGTGACCGAAGAGATCTATCCGGGGTTTAAATATTCCGTATGCTCCTACGTCGTCAGCCTGCTGCGCCCCGAAGTGATCCGCGATCTCGAGCTGCCGAAGTACGATCTCGAAATCATACCGCTCGACAGTACGTTTACGCCGATGGCCAACGGCGATCATCTGTTCCGCTGCTGGCGATCACGCCCAGACACGCGCGGGAGATCGCGCGCCATTCGCCGACCGACGCCGACGCCTATGAGCAATACGGTCAGCTGATGGCGCAGATGGCGATGGCGGTTAAGCCCATCCTCGGCATGATCCCGCCTGAACCGACGACGTGGAATCCCAAGGATCTATTCGGTTTGGCGAAGGTCGGCAACCACTTTCACGACCTTGGTGAGAGATTGCTCTACGAACTGACTAAACTCATGACCATGAGCTCGGCGGATTTTCTCGACGAATGGTTCGACACCGACGTGCTCAAAGCGACCATGTCGGCCAGCGGCATCATCGGCACCTTCATGGGACCGCGCTCGCCCGGGACCGCCTATGTGCTCCTGCATCATTATATGGGTGAGCTCGACGGCGCGTTTCGATCCTGGGGGTTTGCCCGCGGCGGCACCGGCGCGATCAGCAACGCCATCGCCGATGCGGCGCGCCATTTTGGCGCCGAGATCAGGACCCAAGTCAGCGTCGATCAAGTGACCGATCAAGAACGGCCGGGCCACCGGCGTCGTCTTAGCCACCGGCGAAGAGATAAACGCCAAAGTCGTGGTCTCCAGCGTCGATCCCAAACGGACTTTTTTAAAAATGGTCGACAGCCAGCATCTCGACGCCGGGTTTTTGAAGCAGGTCAGCGACTTCAAAATCCGCGGCTCATCGGCAAAGGTCAACCTGTCGCTCGATGGCCTGCCCGACTTCACCAGCATGCCCGGGGACGGCCCTCATCTCAGCGGTGCGATCTCGATCAGCCCGAGCCTGGACTACATCGAGCGCGCCTACGATGACGCTAAATACGGCGACTTTTCGCGCCAGCCCTACATGGACATCATTCTGCCGTCGATGCTCGATCCATCCATGGCGCCGCCGGGAAAACATGTCATGTCGATCTTTGTGCAATATGCGCCCTATCATCTGACAAACGGCACTTGGCCGGAGAAACGCGAAGCCCTGGGCGACGCGGTCATCGATACATTGAGCGAATACGCACCGAACTAAAAAATCTCATCCTGCATCGCCAAGTCGTGACGCCCTGGGATTTGGAACAAGAATTCGGCCTCACCGAAGGCAATATTTTTCAGGGCGAGCTGACCCTGGACCAACTCTTCTTTCTAAGACCGGTGGCCGGCTGGGCGAAGTATCGCACGCCGGTCAAGACCTTTACATGTGCGGCGCCTGCACCCATCCCGGCGGCGGCGTCATGGCGGCGTCGGGCAGACTGGCGGCGTTGGAAATTCTAAAAAACGTGCGGCTGTAGCCAAGCTAATCTGGCAGAGCGATGTTCGTTATCTCGATCAGGGTTTTATACCAGTATCTGTAGATTCGATCATGCACCCATTCAGGCAGCGTATCGCGCCACAGCGACCGGGTTTTGATCTTTGACGTGGTGAAAAAATCTATTGAAATAACTCAATCATGAACAACTACGACGCGATTATCATTGGCGCCGGCCATAACGGCCTGATCACCGCCGCCTATCTCGCCAAGGCGGGAAGAAAAGTTCTCGTATTAGAGCGGCGTGCGGTGATCGGCGGAATCGCAGTGACCGAAGAGATATTTCCCGGATTCAAATTCGCCACCGGCGCCCATCTCGCCAGTGGTTTTGCCAGCGAAGTGAGCGCCGATCTGGAGCTCACAAAGCATGGGTTGGAGTTATTGCCCCTCGATCCATTGCTGTTCGCGCCAAGCCTGAGCGGCGAGCCACTGACGATTTCACGAGATCCAAACAAAGCGGCCGAAGAGATCGGACGCCATTCAACAAGCGACGCCGGCAAGTACCCGGCGTTTTGTGCCAGACTCAAAAATTTCGCCACATTCCTGCGCACCCTTTACGGCCTGACGCTGCCTGACAAGGCGCGCCCCGGCGAATCCCGCCCCCTGGATCTGGTAAAGATCGGCTTAAAATTTCACGGTCTCGGCGAAAAGGAAGGTTACGAGTTCCTGCGTATTTTGCCGATGAGCATGGCCGATCTGCTGCACGAGTGGTTCGACAACGATTTATTGAAAGCGAGTCTGGCAGCAACCTCGATGCTCGGCTCCTTCGTCGGACCGCGCCAGCAAGGCACGGCGTTTAACCTGCTGCACCACCAGATCGGCGCATCCAACGGCGCGCTGCGCACCGCCGGCTTGGTGCGCGGCGGTATCGGCCAACTGACCGCCGCTCTCGCCCACGCCGCCCGGCAGCATGGCGCGGAGATTCGCACCAACGCCGATGTCGTGCACGTGCTAACCAAACAGAGCGCTGCAAGCGCGGTGGTGCTGGCCAACGGCGAGGAAATCGCCGCGACCGCCATCGATCTCCAGCGCCGACGTGAAGCGAACTTTTCTTGAGCTGGTGGAGCCCACTTACTTGGACCCGCAGTTCCTACTGCAGGTGCAAAACATTCGCGCCCGCGGCACGGTGGCGAAAATAAACCTGGCGCTGGAACAATTGCCAAAATTCCAACGGCAGGAATCCCAAGCTCAACTCGGCGGCATCATCCACATCGGCCCGACTATCGATTATCTCGAACGCGCCGCCGACGACGCCAAGTACGGCCGTTACTCCAAACAACCGTTCCTCGAAATCACCCTGCCGTCAGTCGGTGACCCGTCGCTGGCCCCAGCGGGCAAACATGTCATGTCGGTGTGGATGCAGTCGGCGCCCTATCACCTGCGCGAGTCAAATTGGCATGATCAGCGCGAAGCGTTGGGCGATACGTGTGGTGAACCTGATCGAGGAATACGCCCCGGGTTTTGGAAACACGATCCTGCACCGCCAGGTTTTGACGCCGCTGGATCTGCAACAGACCTACGGCCTCACCGGCGGCCACCCCTATCATGCCGAGATGGCGTTGGATCAACTCTTCTTCATGCGCCCCGTCCCGGGCTGGGCGCGCTACCGCACGCCCGTTCAAAACCTCTATCTCTGCGGCTCCGGCACCCACCCCGGCGGCGGCATCACCGGCTTGCCGGGATATTATGCCGCCAAGGAAGTGCTGAAAGATTTGAAACAAAAGAAATCTTAAATAAGTCGCTTTTGAAATCCGCCGCGTCCGTGATAGACGGGAGGGTACTTTTCAGGGCATTAGCAGGGGCTTGATTGATGAGAATTTATCTCGGTCTACCGGAAAGTGCGCCGCCGCATCAAAAGAGAATATTCGGCGAACTGGACGGGCAACTGCTCGACTTGCAGATCGCCTGCGCCGCCTATTTGACTCAGGCCAAGGGCAACCCGGCCAACGCGGCCGAACTCGCCAGCTATTATTTTCCTGACACCATCGCCGGCTTTCTCGAATGGGGCGAACCGTCGCGGCAGCTGCTGGATCAGGTCCTAGCCTTCGTCCGCAAAGCCGGAGTAAACGAACTGCGCGTCCCAAGCGGCGAAAAAATCGTTTACCAAATGAGCGACGTGCGCCTGTTACCGCCGTTGCAAAATCCTGAAAAGAGTTTTGTTATCGGTTTCTCAGACCGGGCGCGCACAGAAGCCCTACCACCGGCGGAAATCCCCACCGGCTATTACAAGCTGCCGCAGACTTTCGTTACCAGCGGCGAGCCGGTGGTCTGGCCCAAGTTCTCCGAAGCACTCGACGCCGACGGCTGCATCGCCATCGTCATCGGCAAAGCCGGCAAAAGAATACCGCCGGAAAAAACTTGGGAACATATCGCCGGTGCAACGTTGATCGTCGATATCACCGCCCGCGACGTCAACCAGCGCGAAGGGTTGACGACCAACAACTTGCTCGGCAAAAATTTTCCGTCGAGCACCGGCGTCTGCTCTGCGATTCTCATCGGCAATGATCAGAAAACCTTTGCTGCATTGGAAGTCGAGCTTTCGGTGGACGGCAGGATCAAGCAGAAATTCGCCCTGCGCGACTGTGTATTCACTGTCGAGCAAATCATCGCCCGCTGGTCGATCCTGGGGATCAAGCCAGGGGATTGGTTCGCCATTGGCGCCAGCATGGCGCTCCAAGGCGATCGCTTGCAAAATCCTGTGCCGCTGAAAATCGGCTCGACGATCCATTGCGCGTCGCCGAGCATCGGCGAACTGTCGCACCCGGTTATTGCCGCGGGAGGTATACGCCGATGAAGTTGGTTACTTTTGTCGACGACGACCAGGAAAGAATCGGCGCCATTATAGACGGGTCAGCCTCAGGTCAGATCGTCGACTTACACAGAGCTTATGCGTCTTATTTGCGCGCGGTCGAGAACGCCGCCACGGCGGATCGGATGGCCGCGGCCACCCTCGGCAGCGACATGATCGAGTTCTTGCAGCGCGGCGACAAAGCATTGGCGGCAGCCCGCGCGGCGATCGAGCATGCTGCCACCGAAGGCGGCAATGGCAACGTCGTCGAACGCCAGCGGGTTCGCTTGATGGCGCCGGTGCCCCGTCCCGGCGCGCTGGTCTCCGCCGGTAAAAACTTTTCCGATCACGTCGCCGAAATGTCGTCGAAAAAAGGCCCGGCTGCGCCGGTCGCATTTCTTAAACTTCCCGGCTCGGTGATCGGTCCCGACGACGACATCGCGCATCCGCCGGAAGTGAAGAATTTGGACTATGAGGTCGAGCTCGCTGTCATCATCGGCAAGCGCTGCGTCGATATCAGCGCAGACGAAGCGTTGGATTACGTCGCCGGCTACGCGTCTTTCAACGACATCAGCGCCCGCGACATCATTCGCGCCGAGAACAAGAGCGGCATCCATCTGATGGGCAAAAGCTTTCCCGGCTTCGCCCCCATGGGACCCTATCTGGTCACCGCCGATGAAGTCCCCGAGCCGCAAATCTTAAAACTCTGGCTGCGCGTCAACGGCGAGTCGCGCCAGGACTCGAACCTGGGCTATATGATTTTCAAAATCCGCGACATGATCGCCTACTGGTCGCAGATGGGTTTAAATCCCGGCGACGTGCTTACCACCGGCACGCCGCGCGGCGTCGCTGCCGGCCGCAAACCCGACCAAATTCCCTGGTGGCTAAAACCCGGCGACCTGGTCGAAGCCGAAGTCGAGGGACTCGGCTGCTTGCGCAACCGCATCGTCGCGGAATGAGATCGGTTCAATGAAACACCGCAGCGCGCTCAAATCGGTCCGGCCGGGCCAATCCCAATGGTTCGTCCGATCCATATTACTAGTGCTCGTATTTGTCTTCGGCTGTTGCCAAGCCGTCCAAGCAAACCCCTACCTGCCCAAGCCCGGCGAAGCGCCGATCAAAGCCCGTGTCGGCACCTGCTCGATCACCGGCACGATCATCCATTTATCGACGGCACTCGATCACGGTATTTTCGAAAAATATGGCTTGCGCATGGAACATATCGCCTTCCGCGGCAGCGGCGTGACTTTAGCGGCGCTGGGCGCCGATGAAATTCAGTTTCTGACTTGCGCAGCTTCCGCGACCTTGCCGGGCATGGCCACCGGTGCCGAGGTGAAATACATCGGCTCGCAATTGGTCGGCCTGCCGTGGGTCATGCTGGGGCGCAAAGAGATTCGCTCGCCGGTGGATCTCAAAGGCCGTGCCGTCGGCATCACCCGTGCCGGTGACTTGACGCACCGGCTGGCGCTCGAGGTCTTGAAGAAATTCAACCTGTCGCCGCAAGAAGTAAAACTTCAGCCAGTCGGCGGCAGCGGCCAACTCGAACCCTACAATGCCATGGCCGCGGGCGTCGTCCAGGCGGTGCTGGTCAGCCCGCCGCTGGAAGTGCGCGGCAAGAAAGACGGCTTCAACATCGTCTATAATCTGAAGGAGCTCGGTATACCATTTGTCTACAGCTCGCTGCACGCCAACACGAAAACAATTACCACTAAACCGCTGGTAGTGCAGCGCTATGTCGCGGCGATGGCGGAAACGCTGCACTTCACCGAAATGAATCCGGTTAAAGCCAAAGCGTCGTTAAGCAAGGCGCTTAAACTGAACGATCCCGAAGCGCTGCAGTCGGCCTACGAGGCTTTCGCCAAAACCATCGCCAACCGCCGCCTGGTTGTGCCGCTGGGCCCGATTGAAGAAATGATCGAGCAAGCCCGCGAAGCCGGCACCCAAACGCGCCGGAAGGCCGCCGACATCGTCGACAACCGCTTCGCCGAAGATCTCGCCAAGAGCGGTTTTCTGACTGAATTGTGGGGCAAGGATCTGCCCAAGTGAAACGGCGACAATCTGAGGAGCGAATATGAGCGCGGCGACGAATTCAGTCCTTAAACCCACCGGCTTGGTGCACGGCCATACCGAAGTACGCTTCCTCGACGACACCATTCCCGTGCTGACCAAAGTCCTGGGGCTCGATCTGCTCGAACGGCACGATCATGAAGCGGTCTTGAAGCATCCCAACACCGGCTGGAAATTAATCGTCCACGAAGGCGGCGCCGAGGTGAAAGACAAACCCGAGCGCAATCACTACGGCGTGCGCGTGGCCAACAACCTAGAAGTCGATCACGCCTACCAGTATCTCCTCGCCAACAAAGAACGCTTGAGCCTCACTAAAGTCGTCAAACGGAAAGAACGCGCCGGCTCCTACTCGATGTTTTTCGTCGAACCAGGCGGCAATTACTGGGAGATCGAGTCTTACGAAAATCGCCACAAGGCGGGTCTACCCTATGAAGTCGCCTATCCGTGGAAAACCGCGCTAAGCGAGGAACGCTTGCCAGGCTGCGGTTACGTGCCCCAGGCGATGACTCATGGCACCATGGAATGCACCGATCTCCAAAGGTCAAAGAAGTTTTATCAACAGGGCCTAGGACTCGATGTCATCACCCATGTGCCGACCATCGAGCCCCATGACATCAAACATCCAACCACGCCCTGGTACGTCGTGAGCTTGGAAGTGCCGCCAAAGAACAAGCACTATTTGACGCCGCTGCAACGTTACACCGTCGCCGTTGAGTCATCCGCCGCTGTCACCGAAGCGAATCGGCAATTCACCGAGCGCCGGGATGAGTTCGGCCTGACCGCCATCCAAGCGGTCCAAGACATCCGTGCCGGCCAGTCCTTCCAGATCTGTGACTTGGATCGCAACTGGTGGGAAGTCGCCTTTATCGCAAACTGACCTATGAAACCGTTTCTTCCTGGGGCGCCCCGGCCGATCGGTCTGATCCGACTGATCCTAGTCGCTGTAATCACGGTCACAGTGGCGGCTTCTGCCCAGCCAGTCAAACTCACCCAGCTCAATTTGGCCTACACCTCCACCACGACCAATTTCTCCATCGCCTGGGTGGCCAAACTCGAAGGCATCTTCCGCAAACATAATCTCGACGTCGAATTGATCTTGATGCAGGGGCCATCGACTTATCTGCCGGCACTGTTGAGCGGCAATATTCACGTCCTCTACGGCGGCGGCACGGCGGTGTCGCGCGCCATCGCCAGCGCCGATCCCAACATCATCGTCATCGGCAGCGAGACCCGCTATGTGCCGTTGCGCCTGATGGTCACCCCGTCGATCAAAAGCGCCGCGGATTTGAAAGGCAAAAGACTGGGCGTCGGCCGCGCCGGTCTCGACGAATACGCGACGCTCTATTACCTGGAAAAAAACAATCTGGTTCCCAATAAAGATGTCGCGCTGATCTACACGACCGGCGGTATCCTTGCGCGTGCCGCGCAGATGAAGCAGGGGCTCTATGATGGCATGGCGATTCCGCCGCCCAACGAGATCGAGCTTGAGAAGCAGGGCTTTCGCGAGCTCGCTTACTTTTTCGATCTGCGCATGTCCTACGCCGGCATCCCGTATACGGTGACACGCGATTTTCGCGACAAGAATCAGCGCGTGCTGACCGATTTCATGGCCGCTATTACCGAAGCGATCCAACTTTATCGCATGAATAAAGAAGTCGGCTACCGCTCCATCGTCCAAATCACCCGCCAGGACGACCCGATGGTTTTGGAAAAGACCTATCGCGCCAATCTGCAGCAGTACGATGCCATCCAGGGCTTGCCATTCCCGTGGCAGGACGGTATCGAAAGTATGATCAACGGCTTTCACGCCCGCTTCACGCCGGCGCTCATCAAGAACCGCGACGCTCGCCCTACCTCGACCCGTCGTTCGTCCAACGAGCAGTCGAACGTTTGGGGCTGGTCAAGAAATAGCTGCGGAGAACTCCATGTCAGACACAGCGAAACCGGCAGTTGCATCTCTGGGCATCACCAAGGGCCACTATGAGTGCAACTGCCTTGACCAGACGGTGCCGGTGTTGTCGGAATTGCTTGCCCTGGAAGTCGTGGCAAAGGGCGATCGAGAAGTTACCATGAAACATCCCAATACCGACTGGCTGCTGGTCGTGCACGAAAGCGGCCCCGCCGTGCCGGACAAATCGTTTCGCAACCACTACGGCGTGCGCGTGAAGAACAACGAGCAGGTGAATCGCGCCTACGATTACTTGATGGCGAAAAAAGAACAGCTAGCATTGAAAAAAGTCGTCATGCGCAACGAGCGCGCCGGTTCCTACTCGGTGTTTTTCGTCGAGCCCGGCGGCAACTACTGGGAGATCGAGTCCTACGAGCACCGCCACCAAGCGGGCCTGCCGTACGAGGTCTCCTATCCGTGGCAGACCGAACTCAGCGAAGCACAGTTCCCCGGCCGAGGTTACCTGCCGCACGGCTTCACCCACGGCACCATCGAATGCAACGACTGGGCTTCGTCGGTAAAATTCTACAAAGACGGCCTGGGCATGGACGTCATCACCCATGTCCAAACCACCAAACCGCACAACATCAAACACCCGGCGAATTCTTGGTACGTGGTCAGCCTCGAAGTGCCGGAGAAAAGCCGCAAATATCTCTCGCCGCTGCAGCGCTTCACCATCGCCGTCGCCTCCGTGGATGAGCTCCGGGAAGCGCGCGAAAACTTGAGCGCGCGGCGAAACGAATTCGCGATCACGGAGATCGGCGATATTCAAGATACCCTGGATGGCAAGGCTTTCATGCTTTGCGACTTGAACAAAAACTGGTGGGAGATCGCCGCTCCATTCCGTCATTCCCGTGTCAACGGAAATCCAGGTTAATCCGAATTCACAGGAGACTAAACGATGAATGTGCACCGAATCGACAACAAAAAAACCGCCCTGCTGTTCTTCGACATGCTCAACGTCTACTTCCACGGCATCCCGGATGAAAAGCAAAAAGCCTTGAAGCCGGTGGTCGCCAACGCCGTGCGTCTGATGCACGCCGCGCGGCAAAATGGCATTCTGATCTACTACGCCATGGCCAATCATCGACCCGACGGTGAAAGCCGCTATCGGGCGATCACCGACACCGACATGCGCTTGCGCCCCTGGCCCGACGACGATTGCAATCCCACCGTGCACGGCGCCACCGAAGGCTCGCGGGAACAAAAGGTCCTCGATGAAATCGCGCCACAGCCGCAGGACTACATTATTCCGAAATACCGTTGGAGCACATTCCATCAGACTTACTTCGACTTGGCGCTGCGCTCCCGCGGCATCGACACGATCATCATCTCCGGCGGCGCCGTCGACGTCGGCGTAGCCTCGACGGTTTACTCCGCCCGCGACCACGACTACAACCTCGTCATCGTCCGCGACGCGTGCAGCAACTCCCACGACGACTCCATGGCCGCGCTTATGAACACGGTCTTTCCGAGGCTGGCCCGGGTCCGCAGCACCGACCAGGTGCTCGAGATGATTCGGACCGGGTAATATTATTTCCAGGCCGACGATTGAGAGCCGAAGGCAAAGGTTTGGAGCCAGTCAACGTCTAAGTGACAAATGGCTAATTCGCGAACCCACAGAGCTTTAATCCAGCGGCTCGTCTTAACGCTTTTTTTGCTCCTGCGGTTGGCGCCGTTTGTTGCGGCCGAAGACCTCCCCGTCACGGAAAAGCAAAAGATCGAAACGCTGATCAACCAGGTCAAGTCACTCAAAGACGCCAAATTTGTGGCAATGGCCGGAGTTACAGCGCCGACAACGCCGCGACGTTTTTAAAAGGCAAATGGGACGCCAACGCGGCGGACATGACAAGCGCCCAAGACTTCGTCGACAGGATCGCCAGCTTTTCCGGCACATCCGGCAAGCCTTACTTGATCCGTTTTCAGGACGGCAAAGAAATCAAATGCCGCGACTATTTGTTGGGAGAGCTAAAAAGGATCGAAGCGCCTGGACTCTAAGCTTTTCCCGTCTACAAATACCTCTGGTCGAGCGGCCCTTTGTCATGGTTAAATCGGCCGGAGAAAACATCCCACATGTCCGTCATTTTAAAATTCCAGATAACTCGGGGAGGATGGTTCGTCTTTAACGTAGTGCCAAGTGGAAGTGAATTTTTATTGTCGGTCTAGGATTGGGATTGCCGTGAAACTCTGGGTTGGAACCAGCGGTTATAGTTACAAACCATGGCTCGGGAACTTTTATCCCGAGCGTCTCCCCGCCAAGGAGATGCTGCAATTCTATGCGTCGCGGCTGACCGCGGTCGAGATTAACAATACTTTTTACCGGCTTCCCAAAGAAAGCGTGGTTAAAAACTGGGCGGCGCAGGTCGGGCCTGAGTTTCGCTTTGTCCTCAAAGCTCCGCAAAAGATTACCCACCGAAAACGGCTTAAAGAAGCCGAAGCGGAAGTTGAATATTTCTTTAGCGTCGCAGCGGCATTGGAAAACAAGGCCGGTGTTTTTCTGTTTCAACTGCCGCCGAATTTGAAACTCGATCTTGATCGCCTGCAAAAGTTCGTGAGGCTTTTGCCAAGTGACGGAAATGTTGCCTTCGAGTTTCGCCATCCTTCGTGGTTTATCGAAGACGTTTTTGCCTGCCTGCGCGCCCGCAACTACGCTCTCTGCATGTCCGATACGGATGAGGAAAAACTCACCGGCCTGGTTGCAACCGCAAACTGGGGCTATCTCCGGCTTCGCCGCGCCAATTATGATCATGCCGATCTATTGCTCTGGAAGGAAAGGATATTCGCGCAATCGTGGACTCAGACTTACCTTTTCTTTAAACACGAAGACGAAGGCATGGGTCCCAAGCTGGCGTTGAAGTTTATCGAATTGGCAGGGACACCGTAAGCTTTGAGGCGCCGAAAATCTCCCCCTGATCCCTCCTGTCGGCTAAGCTCAGCAGATGCTATTTCAAAGAGGGGAACTCGCAGTCAGATCGATTCCTTCTTCGAGTCACTGGCGCAGGAGCGCCATGACCGGGCCATCGGCGTGGTGCTCTCCGGCACCGCGAGCGACGGCACGCTGAGTCTGGAAGCGATCAAGGCCGAGGGCGGGATCATCTTCGCGCAGGACGATACCGCCAAGCACGACTCGATGCCGCGCAGCGCCATCGCGGCCGGCTGCGTCGATCTCGTGCTCTCGCCGGCCGAATCGCCGGGGAGCTTGCTCGGATCTCGAAGCATCCCTCTGTGTCCGGGCAACCGCTCGAACTCTCGACCTTCAGGGAAGACGATCGCGGGGAAGACGACCGCGCCGAGGCGACGACACGATCATCATCTCCGGCGGCGCCGTCGACGTCGGCGTCGCCTCGACGGTTTACTCCGCCCGCGACCACGACTACAACCTCGTCATCGTCCGCGACGCGTGCAGCAACTCCCACGACGACTCGATGGCCGCGCTTAGGAACACGGTCTTTCCGAGGCTGGCCCGGGTCCGCAGCACCGACCAGGTGCTGGAAATTATCCGCAACGGCAACGAGTAGCCTGCAACGATTTTTGTCCTCAAACGTCTAAGCTATGCAATGGCTATGGCTCAATGCGATGCTGGCGCACACCAAGCGACAATGGCTTTTTCAGTCCCCCCTTTGAACAAGGGAGATCAGCTGGGATTTCCCCAGCGCCGCCCATGCAAATCCTCCTCTATTGCCCTTTTCCAAGGCGGGAAGTACTCATTGCAAACGATTTCTAGGCGGCTCAATGCGAGCATAAAGTTCGCAATCGTACTAATAACCCTCGTAACGGCGTCGTTCGCGCATGCCCAGAAGCTGCCCGCTGCCGAAAAGCAAAAGATCGAGGCGCTTATCAAGCAAGTCGGCGAGCTCAACGACGCCAACTTCATCCGCAACGGCTCGGTCTATGAGCCGGCCATCGCCGTGCGCTTCCTGCGCGGCAAGTGGAATGCCAAAGATGCAGAAGTGAAGACCGTCCGCGATTTTATCGACAAAGTGGCCAGCAAGTCCGGCAGTTCCGGCAAGCCTTATCTCATACGCTTCAATGACGGCAAAGAAATCCCCAGCCGCGAATTTCTCCTGGCAGAGCTAGAAAAACTCGAATCCTAATCGCGGATTATCGATTAAGCTCCACTGGCGCCTTACTACGCGTCAAGGCTGCGCCCTCGCCTACACTCGCTTCCCGATCGGTCATCTTGTAAAATTTCACGAGTTGGAACGAACTGCCCGAGCCAGCGCAATCGCCCGCGGGCAAAATGTCCAATCGAATACGACTTTTAGGAAGGATGCCAGATGTCCGTAGCCTTACGTACGAGCTTTTTGCTCGCCGCGTCCAACGTGTTCATGACCTTCGCCTGGTATGCGCACTTGAAGAACCTAAGCGACCGCCCCTGGTACGTCGCCGCACTGGTAAGCTGGGGTATCGCCAGCTTCGAATATCTGATTCAAGTCCGGGCCAACCGCCTTGGCCACACACAAATGACGGTCTCTCAGCTCAAAATTATGCAGGAAGTGATTACGCTCTCGGTCTTTGCGCCACATGAACGAGCCGCTCAAATGGGATTACCTTTGGGCAGGAGCATGCTTGCTGGGAGCTGTGTATTTCATGTTTCGCTCGTGACACATCCGTGCAATACCTCGGTCTGGTTGAATAACGCGACACTCAATGCAGTTCACAGTTCAAAAAGTGGTCTCGCAGGTCAAACAGTTTCGGCATTCGCGATAAACGCATGCTGATGCAACCTACTCATCCTTCCTGATTTTCTAAAAACCGCTCTGCATCGATCGCCGCCATGCAGCCGCTGCCGGCGGCGGTGATCGCTTGGCGGTAGACGTGATCTTGGACGTCGCCGCAGGCGAAGACGCCGGAGACGTTGGTCTGGGAGCCATCGTGAGTAAGTATGTAGCCGGTCGGATCGAGATCCAACTGGCCAGCGAACAGTTTTGAATTGGGCTCGTGGCCGATGGCGATGAACAGGCCATCGCATTTGAAATCGGAATTCTTGCCGGTTTTTAAATTCTTGAATTTAACTCCGGTGACGCCGCCGGCTTTAGGATCGCCGTAAACTTCTTCCACCGCGGTGTCCCAAACAAAAGAGATTTTCCCATTCTTTTCGGCGCGCTCTTGCATGATCTTGGACGCGCGCAGTTTGTCGCGCCGGTGCACGACCGTCACTTTGCTGGCGAATTTGGTGAGGTAAGTCGCCTCTTCCATCGCCGTGTCGCCGCCGCCGACGACGACAAGTTCTTTGTCTTTGAAGAAAAAACCATCGCAGGTGGCGCACGCCGACACGCCATGGCCCATGAGTTTCATTTCCGATTCCAAGCCCAGCAACTTCGCCGTGGCGCCGGTAGCGACAATCAACGTGTCGCAAGTATAAACCTCTTTGCTGGCGGTGACTTTGAATGGCCGCTGTTTGAGGTCGACCGCCGTCACTTCGGCGAAAAACGTCTCCGTGCCGAAGCGCACAGCCTGTTTCTTAAACTCCTCCATCAATTCGGGACCCATGATGCCTTTGGGGAAACCGGGGAAATTTTCGACATCGGTGGTGATTGTCAGTTGTCCGCCCGGCTGCGACCCCTCGATGACCAGCGGTTTAAGATTGGCACGGGCGCTGTAGATCGCCGCGGTGAGACCGGCGGCGCCGGAACCAAGAATGATTACACGGTAGTGACTTTGCTTATCCATCCGGTTTCTGTAACATAATTTTTCCAGGGGAGAAAGAAACCAAATCTATGGCACAACTCAGTCACTTGGACGAACAAGGGCGCGCGCGCATGGTCGACGTGAGCGAAAAAGAAGTCACCAGCCGGATTGCGACAGCCTGTGGCACCATTCACATGCTGCCGGAAACTTTGGCGCTGATCCTCGACGATAAGATCGAAAAGGGCGATGTCTTTTCGGTGGCCCGCGTCGCCGGCATCATGGCGGCGAAAAAAACTTCCGAACTGATTCCCATGTGCCATCCTCTCAACATCACCTCCGTCGCAATCGATCTCACTCCGGGGCACAATCCCGCCCGGGTCGACATCGAAGCCTCGGTGCGGGTCAGCGGCAAAACCGGCGTCGAAATGGAAGCCATGACCGCGGTGTCGGTGGCCGGCCTCACCATCTACGACATGTGCAAAGCCGTCGACCGCGAAATGACCATCGGCGAAATCCGCCTGGTCAAAAAGAGCGGCGGCAAAAGCGGCACGTTCATCAGAACAGAGTAGGCCTGTTTCCGGGCGTTCCGGAACCCAGCACTCCATTACTACTCCGAATTCATACCTTGCTCCACACACAGAAATTTGAATGCCCCATGCAGCAAATATTTCTCAAACCTAACCGTGACGCGCCGATTCGCCGGGGCCATCCGTGGATATTTTCCGGCGCCATCGAGCGCTGCGAAGGCGACGATCAGATTGCCGACGTTGCCGATATCTTCGACAGCAAGAAAAACTGGATCGGCCGTGGGCTTTGCAATCCCAAGTCGCAGCTGCGCGTGCGCCTGCTCACCTGGAAGAAAGAGACCATCGATCAAGTTTTTTTCGCCGCCCGCCTGGCCCAAGCATTGGCCTTTCGCGCCGAGCAGTTGGGCGCGGCCAATGACGCCTACCGGCTGGTCAACGGCGAAGGCGATCTTCTCCCCGGCCTGATCGTCGACCGCTACGCCGACTATTTCGTCTGTCAATTTTTTACCGCCGGCATGGATTCGTTCAAAGAAGAAATCGTCGCCGCGTTGTCGGAGCTTTGCCCCGCCACCGGCATATTCGAGCGCAGTGAAGGGCGGGTGCGTGAAGAAGAAGGGCTCGAAGCTGCGGTTGGCGTGCTCGCCGGCGAGCCGCCGCCGGAGACCCTCGCCATTCGGGAGAATGGCCATCAGTTCTTGGTCGATCTACGGCGCGGGCAAAAAACCGGTTTCTTTCTCGATCAACGCGACAGCCGGCAATTTCTTGGGACGCTGACGCGCGGCCGGTCAGTTCTCAATTGCTTCGCGTACACCGGCGGCTTTTCGGTTTACGCCTATGCCGGCGGCGCCAGGGAAGTGGTTACCTTCGATTCGTCCATGCCGGCGTTGGAGCTAGCCGAACAAAATTTGGCGCTGAACGGCTACGGCGGCGCTGCCGGCGAGGTGATCAAAGGCGATGCCTTCGCCTATTTAAAGGAGACCGATAGCAAGTTCGACGTGATCGTGCTTGACCCGCCATCGTTGGCGCACCGGCGCGGCGACCTGGACGCCGCCACCGGCGGTTATAAATTTTTAAATCTGCATGCGCTAAAGCATCTCAATCCGGGCGGCATGCTGCTCACCTTTTCCTGCTCCCAGCATTTGCCGCGCGAGCTGTTTCAGAAAGTCATTTTTGGCGCCGCCGTCGACGCCGGCAGAAAAATCTCGATCGTCAAACAGCTCGGTCATGCCATCGACCATCCGGTAAGCTTGCATCACCCCGAAGGCGAATACCTCAAAGGGTTGGCACTTCGAGTGATGGATTAACCCGAGTCTACGGTTTCGCTGTCACCCCGAACAAGGGCCACGGGTCTCGGCGTGAGAACTTTGGCAATATTGGCGACTGGCGAAACTTCCCGGCCGTGCCCTCGAACGACTGAGGTGGAGAACCGTGACGGATTGCAGCCGTGGACACACCCTTTGAGCCCCCGCGCTGACTGTGATAGACGAAGCTCGCAACCGCGGACCCTCAAGGCGCGTTGACGCTGTGCCGCGAGGTGTTCATGACATTATCCTACACCATCAAAGAGTGGCCCGAGGCCGACCGGCCGCGAGAAAAACTGCTGGCCAGAGGTGCGTCGGCTTTGAGCGAAACTGAACTTTTGGCAATTATCTTGCGCAATGGTGACGCCGCGAGCGGCAATAGCGCCATCGATCATGCGCGGCTCTTGCTCAGCCAATTTGGCGGCCTCAAAGGCATCGACGAAGCGGCCGTGGCCGAGCTATGCAGCATCAAGGGCATTGGCCCCGCCAAAGTCGCCCAGCTCAAAGCTTGCCTGGAGATCGGTAAACGCAATGGCAGCCTGAAATGGGAAACTGGTCAGCCGCTCAATTCCGCCGACGATGTCTTTCAGCATTTCCGCGAAAGCCTGGGCCGGGACAAGCGCGAATCTTTCTACGTCGTCCTGCTCGACAACAAAAACCGCAAGATGCGCGAGGTCAAGATCTCCGAGGGATCGCTTACCGCGTCTCTGGTCCATCCGCGCGAAGTCTACAATCCGGTCATTCGGGAATCCGCCGCCGGCGTCATTTTCGTGCACAACCATCCGAGCGGCGACCCGGCGCCGAGCCCTGAGGATATCGATATCACCAAACGGTTGAAAGACGTGGGCGACGTCATGGGCGTGCGCGTGCTCGACCATGTCGTGATCGGCCATGACCGTTATTTTAGCTTCAACGAAAAAGGCATGCTCTGATTCGCGCTGCCGAATCCAGCAATTTTTTTCAACACCTCATCGTAGCCGCCAGCCACTCTGCTATTTTGACCGCGGAGGAAATCTCTTCCGGTTTTTCGGCATCACTGCGAAATTGAGCAGTGATACCGGTAGTTTTGATTGACATCATTACCGACGGCGTTTATCTTGTTGGACTATCTCACAGCTTCTCTAAATTCGTTATATAAAGCATGAGCGCACTCCAACTAGGCAGACCCAAGCGAAGCTTTGCCCCCGGGCCAGGCGTCATTTACACCTTTCTTATCGCCATCGTAATTGTCGGTGGTTACTTTCTCGTCCCGCGCTTCGAATGGTACAAACCGCAGATCAAGATTACCCCCGATAGTGAAACCCTGGGCCTGGGAACGTTACAGATCGAGGTCACCGAGCAAGGCACCGGGTTAAAATCATTTTCAGCGGTGCTCAATTCCGGCGGCACCGATTATCCACTCGCATCCGAGCAGTACACTGAACCGACACTGCAAAAAAAGCTCACTGTCGTGCTGTCGTCGAAACTCGCCGGCTTGAAGGAAGGTCCGGCGGTACTGCGGGTCAGTGCCCGCGATAATTCGCTGTGGAACCTGTTTCGCGGCAATGAGACGGCGATTCAGAAAAACTTGACCATCGATATTACGCCGCCGACACTGGAGATCGTCGCCGACGACCGCTACGTCAACTTTGGCGGTGTCGGCCTGATCGTTTACAAGCCTTCGGCAGACACGGTCACCAGCGGGATAAAGGTCGGCACCTATTTTTTCCCCGGCTATAAAGGTCAGATCGCGAGTCAACCGGAACACTACGTCGCCTTTTTCGCCCATGCTTACAACGTCGGCGAGGACGAACGAGCGGCGCTGGTCGCCACCGATAAAGCCGGCAACACGCGAGAAATGCGGCTTTCCTATACGCTCAAGAATGTCAAATACAAAAAGAGTACCCTGCAGATTTCCGAAGATTTTCTCCGCAACAAAGTCACACCGCTGTTGAACGACGTCGGCGCGCGCCAAGGCAGCCCCAAAGAGATTTTCGTCAAAGTGAACAAGGGGCTGCGCAAAGAAAACGAAGACAAGATCAAAGCGATCACCGAAAAATCGTCACCGTCAAAGTTGTGGGATGGCGCTTTCAGCCAGCTCAGCAACTCCAAGGTGGAGGCCAACTTCGCCGACGCGCGCACCTATATTTACAATACCGAAGAAATCGATAAGGCCTACCATTTAGGCTACGACCTGTCGGTGACCAAGCACTACGCTGCCGAGGCAGCGAATCATGGCGTCGTTGCCTTCGTCGGTGATCTGGGAATCTACGGCAACACGGTCATCATCGATCACGGCCTCGGCTTGTTCACGCTCTATTCGCATCTGAGTTCCATCGACGTCAAAGTCGGCGACAAAGTCACGCAACGACAGCCCATAGGCAAGACCGGCGAAACCGGCCTAGCCGCCGGCGATCACCTGCATTTCGGCGTCTATCTGCACGGCATCGCGATCCTGCCGGTGGAATGGTGGGATCAAAAATGGATCAAAGACAACGTCCAGCCCAAGCTCGACGGCCAGACCGGCGAGAGCACAGCGGAAGCGCAAGAAAGCAAATCCACCGCCAAATCCGGGCGCAAACGGCGGCGGTAATTTGAACCCGGCTTGACCCGCGCGACAATACTTAGCTCGCCTTAAAAAGCCTGGATTCAACGACGCCGTTGAATCAGCAGCACGAAACAAATCAACGAAGCCAGCAGTGGGAATACCGCGATGGCGGTCACCGCGGCGGGCAGACCGTATTGATCAGCGACGACGCCGGTCAAAAGCGGCGCCAAAAAAGACAAACCCATGTTGGCGCCATAGATGAACGCCACGATGCTGCCCGACAACTGTTGCGGCGCCTCAGACATCGCCGCCGACACAATCACCGGCCGCAGCGCCCAGAGCAGCGCGCCTAAAGCTCCCAAACCGGCAACCAGCACGGCCCCCGAACCCAAGTACGGGATCGCGGCCACCGTAGCCACACTCAAGAGCGAAAACAGCACGATCAAATAACGATGGCCGATGCGGTCGGAAACCCAACCGACGAGAGCCGGCGCCACCCCGGCGCAGAGAAATAAGATCGACATGTAAGCGCCGGCGACGGCGGCGGGCAATTGCAAATGCAACACCAGATAGAGCGGCAGAAAAGACGCCAACGCCGTCTGCCCCATGGCGCGCAAGGTCGACACGGCGACGAGCCCGCAGACGGTTTTGTTCTTGAGCACATCATTCCAGATCGCCTTGCGGTAATCGCGGCCCCGCGGCACAGCCACCAAGCCTTCGCTCCCAGCCAGCGCGTAGATCGCACCGACCAGTAACCCGGGAACCGCCCAGAACAACAGCACGGTGCGCCAGTCGAAAAAATTGAGCATCAAACCCATCGCCAACGGGCCGATGACTTCACCGAGATTGGCGCTACTGTCGTGCACGCCGAGAGCAAAGGCTTTCTGTGTCCGATACTTCTCGGATAAAATTGCCAACGACTGAGGATGAAACCAACCGCCGCCAAATCCGCCGAGCCCCATGAAAACCATCAGCAGTAAGAAACTGGAGGACGCGCTCAAACCTAACGACGCCAAGCCGATCAAGGCGATGCAGCCGCCGAGCAACAAATTGCGCCGGCGCGCCAGGTCGGCGAGAAAACCGGAAGGGAAACTAGCCACGCCCGCCATCAACGTGCGAATCGACGCGAGGGCGCCGGCCTGCGACAGGCTCAGTCCCAAGGACGCGGTGATCAGCGGTAAAATCACACTGACCACGGCATTGAACAGATGCTCGGTCATATGCGCGGTGCAGTTGGCGGCAAGCCGGCCCCAGTTGGCGGCCGGTAAACTTATAGCTTCAATATTTTCGGCTTTTGACAAACTATCGTCCTTGGAGGTTTTAATATTTTCATATGCTGATTTTACCATCGTGGCAAGCTCAACGGTTGACCCGGAATGGGGATCCGGCAAACCCGGATCAATCGATCTCTACCTGCTTTTTTCGCGACGAGTGGCCGCGGACGATTCTTAGTGAGGATTTGGGAACGGCGAAGAATTCCGCCAAAGCTTCGATCACCGCGCGATTGGCCGCGCCGTGCCGTGTCGGAGCACGGACCGCGGCGCAAAATTCTTCGCGCCAGGGCTGAGTCTAGCGCCCGTTAGAAATCGATCAATGCGGACGTGAAGGACCCGATCAGCCGGCTTGTTTATGTACCATCTCAAGCACCTGCTGGTAGGACTTGAGCAAATCGGTCGATGTCACGATGCCGCAGACGGTGCCGTCATCTTCCACCACCGGAAGGCAGTTGATTTTTTTCGAAATAATTTTTGAAACCGCGTCGAGGATCGAGGTTTCGCGCTTCACCGTGATCGGGTTACGCGTCATGATTTGATTGAGGGACTTTGACCGTGAATCCCGGCTCATCGCCATCGCTCGCAAAATATCTCGATCGGAGATGACACCGCAAATCTTACCCTGCATGTCGACGACGATACAGTGGCGAAAGTGGCGGTCCTTCATCAGCCGCACTGCATCGTCAAAACTCTGATGCGCGCTCAAGGTGACGACCTTGGAGATCATCACGTCGGCCACTTCAGTGGGTCCGATAACCAACGAAAGCTCGCGAGGTGCCGAGTCTTGGGACGATTTGCGGCTTAGGCTTTGAATCATGGATTACCTCTCATTGAATAGATTGCAGACTTTAACGGACGAACGGAAAGAATTTTAGCAATTCTCACACCATCCCGGCGTCGAGCCGGACAGCACCATTCGGCTCCGTCACCTGTCGGCCAAATCTACATAGGTTTCCAGGCAGTCCTGCAAGTGGCGGCAAATGCCATAGAAGTGCCGACGAAGTCTGTGCAACGCCGCTCGAAGATGTCAATCTTCGATGGGAAAACCGTCAGGGCGACAGTTCCTTGGCCGGCGCAAGAATTATCAGACTCTCAGCTATCACTCATGGACACCCTATGTTAAAAAGTTCTTCGACTGACGACTTGGAGGTATGCAATGACGCTTATTCTCAACAATGATGATGTTCAGAAAGCACTCAACGTGAAGGACTGTCTAAACGTCATGGAGGAGTCTTACCGCGAGCAGGCCGCAAGCCGCGCCGTCAACCGGCCCACTTGCCACTCCTATCTGCCACACTCACTGCCCAACTCTACCTACAGTTTTAAATCCGTCGACGGCGGTATCGGCAAATACGAGGTCTTGGCTCTGCGGATAACTTCGGATGTCGTCCAGGAACAAGAAGTTCATGGCACGGTGCGCTTGGAAAAAATCCCGCTGGCGGGCAAGGGAATGTTCGTCGGCCTGGTACAACTCTACAGCGCGGCCACCGGCGAACTGTTAGCCATCATGCCCGACGGTTTGATCCAGCAAACCCGCGTCGGCGTCACTAGCGCCCTCGGCATGAAAGTCATGGCCAGAAAGAATTCGCAGACCTTGGGCCTGATCGGCTCCGGCGGCCAAGCCAAAGCGCACTACCGCTACATGACCGCGGTGATGCCGCTCAAGAAAGTCAAAGTCTTCAGCCCCAGTCCGGAACATCGCAAAGCGTTCGTCGCCGAGATGGAAAAGGAAACCGGGATCGCTGGCGAAGCGGTCGGCACTCCCGAGGAAGCCGTGCGCGGCTGCGACGTCATTTGCAGCGCGACGAATTCGTCGCGTCCGGTAGTCAAAATCGATTGGCTCGAAGCCGGCATGCACTACAACTCGATCCGCGAGTTTGAAACCGATTTGGACGTTTTGAACAAATGCGATCCGATCGCCATCCACACCCAGTTCGGCGGCATCCAACACTATCAACCGCCGGGAATTATCGAAGACATGCCCGGCGTGCGCCGCGAGAAACCGCGCGACTGGACCAAGTATCCCGAGATCTGCGATCTCATCGCCGGCAAAGTAGCGAGCCGGACCGACGACCGGCAGATTTCTTTCTTCCTGAACAACGTCGGCACCGGTGTTCAGTTCGCCGCCATGGGTTTTTGCGCTTACAAAGCCGCCAAAGAGAAAGGCATGGGCCATGAGATTCCCAGCGAATGGTTTATGCAGGATATCAAGCCTTGAAGGCTGGTCGGCTACCTCATCTGGGGAAGAGCCGCATCGTCGCGGATTTTTCGGGCTATGGGTCGCGGTTCGGTTCCCTACGCTTCATACGATTCGGTCTTGGGGTATCCCTCACCGGCTGCCGTCAAAAGCAGCGCGCCGTCGCGGTCAGCAAAACCGCTATATCCCCATTAACTTCTTCAGACGCTCGATCACGTCCTTCGGTTGCGCCAACACTTCGGCGGCCAAACTCTGAACTTGCTCGCCGGTAGTCGGATCTAGATCTAATCGCTTCTTCTTGGCCTCGGCGATAAAATCCGGGTCCTTCATGGTCTTGTTAAACCCCTCGCGCAGCATCTTTACCACCTCCGGGCGAATCTTCGGCGGCGACATGTAGGGGCGGTGAAATTCACCCGACGCCAGCAGCGCGGTGGCCAGGCGGCGGCCCAACTCCGGCGTTTTGTATTTGTCCATCAGTTCGTAAATGGTCGGCACGTTGGCGAGCTTCTCGATCCTCGCTCGGCCGCCTTGAACCAGCTCTCTCGAAAAACCGTTCTTCCGCCAAGTGAGAAAAGGCTCGCGGGAAAAATACGCTTCGGTGCTGAGCGAGCGGCAGACGATTTCGCCGCGCTCGACGCCGAGATCGATCTCATTGCCGCCCTGATAGCCGGATATGACATTGAACTTCGCGCTGACCGTCTCTTCCAGAAGTTTCGGCACGAAGTAGCCCATGTTGCTGAGTCCCGTGGTGCCGCATTTAGGCGGCTCTTTGGCGTTGCGCACGTCTTCGATACTTTTGAACGGCGTGTCGGCGCGCATGTAGAGCACCTGCGGCGACTTGGTCGCATTGCCGATCCAGTTGTATTTGGTCCAGTCGAATTTTACTTCGGCGCGACTGATCAATTGCTCAAAATAAAGTCCCGCGTTGATCGCGCCCAAGGTCAGACCATCCGGCTTAGCGATGTTGTAAACATAATTGGCCGCGATCATATGGCCCGCGCCCGGCATATTCTGAACCAAAATGTTGGGATTGCCCGGCAGATGCTTGCCCATGAACAACGCGACCGCGCGCGCGTACAGGTCATAAAGATCGCCGGCGCCGGTGCCGACGATGATGGTCATGGTCTTTCCCTGGAAGTATGGGGATTGGCCATGGGACGGATTGGCCGGTATTAAGTTGGCGGCCAAGAACAACAGGGCAAGTCTGAGCCTCATCGTTTTATCCTCCTAGAGTCGCTTCTATCGAACCATTTGAACCTGGGAACCGTTGAACCAAGTTATTTTCTACTCAGATAAGATCTTTTTCATTCGCTCGATAACATCGGGCGGCTGATCCATGATCTCCTGCATCTGCGCTTGCAGTTCCTCGCCGGTTGAAGGATCCATATCCATGCGCCCCTTCTTGGCTTCAGCAATCAGCTCGGGATCCTTCATCGCCCTGGCGTAAGCTTCCCGGAGCATCTTGACTCGGTCCGGCGGCGTTCCCGGCGCGACCAGCATAAAGCGGCCAAACTCCGCGCCGCCAAGCAAGACGTTGGCGAGCCGGCGATTCGATTCAGTGACTTTGTATTGGTCCATCAGTTCATAAATCGTCGGCGCCTCGGCGACCACCGGATCGCGTTTGCGTGCGGTTTGAATAAGATGGCGATCGAAACCTTTTTTATGCCAAGTGTCGAAGGGTTCGCGGCCGAAATGCGGCAAGATGGTGTTGCCGCGGCATTGAATCTCGCCCTTTTCCACCGCCAGGTCGATCTCATTGCCGCCCGGATAGCCCATCACGGTATTGATCTTCGCGCCAAGAACCACGTCCAAAACCCGGTCGAGAACGTAGCCGGCGCTGCCGACGCCTGTGCTGCCGCACTTCGGCGCCTCCTTGGCTTTGATGATGTCGCCGATGGTCTTGTACGGCGCATCCGCGCGCATGTAGAGCAACATATAATTCTTTTCCTGCGAGCCGACGATCGCGAACTTGCGCAAATCGAAGCGCACTTCTTTATGGCCCGATAGCTGCTCCAGATAGACGTTGCTGTTAGGCATGACCGTGGTTAGACCATCGGGCTTGGCCACGCCGTTGACATAATTAACCGCCACCAGCGAGCCTGCTCCCGGCATGTTCTGCACGATGATGTCGGGCTGGCCTGGAATATACTTGGGCATTGCCCGGGCCAAAAGCCGTCCCCAGCGGTCATAAAAGCCGCCCGCCGTGGCCCCGGTAATAATGCGAATCTGTTTGCCCTTGTAGAAAGGTTCGGCCTGCGCACTGACCCGGACAGCCCAGAGTGCGCTAACCAGCGCTAGCGCCACGCCAACAATTCTCAATCGCCACCGAATTGAATCTGTCAATTTCATCCTGCACCCTCTTTTGTCCGACCGTTGAACTTTTGAACCCTTGAACATTTGAACAAGTTAGTTTTACCAAGTCTCCGCGCGCCCGCCCTGCACCCACCAGTTGAGCCGCGGCTCGATGCGCATCTCGTAGCCCTTACCATGTTGCTGCGCCAAATCGTAACACTTCTTCGCCAGCGCGATATCGACGATGCCTTGGCCGCCCTGGTTCTTGAATAAAATAATTTGCCGGTCGTTGGTTCGGCCTTTAACCTTGCCGGCGAGCACATCGGAGATCTCCACGACTTTGTCCCAGGTGATCACGCCATCCTGCACCGGCCAATAAATATCTCCTTGCTGGGAATCGATAGCCTGAGCTTTCGATAGCGCGACGATGAAGTCGCAGCGTTTAAGCGTGCCATCGTCGATCTCCCGCCGCGGCGCGGCGAGATTGCCGCTCTTGACCAACTCGATGTTGCTGCCGATGACTGAAATTATGTACTGCCCTTGCTCCAGCCACGAACCGTCGATCACCGGCACGTTGGTGTTGGTCATGCAGAGAATGATGTCGACGTCTTTCGCCGCCAACTCAGGCTTTTCTACCGGCTTCACCGTCACGCCGGTCCGAGCGCTGATCTTTTTGGCGAAGCCTTCGCGGTGCGCCGGCGTCGGGCTATATACCTTCGCGCTTTCGATCTTGCGCATCTCGCAAAGCCCGGCAAATGTCGCCCAAGCCTGCTGGCCCGAGCCATAGATACCGACTCGCCGCGCGTCGGCGCGCGCGAATAGATCCAAACCGGCCAAGCTCGTCGCCGGCGTGCGCAGATCGGCGACGCCGGTAAAATCCCGCGGCCGATGCGCCATCACACCTAAAAGCGAGCCAGTATCCGAATCATAGATCAGCGCCAGCTCAGTCTGATCGGGATTAAACGGCGGCCGCTTCTGCGTGTTGCCCGCGATCGCTTTTCGATGTAGCGCAACCTGCGCGCCCACGGCGCGGTAATGCGCCGATCCACCGGCGTAAATATTGAGCACCGTATCGAAGGTCTCTTCACCGACCTTGCGATGCAGATTCAAGCGCTTGCGCGGCGCGCAAACACCCGTGGGCGATATCATGTCGCGCAACGCGTCTTCGGTGATCCGCACCGCTTCTTTGATCGGAATCATTTGATCGACATCGTCGGAGTGGAAGAACAAAGCCATAACGCATCTCCCGAAAATCAAAACTAACTAGTCGCTGAAATCGGTCTCCCAAAGATTTCTCATCTTACCTATTTGCTCACCGGTCAGCGACGGCAAGTTCGAACAGGCCACCGCGTCATCGACATGATGGGTATTGGAAAATCCGACGAGCACCGCGGCGGTCGTCTGATGCATCAAGCCGAAACGGATGGCGGCTTGCGTCAGCTCTTTTCCCGCAACGCCGAGGGCGGTTTTCACTTTCTCGGCGCGCTGCAGGTCGAGGGGATAGTCGGAGCCGGGTGAGAGCGTCTGGCCGCTGCCGCCACCGCCGGCGCTCGGATCGGCGGTCAGCGCGCCGGCCGCCAGCACGCGGATGATGAAGGCGCCCATGCCCTTGGCCGCGGCGCGATCGAGGATCAAGCCGTAGTCTTGGGCGCTGAAATTCTTCGGCACCGGCTGGCCGGAGCTGGGGTTGAGCAGGTTGTAGTAGCACTGAAAGCCATGAAACTCACCGCTGTCGACTAGCTCGTGCAGCGCCGGGGTTTCGCCCAGACCGCTGAAACCGAAGAAGCCGACCTTACCGCGCCCGCGCATCGTTTTGAAGCCTTCAATGACGCCGCCTGGGCCGAGCACGTCGTTGGGCGTCAGGCTGAAGCGCTTCTCCATGCCGCGCGCCCGGGTGACGCGGGTATGCAGCTGGACGAAATCGACACGCTCGCGGCCGAGCCGTTCGAGCCCAGCTTCGACGGCGCGGATGGTCGCCGCTTTGATATCGCTCACGCAGTCGGCTTCGAGGCGAATCTTCGTGGAGATGACCGGGTTGACACCGAGATCTTTGAGAATGCGCCCCAAATTCTCTTCCGACTTGCCCAAGCCGTAGGCGAACGCCGTGTCGAAGAACGTGATGCCGGCGTCCAACGCGCGCCGGACCACCTTAACCTGTTCGTCGTAGGGCGCTTTAACCATGAGCACCGCATTGTTGCCGCAGCCAAAGCCGATCTCGGAAACTTTCACACCGGTGCTGCCAATCGTTCGATAGCGCATGATGACCTCCAAATAATTTTCACAATTTGGCAAGCAGCCCGACAACTTGCTGCGGCTCGCTCAGGTCCGCCATACAAGCATCGGGCCGCCAATACTCCAGCTCTTCTACCGAATAGCGGCCGGTGCCGACAAGCACGCATTTCATGCCGTTGGCGCGCGCGCACTGCAAATCTTTGGGCGTGTCGCCGATGATGACGCATTGCGCCGCCGCGATACTGCGCGCGGCGGCAACCTCCCAGCGCGCTCTGGCGATCTCCGGCAAGTCCGCCCGGTGCTCGGAATCGCTGGCATAGGCGCCGCGACCGAGATAGCGCGCCAACCCGGCGCTTGCCAGTTTTACTCTCGCCGTCGCTTCGAAATTGCCGGTGACAACGCTGCAATGAAACTCCTGTGCCGCCGACAATTGTCGCAACAGCGAATCCGCCCCTGGCAGCGGCCGAATCGTTGTCGCCCCGCGGGCGATGTGATCGCGGTAGCTGCTTTCGAGTTGCGCGGTGAATTTCCGCCACTGCGCCGGACCAACGGCAATCTCCACGCCGATTTTAGTAAAAATATCCTGCACGATCAGCGGATCGGTATTGCCGTCGGGCACGACGGTACGAATATCGCCGGCAAAACCAAAAGTTTTCAGAATCGCCTCGTTGAACGGCAAATAACCGTTGTGCGTGCGCGTCAGCGTGCCGTCGATGTCGAAAAGAATCAGCTTTGCCATCGGCACCTTGTCGATATCGCTCACCGGCAAGTTCGCCAGCGTCGATCGTCTGGCCTCGACTCGCCCTCTCAGCTCTCTAACCGATGGCCGCGACATTGACAATCCCGCCGCTTCAAGATAGAAGTTTTTCGTAAGTTTTGCGCGACTGGCGTCAACGTGGAATCGACCACGAGGGAGTGCAAAGCATTAAGACGGCCGAACGCCTGGGTCTCTTAACAATAGAGGTCCAGGCTTTTTTGTGGAGCATGCGCCGTTAGTTTACCGCCGACGCGATAAAGTCCACTTCCAATCCTGCCATAGCATAATAGTCCGAGATGGAGTTGAGGCATGATTAAGCAGTATCTCCTGTCCCCCGGTCCAACGCCGATCCCTAACGAAGTGGCCCTAGCGATGGCCGAGACGATGATGCATCATCGCACGCCGCAGTTTAACAAGATCTTCGACGAAGCCCGCGAGGGGCTGAAAAAACTTTTCGCCACCCAGAACGACGTCCTGATTCTGGCCGCTTCCGGCACCGGCGCCATGGAAGCATCGGTGGCCAATCTGTTTTCGCCCGGCGACAAGGTTCTGGTCATCAACGGCGGCAAGTTCGGCGAGCGCTGGTTGAACATCGCCAATGCCTACGGCTTGAATCCCATCGAGATGAAAGTTGAATGGGGCCAAGCGGTCAAAGTCGCCGACGTCGATAAGCAACTCAAAGCCCATCCCGACCTTCAGGGCGTGATGATCCAAGCCAGCGAAACCTCGACCACGGTGCTCCATCCGGTCCAAGAGATCGCCAAGCTGACCAAGAACGGCCCGCTCTTTTTAGTCGACGGCGTCACCGCCGTCGGCGTGGTGCCGCTGCCGCTCGACGAATGGAATATCGACGTGCTCGTCACCGGCTCGCAAAAGGCGCTCATGCTGCCGCCCGGCTTGAGTTTCATCGCGCTGAGCGACCGCGCCTGGGAGAAAACCAAGCAGGCCAAGCTGCCGCGTTTTTATTTTGACTTGAACCTCGAACGCAAGAACCAGCAAAAGGGCTCCGGCGCCTTCACGCCGGCGGTGTCGTTAATTTTCGGCGTGCGTGCGTCGTTGGCAATGATGCAGCGTGAAGGTTTGGCCAATGTCTACGCGCGCCATGCGCGCTTGTGCCGTGCCACCCGCGCCGCAGCCAAAGCTCTGGGACTCAGACTCCTCGCCCCCGACAGTCCCAGTCCGGCGGCCACGGGAATTTATCTACCCGAGGGCATCGACGCCGACGCCGTGCTCGAATACTTGCGCGACAAGATGAACGTCGTCCTCGCCGAGGGTCAAGATCAGCTCAAAGGCAAAGCGATCCGCATCGCCCATATTGGCTACATGGGCGGCTTCGACGTGATCACGGCCATCGCCGCCCTGGAGATGGCGCTGAGAAAATTCGGCGCCGAGATTCCGCTCGGCCGGGGCGTCGCGGCGGCTCAAGAAATTTTGCTGGAAGCCTTGCCCTGAAAGCCAAGCATGGAAAATAGCCGATTGCACCGTCACCCGGTCCTCGATCAGCGGTCCTCCACCGAGAAACTACCCATGGAAGCGAAAATGAAAATCCTGGTCACCGACTCCCTGGCGCCCGAAGGCTTGGCGGTATTTGAAAACGCCGAAGGTTTTGAAGTCGACGTCAAGATCGGTCTCAAACCCGATGAGCTCAAAAAAATCTGCGGAATCTACGACGGCTGGGTGATCCGCAGCGGCACCAAGATCACCGCCGAACTGATCGATGCGGCAACCAATTTGAAGGTCATTGGCCGCGCCGGCGTGGGCTACGAAAACATCGACGCCGACGCCGCTACCCAACGCGGTATCGTCGTCATGAACACCCCCGGCGGCAACAACGTTACCACCGGCGAGCATACCATTGCGCTGATGATGTCCATGGCGCGCCATATTCCCCAGGCCACGGCTTCGCTCAAGAGCGGCAAGTGGGAGCGCAATAAATTTATCGGCGTCGAGCTGTGCAACAAGACCATCGGCGTCATCGGCCTCGGTAACGTCGGCCGCATCGTCGCCGAACGCGCCGCCGGGTTGATGATGCGGGTGATCGGCTTCGATCCCTTCATCGCGCCGGAAAATGTCGCGCGCATGGGCGTCGAGCCCGGCACATTGGAAGAAATCCTGGCCAAAGCCGATTTCATCACCGTCCATGTGCCGTTGACACCCGATACCCAGGGTTTAATCAACAAAGCCGCCTTCGCCAAGATGAAGACCGGCGTGCGGATCATCAACTGCGCGCGCGGCGGCATTGTCGATGAGCAGGATCTCGCCGACGCGATCATAACCGGCAAGGTCGCCGGCGCGGCGCTCGATGTCTACGTCGACGAGCCGCCCGACGCCGATCATCCGTTAGTTAAGCTCGACCAAGTCATCACCACGCCGCACTTGGGCGCCTCCACCGACGAGGCGCAGTTGAACGTCGCCATCGCCGTGGCCGAGCAGATGGTCGACTTTCTCGCCAAGGGCGTGGTCCGCTATGCGGTCAACCTGCCCTCGGTGAGCCCGGAATTGCTCGAAGTCTTGCGCCCCTTCCTCACCCTGGCGGAAAAACTTGGCAGCCTGCATACGCAGATGGCCGGCGCCCTGCCAAAGGAAGTCCAGGTCGAGTACCGCGGCGACGTCACCCAATACAATGTCGCGCCGTTGACCGTGGCCCTATTGAAAGGGCTTTTGTCGCCGGTGATGGAGTCGGCGGTGAACTACGTCAATGCTCCGGTGGTTGCCAAGGAGCGCGGCATCAAGATCGTCGAGTCCAAAGGCGAAGGGGTCGGCGATTTCACCAGCTCCATCGTCGTTAAAGCCAAGAACGGCTCAGAAAATTTGGAAGTCGAAGGGGCGATCTTCGGCGCCAAGCACCCGCGCATCGTGCGGGTCAATGATTTTTATTTGGAAGCGGTGCCGTCGGGCTATATTCTCATCTTGCAAAACAAAGATGTGCCCGGCGTCGTCGGCGCGGTGGGCACCATTCTCGGCAACAACGGCATCAACATCGCCGGCATGGAGTTGGGCCGCAGCGAACAGGGCGGCAACGCGATTTCATTTCACTCACGTCGACGAAAGAGTTTCGAAAAAAGCCATCGACGAACTCCTGGCCCTGCCGCAGATCGTCTCGGCGGAGTTGGTAAAGCTATAGGACGATTTTGGATTTTAGATTTTGGATGCCAATCCAAAATCGACAATCCGATATCGACAATGAAAATATGTCAAACGTCGCAATCATCGGTGCCCAATGGGGCGACGAGGGTAAAGGCAAGATCGTCGATCTGTTTACCCGCGACGCCGATATCATCGTCCGCTTCCAGGGCGGCAACAACGCCGGCCACACATTGGTGGTCAACGGCAAAAAGACCATCCTTCACCTGGTCCCTTCCGGCGCGCTCCACCCGAATAAGCTCTGCGTCATTGGCAACGGCGTGGTCGTCGATCCGGAAATCCTGATCGAAGAAATCGACGCCCTCAAAGCCCAGGGCCATCTTCAGAGCGACGCACAACTGCGCATCAGCGAACAAGCCCACGTCATCATGCCCTACCACAAGGCCATCGACCTGGCGCGCGAACGGTTGCGCGGCAAAGGCAAGATCGGCACCACCGGCAGAGGCATCGGCCCGGCCTACGAAGATAAGGTCGCGCGCGTCGGCATCCGCTTCATTGACCTATTGGAAGAGGACACTTTCCGCGAAAAGCTCGAGCGCAACATCGAAGAGAAGAATTTTTATTTAAAAGCGATCCTCAAGGAAAAGGCCCTCGACTTTAACGAGATGCACGAGAGCTACGGCCGCTATCGGGAGAAACTCAAGGTCTACGTGACCAACACCGGCCTGTTGCTCGACCAGCGCATTCGTGCCGGCAATCGCGTGCTCTTCGAAGGAGCCCAAGGCACGCTTCTCGACGTCGACCATGGCACTTATCCCTACGTCACTTCATCGAGCACGATCACCGGCGGCGCCTGCTCGGGCTCGGGTGTCGGGCCGCAGCATATTCAGCAGATCATCGGCATCTCGAAAGCCTATACGACGAGAGTCGGCAGCGGCCCGTTTCCCACGGAGCTCGAAGGTCCCGACGGTGAAACGCTTAGAAGAGAGGGGGCGGAGTTCGGCGCCACCACCGGCCGGTCGCGCCGTTGCGGCTGGTTCGACGCGGTCAGCGTGCGCCACGCGGTGCGCATGAACGGTCTGACAGGAGTCGCCTTGACCAAGCTCGATGTGCTGACCGGTTTCAAAGAAATTCCCATCTGCACCGCCTACAGTTATAACGACCAGACCGTGAGCGAATTCCCTGCCAGCTCGAAAGTCATGGCGGGAGCGCAGCCGATCTATGAAGTAATGGACGGCTGGGCCGAGCGCCTCGACGATGTGAGAAAGTTTTCCGATCTGCCGGCTGCGGCGCAGAGATATGTCCAGCGCATCGAGAGAGTGATCGGCACCGAGATTATCCTGGTCTCGGTCGGTCCCGGCCGTGAGCAGACCATCGTTCTGAGAAATCCCTTCGATCGGTAAAGACAAGGCGGGCCTTGCGGCTGCCGGCGCCGCGTGCTATCCGCGATTTCCCCGCCGCACAGAAATAATTCTTCGACTCCCAGCATTGACCTTGAATAGACCCTGTCCCATGATTATCATGTCGGCAAGTAAATGCGCACAGGGGAGGTTTCTATGGACGGAGAAGCCAGCAATAGAGAAAGATTAGTCGGCGATTTGAAAAACTTGGTCGCAGACGCCGAAGAACTGTTAAAAGCCACGGCCAGCCAGGCCGGCGACAAGATCGGCTTGGCGCGTCAGAAGATCGAGCAGAGCTTGATCGAGGGCAAAAAAGCTCTCGCCGACGCCGAAAGAACCTTCGTGGAAAAATCCAAAGAAGCCGCCGACATCGCCGACGACTATGTCCGCGAGAATCCCTGGAGCGCCATCGGTATCGCCGCCGGAGTTGGCCTCATCCTCGGGCTCTTGATCCGGAGCAAATAATCCCTGCCCATGGTTGAGAGCGGCAGCCGTCCGGGCGCGGGTGACTCACCCGGCATTCTCCACTCGTTAAAAATGCTCGGCGCGACGGTAGCGTCGGCCTTTCACACCCGCGCCGAACTGTTCGTCGCCGAGCTTGAGGAGGAGCGCGAGCGCTTCAAACAGACCCTCGTCCTCGCCCTGCTGGCCGTCTTCGGTTTCGGCATGGGCATCATTCTCCTGACGATCTTTCTGGTGGCGCTCTTTTGGCAAAACGGTTGGATCGGCGCCATTGGCGGGCTAGCGGTTATTTACCTGTGCGTCGCCACCATTGCCGCGTTCAAGCTGCGCAATTTTTTTTTCAAACGCTCCGGACTGTTCCCGGCGACTCTGGCGGAACTGGCCAAAGATCGCGACCGCTTACAAGGTTAAGCCATGGCCAGCCGTTTAGAAGAGCTCGGCCGGCGTAAGCAAGCCTTGATCAACAAAGCCGCTCAAGAGCGCAACGAGTTGGCCCGCAACTACGCCAACCTGAAAGCCCCTTTCGATGTGAGGTCGAGGGTTTTTGGCATCGGCCGCGTCCTCAAATCCTATCCGATCATCGCCGCCGGCGTGTCCAGTCTTCTCGCCAGCGGCTACGCCGGAAAAGCGCTCCGCTCCTCGGGCCAACTACTGCCAGTCTTGAAGCTCGCCCTGCCGATCTGGAGTTGGCTGCGCAAACGCCGCAAAAAATAGCGCGTGGCGGCGATACTCTTTAGAATTGTTTCATCGCAGCGACGTTGCGGACATAGAGAAGCTGGTGAAATCTACCGCCGCGCCCCGACTGGAACGATTGGAAGAGCGCGGCAACGCGGCACTACTCCGACCTCGCCCGCTCGACCTTTCTTGAATCCGCCGCGCCGTTCATCGTCACGCCATTCCAGGTGATCGCCTGGACGACGCCGAGGGCGCTTTGCACGCGCAGCGCGTGGCCGCGTTTTTCTAAATCCTTTTGCGCGTCTGCCGCGATGCCGGCTTCGACGCCCATCCGATCCGGCATCCATTGGTGGTGAATCCGCGCCGCCTCGACAGCCATGGCCACCGGCATTTTGAATTCAATAATATTGAGAATCGTTTGCAAGGTCGCATTGATAATGCGCGGCCCGCCGGAAGCGCCGACAACGATCTCGGGTCGCCCATTGTTCAGGACGATCGTCGGCGACATGCTGCTGAGCGGCCGCTTATTGGGCTGGAGCGAGTTGGCCTGGTTGCCGATCAAGCCGTAAACGTTGCCGGTCTCCCCATGGATCGCGAAATCGTCGATCTCATTGTTAAGCACGATCCCCGCCTTGGGCACGAGCAGTTTCGAGCCGAAGCGCGTGTTGACGGTCTGCGTGCACGCCACCGCATTGCCGTTGCGGTCGATGACGCTGAAATGTGTCGTGCTGCCTTTTTCGCCATTGTAGTTGCGGTAGCCATAGTAAATCGGCCCATGGGTCGTATCCGGCGTTATCCGCCCGCGCACCCAAGTTGCGTAGCTTTTGTCCGTCAGTTTGCGGATCGGCACATGGACGAAGTCCGGATCGCCCAGATGCTCGGCCCGATCGGCGAATGCGTGCTTCATCGATTCACCGAGCAAGTGCAGATAGGGCGCCGAATTATGCTTGAACTCGTCGACTTTATAGCCTTCCACGATATTAAGCATCTGCAACAGAGCGACGCCCCCCGAGCTCGGCGGCGGCATAGTAATCATCGTGCGCCCCCGATAGCTGCCGACCAACGGTTCGCGCCATACCGCTTTGTAGTTTTTCAGATCGTCGAGGGTCATGACCCCGCCCTCGTTCTTAATCATGCCGACGATCGCCTCGGCGATCCAGCCGCGGTAAAAAACCTCGGCGCTCTGCTCGGCCAGCGCTTTGATCGTCGCCGCCAGTTGCGGCTGGCGGATCAGCTCGCCTTCCTTGGGCACAGCGCCATTGGGCATGTAGATGCGCCCGATATCGGCGTAGCGCTTCATGTTGCTCGCACCACGTTCGATAGCGATGCGCAACGTCGCATCGAGGGGAAACCCATCGGTGGCTAGTTTGATCGCCGGCGCTGCCAACACGGCCAACGGCAGCGTGCCGAACTTTTTGTGCGCCTCGATCAATCCCGCCGCCTCCCCCGGGACACCCACCGCCAACGGACCGGTGAGACTCGCCGCCGCCACCGGCTTGCCGTCTTTCATATATAACTCGCGGCGCGACGCCGCCGGCGCGGTCTCGCGAAAATCGAGCGCGAAGGATTTCTTGTCTTTGGCGCGGTAGATCATCATGAAGCCGCCACCGCCCAATCCCGACGACGCTTGATCGACTACCGATAATGCCAGCGCCGTGGCGATCGCCGCGTCCACCGCGTTACCGCCGCGCTTGAGAATCTCCATGCCGGCCTGGCTCGCCAAATCGCTATCGGCCACCACCAGCCCGGCGCTGGCTTGCTGCGACCGCGCCGAAACCTCAACGGCACTGCAACTAACGATGGCGATGAAGCAGAAGAATATCTTCGACCGCAGGGAGAAGCGCATATCAATCGGGTTTAATGCTTTGCCTGAGCGATTGCAATCAACCGCGGATTTGATGGGCAATTCTATTGCATCAAACAGGCACGACGATCGACGGTTTCAGATAAGGGCGCAGCCGGATGCGCCTTTAGATAGAACGCGTAGCGCACCACCCTATGGACCTGTGGTTCTATCTTTCTTCGCCGCCGATCGCCGATTCTGAATGGTGCAGACAATCTTCCCTTGCCAATCGCCAACGGCTATTTCATATTGAATTTAAACCCGCGAACGATCCGGCAGTCGAAACAAATCCATGCAAACCGTCCTCGGTCCATTTCATCCCGATCTAGAAAATGCCCTGGTCGACGCGATCGCCGGACATAAAGACACCGACCTGCTCTGCCCGCTGATGATCTTGGTGCCATCGGAACTCATCCGCCGGCGTTTGAAAATACTCTTGAGCCATGAGCGCGGTCTGGCGCTGCTCAACGTACAAGTGCTGACCTTTCACCAGTTGTCCTTGCGGCTGAACGCAGAATGCCGCGGCACGCCGCCGGATTTGCATAGCGATCTCTTTCTCGAAGAAGCGTTGCGGCAAATCATCCGCACGGGTCAGCCCGGCGCCGGGCCCTTTGCCGGCATCGAAGATCGCGCCGGCGGCTGCGCCGCGCTTTGGCAGACGCTGCGAGATTTGCGCGACGGTCAGGTCGACCCCGCACTGGCGTTGGCAGCGCTCGGCGAGGGCCATTTCAACCAGCGCACTGGCGAGCGCACAGCGCAATTACTCGTTCTGCTGCAAACCTTGCAAAATTTTTGTCAGGAGCAAAGTATCGAAGACCACGCCGATCTCGATCGCCGCGCAACCGAACAGGCACCGGCGTCGCCATTTCTCCAACAGTTCGCCGAGATTTTTTACTACGGCTTTTACGATCTGACGCAGATTCAACTCGACTTTTTCCTTGCGGTCGCGCGCCATCATCGCACCAAGTTGTTCTTTCCACTGCTCTCCGCCAAGCCGAACCATGACGCCTGGGGCTTCGCCGCGCGCTTCTACGAGCGCTACATTCAGGGGCAGACAAGTGAGGTGCTTGATTCACAGTTGGCTAGCCCCTTGCCCGCCAACGCCCGCCTGCTCGACACGGATAAAGGCCGCAGCTATGCCAGCACCGATGAAAATTGGCAGTGCCGGATCGTCAACAGCTTCGGCATCCGCGACGAAGTCGCCACGGCGGCAAAAGAAATCCTCCGGCTAGTCGATGACGGCGAGTTGGCATTTCATGAGATCGGCGTGGTGGCGCGCAGTTTGGATACCTACGGCACGGTCGTTCGCGACTGCTTTGCCCAACATCGCATTCCGCTTGCCGGCCGCCTCGAAGAACCGCTGGTGCTGTTTCCCATGACCAAGGCGGTCATCCTACTGCTCAATCTGCCGGCCAAAGATTTTCTGCGCAGCCAAGTCATCGATCTACTCTCCTCGCCTCACTTCCAGCTGCACAAACTCGCACCCGACCCCGCTGACGCGCGCCCAGATCTGTGGGATTTAGCGACCCGGGAACTTGCCATCTGCAAGGGCATCAGCGATTGGCGCCGGCTGCGCCGTTTCACCCAGCGCGATTTACTGTTGCGACAGCTCTCCGACGACGACGAAGCGCGGGTAATCCCCGTCGCCGCGGCGCAGTTGACCGCGCTGGCCGATGTCGTCGATACGCTGATGGCCGATCTCGCCAACCTGCCGGGCCAAGGGAGCTGGCAGGAATACTGCGCTAGATGGAAGGCTTTGCTGGGAAAATATCTCGACATTCTCGGCCGCCGACGAGACTGGAACGGAAGCAGCAGCGCCGAATAACGCGATCCTCGAAGTATTGGAGCAGCTCGCCGGCCTCGACAAGATCGTAGACAATGTCAGCCGCGACGATTTCAGCCATACTTTTGAGTATTGGCTCGAACGCACCACGGCGACCGACGACCGGCGCAACCGTGACGGCGTCATGGTGCTGGGCGCCACCGCCGCCCGCGGCTTGTCGTTTCGCGCCTTGTTCGTGCTCGGCATGAACGAAGGCGTCTTCCCGCGAACCATCCGCGAGGACGCTTTTCTACGCGACCGCGACCGCGAAGTCTTGGAAACCGACCTGGGCTACAAGGTCAACCAGAAACTCACCGGCTACGACGAAGAGAAACTGCTCTTCACCCTGCTGGTCGGCGCCAGCCGCGAGCGGCTCTATTGCTCGTACCAACGCGCCGACGACAACGGCCGCGCCCTTCCGCAGTCCTGGTATATCGACGAACTGAAGCAAGCGCTCGCCGGTCAAGGGCGGCAGTGTGAAGTTGTCACCATCCCGCGCAGCCTGATTGAAAAATCCACGATCGCGCCATTCGATCGCCAAGGGCTGCTGCTGCCGGGCGAGTTGGCGGTGCGGCTTACCTTGCAAAACCAGGATCCAACCGCTTTGATCGAAGCCACCGGCAATCTGCCGGCGCTTTATCAGCAGGGACGCAAACTCGTCGGCGAACTCGATCGATTCCGAGATCATTTGTTGCCCTACGACGGCTTGGTCGGCGAGCTGACTGGCTATTGGAAACATCTCACCGAGCGCGGCTTAGCGCCGACGGCGCTGGAAACCTACGCGCGTTGCCCGTTTCAATTTTTCGCCCGCCAGGTGTTGGGCCTACAGCCCCTCGAGCATCCCGAAGAAGCGCTCGGTCCGAATGCCGCCAAGTTCGGTGAGTTGGGCCATGCAATCCTCAACGGCTTTTATGCCGCATTGATCGATGGCGGCCATTTTACCGCCAGGACACCGCCTGGGAATATCGACGACACGCTCGCCGCCGTTGCCAGCCGTGCTTTCGCCGAATACGAAGCGAACAACCCGGTGGGCTACCCGCTGGCTTGGGAATCGTTGAAGGAAGGATTAACCGCACTGCTGCGCCACGTGATAGCCGACGATCTCAAGGAACTTTTGAGCTCGGGCTTCGTCCCGGTGGGTCTGGAAACCGATATGGTGCGAAGCTTGCCGGACGACTGGCCCGAGAGTCTGAAAGGGCTGATCATTCGCGGCCGCATGGACCGCATTGATCGCAACCGGCGCGACGGCGGCGCGCTACGGGTGATCGACTATAAATTCAAGTTCGGTGCCGCGCAAGCGAGCCAGGACAAGGATCTTATGCGCGCCGCCCTGCGCGGCGAGAGATTACAGCCGCCCTTCTACTATTTGCTGGCGCAGGAGTGGGCCCAACACGAGGGTGAAAAAGCTCCCACCGTCGAAGCGGATTTTTATTACATCGCGCCGCAGTGGTCCGACGGCCCGCTGGTCACCGAATCCTACGATCGCGCCGGCTTGAGCGATAAACTCGGCGCCGCCACCAAGGACACCATCGCCTACCTAGTGAGCGGCGTGCGGCAGGGCCGCTATTTCATCCATCGCGGCGCGTACTGCGGCCACTGCGATTTCGCCACCATCTGCCGTAAGAATCATCCGCCGAGCTTGTGGCGCGCCGAAAACGATCCGCTGACCCACCCTCACTACGCTTTGCACGCCAAAGATCCCAAGAAGCTATGAGCGCAAACCCGGCGAAAATAGCCTTACCCGACACCCGCGACCGTCAAATCGCGGTGGGCACCTTCGACCGCAGTCTGGTCGTCACCGCCGGCGCCGGCACCGGCAAAACAACTCTGCTGGTGGATCGGTTGGCGCACTTGCTCTTGCGCAATCCCCAGCCGCTCAAAATCACCGAGATCGTCGCACTGACCTTTACCAACAAAGCCGCCGATGAAATGAAGTTGCGCTTGCGCCAACGCTTGCAGGCCTATTTGGCCGTCGAGCTCGACCGCCAACCCGCCAGCGATGCAGACCAGTACACCTTTCGCGCCGTCGAAGAGTTGATAGAGCTGTACCAACTTTCCAAGGATGAAATGGACTCGCGCATCCGCGCGGCGCTGCGAAATTTAGAACGTAGCGACATCGGTACGATTCATAGCTTCGCGGCGAATTTATTGCGGCTCTATCCCATTGAAGCTGGCGTCGACCCGCAATTTCGCGAAGATGACGGCAGCGAATTCGACCGGCTGTTCGACCAGCAATGGGACGCTTGGCTCGCTCAGGAACTGGCGCTCTCGAGCCCACGCGCCGAGGACTGGCGCAAGGTTCTAGCGCGCTGCCAGCTCGATCAAATTAAAATCCTCGCCAGGTCGCTCGCCGCGGAAACCGTGGATCTCAGCCAAAATCCTGCGCAGGAAAGCGCTGCGCCGCTGCGCGCGTGGCTCGGCGACTTAGCCGCCCAAGCCGCCGCCCTGGACGCGCGCCATCCTGACGACCGAATGAATGAAAAACTCGTGCGCGCCGCCCACGCCGTGCTCCACGAGTTTGAAAAAACAGGCCGACGTTCGGCCGACTTAGCCGAGTGCTACGCGCTCCTGGCGAAAAAACCGTTCAACAGCAGCCTCAATGGCTGGTCTGCGGACGACATCGTCGCGGCGCGGAAACTGGTGCGCGCCGCCAAAGGCTTGGCTGGTATCGACGGCGAGTTTATCGCGTTGCTCTGGTGTTTGCTGGTTCCTTACGCCAGCGCCTTTCGCGAGCGCTTCCTGCGCGACGGCCATATCTCCTTCGACGGCTTGCTGGTGCGGGCGCGCAACCTGGTGCGCGACCAGCACCGGGTGCGCGCCGAATTAAAAAAATCGTACCGGACTATCCTGATCGACGAATTTCAGGATACCGATCCGATCCAATACGAAATTCTTCTCTACCTGGCCGAACAGCTCCATCAGACTGCGTCGGAATGGCGCGAAGTCAAATTAGAGCCTGGCAAACTGTTCGTCGTCGGCGATCCCAAACAATCCATCTATGCCTTTCGCCGCGCCGATATCGAGGCCTATTTGGAAGTCGTCGGAAAAATCATCATGGCGCAGGGCGGCATCGAATGCCGGCTCACCACCAACTTCCGCAGCGACGGCGCCATCCTCGACGTCGTCAACGGCGCGTTTGAACAACTCATCCAAGCGCAAGCGGGCGTACAGCCACCCTACATCGGCATCGAGCCCGCGCCGGACCGCACAAGCCTTTCAGGCGGGCTGGCTAAAGTCTCGGTCAGAAAGATCATCGCCGCTGACCTTCAGACCAAGGCCGAAACCGCTCGGCGCATCGAAGGCGAGAGTTTGGCGCAATGGTTAAAGGATTCGGTGTTGGGTAAGGCACAGATTCTCAATCCGCACGGCGAAGCCGTCTCCGCCCAGCCGAGAGATGTCGCGCTCTTGCTGCGCAAGTTGACCGACGTGCACGACTATTTGGAACCGTTTCGGCGCCAAGGCATCCGTTATGTGGTCGAAGGCGAGCGCCATTTTTACGCCGCCAAGGAAATTATCGACGCGGTCAATCTACTGCGAGCGGTGGAAAACCCGTACGATCGCTTGGCCTTGGTCGGTGTGCTGCGTTCGCCCTTAGGGGGGCTCACCGATTTGCAGATTTACCAGCTGCACCGGCAGAACCGGCTCGACTATCGCGACGCCGCCCAACTCGACGCCAAAGAGTTTCCCGCGTCGCTCGCCCAACTCTATCAGGCGCTGACCAGGCTCAACGTAGAAACGAAAATCCTGCCCATCGGTGCCGCCGTCGATCGGGTATTTTCCACTCTGCCGGTGGAGTTGCTCGCCGCCTGCCACTTCCACGGCGAGCAGGCGGTGGCCAACTTGACCAAACTGCACCAGCAAGCCGAACAACTCGGCCGCGAAGGATTGACCACGCTGAAACAGGCGATCCGCCAGCTCGAACAGCGCGTTCTCGATGTCAAGGACGAAGGCGAAAGCGTGCTCGCCGAAGAAAACATGGACGCCGTGCGCATCATGAGCATCCACAAGGCCAAAGGCTTGGAGTTCCCCATCGTCATTCTGGCCGGCTGCCAGACCGGCACCGAAGGACGCCGTCGCGCTGAGGCCGAGTCGAGCTTCGATTGGTCAACCGGCCTCACCGGCCTGCGCATCGGCCGAACCGCCGATCTCGCCGGCCTTTACATCGCGGAGAAAAATCGCTTACGAGATGCTGAAGAAGAAAAACGCCTTCTCTACGTCGCCATGACCCGAGCGCGGGAGCATCTGGTCATCTCCTGCGCACCGAGCGGCCGGCGTTCCCGGGGCAGCTTTCAAGCCATGCTCGACAGCACGCTCAACGACAGCATCAACGCCGCCCAATCTTCAACCCGCGTCGCCCTGGGCAGAGGCATAGTCGAGATCGACGTGGTGCATCGGAACTTGAGCGCGCCCAGTCATGCGCCGGCCAAAGCCAATCGCTCGAAGACAAAGCCTAATTGGAAACCCTATGTCGAGATCTGGGCGCGCCGGGCGAAAGTCTATGAGATGGCCCAACAGATCACGCCGTTTCTCACGCCGACACTGCTCAAGCGCCAGGAGGAGGCGAGCACCGAAGCGGGAGATAAACTGAGTAGTCGAATACCGCGAAAGACCCCGGCGCTGGTGGTAGGTGACCTGACGCACCGGTTTTTGCAGACCTGGCCGTATGGCGACGAAATAACCAAGCTCGCGGCGCAAGTGCGCACTTTCGTCGACGGCGCTTTGCCGCCGGAATTGGTTTCAGCGCGGACCGCGATCGAAGCCGAGTTGCATGAAATTTTGGATAATTATGTCCGCTCGAAAATTTACGCCGAACTCGCCGGCGTCAAGATCCTCGGCCGCGAAGTGCCGTTGCTCATGCCCTGGAACGGCCAGATCATGGAAGGTGTCATCGATTTGATCTACGAGAAAAACGGCTTGCTTTACCTGGCCGACTATAAGACAGATAGGGTCAAACGACATGAGTTACGCGCCGCTGCCGAGCGCTATCGCCAGCAGGCGGATATCTATATCGAGGCCGCAAGAAAAAGCCTCGGCCGCCAAGTAGCGGCGTTCAAACTAATCTTTCTCCGCCTGGGCGAATCGATTGATGTCGGCACCCAAGTCAATGAAGAATTGACACTGTTCTAAGTATCGCGGCGAATCACAGAATAGGTGAATATGAAAATTCTCTACTTCGACATCGAAACCGTACCGACCGATAAATCCTTGCAGGAAAACGGCTTGCTCGATGAGCAACTTAAACTTGACGAAACGGAGATCATCAAGAAATTAAGTCTCTCCGCCCTCACGGCAAAAATCATTTGTCTTTGTTATGCCTTCGAGCCGTCTGTCAGCGGGACAGTTGAAGTATTGCAGGGCGACGAGACTGAGATCCTCAGAGGCTTTTGGAAAATCGTCCCCGACTGCAACCTTTTCGTCGGCCATAACATCCTAGACTTCGACATGCGTTTCCTTTATCAACGCTCGGTCATCCTTCAAATCAAGCCCAGCCGCGATATCCCATTCGCCCGCTTCCGCAATGCGCCGATCTACGACACTATGCACGAGTGGAGCAAGTGGGGCCGCGAGCATGCGAGTCTCGACACTCTATCGAAAGCTCTCGACATCCCGTCGCCAAAAGAAAAACTCGACGGCTCCAAAGTCTATCCCTACTACCGTGCCGGCAAAATCCCCGAGATCGTCGAGTACTGCAAGCGGGATGTCGAGTCGGTGCGGCAGGTGTATAAGCGGCTGACTTTTGCGAAATAGCGCCAAGCCCCGTGCAGGACCGAGCGGTCCTCGCAGATCCGAAAGAAAGATTGAATTTACCGCAGAGGGCAAAGAGTCCACAAAGCGATTGCGCTCGTGGTAATCATTTTTACGCCCGGCAATCATTCTCTTCAGGATTGGCCAGTAGAAGAAAGCAACTGGGCGGTAACACAGTGGAGCAAATGTCCTTGTGAATGAGCAAGCCAGTTCGGGACAAAAGACGCGACGACGCGAAGAATGAGGCAATCGGGCCAAGTTTTGCAGTCACAGAGTGTCGTAGTCCACGACCTTACCTCGCCAGCTTCTGTACTTTGCACGCACGATCGCCATGCGGAGAATCAATCGCGATCGGAGGGTGGCACGTAAGTGAACTGAATGATGACTGTTTCGTATGATCGGTGACCGGACGCTTGCGGACGGAAACGTTAAGTGTAAAAAGGGACGGCGATTTGACATCAGCAACGATTTTAACGCAGACAAATCATCAGGAATTCAGAGCTGGGCAAATGGCAAATAACAAACACCGGAGATACTTCATGTTGAAAGGGTATTGGTTCACAAAAGTTGGAATTCAGATTCTCGTGATGGCACTTATGGTAGCACTGGGATGTTTCTTGGTGGATCCGGCAATGGCAGCGAGTACCGGAGCTCTGATCCAACCTCCAGGAACCGCCGGCTGTGTGAGCGAAGACGGCACGGGGGGTAGCTGTGCCGACGGTAAGGCTCTAGTGAATCCTGAAACGGTAACAGTTAGCCCCGACGGGAGACATGTCTACGTGGCATCCTACTTTAGCCACGCAGTGGCGGTGTTTTCTCGCGATATTGCCACGGGTACTTTGGTGCAATCGAGTGACGTTACCGCCTGCGTGAGTGAGGACGGTACGGGGGGGACCTGTGTCGATGGCAGAGCGCTCTTGACTCCAGAATTTGTCACCGTCAGTCCGGACGGTAAGCATGTTTATGTGATAACTGACACGGGCAATTCGGTGGTGGTATTTGCCCGCGACCGTACCACCGGGGCGCTAACGCAACTGAGCGGGGTTGCCGGTTGCGTGAGCGAGGACGGCACGGGGGGAGCCTGTGCCATCGGTAGAGGACTATTAGGTAGCGAATCTGCGGCGCTGAGCCCTAACGGGAAAAATCTCTATGTGGCATCTCGGGTCAGCGGCGCGGTGGCGGTATTTTCGCGCAACGCAATCACCGGAGAGCTGACTCAGCTTGGCGGCACTGCCGGCTGCGTGAGCGCGGACGGCACAGGCGGTACCTGTGCTGTCGGCAGAGGAGGGCTTATTGGGTCTATGACTGTGGCAGTGAGCCCGGATGGCAGGCACGTCTATTTGGGGTCATTAGACAACGACATGGTGGCGGTGTTTTCGCGCAACGCGACGACCGGAGCGCTGACTCAACTCAGCGGCACTGCCGGCTGCGTGAGCGAGGACGGCACGGGCGGTACCTGTGCTGACGGCAAGGGGCTCAGCCGAGTCAGATCCGTCGCCCTAAGCCGGGACGGGCGGCATGTCTATGTGGCATCAGAACTCAGTGACGCCGTCGCGATATTTTCGCGCAACGCGACGACGGGCGAATTGACCCAGCTCAGCGGCATTGCCGGCTGTGTGAGCGAGGATGGGACCGGCGGTACCTGTGCTGATGGCAAAGGACTTAACGGTGCTCTTTCCGTCGCCGTCAGCCGGGATGGCCGGCATGTCTACGTCGCAGCCGAAGTCAGCAACGCGGTGGCGGTATTTTCGCGCAACGCGACAACCGGCGAATTGACCCAGTTGAGCGGCGTCGACGGCTGTGTGAGTGAGGATGGCACAGGCGGTACCTGTGCCGATGGCAAGGGAATTATCGGTAACAGATATGTCGCTCTAAGTTCCGATGGCAAACATGTCTACGTGGCCTCTGCCGGTAGCAACGCGGTGGCGGGATTTTCACGGAGTGCGACGACGGGAGTGCTGACGCAACTCAACGGGCCGGACTGCATAAGTGATAACGGGGATGGGCCTTGCGTAGACAGCAACCATTTGTCAGGCCCAGTAGGGCTGAGCGTCAGCCGGGATGGGAAGCATTTCTATGTGGCCTCTTCTGGCAGCGCCGCACTGGCGCTATTTTCGCGCAATGCCACGACCGGCGCCCTAACCCAGCTTGACGCCCCTGCAGGCTGCGTGGCCGACGTGGGTGATGGGATAGAGTGCGAAGACGGCAAAGCGCTGGATGACCCCAAATCCGCAGCTGTGAGTCCAGATGGCAAACATGTCTACGTGGCCTCTTCCGGTAGTAACGCCGTGGCGATATTTTCCCGCAATGCGACGACCGGCGAATTGACTCAGCTCAGCGGCATCGCCGGCTGTGTCAGCGAGGACGGCACGGGGGGGACTTGTGCCGACGGCAACGGGCTTATCGGTGCCAGTTCTGTGGCGGTGAGCCCGAACAATAGACATGTGTATGTGGCATCGAATGTCAGCAACGCCGTGGCGGTATTTTCCCGCAATGCCACGACCGGAGCTTTAACTCAACTCAGCGGCATCGCCGGCTGTGTCAGCGAGGACGGCACGGGGGGGACTTGTGCCGACGGCAACGGGCTTATCGGTGCCAGCTCTGTGGCGGTGAGCCCAAACAATAGACATGTGTATGTGACGTCGGAAGTCAGCAACGCCGTGGCGGTATTTTCCCGCAATGCCACGACCGGAGCTTTAACTCAACTCAGCGGCATCGCCGGCTGTGTCAGCGAGGACGGCACGGGGGGGACTTGTGCCGACGGCAACGGGCTTATCGGTGCCAGCTCTGTGGCGGTGAGCCCAAACAACAGACATGTGTATGTGGCATCGAATGTCAGCAACGCCGTGGCGGTATTTTCCCGCAATGCCACGACCGGAGCTTTAACTCAACTCAGCGGCATCGCCGGCTGTGTCAGCGAGGACGGCACGGGGGGGACTTGTGCCGACGGCAACGGGCTTGCCGGTGCCGGCTCTGTAGCCGTGAGTCGGGACAATAGACATGTCTATGTGGCATCGAATGTCAGCAACGCCGTGGCGGTATTTTCTCGCAACGCGACGACCGGAGAATTGACTCAGCTCAATGGCGTTGACGGCTGTGTGAGCGAAGACGGCACCGGTGGGGGCTGTGCGGACGGCAAGGGCCTCGATGGTGCCTTCGCAGTTGTCGTAAGCCCAGATGGAAAGCACATCTATGTGGGCTCATCTGACATCAACGCTGTGACGGTTTTCGAGAGGGATTAGATCAAACGATGCATCAGCGGGATTAATCCATTTCATGCCATTCACTTATTATGACCGCATCTAACAGAGCTATGACCCAAAACCTGGGGAAATTCATAATAAGTAGGCATACCTGAGATTCAATGCAGCAGACTGCTGGTTAGACCAGGCAATGACAATGGTACGCCGCATGGACGGCATAATCGTGAAGCGTTAGCATGGTGGCTCGACAGTTACCCAGAAAATAACCGAGAAAATCTCGATGAGCTTGGCGTTTCACTCGAAGATGTCTAAGCAGACCTTCTTGATTCCCTGGAAATGACATAAATTTCCAGACTCTCCAACGGCGCGCGCACACGTTCGTGCTGCATCATCGCTGTCTCGCGGAAGGTTTTGGCCAATCCCTAGTCGCACTGATCTATTCGGTTACGCTGGACTACGCCGCAGCACCACCTGACCGCCCTCAATGCGCGACTCGTTTGACACCCATTCCGGCAGACTATAAATTGTTTTTTGATCGATCCGCTGAACTTAGGCAAAATTGTCAATTTGCCGAGTCTGCAGATTCTAAGCGAATCCAAAACGTTAGCTGCACAACTGTAAATTTCTAAGGAGGCATTTATGGATCATCCCGCCGAGCAATCATTTCAGGAACCGACGGATAAAAAGACCCGGGCAGGCTATGGGAAATTTCTCCGGCCGAATACGCCCTACGACAACTACATGGAGTCGCAGGGTATTCCGATCTATCGTGACATCGGCGTGAGCCGCGTACAGGATTTACCGCGCAAGCCGTGGAAGCGTATGGGCGGGAACGGCACATTCATTCAGCTTCTCGGCACCGAAGGTTTGTGGGGCTGCTACGTTGTCGAGGTTCCCGGCGCCGGCGCGTTGAATCCCGAAAAGCACTTGTATGAAGAACAATTCCTCGTCGTCGACGGCCGCGGTACCACGGAAGTTTGGATCGACGGCAATCCGAAGAAGATCACTTTCGAATGGCAAAAAGGTTCGATGTTTGCCATCCCCATGAATGCCACCCATCGCATCGTTAACGCGACTTCGAGTCCGGCGCTTCTTCTCGCCGGCACCACGGCGCCGAACGTTATGAATAATTTCGGCAACGACGATTTTATTTTCAACTGTCCCTATCACTTCAAAGATCGCTTCGATCCGAGCGACGATTACTATAAGTACAAAGAAGACGTGACACCCGATCCGCTGCGCGGTCTAGCCATGCGCCAGACCAATATCATTCCAGACGTGATGTCATGCGAATTGCCCATGGATAACCGGCGCTCGCCCGGTTACCGGCGCATCGAACCGCACATGGCCGGCCAGCAATTCTACATGTGGATTGGCCAGCATGAAACCGGCCGCTACTCGAAAGCCCACGCCCACGGTTCCGCCGCCGTGCTTATTTGCCTCAGCGGCAAAGGATATACTTACACCTGGCCGTCAGAATTAGGCACCCATCCCTGGGAAAAAGGCACCACCGAACAGATTCGACGACAGGATTATGAACCGGTGGGCATGGTCAGCGCTGCGCCGATGAGCGGCAATTGGTTCCACGCTCACTTTGGCGCCAGCAAAGAACCGCTGCGGCTCACGGCTTGGTTCGGCCCCAACGCGCCTGGGCGCGATCGCGGAAAGCCTGGTGAAAAGGGCATCGACTACGGCGCCATCGATATGAAAGACGGCGGCACCGCCATCCCGTACAACGAAGAAGATCCGTACCTGCGTAAAGAGTTTGAGGAAACCCTCGCCAAGGTCGGCGCCCAGTCGCGCATGGAACCCGATCTTTACAAGAACTCCTACTAAGTAACCCTTTGTCGTCCTGGGTCTAGCGTCCCGAGTCTTGCAGGGGCGACCGAACGGTCGCCCCTGCGTGAAATCGTACTCCAGACATCGTTAACCCGTCTAAGGATTCCCATGCCCACCGCACCTAGAGGTTCGTTTTCCAATGCCAATCGTCACATGCAGGACGAGGAAAACCTGCAGCTCACCAGTGTCGGCGTCGATATCGGGTCCTCGACATCCCATCTGGTCTTTTCCCGTCTCGAACTGACCCTCGAAGGATCGCGCTACCGCGTAACCAAGCGGGAGGTAATTAATGAATCGCAAATCCTCCTGACTCCCTATGTCGATGACACGAGAATCGATGTCGATGCCTTGGGCCGGTTCATCAACGAGCAATATAAGATAGCGAAGATCGGCCGCGAACAAGTCGATACCGGCGCATTGATCCTTACCGGCGTCGCCGTGCGCCGGCGCAATGCGCGCGCCATTGCCGAACTGTTCGCTCAAGAAGCCGGGAAATTCGTAGCGGTCAGCGCCGGCGACGGCCTCGAAGCGACCATGGCCGCCCACGGTTCCGGCGCCGTGGCCCACTCGGCAAAAATGGGCGGCGTGGTTTTGAACATCGACATCGGCGGCGGCACTAGCAAGTTTGCCATCTGCAACAACGGCAAAGTCCAGGAAGTTTCCGCCATCGACATCGGCGCCCGCCTGCTCGCTTTCGACAAAGACGGCGCCGTTGTGCGCATCGAGGAAGCGGCCCGCAAGCACGCCGGCTGGGCCGGCTTCTCAGTGGCCATGGGCGAAAAAATCCCTCAAGAGAATTTGCGCAAAATGGTTTCCGGCATGGTCGACAAACTGTTCGCCATGTTGAATCCGAAGGCCATCGACGCCGACACCAAAGTGCTGTTGCGCCTGGCGCCGTTAAGCTACACCGGCGAGATCGATTGCGTGATGTTTTCCGGCGGCGTATCGGAATTTATTTACAATCGCGCCAAGACCAGCTTCGGCGACCTGGGGCCTTTGATCGCCGACGAAGTGCACAAGCGCGCCGGTAGCTTGGGCCTGCTGATGATGGAGCCCAACGCGCGCATCCGCGCCACCGTCATCGGCGCTTCCCAATACACCGTGCAAGTGAGTGGCAACACCATCTTCATCGTGCCCGACGACGCGGTTCCCCTGCGCAACGTCGCCGTGGTCGCGCCGGAATTTCCGCTCGATCTCGAGGCATTCAGTAAGGAAGCTGTGTGCGACGCATTACTCAGCGCGCTGCGCCGCCTCGATATGCTGCACGGCCGCCAGCCGGTCGCCGTGGCGTTTCACTGGGACGGCTCGGCAACCTTCGCGCGCCTGCAGGCATTTTGCAGCGGCATGGCCGAAGGGCTCAAAGAAATCCTTGCCAAAGGCCATCCGCTGGTCCTGGTCAACGACGGCGATATCGGCGGCATCATCGGCCTGCATTGCCAAGAGGAGTTGCACCTAAACAGCGCAATCATCTCCATCGACGGCATCGCGCTCAGTGACTTCGATTTCATCGATGTCGGCGCGCTGATCCCGTCATCGGGCGCCGTACCGGTGGTCATCAAGTCGCTGATCTTTCCTGCCTCACCTGAGCAGTAAACTTGTGCTCCCTTGGGCATCTGTCGGTAGCGAAGCTTGCAGCGGTCATTGAGGCGTGCGGGAACACGCTCCGACGATGAGCTCAGTTTTGGGTCATCCAACAGGGCGCGCCACCCCACGGCGCCGCCGAGGCCCAAAGCACTACGTACGATGAATCTAGAAGTCCGAAACGAATTGGCAGACGACGTTCCGGCCATTGAGGCTGTTATCGTCGCCGCTTTTCTGCATGCGCCGCATGCAAGTTTCACCGAGCAGCACATCGTCAACGCACTGCGGAAATCCGGGAATCTATCCGTTTCGCTCGTCGCCATTGTCGATGGGACAGTTGTCGGGCATGTCGCAATTTCTCCGGTTTCGATTTCAGAGGGTTGCGGGGATTGGTACGGGCTCGGTCCGATTTCAGTTGCGCCGGAACTTCAAAGGCGCGGTGTAGGGACCACTCTTATAAACGCGGCCTTGCGCGGGTTGCGAAAACGAGGCGCATCGGGTTGTGTGGTACTCGGAGAACCCGCCTATTACAACCGTTTCGGGTTCCGCGCCGAGCCGGGCTTAGTTCTGCCGGGGGTCCCGCCGGAATACTTCCAGGCCTTGTTGTTTCGTTCACCCATGCCGCAAGGCGTCGTCTCATACCACGAAGCTTTCAATACAAGCCGCTGAGAGTTCGCGCCAGCGCCGACGGCGCTGAGCCCACAGGTTAGCCGCGCTATATATAAGGAAGCCACATGGTAGAAGTGAGACCCACGCGCGACCACTGCACCACCAAGGCACAACACCCGCATCGCACCGATTCGACTGTTCATTGACAGTGAGCTCACCGGCGCGATAAATAATATCGATCGTTCCGTTTGGCGAAAGGATCACGCGATGGAACTGGAACTGCTCGATTACGCTGTCCGTGAAATTGCCTGGGGCGAGCGCACGCTGCTTAGCGGTGCCACCCTCTCACTCTGCCGGAGCGACCTTGAAAAGCAAATCGACGATCTTAGTCACGGCATCAATGTTGACTTCGCATTGGCTCGGCCCGGCGAAGCCAAGCGGATTGTCCATGTCCTCGATACGGTCATGCCGATCGCCAAAGTCTCTGCTAAAGGCTCGACTTTTCCGGGATTCGAAGGTTCCACTGCCCTCGCGGGGACGGGTAGAACCGTGCGCATCGGCAACCTGCTCATCACCGTCGCTGGTCGCTTCCCGCACATCGATGAATTGACGCCCATCGAGAAACAACGCGAGGGGATTCTCGACATGAGCGGCGTCGGCGCTCCCTACTCCTACGGCTCGGATTATTTTCATCTGGTGCTGTCACTCACTGCCGATGCTTCGGTCTCCAACGCCGGCTTCGATCACGCGCTGCGGCTCATGGCGTTGCGCTGCGCGCGCTTTATTGCGCAAGCGCAAAAGCACAACGCCGCGCCGCAGCACCGCAGGGTCGCACTCACTTCGGTCGCCGCGGGCCTGCCCAAAGTGGTCTTGATCTATCAAGTTCAAAGCCAAATGCGTTGCGCTCGGACTTTTTACTACGGTGAAGAAATTTCGCGAACCTTGCCGACCTTGGTTCATCCGGCGGAATTTTTCGACGGCGCGGTGGTCAGCGGCAACTTCAAGAGCGAACGCAAAGTGCCGACTTCGCTGCATTGCGACAACCCGTTTATATGGGAATTGCTCAACCGCCACGGCAAGGTCATGAACTTTTGCGGCGTGATCCTTTCGCGCGGTTATAACGACAGCTTCGAGCAGAAGAAGAAAATGGGCCTGTGGGTGGCGCGGCTGGCAAAAAATTTGGGCGCCGACGGCGCGCTGGCTTTCATGGAAGGCACCGGCAACGGCACCGTCGATTTCATGCAAACCGTGAAAGCATGCGAAGATGAAGGCATCAAGACCGCTGCGGTGTTGCATGAATCGAACGGCCCCAAGGGATACGAGCGGCCGCTGGTCGATCATCCGGCAGAAGCCGATGGCATGATCAGCCGCGGTAATGTTTCGGAGAAGATTTATATTCCGCCACTAGAAAGTGTCATTGGCGGGCCTGAGATCGATCTCCACTTGAAAGCGCGCCATGACGCGCGTGAACCTTTTCTCTTCGACCCGACGATTTTTTTCGGGTCCTATAGCAAAATGGGCATGAGCGGATTTCGCGCGGCATATGAAACATAGTGGTTGTCATGTCGCAAGAGTTGTCTCGCGCCCTCAGCGCAAAGGACGCCAAACGCGGCAATTTATCTGCTAATCTTTGCGTGCTTTGCACGAGAAATGTTCGTAGAGGACACACGACATGCCTAAAGTGCTCCATTATCTGAACCAGTTTTTCGCCGGTATCGGCGGCGAAGAAAAGGCCGGACAGGAAGTCATATTTTTGCCGCAGGCGGTCGGGATCGGAAGTGCAATCGAAAGGAGTTTGCAGGAGCACGGCGTCGAGTATGCAACGCTGGTCTGCGGCGACAACTACTTTCATGAACAAGAGGAGCTCGCACTGCGAACGATGCGTGCCGCCATCGACCGCTTTCAGCCCGATTTTTTCCTGGCCGGCCCAGCCTTCAACGCCGGCCGCTATGGTATCGCCAGCGCCAAGGCGTGCAGCTGGGTGCGCGACAACTGGCGCATCCCTGCGATCACCGGCATGCATGAAAACAATCCGGGCACACAGGAGATTGGCCGCCACGTATTCGTCTTGCAAACCGGCGCCTCCACGGCGTCCATGGCAGAGGCGGCAAAGCGCTTTACGGCTCTGCTCGAACTGTTAGTGGCGCAAGACCCGGCTGGCGCGGAAGCCTTCCGCGCCGAGCATTGCTTGCCGATTCCTCGCCGCTTCACCGTCAGAACCGGCAAGCCGGATTATGTCCGCGCCATCGAACTCATGCTCGCCAAAATTCACGGCGCAGCCTATGAAAGCGAAATCCCGCTCATTGCAACCGCGCGGCACACGATTCCCAATCTGACCGTCAACTTGAAAGACGCGACGGTGGCGCTCGTCACCGAAGGCGGGCTCGTGCCCAAGGGCAATCCGGATCGGCTCGAAAGCTCGCGCGGCTCACGTTATTTCAAATATTCGTTGGCCGGGCTGGACGATCTGAAGTGCGGCGAATTCGCAGCGATGCATACTGGCTATGACACCTCAATGGTGGATGAAGATCCCGACCGCATTGTGCCGCTGGATGCGATGCGTGAGTTGGAGAAGAACCAACGCTTCAAGAAACTCCACGACCGCTATTTCGTCACCACCGGCACCGGCGCGATGCCGAGCAAGATGGCTGAGCTTGGCGCCGGCATCGCCGCGGATTTAGCCCAGTCCGGTGTCAACGCCGTCATCTTAACCGCGACCTGAGGCACCGGCACTCGTAGCGGCGCTACGATCGCAAAAGAAATCGAGAAACAGGGAATCCCAGTGGTGCTCATCACTTGTCTGGCCAACGTCGCCGCGCAAGTTGGCGTCGGTAGAATCGTCGGCGGCAATAAGTTTCATTATCCTGTCGGCCAGCCGGAGCTGCCCGCCGAGGAAGAACGGCGCTGGCGCATCGCATTGATGGAAAAAGCGCTGGCGACGTTGGAGAGCAAAGCCGACAAGCCCACCGAAGTTGACAACGAAAAAGGCCGGCGACCGATCCGGCCGGTGCAGTTCTGAGGGCGTGAACCAAAGAAGATTTTCAACGGCTGGAACTGGTAAACTATTTAAACCCAAAGAAACCTTTTGGCATTGAGCCCCGGCAGCTTGACCTTCTGATCACGGGTCAAATCCGACGCTCGACGCTCTCGTGAATCGTCTGTTTGGCGGCGATCAAATCCAACTCATGGGAATAGTCGCACGCTTAAGCAATCCTCTGCGCCGCACTGCTTGATACCATAGGGTAAAATCATTCATTGCCTTCGACACCGACGAGGATCTGCCGCTCGGCATGACAGACCGCCGACGATTCTTTGCGTGGCAAACGAATTTTGTTTACCACAAAGATCTATTGGAATTAAAGGCGATGCCCATCAGCCTGGACACGGCCGGCGCTCTGCCAAGCGGCGAATAGGGACGTAATAAAACGTTGGGAAGATTCGTGGCAATGTTTAGCTAAAACAGGTCAACGAGGGATGCCGGATACTGAGAGCGCGGTGAATAGTCATCCATGATCCCGGGGCAGAGCCAATTTTCTTGACATTCGCTGACGATCCGAATAAGTAACGCACCGAAACGAATATGTTGATGTCTAACTATCGTGCCCGGTCGTGTCCAAAGTGCGGTTACTATCTCGGCTTCACCATCACAAAACGCTTGCCCAAAGCCGTCCGATTCGAGGTGACCAACTTTTGCCTCGATTGCAACTATAAATTGCCTGTGTTTAGCATATTGAGAGGGAGCGCTCGACGGGCGCCGCGGCCATTGAAACGCGGACCCCTGAGATTGATTGGCGGCAGGGAGCACAGTTCAGCGACACCACTCAATAGTCACAAACAAAACAAATCCATGGGCAATAGCGATTACGCGCGCCATTTGCGCGTCATTGGCCACGATCTAGAGAACCTTCAGCTCGACAGATTCAATTTGGAATGCACCGGCGATAATTATCTGGTTTGGCTGCGTGCAGAGTCGACGCCGGCGAGCCAAAACCCGTTATTGAGAATTAGCCGCAATCGCCTGCAAAAACTTTGGAAGAATCGAGTTGCGCCGCGTGCGTACGGCCACGAAGAGACCTATACCAATGCGTCAGCGCAACCCGCCAGGCGATTACGCTACTCATGCCAAGAGCTTGACCGGATTGAGCGCGACCGCCGCCAACTACGGCGGCGTAACAGCCGCAGCGCCGACGGCCACGGTCTATCTCAACTCATGCGCACCATCGGAGCTTTGGTTGAAGAGCGCAACGAACGGCTGCTCGGGGTATCCTGGCAGGAGCTATCCGTCAGCATTGTCGTCGAGACCGCCCACGGCCGTAAACGTATCGATGTCTTACGACCCGACAATCTCTACGACCATTGGGTTAAAATGTACTTGAAACGTGGCAACCGGGCGATTTCCGACACGCCACGTTAGACTTTTTGCCGCTCCCTCGGCGCAACTATCTTGACTCTAAACAAACCCTGGGTTTTCGATACCGGTAGGAAGTAAAAGCTGTTCCTGAAGCGTCGCTCGTTGGTGAAGCGTTACGGGGATGCGCATGGTAAAAGTCGAGCCCTTGCCGGGCGCGCTGTCGAGCTGAATTTCGCCGCCGAGCACATCCATGTATTTTTTTACAATATAGAGTCCCAGTCCGACACCGCCATGCTGTAACACTAGATGCTCGTCGTGCAGTTGGCGGAATTTCTCGAAGATCATCCCGCGCAGGTCGCTGGCGATGCCGATACCGGTATCCATAACCTTTAGTTCGAGCACCTTGGCCGGAGCCAAGTACGACAACGAGATCACCACCGTGCCATGTTCGGTGAACTTCACGGCATTGGTGATCAGATTCTCAGCGATGCGCTTGAGCTTGGGCCGGTCGCTTTGGATGATCGGCAAATCTGCCGGATAGTCCCAGACGAGTTTGACGTTTTTCTCCAGAGGGCTGTCGTACTCCGACCGCAGTTCGGACAGGAATTCCCACAGATTGATTTCATTTTCGCTGGCGCGCAGGGTCTCCGACTCGATATCACTCACCCGCAGTACCGTGTTGATTAGACCGCCTAGCGTTTTCGACTGGCGCTCGATGGTCTCGATCGCCTTCTCTTGAATCGGCGTCAGTTGGCCCAACAATCCTTGATTGAACATGTCGGTGTAACCGGCAATCACGCTGAGCGGCGTTCTCAACTCGTTGGAAACCACCTTGAGAAACTCATCTTTGATCTTGTGCGCGTGACGCAGCTCTTCGGTCTGCTGCTGGCTTTGGCGGTACAACTGCGAGTGGTGGATCGCCATGGCGGCCTGGCCGGCCAGCGTGTCTAAGAATTCCACTTCTTCAGCGCCAAAGCCGTGCTCTTCACGGGCCGCATAGACGAGGCAGCCGATGGTCTCGTGATTGGCGACCAGCGCCAGGCCGATGATCGATACCAAGCCTTCTTTCTTGAAAAACGTCAAATTCTCGAAGCCTGTATCGGTGAAAACGTTACGGACAATCACCGGCTCGGTGGCTTTCATAATCCCATCGACAAAATTGAGTGTCTCCCCATCCAACCGATCTTTGGTATCGAAGCCCTTGGCCGCAACCGTCTCGACCAGACGGGATTGCGGGTCGCGCAACCTGACCAGTGCCGCCGCATAGGGCAAGTGGCTCAAGGTCTTCTCCAGCAGACCCATCAGAATGCTTTTGGTTTCGTTGGTTGAAGTCACGGCAAGGTTGACTTCATGCATCGCCTCCAAGCGCTCGCGCTGACGGCGCAGCTCTTCCGCCGCGTGCTGCTCGCGCCGCATCTCTTGCTCTTTTTCCTGGGCCAACCGGCGCATTCTGCCGACCTGAGCGAAATATCCGTAAAACAGCGAGATCACGAAGGGAAACGGCAGTTGGACAAAAAGCTCCGGCTCGAGAATCGTCGACGAACTGAACAATGCATAGCCGTAGAGCAGCGGCGCCAGGATAGTCACCACCAGGAGACCGCGCGAGTCGTTGCAGATCAGACTCAAGACGACGGTCACGGCACAGGCGATATAAAAGTCGAGGCTCGCCGCACTGCTGGCGCTCAAGACGACGATCAGCACCAGGGTATCGAACACGAGCAAAGGGCCGTAGAAATAGGGCGAATCGAAAAAATCATCGGCCAAAAAATACAGCGTGGCGTGGCTCAGAAGATAGAGACTCAAAAGCGCCTGGACTTGCGTCACGGAGAGCCAGGCGACCGGCGCATAGTAGAGTAGGTAGGAGGAAAGAATAACCAATGGCCAGCGTAAACGAATGACGGTTTCTTTTTTAGCTACGCCGACGATCCAGTCGACATTCCATGACCGCTTCTTTTTGCTGGAATCCTCACTGGATGTGATTGCCATAGGTTAGCCGTGTAAACTGTTCGATTGACTATTCAGCCTCACAGTGAACACTCAGCACATAACGTGCCATCTATGCCGAAGCGTGCTGAATGGCCCCCACGACTAAAAATTGTTTAACTTTGTTAACGATTTGAACGTCGGCGGTTGTTACCCGCGGGGAATCGCTAGCAGTATTACGGACAAATCATACTGCAACGGGACAAAAATGTTGTGAACTGGCTTCGGCTCCAGATAACGACAGAAATGGTCAATCGTGGAATGCAGTGGGTGGGAGAGGACGATTGATCAGCGGTTGACTGTAGCTTTAAGCTTCAACCGCGCCGCATGGACCGCGCGCAGGATATCGGCATAGCCGGCACAGCGGCAGAGGTTGCCGGCTAGGTATTCGCGGATCTCGTCATCACTCGGATCGATGTTTTCTTCGAGTAGGGCCTTGACCGAGAGCACGAAGCCCGGCGTGCAATAGGCGCACTGCAAGGCGCGCTCTTCGACCCAAGCTTGCTGAATCGGATGCAGTGACTCACCTTCGTTCAAACCCTCGACTGTGAGAATGTCACAGCCGGCGGCACGCGCAGCAAGCAAGAAGCACGAGCTCACCGGTTTGCCGTCAAGCAACACCGTGCAAGTGCCACAGGCGCCAACGCCGCAGCCTTCGCGCACGCTCCACAACTGAAAGCGTTCGCGCAAGACTTCGAGCAGGGTGTCGGCATCGTCGATGGTAAGACTCTCGACTCGCCGGTTGATCGTCAGTGTAATGTCACGCTTCATATTATTATAGCTGCAAGGTTGCCAGACACGCGCAAATTTTTCGTTGCACTGAACCCACGGGGCGGGTTTCAAACCCCGTCTCTGCCTATCCAGACTTTTCTTTGCGTGCTTCGATACTTTACGGCCGAATCTCTTCTCCCCTTTGGTGCGGCTTTGGTGCGCTAGGAGATTAACCCTGCTTACCCGCTTCGGACTTTTCGGCCAACGCTCGTAACACCCGCTCCGCCGTGATCGGCAAATCGCGAATGCGCACGCCGACGGCGTCGTGGATCGCATTGGCAATCGCCGGCGCGACGGTTAGAGCACCGGTCTCACCGGCGCCTTTGGCGCCAAACGGCCCGTCTTCATGAGGCACTTCAATTACCACCGGACGCACCGCTTCCGGCATATCTTTGATCGACGCGATTTGGTAATCGAGCAGTGAACCATTGATCAGCTGTCCATCTGCGAAAATCATTTCCTCGAACATGGTGAGCCCCAGATGCATGAGCGCGGCTCCTTGCAGTTGCTGCTCGCAGTGGCGTGGGTTGATCGACGTCCCAGTGTCGCCGACGCTCACCAGTTGAAGCACTTTGACCTGCCCGGTCTCGGTATCGACCTCGACCTCGGCAGCGGTCGCCGACGGAAACCAGTACTCCGTGCACTTCTCGGATTGGCCGGTTTCGGGATCCATATGGGCCGCGCTCGGCTGGCAAACCGCTTCGGCCGCCAATGTCGTGCCAAGGCTGCCAAACTTGGCTAAGAAAATTTGCCCGATGGTCATGCCGCGCTCTTCCAAGCCGCGGACGTAAATGCGCCCCTTGCCCGCCGCCAGATCGTCGGGATCGACCTCAAGCTTTGACGCTACCACATCGCACAGTGCCGCCTTGACCTTGGCAGCAGCCATGCGCACTGCATTGCCCATATGGTAAGTCGAACGGCTGCCGGCGGTGATGGTATCGTAAGGCGTGACATCGGTGTCGGGCTGGACAATGTGGACCTCTTCGGCGGTGATGCCCAACTCCTCGGCGACGATCTGACTCATCGTCGTCTCCGACCCTTGGCCCATTTCCACCGTGCTGCTCAAGACATTGGCCGTGCCGTCGGCATTCAGAATCACGATCGCGCCCGAAATCGACGGCGTGAGCACCGCTTTGACGCCGGCGGCGATGCCTTTGCCGCGAGACTTGGTGCCGGATGGGGCCGTGCGCGGTTTCGACCAGTCGATGGATTGGGCGGCTTGAAGGGTCGCCTGTCTAATACCGAAGGACTTGACTAACGTGCCGGTGGCGAACGCCTCGCCTTCGTCAAGCATCGGCCGGAGACGAAACTCGACGGGGTCGACACCGAGGGCGCGCGCAATCATGTCAGTCTGCGAATCGTACGCCCATATAACCTGCGGCACACCGAAACCGCGAAAGGCGCCGGCGGGAACCTTGTTCGTGTAAACACAATAGGAGTCGATCCAGACGTTTGGGATCTTGTAGGGCCCGGCGGAAGTGTACCCCGATTTATGACCGATGCGCGGGCCGATTTCGGCATAGGCGCCGGTATCCCAATAGACCTCGCACTTGCGCGCTGTAATCGCGCCGTTCTTGAGCGCCGTCTTTATCTTGGTCACCACCCCATGCTTGGTGACGGTCAGGAACTCCTCTTCTCGCGTCAACGCGTAACGCACCGGTTTCCTTGTGATCAGCGCTATAAGCGTCACCAGCGGTTCCAGCTTGGCGTAAAGTTTCGCGCCGTAACCGCCGCCGAGATAGGGCACGCGCACGCGAATCCGGTGCATCGGGATGCCGAAGGTCGCCGACACTTCCGTGCGCACGTAGGAGGGCGACTGGCTGGCGGTCCAGATATTCACCCGTTCATGCTCGTCGAGATAGACCAGCGTGACATGGGGCTCCATCGGCACATGCTGCGCCGGCGGCGAAGTGAACTGGTCTTCGAACACCCGGTCGGCTTCAGCGAAGGCCTTATCGACGTCGCCCAAGCGAAGTTTAAACTGATAACAGATATTGGACTTTTGGCCGGCCTGGACATGAGCCAGATCAGCGAACGCTTTGGCCGGCCGGTGCACTTCATGGACCAGCGCCGATTTTTCGGTGACGGCATCGAGCACATTGAAAACTGCCGGCAATGGATCGTAGTCGATCTCAACCAACTGCAAGGCATCCTCAGCCGTGCGCTTATCGACCGCCGCCACCGCCACCACCGGATCGCCGACATGACAGACCTTTTCCACGGCGAGAATCGGCTGGTCGCGAAACGCCGGCCCGAAGTGGGGATCGATCCCCGGCATCTTGGCGATCTCGGCGCCCGTGACTACCACCGCCACGCCGCTCAACGCCTCGGCCTTGGATTTGTCGATGCGCGCGATGCGCGCGTGGGGATACGGACTGCGCAATACCGCGACATGAAGCATACCCGGCATATCGATATTGCCGACGTACAAAGCCCGTCCCGTAACCTTCGGGTTGGCGTCCTTGCGATAAACCGATTGTCCGACCACTGCAAAATTTGCCATGGGTCTATCCGTTCAACTGCGCAATCGCCCTTTGAGTAAACAGCCGAGCCATGCGGCGCTTGTACCACTCAGAACCGCGCAAATCTGCGGACGGCGAAATTTGCTCGTCCACCGCAGCCAGAATCCGATCAACCAGGCCGGCGTCGATAAACTGGTCGTTGGCGAATGCCAATCCGGAGATTAGCAGCGGCGTGGCCGCTACGCCGCCGAGCGCGAGACGCAGTTCCTGGCACCGGCCATGGTCTTGCCGCATGAACGCCGCGACGCCCAAACAAGGCCAGTCATTGGCCGACAATGCGCTATAGCGAAGATAAACCGCTTTGCCGTTTAGCGGCAGCTGCGGAATGAATACCTCGGAGAGGATCTCGCCTGGCTCCAGCGCGGTTTCATACATGCCGCGGAAAAATCTCTTGAGTGGAATCGTGCGCAAGCCGTTGGGGCCGAAGACCGAGACTTGCGCGTCAAGCACCAACAAGGGTGGCGGCGGGTCCAGGCGATAATCGGCATGGGCGAGATTGCCCCCCACCGACGCAGTCTGGCGCACGCGCACGTTGCCAATATGGCTGAACGCCTCAGCGATCACGGGGAAAGTCTGACGAATCAACGGCGACAATTCGACCATCCGATGGGTCGTCAAAGCGCCGATGCGCACGCCGTGGTCTTCTTGCTTGATTTCGTTCAGACCCGGAATCGTCTGTAAGTCGACCAAATACGGGTAATGCAGCGCCCGCTGTTTCATCAGAATAACCATCGTCGTGCCGCCGCCGATGGCGCGGGCGTCCTCACCATGTTTTTGCAGCAGCTCCACGGCTTCGACTAAGGATCGTGGTTGGAGTAAATCGAATGAACGGATGGTCATCGGCATTCCTGAGTCGCTTCGTTTCTATCCTCCCGGGTTTTTAGAATCAAGGCGCGTTCGCCGGAAATCTACCCGGCACACCGAGTTAGATCCATTTGACAGCAACCTCTAACTTTGAGAAGAATCGCACTCACAAGGAGGGCTGACTCATGTTTGTAAGCATTCGCCATATCGCCGTGATGACCGAGAACTGGAGCCGGGAAGCCAAGTTTTACCAGACCATTTTCGGCATGAAGAAAATCACCAACGGCATGACCGACCAAGACGGCAACTACGATCCCAACCGCGGCCATTTGAGCGACGGCGTCATCGGCCTCGCGCTCTTGCAGCGCCAGCCTGGCTTTCGCTCGGGTCTCGACCATTTCGGCTTTGCCGTCGAGAATGTCGACTTGGTGCGCGAACGGGTTAAGCAATCCTATCCCGATGTCAATATCCACCAGAGCCAAAGCCACGTCCCCTTCGCCGGCCTGCGCGGCCACGACCCCGACGGCAACCAATGGGACCTGTCGCAAATGGGCATGGCTAACGTCCGCGAAGGCTATGTCGAGTTCGGCTGGGAGCAACCGCGCTGGATCAATCACGTCTGCGTGCGCAGCGGCCGCCCGGCTTACCTCGCCGAATTCTACCAGAAGGTTTTCGACCTGAAGCCGGTTGAGGGGCTGTCCGGCGACAACAGTTATTACTTAAGCGATGGCAAAGTGAACCTGGCGATCCGCCCCTGGAGCATGGTCACCCACCGCGGATTCTACTCCGGCCTCGATCACTTCGGATTTCAGGTAGAAAATCTCGAACAAACCAACAAAGACCTCGAAGCCCTAACCGCGGCTAATCCCGAATCCGCGCCGCGAAAAGTCAACATTGGCCGGGACGGTGAAAGGCACAAAGAAAACCTCGAAGGTTGCAAGCTGTGCAAGCAAAGCTTGTCCGATCCCGACGGCGTGCTGCTGGATCTGACGGATTAAGATAGTTTGTCGTGCTTTTCGTGGTGATCAAAGCAACCTGGATTTAGATCGACACAACAGACTGAAGCACCAGGATAGAAGGCTTCGGAGGGTTTATGGAATTCGCCAACATCAACGACACCATGCGAACGGCCAAAGACCAGGACAAACGCTTCATGCCGCTCTTCGGTTCGGAGACTTTTCGCTCCTGGATTCTTTATTTCCGCCCCGGCGAACACACCGATATGCATTTTCATATGTCGCCGGAAACCTTTCTCGTGCTTCAAGGCAAAGCATCGGTCAAGGGACTCAAGGGCGATGAGCGGGTGATTGGCCAGAATGAAATCGTTTTTTTCGGCGCCAAGGATTACTATCAGATTACTAACGTCGGCACCGAACCGCTGGTGCTTGTCGGCAACCGCTCCGAAGCGTTCGGCGGCGCCCATGTAACTGCGAAAGAAGCGTAATCGTAAATCTCACTTCGCTTACCGCGCCGAGCCATGCCAGGATGAAAAAGTCATCCGCATTGCGTTTCTTTGTCGCAATCTTGTCCATTCTGATCCTGGCGCCGTCTACAGTTGTCGCAGCAGAGGAAATAAAGATTGCCTCGACCGGTGCGGGCCTGAGTACTTTGCCGCTTGAGATCGCCGCGCGCAAAGGGTTTTTTCGCGACGAAGGTTTTGAGGCGTTGACGATTACGATGCGCGCCAATATCGCGGTCAACGCATTGCTCACCCGCAGTATCGAATTTGCCACCCCCAGCACTTCAGCGATAAACGCCGCCAGCGCCGGTTTGCCGGTTAAAACGGTAGCCGTCTTGCTCGGCCGTCCCGACTACTTTCTCACCGTCAAGCGAGACGTGAAGACCGTACGCGATCTCAAAGGCAAACGCATCGCCATCGGCAGCTTCGGCGCCGCCGCCGATCTCGCGCTCCGCACGGTCGCCAAGCAAGAAGGCTTGGACCCCGACCGCGATCTCATTCGGTTGCAAATGGGCGGAGCCGCGGCGCGCTACGCTGCGCTCATTTCCGGCAGCGTCGACGCGACGATCTTAACTCTGCCCTACAACCTGCAAGCGGAGAAAGCCGGCTACAGAGACCTGCTCTGGTTCGGCGAACGCTTGGAGCTACCGCTCGCCGGGCTCGCCGTCCGCGACGAAACTATTCAGAAGAATCCCAAACAGGTTTACGGCGTGATCAAAGCAGTCTTCCGCGCCATGGCCTTCGCCGGCGCCAATCGCGAAGAAACCATCCAGATGCTGGGGAACTGGCTCCGGCTGGATCGCGAAGTCGCTGCTAAGAGTTATGAGTTAGGTAAGCGAAGTTGGGCGGACGGCGGAGTCGTCTCCGACGCCGCGGTGCAAACCCTGGTGGATCAGTCGATGCTCGAACTGAAAAGCAAAACCCCCATCCCGCTCGACAAAGTCCGCAACTGGAGTTTCGCCGAACAAGCGCGGCGGGAGTTGGGAAGCAATGCCCTAGGGCGATAATCTGGTTACTTTTAACTAGCCGCGGCCATCGATGAAACTTCCGCCAGATTCAGTTATCAGCGATCGCAAGCTTAAAGAATACCTTCTTAGCCCGAGGGTCGCAGATGACAAATCCGGATTCTTGGCGATCGCCGGCTACACGCCTAGCCATTGGTACGAATTAGAAACCGATTTGCGTAACTTGATCGAAGAGATGGATGCGGATTTGACTCGATCAACCGTGTATGGTGACATGTACGAGGTAAAGGGCTCATTAGTCGGGCCAAATGGAAAGACCATTCAAGTAATTACCGTGTGGATTCGGCTGAACTTAAACGGTGAAACCCGGTTCGTCACGTTGATTCCGGATAAAGAGGCGCCGAAATGAAAATGGAACTATTCAATCGTGTAGCGCTGCGGGTCGATCTTCCTGAACACGGACTCCGAAAAGGCGACGTTGCCACCATTGTCGAACATTTACCCGGCAAGGATTGCGAGGGCGGTTATGCACTCGAGGTCTTCAATGCAGTCGGCGATTCCATTGCCGTGATTACTGTTCCTCAGTCTGCCGTGGAGCCTCTCACCGCTGATGTAATCCCGTCAGTCCGGCCGCTTGCCCAAACAGGCTGATTGCCTGATCTCGAATCGTGCCGGAAGTCTGAATGCTATACTACGCAGCCACGATCCCTCGCCGGAAGACATGGACATCGGTCTCAGAGAAATAATTGCTAATTACGATCCCAACTCTCCGCTAGCGGAAGCATCCACCCCTCCCTCCGCCTGGTACACCGATCCGCGAATTCTTGAGGTGGAGCAACGCACGGTGTTTTCGCAGTGGTGGCAACTCACCGGTAGCTCCGATCAAGTTCGCAATCCAGGGCAATACATCGCGGTAGATATAGCGGGCGAAGCGATTCTCGTCGTCAGAGGCAACGACGGCGTTCTGCGCGGCTTCTTCAACGTATGCCGCCATCATGCAGCGGCGGTCGTGACAAAGCGCGAAGGCAAAGCAGAGAATCTACGCTGTCCATATCACGGCTGGACTTATGACCTAGAAGGCAAACTGATCCTCACACCGGAATTTGCCGGCGTTGCCGACTTCGACCGAAGCGCCAACGGCCTCGTCCCGGTCCAAACCGCCGAATGGCATGGCTGGGTGTTCGTCAAACTAGAGAGTGGCTATCCCAACCTGACGGATTACGTCGGTACCAATCTGAATGAACGCCTTGAACCCTTGAACCTTGAACAGTATTCGTGGTTCGAGCGCCGTGCTTATTTGTTGAACTGCAACTGGAAAGTCTTCGTCGACAACTATCTCGACGGCGGTTACCATGTGCCGCATATCCACGGCGGCCTGAGCAGCGTCTTGGACAACAGCAAGTACAAGATCGAAACCGGCGAGCGCTTTTGCCTGCAATCAAGCCCCATCGCTTCCGATAAGGGCGAAGCTCAGACCGCCGCGGTGCGAAAGGGCGAGCGCGCCAACTATGTCTGGCTTTATCCGAACCTCATGATCAATATTTACGCCGACGTAATGGACAGCAATCTCGTCATCCCGCGCGGCGTCGACAAAACCGAAGTCATCTTCGACTATTACTTTGCCGACATTTCTGCCACTGCCCGCGAAAACAATATCGCCAGTATCGCGGTCAGCGAACGGATTCAGTCGGAAGACGTCGCCATCTGCGAATCTGTCCAGCGCGGTCTCAATTCTCGAGCATACAAGACAGGTCGTCTCTCGGTTCGGCGCGAAGCCGGAGAGCGTCTGTTTCACCGCCTGCTGCATGGGGACTTACTTGCAGGGATGTTGGACCCCGACGCGTCGGAGTAATCTAGCGTCAGCTGTACAGCATAGCTTGAACCCAACGATAGCCATCGTTTGGTATTACCCCAGTCATCACGTTGAATTCGTCACACCTGCTCCTGTATGCCGTAGCGCGCGCTGATTTTCTGCGCGATGGCCACCAGCACGATCAGCAAGGTGAACATTACGACGCCGAAGGCGCTCAACTGTTGAAAGGAACCGTTCGACCACAGGTCGAAGATGATCACCGAGGCGGTGCGATTATTCGAGCGCGCCAGCATCAGCGAAATGGTCAGCTCGCGGTACGCATGCACCATCACCCAGAACCATCCGGCCATGAGTCCGGGACGAAGCAGCGGCAGATAGATATGATAAAAATTTCTCCACCAGCCGCCGCCGGCGACGGCTGCCGCCTCTTCGAGTTCGGCATGGATTTGCACCATGGCGGTCGAGACGAAGCGCAATGCGAACGGTAAATATCGCGTCAGATAAGCCAAGCCTATAATGCTCAGCGTGCCAATCACCGGCAGCGGGATGATCAGATAAAGCCACATGAACGCCGACCCGAGCACGACGCTCGGCAGCGCAATTGGCGCAAAGCCAAGGAAGTCGAGAATTTTCCGTCCGCGGATGCGCGTCTTATGCACGAAATAGCTAATGCCGGCGACCAGCAGCATCACCGCAGTCGCCGAACCGACGCCGAGCAGCGTGCTGTTCCATAGTGGTTTCAAGGCATAGCCGTCGTCGGCGAGCAGGTTGGCGTAGTTCATCCAGGTCATCGCCTGGAAGGCTTCGGCGGTCGGCGCTTGGAAACGCGGCAAGAACGACGCGTAGAGCATCGTGAGAAACGGCAACCCGGTGATGAGAAAAATCAGTAACAAGCTGAGCCCGCAAGCCGGATATTTCCAGCGGCCAAGATCAACGCGTCGCGGCCGGTAGTCCTTGCCGGTGATGGTTTGGTAACGCTCACCGTGGCGCACCAGTCTGAAATAGACGAAGAGCAACACCATCGCCAAGAGCAGCAACACCATAGAATAAGTGCTCGATAAACCCCAGTCGGTCGGCATGCGCGAGGTGTTGAAGTAAACTTCCGTCGTGTAGACCGACACCCGCGCGCGGCCGCCGAGCAGTAGCGGCACCTCGAAGCTCTCCACGGTTTGGATAAACAAAAGTAAAGCCGCGGCGGCCGCGGCGGGCAAGACCAGCGGCAAAGTGATCCTGCGAAAAGTCGGCCAAGTGCCGCCGCCGGCGATCGCCGATGCCTCCTCGAGCCGCGGGTCGATCGACTGCAAGGCCGCCGACATTAACAAATAAGCCAGCGGCGTCATTTCCAGCGCCTGCACCCAGACCATGCCCCAGAACGAATAAATGTTGAGGAATCTGCTTACACCGGTCAGCGAAGCGATGAGGTGATTCAAAATTCCAATGCTCGGGCTCGCCATCAGAATCCACGAGACCGTGATGATCACACCAGGAATAATAATCCGGCCGAGGGTGACCAGGCCGATCAGCCGCGCCAGCGGCGTGTTGGTGCGCTCGACAGTCCAGGCGAGAAATGTGCCCCAGATAAATGCCAGAACAGTTGTCGCCAGGGCGAAGTAGAGCGTGTTGACACTCGCGCGCCAAAACTCGCCGATGCCGTAGGCGCGGCTGTAATTGGCCAAAGTAAAACTGAAATCCAAAAAGCCGGCCTCGCCGGGACGAATGGTTTTGAGGCTCGTCCAAATGATTAGCCCCAGCGGAACCGCAACTTGGTAGACGAGAATAACGCTGAGACCGAGCAGCACGATGCCGCCGGCGCTCAGCAAAGGCGGACGGAAGCCGGCTCCCGAGCGCGGTGAATGGGCGGCGGCCATGGTAGGAAATGAGGCAGGTTATTTCATGCGGCCGATATACTGGCCCCAGGCGTCATGTAAACGCTTGGTAATATCGTCGCTGACGATATTATAGGTCACTAGCTTGACGTTGTCGGGCAGATAAGGGTGCTTGATCGTCAGCGGGCCGCGGAGAATTTCATTGATCATATTTTGACTGTCAGGCGATAGCGTCCAATCAACGAATAGCGCCGACGCGTAGGGGTTCAGGGCATTCTTGTTGATAACCATACCCCCGGCAAACGACAGGATCGGCGCCGTCAGGACCATCGCAAAAGGTGCCTTGGGATCTTTGCGCTTGGCTTCGACGCCGGTGTAAAAATAATTGTCGCCCTGCAGCGCGTGGTCGCCAGTGAGCATCAGCTCCATGCGCTGGGTGTGACCGGTTTGGATAATGATTTGATTCTGTCCCATGCACTTGAGCCACTCTTTGGTCTTCTCCTCGCCCATCATGACATACAGCCCGGCGAGAAACCGCGTCTCCGACGGATCGAAGGAGACTTGCCCTTTGAACTCCGGCTTGCACAGATCGAACCAAGTCTTGGGCGCTTTGTCCGGCTTGATCAAATTGGTGTTGTAAGAAATGCCATGCTCGGCCCAGTACCAGGGGATCCAGCGCTCCGCCGGATCGATGAAGTTTTGATACTGCTTTAAGATCTTTTTGGTCGCCGGCGTGGGAAATTTGGCGACGAAATTGTGTTTGAGGATTATCGCCATGTCGGGAACGCCGAGGGTCAGGATATCGGTCAAATGGCGCCCGGCGCTTTCCTCGGCGATGAAACGCTCGGCGGCGTCTTGCGAGCCCAAGTCGCCCATGTCGACTTTCACGAAGGGATAGCGTTTCTCGAACAGCTTGACGTGATCACGCGCGTTCTTGCCGCGCCAAGTGTGGACGAAATTGAGCTTGCCCTCCTTGCGCGCGCCTTCTTCGATGCGTTTTTCCCGCTGGTCGGCGGGAAGTTTCGCCAGGGTGGCGTAGAGCTGCTCGGTGGCGCGCTCCGCGCCGCGGCTATCCTCGACCCATGACACAATGACCATAGCGACGACGACGATCGAGATTCGGACCAGACTTGTCATAGAGCCCTCCTGTAGCTCGCACCGGTTGTGATTCGTATATGTCAGTTGGCTGCGCCATTTCAAGTTAATAAAATTCTGCTAAGATTTATCCAGCAGCAAGAAAGACTTTCGAGTGCCAGCCAAAATCTACATAGATGGCCAAGCCGGGACCACCGCGCTGCGTATCCGCGACTGGCTCGCCGGTCGCGGCGATCTCGAAGTCGTCACGCTTCCTGAGGAGTTACGCAAAGATCCGGCGGCGCGGAAGAAGGCGCTGCAAGACGCAAGCATCGTGCTGCTCTGCCTTCCGGATGACGCGGCAAAAGAAGCGGCGGCATGGCTCGCCGACTCGCCGGTGCGAATCCTTGACGCCAGCACGGCGCATCGGGTGGTCGATGGCTGGGTTTATGGCCTGCCCGAACTGGTGGCCGGGCAGCGCGAACAGATCACTCAAGCGAAGCGCGTGGCCAATCCCGGCTGCTACGCCGCAGCGGTGATTTTACTTACCCGGCCGCTCGTCGATACCGACTTGATCGCCGCCGGCGCACCGCTGGCGATCCACGCACTATCGGGCTACTCAGGCGGCGGCCGGGCGTTGATCGAGCGCTGGGAAGATCCGAAGAAGAAATTAATCCATTTGCCCCACGAGGCGCCCTACAGCATCGACAAGCTGCACAAGCATATCCCGGAGATCATGCGCCATGGCGCATTAAATACTGAACCGCAGTTTCTCCCCAACGTCGGACCGTTTCGCTGCGGCATGCGCGTGCAAATTATGATTCCGGCGAATTCACTACCAAAAAAAGTCTCGGCCAAGGCGATGTGGGAAGCACTGGCCGCGCGTTACGACAAAGAAGCGTTCATCGAGGTCGAACCGTTCACCGACGCCGGCGAGACTGACGAAACCAGCTTCGATCCGCAAGAGTTCAACGACACCAATCGCATTTCGCTGCGGGTCTTGCCGCATCAGTCCGGCCACGTCCTTCTGATGGCGCGCCTGGACAATCTCGGCAAAGGCGCCGCCGGCGTGGCGATTCAGAATTTGAATCTCATGCTCGGAGTCCCGGAAGGCACGGGACTACCGCGCTAAGCGACTCACCTCGCTGATGAGTCGTCCTGAGCGCCAGCGAAGGATCTCGGCTTAGTGACACAAGTTTAGGTTCAGCAGCTCATCCGCACTAAGTAATCGTCTCACTGGCGAGAACGATTTCCTTCGGCGCCTCCCGCCGCCGTTCGACTTTCGGCAGAATCCAGCGGCTCAAAATCCCCAGCGTCAGCGAACCGATACCGCACAATAAATAGAGTGCGTCGGTGCCGCTGCGATCGACCAACCAACCCGCCGTCAAGTTCGATAGAATCCCGGCCAAACCGTTGCCGACCATGGAGAGAATGCCCTGGGCCGTCGAGCGCAGTTTCTCCGGCGCCACCACATCCAAGTAGAGCGGGCTGCCAAGATTGAAGCCGACGACTGTGACGCCGTGCAGCGCCTGCACCGCGAACAAGATCATCGGATCGGTGATGAGCGCCGACAGGATCCACCTCAGACCGCCGACGGTCACGCCAACGGTCAACAAACCGCGGGCGCCCAGCCGTTTCAAGCCGCTGCCGGTGAGGAAGACCAATGGCACTTCGACGATCAACATGAGAATCCACATGTTGCGGATCGTGGTTAAATCGCCGCCGCGGGCGCGGATGAAAATCGGAAACAGCCACATCGGCCCATGCATGAGAAAGTGGCCAACCAGCGAAAAACAAAGAAAGCGAAAGAAGGCCCGATTGCGCAACAACTCGCGCCAATCGCCGCGGGCGGCGCGCCAGCCCACCGCGCCTTTCTGCGGCAGCAAGAAGGCGATTAGCGCCGCGACGAAAACCAATGAAGCCGTCAACGGAAACATCAGGCCCATGCCGGGCTGTGACACGTTCGCAGGAGTGATGGAAGATTGCGCTGCCGACGGCTGATAGATCGTCAGCGCCCAAGGAAAGACGAGAACCAGAATAAAGTAACCGATGGTGCCCCAACCGCGCACCCGCCCAAACGCGTGGCGCCCGGAATCGCGGAGGATCGCCAGGCTCACCGAAGTCATCAGCGGAAATACCGCGGTGCCGACGAGGGCCAGCGCCGCTGTCGCGAGCAGGATCGCGCCAAACTGTTGCGCATAGCCCAAACCCAGGTAGCCCAGCGCCGTGCCGAGCGTGAGAAACGCCAACACCCGCGTGCGCGCGCCGGTCCGGTCCGCCACCTGCCCCCACAATGGCTGAGCAAACATGCCGATCAACGGCGAGATTGCCAACACCATGCCGACTTGAGTGCCGGTCAAACCGGCGTTCTCGCGCAGATATAAAGTGAAGTATGGATAAAAAACACCGAGGGAACCGAAATAGGTAAACCAGAAAAGCGTCAGCGGGATCGAATACCACATTGGGCGATGATAGCATTCATCAATGCCGTCTACGACGGCGGCTCCAACGGTTCCAGATGTTTCGACCGTTCCAATCGTCGACTTACGAACAACACCTGGAACTTCTGCAACCACTGAAACATTTGGAACGCGAGCGAAGGGAGCTATTTAGCGTCGGCAGGCACCAATCGGTAGCCGATGCCGCTTTCGGTCCTGAGCAGCTTCTGTTTGCTGCGCGGCAGTTCGATCTTCTTGCGCAAGTGGTTCACGTAAACGCGCAGGTACTGCGATTGCTCGGTCGCATTAGGTCCCCAGACTTCGCGCAACAGGTGGCCATGGGTGACCACCTTGCCGGCATTAAGAGCCAGCACCCGCAATAGATCATACTCCGTCGCCGTAAGTTTAACCTCGCGGCCGTTCACCGTGACAATGTGGCCGCTGAAGTCGATCGCCAAATTGCCGGTCTGGAAATAAGCATTGGCCTCGCCCTCCTGGCCACGCCGCTGTATCGCCCGCAGGCGCGCTAAGAGCTCGATGGCATCGAACGGTTTGGTGACATAGTCGTCGGCTCCGGCGTCGAGGGCCGCGACTTTTTGCTCCGCCGACTCACGTACGGAAAGAATCAGCACGGGGACTTGCGACCATTCACGCAATCGCTTGAGAATTTCGATGCCATCCATATCGGGCAAGCCCAGGTCGAGCAGCACCACATCAGGCCGGCGTGTGGCGATCTCAGCGAGGCCGGATTTGCCGGTTTCCGCTTCGACGACATCGTAACCATGCTCTTCCAGGACAACCCGCAAAAGTTTGCGAATCTGCCCCTCGTCGTCGATGACGATAGCGGTCGCTTTATCGTTCAATCGGCGAGCTCCATATTTTTTTCATTCAAGACTTCCACCGGCACACGGATTGTGAACTCGGCGCCGCCGCCGGGACGATTGGCAGCATGCACCTTGCCGCCATGAGCGCGGATAAAACCGTCGACGATCGACAACCCTAGCCCAGTGCCACCTGACGGCGCCTTGGCGCCGCGATAGAATTTGTCGAATACATGGGGCAATTCTTCTTGAGGAATCCCGGGACCTCGATCCGAGACGATGATCTGCACGGCACCATCGCTGATGTCGGCGCTCACGGCAACTGTCTTGCCAGCCTCGCTCCAATTGGCCGCATTGGCGAGAAGATTGGCCAGGGATTGTTCGATCACCAAGTGGTCGATCTTTATCATCGGTAAATTCTGTTTGATATCGACCGCTACCGGATGTCTCGACAGAGCATCAGCGGCGAGCTCGATGGCGCCGTCGACAACTTCATCGATATCACACCAATCGAGCTTGGGCTGAACCACCCCTGCTTCGATCCGCGCCATCTCCAGCAAGTTACTGATTACCCGGTTCAACCGCCGCGTGGCGAATTTAATCTCCCCTACCGTTTCCATCTGAGCTGGGTGGTTCCTGCTTTGTTGTTCAAGCGCTGCCAGACCCGTCTGCACCGCCGCCAACGGTGTTTTGAGTTCATGAGAAACGCTGTCGAGAATACCACGGCGTAAACGCTCGGAAGCTTCAAGGATTTCCGCGCGCTGAATCGCCGCCGCGATATGATCCTTTTCGAGCAAGAGACCGATCAGCACCGCGAAGGCTTCAAGCAATTCGCGCTCCGATAAATCCAAAGCGCGGTCCTTAGGCGGCCGTATACAGAGCACGCCCATCGCCGCCGTGCGCGCTTGTAGTGGCAGGTACAATGCTGCCGCATCGGGCAATGTGTCGGTGAAACGTCCGGCGGGAGCGCGCCGGCTAAATGCCCAGGCGGCAACGCTGTGCTCTTTCTCCGAAAGCGCGAAGGAACTTGCCGGATGAACTGATTTGTCGAGCGTATGGTCCCCCAGGCGAAGCACGAGCGCGGCTTTAGCATCGACTATCGATTCGATATGCGCCACCGCAGCGCGCAAACCGGCGTCGAGCTCAGGCGCAAATGCTGCCTGGTGCGCCAATTCGTAAAGCGCAGCGGTGCGCCGCTCCCGTTTGCGCTCGGCCATCTGGCTTTGATGCAAGCGGCCGGTGAGATGCCCCATCGCCAGCGCGACGATGAAAAACATCGCGAACATCATGACATCATGGAGCTTGCCAATATAAAAGGTAAGTTGCGGCGGGATAAAGAGAAAGTTCCACAGCAACGCGCTTAGCGTCGCCGCAGCGAAAACCGGAGCGCGGCCCAGACGCACCCCCAGGACCACCACCAACAAGAGATACAACAACGCTACCGCAAGATAGCCTGTGATGGGTTCGAACCCGAGTGAAATCACGGTCACGCCGGCAACGCCCAGAGCGGCGATTAGGAATTCATGCAGCGGTGATTGCAGGATTCTTCCAGCAACCGACCGGCTTGGCGCGACAACGAGTCGGTCGGCTTGCACGACATAAACGTCAATGGCACCGCTCCGATGAATCAAGCGGTTGAGCAGCCAACGGCCTTTCAACCAATCCCAGCCGCCGGCGACCGCCGGCTTACCGACAACAATCTGGGTCACGTTCTGTTCTCTTGCGATCCGCAGCAACGCTTCACTACGGTTGTTACCCGTAGTCATGACGACTTCGCCGCCCAGTTGCCGGACAAGGGAAAGGCTGCGTGTGAGCTGATCTTGATTTTCGGAGCCAACTGCCCCGTCGGGGTCGACATAAACCGCCAGCCAGGAACAGCCGAACTCACCGGCGACGCGGCGGGTCCAGCGAATCAAGCTCTCCGAACCGGCGTCGCCGCCAACGGCAACCATCAGCCGCTCACTGCTTTTCCAAGGCCCGCCGATATTGCGTTCGCGCATCACCCGGCGCACCGCCTGGTCGGCGCGCTCTGTCGCTAGGCGCAGAGCCATTTCACGCAGCGCCACGAGATTTTGCTCGCGAAAAAATTTTACACCGGCAACCTGCGCCCGCTCGCCAAGGTAAACTTTGCCTTCCTTGAGCCGTTGGCGGAGCTGTTCCGGCGTCAGATCGATTAACTGAATTTCGCTCGCCCGGTCGAGAATCGAATCGGCAACCGTTTCCAACACGGTGACGCCGGTAATTTGACGGACAACATCGACGCGGCTTTCGATATGTTGGACGTTCAATGTTGAATGGACCGAAATCCCGGCGTCGAGTAACTCCAGCACATCCTGATAGCGCTTCGGGTGGCGACTGCCGGGCGCATTGGTATGTGCCAACTCATCGACCAAAACAACATCAGGACGCTGCGCTAGAATCCCATCCAAATCCATCTCATGGAGAATCATGCTTTGATAGGGCACGACGCGCAGCGGTACCGTCGGTAATCCATCAAGTAAGGCGACGATTTCAGCGCGGCCATGGGTCTCGGCAACGCCGACAACCAGTTTGACACCTTCGCTGAGCAGCTGATGCGCGGCCTGCAACATCGCATAGGTTTTACCAACACCGGGGCACATGCCGAGATAGATTTTCAGTCTTGCCTGGCGCGACGGTTCGTCGACCCGTAAATCGGCGAGTAATGAATCCGGACTCTTGCTGACTTCGTCGACCATGAGAGTTACTCAAGGCTATCTAACGCGATATTGAGCTGCAACACATTGATCCTCGGATGTCCGATCAATCCCCAATGCGGTCCCTCGGTCTCGTGCGCGATCAGGGCCAGTAATTTCTGCCGGCGTTGGGCGTCGAATCCGCGCGCGGTTGCGACCCGATCCAATTGATAAAACGCCGCCGCCGGACTGATATGAGGATCTAACCCGCTCGCCGAAGCGAAGAGCAAATCACCGGGAATCGTCGAGGTGCCGTCGCTTGGCTCGAGAGTGGCCCGACGCTCGGCTACCGATTTTTTGAGTTGCGCACTATTCCAACCCTGATTACTGCCACCCGACGGGATCGTCGCGTAATCGACCGACGACGGGCGCGGCCAAAAGTAACGCGGCGCGTTAAACTTTTGCGCCAGCAGATCTGAACCCGCTACCCTGCCATCGACTCGTACCAAACTGCCGCCAGCTCGCCAAGCGAATAGCGCTTGAGCAATTCCGGTAACCGCGAGCGGATAGAGAATCCCTGTTAGCAACGACAGCGTCAAAAAGAATCGCAATGCCGAAAATCCATATCTAAGCATATCCCGGTCCCTCCGCCCTGCAAGCAATCACGCCAGTCTCAAGACGCTCAATGCCCAATCAATGATCTTGATGCCGATAAAAGGCGCAAGCAGCCCGCCGACACCATAGATCAGCAAATTGCGCCGCAGCACGACGGCGGCGCCGGCAGCCCGGTACTTGACGCCGCGCAAGGCCAAGGGCACCAACGCAACGATGACAAGTGCGTTAAAGATCACGGCGCTCAATATAGCGCTTTCGGGAGATTTGAGGCCCATGACGTTGAGACCGGCCAATGGTCCGGTGTGACCGGAACCAACATAGAGCGCGCCGAAAAGCGCCGGCAAGATAGCAAAATACTTTGCCACATCGTTGGCAATGCTAAAGGTGGTTAGCGCGCCGCGCGTCATCAGGAGTTGCTTGCCAATCTCGACGATCTCGATGAGCTTGGTCGGATTGCTGTCGAGGTCGACCATATTGCCGGCTTCGCGGGCCGCTTGGGTGCCGCTGTTCATCGCCACGCCAACATCCGCTTGAGCCAGTGCCGGAGCGTCGTTGGTGCCGTCGCCGGTCATCGCCACGAGATGGCCGATTTCCTGTTCGTGACGAATGCGTGCCAGCTTATCTTCGGGCTTCGCCTGCGCCATGAAGTCATCGACGCCGGCCTCGGCGGCGATCGCCGCAGCGGTTAACGGATTATCGCCGGTGATCATCACGGTCTTGATACCCATCCGGCGCAACTCGGCGAAGCGCTCTTTGATACCGCCTTTCACAACGTCTTTCAGGTGCACGACGCCCAGTACTTGCGTCCCTTCGGCAACCACCAGGGGCGTGCCGCCTTGGCGCGCGATGGCCTCGACGCTGCTGCATATCGCCGCCGGAAAGTTGCCGCCGAGCTCGTCCACATGCAGGCGAACAGCCTGTGCCGACCCCTTGCGAATCTGTCGCATTGCGCCATTTTCCGCGAAGTCGACGCCGCTCATCTGAGTCCTGGCGCTGAAGGGGATGAAGTTAGCATGGGGCGCCGCTAGTTCGCGCCCGCGCAAAGCAAACTGCTCTTTGGCCAATACGACGATAGAACGCCCTTCCGGGGTTTCGTCGGCCAGCGACGCCAACTGCGCCACGTCAGCCAGTCGCGCCACAGCGATACCAGGCGCGCTAATAAACTCCGTCGCCATCCGGTTGCCCAAAGTCACGGTTCCTGTTTTATCGAGCAACAGCACGTCGATATCGCCGGCGGCCTCCACCGCCCGACCGCTGGTAGCTAAAACGTTGCGCTGCACCAGCCGATCCATGCCGCTGATGCCAATGGCGCTGAGCAAGCCGCCGATAGTGGTGGGAATCAAACAAACCAACAAAGCGGTCAATACGAATAGGTTCATACCCGCCGCGCCGGGTTGTTTGGCTTCATTTTCGATATGCCACGCCATTGCCGGCAGTGTGACGACGACCAAAAGAAACAATACGGTAAGACTGACGAGCAAGACCTCTAGGGCCAGTTCATTGGGCGTCTTTTGCCGCGCCGCACCCTCGACCAGGGCGATCATGCGATCGAGAAAAGTCTTACCTGGCTCGGAAGAGATGCGCACGATGATACGGTCGCTCAATACGCGCGTGCCGCCGGTAACCGCCGAGCGATCGCCGCCCGCTTCGCGAATGACCGGGGCGGATTCGCCGGTGATCGCCGACTCATCGACGCTGGCGATGCCCTGAACCACTTCGCCATCGCCGGGGATCACGTCACCCGTCTCGCAGATAACCTGATCGCCGATGCGCAACTCCGATGCCGCCGCCTTGCTCTCCTTACCATCGCGCCATAGACGCGCTTGGGTGGTCACTCTCATCTTGCGCAATGCTTCCGCTTGGGCTTTACCGCGCCCCTCCGCTATCGATTCGGCAAAATTAGCAAACAGCACGGTAAACCACAGCCACAACACAACTTGCAGGCTGAACGCAGTAAAAGTCCAAAACAAATTGATCGTCGTTAAAATCGCCCCGAGATAGACGACGAAGATCACGAAATTTTTCCATTGCTCGCGCGGATTCAGTTTGCGCACGCTGTCGAGCACGGCGTGACCGACCAGCTCCCGCGAGAATCCGCTGAATGCTTTGGTCTTCGGTGCCATAATGAATCTCCCTAATCTACGACAAGCGGCCTTGCAGTATTAGAAAATGTTCCAGAACCGGACCCAAGGTCAGCGCCGGTAGAAACGTCAGACCGCCGACGATCACGATCACACCGATCAACAGTGCAACAAAAGTGACGCCATCGGTGGGAAAAGTGCCCGGCGACGGCGGTGCGGTTTTCTTCACAGCCATGCTGCCGGCAATCGCCAAAGCCGGGATAATGACGGCGAATCGCCCGACCAGCATGGCGAGCGCCAAACCGATATTGTAAAAATTAGTATTGGCATTGAGCCCGGCAAACGCGCTGCCATTGTTGCCGGAAGCGGACGTCCAGGCATATAGCAACTCGGAGAATCCGTGAGGGCCGGTGTTAGCTCGGCTCGCCAGCGCGTCGGGCAATAGACAAGATAGCGCGGTGCCGCAAAGAATCATGGCCGAAGGCAAAATCACCGCAATCGCGGCCCAAATCACTTCCCGTTGCTCGATTTTTTTGCCGAGATATTCCGGGGTCCGTCCGACCATCAGTCCGGCGATAAAGACCGTCAGCAGCACAAACATCAACATACCGTAGAGCCCCGCGCCAACGCCGCCGAAGACCACCTCGCCGAGCATCATGTTGAACATCTGCACCAGGCCCGCCAACGGCGCCATGCTCGCGTGCATGGCATTAACCGAGCCATGGGATGCGGCGGTCGTCGCCACCGACCAGAGTACGCTACCGGTTACACCGAATCGCAGTTCTTTGCCTTCCAGGTTGCTGATCAAAGCGAGCGCGTTATTTGGTCGATGCTCCGCCCAGAGCGCGATGGCTAAACCAGACAGGAACAACACGGCCATTGCCGTGAACAAACACCAACCATGGCGCAAATTCCCTATGATCTTGCCGTAGGTGTAGGTGAGCGCAGCGGGGATCAGTAAGATCGCGACTAATTCCAAAAAGCCGGTCAGCGCCGTGGGATTCTCAAAAGGATGGGCACTGTTGACGCCGAAAAACCCGCCGCCGTTTGTCCCCAGCTGCTTGATGGCAATCTGGGAGGCCGCAGGGCCCAAGGGAATCACTTGCTTAGCCCCTTCCAAAGTCGTCGCCGTGACATAGGCCGAGAACGACTGCACCACGCCTTCGGCGATTAACGCGATCGCGAGCAGCATCGATAACGGCAAAAGGACCTGGACTATGGTTCGGGTCATGTCTACCCAGAAGTTTCCGATCTTCTCGGAGAACTTTTGTGTTAGCCCACGTGCGAAAGCTAAGAACACGGCGATACCAGTGGCGGCACTGAGAAAATTTTGCACTGTCAAGCCTAGTAGCTGCACCAGAGAGCTCAGGGTGGCCTCACCGGAATAGGCTTGCCAATTGGTATTGGTCATGAAGCTTACAGCTGTATTGAAAGCCAACGGCCAAGCTACGTCCGGCAGCGCCGAGGGATTGAATGGCAAGAGGGACTGCGTGATCTGTAACGCGAAGACGGCGAAGAAGCCCAAAATATTGAAAACAGCGAGCGCCGACAAGTACTCTTTCCAATCCATTTGGCATTGCCAATCGACGCCAGCGAGACGGTAAATCAATCTCTCGACCGGCCCCGCAAGCGGCGAGAGCCAATATCTTTCACCCGAAAATACCCGAGCCATCCACCCGCCGAATAAGGGGGTTGCAATCATTATCACTGCAAAAAAACTCAATAGGTAAAACCAGTCGTTACCGTTCATGGTTTTCATCTCGTTCGATAAACTATAGCGTCACTGACGATCTGTTAGGCACCACTAGCACCGGGCATGGCGCGGTCTTGACCACACTCGCGGCAATGCTGCCTCTGAGGAAGCGCGCCAAACCGCGGCGAGAACGTGTGCCCATGACAATCAAGTCCGCGCCGAAAAACTTGGCGCACTCGGCGATATTGCCGGGCACCGAGTGGGTTCCTTTAATCAAGATCTTTCGCGCGCGTATTCCCTGGCTCGAGAGCCTATCGACGAGCAATTCTAGATCGGGCTCTGCGGACGATCGCTCGAAAGATTCGACCTCGAAAATGGGTGTAGGTGGCGGCAATGCATGAGCAAGTAGCAACTCGGCACGGTTTTGCCGGGCCAACTTGATTGCTAGAGTGAGCGCCCGGACCGAAGTATCGGCCAAGTCCGTCGGGTGGAGAATTCGTGTGACGACGGGCAAAGCTCCGACCGTGCCGTCGCCTAGAGTGAGATCGGCTTTGGTAGTCTTCATGCGTCAAAAGTAATCCCTGATCCGCACCAAGACTAATTAAAAACTCCGGCGAAAATATAAAATTTACGTTAACGGAATCCGCTGTCTGGAACACGTCGGCGATAACGATACTCATCTAATGTAGGTAACTTGCTGGTGCGTGACTTGGATGCCAGCCGAATGTTTCGCCGGTAAGATTCGTAGGCGACGGCGCCGCCAAATCATCTTGGCTAGGCTTAGGCTGCGAGCCGCGCAGGAGCATTCTGCTGAATAGAGACCCGGATCGGCAAGATCATCATTTCCCGGCCGGCGAACTGAAGTTTCTGCTACAAGGTATTAGGCGTATGGTTATGCCGCAACCGGGTAAATATGTTCTCTTTCTCGAATACCAGCTTGCCGCTGAGGAAAATCGTGCGCGGAAACTCCTTGGCCACCAAGTTGCAAATCTGCTCCAATTCATCGAGCAGAGCGACGGATGAGCTCAGCGCCATGTTTTCTGGCAAGGCTGACAGCGACGGCAAAGGCCTTCTCCGAGCCCTGCGTCAGGTCCGTCGAGTGGAAAATGAATTTAGTTTCGGCCGCCGGCAGCGCTTTGGCCCGTCCAGCCGGAATTGGCAAGATCGAGGTTTTCACCAGCCCAAATTAGCCACTTTGGCCGCGCTCTGATAATTAAATCACCGGGTCAAAAGATAAAAAAAACGTTAACGACAAATAGCCGAATATCCGGCGGGTTGGCGCAAATCGAGTCGTTCATACCGCTGCGGCAACGATCGACTCGCTGTCTAAAAGGGAAAGTGATGACGACTATAAAAGATCGTACGATTGCGGTTGCGGGTTGCAGTGCGCGACACGTGACAATAGCAACGCTTATAATCGTTGGAATAGGCACGGCAAACGCATTAGCAACGATGGCGCAGCAATTAGCGATGGAATCACGGCCTCTTCTTGCGAGCTCGCTAATTAATCGAAACATACTCGTTTCAGTGGCGAGACGGTCTAGATTAATCTTCTCCTACTTTGCTTGATCGGGTAAATCGACGGCTCGTCGCATCGCCTTACGGTTAAACCTGCTTATGCTTTCCCACCGTCGTATCAACTCGGCGGTTAGCCGAACCCGCCGATTAAGTCACCGACCTGCCCGGCAATAAAGCTATAAGAAGTCTCCGGGCGCAGTTGCCCTGCTCCACAGGCATTATCATAGGAGCGTTAGTCCGCACGGGCTGTGAAGCTACCGTCTGGCACACATGATGCACTTGGCAACACCTTAATAATGAAGGTTGCCAGTGAAAATTTTCATACCAGGAGCCTTGGTATTTGCGTTCGTGTTTTTCTTAGCGCTACACGTCCACGAACCAGATGATCATGCCGCGCAACGAAATTCACCCGCTACCGACCGTGAGAGAAAAAGCATTTCTCCGTTGTGGATCTGCTCGATCCGCTTAAATATAGCCAAGGGACATTGTTTCTAATCTACCAGCGTCACTCAATCGGAACCATTCCGTGGCGGACACCTAACAGCACTAAGTGGCGAGCCAAAGTGATCGTGCAATGGAATGAAGGCGCTACTCTTAGAACTCAACACTTTGATAGTAATCTTGACGGCTTCGGAAGCGAGGAGAAAGCCGATTTGTGGGCAATAGCATTTGCGAGAAATGGATTATGGATTGATGACGGTAAGCCATATCTAAACAGCCAAGCGGCATATGAAATCCCTGTTAAGATTAGGGTGCAATAAGCCTGGCTACGAAATTGTTTAATGCAATGTTGACTTGGCCCGTGGGTTTTTACCAACCGGATTCTTCTCTAAATTTTGGCCGAACATGCGACTGCGTAATTTTGCCGCGGGTTGGCGAAAGTCTCCTGCAGTCGGCCCTCAAGCCAATCTTAGCCTCATAAACGTCACTGGCTAGACCCAGCTACGTTTTTCAACATACCATCCCTGAGACAATCGCCCGGAGATGATCCAGCGCTTTGGGATTCTTTGGTTCTAAATCAACTAGAGATCCCGAGCGGCACAATTACTGCTTGTGTTATATCGAGTGCATACCAACAAAAAAATACTTGTAGTCGAAGACAATGAGGATTGCCGAGAGCTCCAATCTCTCGTCATCAGGCGCCTGGGATATGAGGTGATTGAGGCGGACAACGGGGCCGCAGCCGTCGAAGAGGCGCTCGCTGGGCGACCCGATCTCATCTTAATGGATCTTAGTATGCCGAAGATGAATGGTGAGGATGCAATCGTCCAATTAAAAAATCTACCTTCTACAAGAGAGATACCGGTTATTGTCTGCACGGCTTACGATCCCAGTCCGAGAGTAAACCGAGCCATTGTCGCCGGCGCCGTAGAAGTTTTGCATAAGCCGTTTAATTTATCCGCGCTAGGAAATCTGCTACGAAAGCATATGCAAGGGGACCAAAACAGCGGGACCGAAGAAGGGAATCGGAATTCGCCGTCGAAACCTACTGCAACACCACAATTTCCTTTGCAATCGCGGTAATCCACCAATCAGTAAAGTCGGTTAGTCAAATCGCTATCGCTGTTCCGAGTTTCTACGGTAAACTTGCGCGCCGGCTAACGCTATTTAGCCAGGCGATCGAATACTGGGCCACTGCCTCGCTTGCTCTCGTCGCGCAGAATATTTTTCTGCACCTTCGAGCTCGGCGTTTTGGGCAGCTCATCGCGATACTCCAAGAACCGTGGCACTTTGAACGCGGCGAGATGGGGTTTGCAAAAGTTCCAGATATCTTCAGCCGGGACGCTTTTCGGCGTCGCCCCCGACTTAAGTACGATGTACGCTTTCACTTCTTCGCCGCGGATTAAATCGGCAATGGCGATCACCGCCGATTCGGCGACCTGCGGGTGGGAATTGAGCACCCGCTCGACTTCCTCCGAGGAGATGTTTTCGTCGCCGCGCCGCACCATATCTTTCACGCGGTCGACGAAGTAGAGATAGCCGTCGCCGTCGAGATAGCCAAGATCGCCGGTGTAGAGCCAGCCGTTTTTCAAAGCCTTCGCCGTGGCCTCTGGATTCTTGTAATAACCCTGCATCACCGTTGGGCTTTGCTTGACGATCTCTCCGGCTGTGCCGGCGGGAAGCGCCCGGCCGTCCTCGTCGTGAATCGCCACGCGATGCACTTCCGGCGCCAGGACGACGCCGCAACTGCCGAGTTTCTCCTTGGGCATGTTCTGCGGTCCGATGACACTGAGAATGTCTTCGGTCAAACTGTAAGACGGCACACCGGTGACGCCGAATCTCTCTTCGAAGCGCACATGCATTTCCGGCGACAGCAAGGTGACGATCAGACGCAACGGATTATCGCCGTCGTCGGCTTTTTCCGGCAAGCTGAGCAAGATCTGTGGAATCGTCCGCATCAAGCTCGAAGTAGTGATGCCGTACTCCCGCACCTCGTCCCAGAAGCGCGACGCGCTAAATTTCTCCGTCAGCACGATGCTGCCGCCCACCGACAGCATGGCGATACAGGTGTGGCACAGCGCGTTGACATGAAACAGCGGCAGCACGCAGAGCACGCGATCGTGGTCGTTCCAACCCAGCCCTGCCGCACGCATACGCGGCGCGAAGGCGTAAGCATATTGTGACAACATCACACCCTTGGGCCGGTCCGTGGTACCGGAGGTGTAGGTGATCGACGCCAGCTCTTCCGGATCAAGGGGAACCCGCGGCGCCCCGGTTTTTACACCGGCTAAAAACTTGTCCCACGATAGCGCGCCGGCGAACTCACCCGCGCCGGTGACGATCACTTGCTTGAGATTGGCGAGTTTGCCGCGCACCGACTCGATCAACGGCAACAGCTCAGGCGAGGTGAGCACGATGGACGCCTCGGAGTGCTGCAACACATACTCGGCCTCTTCGGCGATGTACTGCGGATTGAGCGGCACGAAAACCGCGCCGATCTGGGTGACGGCAAAGACGGAAAACAGAAACTCGCCGCAGTTGGGCAGAAAGAACGCGATGCGATCGCCCTTCTCAACGCCCATGCGCAACAGACCGTTGGCAACTCGCTCTGCCTCGCGTTGCAATTCGCCGTAGCTCCAGCGCCGGTCTTTAAAGATCAGCGCGAGTTTGTCGGGATGGCGCTGTGCCCGGCTGCTCAGTAATTCGGTCAACGTGGTCGGTGGGGCATTTTCCATGGTCAAAAACGCTTTCTTGCCAGATCCAATACGCGGTCGATTAATCTATCGCTCTCACCGAGATAATTTTCCGGCCGCGCCAACGCTTGCCAGTTGATCGCCGTCGCCGAATCGCCGGCGAGCTGCTTGACGACATCGATGAGCGATTTGTTTTCCGCCATGGCGACAGCGCACGCCTTTTTGACCAATTCCTCCGCCTGCGGCCGCGGCAACGCTTTGGCCAAGGCGAACACCGCCGCTTCGGCCAGAATCACATCGTTGGCGCGGGAAATATTTGTCCGCATCGCGGCGGCGTCGACTTGCAAATTATTCGCTAGATAAACCGCATGTTTTAAAGCGCCGCCGGTCAGCGTGACCATCTGTGGCAGCGCCAGCCATTCCACCTGCCAGCCATGGGTGCCGCGCTCATGTTCCTGAATCTGCGCGTTGTGCAGCGCCGAGAGCAGCGACGCGTTCATGCGCGCCGCGGCAACGATCAACTCGCTGGTGATTGGATTGGACTTCTGCGGCATGGTGCTGCTGCCGCCGCGACCTTCCTCGGCCGACTCGCCGACCTCGCCCACTTCGGTCTGCGCCATGAGGATGACATCCTGGGCAATCTTGGCAAGAGAACCTGAAACCAAACTGAGCCAGCCGCCAAATTCGACGAAACTATCCCGCTGTGCATGCCATGGCATCGCCGGCGTACCAAGCTTCAACTCGTTGGCCAGTGCTTGCATGACCGACAACCCCTGATCACCAAGCGCCGCCAAGGTTCCCGCCGCGCCGCCGAATTGCACCACCAGCAACCGAGGCTCGATTTCCGCCAATCGGTCCGCATGGCGGATGAGCGGAGCTAACCAGCCGGCCGCTTTCAAACCGAATGTGATCGGCAACGCCTGCTGGCTATGGGTGCGCCCGGCGAGAACGGTGGTCCGATGTTTGCCGGCTAGCGCAGTCAGGTGGCCGCCGAGCTCGCCGATTCTTTTGCTGCAGATTTGCATCGCCCCACGCAGTTGCAACACGCAAGCCGTATCCATGATATCCTGCGTTGTCGCGCCCCAATGAATGTACGGCGCCGCATCGCCGCTAACCTGTTTACGCAACTCCTGCACCAAAGCGATGATCGGAAACCCTGAACGCAGCGTTCCCTTCGTCAGCGCGGAGACATCGATACCATCGGCGCCTGCTTTGGCGATCTGTTCCGCCGCCCCCGCTGGAATCACACCAACACGCGCACCGGCGCGGGCGAGAGCGATTTCAACATCCACTAGAGCGCGAACATAGGCTTGATCGCTGAAGAGGTCGTCAATGGCCGCATCGCCGAACAAGGGCGCAAAAATAGTCGAATCAAGTACGCTCATTGATAGCCGGCGAATTTTTCATTTTCCCGAAAGCCATTAAAAACCTCTTCCGGTTGCGTGAGAAAATTTAAAGAACTCGAATCGATGGAAACACTTGAGTTGCCCCCGTACTTGCGCAATCAAACTCACATATCGAAGAAAACCGTCTCGTTGCCACCTTGCAGCCGTATGTCGAAACGGTAAACGGCCTTACCATCCCGCTCGCCGCGCTGGGCGATCAACGTCCGCCGCCGCGCCTTGTTTTTGATCGATAACAGCACCGGATCATTGGCATTCGCGGCTTCATCGTCGAAGTAAATCCGCGTGTAAGCGTGCACCAGCATGCCGCGGGCAAAAATCACGACGTTGACATGGGGCGCTTGGACTGTGTCGTCGTTTCCAGGAACTGGTCCCGGCTTGATGGTTTCAAAACTGTAAAAACATTTTTCGTCGGTGCCGGAACGACCCCAACCGCTGAACGCCGGATCGAGCGGTTTTTCCTGCTTGTCATCCGGGTGATTGTAACGACCGTAGGAGTTCGCTTGCCAGATCTCCACCATGACATCGGGAATGGCGACGCCGTCGCCGTCGCAGACTTGCCCTTCGATGCGGATGCGCTGGCCTTGAGTCGACTCCCGTGCCACTACGTTCATCGGTTGGCGGGTCAGACCGATGGCGTAGAACGGGCCGACCGTTTGCGAAGGCGTTTGCTTGCTCATTGCGGCCTCTCGAAGGGCGTGGCTTTGCGTCCGCGCAGCACGATGTCGAAGCGATAACCCAAGGCGAACTCAGGCTCGGTTACATCATGCGCATAGCTCGCCATCAGCCGCTCACGGCCACTCCGTGTCGGAACTGAATTGAGAATCGGATCGTGCGGGATCAAGGGGTCGCCGGGGAAAAAAAACTGCGTCACCAGCCTGCTCACGAAGCTAGGCCCGAACAGCGAGATGTGAATATGCGCCGGCCGCCAGGCATTCGTATGATTCAGCCACGGATAAGCGCCCGGTTTGATGGTCAAGTAGCGATACTCGCCCTTGTCATTGGTCATACAGCGGCCCGCGCCGAGGAAATTCGGATCGAGCGGCGCGTTGTGTTGGTCGACCGGATGATTATAACGACCAGCGGCATTGGCCTGCCAAATCTCGATCAACGTATTGGGGACGGGCTTATCATCCTCATCCAACACCCGGCCGACGACGATGATGCGCTCGCCGACCGCTTCCTTGCCGTCGGCATTGCGGGCTAGGTCGTCTTCCCCGGGCGTTAGTTTGATATCGTTGAACAACGGGCCGGTGATCTCCGATAGAGTTTGCTCTATCGGCATGAGCTTCTTGAGCGGTGCGCGTTTGACCGACGAACCATAGCCATGGAAACTGTAAGGCGGATGGGAGCGCCAGTCGCGTGGATTGTAGGATTTAGATCTGCATCGCCATTTACCTTTTCAACATTCATACGTGCGACGCATACTGTTCACGGGCTGTGCGGCAAAAATCATTCACACCGGCAAAGTCTCGTGCAGTTGCACTCCGTTGTCTCGCGCGATGAACGCTCCTATTTCTTTCGCCAGTTTCCATCCCTTTGTAAACCCGCTTGGCGATGGCAAATGCCGAGTTAGCCGCCGGCGCGCCGGCGTAAACGGCGACTTGCAGTAACACTTCCTTGACCTCGTCCTTGGTCACCCCGGTATTGCGGGTCGCCCGGATATGCGCTCCGAGTTCGTCGAGACGTCCCAATGAAGCGAGCATGGCAATCGTCAGCATGCTGCGCGTGCGCTTTTCCAGCCCGGGCCGGGTCCAGACCGCAGCCCAGGCGTGTTCGGTGACATAACGCTGCCAGTCAGCATCGAAGTCGGTCTTATTCGCCTCCGCGCGCGCGACGTATTCTTCGCCTAACACGGCTTTGCGCACGGCCATCCCTTTGTCGAAGAGTTCGTCAGACAATGTCCACCTCCCGAAAAAATTGTATCATGCGCTCGAACATCGCATCCGGCTGTTCGACGCACGGCAGATGAGCCGCCTTTTCAATCAGAGAAAACTGAGCTCCAGGGATCAGACTCGCCAACTCTCGGCCAAGTTCCGGCGGCGTGGCAATATCTTCGGCGCCGCAGAGAACCAGAGTCGGCTGCCTGATCTGCACCGCGGTCGAGCGAAAATCCGCATCCCGCAGCGCAGCGCAAGTTCCTATGTAGCCGTCCGCCGAAGATTGCCGCAACATTCGAGAATAGCCGCGAATATCGGCCGGCCATTTTTCGCGGAAGCCGGCGGAAAACCACCGCTCCATGGTCAACTCGACTAGCGAATCGACGCCATCGGCGCGCACCTTGTCGATACGCTGCTGCCAAGCCGCCGCGCTGCCAATGCGCGCGCCGGTATCGGATAGCACCAGCGCGCGCACGCGCTCGGGATGGTTCAAAGCCACCGCCTGAGCGATCATACCGCCAACCGACACGCCGCAGATCACCGCGCCGCGAATTTCCAACCTATCGAGCAACGCGACTACGTCGCGCGCTAAATCCACAGCCGAATACGGTGACGTAGGAGCTTCCGACAAACCATGGCCGCGTAAGTCGTAACGAACCACGTGACAATGCTGCAACAAACGCGCCGCCACCCCGTCCCAGATGCGCAGGTCGCTGCCGAGCGAGTTGGAAAAAACCACCGCGGGTTTTTCTTTCGGCCCGTGCGTTTTATAGTGATGAACAGAGTCCCCGATTCGCAAGAATGGCATCGCTGTGAAACTATCCGAGCCAGCGCAACAATGTCAAATTAACTGGCGAGAAAGTCTTTGACTTCCGCCAATCAACAACCCTAGAATCCATTTTAACCCTTGAACCTTGAACTTTTGAACGACTTAAACGGAGGTATTTATGTCTGAACCCTTGGTATTGGAAATCTTTTCCGACTTCGTTTGACCGTGGTGCTACCTCGTCACCGGGCGTGTCGAGAAACTCAAGAATCAATACGGTCTGGGAATTAAATTCACCAACTTTCCGCTCCACCCTGAGACGCCGGAAGAAGGCAGCGTGCGCGGCCCCGAGATCATCGCGCGCAACGGCCGGATGAAAGTGAACATGGATCGCGAAGGCTTGCCGTTCAACGCCGAACGCAACATGTCCTTTAACAGCCGTCTCGCTCAAGAACTCGCCACCTGGGCCGCGACCAAAGGCAAAGCGGAGGAAGTCGTCAATGCGCTGTTCCGCGCCTACTTCGTCGACGTGAAAAACATCGGCAAGGTCGACGTGCTGGCGCAGATCGCCGAGCAGAATGACTTGCCGAAAGACGAAGCCACCGAAATACTCCTCAGCCGCAAATACAAAGACGCCGTCGACACGGACTGGAAGCGCTGCGCCTCCTTTGGCATCAATGGCGTGCCGACCTTTCTGGCTGGCAAATATTTGATGGTCGGCGCCCAGCCCTATGAGGAATTGCAGCGGTTGATCGAGCATGTCTTGAAGGAGCCGGCAGCCCATAGCTCGGATGGCTAGTCGGTTTGCCAACTTTCACGCGAGAAATGGGCCGGGAGCGCCGCTGTAGGCCGCCCCGCAGAATTTATTGATCCGTCGATCGGAATTCATTGGCTGAAGGGATGGACGCAAGCGCAAAGCAGGACGCGATGGCCAAGCTAAAACGATTCGCCACTCTCGTTCCACTCTTCCTTACGTTACTCTGCTCTTGGGTCAATACGGCGCTATCAGCCGATAGCAGCGAAAAACTTACACGAATCCGCATGGGCCTGGCCGCGCGAAGCACGACTTCCATGCCCTTCTTCGTGGCCAAGGAACGCGGCTTCTTCCGCGAAGAAGGTTTGGAGGTCGAGTTGATCGTCATGCAGGCGATCCAAACCATTCAAGCAACGTTAGGCAATAGCACGCAATTCGCCTCGGCCACCGGGTCGGCGGTGAGCGCCGCGGTGCGAGGCGCCGACATCAAGGTGATATTGGCCGTAACCGACCGGCCGTCATTCGATCTTATCGTCCAGCCCAATATCACCAGCGTTCAACAATTGCGCGGCAAAAAAATCGGCACCGGCGGTGTCGGTTCTTTGGCGGAAATCCTCACGCGCCGGATTCTATTAGCCAATAATGTCCGCCCCGAGGAGGTTGCTATCCTGGCAACGGGTCCCAGCCACGTTACTTACTTGTCGCTAAAAGCCAAAGTCATCGATGCCGCGCCGCTGCAAATGCCGTTAACCTTTACCGCCCAGGACGAAGGCTTCCGTAAGCTGGTCGCCGCCGGCGACGTATATCAAACGGTCCAAGGCGGTCTGGCGACGACCACAACTATGCTCACGGAGCAACCCGAGGTCGTGACCAAAGTCGTGCGCGCCATGTTGCGAGCGACTCGGCTCTTCAAATCCGATCGCAAGTATGGCATCGAATTCCTCAAAGGTCCGTGGTTGGACATTGGCAAGGACCCGGAAAAGATAGCGGCGCGCACCTACGACATCGCCGCTCCGGCGCTGTTGGAAAGCGGTATCGTCGGCGAAGACATTCAACGCCAAATGATCGCCGATGCGGCGGCGCAGATTAAACCTAAGCAACCGGTGCTGCCGGCGCAAGTGTTCGACTTTAGCATCGCCCGCAAGGTCGGTGAGACATTGAGATAGGATACATCGGCCACAGCGATCAGGCGAACTAACAGATCCGATGAGACGCCTAACCACACCCTTATTTGTTCTTTGGTTTGTTGTTTTGCCGCTATTTTCTCTTGGCGCTCAACAACGTCATCTGCATAGCAGCGCCGGTGTCGGCGGCCGACATAGCGGGAAGCAATAGGTACACACTGCGAGCAGCAGTTTTGAAATACGGCATTCATCCCGACGGCTCCGGTCGACATAGCTTATCCAGCGCCGGAGACTGAGTACGACGAGGATCTAGCGATGTCTCCTACCCTATTCACACCCCTGCACACGCACATCCAAGGAGCGGCCAATAAGGTCGCTGCATTAATAACATGAGTTGACAAGCTCTCTCTCTACTCATGAGGCGCAGCTATGATCATCTTCAAACCACTGCCGGCATTGCCAGCTGACTTTGGCGGCCAACCGAGCGTCGTCTCAGCATTTGACGATATTCGCTTCACGATCAATGACGAGGAACGCGCTGAATCGCGTGGTTCGTGCGCGAATACCTCGTATTTTTAGGTACCATTTGTATCACGCGGAACACCGGCTGAACACGATTCATAAAAACTATTGCAGTTCTGTTGAGGCGATCAAAAGGCAGATTGCAGCTGCAGCGTCCGACCAAAACCTTTTCGAAGTTGCCACCGGGCGCGGTATCGCCTGGCAGATCTACTGGGACTTTGAGGCTTATTTAACCGTCGTCGCTTCGTCGCTTGAAATGCTCGCTCGACTCGTCGGCGTATTCTACGTGAAGCAGACACCTATCTCGTTTAACAAATTGTGCGCTAAGCGTGGCCTCGATGGGCCGGTTGACTTACTCAGAAAGGCGAAAGATCAATGGGTCAACCGCCTCAAAGACTACCGAGATTGCTTCAATCACTACACGCCAGTGGATAACGAGTCTTACATACGGTGCTACCGCTATACTGACGGCTGGGAGGTCCGAGGCCCGATTCCGACCAATCCAAATGTGCGCGAGAGCGATGGTTTTCGGTTCTCCCGACGAATTGAATTGCTCAGATACGCGATCTCAGTTTACCAAAACTTGCGATTGCTCGATCGACGACTTGGACGCTCAATCAGGCTGGCATGGCAGGAAGGAACGTTTCCGAAGCGCGTTGACAATCTCTTCTTCATTGGGGCGCGTCATCGGCAGCTGTCTAAACAACACTCGCATCGGGTTGAGATCACGGGCTCGGCGAGCCGCCGTGGCTAAAGCGATCGTATTATGCGAACGAATTTCTGTGAATGAATCAGAGGACAGACATATCGCACATCGAGTCTCCTGAGTCCTTGTAGCAGCGACACGCTGCCAAAAAGGCGAGGTAGAAACACCCGTCACTTGGCATTCTTAATGAGGAGGTTTTATGAGTCTCGTTGTAGCGGACGCAACGGATGATGGGCCCCGGATTGTTTCGGACACGCGAATTAGTTTCCCAGAAGGACCTAGAGTAAATTTCAAGACTGATGCTCTCAAGGCGATCGTTATCACATGTGAAATTACCATCTGTTTCGCGGGTGATGTGGTCCTCGGGCTTGATGGAGTGCGCGAATTTGCAAGAGAGATAAGAAAGGGGCGGCCCATCGATGACCTTCTTGCAAGGCTGCAGGAGCTAGCGTCGCAGATTCGGAGGAGCGTCGAGTTTATTGTGGCGACGGGAACCAGCCGTTCTCAGCTTATTCGGTTTCGCAAGAGTGGCATCGAACATCGCCTTCTGACTGCATGGATCGGAGATCAAGATGGTTTTGAACGATTTCAAAGGGAGCGAAACACACCGCCCGATACTACCACTGCACGGCTGGAGAGTACGTTATCACCGGCCGTCCGAGTTATGGCGATACTTCGCCGCTCTATGCAGGCAGTCATTGACGACCCGGCTATCGCGTCCGTGGGGGACTTCAGCGTTGCGGTAGGTTACAAAGCTACCGGATTCGAGTATCTGGGGTCTACTTTTATCCACGTCGGCCGAGACATTCAAATTAAATCTGGTGATAACCTCATTGGCAAGATGGCTCAACCTGTCGAAGAAGGAGGATATGCGGTTTCGGTGGTTGAGCCTTCGGAACCCGGCATAGCAGCATTAGCCTTGAATTTCCCGAGCGCGAGGTTGGGCATGCTCTATCTTCCGCTAGAGTTTGACGGTGCTCAGGTAATTTCAGAAGTCTCGCCGAATGACTTCTCGAGAGTTGTTTTTGAACGATTTGGGATAGCGATGAAAGATCCAATCTTGCGTTATGCATAACATAGACGCGGATTCGCCGGAATGCCTTTTCCAGTCAGTCTTGGCGCTAATAAGCGGCTAAAGCTCAATTCAGAAACTATGCGCGGCTTGACCGCGAGGCGTCAGTTTGGAACCGAGCTAAAGTCTCTTTTTATTCAATACCCCGCTCCAAAATCATTTCATTTGAAAGTCTGGAACTCATCTGAATTCTCCGACAACTCAATCCTAGACGTTTTTCTTCCTATCCGTCTTTATCCGATAAATTCCTCCACGATATCCAGCGTCGACGTATTCGAGTTCAAAGAAGAAGAGAAAGCCCTGGAAGATCCCAATTTCTATTTGACCGACGGCAAGGTCACTTTGGTCCTGACGCCGTGGAAGATCGAAGACTATCATGATGCCGAACACCGGGGTCCGGGACTCGACCATGTCGGGTTCAAAGTCGAAAGTGTCGAGACCTTTAGAAAAGATTTTGAGATATTGACCACCGTGGACCCTGAATGGATGGCGCCGAAGGCTCCCAATGCCACCGGTGAACACAATGTCGTGTTGCGATTGCTCGAAGCCTGCCGCTATGGCCGGCACCAGTTGTCGGACCCGGATGGAAATTTCATTGACGTGAGCGATAAATGAATTGTGCGATCGCGTGGCTGGTTCGTGCTAGAGCTTGTTGGTTTCTCAGGTCATCGAAAGCGCAAGATAAAGAGCAAAGCGGGATGCTCGCTATCTTGCGCTTTGCTGAAGATCGAAATTTTACCGCGGCCGCTCGAAGTCGATCTTGAAATAAATCTCAGAGACCGCCAGCGCGACGCCAACCGATTCTAGCCGCACCGCATCATTTATCGAGTCGGTTTCCCAAAGCGACCAAGTGCCGTCGCTTGCCTTGGAATAGCGCTCGACGTGAACTTTTTCTTGATCGACGAGAAGGTATTCGCGGAAGGAAGGAGCTCCCCGGTACTGCTGAAACTTGTCGCCCCGATCGTAATTTCTTGTCGATTCGGATAGCACTTCGACAATCAGCTCAGGATTTAACAACGTATCGAGCGTATCATCCAGAAATTTTGGCGGGTTACAAACCACGACAACGTCCGGATAAGCATACCGGTTGTCGGCGTCGATGCACACGCGCAGGTCCGTCGAATATACTTGGCAAGGTCGGTGCCGCAGTTGATTGCCAAGCTCGCGAACAAGGTTACTCACTATCCCTACATGCCGCGCCGTTGCGCCGGTCATCGCGAAAATTTCGCCGAAAGCGAACTCATGCTTTTCGCTGGACTGGCGCTCCATGGTCAAGTACTCGGCCGCTGTAAAACTTGCTTTCTCAACTTTTGACATGGTCTTGCCTCCGACCCTCACGACTCACACAGTCTACCACGATGCCTACACGCAATAACACTAGCCACGGGGAGAGACTCTAACGGTTCAGCAAGGCTACGGCTATTAAACCAACGCCGAGCCCTAAGGCTTTGTGGCGCGACAGGCGCTCGCGAAAACACAAGAACGCCAGCAAGGTGCTCACCGCGACGACGCCGACACTGTAGATCGGATAGAGCTGCGAGCTTTCCCACCCCGTCAGCGCAAGCACCCGCAGCAGCGAGTAGACCGCCAGGTAATTGACCAGGCCGAGCCCAAGTCCGGCGACAACATGAAGGGCGCGAAATTCGGCTGCGACGATGACGCCTTTGGCGAAACCGATGGCGAGGCTCGATAGAAACGCGAACAGGAATCCCGCCATCACGTAGGCATGATAATTCGATCCGTCGAGATAGTGGGTCTGCAAATATTTTAGAATCGTGAAGTAACAACCGAAGGTGGCAAAAACCAGCAGCGGTAGTAGGTGAAACAACTTGGAACTAAGCTCGCCGCTATTTTTATCCGGCGCGGTGCAGAGGAAAAGCGCCACCAGCGCCGCCGACAATCCGGCAATCTTTTCGGGTGTTAGCGAATCGCCGTAAAGAACGAACGCCAGCACCGACGGGATCGCCACCGACAGGCGGCTCGCTAGGGCGGCGATGGCTACGCCGGCGCGCTGCGCCGTGTGGGCGAGCAGAAAGAAATTCACCGCCAGCAAGAAACCCTGCACTCCAGCGAGCCAGATCCAGGGTTGACGGGCCAAGTTCCCAAGGTCGAGACCGGTCCCGGCGAGAAAACTGCCGATGACAACGCAGGTCACATAATTGATCGGGATCGCCCAGAATAAATTGATCCGCCAACCTGCAAACGCGCGAAAGATTACCGGGATGACCCCGGAGCCGAGGATGGCGAGGAGCAGGTAAATCATCGACGCTGGCGTCTTGTCTTCGCAGTGCGCAAGAGATTTCTCCCAGGGGTCGAAATGACACCGGCGCGAAGCCTGTCATTTCGAAGCAGCGCAGCGACTGAGAAATCTCTCCGTTCCGACCTACCGTGACCGGCGATGACTGCGACGCGGATAGCCGCAATCCAAACGCATGGTTAGAACGCCACCCCGCTCACCCGGGCGAGCAAATCGCGGTTGGCAACTTTGGCGTCGGCCAATATCTTCTTTTCATCAAGCCCCGCGAGCTGGCGGTCGCGCATGACCAGCGCGCCGTCGATCATCACCGTCCGGACATCGCTGGCTTTGGCGCAATGGACAATCTGACTGAAGATATCGTTGACCGGCTGGTTATGCGCGGTGTCGATGTCGACGAGAATCAGATCCGCGCGCTTGCCTACCTCGATGGTGCCGCAGAGCGAATCTAAACCCAACGCCTTGGCGCCGCCGATGGTCGCCATACGGAGAACATCGTAGGGTTTGATCACGCCGGCATCTTGGTGCTGGACCTTCTGCAACAGCGACGCTGCCTTCATGGTATCGAACAAATCCTGGGAATGGTTGCTCGCCGCGCCGTCGGTGCCGAGCGCGACGTTGACGCCTTGGCGCAACATTTCCACCACCGGCGCCACGCCGTCGCCTAACATCATGTTGCTCACCGGATTATGCGACACCGATGATTCGGTTTCTTTGAGAATGCGGATTTCATCCGGCGAAACATGCACCGAGTGGGCGAAGATCGAATTCTTCGCGGGAATGCCGAACCGATGCAACAATTCGACGACGCCGTTCATGCCATGCTGCCGGCGCACCGCTTCGACCACCGACTTCGACTCGGCGACATGGGCGCTGATGCCGAGGGAATGGGCATCGGCAAATCGGCGCACTTCGCGAAGCAGGTCGGGCGTCGTATTGATCGGCGGTGTGTTCGGCCCGGTCATGAAAGTGAGCTGCCGAGAATTTTTGTGCCGTGCGAGCAGCGCTTCGATGAGACGAAACGCCTGTTCCGGCTTCTCCTTGGTACACTCCGGCACGATCTCCCCGCTATCCATAATCGTGCGGGCAAACACCGAACGTACACCGGCATCCTGCATCGCCCGGATTGTTTCCAGGGCACATTCCGGGCTGGGATTAAGAAAATTATGTTCGCACACCGTGGTCACGCCGCCGCGGATAGATTCGACACAACCGAGCAGGCTGCCGGCGTAAAAATGCGCCGGCGTCAGCACCCGGGCGCAGCCGTAGATCCTTTTCAACCAAGGCATCAATTCCAAATCTTCCCACACCGCGCGCAGCAAGACTTGATAGAGGTGGGTGTGGGCGTTGACCAGACCAGGCATGAGAACGCAGCCTGAAGCATCGATAGCCTCTTCGTCCTTGGTCGTTGTTTGCCGCGGCGCGCCGGCGCCCACCTCGGCAATCACACCGTCACGCACGCGGACATAGCCGTGGAACGAGGCGCGCTCGTTCATAGCGACGATCAGCGCATTGGCAACGATCAGATTACCCATCGTACCGTCTCGATCTCACTTCCCGGTCAGGCGCTCGACAAAGCCGCTCTTGCGGATCTCGTCCATTAGGGTCGTATCCATGAAATCTTCGGCGCGGGCGCCCTTTGCCTTGGGCACCATCAAAGAATCGAGGACATTCTGGATGCCGCGCGGCTCGGGAGCGGGAAAGTCACGAAAGGATTTGCTCAGCCGTTCGTAGAGCGGGCCGATCGCCTCGGCATCGCTGTTACTCTCGCGTAATACCCCGCGTGCGATCTCCGGCTTGGTCTTGAACACATGAATCCCTTCGATTACCGCCATGAGGAAACGTTTGATAGGATCGCGCTGATTCTTGAGCAACGAGCCCGAGACCATAACGCCGTAGTTGGCAAACTCGATGGGCAGTTCGGCAAGATCGGCCAGCACCCGGCAACAACCGGTGGAGATGATCTTGGCCACGCCGGTGGAGCTCACCAATGCCGCATCCACCTGCCCTGCCACCAGGGCGGCTATGCGCGTTGGGGTATTGCCGGTCTGAAGAAAGCTCACGTCCTTCTCGGGATCAAGCTTCCAATGGCGCAGCGCGACCCGAGTCATGATATCGGATCCCGAACCGAAGCGGCTGATGGTCACGCGCTTGCCCCTCAAATCGCCGGGTACTTTAATATTGCTGCGCACCACGAACATCGGCTCGATACGATTGATCGGCACGGCGACCACCTTGAGGTTGGTTCCTGCCACCGCCAGGTTGAGCATCGCCGGAGTGTCGAAGCCGGCGACGCCGATATCGCCCGACGACATGGTCTGCGCCATCAAAGAACCGCTCGACAGGTAGATCGTCCGCACCTCGATGCCATGCCTGCGCCACAAACCGGCGCGGTCGATCACTTTCAGCAAATCCGAGCCTATGCCGGCGCCGCTATAACCCATGTTGAGCAACGGTAGATTCTGCGCCGCGGCTAAGGCCGGCCACAGCCAGAAAAGAGAAACCACCAGCAGCGAAATTTTGCATCGCCTCATCGGATTCACCTCAGTGACGGCATAAGTAATATACCGACAATACACCGTCAACGGCCTTGGGTATTTTCAATTCGCTGAAAGATTTCTCGCTCCGCTCGAAATGACAGATGGGCAGATGCTGTCATCCCGAACGAAGAGAGGGATCTAGTGAACTCAACCTGCACCATTAACTCATGACGCTATACTCAATGACGCCCCGTCCGCTTGACCGCCGTCCCTAATCGGGATTAAGGTGGGGAAAATCTTCATGACGAGGTGACCCATGGCACAGGAATTAAAAGAATTTCGACATAAGACCCCCGAGTTCGAGGGCCCAAAAAAAACCTGGCAGGTTTGCAACAGTGACCTGATGAAGGTGCAAGTCCAGGTTGTCAAAGACGGTGGCGAGAATAATCTGCATACCCATACCGGCGAGGATGCCTTCTGGTACGTCGTCAGCGGCGCGGTGCGCTTCTACGGCGAAGGCGACAAGGTCATCGGCGAGTATCAAAAAGGCGAAGGCGTCTTGGTGCCGCGCGGCTTTAAGTACTGGTTCGAAAGCGCTTCGAGCGAAACGCTGGAAGTACTCCGCGTCACCGCCAAGGACCAGAACATCGACAACAAGCGAGTCGACCTGTCGCCGCAAAAAGATTGGATGATTCAACAGAACACTTTCGGCGCCCGGCAATAGTCAAAAGAACGTAAGGCGTCAGGGGTGAGGCGTTAGGCGTCCACCCCGACTCCGAACCCCTTACCCTTTACCCCCTCACCCCTAACCACCGCGCGGTAGCGCGGCTATTTCCCCACTTCCAACTCTTTCATGGCCTGGCGCGCCAGGGAAAAATCCCGCACTTCGTCTAGGGGCCGCTTCTTCTCGCCCAACTTGACCATCACAGCTTCGAGTTCGGCATCGCTCATCAAACCGTCTTTGGTCATCGTTTTCAGTTCGAAATCATAGGAATGGGCCGCCACTTCCGGAGTCTGAGGCAGCCATTGCAGCAGCGCTTGAATAGTCTCCTGGCGGTTGTCGAGAATGTATCGATGGGCGCGCAACAACGCTTTCAAAGTTTTTCTCACGGTCTGCGGATGCTCGCGCAGAAACCGTTCGGGCGTGAACACACAGGCGCCGGGCAAACCGACTTCCGGCGGCCCGGCGAGCACGGAGAACCCTTTTTGCCGCAGCATCAGATCATGGGGCGTGCCCACCGCGATCACATCGACGGCGCCACTGCTGAGGGATTGAAAGCGCGTCGCCGCATCGCCGACGGCGAGAACCTGAATCAAGCTTGGGTTGAAGCCTTTCGATTGTAGTAACTCCTCCGCCACCAGGTGATCGGAACCACGCAGTGTCGCCACACCGAGCTTCTTGCCCTTCAACTGCTGGACCTCTTTGAATTCCGGCCGCGCCAGTAAAAAATACGGCCCCTTTTTCTGGTGCACGAAGACGGTCTTGATTGGGAAACCCTGCAAGATACCGCGGAACACGCTGGTAAAAGCGTCCGAAAACGCCGCTTCGCCGCTCAGGAGCGCGACAGCGGCCAAGCGCGGATTCATCTGAATCATCTCGGTTTCCAGCCCTTCGGCTCCAAAGAAACCTTTGGACTGGGCGATCAGCTTGGGCGCCATCGAGTTACTTCGGCTGGCGTGAAGAAAGCGAACTTTTTGCGGCGCTTCAGCGGCGCGAAGGTCGCCCGGCGCCGAAGCTAGCATGGCGATCGTCAATCCAATCGCTGCGATTTTTCCCATGGTCGCCGATCCCTCGCTGCGCTAGAGAAGACGGTGCCCGCCGTCTCTTGCCTATTTGCCGCTCTCCAATTCCTTGAGCGCTTGCCTAAGCAGCGTAAAGTCTCGGATCTCGTCCATCGGCCGTTTTTTCTCGCCGAGCTTGGCGACCAGCGTGTCGATCTCGCCGTCGGTCATCAAGCCATCCGGCGTCAACGCCTTCATCTCGATATCATAGGAGTGGCTGGCCACCTCCAACGATTGCGGCAGCCACTGCATCATCGCTTGAATCGTTTCGCTCCGGTTGTCGAGAATGTAATGGTGCGCCCGCAGCAGCGCGCGCAAGGTTTTTTTCACCGCCGGGGCATTTTCCCGGAGAAACTTTTCCGAGGTGAACACCCCCGAACCCGGCACGCCGACTTCCGGCGGCCCGGCGAAGACGGTGAAGCCCTTCTGGCGCAACATCAAGTCCTGGGGTGTCGCCACCGCGACAAAATCGATGATACCGCCGATCATCGCCTGATAGCGCATCGACGCGTCGCCGATCACGATCGGCTGCACGGTCGCTGGATTGAACCCTTTCGACAGCATCAACTCGTCGGCGACCAGGTGATCCGAGCCGCGCAATGTCGCGACCCCGAGCTTTTTGCCCTTCAACTGTTGAATGTCTTTGAACTCCGGACGGGCGATCAGGAAATACGGCCCCTTCTTTTGGTGCACCAGAACCAATTTGATTGGAAATCCCTGCATGATGCCGCGAAACGTGCTGGTAAACGCATCGGCATAGGTGACGTCGCCGTTAATGATCGCCGTCGCGCTTAGTCGAGGATTCATCTGGATCATCTCGACGTCGAGCCCTTCGGCGCGAAAGTAGCCGCGCGATTGGGCGATATGTTTCGGGGCGACGATGTTGCTCCGGCTAGCGTAGGCAAAGCGAATTTTCTGCGGGGCATCCGCAGCTCGCAACGGCATACCCGCCAACATCGACCCTGTCAGGATCACGCTAAAAACCCGCAAAAAAATACCGGCCATGGATCCCCTCCTTGGGTTCGATTGCCGATTCCTTCCTAACATAGGCAGCCTTGCGAGAGATAGCGCTAAACCCATGTTATCGCCGCCCCTAGCGCAATGCGTCTTTTTTTAATATATCTGCCTAAACTTTTTTCCCAGGGGGAAGTCCGATGCGTTCTGGTCGTAGTCGTTACCTTTTCTTAGCCGTACTGATAGCAGCCATATTGGCAAACAGCGTGGTTCGCAGCGCCGAACTGATGCCGCTGCGCGCGACCTACTCCTCGATAGGTGGCGCCTTTGCTCCGCTATGGCTCGCCGTCGACAAAGGGCTATTCGCGAAATACGGCCTGGCGGTAGACATGAAATACTTGCTCTCGGCCACCGGCACTCAAGCGCTATTAGCCGGCAGCGTCGACATCGTCAACCCGGCGACGGAAATCATCGAAGCGGGACTAGGCGGCGCGCGAGTCGCCTTCATCATCGGCATATTGAATCGCGCCGTGCTGTCAATTTACAGCAAACCGGAGTTCAAACAGCTCACCGACCTGCGCGGCAAAGTCTTCGGCGTGACCCTACCGGGCTCGACCACCGACGTCACCGCGAAGATCGTGTTTCAGCAGGCCGGCATGGTTACCGGCAAGGACGTGCAGATCACGCACCTGCAAGGCATGCCCGATATCATTACCGCGCTCGGCGCGGGGCGTATCGATGCCGCGGTCGTTTCCGCGCCGTCAACGTTGAAGCTGCGCCAAGCCGGGCTCAAAGAATTGGTCGACATCGGCGCGAAAAATGTCCCGCTGATCCACGCCGGATTGGCGACCACGCGCGACTTCATCAAGGCCAATCCCGACAAAGTGCGGCGCTACGTACAGGCCTATATTGAAGGCACGAAAATCGCTCGTACCGATCCCGAGGCGGCAAAACAAGTCATCGCCAAATACACCAAGACTGATAACAAGGAAGACCTCGACGAAACCTACAACACCTATGTGAAATTTTGGGAGCAGGCCCCCTACGTTTCCGCTGCCGGAATGCAGACGATGCTTAATTTTTCGGTCAATCCCGCCGGCAAAACCGCCAAACCGGAACAGTTCATCGACAACTCGTTCGTCGGAGAGCTTGAAAAGTCCGGCTTCGTCAAAGAACTTTACAAATAACCGGGAACAAATCTTCATGCACCACGTAGGACACCAAGAGCAGCAAAGTTAAAAAATAATCCTCCGAACTTCGTGTCCTTCGTGCCTTCGTGGTGAACGTTCCCTTCAGGTTAGCAATCAAGAAGGCACCCAGTGGACTTCGGCTTCACTCAAGAACAGCAGCACCTGATCGAGCGCGTTAACGCACTCGTCAAGGAACGCATTGCCCCGCGCGCGGCGCAGTACGACGCCGAGTTCGCCATGCCGGTGGAAGACATCCAGGATCTGCATCGCCAGGGCTGGCTGCTTGCCAATCTCGACAAACGCCGCGGCGGCTTGGGCTTCGGTCTGCACGGCGACGATCCACTGAGTTTTTTCTTGATCGACGAGCACCTCGCCTACGGCAATCCATCCACGGCGCACTGCTTTCAGGTGCACAACAACGGCCTGATGATGATCGACGCCATGGCAAGCGATGCGCAGGTGAAACAATGGCTGGCACCGACGATCGAGCGCGGCGCACTGCTCCCCGGCGCCGGCGCCGAACCCTACGGCGTGGCGCCGACCAGCGCGAAAAAAGTGAGCGGCGGTTATCTCGTCAGCGGCACCAAACACTACGCCACCAATGCGAGCATGGCCGAGTGGCTCTGGATCGGCCGGGTGGCGTCGGATTCCCATCCCAAGCCGATCATGTTCATGCTGCACAAAGACACGCCGGGCTTGAAAATCGACACCGAGGCGTGGCGCCCCACCGGCATGCGCGCCTGCGTCAGCCCATGGTTGTACTTGGAAAACTGCTTCGTGCCCGAAGAAAATTTGTTGGGGCAGCCCGGGCAATTTCTCGGCGAAAACTGGATGGGCAAAATCAACTTCGCCTTTACCGCGAACTATTTGGGCTCAGCGCGCGCCATGTACGACTGGGCGCTTGCCTATATTCGCGAAAGAAACGGCGCCAGGGACAGCTACCGGCAACTACGCTTCGGCGAGCTCAAAAGCATGCTCGACGCGGCAAGATTGATTCTCTACAGTGCCGTGCGCATGTTTAAGAACAGTCCCAACGAGGCGATGATCGCCGCCCATGAAGCCAAGTGGATGGCTAAGGAAACCCTTGAAAAAATTATCTGGAGCACGGCGGAAATCTGCGGCTCGACGGCGCTATTCGTCAAACATCCGCTGGAACGTTTTTACCGCGACATGCACCTGCACATGATGCATGGCCGCCACGACATCGCCGCGCAGATCGTCGGCGCGGCGGAGTTAGGCGAAGAGTTCGACACCAATAGAAACCATTAAGAAAATTGGAGTAATCGAGTGTTGGGCCGGAAATCCGAGACCCGTCACTGCAGAACTCCAACACTCCATTGCTCCGGGGCTATTGCCGTCCCAATTCCTTCAGCGCCGCCCGCGCGAAGGAGAAATCTCTCACTTCGTCAAGCGGCCGCTTCTTTTCACCGACCCGCTCGATGATCGCTTCAATTTCGGCGTCGGTCATGGTGCCGTCGCGATTGAGCGTCTTGAGCTCGGCATCGTAAGAGTGTTCGGCGATATCTAATCGGCTGGGGCAGCCACTTGATCAGCGTCTGGATCGCGTCTTGGCGATTCTCGACGATATGGTAATGCGCGCGCAAGAGCGCTTTGAGAGTGCGCCGGACGATCTGTGGATTCTCTTTGATCAGGCGGTCCGAGGTCAGCATGCCGGCGGAAGGGAGGCCGATTTCAGGCGGTCCCAGAAGGGCGTTGAAGCCCATTTTGCGCAGCATTAGATCATGCGGCGGCGCCAAACAAACCGCCTCGACGGCGCCGCCGATCAGCGCCTGCATGCGCACCGGGCCGTCGCCGATGGCGACCGCCTGGATCTGGCTGATGTTGAAACCTTTAGCCTGCAACATCTCTTCCGCCACCAGTTGGTCCGTGCCTTTGATCGTCGCCACGCCAATTTTCTTGCCTTTGAGTTGCTGCACGTCCTTGATCTCCGGCCGCACGATCAAATAGTACGGCCCTTTCTTGATATGGACGAAGACGAGCTTCATCGGAAAGCCCTGGAGCACACCGCGAAAAGTGCTGGTAAACGGCGTGGCGAAAGAAACATCGCCGTTGACCACGGCGGTGGCGCCGAGCCGGGGATTCATTTGAATGATTTCAACATCCAAACCCTCGGCTTTGAAGAAACCTTTTTGCAACGCCGTATATTGCGGCAACGCCGAGCTGCTTCGGCTCGCGTAGGCGATGCGGACTTTCACCGGCGCCTCAGCGCCGAGTGCCGCTGTCGTCATGCCGAGCATGAACACAAAACCACAAATCATTGCGCGCGAAATGACCATCATGCACTTCCTTATTGAATGCTTAGTTCCTTCTGCACTTCTTTTAACAACGTGTAGTCGACCAACCGCTCCGGCGGAATGTTGACGTTCCTGCCCACCGCCGTGCCGAGGGTTTCGATCATGTTCCTGAGTCCCTTGTCAGTCGCTAAACCGTTTTCGCTCATGGCCGGCAGGAGCGAGGTATAGACTTTTTCGGCCAGCGCTTCTTGCAGCTTGTAATCCTTGGCGATGAAACGCACCGTGTCGGCGCGATTTTTCAGCGTGAACTGCAAACCGCGCAAAGTGCCGCGCAGCAGCCGTTTGATCAGATCGCGCTTGTTTTTGAGGGTCGCATCGGAAACGGTGAAACCGCTCTGGGGGAATTCCAGATAATCCCCAGTGTAAGCCAGTACGCGCATCCCCAACTGCTCTGCGTAGATATTGAACGGCGGCGACAATGTCGTCGCGTCCATCGATCCCGCTTTCAATCCCTGCAAGCGGGTAGCCGTCGAGCCGGCGACGATGCGCTTGATATCTTTATCCGGGTCGAGCTTACCGCTCTGGGCAAATACTTTCATCGCCAGATCGGTGTCGCTGCCGAAGGAGCTGATGCCGATGATCTTGCCGCGCAGGTCGGCAGCGCTTTTGATTTCCGGCCTGGCGACGACGTAAAAAGTCGGTTTCTTGAATAGCCAGATCACCGTGCGCACCGGCACGTTCTGGCTGGCGATCACCCGCGACGCGGTGCCGACGCAGCCGCTCGCCTGCAAGTCGCCAGTGAGCAACGCCGTCACCGCGACATCGCATTTGGTATGGAGCAATTTGACGTCGAGACCGAGCTCGCGAAAATAGCCGCGCTCGATCGCCAGGTCGAAATGAAAAAAGTTAAGGCTCTTGCCCGGATTGCCGATGAAGACTTCCTGTCCCCGCCGCCGGACGAACCCCACAGCAGAGCAAGCAGTGACAAAACCAAAATTAACGACGCGACGCAATTTCATTGTCGCATTCCCGCCCGCCACCCGGAGTGATGGAATACTGCAATAATATTGGGTCGCAAACCCATCAGTCCACCCCTCCATTACTCCAACACTCCATTTCTTCTAGAGCGCATAAAACGCGCGCGGATTGTCGTACAAGATTTTCTGTCGCAATTGCGGCGAGATGTCTTCGCGGACATTGAGCGCATTGACGAACTGGTCTTCGCGGGACGGATCGTTGTGCGGATAGTCCGAACCGATCAGCAGATGATCATCGCCCGTGTACTTGGCGATATAGGGAATATCTTCGTCGGCTTCGCAGGCGATATAAAGCCGGTATTCACGGAACATCTCGACGCTACTGCCGTATTTGAAGCGTTCTTTGAGCAGGCGCCGAATGATGTGAATCAAAAACGGCGCCCAACCCGCGGCCGCTTCGATGAAGCCGAAGCGGAGGCCGGGAAACTGCTCGGGGATTTTATTGGCGATTAGATCGCGAAAGGCCAAGAGCGGCATGACCCGGGTATGACCAAAAGTGTGGTTGCGCGCCAGATCGAACATCTCCAAGACCTGCTTCACACCGCAGCCGGTATGCACGCAGATCGACAGGTTATGCTTCTGCGCCTCTTCGTAGACCGGAAACAGATAGGGATTGTCCAGTGTATATTCGCCTTCGATGCCGCGGAAGAATACTCCCACTGCGCCGTTCTCCTTGGCGAAGCGGATTTCATCGACGGCAACATTCATCGACTGCAGCGGCAACACCACCACCCATTTCATCAGGCCGCCGGATTGCGCACAGGCCTGTGCGAGAAAGCGGTTGTAAGCGCGGCAAAGCGCCACTTCCAGCTCTTTGTCCTTGGTGTTGTAGACTAGAAACAAGGTCGGGTAGACGATCTGCATCGCTGTGTTGAGCTTAGCCATGTCGGCCAGCCGGCCCTTGATGTCGGTCATCTCGCGCGTCGCCGGCGTCGAGTCTTTGCGCCCGGCTTGAACCTTTTGTTCCGACGGCGTGACCAACGCGAAGCTCCCCTTACCCGCCGGCTTGGGATATATCTCGCCGTCAATGAGCCAGAATGCGTCGCGATTGCCGTACCAAGTGTCGTCCGGCACTTGCATCATGATCGGCCGACGCGGCTGCATCGCCCGGTCAATCAGCGCCCACATCGCCGCCCCTTCGGAAATATGTGTGTCAGCGTCGATAATCCCATTCATAGGCACTCCCGAGTTTGTTTTTCCCAGTTCCGTTTAAAACAGATTATGCTCGATCGATAGATAAAGAAACGCGCCGAGGTTATCGGTCTTGCGATTGAGCCCAATCGGCATGGCCGCGCCGGTGACGATTTGCAACTTGTCCTGGTTGACGATCGCCGTCCTAAACCCCGGCGACAGGGTCGACAGAAACGAACGCTCACGATTGCCCGAGTCGCTAAAGCTCTGGTCAAAGGTGCCGACCCATTCGAGCATCAGATGAAAGCGCGGAAACACCGCGTAAATCGCGCTGCCGCCGATATTGGCCGAGGTCAGTGATTTTTTTGCCGAACTCCCGTTATTATCCACCGGCGCTTTGACACGGGGTGAAAACGTCGCGCCGGCGTTACCATGAAGCGCAACAGTATCGGTAAATTTTTTGCTGACTGGCAAATTCAACTGATAGCCGACCACATTGTTGCCCGTGCCCTTTCTGCGATTGCCGGTGGGCAGGATCAAACTGAAACGCGGCGCCACCGCCGGCTTGCTATCGCCTTCGTAAAGCAACTGGTAGCGATAGTTGAGCAAGACGTCACCCAAACCCGAGACCCGCGACCCTTCGTCAACCAGATGGGAGGAGGGGATCGTATAAGAAAACTGGTGATCCTGGGAAAACACCGGCCATTCTTGCGTGAAGCTAAAGTCCCAACCGTGAGTCCGACCCGATTTCGTGTAAGCAGCGGTAAAGATATGCTGCACCACACCAGGCTCCTGGTTATAAGCCTCTTCGATGAGAAAACTATTATCCTCGATCACGTCGATGGGCTTCTCATCCGCCGCGTAAACGCCAGCGCCAATTAACCACACCGCCACCGACAGCCATACGCCGGCAAACCATTTGTTCCCCATCATATCAGTTCAATTAAAATCATTGCTCACTGAAAATAGCGCAAATCGACTACTTGTTGAACCGCCAGAGCCTTCGCTTTGGGATTTTCCTTGGCGGCGGCATCGAGCACCACTTCCATCCCCTTGAGCGTCGGCTTGCCGTCGTCAGGCGTAGCTCGCAATGAGCCGTCGTAAATCGTCTCGGCCATTTGCCGCTCCGGTAGCTTGGTCACCGCCATGATTTTTTTGACGGCGTCGTTGCGGTTGGCTTTATAGTAGCGCACCGACTCAACGTAAGCCCGCAGGAATGCGCGCACGACCGGCCCCTGGCCTTCCAGATAATCGTCCCGTGCGACGATATTCACATGGGGAAACTCGATGCCCTTCTCGATGAAATCGAGCAGCACGCCATAGCCCATCTTCTGGGCTACCAACGCTTCTTCCGGGCTCAACACAGTCGCCGCGATGGCGCCCGAATTCATCGCCAAAAGACGCGCCTGGGAGCCGCCCACTTGAAGGACCTGCACGTCACTTGCCGTCAAGGCAAAGTGGTTGAGCGCCAGACGAACCACATAGTCGGTATTACTGCCGAACCGGCTGATGCCGATGCGCTTGCCCTTGAGCTGCTCCGGACTGCGAATGCCGCCCGTCGCCACGAAGGTATAAGGCAAAAGATTGGTGGCGCCGCCGATGATTTTAATCTTCGCTCCCTGCTGCGCGGCGTTGACCACCGGCGGACCTCCGGTCAACAACAACTCCAGACTCTTGCCGATCAACGCCTGCAACGACAACGAGCCGCCTGGGATAAAAATCATCTCCAACTGCAAATTTTGCTTCTTGAATATCCCCGCGTCCTGGCCGAGAAATAAAGGCATAGTTCCGCCGTAGCCGTTAAAGGCGATGCGCAGATTGGTCGTCTGGGCAAACCCCGGCGCTCCCGAACTGAGAATCCAACCAGCAAGTAGAACCGCCATCAGCAACTTTTTAATATTCATCGCGGTACTCCGAAACAATCCGAAGACCATTGGAACGACTGGAAACCTTCCCATGGAGTCTGCCGACCTTGAACCTTAACTTGAACGTTTGAACCGGCGCGCTTCGCGCGCTAATTCCAAAGCGAAATCCCCATCCTGAGCTTGCCATGTTCCAAATCATGTAACGCTTCATTGATCTGCTCATAGCGGTAACTTTGCGTGATCAAGCTCTTGAGCTCGATGCGCCCCTGCTGCGCCATTTGAAATACCTCATCGACATCGTTGGCTTGCCGGCTCGACACCCCGGTAATGGTGATTTCCTTGGTGACAAAATTGCCGCTGCTGATGGTGAACGGCCCGCTGCCCAGGCCGCCGATGATCGTCGCCGTGCCGCCCGGCCGGGTCGCTTGAATGATCTGATCGGCGGTCTTGGTGTTACCGATCGCCTCGAACGCTTTGTCGACACCGCCGTCGGTGAGCTTGATCACCGCCTTCACTGGATCTTCGGCGCTGGCGTTGATCGTATAGGTCGCGCCGAAGTTTTTCGCCGCGGCTAATTTGTCCTCTGCGATATCGACGGCGATGATCGGATAGGCGCCGAAACATTTAAGAAATTGAATGGTGTTGAGCCCGATGCCGCCGCAACCGATCACCAGCGCCGACTCGTTAGGCTTCAATTTGCCGCGGTGCTTGACGGCGTTGTAAGCCGTGGTTACCCGGCAGCCGACCACGCTCGCCTCTTCCATCGAAATACCGTCGGGAATTTTAAAAATCATGTAAGCCGGGACAGACACATACTGGGCGAAGCCGCCGACGTTCCAGCGCGTCACCACCGCGCCATCTTTCTTTTTTAAATTAGGCGGCGCTGGGCGGCGCTCGCAGAGATTCTCATGGGCGCTCAAGCAATAACGGCAGCGCCCGCATTTATAGCGCATGCCGATGATCACCCGGTCGCCGGCTTTGAAGTCTTTGCACTGGGCGCCCGCAGCTTCGACGGTGCCGGCCACTTCGTGGCCGAGAATGGTCGGCGGTGTGAACCGAGTGCGCCCCTCGATGACTTTCAAGTCGGTATGGCACACGCCGCAGGACACGACTTTGATCAATACATCGTCATCGTGCACATCCGGCATTTCGAGATCTTCGATCTTAAGCGGCTGGCGCGCTTGATAGAGAATCGCGGCTTTCATGGAGACTCCTTGTTTTTCTGCATCAAGTGTTTGGCGTTTACTTATGCTAGCCGAACGTTTTGCTCAAGCGGGGTCGATCCTGACGAGAAAGCGCTGCACCGTATTGCAGCGGGTGCCGCCACGAAGATGTGGCCGACAAACCTCCGTGAGCGCAGAGAGAACCTTGCTAATCTTTTCTGCAAATCCTGGTGGCGAGTGCTGCCGGTGACAAACTCACTTCAGCGTTTTGACCCGCTCGCGCATCTCCTGCGCCGATATTTCCTGCCCGTACAGCGGCCCGCCTTGCTCGAATAGCTTCGAGCGCTCGAGTCCGCCCAGGACCACCGGATCGAATCCGGCGTCGCGCACGAGCAAAGATGCGATCTTTACAGCTTCTTGATCGTCACCGGCCATGGGAATCGCGATCCGCCCCTCGGCTCGGTTGGAAAGATTGGCGAGCCGGCGAGAGTTGATCGTATTGAACGCCCGCACGATGCGCGCCCCAGCCAACAGTTTTGCCGAGGTCAGAGCAACTCCGGCTTCCCGCGCGGGTTTGGCAATCTCACCATCCCGCGCCACCACGGCGTTGCCGGCATCGAGCACGATCTTGCCGGAAAATTCCTTGGCGTAGTCTTTCCCCAGCTGCGGCATTGCGCCGTAGGGCACGCCGATAAAGACGACATCGCCGAAGGCCAACGCCTCCGCCACCGTGCCAGCACGAGCAAGCGGCCCAAGCCCGTCGACGAGTTGTTTCAAATTGCCGGGATTGCGCGAAGAGAACATCACCTGATGCCCGGCCTTAACCCACAGCGTCCCCACCGCACCGCCGATATTGCCGGAGCCGACGATGCCGATCTTCAACGGCGAAGTCTTGGCAGGAGCTTGAGCGAAAGCCGCTAGTGGGAGGATGTTCAGTGCTACGATAAGGGACAGCAACCTTAGAGGGCGCAAAGAACGACAAAGGCGCCAAGGCAAGAAATTATTATTCATCACGGCATTTTCCCCCACATTCTAACAATACGTGGCATTGCAGTTTCAAACCGGCTTGAACGATTTGAATACTTGACGTTTGAACATATTCCCATCATCTAACGCGGATACAATTCTTTAATAAACCCTTCCTTCGCCAATTGCTCCAGCGGTGCCGGATCATAGAACCGCCGTGCGTCGGCGCCCTTGGCTTTAGGATTGCGCTCGGCGATATCTTCGATCACCGCTTCCATTTCCGGCAAGGTCACGGTGGGGATATTGCGGATGTAACCGAGCACGTAACTCTTGAAGGCGCTCATGAGCAGCTTGGTGTCCGTATTGCGCGTGTATTTTCCGAGGATGCGCACGGTGAAATCGGGGTTGGCCTTGGCGTATTTGATTCCCTCGAGGGTAGCTTTCAGAAAGCGATTGAGCGTCTGCGGCCGGTTGCGAATGAACGAATCGGTTGTGACCAGCGCGGTGCCCGGATAACGAAACTTCACTTCGCTCAAATTTAGCAGTTCCCTGTAGCCGGCTTCCTTGGCCTTCTCCAAGGTCGGCGACGAAATCAACCCGCCTTTGATCACGCCCTGCTGCATGAACAGCAATATTTCCGGGACACCGCCGGTTTGAATCATCTTGATGTCTTTGTTCGGGTCGAGACCGAACTCTGCCACCGCCTTGCGCAAACCCAGATCGGTCAGAGAACCGAATCGGCTGACGCCAAAAGTCTTGCCTTTTAAATCCTGCGCCGTCGCGATATCCGGCGTGGTCACCAGGCTCATGGGTATCACATTGATGGTCGTGGCGATCGTGATCGCATCCGAACCGGACAGCCGCGACAGCGCTGCCGCCGCGCCGGAACCTTGGACGATATGCGTGTCGCCCGAAAGCAAAGTGGTGATCGCTTGCGCGCCGGCAACATAGATGACGCTGACATCGAGGCCGTATTTTTTGAAGATGCCGGCTTCCTGCGGTACCCACGTCGTGATCGAAGTGGCGGCGATGGACGAGTAGCAAACGTTGAGCTTTTCGAGCTCCGCTACCTGCGCCGCTTGAACAGTCGTTAGCCCGAGCCAAAATTTCAAGGCGAGCGCTAGGAAGAATCGCATAAGCTTCATCGAACCTCCGTTTTGCCGCGGCGCAGCGTGCCGTGGCTGAACTTAGAGAAGGGGCGAAACCAAGTCAAGGCAGGATTCCGTGGCCGTAACCGCCATTGGGGCCTAACTGCCGCGCAACTGTCGTACCGAGCGCGCGGCGCCCGCCATTTTACATTGCCCCAGCGCCTATGATATTTCCGGTCGAGTCCAAATCGCTCCAGCAGCATTCATATGGAAATGCCAATCAAAACTGCCGGCGTCATCGGCCTCGGCGTCATGGGCTTCGACATCGCCTTTCTCTACGCCATGAAAGGCTTTCGCACGCTGGCCTATGATACCGCGCCATCAATGATGGATGCGCTAACCGACCGGCGCGAGCAGACCATCGAGCGCTTGCAGAAACGCAACCGCATTTCGGATAGCGAGATCGAAAATCTTCGCACATTGCTCGTGCCTGCCGACGGTGTAGCCGCGCTGGCGCAGGCGCATCTGGTCACTGAAGCGGTGTCGGAAAAAGCTCAAATTAAACTCGCGGTCTACAAAGCTCTCCGCGACGCCGGTTTCGCCGGCCTGCTGACGACCAACACATCGTCGGTCACCCGCGCGACTCTATTGCGCGATGGAATCGTCAACCGCGATAATTTTTCGCTGACGCACTTTTTCAATCCTGTGCTCCACACCCAGATGGTCGAAGTCGTCAGCGGCGACATGTCCGCAACGAACCGGCAAGCCATGCTATCTTTCCTGAAAACTCTCGGCCGCGACCCGGTGCCGGTGCAAGATATCTCCGGCTTCGTGTCCAACGGCATCCTGATGATTTACGCGGTCATGGCGGTGCGCTTGCTCGAACGGGGCGCGCGCATCGATCAGGTCGACCGAGCGGCCAAGGAGTTGAAGCTCCTGCCGCCGTTCATCAGCTTCGACAGCTGGAAGCCGTCCATCGTCGAAGATGTCACCCGCATCATGGCGGAATTGCGCGGCGATACCTTCCTGCGCTCTTCAGCGTTGCTAAGCCGCCTGGCCAAGGACAACCCGAGATTCTACATCGACCAAAAGCCCAATCCGCAGATCTATGAGTTGGCCAATGCCCACGGTCAATCTCTCGACGACGACAACGTCAAACGAGCGCTTATGACTTCGATGTTAGTCGCCGCCGCACGGATCGCCGAGCTCGGAGAAGCGGCCGCCACCGTCGACTTCGTCGCCACACAAGGAATCAAAATGCCACAACCGCCATTGAAACAGCTCGATATGAGCGGGGTTACGGCGCTGCGGGAGGAGCTGGAGAAAACCAATCGCATGCTCGGTGCGAGCCCGCTGGCTATCCCAACAAATCTCGCGGAGACGACCGGCGGCTACAAGACTTTTTATCCACGCGTCTGAGCTCAATAAGCGAACTTCCATGAAAGCCTTTGACGTTCACGTTCATCCGAGCACCCGCGGCCTCGACCCTCACGCCTGCGGCTATTTTCGCAGAAACTTGAACGACATCCCGCAGACGGCTGAAGGCTTCGCCGCGCTCTATGCGAAGAACGAAGTTCGAGCGTTGTTGATCGGCTGGCACCCGTCGACGGTGAACGAAGGCGCGCGCAACAGCAACGAACATGTGCTCGATCTGGCAAATCAGTTTCCCGAAACTTTTCCCGGCATCCTCGCCGCCCTCGATACCAGCGCGGCGGATTTGACCATCGTCGCCCGCTACGCCGAGGAGTTGGTGGCAAGCCCCAAAGTCAAAGGTTTCAAATTTCATCCGCCCGACCAAGGCTTCTATCCCAACGACAAGCGGTTCTACGACATTTGGGAAATTATCCAGGCAAGCGGCAAGCCGGCATTGTTCCATGTCGGCTTCACGGTCCTAGGCGCCAATACCGACGGCGGCAGCGGCATTGCCCTCGATCATGGCCGGCCGATTTATCTGGACACTCTCGCCCGCGACTTCCCCAAGATGAAAATCATCGCGGCCCATCCCGGCTGGCCCTGGGAGCAGGAGCTAATCGGCGTGGTAACGCACAAAAAGAATCTCTTCGTCGACACCTCCGGGTATCTCGCGGAACAGCTTCCCGAACTGTTTCAAAAGGCCATCGGCGGCCGGCTGCAAGACAAAGCGCTGTTCGGCACCGACTTTCCCTACGTCGATTTGGCAAAAGCCCTCGCGAGCTTTGACAAGATGAACTTCAAACCGGCGGTAAAAGATAAACTCTTGTTCGCCAATGCACAGCACCTATTTAGCTGTTAGCCGCACTCGGGGCGGATCTGCGCGGCTGCATTGGAGCCGTTTGCGGGGGAGGTTAGGCAATGAAACCGTGGATAGTTTTTCTCATCTGCAATATCGCAGCCGCCATTGTTAATGCGTTGGCTGCCGACGGCGCCACGCTTTCAAAGCTACGCATCGGCTATCCCTCGCCGAGCGCGGCGTTTTATCCGCTGTTTGCCACTAAAGAGGCCGGGCTCCTGGAAAAATACGGCTTCGACAGCGAAATGGTATATGTCCAAGGCGTGAAATTGGTGCAGGTTCATGTTTCCGGCCAGCTCGATGTCTCAACGATTTCATCCGTCGTCTATCTGCAAGCCTCCGTGGGCGGCGCCGATTTGATTCAGGTCGCCAGCTCCATCGACAATCAAATCATGAAGCTGATGGTCAATCCGAGCATCGCCAAACCGCAGGATCTCAGAGGCAAAACCCTCGCGGTCACGGGATTCGGTTCTCTGACCGACTTGCTGCTGCGGCCGGCCCTAAAAAATTGGGGCCTAGAGCCGCAAAAAGACGTTAAGATAGTGCAGATCGGGCGCATGCCTGACATAGCGATCGCGATCGCGCAAAAGACCGTCGACGGCGGCATGGTGTCGTTTCCAACTTCCGTCCACGCGGAAAAGTTTAACTTGAAAACCCTACTCGACTTCGCCGAGTCGGGATTCGACATCCCGGCGACAACCGTGGTCGTGAGCCGCCGCTACGCCAATGCCAACCGCGACAACTTGCTACGCTTTCTCAAAGCCTATATCGAAGGTACCAAAAGACTTTTAACCGACCGCGAGCTCGGCATTCGCGCGCTCAGAAAATACGGCGGCGTCACCGACCGCGACATGCTGGCGACAACCCACGATCTGTTCGCCTCGCGCTACATTAAGAAAATTCCCACGATCAATGCAAAAGGCGTGGAAAATTCATTGAGCCTGATCGCCGAGAACAACCCCAAAGCCAAAGGGCGCAAGGCTGAAGAATTCATGGACCCTAGCTTCATGGATGAGCTGGAATCGAGCGGATTCATCAAGTCGGTATGGCCCTAGGCTTAAACATCGATCCGCAGAGTCAAAATGAAGACAACACCGCACTACGCTCCGTCATACCCGCGTAAGCGGGTATCCAGGTGACGATAAGGCCGGGATGACGATCCCTTTGGCTTTACACTGGACAGGTTTTTGATTTGGTTTAAGGTGGCCAGTTCTCAGTATCAGTAATCACACAGGAGCGAAACCCGTGGCGAAACAAAGTCTTATCTGGCTACTGGTAGTTTTCTTTGTTGCAAACGTTTGCGTCGCCCAGGCGCAGCAACCAACGAAAATCCCTCGGATCGGGTTTCTAGGCGGCTCAGCCTCGAATACGCCTCGCATCGACGCCTTCCGCCAGGGTCTGCGCGAGCTTGGGTATGTGGAGGGGAAAAACATAGTTATTGAGTTGCGATTTGCGGAGGGAATACTCGATCGCCTCCCCGCGCTCGCGGCCGAGCTAGCGAGTCTCAAGGTAGACGTTATCGTCACGGGTGGTCCGGCAGCAACCCGTGCCGCCAAGGAAGCAACTTCTACGATTCCCATTGTCATGACCAATGAAGCCGATCCAGTTGGAACCGGGTTCGTCGCCAGCCTGGCGCGACCTGGTGGGAACATTACAGGTTTAAGCACTTTTGCCCCGGAGCTAAGCGGAAAACGTCTGGAGCTGCTGAAAGAAGTAGTTCCTAAGTCCTCCCGCGTGGCCGTCCTCGGGATTTCGACCGACCCGGGCTACGCGCAAGTGTTAAAAGAGCTGGGACTCGTCGCAGAGGCGTTGAAAGTGAAGCTTCAATACCTAGACGTACTAAGTCCCAGGGATATTGAGACCGCATTCCGAGCCGCCACCAAGGGGCGTGCAGAGGCAGTCCTCGTGCTGCAGAGCCCCGTGTTTAATTCTCAGCGAACACAGGTTGTCGAACTCGCGGTAAAGAACCGGCTTCCGACGATATACAACCATTCAGAATACGTCGACGATGGGGGGCTTATGAGCTACGGCGTGAGCTTTACCGACTTGTTCCGCCGCGCCGCTACCTACATGGACAAAATTCTGAAAGGCAGAACGCCTGCCGATCTCCCCGTCGAGCAGCCGAAGAAGTTCGAGTTCATCGTCAATTTGAAAGTGGCCAAGCAGATCGGCCTGACGATTGCGCCGAATGTGTTGGTACGGGCGGACAGGGTGATACGTTGAAGCAGGCAACATGCAAGGGTAAGCGCGGACAAGGGAGCGCGGCTTTTCCAACCCGCGATTAATCGCAGACAAGAATGTCCGCGCTCTAATGTCCGTCCGTTCGGAAGGCCGACACGCAGGTCGGCCCCTGCATGAGTCAAGCACGTGGCCCCGCAGACCAAAATCGGAATGCCGGCAGATGGGGTGATTCGGTGAAGCGAAAAGCTGACTGAGGCGTGAGCAGACCGAAGGAACTAAAAATGAAGCGAAGTCGCTACACAGCAGCTCATTTCACTTTCAGGTTGATCATCGTGACGGCGCTCTTCTCCGCTCAGCCGGTTCTGGCGGAGACAGCGCTGGTGAAAATGATCGTCGGCTACAGCGCCCAAGCCGGCGCCTACGCGCCGATCTGGATCACCAAAGAAGCCGGGCTGTTTAGAAAACATGGTCTCGACGTGAATCTCGTTTTCATTCCCGGCGGGCCGACGGCGGCGGCGGCGATGATCGCTAACGAAGTGCAAGGGATGGCGATGGCCGGACCGGCGATCGTCAGCAGCCATCTCGCCGGTTCGGATCTGGTGATGACGGCGGGAATCGTCAACACCTTTGCATTCCAGTTAGTCACGGTTAAAAGCATCACGGCAGCGAACCAGCTCAAGGGCAAACGCATCGGCGTCAACCGCTTCGGCGCCGCGCCCGATGTGGCAGCGCGCTATGCGCTCAATCATCTCAAAATCGACCCGCGCGAGGTGACGATCTTGCAGTTGGGCGAACAGGCAACCCGGTTGGAAGCGATGAAAGCCGGCCAACTCGACGCGGCAATTCTCTTGCCGCCGATCACCACCCTGGCGCAGAAAGACGGCATGAACGTTTTACTCGACATGTCCGAGTTGGGCGGCGAATTTTTGATCACCGGCATGGCGAGCAGTCAAAAATACTTGACCCAGAACAAACCATCGGCAACTCGATTTATGCGCGCCTTTGTCGAAGGCATTCACTATTTCAAAACCCAGCGTCGAGAGAGCGAAAAGATCATCGCCCGCTACATGCGCACGGACAACATGGAAGCGGTCGGCGCCACCTGGGAATACTTCGCGGGTAAAATCGTGCCGCGCAAACCTTACCCGTCGGTAAAAGGCGTCAAAGCACTCCTCGATCTGGCAGCCAAGGAACGCCCCGAAGCCGCCAAAGCGGCGCCGGAGCGCTTTATCAATGCAACTCTGCTAAAAGAATTGGACGACAGCGGTTTCATCGACGGCTTGTATCGATGACTAGATACTTCGTTCAAGGTTCAAGGGTTCAAAAGTTCAAGGTTCGGATGGAACTATTGAACCGCCGTTCCGACTTTGATCATTGAACTTACGAAGGATTGAACGGTAGTCAAGAGGAGTTCGAAAATGTCAGCAGAAAAAATCGCCTCCCAAGCTTATTTGGAAGTCGCCGCCGCTCATGGCGTTGAATATGTTTTCGGTCTGCCCGGTACTAGCGGCCAGGAGTTCATCGGCACCATCGCCGACCAGGAGAAGATCCGTTTCATTTTGGCGATGCACGAGACCTGCGTCGTCTCCATGGCCGACGGCCACGCCCGGGTCACGGGGCGGCCGCAACTGGCGCAGGTAAGCACGCTGCCGGGCTCGGCCAATTCGGTGGGCGCGCTTTACGACGCCTATCGCGACCGCTCGCCGGTGATCGTCACCTCGACGAATGTCGACACCCGCATCGACGGCCGCGACTCACATACCGAGGGCAAAAACCTGGTCGAGATGACCAAGCAGTTCACCAAATGGAGCGCCGAAGTCCATCGCGCCGACCGCATCCCCGAGTATTTGAATCGCGCCTTCAAAGTCGCGTCGTCGGCGCCCACCGGTCCGGTTTATCTGGCGCTGCCGAGTAATCTGCTCGGCGAATCGATCAATATTGAAAACCCCAACGCCGGCCGATCACGCGTTTCGCCGCGGATCGCCGGCGATCCCGAAGCCTTTGTCGACGCCGCCAAAATGCTCGCCCACGCCAAACGGCCGCTGATCGTCGCCGGCAGCGGCATCGCCAAGGCCGGTGCGATCGAAGATCTGATCAAATTCGCCGAGATGGTCGCCGCCCCGGTGGTGATGGAGCCGCGCTATTCTTTCTTGTCCTTTCCAACCACGCACCTTCAAAGTTTTCAGATCGCCGAGCGGCAACCTTCGTTCGATCTACCTATATGGGGCGAGCCGGACGTGATCGTCGCCATCGGATGCCGACTTGATCCGCGAGTATCGCTATATTCCCGAACCGGTCATCAAATCTTCGACGAAGATCATTCATATCGAAGAAGATCCTTGGGAAATCGGCAAAGTATTTCCCGTCGACATCGGTATCGTCGCCGACGCTGGGAGCGCGCTCCAGTCACTGATCGAAAGCTATGCGAAAGTGGAGCCGGCATCGGGAGTCAAAGCCGAGCGCATGGAATGTCTACGCAAAGCCAAGGACCAAGCCACCGGCGAAATCGATAGCCGGGTCAGCAAAGGTTGGGACGCCACGCCGATCAACGCGGCAAGGGTGGCGCGCACCATGGACCGGCTCATCGATAAACATGCGCTAATCGTCAACGAGAGCCCCACCAGCAAAGATCTTTTGCTGTCGAACTTTCAGTTTTCACTGGGGCGCGATTATTTTTCAAATTCATCCGGCGGTTACTTGGGTTGGGGCTTGGGCGCCGCGATTGGCGCCAAGCTTGCCGCACCGAATCGGCGGGTTGTCGCCTGCCTCGGCGACGGCAGCACGATGTTCGGCTTGCAAGGATTATGGACCCTGGCCAGATACCGTATTCCCCTGGTCGTCATCGTCTTCAACAATCGCGCCTATATGGCCGTAAAAAATCAGTTTCGCGGCACCGAGGAGCGCATTCGCATCGCCGCCGACATGGGCGCCGAGATCACCGCTCCGGAAATCAACTTCGCCAGGCTCGCTGAAACCTTCGGCATCCATGGCGAGCGCGTCGAACATCCGGACGCCATCGAAGCGGCGCTCAAACGCGCTTTAGATCAAACCGGCCCGGCACTCGTCGACATCGTTATCGGCCAGAACACCCGGAAGGATTGAGCGAAGCTAACTAAGCTCAACACCAGCCGGCGAAAATGGCAAGAACCCATGCACCAGCAGATTCACGAATGACACGAAGGCTTCGGTCAAATTGTTCACAGCGTCGTGCCCGTCGTGGTCACAACCGTGTAAATCAAGGAGGCACTCATGGCTCAAACCGCAAAAGATGCATTTGAAAAAACCGCATTGGGCGCGCAGAACAAGGCCTATGACCTGATCGCGCAAATGGACCCGGAGTATTTCGAGAAACTCAAAGGCCTATACGTCGACGGCACCTTCGGCCGCGAAGGCGCACTGCCGCGCAAGACCAAGGAACTGATCATGGTCGGCATCTGCTGCGCGCTCAACCGCCCGCGCGGCGTCAAGCTCCACAGCGAAAGAGCGCTGACCTTGGGCGCGGCGCCGCGCGAAGTCTTGGAAGCGGTCGAAGTCGCTGCCATCCCCGGCGGTATGCCCGGTCTCTGGCTGGGCGTCGAAACCTTGAACGACATTCTCAAGGCCAAAGGCATCGAATTCGCATGACCTGGGCAGATAGATTTGCCAAACGTTTTAATCGGCTGGAACGGAGCGCAGCGGTTGAACCTTTGAACGAGTCCCATTCCTATGAGCGAAGCGAATAAGGGCGCATTGCACGGCATCCGCGTCCTCGACCTCACCCGCGTGCTTGCCGGCCCTTACTGCACCATGTTCCTGGGCGATCTCGGCGCCGAAGTCGTCAAGGTCGAGCAGCCGGGTGTCGGCGACGACACGCGCGGCTGGGGGCCGCCCTTCGCCGGCGGCGAAAGCGCTTATTTTCTCTGTACCAATCGCAACAAGAAAAGCCTCACCGTCGATTTCAAGTCGGCCGGCGGCATAGCGCTTGTCCGTCAGCTCGCCGAGCGCGCCGATGTGCTGATCGAAAACTTTCGCCCCGGCGCCATGGAGCGTCTGGGCTTAGGCGACCAACTGCTGCGCGAAAAAAATCCCCGGCTGGTTTACGCTTCGCTGTCGGGGTTCGGCGCTGACGGTCCGATGGCGGACATGCCTGGCTATGATTTGATCGTCCAAGCCTGGGGCGGCTTGATGAGCGTCACCGGCAGCGCCGAGAGCGGGCCGCTCAAGGTCGGCGTCGCGATCATCGACCTGGTCGCGGGTTTGATGCTCGGCAAGGCGATCGTCGCCGCGCTTTATGCCCGAGAAAAAATCGGCGTCGGCCAAAAGCTCGACACCTCGCTGTTGGAAGCCGAAGTCGCCGCGTTGATCAATGCCGGCAGCAACTATCTCATTGGTGGCCAAGTTCCCGGCAGATGGGGCAACGCCCATCCGACCATCGTGCCCTACCAAAGCTTTCAGACCGCCGACAGTTTTCTGGTGCTCGGCGCCGCCAGCGAAACGATCTGGCAGCGCCTCTGTCCGGCGCTGAGCCGCGCCGAACTCGCCGACGATCCACGCTTCGCTAAAAACGCCGACCGCGTTGAGAACCGAATACAATTGATTGCCATGCTCTCCGAGATTTTTAAGACCCGCACGACCCATGACTGGATCGCCGCCCTCAACGCCGCCGACGTCCCCTGCGCGCCGGTGCAGACCATCGATCAAGTTTTTGCCGCGCCGCAAGTCCTGCATCGCAATATGCTCGTCGAAGTCGACCATCCCACCGCCGGCAAGGTGAAACTTGCCGGTATACCGGTAAAGTTTTCTGCCAGCCCGGCATCCGTGCGGCTGCCGCCGCCGCTGCTGGGCGAGCACTGCGCGGAGGTCTTGTCATCGTGGCTTGGAATGAGTGGCGAAGAGATCGAACGATTGAAACGAATGAGCGTCCTATGATGGGTAAAACCTTTGAAGAGTTCCGCGCCGGCGAGCGCTTCAGCACCGGCCGGCGGACGATTACCGAGCATGACATCCTGACCTTTGTGAACTTGGTCGGCCTCACCGAGCCGCTGTTTTTGGATATTGAATACATTCGCAAGGAAAGTCTCTTCGGCGAGCGCATCGCGCCGGGCAGTCTAACCTTCGGCATGGCCGAGGGGCTGACCGTGCAGACCGGTCTGATTCACGGCACCGGCATGGCCTTTGCCGGTCTCGACAAGATGCGGCTGTTCAGCCCGGTCAAAGTCAACGACACCATTCAGGTGGAAATCGAAGTTTTGGATACCAAGCCCGTCCCGGCGCGCGGCGGCGGTATCGTCCGCTACCGTCAGTGGGTCAAAAATCAGCGCGGCGAAACGGTCATGGAGTACGATGTCGCGCGATTGATTCGCGGTAACGAAGACAAGCCGGCCCGTGAAAAATAAGCAGTAACGCATTCCATATTCCCCGGCTGGTGACAACTTACTCCGCATAGATCGAGAACAAACAATGAGCGATAAACAAATAAACTTTGGCGTGCTCCTCCCCACCCGCGAAGCGATCATGTCCGGACGCGCCGACCCGTCGGCGCTATTTCAAATTGCCGAGCGCGCCGAGGCTTTGGGCTTTCACTCGGTGTGGGTCGGCGATAGTTTGACGGCGCGGCCGCGCATCGATGCGCTGACGACCTTGGCCGCCATCGGCGCGCGCACGCAGCGGGTCCGTTTGGGTACGGCGATATTTCTCGCCGCGCTGCGCAATCCAATCCTGCTCGCTTACCAGCTCGCCAGCCTCGACTGGATGACCGGCGGACGGATCGATCTCGGCGTCGGTTACGGCCGGCCCAAGGAACCAGCGGCCGAACATGAATTTGCAATCCTCGGCCTCGATCCGCAAGCCCGCATGAAGATGAGCGAAGAGCTAGTGCAGGTCATGCGCCGGCTCTGGCGCGAAAACGACGTCAGCCATGCCGGCAAGTTCAGCCGCTTCGATCACGTGACCCTCGAGCCAAAGCCGACGCAGGCCGGCGGCGTGCCGATCTGGCTGGCGTCGAACGCCGTCGAACCGGGCCTGAAGCGCGTCGCCCGGCTCGCCGACGGCTGGCTCAACAATATCAAAAGCCCGGAACTATTCGGCGAGTGCTGGCAAAAGATCCAAGAATATGCCGCCGCCGCCGGCCGCCAATCCGAATCGATCCATCCGGGAATTTATTTCACCCTCGCGGCCGGCGGCAAAGACGCGGTGGTCGAAGGACAGCAGTTCTTGGCGCAATATTATAACCGCTCCTATGAAGCGGTGGCCAATGCCATGCTTTGCGTTACCGGCTCCTGGGATGAAGTCATCGATTGGACCGAGAAATATGTCGAAGCCGGCGCCCGCACCGTAGTCCTGCGCTTCGCCGCCAACGACCAGCTGCGCACCCTCGATGCTTGCGCCGACGCGCTCAAGCGCCGCGGCTTGTTAAAGTTGTGATTGCAGACCTCCTGGGGACACTACCACCCGCCCGCGTCCTGGTATAGGATATCGAGTGCCGTCGATCAATTGTCTCTCGATCCGAAAGGAGCAGTTTATGAATAGGCCGATTCGATCCATTCAAGTTGTCGCCGGGGCGATTGTCGTATCCTGTTCCATGCTCTGGGCAGCTGATGGAATCATTACACGGAGTCCTGATGCTTCGGGACAATCATGTCATCTGAAGTTTCCGGCAATCAGCGAGGAAACGCTGTTCACTGCAAATCCCCAGCTCAAGGATCCAAAGGATGGGGATGTCATTGATTTTTACGGTCCGTGCAACCATGACCCACTCGGCAAAGTGGAAGTCACCCGGCAGCGCGACGACTACCGGCGCTACCGCAATCGCTTTGATGGCGAGACTGATTGAGACGCGAAGCGTCGCCTATCTTAGTCCGGTATCTCCAAAACAACCTTGCCGAACTGCTTCGCTGCTTCGAGGTAACGCTGCGCGCTTGCCGCCTCACTGAGAGGAAACACGCTGTCGATGATTGGTTTGATTCCGCTGGCATTGAGAAAACTGATCAGCTGATAAAATTCCCGCCGGCTGCCCAAGGTAGAACCATAAATCTTTAACTGTTTGGCAACGATCGCCGCGATGTCGTCCTGCGGCTGCCCGCCGGCCGTGGCGCCGCACGTCACCAACCTGCCGCCGCGCGCCAGCGACGCCAGACTCTGCCGCCACACTTCACCGCCGACACAATCGAGCACGACATCGACGCCGCGCCCATCAGTCAACGATTGCACCGCGGTAACGAAGTTCTCTCGCTGATGATTGATAGCGTAATCGGCGCCGAGACTTTTGGCGCGCATGAGCTTGTCATCGCTGCCCGAGGTGACGATCACCTGGGCGCCGATCTGCTTGGATACTTGCAGAGTTGCGCTCGCCACACCGCCGCCGATGCCGATGATCAACAGGGTCTCGCCCGGCTGAAGCGCCGCGTTGGTAATGACCATGCGCCACAGCGTAATGAACACCAACGGAAACGCCGCGGCTTCTTGCAATGAATATCCGTTGGGGGTCGGAAAACAGTTCTGTCCCGGAAGCTTCACATACTGGGCGTAGGTGCCTTCGAGCCGTTCGCCGAGCACCCGCAACCGGATACACATGAAATCCCGCCCGGTAAGACAAAACTCACACAGGCCGCAGCCGGTAGACGGATAGAGACAAACCGCGGCGCCGACTTGGGCGTTCTCAACCTTAGCGCCGGTCTCGACCACCACACCGGCGCCGTCGGCACCGAGAATATGCGGCATCGCGACATCTATGCCCGTCGCGCCCATGCGGTTCCAGATATCGATGTGATTGAGCGCGGCGGCCTTGAGCTTAACGATGACTTCGTGGGGTTCGGTTATCTTCGGCGCGTCGCAGCTTTCGTAGTACAGTTGCTCCGCTCCGCCGTAACCATGCATGCGAACGGCTTTCAATTCTATCCTCCCGGGAAATCATTGGTTAACAAGGCGAAACTTTGAAGTCAATTTGATTGACCGGCCACTAACGGCGAAACACCGTGCTACGAACCAAGGGCGAATCTGCCAACACAGTGGCAAATTAAACTGGCCTTGAAATGAGGGAGATTTTTTCTGGGAAAGGGTGTCCCCTTATCGGGGACACCCTGGGGATGATCAGCAAACGTGAGCTGAGGAGGAGCCCACGCCTGCGCCTGAGAACACAGTTGCCGGCCGTTGCCGGCGAAATCGGCAGACTAACGCATTCTATTCATTGCGTACTGGAGTTTCTTAAGCTCGCTCTCGAGGAACATATCTTTCAGCTCGTGGCGGTCCATATGCGCTTCGAGCAATTCCACCGGGAACATCTTAGCGCCGCAACGGTGACAAACCGCCGCCTGATAAGTCGCGTTTTCGTAGCGAATATCGTAAACTGCGCTTACTTCATTGGTGACCACGGGTTCCAAACCTTCTACAGCTTCCATAGCTTCCATGTTGTCCCTCTCTGTCTTCAAATTACGGCTCGATTGCTCTGTACAGCAATCAATATGCCAGCCCCGCGAGCGGCTTTCGGCTGCGTCAAGTCGTTGATTTTCCACCGAATTACGATACCGTGTGAATATTGTTCAGACACCGGACGGACACAAAAGACGCAAGCCCCTGGCAATGACAACAATTTTGTTCCGCCCGACCCCGGAGCCTAGCAACTATGATTGAGCAAACCCTGAAAACCACCGCTATATTGTTCACCGAGCAGAAAACGCCGGTCGGCACCCTTGGGCTGATCGCCCTAAACAATCCGCGGGCGCTCAACGCGATGACCCTGGAGATGTTTCAGGCCTTGGAAGACCGACTGCTGGAATGGCGCCAGCGCGATGATATCGTGTGCGTCGTCCTGCACGCAGATTCGGAAAAAGCCTTTTGTGCCGGCGGCGACGTCAAAGCCCTGGTAACGCAGCTGAATGCCAGTGCCGACATCCGGCCCGCAAGGGATTTTTTCTCCCATGAATATTTCGTCGATTATCTAATTCACCGCTATCCGAAACCGCTGCTTTGTTGGGCCGACGGCATCACCATGGGCGGCGGCATCGGCATCATGAACGGCGCCTCCTGTCGGATTGTCACGGAGCGAACTTCGATGGCCATGCCGGAGATCGGCATCGGTCTATTTCCCGATGTCGGTGGAAGTTATTTTTTGAATCGCATGCCGGAGGGAATGGGCATGTTCTTGGGGCTGACTTCGGCGCGCTTCGACGGCGCCGACGCCGTCGCGATCGGCATGGCCGACCTGCTCATCCGCGCCGAGCGCAAGCGCGCAGTTCTCGACGGCCTGGTCGATTTGCCATGGACCCGGGAAATGGCCAACGACCGTGAATTATTGCGCGACTATTTGCGCCAGTTCGCGGACGCCGTCGAGCCCGACCAATCCGAGGTCATGAAACGCCAGTCTGTCATCAAAGAAATAATCCTGCAGCCGGACATCATCGCCATCGACGCTGCCATGCGCCGATGGCATGGCGACGACGAATGGATAAGCGCCGCGATTCACAGCTACCGCGCCGGCTCACCGACCTCGGCATCGGTAATTTTTGGACAGATCAGCGGCGGCCGGGGTATGCCTTTGAAAGATGTATTCCTGCGCGAATGGGACATGGCGCTCAATTTCTGCGTCGGTTCGGACTTCCGCGAAGGTGTGCGCGCGCGCCTGATCGACAAAGATCAACAGCCGCGCTGGAAGCCGCTTACCTTGGGTCAAGTCGATGCCACGGAACTGAGCCGGTTGTTCTCAAAGCAGCATGGCCAACCGGAGCTATTGAGAGAGAAGCTCGAAACCCTCGCGCCAGCGCACTGATCTCACGATCAATCTTTCGGATTACTTTGGTTGCGCAAAATCTCGACTATGCATGCCACACCGCCCAGGGCGGATCAATATTCGCCGTAGCTATCGACCTGGGATTTTTAGCACCGATTGCGACTATGCAGCGTTGGCATGCGCTCGTCGATTCCCGCGTCATGCCACGACACTCCTGTGCTCTTTGCGCGCTGCTCACGTGCCCTTGACAGGCTGCGGCCTTCGAGCCATGGATGAATCCGATATGACCACCGACGCACCCATCACAGTCAATTTTCCACTCATGCGCTACGACATCACCCTGCCGCTGCTCGAAGGCCGTGTGCCGATAGACGGGGTCACGCTTAACCCGGTCAAATCTTCGTCGATGATCAACAAAGAAGATGCCAAACTCAAAGCCGGTGAATTCGGCCTGATGGATTTAAACATCGGCTACTTCCTGCCGGCTATCGAAGCGGGCTGGGAAATCATCGGCTTGCCGGTTTTCTCAAAGCGCAAGCCGGCTTTTCAACTGATTTTCTGTCACGCCGATGCCGCCATCCGAACGCCCAAAGATCTTGCCGGCAAACGTATCGGTTCGCGCACCTATCGCACCGCTCTGACCGTCTGGGCCAGAGGCCTGTTGCGCGAACGTTATGGCGTGGACTTCTCACATGTCCAGTGGGTACTCCAAGCCAAGGAAGTGTTTCCAGTCTACGATACCAGTGCGAAGATCGACTACGTCGACGAAACCAAGAACATGGCGCAGCGGCTGCTCGCCGGCGAGCTCGATGCGCTGATCACCGATATTTCCGACACCAAAATGTTCGAGAGCCTGGAAAACCATCCAAAGATCAAGCGGCTTTTTCCCGACTACGTCCAGGAAGACCTCGATCTTTACAACGACACCGGCATTTACACCCCGGTCCATATGATCGTCATGAGCCGCAAACTCGACCGCGAGCGCCCGGAGCTTGCAGCCAAATTCTACGCCGCTTTTGAAAAGGCCAAGGCCCTGGCCTACGACGATATCTTGAGCGACCGCGGCGGCTTTTCGGTCGTCTACCTGCGCGAACAACTCAAAGAGCAAATGGCCAAATGGGGCGATCCGTGGAAGCACGGCATCAAAGCCAACCAGACGACCATCGACGCCTTTATCAAGTATAACATCGAGCAAGGCATGATTCGCAAAGCGCCAACCGCCGCCGACATCTTCGCCGCGGGCACCCTCAACACATGATCTCGCCAGGAACCTATGGAACATTTGCCACGACTGGAACCGATTGAGCGATTGAACTCTTGAACCTTGAACCTTTGAACGAATATCTGAGGAGCTGAGAATGCTATCGCGAGAGGACAATGAATTAATTACCCGAACCAACCCCGGTACGACGATGGGCAATCTGATTCGGCGCTATTGGGTGCCCGCCCTGTTGTCCGAAGAGATTCCACAAAACGACTGCCCGCCGGTGCGAGTGAAATTGCTGGGTGAAGAGCTGGTCGCATTTCGCGACAGCCAGGGCCGCATCGGCCTGATCGGCGAGCACTGCGCCCACCGCGGCACTTCGCTATTTTTCGGCAGAAACGAAGAGTGTGGCCTGCGCTGCATTTATCATGGTTGGAAGTACGACGTTGACGGCAATGTCTTGGACACGCCGGCGGAGCCCGGAGGCAGTGACTTCGGCAAGAAACTCCATCACACGGCCTATCCGACCCATGAAGCGAATGGCGTCATCTACGCCTATCTCGGCCCGCGCGATAAGCTGCCGTTGTTTCCGAATTATGAATGGACCCAAGTGCCGCTGGAATATTCCTACGTGACCAAATGCCTGTTGGAATGCAATTATCTCCAGGGCCTCGAGGGCGAATGCGATTCGTCGCATCTGTCGTTTCTACACCGCAACTTTACCAACGAGAGCAACCAGCCGGTCTACAAAGGCGATCCGGCGCCTGTCTATGATACCCAAGACACCGACTTTGGCGTGCGCTTGATCGCCACACGCAACTTCGAGGATCAGCACTATGTGCGCTTCTCGGCATTCGTCATGCCGGTCTATGGCTGCGTCCCGGCCGGCCGTAAGACCAACGAGCTTGAAGGTTACGAGATCCACACCTATGTGCCGGCCGACGATACCCACTGCTGGCGCTATGATATCGGCTTTCACCGCGGCCGGGCGGTGCGCAGCGAGGAAGTGCACCGGCGCACACAGATCAACCCGGATTACACCAAAGTGCGCAACGCGAGAAACAACTATTTGCAAGACCGGCACAAGCAAAAAACCTCGAGCTTTACCGGTATCGACGATTTTTTAAACCACGATGGTTGCGCCACCGAAAGCATGGGCGCGATTTTCGACCGCACTAAAGAACATCTCGGCGTCAGCGACAAGGCGGTCATCGCCGTGCGCAGATTCCTGCTCGCCACCGCCAAAGAGCTTCAGGCCGGCAAAGAGCCGCCCCATTTAGTATATGACGCGCAAAGGAATTGGTTCCCGCATATCGACTGCTTCGCCCATTTGGTGCCGCGCAATTTGCCTTGGCAAAAGAAGTTTGAGTTTCTGACCGCAGCGGCGCAAGAAGAAAACCCGATGTCCTACGCCGCGCGCAGGAAAGCCGCGTCGTGATTGCCAACTCGATCGACAGCTAGGAATATTCAATGAAGCAAACCAAGAAAGCGCCGACCCGCGCCCTGATCAAAACCGCCGAAGAAGAATTGCGCATCGCCGCGACGATATTGGAATGGGAGATTGGCGACATTTGGGGCCACGTCGGCGTCCGTCTGCCAGATGATCAGGGCATCGCTGTGCAGATGTTTCGCCGCGCCGAGGGCGTAAAAAAAGACTGGTTGGTTCACTTTGACTATACTCTCAAGAAACTGCGCGGTGTCGGCACGATCCCGCGCGAGGCGGTCATCTATAGCGAAATTTTCAAGGCGCGGCCCGACGTCAACGCCGCGGTCCATTGCCACGCGTCCATGTGCGTCGCCTTGAGCTTGGCGGGGAAACCCATCGACTGGGTCCACATGCAGTCCTCGCGCTTCAAAGGCGGCACGCCGATCTTTCCGCGCCCGATTTACATTCTCGATGAATCCGAAGGCGCGGAACTCGCTAAGACTTTGGGCAACGCTTCAGCCATGATGATTTACGGCCACGGCATCGTGACGGTGGGCGGAAGCATCGACGAGGCGTGCATCAACGCACTTTATATGGAGCGCACCGCGAAGATCGTCGCTATCGCTGGCCTGCATGGCTATCAAGGGCCCACCCAGGAATCGATTCAAACTCTCACCGGCAGCCGAGAAAAACTTTTTCGCCGGCCGCGCGACGAGATGTATCACTCGGCCGAGTGGAACTATTTCGCCGACAAGATCAAGAAGGGCGAGCGTTGGACCCGCGGCTGGACGTAAAATTATTTCGTAAGGAGCCAGAAGTGACAAGCAAATTTTTGCCTTGGCTGTTTATTTTTCTGCTCTTGCCGTTTTCCGCCCGCGCCCAAGAAACCCATCTGGTCGCCTACGCCGGCTTTGCCGGCTTTCAAGCGCCGATCTGGGCGCCCAAAGACTTCGGCTTGTTTACTAAATATGGCTTTAACGGCGACTTGGTTTTTCTCTCCGGCTCGGTGCGCCAGCTTCAGGCCTTATTAGGCAACAGCATTCAGCTTGCCCAGGTCGACGCCGCCACAGCGGTCAATGCGATCAATCAAGGCGCCGATCTGGTGATGCTCTCGGGTACGCTCAATTCGTTTCCCTACAGTTTCATCACCCAGAAAGAGATTCGTAAACCGGAGGACTTAGTCGGCAAGAAGATCGGCGTCCTGGCCGTCGGCGGCGCCACCGAGACGGCGACCTTTCTGGCGCTGCGCGCCTGGAACATCCCGCGCCAAGCGGTGACCATTTTCCCTGCCGGCGATTCGGCGTCGCGAATCATTTCACTGACCGCCAGAGCGATCGACGGCACCATGCTGTCCTACCCTGACATCAACGAAGCGTTCCGCCACGGCATGCATGAATTCACCAAAATGAGCGACGTCAAAGGCTCGTCGTTTCCGATGAACGTCATGGTCGCGCGCCGCAGCTGGGCGGAAAAGAATCGCGACGCCGTCAAGCGCTTCCAACAGGCTTACGCCGAGGGCGTCTATCAGTTCATGAACAACAAGGAGAAGGCCGTCGCCGTGCTCGCCAAGTGGCTTCGCTTTAAAAACCCCAAAGCCATCGAAGAAACCTACCAATACTTCGGCAAGAGCTTCGCCTTCCCCACCCGGGTCTCACACGAAGGCCTACGCAATACTCTGGAGATTACCGCTCAGCGCAACCCGGCGGTGAAAGTCGACATGTCGATCAGCCGCTACCTCGATGAAAGCATCATAGACGAACTCGAACGCGAGGGCTTCTTCAAACGCCTAGCGAGTGCCAGTAAATAATATTTTTCTTACTCAAGCCCGGCAGCGTTTGCTTGCGCTTTAGCACCGAGCCCGCTAGCATTCGCGCAAAAGCTCATCACGCTCATGTCACCCCTTGTCGATATTCTGAGTAGAGTCGTTCTGTTCCAAGACCTCGACGCCGCCGCCTTGGCCACTTTGGCGCCGTTGCTGATCGCCAAGAAATTCGCTGCCGGCACGGTGATTTTTCGCGAGTTGGACGATTCAGACGCGCTCTATATCGTCGAAGAAGGCACCATCGTCGTCAGCAAGCATGTCAGCGGCGATGTCGACATGGTGCTGACCCGCTTTGCGCCCGGAGATTTCTTTGGCGAGATGGGATTATTCGACAACGCGCCGCGCTCGGCCACCGCCAACGTCGAAATCGACTCGCTCCTATGGCGTCTCGACCGCAGTGTCTTTCACGCTATTTTTTCCCATCACCCGGAGATGGCAGCGAAAATTTGCTATCGGCTGGTGACGATTTTTATAGAACGGTTGCGAGTCACCAACGAGCAGACCCGCGACGCCATCCGCTGGGGTTTGGAAGCCACCGGCTATGCCTCCGGCAATCAATCCCTGTTCGGCCGCAAGTCGACGTAAGCCGGATCATGGCCGAACCGGCGAAACTCCAGTTGCTCACGCGCAAACCCGGCGAAGCGGGCTTTCAGCTCCACGAGATCCACAGCAGCCAAGCCCATCTCGGCTACCGGCCACGGCGTATCGCCGACGAGTTCTGGGCGATCACCGCGCAACCCCAGAGCGCCGGCGGCGGCCGCGTCTATGTGCTGAACAACCTCCAGCGCGACCGCTACCTGCTGCTCGACAGTAAGGAATTCTATCTGTGGAGCCTGTTCGACGGTAGCCATTCCCTCGAAGAGATCGCCCGCTCTTTTCATCATCAATTCGGCGCCTTCGACTACGCGATGATCCGCCTGCTGTTGGCGAAACTGTATCAAGCCGGGCTACTCGTCGAACGGGGAAATTTAGCGCTGCAACAAAGTCTAGTCCGCAGCCAGACCAAATTCTGGGCGATGGGATTTAGTTCCGCAGCCAAATACTGGCGCAGAATAGCCTTCATCGTGCCCAACGCCGACCGTCTCTGTTCAACGTTATACCGATACGGAGGTTATCTTTTGTTCAATCCGGTTACATTCGGATTGACCCTGGCGCTGGCGCTGCTCGCCGGCATAGACGCCTGGCGCTTGAGCCCCCAGACCAAACAGTTCGCTCAACTGCTTGCCGCTACCCCATGGTTCAGCGGCGCCCTCATGCTGGCCGCTCTATTGGCAGTATCGATGATGCATGTGGCCGTGCACGCGCTGGCGTGCACATCCTACAGCCGGCGCGTCCGCGAGATTGGCTTCTTTCTACTGCAAGGAGTGCTGCCGACATTTTACGCCGACGTTACCGATATCTTCATGTCGACACGGCGGGCGCGGGTGATCGTCGATCTCGCCGGCCCGTTGGTCGAACTGTTTTGGGGCAGCGTGGCCTTTCTCTTGGCCTATCACTCCCCGCCCGGCATCGGCCAGGCGTTCTTCTTCGGCATCGGCGTGGTGCTCTGGGAAGGCGCGCTGATTAATCTCTACCCCTTTAGTTTCCTCGAATTGGACGGCTACAACATCGTCGCCGATCTGTTGGCGATGCCGACCCTGCGCCAGCAAGCGTTGGCGCTGGCACCGCAACTGCCGCAGCGATTGTTGCACCCACGCAGTTTGACAAAAGCGGAATGGATTCAAATCGCCTATTTGCTGCTCTGCTCGGTCTCTGTATTGATTTACCTGATCGCCCACCTCGACTTTGTCCGCGGCTTGCTACCGAGTTGGCAGTGAACAACTGTCCACCTCGGGGCGAAGAAAAAGAAGGCGGACTCCTTCGCATTCATTCTTGTGAAATCCGCAATCCAGGTTCCTTTGTAATCGACCGCCGTTCGCTAACTCGCTTATTTCCCGCCGCTGGGAACGGCGAAAAAACCGCCACGCTCTAACTCACGCAACAACGACGCGTCGATGAATCGTTCGGCATCGACGCCTTTGGCAAGTGGCGTTTGCTGCGCGGTAAGCTCCAGGGCGATTTTGAAGCCCTCGGCGCGAGGGAACGGCCGCTCATCCAGGTCACGATTATAATGATCCAGAGCATCGGATATCTCTTCCCGGGCCGCTCCGGGTAAATGACGTTCGGCAATCTTGATCGGTAGGTCGCGCTCAATTTTATAAAAGCGAATACCTTCGGCGATCGCCTTGAGCAGATTCAGCACCAGCGGCCGTCGCGCCGCGACCAACTGCCTCGTGGTGACCACACCGGTGCCGATGAACGGGATCTTAAGATCGTAAAGATTGACCGGCACGCGGTAGCCCAATTTGCGCGCCCTGGTGCTGTAGGGCGGCGTCAATATCGCAGCCTGGACATTGCCCGTTTGCAGCGCGATGAAGCGCGCCGGCCCGCCGCCGATCTGTTGCATCTGCATGTCGGACTCATTGAGCCCAAGATTCTTGAGCGCTTCACGCGCCGCGATGTGGGTCAGGTCGCCCAAGCGCTGAATGGCGATACGTTTACCTTTGAGCTGTTTCACATCGGTGAATTCCGGCGCCACGGCGAGCACCTGGTTTAGGTAATTGCTCAGCGCCGCGACCATGACCAGGTCCGCGCCCCGCAGCGCCGCCGGCACCATGACACCGGCGGACATGAGCGCGAACGGCACTTCGCCGGCCATCACCGCCACCGGCGTCAAGCCGCCGGCAAGAAAAATCAGCTTGACGTCGAGGCCGTATTTTTTGAAGGCGCCGCTGTCCTGGGCCATCCACAAGGGCGCCGACGCCACCGAGCCGGCGGCGCTAAAACCGAAATTGATGCGTTCAAGGGGAGTCGATTCGGCCGCCCGCACCGCGCAAGTAAACCCGGCACAAGTTGCGTAGATGAAAAATATTGCGGCGACGAAGGTTGCGGGCATGAGACTTCCTACTTTACTGCGGAACTCTCGACCTGCTTCACAAACGACATATCGACGACCTCTTGCGGATCGACGCTGGCGGCTTGGGGGAATTGATCCGCCATCATCTCCAACGCCGTCTTGATCGCCTCCACCGAGGGGTAAGGGAAGCGCGGCATGCGCGTGGTGAAATAGCCGTAGGTCTCATCGAGCATCTCGTCGCTGGCGCCGCGTAAATATTTCTTCATCGCGCTCATGCTGCGCTCACGGCTGGTCTTGAACACTTGAATGGCATCGGTGAGCGCGCGTACCAAGCGCAAGGTCACATCCGGATTCTTTTTGACATTGACCTTGAGCGTCGAGATGCCGACGTAGGGATACTGCACACCGAGCTCGTCGAAGTCGACAAGTTCGCGGAAGCCGGCGCGTTTCGCGACCAGTCTGGATGGCGTTGTCAACATCGCGCCGTCGACCACGCCTTTTTCCAGTGCCGGCAAGATCGCCGGCGTATCGCCGACGTTGACGATCTTGACGTCCCGCCCCGGCTCCAGACCGATCTTTCGTTTGAGAATGTAATGCAGCAAGATATCCGACACCGCCCCCGGACGGCCCGACGCGACGGTTTTGCCGCGCAGGTCTTTCGCTGTCTTGATCTGCGGCTTGGAAAAAATCGACGAGCCGGTGGCGTTGACGAACGATGCGATGATGACCAAATCCTTCGTGCCAACGGCGTAACTCGACACCACGCCGGTGCCGGTTGAGACGACATACTGGGCATCGCCGCTGAGCAAGAGCTGATGCGGCCGCGCCCGGCCGGCGTACACGGCTTCGAATTCCAAACCGTACTTGCGCCCCAACTTCTCTTCCACCGCCAGCCAGAGCGGCGTGTAGGCGCCGGTGAATGACGAATAAATAATCTTGAGGCGCACCGGCTCGCTGGCGGCGCGCGCGCTGCCGGCAACGACTAGCGCACTGAGGAAAACTATGATTGCGGCGGTGACTTTTTGCATGATGCCATCCGTTTCTAGATTTATGCGAAGCTATCTTAGCTGAGGCGCCGCCGTCAAACTGTCCGATCGCCAGGGATAATTTGACATCCTCGGCGTAACTGCGCTAACGATGAGCCGATGCGAAACCCCATCCTGATTATTCTCTTTGTCTTAGGGTTATCGGCCAACGTCGCAGCCCAAACCCCCTATTACCAAGGCAAAACCATTCGCTTCATCGTCGGTTATCCCGCCGGCAGCACTCACGATCTATGGGCGCGCCTGGTCGGAGCGTATATGAGCAAATATATCCCGGGCAATCCCAACATCATCGTCCAAGATATGCCCGGCGCCGGTTCGGCGGTGGCGGCAAATTATGTTTACACGGTCGCCAAACCGGACGGCTTGAGCACCGTGGTGACCAACGCCGGCCTCTATTTCGACCAACTCCTCGGCCGCAAGGAAGTGCAGTACGACTGGGCGAAGTTCGCCTGGATCGGCAGCTCGACGCGCTCGCACACGCTGATGTACATGGCGGCGAAAAGCCCCTACGCGAGCATGCAGGATATTCGCACCGCAACCACGCCGCCCAAGTGCGGCAGCACCGGCACCGGCAACAGCGGCTATTACATCCCCAAGTTGCTCGAAGAAACCATCGGCGCCAAATTTCAAATCGTCTCCGGCTACCAAGGCGGCGCCGATGTCGATCTCGCCGCCGAACGCGGCGAGATCCAATGCCGCGCCATCAGCATCCCGGTCTTCTTCGGCCGCGAGCCCTACCACACCTGGCGCAAGACCGGCTTCGCCCGCGTACTATTTCAAATGGGCACGAAGCGCGACCCACGCTTACCGGATGTGCCGACCTTGAACGAATTGATGGAGCAATATCAAACCCCTGCCGCAGGGCGCCGCCTCGCCGCCGTCGTCGCCGGCAACGCGGAGTTCGGCGCCTGGCCAATGATGACCTCACCCAATACACCGGCGGATCATGTGAAGGCGTTGCGCGCGGCCTTTGTAAAAGCCGTCAACGACCCGGATCTGCTGGCCGAAGCCAAAAAGAAAACCATGGACGTAGAATTGATCACCGGCGAGGAAATAGACGCGCTCGCTAAAGAAGTCGTCAATCAGCCCGCTGAGATTGTCGCGAGGTTGAAGAAACTGCTAGGCGAATAACCTTAACGATTTGAACCGAGCGCAGCGGTTGACGAATTGAACGTCTTGGACCTATCCTTGTCTTCGCCCCAAATCCCTCAACCCGCGCTCCCACTTGTCCAGCTCTTTTTCCAGCTGTTGAATCGACATCCCCTTTTCCGCGTACCAGCGCTTGAAGCCATACTCCTTGGCCGGGCTGCCATAATCGTAGGCTTCGAGTATTTTTTGGCCGTCCGGACTAAAGAGAAAATCGACAAATAATACAGCGGCATGGGGATGGGGTGCTTGGGATGACAGCGCGGCGCTGCCCGCGCTGGCCGGCACGATATCCATCGGCACCCATACCACCGGCGCTTTTTTTTGCGCCGCCACCAGGGCGTGGTTGCGAAAGATCGTCGGCGACGCTTCGACCTCACCACCGATAATCATGTCATTCAATGCTTGGCCGGAAACCGAGTGCATGGTGATATCCTGGCCGCGTAGCCGTTTGAGATATTCCTCGCCCTTGGTGAGCAGCATGCCGCCCACCGTGCGCGTGCCGGTGTCGGTGGTGACGAATGACATGCGTCCCTTTAGTGCCGGATTCAAAAGCCCGTCGTAGTTTTTCGGCACCGCGTTCGCCGGCAGCTTGTTCTTGTTGTAAGCGAACCCGATATAAGATTCGCGCACCGTCCCCCAATACACCGCGCCCTTGCCCGCCTCCTCGCGCGCGTCAGGAATGAGTCGAGCGATATGCGGACTGGTAAACGGTTGAATGAGCTTGAGCGCCTGCATCAACATGAGCAGCGGCAACGAACTTTCCGCCACATCCATCAAATAGCGCTTGGCCTGCGCCTCGGCGAGAAACTTGGAAATCAAATCCTTGCTCGTCCCCCGGTAGGATTCCACCTGTACACCGTATTTTACCTCGAACGCCTTGGCCAGCTCACGATAAGAGTTGCCCGCCAACGCCGTGTACCAAATGATCTTGCCTTCCTTTTTCGCCCCAGCGGCAAGCATCTGCTCGCGGTCGGCGCCAGTGTACATTGCCAGTTCGGCGATGATGGCGGGTTTGGCGGTCTGCGCGGGCGCCGCAGTTGGCCAGTGAAAAAACAGCGCCAGCGATAACAGCAAAAAAGTTTTCATCGATCTCTCCATTTGTGCGCGTAGGGCGACCAGCCAGTCATCCCTATCTCTAGTCGCGCCATATATATTTTGCTTCTGGATGTAATGTGCTCGGATTTTCCCGGTCAAACACCCAGCGCATTGGATTGTCTAGAATGTATTGGCGAATCCTCTGCAATGAATCCTCGCTACGAATGACATGTTCGAAGTAATTGCGCTGCCATAATCGATGGTTGAAGCGCGTCCAGCCAAATCCGTTTACACCAAGTGCGTATCGGTGAGTCGTAAGTGTCTTAAACCTATTTATGACGTCGGACAATGAAAGAGGTCGGGTAACAATAGCGGCTGAAGATCCGGTCTTTGTAGGGGCAACCCCCTGTGGTTGCCCTCCCGAATCAGCGCTGGTTCCAGGACCTACCCCTACAAGGACAATCACACCGTGAACATGATTCGGCATTGCGACGAAATGGTCGGTTTCGACACCCGGATAATTTGAAGACAGCCCCTCCCACACTGCGAGAACCATGTGACCCGCGTCGTTCAATCGCATCTTCCCATCCACCACATCGCCAAATAAACACCTTACTATTTTGCGTAACGATCGTTATGAAATATGCGCCCAACTGACGATAATCATAAGCATTTAACCGTATCGAACGCCGGTGCTTGTCACGATCGTTCACATTATTGCAAGGATTCAGAAGAGGGCAACCACGGGGGGTTGCCCCTACAAAATATAATTCCCACTTATTCACACGCCCGGCAGCGCCGCCGCGTCGGGATGGAAAAATGTCCGGTAGTCGATGCGCGTCGGCGTCAGACCTTGCTCATGGGCGTATTGGGTCATCGCTTCCAACTCGCGCACGTTGCTGGGCAGGTTGTAGGCCCAATAGTCGTCACCCATCAGTTCACGTTGCTCGGCGACCGCAGCAGCGATCCAGGAATAGGCGATCACTTGCGGGTCCGGACCGATCAGACGGTCGAAGGCGACATCGCGTGACTTGCGGAACGCCTTGAGCAGCGCCACCGGCGCGTTGGGATGTTTATCGACGAAGGCTTGTTTCAAGGTCACGATATGGCTGGTCGGGAATATCTTCGTCTGGCGATAATACTCCTGCTCTTCCTTGCGGAAGTCGCGAAACAGCCGGCGCATGCGCGGATCCCGCGCCGTGATCGACGGCAGCACGTTAGGGCCGATAACCGCGTCGATCTTGCCGTCGAGCAGCATATTGTCGAGCAACAGATCCGGATCGTCGTTCGAATCGATCTGCTCGATGCGAATGCCGTCGGCCAGAGCCATCTTCTTCGCCCGCGGCGAGCACCAGTTGATCTTTTTCAAATCGACGCCGTAGTAATGTTGCAGCGCGCCGCGCGCCCACACGCCGGCGGTATTGTCCCACTGCATGATGCCGACGCGCCGTCCTTCCAGCTCCTTCGCCGATTCGATGCCGGCTTTGCTGTTGACGTAGATGTACGCCAGCCGAAACTTGCGGTTGGGAAAAGCGGGGATCGAAATATGCGCCTCGCCCTTCGCGTAAGCCCGCACCCGGGCGGCAAAGCCGCAGTCCCAGGCGTCGCATTCCTCTTCCGTCGGCACGAACTCCCAGTCGAAACCGTCGATCTTCACCGTGCCGTCGGTGATCGGAATATTGGTATCGATGGTCGGTTCGCGAAAATAAAAGCGCAGTTTTGGATTGGCCATGGCAGCTCCTTATTATCGTAACTGCCGCAACATAGCGCGACAAAGGGCTGGGGTTCAATCGCAGAGTGGCAAAATTGGAGTGTTGAAGTACGGGAGCAGTGGGTTTCGGATTCCTGACCCCCGCTCTACTCCAAACTCCTTGCTACTCCTTTTCCACTTGCTTGACACCCTTTGCCAAACTGCATAGTTAATCTAAGCACAAAGTACGCACTCGAAAGGACTCGCCCCATGGCAAGGCAGTACAAATGCATTTCCGGCGACGGCCATATCGATTTGAATCCCGACATCTGGCGCGACCGCGTCCAAGCGAAGTATCGCGAGCGCGCGCCGAAGCGAGTAAAAATGGCCAACGGGTCGGATGCCGTGGTCATCGACGGCGGCAAATCAAACACCATCGGCATCACCCGCAGCGTGCGCGTCGCCCATACGGATCTGGCTAGGCAAGTGCCGACGTTTGAAACCTGTGCCGGCACCGGCTCGCTAAAGCAACGGTTGGATGAACAGGTTCAAGATGGTATCGACGGCGAGATTCTAACCTACGCCTACATAGAAGATTCCAAGATTATCACCGGCGCAGTCCGGCATTTGGCTCGATCGATTGGGTTTCAAGCCCGCGAATCCCTCTAGAGTACCGCACAACTTTCGTGTAAGAGAATCAGCACCATGACGAGTGCCGTGCCAAAATCCGCCGCTTCGCCGTCAGCGACCAGTGCAATGCCTAAAATCGCCGTGAGTCTGCGCAGCTTGTGGAAGACTTACACCGGCAGTGCCAAACCCGCAGTGCAGAATTTGTCGCTCGACATTCGTGACGGTGAGATCCTCACGCTGCTTGGCCCAAGCGGCTGCGGCAAGACGACCACGTTACGCATGGTCGCCGGTCTGGAACATCCCGACGCCGGCGATATTCTTTTCGGCGAACAGGCCGTCGACATGACCGCAAAACGGATTTTCATGCCGCCCGACAAGCGCAACGTCGGTATGGTTTTCCAATCCTACGCCATTTGGCCGCATATGACGGTGGCCGAGAACGTCGCGTTTCCACTTCATGCACGCCACTTTGCAAAGAACGAGATCAGAGAACGGGTGTTGAAAGCTCTCTATCTGGTCGGCCTCGCTGCACGTCGAATTTTAAGGACTGCGCGAGTGCGTCGGGTACGGCAACCAGCACGGTGGGAATTATCATGAAGACGACAAGCAGTCCTCTCGAATCCAGGTATCCTCATTTGAAGACTCCCCTCAACCGCCGTGATTCTCAAGCCCTCGTCTAACTCCTTTAGTAATAGTCCGAATGCCGGCTCCGTGTTGTTTCGGTTCGCGAAATTGCCGTAAGAGTTTGAGAAACTCGTGAGCGGCGGACGAGATTGGTCTTTCTGCTTTATAAATGATGCACGATTGAACTTGTGTCTTCAGACCTGTAACAGTAAGGACTTTTAGCTCACCTGTTCTTATCTCTGGTTCGACATGGCTGCGGTATAGAAGCCCGATACCCAAACCTTTAGCTACCGCGGCTTTCACTCCCTCAGCCGAGTCGCATTTCATTAATACATTGAACTCAAATCCGTGTTGTTCAAGCACTCCCATAATTTGTTTACTGGGGGAGGAGTTCCTACGTGTTCTAACGATTAAAGGAGCTTGCGCCAATTCCGCCATCGTCAACTTCCGTTTTTTGGAGAGAGCGTTTTGCTTGGAGACGATGACCACCATTTTCTCGTAGCGGAACGGCTCGACAATTAGGAGCGGAGAAAAACTCAAATTGGTAACTAACCCAAGATCAACTTTTTCGGCCAATACAAGTCGCTCAATGAATGGACCGCTCTTGGTTCTAAACTCAATTTCAACGTCGGGGTATCTGGTTTTAAATGTCGCCACAACCGGGGCAAGTACCGAAGCAGACAAAACATGTGAACCGCCAACTGCTAAATGTCTAGCTCGAGTTTTTACCGGAGGCTCGCCAAACTGTCTTTCTAGTTCCTCCGCTTTTCGCAAGATTTCAGCTGCTTTTGCAGAAAAAGCTCTGCCGTCGGAAGTGATCTCGATCACTCTACCCATCTTTCGATAGAGACTTCGGGAAAAGTTCAATTTTAACGATTTAACCTGCTGATAAACGCTAGGTCCACTAATGTTAAGTTCTTCAGATGCTTTGGTTATACTCGAATGTTTTGCTACCGCCAAAAATATTTTGAGTTGATGGAGCGTCACGGTGCGCAATTACTGCCTGAATAGCGAACTGAAATCAATAGTAACCAAAGCTCTAATTATTATCATTTGAAAAAGAAGTATTGGACGTCCTCGGCTGCAAAGAATAAAAGGCCTACCGGTTGTTAGGAGGTTATTTATGGTAACGGTGAGATTGACTGGTGTAAGGCAAACGACACGACCATCTGCGCCATTCGCAAAATCCACGTGCCAGTCCTGATAGCTGCTATGGGAGCGCACTACTTCATCCGGGACAAGGAGGTACTATTTGAAAATGGGGCAATGGCCGATAAGGACTTCATCGTAATTGAAGGGGCAACTCACGGAGGGACAGGTTGCACCGAATGTACGGCGGTCACAGGGGTTGATTATTCGAACGCACGTAAAAACATTTACGATTACGTTTCCGCGTGGGCGAAGGCTCGGTTCTAGTTCAGATGGAAATCTTATTCAAAATGTTAGCAAATACCGGCCGAATATTTTTAGGAGGGAATATGTTTAAACGAATAATTACTTTTGTTTTTGCACTCGCGTTGATTTGCACCACTGCGTGGATGTCAGTGTCGGAGGCTCAGCTTCAGCCGATCACAACAACAGTCATATGCAGCACACCGGCGAATTGTGCAACGGCGAATCTCAACCTCGAGGCGGCGACGTTGCGGAGACCGACCACTAACGTGCTCGGCAGAGCCCATATCGCCGTATTCGTGATGCATCCGAATTCGCGCTATATCAACAATGCCGTCTGCGCCCCGATGGCCCAGCGCGGATTCACGGTGCTCTGCACCAACAGTGAATTTAGCGGCCGTGATCTTGAGTATTACGGCTATGAGCAACATACTCCCGGCATTCGATCCTCCATAAACTACCTCCGAAGCCTTGCTACGTCAGGGCAACCACCCGTTACCAAAGTCGTGCTCTTAGGCTTTAGCATGGGGGCACCTCTGATGCTGTTTTATCAGAATGTCGCAGAAAACGGACCGTGGGTGTGCCAGGGACCGGAGAAGATCACTCCTTGCGACGATACGAACCTACACAACTTACCCAAGGCGGACGGCGTTATACTGCGCGACGCTCACCTGGGAGACGCGCTGGCGACATTCACCAATGTCGACCCAGCCATTCACACCAATAACAATGCCTGCGAGCGGCGGCAGCCCGCTTTCGATATGTTTGCTGAAGCGAACGGTTACGACCCGGCCACCGACGCCGCAACCTACAGCAAGCAGTTCAGCGACAAATTCACCACTCAGCAAGCCATTCGCAATAAAGATATCCTTCATGACGCCTTGGGGCTGCTCCGTAAAAAGATAAAAGATACCGGTGATCCGAGCCAACTGGGGGAAGACATTCCTTTCACCGTCATAGGCTCTCAAAACGCCAGGTTGTGGCAGCCCGACATAAGCTTGCTGAAATACACCAAGCGAGCACACACGCTCTTGGCTCGTGACGGCACAAGACCGGTGCAAATTATCGAGTCGGTTCGAGTCCCCGCCGGGGAGAGGGATCAGGGCTTGGATTGCACTGATTCCTCGATCGCCGCCAACGTGCGCGTCTGGCTAGGTGCCCATGCGCTGCGCAGTAAGCCCGGGAAGTACACGCTAACCAAGGACGACATCACAGGAATCGATTACGATTCGTCCGCGACATCCTCAGTCACAAACGTTAAAGGAATTAAAGTGCCGCTGATCATCGTCGCCCATACCGCTCATTACTTCATCAGGCCGGACGAAATCATTTACGATACTGCTATCACCTTAGACAAGACGATTGCGTTTAATGAAGGGGCCGTACACGGCGGTGGACCGTGTGCTCCCTGCGCTCTCCAGATCGATCCCACTCTCACGCCCGCGCAGGCTACCGCCTACTTTGGCGACACCCACGGCAGGGAGAATGATTTCTTCGCTGAATGGCTGGCGGCACGTTATTAAGATAGCATCCGTTTGGCACAGTCCGGGGCCTTTGCCCCGGACTTCCTGCGGCTCTTGAAACAAACACTCGTGCGTGGGCATGGTAGTACATGACCCAAACTTCGTAAGCTTGCAGTGAAGCTAATTGAGCAAGACAAAGGAGCTAGAGACTATCGGATCATCCCTTCATGCCTCGCGCCTCACGCCTAGCCCATTTGCTTAACTCCCTGGGCTAAACTAAATAGAAATTTTAGAACCCATCAAGTACGCGAAAGGATTTCTTCCATGGCAAGGCAGTACAAATGCATTTCCGGCGACGGCCACATCGATTTGAATCCCGACATCTGGCGCGACCGGGTTCAAGCGAAGTATCGTGAGCGCGCGCCCAAGCGCGTCAAGATGCCCAACGGCTCCGATGCCGTGGTCATCGACGGCGGCAAACCCAACACTATCGGCATCACGCGCAGCGTGCGCGTCGCCCATGCCGATCTCGCCAAGCAAGTGCCGACCTTCGAAACCTGCGCCGGCACCGGGTCGCCACAGCAGCGGTTGGCCGAACAAGAACAGGACGGTATAGATTGCGAAATTCTCTTCTCACAGATCACCTTCGTCCTGCGTCAAACCAAGGACGACGAATTTTACCGCGACTGCATTCGCGCCTATAACGAATTCCTCGGCGAAGAATACAGCGCGCCGGCACCCGACCGTTTGGTTTGCATGGGCACCCTTCCCACCACCGGCGTCGACGACGCGATTAAAGAAATGGAGCACTGTGCCAAGCTCGGCATGAAAGGCGTCAAGCTCGATCGCTATCCGAGCGGTAAGAGTTATCCCACCGCCACCGACGACAAATTCTGGGCCGCCGCCCTGGACCTGCGCATGGCGCTGACCAATCACAACACCGGCAACATGGGCTCCGGCAAAGGCGAGCCCGATTATCTCTATGCCAAGGATCCCGGCCACGACGTCCACCAAAAAGACGCATTTAAGTTCTTTACCCGCTTCACCAACGACGCCATGACCGCGCCACTGCAGATGGCCTTTGCCGGCGTCTGGGATCGCTTTCCCAAATTGGAACTTTACTGGGCTGAAACCATGGTCGGCTGGTTCGAGTATGGCCTGTGGCAGGTCGACGATCATTATCGCCGTTACATCGGCATGATTCACGAAAACTGGGGACTGCCGAAGCTCGAACGCATGCCCAGCGAATACCTGAAAGACCGCAACTACTGGGGCTTTCTACACGACCCGGTGGGCGTCAAACGGCGTCATAGCATTGGCGTCGACAAGATTATGTGGGGCACCGACTTCGCCCACGCTGCCAGCGAGTATCCAAACTCTCAGAAACACCTCGAAGAAGATTTCGCCGGCGTGCCGGAAAACGAGCGGCGCGCGATCTTGGTGGATAATTGCGTGCGGTATTTTCACCTAAACGATTGAGCGATCCCGTTTGGAACGATTGGAACCGCTGGAACTACTGGAACACGTTGCCAAAATTCCAAAAGTTCCAATTGTTCCAATAGGCTTTAAAAGCCCCGCAAAGATTAGGAGATAAGATGACTGACGTCGGCACCACCCACGAAGACCTCGAACATTTTCTCGGCGACCATTATTTGGTCGGCGCGGGACTGAAACGCGACCCGCGGGTCAAGCCGCGTTCAGGCAAGACGGCGGCCCATTGGCAATGGGACGGCATTTACCGCGGTCTTCAACGTTCCGGCGAGATCGTCACGGTCGGCCCTGATGGCATGACCGGAATGCGTTCGGTGGTCGGCATCGAAGCGAAAAACTTCCCGATCTGGATGAACGCGCAAATTCTCATGCCTGGTGAGCGCACCCAATGCCACCGCAACCTGCGCAGCGAAACTCGGTTGGTCTGCGAAGCGCCCAAGGACGCGGTATTCGTCTGCGAATACGAGGCCTATCCGATGGAGCGCGGCGACGTCGTCATCAGTCCGGCGTGGACCTACCATGATCACTGGAACAAAGACAAAACACCGGCGATCTGGATCGACGGTTACGACAACGGTTACAACCCCAACGTCAACATCAACGAGCGCTTTCCTAAAGACAATCCCTATGAAGAAGTGAAAAAACCCGCGGGCTACGGCCAGCGCACCCTCGGCTTGGCGCGCGCGATCACCAGTGAAGCACCTTTTCCGCTGCCGCCCATGCGTTATCCCTGGGCCGACACCCACGCGGCACTGATGGCGCTGCGCGAAAACAACGAGAGCGATCCCTACGACGGCGTGATGATCATGCTCGCCAGCCCGGTGGACGGCGGGCCTACCTTGCCGACCATCGCTTGGCAAGCGCAATTGATATCGAAAAAACAAAAAACTATGGCGCACCGCCACAACAGCACCACCTTCTACTTTGCCTTCGAAGGCGCCGGCGCGGTGATCATCGACGGCGAAAGGCTGGAATACAACAAAGGCGATATCTTCGCCGTCCCCGCCTGGAGCTGGCACCATCATGAGAACAGCAACGGCGACGACACGATCCTTTTCTCCATCGACGACTGGCCGGCGATGCAAAAGCTTGGCTTCTTTATGAAGGCGGAAGCCCAGGGGTTCTGAAAGCCGGCGGAGTGCAACCTGTCGGCTCGATCTGGAATTTAATCGCCAGCCATCAATTGTCCCGCCGTTTGATTCGCAGCGGCGAACATTAATCCGCCCGCCGAATCGCCCCTAGAGTACCGCGCAACTTTCGTGTAGAAGAATCAGCACCATGACGAGTGCCGCGCCAACTTTAACCGCCATGCCAAAGGCAGCGGCCAAAGATACTGCCAAAATCGCCGTTAGCCTGCGCGGCCTGTGGAAAACCTACACCGGCAGCAGCAAACCGGCAGTACAGAATCTCTCCCTCGACATCCACGACGGCGAGATCCTCACCCTGCTCGGCCCCAGCGGCTGCGGCAAGACCACCACGTTAAGAATGGTCGCCGGCTTGGAACATCCCGACGCGGGCGACATTCTCTTCGGCGAACAGGCCGTGGTCATGACCGCTAATCGGCTATTCATGCCGCCGGACAAGCGCAATGTCGGCATGGTGTTTCAGTCCTACGCCATCTGGCCGCACATGACGGTGGCCGAAAACGTCGCGTTTCCGCTCCACGCGCGCCACTTTCCCAAGAGCGAAATCAAAGGACGCGTGTTGAAAGCCCTCGATTTGGTCGGCTTGGCCGGCTTTGAAGATCGGCCGGGGCCGCTCCTAAGTGGCGGCCAGCAACAGCGTGTCGCCTTCGCCCGCGCACTGGTCACCGAACCGCGCGTGCTGCTGCTCGACGAGCCATTCAGCAACCTCGACGCGAAATTGCGCGAACAGATGCGCATCGGCGTCAAGCTGCTGCAAAAAAGACTGAACATCGCCATGCTGTTCGTCACCCATGATCAGATCGAAGCGCTTAGTTTATCCAATCGCATCGTGTTGATGAATTTCGGCGTGGTCCAGCAAGAAGGCGATCCCCATTTACTGTATGAAAAGCCGGCCAATGAATTCGTCCGCGACTTCGTCGGCCGCACGCTGCTCTTCAAAGGCAAAGTGCAGAGCGGCAATCCAGCGGGCCAACTGGCCATCGCCATTGCGGGGGCGCCGGACTGCGTGGTCTTCGGCCGGACCTACAATCCAGACGGCATAAAAACCGGCGCCGCTGTCTATGTCGGCGTACGTCCCGAAGATGTCGAGATCCTACCGGCGAGCGGGACCACAGCGCCACCAGGCATGATCGGCGGAGTCGCCCAAGCAGCGCTGTTCATCGGCGAGCGCATCGAATACCAGGTCGAAGTTCCCGGCCAAGGCGAGTTATTGGTTTACGGCCAACGCCATCAACCCGTTGACGAGGGCAACAAAGTCTGGCTTAAGCTGCGCGCCGATGGCCATAGCGCCTGGCCGTCCGACTGGTCGCTTAAAAACGATTGAGCAATATGGAGAACTAAATGAACACTCTTCGCAAACCGGCAAACGAGTATCTACCGCGATGGTTCGGATCTGTCTTATTCTTTTTCCTCGGCGTAGGCACCGCTTTCGGTGCCGCCGCGACGGCCAATTTCGAGCAAGAATGGTCCAAACTCATCACCGCGGCACAGCAGGAAGGCACGCTGTCCATCGCATCCGGCGGCGCGCCGTCGCGCCAATACCGTCCGGTCATGGACGCGTTCTCGAAAAAATTCGGCATTAAAGTCGAGGTCTCCACCGGCAACGCCACCGACACTGTCAACCGCGTCTTGGCCGAGCGCAAAGCAGGCAAACACACTGTTGATGTGGCGTTGATCAGCTCCCGCGAAAATCAGCAACGCTTGGTGCCCTCCGACTCGTTGGTACCGATTAGCCCGCTGCTGTTTCATCCCGACGTCATCGACCTATCGAAGTGGTACCGCGGGCGTCACATGTACGCCGATAAGTTCAGCAAGTTCACTTTGATCTACCACGCCGGTTTAGAAGACCAGTATGAGATCTGGTACAACACCGAGAAAATCAAAGAAGCCGAGATCGCTACACTCGTCAAACAGACCGATGTCTTCGATCCCAGATGGAAAGGCAAAATCGCCGGCCAGGGCATGGGCGACCCATCCGGAATTCGCCAAATGATCGACAGCTATTTCGAGCCGGATCGCGGCCCCGAATGGGTAAGGAGATACATGGTCAACACCGGCGTGACCTTCAGCGACGACCGGCGCATTCTCGAAACCTGGGTCGTGAATGGGCGCTTTCCGCTGCAATTTGTCGCCACCGGCACCGAGGAGTATGTCGCCCTCGCGCGCAAAGGCTTGCCGATCAAGGCACGCTTTCTGGTCAAGAAAGCCGGTGTCCTGCGGGCGTCTGGTTCGGGCTGCTGCATCTCAGTATTTGCCAGCCCACCCCATGCCAACGCCGCCAAACTATTTATCAATTGGTTTTTGTCCAAGGAAGGCCAGACCCTGACACACACATTGATCCCCAACCTCGATCGCTCCTCGTTGCGCACCGATGTACCATTCGGTGAAGTGTCGCCGCAGCAGCGCCGCGGTTACGGTAAAGAGTACGCCTTTCCCGACGCCGACCCCGCCATGGGCGAAAAACAAGAGGAAGTGCAGAAATGGGTTTTTAAGCTTTGGGAGAGTCGGCAGAAGTAATAAAGGTTCAAAGCGTTCCAAACGTTCAAACCGTTTTCGGATCACTCGAATCGAAACTCCGAGCTAACGGCTTGAACGTTTTGAACGACTTGAACAGCTTGAGCCTCCCAAGATAATTCATGGAAACATCGCCAACCATCGATCAGGTAGCCATGCCGCGCGCGCTGCCCGCGCCCCGTCTCACCCGCGGCCACTTCCTGATGGCGGTGGTGCTTGTTTCTCTTGGATATTTTCTTATATGGCCGGTGCTCCTGCTGCTGATCAACAGCTTCAATGCCGCCAGCGATTGGTTTGTCGAGCCGCGCCGCTGGGGCCTTACCCACTGGGTCAATGCCTTTCAGCGCCCTGGATTGCTTCGTTCGCTGGTGAATTCGCTGCTCATCTGGTCGTTGACGGTGGGCATCAGCTTTCCCTTCGGAGTGGGCATCGCCTGGCTGCTCGCCCGCACCAAGATTCCATGCAGCCGGACGTTGGAGTTTTTATTCTGGGTTTCCTACATGGTGCCCAGTCTGCCGACGACCATCGCCTGGATTACCTTGCTCGATCCCGATATCGGCATGCTCAACGTCGGATTGAAAAATCTTTTCGGTTTGGAGCAGGGACCGTTCAATATTTTTAGCGTGCCCGGCATCGTCTGGGCCAACCTTATGGGCCATGGCATCTCGATCAAGGTCATGCTCATGACGCCGGCCTTTCGCAACATGGACGCGACCCTGGAAGAAGCGGCCCGGGTCGGCGGCGCGAGCAATTTGCGAACTCTTTTCAAAGTTACGTTACCGCTGATGATCTCGCCGATGATCATGGTATTCGCCCTGCAGTTGCTGCGGGTTTTTCAGTCCTTCGAGACCGAGTACTTGCTCGGCGTACCGTTTGGCTTCTACGTTTATTCGACCAAAGTCTATTCTCTGGTGCGCAGCGCTGTCCCCAACTACGGCGAAGCCACCGTGCTCGCGAGCATCACTCTCTTGATGATCGTTTTGATCATTCCGCTGCAGCGCTGGATCCTGGAGCGGCGCCGTTACACCACCATCACCGGCAGTTTTCGCCCCGGCCTCATCGATCTCGGCAAGGGCAATTTTATTGCCTTTGCCATCCTCGCCACGCTCTTGGCCCTCTTGACCTTCGGCCCCATGCTGATTCTCGTACTCGGCAGTTTCATGCAGCGCATCGGCTACTTTGTCTTGGGCTTCACACTTGAACATTGGCGCTTGGTGCTCTCTGACCCGGTGTTCGTGAAAGCGCTGCGCACGACTCTGACCTTGGCACTGACGGCGGCGGTCTTGAGCCCGCTGATATTTTCCGTGCTCGCCTACCTGCTTGTGCGCACGCAGCTCCCCGGACGCGCGACCTTGGATCTGATGATATGGGGCGCCGGCGCGATACCCGGTATCCTCGCCGGCCTTGGGCTTCTTTGGGTGTTTATCGGCACGCCGGGTTTGAACGCGCTCTTCGGCACCATTTGGGCGCTCATTATCGTGGTCATCCTGCAAGGCAAAACCACCGGTGTAAACATTATGAAAGGCGTGCTCGTGCAGGTCGGCGCCGACATGGAGGAAGCCGCGCGGGTCTCGGGCGCCGGTTGGATCAGAACCTATTGCAAAATCTGGCTGCCGCTGTTGATGCCGACCATGGTACTTTTGGCGGTGATGAACTTCGTCACCGCCGCCGGCGCCACCAGCAGTATTATTCTACTCGCTTCGCGCGACACCATGACGCTCTCGTTGATGGCGCTGGAACTATCGTCCAACGCCGTCGGCAACCGTGAGGCCGCTAGCATCGTTAGCATTTTTATCATCGCTTTCACTGTCAGCGGCGCTCTCCTGGTACGCTACTTCGGCCGCCGCTTCGGTGTCCGCCACGACATGCATGCCGGCCCCAGCGGCAACCCTCCGGCCGCAGTGTGAATCGGCATAAACCGCGAGACGTAGCTACCAAACTCACCACAAAGGGTTGGCTGTTCTTCCAAAGTTTACGTGCTTTGCAGTCAGTTATCCGATGCCAAATCTTTCTTTTGGGTGCGCCTGTGCCGCCCAGGATCGTCGTGATGAAATAGTTTATTGACCTTTCCAGTCACAAGCGGCAAATAGCAAGAATGATCACTTCGCCGCCGCGCGCCCTTCGCTTCCTTTTCCTCGCTCTCGCTGGCCTATCGCTGCTTCTCGGCGTCTCCATCGGCATTGCCCGCCTTGGGGTTGCTTTACCGCTCCCGAGTTCGGCGATGCTCTCATTACACGGCCCACTCATGGCCATCGGCTTTTTGCTGACTTTGATCGGCCTGGAGCGCGCCGTCGTCCTCGACCGTTGGTGGTTTTATGGCGTGCCGCTGCTGAGCCTCTTGAGTGTTCTCTCCTTGCTCATTGATCTGCCCAGTGCCGTCACGGCATTGCTTGCCGCAGGCGCCGCGCTACTGCTCACTTGTTTGTTCGTCGAACTTTTTACTCGCCAGCACGAGGAACATTTCATCGTCATGGCGCTGAGCGCCGCCGTGCTTGCCTTCGGCCATCTGATCTGGCTCACCGAGGCCACCCTGTATCGCATCGTTCCTTGGTGGGCTGGTTTTTTAATTCTAATGATTGCCGGCGAACGGCTCGAACTCGCCCGCCTGCGCCGTCCAAAGCCGCTGGTCCTGGTTCTGTTTCGACTTGCTATCATTATCTTAATTGCCGGCCTGGCGATATCGCCATGGGAATTTCGCCTCGGCGTGCGCATCGCCGGCGCCGGCATCATTGCCATCGCGCTTTGGCTGCTGCGCTACGATCTTGCCTGGCACAGCGTTAAACAATCCGGTTTGCCGCGCTTTATGGCCGCGAGCCTCATCGCCGGCTATTTTTGGCTCGCCATCGGTGGTGTGTTTTGGATTTGGTTCGCACGTTTTTTCGGCGCCGGACCGCTTTACGACGCCATGCTGCACACAATTTTTTTAGGCTTCGTTTTCTCGATGATCTTCGCCCACGCGCCGATCATCTTGCCGTCGATCACCGGTCTGGCGCTGCCGTTTCGCAAACTTTTTTACCTTCATGCAGGGTTGCTCCATTTCTCCCTGACGATCCGCATCGCCGGTGATCTGGCGTTGTTACCGTCAGGCCAGCGATGGGGCGGGATACTCGGCGCGCTGGCTATCTTGCTGTTTCTCCTGAACACTATTCGCGCCGTTGTCACGGCGCGCTGAGGTTGCTGGCGGAACCGCGGATTTGCTACACTGCGTTACCGATGAGAATGACCCCGACCGCGAAACAGCCGAGGGATGGGAGAACGAATGACAAATTATTACCGCGCTTTACTTATTTTGCTTGGATTAATTGTCGCCGCGGCCTCAAACGCCTACGCCGACATCGGCCAGATCAAGAATGTCAGCGGCGCAGTGTTCGTACTACGCCAAAATGTCCAGCAGCCGGCCAAGGCGGGCGATTTGGTGCAGCAGTCCGATGTGCTGATCACCGGCGCAACGGGCGCGGTCGGACTGACCTTCATCGACGGCTCGCGTTTGTCCGCCGGCCCCAATAGCCGCATCGAACTCAAACAGTTCAGCTTCAATCCGACCACTCAAGACGGCGAGTTTGTCACCGAAGTACAACGCGGCACTTTGGCGGTGGTCTCCGGCCAGATCGCCAAACGCTCCCCCAATGCCATGAAAGTAAAAACCCCGACCACCATCCTCGGCGTGCGCGGCACCACCTTCGCAGTCAAAGTTGAAGAATAAACATTGTCCGCTGAGCGCCCGACGGCTCAGGTGTCGGCTGCGTCCCGCCTTATGGGCAGGCGCTGCGTTGGCCGCACTCGCCGGCTGCGCGACAGTCAAACCCGAGCCCAAAATAAACACCTACGTCGTGCTGCTGCCGGAAGAGGGCGGTGCGCCGACGTCAGTTATTGTCGGCGAGGGGGGGCAGGCGCTGACTTTGAACCAACCGTTCAGTGGCGCAACCGTCGACAGCGACGGCAAAATCGAACGAAAATCGGTCACCGCCGCGGAAGTCGACCAAACCTTCGCTGCGGCGCTGGCGGCTCAGCCACCCAAGCCGATCAGCTTCACGCTCTATTTCGACACCAACAGCACCCAGGTAACTACGGCGTCGCGGGCGCAACTCGAAGCTCTGATGGCGGAGGCGGCGCGCCGCCAGGCCGTCGAAGTCCAAGTCACCGGCCACACCGACCGCGTCGGCAGCGACGCCGATAACGACCGGCTCTCGTTGCAGCGCGCCGAATCCGTGCGCACGATGTTGATTCAGAACGGCATCAAAGCGCCTTTCATCCGCGCCGTCGGCCGCGGCGAACGGGAACCCCTCGTGCCCACCGCCGACGAGCAGCCTGAGGCACGCAACCGCCGCGTCGAAGTGACGCTGCGTTAGCGTGGAAGGGAGCGCGTTTGGCCAACGCCGAGCATTGGGCAACCCCCGCCATCGCGAATGGCCAGCCATAGTCCCTATTTCATTAGATCGATGGCTTGGGTCGTTCTGCTATGTGGTTGGCGGCGCACGTGAAACGTACCGCGAGCAGAGTCAAATCGTCGGAGGGCACAGCGCCCATGGTAAAATGTTTCACCTCGGCATGAAGCTTATGACAAATCCCTGCCGCGCTTAGCCGCGGCGCGCCGGCCAAGCACTGAAGCGTACGCGCCAATCCAAATTGTCCTTGCCGGTGATCTTCCGCCTCGGTAACTCCGTCGGTGATTAACAGCAGCATATCGTCATCGGCCAAACGCAGTCGCTGCGTCGGATAGGTAAACCCGCGATCCAGGCAAAGCGGCGGTCCGCCGGCACTGTCGAGTTCCCGTGGCAACTCTTGTGCACACAACAGGATCGCGGGGTTATGGCCGGCGTTACACAACTCGACCTCTCCCGAAACGCCATCGATGACCCCGACGATCGCCGTGACGAACATCGCCGTCGGATTTTCCCGCGAGATTTCATCGTTTACCGAACTTAGCACCTGGCCGAGGTCGGCTGGTTCCCGCCGCGCTAGGCATTTGCACAGGGTCTTGGTCAGCGCCATGAACAAAGATGCCGGCACACCTTTGCCGGAAACGTCGCCGATCATAAAAAACAGTCGCCGATCGTCGAGCATGAAGGCGTCGTAGAGATCGCCGCCGACTTCTTCCGCCGGTTCTAACAACGCGAAGAAATCGAGATTCGCCGGCAGTCCACCGATCGATCCAGGATCGGGCAGCATGCCCATTTGAATTTCCCGCGCCGCGCGCAATTCACCGGCGGCGCGCAGCCGCTCGTTGCGCTCGACGACGAGCTCGGCATCGAGCTCCCGCCGGCGGCGTTCAGCCGCGCTATGGCCGGCAGTCAATATCAAGCCCGCCACCGCGCCATTGGCCGCCACTGCAAGCGTCGGATCGTAAAGGCTCCGCAGCTTGAGAAACACGACAAAGCTCGCCATCACCAGGGTGGCTCCGATTGCACAATATAAAGCGACGCCGATCGCCGGGCGGCGCCGCGGCACGGCAACAATCAGAATAACTGCCAAAGGCAATGAGACCGAACAATTCCCACCAACGCGCCGCCGGCGGGCGCTTTAAACGCGCACCGAGCAAAATATTCTCGATTAGTTGGGCGTGGATCTCGACGCCGTCCATGCGTGAACCGACCGGTGTCGCCGCCACGTCGCTGATGCCCACCGCCGTGGCGCCGACGATCGCCACTTGATTAGCCAGCGCTTTGGGCGCCACGGTGCCACGCAGGATCGCCGCCGCCGAGAGCCGCCGTGAACCCTGTGCGGGCGAATAGTACAGCCGCAACCGGCCGTCACGATCGGTGGGAATAAACGACGTGCCGATGTGCACGCCGACGATGCCCTTGTCATCGCTGCGCACCGAATAGGCCGCCTGGCCCGTGGCCACGCGCAGTAGCTCGACAACAAACGACGGTGCAATAGCGCCGTTGACGCCGAGCACCAGAGGCATGCTGCGGACTATGCCGTCGCCATCGCGGCCGTCGTTCAAATAGCCACGGCCATGGGCAGCTGATTCAAGCTCCGGCAAATTAACGATCTCGCCCTTATAACCCCATGCGAACCGCTGCGGCGATTCTCCGGCGATCAGCGCCGGAGTTTGGTTCGCTGGTGCAGTTTTCCCAGGCACGGCGTCGATCAGCGCCGCCCGTCCGAGCACGGACGGGACTTGACGCAGAGTCTTGGCGAGAATTGCATCGTTGGACGGCAGCGCGTCGAGCGCTTGGCGCATTTCCGCGGTGGCATCCTGACGCTCGGCCAGCAAGCGCTGCGGCGACTGGCTATCGGCCTCGGGCAAAATCATATCTAAACCCACCGCCAGTGCTCCCAACCGATGGCTCTCCTCGATTAGCTGCGCCAGACGCGTGCGTGGCCAGGGCCAGCGGCCAAATTGTTGCAGGCTTTCATCGTCGATATCGATGATCACCGCCGGAAGATTAGTCACTGCGCGGGGCGCCACTTGTTGAAAGGCGTCAAACCATAAATTCCGCGCCTGGCTCCAGCCCACTTCACCGAAGGCGATCTGCGCCGACGCCAACAACACCAATAGCCCGATCGCCGCCTTGCGGCCGTTATCAGCGCCCAAACGATTGACCAGCCGCTGGCTGAACCCACTGCTGCGGGGTGAGGATTCTTGAGGCGACGCCACGAAGTTAGAGATCGATGACTAAGCCGTCGTAGGCTGTCGAGACTTGCAGAGAATGGTTTTCACCGGCGATCTCGGCGTAGCGCCGGGTTTCGCCGAGGATAGAATAAATTGCATCGTCGCTGTCCGACTCATGGTGGAACATACAATAATGCTTAACCTGGGCGCGCAAACATAGATCAACGCCGACGATATTGCTCGAATGGCCCCAGTCTGATTTTGCGTTGATCATGTCATTGAACGAATACATCGAATCGAACACGAGCAAATCGGCGTCGCGGTAAAATTCCACCATCGCAGCGGTCTCCTCTTCCAACTTGAGTTTGTGCTCTCCGTCGGTCGAATAGATCATGCTCCGGCCAGCTTTTTCGAAGCGATAACCGTATGAATCGCCGGGATGGGGTTGCAGCTTCGCCCTGACGCGCAGACCGTCGATCTCGTACCAACGATCCGCTGCCAGCTCAACAAAACTGATGGTCGCGCGCAATCGACCCCAGAGCACCGGGAAACAGGGATCGGATTGCTGGCGCAGAAACGCCTCTTCCAACAACGCCCGCGAATGGCAGCCATGGATGCGGATCGTGTTGCCCGGAATGTAGGCCGGCGGAAAAAATGGGAAGCCCATGATGTGGTCCCAATGCACGTGGGACATGAAGAAATTATAGACCTGCGGCCGGGCCGATCCATCTTGCGCCAGCACTCGCTGACCGAAGCGGCGCAAGCCCGAACCCATATCGCAAATAGTGTAATGATCGCCGCCAACGATCTCGACGCAAGAGGTGTTGCCGCCATAGCCGGCGCGCACGGGGAATTCCAATTCGGTATCGATGAACAGGTCGAGCGCCGCTTCGTCGGCAAAATGACGGCCGGCGGCTGTCAGAAGAGCCCGCTTGATTTTGTCGCGGATCGCCGGCGCTTCGATGGCCACGGGCAGCGAACCTCGGGTGCCCCAAAAACAGATTCGCATAAGTCACGCCACTTGCGACGGGCCGGCCAATCGACAATTGGAATGAAACACGAGGCGAAGCAGGTTGCGCTCGCCATCGCGCCGATAGTTCGCCTGGTCGACCAGCGCGCGCATCATCGGTACGCCGACGCCGCCCAAACCGCGCTGATCGATGTCGACGGACAGGTCGGGCTCGGGCATGGCGAGCATATCGAAGGGCTGTCCGGCATCGGCGAATTCCAACTCCAGCCGCGGACCATCGGCGACCCGGCAAACAAGTTCGACATTGCCGAGGCGATCGCCGTAACTGTAATGGCAAATATTCGCCACCACTTCTTCGACCACCAATTCGACTTCATCCACCCGCGCCGCGGCAAATCCGGCCTGCCACGCTTGCGCGCTGGCGAACTCGGTGCAGTGCGCCACTGCGTCGATGGTCAGCGCCTCGGTGCGCTCGCATGAAGTTGAATGCGGCATACCCTACCTCTCGAAATAGATCGCCGCAGCCGCCGGCGAAATCGCCGCGAGGGCATCGCGCACCGTCGGATAGCTGTCCATCACCATGTCGAAGCGGCCGATCTTGAAAACCTCGCGAACGTTGGGCTGCATGCCCGCCACCACCACGTGGCCTTCCTGCTTGCGGCAACCCTTCGCCGCGATCATAAGGACGCGCAGGCCGGCGCTGCTCATATAATTGATCTTGCTGAGATCGACCAGCAGCTTTTTGTCTTCTTTCGCGCAACCTTCGACTTGGGGTAGCAGCACGCTGCCGAACTCCGGCGCCGTGCTATGGTCGACACGGCCTTTCACCTGAACGATTACAACATTGGCAAAAGTTTGTATCGTCGATTCCATTCACGTACCTCGTCTGCATCCCTTTCGGGATCGCTTTAGGCGCCGTTGGGAAACTCCCTCCGCTGCTCGGCGGCGCGATAAATTTGCTCCCATAATAACATGACGGAGCAGATCCGTGAACGTAAAATAATCCCGCGTTGCCGTAGCTCGCGCATCATCGGAGCGACTCAGGGTTCGACGACCATTGCTTTTTTATAAGAGCTGAAATAAGCCGAGCCTAGTGCCAAAAAGGAGACAGCCCATGACAGGACCCAACCTTGCCGAAACCGTTGTCGATTATTTGATTGCGCAAAACGTGCGCTGCATTTTCGGCGTACTCGCCCATACGCTCTTCCCTTTTGGCGACGCCATCGCCAAGCGGCCGGAACTACGCTTCATCAACGCCCAGCATGAGGGCGGCGCAGGGAATATGGCGCTGGGCTACGCGAGGGTGACCAAACAGCCTGCGGTATGCTTGGTCTCGGCCGGCGGCGGCGCCACTAATATCGTCACCGCGGTCGCCCAAGCATACAAAGAAGCCGTGCCGCTTTTTGTCATCTCGTCGGACATCGGCACCGCATCGTTCGCCAAAGGCCATTGGGCCTCATGGCATGGCATGGAACATGTGCGTTTGTTTCAGCCGATTACCAAACAGAGCGCACGCCTGGGACGCGTTGAAGAACTAGGTTCGGTGCTTGACTCGTTGTTTCGTCAGACTACGCGCGGCCGCCAGGGACCGGTATTTTTTTGCATTCCCGAAGATTTGCAGGAAGCCCACTTGCCCGAACCGATTTCCTTTGCCATCTCGGCGCATCCCGCCGCGCCTGCGGTGGATGCAAACACAGTGAACACGGCGGTTGATCTACTGCTTGGCGCCCGCGCGCCGGTCATGCTCGCCGGCACCGGCGTCGATTGGGCTCAGGCGCAGGACGAAGTCAAAGAACTGGCGGAACTGTTAGCGCTGCCGGTGGCCAGCAGTTACACCGCCAAAGGCGTCTTTCCGGAAAAACATCCCCTCGCCCTCGGCTGCCTCGGCAACGGCGGCCGCATGTATGCCCGGCCATTTTTTCAGCAAGCCGATGTGGTGCTCGCCGTCGGCACCAGTTTCAGCGAAGGCACCACCCTCGGATTCGGCCACAAGGTCATGCCCGCGCGAGCGCGAATCATTCACATCGACACCGACCCGGAACAGTTCGGCCGCATCTATCCAGCCGAGCTCGCGATCCAGGCCGACGCCAAGAACGCCCTGCGCGCCATTATCGACAATGCCAAAGCGCGCTCGCCCAAGCCGTCGAACGACCGTGCCAGCGCGATCCAGCAAGCCAAGCAATCCTGGCGTAAAGAAATCGACGCCCAGATCGACACGGGGAATCTAACCTACGCCTCGGTGCTGAAAGCCCTCGACGATCTGCTCACCGGCAATGAAATCCTCACCACCTCGGGCATGACCGGCGATACCCTGCGCAACATTGACTCCAAGGTGCCGATCATCCACGCCGGCGAGTTTCGCGCCATCGGCACCGCTCTGGCAACCGCCTTCGGCGTCAAAATCGGCCGTCCCGACGCTCGCGTCATCTGCATCACTGGCGACGGCTCGTTCATGATGGAGCAACAAGAGCTCGCCACCGCGCGCTATCATAATATTCCCGTGATGGTGCTGGTCCTGCATAACAACGCCTACGGCGGCATGAAGCGCGACCAGCAAAACAACTATGGCGGCCGCATCATCGGCACCGAACTGTTCATTCCGGACCTAGCCAAGCTCGCCGACCTCTACGGCGCCAAAGGCTACACGGTGACCAAGAAAGAGCAGCTGACACAAGTTTTCAAAGAAGCGCTAGCCGCCGACGAGTTCGTCATCGTCGATGTGCAAATGGATTGAAGGCTTTTCAGAAGGGGAAAACTTTCGCCGCCGCGCAGGAGGCACGGCGGAGCCGCAAGGGCCGATGCCCATCGTCCCGAGCCGCGCAGCGGTCAGATTATTGTCGTCCCCGAGCCGATCCGCTTGGCCACCTGGGCATGGGCGAGGACGACGCGCGGATCCCGTTGTAGCGCGGCAACGTAGCGCTCGCCAAACTCGCCGCCATTCTGCGCCGGGATCAGTAAGAAAACCGCCTGTCGCATCACCGCGTCGACGCCGGCATTCGTCAGCCCTTCCTTGTCATCGAGGGTTTCATCGATGGCGACAATCAACTGGGAAATCGGCCGCAGCCAGGCGAACCATGGGTCGCTAGTAAGAAGCTGAAAGAAATGATTCGGCGAGCGAATCGGTTCGACAGTCTTTTCATAAACCGCTCGCTCCGATTCCAGCAAGACCTTGTGCAAGCGCAGCAGTGCGTCATGCAGGTCCAACAACGGCCGGCGCAACGCTTCTCGTTCCGGCGTTCTCGCGATCGATCTCTTGTCATCCATGCATCAAGGATATCATTTCCTTGGCGCGCAATCAGCTAGCTCGGCAGTGCCAGGATGGCAAAATCGGAATTGACCTATGGGTCAATTTACGCTAGCCTCCACGCGATTTTTCCAAACCAAAGGAGCTACCCGTGGAAAGAAAAAACGCCAGCGATTTCGATCCTCAACTGCTAAGTCTGTTTCACAGATATATACATGGCGGCATCAACCGGCGCGAGTTTTTAGATGGCGCGGCGAAATTCGCGGTCGGCGGCCTGACGGCAATGGGGTTATGGGAGATGCTTCGGCCCAATTACAGCTGGGGGCAACAGGTGGCCAAAGACGATAAGCGCATTAATGCAGAATACGTATTTTTTGCCTCGCCTAACGGCAACGCTTCGGATGGCAAGATGCGCGGCTTGCTGGCCCGGCCCGCATCGGGCGATAAATTTCCGGTCGTTCTGGTAATTCACGAGAACCGCGGCCTTAACCCACATATCGAAGATGTCGCAAGGCGTTTGGCCGTCTTAGGTTTTATGGCCCTGGCGCCGGATGCGCTCTGGCCGCTCGGCGGCTATCCGAGGGTGGACAAGTATGGCACCGAAGCCGATGAACAAGCGGCAGTACTTTTTAGAAAGCTCGACGATGGAAAATACGCCGAAGATTGCGTCGCTGCGGCGGAATTCTTGCTCAAACATCCGCAGTCGACCGGCAAACTTGGCGCCGTGGGCTTTTGCAACGGCGGTACTAAGGTAAACATGTTGGCGGTCCGTATGCCGCAGCTAGCGGCGGCCGCGCCATTTTACGGGAGAGCGCCTGCGACTGCCGACGTGCCGAAGATCAAAGCTGCGGTGCTGGCGCATTTTGCCGATCTGGAGAACGACGCCAATACTACCGGCACTTGGGCCGCCTACGAAGCAGCTTTAAAGGCCAATGGCACCAGGTATGCAGGGTATATTTATCCGAAGACTTTTCACGGATTCCACAACGACACAACGCCGCGTTACGACGAAGCCGCCGCCAAGCTCGCTTGGCAGCGCACAATCGATCATTTTAACAAGACGCTAAAAGCCTAGACAAATGGAGCAGCACGTCAAAAACTTCTACCAGCGAAGGTTGAAGGTCGCATTTTCTTGGCGCGTAATCAGTAAGCAACAAACCGCTACACACTTTAGAATGTGTAATTGACCAAGTATCGGTTTTGCGCTAGCCTCCTCGCGAATTAATCAAATTTAAAGGAGCTACTCATGGAAAGAAAAACGGCTAATGATTTCGATCCGCAGCTGCTCAGCCTATTTCACAAATATATCCATGGCGGCATTAACCGGCGCCAGTTCTTAGATGGCGCGGCGAAATTCGCTGTCGGCGGCATGACCGCGATGGGATTATGGGAGACGCTTCGGCCCAACTATGCTTTGGCGCAGCAGGTCCCCAAAGACGACAAGCGGATCAAGGCTGAGTACACTTTTTACTCGTCACCGAAGGGCAACGCCGCGGATGGAAAAATGCGCGGCTTGCTGGCGCGGCCGGCTTCCGGCGACAAATTTCCCGTCGTCGTGGTGATTCACGAGAACCGTGGTTTGAATCCATATATCGAGGACGTCGCCCGACGCTTGGCCGCCACCGGATACATGGCATTCGCACCGGATGCGATCTGGCCGCTCGGCGGCTATCCGAGTGTCGATAAGTATGGCGCGGAAGCCGACGAAAAAGCCTTGGGCATGCAGAAGCAACTCGACAGCGCCAAGATCGCCGAGGATTTCCTCGCCGCGGCGGATTTCTTGCTGAAACATCCGAATTCTACCGGTAAACTCGGCGCGGTCGGTTTCTGCAGCGGCGGCGCTATGGTCAATAGATTGGCCGTACAGATGCCGCAGTTGGCCGCAGGAGTTCCCTTCTATGGTGCTGCACCAGCCGTAGCTGACGTGCCGAAGATTAAAGCAGCGCTGCTGCTTAACTTTGCCGAGACCGACCCCAATATCAACGGCAGGTGGCCGGAATACGAAACCGCCCTCAAAGCGAATGGCATCAAGTACGAGGCCCATGTTTATCCCGGGACGAATCACGGCTTTCACAACGACACCACGCCACGCTTCAATGAAGCGGCCGCCAAACTCGCCTGGCAGCGCACCCTCGATCACTTCAACAAAAATTTGAAAGCTTAATTAAAAAATCCAAATTGGCAGGTAGGGGCGAAATATTCTTCCCTACCTGCACATCGTCCTCCGTCTTCGATGACTTTTTAAAGTGCGCGGCGATAACTAGGTAGTCGTCCTTCCCTCGGCGTGGAGTGCCTCCCGATTCTAAAATAGTGCTGCCCCCGAGCACCTGGCAAATTACGCGATCGCCGTTGCTGGTGCGCTGATTCGCCTGTTGACCATTATTTTTAGTTTAGTTTACAGCTACTTAAAAAAGAAATTCATTTCCAATTGTTATTCATACGATTGTTTCATACAATTATTTCAAATATATGTTTGAACACCAAATCAAAAATTCTGACGATAGTTCTGATACCGAAAGGCGAGTCCTGGAGGCTGCTGGGGAAGTTTTTGCTGCCCTCGGCTATCGCGCCGCCACTGTGCGCCAGATCTGCGAAAAAGCCGGGGCAAACATCGCCGCGGTCAATTATTACTACGGCGATAAAGAGCGACTCTATCAGGCCGTGCTGCGTTCGGTGCCGGATGCCCAAGCGATAAAATATCCATCGCGGTCCGGACTGAGCCCCGATGCCACGGCGGAGGAACGACTGCGCGTCTACGTTCACTCCCTTTTGCATCGCATCTTCGATGCCGGCCGTCCCGGATGGCACAGCAAGATCATCGCCCGCGAGATGATCGAGCCCACTCGCGCCCTCGATTCGCTGCTCGAAGAAGTCGCGCTGCCGCTGCATCGTGAATTGGCGAGCATCGTGCGCTTGCTGCTCGGCGCCAGCGCCACAGACGAAGACGTGAGATTTTGCGCGCTCAGCATCATGGGCCAGTGCGTTTACTACCATCATGCCCGCGCAGTCCTCGTGCGCCTCTACCCGGAACAACAGTACCGCCGTGAGGATGTCGCGCGTATGGTGGAGCACATCAGTGAATTTTCATTGGCGGCGCTGCGAGAGTTAGCGCAGCGAAGGCAGGCCCAAGGCAATGAAACTCCTTAATCTCAAATCATTGATAAACCGGCGGGCACTGGCGGGACTGTTCGTTATAGTTGCGCTGGGCGCCGCCGCCTGCGGCGGCGACAGTCCAGCAACCGCGGTGCCCAAAAGCGACACGCCGTCGCGTCAGGTAAGAGTGGTCGCAGCGGCGCAATCTGTAGCCGCGCGCGTCGTCAGCGCCAGCGGCACATTGGCGGCCGACGACCAATTTGTTTTGGGCACGAAAGTCGTCGGACGCCTGGGCGAGATCACTGTCGACCTCGGCAGCCGCGTGAAGAAGGGTCAAGCGCTCGCGCGCATCGACCAAAGCGACTATCGCCTGCGCGTCGAACAAGCTGATGCCGCGCTGCAGCAATCGCGGGTCAGGCTGGGACTACCTGCGTCGGGAAGTAGCGATCAGGTGGATATCGAGCAAACATCGCTAGTCCGCCAAGGTGCGGCGGTATTAAAAGAAGCCCGGCTAAATCACGACCGGATGGTCGAACTTTGGGATCGCAAGCTAATCGCGCGCGCCGAGCTCGACAGCGCCGTATCCCAGCTTGCAGTGGCGGAAGGGCGCTATCAAGACGCCATCGAAGAAGTCCGCAATCGCCTGGCGGTGTTGGTGCAGCGCCGATCCGAGCTCGAGATCGCGCGCCAACAGCTTGCCGATACCGTCATCGTTTCGCCCATCGACGGCGCCGTCAGCGAACGTCAGGCGGCCGTCGGCCAGTACCTGCCGGCCGGCGCGCCCGTCGTGACTCTGGTGCGTACTGATCCGTTGCGACTCCGCCTGGCAGTTTCCGAGCGCGAAGCCGGCTTGGTCCGCGTCGGCCAGACCGTGAATCTCACCGTCGAAAGCGATGCCAACAAATATCAGGGCCGGGTCGCCCGCCTCGCGCCGGCCATCGCCGAGAACAACCGAACTCTGTTGATCGAAGCGCAAGTGCCCAACGGCCAGGGCTCACTGCGCCCCGGTTCGTTTGCCAAGGCGGACATAGTTATCGAAGCCGGTCAGGAGATCATCACCGTGCCGCGCAACTCGATCATAACTTTTGCCGGGATCGAGAAGGTCCTCATGGTGGCGCAGGGCAAAACTATTGAGAAGCGCGTGCGCACCGGACGCCGGATCGGCGAACAGGTTGAAGTTACCGAAGGTATCGTTGCCGGCAATCAAGTCATCGTGCAGCCGGGCAACCTCGTCGCCGGCGAGCCCGTGACCGTGGTGAACTGATGCAAAAGCTGGCGGAAGTTTCCATTAGACGACCGGTTTTTGCCTCGATGATCATTCTGGCGCTGGTGGTCGTCGGCGTAGCCAGTTATTTCCGTCTCGGCGTAGACCGCTTTCCATCCGTCGACCTGCCGACCGTCTCGGTCCGCACTACTTTGCCCGGCGCCTCCCCTGAGGAAGTCGAGACGATCATTTCACAGCCGATTGAAGAGGTGGTCAACACAGTCGAAGGAATCGACGAGCTCCGTTCCGTATCCGGCCGGGGAACCTCGTTCGTGATGGCGACGTTCAACCTCGACCGGGATATCGACGTCGCCGCCCAAGACGTGCGGGATCGGGTCGCTACCGTGCTCAATCGTTTGCCGAATGATGTCGATCCTCCGGTAATTTCCAAGTTCAACAACGAAGACTCGCCGATTCTCACCATAGCCGTTTCCGGCGATCGATCGCTGCGCGAGTTAACTGAGATCGCCGATAAAATCGTCAAGGTGCAGCTCGAACGCTCGGTCGGCGTAGGCGAGGTACGCATCGTCGGCGGTTTGGAACGTGCCATCAACATCTGGATAGACGCCGACCGCTTAGCGGCCTACCAGCTTCCAATCACCGCGGTTCGCGACGCGATCCAACGCCAGAATGCCGATATACCCGGCGGCAATGTGACCAGCGGCGCGCGCGAACAGGTCCTGCGTACCATGGGAAGAATCACGGATCCCAAGGCGTTCGACGATCTCGTCATCAGTACCGTGAACGGGTCACCTATTCGGGTCCGGGACATCGGTCGCGCCGAAGACGGCACCAAGGAACAGCGCTCTCTGTCGCGATTGAACGGCGTGCCGACGGTCCAGCTTCAGGTGCGGCGCCAATCAGGCGCGAACACGATTGCGGTCATCGAGTCCGTAAAAGAAAACCTCGCGCGCGTCGCCCGGCAGCTTCCGGTCGATGTGAAAACTGAAATCATCCGGGACCAGTCACACTACATCTACGCCGCGTTGCATGAAATCAACGTGCACCTGATTTTAGGTAGCATCCTGGCAACCTTGGTCGTGTTGGCCTTCATGCGCAATTGGCGTTCTACAGTGATCAGCGCGGTAGCCATTCCGGCTTCGGTCATCTCGACTTTTGGCATGATGTGGGCGCTAGGCTTCACCCTCAACAGCGTGACCATGCTAGCCCTCGTCTTGATGGTCGGTATCGTCATAGACGATGCCATCGTAGTCCTGGAAAACATTTTCCGATTCGTCGAAGAAAAACGCATGAACTCCTTCGAGGCGGCCCGCGCCGCGACCGCCGAGATCGGCATGGCGGTCATGGCGACGACGTTGAGCCTCGTCGTCATCTTCGTTCCCGTCGCCTTCATGTCCAGCATCTCCGGACGTTTTCTCTATCAGTTCGGACTGACTGCGGCAGTGGCTGTGCTGGTCAGTCTTTTGGTCTCGTTTACGCTCACGCCGATGATGAGCGCGCGCATGCTGCGCGGCGAGGATGCAGGACCCGCGGCAGGGGAATCCCATTCGCGCCAAGGATTTTACGCCTGGATCGACCGTCACTACGAGCGCGCGCTACAGTGGTCCATGGCGCATCGCATGGCGGTCATGATATTCGCGGCGCTCGTGATGCTCTCGTCGATTCCCCTCTATACGCTGGTTCAACAGGAATATATTCCCAGCAACGTCGATGAGGCGGAGTTCGATGTCAACATCACCGCCCCTCAAGGCGTTAGTTTGGCGGCGGTGGACGAGATCATGCGCGCCGTGGAAAACGAGCTGCGGGCGATCCCGTTAGTGCGCCTGATGCTCTGCGATGCCGGCGGAGGCTTCATCAGCGGCGTGGGCACCGGCGGCTGCTATGTGCGCATCGCGCCCCACGATGAGCGGATTTTTTCGTTTACCCGCCTGTGGCGCGAGACCCTTAACGGTCAACCTTGGGTGGCTTTCAGCAATACTTCACAGCGCGACGTGATGCAGCAAGTCCGCGCCGCCCTGAGTAAATTTACGGATCTCCGGACGTCCGTGCGCAACCTGCCATCGTTCAACATCGGCGGCGGCAATTGGGATATCGATTTCGTTCTACGCGGTCCGAATCTTGAAGCGTTGGCGGCCTATGGCGAGGAATTGCGCATCCGTTCGCAGAAGCTCGGGATCATCGATGCCGATACGACGCTCAAGCTCGACAATCCGGAATTGCGCGTGGTGATCGATCGCAAGCGCGCCGCCGACCTCAACGTGGACACGGAGCACATCGCCTCAGCCTTGCGTCTAATGGTCGGTGGCGACGAGGAAGTATCGCGCTTCATCGATCCGTCCGTCAACGAGGAATACGACGTGCAATTGCGTTTGTCGCAGCCCGATCGAGAAGATATCGGAGCCATCTCTCACCTCTACGTTCCGCGCGCGGGCGCCGGTCTGGTGCGCCTTGACAACCTGGTGTTGGTCGCGCCGGCCATGAGCGCGTCGCGTATCGACCGGCTGGATCGTCAACGCCAGGTGAGCCTGCGCGCTCAGATCGCTCCCGGTTTCGCGCTCGCCGATCGTCTGGAGGCGCTCCATGGAGCGATTCGCGAGATGAATCTACCCGGCGAATACAGCACCACCGTGTCCGGGCGGGGACGTGAATTGGAGCGCACCTTTACACAGTTCATATGGGCGTTTTTGCTCTCCATCATCTTCATGTACATGATTCTCGCTTCGCAGTATGACAGCACGATCCATCCGTTCACCATTTTGTTATCGTTGCCGCTGTCCATTCCCTTTGCGTTGTTCTCGCTCTGGCTCACGGGCAATACGCTCAATCTTTATTCTGCACTGGGCGTACTCGTGCTCTTCGGCGTGGTCAAGAAGAACTCGATCTTGCAGATCGATCATATGAACCGGCTGCGCGGCGAAGGCGCCGATAGGCTCGTCGCCATCATGCGCGCCAACCGCGACCGGCTGCGTCCGATATTGATGACTACCCTGGCGCTGGTGGCCGGCATGCTGCCGCTTGCCCTCGGCACCGGTCCCGGTGCCGAGGAACGGCGCGCCGTCGCCGTTGTGGTTATCGGCGGGCAAACCCTGTGCTTGCTGCTGACGTTGCTGGTCACCCCAGTGGCCTACTCGATGTTCGAAGATTGGGCGAAGAGAATCAATCTCGAGCGCATGCGGCAGGTCAGCCGCGTTTGCGCCGAGCGGCTGCGTTGGTCGAATCGGTAAGACTACCGTGAACGCAACAAATTGTATCCTCGACCCATGTGGGTTTGCCTGCGCATGGTCGGAGAACTCTCGTCGATTCAATACCGGTTCCGTTATTTTAAACCAGATTCTTACCTTCCCGGCAGCGGATCGGCGCCGCCGAGTTTATTGAATAACTCGACGACATTGGCATCCCGCGGTAGCTCTTTGATCACTTTCTCCAGCGCTTCGGCGGCCAGCGGCGATGCCGCCTCGCCGGAGAGCTTTTGATATTCTTTCAAGAACTCGGGGTCGCCGAGAGTTTTACGCATGGCGTCGGCAAGAATCTGCGTGCGCTCCCGGGGCACGCCCGGCGGCAGGAAAAAGTTTTGCCCGGCAATGCGAAAAGCGCGAAACATTTCGATCATTTTTCTCTCGCGGTCTGACTTCGCGAAGCTGGCCAGTTCCGGCACTTGGGCGAAGCGCGGATGGCGTTCACCCTTGGGGATCTCGATGCTCGCATGGACGTCCACCAGTCCCTTGTCCAACCAATCGCGGTTGCGCCGGATCAGCGAGTCGCCGGTACTGACCCTGGCATCGGCCTCGCGCTGGGCCAGAGCAACATCGATCTCTGGGCCGGTAAAGCCGACGACAAATTTGGCCTCTTTCAAACCGAGCAGATAAGCGAAAACCCGTCCGGTAATGTAAATCGGGTGGCCCACCGACTGGGCGGCGATACGCACGTTGCTCGCCGCGCGCAGTTTCTCCAAGCTGGTTAGTCCCGCATCGCCATGGGTGATGAAGAGATAGTGCTGCGCGCTGTCCGGCGTGCCCAGATAAATTAACTTGTCGATGTCGTACTGCACCCCCGGCTCGCCGAGTATTGCGTTGGTCACCAGCGCCGCGCCCATGCTGCCGATGGTCAAACCGTCGGGCTTGGCGACTTTGTAAACGTGATTGGCCGCCTGCCGGCCGCCGCCGCCGCCCATATGCTGAATCAAAATCGTCGGATTGCCGGGAATATGTTTGCGCAGAACATTGATCACAGCCCGGGTGCGCAAATCCGCCGAACCCGCGGGCGGCCCGCCGAGAATCACGGAAATCGTCTTATCTTGGAAGAAGGGCGCCTGCGCCCACACCGGAACGGCGCCAGAGAGAAGCAACGACAATAGGGCGAGCCGAGTCTTCATATCATTATGATATCATTGCAGCGCCAGTGCAGGGTCGCATCTTTATGGAAGTGTTGCCGAATGGGAACCGATCACCAGCGAAGAATTCCCGACCGGCGCTGCTATCGGAGCGGTTCAAAGAACGCATCGTCGACGTGAACATAACCCTGTACTCTATCTTCACCCAGCGAACGCACACGCAGGAAGTCACCGCCGTGACCAGAAACTGTGACACGCAGTCCCGGCCGCAGGGTCTCGATGATTTCGGCGTCGGCCGTCGGTTTGTTTCTTAAGAACGTGCCAGTGATAACGCGAAATTCCCTTGGCGCACGCGGTGGAGTGATTTTGCGAGCGGCGACAGGCGGGCGCTGGGCGTTTCCAGGCTGCTCCACGGCTGGCACAGCGCTATCCGGTATTGCGCCAACCGGCGCCTGCGGCATAATCGCAGCAGACTGCCCTCCAGTATTAACGGGCGCAGGCGTTAACGCCAGGTCCGGCACTACATTGCGAACCTCTATCACGGAGTCGTTTGTGTGCGAAGAGACGGCGACCTGAGGTTGTAGAGTCCACGAGGATGCCAAACTCCAAGCCAAGACAACAGCCGTCATCAAAGCGGCGCCGGCAAACCCAAGCTGCTTCTTGCTGGCCGCAAATCCCGCGCGAACCGGCTGAGCAGCCTTCGCGCTCGGTGGCGGCGTGTGAAATCCGGCAACGGCGATGGCATCGACATATCGATCACGGCTGGCGACCACCGGCTGCGTTTCAGCATCCGCCGACTCATCCAGATCATCGATCTCATCCGAGGATGCTTCGGGTTCCGACCCTATCCTGCCATCTACACGCAGTTCCTTTGCCGCCTCGTCGATCATCTCCGGTGTAACTGTCCTGATCCCCGCCTTGCAAGCATGCATCAAAGCGTTATCGCACAGGGAGTTGATAATACGGGGAATGCCGCCGGAGCAACTGGCGATTAGGGTCACGGCATTTACTTTGAAGAGTTCGCCGCCTTTGTATCCGGCCTGCTCGAGCCGCGCCGCGATATAAGGACCAACTTCATCGGGCGCAAGCGGATGCAAAACCAGGCGATGAGCGATGCGCTGCTTGAGCTGAGCCAATTTTGCTCGATCTAGCCGGAGCTCGAGCTCCGGCTGACCAACCAGGATGATTTGAATTAATTTCTCGCTATCGGTTTCGAGGTTGCCCAAGAGCCTGAGCTCTTCCAACACTTCATCGCTCAGGCCCTGGGCCTCATCGAATATCAAGGCAACGATGCGCTCGTGCATATGTTGCCTTAGCAGATACTCGTTGATCTGCTCCAGCATCGATTCTTTGTCCGCCGCCCTCGCAGGGATTCCGAGATCTTTGAGGATCGCGCGTAACAACGACGTGAATTTTAAACGCGGATTAAAGATATAGGCGTAGGCGACGCGGTCAGAAAAACTCCGCATCAAGCGGCGCAGAAGAGTCGTTTTGCCGGTACCTGCCTCGCCCGACAGGACGATAAACCCCTTCTTTGCTTCGATACCGTAGCGCAGTTTGCCGAGCACTTCGTCGTAAATGGCGCTGTTGTAAATGAAGCGCGGGTCCGGAGTAACACTGAAGGGCAGTTCTTCCAAGCCGAAATGTTTGCGATACATGAAGCCCCCTGACAACGTCAATTGCATAACGATATTCTAGCCACGGGTTTCGAAGATCGAACGGTTACGTGTTCAAGCACGCTATTCCCTCGACCCTGTCGGCGAACATCTCACCGAACTTTCTCGGCTGTCCCGATGGGCACGGCATCACCAGGCCAAATTATCACCCCGCCAAGGAACTGCAACCCTGGACAATCCCTGGGAAAACCACTTAGGCGGTGAGTGCCGCGACCGGTTAAATTTTCCAGGGCGGCGCCTAGGGCTTAAAGTTGGCGCTTCGGCATGTAGCCCAATCTCGATACAATAAAACAATTCGCACGGCTTGATGTCATAGGCATTGTCGAGTTAAGACAACCGCTGAAGCAAGCTGTCAGCCCTGGAGACTCGTGAAATGTTATCGCCGCACAGACTCAAGCACATTTCTATTCTGGGATTGCTGTTGGTTTTATTGCCGTGGTCTAATCACAAACTGTTTGGCGCCGATGGCCAAGACGAATGGCGCCGCATTGTCGAAGCGGCGAAGAAAGAAGGCAAAATTGTCGCCGGCGGTCCGCCGACCGCGGTACTACGCAAGCAATTCAAAGAAACCTTTGAAAGCCGATTCGGGATCGAGTTGGAGCTGCTCTCAGCGCCGGGACCGCAGAATGCCCAACGGGCAATCGCCGAATTCAAGGCGGGGGTGAAGCATTTCGACGTGCTGCATGGCGGCTCGGGAACACTGCAGCCGCTGCGCAATGACAACATGCTCGCGCCGTTTATGGATAACGTAGTTCTTGCCGAAGTTCGCGATGCCAAGCAATGGTGGGGCGGCCATATGTGGGAGGACAACGTCAAAACCAACCGCTTTATCTATTCTTTCTCCGCCGACTATACCGTACCGCCGTTTTATAATTCGGACTTGGTCAAGCCGGGCGAGATCACATCCTACGACGACTTGTTGCAACCCAAATGGAAAGGCAAGATCGGCATGTTCGAGCCGCGGGTCGCCAGCGCCGGCCAGGGCTTATGGGGATATTTGATGCGCGCCAAGGGCAAAGAATTTTTACAAAAGCTCGCCGAGCAAAACCTCTACATTCATCGCGACGGCCAGCAGATCGCCGTCAATCTGGCCAAAGGCAATCTCGCCGTGGCGCTCGCCGTGGCACAGCGCTTCGTCGACCCCTACATCAAAGGCGGCTTGCCGATCAAAGCGCTGACATCGATCAAAGAAGGCATGGGCGGCAGCAACGGCTTCGGTACGGTCGCGGTCATGGCCAATGCGCCCCATCCGAATGCGGCTAAAGTCTACATCAACTGGCTGCTCGGCAAGGAAGGCCAGGATCTCTACGGCCGCGCACTCACCCAAGGCACCCGCCGCTTCGACGTCGATACCAAATGGCTGACCCGCTACAACACCCCGGCGGCCAAAGATGTCTCCACGCCGGAGGAATTCGAGAAAGTACGCTTCTTCGGTGAAGACGTGGTCGCCAACTGGCGCGAACCGGCCGGCGAGTTCGCCCGGAAAATATTGAAGTAGCGAACCTATGAAAATACTCTCGCATCACGACGACGATCCCTCGGCTGCGCTCACTATCCCCGACAAAGCCGAATTCGTGGCGAACCATTTGTCGTCGCGACAACGAAACCTTCGTGCCCTTCGTGCCTTCATGAAGCAATCGCGCGTTGGCAATCCGATTATTTCATACCAAACGCGCCGGCTGGTGATCGCGGTGGGGCTGGTCGCGGGTTGCCTCGTATCGGTGAGCGGCGCGCAAGATAAGAAACCCGCCGCCGCCACCATCGGTTACTCCGCGATCAGCGGCAGTTTCGCACCGCTGTGGGTGGCGCAAGATCTGGGTCTATTTAGCAAACATGGACTGGACGCCAAGCTCGCCTACATCCAGGGCAACCGCGTCATGTTGTCGGCGCTCACCGCCGGCGAGATCCAATTTTACCAGGGCGGCGCCGAAGGATTGATCCGGCTGGTTTCCGGCGGCGGCGACGGCGTATTGATCGCGACCCAGTACAACACCGTCGCCCACTATGTCTTGCTCACCGATCCGAGCATCGTCAAGCTGGAAGATCTGCGCGGCAAGCGCATCGCTCTCGATCCCACCAGCCCGACCTACGGTTATTTTTTGAAAGTCTTGGAGCAAGTCGGCCTCAAGAAAGAGGATGTCCAGTTCGTCCAATTCGGCAGCGCCGGCCAACCAGAACGCACCGCCGCGGTGCTACGCAAGCAAGCCGCCGCCACCATCCTGACGGCGCCGAATACCTACGCCGCCGAGAAGCAGGGGCTGAGAAAGTTTTCGATCATCCGAGATCTCGGCATCCGCCAGCTGATCACGATCACCGGCACGACGCGAAAATACCTGCGCGAGCGGCGTGACGGCGCCGAGGCGTTCCTGCGCGGCTATGTCGAAGGGCTCGCTCATGTGCGCAGCCAAAGAGACTCGACTATCCGGGTAATCGCCAAGTACACGCGCCAACGCGACACCGAGATCTTGAATAAATTCTACGACGAGATGGCTTCGGACCTGCCGCGAATTCCCTACATCGACGAAATTTCGGCGCGGGCGACGATTGACGCCATGCAGACTCAGGGCCCGCCGCTGCCGAAAGTCGACGTCAAGGGGATATTCGATAACAGCATGCTTAGGGCGTTTGAGACAAGCGGCTTGATCGATAAGCTGGCACCGCGCTAAGAAAAGAGATCTAAGATGGAGGATCGAAAATGGCCATCCTCTAATTTTTCATACTCGCTAACTCGCTGGCAGACTGCTGGCATTGGCAAAAAAAAGGGATCACGAATATGCGCTACGAACTCTACTACCAACCGTCCATTCAAGGCCGCGGTGAATTCGTCCGCTTGGCGCTGGAAGACGCCGGAGCCGACTACGTCGACGTCGCTCGCGATCCCGCCTTCGGCCGTCCCGGCATCATGAAGATTCTCGAAGACCCCAGCGTCGAGCATCCATCCTATGCGCCGCCCTTCTTAAAAGCCGGCAAGCTCATGATCGGCCAGACCGCGAATATTCTTCAGTACCTTGGCCCACGGCTAGGGCTGGTGCCGAAAGACCAAGCGAGCCAGCTGTGGGTGCATCAATTGCAACTCACGGTCACCGACTGGGTCGCCGAGGTCGGCAACACCCATCATCCGATCGCCAACGTGCTTTACTACGAAGAACAAAAAGACGAAGCGAAAAAACGCACCTCATTCTTTACTTCCCAACGCATTCCGAAATTTTTCGGCTACTTCGAAAAGATTCTCGCCAAGAACAGCAAAGGCAGCGTCTATCTGCTCGGCAAACAAATTTGCTATGCCGATCTGTCGCTGTTTCAGATGGTCGACGGGCTGCGCTATGCCTTTCCACGCACCATGGCGAAGATCGAACCGACCATCCCGCGCGCCATCGCCGTGCACGACCGGGTCGCGGCCCGACCGCGGCTCAAGAAATATTTGGTTTCGCCGCGCCGTCTGGCGTTCAACACCAACGGCATCTTTCGTTACTATCCGGAGCTGGATGAGTAGAGAATCGTAACGCAAATCCCCGCGCAACTACGCCGTTGCTTGCCAACTCGCTTGCCGACAAAGACCACCCGTACGGTGCCCAAGCTCAGCGACCCGGGCCGCAAGGGCAATTCCAACCGCAGCGCACTGGGCAAGTTTGCTGCCGCGCATGGTTAGCGCACACATCGTTCAAAACTTCATTGGCGTTTAAGCCCATCACGAAAGGCGATCGCTTCCAGTTCCACCCGGACAGCGTCCATGACAGGAACCACGGGCCGCGCTTCGAATTGAAAAGCAGGCAACATCGAACAGAACTTGTGAACCGCCAACGGATCGTCGCAATCCAACATCATATACCCGCCCCAGTCACCGACTCGGATAACGAACAACTCGATCTTGAAATTGGCGGGCGCCGTCCATTGAGTGAATACCTCCAGTATCCGCTTCTGAGCATTTTCGTATTCGGCAGGTGAACCTTGCGGGCGTTCGGACCAGGTGATCATGTATTTCATAAAAAAAATTTACCCTTCTTGTTCGACTAACTTCGTTTTTGTTGGCGTGACCGTCTCACGGCAAATCCGCACTGGCGAAAATATCGCGAGCCAAACCTGCAACATACAAAACCCGCTCGTCTTCAGACACTATCCAGTGCCCTCATTAGCCGGCGAAAAATACTCGTTCGCCTATCTCCAAGACCAGCATCTGCCGATGACGAAAGCCCTTTACCACGTCGAAGGAGGCTGCCCCTTCGCTCATGCCCGTTAACCGCTGTGCGCGGCCGTGTGTGCCTTGCTCACGGCGGCGGTGTCTACGTATTCGCGAAAATGGCTTACTCTGCCAGCGCTGACGGTCCAAACATGCGCAAAAGCTGACGCGGAAACTCTGCCCGTAGACTTGACGCGCGAAGAGAAACGACCCAAAACAACTACTTTGTCGTTTTGCGCGATAAATTCCGCCGGCTCAAATTCGATGACATCTTGCGCTTGGGCAACTTTGCTGAAGAATTGTCCGACTTGTTCTCGTCCGTGCCACGTCCCGGCAAACGGCACATTTTCCATTTCGGGCAGTTGCCACTGGACATCTTCGGCCAGCGCATTCAAGAAAGATTGAAAGTCGCCGGCTTTGACGCTTTGATATTCCTGCTGCACCAATCGCGTGTTTGCCTGTTCGTTCATGGTTCTTCTCCTCTCACATTTCGCTAGAAAACTTGGCAAAGGCTACCGGATCCCTGAGTGCAGTATTAAATAATTAAGAATTAGAACCTAAGAAATTTACGCGGTATTTAACAGCTTGTCAGACACAACCAGTCGAATCAACACACCGCACAGGTCAATGTATTGCCAATATACCTGCACTGGCGGAATTGAATTACGACCTTCCAGTCCGAAAAATCGGCACCCGAATCGAACTGCTCCTGGATTTAACGATGCGCGCTTATCGGTGGGAACTTTGAGCGCTGAACGTCCAACCCATGACCGGTTCCGACGATTTGAACGACTTGAACGTTTTGAACGTCTTGAACAATCTAAGTCCGCCCCATCTCTTGTATAAAGTCCCGCAACCCCGCTTCGACATCGAACTTCGGCTCATAACCCAACTCACGCCGGGCTCGAGAAATATCCAGCGCCGGCCGCGGCCGTGACGACTGCGCGCGCGTGAAGCGCACGTCACCGAGAACTCTTTTGCAGGCCGCGTTGAATATCCGCGATCGTCGCGGCGACACCGGTGCCGAGATTATACGCTTGGTGCGGCAAGCTTGCCGCGCTGGTGAGCAAGCGCAGCCCTTGGGCGATATCCTTCGCGTAGACAAAATCGTTGGCGTCCGCGATCCCCGGCCCCATCGGCGCGGGTTTGCCGGCCAGCGCCGCTTGCAACATGGCGTACATGTCCATGCCGACATTACCGCCGCCGGTGTAAGGACCGTAGCCGTAAACCGACGCGAAGCGCGGCAGCGCCAGCTCGAATTTATACGTCGCCGCGTAGGCGGTCAGCACTTCCTCGCACGCCGCTTTACCGCCCTGATAGACTCGCGCGCCGCCGTCGCGCCGCGCCTCCTCGTGAATCGGTATTGGCGGGTCGGTGAGATCGTAAACACCCTGGCTGCTGGCATGAATCAATCGGCGCACGCCGGTCAGTCGCACCGCCTCGGCGACATTCAACGTGCCGATCAAGTTCACTTGAAAACCAAAGTACGGTGTCCGATTACCCTGCAATCCGGCGGTATGAATGACGACTTCAGCGCGCGTGCTCTGCATGGCTTCGATCAGCGCCGGCAGCTCGCGAATATCGCCGCGAATAATCGGCGGCTCTTTCCCGAGCACTTTCTGTAGGTAGGCCAGGTTCGGCTGCAAGTCGAAAAATGTCACCGCATCGCCACGCTCGACCAACTCTTTCGCCGTATAAGCGCCGATCAAACCACAACCGGTAATCAAGACTCGCATAATTATCCCCTTTCGAAATCTGGGAAGGGCGACCGCCGGTCGCCCCTACATGGAACCGCATCTTGTCCGAAACGTTTTGAACCATTTGAACGGCTTGAACGTTTTGAACAAATCCTCAGATGTTCAACTCCTTCGATCGATCATAGTCATGCCGCCCGCCCGCGGCCGCGCCCAGCGGAAAGATCCGGTCGATCTCCGCCAACTCTTCCGCCGTCAACGAAATATCCGCTGCCGCCGCATTAGCTTCAAGATTGGCGATTTTGTATGTGCCGGGAATCGGCACGAAGAAATCACCTTGATGAAGAATCCACGCCAGTGCCAACTGCGCCACCGTGCATTGCTTCAACCTCGCGATCGCCTGCAGTTGTTTGAGCAGACTGATATTGTGTTGGAAATTCCCGGCGTGGAAGCGCGGCCCGCGCCGCTTGGCCTCCTTTTCGCCGAGATCGGCGAAGTCGTTCCACTTGCCGCTTAAGAATCCCCGGCCCAATGCATAGTAAGCGACATAGCCGATGCCCAACTCGCGGCAGATCGGAATGGTATTGCGCTCGTAATCACGCGTCCACAGTGAATACTCGCTTTGCACCGCTGTGATCGGATGCACCGCGTTGGCGCGCCGCAGGGTCTCAGGTCCGGCCTCGCTCAAGCCGAGATGTCGCACTTTGCCTTGCTCGACCAGCCGACTCATCGCGCCGACGGTTTCTTCGATCGGCACTTTAGGATCGACGCGATGAACATAGTAGAGATCGATGTACTCGGTTTGCAGCCGGCGCAACGAGTTGTCGCACGCCCATGCCACATATTCCGGCTTGCCTTCGACTTCTCGGCCGTCCGCCCACGGCTGGCCGCGCAGGTTGCCGAATTTCGAAGTCAGCACGACATCGCGGCGCCGGCGGGGTAGCAACTTGGCGAGGATCTCTTCGTTGTTGCCGTTATTGTGATCGGCGGTGTCGATGAAATTCATGCCGATGTCGATGGCGCGTTCAAGCACGGCGATCGCCTGACGTTCGTCGGCATCGCTCAATTTGCCTTGAAACGGCGGGCAGCCATAGCCAATAGCGGAAACTTTCAAACGCTCTTTGCCGAGAAAACGGTATTGCATGTGAAACCCCTCCCGGCGAAATAATGGTCCACAACGGCATAGCGATTCAAGTTGCAACATGGCGAATTTTTGCTATCTATCGCCCAGCGCTTGAGGTAAATGGGGAGGAGTTTTGCCGATGAGAAAATTTTCCTGGTGGACGATTGCCGCCGCACTCGGACTGTGGTTCTCCGTCCAGGCATCTGCTCAGGAGTCCTTCTATAAAGGCAAAACCGTGCGCATCCTGGTCGGCGGCTCCGCCGGCGGCGGCTACGATACTTACACGCGCACCATCGCCCGTCACCTCGGCAAGCATATCCCCGGCAATCCCAGCTTCGTCGTTGAAAACATGACCGGCGCCGGCAGTTTGATCGCCGCCAATTACACCTACAAGATCGCCAGGCCGGACGGGTTGACCATCGGCCACTTCATTGGCGGGCTGATGCTGCAACAGGTCATGGGCAAACCGGGAATCGAGTTCGAGGGACAACGGTTTGAATATTTAGGCGTGCCGGCACAGGACTCGCTGGTGCTCGGCGTCACCAAGGCCGCCGGCATCACCAGCATCGAACAATGGCTCGCGACCAAGACGACCTTAAAATTTGGCGGTGTCGGCCCCGGCGCGGGCACCGACGATGTCCCCAAAGTAGTTCGCGCCACCGTCGGTGTGCCGATTCAACTGATCAGCGGTTATAAAGGCACCGCCGACATCCGCCTGGCGATGGCCGCCGGCGAACTCCACGGCGTGACCAACTCATGGGAATCGTTCAAATCGGGATGGAGCAAAGAGATCGAATCCGGTTCGGTGCTCTTGCTGCTGCAGACACTGCCCCAGCGCCATCCCGAACTGCCCAACGTTCCGGCGATCCATGATTTCGTCAAGAACGACGATGATCGTAAACTGGTGCAGACCGGCATCTTCGACTACAGCGCCATTGCCCGCCCCTACGCATTGCCGCCGAAAACTCCGAAAGATCGGGTCCGGCTACTGCGCAAGGGACTTACCGACACCTATAAAGATCCGGAGTTTATCGCCGACGCGCGGCGCGCCCGTCTCGACATGAACCCGCTCAGCGGCGAGGAGTTGGAGAAAGTCGTAGCGCGGGTTTACCAACTCGACAAAGCGCTGGTGGAAAAGCTCAAAGACATACTGCTGAAATAATCCGGTGACATTTTCGACGGCATAAATAAACAGCAAAACCGTAGGGGCGGGTTTTAAACCCGCCCTCATGGAATGCCGACAATCGCAAAAGCAAACCACCATGACCAATGGCAATGAACATCAAGGCCGCGTCGCGGTCATCACCGGAGGCAGCGGCGGCATCGGCGGCGCCATCGCGGCACGTTTAACCGCCGAGGGCGCCGTTGTCCATGTCCTCGATGTCAATCCAGGCGCTGACGACACGCGCTTCCATACCGTCGATGTCGGCGATGAAGCTTCGGTCAATCGAACAATCGACGCCATCGGCGCCGCCCATGGCGCCATCGATTACTTAATCTGCTGCGCCGGCATTTACCGGCCGCAACCCTTTCTCGAACTCAGTCTCGACGCTTGGCGCCAAACGCTGCAAATTAATTTAACCGGCATGTTTCTCCCCTGCCGCGCGGCGTTGAAATACATGACCCCGCGCCGGTTCGGCCGCATCGTCCTGTTCTCGTCCATGGCCGCGCGCACCGGCGGCAAGAATGTCGCACACTACGCGGCGTCCAAAGGCGGCATACTCGGCCTCGCCCGCGCCCTCGCCGTCGAAACCGCCGCCGACAACATCCGCGTCAACACGATCTCGCCGGTCATCACCGATACAGCGATGCCGCGCGCCGTGGTGTCGGACGAGTACATGCAGTCGCGCAAGCAGCATATCCCGCTCGGCCGCATCGGCGAGGTCCCGGACATGGTCCAAGCCTGTCTGTTTTTATTGAGCGACGACAGCTCTTACATCGTAGGCCAAGATCTGCGCGTCAACGGAGGGTCGACTCTATGGTAGCCGCGTCGAATTCGCCCGTCACGGTTATCACCGGCGGCGGCAGCGGCATCGGACAGGCGACCGCACTGCGATTGGCGCGCAATGGCGATCGAGTTTGTATTTGCGATTTGAATGCCGACGCGGTCAACGTCACAGCCGAGCGAATTCGCAGCGCGGGTGGCAGTGTTTTTACCGGCGTTGTCGACGTGCGCGATCAAGAGCAAGTAAGCGCGTGGATCGCCCGAGTGATCGAGAAATACGGCCAGGTCGATTGCCTGTTCAGCAACGCCGGCGTCAACGCCCGCGCCCTGGTCGCCGACATGACTCTGGCACAGTGGTCGCTGCTCATCGACACCCATGTCACTGGGACTTTTAATTTCTGCCAAGCGGTGCTGCGCCATATGGTGCCGAGACAAGCCGGCGCCATCGTCATCACATCTTCGGATTTCGCCATAGTTGGGGTCGCCAACGCCGCCAACTACTGCGCCGCCAAGACCGCGCTTTACTCTTTAACCAAATCTCTGGCGTTGGAATTCGCGCCGCATATTCGCGTCAATGCCATCGGCCCCGGCCCCATCGACACGCCGCTCTTGCGCGCCAACCGCACCCAAGCAGAGTTCGAAACCGCCCGGAGCACCTTCGAGGGCCGCTTACCGATAAAAAGATTGGGTCAACCGGAGGAAGTCGCCGCCGTGGTGGATTTCCTGCTCAGCGACCGCGCGGCGTTTATCACCGGCCAATTGCTCCAACCCAACGGCGGCCAGGTGATGTGGTAAGAAGATGCGCGGAGGGTGACGACCAGTCGCACCTACTTATTTCTTGGGGTTAGTTCCCGGCGCACCAAAGCAAGAGGGCAGGTTCAAACCCGTGCGCCAAATCCGATTCCCTTTTGTGAACTTTGCGTTCTTTGCGGCCAATCATCCGCATCTTTACTTTAGCAGGTAGCCGAACATCTCTCTCGCCTTGCGCACCACTTCCTGGCCCGGCGCATTCACCTTGGGGAACTTGTCGCCCCACTCGAAGGGGCGGGTGGCGTCGATGATCATGCGCGAATTGGTAAAGTCGCGAATCTTGCGCTGTTCCGGCGTCAAGCGCGGGTCGGCGGGCGTGCTGCGCATGCGCTTGACGATCTCGACGGAAGTCTCCGGATCGTAGCGCGACAAGGTCGCCCACATGAGCTGATCTAAATTGGACACATCGATATCGTCGTCGACGACGATGACCATTTTTAAACCGTAAACGCTGGAGCCGCAGCTCGACGCCAGGGTCGCCACTTGCTTCGCATGGCCGGGATAGCGCTGCTTGATCGCCAGCGCCACCAGCATGCGCGATGCGCCGATCTCGTGCGGCCACACTTGCGTCACATCAGGAACGCCGGCGCTGCGCAGTTCGTTCTTGAGCATCGCCGAGCGCATGATCGCGCGGTAGCGCGCCATTTCGTCCGAGCCCCCGCCGATGGGCGGTACGCCGAGGATAATCGGATCGTTGCGGTGATAGATCGCCTCGATCTCGAGCACTGGCTGCGCGCTCTCGTCCGAAGCGTAGTAGCCGGTCCACTCGCCGAAGGGTCCTTCGAACTTGCGGTTGTCGTTATTGAGAAATCCCTCGAAGACGATTTCCGAGTTGGCCGGAAACGGCAGACCGGTGATCTTGCCGCGCACCACTTCCACCGGCTTGCGGCGCATGCCGCCGACCACGTCGTACTCGCACACGCCGTAGGGATGCTCGGTGCCGGCCATGAAAAAAAACAGCGGATCGCCGCCCAGCACCAGCGCGATCGGCATGCGCTCGCCTTTGCGGAAATATTTTTGCCGGTGCATGTAGCCATGCTTGCCCGGCACCATTAAAAGGCTCACCGACTTCTTGTCTTGAATCATCGCGCGGTAGCAGCCGGCATTGATCCATTTCTCGTCCGGGTCCATGGTCACGGAATAACAGCCGGTGCCGATGTAGCGGCCGCCGTCGTCGCGATGCCACACCGGCGTCGGAAATTTTTCGATATCGATGTCGTCTTTCTTGACGGTGTTCTCGAACACCGGCCCGTCGTCGACGAACACCGGCGCCAGATGCTTCGCGTCGGTTTGATAGTGCGCGAAGTAGGCGTCGCTCAATTCCTGCTTGGTCAGGCCCTGGGGAAAACCGAACGTCATGGCGCGCCGCTTGCCGGCGAACGCGTTGACGATCACGCGAAAGCCCCGCGGGCAGCCCGGCACATCATCAAAGATCACCGCCGGACCGTCATCGGGCGGCACGACTACATCCGTGGCTAACCCGATGTCCTCCTGCCACGACGCGCCGCGGACGGTTTTGAGTTCACCGAGTTTATCGGCTTCGGCCATCCACTCGCGCAGGTCGGTAAAAGCGATATGCGGCTGAATCTTTGAACTGTCGAACATGGTGTCCCCCGGATCAGTGCAATGTATTAGTCTACCATATCGTCAAGAATCGGCCGTGCTGTCAACTCCAAGCATCCGCCGCTTCGAATGGTCTTGCCTCGGAAGCGATGCCGTGCAAAGTTTACCCTATGAAGCTGGTAAATGATTTCCCGATATCGCGGCGCGGATTTTTGACCGCATCTTTAATCGTCACCGACGTCTTATTTAATCGGCTAGCCGATAGCGTGGATGCCGTGGCGGCAACTGCCGGGATGGAGCCAACCCCGGCGTGCGCCGATACCGACGATATTACACCGCCGCAAACCGCCGGACCTTTCTACAAGCCGCGTTCGCCGGAACGAAAATCTTTGCTGGAACCGGGCATCCAAGGGAGCAAAATCATTCTTGAAGGCGCGGTTCGCTCGACCAAGTGCAAGCCGGTTCAAGGGGCCCTCGTTGACTTTTGGCAAGCCGACGGGAGCGGAGCGTACGACAACGCCGGTTACAAGCTGCGCGGCCACCAGTTTGCCGACGGAGCCGGCAGATACCGCCTTGAGACCGTCGTGCCGGGGGTCTATCCCGGACGCACGCGTCATTTCCATGTGCGAGTCCAAGCGCCCAATCGCCCGGCTCTTACCACGCAACTCTACTTTCCCGGCGAGCCGGAAAACAAAAGAGACTTCATCTTCAATGCCAAACTCCTCATCGCCCTCGGCAGCTCAGCCGGCGCCAAGACCGCCAACTACGACTTCGTCTTGGATCTCGGCTAGAGCGTAGTTGGCGATCAAGAAGAATCAATTGAGCACTGAGGTTTTGTAAATAGAGATACCTCAGTCCGTGTTGGATGACGCAGGGCGGCGGCTGGCGCTACACGCCATATGCTGGGCATTGACCTCACCAAAATGCTTTTGATAGCTCCGACTTTCACCGTCCGCACAATCAAAAATATTCCGCTCCGAAGTTATTGCCAGCAATCGCGATTTTGTTCGCATTGCGCATTTGTCGCGAACCAATCTCAATGTCGATCTACCCATTCCCGGATTATCCGATTGGTCTCCTCCGGCTTGTGCCAGAAAAAGCCGTGACCGCAGCCGTCGATGACTTTCATCTCGGCGCCTTTGATGTTGTCGCGCAGGTGTTCCGTCGTGACCACATGGTTGCCGGTGTCGGCGTCGACTTTGTCCTCGCTGCCGACGATGCAAAGCGTCGGACAAGTAATCTTGTATAAATGCTCGCCGGTCTCATGGCGGTTGCGCGCGATGACATGCTCCAAGTAAGGCTCGATCTTTGGCGCGTTGTCCCAAAAGGTTTTGAATAGCTCGGTCAGCACCTCCGGATGGGCTTTGACAAACGCTTCCGGGAAAAAAAACTTGCTCTGAAAGTGATGCCACATATGCTCTTTGTAGCCGCGCGTGATCAAACTCTCAGTCGCATTCACGGTCAACCCGCGCGGATAGTCGGGCAGTCCCATCGATCCCGAGCCGGACGCCGCTTGGATCATACTGCGCACCCGCGCCGGATGATCGATGGCCATCCACTGGCATACCCGCCCGCCCATGGAGTGGCCGATGATATGGGCCGGATCTTTGACGCCGATAGCGTCAAGCAAATGAATCGCGTCATGGGCGAATTGCCGCGTCGAGTACGGCCCTTTGGGCGCATCCGATTTGCCGACACCGCGATGATCGTACACGATCGCCTGATAACGATCGCTGAACGCGGGCACCTGCTGCAATTTCCACGGCTCTCCCGGCCACCCGGTGCCGGAAACAAACAGAAACGGCACGCCGCTGCCGAAGGATTCGTAGTGCAGTTTTACATCGCCTGCTTGTACGTAAGGCATATCAGTCGCTGCGCTCCTAGTTCCAATCGTTCCAGTCGTTCAATCGCTGCCCTCCGTTCAAACCGTTCGGAACCAGCAGGGAATGACTGACAAAAAATCTATTGGTATCGATGGAACCTGTCAACCGCAGATTTTGCCAAATGCGTGAAAATCGGTTGCCGCAAAACGCGGAGATCAGTTAATGTCAGCACTGGATCTAAGGAGAGAGAGGAACATACCGTAGAAGATGGAGTGATGGAGTCATGAAAACCTATTCCAAGAGGTCAAGGGTTCAAAGGTTCAATCGGATTGTTTTCGCTGTTCTTCTTCTGAGCGTTGAACCCTTGAACTTTTTGAACCTTGAACAGGCGTCTGCCCAGACGCCGTTTTATCAAGGGAAGACCGTGCGCGTCATCGTGCCGTTCGCCGCCGGCGGCGGCTACGACATTTACTCACGCATCATGGGCCGGCATATGGGCAAATACATTCCCGGCAATCCGGTGTTCGTCGTCGACAACATGACCGGCGCCGGCGGACTCATCGGCGTCAACCATGTCTATAAAGTAGCCAAGCCCGACGGTCTGACCATGGCGACGCCCATCGGCACCATGTTCGTCGATCAACTGATCGGCAAACCGGGCATCGAGTTCGACGGCAGAAAATTCGAGTATATCGGCGCGCCGGCACAGGACACCCAGCTGCTCATCGTCCACAAGCGCACCGGGTTGAAAAGTGCCGAGCAGTGGCTCGCCCATCCGACCCCGGTAAAATTCGGCAGCACCGGTCCCGGCTCGGCCAACGAATCGATTCCGAAGATCGCCAAGGAAGCGCTCAACCTGCCGCTCCAAGTGGTCTCCGGCTACAAAGGCAGCTCGGTGATCCGCTTGGCATTCAACGGCGGTGAAGTCGACGGCGTCGCCAATGCCTGGGAGTCGATGGTTTCCACTTGGCCCCAGGAAACTCAGAACGGCGACGCCGTGGTGTTGCTGCAAGCCGCCGGCAAGCGCCATGCCGATTTACCCAACGTGCCGCTGGTCATCGACTACGCCAAAACAGACATGGCAAAGAAACTCGTTCAAGGCGTGATAAACAACTTCGGCGCCACAGCGCGTCCCTACGTCGTGACTCCGGGCACGCCGAAAGCGCGGGTCGAGATTTTGCGCAAAGCGTTCATGGACACCATGCGCGACCCCGAGTTCGGCGCCGAATTGAAACGGGCCAAACTCGACTTGAACCCGCTCGACGGTGCAACCCTCGACCGCAACATCCGCGAGCTCTTCGCTCTCGACAAAGCGCTGATCCCCAAGTTGACAGAGATTCTCAAATGACCCTCTCCTTTGCGTCGGGTGATAAAAACCCCTACGGAGATTGACATGGCCAAGCAAAAATCGCGATCTCAGCGCATAGTGAAAATTGCCCTTGCGGTTATTACTCTCACATGGGCCACCCCTGTCCGTGCGCAAACCGCTTATTACAAGAGCAAGACTATCACCATGGTGCAGGGCCGGGCACCCGGCGGACAGGGCGACATCCGCGTACGGGCGCTCCTGCCGATTCTCCAAAAAAATCTACCGGGTAATCCCATCATCGTCAGCGAGTACATGGACGGCCGGTTGTTCACCTGGCTGACGGAATTAAAAGAACCCAGATTTGTTCCTGTATACTCAGGTCCTGACCTCGACGCGGGCGCCGGGGAGTCCGCCGGAAGCTGTTGAGATTCTTAAATCCGCGTTTCGAAAAAGTCTTAGCGACCCGGAATTCCACGCCAGCATGAAAAACTAACGGGCGGCGCGGCAGCGCCGCTGATGCCTGAAGAGCAGGAACGAGCGATCAGGGAGATTCCCCGCGAGCCGGAAACTGTGGAAACATACAAAAAGATCGCCGGACCCGAGCCGCTTCCACCGTTATGAAATCTTGCCGGATTCGGAAGCCATGAAGAACCCGTCGACCCAACCCCGAATCGCGGCATTCGCGCGGCTAATGCGAGCGATATCACCGGCCACGTCGGCACCGGCAAGTTAATAATCCAGCCTCTTAGCTTCCTCCATTTTTGCTGATATATAGCGCGGTGGAATCAAACAGGCCGAGAGACTTGAGTGAAATCGCGCATCGTTGGAGAATCAACTTGGAGGTGGAATTTATGCAGTTTAAAGCCGGATCGATGGTAGTAGTCTCACTGGCGTTCGCAATCATGCGCACGGCGGTTTTCCCGGGGGCGGCACTCTCCCAGACCCCCTATTACCAGAATAAAACGATCACGATCGTGCGCGGCGGGGAGCCCGGCGGTTCGGGTGATATGCAGGCACGGGCGCTCATCCCCGTTTTGAAGAAGTACATTCCGGGTAATCCGACGATTGTCATTGAAAACATGCCCGGCGCCGCCGGCATGAAGGCGGTCAACCATATTTATTCGACGGCTAAGCCCGACGGCCTCTCGATCACCGCCGTCGGCTCGGGGCTCGCTTCGGGAGCAATCCTCGGTTTGCCGGGTGCAAGATATGATATCGACAAGCTGATTTACTTGGGATCCACCGAGCATGGAGATCCCTACGTATTTTTGAGCCGGAAGGAATCGGGTTTCGATACCTTGGAAAAATTGCGCGCCGCCTCAGGAGTGAAGATAGCAGCACAGACTGTCGGTCACGCTGTTTATGTTAGCGGGCGCATATTCACCTATCTTTTGGGTCTAAAAGATCCCAAAATCATCGTGGGTTTTGGCGGCGTCGAGATGGACGCCGCATTGGCTCGGGGAGAGATCGATGCCCGCGCCAACAGCGCCGACACGGTGGTCCGCCGAAACGCAGAGGCGCTCGCCAAAGGGCAATTTAACATTCACGCGACACTGACCATTCCCAAAGGCAAGTTTCATCCGCGTTTCGCAAACGTGACCGACGCGGACTCGCTAGCGAAGAATGACAAAGAACGCCAGTTGATCGGCTTGTTCCGCGAATTCATGTACCCGCGTTGGCCCTATGTTCTTCCGCCGGCCACGCCGCCGGAAATCGTCAAAACGCTGCGCGAAGCGATGAATAGATCGTTCAAAGATCCAGGCTTCGCTCAGGAATTCAAGAAACTCATGGGGGGCGAGCCATCGCCTCTGACCGGCGAAGAAGTAGAAACATCGATCCGCCAACTGCCGCGCGATCCCGAAGTTGTCGGACTATACAAGAAGATTGCCGAGCATGGCCCACTACCGCCGCGTTAACTCTATTTGCCGGACCTCACACAGCGTAATAGGAAGTCTTGCGGACCGCGCCGCGGGCTGTTAACTGTCACATCAAATCAGTTCTGAGGAGCTTACGATGATCGTCGATGCCGATGCCCATGTGGTCGAAACCGAGCAGACTTGGAGCTATATGGATGGCTCCGACAAGAAATTTCGCCCGCAGCTTTTCAGCTCGGCGGACAATCCCAACATGCAGTATTGGTTTTGCGAAGGTAAATCGGTGGGCTTTCGGCCACCGACACTGACCGAGCAAGAACTGATTGCGCTATCGAAAGAGACCGGCCGGGAATTGAATACTGCCGCCGGCGCCCGCGAACTGCGCGATGTCGAGCTGCGCTTGGCCCACATGGACAGGCTCGGCATCGACGTCCAAGTGCTGTTCAATACCATGTGGATCGCCCGCGTCGCCGACAAACCCGAGGCCGAGATCGCTCTGTGCACTTCATGGAACCGCTGGATGGCCGACATGTGGAAAGCCGGCAAGAACCGCCTGCGTTATTCCTGCGTCGTTCCGGCGATGACGCTTAGCGAAGCGCTGCAGCAGATGCGCTTCGCTAAAGAACATGGCGCGGTGGCCGTCAGCCTGCGCCCCTTCGAAAACGACCGCCATCTCGTCGATCCCTACTTTTATCCGATCTACGAAGAGGCGATCCGCCTCGATCTCGCCATCGCGGTCCATATCGCCAATGGCAGTCCGGCACTGATGGATCAATTCAAACCGCGCTACGACAAGATGGGCGGTTTCGCCCAGTTCCGCGTGCCGACGGTGATCACTTGCCTTTCGGTGATGATGAGCGAACTGCCAAAAACGTTTCCCAAACTGCGCTGGAGCTTTGTCGAAGCGTCAGCTCAATGGGTACCCTGGGTGGTCAAAGAAGCTACTCGAAGAAGCGGCAGCAAAGGCTTCCCCAAATTGCCGTTTAAGGATTTTAATATATACGTCACCACGGAAACCAACGACGATTTCGACTTCGTCCTGCGCTACGCCGGCGAAGACAATCTCGTCATCGGCACCGATTACGGCCACACCGACGCGTCTAGTGAAGTGGACGCCATCGATATTTTTCGCGCGAATAGCGAAGTCACCGACCCGGTAAAGAAAAAAATCCTCGACGACAACCCGCGCCGGCTGTATGGGATCTAAGAAAAGAATGGCCGCATAGAACGCAAAATACGCAAAAACGGATTCTTGGATTCGTAGGGGCGGGTTTAAAACCCGCCCTTCTCTTGCGGCCTTTGCGTTTCGATCGCCCTGAGCAAATCTCTCGATCAACTATCACCGCCGCACGTGCGACAACGCCATGCGCATCGGCAGGATTTCGCGCGTCAAAGGATTAAGCATGAAGCCGAGAGTTTCGAGCGTCACGGCGCCAAGCAAGGCGCCGTCATTTGTCTCACCAAGGACAACCGGAGACGTGGCCGCCTCGCCGCGAATCTCAAACCGGCATTCGGAGACGCCGCGCGTGATAGCTGTCCCGTCGGCTAGAGTAAATTCAACTTCACGCTCGGGTTTGAGCCTCAGCGCGCGCCAATCATGCTCCGGCAGCACCGAATAGATCGCTCCCGAGTCGACAAGAAAGCGCACGTCACGACTGGATCCCCGGCCTTCAGACTTCCGCAAACGCGCATGGACGTAGGTCAGTCCCATGCAGCTAAAAGTATAGTAGCAGTTTCCCGCGGTCAACTGTGCGATAGACAGCAGACAGTATCGATGGGTTGAGCAGAGCGATACCATAGACTGAATTACAGTGACTCAACTCAAATTCCCGTGTCCAATTTATCGCTTCTAAGCCAGTCGGCCCTCGTTGAAATACGCTCCTGCCATACGGAATCAGTCTTTTCGCCAGGTAAAGGTCACCGCATGATCCTTGTATGGACGCAGGTCGAGGGTTCGTGTTCCCACAGGCGTATGAACTCCCAACAATTTGGCCTTCCAGTACGTGACCTTGAGGAGGCGGGGGGCTAACGTCGTGCACTTGAGTCCATCACTTTTTTGTCCCGCTAGTGTGGGCTCCCGGCCATTGAGACCGATTCCCTTCCACCAACCGCTGCTCGTCTGAACTTGCAGACATACCCTGACGCGGCTGGACGCGTCGTCGCTAGGAGCGCTTGTTATTTGAATCTGATCCGCCTTGTCATCGGTTGTGACGGTAAGTTTGAGCGGCTTCGGCAATGGCTTTTTTTCCGGCGCGGCTTTCTCCGTTTGCTTGTTTCCGCGATAGGCGATTTCACCGCGCGGATCGAGGACAAGAGTCGGCGGACTGCGATCGAGATCGACCATAAACGTGGTATCACCGCCGGCATTGATGATCTGGTTGCCGGTGCGCGTGAGTGCGATCTCGATCGTACCCATTCGCTGATAGTCCGAGACGATCCGCACTTTCGATCGGTCAATCTTTGCAACCGTAACCGCAATATCGCTGCGGCTACTGCCCTTGGAATCTGCGATCACGTCGCCATGATAGTTACCGATGACAAGCTCGGCCAACTCCCCGACCTCTTCCGGCGGCTTTTTAGCCTCATCCGATTTGCTATTTGACCGCTTGTTTGTCCCGGCGCCATCGATTTGAGATCCCGGCGGCGAAGTTTGCCATGACCGCAGCGCAAAGGCGAAAAGAGCTACAATGATCACGACACCGAAAATCGCAGGCCATAGCCACGAAGGCTTCCCGTTGGACTTCGATTCTTTAGGTGCTGTCGTTAGAGGCGGCGCCGCACTGCCCATCGTCGCCGCGATCCCTTCACATAACGATTGAAAGCCGCCATGTGATGAATCACCGTCCCACCCGATCAGATCGGCGGTTTGTTTACGGCGAAACTCCAGCGGCAGCTTCACGCTATCGATCAATGCCGGCACCAGCACGCCGCGCTCCGACGCGACCGACGCTTCGTTTTTGACCCACTCGGATGCAACCGAATGGACCGACCATAGGGCAACCACACTCTTGGCGGTTTCCAATTCACGCTCGATCGCGTGATCGAAAGTCTGGCCGGCGACAATCTTGCGGTCCCACCACACCGACCAGCCGCGCTCACCCAGTGCGCTGGCCAGTTTGGCCGCGCGCTCGCGATCTTCACTGGCGTAGCTGATAAAAACATCGGCCATCGATTACCTCATTTATGACCGCGTAGGCCAACAACCGCCAAAAAAAATAAATCGACCCGAGTCATAGCGGCCGGATTTGCAGCTTGCGGAACTTCGCCAGGCCACGGGTGTACTGGATAGTGATCACTCCGCTGGCAAACTTGGCATCTCGCCCCTCTGCGGTGCGAACGCCGTTTAGCACGACACTCATCTGCGGACCTTTGGCGGTGATTTCCATCGTGTTCCAGCGTCCGCCCGCCTTGGGTATAGGCTGCGACACCTTGGCGACGCCGACGATGGCCCCAGTGCTGTAGTCGGCCTCGGGACGATCGTCGTTGATGTTCACTTCGTAGCAGGTCGCAGTGCCGATCTTTTGCGGATCGGCACAGCGAATGAAAATGCCGCTATTGGCCGGCGTATCGACCCAAAACTCCGCTCGGATTTGAAAATCACTATACGAGTTCTTCGATACCAGATGACCATTGCCCTGATCGGCTTGCACGACGCCGTCCACCACCCGCCAATTGGCCTTACCGACAGTCGTCCAGTGATCCAAATTGCTGCCGTCGAGCAGTGTGATCCAGCCAGCATCAGATTTATCCCCCGCCTGCTGAACACAGCCCAAGATCGGCAAGGCGAAAATCAGCAGGCCCAGTGCAAAACCACGCAAATTTTTCATGACGATGCCCTCCTTTAGAGACTCATATTACTTTGGCCCCTCGGTCAGTGAGTAGCTGACGCAGCACCGACCGATGGCAGCGCGCTTCATCTTCGCAGTAGCAGCCAACCGAAAAGTTCGTCTGATGTGATAGCACCGCGAGCAAATCGATCACTCTGCTATTCTCCGCCTTGGCCATTTCAGTGCGATAGCGCTTTACGAAGGCCGCCCATTGGCGTTCGTTTTCAGCGATCAATGCGAGTCTCACCGTCTCCGGCGCGGGCGACAGATTCGGCAACCAAACATCGTACCAATTGCCCGATGAGAATTTCGACTTGGGAACGCCGCGCGGCGGACGGCGCACGGTGCCGATACGCAGCCCTTCATTGGCAGATCTGTCACTGCCGAGACGGACGATACGGATAGCCATTTGTTCTCGATTTTCCCGCCGGACAAAAATGCGCTGTCATGCGCGGATTAATATAGCGCAAACCTGGCGTTTATGAGTAACGCTATTTGACATGCGGAGCCGGCTAATTAATAGTCAGCCGAGCCGAAATCATCGCATCAAGGATAGCGCCAGTATGCCCAAAGACCTGCGCAGTTTTATTGCCGAGCTCGAAGCCAAACATCCCGAAGAAGTCGCACGGGTGACGAAATCCATCTCGCCGCGCTACGAGATCACGGCGTTGCTGACGCAATTGGAAAGAACCAAACGCTTTCCGCTGCTCGTTTGCGAAAAGGTTGAAGGCAGCGCTGCGCCGGTGGTGATCAACGCCCAGGCAAGCCGCAAGCTGATGGCGCTGGCGCTTGACTGTCAGCCGAAAGAATTGGCGGCGAGGTTCACCGAACGCCAGGGCAAACCGATCGCGCCGGTGGAAATTATCGATGCGGCGGTGCAGGAAGTCGTCAAGCTTGGCGATGAAATCGATCTAACCCAAGTACCGTTGCTGACCCACTACGATGTCAACGCCGCGCCCTACGTCACCGCCGGCATCGTCGTCGCGCTCGATCCCGATACCGGCGTGCGTAACACCAGCTACAACCGGCTGATGATGGCAGGCAAGCGCGAGCTGCGGATCTTCATGGCCATCGGCCGCCATCTTTGGACGCTTGCACAATAGGATGGAGCAGCGCAACCAAGCGCTGTCCGTCGCCATCGTCGTCGGCGTCCACCCGTTGTTTTCTCTCGGCGCCCAAGCGTTTACGCCGTCGACGGATGACGAATACGCGGTCATCGGCGGCATGATGAACGAACCTTTGCGTGTCGTGAACGCCAAGACCGTCCCGGTGCTCGTGCCCGCCGACGCGGAGCTGATCATCGAAGGCAAGATATTGCCGAATGTGCGCCGCGAAGAAGGCCCCTTCGGCGAATTCACCGGCCACGCGGTGTCGAAGGACGAGCGCCCGGTGATCGAAGTAACCGCCATCACCCACCGCAGAAACTATATTTTCCAAGACGTCCACGCCGGCTACACCGAGCATAAACTCATGGGCGCGGTGCCGCGCGAGGCGGCGCTGATCCGCGCCGTGCGCCAGACCGTGCCGACGGTAAGAAACGTCTGCATGCCGGTGTCGGGCAACTGCCGTTTTCACGCCTATATTTCGATTGCCAAGCGCGGTCCCGGTCAGGCGAAAAACGCCATCTGCGCCGCCTTCGCCGCCGACATGCTGCTCAAGCATGTCGTCATCGTCGACGACGACATCGATGTCTTCGATGAAGAGCAAGTGCTCTGGGCGGTGTCCAATCGATTTCAAGCTGACAAAGATCTCGTCGTCATCGCCAACGCTCAGGGCAGCGAGCTCGACCCCTCCGCCGGCCCCGGCGGAGTCAATGCGAAGATGGGCTTGGATGCGACCAAACCGCTCACCGGCTTTGCCCCGGAATTGCGCGTGCCCGATGAGGTGATGCAGAAAATTCGACTGGAAGATTTCCTCGCCGATTTCAAAAAAATATAACCGCGCCCCGTCGGTCACCGTCACACTCCGACAACAGCCGATGCCGGCTATTCAAGCGCAAATTCCGTTCCCACACCCTGCGCCACCGCCCAGCGGTAAGCCCAGGCTGCGGCCACCGTATCCCAGATCGCCATGCCGACCGACTCGAAAACGACGGTCTCGCTTTCACCCCCACGCCCGGGGATTTTTCCCAGGATGACATCGCCCAATTCGCCGGCGATGTTCGCCGCCGACCAACTGCCATCACCGATCATCGCCATGTAGGGCTGGCGTGGCGCTTCGCCGCCGAGCAATTCCTCTTGCCAAGACACGATGACACGTGAGTTCACCACCGTCTGCCGCGGCAGTTGTCCACTGGTGATGGAAACGATCAGCGCGCCCGGTTTCACCCAATCCGGCTCGATCACTGGCGCGCGCGAACTGGTCGCCAGGCTGACCATCGATTGGTTTTCCACGGCGCGCTTGGCGCTGTCGACGGCTTCGACATCGATGTTTAGAAAATCACTCATCGACTTGGCGAACGACTCGCGGTGTTCCTTGGTCGAGCTGAAGACTTTGGCCCGCTTGAGTCCACGCAGCGCTCGGGCGATGGCAACGATCTGGCCGCGGGCTTGACGGCCGCTGCCGATCAGCCCCAGGGTATCCGTGCCTTTCGGCGCCAGGTATTTGGCCGCGACACCCGCCGGCGCGCCGGTGCGCCAGACATTCAGCCCGCGTCCGGCGACTAGGGCCAGCAAGTCGCCGCTTATGCCGTCGAACAGAATGATGAAGTAGCCGTCCTTGGCGCCGCGGAACAGCGCGCTGATGCGCATGCCCTGCCCCGACCCCGGCACGGCGGCGGTCATAATGCGATATTTTTTCTGGCGGTCGATCAAACTAGTTTCGACCCGCGCTTGTCCGGCGACCCGGTTGCGATTAAAATTACCCATCGAGCTTTCGATGAGCGGCAAAAGACCGTCCATATTCGCCGGTTGGCGGAATAAAAGAGCTAGATCTTTCTCTCCCAAGAGCAATGCCATTGCTTATTCCTCCATTTGGCCGGCAACGCGAACTCGACTGACTTTCGCCGATGACAACCACTTCAATACCGCACAAATTCAGCTGATGTGTTAGTATATTATAGATAGTTAGCTATCTCTCGATTAGGGAATCATTTCTAACCCACTTTATTCATGGCGGACCTCGATAATACCAAAGCGAAGCTGCTGCGCGGCGTGGTCCAGGATAACGTCGACGTCGTCCAGGGGGTTAGGACTAAACACGCCGCCAGACGCCGGCTCTCTTTCCGCTATTGGCTTTCGGCCTGCATCGCCCTCATCGGTATCGCCTATCTAGTGAGTCCTTCACAAGTCGTTTCCACCGCCAACAATTCGCCGGACGAAGCCATCGGCACGGTTTCCGCCGCCAATATCGCGGCAACTCCGGAGTCCGCCGGCACCCTAAATTCGCCCCGGCCGCTGGACAAAAGGGCCGTGCCTCTGTCGATCAAGAGAATCATCATCGATCCCGGCCATGGCGGCGAGTCCGGCGCCGTGTCGCAGTCGGGTGTCATGGAAAAGGAGATAACCTTAGACGTCGCGCTGCGCCTGCGCCGGCTCATGACGACCGAGCCCTACGAGGCCCTGCTCACGCGCCAAACCGACCTGAAGGTGCCTCTCGACAAGCGCGTTGCCTTCGCCAATGAAAACAAGGGCGATCTGTTTGTTTCGATCCATGTGAATTCGACGGAACCGAAATCGCTTCGCCCTCTGGAAACCTACTATGTCGGTCCTACCGATGACCCGGCAACGCTCCTGCTGGCAAGCATCGAAAACAAAGACTCGGGCTACTCGCTGTCGGACTATAAAAAGATCCTGGAAAAAATCTACGTCGACGCGCGCCACGATGAATCGCGAATCTTTGCCAAGACCATCCAAGCCCAGCTCCATCACTCACTCAAGGCGATCAATCCCGAACTGGTGAACCGCGGCGTAAAGACCGCCCCCTTTGTCGTCCTTATCGGCACCCAGATGCCGGCCATACTGGTTGAGATCTCGACCTTGTCCAACGCGGAGGAAGCAAAGTTGTTGACAAAAGAGGATTATCGCGAAAATATCGCCCTTGCCCTACTTCAGGGCATCAAGAAATACGCGCGCAATTTCAACATACCCGACAGGAAAGGCAATTAGGTCATGGAAGAAAGCAACGAACTCCTCTGCGTCGGCATCGATCTTGGCACCTCACGCAGCTCCATCTCCGCATCCAATGGTGAGCGCCACGTGATCGATAGCTACGTCGGTTGGCCGCTTGACATGGTGGCGCGCAAAATCGTCAAAAAATCCATCTTGATTGGCCGCGAAGCGCTCGATAACCGCTCCATGCTCGATCTGCGCCGTCCGCTCGAACGGGGCATCATGAAAGAAGGTTCGGAGAAAGACCAAGAGGCGGTGCAGGAGATTCTCAAACACCTGATCAACCTCGCCGGCATCAAGCAAAAAGGTAAAAACAAATCGAAGGTACGCGCCGTGGTCGGCGTGCCCGCGGAGGCGTTTCGGGTCAGCCGGCAAAACCTGCGCAACACCATGGAGGGCATTGCCGACAGCGTCATGTTGGTTTCCGAGCCCTTCGCCGTAGCTTATGGCCTGGAAGCGCTGCTACATGCCTTGGTGATCGATATCGGCGCCGGCACCGCCGACTTTTGTGTTATGCAAGGCCGTTATCCCACCGAAGACGACCAGCGCACCCTGCCCGCCGCCGGCGACTCCATCGATGAACAGTTGGAGAAACTGGTCCGCGAACATTATCCCGATGCGCAATTCTCCGTCCACATGATTCGCCAGTGGAAGGAGCGTTTTAGTTTTGTCGGCGAATCCAAAGAGCGTGTCGTGGTCGCCGCCCCGGTTAAGGGCAAAGCCACGGACCTCGATATCTCCACAGAGATGCGCACCGCCTGCGAAAGCATCCTGCCGCCAATCTGCGAGACCCTGCAAGATATGCTGTCCAAAGTCGAGCCTGATTTTCAAGACAAAGTGCGCAACAACGTCATCCTCGCCGGCGGCACCTCGCTAATTGCTGGACTCACAGATGCGATCCAAAAATCGCTGACCGAGCTTGGCGGCGGCCGCGCAACCGTAGTCAACGATCCGGTGTTCGCCGGTTCCGACGGCGGCTTGGCCATCGCCCGCGACGCCTCGAATGCAGATTGGGAAAAACTGTCGCTGTAGGCTGGCTCGCCCACGCGGCATTACGGTTCGCATCGCATCGCTGATCGTCAAAGCTTATCTAGCCGTGGCAAAAAACCGCCGTACCGAGTCGGCGCCGCCGTAGCCGGAGCCGCGCCGGCACCAGGCAAAAGCCCAACGAAGAAATTCGCGACCAAGCCTGCCGCACACCAACGCGATCGACGGCAAGCTCCACAAGTCTTTACATATTCTAACCGGCATGGTGGACACGGCGACCGTCCCACCGTTGCCGAAGGGCATCGCATCAATCGGTCATTCGACTATCGAAGCCGGTTAGTTTGCCAAGCGGCACCGCCAACTCGCCGCAAACTCTTGAGCGTTGCGCCCTGGGCGATGCACAGATTGGCATCTCACATATTGACAAGCGTGGACGGGAATTGGTTAAGTGCCTGCGGAGGATCCGCGATGAAATTACGGAAGGGAGTGCTGGCAGTCGCGTTAACGCTGTTGCCGATCGAACTTATGGCGCAAGACTTGATCAAAATTGGACTATTCAATCGCGACGCCGCGATCATCACGGCGGTCGAAAAAGGCTATCTCAAGCAGGAAAATATTGCCGTCGAGATCAACACGGTCACCGACTCGCCGACCTTGCTGCGCAACTTGATCAAAGGCAACTATGATCTGATTCTGAACAACGCCGACAACGTCATCGCTTGGGCCGAAGGCCAGGGCGAGGATCCGCAGAAAAACGATTTCGTGATCTTCCTCGGCGGCAGCCAGGGCGTCGATCAGAAACTTGTGGTCGCGCCTGGTATCAATGACTTCGCCGATCTCAAGGGCAAACTGCTGGCCGCCGACGCCGTCACCACCGGCTATGCCGTGGTCGCCATAGCGATACTTAAAAAGCATGGCCTGGAATGGAAGAAGGACTACCAGATAAAGTCCTTCGGCAACACCGGCGCGCGCGCCGACGCCATGAGCCGGGGCGACGCTGCCGGCGCGATGATGAGCATGCCGGACGACGACATCGCCAAGCGCGGTTTTAAAATCCTCGCGCGCTCGGAGGACTACGTGAAAAATTACGCCCGCGGCCTGGGTGCAACCCGGCGGGTCTGGGCCAACGCCAATGAAGAGCTGGTCGTGCGCTTCAACCGCGCCATGATCCGCGCCACCGACTGGTTGCAAGACAAGAAGAACAAAGATGACGCGGTGCAAATGCTGCTCGCCGAAACCAAGGGCAACAAAGCCCGCGCCGAGGCCATGTATGCCAATACGATCAGCCCGACGATGGGACTGACTCCCCGCAGCCGCATCGACATGGCGGGCATCCGTACAGTTATCGAACTTCGCGAAATCGCCGGTCTGATGAAGCCGGGCGAGACCAAAGCCGAAAAATATGTCGACGAACGTTTTTACAACAAAGCCCTAGCGACATTGGCAAAGTGATGCATCCGTAAAATCCTAACGCATAAGTTTCAAGACTAAGAGATCGACCACGAAACACACGAAAGTCACGAAACGATTTGCACTCTTGTGAAGTCGAATTTCATGTTTCTTCGGGTCTTCCGTGCTGTAAATTCTTGCTTTGACTATTGCTTGAACTTGGAACGGGCTTTGCCATGATCTCCCTCTACCACAACCGCATATCGGTGTGCGCCCAGAAGGGCGCATGACCTTGGCCGAGAAATAGCTGCCACGGATAGCCATCCTTTCGTCCGGTGCAGCGCATGGCAGTTCACACTAGATTGCTAAGAGTTAGCGTGATCGATTTTGCCATTCTTACTTTCAATCGGGAGATTCCACATGAATTACATCGGCAAACTAATCGCCCTCGCGTTCCTGCTCTGTTCCTCCTCGGTGCTGCACGCGGCCAATCCCTACCTAGCCAAGCCCGATGAAACTCCGACATCGATTCGCGTCGCCACCTGTGCGATCAGCGGCGGCTTCATGCATCTTTACACCGCCGTCGACAACCGGTTATTCGAGAAGTACGGGCTTAAAGTCGAGTTCCTGTTGATCCGTGGTGCCGGTGTTTCAGTGGCGGCGCTCTCCGCCAATGAACTCCAGTTCCTCTACTGCACCGCCGATGCGATCATCCCTGGACTGGCCGCCGGCGCCGAAGCCAAGATGATCGCCTCGCCCTTGGTCGGCCTACCCTGGGTGATGATTGCGCGCAAAGACATCCGCCGCGTCGAAGATCTGAAGGGCAAGACTTTTATCGCCACCCGTCCCGGCGGCACGCCGGATACGCTAATCCGTGTCTTGATGAAGCGGCTCAACTTCAGCGCCAATGATTTAAACATTCGTCATATCGGCGGCGCCGGCCAAACCGAGGTGTACAACGCCTTGCTGCAAGACTTGGGGCACGCGACCATGGTCACCCCTCCCCTCGACGCGCGCGCCAGGCGCGATGGCTTCAACGTCATCTACCAACTCGACAATCTCAATTTGCCGGCGATTTACAGTAGCCTGTTCACCAGCAATCGGCTCCTTAAAGAACGGCCCGAGGTAGTGCAGAGATTCGTCGCCGCCATGGCGGAAGCGGTTCATTTCGTCGAGAAGAACCCGGAACGTGCCAAAGCATCGGTGGGAAAAGTCTTAGCGATCAAGGATGCCGAATCGCTGCAAGCAGCCTATGATGCCTATGCCAAACAGCTAATCAATCGCCGCGTCACCATTCCCGCATCCCGAGTCGCCGATACCATCGAGGCCGCCCGTCAGTCTGGTGCCCAAGTACACCGCAAACCGAGTGAAACCTACGACAACAGTTTCGCCGAAAATTTGGCGAAGAGCGGTTTTCTCAAGGATCTCTGGGGTGGTGAAGTTCCGGGAAAAACCTGGTAGGCCGTCGAAATTTCACGGCCAAAGTAGTCGGAGCCAGGACACCGCTGCGGCAATCACCCGAATCCCCGCCGCTCCACAACGTTTAAGCGAATAACTGAGTTTACAGTTGGTAACAAAGGTTGCTAACTAGCCATCCGGAAGATCCGCTGAAGCGATCCTGATACGTCAGTGTTCGGCGAAGTGCGCCTTGTGTTTCAGCAGTTTACCACTCCTGGCGGCAATTTTCTGTGGGTCAATATGAGTGGCAGACTGCTTGCGTAGGACGTAACGGTAATCTCGCAACCGCGCGGTAAACTGTGAGTCGACGTCACCGTGAAGACAGGCCATTGAGGGTCCGACGTGAGCACACAAGCAAGAGCTAAAAACGACCTCTCCAGCGATGAGATCAACAATTACTCATTGGCGCATTTTATTGTCGCCGGTGCCCTGACGCTTTGCCGCGAAAAGCTGCTGGCCCAGGAAATCAACGCAGCAGATCCAGCCAGCCGGGATAGTTCTCGCAAGGCGCGATCGAACCTCGAAGCCCACCTGGTATTGGTTCAGGCTCTAAGACTTCGCTTCAACGATGGCCGCGCGAAAGTACTACCGCCAGATACTGAGCTGGTTAGATGGTTAGCCCTGGGCTCCGCCAAGGTCGCCGGATTCGCTTGCGATCCCGCGCGCGTGCCCGAAGTCGTTGACCTCACTGCTGAGATCATGAACAAGCTTCAATCTCTCCATGAGCTGTGTACCCGCTGAGCGGCGCCATCCAAGTCGACGCCCTTGTCATTGCAACCGCACTTGTTTTAATAAAAACAAACGAGCTCCCAAATGGGTAGTCGTTGGGAACCAATCGCTGGCGAACGGCGTTATCGTGCTAGCCGATGGAGGAACTTAGACTATGACGCGACGTAAGCTATGCTTGGGGATGCTGGCCGCGGGAATCTCGACAATTTGGCAGAGCCGCGCTGCCGCCGCCGCGACAGCGGCATCGATAAAAAGCGCCGACGCGCTGCAAAAGAATTGGCAGACGCTGCTTGCCGACGGCGTTAAAGTGCCGCTGCCCACCGAGCCGCTGAAGTTAACCAAAGAAGAATGGCGCAAGCGTTTGAATCCTGAACAGTTCCACATCCTGCGCGAAGAAGGCACCGAAGCGCCGGGATCGAGCCCGCTGAATAACGAAAAACGGCCCGGTATCTTCGCCTGCGTCGGCTGCGGCCTGCCGCTGTTTACTTCGGAGATGAAGTTCGAAAGCGGCACCGGCTGGCCAAGCTTTTTCACCGCCATCCCCGGCGCCTTCGGCAAGACCACCGACTACAAATTGATTCTGCCGCGCACCGAATACCACTGCATCAGATGTGGCGGCCATCACGGCCATCTCTTCGACGACGGCCCCAAACCGACGGGCCAACGCTGGTGCAACAACGGCGTGGCCCTGAAGTTCATTGCCAAGACCGCCAAAGGAGCGGCGTAAAATCGCCGTCGATATTAAGCACGAAGACGCGAAGAGCGCGAAGATCGAAATAACTATTATCCGAATCTTCGTGTCCTTCGTGCCTCCGTGGTGCAAGGGATACTCCTCCCAGGTTTGGCAACGACGCTTTCGCCGCACCGGGTAATGTGTTAACTGACGGGGTGCAACCAGAGGATCTGAAGGCGCCCCATGTCTTGGTATAAACATCTCATCACGTTAGTTGCGCTCTTAGTCAGTCAGCCCTTCTCAAGCCGAGCCGAAGTCATTCACGTCGGCATATCGACGCCTGGCTTGTATGAACTGCCCACCGAGATCGCCCAACGCAAAGGTTTCTATCGCGAAGAAAACCTTGATGCGCGCAAGGTGGTGATTCGGACCAACCTTCAGGTCGCGGCCTTGCTTGCCGGCGAGCTCGATTACTCCACGGTGAGCGGCCTGATTGCGCGCGCTTCGATTCAGAACCTCCCGGTCAAAGGGGTCATGGGTTGGTTCGACCGGCCTCTGCATATCTTGATCGCCAAGCCGAACTTCAAACGCCTCACCGACTTCAAAGGGAAAAAAATCGGCGTCAGCGGTTTGGGTTCGGCGCCGCATATCATTTTGCGCGAAGCCCTCGCCCAAGCCGGCATGAATCCCGATCGCGACGTCACGACCCTCGCGGTCGGCGGCTCGGGCGACCGGTTGGCGGCATTGATTGCCGGCACGGTGGACGCCACGCCCCTCGATGTCGCCTATGTCGAGAAGGCCGAAAAGCTCGGTCTCGTTTCAGTCATCTACTTCGGCGACGTCGTGCACACGCGGCTCGGCGGCTTCGGCGTTTCCATGGACAAGATTCGCAAGAATCCGGCGCAAATCACTCGCATGATCCGCGCCTCGCTCAAAGGCGTGCGCTTCATCCGCGACCATAAGCCGGAGACCCTGGCGATCATGCGAGACTATTTGCACGTCAGCGCCGACGCCGCAGTAAAAGTCCACGACTTCGCCATGCGCTCCCTCAACCCCGACGGTCTGATCGCCAAGAACACCATGGACACGGAAATCCGTCTAGCCAAGGAACAGCTCAAGCTCACCGAAGAGATCACCGAAGAAAAAATCATGGACTGGCGCTTTCTCAAAGAAGTGCTGGCACAAAAGTAAACTTCGCCGCCGGTTGGAGGATCGACACATGGCCAAAATCAAACATATCGCGATCAGAACCCACGACATCGAGAAAACCGCAGCCTTCTACAAAGAAGCCTTCGGCCTCGAACAGGTCGGCGTTGGCCAGAGCGGCATCTATCTTACCGACGGCTATCTCAACATCGCGATCCTGAACATGCGCGGCGTGGTCGAGGGCGAAACCATGAAATTGGGCATCGATCATGTCGGCTTTCAAGTGGACGACGTCGATGCCACCGTGGAAAAGATTCGCGCCCTCGGCGGCAAACCGCTCAATCAACGCAACGAAGTCAGTCACGGCGATCCGTCCACGCCGCAATCCTATTTCGAGGTCAAGTGCGTCGTGATCGATGACCAAGTGATCGATGTTTCCAACGCCGGCTGGATCGGCGCCGCTAAGTAAACCGTATTTGCCGCTTCTAAAATCTCGGCATTCCCACTAGCCGTTCGCCACTGCCAGCGCCGATAGAATCGCCGTATCACTGGCACCGAAGGCAGAGCATTGGCGCAACCGTGAGCAGCTCCGACATCCGCAAACGCATCTCTGGCCTCTACTACGGTTGGCGCATGATCGGCGTGGTCTCGGCGCTGCGCATACTCGGCGGCGGGCTGCATCAATATGGCTTCACGGTATTTTTCCTGCCGGTCAGCCAGGACCTCGGCCTGACCCGCGCGTCGACCTCGCTGGCGTTTTCTCTGGCGCGCGCCGAAGGCTCCCTCACCGCGCCCATCGTCGGCTACCTGCTCGATCGCTATGGGCCGAAGCCGCTCATGCTCACCGCCGCTCTATTCGCCGGTGTCGGCTATATACTTTTTGCCTTTGTGCACAGCTACACGACGTTTTTGATCGTCTATCTCGGCGTCATCTCACTGGCATTTAATGCCGGCTTCGTCCACGCGCCCACTGTGGTCGCCAACAGTTGGTTCATCAAGCTGCGTGCCCGTGCCATGACCGTGGTCAGCGCTGCCGTGCCCATCGGCGGTGCCCTCATCACGCCCCTCCTTGCCGTCGCGGTGCAAAGTTTCGGTTGGCGCTGGGCCGCGCTGATTGCCGGCGGTTTGTTCATCGCCGGCGGAATTCCTTTGTCGCTGGCGATTCGCCGCTCGCCGGAAAGCGTCGGCATGGCTCCCGACGGCGGACCGTTGGAATCCCCTCAGGGCGACAATAACGGCGCGCCGTCGACCAACAACGCTTTCAACGAACCTGAGGTCAGCGCGCGCCAAGCGTTTCGCTCGCCGATATTCTGGAATCTGATTCTCTCCATGACCGCGCGCTCGGCGGCTTTCACCACCGTCACGACCCATTTCATTCCGATGATGGTGTGGAAAGGCATGAGCCAGACCGAAGCATCCGTGCTGTTGGCCGGCTTCGCAATCATCAACTTGCCGATTCACTTCTTGCTCGGCTGGATCGCCGACTTCGTCAACAAACCCAAGTTGGTGACGCTATGCTTGCTCTTGGGATTTGTCGCGGTCTTGCCGATGCTGTGGAGCGACTCGCTCTGGGCGCTGTGGTTTTTCACCGCGCTCTATTCGGTGCTCGACGCTTCGATCCCGGTGTTCTGGGCTTCGGTGGGCGATTTCTTCGGCCGGAAATCCTTCGGCGCCATCCGCGGCAATATGAATCTCTTCTACACCTGGGGCGCCGTGCTCGGCCCGGTCCTCGCCGGCTACGTCTACGACCGCACGCAGAGCTACGCTTTGGTTTTCTGGGCGATGGCCCGATCGCTGCTGCTCTCTTCCGCCATGACTTCGTTATTGATCAGACCCTGGGCGAATCTGCGGCGAAACTGAGTTGGATATCTCTGGTAAAGCCTAAGCACGCGCCAATTCTCTTCTCGAAACATGGATAGGGACGGCACAGATGGCTGCTCCCTACTAGCTATTCCCCCTTTGGCAAAGGGGGACCAAGGGGGATTTGCTTGTGCGGTGGGGGGGGTTCTTCGTAATCGTCGGGTTTGACGCTAAAAAAATCTAGGCGCTTAATCCGAAAATCTCCCCTGGTCCCTCTTTTTCAAAAGGGGTAAGCAAGACTTGCCACGTCTAGAGCGTTTAAGCCAAATCTGCCTGCGTACCCTAACCGCCAAGTGTGGGCGCAATTAATAAAAGCAACGGCCAAAGTCGTTGGCTATTTTTGAACCATCAACTTTTCGGCAACACCGCGCGCATCACCCGCATTAAATTGCCGCCGAGAATTTTGCCGATCGCCTCGTCGGAATAATTGCGCCGCTTGAATTCCGCCGCTAGATTGTCTTGATCGAGCAGTTTGGCGCCGATGCCGCCGCGCCGCACGACGCGGTCGTCGCGCCAATCCCGTTTCTTGAGTTCCGCCGCGTAGGAGGGCAGATAGGGCGCGATGCGCTTGGTGTCTTTGTAAGAACGATGGAAGTCGTCCTGCGCCGCCACGCCGATATGATCGATGCCGGCGAGTTGCACACAGTAATCGACCCAGTCGACATATTCCGCGACGCTGGTATTGGCGCGCACGTCTTGGCAGATTACCCCGCCCTTCTTAGCTGCCGCGGCGATCAACGAGTCGGGCGCGCTGCGCGGCCGGTTGAACAGCGTCCGGCTGGTCGAGTGACTGAAGATCACCGGCTGGTCCGAGAGTTCCAATGCTTCGAGCGCCGTGCGGTCGCCGGAATGGGACAGATCGATGACGATGCCAAGGCGATTCATGCGCTTGATCGCCTGGCGGCCGAGCGACGTGAGACCGGTATCGACTTCGCTGGCATGGCCGCAGCCGTAGTAACTGTTTTCGCTGAACGCCAAGGACAAACAGCGCAGGCCTAGATCGAAAAACGCGTCGAGCAACCCCAAGCTGTCGCTCAGCGCCTTGGGGTTTTGCAGGCCAAGCAACACGCCGACTTTGCCGCGATTTTCAGGACGCTCTAGATCCAGCCCACTGCGCAGGAGGTAGGCGTGCGGATGCTCGCGGACGATAGTCTTAACGATCTCGAAGTTCTCGATGCTTTCCAGCGTATCGTCCCAAGTAAGGTTGCCAGTGCAGCCGACCAGCTTGACGCCTTGGCCGTGCAATTGATCGATGAACGCCGCCGATAGGTCCTCCGGCCAGGGCGCGCCAAGACAGTTCACGACGCCGCCTGGTACTTCCGCTGTACTCATAGACAACTCCTCGATTAGATCAAAATTACGCCCAAGCGGTAATCGAAATCTGGCCCGGGTGCAAGCCGCGCGCTAATGACTTTGACTTAAGCGACGCGGCCGTGCTACCTCGACTCTATGGCCAACCAACCTGTAACTTTCACCGGCGAGATCGGCATTCATTATCCGCTTCACGTGCTCAACCGCTATACCCTGCCGGAACTCATCGGCCTGGCGGATCGCGCGTTGAAAACCATGGGGCCATTTGGCTTCACCCGGGTGTGGACCAATGACAATTTAGAGTATCGCAGCGTCCTCGCCAGCTCCGCGGCCATTCTGGCCAGCTTACCGGTGAAGCTCGGCACCGCCGTGACGGTGCCTTACTTTCGCAATCCAATTGACGTGGCGATGGCTTTTGCCACCATGTCCGAGCTCGCCCATGGCAAGGAAATTTCACTTGGCCTGGGTCCGGGTTCGCGCTCGATCCTGACGCGCCACGTCGTTCGCACCAAACCGATGACGATCATGGCGGAACTCGCGGTCGGTTTGCGCACCTTATTTGCCGGCGACACACTCAAACGCGACGACATTCCGACCCTGGCCGATTATTTTCATCTAAACTCGGAACATTACGCGCTGCGCTTCAAAACTGCCGGCGCCGATCCATCTCTACTACGGGCCGAGCCTGCTCAAACCCGCCGTGCTCGATTTAGTCGCGCGCCATTTCGACGGCGTGATTTTACAGACCCTTTACGGCATCGCCGACATGGAAGCTTCACTGGCGCGGCTCAACGACGCGCGCACACAATTTGGCGCCGCAGAGCCGCTGCGCAAAACCATGCTGCTCAACGCATCGATATCGCGCGACCGCCAAGCCGCCCGCCAACATGCCAAGCGCTTTGTCTCCCATATCGTGTCGGGATGGCCCGATGACGCGCTGGCGGCAAAAGGCATCGACCCCAAGGCGATTCAGTCAGTGCGCCAGGCCTACGCGGAAAATCGCGGTGTCGACGACGCCGCGGCGCTCACGCCCGACCAAGCGGTCGATCGATTGATCATCGCCGGCACCCCGGACGAGTGCGTTGATCGATTGCGTGAACTATTTGCCCTGGCAGCGCGCCATGGCTTCAGCGAGATCGCCATCGGCGTGCCGCTCGGGCCGGATGTTCCCGAAGCGATCGATCTATGGGGTAATGACATCCTGCCGAAACTGAGATAAGCACGCGGCAGATTTCACCCGATGCGATAGAGCCGCGCCGCAGTGTCGTGAAACAACGCGGCGCGTTCGCTAATCGAGTAGTGCTCGGTGATTTTCTTGAAAGCGTTCCAAAGATTGACGTAACCGTTGGATGACTTCTCTACAGGAAAGTTGCTCTCGAACATGCAGCGCTCAACGCCGAAACGCTCGATGCAGTGCTCGAAATAAGGTTTTAAGACTTGCGCCAACTCCTGGGATGACGGCTTGACCGCGCGCTCATGCCAATCGTAGCCCGACCTAAGCGAACCGACGCCGCCTAGTTTAACCGCGACATTCGGACAAGCGGCAATGGTGGCGATTCCTTGGCTCCATTCCTGAAACACCTCATCGCGTTTGCCGGCGTAGGGACCGACACCCAGCGGCGCCCCGATGTGATTGAGAATAATCGTGACGCCGGGAAAACGTCGCGCCAATTGCGCCACTTCCGGCAATTGCGGATGATAAACCCAGGCGTCGAAACTCAAGCCCAGTTTCCCCAGCCAGGCAAAGCCGCGGCGGAAACCGTCGTCGTCGGCGAGCAATCCTCGCGGCGCCTCGCTACGCAATGCGTCGCTGGCGTCCCAAGTCGTCGAGTGGCGAATGCCGCGAAAGCGCTTCGGGCTCGCCGCCAAATGGGCTTCGAGCACCGGCGCCACCGCGTCGCCAAGTGTGAGATTGGCGTGGCCGACAATCGCTGCCGCGATGCGCGTATTGATTGCCGGATTCGCGGCGACCTGGCTGGCAATCGCTTCGAGAAACTCGACTTCGCCGACCGGCTGTAATTCCTCGGGGCCACCTTTTCGATAGCCGTAGTGGCACTCGATCGCGACCGTCGAAACCACGTTGTGGCCGCTACGCAGATCGACAAGTAAATCATCAAGCAAATAACCGTGCGGCGGCCGCTCCCAGAGATGATGGTGCGCATCACAGATCGGCAGCTCGGGTTCCAATGGGGTCTCGATCTGGAGCGAATCCTTGTCTTTCAATCCTCGATCTTCCAAGGGTCTATCCTCGATTTGCATATTAGCGAATATGCCAGGCGCGCGGTAAGAGAATGTGAATACCCAGCATCGCCAACGCGCCGGCGCTGCCCATCAGCACCACCGCCCACTGCGTGCCGGAAAGCGCGGCGAGGGATCCGATGACCATGCTGCCGACGGTCATCACCACCTGGCTCATATGAAACAGCGCAATGGTACGGCCGCGGAATTCCGGCGGCGAATAGGTTTGAATCACCGTCTGCACCAGCGCGTGGGTACAGACATTGGCTAAGCCGATAATAATCATCAAGAACATCGCCAGCTGAAACCACGGCGAAAACGCGAAGGCGGCGGCGCCGAGGCCATAAAGCGCCGCGCCGCCCAGCATGATTTTGCCGCGCGGCATGCGATCGCCGAAGCCGGTGATCATCACGGCGCTGCCAAGCGCGCCGACACCCATCGCCGTCAGCAGCAAACCTTGGCCGGAGGCGCCGACTTGGAGAATATCGCGGGCGAACACCGGCAGGAGCGTCGTGAACGGCACGATAAAAAACGCCGCGAGCATGGCGATCAATAGCGCCGTGCGGACGTTTTCATTTTGCCAACTGAACTTCCAACCTTCGACGATGCTGCTGCCTAAGGAAAACCGATGTGCGTCATGGCCGCCGCTGCGGGCGGCGCCGGCCTCGACATCGCTCAAACGCAGAGTCCAAAAGGTCGCGATCAAATAAAAAATCGCCTGGACGGTATAGGCGCCGCCCGTGCCGCTCCAAGAGATCAGCACGCCGGCCAGGGCCGGGCCCAGGCTGCGCGCGACATTGAAGATCATCGAGTTGAGGCCGATGGCGTTGGTCAAATGGCTCGCCGGCACCGTATCGGTCATGATCGCCGCCCGCGCCGGCTGGTGAAAAGTTTGCACACACCGCCATGCCGAACGCGGAGACGTAGACATGCCAAGGCTCAACCGCACCGTAAAGTATCAACAACGCCAGCACCGCCAACATGACGCCGTCGGCGATCTGGGTGATGAGGATTTGCTTCTTGCGCGAGTAACGGTCGGCGACGCTGCCGGCGATGGGCGAAAGAAACAGGATCGGAATCGCCTGGACGCCGCGGATCATGCCCAACTGCACGGTGGAATTGGTCAGTTCATAGATCAGCCAGCCGCGCGTCACCTGATCCATCCAAAACGACATGGAACCGAACACATGGCCGAACCACAGTAAGCGGAAATCGCGGTAGCGCAGAATTTCGGCGGCACGATGTCTGTATAACCAAGCCAACGGGTCCCGCTTGGGTAGCGCCGCGGAACCCGCGGCCTCGGCATCGAGAGAATCGCGAAGGCTTTCCTTATCGCCTGGCACGGAGCTCAGAACCGGCTCCCGAACGAGTGACGAAAACGCATGATCTTTTGGCTATAGCACGAGCGAAATGATCGCGTCCAGCGGCGAGAACGAACCGAAAGCAGTGAGGATCTCGGCATGGCCGAAATATTTGGGATAATGTGAAAACTAGCGATCGAGCAAGATACGAACTAAGCGGCCCGGGAGACCGGTCGACTGTTGCTCGATCGGCTTTTTTCCATCATGAAGATCTGCACCGAAAAATCGTAAAGACTCGAGGCGCTAAATTCTTCCGTTACCAACTCACCGGTGGCCATCCTGTACTGCACGGTGAAGGACGAAATCATGCCTTCGTAAGCAGTGCGGTCTAGGCGGATCAATTGGCCGCCGCGGCGATCGACAATAGCGCCGACAGTGCGCAGTTGCTCGGAGAGCTTGAGGAAATCGGCTCGCCCCGAGGCGAGGGTACGCTTGGCTCGGTTGAGCTCGTCGAGCCGCAACAACCCTTCGATGGAAAAGCGCAACTCAGTGGTGGTGTAACCCGCGACGGCGCTCTTCGATTTGAGACGCTGCCAAAAACCCGCCTCAACGACGCCGCCGTTGCCGGTGCACAGGCCGATGACATCGATACGGGTCGCTTCCATCCACAGACAACACGTGGAGATCCCCTTGGCCTCGAGTTCCTGTCCGACCACGCGCAGGAGCCGCGAGTAATCGTGGTCCGCACCGCCGCCGCTGTTCTCGAGACTCGGCGATTTCGTGATTATGTTGTTTTGCATTTCCATTTTTGTCTTCTCCGCTCTCACAAATTCAAATCGGTGCACCCGGCAATAACTTTAACCGCGCAGAGAAACGATCTCGGCAATGAAGTTCACCCGCGCCAGAGTTCCGCCACCGTCGAAAAGTTGACGGCACGGCAGCGCCATTTTAACCGTGGAGAAAAAGCCGGTGCGAGGACACCCAAGCGGGCGATGACAGAGTTCATGCGCATGAGCCGATCCGAGGTGCTGGGTTCACGGCGCTTTTCGGGTGAGCGCGGGGATTGCTCGCCACTTACAGGCAGTCACCGTTTTCTTCACGTTGGCGCGCCTTGTGACGGGCAAAGGAATATACGGCAACGTCAGGATTTTGGCGGCAGTGAAATAACTAGGTAGGCTAACGAATTTGCCGCGCCTGGGGGCTGAACAAGTAGAGAGCGAGCATGGATAATGTGCCGGCGATGCTCATCAGCGCGGCGGCCCATGGCGCACCAATGGCCGAAGCCAGTGCGCCAATGATCAAGCCGCCGGCCATCAAGATCACATGGGTCTGATGAAACAGCGCCATGGTACGCCCGCGAAACTCGCGCGGCGAATAGGCTTGAATGACCGTCTGTACCAACGCATGGGACGCCACATGACACAACCCCATAACCGCCATCAGTACCATCGACAACGAAAACCAGGTCGACATCGCAAAGACCGCGACCAACAGCCCGTACACGCCGACGCCGCCGATCATCACAATTCCGCGCGGCATGCGGTCGCCCAGGGCGGCGATCAGCACTGAGCTGGCGAGGGCGCCGGCGCCCATCGACGTCAGCAGCAGTCCTTGTCCCTTCGCGCCGACGCCGAGCACGTCGCGCGCGAACACCGGCAACAGCGTATTGAACGGAATGATAAACAAAGACGCCCAGATCACCACCAGCAGCCCGGTGCGAACCTCGACGTTGTGCCAACTGAACTTCCAGCCTTCGACGATGCTTCGAATAAACCCCTCGTCATGGTCGCCGTCGCCGTGGCTGCTGGACAAGCCAAATCCGTCATCGCGCAATTTGACGTTCCAGATCGCCGCCAAAATGTAAAACAGCGCCTGAACCGCATAGGCACCGCCGCTGCTCCAGCCGGCAATGATTAGACCCGCCAGCGCCGGACCGGTAATGCGGGCGACGTTAAACATCATGGCGTTGAGGCCGATCGCATTGGTCAGGGATTCCGGCGGCACGGAGTCGGAAACCATTGCCGCCCGCGACGGCTGCTGAAACGTCCACACCGAAGCCATGCAGATCGCGCTGGCATAAACATGCCAGGGCTGCACCGAGCCGGTAAAGATCATCAGCGCCAACAAGCCATAAAAAAACGCATCTACCACCAACGCTATCATCACCTGCGACTTGCGCGAGTAGCGGTCGGCGGTGCTGCCGGCAATCGGCGATAGCAGAAGGATTGGCAGTGCTTGCACACCGCGCACCAGTCCCAGTTGAAACGAAGAATTGGTCAGCTCGTAGATCAGCCAACCCCGCGACACTTGATCCATCCAGGTGCCCATCGCCGAAAACACATGGCTGATCCACAACAAGCGGTATTGCGGATGGCGCAGCGCTTCGAAGAGTTTGAATTGGACAAGCCAGCTAAACCACATGATAAATTGTCGCAAGACTCCGCGCGCAACGAACCGCGGTCGGACAAACTCACTAGCCCCTCAATCGCAGGTCTGAATCAGCCGCGCGGCGCAAAGGTCAGATCCATCCCGATCGGCAAAACCAGCCCGGCGACAGCGCATTCCAGTGGCCGCCCACTCGATCACGATGCCGTGCCATTGGCGGCCTGGCTAACGAATGTCGCGCGCTCGCGGCACCGCTAGGAAGATCGCCACCATACACAGCGTGCCGGCGATGGCCATGGACGATGCCGCCCAAGGCGCGCCGAGTATCGCAGAAAGCGCGCCGACGAGCATGCCGCCGACCAGTAATAATACTTGGGTCATGTGGAAAATCGCGATGGCCCGACCGCGAAACTCCGGCGGCGAATAGGTTTGAATGACGGTCTGCACCAATGCATGGGAACTGACATGGCATAAACCGATGATGGCCATCAAGCCCATCGATAGCGGAAACCAATGGCACAGCGAGAAGATCACCACCAGCACGCCGTAAAGCGCGACACCTCCGAGCATCAGCAGACCGCGCGGCAATCGGTCGCCCACCGAAGCGATCAAAATCGAGCTGCATAAAGCGCCGATCCCCATGGCCGTGAGCAGCAAGCCCTGCCCGCGCGCTCCAACCTGAAGCAAATCGCGGGCGAAGACTGGCAACAGCGTGCTGAATGGGATCATGAACAAAGCGGCAACGACTACGATCAAAATACCGGTGCGTACTTCCGGGGTGCGCCAGCTGAATTTCCAGCCTTCGATGATGCTCTCGCCGAAGGACTCAGTGTGCCCGCCATGGCTGCTCAGCGCGCCCGGCGCCACCTTGCTCAATTGCGTGGTCCAAACTGTGGCGAGAATCATAAACAGCGCTTGCACCGCGTAGGAGATCCCGGTGCTGAAATGAGAAATCAACAATCCTGCAAGCGCTGGTCCGGTACTGCGCGCCGTATTGAACACCATGGCGTTCAAACCGATGGCGCTGGTTAAGGTTTTTTGCGGGACAAAATCGGAGATCATCGCCGAGCGCGAGGGTTGTAAGAACACCTGCACACATGCCATCAAAAACGCCGTCACATAAACATGCCAAGGCCGAATCAAACCGCCAAGCACCAGCGCCGCCGTCACCGCATATAGGAAACCGCTGGCGAACTGCGCGCCCACGACTTGAACTTTGCGCGGATAACGGTCGGCGGCGCTACCGGCGATGGGCGACAATAATAAAAATGGAATCGCCTGGATACCGCGCACCAAGCCGAGTTGCAGAGCCGAGTCGGTCAGTTCATAAATCAGCCAGCCGCGCGTCACCTGGTCCATCCAGGTACCCATGGAACCGAAAACCTGACCATACCAGAGCAAACGGTAATCGCGGTGGCGCAGCGCTTCGAAGGCGCGCAGCTGAACTAAAAGTGCTATCGGCCAAGCGAGTTTTTCACTGGGGGCAGAGCCGGTTTCATCCATCGGCGGTTTGGCGTTGCATCGACGAGTTCGAAACATTCATAGAAGTGCGTATCGACCGGAAACGACAGGAAAAATCGCAGTCCCAACGCGAGGCGTCGACTGTAACACGGGTAAGGTAGAGCGTCCAATCTTTGACGAGAAATTACCGGCATTGGACTTGCCGCGTTTCGGGCAAACTGGCAAGGACCGTGCTGACAACCGCGCGTCGTTAGTTTCAGCTGACCGGCGACATCGTTGTCCAATGCGGAAATTCACAGAAAATCTGGCGGGGCGAAGCAGCAGAGACGTGTCGCTGCGCAAACGCCAACTGGCCAACTATCATCGCGCGACAATAGCAGAGATAGCTCTTAACAAGGTAAGCGCACGATAACACATGTCGCCAATCGGGGTGTTGACCCCCGATCGGGTGTGGGATCTGCGCCGAATCCACAAAATCGCGAAGCGTCGCTTAGTTCAGCGTGACGTATTTTTCCAGTCGCGCCACTTCTTTCTTGTCGAGATATTTGCCGATCTCTTTACGGAACTGTTCAAACGTAGTCCAGGGGCAGTATTCTTTAAACTCGCGCACCATGCGACGCCGGCGCCGGGGATCAACAGTATTTCTTCATCGCTCGCGGTGTTCAAATTGATCTGGAAAGACATCTTGCCGTACAGCTCGGCCAATTGCTCTTTGTTCAATGTCTTTGACAGCAGTGCGTGGAGATCGGCCGGGGGTGACAAAGCTTCGCGTGCTTCACAGTCCTAGTTGAAGATTTGCTTGGTCCGCAACGATCTTCAATTGAACGCAGTACGGACGGGTTCCAGCCAGCCCTTAGTTTTCAGTGTTCTTTTTTGCGTTATTTGCGGCCAAATTCTTACCGTGAAAATAGCCTTGTTCACCGCTGGGCGATACGTTATGGCTTTGCCATGCTTTCGTTAACGGAGAACCAGTCATGAAAAAACGTCTCGCTACGAAGAACTCTTCTCGGGCGAGGTCGGCTGCCTCGGCCTTGTTAGCATCGCGCCGCGTCGCTGCGGCGCCGCCGCCGGTGCTCAAGGAAGCCGGCAGCTTTTTCGTCAATGGCGAGGTAGTCCAGATCGACAATCCCGGCGGCGGCAATCCCGGCGGGCGCATCGTCGTCAACCAGATGTACGTCGAGTACGCCATCCCGCAGAAGCAAAAAGCCGGCGCTTGGCCGGTGATCATGGTGCATGGCTCCGGCCACACCGGCAAAACCTACGACACCACGCCCGACGGCCGCGACGGCTGGAAGCAGCATTTCCTGCGCAAGGGATATTCCGTTTACGTCGTCGATCAGGTCGGCCGCGCCCGTTCGGGTTGGAACACCGAGCCGATCAACAACGCCGAGACCAAAGGCGAAGCCACGTTGATACCTGTGGGCGGTATCGTGCAGTTCACCTATGAGCGCGCCTGGTCGATCTTTCGCTTCGGCCCCAAGCCCGATGAATGGTGGGCCGATTCGAAGTTTCCCAAGGATTGTATAGACCAATACATGGCCCAGCTCGTGCCCAATACCGAAGCGACCCTGGCGCAACCGCCACGCAAGACCGTTGACGCGCTCATCGCGCTCATGGAGAAAATCGGCCCGTCGATCTTGATGGTCCACTCCCAATCCGGCGTCTACGGCGCGCTCACCGCCGTCGCGCGCCCCGACTTGGTCAAAGGCTTTGTCAACGTCGAAGGCCGAACCGGCTGCGATCTGGACCCGCAACAAATTAAAATCATTGCCAAGGTGCCGATGCTGGTAGTCGCAGGGGATCACGAGTGGAACGGTGAAGAGCATTGCCGCAAAACCGTCGCTGCCATCAACACCGCCGGCGGCAAAGCGACGTTCATGGGCACCTACGAAAGGGACGTGCGCGGCAACACCCACATGATGATGATGGATTCAAATAATCTGCAGGTCGCGGAATGGATTTTGGCATGGGTGGAGAAGAGCGTTCCGAAGAAATCGCAGGTGAGTAAAAGATAAAGCCGCATTACCAGACAACCACTGACGTATGCGGCTTTGAATATTCACCGGATCATCGTGCCAATTCACCCTTCTCGGTGAATTCGCGTGAAAAACCCCGCGATAGCGTGTCATTTAACAACGACGCTATTGGTGCCTGCACAACGCCTACGACAAGTTATGTCTTGGCGATTGCCGATTTAATCTCGTCCAGGCGACGCTGCGCTTCTTGCTCCGTCATCGCCTCCAGCTCGCGCAGCATTTGCGATAGCTCTGCTTCGCTTGCACGCTTCGCCTGATTTTGCGCGATGACTGCCGCCATCTTGGCAACCGTAGGCGACTTAAATAAAGATTGAAGCGGCAGCTCTAATTGGAATTGTTTGATGACCTGTGAGATCACTTGTGTCGCGTTAAGGGAGTGGCCGCCGAGATCGAAGAAGCTGTCGTGGATGCCTACGGGACGCACATCGAGGACTTTCTCCCAAATCGACGCCAGAGTCTTTTCGATCTCATCTGTCGGCACAGCGTAGGCTGTGCTCAGCTCCGGTCGCTTATCATTAGGTTCAGGCAATGCCCTACGATCGAGTTTGCCGTTGGTGACCGGTAGCGAGTCCATAAACATAAAAGTCGACGGGACCATGTAACCAGGGAGCTTATCTCTGAGAAACATCCGAAGTTGATCGATCGTTGCGTGATTCGGACCACGCGAGACGATATAAGCTGCCAAATACTTCTCGCCGTTGTCCCGCTCCCATGCGGTAACCCCGGCATCCTTAACTGCGGGGTGCTGAGTCAATCTCATCTCGATCTCTGCTATCTCCACGCGATACCCACGTATTTTGACCATCAAATCCTTGCGACCCAAATGGACAAGAAGTCCATCAGGCAAAATCTGACCCAAATCACCGGTCAGATACGTGCGCTCTTGGCCGCCGTCTGGATCGGGTAGAAACTTTGCCCGGGTTAAGTCCGGATTTTTCCAGTAAGCGTGCGCGAGGTATTTACTCTTTACAGCAATCTCGCCGACGCCGCCGGGGCTTACTTCCCGGCCGTCCTCATCCAGCAAAGATACTTTTTTGTTCTCGGGCGGGAAACCCGCTGGAGTGCCTCTCGCGGGAAATGAAAAATCATGATTCACGACGGCGCAAGCGATGCACCCAGCCTCAGTCGCACCCATATGAAATGCCAGCGAAGTGAGCGGAGAAAAATGGCTGTGATACAAGTAAAAATCGGCGCGAGTTATCGGTGACCCGGATAGGTGCACCAGCCGCAAACTCGGCATTGGATTGCACTGAGGAATAAATTCAACAAGTTCGCGCAGCACACTCGGCGAACAATGAAAAATCGTAATGCTTGCCTCTTTAAGCCATTGTGCCAACCGATATATACCTTCGGATTTAGCGTCGAAGGGCTGCAGCGACGCGCCACATAACAAGGAGGCATACAGATTGATTTCGCCGCTGCCAAAGCTGATAGAATGCAGCAGGCTCAGCCGATCGGTGGCATTCACAGAGAGAAATTTGATATTGAATTTGGCCCGCTCCCAGCAATAACCATGAGCCTTGATTACGCCTTTGGGCTCTGCGGTTGATCCCGAAGTGTAGACGATAGTAGCGATATCGTCGGGACGGATTACCACTCCGAGGTTGTTATCTATCTGTCGATTTTTGAGTTCATCGATGTTCATCCGGGCAACCTCAGGCGAGCCAAACCGTTTCGAAAACTCGGTGTTTTCACTGTTAGTCACTAGAAGTCGGGTTTCAGTGTCCTTGAGTATGAAATTTATCCGAGATGACGGGAAAGATGGATCGATTGCAACAAAAAACTTGCCTGCTTTTAGGACACCCAGCAGTGCGGAGATTAAGTCGATGCCGTTGCCAAATAACAGTGCTATGGGTTCGCTGCCCGGGCCAATCTGCTCTAGAATTGCCCGAGCAATCCGATTCGCTGAGTTGTTAAGAGCCTCGTAAGTTATCAGACGATGTCTGGTTCTAATCGCGACTCGATCGCCATAGCGTCGGGCAATTTGCTCGAACCGCTCGGGGATCGATATCGCGACCTCTGCAATCGGAAAATCGACAACCGGCTCTGCTTCCAGCTCTAGCTGCATAACGATTCTCCTAGGGTCACTTATCGGAAATTTAATCTTTCCGCGTAGTACGATATCCCTGTAATTGGCCTATTTTACTCGATTCTGAAGTCTGCGGACAAGTTCGCGAGTCGCGGCAGCCATCTGCCAGATCGCTCTTCCCGATGGAACTGTGGAAGCGCACTTGCTGGTGAAAACCTTAGATGGAAATGAACTCGGTCTGATCGATCGGCTCGGGACGCCAACCGCTTCGGATCCTTAGCGACGGGTTGCTTTGGCGGCATCGTAGAGACAGCAATTTCATCACTATCGGATGAAAATTGCACAGAACACGCGGCGCCATAAGCGCGCGCGGCAAAACTCACATGGTGAAGCTCAACAATCTCCAGGCCCCGACTGGAACCTAGTCTGGTGGAGAAGAGGACGACGCAGAAACCGGCGCCGATGGGCAAAAGCTAACGTAACTCTAAAATCGGCTGATAGCCGAGACTCGCGGATTGAAGGTGAACTCAGTTCAATCTCGTCGTAACGGTTTTGCTGAGCCGTCGTGCCGGTCTCAACCCGGGGGCAGGGTTAGGAATTTTATGGATAATTGAACGTACCGTATTACTATTACTCGCCAACTCTGCTCGTCACTTTTTTCGTGGCGCGCTGACTTTCAATTACGGCGGAACTGGAACTCATAATGCCTTCCGCCGCTGCCGAAAGCCGGAGCGACGAAGGCGCAAAGCTGTAGCCAGTCGGCTGCAGCGCATTGACAGGCACTACCTTTCTTGACCAAGACTTCGGCCAATCCAGTCCACGCTAATCGGGAATCTCGGCCTCGACCAGGTTCGCCAGAAGAGTGAGCGATTCCTGCCAGCCAAGGTAGCAAGCCTCGGGAGGAATGACATCGGGCACCCCTTCTTGCACGATGTTCATCTCAGTTCCTACGGATACTTTCTTCAAGGTTACCGTCACCTGAAGTTCACCTGGCAGGTTCGGGTCGTCAAATTTGTCCGTGTAGCGAAGGCGATCGTGCGGCACAAGTTCGAGATATGTTCCTCCGAACGAGTGGCTATGTCCTGTAGTGAAATTCGTAAACGACATCTTGTGGGTGCCGCCGACCTTGGCATCCAAGTGGTGGACCTTGCAGGTGAATCCGTTTGGCGGAAGCCACTTGGCGATTGCGTCGGCGTCGAGGAACGCCCGATAGATTCTTTCAGGAGTCGCACGCAGCACGCGGTGCAACCGGATGGTGTTTGACATAAGTTCGTTTCCTTTCGATGGCTGGTGTTGAGATGCATGATAAATGCTCCGCAATATCCGATCGCCCCAAAACTGTGATTATACGGATCGGTACATTACGGCATCAAAAATCACATTTGCCCGAGATCTAGCTTTACGCTCAACCATTTGTCAATTGGTTTGCACCCGCAGTCTTTCAATATACCGGGTCCGAGTATTACCAGAGTATTACCAATGTATCAGCACAGCATGTCCACATGCCGCAGGGATTGATGCATTTAGATGTCGCTTCGATTTCAGAAAGAAAGTTCTTTTTTCACCGTAGATTTTTCAGCCTCATCGATCACCTTCGTACGCGCTGCGCAACTCAGCGAGATCGAACTTTTTCATTTTGAGGAACGCCTGCGTTACACGCGCGATTTGCTCGGACGTGCCGTTGCGCATCATTTCATCCAATTCGGTCGGAACAATCTGCCACGAGAGGCCAAATTTGTCCTTGAGCCAGCCGCACTGCTCGGCTTCAGGAACGGCAGATAACTTCTTCCAGTAATAATCAATGTCTTCCTGGGTGTCACAATTCACCGTAAATGACACAGCCTCGTTGAATTTGAAATTGTGTTGGTGCGCGCTGTCCATCGCGGCGAACCACTGACCTTTAAGCATGAAATCAGTGAACATGACGGCCCCTTCTTTGTCGGGCGCCTGTCCAGCGCCGTAGCGGACAATAGCGCCGCGTTTGGAGCGCGTAAATATCGAGAGATAGAAGTCAGAAGCTTCTTCCGCTTTGGCGTAAACATCGCCGACGAACAGAAGAAACGGAATAATGTTTGGTCGCTCTTCGCCTTCGGGATTTGTCAGGATGAGCTGCCAGGTCAGGCCATATTTATCCTGTACCCAGCCGTAGCGTTCGCTGAATGGATATTTATCGAGCGGCATCAATATATTCCCGCCCGCCGATAGTTTCCCCCACACTTCATCGATCCGCATCTTGGCATCTTTGTCTTGCGACGGATCGAAATTGACCATGAAGGATACTGATGGATTGAACTTAAATAGAGGGCCCGCGCTTATTGCCATAAAGGAGTATCCCCACAGCTCAAATGAGACGACATCGCAATCTCCGGATGGCGTGTCATGGATTGTGGTTATGTTCTTTAGTTTTGACTCCGGAAAAGTAGAAGTGTAGAACTCAGCTGCTTCTTTGGCCTCTTTATCGAACCATAAATGTGGAACGATTTTTTGCATAGGATATCCTTTCAGTGATCTTGAGCACGCACACCTATTCCACTTGGCCAACGTATTTTTTGGAGTAAGCGCTGCGGTTAAGCTCGTCAAAAGACTTTGCTACATCGATGACTGCTATTCCTTCGAGTAATCGGTGGTTAGCCATCGTTCGGGTCTCATGCGGATGAGCACGTTGTCGCTGTGCGTCGGTAAGTTTCGCGTCTCCTCGACATAGCGGTCGCCACTTTCTTTGCCGAGATAACGGCGCGCGAGCGGGCGCAGATCGCCCTCAATATCCGCCGCCTCGGTGGAAACGATGGGACCCTCTACACTGACATACTTGTACGGCGGGCTTTCGGTCTGCGCACAGAGACTGAATCTGCCGGCGTGTGCGAGCAGACGGCCTTTTCGCGATTCCCTACCGGTCATGATCCGAATCTCTCCTCCCGCTTCATAGTTGTACCAGATCGGCACTGTGAGCGGTCCTCGTCCTATCTCGGCAATGCTGATTACGCCAACGTGAACTTCGGCCAGGAACGCCTCGCGCTCTTGTTTAGTCATGAACAGCGACATTTTGTCCTCCGAGTATCAAAAATCGTTCGCGACACAGCTCACCAGGCGCGATCCCAAATGTTTCGAGCAGATGCGATGGCTTCACCTGCTCTACTCTTCCCGCTGATCGGATCGCTCCACGGCGGTGACCCTGTCACGGTTCTTCGTGGCATAGCGGAGTGATCCGAGGGACCTGGTGCCGCGAACAAAGGGTGGGTCAGATAAGGTGTGCCACGGCTGCCGTACGGACGGGTGAGTTTCTGACGATGCGCATCACGTTGTCACTGACCTGACCCTGCCATTAATTCGCAGGAAGGTCGCAGAACTAAGATGCCGAAGTGCAACTTGTGGGGTCAGCAACGCACGCCGTTACTTTACTCCAACCACTCGCCAATCCATTACCAATGTCAGTGTTCTTAATGGCGACCCAAAAAACCAGCGCCACCAAAACCACGATCAAAGTGTACTCAACGAGACCTTGACCATCTTCTTCGACTAACAAACGTTTCAATAGCTGCATCTAAATTCACCTCTTTTCTTTCAGATTTAGAGGAGGTAGCCCGGCATGACTCGTAACCATTTCCCTATCGGCTTCCGTCGAGACGTAACAAGAGAACACCGGGAAACTTGCCGGTGGCCGCACATATGTCCATCCTAGCACTCGTCAGCTCCAAGGAAATAGGCTCACCATTACATCGAAATATCCCAGATAGATGGTACCACCGTGTGAACGAAATTTGTCTCTTATATCAATAGTTTCAGCCAATTTTCGTCATCTTTTTTCAATATATTTGGTCATAATATTTCAGATATATCTGCAACAGATATCTCCCCTAGCAGGACTGACTGAACGAAGCCCCGGCCAAGTCGTCAGTGACGGCTACAGTGGAAATAGACTAAACTGTCGATTCACGACCACAGCGTCCGTGTTATTATCAGCAGACCTACGGGAGAATTTTACTATGGGTGCAGATCTCAGCAGCGTACGCTTTGCCCTACTTGGTTTATTTCTTTTCTTGGCGGTAACTCATCTGCCCGCCGCCGAATCTCCCGCCGCGCTCACGGCGCGCGAGTCGGACACACCGCTTTATGGGCGGCAGGATCTGGAAACCGAGCCGATCATGCGATTGCAAAAAGGCGAGGCGCTGATGCCTATGGCGGAGAGCGTCGGCCAGGAAATCTGGTACATGGTGCGCACCAAGCAAGGCCAGATCGGCTGGGTGCGCGCGGTGGACGTCACGGTCAGCAGTCGGGTCAAGGACTCGTTCAAAGAAACAGATGCGGCGTCGTCGAATTGGGGCGCGGTGAGCGAAGACGGTAAGGCTTTCGGCGGCAGTTATACCGTCGATCCGAGCTCGACGGGTAGTGCTGCTCGCGGCTTTTGGACATTGCGCGATGCCGGCGGCGCAACCTCGCTGCGCGGCGCCTGGTCGGCGCAGATGCATCGCACCGGCTGGAATGGCACCTGGCGCGCCGCGCTCGAAGGCCGTGGCGGGGATTACACCGGCAGCTGGTCCGCCGAGCTGCCGGCAGCACGCGCTCTACGCTTTACCGATATGTTTGAGATGGCGGCCAAAGATGCGATCAAAGGCTTATGGACCGGGGCCAATCAGTCCGGCAGCTGGTCGATCAAGACGTTCAAGTAACACTCACAGCGTTTCTTTCACCACGGCGGCAAAGCCCGCGGTGTGTGCGAAAGTTTGTTGAAGAATCCTGCCACGCCATGCTAAGCAAGCCTACGGTTTACGCATGGCCATCGAGAACTGCATCACCGAATCTTCACAGCGTCATTTGCAATCACCCTCAGCTAACCGTTCTAACCGTTCGACCGCGCGACGCTGGAGCCGGCGCTAATGCCGCGCTTCCTATAATCGCTTTGTCCTCCTGCTCGGTGCGCTCGGCTTATTGCCGCTGCTCATGTCGCTGCTCTACATGGTCGGCATGTATTTGCTCGAGAACAAACCAAGGGGCTTCTGGCAGGCGCTGCAATGGGCCGCCGGCACGGTATCAACCACCGGCTATGGCGGCGATCTTACCTGGCAGCATCCGTTGATGGTCATCTACGTCGTTATTGCACAGTTCATCGGTGTGATGCTGCTCTTCTTGGTTTTCCAATTTATCTAATTCCGTTTCTCGAGGAACGTTTCGAGACCAAGCTGCCGAAGGAATCGGCCAACGCCAAGAATCACGTGGTGATCTTCGACTACGGTCCGGCAGTGGCCACCTTGATTACGGAGCTGAAGCAAACCCATATTCCCGCTGTGATCATCGACGAAGACGAAGACGACGCGCGCCATCTACTCGAGCAGGGCCACAACGTCATTTACGGCAACCTTGACCATCGTCAAAGACTTGGCGCCCGACGTGCCAGTCATCGCCCGCGTCAATCGCGCCGAAAATGTCGAACGCATTTACGCCGCCGGCGCCGATTTCTCCCTGTCGATCAGTCAAGTATCGGGGCAACTGCTCGCGTGGCGACTGCTTGGCAAAGAATCGATAGAGGTCGATGCCGAGTTATGGGTCATAAAAGTTTCAACCCGCGGGCTGGAGAATCTACATCCCCAGCAAAATGACCTGCGCGAAAGGACCGGCTGCACTATTGTCGCGCTGGAGCGCGGCGAAGAGTTGCTGGTGGAATTTTCCGCCGATTTTAAATTCACAGCCGGCGACGCGGTTTATGTCTGCGGCAGCGCCGAAGCGACCCAGAAGTTTTATCAATATTCCCGCAGGAATAGGACTCGAAGGATTGGCCGCAAAGCACGCAAAGTTCGCAAAAAAGGAAATTGTAATTGTCAGCAACCCCCAGTGGTTGTTGCCTCATTAACTCTTGGGCAACAGGATCGGCTTGAGCTTAGCTTTGAGCGCGGCGGGCATGGACATTCCTTCAGCGAACATCTTTTGCAAATCGCTGCCGGAGATCGGACTTACGGTCATGCGGGTTTTCTCGGCTTCGGCGACGAACTCCGGATCTTTTAAACTTTTCAAAAATCCCGCTTCTACCGCGCGCACGCGCTCCAGCGGCACGCCCGGCGGCATCGCGTAGGGACGCGCGTAGCTATTGGGTTTGACCAGCCCCAACTTGAGAAGCTGGCGCTCCTCGTCGTTGCGCGCGTATTGATAGATCGACGGCACGTTTTTCTGTGGCAAATCGGTCAACGGCTCATCCACCCATTGGGATAGAATCAGCCACTCGCCGCTCTCGAAGTCTTTGAAGTTGGAAACGCTCAAAGTCTCCCAGCCGGTGATCACGCTGTTGACTTCGCCCGACTGCATCGCCAGGCGGATTTCCGCGGTGCCTTTGAAGCCGGTCACCAATTTCACTTTGCCGCCAAGTACTTCTTTAAGAAAGGTCGCCGAGTGCTGAATGCTGGTATTGGGTACGGCGCCGACCACCACCTCTTTGGCCCCCGACATGAAATCTTCCATCCTGGTAATGCCCGACTTCTTGGTGACCACCATGATGTATTTGAAAATATCCGGCGCGCCGATGTAGTTGAACTTGGTTAGATCGAATTGCGCCGCCGAGGCGCCGTAGAGCTGCGAAGGCCAGATGCCGCCGTCGAAACTGTTGACCACGGTGCCGTCACGCGGCGCTTGATTATAAGTGTAGTTGGCGGAAACCATCGTCCCGGCGCCCACCATGTTGTTAACCAGTATGGCCGGATTACCCGGAATATATTTACCCAGATGGCGTGCGATCGCGCGGGCGTAGCGGTCGAATCCGCCTCCCGGTGAATGGCCGACGACGATGGTCACGGTCTTGCCGCGGTAAAAATTAGCGACAGATTTCTCGTCGAATCCCGCCTGGCCGGCCAACGTGGAGCGCGCGGCAAATAACCCGATCATCACTGTGAACATCAACGAAACCATGCGTTTCACGATAACCTCCGGATCACGATAGCATGTGGCTTAGTGCGTCGTCCGTAACCGGCACTCTCGTACTCCAATATCGATTACTTCATCGCGCCAACCGTTGTTCCCGCCAGCTTCCCGAGCAGCGTCTGCGAATCCATCACGACCCCGAAGTGCTTGTCGAAGTTGCTGAGCGTCGCCTCCTGCTCGGCTGGTGAGAAGGAAGCATTGCAATCCGATAAAAACACCACTTTGAAATCGCGCATCGCGCCGTCCCGCGCCGTGCTGTCGCAGCAAACGTTGGTCGCCACGCCGGTGATCGCGATGGTGTCGCGCCCCAGGGCGCGCAGAAGATTTTCCAACTGGGTGCCGTAAAAGCCGCTGTAGCGAAACTTCTTGACCAAGATATCCTGCGCCGTCGGTTTCACCGGCTCGTAAATTTCCGCCCCCGGCGTGCCTTCGAAATTGCTCCACTCATCCTCGGCGTCATGGGTTTGCGGCTTGATGTCGGCGAAGATCCCGACATCGGCGAGATCGCGCCGCTTGGTAGTGTGCAGATAGATAACCGGCACTTTGCTGGCGTGACAGTAGCGCACGAGCTCTTGAATCTTCGGCACAATATCCTCGGACGACGGCAAGTAGCGCGCGCCGCGCGGATGCACCCAGATATTTTGCATGTCGACGAGGATAAGCGCGACATTGTTCGGCGAGATCGGCCAGTAATCGGCGGGCCGGCTTAATTTCGCTGTCATGTTCCCTCCTGCAATTAACCAGCGATCACACTCGGCGCATCTAAGCAGCGCCGCGGCAGCCTGTCAATGCGCCACAAGGCGATTCAGTAGACACTTCCGCAAGGGCTATGCTAGCGTGCCGGGTCAAGACGTGAAAACACCCATGGCTCGTCGCAAACCGGAAAAAAAACGCGTTCACTTCTCCATGCTGCGCGATTATCGCGCCGCAGATCTCATCACCCTGGCCAACGCCGGCGCCGGCATGGCCGCTGTCTTGGTGATGATGAGCTACTTGATCACTGCGGAAGACTGGCGCGTCTACCTATCGCTGGCCCTGGTGCTGATCGCCTTATTGCTCGACATCGCCGATGGCAAAGTGGCCCGCCGACGCGGCGAGTACTCGCCCTTCGGCCAGGAATTGGACTCTCTCGCCGACATCGTCAGCTTCGGCGTCGCGCCCGCGGCGCTGGGCTATGGCTTGGGACTGCGCGGCGGACTCGATATCATTATTCTGATCTTCTTCGTCGCCTGCGGCATCAGCCGTCTGGCGCGCTACAACGTCACTGCGAGTCAATTGAGCGACGCCAGCGGCAAAGTGAAATATTTCGAGGGCACGCCGATCCCGTCGAGCCTATTCCTGGTGGCACTGCTGGCGCTGTGCTTTTACTTCGGACGCACCGGTGCGCATTTTTTCTTCGGGACAATCGCCATCGCCGGCCTCGACTTGCATCCGTTCGCTCTGCTGTTTTTCGCCAACGGCTGTACCATGATCAGCAAAACGTTGAAAATTCCCAAGCTCTAACGCTGGCGAACCATCATGATGAGGCTACTACTATAATGCGGCGAAAAGTGATTCTTTCATCGGCTCTGCTATTCGCAATACCAATCATGGCCGCACGGCTTGCCGCCCAGGAAAAGATCCGGGTCGCGATCTCAAATTTTTCCGCGTCCTATATTCCCATTGTGCTGGCCAATAAGCGCGGTTACTACGCCGAGGAAGGCATGGGAGTCGAGATCATCTTGATGGCGGGACTTACCGGCACCAGGGCGCTCATCGGCAACAGCGTGGAATTCGGCTCGGCGAGTAATCCGACCGCGGCGGTGCAAGGCGCGAAGTTAAAAATCCTCATGGTGTTTAACGACAAGCCACCAGGCAGTTTCATGGCGCAACCGGCCTACAAAAGCATCCCCGAGTTGCGCGGCAAACGGGTCGGCGGGTCGACCATCGGCAGTTTGGACTACGGTTGGTTGAAGGAGGTGCTGCCCAAGTTTGGCTTGCAGCTGGAAAAAGACGTGAATTTCGTGCCGGTGGGCTCGACCAGCGCGCGCTACGTGGCGCTCCGAGCCGGCAGCATCGACGCGGCGTCACTGAGCCCACCATCGAGTCTCTTGGCTCATTCATTGGGTTACTCGACGTTCTTCAATTTCGCCGATCACTTGGAAGACATCCAAGCGTCCATCGTCGCCAGCGACGACCGGCTGGGGCGCCAAGGCGAGCTAGTGCGCCGCTTTATGCGCGCCACCGTTAAGGGCCAGCGCCTTTACCAAGCCAATCGGCAAGAGAGTATAACGGCGATCATGGAGTTCACCCGGCAGAACGACCGCGATCTCATGTCACGGGTCTACGATGATCATATGAAGACCGTCGCCAAGGATGGCACCATTAGCGAACGGCTCCAAAGAATCGTCATCGAGCGCAGTAAGCGGTTCACCGGCGTGACTCGAGATGTGCGGCCTGAAGAGATTTTCGATTTTTCTTTTTTACGCCGGGCGCAGGCCGAAGTCACTCAGAGCGGGTGGAATCCGTAAAGAAATTCGATCACAGCTGGGGTGAACCGATGTGGTTTGCGATCTTCGCGGCCGAAACTATTAACCCAACCATCCCGCTTCCTTATACGCTCTGACCGCGCCGGGATGCAGCGGCACGCCGCCGAACTCGAAGGCGGCGGCGCCTTTATTGCGCAGCGGCTCGAAGAGATTTTTTAGCCCTTTGAATAGCGGATTCATTTGCGGCAGCTGGTCTAAATTATCGGCGATGGTTTTCGCCATGGCGTAGACAATTTCTTCGGCGACCCTCTCATGGCTGACGATGACGTTGATGACACCCACCTGAATGACATCTTCTACAACACCGCGAAATGCGTTTCGCTCAACTGTGACCGGACGGTAGAACGGCACTTCCGCGAATAGCTTGTCGCGTTGCTCGGCGGCGTAGGGGATCACTCGAATATCGGCGCGTCGGCTCAGATCGGTTAGCACCGCATTGGGAATGGGCGGATGAAACTGGACATCGATCTGGCCGGCAATCAGCGCGTCGGCGCCTTCGGCGAATCCCATGTGCACCGGAGTGAAGCTGTCGAAGGAAATACCGAGCACTTTAAAAATCGTCTGAACATGCTGTTCCATGCCGCTGCCCTTGGCGCCGACAGCTACCCTTTTGCCGGCGAAATCGGCGACGGACGCTATCGGTACGCCGGCGAGGCGCACGAAACACATGGGCCCGGCATTGGCCGGCGCCACCATGCGGATGGCGATATTTTTCGTAAATGGCGCCGTGGCATCTTTAGCGCGGCCGATCCAGTTGGACGCCATGAAAGCAAACTCGAGAGTGCCGGCGTCGAGCTGATTGGCATTGTGAATACTCGCGCCGCTAGTCTCGACGACACACCGATCGCCGACTCCACGTCCACGGTTAAAAATCTCCGCGATCGCCTGGCCCTGGGTGTAAAATGTCCCGCCAAGCTCCGACGTTCCCATTCGTATCGCCATCACACCTCCGCATCAGGTTCCTTGTCTCTGTCCCTCATACACCAGCCCGCCGCCGCGCTGCAAATAAACCGCTAAAGATCCGGCAAAATCTGCCGAATTAATGGATAATCACCGATTTCTCCTGACTGTTGAAACCTAACCATGTTCGTCGAAAAATGGATGACCGCCAATCCGGACACTGTGGCTCCGGAGGAGACTATTTCAGCGGTCGCGCTTGAGATGAGCCGGCGCAAGGTGCGCCATTTCCCGGTGTGCGAGCCAAGCCGAACCGGTAGGCGAATGGTCGGCATCGTCGCCAAGTTCGATATCGCGCGCGGCTTTCCCAACGATTTGAATCCGTTCTCCGTCGAAGTCACCGAAGACTCTGTGCCGAAACCGGTGTCCAGCGTGATGACCAAGAAAGTCATTACGGTGTTGCCCGATTGCCCGATCGAAGAAGCTGCTCGCTTGCTGCGCACTCACAAAATCGGCTGCCTGCCCGTGCTCAAAGACAACCAGATCGTCGGTATCATCGCCCAATCCGACCTCTTCGAAGCTTTCATCGACATGACCGCCGCCAAGAGCGGTGGCACACGCATTTTTATCGAGTCGGATTTCGACGATAGCCCGGTGCCGACGGTGCTCGACTTCTGCCGTCTCAACCGGGTGGAAATCCTTAGTCTGATGTCATTCCATGAAAACCGCCTGCGCCGCCGCGACATGTCGATATTCCGTTTCGCCGGCAGACTCCCCAAAGGTTTCATTCCCGCCATGGCCGCCGCCGGTTATCGTGTCGTCAGCGTCGGCGAATAGCGATCAACCTCCTTCTGTTTCTGGCGGTTTTCAGTTGCTCGCCGCAAAGCAATAGCGCTATAGTCGCGGGCGAATTTAGCGACTAGGAGCCCCCATGCCATTTCTCGATCGCGACGGCAGCGAGATTTATTACGAAACTCACGGTGACGGCCCGGCGTTGCTTTTTTGCAGCGTCACCGGCCTCGATCATCAAGCCTGGAAGTTCCACCAGGTGCCGGAGTTTTCCCGCGATCACAAAGTCATCCTGTTCGACTACCGCGGCACCGGCAAGTCGAGTAAGAGGATCGAGAAATATTCGATCAAAATGTTCACCGATGATGCCGCTGCAATTCTCAATCAGTTGAATGTCGAGAAAGCCGTCGTCTGCGGCCATTCCATGGGCGGCGTGGTCGCCCAGCTGTTGGCGCTCGACTATCCGGGCAAGGTGAAAAAGCTGATCCTCGCCTCCAGCGGCTCGGCGCACCCGGGCGCCCACGGCATCCCACTGGCGATGTGCCGCGACATGGTGCGCGATGGATTTGAAAAATATATCCGCGAGCACACCATCGACACCGGCTGGACCAAAGAGTTCGTCGCCAAGAATCCCGAGCTGATCGAAAAGTTTCTCCAAGTGAGGATGTCCGGCATCGCACCGCTGGAAAATTATCTCCACTTCGTCCTGGCGCGCCAGAGCCATGACCACACGGACCGATTGAAGGAAATCACCGCGCCGACTCTGGTCTTTGTCGGCGACGACGAAAACCACGGCGCCACCGACAACAGCCACTGGGCCGCGGCGCATCAACTGGCGAAGGCGATTCCTAACGCCAAACTTGTCGTGTTACCCGGCGAAGGGCATCACTACTTGGCGACCAACCCGGCCGCCGCGCACAAAGCAATCCGCGATTTTATCAAGCAGGGGTAGTGAAGATGGCCGATCGCCGACAGGACATGACTCGCCGTGACTTTCTCAAGCTCGCCGGCAAGAGCGCGGTCATGTCATCGGGCCTGCTCGCGGGTTGCGCCACGACAGCAACGACGGCTCCTAGCGCGAGCCGCGCCATCGACATTCACCACCATTACTTCGCGCCGGAACTCATCGACGAGATCAGGAAACATGGCAAAGCCTTAGGCGGCATCGAGCATTTTCCACCCAAGCAAGCCAAAGATAATCCCTATCGCATTCAATTCCCCAAAGGCCGGGCGTTTGCCCCGGATTTGCGGATGGCGGAAGTGCCCAATCGTCTCAACGCCATGACCAAAGGCAATGTCGGCATCGCCATGGTCGAAGTCCACACCGCGTCGGTCGGCTACGAGCTCGACGGCGCGCACGGCGAGAGCTGGTCGAACATCTACAACGAAGCGATCATGAGTTTGGTCAAAAAACATCCCGAGCGCTTTGCCGGCATCGCCACCGTGCCGTTGCAGGATCCGCCCCGCGCGGCCCAAGTGTTGGAGCACGCCATCGTCAATCTCAAGATGTCCGGCGTCACCATCGCCTCCAACGTCGTCGGCAAATATTTCAACGACAAGAGCTTCGATCCTTTCTGGAAAAAAGCCGAAGAGCTCGACGTGCTCATGATCATGCATCCGGAATGGGTCGCCGGCGCCGATAAAATGGACCCATACAGCCTGCGTAACATCTGCGGCAATCCGGCGGACACGACGTTGTCGGTCGCCTACATGATGTACAGCGGCGTCTTCGACCGCTTTCCCAATCTGAAACTCGGCTTACTCCACGGCGGCGGCTATATCCCCTACCACCTGGGCCGATTGGACCAAGGCAAGATCGGCGCTTCCGGCTCAGCCGCGATCCCAGCGAAGTTGCCACCGAGCAAATATCTGAAAAATCTTTACTTCGACAACCTAGTCTATCGCGTCGAGACCGTCGAATACTTGAAACGCATGGTCGGCGCCGATCATATCATGGTCGGCACAGATTACCCGTTCGATCTCGGCGATTGGTGGGCCGCGGAGAAGATTCAGCAAATGGAATGCACCAGCGCCGAACGCGAAGCGATGCTGCATGGCAATGCTCGCAGGCTGCTGCGGCTTTAGCAGCAACAATCCGGGAGACAAATTCGTCATGCCTTGCGCGCGCCGATCCGCATTGCGCATTTAAAACGTCGAAACAATAACACGGGATTGCGGATTTCGCCGGCACGATGAATGCGGCATAGTAGCGGCATCATGACTACAACCGATTCCCCCTACGGCTCGTGGAAATCACCGATCACCGCCGAATTAATCGGCGGCGGCGAAATCGGCCTCGAACAAATCCGCATCGACGGCCAGGACATCTATTGGATCGAGCGGCGCGCCCAGGAAGGCGGGCGCAAAGTCATCGTGCGGCGCGCGGCAAACGGAGAAATCACCGATGTCACGCCAGCGGGATTCAACGCCCGCACCCGCGTACACGAGTATGGCGGCGGCGATTACGCGGTTGCCGACCGGACATATTGTCTTCTCGAATTTCACCGATCAACGGCTTTACCTGCAGGCCGTTGACGCGCAACCGCGACCGCTAACTTCCAGCGCAGCACGACGTTTCGCCGACGGACAATTCGATCGGCGGAGAAATCTTTTTTACACCGTCCGCGAGGACCACACGGGCTCGGGCGAAGCGGTCAATACTGTCGTCGCCCTCGATCTCGACAGCGACGACGGCGGCACCCTGGTACTATCAGGGAATGACTTCTATACGTCGCCCCGTCTCAGTCCAGACGGTTCCCAACTAGCCTGGCTCAGCTGGAATCATCCCAACATGCCGTGGGATGGCACTGAACTTTGGCTCGCTCAGCTAACCGGTGACGGATCGGTGGGCGTGCGCCAACTCGTTGCCGGTGGCGATAACGAATCCATTTACCAGCCCCAGTGGTCTCCCGATGGCGTGCTGCACTTTGTTTCTGACCGCACCGGATGGTGGAATCTTTACCGCTGGCGCGATAACCAAGTTGAAGCGCTGTGCCCGATGGCAGCGGAGTTCGGCCAGCCGCAATGGGCATTCGGCGGCTCGCTCTATGGCTTCGTTTCCGAACGACAAATTGTCTGTAGTTACACCAAGAACGGCACCGACTATCTCGCCGCGCTCGACGGCGAAACCAAAACACTGCGCGCCCATCGAACTTCCCTATTCGGCGATTTCCCAAGTGCGGGTCGCCGCTGACCGCGTGGTTTTCATCGGTGCGTCGGCGACCGAGACAAGCGCCGTCATCGCCTTGGATCTATCCACCGGCAACCTCCAGGTCCTACGCAGATCACGGGAGACGGGCGTCGATGCCGGCTATCTCTCCGAAGCGCGCGCCGTCGAGTTTCCCACCAAGCAGGGACTGACGGCTCACGGTTATTTTTACTCGCCGAATAACCGCGACTACACTGCGCCGGCGAGTGAAAAGCCGCCGCTGTTGGTCATGAGCCACGGCGGACCGACCTCGTCGAGTTCCGGCTCGCTAAAATACTCGATTCAATATTGGACCAGCCGCGGCGTCGCCGTGCTCGATGTCAATTACGGCGGCAGCTCGGGTTACGGCCGCGCCTATCGTGAAAGACTGAACGGCAACTGGGGTATCGTCGATGTCGACGACTGCGCCAACGGCGCGCGCTATCTGGCAGAGCTCGGCGAGGTCGATGGCAATCGGCTAGCGATTCGCGGCGGCAGCGCCGGTGGCTTCACCACTCTGTGCGCCCTCACCTTCCGCGACGTCTTCAAAGCCGGCGCCAGCCACTACGGCATCAGCGACCTGGAAGCGTTGGCCAAAGACACCCATAAATTCGAATCACGCTACCTCGACCGATTGATCGGACCTTATCCCGAACGCCGCGATCTTTACGTCGCCCGCTCGCCGATCCATTTCACCGATAAGTTAAATTGTTCCATGATCATCTTCCAAGGCCTGGAAGATAAAGTCGTCCCGCCCAATCAAGCCGAGAAAATGGTCGAAGCCGTGCGCGCGAAGAACCTACCGGTGGCCTATCTCGCATTCGAAGGCGAGCAACATGGTTTTCGCAAAGCCGAGAACATCAAGCGGGTCCTGGAAGCCGAGCTATACTTCTACTCCAAGGTGTTCGCCTTCGAATTGGCCGAACCGGTGGAACCGGTCAAGATCGAGAATCTTTAAAGGCGCGAATCGGCTTTCGGGCTTTCGATCTATCCGTCATTTCGGGCAAGCTGGGGATAGTTAGCGAGACACTGGAATATTGGTGATGAGGTCGCCAACATTCGTCCTGCATGGGAACGTCGAAAGCGACAACTCGCTGACTGTTTTATTGAATGTACGTCTGAATAATCGGAATCGTAAACCAAGTCGATGAAAGTTGTACGCCACCACTACAGCATCGAAGTTTCTCGACCGCTGCCGGCGCATGCCTTGAAATCAGCCGAAGCTGAAAATAATGTGATCCTCGGCATCGCCGCGTACTTTAAATCTTATGTCGGGTCAGCTAAAGATTGAGCTCCGTACTTTCTAACGCTTGAAGAAAGCGATGCGAATCGTCTTCGGAGCCGCGTTGATGACCCCGCCGCGCCGGCTGCTGCTAACGACCATGCCGGATCCAGCAGTTACAACTCTCGCTGACTTCATGCTGGCAGAAACAGTGACGGTTCCAGGCGCATTGGGTCCAAAGTCTGAAACCAAATTGTTCACAGATTATTGGACAAGCAGAACTGGACGGCTCTGCCATGCAAAAATGAGCGAGCGGATCTACACCTGCGAAACCGTCGCGCCACTGAAACATGCACCTGGTCGATTGAGACCAGCAACAGACGACGATGAGCCGTTGCTTTCGGAGTGGTGTGTCCAATTCTGCTTGGATGCTCGCATCGCGGACGAAACCGTCTATTTCAAAGCGCAGCTGCCAAGCAAGATCGCCAACGGGTCGTTGTTCATTTGGGAGTACGATGAACCATGTGCCATGGCGGGGCTCGAGCGCGAGACAGCCCGTGGCATCGCGATTTCGTGGGTGTATACGCCCGCGCATTTGCGCAGGCGCGGCTATGCAACTGCCTGCGTCGCGGCACTGACCCAACGCATGCTCGACAATGGCAAGTCATTTTGCTGCCTCTACACCGATCTCGCCAACTCAACCTCGAACAGCATCTACCAAAAGGTCGGCTATCGACCGGTGTGCGATGTGCAGGATTGGATCTTCGAGTAACGGAGGACCAGAGCTCTCGACCATAACTGAAGGTGACCTATGAGCGAATTGGACGCCATACGTCACTATTACGCTGAAGAGCTTCGCGCGGTGGCAAATCTTCAATCGGAAACGCTGGTGCGGGCATTCGCCAAAATTCCCCGCGAGCATTTCCTTGGCCCAGGGCCCTGGCAGGTGTTCAGTCCCGGACTAGACTCCGTTTGGAGCACCACGGATGGCTGATCCGAAACACCTGTACCATAATCTGCTGGTCGTCATTGATGCGGAGCGGCATCTTAACAACGGACACCCCGGCTTTCTTGCTTTTTTAATAGATCAACTGGACCTAAAGGCAGGAGAGCATGTGGTCCACGTCGGTTGCGGCCCAGGCTACTACACGGCGGTGATCGCTGAAGTCGTTGGACCGACCGGACTGGTTACAGCGCTGGAAATCGACTCCCACCTCGCTCGACGGGCGCAGAATAATCTGAGCAACATGCCCCAGGTCAAAGTCATCGAGGGCGACGGCGGCGAAGATGACCCAGGACCCTGCGATGCGATTCTGGTTAATGCCGGGGCAACCCATCCGCGCTCAATTTGGCTGGACTCGCTGCGGACCGGCGGACGACTGATACTTCCGCTAACGGTTACCGGCGATGAAGGTGGCACTGAAGGAGCAGTAGTCAAGATTATCCGGGAACCCGCAGGGTTCGCTGCCTCGTTCATCTCTCGCGTCGGCATCTTTCCTTGCGCCGGAGCTCGGGACGCAGCCTTGAATAAGAAATTGGCGGCAGCGTTCAAGCGCGGCGACGAGAAGTCGGTGCAGTCGCTGCGCCGGGACAAGCATAAGGCGAGCGATGGCTGCTGGTTCCATGGCGACACCTTTTGCCTTTCTAAGCTTGCCGTTGGCACCTCAAGCTAACGGCAAAACGAGCGCATCATGAGTCTGATCGTCCTCGAACCTGATAAAGTAAACCTCCTGCACGACAGCGCACACCGGTAGCGAGGTATTCTCATGTACGAAGAAGCAAGACACGAACCCCTCATCGAAGCAGAATGGAACCAGGAACTGACCCTTGAAGTCATCGATAGGATCGCCCGGGAAACTCATGCGCGTTTCGATCCTCAAACGCTCTGGCCGATTCATCCTCTCGACAAGTTCAGCGACAGTCCGACTGAGCCATTCCGAATGCTCTATTTCGGAGCGGCCGGAGTCATATGGGCGTTGCATTATTTAAACGTTGTCGGAGCGACGGCGATGAAGCGTGACTTTGCGGCAGCGTTCATCGATCTGGCTGCGAAAAATCGCGCAGCCCTTCACCTCGCTGCGCCACATACATATTCGTATCTTATGGGCGATGTCGGGATTATGCTGGTGCAGTGGCGCATCGCGCCGAGCGATATTCTCGCCGAGCAAATTTTTCACGCAGTCGAAGCGAACATCGGCAACCCGGCGCGAGAACTCATGTGGGGCGCGCCTGGAACCATGTTGGCGGCGCTTTTTATGTTTGAGTCGAGCGGAGACAAACGTTGGCGGGAAGTCTATGCGAGAAGTATTACCCAGCTGCTAAGCGAATGGGAGAAAGATCAAGGTCTAAACTGCTACCTCTGGACTCAGGATCTATATGGGCGCTCAAGCGTTTACCTGGGAGCCGTGCATGGTTTCGCGGCAAATGTTTTCGCGATCATCCAGGGTCGCAAATATTTAGACCCACAAACATTGTCACTCGTCGAGTCACGAGCCAGGGAAACTCTCAAACGCTGCGCGCAGAGCGACGCTGTCTACGCCAACTGGCCCGCCGGTGCGACCGGCGGCGGGAAACTCGTTCAACATTGCCACGGCGCGCCCGGCATGATCACCTGTCTTGCCGGCCTTGCCTCCGGCGTGGATGAGGAATTCGATCAGCTATTGGAAAAGGGTGGCGAACTCATATGGAGAGCCGGGCCACTCACCAAAGGCTCGAACCTGTGTCACGGCACCGCCGGCAATGGCTACGCCTTTCTCAAACTCTACCGCAGGACCGGCAACGCGAAATGGCTGGAGCGAGCGCGCGCATTCGCGATGCACGCCATCGATCAAAGCGAGCGGCACGTCAGAGAGTACGGATACCGGCGCTACTCGCTCTGGACCGGCGACCTTGGCCTTGCCGTGTATCTGTGGGACTGTATAAATGGCGAAGGTAAATTTCCGACCATGGATGTTTTCTGACGTTGGCCGGCTTCACGACCGACCGCGAATTCGAATTGCCGCTTGAGTGTGCAGAGCGGCAGTATCGATTAACAAATTGCTCATGGAACCACCTCGTTCGATTGCTCCGCCCGAAGTATTCGAGACCGAACGTCTGGTCCTCCGGCGACCCCGCATGTCCGATGCGTGAACGATATTTTTAACAACTATGCCAGTGATCCAGAGGTGACCCGGTATACGACCTGGCGCCCCTACAATGAGCGAAACGAGGTTGTGCCATTCTTGCAATCGCGAGCTTTCCAGATGGCATTCCGGTGAAGAGTATTCATGGGTCCTCATGCTAACTGGGGAAGATCGCGCCATCGGAATGATCGGCTGTCGTGCGCGCGAACATGCGGCCGACATCGGTTATGTCCTCGAGACGCACTTATTGGGGCCTTGGATATACGACGGAAGCGGCGAGGGCAATTGTCGACTGGGCGAGCCGGATCGAAACCATTTATCGTGTCTGGGCGGTATGCGACGTGGAGAATAAAGCTTCGGCACGGGTTTTGGAAAAAGTCGGCATGCGGCGCGAAGGTATTCTTGGCCGATATATCGTGCATCCCAACGTCTCGCTCGAGCCAAGGGACTGTTTTGTCTATGCCAAGGTTCGTTAAATGAAGTTTCAAGCGGTCATCTTCGATCTATTCGGCACCATCGTCGACGATTTCGCCGCGGCCTCCGCCGGATCGAACCATGCAGAGTTCCCCGCGGCGCTCGGTTTACCCTACGATCCCTTCATGCAACATTGGCGGCAATTAACCGACCGGCGGAGTCTGGGCGAGTTTCAGACGGTTGAAGCCAGCATCGAACATGTCTGCGCCATCATCGGCGCGTCGGTGACCGCCGAGCAAATGGCTCGGGCGGTTGAAACCCGCTTGCAACTTACCCGACGCGCGCTGACGCCACGAGCCGGACGCCGTCGCAACCCTCGCGCAACTAAGAAACGACGGATTCAAAATCGGCTTGCTCAGCAATTGCTCCATCGAAATCCCCATCGTCTGGCCGGAGACCGAATTCGCCGAACTGTTCCATTCCACCGTCTTCTCCAGCCGCGAACGGATCAAGAAACCGGCTCCGCAAATCTATCATCTCGCCTGCGAACGTCTTGGCGTCACACCTGAACATGCCTATACATCGCCGACGGTGAAAACTATGAATTAGCCGCAGCAGCGCAAGTTGGCATGCAGCCCGTGCTGTTCAAGACAGCGGAATCGCCCAGAGAAATCCGCCGAGAAGCGCGTGAGTGGCAAGGCAAAAGTATTGCGACGTTGTCTGAAGTAATTGGAATTCTCGGCATCGAGCGCGGATTTTGAAACCAAGCAGCATGACGATTCGCGACGCCACAGAAGCTGACCTCCCAGCCATCGTCGAGATCTATAACGCGGCGATCCCCGGCCGCATGGCCACGGCCGACACTCAGCCGGTAACCGTCGAAAGCCGGAGTCATTGGTTTTATCAACACACGCCGAATGCGCGGCCGCTTTGGGTCGCGGTGCAAAACGACATCATCGCCGGCTGGCTCAGTTTTCAATCGTTCTATGGCCGCCCTGCGTATCATGCGACCGCTGAGTTGAGCGTTTACATCGCGCCCAACTGGCAGCGCAAAGGAATTGGCCACGCCCTGCTCTCTCAAGCGGTCGAGCAGGCGCCGCGATTAGGATTGAAAACTCTCCTCGGGTTCATTTTCGCCCACAACGAAGCGAGCCTGCGGCTCTTCGAGAAATTCGATTTTAACCGCTGGGGCGTTTTGCCGGGCGTCGCGGAGCTGGACGGCGTGGAGCGTGATTTGATAATTGTTGGGCGGCATGCCGTTGCAAAGGTTGGAACGGCAGTTCACGGTGGGTGAATAACCGCGCGTCATCGCGATACCGATCCTATGAAAAAACCTAACCGCGTAATCGCATTCGACTCGAAACAACGGATTCTTGAGAAAGCGCAGAATTATGTTGAATCCGTCGGCCTGTTCATTGACGAGCGCGATCAGGCGATTCCTTTGCTCTTAAGTGCTCTCAAACACGCCGATAGGGAACTTAAAAGAGAAATACTATTTGTGCTCGGCACCTTTGCCAATGAACAATGCATTGGTCCGTTGTACGAAATCATGACCGATAATACGGAAGACCAAGAAATTCGCCAGCACGCAGCTATCCAGATAAGCGTCATGGGTCCGCTGTTGAACGATGCTCGATGGTTGATCGACACGCTCCTCAAGGATATCGCAAGCCCGGATAGCGATTTGAGATTCCACGCAACCTTTGCATTGGGATGGAAGGGAAATGTTGCCGCTGGGATTCCCCTGATCGAGCGGCTCTATGATAGCGATGCGCGAATTCGGCAAACGGCGGTGAATGCGCTGTGCAATCTACGGGACGATCGCATCCTGCCGCTTCTACTAGAGCGGCTGGCGCACGGTGGTGCCGAAGAAAAGCACTCCATCCTGCTCAACCTCTGGCGCTTTACTGCGAAACGGCAGGAGGTCATCGACGTCTACCTGAGATGCCTGGAACACGATGAACCCGACATGCGTTTCGATGCACTCACTGGTTTCGGACTCGTTAGCCGAGACGCGAAATCACCTCGAAATCTACCGAAAGCTTCTTAAGGATACCGATCCGAGGATTCGCGGCTTGGCAATAAAAAGATTAGCCGAGGATGCGGCGCAGGTCGCACTGCAAAGTTTTCCACTGAGATATAGAAGCTCTGCTTGATGACCGGGACATGAAAGTCAAAAAGGCTGCCCTGAAGATTCTCGCAAGGCGCAAGTTAAGGTAGTGCGCCATTGAAGTCCGGAATTGCGCCAGTCTCAACCGTTTTTGCCGCTTCCCGCTCGAATTGACCATCGACGACCAATCTAACAAACCGTGGAAAAGATTTCGTATTGAGGCGAAAGCCTTGCGCTCACAGTAAGATCATTGCCGATGACGCCCTATGCCAGATTCTCAAGATTCTACGACCAGGTCATGGGCGATCGGTCGGCGGCGGCGAATTACATTCGGCATCTCATCGAGCTCACCATTCCGCGCGCAAAGACGCTATTGGAAATCGCTTGCGGCACCGGCGGCATATTGGGCCGTCTGTCCGAGTCCTACGATGTCACCGGCCTCGATCGCTCCCAGCCCATGATCGCAATCGCGCGCAAGAGGCTGCCGTATATCCCCATTTTCCGACAGGACATAACCAGCTTTCACCTCGACCGCCGGTTCGACGCCATCGTCTGTGCCTTCGACTCGATCAATCACCTGCCAGCGATTTGCCGACTGGAAGAAAACTTTCCGGTGCGTTGTCCGACATCTCAATGCCGGCGGAGTTTTTGTTTTTGATGTGAATACCCCGGGCAAGCTGCAACGCCTCGTCGACGGTCAGCCGTGGGTTAACCAGTTCGGCCGGGACTTGGTGATCATCAAAGTGAACGGCGGGCGCGGCGGAGTATTCGCTTGGGACGTGAAAATCTTTGAGCACCGGAAACGAGCCGACTATAAGCTCATCGAGGAGACCATCGAAGAGACGGCGATTCCGATGCGGCGCATTTTGCATGCCTTGCGACTCCCATTTTACCGAAGTAAAAGTGTTCGATCCCGAAGGGGCGCGGCCGTCGGATCGGTCGGAGCGGCTGTATTTCGTGTGCAAAATGGCTCACAAGAAACGTGAATAAACGGTCGCGGCGCCAATGAAGGCAATCATCATCGGCAATAGTGGCAGCGGCAAAACCTGGCTCGCCACGCAATTGGCTGTGCACAGCGGTGCGCCAGTTGTCCATCTCGACGAAATCTTCTGGCAACCGGCAGGCTTTAACGAGAAACGATCTCGCGCAGCGGTAGAGCAGTTGGTTGCCGATTCTAAACAACATCCTTCGTGGATAGTCGAAGGCGTTTTTGGCGAACTTGCCGAAAGGTATATTGACGAAGCGGATTTGCTCCTTTGGCTGGACTTGGATTGGACGACCTGTAGAGAGCGGCTCCTCGCTCGTGGGTCGGAGAGCAAACAACACATGGGCAGAGAGCAGTCGGAGCGAGGATTGAGAGCACTTATCGAGTGGGCGTCACACTACTATGACCGCAACGATCTCCGATCGCTCGCAGGCCACCGGGAACTTTTTGAGCGCTTTCACGGCCAGCGCGTGTGCCTTCATTCACAACAAGCCGTCAACCACTGGCTCGCCAATCTTCGTCGCCAGTAAGTTTCATTGTCGAACACCTTCCCGAGGACCTAAGTTTTTGCTTTAATTGCCAAACCTTTCATGGCAATCAATGTAGTGGAGAGAGCTATACATGGAAAACGAAATGCAACGCCAGCATCTTCAACCAAAAGAGTTTCACCATCCTCAAGGCTTTCTCGCCCTGGCAAAAAACGTCGGCATCAAAGATGCGACGCTCGACTTGACGGTGATCTATTCCACTGTGCGCGCGCGGGCGGCGGCGATGTTTACGCGCAACCGCTTTCCCGGTGCGCCGGTGATTGTCGGGCGCAAGCATATCGCCGATGGCTTTGTCCAAGCGCTGGTGATCAACAGCAAGAACGCCAACGTCGCCATGGGCAAGCAGGGCATCGACAACGCCGTGGAGACTTGCCGCATCGTCGGCGCGGAGCTGGGCGTCGATCCCTATGATGTCCTGCCCTTTTCCACCGGCGTCATCGGCCGGCCGCTGCCGATGGATAAGATTCGCGCCGGACTGAAAGGTATTCGCGGCGAGCTGAAGCCGGATAATCTAAAACTCGCCGCCGAAGCGATCATGACCACCGACATGTACCCCAAATACATCTCGGTGCGCGTCGGCAAAACAACCATTGCCGGCATCGCCAAGGGCGCCGGCATGATCGAGCCGAACATGGCGACCATGTTGGTTTACCTTATGACCGATGCCGAATTGCCGAAGCCGGCGCTCAAGCCGATGCTCAAGCGCGTCGTCGACCGGACGTTTAACTGCATGAGCATCGACACCGACACCAGCACCAGCGACACCGTCGTACTGATGGCCAACGGACTCGCCGGCAAAGTGAAGCTGCCGCAATTTGAAAAGGCACTGTTCCAGGTGTGCGAATATCTCACCCGCGAGATCGCCCGCAATGGCGAGGGCGTGACCAAACTCATCACCGTCGATGTCGGCGGCGCGAAGACGGCAGCGCAGGCGAAACGAGTCGCGAAGTTGGTCGCCAATTCTCCGCTGGTGAAAACCGCCGTCTACGGCTCTGATCCCAACTGGGGCCGGGTCATCATGGCAGTCGGCAAATCCTTCGATCCGAGCATCGAGCCGGCCAAGGTCAACATTCGATTCGGCGCCACCGCCGTTTTCAAAAAGGGCTCCCCTGTCGACTGCGATCTGGATGCGCTACGGAAATATCTCAGCCAGCCCGAAGTTTCCATCGGCGTCGAGCTCGGCATCGGCAAAGCCTCGGCACGCGTCTGGGGCTGCGATCTGACGGAAGGCTACGTGAAGGAGAACGCTTACTACACGACGTGAGCGGAAGCGCGATGGATACGGGAGATTGGCCGCAAAGAACGCAAAGGGACGCCCTAGACGATTGAGAACACAATATGAGTAATCGAACGCTATCCAATTACCTCGTCAAAGGAGGCCGACTCATCGACCCGGCGAGCGGCAGAGATGGCTCGTTGGATATTCGCGTCATCGACGGCAAGATCGATGCGATCGGCGCGAATCTCGACGCTGGCGGCGCATCCGTCATCGATGCCAAAGGACTGCGTCGTCACGCCGGGGTTAATCGACGTCCATCTCCACCTGATGAAAGGGCTCGGCGCCTTTGGCGTCGATCCGGATATTTTCGGCGTCGGCTCCGGCGTCACCACCGTCGTCGACGCCGGCAGCGCCGGTCACACCCTGCTCAATGTTTTTCGCAACTACGTCACCGACAATGCCAAGACGCGGGTGCTGAACTATATCAATCTGTCGACCCTCGGCGGCGTCAGCGGCCCCGGTTATAGCATCCTCGCCGATCCGCGCTTGATCGACGAAGCGAAGATCGAGCAGGCGGTCGAAGCCAACCGCGACATCATCGTCGGCATCAAGATCATGGCAACCGGCGGCGCGTTGGGTGCGCAAGGACTGAAGCCGCTCGAGCGCGCCCGCAAACTCGGCGATGCGCTCAAGATACCTTTGCTGATTCATGTCGGCGAGAGTTGGACCAAGGGCACCGAACCCGTCGCCATCGGCGACGTGCTCAAGTATCTCGTGCCCGGCGACATCATCACCCATATGTTCACCGTGCATCCGGGGGGCTTGCTCGACGGTAACGGCAAACTCTGGCCGCAGGTGCGCGATGCCAAAGCAACCGGCGTGCTCATGGACGTGGGCCACGGCCTGCATAATTTGAACTTTGACGTAGCGCGCAAGGTGCTCGATCAGGGACTTCAGCCCGACGGCGTCTCCACCGACGGCCACCGCGGCAACCGCGATGGCCCGGTTTATGATCTGCCGACGACCATGGCGAAATTGATGGCGCTGGGATTTACCCTGAATCAAGTGGTGGAAATGGCGACGGCGAACGCTGCCAAGCTCCTGGGGCGATCCGGTAAACTCGGCACCCTTGGCGTCGGCGATCAGGCGGAAATTTCAGTATTGAAGATCGAAGACCGAGAGTGGCAGGCGCTCGACTCGCAAAAAGGCTCGATCCCCGCCAAGCAAACGATCACCCCGGTGTTCGCCATCCGCGGCGACATGCTCTACGAGCCGTTGCCGGTGCAAAGACCGTAAGACGGCAATGGCCGCAAAGAACGTAGAGCGCGCAAAAGTATGAGAGCGGCTTTGCAACCTGTTCCCGAGTCAGAAATCCTTTTTGTGTTTTTTGCGTTCTTTGCGGCCAATTATCTTAAGTTCCCTTCGCGCTTAACGTCTTCTTCGCGTCGTCGTCCCGCCAAAGATCGAACCCAAAACGCCGCGGATAATTTCTCTGCCCACCTGGCTGCCGATCGCATGCGCGGCGCTCTTGCTTAAGGCGCCGAGCAACTTCCCCGCTTCGCCCTGCCAACCGACACCGCTCTGCGCCGGCGCCTGCCCGGCTTCGGCCTGCGGCGCGCGGGCTTTGAGCATCTCGTAAGCCGATTCGCGGTCGACGAGCTTTTCATAGTGGCCGTACAGCGTCGATTGCTTGACGAGCCGATCGCGCTCGCCGGCGGTCAGAGGCGGCAGCTGGCTCTGCGGCGGATAGATCAGGGCGCGTTCGACCACTGACGGTTGACCTTTCTCGTTGAGAAACGACACCAGCGCTTCGCCGACGCCGAGCTCGGTAATGACGCTTTCAACGTCGATGTCTTTATTCTGCCGAAAAGTTTTCGCGGCGGCTTTGACCGCCTTCTGATCCCGGGGCGTGAAGGCGCGCAGCGCATGCTGCACGCGATTGCCCAACTGGCCGAGCACGACGTCGGGCACGTCGACGGGATTCTGGGTCACAAAGTACACACCGATGCCTTTGGAACGGATCAAGCGAATCACCTGCTCGATTTTCTCCAGCAAGGCGTTGGGGGCGTCGTTGAAAAGCAGATGCGCCTCGTCGAAGAAAAATACCAGTTTGGGCTTCTCCGGATCGCCGACCTCGGGCAAGCGCTCGAACAGTTCCGACAGGAGCCAGAGTAAAAATGTCGCGTAGAGCTTGGGTGCACTGATGAGTTTATCGGCGGTAAGAATGTTGATGACACCGCGTCCTTGACTGTCGGTCTGCATCAGATCTTCGAGATCGAGCGCCGGCTCGCCGAAGAACTTGTCGGCGCCCTGCTCTTCGAGTGCCAGCAGGCCGCGTTGGATCGCTCCGACACTTGCCGCTGAGACATTGCCATATTGGGTTTTGAACTGCGCCGCGTTGTCGCCGACATGCTGGAGCATGGCGCGCAGATCTTTTAGATCGAGCAGCAGCATGCCGTTGTCATCGGCGATTTTGAAAATCATCGCCAGCACGCCGCTCTGAGTCTCGTTGAGGTTGAGCAAACGCGCGATCAAAAGCGGCCCCATATCCGAGATGGTCGTCCGCACCGGATGTCCTTGCTCGCCGAAGAGATCCCAGTAGACCACCGGATAGGCGGCAAATTGAAAACCTTCGATGGCGAGCTGCGCGATCCTTTCGCCGATCTTAGGATTCTCAGTGCCAGGCTGAGCGATACCGGATAAATCGCCCTTTACATCCGCCGTAAATACCGGCACGCCGATGCGGCTAAAGCTCTCCGCCATCACCCGGAGAGTCACCGTCTTGCCGGTGCCGGTGGCGCCGGCAATCAGGCCATGGCGATTGGCCATACGCGGCAATAAAACCAACAGGTTATCGCCCTGGGCAATTGTTAACTCTTCCGCCATCGAAATAACCTCCATAATTTCAGAGACTTAACCAGCCTTTACGCCAGCTGAATAAGATCCCTAATTGAATCCGAGCTATATATAAACTCATACGACGTGAATGAAAAGCTGGTACCCCACGTCCAAGTCTCCAGAACAAACGCGTTGATATCAGGTCGAGTTGAGGGCGAGACTCCAACGCTTTGTTCAAACCAGCAACAACAACTTGAAGGGGGAATTACCAATGAAAAGATTTTTGAACGTATTTGTTATGTCGATGTTTTTGGCCTCTGCCGCATTGGCCGCTGACGTTAAAGAAGAGAAGAAGGCTGATGCCAAGTCCGATGCCAAGGCTGGCGCCATGAAGGACGAGAAAAAGGCCGAGCCGGCCAAGGGTGGCGAGAAAACCAAGGGTGAATCCAAAGGCGACATGAAGTCCAGTGAAAAAGCCAAGGACGCCAAAGCGGGCACCGTGGTCGAAGAGAAGAAAACCAAGTAATCGTTTTTCTAGACGGATCAAAGAGCAAGGTGGCCCTCTACACCTTGCTCTTTTTTTTTAGAGAAGAGACCCTCCGCCCGCGTGACGCGATCAGCTACCTCGAACTGTACGTCATTGGCGGCGCACTGACCGCGACCCACTGGGAATATTCGCGAGAGCCCTCGGGGTGTTACTTTGAATCACTAACGGTTATCTTCGTCTATACTATTTAGTTGCGTGATTCATGCGTGCTGGAGTGCCGCGCATGTGCACGTAAAAGAATTTAACCCAAATCAATCAGAGGAGGATTAATCGATGAAGAGATTGCTCGGTTTATTAATTGCGGCCGCGTTTGTTGCCATCGGCTCATTAGCTATGGCTAAGGATTACCAAGTCACCGGTCCGGTCGTCGACGTAAAAGACGACCAGATCATCGTTAAAAAAGGCACTGAAAATTGGGAAATAGCCCGCGACAAAGATACCAAAGCGACCGGTGAAATCAAAAAAGGCGATCGCGTTACGATCAAATACAAGATGATCGCCACTAATATCGAGTCCAAGAGCACGACCAAAGCCGTAGACAAGCCGAAGGTCGACGCTAAAGCCAAGCCGGAAGAGAAGAAGGCCGACGCCACCAAGCCCAAGTAACCTTTCTTCTTATATTCCTCCAACTAGCCCAACGGGCCGCGCTCAGCGGCCCGTTGGGTTTACCGCCGGCTTTTCTTTTCAGAGCTGTTTTGCTACGGTTTCGTAAATTCTCGACAACCGGACGGCTAATAATGACAACCCACCCAGAAGTGACTATTGTTCATAGCTCGGATCTCCACCTCGGCACCGACGACAGTTTCAGTGAAAAAGATCGTTTAGCAGTCTTACCCCAGGTGCTGACCGCGGCCAACGAGGTCGATGCCGACATCGTCCTGCTCGCCGGCGACTCTTTCGACAACCACCGCCAACCGATCGACCTGCTTGAGCGCGCAGCGGGAATCCTGCGCGATTACGGCAAGCGCGTGGTGATTTTACCTGGCAACCACGACCCGCTGACGCCCGATTCTGTCTATCGGCGCGGTGGCCTGGCCGAGGTTGCCAACGTCGATATTCTCGGCTTGAACTGCGGCAAGTCCATCATCTTCCCCGAGTTCGATTTAGAGATCTGGGGCCATGCCCATGTCGACTACACCGACATGTCGCCGCTCGCCAATCCCCAACCCCGCAGCACGCGCTGGCAGCTTGCCGCCGCCCATGGCCATTATGTCGACGAAGCTCGCGATCCCAATCGCCTGATCGGCTCCTGGCTGATCCATCGCGAGGAGCTGCTCGCCACCAGCGCCGACTATGTCGCGCTCGGTCATTGGAATCAGTCCATTGCGGTGGGCAATGGCGACGTTCACGCCCACTATTCCGGTTCGCCTGAATACACCGGCACGGTCAACGTCGTTAAGCTTCAGAGCGACGGCAAAGTCCACGTCGGTACGGCCAAACTGCGTTAGCATCGTCGCGTTGGTCGGTTCGATCCGCGTCGCTCGTTGACCGCAATTCGTGGCCGCTGCCCTATGCGTAGGTTCTGGTTCCTTACCGCCGCGCTGTTCCTGCTAAATTGTTCAGCCCCGGTAGAATCCATCGGCGCGGCCCTAGCGAAGCCGGCGAATTTCGACGAGCAAACGGTGGCTAATTTCTACCGCGGCAAAGTCGTCCGCATCGTCGTCGGCTTTCCCCCTGGCGGCGGCGCTGATGTATATTCTCGATTGATCGCGCGCCACCTCGGCCGTTTTGTCCCCGGCAACCCCACCCTCGCCGTGGCCAACATGCCCGGCGCCGGCAGCATCATCGCCGGCAATCATATATTTAATACCGGCGCCAGGGACGGCAGCGAGATCGGCATGCTCAACGGCGCAGTGATCTTGGAACAGCTCTTCGCCAATCCAGGTGTCCACTTCGACATGGCCAAGTTCCGCTATCTGGCCGTGCCCGTGAACGAAACTTATGTCATGATCGTCGCGCGCCAGTCGGGCATAACCAAATTCAGCGATCTGATTGGAAGCAATGCCAAGCATCTGACCCTCGGCGCTATTCCCAACTCGACCCTGGAACACGCGCCGATTTTGTTACGCGAAGCATTAAACGCAAATCTGAAAATCGTTTCAGGGTACAAGGGAAGCGCCGATATCCGCTTGGCCATCGAGTCCGGTGAGATCGGCGGTTTTTTCAATCCCTGGAGTACGGTCAAGCCGAGTTCACCGGACAAATTCAAAATCGGCGACTGGTCGGTCATCGCCCAGCTCGCCGAACAACCGTTGGCCGATCTGCCTGCCCATAGTATTCCGACTATCCCTGAACTGACCAAAGACGAAAACCAACGATTGTTGTTACGCTACGGCACCAGCGCGCCTAATCAATTCGGCAAAGTCTATATGTTGCCGATGGGCGTGCCCGCCGACCGCGCCGCGGCTTTGGAAGCGGCCTTTGCTAAGACTCTCACCGACAAATCGTTCCTAGCTGAGGCGGAAAAAGGCAAGTTGGAAATCACCCCGATCTTCGCCGAGTCGATTCATAAAATCGTCCGCGACTTCTTCGCCATGCCGCCGGCGATCAAAACACGGCTGGAAAAAGCTCTGAGAAGGTAAGTAATGAACCGGCCAGTCGGGAATCCAAGACTCCTTACTATCAAACCATAGACTCTTCACTTGTTCCCTTAAGCCGGCAGCCGCCGCCGCGCCTAATCCGCGTCCACCACCGGATTCTTCGGCCGTTTGCTTTCGAGCACGCGGATGACTTCCTGTGCCGCGCCCCACTCGCCGCGTTCGGAGGCTTCCAAGGTCACCGCGCCCAAATGGGGCGTCCACAGAACATTGTCGAGCTTGAACAGCGGATGATCCTTGGCTGGCGGCTCGCTGGCGATCACGTCCAGCGCCGCGCCGGCGAGCTTGCGCTGCTCCAGGGTCCGGCACAGCGCAGCTTCGTCGACGATGCCGCCGCGCGCCATATTGATAAGAAACGCCGAGGGTTTCATCAGCGCCAATTCCTTGGCGCCGATCATGTCGTGGGTCTCGCGGTTGAGCGGGCAGTGGATCGTGACGAAATCCGCGTCTGAGAGAAGCTCGTTAAGGCCAACCCACTTGCCGCCCAAAGCGGTGACATGGGACTCAGGGATATAAGGATCGTAGACGAGAAAAGCCATCTCGAAAGCCCGAGCCCGGAGCGCCATGCGCGCGCCGATGTTGCCCATGCCGACGATGCCGAGAGATTTGCCGGCGAGCTCGGTGCCGATAAACCTGAGATAATCGCTCCAGCGATTATCTTTTACCGCGCGGTCGGCCGCATGTGTATGGCGCACCAGCGCGATCATCTGGCCGAAGGCCAGCTCGGCGACCGACACCGCGTTGCTGCCCGGCTGATTGGTCACCCAAACTTTGAGTTCCCTCGCCGCCTCCAGGTCGACTCGCGACGGATCGACGCCGACGCCGGTGCGGGCGACGATTTTCAAACGCCCGCCGCCCTTTTCCATATGTTCGCGGGTGATTTGGCCTTTGCGGCTGATCACCGCGTCGACCCGCGCCGCTTCGATATCCCAGCGCTGCGGCTCGACCCATGGATTGACCACCACCAGGTCAACCCGCTCGCGCAACCATTGCAAAACCTCCGGTTGAAACTCCTCGACCAACACACATCCGAGTGACATTTTCAGACCTCCGCTTCCTTTGCAGCACATCTCGCGGCATTTTAGATGCGCCCGCTACGGAATTCTACGGCCAATCATCTGTGATGGGATTGACCTCTGCTAGTTGCTTCATGGCGCGATCTCGCTATACTGGCCAACAATTTTACCCTCGATTAAAAAAGCTATGACCCATAAAACTATTCTTAGTCTTACACTCCTGTTGGCCTTGCTCATTCCTGCAGTTAACGCTCCGGCCGAGAAAGTCCGCCTCGCCCTGCCGTCGCGCTCCATGGGCTATCTGCCGATGTTCATCGCGCTGCATCGCGGTTTCCTCAAAGACGAAAATCTCGAACTCGAACTGCCGGCGCTGCTGCCCAATATTGCCCACAACGCGCTCCTGAGCGGCGAGGTGGAGTACCATGGTGTCGCCGACTCGGCGCTTAGACTAGCGGCCAAAGGAGCGCCGCTGAAGTCGATTTTTTTCAGCGCCCGGTTGCCGAATTACTTCGTCATGTCCAGGCCGGCGATCAAATCGGTCAGCGAACTGCGCGGCAAATTACTCGCGGTGAGCCGTTTCGGCGGCACCACCGACCTGGCGGCCAGGGTCGCGCTCCAAGCCAACGGCCTCGACCCGCAGAAAGATGTCGTCCTGATCATGATCGGCCTGGGCAACACGCGCAACGCCGCGCTCATCGCCGGCTCGGTGGACGCCAACATTGCCAACCCGCCGGACAACTCCATGCTCAAGCAAAAAGGCTTTCGCGAGTTGCTGTTTCTTGGCGACGCTATCGAGTTTCCCAGTAACGGCTTTACCACCACCGAGCGCCGGCTGGTGGAGAACCGCGATCAAGTGAAGCGGCTGCTGCGCGCCTTTTACCGCGGCCTGTTGTTCTCCCGTGAGAACCCTGAAGAGTCAATCAAGATCGTCGAGCGCGAATGGAAGCTCGATGCGGCGACGGCGCGCGACTCCTATCAATCGATCATGAAGGCCGCCAGCCGCGACGGCGCCTCATCGGAGGCCGGCCTAAAGGTCCACATCAAATTGATCCAGAACTCCGACAAGAGCATCGGCGATATCGCGTTGACCAAGGTCGTCGACTTTCGCATCCTCGAAGAGGTCCGGCGCGAAAACCCGCGATGAGAGCATTACCATGAAACTGACTATCGTCTTCGTCTTTGCGCTTCTCGCACCGTCTGATGTTTATGCAGAGCGTGTGCGCACGGTCATTCCGCGCGCTACGTTGAACTATCTGAGCGTACCGGTGGCCGAGCTCAAAGGCTACTTTCGCGATGAGAATTTGGAAAACGAAACCATCGTCATTCCCGGCAGCAGCGCCATCGCGGCCTTGGTCAGCGGCGAGGTCGATTATAGCGGCGCCGGCGGCACCGGCATGCGCGCGGCGCTGCGCGGGGCGCCGATCAAAGCGGTTATGTTTCAGACCGAGAAAGTAACCTGGTACTTGATCGCCGCGCCGGAGATCGCCAAGGCGGGCGATCTCAGAGGCAAACGCGTCGCCGTCGGCACAGTGGGCGACACCCAGGATTCGCTGATTACCCTCTACGCTGACCGCAACGGGGTCGCGCCACGCGATCTGATCCGGGTGGCCATGCCGTCGCGCTCGACCGCCACGACCATCTTAGGACTGAAATCGGGCGCCATCCACGCCGCGACGGTGAACGGCGACGAAGCGCTCATCGCAGAAAAGGAAGGTCTACGCACCCTGACTTTTTTAGGCGACCTTTTCCCCTACCCCTTTCAAGGTTTCATGGCGAGCGACAAGAAAATCGCCGAGCGGCCGGGCGACGTCAAACGCTGGCTGCGCGCCATGATGCGCGCCCTCATGTTCATCCGCGAACGTCCCGAGGAAGCCGCCGACATCGCCATGAAAAAAATCCCCATGGGCAATCCAAACCGTCCCATCGTCATCGAAGGCATCCGCCGCTTTGTCCGGGCCTTGCCCGACGGCATTCCCGGTGTGCCATCGGCGCAAGGGATCAAGAACGTCATCGAGTTCGACGTCAAAGCGCCGCTCAAAATCAAAGACGAGGTCGCGCCGGAAAAGTTTCTGGCGCTGAAGCTCGCCGGCGAAGTCAGAGAAGAGTTGGAACGCAAACGCTAGCACAGGGCGCAACGATGTACTCTCGCTGTTGCAGAATGGTACCCGTTCTATTGGTACTGTCGCTCCTATCCGCCCAACTCGCGTGGGGCCAGGAAAAGAAAAACCTCCGTGTCGTCTTCGTCAGCTTGGCGTGGAATGCGCAGCTGCCTTTCCGCGTCGCCAATCACCGCGGTTACTTCCGCGATCAGGGTCTCACCGTAGAGCAAATCTTCGTCAGTGGCGGCCCAACGGCAGTCATGGCACTGGTGTCGGGAAACATCGACTTCGCCACCATCGGTGGCGCCCAGGCGGCGATCCGCAGTAAAGCACGCGGCCTTGACATGAACATCATCGCTTCGACGTCGAACTACACCAACTACACGCTCATCGGCAACAAAGACATTAAACGGCTCGAAGACCTGCGCGGCAAGATTGTCGGCATCACTGGCGCTGGGTCCTTTTCTGATTTCACCGTTAGGCTCTATCTCAAACGCAACAATCTCGAACCCGACAAAGACGTCACCTTGCGCTCAATCGGTCAAACCGTGGTGCGCGCCAGCGCGTTGGAAAAAGGACTGATCGCCGCCGCGCCCTTTTCCGCCGAAGACACCGTCAAACTGCTCGACAAGGGCTTCGCCATGATCGCCAATTTCAATGAGGCCCTGCGCGTGCCCCAGAGCGTATACGTCAGCCGCGGCGAGATGCTGGAGAAAAGCCCGGATACGACCAAGCGGTTCTTAAAGGCGCTGATTCTCGGCATGCAATTCGCCAAGTTCAACAAACAGGAAGCGATCAAGATCGGCTTCGCAGCCGGCTTGCAGGGCGACCCGGAAATCGTCCAGCGTTCTTACGATCTGTTTAGCCCCGGTTACGCCGCCGATATGTCGGTGGCCTGGGACGGCATTCAAACCATGCTCGACGACGACCACCGCACCGGCTTGGTCGACAAAAAATTCACCCTCGACCGGGTCGTCAACGATCGGATTCTCAAACAAGCCCAGCAGGAGTTGAAAAACGAAGGGCGCTTGAGACAATAAGTCTTCGAGACTAATCTCACTGGCGCACGATATAGAACACGAGTAGCCAGGGCATCAGAATTTAGCGACATAGAAATAAAGCAGGTATTCGCAGCAGCAAAACAATATGGCGCATCGGTTCTATCCGATTATGAACTCATGACCCTGGCAGCAAGCAAGCCTGAAATGAAGACTGAGATTCTAACAACGCTGCGGGATCGAATAACTAAATCCAAGTGGCAAGACGGTACCAGAGACACTATTTTCGCTACACTTGGCGAATTAAAATAGGAGAACGAATGGATCACTGTTGTCTGTGACGGCGTCGTTACCAAAGAGATCGATGAAGTATATGTCGAATGCAACGAAACGAAGCGGAAGATAAACGCTTCGATTTGTGACGCATGCCTAATAACGACCCAAGCGAACCCTTTCCTACTGATAAACTGCTTGCAAGCCAAACTGGATCGCCTTGATGAACTTGCCGATAATTGCATAAGTCCGCTCTCTAGTGATGGGCTAACTAGCATCATACAGTAACTCCCCGCAGCTTTACGACTTTTGTCAGATATCTGACAAAGACTTATTTACGTTGACATCCCTGGCAGTAAGCCTATTGTCGCCGCTCTGGTGGGAGGTGGGGTTGATGAGCTTGTTGATTGAAATGTCCCGTATCGATATCCAGTGCCTACTTGATCATTTACCGCAAGGTTCCGATCTTCGCCAATTACTGGGAAAGTCGGATGCCACTGTATTTTCTAATATCCGGCCTATTGGTTTCTCCAATCCCGTAGTCTGTAGCGAAATCCAGGCTCGTCGCTTATTACTTATCGCCCAAGAGAATTGTCCAATAGCAACAAAAAAAATTGAAGAAGGTATCAGACTGTCTGGCCTGGTGGCGTGAATGATTGTAATGATTCAACTAGATCGGATTGATGTTGATTGTTTGATGCCTTTCCTAAATTCCGAGTCCGATCTCAGTATGAGAATCAATATGTTCCTCGGCACTGCTGGACCCAAGAATATATACTGTACCGAGACTGAATCCTTCGAGTTATTGAAGATCGCTAAAAAGTTTTGCTCTAAAGCAGTGGAACGAATTCAGGATGGCATGAAACTATCGGGAATAAAATTCTAACTAGGATCAAGCGTCATTCAATTCGAGCAAAAAGTTAAGAAATAATTATGGAGAAGTTTAAAGAGAGCAATCCTGAAGAAGCAGCGGCCCTTGAAGTCGAGCTAACCGCGTTGTTTGCAAAGGCTGGATTATCGACTAATGATTGGCCGGTGGAAGTTTTTGATCGCTATCCAAGTAAGCAGCAATTTGCGGAAGACGCTGAACGTAGTTTGTTCATCCACGATCTATTCGAACAGTCCGGTTTTCGAGTTTGCCGGTGATATAGCTAGGGGATATTCAATCCGCCGACTCCACAGCCAGAGAGATAGAGTTACATGTATTAGAATCGTTAACTCACTCGCCAGTCCCAGTAATGAATCATTAAATCCCACCCTTGCGCCTAAACGAACAAATTTACTCATATAATTTGAATTATTGTAAGGCATTGACATTGCTACCAATCCTGGCGTGCAACTAAGAAACCATCCGACTCTCTCGTATCGTGGCATTAACCTTTGGCCACCCACCTGGATTAATCAGAATATAGGCCCTACTTCGCTCCCGCGAGGAGAAGTCGGCGTACTGCGAGATGTACGATGGCATCCAGATATGCCTCTTCGCGTGCTTCTAACGATGGAACACGAAGGCACCAAGTATCAAAGCCGTCTAATCATGGAACACGACCTAATAAGCATGGTCCTATTGTCAGTGTTAGAGGACTGTAAGGGAATGACTATCGAGTCTATCGGCGACTTGGAGATTCCATTTGTGATTGAAAATGCAGCGGCAGAAAACCTAACTCGATGGAGAATGAAAAGCTGACGGAATAAAAGCAAAAATAAATACAGTCAGATATCTGACAATCTCAAAACCTACCCGATCAGTCAGGCGACTTTCTCTAAGAGCGATCCCTGAGACGATTTTATGGACCCTGGGCAAAAGAGAATCAAGATCAGAGAACGATTAGACAATGGTCTTTTAACAAAGTGGAACTCGGCTACGTTTCCCAATCATCCAGGGTTGCAGACCCCTCCAACAACGGCGATTGAGTATCGAATATGTGGTATTCCCGATCATCTATGCGCTGGTTGCTGTGATAATAAGCCGACTTTGGAAATCTCGTTTGTTGGCCGTGAGACAGTATGTTTCCATAACGATTGCTACGATATGTGGAAGGAGGAATCTACCACACCGCGATTAAGGCGAAATTAAAGCTAGCCAGTTAATGTTTTAAGCAACGGCAAATTTTGAGTTTAACCTGGTGGTTTATTTGCCGCGCTTCTTGAAGTCAAACTTATCAGACATTTTGCAGAGCGGGCATACAACCGGCTTTTTCAACGAAGATAGAAGGACACCAAAGTGAGTTTTGCAACGAGTACAATAAATCTTGATGGCATTCAGCACAGGCATTTGTTAGAGCACGTTCCGTAATTACCACATGAAGCTAGCGCAGACTGTCAGGTTTCGGACAATAACATGGTGCAGACGCGCAGTTACAAGAAGCACATCATTGTCCTAGACTTTTCCTATGATCGAGGTACGCGAAAGTATCGACCAATGGCGATCATCAAGTGGAAAATATCCGAATCTGATGAGGGCGAACATTTTCTCAATTCAAATGCACGTTGTGACACGGCTCTCTATGCCCTAGCTACAGCCCTTGACGAAGCAACGTCATGGATTGATAGACGCTGTGAGTCGGTTGGCGATTATCGACATTCACGTTAGGTAGTAAGGGAGGAAGCGGAACTATCAAGCACGCTGTAATTATGTTGGCCGCTGCCTAACTAAAAGGTGGTGCCGCGTCTTGCTACGGTTGAATTGTTTCCGGTTCGTCCGTGGTTGGAATTGGCAAGTAAATTGTGAAGATCGAACCATGACCAGGTTTGCTCGTTACCTCAATCAAGCCGTGATGTTCGGCAATAATACTTTTAACCATCGAAAGGCCCACGCCACTGCCTTTGTTTCGCTCCTTGGTAGTGAATCCTGCCTCAAAAATATGGTTTTTTGTCTGCTCATCCATTCCAGTGCCAGTATCAGAGATGCTTATACATAGGTATGAGTTCTCGTCGGCTTTGGGGAACCGTCTGCGAAGTTCTGCACCCACGATGGTTCGGGTGTGGACTACGATTTTCCCACGGTGGACAATCGCGTCCCTTGCATTAATCAAAAGATTGAGTATGGCCCGATTCAATTGTCCAAGATTCATCCTGATGCTTGGTATTTGTGGATCGAGATTTGTGATGATCTCTACAGTGACAGGAAAAGTCTTGCTTAGAAGATCAGTCAAATCCCCCAGCAAATCATTAACGTTGCCGAGCTCAAGCTGTATCTCCGACTTTAGCCCGGCCTTAACCAATTGCCGCGCCAATTTTGCGCCTTCTGTAACAGTTGCAGCGATAACCCCGGCACTTTCGAAGCTTCGCGATTGCGCCGGATCTGTCATAATCAGCGTTGCATAACCCTGTATAATGTTGAGAATATTCCGAAAGTCATGAGCAATACCGGCGCTCACCAGATTTATATTTTCTATTCGGAGTTGAAGATCAGGAGCTTTATCCCCTTTAACGGATTCTATGAGTACGGCGTTTGCCGTGGCTAATTCTGCCGTCTTTTCGGAGATTCGCAATGTTAACTCTTTATTGAGTAACTGAAGCTGTTGCTCCACTGTTTCCCGATTGGCGATATTCGCTTCGAGTCCTTGCTTGTCAGCAGAAAGTTCTACTATCTGCTGAGTTTCTTTTCGCGCCATTGCTTCAGCGTCGGCGCGTGCTTTCCACAATTGCCAGGATGCGGATGCGAATTCGGCTAACGTCTGGACGATGCGTTCGTCCTCCCGGTCGAATTTGCGGCTCTCATCGTGGGCGACGACCCAAATTGTTCCGATTGGTATCGACCTAACGTGAAACGGGATGAGCAAAGCCTCGACGATAGGCGGTTGAGCCGTCAGTGCTGGGAAGGCTCTCTCTGCCATGTACATGAGCTGAGTCGCGTTCCGGTCCATTGTCGTGCCACATGGGCTTGCGTTTCGTGGCATCGTCGCGTCAATACGGTCGCTAAATACACCCTGCAACGGCTTCCCAACGGAATACCTCATGACCGTCCTTTTCATCGAGCAAGCTGATACCGGCTGTATGAGCGCGACACAGACTTAATGCGGTTTCGACCAAGCATTGTAGAATTTGATCGGGCGAATCGGCGAGAGTCCGCGCCAGTCCGATCAGGGCCATGTTCTCGGCTTCATAGTCAGGCGCTCTCGATGTCCGCCGAAGCAGTTCAGAGTTTATGACAACATCATCAATGCCGACACTTGGCTCGGTACTCATACCGCCTCCGTGTTGGGCCTTTAGAAAATGCTAAACAACGCTCTAAAGGAAAACTTCCGACAAAATTTTAAGTAGTTTAAGAACGAGGTGAGATACTGGTCTACACCATATCGAATAGCATGTCGAACAGTAACCCGTGATACTGCGCTTTCAGCCCAGTCATTCCTTCACGATCCATTCAGGCACACCGCCCTTGCCATACCTAACACTGAAGCCAGCCGCTTCAAATAAATTGTCGATGAATCCGGCGCGAGCTGGATTGTCTTTCCATTCTTGGCGCGATGGATACCGTTCAAATAACTTCCGACACCAAGGATCGGCATTGTGGTTCTTTTTAGCCTCTTCAAGTAGTGCGGTGATTGCCGACTTCGAGAGCCGCTGCTTCCTCTGGATTTGTTCTCTTTAAATCTATCCATCAGTTTCAGTTAGCTCTCGAATTACCAGAGTCGACAAAGCGTCGATCGCGTGTTCAATCCGCATGCATTCGGGGCAGACGCCGAACCTTGGATTCTTACTCTCATCGAAATTGTCCGTGGGCCAGCCAGCGCATTGGTAGGAGGAATGCCAGACAGATTTGCTAAAAGCTCGCCTGTACAAAATCCGATCCGCGAAAGAAATGCGTTCGAAGACGCCAAACATCGCGTTAATAATACGGAAAATGAAGTTCATGAATCACAGTTTCAAATAAGGTGCGCGATACCCACTGGCCAGACTTGGTAATAACCAACATCGTCACCTTCGATCCACCCACCGATGAAGTCCATCTTACCGCTGGCAGCACTATCAAATTCGTAGGGCCTACCCTTACAGTCAGACCCGGTATAGGACTCAATAGTTACTGTAGATCTCAATCTATGAGAACGGTTCGCCCTGATGTCAGACCAACAGCTTGCCATCCTAGATTACCTAACTGGTAAGTTCGATGATAATGATGTTCAAAAAAAATCTCCTAACGGATTCGTTGCATCAGCGTTATCTAGCAGGGCAAATGTGTAGCGCCAAATGTTTTTGACGCTCATTTAGTAAACGAGCCCATCCCATAAAGAGGTTTGAGACCCGCTCCTACTGACCCGCATCACTTCCATTTTAGAGAAAGGTACTTCGTATTGCGGCTAAGATTCTGCCGGATTGCTTCAACGTACTGGCGATGCTCCTGCTGTATCGCCGCCAACTTCTTCGGACCTTGCTCCACTGGTTCAACCAATGCTGGCCGGGTAGGAGTGATATAGGCTTGAATCGTCTTGGCTATGCGCATGCTAAGAAACAGTGACACCCAAAGCCCACGCTTGATTCCTTTAAAGATTGGTTCGTAGTTCATATCAAGGCTCCAATCCTCACGTGCTTGCTGGATTACCACAGTAACATTACGGGTACTATCCCTGTGCCGAGCAAACTTGGCGGCATGCTGGCGCTTGATCGGCGCATTGAGCATGTCAGCGCACGCCGATCCGGCGAGAGATAACACTAGGACCAAAGGTATAGAGTTGACTCATAAAGACTTCCTTTCCAGGTTGCAGAATTGATATAGTCCATGACACATTCATGACACACCAGCAGAGAATAACCGGGGATAACTGGTGATAACAGGTGAACAGGTTTGTCGAGAAAACAATAGGTTAGGAGAACACATGCCAACAGGTGAACTGAAAGCCGGCATTCCCTACACCGTGGACACGACCGGGTGAAAAACTCGTCAACGAAACCTTCGGCCCAAATAACATACGGCGGCGCAAGACCGGCAGCCACGACCTAATGCCGATGTCGGTGCGCAACGGCCGTTTGCTTGCCGGCGAGACTTCACTGGAGCAAAACGGCTTCATCCTGGTCGAGCACAAAACCAAAGTCGGCTGATTTCTTCGACAGCGCGCAATTGGAGTCGGTCTACTACCCGGAAGTCGAGCAGTTGATCAAACAGCAATCGGGCGCGTCTCGGGTGGTGATCTTCGATCATACCTTGCGTTCCGGCGACGAAGCCGAGCGCGAGACGAAACTGATCCGTGAACCGGTCATGTCGGCGCATAACGACTATACGGAATGGTCAGGACCCAACCGTGTGCGTGAGTTCCTGCCGGACGAAGCCGAGGATTTACTGACCCGCCGCTTCGCCATCATCCAAGTTTGGCGCGCGATCAATCAACCGATTCAGTCCAATCCTCTCGCGCTCGCCGACGCCAAGAGCGTCGCGATGGCAGATCTCATTGTCGCCGAGCGCCGCTACCCACACCGCGTCGGGCAGACTTATCGATTGAAATACCACGCCAATCATCGTTGGTATTATTTCCCCGAAATGCGCCGCGATGAGGCGCTGGTGTTCAAAGTCTACGATTCCAACACCGACGGCCGCGCCCGCTTCACGCCGCACACCTCCTTCGACGACCCCAACACCCCGGCCGGCGCGCCGGCGCGGCAAAGCATCGAAGTGCGCGCTTTCGCATTTTTTGACTGATCAGCCAACGCCGCGTGGGATCGTCGTCGTTCAGCCTGGCTAGATTCTTCGCGCGTTGGATGTGATATCGACCCACGCCCTATCATACGAATCTAGCGACGGGTCTCTACCTCTCGCCTACGGCTTCGGGTAAATCTCCGTCTGAACCGCGATCTCGCCGTGATTTTTGGAAAATTTTCTGCCAGACCATTCACAAGCTTTCCCCCTCTGCTATAATTGACGGCGAACATCAACCTTCCGTAGTATGAGCGTTTGATCCACTTTTGCATTCAGTTCAATTATCGAGTCACACCAGTTTAGGGCGGCGACCAACGCTCCCGAGTAATCTTCTAACGCTGAAATCATCCATGGAGAACCGACCTAACGATGTCTAAAGCCATGCCAAAAGCCGAGCCGGCAGCCACCCCGGCGCCGCCGGTCGAACCGAGAAAAGTCGTCACCGCCGCCGAGATGGGCGCGCGCCAGAGAGATATTTCCGTATCGGAGTTCTTTACCAAGAATCGCCACCTGTTGGGTTTCGACAACCCGCGCAAGTCGCTGCTCACCTGTATCAAAGAAGCGGTCGACAACGCGCTGGATGCCTGCGAAGAGGCGGGCATTTTGCCGGAAGTCATCGTCAAACTCGAGGTGGTAGCCAATAATGGCGTCACGCCGGCGCCGAGCCAGGCGACGCGCTTCCGCGTCACCGTAATCGACTATGGTCCGGGTATCGTGCGCCAGCAGATCCCGCCGATTTTTGCCAAGCTGCTCTACGGCTCGAAGTTTCATCGCCTGCGCATGAGCCGCGGCCAGCAAGGCATCGGCATCTCCGCCGCCGGCATGTACGCCCAGCTCACCACCGGCAAGCCGGTGCAGATCATCTCGCGCACCAGCGCCAAGGCGCCGGCGCACTATTTCGAAGTGCAGATCGATACCAAGAAAAACGAGCCGCGAATTTTCGAGAACAAAAAGATCGATTGGGAAAACCACCGCGGTACGCAGGTCAGTCTGGAAATCGAAGGGCGTTATCAAAAGGGCCGCGCCTCGGTGGACGAATATCTGGAGCAGACCGCCATCGCCAATCCCCACGTGAAGCTCGTCTACCACACGCCGGAAGGCGAGATTAAACACTATCCGCGGACCATTGACGAGCTGCCGCCGCAGCCGCGCGAGATCAAGCCCCATCCCTATGGAATAGAATTCGGCATGATGCTGAAAATGCTCCATGACACCAAGAGCAATACTCTGGTGGGATTTCTCGCCAGCGAGTTCAGCCGCGTGTCGTCGAGCCTGGCGCAGGACATTTGCAAGACCGCCAAGCTTTCGCCGAACGTTAGACCGCGCGACCTGCATGGCGCCGCCGCCGAAACGTTTTATAAAGCGATTCAATCGACCAAGATCATGGCGCCGCCGAGTAACTGCATTTCGCCGATCGGCGAGAGGGCGATTCTTCACGGTCTGTACAAACAAATCAAAGGAGAATTTTACACCGCCGTGACCCGGCCGCCGGCGGTCTATCGCGGCAATCCGTTCGTCATCGAAGCTGGCTTGGCCTTTGGCAAGAATCCCGGACAAGCGGCAAAGGTGAACAGAGCAAAACATTCCCCTCGCCGAAGGTGAAGATAACGATGACGACAACGAGTTAGCCTCGGTGATCCGCTACGCCAACCGCGTGCCGCTGCTCTATCAACAGTCCGCCTGCGCGACCTTCAAATCGGTGCTCGACACCAGCTGGCGTAATTACGGCGTGGCGCAATCGCGCGGCGCGCTGCCGGCCGGACCGATGGTGATCTTCGTGCACATGGCGTCGGTCTGGGTGCCCTTCACCAGCGAGTCGAAAGAAGCCATAGCCGACTACGACGAGATCAGAAAAGAAATCAAACTTGCCTTGCAAGAGTGCGGCCGGCGGCTGGGAGTGTTTTTGCGACGCCGGGAACGGGCCAAGGATGAATTTCGCCGGCGTAACGTCTTCGAGCTCTACATCGAGGAAGTGGTCGAAGCCTGCACCCGGCTCAAAGGCGGCAAGCTCGCCAAAGAAAAACTCAAAGAGCAGTTGCAGAAGATCGCCACCAAGCGCACCGGCGGACAAAAGATCGACGAGATCCTCGGCCATGACGGCGGCGGGCCGGAAGGCTTGCCGCATTCGATTATCGTCACCGAGGAAGGCCCCGCGGGCGACGCGCCCGAACTTGCCAAGTGCGGCGCCGACGGACGCTGCATTAACCGAAGACAGCACTGCCGCAGATGCAGAACCGGCGCTGCCATCAATGGCGAAGGAGCAAATCGTCCTCTGCGGCGACGACCAAGACGCGCGCAGACCAAACCGCGGCAACAGCGCGGCGCCAAACCCGCAGACATCAAGCAAATGACTTTAGCCCTGGAAAAACCGAGCAAAAAGGCAGGAAAGAAAAATGGCGGCAAAAAAACCAAAAAATAACGGCGTCGTCGAACGAAAACTGATCGGCGTCGCCGACGTCGTGATCAGCGCGGCGCAGCGGAGCCAGGACCCATCGCTGGCGATTCCGGTGCGCAGCTTGGCCAACGTCAACTTCAACGCCAAGCGCGGCATCATCGAGATGGGCCGGCGCAAGCAGGCGCGCACCTTTTTCAACGTCGGCATGGCCAAGAAATTCATGCAGACGGTGCTCGTCGCCGATGCTCTGGCCGAGTTGCAGCGCGCCAACCTGACCACCTCGCTGCGGGAAATTTATTACCGCACCAAGCACACGATCAAAAACTCCAACGAAAACACCTTTGACGGCCAAAACGAATCCGATCCGCTGATCGAAGATCTCGAAGTCACCCTCGAAGCGCTGCGCGAAGAGTTGCATGTCCGCGCCGAGAATTCCGGCACCGTGGTTGGGCCGTTGACCATCGTCGATGACGGCGACCGGGTCGATTGCACCAAGTTGGGTAAAGGCGGTTACTCGGTGCCGTCGATCGTCGAGCCGGAATATATTCAGATCAGCAAGTGCACGGCGGACTTCGTCCTGCTGGTCGAAAAAGGCACCCAGTGGAACCGCCTATCGGAAGATAAATTCTGGCGCAGATACAATTGCGTCCTGCTTACCGGCAACGGCCAGCCGCCGCGCGGCGTGCGCCGGCTGGCGCGCCGGCTGCACGAAGACTACAAATTGCCGGTCTATGTTCTCGTCGACAATGACCCCTGGGGCTACTACATCTACTCGGTTATCAAGCAGGGCTCGATCAATCTGGCCTTCGAAAGCGAACGCATGGCAATCCCCAAGGCGAAGTTCATCGGCTTTTCCAGCGCCGACCCCGAGCGCTATGGCCTGCCGCGCAACGTCGGCATCAAGTTGAACGACAAGGACATCAACCGCGCCAAAGAACTGATGAAGTACAAATGGTTTCAGAAAAAAGAATGGCAGAACGAAATCAAAGGCATGCTCACCAGCGGCCTGAAATTCGAGCTCGACGCCCTCGCCAACAAAGATTTTCAATACCTGACCAAGACCTACTTGCCGAGAAAATTGAAGGACAAGGATTGGCTGGATTAGTACCTAGCTGGAAACCTTGGGCGAATCTTTGTCTTCACTCTGTCATTTCGAACGAAGGCGAGAATTTCTCCGAATAGTCTGGGTCGAGATTTCTCCCTGCGGTCGAAATGACAATCGCAAAAATTTGTGTAGTCCGATCACTCCCCGCCGTTTACATCGATTATCGCTCCGCTCACGAAGCTCGCCGCATCTGAAGCCAAAAACAGCGCCACGCTGGCGACTTCGTCGGCGCTGCCTGCGCGGCCGAGGGCGATTTTTTGCAGCGCCTGGGCCCAACCGTCCTGGCGCGGGCTTCCGGCCGGCCTTGGCGTGTCGATGATACCCGGAGCAATGGCGTTGACACGGATCTCAGGCCCCCAATGCTGCGCCATGTGAATTGACAAATTCATCACCGCCGCCTTGGCGGTGCCGTAGGCCGCCATGTCGGCTCGTTCTTTCTTGGTGCCGCGGCCGGAGATCGACCCGATATTGATAATGCTGCCCTTGCCGCGAGCTTTCATCGCCGGCGCCACCGCCTTGGCGCATAGAAACGCGGTCTTGGTATTGACCGCGTAGGCGGTCATAAAATCTTCCGGCGCCAATTCCAACAGCGGCGCGCGATTGAACGCCGGCATATCGGGATTGCGGCTGTAGGAACCACCGGCGACGTTGACGAGAACATCGATGCGGCCAAGTTGCGCTAAAGTTTGTTCGACCAGGGATTTTACCTGGGCCTCGTCGGAGACATCTACCGCCAAACCGAGTCCGTTTACTCCCAGCGCTTCGACTTCCTCGATCACCGGTGGAATCGACTCCTGCGGCAACGACGCGATGACGATGTTCGCCCCCGCCTTGGCGAACGCCAGCGCACACGCCCGACCAATGCCGCCGCTGCCACCGGTAATTATCGCCGTCCGGCCGGTCAATGCAAAACGCGAAAGATCGATCATGGCCACACCTTGGTGATTAAATTAGCAATGATTTCATGGCCAACCTTCGTGCTAACGCAGCTGCGGGCAACTGTAGTGCATGGATCGATTGTCACGCGACGCGCTGCCGGCGATTATAACGGATCGAATCGCAAAACGCCCAGACGATCAAGCCACAGCCGATCAGGCCGGTGACCACTTCGGGGATGTGGGTTACAGCATTGAGGAACATTATCACGCCCAGGGCGATGATCGCATAGAACGCGCCATGTTCGAGAAAGCGGTAAGAGGCGAGGGTTTCTTGTTCGACCAACATGATGGTCAGACTTCGAACGAACATGGCGCCGATACCGAGACCGATGGCGATTATGAACAGGTTGTTGGAAAGCGCAAAGGCGCGATCACGCCGTCAAAACTAAAGCTGGCATCGAGCACTTCGAGATAGAGAAACGATGCGGCGCCTGAGCGCGCGACTTCGCCGCTGGCGGCCGAGGTCATGTTGAGGACCGCTGAAATTCCATCGACGGCGATATAGGTCACCAGACCAAAGATCCCAGCAACCAAAAACTCCACCTGCTCTGCGACGGTCAGCCAGCGGGATACCGTATAAAGCAGTAATAGCACCAATCCCAGTTCCACCGCCTCGATACGGCCAAGACGGGTCAGCGGACGTTCGATTATGGCGATCCAATGGACATCTTTCTCCTGGTTAAAAAAATGCTTGAGCCCGACCATGGTGAGAAAGGCCCCGCCAAATGCCGCCACCGAGATATGCGCGCTAACCAACAAACGGGAATATTCATCCGCGTCGGTGGCGGCCATGACCAGCGCCGACCAGGGGTCGATGCGCGCGATGATCGCGACGATAACCAGCGGAAAAACGATCCGCATGCCGAAAACCGCGATGGCGATACCCCAGGTAAGGAAGCGATGGCGCCACAGCGGGCTCATTTCCTTGATTACCGTGGCATTGACGACCGCGTTGTCGAAGGACAGCGAGATTTCTAAAATCGCCAGCACGGTGACAATGAACAACGTCGATAGTGCGCCGACTATGGTCTGCTCGGCCTGCCAGCCGAGATAGGCACCGAGACCGAGGCCGACGAACGTGACTATGAACGAGTTGCGAAAATAACCCATGGTGTTAAACGCTCCCGCAGTGCAATACCGTAAATTTTCGCGACAGTCCAACGCTTTGATGGCGGCAAACCGAATTGACATTTATTTCCATCGAGGGCGATCAGTCTCAGACGGTCGGATCGGCAATCAGGCGGGGAAAAATGGCCTGGTTTCCTCGCGTTAGCTCAGCATGACGGGCAGCGGCCCGTGGTCTTTGCGCCCTGGGCGTGCTTTGCGCGGGATCTTCGCGATCTTGGTGGTGGTCTTGCCGCGCCGAGATCTTCGCGGTGGGAGTTCTGCTAAAGGCATCACAGCGCTCAGCGCCGCGCAATCGCTTTGGCTTGGGGCTCGGCCGCGAAAAACTTTTCGGCGCCGCCAAGTTTACGCGCTTCGGCCTCGACGCCGGCGGCGTAGATCAGTGCTTGGATATTTTCTTTGCTGATGACGATGGAATAATCGTTGACCAGATAGTCCAACGCTTTGCGCTCCCTGGCGAGATCGCTGCGCGCGGTCTTTTTGAAGGCCGCAGCGGCGGCGCGATCTTTGTCCGTGCGAATCACCTCCATCGCCCGATGCAACCCGCGCAGGAAAGCTTCCACTTCAACCGGACTACTCTCCAACTTGCGCCGGCTGCTGGCGAGAATGCTCAACGGAAATTCCGGAATGACCTGGACCATATCCATGAGCAATGTGTAACCCTTCGGTTCGAGCGCCACCCGTTCGCCCGGCGAAAAAGCCGCGGCTTGAATAACCTTCGTCTCTAACGCCAACACCCGCGCTGGACTGTTCCCCGCGTAGTGAATCCGATAATCGCGGTCGCGCTTGAGGCCGCGGCGTGCCAACGCCTCAACCGTCAAGAACTCCGTCATGCCGCCGGCTGAAGTTACACCGACCACCTGGCCTTTGATGGCATTGAGATTAGTCACGCCGGTACCGCCCATGAGCATCCAGTTAACGTGGCGGACATAATTACCGATGACTACGGCTGGAATGCCTTTGGCGATCGCTTGCACCACCGTGGTCGAGCCGACGATGGAATAATCCGCCGACCCGCTCACCATCGCCGCCATCGCCGTCGGTCCGCTGCGCACGTAAACCGGGGTGACTTCGAAACCTTCAGCGGTAAAAAATCCTAACTCCTGAGCCACTAGGAGCGGCAACATCACGTTGAGCGAATTGGTATTGTACGCCAGCGTGATCGGCCTGGCCTGCGCGCTCCCGCCGGCACAGAGCCAAAACGCCGCCACGGCGGCAAAAATTCTTATCGAAACGATGAACATGTTCTGGCTTCCCTTGAATCAACCAACCCTACTTTTTTCCGAGCAAATTGATGAAGCTGCCGTCGATCATCTCGCTCAGTGAAATTTTTCCCTTGAGCCTGCCGGTCTCGATCTCCTGCTCGACCGTGGCAGTAATACCGGCATCGAGGATGCGCCCGTCGATTGGAAAGGAATCGCGGTACTCGTCGTATCCGGCGGCGGCTTCGGCGGCGTTTAGCCCAACATATTTTCTCAAGGCGCGAATGCCATCGTCGCGATTCTCGCGGGTGTGTTTCACGCCACGCTGATAAGCGCGTAGAAATTTCGTCGCTTGCTCTCTTTCTTTGGCGAGCCAGCTTTCGCGGGCGATAAAACCGACGTTGGTCCAGTTGGGATAGAGTTCTTTCAGATCGAAGAGCTTATTCAAGCCGGCCGATTTGGCGCGCTCGGTGACGGGAAACCAGAGAATCGTCGCATCGACTATGCCGCTCGCCAGGGTGGTAAAGCGCGCCGGCGTGGCGCCGATCTGCAACATGGTAACGTCTTTGGGATCGACTCCAGCCTGGCGCAGTGCCGAACGGGTGAGAAATTCCGATAGCGAGCCGAAACGGCTGATGGCAAACTTTTTCCCCTTGCCGTCCTTCAACGATTTCATGCTCGGGCTGCCGTAGATCTGAAACGGCATAAGGTTGGAGATCGCCCAAAAATTTTTGATATCGAGACCGCCGGCTCTGGCCAGCACCGACTCAGGCAAGCCGCCGGCCATCACCTGCACATCGCCGCCGATCATCGCCTGAAGATTGGTCGCGCCGGCGTTGAACATGACGACGAGAACGTCCAGCCCCTCGTCCTTGAAGAAGCCTTTGTCCTGCGTCAGATAGATCGGCAAGAAGGCGACATTCACCGTCGATACGCCAACGACCATCCGGGCATCGATGGTAGCAGGCCAGATGCTGACGACGAGCAATAGAAGCGTTAGCAGTTTTGGGCATAACCGAAATCGGCGCTCAAACATTTGTTTCCCCCTGGCCGCGGAGCCTAGAAAGGTCAAAAGTTTCGATCAAGTGAATACACCAGCACGCCAGCGCGATATTGTTAGTTCTTTCAGCGCGGCTTGGGCTTGTATAGACTGTCGATATAGCCGCTGTCGTCGAGCTCTTTGATAAAACGGTTGTCGATGAAGTCGTCCGGTTTGGCAATCTTTGCTTTGGGATTATCGTCGGCCAATAAATCGAGGGCCATCTGCAGACCGGCGACGGATGGATATTGTTTGCGCGAGATCCGGTTATCCGGCGCGGCGGCGTCATAGGATTTCGCCAGCACTTCGCGCTCTTTTATTTGCCCAAGATACTTCGCCAGCACCTTGATCGCCAAGTCGCGATCGGTCTTCATCAGCGCAATCGCCTCGATGTGGGATTTGACGTAGCGGCGCACCAGCTCCGGTCTGTCCCGGATGACGGCGCGGGTGGTCGCCACGCCGATATGCACGAACGGCAACCCGAGTTCGGCGACATCCGCCAGAGCATTGAAGCCCTCGCGTTGCGCCGTGATGCTTTGCGGCGGACTGAACAAAGTCCCTTGGATTTTTCCCAAGCGCAGGCTGGCGATTCGCTCGCTCGTGCCGCCGATCACCTGGAGCGATACATCCTTCGGGGCCAGGCCAAGCTTTTGCAGCGCGAATCGAGTGGCGGTCGGATTGGCGCCGCGGATCGCCGACAAGCCGACGGTGCCGCCTTTGAGTTGTTCGGCGTTTTTGATTTCCGGCCGGGTGACCAGGACAAAGTCCAGCGTCGACATGCCGCCGGCGACGTAGACCATATTGGAGCCGCGCAGGGCGCTTTCGACTGCGACCGGTCCTGATATCAGCACGAATTGAAGTTCGCCGGACATCAGCGCCATGACTCCGACCGCGGCGTGCACGCGCACCGCCTGCACGTCCAAGCCGTTGCGCGCGAAGATACCGGCCTCCTTGGCGAGCCAGAGCGGCAGGACGCCGGCCGAATCAGAAACATAGGAAGTGGTGGTTTTGCTAACCTGGGCGTGGCTCTCAAGCGCTAACAAACTCCCAACCAGTGCCAAAAGCAGCAAATACAGTCTAGCGATTCTCATTGGCACCCCTCGAAGCCCATGGCCAGGAAACTAACCGAAGCGGCGCCGCGCCGTCAATGGCGCTCAACTTAATCTCGCGGCGAACCATTGACGGCGAAGAACCTCGGTTGCTAGAGTGCGCCTATCGCGGGTCGGTAAATTGCGGCAAGCATAGCGGAGGTGATCTATGGCAATCGGACTTTCCCACGGCGGGACCAACGTTTATTCGGCGGGCGAGCGCTCCACCCAGCTTTGGGTCGCCACCCAGGATGGGCTTGCGCTATTCGAGCGCGCCAACGACGGCTGGCGTGAAACCCAGCGCTCCCTGCGCGGCCAGCATATCAGCGCGATCATCTTCGAGCAGACCACCGGCACCATGTTTGCCGGCGCATTCTTCGGTTCGATTCACGCCAGCAGCGACGGCGGCAAAACCTGGGAACGCCGCGATAACGGCATGACGATTCACGACGTCTACAGCCTGGCCGCGCATGTCGTCGACGGCAAAGTCCGCGTCTACGCCGGCACCCAGCCGGCGCATTTGTTCGTCAGCGAAGACTTGGGTATGCATTGGAGTGAAATACCCTCGCTGCGCGAAGTGCCGACCACGTCACAATGGTCGTTTCCGGCGCCGCCCCATATTGCCCACACGAAATTCATTACCTTCGATCCCCGCGATGCGCACACGCTCTACGCCTGCGTCGAGCAAGGCGCGTTTCTAAAAAGTACCGATCTGGGCAAGAGCTGGCGCGAACTCAACACCGTGGGCCTGTACAAAGATAAAAATCGTCCGGTGGAGCACTTCTACGATGTCCATCGCTGTTTGATCGATCCGCGCAATCCCGAAAGAATCTATGTCACCGGCGGCGCCGGGTTATACGTCACTCACACCGGCGGCGGCAGCTGGGAGCGCTGGACGGCCGACGATTGGGCGAAAGATGTCTATCCCGACGGCTTCGTGTGGAATCCGAAAAATCCCGACACCATGTTTGTCGCCGCCGCTGAGCATAATCCGACGACCTGGCGTAAAGCCGGCGCGGATGCCCGCGCCGAAGGAAAAATTTATCGCAGCAAGGACGGCGGCAAGAACTGGCAGCGGCTTGCCGGCGGCCTGCCCGCCAGCTTGAAGCATGAGTTCGGCGCGCTCTGTCTCGAAGAAGCCAACGGCGACTGCGCGATCTTCGGCGGGACGACTGGCGGCGAGGTTTATTGCAGCGAAGACAACGGCGAGAGCTGGACGCTGATCACCGATCGATTGGCGCCGATCTCGAAGAAAGGTCACGAGCGGTTGCTGGCGGCGAGTTGAGATATAAAAACTGAAAAGATTCTTCTCGCGCGCTAGCAATACTTCTCCCTTTCCCATCGAAGGAAGGAAGAAATCGACTTGAGTAGCACGCAACGACCGAATGCAATTGCCCCGGTGAACAAACCGCCAAGATGATCCCACGGACAAACCCGGCGCCGCTCTGGTTTTTCTTTCCCGTCGTGGTTTGCCAAATCTACCTTGACATCTAAATCAAGTCCGCACTAAAACGGACCGATTCGGAGACCAACTATGCCGAACGATCCACGCACCCACGGTTTGCATGAGACCTGCAATCAACGCGGTCCCCATCGACCGCTCTTCACCAAGGGGGGGCCGCCAAACTATGTCGAGAAATCGCTGGCGGCCGCCGCCGAACCGTTTAAGGGGATTACCACCAATGGCGATGTCATTGCCGATCTCTTCGGCCTGCAGCAGACCGGCCTGTCGACGAAGGTGATTCGCGAAGCAGCCGAAGCGTTTCTCGCGACGCTGAGCGCCGACCAACGCGCTCGGACGCTCTTTCCCGTAGACACTGACCAATGGCGCAAATGGAGCAACATCCATCCGACCTTGTTGCGCCACGGCATGGCGCTGTTCGAGATGAGCGACCGCCAGCGCGACTGCGCCTTTGCGCTGTTGCGCGAGAGCTTGAGCCAACGGGGCTTCGAAGAAACTCTCGATCTGATGCATTTGAATGAAACGGTTTTAGAATTGACCGGCCGGCTCGATGAATACGGCGAGGATCTTTATTGGCTGAGCATCATGGGCGCGCCGTCGGCGACTGAACCCTGGGGCTGGCAGTGGGATGGCCATCATTTGATCATCAATTATTTCGTCCTCGGCGATCAGATCGTCGTCACGCCGACTTTCCTAGGCGCTGAGCCGGTGCACGCCGTCGGCGGCAAATACGCCGGCGTGCGCGCATTCAAGGGCGATGAAGACCGCGGTCTGGCATTGTTCCGCGCGCTTACACAATCGCAACGGGTTAAAACTGCAATCGCGCCCGAGACTTCCGGCGAAGACTTTACCACCGCGTTTCGCGACAACCTGGTGCTTGATTACCAGGGCATTCGCGCCGGCGAGTTGTCCAGCGCACAACATGAGTTACTGCTCGGCTTGGTGGAATATCATGTCGGTCGCATGCGCGACGGCCACGCCCAGGTCAAGATGGACGAAGTGAAGCGCCATTTGAACGATACGTATTTTTGCTGGATGGGCGGCGGCGCTGACGACGGCGTCTTTTATTATCGCGTCCAGAGTCCGGTGATCATCGTCGAGTTCGACCATCAACGCGGCATCGCCTTTCGCGAACGCGCCAAGCCGTACAAAGATCATATCCATGTCATCGTGCGCACACCCAACGGCAACGACTACGGCAAGGACCTGCTGCGCTTGCACTACCAGCAGGGGCATCACGCGAGCGCACGATGATGGCTCACGAACCCTGCTCGCCTCTAAAGTAAGGGGCCTCCAGGTGTAGTGTGAAAGAGTATTCACCACGAAGGATACCAAGAGCACGATGTTTCGCAGGGCCGCGATTCAACCCCCCCAACGGCTCTCGATTCTTTTTTGCGCCCTTTGCGTTCTTTGCGGCCATTCTTCTTATTGGAGGTTCCATGATCGGCAGACGTGTTAGTTTCTTACTTGTCCTGTTCTGCGTCGCTTGGCTCGCCGCCAGCGCGCGCGCCGAAAAGATTCGCACCGCCATCCCCGGCGCGAATCTCAATTATCTGAGCGTGTACAGCGCCGAGGAGCGTAAATTCTTCCGCGACGAAGGCTTGGACAACGAAACCATCGCCATTGGCGGCCCGGCCGGCATCGCGGCATTGGTCAGCGGCGACGTCGACTTCAGCGGCGCCGGCGGCAGCGGCCTGCGCGGCGCCGTGCGCGGTGCGCCGCTCAAGGCGATCTTCTATCAAACCGAAAAACCGACGTGGTATTTAGTCGTTCATCCAAGCATCAGCCAGGGATCCGACCTCAAGGGCAAGAAAATCGGCGTCGCCCTGATCGGCGACAGCGAAGACCGCTTCATCACGCTGTATGCCGAACGTGCCGGCGTGTCGGCCAAGGAGATCACTAGAATCTCATTAGGCACGAGCATCGGCGACAAAATCCTCGGCCTCAAAAGCGGTAACGTTGCCGCCGTCGTGCTCGATCCCGCCGGCACCGTCGCCGCCGAACGTGAAGGGCTGCGCAAACTTGTCTTCATGGGCGATATTTTCACCCTACCCTTTCAGGGCTACGTCGCGACCAATCAGAAGCTCGCCGAAAACCCGGCGCAGGTCAAAAGATGGCTCCGGGCGATGACCCGCTCTTTACTGTTCATCCGAGAGCGGCCCGAAGACGCTGCCGACATCGCGCTACGCCGCTTGCGAATTAGAAACCTCACCAAGCCGATGTTGACCGAGGCGATCCGCAGCTACACCCGCGCCTTTCCGCCAGGCATCCCCGGCGTGCCTTCCGCCGAAGGAGTGAAGAGCATCCTCGAAAACGAATTGCGGATCCCGCTCAAGCTCGATAAGCCGCTCGCCGCGGAAAATTTTTTCGACCTGCGCTGGGCGGAAGAAGTGCGCAAAGAGATGGAAGCAAAGATTGCAAACCCATAGACGCATTGCGCCAAGGCTCGATAAAATTTGCGGAGGCATTCTCATGTCTCGACGTTACCTGCCAATGCTCTGCTGCTTCGGCGTGCTTGCCGTCGACAGTTGGCTCTGCTCGCCGGCATCGGCGCAGTCGGCAGTCAAAAAGCTCCGCCTCGGCATCGCCGCCACCAGCGTCGGTTTTCTGCCAATCTACGCGGCGTATCAGAAAGGTTTTTACCGTGACGAAGGCATCGATCTGGAAATCATCCTGATGTCTCTCGCCGCCGCAAACAACGCCTTCTTCAAAGCCGAGATCGAATATAGCGCCGGGCTCACCGGCCTGGCGCTTGCCGCGACCCGCAACTACCCGGCAAAGATTTTGATCTTCACCATCGCCAAACCGCTGCAATCCTTCGTCAGCCGCAAGGAGATCAGAGAGCCACGCGATCTGAAAGGAAAAAAAGTCGCCGGCAGCTCGCCCGGCGGCTCGGCGACGATCCTGGCGTACCAGGCTTTGAAGCATTTCGGTCTTGAGCCGGGAAAAGATGTCCAGGTGTTACCGATGGGGGGGTCGGGCGCCGGGCGGCTGGCGGTATTGGAACAGGGCGTCGTCGACGCCGCTTTACTCTCGGTGCCGGAGAACATTATCGCGGTGAACAAAGGCTACAACGAGCTGATCTTTTTGGGCGACGTCGTGAGTTTTCCACAAAATGGCTTCGGCACATCGGTGGCGCGCATCCAACAACAGCCGGATGAAGTCTACCACATGGTGCGCGCGACCTTGCGCGGCTTGCTGTTCGTCAGCGACGATGCCAATCGTGAGCAGGCGCGCGATGTCATGATGAAACAATGGCGGGTCAGCGATCAAAAGCTTGCCGCCGAAATGCTCGGTTACCTGAAGCGCGGCCTGGCCAAAGACGCTGTGATCAGTCCACAAGCGGTGCAATATTTCGTTGACCTGACGCGCGAGACCTCCAACGTGGCTCAACCGATCCCCGGAGCCCAGGTCGTCGATTTCAGTTTTCTCGAAAAAGCGCGTAAAGACTTGGTTCGGTAGTTCATAACAAGGAGGCGCTATGCTCGAATTCGCAGGCCGGCAGATCCCCACTGAGCTAACAGAGATCGTCGATCCAAAACGCAGCGTGCTGCTGGTCTGGGACATGCAGAACGATCAGGCAGGAGGTGCATTCAACAAAGAAGCGCTTATCCGCACTGCGCCGCCGCTGATCGCCGCCGCCGCCAACGCCGGCGTCAAGACCGTTTACACGCGCCAGACGCCGTTTCTCTGGAGTGAAGAGGCGGTCACCTGGATACGCCGAGCGATGATCAACGAGAAGGTCGATCATCCGAGCAAGCTCAAACCGCGACGTTTGAAGGGCAGCACCAACTGGGAGATCATGAAACCCTTCCTACCGGCCCCCGAAGACATCGTCATTGACAAGCGCCGGCCGAGCATGTTCATCGGCAATGAATTTGAAACCATCATGCACAACCGCGGTGCCAGCACCGTGGTCATGATCGGCTGCACCACCGACGGCGGCGTCGAGATGACCGTGCGCGACGGCCACAACCGCGGCTTTTCAATGGTCATCGTAGGTGACTGCGTCGGAACTTACACCGAGGAAGGCCACAATGCGGCGCTAAAACGCATCGAGCGCTTCGCCGATGTGGTCGAGTCGAAAGAGTTGATCGAGATCTGGAAGAGTTAGATATACATGGAACGCGAAAAAAGATATCATCGAGACTAACTTTCGCGCGGGAGACGAAGAGTCGGCGTTGATTTTACTTGAGAGGGAACAGGAGCTTTTGCCGGCGTTAATCCAGGCCTTCAGGGTGAAAAGGTTCCGGAGGACGCGCCTTTCTAGGTAAAGTCGCCTGGGAACGCCGCGAAGAGCAGTCATCCGCTTTCATCATCGAAGTGCTCCACGAAGCGGCGGAAGAAGCATGGCAACAGGCGCTGGACGGGCCAGTAGCGTTTGCCACACCGCAGATGCTCGAGATTCTTCACGCCGCGAAACTCCAACAACGCGCCGATGCCGCGATGACACGGCGCTTTCAGATGTGCGTCGACGAAGCGATCTTGTATGTCGACGGTTTAGTCCAAGGCCGGCAAAGGCATTAATTCAATGCTGTCCACGTGTACCCAATGATGCGAAAAGAAAGCAAAATGCTCAGCATCGACGTACTGTCACAGGCTCAGATGGAAGCGATTGACCAACGCCAAATTAAGCAACAGTCCGAATCGAGGTCGATTCCCCCTGAGGGGAAAATCGTACGCTTAATTGATATGGCGCTATTGGTACTGCCTGGAGTCTTTCCACCGAACGAAAGCACAGTGTTTTTGGCGGAACACTTACATGTCAGTGCTGGATCGAGTGTACTTGACGTTGGTACAGGAACAGGAGCATTAGCGTTGTTGGCCGCTCTGCAGGGTGCAGCCAGCGTGGTCGCAGTGGACATTGCCGCGGCCGCTGTGAGAAATGCGAAACGAAACGTCGAGCGCCTCGGATTAGGTAATCGGGTTGATGTTCGGGCGGGTCATGTTTTCTCGAGCATCACTCCATCTGAGACCTTCGACATCATCGTAGCGAATCTTCCCGGAGGAACAAAGCAGCCCACGACGACACCTCCGCAGCTCAGTGGGACACGCAATACCGTGCGCATCAAGCGTTATTCACAGAGGCACGGACTCATCTTCGGCCCGGCGGGAAAATCTTTATGGTGCAAGCCAACTATCCAGACATCCTTGATTTGATCAGCTTGGCGGAAAGCTGTGGCTACGAGGTTGCCATCATTGGTGAATCTATTCCGATGCAGGGCGACTTCAGGAAGTACTATGTGCTCGCAATCGCTCTCTGTGCTGCCTGTTGAGACTTAACGCCGTCTGCGCCCTGTGCATACCCCTCACGCTGTGCAAGAACTCCGCAGCGCATCATCACGATGCGTAGACACGCAGGTATTCTTGTACGGCGATCTTATCGACGTCAAGGTCCAAGGTCTCCAAGGCGTTGAGCGGAATCCACACCACGGCTTCCGCCTCCTGGGAGACCATCTCTCCCTCCCAGCGCGTCACGGCGAAATAGTGGAGCTTCCGGAATTCTTGCGACCGATGCAGGAGGGTACAAACGTAGGCGCTCTCGATGGGGACAATCCCGACTTCCTCCTGCATTTCACGATACAGCGCCTCTTCCGCGCTCTCGCGGGCCTCGATGTGCCCGCCAGGCAGAGCAACGGCTCCAGGCATCACCCGTTTGGTGGGCTTGCGCTTCTCAGCGAGGATCTGACCGCCTTGTATGAGCATAAAGGCAATGCACTCGACCAGACGCATAGCATTCACAATCGAAGACCCCCGGATATGGCACCCAACGTTTGAGTTCAGTGGCTGACGAAGACAGTCCACTGGAACGAAGGCTTAGACGGCCTGCTTGCGTTTCAGTTGCTCGGCGCGGGTCGCCCACGCTCGGTTGATCGGGCTCTCCGGCTTCCATGACAGTCGTTCAGCGACGGTCGCGTCGGCCAGCGCACGGTCGCCGAGCCGGATCGCCGCTTCGGTGAGCGTCCACGAGAGCATGTCGCGCTGCGCATGGCTGCCGCCCATACGGTTAGCCTTGCCGCGCACAGGCATCAAGCGCTCGATCGTCTGCGCATAATCGCCGCGACCGAACGCCGCAATACCTTCGCAGGCGGGCACACCAATCTCGCGGCTCATCATCGCATTCGTACCTTGACCGGCGGCCGCGCGCTTGGCAGCAGCTAGCAATCGCTGCTGTGCGTTGGCGCGGCCCGCGCCGACAAATGCAATCATCGCGTTCACGTCGTTGAAAGCATAGTACGCATCATCGACTCGCGGTTCCCACTTGTCTGCGAGGTCGGCCCACCGGTCGCCAACATCGTGCCCGAGCAGCCACAGCCGCCACAGTAGGGACGATCCGTCGACAAGCTCGTTCACCTGACGAATCCGCCGCCAGGAATGTTCTCGTCGAACAGCTTCAACGCTGAAACCATGTCGTTCGCTTCGATCTGGAACAACGCCTTGTGCCACCACAAATGGAATGCAAACATGCTGTTCGGCGCCCAACCGTCGGCAGCCGCAGTCAGATAGTCTGCGCCCTCGTTCGCGCGGCCCTGCATTTCCATCACGTGCGTCACCGCGTGCACTGCCCACCCATCCTGCCTGTTCATGGCAACGGCCTCGCGACCGCGTTGTTCAGCCTTTGCGTATTCGCCTGCCTCTTCAAGCCCGAACGCGTACATGCCTTCGACGAAACCATAGCCTGAAACGCTGCGATTCCAATGCGGCAACACGCGCGCAACGCGATCGCGGAGCAAGTGCGAGTATCCCAGATAGAAGTCTCCGAGATGCGCATACTGCAGCGCCAGCAAGTCGCGCAGATACTCGGTCGAGGCTCGGCCCCACGCCTCGATACCGCGCTCCCATTCGCCGTCGAGCCAGGCGCGACAAGCGGCGATGTGCAGGCGCTCGCGTTCGTTGGCCTCCCGGGCGAGTCCTTCGGCGGCGTTCACACTCTTGATCAGTTCCGGCTCGAACGCTTTGTCGGTTGCCGTCGCCAGTGCACCGGCGCGAAACGCGTGGGCCAGCGCAAAGTCCGGATGCTCTGCAATGATCACATCGACCTCGGCCAGCGGATCGGCCTGATAGGCGTGCATCATGTCGAATACTCGGTCCAGACGCTCGATCGCTGCCTGCGATCCGTACGAAACCGGATTTCCCCTCTTGTCGGTCTTGGTCATTGTCTAATATCCATTGAGAAACCTGTCGGAATCACTGAGAACGTCTAACGCGTCAGGCTGACCAGACGAAGCCAGCAAGCAAAGCGAGCGAGCTGAAGATCTGGTCAAGCCGATGGTTGGGCGTCTCTTCACTCGTGATCACGTGTAAGGACGAGGCCACCATACTTCTCAAATGCCTCTCGGGTACGAGCAGCGAAGCCATGTCTTCGTCTGAAATCAGGATCGATAAACCCTAAACTCTTCGTGATGTAGTCTGTGCCGAACTGGAACCAGTCCGGGTTTTCAGATGCGTACCGCTCCACAGGTGGTCGAGCACGTTCGATTACCTTATCCAAGTCCTCAATGGTGGAGTATTTGCGGAGATCGATGTCCCTAAGAAGTAAAATTTGAAGCCTTTCTGAGATGGCTCGCCCTGGGAATTTCCAAAGCGTATACCATGCTAAGGAATCGTAAGTCACCGGTCTACTCAATACATCACTTGGCTCAACTTGAGGAGCAGTGGCCGCAATTTGTTTTTGGCCATCAAGTGCACGGACTCGAAGAACGAGTTCCTCCAGCACTTCTCTTTCTGGCCGCTGTGTTGCCGGCTGGGAAACTCCCGAAGAGCGAATGGCTACGTTGTAGTCTTCTTCTATGTCCGGCCACCATTTCGCCAGCACCGCGGCCAACGAATCAGTTGGCAACGGTGATTCGAGCCGCTTGTTGATATCTTTTAGCAAGTGAAGAAATTGGTCCTGCTGAAAACGGCGATGCTGAAATTGCGTGAGTGGTCCCGAAACGTCCGCAGACCCTAACCCAGCGAGTAGTAGGCCACATGCACGTCCCTCGGCATGCTTCACCAAGGCACCGGCCTCGAAATTAAGCCAAGAGCTAGAAAGGCTCTCCTTCGTAAGGCAAAGGATACCGAAACTTGTCCGCTCCAATTCCTGCGCTAATTCGTTTGTCCAGCGCGCACCCGATTCGATGTCATGCTTCGACATGAACACGTCCAAGCTTTGGATCATGAGAGGCAAATGCTTTCGAAGCGTCGCGGCTACGCTCTGGCTCAAGTCTCCTGACCAGCTAAGAAATATTTTCACCCTACTGCCTCGTAAGACGCGCAACGGTGTGTTGTGGCGGAGGAGGCCACTGCGACGACAATCAAGTCATGGCGATCCATGCCCGTCCGCACCAAAAAGTGATGCAGCGGCAGTTTCACTCGCACACTCTTTTTCACGCGCCATCCATAGACGTCTTGAGCAATCCACGTTGTAACTCATGGTTTCTTCGCCAGGATGACGTGCTCAACCACGCGTTTTTCCATCGCACACCTGCCAGCGTTATTGATGCGCTCGCCAATATCGTCACCCATGATCACGTGATTCGCGTTGAGCGGTGGATCGCCGCGCTCGGCACGAGCACGCATCTCCTTGAGGAACGCGATCCATGGGTCGCTGAGGTCGATCTCTTCACTGATCCGCAGGCCACCCTCCTCGAGTGCCTGACGCATCATCGCTGGCGTGACGAGAAAGCTGGCCGATGCGTCGGTAGCCCAAGGCAAGGGAAAGATAAGGGGGCCGCCAGGTCCTTGCCCATTCTCGGAGCAGGAGAAGCGACCGCCGGGTTTGAGTACTCGCGCTACTTCTGAGGCCAGCTTTCTCTTATCCTCAATGTTCATAGTGACGTTGTGGCACCAAACGTGATCGAACGTACCTTCAGCGAATGGTAAATCGAGGCGTCCGCTTGCCGGAATTCGATGCTGTCGGTCATCCCGCATCGACGGGTCAGGTCCCGTGCAACTTCGATCAACTGTGGCGTAAGGTCAATGGCGGTAACGCGGCAGCCGCATGTCTCGGCAATGACACGCGAGCAACCGCCGACCCCGCACCCTAAGTCCAACACGTGCATGCTCGAATGGATACCAGCCCGCTCGATATGCTCGCGTGTAGCTTCGATTCCGCGCCCGTGGAGTTGATCGAAGGGAAAGAAATCCTGGTAAGTCAGGCACTCCAATCAATGCCGCGCTCCTGGAGAAATGCGATCACGCGATCCAGGATTCCACTCATCGCGTATCGCTGTAGTACCGCGTCGGTGCCCATCATGGTTTACCTCCTCTATCACGCGCGCTAACTCAGCACAAGGCAGTTGCCGCTTAACGTCCCGCTTCACGCGCGCCATTGCCGCAGCGAATCGGAGGCGATGACGCGCGTGCATGCGCTGTTATGTGGCGATAGGCTAAGCGAACTCATCTGCCAAAAATACGATCGCTGATGCTGTTGCATTAATAACGTAGGCGGCAACATGGTCGGGAACAGCTTTCGGTACAGTGCCAGCGCCGTGCGATGAACTGAGCCTGTTCCTCAAGGTTGCAATCAATATCAGGGTTACTCCCAAAATGCTTCTAGCGAACTATTTGTGAGTATAATTTCATAAGGTAGATGCCGTATCCGTTTGCTTAAAAGGAATTCTTTTCCTCTGGCAAATTACCTTCATCGTGCTCTCAAACGCGCTGCCACATTTTGTCAGGCAATCTTGATAATCACCTTTCCGATAGTCTTCCAACGCCCAAGAAATTCCAATTGGCATGTTTGAATGAGGTCGATCTGAGAAGAAGCAGGCGTTCAATGGCCCGCTGGTGAATCACCTCGCTGTTCTTGCGAATGATCCGTGGAAATTCGGAGATTCTTGTTGCCGTGTGAATTTGACCATGGAAATTGGTTTCAAAGTCCTCCATGCAGTAGCCAGTGAGTTGGTAGAGCAGATCATCTACGCTGAAAAACTGGTTGATAGCGGGAATGAGAGGTTATCTGGCCACGTTATACCGGAGTAATTCATCGTAAAAATTAGCTCGATAACATCTGAAAAACTTTCATCCTTGCCAGCGAACGAAACTCAAGAAGATCATTTGCAGGTGGCGGAAGTAGTAGCGGTAGACGTAGTTAGCCGTGGAGATGAGCACTTGTTATGCAGATGCTCCAAGAATGTGCAAATGATCCTTGCATTTGATCTCATGAGCATCAAGCTCTGCTTTAGAACTCTCGCAAAGGCTTTGTCTTTTAACCGGCTGTAGGAGGATCCTTGCGAGAAAAACATTGAATATATCGCTAAACACGTATTCCTTTGAGCCACATAACATACACATGAGTCGTCGTGCAACGTCGTCTCGATGCGTCAATCAAATATAAAGTAACTACGCTTCAAGCTTTACGCTACCGCTTCCATAATCCATCGTGTTAGTTCGAAACCTAAACTGAAAGTTCTTGAGTAAGTACCTACACAAGCCCTCACCCAACATTCCAACATAAATAAAATCATTCGTCCCAGCTTTGTTTCTTCGCAACGTATCAGCTTCAATCCAAACATAATGTTCTAATCGTTCTTCACGCGCAAAGTGAAATCAAATATCCTCACCAACATAGTATGCTCTATCTCCAATCAATGTTGTAATATCTGAGTCACTGTACTCACCAAATACACCCAACAAATCGACCGAACACATCAAGTCTTCAACTTACAATCATACAAAACTCCCTTTAACTAAGAACATCATATCCAACCCATCATAACTCGTACAGCACTGAGCAAACATCAAAAGATACAACCTAACATCTATCCATCGCATCTAACATTATATAGTATATTACTAATCCGAAAAATCCCGCTGCGCGAGATCTATCTTTTCTATCAACGAGTTGTCAATCGATTTCGTCAGCCGTCGTTTCAAATATATTACCTCCGTCATATCTTATCGCAATATACCTGCAAGCGCCGCCAAACTTCTGTTTCCCGCAGACCCGGCGCCACGATCCGCTGCCCCGATGATCTCCGCGTGAAACAGAATCGCACGAGCAATTCTGTTTCATATACTTAGTCCGTTGCGAACGCGCTCATTCGATCTGCGCTGCATGGCTAACAGGTCAAGTGGTTTGGCTCAACAACGCGCGACTGCGGTAAGTGCCTCATGCGCCTGTCCCGGTGATGAGTTTGGTGATTCAATAAATGCGCCATTATCCCCGATGGGCTGGCTAAACGGTTTTCCTTCAAGCGTTTTGTAGTCCCAGTCTTTGTCGAAGTCCTCTTCCACCAGGCCATCCACGAACCTGAATTCGTTCGTCTTCGATTTTTCGTGCGGCGTGCAGCGAAGGCAGTCGTCAAACACAATCGCGTTGAGCTCGTCCGGTGGTCCCCCGTTCCATCGAGTCGCCGCATCCAAATGCGCTCTGTCGTCAAAGAGCGTTAAGCGTACCGTGATCTCTTGAAATAGCCCGACATCCTTTCGGTAGCGTGATCGGACAGGCAGCGCCATCTCGTAGAGCCTCGCGTTTCCAGCGGTTGTAATTCGCCATCATCGAGAAAGTGACTTTCATAAAGCGTCCTCCCTTATCACTAAAACCTCTTTCTAAATTGTCGATCTGATTTACGCGAGTTAGCGTCTAATTATGCAAATCGCGGATTAGACTGCTAATCGAATGTCTCGACATAAAACCGAATAACTAGCTATCTCTATTCACAGTTGCTTTCCAGGCGGCGAATTGTTTCAACCTCGCAGTGTTAATCCATCGACATCCTTTAAAAGGTATTATTTCACGGCGCACAAATTTACACAACGACGCTTTTGGCGCAAGGATCGGAAAGGCATCCTTCGATATCGCGAATCAGCAACGCCCCTCCTGTTCCAACTTTCTAAGACTCCGATCCGCGGCATCGGTATCGGCATTCACACCCTTGAACCGTGCGCGTTCCCGATCACGCCGCCTGCCTAATCACACACTTAAACTATTACCTGCTGGCTGCTGCCGAATGCCTGGAACCATTTGCGATTGCTCCCCAGTCGAGTTAATACTAAGGCAAATTTCACTCGGCATAGCGCCGTCAGGAGACCCTCATGAGCGGAACGAATGGCAAGAAAGCCCTACATGTTGCGACATTTTCCGGCTGGTACCGATTCGAGCAGAACGGTAAGCAGTTCACCCAGACCAAGCGGGCCTTAAGTTACTGGACACTCACCTGTATGACCGTGGACGCGAAAGATCCCAAGACCATCTACGCCGGCACCGAGCACTCGGGGCTTTTTTTCACTAAAGATGCCGGCGCCCACTGGAACCGCGCCGAACCGCAGGTGCCGAAGATGTTCCTCTACTCGGCCCTGGCCATCGACGGGGGCGTCATGGTCGGCACGATCCCATCCGCCGTGTACCGCAGCAAAAACGGCGGCTGGGAGGAACTAGAGGGCGTGCGGCTGCACAGTGCCGGCGCCAATTTTCCGCCTAGTCCGGAGCTGCAGTCGCGCACGCGCTACCTCGCCTACGAGCCGGAAAACCAGAATCGCCTGTACGCCGGCATCGAAGTCGGCGGCATGGTGTTGAGCGACGACGGCGGCCGTGGCTGGGAGCCGTGCAACGACGGCCTAACCGACATGGACATCCACGAGATCCTCGCCTCCGAGCAGCACAGCGGCATGGTTTTTCTCGCCTGCGGCGAAGCTTGCTTCCGCAGTCCCGATCGCGCCGGCCACTGGGAAAATATTTCGCCGAAACATCATGACTACGGCATCTCCGTCGCAGAAGACAACCGTGGCGTCCTCTACGTCGGCGCCGCGCGCGGCCGGCCCAACCTCTGGCTGCGCGAAGAAGGCGCCATGTCGGCGATCCTGCGCAGCAGCGACAAGGGCAAGACTTGGGACACCGTCATCGACAATCTAACCGGCGGCGTCATGCACCTCTGCCCCACGCCCGATGGTAATGGCATGATCGCCGGCACCTCCGATGGCACCCTGCTGCTGGTCGACGACAGCGGCGCGCGCGAAGTCGCCAGCGGCCTGCCGTTTGTTACCTCGGTGGAATTGGCGGCCTGAGGCAAAGCCGCCCAAGGCAATCCTTCGGCAACTGGCGCAGCATGCTGCGCCCTACTGGCGGAAATCCATATGCGCATACTGATCGGCCTCTATTTCTGTCTCTGTCTGCCGTCGCATCTCCTCGCCCAGGACGCCAAACTAATCGCCGAAGGCAGGAAAGACGGCAAGGTCGTGATTTACGGCTCCATGGAGACCGACATCTTCGACGGCGTTCAGCAAGGATTTGAAAAGAAAACGGGTATCAAGGTCGACTACTGGCGTGCCGCCGGCGCCACCGTGCTCGAACGCGCGTCGAGTGAGAAGCGCGCCAACAAAATTGGCTACGACCTGGTGCTCAACAATGCCGGACCGATGGAAATCCTCCTCAGCGAAGGCGCGCTGGCGAAATATGACTCGCCGATGGCGAAAAACTTCGCCGCTGAGTTTCAACATCCGCAGCTCGGTCCGAGCTACCGCACCTCGATCGTCGGCATCGTCTACAACAAGAGCATTATCAGCCCGGACAAAGCGCCCAAGTCGCTGGAGGATTTATTGAAGCCGGAGTTCCGCGGCAAGCTCGCCTTTGCCGATCCGTCCCGCGGCGCGGTTGCCGTCATGTGGCCCATGAGCCTTTACAAACTCATGGGCAAAGACCGCGCCGATAAATACCTGCGCGATCTCGGCGCCACCAAACCGGTGATCGTCGAAGGCGTCTTGCCCGCCGCCGAGCGGGTCACCACCGGCGAGACGCCGATCGCCATTACTTATTTGAAATACGTCATCGTCTTCGGCCAAAAGGGCGCGCCGCTGGACTACGTCAGGCAGGACAAGCTGCTCGGCCACGGCCACGCCATCGCCATGAGCAGCCGCGCCGCAAGGCCCAACGCCGCCAAGGCGTTTCTCGACTACTTCTACAGTGACGAAAGCCTAAGAGTGATGGCCAAGTCCGGCGAGTTCGTCACCCGCAAAGGTATTCATCCGCCGCTTGCCGACGCTGACAAAATCCAAGTCGTCGAGATGGACGAACCCGACGCCAACCTGATGGCCGAGAAACGCAAAGAGTACAGGAAAATATTTCAATGAAACTTTACACCTTCTTCCGCAGTTCCGCTTCCTACCGTGTGCGCATCGCGCTCAACTTAAAAGGTTTGAGCTGCGAACAAATGCCTATCCATCTGCGCCGGGGCGGTGGCGAGCAATTGATGCCGTCGTACATGGCGCTCAACCCCCAGGCGCTGGTACCGGCGCTGGAGGACAACGGCAGGATTCTCACTCAATCCCTGGCAATAATAGAATATCTCGACGAGACCCATCCCAACCCGCCAGTGCTGCCCAAAGAGCCGGCCGATAGAGCGCTGGTGCGCAGTATGGCAATGATCATCGCCTGCGAGGTCCATCCGATCCAGAATCTGCGCGTGTTGCAGTATGTCAAAGCCAGCTACAACCAGACCGACGAACAGGTGAACCGGTGGGCGCAGCATTGGATCGATCTGGGCCTGGCGGCGTTGCAAGAAATGATCGTCGCCCAACCCAAACGCGGCAAATTTTGCTTCGGCGCAGTTCCCACCCTGGCGGACATTTGCCTGATTCCCCAGCTCGGCAACGCCCGGCGCTACGGCTGCGATCTGGCGAAATACCCGACGATTTTAGAAATCGAAAAGAACTGCCATGGCATCCCCGCCTTCGCCAGCGCAGCTCCGGAAAATCAGCCGGATGCCGAGTGATTCGTGATGCAGCGGCTGGTGAATTAAACGCGGAAACCACGAAACTCCAACGCATCCACATTCACCAGTTCACGATCGCTAGTCACTACTCTCCATGTTCACCCTCAAACAGTTCTTGAAAGCACTTTTTCTGCCACCCATGCCCTGGCTGCTCATGCTGCTAGCGGTGTTGATCTTCTGGCAGCGCCGCTGGGCGCGCAAGCTGCTTTTCGTCACCTTACTGTTCACCTTGGCGCTCCACTGCGGACCGCTTAACTACGCGCTGCGCTACCAATTAGAATCGCGTTACCCGCCGCTGCTCGATCCGCGCAAAGTCGGCGCCTACGACGCCATCGTCGTGCTCACCAGCGGCAGCTATCCGGCGAGCGGCTTGATTCCTTTTCCCTCCATCGACGAGCATATGTTTCGCCGCCTCGACGAGGCCTGGCGGCTCTATCGCATCCAACCGAAGCCGATCATCATCTCCGGCGGCCACGTCAATCCGTTCACGCCGGCGATGGACGAAAACAAGATCGCCCGAGACTTTCTCATCAAGTGGGGCGTCCCCAAGCATCATGTCATCGGCGAGGAAGATTCCCGGGACACTTTTGAGAATGCCCTGGCGAGCCAGAAAGTCCTCGAGAAGCATGGCTGGAAGCGCTATCTTCTGGTCACATCGGCGCTGCATATGCCGCGCAGCATGCTGGTGTTCGCCGCGCGAGTGGCCGAACCGATCCCCGCGCCCGGAGATTTTTCCGTCGGCAAATTTGACTTTTCGCCCTTCAGTTTTTTTCCCAGCGAAGTCGCCGCGCCGAAGATGTTCGCCACCCTCCACGAGTATATCGGCTGGGCGAATTATTACTGGCGCCTGCACTATGCCGGCGACTGACGGCGTAAGCGGGCGAGTCGATTGCAAATCGCCGGCAGCGTGATAAAAACTGCGCTGGAATTTTGCGACGCAAGCGCGACCGCGACGCGAATCGGGAAGCGCCGACCAATGATTTCGATAAGAAACCTACTGAAGATCTACAAGTCCGGCAGCGACGCGGTGCATGCCGTCGACGACGTCAGCGTCGATGTCGGCGACCAGGAGTTCTTCGTCCTGCTCGGGCTCAGCGGCTCGGGTAAGACCACGCTGTTGCGCTGCGTCGCCGGCTTGGAGCGGCCCGACGGCGGCGAGATCGCCATTAGCAACGTCCTGGTCAGCTCCGCCGCTCGCAATTTCTTCGTCGCTCCCGAAGGACGCGGCATCGGCATGGTGTTTCAGTCCTACGCCGTCTGGCCGCATATGACGGTCTACGACAATATCGCCTTCCCGCTGATCAACGGACCGCTCAAGTTATCCCGCGCCGCCATCAAGAAGAGCGTGCTGCACGCCCTCGAGTTGGTGCAGCTCGGCGCTCTCGCCGACCGTCCCGCGCCGTTTTTGAGCGGCGGCCAGCAGCAGCGCGTCGCCCTCGCCCGCGCCCTCGCCGTCGAACCGAAAGTGCTGCTGATGGACGAGCCGCTCAGCAATCTCGACGCCCGCCTGCGCGAAGAAGTGCGCGACGAGATCAAAAATCTCTCGAAAAAATTCGGCATCGCCGTGCTCTACGTCACCCACGACCAGGTCGAAGCCATGGCGCTGGCCGATCGGGTCGCGGTCATGAGCAAGGGCAAAGTCCTGCAGTGCGCGCCGCCGCGGGAGCTTTACGACCGGCCGTCGAGCCGCGAAGTCTGCGAGTTTCTCGGCTCGACCAACTTGATTGACGGCGTCGTCGGAAACGGCGGCCACGTCGACACCGATTTGGGAAAACTGGCCTGCGCCATCGGCGATAAAAATTTGCGCAACGTCAGCGTCGCCATCCGGCCGGAAGAGCTGCAGATGGCGGCCGCGCCCACTGGATTGGAAAATGAATTTGCCGCCGAAGTACTGGCGTCGACCTTTCTTGGCGAGCTGACGGTGTGCGACGTGACGGTTAACGGCAAAGCCTTACGGTTCAAAACCACCCAGAGCAACGCGCCGGCGCAGCGAGTTTACATCCGGATGCCGGCTGAAAAACTAAAACTGTTCGCAAGGTAAGCTGAAGAGCGAGGCACGCTGGAGAAAAGCGGCGATTGGCCGCAAAGAATGCACAGAGGCCGCGGCCGGTCTTGTGGCGTCCTATCACCAAAGCTTCGTGCTCTTCCTCTCCTTCGTCGTAAAAGGTATTTTTCCGATAGCGGCAAAACTTCGCGTAGCGTAGGAGAACGTCAAAATGGCACTCACCGCCCAAGAGAACTTCGACCTGACCCGCGTCGGCCCCGGCACGCCATGTGGCATCCTGATGCGGCGTTACTGGCATCCGGTCGGTTTTAGCGCCGAACTCAAAGGCAAACCGGTGCGGCGCATGCTGCTCGGCGAAGATCTGGTTTTATTCCGTGACGAGCAAGGGCGCCTCGGCCTGATCGGCGCCCGCTGTCCGCATCGCGGCACGTCGCTCCACCTGGGTTACATCGAAGACGGCGGACTGCGCTGCTGTTATCATGGCTGGCTGTTCGATGTGAGCGGCCGCTGTTTGGAACAACCCACGGAACCGCCGGAAGCCAGCTTCAAGGACAAAATGCGCCAGCCTTCGTACAAAGTCGAAGAGCTCGCCGGCGTCATCTTTGCCTACCTGGGTCCCGAGCCGGCGCCGCTATTGCCGCGCTATGACGTGCTGGTGCGCGAGGACGGGATCCGTTCGCTGCAAGGACGCATCGCCAGCTGCAATTATTTACAGATGGTAGAGAACACCGTCGATCAACATCACTTCAAGTGGCTGCACCGCACGCCCAATACCAAAAAATGGACCGACCCGGTGCTGACTTCGGAGTACTTCGACTACGGCATTCGTGACACCTTCGCACGCACCGGCGGCGGCGAACGCTATCAGACGCTCAGTTACTTCATCATGCCGACCATGAACAAGACCGGCTATCACGTCCCGGAAAGCCATCCCTGCGGCATGTCGGCCAATCATCCGGGTTACGAAGCGCTGCGCTGGCGCGTGCCCGCCGACGACACCCACACGATGCATTTCACCGTGTACTTCGCGCCGGTGGTCGACGGCAAACCGACCGGCGCCATCCCGCCGGATAACACCGCCAAAGGCGTGGTCGAAGCCACACCGGGGCAGTACCGCTACGACGAAGCGACCGGCTATCTCGCGCGCGGCGACCAGGACCGCGCCGCCCAAGAAAGCCAAGGGGTGATTTGCGACCGCACTATCGAACACCTGGGCGTGTCGGACAAAGGCGTGATCATGCTGCGCAAGCTTTACAAGGACTCCATGGACGCCATCGCCGCCGGCCAAGATCCCATCGGCACGATTCGCGACCCGGCGAAAAACCGCATCGTTGAAATCGCGCCGGGAGAATTCAAAATCGGCTGATCGCACGTTCAGCGAACCAAGAGGACCAAGACATGCTAGCGCGCGAAGAAAACGACATGCTCACCCTCGTGAGTCCTGACAAGCCGATGGGCCAACTGATGCGCCGCTACTGGATACCGGCGCTGCTCGCCGCAGAAATCCCCGAGCCCGACTGCCCGCCGGTGCGGGTGCGCTTGCTCGGCGAAGATCTCGTCGCCTTTCGCGATACTCAAGGGCCGAATCGGCCTGCTCGAAGAGCACTGCGCCCATCGCGGCACGTCGCTATTTTTTGGCAGGAACGAAGAGTGCGGACTGCGCTGCATCTATCATGGCTGGAAATATGACATCGACGGCAAGGTGCTCGACACGCCGGCGGAGCCTGCCGGCAGTAGCCTCAAAGACAAAGTGCGCCAGGTCGCCTACCCGTGCCGGGAAGCCGGCGGCATGATTTGGACCTACATGGGCGCGCCGGACAGGCAGCCGCTCTTGCCCAACTACGAGTGGATGACCCTGGCGCCGGACAATCTCTACGTCACCCGGTCGATCCAGGACTGTAGTTGGCTCCAGGGGCTCGAAGGGGAATGCGACTCGTCGCACCTGTCGTTCCTGCACCGATCTTTTACCGGCGACCGGCCGCGCGGCGGCGGCGACGGCAATCTTTACGCGGCAGACACCGCGCCGACGCTGGAAGGCATCGAGATGGACTACGGCGTGCGCATGTTGTCCTGCCGCAAGATCGGCCCGGACTCGATCTATCTGCGCGTGTCGAACATCGTCATGCCGTGCCACGGCTTCATCCCCACCGGCGGCATCAAAGGCAACCCGGAAGGTTACACGATCCACTCCCATGTGCCGGTCGATGACACCCACAGCATGCGCTACAACATCCACTTCCGCCGCAACCGGGCCATCGAGCCGGAAGAAAGACAACACGACGACGAGATCGGTCCCGATTTCAAAAAAATTCGCAACCTGCAAAACGACTATCTGATCGACCGCGACAAGCAGCGGCGGGAAAACTTCACCGGCATGGGACCGATCTTTTTAAACCACGACGCCTGCGCCACCGAAACCATGGGACCGATCTACGACCGTTCTCAAGAGCACCTGGGTGTCAGCGACATGACGGTCATCGCCGTGCGCAAATTCTTGCTCAACGCCGCCCGCGCCGTCGCCGCCGGCAAGGAACCGCCGCACATCATCCGTACCGCCGCCCAAACCGACGTCCGCCACGTCGCCTGCATCGCCACGACCATCCCCGCGAGCCGAGATCCCAAGACCTATGTCGTCGAGCAGTTGAAGAAAGACAAGTACTGGGAAGCGGAGAGTTAGCCGCGAGGAAAGCAAAATGAAATTCGGATTGTCTCCTCTGCAAAGGCGCCAAGACGCAAAGATGACGGGCAAGCTCCTAATCCCGAATAAAGCCGATGGGTCTGAGAGAGATTTCTCCCTTCGGTCGAAATGACATCATTCCGAACTTAGAGTCTTTGCGTCTTCGAGAGAAGACATCCGGAGCCGGAGAAAGGGGGTCGACGACTATTCGCTCAATGTGGACTAGCATCCTCAAGCGATCGATCATAAGTGGTACATGCTCCTTCCGTCGGACTTACGGGCAATGAAAATGATTGACCATTCAATAAAGAAATATCAACTCACGGAACCAGAGTCATCAAGACTTGAACAGCTAGGGGTTGAGCTAGGCCCATCTGCCGTAAAGTTTAACCAACCGCTGTCACGTCGCGAAATGTTGGAGGTTTGGGGCGTCATTTGGGTCCTTCGAGATAGAACCGCCGAACCGGAGAACCACATTGAGTTCGCCGTTGGTGATTGGCTAAACGCCGCTGAGGCACGATTCGGGGACTTTCGCGAACTCGTTAGAGAAGACGGTATTCCACGTCCAAGGGTAATGGTTGCGTATAAGCATCAGGAGCAACTGCGAAATCTCTGGGTTCGACAACTCTGTGGTGATCTAAGGTCGCGGTACGGTGTCGATGCAAAGCTCGACGATTTCGAAGTTGATTATGGGCAATCATTCAGTGACTACATGACATCCGAAATAGATCGCGAGTGCACGCGGTGCTGTTCGTTATCACACCAGCTTCGGTTGCAGCGGTTGACCATGAGAGATCTGGAGGTGTCCATTTCGAAATGCAGCTAGCAAACGCCAGGCGTATGCGCGATTCGACCTTCCGCATCATAGGCGTCTACCGCGAGACCACCGAGATAACATCATACCTACGTGACCACCGCTACATCGATTTCAGAGATGACAACGTGTATGTAGATCAGATTCGCGAACTGGCCTTATCTCTGTGGGGGCAACGCAACAAACCACCATTGCGTGATGTTAAACAGGACATTAAACCAAGATGATCGCATACCTGGAAACGGATTGGGCCTATGCGCTATCCTAAGGTCAGAAAGCAACGCAGCGCAACCTAAGTATTGCTAGTGTTCAAGAATTCCAAAAATACCGGGTGAAGCCAACCATGATGGCTCTTCCGCTCGTTGAACTTTTGAACCTTGAACCCTTGAACGAATTTTAAGAAACAACCCCGTTCTCTCGCAGCGCCGCCTGGTAGCGCTGGGGAATTTCCGGGTCTTCATTCTCGTAGGGGATCATCCAGCCGCCTTCGTCGATGCTGCGGAAAACATCGTCGTCGGTCTTCTGGTGCGAGACTTTGAAGCCCATGGGATGAATGCGGCTGCCGTAGCGCACGGCGAGATGGCGCGCCGGTTCTTTGCCGGTGTTGAAGTGCTGATGGAACCAGTCGCCCGGCGGGCAGTAGATGCTCGCCTCACCCCAATTGATGTCGATGACTTTATCTTCATGGCCATCGGTGTACGGATGCATGCCCCATTGCTTGTGCCAAAGCAGCACGTTACCCACCGACTTCGTGCCGACGATGATCGCGCCTGGACCATGGTGATGCGCTTTGTGATATTTGCCCACCGGCCATTCGCCCAGGTGACCGACCAGTGCATTGCCTGCCATCTCGAACTGCGCCAAGCGCAGCCCGGCGCCTTTGACCTCGAGGCTCTCCAGCATCGCCGCATTGATGTCAGGAATGAAATTGGTTTCCCAGATATTGATCAAGCCGCTGACGTAGCGCTTCTTGCCGACCTCGAAGTAATCCTCTTCGCCATAGTAGCGGTCCTTGAAACTGTACGGACAATTGAAGACGAAATTTTCATCGCGGTAAATGTCGAACGCCAACGGCGCATTGGTCACGGCGAGAAAACGCACGGGCTCGCGGGAGCCGTTAACCAGCCGATGGTTCGTGTTCATCGGTGGCGCGAACAGGCTCCACTTGTTCCACTCGAACATTTTCTTGTTGCCATGGTCGTCCCATAGCTCGGTGGCGCCCTGGCCGTTGAGGATGCAGATCACCTCTTCATAGAGATGCCGCTCCGGTTTCAGCGCATCGCCCGGTGGGATCTCGCCGATATAGCCGCCGGTGATCCCCTGCATGCCGTGCAGTTGAATGAACGCAGCCTTGCCGCCCATGCGCGCATAAGGCGAAACCTCAAGTGCGCGCAAATCTGCCATGCCATGGCCGGTGTGTATCGGCAGCCCCTGGCTCTTCATCCAGCGCACGTAACCGGTTTTTTGATTGAGTGGCGCGATATCCATGGCATTCCCTTTCACTCATTGGGTTGATGTTAGCGACTCGCCAACTCTGGGATCGTTCAAGGTGCCGGCTTGGAATAGATAGCGGATTTCGGATCAACGTTGAATACTTATAGTTCAAACCTTGAACACCGGCTACGCCGGCTTGTGCCAAAACTCCGCATTGCTTTTAAAAATATTCTTGGGAATCTTGGCATAGACCAGATTCACGATATCGACCGCTTCGCCAATCCCTAAATCCACCGCAAGACTCGACAGCGCATAAGCGTCCGCCGCGCTCATGCCTTTTTCCTCCTGAAGGAAATCCACCGCTTCCTGCATGGCGATTCTGGTGGCGACGTTTAAATCAACATCGAGCCCGGTGGTGAGATAATCCGTCGCGGTTTCCACCCGCGGCTGCTTGATCGTCTTGCCTTTGTGGACGATGAATTGCAGCGTCGGCTTGAGCGAGATCTCGATGGCACCGCCGTCCACCTCGCCGTCGCCCTGCACGGCGTGGCCGTCGCCGGTAAAAAACTGCCCGCCCTTGTTGAACACGGGTAAAAATAACGACGAGCCGATGCCGGTGTATTTCAAATCGATGTTGCCGCCCCAGGCGCCCGGCGGCGTGGATGAAACCAGTCCCAAACTGGTCGGCGGCGACACCGCCATGATGCCCATGAACGGATTGAGCGGTATCTGAATATCGTCGGAGAATAGCGCGACGCGGCGTTCGAGATCGATACGGATCAGTTTCGCCGTGGCTTCTTTGAGCAGCTTGGGCAGCACGCCTTTGCCGGGCCCGGTATTGTTGACGCCGTAGGGCACGCGAAACTTGATATCGTGCACGCGGATCTCTAAAGTATCGCCCGGTTCCGCGCCGTCGACGTAGATCGGCCCGGTGAGTATATGCACGCTTGCGCCCTTAGGCCGCTTCACTTCAGAGTAAATGTTCTTGGCATCGGCGAGAACTTCATTTGCCGGAATCCCGTAGCCGGCGAAAAACTTCTCGGGATCCTTGCCGGTGGTCAATCCCTGATGCGACAGCGCCTCGATCTCGACGATCTGTCCCGACTTCACCGTCAATGCCGGCGGCAAATTCGCCGCGATATAGCCCCACAAAACCGTCTCGGGTGTCGACTTCAAGGTCGCGTCGGCCTGAATAGCTGCTTGGATAGGGGTTTCACTCATGGCTGGTCCTCTTCGCGGCGAAGTTATCCGATCCTACAAAAGACTGTCAACGCAACCAGAAGGAAAAGCCAAGAGGGCGGGTTTATAACCCGCCCCTACGGTCGGAATTCCTCTCGGATTTTATTTTGCGTTCTTTGCGCCCTTTGCGGTTAAATCTCCGATTCCGAATTTGTTCTTTTGTTGCGGCCCTGCAAACCTCTGCGGTGAAATAATCTACGTCTGCGGTAACAAAAAAAAACGGCGAAGCCATGTCGCCTCGCCGCCTTTAATAATGATGAGCGAAAGAGCAACTAATCGCGGATTGCCAACGCGCCGCCGTCGACCGGCAAGTCGATAGCATAGATAAACTCCGACTCATCGGAAACCATGAACACCACAGCCTTGGCGATGTCCATCGGCACGCCGCGCCGGCCGGCCAAATTCTTCACGAAGCGATTTTCCGGCACGTCTTGCTGGCCCACCGGCGAGCCAATGCGATTCGGCGAAACGGAATTGACGCGAATGCCCTCCGGCGCCAGTTGCACGGCGATGGAACGGGTTAGGTTCAATACGCCCGCCTTTGCCGTGGTATAAGCCGTCGCTTCTTTGCGGCCCCAGTGGCCCGAAGTCGAGGCGATGTTGACGATCCTGCCTTTGCGCTTCTGGTCGATCATCACCTTGGCCGTCGCGCGAGTGCAGTACCATACGCTGCGCATGCACACGTTCATCGTCCGGTCCCACTCTTCTTCGGTGATGTCGAAGAGCGTTTTGTGATCGGTCCAAGCTGCGTTGTTGACCAGGATATCGACGCCGCCGAATTGCTTGACCACGGTCTCGACCATGCTGTTAACCGACGCCGCGTTGGCGACATCGCAAACCACCGAAATAGCTTTGCCAGGATTTTTCGCATTGATTTCATTGGCGACACTACTGCCCCGCCCCGGATCTAAATCGACGACAGCGACCTTGGCGCCTTCCGCGACGAACAGTTTGCACACGTCTTCGCCGATATTACGCCCCGCCCCGGTGACGATCGCCACCTGATCTTTAAGTCTCATGAGGTCCTCCGATTAAATTTGTTTCTCTGCTGCATATCAAAAGGCCTGGAAAAGTTCCAGTTGAGGGTTCTAACAGCAAAGACATGTGTGCCGAAGTAGGCCATCGATGAAAACCACGAACCACTGCGAGAAATGGACAACCGCCAACGCGATCTCCATCTTCGATCCCTGATTTATTTTTGAGTTTGACTCTAACAGTCCGTCAGAGGCTCACCTTTTCGACGTAGAGATCCTTCAGAAACTTGCTGTTTTTGAGCTCGTCGAAAAAGCGCGGCTCGACGATATCGTTAAGTTTGAGCTTGCCGGCGCGCTGGTCCGCGGCGGCGCTGACATCGACCAGGGCTTGAATCGATTCGTTGTTGAGCTCGGGTAGCGGCCGTAGTTGCGCCGCATACGCGTCATACATGCTGTCCACGGAGACGCCTTGAGTACCGGGAAAATATTTTTTCAGGATCGCAAGGCTCTCGGCGCGCTTGGAAAGGAAATGATGGATCGCCGCGGCATAGCCCTTCATGAACCGACGGATGGTTTCTTCGTCGCGCTTGATGAACGAGCGCGTCGTCATCAACAAATCAGTGACCACCGGCACGCTTTTGACTTCAATGATTTTGATGCCGGCTTTTTTCGCTTCTGCGGCGATATCTTCCCTGAGCGGCACGCCCTGGACGAGATTCTTAGACAACGCGAGCGCCCGTTGCGGCGCCAAACCGGCCGCGACCATTTCCACATCCTTAGCGGGGTCCAATCCGGCACGCCGCAACATGACGCGCGCGATTAGATCCGAGCGTGCGCCGAGCGCGGAAACGCCGACTTTCTTTCCTTTCAAATCTTTTACTGCATCGATGGATGTCGCCACCCCCATACCGTACTGATCGAAGCTGACATGGGAACCGATCACCGTGATATCCCCGCCGCTAGCCAGCGGCTGCAGTACGGCGAGCGGATTGCCGAAACCGATCAGCACATCGACGCCTAGAAGCGACTGCACACCGGCGCTCAGCGTGTCGCGGATCGGCAGTTCGTCGACTTCGAGTCCATGGTATTTGAACAAACCCGCGTCGACACCGATGTACGCCACCGCCGTGCCGACTTCCCAACCGGCGTAGGCCAAACGCAGTTTCTTCGGACTTTCCGCAGCGAGGGAAACAGTAGCGATGCAGACAAGCAATGCGAATGCGAATCCCATCGGAAATATCCGAGGAAAGTTGAATGGCCGGAAGATAATCATGCGGGCATCATAGCCCACCAAAACCGACGCGCCAAGAGGGTGGCGCTCGCGCCACCGTGACTGCGACATTTTATTGGCGCCATCCATGAGTGGCGGCGGAGCACATGTCAAATACCCAAGCCGGGACGTAGCCGCAGCTGAAGTAGAATCTCATTTCACTCGCTGCCGAATCGACGCACAGCAGCACATCGGCGAGTCAGAAATGCCTCTGATATTCCAGTCTTAGGGAACTTGAAGATTTGCAACGCCAATTCTTTTCATTTACGATGAGGCTAATTCCACGCTAGTCATTTTGGAGGTAGAATTTCATGGCAACGATGATCGCCGACGAATGTATCAACTGCGGTGCTTGCGAGCCCGAGTGCCCCAACAATGCGATAACGCAAGGCGATCCGATTTTCGTCATCGATCCAAAGCTATGCACTGAATGCGTCGGCTTTCACGACTACGAGGCCTGTGCCGCGGTCTGTCCGGTGGACGTCTGCATCACCGATCCGAACAATGTTGAATCCGAAGAAGCTTTGATCCAAAGAGCCCGCGAGCTCCATCCGGAAACCAACTTTGGCGACAGTTTCGAATCGCGCTTCCGTAAGGGTGAAGGTAAGGCGGCAGCGGCAGCCGATACAGCGCAAACCCCCGGCACGCCGGCCCGCCCAGGCCCGGTTTCCGCGCCGGTCGCGACTGGAGCGGTCTCGGCATTCGCCGAAGCCGATGTGAACTATGTCGAACTGCCGGCCATCGATTCCTGGAATATTCCGCTGCGCTGCTACAAGTGCAATGGCGTCCATGAACAAAACGTCAAGAACTTCACCATCGGCAATGTGATCTTTTGCCCCCACTGCCACAAGTCTACGGTAGTCCGGGACAATTTGAACTATCATATCCGCACCCTGCTCAAAGACTCCTACGACCAATGGGAAAATGAGCAACGCGAATTTGTCGAACGGCGCGAGCGTGAGCTGGCGGAATTCGTCGCACGGCGCGCTAAGGACGCCAGCGCGTTCGAGGGCCACCAGAAACGCGAGCGCGAGCGCATCCGCGCACAGCTGGATACCATCGGCGACACCTATGATGCCCCCGGCAAACCTTACAAGAAGGGCACGCGTTTTAGCTGGGACTGATCGCGGCAGCCGATGTTCTACTCCTGGCTCCATCTGATCGCCCTGGTGGTCTACCTGGGCGCGGTCGTCGGTTTTTGGCTGATGCTGTTACCCGCAGTAGGCGTGCTGGAAAAGCATGACGAGCGCGTGCGTTATTTCGTCCGCGGGCTCAAGTTTTACAATCCGCTCCAGGTCGGTTCCCTGGGAATCATTTTATTTACCGGAGCGTTTCAGCTCACCGAACTGAAAGCGGCCTACCGAGAAACGTTCATCGAATATCTCGCCTACAATCTTGGCCTGAAGTTGCTGTTTGCCTTTCTGATGGTCATGTTCAGCGTTTACCAGGCCCTCGGCATCGGCCATCGTTTCGTCCGGCGGATCGAAGGCGGCGACGATGTGACACCCGAGCAACTGCGCTCGATCATTTCCCGCATGACCGGTGCCAACTGGTTTATTCTGCTTTTCGCCGCCATTACCCTCTGGCTCGGCCTCCGCCTGCAGCGCTAGTCCGGCGCTGGCAAAACCACTCTCACTGATGCTATGACCCGATTAGCAAGGTTTACATTTGAGAGGAAATTTTCATGGCCAACAAGAAACTCCGGGTCATTTACCGTTCTAATTCACATGCGCCGCTTTGGCTGGTGGCCGACAAGTCTGGCTCCTGGCAAAAAAATGGCCTTGAAGTCGACACTTCGCCGCAACTGATCCGGGAAAAGGCCGTCGAGTCGCTCAAAAACGGCACCGTCGATCTGATCTCGGGCAATCATCACAACCTCTATGTGCGCAACGCCAAAAATGGCGAAGACTTCGTTCACTTGGCCCAGCCGACGAATAACTGGACGGAAAACAAGCTTATCGTCAGGCCCGAGATTCGCTCGGTGCAGGACCTCAAAGGCAAAAAAATCGTCGCCGACAGGCTTACCTCCCACGCCGGCCTCAACATCTGGCTGTTTCTGAAGCAAGAGGGTCTGGATGTCGACCGCGGCGATATTGAACTCTGCGAGTTACGTGGTTCGTCCGAAGAGCGCTGGCAACGGGTCCTAAGCGGCGAATACGACGCCACCTTCGTTACCATCCCCCATGACAGCCGCGCCGCCAAAGCCGGCGCCCATGTCATTACCGTGCGGGCGATTCCGATGATTCGCGGCGTCACCCTGACCACTACGTCGAGCTTTGTGAAAAGTCATCCCGAAGAGATTCGTTTATTGACCCGGGGGCTGGTCGACGCCATCCACTTTTTTATTACCCGCAAGCCGGAAACCTTGGAGATTCTCAAGGAACATGCCACGCCCATCCTCAAGCTCCAAACCGACCAGGAGGTCGAAACGCTCTATGAAGAGTGGGCGCACTCTTTGGAGAAAAAACCCTATCCGTCCCTCGAAGGAATCGCCAACGTCTTTCAGCTCGCCGTGCGCCGAAATCCCGAGATTGCCGGTTATAACCCTCTGGCGCTGTGGAACACTCACTTCGTGCGCGAGCTGGACGACAGCGGCTACATCGACAAGTTGTATAGTTAAATCGTATTCCGCAGTTTTAAAGCAAGTCGTGCTTATTTCGGCGTCGGCCGTACAAAGCGCGCGTCGCAATTTCGCCTTCCGCGATCGATCGCGACTTATTAAGAGGGTACTCGCAACCGCCGCCGGTTGTGCGCCTTCTTCGTAGGCGTCAATCTCACCTGCGCAATTCCGCATTAAAGCGCGCGCCATAAAAAAAGGCGGAGTCGATGACTCCGCCTTTTTTTCTGCCCGCGTTTTCTTACAAGGAATTTAGCGCTGGGTGATTCTGTCGCCGTCCGGCTGGGTCGTCTGCGACGAGCGCGGTGCGGCTGGCTGCTGCTGTTGCTGCGACGCGGGAGCTGCCGCCGCCTGCGAGGTGATACCTTCGCGGTAAACTAGGATTTCAACCCGGCGATTTTTAGATCTGCCTTGGTTGTTGTTATTTTCCGCAACCGGAGCGCTCTGGCCGTAGGAAACCGGGATTACCTTCATCGGATCCATGCTCTTCTTGGTAATCAGGTAACGGCTTACTGCATCCGCGCGTTTTTTACCGAGTTCATAATTGTACTCTTCATTACCCGTGCTGTCAGTGTGGCCGGCAACCAGGAAGATCGTCCCGTCCGCACCGGCAACATCGCCTTTGAGATCGCTCAAAAAGCCATCGATTTCACGCTGTGCTTGCGGCGGCAAATTGGCCGAGTTGAACGCGAAGTTCGCGCCGTCTTTCATATCGATGACGATCTTGCGTTCCAAGCGTAGATTGGCAATCGAGCTTAGCGCTTTGTCGGCTTTCGCATCGACCTGACCTACCCGACCTTCGATCTGGCCAAGACGGCCTTCGAATTGCCCGAGCTTGCCTTCGACACCGGTCATGCGAGTGCCGAGAGTGCCGATCTGGCCATCATGGCCATCCAAACGTCCATCGTGCTGGGTGATTCGCCCAGACAGCGGATCATTGACGTTTTCACGAACCCAATCGCGAGTCGCCAAACACCCTTGACCCATCAGCAATGCCGCACTCACACCGGCACCTATAAAATATTTACTAGCGGTACTTTTCATGCAATCCTCCTCTTTGTTGTTGGTTAAGAATATTCATTTCCCGGTAATCACTTTGCAAATTCCGAGTCTATCCCTGTGGTAACTACTATCAATTTTCGTACCACGAACCTAAAAATCGTAAGCATCTAATATTACGCTACTTTCTTTAGAATTAAGTCACCCCGTAGGCAAGCTCGCAGGAGTTTTCATACAGCGCTGAAGGTTTATTGCACGCTATCACCTCTCGACCTTTGAAATCCTCGCCTTTTCACAAACTTGGCATGTAGTCATTGATCGTAGGCACGCCCAAGTCGCGCTCACCTCACTCATGTGTCGATGGGTAGTCTCTCAATTAATACAGATTCGGGTTGTGGAAGTAGAAAAACTATTAAAAGCGGTCTGGCACGTGTATCAAAATCTTGTATCGGGCCAGGCGATTGGAGTGAACTAATGCTGATAGGATGGCTTAGCGCGCTTGAATTCGTCAACTTTGAGATCATGCTTTTTCAGTAGGTCATAGAAATCGGCGCGATATTTGCCCGCCAGCTTGGCGGCTTGGCTGACATTGCCTTCGGTCATGGACAGGACTTGCACCAGGTAGTCACGCTCGAAAGCATCCCTTGCATCCTTGAGCGACCTGAGCGCATCCGCGCTCATCCCAGTACGTTCCATAGGCGACCCGCCAACCCGTTCTGCCGGCGATTGCTTGCCCTGAATGACGTAATCCTCGGTCACCATGTCCTTTTGCGTCATCGCCACCGCATACTCAAGCGTATTCTCCAACTCACGCACGTTACCGGGCCACTCGTGCAGCATCAGCCGGCGCACCGCTTCCGGAGTAAGTCCTCGCACGTCCCTTTTCATCTGCTGGCTGTATTTTTTTAAGAAGTGCTCGGCCAGCGGCAGAATATCTTCTTTCCGTTCGCGCAAGGGCGGCAGATAAATCGGTATGACGTGAATGCGATAATAAAGGTCGTCGCGAAACAAACCCTTTTTAACCTGCTCGGCCAAATCTTTGTTGGTGGCGACGATCACCCGCACGTCGACATCGACGGGAGACTCGCTGCCCACGGGGTAGAATTGCCGTTCTTGCAAGGCGCGCAGCAGCTTGGATTGGGTCGACAGCGGCATATCGCCGATCTCGTCCAAAAAAAGCGTTCCACCGTGGGCCTGTGTAAACAAACCCTTGGTGCTGCGCACGGCACCGGTGAAAGCGCCCTTTTCATGGCCGAATAATTCGCTTTCCAAGAGCGTTTCCGGCAGCGCGGCGCAATTGAGCGCGACAAACGTCGTGTCCTTGCGGTCGCTGGCGAGATGGATCGCCTTGGCTACCAGCTCCTTACCCGTGCCGCTTTCGCCGTGAATGTAAACCGTCGAGTCGAGTTTAGCGATGCGCGTGACCACATCGAGGATCGCCCGCATCTTACCGCTCCTGGCGATAATATTGGTGAAATCGAAGCGCTCGTGGAGCATATCCTTCAATCGCTTGATCTCGAAATTCAGGTTGCGATTTTCCAACGCGCGCTCGATCTGCAATAGCAAATCGGTCGGCTCGAAGGGCTTGGTCAAATAACTGTAAGCGCCACGGCGCATCGCCTCGACGGCGTTTTCGATACTGCCGTGGGCGGTCAAGATAATCGTCGGAATATCCGGATGAATCAACCGAAACTGTTCCATCAACGTCAAACCGTCGCTTTGCGCCAGCATCAGGTCGAGGACGCACAGGTCGAAGGCTTTGAATTTGAATGCGGCGAGCGCCTTGTCCTCGTCGGTCAGGGCGATAACCTCGTAGTCTGCCGCTTCAAGACGCATTTTTATCAGCTCGAGAAGATTAGGGTTATCGTCGACGACTAAGATTTTCCCTTTTATCATGTCGAAACCCTCATCTGCCCCGCTCGCGTCGCTTCTTCTCGATCTGAATGTCCACTTGCTTGGATTTTTCGATTTCCTGCTTAATTTTTTCGATTTCCTGCCGGGACCTCTCAAGTTCTACGCGGGACTTTTCGGCTTCTTGCTTGGAGCGGTCGGCGGTGAGCCGGGAATTTTCAATTTCTTGCTTAGACTTCTCAACCTCGAGTTTGGTTCGCTCAATTTCCTGTCTGGTTGCGTCGACTTCGTTAAGGGCACTGATCCAGGCCTTCGCCTGCTCGACAAACGGGCTGTCCGGATATCGCATCAACACCTGGTCGAATGAATCGACAGCCTTCCGCCGGTCCTTGCCGGGATTCTGCGGGTGCGCGTGCACCACGCCCATATAAAAAATCGCCGCATCCGCCGGCGGTTGATCCTTAGCGATAACGATCACGTTTTGAAAGGCTTTGAGCGAACCGTCGTAGTCGCCGCGGGCGAGCAATTGATGCCCTTGGGTCAACGCTTCACGCAACTCCCGGCGCCGGTTCGACGATTCCTGAAACAGACCGCAGCCCGAAACCATTATCAGCACGGCAAGACAAATACAAATTTGCTGCCACTGCCCAATTGACTTTCCGCCCATATGTTTCCACCGTGCGATGAAATAATATTTTTGGCTATCGCCAAACCGAGACCCGTGCCTTGACGATGACTGGCGCCCGCGTGACTGCCTTGGCTGAATTTTTCGAAGATCGATCCCAGACTCTCCGTTGGGATCCCCGGGCCGGAGTCTTTCACAGAAACTTCCAGGATGCCATCGCGGCGCTTGACCGCGACCGACACCTGCCCCCCCTTGGGCGTGAATTTCACGGCATTGCCCATCAGGTTGCGCAGCACTTGCAGCATCCGCTCGGGATCGAGCCGCAGTGCCGGCATCGGCTCATCCAGTGCGCTTTCGAAATGGATCTGCTTGGCTTCCAACAACGGCGTGATTTCCGCGACGGCGCGTTTGATCAAGGGCTCGATCGGGCTTATCTCAAACTCGTAACGCATCATGCCGGCTTCCATTTTTGCCAGATCGAGAAAAGTATTGACCAGGCTGATCAAGCGGTTACTTTCCTCGGTGATAATACCGAGCAACTTTTGCTGTTTCTCGGTAGTCGCACCGCCGATGCCGTCGAGCAATAGCCCGGTGCCCTCTTTGATCGAGGTCAAAGGCGTGCGCAGCTCATGGGACATGGATGCAAAAAAATCCGCCTTCATGTGGTCGAGCTCTTTCAAGCGCTGGCTCATCGAGTTGAGCGCCGCCGCCAGTTCGCGGATTTCCTGGGGCGACTTGACCTGAATGGGATTATCGAAATTGCCGCGGGCAATTTCCTGAATTTTTGCTTTGAGCGCAGTGAGAGGCCGGGTAATGCTCTTGGTGATCAACAGCGACATCAGAACGAGCGCCAACAGACAGCCCGCGGTGATCGACAACGAAGCATCGCGCGCGTGCGCCGCGGCCGCGGCTAAATCTTTGACCTTGGCGTAGGTCGTCAGTTGCTGATTTGTGCGCAAGCGATCCAGTTCGTCCAACATGCCATCGACCAGGATATCTTTGTCCTGCTTAAACCGCGCCTGCGGATATTCTTTCCTGGTGCGCACCCGGCGCGCCTCGCTGTCGACCAAATCCACGTAACGCCGATAGCTTTCGCGGACCCGTAATAAGATTGGTTTGGCTAAAACGTCGGCGACCGCCGCGGCGCTCTCGGCACGCGCTTCGAAATCGATCTTCGAACGGACGAATTGCAGATACCAGGCCTCGTCCCGGCTAATGACAAACTTTTGCTCCGCGCGGCTCTGCGTCAGCAACAGATCGGTAAGAAATTTTTCATGGTCGAGCACCCGAGTGTCGACGCGCAGGATCGACTCGGCCTGGTGGCCGAAATCGGTGAGCTCGACAATCGCATAAGCGCTCGCCGCCGCAACGATCGCAAAAATCGCCAGATAGCCGATCGTCAGACGGGAAAATAAGCTCAAATGCATGGCGTGCGCTAGTCAGCCTTAACAGCGGCGGGAACCGCTTCAATCAATTCGCTCGGCATGGACTCGGCGGCGAAAAATTTCTGGCCGAACTGTTCGAGCCGCTTGTCAGCGCTCTGATAACTCGACAGGGCATGGTTGATATGCTTGCCGAGAACGACGAAATCGTCGCGAAATTTGGCAAAGTCTCCCTGCAGCCGGCCCAAATACTGAATGATTTCTTTGGTTCGGTCTTCGATGCGCATGCCTTTGAGACCCAAGACGATGGCCTGCAAGTAGGCGTAGAAACTATTGGGTGACACCGGTATCACTCGTTTATTCATGGCATACAGGCACAAATTGCGGTCGTCTGCGGCTTCGTCCTTGATGACCGTTTCGTAGTAAACATTTTCCGCCGGGATATACATGAGAGCAAAATCGTAGGTGCCTTCATCGGGAAGAATATACTTGGCCGCGATGGCGTCAATATGTTTGCGCACATCGGCCGTGAACTGCCTCTTGGCCCGGCCGCGCTCATCGTCGCTCGTCGCCTCGAGCAAGCGTTTGAAATTTTCCAAGGGGAACTTGGCGTCCACCGGAACCAGAGAAGCGCCCAGCTTGATCACCGCGTCGACTTTTTCACCGCTGCGAAAGCCATGCTGAATCGAAAAATGTTGCGGCGGTAAAATCTGCCCGAGCAAGTCTTCGAGGAAAAATTCGCCGAGGCCGCCGCGCAACTTGGGCGCACGCAGAATCTCCTGCAACGACGAGATATCCTTGCCGACTTCATAGATGCGCCGATTGGCCTCCTCGAGACCGCCCAAGCTCTTCTGCACACCGCCAATGACCTGCGCCGCGTTGTCGAGCCGCTCCCCGAGACTCTGCTGGGTGTCGTTGAGCACCTGGGCATTTTCCTTCAGGCGCTCGTTGACCTGAGCGGTCATTTGGCCCAGCTGCTGTTGCAATGATCGGGAGTTGTTATCGAGAGTCGCGGTCAACTGGGCGCGCAGTTGATCGATCTGCTGCTGCATCAGCAGCAGACGACTGATCTGCCGATTTTTCCTGAAGTAGCGTACGCAAACGGCCGAGAAAGAACCAGGCAAGCACGATAAACCCGGCTACACAGATAGCCAGCAAAACTAAGAAATGGGCAGAATCCACGACTAACCGTGGTGGGGCTAGAGCAGTCTCAGCGCGTACTCGAGTATTTCGCTGAGCTTGCGGATTTGGGTTGCGCGCATGGAGCGCTCTTCTCGTGGCGCCGCGAAATAATCATCGACGCTCTTTTTCAAATTCCATTCCAAAAGCTCGAGGCATTGATGCATGCTGACCTTTTCCGACTTGCGCCGTCGGGCTTGGTGCAGCTCCTCGATTTGAATGATCTGACCCATAGCAGCGGCCAGGATAGGCGAGCACGAAAAATAGTCAAGGCCCCGGAAAAGAAAACGCGATGGTCAAGCGTCAGCGCACCAACGGCTCCTGCTGCGTCACACAGTGGATCGCGCCCAAGCCGGCGATCACATCGTTGCAGCGCAGCGCGATTATTTTTCGCTTGGGAAAACACTCCTGCAATATTCCCAGGGCTTTTGGGTCGTTGGCATCGTCGAACACCGGCACCAGCACCACCTCATTGGCAATGTAGAAATTGGCGTAACTCGCCGGCAGGCGCGCGCCGTCGTAGAAAAGCGGCGCCGGACAGGGCAAAGAAATTATCTCCAATTTCCGGCCGTCCTGATCGCGCGCGCTCTGCAAGCGCTCGTAGTTCTCTTGCAAGCAGCGGTAATTATCGTCCCGCGGATTGGCCTCGATAATACAGGCAACGGTCGTCGGATCGACGAAGCGCGCGATATCGTCGATATGACCGTCGGTATCGTCGCCGACGATACCGTCGCCCAGCCAGAGAATATGGCTCACCCCAAGCGAGGCTTTAAGACGTTCTTCGATCTGCGTGCGGTTCAAGTCGGGGTTACGATTCGGGTTGAGCAAACACTGGGCGGTGGTCAGACAGGTGCCCGCGCCGTTGACTTCAATGGAACCGCCCTCGAGGATCATCTTGTGATCGAACACCGGCACTTGTAAAAGCTCGGCGATCGCGCGCGCGACCCGTTCGTCTTCTTCATAGGCCTGGTATTTGCCGCCCCAGCCGTTGAACGTCCAATCGTTGAAGGCCAAGGGTCGATCCGCTGCATTCCGGGTTATAAAAGTCGGTCCGTAATCGCGCATCCAGACATCGACTGTCGGCACCTCCAGCAGGGTGATATTGGCCAGCGCCGCTTGCGCGGCCTTCAGTCGCGCCGCGACGTCCTGCCTGACCACGCCATCGTTGACCAGCAGATAGACATGCTCATGCGGCGCAAGCGTCACCACCATGCGCAGCCAAATCTCCCGGACTTGCTCCAAAGAGGTCGGCCAAGTTTCTAAATTTTCCGGCCAGGACAGCCAAGTGGCGCGATGCGCCGCCCATTCGGCCGGCATGGCATAGCCGAGAGCTGCAGGCGTAAATGAACTTGGGAAGGAATGCGCCACGAAATAATCTTTTCTCGCTCGACTTATTGACCATCGAGAGAACGGCTCAGCAGCGCGCCATAAGCGTCGATGCGCCGGTCGCGCAGAAACGGCCAGGCCTGGCGCGTCTCTTCGATCTTAGCGAGATCGCATTTAGCAAAAAGAATTTCTTCGCGCTGTTCGCCGGCATGGGCGACGATTTCGCCCAACGGCCCGGCTACGAATGAATTACCCCAGAAACGGATACTGCCTTCGTTTCCGACTCGATTGGCCGATGCGACAAAGACGCCGTTGGCAACAGCGTGTGATCGTTGTATCAGCTCCCAGGCATTGCGTTGATTTAGCGCCACGGCACGCGGCTCTTTGGGAATCCAACCAATCGCCGTCGGATAGAAAAGAATCTGTGCGCCGGCGAGGGCGGCCGCCCGCGCCCCTTCGGGAAACCATTGGTCCCAGCAGACCAGCGCTGCGATCTTGGCGTAACGCGTTTGAAAACTAGGAAACCCCAAATCGCCTGGGGTGAAATAGAACTTTTCATAATAGAGCGGATCGTCCGGGATATGCATCTTGCGGTATTTGCCGGCGAGCGAGCCGTCGGCATCGATCACCACGGCGGTGTTGTGGTAGATCCCAGCCGTGCGCCGCTCGAAAAGCGAGGCGACGATGACGACTTTTTTTCGCCGGGCGACCTCGCCCAAAATCTCGGTGCTCGGCCCAGGAATAGCTTCCGCGAGCTTGAAATTGCCCTGGTCCTCGCTCTGGCAAAAATAGCGCGAGCGAAACAGCTCCTGCAGGCAAACGATCTGCGCGCCTTTTTCAGCCGCGGCTTCGATGCGTTGCACCGCCTTGGCGAGATTGGCCGCGGGATCCTTGGCGCAACTCATCTGCACGAGAGCGACTTTGACCTGTTGCGACTTTTTCGTGCTTGCCATGACGGTCAATCTAACTGAAATAACTCGAAGAAACAAAAAAAGGGAGAGGAAAAGTTTTCACTTCGCCTCTCCCACGACTGTATCGACAGGAAGAATTATTTCAGATGCTGCGCCAAGAAGGACTTGGTCTTGTCCCACGCGTCGGTCGCCGCTTTTTCGTTATAACTGCCACGCTCGTCGCAGAAAAAGCCGTGGCCGGCATCAGGATAGATCTTCATCTGGAAAGGCACCTGCTTGGTGGTCAACTCCGTATTGATTTGTCCCACTTGATCCATCGGGATCAGCTGATCCTTGGCGCCAAAGAACAAGTACATCGGGGCTTTGATCTCACCGGTGCGCGACAGCGGGCTCGGATTGCCCATGGGAATGCCGCCGCCATAGTACGGCACCGCGCACTTCACGTCGCTGGCGTGATGCGCCGCGGCTAAATAGGTTAGCCGGCCGCCCATGCAGAAACCGACGACGCCGATGGAACCGCCTTTAACATTGCCCTGCGATTTCAAATGGGCGATCGCCGCGCCGACATCTTCCATCGCCTTGGGATCTTGCACCCGCTGCAAGGTCGCGATCGCCTTGGCCATATCGGAAAATGGAATCACCCGCTCGCTCTCACGATGATAAATATCCGGACAGATCGCCACGTAGCCTTCCGCCGCGATCCGATCCGTGACTTTCTTCATATGATCGTTGACGCCGAAAGCCTCTTGAATCACCACCACGCCGGGATAGCTGCCGCCCTCCTTCGGCTGCGCCACATAGGCATCCATCTTGCCGTCGGAAGTATTGAGTTGCACTGTAGAATTAGAAACGTCCATCAGGACCTCCTTAAATTTGTGATTGCAGTTTAGGGTAAATTTTGTCTATCAAATTTCACCGCTGCGGTCCACACTCTAGCGAACCGACTGGACGAAGTTACCCATGCTTGCGGCAGAATTCGAGAATCCGATCGACCACGGTCTGGGTCGTCTGCTGCGGCGGCATGACATTCCAGAAATCGGCATTGGGCAGGAGTTCACGCAAATAATGCGCGCCGGAGGTCGCGTGGGACTGATCATCGCCGGGGATGAGTAACGACGGCGCTTTGATCCCCATCGCCTCTTCCGGCTCCGCGCCGGGCGCGGTGTCGCGGTCAAACAGTGTGCGGCCGCTGGTGATAATCATACCCAGGTAACGTTCTAAATCCTGCGTTAAAAAGCGCTCCGCGAAGCCGGCATCGCGGGCAATCGTACCGGCCCAAGGTCCGGCCTCCGGATCCATCCAAAAACTTTTGCCGCCGGCGGCGCGCTCGACCACGCCCTTGAGGCCATTCTGCTTGGCGAACGCATAGTGGCGCATGAAGCGAGCTTGGCTATTGACCTTCCAACGATAACCGCCCACCGGCCAATGCAGCAACAAACCGCGGGTCGCTTGGGGATAATGCACGCCAAACGCCATCGCCACGGAGCAGCCCATGCAGCCGCCCATGATCCACGCCGCATCGATGTGCAAATGATCGAGCAGCGCTTTGCCATGCTCGCTAAAACTCCCCCAGCTCAACCGTTCGACCCGGCCGCCCGATTGACCGCACTCGCGCCGGTCATAGAGAATCACCGTATGTTCCGCGGATAACGCTTGGATCGGATCAATGCCAGTCCAAGCGCTCGCCACCCGCCACTTATCGATGGTCGCGTCGAAGCCGCCCGGCGCGCACATCAAGATCGGCGTGCCCGAACCAAGAGTTTCATAGTAGGTATCGATCCCATCGACGTTGGCAACTGGCATAAACGACGCTCCTTACAATCGACTTGCTGGACTTCAATAATAACGACCAGTAAGATTTAGCACGCTGCCGGCCTTGAAGGAAAGTTGACAACTCAAGCGGCGTGGAGGTCACATCGTGAGCGATCGCAAGACCGAACAAAAATTCACCGAACTGCTAAATGTCATGGCGCAACTGCGCAGCGACGCCGGCTGTCCATGGGACAGGGATCAGACCCATCTTTCGCTCAAGCCCTGCCTGCTCGAAGAGACCTATGAATTACTCGATGCCCTCGATGACGGCGATGCGAAAAAAGTCACAGAGGAGCTCGGCGATGTGCTTCTGCAAGTAATTTTTCACGCCCAGATCGCCAGGGAGGAAAACCGCTTCACCATTGAGGATGTCATCGCGCTGCTCACCGATAAATTGGTGCGGCGCCATCCCTATGTCTTCGCCGGCGAGCCGCTGCCGGAAGATGCGGCGGCTGCGCTCAAACAGCGTGCCCAACTCAAAGCCCAAGAAAATCAGAATGATAAAAAAACTGGCGCAAGCCACTCTGCGCTTGGCAATGTCCCGAAAGCCATGCCGGCCCTGGCACGAGCGCAAGCGATCTCGCGGCGCGCCGCCGGCCTTGGCTTCGAATGGCCCAATATTGACCAGGTCTGGGCCAAGGTCGACGAAGAGATGCGCGAGCTCAAAGAGGCCGTGGCCGCTGGTGACAAGAGCCACACCGGCGAGGAGCTTGGCGACTTGCTTTTCACCCTGGTCAATATTGCGCGTTTTCTCGATGTCGAATCGGAAGAAGTCCTGGCACAGACCATCGACCGCTTTACCCGCCGATTTCATCACATCGAAGCCGAGCTGCGCCAGGCGAACAAAGATTTTGCTCAATCGTCCCTCGAAGAGATGGATCACTACTGGGATCAAGCAAAAACACTCGAAGCGCAAGGGAAGTTGGCGAAATGAGCAAGCCGCAAACTCGAATCGTCTTTCTCGACGCCGCCACCTATGGCGACATGCCGCTAGCGGGATTCACCGACTCCTGGGACTGTACGGTCCATCAAGTCACGAGCGCGGCGCAAACCGGCGCCCGCCTCGCGGGCCACGCCATCGCCGTCACCAATAAAGTCGCCTTCGACACAGCGATTCTGAATTGTGCCGAAGCGGCTGAGCTAAAACTCATCGCCGTCGCCGCCACCGGCACCGACATCATCGACAAAAAAGCCGCGGCCAAACGCGGGGTCAAAGTTTGCAACGTACCAGGCTACGCCGGTCAATCGGTGGCCCAATTCACCATGGCGTTGATCTTGGAGCTGGCCAGTCGCGCCAGCAGCTACGCCACCGCCGTCAAAGCCGGCGAATGGCACAAGAGTCCGGTCTTCACGCTCCTGACTTTTCCGAATATCGAACTATCTGGCAAAAAACTCGGCATCATTGGTTACGGCAATATTGGCAGAACCGTCGCCCACATGGCGCGCGGCTTTGGCATGGAAATTTTGGTCGGCGCCCGCCCCGGCGACCCGACACCCGCAGCGGATCGAGTGCCTTTGGCGGAACTGTTCCGCCAAGCCGATTTCATCTCGCTGCACTGCCCGCTGACGCCTGATACGAAAAATTTAATCAACCCACACACGCTGGCATTGATGAAATCCAGCGCATTTTTAATCAACACAGCCCGCGGCGCCCTGGTTGAAGAGCCTGTGCTGATCCAAGCGTTACGCGCCAAGCGCATCGCCGGCGCCGCCCTCGATGTCATTAGCCAAGAGCCGCCGCCTGGCGATCACCCGATCGTTGTCGCGGCCAAGCAATTGGCTAATTTGATTGTGACACCGCACACCGCATGGAGTTCGAGCGAAGCGCGCCAGCGGCTATTGGTGGAAGTCAAAGCCAACATTGAATCATTTCACCGCGGTGAGCCGAGAAATCTTGTGCCGTAACAGACCCACATGTGAAAGCGAATCGACAGCGATAGGCTCTTGGGACTCGAAATTTTGACCCGGCCCCCTTAGCGATTTGGTCAATAGTTCTGAGAGCGAGTCGGACTTGGAGGATCTAAGATCAGCAGCACAAAGAAAGCAGTCTGTTGGTGAAGAGTAAAAACCGCGAAGCGACTCGACTTGATTTCGTCACCGAGTCCTGGTGGCCGGCCTAAGATTTAAGATTGTTTGATTGACTCCCGGCGCTTTTTTGCCTCGTATGGAACCCGCCTAGAGCTCTTTATTTTTTCAATAGAAATCGCCGTTGGGGGGGAGTGCCCGCCCCGTAACTAATCCGTGCCAAAGCGGGCACCGTAACACCACTGCAAACTTTGCGAACGTGATAAATCTCAACGGGTGGTTTCCAGTCTGTTCTTAATTGGCAGGTAACTTCTACACAAGTAATGCTTTTAAGCCAGGAACAAACCTTTACTTCAGAACCATCGGCATTTGCGATTTCAGTTAGGTAGGGTGAGTTCGGGTAAAAGGGTTGATTCGTTCCACCTTCCGACTTTACATCTTGTAAAAGTGTATAAAAATTACCCTTCAAATCCAAAAACTGAAGGACCTTGTCCATAAATAACGAAAGTTCGTCAGTATATGAAAACCCGCCGAGTAAATCGGTAATGACCTGAAATTTTCCTAGGACATCTAACGAATAGTCTCGCACGCGTTTGTTAAACAAATATTGTATTTGATTCGTTGCCAGGCTTGCGGCAGTTCGATGCCAGAGGTGCTGCCTACGGTCCTCTATGGATATCGCGACCGCTTGTGCTTTTGTGCCGTGTCGCTCTGGTGTTTCCGGTTGCCCGAGGTCGTCGCTTCGAGTGTAATAGTCCAATATAGCTTGGCCCTCTCCTGCTCCAATATCCAGCCATCGATCTTTTGGGCCAAGATTTGCCAATGCGCGATCGAACCCCTGCGATAGAGCGTCTGTATAGGCTAATAGCCCTCTATTGATGACATAGCCCTCAGGCGTTTTTTCTCCTTCACTCTTGTAGATCTCTTCTTGTTTCAGCATTTCTTCATCAATTTTGGGGCTGCTTATATCTGCGGAATGGGATATCCCCAACCACAGGGTCTGTAAAATGAGCATGACAAAGATGCGTATTCCAGGAGTTTTCATTCCAGGCTCTCCTTCCCGATCAACAAGCAGGGTGTGCAAGGCGGCGTGCGGATTTCTTGCTGCACCGTAAAATACCTATTAGGCGTGGTAAGGGATATTGGTCAAGGACCTCAAGATGACAAAGCATATTCCCGTTTCGTCGTCAGATGAGTAGTCAATTCTTATTGCGTAAATAATCGGTTTCTAAATCACTTTTTCTTTGCGTTAAAGAATTTACCATTCTTAAGCACATCGCCAAAACTTGCCCAAGCCTAGTCGAACTCCCGCTAGAGGAAAGCCTATAGGCGGCCGAGGTCATTGTTCTCATAAAGGTGACTTGCGCTCCTCCGTGGCGTGCGTGGATTCAGAAGGAAACCGGGCATCTTCGTGGAATGCATCCTTAATCGAGATTTCGGCGATGCCGCTGCGAACAAATCGCTAAAAGTAGTCTCGGTTGCGGCCGGAGATACATGCTCGTCAGCCCCATGTATCAGCACGGGCTTTTGATTCGGCTCAAATATGCGGGCAACTCCCTACTGATTGCAGCGGCATCAAGCAAAATGGCACCCGTGGCGGGTGCACCTTCAGCCAGTGCCACAGCCGCTGCGACACCACCCAACGAGTGACCGACGAGAATTATTTTACTCAGGTCGGCGTGGTTATCGAAAATTTCAAGCCAGCGGTAAATGAATTGGACAATTTTTGCCAATGTCTCGCCGTTACTAACCCATCGACCTTTATCGGGTAGCTTCAAGGATAGACTATGCATACCCCAGGACGCCAGATGCACGGCCTGATAGGTATGGTCTTCCTTCGAGCTATCAAATTTATGCAGGATGATACTTTTTCTCCATGCGTAGAAAAAACAAAGGCGTATTTATGCTGATCGATAGTCGTATTTCATATTCTTTTTGCATGACCACGGCAAATGGTCCACGTAACCCAAATAGGTCCAAATCGCCTCTTTGATTAACCAAATCTCCCTGAGCTCAATCAACGTCGCGGGTTTGAGCAGCGGCATGCCCCTGTAAGTAGCCGCCCCGATGGCCCGCGGCACGGATTGTCGCGGCAAAACAATCGAACAACTTGATAGTCACGCCGCACACGGCATGGAGTTCGTGCGAGACGCGCCAGCGGCTGCTTAGAAGAAGTTAGGGAAAACAACTTAGCATTCACGGCAGGTCGCGAGCGCAACCCAGTCGCCTGACTTGGAGATACGAGTACTGGCACCGATAACTGTACCGCCGCCCGATGGCTTGCCCGTAGGACGTGCAGCGCAGCGTACCAAACTGTGTATCCCAGTGCCGATGCCAGGGTGCCGGGCGCCACAGCCCAGACCAGCGGTGGAAATCGCGATGCCTAGTGCCAAACGGCAAAAAAGCGAATTTGCCGCGAACGGGACGAGCGCAAAATGCGGTCAGTTCCGCCGTCCTGGCGGTGTGTGGCTGAATCCAATGGTAAATAGACTCATCCAACACGCGTAAATTTTATCAACCTTGGGCGCCTCGTCACGCATCGGTAACCGATCAAAAATACTGCAGTGATCAGACCTGAACGCTTTTGCATTCAAGAACCATGACGAGTCGACGATGCCCGCGGCTTCCGGAATCAGTTCCGAGTCGTCGACAGCGAAAGTAGCGACCGCCAGGCGGCAACCCAAGAGCCGAACATTGCCGGTGCCGGCCAGCAGTTGCAAGAATGCATGAATACCGGCAATCCCTTCTCCAGCGATTTATTGCCGCAGCCACGGGTCGATTTTAGAGCGCGGCCGCGCCTTTTTCAGTCAGCGCGCGCACGGCCCAGAGGACAAAGAGCATATCGACTTGAACGCACCTGCGCGCCTGCACGTAGGCGAACATCAGCGGCGTCAAATGATTGTTGTAAGCATCATCGCGAACAACAATTACCAGTTTTTGCATGATCCCTCCGTGCGCTGCCGGCGGTGAGCTATAACGCGTCACAATCAGGCTCACCGCCCGTCGACAGGTCTCGTCACCCGGCGCCTCGGAACCAGCCGCAGGCTTGGCGATACTGTCGAACCCCGACGAGATTTCTCGTATGACTTACCAGCCTGTCAGCATGTCGACCCGGTGGTCTCGCGTTCCTAGCCAAAGAGCCGGTTCAACAAAACGCCGACGCCATCGCTTCAATCTGCGGTAGCGCTGCCGGCTTGATCGCTTCGACGCTGGCAAGGAAATTCGGGTGCGTCATACCCGTACCCAAATAGGTCCAGCGCATCCCTTTCAATACTGCCGCGAACATTTCCTTACTCTCATGGCTTGAAAGCTTGCGCCCGCTCGCCTGTTCAAAGGCGACAACCTCGAATCCTGACTGCTGCTGCAGACCTTGGTCGATGAAGGCGCCGATCTTGCCGTACTCCTCGAACCCCAGGTCGATTTCATCCCGCGTCGCCGCCGCCGCCATTTCCTCGACGATCAAAGTATCAATCTTGGTGTGCTGCGACTCCTCCAACCAGTGATGCTTCAACAGGCTCTTGAACTGCGGATCGAGCTCCTGGTTGTCACGTACGCTTTCGATGTAGTGGCGCAGCGTGATCCATTCGATATGCAGGACCGTTATTCCGACGCCCAGCGGACTGTGCGACAGTACGAAGCGTTTGACATCTATTTATTCGGCTCAGCGCCGTTGGTACGGAACCATTGCTCCAACCGTGCCAAAGCCATGGGAGTGTCGAATAACTTCAGAAATCGATAGTTTGGCATGAGAATGTCGATAGCAATGGGCAACGAGATCTCGCTACTAACGAGATCTCGTCCGCGAAGAATATGATTTTTCGTGAACGCGATTAGCGTTTGCGCTCGATACCGAGCACTTTCAGACGCGAGTTGAGCGTCGTCGGCTTGATGCCAAGCAGCGTGGCCGCGCCGTTTGTACCGGCGACTTTCCAGCCGCTCGCTTCCAAGGCGGCGACAATATTGTCCCGCTCCAAATCTGCAAGCTCTTTGGCGGTGCGCACACGCTTGGCGGTGGCCTCGCCGCCGGTCGACGCGACGGCAGGGACGCCGACGCTTTCCGGCAAGGCGCGGTCGAGATTGAGCTTGCCATCGCGGGCCGTGATCACGGCGCGCTCGATAATATTTTGCAGTTCGCGGACGTTGCCGGGCCAACGATAGGCTTCCAGGCGGCGGATACAGTCCACCGACAGCGGTTCGATCGGCCGGCCCATGCTCTTGGCGAACTTTTCAGCGAAGGCCTCGGCCAGAACGCCGATATCCTCGCGCCGTTCACGCAGCGGCGGCAACTCGATGGGAAAAACATTCAAGCGATAATACAGATCCTCGCGGAATTTGCCCTCGCCCGTGAACCGTTGAAGGTCTCGATTGGTGGCGGCCAAGACACGCACGTCCACCCTTCGGGTCTGCGAACTGCCCACCGGCTCGAACTCGCCTTCTTGCAATACCCGCAGCAATTTACTCTGCAAGTCGAACGGCAGTTCGCCCACTTCATCGAGAAATATCGTGCCGCCATGGGCCATGGCAAAACGGCCATCGCTTCTTGGTGGCGCCGGTAAAGGCGCCCGCTTCATGGCCGAAGAGTTCGCTCTCGATCAATGCCGCCGGCATCGCCGCGCAATTCACCTTGATGAGCGGCCGGTTGTGGCGGTGGCCGCGACCTCCTGCGCCTCGCTCAAGATTTTTAGCCAAGACCCGCTCTGGCCAACGATGCCGTCGGCACCTACCAGCCTCTTAATTTCTTCGCGCAGATATTCGGCCTCGACGGTGAGGGAATGAATCTTGTGCTCCGCTTCGATGCGCTCGTTCACATTGCGCAGGATGAGAGTGTAGTAAGGCTCCCGTTCGACATCGAAACGCGCCAGGGTCGCCTCGGCTTGAAAAGAAGCGCCACCCTGAGCGCTGGCATGAAAACCGCCACCCACCCATAACCATCGCTGGCTCTGCGGCCGGGTATCGAGCTCGATGATCAACCTAGCGAGCTTTTCGCGCGCATCCGGCACAAGCCGATGATTAAAAGCCTCGCCGATCATCGCGCCGGCGTCACATCCGAATACTCGCTCCGCGGCGGGATTCATCTGCGTGATCGTCAAATCGCTGTCAAGTTCGATGATCGCGTCCATCGCGCTGCCGACCAAGCGACCGAGCTTTTGCTCGCGTTCGAGCACTTGGGTTTCAGCGCGTAGCCGGCGCAACTCGGCGCCGGCGCGCGCAGCAAAGATCTGAAATAACGTTTGCGCCCGCGGCTCGGCGGGCATCGGCCGCATGTCGAGGACAGCGAGATGGCCGAGAATCGCGTCGTCGGGATCGAGCAGCGGCATGCCCATATAACTAGCCGCGCCCCTCGCCCGTACGTCCGGGTCATTGCCATAGATATCGAGGAGATTGTCGGGGATGTGGATCAAGCAGCGGTCGTCGATCACGCGCTCACAAGGAGTGCCGTCAACAACCATTTCCCAGCCGTCGAGCCAGCGGTCGCCGAGCCAAAACGACAGAGCCCGCAGTCGCCGAGATTCGAGGAAAGTATTCCGTTACCCAGGCGCCATGAGTACCGAGCGCCTGGGCTAGATTTTTCACCAACGCTCGGAAAAACCCAGCGCCGGTTTCAGTCGCGGTTCCTTCTAAGATTGTGCGCAGCGCGGCATCGACGTCGATTTCTTGCAACGGCGAGCGTTCCATGGCTTAGCATGAAGCACGAAAGAAAACTGTTAAGTCGCGTTGTTAAACCGCTCATCTGTACGTGATGGCGGATTGGAACCGATCGGCGCGGCGGTTACCTTAAAATGGAATATCGTCGTCACTGGGCGGCTGGCCGCCGCCCATGCCGCCCATCGCGATATCGTCGACGCCGCCGGTGTCCATACCCGGTTGTGGGCCACGGCTGCCGCCGCCACCGCCAAGGAACTGGATCCGTTGGGCGATGATCTCGGTGACGTAGCGCTTATTGCCGCTCTTATCGTCGTAGCTGCGCGTGCGAATGCTGCCTTCGATAAAAACCTGCCGGCCCTTCGATAGATACTGTCCGCAGTGCTCGGCCTGCTTACCCCAGACCACAATATTATGCCACTCGGTGCGCTCCTGGCGTTTGCCGTCACGGTCGTTCCATTGCTCGGAGGTGGCGATCGAGAAATTTGCCACGGCGCTGCCCGTCTGGGTATAACGCACGTCGGGATCCTTGCCGAGATTGCCGACCAGAATGACTTTGTTAACGGACATGCTGCCTCCGAAACCGGAAAAAGTCTGCGGCGGAAAAGCTCACTCAACTTATCCCTGCCTACCGGGAGAGTCAACTCGATGGCGCTGAAGTAGCACGAACTTCCTCACATTGATTTTTGCCCACTCCTTCTCTACAATTAGCCAATAATTTCCAATCAGTTCGGCGCTTCAAATTTAACGTTGTCTTGATGTTTTACGCAGTCAAATTAGCAATCGTCATAGCAGCCACCATGGTGCTTTCTCTGGCTACGGTTCTATGCGGCCTGTTCGATGCCCATGGCAGACGGGTATATCGCATCAATCAATTTTGGACTTGGTTGATTGTCAAATTCAGCGGCATCGCTTTGACCGTCGAAGGGCTGGATCGCCTGGACCCGCGACGCCAGTATCTTTTTGTCGTCAATCACCAAAGTAACTTCGACATTCCGGTGCTGGTCCAAGCGTTGCCCCAGTTCCAGCTCCGTTGGATCGCCAAGAAAGAACTGCTTTGGATACCTTTCTTCGGTTGGGCGATGTGGGCGGCTAAACATATCACTGTGAACCGGGCGGATTCGTTGGACGCCCTTAAGAGCCTAAGACTCGCCAAGCAACGCATCGCGGCGGGAATCTCGGTGGTAGTATTTCCGGAAGGTACCCGTAGCACGGACGGCAAATTGTTGCCGTTTAAACGCGGCGGCTTTCTGCTGGCGCTGAAGAGCAGGACGCCGATCGTGCCGGTGACAATCAACGGCACGGGCAAACTGCTGGCCAAAGGCGAATGGCGCGTCCGGCCCGGCGCAATCAACGTCACCATCGGCGCGCCGATTGCGCCGGAAGACTTTCGCCCCGGCGGGCTGCGCGCCTTGAGCGCGCAGGTGCAAGCAATCATCGCGGCCAATCTGCGCCCAAACGATCCGCTGAGCGCGAGCCGAGAAAATCTGACCGGAGCGGCCATCGCGCCGCAAGGGAGAACCGTCTAACCATTCATGGAACCTCTGAAAATCATACCGCTTGGCGGCCTCGGCGAGTTCGGCCTGAATATGATGCTATTTGAGTATGGCAACGAGGCCATCGCGGTCGACTGCGGCATTATGTTTCCCGACGCCCATTTGTTGGGTATCGACTTGGTGATTCCCGATGTCAGCTATTTGTTGGAGGGAACGACCAAGCTGAAGGCGATCGTCCTGACCCATGCCCATGAGGATCATGTCGGCGCTCTGCCCTTCGTCTTGAAGCACTTCGATGTGCCGATCTATGGCACCAAGCTCACGCTGGGCTTGATTGCCAACAAGTTGCAAGAGCATGAGCTCGAAGACAGTACCGAGATTCACGAGATCACCGCCGGCGCCCCCTGGCAGATCGCGTCCGTTTACCATCGAAGGCATTCGGGTTACCCATAGTTTGATGGACTGCTTGGCCTTGGCGGTGGAGACACCGCATGGGCACGGTGATTCATACCGGTGATTTCAAGATCGACAACACGCCGATGGACGGCGAGATGTTCGACTTTCAGCGCTTCGCCGCCTACGGCGAAAAGGGCGTGCTGCTCTTGATGTCCGACTCGACCAACGTCGAGCGCCGCGGCTACACGCCGTCGGAGCGCGAAGTCGGAACGAATTTGGAACAGATCATCGTCAAGAGCACCGGCAAAGTCTTGGTCTCGACCTTTTCTTCGAGCATTCCGCGTATCCAGCAGGTCGTCGAAATTGCCGAGCGCTGCGACCGGCGTGTCGTGCTCAGCGGCCGCAGTATGATTCGCAACTGCGAAGTCGCCGCTGAGCTCGGCTACCTGCGCATGCCTCGCAGTTTCATGAACGATAGCGAACGCTGGCAAAGCTTGCCGCCGGACCGCTTGCTGTTTCTCACCACGGGCAGCCAGGGCGAGCCCATGTCGGTGTTACACCGAGTCGCCTTGAACGACCACAAGACGCTCAAAGTCGATGCCGGTGATACCGTGATATTGTCGTCGAAATTCATCCCCGGCAACGAAAAAGTAATCTCCAACCTAATCAATCATCTATACCGCCGCGGCGCCGAGGTGCATTACGAAAAAGTCGCGCCGATCCATGTTTCGGGTCACGCTAGCCAGGAAGAGCTGAAAACCATGTTGCAGCTCACCCGACCGCGCTATTTCGTGCCGATCCACGGCGAGTATCGCCATTTAGTCCGCCACCGCCGCCTGGCCCAAGAAGTCGGCATCCCCGAAGAAAATTGCTTTCTGCTCGACGACGGCGATGTGCTCGAACTGAGTTCCCGAGGGGCCGAAAAAGTCAAGCCGATTCAAGTCGGCCGCGTCTTTGTCGACGGCAAAGGCGTCGGCGATGTCGGCGATATGGTCATCCGCGACCGGCGCCATCTGTCCGAAGACGGCTTGGTGCTGGCGGTCATGGCGATCCACCAGCAATCCGGCGAATTGGTCGCCGGGCCGGATCTGATCTCGCGTGGGTTCATGCTCGCCGAAGAAAATGAAGAAGTCATGGAGAGCGCCAAACAAGCGGTGCTCGCCGCTCTGGCCAAAATGAACAGCGAGACCCGCAGAGATCCGGAAGAACTCAAAGAGGAAGTGCGCCTCGTGTTGCGGCGATTTTTTCGCAAGAAACTCGAGCGCCGCCCCGTGGTGCTGCCCTACATTATCGAAACTTAAGGAAAGCCAATATGCCAGCTGCCATCGAAAAAGGCCGTCTCAACCGGGAAATCTGGGCTGTGGTGATCGCCCTTACGGGACTGCTCATCGCCATCAGCTTGGTCTCTTATAGCGTCAACGATCGCTCCTTCAATACGCCATCGGGCGCGGTCGACACCCATAATTGGGGCGGCTTTCTCGGCGCCTTCCTCGCCGACCTGCTGCTCCAGGGGCTGGGGCTGACTTCCTATCTTGTGCCGGTGTTCCTCGGCATCGGCGCTGTGCAAATGTTTCGCGCCAGTTACCAGGGCATCTCGTTGGCGCGCGCTTCAGCCTATACGGTTTTCCTGGTGAGTACCGGAGTCCTGCTCAGCGTTCTCATCGACAGCGAAAGCGCCCGCGACGCCGGCGGCATTGTCGGCGGCTTTCTCAAGGAAAGTATTTTAATTCCATTGTTCGGCCGTTTGAGCGCGGTGTTAATCGCCTGCTTTATGCTGCTCCTGTCGATCATGTTGCTGACCCAGTATTCGCTGCTCGATCTGATCGGTCATGGCAGAAAAAATTTCGCGGCGTTTAGAAAATCCGTAGTGCCGGCGATCAACGACCGGATGAAGGATCTCAAAGAGAAGCATGATAAACGCAGCGGCGAGAACACTAAGAAAGAGAAGAAGGATTATAACCCTCCGGCTATTCTCACCAGAGACGACCCCCTCAATGATTTCGTGGTAAAAAAACCGGCTAAAAGACCGGCAGTGCCGGCGCCGGAACAATTTAATCTCCCGGAGGTCGGCGCGGGTTACAAACTACCGCCGCTGGAACTTTTGGATCCGCCGGAACATCAGCAAATCACCATCGACAAAGAAACACTGCATGCCAACTCGCTAATCCTGCAGAAAAAGCTGGAAGACTTTGGCGTCGAAGGCGAAGTCGTGGCGGTACGTCCCGGGCCGGTCATCACCATGTACGAGTTCAAGCCCGCGGCCGGCGTCAAGGTCCGGCGCATCGTTATGTTGGCCGACGATCTCGCCATGGCGCTGCGCGCCGTCAGCGTGCGGATCCTGGCGCCGATTCCCGGCGAGTCGGTGGTCGGTATCGAAATTCCCAATCCGCGCCGCGAGACCGTGTATCTGCGCGAAGTGATCGAGAGTGAATCCTATCGCGCCGCCGACTCCAAGATTACCTTGGCTTTGGGTAAAGACATCGGCGGTGTGCCGTTTTCCACCGATCTCGCCAAAATGCCCCATCTGTTGGTCGCCGGCGCCACCGGCACCGGCAAATCGGTGTCGATCAACGCGATGATCCTGAGCCTGCTTTTCAAGTCGAGCCCGCAGGACGTCAAGTTCATTATGGTCGACCCCAAGATGCTTGAATTGACCGTTTATGAAGACATTCCGCACCAGTTGGTACCGGTGGTCACCGATCCGAAAAAAGCCGCCGCCGCGCTGTTCTGGGCGATGGACGAGATGGACCGTCGTTATCGTCTAATGAGAGAAAAAGCGGTGCGCAACATCGATGGCTACAACCGCGTGATCGAGAAGGAATCGGGCTACAAAAAGGACTTGATCCAGTTGACCGACGAGGAGCCGATGGAAGAACCGCCGGTGATCGGCGGCAAATTGGCGAAAGACGCGCCATTGGTGCACGGCCATCTGCCGCGCATCGTCATTATTATCGACGAATTGGCCGACCTCATGATGACCGTCGGCAGAGACATCGAAGAATACATTACCCGCCTGGCGCAAAAGGCGCGGGCTGCCGGCATTCACTTGATCTTGGCCACCCAACGGCCCTCCGTCGATGTCATTACCGGCCTGATTAAAGCCAACTTTCCGGCGCGCATTTCGTTTCAAGTGACCTCGCGCATCGATTCGCGGACGATCTTGGACTCCATGGGCAGTGAAAAGCTCCTTGGCAACGGCGACATGCTCTTCTTGCCGCCGGGAACCGCACGTTTGACGCGCATCCATGGCGCCTTCGTCTCCGACCAGGAAGTGCGCAGAGTGATGAAATTCATCAAACAGCAGGGCCGGCCCAACTACCGAACCGATATTCTTGAAGCCAAAAAAGAAATCGAAGCCGCCGCTGCCGCTGATGAAGATTATGACGAAATGTACGACCAGGCAGTCGCCATCGTCACCGAGACCCGGCAGGCGTCGATCTCTATGATTCAACGGCGATTGCGTGTAGGGTACAACCGCGCTGCGCGGATGGTCGAAGTGATGGAACGCGACGGCGTCATCGGTCCCGCGGACGGCGCCAAAGCGAGAGAGGTCTATGCTCAAAAGATCGAGGAAGATTAGGCAAATTTTTTGGGCAATCCTGCTGGGCTTGGGGCTGGTTTCAACGGTAAATCTGCAATTCGGCCGCGCCGCGGAAAACTCCAACGCCGAAGCGATTGTTGACGGTTTGCAGCGAAGCTATGATGCCACCGTCGACTTTGTCGCGGACTTCCGCCAGGAAACCGACGTCAAGACTCTCGGTCGCAGCCTCAAGGCGTCGGGCAAGGTGTCGTTCAAGCGCCCCGGCAAAATGCTATGGACCTACGAAACGCCCAAGGGACAATTCGTGTTGGCCGACGGCAAGCACCTGTATTTCTACCAGCCCGAGCAGAATCAAGTGATCAAGAGTCCGCTCAAAAACGCCTTTCGCGGCGATATTCCGCTGTCGTTTTTGTTGGGCCTGGGCAATCTCAAAAAAGACTTCAATGCCAGCGTCAAAGCCAGCGACGAAAACCAAAACGTCCTGAGACTGGAACCCAAGGGAGAGGCCGGCGGCCCTAACGAGATTCTTGTCGGCGTCAGCAAATCGTCCTCCGATATCCTCTGGGTCAGCGTGCGCGATGCCGCCAACAATCTGACCACACTGCGCTTTTCCAATATGCGCAAGGGCGTTGGCATCAAAGATTCGCTGTTTCAGGTGCAGGTCCCCAGCGGCGCAGATGTCGTCGAATTAGGCCAATGACGAGCAGACAAAAATTCAGCATCGTCAGCCTCGGTTGCGCGAGAAATCTGGTCGACTCCGAGGTCATGGCCGGACTGCTGCAGAAAAACAACTATGAGATCGTCGCCGAGCCTGGCGACGCCGATATCGTGATGGTCAACACCTGCGGCTTCATCGGCGCGGCCAAGGAAGAGTCCATCGACACGATTATCGAGATGGGCCGCCTCAAGGAATTCGGCAAGCTGAAAAAACTCGTCGTCGCCGGCTGTCTTTCACAGCGCTATCCCACGGAGTTGGCGGCGGAATTGGCGGAGGTCGATTTATTCATCGGCACCGGAGAGGTGCCGCGCATCGCCGAGATCCTGCGTGAGCATGAAGCGACCCGGCAGCGCCAATATGTCGGCTTGCCGAGTTACATCTACGACCACGCGACGCCGCGCACCCGGTCGACACCATCGCATACGGCGTTTGTGAAAGTCTCCGAAGGGTGCGATCACAAATGTGCTTTTTGCATCATCCCCCAGCTGCGCGGCCCGCATCGCAGCCGCAGCGTCGAATCGGTGGTTGCCGAAACCCGGCAGCTCGCCCAAGCGGGAGTTAAGGAAATCAACCTGATCGCTCAGGATCTGACCGCCTTTGGACGGGACCGCAAAGACGGTACGACGCTTTACCGGCTATTGCGCGAGATGGCCCAGGTCGATGACCTTGAGTGGATCCGCCTGCTCTACTCCTATCCCAACTTTCTCGATACCGAACTGCTTGATCTGATCGCCAACGCCGGCAACATCTGCAAATATCTCGATATTCCCTTTCAGCATATCAGCCCCCGACTGCTGCAGCGCATGCGCCGCGGAAAAAGCGGCAGCGCGGTACGCCAAGCAGTTGAGAAACTGCGTCAGGCAATTCCAGGATTGACATTGCGGACTTCGATGATTGTCGGCTTCCCGGGCGAAACCGATGAAGACTTCGCCGAGCTCTTGGATTTTGTCGAAGCCGCGAAATTCGACCGGCTCGGGGTATTCAAATACTCCGAGGAAGAGGGCACAAGCGCCGCCAAGCTGGACGGCAAGGTCAGCGAAGATGAAAAGGAAAACCGCTGGCAGGAAGTGATGGATATCCAAGCCGCGATTTCGCGGAAAAAGAACCAGGACTTGATTGGCACCATACAGCGAGTTATGATCGACGGCGTTGATTCAGACTCGGGCCAGCTTACCGGCCGGACCGAGGCCCATGCACCGGAGGTCGATGGTGTCGTTTACATAGAAGACTCCGAATCAAGACCGTTTCCTCCGGCCAACGCTGGCGATATGCTGTATGTAAAAATCACTGGCGCATCGGATTATGACCTGATAGGTGAGACACTCCATGGCTAAAGCCGACGCAGACAAAGAAAAAAAACAGCGACGAGACTTCCTGAAGCAAGCTGCCGAGATGCTTCAGGACATGAAGCGCTCCTTGATGAAGGAAATGCGCGGGCGAGTCAAGGGCGAGACCGAAGGTTCCAAGGACGAAGGACGCGACACCTATGATCTCGCCAGCGATGAACGCGACCGCGAAATAAACTTCATCCTGAACGATCGCGAACGCGAAAAGCTCCACGCCATCGATGAAGCCTTGCAGCGTATTTCCGAAAAGACCTACGGATTATGCGAAAGCTGCGAGGGGGAAATCCAGTTGGGGCGGCTCAAAGTACTGCCCTTCACCCGTCTCTGTGTCCGCTGCCAGGAAGAGAACGAAAAGGAAAGCAAGCGGCAAAAGACCCTGGAGAACGAGCGCAGCTACCGTCGGCTCGACGCCACCGACGCCGAAGACGATACCTTTTAATTAAACACCCGAGATCTTCGCAACCGGCCAAGCCATTATCAACAACCGCTCAGTGATTTCACCCCGCGCAACTTAATCTCACCAGCGGCGGAGTTCACAGTCAAATTACTCTGGTCGGGGCGGCATGCGTCACGGCCGCGCACGGCAAATCCCGGCGTACGAGGTTTTTGTCAGGCCTGTCCAATTTGCCTGTCCTATTTCTCACTTTTATCACGTTTGGTATTTTGACAGTCATTGATCCTTTAGGCCCAATGGACGTTCCCGCAATATGGTGAACACAGAGATCGTCGGCCGCTTGGCACCGAGTCCCACCGGCCACTTGCACCTGGGACACGCTCGTTCTTTTCTGCTGGCCTGGTGGCATGCCCGTTCGCGCGGCGGCCGTATCGTCCTGCGCTTGGAGGATCTTGACATCGAGCGCGTAAAGCCGGGTATGCTCGAAGCGACGATCGAGGATTTGCGCTGGCTCGGCCTCGACTGGGATGGCGAGCCCTATGTCCAGTCGAGCGGTGTCGATGCAATCGATAGCGCAGCCGCAGCCCTGATCGATCACGGCCTCGCCTACCCCTGCACCTGCACACGTAGAGAGGTTCAAGCGGCTATGTCCGCCCCCCACCGCGGCGAACAGACCGAAGCGATTTATCCGGGCACTTGTCGTGGCCGGTATCGAAGTTTGGCCGCGGCCGAACAGAAATCCGGCCGGCCTGCGGCCTTGCGCTTCGCTGTGCCGAATGTGCTCGTGCGCATAGCAGACGGCAGTCAGGGTGTGCATGAGTTCGACGTGCAGAAAGAAATCGGCGACTTTACGGTTCTCCGCCGCCTCGGCATGCCGGCATACCAACTCGCAGTCGTCGTTGACGACGCCCGCCAAGGCGTCACAGAGATCGTTCGTGGTGCCGATCTGCTGGCCAGCTGCGCCCGCCAGTGGTTATTGCAGGAAGCGCTGGGCTACAAACATCCACGATGGTGGCATGTGCCGCTCGTCACCGACATGTTGGGGTACCGTCTGGCCAAGCGCAGCGACGATATATCACTCGCCCGCCTGCGCGCCGCTGGCACCGATCCGCGGCAAATCGTCGCGTGGGTTGCGCGCGGCGCGGGCATTGACGCACCGCGACGGGTTCACGCCGAGGAGTTAGTTGGTCGTTTCGATATAGCGCGCTTGCCCGATTCCGAGGTTCGCGTCGATGGGTCGGAGCTTGCGGATTTCGGTCTGCCGCAAAATTCAAACAAATCTATGTAACAGTAAATGCCGGCGCGGGCCAAGTTTGTGGAAGTCACTCGGTGGTTTGGGGAGTCTCGAGTGAATGGCTTTAGATAAAATTGTCGTCGGAGCCGCGCTCGAGGCAGGGAGACAAAATCGCCAGTTGAATTGACAATTAACTCACCTCTATTGCCAAGTAACTTGATCCGTGATGACGATCTCTTCGGACGACACCAGCGAGCTGCTGCCATCATCCCAATGCACGTTGACCAGTTGTCCGCCTTCGCCTTCTAACTCGTAAACAATCGTGCCCTCGGTCGAGGCACTCACCGTCCCTTCGATATCGAGGATCTCCTGCGCGGCGCGGCAGCGAACTCCCTTCAAGCTTACGTCAATCATCTTCCTGCTCCCAAACGGTTTCCAGGCCAAGGACTCCGAAAAATGGCACTCTAATCATGAACGAATTTCCAAATCAATAGCCCATTGGCGAGAAATTTCGTCACCGCGTTAGGCAGCCTGAGCCCGCTAAGGGAATGTTACGAAAGATTTTGGCTTCGACAGGCGCGGCCGTGACGGCTGGTCTCGCTCAGCTAACTTGGCGTTTCGTTTCACTTACCCCGCCAACATCACCTGAATATCCATGACATTCGTGTGGGTTGGTCCAGTGATCAGCAGATCACCGGTCGCATTTAGGTAATGGTTGCTGTCGTTGTGCAGCAAAAATTCCGCGGCGTCGTAACCTTTCGACGTGCCGCGCGAAACCGTCGCGCCGTCGACGAGAGCACCGGCGGCGTACGTCGGCCCGTCAATACCATCGGTTCCGGCGCTGAGCACGACCACTCCTCCCTTGCCGGCGATCTCCAGAGCCGCGGCAAGAGCGAACTCTTGGTTGCGCCCCCCCACGCCAGCGCCGCGTACGGTAACGGTGGTCTCACCCCCGGAGATGAAGCATATGGATTCCGGCGTCGGTTCATTCATGGCTTTCTTCAGCGATGCAGCGTGTCGCTTGGCAACCTCGCGGCTTTCGCCTTGGACGGTATTTGACAAAATCGTCGAGCAATAACCCAAGCTTTCCGCGTAGGATCGCGCCGCTTCGATTGCGAGGCGGTTGCTGCCGACGATTACGTTGAGCACCCGAGAGAAAACTGGATCGTTAGGTTTAATTGTTTCAGCAATCTCACCTTGGCTGCCGCGCTCGAGAATTGATCGCGCTGATGCTGGAATAGCCTCCAGCAGCCGATACCTTCGAACAATCTCCAGACAGTCGGCGTATCGGCTCGGGTCCGGCGCCGTCGGCCCGGAAGCGATATCCTCAAGGCTATCGCCGATGACATCGGACAGGATCAAGGTGACCACGTGAGCGGGATGGGCCATGCGGGCGAGCTTGCCGCCCTTGAGCTCCGACAGATGACGGCGCACGGTATTAATTTGTTGAATGGTTGCACCGCTGCGCAAGAGCAACTGCGTAACTGTTTGCTTGTCCGCCAACGTCAAACCGTCAAGCGGATAGGGCAACAGCGCTGAACCGCCACCGGATAGTAGGACAAAAATTAACTCGTGCCCGGAAGCCTGACCTGCGATGCCAGCGATGAGACGCGCACCTGCTAAACCCGCAAGATCAGGAATCGGATGCGCGGCTTCGTGAACACGAACCTTTTGCAGCATCTGCGGTTGGCCATATGGGGCCACGACGATGCCGCCGGTGAGCCGCTCGCCAAGCAACGTCTCCATAGTCCGCGCCATTGGCACGGCAGCTTTGCCCGCGCCGACGATAAAGACACTGCGAAAATTTGCCAAGGGGTAAACTCGACGCGCGACTTCGATCGCCACATCGTTTACATGAACCTGACTTGTGACAGCATTGGCCGCGTCAGCGGACTTTACCGCAGCATTGAAGATACCGACAGCATCCGAGCGCAGCTGTGCCAATGACCGTTTCATCTGAGCCGAAAAGCTACTGAAACAGACCAAACAAAACAACTCGCTCAATTAGCGCTGCACGAGAAAAAATCCAAATGCAATGATAAAGAATGGCGGGGAACGAAACTAATTTGCCGGGAAGAGGCGAAAACCGCCGAAGCCATACTCACCGATCAGCTTACTCGTGCTGGTGTCGTAAATATCGATAAGCATGTTTTTTTCCGGATGGCCGGCAAGGAACCGCGAAAAAATTTCGATGAAATTTTCTTTAGCCTCGTCGTCAGCGTTTATGAAGCCTTCGCCAACGTAAAGCTTGTGCGGTCGTTTGCTGCTATCGAGTCTGATCCAGAAACGGGTGCCATTGGAGCCCGCTTGATCTAGCAAAGTACGAAATTCGCGGACCTTGGCTTCAATCTCTTTAAAGTTAAAGGCCTGGGCATCGGCCAATGCAGGAAACCAAAACGCGGATGCCAGGAAGAGCGCGCTTATTGTCTTTCCTGGCATCCGCATGATGCAAAACGTTAGCAAAATCTAGTTGACCTTGATTTCAACCCGGCGGTTCTTGGCGCGACCCTCCGCGGTCTTGTTATCCGCGATCGGCTTGCTCTCGCCGAAACCCTGCCCCGAAACCCGACCACCGTCGACACCCTTGCCGACGACATAGTCCTTAACCGAGGCTGTCCGTCGCTCGGAAAGCGCCTGGTTATAAGCGTCACTGCCGACGTTATCGGTATGACCGGAAAGGTTGGCCTTCTTCTCTGGGTTCTCTTTCATGAAAGCGACTAATCGATCCAAGATTGCCGCCGCTTCCGGCTTCACATTGCTCTTGTCGAAGTCGAAGAGCACGTCGTCAAGTATGATCGTCCGCTCAACCTTTGGCGCCGGCTTCGGAACCGGTTTTGCTTCCGGTTTTGCCTCCGGTTTCGGCGCTGGTTTCGCTTCTGGTTTCGCTTCCGGTTTTGGCGGCGGAGGAGGTGGAGGTGGAGGAGGCGGCGGAGCTGGCTTCGGTGCCGGCTTCGGATCCTCGGTCATTAAATAAGCTAGACCACCACAAATCAGCGCGCCGGTAACTGCGCCGATCGCCGCACCGACCGCTTCATTGCGGTGCTTTCCGCCAATCCCCTGATGCGCCGTAGCAGCGCCAGCGGCTCCGCCGCCCACACCGCAGACCGAAGCACCCACTAACGCCGCTTGATTCTTGGTTAAACCGGTACACCCGGTCATGAAGAAACCTAACGCGGTTAGCGCTAGATATTTGTTTGCGTTCGTCATTTCTGCCTCCCATGCGAAAATCCGAAATTTTGGCCAAATTAGTATAAGGGTCGTAAGTTGTCAAGAAAAAACCCCAATTCTTTAAAACGCCGTGCTTGACCTATCGTTTGCTTCAAAGTCTGGTCCGGTAACTGTGCGCTAGACTTTACTTCTTTAAAAGGTCACGGATTTCCGTCAACAACACCTGATCCCTGGTCGGCGGGGGTGGGGGCGCTGGCGCTGCCGGCTTTTGCAATCGATTGATCGCCTTGACCACCAGAAATATTGCGAAGGCGACAATCAAGAAATTGATGATGTTGTTAATAAACAATCCATAGTTCAAGGTTGGCGCGCCGGCCGCCTTGGCCGCCGCAATGCTCGCGAAGTCTTTTCCTGACAAATTGATAAACAAGTTGGAGAAATCGACGCCGCCAAGCGCCAAACCGATGGGCGGCATCAGCACATCTTCGACGAACGAAGTGACGATCTTGCCGAAGGCGCCGCCGATGACCACGGCGACGGCAAGATCCACGACGTTGCCCCTTTGAATAAACTCTTTAAACTCTTGAATCATGACTAGCTCCTCCTAAAAGAGAAATTCGCTCCGCTTCCCTTGGACCATGATAAATTCCTTAGAGAATGAGCCCCCTTTTGAACCGCAAGCCCATCTGATTCCTGGCTGGTTCCTTATAGGACAGAGAAAAACTCTCTGTCAAATTGCAAAACGGATTTCTGTCATGAACAATCAATCTGGTACACGAGCATATTCGTGATTTCACGCCGACTCGGACGCGAGCTGAGGCTCAGACGCAGTTGATTCACCGGTTCGTCAGCGTTGGCAGCCCATGATGACAAACCCCGCCCGCAGAATTGTTAAAGCACTTTGGGTCGTTTCCGTGGCCGCCGTTAGCGGCCTCGCCGCTCTCTATTTTTGGGTGAATTCTGATCGCTTTCGCCAGTGGCTGGAGAGCGAAATTTCGCTGCGCACCGGGTACGCCGTGCGCGCCGATAAACTGAGCTTATCGCTGCCGCTCGGCGTGGTTGCCCACGGCGTTACCGCCGCAAAGGACGGTAAAACGATATTGACCGTGACCAGACTGACCGCCACCGTCACGCCGCTGGATATCATTGCAAATACCATCCAGCGCCTCCACCTGGAGCGGCCAGTATTGCAGATCGACCTGACCGAACTGCTCAAGTCGAAGCCGAAAAGCACAACTGCCGTGGCTCTGCGTAACTTGCGCGTGACCGACGGAAGAGCGGTCATCAAGACCGAAGATGGCAGCACAATCGACATCCCGGCGATCGATCTAACCGCGCAGAACATTAATTTGGGCCATGAAAGCGGCATCGCCCTGCGCGCCGATGTGCCGCAGCTTGGTGGCAGCGCCAATCTTGCGATCGCATGGCAGTCCAACCAGATTTCGCTGACGGCCACGGTCATGGCGCAAAGCAATGGCCTATTTCGTCCGAGTAATGCCGCGACCAAACCGGTTCTTCAAGCCCAAGCCGCGCTTCAGACACCCACTGGAAAAGATCCGAATGTAAGTATCGATCTGCGATTTAACCAATTCAAACTAGCGACAAAAGAACTGTCCGGCCAGCTTAAAGCCAACGCCGTGCTAGACAAAAATTTCGCCGCCGGCACGTTCACAAGCCAGTTGGATCTCAATGGCTTCCCCAACAGTGTTAGTCCGGTGGTACTGCAAGTTAGCGACGCACCGGCGACGGCAAAGGCCACCGGCGGATTCTCCATCACCAACAAATCCATCGCCGTCAAATCACTTACACTGCATTCGCAACTGGGCAATGCCGAGGCCGCAGGCAATCTGTCGTTCGCACCGGATGCGCTGGTCACCAACGGCCGCGTGCTTGCCCGCGATCTCGACTGGGAGATGGTGAAAAAGTTCATGCCGGCGCCGTTCAATCAATGGAACTATCAAGGCCGGGGTGAGTTAGAAATGACCCTAAGCGGCCCATGGCGGGCGCTCGAAATCGTCGGCCATGCCCACAGCGCCACCGCCCAGGTGCGCGCGGCGAATTTTTCTCTGTCCAGCTTTTCGCTAAGAGCGCCGTTTCGCTGGGCCGATGGCCAACTGGCGGTACAGGGCGGCCGCATCGATGGCAAGAAGCTCTCGTTCGCTGGCAGTGACACAGTCAAAAGCGCCTTCGACCAGATCGAAATAGCCGCCATTGGCTACGATCCCAAGAAACCGGGGCGGATCAGTGCGATGGTGAAGATTACCGGGGGGCAGTTCGCCGCTGCCGACAGCAGTAAAATGGGCGAAGGATTGGCCCTAGACGGCAGCGTCGAGATAACCGTCCAAGCCGAAATAAATTCCACGGCGATGGTCGCCGATCTCAATGTCACCGCTGGGGGACTGTTATGGGGCAGCTTATTCGCCGACCTAAAAACTCAAAAACCGGCGCTGACAATCGACGCCGAATATTCGTATGACAAGGACCTCCTGCAATGCCGCCGCTGCGATTTGACGCTCGCGACCGTCGGCCGGGCAAATCTCACCGGCAGCGTCGAGCGGATAACCGGGACGCCGCAGTTGCACCTGCAAGCCCGCGGCGAAAACCTTTCGTCCGCGGGTTTTTTTGAATTATTCCTGCGCCAACCTTTCCGCCGGCAATATCCGCTGCTCGACAAGCTCGCGATTAGCGGCCAGATCGACTTGCAATTGCAGTTGGACGGCTCCCTCGAGGAGCTCGCCGGCAGCGGCAACCTAGCTGTGAAAAACGGCGAGATCGCAGCGAAATCGAACGATTGGCGGATCGGCGCGGTGAATTTGAAACTGCCCTGGCAAATCAATCTGGGCGATCATCGGACACCAAACACGGCCCCAGCCGCGCTCGGCTCGCTTTCCGTCGAGCGTGCCAGCTTCGGCGGCCAACGGCTAGCGCCGTTGACCACGACCATTTCGCTGGCGAATAACGCGCTGCGGCTGCACCAGCCGTTGCGCATCGCGCTTTTTGGCGGCGAGGTCGAGATCCGCAATCTCTCATGGCCGGATATCATTCACGATCCCAAAGCAGTAACATTTTCGGCCGACACCAAGCGGCTGCAGCTGCAAGATTTGACCGAGGCGTTCAATTGGCCGCGGTTTAGCGGGCAATTGAACGGTTCCATCCCCGAAGTCGAGTCGGCCGACAACACGCTCCGCACCCGGGGTGAGATCCACGCGGAACTGTTCGGCGGACATATCCGGCTGAGCCAACTGGAGATTGAAAATCCTTTCTCCTCACTGGCATCGATCAAGATGAGCGCCAAGCTGCAATCGATCCAACTCGAACAACTATCCAAGACCTTTGCATTCGGCCAGATCTCAGGCATCTTGGAAGGCAGCATCGACGATCTCGTCATCACCGACGGCCAGCCGTCGCAATTCCGCGCCGACTTGCACTCGGTGGAACGCCGCGGCATAGACCAACGTATCAGCGTAGACGCGCTCAACAAAATAACCGTGCTCAGTTCGGGCCAGGAGGCCGGCGCTTTGTACGGCGGTCTCGCCGCCTTATTCGATAGCTTTCGCTACAGTAAGCTAGGCTTCAAAGCAACTTTGAGAAATGATCGTCTAACATTGCATGGTGTCGAGTCTCAGGGCGACAAGCAACTGTTGGTGGTGGGGAGCTTTTTGCCGCCGACGGTAAATATCGTCAGCCATACGCAGAATATCGCCTTTTCGGAGCTCGTGCGCCGGTTGGAACGGATCAAGTCAGACAAACCTGAGATTAAATAACCCGGAGGAGCAATGTTAAAACGCGCAACCTTTGTTTTGGCCTTCATCGTCAGCGCCTGCGTGACGGTAAACATCTATTTCCCCGCCGCCGCGGTGGAGCGCGCCGCCGACCAGATCGTCAAAGAAACCTGGGGCGAACCTGAGAAATCCGCTCCAGCCCCGGCACCTCGGAGTCATAATCGATTTTCGCCGCGGCTGTTGGCGGCTTTGACTTTCGTCAGCGTAGCGCAGGCGCAGGAAGCGGATATCAATTTATCGAATCCGGCGATTCGCGCGATCAAAGACTCAATCAAAGGGCGCAGTGAAGCGATCAAGCCGTTCATGGATCGCGGCAACATCGGCATCGCCGCCGACGGCTCGCTGGTGATCCGCAACAGCGACGGACAGAACCTGAAGGAGCGCGCCGAGGCCAAACAGTTGGTCGACGCGGAAAACCGCGATCGCGAAAACCTCTACGCTGAGATCGCCAAGGCCAACAACATATCCAGTGAAAGCATTCCCAAGATTAAAGCGATCTTCGCAAAAAGCTGGATCGAGCAAGCCCGTCCCGGCTGGTGGATCCAGGATGGTCAGGGCTGGAAGAAAAAGTGATGAATGATCTGTTCGAACGTCCAATGATCCGAGGAGAATCTGATGGCTAGCAGAATCAGCGGCGGTATCGGCGGTATATTGATGATCCTCGGTCTTACGCTGACCGGAATTTTTGGTGCGAATCCGGTTCAGGCACAGCAATCCAAAGGTTCCTACGAAACCACAGCCGAGGTTCCCCTACGCGAAGGCCCCGGCAACTATCATAAAATCATCACCACCCTGCCCAAGGGCATCCAGATCAACGTCGTCGGTAAAGAGGGTTTCTGGCTTAAAGTCGAGTCGAAGCATGGCGGCAAGCCTGGCTATATCGATGAACAGTTCGCCCGCGCCGCCGTTGCTGCCCCAACCCCAGCAACCCCACCAACCCCAGCCGCGCCAACGGCGGCCGCCGGCTGGTATCGCACCTTGCGCGAACAAGACCTGCGCGAAACACCGAGCACCACTGCCCGGGTCGTAACCCGGCTTCCCGCGGACATCAAAGTCAACGTCATCCGCTCCGAGGGCGACTGGTTGAGAGTGGAATCGCAACAAGGCGGCAAGCCGGGTTACCTCGACAAGCGCGACGTCGAACGCTGGAAGGATCGCTAAGAATTAACTGAAAAACTATCAGCTGATTAGAAATTTGCCAGGGCCTTGAATTTCCTAACCCTTTCCCAACTCCTGCGACCGTCGTGTCGCATTGACCACCGCGTCCATGACTATGCCGTGAAAACCTTTTTGTTCCATGGCGTAGAGCCCGGCGATGGTGGTGCCACCAGGCGACGTGACTTCGTCCTTCAGCTCGCCCAGATGCTTGTTGCTCTCTAGCGCCATCTTGGCGGCGCCATAAACCGTCTGTATCGCCAGTTTAAGCGCCACCTCGCGCGTTAGGCCGACCTGTACGCCGCCATCGGCGAGCGCTTCCATGAACAACAAAACATAAGCCGGCCCGCTACCGCTTAAACCGGTGACCGCGTCCAAGTATTTTTCTTCCACCGCCATGCCGACACCGAAGCTATTGAGGATAGCGCCGACTTTTTCCAGGTCGTCCGGAGTGGCATGACTGCCGCCGGCAAAACCGGCTGCGCCGGCGCCGACGACACAGGCAATATTCGGCATTACGCGCACGACCCGGGCGCCTTTTTCCAGATTGGCCTCGATACGCGCAGTCGGCACCCCGGCGGCCACCGAAACAAGCAGTTTTTTGCTCCCAAGTTTTTTTGCGATCTCTTTGGCGACCGGATCGACGATCTGCGGTTTGACGGCGAGAATGATAACATCGGCGAAATCGCACAGCGCACCGTTATCCGCGGTCGCCTTGATATCGAGCTCCTTGACCACGTCGTCGCGCAGTTGCGCGCTGACATCGCTCGCCATCACTTGATCTTTACCGGCCAAACCAGCGTGCACGATCCCACGCATAATCGCCGCACCGATTTTCCCTGCGCCGACCACGCCGACTTTTTCCTTCAACACTGGAGCCTCCTCATTCAAAAACTATTGGGCGACAGCGCAGCCCAACGAGTCCGATTTTGCGTTCTTTGGGGCTAATGCTCCGAATGTTGTGCTCGTAGGCTGTGTGTTCACGTAATAAATCGCGCCATTCGGAACTCAGTAGGCCTTCCCCATCAACTGCAACTCGTGCCAAGCGTCGGCGTCGTCAGGGCTAAACGCTAACACCTGGCGAAATTTTTGCTCAGCCTCCACCGTCCGGCCGAGCTTGGCGTAGGATTTTCCCAGCTCCATGCGCAGGTCGTTGCGGCGCCGGCGCATGCGCAGGGCGACTTCATAATTCTCCGCCGCCTTGTCCCACATCTCAAGCTTAGAGTAGACCGCGCCCAATTCCGTGAATATGGTGGCGGATTCCTCGCCTTTGGTTTTCGATAGCTCGAGCAACCGGCGCGCTTCTTGACGCTCTTTCTTGGCTGCCGCCGCGTCGGCGGTGCGATTGCCTTTGGCCGCGGTTAACCGGCCCCAGGCCAGTAACACCGCCGGATGTTCAGGCTGCAACTCACGGGCGGGGATGAACCACTTTTCAGCTTCGGCGATATCGCCTGAGTGCAACGCGATGTTGCCGAGACCCAGGTACGGCAAAACTTCTTTACTTCCCATGTCGATGATTTTTTTGTAAACCAGCTTGGCGTCCGGCAAATAAAACTCATCGCTCATGGCGAGCACCTCGGGAATATATTGGGTGCCGTGTTCCAGCGCCTTGAACGCCGCCTGCGCACCCTCGGTACTTTTATCCTGCTCCAGCAGGATTTTCATTTTCAGCAATTGAAACTTGGGATTCGTCGGCTCCAAGCGGATCGCTTCTTCGAGCTCGGTTAGGGCACGGTTGCGCGCCACGCTGGCTTCGTAGGATTGTGCCAAATAAAAATGATGCATCGCCTGGGGCACCGGCAAGGAACCTTTTTTCAGCCAAGGCGGACCGCCATCTGCAAGATGCGGCGTCATGATTCGCCGGTTGAGTTCGGTGGTCGCGCGCCGCAGGTTTTTGGGCGCGGAAAACTCCAACTCCGCGCCGTCATCGGTATTAATTTTCGCTCCCTTGGAGAACGCCAGAAAGCCGTCCCGGCCCATGCGATAAAAGCCTTGCACGGCATAAACATCGGACAGGCCTAAGTACTGGAAGTCCGAACGCAGCATTTCGTTGCTGTCGAAAATCGCTTTGACCGCGGGATAGTCAAATTTCTGCTCCTGTTTGCTGCCGATGAGCAAGAAGTCACTTTCCTTCATGCTCCACAGCGAGACATGGGGAAACGCTTCGGCGAAGGTGCGAAAGACCATGCGGAAATCGTCCGGCGACATGGAATAGTTGTGAAACCACTGGGCGAAGATGCCATCCTCTTTGATCTTCGACTTGATAACCTTATAAAACTCCCGAGTATAAAGATTGGCGATGCCGGCGATCCACGGATTGGACGGTTCGGCGGTGATGACATCGTAATATTTAGGGGTAGCTAATATATAATTGCGTCCATCGGTGGGGATCACCCGCACCCGTTTGTCTTCCAAAACGCTCGAGTGGCGCGAGTGGCGGGCATTGCGGTACAGCCGGTCGATCATGCCACGGTAGTCTTTATCATCCGAGCGGTTCATCAACTCGGTGCGTACGGCATCGCTCATGACCCCTTTATAATAGAGACGCTTTTCCGCCGCGTTGAACCAGACGCGGCCATTGCTATCGTCGGCGGGGAAGCTTACCCCCGCTGGCAATTTGTCGACACGCACCGATTGGCGGTCGAAAAATTTACTCGCTTCGATCATCGCCGGCTCGATCTCGATGACTTCGATATCCTTGAGAGACTTGAACGTCGCCAGCGCTTTGGCCGACATGCCGCTACCCAACCCGATGGTCAGCGCGGTTTCGGCCTTCGGATGCAGCATCATGGCGATGTAGCTGGTCATCAACTGGCTCAGCGCATCGCCGTAGGAGCCGTCGATTTTACCGTTGGATTTGAAGTAAATGTAATCGCTGCCGAGGATCTTGTGGACGCTCACCGTGGTGGTCAGTCCCTCGCGGTAAAATAGCACCTCGTCGCGCTTCATCTCTTCGATGCGCAATGAATCGCTCGGCAAGGCCTCGTAGCGGTCGTTATAAATCGTCACGCCGCTGGTCAGTATGCTGGGGTCCCAACGCTTGACCTTGAAGGGTATAATCGCCGCGAGAATCAATACCGCAATGCCGAGCGCATAACGCGGCAGGAACGACAGCCGCGAATCGCTGACGATCAACCAGCAACCGATCACCAAGTTCAGCACGACGCCGCAGATGATCGTGTTCTGCACGCCCAGGTGGGGGATCAAAATGAAGCCGCCGGCGAAGGCGCCAAGCACCGCGCCGACGGTATTTGCCGCATAGGAGCTGCCAACGCCGCTGCCAACACGATAAAGGCTTTGGGTAAATAGCCGCGCCACCAGCGGAAACGTCATTCCCAGGAGAATAGTCGGAATGAACATCACCAGTGCCGACAGAAAGATCTGCAAGTAGAGGAAAACCGTGAAGGTGTCGCCGAAACCATGCAGCAAACGGACAAAGATCAGCGGCAGGCGCTCGAATAGCGGGATCGTTGCCAGCGCTGACAAGCCGACCCAGAGTTCGACCAGACCGAAGGTGCTCAAGCGCGCTTCGCGGTTGCCCAGGACCCGCGCATAAATAAATCCGCCCAACGCCAGGCCGACGAGAAACGTGACCAGCATGGTGGTAAACGAATAGATCGAGCTGCCGATGACCAGGGTGAGCGAGCGCGTCCAAGCGTTTTCGTAAACCAATGAGGCGAAACCGGAAAGAGCGAATGAGCCGAGCAATACCCAGTCGAGATAGGTCGAGCTTTGCGCCGCGGCGCTGGCGGCGTCCTGGCTGCGCGCTGCGGCTTCCGCCTCAGCGGGCACCGGCTCAGGATCGCGCAAGCGATCGACAATTAAAATAACGATGGCGATGAGCATATTGACGCCGGCGGCGACGTAAACCGTAGCGCGCATGCCATAGACGGGTATTAAATAAAATCCGCCCAGGGCACAGCCAATCACCGCGCCCAGCGTGTTGGTGGCGTAAAGATCGCCGACACGGCGGCCGAATTGCGCGAAGCTGCGCACGAAAAAGCGGCTCAACACCGGCAGAGTCGCCCCCATTAATAGAGTTGGGAACACCAACAAGACGAAGGAAAGAAAGAACAGGAATAGATTGAAAAGAAACGGCTGGCTCTCATTGAGAGAAAAGATCGGTCCATAAACCTTTTGCGCCCCGACGAAAAACCATGGCACGAGAAATCCGTAGACCCCGACCCCGAATTCGAGCACGCCGTACAATAAGAAATCGTTTTTGCCACGGTCGGCGATCTTGCCGAACCAGTAGCTGCCGATGGCCAATCCAGCCATGAAGGCGGACAACACCGTGGCGATGGCGTAGGTCGTATTGCCGAATATCTGCGACAACATCCGGGTCCACACGACTTGGTAAATCAATCCGGCAGCGCCGGAAAAAAAGAAACAAAACAGACCGACGAGTAAAAGCCAGTCTTGTCTAAAGCGCGGAACGCCAACGGTCATAAATTCTCCTCAAAAACATAATCCAGCACAGATAGCAGGCCGCATAGTAACTGTAAAGTCGCATAATACAGACAAAATTTCCCATGCGCCGGTGGCGGCTTGGGGCGATTGCAGGGGCGCCGTTCGACCCGGTTGAGCGACCGAGGGTTCGTTGACTTTGAGATAAATTCTGATATTCGTAAGCACCATTCAAACAGCCTGATTCGGATAATTTCCCATAAGTTTTATTGCCGATTAGGTCTAAAAAAGCTGCGGATTTATAGAATTTTTTGACCACGTTCAATTAAAAAAAGTTAAATCATTCGGAGGAAAAGAATGGCACAGGCTAAGCGTGACGGCGCATCGCCGGAGGAAGCAAGGGATCTACGCAGTGCGATCGAGTGGATGAAAAAAGAAGGAGACATCATTGTCACCGACAAAGAGGTCGACCCTAACCTAGAACTCACCGGCATTCAGAAAAAGCTCGATGGCGGCTGCCCGATCCTCTTTAATAACGTCAAAGGCAAGCCGCAGCATCGCTGTATCACCAATTTATTCGGCGACATGAACGTCATCAACAAGATGTTCGGCTGGAAGGACCACGCCGATCGCACGCGCAAGCTCGCCTACGCCGTCACCCATCCGATTGCGCCCATCGTCGTCGATCAAAAAGACGCGCCGGTGCAGGAAGAAGTTTATGAAAAGCCGGCGGAAGCCAATGATTTCGTCGTGCCGATCCGTCATACCGACGTCGAACCCGAATTGACCGTCGGTTCCGGCAATCGCTTGATATCCGGCGATTATTTTAACGGCGGCACCGATCTCGGTTATAACCGCATGAACTTCCGCTGGGGCAATGTCGGCACTTTCCAAATCTCCCCCGGCTCGCATATGTGGCAGGTCGTCAGCAAGTACTACAAAGACAATAAAATGGTGCCGATCACCATGAACTTCGGCTTGCCGGTGGCGGGATCGCTGCTCGCCGGCGCCGGTTTCGATTACGTCATCCTGCCGCAAGGCTGCGATGAGGTCGGCATCGCCGGCGCCGTGCAAGGCGCGCCCATGCGTTTGGTCAAAGCGCGCACGGTCGATGCTTACGCACTGGCCGATGCGGAAGTCATTCTCGAAGGATACGTCAACCCACGCGATCGTCGTTTCGAAACCGCGGAGTCCGAAAAAGCCGGCATTCAGGGGCGCTTCCACTTCCATCCGGAGTGGGCCGGTTACATGGGCAAAGCCTATAAAGCACCGACCTTCCACGTCACCGCCGTGACCACGCGCAAGCGCGAAGGCAAGCCGATCATTTTTCCGCTCGGCGTGCATACCCTCGACGACCACAACATCGATACGACGGTGCGCGAGGCCTGCATGTTCGAGCTGTGCGAGCGAATGCAGCCCGGCATCATTATGGACGTCAACATTCCCTACTGCATGACCGATTGGGGCGGCGCGATCATTCAAGTGAAGAAACGCAACCGCATCGAAGAAGGCTGGCAGCGCAATTTCATGGCGGCGATCCTCGCCACCTCGCAAGGTTCACGTGTGGTGGTCGCCGTCAGCGAAGACAGCGATCCCTACGACATGGACGACATCATGTGGAACATCACCACGCGCGTTAATCCGAAAACCGACATCATCAATCCGCTTCCTGGCGGCCGCGGCCAGACCTTCATGCCCGCCGAGCGCATGACCGCCGGCGAAAAAGAATGGACCGCGTCGAATACCAGTTTCGAAGGCGGCATGGGCATTGACGCCACTGTGCCCTTCGGTTATGAGAGCGATTTCATGCGGCCGGTTTACCCGGTTGATAAGGTCGACCTGTCGAAATGGTTCAGCGATAAGGACATTCAAAACGCCAAGAGCCGCATGCAGGGTTGGGTTCATTCACTGGCACGCACCGGCCGGTAATTTCATTCAAGACAAATTGACCGCGAGGGGCAGGGAATATTTCCTTGCCCCTTTTTTTTTCGCGGCATGGCGGCTGATTAGCAAAACATTTTTACGTTGCCGGCCGCGACTTGTCGATTTGGTAAGGGAAGATTTTCTTAGTCTACCGTTGACATGATCCCACCCGTTTGATAATTAACCACAAGCTTTCGAGCCTTCGAAACGCGTCCGCGGTTTCAGCCAAATCACCAACAAGGAATAAAGTATGCAGACACGTCTTAAAAAAACGCAACCTCTTACTTTAGCCTGCGCCAGCGCCTGTCTAAAACTGATTCTGGCCGTCGCTTTGTTTATGCCGGCGCTGATGGCTTTCAACGGCGTTTTGGAAACTGCCGGCAAACCGCCCAAAATTACCGAAATCGTCAAGATCGTCGAATTGGTCGAAAAACCCCGCCCCAAGGCTCTCGTAAAAGTTTACAATATCGTCAAATCCCATCGTGCCGATATTACCGATTCCGAAGCGTGGCGAGTTTCCGAAGCCATCCTCGAAGAAAGCTTGAAGCGCAACCTCGATCCGATGCTGGTGATTGCGGTGATCGAAGTGGAAAGCCGCTTTCAATATTCGGCGATCTCGCCGGTGGGCGCGCGCGGCATCATGCAAATCATGCCCGAAACCGGCAAATTCTTGACCGATACGCTGGGCCGCGAGCTGGGCGTGCAGCCGGTCGCTTACCGGCCTGAGTCCCTCGATGATCCGATCTTGAATATCCGCATGGGCGTCTACTATTTACACGATCTCAGAAAACAATTTCGTAACCTCAATCTCGCCTTGATCGCCTACAACGCCGGTCCCGCGGAGTTGCAAAATCGCTTGGAGAATAACGAAGAGTTTTCCCAAGATTATGCGACCCTAGTGCTCGATGTCTACAAGCGCTACACCAATCGCAAGGCGCCTACTTTCTAAACCGGTCAAACACGCAGCGCTTTCCGATGCGCGGGTAGCGCGCCGGTTGGCATTCAATACTTCACCATCGCAGCGAGCAGCACTCGGTTAAAGCGGCGCGCCACAATCCAGCCAGGCCGGCGCATGGCAATCGCCAGGGCAAATATGTTAAACGAATAGGATCATCGGTAACGGATCATGGTTCAAATAAACGAAACCAGCTGGAATATCATCACCGCCCATGCCCAGGAAACCTTTCCGGATGAATGCTGCGGAGTGATTTTCGGCGCTGGCATGGTCGATCGTGTCGTGCCGCTAAAAAATATCCAGAATAAACTGCACGCCCTCGATCCCCTGACCTATCCGCGCACCGCGGTGATCGCTTACGCGGTAGACCCCCTTGAACTCGACAATGTTATTCGCCAAGCGGAAGCCAGCGGCGAGCGGCTTAAAGCGTTTTACCACTCCCATCCCAATCACGAGGCGTATTTTTCCGACGAAGACAAAGCCTTCGCCTGCCCTTTCGGCGAGCCCATCTTCCCAGACACGGTGCAGATCGTCGCATCGATCTACGACCGCAAGGTAAAAATCATCAAAGCTTTCGCTTGGTCGAATGAAAAAATCGACTTCGTCGAAGTGCCGATCCAACGCATCTAGCGCCCCGCGCCATGCCCGAGCCCCGCGATCGCACCGTCGACTCGTTCGGTTTGTCGATTCATTGTCTCGAGTGGGGCGATCCCGACGGCGAGCCGTTGGTGCTCGTGCATGGATTCCTCGACCTCGCCTTTAGCTGGACGCCCTTCGTCGCAGAGTTACAACAACGCGCCGCCCAACCGCTGTGGATCGTCGCTCCCGACTGCCGCGGCCACGGCGATAGCGAATGGGTCGGAAGCGGCGGCTACTACCATTTTCCCGACTATGTACTCGACCTCGATAGCGTGGTCCAAGCTCTCGGCGTTAAATCCATCAATCTCATCGGCCACTCGATGGGCGGCACGATCTCGCTGCTTTACACCGGCGCCTTTCCGGAGCGAGTGACAAAGCTCGCGCTCATTGAAGGCGTCGGCCCGGTCGGAATGAATTTTGCCGATGCGCCGCTGCGCATGGCGCAATGGATCGGCGAAACCCGCGGCCGCGGGCGCAATCACTTTCGGACATACTCCAGCGTCGAGGCTGGCGCTGAACAATTGCGCCAGACCAATCCGCGCTTGTCGGAGAGCTTTGCCATGACGCTGGCACAAGCCGCCATGAAACAAAATGACGCTGGCAAATGGCTATGGAAATTCGATCCACTGCACCGCACGGCGTCACCACAGCCGTTCTACACCGCCCAGGCCATCGAATTTCTCCGCCGCATCGCTTGCCCGGTGCTGCTCGTCGACGGCAAGCAGAGTCGGCAAACGAAACGCACCGACAAACAACCGCGCTACGACGCCATCGCCGACCGGAGACAGGTCGTTATCGACGGTGCCGGCCACATGGTGCATCAGGACAACCCAACGGCATTGGTGGCAGCACTGTTACCGTTCTTGCAGAAATCGTAACCCTCGTGACAATCACGGCCCGACCACCGACGCCGACAAAAAATTAATCTTGGTTGGAGCTCGTGGACCTTGACTATTGAGCCGGATTTTTGGGATTATGTGGCAAATGAAATCCCGGCCGGCTGCCGGAGAAATTTACCGGGCATGTGAGTCGAAGGATTAGCCCCGTGCGCAAACTCAAGATACCGCAAAGAAAACCCGGCGCGCCGCGCAAGCGCCAGACCGCTGAGGCGCCACCGAGCGAACCGCCCGCGGCGCGCGAAACTTCACTGACCAAGTCCGCCATCCCTAATGTCGATCTCACTCTTAAACACTTCCAGCGCCGCCGCGATGACGGAGTTGCGCGCAGTGACGGCAAACGACTTTATCTGCGCGTCGGCGACGAGGTCAATCATCGGCGCTACGAAGAATGGGGTATCGGCGTGGTGATGGAGTGTATGACCTCGTCGGTTCCCGGCGGCACTTGTCTGGCCCGGGTGCGTTTCCAAGACGGGCAGTTGCGTTGCTTTAACAACGATCTCGATAACGAAGCTTGCTGTTACTATTTCGGCGTGCGACGATATTGGAATCCCACCCATGGCGTCGACGCCATCCGTGAAAGACTGTTCGGACGAGGATGAAATGAAAAACCCGATACTCATAGGCGTGGCAGCGTTAACTCTAATTGCCCTAACCCCGCCAACCATGCGGGCCGAGGACAACATCGAAAAAGCCGGCGTCGCCACCGGCGTTAGCGCCGGCAATATGTGGTTCCTGCCGATCAAAGCGATCGTTATGAGCGTCGGGGCGGTCAGCGGCGCACTTTCCTACCTCGTCACCGGCGGCAACACCGAACTGACCCAGCAAATCTGGCGCGACACCATGCAAGAGCCGTATATTATTACCCCGGAGCTTGCCCGCACTGGCGTCGGCAGCCGGCCGGAACTCGAAGCAAAGAAATAACTCAATTATCGGCGCTGTCGGTGCGCGGACAAAGTATCCCAGACCACCTCACGCCGCCGATATTACGATCAAATAAAAAAGCGGCATGCGGCTTCCTGAGCAGGAAGACGCATGCCGCTTTTGCTGTTACCAGTTTGGTACTAGGACAGGTTAGCTTTGAAAAAGCTCGTGGTTCTCGTCCAGGCGTCTTTCGCCGCCTCCGGCTGATAACGGTCGGCGTTGGTGTTGTTGTTGAAGGCGTGTTTTGCGCCGTCGTACACTTTACAGTCCATCTTCTTGCCAGCCTTGGCCATTGCCGCTTTCAAGGGCTCAACACCGGGCATGATGTTGGGGTCATCGCCAGCGTAGTTGCCCATCACCGGGCAAGGAATATTGGCGACGGAATCGAGTGGATCAGGATTCCTGCCGTAGTAAACCACAGCGGCATTGAGATCTTTGCATTTGGTCGCAAAATTAAGCGACTGGCCGCCGCCCCAGCAATATCCGACCACGCCCACTTTACCGTTGACGTAGTTTTGCTTTTTCATATAGGCCACCGCGGCCGTCAAGTCTTCGGCCGCCATGGCGCCGTTAATTTTTTGAATTTCTTTGGTGGCCTCGTCACTGCCATTCCACTTGTCACTGCCACCGATGCGGCTCATCAGGTCGACCCCGATCGCCGCAAAGCCATCTTTAGCGAATCGGCGGGTGACATCCTTTATGTGACCCACCAAACCGCGGTTTTCATGGATCACGATCACGGTGCCGAGATTCTTGCCGTCCTTGGGACGTGAGACGTAAGCGTTTACGTCGCCGCCGGGGCTAGGGAACTTCACCATCTCGGATGTTAAACCGGGATCGTTCGGATCGACGATATTTTCAATTGTTTGTGCCATTGTTCAAAACCTCCTTCAAGTTTCTTTACGCTCCAGCTATAGCGAAAAAGCACCGCTAAATCTAGTGTTATTTCGTTCCGCTAAGTGACTGATTACGGAGCCAGAAACGACAACGGCGCCGGTTAGGCGCCGCTGGATAGTGTGATTGGTCGTCTGGAAACCCTCCGCGGGTTAGTCAGGTGGACGCAGTACTCGAAGTCGAAGTCGATTTGTCGGTGCTGGTTGTAGAACTATCGCTCTTCTTCGTTTCACTCTTGCTTTCACTTTTTGATTCACTCTTTGATTCGGAAGAGGACGACGAGATGACGACGGCTTCGAGGCATCATCGCTCTTCGCCTCCCCGTTTTGCCCCTTGCGGGCGTAGTCGGTGACGTACCAGCCGGTGCCCTTCAATTGAAACGACGTGTTGGAAATCAACTTTTTGACCTTGCTCTTGCACTTCGGACATTTGGCCAGAGGTTTTTCCGTGATCCTTTGAGTGACTTCAACGACCCCGCATTTCTGACAGCTATACTCGTAGATAGGCATGAAATATCCTCAACTTGCGAAACTGCCAGGTAAATTAACCACTAGCCTGTCCGAAGTCAATTCGCGTCCAAACGGGTGTCTGCGACTAATCCAATCACGCACCGTGGTGGAGCTTGCTGCGATCCCTGCCGTCGGCCAGGATATGCGCCCCGCCAAAGGCCTCGGAGCGGTTGCCGAAAAGCACCAACGGCTCGGTCCCCGTATTGACGATTTGATAATAATCCTTGGCCGCTAAACAGAGGACGTCGTGCTGCTTGATCGGCTTCTCCTCGCCCTTGAGGCCCTTTACTACACCGTTGCCGGAGAAAACCAAAAAAGTTTCAGGACTGGCATGATAGTGCATATCCGTCCCGTCGCCGGGAACAAAATATAGCAACCACGACCGGAAATTATCCGTACCGTAGAGATCGATCTTACGCTTTCCCTTGGCCATCTCTTCTTGCAGATTTAAGAATTCCATAGGTTCCCCTTTCCGTGGTTTCAATTTCATCACTCTATCCTACTGGTCTTGGCTTGAGCAAGCGCAGTCGTCTTGACAGCCCGTCGACCCTGCCATATGCAAATGAGGTCTAACCGCGGCATCGACGGGGGAAATAAGCAATGCTCAAATTGAACGAAGGCCAGGCCAAGGAATACATCGCTGAACTGGCGGACAAGTGCGATCGGCGCTGGAAACAGACGGTCGACAAAACGAAATTCATGGATGAACTAAAAGAAGGCAAGCTTAAAAAAGAAACCATTCAGCTTTTTTACAAAAATTGGGGCGCCTTCGTGCCGGTGATCAACTCGGTCTATACCGCGGCGTTTTATAAACATCTATGGTTCTTCGTCAAGAACGTCGATTTGATGGAAGTTTACACCCAGAAGGTTCTCGACGAGTTCGGCCATCCGTCGCCGCCCGGCCACATTCAGATCCTGATGAGCACCGGCGCCGCCCTAGGATTGTCCAAAGAAGAGGTGCTGCTCGCGCCCATGCTGCCGCAATGCCGCGCCCTGCCCGACTTTCATCGCACCTTGATCAACGACGGGCAGATTCAAGAGTACTGGTTCTCGGTCCTGTGGGAACACCCGTTTGGTGAATCTTGCTTGGACTTTTTCAAATCACTGACCCGATTCTATGGCCTGACCACCGCCGAAGCGAGTTATTTCTCCAAACATCACGAAGCCGACACCATGGACCACCTCGATCGGATGGCCCATGGCGCGGTGACCCAGCATGTGCTGGTCCGCCTGCTCCAGGAAGGCATCAACGAACGCCCCGGCTACTCCGCAGAGTACTGCGCCGTAACCCCGGCGGACTTGAACAAAATGTTCATGGACGGCTGCTATGCCGCTACGCACTAGCCGGCGGCTAGGCGTATTCAAAATTTCATATTCGAAATTCCAGAGTGGCCGGAAATCCGAAATATGGAATGTGGAGTATGGAATTTGAAATTGGTCGCGCCTATCTGAAGCGCCAGGAGCAAGACCCTAGACTCCATTGATCAATGACTTAGGAGCCTGCAAAATGGCATTTAGCGATCTACGGGCTTTCATCGACGGCACCGCCCGCATCGGCGAACTCAAACTAATCGACGGCGCCGATTGGAATCTTGAAATTGGCTGCTTGACCGAGCTGATGGCCGAACAGGAAGGCCCGCTGTTACTCTTTGACAGCGTTCCCGGTTATCCCAAGGGCTTTCGGATCGCCGCCAATGTGCTCGCCACGGCACGCCGTTTCGCCCTTGCCTTGGGGCTGCCGACGGATGCGCCGAAACTGGAAATTCTCCGCGCCTGGCGCAACAAGATTCGCGATCTGAAACCTTTCGCGCCGGTAGAAGTCGCCACCGGACCGGTGCTGGAAAACATACTGGAAGGCGACCGGATCGATCTAGGAATTTTCCCGACGCCCAAGTGGCACGAGCTCGACGGTGGCCGCTACATCGGCACCGGCGACATGGTGGTAGTGAAAGACCCCGACAGCGGCTGGATCAACGTCGGCACCTATCGCTCCTGCATTGCCGGCAAAGACCGTTTGACGCTGTGGATCATTGAGCAGAAGCATGGCAAGCAGATCGCCCGCAAATACTGGCACGCGGGTAAACCTTGCCCGGTCGCCATCGTGCTCGGCTGCGAGCCGGCGACTTGGATGGCCGCGCCGTCGGCGGCCAAAGCCGGCGTCAGCGAATATGAATACGCCGGCGCCCTGCGCAGCGCGCCGCTCGAAGTGATCCGCGCTCCCTACACCGGACTCCCGGTGCCGGCAACCTCGGAGATCGTCGTCGAGGGTGAAATGCCGCCGCCGGAGGAGGAAAGCCATAGCGAAGGTCCCTTTGGCGAATGGCCCGGATACTACACTCACAGCGGTGAAGAGTGCGTCGTGCGGGTGAAAAGAATCCTCCACCGCAACGACCCGATCCTGCTCGGCAATCCGCCCCTGCTGCCGATCACCGAACGTTACGGCATCCCGCTATTCGCGGCGCGCATCTGGGACCATCTCGAACAATCGGGGGTGTCGGACGTGCAAGGCGTGTGGTGTCATTGTCACACGCTCATGGTCGTCGTTTCACTCAAACAGCGCTTCGCCGGTCAGGCGTTGCAAGCACTCACCGCCGTCGCCGGCATGATGACCGGCGCCAGCATGTACCGCTATTACATCGCCGTCGACGACGACATCGACCCGGTGGACTTAAAGCAAGTCATCTGGGCCATCTGCACCCGGGTCGACCCGGCCGAGTCGGTGCAGGTATTAAAATCCTGGACCTCCGACCTCGACCCGCGCCTGGCGCCGGAAAAACGCGAGCGCGGCGACTTCACCATGGGCCGCATGCTCATCGATGCCTGCAAACCGTTTCACTGGCGCGACAAGTTCGCCGTGGCGAACAAATTCAGCGCCGATAAACGCGAAGAAATCTGGGAAAAATGGGCGCCGAAGCTGGGACTGAAATAACGTCCAAACGATCCCCTAGGGAACGCTAAGAGACGAAGGATCACCATGATGGCGCTGTGGATTTTACTTTTACTGACTGCACCGTTGTTCGTGCCGGACGCGCAAGCCGCCGGCGAAGTCTTAGCCGAGGTCGACGGCGTTGCCATTACCGCCGAGGAGGTAGAGAAGCCGCTTGTGTCTCAGTTGAGCAGGCTTGACGAGCAGATCTATGCCTTGAAGTCTCAGAAGCTTGACGCGCTGATTGACGACAAGCTGCTGGCAAAGCAAGCGGTCGAACGAAAGCTCACGGTAGCGGCGCTGCTTGACGCTGAAGTAACCAGGAAGGTCGGCTCGATCACCGAGCAGGAAGTCGACGAATTCTACCAGCGTAATAAAGCGCAAATTAACGCAGAGCTGGCGCAGGTCCGGGAGCAAATTAGGGTCTATTTGCAAAACCAACAATTGGCGGCCAAGCGCGAAGAGTTTCTCAAATCCCTGCGCTCGCAAGTTAAAGTCATCGTGCATTTAAAGCCGCCGCAAGTTCATCGGGTCGAGGTGTCGGTCCGAGGCGCGCCGTTTAAAGGAGGCGAGCAGGCGCCGGTGACGATTGTCGAATTTTCCGACTTTCACTGTCCCTTCTGCACGCGCGTGACTTCGACGCTCAAGCAACTTGAGTCAATGTACGGTGAAAAGATTAAGCTGGTCTTTCGCGACTTCCCGATCGAGGGTCTGCATCCCGGCGCCATCAAAGCCCACGAGGCGGCGCGCTGCGCCAACGAACAGGGGGAATTTTGGCCCTATCATGACAAGCTCTTTGCCGGTCCGTCCAGTTCCAGTCCAGAAATCTTTAAAGGATTGGCCAAGGAAGTGGGCCTGGATGCGATTGCGTTTGAAACCTGCCTGGGTAGCGGAAAGTATCAGGCCGCGATTAAGCAAGACATCGAGGAAGGAACTCGGGTCGGTGTCAGCGGCACGCCGGCATTTTTTATCAACGGCCGATTAGTTTCCGGCGCCCAATCGCTTGAAACCTTCGCACGGGTCATCGATGACGAATTAGCGCGCGGGGCCGCGGGGAAAAATGATTAGCGGGAACCCCGCCATTTTTTCCGAGTCGTGCCGGCAACGAACAAATCGATTCACGTATTGTTAATTCGATTTACCATCGTGCTTTTATCTAATGACCGACGGTTGACGCCAACCCGGACAAGAAATAGTCTCAGCTCATCAAGGAGGGTTTCCCTATGGATAAGGTAAATTTCCCCTATCGATCGGACAGCCACTTGCCGTTCCTCCACGTCGTCCATGAATCGGGCTCTTGGGCCAAACATGGACTGGACGTGAATTACGACTACGAGATCACCTCGGCAGACTCGCATAGCAACGTCGCCAACGGCTCCGTCGAGTTCGTCGGCGGCAACCATCTCTCGCCCTACATCCGCCGTCCGACCGGCGACAAATGGGTCTACCTCGGCCAAACCGTCAGCCTGTTGAATCATCGTTTGGTCGTCCGCGCCGACTCCGGCATCAACAAATTGGCCGACTTGAAAGGCAAACACATCGCCACCAAAGGCAATCACCCGGGATTGAATACTTGGCTGTTTATCAAACAAGCCGGCCTGCTCAACGATTGCCGCGTCGAGAAAACCAAGGGCGGCAAATTCCACTGGGAAGCGGTGCGCGACGGTGAAGCCGATGCCGCCTTCGTCACGCCACCGGCGGATATTTTGTCAAAGCGCGCCGGTCTGAAAGTGATTGACGTGTCGTTCTTGCCGATGGTGTGGTTCACCACCGTGTCGAGCAGCTCGATGTTCGTCGAAAAACACCCCGACATCGTCGATAAGATGCTCCGCGGCATCTGCGAAGGCATAGCCTATTTCAAAACCCATCGCGCCGAGTGCATCAAGATTATCAAAGACAAATACAAAGCCGAAGGCGAGCTCGACGACGAAACGGCAAGCCATCTATACGACGATTTGAAACTGATCTTGCAAGCCAAACCCTACGCGACCCTGCCGGCGATCTCCAACGTTTATGAAATCGCCATCGAGCAAAACAAAGCCGCCGAGAAGTGCGACCCCATGGCGCTTTGGGACTTCCATCATCTGCGCCGCATCGACGACAGCGGCTTCATCGACAATCTTTATCGAACTTAGCTTTAGTGATGATTAGCGCATTTTCTCGTGCCATGGACGATTCACAACCGCCGCCCGTCCGATGCCATTCCCCTCGACGAGAAAGGCTGGGATGGGGCGTCGATAAATCAGCGGATAAAATATGCAATCGAGAAAAATTGTACATTTATTTCTGCTCGTCGGGCAAATAGGTTTTGCCGCTTCGACATCGACAGTGATCGCCGCCAACGCCCCGGTCACGTTTCAAGGCAAGACTCTAACGATCCTCATCTCGTCCAGCCCCGGTGGCGGCACTGACACCGCTGGCCGTTTGATTTCGCAATTTCTGCCCAAGTACTTGCCCGGCCATCCGGTCACAGTCGTGCAGAACATGCCCGGCGGCGGCGGCACCATCGCCAACAACCATTTCTACGCCAACGCCAAACCCGACGGCTTGACGTTGTTGCAAGACTCATCTTCCGCCATTGGCAACATGAATCGCGGCGGCTCGCGCATCAAATATGATCATCGCAAAAACCGCACCGTCGGTTCCATCGCCCGCGGCGGCAGCATCCTGATGGTGCGCAAGGAGCTGAAGGACAGTTTGACCGATGTGAAGTCGCGCAAGCTAGTCGTCGGCGACACCGACGGCATCCGTACTTGGGTATCGATGACCGTCTGGAGCGCGGAATATCTGAATTGGAATCTGCGTTGGTTATACGGCTACAAAGGCAGCCGGGAGCTTTCACTGGCTTTGCGCCAGGGCGAAATCGACCTTTGGGCCACGTCAAATTCCCGGCTGATTTCGGACATGCGTAAAGAAGGCTTTATCGAAATGATCTATCAGCAGGACGAAGAACGGCGCGCGGATTTTCGTGATGTGCCGACCTTCAAGGAATATCTCGGCAACAAAAAACCCAGTGGAGTTTCCTGGGACGCGTACCAGGCATGGGCCAATTCGGAAGACTTGGACAAGTTCATTGTCGCACCGCCTAAAACTCCCGACAGCGTCGTCGCCGCTTTGCGCGATGGCTATATGAAGATGAATAAAGACGACGAGTTTAAAGCCTTGGCGACGAAATTTTTCGGTGAGTCTTGGTCGCTCAGCTCTGGCGAGCAAACCGAGGCTTTGATTAAGAAACTCACCTCGATTCCGAAACCGGCTCAGGATTTTCTCACGCAGATTCGCAAAAAATACGGCCTGCCGGCCGGCGGCGCCGCATCAGAATCCTAATCGATGATTGAAGCCGCCCTTGACGGGCTGTATCAGGTTCTGACACCGAATTCCCTGGCACTGATGTGCCTCGGCGTGTTGCTCGGCAGTCTCGTGGGATTCCTGCCCGGCATCGGCGGACCGAGCACCCTCGCCATTATGCTGCCCTTCGTGATGACGATGAAGGATCCCTACGCCGTCATCGCTCTGCTCGTCGGCTTCGATGCCGTCGGCAACACCTCCAGCGCCTTCACCGCGGTGTTGATCTCCGTCCCGGGCGGCTCTGGATCGCAAGCGACGGTGCTGGACGGCTATCCGCTCGCCAAGCAGGGCCAAGCCATGCGCGCGTTGAGCGCGTCCTTTTTCGCTTCGCTGGTCGGCGGCCTGATTGGACCGATCGTTCTCATCGCGTCGCTGCCTTTTCTTCGTCCAATGGTGTTATCCTTCGGCTCGCCGGAATTTTTCATGTTGACGTTTTGGGGCGTCACCATGGTCGGTGTCTTGAGCGGCAACGTGCCGCTCAAAGGCTTGCTCGCGGGAATTCTCGGCATCCTGATCGCCGCCGTCGGCGCCGACGATAAGTCGGGCATCGAACGCTTCACCTTCGACACCGCTTATTTGATCGAAGGCATCGATCTGGTCCTGGTCGCTCTCGGCGTCTTCGCCATTCCGGAATGCATCGATCTCGCTGCACGCAGAACCAAAGTCGCCGAGACCCAGGAGTTGGGCGAGGGTTTCTGGCAGGGCGCGCGCGATGTTTTTAAACATTGGTGGCTGACCCTGCGCGCTTCGGCCATCGGCATCTGGGTCGGGTTTCTCCCCGGCCTCGGCAGCTCGGTTGCCGACTGGTTCGCCTACGCCCACGCGGTGCAGACCGAGAAACATCCAGAGAACTTCGGCAAGGGCGATATCCGCGGTGTCATCGCCGCGGAGTCGTCGAACAATTCCAAGGAAGCCGGCGACTACATTCCAACCCTCGCCTTCGGTATCCCCGGCGGTACCTCGACGGCTTTGATTCTAACCGCGCTTATCGCCGTCGGCATCAATCCCGGCCCGGAGATGCTGACCACCCAGCTCAACCTTACCTTCGCAGTGGTTTGGACCTTGACCATCGCCAATATCATCGCCGTGGCGATCTGCTTGGCGTTTATCAAACCGATCTCGCGTATGTGCTTCATGCCGTTTTACTCCTTGGTGCCGATGATCTTGGTGTTCGTGTTTATCGGCGCCTTCGCGGCCAATCGCAACAACCTCGATTTGATCGCGTTACTGGGCTTCTCGTTTCTCGGCTTCATCATGCGCCGCCATGGCTGGCCGCGCTCACCGCTGATCTTGGGCCTAGTGCTGGGCGACAAGATGGAGAACTATCTCTGGCTTTCCTACGGCCGCTTCGGCTTCGAATGGCTTACCCGGCCCGGCGTCATGATCATCGCCGCCCTCGTCGTGCTCTCGCTGTGTTATCCGATGTTGCAGCACTGGCGCGCTAACAAAGATCAAACGGGGCAACCATGAATTCGCGCATGAAGACCGAAGGCCTGCTGTTCACGTTGTTTATCGGCGTGGTCATGGCGTCGGCCCTATGGTTCGCGCGCGATTGGCCGGTGCGCGCGTCCATCGGCGTCTTGTTCCTCGGCGGGATCGGCGTCGTCTTGGCGCTCTGGCAGTTTATCCTGGACGCCAAACGTTCGGACGCCAATCAGCAACGCTCGCAATTCGAGATGCCGACGATGGCAGCCGATTCCCAGTGGGGCAACGTCGAAATCTGGTCCTGGATCATCGGATTTTATCTGCTGATCCTCGTCGTCGGCTTTCCTATTGCCGTGCCGCTGTTCGTCTTAAGTTATAGTAAATTTTACGGCGCCAACTGGCGGCTCGGCATCTCGCTGAGCGTTATCGCCTGGGGCTTTGTCTACGGCGTCTTTGAAAAAATTCTCCATGTCCCCTGGCCCGAACCGCTGCTCTTCTCGCTGTTCCGCTAGCCATTGCCGTTCCGGTTGAGCGTTTAACGTTACCGCTCGATCCTGGAATGATGAAGACCGAACGCTGCGATCGGCGCCCTAGAAATAAACCGTCGCATGGGATAGAAGCAATTTCTTAGAAAGGAAGTTAAATGGCTATGAGCGCGCCTAAACTCGGCGTCAAGATGAGCCCGGACGAGGCCAAGGCTTACATCGCCGAGGTGAACGAGCGAGTCGTGCAACGCTGGACAGAGCGGGTCACCAACGGCCCGTTCATGAGTTCATTTCTCGACGGCAATTTGCCCATGCCGGCGGTCAAATTATTTTTCAAGAACTGGGGCAACTTCACCGTCGAGATCAACACCCTGGTCGCGGTGTCGTACCATAAGCATATCGGCTTCTTTAAGCGCCACTCCGACTTGATGGCGCCCCTCGGCGCCAAGATCGCCGACGAGTTCATTCATCCCAAACCGCCCGGCCATGTGATGGTCATGCTGCAAACCGCCGCAGCCTTTGGCTTGACCCAGGACGAAATTCTCCGCGACCCGATGCTGCCCGAATGTCGGGCGATCTTGGATTTCAAACGCCAGCTGATGTGGGAAGGCACCGTCGCCGAGTGGTGGTTCTCCATGTTGACCGAAGAACCGATCGGCCACTGGTCCGCCATGTGGTTCAGAACCTTGACGCAGAAATATGGCTTCTCGAAACCGCAAGCGGTCTATTTCTCCACCCACGAAGAAGCCGACCTGAAGGAACATGAAGACGGCGTCATGGGACATGGCAGCTTCAATAAGCTGGTCATGCAGCGCATCTTGGAAGACGGCTACGCCGACTGCCGCGAAGGCTATAATCTTGAATACTGCGCCACCGCCGCCGTCGATCTCTACGGTGTCATGCACCGCGCGGCGGTCGAGCATGCGGCCTGAGAGCTTTTAGGTTTGACGGCTTGAACATTTTGAACGGCTTGAACGATTTGAACCTCTTCGAGGATATTGAACCATGACCCCAGCTAATCACGATCTGCGCGCGTTCTTAGACGAAGTTGCGAAAATCGGCGAGCTGCGCCGCATCGAAAACATCCCTTGGGACAAGGACATCGGCGGCCTGGTCGAGATGATTCTCGAGCGCAGCGCCAATCCCCCGGCCATGCTCTTCGAGAAGATTCCCGGCGCGCGCCAGGACATGGAAATCCTCTGCAGCCAGATCGACACCTTGCCGCGGTTGGCCATCGCCATGGGCACCGACCCGAATCTCGGGCTGACCGATTTCATTCAAGCCTGGCGCCGTAAGATTCGCAACTTCGAACCGGTGCCGGCGCAGTTCGTCAAAGACGCGGCGATATTCGACAACTGCGCCGACCACAACATCGACCTCGAAGCGTTTCCGATTCCGCGCTGGCATGAGGAAGACGGCGGCCGCTATATCGGCACCGACGATCTGGTCATCACCGAGGACCCCGAAGAGCACTGGATCAACGCCGGCACTTACCGCGTCATGCTGCAAGGCAAAGACGCCGTCGCGCTTTACATCTCGCCGGGAAAACACGGCCGCGTGCAGCGGCAAAAATATTTCGACGCCGGCAAGCCCTGCCCCGTGGTGATGTCCTTCGGCCATCATCCGATCTTGTTTCTTGCCGGCTGCACCGACGTGCCGAACAAGATGAGCGAGTTCGACTATGCCGGCGGCGTCATCGGCGAGCCGATTCAACTGGCGCGCGGGCCGCTCACCGGACTGCCAATCCCCGCCTATTCGGAGTTTGCCATCGAGGGCGAAATGGTTCCCGGCGACGATCTCCCTGAAGGCCCGTTCGGCGAGTGGCCCGGTTATTATGCCAGTGCCACCCGGCCGGAGCCGGTGGTGCGGGTCAAGGCGCTGTATTACCGGAACAAGCCGATCCTCTGCGGCGAGCCGCCGCTGCGGCCTTCGGCGGGCCAGGGCTTTCACCGCTCGATTCAACGCTCGGCATTGATTTGGAACGCCCTCGAAGACGCCGGCGTGCCGGAAGTGCACGGTGTGTGGCTTCATCCCGCCGCCTATCGATTTTTCTCGATTCTAAAAATCAAGCAGCGCTATCCCGGTCATGCCAAACAAGCGGCGCTGATCGCCAGCCAATGCCGGCCCGGCGCCTATCTCGGCCGCTACGTCGTCGTAGTCGACGAAGACGTCGACATCTACAATCCCAACGACGTCATCTGGGCCATCGGCACGCGCTCCGAGCCGGAGAACATCGACATCCTGCGCCGCTGCTGGAGCGGCCCGCTGGACCCGGCGATTCCGCGCGAACGCAAAGGTTTCAACTCACGCGCAATCATCGACGCCACCCGGCCCTATGAATGGAAAGATAAATTCCCCGCGGTAAACGCCGTGAGCGAAAGATTGAAAGCCGAACTCGACAAGAAATACCCGGCGCTGTTGAAGGACATGATCGGCACGCGCCACTGACGTTCCGTGCGGAATAAGACGAGATCCCTCACTCCGTTCGGGATGACAGGCGCAAAAACAGCAGACTGTCATTTCGAGCGCAGCGAGAAATCCATTCAGCTCCGGGTCCTCTTCCGTCATTCCCGTGGCAACGGGAATCCAGGCGATTCTCAGTCTGGCGGCCGAAAGCAAACCTGGATGCCGGCCTTCGCCGGCATGACGGAACGGGTCATTGAATATGACGCGATGGTTTTGTCGATCGTAGCCATGCGGCTGCGACATTGAATTCGTCAGGGAGGCACAATGAGACGATTTCTTGCATGTCGTCACCGGATTATTGGCGGTCATTGCCGCGGTGTCCCTCGCCCCGGCACAAACCTCGCTCAACAACGTCATCCTCGGCCACAGCGGCGGCGCCGGCTCCCTCGGCAATCTGCGCCGGATTATCGAGCGCGACAAGCTCTGGGAGAAACATGGTTTGAACGTCAAGAGCGTCTACTTCAGCAGCGGCGGGATTCTGACTCAGGCCATGGCCGGCGGCAACATCGCTGGACGAAGTGGAAAGTCGGCTTTCATAGATACTATCAGGTGAGGCCAGCAGCAGTCGCGCGCCACCCGGCTTCGTTCTCGCCCGGCACCAGCGGAAAGTAGTAACTCACGCGGTCGAGCAGCCCCGAATATTTTTGCCGCAGCAGCATTGGCAGTTCCACCCAAGTACCGCGCACCGCGAAGCGTTCGAGCATCTCGTCGTTAATCAAGGATGGCATCTCGTTCCAATGGCCGCGTGCGGCGAGTGCTTTGAGTTCATCGGCAGTCTGGCCCCAGCCTTCCAAATCGAACACCGGCCGGTAGGCTGGAGTGCTGGCGTAGAACGCAATCTGCTGGCGCACGTCGGCTTCATACTTGGCCGCCTGCTCTGGCTCGTCGCTGGGAATGACGAAAATGCTGCTCGACAGTTCGAGCGCCGATCGCGGGCGACCCGACTTCGCCAAGCCGGATTCAATGTTCGGCAAAATCTTCTCGCGCAGGTAACGTTCGGTATGCAGCGGATGGACATGAAAGCCGTCGCATAATTCACCGGCGAGTTCGCACATGCGCCGATTGACCCCGGCGACGAAGATCGGAATGCGCGAATACTGATGGGGCGCCGGACTGAAGAACGGCGTCATCAACGTCAGCTTGTAGAATTCTCCCTGGTAATTGAGCCTGGTCTGATGCTGCCAACTGTCCCAAAGCGCGCGCACGGCGAGAATGTAATCGCGCATTTTCGCCACCGGCTGTTCCCACTTAACGCCGAAGCGCCGCTCGATGTGGCCTTTGACCTGGGTGCCGAGACCGAGAATAAATCGGCCCTGGGAAAATCGCGCCAGATCCCAGGCGATCTGCGCCGTAATCGTCGGACTGCGCGGGAACGCCACCGCGATGCTCGTGCCGATGTTCAGTCGCCGGCTATGTTCCGCCGCGAGCACCAGCGGTAAATACGGCTCATGGGAAGTCTCGAAGGTCCAAATGCCGTCGAATCCCAACTCGTCGGCAAAGCGCGCCAGTGCCGGCATTTGGCTGAGATCATGAACCAACAAACTAACGTCAAATTTCATCGCAGCAATTCACTCATCGCGCTCGCCGGACGCCGCACCAAGCCGGAAAATCCACCTGGCGGTATCTTTTTGGTTAGTGCCTCGGCCCCGGTAGCGGCACGATGCGGCGCCCTTCGAGTTTCTCGATGTGACGCATGAAGCGATAGAGATTTTCCACCTCGCCGTATTCGAAAGCGGGCAGCTGATGCCAGCTCTTAAAATACTCTTCGCCGGCTTCACTCTTAACGCCGATCATCGACAACGCCCGCCGCCCCAGAGCTTGGCGCAACAGTTGGCGGAACTCGTCCAGCGACGCGGCCCAGGACGCGTGCTTGACGCCGGCGCCAGCCGCCATCGCCATCAGATCGGCGCCCGCGCTGGTCGCCGTTTTACGCAATCCCGAAGCTTCGTAGATGCCGTTGTCGAAAACCAGCAAGGTGAGATTCGCCGGATTCTGCCAGCCGAGCGTCGGCATGCTGCAGGCATTCATCAACAGAGCGCCGTCGCCGTCGATGCCGACAATGCGCCGGTTCGGCAGTGCCATCGCCAGCCCAAGCGCGATCGATGAAACCAATCCCAAAGTCCGGCAGCGAAAATTGCCGTCGCCGGGGCGGAGCGCATTCCATTCCGCGGCGGCACCGCCGACCGTGGTGATGACCAGAGTATCGCCGATTTCCGCCGCGGCGATCTTCAAACAGTCGTAACGCTTCATCGGCGCATCCCCAATACGTCCTTGTTCATTAACACGGCAATCGGACGGCGCGAGTCGACCGCCAATGTGACGGCGCCTCTGATCGTCGCCTGAATCTCGTCATTTTTGCGCAGCAAAAAATAACGGATGCCCAAGCCGCGCAGTACCGGCTCGGTTACCGACCCTAGAGTCGCGAACCCCTCATCACCGATATCGCCGGCGTAATAGATCAACAGCAGCAGTGGAATATTGAAGTTGAGCGCCGTCGTCGTCAGCGCGTTACAACTATTGAGCAAGCCGCCGTTCTGCATGACGATCGCCGCGGTGCGCCCGCCGATGTACGCGCCGGTGCAGATGCCGATGCCCTCTTCCTCGCGGCACAGCGTCACATGGGGCAAATCGGCTTGCCCGTCTATCGCCGCCAACAGTTTGGACAGATTGACGTCCGGCAGCGACACGACAAAATTGACGCCTGCGGTCTTCAAGGCGTCGACGATGAGCGCGGGGCCGTCAATCGGATCGACCATCGACGGCGCGCTCATTTCAGCACCTCTCTTAGCTTTGCCACCACGCCGGCGGGTGTTTTGAAGAGACGCGCGATGGTGCGTTGCAATTCCTCGCCGGTCATCGGATCGATGCCGAGTCGAGATTTCTTGGTATCGGCGAGGAACTCGGGATCTTTCATTGTGTCGGCAAACGCTTTGCGGATGGTATCGGCGCGCTCCTTGGCGGTGCGCGGCGGCAACACGTAGGAATAAGTCATGTCGGCGACATCGTGAATACCGGCCTGAATCAGCTGCTTGGCATCGTCAGACTTCGCCAAACCGATCGCCAGCGGGACTTTCGGCAGCTCGGTAATCGCCTGCGGTACGGTTTGTAAGACGATCGAAACATCGCCGCCATCCAGTGCTCGCGTCCATGTCGCCTTGAGCGAATCCCAAGTCCAACCGCAGACGCCGGACAATTCGCCACCCTCCGCAGCCAAACGCACATCGGCGATGCCCTTGTAACCCGAAACCAGTTGAATTGGCAGTCCCAACGCCTCTTTCAGAATCAACGGCACATTATGCGTCGCCGAGCCCGGCCCGGTGGCGCCGAGTTTAATCGGCGTCTTCGATCCTGCCCATCTTTCGTAACTGTTGACCCCGCTCGCTTTGGTCATGGCGCACACGGCCTTGTCTTTTACCGGCACGCCCATATGTTCAAACTTCGCCGCGTCGAACTCGATGCCCGGCCAACCGAGCAGTTGTTGGACAAACAATCCGCCGTTGATGTTGCCGATGGTGAGGCCATCTGCTTTCGCCGCGCGAAACAGATGATTGGCCGCAACCATGCTGCCGGCTCCGGTCATGTTTTCGACCACCACCGCGGGGTTGCCCGCGATATGTTTGCCGATATGGCGCGAGATCGCGCGGCTGTAGACGTCGAATCCACCGCCGGCACTGAATCCCACCACGAGCCGTAACGTTTTGCCCCGATAGAAACTCTCCTGGGCCGATAATGGCGCGGCACTCAAGCTCACTAACAGGCCGACCCAAGCGATTGTTCCGTACCCCATGAAGTCCCCTCGTTTTTAGATTTTTGTTCCGTTAGGAATATGGCGGCGAAATTATGCGAAGCACCGTTAGCTGTCAACCAATCGCGACCGCTACCGGCGGAACATTGAGTTACGGCCGCCTTTGGAACATATTTGCCATGGTCGGCCATGACAATGCGAAGACGAAACGGAGTTGAACCAACGATGTTACAGCCAGGAAAATGGATAGCTCGAGCGGGAATGTTTGTGACGGCGCTGCTCACGCTCTTGCCCGCGCCTCTCCCGGCGCAGGAGAAACCGGGAGCGGAAAAAGTCCGCATCGCCATCGCCACCACGTCGATGGCCTTTCTCGTGCCGTTCGTCGCCAAGGATCGCGGCCTGTATCTCAAGCATGGCTCGGAAGTGGAGCTGATCGTCATGCGCCCCAACATCGCCATGGCGGCGCTGCTCGGCGGCGACATCGATTACGCCGAACTGATCGGTTCGATCATCCGCTCGGCGGCGCGCAACCTACCGGTGCGAGCGATTTCGACGAGCATCAAGGCGCCGTTTTTCAGTGTCATCGGCCAGAACAAATACAAAAGCATCAAAGACCTAAAAGGCGCGGTGATCGGCCTGACCTCCATCGGCGGCACCAACCATGTCAGCACGCGCATCACCCTGCGCCAGTTCGGCCTCGACATCGACAAGGACGTCAAGATCCTCGCCATCGGCGAAGAGAAACTGATGGTCGACACCTTCAAGATGGGCCGGGTCGACGCCGTCGTGCTGGCGCCGCCCTTTTCCGTGCAACTCAAACGCGAAGGCTTCCCGGTCCTGGCCCAGACTTCGGATCACGTCGTCATCCCATTTTCCGGCCTGGGCACGACCATCGAACGCATCAAGAATAACCGCGCGCAGATCAAACGCGTGCTCAAAGCCGAGATCGAAGCGCTGCGCTTCATCCAAAGCAACGCCGCCGGCACCACCGAGGTCATCCGCAAACGTTTCAACATGGACGAAAAACTCGCCCGCGAGTCCTATGACGTGGTGGTGAATTCCTTCAGCCGCGACGGCCGGGTTCCCCTCGACGGTGTCGACATCCTCCTGCAAATCGAAAAAGACGCCAAAGTGATTCCCGCCACCGTCACGCCGCAAATGATCGTCGACCCGTCGCTGGCGGAGGAGGCGTTGAAAGAGTTGGGAATGAAATAAGTTCTTGTAGGACGGGTGGAGCGTAGCGATACCCATCTCTTCGGTTGCCATGTGCCGACCAAGATGGTGGGTATCGGCGCTAAACGCCTCCACCCACCCTACGTTCTGCACGCTTTGAATTGAACGATTTGAACCTTAATTAATTCGGCCTCCCGTCACAGTTTCGCTACCTTTACCCGCAGCTTCGCCCGCTTCTCGCCGGTTTCATAATGATCGCCTTTTACCGCCGCTTGGGCGTCGGCCTCGTCATCCTCGGACCACAAGCCAAGATCGTAACCATGCCAGGGATCCTGAGGTTTGAGTTTGGGCAGCTCCAGGCGCTCCCAAAGCTGTTTGGCCCGCTCCATGTATTCCTTCTTCGGCAAGGACACCGGCGGATAGGCCCACTTGCGTGTGGCGTCCATCAGCATCGCCGACGAGCCGGCGATTTCATCGACAGACAACCCCTGCTCGTGGCCCGGCGGAAATACCGACGGGTCCATTTGCGGTGTGCGGTTGCGAATGATCAGGACATCCCGATGCGGCTGCATGCGAAACGCCATCGCCCAAAACAGCGAATCGAGATTGCGCGGATTGATGTCGTCATCGACGGCGATGACCATCTTGCCGGTGGCCGGATTGTAACCGACCATGCTGTGCAGCGCCTGCCAGACATGGGCCTGATTGAGCTTCTTCATCTTGATGACGCAGATCTGGCGCACCGCGATGCTGTGAAAAGCCACCTCGATGATGCCGGGAATGTTGCACTGATCGCGCAGGAAGCGCAGGTAATTGCCTTCCGCCGCCACTTGGCGCATGACGCTCGACTCGCTCGGCGGCATCTGGCTGATGATCGTCGCCAGAATCGGATTCTTCCGATGGGTGATGCATTTCACTTCGAAGTAAGGATTTAAAAGTTTCTCGGCAATGTACCCTGTGGACTCGCCGAACGGCGCTTCGGGTTCGAGAAACTCCGTGGAGATTTCACCTTCGATGACGATCTCCGCGTTGGCGGGAACCAGAATGTCATTGGTTTTGCATTTCACTACTTCGATGGCCGCTCCGGCTAAACCTCCGGCGACGTCGAGCTCGCTCACGCTGAAAGGAATCCGCGACGGCGCGGTGTAGGAGACGCAAGGCGGCGCGCCGATGACCAGCGCGGCTTGCAAGGGAATACCTCGCTCTTTGCACTTGCGCCAATGATACCCGCCATGATTGCTCGAGCTCAGAAACACGCCGGTGCGCGTCGGGCTTTTGATATGGCCGCGGTAGTTGCCGACATTGATCAGCCCGGTCTCGGGATCTTTGGTAAACCAATGCGACGCTGTGGTAAAAGGCGCGCAGTCATATCCCGGCGTGGATATCGGCACCGGGAACTCACCCAAGGCGCCATGCTCGAGCAGGGAAGCGCCGATGTGCACTTCCTCATGCACCGGCGCCTTGTCGACAATCTTCGGCGCGATCGGATTTGACTGCGCATGGTTCCAGCGATCGACGATTTCCTCCGGCGCGCATTGCAAACCGAAGCCATAAATTTGCCGGGTCGCCGCCAGGGTCCCGACCACCACGGGAATGTCGTACTTGCGCCCCTTGGCGTCGATCACGTTGGTAAACATGAAAGCGCGCCGCTCTTCTTCCGGCAGGCCGCGAAATTGCCAGCGCACCAGCGGCATCAACTCAGTGTCTTTGTTGATCTGCTCGTCGATCTTGACCAGCAGCCCGGCCTTATCCAGCGCCGCGATATGTTCCCGTAGATCCTTGAAATACCCCATGACAGAATCTCCTTGAGTGAATTCCTGTCGATGGTGATATGCGATTTTAGATGAGTTTGCCAGGGAAGCGGATCGTGGATTCTCAATGAGGCTTGCACGGTGAAAGTATCGACTGGGAGTTCTTACTTCCTCGCCCTCCGGGATTGTGGCATGGGAGGATTTCGTACCGCCCGTTTGCCCTGCCTTAACCGTCTCCCAAATGGCGCGGGAACAAGAACGAGATTTGAGTCGATCCGATGGGATTATTTTGCGAACTTTGCGTTCTTTGCGGCTAACAAATCCGAAACTTTTTTGCTCTTTGCGGCGAATTAGAATCCGAGAGCGCAGCCGCCCTTGCGCGGATCGGAGCCGCCGACAAAGGCGCCGGACTCGGGGTGGATAAGAATCATATGCGCGCCGCCGAAGCTCTCGGGATTGCCGCCGACGACTTGGTGGCCGCGATCCGTTAGTTCGTCCTTGACTGCCTGCGGCACTTCCGGCTCCAGGCCGACTTTCAATCCGTCGATATGATTGAAGCGCGCTGATCCGATCGCCGCCTGCGGCGTCATGCCGTGATCTATAAGATTTGAAATCACTTGCACCTGCACCTGCGGCTGGACATGGCCGCCTTTCAAACCCAACGCAAGGTAAGGCTTGCCGCCTGTCAATATCATGCCGGGCATCAGCGTGTGCGCGCAGCGTTTATGGGGACCGATGCAGTTGGGATGGTTAGCGTCGAGGGAAAACAGATGGCCGCGATTCTGTAATATAATACCGGTTTCGGGCTCGACGACGCCGGAACCGAAACCCATGAAGTTGCTTTGAATGAACGAAACCAGATTGCCGTCTCGATCCGCCGCCGCGACATACTCGGTGTCCGTGCCGCCTAAAGCGTTGGGATATTCGCCGGCAGCGATGCTCATTCGAATCAGCCCACGCAACCGCTCGGTTCGGTCGGCGGCAAATAATTCACGCACATCGACTTTCATGAAATCGCGATCGGCGAGCTGGCGGTCACGGTCGGCGAACGCCAGCTTCTTCGCCTCGATCATCGCATGAAGCGCGTCGGCGGAATTCGCTCCCATCGTCGTGAGATCGAAACCTTCGAGGATCTTGAGCATCTCCAGCGCAACGAAGCCCTGGCTGGTCGGCGGCATTTCATACACATCGTAACCGCGATAATTGGCGGTGATTGGCTCGACCCAATCGGAACGATGATCGGCAAAGTCTTCAGGCGTAAACAATCCGCCGAGCTTTTCCGAGCAGCGCACCAGCTTGGCGGCGACCTCGCCGCGATAGAAATAATCCGCGCCATCTGCGCCAATCCGTTTCAAGGTCGCCGCCATGCGCGGATTGCGGAAAATCTCGCCGGCCTTGGGCGCGCGCCCGCCGATCAAATAGTTGATCATCCCGCCCTCGTCGGCTTTCAGCCGCGCCTCGGATTCTTTCCACTGTTCCGCAGTAAGCTCGGCCACCGGAAAGCCTTCGTCCGCGTGGCGGATCGCAGCTTGCAAAACCTCGGACAGTTTCTTCGTGCCGTACCCATTCAGCAGGGTCGTCCAGCCATGCACCGCCCCGGGCACGGTAACCGAATGAATCCCCCGCTGGGGCATCTCTTTGAAGCGGCTTTTGCGGCAGAAATCCGCACCCATCGCATAGGGCGACCGCCCGCTGGCATCGAGCGCCTTGATCGCTCTATCCTTGACGGCATAAAAAAGACAAAACGCATCGCTGCCGATGCCGATGGACGACGGCTCGACCACGCCCAACACCGCCGCGGTGGCGATCGCCGCATCGATGGCATTGCCGCCGGTCATAAGGATCTCGACTCCAGCCAGGGTCGCCAGCGGCTGGCTCGAAGCCACCATGCCGTTCTTGGCCAGGACGGAGAATTTATCAGCCATAAATTCCTTTGGAGATTACCTGAGCGAAACCGCGATCTTCTAGCTAACGGGTCTTGAGAATCTGCACGTAGTGTTTCACCACCTCGTCGTGGCCTCTGTATTCCTCCGGATGCACCACATAACGCTTATAACCGCGAAACAGCCGCGCTGGCTTCGGCTCGACGTCGATGCGCGAGGGAATCCGTTGAAAGTCCCAGAGCTTTTCTTGACCTTCCTTCGACAAAGTAAAATCGACTAGCAGCTTGCCCGCGTTGGGATGAGCGGCTTTGGCGCCGAGCATCACCGTATTAACCGAAATCACCGCCGGCTCCAAGGGTGTCCAATCCACCGGCGCGCCCTTCTCGGCGATATTCTGAATAATATTGGCGTAGGCGATCACTAGAGGAAACTCACCGGCGGCGGCCAATTGCACGCGCACGGTGCTGCCGCGCATGATGACAGGGTCTTGCTCGGCAAGTCGCCTCAAGTACACCAACGCTTTGTCCTTGCCCCAACTGGAGATCAGGCCTTGCAAGAACGTCGTGTAACTATCGTCTATGGAAATCTTGCGGCCCTTCCATCTTGGATGAAGCAAATCTTCGTAGGTCCGCGGCAACTCGTCGCGCTTGACGATGTTTTTATTGTAGCCGAGCACGATGGAATTCACATAGACCGAGGTCCAATAGCCCTTGGCGTCGCGCAAGTCGTCGGCGATCATTTTTCGTTCGGGCGACAGGTAGGAGGCGATCAGTCCTTGGTCCATCAGCGGCAAAAATATTTCTCCCGTGCCGTGCACCACGTCAAACAGGTACCTTCCGGCTTTCGCTTCCGAAGTAATGCGATTGAGTAAAGCCCCGCCGCCGGCGCGAAACACCGATGGCCGCAGAAACGGGTACTTTTTCTGAAATCGGTCCATGAACTCCTTGTTCTGATCGACGCTCATCGTCGTGTACCAGACGATTTCTCCCTCTTTGCGCGCGCCGTCGACGACTTTAGGATCGGGCCGGTCCTGAGCGCGCGCCCAGTCTATCGACACCCCCAAGCTCAGCATCAGGAAAAGCGACTGCCAGGTTCTCAGCTTCATGAACTTTATGCCTCCGCGAGCGACTACTTCGGCCAACGCAGATTAATCGCCATATCGACCCAGTTGCCGTCGGGATCTTGGATGCGGTGATCGGAATCCTTATCCGCTTTCATGTCGATGGCGGCGCTGATCCCTGCCGCTTGCAGCCGCCGCTTGATCTCGTCGAGATCGTCGACCTCGAAACCAAAATGATTGATGCCTTCTTTTTGCTCCTCCCGCTTGACTTCGATGAGCGCGATGTTGACGTTGCCGTCGGACATGTAAATCGCGCCGCCGAAACCGCGCTTGGGCTCCAGGCCAAATATTTTTTGATAGAACTCTACCATCTTTTCGCGGTTCTTCGTCATCACCGCGACATGCCGCACCTTCGGTCGTTCCATAATTGCCTCCTCGGCTCCGAGTTTTATTTCAGCGAGTATAGTTCCGCCGCGTTTTCCCATTGTATGAGCCGCCTTTCCTCTTGCGAAACTCCGGCAAAGATCAGCTCAGCCTGCCGGCGGCTGTTCGGCCAACTCGAACTCGCCAGGGGAAAATGGCTCGACCACAAAATGTTATGGCTGCCCAAATATTTGCGCACGCCGAGACTCCAGCGATCGTACCAACAGGTGAAATAACATTGGCGCTGAAACAGTTCCGACGGCTTTAACGCATACCCCTCGGAGGGCAAGCCGTCAGCGGCTGATTGGTAGTCGGCATATTCGATTTCGTAGGCGCCCCAGCCGAGCGAGCTTTCAGCGAACACGACTTTCAGTTTGGGGAAGCGGTCGAGCACACGCGATAGCAGGAAATTGGCCACCACCGCCACCGAACTGACGGAACGAATCACGCCGCCAAAGGCCGCCGCCACCGCCGGCGTGAAGCTGTCTGCAGGGCGCATTTGAATCTTTCCCGATCCGCCGGCGTGAAAGCACAGCGGCACGCCGAGCTCCTGGCAAGTCGCCCAAAGCGGATCGTAGGCCGGCTCGTTGATATGCGGCACAGCGCGCAGCTCCATCGGCGACGCCGGATAAATCACCCCTTTGTGCCCCTTGGCGACGGCGCGTTGAATTTCCGCCACCGTCCGTTCCATGGGCCAGATCGGTACCAGGCATTGCGGCACGAAGCGCGGACTGACGCGGGCCCACTCGTCGATCAACCAGTCGTTATAAGCCTGCACGCAAGCCAGTTCCAGATCGCCGTCTTCGAGCTTGCCGAAAGTCTCTCCTGCCAGGCCGCCGACACTCGGATAGAGCACCGAATAATCGACACCGTCCGTGTCCATCGCCTTCAACCGCTCCGGCGCGCTATAGATCGCTGGCGGCACCTCGTCCCAGCGATTGAGCGTCTGAGCGCGGTCAGCCATTGCTGCGGCCGCCATGGCAATCCCCGGCAACGCGATAGGCTTACCATCGACTATCCAATGATCGCTGCCATCGCTCGTACGCGCGATCTGAGGAATCCGCTCGCCCCATTTGGCTTTTGACAAGCGCGAGGTCCAGACCTCGGGATGCTCCTGAACATGATCGTCCGCGCTGATCATTTCGTATTTGAGTTTCATTTTGCTTTGCTGCAATTCGCGCCACCGCAGCCTTGTTCCCGCCAAATTTTGTGAACTATGCGCCTAATTTTCCGGTCTGAATCCATCTGCCAAGAACGATATGAACGGCTGGAACGGGTTGTGAAACTTTCATCCGGTTAAACCAATCGATACAGCCGCGCGGCGTTGCGATATAGCAACTTTTCCCGCTCCGCCGCGGGGACGCCCGCCAGCGAATGCTCTACGGCATCCCAGGAGTTGGGATAGGTGGATGTAATGTGCGGGAAGTCGGATTCCCAGAGAATGTTGTCGACGCCGATGTATTCGCGCAGTTGGATGCCGACGGTCTCGAACCAAAAGTCGACGTAGATCTGGCGGCGAAACAGATCGCTCGGCCGGCTGACAATCCCCTCGGTCCAGAGATGTCGCTTCTCCCACTCGTTATCGCACGCTTCCAGCACCGAGCTTACCCAGCCCAGACCGGTTTCGGCAAACACCCAATTGAGCCGTGGGAATCGTTCGAGCAGGCCGGAGAAAATTAGGAAGGGAACGAATTGCGTCGCCGTGCAGAAATTACGCAAGGTCGACACGCAGTGGGATTGGCGGTGGCTGAAGCCCTGCCAGCGGGGCAATGAAAGTTTGCCGGCGAGGCCGGCCGACGCGTGCAAATGAATACCGACGCCAAGTTGTTGGCTGGCATCCCACAGTGGGTGCCAGAATGGCTCGCCGAGGTTTTTCAACCCATCGACGCTCGCGCTCGGATCGGCCAGCATGTTGATTCCCAGATGGCCGGCTTTGACCGCGCGCTCGACTTCGCCGACGATGGTTTCCATCGGACTGAGAAACGGAATTGCCGCCAGTGGAATGAAGCGATCACTCACCTGGCGAAATTCGGCGAGGGCGTCGTTGTAAGCGCGCACGCAGGCGAGTTCGAACTCCACGTCGGCGTAAAAGAACGTGCCACCGGGGCCGTTGGGAAACAACACTTCGGCATCTACCCGGTCGCGGTCCAACGCCTTGAGACGCTCCGTCGGGTCGTAAACCTCCCGCGGCACTTCCTCCCACCGTTGCGGATAATAATTGCGCTGCGCCATCGCCGTCGGACAGTTGCAGACGTTGCCGCCTTGTATCTCGCCGCCGACCACCCAGCGTTCGACGGGATCGGTGAATTTCTCATCGCGTACTTCAACGACATGGGGAATCCGCTCGCCCCACTTCGACTTGGACATGCGGCTGGTATAAGCGTCCTTGCCAAGTTGGCCGTGCGAGTCGGAACTGATCAGACCGAATTTGATTTCCAAGGAACCCTCCTTCCCGACACCACGAAACCGATCGGAACTACCAGACGCGCGTCAGGATCGAATGCCATCGGTGCAGTTCCGATATCGAACTCGAAACTGGAAACCGCGTCCGCGCGTTAGGCCGCCGCCGACTCTTCGATGCGCGCCATGCCGACCGCCAGCGCGCTGCGATAGGCGCGGTCGATGGCGAGGCTGTCTAACGCCGACCGGATCACCGCCTGGGCGATGCGCTCGTCGGTGATGTGGCGATCGTATATCGGCTCGAACATGTCCGAGTGATCCTCGTCGGCGACCATGTGAACCTTGGTGTTGATATCGAGTTTTTCGATACTGCCGCCTTGATCGGCGACCCGCTTGTGCGCGAAGCGCGACGTGAAGCCGCCGCCTTTGACGATGGCCGGATTGTTTTTGCGCTCGGTGATGTGGTTGACCGTCAACGATTCGATCCATGGCCGGGTCGTCGCCAAGTACATCCACGCCATCAGCGCCGCGCGCACGCCGGGAAGCAGATTCGCCTCCGCCGTGGCCTCGGCCATCTGCTGGTCGGTCAAATGGGCCGAGCCCATGCGCTTGTCGAAGATCAATTCGTCCTTCTCATGCTCCCAGATGGCGCGCTTGACGTCGAGGGGCGCCTTCACCGCCGCCGCGCCCCAACAGTCGCGCCGGCTTTTGATGTAATGCGGATAGTGCACATCCCAAACCTTCTGCCGCGCCGGCGTCAGCTTGACGGAAAACAGTTGGTGATACTCCGGCGTATCGAAATGCTGGTTGACGATGCTGTTCAACTCTTCACGAACTTTCGGCCAAAAACTCATGATTACCTCCATAAAGTTATGCGTTAAGTTACGCAACTCATTAAAACGAATCAAAGTCGAGATTTCTCGCAGAGCCCGTCCTGAGCAACGACGAAGGGCTCGAAATGACAAGATTAGCCTAGCCATCGAGGTTCGAGGTTTTGTCATCTCGAACGGAGTGAGAGATCTCTCGACCTACCCATACTCCACCACTCCATCACTCCATTCTTCTATCCCGGCAGCTTCTCCTGCGCCAGCGCGATGCCTTTGCGGTACATGGCGTTGAACGCCAGCGAATCCTTGGCGGCTTGAAGCGCCGACGCTTCTTTCTCGCCGGTGGCGTGCTCGGCAAGAAATGGCAGAAACATGTCGCTATGCTTCTCGTCGGCCTGGCTGTGCGCCTGCATGTTGGGAATCTGCTTCCAGGTAAATCCCATATCTTCCATCCATTTTTTCGCCATGCGCGTCGACTGTCCGCCGCCCAGGTCGCCGAGCAAGCGGTCGTCGTTGCACCACTCGGTGATCGTCATGCCGGTAAGCGCTGCGGTCCACGCCATCCTGCAGGTCATCCACGCCCAGGCATAAAGCGCGGCGCGGGTTTCCGGAGTCGGCTCAGCGTTGATAATCGCCTCAGGCTCCAGACCCACCGATTTGCCCTGGCGGATGATCAAGTGCAGATGGCCATAATCGGAATAATCGTCGCGGATGATCTCCTCGTACTCGTGCTCCAAAATACGCTGCTTAACCGCCATCACCGGGCAATTGGCCGACACATGGGCCCAACAGTCGCGCCGGTGGCGCACGAAGAGACTCTGCTGCTGCACCATGACCGCGGCTCTGGGTTTGTTCATCTTGATGGAAAAATAAAAGTCCATCTCCGGCGAGCGCATATAATCGCGCACGAGCTCGCCCAAGCACTCGCGCCACTGTTTTTCGGTCATGGTTTCGCCCCTTTGTAGAGTCGGTCGACCAACCCTTCTTGGACCAAACGATCGACGACGCTATTGTCGTAAAGCTTGGCCTTCGCCGCGTCTTTGCTGCCGACCATTTCCAACACGGTGTCGATGGCCGCCGGCTCGACTCGCGGCACGGCTTCGAGATATTTCATGACGAATTCGTAGTGAACGTCGGCCGAGCCGCCGCGCTGGCCCATATATTTTGCCAAAACGTTGGAGGCCTGCTGCTTGCGCTGCTTCAACGCGGCGATGCCTTCGATATAGGCGGCGATGATTCCCTCCACCGTTTTTGGCGACTTGCGATAGAAATCGATGCTCACCGCCAGCAAATTCATCGAGAAGGGAATGCCCAACTCCGCGGCGTCGACCAGCTTGCGCGCATCGGGACCGGGCGATTGGGACGACAACCGTCCCACCGACTGGCCGTTGCGATAGCCGATATCGGCTTCGATGACGCCGCCGAACTGGCGTAATTCGGTTTTGCCTTCGAGATTGAGTTTACGCAGCACCAAGCGGGTGACGAATTCGCTGGTCGAGCCGAACCGGGTAATGCCAAGGGTCTTTCCGGCCAATTGCTCCGGCCGCTGAATATCCGGATGCACCCATAGCTGCATGCCTGGCCGGCTGGTATTGCTGCCGACGGCGATGATCGGCGCCCCTTTGAGAATCGCCGCGATCACCGCGTTACTCGCGCCCAATGCCGCATGCAGACTGCCGCCGACCAGCGCCTGTACGACCACCGCGCCCGAGCTGATGTAAACCAACTCGGCATTGATGCCGCGCCGCTCGAAGGCGCCGCTCTCCTTGGCCATCCAAACGCCCGCCATCGTCGGGCTCAACGCACTGGTGCCGAATTTAATATTCTCGCTTGACGCCTGCCCGGCAAAACCATCGGCAGCAACAAGCAAAGCAAATGCTAGCCACAGTGAACGAAATCTGAATAGCCCCATCCGAAACCTTGAACTTTTGAACCTATGAACCTTGAACGAAATTTAAACCGGCCAGCCATGCTCCGAGACATCGACCCGGTTGCCTTCGACGTCCTTGATCCAACTCTCGGCAATCGCGCCATAAGTATTTTCTTCGGCAGTCGTGTTGGCGATCTTTTCGACCTCTTTGACGCTGTCCACCTTGAAACCGAAATGATGAATCCCCCAGGGATACTTGTCGCTATGAATCAGCGCCAGATCCATGTGGCCGTCGGATAAATAAATGGTTCCGCCGGGCCGCCGGTGTTTTTCTTCCATGCCGAATACCTTCTTGTAGTATTCGGCGGTCTTGTCGAGGTCCTCGACGTTGATGGCGATATGTCTGATTCTCGGTTTTTCCATAAATCCTCCTTAGAGTGTTTAAGCTGTTTCCATAGCAGATTTAGCACTTAGCGCGCCTGCGAACTCTTAACTATCCTCCCCCGCCTCGGGGGAAGATGAAGGTGGGGGCTCAGTCAACGCGCGGTATATCGCTTCTTTTACATCGTCAATCTTTGTCAGCACGTCATCATTCCAAAAGCGGAGCACGTCATATCCCTGAGTATTCAGCCAACGGTCTCGCGATTTATCCTAGCGATGTTGTTCGGTGTGTTGCCCGCCATCCAACTCCACAATCAACTTTTTCTCCAAACAGACAAAATCGACTATATATGGGCCGATCGGTCGCTGCCGGCGAAATTTACAGCCACCCAATTGACGCATTCGCAGATGGCGCCAGAGAGCCTGTTCAGCATCGGTGAGATGACTCCGTAGCGTCCTCGCCCTTTTCAGGTCCGCTTGCACCTGCCCCCCATCCTAACCTTCCCCCGAGACGGGTGAAGGGACAGGACAGTCACATAAATCGCACCGATCAAAGCTTGAGTACAGATCACGCCCCATCGCCGCCAATTTTCCATTCTCCATTATCCATTTTCAATTAATTCAACGGGATCTTTTCCATCGCTTCAGCCACCCCGCCGCGATAGAGCGCGAACAAATCCAACGACTCCTTCACCGCATTCAACGCCATCTGTTCCTTCTCGCCGGTCGCGTACTGCTCAAGAAACGGCAGAAACATGTCGCTATGCTCCTCATCCGCCTGCGAGTGCACGACGAAGTTCGGCATATCGCGCCACGGGATGCCCATATCTTCGGTCCAGCGCTTGCCCATGCGCGACGAATGGCCGCCGCCGATGTCGTTGAGCAGCCGGTCGTCGTTGGTCCATTCGGTCACGGTCAACGCCGACACGCCTTCGATCCAGCTCTTGGCATGGGTCAGCCATGCCCAGGCGTACAACGTCGCGGTCGTGGTCGCGATCGGTTTGGTCTCGATCACCTGCTGCGGCGTCAGACCAAGCTTCTCCGCCTGCTTGATGATCAAGTGCAAATGGCCGAAGTCGGAAAACTGATCTTTGATCACTTCGCCGTACTCATGCTGCAAGATCGCCTGCTTCACCCCCATCACCGGGCAGTTGGCCGACACATGGGCCCAACAATCGCGCCGATGGCGAATGTACAGCCCCAACTGCGTGATCATCAGCTGCGCCCGCTGCTGGTTCATTTTTACCGAAAAATAGTGCTCCAACTCCGGCGAACTCATGTGCTCGCGCACCATCGCGCCGATCGCCGTGCGCCATTCAGCCACTTGCATCGTTGTCCTCCTTTACTTGTACAAGCCGTCGAAAAACCCCTCTTGTACGAGGCGATCCATGATCGTGTTGTCGTAAAACCTGCTCGGAGCTATATCCGATTTGTTTTCCCATGCCAACACGGTTTGAATGCTCACCGGGTCCACCTTGGGCACCCGTTCGAGGTAGCGCGCCGCATACTCGTAGGAATCCTCCACGTCGGTCTTGCGCAAATATTTCCTGATAATCTCCACCGCGATCGGCTTGCGCCGTTTGATGGTTGCGACGCCGTCGCTGTAGGCTTTGAGCATGCCCTCGACTACTTTTAGCGAGTTTTTGTAATACTCGCGGTTCACTGCGAACAAATCCATTGGAAATGGGATCTTGAGCTCCGCCAAGTCCGCCAACCCGTGGGCCTTTGGGTCGGGCTTCACCGAGCGCACCGCGCCGGCGATCATACCGGCGCGAAACGACGCGTCGGTCTCCGGCGCGCCGCCCAGGGCCTGCAGCTTGACCTTGTCTTTCAAGCCGATTTTCTCGAGAGCGATCAATGTCAGATAGTGCGTCGTCGAGCCATGGCGCGAGATCCCAAGTGTCTTGCCTTGGAGCTGCTCCGGTCGTTTGATCTCCGGCTGCACCCACAGCGTCATCGCCGCCAAATTCGCCACCGAGCCTACGGAGACCAATGGCGCGCCTTGCAACGTCGCCGCGATCACCGCATTGCCCGCGCCGGCGACGACCTCGACTTCGCCGCCCATCATCGCCTGCACCGCGACGCTGCCAGCACCGATGTAAAGCAGCTCACCCCGCACGCCGTATTTTTCGAAGGCGCCGGTCTCTTTGGCGACCCACAGCCCGGCGAAAATCGAGCTGATCGAAGAATAGGCAATCCTTACCCGCGGCAGCTGCGGCGTCGCGGCCCAAATAGACGATGCGCCAAAGAGCGAAGAGAAGAGGATTAGGAAAAGCTTCTCCACGAAACCCCCTTGAAGCCAAAGCTACGACTTCTTGTAAAGCTTGTCGATAAAGCCCTCGCGCACCATCTTTTCGACGATGGAGTTATCGGCGAAGGTTTCCAACGGCACGTCCTTTTTGCCCATGAAATCGAGTATCGAAGTGATCGATTCCGGCTCCACCCGCGGCACCCTTTCCAGGTAAATAATCGAATCCTGGTAAATTTCGTCAATCTTTTTCTGGTCGCGTAGACGGGCATACTTGGCGATGGCGCGCTGTGCTCGCTCTTTCTGAAAGTGCATCGCGGCAACGCCTTCGGTATAAGCCCGCACCATGCCCTCGACGACCTGCGGATACTTTTTCAAGTCGCCGCGCGCGTGCGCAATCACGTCCATGGAATAGAAGAATCCGAGATCTTCGAGTTTGAGCAAAAGGCGTGGCTGCGCCGAACCGTCAACACGCAAGCTAGAAGTCACCGCCCCGGCGATTTGCTTATTTTGAAACGCGGAACTGACCTCAATGGTGCCGCCCATCTGGCGCAGGTTGACGGAACCTTCCAGGCCATACTTCTTGAGCACCATTCGGGTTAGATTATCGGTGACCGAACCAAATCGGGTGACGCCGATGATTTTGCCTTTTAGATCTTCGATGCGCGTGATCTCTGGCTGGACAAACAGGCGATGGTAAGGTCGATTGCAGGTGCTCAATACCGACACCATGGGCGCGCCGCGCAGCACGGCCGCGATGACGGAATTAGTCGCCGCCAAACCGCCAACGACATCGCCACCCATCAAAGCCTGCACCACCGTCGGTCCCGAGGAAATGTAGATTAGCTCGGCGTCGATACCGTACTTTTCGTAGGCGCCGATCTCCTTTGCCATCCACATGCCCGCGGCCATGGCGCCGACCGTCGAGTAGCCCATGACGAATTTGCGCAGATCTGCCGAGGCACTCGCCATCGAAACGGCTAAATAAACAATTTGAATGAACGACAGGATCAAGACTCGTTGCGGCGCTCGCACGGATACCTCCATTCGGATAACGGCAATCGAACCGTCCTTAGGGTTACTGGCTACGCAATTTTTTTACTGAGTTCACACTCGCGGGAAACCAACAACGCAACCCCTATGCCACTGGCAGGATACGACAAAACTCCAAGATCTGACGTCCAATCGACGACTACGTACCGTCGCTGCGCAGGCAAGCATCATCGCCTGCCTAAGAATTCACCACCTGCAAACATGGGCGGTTTCTCGCCTCGCAAGTAGTTATGTAGAATCGCGGGCGCGCCATTCCGCCGATCGGCTTACGCCGCTTTGCAACGGTCATTAGAACGCACCGCCGTTGACCCTGTCACAAAGACTTCCCCTGCTACAGCGCAGGCGGAATCAGCTCGCGGCCCAAGAACTCGGTCACCAAAGGCCAGGTGAGATCGGCGAGATAAGGATTGTAGCCATCCGACTCGGTGGAGGCGAAGCCGTGATAGCCGAAGTGAAAATAGTGCCACTCCAAAGATTGACCGTTGGAGTGAAAACTCTCCATCACACGCTGCTGTACCGGGAAGGTGCTGTGCTGGTCATGGCCGCCGTACAGTATCATCGACGGGCATTTGATCTCGCGCGCGGCGTCGCAAGGATGGCGCGGCCGAATCTTGGTTGGCTGCTCGTCGCGTACCGACGGATAGTAGGCGACGAAGGCGCGCGCCGCCGGCGTCGCCGCGACGAAATGAATGCCGAGCCGCCCGCCCATGCAGTAACCGACGACCCCGACCCGCGCGCCGTCGACGTCGCGCCGCGATGAGCAATAGCGCCAGCCGCGGTCGATGACCCGCACGAAGTCCGGGTCGGGCGTCTTATTCTGAATCTCCGTGCCTTTGTCGATGTGCGTTTCAGCGGGATAACCGAGCATGTGATACAGATTGGGCACCACCGCGGTGTAACCGAGCTGGGCGAATTTATACGCAGCGGTTTTCAAATAGCCGGTGAGACCGGAATGCTGATGGATCATCAGAATCGCCGGCCCTTTGTCCGCGCGTTCGGGATGCGCGATGTAGCCTTCGATGCCGTCTTTTTCTTCTTTCAATCCCCGGGTAACAACTGTCCTCATGTTTTTATTCCTCCAGCGAAGAGGGCGGATTTCAAACTTCCTTCTCTACCGACTCAAATGTTTTTGTGTTCTTTGCGTTCTTTGCGGCCAATTATCCGATTCCGAAAATTCTCTGTGACCTTTGTACTCTTTGTGGTTAAATATCCGAATCCGATTCTCTGATTCTGTGCTGAATTCTTCTATTTTCTATGGCTTCTTGTACAGCCGATCGAAAAATCCTTCGCGCGTCAGTTTGTCGACGATGGTGTTGTCCATAAACGTCTCCGCCGGCGTCGCTTTTTTGCCAATGAACTCAAGGATGGTTTGCACGGCATCGGGTTCGGCGCGGGTCACCTTTTCCAAGTAAGTGACCGAATCGCGGTAATGCTCCTCGGCGTCCTTGGGATCGCGCATGTGGGCGTATTTCATGATCGCCCTGATGCTTCGCTCCTTTTGCTGATTCATGAACGCGACGCCCTCGGCATAGGCGCGCACGATACGCTCGACGGTTTCCGGCGCGCGGCGCAAGTAGTCGCGCGACACCGCGATTGTATTCATCGAATAGGGAATGCCGAAGTCGATCAGCTTGATCAAGAGTTTCGGCTGACTCGGCGGCGCGACCCGCAGGTCGCCGGTGACCGCGCCGGCGATCTGGCGATTTTGAAAAGCCGCGGCGACCTCCAGCGTTCCGCCCATCTGGCGCACTGCGACCGCGCCCTCCAAGCCGGCTTTACGCAACAGGATGCGCGTCAGATTATCGGTGATCGAACCGAAGCGGGTGACGCCGAGGGTCTTGCCCTTGAGATCTTCGACGCGGTTGATTTCCGGTTGGACGTATAAACGATGATACGGGCGGTTGGCCGTGCCGGCCACGCCGATGATCGGCGCGCCGCTCAAGATCGCGTTGACGACGGCATTGGTCGCCGCGCTGCCGCCATGCAGATCGCCGCCGATCAACGCCTGCACGACCACGGGGCCGGACGATATGAAAATCAAATCCGCCTGGATGCCATTTTTTTCGAAAGCGCCGCTGTCCTTAGCCATCCAAACGCCGGTCGCCATCGCCCCCACAGACGAGTAGGCGAAAGTAATTCTGCTCTGGCCCTGCGCCATCGGCGGCCAAGCCGAAGAGAACATTGACAACCATGCGCAAATGACAAGCGTGATCGATGATCGGATCATGTCGGCTCCGTTGGTGTTGATTTAATCAGCTTTCACCGCGCTTGGGACAAGCTATCGGAGAAACTCTCTTCTTTCGTGCGCATCGTGTCCTTGGTGTCGAGCTGCCCATTGCGGATTTTGCGCTTTGCGCTCTTTGTGGCTCTTTGTAATAACCCGCTGCTAAATCTTTCTTGTGGCGCCTACGCTACCGAAAAAGTCCCGCGGTTCGGCTGACCGCAATGAGGCGCGACAATAGAAGTGAATCCCCTGCGATCGCTTCATTAACTCTCTTTCACTCTTATTGCGCAGTGGTTTTTCTAAACAACTCCACCACGTCGTTGTAGCGGCGGCCCCATTTGAGCGGCGAAACCACATGAACCTCGGTTCCTGGTTCCGTGAGCCACTTGACGTCGGCGCGGGTCGTCCAGCGCGCCTGCTTGTGCGCCATGATCTCATGAGCCGGTTTCGATAGGTAATAGTCCAGCAGCAAAGCCGCAGCGTGAGGACGCGCGCTCTTCGAAGAGATCGCAATCGCGGAAGGCGGCTTCACGATGGTCGGATTGGTGAAGACATAATCGACCGGCGCACCTTTGGTTTTGAATTCGACGGCGTTGTGAATGTAACCGTCGATGAACAGATCGTGCTCGCCGGCCGCGGTCAACTGCGTGATCAGCGAATGATTTCTTTTGAGCTTCAAACCCTGCTCGGTCACGAGCCTTCTTAACAAGGCCGCGGCCTTGTTCTCGCCCATGAGATCGATCATGCCGGCGAACCAGTCGTGGGCGTCCTGATCCAGCACCAATCTTCCCTTCCAGCGCGAATGCAGCAAATCTTCGTAGGATTTAGGCGCCTCCGCGGGCTTTACCCTTGCGGTGTTGAAGATCATCGCGTATCCGGTCGCGAAGTTCGTCGCCATGAATCCTTCCGGGTCGGTGAAACCCGGTCGCAGAAAAGCCGTCATCGGGCTCTTGTATCGAGCGACGATTTTCTTATCGAGCAGCTCTGGCATGAACGTTCCGCGCAGGGAAATCACGTCAGCGCCGGAGACGCCCGAGCGGTATTCGGTCACCGCGCGGTTGACGACTTGTTCGGCTCCCAGCCTGGTATAGCGCACCTCGATGAACGGATACTGTTTGGCGAACCCTCTCGTGAGTTCGTCATTGTCGGGGGCATTGATCGAGCCGTAGTGATGAATGACGCCTTCTTTTCTCGCCCCTTCCACGAGAGCCTTCAGACGCTGCTCCGCCGGCTTGCGGTTAATATCCGCTAACAGGCTCTCCACGCTCACTTCAGCGCCATGAAGCGCCGCGCCGAAGAACCAGCTTGCCACGACAAAAATTAGCCAACAATTTCTCACGAAGCGATTCATCAGGTATTCCATTCTGACATGGCGTGCGCGAGCCTGGCCATCCAAACGCCGGTCGCCGAGCAAAGCGGTTTTATCTCAGCCGCCGCCGAGCCCGCTGCCGAGAATCTCCACACCTTCGGTTTTCTGAACATAGCCGGCAAATTGATATTTGTTTTCGCGGGGATCGGGCACCCGTTTGGATTTCTTCGGTGCATCGTTATCAAGCGGCTCGACGCGGGCGCGGATAAAATGCGGGCCGGAGCTCGAAAGCGCAGCTTGGATCTTGGCGCGAAACGCCGCAGCATCTTCGACGGTGCAGGCGCTCTCGAAGCCGCAGCCTTTGGCCACGGCTTCTAAGTTCATTTTGCCCGCAGTTGCCGTCGGCATGCCCGGCTCACGCTTGTTGCTGCCGAGATAATTCTGATTGTCCATCAGCAAAATGGTCAGATTCTTCGGCGCCTCATTGGCGATGGTGCCGAGCACGCCGAGATTCAAAGTTAAATTGCCGTCCGAATCGACGGCGACGATTTTTCGATTGGGCAGCGCTAGGGAAAGTCCCAGCGCGGTGGATGAGCACATGCCCATCGTCAGATGAAACAGATTGGCTTCGCGTTCTTTCAATTGGCCCCAAAAGCCGCTGTTGTTGCCAATGCTGGTTAGCACCATGACATCGTCTGGAACCAGTGCCGCCAACTCTTGCAACAAAGTAAATCGCGTTACCATAAAGCCTCCTCGTTGAGCAGCACAGCCACGGGCTTCAGCCACGCGCGCGCGGATTCATTGCTGTCTTTGATGGTGCGGACAATATCCTGCGACCGGCTGACAATGCGATAGGGAATGTCCATCGCGTTCAATCCCGGCTCGGTGGTTTTTTTGTAAAGCCCCATCCAGCGCGGGTCGCCGATATCGCCGCGGTATGGGATCACGATCAGCACCGGAACTTCGTGGAGCAGATTGATGCGCGCCAAATGGTAGGTTGCGACCAGTAGCCCTGAAGTCGCTAGAATCAGCGCCGGCTTCTTGCCGCCAAACCAGGCGCCGAAACCGATACCGGTCGCCTCGGCTTCGTTGGCCGCGCCGACATAGCGAATATCGCGGTCTTCGGCAAGCATTTTGTAAACTTCGATGAACTGAGCATCAGGAACGCCCGAGGCAAAATCGATGCCGGCTTCCTTGAGTCCTTGAATCACCAGTTGGGCTTTTTCGGCTTGCATATTAAATTCTCCCTCACCGCGGCGGCAGCGCTTGCGTGCCGCCAAATAGTTTGTAGAACTCGATCACTTCCGGGTCGCGCGGCAGCTCCCGGATCGCCTTGTCGTTGGCGTCGGGCAATAGCGGCGACGCCTCTTCGCCGGTCAACTTCAGATACTCGGCGAGAAATTCCCGATCGGCGTAAATTTTTCGCATGGCTTCGCGCAAAACTTCCGCGCGCTCTTTGGGCGTACCGGGAGGCAAAATGAACGGCGAGCCGGCGAGTCTGAATGTGCGATGGAGGGCGAGCAACTTGCGCTCTTTGTCCGACTTGACGGAGGCATCGAGTTCCGGCAGCTGGGCGAAGCGCGGATGTTTGTCGCCTCGGGGAATTTCAATGATGCTATGAAAGTCCATCAACCCTTTGTCGAGAAACTCCGGGTTTTGCTTGACGATACTACTGGCCACGCCCGACCCGGCGTCGAGTTCGCCGCTCAGCATCGCCACATCCAGCTCCGGCGAAGAATAACCGACGACATATTTCGGGTCCTTCAAGCCGAGAAGATAAGCGAACAGACGGCCGGTTAGATAAATCGGATGGCCAACGGTCTGAGCTCCGATCCTCAATCCCGAGTGAGCGCGCAGTTTTTCCAAATTGCCGAGACCGAGCTTTCGATTGGTGAAAAACACGTAATGCGATTCGCTGTTCGGCGAGCCGAGATAAATGAACTTGTCGAGATCGTATTGCACGCCCGGCTCGCCCAAAAGCGCCGAAGACACCATGCCGCTCGGCGCGCTGCCGATAATAAGACCATCGGCGCGCGCGCCGCGATAAAGATGATTGGCGGCCTTGGTGCCACCGGCGCCGGCCATGAACTCGATCACCACCGTGGGATTTCCCGGGACATGTTTTTTGAGATAGTTCGCGACCGCCCGGGTGCGCATCTCACCGACGCCGCCCGGCGCGCTGCCGCGAATTATGGTGATGGTTTTCCCCTGATAAAAGGGAGCCTGCGCGAACGCCACCGCGGCCACGGAACCGAGCCAGAGAACGCTTAGAACGGCGAGTTCAACTTTTCGTCTTATCGCTTTCATTAGCCACCTCTTTGATCGCGCGCCAGACTTTTTCCGGCGTTAACGGCAAGCTCTTCACCCGGGCGCCGGTGCTCCAAAAGACCGCATTAGCCACCGCCGGCGCGACCGGGATGATGCCGCCTTCGCCCAGTCCCTTGGCGCCGTACGGTCCCGGTCCGTTGCCGTCTTCGATGAGAATCGATTCGAATACGTCCGGCACGTCGTCGAAGGTCGGCACCTTGTAGTCGACCAGGGATGAATTGATGATCTGCCCGCCCTCCCATTGGTAGGCTTCGTAAAACGTATGGCCGAAGCCCATCATCGCCGAGCCTTCGTCCTGCCCTTCGCATTGCAGCGGGTGGATCGCCTTGCCGGCGTCGGCGGCGGTGACATATTTTTCGACGTGAATTTTGCCGGTCTCTTGGTCGACGCTCACTTCGACCGCGCCGATACCGATCTCCCAGAACAGCGGATTGGCCGGCGTCGGCGCCATGCCGCTGTGGGCGTAGCCGGTGCCGACCAGCTCACCGCCCTGGTCGGCGAAGTGCTTGTTGATGAGCGCGCCGTAGGTTACTTTCTTGCCGCCGGCGATCGCTTCGCCGTCTTTCAGTGTAATCGCCTCTTCCGGGCACTCGAAATGCTCGACAGCGAGTTCGACAATCTGCCGGCGCGCATCGCCGCCGGCCAGCTCTACCGCCTTGCCCATCACGGTCGTCGACCGGCTCGAACCGGTGGAGCGGTCGAAGGGCGTGAATGCCGTGTCGATCGCTCTTATCGTCACGCGCTCGAGCGGCACGCGCAGCTCCTCGGCGACGATCTGGCTCATGATCGTCTTGGCCCCCTGGCCCAACTCCGAAGTGCCGCACATAAACACCACGCTGAACCATCTGCCAGCACATGCACGGTCGAAGTCGACGCCAGCGGCGCGCCGGGATCGGTGGTGCCGAAACCGCAGCCGCGGCCATGGCCTGCTTTCGAGCGCGGCCCGTCCCAGCCCAATTTATCGGTGACCAGCTTGAAGCCCTTGGCCAAGTCGGTATCGAGCGCTCGGTATCCGGGCCGCAGCTCTTCACCTTTCTTCACCAGATTTTTGCGCCGCAGCTCCACCGGATCGATGCCGAGCTTGTCGGCGATGATATCCATCTGCGATTCGGTCGCCCAGGCGGTCTGCGGCCCGCCGATGGAACGGAACGACGCAGCGGAAACCGTATTGGTATAAACGCAGTAGGCATTGATTTTCAGATTGGGATAGCGGTACGGGCCGAGAATGCGTGTCAGCGTTCGCCCCGCCACCGTCGGGCCGGTTTCGGCGTAGGCGCCGGTGTTGAGAAAGATATCCGCTTGCTTCGCCACCAGGGTGCCGTCTTTTTTGACGCCGGTTTTGACCTGGCATTTGATCGAATGGCGCCGGCAGGTGACCATCGCCTCGGCGACGGAGGTCACCACCCGCACCGGCCGGCCCGCCTTGCGCGCCAGCGCGGTGACCAGGGGCTCGATCTTGCCGCCCGACTTGCTGCCGTAGGCGCCGCCGACGTAGTTCACGTGCACGCGCACTTTCGATAACGGCGCGTTGAACACCTCGGCGACATCGGCGCGCACGCCGAAAGGATGGCCGGTGGAAGTCCAGATTGTGATGCCGTCGCTGTCGACCTGGGCGATGCTCGTGTGCGGTTCCATCGAGTAGTGATAGATCATCGGAAAGTCGAACTCGTCCTCGACGATCACGTCCGCCTCGGCAAAACCTTTGGCGACATCGCCTTTGACCAGCTCGTGCTGGGCGCAAACGTTTTTCTCGGCGAATGCATGCAGCCGCGGCGCACCGTCGGCCATTGCCTCTTCCACGCTGATCACCGCCGGCAATTCGGCATACTCGACGTGAATCTTGCGCAACGCCTCTTCTGCCGTCGCCTTGTCGATGGCCGCCACCGCCGCCACCGGTTGGCCGGCGTAGATTACCCGGTCCACGGCGATGATCGGTTGATCCTTCCTATTGCCGCGCCCCATGTACGGGCTGATATCGCTGAAGTCTTTGCTGGTAAGAACCGCGATGACGCCGGGCAGCGCCTCCGCCTCCCGGGCATCGATCGAGACAATCCGCGCATGAGCGTAGGGGCTGCGCAGAAACACACCCTCGATCATTCCTGGAATGATCAGATCGGCGACATACTTTGCCCGGCCCGTGACCTTATCGGCGCCGTCGACCCGCGGCACCGAGTTGCCGACCACGGAAAAGCTGCGTTTGTCAGTGCTCACACGACACCTCTTGCCAAATAAAAACTCCGCTGCAGCAGATCGAAACCGATGAAAAGCCTGCGAACTGCGTATAACGGCCCTGCTGCTTCTGTCAAGGCTGATTCAGACTTGTATGCGCGCGGCAACGATGCAATTCTTTGTGGCGACATGTTGCGACCGACGAGACGACGTTCGACGATAATCGCGTTGGCAATTCTTTGTTCATTGCTATCGGGTAAAAGCGCCATCATCATCGCGCAATCAAAGAAGACTCCCCTGGTCGAATTGTTGCCCTTCGAGTTCGATCCCAGAAACCCCGACCGCAAGCAGTTCGGCGGATTGGCGCTCATGGGCGCTTTCCAATTGAATTCAAAGGATAAGCGCTTCGGCGGTCTATCCGGCCTGACCATCGCTGGAGATGGCAGACTCTACGCCATCTCCGACCGCGGTTATTGGGTGTCGGCGCGAATCGTCAACAAAGGCGACAGCGCGCTGGATCTAGTCGATTGGCAAATCGCTCCCATCCTCACTCCGGCCAGAACTCCGGTCTCCTGGTCCGGAGGGGATGCCGAAGCGTTGGCCCGCACCCGGGATGGTTCAATGCTCGTCGCCTTTGAAGGCCACCATCGGATTTGGCGCTATGATGCGCCGCCGGGGACTTTCACGTCGACACCAACCCCTATCGCCGTTCCCAATGAGCTGGCGCGCGCGCCGCGCAATGGCGGTCTCGAAGGTTTAACCTCGCTACCTGACGGCAGGCTGTTGGCGTTGACCGAAGAGTTCGCCAATCCCGACGGCAGCTTCAAGGGCTGGCTGCTCGACGGCAGCCGTTTCGCGGAGCTTTCCTATCTCCCCGCCAAAGGCTATCGCGTCACCGACAGTGCCGCGTTAAAAAATGGCGATGTTCTGGTGCTCGAACGGCGCTATGTGCCCTTCGGCATCTTGTCGGCGCGGGTGACGATGATCGAAGCTAAAACGATCCAGCCGGGCGCCAAACTCAGCGGCCAGGAATTGCTCAAGATCGAGCAGCCTCTGGTCACGGAGAATTTCGAAGGACTCGCGGTTCAGGAAACTGCCAAGGGCACGATGATTTATCTGGTCTCCGACGACAACTACAATCCGTTTCAACAGACTCTCCTGTTGCAGTTTCTGCTAACCGAGCCGCCGCATTGACAGCACCACCGCGACCCATTAGTTCTTGGTCATGACGATTTCCCCAGGCGAATCGACAACCTATCTTTTGCCCGACGCTTATCTGCGCAATTTTACCACCCAGGTGTTCATGCACTTCGGCGTGCCGCGGATGGATGCCGATCAAGCCGCCGATGTGCTGGCCAGGAGCGATCTGCGCGGCATCGATTCTCACGGCGTCGCCCGGCTGCATACTTATTTTGAAATGTTGGAGCTTGGGCGCATCAACCCGCGGCCGAATATCAAAATCGTCCGCGAAAAATTCAGCGTCGCCGCCGTCGACGGCGACAACGGATTGGGCTTGGTGGTTGGGCCGAAGGCCAATGAAATCGCCATGGACAAAGCCGAACAGCATGGCTCCGGCTGGGTCAGCGTCTGCAACACCAACCATTTCGGCATCGCCGGCTATTATCCGTTGAAGGCGTTGGAACGCGACCTGATCGGTTGGGCGATGACCAACACGACCAAACTGGTCGCGCCGTTATGGGGCGCCGAACGAATGCTCGGCACCAATCCCATCGCTATCGCGTTCCCGGGCTTGAAAGAACCGCCCATCGTCATCGACATGGCCACCAGCGCCGTGGCCTACGGCAAGATCGAAATCGCCCTGCGAAAAAATCAGCCGGTGCCCAAAGGCTGGGTCGTCGATAAAAACGGCGCCGACACTACTGATCCGCAGGAAATGATCGATGGCGGCGCGCAGCTGCCGCTCGGCTCGGAGCGGGAAATGGGCGGCCACAAGGGCTATGGCCTGGCATCGATGGTCGATATCCTCTGCTGCGTCTTGAGCGGCGCCAATTGGGGTCCCTTCGCCCCGCCCTTCGCGCTCCGCCAGGAAATCCCCGCGCGCAGCGTCGGCAAAGGCATCGGCCACTTCTTCGGCGCCATGCAAATCGACGGCTTCATCGACAAGGACGAATTCAAAAAACAAGTCGACGACTGGATTCAAGTTTTCCGAAAAACCAAACCCGCTCCGGGCACCAACGGCCCACTGATTCCCGGCGATCCGGAACGGGAAGCGGAAGCGATCAGAAGCAAACAAGGAATACCGCTGCTGAAACCAGTGGTCGATGATTTGATCGATATATCGAAGAAGACCGGGATACCGTTCGAAGTAAGTTAGTCACCCGCTCGCCCACACTTTTAAGCTGCACGCTTACACTGTCGATCCCGATTTCGACCTAAAGCAAAATCCATTCGAGAGGGAACTCCTTGCACTGGCGCTATTGATTTCATTCGAGGCGATGTTTTCAAATAGCACCATCGGTTCGTCCAATCCGTCTGACGTCGTCACGCCAACGAGCCGATATCGTCGATTTTGACTGGTCCATTTGGCGTTAGCCAGTCTCGAATCGCGGTATGACATTCCAAATTGACCTCGGTTGCGCCGACCCCGATCTTATTGCGGTTAAACTCATTGAGGACGGTTCGAGGCAAAACGATCGAAACCTGTTTCTGGCGAACAAGTTCTCCTCCAGAACTTCGACGACAGCCTGCCGCTGATAATCCTGGGGGAGGTCGAGCATACTCAAATATCTACAAGAATTTTGAACATAGGCTTTTCTTTCCGGCCAACAACGCTATTACGCTGCGGTTTCGGTCCAGACTTCCCGCCATGCAGCGAATTCGCCGGGTTTTATTTCGTAGCGCGCGTAATTCCCTTCATGCAGGCCAAGCAGTTCGCTCTCGGCCATTTCCCTGAAGCGCTCGCGATCGGCGGGCGCAATGTGTTCCTGCACCCATGTGGCGATGTGAGCGGCCGCCGTCTTCCTGTCCCTGCGCGAGCGTATGACCTCGCCGACAATTTGGCGCAGCGCTTCACGGTGTTGCAGCCGAAAAGGATCTGGCTCGCCGAGCGACTGCCTGACGGCTGCGTATCGCGCGGCGGACCGTTCATATGCCCAGATAAAAACGTCCTTGAGCAGATCAATCTTGTTCAGTTCGTAGACGCCGAGAACCGCGTTGGTGTATATGGCGAGCGGAACATCGGTAAAAGACAGTGGCGAGAGATTGGCTTTTATGAACGGAATATTCGCTGCAAGACGCGAGACGCGCTTGTTAACATCGTCGAACGGCTGCAGGTAAGGCAACTGCACCATCACGAAGAAGGCTTGCTCGAACGGGTCTTCGATGGAAGCTGCGGTTGCCAGTATCTGGTCGAAGCATTCCGAAATGAGCTGCGGAACTTCGAGCGGATGAAAAATTGATTTTTCAATGCCGACACCCATATGTCTCAGCCTGCCGGCTGCCGCTTGATCTGCCAGCAGGTTGTTCGCGAGTATGGCGTGAAGGTTGAGAATCGTGTAGCGGTTGAAGCCGATATCGTCGGCCGCGCCGACAAGAAATGCGATGGCGTCCTTGTGGTTGAGAATCATCTGGGCTTCAAGCTGCTGGCGACCTTCGGGCTGTTCGCCAAACTCGATCAGCCGCCTGGTATCAAGCAGGGAGTATGTGTTGCCCTCAAGGCGGCTTGAATTCCATGACAGGTCGATGAGCAGCCGGCTCAGGATCTGTTTTGCGTAGGTCCCTGCAGGCTGCGGCGCCATGTTGTGGCTGCCGGCATCCCTCAGACGCGCGCGTTCTGCGGGAGGAAGATAAGCAGTAACGTTGGGCCGGTACGATTCCAGAAAATCGCGGTTATATCCGACTGGTTTGCGAACCGTGGTCGGCTGATACAGATATTTCTGGATTTCGACGGATGTCGTGGAGAGGGGAAAAGTTACCTCGACCCCGGATTCATACTGCGCCGCTGCGGCCTCGACAACCTCTCCGTGTTTTTCTGTAGGCAGGCGGTATTTTGTCCAACGCCCCTCGCCTTCCGAGACGAGGCGCTTTGTATCCACGAGATATTTCAGCCGGTATTGCAGAGTACGGCGCGGCAAGTCGACCTCCAGAGCGTCAGCGATCTGCTGGAGCGTCACCCGCCCGCCGGGATGACGGCGCACAGCGTTCTCTATAGCCTGCAACTCTTGTTCGGGTACCGGTCTCGCCATGTTGTAGCTCCTCAATACGCATTAATATTAAGCATTTCCTATACGCGCAATTAAATCACAGCTATACGCAACTAACAACTCTATGCACAATCATAGTTGCGCACATCTATTTTTAGTTGCGCATATATATTATATACGCAACTATATGACCTTTCTGGGGCTAGATATTCTCACTTCTGTAAATTGAGCGTAAAGGGCAATTACCGGGCGAAACGCTTTCCTCCTTCTCCATCATAATGGAAAAACACGCGGCTCGGCCATCAGAGACAAGCGTAGCCTTGCAGCTGACGGAGCCGATCGAACAGCAACGCATGGCGACACTACTGCCTTCGTGGGCAAGGCGACATAAACCCGTGAGCTGTCCGCACGTGGCGGGGCTATGCAGATCGACGGCTTCATCGACAAGGCTGAATTCAAAAAACAGATCGACGACTGGATACACGTCTTCCGCAAGACCAAAACCCGCTCCCGGCACCAACGGTCCGCTTATGGCCTGAGATCCGCAACGGGAAGCGGATGCGTTTAGGAGTCACGAAGGAATTCCGTTATTGAAACCGGTGCGTGACCTGGAACATTTCGCACTTCTCCGACCGCTGCGCGGTGCGAGCTCGCCGAAGCAACCTTGAGATTTCACAAAACACTCCGATGATTGACACCCTCGCCGGTTCAGCGATATTGCTGCGAACAGGATTAAATTGGTTTAAATTTCTTTCACAGGGGAGGCGCTGTGTTAAGCAAAGAAGACAACGAGTTTGCATGTCGTGTCGGGCCGGGGACGCCCATGGGCGAGCTGTTTCGGCGCTTCTGGCTGCCCGCGATGCTGTCCGACGAGTTGCCCGGGGCGGATTGCCCGCCCGTGCGCCTGCGCCTGCTCGGCGAGGACCTGGTCGCCTTTCGCGATTCAACTGGCGAAATCGGCGTTGTCGAAGCGCACTGCCCCCACCGTGGCGCCTCGCTCTACTTCGGGCGCAACGAGGAGTGCGGCATTCGCTGCGTCTACCATGGCTGGAAATTTGACGTCGCCGGCAACTGCGTCGACATGCCGTCCGAACCCGCCGAGAGCAACTTCAAAGACAAGATCCACATCACGGCTTACCCGACCGCCCTCCATGGCGGCCTGATCTGGGTTTACATGGGACCCGAACATCTCCGCGCCGAGTTACCCGAATTGGAATGGACCCGAGTTCCCGATAGCCACCGCTCGGTGTCGAAGTGGTATCAGGAGACCAACTACCTCCAGGGTTACGAGGGCGACATCGACAGCTCCCACGCCTCGTTCCTCCACACCTACCTCGATCCCGCAGCTTCTCCCAGTGGCGACGGTAGCGCCATTGATCCGAGGCTAAAGGCTCTGGACAAGGCGCCCAAAATCATCGTCAACGACACCGACTACGGTTTCCGCTACGGCGCCCGCCGTACCATCGGCGAGGGAACCTACAACTGGCGGGTGACCCAGGCTCTGCTGCCGACCTATAGTCTCATTCCCTTCATCCGCTTCCCGGCCGGCGCACGAGCCTGGATTCCGGTCGACGACAATCGCACCATGACCTTCTACATCTCCTACCACCCAGATCGGCCGCTGACCGACCAGGACCTTGCGATGCGCCGCACCGGTCGCGCGTTCCCTCCCGAGTTGATCCCCGGCACCTTCATCCCCAAACGCAACATGGCGAACGACTACCTGCTCGATCGCGAGATCCAGCGCACTACCAGCTACACCGGCATCTGGGGCGTCAACGACCAGGATCGTGCGATACAAGAAAGCATGGGCCCGATCTACGACCGCCGCAAGGAACACCTCGGCACCAGCGACCAAGCGATCATCACGGCGCGCCGCCGGTTGCTGAATCTCGCCCGTGAACTCCAGCACGGCATCGAGCCCTTCCCCGCGTCCCACGGAGACATCTATCGCGTGCGCGCCATGGACGTGAACACGGCGGTCGACGACTTCGACGCCGTGATCGCCAGCCACGGCAGCGGCTTGCTCGCCAAGGTGTAGCTAGCTCGTTATTTCCTATACAGAAACAGCCGACTGAATTGCGCGAACAACCATGGGATACGTGACATCGAGTCCCTATCCACCCTTTGACGGGGTCGAGCCCTACGGCACCGTCCGTTCGATTGCCGACGAACGGGCGCACCGCAAACGGATGTGTGCGCTCGGATACCGCATCTTCGGCGCGCTGCGCTGGGGCATGCTAGGCGACGGTCATATATCGGCCCGCGACCCCGAGTTAACCGATCACTTCTGGCTGCTCGACTGGGGTATCCCTTTCAGCGCGGCGACGGTGCACCGGTTGGTGCTGGTCGGGCCCGGTGGCGAGGTGAAGGATGCCGACGGCAACTCGACCGGTGCCGTCAACACGGCCGGCTACAACATCCACCATCCGCTGCTCGCTGGCCGTCCCGAGGTCGTCAGCGCATCTCATACTCATACCGCCTTCGGCACGCCATGGTCGGCCAACGTCGAACCGTTCCGCGCCCTCAGTCAGGAGTCCTGTGCCTTCATCTTCGACCAGGCCCTCTTCGACGATGAGGAGGTGGAGGTGCTTTCGATCGATGGCGGCAGGCGCATAGCCGCAGCACTCGGCCACAAGAAATTCTGCATCCTGCGCAACCACGGCCTGCTCACGGTCGGCCGGTCGGTGGAGGAATCGGTGGGATGGTTCGTGATGGCCGAGCGGGTGGCCGAGGTCCACGTGAAAGCGCCAAACGGGCGAGCGATCTCCGACGAGGCCGCCGCGGCTGCGGCGTCGACACTTGCCCGTGACGAGGTCGGATGGCGGATGTTCCAGTGGCTCCAGCGCTCGCTTGTCCCGGATCGATCAGTGGTCGACTGAACAGCGCGCCAAGCACGCGTCGGAACGGCAAGTCGTCTTTGCAGACGCGGACAGGACTGTCCGCCCTCATCTGGTTATAATACATAAATAATAGCGGGGGCGGGGACCCGGCAGCTTTACCGGTCTTGACGGCGAAGCCGGCCAGCGATATTTATCAATGCGAGCGGTGAGCACGGGTCCAAATATCGGGCGTGAGGATGAAATACCCCGGGGCGTCAGGACAAGTTCTTTAAGGACGCTGAATCCTGTTTTCAGGAGCGCCATTCCTCATTGTGACACCGCTCATTTTTTTGCCTGCCAAATCCGCAGAGTCCTGAACGTAGAACCAAATCCAAGTTGAATAAAACGATTCATTGAGCGTCGAAGGATATTCGCCGCGATATGAAAAAGGTTGATGCCTCAGCGCTGATTGCACGCGCGGCTGGTCGACCGCGTTCCGGCACAGAAAATTTTTAGTAGGAGAACGCCATGCGCGAAGATATGGCCAAAGTGATCGTCGAACGGCCGAGGCGGGGAGCTTCGGGTCGGCTCAAAGGCCGATTGCGCGGCAACTGGGAAGCGCAGCCGATCAAGCAAGGAATGAAATTTCTTTTGGCGGATACCAAGTCGCTCAACGAGAATCTTGCGCCCCTGCGGCGTTATCTTGCCCGCCAGGTCGGTCGTCCGTGGTCGAAAGTTTACTCGGAGATTAGCGCCCATCTCAAAGCAACCAACGCGGTACAGCAGCATGTGCGCGATCATCTCAAAGACTACGTAGCGGTCAAGGTGACCATGAACAAGGCGGGCGAGCCGATAAATGCGGTTCGTTGGTGGCGTTGGTACGACTTCTATGTCGATCCGCACGATGGCATCCTCAAGCGGGCAAAAGCCGACACGGATAAAGCGCGGAAACGCGCCAAGGAACAACGACGGCAACGCCTTGCGCTCGCGCAGAGCAAGGTGGAGAGGATAAATTTGGCCCCTGGCTCGGACCTGCGACGATTAAGTGGTATTTGGTTTGCTGTGAGCTTCTCGGAATCTCACGAAAGGACTGAGATCATCAACCAAAAACGTCAGCTTTCAACCAAAGAGTTGCGTCAACGGAACCTGATCAATCAGGCGGTCTAAGTGTTTGTCGTCGTTTACCATTCGTGTTTACCGTAAGAATTAAGATAATTTCCGGATGATCCGCGAGCCGCTGTTTATGTATATATCGACAGGACTAGGTCCTGAATCGAAATAATCTGCCGCTCGTCAACCCGCCACTTGATAAATCAGCGGCCTAGGAATCCGCTTGCCAGCTTTGCGTGCCGCCTTGAGCCAAGCGACCTTGCAATCATCACGGCGCACCGCCGGCTGCTCAATCTGGCCCGTGAACTCCAGCAGGGCAGTGTTGTTGACGAGTTACCGAACAGGGGAAGAAAGTAAGATTCTTCTCCGCGCGATGGTCTGAGCCTATTTGACAGTCCGGCTAATGGGCGACACCTAGGTGTTCCCGCTGGACCGCGCCGCTGGCGAAGTTGACTCAGCAGTACGGGGGATAAACGGCAGATTTTCGGTTGACCGCACAATTGGACAACGGCATGGTAGAAATAGCACATGCCATCAAACCGGAGGCTGCAAGTGAGGACCCCTTCATCGCTGATCACGCTGGGAACAGCCGGCGGACCATCGGCTCGACCTGGCCGGGCACAATCGTCGAATCTTCTCACCGTCAACGGAACCCATTATGTCATCGATGCCGGTGATGGAGTCGCGCGCCGCCTATCTCGCGCGGGCATCGACTTTCGCAATATCGGCACAATCTTTATCACCCATCATCACGACGATCATACGGCGGGTCTCGGCACGCTCATGTCACTGTCGTGGGATCGCCAACGCACCCAGCCGATCAACGTCTACGGTCCGCCGCGCACGGAAGAATTGGTCAAAGCCGCGGTACATTATTACGGCATCAGCGCCGAAATCAGGATCGCTGACGGCGGGCGCAGCAAACCGATTGCTCAAGTATTCTACGGCCATGATCGAGGCGCCGGGGCATTTTACCAGGATGCCAACATCAAAGTGACCGCGATCGAAAACACCCACTTCAGCTTTCACAAAGGCGAAGCGGCCGGCAAGCACAAGTCGTATTCGTATCGTTTCGAAACCCCCGATCGCGTCATCGTTTTCACCGGCGACACCGGCCCCTGTACTGCCGTCACCGCGCTGGCCAAAGATGCTGAGATTCTCGTAACCGAAACGTCATCCTGTGAAGACCGCAAGCAAGCGATGATGGCCGATGGCCGATGGCAAGCAATGACTTCAGCGGAGCAGATCGGCATCATGCAGCAAGCGACCCAGGGCCATATGTCGTTGGAAGCCATCGGCAACACGGCCGCGCAGGCAAAAGTCAAAACCGTTGTGCTATCGCATCTAACCACGCGCCCCGGTCTGGACGATTACACGCCCTGGGCCGACGAGGTCAGAAAATATTTTCCCGGATCGGTAGTAATCGCCAATGATCTGATGGAGTTTTAGCCCAAAGTATAGATCGTGAAAGTCTGCTCGCTCACGCTGCTCGTGCTTATCACGTTCTTGAGCAACCGCAGCCGGCGCCGCCAGCTACGAAACACAAAAAGTCGAGGGCCATTGGCGCCAAGGTGAAGTCGTCTATCGGGACAACCTGGTGAAAATCGTTGTCGATGTTGCGGATTCCGCCGCGCATCGAAATTGGATGAAGCAATACAAAGCTCGTTGAAAAACCCGTCTCGAACAGCTCGAACTTTGGATGGTCAGTGGTGGTATAGAGATTGACTAACCGACGGCGTTTTTACGCCGTGATATTCAGGGGTATTTGATTCGCAACTCGAATACACTGGACCGAAACTGCGCCCAGGCCCTTAGCGAGTTTTGTTGATGAGCATTTACGCAACTCTCTGGTCACTTAAATTTCCACGGTACGGCGACGACTTTTTCGATTGCGAGTGGATCCGGATGACCGCGCAAGGGGTTCCCGGACATATCGGCACGCCGACACCGGGTCATGGTTACGAAAATGGCGATCCCTACGCTGACTTTCTACCGCCGCCGGTGGAGATTGATGCGGATGGCGCTAGCGAGTTCATGCGCGCCGTGATGTTTGTCAGCGAGGAAACTAAGAAAAGTACGAGTCGCGCAGGGCAGGAATATCTAGAGCCATTGCTCGTTCTGACGGGGCGTGAATACGCAGCTATCAAGTTCGATGAATTGCACACGCGCATCTGCGATGCGCTGAGAGACCGCGGTCCATGAATCGTTCACAGCGGAATTCAACTTATCCCTTCGGACAGACGGGTGATCGACGGCCATAACGATAAAAGTTGGCACGAGCCGCTTAAAGAGCTAAAAAGCCGACTTGACCCCATTGGGGTTCCCCGCCCAAGGGAATGAAGAGAGACCGGGTGCGTCAGTTGTCCTTTTTGCCAGGGGCCGCGGATCGGGCCGGCTTCCTCGAACGCGTGGACGCGCGCGGCGCGGCCTTCTTCGAGGCCGCCTTTCGCGGGACACGCGCTGCCGCGGGGGCGGCGGCTGTGACGCGGGTGCGCGGACGTCTCTGCTTGGCGCGACCGAGGAGCTCGGCCGTCGTGTCGATCGGCATCGGCTCGACATTGAAACGGTCCTCCTCGGCCCGCTCTTCCAGCTCGAATCGATCCACGGTCTCGAGGGGTTGCGTATACAGGGGCTCGGCTTCCACCACTTCTTGGGACGGGGCGATCGCGGGCGATGGGCCGGTCTCTTGCAACGCCGGCCCCTTGAACACGCGCAGCCCTCCTCGACGATCCCGCTCGAGTCGCACGAGGCCCTCACTCTGACATCCGCGCAGCAGATCGATCAGTCCCATGAACCCGTATCGGCGCTCGTCGAAGCCGCCCTCGGCGGCTCGTAAGAGCTGCTTGACGTTGCGCAGGTACATAGGCCACCGTGCCGCCGTGGCAGCGGTCAGGATCTGGCCCACCAGGCGGACTCCGTCGGCCTGATCGCCCGCCCCTACAACTAGTGCCTCGCTCGGGGCGGGCCGGGACGCCTGCACGGGCTTGGCCATCACCACCCCTGGCTCGGTCTCGGTCTCGGCCTCGGGCGCAGCCGCGCGAACCTCGTCGCGCGCCTCCGCTAGGGCGACGGGGCCGCTCGCGGCGACGGCGGCAGCGGTCGAAGACTCGCTCTCGTGGAACTTCTCGTTCAGCTCGACCATGACGCTTCGACCGGTGTGCTTGAGCTGGGCGAGACCCGATTGCGCGAGCTTCTCGACGAAATCGAGGAATGACGACGCACCATAGGTCCGCTCTGAGAAGGTCGAGTCGAGCTGGAGCAGCGTGCTCTTGAGCAGACCGGTCTGCGGCGAGACTTCCCGGTCGGACAGGATCTTTAGCGCGCGCCGCACGATGGGGAACGCCTGCGCGATGGGCGCGGAGGCAGCGGGCGCCACCGGGCGACCGCCCTTGGCGACCGAGCGGCGGCCGCCCGTCAGGTTCTCGTAGGCGATGAACTCGTGGCAGTTGCGCTGGAGGATGATGCTGGTGAACGCCCGGCCACCAACGACGAACACCTTCTTGTCATATTGCTTGAGCTTCTCGACCAGCGAGAGGAAGTCACTGTCGCCGCCGACGATCACGTACGCGTTGATGTGCGGGTGCGTGAAGGCCATTTCGAGGGCATCGAGCGCCAGGTTGATGTCGGCGCCGTTTTTGTCGCCGCCGGGCGTTAAGTTGCGCTGCACCAGGCGGATGGCGTGCTGGGTGAGGTGGCGGCTGTACTCGCCCGCGCGCGTCCAGTCGGCGTAAGCGATCTTGGTGACCACCTCGCCGCGCTCCTTCAGGGCGTCGAGGATGGCGCCGACGTCGAAATTCTCACCGAGCGTCGATTTGATGCCGATCTCGATGTTGTCGAAGTCGATGAATACAGCGATGTTGAGACGGTCCTGATGAGGCAAATGAACTTCCTTTCAAGCTTCTATTCTATGCCGAGAGCGGCGCGGGCGCTTCTGGCGGGGGGGAGCACCACACGGTGAACTGGCCCGCTGCATGATCTCGCGGCCCTCTCCGCCCCGGCCGTCACCTCGTACTGTTTATAGGAGCTCTAAACCACCTGTTTACTGACCGGAAATTTATCGCTGAACGAGCGAGGATGTCAATCGTCGGCGAGTCTTGTGAAATTCGCGGTAATGCTTCGGTGGCTGCGGCGGGCAGCGTCAGGCGCGAAGTGTTCCTTGTCAGGTTGCTCGCTCGAACTCAGAGCGAGCCCCGCCGTTGGCTTGCCTTGGCAAGTGGTTTGGGCTCCTTTAAATCAACTACATCCCCAATAGGGGTGTACGTTCCTACCGAAGCGCAACATGGCGAACGACTACCTGCTCGATCGCGAGATCCAGCGCACTACCAGCTACACCGGCATCTGGGGCGTCAACGACCAGGATCGTGCGATACAGGAAAGCATGGGCCCGATCTACGACCGCCGCAAGGAACACCTCGGCACCAGCGACCAAGCGATCATCACGGCGCGCCGCCGGCTGCTGAATCTCGCCCGTGAACTCCAGCACGGCATCGAGCCCTTCCCCGCGTCCCACGGTGACATCTATCGCGTGCGCGCCATGGACGTGAACACGGCGGTCGACGACTTCGACGCCGTGATCGCCAGTCACGGTAACGGCTTGCTCGCCAAGGTGTAAGTTGCCGTAGGGTGGCCACCCAAACGGGTCGCGGCAAAGTGGTTGCCCAGTCGCAATCCACGAATTACGGTGTTCTGTCACCAAGAATAAACATCCTCAGCGATTCCGGTCTACCGACCCGGCCCTGCTCGAAACGAGCGGCGCCATAGGACACGGTACCGATCCATCTCATTGGTTGTGACGAACAGGGAAATTAGAGAGACTGGGCGTAGACTGAGCTTAGCCGGAGTCCAAATGAAATTTGATCGAATCACCGTTAATCCAAAACAGATGGATGGCGTCCCTTGTATTCGAGCCCTGCGGATTCCCGTTGCGACGGTGGTCGGTATGATCGCCGAGGGTATGTCGAAGGAAGAAATCCTCAAAGCCTATCCTGATCTGGAACCTGACGATATCCGTGAAGCCCTCTTCTTCGCGGCAGAGGCATTAAGGGAACGTGAACTTCCTTTCGTCGCCATCCGGTGAAGTTCTTGATCGACAACTCATTGTCTCCGCTATTATCAGAGGCGCTACAAACGGCCAATCACGACTCTGTCCAGCGGACCGGCGCCGGCCAGGCGTTCACGCCCCGGCGCCGCGGATCGAGGCGTCCTCCAGGCAGCCGGCGGCGGCTTGGTCCGGATCGAGGGAATTGTCCCACAGCGCGCCGACGAAGCGCGAGCCGGTCGCGCCGTCCGAGCGGGCCGAGCACATCCACACCAGAAGCGGGTTCATGATATCGGCGGGGAGCAGCGTGCGCCCGGGCTCCGGCGGGCGGTTGACGTCGCCGTTGTCGCAGGCGCCGCCGGGCAGCAGCGCATTGACCGTGACGCCTTTGCCTTCGAGGTCGCGCGCCCAAATGTAGGTGGACGCATCGATGGCCGCCTTGGTGACGCCGTATGGGCTCTGGCCCACCGAGTAGAAATTGCGCAGCGAGGTGGTGAGGTTGATGATCTTGCCGTAGCCCATCTCGATGAAGTAGGGCGTGACGGTGCGCGACATGAAAAAGGTGCCGGCGATGTTGACCTCCACCGTCTCGCGGTACAGAACCGGATCGACGGCCCAAAAAGGCAGATGCCCGGCGGCCTCCGGCTTACCGGCGTCGCGGCGCAGGCGGCGGGCGTTGTTGACCAGCACATGGAGCACTCCGAAGGCGTCGACCGCGGCCCTCAGACAGTTTGCGCAGGATTTCAAATCGGTGATGTCGGTCTCGACGGCGAGCGCCCGGCCCGGTCCGGCGATGGCGGCGATCTCCTCCGCCACCGCGTTGAGACCGTCCATGACCGGCGAGGCCAGCACCAGGCGCGCGCCCTTTTTTGCGAGACCGAGGCTCATCGCGCGGCCAAGGCCGCGGTCGGCGCCGGTCATGATGACGACGCGGCCCTCAAGATCGATGTCGGGCAGGTTCATTTGCGCCATTGTTTTCTCCCTATAAAAATTTCTTGATACGACTATACGAAGCCGCCAGCCCGTGCAAAAGCCTGCCGCCGCTTCGAGCCCTGCCGATATCTGATTGCGAACCTATGGTTGCTGTAAGTTGGCCACCCAGACGGGTGGCAGAAAGGTGGGAAAGATAGTCAATAACGGTATGTCCCCTATTGTTCCACAAGCAAGATTCAAGACGCGACCCCAATGTTTTTTGGCCATTTTTGGTAGCCGTGTTGACGCCTGTTCGCAATAATGCGAACATGGGTTGAAAGGTTATGCCGAAAACACAGGTCGTTTTCTATCAAGACGATCCCAAAACCGTTCCCGTGCTCGATTGGTTGGATTCGTTACCCTCAAAGGCACTCGACAAATGCCGGGTTCGAATCGAACGGTTGCGCGATTTCGGGCATGAGCTTCGGCGCCCCGAGTCCGATTTTCTGCGCGATGGCATTTACGAATTACGAACCAAACTCGGCACAGTGAACTACCGGATTCTTTATTTTTTTCATGGTCGTGTAGCTGCGGTGCTAGCGCATGGATTGGTAAAGGAACGCGAAGTCCCAATGCGCGACATCGAGCTCACGATCCAAAGAAAAGGGAAGTTCGAACTCGATCCCGAGCGACATACGTTCAAGGAGTAAAAGTCATGGCAAGAGCAAAAAGACACGAAACCACAGACGCGGTCGATATCCTTCACCGTCGCTATTACGCAGGCAAACCGCACCGTCTCGCCGATCTGGAAAAAGCACGCGCCGAGGATCACGTCGCTCGCAAATTGACAGTTCTAAGAATTACCCATGGCTTGAGTCAACGTCAATTGGCAAAGCTGATCGGCACCAGCGCGTCGGTGATCTGCCGCCTCGAAGACGCAAACTATGAAGGGCACTCGCTAGCGATGCTGAACCGCATTGCGGCCGCGCTGAAGCAGCGCGTTGAAATACGTTTTGTGCCGGCGGCGCGACGGCAGGAATCGGCGTGAGGCTCTGCCCTTTGCCACTTTGCCAGTCGGCTTCTCGTGTCCAGCGAAAAAAAGTCGAGTCCCGAATTTGGCGTTCCGAGTCTGATCGACAAGTCAGTCCATGTTTAGAAGTCTGAACATCCCGCTAGAAATTTCAAGCGATCGAGCATGATCGTGATATAGGGCTCTGCTAGTGGATTATTTGGATTATTTCAGTTTTCTTTTTGCCTGAGATTTTCGGCCGCAGCATTTGCGTTTTTAACGCACGCTGCCGGACTGACCCCGATGGTTATATAAAGTATTCACTACGGAGTGAGGTTGTAGGGCGATTCATCTCAGGCGACATTCGGGTAAAATCCGGCTCCGGCTCCCAGGCCAGCGCGATTCTCTCGCTGAGTGATATAAGCGCGTTCCAATTGAGATCCTCGCGTTCGGCCATTTTGAGAGCAATACCGACTGTGTTGCGTATCTGATTGTGACGATCCCAGAAGCGACGAGCATCACTCGAATCCGCGCGGTCAACGACGTAGTTGATGTAAAAAGGTATTCCACTCAAGCCCCAGATCATAGCGTGCAGCCCGTTCTGCCGGTCGTTGAGCCGAACCAGCGTCAGGCCCAAATACAAACGCGAGAGACTGTTACCCTCGTCGCGGGCGAGATCACGTTCCAAGGTCTGGCGCGCCTGGGGATATTGACCGTTGAGATACTGCGACCGGCCCAGATAACTTAACACGCCCTCGGGACGATCGATGCCGAACGAATAATCCGGAGACTCTCGCGCGGCGACTTCAAAAGATTCGAGCGCGTCTGCATTCTGTCCGCGGAATAACTCCTGCCTTCCCAGCGCGACCGCGCTCGCCGCCCGAAACGTCGGGGTGCAGCCGGACAACAAAACCGCCAGCAAAAATAGCGCAGAGAAAGTTTTCATACCCGTCATAAGTCGCCGTAACCTTGCCGCTCGCTCGAACATCTGAACTCTCGTCTTATCGGAAAATGAGAAACTTTTATACTGTGCCTTCGATCCGGAAAGGCGGGGCTTGCGGATGCTCACGCCGAGTTAACAATGACGGAAAGTTCTGTGCCGAGCACCAAGGCATTGCGGATCACATATGGGGTCACAGCATCTCTATGGTTTTCATTTTCGCTGTAACGTAAGATCATGCAACGCCTCGTAATTAGATGAATCGGGAGGAATCATGCTGGAGCTTTATCATGGCACTACTTCGGTGTGCGCGCAGAAGGTGCGGCTCACTCTCGCAGAAAAGGGCCTCGAGTGGCAGAGCCACCTGCTTGAGCTGAACGGCGATCATCTCACCCCGGAGTATTTGAAGATCAATCCCAACGGCGTGGTGCCGACGCTGGTACACGACGGCACGATCATCGTCGAGTCCACCGTGATCATCCACTACCTCGACGATCTCTTTCCCGATCCGGCGCTGATGCCGCGCGCGCCGCTCGACCGGACGCGCGCCCATCTTTTCAAAAAGCTCATGGACGAATACATCCATCCGGCGTGCATTGTCTATACGTTTGCAACGGCCAACCGCGGCCGCTTCGCCGGCTTGACTCCTGAACAACGCGCCGAGCAGTATGCCAAGATGCCGCTGCAGCGCCAGGCCGAGTACAAGCGCGCCGGCGTCGAGGAAGGCATTGGATCGCCGGCAGGGAAGGAAGCGACCAAGAGCTTCATGAAGTTGCTCAAGTGGATCGAAGAGTCGACGGAAAAATCCGCCTGGCTCGCCGGCCCGGACTATTCGCTGGCCGACATCGCCGCCATTCCCTACATGATGCGGCTGGAGATGTTGCGGCTCGCGCGCCTGTGGGATCACAAGCCGGGCGTCTCAGCGTGGTGGGAGCGCGCCAAAGCGCGCCCGTCCTACGATAAGGCGTTTACCCAATGGTTGCGCCCGCAGGATTGGCAGCGCTACGAAAAGATGCCCGATCCGTGGCCGGATGTGAGCAAGAATCTGGCGGCAGTCTGATCGAGGATCCTCGACGTAGTTTAGCCGGACGAGCGAACGTCGCGCGGCACTTCGGCGTCGAGAAAAAGATCGACGGATAGCCAACAATTCAAAAGCCTCTTACCGAAGCTGGGGACAAATGTCCAGCTCTGCGCGCAAGCCAAGGAGTAAGCGATGGGTCAACCCTGAATTATGAGTTTTCTATATATGCTTTGCCGTTCCGATAACGATGGCGATGTCGAGAGAGGTCCAAAATTAAGGAAACTCAGGCTGACCCTCAGCGGTCAGACCATACATCGCACTAGTGAGCGCGTCCCATAGTGACTTCTATCCCGTGCACGCCATGGACCTGAACACGGCGGACGACGACTTCGGTGCCGTGATCGCCAACCACGGGAGTGGCTTGCTCGCCAAGGTGTAGGGTTGATAAGGTGGTCGTCCAGGTAGTCGCACCAAAAAGTGATTATGACTCCTATCCGTAAATGGCCTTAGTCAGACCACGACTGAACGATTTCCACGGGCTGGCCTTCACGCAAGCGGAGGCAGACTTCGCCATTCCCTTTCTCGACGACGACATCCCGCTTTACGTTGACCCGTTCCTGCTGTGGAAATCCCCTTCCATGCAAGACCAGGCGCTGCATACGGCGATGGTCAGTTCATTCAATCACTTTGGCTATCTCGCCAAAAATGGGAAGGAGAATGAAGCGATTGAAGCGTTGATTCGGATTTCCGAATGCCAAGAAGCTGGACTGGGTTCAGCCCGCGACAAGCAAGGCAAACGAATCGGTGAAGGGACGGCCCGCGAAGTACTCGCGCTTTTCAGTTCTATTCCACAGATCAAGCAAGGCGGGTTTGAACACATCGAGGAAATCCAACTTTTCGTGGACCAAATCGGAAAGGACCGCGTCAGCGACCTAGCGTGCAGCCTGACTAAATCGTTCCTCATCGACTTTACAATCGATCACTGCGCCAAGCGTAGTATTCCAACAAAAGATGTCACACTAGGCGACGTTTTCGACTACACGGCAAAGGCCTTCAAGAGCGAGAAACTCCCATTGCCGGTAAACCCGGCGACAAATGCACCGCTGCTTCTAATCCCGAAACGCTGGCTGCGATTTTCCCCTTGGATTAATTACGACGACTATTTCGCTGAGGCTTGCGTGAAGGAAGGGACGACGCCCAAGGAGCGTGTCGCCGTCCTCCAATTCAACCGCCACCACTACGACATGGTGCAAACCTATGTGCATCAGAAAGAGCGCACGCAAGCAGACTGCAAGAACGACCCGCTGTTTAAGCCAATAGCTGTTACTTCGGTTAAGCGGAAGCTTGAAGAAATCAAAAAGCTGCCGAGCGGCAAGAGCAACAATGCCGACAAGCGATACGAAGACTGTGTTTGCCAGCTTTTGGCGTCTCTTTTCTATCCGCAATTGGATTTCGCTGCGGAACAGAGCCGAACGGATACCGGCACGCTAATTCGTGATTTGATTTTTTACAACAACCGTTCGTTTGACTTCCTGAAGGATATTTTTGACACGTATGGAAGTCGCCAGCTTGTTTTTGAACTGAAGAATGTCCGGGAAGTTGAGCGTGATCACGTTAACCAATTGAACCGTTATCTGAATGAAGGTTTCGGTAAGTTCGGCGTGTTGGTCACTCGGAATCCACTGCCCAAACACATTCACAAGAATACAATCGATTTGTGGTCGGGCCAGCGACGGTGCATCATCGCAATAACGGATGCGGATCTTGAAATGATGGTTACGGTGTTTGAGAGTAAGCAACGCCTCCCGATTGAAGTCTTGAAACGAACCTACATAGATTTTACTCGCGCATGCCCGTCTTGATTCCTATGAAAGCAAAAGACGTCGACTTCTTCGAAAAAGTCAAAGCTCAGCTTGATCAACTATACAACGAAGTCAGCGTGCTCTCTAAGAGCAAGCCGGACAATCCACTTAACAAATTCAAGCTGATCTTCATTAACGAGAAGCTTGGGGAAGCCAACACCATACTCATTGGCGACTTCAAACCGTTCAAGGATTTCGAGTTGCTCAATGTCGACGAGCTTCCATCCAACAGCGATGTCGTAATGGTTCTTTCACAGTATCTTGATTGCCTGGAGGCATGGCGTTCGGCGAACATCCACAAGATCGATTACAGCTGGTACTGGAGGATTGAAGGCAAGGAAGATATCGCAACTGAAGGGCCAAGCCGGTACAGAAAGAAATAATTCGCCATGAAACGAAAACAAATCGACGAATTTGAGACGCTCCAAGGTCAACTGCAGGCATTTTATAAAGAAATGGGCGCACTCGTAAAGAAAAGCCCGAATGACGCATTAAACAAGTTCAAGCTAGGGCTGGTGAACTCAGTCCTAAAGAAGTCGAACGCATTTCTGGGAAAGAATCGTTTGCCGTTTGCGGACTTTGAATTATTCGACGAAGCGGCCTTGCCGTCCACAAGTGACGGTTTAGTCATGATTTCGCAGTATCTGAGCGCGTTTGAAAAGCTTCGAACAGAGAATATTCGGGCTGACATTGGGGGATGGTTCTGGGTCATTGAAGATGAGCCAGAAAATAAAAGGGGCCTGAGGACTGCCCTTCCCAAGAAGCTTCAAGATTAATTTTGATTCAGCGCGATTCACACCTTCGCGTAAACCACCGCGTCCTTTTCTACGAACTCCTTCGACTTTTCTTCCATACCCTTCTTCGGCACATGAAAGGGCGCATGAAGGTGCAGCTGTGGCCGAAAGGCAACGGGAGGCATCGCTGGGGCGGCACGAAAGCTAGCGAAACAAGTGGAAGTCGATCTATCGGTGCTGTGAGGAGCCGACCGGAGTTTGGGGGTATCGAAGGCGCGCACGCAGCCGTTTCCATCGTGCGACACGAGAGAAGGGTTGATTCCTAGAGTCGATACAGCCGGTGCGATCAGCCTTGCTGATTTTTGAAAAACACGCGATTACAAATGCCGCGTTAGTGGCATAGCAATTGCCTTTTCCCTGCCTGGTTAGCTTTGATCGGACTCGAGCCTTAATTTTCAGGGGGGCCTTATGGCAACTCACAGTTTTCCGCTTAAACGCGATCTTTTAATCGGAGCGGGCGCGGGTCTGTTGGGCATGCTCGCCGTAGGTCCGGTAAACTCTTTTCTTTCGCGTTTCATCTCCGACGAGCAGTCGCGCAGGGAAAAAGCGCTCCGCGATGCTTCACCGCACGATCTCGCCGCGCTGAAGATTGCGCAGCGGTTCGGCGGCGAAGAGCCCAGCGAGAAAGCGAAACAGCTCGGCCAAATTACTTTCGGCGCCGCTTACGGACTCGCCTGGGGTATCATCTACGCTGCGGTGAGGCGGGCTGCGCCACCGCTATCGCGCTATGCCGGATTGCCGTTTGGAGCGGCGTTCTTCGTCTTGTGCGACGGCGTCCTGGCGCCGTTGTTTCGCATGTCGCCGCCGGTCACGCGCCTGCCGTGGCAGCCCAACGCAAAGGAGATGCTCAACCATGTCGCCTGGACTGCGGCCGCGGAGCTGGCGCATCGCGCCGCCGACCGCAGGCTTGGGACAAACGATCGAAGGGGCGACTGGTCATGAAGCGCAATGCATCCAAGCGGCTCGGGCGGGAACTTCCGGGACGGCTCTCTGGCGCGCTGGTGCTCGGCACCATGGCGGCGGTTGTATGGTTCGAAATGAGGCGGCCGCTTCGGCGGCAGAATCACAGCAAGATGAAGCGCGACGCGCGCAACCTCGCCATGGCTGCGATGAGCGCCGCCGCCATCAGCCGGTTGGAATCCCCATTGGTTCGCCGCCTCAGTCACACGGTCCACCGGCGAGGTTGGGGGATCCTCAAACTCGTCGTCTTACCGAGCTGGGTTGAGGTCGGCCTGGCGGTCGCGCTCATGGACTACACGCTGTACCTCTGGCATGTCCTTACGCACAAGGCGCCGTTTCTTGCCCGGTTCCACCGTGTTCACCATGCCGATCTGGACATGGATGCGTCCACCGCAATCCGCTTTCACTTTGGCGAGATGATTCTGTCGGTTCCCTGGCGCGCCGCCCAGGTTTTGCTGATCGGCGCTGCTCCACTCTCGCTCTCGACCTGGCAGACGCTCACTACGATGGCGATTCTCTTTCACCATTCGAACTGCCGACTGCCCTACGGCGTCGAAAAATGGTTATGCCGGATTATGGTGACGCCCCGAACGCACGGGATCCATCATTCGATCATCCTGGAAGAGACCGACGCCAACTGGGGAACCATCTTCGCCTTTCCGGATTACCTGCACGGCACCATCCGTATAAACATTCCCCAGGACAAGGTTGTCATCGGCCTTCCGGTTATCCGCAGCGAGGACGAGCTTACGCTGGCGAAGCTCGTCGTGATGCCGGTAACGGCGGGGGAGCCGGACGAACAACGCCCGCCCGAACTGACGACGCGAAGCGAACCGCAGGATCTTCCCAGAACCGTTCTCGCCAACGGCGCGGAGCGAGTGGCCCGGTATATTCCAGAACCGGAGCAAGCGGCGGCCGCCTCCTGACCGGTTATTGCGGCCCCGCCCTGAACTCGCAAGTTTCTCCAGCTGGTTCAGCACCATCCTGGTCAACTGTAACAGTTGATTCGCATTAACCTAAGAACAGCGATTGACATGAGGAGACCGACGCAAGCGCATGATAAAGGGAGGAAACTTTCGATTTAAGGAGCCACCCGATGGATGAAGTGAGTGTGAGTGTGGTGATGGTGTCAGGCCTGAGTATTGAATTATTTGACAATTAGGCTCACCGAGAAGAGAAGCACGCAACGGTTAGCTGAATAGTCAATACTCAGGCCTGAACATCCCGCTGGAAATTTCAAGCGAACAAGTGTGACATACCAGCTCTGCTCGTAGATTATTTCAGTTTTTGTTTTTGCCTGATTTTTTCGGCCTCCGTATTTGCGTTTTAACGCACGCTAGCGGAACGACCTTGGTCTTAGCATTCCCTTTTTCGGGACGCACCTCGTACTCACGTTCATCCTTGAGCATCCGGTAAATGATCCGACACAGGTGTCGTCCTAGCGCCCGAATCGCCTGGTTGTGTTTCTTTCCCTCTGCTCGTTTCTTTTCATAGTATCTCTGCGACTCTGGAACGTATTTTCGATGTCGATCCAGGCCGATCATCATCGCCGCTTTAGCCCTTGTGTTAACTTGCTTGGGCGCTTTGGTGCCCTGATACGTGCCCGAACTGTCGTCCAACGTTGCCATGCCGAGATACAAGGCAAGGCTCCCCTCGGAAGTAAATCTCTCGACGGTGCCGATCTCGCCAGCCAATTCCGAAGTGCACACCGCTCCAAACCCCGGTATCGATCGTAAGGTCGTGGCGATCTTGGAGGCCTTGGCAATCTCTGCAATCTTGTTGCGTAGCCGCTTAATCTTCTCATCGAGTTCCAGACATCGCCGGGCGTCCTCTTGGATCATCTCGCCTACCCACTCTACTTCGGCACTGAAGTGGGCTCGCTTCTGCCAGTCCTCGATCTTCGCAGCACACTTCACCCCCACCTGCGGTATCTTCATCAACGTGATGTGCCGGAGTCGGGAAAGCTGCGCTAGGGTCTGCGCACTTAACAGGAAGTTTAAAAACCACTGATTGCTCGCTTCCCCCGTGATCTCTAACAATCCCGGACACACCGCTTGGAGATCGGCCTGTAAACCGTTCACCACCCGCACCCGCTCGTTGACTAACCGGCGCCGACGTCGGCTCAGTCGCTTGAGTATTTCATTCTCCTGGGGCGTACCCTTTACTTCCTGCAGTACTTCTTTAGCCAGGGGTAGATGATCGCTTAGCTGAAACAGCTCTAAGCCTTTGCGCGCGTCGATCCGGTCGCTCTTGGCTCCTCCCGGGAAGATCTCTTTGAACCGGGCAAATTTTAGGTTGTTCAGATTGTAGAGCCGGTAGCCGTGCTGGCGAACCATGCTGTCCAACGGCCGGGCATAGCCGTTGTAACCTTCCATCGCCACTGCCACCGCGCAGCTCTTGGTCTTCTGATGCTTCTCGATGCGGGAGAAAAACTCCGCAAATCCCTCGGGCCGGTGCTCGATCTCAAATTCTTCCAGCACTTCGCCGCTCGATAGTCCCATCGCCACGCTGTGACGACGACTCCCCACGTCCACACTGACTCTTAACTCAATTGCTTTTTCTTCTGACACGTAGCTCCTCCTTTGGTAGAAACAAGATCGCTTTCATCATCCTTCGGTCTCGTCTACTTACAGAGCCACGTATTCCGGTGAGAATATGGCACCATCCCGGTCGACCCCTCGGATGATGCAGGTGACGGGGGCGGCATTTCAGGCTATGTGAGCCTGAACAAACAGGCCACTGACCCTAAGAGCCACACCCCCGTCGAATCTTTCTTACAAGAAATTCAGCGCCGCCGCTACCTGCAAATTCCGATGGTAGACACCAACTTCACTAAGTTTTTTTGGATACGGGTGGAGCGCGAAATGGGGACGGAAATTCAGATAGACCTGATTCTGAATTTGCCACTGAACTTGCTCGTGACCGGATTCCTGCGGCTCGGAATTCGGTCACCGTCCTCTTAAACGGTCAAACTTAAGGATTTTTATGTCCGGCATTTTATTCATTGAAGGTACTGATTGAACCATTCGAGGACCGGTTTCATGGCTTCATTTGTCCTCTTCCCATACACGTCGAAGTGTACGCCGTCTTTTAGAGTGAAGAGCTTCTTCGGTTCCTTAGCCTTACGATACAATATATCGGCGTCATCCGCCTCGAGCTCGTCCTTCTCAGCTTGAACGAAGAGAATGGGTGTTGGAGACACCTTGTCAATAATCTCTTCCGGCTTGTAGCCCAGCCACCCATCAACGGTTGCGAGTGTTGAAGGGGAAGCCAAAGGGGTCAAGTCTACGAATAGCTCTTTATTTAGAAATTCGAGCTAAAAGCGGACCTGACCCCTTTTGGTTTCCGCTGGCGGCAACCTGATGGAAGAACTCGACGTAGTTTAGCCGGGCGAGCGAACGTCGCGCGGCACTTCGGCGTCGATACCCATCGCGCGGCGGAAGGCCTGCCGGATTTCCTCCGGCTGGCCGGTCAAGAAGGGAAAGTCCTTACGCGGCGGCGAACCCGGCGTGCGCCCGCGCCGCTCGTCGCCGTCGGTTCGAGAGTAGCCGCCGACGAAGTACTCCCGGCCGATGATCGGCAGCTGCACGCAGGCGTTCTCGGCCGGATCGCGGATCACCGCCTTGGGCTCGCCGCCGCGGGCCACGAGCTCGGCCTGCTCTAGCATGCGCTTGCGCATCATGATGACGCCGCGGTCGCTCTCGCCAAGGTGCTCCTGCGTTCGGTCGGAGAGTGCGCCCTGGCCGACCCAGGCGACGAAATCTTGGTTCATGACGTGCGTGGTGATCCAACGCCCCGTGCCCGCGTCGGTGATCGGGCTGTACCAGTAGGGAATGCGTTCCTGTGTGAACGGTTCCATCTCGTTGGGCACCCGGTCGAAGAACCAGCCGACGCTCAGCATGTTCGCGTCGTCGATGGGCACGCGCCATTCGAAGTGGCCGCCGGTGAACAGACAGTTCGGCCACAAGCAGGTGCGCCCGACGGTCCACAGCTCGTCCGACTCCGACTGACCTTCCAGAATGCGGCGGTAGACGAAGCCGTACTCGAACTCCTCGAAGCCGATCTTCAGATGGGTCGGCGGCTTCGGGCCTTTGTCACTCTGCAGGACACGCGTCCAGTTACTGTGCAGCCACTCGAAGTGCACGGGGTCGATCGAGTTCTCCTGGCACTGGAACCAATTACAGGGGACTTCCGAGAAGACGATCTGCACGAAGCCGTTGCGCCAGGTGAAAGGCTCCCACGTGGGCACGAGCGGTACCGGCGGCGGTCCCAAGTAGGCCCACAACAGGCCGGCCTTGGCCTCCACCGGATACGCTTTGATACCCACGCGGTCCTTGAAGCGCGCCTCGGGATTCGCGATCTCCTCGAATGGCTGCTCCAAGCACTTGCCCGTGTGATCCCACACCCAGCCGTGGTAGTTGCAGCGCAGCCCGCAGCCTTCGACCCATCCATAGGATAAGTCGGCATGGCGATGCGGGCAGTGCCGGTCCAGAAGTCCATAATTGCCGGCCTGGTCCCGGTAAAGGACGAGATTCTCCCCCAGCAAGCGCATGGGCTTCATCGCTTTGTCGTCCAACTCAGCCACCGCGGCGATGGGCATCCAGTAGCGCCGCAGCAACTCTCCCATCGGCGTGCCGGCACCGACCTGCGTCAACGTTCGGTTCTGTTCGTCGCTAAACATCGGTTCGGGTTTTTCATTTCGCTTTGTCAAAGTGAACTCTCTCGAAGTGTCTCTAGAGATACCTACGATCGATCCGTACGATACGACAAACAGCGACTCAAAAAAACTATTGAGGGATAGCCAACAACTTAAAATAAAAGCCTCTTACCGAAGTCGGAATCAGATGTCCAGCTCTGCGTGCAAGCCAAGGAGTAAGCGAGGGGTCAAGCCTGAATGATGAGTTATCTGTATGTGCTTTTGCCGCTCCGATAACGATAGCGATGTCGAGAGAGGTGCAAAATCAACTAAATGCTCAGGCCAGACTGCAATACCACCCCTAGACGAGGTGCGGGGTATTTCGACCGTCGCACTGATCGTCGTGGCGTCGCGGGCTGAAGGCTATCCCAGCGACGCACGATGATCGCTTATGTTCTGGTGCGCTGAGTCGGAACAATGTCAGAGTGAAGAAACCGAGATCCGCCGCCAATCGGAGAAGCTGGCAGCAGATTGTTTAGACGGAAAGGCCCGTTTATTACTCCGCGTCAGACTAGGTTGACGGACAACGGATTGTAAGAATAAAGCCAGGCATTGCGATCGGCTCCTTCGTCGCGCACCGCGAAGGCCTGGCGCAGTTTTTGTTGATCGCGCATATGGAACAGCGTGCGGTTGGCATCCGAGCCTTTGACGATGCGCGAAGTGCGATCGATCCGGTTCCGCTCGTAAAGCTGCAGAGCGTCGCCCACTTCTTTCGTCGACTGTAGTGCGCGCGTCAGCACCGCGGCGTCCTCGATCGCCATACAAGCGCCTTGAGCGAGGTAGGGCAAGGTCGCGTGAACCGCGTCGCCGAGAAGTGTCGCGCGTCGGGTGCTCCAACTCGCGATCGGCGCCCGGTAGTAGAGCGACCAGCGAAAGCACGAGTCCTTATCGGCTTTATCGATGACCGTCTGAATGTTCTCATGCCAGCCAGCAAAATCCGCTTTGAGACGCTCCCACGGAAATTTGGCGGTCCAGGACTCTTCGGAAATCTCTTCGGTCTCGACCAGACCGACGAAATTCAGCAAAGCTCCACCTCGCAGGTAATAGCAAACCACATGACTACCGGGCCCCATCCATACCGACATGACTTGACCCATGGGGTCGGGCAACTGATCGGCGGAAAGCGTCAGGCGCCATGCGGCATCGCCGGTGTAGGCGGCGTGGTCCGAGCCGGCGATTTGTGCGCGCACTACTGATTTGACGCCGTCGGCGCCGATCAAGAGTTCGCCTTTGACCTTCGAGCCGTCGGCAAAATGCAGCTCGATGCCGGTGGCGTTCTCTTGGAACCCCACGACTCGGTGATTCAGACGCACAACATGCTTATCGAAGTCTCGCGCCCTTGCAGCGAGCACATCGTGCAGGTCGGCCCGATGGAGTTGGTTGTACGGCGCGCCGTGGAGCCTTTCATGCTCGTCGGCCAGGGGAAACTGTCCGATGATCTCGCCCGTATCATGCAGTCGAAAGACATACGATCCCGGCCGGACCGACAGTTTAGCGATCGCGTCACCGAGACCGAGGTGGTTCAGAACATGCATCGCATTGGCGCTCAACTGGATGCCGGCGCCGATCTCGCTTAGCTCCGGAGCCTGTTCGTAGATCTCGACGTCAAAGCCTGCCTTCATCAGGCAGGAAGCGGCCGTTAGCCCGCCGATGCCAGCGCCGGCAATCAAAATTTTTTTGGCCATCAGCCCAAACCTCTCACAGCGAGAAGATCTATCCGATTGAGTCTTTTCGTAGCCGCGTGGTACCAACAAAAACCCGCCGCCTCGGCGCAGTTTCTACCGATTGACCGAATCGAAGAAGCCGCTCTTTTCGAGCTGATTGACGAGCGTTAGATCGACAAACTGCTCGGGCTTAGGCAGTGGCTTCTTGTCCGAGAATTGATTTTCGATCATGAACTGGATGGCTTTCACCGACGGCCGCGGAGTTTTTTGTAGCGTCGGTGCGTAGTCCTGCCAGGTTCCTTCCAGCGCGTCCTCGTCGGTGATCTTGCCGTATTTGCCCAGCACTTTCTTGCTGAAATCTTTGTCGGTGCGATAGCGGTGCATGCCGCGCGTGAAAGCGCGGAGAAAGCGCAGCGCGGTGTCCCGCTCTTTGGCGATAAAACCGCGGGTGGTGATCACCGTACCCGTAATGTCTTCAACCCCGAGCGCGCCAAAATTGAACAGTTCGCGCATTCCCAACTTGGCGGCGGCTGCGTAGAGCGGGAAAGTGAAAGCTCCCGCTTGCACGGCACCGCTTTGCAGCGCGGCGAAGACTTCCGGCTGCGCGCCGAGACTGAGCAGGGCAACATCTTTGTTCGGCTCCAGGTTGGATTTCTTGAGCGCGATGCGAATCACTTGGTCGGAAGTGGAACCGAAAGTAGTAATGCCCGCTCTCTTTCCTTTCAGGTCCGACACACTTTTGATCTCAGGACGAGCCATCAAGCGAAAAGACGAAACCGCGCCTGTAGCGCCTATAATAACGACGTCCCCGCCCGCCGTGTTCGCTGACACCGCGGCGATCGCCCCGGCTTGGATGATCGACGCATTGCCGCCAATCATGGCGGCAACCATCCGTGAGCTACCACCGACCCGAATCAGCTCGACGTCCAATTGCTCGTCGAGAAAATAGCCCGCTTCCTTGGCGATCCACGTTGTTCCCCACGATCCGGCGAAACTGGGATAAAGGATGCGCATGGAAGTCCGCGCCGGCGCTCCGAAAACGTTGGCGGGAGGCCATGCGAGTAGCAGAGCAAACAAATAGGCGATCTTTCGCGTGCGCAACAGCGTGTGGAAACTTTTCATTGTGACTCCGTCATTAGGTCAGCTTATGTTCCTTTACCTAATGACATAGGCCCATGCAATTGTCGCGGACGATATTCGCGACGCCGGCGTCCAGGTACCCGCGCCGCCGCAGTAATCCGGCGGCAATGACTTCAAAGGGCACATCGTCTGTGGGTTGAGCAGGGCTGGAGGATCGCTGGTCCGAGTCGATCGCGGTCGAAAGCTTAGCGTTCATTGACGAGGTAAGAAGCGAGCTTGGCGTCAAAGCCGCACATCGCGATGTCGTCGAATCCGATGGAAGTTACGGGCCGCGGGAGCCGGCGGAAGCGTACGCGCTCAAATTTGCCGCTAAAACTGAGGCTCTAAGGTCTCAAAACACGTTCTTTTGGAATGAAATTGGTGATGAAGCAATGACATAGCGCGGTCCGACCCGGCGCCTCGGTCCCGCATCTTGGCGAGATCCGTGCGTCGTGCCGTTGCCGTTTCGCCCATGCCGCTGTAGACGCCGTTGTCGAACACCACAGCGGTTAAATTGGCGGGGCGAACGTCGGCTGCGGTGATGAGGCCGCTCGTCTCTATGATGAGACTGCCATCGCCGCCTGCATTTGATTCATTGAAGGTACTGATTGAACCATTCGAGGACCGGTTTCATGGCTTCATTTGTCCTCTTCCCATACACGTCGAAGTGTACGCCGTCTTTTAGAGTGAAGAGCTTCTTCGGTTCCTTAGCCTTACGATACAATATATCGGCGTCATCCGCCTCGAGCTCGTCCTTCTCGGCTTGAACGAAGAGAATTGGTGTTGGAGACACCTTGTCAATAATCTCTTCCGGCTTGTAGCCCAGCCACCCATCAACGGTTGCGAGTGTTGTGCTGTTGCCTTTTTCGTCCTCCACCTGTTCGGCCTCCTTCAAGGAAGAGCTCAGATCAGGAGGCATGATCAGTACCGAATCGGTTCCCTCCTTCAAAAACCCATGGAACTCTCTGGACTTGCCGGTCATAGCCCTGTTGATCCTGTCCTCCTGGACTTTTTGCATGAGAGTTTGCCACTGCTCCTCGGTTCGAAATTTTCGCATTCTTCGCACGCCATCACCGACCAGGACCATCGAGGCAACCGCCTTTACTCTCCGGTCTCGAGCCGCTATGTACGCTACTTCTCCGCCTCCCAGACTCACACCTAATATGGCGATTTTGTCAGGGTCAACTTCTGGTCTTGACTGCAGGTAGGATATGGCGTTGCTGGCGTCATAGATCTGCAGGTATGGAATGACCTCGCCGCGGACGCCTTCACTCTGTCCGAATCCCCTGAAATCCATGGTCAGGGAGACAAAGCCGCCTTTGTTCAACTCATCAGCGAACCCAGGAAAGAAAGCATCCGCCGTGCTCATGAAACCCGGCACAAGCACGACACCCGGAAAGCGTTTTCCTTGGGAATTGTCAGGCGTACTCAAAATTCCGGACAGTTTTAGGCCGTCGCTATAGTAGCTTATTCTCTCTTTCATGACTCAAAGCTCCGTTCCAAAGGTTTTCGATTCGCTTATTAAATGCAGACTAGAATTTGCCCCACGCTTCAACGGACCTGCGAGCAGCATCGATGACCGGTTCCGTCACCGGGACATCAGGAACAATAAGCCAATCCACGCCGGCTTCAGCGAAGGGCTGCAGCCGGTTCTTGATTTCCTGTACCGATGTCGCCGGAATCACGAGCAACTTGCCCAAGTACTCGTCGGTCATCTTCGCGCTGGCAGCGTTGAATCCGCCGGCCTATGAATAGGATTTTTGACCGACCTTTTCAATGGCTGGAGCTATGGCGCAGCACCGGCGGAATTGTGAATCTTTTTTCGGCTTGATGAAAAGCCCCACTCTTCTATCGGGCGAGGGGATGAAAAAGGAGATGAAAAGGGGACGCGAACCTTTTTACGTTTGGGTATCTGCTAATCCCACCACCTTTCAAGGACGACCGCGGGGCTGAAGCGTATACGTTAATCCGAGATAGCCGCGATCTGTGTCTTCCAAGTTTCGGTACCCGTGACCTCCAGCAGGGCATCGAGCCCTTCCCCGCGTCCCACGGTAACGTCTATCGCGTGCGCGCCATGGACGTGAACACGCCGGTCGACAATTTCGACGCCGTGATCGCCAAGCACGGGAGCGGCTTGCTCGCCAAGGTGTAGGGTTGCCGTTTAGGTAACCACCCAAACGGGGACGCAGCCGCTGCTCGATACATTACTTGCTTACCAGACGGCGCCCGGGTACACATGTCGTCCTAAATGGAGTCTGGGCGATTTCGTGCGTGGACTGCGTGTTTGCTTGCCTAAGTCTATTCTCGCCGGAAAATCGAGAGGTGGAGCGGCTGGTGCCGGACGCACCGGAGAAGCGAATCTTTATTTTCGCGAGCAGGCGCTGGACCGGCTCGCCACCGCGTGGGATTTGTTGTCGCGCCGGCGCTGGTGGAACGGGGTTCGCAGCGCTTCGCAAGGCTGCCGAGGGACAGCTCGATCCGTGCGAGGACCTGAACGAACTCACAGCGCGACTGCGCGCGGTCGCCGAGCGCCGCGTTCGCACCGGGATCGTTGTCGCGCAAATTGCGCGCACGCGGACCCTTCGGATAACAAGCGATACCCCGCCCGAGTCACGCGGGCGTGTTCTCGAAGAAAAGGTCGTCAATTGGATTATTTCTCAGGCGCGCGTCTCCGAGCGACGCGTGAGCGTACAGGAACTGCGCTCGACGATAGGCTGACCCCGTCATTTGCGCTCATAATCCGTCAGCTGAATAACCCGTTGGCCGGTGCGTTAGAATTTGCTAGAGATCGCTATGCCGAAGGTCAAACTTTCCCCGAGTAAGGAATTTTCTGCAAGCGATAGCAGAATCGTCCATCTGATCGACGGCACGTACGAGTTGTTCCGGCACTTTTACGGTCTGCGCCGCTTCAACAAGGGCGAGGACAAGCCCTTGGGCGCGGTGATCGGAGTCTTGAATACCGTTTTGCAGATGATCGAGACTGGCGCGACGCATGTCGGTGTGGCGACCGATCATGTCATCGAGTCGTTTCGCAATACTCTCTGGCCGGGCTACAAGACCGGCGAAGGCATGGAGCCCGCGCTGCTCGCCCAGTTTCACCCGCTCGAAGACGCAATCAGGGCGATGGGTGTCGTTGTATGGCCCATGATCGAGCTCGAGGCCGACGACGCGCTTGCCTCCGCGGCGAAGATCGCGTGCGAAAACCCAGAAGTGCAGAAAGTCTGCATCTGGACACCGGACAAAGACTTGGCGCAGTGCGTCCGCGGCGACCGAGTCGTGCAAGTCGATCGCCGAAACCAGAAGATTCGCGATGCAACGGGAGTCCGCGAGAAGTTCGGCGTGGAGCCTCTCCTGATTCCCGATTTTCTTGCTCTCGTCGGCGACGCCGCCGACGGCTATCCAGGCATTGCCGGGATCGGCTCCGTCACCGCGGCGCGGCTTCTCAATAAACACGGCATGATCGAGGACTTTCCCGCGGAAGTATTAGGCGACAAGCGCGATCTTGCCTTGTTGTTTAAGAATCTCGCATCGCTTAGGACAGACGCGCGGTTGTTCCGCAATGTGGACGGGCTGCGCTGGCGCGGGCCTACCGAAGCATTCGCCGCCTGTGTGGAGCGGTTGGGAGATGCCCGTCTACTACAACGCTGTCTGGCGGCACAGAAGGCGGGGCAGTGAGCACATGCGCTGCCTAGATTCATCAAGGAGACCGTTCGCGAACGTTTAGCAGAACAAAAAGCCAAAGGGGTCAAGTCTACGAATAGCTCTTTATTTAGAAATTCGAGCTAAAAGCGGACCTGACCCCTTTTGGTTTCTCTAGGTCAGCTTATGTTCCTTTACCTAATGACATAGGCCCATGCAATTGTCGCGGACGATATTCGCGACGCCGGCGTCCAGGTACCCGCGCCGCCGCAGTAATCCGGCGGCAATGACTTCACAGGGCACATCGTCTGTGGGTTGAGCAGGGCTGGAGGATCGCTGGTCCGAGTCGATCGCGGTCGAAAGCTTAGGTTCATTGACGAGGTAAGGAGCGAGCTTGGCGTCAAAGCCGCACATCGCGATGTCGTCGAATCCGATGGAAGTTACGGGCCGCGGGAGCTGGCGGAAGCGTACGCGCTCAAATTTGCCGCTAAAACTGAGGCTCTAAGGTCTCAAAACACGTTCTTTTGGAATGAAATTGGTGATGAAGCAATGACATAGCGCGGTCCGACCCGGCGCCTCGGTCACCCGGCGCCTCGGTCAAGATAGCGCTTTATTGTGCTTCAGGCGGGAGAGGGATTGCGAGCGTCCATTGGAGAGCAATGTTAGCGCACGAGCATCGGTCGCGTACTGACCCGCATTGCATTGAGGGCTGCATTGATATCGCCACGCACCGCGCTTTCGCCTCTTCCGAGCGATATTAGCTGCACCGGTGCTTTGTTGTGCTCTCGTTGGACCATGAGGCTTCCGAGCAGCGAAGCCACATATAGATTGTCTTTGAACTGGCCTCGCAGACACCGCCGCAGACCGGAAGCAAGAAGGTCGGCAATCTGCACACCAGCATCGGACCTTGAATCCACGAAGCTCACATCCTCCCGAACGAGTTGACCCACGTTGAGCTTGCGATTATCACCATCATCGAACTCTATTCCATACGTGTCACGCAGATAAGTCGCGCTCGTTGCCCTTGGAAAATCGAATCGGTCAAACCACTGGTAATTTGCACCCCTCAACATGGGCATCGGATCGCGCAATGATGCACTCTGCACAAATGCCGGAAGCACCTGCGAATAAGCTATTTCGTAACTTGTGGGAGTCGAGTTCTTCTGATCGATCCGCCACTGGAATCGGCTTAGAGTAGGTGGGTGCCGCTGAACAAAGTAGATTACTGCGCTGTTCAGGATTTGAATCACTAGCTGAACTTGACAAATCATTTGTACATACGCTGGTGTGGTAGTGCACTGACCCGCTGGCCAAGCGCACGTCCGCCGCTTGTCCGCTCTCGTAGATCATCTTGTCTACGTGTTCGAGGATATTCCAAACTTGCGCCTCTTGATGGTCATTCACTGCCTCCGGCGTGTTTAAGGCTGCGTTTGTTGAGTTCGCACAGAGAACACCGCCCCATTCTCAAGACGAACAAGAAAGTCCGTGTAGTCACCTTCGCTCAAATCCCTAAGTTTCACTTCTTTCTGCCCAACCTTTGCGCGATGCCGAGCAAGTTGACTCACCTCTTTCTTGATTCGTCGATTGTGCACCTCGGGATACACATAGGCGGCAACACAGTTCCATGAATTCTCGGCACTGGAGTACACGAACGTTCCCGATTCATCGATGGCTATCTTCATCGTGTCTTGGTTTCACTAACTGTTAAGTGAGCCGCATTGCAGCCTAAGTGGGGTCGAACCGAGTCACGCTTCTTGATATAGCAAAAAGAATTCGAGAGAAAAAACGCTAAGGCGATGGGGTTAGGCCTTGCTACCTGGTAATCCAGTGCGCATGGCCCGCAAGTGATTCTCGCCCCCGGTGTGCTCTACCACGTTAACCCGGGCTGCGGCGCCAATAAGTTGGCGCAAAATTTTTTAGGTTGAAAGGTCCGCCGCCGTTGTTCTCCCATGAGTATGGACCTCTCGTGGCATTTTTCGCCTTTACAGCAGCTCATTTAATAGTTAGATTTCTCGACTTTTTAAGCTACAATGTCTTTTGGGTGATGGTGTAAGGGCAAAACACCCCACCGCCTCCGGCGGAGTATTCGTGAGGGTTCGACTCCCCACCACCAAAAGTCATCTCGCCGGTGACCTTTGGTGGTGGGGGCGCCATGACTAGAAATCCATCCAAGCTGTACCAACATCATGTCGCCAATCTTCGGGAGTTGGATATCGCCTTGAACAACACGGCGCGGCTAGCTCGTGCGGCAATAGCATCTCGCGACCCGCAGCGCAGTCTTCGCACACTCTTGCGGCTCTACTCATTTCTAATTGGCGTGTGGGCCGAGTGCAGGCTGCAGAAACTTCTTCACGAGGAATTTGGCCTCGCGGACGCCGAGCGGGCAACCGTCTCTGCTCAATCTACCCAACTAGAACAATGGCAAGAGGCCATTGATCTTGCTTTTCGCAAGCACCATCGCGTCACCAGAGCCCCCCTCGATGAGCGTGTTCTTGGAGTTGCACATGCCGCGCGCAGGGCGGCCCTTCACGACGTCCTGACTAAGGAGCTTCGAGTCGTCATTGAAATTCGCAACAAGCTCGCCCACGGGCAGTGGATTTATCCATTGAACAACGAAGGTACGGCCGTTGAACCCAACAAGTACGTGCAGATAAACAAGGAAAACCTTCAATCCTTGCAGTTCAAGCTCGCGCTCATTAGTCATCTTGCAGACGCCGTGCATCATCTCATTGTGAGCCCCAAAACCTTTGAGCGTGATTTCGAGGCGCACTTTCGAAAACTGTTCCAGGTAAGAACGAACCTCCTGCGCAAGAGTTACGCTAAGTATGAGGCAGCCCTAGTCCGTTCACGACGAATCGCTCGCGATGCACAGAGAAGTCTAACCCAGCCATGAACGCGCACCGAGAAGCGGCGCGGGTTTTGCAGAGAATTTTTTCGATCACCGCCGGCGCTCTGCTTTCTTGCGCCGCATCACACCGACCATACCATCTTCTTTGTTTTGATCCTGGTGCCCATCCGAATCAGGTAATAGATCATCAAGGTTAGTTTTCCACTTTGGCATATAGACATGCAGCGACTATCCGCGCTGGCGAGCGTCGATGCCGCTGCGCGGCTTGAATTATTTCACCGGTTGTTTCAAATGACCGCTACAATCGCAATGGTTAAGCAACCCAAGATGAATCCGCGAATATCGCTCAGCGACCTCGTTGCC
>CAVYDL010000003.1:0-238544 GCA_963767275.1 uncultured delta proteobacterium | reverse complement strand
TTTGAGATCCCAGCCGTAGACGTCTTCGCCCGGATTCGCCTTGAAGTCGAACTTGTTGCTCACTCCTTGCAGACCTTGATACTGGTACAGCCAGACAACCGGCGCTTCGTCCATCAGCACCGACATGGCCTTTTGCAAGAGCTTTACGCGCTGGGCCGGATCGAAGCTCGCCTGTTCCGCTTCCAATGCGGCGTCCACCGCCGGGTTGGAGAACTCCAGCCGCTTGGTCACTCCGGTGCGAAAGTACTGGTGCAGATATTCACTGGGATCGACGACCGCGCCGCGCCCGAAAATGTACATGCCGGCTTTGCCGTTTTGGATGGCGGCAAAGCCGCTGTCTTGATCTTGCGTGCGCAGTTTGGCGCGTATCCCGACGTCGTTGAGCATACCGCCAATGGCCTCGGCGACATCCTTGACCTTGTTGTACTGCCCCACCGGTACTAGGAAATCGACCTCAAAGCCGTTGGGAAAACCGGCCTGGGCCAGTAACTTCTTCGCCCTCGCCGGGTCGTGGGTGTACTTGGGACGGATCTCGCGATGGTAGCCATACTGGTCCGGTCCCACCGGCGCGTCCATCGGAAAAGCATAGCCCTTGAGCACATTTTGCGTCAGCGCCTTGCGGTCGATGGCGTAGTTAACCGCCTGGCGCACCAGTTTGTTTTGGAACTGCGGCACCGAGCTGTGCATGCCGAGAAACATGATGTTGATCGTGCGCGCGCTCTCGATCCGCGCCAGCCCCGTCACTCGCGCCGCGCTCTCAGGCGGGACGTTGGAGATGATGTCGACTTCCTTGTTCAACAACGAAGTGATGGCGACTTCCGATTCGGGAATATTGCGAAAAACAATCTCATCGACCGTCGGTTTGTGATCGCTATGGGCGTAGCCTGGATTCTTTTCCACGACGAACCACTGGCCGCGCACCCACTCCTTGAACTTATAAGGCCCCGTGCCCAGCGCCAGCTTGTCGGCAGCCGCGGCGCCCAAGCGATCATAAGCCGCCTTGTTGGTAATAAAGCGTTGCCCGAGGCGAAACAGTAGCGCGGCATCCGGATTTTTCGTCCGCAGCCGCACGGTTAACGGGTCCACCGCCTCGATGGCGGTAACATGGGCGATCGAGGTGACCTGTTTGCTATCGGGGTCCTTCTGCACCCGCGTCAAAGAGTGCACGACATCGGCCGATGTAAACTCGCTGCCGTCGTGGAACTTGATACCCTTCTTCAGTTTGAACAGCCATGTGTTCGAGTCCGGATTGCTCCACGACTCGGCGAGAATCGGCACGACTCGTTTCTTGCTCCAGCTCCACTCTACCAGTGGCTCGATCACATGTTTCCAGGTCGGATAGATCTGCGTCGTCGAGTGACCGTAGGGGTTCAAGGTCTCCACCTGCACGCCTGGGAGGGCGACGACGGCACTAACCTTTTGATCAGTCTTGGCGGCCGCCATTGAAGAAGCCGGCCCGGTCAATTGGAAAAACAACACAGACAAAGCCACAATGGCGAATTTTAGCATGGCAGGTCTACTCCAATATCTTTTCAGTCGTCGCGGTCGGTGTAATCTCAACCGAAAACTGCAGCAGCAGCGCAAGCTATCTATTAGTCGGAGGGATTACTTCTAATCCGTGGCGCTGGCCAACTGCGACAAGTTTGCCGAGATCGGGATTTTCCGGAGAAATCTCGCGATCGAAATCGGTGAACATTCGCGACGCGCCTTCACGCGAAGTCATCGATATCATTTCACCGCCGCCTTTGCCGAAGCGAAACCAGTGGGTCGTGCCGGCGGGCAGATGCACGAGGGTGCCTGGCAAGGCTATCGTCTCGCTATCGTCGATGCCAAATGCGATCTCGCCGTTTATGACATAGAACGATTCATCCCACGGATGGTTATGCGGCGGCTGGCCGCTGCTTTCGGGTCCCCGTTGCAGGAATATTTCATAGCTGCCGGTTTGCGCGCCGGCGGCGAGCACGGTGATCTGTTCGCCGACAATCTTTAGTGGGCTGGGTGCGTTTCCGGGTGTGACGACGAATGGTCTAGGCATAGGAAAACCTCCATGATTAATTGAGCCTATTTTGCGCAAGTGGCACTTTGTCTGATGTTACCAGAAACTGCGACTCTCGCCGCGAGCCTGCATATCACTGGACACCTTCTCTAATAAGGGCAAAATTGAATCTCTCACAAGTGCAGGGTGTCAAGTTCAAGTCGGATCGAACTGGTTCTGACGCAAATCATCAATCGATTTAAATCGATCTGTAGGAGAGTTTAATTCAATTAGGACGCTTGACCATAAGCTAAGCTGCCGGGGCCGCCGGTAAGACCGTATTGTCGTGCGAATCCATGATGGCGGTCCCAATCAGCTTGAGCGATTTGGCAGCTGGCATTCCTGCGCCTGCGATCGAGAAGCGAACAACTCCGCCAGAGCGGTGGGGTCGACAGGCTTGACCATGTGAGCGTCGAATCCGGCCTCTACGGTGCGGCGGTGGTCATCGTCTTGGCCCCACCCGGTCAGGGCGATTAGCATCAAACCTTTGCCCCACGCCTCCCCTCGGATGCGGCGGCACACCTCATAGCCGTTCAACTTGGGCATCCCGATGTCAAGCAGCACCACGTCGGGCCTGACCCGCTCTGCCGTTTCAACTCCCGCGACGCCGTCGTAGGCGGTGTGGACCTCGTTGCCGGTGAGCCGCAGCAGCATGGCGAGCGAGTCCGCCGAATCCCGGTTGTCGTCCACCACGAGGATACGGCGGTCAGGGGACTTCGTCCTGCCATTGCCGCTCGGCGCCGGCGATTGTGGCGGCTTCGAATTATCGATGAGGACAGGGAGAGACACGATGAACTCGCTGCCCTTGCCGACGCCTTCGCTTCGGGCCACGACCCTGCCACCGTGCAGTTCCACCAGCTGCCGCACCAGCGACAGGCCGATTCCGAGTCCACCCTGCGATCGCTCCAACGTACGGTCCACCTGAAAGAACATCTCAAACAGACGGGGCAGTTTCTCGGCGGGGATGCCCACGCCGGTATCCTTCACCCGCACCACCACGTCGCTGCTTTGGCGCTCGGCGGTGAGCCAGATGCGGCCGCCATGCTCCGTGTATTTGGCCGCGTTGGTCAGTAGGTTCAGGAACACTTGAGCGAGCCGCACCAGGTCGCCGTTCAGGTATATCGGTTGAGACGGCAGCGTGACTGTCAGTTCGTGGCCGCCCTGCTCGATGGCCGGGCGGCTCGACTCGACCGCCGCAGTGATGACCTCGGCCAGTTCGACCCGTTGTTTGCGGAGTTCCAGCCTATTGCGGGTGATGCGGGAAATGTCGAGCAGGTCGTCGATGAGCCGGGTCAGGTGTTCCACTTGCCGCTCGATCAAGTCCCGGCCCCAGTGAAGTTCAGGTTCGTCAGGCCCCTTGAGGCGAAGCATCTGCACGGCGTTGCGGATGGGGGCCAGCGGGTTTCGCAGTTCGTGGGCCAACGTCGCCAGGAACTCGTCCTTGCGGCGGTCGGCGTCCGTCAACTCGTTCAGCAACCGCAGCCGCTCGTAGGCCACCGTGACGTAATGGCAGATGGTTTCCATGAAGGCTACTTCATCTGGGTCAAACTCGTCCCGCGTCCGGCTGGCGAAGAAGAGCGTGCCGAGCAACCGATCCCCGGCCAGCAGGGGGTTCCAGGCGTAGGCACGGAGGCCGAAGGATTTAACCAACTGGACCTTCGGGTCGTCCGACCGCTGAACGTGGGTCGCCACGATGGGCTGGCGGTGCAAGGCAACCGTACCGCAAACAGACTGCCCGAACTCCAATGTGAGGAAGCGCACCATTTCGACGGGTATACCCTCCCACGCCATCAACCGTAGGGCCTCGCCACTCTCGTCTACGAGGAAATTGCAGTAGGTGTCCACGCCGAGATGTGGGCCGATCTTGCTAAGCAGATCTCGCAGCATGGCATCGGGTTTCTCGGCGGTGAGCAGCACTGCCGCCGCTTCCCACAACAGCCGCAACCGCTCGGTCTGCTTTTGCAACGCCGCTTCCGTCAGCTTACGAACGGTAATGTCACGGGCGATCTTCGACACACCGATGATTTTGCCCTCGGTATTACTGATCAGCGAAATCGTCAAGGATACATCCACCCGCCTGCCGTCCTTGGCTACCCGCACAGTCTCGTAGTTCTCGACTGGCTCCCCTCGCCTCAGCCGCTCCATGATGGTCGCGAAATCGTCGGTCTGGTCGGGCGGGATGAGGATGGCGATGGGCCTGCCCACGACCTCGTCTAGGGTGTATCCGTATAATCGCTGGGCTGCCCGGTTCCAACTGCTGATCGTGCCGTTCAACTCTTGGCCGATGATGGCGTCGTCCGACGACTCGACGATCGCCGCCAACCGCAGTCTGGTTTCCTCTGCCTGCTTCCGTTCCGTAATGTCACGGGTGAAGCAGCGGGTATGGACGAAATCGCCATCCTGCCAAAGTACGCTGGAGTCGATGAGGACGTGCTTGATCACACCGTCCTTGCACCGCATCCGTGCCTCGTAGTCTCGCAGGTGTTCGCCGGCCCACAGCCGCCGCAGGATGTCCTCAATCACGTCCTCGTCGGCGTGGAACTCGGCGATGTGGTGGCCGATGTATTCGTCAGGGGTGTAACCGAGGAGGTCCAGTTCGGACTTGTTTGCCCGCAGGATGGTGCCGTCCGGCCCGACCCAATGCAGGCCCACCGTGGCGTTGTCGAAGAAGTCGGTGAGTTCGCGCTCATTACGACGAGCTTGTTGTTCCGACCGCTGTTGTTGCAGCACAACCGCAGCTTGATTCGCGCCGACGCACAGCAGTAATCGGTCCGTCTGGCCGGGAAAGTTGGGCTGCTGCGAACCTGCGACCACAACCCCACAGTCGGCCCCATGGCCGATCGGGGTAACGGCGAGCCGCATTATCCCGCTCCCAAGAGGGTTGGCTATGGTCTGAGTCTGGTCAAGCCGGCCCGACTGCCACAGGGCTTCAATGGCTGTTCTGATCTCCTTCGTCTTGCTCGGCGTGGCCGGTCCTCGTTGCGTGCCAGCAACCTCGACTACCGCCCCGCCGTGGCCGCTGACCCGGACGTAAACGAACGCCGCGGGCAGGGAACTGGAAAGCACACGGCACAGCCCCGCGGCGATCTCCCGCGGGTCGCTTTGGCTCCAGACGGCGGACAGTGTTGAGAGAGCAGCCAATTCCCGCACGCCCCGGCGAAGGGCTTTCGTTTCGTCAGCGATCGCCTGCATCGTGTCCATAGCCGCTCACGCACCTTCGCGTCCGTTACGTTCGCGCAGTTCCCGCAGCATCTCGTCAGGCGGCACGAAGAACGGGTTTTCCTGGAGAATGCCGCCAACGATGACCATCGGGTGCGTCCGCATGATGTCCATGACAACCTCGGCACCGAACTGGTGCAGGTCATACGTTCAACAGACGGCGTCGTCGTACTTTGGCAGAACGTAGTTCAGCCTGGTTTCGTACTCCACGACGTCGTCCACGCCGGGGCGATCCTCCAACGCCCACTCCATGTTGGCAACCAACCGGGTGATCGGGTAGCCCTCTGCCTTGCCGCCTTGCAGCACTTCTTCGATCATGGCGAGCATCCGGTTCTGGTCGAAGTGGCCTTCCCGCAGATAGGCGTCCTCCCAGCGCCGGACCTGCAATTGCCCCTTGCTCTCGGCCTCATCCACGGCGATGCCAGCCTGTTGCAGCCGCCGACGATGCTCCGAGCGGTGTCCCTCCTTGACGATGTGGAACGCCTTGTCGCCCTGCTCAAAACCCTCCTTGATGAAGGGCAGCAGCACCCGGTACTCTTCGTCCTTGGTGTTGAAGAAGGCACAGACGTGCCGGGAGCGACCGAGGGCCGTTCCCGCCAGCTGGACTTCATTTTTCTGGTTCACGGTTTCTCTCCTTACTGAGCCTCAGCGAACGCCCGGCGCCGAATTTTGATTAAGCCGCCGTGGGCAGCGAAGATTGTTAGTCGGCTTATCCTGCGACTCAAAGTCCAAGTCGGTTGCAATATCCACCAGCCATTTTAGCTTGTCAACTTGTTGCCGCCCGACAAAGCCGCCGTACGGCGCGGCGGCTTATCTCCCTAACGATCGGCGGGTTATTTCATCTGCTAGCTAGACCACAGCTAAACTTTGCTATCGGCGTAGGATTGAACTGAAAGGCGCTAAATCAAATCTCCCAGGATTGAGTCGTACGCGAATTACAGTTGAATCCAAAGCCCGCTGATTGGCTAGAAAGCGGCGGCCTTTCAGACTCCGCTATCAAGGGTCAGCCTGCCGCAGACTTTACGCCTCCATCCATTTAACTTCACACACTGGAATGGCGCGATCAAAACCTTTGGGTGTTATTTCGTGTAAGTCCGAGAACGGCAATCCTTTGCCTTGGCATTGGTCGAGCACCACCTGAGCAACGAGAATCCGAGCAGGTTCAGCGTGGGCACAAAGGCGCGCCGCCAGTTGGACCGCCTTGCCGAACAGATCGCCATGTTCCTCGATCGGTTCGCCCGCACTCAGACCAATGCGTAGATATAGCGGCGCTTCCAGGTTTTTCTCGTTATACGCAGCAAACGCCTTCTGGATGGCAATGGCACACTCAACCGCATCCGGCACGGAAGCAAAGGACGCCATTATCCCATCGCCGGTATGCTTAACCTCACGTCCCCGGTACCGCTGCAGCTCAGTGCGTGTTAAGGCATTGTGGATATGCAGCAGATGCAGAGCTTTGGCGTCTCCATACAGGGTCGTCATTCGCGTCGAATCTTTCAAATCCGTGAACATGATGGCGCGAAAGCCCGGATCGATGGAAACCTCGCCCGCCGCTGCTGCGGACCTAACCAAGGGCGGAGGATCATTGATCCTGCCGAGAAAAGCGTCCACCACATTGGGATCGACTTCAACGATCTCGTTGGGGACCGAGCCGTGAGCTTCGGCATGGGCGTGCTCGATGGTTTCTCGATTGGGCGCCTCGACGAGACAAAACGCGGTACAGCGCATCTCATCGAACCAGTAGGTCAAAAACTTGACGCGATACTTGTCCTGCAACGCCAGATCCTGGTGGTGCGCCTCGGCAACGGCATGTCGAGTCGCACCTTCGATATAATGTCTGTCCATGTATACGGGCATGTTGCATCTCCGTGCGCGAAAGTCAGGGTCATAAGGAGGGGTCACATAGCACGAGGGACAGCCATAACAGCGATTACAATCCGTCGGCTACACTGACGGCCCTACCTTGGCAAAGTCCCCTCAACCGTGCAATAGACGATAATGGTCGTACCAGACTGCCTTCATACCGTGCCTCCATTGAGGTGTTGTCTTTTCGCTCGGAGTCGGGGAGCAAACCTTACGATCTAAAGATTGCGCACCGGAGCGTCAACCGCAACGAGTTCAGAAAACCCGCTGTCCAACATCTACAGCCGATACAGCTCCGCGGCGTTTTTCCACAGCACCTTCTCGCGCGCTTCCGGCGAAACTCCCGAGAAACAATGATCGATGGTTTCCCGGGTGCGCGGCCAGGTCGAGTTTGCCAGCGGGAAATTGGCCGACCAGAGGATCCGGTCGGCGCCGATGTAATCGGTGAAGGGCGCGACGGGATCGTACCAGGCGTTAAAAAAGCATTGGCGTTTGAACATCTGCAACGGCGTGAGATCGTAACCCTCGCGGGCGAGGCCGTCATGCTCGAACTGGTGATCGGCCCATTCCAGATAGAGCATGCCCCAACTGAGCGCGCTCTCGGCAAGCACTAGGCGCAGTTTCGGATGGCGCAGCAAAACTCGCGAAAAAGAGTAAAGTGAAATTACGAATACGCTCGACACCGGCTTGGTCGCCGCGTCAACCGCCGCGGCCAGCGCCGGTTTCATATTTGGCGGTAACGGCGACTGCAATTCCGCCGATGCGCCGGCGTGGAGGCAAACCGGCACGGCCAATTCTTCGCATACCGACCAGAGCGGATCATATTCAGGACCACTGATATGGGGAACGTCACGCAAATGCATCGGCAAGGACGGCAAGATTACGCCGCGATGGCCGCGGCCGACCGCGCGTTGGATCTCGGCGATCGCCGCTTCCACCGGCCAGATCGGCACCAGGCACTGGGGAATGAAGCGCTCGCTGACGCTCGCCCACTCGTCGATCAACCAATCGTTGTACGCGCGGACGCAGGCGATCTCCAACTCGCAGTCCTTCAGGCGGCCGAAGGTCTCGCCAGCCAAACCGGCCACCGTCGAGTAGAGAACAGAATAGTCGATACCCGCCGAATCCATCGCCTTCAATCGTTCAATCGGAACATACGCCGGCGCGGGCGCTTCGGCCCAGTGTTTGGGATCTTCATTGCGATCCGCCATCAACGCCCCGGCCCGCGCCGTGCGCCCGTCCAGAAGCATTTGCCCATCCAGAAACCACTGCTCGCTGCCATCTTTGGCAGTAACTAATTGAGGAACCCGGTCAGCAAACTTTTTCTGCACCCGACTGGTCCACAGATCCGGCGTCTCCTGAACGTGATCGTCGACGCTGATAAAGCCATGTTTCAAATGCATGCAAAGTTTCCTCTCTAAAACAGGCCGTTCAGACCACCAGCATTGCCCCCAGACGGTTGCAACTCTCGCAGCGGTTTGAACGGCTTGAACGGAACGAAGTGATGGAACGTTTTGAACCTATTTTCTTAAACTATGCCGGCAAGACCGCATCGATCTTGTATAGCCGCACGGCATTTTCATACTGCATCTTGCGCCGGTCGGCTGCCGGAACACCGTTGAGCACGCGCTCGACCTCGCGCCAGGAATGCGGATAGTAGGATGCCACATGGGGGAAATCCGATTCCCACATGATGTTGTCGACGCCGATGTCGTCGCGCAGCTTGATGCCTTCGGCCTCGAACCAAAAATTCACGTACATCTGCCGGCGCACGATCTCGCTCGGCCGCGTGGTAATGCCTTCGGTCCAGAGATGACGGCTCTCCCATTCATGATCGCAAGTGGCGATGACGTAGTTGAGGCTGCCCACGCCGGCTTCGGGAAAGACGCTGATCAAGCCGGGAAATTTTTCGGTGATGCCGGAAAAAATAAATTGCGGCACGATCTGCGCCGGCGTCACCGCCGAAGTCGCGGTCTGCGCCGAATGGGCCTGGCGATGGGAATAGCCGCTCCACTTGCGCACCGAGGCGCCGGCACTCAAGCCGGCCGAGCCGTGAAAATGAATCGGCAGCTCCAGCGCCTGGCACACCTCCCACAGCGGATTCCAGAAAGCATCGGTGATATGCGGCAGCCCTTTGGGCATCTGTCCCATAAGATTCACGCCGCGATGGCCCGCCGCCGCGGCTCGTTCGAGCTCTTTCTTGATCACCGCCGGCGCGCTCAAATACGGCACGATCGCCAACGGCACGTAGCGGTCGCTGACCCGCTTCCACTCGGCCAGCGTATCGTTGTAGGCGCGCACGACGTCGAGCTCGTAGTCGGCATCGCCGGGTTCGAAGAACGATCCGCCCGGCGGATTGGGAAACAGCACCTCGGCGTCGACGCCGTCGGCATCGAGCATGGCCAAGCGCGCCTGCGGATCATGGTACGCCTTGGGAATCTCTTCATAGAATTTCGGATAAGTCGGAAACGGCTCGCCCATCAGAGCCGGGCAGTTGGCGACATCGCCATGGCGCACCTCGCCATACACGGTCCAGCGATCGACCCGTTTGCCCTGTTCTTTGGTTTCGACGATCTGCGGAATCTTTTCGCCCCACTTAGCAACGGACATGCGCTTGGTAAAATCATCCCGGTCAAAACCGGCATGGGAATCAGCGCTGATCAGTTTATGCTTAATCTCCATCGTTCCTCCAACAGGATAACTTTGAATACATCCCGGGTATTCTAATATCGTGCCCAATCGCGCGTTCAAAGGAGTTCAGAAATTCCCACCAAACTCCTATTTGAATTTTTTGTGCCCTTTGCGTTCTTTGCGGCCATTCTTCCTTTCGAATGCGGCTTCTCCGCGCTAGGGTTTCGCGCTGTAGCGACCGACTCTCACTTCGCGCCGATGGTCGCCAACAGATCGCCCCACTTCGCTTGCAGTTTCTCGCGGTCTTCGGCGCCAAACACATTGGTCTTGGCGAACTGCTCGCGCCAGGCGAAGGGCTTGCAGGCGTTGATCAGCATTCTGCCGACGGTCAGGTCGCCGGCGGCGCGGCGCGCCGGAGATACCCGCGGATCGAGGTCAGCGGTCCAGGCGTCACGCAGGACATCAACCGCGGTGGCTGGATCGACGCGAGTACACATGGCCCATAGCACCTCTTCTTGATTCGTCGGATCGATGTCGTCGTCCACCGTGACGTAATAGGTCTTCATGTCGCCGTGGCGAAAGCCCGCCGCGGTGATCAGGGCTTGCTTGGCATGGCCGGCGTAGCGTTGCTTCAACGACACCACGGTGAGTAGTCCGTTGTAAAAACCCCAGACGCCGTTGATGTCGGTGATGCCGGAGCGTTCGAGATGTTCCCACAAATGGACGTAGTTGGTGAAGTTGCTCCAGTTAATCGGCCGCAGCGGCGGCGCGCCGGCGATGATCGGATTGTCACGATAGTAAATGCGCTTGATGCGCACCACCGCTTCCGGTCCCTGGTGGGTGTAGTAGCCCGGCCATTCGCCGAACGGCCCTTCCACCGCGGTCTCTTCGCTCTCCGGAGGTATTTCGCCTTCGATGACGATCTCGGCATGCGCCGGCACGGGCAGCTTGGTCAGCGGCAGCTCGACGACGTCCACCGGGCTGCCGCGATAGGCGCCGGCGAGTTCGTATTCCGAGGTACCGAAAGGCGGCGACATCGACGCCGTCATCCAAGTCACCGGCTCGCAGCCGAACACCACCGCCACCGGTGCCGCCTTGCCATCGCGCCAATATTTTTGCGCGAGAATGCGCCCATGCTTTTGCGGATTGATCCACAGGCTGACCCGGTCGCGGCTCTGCACCATGGCGCGATAACAGCCCATATTGATCCAGCCCTGCTCGGGGTCACGGACGATCACCATATCTTGAGTGCCGATGTAGCGGCCGCCGTCGCCGGGATGCCAGCGCGGCGCGGGAAACTTTTCAATATTAACGGCGTCGCCTTGCTGCACATTGGCCAGCACCGGTCCGTCTTTGACCACCCGCGCAGCAATCGGTTTCGAATCTGCCCGCTTGTCGCGCCAGCGCCGTAGCAATTCCAATGGATGAATGTCGAGAGGCAACTCCATAGCCAAAGCAAAACGGCGCAAGGTGCGGTTGGCGTTGGCGGCGACGCGAAAGCCCGCGGGATAGCCGGCGAACTTGTCGAACACCACCATCGGCCCGTTTTTTTCCGCCGTCAGTTCGGTCAAGCCGCCGACGTCCATCTCCAGGTCCGCGCCTTCGACGTGCAGTACCTCGCCGACCTGTTCCGCCGCGGTGATAAAATCACCCATCGATTCAAATGCCATGTTTCCTCCAGAAGTAGTAAGACGTGAATTAAAACGAGTCAGGGCGGAGCGGACTTTCTTACGCCTGCGCCTGCTCCTTCGTGTGATTTTCTTCGACCCGTTCCACCCGCCCATCGCGCAAATAAATCCTACGGTCGCCGTATCCCGCCGCTTCCTCGCTATGGGTCACCATGACGATGGTGCAACCGTCGTGGCGATTGACCTGGCGCAGCAGGTCGAGGATAGCGCAGCCGGTTTGCGAATCGAGATTGCCGGTGGGTTCGTCGGCGAGCAGGATCGGCGGGTTAAACGCCAGTGCCCGGGCGATGGCCACGCGCTGGATCTCGCCGCCGGAAAGCGCCTCGGGGAGATGCTCTTGGCGATGCTGCAAGCCGACTTTGGCCAGCAGCGCGGCGGCGCGCGCGTCCGCCTCCGCTTTGCTCCGGCCGTCAAGCACGAAGGGCAGCGCGATGTTTTCCGCCGCGGTTAACGTCGGCAGCAAATTGAAAAATTGAAAAATGAAACCGATTTGGCTGCGGCGAAACAGCGTCACTTGATCGTCCGCCATCTGTGCGATCAACCGGCCATCGACGAGCAACTCACCGCTGCTAGGCCGGTCCAGGCCGCCGATCAAATGCAGTAACGTGCTTTTCCCCGAACCGCTCTGCCCCATCACCGCCGCGAACGCGCCTGTGGGAATCTCCAGCGACACCCCGGCAAGGGCGGTGATGCGACTCTCGCCCTGCTGGTAGACTTTGCCAATATCGGTGCAGCGAATCATGAGGCGGCAGATTTAACAGAACAGCTGGATGGTCGGCGCGCCCAAAGCGCTGGCGGTTTGCCCTTGATCTTTTTCCAACGCGGCAAGGTTGGCGCTGACCGCAGTCACCAGCGCGTCGACGTTGACGCCGAGATAAACCGGACTGTAGGCCTGGAGTTTTTCGATGCCCATGCGCCAGAGCTTGAGCGCGCCCACGGGGACGCCCTGTTCGAGCTTGTAATAACCGGCGGCGATTTGAATGATGCCTTGATAAAATTTGCGCTCCTCGCCATGCTCCTCGAGCCAGATCTCTTCAAGGGTCTCGTGGCACTCGAAATACAGTCCATTGTTGAACTCTTCGATGCCTTTTATAAACCTCGGATCGTCTTGTAGTTCCATAATTACCGCAATGCGGAATTAGCCGAGTGGCCGGCTTAAAATCCGCTCCGGAAAATTTCGCTTCTTTTTTGTGACCTTTGCGTTGTTAGCCGCCGATGCGCCGGTTCCGCGATCGCGATGATATTCGCCATTGCCGCCCCAGCCCCTTTGTGTTTTAGTTGCCACACTTTGATTACCGAAGACATCTCACAACCTATCGCGAAAACCGAATTGGAACTAGACATCGACAGGCTTTCCTACGGCCCCTACGGCATCGGCCGCAGCGACGGCAAAGCGGTCATGATTCCCAACAGCGCTCCCGGCGATCGCGTGATCGCCCGGCTCATCGACTCCAAAGAGCGCTACGCCATCGGCACGATCGTAAACATCGTCGCGCCATCGCCTTTGCGCCAAACTCCGCCTTGTCCCTACGTCGGCGATTGCGGCGGATGTACCTGGCAACATATCCGTTACCGAGAGCAACTCAAGGCCAAAGAGCAGAGCGTCGCAGACGCCCTGCGGCGCATCGGCAAGCTTGATAATTTCGCACTGCGCCCCATCGTCGCCTCGCCCGGCGCCGAGCATTATCGCCGGCGCATTCGCTTGCAAGTCAGCGCGGTAAAGCGTTTGGGCTTTTACAGCGCCGCGTCGCACCATGTGGTCGAAGTCGATACTTGTCTGATCGCCGCGCAGCCGTTGAACGCCGTCATCGCGCCGCTGCGCCTGTGGCTCGACAGTCTCGCTGTCAACCTCGAGCATATTGAAATCATCAGCGGCGACCAACCCGGCCAAACTGTGGTCAGCGCAACCGCCACTGAGCCACTGGCGGCCAGCGATGAGCAACGCTGCGAACAACTGGTCGGCGCTACGGAATCCATCGATGGCGTCATCGTCCATGCCGGCGACTGGCGCAGGACATGGGGTAATCCGTCGATCACGGTGGTACTTCAAGACGACCTGACGCTCAAACTCGATGCCGACACCTTTACCCAGGTCAACGCCGAAGCCAACCGGCTGATGCTCGCCGAGCTCCTCAACGCCGGCGCCTTTGACAAACAGGATCGCGTCTTGGAGCTCTACTCCGGCGCTGGGAATTTCACTTTGCCCATGGCCCGGCGGGCAGGTGAAGTCACCGCGGTGGAAGGATTCCGCAGCGCCGTCGCCAGCGGCAAGCTAAACGGCCAGAGAAACGGCATCGACAACATCCATTGGATATGCGCTCCAGTGCCGCGCGCACTCGCGCAACTCAAACAGCAGCGCCAAAAGTATTCCAAGATCGTCCTCGATCCACCCCGCACCGGCGCCAAGGGAATTGAAGCCGCCATCAGCGCGCTGGGCGCGGCGACGATCATCTATATCTCGTGCAATCCGACGACCCTGGCGCGCGATCTGGCCGCCCTTAGCAAGCTTGGCTACAAGCTCCGGTTCGTCCAACCGATTGACTTTTTTCCCCACACCTTCCATGTAGAATCGTTAGCCGTCATGACGCGATGAGGAGGACGATTATGAAGAAAATATTATTGCTCGGTATGACACTTTTCGCCCTTTGCGTAGGCAACGAATCGGCAAGGGGAGCGGCGGCACCGGACCGGATCGTCGGTCTGCACTCGGCCCAAGTGATGTCCCAGTCAATGCCCTGGATCGCGCGGGAAGCCGGCCTGTTCAAGAAATACGATCTCGACTTCAATCTGGTCTTCATTCCTTCATCGCCGGTCGCCACCGCCGCGACCATCAGCGGCGACGCCGAGATCGGCGTCACCGGCGCCGTCGGCAACGTGCGCGCGATCGTTCAAGGCAACAAAGATCTTGTTTTCATCGGCGGCATGAAAAACTTTTTGACCCATAGCATCATGGGCAAGGCGGACATCAAGAGCCCGCAAGATCTCAAGGGCAAGAAAGTCGCCGTCGGCCGTTTCGGCGGCAACACCCACTATTTCGTCGTTCAGGCGCTGCGGCGTTTGGGCATGGATGCGAGCAAGGATATTCAAACCATCCAAACCGGCGGCGGACCGGAGACCGTGGCGTCGCTCCTCGGCGGCAACGTCGATGCCGCCGGTCTAGTAGCGCCCGGCGATTTTCAGGTCGCGTCGCGCGGCTACCGCTACGTCGTCAACGGTTTCGATCTCAAGATTCCCTATGCGGCCACCGGCGTCGTCACCCTGCGCTCGCTGATCAACAAACGCGGCCCGGTCATCAGCCGCTTCATGCGCGCCATGGCCGAGGCGAGCAAACTGATGCACAGCGACCGGGCACTGGTTTATAAAGTCCTCGGCAAATACCTGCGCATCACCGACCCGAAGGTTCTCGACGCATCCTACAATTCGGAGATCGCCGCCATGGAGCACCGGCTGGAGATCCACGAAGCAGCGCTGCAAGCGTCGCTCGACGAGATCGCGCCCCTCGACGCGCGCGCCAAAGCGATCAAACCGGCCGACATGATCGACCGGCGCTATCTGGTCGAATTGGAAAAGAGCGGGTTGTTTGCCAAATAAGCGCGAAACGAGAGAAAGTGAATAATTCAATGCCACACCTAGCGATCGACATTCATCATCATTACGTGCCGCAGCAGCTGATCGAGGAAACCAAGAAGCATGGAAAAGCGCTGGGCGTGGAGATTGCCGACGACAAAGGCAGTTGGTCGCTGTCGTTCACAGGCAGCAAGCCGCATCGCTTGCAGCCGCCGATCTTCGACGTCGAGAAACATATCGAGATCATGGACCAGGGCCAGGTCGGGTTGGCGACTCTGGAAGCCAACACCAACAGCCTGGGCTATCGATTGAACGGCGAGCATGGGGAAGGTTGGTGTAACCTCTACAACGATTGCATTCAGTTGTTGGCGAAAGCGCGGCCGGATCGCTTCATCGGCATGGCGGTGGTGCCGCTGCAAGATGCGACCCGGGCGGCGCGAGTATTGGAACACGCGATTGTCGACCTCAAATTTCGCGGCGCTTTCATCGGCACCAATGTCAATGGCCAGTATTACAACGTTACCGACTTCGATCCTTTCTGGGCCAAGGCTCAGGAGCTCGACGTCATGATCGTCATGCACCCCGAGCATATCGCCGGCGCCGAGCGCATGACCGAATACGGTTTGAACGCGGTCTGCGGCAATCCCGCCGACTCGACATTATCGCTGGGCTACATGTTTTATAGCGGCCTGTTCGACCGTTTTCCCAATCTAAAAATCTGCGCGCTGCACGGCGGCGGCTTTCTGCCGTTTCATCTCGGACGCTTTGACAAGGAATTCGTCACCGGCCAGAAAACCCGCCCGGCGCTGGCCAAGCTACCGCCCAGCGCCTATTTAAAAAATCTCTACTTCGACACCCTGGTCTACGACGTCGACACGTTGGAATATTTAAAGGCCAAAGTCGGCACCGACAAGCTCATGCTCGGCACCGACTACCCTTACACCCTTGGCGACTGGATGGCCGTAGAAAAAGTCCAAGCGCTAAAATGCTCCAACGCCGACAAAGAGGCGATACTGGCAGGCAACGCCAAGCGCTTGTTGAAATTGTAAAGCCAAGGCGACCGCCGGTCGCCTCTACGCCGATGGTTCCAGTCGTTCCAAGGGTTCCAGAAGTTCCAGTCGTTTGAAATTCGAAGCCGATTCCTTCACCCCCGTTCAGTCGCATTGAACGGCTTGAACGTGTTCAAATATTAAATAGTTTTTTCGCATTCAAATAATAAATCTTCTCCTTATCCGCCGCCGGTACATCCAATTCTTCCATCGCTTGCAAAGTCATCGGGTAGAACTGATCGTCGCGGCCTTCCCGGCCGTGCGGATAGTCGGCGCCAAACAGGACCTGCTCCGCACCCACCGTGTCGCAGACCAGCTTGATAAACGGCGCGCGAATCGGCCCCGCCGTATCGTAAAAAATCTTCTTGAAATAGACTTCCGGATCTTCCTTGCACAGCGGATCGCCCTCGCGCCAGTTGAGCCGGTCGAGATAACACAAAATCATCGCACCCAAATGGGATGCGATCAGCTTCAAGTCGGGATAGCGGTCGAACATACCGGCATAGACGATCCGCGATAACGCCAGCGTGCTGTCGGTGGGCCAGAGGATTTTCTGGTGCAGCGAGTACTTGTCCCAATTGGCCTGGCACGGTGCGTTGGCCGGATGGAGGAACAACGGCTTTGCGCCGGCGGCCAGCGCATCCCAAAACGGTTTGAACTCCGGTTCGTCGATGTACTTGCCGGCGATATTGGTCGGCATCATCACGCCATGCATCTTGAGATCCGTGTAGCAGCGCTCCAACTCGCGCACACAATCCTCCATATCGAGCATCGGCAATCGCGCGAAGGCTAAAAAGCGCCGCGGATACTTGGCGTGGGCTTCGGCGAAGCCATCGTTCAGTACCCTGCACAGCTCCAACGCCTTGGCCCGATCGCCGCCTTTTTCGATCCGGCCGCCGGTGTTGGATAATACCCCCATATCGATTCCATACTTGTCCATGACATCGAGATATTCCTGATGATCGAAGGCATGGAAGCCGACCCCCCGAACGTCATTTTTAGCCTCGGGTATCAGCTCGAGAAACTTTCCGGGAAAGGCGTGAAAGTGAGTATCGATGATCATGTGCTTCTCCTTTCGTGGTCATGCCAAATTGTTGGTAACTCTGGGTAATAACCTAAGCGAGCGGGTTTCAACCCCGTCCCTCTCTTCGGAATTCTTACTTTGTGTTCTATGCTTTCTTTGCGGCCAATTTTCCGGATCCGAAGTTACTTTCTCTGTGATCCTTGTGTTTTGTGGTTTGCGCCCTTTGCGTTCTTTGCGGCCATTCTTCTTTCGGTGGCGGCCTACTTTCCCGTCTCGCCATACAGCCGCTTGACGAAGCCGCTCGCCTCGATCTCGCGCAGCAAGCGGCCGTCGACGAACTCGCGCGGGTCGACGGCGCGCACTTTGGGATTGGTTTCGCTCACCTGGGTGATACCGAGCTTCATCGCTTCCAGGTCGGGATGGGGAACCCGCTCGAAGGCGGCAGCATAAACCCGCTGGGTTTCCTCCAACATCGCCCGCTCGCTGGTCTGGGTATATTTTCCGATCACGTTCATGGCGAAATTGGCGTCGGTCTTGAAGCGATGCGCCGCTTCGATATGCGCTTCGAGCAACCGGCGCACCGCGGATTCATTGCTGCGCAAAAGCCTTTGGGTAACGATTACCGACGATAATGGGTAGCGATATCCCGATACGTTGTAATCGACCAAGACACGAAAGCCCGCTGCCCGGGCGTGCAACACCGCGGGAAAACCGAACGTGCCACCTTCGACCTGTCCGGCCTTGAGTGCCGCGACAATCTCCGGCAGCCCGCCAGCCTGGCGGATCATGACATCCTTGTCCGGCACGAGATTGTTCTGGCGCAGGTACAAGCGTGTGAAAAAATCCGTCACCGTGCCGATGCGCGTTACGCCGATAGTCTTGCCGCGCATCTCTTCGATGCGCTGAATCTGCGGCGCCGCCACCGTGAAGACCAAGACCCGCGTGACCGGTAAAGCGACATAGACCGTATCGGCACCGGCCAGCCTGGCATCGACCCCCGCCGGCCCGCCGATCTCGACAACGTCGACACTTCCACCCACCAAAGTTTGGACCGCGCGCGCCCCTGATGCGATATAAACCAATTCGACGTCCAAACCATGGCGCTGGAAGATGCCCGCTTCCTTAGCCAACCACGGCAGAGAAAAGGCCGCGGTGATCGCGGCGTAAGCTACGCGAAGTTTTTGCAGCCCCTCAGCCGCGCCGACGGTTCGATCGGAGAAGACCAACGCCAGGCACGCCGCCATGCCGAACAATTTGCTCCTTGAACAGCAGAGTTTCGTCATCGGTTACTCCTATCTTCGACTCCGTGGCATTTCCCTCAACCCAATCGAAGTTACTCCCGGCAAGGCGCAAAGACGCCAAGTTCAGAATCGTTGTCATTTCGACCAGAGGGAGAAATCTCTCATAAATCCCTCGCATTTGCTTGGGATGACAGGCATCGGTCCGTCACCTTGGCGCCTTGGCGGGAGATATTCCGCGACTGATCGGTGCGCGCAGCGCGCCCTACGAAAACCTTCGGGTCCTCCTTCGTGGTGAAATTCTTAGTAATGCCCTTCATCGCCGCCGGCGTCGCCGGGATCGGTGTCGAAGAACAATTCGTCGACGGTCATCTCCCGCTTGATCAGCCCCTGATCGTGACAATAGCGAATGATCGTTTGAAGATTTTTCCGGTTCGATACGCCCAAGCCATAAGCCCAGGGATCCGCGCCCAGGACTTTGCGTTCTTCCTGCCATTGATGAGCGAACCAGGCCAACGGTACGATGCGCGGATTGACGACGCGCTGATAGCAGAGCTGTTTCGCCTTTTCGAAGGCCTTGGCCAAACTGACCGCCGCCCAGGGATACTTGTCGACGATCTCTTGCTTGATCACGGTCACATGCATGATCGGGAAGATGCCGGTTTGTTGGAAATACTCGCGCTCGACTTCTTTATAGTTGGGGAACAAATAGGAAACCCGCGGATCGCCATCGACTATGGGACGGGGAATATAGGGATTGATCATCGCCGGAATCTCGCCCTCGGCGAGCATCGTGTCCATATGCTTGCCCGTCGGGATCATTTCGATCTTCAACCTGGGTGGCGGCGTAAACTCGACATCCTCGCTGCGATCGACCAGCCAGGTAATCGACTCGTGCGGCACGCCGTAATGTTCTGCCAAAATACCGCGAATCCAGATATTTCCCGCCGGCTGAAAGTTTGTCCCGCCGACTCTTTTACCGATCAAGTCCTTGGGTGATTTGATACCGGCGTTGACGTTGACGAAGACAAAACCATGGCGGAATCGCCGGTGCAGAAACACCGGAATGCTCGTCACCGCCACGCCATGCTCGCGCGCCATGAAATAGGCGCCGACGTTGAACTCGCAGACGTCGTATTCAAGATTGCGCGCCATGCGCCAGTGGCGCTCGCGCGGACCGTGGCTGGTCAAGACCACCAGCTCGAGCCCATCCGCCTGCACCGTGCCGTCTTTGAGCGCGCGGATGATCTCGTAATCGCCGCAGGCGACCGAAAGTTTGAGTTTCGCCGACATGAACGCTCCCTCTCCTAGCCGAGTTCCGAAGTGAGCCCTGGAACCCGAGGAACTATTGGAACCGCTCTATTGATCCGGACGGCTTGAACGCATCACTGCACGTGTTCAACGCCGAGTTCATTGCCCGTACAGCTTCTGCACGAACCCTTCCTTTTCTATTTCATCGAGCAAGCTCATGTCGACGAACTCGGTTGGGTTTCTTTGCCCGGCGTTGATCGAGAGTAGAATATTTTTGATCCCTTCCAATTCCGTGCGCGGCGAGCGTGCCAACCGGTCGGCGAAAAATTTGTAGGTTCCCTCCACCGCTTCGGCATCGCCGATTTGCAGATATTTACGGAGAATTTTCAGGCTGCCCTCTTTGTTGGTCTTGACGTAGTGCATGCCCTCGATCTGACCTTTGAGAAATCCCTTGATCGCCCCACGGTTTTGCTGCAACTCGGCGCGCGTGACGATATTCGAGGTGTTGGTGAAAAAACCGAAGTCGCCGATGTCGGCGAGCACGTTCATGCCGAGCTTACGCGCCTGATAGATCTCCGGATAGGACTGCACCGTCGCATCGACCTTCTTGGTGAGCAGCGCCGCCATGCGCGCCGAAGTGCCGCCGGTCTGCAACATGGAAATATCCTTGGGATCCATTTTCCACGCTTTAATCGCCATCAGTACCGCCGCGTCGTTGGAACCGCCGAAGCGATTGATGCCGATCACCTTGCCGCGCAACTGTTGCGGCTCCTTGATCTCGGGACGCGAGACCAACAGCATCGGCAACTTATTTTCCAAAGTCGCAACGATCACCACCGGCGCCCCCTGGTTCGCGCCAATCACCGCCGAAGACGCCGCGGTCTGCGTCAGTTGCAAGCTGCCGCCGACCAGCGCCTGAATGTTGGGCGAACCGGCTTGGATCAAGATCGTCTCCAGATCGACGCCGTACTTCTTGCTGAAGCCCAACTCCCGATTCACCCATAACGGCAATTGGTAACCGGCGGTGCCGCCGTAGCTGACGCGAAAGCGCGCCGCCTCAGCCGCCAAGGCAACCCGCGCAAGAATTTCCGAAGCCAGAATGAAAACCATCACGCTGAGCAAAGCTTCTCTCAAGCGTCGGGTCTTATCCATAAACGTCACCTCAAGTTCGTAGAACTGGGATTCCACTCGATAACATTTTCTCGGTGTGATTGTCGCGCCGAATCTAATTCCCAGAACAAGTCCTTCAACGTCAACGGATAAACCCCGCGCCAGGACCGCAGCGGGCAAAGCTATCTTCATTTTTCAATTTTTTACTTTTGCCTTATCTGATCACCTTCTGCGCTCGTGATAGAACGCGTCGGCGGAATCGTCAAGCCGATCTGCGTGGCGGCTTTGAGATTGACGACGAACTCAAACGTCATCGGTTGTTCTGTTGGAATATCCTCGGGCTTGGTCCCTTTCAATAATTTATCGACCAGGCGCGCGGCGTCTCGTCCATCTTGCGCTGGACTTGTAGCGTAAGACATGAGGCCGCCTTTCTCGACAATATCGCTCCGCGCGTAGATTACCGGCAAGCGATATTTTACCGCGAGATCGAGCAGGAGTTTCTGATTCGAATTGGCCAGCGGATTGAGCGTCACCGCCATGGCACCGCTGCGCGCCTTCACTGCATCTTTAAATGCACTCTCGTACTTGTCGGCCACGCTGACCGCCATCGAATGCACTTGCAATCCCAGTATCCGCGCGGCGAGTTGGCTTTCATTCCATTGCGGCGTCGAGCCAGGATTGTTCGGGTCCCACACTACGGCAACGCGGGAAAGTTTCGCCACCGTCTCTTTGAGCAGCTCAAGCCGCTTGCTCGATAACACCGACGCTATGTTTGTCATCCCGGTTATATTGCCACCGGGCCGCGCCAAGCTGTCGATCAGCTTCGCGCCGACGGGATCGGTTACCCCCATAAAAAAAATCGGGATCGTTTTCGTGGCGTTCTGTGCCGCAAGGGCCGCGTTAGTGGTGTTTGCGATCAACACGTCAACGTTTAACTTGACTAGTTCCGCGGCCAACTCAGGAAGGCGATCGAACCTCCCATCCGTAAATCGGTACTCAATGGTAAGGTTTTGTCCCTCGAAATGACCAAGCGCGCGCAGGGCTTGCAAGAAAAAAACCAGCCGGGGTTGTTCGGCGGCGGCAGAATTGGTCGTGAGAAAACCGAGCCGCAAAACTTCATGCTTCTGTTGCGCTTGGGCCTTTGCCCCGCCCGCCACCAAGGTAACGGCAAAGGCGACAACCGCAATCCATTTTGGATTGTCGGTCCTGCGATTTCGCTCAGTACAGATTTTTGATTTTGGATTACCGGACAAAAATCGCAAAGTGGTAATTGCTAGTTTTTCCCTCATGTTCTTTTTTTCAACCAATCCGGTTTGGTAGTCGTAACTTCAAATTTCCTGACGCTGTCTACTGCTCGTATCTTCTTCACCGTATGATTTTGCTCGTCCGCGCTAACATCTCGGGCGGAATCGTTAGGCCGATCTGCTTGGCGGTATTTATGTTGATCACCAACTCGAACTTCATCGGCTGCTCCACCGGCAAATCGGCGGGCTTGGTTCCCTTCAGAATCCTATCCACGTAATACGCAACGCGGCGGTAGCTGTCTCCCTGGTCGGCCCCGTAGTACATGAGCCCGCCGCCATCCACAGCTTCTCTGTCGTCGTACACCGACGGTAAACGGTTCTTAAGCGCAAGACCCGCGATTCGTTTCTGGTTGGAACGTATGAGCGAGCCCGCGGCGGGCACATAGAGTCCGTCCGTACGCTGCTTGCCCATCGCCGCAAACACCCGGTCGAAATCGTCCGCACTGCGGATCTCCCAAGGCTGAAGATTCAACCCGAGTGCACGCGCCGCCACCGGGAGAACCTCTTTGACGTCGATGACACTGGGGCGGAAGGCAGGATCGTAAAACACCGCGGCCCGGGAAATTTTGGGAACGGCTTCTTTGAGCAGCTCGAGCCGCTTACCGCCCAATTCTCGGGATAGCAGCGTAAGGCCGGTGACGTTGCCGCCGGGTCGGGCAAGGCTGGCAACTAGACCCGCCTCCACAGGATCGGAACCGCGGGCTAACATAACGATGGGAATCGTCTTGGTCGCATCCTTGGCCGCCTGGATCGTAAAAGTCCCTCCTGCTACTACGATGATATCGACCCGAAGTCGCATCAAGTCGGCCACGAGCTTGGTACTCCGCTCGACCTTCCCATCGCCGTATCGGTACTCGAAGGCGATGTTCTGGCCTTCGACATGACCGCGCTCGCGCAGAGCCATTCGAAGGCCCTCGACCCGGTCGCTATCACTGCTGCATCGCCCGACGATACATACCCTAACCAGAGTGATTTTCTTCGGCTGCTGCGCATCAGCGAACGAAGCCGTCGTAATAACTATACTTGTCAACACCGAGACCAGACATTTAAACTTCACGGCTATCCTCCGATTCTTTCTGACTTCTGATCTGCTGGCCGCTGACATCTCTCACCCACGAACGTGGATTCCTGTCCCCGATCACATAATCGTACAGATTGGCGACGTTCAACTGCATCACCCGCGGCGCCATGCCGTCTTGTTCTACATCCATGGGATATCGGTCCGTCAATGCCGTCAAATTGGCGATGCATTCTTGTTTGGTCATGCCGCGCCCCACCCCGCCGCGGACATATGCCACCCACTCTTCAAGAAATCCCGCTTGCTCTTTGAGGTAGTTTTTGTCGCACACCGGTCCATGTCCGGGAACGAAGATTTCTTCGCGCAGCGCGCGCAAAGCATCGAGGGATTTGAGCCAGTCATCCGGCTGCCCCTCTTGAATCCAGGTTTGCACCTTGCAGAAAATATTATCGCTGGTGAACACCACGCCTTCCTCTTCGACGATCACCGCGGCCTGGTACGGCGTGTGGCCGGGCATGGCAACCATGCGGAAAGTGTGATTGCCGACATGCAATTTCATTTCACTTGCGAAGGTCATCATCGGCGCATTGGCCCGATAGTTTTCCAACAGTTGCGGCTCTTCCGGTCCGAAGGAAGCGACCCGGGCCAAATGCTCGGTCATGTTCGCCGCCAGCATGCGAGTGCGCACCCCTTCGTGGGCGATGACTGGAACATCGAAGAACCCGTTACCGGTCCAGTGATCGCCATGGGGCTCGGTATTGATGATGTAGCGCAGTTTGCCGCGCCGCTCGATTTCCGACCTCAAGCGCACCGCATCGCTCGGCTTGTGCGGCGTGTCGATAAGCACCAACCCGTCGGATGTGGCCACCAAGCCGTGATTGGCGCCCTTTTGGCGGGTTTCGACGAGTACGTTACTTGTGAGCTGCTGCATAAATCACCTTTCCGGTTTCACGCCGGAGAAGACTTTCTCTCGCAAACGCGCAAAAACGCGAAGTTCGAAACTGTTGTCATTTCGATCAAGAGAGAAATCTTTCTTATTTCCTTCGCATCGATCCCTATGACGAGCTGCGCCAGTCATTCAGCTAACGCCTTTGCGAGAAATCATTCGCTTTCTTTCTTGCGTCCTTTGCGGCCAAATTCTTTCCCTTTCTCATTCCTTATGGCCGAGCTCGCGTGCGACTTGCGCGGCGAAGCGCGAGTCGGCGATATCTTCGAAGACAAATTTCTTGTCGGTAAAGCGGCCCTGGGATTGAATGCCTTTGAAGATGTTTTCGATACCGGTTCGCGTCGGCACGCCGCTCCCCGCCCACGCGAAGACCATTAGCTCATGGGTCTTGGTCGCGGTTTCCTGATCCATTTTCATCGTCTTGACGATAAATTCGACGGCGCGCTCTTTTGAATTGAGGAGCAACTCTTTGGCCTCCTGCTGCGCTTTGATGACCCGGCGGACTTGATCCGGTTTCGCGCTCAAGGTCTTGGTCAAGGTCGTCAAGCCGCCCACGGGCATTTCCACCAACCCACCCACGTCTAAAATTTTGCTGAAACCTTTCTTGAGCAATAATAACAACACCGGCGGGTCGATCACTACGGCGTCCACCGCCCTCGACTCCAGCGCGCGCAGCTGCTGTTGCGGTCCGAGGCCGACAACGATGAAGTCTTTTGCGTTCGCCCCGGCCTTTTCGACCGCCATGGTAAACGCCGTGTGAGTCGTTGCGCCCAAGCCGCTCACGCCGATACGTTTGCCGCGCAGATCCTGAAGCGTTTTCAGCTCGGGCTGAGCGATGACATGATAGATCAACCGGTTGGCGACGATCCAAACCGCGCGCGACGGACTCCCACCCAAGGTCGCGCTCACCGAACCCGGACCAACCCCCGCGACATACTCCAAATCGCCGGCAGTGAGCGCCACGGATGAAAGCTGGAAGGTTAGCAACAGCAGTTCCGCCTGAATGCCATTCTTAGAAAATGTCCCCAGGTCCCGCGCGGCAAGGATCGGCATACTGCTCAGTGACAAGCCGATGTAGCCGATGCGGATTTTTTCTTGAGCCGATGCCGCGGTGGAGAAAAGCATGAACGCCAATAGTGAACGCGACAGTATCCGCGGCATGATTGCCCTCCAGCGCTCAGCCAACGACCAAAGATTTCTCCCGTCGAAATGACATCTCTTTCCGACCTAGGGTCTTGGCGCCCTTGCGGGAGATATTTTGAAAACTTGGCACGACTTCTTTGCGCCCTTTGCGGCTAACTCTTCTTCCGACCTTCGTGTCCTTCATGGTTTAACAAACGTCATCCTTCGCTGCGAAGAAGGGCGTATGCCATACGCCCACAAATCAGTTCCTAACTTTGCGTGCTTTGCGGGAGATATTCCGAATCCCACTCCCTTACCTTGTGATCTATGTGCTCTTTGTGGTTAAACCTCTTCACTTCTTCGACTACCGCGCAACTCCGATGTGGCCGCCACATCCAACTCGAACTTTCTCCCCGATTGCCGTATCGCTACACCATAGTCCGCGCGCGCCGCTTCGACGGATACATAGCCCGAGCGCACGTCGGCGAGCACACGCGCGGGATTGCGTTCCATGGCGTTCCAAAAGCCGCCGCCGCCGCCGACTTCGATCAAAAAACCGTCGCCTTCCTGCAAAGCGATGACGCCCGGAGTCTTGCCGGTCTTCATGGTCTCGACTGCGCCGTCCTTGCGGACGACGGTAAAGCGATTGGCCAGGGCGTTTTTGCCGCCGTACAATCCCCAGGGCGGACAGAGGGCCCGCTCCATCGCCGACAAGACGCTGCCCGCCGAGAGCAAGCGGACCTCTTGCGCGACACCAAGCCCGCCGCGAAATCGCCCGGGCCCGCCGGAGTCCTGGCGCAACTTGCGGTAGGAGACAAAGATCGGCGCGCGCCCCTCGCCCGCTTCCACCGGCGTGTTATGGGTGTCGCCGTCGTTGATGCAAAACGTTGCGTTCTGACCGTCGGCGTTGGACAGCGCGCCCCAGCCGCCGCCTGACAGCATGGGCGGAAAGTGAAACGAGCGGCCGCTCTTGGGATCGAGACCGAAGGTGCGCGGCGCCGCCAAGTCGGCATGATGGCCGGCGAGGACATTATCGGGACAGGCTTGCGCCAGCGCTTTAAAGATTGTGTCGGCAACCGTCATCGGCACGGTCATCCAGGTGCGCACCGGCGCCGGCTTGGTCGCGCTCACCACCCGTCCCGGCGGCAAATTGATTTTCAACGGCCGAAACGATCCTTCATTGATCGGTAACAGCAACGGCGTGGTGAGAAACTTGAACGCGACTTCCGACGCCGACCGCCCCGCGGTCGCGCCGGAATTGTACGGCCCCGCCACCTGCGGGCTGACGCCGCTCAGGTCGATGGTCATTTCATCGGCCTTCACTTCGACGCGAATCCTAATCGGTATGTGCTTGCCGATGTTGACGCCGTCGTCGTCCATGAACGATGCCGCTTCATAGATGCCGTCGGGAATTTTTGCCACCGCGGCGCGCGCGAGTTTTTCACTTTGATTGAAGATCCGCTCGATGCTGCGCTTAAACGTCGCGGCGCCATAGCGCTCGATCAGCCTTGTCAGGCGCCGTTCGCCGGTGCGGATCGCCGCGATCTGGGCGCGAAAGTCGCCCATGGCGAAGTGCGGCAGCCGGCAATTGCTGCGAATGATCTCCGTCAGCTCCATATCCTGCTTGCCGGCTTTGAAGATTTTGACGAAGGGCATCTGCAATCCCTCGGAAAAAATGTCCCGGGTCACTGCGCCGAGGACGCCGCCGACATCCTGCCAGTGGCCCATGGACGACGAGAACGCGATCAGCTCGCCCTGGTAAAAGATCGGCAACGAAAAGATCATGTGATTCAGATGGCTGCCCATCACCTGGGGATCGTTGGTCAGGAGAATATCGCCGGGACGGATATTTTCCTTGCCCCAGTGCGCGAGCTTCGCCTTGACCGCGTCGGAAAGGCCGCGAATGAACATCGGCAAGCCGAGCCCGATGGAAATCGTGTTGCCGTCGCCGTCGAACAGTCCGACGGTAAAATCCTCCGCCTCGTAAATAATCATGTTGTAGGCGGTGCGCATGAGATTGGTTTTCATCTCATCGGTGATCGCCACCACTGAACTGCGAATCACCTCCGCCGTGAAGGCGTCTACCTCGGTCGATATATCCTGGTCGGTATTACTTTTCATAAGCCGGAGCGTTCCCCATTGACTCGTCGATCTCGTGCCGAACCTAGCACGGATCGGCTTATTTCGCCTGGCTTGGCAGCGGGCAAGCGACGGCGCTCGCTCGCAGATGCCGGTCATTCATTTGGAGGTGCAGAAACGATAGGGACATGTTATAGCAATTTTCATTCAGATTGAGTAAGCGGAAAATCCATGACCATCGATATCGAGAAATTGAAAAGCATGGCCCCTGCCAAAGGAATGGAGTTCCACATCGCCAAGGTCGGCCATGTCGTCCTGCAGGTCACCGATCTCGAGCGCGCGACCCAATTTTATACGCACGTGCTCGGCTTTAAGGTCTCCGACGTCTATCCCGAAGAGATGATGGCTGGAGGCATGGTGTTTCTGCGCTGTAACAGCGATCACCACTGCCTCGCCCTGGTGGGCCAGGGCGACGGCAAGAACAGTAATCGTGAACTGCATCACCTCGCCTTCGAAGTGCCGACCCTCGCCGAAGTGGTACGCGCGCGCGACCGTCTGAAGCAATACGGCGCCACCATCGACTTCGAAGGCCGCCGCCGCGCCGGCTGTCAGATCGCCGTCGAGTTTCGCGACCCGGACAACAACTCCCTGGAGATCTACTGGGGCGTCGACCAAGTCGGTAGCGACGGTCATGTCCGGCCGTCAAATGAATGGCATGGCGTGAAGTCGTTGGATGAAGCCATCGCCAATCCGGTGCCGGGCCAGGATACTCACATCCCCAAATGAATGGCTCCGCGGCTTCGCTGGAAAATCTGATACGCGATTCGAAACATGCTCTCGTCATTGGCGTGGGCGGCGGCGGCGATGTCGCCGGCGCTCTTGCCGCCGCGCGCTTTTTTGAATTCTGCGGTCTGCGCTTCACCCTCGGCGGCTTGTCCTGGGAACGAAACGTTTACGATCCCGTCCCCGGGCCGCGCAAACTAAGCGAAACTCGAAATGTCCGCGCGCTGCACGAGTTTAGTTGGATGGCAAACGAGACTAGCCAAACCAGCACCGGCGTGGCTTTCGCCGAAGCCAAGATGGCTCGCTGCATCGACCGCGAGGTCTTGCTCGTCGATATCAACGGCGGCGTCGACGGGGTCATCGACGGCTTGGAAGCCGCCATGACCGTCCTCGACACCGATCTGCTCGTCGGCCTCGACGTCGGCGGCGATTCCTTGGCCCAGGGTCAGGAACCGGGATTGCGCAGCCCGCTGGCTGACTCGATCATGCTCGCCGCCCTGGCTGAGTTGGATCGACGCGGTCGGCGCACAATCTGGGGTGTCTTCGGTTTCGGCAGCGACGGCGAACTGACGGTTGACGAAATCGAGCTCGCCTTGAGCAAGCTCGGCGCCGCCGGCGCTCTGCTCGGCGCCTGGTCGCTGACGCCGAAGATCGCCGCCGAGTTGGAAACCGTGATCCAAACCGTGCCGACCGAAGCGAGCGCGATTCCCGTGCAATGCTTTCGCGGCGCCTGGGGGCGTCATGACATCCGCCGCGGCGAACGCCGGGTGAAGTTGACGCCGCTCACCGCCCTGACTTTTTTTATCGCCACCGGCAAACTTTATGACACCCTCGGGCGACCCGCTCAAGCCGTGCGCCGGAGTTCGTCCCTCGATGACGCCGCCCAATTCAATGCGGCGCTCCATGCCCTCGGCATCGCCACCGAACTCGACTACGAACGGAAATATTATCAGGCGGCGCTAACCAAGTGATTCGCAATCTCTTCGGCGACCCGCAGCGCGATGCGATCATTCTCATGATCTCGCGGGGCGTGCGCGCCTTCGCGTTCTCCTATCTGGGCGTGATCTTCACGATTTATCTGAGCCAGCTGGGCTACTCCACCATGACCGTAGGTTTTGTCGTCACCACCGCCTACGCCGCCAGCGCGCTGCTCACGGCGCTGTGGGGATACCTGTCGGATCGCTACGGCCGCAAGAATATCTTGATGCTGCTCGCCGCGCTCACCATCGTTTCTAATCTCATCTATATGTTCTCCAGCCATCTATTCTTTATTATCGCCGCCGTCATCATCGCCAACGTCGGCGCCGGTGGGTCCGGCGCCGGCGGCCAGGGCGGCGGCCCGATGAGTCCTGTCGAACAAGCCTTGCTCGCGGAAAAATGTTCGGCGGCGAACCGCAACAAAGTTTTCGCCGCCAACGCGTTTGTCGGCTCGATGTCGGGCTCCCTCGGCGCGCTGTTGAGCGGCCTGCCCCAGCATCTGCAAGAACAATGGAGCTGGCCAGCCATCGATTCCTACAAGCCGTTGTTCGCTTTGACCATTGTATTCAGCATCGTGCTCATTTGCGCCTATTCTCAAATCAACGAACAGCATGTCTATCGCAAGCGCGAAAAGAAAAACCTTGCCACCAAGGCGAATAAGTTCGTGCTCAAGATGTCGCTCCTCGGCATGGTCGACAATCTCGGCGGCGGTTTGATCAGCCCGCTGCTCGCCTATTGGTTTTTCTTGCGCTACGGCGTCGAACTGAAATCCTTGGGATTCATGTTCTTCCTGTCCTACCTTCTCGCCGCCATGTCTTTTCTCACGGCGCCGATCATCGCGCGCCGGATCGGCATCGTCCGCACCATGGCATTTTCCCATGGCCTGGCTTCGCTGATCTGGCTCTGTCTGCCGCTGGCGCCGACATTCGCCGTCGCCGCCGCCTTGACGATCGTCCGTTCCTATCTGGCCTACATGGACAATCCGCTGCGCAGCTCATTTATCATGGGCGTGGTACGGCCGGAAGATCGCGGCTCGGCAGCCGGCCTGACCAGTTTGTCGCGTCATGTACCGGTGGCCGTCACTCCGACCCTGTCCGCTTATTTGATGCAAAGCTTTTCCCTGGGCGTGCCGATTTTCATCGGCGGCTTTCTGCAATTTTTTCACGACTGCGTTTTCTACTACATGTTCCGCGACGTCAAACCGCCCGAAGAACAAGAGGCCAAGGCGCAAACCGCCACCGCGTAATCATGACGATTTTTCGCGACCTGCATCACGACGCCAAACTATTGATGGCCTCGCGCGGCATCCGCGCCTTCGCCTTTTCCTATTTGAACGTAGTCTTCGCTATTTACCTCGACCGCCTCGGCTACTCGCCTGTGACCATTGGGATTGTCTACTCCGTCGCCTATTTGAGCGGCGCGGTGCTGACCGCGGTCTGGGGATATCTGTCGGATCGCTACGGCCGGCGCAACATTCTCATGCTCCTGGCGCTGCTGACCATCGTTTCCAACGCCATCTTTGTTTTTTTTAGCAGCCTGTTCTTTATTCTGCTCGCGGTCATCATCGCCAACGTGGGTGCCGGTGGATCGGGTGGCGGCGGCTCGGGCGGCGGCCCGTTCAATCCCGTGGAGGAAGCCCTGCTGGCGGAAAAGTGTCAGCCGGAAAACCGCAATCAGATTTTTGCATTAAACGCCTTTGTCGGCTCGGTGATGGGCGCCATCGGCGCCCTGGCCGCCGGTTTGCCGCAATTTCTTCAGGAGCGCGCCGGCTGGGACTCCGTGTCCTCGTATAAACCGCTCTTTGTTCTGACCATTCTGTTCAGCGTCGTCTTGTTGCTCGTTTATCGTGCGATCGACGAACGGCACCAACCGCGCCAAGTCGAAAAGAAGATTTCACACACCACCGGCGTGTTCGTCACCAAAATGTCGATTCTCGCTTTCGTCGACAACTTCGGCGCCGGCATGGCCGGCGGACTGGTTGCCTACTGGTTCTTTCTCCGCTTCGGCGTCGACCTCAAATCTCTCGGTCTGCTTTTTTTCATCTCCAATTTTCTCGCCGCCCTGTCATTTTTAAGTGCGCCGATCATCGCGCGCTACTTGGGCATCGTGAGAACCATGGCCTTTTCCCATGGATTCGCTTCGTTGATCTATCTTTCGATTCCCTTCGCGGCGACTTTCTTTCTGGCAGCGACCCTTCTCGCAGTACGCTCGTTCTTCGCCTACATGGATAACCCGCTGCGCGCTTCGTTCACCATGGCAATGGTCCAATCGAGCGAGCGCGGCTCGGCCGCCGGTGTCACCAGCTTGGCGCGAGCCGTGCCCTTCGGCATCAGCCCGACTATCGCAACATATTTAATGCAAAACATCTCCCTCACGCTTCCTCTATTCATCGGCGGCGGTTTACAATTGGTCAATGACGTGGCCTTTTACCTAATGTTCCGCCATGTCCGGCCGCCTGAGGAGATGAATCCGAAACCGTAAGGAGTTAAGGTAAGGAGTCAGGCGCAACCCCAAGAAAGAGCGACGAAGATATCGAGGTGAATCCGACGGCTTGAACACGATTTGACCGGAGCGCAGCGATTGAACGGCTTCAACCTTTGAACTCTTTTAACCATGGCAACTAGACGCCCATCCCGACCCACCGGCGCAGTCGGTTTCATCGAACGGCTCGCCGAGCAGCGCATCCTCGAGGCCCAGCGCAAAGGCGAGTTCGACGATCTTGCCGGTAAAGGCAAGCCGCTGGATCTGGCCGACCACAGCGACGTGCCGGCAGACCTACGCATGGCCTACCATGTCTTGAAAAACGCCAATGTGCTGCCGCCGGAAGCCGAGCTGATGAAAGACATCCGCATCCTCGAAGATCTGCTCAAGCATGTCGAAGACGAGGGCGAGCGGAAATCCCTGGCCAAGAGTCTCCAGTGGAAAATGATCCGCCTGGATATCCTCAAGCGCCGGTCGATGAATCTCGCCAGCGTGCGCGATTATAGCCGCAAGATCGTCGCCAAGTTGTCGCGCCGTTAGCAATTGAATTAGCTTTGCCTTGGCGAATTTTCCGTGGTAGAAATCGCCTACCTTAAATACCGGCGTCCACTCGCCGTTTACCGATGAAAGGAGCACAGTTATGTCAGAGAAGTCTCCCATCAACATCAAGAAGATCGGCCACATCGTCTATGCGTGCAGCGACATCGAGCGCACGTCGAAGTTTTGGACCGAGATCATGGGCTTCAAGTTTTCCGATAAAAACGAGGGCGGCATGGTGTTTTTCCGCAACGCCAACGACCATCACACCATCGCCTTGGTGCAAGCGACGGAGAAAAACCAGCTGCCCAAGCGCGGCGAAGTCGGCTTCGATCACATGGCGTTGGAAGTCGCCACCGTGTCGGAGCTGTTCAAGATCCGTGATTTCCTGAAGGCCAAGGGGGTGACGATTTTCTACGAGGGCCGGCGCGGCCCCGGCGGCAATCCCGGCCTCGAGTTCTACGATCCCGATGGCTACAAGATCGAAATCTACGCGGCCATGGATCAGATCGGCACCGACGGCAAGAGCCGTCCCGCCAATGAATGGAGCCGCGCGACCACCTTGGAAGAAGCGGTCAACAATCCGCTGCCCGGCGCCGAGTATCACTGACCCTCCAGCCCATCCTATGCCGGAAGTCGGTTGCCGGTTTTCGCCGTTAGACTGGAGACCGGCAACTGACCACGGAGAACCCACTTAGATGATCTCCATTCGCCGGCTGCACAAACAGTTCCTCGTCAGCGACGGCGTGGTTGCGGCGATCAAATCCCTCGATTTGGCAATCGCCGAGGGTGAACTGTTCGTCATCGTCGGCGCCAGCGGTTCGGGGAAAACCACCCTGCTGCGCTGCATCGCCGGGCTGGAAGTGCCTGACGGCGGCGAGATCCGCATCGACGGTAAAATCGTTTCCTCGGATACGCCGCCCACTTGGATCCCACCTCAGCAGCGCCGGCTCGGCATGGTGTTTCAATCCTACGCCGTCTGGCCGCATTTGACGGTATGGCAAAATATCGCCCTACCGCTGGCCGAGGGCAGCCAGCGCATCGCCAAAAGCGAAGTCGCCGAGCGGGTCAAAGAAGCGCTGCGTCTGGTCCAATTGGCAGAACAGGCCGACCGTCCGGCAACTTTGCTGAGCGGCGGACAGCAGCAGCGCGTCGCCCTGGCGCGCGCCATCGCGGTGAACTCGCGTTTGTTGCTCATGGACGAGCCGCTGAGCAATCTGGACGCCCGCCTGCGCGAAGACGTGCGCGGCAAAATCCGCGATCTCGCCAAACAGCTGGGCTCCACCGTTTTGTATGTAACCCACGATCAAATCGAGGCCATGGCGATCGCTGACAAGATCGCCATCATGCAGGCCGGCGAGCTCTTGCAAGTGGGCACGCCAGCGCAAATTTATCATAAGCCGATCAGCGCCGACGTCGCCGACTTCTTCGGCTCGGTCAATTGGCTCGATGGCGAGATCGTCGCCGCCGGTGTCGCCGACTCGCCGATTGGCAAGCTCGCAGTCGAGCCCAACGCCAAGCCGGGGCAAAAGGTGCGCCTGGGCTTTCGCCCAGAAAATCTGCGCGCCCTTACCGGCGCCAGTCAAACCACCGGCTTCGCCGGCCAAATCGTCTCGAGCACTTTTCTCGGCGATCAGTTTACATTTTGCGCCGACGCCAACGGCCGTCAGCTGTTCGGCAAGAACCGAACACTTCCCGACAGTTCAAATGGATTAACCCGATTCATCGTGGATGCGGCCGATATTATGGTTTTTGCCCGCCGCGATCCGTAATCGTCCGAGGACAACTCAGGAGGTAAGACCATGATCGCAAGACTCACGGCAGTGGTAATCGCCCTGTTATGGCTTGCCGCCCAAGCCGGCGCCACGACTTTAAATGAATTGATCGAAGGCGCGCGCAAGGAAGGCACCTTGCGCGGCCAATGGGGTCAGGCAAGCTTCGGCGGCAGCGAAGGTTTCAAAGAAATCGTCGCCAACATGAACCGGAAATATAAACTCGACCTGAAGGGCCAGTACACGCCGGGTCCCGATATGCAGGCGTTGATGTTGCGGATTATTCAAGAAGCCGCGGCCGGCCAGCCGGCGAGCACCGATGTCTATCTCGGCAACGCTCAGGCGATGCTCGACGCCTTGAACAGCAAAGCGCTCAAGCCGATGACCTTCAGTCAATTCATCCAGGACAAGCCGGCGAGCGAGGGCAAGTTCAACCCGATCGCCGCGGACGGCACCCATGTCGCGGTCGCCACCGCCGTGGTCGGCGTGCAATACAACACCAATGCGGTCAAGGGCAACGACATACCCAAGCGTATCGAAGACGTGCTCAATCCCAAGTGGAAAGGCAAGATCGCGTCGACGCCCTACGCCGCCGGCATGCGCGAATTCGCCACGCCGGATTTTCTCGGCCGGGAGAAAATGGTCGACTTCACGCGCAAGCTGTCCAAACAGATCGCCGGCCTGATGCGCTGCGGCGAAACCGAACGCATCACCAGCGGCGAGTTCATCATGCTGGCGTTTACCTGCGGCGGCAACGACGTCAACGTCGCCAAACGCACCGGCGCCCCGGTGGGCCATAGCGTCATGGAAGAAGGCACGGTGCTGCACATGCGTTATGCCGCCGTGCCAAAGAATTCGCGCTCTCCCAACGCCGGCGCGCTGTTGATTCATTATCTGATGAGCCCCGAAGGCCAAGAATTGCTCTGGCGCATCGACGGTTTGGATTTGCATTTGTTCCCCGGCTCGCAAACCAAGCGCGAGCTCGACAATGTCCGCGCCGCCAAAGGCAAGATCATCATCAACTCCCCGGCATGGCTGGCGTCGTTCAAAGACTACGCGGCGATCCAGAAAGAGCTGGAAGCCATTCTGCGTCAGAAGTAGGAAACCACCGGGAGTGTTGGAATATGGAGTGATGGAGTACTGGTTCTGATTCCCACTCCAAACCCAACACTCCAGCACCGCACTCCGATCTCCACCACTCCTTCACGCAAATCCCATGACCGCTACCGCGTCACGGCTGAGAAGCTTCTTCGCCGGCACCCAGACCTCCCCGGCGCTGCTGTCGCTGGCCGCTCTACCGATGGCGGTGATCCTCGTGCTCGTCATCGCCATGTTTTGGGTCAGCCTGCAGAAAGGCGCCCTCGGCACCGCCAGCGCGATCTACACACTGGCCAACTACCGCGACGTGTTTGCCGATCCGTTCATCATCGGCGTCGCCGTCAACACTTTGATCTTCACGGTCACGGCGACCCTGGTCGCCTTGCTGTTCGGCTTGCCGGTGGCCTGGCTGGTGGAGCGCACCACCCTGCCGGGAAAGACTTTACTCTACGCCATCATGACCTTGGGCTTGCTCATCCCGGGTATTTACACGGCCATGGGCTGGACTTTGATCGCCCATCCGCGCATCGGTTTGGTTAATCGCTGGCTGATCGATCTGTTCAATCTCGATGCCGGGCCGATCAATATCGCCACGCCCATCGGCATGGGCTTCGTTCAAGGGCTGAGTCTCGCCGCCCTCGCGTTCATTTTAACCTCGCAAATGTTTCGCGCCATGAATCCGTCGCTGGAAGAGGCGGCGCGGGTGCATGGCATGAGCTTTAGCAGAATCATGCGCCGCATCACCTTGCCGCTGGCCCGGCCGGGTATCCTGGCGGCGGTGATTTATATCTTCACCATCGGCATCGCCACCTTCGATATTCCGGCGATCCTGGGTTTGGGCAACCGCGTTTACCTGCTCAGCACTTTTATCTATCTCAAAGTGCATCCTCAGGGCGCCGGCTTGCCCGAGTACGGCATCACCGGTGTCGTCGGCGCCTTCATGATCATCATCGCCGGTCTCCTGACATTGTGGTACAGCCAGGTGCTGCGTCAGGGACACCGCTTCGAAGTCGTCACCGGCAAGGGCTACAAACCGACCTTGATCCCACTCGGCCGTTGGTCGCTGGCCGCCTGGGGTTTTATTTTTATCTACGCGCTGTTCTCGAAACTATTGCCGCTGTTGCTGATCGCCTACGCCGCGCTCACGCCGTACTTCGTGCCGCCGTCCATGGAAGCGCTGCGGCATCTCTCCTTCAGCCATTTTCACGGCATGGACTGGGAGCTGGTGTTGCGCGGTTTGAAAAATACCGCGCTGCTGGTCACCGTGGTGCCGCTGGCGGTGCTCCTGCTCGCCTTCGCGCTCTCCTGGTTGATCGTGCGCTCGCGCAGCCGGCTGCGTTATGTGCTGGAGTTCGGCGCCTTCCTGCCCCAAGCCTTGCCCGAAGTGATCCTCGCCATCGGCGCTTTGTTGCTCGCGCTGTTTGTTATCGGCACGACTATCCCGCTCTACGGTTCGGTCTGGATCATCGCGATCGTCTACACGGTCGCCCGCCTGGCTTTCGCCACCCGCGCGCTCAACGGCTCGCTCCTGCAAATCCATCGCGAGCTCGAGGAAGCGGCTTTTGTCTCCGGCTTGTCGACCGCTCGTACCGCCTGGCGCGTATTGTTTCCGTTGATCCGGCCGACGCTTTTTTCCGTGTGGATTTGGACGGCATTGCTGGTCTACCGTGAACTCACCGCAGCGGTCTTCCTCGCCGTCCACGACAACATCACGCTGCCCGCGGTGATCTGGAGCTACTGGTACAGCGGCAGCATAAACAAGGCTTCGGCGGTGACTCTACTGATGACACTGGTCTTGGCGCCGCTTATTTTCGTCGCCTGGTGGTTCGGCCGGCGCAGCCAAATCTCGCTCAATTGACAAGGACTTCAGGCGCCGGGATGGGTCAAGTGAACAACCTGAAATAAACACAATCGATCGCTATTAAAAGGAGAAACATGGACACGGAGAATTTGCTCGACATCATCCGCCACCGGCGCAGCGTGCGCGTCTACAAGACCGGCAAGGTTAGCGACCAACAGCTGGAAGATATCCTGGAAGCGGCGCGCTGGGCGCCGTCCGGCGCCAACACCCAGCCCTGGGAATTCGTCGTCACCCGCGACCGCAAAAAGATGAAGAAGGTGCGCGAGATCTACTCCCAGGAGTGGCGCGACCGCAAGAAAGAAGACCCGGTCAACTACAAGGGATTGAAAAAGGATTATGTCGGCGATGTCAGCGTGCTCGTGCTGGCCTGCGGCGAGGCGCGCACCAAGCAAGTATATTTGACCACCCGCCAGGCCGGCGACCGGGAAAAACTATTTCAGGCGAGCATCGCCAACGCCGTGCAGCAAGCCATGCTCGCCGCCGCCAGCATGAACTTGGGCACCGTGTGGGTGTCCGTGCGTGAAGAAGTGGAACCGGAGTTAAGAGAACTTTTCAAGGTGCCGGAGCCATTGCGCCTGCTCTGGGTCATGCCCATCGGCCACGCCAGCAGTTGGCCCAAAGCCAAACCTCGACGGCCGATCGGCGCCTTCACCCACTACGAAGTCTACGACCGGAAGAAATTGCGCAAAGACAGCGACATCCACGCCTGGCCGAAAAACTGAAAAGGCGGGTTGCAAACCCGCCTACGTATCGTGATGGTTTTGTGTTCTATGCGTTCTTTGCGGCCAAGCGTTTAATCTCACGATTCCGAAATGTCGTACTTCTCGTGATGCAGCTCCTGGCTCGCTTTGATGATAATGCGGCGGTTGAGTTCGCGCTCGAGATTTTCCAGGCTGTTGTTTTTTTCGTCGTAGAGAAAATTCGCCACATCGGGGTGCAGGCGCACGACGATGTTGCGGCCGTTATCCATGCCGGTGTGATGCCGTTTGATCGCGCGCAGGACGTCGTAGGCCACCGTCACCGGCGATTTGATGCGGCCGCGCCCGTCGCAGTGCGGGCAGGAGCGCAGCAACTGGTTTTCCAGACTCTCGCGGGTGCGCTGGCGGGTCATCTCGACCAAACCCAGCTCGGAAATTTTTAAGATATTGGTGCGCGCTTTGTCTTTTTTCAGCGCTTCCTTGAGCGCGTCGTAGACCTTCTTGCGGTTGGCCTCGCGCTCCATGTCGATGAAGTCGATGATGATCAAACCGCCGGCGTTTCTCAAGCGCAACTGGCGCACCACTTCCTGCACCGCCTCGAGATTGGTCTTGAGAATCGTCTCTTCTTGACTGCGCTTGCCGACGAAACGGCCGGTGTTGACGTCCACCGCGGTCAGCGCTTCGGTCCGCTCGATGATGATATAACCGCCCGAGCGCAGCCAGGCGCGCGGGTCGAGCGCCTTGGTGATCTTTTCTTCGATGCCGAGCTGCTCGAACAGCGGCTCCTTGTCGGAATAGAGATTGATCTTCGACTTCAAGCGCGGCATGAAGTGGCGGGCGAAATCGACGATGCGCCGATGATCCTTGGGCGAGTCGATCAACACCTGCTCGGTATCGGTGGTGAAAAAATCACGGATCGCCCGTGCGATAAGATCGAGATCCTGATGAATCAACGACGGCGACGGCGCGCTTTCGGCTTTTTTCTGAATGCTTTTCCAGAGCTTCTGCAAAAACCCTAGGTCATGCTGAATCTCGCGCTTGCTCAGCCCCTCGCAGGCGGTGCGCAGGATAAAGCCCCCTTCTTCTGTGCCCAAAGACTGGGCGATTTCCTTGAGCCGTTTGCGCTCTTCGTCGCTCTCGATACGCCGCGAGATGCCGATATGCTTGTTGCCCGGCATGAAGACCATGTAGCGTCCCGGCAGGGAAATATGCGAGGTCACCCGCGCGCCCTTGGTGCCGAGCGGATCCTTGGCGACTTGCACGAGCACTTCTTCACCGCGCGAAAGCTGCTTTTCCAAGGGCAAATGGCGCGATGGACTGTGCTTGGGCGCCGGCGCCTCCTCGAATTCGACATCGTCGCCGGCGGGGCTGATCAGATGGACGTCGTCGAGGGCGGAGAAGTCGGAGGCGTGGAGAAACCCCGCCTTGTCCATGCCGATCTCGACGAAGGCAGCTTGCATACCCGGTAAAACTCGCGCGACTTTGCCTTTGTAAATATTGCCCGCGACGCCCATCTCTTCTTTTCGTTCAACCAACAACTCGGCTAACAGACCGTCTTCGAGCAGCGCAATGCGGCTTTCCTGGGGCGTGGAATTGATAATAATTTCTTGTTTCATAGTTTTCTGTAGACACTAAACTCTTGGCGATGCCGGTGGGTACGGTGCGAGGCGGGCGTGCAGGGAATGGCGCAACCGACGAATAGCAAAAAAGAAATTAGCTGACCAGAGTTATAAAAGAAATTGCCGGTGAGATCAAGATGAAAGCGACAGTCGACCATCGTCAAATTGACATTGGCGCGGGAGCCCGGTATTTTCATAGGAGTACCCGCAACCCGATTGGCACATTCGCGTGACGAAAGCTGACTATGACTTTCTCAGCCACTGCGTCAGGTTATTCGATTCTCCATACCAAGGTCCTGATCCTCAATCGGTCCTATCTGCCGATCCATGTCACCTCGGTTAAGCGCGCCTTCGTGCTGCTCTACCAAGGCATCGCCAAAGCGGTGAACGAGCAGTATCAAACCTTCGATTTCGACAGCTGGAGCGATCTTTCGATCGCCGCCCATTACGAAACCGTCGGCATGGTCAATCGCGTCATTCGAGTGCCTCGAGTGATCCTGTTGGTGAGCTACGATCGCGTGCCCAAACGCCAGGTTCGCTTCAGCCGCTTTAATATCTATGCCCGCGATAAGTTGACCTGTCAGTATTGCCACCGGCGATTGCCGCGCCAGGAACTCAATCTCGACCACGTCATTCCGCGGTCCCAAGGCGGCGTATCCGTCTGGGAGAACGTGGTCTGCTCGTGCCATGAATGCAATCGGCGCAAGGGCGGCCGGACCCCGCAACAAGCCGGCATGCCGCTGACCCGCAAACCGGTGAGGCCCCAGTGGACCCCGTTCATGCAGGAAACCTTCAGCCTGTCGCGCTACCGCGAGTGGACCCCCTTTCTCAACACCATCGACGCCTCCTACTGGAACACCGAATTCCTCGAAGCGTTAGCAGCTGTCGGATTGCGCCGGATGTGCGCCAGGCTACCCCACGTCAGCTGGATCCGGAGCCGTTCAGCAGCGTTAATCCAATATATAGTGGTGAGTTATCGACACGCTCCACCGTATCTTGTGATTTATTCTTGACACCCCCGAATCCGCTGTGAAATAGTAACGCCATATTTCGCTTACCGAATTTACCCGAAAGTTACCTAAACTTGAATTAAAAAATGCGCCTCAAACGCCTTGAAATGGTTGGGTTTAAGTCCTTCGCCGAGAAGACGTCCGTGGAATTTAATCCCGGCGTCACGGCGGTCGTCGGCCCGAACGGCTGCGGCAAGTCCAATATCGTCGACGCCCTGCGCTGGGCCATGGGCGAGCAAAGCGCCCGTCACCTGCGCGGCCATCAAATGGAGGATGTGGTCTTCGCCGGCAGCGATAGCCTGCCTGCAACCGGCATGGCTGAGGTTTCGATCACCTTCGATAACGAAGATCGCCGCAGTCCGGCGGAATACAGCAATCTCAGCGAGATCATGGTCACCCGCCGCCTGTTTCGCTCCGGCGAATCCGAGTATGCCATCAACAAAATCGACCTGCCGGCTCAAGGACGTCATCGAGCTGTTCTTGGGCAGCGGCGTCGGCAGCAAGGCCTACTCTATCGTCGAGCAAGGCAAGGTCGACGAGCTGGTCAACGCCAAGCCGGAAGAACGGCGCGGGCTGATCGAAGAAGCGGCCGGCACCAGCATGTACAAGAGCCGCAAGGTGGTCGCCGAGAAAAAACTCGAACGCACCCAGCAAAACCTCTTGCGCGTCACTGACATCGTCCGCGAGATCGAACGGCAAATCCGCTCCATGGAGTTGCAGGCCAAGAAGGCCGAGCGCTACCGCGCCCTCAGAGCCGAGTTGCGCGAAAAGGATTTCGCCTTCACCGCCATGCAGCGCGACGCTTTACATGGCGAGATCACCCAACAGGATCAGCGGCTCGCCGCCGTCGAAAACCGCCTGAGCGAATATCTTGCCAAACTCCATGGCAAGGAGGCGGAGAACGAATCGGTGCGGCTGTCGCTGCTCGAAGCCGACAAGTCCATCGGCGCCCAGCAAGAAAGCGCTTTTCAACGGCGCACGCAGATCCAAACCGACGAGCAGAAATGCGAGTTTTACCGGCGCGACCTCGAACAGCTGGAACAAGCGGAAAACGAGGCCAGAATCGCCTTAACCACGTTCGACGAGCGGCTCAGAACCCTGAGCCAGGAGATCGAAGAACTGAGTAAAGCTAAAGACAGCTTTATCCAGCTCTCGCTGTTCGAAGAAACCTTTCTGCGCGAACGCGAATCCGAATTGGCCGGCCTGCAGCAACAAACCCGCACCCTGCAAGACGACATCGACCGGGAAAAAACCGCGCTCATCGACGCCGCCAACCAGATCGCCTATTTAAAAAATGACAGTCTGGCCAAAGACAAACGCCAGGGAGAAATTGCCGGCGAGCTGGCGCGCTGCCAAAGCGAATCGGCTCAGGCCAGCGCCGCTTTGACCGGCTGCGCCGAGCAACGCGAGGAGACCGGCCAGGCGCTGCACACCTGCGTCGACGAACTGCGCGAGCGCACCCTGGAGTCGACCCTAGTGACCGCCTCGATCCAGACCCTTAGCCAAGCCCGCACCCGGCAACAGCAGCACATCGACGGGCTCAAATCGGAGATTCAGGAACACCGCTCGCGACTCGAGTCTCTGGAAGAGCTTCAGCGCAACTACGAGGGCTATCAAGAAGGCGTGCGCGCGATCATGCTCAAAAAGCAGCAGTCGGTGTCACCCAATGGCGTTTACGGCCTGGTCGCTGAAGTCATTGAAGCGCCGGAAAGCTACGAGAAGGCCTTGACCGCGGTGTTAGGCGACCGGCTTCAGTACGTCATCGTCAAGAGCCATGAAGAGGGCATCGAGTCCATCGAATTTCTCAAGCAACAGGCGTCGGGCCGCGGCAGTTTTATCCCTTTGCAGTTGCGCCAGCGTCGGCGCGAGCCCCTGCCCCTCGGCGAAGCCGAGGTGATCGCGCCGCTGCTCGACGTGGTGTCGATAAAAGACGGCTACCGGGAAATTGCCGAGTATCTGCTGTCGGACGTCCTCGTGGTGAAAAACTTGACCGCCGGCTTGGCCCTGTGGAACCGCAACGGTTATTACTGCACGATTGTCACCCCCGACGGCGAGGTGATCGATTCCACAGGCACCGTGACCGGCGGCAGCAGCGCGCCGCTGGAAGGCAATTTGCTCACCCAGCGCCGGCGCATACGCGAACTCGCCAGCGCCCTGGCCGATTGCGCCGCCCGATTGCCCGACGCCGAGAGCGAGTTTGACAAAATCAAAGCCGAACATGATCAGGCGCAAACCCGCAAGACTATGCTGGCCAACGAGATCCATCGCCTCGAGCTCGAGCGGGTGCGCTTGGAGCACGAGAACCGCGCCGCCAGTCAGGAACATGAACGCTTGAGCCGCACCCTGCAGGCGCTTAGCCAGGAGCAGAGTGATCTCGCCGCGGCATTGCAAAATCTGCGCGACGAGCTCGAACGCAATGGCGCCATGATCGAAGCCCGCGCGGCGCAGAAACTGACCGGCGAACAAACCCTGGCGGAGCGTCAAGCGAGCTTTGGCGCATTACGCAGCGCGGTCGAGAACGCCGAAGCGGCGGTGACGCAGTCGCGCATTCGCAATGCCGCCTTAGGGGAAAAACGCGAGAACACCCATGCCAATCTCGCCAATCGCTTGAGCCAACGCGACGCCACCGCACAAGAGATCGCCGGCTGGCAAAACCGCGGCGCCGATTGTCAAAAACAGCGAAAGGAAATCGCCGAGGCGCTGGCGCAAACCGAGGCGGCTTTGAGCACTGGCCGCGAAGAGCTCCAGGTATTAGAGAGCCGCCTGCAGGCCGACCGGCAAAATTATCGGAGCATCTCCATGCAGCTCGCCGAGCTCGGCGAGGCGATCAAGGAGCTGCGCCCGCTCGGCGAAGGCTGCCAGGAAGAGCGCAGCCAAATTCAGCTGGCGCTGGCGGAAAAACGTCTCAACCTGCAACATCTGGCCGACAACCTGCGCGAGAAGTATGACACCGATCTGGAATCTTTGACGCTACCGGCCGGTGACGACCCAGCGTCACGGGACCAACTGCTGCTCGACATCGAGGACTTGCGCGGCCGCCTGGAGCGGATGGGCGAGGTCAACCTGGCCGCCATCGGCGAGTACGAAGAGCTCACCAGCCGCTTCCAGTTCATGAGCCAGCAAAAGGAAGATCTGGAAAAATCCATCGCCGATCTGCAGCAGACCATCGTCAAGTTGAATCGCATCTGCCGGCTGCGCTTCAAGGAGAGTTTCGAAGCGATCAACGAGAAGTTTGAGGTGATCTTTCCGCGCCTGTTCCGCGGCGGTAAGGCCAAGCTGGTGCTCACCGACGAAAACGATTATCTCGAAACCGGCGTGGACATTGTCGTCCAGCCGCCGGGGAAGAAACTCCAGTCGATTACCCTCTTGTCCGGCGGCGAAAAAGCGCTCACCGCGGTAAGCTTGCTGTTCGCGATTTTTTTGACCAAGCCGAGCCCGTTCTGCTTCTTGGACGAGGTCGACGCGCCCCTCGACGACGCCAATCTCGACCGCTTCAATGACATGATTCACGAGATGAGCAGCCACTCGCAATTCGTCCTGGTGACCCATAACAAGAAGACCATGGAATCGGCCGAAATGCTCTACGGCATCACCATGGCCGAACCCGGCGTCTCCAAGGTCGTCTCGGTGCGCATGAATTAAGCCCTCTCGGTTGCGAGCTTTCCAGCTCGTCGTTTGACTCTCACCGCAGCTTCACAGAATATCGGACCATGGCAGTCGGTGCTTTTTTTCAACGGCTCAAGGAAGGATTGAGCAAAAGCCGCGAGACCTGGGTGCAAAAGATCGGCGCGGTCTTGCAAAATCGCCAATGGGACGAAAAGTCTTTGGATGAGATGGAAGAAAGCCTGATCACCGCCGATGTCGGCGTCAAATCCACGGAAAAGTTGATGCGCGCGCTGCGCCGGCAAACGCCGGGCAACAGCGATGATCTCAATCAAGACATGTCGGCTAAACTGCAAGCCGCCATGGTCGAGCTGCTACGCGGCTCGGTCGCCGCGCCAAAACGAGCGCGGCTTGCGGCGCGTCCCTGGGTAGTCATTTTTCTCGGCGTCAACGGCGTCGGCAAGACCACCACCATCGGCAAGCTCGCCGCCCAGTACCGCAACGATGGCAAAAAAGTATTGCTGGTCGCCGGCGATACTTTCCGCGCCGCCGCCATCGAGCAACTCGACGCCTGGGGCCGCAACGTCGGCGTCGACGTCGTCAAACATAAGGCCGGCGCCGATCCCTCGGCGGTGGTCTTTGACGGCATGCAAGCGGCGAAAAGCCGCAACGTCGATGTCCTGCTCATCGATACCGCCGGCCGGCTGCATACCAAGGTGCACCTGATCGAAGAGCTCAAAAAGATCCGCCGGGTAATCACCCGCGAGATGGCCGATGCGCCGCACGAAACGCTGCTTGTCCTCGACGCCACCACCGGTCAAAACGGCTTGCAGCAAGCCCGGGTATTCAAAGAAGCCACCGACATCAGCGGCATCGTCCTGACCAAGCTCGACGGCACCGCCAAAGGCGGCGTCATCATTAGCATCCAGGAAGAACTCGGCGTACCGGTCCAATACATCGGCGTCGGCGAAGATGTCGAGGATCTCCAGCCCTTCGAAGCCGAGAGCTTCGTCCAGGCGCTATTCGAGAAATAGCTCGAGCCAAATTGACAATCAGGTTCATCACTTGGCCGATCCTCACAGGGCGCCGGCGAAACGACCTTGACTTGGACCCGTGTCGGCATTACCTTTAACTCTGCGTGATTTATGGAAATGACCCAATCCGATAGTACGTTAGACCTGCGTCTCACCGAGAGCGCAATCGAGCAGGTCAAGAAGCTCTTGGCGCGCGATGACCGTGCCGGCCATGGTTTGCGGGTCAAGGTAACCGATGGCGGCTGCTCCGGCCACTCTTACAAACTCGACTTCGACCGCGAGGAGAAAGCCGGCGACACCGTCCTCGAATGGAGCGGTCTGAAGGTCTTCGTCGATAGCGCCAGTGCGTCGTTGCTTCAAGGCATGGTTATCGACTACGAGTCCGGCATCTACGGCGGCGGTTTCAAGTTCAGCAATCCCAACGCCACCGCTACCTGCGGCTGTGGCACTTCCTTCTCGGCTTAACTGCACCCTTTTTTCATTGCCCAGTGCTCGCGCAGAAAACGCGGAGAATTTTTATCTCTGCGCTGTTAGTTTTTCTGCGGCAAAAATCCGTTTCTTTCCTCTCCCTTTGACTCTGATTTTCGTTCTTGCTAACCCAATGAATGTTTCGCATTAGGAAATCGCGTGAAAGCGGTACGTATTCATCACCATGGCGGCGTGGCACAACTGCGTTTCGAAGATGCGGCCGATCCCCAGTTACAAGCGCCGGACGATGTCATCGTCCGCCTCAAGGCGGCAGCGCTCAACGGCTCCGACATGGGAATGCGCCAAAGCCGCGGCGCCGGCCGATCCTGCCTGCCGCGCGTTGCCGGCAGCGACGGCGCGGGTGTGGTCGCCGCGGTTGGCAGCGCCGTCGCTGACTTAAAGGCCGGCGATGCCGTCTGCCTTTATCCGCAAAGCGGCTGCGGCGCATGCCGCGCCTGCCGCAGCGGACGACAAGCGCTCTGCGAGCAGCCTCGCCTCCTCGGAGAAACCGTCCACGGCACCTTCGCCGAATACATCCGGCTAGGAGCGCTCGACTGCTTTCCCCTGCCGGCGGGGTTTTCCTATGAGCAAGGCGCGGCCAGCGCCGTCGACTTCCTATGCGCCTGGCGCATGTTGATCACCAACGCCGAGCTCAAGCCCGGCGAACTGATACTGATCCGCGGCATCGGCGGCGGCGTGGCGATTGCGGCGCTGCAACTGGCGCTGCGGCTGGGCGCCCATGCGATCGTCACGGCCGATAGCCCGGCAAAAATCGCCCAAGCGAAAGCTCTCGGCGCGGCCCATGGCATCGACGAGCAACGCGAAGATTTTCCACCGGCAGTACGCCGGCTCACGGCCAAGCATGGTGCCGATGTCGTCGTCGACTGCATCGGCGGCGAGAATTGGCCGAAGAGCTTCGCCGCCTTGGCCCGCGATGGACGGCTCGTGACCTGCGGCGCCAGCGCCGGAGCCCAGCCGGTGACCGATCTACGGCGCATCTTTTGGCATCATTTAAAAGTCTTCGGTTCATCTCTCGGCAGCCGTGATGAAATGCGCCAGGTGCTTAACTTCCTGGCATCCACCGGTACCAAGCCGGTCATCGACAAAGTGTTTCCGCTGGCACAAGCGGCCTTGGCCCAGCAGCATTGCGCGGCAGGTCAACATTTCGGCAAGATCGTCCTGCACATTGATGACTAGATTGACGATCGCGCCCGAGCGGTTTTTTTTAATATGAAAGTAATCGGCGGAACGGCGCGCGGCCGCAAGCTCAAAGTGCCCAAAGGGCTGGCGGTGCGGCCGACGGCGGCGCGGGTCAAGGAGTCGCTGTTTAATATTTTGCGCCATGATTTCTCCGGGCTGCGGGTGCTCGATCTCTACGCCGGCAGCGGCAACGTCAGCATCGAGGCGCTCAGCCGGGGCGCCGTCGAAGCGGTGTTGGTCGACGAGTCGGCGCGCGCCGCGGCGGTGATCCGCGAAAATCTCACCAGGCTGGAATTGATTGACCGGGCCCAGGTCTGGATCGTGCCGGCGGCGCGGGCGCTGCGCAAGCTCGACAAGGCCGGGGCAAGGTTCGATTTAATTTTTCTCGATCCGCCCTATGAACGAGGCTTGGTCAAAACCACTCTGGACGCCATTGGCAGGGGCGGCTTGCTCAACCCGGCCGCCATCGTCGTCGTCGAACACAGCCCCCGGGAAGCCGTCAAGCCCGGCTATGGCGAGATCATATTGAATGATCAACGCCGTTATGGTGATACTCTGCTGTCATTCTTCGGCAAATCGCAGGTTAGGAATCCGACCGCGTAAGGATAAACATTTATTATGGCTAACAACGATATCGCTATCTATCCCGGCTCCTTCGATCCAATCACCAACGGCCATGTCGATCTGGTCAATCGCACCTTGCGGGTGTTCGACAAAGTCGTCGTCGCCATCGCCAGCAATCCCGACAAAGACCGCTCGCTGTTCACGGTACAAGAGCGCTTGCAGATGATCGAAGAAGTGTTCGCCGGCACCGATGGCCGGGTCAAAGCCGTGTCGTTTCAAGGATTGCTGGTCGACTATGCGGACCGGCAAGGCGCTACGGTGGTGATCCGCGGCTTGCGGGCGATCTCCGACTTTGAATATGAATTTCAAATGGCGATGATGAATCACCGGCTCAAGCCCAAACTGGAAACCTTTTTCATGATGACCGGCGAGTCGGAATTTTACACCAGCTCGCGGCTGGTCAAAGAAGTCGTCAGTCTCGGCGGTAACGTCGCCGGTCTGGTGCCCGACAATGTCCTGAAGAAACTTCAGGAAAAATTTAAAGTCTAAGGATTTTGCGCCATGACTGTCCTGGCAGACCGTATCAAACTCGTTAAACCCTCGGTAACCCTGGCGATCGCCGCCAAGGCCGGCAAATTGCGCGCGGACGGCATCGATGTGGTTAATTTCTCCGCCGGCGAGCCCGACTTCGACACGCCGGAGCCGATTAAAGCCGCCGCCATCGAAGCGTTGCACCAAGGGCTGACCAAATACACCGATGTCAAAGGCATCGAACCGTTGCGCGCCGCGATCGCGAAAAAATATCAAGATGAATACGGCCTGAGCTACCGCAAGGAAGACGTTATCGTCAGCTGCGGCGCCAAGCATTCGCTGTATAATTTGTTCCAAGCGGTGGTCAATCCCGGCGACGAGGTTTTGATCCCGGCGCCCTATTGGGTGAGCTACGCCGACATGGCGCTGTTGGCCGGCGGCGTGCCCAAGCTGATCGCCACCGACGAGTCCACCGGCTTTCGCATCACAGCGGAGCAACTTCAAACTGCATTGAGCCCGCGCACCAAAGTTTTTGTCTTGAACAGCCCGTGCAACCCGACCGGCGCGACTTACGACAAAGACGAGCTGCTGGCCATCGGCAAGGTTTTGGCGCAGCATTCATGCCTAATCTTCGCCGACGATATTTACGAAAAGATCATTTACGACGGCTTTGCCGTGCATAACATCGTCGCGCTCTGTGCGCACCTGCGCGAGCGCACGATCATCATCAACGGCGTGTCGAAAACCTACGCCATGACCGGTTGGCGCATCGGCTACGCCCTGGGCGCCAGCGATGTCATCGCCGCGGCGGGCAAAATCCAGAGCCAGAGCACCTCGAACCCGGCCTCGATCGCCCAGTGGGCGGCGCTGGAAGCGCTGCGCGGTCCCCAGGACACGGTGGTGACGATGGTGCGCGAATTTCACAAACGGCGCGACGTCATCGTCGAGCGGCTCAACGCAATACCGGGGATTCATTGCCTCAAGCCCGAAGGGGCGTTTTACGTCTTCCCCAATATCGCCGGCCTGATCGGCAAATCCGCCAACGGCAAGAAGCTCAATTCCCCATGCGATGTCGCCGACTATCTGCTCGAAGAAGCCAAGGTCGCCGGCGTGCCCGGAGAAGACTTCGGCTCGCAGCAGCATATTCGCTTCTCCTATGCGACGTCGCTGCCGGATATCGAAAAGGGCTGCGCGCGCGTCGGCGATGCAGTGGCGAAGCTTAGCTGATTCGCCAGCCAGCAATTATCCGGCGACTGCCCAGAACCGAGAGCGTAACTTGAAGATTTCTGCAAAGACGCAGAGGCCGCAAAGGCTGGCGGGCCGGTGCCCGTCACCCACGCGATGCGATAGATCTAGAAAAGATTTGCAGATATGCCAGGTCCGCGTCCGAAGTCCGTCCTTGAACCTTGAACGCTTGAACTTTTGAACTACGCGAAGGTAAGTCCGATCGCGCGCTTCGCGCTGGTGAATCTTTAAGCGCCGGCCGCGGCGCCTGCTGCTATCAACGGATCGCCGCCGTTGAGCTTGAAAGCTCTGACTATGGCGTCAATCTCCGAACCGTCCAGGACCTCTTTCTCCAGCAACTTCTCGGCGATGCCATGAAGCAGCAGCAGATGGGTCGTCAATAGGTCCTTAGCCTTCTGGTAGCTCTCCTGAATAATCCGCTTGATCTCAGCGTCGATCTCGACTGCCGTGTTCTTCGAATAGCCGACCTTCTGGGTAAAATCTCTGCCCATGAAGATCTCTTCCTCTTTTTTGCCGAAAGTCATCGGCCCTAACTTGTCGCTCATGCCCCATTCGCAGACCATCCGGCGCGCCAGATCCGTCGCCTTTTCGATATCGTTGCCCGCGCCGGTCGTGACCTGCTTGAGCACGAGCTCTTCGGCAACCCGGCCGCCGAACAGGATGACTAAATTATTAAGCAAATACTTCGATGCATAGGTGTATTTCTCGTCCTGGGGCAATTGCTGGGTCAGACCCAAAGCCATGCCGCGCGGGATGATCGTCACCTTGTGGATCGGGTCGGCGCCCGGCAGCAGCTTCGCCACCAGAGCGTGGCCGGCCTCGTGATAAGCAGTGGTGCGTTTTTCTGCGTCGCTGATAATCATGCTGCGGCGCTCGGCACCCATCATGACTTTGTCTTTAGCCAACTCGAGGTCGACCATGTTGACGATTTCCTGGTCGTTGCGCGCCGCCAGCAAGGCCGCTTCGTTGACGAGATTTTCCAAGTCCGCGCCGGTCAGGCCGGGAGTGGACCGCGCCAGCACGTTGACATCGACGTCCGCTGCCAGGGGCACCTTGCGCGAATGCACCTGCAAGATGCCTTCCCGCCCTTTGATGTCCGGCCGCGGTACGACAACATGGCGATCGAACCGTCCCGGACGAAGCAACGCTGGATCCAATACGTCGGGCCGGTTGGTTGCGGCGATCAGAATAACTCCTTCGTTGGACTCGAACCCGTCCATTTCCACCAGCAATTGGTTCAACGTCTGTTCGCGCTCATCGTTGCCGCCGCCGAAACCGGCGCCGCGGTGACGCCCGACGGCGTCGATTTCGTCGATAAAAATAATGCAAGGCGCCTTCTTTTTGCCCTGAACAAACAGATCGCGCACCCGAGACGCGCCGACGCCGACGAACATCTCGACGAAATCGGAACCGCTGATGTTGAAAAATGGCACGCCGGCTTCGCCCGCGATCGCTCGAGCCAGCAGCGTCTTGCCGGTACCCGGGGCGCCGACGAGTAAACAGCCTTTGGGAATGCGGCCGCCAAGTTTGGTGAATTTTTTTGGATCCTTGAGAAATGCGATGATCTCTTGCAGATCATCTTTGGCCTCGTCGACACCGGCGACATCGGCGAAGGTGACGCGCTGTTGATTCTCGGTAAGCAGTTTTGCCCGGCTCTTGCCGAAGGACATCGCCTTGCCGCCGCCCGCCTGCATCTGGCGCATAAAAAATATCCACACGCCGATGAGCAGCAGCATGGGAAACCAGTTAAGCAGCAGCAGCATGTACCAGGGCGAGTCATCGTCGGGCTTTGCCGTGATTTTCACATCCTTGCCGCGCAATGACTTGACCAGCTGGGGATCGTCGGCAGTAAAAGTTCTAAACAGCTCGCCGTTTTTGTATTTTCCCTGAATATTATTCCCCTGGATCACCACCTCGCCGACGTCGCCACGCTCCACGGCAGCGTTAAATTCGCTGAAAATAATCTCCGGTTCGCTCCGGTTTTGTTTGCTAATAACGGTGAAAAGCATAAAAACCATGAGCGCCACGCCCAAGCCGATTGCCATTTGCTTTGATGATAAACTCAAAAAGCCCTCCGTCCGGGAAAGATCCCTCTACCAGCTGTTCTCCTGACTCTAACTCCGCCGCTACACTTGCGCAATGAAGGGGCTAATTTGCCGCGGCGAAACCACCACCGTCCACTCCGGAGTGTAAACATTGCACTTCGATTAATCTCAGAACTGGCGGCAACCTGGATCGGCAATTTATTGCCCCATTTCACTTACAGTAGTTCTACCCGAACCACTATAACCTATAATCCCTTCACTCAGCGGCGCCATTTGTCAAAATTCTGCAACGGTGACAACGCCGGGGTGCTATTCAGAAAGGGGATTATACTCTGATGTTAAAATCTGATCGCAGCCGGGTCGTCGTGCGCTACTCGGAACTCGACTCCGGCCGGCCGGATTTTCACGAGAATATCAGTCGCAACGAGACGGCGAGCAAGCTGGCAAAGCTCAAAGCCTGGGAATTTGCCGGCGACTACGATCCAGGCAAGGATTACCCGGCACCCCTCTACTTCATACCCGATGACACTCTGGTCGGTGCCGAAGCGGCGCGGCAACTCGGTATTCACGATGAGCGGGATTTGTTCGGCGGTATTGTGCCGTATCCGTTTGTCGCGACCAAAACTATCACCCACCCTCTGGTCGATCGCGGCGCGCAAGCGCCCGACGGCTGGCGGCACGATTTGGGCGAGCGCTTGCAAGACGCGGTACTGTACGGATTCACTGCCTTTAGCCGCGACGATGCGCGCAGGGCGGGTATGCTCGTACTCCAACGCGGCGCTGCGCGGGTCAAGCCCTCACGGGGCATCGGCGGGCGCGGCTAGGTGGTAGTCTCCGCGGCAGCCGAGCTCGACAAGATCATCGAGGGCCTGAATGAACGGGAATTGTCGCGCTACGGGGTTGTCGTCGAGCAGAACTTCGAGAACATCGTGACTTATAGCGTCGGCCAAGTCCGGGTCGGCGAACTCTTGGCGACCTACTATGGCACACAGAATTTGACCAAAGACAATAATGCGGCCGCGGCCTATGGCGGCTCGGCATTGATCGTGAGCCGCGGCGATTATGATGCTTTGTTCGAGCTCGACATAGCGCAGAACATGCGCTGCGTCATCGATAAAGCGCGTGCCTACGAAACCGCGGTGGCGGAGGCGTTTCCTGAATGGCTGGCGTCGCGGCGCAACTACGACGTCGCCGAGGTCATCGACAGCGAATGCCGGCGTAACTGCGGCGTGCTCGACAGTCTTGGCGGATCGGCGGCGCAAGCCCGGCCGAGATCGCCGCGTTACATGCATTTCAAGCCGATCCGGGACTGCGCGCCGTGCGCGCAACGTCAGTCGAAATTTATGGCTCGGCCGAGGTGCCGCCCCAGGCGGCGGTGCATTTCCAGGGTGTCGATGAACGTCTCGGTCCGATTACTAAATACGCCGTGGTTCAAGACTATGACAGTTCGCGATGAAGCTATCGACATTACCGTCGATGGTGAGATAATTTGCGGCACCCTGTTCATGCCGCCCGACGCGGTCGGGGCTGTGCTCTTCGCCCATGGTTGGGGCGGCAGCCGGCAGCAATACCTACGGCGCGCGTGCGCGGTCGCTGAGCTCGGCTATCTGTGCCTGACCTTCGATTTCCGCGGCCATGGTCGCCGCAACGATCAACGGGAGACCGTGTCGCGCGCCGACAACCTGCGCGATCTGATCGCGGCGTACGATCTGCTCGCCGCCCAACCCGGCTTGAACCCGTCCGCCATCGGCATCGTCGGCAGCAGCTATGGCGCCTATCTCGGCGCGATTACGACGGCCCTCCGTGCGGTCGATTGGCTGGCGCTGAGAGCTCCGGCGCTTTATAAAGACGCCGATTGGGAAGTGCCGAAAGTTCAGCTCCATAAGGACCCGGACTTTGCCAATTACCGAAGACGCGTCCTGGCTCCAGAGCACAATCGCGCTCTCCGAGCCTGCGCTGCGTTTCGCGGTGATGTCTTGATCGTCGAGTCCGAGCATGACGACACCATGCCGCATCAGGTCATCGAGAATTACGTCGCCGGCTGCAAGTTTGCCCGCTCGGTGACGCGACGGTTGATCAAGGAAGCGGACCACGGCCTAACCGAGCCGACCTGGCAGCGCGAATCCACCGCCTATCTCGTCGATTGGCTGAAGCGGCGTACGGCTGGTTAGACTGCGTTTCCGGTGAAAGTCGAGGGAAACTTGGGTTGGGTCTTCTGCCGCTGCGGTCAATTGCGAGGGGCGACCCTCGATGCCGAGAAAATTTCCCACACTGCCATGAACATCGCTGCAATCAGCGGCCCGATGACGAATCCGTTGAGGCCGAAGATTGCCATGCCGCCAAGGGTGGAAACCAGCACGACATAGTCCGGTAGTTTGGTGTCTTGACCCACTAGGATCGGCCGCAGCAGGTTGTCGACCAGGCCTATCACGATCACGCCAAAAGCGATCAAAACGATGCCCTGCCAGATGGCGCCGGTGACCAAAAAATAAATCGCCACCGGCAGCCAGATCAAGGCGGCGCCCACCGCCGGCAATAACGATAAAAAAGCCATGACTACCGCCCAGAGTACCGCTGCATGAACGTTGAGAATCCAGAAAATTAACCCGCCGAGCACGCCTTGCGCGATTGCCGTAACGACGTTGCCTTTGACCGTGGCCCGAATAACCGTGGTGAACATATCGAAAAGCTCGCGCTGTTGACTCGGGTGTAAAGGAACGGCGGTCCTGATGCGCCTGGCAAGCTCGTCGCCATCGCGCAGGAAAAAAAACAGCAGATATAAAACGATGCAAAGATTGACCGCCAGATCGAACGTGTTCTGGCCAATGTCAACAGCCTTGGCGGCGACGAACTGACTACCCTGCACCAAACCGCCGGACAGTTTTTCCTGCATCGTGCCGAGACTGGTCAAGCCAAAGCGCTGCAGCAAGTCGTTTACCCACCCCGGCAGGACGGCGAGCACCTGGTGAAAATACCGGCCGAAGTTGAATTCTCCCGACGCGAATTTTTCGTACAAGCCGAATGCTTCCTGCAATAATAACCCGCCGATCAGGATTAGCGGCAAAATGACAATCAACAAAACAATGGCCACGGTCGCGAGTGCGGCATAGGTGCGTCTCCGCCCCATGATTCCCCGCAGCCGCCGGTCGAGAGGCGCGAACACGATCGCCAAGATAATTCCCCATAAAACCGCCGCGAAGAACGGCCACAGAATCCATGCGAATGCCAGCGATACGGCAACGAGCAGCAGTATAAAGGTCTTGTCTTCGAGGCGCGGCAGGTTAACCGGGTTGGGCGATTCCATAGATCTTGAATTAACTGTCTATGCGGCGATAAGCGCGGCTTCGCGTTTTAAATAGCGCACGCCATGTGACAGCATGCGAATGGCGAAGCCATAAAAACATGATCGCCGCGCCGCTTCCAGCTCGCTCATAAAGAGTGGCGTCGCAGGTTCTCGACAAGGAAAGATCATACCCGTTGGGTCCGCAGGGTCCGCATCACGATCGAGTAGCGCAACTCCTTGACCGCCGGGATCGAATGCTGCCAGTTCTCTCGCGCAGGGCCGCTTAGCAGATAAACCGACCGCGGTTGTAGATCTATCGCCATCGATATTAGTGCATCACGATCGCGCGGCTTGGACCGCGCATGGCGGCGAAATTTTAGTCGACAAGGTGCGCCCAAAGAGATGCCGACGACCACGCCAAACTGTGGAATATCTCGATGCCAGCCGATAGGCGTTCCTGGGGTATATTCTATAATGGTGGCTTGAACCAATTCGGCTGGAGGGACCTTGAACAGGCTGCCCGCCCTGGTGCGCAGCGGCAGCAGAAATTGCGGCAGGTCCGGAGCTTTAAAAATATTGGCTGCGCCGAACTCGTAATCCCAACCGAAACTCATGGTGCGGCGCTTCCCGGTAAATTGATGAAATTTGAACGGCGCTAACTGAAGCTGCTGAATTCTCTCAATCAGGTCGCGCTCTTCTACCTCTGAAAGAAAGCTTTGACGATAGCAAAATCCCTCCGGAACTTGCGCGGAGAGTTCAAAAAGAGTGACTTCTTGAGTCGCTTCAAGCATACGTCGAGTTACGCCATCAGCGAAAAAGGATCGACGGAATCACCGGAACGGATGGCGCGTCTGCCCATTCATAGAGGGATCCGCGCCACCCGAACCAGCTCATTCCTGCCCAAGCAGTCGCGGGCTCGACATCACAATTTTCTCTTGACTGCGTCGGCCGCGTCTTGAGTCTTTTCGCCGGCACGTTCGACGTCCTGGCCGACTCCACGCACCGTGTTGCATGCTACGTTTAAGCTCAAGAATAACGCCATCAACGTGGCAAAAATTATCGTTCTCATGGTCTATCTCCTATTCTCGATTTTACAATGCGCACGCTGAGTATACGTAGCAGTATGCATGCCGGAATATCGGCCGTTGAAAACTTCGAGATCTCAAGTTTTTTGATTTAATTTTGATATTGCGGGTTAAAAACGGCGGAATTTCCCCTACGTTTTGAAGGGTAGGAACCGACAGCGTCCTAATATCGGGAATGCGGCATCACCCGGGACTCAGGTTTAGACCAGGCGGTACCGCCGAAAATTTGTAAATTTTGGCCGAGCCGCGCTACTTGTCGACTAATGAATCGGCTAAAAGATATTTTAGCAGACGGCTAAAGAAGAGTTTCCCATAACGTCGATTACGGCAGGCTGCACGCGGGTACAAACACGGCGCGGCATGCGATCATACCGCTTCGCTAAGCATCTCGATCTCCGACAGCACTCGTTCTAGTTCTTCGATTAACTGGTTGTTTTCTACGGCGGTGAAAGCCGCTACCAAAGATCGGTAGTACCAAAGGGTGCCGTCTTTTCCGCCGCTGAAACGGAGCCAAAGTTTTTCTCCGTGCACACGATAGTCGCGCAGAATGGCGCGGGCGTTGTGCAGTTTATCCGCCGCCGACACCAAGCGCACAGACGCAGATGCCGTCGTTATATGCGCAATGTAGTCTTCCTTGCGTTGCCGCCACGGCGGTTTGGGAAGCGCATAGGCGTCGGTGCAGCCGTCAACTATGTCGGCGACCTGGTTGCCGAACCGTTGTCGAATGTCTTCGATGCGCGCTTGGCCCCCGGCATCTTCCCCGGCATCGTGCAGTAATGCGCCGATGGCTTCGTCTTCGTTCGCGCCATACTCCAAGGCGATGCTGGCGACACCGAGCAAGTGCGACGAATAGGGAATTTCGGTGCCCTTGCGAAGTTGTCCGGCATGGATCAACACCGCGTAGTGCAGCGCCTGGTCAAACCGGGGCGATAAATTCATTGCTTCTCCGTTTGGGTGAAGGGGTATCCGGGGTACAGTCCCCACACCGCTTGGCTGCGCTAACGCGGTCCGCGAATCTCCATCTCCAAACCGTTGGGGTCTTTGACGAAGATCGTGGTCAGCTTGCCGGCCGCATCGCGATTTTCCCGCAAGATTGCCGCGCCCTTTTCCTTGAATTCCTGGCAGACCTGGTCGATATTATCGGTGACAAAGCCATAGTGGTGGACACCGACTCCGGTCGCCGATTCCATCAACTGAATGGCCGGCGAGCCGGCGATGCGCATGAAACAAAACGCATAACCGGCATCTCCTTTTCTCACCGCCGTCGGCTGACCGCCGAAAAACTTCTCGTAAAACTCGATCGTCGCACTGAGGTCCTTGCAGTAAATTGCCACATGCTCCAACTGGTAGTTCATCGCGCCTCCTGTCGAAATTATTCCCCAACCTATTCGGCTCGACCCTCGCCGTCAACCACAACCAAAGTCACCCGAATCGAACGCAGTCTCATACGAACGTGCCGTGTACACTTTTATGCGGCTCGAATGAAGCATGGTATGCCGAGACGAGACCCATCGAGCAAAACGAAAAAAGGCCGCCAAATTGGCGGCCCTTTTGTTCACTTAATTAATTTAATTATTTTAGGTCAGAAAGTACTAGCCCTCCTAGTCCCGACCCCAGCGCCAATCACGATACCAGTCCCGGTCAGCCCGGTCAGAGCGATAGATTTCCCGCCGGTCTTGTTGAACTTCTCTGCGCTGATCACGGATTTTATCCTTGTACTCACGGGCATCGTCATAATCACCCTGGCGAATCTCGCGGTCCCGTGCGCGTCGCAATCGTTGCAGTTCTTGCACATCCTCGCGCAGCTCTTGACGCTGTTGACGATTACCCGGCGGATCCGCAGCAACCGCCCGTCCAGTCGGAATCGCGATAGCAGCCGCCATTAAGCCTATCGATAAAATTGAAGTGGTTTTTTTTCTCATTGTCGTTTCCTCCTGCATGGAAGAAAAGCAATGGCCATACCAACCGTGTAAATATTAGATAAATATGAATTTGCGTGGATGCAGGCAGGGTTTTGGAAGAAAATTCCGGGTAACGAGATGAGCGAATGTCATACGTCCCGAATAGGTGACACGCTATATTCGGCTTTTCCCACGAGTGAAATTCTTATGCCAATTTACGAGAAATTAGTGGTGGCGTTTTGGTCAACATGTGTCGCGAGATTTTTCATGACGAATTCGAGCTCATGAATGTATTCGCCTATGAGTTTTTCCATCTCCTCTTTCTCTTCTTGTGTCTCGGCCGTTCGCCAACTTTTTCGTAGTTCGGCGAAGCCGGTTTCGATAGGCGTGATCACATTCTGGATTGTGTGAGCTTTACCGCAGTAGATGGAGATTATCAGTTTGCTGAAGATGGTTCATCGTCGGACACAGTCTATCCACCACCTCGACGTCATTGTTGGAGGAACCATTTAATATGTTCCCTCAGTGTTCCGGCTATACTGATCATTTCTTTCAGTGTTTGCGAATCGATCTGATACATTGCGTGGTTAACGTTCTCCCTCTGGTAGAATAGTTAGTTTATCCCATCATCATCGCAAACGATTCTGTCCAATGTTGGACTTGTATTAATTTTAATTTGCTCGCAGATAAAACTGGCAAGAGAGCGCGCTTTCTCTACGCAGTCGGCAAATCACTCTGGTTTTGGCAGCTTGCCTTCCCGCCAAAGGGCTGCCAAGTGCAATTTTGCTTTCTCCCAATAACGTAGGTCCTCGCCTATCGGTTCGCCGTCATTTTTCCAGATGTAATAGGCCGCGAGAAAAATCCACGCATCAGGAAATTCCGGCACTTTCTCCTGATGGTTGTTTTCTTCTGATGTTTTTATCGGCGGTTTGGAGCCATTGTCCGTCATAGGATTTGCACCACTTTCTAAATGGAATACTGACCTGAAAACGTAATCTATGTCGGCGAGATAAACTATATAGAATAAAAAAAGGCGCCCCGCATGCAGGACGCCTTTTGCACCGCTTCCGTCTGTTCCACCGTTTCCCTTCCGCTGGGAAGTCGGTAATACCTATTACACCATTTCAGAAGGGCTCCTATGGCAGTCCATTTCAAAACCTCTTTACTCCGTCCAGCTCGGTCTCTAAAGCTTCGCAAAGAAACTGCTTCAACTCTTCGTCACTTGGTACTCTCTCCCTATCAAAATCCAATAAATTTTCTTGCTCAAGCTTCTTCCCGCTGGTTCGGAGAGCAAGCTTTGTGCCGTTTCGGCTCATTTCGCGATAGACAACATCCTTCGCTGAGTGCGCTTCGGTCCCTGCTTCTAATCGTCCCTCCCGTAGAGCTGAATATCGGGGTGGTGTAACGGCGCGCAGCAAGTACAGCGGCTTCCGCACATGGGCGTTCGTGATGAGAAGAACATGATGCCCCCGCTCCGGCGCGCACCCTAATGACTCTGACTGCGGCAGTCAAGCGCCAGTGATCGCGCACCTCGATATGCACGGGGCGAGCAATGAAGTTTTCCCATATGTCTTGAGAGACGCCCGTCATATCTAACGGCCGCGACGCCGGGATCGAAGCCTAGCGGTAAGGTCGCAGAGTGTCTTAGATTCAAGACAAGGGCTTTTTTGGGTGACTCAAGATCGGTACGTTTTCGACGCCCCAAATAACAGTATCTTTGGCTAACCTACGGCTTCGCAGCGGCTTTTGATTAGCAAGAATCACTACTGCATTGCCGAGCGGTGTGATGGTCGGCTCTCGGCTTTGCCGAATGGTTTGCTACAATCGGGCTATGGATAGCCTCAACGACAAAGTAGTGACCTTTCTTCCTTCGGACACGATAGAACCATCGGCAAAGCAACAGCTGTTAAACATTTCACAGCTGCCTTTCATATTTAAGCATGTTGCCGTCATGCCCGATTGCCACCTTGGGAAAGGCGCAACAGTAGGTTCGGTGATAGCCACTAAAGAGGCGATTATTCCCGCGGCGGTTGGCGTCGATATCGGCTGCGGCATGGTCGCCGTCAAGACGAAATTCTTCGCCAAGGACCTCCCGGACAATCTGCAAAAGCTCCGGACGGGAATCGAACGCGGCATACCGCTCGGAGCGGGAGCTTTCAACCGGAAACTTACGGCGACGGCCGAGAAGAGAGTTGCGCAACTCAAAAAGGCTGGCAAGGATTACGAGGGTGTCGATCGCAGATGGACAGTGGCCCTCGGATCGCTCGGATCGGGCAATCATTTTATAGAACTTTCGTTGGATGAAAATAATCAGTCCTGGGTGGTGCTTCACTCCGGCTCCCGCGGCATCGGCAACAAGCTTGCCATGAAGCATATCAAGATCGCGCAAAAATTGATGGATGAGAACGGAGTCCGATTGAAAGATCGAGATCTGGCGTACCTTCAGGAGGGTCGAAAAGAATTCAACGACTACATAACCGATCTTCTTTGGGCGCAGGACTTCGCGCTGTTGAACCGCGAGGAGATGATGGACCGCGTCATGACGGAGCTTTCCTATCTCTTCTTCAAAGAAGACGGTCATCAGCAAGAGATCGAAATCGAACGCATCAATTGTCATCACAATTTCACGCAGCGCGAGACGCACTTCGGCGATGATGTTTGGATCACCCGAAAAGGCGCGATCCAAATGAAGCAAGGACAGAAGGGCGTTATCCCTGGATCCATGGGCACACGTTCTTACATTGTCTCCGGACTCGAAAACAACATGGCCTATCACTCCGCGCCGCACGGCGCCGGCCGAAGGTTTTCGCGGGGTGAAGCGCGAAGACGCTTCACCATGGCGGATTTCGAAAAAGCCATGGCAGGCATTGAATGCCGTCACTCCGCTAGCCTTATTGACGAGCTTCCAGGCGCCTACAAGGACATCGACGAAGTGATGGAATATTCTAAAGAGCTGGTGAAAGTGGAGCACACCTTGCGGCAGATAATGAACATCAAAGGCGACTGATCGCTGCCGGGCGAAGCCTTTCAGATCGCGGTGATCGCTTATGGGTCGGCTCCATAGTCAACTCACAATTGCGTGCTATCCACACCTTGAATCGGGGATATTAGTTGTCATAACAGAGGGAGTATCGCCGGCCCCGCAGGCATGCGACCGGGCCGGCAGTGGCTACTTGCTCGGCGATATTTTTTATCTAGAGGTTTATGGCATCTTCTTTCGACGGGATTTCCGAGGTGGAACGTCAGCGGCTGCCCGCGGTCATACTGGGTGGCATGTACCAGTTCGTCGCCCTGCTGACCCCGAAAGGCGAGATCCTGGAGGTGAACCGAGCCGCCCTGGAGGGCGCCGGTCATCGGATTGAGGAGATTAGGGGCAAGCCGTTCTGGACCGCCCGGTGGTGGCAGATCTCGGAGCAAGCCCGGCAGGACCTGCAAGTGGCGATCCGGCGCGCCGCTGCCGGGGAGTTCGTCCGATACGAAGTCGATGTATATGGCGAGGGGTCCGGACGCGTCCCAATTACGATTGACTTCTCCCTACAACCCATCAGGGGCGAATCTGGCGCGGTCGAATACCTCCTACCGGAGGGCCGGAACATCACCGAGCGCAAGCGGGCGGAGGAACAGGTCGTTCATCAGGCCCAAGAGTTACGCATTCTCAACGAGCGGCTGAAGGAGCTGGACCGGCTCAAGACCCAGTTCATCGCCGATGTCAACCATGGGTTCGGCACGCCGCAGGCCGAGCAGGCGTCGGCATTACTCAAAGCGATTGTCGATTCTTCGGACGATGCCATCATTAGTAAAGACCTCAAGGGCGTCATCACCAGTTGGAATAACGGCGCCGAGCGGCTGTTCGGCTACACAGCCGAAGAAACCGTCGGGCGACCGATCACGCTGCTTATACCCGCCGATCGACTGGCCGAAGAGGCCAAGATTCTCGAACAACTCAAGCGCGGGGAGCGGGTCGATCATTTCGAAACGATCCGGGTGCGAAAAGACGGCTCGCAGCTGAACATCTCGCTGACCATCTCGCCGGTCAAAGACGCCGATGGACGGATTATCGGCGCGTCGAAAGTCGCACGCGACATTACCGATCGCATACTGACCGACAAGGCATTGCGCGAATACGCCGATCAGCTGAAAGACGCCGACCAGCGCAAGGACGAGTTTCTGGCGACCTTGGCGCACGAGTTGAGAAATCCCCTGGCGCCGATCCTCAACGCCGTGGGGCTCCTGAAGCGACCCAATCTGACGGCCGAGCATTTCCAGATGGCGCGGGAGATCGCCGAGAGTCAGCTTAATCAAATGGTGCGCCTGGTCGACGATCTTCTGGATATCAGCCGCATCAGCCGCGGCAGGATCGAATTGAAAAAAGAACGGGTGACCTTGAAGTCGATCCTCGATCAAGCGCTGGAAACCTCGCTGCCCCACGTGGAAGCGGCCGGACACAAGCTTTCGCTGTCGCTCCCGCCCGGCAATGTCTATCTAGACGGCGACCCCTTGCGGCTCGCGCAGGTGTTGTCCAACCTGATCAACAACGCCTGTAAGTACAGCGCCAACAATGGCAAGATCGAGATCAAGGCGGAAGTCGAGCCAGCGCGCGAGATTAAAGGCCACCAACGGGACGCGGCCAACGGAAGCGGTAACGCGGTTGCGCCAGCCGCTATGAAATTGGTCCTCTCCGTCAAAGATACGGGTATCGGTATCGCCCCCGAGGATATGCCGCGGCTCTTCAAGTTGTTCTCACAGGTCGATTCGGGGTTGGATCGCTCCCAAGGCGGGCTAGGCATCGGCCTGTCGCTGGTGCGCAGTCTGGTTGAACAGCATGGCGGCAGCGTCGAAGCTCATAGTGAAGGACTGGGCAAAGGCAGTGAATTCATCGTGCGCTTGCCGACCGCGCCCGCCGCCACGGAAGAATCAGCGATGCGTTCCGGCGGCGAGCCTGTCCTAAGCATACCGCTGCGTTCGGAGCGTATTCTCGTCGTCGACGACAATAAACCTCAGGCGCAAAGTCTTGCGCTCTTGCTCGATACCATGGGCTTCGATGTGCGGTCGGTTTATACCGCCAAAAGCGCCCTATCGATACTCGACGAATTCACGCCGCAAGTGGCCTTGATCGATATCGGGCTGCCGGATCTCAACGGCTGCGAGCTCGCACGCCGCCTGCGGCAACTGCCGGAGCTGAAAGGTATCACCTTGATCGCACAATCCGGGTGGGGCCGGGACGTAGATCGCGAAGCGGCAAGACAAGCGGGATTTGATCATTATCTCATAAAGCCCATCAATCATCGGATATTGCAGACTCTTCTCTCTGAAGAGTTCCCCATACGAATTTGAGCGTATCAACCTTTCCGGCTCGGCCGCGTGCTTCTTTAACCGACTATGTGAGGGTTAAAATCTCGGCTGTGATCAATTGAAAACAGCCACGTCTAGTCATAGAAGCACTCCAATTTGAACGGCGATGGGTTCGCCAATTCAACCATTCGGCCCCGTCGCGACGAATCGCGATTAGTCGAACAACATGTCTGTGGCGTAGATCAACACCGCCCTATCAGCCAATTGTATTGCCCAGGTTGGGGTCTTTATGTTTCTGATCACTTTTCTTTGCGCTTAAAATTTAGCCGTTGGACCGCTGATCTAGTGAACAACACCTTCCGCTTCAAGAGGAAACCACCTATCGCGAAACCAGAACGCCATATTGACCAAACTTATTAGAACCGGGACTTCAACCAGGGGACCGATTACAGTGGCAAAGGCGATGGATGAGGCGAGGCCGAAGGCGGCAATCGCGACGGCAATTGCAAGCTCAAAGTTATTGCTGGCGGCGGTAAAAGCAGTCGCTGTTGTCTTGCCGTAATCCGCACCGATTATCCTGCCCATCATGAAGCTCACAAAAAACATGATAACGAAGTAGATTGCGAGCGGGATGGCGATGCGAACAACGTCTAGCGGAAGTTTTAATACCATGTCGCCTTTGAGCGAGAACATCGCAAAAATCGTGAACAAGAGGGCCACTAATGTTATCGGGCCGATTCTCGCCAAGAATCGTTGCTCATACCATTCTTGGCCTTTTTTCTTGATTAGAATGCCGCGTGAGAGAAATCCGGCAAGAAATGGAATGCCGAGGTAGATGAAGACGCTCTCAGCAATGGTGCGAAAACTTACATCAACTATCTGTCCGTCTAGCCCAAAGATGGGCGGCAAAACCGTAAGAAATAACCACGCATAGATACTGAAAAATAGCAGCTGGAAAATGCTATTGAAGGCCACTAGTGCCGCGACATATTGGTTGTCGCCTTCGGCTAATTGATTCCAGACGATTACCATAGCGATGCAGCGGGCGAGCCCGATGAGAATTAAACCAGTCATGTATTCTGGATAATCGTGTAAGAACACGACAGCAAGGCCGAACATCAGTAACGGGCCAATCAGCCAATTCTGAACCAGCGATAGTAAAAGGATTTTCCAATCCCTGAATATCAGCGGCAGCTGTTCATATTTTACCCGCGCCAAGGGCGGATACATCATCAAGATCAGACCGATCGCAATCGGGATGTTGGTGGTGCCGATGGAGAGGCTATTGAGGAATGCTGGCGCGCCATTGAATACAGAACCAACAGCAACCCCGGTTGCCATGGCAAGAAAAATCCATAGCGTGAGATATCGATCTAAAAACGACAAACGGTGCGATGAACTCCGGGTCATTTTATTAATTCCTCAATACGTTCTTTGAGTATTGAAAACGCTTCATCGAAAGCAGCATCAATTTCGGCATCCGTTCCCATCACCTTTGCAGGATCAGAAATGCTCCAATGGAGTTTCCTGGGTTTACCTGGAAACAGCGGGCAGCTCTCTCCTGCTGCTTGATCGCACACTGTAATAACCGTATCGAAACGTTCATTAGCGAACACATCCCATGACTTGCTGTCCGGCGCGCCCGGCTCAATCCCATGCCGCTTTAAGGTTTCGATGGTCTTTGGATGGACGTATCCTTTGGGGGAACTGCCCGCGCTCAACGCCTGATAGCGACCGTCGCTTAGTTGATTAACCAACGCTTCGGCCATAACCGAGCGGCAGGAGTTCCCAGTGCAGAGAAACAGCACATTGCATGGCTCGTCACCCATGAGATTTCCGGTTCAGGCGCAGCAAGCTTGAGACTTCTTGGATTCTGCCTTCGGGGTTACGGCACAGCAGTTAGTTTGCTTATCCCGGCCGGCATCGCCGTATACCGGAATGGCATCGAGCGTATGAAAAGTCTCCCAGGCAATGGCCTGCGGGTCGGTGGTCCAATACTTATCACAGCGGGCATAGCAACAATCGGACTGTGGTTGGTCAAGCATTTGAATTTCAGCTGCGGCGACTCGTTCACGGAGCATCGACAACTCTGTGTCCGAATCGACCTGCACTCCAAGGTGATCGATGCCACTCGCAGCACCCCGTTTTGATATCGCGAAATTTACGAGAGGGTCGTCCACCATCCACTTGGCGTAATCGGGTTTCAGGACGGTAGGCGGCACGCCGAACATTGTCGAGTAGAAACGGACATTGGCAGCGAGATCGTCTACAGAGACATGGATGTGGAAACGTTTCATGATAGGCTCCTTTTGCCTTTTTTTGATTTGACTGTTGGCGGGCAGCAGCTGCTTAGGGCCGTTTCAACGACTGAAAGACATTTTTGAGGCATGCCGTGACAGCAGTTTTCCGTCAGGAACGTCATGAGTTCAGCCATGCGCTCGAAGTCCGCAGCGTAGTAAATAAATTGCCGCTCCTGACGTGCGGAGATGAGACCAGCGCGGGTAAGTTCTTTTAAATGGAAGGACATAGTCGCACCGGGAACTTTGAGTTGCTCTCCTATACGACCAGCCGCTAAACCCTCCGGTCCTGCTTGCACCAGTAAACGATAAATCGACAGCCGCGTTACCTGAGCAAGTCCTGAGAGAGCTGTGACCGCATCATCAATTTTCATATTTCTAGTGTTATCGAAATAGTTTGTTATTGTCAAATACCAAACGGCGCGATGAAGGTATCGGGGCCTGGCGTTTATTGCGATACAGCATCACCTCGGCCGAGTGCGGATCGTATCATTGCCCGGCGGGGATATGCGGATGGCGAAGATGAGGAATGTGTGCCGGCCGCCATAGGAAAAAGACAGCTGAGCAAGAAAAATCTTGCCTAGCGCTTACAACATGCTACGGTTCACTGGCACAAGTTGATCAGACGCCGCAACAAAGAAAGGGTTGGTTATGTGTCGTTGTTATGGCTACATGGTTCTCTTGCTGGTTGGTTTTTTTCTCCCCGCCTCGGCTCAGGCCGCGGATAAGATAAGGATCGGATTTCCCGACCTCGCTGCGCCATTTGTGCCTCTCGCTATCGCCGATAAGAGAGGCTTTTTTCAAGAAGAAGGAATCCAGGCTGAGTCCATCAGAATGAATCCTGCCGTCGCGCTCCAAGCGTTGGTCGGCGGCGAAATCGATTACTACACGGTGCTTGGCCCTGGAGTGGCAGCGGCGATCCGTGGCGTTCCCGTAAAACTACTGGCTGCTTTTGTGCCCGTCTCCCCTACCGCGCTGATCGTGCGTCCAGAAATAAAGGCAGTCGGTGAATTGAGAGGTAAAACTATCGGCATCAATGCTTACGGCGGCGCTCTTGAGGCAGTGGGCAGGCTGATCGTGAATCATTTTGGCATCGATCCCGACAAAGAGATCAGGTTTCTCGCCACCGGACCGCTCGAATCTCGCTTTGCTGCGATGAAGCAAGGCTTGACCCACGCCACTCTGGGCGGCCCGCCCATCGATTTTCTTGGCGAGAAGGTTGGTTTTGTCGTTTTGACCCGCGCCCACGAGTTGTTTAGTTTTCCGGTTAGCGGTTTGATCGCCAGTGGGACCAAGCTTAAACAGCGGCCCGATGAGGTTAAGCGGATAATCAAAGCGAGCATCAAGGCTAACCGCTTTATCCGGCAAAATCGCGACGCCACGCTGCCGATCATGGTGCAATGGTTGAAGATCGATAAGGAGATGGCGACGCGGACCTACGATGCCACGGTAAAGACATTTAGTGAGGATCTCGCTCTTCCTGAAGCCGGGCTGCGACTCTTGATCGACGACGCCAAGCGGGTGGCAAAGTCGAACCGTGAAGTTTCTCTGATCGATGTTGCGGATCTTTCGATGCTCAGAGAGGCGCAGAAGGAACTGAGCAGCAAATAATTCTTGGCTTGATCGTCCACGCGGTGCCGTTCACGCTGACGCTATGATCGCTTGTCCTTTGTAATGGTCTTGCATAACGATCCCTCCACAACTCGTGCTTTCAACCTACACCAGAGACACAAGGCAAGCTCGCAGCGAGCGCTCGCGACGCGCAAATCTCGGGATCAACACTTTCCCTATGTTTCGTACTCGAATTTGAACTGAACGATGCGCCGCGTTTCGCGTTATCGCCAGCCGGCTGGACAGAAGCGTCGATTTAAGAATCGGGCGGGACCCGGTTGATCGAAGGAAATTACGAACTTGTGCAATATTAGACAGAATCGTTTGCGCCAAGAGTGGTTTAAACTAATTATTCTGCGAAACGGGGAAAATAAGCATGGAAGAACCCTCCCAGGACCAAGTTAACCCCCCTACGACCGAACCAGAATCGACCGCTAGAAAGGTACCGCGATGGCAGGAGAAAATAAGTTCGAAAACGCCGGGGGACGAATGGCGCGCCAGACTATTTCTTATCCAGCTTCAATCTCTCGGCCGCTTTCTGGACAAAGGACGGATCCAAGTACGGCTTGGCATCGCGGTTTTTGATGCCTTGCGGATTAAACCGTTCGTGAAAGCCGGTGATCATGCCTTCGATGCCGGCTTGCCACGGAAACGGCAGACCGTTGATCGCGTCGTATTGCTTCGAGTAGGAATCGTAGGTGCGCGCGAGAATCACCGGATCGTTTTGCCGGGTGGCCTCGGCGATGGCTCGGTAGCCGATGTCGCGATTGCTGCGAAAAATCTGCATGCCTTCAACGATGGCGCCGATGTAATCTTCCAGCGCGCGGCGGTGGCGGTCGCGAAAGGATCTCCTGACCGTCTGGGGCACGCCGGCGTAGGGCATTTTGAAATCGAGAAAGTTCGCGAGCTCGTAGTAACCGGCTTTTTCCAGCTCGTATTCATTGGGCGGATTGACGACCACGCCGTCAACCAGGCCTTGCTTCATCGCCGTGGCGCGGTTGGGGATGCCGCCGGCCATGTAGACGATCTGCACGTCTTTGCCGGGCACCAAGCCGACCCGATCGAGATAGAGCAGCGCGGCGTATTCGTCGAGACCGGCGCGTCCGACGCCGAGCTTCTTGCCTTTTAAATCGAGGGCCGTGCGAATCGACGGCAGCACCATCAAACGCATCGGCACATAGCGCGTCTCGGTGGCGAGCACCACCAGGTCAAAACCGCCGGTGCCGATGGCCCGGGAAATCGCCGTGCCGCCGCCGTACATTATTTGAACATTGCCGCTGGCCAAGGCCGGCATGTAAGTCGATGGCCCCTGCATCAAGACCATCTCGACGTCGAGATGATGTCTCGGCGAACAGCCCTTCGCGCTTGGCGATCCAGCCCGGCGAAAAAGTCGCCGCCGCCGAAGAATACGCGACCACCAGCTTGGTCGTTTGCGCGCCGGCCGAACCGAGACGGTGAACGAAAATATCAAAAGCGACAGCAACGCCGCTATCGAAGGGCGATCCCGCATGACTCTCTGCTTTAATCCACTTCGGTATCTGTTGGCAATCCGAAGATTGGGCCGTTCCAATTTTAACGCGTTTCAATCGTTCCAAACGTTCAATCGCTTTGCTGCTTCAAAACAGTTTTAAGATCGGCCCGTTCAAAGGTTCAAGGACAGATTTGACGGCAAACTCTTGGTCGAGCTCGTTCAAACCGTTCAAGCCCTTCAACCGCTTCGCTTCGTTCAAATCGTTTAAAGATTGTCGGTTCAAAAGATTAACGACTTATTCCAGGGAAATAATTGCTGCGATATGTTTACAAAAAAGATATAGGTTCCGGAGAGAGTTTGGCACTGACGACAGACAAAATGTGAGAGGTACCGCGCTTGAGATTTTTTTAACAACGCGGCGCTTCCTCATGAGAACGGGAGGATACTGATGGCGAACGTGGGCAAGGCGGCGGGTGGTCGCTGTGCTGTTCTTTTTCTCCTGGGTTTTGTTGGCTGCGCGCCGGCGATCGCACGGTTCGACGTGCTGCCGGTGCATGTCTGCGCGGGCACGCCTTCGGTAGTGACGTGGGAAACCAGCGGCAGTCCCGAGCTCACGACGGCGCCGCCAATCCAACCGCTGCCCGGCGAGCCCATGCGTTACCAGGCCACCGAGGACACTGTTTTCACCCTTCAGGTGAAGCGCTGGCCCTACCCCAATCCGGCGGTATCTGAAACCGAAGTAAGAGTGCACCAGACGCCGGCGCCGGCGCCGGAGTCCATCGCATTCCAAATGAATTGTGAAGGCAGCAATCTGGTCAGCATCCTGCCTCGTCCGGCAACCCATTGGGACGCCAGGATCCAACTGGAATCCGTTGCTGCCGACGGCTCGCGCGAGATCACCGTCGAACACGAAGGGCGCAAGGCGACGCTTACGGCTTCGATGCCCAGCAGCAGCGCCTTCCAAGGAGCACCCATGGCCGGAACCTGGAAGCTGACGTCGCCGCTGGGCCCTAACGAGCGCTGCGGCGACCCGGCGGCTGGGCCGCCGGCGCGAATCATCCTGACCACTCGTTTCGTGTGCGCGAGGTAGACATGCCCATCGATATCAAGAACCTGGTCGATACCATCGTGATCGTGATGCTCGAGAACCGCTCGTTCGATCACATGCTCGGCTACCTGTCGCTGCAGGATGAGACGAACCGAACGGATATCGACGGCATCGCCGATCCCACCAACACGGCTTATATCAACGACTCGGCGGGCGAGACATATTCGCTGTTTGCGATGAAGGACGCTGCATTTCCAGGTGACCTGCCGCACGGACGCGATCTAATCGACGTGCAGCTGGCGCGGTCGGCGGCCAGCGGCAGATACGAGATGACCGGATTCGTCGAGGCGTACCGCCGCTTCATGCATGTCCCGAGGGTCAAAACCAAGGCTCCGCCCATGGGCTTTATGAAAGACGGCAAGCAAGTACCGACGTTGGATTTTTTCGCCGAGAACTTCACCGTCTGCGACCGCTGGTTCGCGCCGCTCCCGGCCGACACCCAACCGAACCGGTTGATGGCTTTGAGCGGATTCACCACCGTCGACGTGACGGCGGCCCAGGCCTTGAATCAAGAACTGGTTTACGAATGGCTCACGGACATGAGAATTCGCTGGCGGGTTTACCGCTCCGGCCTGCCTTTTTGCACACTGCTGCCACGCATGTGGGACGAGATCCTGGACTACACGCTGTTCCGCTCGATACGGCAACTGGCGAAGGACGTCAAAACGGAAAGCGACCACACCTACCCCGAGGTGATCTTTTGCGAGCCCGCCTATTTCGATTCGCCGGTGAGCTCGAGCTTCGAGCGCAACGACGATCATCCGCCCCTGCCGGTCGGCCCGGGGCAACGGTTTTTGCGCGAAATTTATGAAGCGCTCACCGCCAACCCGGCGCGCTGGGCGAGGACCGTGATGATCGTGACCTACGACGAACACGGCGGCTTCTTCGATCACGTGGCGCCCTTGGCCATTCCCACCGATCCGCCTGCCGGAGTGAACTACCGGAGATTCGCAACCACGGGTGTCCGGGTTCCCGGATTGATCGTCAGCCCGCTGGTGGCGCCAGGGTCGGTGTATAAAGACAAGCTCGACCACACCTCGATCCTGCAGTTCCTGGCGGAGATGTTCGGCGACGGTGACTATTCGCCTGACGTCAAACGGCGCATGGATGCCGGCATCAAGAGCGTCTCTGAAACACTGACGCTGTCCCAGCCGCGCGCGGTGCTGGCGATGCCGCCGCTGAAGGCGATGGCGGTAGCCGCCGTGGTCCCCGTGCCCAAGCCCGAGGACAAGACGCCGAACCAGATCGCCTTCGAGAAGGCGGCCAATGATCTACTTGCAGAGAAGGGTATGAAAGCCCTCGACAGTTATCCCGAGTTGGCGACACTTAAAACGATTCCGTAATCGTTCTCTTCCAAACGTTCAAAACGTTTTTAAGACCGGCCTGTTCAAAGGTTCAATTGCTGAAAAGTTTAAGGACGGATTCGGAAGGGGTAGTTCAACGACTAAAGGTCTGAGTCGTTGCAATGGGTCCAATTGCTCACGCGCTGCGCTTCAAATCAGACCAGAGGCGCGCCGATCGCGCCTCTGGGTGATTGCCGTTAATTAAAGTATTGAGCGGAGCGTAGCGGGTTAAACGGCTTGAGCGATTTGAACCAATTGCTTGGTTATTTGGAATCGCCGACTAGTTGGGAAAGCTTCAGTGCGACGCCGAGCGTCAAAGGATTATCGCCGGTGCTTAGAGCCGTGCCCAATCTTTCGAGCTCCCAAGTTGAAACCTTTTCCAACTTAACCGCTTCTCCCGTGGCGACCGGTGCCGTGCCGCTCTCGGGCAGCTTGATCAGGTATTTGACATTGTTGCCGTCGCTGAGAGTCACCGAGAGCACCATCTGTTTGCCCTCTTCGGTGGCCAAGGTTTGCAGGCCGGCAATACGAGTAGAAAGGCTGGTCTTGCTCACGGTATCGGCATAGAGCCAGATGAAGGCACCGATAAAGGCAACCAACACCAACCAGCCATACTGGCCGACCCGTTTCTGGCGCGTTATCGATCGGCTTCTCTGGAGATCGAAGAATTTGCGGTAAGACTCCTTTTCCGCCGTGAGTTTCTTGACTGGATCTTGCTCAGGCGAACTCGGCGGTTGATTGAAACCGAGGTCCATGCCGTTCAGTATCATGCCCAGGATCACCAACCCTAAGGGTATAGCGACCAATACGAGAGGATGCATAAGACTCTCCTTTTTCAGGCTCCAATGGCCTGTAGATATAGGAAGAGGGAGGGAGCAGAACCGGAGGAACATTCGCCGGGGAACCGGAACCGAAGTCCGTGTCACCGCTGTCTAGGTGACCTGGCCTTCTACCTCTTGCGCGCCATTAAGGGTGAGGAAGTGTCCAGTAGCTGACTGTATATTAGCGCAAGCGCGGTAGCAAATCGTCCATTCGATCAACGATGGGTCGTTCCAATCAAGCCATTCAATCGCTTCGCTTCGTTCAAAAAGGTTTCGCCCGGGCGATCGTCGCTGCTCCTGTTCCATCCGAATCCGTCGTTGAACTTTTGAACCCTTGAACCTTGAACGGGCCGATCTTTAGACTGGGCGATTCTACGTGCGGGCGGCCGACTTGACCCGCCGGCGGCTAGCATGGAGCACGGCCTCGGTATAGCCGTTGGCCGTTTCCCGCCCCTTGAAGACCAGCTCCAAGGCGGCTTGAAACGCGATGCTTTGGTCGAATGCCGGCGCCATGTTGCGATAATTCGGATCGCCGCTATTTTGCCGGTCGACGATGGCGGCCATGCGTTTGAAAGTCTCGATGACCTGTTCCCGACTGAGAATATCGTGATGCAGCCAGTTGGCGATGTGCTGGCTGGAGATGCGCAAGGTGGCGCGGTCCTCCATCAGCGCGGTGTCATGAATATCCGGCACCTTCGAACAGCCGATGCCCTGATCCACCCAGCGCACCACGTAACCGAGGATGCCTTGGGCATTGTTATCCAGCTCGTTTTGAATTTCCGCTGCACTGAGGTTTCCCTCGAGCACAGGCGGCGTCAGAATGGCGTCCAGGCTGGCACGGCGGCGCCGCGCCAGTGCCGTCTGTTTTTCCAGCACGTTTACTTTGTGATAGTGCAGCGCGTGTAACGTTGCCGCTGTCGGCGACGGCACCCAGGCGGTATTTGCGCCGGCCTCCGGGTGGGCCTGCTTGGTATCCATCATCTTGGCCATCTCATCCGGCATGGTCCACATGCCTTTGCCGATCTGCGCCCTGCCCGGCAGACCCGCGGCAATGCCGACATCGACATTCCAATCTTCATAAGCACTGAGCCACGGTTGATTCTTGATGGCCATTTTCGGCAGCATCGGGCCGAGTTCCATGCTCGTATGGATTTCGTCGCCGGTACGGTCGAGAAATCCGGTGTTGATAAACACCACGCGATCCCGCGCCGCGCCGATCGCTTGCTTGAGATTGACGGTCAGACGCCGTTCTTCGTCCATGATGCCAAGCTTGAGGGTGTTCTTTGTCAGCCCGAGCGCCTGCTCGACTCTTTCGAACAGCGCCACCGTCGCCGCCACCTCGGCGGCGCCATGCTGCTTGGGCTTGACGATGTAGACGCTGCCCGTGCGACTATTGATAAATTTTCCGCTGCGCGGCAAATCGTGCAGGGCGGCCAGCGCCGTCACCATGGCGTCGAGAAATCCCTCGGGTATTTCTCCGCCGTCGGCCGTGGTTACCGCATCCGTGTACATGTGCATGCCGACGTGGCGCACCAGCATCAGGCTGCGGCCGGGCAGCGTTTCATCCTTGCCATCGGCTGCGGTGAAGCGCACGTCGGGATTCAAGCTGCGCAGAATCTCCGTGCCGCCTTTATCGACCGTCGCGGTCAAAGTCCCTTTCATGATGCCGGCCCAGTTACGATAGACGCGGACTTTGTCGGCTGCGTCCACCGCCGCCACCGAGTCTTCGCAATCCTGGATGGTCGTAACCGCCGACTCGAGGACGACGTCTTTCAACCCCGCTGCATGGGTTTTGCCGATGGGATGGTTGCGATCGATGCGCAGCTCGATGTGCAGACCGTTATTTTTAAAAAACAGACTGGATAACTGTCCCGCGGTTTCTCTGTAGCCGGCAAATTTGCCGCCCTGCGCCAACCCGACTTCGCGTCCGTCTGGCAATTTTGCCGTCATTCGTTTGGCGCCGCCCGAGTCCTCGAGGGCGAACTCGGCAACCTCGGAAAACTTCGCTCCGGCGAGGCCCACGGCTTGATCCAAAAAGGCTTCGGCGTAGGCGATGACTTTGGCGCCGCGCCGCGGATTGTAGACTTCGCCCTTTTCGGCGCCATTGTCTTGTGCGATCACATCGCTGCCGTAGAGCGCGTCGTAGAGACTGCCCCAGCGCGCGTTGGCGGCGTTGAGCGCATAGCGGGCATTGTCCAGCGGCACGACGAGCTGCGGGCCGGAGATGGCGGCGATTTCGCGGTCGACGTTGGCGCTGCCCGCCTGAAAATCCTCGCCTTCGGCATCGAGGTAGCCGATGTCGGTGAGAAAGACCTTATAGGCGCCCACGTCGAACGGTTTGATGCGGTGGGCCAGGCACCACTGATCGATCTGCCGTTGCAGCGCATCGCGTCTGTCCAAGAGCCGGCGATTGACCGGCGCCAGGTCGGCAACGATCCGGCCGAAGGAAGCCCAAAACGAGTCGGCGTCGATGCCCGTGCCGGGTGCGATCTCGTCGCGCACCAGACGGTAAAGCTCCTCCTCGATCCGCAAACCGGAGGATTTCGATATAGTTTGCCATGGGCCGATGCTTTCCTTCCCCAATCGATTAAAGGCACCGTGGTCACCCACCGCGGCCCGCTGTGCGCCGGCTGTCGCTCGGGCGCTCCACCGGTTTGAACTGCCGCGCGATAAACTTCCGGATCGAGTCTTCGTTGGCGAAGATCTTCTGACCGCGCGCGTTGTCGACTTCGATGGCGATGATATGCGGATCGTCGGTGCGCGCCGCGCGAAACACGCCGTTCTGGATCATGCGCTGCACCGACAACCGATTGTCGTTGGTCGGCGTGACGTAATGCACCAATTCGGTTTTGTAGCGATGCAACAGGAAAAAATGCATCAACGTCATCAACCGCCGGGAACGGAATTTCTTAACGGTATTCTGGTCCTTGACCGCGAGGAACTTGCGTCCGGCACGATCCTTGTCGGCGCGAAAAATGATCTCGGCGATTTTGTCGTGGGCCTCGTCGAACAGGTTAAGCATCATGTCTTCGGAGCCGGCCCAGCGCTCTTTCAATTCGACGCTCAAGGCACCGCCCTGATAAAGGCCCTGCCGGTGCCAGTGCTCGGCCCACATGGCCAGCCATTTCACCAGCACGCTGGTGGGAACCTCGACCGCTTTGCGATGCTGGGTTTCCGTCGATTTCCCGCCCATGGAGGAGCTCGTCAGCGAGGCGCCGCGCGCGGCGCGCCGGAAACGGTCGGCCCAGTCGCCGCCGACAAAGCTCTGGGGAAATTGCGCCGGATCATGGGCCAGGCGCAGCGCGCGCTGAATCAATCGGACAAAGCCGAGCACGCCTTCTTCTTTCAACGCCCGCGCCAAGCGGCCGTTCATCAGCGCCTCGGTTTGGTGGCCGCCGTAAGTGATGAAGTTGAAGACGTAGCCCATTTTTCCCAGCTCGCTGGCAAAATTGCGAATCTGATCGTCGGTAAATCCCCAAACGTCCCAATTCCACGACGGCGACAAGTTGTACGCCAACATTTTTTCCGGGTGCACGGCGTGGATCTCATCGGCCCAGGCTTTATCGTCGGCCAGATCGGGCTTCGCCGTCTCACGCCAGATCAGATCGGCGAAGGGGGCGGTGGCCAATCCCCTGGCGGTAGCCATGTCGCGGCCGCCGGTGATCACATAGAAGCCTTCCGGTGTTCTCGGCAGGTCCCAATCCCAGAAGATATCAACGCCCATCGCCGCGGCGCCGGCGCGCGCTTCGGCATGGGACAAGCCGGCGGCAAACTTCTTCCAGCGCTCGGCGGACATCGCGAGCTTGCCGGCGCCGCTCGCCAGCGCTTCCGCCACCGCTTCGGCATAGGTCTTAAGCCGGGCTTTGTCCGCCCACTCCTGGCGGATCCCGGCAACGACCTCGTCGACGGTTTCTTCGATGACTTTCTTCACAGCGATTTCCTGTGCCGCCAACTGCTCGCGAAAGTCGCGCTGGCCCTTGCCCGGCCGGCGCACCCGCTGGCGCAATTTTTTTAGGGCGACGATCTCGCTGCCGATTCTTTCTATACCCGCGTCAATGCGGTCGAGGAGCCGCTCCTGCCGGAGCCACTTTTCCGCGCCGGCGTAAGCTTGCTCGGAAATCTTGTAGAGCAAGATGGCCGTTTATCTCCTTGAAGCCTTTTTGGTAAAACTTGCGAATCACCGCCAGGCTGACATTCTTGAACGGCACGATGTCGGGATTGGTCGCACCGTAGACAAAGGGATGGTCGCGATCGTCGTCGACGCTGTCGATGGCGGTGGCGTCGTTGGAGTCGGTGCGGGCGACGATCACGCCCGGCACATGCATGATGTCGTATTGCAACCGCGCGGCGTTGAGACGGGAAATCATTTCGGAGGTCGACACCAGGACTTTTTGCCCCTGATGACCGCAAACCTTGCTGCCGGCGCGTTGGTCTTCGATATGGATTGCGCCGATGTTGTTTTCGACGAAGGTCTTGACCAGGTTGCGCGTATGGTGCTCGCCACCGTGGCCGGTGTCGCCATCGGGAATGATCAGCGGCGGGCTAAACTCGATGGCGCGAGTCTTTTTGCGCTGCAGCGACGACATGCGAATGCGCCGCGAACGCTGCACCTCGTCTTGGTGCAAGAGCGCGCGCACCCAGGCGCCGCCTTCTTTGGGCACTCGATCCAGGGCATAGTTGGCCAGGTCGGCGCCCGGATCTTCGGCTTCGGAGCCCTTGGCCGAAGTCGCCCAGCCGCCGAGATAAAGCACCTTGATTCCCTCCATGACCGCGCGCACCGCGCCGGTGGGCGAATACGGGCCATAGGTGATCTCTTGTTTTTTGTCCCGGAACAGCCGCTGCAAGTAATCGAAGAGCTTGAGCGCCGATTGTTTGGCAATCGTATGGTCGGCCTGCAGATTGCCACGCAAGGAAACCACCTCGGCCGCAGTATGCAGACGGGTAATATGCCGGAAACGCGAACTGTGAAACCAGCCCTCGGTTTCGCGCAGTTCCTTGGCCCATGCGATCGCCTCGACGTCCCGGCGTGAATCCAAGCGAATGATTTTGTCAGCCATAGCGCAGCCCTTTTTGTTGTCGGTCCAAATCGACGATTTCCCCCAATGCGGCTTACCTGAAAGGGGTGCCTACGCTAATAAAAAGTGATCGTCTAATCAAGCGCCGGTTTTGGCCGCTGGCCGGTTTTCTTGAAGTGAAAGTAATCGCGCAGGATGACCGCGTGATCGAAGGCCAGCGGCGCCGGCAAATTATTCTCAAAAAATATTTTTGCCACCCGCGCATCGTCAGCGCCCCGCGGCGTTCCCTGCGCCGTGGCGATAAACACCACCGCCAATGTGTGGTGGCGCGGATCGCGCCGGGGATCGGAGTAGGTGTAGAACTGCTCCGTCAAGTTTACCTCTAAGCAGGTTTCTTCCCGGGCTTCGCGCACCGCGGCGCGCTCCACGCTCTCGCCGTAATCGACGAATCCGCCCGGCATTGCCCAACCCGGCGGCGGATTTTTTCTTTCGATCAAGACGATGCCGCCGGCAATCTCGATGATGATATCGACGGTGGGAAAAGGATTGCGAAATTTTTCATTCATGGCGCTTCCCTACCTTGACTCCATGAAAAGCGCAAGGTAGAAAGACCACTCAACAATTTATCGCGGGGTGGAGCAGTCTGGCAGCTCGCAAGGCTCATAACCTTGAGGTCCCGGGTTCAAATCCCGGCCCCGCAACCATACTTTCCGCGTAGTCAGGCGAGCACTGTGCCAGATTCAAGGGATTGATGTTCAATCCTTGTCTGGCACAGTAGTTCGTTTCATCATCGCCACACTTGTTCCTACATAATCCGCAATCGATTTGAGCTTCTTTACCGCCATCACCAGTGAGTAATTGCGGTATGCCTTACATCGAGTCGTTCAGGTCGTTCCTTTTCAGGGTTGTCATCCTTCCACCCTGACATAATTGCGTTGCCGTTAACCCCTGTCAGAATCACGTTGCTGCTACAAGGACTCGACGCACTTGACCGTAAGAACGTAGACGACTTAAAATGGACGATTGATATTCTTGTTCGGCCCAATTGACTCAAACAGGGAGGATTGATGTACCGCAACGAGGCTGTGGAGCCGGAAATATGGGTCTTGATCATTGTCGTCTACTTCGTGCCCGCGCTAATCGCCAAGAAGCGCGACACCGAGAATTTGGAAGCGATTTTTCTGGTTAATTTAGTTTTTGGCTGGACCGTGCTCGGCTGGATCGCCGCGCTGATTTGGGCGATCGTCGAAAAGGCCAAGTTCAAGTCGTCTATAGAAGACTCATGGGATGGCCCCACCGTTGACGCAGCTCAGACCGAAGCTCCTCCTGATGCCATACGTTGGGGGCGGCGCTTTGAAAAGGATACCGATCCCCGCAAGTCTATCTTCTAATCCATCCGCGGCTTGCGAGATCCCCCCTCGGGCTTGCCACAGCCTCATCCTCGGTGCGTCGGCCACCGCCCTGCTTTATGGGCCGAGCAAGTAAAAGACAATGAAAATAATCGGCAGAACTATGCCGAACAGAATTACCAGGAGCGTTCGGAAATCCACTAAGTAAAGGTAACAATTGCCGGCGGGTACAACTAGAGTGCGGTTGATTTATCTCTCCGATGTACAATAAAAAATACGAGCCTTGGGGAGCGGTATGAAAGAATGGGAGTGGCACTTTTAAGCTTGGTTGCGGTCAGCGCCGCTGTCGGTTGTCAGGCGCGGCGGCGGCACCTACGAAGAGAGCTATGAGCGCAGCTAATGAAGGGGCGCACCGGGGCTGCGTGGGGACTTTTGACTTTTGTTCTTTTGTCTTACCTCTCCTTCGTCCGGTGGCCAGACGGTTATTGCCGGCCGACGTATGCGCCACTTTGAAACTGAGGAAACGATTTGCTCGAGCGATTGACGGTTTTACCCTAACGATCCAATCTCTCGCGCATATCTGTCGGTTAGGAGGATTAACGTTTTCTTTAGTTTAAATTTCTTACCACCGGCTCGCGCTACTTGATTACCTTATTCGCGCGCGAGAGAAAGTCCGGCGAAAGTGTCAGTCCGATAAGTTTCGCTGCCTTCAAGTTAATTACAAATTCAAATTTCGTCGCCCGCTGCACCGGTAACTCAGCCGGTTTGGCGCCTTTCAATATCTTGTCTACGTAAACCGCGGCGCCCCGATAGAGATCGTCGTAGTCTACTCCATAGGCCATAAGGCCGCCTTCATCGACGAATTCCTTCTGAAAGTAAATAGCAGGCAACCGATATTGGCCGGCAAGCGCGACGATCCGCTTTCTTTCGGCGAAAAACGGGCGCGTGGTGATCGTCATCATCGCGCCGATCTGCATTTGCTTCGCAGTCTTAAAAGCGCTGTCAAAGCCTTTGGCGTCGAGGGGAGTCTCGATCTCTTCTAATCTTAGCTGCAGTGCCTTTGCCGCAGACATGAGTTCTTTTATTTGGAGGTCCCACGAGATGTTTTGTCCCGACGGCCGCAGAAGTCCTACTCGCCCAAGCCTGGGGACTGCGTCTTTGAGGATCTCTAACCTTTTGGTGTTTAGCTCTGGCGATAAACTCGCGAGCCCGGTGACGTTGCCTCCCGGCCGCGCCAAGCTGGCAACTAATCCTGTACTCACGGGATCCCCGGCATTCGCCATGACGATGGGGATGGTGCTAGTCGCTTTCTTCGCCGCTAACGCCGATGGCGTCCCTGCGACTACGATCAGGTCGAGCTTAAGTCGAACCAACTCCGCCGCGAGATCAGGCAGGCGCTCAGTTTTTTGATCGGCAAAGCGATACTCGATGGTCAGATTTTTTCCCTCAATCCAGCCAAGTTTGAGCAGCTCCTGGCGGAACGCATGCAAGAGCACCTCGATACCAGCAGCCGTACTTAAATCGAGAAATCCGATGCGGAGAATTTTTCCCGGCTGCTGCGCTTGGGCAACGGAGGCAATCGTCAGTAGGACAGCTCCCAGTAGCCAGAAGCAAACGGATTTCATCATTAATTTGTCTCCGATGTTCTTACCGACAACCGAGCACTGGCCGCGATCACTTGATTACTCTGTCTGCTCTGACCAGCACATTCGGTGGTATCGTCAGGCCGATTTGTTTGGCGGCTTTCAGGTTGACGACGAACTCGAACTTGATCGGCTGCTCGATGGGGAGATCCGCGGGTTTGGCCCCTTTTAAAATTTTATCCACATACGTGGCCGCGCGCTGGAAAATATCGGTAAAGCTGGCACCGTAATACATGAGGCCGCCAGCGTCTATAAACTCTGGCTGCGCGTACACTCCTGGCATTCGGTTCTTGACCGCGAGATCGGCAATTTGGGTTCGTCGAAGATTGAGCACGGGACTGCCGAGCACGACGATCGCATCAGCACGCCCCTTGCTTGCGGCTCCGAATGCCGTCTCAATGTCCTTCGGGTCTCGTACGTCCAGGTACTGAAGCTGTACTTTGAGCACCCCTGCGGCGAGTTCCATCTCTTTGAACGATAATGACGTCGCTGAACGGGTCGAATTGCCGATAACCGCCACGCGAGAAATTCTGGGAACGACCTCTTTCAGTATCTCGATTTGTTTTCCGCTTATTTCCGGCGCAAGGGTGGACAAGCCAGTAATGTTACCGCCCGGTCGCGCAAGGCTGGCGACAAACCCCGAGCCCACAGGGTCATCATCGAAACCCATGACAATTGGAATCGTGGAAGTCGCTTCCTTGGCGAGACGGGTTACTGTCGGACCACCCGAGACGATGATGTCGACATTGAGCTGCACTAGTTCGGCCGTAAGCTGCCTCAAGCGATCTGGGTTTCCCTCGGCAAATCGATATTCGACGATAATGGTTTTCCCCTCCACGTACCCAAGATCGCGCAGACCCCGACGAAACGCTTCGACGCGGGACGATGCAGAGGAAGCCGAAGAAGCATTTAGATATCCAATCCGCGGGATTTTCGTCAGCTGCTGCGCATTGGCGGGCAAGCTAAGCACTAAGAGCAAAGCGCCAAGCATAAGACGCAGGATGTTCATTCTCATCTGATTGCTTCCGTTTCTTCCCCACTGCTTTTCGCCCCATGGGCTTTGCATTTGTTCATCGAATCACCCGATCCGCCCGCGCCAACACACTCTTCATCGTCGCTCCTGTTCTTGCCGAGATCTGATGATTGACAACTGTCATCGAACTACCCGGTCCGCTCGATACAGCAGCGACTGCGGTATGGTCACGCCGATCTGTTTAGCCGTCTTGAGATTGAACGCGAGTTCGAACTTGGTCGGTTGCTCTACTGGTAGATCGGCCGGCTTAGCACCTCTCAGGATCCTGTCCACGTAATATGCGACGCGCCGGTAGCTATCGGCGATGTCGGCTGCGTAGAACATAAAGCCGCCGGCATCCACTGCTTCAGTATTGGTGAACACCGAAGGAAGCCCGCTCTTTAAGGCCAATTCGGCGATCCTTGTGATATTGGCGCGCATGAGCGGACCCTGTGACACATACAGTCCATCGGGACGCTCTTTGTTGAGCGTGGTGAATAGCTTGTCGAACTCGTTCGCAGCACGAACTTCCCAAGGCTGCACCGTCAATTTCAGGGCGCGCGCCCCGGTCTGAACCTCTTTTAGCTCGAGTAGGTTGGACGGGCTGCCGGGATCGTAGAGCAGCGCGACACGGGAGAGTTTGGGAACGGCTTCCTTGAGCAACTCCAGCCGCTTGCCGCCGAGTTCCGTGATCAGGCTTGTCAGACCGGTGATGTTGCCGCCGGGACGGGCAAGGCTTTCGACAAAACCGGCCTGGACAGGATCGGAGCCACGGCCCGTCATGACGATTGGGATCGTCTTGGTTGCATTCTTGGCGGCGCGGACCCAAGGGTCTCCTCCGGCTACCACGATGAGATCAAGATTGAGACGCAGCAACTCAGCCGTAAGGTCAGCCGCCCGCTCAAGCTTTCCGTCCGAATATCGGTACTCGATCGCGATGGTCTTTCCGTCGATGTAACCCAGCTCGCGCAGCGCCCGTCGCATCCCCTCAGCCCGCGCGGACTCAGTAGCTGAATCTGGCGCCGCGAGATAGCCGATCCGCGGAACTTTCGCCTTCTGCTGCGCCTCGCCGCTGCCTGCCAATCCTAGGCAGGCGACAAGGAGCGCAATGATCCCCACCCATCGCTGTCGAGGTGTAGGAACCTAATCCGGCTCTGTGCATTCGTTGTTCTCCTAATTGAAAATATCAATATTACCTGATCACTCTGTCGGCCCTTACCAACACGTTCGGCGGTATCGTCAGACCGATCTGCTTTGCCGCTTTCAGATTGACGATGAATTCAAACTTCATCGGTTGCTCCACCGGCATGTCGGCGGGCTTCGCGCCTTTCAAAATCTTGTCCACGAAAACAGCGGCGCGGCGCTGCAAGTCGTTAAGGTTCACGCCGTAGCTCATCAGCCCGCCGTCTTCGACAAAGTTGCTTTGCGGATAGGAGGCCGGCAGCCGAGCCTTTACCGCGAGTTGGGCAAGCTGGGTTCGCTGAGTACTAATCACCGGGCCCCGCAGTACAAAAACAGCATCAGCCCGAGACTTTGACAGCCTCTTGGAACGCGACCCCGATGTCCTTGGCGCTTAATACATCTAGGAATTGAAGCTGCATTCTCAATGCCCCCGCGGCGCGTTCGGTCTCCCGCAACTGGGTGCCGTTACCGGCGTTGGCTGAATTCCCAAACACCGCCAAACTAGAGAGCTTCGGTACCATCTCTTTGAGCAGTTCCAGCCGCTTTCCCGATAAGTCCGCTACCATCGAGGACAATCCGGTGATATTCCCTCCTGGTCGCGCAAGGCTTGTCACGAAGCCGTTGCCGATGGGATCGGGGTCCTGAAAAAAGACTATGGGGATCGTCGTGGTTGCTCCCTTGGCGGCCCGGGTATTTGTCGCACCTCCCGTAACGATCACGTCAACCTTGAGACGGACAAGTTCGGCAGCGCGGCCAGCCTCAGATTTCTCAGGGCTTGGGGCTTCGAAGACGATATTTTTCCCCTCGATGTAGCCGAGTTCGCGCAGGCCCTGTCGGAAAGCGTCGAAGCTAGCCGAGTTGGCGGAAGGGTTGCTGACGCTAAAGTAGCCTATTCTGTAGACCTTCTTGGGTTGCTGGGACTCAACCCCGTCGGCCAACCATAGGAATGTGATAACGAGACCAAGAAATCTCAGCGCCGATTTTCGACTGCGCGGCAACTTTTGGATTTTAGTCCACGCGGCCGCTGCCAGAGTGCGGCAGCAAGACTCGGAAATTCGTTTCGACGAATATGCTTTCATGCGTCTACTCCCCAATCCGAAGTCAAAAAATTAGTTGCTTAAACTTGTTCGCCCGCGCCAACAACTCCGGCATAATCCTTATTCCGATCTGTTTCGCGGTTCTAAGAATTGATAACAAACCTGTACTTTCTCGCCTGCCAACCGGCAGAACGGAGGTTTGCTTCCTACGGTAGTCTTCCACGAAATAGCCGGTTACCTGGCAATACATACCTGGCCGCGGGACTTTTTACGAGGCAAAGGATGAAATTCGGTCGGATTGGGTTGTTGCGTCGGGTTAGAACTAATGTTCTGGGCAAACTCGATCTACCGGAATATTGCGACTATCAAATGCCTTTGGCGAGTGCTCGTGAAAGCTACCGACTGAGAGTTCGGTGAGTTTCGGAGTTGGCGGAGCAGTTTTCGCTTGCGTCGCCGCCGAGAGCTGGTAAATTTCATCTAAGCAAAGATTTTCACGAGTAGAGTCAAGGTTTCCGACGAAACGATCGATCGATGAAGCACCCAACGAAGAAAAATCGCGCCACGACTTGCCGCATGGCTATGCGCTTTTATGCTTGCTCTGTTTCGTTCATCCGGCTTGGCCCTCGCGCCACTACACCGCCAAACAGATGGAAGCCCTGGCCACCCGGGTGGGGCAAACCTTTTGGAGCCAACCGGTGGACGGCAAGGGGCCGAGCTTTGCGACCGCGCCGGCAGCGAATGCCAAATTGGTGCGGATCGACACGGTGGAATCCTTTCGGATTGAGGCGCTGGTAGGCCAAGCAGCCAAGAACCCGTACTACAAGATCAAGCGTGAGAACGGCCAAGACGGTTACATCAGCCCGGAGCAATTTCTCGATGGGTTCAATCTGACGATTGTCACGACCGATCCCGCTGCTGAAGAAAAGCGAAAAAGCGCCGAAACCGCCGAGGCCGACAAAAAACGGATCGAATGGATCCGCGCGCAACCATGGTCGCCGGCGGTCAAGGAGGCGGCGATAAAACGACAGCCGGTGCCGGGATTGACGAATTCCGAAATCAAACAGGTGTTGGGGGCGCCCAGCCGGATAATCAAAGTGCAGGGTCCGATCAAGGTCGCCGAAGAGCATTGGCTTTACCCTGACGGCTCGTTGCTGATATTCCACAACGGTTTATTGAGCAAGATCGAGCGGCCGGACAACAATAAGAAGTAACCTGCGCCGCAATCTAGAGGCGGAGCTTTTTGAGTTTATCCTGGCGCTTGCGCTCCGCCTTCGACAATCGGTTGGCGCCGCCGCGATCCGATGGGCGATCTTGCCAATCATTAAAAAACCCTTCCGCGCCACCGCCATCGTCCAACTCGTGTAATATCTCGCTAAATTCCTGGGCGTGAATCGCCACCGCGCCGAAGCGTTCCACGGCGCTACGAATTTCACGATCCGACGACACCACCACCGCGCCATTATTTTTTTCCCGCGCCAGACGGATGACCACGGCGTCGGCCTTTTCGCCCAAGCGCGAATAGACGATGGCGATGCCGTCTTGTGCGAGACGGGTTTCGCTGGCGGAACCGGAACGCCAGCCATCGAACACGACTGTCAAGTTCATTGGCTTGGCTTGGCGGTAGCGCGCTAATTTATTGATCAGCGAATTACGGCTCTGTTCCAGCCCGCGATCCAAGCGCTTGTCGAGCGCGAGCAAGTTGTAGCCATCGATAATCAGGTCCATAGTCAACGCATCCTAACCACTTCACCCGACGATGGCAAAAACCGGAATTAAACGGATGGTTGTCAAATCTGCAAAAAACAGGTAAAAACAGGTCGATTTTCTCAACGGAGGACCGCGAGCATTGTCCCTCACCATAAAAAAAGCCAAACGAATCAACGATTTACCACCGTACCTCTTTGCCGAAATCGACCGCCGCAAGCGTGAAGCGCTGAGCCGCGGCGTCGACCTCATCGATCTTGGCATCGGCGATCCCGATATCCCGACGCCGGCGACCGTCGTCGAAAAATTGCTTGAAGCCGCCAGCCGACCGGCCAACCATCGCTATCCCAATAGCTCGGGAATGGCGGAATTCCGCCAGGCGGTATCGACCTGGTATAAATCCCGTTTCGGCGTCGCTCTCGACCCCGGCAAAGAGGTTTGTTCGTTGATCGGATCCAAAGAAGGGATCGGCAATATGGCCGTGGCCTTCGTTGATCCTGGCGATATCGTTCTGGTTTCGAGTCCCTGCTATCCCGTCTACCATATCGGCACCGCGTTCAATGGCGGCAAGAATTATTTCCTGCCGTTGAAAAAAGAAAATCATTTCCTGCCGGACCTGGACGCAATCCCAGCGGACGTGGCCAAGCAAGCCAAATTGCTCTGGATCAATTATCCGAACAATCCCACCGCGGCGGTGGCGGACAAAGATTTTTACCAGCGGGTGGTCGCCTTCGCCAACAAGTATAATGTCATCGTCTGCCATGATGCCGCCTATACCGAAATGGGTTACGACGGTTATCGGCCGATGAGCTTTCTCGAGGTCGACGGCGCCCGCGAAGTCGGCATCGAATTTCATTCGCTATCGAAAACCTTCAACATGACCGGCTGGCGCATCGGCATGGCGGTGGGCAATCCGGAAATCGTCGGCGGCTTGGCGCAAGCGAAATCCAATCTCGACTCCGGCATCTTCCAGGCGGTGCAGGAAGCCGGCATCGAAGCGCTTCGGCTGGGCGACTCCATCGTCGAGCCATCGCGCAAGATTTACCAAGAGCGCCGGGATATTTTAGTCGACGGCCTCAGAGCCGTCGGTCTCGAGTGCGACAAGCCCAAGGCGACATTCTACGTCTGGGTGAGCTGTCCCGCAGGACTCTCCTCCACCGACTTCACCAGCAAACTGCTCGACGAAGCCGGCGTGGTCACGACTCCCGGCAATGGTTTCGGTGACGCCGGCGAAGGCTATGTCCGTTTCACCGTATGCGTCGATAAAGAACGACTCCGGGAGGTAGCGGAAAGGATTCGCCGCGTCAAGCTCTAGCACGGCCTTTCCCGGACGGCACCATGGCGAGCGTCATCACCCATCAAGTCTACATCGGCATCGGCTCCAATGTCGGCAACAAACGGGAAAATTTTTTTGAAGCCGTAGAGCGCGTCGGCAAACTGCCCGAAACTCGGGTGATCAAGGAATCCTCGCTTTATGAAAGCGAGCCGCTGGGCGACGCCAAAGACTGGTACGTCAACGGCGCGATAGAAATCGAAACCAAGTTCAAACCGGAAGCGCTGCTCGAAAAGTTCAAAAACATCGAGCGCGTCATGGGCCGCAAGAAGGTGAAAAAGCGCTGGGGCGCGCGAATTATCGATCTCGATATCTTGCTATTCGACCTGGCGGTGGTGAAAAAAAAGAACCTGCGCGTGCCTCACCCGGAGATGGCCAGCCGCAAGTTTGTGCTGATTCCCTTGAGCGAGATCGCGCCGCAGGTGATCCATCCCGAGCTCGGCGTAACCATTTCCGAACTTTTGATCAACGTCAAAGACGACAAGAAGATTCATCTCTATCATGTCTGAGGCCTTTCCCCTGCCGCCGAGCTAGGAGCGACATGACCCTGCTGCGACTGCTGTTTCTTGGCCTCGTCATCTACATCGTCTATACGGCGCTCAAGCCGCTGTTGCGCGGCGGCAAGAAATCGCCGGATCCAGCACGACTCGGCGAACAGATGGTCCTCGACCCGCAATGCCAAACCTATGTGCCGCAATCGGCCGCGGTGGCGCGCCACGGAAAGTTTTTTTGCAGCGAAGAATGCGCTCAGCGCTATCTAACCGGCTAGAGCCTGCAGAATCTTATCATGCACGCCGTCGAAACCGCCGTTGGACATCACTAGCAGCACATCGCCTGCCCGGCTATGGCGCGCGACATACTCAGCGATGGCCGCCGAGTCGGCAATCGTCAGCGCCCGCTCGGAGCCGCCAGTGCGATTAATTTCGCCGACCAAGTCTGGCACCGATAAGCGTTGATTTTCCGGCACTCGCTCGGGCTGATAAACGCCGGCAACGATGATAACGTCGGCCAGCGCCAACGCCGCGGCGAATTCTTTTGTGAAAATATTGCGTTTGCTGGTGTTGCTGCGCGGCTCGAAGATCGCCCAGAGCCGGCGACCGGCGTAAGCGCCGCGCACCGCGTCGATGGTTTCGCGCACCGCGGTGGGATGATGGGCGAAGTCGTCGATGACGGTTACGCCGCGCCTTTCGCCGCGCACTTCTTGGCGCCGCTTGACCCCCTTAAAAGTGCTAAAGCCGCCGCGCAGTTTTTCGCCGTCGATTCCCATGATTCGGCCCATGGCGTAAACCGCGAGAGCGTTTTTGACGTTGTGAAGACCGATGACCGCCGCTTCGATCAAACCTTCGGATCGTCCTTTGAAACAGGGTTCGAAGAAGCTTCGACCGTGGTCGAACCTGACGTTTTGCGCGGTCCAATCACCGGACTCGCCATAAGTCGCCGTCAGTGCATGCGCCGCGCGGCTCAGCGCCACCGCGTCAGGATAGTCGCTGCAAACCAGCAGCGACCCATCTGCGGGAATAATTTCGACAAGCTTGGCAAAGGCACTCTTGACATGATCGAGGTCGCGGTAAATATCGGCGTGGTCGAACTCGACACTGGTCAGGATGACATGGCGGGGCCGGTAATGGAGAAACTTCGGCCCCTTATCAAAAAATGCCGTGTCATACTCGTCGCCCTCGAGCACCACATGCTCGCCCGTGCCGGCGTTCCAGCCACTGGCAAAATTGAGCGGCACGCCGCCGACAAAAAAACCCGGATCGAGTCCGGCGCTGGTCAGCACCCAAGCGGCCAGCGCGCAGGTGGTGGTCTTGCCGTGGGTCCCGGCGACCACCAACGAACTGCGCGCGCCGATAAGAAAGCGGCCGAGCGCCTGGGGAAACGAGATGTAATCGATGCCCTGGTGTAACACGGCTTCGGCTTCGGGATTATTGCGCGAAACCGCATTGCCGATGACCACGAGATCGGGCCGCGGCACGAGATGCTCGGCGCGGAAACCGGCGAGCACGTCAATGCCGGTATCCGCCAGATACGTGCTCATCGGCGGATAAATATTTTGATCCGAACCGGTGATGCGATAGCCGCGCGCCTTCAGCAAGCCCCGCCAGGGAGGCCATGCCGACGCCGCAGATAGCGGTCAAATGGATATGGCTGCCCGGCGGCGGCACATCGCTCATGGAAAAAGCGCTTTCATGATCAGGTCGTGCACGCGGGGACGGAAGTCGCGAATCTTTTCATTCTTACGGCTTGGGTGCACCCGGTTGGTCAATAGGATGACGTGACAGTTCTTGTCGAGATCCCACCACATCGAACAGCCGGTGAAACCGAGATGGCCCACCGACCGGGGCGAAAACAGCGTTCCGCTTGACGAATTGGCCGGCGACGGCGTGTCCCAGCCCAACGCATAACTCGAGTTCGGCACCGAAGCATCCTTGGTTAAAAATTCCTGCATGATCGACTGGGGCAAGAAATCGTCCTTGCCGTGCAGACAGCGGTTCATGCGCAGCAGAAAGGTATGCACATCGCGCACCGAGGAGAATAGCCCGGCGTGGCCAGACACCCCGCCCATGGCGTAGGCGTTGTCGTCATGGACTTCGCCGCAAAGAACTTTTTTGCGCCACGGACAGTTCTCGGTGGCCGCGATTATCGCTTCGACCGGTTGGAGCCGGCGCTTGCGCATCTCGGTCAGGTCGACAAAGCCGGTGGAACGAAGTCCGAGGGGTTTAAAAATGCGCTCCTGGCAGAAACGGTCGAGCCCGGTGCTGGTGATGGTTTCGACGGCTTCCGCCAACATCATGAATCCAAGATCGCTGTAGAGCGCCTGGGCGCCGGGCACGCTCACCGGCTTGTCACGATGTATTTGCTCCAACACATAAATTTTTGCGGCGCGGCTGGCGAAAAAGTTGATGCGCCCGGCCTTTTCCATTTTGACGATTTCTTCGTGGTAGGGCTTCCACGCGGCTAGACCGGACGAATGGTTGAGCAGCTGACGAAACGTCGTCAGGCTTTTGCCGAATACGCCAAACGTCGGCACGATCCGGGTGAACTTATCGTCGATCCGCAGCTTCGCTTCACGTACCAGCAACATGATCGCCACTGTAGTCGCCATCGGCTTGGTCAGCGAGGCGAGATCGAATGTGGTATCGAGTTGCATCGGGCTCTTTTGCGGCAGCAACGCGCGATAGCCGAAAGTCTTTTCAAAAACGACCTGCTCGTCCTTGCATACCAGCACCACCGCGCCGGGAAAGACTCCTTGGTCCACCGCTTCGTTGCAAGCGTTCTCGACCGGCTGAAAATCCATGGCCATAATTTTTGATGATTGCGGTATGCCGCGGCTGCGCCCGCGCTGCTATAAAACCGGCGACTCGAGCATTTCCAAGGTTGCGCCGTCGCCATCCAGACGCATCTTCACGCCAAAGGGCAGGGCAAAGTTCTCCGCGCCGTGACCCGCTGGCAGCCCCATCGCCACTGGATAAGGCGCGTGAGCGAATACGTCGCCGATCACCGCGCGGACATCGCGCGGCCCCTCAGCCGCACACAATGTGAAATCACCAAACACTACGCCAGCGAGATGGTCAAGCTTGCCGGCCATCTTGAGCTGCATGAGCATGCGTTCGACGCGATATGGCGCTTCGCCGACATCTTCGAGAAAGAGAATCTTGCCGCGGCTGTCGATCTCGTAGGCGGTTGCCAGCGTGGTCACAAGCATCGATAAACAACCGCCGGTCATCTCCGCCTCGGCCTGGCCGCGCCGCAGAGTTTCACCCAAATTCAATCTCCAGCCGCGCTTGCTGCCGTCTAACATACCCCAGAAATGTTCCCCGCTGCGACCGCTCAAGCCGCGCGCCAGGTCGGTGGCCACCATCGGACCGTGGATCGTTACCATGCCACAGCGGCGCCGCAGCCAGTCGAGCAGTATCGTAATATCGCTGTATCCGACGAAGAGTTTTGGATATTTTGCCAGGTCTATACTCAAATATTCCAGTGTTTGGATCGAACCGAAACCGCCGCGGGCACAGAAGATCGCGGCAATATCGCCGCGGCGAAAAAAATCGCGCAAGTCTCGTGCCCGATCGGCGGCGGCGCCGGCTAGATAGCCGTTGCTTTGGTAGATGCCAGGCGCCAGTTCGACCACATAGCCCTGGGCTTCGATGGCGGCAACGCCGGCGAGCAGCGCCGCCGGCGCCACGCAGCCGGCCGGAGCGACCACGCCAATGCGCGCCCCAGGCGCGAGTGGCGCAGGTTTATGCACAGCCAAGGAAGTTTTCCACAACCTGAGTGGATAGATCGTCTGACAAGCCTGCTTCCTCCTGTGGATATCTTGCGAATGGGTTGCGGACGTTGTGCTTATCTTCGCAAAAAAGCCGCCCGTGCACAACAATTTAGCCGCGCCGATCGGCGCTCGGCGGCAATTGCCGCTCGGTAATTGACATCAAATCGCAGGCTCGATAAAACTCCAGAGGGTCAGACATGATACCGGGTAAGTCACCGGTTCACGACAGGTTCCCCACAGATTATTCACAGCCTATGAAGATCAAACCCGAACAGCTGGATCGTCTGGCCGCGCAGCTCATCGCCAGCTATCGAAAAAAAGACTTGATAGTCAGTAAAGCTAGCGACGCCCAACTCACGGCCAAAGTCATCGAAGCGATCAACCGCAATTTCAGCGAAGAGGAAGCGATTGAGGAAGAAGCCCGGAAGATGTTGGCCAGCTTCGCCCAGGCCAGCAAAGACATGGATCCATTCAAGATGTTTTTGCTCGCCAAACAGAAGCTCGCGGCCAAGAAAGGCTTCATCCTATGAGCCGACTATCGGAGAGTCGCATTTCTCACTTAGCCCATCTCGTGCTCGAGAGCCTGCGCACGGCGAAATTGGCCGAATTCCCGAGCGAAGGCCGTGCCCTCACGGAGACCAAGCTCGTGCTCCAGGAATTTTTTAACTTTGAGGATCAGGTCGACGATGCGGTGCGGCAGAAGATCGCATCCCTGTCGCGCCATGTGCCGCCCGGCAGCCGCGAGTGGGATGTACTGTACCGCAAGTACCATGAGGAGGAGACGCGAAAGCATCGCAAGTAAACTCCAATAGAGTTTCGAACCCGCTTGATATTTATGAGAATTTCCCCAATTAATACCTTGACAGCTCATAGATTGATGCTTAGATTCAGCCCGCTCTAGTTCGTCCCCGGCCCTGCGCCGGCGGCTTCTAATTAGCGGCAAATCACTTTTAGATCAGTCAGTTAAACTCAACCGCTTGAAAGGAGGCGCGCATGTGAAAATTAGGCCTTTACAGGACCGGGTTATTGTGAAACGCATCGCCGAGGAGGAAAAAAGCAAGGGTGGGATCATTATTCCCGACACCGCTAAAGAAAAGCCCCAGGAAGGAAAAGTCGTCGCCGTCGGAAAAGGTAAAACGAACGACGACGGCAAGATCACCCCGCTCGATGTCAAAGTCAATGACCGCATCCTGTTTGGAAAATACTCCGGCACGGAAATTATTCGTCGACAATGAAGAGCATCTGATCATGCGCGAGGACGACATCCTCGGCATCATCGAAAAATAACATTAAACAGATAATCTCAGGAGGAAAACGATGGCAGCCAAAATAGTCAAATTTAATCGCGATGCGCGTGACGCGATCTTGAGGGGAGTGAACATTCTCGCCGACGCGGTCACGGTGACCTTGGGCCCAAAGGGCCGCAATGTCGTACTGGATAAATCCTTCGGCGCGCCGAACTGTCACCAAAGACGGCGTTACCGTCGCCAAAGAAGTCGAGCTCGAAGACAAATTCGAAAACATGGGCGCGCAAATGGTCAAAGAAGTCGCCAGTAAGACCTCCGACGTGGCCGGCGACGGCACGACAACCGCGACCGTTCTGGCCCGGCAGATTTACGCCGAAGGCGTCAAACTGGTCGCCGCCGGCCATGATCCGATGACCCTCAAACGTGGCATCGACAAGGCCGTCGACGCCATCGTCGGCGAGCTCAGAAGCCTATCCAAAGCCGACCAAAGATCCCAAGGAAATCGCCCAGGTTGGCACCATCGCTGCGAACAACGACTCGACCATCGGCGATGTCATCGCCGAGGCGATGAACAAGGTCGGCAAGGAAGGCGTCATCACCGTCGAAGAAGCCAAAGGGCTCGGAGACCACCCTCGATGTAGTCGAAGGCATGCAGTTCGACCGCGGCTATCTCTCCCCTTACTTCGTTACCGATCCGGAGCGAATGGAATGCGTGCTCGAAGACGCCTACCTGCTCATCCATGAGAAGAAAATCAGCACGATGAAAGATATCCTGCCCGATCCTCGAGCAGATCGCCAAGTCCGGCAAGCCTTTCATCATCATCGCCGAAGACATCGAAGGCGAAGCCCTGGCGACTCTGGTGGTCAACAAGATTCGCGGCACCCTGCGCTGTGTGGCCGTCAAGGCCCCCGGCTTCGGCGACCGCCGCAAAGCGATGCTCGAAGATATCGCCATCCTCACCGGCGGCAAGTTGATCGCCGAAGAACTTGGCATCAAGCTCGACAACATCGCCTTGACCGATCTTGGCCGCGCCAAGCGTATCGTCGTCGACAAGGACAACACGACCATCATCGACGGCGCCGGCAAGAAGTCCGATCTCGAAGGCCGGATCAAGCAGATCCGCGCCCAGATCGACGAGACCACTTCCGATTACGACCGCGAGAAGCTTCAAGAGCGCTTGGCCAAATTGATCGGCGGCGTCGCGGTTATCAACGTCGGCGCGGCGACCGAAATCGAAATGAAAGAAAAGAAGGCCCGCGTCGAAGACGCGCTTGCATGCCACCCGCGCTGCGGTCGAAGAAGGCATCGTGCCCGGCGGCGGCGTCGCATCTGCTGCGCTCCTCGGTCGTGCTGGAAAAACTGCGCGTCTCCGAGGAAGAGCGCTGGGGCGTCAATATCATCAAGCGCGTCGCTGAGGAACCGCTGCGCCGCATCGCCATCAATGCCGGTGTCGAAGGCTCCATCGCGCTGCAGAAGGTCAAAGAAGGCAAAGGCGCTTTCGGCTTCAATGCCGCCACCGAAGAATATGAAGACCTGCTCAAGGCCGGAGTCATCGATTCGGCTAAAGTCGTGCGCACGGCGCTGCAAAATGCCGCTTCTGTCGCCAGCATGTTGCTGACCACCGAAGCGATGGTTGCCGAGAAGCCGGAAGACAAATCGTCGGCAATGCCGCCGATGCCGGGCGGCGGCATGGGTGGAATGGGCGGCATGGGTGGAATGGGCGGTATGGGCGGCATGATGTAAGCTTTGCTTTGAATCGCCCAAGCCCGTTACGCGCGTCGAGCCCCGCTGCGCGTAACGGGCTTTGTTTTTTCATTCGAACTTGACAGTCGAGAAACCTTTTCATATTACTTTGTCTTTGGTACTTTTCTCTGAAAATATCAGCATCTTAGCATCCCATTACATGTTCGAATCTTTAACCGATAAGCTTGAACTGACCTTTAAGCGGCTCCGCGGTCAGGGCAAGATCACCGAGAAGCAATATCGACGACGCCCTGCGCGAGGTCCGTCTGGCCTGTTAGAAGCCGATGTTCACCTCAAAGTCGTGCAAGGTTTTCTCGACGCGGTTAAAGCCAAGGCGATGGGGCAAGAGGTGCTGCAAAGCCTCACGCCGGAGCAACAGTTCATCAGCGTCGTGCGCGACGAATTGGTCGGCCTGCTTGGGCGGCGAGCATAGCGAACTCGATCTCAAGACGGCGCCGCCCGTGGTCATCATGTTGGTCGGGCTGCAAGGCTCCGGTAAAACCACCACCGTGGCCAAGCTGGCGCGCTATTTAAAGAATGAAAAAAAACGCAGCCCCTATCTGGTGCCCGCCGATATTTATCGCCCGGCAGCCATCGAGCAATTAAAGATTCTCGGCAAAGAACTTGATTGCCGGTCTTCGACTCGAACCCAGAAGACCTCGCCGGTGGCGATTTGCCGCCAAGCGCTGGAGGAAGCCAAGAAAAAGTTTTGCGATGTGCTTGCTGATCGATACCGCCGGCCGTTTGCATATCGATGAAGAGCTGATGCAAGAGCTCATCGGCCATCAAGGATGCCGTCGAGCCGCATCAGATCCTGTTCGTCGCCGATTCCATGACCGGCCAGGACGCGGTCAATCAGGCTATGGGTTCGACGGCAAGCTGGGCTTTCAGCGGAATTATCCTGACCAAGCTCGATGGCGACTGCCCGCGGCGGCGCCGCGCTTGTCGATCCGGAGATGGTCGGCAAGCCGATCTTGTTCTCCGGCGTCGGCGAAAAGCTCGACGCCCTTGAACCGTTCTATCCCGACCGGCTTAGCCTCGCGTATTTTCGGCATGGGCGATGTGCTCTCGCTGATCGACAAGGTTCAGCAAAACGTCGAGCAGAAGGAAGCCGCAACGCCTGCAACAGGCGTTTCAAAAACAGCAATTCACTCTCGAAGAATTTCACTGCAACTGCAGCAGATTAAACGCATGGGCTCCATGGGCAGCCTGCTGGAAATGATCCCCGGCGGCAAAAAACTCGCCTCCCAGGTAGACGGCGAAAAGGCCGAGAAAGAGCTCAAACGGGTCGAGGCGATCATTCAACTCGATGACTATTCAAGAGCGGCGCAACCCGGCGCTGCTTAACGGCAGCCGGCGCAGGCGCATCGCCCAAGGCAGCGGTACGACGGTCACCGATATCAATCGTCTGATGAAACAGTTTTTGGAGATGAAAAAAATGATGCAAAGGGTCAGCAAAGGCGGCATTCGTTCGCTCCTCGAGCCAAATGCCCAACCCTTTCCACTAACAGGAGAAGAGAAGAAGTAGCATGAGTGTAAGCATTCGCATGAGCCGTCATGGCGCCAAGAAAAAGCCTTTTTACCGCATTGTCGTCAGCGACCAACGTTTCCCCCGCGACGGCCGCTATATCGAACAAGTCGGCACCTATGATCCCGCGCGCTAAGAGCGGCGGCGTGAAAATCGACCAAGAGAAGATCGCTGCATGGATAAAAAAAGGCGCCAAACCGCGCCAAACGGTTTCCGAACTGATCAAGAAAGAGCGGCAAGCGAGTTAAGCATAGCCGCGGAAGGACCGTCTCGATGAAGGAACTTGGTTCAATACCTCGCTAAATCTTTGGTCAACGATCCCGACGCCGTCGAGGTCACGGAGAGCGAGCGCGAGGACGACCGCTCGTGTTCGAGCTCAAAGTCGCCAAAGAAGACCTCGGCCGCATGATCGGCAGGCAAGGGCGCACGGCCAAATCGATCCGCACCCTGCTCAACGCCGCGGCCGCCAAAACCAACCGCAAAGTCATGCTCGAAATCGTCGAAGAGAACTAGTCCGCTTCCAGGCCGCGCCGATGGCAGAACAACTGAGTTCCCCTCGGTGAGATTCGTCACCACCCATGGCCTCGACGGCTGGTTGAAATTGAACGCTTTCAACAGCGACACCGCCACCTTGGTTGCCGGGCGCTCGGTTTATCTCGACCTCGGCGAGAGCCAAGCGACTTTAGAGTTGGCGGCGGATGCCAAACCATTCAAGAAACAGTTCCTAATCAAGTTGCGCGGCGTCGATGACATTGACGCCGCACAGCGCTGGGTTGGCGCCACTCTGTCGGTGGCTGAGACCGCCCTCGAACCGCTCGAACCTGGACAATACTATCACTATCAGGTGATCGGCTTCGAAGTCTTTCACAAAGACGGCAAGCGCATCGGTACCATCGCTTCACTGCTGTCGACAGCCGGGGGCGACATCCTGGTCGTCAAGGAGCAGCCGGAAAAGAATATTTAATCCCAGCGGTGAAAGAAATCAGTCGACAAGGTCGACTTCGACAGCCGCTCCGTGGTCGTCGATCCACCGGAAGGTCTGCTCGATCTCTAGAGCCGATCGCGCCGCTTAAGTTTACAAGACCATGCTGACCTTTACCGTCATCACGATTTTTCCGCAGATGTTCGCTTCGGCCCTGGGCCATAGCATCTTGAAGCGAGCCCAAGAAAAAAATCTGCTCAAGGTCCATCTCGTCGACCTGCGCGATTACACCACCGACAAGCATAAAACCACCGACGACTCGCCCTACGGCGGCGGCCAGGGATGGTGATGAAGCCCGAACCGCTGGTGGCGGCGATCGAGGAGGCGCGGGCGCGGAATCCCCGGGCCCGGGTCGTATTACTGGCGCCGCAGGGGCGCGTCTTCAAACAGAGCGTAGCCCAGCGCATGGCCGGTGAAGATGAGTTCGTCTTATTGTGCGGCCGGTACGAAGGCGTCGACGAACGGGTAAGGCCTTTATCGACGAAGAGATTTCCGTCGGCGACTACACCCTCAGCGGCGGCGAACCGGCGGCCAACAGTCGTCATAGACGCTGTCACCCGGCTGGTTCCGGGCGTCCTCGGCAACGCCGATTCGGCGCCGACGAATCCTTTAGCGACGGCCTGCTCGAATATCCGCAATACACCCGGCCCGAAGAGTTTCGCGGCATGAAAGTCCCTGATGTGCTGCTGTCGGGAGACCACCAGCGGGTCAAACAGTGGCGCCGGGAAAAAAGCCTCGAGCTCACCGCGACAGCGGCGCCCCGACATGATGGCCGGGGCTGAACTAGCGCCCCCGGCACGCACAGTCAAAGGTCGCCGCCAGGCGCCGATCTATCTCGCCCTGCTGCACTATCCGGTCTACGATAAAAACCATCAAGTCGTCACTACGGCGGTGACCAACATGGATATCCACGATATCTGCCGCGCCGGCAAAACCTATGGGGTCCGAGGTTTTTATCGTGGTCACGCCGGTCAAGTCGCTGCAAAAGCTGGCGCTCAAGATCATCGATCACTGGGAGTTAGGCTATGGCAGCCGATACAACGTTACGCGCAAAGATGCCCTAGCGCTGGCGCGTATACGCGACAATCTTGACGATACGATTCTAGACATCGACAAAGAGACCGGTCAAAAGCCTTTGATCGTCGTAACTTCCGCTCGTGACACGGGAACAGCGCGGACCCCTTTCGTCGCGCTGCAAGAAATGTTACAAACTAGCACTCAGCCCTTTCTGGTCATTTTCGGCACAGGATGGGGCCTTACAGAGACAATAATCACACAAGCGGATTACGTTTTAGAGGCAGTCGAGGGCGGCACCGACTATAACCACCTGTCGGTGCGCTGCGCCGCGGCGATCGTTTTAGACCGCCTGCTAGGTGAATAATTCAGACAGGAGCAGTCATGAATATTATTGCGCAATTGGAAGCCAAACAGTTAAAAGCCGACGCCCCGGTCTTACGTCCCGGCGAAACCGTGCGCGTGCATGTCAAAGTCGTCGAAGGCGAAAAAGAACGGACCCAGGTATTTGAAGGCGTCGTCATCGGCATGGCCGGCACCGGCAGCCGCGCCAACTTTACCGTGCGAAAAATCTCCTACGGCGTCGGCGTCGAGCGTATTTTCCCGATCCATTCACCGCGCATCGAAAAAGTCGAAGTCATGTCCCGCGGCAAAGTCCGCCGCGCCAAACTTTATTATTTGCGCGAACTGTCCGGCAAAGCTGCCCGTCTCACCGAGCAAGACCGCTAAGGCCGGCTGTATCCGTCTAGCGTGACGCCGAGAATATTCCCCGTCCCTTCGAACACCGCATCGGGGTGAAGCTTGAGTTCAGCGACCCGCGCCTCGCCCTTGAAATAGCCGCCCGCTAAAATTTCCAAACAGCCCATCGCCTGCACCGAGCCAATCAGTTTGCCCTCGAACTGCACCTGACGCGCCGACACATGGGCCTCGACCAGGGCGTTGGGGCCGATTACTAAAAGTTCCGTGGATTTGATTTCGCCGGTGAAATTACCGTCGATCTTGACCGGCAGATTGTAACTCAGTTTTCCCGAGATCGACGACTTGGCGAATAATACCGTGCGCGGCGCCGCGCCTTGCATGAATGATGGATTATCCTTTGAAGCTTCTGCCATGGCTGTTTGTCCCTGCTGGAGCGTGCAACATAGCACCGACTGACGGCGAGCGGAAGCAAATGTTGGCAGCTACAATCCAACCGCGCAATTGTGCTAGCATTAAATAGACATGGACCTTTTTGACACGGCGCCAGCCAAAGCCAATCTCGCGGCAAAACCGCTGGCCGAAGCGATGCGGCCGAACTCAATTGCCGAGTTCGTCGGCCAAGAACATTTACTCGGCGCCGGAAAACTGCTGCGAGGACTGAGCGGCGCCGGAAAACTGCGCTCGCTGATTCTCTGGGGCCCGCCAGGGAGCGGCAAAACCACGTTGGCGCAGATTCTCGCCAGCTCCGCCGGGGCTCACTGCGTGCATTTCTCAGCCGTGACTTCGGGAGTCAAAGATTTAAAAAAAATCATTCAGGATGCCGAACAGCTGCAGCGACTGGGTAAACCGACGGTCTTGTTCGTCGATGAGATCCATCACTTCAACAAATCCCAGCAGGATAACTTTCTTCCCCATGTCGAACGGGGCACGCTGATTCTGATCGGCGCGACGACGGAAAACCCGTCCTTCGAAGTCATCGCTCCCCTGCTCTCGCGCTGCCAGGTGCTCGTGCTCAAACCGCTATCGCCGGAAAACATGGCAACGATCGTCGACCGCGCTCTCAGCGATGGCCAGCGCGGCCTCGGTAAAATGAAGCTGACGCTCTCCGCTGAGGGCCGCGATTTTATCATGCAACAATCCCAGGGCGACTGCCGGGTGGCGCTCAACACCCTGGAAAGCGCCGCGGCGTTGGCTCAAGCCGGCCGGCAAAGTGAAATCAGCTCTGATCCATCTACAAGAGGCGCTGCAAAAGAAACCTTTACAATACGATAAAGCCGGCGACGAGCACTACAACGTCATCTCGGCTTTTATCAAGAGCATGCGCGGCAGCGACCCCGACGCGGCGCTTTATTGGATGATGCGCATGCTGGAGGCCGGCGAAGAGCCGTTGTTCATCGCCCGACGCATGGTGATCTTCGCCTCCGAAGACATCGGCAACGCCGATCCCCACGCCCTGCAAGTTGCCATCGCCGCTAAGGACGCCGTTCACTTTGTCGGTCTGCCGGAAGGCAAGATTCCCTTGGCGCACGCCGTGACCTATCTCGCCAGCGCGCCCAAGTCCAACGCGTCTTATAAAGCGATGCTGGCGGCGGCCCAAGACGTCGAGACCCACGGCGCGTTGGCGGTACCGCTGCACCTGCGCAACGCCCCCACCGGTCTCATGAAAAACTTGGGTTACGGCAGCGGTTATCAGTATGCCCACAACTACCAGGACCAGATCGTCGACCAACAGCATCTGCCCGACGAGCTCGCCGGCAAGAGCTACTACATCCCCGGCGATTCCGGCTACGAGAAACAAATCAAAGAACGGCTGAAATCCTGGGACGAGAAAAAGAAGCACAAGCGCTGATCAACCTAACGGCACGAAGGACACGGCGTCTTCGGCAAACAAAATCTCCGGCCTTCGTCTACGTGTGTCTAATTCGTGTGCAGAGGAGTTTACATATCGGCGCAATGCCTCACAGCGCGATGGTTTCGATCCGTTCAACTTCGTCGGCTGAGAGCGTGATGCGTGCCGCGGCGAGATCCTCTGACATATGTTGCGGGTCGGTGGTGCCGGTCAGTGGCAACATGCCGACCTGCAGCGCGAAACGAAAAATCACCTGCGCCGGCCCAACACCCTCGCGCGCGGCAATGGCATGTATTTCCGGCGCAGCCATCACGTCGCGATTGGCCGTGAGCAACGAGAAGCCTTGATAAATGATCCCCTGCTCTCGGCAGATCTCACGGACCTGCTGGTCCCAGGCCGTCACCGCGAAGCAGCGATTTTGCACCATCATCGGTTTCACCCGAGCTTGCTGACAGAGCAGGGTCAATTGCGCCGCGCTGATGTTGCTGACACCGATGGTTTTGGTTTTTCCCGCTTCATAAAATGCTTCCATCGCCGCCCACACTTGCCAATCGGCCGCACCCAGTCCCCGGCGCGAAAACGGCGCGTGCAGCACATAGGAGTCCAAATAGTCGGTATGCAAATGTTGCAGCGAGCTGGCGAAGGACTGCTCGACCTGAGTGGTAAGATCCGCGGCGGGATCATAAGGGGTTCGATGGTCCTGGCCGTCTACTGAAGTAAATTTGGTTTGCAAAAATAACGCTTCGCGCTGGATGCCTTTCGCCGCCAACGACTGCAACGCCTCGCCGACCAGCGCTTCCTGGTAATGTATCAATTGATTGGCCGTATCTATGGCCGTAAAGCCGGACTCCACCGCTAGTTGAACCAAGCGCGCCGTCGCCTCTTTTTTCCAAGCCGTTCCGTACATGAACGATGGAACGGAAATCTGATTGTAGGTAGTTATGGCCATTTCCCTTCCTCTCGCTAGACCTTGGCAATTTCATCGTTGCATCGCAAGGGCGACTACCGAGGTAAGTCCGCCGTGGTTTTTACGCTCGGTCAACAAATTTCGAGTCCGGCACGAATGTCACTCAGCGCCATTCATGTTTTGGATAGCGGCGCTGCAATTGCTGTTTGAGTTGCGGATAAGTCTCGCGCCAAAAGATCGCAAGATTTTCGGTGACCTGCACCGGGCGATTACTTGGCGCGAGCACCTGAATGCGCACCGGGACGCGCCGGTTAGCGATCCAGATGCCGTCTTTAATGTCGTACAAATCCTGAATCCGCGCCGCGAGGGTCGGCGGCCGATCCGCTGAATAGACCACCTTAGCATGGCGGCCGCGCGGCAACGGGATGCGCTCCGGCGCATACTCGTCGATCCAGCTTTGTTGCTGCTGCGACAGCCAGGATTTGACCACCGGCAACACGGCGCGATCCTTGATCTGCGCATAGGTAAAGGCCCCATGGCAAATGTGCTCGACGAGTGCGACGCGATCTTCGGCTGCGAACGCCGGCAATGCCAACTCCGCCATCCATTCACGCAGGCGGTTTACGCGCAAGATCCATTGTTCGACCGTATCGTTCCAGTTCTCCAGCACGCAGCGGCCGGCGCTGACCTCGCGAGCCAAGATTGCCGCCGCTTCATCCACCGGCGGATTATCGGCGAGCCTTTCGGCGATCAGCAAACCGCGAAAGGTTCGCTCGACCCGCGCCACTACCCGGCGCAGCACGGGGTCGTAGGTCACCGTCCGCGCTTCTTCGAAGTCGCGCGGAAACAGTTCGCGCAGCCATTCCTCATTAACCGCCGTGGCCAGGTCGAGCATGACATTCAAATTGCGATCTCGGCCGACGCTGCTCTCCACTTCGCGCACTTCGGATACGACAAATAACCCCGCATCGCGCACCACGCTTTCACGGGCCAATAAGCCGCGGCGGCCGTGGAGCAAATCGCAGCGCAACGATTTGTCATCTAGGCGTCGCGCCAGCTGGTCGGAAAAACCCAAGAGAATGCAGCGTTGCACCGCCGCGTTATCGACGGGTTTCTCACTAATATCCAAGCCTTCGTCGCCGGCGATACGCAGAAACTGTTGGAACAACGGTCCCACCTGGCGCGCCGCCTGCGCGTGGATGCCCATGCGCCGGCAGCGCTCGGGGTGAAAACCGTTGAGCTCGGCGTAGCGCCAGGCGCGCAAGAGGACGAAAAGATCCGATGCGCTCTCATCGTCGAATAGCTCGCCACGCCCGTCCGCCAGTTTATTAAATGGGCGCAACAGCAGGTCACGTCCTTGGGTCAGCGCAGCGATCGCCGCCACCGTCCGCACGCAGCCATATTCCTGCGCCGCCAAGAGCATGCGCGCATAGCGCGGATGGAGCGGGAACGCCAGCATGCGCCGTCCCAGCTCGGTGATCGCGGCACTTCTTTTATCGATCGCCCCCAGATCTGCTAACAAAGTCTCGGCGCGGGTCAACGCGCGCGTTTCGGGCGCTTCCAACCAGCGAAAGTTTTTCACGTCGACAACGCCGCTCGCCTTGAGCGTGAGAATGACCTCCGAGAGATCCAAACGCTTGACCTCGGCGAGTTCCTGGAACGGACGCGCCTGTTGCTCGTGCGCCGTCCATAAGCGCAGACAATGGCCGGGCGCGGTACGGCCGGCACGACCGGTTCTTTGATCCGCCGCGGCCCGGCTGATTTTTTCGATGAGCAATGTATTGATGCCACGATAAGGATCGAAGCGCGGAATTCGCGCCAAGCCGCTGTCAATCACCAGGCGCACACCATCGATGGTTAGCGAAGTCTCGGCGACGTTGGTGGCGACGACGATCTTGCGCTTCTCATAGCGCGCCACCGCCGCATCCTGATCGCTCGGCGCCAGCTCGCCATGCAGCGGAAAAACGACAAACTGCTGGCCGAGCTGGTCGCGTGCGGCTTGTACCGTGCGGGCAATTTCGTATCCGCCTGGCATGAATACCAGCATGTCGCCTTCGGGATATTCGCGCACCAGCCGTTGCGCCTCGCGCACCGCGACTTCCCAAACCGGCCGGTCGCCAGGCGGCTGCTTCAAGTATTCAACATCGACCGGAAAGGTGCGTCCCTGGGACGCCAACAGGGTGCACGGTTGCAGATACTTTTCCACCGCGCCGACATCCAAGGTCGCAGACATGACGATGATCATCAGATCGGGCCGGGTTGTTTCCTGGATTTGCAGCGCGCGCGCCAGGGAAATGTCGCCGTACAGATGGCGTTCGTGGAATTCGTCGAAGATCAGCGCGCTGACCCCGTTCAGCTGGGGATCGGCCAACATCTGGCGCAATAGAATCCCCTCAGTCACGTAGCAGATCCGCGTGGCCGCCGAGGCGACATTGTCCAAGCGCATGCGATAGCCCACCTCGCCGCCAAGTTTGACACCGCGCGCCTGCGCCACCCAGCTAGCCAACATGCGGGTCGGCAAGCGCCGCGGCTGCAACACCGTCACCTGGCCGGCGCCAAGCAAACCGCCGTCGAGGAGCATCTGCGGCACCTGTGTCGACTTGCCCGAGCCGGTGGGGGCGGTCAGCACCAGCCTTGATCCCGTCGACAAAGCATCGCACAGCCGTTGTTCGATCTCGAAGATCGGTAAATCTACTTGAATCATAGATCGAGAAAACTTTAACACAAATAACCCAGGTTGCGGACCAAGCCGCTCGCCAACAGCGAAATTATCCGGCGCCGTTTGTATATGTCAAAATATTACGGCAAGGAATACTGTCGAGCGCGAAAACCGGCGCAACGTTCTTATCGCGGCCAATGCCGCCAATGCCAGTGACCTACAACTGTCAAGGGAATCCCATCGCTACTCATGCATAAACGAATAGTTGCCACTCTTCTCGTTTTAACCGGCCTGGTCCTGGTCGCCGCCCTCAATATCAACTTTTTCGTCGCGCGCAACAAAGACTACTTGCTCGAGCGCCTCACCCGAACTCTCGGTCACACTATTACGGCCGACAAAATCGAGATCGGTTACCAGCCCCTCGCCGTTCGTCTAACCAATCTTAACATCGCCGGCGCGGCCACCGACGCCACGACTCCGCTTGTCATGGCTAAAGAGAGCCAAATAAATCTGCGCGTTCTACCCCTGCTCCTGGGCCAGCTGCAGCCAGGTAAAATCACCCTTGACTCAGCGGTTGTCACGATTGTTCGCGACCTTGACGGGCGCTATAACTATGAGCCTCAAGAGAGAAGCCAGCGGCACGCCCGGGACGGTGCAAAACAAAGCGAAAAAGTTGCCAGCGTGCTCCCGTTATTTGCCATCCCAGCCCTGCAAGTTACCAATGGCACGCTGCGTTACCGCGACGTCAAAAACGACGGCGAGATCAATTGTCGCCCAGATCCAATTGACGGTGAGCGACCCCGCCGCGGACGCAGCCATTGAAATCGACCTTACCGCCGCGGTCATGAGCGCCAAAACTAATCTGAAGTTTACCAGCCGCATCGGCCCGATCGCGGGAATTCGTGACCACCGAGACTTTCCCGATCGATGGCGCTCTCGACGCATCAACAACTCGATTTAGGCAAAGTAAACCGAGCCCTGCCCCAGCTGCGCAAGGCGACGCCGAGACACCTGCGCTTCGACGGCATCTACGATATCAAAAGCCTTAAGTTTAAAGGCACGTTGAATAATCTGTCGCTTAAGGGTGCGGTGAGCGGCACGGATGCTTCGTTTCGCTTCGAATAGCGATCGCCGACCGTGCGCGAACATAGCCCAGAGACGGGAAGCCAAGCGAGCAGCCCGGCAAAATCCTACGAACGCGCCCGGAAGCCAGGCACGTTCAATAGTCATCTATTGACATATTAATACATCTAAACTAGCCTCATTCGTATGCGTACAACACTCGACATACCCTCAGAATTGATTGAAGAAGCACAGAAACTGCTGGGATTTAAGTCGAAAACCGACACGGTCATCGTTTCGCTCCGAGACCTGATTCGCCGCCGTCGAATCGACGAACTCAAGACCCTGATGGGCACGGTTCAGCTCGATATCGACCTGCCAAAATCACGTAGACGTCCCAAAAGAAAATCCGCGGCATGATCGTCGTCGACACTTCGGTCTGGGTCAACGCATTTCGCGCCCAGAAAAGCCCCGAAGCCCGCCACTTAAGCGAATTGCTCGATCGCGATGCGGTCGCAATCGCTATTCCGATACGTATCGAGCTACTGTCCGGCGCCCGCCGCTCAGAGCAGCCGCGCTTGAGTCGAACCCTTTCGGCCCTCCCAACCTTTTATCCGAATGACACAACCTGGCGTCGGATTGAAGCCTGGCTCGGGACAATCAAGAACGCAGGCGAATGGTTCGGCGTCGGGGATTTATTGATTGCAGGGATTGGCGCCGAAAATCAGGCGGCGATTTGGTCGTTAGACGGCGATTTCGCACGCATGGCGAAACTTAAACTCATCGAGCTTTATCGCCCTTAGCTTGATCCGGATCGAGCATCCGCATTACACGATACTTACGCCTGCGCCAACGCCGCCGCCAGATCGGCGATCAAATCTGCCGCGTCCTCGATACCGACGGAATAGCGGATCAGATTGTCTTTGATACCGACCATCAAGCGCTCTTCGGTGCTGAGCTCGTAAAAGCTCATCAGCGCCGGCTGTTCGATCAAGCTCTCGACGCCGCCGAGGGACGGCGCGATTTGCGGGATGCGGCAGCCGTCGACGACTCTCGACGTCGCGTCGAGATCGCCTTTGAATTCGAAGGACACCACGCCGCCGAAACCGCGCATTTGCCGGCGCGCGATGGCATGCTCGGGATGGCTCGGCAAGCCGGCGTAATGCACGGCGGCGATTTTACCATGGCCGGCGAGAAATTCCGCCAAGCCTTGGGCATTGGCATTTTGCCGCTCGATGCGCAGGCCGAAGGTTTTCAAACCGCGGACCAGTAAATATGCCGCCAACGGATCGATGATCGCGCCGGTGATATGCTGCAAAGAGCGAATGCCGTCGACCAATTCTTCGGAGCCGAGCACGGCGCCGGCGAGCAGATCGTTATGCCCGCCGAGATATTTAGTCGCCGAGTGGAGTACCAGATCGATGCCGAACTCCAGAGGCCGCTGGTTGAACGGCGTTGCGAAGGTCGCATCGATCAAGGTTTTCACCCGGTGCCGTTTGCCGATGGCGGCGAAGCGTTCCATATCGACGATGCGGTTGTAGGGGTTGGTCGGCGATTCGCTGACTAAAAGGCGGGTCGTCGGCCGGATCGCTTCTTCGATCGCTTGATAATCGCCGGCGGGCACCACCGAGACTTCGATGCCGTAGCGATGCAGGGTCTGGGTCAAAAACTGCCGGGTGCGCCGGTAAGAATCGTCGGTAACAACGACATGGGAGTTATGCGACAGCACCGCGTACATCGCGGTGGTCACCGCCGCCATGCCGCTGGAAAAAAGCAAACAGTCGGCCGCGCCTTCCAACGACGCCAATTTTTGCTCGGCGATGCGTTGGGTCGGGTTGCCGTAGCGGCCATACTCTTCGCGGTCGATTTTGCGCTGAAAATGATCGTGCAGCTCCTGGGTGTCGGCAAACGTGTAGGTTGCGGTTTGCACGATCGGGGTGGCTAAGGAATTGCCGAGCTTGGGCCGCGGCTCGCCGCCATGCACCGCCAAGGTGCTGAATCCCAGCGGTTTCCCCGCAGTATTCTTACTGGGAAATTTCTTGTCCATGATTACTCGCCTGCAAATATTAACTGTCCAACAAGCGCACCCGTTCGACATAGCGCGAGATCGCGTCGCTGATCTTCTTTGGATCGGCGCTCACCTGTACAGGCTGGTTCGCCTGGGATGCTTTGATTCCCGGCAATGCCCCCGAATGGTAAGCGATCTTTTGATCGGCGAACTTGAGTCCATGGGCGGTTGAGATCACCACCACGCGCTCGTGGCCATGGACGATCTTCTTATCGACCAACTTGCGCAACGCCGCCAAGGCCACGCCGGTATGCGGGCAATTGAACATACCGGTGCGGTCGGCGCGGGCGACCTCCTCGGCCAACTCCTGCTCCGATGCCTGCTCGACCACGCCGTTGAAGCGTTGTAGGGTTCCAATCGCTTTGCGAATGCTCACCGGATTGCCGATTTGAATCGCGCTCGCCAAAGTCTTCTTCGCGGTCACCGGCTCGAAGTGTTCGAAATTTTTCAGATACGACAGGTAGAGAGGATTAGCGTTCTCCGCCTGGGCAACGCAGATGCGCGGCAGCTTCGAGATCAAACCGAGATCGTACATCATCAAGAAACCTTTGCCGAAGGCGCTGACGTTGCCCAGGTTGCCGCCTGGCAGAACCACCCAATCCGGCACCTCCCAATCGAACTGTTGGACTATTTCCAAGGATATGGTTTTCTGCCCTTCGATGCGCAGGCTGTTCATCGAGTTGGCGAGATACAAGCGCTTTTGCTGGGTGACTTCCTGCACCGCCGCCATACAGCCGTCGAAATCGGTATCGAGGGACAGCACCAAAGCGCCGTTGGCAAGCGGCTGCACCAGCTGCGCCGGCGAGACTTTATCACGGGGCAAAAATACCACCGTGGGAATGCCGGCTGCGGCGCCGTAGGCTGCCAACGCGGCCGACGTGTCGCCCGTAGACGCGCAAGCCACCGCGTCGATCGGTTCGCCATTGGCGATCATCTGCTGGACCACCGAAACCAGCACCGTCATACCGAGATCTTTGAACGAACCGGTATGGGAGTTGCCGCATTGCTTGACCCAGAGATCTTCCAGGTGCAGTTGCTTGCCGTAGCGGTTAGCCCAAAACAAATTAGTATTACCCTCGCAGGTCGAAACGATATTTTCATTGCTGATGAACGGAACCACCCATTCCTTTTTCGCCCACACGCCTGACCCGTAGGGATAGACGTTTTGGCCGACGCGGGCGTCAAACAATTTGATCCATCCCGCCGCCGCCCGCGTGCGCAACGCTTCCATATCATGGTTGACTTCGAGCAGGTCGCCGCAGGTGGGACACCGATAAATAATTTCCAAGAGATTATACTGTCCAGGACAGCCGTTAATACATTGGAACCAGGCGTTATAGTTCATCGCGTAATACCTTCCGCGCCTTCGCGCTGCCAGAATAGGCCATCAATTTTCCCGGGATCCCTGCTGCGAACTCGATTTATATTGCCTGCTTTGTCAGAGTTTTTCCAACCGCCGCGGCGAATCAGACCTAAGCCGCTGCGCTCGCAACAGCGCAAGGCGTGCCATGAAAAAATGTCAGCCGATAGGCAATCGAGGTTCCATCGCGAAGCTCATCCCGGCCGCGATCTGACCCAAGATCCGGCACGAAACGCGCAATTCTACAAGGATTTGTTCGGACTCAAAGAAATCGCCAAGATCGACAGGCCCAGCGCGCCGACAACAACCAGGCGTCGCGTGTCAATGCCGAGTCCGAATACAGCAACCAACAGTGTTATCATCGGCATCCCGGAGACCGGCTGAGCCGCCACGGCGAAGCCCCACAAGATCGCTGCGGTTTTTAAGAATTGGAATCGATCCAAGCCTTCGCCAGGTTGATGACAAAGCGCTCGGCGTCATCGCTCGACTTGAAGCGATCGGCAAGACCGCCGACGGAATGGCTAAAGCGCTGGCCATCCTGTTTCCAGGTAATCTCGGCGCCGGCGCTCCAATCCTTGGTGCTCTGATTCATCGACGCGTAGGCGACGATCAACCGGTCATTGTGATAGAGGTTGGCCATGGCCGGCTATATCTCACTTCCGAGAACGATTCTCAAGCGATCAATCGGCTAAAATCGTCGGCACGGCAGCTGCACCGAGGCGCTAGATTCACAGTTACCGCTGTGTCCGGCTCGTCTAAGACCGGGGCCGCTAAAGATATTCGCGCACAGTAGCCCGCTCCGGCGGTCGAGCAACTGTCGCCGGGCATCTTCACCCACTCTAGCTGTCTTGACTCCTTCCTGACGCTTACCTCGGAGTACAGTGCTTTCCCCAAAGCGCCACTGGCTTAACGATTGCGTTGTCACCTTCCCAGACCGGCAAGTTGAAGCCCGAAGAAATCGATCCGTAACCGAAGGGAAGAATCCAATGAAAGCATCGTTTACCAGCCTTGTCGACCCCACCGACGACGGCATCATCGAGCAGCTCTCACGCAAAAGCTTTCGCGAGGGGGAAGAGCGGCTGCTCTACGCTATGCTGGAAAACGCCATTGAGGATTATCAGAAATACGTCTCGGCGATGGATAGGAAAGGCAAAGAATTATTTAAACACGCCGAAGCATGGTTTTTCGAACCCGACTCCATCTCCGAGTTCTCCTTTGAAAACGTTTGCGATTACCTCCATCTCGATGCCAGCTACCTGCGCAAGGGACTCTTACACTGGAAAGACGTTCGACGTTTCAGCCAGACCGGCCAAAGACTAGCGAGCTGAGCTACGACTTAGTTCGGTTGCCGAACGAAACAAAGCTTTCGCGCGGCACATTCGACTCCCGCCGGCCTTATCCGGGCAGATATTCGACGGCGCCGTCGTTGGATTCAAGCGCGCAGCACCGTCACCGGAACTATGAATCGAAAGCGGTAAAGAGGACCCGTGAGACCTTTATTACGCAATAGCCGGGAATTTTCGCAAGTCACCGCAAAGTCGTGGACCGCTTACGGCAAAAAACCGTCACGCTGTTAATCCGTCAAATACTCGCGCCAATTGATCGGCCGGCGTGGATTATTCTGATAGAAACTTTCGCTGTTAGCGACCAGCGAGCCGCACCCTGATATCAACGTAATCAGCAAGATCACTGACAGACCCATTCTCGTCACAGTAAATTTCGGAAGGCAAACGATCCCACGAGGAGAACCCGCTATCTTCATAATTTCGCCCATTTCTAATGGATTGACGACTAATGACGACGACTCGCGCACGACTTCCAGGCTTGGTTGTCTCAGTAGACATGATAGCACCCGCAGTCGTCGTATTGTAGGTGCCAGCAAAACATTGGACCTCAGCGATAGCGTTGTTTGCGGCTGCATTGTCAATATTCGCGGCATATGTAGCAGAAAATTATTTCAGTGGATTCATATTCGCGTCCGGTGACTTTTTCCGAACGTCTAAATAATCAACAGGTCTTCAGCAACTCATCGACTTACCGCCCGCCGCGGCATTACACCGACTGACGTCGGTCCTCGGTAGGAACTACTCTCGACATGCCGTTTTCTGCGGCGGCTATTCAATAGAGACCGCCAGGTGAACTGCAATATGCGTTGGGGATACTTGCGAATTTATTAGAATGCGAACGACAGCACTTTCACGTGTCATTGGCACCCTTCGACGGCCGTGCCGAAATATAGCTAACCGCGAGTTCGCTCAGCCGTACGAGGTCGACATGGAGAGCAAACACATCGTCCGCGCTACATCTTCCACTGCGGCACGCCAGCGCCATGTCGATGGGTTCGAGATCGAGGCTTTCCGGTTTTATATCGTGCAGGTACTCGACGGCGCCGTCGTTGGAACCCATCGCCAAATTATCCCAGCTGTAAATCAGCCGCGCGGCATAGAGAATTGCTCGGAGGTACGGTTTGCGATTCGCCGGCACCAATTCCGTCAAAGCATTCAGCTCGGGCAATCGCGGTTTCCAGCTTTTTTCGATACTGCGCAGCAACTCGTCGTGAATCGCTTGTTTTGTCGGCCGGTGAAACTGTGGCCGGTGTCCGTTGAGCAGCGGCACGCCATGGTCGAGCAAATCGAGCCGATCTAGGTTCGGCAAGCGTCCCCAATTAAATTCGGGATTGCCCCAGAAGACGGAAAGTTTCTTGCCGTACTCGGCGTCGAGTAATTTCGCTTCGGCAATCCACTCTACCATCCGCGCAGGAGCTTCCGCACAGGTCAGCAGCAAGCCCATATCGATGTCACTGTAGACTTTGCTGAAGCCGCCGTGGGCGAGACTGCCGAGCTTGTAAGCGTCGACGAGCGATGCCCCAAGCCGGCTTTCGAAATGCCGTGCCACGCCTGCGACAAATTGGTCGATGTCCGACACGCCGGTCGCCTACAGAACGCCTTAACTATCGAGTCCGTACAGCCGGCGCGGATTATCGCAGAGTATTTTTTTCGCGAACGGCTCTGGGATATCCTCGCGCTTTTGCAGGCTTTCGACCAGTTTTTCCTCCGCGGAAGGATCGTTGTGGCCATAGTCCGAGCCGATCACGATGTTATCCTCGCCGATGCATTTGGCGAGATAGGGAATATCTTCATCAGCCTCGGCGGCAATAAAAATGTTGGAGCCGCGCAACAACTCGGCGCTGTTTTTGTACTCGGGCCGGTCCTTAAACAGCCGCCGCAAGATATGAATCATAAACGGCGCCCAACCCGCCGATGCTTCGATGAAGCCAAATCTTAAACCGGAAAACTTCTCAGGAATTCGGTTAGCAAGTAAATCGCGGAAAGCGAAGATCGGCAACGCGCGCCCATGGGCAAAGGTGTGGTTCCGCGCATGCTCGAAGTAGGGCAGCATCCAAGGCGCGCCGGAGCCGGTGTGAATGCAGATCGGCATACCGAGCTTGGCCGCCCGCTCGTAAACCGGGTGAAAATAGGCATGATCGAGGGTCTTGTCGCCCTCAAGTCCGCGAAAGAATATTCCCACAGCGCCAAGCTCCTTGGCCCGCTCCATTTCTTTGAGCGATTCCGGGATCGAGCGCAACGGCAGCACCGCGACAAACTTCAACCGGCCATTGGACCTGGCGCAAGCCGCCCCGAGCCAGGAGTTGTAGGCTTTGGCTAACGCCGTATCCAACGCAGGATCGTCGGTGATATAGACCAAAAATAGTGTCGGATAAATCACTTGCACCGCGACACCGAGCCGGTCCATGTCATTGACCCGGGTCTCGACGTTGGTGACTTCGCGGCTGGCAATAGCGCTATCGCCTCGGACTCTTTCCGCCTTTTGCGCCGACGGCGTGACCAGCCGGTAACTACCTTTACCCGCCGGCTTGGGAAAGATTTGGCCATCGATCAGCCACAGCGCGTTGCGGTCGCCAAACCAGGTATCTTCCGGCAACTCTACCAAAACCGGCCGGCGCGGCGCCATCTTCTCGTCAATCAGCTGCCACATCGCCTCAGGCTCGGCGATATGGGTATCGGCATCGACTACACCTTGCATGTTGCTCTTCCTCCCTGTCTCACAGCATGTTTTCTCCCTGCGGTATATACCGTCGCAAACGCGCTTTGCAAATCGACGAGACAAGCCGCCGACGCAATCAAACATCAAATCCGCTAGACATTTCACAGCCATTCCAATAAGGAAAGCCTAAACCAACCCGTAAAGGAGTTCATATGGCGGCAACACTCATCACCGGCTTAGGACTGGTCGGCACTTCCTACGCGCAGCACGCGGTCAAGCGCGGCGATAGCGTGGTATTTTATGACTTCGCGCCGCGCAAAGATTTTTTGGCGCACAAACTCGGCGCTGCCAACGTCACCGTGGTCCAGCGCGACGTCCGCGATCTGCCGTCGCTCATCGAAACCATTCAGAAACATAAATGCGATACCGTCATCCATACGGCGGGACTGATCGGCGGTAAGGTCGGCAACCCGATCTACGCCGGCATGCAGATCAACGTCATGGGCACGATCAACGTCGCCGAGGCCGTACGCCTCACCGGCGTCAAGCGGTTGGTGCAGATCAGCACCTTCGGCGTCTACGACCGTCGCCAGGGCGAGCCCAATCCCATCGACGAAGGTTTTCGCCGCGGTCCGGGCGAAGCATACGGCAACTCCAAAGTCGCCAAGGAACTCATGGTCGAGGCCTACCAGCGCATGTACGGCTTCGAACTGATCGTCTTGCGATTGGCCAACGTTTACGGTGTCGGCCACTTCGCCGGCGGCTCCGGCGGCGGTGAGATGGTCCAGAACATGTTGCAAACGGGCATCAAAGGCGGCGTGGTCAAGGTCCCCCAGGAGGTCGCCCGGGATTTCGAATATGTCTACTACAAAGATCTCGGCCGCGCCTTGGATAAAGCGGTAACTACTCCACTGAAAGAACCGGTAACCCTCAACATCGGCACCGGAGTGGTCATTCCTTTCGATGATTTGGTGGCCACCGCCGAAAAGTTACTACCGAACTTACAAGTGGAAATCATTCCCGGAATCAAACCGCGCTCGGCCAAACAACCGATGGTGATCGAGAAAGCCAAACAAATTCTCGGCTGGACTCCCGAGTACGACATCGTTAACGGCTTCAAGGACTATATCGGCGAACTGAAAGCGCTCTAAAGATTCTGGCACCCCGAAGTTCGAAGCGCACGCAGGGGTTAGGATGATGAAGGTAGGGGCGAAAGATTTTTCGCCCCTACAACCAATCTTCCCGCCTTCGTGGTGACTATGTGGCGCTTACAAGACTTACAATACCAACATACCGGCTTTGCCGCTCTTGAAACCGCTATAGCGAAGGGTATTCCCATTCGTCTCCAAAATAATCGCGCCGTCCTCATAGGTCTTCAGCACCTCGGCCCCGGCGGCATGATAACGCTCGACGATTTCGTCACGCTTCATCTCGGCACGGCTTCTGGCGCCCGCCGATAATATCGCCAACTTCGGCGCGACCGCAGCGATGAAGTCCTGTGAGCTCGCGGTCGCGCTGCCATGGCGGGGAATCTTGACGACGGTGCTGCCGATTGCGCTTGAGCTCTGCATAAGCTGGAGTTCTTCCCTTTTGTCGACGTCACTGGTGAATAGAAACGACGCCTTGCCGTATTCCAAGCGAACTACCACTGGACCTTCGGACGTGCCATGGCCGGCGAAAAGGACGCACAAGCGCAGCGCATCGAAGTTACGGCACGGCGTTGTGCCGGTCAATTCTTTACGGGCAATTTTGTACCGGTTCAGGGTTTCATCGAGTTCTTCAAGACGCCGCGTGCCACCCATCGCGGTACCGAACCAGAACTCGGTGGGAGAGAACTCTTGAACCAGCGCGCGCATGCCGCCGTAGTGATCGATGCGCGCATGGCTGACCAGCAGGTAATCGACTTTAAGAATCTTCCGCGCTCTGAGATAGGGAGCGACGATGCTTTCGCCGGTATCAAAATCGCCCACGGCGGCGCCGCCGGCATCGATCACCAGAATTTTACCGCCGGGAAATTCAACCACGGCAGCATCACCCTGACCGACGTTCAAATGGGTAACGCGCAGCTGATTGCTGTCAAACCGCTGGACACGCCAATAGTAAACGTCGCCGACCAGCACAAGCAGGAATGCCCCGGCCGCAAAAAATAGCTGCCTGCGCTTGCGCAGAACGAATAAAGCGAGCACGCCGGCATAAAGCGCGCCGACCTCGAGCAGGTTCGGCGCGGCGACGCGAATACTCGCCAGCGGCAAGCGGCCGGCGAACTCGACGATAACAATCGTCCAACCGGCGAGTCGATCGCCGAGCCAGGCGAGCGGCCAGGCAAACTCGCTGGCGATCAGAGTCACAAGACCAATGGTCAGACCGAGGGGAACAATGACGAAACCGACGAGCGGGACGATCAATGGATTGGTGACGAAACCGGCGAGCGAGACATTGCCGAAATAATGCGCGATCAGCGGGCCGGTGCCCAGGGTCGCCAGCAACGGCACCGCCAAATGAAATATCGCCCGTCGCGACCGCTCCTTGATCCAGCTTTTTTCTTGCGGCAGCTCCTCAGGCTTTTGCCGCGGCAGACCGTGATAGAGCCGGCTCATGCCCCAGGCGATAAACAGCACCGCGAGAAAAGAAAGCTGAAAGGAAATGTCGGCGATCACACCGGGCCAGACCAGGGCGATCCCCAGCGCTGCCAAGGTTAGACTGGCGAATACTTCTTCTTCCCGATCCAACAGCACCGCCAGCTGATAAACCCCGATCATGATCGCCGAGCGCACCGTCGGCACCATGGCGCCCGCGAGCGCCGTATAAAACACCACCGACAAAAAAGCAAAAAAGGTCGCCGCTTTGAGTAGATTGAAGCGCAGCAACAAATAACTGCTAAACGACAGACCGTAACGGATCGCCGCGAAGATCACGACACCTAACATGGCGACATGCAGGCCGGAAATCGACAACACATGATTGATCCCAGCCGCAGTGAAGCTAGTACGCATTTCTTTGCTGATTCCGCCCATCTCGCCGACGGTCAGCGCTTTCATCAGAGCACCGCTGTCGGGCGCGAAGTTGGCGTCGATGTAGCCGCGGATCTGCCGGCGAATATCCTCGATCGTGCCGCGGATCAAACCCGGTTCGCGGGCGACCAGCTCGATCTCGGCATCGTTTTCAACATACCCAATGACGTAGATCTGCCGTTGGGCAAGATAAGTCGCATATTCGAAGCCGCCGGGATTGCCGCTGTTTTGGGGCAGGCTGGGACGCAGCCAAAAACGAATGCGGTCGCCATACCGCCAGTCCCGCCGCAGCACGCGCAGGGTCAGTTGAAAATCGCCGCTGACTTCCTCGGCTCCGGCGGCATGCCAAATGCGCTCCGCGCGAATTGACCAACGATGACGATTGATCAGTTTCTCCGGCGCGGCCTTGAGACGCCCCTCGATCAAGACCCGCTCATGGCGCAGCATGACCGAACGCAAATGTGCATTGGAAAATTGCGGGAATAGGATTTCCCGATGGCGCACATAGCCGACTGAGAACGCCAGGGTGACTAACAACCCCAGCATCACCCAGCGACGCCGGCAGCGGTAAAAGGGCAATAGCAGGAACGGCACCATCGCCAACCCACTGCTATCGGGCAAATGCCAGGGAGCTGCGGCGAGCGCTTGGCCAAGCAACAGAAACAGCGTCGGCACGATCAACCACGCCGACGGATGGAAGCCTCCCGAACGTAATCCAGCGACGTCTTGCTGATCCGCCATGTTGGCTTTCGCTTTCTGAGGAACTCCGCCTCTTGAGGCCGCCACTCATAACGATCATTTGCGCGGGCAAATCACGGACGCTGCCGCTGCCAGGTCCGGCTTTATCAACCTTTGCGCGGCTCCAGCTCGTCTTAGTTCACCACGCTTTGCGGCGAATTTTCCGCTTGCGTATGGCCGTGCAGGGCGTCGAGCACTTGCTGGGCGAGTTTTTCGTTCATCGACGGTACCTTCAGAAGATCTTCCAGCGATGCTTCTTCTATCCGTTTGATGCTGCCGAAGGCGCGCAGCAAGGCGCGTTTGCGCACGCCGCCGACGCCGGGGATGCGGTCGAGAGCGGAGTAAAGAGTCTGTTGCGAGCGCAATTTTCGGTGATGGGTGATGGCGAAGCGATGCGCTTCGTCGCGCACGCGCTGCAGCAGAAACAAAGCATTTGAGTTGCGCCGCAAAATCACCGGATTGGTTTGACCCGGCAGGAACACGCGTTCTTCCGAGCGTTCGATTTCGGCGCTGCGCGGCGCTGCTTGAACCCGCATCTTGGCCAGCCCCACCGCCTCGACACCGTCGATGCCGAGTTCGGCCATGGCCGCCAGGGCCATCGCCAATTGTCCCTTGCCGCCATCGACGACGATCAGTTCCGGCAGATCGCCCTCTGCCTTGCCGCGACTGAAGCGCCGTTTGAGCATCTCCAGCATCATGCCGAAGTCATCGCCGCCGGACTCGGCGCCGATGGTCTTAATGCGAAAATGACGGTAAAAATTTTTGTCCGGCTGGCCGCCGATGAAGGTCACCATCGAACCCACCGCATGGGCGCCATGGATCATCGAGATATCGAAGCACTCGATTCGTTGGGGATAGTTTTTCAAACGCAGCGAGGTTTGCAGCTCGCGCAGCATCCCCTCGCGCGCCTTTTCTTGATCGTGGCGATCGGCGAAACTTTGCTTGGCGTTATCGACCGCCATGGCGACCAAATGGCGTTTATCGCCGCGCTGGGGACAGAGAATTTTTACGCTCTTGCCTTTATGCTCGGCGAGATACTCCTCGCGGACAGACGCATCCTCCAGATCCACTGGCAAAAGTATCTCGTCCGGAACGAATCGCTGGCCCTGATAGAACTGGGTCAAGAGCGATCCCATGATCTCATCGTCGGGGAATTCCAAATCCGCCAAGGAATAAGACTGGCTACCGGTAAGCTTGCCCTGGCGCACCAACAGCACCTGAACTTCGATGAAGCCGCCCTCGCGGTATAAGCCGAAGATATCCTGGTCGCTGCCCCAGTGCGCGACCATGCGCTGTTTCTCCAAAGTCTTTTCGACCGCTTGAATCTGATCGCGCAATCTTGCCGCCGCCTCGAACTCCTGGGTCTCCGCCTTTTCCCGCATGCGCTGCTTCAACTCATCGATCAGCTCCTGCTGCCGCCCTTCGATAAACAGCATCGTCTGGCGCACATGTTCCAGGTAAACATCATGGGCCACCGGCAGGACACAGGGCCCCAGGCAGCGCTTGATCTGGTACTGCAAACAGGGCCGGCTGCGGTTGCGAAAGTTATGGTCGGTGCAGTTGCGCAGCTGAAAATGTTTTTCAATCAAGTCGATGGTCTCGCGCGCCGCCAGCGCCGACGAAAACGGCCCGAAGTAGCGGTTGCCGTCTTTGACGATCCTCCGCGTCGGCAGGATACGCGGCCAGGCATGCTGCGTCGTCACTTTGATGCTCAAATAGCTCTTGTCGTCCTTGAGGCGAATGTTGTAGCGCGGCTTGTATTGCTTGATCAGATTATTTTCCAGGATCAGAGCTTCCTTGTCGTTGCTCGTCACCAGAGTTTCGATGTCGGCGATCCGGCGCACTAAAAATTGAATCTGCGACCGCTCATCGGGATGGTGGAAGTAAGCCCGCACCCGCGCTCGCAGATCCTTGGCCTTGCCGACATACACGACCTTGCCGCCACTTTCGCGCATGAGATAGACGCCCGGTCTCGACGGCAAACCGGCGAGCTTTTCCGTCAGTGTGTTCACGGCGCGATCCCCAATTTGGATCGGCGGTTTCGGTACAACCACCGGTTGCGAAAGAACAAGCGAGTCACGAATCGCATCACCCAGAGGTGACCGGAAAATTCGCCGGCGCGGATCAAAGTCACTGGTCCTGACAAATCGTTACCTAGCCGTACAGCATTTGCGCCAAAGCATCGTTGGCATAACTCTTGGGTAAATACCCGGCCAATCACGCAGCATTCACGACAGGCCAAGGACCAAGGAGCCGACATGTTCGAAATCCAAACCCTGATGCAATTGGGTGTGTTTAGCCAACTCATTCCTATCTGGCAGGTGTTCTTTTTCATTGCTGCACTGCTGCCGTTCCTGCTCATGGACCGGGTTAAGATGTGCCTGCTGGTTACCTATCTATTTACTTTCTATCTCGGCTTCATGGTTCAATGGGGCGAATATCTATCCTCCACCGGCTCTATGCAACCCTTCGTTCTCTACTCGCTCAGCGGGCTCGCCATCGCGGTGTTCTTCGTCGCCACCATCTTCAACGATCCGGCACGCGGCCCAAAAGCCCGCGGTGTCCGATACGGCCAAGCGCACGGCAACCCCGGCGAAGCACCCATCGCCGCAGCGCGCCGCGACCCCGTGGAAATAGCGGTTGATGTCACCGAGGTTTCCGAGCCCGAACGGCACTAATCTACGGTGTCTAGTCGCTATCGACGCGGGAGTCGAGCTGCGAATCGCGCAAGGTCAACTCCTGGCTTTGCAGCTGGCGGATCTGATCGCGTAACTCCGCCGCCCGCTCAAACTCCAACTTTTGTGCCGCTTCTTTCATTTCCTTCTGCAGTTTGCGCAATCTCCGGGTAAGCTCCCCTGGGCCATATTGCGGCGATCCCTCGGCCGCCAGCGGAATATCAGCATAATCAGCGTCGTATATTTTCACCAGCGGCGAACTCAACGCCTTGACGATGGTTTGCGGCGTGATGCCATGCTTCTTGTTGAACGCTGCTTGCAATCGCCGCCGCCGTTCGGTTTCGTCCATGGCGCGCTTCATGGAGTCGGTAACACCGTCGGCGTAGAGAATCACCGTGCCGTTGACGTTGCGCGCGGCCCGGCCGATGGTTTGGATCAACGATCGCTCCGAGCGCAGAAAGCCTTCTTTGTCGGCGTCGAGAATCGCCACCAACGATACCTCCGGCAAATCCAATCCCTCGCGCAGTAGATTGATGCCGACCAAGACGTCGAACTGGCCGCTGCGCAGTTGGCGGATGATCTCGACCCGCTCGAGGGTTTCAATATCCGAGTGCAGGTAGCGGACCTTGACGTTGAGATCCTGATAATATTCGGTCAAATCCTCGGCCATACGCTTGGTCAGCGTCGTTACCAGCACGCGCTCCTTGCGCTCCACCCGTTTACGGATTTCCTCCAAAAGATCGTCGACCTGGGTGCGCGCCGGGCGCACGAGGATCGCCGGGTCCATCAAACCCGTTGGACGAATCACCTGCTCGATCACCGCGCCGTTGCTCTCGCGCAGCTCGTACGGCGCCGGCGTCGCCGAGACGTAAATCGTCTGATCGATCAGCGCCGCGAACTCCTCGAAATTTAGCGGCCGGTTGTCCAGGGCCGACGGCAAGCGAAAGCCGTATTCGACCAAGGTTTCCTTGCGCGAGCGGTCGCCGCGGTACATGCCGCCGATCTGCGGCACAGTCACATGGCTCTCATCGATCATCAGAAGAAAATCGTCGGGAAAATAACTTAACAATGTCGGCGGCGGCTCCCCCGGCTGGCGCCCGGTCAGATGGCGCGAATAATTTTCAATACCGGGGCAGAAGCCCATCTCTTCCAGCAGTTCGAGATCGTAAAGCGTGCGCTGTTGCAAGCGCTGCGCTTCCAAAGATTTGTGCTGCTCTTGCAGCTCGGCTAGGCGCGCTTTCAGCTCCATGCGAATCGCCAGCACCGCCTGCTTGCGGCGGGCTTCACCGGTAACGTAATGGCTCGCCGGATAAATCGTCGCCTTGTCGACGCGCCGCAAGATCTTGCCGCGAATCGGATCGATCTCGCTGATCGACTCAATGGTTTCGTCGAAAAACTCGATGCGCAGCGCCGAACGGTCTTCGTAGGCGGGAAATATTTCAATAATGTCGCCGCGCACGCGAAAAGTGCCGCGGTGAAAATCGTAATCGCTGCGTTGATACTGAATATCGACCAGCTTGCGCAGCATCTGGTCGCGATTCACCGTGGCGCCCTGTTCGACGTAAACCATCAAATCAAAGTAAGCTTCCGGCGAACCCAAGCCGTAGATGCACGAGACGCTGGCGACGATCAAGCTGTCGCGCCGTTCAAGCAGGGCCTTGGTCGCCGAGTGGCGTAGCTTGTCGATCTCGTCGTTGATCGACGAATCCTTTTCGATGTAAGTATCGCTGGCCGGCAGGTAAGCCTCGGGCTGGTAATAATCGTAATAGCTGACGAAGTAGCGCACTGCATTATCGGGAAACAGCGTGCGAAATTCTTCGTAGAGTTGTGCCGCAAGCGTTTTGTTCGGCGCAATGACTAGGGTTGGCCGGTTCACCCGAGCGATGACGTTGGCCATCGTAAAAGTTTTACCCGACCCGGTTACCCCCAGGAGAACCTGCTTACGGCGCTTGCCCGTGAGGCCCTTGACCAGCTTATCGATCGCCTGGGGTTGATCGCCCTGGGGTTGGAAATCGGAAACCAGCTTGAACTGGCCGCTGTCTTGATCGCGTAACATCGCGGGTTGAACTTATCGCGCCTGGCCGCCGTAAAGTTTATCGATGTAACCGCTTTTGTCGATATCGCTGAGCGTGCGTGCGTCGATGAACTCGCCGGGTTTGTACTGCGCGTACTTGGGCTGGCCTTCCGCCAGATGATCCAACACCGCCTGCACCGCGCTCTCGACCGCATAAGGCCTGGCCGGCATTTTTGCCGCCCACTCCCAGGACTCTGTCAAGCCTTCCGGGTCTTTGGTGCCGAGGAACTTGCTAAGAATCCTGGTGGTGTCGTCTTTGCGCGTGCGGAACAGATGAACGCCGCGTACGATCGCTCGCATCGCGCGCGCCGCCAGCTGAGGGTTTTTCTGGACTAGCGAACGGCGTGTAGTGATCGTCGAGCCTTGATATTCCAACTTCAGGTCGGTCAGGTCGACCATGAAGTTCATGCCAGCCTTGCGCGCAAACAGAGTCCCCGGCGGCGACAGCACGGTTGCCGCCACCCGGTTGGTATGGAGCGCGCCCCACATCACGTCATTGCTACCGAGGGCGAGCAGCTTGACGTCTTTGTCGGCGTCGAGGCCGATATGCTTCAAGGCGAAGCGCGCACTCTTCTCATAGGCATCGCCGGGACGCTGGATGCCGACGATTTTGCCCTTCAGATCTTGGGCGCTTTTGATATCGGGACGGGCGACAAAGACCATCGTCGCGTAGCGCGAAAATCCTCCGAGCATGACAATATCGCGATTCTGCACCGACACTGGAATCATCAGATAGGCCGACATGATCGTCATATCGACTTCGTTCGCTACCAATGCCATCGGCGCTATGGACCCCGCCGTATGGATAATTTCTGCGTTAATCCCTTCTTCAGCGAAAAACCCAGCTTCTTTGGCGACGAACGGTACCGAGTGGGCCACGGCGCGAGCGGCGTAACCGATGCGCAGCTTGTCAGTTTTAGCCTGAGCCGACACCTCTCCGATCCAACCCGCCACAATTAGGCAAAGGCAAACAACTATCCAACCAGCAAACAACTTCAAGGTAGAGCCTCCGGTGTGTAATGGCAGAACTTGAGATCAAGCGAACAAGATGCTGTCGAGAAGAATAACAAGACCGTAGGCGCGGAGCAACGACACCCTGGAATCACAGAGCTTGGATGCGCAGATTAGTCGAATTCTAAGACACTAGCGCGCGCTAACTCGCGAGGACCCACGCCCTCTATCTCGCCGACCGCGATCAGCGCACGCCCCCCACCCGCTAGAGCGATCATCGTCGTCGTGATTGCCCACGCTGTGAGTCCGATTGATTTGATTCCGGACTCATCCTCGGTTTGATGATCGGCACGATCGTTGTCGAAATATTGGTGCTCGTTACCGTGACGCGGTTTGAGATACGCGCGCTCAACCATCGAGATTCGGCCGTTTGCCATACCAGCCAGCCGCCCGTTCATAAGCGTGGCCCACATGAAACAGCCTCGCTTCGTCAAAAGGCGCGCCGACGATTTGCATGCCAATCGGCAGCCCATTGTCAGAAAAACCGCAGCACAAACTCATCGCCGGCAGACCGGTGACGTTGAAGGGAATGGTACAGAGGGTGCCGGTGGTGCCGCGCTCTTCTTGCAACTCGACACGCCGGCCATCGACGATGGCAAAACCTTGGCGGCACTCCTCGATGGTCTGCGCCGGCGAACCCACGGTCGGCGCCACTATCACATCAACTTTGTCAAAGGCCGCTTCGAAGGCCTCGCAGATCAGCCGCCGCACCCGCTGCGCCGTCACGTAGACATCGGCGGGAATCAGCAACGATTTAATATGCCGGTAGAACAGCGGAGGGCTGTAGTCGCGCGGCGAGTTTTTCAAATATTCATGAGCTGTCGCGACGTTCTCTACGCGGCTGGTGGCCAACTGAACTGCGGCGATTAAGTCGGTGTGGGGAATATCGAGCTTGACGACTTTCATGCCGAGGGCTTTTAATTGCTCCACCGCAGCGTCGAAAAGCCCGCGCACCGCCGCGCTCATGAATTCATCGAAATAGCCATTGATCAATCCGACGCGTAATCCTTTGACCGGTTTGCCGATGGCGCTGGTATAGTTTGCCACAGCCTCTCGCGAACTCAGCGGATCTTTCGGATCATGGCCGGCGATGGCCTTGAGCATCAAGGCGCAATCCTTGACCGTTTTGGCAAACGGCCCAAAGTGATCCGTCGAAAATCCACCGGTGCCGAGCACGCCGCCGTATCGACTGACTCTTCCAAAGGTCGCCTTCAAACCGACCACACCGCAAAGCGACGCCGGATGGCGCACCGAACCGGCATTATCCGTTCCGATGGAACCCAAGCACAGACTAGCCGCTACCGACGCCGCCGAACCGCCGCTCGACCCGCCGGAAATGCGTTGGCGATCCCACGGATTGGTCGTCGTGCCGTAGTATGGGTTGATCGTCGTGCTGCCAGACGCCCATTCGTGCATGTTGGTCTTGCCGAGAACCACCGCACCGGCCGACTTCAATTTTTCCACGACGCTGGCGTCGTAATCGGGAATCCAGTTGGCAAGTTGCTTGGATCCGGCCGTGGTTTTCACCCCGCGCGTCGCCAGGTTGTCTTTAATCGAGAATGGAATGCCGTGCAGCGGCCCACGCCATTTGCCCACACCTAGTTCGCGGTCGAGCGCCCGCGCTTGCTTCAACGCATCTTCTGCCGTGACTGTCTGAAATGCGTTGAGCGCCGGGTTGTAACGTTCGATGCGATCAATAAATTGCTTAGTCACATCGACAACGGACAGTTTCTTCGCCTTGATGACCGGCGCAAGCCCGGCAATGGTCGCGCCTTCGAAGTCGAAGACAGTCATTTCTGCCTCCGCTTGCTGGTATCGGCTCGGCGCGATTTGAAGACACCCATGATCGGCCGCGTCTGCGCCAACCCCACGTGATGGAGACGGTCGAGCACTTCCTCCTGCACCGCCGCTTCCGCGGCTATTCGGTAAATCTCTTCTTCACTGAGATCCCAACCGTAATGCGCGCTTAGTCGACGCACCTGCTCTTCCATAAAAACTCCTCCCGCCGGCACTCGCCCAGCTGTACTAACGTCAAAATGTGAAACCTAGAAGGTAAGCCGGCCGGCCCAATGTGACAATGACCAGAGGGTGGGAGAAAGGGCTAGCGGCCGTTGCTCTTAGCGATCCGCGCCATGCCGTCAGGGCTGACGGTGACGAGTCTGCCAGGTTGGCCAAACATTACCTTGGCGGCGGTCGGCGAAATCTCTTTGCCAAACAAACAGATCCGATTCCCCTTCAGACTGGCGCCATTGGCCCATTCGGCGAACTCGTCAGGCGACGGTGTATGACCGATGTCCGCCGCACAGCGGCGCACGATGAAACCGAGCATCATCTTCGATTCATCGCTTTTGCTTTGACGAATTGCAGCCATCGTTGGAAGGTATAGAAAAAGTTCTTGCCGCTTGCAAGATTTCACCGATTTATTTTCTTAGCCGTCATGGCTTTCGTTCACACACTTCATGGCACAACGCAAAATAAGCCGCCCAGGAGCCGTGGCAAGAATGCCACTGGTAGAGACCAAAGCAGGCTTCGCACCGCAGCAAGGTGTTTTTGAGGCCATCGTCACAAGCCGCGGCGGGGCATGCGGTTGTTTTCCGCCTGGCCTCCGCTCTTGATATTTTTGTCGGTTGGATTAGCATCATGGTTTTCTGCTTACAGCTGGGGGATTCTACTAAATGCGAGCAAGCGATGGGCATCATCATCTATCTGCGGGAAACGTTATATCGTTCGAAAAGCTGTCATTGCTTTTTGGCGGTACCGACGACACCGGAGTGGTGCGCGGCAGCGAAATGGTCGGCGACCGTTACCAAGAGCTCCTGCAGGAAATTGCCGCCATAACCGAATATCAATGGCGCTCCGGAATGACCCGAGGCCTGGTAAAAGGGTTCATGCTCAGCGGGCCCCCCGGCACGGGCAAGACAACCCTGGCCAAACGGCTGGCCTATGAACTCGGTCGCAGGTTTGAGGCCGAGGATGAGCCGCCAGTCGCTTTAGCCTTTATCGATGGCGGTGAGATTTCACGCTCCCGGTATGGTGAGAGCGAAGAAAGAATTCGCGATATTTTTCTCCATGCAAGATCGGGATTCACTGCGCAGGGACAGCGCTCAGTGCTGCTGTTCGACGACGTCGAATCCATTTTCATGGCGCGCGGCAGTCAACACGCCAAAGAGTGGCATTTTTCTCAGGACAGCGTTTTTTTTCATTCCATAGACGATCTCGATACGTCCCGCGCCACGATCGTTTTGACCAGCAACCGACCCGATCTGATCGATGAAGCCATTCGTGATCGCTTCCTGAGTTACGTCGTTGACTATCCGGATCTCGACACGCTCCTTCAGATGGTCCAGCAAATACCGGCCATTGAACAACTGTCGGACACGCAGCAGACCACATTAAAAAACGATTTGATTGCCGCGGTGAAGAATGGCACCGTCCGCAGCATGCGCGATGGCCAACGTTTCGCGATGCGCCACTTCGTGGCTAAGTTGCTGAAAAAGGAATCGCTGGCGCAACAGCTCGCTGAGTAATTATTTAACACACTGACAAAGGGAATCGTTATGGCAAAGAATTTCTATGAACAATGGCTCGAAACGCCAAACAGACTCCAAGATGAACTTGAAATCGGCCGCCTGGTAGCCGCGGACAAAGACATTCCATGGGTTTCAACGCCCCAAGATGTCAAAGTAAAACTGATGGTTGCGAACCATCTCGGTTTTGCCACCATGGGCAGTAATGTGCTCAAGTCGGAAATTCCGGTTGGCTGGCATACCGGCAAGCATCGACACGGTGAAGAGTCGATGCACATCCTCGAGGGTGAAGGGTTTAGCATTATCAATGGCCAGCGTTTCAACTGGCATAAAAGTAGCACGCTGCAGATTCCATTTTGGGCTGAGCATCAACACTTTAATACCGGCAACGGTTCCGGTCTTAATCATTCACGGTATGTGTTTCGATCTCGAGTCCTACCTCCGGGTTGCGCGCATTGAACAGATCGAGACCTGCGGCCCCAATGAGCCCTCGATGATCGCTGCCGTGCCCGAGGAGACGTCACAATATTACCCCGATGGCACCCGTGCGATTATCCATCTTGAGCAGGCGCCGACCAACAAAGAAAAGTTGCCTGACGGAGAAAGTTACAATCCGCAGGGGGCAATCGCCGCGACCAAAAACCAGCACGACTTTTCCAACTATCTCGTCGTGCCCAAAAACGGCTTCCGTGCCGTGAGCGTCGCAATTACCAATCGCTGGATTGAGCCGGGCTTCCATGAGAGCGGCAGGCACAAGCATCTTGAGGCTGTGGTTTATGCCATTGAGGGTGAGGGGTACACCGATATGCAGGGCAAGCGGATTGCTTGGCAAGCTGGCGACGTTCTCTATGTGCCGCCGGCTATGTGGGAACACCAGCACATTAACGAAAATCCAAATTCGATTACCCAGCTTCGTATCGGCTTCAATATCCGCCAATGGATCACGTCAATCTGGCCCCAAGGTTTTACCAGCACGCGCATCTATAACGATGAAGGCGACCCGATAGAAGCAGGCCGTATCGTGCGCAAACGGGAGCGCTCATACTAATCAAAATTGTTCCGCTGCTCTCGTCGCCCTTGGTTTAAGACCTTCTTCATGTTCAGGCTTTGTAAACTTGGTAACGAGGCGTTCCTGGCAAAGTCGCGCGCACAGCTGCACCATCCACGAGCGCCGACCGCCGTCGGTTGCTAGCCCCTTCTCAATGCCATCGGCGCGGCCAATATCGTGCTCAGATCTCACCTCAGATATTTCGCGGCCATCGTCAGGCTGATCCCGTCTATCTCACGACCCACTTAGGCCGGCTCGGCTCTTAGTCGATTCTCGACTCGTCCTCGGGCTCTGCCAAGTAATTCTCTGACTGATCAAGCGACTTGCCGTCATCTAGCAAAGTTGCTACCCCGGAGCTGCATGAATAAGCTTGTGGGCGTGCTCGCCCTGGTCGCCGCTATCCTTGGCGGCGCGCTCGTGATCGGCGTTCAGCGTTTTGTGCCGCGTCAGATCGACGTCGCTCCCGCCACGCCGATTCACATCGATGTCGATGCCGCTGCGCAACGACTTAGCCGCGCGATTCGCTACCGGACGGTCTCGCCGGTCGACTCGGCATCACCGGCTGAGTTCGAGCGCTTTCATGCTTTTCTTACCGAGTCATTTCCCGCGTTGCATAAGCGCTTGGCGAGAGAAACCGTCAATCAGCACAGCTTGCTTTACACTTGGCAAGGCACTCGCACCGAGTTGAAACCGATCCTTTTGCTTGCCCACATGGACGTCGTGCCCGTTGATGTCGAAGATTCTTCTAGGTGGTACCACCCGCCCTTCGCTGGTGCAGTCGCTGAGGGTTACCTGTGGGGGCGCGGCGCCATGGATGACAAAAGCAGCCTGATGGCAATTCTTGAAGCGATAGAATGGCTCGTCAAACAAGCTTACCAACCCGAGCGCACTATCTACTTAGCCTTTGGCCACGACGAGGAAACCGGCGGCCACAGCGGTGCGGCAAAGATCGCGGCGCAGCTGCAAGCGCGCCGACTGCAATTCGAGTACATACTCGACGAGGGCGGCAATATCCTCTCCGGCCTTTTGAAAAATGTCAGCGCGCCGGTGGCACTGATCGGCATCGCGGAAAAAGGCTATTTGAGTTTAGCCTTGACGGTGGAAACCGCCGGTGGCCATTCTGCCATTCCACCAATCCACAGCGCCATCGGCAAACTGAGTTTGGCCTTGGCCGCCCTGGCGAGCAACCCTTTTCCTTCGCGCCTGTCCGAGCCAACCCGACAGATGTTGGAATATCTTGGACCGCACATGGCGTGGCCCGAACGTTTTCTGCTTGCCAACCTCTGGCTGTTCGAGTCCGTCATTCGCCACCAATTGGCGCGCTCGCCTCTGACCAACGCGGCCATCCGCACAACCCTCGCGCCGACAGTCATTACAGGTGGCATCCAGGAGAACGTTTTGCCGAGCAAGGCGCGCGCGGTGGTGAATTTACGGTTATTGCCGGGCGACATCACCGCCGCGGTGATTGAACGAGTCCGCAAGATTATTGCTGACAACGCCATCAGCCTGACGCCGTTGGCCACGCGCGTCGAGCCCTCCCCCGTGACGCCCACCAGTTCGGCTTCGTTTCAGATCCTGCAACGCACGGTGCGTGAAATCATTCCTGAAGCGATCATAGCGCCGGGCTTGCTCGTGGCGACCACCGATTCGCGCCACTATGCGACGCTATCTAAAAACATTTTTCGTTTTTTCCCGATGACACTTCGACCGGGAGATACCGAGCGCTACCACGGTATCGACGAACGGATCGGTGTGGAGGATTACGTGCGCTCCGTACGGTTTTATGTGCAACTGATCCGGAACAGCCAAAGTTCTGGGAAATAACCGTGAGGGGTTCCAATCCCCTCTCCTTTTTCCTACGCTCAACCTCAACGGTACAGCGCTTTAATAAACCCGCTATCATCCAGTTCTTTTATAAACCGATTATCCATGAATTCGGACGCTTTGACGTTGGGCGTCTGCGGATTACGCTGGCGGATGAAATCAATTACGCCCTGCAGGCCTTTTTCGCTCACGTAGGGAACCCGCGGAATGATCCGGCCGACGTAATAATCGTAACTCGCGTTGAGCACATCTTTATCATTCGTGCGCATGTATTTGCTCAAGACTTTCAAGGTGAATTCCCGGTGGCTTTGGGCGTATTGGATTGCCGCCACGAAACCCTTGGTGAAGCTGCGCACCATATCGGGATTTTCCTTGATCAAAGCGCGCGTCGTGATCATCGACGCCGCCTCGTAGGGAACCTGCGCTTGGGAAAGATCCAATATGGCGTGGAAGCCGATTTTTTGCGCCGCCACATAGCCACCGATGGTAACCACCGTGGCATCGATTATGCCCTGAGCCATGGCCGCCAGTCTTTCGCTGTCGGTACCCATGGCGATGATGTTTACCTCTTTTTCACCGAGCCCCAATTTCTCCACCGCGACCCGGGCCGCGAGATCGGAATCGGTGCCGGGCCGGCTCGCGCCGATCCGTTTGCCCTTCATATCGCCGGCGCTGCGTATTTCTTTTCTTGTCACCAGGTAGAATAACAACCCGGGCGTCGCGGTAGCGATCAACACGGTATCCATGCCGCCCAACTTGGCGAGCACGGAAGAGCTGGCACCGAAGGCGCCGAAATGAGCGTCTTTGGACGCCAGGGCGTTGATTGCAATCGTGCTGCCGCGAAAAAACACCACATCGACATCCAATCCATATTGTTTATACAACCCGGCTTCGCGCGCGAGCCAGAAAGTCGTCAGGTTTGGCCCGGTGGAACCGAAGGCGAGCACGGCGCGATCGAGCTTTTGCCCGAGTGCCGGAATGGCCGCGAGGGCTACATAAAAAAGCAAAAATGACTGAAGGTTTATCCGCTTCATGTTTTTGAATCCCTTGCATTCGTAACCGTTAAATCCTATCCTCCCAGCTTCTTCAAACGCGCGCCGAGAAAAACATAACCAATGACCGCCAAAGCGATAGCGCCGGCGCCGATGGCGAACGACGCGCTCGCCCATTCGGCGACAAGGCCCGCTTGCATACCGCCAAACTCGCGTAAACCGCCGCCGGTCAAACCGTAGAAACCGGAGACTCGGCCGCGAAACGGCTCATCTACGCGCAACTGAATCGCGGTATTGATCAAGGTCTCGAATACCGTACTTAGCGCGCCTACCGCAACCAGCAAAGCGAACGCGAATCTGGCGTCGGCGCACCAGGCGAAGGCAATCAGACTGCTGCAAAAAGCCAGCAAGAGTGCGATCAAGATCCCCCGGCGCGCTCGAACTCGCCCCAAGAATGCCAAGCCGAGGGAGCCGATGATCGTCCCCATACCGGGCCCGGCAGAAATAAAACCGAATCCGGCCGGGCCCAGATGCAAGACCTGTTTGGCGATCACCGGTAAAAGCGTGGTATAAGATCGGCCGAAAATGTTGAACAGCGCCGATACCGCCAGAAAAGTCATGATGATCCGTTCACCGCGCACGTAGGCGAACGCATCGACCAGACTTTGCAAAACGGTGGACCGGCGACCACTGTTGACGACATTCGGCACATTCATGCGCAGTAAAGCGCCGATGACCGCCAGATAACTGATCACGTTCGCGTAAAAACAACCGTCGATGCCGATATAGGCGACGGAAACGCCAACCAAACTTGGACCCAGTAGCCCGGCGCCGTTCCACGTGACCGCGTTCAGGGCCAGTGCATTCACCAAATCGTCGCGCGGAATCAGCTGCGGCAGCAGCGCCTGTCGTACCGGCTGTTCAAAGGCCCAGGTGGTCGATGTCAGCGCGCCGAGCAGAAAAATATGCCAGACCTGGATCGAATGGCGGGTCACAAGCAGCGCCAGGACGAGGGATGTGCCGGCGGCGATGAACTGACTCCAAAGCATCACTTTGCGCCTGTCGATGCGGTCCGACATGATGCCGCCGAGGATGAAAAATCCGATCAGCATGACCATGCGCAAAGAGCTGAACAAGCCGAGATAAAGCGGCGATCCGGTCAAATCGAACAGCAGCCAGCCCATGGCGATGCTTTGCATCCACGAACCGACATTTGAAACGAAGTAACTCGACCAGAACCAAAAGTAATTGGGATAGCTAAGCGCGCGAAATGCGCCGGTGCGATCAAATAGCTTCAACGGATGGCCAGATCGAGCATTGGACCGATGGCAATGGTCCCGCGCGGCGACAGCTTTTCGGTAACCTGCGCGCTTGCACTGCCGGCGCGGCCTACGGTTACGCTAGTGGATACATGCGCTTGGGGTTCTCGAACATCAGATGATGTTTGGTCGCCTCCCGGACATCTTTGCGCGCCAGGAACTTTTCGATATTCTCGCGAAACTCGGCACGCGGCTCGTGCGGGAAATCGGTGGCGCAGAAAAGGATATCATCGCGTAGCTGCTCGGCGACCTGCGGGATGGCGCGATCTTCGAGCTCACAGTGAATGAAGATATGCCCGCTTTTCAAATGCTCCGAGGGTAACCTTTTGCACTCCGGCACTTCCGTGTTGCGGTGATCGTACTCCATATCCATGCGTTCGAGTAAATAGGGCACCCAGCCGCAACCCGCCTCGGCGTAAGCGATGTTCAAGTTCGGGAATCTGTCGACCACGCCGTTATAAATCATACTGGTCATCTGAATCATCTGACCAAATCCGTGGCTCAAGGTGCGCACTTCGATCAAACGGTCAAAGTTGTCCACCCCGATTCCTTGTGTCGGTGCGGCGTGAACGGCGAGCAGCGCGCCGAGCTTCTCTGCGGCTTCGTAAACCGGGAAATATTTTGGATCGCCAAGCGGCTGGCGCAATCCGACTGCCGGCAAAACCGCGCCGACAAAGCCGAGTTCTTTAACCGCGCGCTGTAATTCCTTTACCGCGTCGGGAATCGATTGGAGCGGGATAAGCGCCATCCCCTTCAAGCGTTTTTCCGGTTTAGTGAAGGTCTCGTAAAGGTAGTTGTTATATCCAGCGGCGACCGCACACGCCCAGTCCTTATCGCGGATTAAACCGAAGGTAAGTCCGGCGGTGGGATAGAGCACCGACCAGGCGATTTGATCTTCATCGAGAAAATCTTGCCACTCTTTCAAACTGCCTTTGGCGATGTAACGGCCTTTGCCATCGGCGACCCGCCGCGCTTGGCGGTGAAATCCGTCGAGAGTGGGAAAAAACGGAAATGCGAGCAGGTCAGCGCGTCCCCGGTACGGCCCCGGCAGAAACTCCAGCAGCTCGGCATCGCTTTCGACCACATGTCCGTCGGCATCGATAAAACCTTTTATTTTCGTCATCGTTCTCACCGGCTTTCTGCGGCAAGCCGCAGCAAATTTCCAAGTTCGTTTCTATGCGTTCCGAGCAGATCTCTGCTATGAGCAAATTCGACCCGTAGCCACTAAAGAAAAACTAAACACGCTCCGTAGTCAATGGAGCAGCTGTTTTTGCCGCAAAAACTCGCGCGCCACATCCTTCGCCTGGCGCTTCTCACCGTCGACTGCGAAGTTAAGCTTCCGCATCTCGTCGACGGTGAGGACACCCGCTAGTTGTTTCAGCACTTCGCGCAGCGCCGGATATTTCTCCAAAGCCGTTTGGCGCACCACCGGCACCGCGTCATAGGGCGGGAAATAGCGCCGGTCGTCATCGAGTTGAAACAATCCGTAGCGTGGGATCAAGCCATCGGTGGAATTGCCGGCGATCAAATCGACTTGATTTTCCGCCAGCGCCCGGTAGGTTAGCGACAAATCCATCTCGCGGATCGCGGCGAAGTGAAATCCGTAGGCCTTGGAAAATCCCGGATAGCCGTCGGCGCGTGACATGAAGTCCTGACCAAAGCCGGCACGCCACTGACTGGAAACCTTTGCCGCGTCGCTGACGGTTTTCAAATTGAGTTTCCTGGCATCGTCGCCGCGGACGAGAATGGCGAAGGTATTATTGAAGCCCAGCGGTTCGGTCCACTCCAACTTGAAGCGCTTGGCATACTCAGACTTCACTCGCCGGTACACTTCTTGCGCATCGGCGAGCGGTTTTTCTTTGAGAATCGCCAGCAAGCCCGTCCCCGTATATTCGGCGTAGAGGTCAATTTCACCGGCGATGAGCGCGTCGTGCGCCAAGTTGCCGCCGAGATCGAATCGGCGCACGACTTCGGCTCCGATTTTCGCTTCGATCGCTTGCGCCAAAATTTCCCCGATAATCACCTGCTCGGTGAAGTCCTTCGAGCCCACCGCAATGCGCCCGGCACTTTTACCTAAAAAGAAATAGGCGACGCCGAGAAAAACCAAGAGAGCTGCGGCGCCGGACAATAGGAGTTTACTTGAGCTTACTTTGACGGCGGCGCCGGCCTGGATCGTCTTCTCGAGGTAACCCAAAAGCAGATCGGCAGCCAGCGCGATCAGCGCCGCTGGCACCGCGCCGGCAAGGATCAAAACATTATCGTTGGCGCGCAGGCCGCGAAAAATGTAGCGCCCCAGACCGCCGGCATCGATGGCCGCCGCGATGGTCGCCGTACCGACGCAAATCACCGTCGCCACGCGCACGCCGGCAATGATCACGCCGAGCGCCAGCGGCAATTCGACTTGGAAAAGCAGCTGGCGGTCGGTCATGCCCATGCCGCGGCCAGCTTCACGAATCGCCGGATCGACGTTGCTGATACCGGTAAACGTGTTGCGAATGATCGGCAAAAGCGAATAGAGCACCAGCGCGACGATCGCCGTGCGCGCGCCGATGCCGCCGACAATCTTCACATTAAACAGATAGATATTGAGGGGAATGAGGAAACCGAACAGCGCCAAGCTCGGCACGGTCTGCATAATGTTGGCGAAACCGAGAATCGGTTTGCTCAAGCCCGGCTTGCGCGTGAGCAAGATGCCTAACGGCACGCCGATCAACACCGCTATACCCGTGGAGACGACAACTAAAAATAGATGCTCTAGGATCAGCTCGCCAAGCTCGCCGCTGTTGTAGGTGAAGAATTCCAGTAGCGTCACGCCGGTCTCCCGACGCTCTGACCGCCGTGAAAACAGTCGGCAAAGGCGCGCGCTTCCGGATCGGTCGATTCGAGTAGTTCTGTCGGCGGCCCGAGTAAAATCATTTCGCCGTCTTTCAAGAGCGCGATGCGCGTCGCCAGGACAAAGGCTTCGGCTATGTCATGAGTGACGAAAACCATCGTCTTGCCCAACTCCTGTTGCAGGGTTTTGAATTCTTGTTGAATACCGCGCCGGGTGATCGGATCGAGGGCGCCGAATGGCTCGTCCAAGAGAATCACGGGGGGATCGGCGGCCAAAGCGCGTGCCACACCGACCCGCTGGCGCTGGCCGCCCGACAGTTCGCGCGGCATTCGGCTGGCGAAACGGTCCGCTTCCAGTCCGACTAGATCGAGCAGCTCGCGCGCGCGTTGCGCGATACGCTCGGGCTCCCAGCCTTCCAACCGCGGCACGACACCGATATTTTGCTCGATGGTCAGATGCGGAAACAAACCGATCTCTTGGATGACATAGCCTATGCGCCGGCGCAGTTTGATCGGGTCCCATGCCAACGTCGCTTGGCCTTCTACTTCAACCTGTCCCGAGGTCGGATCGATCAGCCGGTTGATCAACTTCATCGTCGTTGTCTTGCCCGAGCCGCTGCGGCCGAGCAAAACCAGAGTTTCGCCACGAGCTACCTCGAGATTGAGATCGGCGAGCAATTTCTTGCCGCCCGGCAGGACGAAATTCACGTCGCGAAACCTGATCGTTATTTCAGTGCTGGTCATAATAGGGACGGATTCAGTTTCCTCGTAATTCGCGGAGCTCGACTGAAACTGGACGCCGGTAGAGCTCGTCCTGCGGCGAGTCAAAGGGCGGCTTCCGAGACCGTCAATTTCCCTTTACGCAGGATTTCAATCGTGCCGACGGCGACTAAGATAGTGGGTCGCATCCGATCAAGATTTCTTTTATAGTCTCTCAAGACATGACACAACAAAGCGCGCCCGATATCTTTGCCGCCGATCAGCGCTCACAGTGGCAGTCCGGCCACCGAGGTATCTGGTCGTTGCAGGGCACAAATCTCGACTCGATCCCGACCCTGTCGATACTGACGACGTTGTGGGACCAGCCCCGCTGGCTCGAAGCCTATCATCTTTACGACGATCAAGGCTCCGAGCTGTTCGAAGATATCTGTGAATTGCCGGAATACTATCTCACCCGCACCGAGAACAGCATCCTCGAAGCCCAAGCGAAAAACATTATCGCCGCCGCTTCGGTGGCATGCATCGTCGAGCTCGGCGCCGGCTACAGCAAGAAAACCATCCACCTGCTCACCGAGCAGCTGCGCCAGCGCGGCCGCTGCCAATTCGCGCCAATCGATGTCAGCGTTGCCGGCCTGCTCGCCTCTCAAGCGGCGGTGCGCCGTGATTTCCCGCAGATCCAGTTCCACGGCATCCACTCGCGCTACGAAGCGGGTTTTTCCGCCATCGACAGAGAACTGCCGACGCTGTTCGTGTTTCTCGGCAGCACCATAGGCAACTTCAACCACACTGAGTTTCCGCGCTTCTTCCGCGCCCTCTCAGAGGCCATGGGACCCAACGATTATTTGCTCCTCGGCGCCGACCGGGTCAAAGACAAAACCATTTTAGAGCCCGCCTACAACGACAGCCGCGGCATCACCGCAGCATTTATTTTAAACGTGTTCACCAACATCAATCGGTTGCTCGGCGGCAACTTCGTTGTCGACAAAATGCGCTATCACTCCTGGTTCAATCCCGAGTGGCAGCAAATCGAGATGTATGGCGTCGCCAAGGAGAACCAGTCGATTCGCTTCGCCAACGCAGGCGCGGCGTTTGATTGGAGGCGCGACGAACGCATCATGGTCGAAATCAGCCGCAAGTTCGAACCCGACCGCTTGCAGCAACAGCTGGCGTTCCTCGGCTTGCAATCCGTCGCACACTACACCGACCCGAAAGAATGGTATTCAGTTTTCCTGTTGCGTAAACAAACTCACGGATGAGGCCGCACTCGCAGCACCGGTGCGCTCTGCGGTAAATCTTGAAGCGCGATGGGACCGCGCAATTGATGCAAGGCCGTGGTGAAATAGCTTCCCTGGTATTTCCCCGCCTGAGCGGCGAACCCTTTCGGCAAATCTATCCAAGGGATCGCTGGATTGACATGATGAATACCGTGCAGATTGAAATTCAACAGCAAACCCGCCATGGGTTTGGGAAGACTCAGATTTTTGGCGAAGAACACATCGCTCACCGGCGTCTCGTAGTGATAAACATTGTCGAGAAACGAAATCAGCATTGCCCGAGCTGCCAGTGCAGCGATCAGCAATGGCCAATTCTCGCCGTAAGCGTAAAAAGCCAAAATTAGCCAGAGAATCGTCAACGCCCCGTCGCGGCGGATCTCGCGCAGCGATTGAGCGCCGAGCCAGTTTTGCATCAAGAGGCTGCTGACGCTTTGCGCCGGAAGATAGCGCACGCGAAACCGCTCCAGCCAGCGCCAGGGCAATAAGAAATAGAGCGGACTGATGACTTCCACCAAGTACAGGCCGAAAAGAATCTGGAAATAGTATCCCGGCGCGGCCGCGGCCTTGCTAGTCTTGTCTCGGTCGTAATACTCGGTGCCTTCAACCGGCATCCGATTGAGCTTGTGGTGCAGCAAATGACTCAATCGCAGGATTCGAAACGGCGCGCCGAACATGATCGCCAGTATTCGTCCGAGGATCAGATTAACCGATTTATTCGAATGCAGCAGGTCGTGAATCGCTTCATGAATCAGGCTCCAAAAAGGATTGGTCAAGAGCGCCAGCGGCAATAGCAGCCAACCCCAACGCGGGTCGCGCGGCAATAGCAATAATGGCAAGACGAAAAACTCCAAGAGATTAACGCCGAGGTAAAAAAGCGCAAGAGCGCAGTTGATCGCATCCGGCACTCCAGTACCGCGATGCACCGTGGTTTCAGCCTGGCGAAGCATAGTCAGTAAGTAATGGTCAAAAATTGCTTCAAGGGCGACAGGCTTACGAGCACAATAAAACCGAAACCGAAGATTACGACGCCGGAGGCCCGATGAATTACGGTTAAAAATCCATTACTGATATTCAGCCGGAACAAGGTCAACGCGGCAAACAACCCCACCCACCACAACGCCGACCCAATGAAGACACCTGCCATCAACAGCGCCGCCGCCGGGTAGTGGCCTTGCAGACTTGGCACATGCCAACCCGCATAGATCGCGATAAAAGATAGAATCGTCACCGGATTGGAAAAGGTCAGAAAAAAAGTTGTCGCGTAGGCGCCGAGCAATCCATTGGTAGAAATCGTCGGGACTTTCGCCGCCGGTTCGATACGATAGATCCGATACCCGAGCACGCACAGAAAGATCCCGCCGATCACACGCAGCAAAACCTGCTGTTCAATTAGAAAATCAGAAACTAATGAAATCCCCAGCGCGGCGATGCCAGCGGCAATCGCATCCGCACTGGCGACACCCAACCCGGAAGCAAGGCCAGCGAGAGCACCGAGCATCAGCGATCGATTGATGCAAAGTAATCCCAATGGACCCACCGGCACGGCGACAACTAGACCGATGAGCATTCCTTGGAGGATGTAAAAAATCGGCATGAAGTATCTTCGCGCTCAGGGCGCGCTAGCGCGCGCAGCGAAAACTGATGTTGTGATGACCGCCGCGCGGATTGCGCGACACTTGCCGGCCGCGGTGGGTCGTGGTCAATTCGTCGACGCCAACGTCATGTCCGCCGGCGCGGGTGCCGCGCACTACGTCCTTACTCAAATCTTCCCTACCGTCTTTTGAATTGTACGGATAGGGAAGATAGGCACTGCTCACCCATTCCCAACCGTTTCCCGCCGCATCGACAAGGCCAAAGGGACTCGCGCCCTTGGGAAAACTACCCACTGGCTTGAGCTCGTTCCAGCCAGCACCGAATTGCGCCCGCGTATTATCGGCAGGCTCGTTGCCCCAGGGATACTTTCGTGCGTCGGTGCCTCGCGCAGCCTTTTCCCACTCCGCTTCCGTCGGCAAACGTTTCCCCGCCCATCGGCAATACGCAACAGCACCATACCACGACGCTTCGACCACCGGATTGTGCTCAAACCCGCCGTCTGCCAGCCACTTACCATCGCGCCGGTGCACCCGCGCGTCATTATCATCAATATCGAAATATTTTTCGTTCTGGGGTCCGCTCGGACCAATGGCATTCAAGAACAACGCGAACTGGCGATTCGTCACTTTAGTACGATCGACATAAAATTCCGCCACTTCGACGCGATGCTGCGGCCGTTCATCCGCCGGACCGTTATTGCTACCCATCACGAACGTCCCCGCGGGAATACGAATCATCTCAACGCTCTCTTTGAACTGAGCGAACGCGGCCATGACGGTTGGCAAAATAGCGGCAATGACTGGAACTAAAAACAATATGAATCGCGGCTTCATCGCGTTGCTGGACTCTCACCGTGATCCTACGCAAAGCCACTGGTCTTGGCAAGCAAACGGTTGGCGGGACATCACTGCGTCAGCACATACCCGCGCGGGGTGCCACCGATCGACATTGAGAAAAAAAAACCGGTGACGGCAAGATAGTTTTAGCCTTCGTTTAAGGCATGAATAAGACCTTATGGAATTGTCGCGGCGCCTCATGGCCATAACGACGCGGCCGCGACAATACGCAAGTGTCGCTATGACGAAATGTTTTTGCGCGGCTTGAATTCCCTCGCGGGTTTTTTCGCCGGGCCGTGCAATCACTCGATTCGAACCGGTCCATGGCTGGACCCGCGCACGCAACATGAAACCTTTCGCTAACCTATCGGCGCTTCGCTCGGTGTGCGGTTTTGATCATCAGACGATAAACTTGCAGCTTCTTGACATGGTCCTGCTTGGCAATCCTTCCCAGAAGTTCTTTAGATGTTCGGGGTCTTGCTTGAGCGCTGTCGAATTGCCTGGTGCGGCATTTGCTTCAACAATCCGTCAAATTAGCGACAGAAAGTTACAGCGAGTTTCGTTAAAACGGACGGACATGATTCGGTTCGCATCAAGCCTTCGAGCTCGCCTCATCGCGTTTGTGCTGCTCGCGGTTGTTCCCGCGTTCGGGGTCATTCTATTCACCGATCAGCGACACCGCGCCTCAATTGCCGACCAGGTACAGAAAAATGCGCTTGGATCAGCGCGTGTGATTGCCACCGAACAGCGCCGGATTTTCGAGAACGCGCACCAACTGTTAATTACTCTGGCGCGCCTGCCGCAACTCCGCGATAGGAACGCCGCTGCCTGCGAGAAGATCCTCGCCGGACTCCTGGAGCCGCTTTATGTCGATTTCGGCTTGGTCGATGTCAAGGGTAATCTTTTGTGCAATGCTCTAGGATCTCAAATTTTCCACAGCCGGCGCCTGAAAAACTCGTACGTTGGCCGCGTCGTCGAAACTCGGGATATAGCTGTGGGTGAGATTCAACGCGATGCAGCCAATGGCAAGACGGTTATCGAGCTGGGATTTCCCATCGGCGAATCAACCGGTAGTCTGCGCGCTATCGCTTTCGTGGTCTTGGACTATTCCTGGATCGTCAGAATCACCGTAAAGAAGCATCTTCCATCCGGTGCCTCATTTACGCTATTCGATGGCAATGGCAAGGTATATCTCCGCTACTCCGACGAACCCGCTCCGTTTGTCAAGCCAGTTCAAACCGACGGTGCCGGAAAAACTAAACCCATTCGAGGCGTTGAGGGCAATATCGAGTCCGCAAGCACCGACCGAATTGCCCATCTCTTTACCTACCGGCAGTTAGACCACCGGATCGGCGATAGTGTCATGTATGCCGGCATCGATGTACCGGCACGGGCGGCGTTTGCCGAATCCGAAAACATCCTCAGGGAAAACCTGATCATTCTTAGCGTGCTGTTGGCGTTGACGTTGATTGCGGCCTGGTTCGGCGCGGATCTCTTCGTCCTGCGTCGTGTGTCCGATCTGGTGGGCGCAACCAAAGATTTGGCCGGGGGGAACTTGAAGGCACGGACTGGCCTCCCCTACGGCGGCAGCGAACTCGGCCATCTGGCGCGGACCTTCGACGATTTAGCTGAGACGTTAGACCAACGCGCCGCCGACGCCAAAGTGGCAGAGACTGAGATTCAAAAGCAACACCTCCGGCAAAGCGCCATCCACGAAATCAGCACGGCGATGACCTCCAGTCTCGACGTCGGCAATGTTTTGACTGCGCTTTCGGAAGGAGTCACCCCGCTGTTTCCTTCGTCGAGTGTATCAATCCGCTGGCTGGATGAGCGAAGCGGCCGGATTGAGCCTATAGCACAGTCGCAGCGGACCGGTCATATCGGCCAGTTGGCTGGCGCGGAGAGCGAAAGCGGCTTTCCTCTAGAGGTCTTCAAACTCAAGTCTCCCCTGCTGATATCAAATGCTCAAAATGATCCCCGCGCTTCCGATCCAAAATCCTTGCGCGCCGCCGGCTTCGTTACTTATCTGGGTCTGCCGATGATCGTCAAAGGCGATGTATTGGGCGTCCTGTCCTTTTACTCTACGGAAACAACCGATTTACGGATAGAAGACACCTTCCTGGCGGACCTCACGCAGCAAGCCGCCATCGCACTTTATAATTCACACTTGTTTGAGCAGACTAGAAATCAAGCGGTGGAGCTGGAAAAGTCGAACCGGATTAAAGACGAATTTCTTGGAGTCATCTCTCACGAATTACGGACGCCGCTCAATATCATCATGAACTGCGCTGAAGCGTTGAACATGGGCATATTTGGCGACATCACCCAGGAACACGCCAAAGGCACGGAAAAAATTCGCGTGCAGGCCAGCCATCTGCTATCGCTGATCAATAGTATTTTGGAAATCACCAAGATTGAATCCGGCCGCATGGCCATCAACGCGGAACCCATCAATCTTGACGAACTCATACGTGATCTCGAATCCGACTACGCCATGACGTCCAAGGAGAAAAACCTGACGATCAACTGGCGAATACCGGCCGATCTGCCAACCTTCGTAACCGACCGGATGAAGCTTCGCCAAGTGGCGATCAACCTGGTAAACAACGCGATCAAATTCACCGATCAAGGTTCCGTCGATATATCATTTCGCTCTGTGCTCAACGAACCGTTTATCGAATTCTCCGTATCGGACACGGGAATCGGCATGGCCGAGGAGTTTTTGCCGCACATCTTCGATAAATTCAATCAAATCGACAGCGCCACTACGCGCAATTATTCCGGCGCCGGACTCGGTCTTTACCTGGTCAAGAATTTCGTCGGACTAATGGGCGGCTCGGTGAGCGTTTGCAGCAAGCTAGGCGAAGGGACGACATTCACGGTACGCCTGCCCATCAATTTGTCGAGCGATCTGCACGACGATGACGATCGTCCCGACGGCCCCGCATCCACCGCTATCGTTGCGCCGCGCCCAGCCATGGAGGTTGATCTGTGATTACGCGATTCACATTCCATCGTTTTATTATTGGCTATTCATCGATGCTGATCCTGATGGTCGCGGTGTCGGGCTATTCGATAATTCAGCTGGGAAAGCTCAGCAGTGCGGCGAACATTGCCCTTAAGGTCGACCAGCGCATGATCGACTACTCGGAAATACTTGCCGATGCTTTCCTTTCCGAGGTCAGATATGCGGGTCAGTTCAACGTTACCCATGCCACCCAACATCATGATCAATATATTCAGTTCAGAGCCGACTTCGACCGGTATATGGCGCTACTAAAACCACTGGCGGGCTCAAGCGGCTTGGTTCAGCGCCTGGCGCGTGCCGAAGAGTATCATGCGCAGTATCGTCAAGTTTTTGAAAAGGAAGTCGTTTACATCAAGACAAAGCAGTCCTATGCGGAAACCCGCTATCGCGAGGAAAAGGATCGCCTCGTCGATTATTTGCTGAGGGAACATGAGGCATTCAAGAGCGCCGTCCAGAAGACCTTGCAGGAAAGAATCGAATACATTGAACATGCGGCAATGAAGAGCCAAAAGGTCTCCCTAGCCGTTACCCTGATATTGGTCATCGTGGGAATATTTTTTGTCTGCTATCTCGGTGCCAAAATACCTCAAGAAGGGGAACTGGCGCCGAGCGCTGGCCGCCTCGCGAGAGGGCGATTTTTGCGTTTCCACTATTGGCTGAAAGGTTTTGGTGCGACAAAATGAAGACCCGAACGTCATGCAGTTCATTGTGGTGGATAACGTTGCTTTGGGGAGTCTGGCTGTCTGGCTGCGCGTCCATGAACAGCGCGCCCGTGCCACCGATCAGCGCACCCTTGCCACCGGTTCCCCCCGTGGTGCAACCTCGGACCGACCCATTCGAGCAAAGCAAGGCGCTATTTTCCCAGGGAGAGTACGAAGCCGCCATTATTGAGAACCAAAAAATTTTGCAAGACCGCCGAGGCTCCCCCGACATGGCGCTTTTCAATATGGGAATGATCTCGGCCCATCCGACCAACCCGAGGAAAAACTATCCTCGCGCACTATCGTCGTTTCGTACACTCGTCAAGGACTATCCGCAGAGTTCGATGGTCGACCCGGCCAAGACCTGGATTACTGTCCTGGAAGAACATCAAAAAATCGTCGACGAGAAGCGAAGCCTGACAAAAGAACGGGAAGCTTTGTTGCAGGAAAAAGACAAGCTCAAGTACACCATCGAAAAATCACGGCAGGTCGATATCGACATCGAAAAAAGGCGGCGCGGAACACTACAAAGAAAATAATCACGCTGCTATTTTGCCCGGCACTCGTGGCTTCGGTCCCAAGCAAAGCCTACTGACTTCAAGCCGCGAAAAGGAGCCTTCGGAAAACAATTCCTGAAACGAATCCCCGAAACCCCTAGCGCAGCGGCGAAAAGCATATCGGTCATTCGTTCGCTGCGGCAATTTCACAAGAGTAAACGCCCCACCCGCCCGACGCATTTAATTTGACGTAAGATCCTCGGGCTCACGAAATGTTATTCAGTTCGCGATAATGCACGAAATTAACGCACGATGACGCGAAGAAATTTCACCACCGCGTTATTGTCGAAGGCTTCTTCTGTGCGTGTTGGTAGACGGCCCATAGGCGGCGGGTCTCCAAGCTCGGCCGGTGCGAGGATGCATGGTTATCGCTCTGCGCTGCTATTGAGTTGCGCGGGGACAAATTTAACCTTCACCGAGCGCTCGCAAGATTGACACCTCGCCGGTTCGGCGATATAGCTCCCGTCAGAAAAGGCGGATTGGAATCTTATTTGCCGTAATTGGAGACCATGTCATGACTACTGCTGAAAAAATCAAACCGGAAGACAAGTTCGTTACTGTGGATGGACTTAAGCTTCGTTATGTCGAAGAAGGTTCAGGACCATCGGTGTTATTTCTTCACGGCGCCTCGCTCGGGAGTTCGGCTGACGTGTTTCAGCGCAATCTCGGCCCTTTTGCCAAGGCGGGATTTCGCGCGATCGCATTTGACTATCCCGGTTTTGGACTCTCCGACGTTCCCGCCAAGCAAAGCACGGCGCAGCAACGCAATTCCATCCCAAAATTCATCGATGCCGCGGGTCTGGGCAAGACCGCGCTGATCGCCCATTCACGTTCGGGCGGATTCGCAATTCAGCTGGCATTAGAAGATCCCAGCCGCTATTCGCACGTCATCATTCTTGGCACCGGCTCGCTGCTGCCGCTGCAGACCGAAGCACAGGTCGGCAGGTACGAAGCGGTACAGGCTCGCGTCGACAAAGAGATGGCGGAAAAGGAACCGACGGTGGAGGATGCCCGCAAACTCCTGCAGGCGGACACCTTCAACCATTCGCTGATCTCCGATGAAGACGTCGCCCTGCGTCACCGCAGCATGATCGGCCGCAATTTCAAAGCACACCAGGACCGCCAGAATCACGAGGCCCCTGCGGCGCCGGCCGCGGCCTCGACGCCGGCCAAACCGCTATGGGAGAGGCTCGCCGACCTAAAGATGCCGCTATTGATGATATTTGGCCGCGAAGACCGTGCACACGCCGGCGAACGCGCCGAATTGCTGAAAAAACAGCAACCCCAGCTCAACCTACACATCGTCAATGGCTGCAAGCACATGGTGCATTGGGATGCCTTCGACGACCTGATGCGCCTAGGCGTGCCGTTTTTGAAGAGCTAGGCGAGCCCCCTAGCAGACCAGCAAAGCACGGCGGTATGTGCCTCGCACTGCCGCCGTCTAAATTACACCCCTCCATGTCATCTCCCGTTGTACCGCTCGAAAACTGTTTAACTCCGGATGACCTTTCGACGACAACATGCGGTCCACCTACCGGCCAATTTATAGCCACCCACATTGCTCTTGCTCTTTATCTTCTCAATCGCGCTCATTTACTCGGTTGCAAAGGCTTGGGGACGTTGCCTCTTCGTAGCCACAGGATGCCGCTGATTTGGTTTATCCGTGCTGATGACGACCGCAATCTTGTTGCACCAGCGCTGCTGTGCGAAATTAGCGCGGCATGAATGCTGCCAAAACGTTTCAGCGACGCGGCATCGTCGAAGGATTCTTCGGCCCGATGTGGTCGATGGCGCATCGGCGGCGGCTGTTCGCATTTGGCGCCGCGCGCGGCATGAATACTTATCTATATGCACCCAAGGACGACCCCTATCACCGCAAACTTTGGCGACGACCTTACCCCAGGGCACAATGGCGCGACTTACTGCGATTGATTCGAGCCGCACAAAAAAGTCAAATTGACTTCGTCTACGGTTTTCACCCTGGCGAGGGTTTGTACTTTAGCGACGATCACATCGTGCGCTTGCTTCTTCACAAAGCGCAGCGCTTCTACGATGTCGGCGTGCGCACCTTCACCGTGCTATTCGATGATATCCCTTCGCGCTTGAGCGATGCGCGCGACCGGCGCGCCTTCAAGAATAGTCTGGCGCGGGCCGAAGGAACTTGGATGGCTCAAATCATGGCCGCGCAGCCAGCGCATTGGCGCGGCGTCGAGTGGTGGATTTGTCCGACCTATTACAGCGAAGATGCACTGCTCGAACGGGTTTTCGGCAAATTCGAGCCGAACTTTCTCGAGACTTTGGGGCTCTACCTGCCGGCCAATGTCCCCTGCTTCTGGACCGGTCCCTCGGTGGTTTCAAAGACCATCGCCCTCTCCCATGTGAAGCGGATCGGGAAAATGATCGAACGTCCCCTGCTGCTATGGGATAATTACCCGGTTAACGATCTGTCCATGAGCGACGAGTTGCATCTCGCGCCCCTGACGGGACGCGACCCACGGTTGCCGGAGCATGTCTATGGCTATCTTAACAATCCATTGCTCCAGGAAGAGTTGAGCTATATACCGTTGGCAACCTGCTTCGACTATGCGCGCGCTCCGGCTAAATACCGAGGGGACTTGGCCTGGACGAAAATCGTTCGCCAGCGCTTCGGCGCCGAGGCGTTACCCCATTGGCGTGCTCTCAGGAGCTATGCCGAAGCGAGTATCGCCGCCAAAAAGGATAGACGCCTGCTGCAAATAACACCCGCCGAGACGCGTCGTCTGCGACTATCATTCGCCTACATCGAACGAAATCGCGGTCGACGCTGGGCGCAAGAATTAGCGCCATGGCGCCCAGCCATCGCGAAACTGATTGCCGGTTTGTGATGCCCGGAGATATAGGTTAGAGCAATGCAAGAACCTTCCCGGTCCGCCTCGACAACTGCCCAAATGTCAAAGACGATCGCTAGCGCCACCCTCGGCCCCAGCGCCACCATGGGCGCGCGCCAATTGATCGCAACCATGCGCGAGTTCCGCGATCGCTTGCTCAGCCTGGTCGCCGATCTCGACGATCGTCAAATGATCGGCCCGCGCTTGGCCATCGTCAATCCGCCGCTTTGGGAAATCGGCCATGTCGCCTGGACTCAAGAGTTTTGGGCGCTGCGAAACCTTCGCGGTGAAAAACCGCTCTTGCCGGACAGCGACCGGCTGTACAATTCCACCGACGTCGCCCACGACTCGCGCTGGGAACTGTCGCTGCCGAACCGCGCCGACACATTGGCCTACATGAACGAAGTGCTCGAACGCTGCATCGCCGGTATAGACTCGAAGTCCGACCTATCGCCCGACGAGTTTTACTTTTACTGGCTGACGACATTTCATGAAGGCATGCACGCCGAGGCGCTCGCCTACACACGTCAGACTCTCGGCTATCCCCCACCGCAGTTTGCTAAGGCTTTTTTATCGACGGATGATTCTGATCTACGCGCCTGTCCCGGCGATGTCGAGATTCCCGGCGGCAAGTTCACCATCGGCGCGGCCAAAGATATGCCGTTCATTTTTGACAACGAGAAGTGGGCCCACGAGATCGAGATAAAGCCTTTCCGCATTGCCCGCTCCCCGGTAACCAACGGCGAGTTTTTGCAATTCGTCGAAGCAGGCGGTTATCGCGAGCGAATGCATTGGAGCGACGAAGGTTGGCAATGGCTCCAATCTGGCGGCGCGCCGCAGTTGGAGAAATCCTTTGCTAAATTCTTCAACAAGAACGTCACTGAGCCGATGGAAATAGCCGCATTCACGGAAACACTCGATCACCCCGTCTACTGGCAGCAACTCGACAACACCCGGTGGCAGCAGCGTGTCTACGACCGCTATGTCCTATTGAACGAAAACCTGCCGGTGGTGCATGTGAGTTGGTTCGAAGCTGAAGCATTCTGCAATTGGGCCGGCCGGCGCCTGCCCACCGAAGCGGAATGGGAAGTGGCAGCCGCTGGCGAACCCACGGCGAATGGCATCGCGCTGGCGCCGCGGCGCCGCCATTACCCTTGGGGCGATAACCGCCCCGAACCGCAACATGCCAGCCTCGACTGGCGCGGCGGCGGTCTCGTTGAGGTTGCCATGCATGAAGCCGGTGACAGCGCCTTCGGCTGCCGTCAGATGATCGGCAATGTCTGGGAGTGGACCGCAGATAATTTTCTGCCTTATCCAGGATTTAGCGCTGATTCTTATAAGGAATACTCGAAACCGTGGTTCGGCACTCACAAAGTCCTGCGCGGCGGCTGCTGGGCAACCTCCTCGTTGTTGATTCACAATGGCTGGCGCAACTTCTACACGCCGGACCGGCGCGATGTTTGGGCCGGCTTTAGAACCTGCGCCAAATAAATCACCTCGTGAACATTCAACTGATCACGCCGGCGCCGTTGAAGCTCAACAACGGCAACAAGATCACCGCCGTGCGCTGGGCGACGATTTTTAAAAAACTCGGCCACCGCGTACAGGTACGCCAAAGCTACGATGGGAAATCATGCGATGTCTTGATCGCGTTACACGCCCTGCGTAGCGCCGATTCGATCCGCCGGTTTCACGAGGCTCAACCGCGCAAGCCGATAATTGTCGTGCTCACCGGCACGGACGTTTACCGTGACATTCATGAGAATAAAAAAGCTCAACGATCCCTTGAGCTAGCAAATCGCCTTGTCGCCTTACAATCCATGGCGTTGTGCGAATTACCTAAAAAGTTTCAGGCAAAAACTCGGGTGATCTATCAATCAGCGGCAACGGTACGTGGCAAAACTAAAAATCGAAACCATGCCTTCAATGTTTGCGTCATCGGTCATTTGCGCAAAGAAAAAGATCCACTGCGCACCGCCCTAGCCGTGCGTAACCTGCCGCGACAATCGCGGGTCATGGTCACCCATGTCGGTCAAGCTCTAGATCGACGAATTGCCAGAAGTGCCAGGGCCGAAGTTAAACGAAATCCCCGCTATCGCTGGATCGGCCAACTCTCCCATCGCCAGACCCGCGAACTCCTGGCGAAGAGCCATCTGGTCGCCATCACGTCGAGGATGGAAGGCAGCTCCAACGTGCTTTCCGAGGCCCTCGCCTCCGGTGTGCCTGTCGTCGCGACAAAGATTTCCGGCTTGATGGGAACGCTAGGAAAGCGCTTTATCGGCTACTATCCGCCCGCCGACACCGATAAACTCCAACGGCTGCTTCTCAGAGCGGAGAGCGACGGCAAGTTTTACCGTGAGCTGAAACGGCAATGCCGCGGCTTTGCTCATCTCGTGCGCCCCGAACGGGAACGGAACGCTTGGCGGCGCCTGCTCCGGGAAATTGAATTGCTTGAGTAAATTCATTCGCGCCGTTCGTCATGAATCCAGTCTTTCACCCACGGCAATAGCAAATATGCCGGCGTCGACAGCAAGAAAGTAATCGCGAAGTAGCTGGCGAAGCCGTATTTCTCCGCCCCCAGTCCGCTGATCGCGCCGATCAACCGCCCGGTGAGGGAAAACACCGACGAGAGAAAAGCGTACTGCACCGTGGCGTGCTCCTTCTGGCAGACGTTCATCAAGAACGCCAGAAACGCGGCGGTGCCAAGGCCGCCGGAAAGCGACTCGAACATCGACGCGCCATAGAGACCAAAGCGCCCAAGATCCATCCATACCACCAGCGAGTAACCGAGATTGGAAACCGCTTGTAACAGACCGAGAAACCAGACGCCGTGAAAGATGCCGTAGCGTGAGATGAACGCCCCGCCCATCAACGCGCCGACGACGCTGAGCACGATGCCAAACGTCGTCGGGAACATGCCGATCTGAAACATTAGATCTTCCTGCACCGGCCAGATCGTCTTGCCGTAGTCGACCCAAAACGGTTTCACCATCGGTCCGATGGCGAACTCGCCCAATTTATAAGTCAGGACGAACATGATCAGCGGGATCACCTTCCAGGTGCCGGCCCAACCGGCAAAGCCGGCAAGCCAATGCTGGCGCGCCGATTCGGGCAAACTCAAATGCGGCACCGCCAACACGGCAAATGCCAGCGCGGCAAAGACCACGCCGGCCAGAACGAAAAGTGAATTCCACGCCAACAGGCCGGCGAGAAATACCGAACCGCCGCCGACGAAAACCAAGGCAACTCGATAGGCCGAAGCGCGCACACCATTGGCCGCGCCCTCTTCCGCGCGGTCGATCAACCCGACGGAGTAGGAATCGATGGCGACATCCTGGGTCGCCGATAGAGTCGTCAGCGCCAAGATCAACACGAGCACGATCACGCCAACGGCGGCGACGTTCACGAACGGTAACGCGAACAGCGCCGCCGCGATGCCGAGCATACAAGCCAGTATCCACAAGCGCCGATCGCCGAAGCGATGCACCAGTGGCGACCAAAAGACTTTTAGAGAATAGGGTAGTTCGAGCAGTCGCAGTCCGCCGATGGCGCGCAGCGACACGCCGTTGATGCGAAAATAAACCGGCAGGACTTCCCACAAGATCGCCGCCGGCGCGCCTTGAATGAAGTAGAGCAAGGCGATGACGCCGAGCTTGCGTCGACTTGCCGGCGTGCTCCCGCTCACACCCAAACACTTCCAAACCCACCCAGGCATTGTCCTCTTTTATAAAGACTCAAGGGGGAACTTGCCAGCGAACCGCGATGAAATTCTCACAGAGCTCACAATTGGAAAACGAATCCGAATTATTGGTTGGCGAATCGTCAGATTGTTCTGAATTGCGCCTCACGATCAGTGCGTCCTTGGGCTGAACATGACGACGATCATAAAAAGCAACTTAATCCCCACGCCACGGTGCGTTCATCGACACTTCATCGGCTCGTCGCACAACTGCAATGAAGCGCGAATACAACTGCGAGAACTTTCAGCCACAAGGAGATAGCTATGAACGATGAGGATATAGTCAGCAACCCGTCCAACAACCGGACCTTTCAGGAGGTCGTCGAGGCGCGTGTGTCGCGACGCGGCTTTCTCGGCGGTACTCTTGCCGCGACAGCTACCATTGCTTTGGGCGGCGTCAGCGCGCTCCTTAAAGCCGTTCCGGCGGCTGCCCAAAAAAATGGGGCTCCCCTTCTCGGTTTCCAAAGCATACCGATATCGACCGCTGACAGCGTCGTGGTGCCCGATGGCTACACTGCAGAAGTCGTGATCGCCTGGGGCGACCCCGTGTCGGACGGACCGCCATTCAAGCCAGACGCCAGCAACAGCGCAGCAGACCAAGCGCTGCAATGGGGCATGCACAATGACGGCCTAGTCTACTTTCCCATCAATGGCTCGAGCCGAGGACTGCTGGTACAGAACAACGAGTACACCGACGACGGCTTGCTGTTTCCCGACGGCATCGCCAACTGGAGCGCGGAGAAAACCAGCAAGTGTCTCAATGCCCATGGCGTATCGATCGTCGAGATCGCCAAGCGCGGCGGTAAGAACGACCAAAACGGCAAGGATACCAACGGCGGCGAGTGGCGGGTCGTGCGTCCGTCGAAATACGCGCGCCGCATCACCGGCCAGACGCCGATCGAGATCGGCGGCCCAGCGGCTGGCGACGACCGGTTGAAAACCAGCGCCGATCCAACCGGCAAGTTAGTGCTCGGCACCCTCAACAACTGTGCCATGGGATTCACGCCTTGGGGCACTTATCTCGCCTGCGAAGAGAACTTCGGCGGCTACTTCTTCCGGACCACAACCACGACGGATCCGCGCTCCGCGCTGGAGAAGCGCTACGGCATCTCCCCCTTCGGTTCCGGCTTGCGGCTTCACACCACAGAGCCGCGGTTCAACGCCGATGCCGAGCCCAACGAACCGAACCGGTTTGGCTGGGTGGTGGAGATCGATCCTTTCAATCCCAAGTCGACACCGGTAAAGCGCACTGCCCTCGGCCGCCTCAAGCATGAAGGCGCGTGGGTGCAGGAGACCAAGCGCGGCAAGATTGTCGTCTACATGGGCGACGACGAGCGCAACGAATATATCTACCGATATGTCTCGAATCTGTCGTTGCAGGAGGCGCGCCAAAAGAAAATCAGCCCCTTGGACGACGGCATTCTCTACGTCGCTCGATTCAACGCCGATGGCACGGGTAAATGGCTGCCATTGACGCCGGCCGGTGTGCCGTCGACGCCGGAACACCCGACAGGCTGGTCACTGAACGATATCCTAATCAACACCCGTGCCGCAGCCGATGCGGTCGGCGCGACGATGATGGATCGCCCAGAATGGATCGATACATTTCCGCAGGCGCTCACGGCGATCGCCACGCTCACCAACAACAACCGCCGAGGTAGCACTTCAGCGTCGGTCAACGACCCCAACGGCACCACTATCGCCGGGTCCTCTCGTCCACCGGTGGACACAGCGAATCCGCGCGCCATCAACAATTACGGACACATCATTACCTGGAAATACGACAGCGATTGGACCGAGCCGGACTTTGCATGGGAAATCTTTGTTCTCGCCGGTGACCCGGATGCGCCGGTGCCCGATGGCTCGGATGTCGACGGCGACAAGTTCGGCTCGCCTGACGGCATTTACGTGGCGCCGAGCGGCAGGCTCTGGATTCAAACCGATGTGTCGACCTCGACGATCAACGCGGGCGCCTATGCCGGCTTTGGCCATAACCAGATGTTGTGCGCCGATCCCGAAAGCGGAGAAATTCGCCGCTTCCTGGTCGGTCCTAAACAGTGCGAAATCACCGGCGTTTTCGTCACTCCGGACGAACGCGCCATGTTCGTGGGCATCCAGCACCCGGGCGAAACCGCCGACGAGTCGCCCAACGATCCCCTCGACCCCAAGAAAAACAGCGACTGGCCGGACGGCCCAACCGGCGGCCGTCCACGTTCGGCGTGCATCGTCATCACCAAGAATGACGGCGGCCGTATCGGCGGCTAAGGCATTCCGGTTTCGTTGATTAACCCCTCTAGGAGTCGCGCCCGCCGGTGCGCTGCCGGGCGCGACTTACATACACGAGAGCAGAACTACTCGGAATACATGAAGCCGCGCGAGGAACTGAAAAGGCGCGTGGACCGGCACCCGCTTCCAAGATCAGTACGAAAGTTAATTTACTCCTCTGGTCATGACCATTCATCGGTCAACTTCAACGACGAATCTTCATCCCACCGTAACTCCCGTTTAACTCAAGCTAGCCAACATTTCCGTCAAACATAGCAAGGAGATAATTATGGGAAACATGGACATCGGAGCGGTCATTCACGAGGCGATTTCACGATTCAGTCAAAACCGCACCGGCGACAAACCACCGGTATTCGTCACACTCGCGCCTACTTTCACCCAGGTACCGTGGCGCAATCACACAGCGAAAGACTTCGTGCGCCGGTTTATTTACGAGACCTTACTGACGAGCGATCCCGACGCGCCCATCGAAATTTCGCTCAGGCGGAGAAGCCGACTCAACGATCTCAACGCCTTCATCGGCGTTAAACCGAGCTACTGGATTCAACTGCGCCTCAGCGGCCGCGGCATACGCGTCGGGGAAAAACTGATCGACGAACTGTTTGGCGAACTGGGCTTTCGCGTCGAAGAATGGGTCGGCGTCAACGGATCGGACACCCGCCTGGGCATATTCGGCACCATCGACGCGCCGACAGTCAAAATCGTTTTTTGTCTGGAGTCGGTGCGCCACAAGCTCAAGTGCGACCTCCTGCTGCCGATCGACGATGGAACGACCGCTCTCGACCTGGACTACGACTCAACGGGAAAACGATGCCGTTGTGGTTTAACCTGATGTTTTTCGCGTTGTCATGACGCGCTAATGCGGCGGTCTTAACCTATCTCCGAGTAAAACCAAAAAGGAGATTTATGAAACGCTTAAACAAAATCTTGATACCAACCGATTTGTCGGATCACTCCCGGCGCGCCATTGCCTATGGCTACCGGCTCGCCGCCGAGGACAAGGCTTCCCTCGTCGTGCTCCATGTCGCCAACGAGCTCAATACTTGGGAGCTGTCGACGGAATTCGCGCTCTACACCGGCATTCAAGGTCGCGTATGGCCGCTCGATCGCGTTCTGAGCGAAGCGTCCCTCGACCTGAACAACTTTCTCGAACCCCATCTCGCCGATCTTAAACAGCTGCCGAGCGTGACCAAGCGGGTTATCCTCGGCAACGTACTCGATCGCATTACGGCGACGGCTGAACAAGAAAACGCCGACTTGATCATCATGTCGCCGCGACGCGACCGCGGCCTGCGCCACTGGCTCGGCGGCGGCATCACCGATCGGGTTACCCGAATAAGCCCATGCCCGGTGTTATCGGTCACCCAGCCGCTCCCGTCGACACCCTGGCGCGGCAAACTGGCGCCGCTGTTTTTCGGCTGGCCTAAACAGCGCACCGTGGAGATTTAACGGTTCGAGATCATGATCGACCTTGTACCCGTATCAAAGCCCGGCGGCGCGATTGCCGCTGTGGCTTTGATGGCTTCGGTGCGCAGGCGATCATCTAGTCCACAAAACCTTTGCAAACCGCGCATCAGCGAGCCGGCAAACGGAGATATCGTCGATTATGAGACAGCTACCGCACTCGAAGCAGAACCAAACCACGGCGAGTTCGAACGCCGCCGCGCGTCAGCATAGTCCGCGAAAAATGAAGCGCCTCACCGAGGATCTAATTAACCAATTATGCGTGCTCAATCTTATTGCGATAAAGCTTAAAAATCCGATGAGCGATCGATCCGGCGTTGCAAGTGAGTGCGACTGGCAAACCTTCGATGGTTGCATTCGCCAGACAATTTTACTCGGTGAGCAGATGGCGCAGCTATTGAAGCGGCCAACTGACATCGCTACTGATGACAACTCGTCGCCGCTAAATTCGGAAGGACGAGTGATTCGCGTACTGCGCATGGTACCGAAGCAGAAACGCTAACTTTCGCGGTTTTGGCTTCGACGGTCGCCCCTCTCAAGTCTCCGGCAATTTAAATTTAACACAATTGTAACCTGACAAATTCCGGCGTGCGATGCTTTATGATATGAAATCAGTCGATGGCACAGCACTTTGCGGTGGTCGACGTCGGCAGCAACGCCATGCGTTGCCAGGTGGCGGTGGTCGACAAGCCTAAACATTATCGCGTCGTCGAACAGGACCGCCAACCGGTGCGCTTGGGGCACGATGTCTTCAAGACCGGCAAGTTAAATCCACAAACCGTCGAGGCCGCACTCAAGGTTCTCGGCGATTTCAAGAAGCTCGCTGATCGCTTTCACGTCAAAGCGATTCGCGCCGTCGGCACCAGCGCGTTGCGCGAGGCATCGGACGGCAAAATCTTCCTCAAAAACGCCGCCAAGCTGGGCATTCCACTCGAAGTTTTATCCGAAGAGGAAGAAGCCCGGCTCATCAGTCTGGGCATCATGAGCGGCCTGCGCTTTCATCTACCGCTCGGCCTTTTCCTCGACATCGGCGGCGGCAGCGTCGAGCTTGCCGTCGCCAACACCACCAACACCTATTGCTTGTTCAGCCTGCCCTTAGGCGCCGTGCGCCTGACCGAGAAGCTGGTCGCCCATGACCCTCCCCGCAACAAAGAGATTAAAGAGCTTCGCGAGTACGTCCAGGCACGGCTCAAACCCGTTGTGCGGCGTATTCACAAAGAAAAATATACCATGGCATTTGGCAGCGGCGGCACGATCACCGCTCTCGCCGAGACCGATACCCGCGTTACCGGTGATCCCAATCGCGCCGGATCGTTGATCGTGCTGCGGCGCCAGCGCTTACGAGCGCTGTTGGAAATGCTGATGAACGAGCCCGCCGCCGAGCGCGCGAAAATGATCAGCGGCGATCCCAAGCGCGCCGATATTATTATCGCCGGCGGCTTCGTGCTGCACGAGATCATGACGGAGATCGGCCTGGAATATATTTTCGTATCGCGCAGGGGCCTGCGCGACGGCCTGATGGTAGATCTGCTGCAAAAACGCCATTCGAAAAGCGGCCCATGGCATCCGGACGCTGATCGTGCGGAATCTTTGGAGCAAGTGTGTCAAAAATATTTGTATGACGCCGCACATGCGCACCATGTCAGCCAATTAGCGCTGAATCTATTCTACCAACTGCACGACTTGCATGGATTGCCCGAGAATTATGCGAGCATTCTCCATGCCGCCGCCATGCTGCACGATATCGGCCAGTTCCTCGCCGGACCCAAGCACCACAAGCATTCTTACTATCTGATCAAGAGCTCCGGCATGAACTCATTCAACCATCTCGATCTCGATCTGGTCGCCAACGTGGCGCGATACCACCGCAAGGCCCACCCCAGCCCAAAGCATTTAGGCTTCAGCCAACTATCACCGTCAAATCAAGACATCGTCCGCAAGCTCAGCGCCTTGGTCCGCGTCGCCGACGCATTTGACTTTAGACACAACCAGCAGGTAGATAACCTGAGCTGCACGTTCAAGAAAACCCGCACCTTGACTCTATCGGCAGCGTCAGCCGCCAACCTAAAGGAAGAAATCCACTGGGCCGGACAAAAAGGTAAACTTATTCAAGAGGTTTTCAACGTCGATCTAATCATCGAAACCAACAAGCCATCGCGTGCGGTAGCTAAATTCTTAAGGAGATGAAAATGCGTCGGGAGATTCATAACAGAAACATCCTTTTTCTTTGCGAAGACAACGCCCAACTCAGCCAGATGGCCGAGGCAACAGCCAAACATTTATCACCGCCGAAAACACGTATTTTCAGTGCCGGCATCAAGCCCGCCCGGATTCCGCCTTCGGTAATCAAAGCGATGAGCGAGATCGGCATTCCAATCGCTGACCAGAAAAGCAAAAGCGTAGCCGAGGTGCCGATCGACGAAATCGATCTGGTCGTCAGCTTCGGCGACGCCCACAAACAATGCGCCTACTTGCCCGGACGCACCAAGATCGAAAAATGGCCGGTCGCTGACGCGCTCCAGAGCAAGAAAGCCGACGCCGAAGAACTCGACGCAGTGCGCGGTGCACGCGACGATATCGAAAAGCGAGTTTTTGCGCTGTTCATGGACTATTGGCGCAATGTCGCATAATCGATTGAGCCGACCGAGCCATGAATCTCTACCTCATGCGCCATGGTATCGCGGTTGCCGCCGATGACCTGGGCGTTATTCAAGACAAAGAACGACCGTTAACGAGCAAAGGCAGCAAGCGCACCCGCCGCGCCGCGCGCGGTATACGCCGATTGGGCATCGAGTTCGATTGGATTCTCACCAGCCCGCTCCTGCGCGCCCGCCAAACCGCGGACATTGTCGCCGCCGCGCTCGACCTGCAATCGCGTTTGGAAGAAATCCCCGAGCTCGCGCCGGAATGTTCCGTGGAGCAGCTGATCATTTGCTTAACTCGTTATCAGGACCGCGACCATCTGTTGCTGGTCGGTCATCAACCGCTGTTGGGGCAAACCCTGGCTGGCGTGATTGAGCCAACCCCCGGAACGAAACTCCATTTCGATCTCGGCAAAGGTTCGCTGTGCCGAGTCGAGATTGACCGACTGCCGGTGGACAAGCCGGGAATGCTGCGTTGGCTCATGACGGCCAAACAGCTACGACTCCTGGCGAGCCGCTCGACCAAGAATTGAGCGCACCATGAGCCCCGCCGCAAAAGAAGAAGTTTCAACGCCATCCAAACTCCTCAAACTGACACGCCGGCGGCTGGAGAAGTACGCGACACTGCTTCCTAAATTACTTGTCAGTGACGATCCCGAAACGGTCCATCACCTACGCGTCTGGAGCCGCCGTTTGCAGCAGGTTTTGCGCGTCATCGCGCGGTCGGAACAGGCCCATAAAATCAAAAAAATAATGCGCGTCCTGCGCTATGTTCGGCGAACCTTGGGGCCTTGTCGGGACCTCGATGTCAATATCGCCCTACTCCAGTCCAAGCGTGAAGCGAATGGCACGGGCAGCGTTCAAAGAGCCTGGCAAGCCATGCAAAGCGAATTGGAGTTACAACGGCAGGCAATGATTGAACAAGTGCGGCGGGACATCGCCGGGCGAGATCACTTCAAGTTCATCACCCAAGTGCAAGGTTTGATTGCGCGCGCCGCCGAGCGCGACTACGATCCGCTCGAACAAACTACCGCCGCGATGATCACCTCCATGGACCGGTGGGACAAATCCTTCACCGCGGCGCGGGAGCAGCCGGACGCCGCGGCTTTGCATGCGCTGCGCATCGCCGGCAAGAAATTGCGCTACCGCGCTGAGCTTTTGGCCGCCCTCGGCCAACATAGAGTAAATCCATTGGTCAAAATGCTCAAAGAAATTCAGCAAACCTTGGGCGATTGGCATGACCGCTCGGTGCTGCTGCATCATGTAGCCGCGTTTATCGGGCGGCCGGCCTTTTTGGCGGATCATCCCGACATCGGCCGGATATTGCTGGCGGAGATGGAAAAAGAACGGTTACGTAACGACACCGACGTGGCGATCGTCCTGGAACAGGCGGCCAAAGTGCGCGAAGCCTGGACTAATTTGAAAGCCAGGGTAGCGGCGGTTTGAGATTCTAAGAAACACTATATGCCATTATCAGCGATAACTTTATCGACGCGCTCGCGCAAATCTGTGAACACGTCTTCTACAGGGGCCGAAGCGGCGATGAGCTTGAAACCGTAAGGACCCACCATCTTGTCGAACTCGGCTAACAGCCATTTCTGATAGCGGATGAAGCTCTCGTAAAGATCCTCGCCCATGCGCAGGTCCATGCCGGACTCCCAATAATCGAACCCACCGCTCTGTAAAACGCGTGTCACCAAGTCGTCGATGCTGACACGCAAATAAAAAATCGCGTTCGGGCTTCAAGGCAAAGCCGTAAACCTCGCGCAGCCACTCTGGGTCCATGCTGCGCACGATCGCCCGCGCCCAAGCGGCGAAGAATTCCATTCGCTGAAATAAACGACATAACCCTCCGACTCGAGCCAAGTGCCGAGCCATCATCCATTCGACGATAAACAACCGCCGAAGAAGGCGGTGTTTGCCGTACATCTTCATCCCTATGGTCATGTGAATGATCCAAGATTCTTCACCATTTACATCGCCTAATTCGGCAGAATCTAACGAATTTACTACGCTCGGGCGGCTCTTAACCGTTTCTTAACGCTATCGTTACATCCACGATACTTAGCGACTTTACCTTCGGCGGCGAATCGATACGATGAACATAATTTAGCGTGACCTTTTGGAAGGTGATTGAGCAGCAAAAAGTCTTTTAACCGAATTAACGCGTCGTTAAAGTGGTTGTAACGCAACCGTAACATTGGCTCACTAAATAACTGGAGAGGAATAACATATGAAGAAAGCATTACTGGCCCTATCCATGCTCGCCCTGGTTGGCATCGTTCCGCGGCCAGCCAAGGCGCAAATTGTCCAGATCGACGGTTCGAGCACTGTGTTTCCGGTCACCGAAGCGGTGGCCGAAGAGTTCCAGAAGTTAAAAAAAGGTAAGGTCAAAGTCACTGTCGGCATCGCCGGCACCGGCGGCGGCTTCAAGAAGTTCTGCCGCGCCGAGACCGACATTAGCAACGCTTCCCGGCCAATTCTCAAATCTGAAATCGAGGATTGCAAGAAAAGCGGCGTGCAATTCATCGAACTGCCAGTTGCCTATGACGCGCTCACGGTCATCGTCAATCCGAAAAATGACTGGGTAAAATCTCTTAACGTTCCGGATCTCAAGAAAATGTGGGAGCCGGCGGCGCAAGGTAAGGTTTCATCCTGGAATCAAGTGCGGTCCGAGTGGCCCAACAATCCGCTGAAGCTATTCGGTCCAGGAGCTGACTCCGGCACCTTCGATTACTTCACCGAAGCCATCGTCGGCAAAGCCAAATCGAGCCGCGGCGATTTTACGGCCAGTGAAGATGACAACGTCCTGGTTCAAGGCGTTGTCAACGATCGCAACGCGCTGGGCTATTTCGGCTTCGCTTACTACATCGAGAACCAAGCCAAGTTGAAAGCGGTCGCCATCGACAATGGCAAAGGCGCAATTGCGCCGTCACCAAAGACCGTGGAAGACGGCACTTACCAACCGTTGGCCCGGCCGATTTTTATTTACGTCAGCAAAAAATCCCTGGACAGTAAGCCTGAAGTAAAAGAGTTCGTCGACTTCTATATAACAAATGCCGCAAAGCTGGTTAAAGATGTGAAGTACGTCGCTTTGCCCCAGAACGCCTACAAGATCGGCGCTGAGCATGTGAAAAAGGGTAAAGTCGGCACCGTCTTTGGCGGCACCGCCGAAGTCGGAGTCAAGATCGAGGATTTAATGAAACGCGAAGCGAACTTCTAAGTGACGATCCTTTCGGCAGGGGCGGCGGCGCTCCTGCCGAAAAATTCCTAACGTGAAAGCAATGCATCATGTCAAAATCTGAAGTTGCCATCGATTATACGGATGTCCGGGAACGGATTCGCAGTCACTCGGGAAGCGTCGCATCACGGAAAATGCGCGAGCGGATAATCGAAGGCGGAATGTTCCTTTGTGCGGTTTTCTCAGTGGCCGTCACCGTGGGAATTGTTTGGGTCCTGGTCTATGAGTCTTGGAATTTTTTCAGGAACGTCTCGATCATCGATTTCCTCACCGATACGCAATGGACGGTTCTATTTGAAAACCCGCGCTACGGCATCATGCCGCTGGTAACCGGAACTCTCGTTACCTCCATGATCGCTCTGGTCGTTGCGCTGCCGCTGGGGACTATCATTGCGATCTATTTGAGCGAATACGCCAACTCCACGGTTCGGGAAATTTTAAAGCCAATCCTTGAGTTACTGAGCGCCGTACCCACAGTAGTATTCGGCTATTTTGCGTTGCTCTTTGTTACACCTATGCTGCAAAACATACTGCCCGCATTGCCCGGCTTTAACATGTTAAGCGCCGGCATCGTCATCGGCATCATGATCGTTCCCTACGTCAGTTCGCTCAGTGAGGACGCGATGAAAGCGGTACCGGTGACGATCCGTGAGGGCTCCTACGCCATGGGGGCCACACGAGTACAAACCGCTCTCCGCGTCCTTATGCCGGCGGCATTCTCGGGCATCGCGTCAGCTTATGTCTTAGGATTCTCCCGTGCTGTCGGCGAGACAATGGTAGTCGCCCTCGCGGCTGGAACGCAACCTAACTTGACCCTCAATCCAATGGAAGGCGCGGCAACCATCACTGCCTACATCGTCCAAGTGAGCTTGGGCGATTTGCCGCACGGCAGTATCGCCTATCAAAGTATCTTTGCCGCCGGTCTGACGTTGATGGTGATGACTTTGGTATTCAATATCGGCGGTTACTTCCTGCGTAAGCGTTTCAGGGAGGTTTACTAGTCATGGAACAACCGTCTGCATCAGCCATCAGGAAAAGCGTAGCCGCCAATAAGACGCGCGACAAAGTCTTTGCGATCGTCGGCCTGATTTCCACGTTTATCGGTATGCTGACGTTAGCCGCTTTGCTCTTCGACCTGTCGGTCGATGGACTCTCGCGCATCAAGCCTCACTTTTTCACCTCTTTCCCGTCACGTTTCGCAGGCCAAGCCGGTATTCTTTCCTCCTGGGTCGGCACGATTCTGGTGATGATTGTCACGGCGCTGGCGGCGGTACCGATCGGGATTGGTGCCGGTGTGTATCTCGAGGAGTATGCGCCGAAGAACTGGGTTACTGCGCTAATTGAGATCAACATCGCCAATCTCGCCGGCGTGCCGTCGATAGTTTACGGCTTGATGGCCCTTGGACTGTTTGTTTATCAATTCAAATTCGGACAAAGCATCCTGTCCGCCGGGCTCACGCTGGCTTTGCTAATTTTGCCGATCATTATCGTTGCCACCCGAGAATCCCTCCGCGCCGTCCCGGGAAGCATGAGAGAAGCCGCCTACGCCCTCGGCGCAACCAAATGGCAGACCACCAGTGATCATGTCCTGCCCTATTCCATGGGGGGTATTTTAACCGGGGTCATTATCGGTCTATCTCGCGCGATCGGTGAAACGGCGCCGCTCATTACCATCGGCGCACTGACCTTCATCGCTTTTCTGCCGGATGCCCCGGTCAAGGCGGAGTTTCCGTTCATTTCTTTCGACTGGCTCTGGTCACCCTATTCGGTCATGCCTATTCAAATGTTTAATTGGGTGTCACGGCCTCAAGCCGAGTTTCACCTCAATGCCGCGGCGACGGGGTTGGTGCTCATGGTCATGACCTTGGCCATGAACGCCGTCGCGATCTATTTTCGCTACCGGTTCCGCAAACGCATCAAGTGGTAACGGCCGGGACGCCAATGACAAAGAGCCCCGATGGAGGTAAGATGAGCCTGCAGCAGGAAACTAAGGAAGCGACCGCCGTCGTACGACCAGCGATGAAAGCTATAGACAGCTCGGTAATTCGAGCCAGCTCTGAGGTAGCGCACAAGAATATTTTTACCGTCGAAAACGTTGACTTTTTTTACGGTGAAAAACGGGCGCTGAAATCCATCAATCTGGCTATCGGTGAAAAAAAATCGACCGCCTTCATCGGCCCCTCCGGCTGCGGCAAGACCACCTTGCTGCGCTGCTTGAACCGCATGAATGACCTCGTCCTGGGGACCCGGGTCACCGGGCAAATCAAGCTCGAAGGCAAAAACATTTACGACCCGGACCTCGACGTCATCAACTTGCGCCGGCGGGTCGGCATGATTTTTCAAAAATGGAATCCTTTTCCAAAAAGCATTTATGAGAATATCATTTATGGCCTGCGCATTGTCGGCATCAATAACCGCGCCTACTTGGACGAGGTGGTGGAGAAAAGTCTACACCGAGCCGCGCTCTGGGATGAAGTCAAAGACAACTTGCACAAAAGCGCCGCTGATCTTTCCGGCGGCCAACAGCAGCGCCTCTGCATCGCGCGTGCCCTGGCGGTCGAGCCTGAAGTTTTGTTGATGGACGAACCCTGTTCCGCCCTCGACCCGATATCGACGGCGAAGATAGAAGAATTGATCCACGAGTTAAAGGACACGTTCACCATCGTCATTGTCACCCATAACATGCAGCAAGCCGCTCGCGTATCCGACTACACGGCCTTTTTCTATCTCGGCGAGTTGATAGAGTTTGGCGAGACTGGCAAGCTTTTTACGGCCCCGGAAAAGCGCCAGACCGAAGATTACATCACCGGCCGATTCGGCTGATTCCGGAGGCAACCATGACAACAAAACATACCGACAAAAAATACGAAGAAGAGCTAACCAAACTGCGTGAAGAAATTCTTTACATGGGCGGATTGATCGAAGACCAGATTCAAAAGGCGATTAAGTCACTGGTTGACCGAGATTCCGATCTCGCCAAGATCATCATCGAACGGGACCATGAAGTTAACCGTTTGGATGTCGAGATCGACGAGTTGTGTATCAGGCTCCTGGCTTTACACCAACCCGCCGGGATCGACCTGCGCTTGATCACCACCGGGCTCAAGATCACAACCGATTTGGAGCGCATCGGCGACATGGCGGTCAATATCTGCGAACGCGCGCTTGAACTGAATCAGGAGGCGCAGCTCAAACCCTATATCGATATTCCGCGCATGGCGCGCATTTCCCAGCGAATGATTCATGAAAGCCTCGATGCCTTTGTCCGGGAAGACACCGACCTGGCGCTCAAGGTTTGTAAAGACGACGCCAATGTCGATCAACTGAATGCGCAAATCTTCCGCGAAACCATTACATTCATGTTGGAAGACGCCCAGACCATCAGCCGAGCGACCAAAATTAGCTCGATTTCAAAGTACCTCGAACGGATCGCCGATCATGCGACCAATATCGCCGAAATGGTGATCTTCATGGTCAAGGGTAAAAGCATTCGTCACATGAAGGAACTGCCGCCGTCGGTTTAATTAACTATGGGAAATGGCGCATACAAGATTCTCGTCGTTGAAGACGAGCCCGATATCCGTAAGTTGATAAACTACAACTTGACCCAGGACCATTACAGGGTTGTAGAGGCAGAAAGCGGCGACCAAGCGCTTAAACTTATTCAGCGCGACAAGCCGAGTCTAGTCATCCTCGACCTGATGATGCCTGGAATGTCAGGGTTGGAGGTGTGTCGAACGCTTCGTGGCCAAGTCGACACGGCGAAGTTGCCGATCCTCATGTTGACCGCCAAGGCTGGTGAAGCCGATCGAGTCTTAGGGTTGGAATTAGGCGCAGATGACTATTTGGCTAAACCGTTTAGTCCGCGCGAACTGGTCGCCCGCGTGCGTGCCATCCTGCGTCGCGTCAATGGCGCCGGTCAAACCGAAACTCTGCCGGCCTATCAAAAAGGCGGTTTAAAAATCGACTTTGCCACCTACGAAGTCGTGGTGCGCGGCAAAGCGATCAAATTGACGCTGAAAGAGTTCGAACTGTTAAAATTTCTTGTGCAAAATCCCAGCCGGGTGCTCAACCGCGATCAACTCCTCGATCGCGTCTGGGGCGGCGAAACCTTTGTCACGCCGCGCACCGTCGATGTGCATATTCGACGCTTGCGCAAGGCGATCGAAAAAGACGATAGTAATCCCAAATGGATTTTAACTCTGCGCGGAGTCGGCTACAAATTCGATGAAAAGGCTCTGGAATTTTAGTTTGGTTAAAAAAGTATTTTTTTCTTACTTTGCGGTAGCTCTGCTGTTGGTTTTAGGGTTCTACGTTTTTTCCATTACCCTCATTCGCGATTTCCACATAACCACGCTAAGCAGCCGGCTGGAGCAAGAGGCCCACTTGCTTGGCCGAGTTTTGCCGTTCGGCATCGAGGGCGATGAACTTGACGCAGTTTGCCGCCAACTCGCCGGCGAACTGGGTTCGCGCATCACCGTGATCGCCCTCGACGGAAAAGTCTTAGGCGACTCCGCTGAGCCTTCGGCTAAAATGGAAAACCATTTTAGCCGGCCGGAGGTGATCGAAGCTTTAAAATCCGTTACCGGCAGCGCCGAACGCTACAGCACCACGGTCGGTTTCGACATGCTCTACCGGGCATTTCATCAACGCAACGACAAACAACAGCGGATCGTCCGTATCGCCATTCCCTTAAAGGAACTCGACATCGTAATCCGCGGCATGCGGCGCTCGTTAATCACCGGCTTGATACTCGCTTCGGTGGCCGGCCTCTTACTCGCCTGGTGGTTTACAAACTATTTGAGAGAGCGCGTGCAACGGCTGGTACAGTTTTCCGGCAAAATCGCTCAGGGTATCTACCCCCAAGCATTTTTTTCTGGTCACGACCGAGATGAGATCGGCCTGCTCGAACGTCAATTGAACAACATGAGTCAACGGATTCGCGACAACCTTGCCGAAATTATCGGCGAAAAAGATAAAGCCGATTCGATCTTGCGCTGCATGATCGAGGGAGTATTGGTGCTCGACTTCAAGGGCAATGTCCTGGTCATCAACGACCAAGCCAAGACGATGTTTCAGGTGCCAGCTGGACGTGAAGTGCATGGAGCATCAGTACTGGAAATTTCGCGTCATCCGGACATTCGGTCGATCTTGGATGAAGCCGTGAGGTTCGACTTCACCAGCGCCCCCTACAGCAAGGAGATCGAACTCGAGGGTGGCCGTTGGTTCAGTGTCAATGCGGCGCCTCTGCGCAACGCCCAACGCATGACCTTGGGCTCGATCTTGGTTTTTCACGATGTCACGGAGGTCAAGCGGCTCGAGACGATACGCTCTGATTTTGTCGCCAACGTGTCGCACGAATTACGGACGCCGTTAACAGCGATCCAAGGCTATGTCGAAACCCTCATCCATTCGCCGCCGGCCGATAGCCGGGAGCGCCAACAGTTTCTCGAAATCATTGAGCGCCACGCCGAAAGACTGGGCCGGTTGACCGAAGATCTATTGAGCCTGGCCGATCTCGAGTCGGGCAAGATCCAGATTGCGCCGCGGCCAGTGGATGGCGGCAACCTCATACAGCAAGTCCTGGAAATATTCTGGGAGAGGGCGGCCAAAAAAGAAATCAGACTCAACCATGAGATTTCTCTCGCGTACGGCAAAATCAACGGCGATCCAGACCGCCTGCAACAGCTGTTGATCAATCTGGTTGACAATGCGGTAAAATTTACACCGTCTGGCGGCACGGTGACGATTCGCGCGGCGGAATGTCAAGCGGACAACGGCGCTCGGCGGATCGAAATCTCAATCGCGGACAGCGGCGTGGGTATCCCGGAAAAAGATTTGCCGCGGCTGACAGAGCGCTTCTACCGTGTCGATAAGGCGCGCTCGCGGGATCTCGGTGGCACGGGTCTCGGCCTGGCGATCGTCAAACATATCGTCCAGGCGCATGGCGGCGAACTGAAAATCACCAGCGAGCTGAACAAGGGCACGACGATTAGCGTGCGTTTGCCAATTGTCGAAAACGGTGCCGCTTCTAACGATGGTATTTTGTTTCTATGTACAGGCAATTCTTGCCGCAGCCAGATGGCCGAAGGCTTTGCCCGCCAGTTGGTTCACAACGGACAGAAGGTTTATAGCGCGGGAACCAGTCCAAAAGGTGTTCACCCTTTGGCGGTTCGGGTTATGCAGGAAGTTGGTATCGATATTTCCAGCCAGGAGTCAAAGGGACTCGACAAGATTCCCTTGCGGCAAATCGGTCACCTGATCACTCTGTGCGACGATGCTGCGGAAAGCTGCGCCGCCCTACCCGGCGGATTCAAACGCACCCATTGGCCTTCGTCCGACCCCGCCGCGGCACATGGCACAGAAGCCGAAGTCCTGCCCCATTTCCGTCTTGCTCGCGATCAGATCCGCGAACGGATTGCCGCCCTGTATTCCAAGCCATAAATCTTTTCATTCCAGTTGAAGCTCCACGACACGCGTGATAAATCTCATCGCGTTTCGTATTCTCGGTTCTTATATTCCAATATCTAAACCGTTTTCTCGGAGCGATCATGGCGAAATTTCAGTTTTTGCCGGCTGAGACGAAATTCTACGACTGGTTTGAGAAAGCTACGGCGAACCTCCTAGAAGGCGCGGCCGCGCTACAGGATATGTTCGACCATTACGAAAACGTCGAAGCCAAGGTCGCCCATATCACCGAATTAGAGCATCGCGGAGACTTTATCGTGCACGAGGTGATGCACCTTTTGATGCACACGCTAATTATTCCGCTCGATAGCGAGGATATAGAACGGCTGATTTCGGCCCTCGACGACGCCATCGATGGCATCGAAGCCGCTGCCGTGCGCATGGTGATCTTCCAGGTCGAAGCCCCCACCGAACGGGCACGCCAGCTAGCCCAGTTGATCCATCGCGGCGCTCAAGAGCTGCACGCGGCGATGCCCAACCTGCGCGAGAAAAAGACCTTCCGCTTGGTCACCGAACATATCAAGGAAATCAATACCATCGAGAACAACGGCGACCGAGTTCTGCGCGAAGCTTTGGTCGACATCGTCAATCATAAGGAAGATCTGTTCAACTTGATTCGCTGGAAAGAGATCTACGAAATGCTCGAGGAAGCGACCGACCGGATGGAAGACATCGCCGACGTGCTGCAGCGGGTGGTCATAAAAAATGGCTGATCCGGTCCTGCTGCTGACGATTTTTATCATCGCCGTCGCCCTCGCCTTCGACTACGTCAACGGCTTTCACGACGCGGCCAACTCCATCGCCACAGTGGTTTCGACACGGGTTTTGACCCCAATGCAAGGTGTAGTATGGGCTGCCTTTTGGAACTTCATTGCGGCGTTTACTTTCGGTACTGCGGTGGCTAAAACCATCGGCAGCGGCCTCCTCGACGTCGGACAGGTTGATTCTTACGTCATCCTCGCCGCGCTGATCGGCGCCATCGCCTGGGACTTGATCACCTGGTACGTCGGTTTACCGACCAGCTCCTCCCACGCGCTCATCGGCGGTTATGCCGGAGCGGGTATTGCCAAGGCTGGACTCGGCATTATCATACCAGGCGGTTGGATCACGACGTTAATTTTTATCATCCTCGCACCGCTCCTGGGTATGGCGCTCGGTATGATAAATTTGGTGGCGATCTTAAACATTTTTAAGCGTTCCAGTCCCGCCAGCGTCGACCATATTTTTAGACGCGGCCAGCTGATCTCCGCCGCCGCTTACAGTCTCGGCCATGGCACCAACGACGCGCAAAAAACCATGGGCATCATCGCCGGCGCACTGTTTATCGTACCCGAATACCGCGACTACGTAAGCGACGCTGCGGGCAAGCTGTTTATTCCCTTTTGGATCGTCTTGATGGCCCATGCGGCGATAGGTCTGGGCACGCTCTCAGGTGGCTGGCGCATCGTCCATACCATGGGATCCCGGATTACCAAGCTTCAACCGATTGGCGGTTTCGCCGCCGAAGCGGCTGGTGCGTTGACGCTGTTCGGCGCGGCCCATTTCGGCATTCCCGTGTCCACGACCCATACCATTACCGGCGCGATTATCGGCGTCGGTTCACTGCGCCGGCTCCGCTCGGTGCGCTGGAACGTCGCCGGCCGAATAATCTGGGCGTGGATTCTCACCATCCCTGCGTCAGCTGCGATGGCTATGATCTGTTGGTTACTGATTGATTACGCACGCAAGCTTTTCTAGTTTCGCATGGTGAGATAACTGACGTTCTCTGCCCACCCATTTAGCTCCTTCGCAACGGACCTCACTATCTCACATAACGGTATCTTACTTTTAGGTACTTGCAGGATAAACTGGGCATTTTGAGGATATTTCGGCTACCATTTGAACGAGGGAGGGTTTTGTCGCTACACGTAGCTATTTGACTTTACTAGCGTTTATGCGGTATTAACCCGCAACCTGGGGATAACGTCAGGAAAGCAATGTCATTCACTGATTATTGGTACTTCTCCATCTTCACGAGCGGGTTAACCCTTTACTTTCAAGTTAAAAAATCGTTCTACGAGCTTAGTTACGCTCAAATTACGAGTGCTTTGGTTAAATAGTTTTGATTAGGAGAAGCTATGGGAATCGTTCCTGTCTCCGCAAATCAACCGCTAAATGCTGACAACAAAAACCAAGTGGCCCCCCGATCAGAGAACCCCCTGCTTGCAAGAGTGATGGACGAACGTCGGCACCACGTCCGGCGGCCACAGGATCTCGATCCCTCTCTCCAGGAACGTATCGCATTGCAATCGCGCGTTCTTATTGTCGAAGGCATTTCCGGGTCTGGCAAAGACACCTTTCAGAAGTATCTGAAGTCTAAGCTCCGTGGCCGAATTGTCCATGACTATTCCGAAGGCGAGCTATTGCTGTCATGGAATCAACGTCCGATCAAAGACATTTTCAAACTGCAGGTTCGACTGATGCGAAACTTCATCAATTATGTGGCAGATACCCTCAGTCATGATAATGAAGCAGTTTTCTTACTAAACCGATTCCATTTATCGACCTATACAATGGGAATTACCGAACAGCCTAATTTGGAGCGCGAGTACAACGTTATTCTCAAAGCACTACGCACGCTGCCAACGCATGTATTTGTGTTGCAACTGCGGGAGAATGAAATCGAATCTCGAAGCTCTCATCCCGAGCGCGGCGCAGCCTGGCACAAATTCCAACAACACATTCTCGAACGGGAGGGATGTCAAAACTTCGTAAGGCGAAACGCTTTGTTGCAGAAAGCGATGGTTGAAACAGCGATACGTCAACAAATTCCCTTCTCAATTCTCAGATTGCCATCGCTAACTGATACGCAAATTGCCGACCGTCGCGCACCTATTCTGGATACTGCCGAAAATCTCGATGCAAGTTTGGACTCAGGAGCCGTAAGATCGTACCAGCGAAAACGTCCACCCCAGAAAGTTATATAAATCGGCATATCCGTAAACGGACGATGTCGCTAGGTTCTATTCGAGAATAAGGAAACAACGATGATCGTTACCGACAAATTTGTATTTGTGCATTTCCCGAGAACTGGCGGGACATTTATCGCAGATGTAATCACGAAATTTTTCCCATCGGCGCAGGAGATCGGCTACCACCTGCCGAGACACTTGTTACCGAATAAATACTCCCACCTACCGGTCCTTGGTGCAGTGCGCAATCCTTGGGATTTTTATGTTTCTTGGTACTATCATGTCTGGCCCAGGGACGCCGCAACTCCGCTCACTTCATGGCTCACGGAAAACGGCAAGCAGCAGTTCGAAGGTGCGACGCGCAACGCTCTAAATCTTGGTACTCATAATGACCGGCTCGACGCTCTTATCGAGAAAATGCCGGACGAGGTCGACTATAAAAAGAGAAATATTCCAAATATTACTAAGGACACCCTGCGGAAAATTCGTGGTACTGGCGTGGGATATTACACTTTTCGATTCAATCACCTGTTCGGAAACCCTGACGAAGTATTTTTCTGCCGACAGGAACGCTTGCGAGCGGACTTGATCCAATTTCTGGAACGGATCGGTGCCGCCACTGATGCGATTCGAGCGCACATACTTGAGTCCGACAAACAGAACACCGCTAGTCACTCGCATTACTCAAGCTATTACACACCCGAATTAGCGGAGCTAGTCTCAATCCGAGACCGTGCGGTGATCGAACGGTTTGGTTATACGTTCGAATCAGCTCCCACCGCCCACAATGCCAACATGAATCTTTAAACTAATGAAAACACCTCATATCGATGTTCTGACCGCTTATCAACTCTATCAAGGCGCCAGTAGTTAACAATAGAGTTCTGGATCGGAAACCAATTGTCTTCATCGCTCTTTATATGTGCATTTAAATGGCTCCGATCTTCCTTTTCTCCAGTTCTGTTGTCGGAAATGCGGATAAAGTTTTTTTCTGCCGCCAGGAAACTGAGACAGGATCTGGTCAGTTTCTTCGAAGAAATCGGCGCCGGAACAGATGAATTGCAAGATCACGTACTCCGTTCGGAGAAAAAAATATTGCTGAGCATTTTCACTACTCAACCTACTATACTCCAGAGCTCGCAGCGCTAGTTTTAATTCGCGACCACCTATTGATTGAGAGATTCGGCTGTGTCTTTGAGCAAGTTTCTTCCGTGGAAAACGGAGGAGCAAAATCTTCGATTCAAAAACTCGCAACGAACGTGTAATTTTAGAGTGTTAGTCAGCACGGGAAGGGACATCTTACATCAATAGTGTTAGATGAGTCCGAATTCTATCTATATAAATATTATCGCGACTAAACCCGGGTAAGGAGTCTAGCGCAACGAGTGGAAGCGTTAAATATAACTGATTATAAGGACTGATCGTATTTGACGGGTCAAAACTTGTAGAAATAAAACCACGGGACCTTTGCATCGGTTAGTTCGAGATCCACTGCTTCATTGATTTTCATACCTTCGCACAGATGCGCGCACATTCTGATGGCTGCTCTCGTCTGTCCAGCCAGCAGTACGGGTTGGCCATCGTATCTTTGAACTACTTCCTCGAAAAATGACCGCCAACGGCCGAGACAGTGGAGCCAGCTCTCCCCGCCGGGGTATGGTGTCTCAACATAATCATGGGGCGGCTTCATAGTTGAAACCGGTTGCCCCTTGAAGTGTCCATAATCGACGGCGTTCAAACGCGCATCCGCGATGGGTTCGGAGAGGTTGAACAACTCACAAACCAGGGCTGCTGATTCGACATGCCGCGGGGTGGATGGACAATAGACGCTTTTGAACATGCGAAAGAGTCTCGAAAACCTCTCCATCAAGTAAGGATCTTGATCCTTCAATCTCCGGAACCCGGTCCTGCGCTCCTCCATCACTTCCGGGAGTACGGGCTGCTCAGACCGGGCAACCAATCCCTCTCTGTTGTCGGCACTTTGAAAATGCTCCCACACATATATAGGAACAATGCCCATCAGTATTCTCCCTGCTTTGCTAGTTCACTTTCGTTATATCGAACTTCCTGTTTGCCTACCCCACTACTTATCTAAATGCGTATTTAGAATGGAAAATATACGGGAACGCGGTGTGCAGTGTCAATGTCCGCACATACCCCGGGAAACTAACAAACGGCTCCATCTATGTATAAAATTTGACATGCCACTATGAATGTAAGTAATATACGTTCAGCAGTGTTTAATCTCCCGTCTCAATTGCCCACCCAATGAGCTTTCGTTATGCGTCTTAAGCGATAATGAAAAGCTCGGCTTGATACCCGCTCGAGTGCGTCAAGCCGCGCCGTCGATTATAAATGATTCGCGGTGGCGATAATGAAACCAGCAGGTAGACGGCACGGAGAAGCCATGAAAAAGATATCCGCAAAACGCGGAATGCCATGTACCTCAGGTAACGAACTTAAAAATGTCCCGCACCAGTTGGACTCCGACCACGAAGGTAAGAATATTAAGCGTGTTCGTGCCGAACCACAAAAAAAACTGCCAGACGTTAATAATCAGCGCAGAATAAAGAAAATTGCCCGCTCATCAAAGGGACCCGCCGGCGCAGAGTCGGTTTTCTCAACTGAACCTCTGATCGCCTATAAGTACGATCACAAGCTCGCACAACACGAGGAAGTTATCTTCACCGTAAAGACGTTGTTGCAGTTGGAAAAGAACGACCACCAGGCAGAGCTTATGAAAAGTTCGAACATGGGGGTATTCGGGAGGGAAACGGCCCGACCATATGTCTTGGGGGTTGTAGCGGCATTTTCTCTCGCTTATGAGCGGTTCGAGGTGACCCTGGCCGAAGCGAAATGGGCTTATTCCGTTATCGAACCGTATGGTATAGACGCCAGTCGAAACAAAGTGGCATTGGCTACAGCTAAGTCCGTTCAGTTGATCAACATGGATACCGGGGCAGTGAGAGATTGTCAGAGCCCTTGGCTCAATCAGGGGCACACTGTCGAGTTCTCGCCCGATGGAAAGAAACTGTTGGTTGGATCGTCTGGTTTCGACGCTGTGTTTGAGTTCGATACGACGAGTGGAGAAGTACGTTTGGCAATGGTTCGCCTGGGACCACGGCTTCGACCGATCGAAGTTAGGCCACTACGTTGTTCGTTCAGCCGCAAGATCAAGAGCGCTCACTGCTGCGGGCCACGAAGTGGTATTGGTAGAAAATCCTGAAAAGTACCCTTTTGGTATTCCTACGCGACAAAAGCCGGCCCATCTCAACAGCGCTTGCTACGACTCGGACGGGAGAATTCTTGTCACGTTGTTTCATCAAGGCGCAGGCTACGTGGTCGACCGGAAAACAGGCGAGGCCAAAGAAGTGATCTCCGGTCTCTCGAACCCCCACAAGCTCTCAAGGCGAAAGAGTGGAGGATATTTCATCTCTGACACCAAGAGCGGTAGCCTGATTTTGTTGAACGAAAAATATCGCCCTGAATACGCGGTGACCCTCGCAGGCATGCCGGGAGTCGCGAGATCGCCACACCTGTCGGAGTTCTTGCAGAATACGACCGAATTACGGGACGATCTTTACGCCTGTATCGATATCCATCGAAGCTCGCTTTGGCTCATCGACGTGAAACGCCGCAGATATCGCGCCATAAAGTTTCCGGTGGAATGGTCAGTACACGATGTCGCAAGCGTTGGACGCAACCTGGGTCAACGGATAGGCAAGCTTGCCAGCGCCCAGTTCGGCAAAGTCGCGGCATTCGCGCAGTAACCAATCATAATACATCATTATTTCTCTGTGGACGATCGCGAAATCACGGCCTTGACTCTTGATACCCAAGGTCGCGATAGAGTTAGGCGAATGAATTCAATGGCCATTCGACAACAAGAATTGGAAGATCCAAAAACTATGCTTGCAGATTCTTGACCCGATAGCTTAAAATATTCAAATGATCGGTAATTTGTTGAGTGGCATCGTTAAATGCCCAACTTTCCACCTCCCAGGCGCATCAAGTTTATCGCAGTGCCAGCGGCGATAAAGTTATGCCAAGGACTTGGAGAAACCGCCCTATGAAAAATAAGATCCTCCTGTTAGTAGGAGCTAGCTTCGTCCTTGCTTTTTTGCGTCTAGCCGAAGCTCAACAGACGACCAAGTCCATACCCCGGATAGGGTTTATTTCTTCTACCGCTGGCGACTCTTCCATGTTCGACGCATTCCAGCAACGGTTGCGCGATCTCGGTTATGTGGAAGGCAAAAACATCCTGTTCGAACTCCGCTATGCGGAGGGTAGACTGGATCGACTGCCTGCGTTCGTGCAAGAGTTTGTACAGCAGAAAGTCGATGTGATTGTAGCGGCTAACAACGTCGTTATTCGCACCGCTAAAGAAGCGACCAAAACAATCCCTATTGTTATGCTGAGTTCTCGTCGATCCTGTTGCCGCTGGGTATGTGCAAAGCTTCGCACGTCCAGGTGGAAATATTACCGGGCTTGCTCATCTCTGCTCGTGATTTAAGTGCGAAGCGAGTGGAGCTGCTCAAGGAGCTGCTTCCCAGGCTGTCGCGGGTCGGTGTTCTCTGGGACGCGGATGGTCCAGGATCAGCCGTCGCTTTTAAAGAGTACGAGGCCGCGGCGCAGGCTTTTAAACTGGAGCTTCGCTCTCTTGAAATACGCGGCCCTAATCCTGATTTCGCGGGAGCATTCCAAGTTGCGAAAACGGCGCGTCTGGATGCGCTGATCGTGGTCGCGAATCCTCTAATGGGTCAACACGCGAAACAAGTTTTTGAGCTCGCCACAAGAAATCGTCTGCCGTCTATGACCGAGGGAACCCGATACGTAGAAGCTGGTGGCCTAATGTCCTACGGAACAAGTTTACCCGACTTATACCGGCGCGCGGCCGAATACGTCGTCGACATCCTGAAAGGAGCTAAACCAAGCGATCTGCCGGTGAAGCTCGCATCAAAATTCGAAATTTTCATCAACCTTAAGACCTGCCCAGCAAATTGGCCTGGTAGTCCCGCAGCACCTTCTGGTCCAAGCAGATAAGGTGATTAAATAGCGTAAGATTTTTATTGCGGCGGACGACTTGGTAGCCGACAACGAATGGTCCGCCCATTTTTGCTTCGTGGTACTCTTCCTCAATACTAATATTCTCTCCGCACTAGGGCAGCTTAGTTTTAGGCGACTTGCGAGTTGGTAGAGATCAGCTACTGGCGAGTTAAATCCTTTAGCAAATTCTTGCGATACTCTGATTCGCTCCGCTAAACCAGCCAAAGTACTTAAGAATATTCGACTATAATCGTCAGGGGCGATTGTTAAAAGTCGATCGTCACGATTTAGTCCATTTTGGGCCAATTTATCGCTTTTGGCGTCAATAGTGCCCAGTCTTCCTAAGATCAACTTCATAATTCTCTATAAATATAAGTAACTTAGCATTAGCGGGAGGGAGAACATAACTGGCACAACTCCTGCTTTGCAAGAACTCCTGGGAGATAATAGGTCATATTAGGAATTAGATCACGGTTTAGATCAAATCTTTTGTTACAACGCGTCTGGTAGCGACCGGCGGCGTCATTTCACATGCGAGTAGTGCCGTTACGGCTAAACTTTCGCAAGAAAATAGACTGATCATCGAAGACGACTACCCTCCAAGCGTTATCATGCCGGACATTTCGAAAAACTTGCTGGATCTCTGTGCGCGGCGGCGGTATCCGCCGTCGGCTCCTCTTGTGGGGCCTTAGTCTTTTTGGCATTGCACTCTTGGTTGTTGTTGTCGCCGGCTATTCCTATATGGAAAGCACAAATCCGCCAAGACGCCGCTGCATTGCAGTCGGAGCTCGCCTCGGTCACCGCGAGCAAATTCGCACTTTTGTTCGACGCAAGATCGAGCGGTTTTCCGATAACGCTGCAGCCTTGAGCCTGTATCATCTGGGAGACAAAGAGCAACAGCTACTCCTAGGTCTTCTAGTCAAAAACGACAGCAGCTTCACTCATGCTTCGATTATCAACTCCGCAGGCTTGGAGGTCCTAAAAGTTTCCGACAGGAAAGTTTATTTTCCTGCCGACCTGACTGATCAAAGTAAATCGCCGAATTTCATTAAAGCACTCAAGGGCGAGAATTATATAAGCGCGGTCTACACTTCAGCTCGAGCCCAACCGTATGTCACTCTGGCGATTCCGTTTTGGGGTGTCGCGCAGAGTGTTGCCGGAGTGGTTTCGGCCGAGGCCGATCTCTCGTTTCTCTGGGAGGCGCTCGGAAAGATTCGATTCGGTACTGCGGGCTATGCCTACCTTGTCGACGGGCAAGGAAATCTAATCGCGCACAAAGATGCCGCGCTGGTTCTGAAGCGGATGAATCTCAAACAAGTCGATGGAGTCAAGAAATTTCTTAGTAACCCTACTCGCGCGGATCCAGCTCCCGCTAGCGAAGGCAAGGGACTGACGGGAAACCCCGTATTAGTCACATATGCGCCGGTCGCTGAATTGGGCTGGGCGGTTATCCTGGAGGAGCCCGTCGATACGGCGTTAGCGAAGGTGAAATCATTGAGGCGCTCAGCGATACTGTTCCTAGTCGTGGGTCTGTTCGTCGGAGCCGCTGTCATTGCTTGGGTCAGCCAAAAAATTACCAGACCCATACAAGAATTACGCGAGAGCGTAGCGACGATTGGCGCCGGCAATCTGGAACACCGAGCCGATATCAAAACCGGCGACGAAATCGAGGAACTCGCGGCCGAATTTAACAAAATGACCGACGCTCTTGAAAACTCCTATGCCACTTTGGAACAAAAGGTGGAACAGAGGACCAAGGAAATATCCGCACTTTATAGCGTCACGACCGCGGTGAATGAATCCTTGGCTCTGAAGGACATCCTCGAAGCGGTCATCCCAATGACGACGGAAATTTTTGAATTCGAGAATATTCGGGTATTCCTCTTCAATGACGAGGGCACCGAACTAGTGCTGCAAGCGTCCTACGCCTTAAATCCGGAACACTCGACGATGGTTCATGCGCTCAAGCGCGGAGAAGGCATTCCAGGGCGCGTGGCTGCAACCGGCGAAGCCATGATATTCGAAGACCTCGAAACCGACCCACGTTACGCTGAGATAAGCGCTACCAGGGCTTCGCTCCACGCCAGCTTAGGTTTCCTAGCGGTCTTTCCGATAAAAACCCATACCCGCATCTTTGGGACAATCCTTTTTGGCGCAAAGTCTCCACGCACACTTTCGCCAGATCAAACTCGCTTAATGACTTCTATGTCCGAGCATCTGGCAGTGGCCGTCGAAAAAGCAAATCTCTTTCGCGAATCGGAAAAGAAGGCGCAGCAACTTTCCGTGCTAAACACAATTGGCGGGGCAGTAAACCAGTCTCTAAATCTGGACGCAGTTCTCAACGCCGCCCTCAGCAAAATGATTGAAACTTTAAATTTCGACGCGTCTTGGATTTACATAGTCGACCCATCGCGAGAGCAACTTGAACTGAGAGCGTTCGAAGGACTCGACGAGCAAACCGTCAGCTGGCTAGGCTTCGACCCGAATCCACGGTAAGTCTGAACGCGACGATTTTGACTACCGGAGAACGAGTGATATTGGACGCCTATGAGGAATGAAAACGAACACCACCAACCGGGCTCTCCCAATGGAGTGGGTGCACTTCAATTTGCCAGTACGGCCGGCTTCCCAATCAAGGCCAAGGAAAAAGTCATCGGGGTATTACACCTGGCCAATAAAGTGAAACGTTATTTGGCCAGCGACGAGTTGCAGCTTATCGCGTCCATCGCCCAGGAAATTGGCGTCGCCGCGGATAACGCCCAGCTATTCGAACAAGTGACATCGAAAACTCAGGAACTCAGCAAAATCAACAAAGAACTAGATGACGCGAACCGGGCCAAATCAGAATTCATCTCAGCCATGTCCCATGAACTGCGGACACCGCTGAATGTGATCATGGGGAATGCCGAGCTGACCGGTGACGGCTTTTGGGGCGAGGTTAATAGCCGATCAAATAAAGTCGATGAAAAAGATCCGCCATCATGCCCATTTTCTACTGAAGCTAGTCAACGATGTGTTGGCGCTGTCGCGGCTCGACGCAAAAAAAATGTCCTTAGAGTTGTCGACGGTCGATATCGACGCTGTCGTCTCCCATGTGCAAGGTCATGTCGAGCAGCTTAACCGCACGAAGGGCTTGGAGGTTTGTTGGGAAGTCGATAGCGATCTTCCTGACATCGTCACCGACGAAACCAAACTCGAAGAAGTCTTGCAAAACCTTCTTGGCAATGCCTTCAAGTTTACCCCGAGCGGTCAGATCAGTGTGCGGGTTAAGAACGTCGAGGAAGAGAATCTCATCGAGTTTTGCGTCGCCGACACCGGGATCGGCATCGAACCACAGGACATGGAAAGAATCTTTAGCGCTTTTGAGCAGATCCGCGAGGCTCACACCGGAGAGTTCAATGGTGTGGGCCTGGGGTTAAGCATAGTTAAAAACTATCTTGGTCTGATGCAAGGCGATATTCGCGTCGAAAGCCGTCCCGGTGAAGGGTCAAAGTTCATTTTTACCGTGCCCCATTCGGTGCCCATCCCATCCTGAGCCCGTAACTTCAGCGCGCATAAACGCGTTGTTGCACAGTCAAAGAATAAAGCCGCATAAACTAGAAGGCCCAGGGTACGTTACCCTGGGCCTCTCAATTCAATCCAGATTGCACTACTGACAGCGCTGGTTCACGCCCCCAAACCAAACGCTTTGCTCGGGTTGTCCCACAGGATCTTGGTGCGCGAGGCTTGGGATATCTTATCGTTGCTGCTGATCGCGCCGACGGTCTTGTCCGGGAACTTGTCGATGGCGTCGCTGTGTGGATAATCCGTTGCGATCATCAAGTAGTCGTCGCCGACATGTTCGCAGAACACCGGTGCCAACTCTTCGCCGGCCTCGCAGCTGACCCAGCAGTTTTTCTTGAAGTAGTAACTGGGTTTTTCTTTGGTGATCTTGGCCGAGCCATGGGACTCATGCTCCCAGTGTTCGTCCATGCGCTCGAGCCAGAACGGCACCCAACCGCAGCCGGATTCGAGATGGGCGACTTTCAGTTTGGGAAACTTTTCCAGCACACCGTCGGCACAGAAGTTCAAACAGGACAGCATCTGTTCGATCGGATGGCATGCGACATGGCGGCCAAACTCACTATAACGATCGTTGCCGGCTTGCGGCAGAATCGTCCGCGCACCCTCGTGAACACAAATCGTCACGCCCAACTCAGAGCAGACATCGTAGATCGGATAATAGTCCGGGCTGGAAAACGTCCGGCCGCAGAACTTATTGGGGCGCCAGAAGATGCCGACCAGCCCCAATTTCTCCCGCGCGTATTTCACTTCGGCGGCGGCAAGCTTGGGGTCTTGCAGCGGGATTAACATGACGCCGTAGAGCCGCTTGCGGTCATGATCGCAGTAGTCCGCCAGCCAGGTGTTATAGGCCCGGCAAATCGCCGCGCTCAGTTCGGGATCGATGTCATCGCGCCACATGATGTACAGACCGATGGTCGGAAATAGCACGGAGATATCGATGCCTTCGCGTTCCATGTCGCGGATATTGGAAGCCGGATCGAACTTGTTGGCGTACGCATCGGCGAAACAATCGCGCCAGCGTTTTGACGACGAAAAGATATAGCCATGATCTTCCATGATCCGGCCCGGACGTGTCGCCGAATCGGAAACCGGTTTGCCGTCAACTTCGCGCACTGTCTGGTTCGGACCGGCCAAGCGCACCCGGCTCTTAAATTTTTCCGGCAGGTATCTTTGATACAAATCGCTCGGCTCTAAGATATGCCGATCGGCGTCAATGACTTTGAATCCGTCTTTCATTGCAGCTCTCCTCCGCTAAAGGGTTATAATGACTTGCTAAACAGGGCCTCCCATCTAGATAGATCAAACCGGGGCTAGCGGCAAGCCCTGCGCAGCAGTTGGCCCCGTTTCCGTGAAGAAAATCGCGAATGGCCAAACGCTCATGGAACTTCCCAGCCACCGCCCAACGCTTTGTAAAGCGCGACCAAATTAGCCGCCATACTGGCTTCGCTCTGTGCCAGATCGGTTTCCGAGGCGAGAACGCTGCGTTGGGCATCCAAGACGTTAAGGAAAGCCACCAGTCCCTGCGTGTATAAATCCTGGGCCATCCTCAGGGCGCGCTGATTTGCGCTCACCGCTTCCAGTAACGAACGGTAGCGTGCTTGCTCTTTGCTGTAGTTGACCAGCGCGCTTTCGACATCGGCGAGACCGGTTAAAACCGACTTTTCGTATAACCGGAGCGCCTGTTCTTGCTGCGCGTTGCGGATATCGATGTTAGCGCGAATCTTGCCGGCATCGAACACCGGCCAAGTTATCGTCGGACCGACGGACCAGAATCGGCTCCGGCCAACCAACCAATCGCTGGCACTAATGCTTTGCAAGCCAAAGCTGCCGGCCAAGGAAAACTTGGGATAGAGATCGGCGGTCGCCGCGCCCACCTGGGCGGTAGCGGCAGCCAGTTGGCGCTCTGCGCGGCGAATGTCCGGACGGCGGCGCAGCAGTTCAACCGGCATGCCCACTTGCGCTTGTGGCGGCAAAGCGGGAATCAGTGCTGGCGCTGCCAACTCACTCCATAACAATCCCGGCTGGGCACCCAGGAGTACGTCGAGGCGATATACCGTTGTTGTGAGAGCACTTTCCAGCGCGGGGATTTGCGCCGCGGTTGTCTGAGCTTGCCCTTCTGCTTGAGCGACGTCCAAGTCGCTCGCTAACCCGGCATCGAAGCGTATCTTGGTCAAATCCAAGAGATCTTGCTGCGCCTTCAAGTTGTCACGCGCAATCGTCAGCCGGCGCTGCAAAGCGCGCACGTCGATAAAATTGCGCGCGACGTCGCCGAGTAATGTCACGAGCACGCCGCGTTGATCTTCCACGGCCGCATCGACTGTCGCCTGGGCCGCTTCAACGCGTCTGCGCGTCCCGCCGAAAACGTCGATCTCCCAGCTCGAGTCAAAGCCGGCCCTATAGAGATTTTGTTCCAGACTGCCGCCCCCTTGCGGCGCCACCCTCCCCGCTGCAAATGCGTTTTCACTGGTGCGGATATTGTTATAGGATCCAGAGGCATCGAGCGTCGGCCAATATGCGGCGCCCGTGGCCCCAAGTTCAGCGCGCGCTTCGCGAATGCGAGCTTGTGCGACCGCCAGATCCAAATTCGCCTTGACCGCGCGATCGACGAGCGAATTAAGTATGGGATCGTTAAATTCAGTCCACCAGCGCGACAAATCGGCCGAACGATTATCGCTGCCGTCACTCCTAGCTTCGAGCCAAGCAGGCGCGACCGCGACGCTTGGCGGTCGATAATCGGGACCCACCGTGCAGCTCGCGGCGGCGAGAAAAAGCGCTAGAAGCGAGGCGCGCGCGATTGAGAAATTCGTCATAAACCAAATGTGACCTTCAAGGACTCGGCGAGGGAACCGTGCGACCGCGTCGGAAAAAAGACATTCGGTCCAGGACCCGTTCCTGAAACTCCTCGAGATAGAGATAGATAACCGGAGTAATAAACAGCGTGATGAACTGCGACACGATCAAACCGCCGACGATAACCAGCCCAAGGGGCCGCCGCGACGCGCCATCGGCGCCGAAGCCGAGCGCGATCGGAATCGCGCCGAACACGGCCGCCAACGTGGTCATGAGAATCGGCCGGAACCGGTCCATGCTCGCGTCGTGGATCGCCTTCTCCGGGGCTTCGCCTTGCTCGACCCGTTGCAGCGCGAAATCGACGATCATTATGCCGTTCTTTTTAACGATGCCCATAAGCATGAACATGCCGATGAATGCATAAAGCGACGCCTGCTCGCCAAAGACAAATAGCGTCGCCAAGCCGCCCACCAACGCCGTCGGCAAAGTCGACAGCACCGTCAACGGATGGAGATAGCTCTCGTAAAGAATCGCCAGAATCACGTACATGACGAATACCGCCAACGCCATTAGTACGGTCAGATCGCGCACGGTATTGCGAAAGGTCAACGCCTCACCCTGCAAGCTGGCGCGTAAGTTCGGTGGCACGACTTCCGCCGCAGCCTTGGTGATAAAATCGGTCGCGTCGCCGATGGCAACGCCCGGTTTCAGGTTAAAGGATATCGTCGTGCTGGTGAACTGGTTGAGATGATTGACCGCTTGAGGACCGAGCGAGGATTTCCAATTCACCAGAGCGTCGAGCGGCACCAGCCGCTGACCGTCGTCCGAGCGAATGTAAAGCAGCGCTAAGTTCTCCGGTATCGATCGCGCTGAGTCTGTCACTTCGAGAATCACCTGATACTGATCGGCCGGTTTTTTGATCAAGTAGACGTAGTTCTGCGCGTAGGCGCTGCGCAACAAGCCGAGAATGCGCGCTTCGGAAACGCCGTAGGCCTTGGCCTGCTCGCGGCGCAGTTCAATATCGAGATTCGGGGTGTTGTTGTAATAGTCCGACGACACCGTGAGAAAGCCGGGAAACTCGCCGAGCTTCGCCATCAGCTTGGTGCCGGCATCGTATACCTGCTCTGGATTCACGCCTGAAATAGAGAACGCATATTGCCCTTGATTTTGATTGGTCGCGCCGGTGCTGATCTCGAGCACCGGGAAGGGTCGCAAGAAAGCAATAACGCCGGGAATCGAACCCAAGCTGGCCATCAAATTAGCGACTTCCTGCTGGATCGGCCCTCGGGTTCCGGCGGGTTTGAGAAAGGTGAAAATAATCCCTTGATTCGACGCAATGAATTGGCTCAAGCCGGCGACTTCGATGGTGGCCATGATATTGGGATTGCGCAACAGCGCCGCATCAACCTGGTCTTGGATCGCGCGCATCTGCTCGGGCGACGAACCCTCGCGCGCGATAAACACACCGGTCACCACACCGCTATCGCCCGGCGGTAGAAATGCTTTGGGCACGACGACAAAAAAGTACGCGGTGCCGACGATGCACACCAGCCAAATCAGCGCCGACACCCAGCGATGAACGAGAAACCAGGAGAGCCCGCGGCCGTAACGGTCAAGCACGCTTTTTTCCATGCCGCCGACTTTGCGTTCCATCCAAGTGCGCTTCGCGCCCTCGCCGCGAGCTTTGAGCAAGCGGGCGCACATGAGCGGCGTCAGCGTCAACGACACCAAACCGGAAGCGATGATCGACACCACGATGGTAATTGCGAATTCACGGAAGATCCGGCCCACCAGCCCGGACATAAAGACCAGCGGAATAAACACCGCAGCCAGCGAAACGGTCATCGATAAAATCGTAAAGCTGATTTCTTTGGCGCTTTGAAGGGTCGCTTCCAGCGCCGCTTCGCCACGCTCCATGCGCCGCACGGTGTTTTCTAAAAACACGATGGCATCATCGACCAAAAACCCGATCGCCAAGGTCAGCGCCATCAACGAGAGATTATCCAAACTGTAGCCGAGCAGCTCCATCGCGACGAACGTCAATAGCAGTGATATCGGCAATGCGACTGCCGGGATCAGCGTATCGGTGGCTCGGCCAAGGAAAAGAAAAATCACCAAAACGACCAGCACGAAGGCGATCAGCAACGTCTCTCTGCACGTCGTTGACCGAGTTAACGATACCGCGTGAGCGGTCGTAAAGCGGCGAGATCAGCACCGATCCGGGCAGTTCGGAACTGATTTGCGGCAACAGCGCGCGGATACTATTCGCGACCTCGACCGCGTTAGCGCCGGCCTGGCGATAAACCGCCATCACGACGGTCGCCCCGGGCACCGGATAGCCACGCGCCCAAAAGCGCATGCTCAGTCGCTCGTCTTGCACCGAGTCGCGCACCTCGGCGACGTCGCGCAGGTAAATCGGCGCGCCGTTCTTGCTACCGACAATCAGCTGGCTGTAGCCTTGAGCACTGTCAAGCTGACCTTGCGGCCGCAACAAAGTCGTGCCGGACGCGCTATCGAACTGTCCTGCGCCGGTATAGCTCGTGCCGTTTTTAACTGCCGTGGTCAAATCATCGACCGAGATGCCGCGCGCCCACATCGCCGAGGGATCCGCCTTGATGCGAATTGCCGATTTAGTGCCGAATACCGAGACCCGGGAAACGCCCGGTAAAATACTGATGCGCTGGCCGATCTGCGTGCTGCCATAGTCATATAATTGACCGCGCGTCACGGAGTCGCTGGTCAGCGCGATGTACATGATCGGCTGGTCGTTGGGATTGGTTTTCGAAAACGTCGGCGGCGAAGGCAGATCCACCGGCAGGCTGCCGGTGGCCTGGGATATCGCCGTTTGCACATCGGTCGCCGCCGCATCGATGCTTTTGCTCAAGGCGAACTGAAGCGTCAGACTGGTGTGGCCCTGAGTGCTTTTGGAAGTAACCAGTTCGAGGCCATTGATCTGCATGAACTGGCGTTCCAGCGGCGTCGCGATATTGTTCGCGACGGTGTCGGGACTGGCGCCGGGATAGTCAGCTTGCACTTGGATGACGGGATAATCGACCGCCGGCAGATCGTTGACCGGCAAGCGCAAATAACTCAACACCCCGAATAAAATCACCGACAACGTTATGACCGTCGTCAGCACCGGTCGGCGAATGAATGGCTCGGAGAAGTTCACGACTTCGCTCCGGCTTTGGCCGTCCCGGGAGTCGGCGATTTTTCAGCGGGCGGGGCGGCGATTTGAACCTTCCCTCCCGGGGTGACTCCAAGTTGGCCTTTGACGACCACCTTTTCGGCGGCTTTGACGCCGTCTGTAACGACTACCAATTCACCTTGGCGCTGGCCAAGCTTCACCGGCCGGAGTTCGGCCGAAAGGTCATCCTTGACCACATAGACGAAGGATCCCTGGGCGGATAGCTGCGGGGCCTCGGCCGGCACCAAAACGGCATCCGTCCGGGTGTCGAGTATTAAGCGAATTTTAGCAAAGCGGCCGGGCCAAAAACGGCGATCCGAGTTAGGTAGAGTGGCTCGCAGCTTTACTGTCCCGGTGCCTTCTTGGACGGCGTTATCGAGAAAAGTCAGTTTGCCCTCGCGAGGGTTGCCGGTTTCATCAGGCAAACGGACTTCCGCTCGCAAACTGCGCTTCTTCATGTTCCGCTGCACTGCCGTCAAATCATTTTCCGTAACGGTAAAATCAGCGTAAACCGGGTCTAAGCGTTGAATCACCAGCAGCGAATCGCTGTTGGCCGCGACCACGTTGCCGATATCGACAGCCCGCTGTCCAGCCCGGCCATTGATCGGCGAACGAATCGTGCAGTACTCAAGATTGAGCCGGCCATTTTCCACAGCCGCGCGGTTCTGTTTGACCAACGCATCGGCGCTATCCACCGCGCTTTTCTTGGTATCGTAGTCCTGGCGCGATACCGCGCGCGGATCGCTGATGTTTTCCACCCGGGCGAAGTTTATTTTGGCCAATTGGAGCGCCGCTTCCGCCTGCGCTAGATTGGCCTCGGCTTGATTCAAAAGGGCCTGATACGGCCGGGGATCGACGGTAAATAGCAGTTGACCGACCTTGACGTCGGCGCCGTCGACAAAATGGATTTGCGTGATCCGCCCTGAAACCTGCGGCTGGATGGATACGACCTCGCGCGCAGAGATCTTGCCGACAGCATCGATGTATACCGGCACGTCTTGACTGACCGCCTGCACCACCGCCACCGGCGCGGGGGGCCGCTCGAAAGCGGTCTCGCTCTTCTTGCCGCAGGCCAAAAATAAACCGGCGCTGAGAAGTGCAAATGCCCAAGAGCATTGCACCCCTCGGCGCCGCAAGATTCGTGTCACGCCGCTTCTAACTACGCCACTAAGCGTTGATCGTCTCCAACCGCGAGTTGCGCTTTCTTTTGTGTCGCGCTCTTGTGCATCTTGACTTCCCACTGGCGCAGCCCCCGGCGGATGTACTGGGGCTCCAGACTGAGCAAGTTGCACACCGACACGAAGGAGCAAAACCAGGTGTCGTCCTCGCTAAAAATCCACTCGTTGGCTTCGTCGAAAATCGTTCGGCGCTTGCCGCTGGTGGCGAAGAGATTTTCTTGAAACGAACGGATGCCGTCTTCCAAGACCGCCAGCAGCAAGGTGCGCTCTGCCTCCAGCGGGATCTTGCGGCGAAAATTGGCCGCATAGTCTTCGCCGATCAACGTATCGGGCTGAAATAGCGAGCCAATGCGCTCGTCTAAACCGGCGGTCTTTTTGCCGCCCTCATTATTGCTCGGTGCCTTGAACTCCATAACCCCTCCCCTTTTAAAAAGAATTAAATCAGATTTTTAAACCAACCGTAATAACCCCATCATCAATAACCCCATCACCCGGCGAGTAATTGTAGGGCTTTCGGGCTGTAATAACGGCGCGCCGCATCCTCTTTAAGGCCGATCCCTAAGAGTGCGAACCAGGTCGCTTGGGTCACCAGCTCTTCGCGCGAAACCTTATAGTTGATTGCCGGCACTTTTGGCCGCAGGTGCAGCATCAAAGAAAAAGCGACGTGCTGAACGAACCAAACGCAAATATCTTTGCGAAAGGGCACGTCGTGCAATTCGCCCGATTTCGCCGATGCCTGCAAGCAAGCCTCGAACTTCTTCAACCACGCCGCGGCGAGCTTCTTGTGCATCAAACGCACCAACTCGCCGTCGTCGAGCAAACTACGCATTAGCAGCGAATTGAGCGCGGCTCGATGGGTATCGCCCGGCCGTCCCAGCACATAGTGCGAGATCATGAAATGAACCATCACCACCAAGGTCGAAGTCGATGCTTCAAATTCCAAGATGCGGCTCGCCTCGGCAAATGTCGGCCCCTTCGCACAGGCATCGAGCATCGCGTGATAGAGCGAATCCTTGCTGGGAAAATGCTTATAAAGCAACGCTTCGGAAACTCCCGCCGCGTGAGCCAACTCTTTGATGGTCGTGCCGTCGAAGCCTTTTTCCGCGAAAATGTCTTGCACCGCTGCGACGATCGCTTCGCGGCGCGCCCCTGCGGTAAGTCTAGGAGCGTTGCTCATACCGGTTAGTTAGCATTTACTCACTTGTCCTGTCAAGGCAAATTATTCAACTTTTAACCAGCCCGTAATAGCTGGCCTAACTATCTAAATTTACTAAGGAATATAACAAAACGGCAAGGGTGTCTGAGGAGAGAGGATGACCTTCCGACGACGTAAATTAGCGGTTGACTGTAGGCGAAAATAGGGTTTCGCTTTACTTCGCGACATGAGGCGAACGCCGACGCTAAGCGCCGCTCAAAGCGCCGATACTAGCCGCGCAACAGGTTGCGCCATCGTTCCTGACAAGCCACCGCTACGCGCAAACGTTCAAGATGTTGTTCGATCTGCTTGCTCCCCTGCTTGACCGGGTGGACGTGAAAAAAATTAGCCACGTCTCTTTCAAGCGCGGCACTGACCAAGCCGACGACGCCTTCGCACAGGCGCGGGATGGCGTTGTCCGGATACTGGCGATTCATTTCATCCCAGTGCGCTTTCATGAACGACCAAGCGCGCTCCCGGCCATGCTTATTGAGCAGCGCTTCGCGCATCAGGTAGGGCGAGTTCTGCGTCCGCACCATACCGTTGATCGCCAAATCCAAAGTCCGATCGATTAACTCGGCGTCGGTAAAATTGGCCAACGCGAAAAGATAACGCGTCTCCTCCTGCGGCGTTTGGGCATGTTTAAATCGCGCAAAAAACTTCTCGTACTCCTCACTACCGCCGATATGCGCCAGAATCGCCACTAAAGCCGGGGTTAAATTGCGATCCACCGCATTGGGGTTTTTTTCGTAGGCGGCAAACAACTCCCTGGCGCGATCCTGGGTCACCGGGTCGTCGGCGACCGTGCCAAGCGCACGGATCAGATCGGCGCGCAACTGGCTCGACAATTCGTCCTCGACCGGCCGCACCGACCAACCGAGCCGCTCGAGCGCCAGTGACAACACAGCCAAGAGCCGTCCCGCCAATTTTTTACATTGAACGTCATCGAAAATCCGCTGCATTTGGTGGAACGATGCGATCATCGTCGTCCACACGTTGACGTCAGTCTCACCGCTCATCTGGTCGATCAATTCAAGATAATCGGTCAGTGGAACTATCCCCGCCAGAGTCGCCGCCCAACAGTCGTTGACCAGACCGAAACGCTCCACCGCAGTCAACTGGGTAGTCATTCCCTGGCGCAGCGCGGCCAACAATTCATTGCTGTACCGGACACGATAAAAGCCATGGGCGCCGGCGTTTACCACGACCCAATCGGCCGGCGCGTCGAATTCGACTTGCTGCTCTTTTTCCGTCAGGAATAAAATCCGGCTAACGACTCCCGCTGAGGTTCCAGCACGCAGAAAAATCGGCACATGCCAGCTGCGCCCGTTGTCGCTGCCGTCCGGTAAATAACGAAAGATCTGTTGGGAAATGCGGATGGTCCGGCCGGATTTTTCGACGCTGACCAGCGGATAGCCCGGTTGGAAGATCCAGCCGTCCATCATGGCGCGCACCGGCTGCTGCGTCGACTCTTCCAAGGCGTCCCACAAATCGGTGGTCTCGGCGTTGCCATAAGCGTGGTTTTTTAAATACAGCCGGATTCCATCGCGAAACTTTACAGCGCCAAGGTACTGTTCCAACATGCGCAACACCGAAGCGCCCTTTTCGTAGGTGAGCACGTCGAACATGCCGGCCGCCTCCTCCGGCCTATCGACGGGAAACTCGATCGGCCGGGTGCTCCTGAGACCATCCACTTGCATCGCCGCGGCGCGCGACACGGCAAAACTATCCCAGCGGCGCCACTCCGGTTTCCAGGCGTCGACCGCGAGCATTTCCATGAAGGTGGCGAAAGCTTCGTTCAACCACAGCCCATTCCACCACTTCATCGTCACCAAATCGCCAAACCACATATGGGCATTTTCATGGGACACGACATCGGCGACGCGCTCGAGTTCGGCACGGGTGGCTTTTTCGGGATCGACCAACAGCGCGGTTTCACGAAAGGTAATGGCGCCCAAATTTTCCATGGCGCCCGAGGCGAAGTCGGGGATGGCGATCAAATCCAATTTATCGCCGGGATAAGGGATGCCGTAGTACCCGCTGAAATGTTCCAATGACGCCTTGCCGATGGCGACGGCGAAGTCGGCCAGTTTTTTTTTACCCGGCACCGCCAGAACCCGCAGCGGCACACCATCCGCCGTCATGGGTTCGGTGGCTTCGAAATCACCGACGATAAACGCCACTAGATAGGTCGACATCTTGATTGAGTCGGCGAATCTCACCGCCTTTTTACCGGTTCCCGATAACACCGTCTCTTCGATGACTCGGGCGTTGGAAATCGCCGTGAGTTTTTCGTCAATCACCAAAGTCACCTGATACACCGCCTTGAACGCCGGCTCATCCCAACAGGGAAACGCCCGGCGCGCGTCCGTCGATTCGAACTGCGTCGACGCCAGCGGTTTGTCCTGACCGTCAACGCCCTTGTACACGCTGCGGTAAAAACCATGCAGCTTGTCGTTGAGCACCCCGGTGAAATGAATCTGCAACTGGTAGTTTCCCGGCGCTACAAGGTCAGGAAAGCTCAATACCGCCTGCTCGTTGGCGTCGTCCACTTGCACGTTGCCGTGATGCGGCGTGCCGTCGGCGCTTCGCAGAGAAACCGACTGGATCACCAACTCCGCCGCGTTGAGGACCACCTCACGCACCGTTTGGCGCACCTCTACGGCGATCTTGACCTCACCGGTAAAGGTCCATTGGAGCAAATCCGGAGTTAGCTCGATCTCATAACGCTCAGGGATAACCGACGTCGGCAAACGGTGCGATCTTGGTTCAGCCATTTCTACGCCTCATTTCGAAATCGAATAAATTCAAGTAACCGCATCGTAGTTCGGCAATTTTTCGAACTCAAGGCTCCGACTCTTGGCAAAAGCTCAAGACAAGGACGACCGCCGCGATGCTGCGGACAAATGCCGGACCTTATCACTCCAGGGCTTGATCAACAGCGATGTTAGCATCACCGAAACCGACAAGGTGGCGACGATAGCCCATAGAATAGCGCCATAACTCTGCGTCTGGTCGTACAAATAGCCGGCGATCACCGGGCCAAGGGCGCTGCCCCACATGTAGACGAACGTCATATTGCCGCGAATGGTAGCGAAGTACTTGCGGCCGAAGAAATCGCCGCTGGCGGCCCAGGTGACGGGAAACGCCGCATCCAGGGTCGAGAAAAAGATCGTAAACAGCCAGAGCGACACAAGCGAGTCGCCGGTGCGCAATATGATAATACCGGCGATCGGCAAGAGCATCCACAGCGACAGCAGCTTGGGCTTGTTGATCCGGTCGGCAATCCAGCCGAGGACGAAGTGCGTGATCAAGTTAAGCCCGGCAAAGACGCTGAGCATCACCGCGGCATATTCCTGGGTGATCCCCTTCCAAACCATCAGAGGAATGAAATGCACCATCATGGTGCTTTGCGTTCCGACCCGCGCCAGCATCGAGAAAGCCAAACACCAGAAAGCAAATGTCTTGAGAGCATCGATGGCGCTGACATCAGCCAGCATACGCGGCGCCGTGTTTGGTCCCGCCGTTTGCGTATCGGAGACATCGTCGCCGTCCGGTTGCAGGCCGACGCTCTCCGGCGACCTCTTCACTTGCAGGCTCAATGGAATGCAGATGAGCAAGAAGGCGCAGCCGGCAATAAAAGTTCCCGAGCGCCAGCCCCATCTGTGAACCACTGTGGCGAGCACTGGGGTAATCAGCATGCCGCCGACTGTGACCGCCGAACCGACGACGGTCATCGCCCGGGCGCGCTTGCGGATGAACCAATTGTTTGCCACCACCATCGGGGTCTGGATAAACCCGGCCGAATACGCCAGCGAAATCAGCCCCAAGTAAACGATCAAAAAGCCGATGTAGCTATCCACCCAAGAGAGCGAGATGTAACCGATCCCGGCCAATAGCGCCGCCGCCACCATCAACGGTCGCGGGCCGAAGCGGTCGACGACATAGCCGATGATCGGCGCTTCGATGGCGCCTTCGGCGCGCGCGAGGGAAAAGGCCAGGGATGTCTGGGCGCGCGTGAGGGCCAAATCTTGGCTCACCGGCAGAAAGAAAACCGTGAAGCCATACCCATGCAAGCCACCGCCAAGCACACGCATGGCCGAGACCACGCCGACCATGCGCCAGCCGTAATAAACAGTTGCTAGCTTGCCGCGCCAGCCGGTTGATAAATTCATTTGAATGATTTTTGACGGAACGAAGCCGCAAATTATCAGGAAATCACCGATGCCGCCACGAATCCGACCATGCGTCAATGATCAGCGATTGATCCAACCATGCGCGACATGGAGAAGATTTTCTGGCTACGCTCGAAATGACAATCGACAGTTGCGAACGCCGTTAAGCCTCGGCGCGCAGCGCTTCCAGCGCCGGGCGGCGAATCACGCCGAGACAGCCAAGCGCGCCGGCGATTACCGTCGCAGCGGTCACGGCGAGAATAATCACCAGCACCGGCAACGGTGCGATGGAAATCGCGGTGCCGAAGAAATAATAACTGAGCCCCCAACTCGCCAGGATGCCGAGAATCGCGCCGGCGATGCTGGCGATGGCGCCGGTGAAAACATATTCCGCGACAATCGAGTTAAAAATCTGCCCGCGTGCCGCACCGAGGGTACGCAGCAGGATGCTCTCGCGCACCCGATGGCCGCGGCTGCCCAACACAGCGCTCGCCAACACGGCAAAACCGGTGAGCAAGGTAAACCAGGCGACGAAGCGCATGGCGTTGGCGACCCGGTCAAGGACCGTGTTCAGTGTGCTGAGGATCAGACTCAGATCGATCGCCGAGACATTGGGGAAGCGCTCCAGCACCGCGCGCTGCAACTGGGCCGAAGCTTGGGTCGACGGCGCGCGTCCGACCACCGCGAAAAACTGCGGCGCTTGTTCCAAGACCCCTTCGGGAAAGACCACGAAAAAATTCGGCTGTACCCGCTGCCAGTCGACTTCGCGCAGATTGGCGATGATCGTATTGACCGGCACGCCCTGGATTTCAAATTCCAGCGAATCGCCGACATCGACGCCCAGCGTATCGGCGAGACCTTTTTCGACGGAAACTGGAATCGGTTGCAGTTGTTCATCGGCCTTGGCAACCCAGTTGCCTTTGACCAGCTTTTCCGTACCGGTCAGAGCCCCGCGATAAGTCGAACGGTACTCGCGACGCAGCGCCCAGCCGGGAATTTTAGATTTCTCATCGGCGCGGATCTCTTCGGCGCGGCGCCCCTTGACCGCCGCCAGACGCATGGTGACGATCGGCACTTCGGCATGGAGAGGGATTTCGAAACGGGATAACAATTCACCGATGGCTTTGCGCTGCTCATTTTGCACATCGAAGAGCACTAAATTGGGCTCGTTGTGGCCGATGCGGCGGTCGACCTGGCGCAGCAAGGTGTCCTGCGCGCCATGCAGCGTGACTAAAAGGAATGTCCCGAGGCCGATGGCCAACATCACCGTGGTGGTCTGATTGCTCGGCCGATGGAGATTAGCCAAACCCTGGCGCCAGGAGAAGGTCAGAAAGCGCGGCGCCACCTGACGCATGGCGAGCGCGCCCATGCGCGCCAACAGCGCGAGCAAGACGAACACCACGAGCACGCCGCCGGCAAATATCGCCCCTTGACGCCAGCTACCGAGGGTTGCGCTAGCGAAAGCCAGCACCAACAGGGCGATCAAGAATACGATGAATAGGACCAGCGGGTCCTTGGTGCGAGGTTCGTCATCGTAGGAAGCACGCAACGCCATCAGCGGCGAAATGCGCCGCAATGAGATCAACGGTAAAAGGGCAAACAAGAAAGACGTCGTCATGCCGATGCCGACACCGGCAGCGATACCGAGTGGCGAAATCTCTATGGTTGGCGCCACCGGGAGAAAATCTTTCAACACCGCAGGCAAATAGGACTGCGCCCACACACCCAACCCCACTCCCGCTGCCGAGCAAACCAAGGTCAGGAAAAACAGCTGTAATAAATAAACCGAGACGGTTTCCCGCGGCCGGGCACCGATACAACGCAACAGCGCCGCGGCTTGAGCTTTTTCTTTGGCGTAAACATAGGTGACGCTGCCGACGCCGACGCCGGCGAGCAGCACGGCGACAAACACCGCCAAGCGCAGAAAGCGCGACAGATTCTCCATATTTGCGGCGATCGAAGCGGTGCGTCTGCTGACCGTATCGGCTTCCAACTGCAAGCGTTGCAACTGCGGCGTGATCTCCTTGACCAGCCGGTCGACCTGCGTTCCAGGGGCGAATTTAAAAAACACGCGATAGCGCACCACGCTGCCAGTTTGGATCAGCCGGGTGCGGTCCAGATACGCCATGGGAATATAGATTCGTGGACTGATCAGTGAAAATGCGAGCGTTTCGCCGGGAATTTTGCGCAAGCCACCGGCGATGCGAAACTCTTGACTGCCGATCTTGACGAAATCGCCGACCTTGGCATTGAACTGCAACATCACGTTCTCATCGACCAAGGCGTTGGCGCTCAAATGAAACGCGTCGAGGGATAACTGTGGAACAGTTTCCAAAGCGCCGTAGTAGGGAAATTGGCCGCTAATCGCGCGCACCTGCACCAGACGCGAGTCGCCGTTGGCGGAGAAAGTCACCATCGAGGTAAAACCGACCTGCCGCGACTGATCGCCACCCAGGGAATGAATCAGTTGTAAATCGTCCTTGGAAAACGGTTCGCGGCTGTCGATGGCGAGATCGGCTCCCAAGAGACTTTTAGACTGAGACTGTATGCTGGCTAGGAGGTTTTCTCGAAAGGAAAACGCCAACACTACCAAGGCCACCGCCAACGCCACGCAGGACATCGACAGCAACAAACGCAATAAACCGCGCCGGCTGTCGCGATAGGCCATGCGCCAGACCCAGAGTTTCCAGAAGGTGATCATCGAACCGGCTTAGGCGGTGGCAGCGGCAGTCGCGGATTGAGTAATATCGGATGCCAAACGACCGGCTTTTAGCGTGATGACCCGATCCGCCTGATCGGTGAGGTCCCGATCATGGGTGACGAGAATGAGCGTGGTGCGATTCATCGAGTTCAAGTTAAAAATCAGCTTGACGATACTCTCGGCGGTCTCGGCGTCGAGATTGCCGGTCGGTTCGTCGGCAAACAATATCTTCGGCTGATTCATGAACGCCCGGGCGATCGCCACCCGCTGCTGTTCGCCGCCCGAAAGCTGCATGGGATAATGATACATGCGGTGGCGCAAGCCGACCCGGCCGAGCAGCTCCAGCGCGCTCGCCCGAACCATGCGCTCGCCGCTGATCTCCGCCGGCACCATGACGTTCTCGAGCGCGGTCAGCGAAGGCAGCAACTGAAAGCTTTGGAAAATAAACCCAACGGACTGATTGCGGATGCGCGCCAACTGCTCCTCGCTCGCCTGGTGCAGCGCCACGCCGTCGAACTGCACCGCGCCGCTGCTCGGCCGCTCCAGACCGGCGCAGATCGCTATCAAAGTCGTCTTGCCGCTACCTGAAGGGCCGACCACGGCGCAGCGGCTGCCGCGCTCAATGGCAAAAGATACATCGCTCAGGACGTGAACCTGGTCGTCGCCACTCTTAAATTCCTTACTCAAATGCTCTACTGTTAAAATATTATCGGTGCTCATGCCGGTTGCAATTGGACAGAAAAAACGAATCACTTAAACATTAGCGGACTATTCTAGCAGAATTAGAACTAATATGAAGGTAAATCAGCTCATCTTAAAAAGATTACATCCAGCCCGGGTGGGATTGTTACTCTGTTCCTGGTTATGCCTCACGGCCGCACTGCCCCAGCCAAAAAACATCCTATTTCTTGGCGACAGCATCACCGCCGGCTACGGGTTGGAACCGTCGCAAGCTTACCCGGCGCTAATTCAGAATATGATCGACGCCAACAAGTGGCCCTTTCGCACTGTCAACGCCGGCCAAAGCGGTGACACCAGCGCCGGTGGCTTGAACCGCATGGAGTGGCTCCTGCGCTCCCGTGTCGACGTACTTGTCTTAGAACTCGGCGGCAACGACGGCCTGCGCGGCTTGCCGCCGGAAACTACACGCCAGAACCTCCAAGCGATTATCGAACGGACGCAAAAAAAATATCCCCAGGCCAAAATTATCCTCGCCGGCATGAAAGTGCCGCCCAACATGGGCACCGACTACGCCAATAAATTCGGGGTCATCTACCCGGACCTCGCGAAAAAGAACAAAGCTCTACTCGTCCCCTTCATCCTCGAAAATGTCGGCGGCGTGCGTGAACTGAATCTGCCCGACGGCATCCACCCCACCGCCAAGGGCCACGAACTTGTCGCCGCCAATGTCTGGAAAGTCTTAGAACCGGTGCTGCAAGGTTTGATTGGCAAATGATCCCCGTAGGGCAGCTCGCTATCTCGCGGGCGCCGTGCTGGAAATGATGTCATTGCGATCGAAGCGACAATCGTAGCGGATTCAGCGATGCCGCAAAATGACGGCTATCGGCCTGTGCTTGCGATCTTGGCGTCTCTGACGAACAATTTGCGCGCCAGACAAATTTGTGAGTGTTGGCGCTGCCTGCATCTTGACACCGTCGTCCGACCTGGACGATAGTTCGCACTGTTCTAACCAAACCACGCGTCAAATAATGGCGCACCAAGGAGAACCTATGGCAGTCCGACTCATCGTCACCATCACCGCGGCAACCGGCAAAGGCAGCGAACTTGGAAAACTTTACAAAGCGCGTTGCGAAGACATCGTCAATGAACCCGGCTGTGAACAGTTTGAAGTTTTCCAGAGCGTCGTCAACCCCGACCATCTAGTCATCCTCGAACGCTGGACCGACCAGGCGGCCCTCGACGTCCACTCCAAAGTAAATGCCACCCGCGCGCCGCTGCCGGCAGAGCTGCGCGTCGGCACAACTCAACGCGAGGACTACACTTATAATCGGACCCGCTAGAATGAGCTCTTGAATTTGCGGACAATATAAGTTTGCCGGCCCCGACCCGATGCAAATGTCGTCTACCGCAGCGACATCGGTTCCTTTGCAGAGTTTTCGTATTGGTTCGTTCTAGATATAGCTCATTTTCCTTGACATGACCTTTGCCGCCGAACTACGCTCCGCCGAGACACTAACGGAAGGAGATTAAGTTCATGGCCGAATCATTGGAAAGTTTCAAAACCTTCATCGGTAAAAGCGAAACTGCCGCCGATGTCGTAACCGCATCGACGATGGTGAAGTTCGCGGCAACCCTAGGACTGGAAAATCCGCCGCTGGAGAAAGGCGCGGCGATCCCGCCGGGATGGTATGGCGGGTTATTCCCGGCATCGCACCGGCCCGACAAGATGCGCACCGACGGCCAGGCATCGGGAGGCGGTTTCATGCCGGCGATACCGCTGCCGCGCCGGCGTATCGGCGGCACGCGCGTCGCGTTCCACGAACCGCTGAGGATTGGCGACGATGTCACACGCAAGACCGAGATTGCCGATCTTCAGGTCGACGATGGAGCCAGCGGCGCTCAAGTCACGATCATCGAACGTAACAGCCTGTCGACCTCGCGCGGCTTATGCGTCGTCGAAGAGCGCGACATGGTCATGTTGAGCGAAACTCGCGCCGACGCTGCACCCAAGACTTCTCCGGCTATTCCCAGCGAAGCGAAATGGAACCAGACGGTCGAACCCAATGCCCCGTTGCTATTCCGCTTCTCGGCGATTCGCTTCAATAGCCACCGCATCCACTACGACCGCGACTATGTTACGAAGGTGGAAAAGCTGCCGGGCCTGGTGGTGCAAAGCTCGCTGATCTCGCAGTTACTGATGGAAATGTGCCGGCGCGAGTTGCCGGCCAAGCGCATGACTAACTTCGATTTCCAAAACCTGCGCTCGGTTTATGATGTCGATGGCAAAGTCACGCTGTGCGGCAAACCCAGTAATGATGGCCGCGAAGCCACGCTGTGGGCGCTGGATGGCAAAGGTAATCTGGCAATGTTAGTGGCGGCGAAGTTCGCCTAAGAAAATAATCTCACCGCGAAGCACGAAGGACACGAAAGTTTCCTAAGGGCGGGTTTTAAACCCGCCCCTTTTTTTGCCTTTTGCGCTCTTTGCGGCTAATTTCCGAACCTAGTTCGCGCCGATCGGATGGCGCGCCAAGAAGTCCTGCAACACTTTGAGCGCGCCATCGCCATCCCAAAACGTCATATGCCTGACGCCGGGCACCAATGCCAACTCGGCGCCGGGGATTAACGGCGCCAGTCGCCGCGCCGTCGCTTCCGGCGTGCTGCCACGGCGTTCGACACCGTCGTCCGCGCCGCAAAGAACCAAGGTCGGCACATTTATTTTCGGCGCTTCAGACAACGTGTCCCAAGTCAGTCGCGCCAGTTCGTGGATCCGATACTGCTCCACGGTGCTCTGTCCCGACCATAAAGCGCGAGCCAGTTCTGCCGCCTGTTGCCGATGGTCGCGGTAGTATTCTGGGTTGTAGGCCATATGGTCGTTATCGATATGTTCGAGGATATATTTTTCAAACCCGATCTTTTTGATCTCGTCCAATGCTTCCGGCCCCACTTCCCGCATTGTGCCATCGAGGCGGCGCACTCCGGGTCCGGTGGTGGAAATCGTTAAACTCGCGACCAAGTCCGGCCGCTCGATCGCCATCGCCTGGACGATCTGACCGCCGATGGCGAATCCAACCAAATGACAGCGTGCAACACCGAGCTGTTGCAGCAACTCGATGCCATCAGCGGCGAACTGTTCGACCGTGTAACCGTCCGCCGGCTTTTCGCTCCGGCCCGTGCCCCGGCCATCGTAGATGATCGTGCGAAATTGTTGCGCCAAAGCGGGCACAACTTTAACGTTCCATGTCGCACAGGGCCACCAGTTGGGCGGCACTAAGAGAATCGGTTCGCCGCTGCCCTGGGTTTCATAATAAATCGCGACTCCGTTCACCTTGGCAATTGGCATAATTGAATCCTCGGCCTTCCAGCGTCTCGCTGTCTCACCGCGTGGAACAACTGGAACGATTGGAACAGTTGGAACAAACTTAAAATCATCCCGCCGTCAGCCCGAAGGTCTGTTGAAACAGTTTGATCGACTCCGCCATCCCTTCGTTTTCCAAATCCTGGACGATTTTTTTAAATCCTTTGTTGAGCCGCGGCGGATCGGCTTCGACATCGCTGCGCGACGGAATGCGGCTCAGCTCGCGCAGCTTCAGCTGCGCCGGTTTGGAAAAAAGAAAGTCTATAAACAGCTTGGCCGCCGCGGGATGAGGCGGGCGCGCGGCGATGCTTACCGTATTGATGATCACCACCACCGGCTCCAACGGTACCCAGTCGATGGGCGCGCCTTGATTGACGAAGCTCTGCGCATGGGGACCGTAGCCGATGGTCAGCGGCGCTTCGCCCGCCGCTACCAGCGAGATGCGTCCGCGCGCGCCGCGCTGAAAGACCTGTTCCTGCGCCGCCAGCCGGCGGAAATAGGCGAGACCTTTGTCCTTGCCCCAGGCTTTGAGCAGACCGTCGAACCATTCGAAATTGTCGGTGTCGTTGATGATCTGCCGTCCCTTCCACATCGGCTTGAGCAGATCGTCATAGGTCTTCGGCACATCATCCGGCCTGACGTTGCGTTTATTGTAGGCGAGTACGAAGGTATTCTGAAAGGTCGAGCCCCAGTAACCCGCTTTGTCACGTAAATCCGCCGGCAAATATTTGAACTCCGGCGATTCGTAACGGCCAAGAATTTCCCGCTTCTTGAGCAAGCTGAGACCGCCGCGGCTCGCCGTTCCTTGCAACACGTCGGCGGCATACGTGCGCGCCGCATACTCGCTCACCACGCGGTTGACCAACGCCCCAGCCCCCGAGCGCAGCAGATCGACTTTGATGAACGGATACTGCCGCTCGAACAGATCGATGAGCTGCTTGCTCTCCGGGATCGAAACCGTCGTGTACCAGACCACGCGTCCTTCTTTTTTCGCCTGGGCGACCAGATCGGGATGCGCAACCTGGGCAAAGACATGCGGCGCGTTTAGCCACAATGCCAATAGTGCAATGATGACGCGAGTAGGTAAAATTTATTCTTCATCTTTATAATCCCGTCCGGCACAATCTTACTTTAACAATTCCGTGGCCGCGCTCACGACACTCTCCAGCGACGGCAAGAACGGCCGCTCGTCCCAATAGGGCAAATACTGATCGGCGCCGACCAGCATGCGCGGCGCCATCGCCAAGCTACCGGGCGGCAAGCGATCGAGAGCGCAGCGCACATAGGGCGCATAGCCGGCCCATTCGGGTTCGTCTTGAACGATCAAGACGCGGCCGGTCTTGCCGGCGGAGTTCAAAACCGTCTCAGTGTCGCAGGGTTTGATAAATCCTAAACTAACCACTTCAACCGCGCCGCCGAATCCCCGCTTCGATAGTTCATCGGCGGCATCTTCGGCAAGCGCAGCCGCGCGGCCGGCACCGACGATCGTCAAGCGCTCGCCGGCGCGAGTAATCGCCGCGCGGCCGCCAGGGTTGCTCGCGGCCAGCTCACCGGCGCGCAGGTGAATCGAGCGGTCTTCGAAAAACAAGGTCGGCGTCGGCCGCGTCAGCGCCTCGCGGAAACTCCAGTAGGCCTCGCTCGGCGAGCCCGGCATGGCGATATTGAGGTCCGGCACGTTGTAAAACCACGACACGCCGACCTCGTTACCTTCCGGACCATGACCGCGAAACCTCGCGATCGGCAAACGAATGATGACCGGACAATGCAACCGGCCGTTGGTGAGATAATGCAGCTTCGCCGCGCTTTGCACGATTGCCATGTGGCAGACCGTGGCGATATCGGCATAGGCGATCATCACCACTGCTTTCATGCCTTTCATCGCCGCCCCCACCGCCATGCCGACCATGGCGCTCTCGCTGATCGAACAATCGCGCACGCGATCGAGTCCATAGGTCTCGGCTAACGGTTTCAAAGCATGGGCCGCCAGATTCTGCCCGATGACGATCAAGCGCGGTTCCTCGCGCATCGAATCTTGCAACGCTTTGCCGACTGCGTCGCGGTAATTGATTAGGGACATCTTGGGAGTTTCCTTTTGTATTTGTCCGTGAGGGCGGCCGCCGGCCAGCCCTACAACTCGGCAGCGACGTGGGCGAACGCTGCTTCGATGCGACGCTCTTCAACTCGCTGGAGCCGCTCCAAATCGTCGGCGCTTGCCATCCCGTTGCTGATCAGCCAATCGCCCAATCGCTTCAACGGGTCGCGCTTGGCCGCTTCGGCTAAATCGTTTTCGATGCCCGAGCGCACTTCGCCGAAATGCGAGCTATAAAGGCCCATGCGGAAGGTCAGGCAATCGAGAAACACCGGTTGTCCGCCGAGCGCCGTCGCCCGCGCCCAGCGCGCCGACTGATAAACATCCATGGCATCGTTGCCGTCGACTTGGCGCGACGCCAGACCGAAAGGCTCGGCGTAAGGAATCAGCGAGCGCTGCTGGCGTACCTTGGGCCAGGGCGTCGCCATCTCCCAACCGTTGTTCTCGCAGACCAGAATCAGCGGCAGCCGCCACGCACTGGCGATATGCATGGTCTCGTGCAGATCGCCGGAACCCAAGGTCCCGTCGCCGAAGAAAGCCACGCTGACGTTGCTGGCGCCATCGGTTTGATTGGCCAGCGCCACTCCAGCCGCCATGGCCAGATGACCGCCAATCATCGTCGACCCGGGCATGACGCCGCGTTCCGGCCACGATGCGTGATGCGGTGCATCGCGCGAATCCCCGACGGCCGAAGGCGTGTGCAAAAACTCGCGAAGCTGTTCTTCGATACCAATGCCCATGCCGATCATCGCACCGCGGGTACGAAACGAAGGCAGCACATCGTCGCCCTGCTCCAGCGCCAGGCAGGTACCGATGGCGATGGCTTCCTGTCCCTTACTCGGAAAAGTCTGCGCCGGGTGTTTCTTCTCGTGCTCCCAGCGCACCAGCGCTTCTTCGAATACGCGCGTGGTCAGCATTTTGAGATACAGGCGCCACTCGATGGTATTAGACTGCTCGCCTCGTTCTGCAATCGATGAATCAGTCGTCATTCTCCCCTCTTTCTGCCCCTCTCATGCGCGAGAGGAACTCACCTAGCCACGCCCATCGCGACGGGGCGGGCATAAACAAACATCTCATGCCGGAAACACGATGCAAGAATCCGCCGGCACAGAAAACTTCACAGTCGAACCGACATGAGGGATGCGCGCCGAGTGGGCGCGCAGGCGAATGCGCACTTCGCCGCAGCGCAATATCACATCGGCCGAGTTGCCGAGAAAAGTCACCCGTTCGACCAGGGCCGAAGCGTGATTCGCCGGTCCATCGGCCATACTCTCACCCATCAGTTCGATGCTTTCCGGTCGAAAAAACAGCTCCGCCGCCATGCCAGGTTGCCATTCGACGCTGCGGCGTGCAGCGAACTTGCCAATCGCAGTAGCGATCAACATTTCATCCCAAGCGACATTGCCCGGCAGCTCGACGTGACCGGCGATAAAATTCGCCGTGCCGAGAAAATCAGCGGTGATTCGATGCGCCGGGCGAAGATACAGCTCCGTAGGCGCACCCACTTCCAGGAGCATGCCCTCATGCATCAAACCGATGCGATCCGACAGCGCCAGCGCTTCCTCTTGGTCATGGGTGACGTATACAGTGGTGATGCCGAAGGATTCTTGCAGCGACTTCAACTCGAAGCGCATCTGCTCGCGCAATTTGGCGTCGAGATTGCTGAGCGGTTCGTCGAGCAACAGCACCTGGGGTTGCGCGACCAACGCCCGCGCCAGTGCGACGCGTTGCTGTTGCCCGCCGCTCAGGTTCGGCGCAAGCCGATCCGCCAGCGTCCCGAGACTCAATCGGTCAAGAATCCGTCCGACGCGCTCGGCGATCTCAATCCGATTCGCCTCTTTGGCCAATGGATAGGCAACATTCTGAAACACCGTCATGTGCGGCCAAATCGCGTAGGATTGAAAAACCATGCCGATGTTGCGCCGCTCCGGTGGAATAAAGGTGCCGTTGGCGGCGCTGAAAACCGCCTGACCGCCGATGACAATTTCCCCGGACAACGGCTGTTCCAATCCGGCGATGCAGCGCAGCGTCGTCGTCTTGCCACAGCCGCTCGGGCCGAGCAGCGTAAACAATTCACCCTTGCCAACTTCGAAGGACACGCCGCGCAATGCGCGGACTTCGCCCCGCGCGCCGGCAAATGACTTTTGCAAATCTATTACGCTAATCACCAATGATCCTGTTTGCAGATAATTGATCGTTGCTGTGCGACGTGATCTCGCTCGCCGTATCGAACAGATCCACGAAGGCGGCCAGGTCTGCGCTTCGCCGGTGAGATAGTTTCGGGCGCTGTGAAATCAAAATACCGGGCAACTTTCTAGGAGTCAGGGCTGCGCCGGAGTTGCGCAAATAGCTGACCGCCGAGCAGTAAGACGGCGGAAAGCAAAATCAAGATCACCCCCAAGACTGCGGCATCCGTGGTGCGGCCGTTTTGCCACATGCTCCAAATCATCGTCGAGACGACCACCGTCTCCGGATTGTAGAGCATCAGAGCCATCGATAACTCCTGCATCGCGTGCACCGCCACCCAGAAAAACACATTGATCATAGCGGGCGCCAAGAGCGGTAGGGTGATTTTGCGCAACGTGCGCGCCCACGGCGCCCGGCTCATTTGCGACGCTTCTTCCAACTCCCCGTGCACCTGCATGAGCGCCGAGGTCATCGTACGCGAGCTGTACGCAAGGTAACGGGTCGTCATCGCCAGTGCGATGATCCATAGGGTGCCGTAAATCGGAACGGGAAAGCGCACGTAGACGAAGATAAATGCCAGGCCGATGACGATGCTCGGCACGCACTGCGGCAAAAACGACACCGTGGCGAGATAATGCGACAGTCCGTCCGCCGTTCGGCCGCGCCGGACCACAAACCAGCTGATCATAACGGCGAGCAAGATCGTCGCCGCGGAGGTCACCAACGCGATCACCAGAGTATTCCACAGCGCGCGCATGACCGTGCTTTCCTGCCAGATTTTCACGTAGCCCTCGAAAGAGACGCGCGCCAGCGAATCCGCCGAAGGCACCGCGTAGAAAGGCTGGACGCTGGTCCAGATCAGCATCAAAAAAGGCAGCATCACCGCGAGCGCCACGTAGAGCAGGCAAAGCGCGCTTGCCGGCGCCGTCCAGGCGCCGAGACTGACTCGCCGCGGCCGGTATCCTTTGCCGGTGATCGTAGCGAATCTTTCCTGGTGCGCCGTCAAGCGCTGATACGCCCACATGAGTGACAGCGCGACAAGCAACACCAGCGCTCCCAAGGCCGAAGCCAGACCATAATCCGGCAAGCCGACTTCCGAGTGGGTCGCCCAGTAGATCGCCGTGCTGAGCACGCGAATGCGCGCGGTGAAACCAAGCAACCCGGGAATATCGAAGGATTCGATGACGACGATAATGTAATAGATCAACATGGCGAGCAGCGCCGGCCGCATGATCGGTAAGGTGATGCGCAGGGTCGTTTGCCCAACGCCGCGTCCTGCCATGGCGCTTTGTTCTTCCAGCGACGGGTCCATTGCGCGAAACGAAGCCGCGATCATGAGATAAGCCGACGGCACCAACCGCAACCCTTGAACAAAGCACATGCCGTAGAGCGTATAAATATCGAACGGGCCGAAGTCCCCGGACAAGCCGAGAAGATTGCGCAAGACCACGTTGATAATGCCGATCCTGGGATCGAGCAGCTGAATCCAGGCGATCGCCGAGAGCAGCGAAGGAACCGTCATCGGCACGAGAATGAACGTCGCAATCCACCGGCGCGCCGGGATCGCGGTACGTTCCAAAAGCCACGCCAACAGGACCGCCAGCGGCAAGCCGACCGCCAGGGACCCGGCGGTAAATAAAAACGTATTCAAAAAGATCGGCAAAGTGGAAGGACTGGTGAGAACTGTGGTGTAATTCGCCAGCGTCATGCCCGTCGCTTCGAAGGGCAACTTATCTTCCGTGCTTTTGATGCTGGCGTAAAACAGCATCACCAGCGGAACCAGCACAAGATAAGAGACCACGGCAATGGTGCAGCCAAAAGCAACCGAACGAACCGACAATTTCAGCGTCCATGACCAAGCCCCGGTCTGGGCGCTGCGACCGAATGTGGTTGGCGATACACTCATTTCAAGATAAATAGTCCGGCAGTCAATCGATTCGGGGGCGCATCATGCCGCGTCCCCAGTCTCGTCTTATTCATCGCAGCGCGCCGAGCAGTTTTCCCAATTCGCGCTGGATCTCGAGAATCCCTGCGAAGTTATTTTCGGTTTCCAAGATGATCGCAGGCTGAGTCGTTTTGATTCTCGCGGCGACATTGCCGATCGCGTTTTTGCCCACCTCGATCGCCTGGCCGGTGTTGGTATATCTGACCGTTTGCCCCTCGGTACTTCCCAGCCAACCGGCAAAAAAGCGCGCAGCGTTGGGGTGCGGCGCGGTTTTGAGCACTCCGACTGCAGAATTGAGCACCGGTAGGGGCGAAACGGCAACCCAATCGACGGCGGCGCCTTGTTTTTTCAAGCGTTCGATGGTGTAGGCATAGGTACCGACGGCGATGGAAACCTGGCCCCCCGCCAGAGCATTGGCAACGGTAGTGCCGCCTTGAACGATCAGGGGCTGTTGCTGCGAAAGTATTCGCTTGATCAACTCAGTCGCTTTGCCCTTGCCCCATTGCGTGCCAAGCATGGCAAAAGGAACTAATCTCGCCTCCATAATCAGTTTTCTGCCCTTCCATTTCGGATCGGCGAGATCTTCCCAGTTTTTCGGCGCATCCTGCGCGCTTACCAGCTTGGTGTTATAAGCGATCGGCAAAGTTAGATTATAAGCGCCGACGAAGCGCTGGTTGGCATAGACCGCGTCGAGCCCGAAATCTCTTTCCCATCCGGGATAGCTGGCCAACATGTCGCGATCGATCAACGGCCGCAACGCGCGCAGCGAGCCGGATTGAATGATATCTACGGCCGCCGGCTTGCCGGCCTGACTCTCAGCGATAATTCTTTGCACCAGCGGTTCAGGGATACTCTCGAAGTGCTCGATCTTTATGCCCGGATACTGCTTGCTCATGGCTTCCTGCGCGCGCTGATAGATAATTGCGTCGGTCGGTCCCCATATCACGACCGCGCCTTCTTTCTTAGCGGCATTATATAGCTGCATCACCGCGTCGTTGGCGCCTTTGCCTTTTTCTTGGGCGTAAACGACGCTGCCGCTAACCAAACTTAAGAGCACCGCAATGGCGCTCGCAGTGAATCGTCGAAGTTCCATGGATCGACAGCTCCTCCCATCAATTAAAAGAAACCCACGAAGACAACATCCGTAGAGTGGTACGGTTCCGCGTTCAAAGCTTCTTGATGGGATGTCGCAACAAGAAATCCTGGAACGCCGTCAAAGCTCCATCGCCGTCCCAAAAAGTCATATGCTTGACGTTGGGCACCAATGCCAACTCGGAGCCGGGCACCAACTCGCTCAGTTTGCGCGCCGTACCCACCGGCGTGCTGCCGCCGCGGTTCACATCGTCGCCGGCGCCGCACAGGATCAATGCCGGCACCTTGACCTTAGGAGCGTTGCCCAAGGTATCCCAAGTGCGCCGTGCGTCGAAGTGGAAGCGGTGTTGCTCCGGACTGGTTTGGCGTTTCCACAACGCATCGGACAAACGCTTTACCACGTCTTGATGCTCCGCGAAAAACTTGCCGTCGAACGCCATATGAGTGTTCTCGATATGGCCGCGAATAAACTGCTCGAAGCCGTGTTCGCGAATCTCTTCCTCGTCGGTGTTGCGAACCACCCGAACCCCGCCGTCGGTCGTCTTTACACCGGCACCGGCGGCGGCGATGGTCATGGTTGCGGCCAAGTCAGGGCGCTGGATCGCCAAAGCCTGGGCGATCTGGCCGCCAAGCGCGAATCCTGCGGCGTGGCAGCGTGAAATTTTTAGATGTTCCAGCAACCCGGCGCAGTCCGCGGCGAATTGCTCGATGGTATAACCATGATCCGGCATGCTCGAATGGCCGGTGCCACGGCAATCGAAGATGATCGTGCGAAATTTCTTGGATAAAAAAGGCACTACGCCGACGTTCCAAGTATCGCACGGCCACCACGACGGCGGACAGAGCAGCACCGCATCGCCGGCTCCTTGGCTCTCGTAGTAAATCTGGACATCGCCTAAATCCGCCGTCGGCATCGTTCACCTCGCTGGTTTGGCGCATCAGCCATTTTCATCCCTGTTTGTAGCGCGACATTTGCTTCAATCTCAAACGAAATATTATCGCTGCGCGCCGATCGAATGGCGTTGCAAAAATTCCTGCAACGCCACCAATGCGCCGTTGCCATCCCAAAAAGTCATATGCTTGGTGTTGGGAATCAAGCACAGCTCAGCACCGGGCGTCAGCTCGGCGACACGACGCGCAGTTCCGACCGGCGTGCTGCCGCGCCGGGCGACATCGTCGTCGGCGCCGCATAGCACCAACGTCGGCACTTTGACTTCCGCCGCTTTCCCGAGAGTGTCCCAGGTGAGCCGCGCATCTTCGTGGCAGCGAAACATTTCCACCGTGGTCTGTCCCGACCACACCGCATCGGCCAACGCTGCGACGACGCTGCCATGGTCGCGGTAGAATTGCCGATTGAACGCCATCGTGTCGTTCTCGATGTAGTTGCGAATATAGCGCTCGAAACCGATGGCGCGGATTTCCCGTTCCGTATCCGGCGAAAGACTTCGCTGACCGCCGGCAAGAGTTTTCGTGCCGGCTCCCGAAGCGGCAATCGTCAACGTCGCCACTAGATCGGGCCGCTCGATCGCCAGCGCCTGCATGATTTGCCCGCCCAGAGCGAAGCCGACGGCGTGGCAGCGCGAAATGCCGAGATGCGCCAACAACCCGATGCAATCCTGTGCGAACTGCGTTACCGAATAACCGTTGTGCGGTTGGCTGCTCCGTCCAGTACCGCGGCAGTCGAATGTAATGGTCTCAAAGCGCCTGGTCAAAAACGGCACGACGCCGACGTTCCAAGTGGCCGAAGGCCACCAGGACGCCGGGGCGAGCAGCACCGGCTCGCCGCTGCCCTTCGTTTCATAAAAGAGTTCAAGCTCAGCTAATTTTGCCAGAGCCATATTCCTATCCCATAGAGAGCTATGGTTTAGTAGCCTGATGGTTCCCTGTCAACCGATTATGCGCCGCTTGACAGTCGCTCCATCCCTCTGCCACTGTTCGCTTACAAAATGTTATAGGGGAAGCTTATGTCCAACCCATTTGTCGAATCTGTCCTCAAGGAAATTATCCACCCAGGCGTGGAGCAGTTGATGAGCACGCGCTTTTTCACCGAACTGCGCGCAGGCAAGCTTTCCAAGAAGCGGATACAAGGCTTTGCCGTGCAGCATTACCTGTCGAATCATGTGATCAACAAAGGCTTGGCTTTCTCGATGGTGCGCAATGCCAACAACCAGGCAATGTACGAACAGTTCACCGAGCTATTCACCGAAGAGCAATCGCATCCGGGCCTCATGCGACGCTTCGGTTTGGCGACTGGGCTGACCGACGCCGACTTCGACGACGGCATCATGATCTTCGAATGCGTCGCCCACACCGGAGCGATCGTCCGCGGTATGCTCGTCGGCGCGCCGGCGGAAACCCGCGTCGGCGCGCTGGTAAACGAAACCATGGTGCAACGCTATTCTGACGAATTCGATGCGGCGTTGGAAAAACATTACGGCCTCGACAGCCGGGCACGAACGTTCTTCGCGGTCCACGGTAAAGTGGACGTCGAACATACCGCCATGGCGGCCGACACCGTGGCGAAATTCGCCATCACCGATCGCGACAAGGAAATGGTCCGGGTCGCGGCGAAAAACATGGTGCGCTTCAAGCTCAACAAGTTCGACGGCATTTATGACACCTATGCATAAGTCGGTTTCGAGTTTCGCGTCTTGAGTTTCGAGTTCTCTTCTCAAACCATACGGAAATAGGAGTGAGACTCATGAGCTTGACGAAAGAAGTTTAGCGGCGCTATGGGCTCTATTTTGCTTCGCCCTAGTCGCGAACAATGCTCTCCACGCCGCCGAAAAGCCCGCCAAGCTCATCCCCTTGCGCATCGCCTATGTCTCGCGCAGCACCCTCGACATGCCGTTCATCATCGCCCGCGACCGCGGCTTCTTTCGCGAAGAGGGTTTGGAACCGGAGTTTATTTTCATGAAGGCGATTCAAACCGTCCAGGCGATGCTCGCCGGCGGCGTCGATTTTGGCACCGCCACCGGCACCGCAATTAGCGCCGCGGTCAACGGCGCCGATGTCCGGGTCGTCTTCGCACTCTCGGATAAGCCGTCCTTCGATCTGATTTCCACGCCCGCCCTGACCAGCGTGGCTCAACTGCGCGGCAAGAAGATCGGCATCTCGGCGCCGGGATCGCTGACGGAAATCATCGCGCGGCAGATTCTCATCACCAACAAAATCCCGCTGGATCAAGTCACCATGCTGCCGCTCGGCACCAGCGATATCACCTGGGTTGCTCTAAAAGCCGGCACCATCGATGCCACCATGCTGCAAATACCGCAGAACTTTCATCGCCGTCGACGAGGGTTATCGCAAGCTCGCCGCCGGCGCCGATGTCTATCGCGCCGTCCAGGGCGGACTGACGACAACCAAGACGGTTATCAACGACAAACCGGAACTGGTGACCAAAGTCATCCGCGCCACGCAAAAAGCGCTCCGGCTGTTCCGCAGTGACAAAAAGTACGCCACCGACTTTATCCGCGGCCCTTTCCTGGATATGGGCAAGGATCGCGATAAGTATGCCGAACGCGTCTACGAGGCCGCGCTGGGTTACTTGTCGACCACCGGCACCGTCGACGACAAACTCCAGCGCGAAATGATCGCTACCGCCGCCCAGCGCACCAAGCTCGCCCAACCGCCGCCACCGGAACGGGTCTTCGATTTCAGCTTTGCGCAAAAAATTGCGGAAACGATCAAGTAGCTATCTGACGTCGAACCTTTGAACAAACAAGCTCGTTCAAAGGTTCAAGGTTTAAAAGTTCAAGGTTATTGCAGGAGGGTAAATGAAATACAGTACCGACAGAATATTAACCACCCACGCCGGCGCCTTGCCGCTGCCGCCCGACTTAAAAGAGCTGCACAACGAACGCACGGCGCGGAAAATCAGTAGACGAACAAGCCTTTAGCAAACGGGTCAGCGGCGCCGTCGCTGATATCGTCAAGAAACAGATCGCCTGCGGCCTCGACATCATCAACGACGGCGAACAGGGCAAGTCCAACTTCTCGCGCTACGCCCGCGACCGGTTGGACGGCTTTATCGAGCGCGAAGTCAAAGCCGAGCGACCACACCTCGACGATTTACGCCAGAGATTTGACCGAGTTCAACGACTACTTCAGCGCACGCGCATATCACCGCGGCGACAACGTCAAGCGGGTATTTTGTAACGCGGCGCTGAAATACACCGGCCAAGCGTCGTTGAAAGCTGAAATCGCCGACTTCAAAGCCGGCCTTCAAGGTCAGAAATACGCAGAAGCCTTTCTCCCGGCCGTCGCCCCTGGAACGATCGAGCACTGGATGAAGAACGACTTCTACGCCAACGACGAGGCTTATCTGGCCGCCATCGCCGATGCTATGCACGAGGAATATAAAGCCATCGTCGACGCCGGCTTCTTGCTGCAAATCGACGATCCCGATTTACCTGACGGTTGGCAGTTCATGTCGCAGATGACGGTGCCGGAATATCGCAAATACGCCGAGCTGCGAGTCGAGGCGTTAAATCATGGTCTGCGCGATATCCCGCCCGAGCGCGTGCGCTTTCATACCTGCTGGGGCAGCTATCACGGCCCGCATAAGTATGACATTCCATTGCGCGATATCATCGACATCATTTTGAAGGTGAACGCCGACACCATATCCATTGAAGCCGCCAATCCACGCCACGAACATGAGTGGCGGGTCTGGCAAGAAGTGAAACTCCCAGCCGGCAAAGTGCTGGTCCCCGGCGTCGTCGGCCACGCGACGGATATCGTCGAACATCCGCAAGCGATCGCCGATAGATTGGTCCGTTACGCGAAAATTGTCGGCAAAGAAAACCTCATGGCCGGCACCGACTGTGGCCTCGGCCCAAGAGTCGGCAGCCCGCAAATTTGCTGGGCGAAATTCGAGGCGATGGCGGAAGGCGCCAGGCTGGCGAGTAGGGAGTTGTGGGGTAAATAATTCCACCAGGACGTAGGCGCGACAGGTTGGTCGCCCTCGACATATTCACACCGAACCTTTCAGGTTCCCAACTCACTCTCGAATGCCATTGACCTAGTCGCCGTGTTCGCATTACAGTGACCGCCGATTTGCCGAGGAGGATTCATGCGTCGAAGTTTGATTTATGGCTTTATCGGGATCGCCCTGCTATGCGTCAGCGCTGGCGCCCAAGCCCAGCAACTACCCAAGTCCGTCGCCATCGGCTCCAATCCGCCGGGCTCGCTGTTCTATGCGTTGGCTAGCGGTCTGGCGAAAGTCATTAGCGACGCTGCGGCGATTCAAGCGCAAGTCCAGCCCTATGCCGGCACCAGCACATTCGTGCCGTTGTTCGACACCGGCGAGCTCGAATTCGGTGTGGTCAACGCCGTCGATATGGGCATGGTTTATCGCGGCGCGAATTTTAAAGTCGGCGGCCGCAACCCTTTTCCCCATGTGCCCAGCTCCCGGCTGCTCATGCGCGGCTCACCGTTGCGTAGCAGCTTTATCGTTAGAAAAGATTCGCCGATCAAAACGTTGGCCGATGTCAAAGGCAAGCGCGTCACCGGGGAGTACCCAGCGCAGTTGGCCGTGTGGTACAACATGTTCGGCGCACTCTCGAATGCCGGGATCGGTTGGAACGATGTCAAAGTCGTGCCGGTGCCGGCCGTCAACGAGGGCGTCGACGCGCTCATTCAGGGCCGCGCCGATGTCACCACCCACGCCATGGGCTCGGCGAAACTAAAGGAAGCCGACGCGGCGGTGGGAATCCGCTTTTTGTCCCTCGACTGTTCCAAGCTCGGCGAAGAGCGGATCAAGAAAGCGATCCCGGGATATTATTTATCCACCGTCAAAGGCGGCTCGTCTTCTGGAATTCTCGATGACGTCTGTGCCTATACCTACGATATTTATCTGGTCGGCCATGCGAAACTGCCCGACGCCGTTGTACGCAGCGTGCTGCAGGCGATCTGGGTCAATATCGACAAGCTGCCGCAATTTCACCCGGGTTTTGTCGAGTGGACCAAGGCCCGCGCCGTCGATGCCGAGGTGACGATTCCCTATCACCCCGCCGCGGTGCGCCATTTCAAAGACGCCGGAGTCTGGCCGGCCAAGATGGACGACGCCCAGAAAAAGCTTTTGGCTTGGAAGCCCTAGCGACTAGCGAGGTATTCGATTGATGGACATTTGCCATCATGGATCTGAACGGAGAGAAGTAATGATTTATCTGCATAGAGTCGCCATATTATTTTTCATCAATTATTTACTCGGTGTAACTGCGCCGGTCCTCGCGCAGAAACTCCCGCCTTCGGTCACCATCGGCACCAATCCCGCAGGCACTGTGTTCTACGCCGTCGGCGCCGGCTTGGCGAAAGTGATCAGCGGCGTAGGGCCGATGCAATCGATGGTGCAACCTTACACCGGCACCAGCACGTTGTTGCCGCTGCTCGATAGCGGTGAGCTCGACTTTGCCATCATCAACGCGGTCGAATCCAATCTAGCCTATCAAGGTCCGGCAAAGCTCAAAATCGGCGGTAAGAATCCGCTGCCCCATGTGCCCAACGCCCGGCTGATCATGCGCGGATCACCGTTATTCATCGGCCTCGTCGCCAAGAAAGACGGAGTGAAAAACGTCCAGGAGATCAAAGGCAAGCGCGTTACCGGCGAGTACCCGGCGAATATTGCGATCTGGTATCACGGCTACGCAGCGCTCGCGAGCGCGGGACTTACCTGGGACGATGTCAAAGTCGTGCCAGTGCCGGCGGTCAACGACGGTGTCGACGCTGTCGCTCAAGGCCGCGCCGATGTGAGCATCCACGCGATTGGCGCGGCAAAGGTAAAAGAAGCCGACGCCGCTGTCGGTGTGCGTCATGTTCCGGTTGATTGCTCCTCCCAGGGCGACGCGAGAGTTAGAAAAGCCGTCCCGGGCTATTCGACAACCACACTGAAATCCGGTTTCTCGACCGGAATTATCGGCGACACCTGCGTGCTTACTTTCGACATCTACATGCTCGGCCACAAAGGTTTGTCCAACGACGTAATCCAAGCCTCCCTCAAAGCGATCTGGGATAACACCGATAAGTTGCCACCTCTCCACGCCCAGTTTCAGGAATGGACCCGGGAGCGCGCTGCCTCTGCCGACGTAACGCTCCCCTATCACCCGGCCGCCGTGCAGTTTTATAAAGAAAAAAATCTCTGGAACGCCAAGATGGACGATACCCAAAAAAGATTGCTAGCGGTGAACCCGTAGCGTTGAGAAAATGGTACGGAGTGTTGAGCGGTGATTCGAACCGGAGACAAGTTGTGAACTGCCAATGGAAGATCATCGCGATATTTTCTCTGGTCTTGTCGTGCGTGCAAGGCGATCGAGTGCACGCGCAGAAAGTGCCGGCATCGACGACCATTGGCGCGAATCCCGCCGGTTCGCTTTTCTACTCCGTCGCCAGCGGTTTGGCGAAAGTGATCAGCGGCGCCGGACCGATGCAGGCGGTAGTTCAGCCTTACACCGGCAGCAGCACGTTCTTGCCGCTCTTGGACAGCGGCGAAATCGACTTCGGCATCGTCAATGCCGTCGACATGGGCCTGGCCTTTCAAGGAGCGAGGCTCAAGATCGGCGGCAAGAATCCGTTGCCCCACTCGCCAAATACGCGGCTGATCATGCGCGGCTCGCCGCTCCTAACCAGTCTTGTGGCAAAAAAAGACGGCCCGGTGAAAACCGTCGCCGACGTCAAAGGCAAACGCGTCACCGGCGAATATCCCGCCCATCTGGCCGTTTGGTTCAGCGTCTTCGGATCTCTCGCCACCGGCGGCCTCACGTGGGAGGATGTCAAAGTCGTGCCCGTCCCGGCGGTTAACGAAGGCATCGACGCGTTGGTCCAAGGCCGCGCTGACGTCAGCAACCACACCGTCGCCTCGGCGAAGATCAAAGAAGCCGACGCCGCCATCGGCGTGCGCTTCGTCTCCCTCGATTGTTCGCCGCAAGGCGAAGCTCGGCTCAAGAAAGCCGTGCCGGGATATTATTTAACCACGCTCAAAGCCGGCCACTCCAACGGTATCACCGTCGACACCTGCGTCCAGGCCTACGACATGTACTTGGTCGGTCACAAAGGCTTGTCCAACGAACATGTCAACGCCGCGCTAAAAGCCATTTGGGACAACGTCGACAAGCTCGCACCGCTCCATCCATCGTTGCAAGAATGGACCCGCGAGCGCGCCATCGATCCCGACGCGACCATGGCCTACCATCCCGCCGCGGTGCAGTTCTATAAAGAGCGCAAAGCCTGGCCCGATAAAATGGACGAGCTGCAGAAAAAAATGCTGACGATGAATCCGTAATTCGTCGTTTAGTTTGTCGTCTATACTTTGCGTTTCCTACGAATGAAACATTTGCAACGTCCGAGCGAAGCGCTGGAACAACTGGAACAATCCGAACTTTTTAAACGTCTTGAACGGAGTAAAGCGATTGAACGCTTTGAAAAAGGTTTATCTTAAACAATGAGCGACGATCTCGCCCCGACAACCAGATTTCGCATTTTGACCGGCGCCACGGCGTTCCTCTCGCGCATCTTGCTCTGCGCGTTGACATTGTTGGGCGCGTTCTGGGCGCTCGACGTTCACGAGATGATGCAGTGGACGTTCTTTAAGGAACAGTATCTCGGCCTATTCTTTGCCCTGGCGATGACGAGCATCTTCATCACCGTCAAGGCCCGCGTCGGTGACGCAGACGCGGTCATTCCTTGGTTCGACTGGATTCTGGCACTCGCGAGCCTGATCGTCGGCGGTTTCGTCACCGTCATGTATCCGAGCATCGCCTATCGCTTGGCCATGCTCTCACCGGAGCGTTGGCTGCTCGGCGGCGCGGCAATCTTGTTAATCCTCGAAGCTACCCGAAGACTTGGTCGGCTGGGCGTTGGTCTGGATCACAGTTCCAATCATTCTTTACGCCAACCTCGCCTATTTATTTCCTGGCATCTTGAATGCCAAAGGATCTACCTGGCAGCGCATCGCCGCCTATCTGTACCTCGACTCTAGCGGCATCTTCGGCTTGCCCCTAGACGTTGCCGCCGGCATCATCGTCGCGTTTATCTTTTTCGGCCAAGCGCTTTACGCCGTCGGCGGCGATACCTTTCTCACTGACATCGCGCTCGTGCTCATGGGCCGCTACCGCGGGGGCACGGCCAAGGTCGCCGTGGTGTCGTCGACGTTATTCGGCACGGTTTCAGGCAGTGCGGTGGCTAACGTCGTTATCGATGGCGCAATCACCATCCCGATGATGAAAAAGAGCGGCTACCCGCCGCACACCGCCGCCGCCATCGAAGCCGTGGCGTCCAACGGCGGCCAAATCATGCCGCCGGTGATGGGCGTGGCGGCATTCTTGATGGCGGAGTTTTTGAATATTTCCTACGGCGAAGTCGCCCTCGCTGCTGCGATCCCTGCTTGTCTTTACTATGTCGCGCTGTTCACCCAGATCGATCTCGAAGCCGCCAAGCTCGGCCTCACAGGTATGCCGCAAAATGAGATACCCAAATTCCGCGAGGTGATCAAACGCGGCTGGGTGTTTCTCGTGCCGCTGGGCGTGTTGGTCTACACCTTGATGTTCGCGTTCTGGGAAGCCGGCAAAGCCGGCATGGCCGCGGTGGTCGCGACCTTCCTCGTCGGCGCGCTGCAGAAAGACACGCGTCCGACGTTCAAGAGCATCCTGACCTGCGTCGAAGAAACCGGCCGAATTCTCCTCGACATCGTCGTCGTCACCGCGCTCGCCGGACTGGTCATCGGCGCATTCCAGCTCTCCGGCCTGACCTTCAAGTTCGCCCTCCTGCTCGTCAACATGGCCGGCGGCAGCACCATCGCACTGTTAATTCTCGCCGCGGTCGCATCGATCATCCTCGGCATGTCGATGCCGACCACCGTCGTATACATCATGCTCGCGGTCCTCGTCGGCCCAGCGCTTGTACAAGTCGGCATCCCGCCTTTAGCCGCGCATCTGTTCTTTTTCTACTTCGGCATGCTGTCCTTGATCACGCCGCCTGACTGTATCGCTACGTACGCCGCGGCATCGATTGCCAGAGCCGATTTTTGGAAATCCGGTTGGACCGGCATGCGCTTGGGCATCGTCGCCTACATCGTGCCGTTTATCTTCGTGTTTCACCCGGCGTTGCTTTTCAAAGGCAGCTTCGTCGATATCGGCAGTGCCATCGTCACCGCCGTCATCGGCGTTACTTTCCTCGCCATCGGCGTCGCCGGCTTCCTCTTCCGCCCCCTCGGCTGGACCAAACGCATCATCATGATCATCGCCGGCGTCGCGCTCATCCCATCGGCGTCCGCGCCGATCTGGCTCGCCTCCAACCTGGGCGGATTTGTCATGGCGATGGGTGTCGTCGCGCTAGAGTGGAAGTTTCGAACGCCTAAAATCGCTTTCAGCCAACCGGGCGTGGGCTGAACGCGCGCCATTCGCAGCGAATGAGCGCATTAGCCCAGCCTCAAAGCTGCTTTGACTGCATCGTAAGTTATCTATCGGAGGTATTATGAATTCACAGATGGCTAAGTTGGTTTTCGCGCTCGCGGTGATTGCCAGTTACGGCGTCCATGGCGTATTCGCCCAACAGACATCCGGCGAAACGTAACTTCGACGCGGAGATCCAAGCCGCCTGGAGTCGGCCAAGACGGCGGCAGGGTTCGAACACTTGGGCACTCTCCGCACATGCCTATTGCCGCAGAGAGGAGGTGAAAATCCTACCGACAACGTGCCCGGCTATATCACCAACCCCGCCACCGCGCCGGCTCGCGATACCTGGTTCGCCGAGCCCGCCAAGGTCTTCGACAACCTTTACTTTGTCGGCGGCAAACTTCACTCCACATGGGCATTGACGACCAAGGAGGGAATCATATTGATCGACACGATCTATCCCTACAACTCCGAAGAACTGGTGATTGGCGGCATGCAGAAGCTCGGCCTCGATCCGAAAACCATTAAATATACTCTCATCTCCCACGCCCATGGCGATCACATCGGCGGTGCTGAAGTGCTGCAAAATCGCTATGGATCCCGCATCGTCATGGGCGGGCCCGATTGGGATATGGTCGCGAAGTTTCCTAACCGCTACAAAACCATGGCGCCCAAGCGCGATATCGTCGCCACCGATGGTATGAAAATAACGCTGGGCGAGACAACCATAACGATCTGGCTCACCCCTGGCCATACGCCGGGCACGATGTCCTATACTTTCAACGTGTTAGACCGTGGCAAACCCGTCAACGTCGCCTACTCCGGCGGCACCGCATTCAACTTCGTCAACAACACTCCCGACCCAGGGATCAAGAATTTCCAAAACTACATCGACTCGCAAAAACACATGGCGTCAAAGGCCGCCGAGACGAAGGCCACCGTGGTGCTTTCGAATCATTCCGAGTTCGACAACGCGGTAAACAAAAACCGCATGCTCGCCGGCCGCGGCGATGGTCCACACCCTTACGAGCTCGGAGTCGACTCGGTCCAGCGCTATTTCCAGGTGATGCAGGGCTGCGCACGGGCGGCACAGCTAAAGCTGGAACAGAAAGTGGCGGGATCCGCCCTGCCTTAGAGAAATTGCCCGCCAAGGTTTGCGGGCGAGACCCGGCACGCTACGACGGAACTCGAACAATTTACAATTCCAAACTTCGCCGAAAAATCGCCGCGACTGTCTTTCGCTAGCAGGCCTTAGACGAGCCGAAGTGGCGGCATGATTGGCTGAGATGGCATTGCTATGACACTGAACCTATTCACTTTAACCCATACCCTGCCGCCACTTTATCCATGTAACCGTTCTCGTCCAGTTTGCGGATGAGACGGCTGTCGACCAGATCCTCGACTTTGACGTTCGCAGTTTTGGGATTTTGCGTCGCCATGAGCCGGCGAATGTTACGCAAGCCCTCGAGCGACGTAAACGGTTTACGCTCGATGCTCGTCATGAGATCCTGATAACCTTCCTCGCCGACTTTGGCATCGTCGATCTTCAGGCGGCGCATGATCGTACGCACGACGACGCTTTTGTTCATCGGCGCCAATGTGTACGCCAGGCTGTCGACCAACACCATGAGGATCCTTTCGGCGAGTTCGGGGCGCTTTTGCAGAAAATCAGGGGACGCAACCAGAGCTTGATTGACCATTGGAATATTGGCCGGCGCCAGATCGGCTATCACCGAGAATCCCTTGCTAATCAGCCGGCGCGCTAAAGCACCGTCGAGCACCACGGCATCGACCCGGCCGGCTTCGAGGGACTGGCCGATCACCACCGAATCGCCGATCATGAGCAGATTGAGATTGTCCCGTTTGACGTCGAGGCCAACATGTTCAAGCGCGAGGATAGTATGCATCCAGTTGGTGCCACCCATGCTCTGAATGCCGAAGCGCTTGCCGCGCAACTGCTCAGCGGTTTTGAGACTGGGATGCGCCAGCATCATGTGTGTCAGTTTACTCGATATCGACGCAAGAATTTTTAGATGCGGACCGGAAGCCGCGGCGCCCAGCACGGGAGTGCCACCGGTGTAACCAATTTCGAGATCGCCGGAGATGAGACTTGCCACCAAGATCGGCGCACCTTTGATCAAAACGATGCGCGCGTCGAGACCCTGCTTGGCGAACAATCCTTGCTCCTGCGCGATCAACAAAGGAATCGTCCGCGGACTCATCGCCGCCACGCCGATGGTGATCCTGGTTTGCGCCGCCGCGCCGCTGAGATGAAAGATGAAAACAATCGCAACAGCCGTCAGCGTTAAGAACATGCGATGCACAAGCATGGCTCACTCCTTTGCGTAGGCCGGGCGATAGGGAGGGCGACCACAGGGGGTGCCTCTACAATTTGATTGCTATTTTGAGTTGTTCTTAGCGGCTAATCCGCCGAATGGTCCAAATGAAAAAACTTGATGGCGTTGTCCGCAACCATTTTACGTTTCTCATCGGCCGGCACGCCGGTCATCTGCGCGTCCAAGACTTTTAAAGAATTGGGCCAGCGCGTGACCACGTGGGGAAAGTCGGTCGACCACATGATCCGGTCGACGCCAATCTCATGGCGCAGCTTCATGCCGATACGGTCCTCGAAAACACCCCAATAGGCGTTCTCTCTCAGATACTCGCTCGGCAAGCGCTTTAAGCGCGGCAAACCCATTTGCCGCTCGGCCCAAAAGTGGTTGGTCTCGTACTCATGATCGATCTGCTCGCCGAAATACGGCAGCCAGCCGACGTTGTTCTCGGCCCAGTAAATTCGCAAGCTGGGAAATCGGTCGAAAATACCGCCGATGATGAACTGACTGATTTCCACTGAGCCCGAATGGTGCGGCGCTTGGCGCGCGAAGCGCTGAACGAAATCCGTCGGCGGCCGGCGCTCGCCCTCAGGCTCTTTGGGATACTTGAACAGAGGCGTTTCGCGCGAACCGACTTTGGTCGGAAAACTGGTGTGAATCACCAGCGGCATTTCTAAATCCAGCGCCGCGGCCCAAAAGTGGTCGTCGTCCGGAGTCGGGTAGCCCTTTCCGCTGGGGAACGTGCTAAGCCACGCGCCTTTGAGGCCCATGCGCTTGCAGCGTTCCATTTCTGCGATGTCTTCGGCCACGCCGCTGTTGGGCAGCACCGCCATGCCGATCAACCGGTCAGGATCGACGGCACAGTATTCTTCGGCGAAAAAATCATTGAAGCCTTGCACTACGGCGATCCGCGCCGCCTTGTCGCGGATCGCCGAGCTGCGCACGTCGAGGGCGAACAACACTTCTGCGTCGATGCCGTCTTGATTCTGCTCGCGCAAGCGCTGCTCGGCCGAACCGCAGCCCGGCGTGTTGTCGTAGTCTAATTGCGTCGGGTCGAACACTTCCGGCGCACGCCCGCCATACAAGCTTGTTCCGCCGTAAACCAGGGGCCTGCCTTCCATGGCCAACGCGTCTTTGCCGTTGGCCAATTTGATCCGCCGCGGCGCGCGGTCGCGGTATTTCTCTGCCACCCGGTGCGTCCAAGCCTCCGGCGGCGACTCGTAGTGACTATCCGCCGATATGAAACGATAATGCCTGGCCATCGGTGCTTCCCCCTTCTATCGTTGAAAATGCTTGGTGGTTATCTTTTTGATGAATTCGCGCACGCCCGGGGAAATCACTAACAACTGTTTCACCAGAGGCTGGATCTTCCCTGCCGAAATCATCTCGGCGTCTTCGCCTCCGACATTGCGCAAGTCGCTCATGAACTGCTTATCGTTTTCGAGCTTGTCGAAGGCGGCGCGCAGCGTCTGCACGATCGGCTGCGGCGTCCGGCGCGGTGCGAACAGCGGCCGGCCCGCGGCGTCCGAACCGGCCCAAGTTACATAAGCCGTCCATGGTTCACCGGCTGGCTTGCGATTGCCGAGCATTTCATCAAAAGTTTGCACGTCGGGAAATTCCGGCCGCCGGATGAAAGTCCCTTTAGCGGTCAACTTGCCCTGCTGGGTCAGCGGTCGAAAGCCGGCGCCGATCAGTTCGCGCAGTGTCTGCAGATTGGCCGTGGCGTACAGATCGGTCTCGCCGCGCTCGAAGGAAACCCGCATCTCGCCGCCGCCTCGATATCCCAGCACCCAACGCACGTTCCAGTTGAGATATTCCGCGCCCCAGAGAAAGATCGTGCTCCAACTATCGTCGCCGGTGCGCGCGGCGATTCCCAGCGGCTGTTTGTCGCGGCTGGTTAGACGATCGAGTTTGTCAGGACGGACCAGCACGACCGACGACGCGCGGTCGACGCTGCCCAAGACCTCCCAACCGCGCATATCGTACTTGCCGCCCTCGACCCCGAACGCCTGCTGCGTGATCGCGGTGCTGCCGACGCAATAGTGAATCGTCAAACCATCGGCTTTGGCCAGATCCTCAAAATAGTTGGATGCGATCAGCCCGCCCGCGCCGGGCATGTTCTGCACGATCAGCGACGGATTGCCTGGAATGTATTTGCCCAAATGACGCGCGATCACGCGCCCTTCCGCGTCCGCGCCGCCGCCCGGCGGAAAGCCGACGATGACACGCACCGACTTGTCTTTGAAAGTTGGCGATTGCGCGCCGCCGTTGACCGGCAACGCGATCGCGAAAAGCACAAGCAACAAGACTTTTCCGATTCATGCAACCTCGCGGCGACCAATTCTAAGCATGCTCCTCTTTCTAGCGTAACGCCGCAGCCGGCTCAACAAGAGACTCAGTCCAGTCGCGCAAATCGTTCGAGCCGTTGCAATCGTTGCCTTGTACCTGAAATATTCGCCGACACATCCGATCGGTGCGGAAGCCAAAAAATCGCGATTGACATCGCTGGCAGCTCTCGGCTAGGTTTTTGCTCAGTCGCAGGAACAGAGATGGCGATTTTCCCATGCCGCATTTTTCAAAGTCAGTCCGATTCGCCGCGTTCGTCGTAAGAGTCCATCTTTATTTCTCAGCCCCAAGAGGAGGCCGTTATGGGATTTCTTAGCGATGAGGAACTGAAAAAGTTATTGCCCGCGGAAACTGCCGCTTTTCCGGCGCCGATCCCGACTCAATCGGTGTCGAGCGATGAGTTCATGCCGGCGCCGCAGACCGAAAAGCAGCGCGAGTTCGAGGCGCGCATCAAAGAATTACGGCGGCGAGCTGGCGCGCAAACAAGGCATGACCCGGCGCGATTTTTTCAAGACCGCCGCCGGCATGGCGGCGGCCTTCGTCGCCATGAACGACACCTACGGCGCGCTTTACGACGTCGAGCCGAGCCGAGGCCGCCATACCCGGAGATGGCCGCCGAGCGCGCCAAGGCGCTGACCAATCAGTTCGTCATGGACATGCATACGCATTTTCTGCGCGACGACACGCGCATCAGAACTTCGTGCGCCAGCGCGAGGCCGTCGGCAAGGCCGGCTGGAACCCGGCGCTGGCAAGGCAAACCGCAGACCATCGACGATCTTAAGTTCGCCAACTATTTTAAAGAAATGTTTCTCGACAGCGACACCAAGGTCGCCTGCATCAGCGGTTCGCCCTCCGAGGAGCCGCGCGACTGGTTCCTTACCAATCAGATGAAGTTCGACGCGCGCGCCAAGGTCAACAAGGAAGCCGGCACAAACGCATGTTCTCCCACGCGATCATGACGCCGGGCTGGCCGGGCTGGCTCGACAAGGTCGACGAGGAGATGGAAAAGCTCAAGCCCGACTCGTGGAAGGGCTACACCGTCGGCGACAACACCAACAAGAACCTGTCAAAGCATCCCTATCGCCTCGACGACGAGAAGATCATGTATCCGTTCTACGAGCGGCTGGTGAAGTGGAGCAAGGACACGTCCGGGCTCGTCAACGTCTGCATTCACAAGGGCTTGTTCCCGCCGTCGGTCGAGAGCAGTTTCCGCATCTGGTCGGCTACAGCCACGTCGGCGACGTCGGCAAGGCGGCCAAGGACTGGCCGCAGCTGAATTTCATCATCTACCACTCCGCCTACCGCTGGGCCGGCGGCGGCACGGCGGAGCAGGCCTGGGAGCAACTGAACCGCACCGGCCGCATCGAATGGGTCACCGATCTCGCCGAGATTCCCGCCCAGTATCGGCGTGAAGAACGTCTACGGCGACCTGGGCCAGATCTTCGCCCAGAGCACCATGGCCGATCCGCGCGTCTGCGCGTTCATGATGGGCACCCTGGTCAAGGGCCTCGGCGCCGATCATGTCGTCTGGGGCTCGGACGCGGTCTGGACCGGCTCGCCGCAGTGGCAGATCGAGGCGCTGCGCCGGCTGGAGATTCCCGAGGACATGCAGAAAAAATACGGCTTCAAGCCGCTCGGCGCGGCGGACGGTCCGGTCAAGCGCGCGATCTTCGGCGAGAACAATGCGCGGCTTTATCGCTTCACGCCGCAGCAACGCTCAGCGCTGGACGACGACCGCTTCGCGCAGCTCAAAAAGGATTACGTACTCAATGGCCCGGCGCGCAGCAATCTCGCCTACGGCTACATCCGCAAGTCGAGAGCGGGATAGCAGATTTAATTGCACCGCGGAGGCACGAAGGTTCATTGTCGGGGAAAAGACGACTCTCCCCTATTCTAACGAAGACTCCACAATGCCAGGGCAATTAAACATTCTCAGCGCCGGCGCGGTTTCGCCGGGTCTGGTGCGGGTCATCGACGCTTTCCGCGGTGAAACCGGCGACGATGTAATAGTTAACTTCGCCACCGCGCCGGAACTGCGCAAGCGATTGGCGACCGGCGAATCGGCAGATATCGTGATCGCGCCGCCGGAGCTGCTCGACGAACTGACCAGGTCAGGGAGACGCCGCCGCCGAGCACGTCATGGTGGGCCGCATCGGCGTCGGCGTCATGGTGCGCGACGGTGCGCCTTTACCCGGGATCGCCACTGTCGAGGAACTCAAACAATCGCTGCTTGAACAGCGAATCGATCGTTTTCAACCAAGCGTCCACGGGACTCTATATCGACAGCTTGTTCAAGCGCCTTGGCATTGCCGCGCAAATCGAGGCCAAGATCGCACGTTGCGCCGATTTTGCCGCCGTGCGCGATCATGTCAGCAAGGGCCAGAGCAACGCAATCGGCTTCGGCGCGACCACAGTAATCGTCGAGAGCGCTGACAAAGGCATAAAATTCGTCGGGCCACTGCCTGCGGAAATCCAAAACTACACTGCCTACGCCGCGGTTCGAACCCCAACTCCGGCAACGACGCGGCGGCATTCATGGACTACCTGGCGACACCGGCAGCGAAGTCGATATTGAGATCGGCGGGGATTGATTGAGCGGCGGCCCGTAAATAGAACGCACAGGGAGGATTTCATGAAAGCAGCTGCTGATCCTCGGTATTGTTCTGCACCTGTCTCCCAATGCCGCCGAACCGGCGCAGGCAGCCTCCCATGACTTTTATAAAGGCAAGGCGGTCAGAATCGTCGTCGGCAACTCAGTCGGCGGTGCGATGGACGATTGGGCGCGCTTTATCGCGCTCTACCTGGGCAAACATATTCCGGACCCCCGACTGTCGTCGTGCAAAACATGCCTGGCGCCGGCACGATCATCGCCGCCAATCATGTCTACAACATCGCCAAGCCTGACGGATTGACTCTCGGACTGGTCAACCCCGCCGTCTATATCGATCAACTCCTGCGGGCCACGGAAGTAAAATTCGACTGGCCGAAATTTTCCTATATCGGCTCGCCGGAACGGATCGATCAGGTTTTGTTCATGCGCGCCGACGGCCCCTATAAAACTTTAGAAGATATTCGCAAAGCGGCTGAGCCGCCCAGGTGTGCCGCTCAAGCTCGCACCACGCCTAGTTATTTTTTTCCAAAACTGATCGAGGAAGGACTCGGGCTTAAAGTTAATATTGTCGCCGGCTACGGCGGTGGCGGGGAAATGAATCTGGCGATCGAGAAAGGCGAAGCCCATTGCCGCTCCGGAACCGTATCGGCTTATGTCGGTCGCGAACCTACCCGCACGTGGATCAAGTCCGGTTTCGTCCGCGCTCTAGTTCAAAGCGGCTCGGCTCGCTATCCTAAGTTACCCGAGACCCCGACCATCTATGAATTATTGGAAGCACACAAAGCATCCGATACCTCTAAGCGGGTCACGAAAGTGATGCTATCTTCCGGCGATCTGGGCCGCCCCTTCTTCGCTCCGCCTGGCACGCCGGCCGACCGGGTCAAAGTTTTACGCGCAGCCTTTGTCAAAACCATGAACGACCCCGAGCTACTCGCAGAAGCCAAGAGACGCGGTTGGGATATCGATCTTACGACCGGCGATGAACTTGAAAAACTCGCCAAAGAAGTTATGGTCCAGCCGCCAGAGGTCATCGAGCGAGTAAAGAAGATGCTAGCGAACTAGGACAAGAGATAATGATAAACTCCGAGCTTTCGTTGCGCTTGGCGCGCGCGAGTGACGCGGCGGCTATCGCCAATCTGTCGCGGGAGCTGATCGAGTACGGCCTGCGCTGGCGCTGGACAGCGGAGCGGGTGGCAGCGAGCATTAGCGCCGACAATACCAACGTTTTGGTGGCGCGTGTGGACGAGCGAGTCGTCGGCTTTGCGATCATGAGCTACGGCGTACACGTCGCTCATCTCAATCTCTTTGCGGTGGCTTCGGAGTACCAGCGCACCGGCGTCGGCAGCCAACTGCTGCGATGGCTGGAAAAATGCGCGACCGTAGCGGGAATTGTCACGATCGTTCTTGAAGTTCGAGCCGCGAACACTGGCGCGCAACGGTTCTACGAAAGCATGGGCTATCGTATCCTTGTCCAACTACCGGGCTATTATCAAGGCACCGAAGCGGCACTGCGCATGGGCCGGCGGTTGACGAGTTGGGATATGAAAGGCAAGAAGACTCTATAACCAGCCCTAGCCGCTCATTTTATTCTTAAGTATTCCTCGCTACCGCCTCGAGCCTATTTCTTTCCCCAAATCTGCTCAAAGAAGCCGCTCTTGTCCATCTCGTCGAGGTAACGCGTGTCCATCATCTCTTGCGGCTTGACCGCCTTTGCCCTCGGTTCGGTGGGTGCGATTTCGTCTAACGTCGATTGAAAACCCTCGGGTTTCATCGCCAGACGCGGTTCCAAGGCTTTGATCTCGACGTTATAGCTCGCCTCCAGCAACTTGCGATCGTCCACCCGCAAATATTTTTCCATAACCTTGTACGTGAATTCTTTATCCGTGTGCATGATCTTCGCCGCCTCCGCCATGGCGCGCATGAATCGGCCGATCACCGGCCCGCGTTTGGCGATGATCGAACGACGCGTGACAAACGTGGTCGCGGCGTAGGCGATCTTCAGATCGGGGCCGTAGACAACGTAGTGATAGCCCATACGCAGCGCTTGAGCGTCGGTAGGCACTGTCAAAACGGCGGCATCGATGCCTTGCGCCACCAGCGCCGCCAGGGTTTCGGGCGCACCCCCAGCCTGAAGGTAACTGACCTCGCGTGAGTCGATGCCAAACTGGCGCAGCGCCTGCACCGCGAAATAATGCGGATTGCTGCCGATGCGCGACACACCGATACGCTTGCCTTTTAATTGCGCCGGAGTCTTGATGTCCGGCTTGGCGATAATGCTGTGGGTCAGCAAACTCTTGATCCCACCGATAAAAACCAAATCCTTGTTGCCCTGGACAAAGGGCCGGGTGATCGTCGCCGCGCCGATCTCAGCCACCTCGCTATCGCCCGACATAATCGCCGCCGCCGATGGCGCCCCCGGCGTGACAAACACCAACGGCACATCCAAGTCGTATTTCCTATATAGCCCAGCCTCCTGGGCGATCCAAGGATAGGCCTGCGACATCACTCGCGCCGTATAAAGAAAATTGACGCGATCTGCCGCATACAGAGTCCCCGAAGCAAAACTCGACATCACAAGTAATACGAGACACGTACCGCGAACGACTCGCGCTAACCATTGCAGCTTCATGCGCCCTCCTTGCTTGATGAACAACAATTTGTATGCTGTCGTTCTTACAACAGATCACCTCTAGAAACCAAATCAATTTCGCGAGATTGTTCAGGCCTCAAGCTTTGCGCCCTTCTGATACTTTGACAAACCCAGTACAACTGTAGCAACATCATCCGCAGCCGTAACAAGGAGGCTAAATCCATGAGCAGCCACATAGTTTCCACCCCGACCCATGAACGTTGCGTCACATCCTATGCCGCGCGCACGCAGTACAAACCCGGCACGGTGCATCCGCCCCACATCAAAGTCAAAGACGCCATCGACATCCATTGCCACGCCCATGAAGGCCAGCAAGACCCCTACGATCTGGCGCGACGCGCTTCGTTGGCCGAGATGAAAGGCTTGCTGTTCAAAAGTATTCCCGGCGACGATCCCGTGCAGGCGACCCAAGCCGTTCAGGACGACGTCAATCGTTGGGCGGAAAAACAAGAAGGCGTCAAGCCGATCAGCTGCTGGTCAGCCTACGTCTGCGGCCGGCAAATGGCGCCAGTGACGGCAAAAATCGTCAGCGAGATGATCGACCGCGGCGTCAGCGCCATCTGGCTGCCGGTATTTACCCATGCGATCACCATGAGCACCGTCGGCACCTACGGCCGGTTCGTCCGCGGCCGCGAAAACGCCGGCTGGGTCGGCCCCATCGGTTGGGACGAAGCGATGAAAATCGGCCACTACGACCTCGACGATAACGGCAAATTGAAACCGGAAATCCGCGATATCGTCCATCTTTGCGCCGACAGAAATGTCGCACTATTCTTCGGCCACGCCACCCACGCGGAGATTTACAAACTGGCCGAAGAAGTTCAAAAGGCTGGCTTGAAACGCGCGGTCATCGACCATCCGTTCAGCCCGTTTTTGAATGTCGGACCGGACATGATGAAAGAAATCCGCGGCACCGGCGTGCTGTTTAACTTCACGTGGGACGAACTCTCGCCGCTCTTGGGTGTCGACCCGCAGATCATGTACAACACGATTCGCGAAGTCGGTGTCGAGCATTTCACGCTTTCCAGCGACGCCGGCGAACCGCTTTTTCCCGACTCCGTCGAAGCCATGCGCCTGGTGCGCGGCTACATGGAAGCCTTCGGTTTAAACCAGGACGAACTTTATACAGTGTGCACGAAGAACCCCGCCAAGGTGGTGGGCCTTGCCCTGCAATGATGGAAGACGCAGTTCAAAGGTTCAACGTTCAAGAGTTCAAGGTGGTCCGGAAGAAAACTTTGAACCTGGAACCTTGAACTGCAGCTATCTTATTTTAAACCCAACTTATCGAACGTTCCGTCCTTTTCCATCTCGTCGAGAAAACGGCGGTCGATCAACTGCTCGGCTTTTACTTGCTTTGCCCGCGGGTCGGTGCGGGCGATTTCGTCTAGGTTTGCTTGGATGGCGCCGGCCTTGATGTCCAACCGCGGCTCCAGGACTTTCAACTCGGCCGTGTATGCCGCGTCGAAGACTTTGCGGTCGGTCAAGCCGATTTTCCTGCTGATCACTTTAAAAGCCAATTCGCGGTCGCTGATCATGATCTTCAGCGATTCGGCCATAACGTGCATGAATTGACTGATAGCTTTTGGCCGTTTAGCGATCACCGAACGCAAAGTAACGAAGCCCGTCGCCACGTACGCGGGCTTTATCTCCCGGCCGTCGATGACATAGTTGAATCCTAGAAACGCCGCGCGGGTGTCCTGCGGCGTCGTCAGTGACGCGGCGTCAACTGCGCCGGTGCTCAGAGCGAGAAATGTTTCGGGAGCGCCGCCGGTTTGGATCAAGTTGGCATCCTTGAGCGGATCGAGGCCCTTCTGGCGCATGCCGTACATCGTGAAGTAATGCGAATTGCCGCCGATGCGGCCCACGCCGATACGTTTGCCTTTTAGATCTTCCGGCCGCTTGAGCTCCGCCTTGCCCATCAGACTATGGGTCAACACATTTTTCACCGAGCCGATAAAAACGAAATCGGTATTGCCGCTGATATAGGCGCGGATCGGCCCCTCGCCGCCGACGATGGCGACGTTGCCGCTGCCGCCGCTCATCGCCGCGGTGACGATTCCCGACGACGCGATGTAGACCAGCTGAAAGTCGAGATCGTGTTTGGCGTAAAGCCGCGCTTCCTCGGCGAACCAAGGCAGGGCCATCGCCACGCTCGGCGCCGACTGAAGGCCGACGATTCGTTCGGCGGCGAACGCCGGGCAACTAATCCAAAAATAAGCGATCACTAGCGAACCGCATCGACGAACGACTTGGGCAATCATATCGCGACCTCCGTAATCGAGTACGCGTTTTATTTTTCTCTTCTTTATTGTTGCTTGGCGCTTACCGCTTTGACAGCTGTTTGATGAAACCCGATGCTTCCATTTCCTGGACAAAGCTAGCATCGACGAAACTTTTCGGGTCGGCGGCCGCTGCCTTGGGATTCTTCGCCGCCATGTCGTCGAGCAAGGTCTTGATGCCGGCGGGATCGGCATAAGGCACGTCGAGCAACACGGAAGTGTAATTCTTATAGGTGCGTTCCAACCCTTCCGGATCGGTGAGCCGGGTATACTTGCCGATAATCGCCTTGGTGCCTTCCTTGTCGGCTTTGACCAGGTGCAACGCTTCGGTGATTGCGCGAGCGAAGCGGCTGACCATCGGCCGCCGTGCCTTGATGGTCGTTTCGCGGACCACCACGCCGTTGCCATGCAGGGGAATCTTCAAGGTTGCCATATTCACCAGGTCGCGGAAGCCCAAACGCTCGGCCTCTTTGATAAACGGCTCGTTCATGATCGTAAAATGCGTCAAGCCTCGTGAAATCGATGCCAGCCGTTCGGGATTGCCGCCGGCGGGGACGATCTTTACGTCCTTGTCCGGATCGATGCCCAAGCGTTTGAGCGATAGTTTCATTCCCATGTCGGATATGCTGCCGGCGCGATTGACCGAACCGGTTTTACCGCGCAACTGCTCGACAGTGGTTATGTTGCCGGCGCTGATGATGTGATCGATGAACGTCGGGATAATCGACAGGATCATGACGAAATCGGCGCCGCCTAGGCGTGGATTTACGACATTGGGCGCGGAAGTGATGACGATGTCGAGATCACCAGCCACCAGCGCCTGCATAGCCGGCGGCCCGGCGCCGAAGAATATCGGCTCCGACACTAAGCCCTGCTTGGCAAACAAGCCGCGCTCCTGCGCCACCCAGAGCGGTGTATGCGATGCCGTCATCGCTGCCCAGCCGACGCGGACTTTTTCCTGCGCCGCGCTAAGCTGCACATTTAGAATCAAGATGCCAAGCGCAATTAGCGTTCTAACCATTATCGACATGACACACCTCGGAGAATTCAAAGCTTACAGCGCTCAGGCAGACACTCTGGGAACGCCTTGACGCATGAGTTGATGATTCTGGTTTTTTCGGTTGCACTGCCTGAAGCGTCGCATTGGCTAATCACCGTTTCGACAGCTGCTTGATGAACCCCGACGATTCCATCTCATGCACAAAACTTGCATCGACAAAACTCTTCGGATCGGCGCCCGCGGCCTTGGGATTTTTCGGCGCCATGTCGTCGAGCAACGTTTTGATGCCGACGGGATCGGCGTAGGGTACATCGAGAAGCGCCGCGCTATAGTTCCTGTAAGTTCGCTCTAAACCGTCCGGGTCGCTGAGCCGGGTATACTTCGCGATAGCCGCCTTGGCCGCTTCTTTGTCGGCTTTCACCAGATGAATAGCTTCGGTCATCGCCCGCGCGAACCGGCTTACCATCGGCCGCCTGCTCTTGATGGTCGCTTCGCGAGTAACGACGCCGTTGATATGGAGAGAAATTTTCAACGTCGCCAGGTTGACCAAATCGCGGAAGCCAAGCCGCTCGGCCTCTTTGATAAACGGCTCATCCAAGATCGTGAACTGAGTGATGCCTCTTGCGATCGACGCCAAGCGCTCAGGATTGCCGCCGACGGAGACGATCTTCGCGTCTTTCTCCGGGTCGATGCCAAAACGTTTGAGCGCCAGTCGCAGGCCCATATCCGTAATGCTGCCGGCGCGATTGACCGAACCTGACTTGCCTTTCAGTTGCTCGACCGACGTGATCGTCGCCGCGCTGATAATGTGATCGGTGAAGGTCGGAACGATCGATAGGAGCATCACGACGTCGGCGCCACCGAGGCGTGGGTTGACGACGTTGGGGGCGGAAGTCACGACCATGTCCAAATCACCTGCCACCAATGCCTGCATGGCGGGCGGGCCCGCGCCGAAAAAAATCGCCTCGGGACTCAATCCCTGCTTGGCGAAGAGACCTTTCTCGAGCGCAACCCACAGCGGCGTGTGTGCCGCCGATACCGCCGCCCAACCAACGCGCACCTTCTCCTGGGCAACACTAATCTGAACATTTAGAAACAAAATTGAAAGTCCTAGTATAGCTTTAATAATCGCCGCCATAAAACCCCTCATAGATGGCAAATTACTCCGCTAAGGCGAGTGAACCGGAAGGGCAACCCTGGACGGCTGCGATCAGAATTACCCAGCCGCTTTACGCCCTTTGTAATTTGCGCGGCGGTTATTCGAAGCCGCAGATGCTCACGGCATAAAGCGGCCGTCATTACTTGCCGGCACCCAGCTTCTGAAAGAAGCCCGCCTTCTCCAAAGCCTCGACGAATGAGTTGTCGTAAAAATCGCGCGGATTGGCCTTGGCCGCCGCCGGATATTCTGTCTCGTCGAGATAACTGAACCAGGTTGTAAGCTGCTCCGGACGCAGCGCCAGATGGGTCACGAAGTATGGCGCGTAAAAATCATAGGTGTCATCGATCGCCTTGACGTCTTCAGTCTGGGTGAACTTGGCGATGGCCCGCTTGGCCGCTGCCGGGTCGTTTTTGGTCCGCGCCACGCCTTCGGCGATTCCTTTCAGGAACGCCGAGATGGTGTTGGGGTTTTGTTTGATGAATTGTTCGGTGAAGCCGTACGCCAAGGGCAAACCGGGAATGTTCGCCTTGGCGATGTCGACTAGCATGTTCAAGCCGGCGTCTTTGGCCTTCAATGTCGTCGGCGCCGATAGCGCGCCGCCTGCCGCCTTGCCGCTGACGATCGCCGTCAACACCGCCGGCACGCTCTGCATGTAAATCAACTTGTAGTCGCTGTTGAAACTCAACCCCTGGCGCTTGAGCGCTTCGCGCGTAGCGATCTCCAGCACTGAACGAGGCGTCGTGCCGGCCAGGGTCTTCCCTTTCAATTGCTGGACGCTGGCGATTTCCTTGGCAGTCCAGAGCTGAAAGACCAGTTGCGACATGGAACTGCCAACCAGTTTGATCTTCGCTCCCTGCAAGGAAGCGTTGACGAGATCGCCGGCCGCCACCGACATATCGGCGGAGCCTGAAACGACGGATTGTACCGAGAGCTGCGGGTTGAGCTGCTGCAGTTTGACGTTGACACCGTATTTCTTGAACAGTCCGCCGTCGCTGGCGACGAACAGCGGCGTAAAGACACCGCTCGGCTGCGGGTAGGCAACGACGATTTCTGATTTTTCCACTGCACCGGCTGCATCACCGGCGGGATGAGCGGGGCTGGCAATTAACAGCGGAACGATAAGCAAAAGAAGCGAGAGCCGAAAACGCGTCATAATGATGCCTCCACTTCGCATCGGATGTCCCCTACCCCACCCATCACTGCGCCATCCTTCTGAACTTTCTACTTGGTAATCGCGTAGCAGTAGGAATCGCGCGGTTCCGGGCTCAAGTTCGGATGCACCGACCAGCGCTTGAGGATCCCTTCGCGCACCATTCCGGCCTTTTCCATCACCCGTGCCGAAGCCTTGTTATCGATGTCGCACACCGCCCACACGCGGAAGATTTCATTCTGCTTGAGCGCCCACGCGATCAGCGCTTTGACCGCCTCGGTCATGTAACCGCGCCCCCAATAGGCCCGCGCTAAGACAAAACCCAACTCCCATTTCTCGGCGTTCACCCGGGCGATGATCATGCCGATGACATCTTTGTCGTCGCGGGTCTCGATCACCCAGTGAAAGGCTTTGGCGACGTCCCAAGCCATCATACACATGCGCATGTACTCGCGTGTCTCCTCGAGATTGCGATGGGCGCGCCAGCTCACGTATTTGATCACCTGCGGATCTTCCGCGTACTGGCGAAAGATCGCCTCAGCATCCGACAGTTTGGCTTTTCTTAATCGTAGGCGTTCGGTTTTAAATATCTTAGGTGGGTTTATCACTCTAGGAAGGTCCAGCGCGCATGATTTTTGACTTTAGGGTCACCAGGGAAAATATTCAAGGGTCGGCAGCCAATGACTTACCAGGCGCCAGGCAATAGCTGATCGGAAGAAAAAATTTCTGAATCACCATTACCTACTGCAACCCACTTCTCTCGCTGCGGCGCGATGTCTAGGTCGACTCGTTCGGCGCCGGGCCAAAAATCCGGATCGCTCACGGATAAGGTCAAGGCTTTGCAAAAAATCTGCATCCTGTCTTTCACCGTGGCGGGCGACAACACGACGGGTCTGACGATGGACGCGAGATTATGGAGTCAACTTGCAGAAGCCGGCGCGCTTCGCGTTCTTGGCCGAGGTCACGGCCAGAGGAACTTTCGGCAGGTCCGGGTGAGGCTTGGACGGGTTGGAGGGTGATGACAAACTCGCCGCTGCCGATTGTTGCATCGATGAAAGACTACTTCAAAGCCGTGATCCACGCGCTCGGATTATTGATTTATCGGCGCGACGAAGCGATGGAGATCATCGCGCAGGAACCGATGCGCCTGATGAAGTTCGCCGACCGCCGCGAACTGCGCCGCTAGGTCGACTCCATCAGGAATGGCAGACCTCTCTCCTAGACGACTGAAAATCTAGCTCTACGAGTTTCAAATCCGCCTTGCAGGCCCGATTCCCCGTCCGCCTTCCCCTGCCGCCCTGGTGCCCCGATCGCTCTAAGACTGTCGCGTAGTTCGCCCAACATCCGATTCATCGTAGTTCTATGTGAACTCTGTGCTCATTGTGGTTAAATCCCTCCGAATGAAAAAACTTCTCATCGTCTTTCACTCCATGACCGGCGGCACGTTCCAGATGGCCCAGGCCGCCGCCAATGGGGCTCAGAGTGAGCCGGATGTGGCGGTGAATTTCATACATGCCGGCGAAGCCGGTCCAAGCGAGCTGCTCCAAGCCGACGGTTACATCTTCGCCACGCCGGAGAACCTCGCGATGATGTCAGGGGTCATGAAAGACTTCTTCGACCGCAGCTATTACGCCGTCCTGGACCGCCTCGTCGGCCGCCCCTACGCGACCATGATTTGCGCCGGCAGCGACGGTGAGAACGCCGCCCGGCAGATTCAGCGCATCGCCACCGGCTGGCGCTTAAAAGCCATCGCCGCGCCGATTATCGTCTGCACCTACGCGCAGACGCCCGACGAGATCTTGGCAAAAAAACTGATCGGCGAGTTTGATCTCCAACGCTGCGAAGAAATCGGCGCCACGCTAGCTGCGGGATTGGCCCTGGGCATTTACTGAAATAACGGCGCACGATCGGCATTTGCCTTGACACCCAACCAGCCGTTTGCTACCGCTCGAAACAGAAGGACCGCCCGGCTGGAACGATTTGAACATTTTTAACGGCTTGAATGTTTTGAACCCGCTAAACACTTGGAGGGACTTACTATGAACATCGTCGAACCTCGCGGAGCGGTCCATTGGATCGATCACTTTGTCGTCGGCACCAATAACATGAGCGCCTGGGTCGACTGGGCGGTGAACTCCACCGGCATCACCCGGCAGCCGATTATTGGCCTCACCACCGCCGCGCGCAAACGAAATATAAAAATCACCAGCTTCCTTTGGTGGGACGGCGGCTCCTGCCGCATCGGCGCTTTTCTCCAGCCTGAGTTTTATCCGCCGGCAAAAGAGCTGGGCAAGGATCTGCCGCGCTGTGGCTTTTACATCCGGACCGAGGACATTGACAAACATTTGCGCCGGCTCGACCGCCACAAGATTGCGCACACCGATGCGATCCGCACCGCCGCCGATGGCGACGACGGCACGGTGATCTATTTTGCCGACCCCGACGGCAATCAATATGAACTATGGGCACCGGTAGAAATGCCCGCGGGCGCAATGGACATCGCCACGGACGAAGGTGTCGGGCGCATCAGCCACGCCGTCTTTGGCGCGCGCGATTTGGCGAAAAATGCCGCATTCTTTGCAAAATATTGCGGCATCGAACCGGAACAAAACTCCAAGACCGCCGAAGGCACGTTAGTCCTGCGTCTTCGCGCCGGCGGCCGCCTGGTTTACAAGTTGGTGGACAAAGTCGACGAGCGCGTCTCCGGCCATGGCACTTGGTGGGACATGCACACCGCGCTGACGGTGCGCGAGGAAGAGTTTCTGCCCGATTACCGGCGGATGTGGGAGGGTATTCCCGAAGAAAAAGCTTACAAAGCCGATCTCAGTCTCAGCCTCGAAGAACAGGAAGCGTTACCCGCGCGCACCGGTCTGCATCGCAGCCCGGTGGGAATCCGCTGGAAGGAAATCTGCAACCGCGGCGATGAATTCTACGACTGGGACTGCCATTCTTTTCACTTCATCGGCGGCAAGCCGCTGGCGGCTAACAACTCCATGGCGCGTTACGAAGCGATCGAACAGGAAGACTATCTACTCGAACTGGCTCAATCGTTGAACAAAGGCGACCAGCCGGACTTGATGAAAGGATTGGGCAAGGACAATCCTTTCAATGTCTAGCATCGCCTTTTAGATTAGTCCGAACGATTGGAACGACTGGGACGTATTGAACGATAAGGACGCACCGTTGAAACAGTTCAGCGAAGCTCTCCACGTTGTTTCGAACTGAAAGCCCCGAAAGAATTCTATGGCAAATCATATTCACGGGCCGCTTTACTTTGAGCGAATGGGACGCACCGGACCGGTGATCGCCTTCGTCCATCCCAACCCGATGGATCAGTCCTGCTGGATTTACCAAATGGCGCATTTGTCGACTTGGTACCGTTGCATCGCCATCGATATCCCGGGATACGGCCGTTCGCCCAAAGCCGACGCCGGGTTAACCATGGACGACATGGCTCAGGCCTGCTGGGAAGCGATTGACGAGGTCGCACCCGGCGAGAAAGCGATTCTAGGGGGCTGCTCGGTGGGCTCGTCGATCGCGCCATTCATGTACCATCAGCGACCGGACAAAACCGCAGCCCTCGTGCTCTGCGGCACCGGCTACAACCCGACCAAGGAATTCACCAAGAAGCGCATCGATAACTATACCGCCGAAGGCGTCGGTTATCGCTGGCGTTACACCTTTGAAGACATGAGCGCGGCGTTCCGGGTAACCCCGATGGCGCATTTCTTCGCCAACATGTTCAGCGAGCGCAATGACTATGCCGATGCCGAGACGATCGTGCACCAGTTTCGCGCCCTCGCCCAGCCTTACCCCGAAGGCCATCACGAGCGTATCGCCTGCCCAATGATCATCCTAACCGGCAGCGAAGACGGCAGCCATCCGAGCTCCTTCGCGCTCCAAGCCCGGGTTCCCAACTGTGAGTTGAAAGTCCTACCGGGCGCCGGCCATGCCTGCCAGATCGAGCAGCCGTGGCTGTTCAATCGCTTCATGCTCGAGTTCCTCGCCAATCATGGCTTATTTCCCGGCACGGTGACGCCGATTAAATCAATCCTGTGAGAGATCGGGCGAGACCCGCGATTCTGAGAGAAGGTGCCAGCGCTAGGTGCGATACTCTCGGAATGACGTGGAAATAAACTTGAATTTCGCTGGCGGCTTTGCCGCGCTAGGCTTTTCGTGGCCAACAAAACTAACCCTAGCGCATTATCCACACGGGCATATGAAGAAACAAAATTAAAACCGGCCATCCTTTTCCAACCGTTTCACCACGCTATCGTCGACCAGCTCCTCCGCCTTGAGCCGGCGGATCTTTTCGTTGCCGGCGCCGAGCAGGCGAATGACATTACGCACGCCGTCGACGCTGGGATAGATTTTTCTTTCGTAGATGCCGAGCATATTTTGATAGCCTTCGTCGGCGTCTTCGATGCGTTTGAGCCGCAGTCCTCTAGCCAAGCTCTTGACGACTTGCGATTTGTTTTCCGGATTACGAACGAAGGCGGCGCCGTCGAGCAATCCCTTGATGACGCTTTCGACGGTCGTCGACGACGATGTCATTGCGCTGCGCCGCGTGATCAGCCCTGTACCCTGATAGGCGATCGGCAGCTTCTCTAAATCGGCGAGCACGCGGAAGCCTTTGTTTTGAACGATCTTGGCATAGGTGTAGCTCAGATAAGCGGCGTCGACATTGCCGGCGAGCAGCGCCTGCGAGACCACCGAATTGTCGCCCAGCGCGCGCACTTGAATCTTGTCCCGATCCGGCATGAGCCCCCAGTGATCGAGGGCGAGCATGGTAAATATCCAAGTGCCGCCGCTCAAACTATTGACGCCGACACTTCGCCCTTTCAGTTCCGCCGGCGTCTTGATTTTAGGATTCGCCGCAAAAGCACCGGTCAAGCGGTTGATGAAGCCGGCGACGAAAACCAAATCCGCGCCCTCGGCGATGGCGCCGAGATTTGCCGCCGACACCGAGCCCCAGTGCAGTAGCGACTCGCCGGAGCTGAGCGCCGCCATGCCGACCGGGCCGTTACGCACCTGCACTAGCGTGACGTCGAGACCATACTTACGGAAGTAACCTAAGTCCTGGGCGACATACAGTGCTCCTTCGCGCTCACTCGATGAGCCGGTGGTGATGAGCACCTTTATCGGTGGCGCTGCCGCGTGGGCTTGAAAATAGTCGGCAACCAGCAATGCGAGTAAAAAAGGCAGAGAGCCAGCCGGTAACAACTTCACATTTAATCTCCTGATAATGCGTAGCGCATACTCAATCCGCGGCAAACTGAGCAAGCCAGCAGACGGTTGTTCCAATCCTAATCACTTCGGCGCTTCATGAGCCAATCGTTTATACATAGCGATAATTTCCGGGCGCCAATCGGTGTACTGTTTCACGTCTTCGAAAACTTCTTTGCCACTAAACATCTGCTCGAACGAATTGCCTTCTAACACCACATCTTCCCAGTCTTTGCGAAACGCCGCGTCTTTGCCGACTTTGAGCAATGCCTCTTCGAGAATCTTGCGAATCGACTCTGGAGTTCCCGGTGGGAATGCCATGGCGGCGCCGAGCCGATCGGTGGAGTTAATCTTGCGAATGATATTTCTTTGCGTGTCGGTCTTGGCGAACTGCATAATCGACGGCACCCCATCGAACATCGGATGCTGCATCGGCGGTAATTCCTCGGGCAGAGTCATGGCGACCAGGGCAACCACTTCGCGCTTGGCAAACAACTCGGGACGATCGGTCATCATCGACGCCGCGTCGTTAACCCGTCCCTGAATTTCACCTTGCTCCAAGGCAACGTAAAGCTGCAACGTGTCATAGCCCAAGACCCAGCGAACTTTCAGGGCTAGAAGCTCGGCGATTAGGCGGGCGTAAAGGTAACTGCGGTTGCCGACCCCTTGGGCGCCGAGGGTGACTTCGCGCTTACGCAGCTCGTCCAGAGTTTTGATACCCGCGCGCTGATGGAGAAACAGCACGTTGCGCTGTTTGCCGGTGCTGGGCGCGCCGACGTACACGAAGGTGCGTGGATCATAAGTGGCGCCCGGCGCGCCGAAGTAAGGCGCTTCCAAATATGACGAGATCACCATCGATATGAAGCTGCCGTCCGTCGCTCCCTTACTGAGCGCCAGCATCGCCGGAATGCCCTGCCCGCCGGATTTGTTTTGAATCAGGAAAGTTGGACTCCCGGGCGTGTACTTCGCCAAATACTTGGTCAACGTCCGCGCAATGCGATCCTGCCTGCCGCCGGCCGGGGCGCCAACCTGAAGCGTTACGGTCTTGCCCTGGAAATAAGCCGTCTCGGCAGCGTTTACCGAGATGGATGCCGTCAGTAAAACGACCAAAAACAGCAGGACCGGAGCAGCTCGCGCCATCGTAAATCTCCCGTTAATTTTCTCGTCGTATGATCAAGCGACTAATGAATCGACGACTGCCCCAGGTAAATTTTCTGGCCGTAATCCTGCTACTCTGTTATTCTAAACATGACGTTTCAACCGAACGCAGCGATCTTAAAAATACCTACTTTACCGCTAATAGTTCTTGGCTTAAATGCCATCAGCGGTGGGTGATTGCAATGGATGCAAATGCCATCGTTACTCGCTATTTGTTTAGGGTTCGACTGCTATTCGCAATCCAAATGATGGGCAAATGCGCGGCGCCGGGTGAAAAACGTCGAGGTCGAGGAGCTCGTCTACATCCTCTAAATTGAAAAACTAAATGAGGCATCCGCGGCAGACGCGCAACCCTTGTCAAAGATTTCGCGCGTCAAAATTCAAATAGCAATATTCGATTTTACCGCCTCTATGAACCAAATTGGCAACTTCTTTCTGAGGTAATCGTCAGGTGCAAATGAACTCAACCGAACAGTCTTTTCACTGGTGGGAACGCGGCATCGTTTACCAAATCTACCCGCGCTCGTTTATGGACAGCAACGGCGACGGCATCGGCGATCTGCAGGGGATTCGCCAGCAACTCGATTACTTGCAATGGCTCGGGGTAGACGCGATCTGGATTTCGCCGATCTATCCCTCGCCCATGGCCGATTTCGGTTACGACGTGAGCGATTACACCGATATCGATGCGATTTTCGGATCACTGGCAGACTTCGATGCGTTGCTGGCAGAGGTGCATGGCCGCGGCATGAAGCTGTTGCTGGACTACGTTCCCAATCATACTTCGAATCGCCATCCCTGGTTCATCGAATCGAAATCGTCGCGCCACAGCGCGAAACGCGACTGGTATATCTGGCGCGATGCCGCACCTGACGGCGGACCGCCAAACAACTGGCGCTCGAACTTCGGCGGTGCGGCCTGGACATGGGATGAAGCAACCAAGCAATATTTTTATCACGCGTTCCTCAAAGAACAGCCCGATCTTAACTGGCGCCATCTCGAAGTCCAGCAAGCAATGCTCGACGTGCTGCGCTTTTGGCTTCACCGCGGCGTCGATGGCTTTCGTGTCGACGTCATGCATCATCTGGCGAAAGACACGCTGTACCGCGACAATCCGACCAACCCCGATTTCCGCCCGGGCATGTCCCCGTATCGCGAGTTGCTTACGACGTACACGGCGGATCTCCCGGAAGTGCAAGAAATCGTCGCCATGATGCGCGCGGTGATCGACGAATACGACGATCGCATGTTAGTCGGCGAGATCTATCTTCCACTGGAACGGCTGATGGCCTACTACGGCGCAAGCGGCAAGGGAGCCCATCTGCCATTCAATTTTCAACTGATTCGCTTGTCCTGGAACGCTATGGAAGTTGCCGCCACGGTCGAGCGCTACGAGGCGATGCTGCCATCGTATGCCTGGCCCAACTGGGTGCTCGGCAATCACGACAAACCGCGCATCGCCACCCGGGTCGGTGCCGCACAAGCGCGCGTGGCGGCAATGCTGCTGCTGACCTTGCGCGGCACGCCAACGCTCTATTACGGCGATGAACTCGGCATGCACGATGTGTCTATTGCACCGGATCAGGTAAGAGATCCTTTCGAGAAAAACGTTCCTGGTTTGGGCCTCGGTCGCGATCCGGTGCGCACGCCAATGCAGTGGACCAGCGGCGATTGCGCCGGCTTTACGACGGGTTCACCCTGGCTGCCGCTCGCCGATGACTACAAAACCGTCAATGCGGCGACGTTGCGCGAGCAACCCACGTCGATTCTCATGCTTTATCATCGCCTCATCGAGCTGCGCCGAGCCGAGCCAGCGTTGTCCGTGGGCGCTTTCGCTTCGCTTCCGGTGGTCGATGGTGTGATGGCGTATGTGCGCAAGTCAGGTGAGCGCCGGCTATTGATCATCCTCAACTTCGTTCCGCAGCCACGTAACTTCGACCTGCGCACCCTCGACGCACAGGCCGTGTTACGGCTTTCAACTCATCTCGACCGAAGCCAGGAACAACTGGGCGACGAAATCCAATTGCGCAGCGATGAAGGCGTCATCGTCGAGCTTCGATGAAACGCGGCGAATCAAGCGGACGTAATGTTAAAGCGACACCTGGAGGATGCTGCCATGAGCCGGCAATTTGGCCGATCAGGATCCGAATAAAAACGACTTTGGGAGTGCGAACTTGGGGTTCTGATGCCAAAAGTCGAAATGAGTCGCTGCGAAGCTAACGATATTCTCTTCGCGCTTAACTGGCGTACGGTCAGAACTGAAAGCAAGCAAATTGATGTGTCGCCGTGTGGAATTTACGAGAAGTCTTGCGGCAACGGCCTGTAATCCCGATCCCCCTTGTAGATCCTTCCAATCCTTGTCTTCTACCTCCTCAATGAGACAACCAAGCAGGGCGGGTCTCGTCCCTGACAATTGCGAAGCACCCTTTTTTAGCTCATCATAAATCGCATCTAGAACTTTATTCGACTCAGCACTTTCGCACCGTATGATGATTGTGGTTTCACGACTGCTAAACACTGCATAGTAAGAAAATAGCGATTTAAACTGCGTTAACGTTGCAAAGGTTTCCGCATCGGACTTAATCTGTAGGCCTTCGGGCAAAGGCTCAATTCTCACTTCAAGGTTTCCGACGCGTGCCAAGCTAGGTTCGCTGTTCAAATGATCCTGAACGGTCCGGGCCAAGGATTTAAACAATGCCTGATCTGCACCCATTCTTCCATTAGAGGTAACTAAGACTGCGAACCTTCGAGACGACTCCTTCAGTTCCGCAAACAGGATATCTGCCAAGAGACAAAAATCGCCCTTCTTGATTTTTCGACCCGCATCGATGGTTTTTCTTTTACATTCAACTTCTAACTCGATTTCTCCATTGGATACTAGGAGGTCGTACTTACCTATACCTTCTAGATCAGTAAACCGTACGTCATAGCCGATTCTAAAGAAGTGAATTGCCAGGTCCAATTCGAATAGAAACGCTTTTACCGACTCGTCGTCGAGAATACTGCCTTTCAATCGATTTAAGACTGAGGGCGAAGCGCGGCGAGAGATGCAATTCAAAAGCTTAATATATCCACAAACCCGTTTATCGAAGTCATTTAGATTCTTCGCAATACTTTTTCCATCGCGTGCGAGACTAAAGTAATGGTCAACAGTAACCATCAACGGATTTTTTTGTCGAAGATATTGCCGATAGAGGTCGGCATCCGAGAAATGGGGAGAGCTTTCGAGTTTTTCAATTTTTTTGCGCCATATTTGTTCGTTGGTCCAACGAAACAACCACCGTAATTCACGCTCAGCGTCTTTGTCGTAGATCTCTGGGTCAAATCGCATCAAAGTTCACACGGATCATTTCATTGGACTTAACTTGATTCGATCCGAACGCTGGTACTTCGCACTAAAGGAGACGTCTACTTCCACCGAAACGAGCGACCGCCATTCCAAAGGCATCCTTACTCGTTTTTCAACGTCACATCATGCCCCGCGCGACAAACCGGATATTACTCGTCGTAAGAAGAGTCGTTTTGCCGCCATCACGAACGATGATGGCGCCTTCATAGATCACTTTCAGACGGCGTCGTTGATGTGCTGTGTTTTACCTAAGCTATTTGCACTCACTTAATCTCCCCAGGAAAAAGCTTGGAAGCGTAATCACGATTGACGGCCTGTATTAATGAGTTGTCATAAAACCGCTTCGGATCGGCGCCTTTGCCTTTTCCGTCCGGCGAATCTTCGAGCACCACGCGGATCGCCGCCGGATCGACGCTCATGTCTTTGTTCCAGACCCGCAATCCTTGCCGGTAATTTTCCGCGAGTAACTTGGCGTCGGTAATCTTGGAATACTTGCCGTCGAGCTTCTTTGCATATTCCTCGTCATCGACCGCGCGTTTCAGCCCGTCCAAATGGCCCATGAAATAAGCTTTGATGGTATTTGGATTTTTCTGGGCAAACTCTCTCATCACCGCAGTCCCCGGACCGATGATTTTCACGCCTTCTTTGTAATAGTCGACGACCACGGTGGCGCCTTTCTGCCGGGCCAGGTCGGTATGCGGCGGACCGATCACTAAACCGTCGGCATTGCCGGCCAGAAAAGTCGACAAAGCTTCGCCCGGCGTCCGGTGATAGATCAGCTTTACATCTTTGCCCACTTCCATGCCGTGTTTGCGCGCAGTCATGCGCACGACGATTTCGCCGAACGCGCCGGGAGAGGTTGTCGAGATCGTCTTGCCGCGGAATTGCTCGAAAGATGTGAAACTTTTTTGGCTGAGCAACATCAAAGAACTCTTATCGACCGAAGCGCCGACGTAAATAATATCCGCCCCGCCAAGATTGCCGCCAATCGCCGTGGCGCCGCCTTGATAAATATCAACCCTCCCCGAGATCAATGCCTGCACCGATGTGCTCGCCGCTACTACGGAAATATTCACCGCCAGCCCTTGCTTGGCAAAGTAACCGCCATCTAGCGCCACCGCGGTGGGAATCGAGGTCGCTCCCCATGCCGCAATCGCGACCTCTAATTGACTTTTTTCCGGCTTGACGGACGAACCTTGCGCAGAGGCTTCGCCTCCGAGCAAGCAACCGATTAGCAGCAATCTGCTAAAACGAAAGCTCACGTTTAGACGGAAGGAGGGAATGTACATTTTTCGTAGTCCTTTCACAGCATCTCATCGATAAACGTTCACGTTATCCAGCATCTACGGAGCCTTTAGCATGGCCCTGCAACTCACCGCAATGACAATTTCGGAACGATCACTATGACGCTAAAGAGCAGATTGGCCCGGATGATGCGCAATAGGGACCGAGTTTGTAAGATAAGATCCGTTAACATAACAAAAATGTCTTCTAAGAATCCGTCTGCAGGACGTATTCCCCCTCTAACATATTGAAATTACTGATTTGTCGGGCTTGGTACGTAGGTTGCTCTGCCAACCATTGGGAAGGAGTCATCGTATGGAAGCAACCCAAGCGGAAAAAAAAGAATTAACGCTCAGCGTGCCCTCACTCCATTTGAGAAGTAACATTAAATCCGCGCTTTCTTGTTGGTCCCGCTCCGCACGGGGAGCCTGGAGACGCAACGTAACGCGTTACCTA
>CAVYDL010000002.1:0-550407 GCA_963767275.1 uncultured delta proteobacterium | reverse complement strand
TTCGGACAAACATGATCAGCCATGATTTAAGAGTGCCTCTCAATGTGCTCTTTCGTGGGTCAATGATTGGCTGTTGAGGACGACAAGCGAGACTGAAGACAAACCATCGGCTGTGATCTTCCAGTGCGTAAGCTAGCAACATCGCCAACACGGCAAATAAGGCATAAAGGGTAGCTGGTAATTAAATCTTTAGAAAACGTTATTCAACAACTCATCGCGGAGCAAATCGTCAATACAAATCGTCATCAATCCACAGCGGAGCATCGCTTGAAAGAGATCGTCCAAGCGGTGCCGCTTGGTGGAAGACTTTGAGGCCGATCACATTTTGTGACCGCTTCCTTCCAAAATGCCCATCACATCCCCCGGTTGGCGTGACACCGCCCAGTGCCATTTTCCAAACCCGCTGTGCTCGTTTACGGCTTTTATCCACTCGTCCAGAAAATTACTCTTGGTTTTATCCTGATCGGTATCTTGGCCTTTGGTTTCAAGAACCAAAAAGTTGCCGGTCTTTAGCCGGATAATAAAGTCGGGCCGGTATTTGTGTACCACGCCTTTAAACACGTAGAGCACTTCGAACCCGAGATGATCATTTTTCACCCACGCGTCGACGTTTCTGTTGCGATCCATTTCAAATTCGTCGGAAGCTTCCCAGGTGCTGTCGAAGACGCAGAAGTTGATATGCGACCGTTTGGTGAATTCGCAGGGTTTGCCTGTGTACCAGGTTCTCATGTCGCCAGTCGAAACGATCGGTCTTTCCGTGTCGAAGACGGGAACCAAAGACTCAGTATTCTCCGTGTTGATGCTCTGCCACATATGCTGAACGACTTTAGTCATATTGAGCGTCACCACCAACCTGCGCCGAAGATCGTCCTGATTGAAAAGCGGCGGCGCAATGTCAATCTTGCCGGACGCAACAAACTCTTCCATCACGCGAATCAGCTGCGCCAGCAGATATTCCTTGTTACCTTTCCAGCTCGGCTTCATCTGATCGAAGATGCCGCTCGCGGTCTCAAAGGCGATCTTTTGCCAGCGAAACTTTTTGCCGAGATCTTCGAGATCGATCTCGGAAAGTTTCGTCACGTCCGGTTTTCCCTCGACGATCGGAGCAACTTCAGCCAAGGTCGGCGTTTTGAGCGCGTCCAACTCCAGCGGTTTAACCTTAGCGAAATCCAGTTTTAGTTCTTGCCTATACACGTGATCGATTCGAATGATGTTCGGCCAACTGATCTCGAATTCTCTCTTATCACTCACCGGTTCGATCTTGGTTTTCGGCGCCGGGGGTGGCGGCGGCGGTCCGTCCTGGGTTTCGTGCGGCAAAAAAGTGAACGGCACGCCGAAAATATTCACGTACTCCGGTTCGAACAGGTTTTTTTCTTTGTCGAATTCATACGAGACGCGCCGGAGCCCGCGCCCGACGACCTGCTCGCACAATAATTGGCTTGAAAACGCGCGCAGTCCCATGATGTGCGTGACAGTTCTAGCGTCCCAACCTTCGGACAACATGCCGACGGAGATGACGTTTTGGATCGCCTCTCCCGGTTTGCCCACCTGCCCGACGGTATCCACTTGTCGGCGAAGTTGCTCGGCGAGCTCCTTTTTAGTGAGTTTTCTTATCGGCTCGTCTTCGTCGTTCTCGTCGTCGCTTTGATCGTCGCTGTTCAGCGCCACTGGCTCTTCCTGGGATTCCGCCATGTCGAGCACTTTGGAGTCGATATGCAGCGTTCGCTCCGGGTCGCACAGCTCGTCGAGCAATATCTTTTTGTGATCGAAGGCGTATTTCACCCGTGCCGCTGTCTGCGTTCGATTTGCTACGGTGATCATGACCGGTGGCGTCCGCAGTCCTGCTTTTTTCCAACCTTTCGCTGCCTCAAGCCAGTCTTTGCCGAGAAGGTAATAACCGACCGTCACTAGGTCCGGCAGCGGCACTTGTTCTTCCGCTTTGTGATTGAGATCGTCTTTGACGTGCTCATAGATGTGGTAGAGCTTCGACTTGTAAGTCTTCGCGTCGGGCACGCCATCGTCGCGCACCACGACGCGCGGTGTCTTGACCAATCCGGATTCAATCGCATCGTTGAGACCAAAGTCGCTGACGATCCAGTCGAACAGCGCTTCATCCGAACTTTGCTTGCCTGACGGCGCAAAGGGCGTCGCCGAGAAGTCGTAGCAGTTTAAAATCCCGCGAGCCTTGTGGATACGATCCAACCCGCCGACCCATTTGGTCGCTTCCTCGATGTCTTCCTTTTTTACGCCTTTGATCTTCGACTCCGCCGGTATGCGCCAGGCGTGGTGGGCTTCGTCGTTGATGACCAAGATATTGCGGCTGCTCGCCAGTTCGCCTAAAACTTCCCTGACGTAAGCTTCGTCGCTTTTCGCGCCCCGTTTGTCGACGGACTTTCTTTTCGCGATCCGTTCTTCCGAATCCCAATTGAGCATGTGCCAGTTGCGGACGAGAACTTTGCCCTGCCGGAGTTTGTCGAGGAGTGCAGCCGGGACGACGTTGAACTCGTCGTAGAAGTTGATTTTGCCAGCCGGTTCTAAGACCTGAAGTCGGCTCTTAACAGTCAGACCTGGCGCGACAACGAAAATATGTTTGGCAAAGCGCGCATCTTGAGGATAGGTGACTTTGTTGACGACCTGCCAGGCGATCAGCATCGCCATGACGATGGTTTTGCCTGAGCCAGTAGCCATCTTGGAACACAGCCGAGTAAACGCGCCGCCGTCGGATGGAATATCAATGCCGACTTTTTCCGACGCTGGCGCTTCGGCAAGCCATATCAGTGTTTCCATGGCTTCCAACTGGCAGAAGAAAAACTGATGCTCGCGCTCGTCGGGATTGTTCCAGTGCTCTAGCAGCCTCTTGGTGATGCCGGTGACGCCAGGATAACCCGCTTCTCTCCACGCCTTCACGCGCGGGCGAATCTGATTCACTAACGGAATCTCGACAAATACTCCGGGATCGTCGAAGGCTTTGGAGCTTTGCGACGCGATGACGTAACCGGCGGGCCGGCGTCCGTCTTTTTGATCGAAGGTCCGGGTCTCGCGGTCGTAGCTCCAGTAGTGTTTAGGCTCTTCGTAAGGTGAGTTGATGATGAGGTGGTCGATGGTAGCTTGGGCCATTTTCGTAGCCAATTTATTCGTCAGCTTGCCAGTGGAACGGACTCGAATAATAGCCGATGAATCTCGGCGCCCGGGGCTCGTTTCGAAAGATAAAGCATCTCGACACCGACAACGCGATCCTGGTCGTCGTAATCGACGATGATGCCGGGCGAGACTTCCTCGGATCGGCTTGCCTTTTCCTCGCTCAAGCTCAGATACAGGGCGTCGGCCTGTTGGTCCACTTTGAGTCTCATGGAATGGTCCTCCTTCGATCGAAAAATGCCGTCACGATATGCGGCGGTGATTTCTTTCCGTTCACGATAACACGTAAGACTCGGTTGCCCCACTCGGGAATCCTGGCGAGGCGATGCTCCAGGTCCGGGTCCAGGGGATCGGCTTCGGTCGCCTCTGGCGCATCTAACGCGCGCTCAACCCATGCCAGCACAATCCGCCGTTTTTCCAACCCATCCCGGGCGTGGTCCGTCAGCAAGTAGTCCATTTGCATGTCATCCGGCGAGATCCAGGAGTCTCAAGCTTTCGATGCCCCGGTCATCGACGATCTTCACCGCGACGCGCTTGTTCTTCCCCGGCTCGAATGGCAGCGACACCGTTCCCCGGTACTGCTTCGATCAACTCCTCGTCGATCTCGGCTTTCAGATTCTTGGCCAAGCGCGCCCAGCCGTCGTTCTCGCCAGCCATCGGAAAAAACACCTGGCGCGGCAAGAGGCTTCGGCCGTCGTAGTCGGTGTCGAGCATCCATATTGCGATCTTTTCGTTGCCGCCCGACTCGATGGTGCCGGTCTTGGTGTTGTAGTAGTCGAAGCCCATCACCTCGACGCGGTACTTCCCCGTGTCGTTACCGTCCTTGATCTTCTTGAGCACGATATCGGGCTGGCCGATCAGCCAGAAGCTTTCGTTGCTCGCCCGTTTCTTTTTCAAATCTTCCGTCAACAGATCGGCGTTCATCTGCACTTTGAGCAAGGTCACGCCCGGCCAATCCGTCTCGTCGATGTCCTTCGCCGCTTCCGGATCGAACTGAAACGAGGCGAAGACGATAATCTTGGGCTTTGGCACCAGCGTCTGCGCCTCTTCAATGGCCAACTCCACCTGCTTCTGCTCCAGCGGCGCATGCTCCGGACCAAACGAAATCACGACTCGCTGCGGTTTGCCGTAAATTCCTTCCGGGTCTTTCACTTTGTCAGCGCCTTTGTCGTTTGGCTTCGTTTCCGCTTCCGCATGAAGCCAGCGCGTCCCCGGCAACGGTTCGACCCGAGAGAACAGAATGTACTGTCCCTTCTTGCCGCGGATGCCGGACTTCAACAACTCATCGCGCCATTCCGCCTGTCGCAACGTTTCACCAGACCGCGCAATCGACTCATCCGCCGGCTGATCGCTTTTGATCTCAATCAGCGGTTTCACCACAGGTGCCGGAACAGCTTCGACGGTAAATGGCCCAGTGATTCGGGCTCGCGAGTGATCGACGAACGGCTGGTCGTACAAAGTTTCTTGATCCGCCGGTTCGTTGTTGGCGATCGACTTCAAAGTAATATGCGGAACGGTCTTATACTTGAACCCGCTGCCAATTCCTTCGTGCGGATGCGCAAGTTCATAGTAGTCAAACACCGCCGACATCAATCGCTGCTTTGCGAGAGTAAGCGCCACGCGGGACGTATCGCAGGTTATCCATCGCCGTCCCCATTCCTCGGCAACGAAAGCAGTCGTACCGCTACCGCAGGTAACGTCTAGAACCAAGTCGCCGGGGTCGGTGGTCATCAGAAGACAGCGTTGAATTACTTTCGTAATCGTTTGCACGACGTAAAAACGCGGTTCGGCAAAGCCGCCCGTGACGGTATCACCCCAAAAATTGTTGTAGCGGAAAAACGGGAAGTCGTCCGCAAATCGCCGATAACTTAATGTTGTCCCATAAGCTTCTAGTCGGTTAGCAGTCGCGAGTTGTTTCAATCCTTCTTTAGAGGTTTTCCAGCCCCCTTTACCGGGCCAATACTTCACGCTCTTAAACTCGAAAGCTTCCGAACTTTCACCAGCCGAAGACGTAGATGTCAAATTGTCCCGTCGGTAGACTTTCGAACCTTGCGGTAAATTGGACCAATCATCTCCTTCCGCGGCTGTCATGCGCCTGTAAGAATTATCTGGCAGCCGAACGTAGTCGTAGTTAACCCAACCTTCGCCTTTTCGTGGAAGATAAAGTTCGTCGATACTTCACTTGGGCGAGGTCCTTTGCATACCAAACCAGATAATCGTTTGTCTTGGCCAGAACAGTTGTTCCACCAGCCGGACTCCCAGCACCAGTTGTTTTCTTGAATGTGATGAGGTTGACGAAATTCTTTGGCCCGAACACCTCGTCCAGAATTTCTCTAACGTGATGTACATTTTCGTCGGAAATTTGAAGAAAGATTGAACCTGAGTTGTTGAGGAGTTCATGCGCCAAGCAGCACACGGTCGCGCAAGTAGCTGAGATAAGAGTGGAGACCCAGTTCCCACGTATCCCTAAACGCTTTGATCATCTCAGGTTCGGCGGTTAGGTCTTCGTCGTTACCATCCTTTACGTCGCGCTTATTCACGAATGGCTGAAAGTTGGAACCGTAGCGGATGCCGTAGGGCGGGTCGATGTAGATCATCTGCACCTGGCCGGCCATGCCTTCTTTTTCCAGAAGGGAATTCATCACCAGCAGGGAATCGCCGGCGATCAAGCGGTTCGACCAGTTGTGCGGATGTTTGTAGAACTCGATGGCTTCCCGCAGCGGCGGGTTTTCTTCCGGCGACTGGAAGAGCGACATTTGTTGATCGTTGCTGCCATTGCGACGGCGCACCGCTTCGACGATCGTGCGCGGATCGATGCGCTCGTGCACGTGCAGAGAAACCGTCGGCACCTCGAACGAAGTCCGCTCCGCTTTCCCGGCCCAAACCAACTGCGGATCGAGATGCGGATCGTAAGCGTAAGTTTTCTTTCCGCTCTCCTTCTCTGTCGCCGCCGTAACTAACCCAACCGGCGGATTGTTCGCACGCTGCTGGCCCTTGTGCGCGTATTGCTCGATGGGCTTCTTCTTCGCTTTGCTAGCCGGCTTCTTTGCCTTGGCCATTTACTCTCCCCAATAGAGTTAGAGATTTATAGCTCAAATTTTGCCGATCTTACGCGATGGAGCGATAGTCTGACAAGGCCATCGGTTCGTAAATCAAAAACCGGCTGCTACATCGAAATTCGGCTGGCGTCTAATGGCCGGGCGAATCCGTCAGCCCTTGGTTTGGTGTGGTATCTCGCCAGTTTGCTAACTCTGGCCTTTTTTAATTCCCGCATGCCCACGCGCACCGATCTGCGCGTGGGCATCCCAAAAAAAAGCGCGCGCATGATTCCGCGCCCTGGCCATTCACAGCGTCTGGCTCATTGATAAAATTTTGCTGTGTGTGGTGCGGCGGTGCCGGCGATGAAAAATTGCTGGATTATCTATATGGATTTCTTCGGCAATTTTTTCTTGCATAGATATTAGGCTGCGCGCTTAATTTGTGGGCAGCGTACGCCGCCTATAGTTTCTGTCGGCGTCTTACCCCGCGCTTCATTACGCTAGCAATTTCGGCACATAACGCCAGCCGCTGGTTGGCTATCAGCACTTGGCACTACGGTTGCTGTAAGTACTTTCGAAGCCAAACGTTTGGGTCGTTTATTGTCGGACGCTAAATAGCAAAGGAGTTTTTATGAAAATGGTCGAAGCGATCGTCAAGCCGTTCAAGCTTGACGAAGTGAAAGAAGCGCTCACCAAGTCGGGGATTCAAGGCATGACCGTGGAAGAGGTCAAAGGCTTTGGCCGACAAAAGGGCCACACTGAGCTTTACCGCGGCGCGGAATACTCGGTGGATTTTCTGCCAAAAGTCAAAATTCAAATCATCCTGCCCGACGACAAGGCTGCGGAGATCGTGCAGGTGATCACGGATGCAGCCAAGACCGGCAAAATCGGCGACGGCAAGATCTTCGTCACCAACGTCGAGGAAGTGATCCGCATCCGCACCGGCGAAAAAGGGCCGGACGCGATCTAAAAAGTATCAAGCTAACTGAGGAGGAAAACATGAAAGTTTTACCGCTTAATTTACAGCGAATAGGTTGCGCGTTGGCGTTGGGAACGCTGCTAATGACGAGTATTTCGTTGGCCCAGGAAGCACCGGCGCCGGCGGAGGTGAAAGTTGAAGCGGCTCCGGCAACCGCTGCGGTGGCGGAGCCGAAGAAGGAAGACCCTCTGGCGAAGCCGGCACAGTTTACCCAGGGCATGCTCGAGCAAATCGGCGGTGCCAAGGTTGCTTTGGACACCATGTGGACTTTGATCGCCGGCATGCTGGTATTTTTTATGGGTCTGGGTTTTGCCTCGTTGGAGTCAGGGTTGTGCCGGGCGAAGAACACGGTAACGATTCTCGCGAAAAACGTTGTCGTGTTTGCCGCGGCTTCGATCGCATTTCTAGTTATAGGTTGGGGTCTGATGTTCGGCGACGGCAATCCATTTTTCGGTACCGCAGGGCTATGGTTCGTTAGTGGCGCGGATAACAGCCCGGCGATAGGCGAAGCCTACAAAGGCGTTTATTCCTCGATCAACTGGACGGGCGTGCCGTTATGGACGAAGTTTTTCTTCCAACTAGTGTTTGCCGGCACGGCGGCGACAATTGTTTCGGGCGCGGTTGCCGAGCGCATCAAGTTCGGCGCTTTTTACATCTTCAGTTTTGCTATGGTTGCGCTGATCTATCCGGTCGTGGGGCACTGGATTTGGGGCGGCGGCTGGCTCGCCAAGCTTGGCATGTTCGATTTCGCCGGCTCGACGGTGGTTCATTCGGTCGGCGGTTGGGCGGCATTGACCGGGGCCATGGTTCTCGGGCCCCGCATTGGCAAATTTAATCGCGACGGAAAGCCCTTGCCGATCCCCGGCCACAGCATCGCGATGGCGACCATCGGCGTATTCGTGCTCTGGTTCGGTTGGTTCGGATTCAATCCTGGCAGCACCATGGCCGCTGATGCCGGCGCTATCGGCCGCATCGCTGTGGCGACTAACACCGCGGCGGCCGCGGCGGCAATCTCCGCCTCGATCACAGCATGGTTGTTTTTGGGCAAGCCTGATCTGACGATGATCTTAAACGGCGCTTTGGCAGGTTTGGTTGCAATCACCGCCCCCTGCGCATTCGTCAGTATCCCAAGTTCGCTCGTCATCGGTTTGTTCTCTGGCGCGTTGGTTGTGCTCTCGGTGCTCTTTTTCGACAAGGTTAAGATTGACGATCCCGTCGGCGCGACGTCCGTGCATTTAGTCTGCGGCGTATTCGGCACAATCTGTGTCGGTCTATTCGCCCAGGATCAGTTCACCCCAGGTACCACTGGAGACGGATTGTTCTTCGGTGGGGGCACCAAATTGTTATTTGCGCAGCTTGCGGGCGTAGTAGCTGTCGGCGGCTTTGTCTTGATCTCTTCGCTAATCATTTGGAAGATAATCGACGCGACCATCGGTGTCCGGGTATCGGCAGAAGAAGAAATCGAGGGTTTGGATATTGGCGAGCACGGCAACATCGCTTATCCGGACTTTGCCTCGACGTCATCCAGTGGTTTTCGATCCCAAATGGGCAGCGGTACCGGTTCAGTGGCCCAGTACGAGGCTCAGGCGGCTCCGGTCCTCGCTACGCAAAGCGGCAGCAAGTCTTAGGCTCGCTGCAGGTGCCGCGCAAGCTCGACAGAAGCGGGAAGCGCGCCTCTGGTGCGCCATCCCGGTTCCGGCTTAGTGAAACCGACAACAACCAGGATTGTTAATATAGACAAGGAGTGGAGAAAAACATGTCCGTAAAAGACGTCCTGGAGATGGCGAAGAAGAACAAAGTGGAGATAGTCGATTTCAAGTTTATCGACGTGCCCGGGCTGTGGCAGCATTTTTCGATACCCGCAACCGATTTCGACGCCGATAAGTTCGAACAAGGGTTGGGCTTTGACGGTTCGAGCATTCGCGGTTTTCAGAGCATCAACGAATCGGACATGATCCTGGTGCCCGATCCCGACACCGCCATGATGGATCCGTTCACCGAACACCCCACCATGAGCTTTGTCTGTAACGTGCTCGATGCGATCACGCGCCAGCCCTATTCCCGCGATCCCCGCTATATCACTCAGAAAGCCGAGAAGTATTTAAAGTCCACCGGCTTGGCCGACATCAGCTACTGGGGTCCCGAGATCGAGTTCTTTATCTTCGACAGCATCCGCTTCGACCAGAACCACCACGAAGGCTACTATCACATCGACTCCAGCGAAGGGTTCTGGAACTCCGGCAACGGCGACGGCCCCAATCTGGGCAACAAGATTCGTTACAAAGAAGGTTACTACCCGGTGCCGCCGATGGATCAGTATCAAGACCTGCGCTCCCAGATGGTGATCAACTTAGAGAAATGCGGCATCAAGATCGAAGTCCATCACCACGAAGTCGCCACCGGCGGCCAGACCGAGATCGATATGCGCTTTGACACCATGACCAAGATGGCCGACAAGGTGCTGCTGTACAAGTATGTGGTTAAGAACACCGCCAAGCAAAGAGGCAAAGTGGTCACCTGTATGCCCAAGCCGCTGTTTCAGGACAACGGTTCCGGCATGCACTGTCACCAGAGCTTGTGGAAGTCTGGGAAGAATATTTTCTACGACAAGAAGGGCTATGGGCTGATCAGCGAGACCGCCCGACACTACATTGGCGGCCTGCTCAAGCATGCCCACGCGCTGTGCGCCTTCATCGCCCCGACGACCAACTCCTACCGCAGACTGGTGCCGGGCTACGAAGCGCCGATCAATTTAGTCTACTCGGCGAGAAACCGCAGCGCCTGTGTGCGTATTCCCATGTACTCGACCAGCGAGAAGGCCAAGCGGCTGGAGTTTCGCACCCCTGACCCGAGCGCCAATCCCTATCTAGCCTTTCCGGCCATGCTGATGGCGGGGTTGGACGGGATTAGAAACAAGATCGAGCCGCCGAAACCGATCGACAAGAATTTATACGAACTGGAGCCCGAAGAGGCCGCCAAGGTGAAGTCGATGCCGGGGTCGCTTGACCAGGCGCTCGATGCCTTGGAGAAGGATCATGATTTCCTCCTCAAGGGCGATGTCTTCACCAAGGATGTCATCGAGACCTGGTTGGAGTACAAGAGAAAGCATGAGGTCGATGCCATCCGGCTGCGGCCCCATCCTTGGGAATTCGCTCTCTATTTCGATATCTAAAAACGGTTGCGCACAATGGACCGAGGGACGTAGTCCGCTCGCTCAGTCCGCCGTGCTTATAATGGATTGACTTTTTATGAGTGAGGTCGTCGTATTTCAGCATGACCCATTCGAGGATTTGGGTTTCTTCGCCGAAGTTTTAGAAAAACAACACGCCGCTTATCGTGTGGTCCGCCTATTCCATGATGAGATGCCGGAGGAGAACTGGGAACAGGTCAAGGCGCTGATTATTCTCGGCGGACCGATGAACGTCGACGACGAAAGCAGTTTTCCGATTCTACGCTGGGAAAAGCGCATCATTCGCGCCGCCATCGATGAAGCGGTGCCGGTTCTAGGAATTTGTTTGGGCGCGCAGTTGATTGCCACGACCCTCGGCGCTGCGGTGTTTCATGGTGCGGTTAAAGAGATCGGCTGGAGTCCGATTTCGATCACGGCCTCATGGCCAAGTCGATTCCCTACTCGGCTACCTGCCCGAGAACGCCGACCGTGTTTCAATGGCACGGCGATGGGTTCGAATTGCCATCGGCAGCGATATTGCTGGCTTCCTCGCAGCACTATCGCACCCAGGCATTTCGCTTGGGGAAAACTATTTACGGCCTGCAATTTCATCTCGAGGTGACGCCGCGCATGATCGAACGATGGCTTGACGAGCGCACCAAAGATTTGGCGTTGGCTCCCTACGTGCACCCGGACAAAATCATAGCCGACACGCAAAATTACGCGCCGGCGCTGAAATACTATGGCGAGCGATTTCTTGCGGAGTTTCTCCGCCGCGTCGCTCGCTCGAAAAGCCGCAAAGCGCACGGCGGGACGGCTTCGCTATGAAAAACGTCCTGGTAATCGACGATCACGACCCCTCGCGCCGTCAACTGATCGAAAGTTTACGTCGCTGCGGTTATCGAATCGCCGCCGAAGGGGCGAGTGGCAAGGTTGCGTTGGCGCTATCGCAGGCTTGCGGTGCGGAAGTTCTCGTCATGGCCGTAGGCCTGGCGGATCTTGACGGTATCGAAGCGGCGCAAGAGATCATGACCACCAGTCCGCTGCCGATCGTGCTGATTACGAGTCATGCCGATCCTTCGACGGTCGCCCGTGCGACTCAGGCAGGTGTGATGAGTTATCTAGTCAAACCCCTGCGCGTCGAAGAACTCGCGCCGGCGATTGAACTCGCCGTCAGCCGCTTTCGTGATTTCCTTTCCCTGCGCAAAGAAGTTTCCACACTCAAGCTCAACCTCGAAGAACGCAAGTTAATCGAGCGTGCTAAGGGGTTGTTGATGGAGCAGCGCCATATTTCCGAAGAGCGAGCCTATTCGTTGATGAAAAAGGCCAGCATGAATATGCGCAAACCGATGTCGGATATTGCCCAGGCGATCTTGCTCGCCGGCGGACTGCTAACCGAGACCAATCCTTAGATCTTGAGCCTTCTGAAGTTAGCGCGACAACACATGGCTTCGCGCTGCATAACTACGACTGCGCCGCGGTCGTTGTTCGGTCGATTCAATATTCTTCTCCATCCATTGTTACTAGTTGCCGGTAGTTTAGGCAGCTCGTGATTATCGAACAGGCGGTGATTATTAACAAAATATTAAAACGTCATGATATCGCCATGTTTTCGTCGCCAGGCAAATGGCACAGCGGTTGCGTAGTTAACTGAGCGAGGGCGATGCTGCCCTGGGTAGAGCAAAGGCGCTCACCGGTGATCCGGTGGAGCGCCTTTTTTTTGGGAGGGCAAGAAAAGTGAATGTGAAAAAGTCTGCAACCGAAAAGATCTTCGACAACATAATTTTCCTCGCCGATGTCTTTAGCGATTTTCCGGATAAAGATCTTCCGCCATTGCCGGTGCTGGAGATGGCGCGCTGTTTCGAGCTGGCGCCGTCCTACGTCATACGCGCCAACCGGCACCGGCGGAAAGACTGGCCGCTTTGGAATTGACAGCGGTGCAATATCGCCTTACCGAAGTTTCGGATTGGGTGATCGTGACGCCTTCGGGCAAAGCCGAAAACAATGAACCGCTGCGGGTGCGCTATTTGTTTCGCCGCTGGCTCACGCGCCAGGGAATTCGAGTCATCGTCAACCTAAAGCTACTCGAGCAGTTCGGCGTGTGGGAAGTAGGCGTGCTGATATCGTTCAAACGCGAGGTCGATCAGCGTTTCGGGGTGTTACGGTTATGCCATCTCAATCCGAAACTTAAGGGCTATTTTCACGACGACCGTTTCGCCCAACAATTTGACATCTTCGATGATCTCGAAGGCGCCATGATGGCGGGAAGGCGTTAAAGGAATAGACAGATGCATGATGCGGTGAATGAACTGAATCCCGGGATTTTTCAGATTTGCGGCCTCAAGGGTAGCAGTCATAGCTACGTCATCAAGGGCGATTACATAAACGTTATGATCGACACCGGTTCGGATCAAAACTTTCCGGTGCTGGAGCGCGGCTTGCGCACCATCGGTATGAAAGTGCGCGACATTAACCTGGTGATCAACTCGCACGAACACTGCGATCACATCGGCGCCAATCGTTATTTTCAAGAAACCGCTATGATCGCGGCTTATCGTCTAGCCGCTTCGAAGATGACGACCGGCGACTACTACGTCACCATGTACAAGGGCAACGATCTCAACGAACCGCCGATGCGGGTGCACCTGTGGCTGGAAAACATGACGCGCATCGATCTGGGCAATTATACACTGCGCGTCTTTCACACGCCGGGTCACACTTCCGGCTGCATTTCGATCATCGAAAGCACCCGCGGTCTGTTGTTTTCCGCCGACAGCGTGTTCGCCGGCGGCACGCTCTCCTACATCGCCGAGAGCGGTAGTATCGGCGACTATCTCGACTCGCTGGCGCGGCTGCGGAGTTTTAGTCTGCAGGCGCTCTATCCCGGCCATGGGCGAGTTTCGGCGGCGCCGATCGAAGATATCGATCGCGCGATCGCCAACGCGCAACTGCTGCTGGAAACAAAGAACCACGAGAAGGTCGGGATTTTTTATCAGAGCGCCCATGAGAATTCCGAGCCAACGGCAGACATGCTTTTGTAGGCAAGCAAGTAACGGTTGGTAAAAATTTGTTTTTGCTTACGACCGTGAGGCCGCAAGCACGAGGTGAACGGTCCTGGGTTTCGATGCTGACTCCCGCGACTGTGGCAATGGCGCCTGATCCCAATAGGGCATAGTGCGCCATTTTTGCTTTGAACCAATGTCGAGCGAGGTGAAGCCATGACCAAAAACGCGGTTTGGTGTCTAATCAGTAACGCCCGTAGCGAAACCAAGCAGGACAAAGCCGCACTGACAAAGGCGGGTAGGTCTTGGGGCAAATTGCTCAGCTGCGCGGGCACGGCCATGATCCTTGGCACGACCAGTGCCGCCGCCCAGTTTTCCCGCGATTCCTGGTATTTTTCCGCGGCCGAGATTGGCGCCGCCTATCAATATCAAGAAAACTACGGCGGCCGGATGCGCAACCCGTTGCCGGCCTTCGGCTGCATGACCGGCAACGCTGATTTTGCCGCGAGCTATCGAGGGTTACCGGTTCGGGTGCCTTGCCAGTTTATCAACGAGGTCACACGTCATCTGAAGGATATGCTCGGCATCGGCGCGGCGCGCTACCTGTTTCCGCTCGACGCGGATCATGCCCATCTGGCGGTGCCGGCTGATGTATGGGCAGCCAAGTACAGTAAATTTTCTTCCGCGCAATTGCCGGTCGCGCTCCTCGGTGAGCCCAAGCTGGTCGCCCTCTACCATACTGCGGAACATCTCGAGACCGGTGCGGGCGACCGCGCGACGGACGATGATGAGGTTAAGCGATGGAAAAAGCAGCGCAACGTGCTGGGCTTTTTCGACGGCCGTCCGCTCCATGTCCTGCCGCCGCATCCCGAGGGTTTTGGCGTCGGCATGCCCGATGGATTGGTTTCCTATGGCGGCTTCAATTTTCTCGCTAGTCCACGCGGCGAGCTGATGATTATTCAGGAACAGCGAATGATCGCCTTCGATGTGAGTTTGGACATCGAAGATCCTAACCCGGGAGTTTTCGATCGCTCGCTGATCCGCTCGGTGCCGCGATGATGACATCGGCGGCGAGCCAAATCGGCGAGGTAAAAGCTAATTCCATGAGAAAAATAATTCCGGCAATCAAGCTGTCGGTGATCGTGCTGGCAATTCTATGGCTATTCGCCAGCAGCGCCGCCGCCGCTAAGATCTTGGTCGGCTATTCCGGCATCAGCGCGGAACTGTCCCACCTGTGGATCGCCAAAGAAGCAGGAATTTTCAAAAAGTATGGCGTCGATGTGCTGCCGGTCTATTTTTCCGGCGGCAACCGGCTCATGCAGGCGCTCATCGCCAACGACATTCAATTTGGCATCACCAGCGGAATTTCCTCGGCGCGCGCGATCGTCGCCGGGGCCGATGTAACCATCGTCGCCGGTCATATGAACAAGCTGACCTATACCCTTTACACTGCCAAGGAAATTACCAAGCCCGAGCAGTTAAGAGGCAAAGCCATGGCGATCAGCGGCTTCGGCACGACGTCGCACGCTTCCACGGTGATCGCGCTGAAAAAGTTCGGTCTCAGTCCGGCAAAAGATGTGACGCTGCTGCAGATCGGCGATCAGTCGAGCCGCTTTGCCGCGCTGCAGGCCAACACGATTCAGGGGATTTTGATCGCGCCGCCGCTGACCCTGTTGGCCAAACAGCGCGGCTTCAATCCACTGCTGGATCTTTCGCAGAGCGGTATCCCCTGGTCTCAAGAACTGGTGTTGGCCAATGCCGCTCTGGTTAAAACGAATCCCGAGCTGACGCGGGATTTTCTCAGGGGCTTCGTCGAGGGGCTCAAGTTGTGGCACACCGACAAAGCCAAAACCGTCGAGCTGCTCGCGCGCTTCATGAAACTCGACCTCAAGGCGGATCGCGAAGCATTGGACGAAGCCTATGAGTTCATGCGGCGCGGCACCGAGAAAAAACCCTACCCGAGTCTCGAAGGACTGCAAGTGCAGCTCGACATGATTGCCGAGACCGACCCACGCGCCAGAAACATCCGCCCGGAGCAGCTGGTCAATTTAAAAATAATCGACGACCTCGACAAGAGCGGCTTCATCGACGGTTTGTATCCGAGCAGTCCACGGGTGCGGAGTGCGAACAGCACTCGCCAATCCGAATCAGCAAAGAGAGGGGCGGCCGGATTATGAGTGACGGATGCGAAATGTACGGCCAATGGATGTGGGAGTCTCTGCTCGCACGGCGGGCGACTATGGATGGCCAGGGTTTCCACCGAGGCTCGAGATGGGTCGGAATCCTTTTGATCGGTGGAGCAATAGCGCCGCTTGGGTTAGCGGCGATTGTCGCCACAGGATACGGCGAACGGGTTAGCGTTACCCGAACGAGCCATACCGTGAGCGAACCTGTTGCCGGAGTAACGGACGCCAGAGTGCCAGCTGACCTTGCGGGGTCCGAAGCGCCGATGGCAGCGCGGTCGAAGCAGATTTCTCCGACGACGCGAACGCGCGGTAATAGTAGGCCGCGGCTCGAGAAATCGGGAATGAAATCATGAGCAATGAGTCCGCTCTGTTGGATCAATTCATGTTCCGCTCGTTGCTGGCGCGGCGGGTAACAATCCGGCTCGTGGGTTTGCGTCGGTTGTGGGCGAGCACGTTGGTACTCTCGATCGTCGCTCTATGCTGTTCGAGTGCAGCGGCCGCCGAGGATTCCTTTTTTAAGGGGAAGACGATTCGTATCGTAGTCGGCTTTTCACCGGGCGGGGGCTACGACGTCTATGCGCGCGTTATCGCGCGGCATATGGGAAAATTTATCCCCGGCAATCCCGCGATTATTGTCGAGAATATGGCAGGGGCGGCGAGTCTGATCTCGGCGAATCATGTCTATAAAGTCGCTAAGCCGGACAGCCTGACCATCGGTCATTTTATCGGCGGGTTATTCTTGCAGCAGGCTTTGGGCCGGCACGGCGTCGAGTTCGACGCGCGCAAATTCGAGCATCTTGGCGTGCCGGTGCAAGACACCTATTCAATAGGTTTAACCAGGGCGAGCGGTGTCTCAAGTTTTGACCAATGGCTCAGGGCCAAAACGCCGCTCAAAATCGGCGGCACGGCGCCCGGCTCTTCCACGGATGATGCCCCCCATGTGCTGCAAGCGGCGCTCGGACTGCCGCTGCAACTTGTGTCGGGTTACAAAGGGACTGCCGATATTCGCATCGCGGCAGAGAGCGGTGAGGTGGCGGGTTTCTGTACCGGCTGGGAGTCGTTCAAGTCAACCTGGCGCAAATCTCTAGATAGCGGCGACGCCTTCATTGCGGTCCAAGCCGTACCCAAGCCCCATGCCGAACTCCTCAAGGTGCCATTGGCAATCGACTACGCCAAGACCGATGAAGCCAAAAAACTTATAAAAATTGGGGCGCATGATCCAGGGACGCTAGCTCGCCCCTTCGTCCTACCACCGGGAACGCCAAAGGACCGCGTTCTTACCCTGCGCAAGGCATTCGCTGAGACCATGAGCGCGCCGGAATTCCTCGCCGATGCCAAGAAGGGCAATCTCGATATCAATCCACTGACGGGAGACGAAGTCGCGCGCACGGTGGAAAATCTTTTCAAGATCGAAGCGCCGATCGCGGCGAAGCTGAGGCAGATACTTTTGCCCAAAGTGTAGGCGCGCGCCACCTGGGTAATAAAAATTCGTATGGAATGAAAGGACAAGCAACCATGTGGCTTAATCTGTTCATCGTTATCGGTTGTCTCGTGGGCAGTCCGGCGATCTATGCCCAGACACCGTTTTACCAGGGTAAGACGGTAACGATCGTGGTCGCTACCAAAGCCGGCGATGTTTACGATCTCTATCCCCGGCTGCTCGCGGAATACTTGCCGAAACATATTCCTGGCAATCCTAACGTTATTATCCAGAACGTCGCCGGCGCCGCGGGGCTGATTGCGACCAATCAGGTCTACAACCTCGCCAAACCGGATGGGCTCACGCTCGGCGCGATCTACCCGGCGCTTTACTTCGAGCAGCTCGCCAAGCGCCCTGAGGTTAAATTTGACTGGAACCGGTTTCTCTGGATCGGCAGCATGGCCTCATCGAATACGTTGATGTACATCCGCAGCGACGCCGGCATCAAAACCATCGACGATGTCCGCAGCGCCGCTACACCGCCAAAGTGCGGCGCCACGGGCGTGACCTCGGCCGCATTCTATATGCCTAAGCTCCTCGAGGACGCGACCGGCGCTAAATTCAACATAGTCTCCGGCTACGTCGCCGGTTCGGACATCGATTTGGCCGTCGAGCGCGGCGAGGTGCAGTGCCGGGCGTTTACGGTTTCCACGTATTTTGCCCGCGAGCCGTTTATCACCTGGCGTAAGAAAAACTTCGTGCGCGTGCTTTATCAAACCGGGGGTAAGCGCGATGCGCGATTGAAAGAGGTCCCGACGTTCAATGAATTGATGGACAAGCACAAGACCCCACAGGGCGTGCGCCAGTTGGTCAAAGTCATCGTTGCGTCGGATGAGTTTGGTCGTCCGCTGGTGGCACCGCCCGGTGTGGCGCCGGACAAGATCAAACTCTTGCGCGAGGCGTTCAACAAAGCGGTCAATGACCCGGCCCTTCAGGCCGAAGCGGAAAAACGCCGTCTCGACATGGATCCGGCGAGCGGCGAAGAGTTGGACTCCCTCGCCAAAGAGGTGATGACGACGCCGCCGGCGATTGTGGAAAAAGTAAAGGTCTTGATCGGCAACTGATGTTTGATGGAGGGAATCGGTATGAAAACGGCAAAAATTATCGCCTCGGTGGTGGCGCTGCTTTTGGCGTTGAGCTGGCTGGCCACGCTCGCCCAGGCGGCGGGGAAGTTCGTGATCGGTTACGCCGCCATGAACTCGCGTATGGCGCCGCTCTGGCTGGCTGAGGAGCAGGGCTACTTTGCCAAGTACGGCATGGAGCCCCAGGCGGTGTTTCTGCGCAGCGCGACGGTGCTCGTGACCGGCCTGGGTTCGGGAGATATTCACGTTGGCACGGGCGGCGGGAGTGCCGCGTTAGCGGCGGTAAGCAGCGGCTATGACGTCAAGGTCATCGGCAGTTTTTCCGGCCGTAATTCCTACGACTTCGTGGCGCGGTCCAACATCAAACGTGCTGAAGATCTGCGCGGTAAGAAAGTCGGCGTGACCAGCATTGGCGGCGGCTCTTGGATGGGTGCGCTGCTCTGGCTGGAGCAGCTTGGACTCGATCCCCAACGCGACCAAATCACCTTACTGGCGGTGGGCGACCAAACCGTGCAAAGCCAGGCGCTCGAAAACGGCGCTGTCGATGCCACGGTGCTCGACGGTGTCTTCAGCCGCCGTCTGCGCCAGAAAGGGTTGACCATCCTCGGCGAGTACAGCGATCTCAAGCAGCCGATGATCAATCAGTCGGTGATGGTATCGAGCGCGCTGCTGCAACAAAAACCGGAGATCGCCGAGAATTTTCTCCGAGCCATGATCGAAAGCATGGCCTTCACGTTCGCGCCTAAGAATAGACCCGCCGCGGTCAAGACCATCATGCGCCGACTCAAGATCGATCAATTCTCTGCCGACGAGGGGTATGACGATTTGTTGCGCGGCGTCGAGAAGAAACCTTTTCCATCCGTCGATGGTTTGCGCAACGCGCAGCGCCTAATGAAGCTGCGTACGCCGAAAATCGGCGAGCTCAAGGTCGATACCATCGTCGATGGTCGCATCATGCGCAAGCTTGAAGACAGCGGTTTCATCGACAGAGTTTATGCGGCTCAGGGAGCCAAAGCTAACTGAATTATTCCATCCTATCGGGCGGGTGGCGCGCCGACATTGAGCAGTTGAAGGATAACGATGAAACCAACAATAATTTTTGCGACGATGCTGTGCGCGACACTGGCTTTCGCCCAGGGCGGCGGCGCGCAGCAAAAATTGGAAAAACTTCATGTCGGCGTCGCTGGGTTGAGCGGCGCGCTCGCCCATGCGTTCATCCCCAAAGACACCGGCCTGTACGAAAAATTCGGCCTGGATGTAGATTTAGTTTTCTTTCAGGGCGGCACCCAGGGGGTGCAATCTCTAATAGCCGGCGGCGTGCAATTCATCGTGTCTTCGGGATCGGAAATTATTGCCGCCCGAGTTGCCGGCGGGGAAGTCACAATCGTCGCCGGCTACATGAACACCGTTCCCTATAGCATTGTCGCGGATAAGGGGATCCGCCGGTTCGAAGACTTAAAGGGCAGCAAGGCGGCAGTCAGTCGGTTCGGCACGACGTCAGATCTCGCGTTACGTTATGCCTTTGAACAGAACGGAATGTCGCCGGGCAAAGACGTAACCATAGTCCAGTTGGGCGACCAGGGCGCTCGTTTCGCCGCGCTCACCGGCGGCACGGTGCAATCGACGGTGATCTCGCCTCCCTTTGATCTCACCGCCAAGAAACTAGGGTATCGAATTCTCGCGGACATGGCGGATCTCGGCTTGCACTATCAGCATGAAGCCTTGGCCACCACCGAACGCATGCTTGCGACTAGGCCCGATACCGCAAGCCGGTTTCTCAAGGCGTTCATCGCCGGCATTCATGTCTGGATGACCGATGAGAAAAAAACCAAAGCGATACTCGCCAAACGGTTACGCATCAAGGATAACGAGATTCTCGATGAAACTTATTCGGCCTACAAGAAACTAACTGAAAAAAAACCATATCCGACTCTGCCGGGCCTGGAGTTCCAAATCGCCGATTTGGCGCTGCGAAACGCCAAAGCCAAGGGCGCCAGGGCCGATACGTTTGTCAACCTCGGCTTGCTCAAGGACATCGACAAGAGCGGTTTTATCGACGCTCTGTACAAAAAATAGCCGTGGTTCTGACCACGCGCGGCGATGTTCCTATATTTATGAAGGAGATGAAAATGGCCCAAGTAACAAAGATTCTAGTCCCCATCGATTTTTTCCCAGAGTCCGGCCAGGCTTTGCGCGACGCTGCAGCATTGGCGCGGGAAACCTGGGCGCAGGTAATTGCGTTGCATGTCATCGATGAGAACCTTGAGAGAGACATGTTGCTGTCCTCGATTGTGCCGGTCGACGGTTTGCCGTTTCCGGCAAATGGTTCGGCAACGGTTCCACTCGACGTTCTGATGCGCGAGCGGGCGCTCGATCTGTGGAACTTTGTCGAGCGTGAGGCCGAGCCGATGAGTCGGGAGAACATCAAGAAAGTGGTCAGACTCGGCAAACTTACCACGGGAAATAAGCAATTTTATGCGCGATGAGGAAATCGATCTGCTCGTGCTCAAACTACGCCGGAGGCGGCTGTTTCCCGACTTAATTACGCTAAAACTTGTCACCATCGCCGGGCGGTGGTCATGTCCGGTTTTGTTGGAGCCACCTGGGCCTCGACAGCGCCCCGAACCGAGAGCGGGATTGCTCATTCTCAACCTGCTGGCGCAGGTAAAACTTTTATGTCGGCAGCCGGTGATAACCCAGTCCTAACCAGCGATTCGAAGCAGGCGCGTTTTCCCGGCGCTCTACACTAGTCGGACTCGATCGGCTTGGCCAGTGATCCCGAAACCACCGCTGCATTTGCTGTCGTCATGGTATGTGCCTAATTCATAGGCGGCAGGCGCATGAATCGTGAGCACTATGTCTCTATGCTCGCACCGAGGTCGTTGAATTCCTTGGACCCTTAGCGATTCCCGCGGTGGCATATCCGTTGCTCATCTTGCTTCTTGGGCAATGAATAAGATCGAAGAATACAAAAAGGAGAAAGCCGGCCTCGATATTCTCGACGACATTCCGCGCTACGCCGCCGAAGGGTGGGAGAGCATCACCGACGGTGACAAGGAGCGTTTAAAATGGGCCGGCATTTTCTTCCGGCGCCAAACGCCGGGCCGCTTCATGATGCGGCTGCGCTTCGCCAACGGCTTCATCAACGCGGCGCAACTGCGCACCATCGGTGAAATCAGCCGCGACTTTGGCAAAGGCTTTGCCGACATTACTACCCGCCAGCAGATGCAGTTGCGCGAATTTGCCATCAATGACGTACCGGAAATCTGGCGGAGACTGCGCGCCGTCGATTTGATTTCGCTGCAAACCGGCATGGACAACATCCGCGGCGTCATCGGCTGCCCGGTTGCCGGTCTCACTCCCAATGAGTTGTTCGACGCTTCGCCGGTGGCGCGCCAGTTCACCGACTTGTTTATCGGCAACTCGGCCTACACGGATTTGCCGCGCAAATTCAACGTAACTATTACTGCTTGCAAAGAAGCCTGCACCCACGCCGAAGCGCAGGATTTGGCTTTGACGCCGGCGCTGAAAGAAGTCGGCGGCGCGCCGGTGAAAGGCTTCAACGTAGCCGCCGGCGGCAAGCTCGGCTCGGGCGGTTTTCGCATGGCTTCGCCGTTGGATTTATTCGTTACCGCCGATGAAGCCGCGGCGGTGTGCTCGCATATCGTCATGATCTTTCGCGACCATGGTGCGCGCGAGCTGCGCACCAAGGCGCGCTTGGCGTTTCTCATCGAAGAATGGGGCGTGGCCAAATTTCGCATGGAATTGGAACGTCGCGTCGATCGACCGCTTGCCTCGGCGGGAACCGATCAACGCGCGCCGAAACATACCGATCATGTCGGCGTGTTTCGCCAGCAACAGGCGGGGCTTAACTTTGTCGGTTTAGCCGTGCCTGTTGGGCGCATGACTTCGGAACAGATGCAGCAGGTAGCTGACGTGGCCGAAAACTACGGCAGCGGCCAGCTGCGTCTGTCGGTCGGGCAGAACGTGATTATCGCCCGATGTCCCCGACGCGAAGATCGGCGCGCTCACCGACGAGCCTGTGCTCCGGGAGCTACGCTACGATCCCTCCGAAGTCATGCGCGGTCTGGTGAGTTGCACCGGCATGGACTTTTGCCATTTCGCTTTGATCGATACCAAAGGATGGGCGCTGAAGAGCGCGCGTGCTTTAGAAAAAAAATTAGGCAAGACCCAACCGCTGCGCATGCATTGGTCGGGTTGCCCGGCGAGCTGCGGCAATCACAGCATCGCCGACATCGGTTTACTCGGCAAAAATATCAAGCTCAACGGCGAAGTGGTCGAAGCCGTCGATGTTTTCGCCGGCGGCGCCGCGGGTTGTGAAGCCAATTTCCCGGTGAAGATCATGGAGGATGTGCCCTGCGAAGATCTGCCGGAGGTGGTTGCCGGCTTGGTGAAACATGGCGCATTCAAGGCGATGCGCCAGCAGCTGCGGAAAATTCCTCAAGCGGCGGCGCTTGGCAAAAAGCCGGAAATTGAAATTGAAGCCGCCACCACGCTGATTCGCCCTGATGAGATCAAAGAAGGCGGCGCGAAGCTGGTGCGCTTCAACAATCAAGAGATCGCCGTGTTCAAGCATGAAGGCAAGCTGTGCGCGATGCAGAATATTTGCCCCCATGAAGGCGGCCAATTGTCGGCCGGGTGGATTGAAGACGGCGCCGCCGTTTGCCCGTTGCACGGCTACAAATTCGACTTAACCAACGGCACCTGCACAACCGACGTCAAACTCAAAGCCAAGATTTTTAAACTCGCGCAACAGGGCGAGAACTATATATTGGGGGATTGATCGTGATGAAGAGAGTTCAGAAACCGGGCCGGCGCGATTTTCTCAAAGTAGCCGGGGTTAGTTCAATTGGAATGTTGTTAAGCCAGTTGCCGAACGGTTGGGTGGGGGGTGTCTATGCAGCCGATGCGCCGGAAACGACCAAAGTACGTTTTGGCATGATAGCTCTCACCGATTGCGCGTCGATCGTCATGGCCCATGAATTGGGCCTTTTCAAAAAATATGGCATCGAGTCGACGATTTCCAAGGAAGCTTCCTGGGCGGCGATCCGTGACAAGTTAACGATCGGCGAAAACCACGCAACCCATATGCTGTTCGGCATGCCTTTCTCGTCGACCATGGGACTGCTCGGTTCGCCGGTGAAGCCGATGATTATTCCGTTTGAAATTAACCACAATGGCCAAGCGATTACTTTAGAGAACGATTTGAAGACCAAGGGCGTGCGCACGCCGCAAGCATTGAAGCCGACCGTGGATGAAGCGAAAAAAGCCGGCAAGCCGCTGACCTTCGCGATGACATTTCCGCCGGGGACCCATGCCATGTGGATGCGCTACTGGCTCGCGGCGGGCGGCATCAATCCCGACAAAGACGTGACCTTAATCACGATTCCGCCAGCGCAGATGGTGGCGAATATGAAGGTCGATAAGATGGACGGATTCTGCGTAGGCGAGCCCTGGAACGCCCGCGCGATCGCCGATGGTATCGGTTATACGGCAGTGACGACGCAGCAAATCTGGAAAGATCATCCGGAAAAAGTCCTGGCGTTTACCGATGAATTTGCCGAGAAAAATCCGAAAACAGTGAAAGCAATACTGCGCGCCATGACCGAGTCGAGCCAGTACATCGACAAGTTGGAGAACCGCCCGCATATGGCCGAAGTGGTATCGAAACCGCAGTACATCAACACGCAGAAAGAGGTCATTCTCGGCCGCATGTTGGGAGATTACGATTACGGCGATGGACGCAAGGAGAAAGACCCCAACTACATGACCTTTTTTGATCGCAACGCCAATTTTCCGTGGAAATCGCATGGTATCTGGTGGCTGACGCAATTCCGCCGCTGGGGCATGGTGAAAGGCGCGCCGGACTACACCGGCATCGTCAACAAGGTGATGCGCCCGGACATCTATCGCGAAGTGGCCAAAGAGATGAGCGTCGTCGCACCCAAGGAAGATATGAAGAAAGAAACCCTCTTCGACAAGGTCGAGTTCGATCCGGCAAAGCCCGAAGAGTATGTGAAAAAATTCACCGTCAGCAATCTGGCTTAGAGGCTATAGGCGCCATGGAAAAACGTTTCGACGCGGCGGCATTTATTTTACCGCTCATGGGGATCTCTCTCATGCTGTTTATATGGACGGTGATCAGTCTTAATATAGCCACTGACCTACCGTCACCGCTCAAAACTTGGCAGGAAAGCCAACAGTATATTCTCGACCCGTTCTTTAAAGACGGCGAGATGAATCAGGGGATATTGCGCTTCGCATTTCTGAGCCTAGTGCGGGTCGCCAAGGGATTTTTCTTGGCGATCGTCCTTGGCACGCCGCTCGGATTTATTCTGGGCCTGTCGCCGAAGTTCAATCAAACCTTTGACCCGGTGATTCAGGTGCTGCGGCCGATCTCGCCGCTGGCGTGGTTGCCGCTGGGCTTGGTCATCTTCAAGCAGTCCGAGCCGGCGGCTTTATTTACCATCGCCATATGCGCCATGTGGCCGACTGTGATCAACACCGCGATGGGCGTGCGCAGCATTGCCACGGAGTATTTAAACGTCGGCCGCGTGCTCAAACTGTCGCCGATGAAAACGCTCACGAAGATTATGATCCCGGCGACGCTGCCCTACATGTTCACCGGCTATCGTCTTAGTCTCGGCATGGCCTGGCTGGTGATCGTTGCCGCCGAGATGCTCACCGGTTCGCCAGGGCTCGGCGGCTTTCTCTGGCAGGAGTATAACAGCTTGGTCTACTCGCATATTCTTCTATCCGTACTGGCCATCGGATTGATCGGCTTCGTGCTCGACCGGCTGATGGGCGTGGTCGAGCGCCGGTTTAAATCGGCTTAGGCGGCAACATGGCAATCCTTGAACTCAAGGGCGTGAGCAAGAGTTTTCCGCGTCAATGCCGGGGGGAGTCGCAGAGCGGCAAGGTCGAAGTGCTGCGCGACATCAACCTGTCGATTCGTGAAAATGAGTTCGTCTGCATCGTCGGCCGATCAGGCGCGGGCAAGACTACGTTGGTCTCGCTGATAGCCGGCCTCATCGAAGCCGACACAGGAACGATCCTGCTCGAAGGCAGACCGATCGAAGGACCGGGACCGGACCGCGGCGTGATATTTCAGAATTATTCTTTGCTGCCTTGGCTCAGCGTGTTCGAGAACGTTTATCTTGCGGTGGACGCGGTGGCGTCGCACTTATCGCCCGCCGAGAAACGGCAGCGCACGGAGAGTTATATCAACTTAGTCAACCTCGGCGCTGCCATGAACAAAGTGCCGCGGGAGCTTTCCGGCGGCATGCGCCAGCGCGTTGCGGTGGCGCGCGGATTGGCGATGGAGCCGAGAGTCTTGCTCTTAGACGAGCCCTTCAGTGCCCTCGATGCGCTGACGCGCGGCACGTTGCAAGAAGAGCTGGCGCGCATCTGGACCGAGACGCGCAAGACCGTGGTGATGATCACCAACGACATCGACGAAGCGATTTTGCTTGCCGATACGATTTACACTTTGACCGAGCGCACCGGGAGCGACGCTCGGACCGGCAATCCTAGTAGATGCAGTCCATCCGCGCGGTCGGATGCAATTGACTGGCTTTGCCGGCTGTCAAAAAGCCCGGCGCGAAACCCTCAAAGCTCTCACTCCGAGCAAGGCCGAGCATGGCCGGGCGAGCGCTGAGGACCCGGTGCCGGCGATTACCCACTAGGCCGGCAGTCCTAAACAGGAGAAAATTAGCTACATGATTCCGGCACTTGAAATCACCCAACTGGGCAAGAGCTACGATACTGCACAGGGGCCGGCGGTGATCGTCAAAGATTTTAACTTGCGGATCAGCGACGGCGAGTTTGTCTGCATTATCGGCCATTCGGGCTGCGGCAAGTCGACGGTTTTATCGATCGCCATGGGGCTCAACCAGGCCACCCGAGGCGGCATCATCATCGCCGGGCGCGAAGTCGTCGGCCCCGGTTTGGACCGCGGCGTGGTGTTTCAATCTTCGGCGCTGTTGCCATGGCTGAGCGCGCGCGAAAACATATTGCTGGCTATCGACCAGGTGAGCGATCGGTCCACGCATAAGGCGCGCAAAGAGCTCGCCGATAATTTTCTTAACGCCGTTGGTTTAGCTGGCGCCGCCGACAGCTATCCCGACGAACTTTCCGCCGGCATGCGCCAGCGCGTCGGCATCGCGCGCGCCTTGGCATTGGAGCCAAAGGTGTTGTTGCTCGACGAGCCGTTTAGCTTGCTCGACGTGGTCACGCGCATGGAGCTGCAAGACCAATTGATGGACCTGTGCGCTCAAGAACATAAGACGGTGCTCATGGTGACCCACGACGTCGACGAAGCGATTTTGCTCGCCGACCGCATCGTCATGATGACCAATGGGCCGGCGGCCACGGTGGGCGAGATTGTCACGGTACCGTTCGAACGGCCGCGCGACCGGCTCGGCGTCGCCGAAGATCCGCATTATCATTCAATACGCAGCCAATTGCTGGGGTTTCTCGAGGAGCGAGCGCATGGCAGCGCGACAACCGAGCCGCCAGTTGAGTGCCAAGCGGTCGTCAGCCAAAGTCCGAAAGGGGTCTCGCAAGAGCTGCTGACGATCGATGGAAATTCCGGGTTCAATCGCTTCCGCGCCAAATTCCGCAAGCAACCGCCGGCGGCGGATGCGGCCACGAGTTCAAACCGCGCTGCAGCCAAGGCGCGGTCATGATCCGATCAGAATGAGCCGGGTCATGCGGCATGACTACCGACCACAAAAAATCGCCGGGCGGCGGCATCGAACGCTGGATTAAAAGCTACTGTCCGTATTGCGGCGTCGGCTGCGGGCTCTTGGCCGGAATTCGCGACGGCGCGGTGGCAAAGATCAAAGGCGATCCGGCCCATCCGTCGAGCCGTGGCGATCTTTGCCTCAAAGCGGTCTACCTGCCGGAGATCTTGCGCACTGCTGATCGCTTACTCCATCCGCAAATTCGTTCCTGCCAAGACGGTCCGTTCAAACGGGCGTCCTGGGATCAGACCATGGCCTATTTGGTCAAACGTTTTCGCGACATAATTGACGAGCACGGGCCGGATGCTGTGGCTTTTTACGGCTCGGGGCAATTGACTACAGAAGAGTATTACATCGCTAACAAGTTGGCTAAAGGATTCATCGGCACTAACAACTTCGATACCAATTCTCGTCTGTGCATGGCCTCAGCGGTGGCCGGTTACAAAACTTCGTTCGGCGCCGATGGCCCGCCCAACTCATATGCCGATATCGACGAAGCCAATTGCATCTTTCTTATCGGCACCAACACCGCGGACTGCCATCCGGTGCTTTTCAAGCGAATCAAGCAACGCAAGCAGAGCGCGCCCAACGATGTCGTGGTTATCTGCGTCGATCCGCGGCGCACCGAGACCGCAGACTTCGCAGATTTGCATTTACCGATTCGTCCGGGGACGGACATCGCGCTGCTCAACGCTATGCTTCATATTGTGATCGATGAGAATCTCATCGACCGCGAGTTTGTCGCCCGCCACACAAACGGTTTTGCCGAGTTACTCAACAACGTTAAGCAATACTCAGCGAAAACCGTCGAAGCGATCTGCGGGATCCCCGAGTGTTTGATCGTCGAGGCGGCGCTGATCTTCGGCAAGTCGGCCAACGCGCTGTCGCTCTGGAGCATGGGGATCAATCAGAGCACTGTCGGTGTGCACAAGAACAACGCGATCAATAATTTGCATCTGGTCACCGGTAAGATAGGCAAGCCTGGCTGTGGGCCGTTCTCGCTCACCGGCCAGCCCAACGCCATGGGGGGCCGAGAAGCCGGCGGCCTGTCGCACATGCTGCCCGGGTACCGCAGCGTCGAGAACGACGCGCAGCGCGGCGCGGTCGAAAAATTCTGGCGCCGGCCACCGGGTACCATCTCGACGCAGCCCGGTCTCCCCGCTCTCGAGCAGTTCGAAGCGTTGGCAGCAGGAAAGTTAAAGGCGATCTGGATTCTTTGCACCAATCCGGCAGCATCGGCGCCCGATCTCGACTTGATCGAGAAAGCGTTGCGGCAAGCCGAGCTGGTGATTGTTCAAGACGCGTATCATCCGACGGCCACCAGCCGTTTGGCTCATGTGATCCTACCGGCTGCCCAGTGGAGTGAAAAAGAAGGCGTAATGACCAACTCCGAACGGCGTGTAACTTACATGCCGAAGTTAGTCGATGCGCCCGGCGACGCGCTGCCGGACTGGCAAATCATTGGGCGGTTCGCGGCGGCCTTGGGTTTCGGCGCCGATTTCGCTTACACTTCGTCGCAAGATATCTTTGCCGAGTTCGCTGCCCTAACCGAGAATACCCCCTGCGATTGCTCGGGCATGACCTACCGCAAGCTGAACGCCAGCCCTTTGCAGTGGCCCCATCCGAAACGAAGCCCTTGCGATACGACTCATTTATATGCCGATGGAATATTTCCGTCGAGCGACGGCAGGGCCCACTTGATTGCCGTCGAGCATGCCGAACCGGCTGAAGTCACCGACACTGATTATCCATTGGTGCTGACCACCGGACGATCGAAATACCACTGGCACACCATGACGCGCACTGGCAAAAACGCCGCGTTGCGCAAGAGCGCCCCCGATCCGATCCTCGATCTGCACCGCGCAGATGCGCGCCGTTACAATATTCATGACGCCGACTTTGTCGAAGTTACATCCCGCCGCGGCAAGGTGGTGGTCCAATGCCGGGTCACCGAAGAGATCGTCGCCGGCACCTGTTTTTTGCCGTTTCACTGGAGCCGAGACGAGGGATTCTTCAAGGCGGCTAATAACTTGACGAACTCGGCACGGGACCCGGTGTCGCGCCAGCCCGAACTCAAAGCATGCGCCGTGCGCGTGCGCCAAATTTTCGATTTTCCTCTGGAAGATAATTAACCATGGCCGCGACGTGATCGGCAGGACTTTTCTCGCCAGCCAACATGCTTGATTAAATTTTAAGCACCAGCGTCAATAAATAGGCAATTTTTAATCCGTGGTATTTAAATCTATGAAAAAGTAGCGTCAGATCTACCATCGATTCACTGACGGAAGGATTTTTTTATGGCATTCGTTTTGCTCTGCTTCTTCGCAAATAATATTCGTAAAATTTGTGTAAATCTGGTGAATAGGCGGTTGGGTTTAGTGAAGGATTTGTATAGGTTGGCGGAATTCGATTTTCGAGGAGGAATGGTAATGAAACGTGGAATGGTACGACTCGCGCTCTTGGCTGGAGTCATCGTCTTTGGGGCGCAAAACGTCAAGGCGGCCGAAGATAAGCCGCTCGGCCCAGGCTGGTTAAGTCTGGATAGTAGTGTCGGCAGGCTCGATGGCGCCATCGCCGACGGCAAAGGCGGGTTGGAAAAAGCTTTGGGCATCGGCATCAGCGGATTTATCGATACGGGTTACACATGGAGCTCGAATCATCCCGGTAATGGGGCTAATATCTCCGGCCGCTATTTCGATAAAGACAATAATCAGTTCAATGTTAATAATTTTCATCTCGCACTAGAAAAGTCGGAAAAGGATTGGGGCGTTGGTTTCAAGGTTTCCGGCGATTTTGGTCGATATGGCGAGCTGCTCCACGAAGCCACACAATGGAACAAGACTGGTGCCAGGTTTTGCTGCGGACCGTCGGCCGAATTGCGTGAGGCGTATCTTAACACCACGATTCCTGTGGGCGAAGGCATCGGTGTCAAAGGCGGCTTGTTCACGACTCTCTTGGGCACGGAAATTCTCAACAACCCCGGATCGTACAACGACAATATTTCTCGATCTTTCGCATTTAACTTTGGTGTGCCATTGCGCCATCTAGGCATGTTGTTCAGCTATCCGTTTCACAAAACGGTCACGGCCACTTTAGGCCTGGTAACCGGTTGGGATAATCCGCATGACAACAACAGCGCCCCGTCTGGTATCGTCGGCGTGAACTTTACGCCCAGCGATGCCTTTGGCTTGGCGAGCAATCTCATCGTCGGGCCCGAACAATTTCATAATACCGGACGCCAAAGGGCGACCTGGAGTAACGTAGCAACGATCAAACCCCTCGATCCTTTGACGATTTTGCTTGAGTATACCCTCGGCGGCGAATCGTCGGCATCGACTCCGACCGGTACTCGGGATGCTTATTGGCACGCTCTTGCTGCTATTGCATCATGGGGCTGGACCGACCGTTTCACCACGGCTCTGCGCGGCGAAGTCTTCTTCGATAATGAAGCTGCGCGAACTGGCGGCCTTTCGGCCACTACTCCGCAACATAATGTCACACTCGGCGAAGTGACTCTGACCGGCAGCTATAAATTCACCAAGATGCTGATCGGCCGCGCCGAGCTGCGTCAGGATTGGGCCAACCACCCAGTTTATCAGAAGGGCCGAACCAGCGCCGATAGCAATCAGACGACGATCGGCATGCAATTGCTCTACACGTTCTAAGTTGGATGCCTCCACTTAGGGCGGACGGGGAGCAGCCGAGGGGCTGTTCCCCGTTTTTTTTTGGCGCAATGTCGGCGCCCGCCACGGCTCGTTTAGATTACCTGTGCTACTGGAAAAAAAACTTTGCGACTGTTAGTCCTGAATTATCTCGTCGTCGGCTGATCCGTTCAATTGATTCGCCAAAAACACTTTCCGTTCATTCTCGCCATTTTCAGTTCTCTGTTGTTTTTCTTTGCTCTCGGCTCGCGTGATTTCTGGGCGCCGGTGGAGCCACGTTACGCTGAGATCGTGCGGATGATGTTTTTGAAAGACGAGTGGATCGTTCCCACCGTCAACGGTGGTATTTATACCGATAAGCCGATTTTATTTTTCTGGCTGGCGTTGATCGCGGCGCAACTATTCGGCGGCGTGTCCGAATGGGCCGTGCGGCTCCCCGCGGCTTTCGGCGGCGTCGGATTTATTTTATCGACTTACTTCTTCGGGCGCGATTTTTTCGGACCGCGCACCGGCTTCATCGCGGCGGCGATCTTGGCGACATCGGTGCGCATCGTCTGGGAAGCGCGCTGGGCCCATGTCGACATGGTTTTTTGTTGTTGGTTCATGCTGTCGGTTTATTTCGCTGCACGAACTTTTCTCGGCAAAGATCGTGGCGGCTACGGAATTCTTTATGCCTACGTTTTCATGGGACTCGCAGTCTTGACCAAGGGGTTGATCGGCGTGGTCTTGCCGGGGTTGGTGTTTGGGGTGTTCATGATCGTGCGTCGCGATTGGCGCATGATCGCCGCAGCTAAGCTCCGTTTAGGAATTCCCATTTTCCTGCTGGTCACCGTGCCGTGGTTTTACCTGGTGCAACAAGCAACCGATGGGCGTTGGCTCAGCGAGTTTATTTACATCCACCACTTTAAGCGTTACGTCGCCGGCGCCGGCCATCGGCAGCCGTTCTATTATTATCTGACCACGCTGCCGGGGGATCTTTTGCCGTGGACGATCTTCGCTATACCCGCGCTGATCTCGCGCTGGCCCTATCGCCAAGCCTTGAAGCAGGTCGCCAATCAACTTTGCCTCTGCTGGTTTATGGCGATCCTGTTATTTTTTACCGTCTCAGACACCAAGCGCGATCTTTATTTGCTGCCGTTGCTGCCGACGGTGGCGTTATTCATTGCTTCCCACTGGGACTCTCTTGGCGGTGAGCGCGACGGGTCGGGCGTATATCTAAGCTGGCTCACGGCGGGTTTCTTCGCACTGCTGACGCTAGGCGCTTTCTTTGTTCCAGCGGCGGTGTGGCGGCATCGACCCGATGCGCTGCTGCCGCTTTTGCCGGCGACTCTGGTGTTGACGGGCGGCAGCGCGCTGGTTGCCACATACTTGCTGCGGCGCGAATTATCTAGGGCGTTGATAGCGATCGTCGCTTTGATGACCCTGGTGATTTTTGCGACGGCGCTTTGGATATTCCCCTATTTAGAAAATTTTAAATCGCCGCGGGCATTCGCCCTGGAGATCAAGAGATTGCTGCCGCTGTCGGCGCCGTTGTATATCTATGCCGACACGATGCATAATTTTAATTACTATGCCGAGCGCGAAGTCATACCGATTCTAACTTCACCGGCGGCATTGGAAAAACTGCTACAAACAGGCCAATCTGACTTTCTCCTGGTCAAGGAGCGCGACTTCGCCAAATTACCGATGTTGTCGCGGAGCTGGGTAATCGCCAGCGATCGTAAAGCAGCCATGCCGTGGCATTTAGTAGAGTTCAAAAGATGATTAAGAATATTTGCTGGATCGCAGTTGGTGTGATGGCGGCTTACTTGCTCTGGTGGCTGGTGCCAGCGTATTTCCCAAGGGGGGCTGACGACCCGCGCTCGCAAGAGTATTTAAGCCGCATCGCCGCGGAAATCAACCGGAGCGTGCCTGTGATGATCGATAAGGAAACCGAGCTGCTGCCATCCTCAGGCCATCAAGGCATGCTGATCTATAATTATCGTTTAGTAAGTTACGCGGTAAAAAATCTTGATCATCAAAAATTTGCCGCTGGTGCGCGAGACCGGGTAGTGCAAGGCGCGTGCAACAGGTCCGAGACACGCGACGATTTTCTCAGGAAAGGTGTAACTCTACGCTACTCATATTACGATAAGGACAAACAGCATATTGCGACTATCGATGTGACGCCGAAGGATTGCGGCTTCTGACAGCTGTAGGTGACCCCTGTCGAGTAGATTTCTTTACACTGGGGCCACGACCAATTCCTATCTTGGTCATTTCAGAATCTCTTTCGCTCGCGGGATCAGATTAGGATCCAAGGTGAAAACTTCTCGGACATTTTTTTCTAACTCGGCGCCGTCGAGCGGGTTCACATCCAAGCGCGCTTTGGTCGCGTCGGCGAGAAACTCCGGATCTTTCATCGTGTCCATGTAGGCTTTGCGCAGAATCTGGACCCGATCCTTGGGCGTTGCCGGCGGCAGCATGAACGGGCGCGCCGTCGGGCCGACGCTGTGAACCAACGCTTTGATCAGTTTCTGACCTTCTTCAGTCTTGGCAAAGTTAATCGCCAGGGGCAGCTTAGGCTGGTCGGGATGGGGCTTGGCGATATTTTGCAAGACAATTACAACTTCTCCGGCGGCAAGCTCCTTGCTCCAGGTGGCTTTGAATGACTCCCAAGAATTGCAGATGCCGTTGATCTCGCCGCTATTGAAGGCGAGCCGCACGTCGGCTGTGCCTTTGTAACCGGAGACCAACTGAAAGGGCAGACCGATGGCCGGACCGAGAACTTTGGGGATATCGTCGGTGGCTGAGCCGGCGCCGACGCCGCCGAGTTTAATCATGGTCTTCGACGATAACCATTGCTCGATGCTGGTGATGCCGGTGCTCTTGTGCACGCCGAGCATGTAATTGTCCTGCGCCGGCACGCCGATGTATTCGAATTTGCGGGAATCGAATTCAACCCCAGGTTTGCCAAGCAACTGCTGCAAGAACAAGCCGCCGATAAAGTGGCCGATGGTCAGCCCGTCCGGCTTGGCGATCTTGTACATATAGTTAGCCGAAATCAAAAATCCCGCGCCGGGCATGTTGTCGACGATGAAGGTCGGGTTGCCGGCGACATGTTTACCCATATGGCGGGCAATGGTGCGGGCGTAGGTATCGTAACCGCCACCGGCGGTGGCGCCGACGATGATCCGGACGGTCTTGCCGCGATAAAAATTTTCCTGGGCAAAGGCGTCGACACTCAAAGCCAACAAAATGAGCAGCAACCCAATGGCAGACCGTGTTTTCATGGAGGCTCCTTGTAGTTGTTTTGTCGATGGCGAGGACTGGTTATTTCAGTATCTCTTTTAACTGGCTTACCATGTCCGGCTCGATCTTGAAGAGCTGCAGCACGATCTTTTCGATTTCCTCGCCGGTCAGCGGATCGGTATCAAGGCGTGAACGTTTGGCGTCGGCGATGAACTCAGGATCCTTGAGCGTCTCGTTGAACGCCTTGCGTAGCAGTTGCACGCGCTCCTTCGGTGTCGCCGGCGCCATGGCGTAGGGTCGCGTAATGGCGGACGGATCGTGACCGCCGAATTTGAGGATTTGTTTGGCGTTGTCATTCGCCGCGAAGTCGACGGCGTTCGGAACTTTGGCCAACTCCGGGTGCGGCTTGGCATTGACCTGCAAGACGATAAAGACGTTGCCGGAGTCGAGGCCTTGGCGCCAAATCGACTTGATCGATTCCCATTGCCAGCAGCCGCCGGCGACTTCGCCGGCTTCGGCGGCGAGGCGAACCTCCGCCGTGCCTTTATAGCCGGCTACCAGTTGTAGCGGCAGTTTCAGCGCGGCGAGCAGGAGCCTGGCGGTGTTATAAGTCGTGTCGCCTGGCGCGACACCGCCGATTTTCACCGGCGTCTTCGAATTGCGCAATGCGTCAAAAGTGGTGATGCCGCTTGCTTTGGTAAAACCGCAAGCGACGTTGTCCTGGGTCGGGATGCCGATGTATTCGAACTTGCGCGCGTCGAATTCGATGCCCGGCTTGCCGATGACTTGATTGATCACCTGATTGCCGTGGAAATTTAAGATTGTCAGGCCGTCGGGTTTGGCGACCTTATATACATGATTAGCGGCGAGCAGACTGGCGGCGCCGGTCATGTTCTCGACGATTATTGCCGGGTTGCCTGGAATATGGCGGCCGAGGTGACGCGCGATCAGGCGCGAGTAAGTGTCGAAGCCGCCGCCGGCAGAAAATCCGACGATCAGTTTTATGGTCTTGCCTTGGTAGAACGGCGCGGCTGCCTGAGCGGACGCCAGCGCCGTCAAAATTAGCAGCACTTGGCCGAATGCGTTGCGTACCAATTTGCAACACTGACTAATTCCTTTTGAGATACTGAGAACTTAACGCAGGCAATTAATAATGAAAAATCGACCCGAGTCAATGGGAGAGGAGTGGCACGACCGCACCTTTAAAACATTCGACTAATCGTTATCGCTGACCGTGACTACCGCGGTATTTTGCGCCCCGAGCGCTGCGCCACCGGTAGGGTTGGTTAAGGTCAGATTGATTGTTTCATTACCCTCGACGGCGGTGTCGTTGGTAACCGGTATGATAAACGTTTTACTGGTTTGGTTTGTGGCAAAGGTAAGGATTCCCGAAGTTGCGGTATAATCCAAGCCCGCCGTCGCTGTGCCATCGCTAGTCGCATAGGTTACGCCGACACCGCCGGCGGTGCCGCCGGTGCGCGTAACCGTAACGATCAATCTTCTGGCGGCTTCGCCGACCGTGTAGGTAGTTGAGTTAAACTGAATCACGCCCGGGGCGTCGTTATCGGTCACGGTCAAGACTGCCGTACTCTGATCTCCCAGAAGTCCGCCGACGGGAGCGCTCAAGGTCAGGTTGATCGTTTCATCGCCTTCGTTGATCGTATCATTCCTAATTGAAACGATAAAAGTCTTGGTGGTCTGAGCGGCCGTGAAGCTTAACTTACCGGTCTTCGCCGTATAGTCCGATCCTGCAGTCGCGGTGCCATCGCTGATGGCGTAGGTAGCAGTCAAAGTGCCAACGGCAACGCCGGTTCGACTTACCGTGATCGTTGCTCTGCCACTGCCCTCGCCGGCCGTGTAGCTTAGCGAGCTAAATTGCACCGAAGGCAGCTGGTTCAAGGCGGCGAGGACATTTATCCGCGGCTTGGTGAGGCCGTTCAGCGGGTCAAAAACCGGTTGCCCGGAAGTCTGTAATGCCGCCAGCATTTGGCTGACTGTGGCACCTGGCGCTGCTTGCTTGAGAATCGCAAAGGCTCCTGAGACATGCGGCGTGGCCATGGAAGTTCCTGAAAATGGCGCGAACCCGCCGCCGGGAATCGACGAGTTAATCACCGCCCCGGGAGCCAACAGCGATAGAAAAGTTGCACTATTCGTGAAGGACGAAACTTCATCCGTGGTCGATCCGCCGGAACCATCTCCAGTAGAGCCGACACTGACCGCTTCGGGCACGCAAGCAGGGGCTGCAATACGAGCTCCCTCACTTTCATTTCCCGAGGCGATGACGGTGGCAATATTGGCGGTTCTTAGGGACCGTATAATACCGGCGCGTGGGTCGTTCCTGCAGGGAACTGCCGAGGTTTGTCCGCCAAGACTCAGGTTGACCGCGGCTATGTTGAGCAGCGACCGCTGGCTGTAAACATGCTGCAACCCCGCCAGGACATCTGAGGTGAATGCCAAAGCGCACGGCGCGGCCTCACCGGATAACTGGCAGATAAACGGGTCAGAGAAAGCGCTAAATACCTGAATTGCCAGAATCCCCGCGCCCGGCGCGACTCCGGATCCTGGAGTGGTGGATCCGCCCGCTGCGATGCCGGCCACATGGGTGCCGTGGTCGCAGCCATTGGCGTTACACGGTACGCCTGAGCCGGCGGCTGTGGAAGTTTCAACGCCGCCGGGGCAAACGCTCGCGGCTGAAAGACTCGAATCATTGGATGAAAAACATGCTTCGGCGATGACTTTGCCACTGAGAAATGAATGACTCTTATCCACGCCGGTATCGAGTATCGCGATCACGGTGCCGGTGCCGTCCAAGCTGCGTCCGGCGAATCCGCCCGCCCAGGCCTGGTCCGCCTGCATTAGCGGGATGCTATCGGCGAGGAATGGTGTGTTGAGTTGATCCTCCAAGACTTCGGTGACGACTCCACGGAGGGATTCTAAGGCTTGAAGTCCTCCGGCGGTGAGACTGAGAGCCATAATTGGGAAATCTTGAAATTCATGAATGACCCGATGCGGCAATCGCGACAGGCTGGCTCGCGTGGAGGCGCGCGCGAAGTCAATGTTTCTCCGTCGGCTAGCGAGCTCTAGGTCGCTCTCGATGTCGGATTCGGTAGTTGACGGCGTGTCAAGCCGGACGATGACTCGGACGGTTCCTTGGCGCTGTGCCTTTTGAATTAAACTCTGCGGGACCGTAATTGCGGCCGCCCCGCTGACGATTTCTGCGGGGATGAGCAGAAACTGGATGAATAAAACGGCTGCAATAAGCGGAGGCAACAGTGATCGGATAAGCATGGTGCGGTCCCTCGAGTAGACAGGCGTGGTTTAATTTGACGACTCATTATAGTTTTGACGGGGTCGATAGATCGTCCTCGGTTACACGGGTCACGTGTCGGGACGCGGCAATTATCTTTAGCGCATCGAAAGACGCAGCCAGCACAAGGGCTGGAATCGAAGAGTAGCTTCGGATAACTCGCAGGTTTACCTGAGCGAGTTCGTCAAGCAGTGCTTTTTGCGCCATACGAATGGCATCTTCCCGAGACGATTCGGAATCTTCTCTGTGCGCAGGTAAGCGCAATTCGACAATCACGCGAACCGATCCTCGGGCCTTCGCCTTTTGATAAATACCCGGAGCGATAAGGGTTTGGCCGTCGGCGACAGGGTCGAAAGATTGCGGCTCGAAGCCTCTACCGGCAAATAGGATTCCAATCCTACCGCGATGCTCAGCATTATGCTCCAACACGGTGTTATTCGCTATTTTTTGTCGGCGATCAACCTTAGCAGGTTTGTCTGAGCTGATTAACTTTGGACTCGCGAGGTATTTACCGTCAGACCCGTTTTCAAGATTCGATTGAGGATCGCACCCCAGCGGCAGGGAGATACCAAAAGAGAGCAATAAACTCGCACCGAGCCGCCGTGCAGAAGGACTAGAGTCGCTTGGCGAAGAGTTTGCTCTATGTGCGTGCAAATTGTTCCAGGTCACGACATTAAGTGACTAATATACCACAATGTTTGCAGTTCTTGTTAAAGTGCCGGCAGCTCGTGGTCGCTCCAGTTACGCCGATTCGGTTGGGCAGTCAATAGCGGGCACAAGTAGCTAATCCTCTCAGTGATCGAGACTCATCTCAGCGCGCAACTCATCCTCCCAAGTGCGGCTGCCATCCGACCACCATTGTAAGCCTGGATCGCGGATTTCGCCGCAACGTGTGAACTTGGGCAGTTCTTCGAGCGAGCGGGCGAGCACCGCCTGGTTACGAGCGCGATCATGGGGCGGGCCGAAGGTGCGGCCCACCGGATGATCGACAAACAGCGCGCGCGGCGGCGTGACTCGGCTCATGATGTCGTGCGCCGTGCCGATCATGAGAGTCGCAATTCCCTGGCCTTCGATCACATGAGCGATGAGACCGACGGTCTCGTGGCAAAAGGGTCAATAGGGCACGAGCAAAGCGACATCGACCTGAGCTTGCTTCAAGTCGTTGGCGATCGCCGGCGCCAACTCATTTTCAATCTTGCCGTGATCGCGCAAACCGCCCATGAAGGAAAAGTGCAACGGCGCTAAGCTGCCGACGACTCCGCGCTTGTGCAGATTCGCCAACGCCGTGCGTGGAAAAACAATCTCAGGGTCCTGCTTCGGCACCCGGCCGATGCCGGAATGATGATCAATGATAATTTCTCCGGCGCTCGGATCGGACGGCACGCGCCGATAATTAAAATCTTCACGCGGAATGAACGGCTCCTGATGCGCCAAACGCAACGCCGCGCTGCTCAGTAGCGCAACCCGCGATTCACTCAATGGTTTCGTAATCTGGCACCAGGCTGGTTTTGACGGCGACACCAGCACGCGCGGCGGTTTCGGCGCGGAGTTTTGCGCCATGACGGGGAGATATTGGAAAGGCATAAAATGATTATCCTCCGTTGCCGCAGTTCTACTGCAGGAACTAATAGGGTGCAACGCAAGCGTCGCGTAAAGTAGCTTAATTACAGGACTTCGCGAATGTAAAACTTCGGGTGAGCTCCCATCCTGCCCGGCGAATTGTTCGGTTCCACGTATTATTGGCGATCATTCTGTGGCCGCCTGGAATGTTAGTGGCCGACACGCATCTTCATAGCCTTTCCCAAAGAGTTTACTCCGCTTTGTTTGGCGATCATGAAACGCGCCGGCGTGTGAAATCCCTCCTGCGTTGTGGTAAGCAGTTGCCCTCATGATCGATGTCGGGGCGAACTATCGGGCGATTGTTGAGCGGATCGCCGTTGCGGCGGCAAAGGCGGGGCGGGATGCGCGCGACGTTCGGCTGCTGGCGGCTTCGAAGTCGCAGCCAGTAAATTCGATCCGCGCTGCTCTGACGGCAGGGGTGGCGCTGGTCGGTGAGAATTACGTCCAGGAGGCGGAGGAGAAGAAGATTCAATTGGCAGAAGCTAAGGTCGAGTGGCATATGATCGGCCATTTGCAACGCAATAAGGCCAAGCTGGCGGTGGAGTTGTTCGACGTCGTCGAGTCGCTGGATAACTTTGCGCTAGCGCAGGAGTTGGATAAAGCAGCGGCGAAGCGAAGCAAGATCGTGCGGGCGTTTATCGAAGTGAATGTGGCGGGTGAGGAGAGTAAGACGGGGATTGCCAAAGGCGAAGTTGCCGGCTTGCTAGAAAAGATCTCCGGTTTGGCCCACGTGAGCGTCCGAGGTCTGATGACCGTGCCGCCGTTTCGGGAAAATCCCGAAGAGGTGCGGCCGTGCTTTCGCGAGCTGCGCGAGTTGCGCGACTCCCTCGATTCACTCCATTTGCCTAACGTGCATCTTAGCGAGTTGTCCATGGGTATGACCCACGACTTTATCGTGGCCATCGAAGAGGGCGCGACTATAGTGCGCGTCGGCACGGCGTTATTCGGGCCGCGGGGATGATGACACATGTTTCTGGTCGCTAATTTGCTGGTTGCGATAGCGCAGATTCTCGACTACCTCCTGTGGGCCTATGCTTGGATATTATTGGCGCGTGTGGTGATCTCTTACATCAATGCCGATCCGAATAATCCATTGATCCGTTTCCTATATGGCGCTACCGAACCGATATTGTCGCGGGTGCGGGCGAAATTGCCGCTGTCCTCCGGTGGCTTTGATTTTTCGCCGGTCATAGTTTGGCTGGCGGTAATGTTCTTGCAGCGTTTTTTGGTTCGCTCTTTGTACGATTTGGCGCAAGCGATCAGTTAAGAGTGGGAGGAGATCGAGATGAAGTCTCTTTTTGCCGCCGATATACGAGACAATCAAGCTGTCGACGCCATGTTTTTGGTTGCGGCGAAAACTCACGGCGTGACCAAGACCGGCAACAGTTATTTAACGTTGAGGCTGATCGATCGCAGCTGGCGACATCGAAGCGCGGGTATGGGAGCGTGCCGAGGATCTCAGCCGCGGCTTCGATAAAAATGACTTTGTTCGCGTGCGCGGCCAGGCGACGCTTTATCAAGGCAAGATGCAGACTGCGCGTGCAAGATGTCATGCGCGTCGACGAATCGAAGATCGCGCCGGAAGATTTTTTGCCCAAGAGTGCTTTCGATCCGCAGTCCATGCTCGAAGAGCTGCAAACGATTCTCCGCGGCATAAAAAATCCCTATCTGCTCGCCCTGGCGGAAGCGTGCTTCGCCGATGAGGAGCTAATGCGCTTGTTGCGCCAGGCACCGGGAGCCAAGACGATTCATCATCCGTATTTAAGCGGCTTGTTGGAGCATACGCTTTCCTTGATGAAACTGATTCAGAAAGTCGTCGAGAATTATCAAGACGTCGATGTCGACCTGTTGCTGATGGGCGGCTTTCTCCACGACATCGGCAAGGTTTATGAGTTTACGTTTGAACGGACGGTGGATTACACCGACGCCGGGCAGTTATTGGGCCATCTGGTCATGGAAGTGGAGATGGTGACCAAAAAGATCGAAGCGATCTCCGAATTTCCCGACTGAGCTGGGGTTGCTGGTCAAGCATTTACTGGTGAGCCATCATGGCGCTTATGAGTTCGGCTCGCCAAAGCTGCCGCAGACCGTCGAAGCGGTTATCCTTCATTCCCTCGATGACCTAGACGGCAAGATCCAAGCGATCCAAAACCTTCCGGATAAAGAGCCGGGATCGAAATGGACCGCGTTTCACCGCGCCTACGGGCGGAGTTTTTATCGAGTCAAGCCTGAACAGCATTGAAGTTTGCATCATCATGGGCAATGCGAGATTTAACTTGAATTTTGTGAAATCAGAAATATGAAATCCGAGATTCAAACGGAGGTTTTTCATCGTGAAGAATTTTGTTGCAGGCGCATGGATCGATAAAGCGAAAAAAATAGAAGTAACCAATCCGTTCGATAACTCGGTGATCGACGCCGTGCCGAGGGCGGATGCCGGAGACTTGGACATGGCCTTGGCCTTTGCCGAGCGTGGCGCCAAGGTAATGGCGAAACTATCGAGCTACGAGCGCTGGAAGATTCTTCGCAAAGCGGCCGATATGATGGCGGCGCGCAACGAAGAGCTGGGCCAGATCATTTCCCAGGAAGAGGGAAAGATCATCGCCGAAGGACGCGGCGAAGCGATGCGCGCCGTCGAAACCATAATGGGCTCGGCGGAGGAGGCCAAGCGGTTGCACGGCGAGACCGTGCCGCTGGATGCCGATCCTACGGGCGGCAAGAAACTCGGCTTTACGCTGCGCGTGCCCTGCGGCGTCGTCGCGGCCATCGCGCCGTTCAATTTTCCATTGAACCTCGTCTGCCACAAAGTTGGCCCCGCGCTGGCGGCGGGCAACACGGTTATCATCAAACCGGCCTCGGATACACCACTGTCAGCGATCAAATTGACTGAGATCTTGCTTGAAGCAGGCTTGCCGCCCGAAGGGATTCAATGCCTCACGGGTTCAGGCGGTGAAATTGGCGACGCTCTAGTCGCCGATCGGAGAGTTCGTAAAGTGACTTTTACCGGCAGCCGCGAGATCGGCGAGCGGATTTGCCGGACGGCGGGCATCAAGAAAGTCACGATGGAGCTGGGCTCCAACAGCCCGGTGATCGTCATGCCGGATGCCGACATGGAAAAAGTCGCGACGGTTTTGGCGATGACCGGTTACGGCAACGCCGGCCAAACTTGCATCTCGACACAGCGGGTATTGGCGGCAAAAAAAGTATACGGCTGATCTTCTTGAGCGCGTTGAAGCCGAAAGTTGAAGCGTTGACCACCGGCAATCAGCTCGACGAGAAAATTAAAGTCGGCCCGATGGTGAAGGAGAGTGAAGCGGTGCGCGTCGATGCATGGATCAATGAAGCGGTCAGCGGCGGTGCGAAGTTGGTCGCCGGCGGTGGCCGGCGCGGCGCGATTTATCTTCCGGCAGTAGTCGCAGACGTTCATCCTGACATGCGCATTTCGCGTGACGAGTTGTTCGGCCCAGCGGTGGCTTTGACGCCATTCGAGACGATTGACGAAGCGATAGCCATGGCGAACGATAGTATCTATGGATTAGCCGCCGGGATTTTTACCGATAACGTCGAATGGGCGATGAAGTTCGCGCGCGAAGCGGAGGCGGGCAACCTGCACGTTAACTGGGGCTCGCAGTGGCGCGTCGATCTGATGCCCTACGGCGGACTGAAAGACTCCGGCTTTGGTAAGGAGGGGCCCAAGTACGCGGTCAACGAGATGACCGAACTGAAGATGATAGTGTTTCATTTGAATAGTTGAGCTGGCTCCAGCCATTGGCCGGCGATAGCAAGCAATAGATTAGGAAGAAATTACAATAAGATGATTGCAAAACCGCGAATCGACGGACGGAAACAGAATCAATTGCGAACGTTGAGGATCACGCCGAGCTACCTAAAGACGGCGGACGGGTCGGTGCTGATCGAGATGGGCGATACCAAAGTAATTTGCACGGCCAAGCTCGAAGAGCGCGTGCCGCCGTTTCTTCGAAACAGCGGCAAGGGTTGGATCACCGCCGAGTACGGCATGTTGCCGGGGTCGTCCCAGCAGCGCATCGGCCGCGAGTCCTCGCGCGGCAAGGTCGGTGGCCGCACCCATGAAATCCAACGCCTGATCGGTCGCAGTTTGCGGGCGGTCGCCGACTTGAAAATTCTCGGCGAGCGAACCATTTGGATCGACTGCGACGTCATTCAAGCCGACGGTGGCACGCGTACGGCGTCGATCACCGGAGCTTATGTGGCGGTGGCGGAAGCGGTCAAGAGTTGGCTCGACAAAGGCAAGCTGTTGCAAACCCCGATAAGGGATGCAGTCGCGGCGGTGAGTATCGGCATCGTCGAAGGGCAAATTTTATTAGACCTATGCTACGTCGAAGACAGCATAGCCGATGTCGACATGAACTTCGTCATGACCGGCTCGGGCAAATTTATCGAAGTCCAAGGCACCGCGGAAAGCGCACCGTTCACGCGCAAGCAGATGGAGCGCATGGCGGAAATCGCCCAAGACGGCATCAAAGAGTTGCTCAAAGCGCAGAAGCAAGCGATTTCTGGCCTGGCTTAAGATAAATTTTATCGACAGTACCCAAAGACATTCTTGCCATGATCGAACTCCTCGTTGCCACGACTAACTCTGGCAAGTTTGCAGAGGTGCAAGCGTTCCTCGGCCCACTGCCGATTCGAATCCGTTCTTTAGGTGATCTCAACGATCCTCCTGGAGTGGTGGAAGATGGCGTGACCTTCGAAGCAAATGCGCTAAAAAAAGCGCGCACGCTGGCCGATTTTTCCGGGTTGCTAACGGTAGCCGATGATTCCGGTTTAGAAGTCGATGCGCTGGGCGGCGCGCCAGGAATTTATTCGGCGCGCTACTGCGGCAGGGAAGGCAACGACGATGAAAATAATCGTAAGCTCCTGCGCGAATTGACCGGTGTGGCCGAAGCGAAGCGAACCGCGCGCTTCGTCTGTGCATTGGCGCTTTGTGCACCTGCGGGCCTTGCCATTGCTGATTGGACCGCGCGCGAATCTTGTGCCGGGCTAATCACCTTCGAACTAACAGGTATGAATGGTTTCGGCTATGATCCGTTGTTTTTCTATGTTCCGTTTGGCAAAACCTTCGGCGAAATTGGCCGCGACCTTAAAGCGACTGTCAGTCACCGCGGCAAGGCTCTGAAAAAACTTGCGCAAGTATTGCCGCAGCTAGTTGATTTGGCGATTCAACCTTGATTTGATCGAAGCCCAGTGTAGAATGGCCGCTCGGTTGTTGACGGGGCGTAGCGCAGCCTGGTAGCGCACCTGCCTTGGGCGCAGGGGGTCGGAAGTTCGAATCTTCTCGCCCCGACCAACGAAAAATGGTATGTGCTGAGCTATGAGTACTGAGTACTGTAGGGTAGAGGCTTCTCCCTTCAGTACTCAGTAATCGCTATTCGAATGGGCGCCAGTAGCTCAGCTGGATAGAGCAACGGCCTTCTAAGCCGTAGGTCATGGGTTCGAATCCCTTCTGGCGCACCAGACTGTTTTGCGGTGAGTGTAGCTCAAGTGGTTAGAGCACTGGATTGTGGTTCCAGGGGTTGAGGGTTCAAGTCCCTTCACTCACCCCAGTTTCAATTCGGCGAAGATCGAAGGCGGATAGTCGCAATCCTTAGGGATTTATCTGCCACATTAGGTTTGATCGGTGCGGGCCGCTAGCTCAGTTGGTAGAGCAGCTGACTCTTAATCAGCGGGTCCGGAGTTCGAGTCTCCGGCGGCCCACCAAATTCTTTCTTCTGTCTCACCGTTGGTGGGTTTACACCCAGGCCGGTTCAATCATCGATCATAGATTGGACGAAAATCACTGGACCTTAAGGGTCCGCAGCAGTATGCTGTAAATTAAACCTGATTCGACTGGTTTGATCTGACAACAATCCGCGAAACACTCTGGCAGCCATGGAACAAAGTCTGAGTTATACGATGCCGATGGAGGTTCACCTTCCAGCGGCACTGGTGCGCGGCGTACTTGAGACCAATCAAGATCGGCTCAGCAATCATCTCCTAGTTCGCCAGAATGATCAGGTTTTCTCGTTGCGGGATGCGACTGTGGAAGACCTCACAGGCAAACTGATCGCCAGCCGCACCAACGAATATGTCGTCTATATGCGTGAGGTTTTTTTGATCGCCGACCTCAGTCCGGCCGGCCAGTCCCAGCGCTCTGGTCTCGAGGGTCTGTATCGTAAAAAAAATACCAGTAAGGCACTGATCAGCGTGGGGCCGTACTTAATCCAGGGCGACGTGTATCTGGTTCCCGGCGGCGCGTTGTACGATCTGCTGCTGGAAAAAAATCAATTCATACCGTTGACCAATGCGACTATTCTCAGTCGGCAACCCGCCTCGCCCCGGACTTACTTGATCAACCGTCATAAGATCGGCTTTATGACAGCCATCGGCGACGGTTTGGTGGAGTTATGACCGTGGCGGCTTATCCAACTGAAATAAATCATTTGAAAGCGCGCGGTGTGGTGCGCATAACCTGGAATGACGGCCATATTGGCGAATATGAAGAGCCTTATCTGCGCGGTTATTGCCCCTGTGCGATGTGTCAGGGCCATGGCTCTCAGCGCCAATTCATTTCCGTGCCCGAAGCGAAGCTTCAGGAGATTCTCGGCGTCGGCAATTATGCCATCGAGTTCCGTTGGCATGATGGCCACAGCACCGGAATCTATACTTTCGAATATCTGCGGTCGCTTTGCCCCTGCACCGCCTGCGCTGGGACGCACGGCGGCGTCTCGTAGTTCGTGTCTGTCCCGGGAGTTGCTATCCGTACTTCCATTGACTAGCTGACCTCGCTCCGCGGTTAGTTTCACAGCGCGGCACAGATTTATTTTCTTTTGTGACCCGCCTTTTCTTGACTCTCCACGGTTCGTCGCTTTACCGGTTGCTTCGGCAAGCTTTTAAATTGATGTTGTTGACCCGCTTTGGCGCGATTATTTGCATCTCCCTGTCAGAGTTCTGTGCAGAGGCATGCACCAAACAAGGTTGCGACGCAGGTCGCTGGTGCGGGGCATTCCCAAAAGTACGACTCGGACTGATCGACTTTTGTCAATATTCATACCGCACGCAACTGTATTGTCGCGTTATTAAGAATGCTGAATGCCAAGTGATTTTGGGCATGGATTAGTTCTATCCAAATACCTGCCAGTTACGCTCGGTACGCTTGACTTACCACCGGGTAATTCTTACTCTCCTTTCCTAGTCGGCGAAGTAGGAAAAACAGGTTGCAGCGACCAGAAGAAGTGCGAGAGTGGCGGAATTGGCAGACGCACTAGACTTAGGATCTAGCGGGCAACCGTGGGGGTTCGAGTCCCCCCTCTCGCACCAAGAAAGGTTTCGCTTCGTTCGATATGCACCGAGATAGAAAGGTTGATGGTAAGGCTACCGCCGAACTCTCATTGCGAGATCCCGTGTAGTTCGGGCTCGTCCTGTGCAAAGCGCAAACGCCTCTGTCGCAAGAAAAATAGATGAAAGTCGATATCGATGAATTGAGTCCGATCCAACGCAAGGTCAGCATCGAATTGCCGGCGGATCGGGTCGCCCAAGAATTTTCCCATGCGTATAAGAACCTCGGCCAGCGCGTGACCGTTAAAGGCTTTCGCACTGGCAAGATTCCGCGCGGCGTGCTTCAAGGAATTTATGGTGAGGACATCAAAGGCGAAGTACGGTCGCATCTGGTGGAAGAATCTCTGGCGGAGGTGGTCAAAGAACGAGATTTGAAAATCGTCTCACGGCCGGAAGTGGAGGCTGGCGAAATTAAGGAAGACGGAGAGTTTTCCTTCTCGGCGGTCTTCGAGATCAAGCCGGCCATCGAATTGAAAAATTATCTGGGTGTTGAAGTCGAAAAGATCAAGGTCGCCATCAGCGAAGAGCAGGTCGATGAGGCACTTAAACGTTTGCAAGAAGGCCATGCCCGCCTAGAGTTGATCGAAGGCCGCGATGTCGTCCAGAAGGGCGATTTTATTACCGTCGATTTCGAAGGCAACATCGCCGGCAAGCCATTTGCCGGCGGCAAGGGGGAGAACTACGTCCTCGAAGTTGGCGCCGGCCAGACGTTGCCACAATTCGAAGAGGCCGTAGTTGGATTGCAGTTGGGTCAGCAGCACTCGGTTCCGGTGACGTATCCGGACAGCTATCCAAATGCTGAAATCGCCGGAAAGGCGGTCGAGTTTGCCCTTACCGTTCGTGAGATAAAACAGAAAGTACTGCCGGTGCTTGATGATGATTTCGCCAAAGATCACGGCGAGCATGGCTCGTTGGCCGAGCTGCGAGCGGCGATTCGTCGGCGGCTTGAGGATGAACTCAAGCATTACCAGGACGAAGATCTTAAAGAAAAAATTATCAGCCGTTTGATCGAGGCGCACCCGTTCAATGCCCCGCCGTCGATGATCGAACGGCAGACTCGCTATCTTATGGAGCGCTACCAAAGCCAAATAGCCGGACACCAGAGTGGGGCAGAGCCGCCCGCGCCCCCCATGGAAGAGGCGCGCAAGACCTTCGAAGGCCGCGCCGCTCGTCAAGTACAGGCGACGTTACTTGTCGAAAGAATCGCCCAGGCGGAAACTATCGAGGTGTCGGACAAAGATCTGCAAGAGCGGGTCGATAATCTTGCGCGTGGCGCCGGTGACCGCGCCAAGGGCGTGCGGGAATACTATGCGCGCCCCGAGGCTCGCGACGACTTACGCGCGCAAATAGCATTTGATCGCACTCTTAGCTTCTTGCTTGAGCGGGCTGAAATAAAAGAGGTCGATGCGCCGGTATCTCCAGTTGATGCTGGGCCCGAAAAAAGCTAGAATGCTCTTAATGATTGAGGGGTTTACCCACATATGAACTTCATCCCCATGGTCGTCGAGCAAACCGGAAGAGGCGAACGGGCATATGACATTTATTCGCGTCTGCTAAAAGAGCGAATCGTATTTCTGGGCTCGGTGGTCAATGACGAGGTGGCCAACGTCATTACCGCGCAACTGCTGTTCCTCGAATCCGAAGATCCTGAGCGAGAAATTTTCTTTTACATCAATAGTCCAGGTGGATCGGTTACTGCTGGCTTGGCGATTTATGACACCATGCAGTATGTGCGGCCGCAAATTTCGACGCTTTGCGTCGGGCAAGCGGCAAGCATGGGTGCTGTATTGCTAGCCGCCGGCACGAAAGGCAAACGCTTTGCGCTGCCACATTCGCGGATCATGATTCATCAACCGCTCGGCGGTTTCGAGGGCCAGGCGACCGACATCGAGATTCACGCCCGTGAAATTCTTCGTATGCGTGAGGAATTAAACAACATCCTCATGAAACATACCGGCCAGGGGCTGAAGAAAATCGAAAAAGACACAGATCGCGACATGTTCTTGACGGGGAAGCAGGCTCAGGAGTATGGCATAGTTGACGATGTGATCGCGGCGCGTCCTGACACTGCGCTCAAGAAATAGCTCGTAGTTTGGCTTGGGGGGTCTATGCCTAAACATGGTGAGCACGGATCGGGAAATCTCGTCTGTTCTTTTTGCGGCAAAAGCCAAGACGAGGTTCGCAAGCTCATCGCCGGTCCGACGGTTTACATTTGCGATGAATGCATCGACTTATGTAATGATATTATCGCTGAAGAAATCGACCACGATGAAAACCTAAGTTCGTCGTCAAACGTTCCGAAACCCGCGGAAATCAAGCGGGTGCTCGACCAGTATGTGATCGGCCAGGAACGTGCCAAGAAAATCTTGGCGGTCGCCGTGCACAATCATTACAAACGCATCGACAGCCAGATGGTGACCGGGGATGTTGAACTGCAAAAAAGCAACATTCTGCTGCTTGGGCCCACTGGATCGGGCAAAACCCTACTCGCGCAAACTCTTGCCCGTTTTCTGCAGGTTCCCTTTACCATTGCCGACGCTACCAGCCTGACGGAAGCGGGTTATGTCGGCGAGGATGTGGAGAACATCATACTCAATTTGTTGCAAGCGGCCGAGTATGATGTTGAAAAAGCCCAGCGCGGTATAGTCTATATTGACGAGATCGATAAAATTTCGCGTAAATCGGACAACCCATCAATTACCCGAGATGTGTCCGGCGAAGGGGTACAACAGGCTTTACTTAAAATCATTGAAGGTACCATGGCGAGCGTGCCGCCGAAGGGCGGACGCAAACATCCCCAGCAGGAATTCTTGCAGGTGGACACTACCAATATTCTATTTATTTGCGGTGGGGCTTTCGTCGGTCTTGAAGATATCATTCGTAAGCGGACGGGGCGCAAGCGGATGGGCTTTGGCGGACAATTGGAGGACAGCGAAAAAATCGGCCAACGGGCTTCAGATTTGCTGCACAGCGTCCAGACGGAGGATTTACTCAAGTTTGGCTTAATTCCTGAGTTCATAGGCAGATTACCGGTTATCGCCACTCTCGATGAATTGGATGACAGCGCCCTGATGCGAATACTAAAGGAACCCAAGAATGCTTTGACCAAGCAGTATTCCAAGTTATTTGAGATGGAATCGGTTCATCTCAAGTTTACAGAGGATGCGTTGCGAGCGATTGCACGCGAAGCCATGAAACGTAAATCCGGAGCGCGTGGGCTACGCGCGATCATGGAAAATATAATGTTGGATATCATGTACGACATGCCATCGCAGCCCAATATTAAAGAGGTTGTGATTTCAGAGGATGTTGTTGAAAAGCATGAACCTCCGATCGTCGTATACACCAAGGCTGCAGAGAGCGCTTAGGAGGGGACCGTATGTTGTTTCGGAATGACAAGAAAGATTCAGAAACCACTTCTGGGGGCACAAGAGTGCCGTTACTGCCATTGCGGGATATTATTGTTTTCCCACACATGGTTGTGCCCCTATTTGTCGGGCGCCAACGCTCGATCAAGGCGCTCGAAGAGGCGACTCAGAAGCAGAGTCTTATTTTCTTATCCTCGCAGAAGGATGCTAAAACCAATGAGCCCAGCGAAGACGATATTTACCGTATTGGTACTCTTGGCTCGGTGGTACAGATGCTCAAGCTCCCCGATGGCACAGTTAAGGTTCTGATCGAGGGGAAAAAGCGTGCCAAAATCGCCAGCTTTGCCGTCAATCCAGATTTTTTTCTGGTTGATGTGGAAGATGCTCAAGAGGTGAACGATCGCACCACGGAGGCGGAGGCGTTAATCCGAGAAGTTCACACCACCTTTGAAAACTACGTCAAGTTAAAAAAGAAAATCCCTCCGGAAATGGTCATGTCGGTGTCCTCCATCGATGAGCCGGGGCGGCTCTCCGACACTATAGTTGCCCATCTTGGCATCAAGCTAGAAGATAGGCAGAACTTGCTGGAGACTTTCAATGCCGCGGAACGTCTTGAGAAGGTTCTCGGCCATATGCGCGCCGAAATCGAAATTCTTGAAGTCGAGCGGCGTATTCGCTCGCGCGTCAAGAAGCAAATGGAGCGCTCCCAGAAGGAATACTATCTCAACGAACAGATGCGGGCGATACAAAAAGAGCTGGGTGAGAAGGATGAGTTTAAGAATGAGATTCAGGAGATCGAGGAAAAGTTAAAACAGAAAAAGCTTTCCGCCGAAGCGAAAGAAAAAGTCGAGAAGGAACTGAAGAAGCTCAAGATGATGTCGCCTATGTCGGCGGAAGCAACGGTGGTCAGGAATTATATCGATTGGATTATCAGTTTGCCGTGGAATGAATTCACCGACGACAAACTCGATATCAATGAGGCCGAAAAGGTTTTGGACGAAGATCATTTTGGACTGGAAAAGGTCAAAGAGCGCATCCTGGAATATCTCGCCGTCCAAAGTTTGGTGGGCAAAATTAAAGGTCCGATACTCTGTTTGGTTGGACCTCCGGGCGTCGGCAAAACCTCGCTGGGTCGATCGATCGCGCGCGCAACCGGCCGTAAATTTATCCGGGTGTCCCTCGGCGGCGTCCGTGACGAAGCGGAAATCCGAGGTCATCGCCGTACCTACATCGGCGCATTGCCGGGTAAAATTGTTCAATCCATGAAGAAGGCTGGATCGAGTAACCCGGTATTTTTGATGGACGAAATCGACAAAATGTCTACTGATTTCCGCGGCGATCCTTCTTCGGCGCTATTGGAAGTGCTTGACCCGGAACAGAATACGGCATTCAACGATCACTACCTCGATCTCGATTTCGATCTTTCGAAGGTCATGTTTATCACCACTGCCAATTCGCTGGATCGCATTCCGCGGCCGTTGCAAGATCGGATGGAGATCATTCGAATTGCCGGTTACACCGAATTGGAAAAGGTCAGCATCGCAAAGAAATACCTGATCGAGAAGCAACGCGAAGCCAACGGCTTAACTCCGGAGAATATCGTCTTTACCGACAACGCATTGATGGGTGTCGTGCGCCACTATACTAAGGAAGCCGGCGTGCGTAGCCTTGAACGAGAAATCGCCGCGGTTTGCCGCAAGGTAGCGGTGGAAGTCGTCAAGAAAGACCGCAACTCTCACGTTCAAGTCGGCACCAAGAGCCTGCACAAGTTTCTCGGCCCGATCAAATTCCGTTACGGTAAAGCGGATGCAGAAACCAAAGTCGGAGTTACTACCGGCCTGGCTTGGACAGAAATGGGCGGCGAGTTGCTCTCGACTGAGGTGACCGTAATGCCGGGAAAAGGGCAACTGATTATTACCGGTAAGCTGGGCGACGTTATGCAGGAATCCGCACAGGCGGCCATGAGTTACGTTCGCTCCCGCGCGACTGCCTTGGGATTAGATAAAGATTTTTATCAGAAGCTGGATATTCATCTTCACGTACCCGAAGGGGCAATTCCCAAAGATGGTCCTTCCGCCGGTATCACCATGGCTACCTCCTTGGTATCGGCATTGATAAAAATTCCAGTGCGCAACGACCTGGCTATGACCGGTGAAATCACATTACGCGGTACGGTGTTGCCGATTGGCGGTCTTAAAGAAAAAGTTTTGGCGGCGCATCGGGCCGGAATCAAGAAAATCCTGATTCCGGCAGACAACGAAAAGGATATAGAGGAGATTCCTGCCAGTGTGCTCAAGAGCCTGGATTTGGAGCTCGTTGCTCATGTCGACGAAGTTCTCAAGAAGGCGTTGGTGTTGAACGATCCGGAGACTTTGTTCAGCCACACGCCGGTTGAAATCCAACCAAAAGACGAGAATCCGCCCTTCTCTGATAAAGTAGAAGAAGTACCCGTAAGCGAAATTCTTCCGCAATAGTTAACGGCCAATTGGCGCGGGAATGCCAGGTTATTTGACACCCGGCATTCCCGCTGTTATAAGTCCACATTGCCAATTATCGGCGGGCTGTTGCCGTTAGGATCGTCGACACACCAAAGCTACGAGAATCGCCGCATTAATTTTATCATCGGCCTTTTTAGCTGGACACATCGGGGTGCGCGATAGATTTTTTACCGGAGAGCTTGATTAAACAGATCAGATTGATTCTTGTAGTAAGGACGCATGTTCCGGTAAGGTCGACAACAGGATTTGAGTAGGGGCGGTTAGCTCAGTGGGAGAGCATCGGCCTTACAAGCCGGGGGTCACAGGTTCAAGCCCTGTACCGCCCACCAATTGCGCTTGTTCTGGTTTGAATATATCGGGGTCGTAGTTCAGTCGGTTAGAACGCCGGCCTGTCACGCCGGAGGTCGCGAGTTCGAGTCTCGTCGGCCCCGCCATTTTTTTACAAGTTCAATTGAACTTGGAGTTGACTGGAGTATGTGCCATGACTAGGGAAGAAGCGCTAACGCAACGGCAGTGGTATGTGATCGATGCTCAGGGAAAAATACTTGGGCGGATGGCCACTGAAATCGCCAAGGTTTTACGCGGCAAACACAAGCCGGTTTTTACCCCGAACCAAGATGCAGGCGACTTTGTAATAGTCGTAAACGCAAAGGGAATAAAACTAACTGGTGCGAAGCTGGAGCAAAAGATTTACTACCGACACACGGATTATCCTGGAGGCATCCGCCAACGGACCGCCGCGGAAATGCTTGAAGAGAGGCCTGAAGAGTTAGTCCGATTAGCCGTTAAGGGCATGCTGCCCAAAAACCGTTTGAGCCGCCGTCTGGCGACGAAGCTCAAAATTTACGCTGGGCCGGAGCATCCACACGCCGCGCAAATGCCTCAACCCTTGGCAGTCGAAGCATAGGAGAATCAGTTCAATGGCAGATAAAACAATCGTGGCAACGGGGCGACGCAAGACTTCGGTTGCGCGGGTCTTTCTCAAACCCGGAAAAGGTAGTCTAAGAATCAACAATCGAACTTTGCAAGACTATTTCGGCCGTGAAACCGCGCGAATGATTGTTTTGCAACCTTTTCAGGTTACGCAAACCGCCGGCAATTTCGATATTGAAGTGAATGTTGACGGCGGTGGAAACTCAGGTCAAGCTGGCGCGATCCGCCACGGCATAACCCGCGCTCTGATGGAATTCAATCCCGACCTTCGTCCCTCCCTCAAAAAGGCCGGCTTCGTTACCCGCGACCCGCGCGCAGTGGAACGTAAGAAATATGGCCGTCACAAAGCCCGCAAACGGCCCCAGTATTCAAAACGTTAGTTTTACCGATCTATAATTAAGTTTTTTTTAGAGCTTGGCGTTGCCTTCGAGCGATGCCAAGCTCTTGTTTTTTTGGGACAATGATTTGGTTGCTGAGGATGATGATCCCGGATCATATTATGCCGCCACCTGGTGGAGTGCTGGCAAAATCCTCCACGATGAGTCAATCGTGTGCTGCTTGCGATTGAACTTGGTGCTGCTAAGCGACGTACAACTGCTGGAGTCCCATCGAATGCTCTCTTGGATCAATAACAATCGAGGCTGCTGCAAAATTTTGGAGAATGAAGTTGAAGGTATTCTAATGGCAGTAAAAGTTTTGTCTGCGGCTAGTGCGTGACGCTTGAATGCCGGCATGATCAACCGCTCACGGAAAATTACCGGTTCACTCTTCAGCGGTGAAGAAATATAGACCTATCATCGAGAAAATTAGGTTGGGAATCCATGCGGCCGGTAGCGCTGGAATGGCGCCGCTGTGACCTAATGAGATGCAAAAAGCTGTAAGGACCCAATAACCGAAGGCTATGACCATAGCAATACCAAAACTGAGCGAGATGTTGTTGCTCATTTTCCGTTTGATCGCGAATGGCGTCGCCAATAGAACCATTAGCAAAGAGACCACGGGAATCGCCAGTTTGCCGTGTAGATCGACTTCGATGGCTGTGGTGTCTATTCCTTTGGTCTTCATATCGCCAATTTGTTTCTGCAAATCAAAATAGCTGTACTCTTCGGCATCGCGTGCCAGTAGCTTTAAGTCGTCGGGAGTTTCGGTGATCGGAATATTGGCGATGCTGTCACGGCGAGTTAACTTGCCGTCCTCTTGCAGTTCCCATTCGACCGCGCCATCGGTTTGCCAGTTTCGAATGTTCCATTGAGCACTGGGAATTTCGATCAACGAGCGCAAACTGAAATCTCGGTTGAGAGTGAATACCGTAACCCCATTCAGGGTATTCGTGCGCGGATCGAAGTTGTCAATGTTGATGAAACTGCCGTCGCCGCGAATCCAGATATCTCGGGTGCCGAAGAGGCTGAGTTGTCTTTTCTGCCTGATCTCGGTGCGATAGATTTGTTGGGCGTTACGGCTGAAAATTGGCACCAGCGTTTCGTTCCAAAAAAAAGTAATGCCGGAAAGGCACAAAGCCAGCAGCAGCAGCGGCAGGGCGATTCGTTGAACGCTGACGCCGCTTGAGCGAATTGCGGTGATTTCCTGAGAGCGTTCCAGTAAGCCCAAACAAAGTAACGTCGAGAACAATGTTGCAAATCCGACGACCCGAGAAATCAGCAAGGGCGCTTTGAACATCAAATAGCGCAAAATGGTTGAAACCGGCGCGCCGGATTCGAGCAGATTGCCGATCCGTTCGAGGAAGTCGGCGGTTACGTAAAGTCCTGTGACGACTGCCAAGCTAATACCGAAGATGCGCAGAAATCCGGCCGAAATATAGCGATCGAGAATGCCGCCAATGGGCATCATGCGATGTTGAGCTCTTGACGTCCTGGTCATTTACTTTCTTGCCCGCCTCGTGAGTCTTTTCACCTGTCGTAAGGTTGCGTTGCCGACGCGGGAGGCGAATGCGGGAAAAGCCAAGGGCGATTCACGCATGGCCTTTCGAAAGAAGATCAGGGCGATGCAACCGATGGTCAGATTGGGTAGCCACAACGCTGGAATGGGGTGCAGGCTGCCCTTGTCGCCCAAAGCCTTGCCGAAGGAGAGCAAAACATAATAAGCCAACAGCCAAAACAAGCACAACATAAATCCCCATGAGCGACTCGCTCGCGAGGCGCGTGGCAGCAGCGCCAAGGCGACGCCAAGAACGCCAAACACCAAAGGGACAAATCCGAATGCGATCCGCTGGTGCAATTCCATTCTCTCGGGAATCGATTTACCCCCGCGCCGCAGTTTGTCTTCGATCGATTTGAGTAAATCCTCGGAAGCTAACTCTTTCGGCCCAGCTTCTTTTTGCCGCACAGGGCCGATGAGCTCTTCTAAGTCGAGTTTGAAGTCGTAAATGTTGAAGCGGGTTTGGCTAAATCCTGCGCGCTTCTTCTCCCGTTCGTATATCGAACCGTCGAAAAGCCTCAATCCTAATGTGTTGGCTTCGTCGTCGGTGGTTATACGAGCTACCTTGCCGAGTATGATGTCTTCGCGCACGCGATCGCGCTTGTCGATAATAAAAATCCCTTGGGCAGTATTGCCAGGCGGAATGATTTCCTCGACGTAAATAAGGATCTTGGGAAAATCGTCATTGAAAATTTTTTCTTTGAGTGCCGTGCTGACTCGAGACTTCGCGATGTTGTAAAGCTCTTTTTTGAGTGCGGCATTCGCGGTCGGCCGGGCGTAAAGCGTCGTGACCAAGGTCAGGACGGAAATAACCAACGACAAACCGGCGATGGGCCATAGGATCTGCAAAGGGCTCACGCCGGAAGCTTTCATTGCGAGTAATTCTTGGTCATTGGCCATGCGTCCGAGACCGAGCAAAATGGCTAGCAGAAACGCCATGGGCACAGTCATTTCCAAGAACGTCGGCATTATTAAGACCAGGAGCTTACCGACTTGGAGCGGTGGCACCCCGCGGCTGATAACCAGCTCGATCAGCTTGAGGAGGCGGCCAATGAGCAAGATGAATGTGAAGGCCAGCAGGCCGAGAAAAAACGGCGGCAGGACTTCGGAAATGAGATAGCGGATTAATGTCTTTCGTTTCACCGTGGCGGCATGTTAACTGTTGTACTCCTGCTTGTAAAATCCATTGCTGATTTGAACGAGTTCATGACGATCGATTATCTTTTCGGCATCAACGCAATTCATGAAACATTGATCGCTGCACCGCGGAACGTGCGGCAGATTATCATTAGCGAAGGTTCCCATCATGGACGCTTGCAAGCGTTGGTGCTTGAAGCACAGCGCCAAGGATTGCCGGTTGGTTATCGCGCGGCGCGCGAATTGGACCGGATGGCCAAAGGGCAACGCCACCAGGGTGTCGTCGCAATCGTCGAAGCTTACGCCTATCCGGCGTTCGAAAAGTTGGTGCAACGGATCGCCGACGCAAAATTATCAGAATGGATCTTGTTCCTGGATGGAATTGTCGATCCACGTAATTTCGGTGCCCTCCTACGGACTGCTGAAGCGGCCGGCGTGCGACATATCGTGATTCCCAAAGACCGTAGCGTTGAGGTGACCCCCCTGGTCGTCAAGGCTTCCGCTGGCGCGGCGCATCATCTGAGCATTTATAAAGTCACCAATTTGCGGCGCGCGCTGCAAGAGGTTAAACAGGCGGGGTATTGGACCGTTGGTTTAGCGGTGGGGGCGAGAGAAAGCCTTTACGACCGGATTTATCCGGATAAACTTGCCATTGTGCTCGGTAGCGAAGCCACTGGAGTTCGTCCAATTAACCTCCGGGAGTGTGATTTTCTTGTATCAATTCCAATGCTTGGCAAGGTAGCCTCGCTTAACGTCGGGGTCGCTGGAGCGATATTTCTGTTTGAACTAGTGCGCCAGCAGCGGCTGCCTCGACCGTAGCTCGTTGGTTGGAAGCTATAACCCCTTCAAGGCGGAACCGCTGCATTTAAGTAAAACCGCCGCATGCTGTTGACATGATTCACCGAAGATGGTTTAAATACCCGTTTACAAACGGGGATAGCTCTCTAGTGTCTTGGTTTGCCTGTTAGGTAAAAGCTCTTTACTGCAAACTGTTAAATTTGTTCGGGTAAGTATCTTTTTTACAGCCGCCAAAAAAGGTCATTGGCAATAATTTCGCTGGCACGAAAGACCAAGGACGATGGGCTGGCGTAGCTCAATGGTAGAGCAGCTGATTTGTAATCAGCAGGTTGTAGGTTCAAGTCCTATCGCCAGCTCCAGCTAATCCACCATGGGTAGTTGGGATGGCGAACAATTTTTTTTTCTGGGGAGTCGAGGAGAGGTTCCCGAGTGGCCAAAGGGAGCAGACTGTAAATCTGCCGGCGATGCCTTCGAAGGTTCGAATCCTTCCCTCTCCACCAATTTTGCGGGAATAGCTCAGTTGGTAGAGCGCAAGCCTTCCAAGCTTGGGGTCGCGGGTTCGAGTCCCGTTTCCCGCTCCACATTGATAGTAGCAGCTGAAGGCGGTTTATTTATATGGCCGGTTTATCGCCCCATACCGTGGGCACGTCACGGCCAATTGCTATCGACCGTCATGCCCAGGTAGCTCAGTCGGTAGAGCACGTCCTTGGTAAGGACGAGGTCAGCGGTTCAATCCCGCTCCTGGGCTTTGCCTTCCGGTGTTGGAGAAGACGGAGCAGGTTAGTCGCTGGAATTTTGGGTTGAGGATTTGGAAATCATTTAGGAGGACGCGATGAGCAAAGCGAAATTTGAGCGTAAAAAACCACATTTAAACATCGGTACGATCGGACACGTCGACCACGGTAAGACTACTTTGACTGCAGCAATCACCAAGGTACTGGCGAAGTCGGGGAAAGCCACATTCCTGGCCTACGACCAGATCGACAAGGCGCCGGAAGAAAGAGAACGCGGCGTTACGATAAACATTGCCCATGTCGAGTATGAAACTGACAAGCGGCATTACGCTCACGTCGATTGCCCTGGACATGCTGATTACGTCAAGAACATGATCACTGGCGCGGCACAAATGGACGGCGCTATTCTCGTCGTTTCCGCTGCCGATGGGCCGATGCCGCAGACCCGTGAGCATATCCTGCTGGCGCGTCAAGTTGGCGTTCCTGGCATCGTGGTTTATCTTAACAAGGCCGACATGGTCGATGACAAAGAGTTGTTGGAGTTGGTCGAACTCGAAGTTCGCGAGCTGCTTTCAAAGTACAAGTTCCCCGGCGACGATACGCCGATTGTCATCGGCAGCGCCTTAAAGGCCCTCGAAGGAGACACCTCCGAAATGGGCGAGGGCTCGATATTGAAGTTGATGGAGGCCGTCGACGCGTTCATTCAGGAACCGGAGCGTGAAATTGACAAGCCGTTCATTATGCCAGTTGAGGATGTTTTCACTATCAGCGGTCGCGGCACGGTGGTCACCGGCCGGGTCGAGCGCGGTATCGTTAAGGTCGGCGAAGAAATTGAGATCGTCGGTTTTAAACCGACGCAAAAAACGGTTGCTACCGGCGTTGAAATGTTTCGCAAACTGCTCGACGAAGGCCGGGCCGGAGATAATATCGGCGTGCTCCTGCGCGGGACTAAGCGTGAAGAAGTGGAACGCGGTCAGGTGTTAGCCAAACCGGGCAGCATCACGCCGCACACCAAGTTTAACGCTGAGGCTTACGTTTTGACCAAGGAAGAGGGCGGGCGTCATACGCCGTTCTTCAACGGCTACCGGCCGCAATTTTACTTTCGTACGACCGATGTCACCGGAGTTGTGAAGTTGCCGGAAGGAACGGAAATGGTTATGCCGGGCGACAATATCAATGTGGAAATCGAGTTGATAACCCCGGTCGCCATGGATCAAGGTCTAAAGTTCGCGATTCGCGAAGGGGGGCGCACGGTCGGCGCCGGTGTGGTTACCAAGATCGTTCAGTAACTCAACGCCGGTCGTCAGGAGGATAAGGTCATGCGGGAGTTGATAGGTTTTGCATGCGATAAGTGCAAACGGAAAAACTACACATCGTCGAAGAACCGGAAAACCACCACCGAAAAACTGGCGCTCAAGAAGTTTTGTGCTTCTTGTCGGTCGCACACCCTGCATCGTGAGGTAAAAGTTTAACGAAGATACCGGGGGTCAGTAGCTCCAATTGGTAGAGCGCCGGACTCCAAATCCGGTTGTTGCAGGTTCGAGCCCTGCCTGACCCGCCACGTTATCGCGTTAAATCAACCTCACATGGGGGATTGGATTCAAAAGGTTCAGGACGGCGTTCACCAGGGTGTCGAGTTTTGCAAAGAGTCCTGGCAGGAGTTGCAAAAAGTTCATTGGCCGTCCCGCAAGGAAACTTACATGGCGACGATGGTCGTTATCGTCGTCGTTGTCTTGGTGTCTTTGTATTTGGCGACGGTGGATTTCTTTCTAACAAAAGCTGTCCAGGCCATTATCGGATAATTACTTAGGTCATCCTCTATGGCGAAACAGTGGTACATCGTTCACACCTTTTCGGGCTTCGAACAAAAGACCAAGGCGGCTCTAGAGGAGCGCGTCAAACAGCTCGGTAAGCAGGAACTCTTCGGCGAAGTGCTCGTGCCGATGGAGAAAGTTGTCGAGCTGGTCAAGGGGAAGAAGAAGACTTCGTCTCGCAAGTTTTTCCCGGGTTATATTCTTGTGCAGATGGAGCTCAATGACGAGACCTGGCATGTGGTCAAAGAAACCCCCAAAGTAACCGGATTCGTCGGCGGTAGTACCAATCCACCGTCGGTTAGCGATGAAGAAGTCCGGGCGATTACGCTGCAAATGGAAGAGGGGGCGATTAAGCCTAAGCCGCGCGTGTCGTTCTCGGTCGGCGAAAATGTCAAGGTGGTTGACGGCCCGTTCGCGGACTTTAACGGCGTGGTCGAAGACGTCAAACCGGAAAAAGGTAAGCTCCGGGTCTTGATCAGCATCTTTGGGCGGGCGACGCCGGTTGAGCTTGAATTTGTCCAGGTTGAACGCAATTAGTTCGATTAGAAGGATCACAAGCAATGGCGAAGAAAGTCATCGGTGAAATCAAATTACAGATCCCTGCCGGACAGGCGAATCCTAGTCCGCCGGTAGGCCCGGCGCTTGGCCAGCGTGGCGTAAATATCATGGAGTTCTGCAAGGCTTTCAATGCCGCCACGCAAGCGCAGCTCGGCATGGTTACGCCGGTAGTTATCACAGTCTATGCCGACCGGTCATTTACTTTCGTCACCAAGACGCCGCCCGCGTCGGTTTTGCTCAAAAAGGCCGCGGGTCTGGAAAAGGGCTCAAAGGAACCAGGCAAAACCAAGGTCGGAAAAGTGACGAGGGCTCAAGTCAGGGAGATTGCGGAATTGAAACTCAAAGATCTGACGGCCAGCGATTTAGCGGCCGCGGAGAAGTCTGTCGCGGGAACCGCGCGCAGTATCGGATTGGAAGTCGAAGGTTAGTTCGCCCAGCCGTAAATTAGCTCAGCTAAACCGAGGAACGCCATGAGTGCAACCGGAAAAAGTTATCGCAAGGTTTTGGCGAAGGTGGATCGCAACCAGCGCTATCAGTTGGAAGATAGTTTGAAGTTGGTCAAAGAAACCGCCCGCGCCAAATTCGATGAAACCGTCGATATGGCGATTCGCTTGGGTGTCGATCCCCGCCAAGCCGATCAGAACATCCGTGGCACGGTGGCGTTGCCCCATGGCATGGGTAAAACCGTCCGTGTGTTGGCCTTTGCCAAAGGTGAAAAAGAGCGGGAGGCTCAAGAAGCCGGCGCTGATTTTATCGGTAGCGACGAATTGATAAAAAAGATCAGCGAAGGCTGGCTCGACTTCGACAAGGCGGTGGCGACTCCGGATATGATGGCAGCGGTTGGCCGCATTGGTAAAATCCTCGGTCCCCGTGGTCTTATGCCCAATCCCAAGACAGGTACGGTGAGTTTGGACATCGGTAAGGCGGTCAGGGAAATCAAGGCGGGTAAGTTGGAATTTCGCGTCGACAAAGCGGGCATCGTTCATGTACCGGTGGGTCGCGCGTCATTTTCCGCCGACCAATTAATCGACAATGCCCGAATGGTCTTGTTGACCATCCTGCGCGCCAAGCCGGCGTCGGCTAAGGGCAATTATGTCAAGGGCGTCACTATCGCCACGACGATGGGACCAGGAATCAAAATCGATTTGGCACAGATCCGGGCTATGGCGGCCTAGTGGCTCGGGGTCGTTAGCCCGGCTTTATCACTGCTAGACTAGATTTGAATCAGGAGAAGAAAATGTCGGAAGCGCAAGCGGTCCGTGCCGGTTACGGCGAGAAATCAGAAGTGGTGAATGCCATTCACGAACGGCTAAAGTCCGCCAAGATGGCGATTATCACGGAGTACCGCGGTTTGACGGTTGCGCAAATGACGAAGTTGCGCCGCGAAGTGCGTCAGGTTTCCGGCGAATATCAAGTGATCAAGAATACCTTGGTGCGGCGTGCCCTCAAAGATACAGTCTATGGTGATTTGGAGAAGTTGCTCGAAGGCCCTAACGGCTGGGTGTTCGCCTACGATGATCCGGTTTTGCTCTCCAAGACTTTGCTCAAATTCGCCGGCGACAACGACAAGTTGATGATTAAAGGCGGCGTGTTCGAGGGCCGTTTCATGGATGCGGCGGAAGTCAAAGTCCTGTCGCAGATGCCGAGTAAACCCGAATTGCAAGCGAAGCTATTGGCGACAATCAACGCGCCGGCGACCCAGTTGCTAAGGACGATTCAGGAACCCGGCGCCCAGATGGTGCGCTTGCTCGAATCGTTGCGCAAAACCAAAGGCGAATAACAATTATTTAGCAAAATTTAAAAGGGGGAACGTTATGGAAGGCGTATCGAAAGAACAAGTTAAGGATTTCATCAAGAACATGAGTTTGATGGATGCGGCGACTCTGGTCAAAGAGCTCGAAGAGGAGTTAGGTGTTAGCGCTGCCGCTCCGGTAGCCGTGGCGGCAGCCGGTCCGGCAGCCGCGGCAGTGGAAGAAAAAACTGAATTCAACGTTGTACTCGCCGAGGCCGGGGAGAAAAAAATACAGGTCATCAAAGTTGTCCGCGAACTCACCGGATTGGGTTTGAAAGAAGCCAAAGATCTAGTCGACGGCGCGCCCAAGCCAGTGAAAGAGGGTGTTTCCAAGGCCGATGCCGAGAGCATCAAGAAGAAGCTCGAAGAACAGGGCGCCAAGGTCGAAATCAAGTAATTCTCTCGCAGTCGGTCGTTCCGTTGAATTATTGAAATGGATCGTTAACCGCTAGTTCGAGAGAGGAGCACGCATGGCATTTCAGGTTGCCAATAACTTACGATTCCGCCGTAGCTTCGGGAGAATTCGAAAGATTATCGAACTCCCGTATTTGATCGAAATCCAGAAAAATTCTTATGAGCTGTTCCTGCAGAAAGATGCGGCGCCGACCGAACGCCAGAACATGGGACTGCAGGAAGTTTTTAAGTCGGTTTTCCCGATTAAGGATTTTAACGAAACCGCTTCTTTGGAATTTGTCAGTTATACCCTCGGCGAACCCAAGTATGACGTCGAGGAATGTCACCAGCGGGGCATGACTTTCGCTGCGCCGTTAAAAGTTACCGTGCAGTTGGTGTTGTGGGATGTCGATCAGCAGACCGGCGCGCGCAGCATCAAAAACGTCAAAGAGCAGGAAGTTTACTTCGGTGAAGTCCCGCTCATGACGATCAATGGCACTTTCATGATCAACGGTACCGAGCGTGTAATTGTCAGCCAATTGCACCGCTCGCCCGGAGTTTTCTTTGAGCATGATAAGGGAAAGACTCACGCCAGCGGCAAGCTACTCTATTCAGCGCGGGTGATTCCCTATCGTGGTTCTTGGGTCGATCTCGAATTCGACCCTCGGGACGTGGTTTATGTACGCATCGACCGACGACGTAAATTTCACGCTACCGTGTTATTGCGCGCGTTGGGCATGACCAGCGAGGATTTGCTCAACTATTATTATCGGAGCGATTCGATTCACTTCGACGGGCGCAAGACCACGATGGAGTTCAATGCCGCGCATCTGTTAGGTGCTAAGGTCAGCGCCGATGTCCGCGATCCGAAATCGAACGATATCGTCGTTAAAGAAGGCAAGAAGTTCACCCGGCAGGTGCTGCGCCAAATGGAAGCGGCGCGGATCAAACAGGTGCCCATCGCCCTGGAAGAGATTGTCGGCCGAGTCGCGGCCCATGACATTGTCGATCCCCATGGCAAAGAAGTCCTGGTCGAATGCAATCACGAGATCACGCAGGAGAAGCTCGACCTGATCCGCGACAAAGGACTCACTCAGATCGAAGTACTATTTATCGACGAATCGAATGTCGGTCCTTACTTGCGCAACACATTGCTGCAAGATCGTATCCGGTCCCCTCAAGATGCCATCCTGGAGATCTACCGGCGCTTGCGGCCCGGCGATCCTCCGACGGTGGAATCGTCGACTAACTTTTTTAATAACCTATTTTTCAATCCCGATCGTTATGACCTATCCAAGGTCGGCCGCTTGAAGCTCAACCACCGGCTCAAGCTCAATATTCCGCTGGAGCAGGGCACGTTACGCAAAGAGGATATCCTCGAGGTCGTGCGTTATCTGATGGAACTCAAGAACGGCCACGGCTCGGTGGACGATATCGATCACTTGGGTAATCGCCGCGTACGTGCAGTGGGTGAACTCGTCGAAAATCACTTCCGCGTCGGCTTGGTGCGCATGGAGCGGGCGATCAAGGAAAAGATGAGCCTGCAGGACATCGAGACCTTGATGCCCCAGGAGCTGATCAATTACAAGCCGGTGTCAGCGGCGCTCAAAGAGTTTTTTGGTTCCAGTCAGCTGTCGCAGTTCATGGATCAGACCAATCCGCTGTCGGAAATCACCCATAAGCGCCGGCTCTCGGCCCTCGGTCCTGGCGGTCTAACCCGGGAGCGTGCCGGTTTCGAAGTGCGTGACGTGCATCCGACCCATTACGGCCGGGTCTGTCCGATCGAAACCCCTGAAGGTCCGAACATCGGGCTGATCGCTTCGCTGACCACCTATGCGCGGGTCAACGATTTTGGTTTTATCGAAACGCCCTATCGAGAAGTCGAAAGTGGCCGGGTTAGCGATCGCATCCGTTATCTATCGGCCCTCGAAGAAGAAGACCATGTCATCGCTCAGGCCAATGCGCCGATCGACGGTCGCGGCAATTTTTCCGCGGACTTGGTCTCTTCGCGTAAGGGCGGTGAGTTTGTCATGGCCCGTCCCGAAGAAGTCAACTTCATGGACGTGTCGCCGAACCAGTTGGTCAGCGTAGCGGCGTCGCTCATTCCGTTCTTGGAAAACGACGACGCTAACCGCGCTTTGATGGGCTCCAACATGCAGCGCCAAGCCGTGCCGCTGTTACGCACGGAAGCGCCGTTTGTCGGTACCGGTATGGAACGCACTGTGGCGCGCGATTCCGGCGTGACCATCGTCGCGCGCCGCGACGGCTTGGTCGAAAGCGTCGACTCGACGCGTATCGTCGTCAAAGCCGATAAGCCAGGCGGGTCGCGTGATACCGGCGTCGATATTTACAACCTGGTCAAGTACCAGCGTTCCAATCAAAATACCTGTAACAACCAGCGGCCGATCGTTGTGGTCGGCGACCAGGTCAGAGCCGGCGATGTCATCGCCGACGGTCCGTCTACTGAGATGGGCGAGCTAGCGCTGGGGCGCAACGTCGTCGTCGCGCTGATGCCCTGGGGCGGTTACAACTTCGAAGATTCGATTCTCATCAATGAACGCGTGGTCAAAGAGGATATTTATACCTCGATCCACATTGAAGAGTTTGAGTGCGTTTCGCGCGACACGAAGTTGGGCCCCGAGGAAATTACCCGGGATATTCCTAATGTCGGTGACGAAGCGCTCACCGATCTCGACGAGAGCGGCATTATACGCATCGGCGCCGAAGTTAAACCGGGCCATATTCTGGTCGGCAAGATTACCCCCAAGGGGGAAACCCAGTTGTCGCCGGAGGAAAAACTGTTGCGGGCGATCTTCGGAGAGAAGGCGGGCGAAGTCCGCGATACCTCCCTACGGGTGCCCCCCGGCGTCGAAGGCACGGTCATCAATGTGCGGATTTTTTCGCGCAAAGGATTGGGCAAGGATGAGCGCAGCCGGTCAATTGAGGATGAAGAGGCTACCCGGTTACGTAAAGACCAGCATGACGAAGTGCGCATTCTCCAAGAAGGTGCACTCCGACGGCTAAAAAAACTCCTGGTTGGCCGGCGCTTGGCGAGCCGAATCAGTGACGATAGCCGCAAGGTCCTGCTTAACAAGGGACAGGAGGTGACCGAGGAGGATCTTGATCAGCTGCCGATGTCCTACTGGAGTGAGATCCAAGTCGATAATGAGTCCGTGGAGAGCGAACTCGGCCGGATCATCGAAAGCACGACCACCCAGGTTAACCTGATTAAGCATGCGTTCGAAGACAAGATCGAAAAACTCAAAGGCGGCGACGAGTTGCCCCCCGGCGTCATCAAGATGGTCAAAGTCTTCGTCGCCATCAAACGTAAGTTGCAAGTGGGCGATAAAATGGCCGGCCGGCACGGTAATAAGGGCGTCATTTCCCGCATCCTGCCCGAAGAAGACATGCCTTATTTAGAGGACGGTACTCCCGTCGATGTGGTGTTGAATCCTTTGGGTGTGCCATCACGCATGAACGTCGGCCAGATCCTCGAGGCTCATTTGGGCTGGGCGGCGCGCAGTTTGGGGCACCAAATCGGTGATATGATACGCACCCAGAGCGGTGATATCGATCCGCTGCGGCGGCGTTTGAAAGATTATTTGAATACCCGCGATGCCAATGAGTTGATCGACGGTGCGAAAGACGCCGAGGTTTTGAAGCTCGCCGCAAAATATCGCGATGGCGTGCGCATCGCGTCGCCGGTATTTGACGGGGCCGCGGAAGAGGAAATTTTTAACTTGATACGCAAGGCCGGTTTACCGGCCAGCGGCCAGGCAACCTTGTTTGATGGCCGCACGGGTGAAGCCTTCGACGGCAAAGTAACTGTCGGCGTCATGTACATCATGAAGCTGCATCATTTGGTCGACGACAAGATTCATGCGAGGTCGACCGGACCTTACTCTCTCGTTACCCAGCAACCCTTGGGCGGTAAGGCCCAGTTTGGCGGCCAGCGTTTGGGCGAGATGGAGGTCTGGGCGCTTGAGGCGTACGGCGCCGCCTATACGTTGCAAGAGATGCTCACGGTCAAGTCCGACGATGTCGTCGGGCGTACCCGCATGTACGAGGCGATCGTCAAAGGCGACAACTTGCTCGAACCGGGTTTGCCCGAGTCGTTTAACGTCATGGTGAAAGAGCTCCAAAGCCTAGGCTTGGATGTCGATCTCGTTGAAGAAAAGTAGGTATCCCCAACTACGGTCGTGCAGCTCACACCGGAGGTGATCCTGATATGGAAGATCTATTTAATTTATTTGAAAAACCGAAAAATCCGCTCAGTTTTAACGCGATCAAAGTTTCGGTCGCATCGCCGGAAAAAATTCGTTCTTGGTCCCATGGCGAAGTAAAAAAGCCGGAAACCATTAACTATCGGACCTTCAAGCCGGAGCGCGATGGTCTATTTTGCGCCAAGATTTTTGGTCCGACCAAGGATTATGAATGCAACTGCGGCAAGTATAAACGCATGCGCCATCGCGGCGTGGTATGCGAAAAATGCGGGGTCGAAGTCATTCAGTCCAAAGTGCGCCGAGAGCGCATGGGCCATATCGAACTGGCCACGCCAGTCGTCCATATCTGGTTCTTGAAAAGCCTGCCAAGCCGCATCGGCGCGTTGCTGGACATGTCGCTCAAAGACATCGAGAAGGTGCTCTACTTCGAGTCCTATATCGTTGTCGACCCGGGCGAGACGCCGCTGCAATACAAGGAACTCTTGACCGAAGCGCGCTATCGCAAAGCGGTTGAGGAATATGGTGGCAAGTTTGTCGCGGGAATGGGCGCCGAGGCGGTGCGTAAGCTGCTCAAAGAGATCGATATCCCCAAGGTCGCCGACGAATTGCGCCAAGAGATGCGCGACGCTAATTCTGAAGTGCGGCGCAAGAAAATGGCCAAGCGGCTGAAAGTTTTGACCGCATTCAGGACCTCGGGCAACCGTCCAGAGTGGATGGTGATGGAAGTAATTCCGGTGATTCCACCGGATCTTCGTCCCCTGGTTCCCCTCGACGGTGGCCGTTTTGCGACCTCGGATTTGAACGATCTCTATCGCCGCGTCATCAATCGCAACAACCGCCTCAAACGGCTGATGGAATTGAGCGCGCCGGACATGATCATCCGCAACGAAAAGCGCATGCTGCAAGAAGCGGTGGATGCCTTATTCGACAACGGCCGTCGCGGGCGGGCGATTACCGGCCAAAACCGCCGGCCGCTGAAATCATTGAGCGAAATGCTCAAAGGCAAAACCGGCCGCTTCCGCCAGAACTTGCTTGGCAAGCGCGTCGATTATTCGGGGCGTTCGGTTATCGTCGTCGGTCCTGAGTTGCGCTTGCATCAGTGTGGTCTGCCGAAAAAGATGGCGCTGGAGCTCTTCAAGCCGTTTATTTACAACAAGCTCGAAGAGCGCGGCCATGTGACGACGATCAAGAGCGCTAAAAAGATGGTTGAGCGCGAATTGCCGGAAGTCTGGGATATTCTCGATGAAGTCATCCGCGAACATCCCGTGCTGCTCAACCGGGCGCCGACGCTGCATCGTTTAGGCATCCAAGCCTTCGAGCCGATTCTCATCGAAGGCAAGGCCATTCAATTGCATCCGCTGGTGTGCGCCGCTTACAACGCCGATTTCGACGGCGATCAAATGGCCGTGCATGTGCCGCTGTCCGTCGAAGCCCAAGTTGAAGCTCGCACCCTGATGATGTCAACCAACAATATTCTATCGCCTGCCCATGGCAAGCCGATCATCGTCCCAACCCAGGACATCGTGCTGGGCTTGTACTACATGACCCGTGACCGCTTGCACGCCAAGGGTAGCGGCCGATTGTTTAGCAGCCCGACGGAAGTTCGCGTGGCTTACGACCAGGGTGAAGTGGATCTCCAGGCGCCGATCACCGTGCGTATCAACGGCGAACGGGTCGAAACCACCACCGGCCGCGTGCTGCTTTACGATGTCGTTCCCGAAGTGATTCCTTTCAAGGAAGTCAATCGGGTGATGAAGAAGAAAGAACTCGCGAACCTGATCGACATCAGCTTTCGGCTGGCCGGCAACAAGGCGACGGTTATTCTCGCCGATCGTCTGAAGGATGTCGGTTATCATCATGCCACCCGGGCGGGTATTTCGATCTCGATTAAAGACATGCTGATTCCGCCGACGAAAGAGGCGATGCTTAAGAAGGCTCATGACGATGTGCGCGAGATCGAGGAGCAATACAAGAACGGTCTAATCACCGACGGCGAGCGCTATAACAAAGTGGTCGACATCTGGGCTGAGGTTACCGACCGCATCGCCGATCAAATGCTTGGCGATTTGGGTACGGAGAAGATTACTGACGACCAAGGCCACGAGTTTACGGTGCCGAGCTTCAATCCGATTTTCATGATGGCCGACTCGGGCGCCCGCGGTAGCGCGCAGCAGATTCGCCAATTGGCCGGAATGCGCGGTTTGATGGCGAAGCCCTCGGGCGAAATCATCGAGACGCCGATTACGGCTAACTTTCGCGAAGGCTTGACCGTGTTGCAATATTTTATTTCGACCCACGGCGCCCGTAAGGGCCTGGCGGATACGGCTTTGAAAACCGCCAATTCCGGCTACTTGACGCGCCGTCTCGTCGACGTCGCGCAGGACGCCGTGATTGGCGAGGAAGATTGCGGCACCATGGATGGCATCGAGATTACGCCGCTCATGGAAGGCGGTGAAGTGATCGAGCCGCTTGGCGACCGTGTGCTCGGCCGAGTCGCGCTGGAGGACGTAATTGATCCATTCACGGGCGAAGTTATCGTTAAGGCTAACCAAGAAATCAACGAAGAATTGGTTCAGCGGGTCGAGGACGCAGGTTTAGAGCGGCTCAAAATCCGGTCCGTGTTAACCTGCGCGTCCCGCCGTGGCGTCTGCATCATGTGCTACGGCCGCGATTTGGGCCGTGGTCATATGATCAATATGGGTGAAGCGGTCGGCGTGACCGCTGCTCAATCCATCGGCGAGCCGGGCACGCAGCTGACCATGAGAACTTTTCATATCGGTGGTACGGCAAGCCGGCGCGCTGAACAGACGACTTTAGAGGCGCGTAATGACGGCAATCTCAAGTTTATTAACGTCAACACCGTGACCAACAAAGACGGCGACTTCGTCGTTATGAACCGTAACGGCGAAGTTGCCATCGTCGATTATCCCGAGGGCGAGAAGGGTCGCGTACGCGAACGTGAGCGCTATCCGGTAGTCTACGGCGCGAAGCTTAAAAAGAAGGACGGCGCTAAAGTCAAAGCCGGCGAGCTGCTGGCAGAATGGGATCCCTATACCATCCCAATTCTGACCGAAGTGAGCGGCCCGGTGAAGTTCGGCGACGTTATCGAAAATATCACCATGGAAGAGAAGGTCGATGAGCGTACGGGGCTATCGACCAAGGTGATCATCGACTCCAAAGATATCGATAAGCGGCCGCGCATTTCGATCAAAGACACGCAAGGTCAGACCACCCGGCTAACCGCGACCGCGGAAGCGCGTTATTTGATTCCAGTGGGAGCGCATATCAACGTGCAAGATGGTCAGGACGTATTCGCCGGCGATATCTTGGCGAAAATCCCGCGGGAAACCACCAAGACCAAAGATATCACCGGTGGTTTGCCGCGCGTAGCAGAACTCTTCGAAGCGCGTAAGCCGAAAGAGTTCGCGGTAATCAGTGAGATCGACGGCGCGGTCTCTTTCGGTAAGGACACCAAGGGGAAACGCAAAGTCGTGGTCACGCCGGAAGTTGGCGAGGCACGCGAGTATCTGATTCCCAAGGGCAAGCATATCAGCGTCCATGACGGTGACCGCATTCGCGCCGGCGAGGCGTTGATGGACGGTTCGTCTAATCCCCACGACATTCTCAATATTCTTGGCGAAAAGGCCTTGGCCAAATATCTCGTCGATGAAGTGCAAGAAATTTACCGGCTTCAAGGCGTGCGTATCAACGACAAGCATATCGAGGTCATCGTTCGGCAAATGCTACGCCGTGTGCGCATTAAAGATGTCGGCGATGCCGAGTTCTTGGTCGGTGACCAGATCGAGAAGTGGCGTTTCGAGGACGAAAATCAGCGGGTCATTGCCGACAATGGCAAACCCGCGGTGGCCGAGCCGCTTCTCTTGGGGATTACCAAGGCGTCTTTGTCTACCGAAAGCTTTATCTCCGCGGCATCGTTCCAGGAGACGACAAAGGTTCTTACAGAGGCGGCGATTCAAGGCAAAGTCGACTTGCTGCGCGGCTTGAAAGAGAATGTCATTATGGGTCGGTTAATTCCTGCCGGCACTGGGGTGACTAATTATGCCAAGGCCGAGATCGAAATCGACGAAGTGGAAGACGGCGTGGCGCAATTGAACGAGGCGGTGGAGGCCTAAGCTTTGACAATGGCGTATAATTTTGTTAATTAAAGGATTTTCCTGGGGAGTTATGGGGTTTGATTACCTCCTCCAAATCCTAACGCGAATCAACGAGAAAAAGTAAGTATGCCAACTATTAGTCAATTAGTGCGTCAGAGCCGGGAAAAGCAGCGTCGTAAGAATACTGCGCCGGCGCTCCAAAGCTGCCCGCAGAAACGCGGTGTATGCACTCGTGTCTATACATCGACGCCGAAGAAGCCGAACTCGGCGCTGCGTAAAGTTGCCCGTGTGCGCTTAACCAATGGCATTGAAGTGACGTCCTATATTCCTGGTGTGGGTCATAACTTACAAGAGCATTCGGTGGTTTTGATTCGTGGCGGGCGCGTCAAGGATCTACCTGGAGTACGTTATCATATTGTCCGCGGCACGCTGGATTCCATCGGAGTTCAAGATCGCCGTCAAAGCCGCTCTAAATACGGCGCTAAGAAACCGAAGTAACATTTATGCCGCGCAAAGGTGAAGTAAGAAAACGAGAGATTTTGCCGGATCCCAAGTACGGCGATAAGGTGGTAGCTAAGTTTGTCAATACGGTCATGAGCCAAGGTAAAAAAAGCGTCGCGGAATCGATTCTCTATCATAGCCTGGATATTATCGCGGCGAAGACCAAAGAAGATTCCTTGGGTATTTTCAAACGAGCGATTGAGAACACCCGACCCACCGTCGAGGTCCGTTCCCGGCGCGTCGGCGGCGCGACCTATCAGGTTCCTGTCGAAGTGCGACCGCAACGTCGCCTGTCGTTGAGCATGCGATGGCTCATCGATGCAGCTCGGGCCCGCGCTGAAAAATCGATGGAAGAGAAATTAGCGGCGGAGTTGATCGATGCCGCCAACAATCGCGGCACCGCGATCAAGAAGAAAGAAGACACGCATCGCATGGCTGAGGCCAATCGTGCCTTCGCGCACTATCGTTGGTAAGTAGACTTTAAGTTTGAGTTCGTAAAAGGAGGCGGTTTGACCGCCTCCTTTTTTTCCGGCGTCAATAAAAATGGCTAGAACCGTTTCACTCGAGAAGACCCGCAATATTGGCATCATGGCGCACATCGATGCCGGTAAGACCACGACCACGGAGCGGATCCTCTACTACACCGGTATCAACTATAAGATCGGTGAAGTGCATGAGGGCACGGCGACGATGGACTGGATGGTCCAGGAACAAGAGCGCGGCATCACGATCACTTCAGCCGCCACCACTTGTTTCTGGCGCGATCACCGGGTCAACATCATCGATACGCCGGGCCACGTTGATTTCACCATTGAGGTAGAGCGTTCGCTACGCGTGCTTGACGGCGCGGTGGCGGTGTTTTGTTCGGTCGGCGGTGTCGAGCCACAGACAGAAACAGTTTGGCGCCAGGCTGATAAGTACGGCGTCCCACGGCTCGCGTTCATCAACAAGATGGATCGTCTCGGCGCCGATTTCTTCCGCGTGGTCCAGATGATCGAGACCCGGCTCGGCGCCCGTCCGGCGGTCATGCAGCTGCCCATCGGCGCCGAAGATAAATTCGCCGGTATCGTTGATCTGATCACCATGAAAGCGGTGATTTGGGAAGATGAGAGTTTGGGCGCAAAGTTTCATGAAGAGGAGATTCCCGCCAGTCTCAAGGATCAGGCCGAGGAATACCGGGAAAAACTGCTCGAATCGGCCGCCGACGCTGATGAAGCCTTGATGGAAAAATATCTTGAGGGCAAACCGATCAGCGAAGCCGAGCTGCGCGCGGCGATTCGCAAGGCGACGCTCGCCCTAAAAATAGTTCCTGTAGTCTGCGGTACCGCGTTTCGCAACAAGGGTGTCCAGCCGATGCTTGACGCAGTCGTGGACTTTCTGCCGTCGCCCGTCGACATTCCCCCGGTCAAAGGCGTGGTTGCCGGTACCGACAAGCCGGAAGAACGACCGGCCAGGGACGATGTGCCGTTTTCCGCATTGGCTTTTAAAATCATGACCGACCCGTTCGTCGGTACCCTGACATTTTTCCGGGTTTATTCGGGCTCCATCAGTTCGGGCGCGAGCATTTATAACTCGACGAAAACCAAGCGTGAACGAGTCGGCCGGTTGCTCAAGATGCACGCCAATAAGCGGGAAGAGATCAAAGAAGTCTACGCTGGAGACATTGCCGCCGCAGTAGGCCTAAGAACCGCGACCACCGGCGACACGCTGTGCGACGAAGATAAGCCGATTGTCCTTGAGTCCATCGATTTCCCGGAGCCGGTCATATCGATCGCCATCGAACCGAAGAGTAAAGCCGACCAAGAGAGGCTCGGCCTGTCGTTGCAGAAACTGGCCACCGAGGATCCGTCTTTCCGTGTGCGCACTGATGAAGAGACCGGTCAAACAATTATTTCCGGCATGGGTGAGTTGCATCTAGAAATCATCGTCGATCGATTGCTGCGTGAATTTAGCGTCGGCGCCAGCGTTGGCAAGCCACAAGTTGCCTATCGCGAGACAGTGCGCAAGGCGGTCGAACAGCAAGGCCGTTTCGTGCGTCAGACGGGTGGTCGCGGCCAATACGGCGATGTCTGGATCAAGCTCGAACCACAGGCCACCGGCGGCGGTTTTGAGTTCATCGATGCCGTCAAGGGTGGATCGATCCCGCGCGAATATATCCCTGCGGTTGAGAAGGGCATCCGAGAAGCGCTCGATAATGGAGTGCTCGCCGGCTATCCTGTGGTCGATGTTAAAGTAACCCTGTTTGACGGCAGCTATCACGATGTCGACTCGTCCGAAATCGCCTTCAAAATTGCTGGATCGATGGCTTTCAAACAGGCAGCGCGTAAGGCCAGCCCAGTGCTCCTCGAGCCAATTATGTCAGTGGAAGTCGTTGTCCCCGAAGACTTCATGGGCGATGTGATCGGCGATTTGAGTTCACGGCGTGGAAAGGTGCTTGGTATGGATACCCGGCCGGCCGCCCAAGCAATTGATGCGCGGGTGCCGTTGGCGCAGATGTTCGGTTACGCTACGGATGTGCGTTCGATGACCCAAGGGCGGGCAACTTACACAATGCAGTTTTCCCACTATGAACCTGTTCCTGCGGCGGTTGCTGAGGGCATTATCGCCAAATTTGATGGCAAGTCGGACGATGACGTATGAATGAGAAAATTAGAATTCGGCTGAAGGCCTATGACCACCGCGTGTTAGATCAATCGGTGGGTGAAATTGTCGAAACCGTGCGGCGCACCGGCGGCAGGGTCGCGGGACCGATTCCACTTCCCACGCGCATTGAGCGATTTACGGTCAACCGTTCGCCCCATGTCGACAAGAAATCACGGGATCAGTACGAAATCCGTACGCACAAGCGCTTACTCGATATCCTCGAGCCGACCCAGCAAACCATCGACGCGTTGGGTAAGCTCGATATTGCCGCGGGTGTGGATGTGGAGATCAAGCTGCAGTAAGCAGATACAAGTCGCAGTAAACAGACGCCGACGGGAATGAGATCATGACTGGGCTAATTGGCAGAAAAATTGGTATGACGCAGTTCTACAGCGCCGAAGGCAACGTAGTTCCTGTGACCGTTGTGGAGACCGGACCCTGCATTGTCGTGCAAAAAAAACAACCGTCCACCGATGGATATACCGCGTTGCAGGTTGGTTTTGGCAGCAAGAAGGCCCAGCGAGTCAACAAAGCCGAGCAGGGCCACATGGCGAAGGCGGGCAAGGGCGCCTTCGAGGTGTTGCGCGAATTTCGCCTCGACGATGTTTCTGGCTATGAAGTTGGGCAGGAAATTAAGGCCGCCGATTTGTTCAAGGTTGGCGATTTGATCGATGTCGCCGGCATCTCTAAGGGGCATGGCTTCACCGGTGTTATTAAGCGTTGGTCGTTTGCCGGTTTCCCAGGTTCCCATGGTACCCACGAGTACTTCCGTCATGGCGGCTCGATCGGTAACCGTTCTTATCCAGGACGGGTTCGCAAGGGCAAAAAGATGGCCGGCCATTGGGGCAATGAGCAGATCGCCACACAGAATCTCATGGTCGTCGACATCCGTCCCGAAGAGAATTTGATGTTTGTCCGCGGCGCAGTTCCCGGCGCCAAACAGGGAGTGGTGATCTTGCGGCCGGCGGTCAAAAGGTAATCAAAATGGAAGTCCACGTTATCCAACCAACCCTCGACGACAAGATTTTTGGCGCCAAAACCCGACCCCATTTGCTGCATCAAACCGTGGTTATGCAATTGGCTAATCGGCGCGCCGGTTCGGCGGCGACTAAAACTAAGGGCCTGGTTCGCGGCGGCGGCAAGAAGCCTTGGCGGCAAAAGGGAACGGGCCGTGCCCGTGCCGGTAGTTCTCGATCACCCATATGGGTCGGCGGCGGTACCACATTCGGCCCGACACCGCGTGACTATTCCTATCGTATGCCCCGTTCGGCTCGGCGTGAAGCGTTGTTGTCGGCATTGAGTCTCAAGAATCGTGAAGGCAAGCTCATCGTCGTCGATAAGTTCGAGCTCGAAGCGGCCAAAACCAAAATCATGGTTCAGGCGTTGGCCGAACTAAAGGTTGCCAGCGCAGTGATTGTGGTGGCACAACCCGATGAAAAGATTGAACGATCGGCACGGAACATACCGAAGATCAAAGTACTGCGCGTCGAGGGTTTGAATGTTTACGATTTGATGCGCTATGAGCACCTGATTCTGACCGATGGAGCGCTCAAGCTATTGCAAGAAAGGTTGGCAGCATGAAGGCGCCGCATGAAATCATCAAAGCGCCGCTGATCTCTGAAAAGGGCACGGCGCTGACGGAAAGCGCTAATCAGGTGTTGTTCAAGGTTCGCACCGATGCCAATAAGATCGAGGTCAGACAAGCCGTGGAGCAGATGTTTAAAGTCAAAGTCGAGCAAGTGCGCATAGCCCGTTATCTCGGCAAAGTGCGTCGCATCGGCCGTAGCCAAGGTCGCCGACCGGACTGGAAAAAGGCTTACGTAACTCTCAAGGAAGGCGACAAAATCGATTTTTTTGGCGCCGCCTAACGTGTGACATTAGGGATTAGAGAACAACATGGCGATTAGAACTTACCGGCCGACTTCCGCGGGCATGCGTTTTCGCACCGGCCACACCTTTGATGAGTTGACCAAGGCGCGGCCGGAAAAAGCGTTAGTAGAGCCCAACAATCACAGCGGCGGGCGCAACAATACCGGGCGGATAACCGCATTCCATCGCGGCGGTGGTCATAAGCGGCTTTATCGTTTGATCGATTTCAAACGCAACAAGCTAAAAGTTCCCGCTAAGGTCGAAGCTATTGAATACGATCCCAATCGGTCCGCGCGCATCGCTTTGCTCTGTTACGCTGATGGCGAGCGGCGCTATATTCTAGCGCCGGAAAAGCTGCAGGTCGGCGCCACGGTGATTGCTGGCGATGACAACATCGATATTCAACCGGGCAATTCTATGCCGCTTAAGTTCATTCCGGTGGGCACGCTGCTGCACAATATTGAACTTAAAATTGGCAAAGGTGGTCAACTGGTGCGCAGCGCCGGTTTAGGCGCGCAGCTCATGGCCAAAGAAGGGACCTACGCCCTACTCAAGCTTCCTTCCGGCGAGTTGCGCTACGTCCTCGCTGAATGCCGTGCGACGGTGGGACAGGTTGGCAATGCCGAACAAGAAAACGTCTCCTGGGGCAAGGCCGGCCGGATGCGCTGGTTGGGTTTTTTACCGGGAAGCCGCGGCATCGCGAAAAATCCAGTCGATCATCCCCATGGAGGCGGTGAAGGCCGTTCCAAAGGTAATCATCCGATGACGCCGTGGGGCAAACCGACCAAGGGTTATAAGACGCGTAAGAATCAATCCACCGATAAGTATATCGTGGCACGGAGAAAAGGTAGGTAGCGATGGCCCGTTCGATTAAAAAAGGACCTTTCATCGACGACCATTTGCAGAAGAAGGTCACCGCGATGGCGGAGACCCGGGGGCGCCAGGTGATACGCACATGGTCGCGCCGCTCCACGGTGACGCCGGAGATGGTCGGTCTCACTATCGGCGTGCATAATGGCCGGAAATTCATTCCGGTGTTTGTCAGTGAAAATATGGTCGGTCACAAGCTCGGCGAATTCTCGCCGACGCGGACTTTCTATGCGCATTCAGGGGATCGCAAAAGCGATGCGAAGGATACCGGTGGCGCGCCGCGGGCCGCACCGGCAAAGAGTTAAGGCGAGCCATAACCGTTTAGGAACGATTGACGAAGTCATGGAAACACGCGCGATCACAAAATTTATCCGGGTTTCCCCGCGCAAGGTGCGCTTGGTGGTAGACCAAATTCGCGGCAAGGGTGTTGAGGAAGCGCTCAATATTCTCAAGTTTATTCCCAAGCGCTCCGCGGGAATTGTCGCCAAAACGGTACGGACGGCGGTGGCCAACGCGGAAAACACCCAGAGCGTCGATGTCGACCGACTGTTTGTCAAGCAAGCGAAAGTCGATGAGGCTGGCATGTGGAAGCGCTTTACCTCCCGCGCTCAAGGACGCGCGACGCGCGTTCGTAAGCGGCTTAGCCATGTGACGATCGTCCTCGATGAGTCCGAGGGGAGGAGTTAACTTTCGATGGGTCAAAAAACACATCCAAAATTGTTTCGCCTGGGCGTAATCGAGACCTGGGACTCCAAATGGTTTGCCCGCCATGACTACGCCAAACTCTTACATGAAGATTTCCGCATCAAGAAATTTTTGAAAACCCGGCTTTATCATGCCGGCATCTCGCGCATCGAAATCGAACGGGCTGCCAATAAGGCCAAGATCAACATTCACACGGCGCGGCCCGGCATCGTCATCGGCAAGAAGGGCGCCGAGATCGAAAAGCTCAAAGAAGAGATTACCAAGCTCACCCACCGTGAGACCTATATCAATATTCACGAAGTGCGCCGGCCGGACTTGGACGCGCAATTAACTTCAGAAAATGTCGCTTTGCAACTCGAGCGTCGCGTCGCCTTTCGGCGCGCCATGAAAGAAAGTGTATCCCGGGCATTGCGCATGGGCGCCCAGGGAGTGAGAATCCAGTGCGCCGGGCGTTTAGGCGGTTCGGAAATCGCCCGTACGGAATGGTATCGTGAAGGTCGCGTGCCGCTGCATACTCTACGCGCCGACGTCAACTACGGCACCGCAGAAGCGCATACGACATATGGGATTATCGGCGTCAAGGTTTGGATCTTTCGAGGCGAGGTTTTAACCGCCGAAGAAGAGCAGCAGAAAGCAATGATGGGCGGTTGATCAAGCGGATCGATCGGTGCTTGATAATATTTTAATTCGACTAAGAAAATGCTTGAACCGAAAAAAGTTAAGTTTCGCAAACTGCAAAAGGGCCGTCGCCGTGGCACGGCACACCGAGGCTCCACACTCGCGTTCGGCGATTATGGACTGAAGGCGCTGGGACGGGGATGGATGAGTGCGCGGGAAATCGAAGCGGCCCGTGTCGCACTGACCCGTTATTTGAAGCGTGGCGGCAAAGTTTGGATTCGCATCTTCCCCGACAAACCATTAACCAAAAAGCCGCTGGAAACCCGCATGGGTAAGGGCAAGGGCGCAACCGAGAAATGGGTTGCCGTGGTCCAACCAGGACGGATTTTATTCGAGATGGAGGGGGTCGAAGCCGTGCTCGCCAAGGAAGCATTCCGTTTGGCGGCGCATAAGCTTTCGATTGCCACCACAATGGTTGAACGCAGAGGATTAATTCATGGAAGCTAAAGAACTTCGCGGTATGAGCGACGCAGATTTACAAGACAAGCTGGCGAGCTTGCGCGAAGAAATCGGCCATTTGGCGCTAAAGCGCGCGACCAGCCGGTTGGAGAATCCCATGAAGCTTAAAGAGACCAAACGGGACCTGGCCCGGGTTGCCACCATTTTGCGCGAAAAAGCGCTGCAGAGTCAGGAAGGCTGAGCATGGAAGGTAGAGGATTACAAAAAGAGCGTAGTGGTGTGGTGGTCAGCGATAAAATGGCAAAGACCGTCGTGGTCTCCATCGAACGCACGGTGATTCATCCGCGTTACAAGAAAATTCTACGGCGCCGTTCGCGAGTTAAAGCTCATGACGAGACCAATCAGTGCCATGTCGGTGACCGGGTGTTGCTGGTTGAATGCCGTCCGCTCAGTCGCGACAAACGCTGGCGCGTCAGCAAGATTCTGGAAAAGACCAAATCGGGGCCCGAAATTGCCATAGGCTAACGTTTGCGCGATGAAAGTGAGTCGAACTGACCTATGATTCAAACCAATTCTAACCTGGACGTGGCAGATAATTCGGGCGCGCGCCGAGTCCAGTGCATCAAAGTCTTGGGCGGCAGTAAGCGTCGCTATGCCTCCGTCGGCGATATTATCGTGGTCGCGGTGCAGGAAGCGATTCCCAACGGCAAGGTGAAAAAGGGCGACGTCGTAAAGGCAGTGGTGGTGCGGACGGCCAAGGAGCTGGGGCGATCGGATGGAACCTACATCCGCTTTGACACGAACTCCGCGGTGTTGATCGACAATCAAAAAGAACCGGTGGGGACGCGTATCTTCGGACCGGTGGCGCGTGAACTACGGGCAAAAAAATTCATGAAGATTATTTCTTTGGCGCCTGAAGTGCTTTAGCCGGAGAGTGGGGAGAAAATCGCTCGTGGAGATTCGTAAAAACGACAGCGTAATGGTGATTGCCGGCAAAGAGCGGGGTAAGACCGGCAAAGTCCTGCGCGTGCTGCCGGAGAAGAACGCGGTCATCATCGAGAGGATCAGTATCGTCAAACGACACACCAAGCCACGCGGACCGCAGCAGAGCGGGGGTATCGTCGAGAAAGAAGCGGCGATCAATGTGTCCAACGTCATGATGATGTGCGACAAATGCAACGCGCCGGTGCGGATCGGCCACAAGGAACTCAACGATGGCAAAAAAATCCGCATCTGTCGCCGTTGCAACGAAGCGCTCGATTAGTCACTAGACCAGTGGGACGATTGAAGTAGCCATGGCAAGATTGAAAACCAAATATACGGACGACGTTGTACCGGCGATGATCAAAGAGTTCGCTTACAAGAACCCCATGCAGGTACCGAAGATCAATAAAATCACCATCAACGTCGGTTTGGGCGAGGCGACGCAAAATGCCAAAGCTGTGGATAGCACAGTCACCGACATTACGGCGATCACCGGGCAAAAGCCGGTGGTGACCAAGTCAAAAAAGGCGATCGCTAACTTCAAGCTGCGCGAGAACATTCCGATCGGCTGCATGGTCACGCTACGGCGCGACCGGATGTACGAATTTCTCGACCGCTTGATCCACACGGCTTTGCCGCGGGTGCGCGATTTCAAAGGCGTCTCGGAAAAATCGTTCGACGGGCGTGGCAACTACTCAATGGGGCTGCGTGAACAGATTATTTTCCCGGAAATTCAAGCCGAGAAGGTCGACAAAACCAGAGGTATGACGATTACAATCGCGACGACGGCGAATACCGATCAAGAAGGCCGGACATTGCTGCGTCTCATGGGCATGCCGTTCGCCAGTTAGTTCAGGGGGGAATTTCATTGGCCAAGACGTGTTTAAGAATCAAAGCCGAACGACCGAACAAGTTCAAAGTGCGGGAATACAACCGCTGTCCGCTCTGCGGCCGTTCACGGGCATTTTATCGCCGTTTCCGCATGTGCCGGTTATGTCTGCGCGACAACGCGCGTAAGGGAAATATCCCCGGACTGATCAAGGCCAGTTGGTAGAGGCTGGAGTTTAATATGGGAATGACCGATCCGATCGCGGATTTACTTACGCGGATTCGCAACGCTTCACGGGCGCGCCATCAAAAAGTAACGGTGCCCTATTCGCATCTAAAAGAAAACATCGTCAAGGTCTTGATCGATGAGGGCTATCTCAAGGACCAAAAAAAGGTTAAAGCCGCCATCGGTGGCGGCGATGAGATGATCATCACACTGAAGTTCGACCGGGAAAGCCGGCCCATCATTCTCGGCATGAAGCGGGTCAGCAAGCCCGGCCGGCGTGTCTATGTCGGCTCTCAAGAAGCGCCGCCGATCCGCAAAGGATTGGGTATCCATGTGCTCTCGACGCCCAAGGGGATCTTGGTCGATCGTGAAGCGATGCGCGCCAAGGTTGGCGGTGAATTGATTTGTACTGTTTGGTAGGACTGATCGAGGTGTAATGTGTCACGTATCGGCAAGTTGCCCATAGCGATTCCAGCGGGCGTCAAGGTTGCAGTTGACGCCAGTGGTATTCGCATCGAAGGGCCCAAGGGTAAGTTGCAAGCCGGGGTTCCCTCCGGTGTGAGCATTAAGGTTGAGGGCGACTCGATGCGCGTCGAACGGGCCAACGAAGACCGCAAAATTCGCGCGCTCCATGGTCTAACGCGAAAGCTAGTCGCTAACATGGCGCAAGGAGTTAGCGTTGGTTTCAGCCGAATATTGGATATTAACGGCGTCGGTTATCGCGCCGAGGTCAAGGGGCAGGAAATTCACATGACGCTGGGCTACTCCCATCCCGTGGTGTTTCCGCTACCCCAGGGCGTGACCGCGGCTGTAGAGCGGCAAATCATTATCACTCTTTCCGGGGCTGATCGCCAAATCTTGGGTGAAACTGCGGCGAAAATCCGCATGCTCAGGCCGCCCGAACCCTACAAGGGTAAGGGTATCAAGTATCGTGAAGAGTTTATCAAGCGCAAAGCCGGCAAAGCCGTCGGTTCGGCGGGTGGAAAGTAAAGCTACCGAGGAATCGAGATGTCGAGCAAGCGACTAGATATGGGCCGGCAGCGGCGCAAAGTTCGTGTACGTAAAAAGGTTCGCGGCACGGATCTTCGACCGCGAGTTTGCGTATTTCGTAGCAACAAACATATTTACGCGCAGGTCATTTCCGATAGCCAGGGGAAAACCTTGGCGGCAGTATCGACGCTGTCCGAAGAACTGGCCGAACAGATCAAAAAGCACAACGGCGTCGATGTCGCTAAGCAAGTCGGCGTCGCCTTGGCAAAAGTTTGTAAGGAAAAAAACATCACCAGGGTGGTTTTCGACCGCAACGGGTTCATCTACCATGGCCGGGTGAAGGCCGTGGCGGATGGCGCTCGCGAAGGCGGCTTAGACTTTTAACCAGCAATTGAACGAGAGGTCGCTTTGGAACGGATCGATCCCCAAGGGTTAGAATTGAAAGAAAAGGTGGTTCACATCAGCCGGGTGGCCAAGGTCGTCAAAGGTGGGCGACGCTTTAGCTTTAGCGCCTTAGTGGTGACCGGAGATAGCCACTCGGTGGTTGGTTACGGCATGGGCAAAGCTAAGGAAGTTCCGGAAGCGATCCGCAAGGGTTTGGAGCAGGCGAAAAAGAATTTAATCCGAGTGCCGATCATGGATGGCACCATTCCCTACGAAGTCGTCGGACATTACGGCGCCGGCCATGTGATTCTTAAACCTGCCTCAGGCGGCACCGGCGTGATTGCCGGCGGTGGCGTGCGCGCCGTGGTGGAGGCCTCCGGTATTCAAAATGTCTTGACCAAGTGTCTTGGTTCGAACAACCCGCATAACATGGTCAAAGCGACATTCGAGGCGCTGCGCGACTTGCGCCAGCCCGAAGAAATCGCCGACCGGCGCGGCAAAACCTTGGCGGAGATTCGCTAATTATGAAACTCGATGATTTGAAACCGGCCCCCGGTTCGAGCAAAAATCGCAAACGGGTCGGCCGGGGCCCCGGGTCAGGCCATGGGAAGACTTCCGGCCGCGGTCATAAGGGACAGGGCTCGCGTTCCGGCGGTAATACCAAGCCGGGCTTCGAAGGCGGCCAGATGCCGCTGCAACGGCGCGTGCCCAAGCGCGGTTTTCACAACATATTTCGCATCGAAATGGCGGTCGTGAATCTAAGCCAATTGGACGTACTCGCCGGCGCTGGCGATATCGCCCCGGAAACCATGTCCCAACATGGCTTGATTAGTGGTAAAAACCGCCATGTCAAAGTCTTGGGCGAGGGCAACTTGACGAAAGCGCTGACGATCCGGGCCCATGGCTTTTCTGCCAGCGCGCGGGAAAAGATCGAAGCTGCCGGTGGCAAAGCGGAGTTAATCGAACTGCATGCTTAGCGGATTCCAAAATGCATCGCGAGTGCCGGAGCTGCGCCGCCGGGTGATTTTCGCCCTGGGGATGCTGGCGGTGTATCGCCTCGGTGTCCACGTGCCGACACCCGGTATTGACCGGGCTGCCATGGCGGCGTTTTTCGATCAACAGAAGAATACGTTATTTGGCTTTCTCAACCTGTTTTCGGGCGGCGCGTTGGAACAGTTCTCAGTTTTTTCGCTGGGCATTATGCCCTACATTAGTGCATCGATCATTTTGCAGTTGTTGACGGTGGTTTTCCCCTATCTGGAAAGGCTCTCAAAAGAGGGCGAAGCCGGCCGGCGTAAAATTACCCAATACACCCGATATGGCACGGTGCTGCTGTCCATCGTCCAAGGCACGATGATCGCTATCGGCCTGGAAGGCACGCAGGGACCGGGCGGCACGCCGCTGGTGCTCAACCCCGGTGTTGCTTTCCGTCTCATGACTGTGGTGACGCTCACGTCTGGCACGGCGTTTATCATGTGGCTGGGCGAGCAGATTACTGAACGGGGCATCGGCAATGGCATGTCGCTGATCATCTTCGCCGGTATTGTCGCCCAGCTGCCTTCGGCGATTTGGTCGACCTTTGAATTCATGCGCAATGGCGAGCTCGGACCCTTGGTCGCTTTGGTGATATTGGTTCTCAGCGTCGCGGTCATCGGCGCGATTATTTTCGTCGAGCGCGGCCAACGGCGCATCCCGGTACAATACGCCAAACGAGTAGTTGGCCGGCGCATGTACGGCGGCATGACCTCGCACCTGCCGTTAAAAGTAAACACCGCGAACGTGATTCCGATCATCTTCGCTTCATCGGTGTTGATTTTTCCGGCGACCATGGCGCAATTCGCGGCGCATCCTTGGATTCAAACAATGTCCGGAATGCTCGCACCCGGTCAATGGCTCTATGAGATTGCCCAGATCGCGCTGATTATCTTTTTCGCATTCTTTTACACGGCGGTGGTATTTAATCCCAGTGACGTGGCCGAGAACATGAAAAAGGCAGGCGGCTACATCCCAGGCATTAGACCTGGACAGAAAACCGCTGAGTTCATTGAAAAGGTGTTGTCGCGCATAACCCTGAGCGGGGCGGTTTACCTCTGCTTGATCGCGTTATTGCCTTCTTTGTTGGTGCGCCAATTCAATGTGCCTTTTTATTTTGGCGGAACCGCGCTGTTGATCGTGGTGGGCGTCGCCCTGGACACCGTGGCGCAGATGGAAACGCATTTGATCAGCAGGAACTATGAAGGTTTCATGAAGCGTGGTAGGTTGCGCGGCAGAAAGGGCTAAACTTGGCGGCCAAGGCACGTGTGGTTCTGCTGGGTCCTCCGGGGGCGGGTAAGGGAACCCAGGCGAAGTTGCTTGAGCAAGAATTTGGCGCGGTTCAAATTTCCACCGGAGACATCCTTCGCAAAGCCGTAGCCGACCAATCGCCGCTCGGAAAGCAAGCCGAGGATTATATCAAGCGCGGGGCGTTGGTACCCGACGATTTGATCACCAACCTCATCGCCGAACGATTGCAGCAGGCGGATTGCGCTCAGGGATTTCTGCTGGACGGTTTTCCCCGGACGATACCTCAGGCCGAAAGCCTGGATGCGCTATTAATGAAGTTGGCGCTGAGCTTGAACGGTGTCCTGTCGGTTCAGGTGCCAAGAGCAGTCATCATCGAACGACTGGCGGGAAGGCGGACCTGCAAAAACTGCGGGGCGCTGTGTCATACGGTCTTTGATCCTCCGAAGCGAGATGGAGTATGCGACCGCTGCGGGGGCGAATTGTTTCAAAGGGAAGATGATAAGGAAGAGACCATCGCCAACCGTTTGACCGTCTATGATGGCCAGACCGCGCCGCTTGTGGATTACTATCGCCGTCAGGGTATTTTGCGGGAGATCGACGGGGTTGGCAGCATTGAGGAAATCCGTTCTCGGATCAAAAAAGCCCTCGGAGGCATAGCGACGTGATTTCGCTCAAATCGGCTCGAGAAATCGAAATCATGAGAAGAGCGAATGTGATTGTTGCCGAGGTTCTCCAGGAGCTGAAAAGGCGCGTGGCGCCGGGCATCACAACTTTGGATTTGGATGCCATTGCCGAAGAAATGACGCTGAACCGCAACGCGATTCCGGCGTTTAAGGGCTATAACGTCGCCGGCCGAGTTTATCCGCGCTGTTTATGCGCTTCGGTCAATGACGAAATCGTTCACGGTATTCCGTCAAACCGCCATTTGCGCGAAGGCGATATTGTCGGGCTCGATTATGGGGTCATCTATGACGGATTCTACGGCGACTCAGCGATGACCGTGGCGGTCGGCAAAGTAAGCGCAGCGGCGCAAACGTTATTGGACGTGACCGAAGCATCCCTCTACGCTGGAATCGAGCAGCTCCATGAGGGCAAACGATTGGGCGATCTCGGCGCGGCGGTGCAAAAGGTTGCCGAGGATGCGGGCTATTCCGTCGTCCGCGCATTTGTCGGTCATGGCATCGGCAAGAAACTCCATGAGGAGCCGCCGGTGCCTAACTACGGTGAGAAGGATCGTGGCTTGCGCTTAAAAGAAGGCATGGTGCTGGCGGTAGAGCCGATGGTTAATATCGGCAGTTACGAAGTCGAAATCAAAGAAGACGGTTGGACGGCGGTGACCAAAGATGGCAGCTTGGCCGCCCATTTCGAGCATTCTATAGCGATCACTAAAAACGGTCCGTATATTTTGAGTCAACTTTAAAGTTTAGGAGAACACAGTAAGGAATCCCGATTTAGCTATGGCAAAACAAGACGCCATCGAAGTCACCGGTACGGTGCTAGAGACCTTGCCCAACGCCATGTTCCGGGTGGAGTTGGACAACCACCATAAGGTTTTAGCCCATATCTCGGGCAAAATGCGCATGCACTACATCAAAATTCTGCCGGGAGACAAGGTGAAGATCGAGCTGTCTCCCTACGATTTGGCGCGCGGACGCATCGTCTTCCGCGAACGCTAGCAAGAGGAGAAACCGTGAAGGTTAGAGCGTCGGTCAAAAAGATTTGCAACAAATGCAAGGTGATTCGCCGGAAGGGCGTGGTGCGGGTGCTGTGCGAGAACACTAAGCACAAACAACGGCAAGGCTAAGTATACTTGTGACATTGCAATCGGCAATTTGAAATTCCGAACCAAGTGAGGATTTATGGCACGTATCGCAGGGGTTGACTTACCGAGAGCCAAACGCATGGAAATCGCGCTCACTTACGTCTACGGCATTGGTCGCAGCACATCGCGTAATATTCTCACCGCGGCGGGAGTCTCGCTGGATTTGCGCAGTGACGATTTGAGCGATGACGATGTCGCTAAAATTCGCCAGGTGCTCGATCAGAGTTACAAAGTCGAAGGCGATCTGCGCCGCGAGGTGACGGGTAGCATCAAACGGCACTTGGATATGGGTTCCTATCGCGGCATGCGCCATCGCAAGAATTTGCCGGTGCGTGGACAACGTACCCACACCAACGCGCGCACTCGCAAGGGACCGCGCAAGACCGTTGCCGGCAAAAAAACCGCGCCGACGAAATAACCTAGATAATTTAGGAGAGACTCATGGCAGATGCTGCGGATGAAAAGAAGAGCGAAGCGCCGGCGGGGGACGCCAAAGCCGCCGACCGGGCGGCGCGCAAGCGGCGCGGCCGCAAGAATATCGCTGAGGGAGTGGTCCATATCCACTCGACGTTCAATAACACCATCGTGACGATTTCCGACTATCAGGGCAACGTGATTTCCTGGTCCAGCGCCGGGGCGATGGGTTTCAAAGGCTCGCGCAAGGGCACACCGTTTGCCGCCCAGCAAGCCGCCGACAGCGCTGCCAAAAAGGCCATGGATCATGGGTTACGCACGGTCCAGATATATGTCCGAGGCCCGGGCGCAGGACGTGAGTCGGCGCTGCGCGCTTTGCAGTCTGCGGGTATCAGCATCAGTCTGATCAAAGACGTTACGCCGATCCCGCATAACGGTTGCCGTCCGCCCAAGCGCCGTCGGGTTTGAGCTTTATAGGAGGAAGCAGGTTTGGCTAGATATATTGAATCCGTGTGCCGACTTTGCCGGCGCGAGAATCTTAAGCTCTTTCTCAAAGGGGAGCGCTGCTATACCGACAAGTGCGCCATCGAACGGCGCACCTATCCGCCCGGCCAGCATGGCCAGGGCCGGCCGAAGTTCTCGGAATACAGCTTGCAGCTGCGCGAGAAGCAAAAAGTGAAGCGCATGTACGGCCTATTGGAAAACCAATTCCGTCGCACCTTCACCGAAGCCGCGCGTACCAAAGGAATTACCGGCGAAACCTTGCTGGTGCTGCTGGAACGGCGACTCGACAATGTCACCTACCGGGTGGGCTTCGCCAGCTCGAGAGCTGAAGCGCGCTCCTTGGTGCGCCATGGCCATATATTGGTAAATGGCAAGAAGGTGAACATACCGTCATTTACGGTTCGTGTCGGCGATGTGATTGCCGTCAAGGAGCCGAGCCGGCAGATCACCCGGGTGATGTCGGCGTTGGAAGGGTCGCAGCGTCGCGGCGTGCCCGATTGGGCCGAAGTTGACCGTGAAGCGTTCAGCGGGCGCATCAAGATTCTGCCGACGCGCAGCGATATCACCATGCCGATCAACGAAAAACTGATCGTAGAATTGTATTCGAAATAAGCAGCGAATCCTGGGAGATGATATGTCGACAATGTACAAGCATTGGACGGAGCTGATCAAACCCAAACAGTTGGAGGTTGAGGAGCGAACTCTGACCGCGACGTTTGGACGTTTTACAGCGGAACCGTTCGAGCGTGGGTTCGGCCAAACCATCGGCAACTCGGTGCGCCGGATTCTCTTATCCTCGCTCATGGGCGCCTCGATCGTCGCGGTGCGGATCAAGGGTGTTTTGCACGAATTCTCCACGGTGCCAGGGGTCACTGAGGACGTTGCCGAAATTATTCTAAACTTAAAAGAAGTTCGCCTGCGGCTGAACGAGGGTGAACAAGCTACGTTGAAGATCGATGCTAAAGGTCCAGGCGTTGTGATCGCCAAGGATATCGGCGGGTCGGCCGCGGTCGATATCCTCAATCCCGATCATAAGATCGCAACGCTCTCGCGCGACGGCAGGCTCGACATGGAATTATTGGTCAAGCTCGGCCGCGGCTACGTCCCGGCGGAGCGTAACAAGGAAGAAAGCGCGCCGGTGGACACGATATTTATCGACGCGATTTTTTCGCCGGTGCTGAAGGTCAACTTCACGGTTTCCAACGCGCGGGTCGGCCAGCGTACCGATTACGATCGCTTGGTGTTCGACATCCACACCGATGGCAGCGTCAAGCCGGATGACGCGATGGCCTTCGCGGCGAAAATTCTCCAGGACCAGGTGAGCATTTTCGTCAACTTCCAAGATGAGCCGCGGCCCGAAAAGCGCGACGACGGGCCGTCGATCCCGCTCAACGAGAACCTATTTCGCAGCGTCGACGAGCTTGAATTCTCGGTGCGTTCGCAGAACTGCTTGCAAAACGCCGATATCAAATACATTGGCGAGCTGGTGCAGAAGAGCGAACACGAGATGCTGCGGACGAAAAACTTTGGCCACAAATCTCTGAATGAGATCAAGGAAATCCTGCGCGAGATGGGCCTGGAACTGGGCATGAAAGTGGATCACTTTCCATCTCGCGCGGAAGTCGAAGCGCGCAAGCGCAGTCCCGACAAGGAGTAGTCGTTACCATGCGTCATCTCAAATCCGGACGGCAACTGAGCCGCAATTCCAGCCATCGCTGGGCCTTGATGCGCAATCTGATCACCGCGCTGTTGCGCGAGGAAAAGATTCAAACTACCGACCCCAAGGCTAAAGAATTGCGCCGTTGGGTCGAACGGGTCATCACCCTCGGCAAACGCGGCGACTTGCACGCGCGCCGTCAGGCGGCGAGTATCCTCTTCGATAAAACCGTGCTTCAGAAACTTTTCGATACCATTGGACCGCGTTTCAAGGATCGCCCAGGCGGTTACACCAGGATTATCAAGCTGGGGGTGCGTCATGGCGATGCCGCCCAGTTGTCATTGATCGAGCTGGTCGGTAACGCCGCCGGCGTTGAAGCCCCATCGGCTGGCGCGAAAAAAGGTCGTCGCGCGCGTCGTCGCGAACGCGAGCAGCAGCAACAAGTCGCAGCCGCGTAGCAGAGTGTTCCCGACATTCGACTTTGATCAGACCGCCCGGTCTGCAGGCGGCCCTCAAGCTGGCGGACCGTTAGCTGCTCAGCCGAGCCAAGTCGGGCCCGTAAGTGGTTGACGCGCCAACGGTTTTGCCCCATCAATCTTACTGTGCGATATGTCAGTGGCGGGATCTTGCGCTTCGCGTCGGAATGGCGTATTTATCCGGCGCGGTTTTCAGTGATAATTCCGGTGATGTCTAGGCGGATACCCGCATCATGAAAAACTACTAAGATTGGCGAACGCGTAATGTCCATCGGCACATTTTCACAACTCGAATCGGAATCCATCGAAATCTTCCGCGAGGTGGCGGCGACGGCTGCCAAGCCGGTAATGCTCTATTCAATCGGCAAGGATTCTTCGGTGATGTTAAGGTTGGCGCAGAAGGCTTTTTATCCGGGTCCGATGCCGTTTCCGCTGCTCCATATCGATACCGGCTGGAAGTTCCGCGAGATGATCGCGTTCCGCGATCGGGTTGTCGAGGAAGTGGGATGCCGATTGATCCGCTATACCAACCCACGCGGTGCTGCCGAAGGGATCGGCCCGTTTACCCATGGGTCAGCGTTTCACACCGATGTCATGAAGACGGAAGCGCTTAAACAAGCGCTCGACCTGCACGGTTTCGACGTCGCCTTTGGCGGCGCCCGGCGCGACGAGGAGAAATCACGCGCTAAGGAAAGGATTTTTTCCTTTCGTGCACCGGGCCATCGCTGGGAGCCCAAAGCGCAGCGGCCGGAACTGTGGAACCTTTACAACACGCGGATTCATCCGGGCGAGTCGATTCGCGTTTTTCCCTTATCCAATTGGACGGAGGCGGACATCTGGGGGTACATTGAGCACGAGCAAATTCCTATCGTGCCGCTCTATTTCGCCGCGGAGCGCCCCGTGGTCAAACGCTACGGCCAATGGATCATGGTTGACGACCATCGACTTCCGCTCGAGCCCGGCGAGGCCCCAGAGATGCGCCTGGTGCGTTTCCGGACGCTGGGCTGCTATCCGCTAACGGCGGCCGTCGAGAGTAGCGCCACGACCCTCGCAGAGATTGTCGCCGAAACTCTCGGCGCCACGACTTCGGAGCGCCAAGGGCGGGTCATCGATCACGACGGCGCCGGGTCTATGGAGCGAAAAAAACAGGAAGGGTATTTTTGATGGATACCCTCCGCTTCATTACCTGCGGCAGTGTCGACGACGGTAAATCGACATTGATCGGCCGCTTGCTGTACGAAACCAAGTTAATCTTCGAGGATCAGCTTGAAGCGCTCATGGCCGATTCGAAGAAGTTCGGTACCCAAGGCGAACGCCTCGACCTTGCGCTGCTCGTCGATGGTTTGCAGGCCGAACGCGAGCAAGGCATTACGATCGATGTCGCCTACCGTTTTTTCGCGACCTCTAAGCGGCGCTTTATCGTCGCCGACACTCCCGGCCACGAGCAATATACCCGCAACATGGCCACCGGGGCTTCCACCGCCGACGCGGCGGTGCTGTTGATCGACGCGCGCAAAGGCGTGCTCACGCAAACCAAACGGCACAGCCGGATCGCGGCGATGTTCGGCGTCCGTCATATCGCCCTGGCGGTCAACAAGATGGATCTGGTCGACTGGTCGCGCTCCCGGTTTGAAGAAATCGACGCAGCCTACCGACAGTTCGCGCAGGATTTAGAGTTCACCAGCATCACGGCGATCCCGCTGTCGGCGCTTGAAGGGCAGAATATTCTTGAGCCAGCCCCTGCGATTATGCCTTGGTATCATGGCCAGAGTTTGCTGCATTGGCTGGAAACGGTGCCTAGCGCCGAACGCCAATCTACGCAAGCATTCACCATGCCCGTGCAATGGGTCAATCGCCCCAACCTGGATTTCCGCGGCTTCTCCGGACGCATCGGCACCGGCTCGATTAGGCCCGGCGATCGCGTGCGTGTCAGTCCGTCAGGAGTTGTCAGCGCGGTCAAAGAAATCTCGGTTTGGGGTGGCGCCCTGCCGGAGGCCGATGCCGGCGATTCGGTGACTTTGGTGCTGGAGAATGAAATAGACGCCAGCCGTGGCGATGTCATTGCCGCCGCCGACCGGCCGATCGAAGTGGCGGATCAGTTCGAGGCGGAAATTCTCTGGATGAGCGAGCATCCGATGTTGCCGGGGCGCGCGTATGCCGGGCAGATTCACAGCAAGTCCGCCAATGTGAGCATCACCGACATCAAGCATCGTCTCGACATCAACAGCGGTGCTCATCTCGCCGCCAAAGCGCTGGGCTTGAACGAGATCGCCACCGTCAATGTCAGCTTTGACCGTCCGGTGCCCTATGCCGCTTACCGTGACAACCATCGCTTGGGAGCGTTCATATTAATCGACAAGCTGACCCATGAGACCGTCTGCGCCGGTGTGATTCATTTTGCCCTGCGCCGCGCCGTCAATGTGCATTGGCAGGCGCTTGAAGTGACCCGGGCGGCGCGTGCGGGTTTGAAGCAGCAGCAACCACGTTGCTTGTGGTTTACCGGCCTGTCGGGCTCCGGCAAATCGACGGTCGCCAACCTGTTGGAAAAACGTCTACACGCTGATGGCTGGCACACTTACATCCTTGACGGCGACAACGTCCGCCACGGTCTTAACCGCGATTTGGGTTTCACCGAGGCCGACCGGGTTGAAAACATTCGCCGCGTCGGCGAAGTGGCGAAATTGATGGTGGATGCCGGGCTGGTCGTTATCGTTGCCTTCATTTCTCCCTACCGCGCCGAACGGCAACTGGCGCGCGGTCTGTTCGACTCCGGCGAGTTCGTCGAAATATTTGTCGACACGCCGTTGCCGGAGTGTGAGCGTCGCGATGTCAAAGGCCTCTACGCCAAAGCCCGCCGCGGCGAGCTGAAAAATTTCACCGGCATCGACAGCGTCTATGAGGCGCCAGAGGCGCCCGAGATACACCTGCGCACCTTGGAGGCGCAGCCTGCGACTTGCGTCGAGCGGATCGTCGAGTGGCTACGGTCGTGACGCAAGAAACTTTGCGCCAGGGGAAAGCCAATATTTCCATAGATTCACCGATGCGAACGGTTGGAGCAGCGCAGTGCTTGCCCGCGACAGAGGCGAAAGCAAATATAAACCTGCCCGCAGAGCCGGTTGGTATATTCATACACCGGCGCCGGCTTGCATGGTTCGCATACCGAATGGTCTAGATATTTCCAGTCATTACGTGCGCCGGAAAGCGCGGTGCCGTCGTCCCCCGTTAACTTTTTGTAAATTCACTTGACGCGACCGTAACCGGCAATATCGGACGATGGAATCAGGACCGGAGGCGATTGCGCCTTTTGGGCGTTTCCGGAATGTTCCTCAAGTAATCCCATCACGCTGTCTTTTGTTCGCCAATTAGCCGTGATAATTAAACGCCGTGGCGGAAAATGACACCGGCGTATTGCGCCGCTCGCTTAACGATTTTCTCTCGATTCAGCTCGACGAAACGGCGCTCAACCGTTTGACTTGGCGCAACTTCGGCAATGGGTTGGAGATGTCGCGATTGGCGCGGCAGGGCAAGCGCGAACTGGTGCTCTATCGCATTGCTGCCGATGCGTCGCCCGAGGCCTTTGTCAAGCATGAGCATCTGAGCGGTGAGTTCTATCTCGTCCTCAAAGGCAAGATTGGTGACGAAACCGGCGAGTACGGGGCCGGCGACGTGGTGTTTCTCGATCCTCAGTCGGTGCACACCCCGCGGGCGGTGGGCGAGACCGTGGTGCTGGTATTGTGGCCCGGCGGCGTGCGCTTAGTCGACTGATTTAAGTTCATTGGGATTTTCCAGGAGGCAACATGGCAAATCTAGGATTCATCGGCACCGGTGGCATGGGCAGCGCCATGGCGGCCAACTTGATCAAGGCCGGCAACAAGTTAACCATTACCGATCTGCGCCGCGAGCAATGTCAAGGCTTGGAGGGCCAGGGCGCCCAGTTCAAAGACTCGCCCAAGGCGGTCGCCGAGTCCTGTGATGTGGTGTGCTCGATGTTGCCTTACAACCAAGCGGTGCAAGCCGTCGGCTTGGGCAAAGGTGGATTGCATGAAGCAGCCAGCGGCGCCAAGCTGTGGATCGATTTTAGCAGTATCGATAAAAAGACCATCGTCGGCGTCGATGCGGAGCTTAATAAAAAAGGCTGGACAATTCTTGACGGCTCGGCGGGCGGCGTCGAAGAGGCCGCCGCCGCCGGCACTTTGTCGCTCTGGCTGTCGGGCTCGAAAGCGGTATTCGACCAGCACCAAGATATCTTCAAGGCGATGGGCAATAAGATCATTTTCGTCGGTGAGTTGGGCAACGCCAAGCTGGTAAAAAACGCCATGGCGATGTTTGCCGCGGTGATGCACTTGAGTTTGGCTGAGACTTGCGCTTGGCTGAAAAAAGGCGGCCTGAGCGAGGACATATTTCGCACGATCCTGAAAAATTCTCAGCAGGATTCAGTTGCCATCGACCGGATCATGGAAATCATCGTCAGCAAGAAGTACAAGCCGCGCAAGTCGTGGATGCCCAAAGACGTCGGTTTCGGTCTCGACATGGCACGCGAGATGGAAGTGCCGATGCCTTTCGTCGCATTGGCGCACCAGATGTTTGCGATCGCCCAGGCCACCGGTCAGGATGGTTACGAGGCCACCGGCATCGCCTGCAATGTCTACGACATCATCACCGGGGCGAAAAAATAGTGAGACCCATATGGCGCCGGCAACGGAACGATTGTCGCGCTTTTTGACCTTTCTCCTGCGTCATAAACCCAGGGAGTACCCGTTGGCGATGGACCGCGAGGGCTTTACGCCGTGGCATGAAGTTGTCGACGTGGTGCGGCAACGCTTCTACGATGTCACCGAGGAACAGATGCGCGCGCTTATCGCCGGTGGATCGAAAAAGCGTTTCGAGATTCGCGGCGGCAAGGTACGAGCTACCTACGGCCATTCGTTTGCCATCGATCCGGGTGACACGGCGGCGGAACCGCCGTCCGAACTTTACTTTGCCGCCGCCCGCAATTTAACGCAGTCGATGCTTGAGCGCGGCCTCGAACCGCGGGAGCGTCAGTATGTACACTTGAGCGTCACAGCGGCAGAGGCTGAGTCGGTGGCGCGACGCCATGATCCGGCGCCAGCGATGCTGGTCATCGACGCCAGAGGGCTCACGCCGAGGGCGTCCGGTTTTACCAGTCCGGGCCGCTGTTTCTAGCCGAGAATGTGCCCGCGAAGTTTCTGTCGCTGCGTTAGTCTAGGCCATTTGACCGATTCCCCGGCCATACGCATTCACTCTATGGTACAAATCTCCGCGATCATCTTGCCAGTCTGTTGAAACCTCGCGCCGTCGGATCGGTAATTGCAACGTGATCCGCCATAGTGCGCGGACGGTTTGCTGTGCCGCCGTGTTTCCCTCCCCGAAACCACCGGATGAGTATCATGGGTCTGGAGGTGGATTGATAGCGCTGAGTGATGGCGCTTGAGGCTGGTTTGCACGCGACATTTCATTCAGTTACATTGTTTGATCGTTAGTAGTTAATTCCAAAAAATTTCAATCGAATCGTCTGGTCTGGGGCGAATTTGCCGTCCGGTATAGCGGCGGATACATAAGCAGCGCGATGCGAAGTTATCTAAAAGCAATTTTAACTCAAGCTATCGAGAAGACAGCAATGGAGGGAGAGCTCAATATCGCGGAGATCCCGCCGCTGCATCTTGAACCGCCAAAGCAGCGCGAGTTTGGCGATCTATCGTCCAACGTCGCCCTGCTCTGGGCCAAGAGCGCTAAAAAAGCACCGCGAGCGATCGCCGAAGCGATCTTAAAAAATATCGAGGATCGGGACGGTCTGCTGGCGCGCCAAGAGATCGCCGGACCGGGATTTTTGAATTTTGCCTTCGCGCCGAAGTTTTACTTGGCGCAAATGCGCGAGATCGCCGCCGGCAAGCAGGACAACATCGATATTGGCCAGGGGCGCAGAGTGCAAGTGGAGTTCGCCAGCGTCAATCCAACCGGGCCGCTCCATGTCGGTCACGGCCGGGTGGCAGTGATCGGCGACGTTTTGGCGCGCTTGCACGAAGTCACCGGGTTCACCGTTGAGCGTGAGTATTACGTCAACGACGCCGGCAACCAGATGGAGAACCTTGGACTGTCGCTTTACGCGCGCTATCTCCAACACATGGGCCGGCCGGCGGAGTTCCCGGAGGGCGGTTATCCTGGCGACTACGTGAAGGACATTGCCGCTGCAGTGTTCGCTCGCGATGGTGACAAATTTCTGCACCAGGACAAGCATGAAGCGGTTGCGTTTTTCCGTCAGTATGGCGGAGCAGAGCTGCTCAACACCATCCGCGCACAGCTAAGTGAGTTCGGCATTCGGTTCGATGCTTACTTTAGCGAAAAAGCGATGCGCGAGCGCGAAGAAGTCGCCACGGCCATGGACTTGCTGCGCCGGCTCGGCGTGCTGTACACCCACGACGGCGCGGAGTGGTTTCGCTCGACCCGTTTCGGCGACGACAAAGATCGTACGGTAATCAAGAGCGACGGCGAGCTGACTTACTTCGCTGCCGACATCGCCTATCATCGCAACAAGTTCGAGCGCAAGTTTGTCAAGCTTATCAATGTCTGGGGCGCCGATCATCATGGCTATGTGCCGCGTTTGAAGGCGGCGATGCAGGCTTTGGGGTACGATGCCAATGCTTTACAGGTGGTGCTGGTTCAGATGGTTCAGCTGACCCGCGGCGGCGAACCGGTGCGTATGGGTAAGCGCACTGGCGAATTCGTCGCCCTTGAAGACGTGCTCCAAGAAGTGGGGCGCGACGCGGCACGGTTTTTTTTCCTCATGCGCAAGTCGGATAGCCACCTCGACTTCGATTTGGATTTGGCGAAGAAACAATCGAGTGAGAACCCGGTGTTCTACGTGCAATATGCCCACGCGCGGGTGGCGAGTATTTTCGAACAAGCGGCAAAAAGCGCGATCACTGTGGGCACGTTGGCATCGGTGCCGGTGGAGCGCTTAGAGTTGCCAGAAGAATTGGAACTGATCCGCCAGATGATCCTGTTCAATGAGGTTTTGGAGGACTCCGTGCGCGAGCTCGAACCTCACCGCATGGTATTTTATTTGTTAGAGCTGGCCGGGGAGTTTCATCGTTACTACAACCGCAACCGTGTGGTGTCCGAAGATGTTGACTTGAGCCGGGCGCGTTTGCTGCTTTTGGCGAATATTCAAAAGACGCTTCGCCGCGGCTTGGAGATTCTCGGGGTCGATGCGCCGATGAAAATGGCCGCAAGGGTGGAAACCGGAGTTTGACCGGCCCGCGAAGGGCAAGGGGTTAATCGAAATGGCGGAGAACCGTAGAGGCAAGGACAGCCGTTACTATCTTAGCCGCGGCCAGATGATCATCCTGGGCGGTACATTTACCTTGGCGTCCATCGTCGTCTTTCTCATCGGCATGATGGTCGGCAAAGAACTCGAGGAGCGAAAGCTCATCAAAAAAGACGAGCCTCTGGTGAAGATGCCAGTCAAACCAGCCGGTGGGGCCGCTGGCCCGGCGGCGAAGAACGACGAAATAACTTTCTACGACACCTTGGCGAAATCCCGCGACGCTCAAGCGCTAGCCGAGCCGCCGGCCAAAGTGGCGAAGCCCGTGGAGAATAACCATCGCGCCGACGTGAAGGAGCTCAAGGCTGAGGCTAAACCCGACGGCCAGTTGGCCAAGCTGAACAACAGTAAAACCGACAAGGTCCAACCGACGACAGAGAGCACCAAGATCGAAACCGCCGATGCCGAGGCTAAAGTTTGGCGCGCGCAAGTGGACGCCTATCCCGATGAGCGGTCGGCTAAACTGTTGGTTGATCGACTAAAAAATAAAGGCTACAACGCCTATGTTAACGAGGTTGAATTCCGCGGCAAACCCTGGTTTCGGGTCAGTGTCGGCAAGTACAACTCGCGCGAGGAAGCCGACAAAGTAGTGGGCGCCCTCAAGGACAAAGAAAACCATGCGAAAGCGTTCGCCGCCTCCAAATAAGTTCGACGGCGATTGATCATGAACATCCGCGAAGCCATCGATAAACTAGTCAACCGCATTGACTTGACGGAAGCGCAAACGGTCGATGTCATGAATCAAATCATGACCGGTGAAGCGACGCCGCTGCAGGTGGCATCCTTTCTGACCGCCCTGCGTATGAAAGGCGAAACCGTCGACGAGATCACCGGCGCGGCCAGGGTGATGCGCGAGAAAGCGCATCGGGTCAACGTCGGTACCAAGACGGTGCTCGATACCTGCGGCACCGGCGGCGACCAAAAGGGGACTTTCAATATTTCGACTACCGCTGCCTTCGTGGTCGCCGGCGCCGGCGTCAATGTCGCAAAACATGGCAACCGTTCGGTGTCGAGCCAATCGGGCAGCGCCGATGTCTTGAGTGCATTGGGCGTCAAGGTTGACGCGCCAAAAGAACGGGTCGAGCGCTGCATCGCCCAGATCGGGATCGGTTTTTTGTTCGCGCCGCTGCTTCATGAAGCGATGAAGTACGCTGTACAGCCGCGCCGCGACATCGGCATTCGTACGATATTCAATCTACTCGGACCGCTGACCAATCCGGCTATGGCGACGCATCAGCTGATTGGCATCTACAACGGCGATTTGGTCGGCATGGTGGCCAACGTGCTGAAAAATCTCGGGAGTACGCGGGCGATGGTCGTCCACGGACTCGAAGGCCTGGATGAAATTTCTCTATGCGGGCCGACTAAAGTAGCGGAGCTGCGCGATGGGGCGGTGAAAGAGTTCCAAGTCGAGCCCGAGCAGTTTGGTCTCAAACGTTGCCAACTCGGCGACCTCCATGGGGGCAGCGCGGAGGAGAGCGCGGTGAGCGTCCGCGCCGTGCTCGACGGCAAGCCCGGCGCACCGCGCGATGTCGTGCTCTTGAACAGCGGCGCGGCGCTTTACATCAGCGGCAGCGCCGCCAGTGTAGGGGACGGGATCAAGTTGGCTGCGGAATCCATCGACAGCGGCAAGGCGCGCGAAAAACTCTCACAGCTGGCCGAACTGACCAACGCCGCATAGTTTTTCATGGCTGAAATTTTGTCCACTATCGCGGCGCATGTGCGCCTTGTGGTCGCGCGCCGGCAGCGCGAGCTGCCATTTACCGCGCTGCGTGATCGAGCGCTTTATCATGCGCCGACCCGCGGCTTCGCCACGGCGCTCACCGGTAACCAGCGGCGCATTGTTGCCGAGATCAAGAAAGCCTCACCCTCCAAGGGGCTGATTCGCGCGGATTTCGATCCGATCGCGATTGCCAAGGATTATGCGAGTCATGGGGCCAGCGCGATTTCGGTCTTGACCGAAGAGCGTTTTTTCCAAGGTGATCTGGCGTATCTCGAACAGATTCACGCGAGTGTGCGGGTGCCGCTGTTACGCAAGGATTTCATGCTCGATCCCTATCAAATCGTCGAAGCGAAGAGCTTCGGCGCCGATGCGGTGCTGTTCATCGCGGCGATGCTTGACCGCCAACTGATGGGCGACCTGCGCCAGCAGGCGAGCGAATTGCAGATGGACGCGTTGGTGGAAGTGCATAGTGAAATCGAGTTGGAAGCGGCCGTAAACGCCGGCGCGCAGTTGATCGGCATCAACAACCGCGATCTCACGACTTTTGCCGTGAGCTTGGCGACGACGGAAAAATTGGCGCCGCTCGTGCCGGCGGGACTGCCGGTGGTGTGCGAAAGCGGCATCGATAGCATCGAGCAGATCCGCTGGGTCGAAAGACTCGGTATCCACGCGTTCCTGATAGGCGAGTCGCTGATGCGCGCGCCGGCGCCGGGAAAAAAATTGAGGGAACTCTTAACCTGACTCGTGTTCATCTTCCGTGAGTAAACCTAGATACGATTTTCGAGCACGAGGGCGAACACGACATGGTCAAGATCAAAGTTTGCGGCATTACCAATCTCGCCGACGCCGAGAAGGCGATCGCGTTCGGCGCGGATATCTTAGGTTTTAATTTTTATCCGTCGAGCCCGCGCTCCATTGCGCCGGCAAAGGCACGGGAAATTATCGCTTGCCTGCCGCACGATTCGTTCAATGTGGCGCTGTTTGTCAATGCGCCGAAAGCGCGGGTCAACGAGGTGTTGACGGCGGCGCGATTGCCAGATGGGCGGCAAGCTTATCGAGGCTTGCAATTTCACGGCGACGAGGACGGCGCCTACTGTCAAGACTGGCAAGTGAAAGTCATCAAGGCGTTTCGCATCAAAGCGCAAGCTTCGCTTGCCGCTTTGGACAAGTTTCCGGCGGATTATTACCTGCTCGATTCCTTTTCCGCGGGGTACGGTGGTTCCGGACAAATGTTCCCTTGGGAATGGTTGGCTGGCATCGACACCGGTAGGATTATTCTTTCCGGCGGCCTGCGCGCCGACAATGTCGCCGAGGCGATCGGCAAAATTAAGCCGTTTGCAGTCGATGTTTGTAGCGGCGTGGAAGCGCGCCCAGGTGTTAAAGATCATGGCAAACTCAAAGAATTTATCGCTGCTGCCAAAGGTGCCTGACCGGCGCGGCCATTTCGGCCCCTATGGCGGCCGGTATGTCGCCGAAACCCTCATGCCGGCATTGACCGAGCTGGAGCGCGGTTATGCGCAGGTCCGGCGTGACGCCGGCTTCAAGCGCGAACTGGCCTTTTATTTAAAAGAATATGTCGGCCGAGAAACGCCGCTTTATTTCGCAGAAAGATTGACCCGCAGCCTGGGAGGCGCCACGGTCTATCTCAAGCGCGAGGATCTTTGCCACACCGGCGCGCACAAGATCAATAACACCATGGGGCAAATCCTCTTGGCCCGGCACATGGGTAAGCGGCGTATCATCGCCGAAACCGGCGCCGGTCAACATGGCGTAGCCACCGCCACCGTGGCAGCGCGCTTCGGTATGGAGTGCGAGATCTTCATGGGTGCAGAAGACGTCCGGCGCCAGTCGCTCAATGTTTTTCGCATGAAGCTCTTAGGCGCCAAAGTGCGCGTGGTCCAATCCGGCAGCCGGACGCTCAAAGATGCCATGAACGAAGCGCTGCGCGACTGGGTGACCAACGTGCGCAATACCTATTATCTCATCGGCTCGGTCGCCGGGCCGCATCCCTATCCGATGATGGTGCGGGATTTCCAATCGGTCATCGGTCGCGAGGCGCGCCGACAAATCCTCCGCAAAGAAGGCCGGCTGCCGGATTATCTAGTCGCCTGCGTCGGCGGCGGCAGCAATGCCATGGGACTATTTTCTCCGTTCGTCAAAGACCGGTCGGTCAAGATGCTCGGCGTCGAAGCCGCCGGTCACGGGCTGGGATCCGGCAAACACTCGGCGACCCTTCAGCGCGGCGCCGTCGGGGTTTTGCACGGCAGCAAAAGTTATCTGTTGCAGGACGACAAGGGCCAGGTGAGGGAAACCCACTCGGTAGCGGCCGGCTTGGACTATCCAGGGGTCGGCCCAGAGTTGAGTTATCTGCGCGATCAAGCCCGGGTGCAGTTTGATGCGGCAACCGACGAGGAAGCGATCGCGTCGATCCGTTTACTTGCTGAAATCGAAGGGATCATTCCTGCCCTGGAAAGCGCCCATGCGATCGCGGTGGTGCGCCGCTTGGCGCCAAAACTCAAGAAACGCCAAATCGTAATCGTCAATCTATCCGGCCGCGGCGACAAAGATATGATCACCGTCGGCGACCATCTCGGAGTGAAGCTGTAAGATTCGTTCAAACGTTCAATAGTTCAAGGTTGCGGGGTGGGAGAGGGCGTTGAACGATTGAACTTTTAACCGTTGAACGGCTAGGTTGAATCTACTTATGAGCCGTATCGAAAAAAAGTTTATTGCAGTGAAGCGACGCGGTGAAGCGGCGCTGGTTCCATTTATCACCGCCGGCGATCCCGACTTGGCGACTACGCTGAAAATCATGCGTGCCTTGGAAACGGGCGGTGCCGATGCCATCGAATTGGGCATTCCGTTTTCCGATCCCTCGGCGGATGGCCCGACGATTCAGCGTTCGTCGGAGCGGGCTTTGAAGAACCCGATCTCCTTGCCGGCGATATTCCGCTTGGTACGCGATTTCCGCCGCACTTCCGAACTGCCAATTATTCTCTTTGGTTACTACAATCCGTTTTTCCGCTTCGGGCTCGACAAGTTCGCCACGCAAGCGGCACAAGCCGGCGCCGACGGCGTACTCTGCGTCGACCTGCCGCCGGAGGAGTGCGGCGAGCTTAAAAGCTGCAGCGACCGCTGCGATCTCGACATCATCTTTCTCTTGTCGCCCACCAGCGGTGAAGACCGCCGGCGCTTGGTGGCACGCCATGGGCGGGGCTTTATCTACTATGTCTCGGTGACCGGCGTCACCGGCGCGCGCCAATCTTTCGCCACCGATTTGCGCCGCCAGGTTGCGCAGGTGCGTAAAGTTACGTCCTTGCCAGTGGGCGTCGGTTTCGGCATTTCGACGCCCAAGCAAGCGGCCGCGATCGCCCAGTTCGCCGACGCCGTAGTGGTCGGCAGTGCCCTGGTGCAGCGCATCGAGCAGGGCAAAAGCAAAGCTGACAAGGTGCAACAAGCCGGGGCATTTGTCGCCCAGCTCAAACGGGCCATGAATCGAGCGTGCAAGAAAACCTGATCGCGCTTAAAAGAAAGCGCGGCAACTGCTGATTGCGCAGACCACCTAGCCGGATTATTCGCGAGCCACATCACGGCTAAACCTTCTCGAGTGACGACACTTCGGCCTGCGGTTTCCTGGTAGCGTAGTAATTTTAGGCTAAGCCCCATGGCCAGTTATTCTGAAACCCTTGAACGAATCTATAAATTGCACGGCGGGGCCATCGATTTGCGCCTCGATAGAGTCGCGGGCGCGCTAAAGCTGTTTGACCACCCGGAACGAAAATTCCCTTCGATTCATATCGCCGGCACCAACGGCAAAGGCTCAACCTCGGCAATGCTCCAGCGGATCCTGTCCCTCTCGGGTTACCGTGCCGCATTATATACATCGCCCCATCTGGTGTCGTTTACCGAACGCATTAAGATCGGTGACGAGGAGATATCGCAAGACGAAGTCGTGGCGATCGCCGACGAGATCTGGCGGCGCACGGCGGCGGTCGAAATCACATTGACCTATTTCGAAGTGGTGACGGTGATGGCTTTTATCTACTTCGCCCGCCATCCCACCGATGTGGCGGTTATCGAGGTCGGCCTGGGCGGCCGCTTTGATGCCACCAATGTGATCACGCCGTTAGTCGCGCTGATCACGACGATTTCGAAGGACCATGAAGCGTTTTTGGGAAACGATCTACTGTCGATTGCCGGCGAGAAAGCCGGCATCATCAAGCCGGGTGTGCCGCTTGTATGCGGCGCGGTCAATACAGCTGTGGGTGAACTGTTTCGCCAGATTGCCAATGATCGGGGTTCAAAGGCCTATTACTTTGGTGAGGATTTCAAATTTTCCTTGAAAAATGAAGGGTATTTCGATTATACAGGATTAAAACAACATTATTTCAATTTATCGCTAAGACTGCGTGGCGAGCATCAAAGGCATAATGCCGCGGTAGCCATTGCGGCATTAGAGACTGTTCAGGATCGTCTGCCGAGTAGCGAAGCGGCGATTCGGGCTGGTTTGGCGACTGTCCAATGGCCGGGACGATTCGAAATCATGTTGGAGAGGCCGACGGTGGTCATCGACGGTGCCCACAATGGTGAGGGTGTATTGTCACTGGTGGAGGAGCTCAAAGTTTATCGCGGGCGCAAGATCAAGCTGCTGTTCGCCGTCATGTCGGACAAGGATTGGCGGCTTATGTTGGCGCGGTTGATCAAGGTAGTTTCGCAAGTGACCTTCACCAAAGTCGCCATGGAGCGCAGCGCGGACCCGGCCGAGCTGGCGCGACACTTTGCCGCCCAGGTGGCGAGTCGAAGTCACGCCGATGCGTGCGCGGCGTTACGTGGGCTGATCGACGAATCCGCTGCCGATGATGTGATCGTGGTCGCGGGTTCACTTTATCTTATCGGTGAAATTCGGCCAATGTTGCAAGAAATCGCCGCGGAGCGTTCCAGACTCCCAAGTTGACAAGGGTTCCAGGCACGCAAGATCATGACCTTACGACCGCTCTCGTTACCGTTTGCCGCCTTACTGGCATTGGCATCCTTGCTCGCGAATGTCTGGGCCGCTCAGGGGCCGCAATCGGCGGCGAGTAATCCCGCGGCGCCGATCAACTTGCAGGCTGACAAGTTGTCGTCGAGTGACAGTGGCAATCAGATCGAGGCGACCGGCAATGTCGAGGTCAAACGGGAACAAACCACGTTGCGGGCGAGCGAATTGCGCGTGAACCGGGCGACACAAGATATCGAAGCCAAGGGTCAGGTGACGCTGGACGACCCCGAATGGAAAATCAAATCAGCGGACTCGATCCGCATGAACATGGAACGGGAAACCGGCGAGCTTCACAACGCCGACCTTTTCCTCGAGCAGGGCCATATCAGCGTCTCGGGGCGCCGCTTCGAGAAGTTCGGCGGCCAGACCTATCACATCGACGACGGTTTTTTTACCACCTGTCTATGTGAATCGGGAGCGCCGTCGTGGAAGTTTTCTGCCGAGCAGATGGATTTGACTCTTGATGGAACGGGCACGATCAGAAATGGCTATTTCTACATCATGGATGTACCGGTGCTGTACCTTCCCTATGGATTTTTTCCACTGAACAGTGAGCGCCAGACTGGATTTCTATTTCCCAATATTGGCAGCTCGAACAAAGACGGTTTTCAGTATCTACAGCCATTTTTCTGGGCGATCTCGAAAAGCACTGACGCCACCTTGTCGGTTGACATTGAGACGCGCACGCGGTTTGGAGTCATCGGCGAACTTCGCACGCAGTTCGATCGCAACTCGGACCTTAAGTTTGAATCTTCCTATTTCAATGAAAGTTGGCGGCAACACCGAACGGTGGTTGACCAAACCATTGCCAATCCAAATATTCCGAAGGATCGCTGGAACATTTTCGACTCCCACCGTTATACCACTGCTTCGGATTGGCTCACCTACAGCGACAGCGCGGTGTACAGCGATGATTTGTTTACGCGTGAACTGGTCGGGCGATTCGACTTGCCGCTTGGCCAGGAGGGGAACATTCGCCGCAGCCGGTACGGCGAGTCGCGCATGGGTTTGTTTAAAAACTGGGGTGATACCTTCTTAAAAGGGGAGTTCAACTTTTTCCAAGACTTCATTCAAGACGATAAGACCACGTTTATGCGCACGCCACAGATTGGCTTTTGGGGCCGACGGCTACTCCCGGGGTTTCCACTAGAGCTACGCTGGACGGTGGATGGTACGAATTATATCCGCCGCGAGCGCGGTGACGGTCTTCGATTCGATCTCCGCCCGGAAGCGGTGCTGCCGTTCAAACTCGCTTCGGTTGTAAACGGTTCGTTAAGTGTCGCGCCTCGCGAAACCTTCTATCATTTGTACAGTACGCCGGTGAATTCCTCGGCGCACAATGTCTCACGCGAGCTGATCGAAATGCGCGGAAACCTTAACACCGCGTTGAGCCGTATCTTTGCGGTCGATAGCTTGGGTTTAAAGCAAGTCAAGCATGTTTTTGAACCTGAGATCAGTTATTTATTTATTCCCGGTGTCAATCAAAACAAAATTCCGATCATGGACAGCATAGATCGTATTAACCGCCGTAACGTAGTTACCTTTGCAGTCAATAATCGCCTATGGGGGAAATCCCCCAGTCCTCTCGGTGATCAAATCCTTGACAGCAGCACCGAATATCTTAGCCCGACAGCGACCGGCGATGTGCGGGAGTTCGCATCGTTCCGTATGGCTTTGTCCTACGATATCGATAAAGAGCGCAAAGGCGGCGATAGCCTTACCGATCTTGATATGCGAATGCGTTTGACTCCCGCGTCATTTCTCGACTTGCGTTTGGATGGTGGCGTGAACCCTGGAGCATGGCAGTTTACCCAGATCCTCGCCGGTGTGGCGATCACAGATCCGCGCCCGATTCTGCGGCGCTCGCTCGACGCCGATTTCAATCGACCGAATTCCTTTGCCTTGAGTTATCACTTCTTGCGCCGCGGGCCGAACAGTTTTCTCGCCGAAAACGCCAATGCCGACATCGACTTGTGCTTAATCAATCCGAACGACTCCAGCTGTACAAAAAATACCGTGGGCAATATCAACAACAGTCTTCTGTACCATGTCACCGACAATCTGCTGTTTAATTTCAGCAGCACTTACGATGCCCGCGATAACCGGTTCATCGGCTTTCGGGCGATCACTAAGTTCATGTCGTTTTGCGAGTGCTGGTCGGTTTCTTTCGGGGTGAAGCACGATGTTAACCCCGAGAAAACCAGTTTCAGTGTCAACTTTGGTCTCCTCGGTTTGGGAAATCCCAAGAGTGCCGTTAGATAGGCGCTTTAGTAGGTGACCTGCGGTGCAATCTGTTCATCAGTGAAATAGCTGGCGTTCAGATGCAAATCCCTCGAATATAGAATCAAACGTTGTCGCTGTGCAGCTTGTGCCGACGCGGTATCTGAAGCTTGCAGATAGCAGCGCCGACATCGGCCTGCCCGAGAGTAACTCCGGCAGTGAGTGCGGTATGGCTTGTCCTGGGGGTTATGAACGTTGGTCTTTTGGCTCGCTCTGGAAATTGACGCCGGCTGGACCGGCTCTGCTAACCTCCTTCCATATAGTTTAGTTTGCCGCAATGGCTTAATCTGGTATCATTGCCATCGATGCCGACCGATCGATTGACCCACCCGGACAAGATTGTCGATAAACCATGGGGTTATGAACTGATTTGGGCTCACACCGAGCGCTACGTCGGCAAGGTGTTGCATATCAAGAAGGGCGAATCGTTGAGTTATCAATACCACAACGTCAAAGATGAGACGATTCGGCTGCTCTCCGGCATGCTCGAATTGGATATCGAAAAAGATGGCCAACAGCACAAGCTGCGTTTGGCGGCGGGCGAGAGTTTACACATTGTCCCGTTAATGAAGCATCGCATGATCGCCATCGAAGACTGCGATGTCTTAGAGGTCTCGACGCCGGAACTCGACGATGTCGTGCGCTTGGAAGACCGTTACGGCAGAGCAGATTCGATGGCGCGAAAATAGCGCAAAACAGGAACGAGCATGGAAACACAAGTGACTCTGGCGGAGTGTCTGATTGAACGGCAGATGCTCTCCAGCGAAGAAATGGAGCGGGTGCGCCAGCTCCAGGAGGAGCAACAAGCGCCGCTTAGCCGGCTAGTAGTTGAACTCGGTTTTTTGTCCGAAGAAGATCTCCTGCCAGTGATGCGCGATCATTTCGATCTGCCGCTCATGTCGCTGCGCGATGTCCCGAATACGCCGTTGCCCATCGACCTACCGGCCAACATCGGCGATTTTTTCAAGCTGGCGCGCATGGTGCCGGTCAAGATCGATGGTCGAGACTTGATCGTCGCCATTGCCGATCCCATGGAGCTCTCACGACTACATGCAATTGAGTTGGCTACAGGTTTACGAGTCAAAGCGGTGCTCGCCAAGGAAAAAGAAATCGCCGCCCGGATCGAAGCGTTGTACGGCGGCAGTTACACGGCCGATGGGACTGCCGAGGAGTCCGCCCAAGGGTTTGACGGTATCGCGGAAGATGAAGATGTCGCCCATCTGCGCGATATGGCCTCGGAAGTGCCGGTCATTCGGCTGGTCAATCAGATGCTGGTGCGCGCCCTCGAAAGCCGGGCTTCGGACGTGCATATCGAGCCCTTCGAAAATCAACTAAAGGTCCGCTACCGCATCGACGGCATCTTGCACGAAGTCGAGTCGCCGCCGCGCCAATTGAAGGGCGCGGTGATTTCGCGTTTAAAAATTCTCGCCCAGCTCAATATCGCCGAGCGGCGCTTGCCGCAGGACGGCCGGATCAAGACCAGATTGGGCGGTAAAGATATCGATTTGCGAATCGCCACGGTGCCGACGCTCTACGGCGAAAGCGTGGTAATCCGATTGCTCGAGCGCGGGCAGATTTTTACCCAGTTGGAGACGATGGGATTTCCGCCGGTGCAGTTAGCGCGTTTCAATGAGATGATCTTGAAGCCACATGGCATGATCTTGGTCACCGGCCCCACCGGCAGCGGTAAGACCACCACGCTTTACGGTGCGCTGCAGAAGATCAACGATCCGGGCAAGAAAATCATCACCATCGAAGATCCCGTCGAATATCAGTTGGGCGGCGTCAACCAGATTCATGTCAAGCCGCAAATCGGTTTGACCTTCGCCAACGGATTACGCTCGATCGTGCGCCAGGACCCCGACGTGATCATGGTCGGCGAAATCCGCGATGCCGAGACCGCCGAGATCGCTGTGCAGGCGGCGCTTACAGGCCACTTGGTGTTTTCCACGCTGCATACCAACGATGCCGCCGGCGCGATTTCGCGGCTTCTCGAGATGGGTGTGCAGGATTATCTGCTCTCGTCGTCGCTCCTGGGCGTGCTGGCGCAGCGTTTGGTGCGCCGCCTCTGTGCGAATTGTCGAAAAGAGGTGCCGTTTACCGGACTGGAGGGCGTGGCACCCGAGATGGCGCTGGCCAATGGTGAGCCGTTGCATACAATCTGGGAAGCGGCCGGCTGTGGAGCTTGCAGCGATACCGGTTATCTGGGCCGTGTCGGCGTCTTCGAGCTGCTACCTGTGACGACGGATATTTGCAAACTGATCAATCAAAAGGCCGACGCCAATGGCATCCGCAATCTTGCCGTGCAGCAGGGCATGCGGCTTTTACGCGAGGATGGCTGGGATAAGGTTCGCCAGGGGACGACTACCTTGGCCGAGGTGGTGCGTGTGACCCGCGAAGAAGGATAGGTCGCGGCAGTCCATTTGATCGGCAGTGGCTGCTTGCCGGTCATATATTTTTGATCCTAAATCCTCTGACCGTAACGTAAAAAATCTTCATGGCGTTTTACCAATATCGGGCCGCCGACCAAGCTGGCAAAGTGGTTGAGGGCGTGATGGAAGCCGATGCCGAGCAGAGCGTGGTATCACGCCTGCGCGAGATGGGCTGTGTTCCGCTGCGTATCGCCATGCCGTCCGAACGCGCGGTCGGCGCGCTCCGCCAGCAGCGGCCGCTGTTCGAAAGACGCAAGGTCAGTCAGCAGCAGTTGCTTCAATTCACCCGTGAACTCGGCACCTTGCTTCACGCGGGGTTGCCGCTTGATCGCAGTTTGTCGGTGCTCGGTAATCTTGTTCGAAGGCGGGGAATTCACTAAGGTGATGCGCTCCTTAGTCGAAGCGGTGCGCGCCGGCAAATCCCTCGCGGTGTCGATGGGCGAGCACCCGCAGATATTTCCGCGAATTTACGTCAATATGATTCGCGCCGGTGAAGCCGGAGGCATTTTGGAAAGCGTCCTGCGCTATTTAACCGAATACTTGGAAAGTACCACCGCGCTCAAAGAGGAAATTAAATCGGCATTAATCTATCCGATTATCTTAGCTACCGCGGCCGGTGCGTCGTTGCTCGTCTTGTTTCTCTTCGTCATTCCTAAATTCGCCGCGCTGTTTCATGACAACCGCAAAGCGATTCCCTGGATCACCAAAGTAGTCATCGACTCTAGCCAGATGCTGTCAGACTATGGCTGGCTGGTATTGTTGGTGGTAATCGCCGCCGTCGCCGGGGTGATTCTTTACGTGAAAAATCCCGAGGGCAGAAGCGAATGGGATCGTTTATGCTTGAAGGCCTGGTTGATTGGCGATTTGGTGCGTAAATTTGAGACCGCGCGTTTTTCCCGGACGTTATCCGCATTGCTCCGCGGCGGCGTGCCGCTGCTCGAAGCCTTGGGTACGGTCCAAGGCGTCGTCGGCAACCGGCTCTTGGCGCGAGCCATCGGCCAAGTGCAGGTACGGGTGCGCGAGGGCAAGGGCATGGCGCGGCCCTTGAGCGAGAGCGGTTTATTCCCGGTCTTGGCATTGAATATGATCGCGGTCGGCGAGGAGTCGGGGAAATTGGATGGTATGTTGACCGAGGTGGCGTCGTTCTATGACCAAGAGGTTCGACGATCGACTAAAAGATTAACTTCGTTGCTGGAACCGGTGTTGATATTGGGCATGGGACTGATTATCGCCGTGGTCGTCATCTCCATGTTGATGGCAATATTCAGCATCAATGAAATACAATGAAACGTCCACTGAACCAAGCTATGAAGAACCAAGCCGGGTTTACTCTCGTCGAACTGATTGTTGTGGTTATTATTATCGGCCTGTTGGCTGGGCTGGTGGTGCCGCAATTCATTAAACAGGAGGAAAAGGCCACGGCCAAAGCCGCCAAGGCGCAGATCGAGTTATTCGGCACGGCGCTTGACACCTTTCGCCTCGACGTCGGGCGTTATCCGAATAGCCAAGAAGGCTTGGGCGCTTTGATGCAAAAGCCCGGCGGCGTCGACCGCTGGGATGGTCCCTATCTTAGGAAAGACCTACCGCCGGACCCTTGGGGCAAGCCTTATGTCTACAAGAGTCCGGGGGATCATGGCGTCTACGATATTATTTCCTATGGTGCCGACGGCGTGCCCGGAGGCGACGGTAATAACCGTGATATTACCAGCTGGGAAAGATAGCCGGGGATTTTCGCTCCTTGAACTCGTCCTGGTGCTGGTGGTCATGGGCATCAGCATGGCGATTGTGCTGCCAAATATCGGCCGGCGCTTCCAGGAGAGCGAGGTGCGCAGTTCGGCGCTCAGTTTGGCCGCGGTGGCGCGGCAGCTTCGGAGCCGCGCCTTAGTCGATGGCGTCGCCCAGCAGTTGATCGTCAGCATGGCGCATAACACTTATTTCGTGCCGAAGGTTCGCGAAGTCCATCTCTCCGAAGACGTGCGTATCGCATCCATCGAAGGCGGCGAAGCTATGGAGCGCGACACCAAACGATTTTATTTCTTTCCCAACGGCAGCAGCCTCGGCGGCGAGATTGTCATCGCCAGTATTGCCGATTCGATTTCCTATCTGGTTCGTTTCGAACCCCTCACCGGCAAGATCGAAGTCAGTCGTGGCGGTCAGTTGTGAAAGCTTTCCCGGGTCGCGGTAAAGACGGCTTCACGTTGCTTGAAGTGCTCATCGCCATGACCATCGTCGGTTTAGGCGTGGTGACTTTGCTGCAGGTATTTTCCCTTGGCTTGCGTTTGGCGTCGCGCAGCAACGTGCAGACCGACGCGATCGCCCAAGGCGCGCGGGTCATGGACGAGTTGCTGGCTCGCCCGACTTTGCGCGACGGTTCGGAAAACGGTGGAGTGGCGCCGGCCAGCCGCTGGCGCACGCAGATTCAAACGCAGCGAGATACCGAGCCCTCGCTAAACTTGGGCAGCAACTGGGAGCTCAAAGAAGTTGTCGTCGAAATGACTGTGGCTGACGGTGAGAGAGAACGCCGGGTGGAACTAAAGACGTTGCGTCTAACGCGCAAAGGCAATCCATGAGTTCGAAATGGAGCGCGATCCCTGACGATGGTCAAGCGCGACGCGGCTTTCATGGCGCCCGTGGCTTTACTTTGATCGAAGTAGTGTTGGCGATCACTATCTTTGCCCTCATGGGCGGGGTGCTCTATGGCGCTTTTTCTCTTGGACACTCGGCGGTGGAAAAATCCGCTGCGAGTTTCAGCCGTAACCAAAGGACCCGTTCCATCGGCGATTTGCTAGCGACCTATATCCGATCGGCTTACCCCTATCGCGGGGGGATTCAAGATCAGGCGATTTTTTTCACCGGCGAGCAACAGAGTGTGACCTTCGTATCGTCCTATTCCCACGCCATGGGCGGCCGTGGCATGGCCAAGATCGCCATAGAAAAGGAGGATGTCGACAACGGCCGCGCGCGGATACGGCTGGCGGAAACTGCGCCGGTTCGGGTTAGCGGCGAAGCCAGTGACGGCGGGCAACGCCATAGTTTGGTGATTCTCGAAGGTGTCCGTGATTTTCAGCTCGCTTTTCTCGATGCCGAGGGGGAAAAAGAAAACTGGGAAGAATCCTGGGACGGGGCGGCGCGGCGCCGTCTGCCGCGCGCTCTACGCATGACTTTTATCGACGCCGATGGCAAAGAGGTGCGCTGGGTATTCCCCTTGATGTTGGCGGTGCTGTCCCAATGAAGCCGGTTATCGCCAGAGGCGCCAATCGGTTACTTGGCAATCAACGCGGTGTGGCGCTGATCGTGGTTTTATGGATATTCATTTTTCTTTTTGTCGTTGCATTCGACTTTAGCGCCTCGGTGCGTGAAGAAGCGGAGGCAACCCATCGTTTCAGCGATGAGACGCAAGGCTATTATCTTGCTGTAGCCGGTTTTGAGCGCGGCTTGTACGAGTTCATCCATCAGGCCAGGGGCGGCAATGCACCGGCCGATCCGGAAAAGAGCGATCTGTTTGACGGTAGTTGGCGCGAGGAGAAACTTGGCAGCGGTGGGTTTCGTGTGCGGCTGGTCGACGAGGGCGGTAAAATCAATCTCAATCGCGTTAACGAAGAGACTTTGCGCCGGGTATTTTCCAATCTTGGAGTGGACGCCTCGGTGGTGGATATTCTTGTCGATTCGATTATGGACTGGCGCGATCCCGACGAGCTGCACCGCACCAATGGCGCCGAGAGCGATTATTATGGGTCACTGTCGCCGCCCTATTCGGCGAAGAACGGCCCCCTTGATAGCGTCGAGGATCTCCTGTGGATTCGCGGCATGACGCCGGCGCTTTATTATGGTTCTGCCGACGACGGCGATCCACGGTCGGAGCGCGCGGAGCGGATCGGATTGCGCGAGGTGTTCACCATCGACAGTCCCATCGTCCGGGTCAACCTGCGCACCGCCACCGTGCAGGTGATTCATGCCATGACCGGTATTCCGATCGAGAAATGTCGCAGCTTCGTCGAGGAACGCAAACGATTGTCGGACAAAACCTTGACCGACTTGCTGCCGCTCTTGGGTGTGGGATCCGGTGACCCGATGTTGCAATCGTTCATTTTTACCAACCCATCGGTGGTCGCGGTCGACGCCGAAGGCCGGCCAACCGATTCCCGCGCGGCGCGCCGGGTCAAAGGGGTGGTCAGGCTCGGCGGCGCCCAAGGATTCGAGATACTCCGTTGGGTCGATCGGGAAATTGGACTATCGCAACCTTGAGCTTTCGGGTAATATGGCGTAGTTAACTTCTTTTTTAGACCGCTAACACTTATGGGCCTAGGACAGCGCTTACAAGATCTTTCGCGCGCGGACTTTCTCAGAAGCGTCGGGCTTTACGTCATGCAGGACCGCCTGGTGATGGTGCGCCTGCGCAAGAGCTTGCTCAACGTAACGCTGCTTGACCAGCAGGACCGCGACTTGCCGCACAGCGACACGCGTCCGTCGGTCGCCGACATCACCGGCTGGGTAGCCGAAGACGTCAAAGAGATCGCGCTTAAGGCCGAGAACGATTCACGCGAGCGCAGTCTGCGCCAGGCGATGGTTTCTCTATTGCCCCATTTTAACGCCGGGCGCGACGCAGTTTATCTATGCATTCCGCAAGACCAGGTGATGATCCAGCAGATATTCCTGCCGCTGGCGGCGCAGGATAATATCGAGCAAGTCTTACAGTACGAGATCGAGCGGCAGCTGCCGTTTCGCCGCGATGAAATCTATTACGACTATCTGGCCAACGGCAAGAAAGGCGACAAGCTGAGCCTTTACGTGGTTGCCGTGCAAAAAACCATCGTCGACGGCCTGGTAAGCTTACTGGAGTCCTTCGGCATCAAGCCCGCCGGCGTCGAGCCTGACATTACGGCGCTGCTCAATTACGCGCTTTATTCCACTGGCCCGAAAAACTCCCGTACGGCTATTCTAGCGGCGAGCGAGCACAGTTGGGACCTGCTCGGGGTCGAGTCAAAGTCGACGAGTTGGAGCGCTTCTCATCAAGTTTTATTCTCGCACCGCTTGCCCCATTTGGAATGGGCGCAGGGCGCGGGGCGCGAGTTACTGCGAGAGAATCTCGCCGATGTCGATAAGTGCTACCGGTGGGGTAATATCGGCGACATGACTGGGTTGCCGGCGGAAAAATTTGCTGCCGCTGAGGACCTGCAAAGCTTGAGTGGACATCGCTTCAGCGGCCTAAAATCGCCCCTTCCCGAAGAGGCGTTGCCGGCCGTGGGGGCGGCCTTACGCGGTATTCGTGAAGCCTCGGTGATCGGTAATTTCCTGCGTCATGAAAATCCCGAGGCGGCGGGGGGCAAGGCGCTGTCGATGGTCAATACCGTCCTCGGCGGGCTTTTGGCACTCGCGCTGATCGCCTGGGGGATTAGCTATCCGATCAAGGACGAGATGCGCCTCCGTCAGTTGCAGCGCGAGAACCAGAAATTCGAAACCGCCATTGACGCGCTTCGCCGCGAAGAGAATCAGTTACAGCAACTGAGCAAGGAGATTGGCAGCTTGGCCGAACTCCAGGGACGCCGCGGTGAAGTTCTTAAAATCCTTGACGAATTGTCGAAGGTGGTGCCCAACAGCGCTCATCTTTCCAATCTGCGTTACCGGGCCGGCGTCTTAGAAGTTCAAGGCAACGCAGAGAATGCCTCGGCGTTGATTCCGCTGTTGGAGCGCTCGCCGGTGTTCGAGAATGTCGCGTTCAATGCACCGTCTAATCGTGGCCGGGACAACCGCGAAACGTTCTCGTTGAAGGCGGAAGTGGAAAAACTTAAAGACACCGCCAAGGAGCCGCCAGCGCCGGCCGCCAAAGAGGTTCCGCAAGTAGGACCCAAAGAAAGTAAATCGAAGTCATGAAGCAGTTTTGGCAAAGGTTGTCACAGCGCGAACGGGCCCTGGTTTTTTTGACCGGCGCGATCGTGTTGTTCTTTATCGGTAAGATGGCGATTGCCACGCCGTTGCTCGAGCGCCGGGCCACAATTAAGGGCCAACTGGAGAGCCAGCCGCAACTACTGCAAAAAAACCTGCGTTACTTGAGCCAGAAAGATTCGCTAATGGCGGGACTGGCTGCGGCTCACAATCAGATCAAAGCCATCGAACCGGCGCTGTTGACCGGCGATACCCCTTCGGTTACCGCGTCCGATCTCCAAGAGACGGTGCAGTCGCTGGCGACTCGCGAGGGCACCCAAGTGATCACGACCCGCGTGCTCAATCCCGAGCCAAGCGGTTCATTTTCCAAAATCGCCATTCAAATGGAGATCGGTGGACAGGTGGAACAACTGGCGAGTTTGATTCGCGGAATCGAAAGCGCGCCAAAGCTCTTAGTCATCGACGAGATTAACGTCCGTTCTCTATTCCGTCCGGTCGGCTTCCCGCAAGTCCCCGGGGCACAACCGGCGGCCCAACAACAAAACCTTAGAGTCAGTCTTACGGTTGTCGGCTTTGCCCGGGCACAGCCGGTGCCTGCGGCGAAGCCGGGGGCGCCGTCGAACTCAACGAAAGCGCCGGATAAACCTGTCTAGGGTTGCGCTCCCACAACATCTTTGGTCGACTGCCCCAGGCTAGATCGCGGTGATGAAGCCATACCGGACGTGACCATTTGCTTAACACCGGATCGGTTTAAATATGGAAGATAAAGTATGAATTCTGAGCACTACGTTGTACAATTTGAGGCTACTTCGGTCTTGCCGGGTAACCTGGTTGTTTGCCCGGAAATTTCTGAGGTCTCTGGAGGAAGAGCGATATTCTTACTCGATCCGCCTTATTAAGCATATTGATTACAGTGGCCATCGGCTTGGTTGCGTGGACGACCTATCGCTCATGGCGTGCAGGTCCTTGGGATATACCCGGACCTATGGCGCAAAGGCCGGCGGTGATTAGCATGGAACAGCAGCTTTTGCTGACGCCGCGGCCGTCTATGGGTACCGATGCGATTATTAGCAAGAACCTTTTCGATCCTGAAAGGGGAGCTGGTGCGTCGCGCGATGCGGAAGAAAATTCTCGAGCCGTCCAACGCGTCCGGGGCATGGTCCTAGTGGGCACTGTGATTATCGGTAACAATCGCGTGGCGATTGTCCAGGATGGCGCCAACGTGGCACCCGGCCAGCCGGTTGGCGGTCAGCGGCCCGTCGCACAGGCTGCGGCCATTTTGCGATTAAAAGTCGGCGACAATGTCGAAGGATTTAGACTGACGGAGATCACCGACCAGCGGGTGGTTTTTGCCCGCGACGCGACGCGCGTGGAGGTATTGCTGGATTACTTTCGCAAGGTCGATAACGTTGCGCCTCGGCCGGCGGCTGCGCCGGGACAGGTACAGGCGCCGCCAACCGGCAACCCAGTGCCGGTGCCAAGGGTATTGCCCAACCTGCCAAGACGGGGTCGGATACCGGTTCCTGGCAGCGGCAGCCCCGAGTCGTGAGTGGAGAAGGAGCGTTCCAATGTCTTTAAATAGCGTTTCACGTATTGCTGTGCTGATTTTCACAACGACGGTTGCCAGCCCGGCAGGGTCACAGCAAACGCCGTTGGCACCGACCCCTACGCCGAGTCCTAATCAGCCACGCCCAAACCCCGCTCAACCGCAGATTCCTGGAGATTCAAATATTCCGCCGGGACCGCGGCCGCCAGTTTTGCCGCGTCGCCTCCCCACGCCGGTTCAAGCGCCCAGCCAGGTCACACCGTCGCCGGGGCAACCGGGGCCGGCTGATCCGAACGATACCGCACAACCTTCTTTGCCGGCGGTTCCAGGGCCGCCGACGCGGCGCGGTAGCCCAGGGTCTTCCTTGCCTGCCGGCGGCATGGTTTCTCTTAATTTTAACCGCGCCGATCTAGTCGAGATTATCCACATTATCGCCCAGCAGCTGCGGCTGACCTATACGATCGATCCCGAGGTCAAAGGCACGGTGACTATCAATAGTGCCGAGCCGCTACGCTCCGAGGATCTGATGCCGATCTTTCACCAGCTGCTACGCATGAATGGCGCGGTGGCGGTGCGCACCGGCAATCTTTATCACATCACGCCGATCAAGGACGGCAAAGGGATGGCGCGCCCAATGGCGCAAGGACGCGAGGATAGTTTTGCCTTGCAACTAATCCCCGTACGATTTTTTACGGTTGCCGAAATGAAACGGGTGCTGACACCATTTTTACAACCGGGCGCCGAGATTATCGATAACCCGCGCGGCAATTTTTTGATCGTCATGGACACCCCGCTGAATATTCAGCGGTTAGCCGAGATCGTCGACCTCATCGACGTCCAGGTTTTCGCCGGTACGCGCATGGAAATTTATCAGCCGAAAATCGCCAGCGCCGAGGAGCTATCCCAAGAGTTGACCAAAGTCATGCAGTCGTTTTCGGCTTCCTCGCCCCAGAGTGAGAACTTTGCCGCCCAGTTCGTACCGCTGCCAAGAATCAATCAATTGCTGATCATCGCCCATAGCGAAGCGGCCTGGACCTACGCTAAACGGTGGGTCGAGCGCATCGACGTGGTTGCCGAAGGGCCGGGTCGCAGGATCTTTATCTACCCCGTGGAAAACGGCAAGGCGACCGAGCTCGCCGACGTGCTCAACCAGGCGCTGGGCCAACCTTCCACCGGCACACGCAGCAGCGGCCAGACTTTGCAGAGCATCCATCGGTCTTCTTCGGGCAGCTCCAACCCATCCGGAGGATTCGGACAGTCAAGTGGCTCAGGACAGTTCGGGCAATCAAGTGGCTCAGGCCAGTTTGGTTCGGGTGGTTCACAGCAAGGGCAAATGCGATGAAAAATTTTACTGCGATATGTCTAGTGGTCATCGCCGGAGGTTGGTCCGGTGTGCAGGCGCAAAATCGTCCGGGGGCGTTCGCGACCGTACCTGTGCCAGGCCAGGTGCCAGTTCCTGCAACGCCAGCTCCCCAGGTCACGACGCCGTCACCAGCACCGGTCGTCGTGCCACGGCCAGCCGGTCCAGCTCAACCGGGGCAGCAGCAGCAACAACAGGAGCAACTGCGCATCGTCGCCGATCCGGCGACCAACTCATTAGTCGTTTATGGTACCGTCCAAGAGTATCAGAACGTGAAAAATATTCTGAAGGAACTCGATGCGATTCCACGGCAGGTGTTGATCGAAGCGATGATATTGCAGATCGATCTTCGAGATTCCGAAGACTTCGGCGTCGATTACGAGCTGTTTCGCAAATCCCGTCAAACGATTTTCGGCCAGACATTCGGTTCAAACGCTGCAATCAAAACATTAGGAACGCTTTTTCCGGCTTCACCCGCATTCTTAGGCGCGGCTGGGCTCAGCGCCATTGTCGGTGACGATACGGTGTCAGCTATGATTAGGGCCGCTGCTTTAAATTCGCGCATTAAGGTACTTTCGTCGCCGAGCGTGATTGCCAGTGACAACAAGCCGGCGCGCATTCAGGTCGGCAGTGAGGAGCCTATCCCAACCGGGACCCTTCAGGCGGCAACTGGTTCGGTAGCCACTCTGTCACAATCCACGACCATTCAGTACCGCAACACTGGCCGGATATTGACGATCATTCCGCAGGTGAATTCACGGGGGTTGGTGAATTTGCAAATCAAGGCCGAGGTCAGTGCGCGGGGAGAGGACGTCAAAGTGGGGCAGGATTCTTTCCCCGCTTTTAACACTCAAGACGCGGAAACCACGGCAGTGGTTCAAGATGGCGAGACTTTAGTGATCGGTGGCTTGATCGGCGAGCTGAAACGCAAGGGCCGGTCGGGCATCCCGTATCTGATGGATATTCCTGTTATCGGGCGATTTTTTGGCACGACCAATGAGGCCACCGATCGCACCGAACTGATCATGTTGATCACGCCGCGAGTGATTCGTAATCGCGAGGAAGCCAAGATCGTCACGAGCGACTTCAAAGCTGGGCTCGAGAAGGTACGGGCGGAACTCGAACGACTTATGAACGAACGCGAGCGACTCTTGCCACCGCGTCCACTGCCGCCGTTGCCGGATCCGAACCAGTATTACCAATACGATCAGCAGAAGCCGGAGCCGCCCACGCCACCGGTTGGGCCGCGCGCCACGTTGCCGGCGTTTATTGGCAATGTCACTTTACTATCGAACGATCCACTCACAGGCCGGATGATGCCGCCGATGGCTGTGCCGCAATCGGCTCAACCGGTATGGCTGGCGCAGAATTACCAGCCTGCAGTGCCGGCTAATACCCAGCCAAAGCCAAACGTCGCACCGATGCCGCCGGAGCAGGTACTTTCATTTATTCAAGCCGTGCCAGTTGCGGCGCCAGCGCCACCGCCGGCTGCCGTTAAACTGGTGCAGCCGCAAAAGCCCACGGTCGGCGGACGGACATGGACAGTGCAAGTAGCGGCAATAGCCGAAAGTAGCGGGGCTGAATCGTTAGCGCAAAAACTCCGCCGCATGGGTTACCACGCCTACGTGAGAGTCACCCATGGAAATTACAAAGTGTGGCACCGCGTGCGCGTAGGTCAATTGGAAAGCGTTAGAGACGCCGCGGAACTGCGCAGAACACTGATGGCTCAAAACCAATACAAGGATGCCTATATAGCGGCTTACTAGTCGCGAGGCTTTTGCCGATTAGCCGCCCATGGGTCAAGCTCATCGGGCGGCTTTTTTTTGCCCGCGCGCGGGCGGCTGTCGATGGACTTGAGTATCCCCATGTGAACTGTCATTTTTGTCGACTTTGATCGCGCAATGCGCTTTGTTATGATTTAGATAAATCATAGACCCATGGCTGGGCGGGGAAATCGTTGGCCAAATCGCCCGGGAGCCGGTGCGGTGGGCGATCGCCGGGCTGATCCGCGGCATGCTCATGACGGTGTAGAAACACGGGCTAGTATGTAGCTCGGCGACGTTGATCCAACGGGTGAAAGGGGGTATGTTGACACGATTTCCGACAAGACTAGGGCCGTTGGCGGAGGGTTCTCGAGGCTCTCTTACACTCGTATCGCAGTCTAAAATTCCGCCTGACCGGCCCTGCAACAATTAACTGCAAAGGATGAATCAAGCGTGGATCCGAAACAGCTGACCATCGAACAAGTTCAAGAAATTCTTCTCACGGAAAAGTATGTCTGCGACCGTTCCCTCGCGACCGTGGTCTATTTATCGCTAGTCATGGGCAAACCGCTACTGCTCGAAGGCGAGGCGGGCGTCGGTAAGACTGAAATCGCCAAGGTATTGTCCAAAGTCCTGGGCGCCCGGTTGATACGGCTGCAGTGCTACGAAGGGCTCGACGCCAGCACCGCCCTATACGAGTGGAACTACCCTAAGCAGATGCTCCACATTAAGCTCGAAGAGATCGAGCGCGGCGATAAAAAGAAAGTCGAAACCGAGATTTTCACCCAGGACTACTTGGTCAAACGGCCGCTGCTCGAAGCGATCCAAAGCGAGGATGCCAATCCGCCGGTGCTGTTGATCGACGAGATTGACCGCGCCGATATGGAGTTCGAGGCGTTCCTGCTCGAAGTCTTGTCCGATTTCCAGATCACCATTCCCGAGTTGGGGACGGTGACGGCGAAGCATCGGCCCTATGTGTTTCTCACCTCCAACCGTACGCGGGAGATCCACGACGCCTTGAAACGTCGCTGCTTATACCACTGGATCGAGTATCCGACCTTCGACAAGGAATACGAGATCATCACCACCAAGTTTCCCGAAGTCGAAACGCGGATGGCGCAGCAAATCTGCGCTTTCATGCAAAAGGTGCGCGAAATGAATTTCTATAAACGCCCGGGCGTCGCCGAGACTTTGGATTGGGCGTCGGCGCTGATTGCGCTCAACCGCAAGCAATTGGATGATAAGTCGGTAATCGAGACCATGGGCTGCGTGTTCAAATACCGCGAAGATTTGAGCCACCTGCGTGAGCAGGTGGAAAACCGCCAGTTCAGTCTCGATGCGCTGCTGCGCACCTCGCCGGAGCTAGTCAGTTAAAGATCGATGGATATCACCCCCGAAACAGTTGCGGAGGCGGTCAATAAAGTCGCCTCGGTGCGCGGCAAGGGCACCTTGCAGAACATGATGGCATTTGGCCGCGCCTTGAAACATCTAGGCGTCAAGGTCAGCTTAAGCCAGATCCTTGATGCCTCTCGTTCGGTGGATTTGGTCGACCTCTCCGCGCGCGGCGATTTCCGTGCGCTGTTACGCGCCAACTTGATTTTACAAAAAGAAGACTTTCCGGTGTTCGACATGCTCTTCGATTGTTTCTGGCGCGAGCAGAGTTATGAGCGCGTGCCGATGGAGACGATGGATATCCAAGGAACGCCCACCGAATCCAACGCCCCGGAGGGTGGCGACGAAGAAGGCGGCGTGGAAGAAGCCGCCTCCGAGGCGATCGCCAATGAGAATCTGCCGCTGGAAAATCTCGATGAGTTCGCGGTGCCTACCTATAGCGCCCAGGAGCTGATGAATCGCAAGGACTTCAGTGAGATGGGCACCGAGGAAAGCCGCGCCATCGCCAGAGCGATACTGCTGATCGCCACTAAGATCGCCACTCAGATCAGCCGGCGCAAGAAAATCGGCCGCAAAGGTCCGGTGATCGATCCGCGCGCGACTATGCGACGCAGCATGAAATACGGCGGCGAAGTGATCGAGATGGCACATCGCAAGCGGCGCATCAAGAAAACCAAAGTCGTGCTCCTGTGCGACGTCAGCGGCTCGATGGATTGTTACAGCCGATTTCTGATTCAGTTCATGTACGGCCTGCAAAACGAACTGTGGGGCGTCGAGACTTTCGTTTTTAGCACATCGCTCAGCCGGATTACCCATCTGATCCGCACCAAGAATATTGTCGATGCGTTGGACAAGATTTCCGGCACAATTCTTGGCTGGTCCGGCGGCACCAACATTGGTCGTTCGCTGCACACCTTCAATCGCAATTTCGCGCCCAGCATGGTGACCCACCGCACGGTGGTGGTGATTATCAGCGACGGCTGGGACCGCGGCGACGTCAGTTTGTTGGAAAAAGAAATGCAGGACATCAAACGGCGCGCCAAGAAAATCATCTGGCTCAACCCCTTGCTGGCGAGCGAGAATTACGAACCGCTGTGCAAAGGCATGCAAGCGGCGCTGCCGTATTTGGATATGTTTTTGTCGGTGCACAATGTCAATAGTTTGGTTGCGTTGGGACGAACGCTCGAGAAAATGGTGGCATGATTAACCATGAGGTCGGGGATAGAGGATGGCAATCCTCGATCTTCCAACTTGGCGATCTTAGGAGGTGCGAACATGGCTGGACCCGGCGCCTGTTATACGGATGAGGATTTAGAAGCGAAAAAAAAAGAAACGATCTATCATCAGGTCAACGAGTTTCTCGCCAAAGGCGAGACCGTCGCGGTGGCGACCATCGTCTCGACCAAGGGCTCGACGCCGCGCGAAGTCGGCGCCAAAATGGTAGTAACCGCTTGGGGCGAAATTTTGGGCACCATCGGCGGCGGTTGCGGCGAGGCCGACGTTAAACGCGAAGCTATTGAAGTGATCCGCTCGCGCAAGCCGCGCACGGTGCGCGTCGATTTACTCGACGATATCTCCTCGGATAGCCCGGCGGTATGCGGCGGTATCATGAATGTCTTCATCGATCCTTGGTGGCAGGAACGCGATCAGGAGGCGGTAAGCGGCAAATGAGTTCGCTGTCCGCGGAGTTAGTCAAGATCGCCGAGCAGGGCGAAGCGGCGGTGCTGGTCACGGTCGTCGAAGTCACCGGCGACGGGCAAATCCAACCCGGCGCCAAGTGTCTGATCCGCGACGGCATGGCGCAGGTGGAAACCGTCGGCGACGCCAAAGTGGTGGCGGCCCTGGTGCGCGAGAGCGACAGCCATGCGCGGGCGGAAAAGTCGCAGATGGTTTCGCTGACGATTCCGGATAGCACGATCAAGCTGGAAGTATTTTTCGAAGTAATGCCGGCGCCGCCCAGGCTCATCGTCGTCGGCGCCGGTCATATCGCCGTGCCCCTGGTCAGGATCGCCAAGGTGCTCGATTTTCACGTCACCGTGATCGATGACCGGTTGCTCTACGCCAACCGCGAGCGGTTCCCCGATGCCGATGAAGTGTTGACCGGCGACATGGCGCAGATGCTCAAGGAAATGACCCTGACGCCGTCCTGCTATATCGTCTTGATTACCCGCGGCCATGCTTACGACGAGCCCTGTCTGCGCAATATCATCCACAGCAAAGCCAAGTACATCGGCATGATCGGCAGCCGGCGGCGCATCAAGGCGTGTTTTCAGCGTTTCCGCGATGAGGAGAAAGTCACCGAGGAGGCGATCGAACGCATCTACGCGCCCATCGGTCTCGATATCGCCACCGAGACGCCGGCGGAAATCGCTTTGTCGATACTCGGCGAGGTGATCAAGATTCGCCGCGGCGGCAAAGCCGCATCGCTGTCGGGCCACTAAGATATTGCGCGCGCGACAACGATGGAAAGATTGAGCGGAATCATTTTTTCCGACTTAGGACAAGCGTCATCGTTTATGGCGCTCGATTGGGTGCAGGATTTGTTAAACGAGCGCCTGGGCTATCATCCATTTCCAGCGACCCTCAATGTCCGGCCCAAAGGCGCCGAAGACGCCCAGATTTGGCGGCGGGTGCAGCGTGATCATGCCGGAACGCCCTTGACGCCGGCAACGGACGGTCATTGCGGCGCGAAGTTATACCGCGTCGAAGTTTATCAAGAGGCCAACAGCACCAAGGTCGGTGGCGCGATCTTGCTTCCCGAAGTGGATAATTATCCGCAGGATAAAATTGAAATTGTCGCGCCGGTGCGCCTGAAAGATCATTTCCGGGTTAACGACGGCGATCAACTTACAGTGGAGTTTCTCAGTTGAATACCAAGAAGCGGCTCATTATCGGCGTCTCCGGCGCCACCGGCGCGATCTATGGCGTGCGCATGTTGGAGATTCTCTCCAAGATTGACGATATCGAGACTCATCTGGTCTTGAGCAAGGCTGGCAAGATGACGATCCAAGTAGAAACGCCCTACTCGGTCAAAGATGTCGAAGCGATGGCCGACGTGGTGCATGACGTTAACAACGTCGGCGCGAGCATTTCCAGCGGTTCTTTTCGCACCGCGGGCATGGTGATCGCGCCTTGCTCGATGAAGTCCATGGGCGCGATCGCTCATTCGCTGGGCGGTGATTTGTTGGTGCGCGCCGCTGACGTGGTTTTGAAAGAACGGAAGAAGCTCTTGCTGGTGGTGCGCGAGACGCCGCTTCATCTGGGCCATCTCGAAGCGATGGCGACGCTCACGCGCATGGGGGCGATCATCTTCCCGCCGGTTCCGGCGTTTTACCACCGGCCGAAGACTTTGGATGACGTGATCAACCAGACGGTGACGCGGATACTCGATCAGTTCGACATCGATGTCGAACTGTTTCACCGGTGGGACGACGCCGGCATGAGCCGCCATCCCGACGCGGCGAAGTCCAAGCCGACACCGATCAGCGCGGCCAAAGAGCGCAAGGAAGCGAAGAAGCAGCGCTAGCCTTGGCGGCTGTCTGATCTATGCCACGCCCGCGGGCCAGTAAAGCCCTCAGCCAAACCCAAGCACGCAAAAAACAGCATCTGGAAATTTGCCTCGACACCGCCAGCGTCAGTGGCTATTCCAGCACCGGATTCGACCGCTATCGTTTCATTCACAACGCTTTGCCTGAACTGGATCTCGACGAGATCGATGTCGCGACGACATTCCTCGGTAAGAAACTCAAAGCACCGATCTTAATTTCGTCGATGACCGGCGGTTTCGATCTGGCGCGCAAGGTCAATCGCAATCTCGCCGCGGCGGCGCAGCAACTCGGCATCGCCATGGGGGTCGGTTCTCAGCGCGTCGCCATTGAAGAGTCGTCCGCCGCCGCATCGTTTCAAGTGCGGGATGTCGCGCCGGATATTTTATTGTTTGGCAACCTGGGCGCGGTGCAGTTGAATTATGGCTACAGCATCGAGCAGTGCCGGCGCGCGGTTGCGATGATCGGCGCCGACGCTTTGATTCTGCATTTGAACGTGCTGCAGGAAGCGCTGCAGCCCGAGGGCAACCGCAACTTCAAGGGACTGACGGAAAAGATCGCCGTGGTTTGCCGCGAGTTGAAAGTCCCCGTCATCGTCAAAGAAGTCGGCAATGGTATTTCGGTCGAGGTCGCCAAACGATTACATAGCGCCGGCGTGGCGGCCATCGATGTCGCCGGCAAAGGGGGCACTGCCTGGTCCGCGGTTGAAGCCCAGCGTGCGAGCCAACAGGGCAAGCCCTACAGCACGACTTTCACCGACTGGGGAATATCCACCGAGGAAGCCTTGGTTGCTGTACGGGCAGCTTTGCCGGAAATTCAGTTGGTCGCCTCGGGCGGCATTCGCAGCGGTCTCGACGTGGCCAAGAGCATCGCCCTGGGCGCCGATCTGGCGGCCTTCGGCCAGCCGCTACTCGCTGCGGCTTTGGTGTCGCCCAGCGAAGTGGTAAAATTCATCGGTGAAATTATTCAGGAACTCAAGGTCGCAATGCTCTGTGTCGGCGCGGCGAACCTGGAGTCGTTGCGCCGCTCGACCCTGGTCCGCTCCGCTTGACGCTGGCACTGCGCCCTCGCTTGTTGTCAGGCGGCGATTCTCGTAGATTTCCCTGCGTCGATGGCCGAAGATCTCAAACAACAGATAGTCGATTACTTAAAAAGTCATAACACCATGACGCTGGCGACCTGTGCCGTCGACGTGCCTTGGGCGGCCACGGTGTTTTTTGCCAGCGATGATTTGCGGCTGTATTTCTTTTCGGCGCCGGAATCGCGCCACTGCCAGAATTTGGCGGCCAACGGGCGAGTGGCCGTGACGGTCCAGGAAGACTATCAGGACTGGCGCAAGATCAAAGGCATTCAAATTGAAGGGCGGGCCGAGCTCGTCGACGGAGTAGTGGCAAAGGGCAAAGCGATGGCCGTTTATGCCTTCAAATACCCGGAAGTCATCAAGCTCTTTACCGATCCGACAAGCGGCGTGTTTCACAAGGCGTTCCTGAAAGTCAAGTTCTATTGCGTGGTGCCCGAGAAACTGTTCTTTATCGACAACGCGCAGGGGTTTGGCAGGCGCCAGGAACTGCTCTTGGAACCGTAACGTCTAAGCATCTAAGGAGTATCGATTCACCATGTCACAGCTACTAGGCAAAGAATTACCGGCGGCATTGCAGCAGCGCCTCGACGGTAGCGATGTTGAAAGCCACGAAGGCAAAATCATACCGATCTTTACCATCGACGAGGCCGGCTGGGCTCATCCGGCGCTGCTGTCCTATTACGAAATCGCCGCCAAGGATGCTTGGACCCTCGACATGGCGTTGTGGAAGGACAGCTCGACGTCGAAGAATTTGCGCCAGGCTGGCAAGGTGACGGTGATGATCTCCGACAGGGGCGTGAATTATTATCTCAAGGGCAGTGTGCGGGAGCTACATTACGAGATGCCAGGGGCGGCACCAGTATCGCGCTTTCGCGTGACTTTGGAGCAGGTCATCGAGGACCAAGAGCCCAATGCCGAGATCACCACGGGGTTGACGTACCGGCGCGTGACCAAGCGCGATCCCAATGATTTTGCCGCAAAGGTATTTCGCCTGCTGCGCGAGGAGTCATGAAATTTAAAAAAACCATAATCACGGTGGTTTTGCTCTTGGGCGCCGGCGGTGCCGGATACGCTTATTGGCGTATGGGGAATGGGCCCAAGGAGCCGCCGTATTTAACTACGCCGGTGGCGAAGGCGAACATTCGCCAAGTGGTTTCTTCGACCGGTACGCTGCAGGCGGTGACCACCGTGTTGGTCGGCAGCCAGGTATCCGGCACCATCGCCAAGCTCAGCGCCGACTTCAACAGCAAAGTCAAAAAAGGCGAGATTGTCGCCGAGCTCGACCAGGCGCGCTTTGCCGCCCGGGTGGAAGAAACTCGCGCCAATGTGGCGGCCGCCCAAGCCAACTTGGCGAAGTCGAAAGTCTCTCTCGAAGATGCTGAACGGACTTTGAAACGCACCAAGGAACTCAAACAACGCGAGCTCGTATCGCAGAGCGAATTAGACGCGGCGCAGACCGCCTACGATTCGGCGCGTTCCCAGGTCAGCGTAACTCAAGCACAAGTGGGACAGGCTCAGGCGTCGATGAATCAAGCGCAGATCGATCTGGGCTACACGGTCATTCGCTCACCGGTGGACGGAATTGTGATTTCGCGCAACATCGATGTCGGCCAGACTGTCGCGGCATCGCTGTCGGCGCCGACCCTGTTTACCATCGCTAACGATCTAACCAAGATGGAAGTGCATACGAATGTCGACGAGGCCGATGTCGGCAATATTACCGACGGACAAGAGGTGAGCTTTACCGTCGATGCTCATGCGCAGCGGCGCTTCCGCGGCAAGGTGAATCAAGTGCGCAACGCGCCGATCAATGTCCAGGGCGTGGTGACCTATAATTCGGTGGTGCGCATTAACAACAAGGAACTCTTGCTCAAGCCCGGCATGACCGCCAACGTGCAGTTTCTCGTCGCGCAAAAAGAAGACGCGCTGGCGATTCCCAATGTGGCGTTGCGGTTCCGCCCGCCGGAGGAGAAAAACGAAGCCCAAGAGTTGCTGCGCCAGGAGCAGGGACGGGTGGGCGGACGGATTGCGGCGAGGCGCACCAGCCGTGGCGGTGGCAGCGGTGTCGTCGGCGGCGAGGGCCGGCGCGTGCGCCAAGTGAAAGTTTATGTGCTCAAAGACGGGCAGGCCCAGGCGGTCGACGTTCAGGTGGGCATCACCGACGGCTCCAAGACCGAGATTATCGCCGGCCTCAACGAGAACGATCCGGTGATCATCGGCATGTCGACTGCCGCAACCGCGCCCCCCCAGAGCGGCGTGGCCAGCCCATTTCAACCCCAACCCGTCCCAGGCGGATTCAGAGGACGATGAACGAGGTCATTCGCGTCCAAGATTTGCAAAAGATCTACCGCATGGGCGATGTCGAAGTGCCGGCCCTGCGCGGCATCAACTTAACCATCGAGCGCGGTGAATTCGTCGCGGTGATGGGCTCCTCGGGTTCCGGCAAGTCGACGTTCATGAATATCATCGGCTGCCTCGACCGCCCAACCGGCGGCAAATACTGGCTCGAAGGCGAAGCAGTCGCAGCGCTCAGCGCCGACGACTGGGCGCATATCCGCAACAAGCGCATCGGTTTCGTTTTCCAAGGATTTAACTTGCTGTCGCGCACCACGGCGCTGGAAAATGTCGAGCTGCCGATGATGTATAATGGCTTCGCCGGCAAAGAGCGCCATCGCCGCGCGGTGGAAGTCTTAGATCTCGTCGGTTTGGGCAAGCGTCACGACCACACGCCCAATCGGCTTTCCGGCGGCCAGCAGCAGCGGGTCGCGATCGCCCGCGCGTTGGTCAATAAGCCGTCATTGATTCTCGCCGACGAGCCCACCGGTAATCTCGATTCCGTCACGAGCAGCGAGATCATGGGTTTGTTTCAGCGCTTGAATAGCGATCAAGGTATTACCATTGTTCTCGTTACCCACGAGGCGGACATCGCCGAGCATGCCAAGCGGCAAATCATATTTCGCGACGGCGCAGTGATTTCCGACAAGCCCAATAACCAAGTGTTGGTGAATCTGGAGGCGTGAATGCGCTGGTTGATGACATTTCGGATCGCGCTGCGCGCTCTGGCGCGCAACAAGCTGCGTGCGTTCCTGACCATGCTCGGCATCATCATCGGCGTCAGCGCGGTGATCGCCATGGTCGCCATCGGTGAGGGTGCGAAATCAACAATTCGCTCACAGATCTCTGCTTTGGGAACCAATGTCTTGATCGTTTTGCCTGGCAGCAACGTCCAAGGCGGCGTACGTGCCGGCACCGGCAACGTCAACACCCTGGTCGATACCGATGCCCGCGCCATGACCCGCGAACTGCGATCGGTCGCCTACGCTTCGCCGGTTATGCGCCGCCAGGAACAACTGATCGCCGGCAACTTAAACTGGGGCAGTTTGGCCCAAGGCGTGGCTCCGGAGTTTGAGCAAATCCGCGACTGGCAGATCGAGGCCGGACGCTTTCTGCACGAGGGCGATATGGACTCCGCCGCCAAAGTCGTGGTTATCGGCCAGACCGTGGCGCGCCAGTTATTCGGCGCCGACGATCCCATCGATTCCGTGATCCGCATTCGCAACATTCCATTTCGCATCGTCGGCGTTCTCGCCGGCAAAGGCCAGACCGGCCAAGGCCAGGATCAAGACGATACCGTGATGATCCCTTACACAACTATGCAGAAACGGCTCATGCGCATCACCTTCGTGCAGAGCATCGTCGTCCGTGCCGTCAGTGCCGAAAAGGTCCAGGAAGCCCAGGAGCAGATCACATTGTTGTTGCGCCAGCGTCATCGCATCGCCGAAGGGCGCGAGGACGATTTCACAGTGCGTAACCTTTCCGACATCGCCGAAGCGGCGCAGAGCACGGCGCGGGTAATGGCGATTCTTTTGGGCAGCGTCGCCGGGATATCGCTGCTAGTCGGCGGCATCGGCATCATGAACATCATGCTGGTTTCGGTCACCGAACGCACCCGCGAGATCGGCATCCGCATGGCCGTCGGCGCGCGCAGTAGAGACATCATGCTGCAATTCCTCGTCGAAGCCGTCGTCATGGCCGCCACCGGCGGCATCATCGGCATCTTCCTTGGCATTGGCAGTTCCGAACTCCTCAAGACCTGGGCCCAGTGGCCGACCCTGATCGATCCAATTGTGGTTGCCGTTGCCTTTCTCTTCTCCGGCGCCGTCGGCGTCTTCTTCGGTTTTTATCCCGCCAAGAAAGCGGCGGGTTTGGATCCTATCGACGCGCTGAGATACGAGTAGCGGCGCAAAGCCTTGGTTTGTTCCTTACCCGGAGCCGATAAGATGGCCAAAGGTGGCAATGTCAAGGTCAAGTTCAAAGGACCCGACGGCGTGACGATCGACCTGTCCGAGCATGGTTGGCGCGGCACCAAATAATTAGCCATCGCCCGCAGGGCTGCCACGCGCGTTCCAGATTCTTGCGGCCGCTCCATCGGCGCAGCATACCTAGGCTAAGCACCACCTTCATAGGTGCAAGCGCTTGAATACGCGCCGGTCCGCGATGCGAGCTAGGGGAATCTCAATGGCAAGCAGCTATCGATGTCGAAGTGAGATGCTGGCTAATTAAGGGAGTAGGACCTATGAGAAACCCAAGCGCTTCGATTGTTGTAATTGGCGCACTGCTGCTCGCGGCCAGCGCGCCGGCGCAAGTTATCGTGCTCAGTCGTGCCACGATGATCGACGGCAGCGGCGCGCAGCCGCAGAAGGACATCACCATCGTGATGGAGAATGGCCGCATCCGCGATATGGGGCCAGCGTCTAAGACTCCCACCCCAGCCGGCGCCACCGTGCTCGATCTCACCAGCAAGTTCATCGTGCCGGGCATCATCAATGCGCATGGTCACGTCGGTGCGAAAACCGAGCCGCAGTTGCGCCAATACGCATTGTATGGCGTCACCACCGCGACCAGCATGCAGACCGATCCGGACGAAGTCGTTGAGGTGCGTGAAGCGCAGAAGAAAGGGGAGCTGCGTGGCGCAAGGGTTTCCACCGTGAAGTACCGCTTCGCGCCTGATCCCGAGGTCGTGACACCCGAGCAGACGCGCGCTAAGGTCGACCAGATCGTCGCCGCGGGCGCCGATTACATCAAGGTGTGGGTGGATAGCGGATTCGGCACCCGGGCCAAGCTCAGCCCCGAGTTTTGCGCCGCCGTTCTCGAACAGGCGCGCAAGCAGGGCAAGCTCACCGTCGGTCACGCCTATGAGCTCGCCGACGCGAGGATGCTGGTAGAGCGCGGGTTGAATATCCTTGGCCACAGTGTCCGCGACCGGGAGGTGGATGGCGATTTCATCGCGCTGCTCAAGCAGCGCAACGTGACGCTCATTCCGACCTTAATACGCGACGAGTTCCTGTTCGCCTACGGCGACGCGCCGGCCTGGATCGACGATTCTTTCTTCTTCAAGTTCGTGCCGCCGGAGCGCCTGGTGGTGCTGAAGACCAAGATACGAGACGAGCAGGCGAAACACCCGCAGCGCGCCTTGTTCAAGGCGGCCTTCGAGATTAACAAGATCAATCTGAAGAAGCTATCGGATGGCGGGGTACGCATCGCCTTAGGCACTGATAGAGGCGGTGCCGCCGACCGCTTTTTCATCCAGGGCTTCTCCGAGCATCGGGAAATGGAGCTTATGGTGCAGGCGGGGCTGACACCGATGCAGGTCATCCAGTCCTTCTCGAAAGGCGCCTCAGAGAGTCTGGGCATCGCCAAGGACTTCGGCACGCTAGCCAAAGGCAAGGCCGCCGACCTACTTGTCCTGGAGAAAAATCCCCTCGACAATATCGCCAACATGCGCTCCATGCACACCGTTTATCTTGGCGGCAAAAAGTTCGAGTAAAAGACCTTGAGAGACGATGTTGCGAGGGGCGACCAGGTGATAATGACGCGGATTGGAGGTTCTTCAGATTTCCCGTGAGCCGCTGTGGCGATAATGGATCGATGGGTCAGGAGATCTGTAGAAACCTAGCAAAATCAGTGCAAGCATTAGTCGAATGAAGTAGACCGATAGAAAAATGATTGTATGACGTGTTCGGTGTGGATCGTTGAGATCAATGGCCGATCGAATCTCCACTAACAAAGAAAAATCTTCTTCCAGCCAGACACACTTGGACGGGTTAGTGGTAAATATTGAGCTGACGTTGATCAGCATCATCCAGGGTGTTGCCTTTTCTTTTCTTGCCGATAATTCCAGCAGCGTGCTGGTTAATAGGCAATTTATATTCTGGCCCTATGCCATCACCGGACTGCTGATCATTCTACTTTTTTGGTCCCGATCGCTGATTCACACCCTGACTGTGATCCGCTGGCCGCTAAAGTTCGGTCACAATTTCATGTACATCGCTTGCACTTTAGTCGAGACAATTGCATTCACCCAGCTGACTAATCCGTTACACTGGTACGCGTTGACTCTGTATTTGCGCTCATGACCGGGATACTATTTGCTTTAGATTTGCGTTTGAGCCGCGATCGCATCGCGGATAGCGCCGGACAGATAGGCTGCAGACTGTACGCCATAGTCGAGCGTGGGCAGCTGCTAAATATTAGGTTGATGATCCCGGCAACCTTGATTTTCAACCTTTTGGCAGTGATGGCGGCGTACTATTGGGCGCTACCCTTTGTCGCAAAAGGCGGTCATGTCATTGTCGGCATCGTGCAGCTTGCGGCAACCGTCGGTTATTTGTTTTACGTCACCCGCTTTTTTACCGGGATCATTCCGCTGATCCTACAAACCCGCCAAGAGTGGCGCGATGATGTACCGGCCTGAAAACGCTGTCATTCGGGAGCGGTTTGAGGCAGCGAATTTTCGTTACCGTTTACGAAGTTGCGCCGACTTCGGCCTGTAGCCATTCGCAACAGCTGTTCGCCACCTTCTGGCTATCGATGCACCCGTCCACCTGAGAATCTTGACTGGAGAACTGCCGTGAATCGTTGTTGACGATTTCGCGCGTCAGCGATATCGCTTCTTGAGGGCGTGGTGCGATGAAATGTTTGTCTATGCGGTTTCGGTTCTGTTCACGCGGTCGGCTGTTGTCGTTCGTCGTGGCGAATTATTATTTAGTAACGAGAACGGTTTCTCGGTCATCCCGACAATGAGGTGTCAAAATGGAACCAGTGGGTTTTGTTGGGCTTGGAACTATTGGCGGCAGTGGTTGCCGGAAATATTCTGCACGCCGGCTATGCGATGGTGGTTTATGATATTGCGCCGGAAGCAGCGCGGAAGCTAGTAGAGACTGGAGCGCGGTTGGCTGAATCGGCTGCGGCGGTTGCGCGGGATTGCCGCGTGGTTTTTACCTCACTGCCGGGGCCGCGAGAGGTTGAGGCGGTTGCGCTTGGCGAGCACGGGCTGGTTCACGGCGTTCGCGACGGCAGTATCTATGTCGATCTTTCCAGCAGCAGTGCCGATCTTATCCGGCGTATCGGCGCCGAGTTTGCCACCCGCGGCGGTTGGGTGATGGATGCGCCGCTGATCGTTGGGCGAAAAGGCATTGCCAGTCGCAGCGTTCAGGTGTTGGCCTCGGGCAGCGCCGAAGCCTACGGCGAAGTGAAACCGCTGTTCGACGCCTTCAGCGACACGGTTGTTTACACCGGCGACTTGGGCACCGGCACGGTTATTAAACTAGCGCACAACTTGGTGCGCCGCGGCATCGGCTTGGCGATAGGCGAAGGCCTCGTTTTGGGTTCAAAGGCCGGGGTGGATCCGGAGCTGCTCTGGGACTGCATGCATTGGGGCCTGGATGTCCAGCTCAATCAACTGAAAAATCATTTCTCCGATACGGTGTTTACAGGAAACTACGAGCATCCGGCGAGTTTCGGCATTGGACTGTCGCGAAAGGACGTCGGCCTAGCCACCGATTTGGGACGTCAGCAAAATGTTCCCATGCCCATCGCGGCACTAGTCGAGCAATTTATGATTCACGCCATCAGCCGCGGCTGGTCGGAGCAAAGCACGGCATCGCTGTTTCGCCTGCAGGAAGAAGCCGCCGGAATTCAGGTACGTAAGCGTCGGAAGTAATGACGGGGTATCGCCTGCACCTCGATCCAGCGCGGTTGTCGCGCAAAGCGGATCAACGATTTTCTGTTAAACTCGCGCCAATCGTGATTGGTTCCGCGGTCATGGCCAAATCGCCCGGTGCTGGATTCGTTTCATTAATCAGGGCGATGCGAGACACATTGGATGACCGTTCTTAGAGCCATTGTTCTCATTCGTCCGGAATTGTTCACTGGCATGGGCATGGCTCTTTGGTCCTGACTTCAGCGTCATTGCCCGGGAGGATTCGATTCTCATCGCTTGGCGATGCGGTCTGTGCTTAGAGTGGTTTTGAAAACTGCGGCGGAGGTCATATGCCCAAGGTCAAGAATTCTATTTTCTACTGTCACACTGTTTGTCACACTTTTACTCGCAGCAACCGCGGCCGTTGCCCAAAGCGATCTGGCGGCGGCAAAGGTATCGCTCGAAACCACTTCGATCGCCGCCGGTATCGGTTTTAGCTGGGGCAATGGCAAGCTCAGCTTCAACGGCAAAGACTATGGTTTTTCGATCGATGGCGTCACATTTATCGATGTCGGTGTCAGTAAGGCGAGCGCCTCCGGGGATGTTTATAATCTAGCTGATTTAGCTAAGTTCGAGGGACAATACGTTGCTGCTGAAGCTAGCGTTGCTTTTGGCGGCGGAGTCGGTGGGATGTCTCTGCGCAACTCGAACGGCGTCGTCATGCGCCTCAGTTCAGTATCTCAGGGCGCGCGGCTGCAACTCGGCTCCAGCGGCATGAGTGTCAGGCTGTGGCTGCCCCTCAGAAAAGGATGACTAGGTACGGCCAGCCCAAACAAGTCTTTATCCCAGCTTATCCGGGTGCGCTGTGAAGCAAATCTACGGACTCCTGCTGGAACGTGATGTCGGCGTCTTGGGGCAAGCACCATTTTTTCAGCGGCCGTCCTTCGGCTAAGGCACGCAGTTCTCTCTCCCAGATCTTGCGAAATAAAATAATGCCGGTGTCGGAACGGCCGAGATGTTCCTGGGCACGATCGGCCATCGGGCCCTGGCCGACTTGCGCGACGTAGTCTTGGGTATGGACCAAAGCGATTTTGTCGTGGAAAAACTCGTCCAAGTCTTGGTAGTTTAGTTTTCCCGCCAGCACGGCCGCGCCCATCTGCGCGACGGAGATTTTTGGCGCCGCCGCCGCGTCAGCGCGGCGCGCGCGGTAATCGTCGGCGGCTTTGCCGGTGAGCGGCAACCGGCGCAGGCGGAATTCCAAAGACTGCTCGTCATCGAGCGGCACGTCCCACTGCATGCGGTCTTCCGCGCCGCATTCCGGTTCCGGCGAAGGATTACGAAAAGCGTAGGCGTTGGGCATGAAAAATTGAAATACGTTGCACCAGCCCTGCGCGAAGCTCGCGTAAGCCGTCGTTCCCCAGGGGCTTTCCTCCTTGGAAATCTCCGGCAGTCCGGCGCGATTGTTTGCCGAAGAGGCCGAGTAGGCGCCGCGATGGACGAATGGCACGTGATAGGTGTCGCCGTTGTTGTCGATGCGCTGGAAAAAATTGCACGGCCAGACTTCCGTCGACAGTACTTCGAGAATGCCGTCCTCTTCCATATGCGGATAACGCGGGAAAGGCGGCGCTTCTCCGCCGCCAAAGTAGGCGAAGATCAGGCCCAAATATTCCCGCGTCGGACAGTTGCCAATGCGAATCTTGGCGGCAAAGGATTTATCTTCGGCCGGCTGTTCCAGGCATTGCCCGGCGCTGTCGAACAACCAGCCGTGATACATACAGCGGATTTGGTCGCCTTCCACCCAGCCGGCCGAAAGCTGTGTCCCACGATGGGGGCAACGAAAACCGACGATATGGGGCGTGCCACATTCGCTGCGGTAGAGCGTGAAGCGCTCGCTCATAATTTCGATCGGCTTGGCTTGGCCGGCCCGAAGCTCTTCGGCGCGGTGGATCGGCTGCCAAAAACGGCGCAGGTATTTCCCCGCGAGGGTGCCGGGCTTGGTCGAGACGAGATCCTGCCAGCGCAGCTGTTTCCCGTGGCCGTGGTTTTTGCGGTTAGCTAACGCCATATCTTGCTCCATGCTTGCATTCAATCGGTGCCGCGCACTATAGATGCGGTTGCTGTATATAGCATTCAGTCATTTTTGACAATGAAACTTGACGGTAAAGTCGCTCTCGTCACCGGCGCGGCGCGCGGTATCGGGTGGGAGATTGTTCAATCTCTCGCGCAAGCGGGCGCGCGCGTTGCGCTCTGCGATCTCACGCAAGCGGATATCGACGCTGCGGCGGCCCGTTTGGCATTGGCGCCGGAAAAAGTCTTGGCGCTGCGCGCGGATGTGACTTCAGAGCGCGACGTTGCCGCGCTGTTTCGCTCTACCGTGGACAAATTCTCGCGTCTGGACGTGGTTGTGAACAACGCCGGCTTTGCCTGGCCGCGCGGCGGGCCGGTGAACCTGGCATTGGCCGATACCCCACTGGATGTGTGGCGGCAAGTTCTCGATACCAATCTCACCGGCACATTCCTGTGCAGCCGGGAGGCGTTCGAGATTATGCGCGCCCAAGGTGGCGGCGCCATCATCAACATTTCTTCGCCACAGGGTAAAAAGGGCAAGTTGTTACGCGGTCCGTATTCCGCGGCCAAGTTCGGTGTCGAAGGGCTCACGCAAGTCTTGGCGCTGGAGAATGCGCCGTTCAATATTCGCGCCAACTGTCTCGATCCTGGAGGTATAGTCGCCACCGAAGCTGTCAGAAATATCCCCGGCAATCGCGGCGTGCGCATGCTCAGTCCGGCGATCGTCCGCACCTGCGTGGTTTATCTGGCTGGGGATGAGTCGATGGGCGTCACTGGACAATCTTTTGTCGCGACCGATTGGAATCGGCTGCAAGGCTTGGAAGTTCCCTACATGATTGCGTAACGCGGCCACCGTGTGGGGGCAAGAGGAGATATTATCTATGCGAGTAACCGCGAAGTTACCTATTCTAATCTGCTTGCTGCTTATCGGTGGCCTGTCAGGCCGAGCCCATGCAGCAACCGTGCGCGTCGCCGTGCCGACCCTCAGCATGGTTGTCATCGCGTTCACCGCGGCAAAGGAAAGAGGCTATTATCGCGACGAGGGTTTAGACGTCGACTTGGTGCAGATGCGCGACACGCTCGGCATCTCGGCCCTGATCGGCGGCAACGTCGATTTCGCTTCCATGAGCGGTGCCGGGATGACCGCAATGGTCGGCGGCGTGCCGTTGCGTTTCGTCTACAGCACTTTCTTTCGGCCGATGTTTTGGCTCTACGCCAAGCCCGAGATTGCCGACGTGAAATCACTCAGAGGCAAACGCATCGGGGTCACCGGGCTTGGCAGCGGTCCCGATAATTTGCTGCGTGAAGTGCTCAAGCGGACGGGCATCGAAGGCGGGCGCGACGCAACGATTTTGGCTTTGGGTTTGCCGGCGACCCTGGCGACCGCGTTGCGTAACGGCGTCGTCGACGCCGGGATGATTAGCCCGCCGTTTAATTTCGTCGTGCGCGACGCCGGTTTTCGCGAGCTGGTGTCTTTTCTCAAAGAAGATTTTGTCGAGCTGCAAGGCAGCATTCTAGTCAACGACAAGTTTTTACAAAGCGATCCTGGGCTGGTGGAAAAGTTCGTGCGCGGCACCGTGAAAGGATTGCGCTACGCGCGCGAAAACAAGAGCGGCACGATTCCCATTCTGCTCCGCTACATGAAAATCAAAGAAGACCTCGCCGCCCAATACTACGATCAAGTACGTCCGATCATGACTGCCGACGGCACCGTAAACGTAGACATGCAGAAAAAATACCTCGACCAAGCGCTCAAGGTTCTGAATCCGAAGGAAGCGCCGACGGTGGAAAAACTCTACAGCTATGGTTTGGCGCGCAAGGTCAACGCCGAGCTGGACGCGGCGGGGTGGAAACCAGGGAGATAGGGGAGGTTAAAGTCCGTTTCGACCCCTCAAATCGTAAACGCCGCTCCGATGAATTCAACTTGGCTTCTCTGAAGTTAGAATTATCATGCGAATTTATCCAAGGCTGATGGTTTACGTGGGCTCGATATGGAGTGCGATGCAAAGTTCTCAGGGTTTCTTGTAGAGGTTTTGAATGAAGCCTGAGCTTTCTAGCCTGCTAATAAATCCACCATCGACGATGGTTTCGGTCTTCAGGTCCTTCAGTTTGGGATTGACGGTCGTCAGTAACGTCTGCAATTGCTTCATGCCGTCGAGATTTGGGTAGGGCGCGCGCTCATAGGATTGGAGCACTGTCTGGTAAGTCTCCTCGATGACGGTTTCATCGTTGAGCCTCATGTTCGATGCAACACTGCGTTTCACGGACGCCTTATTCCTGGCGTCCTGGAGATAAGCAATCGCTTCGACAAACGCTTTGATCTGCGCCTCGACGATCGGCCCTCGGCTCGCCAGTATGCGTTTGCTCGTAACCAGTAAATCCTGGGGCATTGCCACTCCAGAAGTCTGCAAATTATAAAGCAAGCTGTAACCTCGGGATGAATAGTAGTCTCCCACCGGACCATTCAAAGGCGCGGCGTCGACAGTGCCAGTCTCAAGCGCTGTGCGATAATTGACTTCGGTTCCGGGGATCGCGAGAAAAGTGATTTTCGCTTGCCTTGGATCTATAGCCAATTTCTGCAGCGCCAAGAGAGCCACGATATGCGACACGGAGCCCGGCCCGCTGATCGCGATTCGTTTGCCGTGCAAATCTTCGGGCTTTTTGATTTCAGGACGGGCGATCAGTCTATAGTCCAGATCGTTTCCAAGGTTGGCGACGCCGACGAGATCGCCCCCGGCAGTGGCGGCATTGAGGAGCCGCCCCGGGCCTACCGCGACCATGTCGATTTCGCCAACTAGCAGGGCGGACAAAGATACGGCGGAGCTTGGCATGCGGATGAGTTGGATGTCCAAGCCATGCTTGCGAAACAAATTTTGGTCTTTGGCGACCCACAACACGGTCATGATTTGACTGGTAACACTGGTGCCGAAATTACTTTTAGTTGGGCTCACCGTTGCTGCGCCAGAGCTACCGCTCAAAAACAACAATAAACTCAACCCTAAAACGAGCAACACCTTCACTCTTTTCGCGCCCCTTCTGATCATATAGAACCAGGACAAATTCCGTCTGCTAGCATTAACCAAATAGCTGCCGCTGCACAAGTACTAAGATGCACGCTCCGTGCGTTCAACGGGCTAACCGAACGGCCTAAACGTATGTTGAGTGACATGGAGGCTATGTCGGAGGAAGAAGCACAGTGTCGCGTCTAGCTAGTTCTCACTGAAAAAGTAGGTTTGAAAGTTCTTGTTATTTGATCGCGATTACGAGTATCGAAGTTTGTCATGGGAAATCAGTCAGGTTTTCATCACATGTTAGGTTTGTTGCCACAAATTAAACGCAAAGATCGCAAAATCGGTCCATACGGCAGTAGCCGGCGAACCTTTGGCCAGCACGCGACCCAGAGAGAACCGGCGACCCAAGTCACACTTTCTAGCAGCTGTCAGCCTCAAGACAATGGAGTATCTTGGAGACGGCTTCATATCCCCTTAAACCATGGGGGTCAAAGATAGCTGAACAAAAAAACAAAGTAATCGGCACGCGGTGCGCCACACTACAGTAAGCCATAGGCTCAAGTGGATAGATCAACGGGCACTATGTCGAAGTAGGATTGCTTATGGTTTTCTATTAAACTCGAAGCCTATTCGTATGTCTCCACTCTCGGGAACGGTGATCTCCTGACTCTTTGTTCCACCGTCTTCATGCCAGGCTTTTAGAACATAATTCCCCGCCGGTAGATCGGAAATTGAAAACGCTCCCTGGTCGTTGGTGACGGCAAAAAAAGGGTGATCGAAAACATGAATAAATCCCAACATCCAGGCGTGGGTATCACAGACGACTTTCATGATTCCGGCTTGCCGTATTCGTGACGTCGCTTCGATGACGGTGTTCTTGAACGGCAGGGATAGATTAAAGACAGTGCGCTCACCGAGATAACCATGGGGGATGTGAAGCTTGGGATCGTTGTTTTTGACCCTTAACTTCTCGCCCAAATGAAACGCCATGACGTGGGGGTTGTAGCGGCAGCCATCGTTGTAGAGAAAGTGTTCTTTCAATGGATCGGCCGCTTTCCCAACCGGCGCGGAGTCGATATAGACGACAACATTCTTGAGGCCGCCGTTTGGTACGGTCAAATAGGTCTCGTTAGGCAGTGTCTCGCCGCAATAATCTTGATCCTTGCTTACTTTGATTAAAGGTAGTTTGGGCGGGGCGTCCGCGAACCTGACCTCGCCGAAAATCGAACCGGCGTGAGCGTCGACAAAGGTTAAAGAAACGAGAAGAGCTGCCAGAGATGACATCAATGTTTTGCTTACCATTTAGCTAAAGAGTTTCCGGTAATTGGGCTTCCGAAGTCAACAACTTTTCGACAATGCGCCCGATTCACGGTTAAATGCCAGCAATCTCGCGCCATGCGGACAAAGCGTAGCTGCTTGACGGCGCGGCGCCGGTTCAGCGCCACGCGGCCTTTCACAATTTGCATCGGCAAGCGAGATTTCCAAGCGGATGGACATCCCAAAATATGCTTTGATCCGATAACACTGCTGTTCGCCTAGTCCCATCAGTCGATATGTCCATGGGCAGGAGGGGAGCCGAAATTTTGAAGGGTGCTCAAGAATTGGTCAGGACAGTATGGATCGGTAAGATTTACGTTCCACTTCTGATGGACAACGACGATCCTGAATAGTTTCCTAAATGAAGCTATTGAAGAGGGCCATGCGAAAATATGGTCGATAGCGGAGCAGGTAAAAAGCAATTCTAGCCGATGAACCAAGATTTCGCTGTAATTCAATTTATCTAAAATTATCCTGCCCAATGCAGGAAAAGTCGAATAGAAGAGCTTGCGAAAAGGTTTATTTTTAGCTGGGGTCTAAATAACCGACCACTGCCTACGATCACTTTATTACTCTATCTGCTCTGACCAGCACATTCGGCGGAATCGTCAAACCGATCTGCTTCGCCGCTTTCAGATTGATAATGAACTCGAACTTTATCGGTTGCTCTACCGGCAAGTCAGCGGGCTTCCTGCCTTTTAAAATCTTGTCGACATACGTCGCGGCGCGCCGGTCCAGGTCGGGCAAGCTCGCGCTTTAGGTCATTAGCCCCCGTCAACAACATATTCTGAATGGTTGTATATCGCTGAGAGCCGGCTCTTTACCGCTCGCTCGACTATCTGTGTTCGATCGGAATTGAGGATGGAGCTTCCCAGTGCGATTACAGCGTCGGCATGCTCATTACCTGCGGCGCGAAATGCACTTTCAATATCCTTGGCACTTAGTACGGCTAGGTATTGAATTTTCACCTTTAAGGCCCTGCCGGTGAGTTCGATCTTTTTAAGCTGTCGGACATTAGCGGGGGCAGCCGAAGCCCCGCCTAAAACCGCCGCTCGGGAGAGCTTAGGAATGATCTCTTTCAAAAGCTCGAGTTGTTTTCTGCTTATCTCCGGGGAAAGATTGGACAGTTCGTAATGTTCCCGCCAGGCCGTGCCAGACTGGCGACGAACCCGTTGGCAACCGGATCGACATCCTGCGCCATGACAATAGGAATCGTGTTAGTTGCTTCTTTGGCAGCACGGGTTAGTGGACCCGCGCCCGTAACGATCACATCGACATTTCGGCGCACAAGCTCTGTCACAGCAGCACATTCGGCGGGATGGTCAGACCGATCTGGCGAATGCGGGAGCAATTAGTGCAGCAACATTAAAGACGTGGCTATAGCCAGCCCCGACGCAGTACCAATTACCCCAGCTAACGTCAAACTTTCTACGGCAAAGCGAGTAAACGAGATTGGTTGCTCATAAAAAAATAGCCGGATCAGTCCCATACAAACCTCCTGAGTTAGTCATTAAACTTCACGGAAATGACCGAGACAGCAAAGCCCGTACCAGACACAATGAGAAAAATGTACCGTAAAACCCACGACCTTTTCTCAATTTGGTAGTCCCTGGCAGGTAAGTGAATGGATTTTTCCTAATTACCTGAAAGATAATCCCTAACAATCGGAGTCACGTTCGTTCTCAGCTTCTCGACAATCGGCGTGGGTAGGAATCTGCGGGGCGTCGGGTTCGGCGCCCTTGGCCGTAAGGACATAGGCGGGCAAAAAATTGGCGCTGAGCTGTTATGATCTGTGCACCTATCATTTGCATCCGAGTTGATTATTTGTTTTACGCCGGCATCGTTTGCGCGGTGGCTCTCTACGCTTGGCTAGTGAGGCGGTACTGGTACGGCCCGTACCGATCCATTTCGATTACGGCTTAAGGCGACGATGATGTCCCCCAGGGAATTCAGGATAAAAAGAAGGTTTGCGACGGAGAGCCCTACTTGCTTCAACAATCCGAAGTACGACGCGCCTGCCTGTAAGGCCCAGTGGAGTAGTGCTGAATGGAAGTCGCTAACTTGGAACGGTCTTACAAGGGCTATCATAGTTGCGGGAGCGCCGAGAGCTTTTATGGTAAGTCGCGGGGGTGGTGCTCCGTGGCTAGCGTCACCTTGCTTGCTCTTATGCACTCCCTGATCCAGATTTATCACTACGAGGACCGAGAGATCACCCGCGATGATGAACAGCTCGCAGCTTGGTTTGGTCTCGCCTTGGCCTGCACTTCCGGACAACAAACCCAAAATCGACCGGCTGCGCAGAGTGCTGGAGATCGTTAGTTAGAGTTTTAGGGGTAACTGAACCGAAGAGCTTCGATCCCGGAATAGCCGCGTGGCTACTTGATCACCTTATCCGCCCGCGCCACCACATTCGGGGAAACCGTCAGACCTATCTCCTTAGCGGCTTTTAGATTGACTATGAACTCGAACTTCTTCGGCTGTTCGACGGGAATGTCGGCGGGTTTTGAGCCTTTCAGGATCTTGTCGACAAAGTCAGCGGCGCGCCGCCATAAGTCCGTATAGCTCGGCGCGTAGCTCATCAAGCCGCCGCCCTCGACAAACTCACTAGCTGGGTACATAGCGGGCAAAACGTTCTTTGCCGCAAAGTCCAACACTTGGCGTTGCTGAGTATTGATAAGTGGACTTACGGTCGTAACGAGCGCCTGGGCGCCCTCCGTTTTCGCCCGCACAAATGCGTTCTCAAAATCATCAAGGATGCGCACCTCAAGGGATTGAAGTTTGACTCTCAACGCCTTGGTCGCAGCTTCCATTTCTGTTAGAGGCAGGTTTCCCCTCGTACCACCCGATTGCCAGAGGAAGGCCACCCACCCGGGCAACCTTGGGGAAGGCTTCCTTGAGTAGCTCCAACCGTTTGCCATCTAGATCCGGCACCATTAGGCTAAGTCCGGTGATATTCCCTCCTGGTCGCGCCAAGCTGGCGACTATGCCAGTTCCTACTGGATCGGAATGCGACCCGAATACGATGGGAATCGTCGCGGTTGCCTTCTTTGCAGGTAAAATAGCCGGGCCGGCGGTGACGATGACGTCAACTTTGAGACGGACCAGCTCGGCGGCAAGGTCAGGCAACCGTTCAAGTTTCCCCTCCGCATATCGGTACTCAATGACAATGTTTTTCCCTTCGACATAGCCAAGCTCGTGCAGCCGCTGGCGCAATGCCTCGAGCCGAGGCAAAAAGAAGAACGCGGAGGTCGCGGCCAAAATTCCTATCCGGGGAATTGCCATCGCCTGCTGCGCCTGGGCCAACACAGCAACAGCTAGCATCATCGCTGCAACCAAGATTGATGATGCCGTAGTTTTCTTCATTGCCCACCTCATTCGTGATCAGACTTATCACGAACATCACACTGTTGCGAAAAGTGTTATTTGCGGGAGTAAGACGCCGCAGCCCACCACCGTTGACTCGCCCGGGCCACTTCGATATGTGTCCGCCACCATGGCCCGGTACATAGCCCGAACGTGTCCGAAGTGCCGCGACTGTTTCAGCGTTCTGTGACCCAGATGCCCAATAGCAACGGCGAGCATCCGAAAGTGCCGTGGACTCATAGCGGTGATCGTGCGACCGTCGGATGAGACGCCGCCATTTCAATCCGTCACTGGTTGCTGTATTCGCTGCGACTATCGGACGCTGAAATTGATCATTCGTGGTAGTAGAAAGCAGACCAGCCAATCCGCAGAATAGCTTGTCTTCGGTGATGACAAAGGCGCCGATTCGAGTTGCTGTTCTGCTCTCTGAAAAAGGGCTTGTAACATGCGATGAAATCTTGGACAAGGTTGCAGCACAATGGGCAATCTATCAGCGGATGCTCAATCCAACTCGGCAATAAAGGAAGCACCATGGCGCAAGCACCGTACAAGGGTAAACGTGTCGAGGTCGAAATTCACACCGATACCTACAAGATTCGCGGGACGCTGTTCGTCCCATTGGCCAGCGAAGGCGGCTATAGCTCGCGGCTATCAGACTTGCTCAATAACTCCGATAAACATTTTCTAGCACTCACCAACGTGAAGGCGGTGGCATTACCCAATTTGAACGAGAAATGGGAAGCTCCGTTCATGGGCGTTAACAAGAACGCAATTACGATGGTGCGGGCGATTAAGGAGTAAGCATCAGTTCAAGTTATTTCTCACGTGCCCGCTTCTAGAAAAGCGCTGATCCAGTCGTTACCATGATGCGTGGCAAAATCACTGCGGACCAAATCAGCTTTGTCGAGCCGATGTACGCCCTCGGTGTCCGTAAACTGCCCGAAGGCCCAGACTGGCTGTACGAGATCAAGTTAGACGGGTATCGATGCTTAGCGGGGAAGAATGCTACCGGCGTGAGCCTATGGTCGCGAAGGGCCAATGCCCTCACTCTTCAGTTTTCCGCGATTGCCAAAGCATGTGAACTCTTGCCAGCCGGCACACTCGTCGACGGCGAGATCGTTGCGATGGATTCTACGGGCCAAGTCTCGTTCAACACGCTCCAGCGTCACCGTTCCGAAGCTTCCGCGATCCGCTTTTACGTCTTTGACCTTCTGATCCTTGGTGGCCGAAGCATGCTCCATGAGCCACTGTTGAAACGCCGAGGTGCCCTCACCGAGCTTTTAGGGCCTGTCCGTAAGAAGTCATCAGCGGTTGAGCTGTCGCAAACCGTCATCGCTTCCGCCCAAGATATGATTCGGGCGATCACGGAACTCGGACTCGAAGGTATCATCGCCAAGCGGCAAGATTCATTTTACGAGCCTGGCAAGCGTAGCGGAGCCTGGGTCAAATATAAGGTTAATCAAGGCCAGGAGCTCGTCGTTGGCGGCTACACGCCCGGCAATCCCTTCGACGCCATAATCGTAGGGTATTACCAGGGGGACGATTTGCTCTATGCCGGGAAAGTTCGCGCAGGCTTTGTGCACCATGTACGGCGCGAAATCATGGCCCGGATGAAGCCACTGGCAACCAACGTCTGCCCCTTCGCGAATCTGCCGGAGAAAAAGAGACGCACCCAGTGGGCAATTACTGCCGAAGAAATGAAAAACTGCGTCTGGCTCAAACCCGAGCTCGTTGTACAAATCGAATTTACCGAATGGACGTCGGACGATCACTTGCGCCAGGCCGCGTTTGGCGGGCTTCGTAAGGACAAGAAAGCGCGAGACGTGGTAAGAGAGCCGGCCTAAGTAATAAGCAGACCGCAACAGCACCTCACTACCGCTGCCCGTCGGTAAAGCGTTGCGAACTATCCGGGCGCGCTTGTACATCCCTTCACTGGCATCTTCGGAGCCTGCGTCCGCAATCGCTGTCAACATTGCCGTGGCACACGTGCTGCACTTGCTCACACCGTACCAACGGAGTTTGCCGGGGAATCATTACATCCCTCTTCGCGTGGTCCCCGGTGTTTCTGCCGCTGGGCCAAACCATGCGCAGCGTCCGGGCGCCAACCGGAGTCGCCGGCTACGCAACGCCGGCGCCCCAACTTTGAGAGGAGCCAACATAATGCGAGCAGGCTGGGGACATCGGGATTACCTTACAGCATTGATATTCGCGTCTTCGTTTTTCCTACCGACACAGGGTCACACCGAAGGGAATTACATTTACAAAGCTCTGCAAGGAGGGGTGGTGCTCTCAAACCAAAAGCCGCCGGCCGGAAGCACCATTATACGAAAACTCGATCTACCGGAATTCCGCGAAGCTCAAATACAACAGGTCCAGGAAGGCAGCAGCGCGCGTTCAACCGGCAAGTCGGAAGGGTCACCTAGGCAGGATCAAAAGAAATAGCCCCACCTCAATGGGTGCGCTTAAACTGTACGTTTCGGCAAGTCCCGGGCTGCTTCGGTGGCTACGTGTAATCCGTGCGCTCGTAATGGTGGGTCCTGGTCGCGCTCCACTTCTCGGTATCTGTCAAAGATTGAGTAAATCTCTGCCGCAGAGATTGGAAACATATCCAACTTTCGCGCACGTTGATGTGGACCAAGTATTCAAATGCCTTGAGGAAGTTGGATCAGCTCGGATCGGTCAGCTTCCGGCCGAGTACGTAAACGAGATCCTCGCTTATTGCGGTCAAAACAACCAGACTTCTTATTGGAACCCACACCAGACTTGTGACGTCATTGACCAAGTCGCTCGGAACGCCAAAATTTTAGAGATAGTCCGTAAATATTTGGGCGTTGAACCGCGATTGTGGCTGAGCCGATTAACCTGGACGTTCAGTCGTGCTGGCGGTCAAAGCGATAGCGATGGCGTACCTCCTAGAAGTGACTCCAACTATAATATCCATGACTTTCACTATGATACTCACGACTTTAAGTCATTGACTATTTTTATCTATCTTACAGACGTTACTATGGACAGTGGACCGCACATGTTTATTCGCGGAACTCATAAAAACAAGACTCTAAGAGAAATAAGAAATATCTCGATTCGCGACGAAGTCGCTAAGCACTTATACGGTGACAAAATTCATACAGTTTTAGGAGAAAAGGGCACTATTTTCGCTGAGGATCTGAGCTGCTATCACAAGGCAGCAGTCTGCAAAGAAGCGAATCGATTGATACTCTCTTTGGATTACGTGATTAGAAACAAAGTTCCAGCGGTGCCAGTGCGGACCATAGTTAAGACTATCCAGCCCCAGTAACGAATTCAGGCATAGGAGGATTAGGAGTTTTCTTAGTTCGAATTTCTTACACCTACTTGATTACCATATTCGCTCGCGAAAGAAATTCTGGCGACAGTGTCAGTCCGATCTGCTTCGCCGCCTTTAAGTTGATGACGAACTCAAATTTGGTTGCCTGTTGCACTGGCAAGTCAGCCGGTTTGGCTCCTTTCAAAATCTTGTCCACGTAAACCGCCGCACTCCGAAAGAGGTCATCGTAATCCGCTCCGTAGGACATGAGACCACCCTCATCGACAAAACCTTTCTGTGGATAGATAGCGGGCATGAGGTGTCTCCCGGCAAGTTCGACGATCTGCTTTCTTGCGGCGAAAAAGTTGATACCGGTAGTCGTCATAATCGCGCCTACCCGCTTTTGCTTGGCGGTTTGAATCCGCTCTCTATGACCTGTTTTTTTACTAATGAGACAGAAAGGGTGTAGAAAGTGAGTCGTTCCAAGGAGAGAACGAAATGGAAGAGAAGGCGGAGGGAAGGAAGAAGGCGCGGCGGATATTCACAGCGGAGCAGAAGTTCGAGATTCTGAAAGACATCGAGCGATGTAAGACGATCAAGGAAGGATTAGTGAAACACCAGTTGGTTGATTCGGTGTACTACAAATGGAAACGGCAGCTACAGGTGGGAGTTCGAGCGTCGTTGAGAAATGGCCGGCCAGTGAAATCAGGCGATCTCAAGCGTTTGGAAGCGGAGAATCACAAGCTCAAGGAGGTGGTGCTCAACCAAGCGCTGATCATCAGCGAGTTAAAAAAAGAGATGAACTTGGATTGAAGGGAAGCGGGCGGCTAATGGAGAATCAGAAACAATCGACGATTGATCTGGTAGCGGCGCACCAGGGCCAGGGGCGCAAGGTCAGCGAAGTGCTGAGCAGCATGGGAGTGGCGCGGTCGAATTATTATCGGTGGAAGAAAGCCCAGGTCCAGACCAGGGCCGATCGGCAAAGCTCCTATGAGGTAACGGCCGAGGAGCGGGGACAGATCGACGAGGTGAAGGGGCAATACCCGCAGTACCGCCACCGACGCATTCAGGGAGTGCTGCAACAGCGGGGCGTCTATCTATCGGCGTCAGTGATCTACGGGCATCTAAAAGCGCAGGGCCAGGTCGAGCCGTATCAACGGCGGACAGCGCCGTGGAAAGAGCCACGCTACGAGGTGTGGCAGAGAAATCTGATGTGGGGCAGCGACTGGACCAAGCTCAGTGTGGGTGGAGTCAGGTGGTACTTGCTGACGGTGATCGATTTCTTTTCGCGCTGGATCATCGCCTGGGAAGTGGTGCCGACGGTTCATGCGGGAACGATCAAGGCGATTTATCAGACCGGGCTTACAAACCAAGGGATATCGATTCACAGCGAGACAAAGCCTAAGCTGCGGGTGGATCGTGGCTCGCCCAACACTTCAGGGATCACCCAGGAATTCTTCGAGAAGCTGGAAGCCGATTTGTCCTTTGCCCGAGTCCGCCGGCCCACCGACAATGCGCTGACCGAGCGGTTCTATGGGTCGATCAAACAGGAAGAGATCTATCTAGTGGGAAACTATCCCGATGAGATCTCGGCCAAAGAAGAGATCGGCCGTTACATCGAGAGCTATCACTACAGCCGGCCGCATCAGTCGCTGATGAACTTCACTCCGGCCCATGTGCATGAGCTCAATAACAAAAGCCGGCTGTTATACGAGCTCAAACAGATCAAGCAAAAGACCCGAGACAAGCGCAAGGCGTACTGGGCAGAAAAACAAAAAGACGATCAACCATCCGCCGAGGGGGGATGTCCAGATAAGGGTCAGAGCCGTAGCGTTAATCCTGGGGCAAATACGGAAGCCGTTTTTCAACATCAACCCACGGATTCTCAAAACGAGAGTCCCTTAACCGAAAACGACTCACTTGTTCCATTGATTTTGTCTCATTGAAAAAAAACTGGACATAGAGCTTTGCCCGCGGGTTGAGTGTCGATCTCTTCCAATTCCAGCTTCAATTCCAGCGCCGCAGCCCTGAGCTCTTTTAGTTGAAGGTTTTGGCCTCCCGGGGGCCGCAGAACTCAGGGAGCTTGGGCGACCGCGTCTTTGAGTATCTCAAGCCTTTTGGTAGCTAGTTCGGTCCCTAAACTTGCAAGCCCGGTGACATTGCCTCCGGGTCGAGCAAGGCTGGCAACCAAACCTTCTCCCACCGGGTCCACAGCTGTCGCCATTACGATGGGAATGTTCATGGTGGCTTTCTTAGCCGCTAACGCTGATGGTGTCCCGGCGACCACGATCAGATCAACCTTACGACGGACCAGGTCCGCCGCAAGCTCAGGCACACGCTCTCGCTTATGTTCTGCAAACCGGTACTCGATAGTGATATTCTTTCCCTCGATCCATCCAAGCTTTCTCATCTCCTGCCTAAACACCTCCAAGAGGCCCGCGCTACCGGAAGCAGTGCTTGGATCCAGGAAACCGATACGGAAGATTTTCCCAGCCTGCTGCGCGTGGGCTGTGGGATCGGAAATCTGAATAGCAGTTGCTAGTAACCAGAAGAGAGTGAATTTCTTCATAGATGTCTGTCTGTCACCGATGATTCCGTCATTTGATTATTCTACTCGCCCGCGCCAGTACTTCCGGCGGAATCGTCACGCCGATCTGCTTTGCCGTCTTGAGATTGATGATTAATTCAAACTTCATCGGCTGCTCGACCGGAAGGTCGGCGGGCTTGGCTCCCTTTAAGATTCTGTCTACGTAATATGCGACACGCCGGTAGCTCTCCGCTTGGTCCGCCCCGTAGGACATGAGCCCCCCGGCCGCGACAGCTTCTCTGCCGCTGGTACATCGCGGGTAATCGGCTCTTTAACGCTAAAGCCGACAATCCGTTTTTGGTAAGAATTCATCAGCGGACCCCCTTGCACATAGAGTCCATCTGGGCGCTGCTTGCTTAGCTCAGCGAAGACCTTCTCGAAACCGTCCGCAGCCCGTACCTCCCAAGGCTGAATAGTTAACCGCAGCGCACGCGCCGCCACGGGGAGAACCTCTTTCACCTCGCGTACATTGGACGGCCCGGTCGGATCGTAGAGCACCGCAACACGGGCAAGTTTACTAACGGCTTCTTTGAGCAGCTCCAGCCGCTTCCCGCCTAGTTCTCCGGTAAGGTTTGTAATGCCGGTGACGTTGCCGCCGGGACGGGCAAGACTTTCAACCAGGCCTGCCTCGACAGGATCGAGCCCACCGCCTGTCATAACGATCGGAATCGTCTTGGTCGCATTCTTGGCCGCCAGGATCAGCCTGTCCCCTCCTGATACCACGATGATATCAACCTTCAGACGTACCAGCTCGGCCGCGAGCTCAGGGAACCGATTGACCTTACCCTCCGAATATCGGTACTCGATGGCGATGTTCTGTCCTTCTATGTAGCCAAACTCGCGCAGAGCTAGCCGAGTTGCCTCGGCACGGGTGCACTCAGCAACTAGATCGAACGGCGATAGGTACCCGATCAGCGGGACTTTCTTCGTCTGCTGTGCCTTGGCCGCAGAGCACGGAGCAAGAAGTAGGGAGCATAGAGCCAACGGAATGATTCTTTTAGTCATTGCTTTACATCTACTTTGTCAATCTGGCTCCTGTCACTTGATCACCTGATTCGCACGCTCGAGCACGCGGACTGGAATTGTCAGCCCGATCTGTTTTGCCGCCTTGAGGTTAATGACGAATTCAAATTTGGTTGCTTGCTGTACAGGCAAATCAGCCGGTTTTGTTCCCTTGAGGATCTTGTCTACGTAGTGGGCGGCCTTGCGGTACAGGTCATCGTAGTCCGCCCCGTAGGACATGAGACCGCCTTCATCGACATACTCTTTTTGTGAGTAAATAGCCGGCAACCGGTATTTGCCGGCAAGCTCGACGATCCGCTTTCTTTCGGCGAAAAAGGGGCGAGTGGCGGTCGTCATGATCGCGCCCACCTGTTTCTGCTTCGCGGTTTGAAAGGCGCTCTCTAATCCTTTGGGGTCGGTTTGAGCATCGATCTCCTCCAATTTTAACTTCAATGCCAGCGCTGCGGGCCTGAGTTCTTTCAGTTGGAGGTCTTCGCCGAGGTTGACTCCCCGCAGCCGCAAGATCCCGACTCGGGAAAGCTTTGGGACTGCGTCCTTGAGTACCTCCAACCTTTTGGTGATTAGTTCGGTCGATAAACTCGCGAGTCCCGTGACGTTGGCTCCCGGCCGCGCCAGACTAGCAATCAGACCAGCCGCCACGGGGTCCGCAGCGCTGGTCACCACGATGGGGATGGTCGTGGTTGCCGCCTGTAGCGCTATCGCCGCCGGGACAACTGTGACGACGATTAGATCAACCCTCAGGCGGACTAACTCTGCCGCAAGCCCAGGCAGGCTGTCATTTCTTCCCTCGGCAAACCGATACTCGATGGTGATATTTTTTTCTTCAATCCAGCCAAGCTTGCTAAGCTCTTGGCGAAACGAATCAACGTTCACTGCAATCCCGGAAGCAGTGCTTACATCCAGGAAACCTATGCGAAAAATCTTTCCCGACTGCTGAGCGTCGGCGGCGGTGGCAGAAATCAGAATGGCAATTGCCAGTAATCGATAGAGAATGAATTTCATCGTGGATTTGTTTCTGATGAATCCGTCATTTGATCAGCTTGCTTGCCCGCGCCAGCACCTCCGGCGGAATCGTCAGGCCAATCTGCTTCGCTGTATTCAGATTGATTACCAACTCAAACTTCATTGGCTGTTCGACCGGCAGGTCGGCAGGCTTGGCTCCCTTCAGGATTCTGTCCACGTAATATGCGACGCGCCGGTAGCTGTCCTCAAGGTCGGCGCCGTAGTACATAAGCCCGCCTTCAGCTATAGATTCTCGGTTGCTGTACACCGCCGGTAACCGCCTCTTTACCGCAATGTCCGCGATCCGTTTCTGGTTTGCATTCACTAGCGGGCTGCTGATGACGTAGAGTCCATCTAAGCGCTCCTTACTCAGCACAGCGACTAATCTCTCCAAATCGTCCGCACCTCGAACTTCCAAAGGCTGAACAATCAACTCCAGTGCGCGCGCCGGGACTGGAAGGCGCTCTTTCACCTCGTGTAAGTGGGATGGAATGAACGGATCGTAGAGAACGGCGACACGGGTAACTTTGGGGACGGTTTCTTTGAGTAGCTCCAGCCGCTTACCACCTAGTTCCCTGTTAAGAAGAGTAATGCCGGTGACGTTGCCGCCGGGACGGGCGAGGCTTTTCACTAGCCCTGCCGTGACGGGGTCGGTCGCACCGCCTGTCATAACGATGGGAATCGTCTTGGTCGCATTGAGGGCCGCCCGGATCGGTATGTCGCCTCCCGCTACCAAAATAATATCAACTTTGAGGCGCACCAGCTCTGCCGCAAGCTCAGGATGCCGCTCGAGTTTCCCCTCTGCATATCGGTACTCTATGGCGATGTTCTGTCCTTCGATGTAACCACGCTCGCGCAGAGCCAGACGAATTGCCGCGGCACGGGCGGACTCGGTAACTGGATCGGTCGAGGATATATACCCTAGGCGCAGAATCTTCTTCGGCTGCTGGGCAATCGCCACCGCTGTTAGGATAACCAGCCCCGCAGCAACCAACGTTAATGACCAACCACCTCTTTTCATTGCGCACCTCGTTTGCATGGATATCTATCATGCATCCGATCTACTGGGGGCAAGAAAAACCAGATTTATTGATCGGAAAACTCGACATGGTCTAATTTAACTATAAGGCGCGACAGTCTGGTAGCCCTGTTGACTCGCCCTTGGGCGCTGCGATAAGTGTTCCGCGACCATGTCCAAGTATATCGCTCGATCCTGCCCCCGATGCCGCGACGATTTTTGGGTCGTAATAAGCCAGACGCCACGTTCCAATGGAGAGTACCCCATCAATTCATATTGTGCTCAATGCGGATATCGCTTGGACGGTTGGCGGGTGATCGTGGGGCAAAAGCGATCGGACACCGCCTATCTTGACAGAATCCTAAAGGTTGTCCGGTAATGGACCGCTACTTTGAAGTTGTCCTCGCTGTCGTGGGTTTATGATGGATGTGGTAGTTCAGCGCCCTAAAGGTGCATCGCTGCAAGCAGTCAACGGCAAATGTGTCAGGCGCCGCCATGCGATGGAGTGGATCGTGAGGAAATATGAAACCTAACGGACCTCTCTTATGAGGGTTTGCTGGCGCAAAAATATCGAACCAACGCTCCTACCCAACTACATAGCTAGCGCGCCGCAAATCGACCGTCGCCCGTCCAAACTATTTTTCCAAGCCAAATCCTACTCCGTCAAACAGGTTAGATTTCATCGTTGACGCCACCAACCGCCTGAAGTACAAGTCAGCTCAGCCGCTGGGGGAGTTGCCGCGGCATCAACCGATCCTGTCATACGCCTAGTTTCTCTCCCCCGACCAACGTCTTTGTCTTGGTCTTTTTGTTTGTATGGCAAGCACGACCAAAAAGGGCTCTAAGAAAACCACGGCAAAACCGCGCCGTGCCGTGGTGAAATCGTCACTGACCAAACAAGCTCAGACGATAGCCGAGCTGGGCCAGAAACTCGAAGTACGCGACCATCAGCTCACCGACGCATTGGAGCACCAGGCGGCGACTGCCAGTGAATTGCGCGAAGCCCTGGAGCACCAGACCGCCACGGCCGAAGTGCTCGGCATCCTCAGCCGCTCGCCTAGTGACGTGCAGCCGGTCCTCGACGCCATCGTCGAGAGCGCCGCACGGGTTTGTGGGATCGATGACGTGCTGTTGCGACTCCATGAGGGCGTCGCTATGGTTCCACGGGCTCATTTTGGTTCAATACCCATTGTTCGTGGCGATATTAGTATCGATGAACCACAGTATCGCTGGATGCGTGAGCATGGTGCTCTTCACATTCCCGACTTGCGCGCGCAAAACGATATTCCTTAGTTCCGGCGCCTCCTTTCGTACCTGGTTGGCCGTTCCCCTTCGTCACCAGGGCGAACTCATTGGCGGATTATTCGCGCGTCGCACCGAGGCGCGCGCCTTTAGTCCGTCGCAAATCAAGCTGATGGAAACTTTCGCCGATCAGGCGGTGATCGCCATCGAAAACGCGCGGCTGTTCAACGAGCTCAAGGAATCGTTGGAACAGCAAACCGCCACGAGCGAAATCTTGTGCGTCATCGCCAGTTCGCCGACGGACATCCAACCCGTGTTGGACACTGTGGCTGAGAATGCTGCTAAAGTTAGCGGCGCGTCCGATGCAAGTATTTTCATGCAGGTTGATGGCAATTTGCTGCGCAAAGTCGCCAACTATGGATCGATGGCGGGAAGTCAGGTGGCGCCGGTCCGTCGTGGCTCGTCAGTCGGTCGAGTATTTATTGACCGAAAGACGCTCCATGTTCATGACCTAGCAGCCGAGCTCGAAACGGAGTTCCCAGATTCGAGAGCAGGTCAAGAACGCTTCGGCCAACGGACGATTCTCGGCACTCCGCTCCTCCGAGAGGGCGTTGCCTTGGGCGTTATCGGCATCCGCCGAACGGAGGTGAGGCCTTTCACCGAAAAGCAAATCAAGCTACTAGAGACCTTCGCTTCTCAAGCCGTCATCGCCATCGAAAACGTGCGGCTGTTCAGAGAACTCACTGAGACGTTGGAACAACAAACGGCGACAAGTGAAATCCTGGGGGTGATCGCCAGTTCACCGACGAATATTCAGCCAGTGCTTGACGCAATTGCCCGGAGCGCGGCTCGGGTGTGCAGCTCCGATGACGCCACGATTCGACTTCTTGAAGGCTTCTCCGAGGTCTTGCAGGAAAGACTGTTCGGCGAGTTAAACGAGAAACAAGCCGAGTACACCGACGACATCCTTACTTCCGGTCGGCATCTGTTGTCGTTGATCAATGAGATTCTCGATCTGTCCAAAATCGAAGCCGGGCGCATGGAGCTGGAAATAGCTGAGTTCGACCTGCCTCTGGCGATAGACAACGCCCGTACGTTCGTGCGCGAACGCGCAACGCGACACGGCATAACTCTGGACGTAAAAGTCGATGACCGAGTGGGCGACTATGTTGGCGACGAGAGAAAGATCAAGCAGATCCTGCTTAATCTCTTATCCAATGCGGTTAAGTTCACGCCGGAAGGCGGACGGATCGGCATCAATGCTAGACCAATAAATCGTGCTATAGAGATTTCCGTCACCGACACCGGTATTGGCATCGCCGAAGAGGATCAGCCAAAGATATTCGAGGAATTTCGCCAGGTAGGCAGTGACAGCGCCGCAAAAATCGAAGGTACCGGGCTGGGCTTAACCTTGGCTAAGAAGTTCGTCGAACTACACGGCGGAAGAATCTGGGTCGAAAGCGAACCGGGCAAAGGATCGGCGTTTGTCTTTACGCTGCCGATAAAGCCAAATAGCGAGGCCACTGCGTGAACGAGCAGATCATCGAAGATCTGGTAACGGCCAGCCATATTCTTGCCAGTGAAGGCGTGCTTGATGGGCTCGGCCACGTAAGTGTGCGTCATCCCAATAATCCACAGCGTTACTTAATGTCTCGTTCCCTTGCTCCTGCTCTGGTGACGGCGTCGGACATCATGGAATATGATCTCGATTCCAACGCCGTCGATCGACACGGCCGAGCGTTGTTTCTCGAACGATTTATCCACGGCGAGACCTACAAAGCGCGGCCCGATGTGATGGCAGTGATTCACAGCCACTCGCCCACTGTCATCCCATTTAGCATCAGCCAGACCGCTTTGCAGCCAGTGTTCAATGGCGCAGCGTTCCTCTCTCCCTCGGCTCCCGTCTTTGATATCCGGAAAGTCGCCGGGATGACCGACTTGCTCATCGGCAATGGCGATCTCGGCAAGGCGCTCAGCATGACTCTCGGTCAGGGCGCAGTGGCGCTCCTACGGGGCCACGGCAACGTCGTGGTAGGAGAAACGGTGCAGCAAGTCGTCTATCGAGCAATCCAAACCGAACTCAATGCCCGCCTGCAGCTTCAAGCAGCGATGCTGCAAGGACCGTTGATTTACTTAGCACCGGAAGAGGCCACAAAGGTGAACGCCCGCTCAGGACCGGACGCTACCCAGATTGGGCGCACCTGGGAAGTCTGGAAGCGGCGCGTGCTGAAACAATAAAGAGTAATCAACTGAACCACACAATACCGCTTTGGTGAGAAACGGCATCCAATTCTTCAGTCTGTCCTGGCTGAGATCGCTATGTATTGCGCGGCGATTATCGCTACTGGCGTGAACGGTCGGAGAAACAGTACACGTTGCGGGTCGCGGTGCGTGGCATTCAACAGTGTGCGCCGCGCAATTGATCGGGCGCATGAATGAACTCGCCTGCACTGCCGTGACAACAAACCCAAAATCGACAGGCTGCGCAAAGTGCTGGAGATCGGAAGGAAGAGCGTTAGCGGTGGCTGAACCGAATGAGCGTCTCAGGGTGATCAGTTAGCGGCCCAAGCTGTCGCAATCATAACGCCACGTATGCTTTTCCAATATTGTTCTAACCGTTGTTATTGCAACCGGACTTTCAGCGCGAAGGATTTGGTACGGGCTTGAGCCGCTCAGCATGTGACTGGGCATATTCCAGGCGACGGCTGAATTGAGAGCCTTAAAAATTTCAAGGACCAGAACAAGTATGACGAGTGTCAAGTGATCCCTTAGCTTGACGCGATCTGGGTGTATTTGATCAATCGCGCATGTAAACCGATTAGCGTCCCCGTTTGACTAAGCGAATCCTACGTAGCTGTACTTTCTTGTAGCTTTTTTCCTTCGTGGTAGCTATCGTTTATTTGGATATTCGTACCAGCGGTTACTCAGAGAGGTAGCGTAGATTCGACGGAGGTCGTTTGTTCATGCTGAAGCATTGGGACTATTACTTAACGACATCTCTTCTTTTGATTGCCGAAGTGGCGGGAGCACAGACAGGATACACAGGGCCGGACCCTCTTCCACCAACGGCAGGCAAATCTCTTCTAAATCCGGCTGTTTTGATTCTTGTGGTTGTCTGCGCAGGGGCTGTCATGTACGGCATCTTTCGAGTCTTTACGAAAGATAAAGAACGACATCGTCAAGCCCCACAAAGCAACCAACCGCATCAAAAACCGATTGCAACCCCACTTACCTCGACCTCCCCTTTGTATGTCCCAGGCAGTGTGTTCATTTCATATCGCCGTGATGACAGCGCTGATATTACTGGGAGAATTTACGACCGACTGGTCCAGCGCTTTTCTAAGGACATCGTGTTCAAAGACGTAGACTCGATCCCGCTTGGAATCGATTTCCGCCAGCACCTTGAAGGTGCGTTGAGCCAATGTCGGATACTACTCGCGATTATGGGCGACGAATGGAGCGGCGGCCAAGGGGTCGACGGTAAGAAACGAATTGATGACCCAAGGGATCACGTAAGACTAGAACTAGAAGTGGCTCTAGGTCGAAACATACCAGTGATTCCGGTTTTGGTCCGAAAGGCGTCGATACCTGCTGAAGAGGAACTTCCAATCTCGTTAAGATCACTTTCATATCGGAATGGCATTCAGGTTCGCCCTGACCCAGATTTCCATGGCGATATGGATCGACTGATCAAAGGCATAGAACCGCATTTAGCCAAATAAACACAATTCCGACGCCTACCGGCGGCAGTGCTTGGATCAAGGAAACCTACGCGGAAGATTTTCCTGGCTGCTGCGCGTGGGGCTATCACTACAACAGTAAGCAGCCGTCTAACTATTGAGTGCCCAGGTGAAAATACTGGTCGGCCTATCTGCAAGCCAGCTCGCGCTTAAGACAATAAGCACGGAATTCAAAAAAGAAATCCGCGAGATCGCCAAACATGTCAAAGGAAATCTGGTGGCCAACGTGTTGGAGCGCGCGTCACGCGTTGATGTTGATGCAAGCCACTGAGCTACAGGAATAATCTCGACTCTCATCATTTCATCTGCCAACGGTCGCGGAGTAGATGCCATGTCGCTTAGAGATCGCCCGTTGGCAAAGACCTATGGCGTTCCGGCTTCTGCCTGAAGCGCGCCAGAAGAGCCTCAAGGATTACAAACCTGCGGCGAGGGTGCGTCGCTAATTGTCGCGATTTTGAGTGACGACGCTTTTATTCGACCATTCCCCTCCTAGAATCTTGAAGATCAAAAGAAAATCGACAATAGTCGGCAGGTAAAATTTTTTGGCTGCAAGGTTATGAGGTTTCGATGGATGAAGCTCGTTCATTTGCACCGCTGCTTATTGTCGTCATTTTAGCGTTTCTGGTTCCATTATTGCTTTCATCAGTGCGTGGGCGACTTGCGATACCGATTGTGGTCGGCGAAATAGTTGCGGGCATGATTGTCGGCCGAAGCGGCTTTGGCTGGGTCTCGCACGACAATGTCGCGCTCGATCTGCTGAAAGAATTAGGCTTCGTCTTGCTTATGTTTCTGTCTGGTATGGAGATCGATTTTCGCGGCCTCCGCGCGGTGGATTCCAATCGGGCGCGACGGGAATCGCGCTGGAGCCCGCTTCGCGTCGCTATCCTCAATTTCGCAATCACGCTGCTACTGGCCGGCGTGCTTGCTTGGGGACTGAAGTGGATTGGAGCGACTAAAGATCCGTGGATGATGGCGTTGATTCTTTCAACGACGGCGTTGGGGGTGGTGGTGCCAATCCTTAAGGAAGCCCGGCTAAGCCAAACAATTTTCGGGCAGACGATTCTGCTGGCCACCGTTATTGCCGATTTTACCACGATGTTCTTGATCAGCGTGTTGGTCGCGGTCATCTCACGTGGATTGACCGCCGAGATTCTGCTTGTGTTCCTGTTGTTTGTCGCTTTTTTCTTTGCGGCGCGATTCGGAACGTTTCTTAGCCGCATTGAGTCGGTGCAAAGGGTGATTGAGGAGCTCAGTCATGCGACCGCGCAAATCAAAGTCCGGGCGGCTTTCTCGACACTGTTGATCTTTGTCGTTCTTGCCGAAAGGCTTGGCATAGAGATCATCGTCGGCGCTTTTTTGGCGGGCGCCATCGTGGCGCTGTTACGGACGCCCGAGGACAGTGCGCTATCCAGCCAGCTTGAAGCCATTGGCTTCGGATTTTTTATCCCGATTTTTTTCATCATGGTCGGCGTCGATTTTGATCTGCCGGCATTGCTTTCGTCTAACGCCGCTCTGTTGTCCGTGCCGCTGCTGCTCCTGGCCGCTGTAGCGGTAAAGGTGATTCCGGCATTGGTTTTTCGCCTCAATCACTCCTGGCGGGAGGCTCTAGCTGCGGGTATTCTGTTGTGTCCGCGGCTGTCGCTGATAATCGCCGCCGCGGCGATCGGCGAAAAGCTAGGTGTAATTGACGCCTCTGTTAATGCCGGCATAGTTTTAGTGGCGATCGTTACGGTAACGGCATCGCCTCTTGCGTTCTTCAGAGTTCTCCCTGAGGCGCGGGTTAAGGTGGCCGCTCGACGTTAACACAATGATTAATTCGACGAAGCAGCCTTTCAGAGAAGGCGGCTTAATATCTTTTGCTGATACTGGGTTTTACCATGAGCCGGCGGTTTCAATTTTGGGTGTTAGTGAGCCAGAAACCAAGTTCCGATGGTGAACGTCTAATCAACGCCTATCGTACCCTCTGCGCCTGTCGCCTCGATGGCTGCACACTGGAGCCGACATTGTTGGTTAACAGCGCGCTAGTGTAACAATCCGGCAGTCACAACGAATTTTTCACTTCTGGTTACTCAACTCGACAGGAAATCTGTGAGCTGATCAGACGCGCGAGCCTGCGAGTCGTGGATCGCGCTCGTGACGGGGTGACTAACTTCAAGAGTGCAGTCCGACGTTTAATGCCATTCAGCCTAACTATGGGCGCGCTTCTACGCGTCGACGATGTCACCGGCAGCGGCAAACCAGAAACGCTCATGTCTTTTTATGTAGGAGAGTAGTTTACCGGTTGGCGCGAATAAGATTAACAGTGACACGCGGATTCTCTTGGTCGAGGACACTCCGATGAATCAAATGGTGGCCGTGCGCTTGCTGGAGTGGCTTGGTCTTCATGCTGATGTCGTCAACGACGGTGCCGAGGCGATCGATACGGCGCAGTGTCAAAAAAACTAAGATCTGTTGGTTATGGATTGTCAGATGTCGAACATGGATGGCTACAGGCGGCCGTGGAGATTCTCCGGCGCGAAGCCGACAGTGGCATGCGGACGCGGATCGTCGCCGTGACCGCCGACCGTATGGCGGACGATCGAGAAATATGTCTGGAGGCGGGCATGGACGATTACGTCGCCAAGCCCCCGGCTATGATTGCCCACCCAGCTGCCGGCCAGTCTTGGGGGATTCTCATAGGCCTTAAACCAGGTGGCCGAGGTTTCTTGCAAATGCCTCCAAATGCCGAGCAACCTGTTCGCTGCGCTGCTCCGTTGCGAGCCTTGGGACGTCCGCAATCTCGTCAAAATTACCCTGGTAACGCGCGATCCGCCCGCGACATTACTTAAGACTTGTGGCGCCGGGCCGATTTGACCCTCTATGAAGCTTCGTGCGCCGTGCCTTATGCCACGGGCAAAACGGCCCCGATTGGGATTTTTGCTCGGCGAGCAACGTTGTGAAGTTGTGCGTGAAGAAACCGTTGGAAAAAACTGCGCGGGAGTGCGGGGCGCGCTATAATAGTCGACTCAGTCAAGACAACCAGCAGTTTATGACAACCCAACCGACGGTACTGATCGTCAACGACGACCCGCTCCAGTTACGCATTGCCGCGACGATCCTGCGGCGTGACGGTTTTATTGTGCTCTCTTGCCCGAGCGCCGAGGAGGCGTTGCGTCTGTTGTCCGAGCCTAGTGTTGTCAATGCCATTGTCACAGACCTGTATATGCCGGGCATCGATGGCTGGCGTTTCTGCCGCCTTCTCCGCTCAGCTGCCTTTGCCCAGTTCAATCGCATCCCTATTCTCGTCGTGTCGGCGATATTTTCCGGTGCCGACGCTGAGGAACTAACCGTCCAATTGGGCGCCGACGGCTTTCTCGCCGCGCCCTACGAGCCAGCGACACTGTGCCGCGCGGTGCGCGGCTTGTTGGTCGACAGTAAACCGATTTCCTCGAAGACCGTGCTGCTGGTCGAACCCGATGCCGCCTTTGCAGAAGACCTGGCGGCGATTTTCGCGTCCGAGGGTTATCGCGTGGCCCATGCGACGGACGGCGCCCAGGCGCTGTCCCGGTTCAGTCACGAGCCGAGTCAGATCGTCGTTCTTGATGGCGATCACGCCGAGGTCATGACGCCAGGACTGATCGAAACGATCAAGCAGCCGGGTACGCCGACGGCGGTGATTGTCATGACCTCGGTGAACTCTGCCGACCTGGCCATGGATCTGCTGCGCAAAGGCGCGGACAACCAGCTGCAAAAATCTGCGGTGCGGCAAGAGCTCTTGCAGCTTTGCGAAAGCGCGGTACGCCAACGGGCGCTGTTGCGCATCGAAGAGCTATTGCAAATCCGCACCCAGCGATTGCGCGACAGCGAAGAGCGCTATCGCGACCTGTTCGAAAACGCCGGCAATGGCATCGCCACGTACACCCTCGACGGCGTTATCGTCAGCGTCAATGGCGCGCTCGAAAACCTCTTGGCAGCGAGCCGCGACGTTTTGGCCGGCAAGGTCTACAGCAGGCTGATGACCGCGGTATCGTTCACCGATGCAAAAAAAGCCCAAGAAGACGCCCGAACCGGCAACCAGGATTCTTGGGTCTGCGGCTTGGAATTGGCGCGTTCCGATAGCACCGTCGTTCCGGTTGAAAGTCACTGTCGATTCCTACGCGGCAAGGGTGGCGTGCCGGGGCTAGTCATGGCGACCTACCGGGATCTCACAGCGGAGCGCCTACTGGAACGGCAGCGCGCCGAATTTACCGCCATGCTTGCGCACGATATCCGCAATCCGGTTGGCTTGATTTGCGGTTACGCCGAATTCTTGTTGCGCGACCAGGGTGTGCCGATGGATGCGGCAATGGCCCGCAAGTGTAACGAACGTATTTTCAACGCCGCGCAGGTCATCGAGTCACTGGTGAGCAATTATTTAGATTTCGCCCGCATCGAAGCGGGCCGCCTCGATCTTTCCAAGCGGCGCTTCGAACTGGTTGGGCTGCTCCGGCGCATCGTCGAGCGCTTCGAGGGCGTCGCGCAAATGCGCGGCATTCGATTCCAGTTACACGCGCAACCCACTGGCAAATTCGTCGACGGCGACACTTTGGCATTGGACCGGGTGATCGCCAATCTGCTCAACAATGCCTTCAAGTTTACTCCTGACAACGGCGTCATCAGCCTGAGCGTCATGGGCTGCGCCGGCGACGCGGTAATCAAAGTTTGCGATAGCGGACCAGGAATTGCCCCGGAGAGGTTGCCGACCTTGTTCCAAAAATTTAACCGCATCGAGCTCGCGGATCGCCAGGAAGGTGTCGGTTTGGGACTGTATATCGTCAGCGAGTTAGTCGGCGCCCATGGCGGCAAGGTGGAAGTTGCCAGCACGCCAGGTTTGGGAACTTGTTTTTCAGTGGTCTTGCCGCTGGCGGATGAGGCGTGAATGAACGTGGGAAAATTCATGCACGAAATCCTCAAGAAATTCGAAATTAACCACACTATTCTGGCCACTCCGGGTTCGCCGTCCCGGTTTTGGAATGACGCGGGTTTGGGCTTAGCGATATAGGCTTCCGGATTTTCAACAGCGGAGGATTCGGCGATGGAACAGCAGGCGACTGAAAATACTATTCGTGACAAGGCTAGAAAATGGGCCGCTGAGTACGGCGAGGATTTTGTCCTGGAATTAGCCGGGGATTTTTTGCGCGACGCGGCGGCGCGAATGGGGCGTCTGCGCCAAGCGTTGGAGCGCGGCGATGGGGATGGCCTCGCTTTTGAAGCGCATACGCTCAAGTCGAGCGCCGCCAATATGGGCGCGCTGGCCTTTGCCGATCTGGCGAAAAGATTCGAAGTCGCTGGCCGCAACGGCGATTTGGCAGCGGTAGCCGGCGATGTCAATTGCTTCGAACGGCAATTTGCCGCCGTCAAAGCAAGTTTGGAAAAGATGCTCAGTATGCCGAGCAAATTTCTCAGTGAGGAAAGATCGCGGCGCGGATCAAGCTCCGGATTGTAGGGCTCACGACGGAGACATAATTCGGTCAGACTCACTACAGGCTTCGGGTACGAAGGTTTTCGTAGGGCTTGTACCGGTCATTCGCGAATTTTTGCGCAAAAGCGCAAAGACCGACAAGGTCGGAGGAAATTAACCGTACGGTTTGCAAGACTATCGATGTCTCGTTTTTAAACCGGCATACCTTGCGTTTCTTCGACGATACTCAAGATAGGCAGGGTGGGAGTAGATTTGGTGACTTCCAACCGCAGTAAGGAATAGCAAATGAAAATACTCATTGCCGACGATGCCTCGACAATGCGCCACCTGTTGTTATCGGCATTGAGCCGGATCGGTTACGACGTTGAGGTCGCGGCCAGCGGCGACCATGCCTGGTCAGTATTGCAAAGGTCTGAGGCACCAGAAATCGCCATCCTAGATTGGATGATGCCCGGAATGACGGGAGTCGAAATCTGTCAAAAACTGCGCGAGCGCACTGAGCGCAACGACGGGCCCTATGTCTATGTCATCATGTTGACAGGCTTAGATGCGGCCAGCGATCTCGCGGCTGGCCTTGACGCCGGCGCCGACGACTACATGACGAAACCTTTTAAGCCGGCAGAATTGAACGCCCGGCTGCGCAATGCGGAGCGGATTTTGGCGTTGCAGCGTGAGTTGTCGGTGGTCCAAAAAGAGCTTCGTGCCGCGGCGCAGCGTGACCCGTTGACGGGTTTGGCGAACCGTCAAGCGATCCGCACCAGTCTCGATGACGCGCTGGCACAGGCCCAGCGGCAACAGCAATCCCTCGGTGTCATACTGTTCGACATCGACGATTTCAAAATGCTTAACGACACAAGGGGTGAGGCCGAAGGCGACGTCATCTTACAACGGGTAGCCACCCGCTTGACCGAATCTATCGGTCCCGATGATCGGGTCGGCCGTTTCGGGGCCGGGCGATTTATGATCGTGATACCCGCTGGTAATCTGTACGAAACGGTCATGCTCGCCGAACGTATCCGTAAGCTGCTCTGCGACTCGCCGATCGATGCCGGCTGTGAGCCGATTTCCATCAGCGCGAGTTTTGGTGTCAGCGCTGCTTCGTCGGAGCCAGATAAAGCCGCGAAACCTCTCATTGAAGCCGCCCGACGGGCCCTCCATCGCGCCAAAGCGGCGGGCGGCAACCGGGTTTACCTGGCGGCGTCTGATCCCCAGGCTGTGAGTATTGGCGAAAACCAAACTCTCATGGCCGAGACCGCCCAACCAAGGACAGCAATATGAGAAGCGAGCGGCAGCGGGGGTTGTTGCATTGAGCCAACGAGCGACTCATGCCGCTGAAGTTGAGCTGCACCAACGATTAAACAAGATTCGCGTCTCACAGGAAGTTGGTCAACTGATTCTCGCAGCGCAAGACTCCAAGGACGTTCTCGACCAAGTGCTGCAACCAATCACCGAGGCCTGTAGCTTCGATCTTGGAGCGATTCTAGTGTCCGATTCATGGGAGGCGGGGTTTTGTAGCCCGCTCGCCGGACTCACCTTGGCCAACAGCTGACTGAACCGATGACTTGAGGATGCTTCAGCTTTACGTCATACGAGGTTTGGCCAACTGTCTGCGACAATCGGGTTGGAAAAAAATGAACGGCAAAACCGCCGAAGGACAAATTGAAATGAGGTTACCGTGAGAGCGCTCTTCCAGGCGAGAAAAACCCAGCAGGATTCCGCAGTATCCGCACTGGTTCGCAACTTTTCCATTGCCAGCTTTTTCGGCGTCATACTCACGATGATCATCGTGGCAACTATCCTGAGCGTATTGTATCGCAGCATGGCCCTTGACGATCTGCGGGCGATGGGGGAACGCCAAAATGTCGCGCTGACCAGGGCATTTGCAAATTCTTTGTGGCCGAAGTTCAAGCCGTTCCTAGCTTCTGCACGCGAGCTTAAGGACGACCAGCTTAAGGCTCACGAGGAAATCGCCAGACTCGATGGTGCGACCCGTGCCGCGATGAAGAGCACTTCGGTACTCAAAGTAAAGATCTACGACCTGAAGGGAAGGACGCTGTATTCCAGTGAAGCCAAACAGATCGGCGAAAATAACAGCGCCAATGGTGGATTTCTCTCGGCACGGGCCGGCAGGGTGGCCAGCGAGACTACACACAGAGATAGCTTCAGCGCGTTCGAGGGTAAAGTTGAAGATCGCGATCTTATTTCGAGCTACATTCCGATTCGCGGCGAGCAATCGAACAGCGCCGTCGAAGCGGTTTTCGAAATCTATCAAGACGTGACGCCGTTGATGGAAAATATCGGACGCACGCAGAAGCATCTCACCATCGGAGTGATTCTGCTCTTAGCCCTTCTCTACAGCGTCTTGCTTTGCATCGTGTGGCGCGCCGGCACGATCATCAAACTTGAGGATTGGGAGAGGCGGTCCGCCGAAACCGCGTTAACCGAGCGTGCCAAAGAGCTAGAGCGCGCCAACCTAACCCTGGAAGCGAGTCTCGAACGAAATAACTTTCTCCAGGATATAAATCAAAACATTCTCGAGACCGACGAACCCAGAGCGGCGATGGCCGAAATTCTAGGAAAATTAGTATCTAAAAGTGGTTTTGACTTCGGTACCATTCTACTTACCGACCCCCAAGGCGCGGTCATCGACGTATTGGCCGACTATGGTTACCGCGACCCGAACAATATCGTCCGAAAGCCCAGGAAAGAGCCTACTCTACGACCCGTGAATCTCCGGGAATATACCTTGTTGGAAAATATCCAAGCCAGCGACAGGCACCGGAGCCTGAAGAACGAAGGAGCCGAGACGGCGCTTATTATACCACTGCACAGTAAACGGGATACCCTCGGGTATTTACAGCTAGCAAATCGCGTAGCGCGAACGGTGTCGCTAGAGGAAATCAAAATCGCCGAGTCGGTGGGACGACAGATCGGCATCGCCATCCAAAGGAACAAGTTTTTTGAGGAACTCGAAGCGAATCTCCGGCGAATGGAAGTGTTGTACGAGTTTGGCGCGATCGGAAACTCGACGTTAAATCTCCGCGAGCTGTTAAGTTTGTTGATGAAAAAGGTGGATATTCTATGGCCCCACATAACCCAGCACATGTGGTTACGCAACCGTGAAACAGGGGAGTTGGAGCGCGCCGCCTGTTGGAATCTAGATGAAGCGGAGTGGAAAAGTAGAAAACTGCAAGGCACGCCGCCCCTGGTCCAGGCAGCGATCGACAGCAGGATGCCGGTTATGGTCAGTGATATTCAAACCGATCCGCGCACTTTAGATGGAGAATTTTATCGCAGACATGGCTTGGTGTCTTATCTGGGGCTGCCATTGATCGTGCAGCAGGAAGTCTTAGGCGTGAGCGTGTTTCTCACAAGAAAAGACCATCAAATCGCCGACAATGAGATCGAATTTCTTTCGCTGCTTACTCATCAGGCGGCGATGGCGATTCACAATGCCCAGCTCTATCAGCAGAGCCAAAAGCAAACCGAGGCGCTGGTCGTTGCCAAAGATTTAGCCGAGTCGGCGACGCAGGCCAAAAGCGATTTCTTGGCCAACATGAGTCACGAGATCCGCACGCCGATGAACGCAGTGATCGGCATGACCGGGTTGTTGCTCGATACTCCCCTGAATAATGAGCAACGGGAGTTTACCGAAACCATCCGCAAGAGCGGCGACGCGCTGTTGACACTGATCAACGATATTTTGGATTTCTCAAAGATCGAAGCCGGCAAGCTGGAGGTCGAGCAGGCGCCTTTCAACATTCGCCAGTGTGTTGAAGAAACCGCTGATCTGCTGCTGCCAGGCGCAATGGAGAAAGAGCTCGAACTGATTTACTCGATCGATCCCAATGTGCCCCGGAGCATCGTCGGCGATCTCGCCCGGGTACGCCAGGTGCTGGTTAATTTAACTAACAATGCGGTCAAGTTCACCAAACAGGGGATGGTGCTGATCGAAGTGAAGACCGGCGTGGAGCGGAGTGACGGCAATATCGAAATCAGGTTTTCGGTAAAAGACACCGGCATCGGCATACCGGCGGAGCGTATGGACCGGCTGTTCAAATCATTTAGTCAGGTAGACACCTCGACGACACGGCAGTACGGCGGGACAGGGTTGGGCTTGGCGATCTCCAAACAATTGGTCGAGTTGATGGGCGGTAAGATATGGGTGGAGAGCGAGGCGGGCAAGGGAGCGGTATTCACTTTTACCCTAGTCGCCAAGCCAGAAAGCGCGGTGCCGCAAGTTGTGCAGCATTTAGCGCTGAAGGGCAAGCGCGTGCTCGTGGTCGACGATTTGGTGGTCAACCGCAAGATCCTCAAGCACCAACTGGAATTCCAGGGGATGTCGATGGTTGGGGCAGCGTCTGCAATGGATGCTCTGGAACTCTTAACGACGCAAGAAAAATTCGACGTGGCGATCCTCGACATGCATATGCCGGAAATGGACGGCATCGAGCTGGCGACTAAGATTAGAGCGCTGGCACATCGCCGGTCGCTTCCGCTGATCATGCTGAGTTCAATGGGGCAGCGGGACAATGCCAACGAGCTATTTACCGCGGTGCTTACCAAGCCGGCCAAGGAGGCGCTGCTCTTCGACGCTTTATCGGCGCTGTTTGACGCGGGGTCGAATGCGAAAGCCAGAACCGCAGCGATCGACACCACTCTTGGGTCACGCCATCCGCTGCGTATTTTGCTTGCCGAAGACAACGTCATAAACCAGAAAGTGGCGCTTAAGATCCTCGAGCGGATGGGTTACCAGGCCGATGTCGCGCACAACGGCAAGGAAGCGGTCGATGCGGTGGCACGGCAGACTTATGATGTGGTGTTGATGGACGTGCAGATGCCGGAGATGGACGGAGTGCAAGCGACGGCCCATATCAGAGCCCAATTAGGCGACAACCGTCCGTGGATCGTCGCTCTTACGGCCAACGCATTAGACGGCGACCGCGAACGCTATATTGGCGTCGGCATGGACGACTATATCAGCAAGCCGATCAACGTGGACGAGTTAGCTAAGGCATTGGCACAATCGATGCTCAGGACTTTGCCGGCGCCGCGTGCCGGACTCAACTTGCCCGACACCATGACTAAAACCGATACCTTGAGGATACTTTAGCTGGATGTTGCGATGAGATAATTATGGATGAGCGGACGATGCACGGATAGGCGAATCTGGCTACACCTACAGCCGGCTAATCTCAACAAGATCCGTCGGACGTCTAAGAAGTTCCTCCAGGTGCTGAACCGACACGGCCAGAAAGTTCCGGCGCTCTGGCACTTCACTTGCTCATGAATGCCGGAAGCTGACATTTTAGAGTAAACGGGCTTTTCCCGCTTAAGAGTTGACAATGTAGCGTCAAAACGTTGACGCCGGCGTAAGCCTCAGTGGAGTCGTTAGTACCTATGGCCCAAGTTCTGTCCCAAGACGAAATCGACGCACTGCTTGGTGGTATCGCTACCCAGCAGATAGCCACGTCCGATACCGCCGCGACGTTTGGGCAGACTGAGCCCGAAAGCGCCACGCCACTAGCGCGGAGCAGTGAGTTCAAAACTTATGATTTTTCCCGCAGTGATATTTCCAATCGTGGACGCCTGCCTGGTCTCGAGGTCATCCTCGCCGATTTTTCCCGTCGGCTGCAAAGCTTGTTCGCTTCGCAGTTGGGCAAATCCGTAGACGTTAGTTATGACGGGATGGAAGTGGTCGCCTATGGCACTCTGATCCAAAGCTTGCCCCTGCCAGGGAGCATCCATGTCGTGCGTCTCGAGCCGTTGCGCGGGATGGGCATGATGGTCATGGAAGCGCGCATCGCTTTTGCCATGATCGAACTGTTTTTCGGCGGTACCGGCACCAAAACGATGAAGGTAGAGGGGCGTGATTTTACCACCATTGAAAATTCCTTTCTCGGCAAATTCGTCGCGCATATGCTCAAGGGCATGGAGGAGTCGTGGCAATCGGTCATTGCCCTCAAGACCCGGTATGTCCGGGCGGAACTAAATCCCTATCTCTTAAACGTCGCCAGCACGGCTGATCCGATGATCTTGGCTACGTACACGGTCAATATGTCGCCGATAAGCGGGTCGATTATATTCGCACTGCCGCTGGCGGCCATTGAAGAGCTGCGCAATCAGCTGAAAGTGAGCGTCCAACTGGACGATAATCCGGATAATCTCGGATTGTTCAAACGCGCGCGCCAGCCCTTGCTCGGCGTCGAGGTCGAGGTCCGAGCGGTGGTCGACGTGATCAATATGAGCCTGGGCGAGATCATGAGTTTGCATGCCGGCGATGTCATTCAATTGAATGTCGCCGGACTCGATGATGTGGAGCTGTGGGTCGAAGGCAAGCGTAAATTTATCGGCAAAGGGGCGCAACGAAACGGTAACAAGGTGTTCGTCAACGCGCGCGCGTGCGAGTAGCATCGGCAAGGTAGTAGGACGGAGAAGGATTCACCCAATGGACGAAGTGAGCAACGATAAAAATAGCGGTCGGGCGGCCAACGACCAGTTCGACCTAGCGATGCTAATGGACGTGCCGCTCAAGGTGACAGTGGAACTCGGGCGTACCCGCATGACAATCGAAAATTTGCTCAAGCTCAATCAGGGTTCGGTGGTGGAGTTGAGCCAAATGATCGGCGAGCCCCTCGACATACTGGTTAACAATAAATTGATGGCCCACGGTGAAGCCGTGGTGATCAAAGACAAGTTCGCGGTGCGCATCCTCGACGTGGTCAGCCCCGAGCGGCGCATCGAAAATCTTGGATAAGTTTAATGCAGCTGAATCAACTTAATGTCGTTCCGCTGCGTCGGTAACGAATCAGTAGAAACTGGTCTTCGAAAAAAATTTGGATGAACCCTTGGTCGTCCGCAGCGCAGGAATATCGCCGTTTACCACCGAGCATCTCCAACAAGTCAAATCCGCCGTCCGCCATCTTCAGTTGATTGAAAAAGGCGCCATATATGCCGAGGGCGCCAACCGTTGCAGTGCTGCGGTTTAGTGGTCGATGAATCGATCTTCGACAGACAAAGTCAGTTTCGCTGCCTTATCAATGCGCAGCCTTGGCGGCGTGGTCTTTTTCAGCGGGTTTCGTTGCGGGCTTTTCTGCGCGCGCTTTCTCGGTGGATTTCATCTCAGACTTCTCAACGTGGGGCTGGTCAGGCGCTTCGGTTGTCGCTTTCCCTTCAGTTTTGCTCGCGTCACTCTTGTCCACGTTTTTGATGAGAATGCTGATGCGGCGATTCTCGGCGGCTAGTGGATCGTTGGGCAGGCGCAACTTACGATCGGCGTAACCGACGACTTGCTCGAAACGCTGTGACGCGATGCCAAGCTCTTCGAGATCGCGTCGGGTATTAAGTGCCCGCGCCGACGACAACTCCCAGTTGGAATAAAACGAATCGTCGTGAAAGCCGCGCGCGTCGGTATGACCGGCGACGATTACCAAATTGGGCGCAGCTTTGATCTCTTTGGCGATCAAGCTCAAGATCTTGCGCATGATCGGTTTGACGTTGGCGCTGTTGACCTCGAAGAATGCCTGCTTCTCTTTGTCGATCATTTCAATCAACAGGCCATCGGCGGTGATCGTGATCGGCACTTGATCGGTGACGTTGAGGCTCTCCTTCAAGGCTGACAAACCTTCTTGGATATTGGCGTGGAGCGTTTCCATGGACGGCGCCTGAATGATGCCTTCGCCAAGTTTGTCTTGGCCGCCGTTGGGAATAATGCCGCGTGAACCGCTGAATACGCCAGGCTCACGGAAGTAGTGGGCGATGACTGCTTTTTCTTTGCTGTTAGACGCTCCTAGGAGCCAGAGCACGAGAAACAACGCCATCATGGCCGTGACGAAGTCGGCGTAAGCGACTTTCCAGGCGCCACCGTGATGGCCACCTCCGTGGGGCAGGCGGCATTTTTTTGCGATGACTCTCGGCTTGTCGTCTTTGCCATGCTTCGCCGTTTCGGCTTTGCCGCCCTTGGCTGCAGCCATATGGATTACTCTTTCTTACCGCGACAGGCGTCTTCGAGCTCTTGGGCGCCGGGACGCTCAGTGGTGAAAACCCCGCGCCGGGCGTGTTCGACTGCAATAATCGGCGCCGCGCCATGCAGATAGGCGAGAATGCCAGACTTGATGCACTGGAGATACTTCCCTTCTTCGACGAGCAGAAGCTCCATTTTTTGACAGAGCGGCTGGAGCATGGCATAGGAGACCAAAATACCGATAAACGTGCCGACCAGAGCGACGGCGATCTTGTGACCGAGCACTTCCGGTCCTTGGTCCATGACTCCCATAGCGATGACGACACCTAAGACGGCAGCGACAATGCCGAGGCCGGGCATGGCGTCGGCGGTTTTGGTCAAAACTTCGATGGGCCGCTTGCCTTCTTCTTCGTGGGTCGCGATCTCCTCATCCATTAGATTATCGAGTTCCTCGGCGTTGGCCGAGCCGCTGATAACCAGGCGCAAGGAATCGAGCAACATGCTTTTCGCGCCGTGATTGGACATAAATTTTGGATATTTCTTGAAGATTTCGCTATTGCCCGGATCATCAACGTCCTTTTCCATCGCCATTTCGCCGCTTTTACGCATCACCGAAAACACCTCAAACATCATGGCGAACAGTTCCATATAGTCGGCTTTGCTGTAGCCGTTCTTCATAATGGCGTTCATGATACTGGCAATCATCGCCTTGATGGTCTTGATCGGCGTGCCGATGATCAATGCACCCAAGGCGGCGCCGCAGATAATTAGAAACTCAACGGGTTGCACGAGGATGCCGACGGCGCCACCTTCGATGACAAAGCCACCGAGCACCGAACCGAAGACGATTGCATATCCAATGATGGCAAACACAGGTTCGTAACCCCTCTCTCAGACATGGGTCGAGGCCGCTAGCTCGATTCCGCCATGTTGAATCAATCGTCCAAGTTCGGCGATTCTTTAACAAAACTAAAGATTTTCGTGCTTTGGGCCGATGCGAAATAGGGATGGATAGAGCACCTAGAATCGCCCAGGAAATACGCGAGGAGGTCTTGCGCCGCTGGATCACGCCGCTGACGTCACGACTCGTCGAGACGAGCGAAAACGCGCGCGCGCCTTTGCGCAACTTGGAAGCTTTGATAAAAGCGCGACCGGCTCTCTCGGACCGGCTGGTGCTCCTGGCCCATCTCGCCACCGGTTCGGCGCCCCGATTAAGCGGATTCGCGCAAGCGACCCGCACCCTCGGTGCGGACGATATTAAGCCGTTGATCCTCGCGCTGCTCGCCTATGAACCAAGACCGCTTGGACCGTCCCAGAGTAAAGCGCTTTTCGATCCAGATCCGACGACGCTTCGTGAATTGTGGGAACATGCCTTGGCCAGCGCCATGATCGCGGCCAAGATCGCCACCAAGCTCGCCAATGTTTCGCCCATGCAAGCCTTCACCGCCGGCTTGATTCACGACATCGGCAGGGTATTGCTGTGGCGCTATTCCAATGTAGAGTTCGCCGCCGCGGTGGCGTTAGCGCACCAGCAGCAGCTGCCTATCGGTCAAGCGGAGACCAGCGCCATTGGCATCGACCATACTACGATGGGCGACGCTTGGTGTGGCAACTGCAAAATCGCCGCGCCCCTGGCCGAAATGGTGCGCCGGCACCATGAGCCGATCACGGTGGTCGACGCTACTGTCACCGCCGGCGTGCCGAGCTTGATCGCCATCGTTCAGGCCGCCGAATCGCTAAGCGAAACAGCGCCCCTCGGCGTCAATGACGAAGGCTTGCCAGCGTCCGCCGACGGTTGGTTGTCGCTTGGCCTCAACAAAGCGGAATGGACCGAGGCCGTACAGAGCTTTACGGCGCAGATCGAAACCCTGCGCGAGGCCTTCGGCTTTCGCCGTTTCGACAGCGCCAAGCCGAATTTCTTTCGCCGCGAGATATCTCCGCCGCCTCCGGCTGCGCCGCTGCCCGCATCTACCTCCAGCTTGGCTGCCCGCGGCCGAGTGATTCCGTTTCCCATGTCGGCTGCAGCAGCGCGCCGCTTCGAAGCGCGCACCCCAGCCGAAAAGCTTGTTTTGCTGGTGATCGAAGACCATGGGACGCTGTGCGAAATGGTCAGTTTATATCTCATACGCTGCGGTTATCATGTGCGCACGGCCAGCAACGGCGTCATGGCCTTGGAAATCTTGGCCAGGGAAGAGATTCACATGGTGCTGCTCGATTTGATGCTGCCGCGGATCGACGGTTTTACTGTGTTGCGGCAGATTCATAACAGCCGTCGAGAAATGCTGCCGTACATTATCGTGGTATCCGCCGGTGTATCGGAACACGACCGCAGAAGAGTTTTCGATCTTGGCGCCAACGAATATCTGCCTAAGCCGTTTCAGTTGACGCGTTTGCTCGAACGCATACAGGCGGTGGAAAAGTATCTGCTCTGATGCGCCGCGGCGCATTCGCGATAGCCCGCATCCCAATGGCCGATTTATGGTCTGCGTCAAAACTCTGACGCGGCCATCGGTGTTGTTGACGCCGACCGCCTGGTCACCCGCGACATAAAACAAAAATTTCAATCATTTTCAGGGTCTAGCCCATGGCATGTGCGTTGCTGAGTCACTGTTATCGGCAGCGAGACAACGCCATGAAAAAAATCATCATCATAGTCGTAGGAGTCCTCGTGCTGCTGCTCGGCGGCGGCGCGGGCGTGTATTTTCTAAAGCCCGATCTATTGCCCGAAGCGATCCGCCCGCAGGACAAAGATGCGGCGCACGCCAATGCAGACGGCGGGGAAGAAAAAGACGGTGGAGACACCAAGGATAAGAAAAAAAAGGCCGGCAAAAAGGATGAACATGCCCGCGAAGCCAGCGCCGACCTCGATGTCTTCGTCGTCAATCTCGCCGGCGCGGGCGCGCCACGCTATCTGCGCACTATGTTGAGCCTGGGCATCAAAGACGAGCATGACAAGGAAAAGATCAAGGAGCTGTCAGGCAAGATCCGCCACGCGGTGATCATGTATCTCTCCGAACGAAAGGCTGAGGAGTTGGGAGATCCGGCTGGCAAAAATAAGCTGCGCGAAGAATTGCAAAAACAGATCGCCGAGGCGATCGACAACGATAAGCTCGTGACCAATGTCTATTTCAAGGAATTTCTTATCCAGTAGGAGTTTGCTTGTTTCCATTTAGTTTTAAGAATTCTCTCCAGCGACGTCAGGGTGGGACCGGTTTGTCGGGCTACGCTGCGTTGTTGCAGCGGCTGATGCCGGTACTGCGGCGACGCGGCAATTTGGGCAACGCGCTTGAGCATCTCGGCAGCTTACCGTTGACGGCGCAATCTTCGCTGGCGCTCGTGCGCTTGCAGGATGAAACGCTGCTATTGGGAATTACACCGCAGAGCATCACCCTTCTCACCAAAGTGAACGCCGTGGCAGTGAGCGCGCCGGCGCCGTTACCGCTGCGCGAGATGGGCACACCATGAACCCATCCGCCTTCGCTCTTTTGACCGGTCCGATCAAGGGCACCGAGATGTCCGCGGCCATGGAGATCATGATTCTCCTGACCGTGCTTTCCCTCGGCCCGCTGGTACTGGTCACGCTTACTTCGTTTACCCGCATCGTTATCGTGCTGTCATTTCTGCGCCAAGCCATGGGCACGCAGCAATCACCGTCCAATCAAATCATCATCGCTCTCTCATTGTTCGTCTCGTTTCACGTCATGGCACCGGTCTGGCAAAAAATCGACGCCGAGGCGGTGACTCCATATTACAAAAAGGAGATTCAACCACAGGCGGCTCTTGAGCGTGCCTGGCAGCCGTTACGCGAGTTTTTGTTCAAGCAAACCCGCAAGGCCGATCTCGCGTTGTTCACGGAAATGGCGGGCAACCAGGAAATCGACCCTGCGCAAGTGCCGGCCAGCAGCGTGATTCCGGCGTTCGTCATCTCCGAGCTCAAAACCGCCTTTCAGATGGCGTTTTTGATTTACGTGCCGTTTCTCATCTTGGATCTCGTGGTCGCGTCGATCCTGATGTCCATGGGCATGATGTTTTTACCGCCGGTGTTGGTCTCTCTGCCATTTAAATTAATTCTCTTTGTTTTGGTCGATGGCTGGAATCTATTGGTCGGTTCGCTGGTGCGGAGCTTTGTATGACCCCGGAAGGACTCATCGATATTTTGCGTAATTCCTTGCAAGTGGCCGCCATGGTGTGCGCCCCGACACTCCTGTTCGGCCTGCTCGCCGGTGTCGCGGTGAGTATTTTTCAGGCGACCACGCAGATCAACGATATGACCCTCGTGTTTGTGCCCAAGGCGGTGGCGACGGTGCTGGCGCTAGTGTTGTTCGGCTCATGGATGCTGCAAATGTATTTGGATTTTACCCGTCAAATTATTCTACGCCTGCCGACTATGGTCGGTTGACGGCAGAGAGTTTACGCCAGTGACTGAACCCACTCTATGACATCCCTTGCCCAACTGATTAGTCAGCACTGGCCCGCGGTCGTCACATTCCTGTTGATCTTTGGCCGTACCATGGGAGTGGTCTTGGGCGCGCCGTTCTGGGGTAGCCATATGGTTCCGGTGGCGGTGCGAATTTGGGTCGCCATCGTCCTGGCCGCGGCAATTTATCCTTTGGCCAAAGCCGGACCGTTGCTCACCGATTTGTCGCTCTTGTCGTTGTTCATGGCTTTGGCCGGGGAAATCTTCTTGGGGTTGATGCTGGGCTGGTTGGCACAAATGCTGTTCGCCGGGGTACGCTTGGCCGGGCAGGCGATCGAGAGCAAAGCCGGCCTTGGCTTGATCCAGCTATTCGACCCTCATGAAGGCGGCCAGACCGGGGTCTTTTCGGCATTCCTCGAATTGATCGCCGGGATGATTTTCTTCGCCATGAACGGCCATCATTTGCTGATTCAAGCGCTGGCATCGAGCTATTCCGTTTTCCCGCTCGCCGGCGAAAAGTTTATGGTTCGCCTCGCTGCAGGGCTGGTTAACTCTGCCGGCGAGATCTTCACCATCGCCTTGCGCATCAGCGCACCAGTGCTCATCGGTTTGCTCCTGACCGATATCGTCCTAGGCATCATCAGCCGGGCAATTCCGCAAATGAACGTGTTCATGGTAGCGCAGCCTGTGCAGTTTGGCTTCGCCATGCTGCTGCTCATGTTGTCCTTGCCGGCATTGGTCTGGTTTATCGCTCGTCAGATACCGCTGACGATCGGAGTTCCGGGCGGGGTCGGCTGAAACCGCGCCGGATAAAATCGCCGCAAGAATTTATTTATGGCTGACCAATCGTCCAACGATACTCTAGAAAAAAACCAAGAGGCCACTCCCAAGCGCCGCGAAGAGGCCCATGGCAAGGGCCAGTTCGCCCGCTCGCGCTACTTGATTCCCGCGGTAACATTGGGGGCGGTCGTCACCGGACTTCGTTTCGCCGGAGAAGAGTTGACGATCGGATTGCAGCGTTGCCTGGTCGGATTTTTCGCAGCCGCCGGCAAGTCTGAGTCGTTGGCTGTGGCCGATGTCGCCGAGCTCGGTGGCAAGGCGGCGTGGCTGCTTCTCCCTACCCTCGCGCCGGTGCTCGTCGGGGTCGTGCTGGTTGGAGTGGGCGGCGGCTTTTTGCAAAGCGGTCTAGTTCTCGCCGCTGAGCCGTTACGAGTCGATTTTAGTCGCATCAATCCATTGCAAGGTTTTGGCCGGTTATTCAGCGTGGATACGTTGTCGGACAGTATTAAGTCGATGGCGATCATCGCCGGTATCGGTTTGCTCGGTGGTCTAGCTCTCACTGCCGATCTGCCAGAGCTGGCGGCGTTGGTCGGTCTTAGCGTCGCGGACATCTTTGCCTACACCGGACGTGAAAGCGCGAAACTTGCGGGCTGGATCGTCGGCGCAACTACGGTCATCGCCGGCCTGGATTATTTATTTCAGCGCTGGCGTACCTCGGTGCACCTGCGCATGAGTCAACAGCAGGTCAAAGAAGAAATGCGCGATCAGGAAGGCGATCCGCAGTTGAAGGGACGCCTTAAAGGACTGCGTCAGAAACTGTTGGGTAAGCGCATGACCGCGGATGTGGCCAAAGCCGATGTAATCATCACCAACCCGACGCATTTAGCGGTGGCCCTGCGCTACCGCGCCGGCGAGATGGCCGCGCCGCGGGTGCTCGGCAAGGGTGCCGGCTTTATCGCCGAAAAAATCCGCGAAATCGCCCGCACCAAAGGTATCCCCATCGTCGAGAACAAACCCCTTGCGCGTTTACTCTATAGTCAAGTCGAAGTGGGCCGGGATATTCCCGAAGCCCTGTATCGCGCCGTGGCAGAAATCCTTGCTTATGTCTACGGCCTGCGTAATCGCATAGCAGTGCCGAAAGCTATTGCACCGCGCGCCTAAGGATACGAATTTTGATGTCCAACACTGTTCCCACATCCAATCTCGCTCGCGCTACGGAATTGATGCCGGCCGTGGGCCTCACGGGCGTCATCGTCATGATGGTGCTGCCGGTACCAGCGTTTATTCTCGACCTTTCGCTGGTCATGAGCATCGCCTTGTCATTGACCATTCTGATCGTCTCGCTGTACGTCAAAGAAGCGCTCGATTTTGCTGCCTTCCCTACCGTGCTGTTGTTTAGCACGCTGTTGCGGCTATCGCTTAACGTTGCCTCCACCCGCTTAATTCTGCTGCGCGGCGAAGAGGGTACGGCGGCCGCCGGCCATGTCATCGAAGCCTTCGGACAGTTCGTCGTCGCCGGCAATTATGCCGTCGGTTTCATCGTCTTCGCGATCCTGGTCATCATTAATTTCGTGGTTATCACCAAAGGTGCGACGCGCATCGCCGAAGTGGCGGCACGCTTCACCCTCGACGCCATGCCAGGCAAGCAGATGGCCATCGACGCCGATTTGAATGCCGGCCTGATCAATGAATCCGAAGCCCGTCAGCGCCGCCTGCGGACGCAGAAAGAAGCCGATTTTTACGGCGCCATGGACGGCGCGTCCAAGTTCGTCCGTGGCGACGCGGTTGCCGGGTTGATTATTCTCGCAGTCAACCTGTTGGGCGGCTTTTTTGTCGGTGTTATGCAGAAGGGCATGACCGCGGGAGACGCCGCCCAACTCTATAGCTTGCTCAGTATCGGCGACGGTTTGGTCAGCCAAATTCCCGCGCTGATCGTCTCCACCGCCGCCGGTATGGTGGTGACGCGCACGTCGTCGGGCGGCGAACTCGGCGTGGAAATCGTCAAGCAACTGCTGTGGAATCCCAGAGCGCTGGCCGTGGTCGCGGTGGTGTTAGCGCTATTTATCTTTGTCCCCGGCTTTCCGGCGATCCCATTTTTTCTCGCCGCCGCGACGGTGGGCGGCGCGGCTTATTACATGGCGCAGCAGGACCGCCTCGAACCGCTGGAGGCGATTGCTGAGACTAATCCGGCGGGCGAAAAAGCCGACGAGCCGGCCCGGCCGCAATCGGTGGATCTGATCGAACTCGAAGTCGGCTACGAATTGATTCCCCTGGTAGACAGTGAACATGGCGCAGTGGTGGAACGGATTCGCGCACTGCGGCGCCAATTCGTAAGCGACCGGGGATTTGTCGTGCCGCAGATTCATATCCGCGACAATCTTCGTTTGACCAGCAAGCAATACGTAATTTTGATCAAGGGTGTCGAGGCCGGCAAGGGCGAGCTAAAGCCCTCCCGGTTATTGGCCATGAACGCCAGCGGCGCTGCCCACGGCGACAACGACTTGCTCGGCGAGGCAACCCAAGAACCGGCCTTCGGTCTGCCGGCGCTATGGATCTCCACCAACGACCGGGAGCGGGCGGAAACATTGGGCTACACGGTGGTCGACCCTGAGACGGTGCTGATTACGCACATCTCCGAATTGGTCAAACGTTACGCGCCTGAATTGCTGACTCGCCAGGATGTACAACGATTACTCGACGGTCTAGCCAAGGAAAATCCCAAAGTTGTCGAAGAACTGATTCCCCATCACCTGAGCTTGGGCGGCGTGCAAAAAGTTTTGCAAAATTTGCTACGCGAAGAGGTGCCGATCCGCGATTTGTTGTCGGTCGTCGAAACCCTGGCCGATTACGCGCCGACGATTAAAGACACCGACGAACTGACCGAGCATGTGCGCCAGTCGCTGGCCCGCACGATCACCTCGGCGTATCGCAGCCCAGAGGGGTTGATACCGGTGATGACCTTCGATGCGCATATCGAGCGGATGATTCGTGAGCGCCACCAAGAAGGGCTCTCCCTCGAACCCCAGGCGGCCCAGCGCATCATGACCGCGGTGCAGCGCTCGGTGGAAAGTTTTACCAAGCGCGGTCAGTTGCCGGTGTTTCTGGCAGGCGCCAACGTGCGCCGTCATTTGCGCCAATTGATCAGCCATTACATGCCTCAGGTCGCGGTCTTGTCGCATAACGAAATCGCCGCCGGCGTCAAGATTCAGTCCTTGGGCATTATCAGGTGGGGCGATGAATCCTAAACGATTTTGGGGCCGCGACATGGGGGAGGCGTTGCGCGCCGTGCGCAGTTCGCTCGGCGCCGACGCCCTGATCAGCGACACCAGAAATGTTCCCAAAGACCAAGGCGGCGGTGTCGAGATCACCGCGCTGGCCGATGGACCGGTGGCACCGGACGACAGCGTCGTCGAGCCGTTGGTTGGCGAGCTGCCCAACCCGGCTTATCCGATCGCGGAGCTGCGCCATGAGCTTGCCGGCTTGAAATCAATGCTGGCCTGGCTGGCGCCAGGACTCAATCATCAGGACCAGATCGTCAACACTTTGTTAGCCCATGGCTTGAGCATAGAACTGATCGGCAAACTGAACGGGACCATGCAACAGATGGCTGGCGGCGACCCGCGCGAACGCTGGTATCGGGCGATTGCCCAATTGATCGCCACCGGCGGCGAAATCGCCGCTGGACGCGACCGCTTGGCTCTGGTCGGCCCCACAGGCGCCGGTAAAACCTCGAGTCTGATCAAACTTACAGTTGTGGCATTGCAGGATGAAAAACGTTCGGTGGGCTGGATCAGCATGGACCAACGCAGCCTCGCCGGCAGCGATCCGCTCGCCGGCTATGCCGCGATTTTCGGCGTGCCGTATCAGCGCGCGGTGGATCGGAAAACTCTGAAGGAGGCGCTCGAGCACTTGAGCGATTGTGTGCTCGTGTTGATCGATACCCCCGGTATCAATCCGCGCGATACGGCGAGCGTAAAAGCGCTTGCCAAACAGTTGCATGGTTTGGCCGAGGTGCGCCGGACGTTAGTGTTTAACGCCGTGACCCCTGACAAGGATCTCGCTGATTGGACGGCGCGCTTGCGTCCGGTGGGCGCCCAGTCGCTACTTTTCACCAAACTCGATGAGTGCCGCTACTTCGGGCCAGTGGTGAACACTGCGCTTAATACCGCGTTACCGGTTTCTTACTTGAGCTTAGGACAGAATCTCAGCGGCGACCTTGTGGTCGCGCGGCCGCAAGTGTTTGCCAGTTTACTACTGACGGGAGTCGGAACCGATGATTGAATCCGTAGCATTTGATAAGGCAGCGCTCTGTAGCGCGCCGAGCCCGCGCAGCGCCCGTGCCAAACGGTTGACGCCGGCGCCGGTGTTTGCCGTAACCAGCGGCAAGGGCGGCGTCGGCAAAACCAATGTCGTCGCCAATCTAGCGACCGCTCTGGCGCGCACCAACAGACGGGTCATGGCGATCGACGCCGACCTCGGCCTCGCCAACCTGGATTTATTTCTCGGTGTCAAACCGGCGTACACCCTGGCGGACTTTTTTTCCGGCGCGGCGGCTCTCGACGAAATCGTCGTCGCCAACCGCGACGGCATCATGCTCCTCCCCGGCGCCAGCGGCGTGGCGGCAATCACGACTCTCAACCGCGATCAAAAAAACTCCCTGTTGACCGAATTGGATGTGATGACCGAAGACCTCGATCTGGTGCTGGTCGATACGGGCAGCGGTATTTCAGACGTGGTAACTTACTTTACCAGCGCGGCGCAAGAAATCGTCGTGGTCGTCACTCCCGAGTTGGCCTCAATCACCGACGCCTACGCTTTGATCAAGGTGTTGGTCTCAGTGCATGGGCGCAAACGTTTCGCGATCCTCGCCAACAATGTCGCTGATCAAGCCCAGGCATGGCGCTTGTTCGATACGCTGTCCGGGACGGCGTTGCGATTCCTCAACGCCTCGCTCGACTTTCTCGGCTGGATTCCGCGCGACCCGCAGTTGCTGCGCGCTATGGCGCAGGCGCGCACGGTGGTGACTGAGGCACCGGATGCGCCATCGAGCCGCGCCTTCGCCACGCTGGCCGAGCAATTTATCCGGATCGCCGGCCACAGCAAGGTCAAAGGTAACATGCAATTTTTCTTACGCCGCATGCTCGCCGCGGAGATCGTCTCATGATGAAAGCGAATAAGCCAAGTTTGGCGCCGTCTTCCAGCCATGCCGAACCGGATCCGGCGAAGGAATCGATTATCACCAAGTATCTGCCCCTGGTGCGTTTTGTCGCCGAGAAGGTGCACCGGCGCCTGCCGCCCGGGGTTGATCTCGAATCGCTTGTGCACTCAGGTGTCATCGGACTGTTGGAGGCGCTGGACCGGTTTGATCCCAAGCGCGGCGTTGAATTCGAAGTATATGCCCGCTACCGCATTCAGGGTGAAGTGATGCAATGCCTGCGCTCTCTTGATTGGGTGAGCCGCTCGGTGCGTTCGTGGGGCCGCAAAATGGAATCCGCAAGGGTCAAGTTGGCCGGCCAGTTGGTGCGCGAGCCGACCGCGGATGAGATGGCTAAAGAGTTGGCGATACCGCTGGATAACTATTATCACCTCGACCAACAGTTGAATGACGCGACATTGCTCAGCCTGGAAGATCTGTCGGTGGGTTCGGCCAATGAACGGGAAGGCAGCCGTCGTGGCAGTATCCAGAATCATGATTTTGATCCGTTGACGTTGGTGGAAAGCAAGGACCTCATCGACAAGCTCGGCAGCGCGGTCAAGGATCTGCCGGAACGCGAGCGGCTGGTGATCACGCTTTATTACCACGAAGAACTGACGCTTAAGGAAATCGGCGCGATCTTGAATCTGAGCGAGGGCCGTATCTGTCAAATCTTCGCTCAAACGGTGGGGCGTTTGCGCACTGCCCTGGGTATCGCCGTAAAGCCCAAACCCGGCGGCAAGCGCGGCGTCGAGACGCGCAAAATATCGAGTGCGGTGAAACCGGTTCGCGTTTAAACATGGACGAGCAAACCGTGAAAACGGCTTAGAAAGTCGCAATTTTTTAAAAGGCGGCCATGGCAGATTCGATTAATCGAATCGTTCCTCCTTCGGGTTCCGTCGATCGTGGGCGGCCGGTTGGCAGGGAAAGAGCAAAAGAAGAACCGCATGAGCAGAAACGCAAGCCCCCTCCGGACGGCGCTGCCGCGCCGGAGAATCAAAGTGAAGAACCTGGCGGTGAGTCGGATGGCGCCAAGGACAAAGGGAAGCATCTCGACATTAGTGCTTGAGCGCAGAATGTAACCGAGCAGTCGAGCGGAAGGAGAACGGTATGGAAATAATTGTCATAGAACTTTCAGCGGCGTTGTTATTGGCGGTCATCGTCTTGTTGTTCCGGCGCCAGCGCAGCGCGACACAGAACCGGGATGGTGCGGAGAACCAGCGAGGGGAGCCACCGGCGCGGATTGCGGCTGCGACCCAGCAAAACTATTTGAACCGCCTGGCGAACCTGCACGAGAATTTAGCGTTATTGGACGAGCGTACGACGGCGATGGAGCGCAAGATCGAGAGTGTCTTAAAGGCGCCGCTGCAGGAGCGCCGGCAACACTTCGAGGCGGCGGCGCTACTGTTTGCCGCGGGACATGACGGCAATCGGATCGCCGCAATGCTCGATTTGCCGCTTGCCCAGGTAGAGATGATTGGTGCGGTCAAAAACGTTTTCGATAGCGGCGTCAAGACGAATCCCGGAATCGAGCCGCCGCCGGCACAAACGGCCAAAAGGAAAGCGTCAACGCGTTCAGCCAAAGCGAAATCCCGGGCGATAGTGCTCACCGACATCGTTGAACCGGGGCGCGCGGTTAACGGCGCCGTGGCGTAATTACCCATGCATTCAACAACAACGCTGAGGCGCGCTTGGGTCAGTCAGGCCCGCGCAAATTTTTAAAAGGAGTCCAATCATGACGGACGTGATTATTTTTGTCAGTGTAATTCTCAGTTTGAGTCTAGGGGCTTTATGCGCATTCAAATGGCGCCGGCGCAAAGCCGGGGTTGAAATGAAAAACGACAGCGTCGCGCACTTGGAAGACGTTCTGCGTGCGGCCGAACTGAGCAACGCGAGTTTTTTTCAATCCCTCCAGCTGGTGCAAAAAAATCTCGAATCCTTGCTTACCCGCGCTGAGAGCGCCGAGCAAAGACTGCGCGCGATGTTGTTGCAGCCCAATGGGGAGAAAAAGGAACAATACGCTGCCGCCGCGTTGCTGCTGGGCGATGGCCAGGAACCGCAACGGGTCGCATCAATGCTCAACTTGCCCTTGCCCCAGGTCCAACTCGTCCGCGAGCTGCAAAGGATGACTATCAATGAGAGGAGTCCGGCGGCGCGCCGAGGCGGCGAGCAGCCAAGCCCAAAGCGGGAGATCCAGCACCAGACAAAAACTGCCGCCCCCAGGGAAAAAACTGCCGCCGATCCGATGCGCTTGGTCGATGTTATTCGCAAGGCGACGAGCGAGGCGGCGAAACAAGAAAACGAGTTACACCATTTTAACGGCATCAATGCCTAGAGACCGAAGTCGGTCGCGTTAGGGTACACGGATTGCTTATTAGAGGTATCTGATTATGGAAGCAGCGATGTATAAAGCTCTCTCGGGTGCGGTGGTGGAAATGCGCCGGCTCGAAACCGCGTCGCAGGATTTAGCCAACATCAATACCGCGGGCTACAAGGGGCAGCGTTTGGCTTTTAGCGAGGTGCTGGCTAAGCGGGTGGCGCCGGAGGACCGGCCCGGCGGCTTTGTTGCCGTCGCCGGGCAACGCACCAATCTGCATCAGGGTGCCATCGACGGCAGCGGCAACCCGTTGCATCTGGCCCTCGAGGGCGATGGTTATTTCGTTATTCAAACCGCTCGCGGCGAGCGCTACACGCGCAATGGTGGTTTTACCCTGCGAGCCGATGGCACCGTGATCACGCCAGGCGGCGATGCACTGCTCGGCGAAGGCGGACCGCTGCAGTTGAACGGCGCGTCGGTGGTCGTTTCCGCCGACGGTACGGTGCGTTCGGATAATAACGAAATTGGCAAACTACGCATCGTGCGCTTTAAAGACTCGGGTAAAGCAGAGAAAGAGGGCGCCAATCTGTTTCGAACCGACCGCGCTAACGTCGCCGTCGAGGGTGATGCGCGCGTCGTCCAGGGTCATCTCGAACAATCCAATGTCGGTGCCGTCGATAGCATGGTCGCTTTGATCAGCATCAATCGCCAGTTCGAAAGCTATCAGCGGGCGATGAAGCTGCTCGATTCGGTGACTGAAAAAATTCTTAGCGACAGCTCCAGATAGACAATTAAAAAGCCAAAATTGAACAAGATCCAGCGTCAATTTGAAAGCTACAATCGGTAATCTGACACTTCGAGCAAAGCGAGGATAACAATGCGCGCATTATGGACCGCCGCCACCGGCATGCAAGCCCAACAACTCACCCTCGACGTGGTCGCCAACAACTTGGCCAACGTGCAAACCGCCGGCTTTAAGCGCAGCCGGGTCGATTTTCAAGATTTGGTTTACGAAACGTTACAGGCTCCGGGCGCGTCGTCGGCCCAAGGCCAAGAGATACCCACCGGATTTCAAGTCGGCCACGGTACGCGTGCGGTGGCTACGCAACGCCTGTTCATCAAAGGCGACATGCAGCAGACCGGTAACTCCCTCGATATGGCCATCGAAGGCGATGGTTTTTTTCAAGTGACGCTGCCTAGCGGCGAGACCGGCTACACTCGAGCCGGCACATTTAAAAAGAACAGCCAGGGACAGATGGTAACCAGCGACGGGTTTACATTGGAGCCGCAAATCACTATTCCGCAAAACGCCGTGAACGTCGTAATCGGTGTCGACGGTATCGTGTCAATTTCCGTCGCGGGCCAAACCCAGCCGCAACAGGTTGGCAGCATCGAGTTGGCGCGCTTCATCAATCCTGCCGGTCTACTCAGCCAAGGTCGTAACGTGTTTCTGCCCACCCAGGCGTCGGGCGATGCCACCGTCGGCACTCCCGGACGGGACGGCTTGGGCACACTGATCCAAGGTTTTGTCGAAGGGTCCAACGTCAACGTGGTCGAAGAGATGGTCGGTTTGATTACCAGCCAGCGCGCCTATGAGATCAATTCGCGGGCGATTCGAACTGCCGATGAAATGATGCAGACGGCCAACAACTTGATCCGAGGATAAGGATAATCGTTTATGAATGTTGCTTACGGCTTTACCTCCCGACGGTCGCGCGAGATGGCTGCCAGCGTCGGCCGTTGGTTGTTGGCGCTACTGCTCGGTTTGGCGTTGTCTGTGCAGGCTGAGGGTAGCCAGACCCAGTCACTCGACAGCGGCGCGGTCGAGGCGCTATTGCTGCGACATTTGCGCCAAGCGGAACCGCGGCGGCTGGAGCATCTCGAGCTTCGCGTGTTGCCGTTCCAACCGGTGTTACTATCGGGCGTGGCGCGGCTAAGGGTGGTGCAGTCGACGCGCGGCAGCACTGCCGGTGTGCAAAGTTTTCAGATCGTCGCCGATGTCGCCGGCAAGGAACAAGCGCGCTTTTGGGTGAAGGCGGAGGTTCGGGTTTACGAACAAGTGGTGGTGGCGGCCCGGCCGCTCGGGCGCCAAGAAACTCTCAGTGCCAAAGATTTGCGCTTGGAGCGGCGCGAAATCACCAGCCGCACGGCCCAAATCTTTACACGGTTTGACGACGTAGTCGGTAAACAATCCATCCGCGCCATCCAAGGCGACGATGTCATCACGGCGAGCGCAATCGAGCGACCGACGCTGCTTAAGCGTGGCAGTCCGATAACTTTGGTCTTCGACTCCGGCAGTCTTCGGGTCGAGACTCAAGGCCTCGCCGAAGAAGGGGGTAGAATGGGCGACTTGATTCAGGTGAAAAATTCCACGTCAGGGAAAGTATTGCGCGGTGTGGTGCTCAACGAGCGCAACGTGAAGGTAAACTGATGCGCCGATATAGCGCAATTTGGCCGCTAGCCTTAACGCTCGCGGCTTGTGGGCCGATGATCGAAAAAAGATTTTTCCCCAAACCCAGCGAACTGGAGATGGCCCGGGAAGTGGGGCGGCTCGGACAAACCGACGTGACTGCCAAGAGCAATCAACCGGTGTCGCAAGGTTCGCTTTGGCCGGCCGACGATCATGTGTTTTTTTACTCCGACAAAAAAGCTCTACGAATGGGCGATATCCTCACGGTGCGCATCATTGAAAGCACACAGGCGAACAATACGGCAGACACCGATCTATCGCGCAACTCTTCGGCCAGTGCCAGCCTCAGCACGTTCTTTGGTAAAAAGAAGTTCTTAAACCTTTTCAAGTTAAGCGAGGATCTTTTAGCGACCACATCGGAGAACAGCCACCAGGGGGCGGGCGTGACAACCCGCAGCGGTCAGCTGACCGCGACCATGACCGCAGTGGTGCGCGAGGTGTTGCCTAATGGCAACCTGGTTGTTCAAGGCACTCGGGAAGTTCTCGTGAATCATGAGCAGCAGTTTATGACCCTTACGGGGGTCGTGCGGCCACAGGATGTGAGCCGGGACAACATTGTCCTGTCGACTCAATTGGCCGACGCCAATATCTCCATAGGTGGACTCGGCGTGGTGGCTGACAAGCAACGATCCGGCTGGGGCACCTGGCTGTTCGATCTCGTCTGGCCGTTCTAACGAATGAGTAACGAAACATTGACGGTTAACAACGCGCGAGACTCGATGAAAACTTTACGCCTTACTTGCCGGCTGATATTTGGCCGTGCAGCGGCATTTTTACTTCTGACCTTTGTCTTGTGCCTTGACGCCAGCGCCGCGCGGCTTAAGGACTTGGCGCAGATCGAGGGATTCCGAGCTAATCAACTGATCGGCTATGGCTTGGTGGTTGGTTTGACCGGCACGGGCGATCGGCAGAACACCGAATTTACCGTGCAGAGCCTGACCAATTTGCTGCAAGACTATAATCTCCGGCTCAACCCGGCTGACGTGGACGTAAAAAACGTCGCCGCAGTGATGGTTACCGCGGAAGTGCCGGCTTTTGTGCAACCGGGAACCCGACTCGACGCAACTATTTCTTCGATCGGTGATGCAACGAGCTTGTCCGGCGGAATCTTGCTCTTGACGCCGCTCAAAGGACCTGATGGCAAAGTCTACGCCGTTGCCCAAGGACCGGTGAGTTTAGGCGGTGGCTATACCGCTCTAGGCGTTAACGCTAAGATTACCAAAAACCACCAGACCGCCGGACGAATAACCGCCGGCGCGCTGCTCGAACGCGGGATCGCGTCCGATGTGGTTTCTCGCGAGGGTCAGATTCGCATTAATCTGAACAAGCCGGATTTTACCACCGCGCGGCGGGTGGCCGAAGCCTTAAATCAGGCATCGTTGCAGATCGGGGCCCAAGCGCTTTCGCCTGGCGTCGTGACCGTGGGGTTGCCGGAAAATTACAAAGATCGAGCCGTGGATTTTATCGCCGCTTTGGAATCGATTGAAATTGCCCCTGATAATATCGCGAGAATTGTCATCAACGAACGAACCGGCACGGTGATTATCAGCAGGGATGTACGTATCGCCCCGGTGGCTGTGGCTCACGCTGGGCTGCACATTACGATTAAGACTGACTTGAATGTTTCTCAGCCTAATCCCTTCGGGCGTGGTCAAACCGTGGTGGTGCCGGACACTACCATCGCTGTCAAAGAACCGGAAAGCCGGCAGTTGGTCGAATTGCCTGGTGGGGCGGGTGTATCGCTCAATCAACTTGTTCAAGCGCTGAACTCATTGGGTGTGACACCGCGGGATTTGATCGCGGTCTTCGAAGCCTTGCGCGAGGCCGGCGCGCTCCAAGCTGAATTGGTGCTTATGTAGTGTCACGCAGTGACAATTATGGAAATTAAATTGCCAACGCCAATTATCTTACAATCACAAACCGGAGCGGCGGCGCAGCCGGCCGATGGGCTGCAACGGCGTAAGCTGGCCCAGGAATTCACTGCCTTTCTCTATCAAGAAGTATTAAAAGCGATGCGAGCGGCGATGCCCCAAGAGGGTGTCGAGGGCGAATCGATGTCGCGAGATTTTTTTACCTCGATGATGGATGCCGAGGTGGCCCGTGTGGTGGCGCGACGCGACTCCACTGGCGTGGCGAAGGCTGTGGAAAAAACCTTCGAACGTCTCCCCCTTGAGCTTAACAAGACTCAACCTGCGAGCGCTCCCCTGTTGCCGGTGACACAGCTGCCACACATATTGCCGACGTCAGGCGTGGTTTCGTCCAATTTCGGCGTCCGCGCCGACCCGTTCGACGGCCAGCGCAAGTTTCATCAGGGCGTCGATATCGCGGCGGCGGCTGGTACGCCGATTCACGCGGTGGCGCCGGGCCGGGTGATTTTTAGTGGCGTAAAGCTTGGCTATGGCAATCTGATCGAAGTCGATCATGGTGGGGGTTGGGTCACCCGCTACGGTCACAACTCTAAAAATCTGGTCAATGTCGGCGATCAGGTCGATGCCGGCCGGCAGATCGGGCTGGTCGGCCGGACCGGACGGGCCAGCGGGGATCACCTGCACTTCGAAGCGCGCCAGGATGGCCGGGCTGTCGATCCCAAAACGTTTCTCGCGGCTACGGCAAAGGGGACGCGGCTTAGTTCAAAGGTGTAATACCTCAGTGAAGATGCGTGGCAAAATCAAGCGGTTTAAAGCAACCCTGCGGGCTTAAAGTCCTGCAGCGAATGGCCGATAGTTTCCCTGTAGAGGAGTAAGAAATGAAGATCACCCCCAAAGGCGCCGAGAGCACCGACCTCGCTAAGATCGTTCAGAACGACAAAAAAACCTCTGCGTTGGGCACGCACAAGGATATGGCAGCAGCCCATCGCAGCGGCGAATCGGCCAGCGTCAAAATCTCACCGGAAGCCAGAGAATTGCATCGAATCGCGGAGTTGGCGCGGAAAGGTGATCAATTGCGTAGCGCGAAGGTAGAAGCGCTCAAAGAACAAATCGCCAACGGCCAGTATCAGGTCAGCGAGGACGATGTCGCCAAAAGCATCGCGCGCGCGGAAGTCACGCGCTTACTGGAAAAGAAGTAAGGCCATCCCATGAGCATCGCACTAGATCGGCTGGCGGCTATCCTTGAGCAGGAACTCACGGTTGCCGAGGAACTGGAAAATAACCTGGCGGCACAGAAGCAGGCGATCGTCGACTGGAACGTGGAGGCCCTGCTTGGCCAAATCGCCGCGCGGGAATCCTGGCTGCGGCTGCTCGGCGAGTTGGAACAAAAACGCAGTGAGTTCTTAAATCAGTCCGGCATGCAGCGAGCCTTGACGACGCTCCGCCAACTGCTTGCCGACTTGCCGCCGAACGCACCGGAGTTCAAACGCATGAGCGTTTTGCAGGATCGTACCCGTACAGTGTTCACGCGGTTACAGGCCGATCAACAAAATCTCCACAGTGTCATGAGCCATATCTCGGCCCATGTTCAAGACGCGTTGGGATCTTTAACTCAGCCTGGACTTTCGATTTACGGCGAATCGGGGGTTGCCGGCAACGCGCCGGTAGCTTCAGCTTTGCTGCAGAGCCGAGTGTAGGCGGCCAAGAGTAAAACTTCATGGGTATCACAGCGACTTTATCGCTCGCCGCGCAAGCGCTGAAGGTGGCGCAATTGGCGATTCAGACCACCGGTCATAATTTGGCCAATGTCGCGACACCAGGTTTTTCGCGGCAACGGGTCGATCTGGTTTCCGCCCATCCCGCGTTCAATGGTGGAGTATTTATTGGCCAAGGGGTCAACGCCGCTGGTGTGTCACGGGTGGTCGACCGTTTTGTCGAAGCCGAACTCTTGAGTCTGAACGGCGAGGTTGGCTATAGCGATACCCAAAGCCGCGCCTTGAACAGCATCCAAGAAGCTTTTCCCTTGACCGGTGGCGTTAACGGCGCGCTTAGCGAATTTTTTGGCGCCTTGTCCGATCTAGCCAACAATCCAGCGGGCTTGACGGAACGGGTAAGCGTAGTCGGCAAAGCGCGTGCCCTGGGAGCCACGCTGGCGCAGACGCGCCAGATCATGACTTCGCTACAGCGCGATCTCGACCAGGATATAGGTAGCGCCACCCAACGGCTCAATGTTTTGACCGAGCAGATTGCCGGATTGAACAATCAAATCGCTTTTAATGAAGTCCGCGGCGAAGCGGCCAACGATTTCCGTGATCAGCGCCAGTCGCTATTGCAAGAGCTGGTCGCGCTCACGGGCGCGACGGTGCGGGAGTCGGAAACCGGCCAGGTGACGGTTACCGCCGGAGGCTTGTTGCTGGTCGGCAACGAGCGTTTCGCAACGCTCAGCAGCGACGTCGTCGGCAGCGATGGGTTGCACGCGGTCACCTATCACGGCCCCGATGGCACCGCTTTCGATGCCACCGAGTTGTTGGAGGGCGGCAAAATCGGCTCATTGGTCAATACCCGTGACACTCAGGTTCAACGTATTGTTGATGAGCTCGACCTGTTCGCTAAGACCATGGTCGATGAATTTAACAGTCAACACGCGCTGGGCTACGATCTGACCGGTGCCGCCGGCGGTAATCTATTCACCCCCATCGCCGCCAGCGCCGGCGCGGCAACCAATGTCGCTGTCGCTACGGCACTAGCAGCGGACCCGCGCTTATTCGCGGCGGCGAATACGCCGGCCGCCTTGCCCGGCGACAACCGTAATGCTCTGGCCCTTATCGGACTGCGCGACACGACGATCGCCGCCTTGGGTGGACAGACCTTTGAGGATCGCTTTCTTACGCTGGTGGGAGACATTGGATCCCAAGCGCAAGCGGCGCAGTCACGATTGGATTTCCAGCAAGCTCTCCTGAGCCAAACTCAGTCACGCCGGGAATCGGTTTCCGGAGTCAATCTCGATGAAGAGGCGACAAAGTTGATTCAATTTCAACGGGCCTTTGAAGCGTCGTCCATGCTCGTGCGCACAGCCGATGAAATGTATCAATCGTTGATCGACATGGTGCGATAAGATGCGCGTCACCCAACAAACCATCGCTATTCAGGTAAATGAAGGACTGCAACGCGCCTATCAAAGAGTCGCCCGCGCCCAGGAACAGGTAACGTCGGGCCGGCGCATCAATCATTTGGCGGACGACCCGATCGGCGCGACTCGGGCGTTGCGCCTGCGCGGATTTGAAGAAAGCTTGACCCAGTATCAGCGCAATCTCGATAATACGCGGCCTTTTCTCGAGGGCGCCGATACGGTGCTCGAAGATGTTGGCAGCGCCCTGACCCGGGTCAAAGAGATCGCCTTGGCCATGGCCAATGAGACCAATGGTCCGGTGGAGCGCCAGGCGGCGGCCAATGAGATTCACCAGATCCGCGGCCAGCTGTTTTCCCAAGCCAATACTAAAATTGAAAATCGCTTTTTGTTTGGTGGCTATTTGAACGGCAGCGCGCCTTTCGTGGAAGGCACGCGCCGGACGAATTACATCGGCGATAACGGCGAAATTAAAGTGCAAACCAATCCCACCAGCACGCTGCCAATCAATCTGATCGGGAGCTCGGTATACCAAGGCGCCGGGGTGGTCGGCGGTCAGGGCGTATTCGATGTTCTCCAGGACTTGGAACAGGTGCTTAGAGGCGGTAGTGCTGCCGATGCCGTAACCTTAAAAATCAATTTTGACGATAGCCTCACAGCCGGTAGCGGTTTCTCGCCGGTGGATGCGCTAGGCAGCGAAGCGCTGGCCAGTACCTTGGCGAGCGAAGCGAGCTTTTCCACCACTGTCACTGTATTCGACGATCATGGCCAGCCGCATAATTTGACGTGGCACTTTGCCAAGACCGGAGCCACCACCTTCAAGTATCGCATCATGGCGGATTCCGATGAGATCACCGGCGGCACGCCGGGCAGCCTGTATCAAGTTGCACCCGAAGGAACCCTGGAATTTAACGCCGACGGGACTCTCGATGCCGGATCGAGCGTTACAACTGATATTACCTTGAGCGGTTTCAACAATGGCGCCAGCGATATTGCTTTCACGGCGGCAGATATTGACTTCGCCGGCTCGACCCAGCTTGCCGTGCCGTCGGCGGTAATTGCTCAAACTCAGACTAATACCCGCGGTGGTATTCAGACCCAACTGGGCCGCATCGATGCGGCCATTGATCAAATGCTAACATTCCGTGCCGAGGTCGGCGCACGCTTAAATAGCGCTAAGGCTGCCGGCGATGCCGTCAAGGTTCTGAAAGACAGTACCTTGGGACAACGTTCAATGATCGAGGATGCCGACGTGCTGGTTGCCTACTCAGACTTCGCGCGATTTCAGAATGCCTTTCAAGCGGCGCTGCAATCAGCATCTCAGATGTTGCAGCCCAGCCTACTCGATTTTCTCCGTTAAACTAGTTTTATGTTAATTCTGTCGCGGCGCGCCGGCGAAAGCATTACCATCGGTGAGGACATCGTCGTCACGGTGGTCTCGGTGGGCGGCAATCATATTCGGCTTGGCATTAGCGCGCCGCGCGAAGTACGCGTGCTGCGTGACGAAATTGTTCAGGCGATCAAGGACGAAAACCACGCCGCCGCCAATGCGGCGGACGATCCCAGGAGGCTAGCGGATGTTGTCAAACAGTTGCGAGACAAAGCCAGTGAGCGTAGCGGTAGTTAAACCGAGCGCTAACGCGGCGCTGGCGGGCCGGTTATTGGGCCGTGAAGTGAATTTCCCGGCCGGGTTACTGGGCTTTCCCGATTGTCGCCGCTTCGCACTTGCCAGCTTAGACGTCGGTACGGAGCAGCCATCGCCGTTTTTCGTCTTGAGTTGCCGGGACCGCGAAGTGTCCTTCCTCGTGATCCATCCTGATCTGCTCGTGCAGAATTATTGTTTGCCACTGCCCAATGAGGTGCTCGGCCGGCTCGGCATCGGTTCCGAGTGCCAGGTGTTGCCGCTGCTGATCGTCACTGCGCGCGAGCGCATCAAAGCCATCACTGTGAATTTGCAAGGTCCCCTGGCGATCGGCATCGACAGCGGCATTGGCGTTCAATTGGTCGTCGAAGAGTATCCTTTACGCTATCCCTTGATCGTCAAATAATCGCCATTGCCCGCCGTTCTCTGATTCGTCACCGGAAGCAAATATTTCGAAGATCGGTGAAATCGAATCGTCGCGGTACAACCGACAGTAGCAACAGCATCAGAACATTTCGCTTTGCCGGCTGGTCGGCTCTGAATTCCTCAAGACGATGTCCGTCGAACCGCAAGACTATCTACCTGGTGCATATAGCCGACCTGCTGAGTAAACATTATCAAATCGGCCGCGGTGCGGCGATGGAGGTCGGCTCGGTCGATAGTGCGGTGTCATTTTAATACGCCGCTTGCTGGCGCTGTTAGACAGCGAGGTTACGATCGATAGCGGCATAAGCAATAGCGCACGCTCATTGTTCGATCGCCCTCAATACCACTGGCCATCGTGGCAACCGCATAACTGGCTTGGGGATTGCAGTGAGAACCAGCAAAGCAAAAAAAGGCTTGCATGGCGGTATACCGGCGTCAAATTCCAGTCACACAGTCAATTGGTCAACGGTTTACTGCTCTAGAACTGACGCACCGCGCAGCCACATGCTATGCCAGCGAGGGTAAAAAATTATGAATTCCGCGACGGGCTGTCTAGAAAATAAAGTGGTAATGGTCACCGGCGGCACGGGCTCCTTCGGCAAGCAATTCGTCGCGACCGTTTTACGCGACCAGGCGCCGAAAAAGTTGATTATCTTCAGCCGCGACGAATTGAAGCAATTCGACATGCGCGAGCATTTCAGCGAGCAGCAATTTTCTTGCATGCGTTATTTTCTCGGCGACGTGCGCGATCGTGAGCGCTTGTACCGCGCCATGGACGGCGTCGATATCGTGATTCATGCGGCGGCGCTCAAGCAAGTCCCCAGCGCCGAATACAATCCCATCGAAGTGATCAAGACCAATGTCTTGGGCGGCGCCAATATCATCGACGCGGCCATCGACCGAAATGTTCAGCGCGTGATTGCGCTCAGCACCGACAAAGCGGCCAACCCGATCAATCTCTACGGAGCTACTAAGCTGTGCTCGGACAAATTATTCATCGCCTCCAACGGCTATTCCGGCCACCATGGCACACGGTTTAGCGTGGTGCGCTATGGCAATGTCATGGGTAGCCGCGGCAGCGTGATCCCGTTTTTTCAACAGCGGCGCGCCACCGGCGTGTTGCCGGTGACCGATCCGAAGATGACGCGTTTTTGGATTACCTTGGAACAGGCGGTGCAATTCGTATTGGCCTGCCTCGAACGAATGCAGGGCGGCGAGATCTTCGTGCCGAAAATTCCGAGCATGAATATCGGCGATCTGGCCCGCGCCATCGCTCCCGAGTGCCGCCTCGATGTCGTCGGCGTGCGGCCGGGTGAAAAACTGCACGAAACTATGGTGCCGGAAGATGATGCCCGCAACGCCGTGGAATACGACGACTGTTTCGTCATTCGCGCGCCCACGGCCAACGGCAAGATTAACGCGAATGGCGGCAAGCCCTGTCCTCCCGGGTTTCACTATAGCAGCGATAATAATCCTCGATGGCTCAGTGTCGACGAACTGCAACGTCTGGTGAATTGCCATGGCTAATCGAACGGGGCGTTTTCCTTTGGCAATCAATGGCGGTACGCCAGTGCGTGGCAAAGTGTTGCCCTACGGCCACCAGAGCATCGATGAGAGCGACGTCACTGCCGTCGCCGACGCCCTACGCTCGGATTGGTTGACCACCGGACCGCGAGTGCGCGAATTCGAACGCGCCTTCGCCGCGTCGGTGCGGGCCGGCGAAGCTGTGGCGGTGAGCAGCGGCACGGCGGCGCTCCATTGCGCTATGGCCGCGATCGGCATTGGCCCCGGTGATGAAGTGATCGTGCCGGCGATGACATTTGCTGCCAGCGCTAATTGCGTCGTCTATCAGGGCGCGACACCGGTGTTTGCCGACGTTAATGACGAATCGTTATTGATCGATCCCCGCGCTGTCGAAGCGAAGATAACTGCGAACACGCGGGCCATCGTCGCCGTCGATTACGCCGGACAGCCTTGCGACTACGATGCATTGCGCGCACTGGCGCAAAGCCATCGCTTGGCGCTGGTCGCCGATGCCTGCCATTCGCTCGGCGGCAGTTTCAAGGGCCGGCCCGTGGGCACGCTGGCCGATTTTAATATTTTCAGTCTGCATCCGGTGAAAGCCATGACCACTGGCGAAGGCGGCATGATTACCTGCGCCGGCTTCGAGACTGCTCACGCCATGCGCCGGTTTCGCAATCACGGCATCACCTCGGACCATTTTCAGCGCGAACAACTGGGCTCTTGGCTCTATGACATGGTCGAGTTGGGCTACAACTACCGATTGAGCGATATTCAGTGTGCCCTCGGCTTGAGTCAGCTAACTAAGCTGCCGCAGTGGGTGAGGCGCCGGCGTGAAATCGCCCGGCGTTACGACGCGGCGTTCAAGGATTGCCCGGCGCTTCGGCCGCTCTCGGTGAGCGTCGACCGGGAACATGGGTATCATCTCTATGTCGTGCAACTGGACGGCAACTACTTGAGCGCGGACCGGCGGCAAATATTCGCCGCCCTGCGCGCCGAAGGCATTGGCGTCAACGTGCATTATTTGCCAGTTCACCTTCATCCCTACTACCGCGAGCATTTCGCCACCCGCGCCGGCCTATGTCCCAATGCCGAAGCGGCCTATGAAAAGATTCTTTCGCTGCCGATTTTTCCCGCGATGAGCGACGCCGATGTCGACGACGCGATCGCTGCCTGTTGGAAGGTTGTGAGCCACTATGGTCATGAAACCCATGCTGCCGCCGCTGCTGGTGCGCGCTGACGCAGATGGCGCGCGCGGCATCGGCCATGTGCTGCGCAGTTTGGTCTTAGCCCACGCCTGGCATGAGCAAGGCGGTACGGTGCAGTTTCTCACCACCCAGCCGACTCTGGCGCTACGCCGGCGCATGGAATCCGCTGGCGCCACCGTGAGCGAAATCGCCGAACCCTGTCCCGAGGCCGCCGACCTCGAGACGACCCTAGCAACGATCGCTCGCCTTGGCACCGACAGCGCTGCGCTGCCTTGGGTAATTTTGGATGGCTACCATTTCACGTCGGCCTATCAGAAGGCCATCCGGCACAGCGGTTGCCGGCTCGTAGTAATTGACGACGCCGCCCATTTAGCGCGCTACGACGCCGATATTGTGCTCAATCATGGCGCTCTCGCGCCGCGCCTGGAGTATCAAGTCAACACCGACGCCTGGCTACTCCTCGGGACTCGTTACGCGCTATTACGCCCGGAGTTCGAGCGCTGGCGCGATTTCCAGCGCCCCATTCCGGAAACCGCGCGAAATATTTTGCTGACTTTAGGCGGTGCGGATGGCGATAATATAACGGCGAAAGTGATGGACGCCTTGGCGTTGATAAAAAATTGCGCATTCGACGTGCAGATCCTCGCCGGTCCGCTCAATCCCCATATCGACGCACTGCGCCGCCACGCCGCCGTGACACCGAACATGCAGATACACACCGATGTTACCGATCCGTCGCCGCTAATGGCCTGGGCGGATATTGCCATCGCCGCGGCGGGCACTACGGCTTGGGAGTTGGCTTTTATGCAAACTCCGACGATGCTGTTGGTGGTGGCGGAAAACCAAACCGCCGTCGCCGCCGGTGTCACGGAGTTCGCTGCCGGTCGATCGCTTGGGCGCGCCGCAACACTAAGCCTTGACGCAATAGCCGCCGCTCTGCGCGAGTTGATCAACGACCCAGCGCGGCGCCGGTTGATGGCCGAGCGCGGCAAAAATTTAGTCGATGGCGGCGGTCCGGCAAGGGTGCTGGCGGCGATGCACGAACGGCAAAGCTTTAGCTGCCAGAGCGAGTTCACGATTCGGCGCGCCGGTGTTGACGACGCGTTGTTGCTGTGGCAGTGGGCCAATGATCCGCTTACTCGAAGCAACTCTCTGTCTAATGCTGCAATTAGTTGGGATGACCACCAAGACTGGTGCGCCAAGAAATTTGCCGCGCCCGACTGTCGGTTGTGGATCATGCAGATTGGTGCCTTGCCGGTGGCGCAGATCCGCTATGACCGCGTGGTTTCAAATATTGGCGTCGCCGCGGAAATCAGCTTCAGCGTAGCGCCGGGTTTTCGCGGCCGGCAACTTGGCACTCGTCTGCTCGAAGCGACGGTGCCGCTCGCAGTTGATGAACTCGGGGCAGATAGCATTCAAGCTGTGGCGCTCCAGGGCAATGAAGCGTCGCGCCGGGTATTTCTTAAGGCGGGTTTTGCCGTGGCGGAAGCGCGCCGCCCCGATGGTCGGCGGTGCATGGTGTTTCGCCATGACTTCGCTGCCAATTCCGCACCACGGAGTCATGTCAGCCTACATTGAAATCGCCGGCCGGCGCATTGGGCCGGGATCGCCTGTCTATGTGATCGCTGAACTGTCGGCGAACCACGGGCAAGATTACGCTCAAGCACTGGAACTCGTCTATGCCGCCAAAGCTTGCGGCGCCGACGCGGTGAAACTGCAAACCTATACGGCGGATACGCTGACGCTCGATTGTGACAATGAGTGGTTCCGCATTCACGGCACTCTGTGGCATGGCCGAAAGCTTTACGAGTTATACCAAGAAGGGTTCACGCCATGGGAATGGCAGCCCAAGCTTAAGCGCGCCGCCGACGACATCGGTATCGCGCTATTTTCCAGCCCCTTCGACTTGAGCGCCGTCGAGTTTCTCGAGGCCATGGAGGTGCCGGCGCATAAAATCGCGTCCTTCGAAAACGGCGATATCGCATTGCTCCAACAGGTTGCGAAGACCGGCAAGCCGGTAATCGCGTCCACCGGCATGGCGAGTCTGGCGGAAATCGACGAACTGGTACAAACCCTGCGCGCGGCCGGCGGGGGCCAGCTTGCGCTGTTGAAATGCACCAGCGCCTATCCGGCGCCGCCCGAAGATATGAATCTGAGAACCATCGCCCATCTCGCCGATGCCTTCGGCGTGCCGGTGGGTTTATCGGACCATACGCTCGGTACAACGGTGGCTGTGGCGGCGGTAAGCCTGGGCGCCTGCATCATCGAGAAACATTTTACGCTCTCACGCGCACATGCCGGACCGGACAGCGCGTTTTCGCTCGAACCCCGGGAATTCAAAGGCATGGTCGACGCCATCCGAATCACTGAAAAAGCCCTTGGGCGGATTCACTACGGCTTGAGCGCCGCCGAAGCAAAAAGCCGTTCCTTTCGCCGTTCGTTGTTCATCGTCAAAGACATTAAGGCAGGGGAGCGCTTTAGCGATGAAAACCTGCGCTCGATTCGTCCCGGTCATGGCCTGCACACGAGATATTTGCCCCACGTCATAGGTCAAACGGCAGGCCGCGATTTAGCCCGCGGCACGCCATTGGCCTGGAACATGATCGGCGCGCCGGTGGCTGATTGTTTAATTCAAACCAATGTGTCAGATCCGGCACGGGCGATGATCGCTGCACGCGAAAGCTAGGAGTACGTCTTGTCCAATCGCGAGCGTGTAGTGGCCATCGTTCAAGCGCGCATGGGATCGACCCGATTACCGGGCAAAGTGCTGGCCAACATCGAAGGCGAGCCGATGCTCTGGCATGTGATCGAACGGGCGCGACGCGCTCGCGGCGTGGATGCGATCGTGGTCGCGACCTCGACGGCACCGCTGGACGACGCCATCGATAAGTTTTGTCAAAGCCACGATATCGAGCTGTTTCGGGGCAGTGAGAGCGATGTGCTCGATCGCTACTTACGCGCGGCTACCCACTATCTCGCTGACAATGTCGTGCGCATCACGGCGGACTGTCCGCTGATCGATCCGCAAATCATCGACCGAGTCGTCGCCGAGTTCCTCGCCGAGGATTGTGACTACGCCGCTAATGTCATCGAGCGCACCTTTCCCCATGGTCTCGATACCGAAGTGTTCAAGTATGCCGCGCTGGTCAAGGCTGCGCGCGAGGCTACGGCGCCGACCGAGCGCGAGCATGTGACTCCCTATCTGCGCGACAGCGGGCGGTTCTCATGGCACAACGTTGTCGCCGATGTCGCGCTGGCGCCGGGCTATTATCGCTGGACGGTGGACGAAGCCTGCGACCTGGATTTTGTCCGCGCCGTGTACCGCTGTCTCGGCACTACGCAGTTCTTCGACTGGCGCACGGTGGTTGAATTGCTCGATGCCCATCCGGAATTGACGGGACTCAATGCCATGATCGTTAACGACGCAGGATATATCGGTGAGTCAGGGCGCGGGCCGCGGATCCCATCGGGCCGGCAAAACGGAAATAGCAATTTATCCACCTAGTCAACGGTGACGACGTTCACGAGCATTTTCAAGGAGACTTTCCATGTCGAAAGCAGCGAGAAAACAGAACCGCAAAAACGCGAGCTCGGAGCGCACGGCGCTGCGCCAAGCGCAAGGGGCACGAAAACCACGGGTGCTCTTTGCCGTCGGCGACGCCGATGCCGGCTATAGCGAAGGACGGATTTGGCAATTGGTCGAGCGCTTGCACAAACAGTCCGGCTGCGAAGTTGTCGCTCTCACCCATGAAGCGGAATTGGCCGATGCGGCTAAAAAGCATCATATAGACCATCAACTAGTGCCGATTCGTCCCACCGGCGTCACCGTGACGGATCGCTTACAGGCCACTGACGAGATGATCCGCGAGACCGCCAACATGAATATTCCCGGCAGCCAGTTGCCGCTCTGGAAAGTGTTGGCAATGGACGATTTCTTGAGTTCGTTGCAACTGTTCGGTGCGCGGCCGACGGCAACTTTGGATGCCGATGCGCTGATCGTGCCGCTGATGGCGGTCGACAATAATACTAAAGGCACCTGTGGGCTCTATACCTGGGCAGTGTCCGAAGCGCGCCGCCAGGGGATCCCTGTGATCGGACTGGAAGTGAGCCCGTTGGGCAATAAAAATACCTTGAGTCACCTGCCGGCGGATCATTTCGCGGTTAAGAGCCGCTGGTCCCGCGACTTCTTAATCCAACAAGGAATCGCTCGCAGCGACCAGGTTTCATTATTACGGTGGGAAGAGAGTTATCTCCTGTGGCCCGGTAAAGATGAATTCACCGACGCCTATCTCGCGCTCGAACCCAAGGCCCGCGAGATGCTCGGTCTGGCGCCCGACCGGTTCATGATTCTAATACCACATCATGTGGCGTTCCTCTGGGAAGTGCGCAAAATTCTCGATGCCCTCAGCCGGTTGGAATTCCCCTTTAAGGTGGTGATCCGCGTCGATGGACGCACAGTGCGCCGCCATTACCACGAGCGCGAAATCGTCCAGCAATCCTATATTCACGAGTTGGCCAATCTGCCGGGGGTGATCATCGATGAGCGAGTCGGTATCGGGCTACTGGTGCAAATGGCCGATCTCGTCATTGCGCCATTCGCCGGCACCGCCACCGAGCGCGCGGCCCTGTGCCGCAAGCCGACGATCATTTGCCAATCGATGGCCCAAGAGGGCTGGTGCGGCGAGTTTACCTACTGGCAGCCCCAGCCCGATCGAATCGTATCCCTGATCCAACGGTGGCGGGAGCAGGGTTGGCTCGCTAAAACCTCTCTGGCGCGTCTGGTTCAATCCATGCTGCGCCATCAACCAAGTGCGGCAATACCATCGTCGCTGTCGGCATTGCCGGTAGTAGATTATGGCTTTCAAGAGGCGCTCTAACGTTTCCTCGCACTGGTTTGCGGTCTCAAGCTTAAGGAGAAAATCATGGGCATCTTGTCTGGCAAAAAGGCCCTCTGTTTCATCGCCTTGCCGCATCATAACCGCTTCCTCGTGCCGATGATGGAAGCGCTCACTGCCCAAGGGATGGCAACCCATTACTTTACCGCTGCTGCGGAGGGGGCTTTCGAGATTACACTGAACCAAGCCAAGTTGCCGTACCGCCACATTTACGATTATGCCAACGAGGATACCAGCGCGCGAGCGAACGCTGCATTCCGCACACTGCGCGGACAATTTCAACAGACGATGCTGGAGAGCCCTGCCTTACAAGTGGTGCCGGTGGTGATCCAGGACAAGACTATGCGCGCCGCGGTGGACAATTTTTATTGTTTGGACCAGATGTTGCGCCAAGAGAAGCCCGATGTCCTGTTTGCCCTGCATGAGCTCAATCCCTGGGGCAAGATGTTGGGGTATCTTTCCCATGTCCACCGCATACCCTATTTCACCCTGCAAGAAGGGTTGTACTACTCTCATGTTTTCTATCATCGGTTTCATACCGACTATTCGACCGCGTGCATGGTGTGGGGCGAAGCGTGCAAACAGACGCTCGTCCAAGCCGGCTGCGGCGCGGACAAAATTTATCCCCTCGGCAACACCCAGATTTGGGCGGCGAAAGACCTCTACACCAGTGACGCCATGGTGCAGCGCACCCGCGCCGCTCTGGGTATATCTGCCGATAAGAAAATAGTTCTGCTGCTGATGTCCCACAGCAGCTATCAGCCTTTCGATGCCCGGCCCTTGGTGGACTGGATGCGCGTGCGCCGTGACGTTGTCACGGTGGTCAAGTGGCATCCAATCACGGGCAAAGACGTGATCGAACGGGCGCTCTCGAAACATCTTCACGAACCGTTGCTGATCAATGCCCAGGATGGCGATACCTACGCGTTACTGGGCGTCAGCGATGTGTGCGTCACTGTGGGTAACTCGACCACCGGGCTCGAAGCGCTGGTCTATGGCAAGCCACTGGTCGAGGTACGGCTGCCTGACCAAGAGTATTCTTACGCCGCCCGAGGTGTTGCCGAAGCTGCGGCCGGATTCGAGGGAGTCGTCGCGGCGGCTGAAGCTCTATTGATCCGCGGCCGAACGGCCGATCGCGCAGCGAAGGTAGAAAAGTATCTTGACGACAATTTTGCTTACCGCGATGGGCGCACATTGGCGCGCATGGTTCGGCTGGTCGAGGAGAGCCTTGGCGCGCGTGAGCAAGGGCAAAGGCCGAAGTTAACTGGGACTGACGGTGTGCAATTTCCCTGTACCATCGTCTTGCCGGTGGACGACGTCATGCCGCAATCTTTGCTTGCCACGCTTGAATCGCTGGCGGCGAATACCGCGGCCGATCTGTTCGAGATCATCATCGTCGATTGCACTGCTAATACGGCTACGCGCGAGGTGCTTGCGTCCTTAGGAGGCGACGTGGCTGTGCTTGAGGGCAGCCCGGAATGGAGCTATGCGATGGCCTGCAATCGTGCTGCGGAAATCGCCGCTGGCAAACATCTGGCGTTTCTCAAGCCAGGGTTACTGTTCTCTACCGGTTGGCTGGAGGCGCTCTTGGAGGTTGCTGAGACCGACCCAAAGATTGGTGTGGTTGGTGCCCAAAGTCTCGACTCCAATGGCATGCTATGGCACATAGGGTACGCCTTCGACGTGAACCAAAGCCCATTCGCGATGTATCGTATGTTGGCGCCGGATTTCGCCGGCGCCAAGAAGCCCCGGCACTTTCGCGCGGTGGCGACGCCGTTCTTGGTACGCCGGGAGCTGTTCCGCGCCTTGGGCGGCTTCAATGAAAAGTTGCACAATCGTTTTGAGGACGTCGATTTTTGTTTGACCGCCAAACAGGCGGGGAACGACGTAGTCTATGCGCCGGAGAGCCGAATCATTTTCCATGGACTAAGTTGGCAGCCGAGCGCCGAGTGCGACATCGATAATCGGATTCGCTTCTATTCCCGTTGGACCGGCCATCTCTGGCAAAACGACGAGGAAGTGCTTCAGCATGACGACTTGAGCCACGACGGCTTGAGCACTCTTTACCACGAAATAGGTCGCCAGATCGCTTCCGGCGTTACCATCGCGGCAGCGGACATGGAGCCATAACAGACCAGCGCTCTCTGTTTTTCGGTATTAATCCGCGATGTTGCAGAAGGCAGTTAGCCCGCGCCGCAACGGGAAGCAATCGATGCGGAGCCAAATCGGCCTTTAACCCGTGAGCCCGATAAAAGTTGGGATGAGTCCAGATATCTCAAGAGAGATACAGGGGCTGGAGCTACGAACGAATAAGCCTAGCGCCCGCACAATCCGGTGGCCGCATGGCTGACGTGTGCGGATTGCGAGTTAAAGCTTTTACGATCGCTGCCGATAACCTCGACTGGCGCTAAACGCGGTCATTTCTGCATTCGTTTTTGATTTACTCTTGACCTTCGACATTCTTACAACCGTCAATCTTCTGGCTAAAGGTTTGTTTGTTGGCGCCGATTCCTTGACTTGTACGGGGGAAGGAACCCCCGGCAAAAATTTCAAGGAGGAAGACTATGGCTCTTATTATCAACACTAACATCTCGGCCCTCACGGCGCAGCGTAACTTAACGCGTGCGCAGAGCGGGTTGGAGAAGGCGATTCAGCGATTGTCGACTGGTCTGCGCATCAACAATGCGGCGGACGATGCGGCAGGTTTGGCTATTTCAGACCGCTTGACGGCACAGATTCGCGGTCTCAATCAGGCGGCGCGTAACGCCAACGACGGCGTGTCGGCGTTGCAGACCGCAGACGGGTCATTGAACGAAGTTTCGAACCTGTTGCAGCGGGCTCGTGAATTGGCGGTTCAATCGGCCAACGATTCAAATAGCGCCAGTGACCGCTCGTCATTGGGCGCGGAAGTTAGCAGCATTTTGTCCGAGTTGGACCGTTTGGCGAGCACGGTTCAGTTCAACAGCCGAAAATTACTGGACGGCACGTTCAAGAACGCGCAGTTTCAAGTAGGTGCCAATGCCTACGAGACAGTCTCGTTCTCGATCACCAGCGTTAACACGTCGGACCTGGGTGCCAAAGTACTCCAGGGCAATTCTGTTAGCGGCACGGCGTTGACGGACTTGACTGCGAGTTCGGCAGTTACCGTGAACGGTGTCGCAATCACCATCGGCCAGCAGAGCACCATCGAAGGTGTCATCGCCGCGATCAACAACAAGGCTGGCGATACCAAAGTCACGGCATTGAAAAATGCTCAAACAATAGTGACCGATACTGGGTTTACCGCTTTGGGCACGGGCGATTCCGGCACGCTGTCTGTAAACGGCGTGGCGATTAGCCTTAGCTCAGGCAATGCCTCGACGGTTTCCGACTTTGTCGCGACCGTCAACGGTTTCACTAACCAGACCGGCGTCACAGCGGCGGCCGGCACCGGCAGCACGACGGTGACCTTTACCCGCTCCAGCGGCGGTACGATTGCCTTTGTTGAGGGAACGGCCGGTAACTTTATTAGTGATACCGTGGCTGACTCGGCCAGCCGTACATTCAATGCTGGGTTCTCCTTGAGTGCCGATCTCGATAAAACGCTGACCGTAGCTTCGTCAACGGTCGGTGGCACTCTGGGCTTTTCGACCGCTGTTACGGGAACTGCCGCGGAAGAAAAGCGTCTCAACGGCCTAAGCATCGCCAACGTCTCTGGCGCTAACGATGCGATTCAGACCATCGATTATGCTCTGAGTCAGTTGAGTCGGGTGCGCGGTGATATCGGTGCGGTACAGAACCGGTTCCTTTCCGCCGTATCCAGTCTCTCGGTAGCATCCGAGAACCTCTCGGCGGCACGGTCCCGAGTACGAGATGCGGACGTCGCACAGGAGACCGCGGAACTGACGCGGAACCAGATCCTGATCCAGGCCGGTGTCTCGGTCTTGGCGCAGGCCAACCAGCTGCCATCGGTGGCGCTGTCGCTCCTTGGCAGATAGTCGCGCTAACGGAAGGTCGGGGGAGGGATATTCTCCCTCCCCCGATTTCTTGAGGAAAACCCATGAAGGTGACCACTCTCCCGGTTGAGATGGGTCCCACAGGGGACAGCGGCCCGATCTCTAAATTCAGACAACATTTCAAGGCGGAAAGCGCTAAGCCGAAAAATCCGTCCCCCGTTCAATCCCCAGCAACGCCAAGCCAAGTCGCGCCACCGGTCGTCAATGGTCTAGGTCTGGGCCTGCAGTTTTACCTCGACAAGGAGACTGGCCGCAGTGTGATCCGCGTTCTCGACGTCGAAAGCGGTAAGGTCGTGCGGCAAATCCCGTCCGAAGAAGTGTTGAATTTTCTCCGCGAGCTCGAGAAACGCCAGGGACCGGTAATATCACTCAAACTGTAATCCCTCCGGTTGTCTGTCAATTCTTTTGTTCTCGGCTAAAGACTAGCCAGATCCTTCCGATGTGATCTACAAGGACGAAAATGGCAAACGTACAATTCGGCGGCCTGATTACCGGGCTCGACACTAACGCGTTGATCGCAGGGCTAGTCAAAGCCGAGCATCGCTCGATCGATGTACTGGCGGCTCAAAAGGTTCGCTTCCAAGCTCAAGACGCAGTGATCACGGCAGTCGTCGGGGGTCTGGCCAAAGTACGTAGCGCCGCCCAGAGTTTGGCTCTTTCAACTGATTTTCAGAAAAAAACCGCAAGCAGCAGCGATGCCAGCGTTCTTAGCGTGAGCGCCAGTTCAGCAGCATCGGCCGGCAATATCGACATCGTGGTGGATTCGCTTGCCAGCGCGCAAACGGTGCAATCGACTTCGTTTACCGCGAGCACTGCCGCCATCGGTACAGGTACCTTGACGATCAGTGCCGGTGGCAAGACCACTTCTATCGTAGTCGACGGGACCAACAATACTCTCAGCGGATTGCGCGACACGATCAACGACGCCGATGGCAACGTGACGGCGACGATCGTCAATGTCGGCGCCGCGACGGCCGATTACCGGCTGATTTTACGGAGCAAGAATACCGGCATCGCCAATGCCGTTACCGTTGCCGGTACCTTGACTGGTGCAGCCGATCCCTTTGCCGGCGGAGGTCAGATCGTTCAGACCGCGGCGGATGCGGTATTTTCGGTGAATGGATTAACCGTGCGGCGAAGCAGCAATAAGGTCTCCGATGTCGTTGCCGGTCTGAGTATTTCATTGGTTGGCGAAGGCGACCGTGACGGGATTGTCGAAGCCACTGACCGCGCCGCCCAGATCGCGGTCTCGGCGGATTCCAGCAGTGTGATTTCGTCAGTCAAGAATGTGGTGGAGAGTTTCAACGCGGTGAGCAAGATCGTTAACGATCAGTTTACCCTCGATCCCAATACCAATCGCCAAGGCAGCACCTCAGGCGATGCTTCTCTGCGCGGGGTCATCGCCCGGCTCCGCGCTGAACTATCCCGACCAGGGGGCTTCGGGGTGGGATATAAATATCTTTCCGATGTTGGCATCAGTTTTCAAAAAGACGGCTCGCTGGCCCTCGATGAAGCCAAATTGAGCGAGGCATTGGCGGACGACCCTACGGCGGTCGGCCGCTTGTTTCTCGCCACCGAGGGCGGCATTGGCAAGCGTATTCCCGACGCGGTTGACGATTTCGTCAGCCAGGTCGATGGCGCGCTAACCTTTCGCCAAAAAGGTATCGCCCAGAGCCTCAAGCGCATCGACGAAAAGGTCGTGCGCGAGGAAGAACGCATCGCCGCGATGCAGGATCGTTTGACACGGCAATTCTCGGCGCTCGAGCAAATCGTCAGTTCACTCAAGTCCCAGGGCGATTTTCTCGCACAACAATTGAGCGGACTCTCACGTCGCTAGAACCCCAAGGAGTCCCATGTCCGCGGTACGACAACTTCAGGCCTATCGAGAAACCCAGATTACCACCACTGATCCGGCCACCGTCTTGCTGATGCTTTATCAAGGCGCCATCGACTCGCTTAACCGCGCCCGCGCCAGCATGGACGCCGGAGAACTCGCCGAAAAGGGTATGTATATCCTGCGCGCCAACGATATCATCAATCAGTTCATCGCTAGTCTCGATCATGATGTCGGCGGCGAGATCGCGGCAAACCTCGAAGCGCTTTATCTCTATATGCTGGAGCAGATTCTCGCGGCCAATATTCAAAACGATGCCGCACCGTTGACCACCGTGATCTCGCTGCTAGCGACGCTGAAGTCGGGCTGGGAAGAGGCGATTGGCACACAGCGCAATCGAGTCGCTCATGGCGGCGCAAAATGAATTCATTATTGGCTGAGCTGGATGGCCTGCGTGTTCGGGGTGTCGTGTTCGCCGCTGGCCCCGCGCTAGCGACTGTCGAGTTACAGGCCTGGCTCGGCCAACGGGGTAGGTTGTTCGCCGAGATCGATCGGACCAGCGCGGCGCTTACCAGCACGGAACGCACTGCTTTAGATGCTCTGATCGACGAAACCCTCGAACTTGACGCGACGATTATTGCCCAGGTCGAAGCGGCGATGCGCCAGGTCGGCGCAGAGATCGCTTCTGTACAGAAACTCAAGAAGTTTGTTGCTGGCGGCGTCAAGCCGGCGTCCCACTCTTTGCTGCGGCGCGCCCTCTAGCCATGTCGCCGTGCCTGGTTTGACCTAATCTTGCATCGTCATAATCTCGCCGCTACTCGTCAATTTCTCGCTGTAGGCATCTGCCTCGGCCGCAGCATAACGACTTGGCGATGGCACTACCGACGGTTGTTGTTCTGATCATGTAGTCGATTGTGCCGCACTAAGCCGTCAATACTCCCTTCCCCTCGGCAAAATTTGCCGGGTTCCTCGACGCTGCGCTAGCTTTCCCTAAGAAAACTCCCTGGCATAATTCCTGCGGAACGCAACGAATACGGCCATTTGTTGGGCTTGGGCCGTGCGGGAGGTTATGGTGCGACGTAGTATTTTTCTCATGCTATCGGCAACAGTGGCGATCGCTCTTGGGTTGATTTTTCGTCCCGAGTTTTTCGATTTAGTTTCTCTCGTGTTAACTCTAGGCGGTGCGTTGGCAGTGACGTGGCTGTCCTACTCTCAAGCGCAGTTAATTGGCCTCTGGTTCGCGCTCCGGGAGCTCTACGGGGGTCCCGTTCGTTTTACTGCGGATCACAACCGCGAGCTGCAGCGCCTCAGCGACTTATATCGCCTGCAGGGCATTCGTGGCCTGGAGAATCAGGAGCACCATGTAAAAGACAACGATCTGAAATTCGCTGTCGGATTGCTGGTGGACTTGCTCAACGAAGAGAAAATCCGTCTGTGCTTAGAACATAGATTGGCGGCATTCGTCGCCGAGAATGAATCGAATCGCGAGATCCTGGCAACGTTGGGGAGACTGTTGCCGTCCATGGGGCTGATTGGCACCCTAATCGGAATGGTCCTATTGCTCGGCAATCTCGACGCCGTCGATGCCAAGCAACTGCCGGCAGCCTTGGGCTTGGCAGTGCTGACGACGCTCTATGGCGCGTTCTTCGCGAATGTCGTGGTGGCGCCGGTGGCTGGCCGCTTGCAATCGGCGGCCATGCAAAAGGAAGTTAACCTGCTGCTCACCAAGGATTGGGTCTTGCTGGTAGCGCGTGGCGATGCCAGCGCTCTGGACAATAATAATTTACGACGTTTGACGACGGTTGAAGGCGGCGCGGCCAAATTTCATGATTGGCAGCCGATGCGTCTGGCGGCGCAATGATGACCAACCTTGAGCGAAGAACGCGGTCAGTGCCGGTGGGTCACATGCCCGAGCGCAGCCCGGCAATGCGCTTAACCACCGCGGCGAACCGTAGTGTCAACGATCCAGCCGCCACCTGGTGGATGATTACCTTCAGCGATCTGACAATCTTGCTATTGGGATTCGCGGTGTTGTGGCATGCCACGGTGAGGTCGCCAAGGGAACCCGCGCCGGCACAGATCGCGCGGCCGGCCGAGCCCCCCGCCCAGTCCCTGCCGGCGGCGAAGACAATGGAGCGAGAAACTTGGCAAGGTGTGCAAAACGACTTATCCCAGTTCGTCGGTGCCGCGGGACTAGGTCAGGATGTCACGATCGAATCGACACCCGGCGAGATCCTATTGTCGATGCGCGACAATGTGCCGTTCGATTCCGGCAAGGCGGAACTGCGCCGGCGGGCGCTACCGGTGCTGGAAAAAATTGCCGTCGTCGTACTCGCCAATCCGAATATGTCTGTCGCCGTAAGCGGCCACACCGACAGCGTGCGCATTGCCAATTCAGCTTTTCCGTCCAACTGGGAACTGTCGACGGCGCGGGCGAGCCGGGTAGCGCGCTACTTGGTTCAGCGCGGCCTACGTCCCTCGCGTATCGCGGTCCAGGGATACGCCGATCAACGGCCGAAAAATCCTAACTCCACGCCGACCGATCGGCGCGCCAATCGCCGGGTCGAAATCAGGCTGTTGCAAGAAAGTTCCATGGGCGGCGCCGCGAACTCAGAAAAACTACCATGATTCTCGAATCGACCGCCCTCGCCAGTGTTGAACCGCGCCGCAGTGACGCGAAATCAGCGGCGCCAAGCGCGGGCACTCACAACGGAGTCGAAGCGGCGACCACGAAACGATCTTACGCGAACGTCGCCGGTAACCTCTCAAAGGACCCCAGCGCGCCAACTCCGAGCGCCGCACCCGCGAAAGTTTTTTCGCTGTGGCAAAGTGCAAGTTTTGAATTTGGCGACTTCCTTGACATCGTCAATCCACTCCAGCATATCCCGATTGTCGCGACAATTTATCGTAATCTGACGGACGATCGCATCGGCATGGCGCCGAGGGTGATCGGCGGCGCGCTTTGGGGCCGAGTGACCGGCTTGGTGACCGGAGTGATTAATTCACTTGTCGAATGGTTCACCGGTAAGGATATCGGCGATCATATCTACGCCAAGATTTGGGGTGAGCCAGCCAATCCAAACGTTGTGGCGCGGGCGGCCCAGTCAGTGAGCGAAAAGAGCCCGATGGCGGCAGCTGCTGCCCCAGAATTAATCACCGCGACAGTGCCTGAGCCGGTGGCGCCGCCGGACGAGCCAGCGCGCGGTTTAAGCGAGGCTTATCAGACACCAGCAACGACCACCACCGCCATCCCCCCGACGGTGCTGCCGGAGTTCTGGCCGCGCCCATTCCATCATTTGCCTTATCGTCTCGGCGATGATTTCGGCGAACCGCAGGACGGCATCGGCAAACTCAACATCAATGCCTAGTAAGTGGAGCGCCCCACTTTCTTCGCAGTCTCCGGAGTAGCGAAGTACTTTCTGCGATCGGCACGCTAAGCTCGCAAAGTGACGCGCCGAGGCTCGTGATGTCCAGCGGGAAAATCTAAGACGGATTATTCTCCCCGTTCGAAACGATAACGCTACCGGCAATTTTATCGCGGCGGAACTTCGCTAGGCTATCCGGTCAGGAGACCTTAACGGCGAGTTTTTCGCCGAGCTCTGTCAGGCAGGTATACCACTGGTCGCGATCATCGGCGCGCCACTGGGTGGCTTGTGAAGTTTCGGCGTGGAAGCGCTCGATGAAGCGATAGAGCAGATTTTGCACTTTCCACAAATTGACCGTGAATGGCAGCATGGCGATCGCCGTGGCGGCTTGGTTCAAACTCTGCAGCGCGGTGAGGGTTGGTTGGTTGACGAAGGCTTGCGCGCTTCGTTCGAGGGTTTTCCGGTAGGTAAATTCCAACGTCGCACTGTCGAGCGCGATGCCCTCGGCGATGGCCGCGGCAAGTAATTGCTGCAATCGCTCGCTGTCGATGTCGTCTTTTTCCAGCTGGCGGCGCAGGTCGCTGTTGATGACCGCCTCCGCCGGCCCGCGGAGCGCGCTAGGTTGCGGCAAGTCCAAGCTATGTAAAAAACGCATGAGCGGGGCGCGGTGGTCGTAGACTTGCCGGTAGAGCGACTCGGTTTCGCTTAAGGCGGACTGCAAGATCTGGCCGATCAGTTTGCGCTGCTCATCGTGGAACAGCGAACGCAGCGAGTAGTTGGATTCGCCGAAGCGGCGATCCATCAGACGCAGAACTGTCGGGAAATCACCTTGCATGAAGGGCTCGGCGAGCTCGCGGGCGAGGTAACTATCGACGTTGTCGCCAAGGGATGGGCGCACGCCGGCGTTGACATTATGATCGCCCAGGTGCAGCGCGCCGAAGCTGAGGCAAGTAGTCTCGCCGGTGATTTCCGAGGTGAGCTCGACTTCACCTACGGCCAGCTTGGCGTTGCCGGCAGCGTAAGTCTGCAGGTTTTTTCGTTCGGCGTGGTAGCAATAAATCTTAGTCTGTTCTGGTATGGTTTCGAACAGCGAACTGACGGCATAATGAGCGCCGACCCGCTCCCAGTCGACACGCGCGGGCCGGACCCGTTGCTCGTAAATCTGTTTACCGTCACCCTGGTCTTGCAGGTTGCTATGCGCCGCGCCGAGTCGCTCGATAAAGCGTTCTTCCATTGAGTCGCCAAAAAGCTCTTGAGCTAACTGGACGGCGCGGCCGGCGAACTGGAGGACTTGGACGGTCTCAATGCCCGAGATGTCGTCGAAAAACCAGCCACAGCTGGTGTACATGAGCAACAGTTGCCGCTGCAGTTCGAGCAATTTGAGCGCGCGGATTTTTTCATCGCCGGTCAACGGCCGAGCTGCGTGACGGGCGAGAAATTGTTCTCTAGATGCCGCCGAGCGGTCGAGGATCACTTCGATGTAAGTATCCCGGGCAAACCAGATATTTTTGAAATAATCCGTGGCTTGCTGCTGCCAAAGTGGTGTGACCGCATCGCGCAGGCCGTCGAGGGCGTTGCGCAGCGGTGTGCGCCACTGTTGGTTCCAGCCGCCATGGGCGCCGGAGTTGCAACCACAATCGCTCCACCAACGGTCGATGCCATGGGCGCAACTCCAGGAAGTTTTTTCGGCGATTTCGACTTCGTGGGCGGGCGGATGTCTTTCGAGAAACTCACCATAGTTGGTCAAGAGCGCCGGCTGTTTGGTTTCGATTCGATCCAGTGCGTAGGCCAGCGCCATATCGCCAAACCGATGATGATGGCCATAACTTTCGCCATCGGTGGCGATATGGACCAGCTGGGGCCAATCGCGCTTATCGTCAAAGCCGCCCATGAGTTTGTCGACAAAGCGGTCGCCGTGGGATAGCACCCCTTCGAAGGCGACCGCGCGGGCGATCGGTCCGTCGTAAAAAAATAGCGCGATGACGCGTCCGGATGGCAGCACTTGGCGGTAAGCTCGGCTGGGATCGATGGCGTCGCCATGGACCGCTTTCCATTGGCGTTCACCGATGGCGCGCACTTTGGCGGCCTGGTGCGGCGCCAAGATGACGAACTGGATATCCTGTGCGGCCAGCAATTCCAGGGTCTCCACGTCGACGGCGGTTTCTGCCAGCCACATGCCTTCCGGGGCGCGCCGAAAACGGTTGGTGAAATCGCCGATGCCCCAGAGTATCTGGGTCTTGCGGTCCCGGCTATTAGCGAGCGGCATGATCGCATGATTGTAAACCTGCGCCAGTGCTGAGCCGTGGCCGGAGAAGCGCTGCTGACTTTCACGGTCGGCGTCGAGGATCGTGCCATACACCTCCGGCGCTTTGGCCTCGAGCCAGGACAGTAAGGTCGGGCCGAAATTGAAACTGATCCGAGCGTAATTGTTGATTAGTTTAATGATGCGATTGTCGCTATCGACGATTCGCGCCACGGAGTTGGGCGCGTAACATTCCGCCGTTATGCGTTCGTTCCAATCGTGGTACGGATACGCCGAGTCTTGCAGCTCAATAGCTTCAAGCCAGGGGTTTTCCCGCGGCGGTTGATAGAAGTGGCCGTGTATGCAGATGTAGCGTTCCATGGTGCGATCGATCTTTCGGCGGATCCTGCTGCGGCTTGACGAAGACTTCGGTCAGGAATTGGTCATGACCCAGGTGGTTTTGCGCGGTCCACGGCCGAGGACAACGATGCCGCTCGGCGACACGAAGTAGCGCTGGCGATCTTTTTCCAGGTCGTAGCCGATCTCCGTGCCGGACGGGATCACGTTGGCCTTGTCGATGATGGCATTGCGGATTCGACAGTTCCTGCCGATTTCCACCCAATCCATGATGACCGAGTTTTCGATATGGCTGTAGCTATGGACGCGCACATTACGTCCGACAATGCAGTTGCGGACGTCACTGCCGCTGATAATTGTGCCTTCGGCAACCACCGAATTGACCGCCATGCCTTGGCGGTCGGCGCCGTCGAAGACGAATTTTGCCGGCGGATCGGCGTAACCCACGGTGCGCAGCGGCCAACTGCGGTTATATAAATTGAACGACGGATCGATGGAGCACAGATCCATGCTGGCGTCGTAGTAGGCTTCGATGGTGCCGAGGTCGCGCCAGTAGCTCGGCTCTTCGCCCTTGGAAGGGCTGGGCACGTGGTTCTGGCGAAAGTCATAGGCGAACATGCGGCCGCCTGCGACGAAACCGGGAAGCAGATCGCGGCCGAAATCATGATTGCTCGCCGGATTGGCGTCGTCGGCTTTCAAGGCGTCGATCAACACGTCATTGTTGAATAGATAATTCCCCATGGACACCAGGGCGAAATCGGGCTCACCGGGAATCGACTTGGGTTCTTTGGGTTTTTCTTCGAAACCGATTATCCGCCAATTGGCATCGATCTCGACGACGCCGAACTGCGAGGCTTCTGCGATGTTCACCGGAACGGTCGCCACTGTGACTTCGGCCGACTGATTTTTATGCGCGTCGATCATTTGCCGGACATTCATCCGATAAATGTGGTCGGCGCCGAACACCGCCACCAGCGTCGGCTTGTGCCGTTCAAGCAAGTAGAGATTCTGATATACCGAATCGGCGGTGCCCTGATACCAGTCGTCGCCCGAGCGCATCTGCGCCGGCACCGGCGTGATAAAATGTTCGCCTAAAAAATCTGTCGCCCGCCAGCCACGGTCGAGATGTTCCAAGAGCGACTGGGCTTTGAATTGGGTGACGACGTAGACCGAGAGAATTCCCGAATTGATGAAGTTCGACAGTACGAAATCGATAATTCGATAACGGCCGCCGAAGGGCACCGCCGGCTTGGCCCGATGCTGGGTCAGGGGGTAGAGCCGCTCGCCGCGCCCGCCCGCCATGACCACACCTAGTACGTACAACATTTCTCTTACTCCATCCCGCCGTCACGGCAGCAGCGATTCATATAACTCGTTATAAAGTTGCGCCGAGCGTTGCCAGGACAAATCCATTGCCATGGCCCGTTGCTGCAGCGCAGTCCAAGCCATTTTATCGCCATAGGCGGACAAACCGCGGTCGATGGCGGCGAGCATGGCGTCGCCATCGTAATCGGAAAAAACGAAACCGTTGCCGCTCTGGTTGTGAGGATCGTAGTCCTGCACGGAATCTTTCAGCCCGCCGACGGCCCGGACGATCGGCAAGGTGGCGTATTTCAAACTGTACATTTGATTCAAGCCGCAGGGCTCGTAAAGCGACGGCATCAAGAATAGATCGGCGCCGGCTTCAATCCGATGCGCCAGCTGCTCGTCAAAGCCGATGCGCACGGCGACGCGATCCGGATAGCTCGCCGCCGCGCCGCGAAAAAAATCTTCATAGCGCGGCTCGCCGCTGCCGAGCAGGACGAATTGCAGGTCGCGCTGGATCAGCTCGGGAAATTTCATCTGCACCAGATCGAAGCCCTTTTGCGCGGTCAGCCGCGAGATCATCGCAACGATCGGCGTATTGGCTTTATCCGGTAGGCTGACCTGTTGGCGCAATGATTCTTTGCAGTGGCGTTTGTTGGTCAAACTGTGCTCGTCGTAGTGATGCGAAATCAGTGGATCGGTCGCGGGATTCCATTGGCCATAGTCGACGCCGTTCAAGATGCCGACGAGATCGCCGGCACGCTGCCGCAGCGCTCCGTCGAGGCCAAATCCTTGCTCGAGGGTCATGATCTCCTGGGCGTAGGTTGGACTCACGGTGGTTATTTTGTCGGCTAATACGATAGCGCCTTTGAGGAAATTAACGTTGCCGTAGAATTCTAAAAACTGCGGCGTGAACAAAGCGTTATCGAGATTCAAAAAATGCCACGCGGTCGGCGAAAAATTTCCTTGGAAGGCCATGTTATGGATGGTTAAAACGGTTTTCGCAGCGCCGGCGGCATCATAGCGAGCGGATTGGGTCTTCAAAAATACGATGGCTAAGGCGGCTTGCCAGTCGTGCGCGTGAACGATATCGGCCGGCTGGGCGCGGAGAATCTCCGCCGCCGCTCGGCAAAAAAAGACAAAGCGCTCGGCATTGTCAGGATAATCTTCAGTCGCTGCGCCGTAGAGAAACTCGCGGTCGAAATATTTATCGGCACGGATAAGATAAACGGTGACTGAATCGCCGATTTTGCTCTGCAGCACCGCTGCCGGTTCAAGACGGTCGGATAGCGGTACGGAAAAGTTTCGTGCCGATGTCCTGCAGCGCGAAGCCGCCCTGCAACGCGCTCCGGTAAGCCGGGATAATCAGCGTGACTTGGTGGCCGAGCCGCTCCAGCGCCAAGGACAGTGCGGCCGAGACATCGGCCAGGCCGCCGGTCTTGGCGAACGGGTTGGCCTCGGAAACGATCATGGCGATCTTCATGGCAGCGAAAACGTAACTATGGCTGGTTGACAAAAAACGATACCGACAACGGCGGCAAGGTCAGTACCAGGGAAAACGGCCGGCCATGGTGCGCCACCGGTTCGGCGTCGAGACCGCCGCGATTGCCGATCCCGCTGCCGCCATATTCCAGGGCGTCGCTGTTTAACGCTTCGCGCCAATAACCGCGCCGCGGCACGCCGAGGCGATAACCATCGCGGGGCACGGGAGTGAAGTTACACAACGCGAGCACCAGGCCGGAAGTCGATTTGCCCTTGCGCAGCAGGCTGACGACACTGCCCTCAGCGTCGTCGCAATCGATCCACTCAAAGCCGGCGGGCTCGCAGTCGAGCTCATGGAGCGCCGGCTCGTTGCGGTAGAGTTGGTTCAAATCGCGCACCCAGCGCTGCACACCGGCATGGGCCGGGGCATTGAGCAGACTCCAATCGAGACCGGCGTCATGGTCCCACTCGCGCCGCTGAGCGAATTCGCCGCCCATGAAAAGCAGCTTCTTGCCCGGCTGGGCATACATGTAGCCGTAGAGCGCGCGCAGATTGGCGAACCTCTGCCAATCGTCCCCAGCCATTTTCTCGAGCAGCGAGCCTTTCCCGTGGACCGATTCGTCGTGCGACAGCGGCATGACAAAGTTCTCGTGAAAGGCGTAGATCATGCGAAAGGTGAGATTGCTTTGATGGTAGCGACGGTGCACCGGGTCTCTGTGAAAGTATTCTAACGTGTCGTGCATCCAGCCCATGTCCCATTTGAGGCCGAAGCCGAGGCCGCCCAAATGAACCGGGCGCGACACCATCGGCCAGTCGGTGGATTCTTCAGCGATGGTTTGGACGTCCGGATAATTTTCGTAGACCACATGATTGAGCCGGCGCAGCAGTTCGATGGCGTCGAGATTTTCCCGGCCGCCGTATCGATTGGCAATCCACTCGCCATTTTTCCGGCCGTAGTCGAGATAGAGCATGGAGGCCACCGCATCGACGCGCAAGCCGTCAATATGATATTTGTCGAGCCAAAAAAGCGCGTTGCTAATCAGGAAGCTTTGTACCTCGTGGCGGCCGTAGTTGAAGATGTAACTGTGCCAATCGGGATGATAGCCCTGGCGCGGATCGGCATGCTCGAACAGGTGCGTGCCGTCGAAGTAGGCGAGCCCATGCTCGTCGCTGGGGAAATGGGACGGCACCCAGTCGAGGATGACGCCGATGCCACGCTGGTGCAGGGTATCGATCAAAAACATCAAGTCTTGGGGCGTGCCGAAATTCCCCGAGGGGGCGAAGTAGCCGGTGATTTGATAACCCCACGAGCCAAAGAACGGATGGTCCATCACCGGCAGCAATTCGACGTGGGTGTAGCCGAGTTGCTCGATATAGTCGGCCAAAAGCGGCGCCAACTCGCGGTAGGACAGCGAGCGGTTGCCCTCGCCGGCCACGCGCCGCCATGAACCCAGGTGGATTTCATAAATTGCCATCGGCCGGTCGAGCCGGTTCTTTTGCTGGCGCCCGGCGACCCAGTCACGGTCCTGCCAATCGTATTCGAGATCCCAGACGATAGACGCGCTCTTCGGCGGTATCTCATTGAACAAGGCGAAGGGGTCGGCTTTGTCGGCGCGGTAGCCGTTGAAGCGCGACTCGATATGAAATTTATACAAGGTGCCCTTGCCGATGCCGGGGACAAATGTTTCCCAGATGCCGGTTGAACCCTTGGCTTTGAGCGGATGGGTCGATGGGTTCCAGCCATTGAAGTCGCCGACGAGCGAAACCCGTTCGGCGTTGGGCGCCCAGACCGCGAAATAGCAGCCGTTCGTGCCGTTTACGCTGACCACTCTGGCGCCCAATTTGTCGTAGAGGCGAAAGTGGCTGCCTTCATTGAAAAGGTAGCTGTCGTGAGCGCTGAGCAGGCTAAACGGGGCCGATTCGGACATCCTGGTACTCTAAACCATCCCAGCGCGGATGTCGCTAACTGTCTTTAGCAGCTCGTTAAACGTCGCTCGGTCACGGATTTCTGCCAAAGAATAACGGGCCTTGCGCTGCCAGTTGGGCCGCTCCATCCAGGTGCCGGGAACATTTTGCGGCGCAGCTTCGAGCCAGAGATCTTCCAAATTGATCAATAGAAACTCGGCGCTTTGTCCGGCGAGAAAACCGAGCCAGCCAGCGAGAACCGCGGTGGGCGAAATAGTCATCGCCCATATGGCCGTGGGCGCGCAAATAGGCGATCAGGGCGTCTTTCTGCGCCCTGCGATAGCGCCGTTCTTGGTCGGCTTGATCGGCACTGGCGAGACCCAGGGCGACATGGTCGTCGATATCATCGCCCTGCCAAAAGCCCATGAAGGTTGCCGTATCATGAGTGTTTAGACTGGCGACCACATCGGTAGGCACGGCGCTCAAGGCGTTGTCAGGGTCGGTGCTCACGCCGAACTGGCCGACATGCATGCCGAGAAATCTCCGCTGCGCCATCGTTTGGTTAACTTGCGCGGGAACCGTGCCGAGGTTTTCACCGACGATCTGCACTTGATGGCGGTGTGATTCTAAATTCAAAATCGCGTAGAACTCCGGCGCGCGATGGTGCACGTAGACGCCGTCGGTGGCGCTAAACCCGTCCGGCACCCAGAAGGCGCGATGCAGACCCATGACATGGTCAATGCGCAACATCCCGGCCGAGCCCATGTGATGACGCAGGCAATCGATGTAGTAGCGATAACCCTGCTGGCGGATCGCTTCGGGATGGAGCGGTGAAAAGCCCCAGTTTTGTCCCTTGACGAACAATCCATCGGGCGGCGCGCCGCCGTTGATGCCGAGGGCGAATAGACTCTGATGGCGCCAGACATCGTAACCATCGCGGTTAACGCCGATGGGAAAGTCGAGGTAGAGCGCGGTGCTATTACGGCGCGCGTTTGCGCCGACTTCAGCGATTTGCTCGGCGCACTGCCATTGGACGTAGAGATGATAGAGCTTGGCAAATTCGTCGAAATCGTCGCGGTGAATTTTCCCCTGACGATTGTCGGCGGGCCACTGGCCCCAAACTTTCCGTTCGCGCTCGGTCTTGGCGCGAAATTCGGCGTAGTCTTGCGCCACCGGGCGGCTCGCGATGAAAGTTGCAAAGTCGTCGCTGCGTTGCGTATGGCGGTTCTCCAGCGTGCGCAACAAGGCCGTTAGGATCTCGCGTTTGCGCGCCGCCACCTCGCGATATTGGACCAGCGGCGCCGCGCGTAATCGCTTCAAGTCTTCTATGAAATCGGGCGCGGCGAGGATAGTCTTTGCTTCGGCGCAATCCGGCAGCTCGGCAATGCGCTCGATGTCGAGATAGAACTCATTCCAAAACAGCCGGCTCACCGGAGCGTAGGGACTTGGATTGAACGGTTCGTCTAAAAAGCTCGCAAGCATGGGCAGAGTGGCGCAGCCATGACCGCCGAGGCTCGCGGTAAAATCGACCAACCGGCTGAGATCGGAAAAATCTCCAGCGCCCCAGCTGTGCTCGGAATGCAGGGCATAAAGCGGACAGAAGAGTCCCCAGCGCTTTCTATTGTCCAATGGCGCGTATGCCCGGGGCGGCGCGCAGACGAGATCGCTCTCGACTTCGAGTCCGCCGATCTGCAAATAGAGCCGATGGTAGCCGAGCGGGATTTGCCCCAGGCCAACCAGGCGGCGCGTGACATAGCGCGAGCCTTCGACGTCGCGCGTGATCGGTCGCGCCGCGGGATGGTCGCGCAGTTCGCCTGCTAACGTCGCGCCACTGTCAAAAACAATTCGATAGCTGATCGCGGCTTCCGCCAGCTGTGTGGGAACGCGAATCTTTTTTACGGCCAATTGGTTTTGCCAAATCACGTCCACCGGCTCGATAACCTGCTGCCAAACTGCTTGGCGGCGTTGCCGCCAGGCGTCTTCGGCCTCGTCAAGCCGGCGCAGCGGCGCGCCGAGGGCCTGCAACACCTGGAGGATTGCGTCCGTAGACGCCTGCCGTCGTTGCCCAAGGCCGTCGAAGTAACTGGACTGAAGGTTATAAAGCCGTGCGAGTCGGTTGAGGGCGTTGGGCGCAAACATGAGGTGTATCGAAAAAGTTTAGCAGATGCTTGGTGAATTTACTCGGTCGGCAAGCCTTCGCCGGCACACGGTTACCGGCCTTGCGGCTTAATGGCACGCGGTTAACGGCCTAGCGCTATGACGGATGTAGGCACCCCCGCAGCTATCAAACCAAACGCACCCAGGGCTTCTGCTGGGAGGTGGCGTAACCGATGGCGCAGGCGGCGGTGACGCCGGCGGCGTGCAGGTCGTCGACAAGTTTGGCGGCATGTTGCTTGCCGACGGCAATGAGCAGTCCGCCGGAGGTCTGCGGGTCGAGGGCGACTTCGGCCAAACCTTCGCCGACATTTTTCTCGATGACCATTTTGTCGTCGAGATAATCTTTATTGCGTTTGCAGCCGCCGGTAATGTAGCCCTGTTCGGCGAGCCGCACCGCGCTCCTGAGCAGCGGCAGTTTGGCCGAATCAAGAATCAAGGTGACGCCGCTGCCACTGGCCATCTCTTGAGCGTGGCCGAGGACGCCGAAGCCGGTGACGTCCGAAACCGCGTGGACCTTATGTTTGCGTACGACGAAGGAGGCGGCGGCGTTGAGGGTGGTCATCGAAGCCACCGCTTCCTGAACGCTTTCCGCGGACGCTTTGCCGCGCTTGAGGGCGGTGGTAACGATGCCGGTGCCGAGAGGCTTGGTCAGGATCAGCACGTCGCCTGCTTGAACGCCGACGTTTCGAAAAATCTTATCCGGGTGAATCACGCCGGTGACCGCCATGCCGTATTTGATCTCGTCGTCGATGATGCTGTGGCCGCCGATAATCACCGCGCCTGCTTCTTTGACCTTTTCGGCGCCGCCCTTGAGGATCTCGCCGAGAATGGAGATGTCCAACTTACCCTTGGGAAAGCAAACGATGTTCATGCAGGTCTTGGGATCGCCGCCCATGGCGTAGACATCGCTCAGCGAGTTTGTCGCGGAAATTTGGCCGAACAAATAGGGGTCGTCGACCACCGGGGGAAAGAAGTCCACAGTGTTGACGATTGCCAGGTCCGGACGCAGACGGTACACCCCGGCGTCGTCGGCGGTCTCCGTGCCGACCAGCATGTTGAGATCGTTGAACTTCGGTAAGTCGTGTAGTACTTGCGCAAGGTCGCCCGGACCGAGCTTTGCAGCTCAACCCGCGCTTTTGACCTCTTGCGTCAAGCGCACGGCTTTAGTTTTTCCTAGTTTCATAAGCAGAAACTTTAGATCGAATGTCGCGTCATTTCAACGCGCGGGAGTTTTTGCCGCGGCGATGGGAGCTTTAAGCTTGCGTATGTCGCCGATGCGAATCGTCAGTCCAATCCGGTCGAAGTATTCCAGCAACGGGATCGTGTACTTGCGGCTGGAGCCGATCAGATCGCGAAAAGCCGCGGCGTTCATCTCGCCCTTTTCGCTCAACCATTGCACCAGTGTCGCGCGCAATTGGGCGATGCTCGAAGCGAGGAAATACATGTCGGTGGTGATGCGCACTACCGAACCGTCGCGTTCGAGCAGGCGGATGACTTCGGTCAAGCGGTTGCGCGGCACGCCGGCTTGTTTTTCGATTTCCTTCAAATCCGGCGGCGCCAAAGGCTGCTCACCGAGAATTTTCTTGATCTTGTCCATCAAGATTTTTTCTTGGCCGCCGAGCTGAACTTTATGGCTGATTAAGCGCAGAAGATTTTCTTCCTTGGCGATGAGTTTCTCGTTTAAAAATTGCTCGATAACGACGCGGAAGATTTTCGGCGAAAGTTGGTAGCCAAGCTTGCCGCGCAGCTCCTCCATGTCCATGCCGGGAACCAAGGGGTGGGCGACATGAAATTCTTTGAGCACCTTGAGCAGCCGCTCCTTCAGCCGGTTCCATTTCAGCTCTGTCGTATAGACTCTTTCGCCCTCGGCATTGAGTGCGCGCAGGGATTTCAAAGCGTCGACTTTTTGCCGCGCGTCCGCTTCCCGCAGGTTCAAGAACTGGTGAATCGCGTCGATGGCCAGTGCGAATTCGCTGCTGTCGTTCAAAAAGGTTTCCATTAACTGTCCGAAGTCGCCGCTGTGGAGCGCTTTGAGCCGTTCCAGCAGGTTTGCTTCGCCGCGTTTGTGCCGCGCGGGCCAGGGGTGGATCACGGCGCCGCCACCGAGGGTGCGTTGGGCGGTTTCGTCGCGGGCGACGAAGCGATCGCCGCGCAAAACCAGCAACGGTTGGTCCAGAGTGATCTGGCAATACACCGACTCCTTCGGCTCGGCTTTCGCTTTGTCACCCAACAAAACAATCTTTCCCAAGCGTTCGGCTGCGCCCATGTGGATACGCAAGCGCTGATGGTTTTTGATGCCCCTGGCGGCCGCCGGACGGACTTCCAGAAGGGCGTCGAAGCGCTGCGAGGTGAGCGCGAGTTTTTCGTCGCAGATGACCTGGCCACGTTCAATTGATGCGCGCTCCGTGCCGGTTAAATTCATCGCCACCCGCTGACCCCAACCGGCGCGCTCCACCGATTGGCCATGCACTTGCAGGCTGCGCACGCGAAATAGGTTGTCGCCGGGCAGGCAGCGCACCTGCTCGCCGACTTTGATCTCGCCGGAGAGCGACGTGCCAGTGACGACGACGCCATGGCCTTGCAAGACAAAAGCCCGGTCCACCGGCAGACGAAAATAGCCGGAGGGCGCGGCGTGATTGGCGGATTTCAATGTCGTGGAGATCAGCTGCTTCAACTCGCTCAGGCCCTGCCCGGTCACGGTTGAAACCGAGATCTTGGGCGAGTTTTCGAGAATGGTGCCGAGGGTAAGGATATCGATCTCTTCTTCGACATCGGCGATGCGCGTCGGCGCCAGATCGATTTTGGTGATGACGAAGATCGCCATCTCGATGCCGAGCAAATGAACGATGTCGAGATGTTCTTCGGTCTGCGGCATGACGCCGTCATCGGCCGCCACGGTGAATAGAACGAGATCGATGCCATGGGCGCCGGCGAGCATATTCTTGATGAAACGCTCGTGACCCGGCACGTCGACGACCCCCGCCGAAGTCCCATCCGGCAGATCGAGATGGGCGAAGCCTAAATCGATGGAGATGCCGCGCTCCTTTTCTTCTTTCAGCCGATCGGTATCGGTGCCGGTGAGGGCCTTGATCAAGCTAGTCTTACCGTGGTCGATGTGGCCGGCGGTGCCGATGATATAGGGCATTGCTATTTTGGATTTTCGATTTTTGATTTTGGATTGTCGATCGCAGAGCGTACCAACATGACAATAACCCTACGTCGTTGGAAACCGTGGAATCAAGTCATCGGCGTCGAAGATTGTTCTTAGGTCTAAGAGGAATTTGTCGTCTTGGATGCGGCCGATAATTGGCGGATCGGCGTGTCTGAAGCGTTTGGCGATGGCGTCGGCGCTAAGGTTTGAGTTTTTTACGCTGATGACCACCGTCGGTAGCTCTTCGGTGGGTAGCGCGCCGCTGCCGATCTGCGATGTCGAGTCTTGCAGTGAAAGTTGATAGCCGTTGCCCAGTAGGGTTTGGAGTTTCGGCAGTACGGCTTGGCCCATCGCACGGACTTCATTCACCGCTCTGGCGAAGGCGCGCAGAGTCGGAATCTCCTCGACGATGTTGGGCGACTGGCGATAGCGGCGCAGGGTCGCTTCGAGGGCGGCGAGCGTCAGTTTGCCGCAGCGCAAGGCTCGTTGCAGATGATTCTTGTTCATCTTGCCGATCAGCTCTTTTTTGCCGACCATCAAGCCCGCCTGCGGGCCGCCGAGAATTTTGTCACCGCTGAATGTAACGACATCGGCGCCGGCGGCGATTCTTTCCCCGACCAGCGGCTCTTTAGCCAGGCCGTATGCGCTCAAATCGATTAGCGCGCCGCTGCCCAAGTCTTCCATCACCGGCAGGTTATGTTTTTTGCCGATGGCGACCATCTGTTCGAGCGTCACTTCGGCGGTGAAGCCAATGACTTTGTAGTTGCTGGTGTGGACTTTGAGCAGCAGCGCGGTGTTCTCATTGATGGCGTTTTCATAATCCGCCGGATGAGTTCTGTTGGTTGCGCCGACTTCGCGCAAAATCGCGCCGCTCTTGGCCATGATTTCAGGAATTCTAAACGCGCCGCCGATCTCGATCAGCTCGCCGCGCGAGACGATGACTTCCTTGCCTTGGGCCAACGAATTCAGTCCCAACAAGACTGCGGCGGCATTATTGTTGACCACGGTCGCCGCTTCGGCGCCGGTAAGATCGACCAATAGTTGCTCTAAAGTTTCTTCGCGTTTGCCGCGTTTGCCGGCGGCGAGATCATATTCCAGATTGATCGGTTTGCCCGCCACTGCGACCATTGCATCGATGGCTGCTTGCGACAGCAGGGCGCGGCCCAGGTTCGTGTGGAGAATAGTCCCGGTGGCGTTGACGACACGGATGTGTCCGGGGCGACTTTCCATTTCGATCTGCGCCTCGACTTTATCGAGGATGGCGTCATCATCGAGAAGCTGGCCTTTGCCCTGGCGGATCATTGCGCGCAGATGATCCAGGGCGGCGCGGCATTTTCGGGTTACGTAGTCGCGATTGTAGCGGGTGAGAAGCGCGGCGCAGCGCGCGTGATTGAGCAGGCGATCGATGGATGGAAGCTCGCGCAGTAAATTCGCGGTTTGATCGGCCATAAGGAATCAAAGGTTTGCACAGGGTGGGAGGGAATTCAACTTGGAACGAAACGATGAACTAACGATTAAAGTGAGCCACTGCTGCGAATTATTCTCGTCAGTTTATCTCGCGTGACGGCGCCAATCAGAAAGTCAAAATCGCGCGTAATAGCCACCAGCTATTCTCAGCTATCAACTCTCAAGGTTGCCGGCAAAAGCCGATAGGATCGGTCCGCTTTTTTTTTCTTCGCTTTGGATGAGAAACAAGTACGGCACCAGCGCGCCGTGAGCGCCGGCCGCTTCGACGATATCGGCGCCGACGATCTCAGCGCGGCGCCACCGGCGCAGCTCTTCCGTTTGTCGAAGAATCGGTGAGTTGTTCCGTGCAAGCGTCCCGAACGCACCCGCGCAGCCAGCGATGCGCTGTATCGGCATCGAGCCGCGGGTGCCAGAGCAATGAAATCGTGATCACCGGCGTGGAGAATGGAAGGGAAAAACTATGCATTCCGGCGCGCAGGTTTCCGGTATGTCGTTCGGGAACACTGGCGATCAGATCGGAAGACCGAGCTAGAGCCAGCGCGGTCGCAAAGCCACCGACGATCGTGACGATCTCCCTTTCCAGCCCGAACGGCTTCAGAGCTTCATCGATCGGTCCCTTGTCCAGACCCCGCCGCGAGACAAAGATATGCCGGCCGGTCGCATAACGGGACGCGGTGATCTCGCCCTGGCTCAGCGAGTGCCCCATTCGCACGACGCCGATGAAACGGTCTCGGAACAACGCCTGTGCACGCACTTCCGGAGCGGTCGTATTCACGACAACGCCAGTTTCCAAATCGACGGTCCCGTCGCGAAGCGGCGCGCTGTCTTTGTCCGGCTTCTGCACGAAGCGCAACCGCACGCCGGGAGCTTCCACGCTGACGCGAGCAATGAGGCCTGGTCCGAAGTTTTCAACAAAGCCTTCGCTGGTCCGCATGGTGAATGTGCGCACGAGCTGTTTGAGGTTGAGCTTTTCAGCAGGGCGGAGAACCGCTCCTCCGTCCTGCACGAGCTGACCGACCCGATGGCGCAGTTCGAGCGCTCGGGGTGTGGGAACGAGTCCGCGTCCAGCCCTAACCAACAGCGGATCGCCCGTCGTCTCACGCAATCGCGCCAGCGCCCGGCTCATGGCCGACGGGCTAAGCCGCAATCGCCGGGCAGCACGGGCGACGCTGCCTTCCGCGAGCAGCACATCAAGGGTAACAAGCAAGTTGAGATCGGGTGTCGCCATGCATCGACTCTAGCACGGCCTGATCACGATGTGGCGTCAAACGCACGAATAAAGTGCAAACAGTGCGCCTTCCGCCATGTCACGCGAAGGATTATATAGCTGACAGTCACGTTACGGGAGTCGCCAGAAAAGAGGTTCTAATTGAAGTCAATCACTATTATAGAATTGGATGAAGCAGTAGTTGGCAGCGTGGAACGGTCACCTACGGTTCGGTGGGCCGTTGCCGGCCTTTCGCTATCCATGTTGCTGTCCTCGCTCGGCACCAGCATCACCAATGTCGCCTTGCCAACGTTTGCACAGGCATTCACCGCCTCATTCCAGCAAGTTCAGTGGATCGTCCTCGCATATCTCCTCGCCATCACGACGCTGATCGTCAGCGTCGGACGGCTTGGCGACATCACCGGCCGCCGACGGCTGCTACTCGCCGGAATCTTCCTGTTCACTGTAGCCTCAGTCCTATGCGGCGTCGCCCCCACGCTCGGGCTGCTGATTACCGCCCGGGCAGTGCAGGGTCTAGGCGCGGCCATCATGATGGCTCTCACCATGGCGTTTGTCGGTGAGACGGTTCCAAAAAAAACCACCGGCAGCGCGATGGGGCTGCTCGGAACCATGTCCGCGATTGGTACCGCCCTCGGCCCCTCACTCGGCGGCGTTCTGCTCGCCGGGCTCGGTTGGCCGGCCATCTTCCTCATCAATGTTCCGTTGGGCATCCTGACTCTACTTCTCGCGTATCGCTACCTGCCCATCGACCGCCAGGGGCGGCCGAAGACGGATCGAGCCAGCTTCGACACTATGGGCACACTGCTTCTTGCTTTGACGCTCGCGGCTTATGCACTCGCCATGACCATTGGGCGCGGCAGTTTCGGTCCGCTCAACATGGCTCTGCTGTTGGCTGCTGTCTTCGGAGGCGGCCTGTTTGGGCTCGTCGAGACGAGAGCAGCATCACCTTTGATCCGATTGGCAATGTTCCGAAATCCGGTACTGAGCGCGGGCTTCGCTATGAGCACCCTAGTCACCACCGTCGTGATGGCGACGCTGGTGGTTGGCCCGTTCTATCTTTCCGGTGCGCTTGCGCTCGACGCAGCCCCTATCGGACTCGTCATGTCGTCCGGGCCGATTGTTGCCGCACTGACGGGCGTGCCGGCCGGCCGCCTCGTGGATCAGTTCGGCGCACACCCCGTGAGCATCGTCGGGCTCATCGGAATGTCGGTGGGCTGCGCCATCCTGCCGATGGTGCCGACGACGTTCGGCGTTCCGGGTTACATCGCGCCGCTCATCGTCATCACCGCCGGCTATGCGCTATTTCAGGCGGCCAACAACACTGCCGTCTTGACGGACATTCGACCGGACCAGCGGGGCGTCATATCCGGCATGCTCAACCTGTCGCGCAATCTCGGGCTCATCACAGGCGCATCCGTTATGGGCGCTGTTTTCGCTCACGGATCGGCGGCGAGCAACTTTATAACAGCGCCTTCAGAGGCGGTTGCCGCCGGCATGCGGATCACTTTCATCGTCGCCTCAGTTCTAGTCGTTGCCGCCCTCGCCGTCGCGGTTGGAAGCCATGCTCGCGCAACACGACCTTCGCTACCGAAAGACGTGTCGTGACGCGAGCCGACACCCCAGTCACAACCCAACTCGGAAGCTTTCGACGACAAGCCGAGTCCGATGTCAAATACGGCTAGTTCCTTAAATATTCAACCGCCGTCTTTTGCGCGGATTGACTTCCCGGCTTTGCTTGACACCCTTTGCGCGACTCGGATATTCGTGATCCTGCCAAATCGAGCTATTCCGCTAGTATAAGGACAGGGTTATGGCGCTGAGCAAAGAAGAAAACGACATGTTGACCCAGGTAGGACCCGGGAAGCCGGCGGGGGAGCTGTTGCGCCGGTATTGGCAGCCGATTGGGTTTGCCAACGAGTTGCACGACAAGCCGAAGAAGAAGCGGATTCTGGGCGAGGATGTCGTGCTGTTCAAAGACGAGCATGGCAAGTTCGGGGTTTTGGCGCTGCGCTGCATGCATCGCGGAACTTCGCTTGAGTTCGGCCATATCGAGAGCGGCGGGCTGCGCTGCTGCTATCACGGCTGGCTCTACGACGTTGACGGCAAGGTGCTGGAAACGCCGGGAGAGGGTCCGACCAGTACGTTTAAAGAGCGTGTGCGCCAGCCGTCTTATAAGGTTCAAGAGCTGGGCGGCGTATTATTCGTTTACATGGGGCCGGAGCCGGCGCCATTGTTGCCGCGCTATGACGTTCTGGCCCGTCAGGATGGCCAGCGGGCGAAGCGCGCGCGTATTGTCAACTGCAATTATTTTCAAATGATCGAAAATTCGGTGGATCAAAACCATCTGAAATGGCTGCACCGCGGCTTCTCAACACCGACCTGGGAAGACGGCGAGATCAACCCGCAAATCTTCGACCATGGCGTGCTCAATACCTACACGCGGCGGGTGGCCGGCAAAAACTGGGCGCATGTGAACTTCTTTGTCATGCCGACCATAAACAAAACCGGCAATGTCGAGGAAGGCCATCCGACCGAGCATACCGCGAGCAGTTCCTGCGAAGTGATGCGCTGGCGCGTGCCGATTGACGATACCAGCACAATCCATTACACCGTCGAGTTCGCCAACCAGGTCGACGGCAAGATTACTTCTAAGCTGATGAAAGACCGCTCGGCGGACGGCGTCCAGGATACCGTTTTCGGTAAGTATCGCTGGGACGACGAGATCGGCTGGCTCGCCCGTGAAGATCAGGACCGCGCCGCGCAAGAAAGTCAAGGAGTGATCTTCGACCGCACGACGGAACATCTGGTGACCACCGACAAGGGCGTCATCCTGCTAAGAAAAATCTATAAAGACGGCATCGAGGCAATCAAGCAGGGGCGCGATCCGCTCGGGGTCGTGCGCGATCCGGCGAAGAATGAATTGATACGCTTGGAGCCACGCGAAGAATTGTTGGACTAAAAACAGTTCCAAAGGTTCCAGGTGTTCCAAGCGTTCCAGGGATCGGATTCGTTCAAAAGTTCAAGTGTTCAAGGTTTTCGGATTGGAGAGCGCGATGAATGCTTTTGCCAAGGTTGTCGCCTGGGCGCTGGTGGTGGCTTCGCTTCAGTCAACGGCTGGCGCGGAAACCCTGGAGCAGTTGATTGCCGGGGCCAAGAAAGAATCGGAGCTGACTTTCATCGCTGGGGCGCAGACTTTTGGCGGGCAGAAGACTTTGAATATCCTTGAGGCGGCGTTCAACAAGCGCTTCGGCCTCAACATGAAGATCCGCTTTGCCGCCGGGCCGGAGATGAACTCGATGGCGGCGCGGATGATCACCGAAGTAAAAAACGGCAGTAAGGCATCGAGCGATCTCTATCATGGTTCGCAGTCCCATCTATCGCTGTTGCACAAAGAGAAGGTGTTGGAGCAAGTGAATTACTCGGGGATCTTTCCGTGGATCAGCAAACCAATGGAAATTTTTCCCAATGAAGGGCTCCTGATTTTTACTTCGCTGCGCGGCATGATTTATAACTCAAATTTGATCCCCAAGGACAAAGCGCCGAAAACTTACGAGGATCTGGTCGACCCCAAGATGAGCCCGACCTGGGCCGGCAAGCTGGCCATCCCGCCCTATGTTTCCTGGCTGGTCGAGCTGTCGATGATCTGGAGCGAGGATAAGGTCAAGAATTTTACCAAAAGATTGGTGGCGTTAAGCGCGGGTCGATTGCGCTATAGCGAAGAAGAACGGGTGGTCAGCGGCGAATTCCCCGTCGCTGCTAATATGGGCGGGGCGACGGAGCAAATGTGGCAGTGGCAGGCCAAGGGCGCGCCGCTGATGGCGGTGATGGGATCGACGCCGGTATTGCCGTCCTATTTTCAACTAGCGGTGCCGAAAAATTCCGTCCATCCGCATTTGGCCAAGCTCTTCGTCGGTTTCATGGCCTCCAAAGAAGCCCAAGCGATACTCGAAAAAAACGATTTTCGCACATCGCATCTGGTCGACGGCACGCTCATGTCGAATTATTTGAAGCAAAATAAGATCAAGTTGCAGGAAGCCAAGGATTCGATCAACTTCTACCTCCAAGGCGAGGATAGCGGACTGGAGTTTAAGGAAGAGCTGACCAGGATGCTGAAACAGTAGAAGAGCGGAAGCGAGGGATCACGGATTCTCTACTCTCAAATACCTCGTCACTCTGAGTGTGTCCTCAACGGAGGCTAATTATGATGACTCAAGAAGAAAACGAACTCATGACTCGCGTCGGCGCGGGTACGCCGGCGGGGGGAATGCTGCGGCATTATTGGTGGCCGGTGGCGTTTACCGACCAAGTGCAGGCCAAGGCGGCGCCGACCAAAGTGACGTTGCTGGCCGAAGACTTCGTGCTGTTTCGCGACGGCGGCGGCAAGCTGGGCTTGGTCGCGCTGCACTGTTCCCATCGCGGCACGTCGTTGGAGTACGGGCGGGTCGAAGAGAACGGCATTCGCTGTTGCTACCATGGCTGGCTCTGGGATGCGCGCGGCAATTGCCTGGATCAACCGGCGGAGCCGGCGGATAGCACGTTCAAAGAACGGGTCAAGCATCCGGCTTTTCACGCGCAGGATGCCGGCGGATTGATTTTCGCCTATATCGGCCCCGACCCGGCACCGCTTTTACCGCCCTATGATTTGCTATTACGCGAGGACGGCTGCCGGGTGGTCGGTGGCGGCGAAGAATTTTGCAACTGGCTGCAACGGGCGGAGAATTCCGCCGACGGTACGCACTCCATCGCGCTCCATGCCGCCGGCTATCCCAACATGGCGATGAAGCGGCCGACGATGAAATGGGAGCCGACGCCGTTCGGTCTGAAAGAAACCACCTGGGTCGACGGTGTTTCGAAGCCGCGCATCTCGCATTTTGTTTTTCCTTCCCACATCCGCCATTCCGCGGCGCGCATTGACGAGCAGCCGCGCCAGGTGATCCGTTTCCGCGTGCCCAAGGACGACTACACGACCAACACCTATTACATCGACTTCTACCCGCACAAGGATGGCAAGCCGACCCGGCCCGAAGCGTTGCGGGTGAAGGGCTTTCGCAAGAGCGAGCCGGGCGTGTACACGCGGGTGCAAGACGGCTGGTGGAATCTGCCCAATCGCGAGCAGGATCGGGTGGCGCAGGAAACTCAGGGCGTGATCGCTGACCGGACCAAGGAACATCTAGCGAGCTCCGATCAGGGCATTCTCATGCTGCGCAAGATGATCCGCGAGTCGATTGACGCGGTGGCCCAGGGCAAAGATCCCTTCGGGGTGATGCGCGAGACCGACGGCGTGATTACGTTCGACTCGAGTCGCGATGCGGTGGAAGCGCTTTCGTGAAATTGGGTCGAGGGTCGATGACGGGGGATCGACGATGGCGTTCCGATTCTTTCGCGATCTTCCATCCTCTATCCTCGACCTCGCATCGTTATAACGTAAAAGGAGTAATCGCAGTGCTGAAACTCATACTTGCTGTATTGATACTTTTGCCGCAGCTCGCGCAGGCGCAGAAACTCGAACAGATCGTCGCCGAGGCGAAAAAAGAAGGCGAAGTCACCCTGATGGCGAGCGCGTCGACTTTCGGCGGCAAAAAGGGTTTTGCCGAACTCGAAGCGCTGTTCGCCAAACGTTTTGGCTTTAAGGCAAAGTTGAACTTGAGCGGTGGGCCGAGCTTTCCGCAGATGGCCGCGCGGATCATCACCGAGCAAAAGGCCGGTACCAAGGCGTCCACGGATCTTTATCTCGGCTCGGACGGCACCTACGTCACCATGCACCAGGAGAAGGCGCTGGAGCGGGTCAATTGGTCCGGGACTTTTCCATGGGTGACCAAAGCGATGGAGATTTTTCCCCAAGAATCGGTGCTGGTTTACTCCTCGTTTCACGGCATCATCTACAATTCCAACGCAATTCCCAAAGACAAAGCGCCGAAGAGTTATGACGATCTGATCGATCCGGCGCTATCGCCAACCTGGGCCGGTAAGATGGCGGTGCCGGCATATATTCATTGGTTGATCCGGGTATCGCCGATGTGGGGCAAAGAAAAAGTTCTCAGCTTCGCGCGTAAACTCGCGCCGCTCATCGGCGGCCGCCTGCGCCAGGGCGAAGAAGAGCGCATTGTCAGCGGCGAATTCCCAATCATGGCGAGCACCGGCGGGCCCCTCGAGGCGATGTGGAAGTGGCAACCCAAAGGCGCGCCGCTGGTCGGCTTGCCGGGATCGTCACCGGCGAGCTGTTCCTATTATCAGCTAGGCGTGCCGAAGAATTCAGTTCATCCGAATATGGCTAAACTGTTCGCCGCGTTCATGAGCACCCGCGAAGCACAGAGCGTGTTGGAGAAACAGGATTACCGCAGTTCACATTTGGTCGACGGCACTTTGATGACGAAATACGTCAAGGACAACAAAATCAAGATGCAAGATCCCAAGGAATTGAACGAAGTATTTCAAAAGGCAGATGTCGGTCTCGAAGAAGAGCTGACGAAGATATTGCTGAAGTGATTCGAAATTAAACTGGATTCCGCTTTCGTCGGAAAAACGGAAAAGAGCAAGGCGACTTCGAGTCGACGCAACAAAATCCCTTGGCTTGTCGCTGAGGTCGTTAATCCGTCCCGCAGACCGGTATTTAACCGGTCTCGAAATCTAGCTTCCGGTCTTCAGCGGAATGATGGAATAATTTCCTGAGCCGAAGAAGCGGCGAAAGATCAGAGTCCCCATGTCCACTCAAGTCATCATGCCCGAGCCGCGCGGCTCGAATATCAATTGGTCGCAGTTGTCGCTGGTGGCGGTCGCCGGCATCGCGGCGATTTCCATTCTGATCCTGCTGGGCATGATTATTTGGATGAGTCTGCGCACCGGCGTGCCGGGGCAGCCATCGGACTATTCGCTCAAGAACTATGTGACGATCTTGGCCGATCCGTACACGTACAAAGTGATGTGGACGACGCTGTATTTCTCTGCTGTAACCATCGCCGTGGCGGTGCCGTTGGGATTTATCTTCGCCTGGCTGGTCGAGCGCACCGACATGCCCTACAAGGCGCTGGCAATGAGCCTGCTCAGCATCGGAATTTTGTTTCCGACTTTTCTCAAAGCCATGGGCTGGGTATTTCTGCTCCACCCGCGCATCGGCGTGATCAATATTTTTCTCATGCAGCTGTTCGGTCTCAGCACCGCACCGCTCAACATCGCGACGTTGACCGGCATTGGCTGGGTGCAAGGACTGACCCTGACGCCGCTGGCTTACGTGATGATTTCCGCCGCGCTCAAGAGCATGAATCCGTCGTTGGTCGAAGCGGCGAGCGTTCACGGCGTGAGCCAATGGCGCACACTGGTGCGCATCGAGCTGCCGCTGATCTGGCCGGCGCTGTTCTCGGCGGTGATTTGGATGTTTACCGTGGCGATCGCCGCCTTCGATGTGCCGGGCGTGATCGGCATGGCCAACAATATTTTTACTTTCAGTACGGCAATTTACTTCATGATCAATCCCAACGAGGGGCTGCCGCGCTATGGTCTGAGCGGCGCCTACGGCACGATCATGGTCGGGCTGTCGCTGATCATGATGATCCCGTATTTCATCGCCCTCAAGCAAAGCCACAAGTATCAGATCATATCCGGCAAGGCCTACCAGCCGCGGCCGGTGGAGTTGGGCCGCTGGCGCTGGTCGGCGTGGGCACTTTTGGGACTCTACTTCACTTTGGCGTTTGTCCTGCCGCTGTTGGCGATCTTCTGGGTGTCGCTCTTGCCCTATGTGCAAGCGCCGTCCTGGCAAGCGCTGTCGACCCTCACCTTCGAGCGCTACAGCGCGGCGGCCTTCGACAGCGCTATCGTGGATGCCGCATTGAACACGATTCTCTTGATGGTCGCGGTGCCGACGTTGATCGTGCTGATCTGCGCGGCGGTTTCGTGGATCGTTACCCGCTCAAAATTTCGCTGGCGGGTCGCCTTGGACGCCGTCGCGTTTCTGCCACATCCGGTGCCCAACCTGCTCTTCGCTCTGGCCATCGCCTACGCGGCATTGCTGGTGTCCAACGTCGTGCCGTTGTACGGAACCATCTTTGTCATCATGGCGGTCTATGTCGTTTGCTGGATCAGCTTCGGCACCCGGGTCTTGAATAACAGCATGATCCAAGTGCATCGCGAATTGGAAGAAGCGGCGCAAGTCGGCGGCGTGTCGTCGTTCAAGATTCTCGCTAGAATCATCGTGCCGCTGATCAAGCCGGGATTGGTTTACACCTGGATCTGGACCTCGCTTTCGGCGTATCGCGAGCTGACCATGGCGGTATTTTTGTCTTCTCCCAAGAGCCAGGTGCTGTCGACCTACATCTGGGGACAGTGGCATGGCGGCGGGCTGGGCGATGCGGCGGCGATCGCGATCATGATGATCGCGGTGATGTCGCCGGTGGTGACGAGCTTTTGGATCTACGCGCGCAAGCAGCAGCAGGTGGCGGGATCGGCGTGATTCAGATTCGGAATTCTAGCCGCGAAGAACGCAAAGGAAGAAATCGGAATATTTCCCGCTCAGACGCAAACCTAAAAATAGCGAAGCTCCGAACTTGGCGGCTTTGCGCCATGCGAGAGGTTATCTCAATTCGAGCACGGGTGATGAACATGACAGGTAACAGCGAAATTGCCGCCGAAATGGATTTTGTCCACACCGGGCCCGGCACCGTGGCGGGTAAATATTTACGGCGCTTTTGGCAGCCGGTGTTCGTGTCGGCGCGATTGCAAACCGGCTATGCCGCACCGATTCGCATCATGGGCGAGGATTTTACGCTTTACCGCGGCGCCAGCGGAGCGGCGTATGTGGTCGATTTTCGCTGTGCCCATCGCGGCACGCAACTGTCGGTGGGCTGGGTCGAGCAGGATTGTATTCGCTGCTTTTACCATGGCTGGAAATATGACGGCACCGGACAATGCGTCGAACAACCGGCTGAGGACTCCAACTTCGCCAAAAAAATAACTATCCGCAGTTGCCCTACGCATGAATTTCTTGGGCTGATCTTTGCCTATTTCGGCGGAGGGGCCGCCCCGCCGTTTCCTGACTATCCCGAGTTGAAGGAAGAAGGCGAGATCGATGTCGGCAGTTACATTCGCCACTGCAATTATTTCGGCACGCTGGAGAACGGCATCGATCAAGTGCATGTGCCGTTCACCCATGCCAAGTCGGGTTTCACCGAGTTCGGCCTTAACTGGGATATCCCGACCATCAGCGCAGAGGAAACCGACTATGGCATCGCCATGTACGGTACCCGCAAGGACGGCAAGGCGCGCATCAATCATTACCTCATGCCCAACATTCTCTACATCAAAGGCTCCCCGGAGAGCGCGCGGGAAGGCTGGCGCGAAGCGTTTGCCTGGCGCGTGCCGGTGGACGACACGAGTCATCGTAGTTTTAATATCGCTCTGATCCATTTGACTGGAGAGGCGGCGGGGCGTTTCCGTGAGCGCCAACGACGACAAGAGGAAATCATCGCGAATTTGCCGTCGGCGAACGAAATGGCGGCGCGGGTGTTGGCGGGAAGTATCAGCGTGCACGATATCGAGGAGCGGCCCGACATCGTCAATATCCAGGATCATGTCGCCCAGGAAGGGCAGGGCGCGATTGCCGATCGCCTCAATGAACGGCTGGGACGGTCGGATGTCGCGGTGATTCTGCTGCGGCAAATCTGGCAACGCGAGCTGGCGGCGTTGGCCGCGGGTGCGCCAGTGAAACAGTGGCGCCGGCCGGAGAAACTCGTCGCTACCAGCGGGGTTTGATAATGCGCGCAGGGACTCTAGCAATCTGCATTGCCGTGGTCTTAACGGCCGGCGCAAGGTTGGACACGGCTTGCGCGCAGACAATGGAACAGCTTGTCGCAACCGCCAAGAGCGAAAAAGAATTGTCGTTCATTGCCGGCCGACGACCTTTGGCGGCAAGAAGGGACTCGCCGAGATTGAAGCCGCCTTCGCTAAACGCTTCGGTATCGATGCCAAGATTCGCTTCGCTGCCGGACCGGAGATGAACGCGATGGCGGCGCGGGTGATCAGCGAGTTCAAAGCGGGCGGCAAGGCGACCACCGATGTTTATCTAGGGTCTCTCGGCCAGTTCGCCAATCTGGTGCGAGAAAACGCCATGGAAGAGATCAATTGGTCGGCAACGTTTCCGTGGATCGCCCGTCCGATGGAAGAGACGGTTTCCCGGCGCGGCCTCTTAGTCTATTCGTCACCGCGCGGCATCATTTACAATTCCAATATGATTCCCGCGGACAAGTCGCCCAAGAGTTACGACGATCTCGTTGATCCTAGATTGAGTCAGGCTTGGGCCGGCAAGATCGCGGTGCCGCCCTATCCCAATTGGCTGGTCGAGCTGTCGCTAATCTGGGGCGAGGAGCGGCTCAAGGATTTCACTCGTAAGCTGGTCGCGATTGGCGGCGGCTGGCTGCGTTACGGCGAAGAGGAGTGGGTGTTGAGCGGTGAGTTTCCGATCATGGCGAATATCGGTGACTCGCTGGCGACCATGTGGAAATGGCAGGCCAAAGGCGCACCGCTGGTTGCGGTGCTCGGTTCCACACCTGGCGATACCTCGTATTTTCATCTCGGCGTGCCAAAAAATTCCAACCATGCCAACCTTGCCAAGCTGTTCGCCGCCTTCATGGTTTCCAAGGAAGGCCAAACGATCATTGAGAAGCATGAGTTCCGCTCGTCCCATCTGGTCGAGAGTTCGCGCATGGCCAAATATCTGCGCGATCACAGGATCAAATTGCAGGAGCCCAGAGATCTGTTTAACTTCTATCTCAAAAGCGGCGGGGCGAAGAACTGGTCAAGATGTTGAAGCAGTAGCACAAGGCTAGGAATAGCAATATTGGCCGCAAAGAACGCAAAGGTCGCAAAGTAAGTCCTGCAGCGGCGCAGCATGCTGCGCCCCCCGCTTGCGGCGCCGTCGAACCTCAATATTTGTCTTGCTCTTCATTGATATCCGCAGGTTCCTCCGCTAAGCGAATGTGATGTCTTTTGCCGCGCGATTTCGCCAGGGGATGAGAGCGGCGATTCCGATCTGGATCGCTTTCGTGCCTTCGTCTCTCGCCTGGGGGATCGCCGCGCAGGCGCATGGGCTGACCCTTGAAGAGATCGTGCTGATGTCGGCTTGGGTTTATTCCGGGCCGGCGCAGTTTGCCGTTCTCATTCCGCTCTCCGAGGGAAAGTCTGCATCGACGGTATTGATCGCCGGCCTGCTTATGAACCTGCGCTTCCTGCCGATGAGCATGGGATTGGCGCCGTTTTTTCGCGGTGTGAAGCGGATGCCGCTGTTGATCGCTTCTCATGTCATCAGCGCCAGCAGTTTCATCGTGCCTTACTTACAATTTCAAAAAGAGCGCGAGGCCAGCGGCGGTCAATCGGTAACCGACGGTTACGGCAATCTCGGTTTCTTCGCCGGCATCGGCGCCACGGCTTTTACGGTCTGGGTGGTTGGGACCGCGTCCGGTTATGGTGTGGCGCTGAGTTTCCCGGCGGCTTTCGAGGAGGCGCTGAAATTTATCCTGCCTGGCTATTTCGCCGGACTGCTGGTGGCGGAGATGAAAGGCAAAACCATGCCGCTGATCTGTCTGGCGAGCCTCGTCGCGGCGATCCCCGGTGCGCTGTTCGATTTTGGTTGGGGCTGGCTCATGACGTCGGCGCTGATCGCGGTGTTCGGTTGGAGTTTGGAAAAATGGCTGTCACGCGTCTAGAGTTGATCTTCATTCTCGGCCTGTCGGCGTTTGTCCTGCGCGCTTTGCCGCAGCTGTTTCTCGTCGGCAAAAGTTTTCCTGAAACTTGGGACCGTTTACTGCGCTATCTCTCCTATGCGCTTCTCTGCGGCTTGATCTCGATCACGCTGCTCATGTCGGGTCCGCGTTTCGACGTGCAAGCCGCGCCGTACCGTCTCGTGGCCTTAGCAGTGACCATCGCCATCGCTTACAAAACCAAGAGCGCCGTCACTGGCATGTTGGCTGGGACCGTGCTGGTGTCGCTGTTTTCTTGGCTCCGCTAAATATGCAGATTCAAAGAGACGATATTTTTCACCACGGAGGCACGAAGAGCACGAAGTTCGGAATAAGATTCTCCCGGAGTCTTCGTGCCTTCGTGGTCAATGGGATTTTACCGCGGTCGTTCGCGCACGGCGCTGATCAGACAACCGTAAAGAACCAGCGGCAACGCGGTCGTCAGGATCATCGCCAAAACGATGTCGCCGGTGGCGGCGATGGTTTGCGCGGCGATCAGCGGCGCGATGACGCCGGCGAAATAATGGAGCGCCATAATGATGCCGCTGGCGGTGCCGGCGTTGCCCGGCGGCGCGGCTTCCTGGGCGAGCGCCACCACTAATGCGGGCACGGACGCTTTGATGGCGCCGAAGACGGCGATACCGATGGCGAGAGCCAGCGGCGTTTGCAGCCAGTAAAACAACACGAAGGCTGCGGCGGCGGCGGGAAAGGCGCTGAGCGCGATGACGCGCTTGCGGCCGAACATGTCGGACAAATTGCCGAGGGTGAATGACCCGAGCATATTGGCGACACTCAGGATGCCCATAATCCAGCCCGTCTCTTGAAGACTGAGGTGCTTGGCCGTGCGCAAAAGCGTCGGCGTCCACGCCGCCGAAGCCCAGAACACCGAACCGCCGATGAATTCCGCAAGAGCGAGAATTAGAATCGGCAACGAAAGCGCATCGCGGAACGAACCTGCCTGGGCCGCAGACCGTCGCGGATGGGTGTCGCGAATATAAAAAAATTGCAGCAGCATGTCGGCGGCGGCGATGATGCCGACGACGACAAATGCCGCGCGCCAGCCGAAGGCGGCGGTGATCCGGCTGGCCAACACAGCGCCGACGGCGCCGCCGATGCCATACGTTACAGAGACAAGACTTGCCCCTAACCCGCGGCGCTGGGGCAAGAGATCGGACATGATGGCATAGAGCGACGGCGGCGTGAAACCGTAACCGACACCGGTAACGGCGAGGAGCAAGAAGAAGAGCAGTGGATCGCCGCTGATGCCGGCGCAGCCAAATCCCGAAGCGAGCAGGCTCAAACCGGTTATCAATACAGTTTTGCGGCCGATTCGATCTGCTAAGCGGCCGGCGATGGCGCTGGTGACCGCGGCGATGAGCATCATGACGGAGAACAAACTGCCGGCTTGTAGTTCGGTTAGTGAAAACGTCTGGCGGATTTCCGGCAAGGCGATACCCAACGTCGCCACCATCATGGACGGCATCAAGTTCGAACAGGGTACGATGGCGGCGGAGAGGCGATCTCGTCTGAGCGACGACGGTTGCGGGTCGATGAACGTATCCTATTTCAACGGGATGAAAACATAGTGACGCGGTTGGTCGCCGACGACCCGGGTCATGTGGCCGCGCCCCGTGGTGTCCTCGGCGAGCATGACATCGCCGGCACCGAAACGGCGAACGGTGCCGTCGCCGGTTTCGATCTCGACTTGGCCGGACAGCGTGATGACATATTGCCGCCGCGGCACGGTGTGATAGCCGCTCCGATGGCTCAGTGGCGCCGAACGAAACATGACGCCATGGGCCGGCTGCAGCTCGGAAACCTGGTCGACCCCTTGGGCAGTCATCTCGACTTCTATGTCTTCGAAATGCGATTCGTTATCGGCGCCGGTATAAAGTCGGACGATCTTCATCTGCCGGTATGTAGGAGAATAAGTTCGCAAATGCAAGAAGAAGATTGGCCACAAAGGGCACAAAGGTCATATGGTAGGAAGAAAATTCGGACGGAAAATTGGCCGCGAAGAACGCAAAGTACACAAAAAAAAATCGGGAATTGTCGCTCGGGTTTTTAATCCGCCCGCTTACTGCTTACCTTCGTATATTTCTCGTGTCTTCGTGATGAGCCATTCTCCTGGTCTTTGCTGTCGCTCCTGAAATGGCCTATAAACGGTGCCAACGCGGACAGATATTTCCGCATCGAGAACAGAGGAGAATTTCCATGAGCGAAGAAATCTTAAATCAATTGGCCGCCGACATGAACGCACTGCTCACCGAGCCGGCGGGCAGCCGCCGGGTCAAGATCACCGACCTGACGCCGCGCGACGGCCAGCAATGCAAACTCGCCACCCGGGTCACCACCGACGATCTCTTGCCGCTCTGCGCGTCCATCGATAACTGCGGATTCTACGCCGTCGAAGTCTGGGGCGGCGCGACCTTTGACGTCTGCATGCGATATTTAAACGAAGATCCTTGGCAACGGCTGCGGCGTATCAAAGCGGTGATGCCCAAGACCAAGCTGCAAATGCTTCTGCGCGGCCAGCATATACTAGCCTACCGGCCGTACACCGATAAGATCGTCTACAAGTTCGTCGAGCGCGCGGTGGCCAACGGCATCAATGTGTTTCGCGTGTTCGAAGCAACCAATGATTTTCGCAATATCGAGACGGCGACCAAGGCGGTCAAAGAATTCGGCGGCGAAGCCCATGTGGAAGTGAATTACACGGTGAGCCCGGTGCACACGCTGGAAAAATGGCTGGAATATGCCGAGCAGTTGATCGACGTCGGCGCCGACTGGCTGTCGCTCAAAGATGCCACCGGAATTCTGACGCCATTCAATGCCTACCGAATCATCAAGGGCATTAAGGATCGGGCGAAGGGAAACTTGCCGGTGTTGCTGCATTGCCACGATATGGGCGGCACCTCGAGCATGTGCCATCTAATGGCGGTTCTCGCCGGCGTTGACATGATCGATACGGTGCTATCGCCGTTGTCGTTCGGTTCCGCTCATCCGGCCACCGAAACCATGGTCGCATCACTGGCCGGCACGCCGTTCGACACCGGCATCGATTTGAAAGTGCTCGAAGAGCCGTCGTTGATCACCCGTCAGATCAAGGAGAAATATGAAAAATACGAGACCGGTTACACCGGCGTCAGCGCGGAAGTTTTCATCCACAAAGTTCCCGGCGGCATGATCTCCAACATGGTCGCGCAGTTGAAGGAAGCCAAACGTATGGACCTGATGGACGCCGCGTTGAAAGAAACGCCGAGTGTGGAAAAAGACCTGGGCCATCCGCCGCTGCTGACGCCGACCAGCCAGATCGTCGGCGTGCAGGCGGTGCTCAATGTCCTAGCCGGGGAGCGCTACAAGATTGTGACGAAAGAGACCCAGGACTACGTCAAGGGCAAATACGGCCGCCCACCGGGGACGGTGAGCCCAGAGTTGATCAAGAAAATCATGAAGGACAAACAGCCCGACTACTCGATTCGCTCCGGGGAAATGGCCGATCCAGCGGATTGGGACAAAGCGATCGAAGCTCTCGGACCGCTGGCGAAGTGCGACGAGGATTTGCTTCTGGGTGTGTTGTTTCCGATGCAGGCGAAAGAGTTTTTGACCAAGCGAGAAAACGTAATACAGAATTAGCCGCATGGAACGCAAAGGGCGCAAATAAACTCGAGGATGGACGATAGAGGATCGAGGATAGCGATGCTCTATTCTCCAGTCTCAATCCTCGCTCCATTTTAAATATGCCGGAGCTTCCTGACATTACCATCTACATTGAGGCGTTGGAGTCACGATTACTAAATCAGCCTCTGGAGAAAATTCGACTGGCCAGCCCGTTTCTCTTGCGCACCTTCGAGCCGCCAATTGGTTCTGCTGAAGGTAAAAAAATCGTCGGATTCCAGCGCATCGGCAAGCGCATCGTTATCGAACTCGAAGACGAGCTCTTCCTGGTTTTCCATCTAATGATCACCGGCAGGTTTCACTGGAAAAAGCGCGGCATTGCCGTGCCGCGCAAGTACGGCCACGCAGCTTTCGATTTTTCCATGGCTACTTTGTTGCTCACGGAGATGGGGACGAAGAAGCGGGCTTCGCTGCATCTGGTTCGGGGCCGAGAGCATCTCCAGGAACATGATCCCGGGGGCCTGGAGATTTTTGCTGCCGATCTGGCGTCTTTTCGCGCAGCGCTGACGCTCGAGAATCATACGCTAAAAAGAACTTTGACCGATCCCCATTTGTTCAGCGGTATCGGTAACGCCTATTCCGATGAAATTCTGCACCGCGCCAAGCTGTCGCCGGTGAAGCAGACCAAGCTATTGAGCGACGACGAGGTCGACCGACTCTTCCATGCAACGCGCGCCTGCATGGCGGAATGGATCGAGCGTCTACGCAGAGATGCTGGCAAGAATTTCCCCGAACGGGTGACTGCCTTCCGCGATGACATGGCCGTGCACGGCAAGTACCGCAAACCGTGTCCGGTGTGCGGCGCCCCGGTGCAGCGGATCGTCTACGCGGAGAACGAGACCAACTACTGCGCCAAGTGCCAGACCGGCGGCAAGTTGCTTGCCGATCGTAGCTTGTCGCGGTTGCTCAAGGACGACTGGCCGCGCACCTTGGAGGAGATGGAGGAGGGGCGACGTTCCTAAATTATTAGCGACGGCGCGCTGTTGCCCTAACTCGGCAATGTTGTATCTTTTCGCCTGTGTTTATCCACTGCGCGGGTTTTAGTTGCATTCATCCAAGCGCGGATCTTTGAAAGTTACGAATGGAGTCCGGCACTTGCCACACAACGTTGCCCTGATTACGACGCTCGTTGCCGCGCTTGGCGCGGCATTGGCATTTGGCTTTTTGGCCGCGAGGTTCAAGCTGCCGGTTCTGGTCGGCTACCTCGCTGCCGGCATTGTCATCGGTCCATTTACACCCGGCTTTGTCGCGGACGCCGAACTTTCGGCCCAGTTTGCCGAAATTGGCGTCATGCTGCTTATGTTCGGTGTGGGACTGCATTTCTCCATTGACGAGCTCCTGGCGGTGCGCAAGATCGCCATACCCGGAGCGATCGTGCAGATCACCGTCGCGACACTGCTCGGACTTGCCGTTAGCAATCTTTGGGGTTGGAACCTCGCCGAGGGGCTCGTGTTCGGACTGACATTATCGGTCGCGAGTACGGTTGTGCTCCTCAGAGCCTTGGAAAGCCGGGGTATTCTGGAAACGGTCAACGGGCACATTGCGGTCGGTTGGTTGATCGTCGAGGATTTGGTCACGGTGCTGGTTTTGGTTCTATTGCCGCCCCTTTCTTTGTGGCTCGGCGGTTCCGGTCAAGTTACCGGGCAACAATTGTTCACCGCCCTCGCGTTGACCTTGGGCAAGGTCGCGCTTTTTGTCGGTTTTATGGTGATTGGCGGGCGACGTTTGGTTCCCTGGATAGCCTGGCATATCGCGCGTGTTGGACCGCGCGAACTTTTCACCTTGTGCGTCATTGCCATCGCGATGGGGATCGCCTACGGCGCCGCCGAACTCTTTGGGGTCTCGTTCGCCCTCGGCGCTTTCTTCGCGGGCATGGTCATGCGCGAGTCGCCATTGAGTCACCGGGCTGCGGAGGAGTCGTTGCCATTCAGAGACTCTTTTTCGGTTTTGTTTTTTGTTTCGGTCGGCATGCTCTTTGATCCCCAGGTGCTGGTTCACGAACCGCTGCGTATTGTGGCGGTCGTGGCGATTATAGTTATCGGCAAATCGCTCGCCGCTTTTGTTTTGGTCTTGCTCTTCGGTTATCCGTTCAATACCGCCCTGACGGTCTCCGCGGGCCTCGCACAAATCGGCGAGTTTTCTTTCATCCTTGCTGGATTGGGGCTGTCCCTGGGCATTCTGCCGGAAGCGGCTAGCAGTCTAATTCTCGCCGGAGCGATTATTTCGATCGCCGTCAATCCGCTGGTCTTCCACGCGATCGAGCCTTTGCAGGTATGGATTCGGGCAAAATCTAAACGCGCCCAACTATTCGAACGTTCCGAGGATCCACTCGCGACATTGCCGATGACCACCGACCTGAATCGACTCTCCGGCCATGTCGTGATCGTCGGCTATGGCAGAGTGGGGCGACGCATCGGGGCTGCGCTAACCGCGCAGGGGATCTCGTTTGTGCTTGCTGAGGAAAATCGTGAAATTATCCAGGCGGCAAGAGAGCAAGGAATCGCAGCTGTGTCGGGAGATGCGACCGAGCCGATGGTGCTGGTCCAGGCGCACATCCACCGCGCTCGGTTACTGGTCATCGCCACGCCCGACACCTTGAACGTCCGCCGCATGATCGAGATCGCCCGCACCGTCAACCCGCGCATCGAGACCGTGGTGCGCACCCACAGCGAGCAAGAGGCGGAACTGCTTGAGAAGGAAGGCGCGGGCAAAATTTTCCTCGGCGAACATGAACTGGCCAGCAGCATGAACCAATACATCCTCGGCCGTTATGCGAATAAGGTCGAGCAGGCAAGCTAAGATCCGATTGGTTCGCGATTAGAGGCGATTAGAAATGTGTTGCAGAATCCCACGGCAACAATGACAGACTGGTTTGCTCGGACTTCAACGCTAGGAGGACATCGGCAAAAATCTAAACTGCGTTGTTACTCGTCCTATCCATCCGCGAATCTTTGGAAAATCACTCAGTAAAAAGCCGCCTTCATCCGCGACGTGAGTATAAGCGAACAGCGCGATGTCGGCGATGGAATAGTCGCCGACGAAGAAGTCGTTCTTGGCCAGATGGTCCTCCATGATGTTGAGTGCGGCCCAGCCGCCGTCGCGTTTGGCTGCTAGCAACGCGGCGCGCTCGGCAGTGTCGGGTTTGTGCTGGAGCCAAAAGCGCGAAGTGGCGATGAACGGCTCGTGGCTGTATTGCTCGAAGAACATCCACTGAAATACCTGGCCGAAGTTTTCGCGATCGTCAGGGAGATATTTCGTGGCACGTGCGAGGTAGGCGAGGATGGCGTTGGATTCGGCCAGGATGAATCCATTGTCGTCAAGCACCGGCGTGCGGCCGTTCGGGTTGATCTTGAGAAACTCAGGGGTGCGGCTTGCGCCATGCAAAATATCGACTTCGACGATCTCGCAGGGGATGTCTAACTGCGCAAGCAACAGACGGACTTTGTAGGAGTTCCCGGAGTAGGCGACATTGTAGAGTTTCATGGAAATTAGCCGTTCAAGGGTTCAAGGTTCAAAGGTTCAAGGTCAGAGGCTCTTTTGTACAAAATGACTACATTGGTGTTGTCCGATTGAACCTTGAACTGTTGAACCTTTGAACGGTTTAAGCACCGCTTAAACCTGACTTTCTAGTATTTCCAGTCCGTCATAGCGATCGATCAAATAAAGCCTGCCGTCTTTATCGTGGAAAACATCGTTACTCATGACGACGCTCTGGCCTCTGCCGGGATTGGGGACGTAGTAGCCGGTTTCCTTGGGTTGGTACGGATTGGAAAAATCCACGGCGCGCAGTCCGCCGGCGAACCAGGTGACGTAGAGGGTGTTGCCGTAAACTTGCTCAGCCGGCTGGTGCGCGCCGAAGCGGTTATTGGACGTCGATTTTCCGTCGAAGGGGACGATGAATGTAGCTACCGGCAGCGGTAAATCTTCTTTGGTGATGTCGACGACCCACAGGAAGGCGTTATGGGTTTCGTTCAACTTTTCGCCGACCTCTTCGTCGGTGACGATCAGCCAGTCGCGCTCCATGATTTTATTCAACAGCGGCAAGGTCGTGTGGGTTGGGCAGGGATAAGGCGGGCTCCAGTCGAGCATGCTGACGGTTCTTGGCTTGTTTAAATTGGTTATGTCGACGATGGCAAAGCCGCCATGCCAGTAGCTGATATAGAGGCGATCGCCGCGGCGGATGGGATGATGGCAGCGGGTGTCGGCTCCTTTGAAGTTCGGCGTCTCGCCGCCGGCGACCCATTGTCCGGGCATCCACCAGCGCATCGCTTCTTCCGGCTGCTCGGGGTTTTTCATGTCGAGCATCATGGCGATATTACCTTGGTAGCCCTCCACGGTCGGCGAGATGTAGGCATAGCGGCCGTCGTAGGTAAAGCGATGCACGCCTTTGCCCGGGGTTTTGTACATGGCGATCTCACGCGGCTTCGACTTATTCGAAATATCGAATATTTTGAGGCCTGATTGCAGCTCTTGCTTGGCTTTGTAGCGCTCGTAGTTGACCAGCATGATGTCGCCGCTGACGCGCACTTTATGCGAATGCAGTCCCTCGGGGATTTCGATGTGCGCGACGACTTTAGGATTTTTCGGATCTTTGACATCGACGATCGAGGTCCCATGGGGCGGGTCCATGTGGCCGACGTAGGCGTAGCCGTTTTCGACCACCACCGAGCCGCCGCCGGGCATATCCATACGGCCGATCTGGTTGATGTTCTTGCTGATGCCGACTGGGGCGCTGCTCTCCGATGCCATAGGTGACTCCTTAATTTAATCGATCGAATTTCTATCTCACCACGAAGGCACGAAGGTCACGAAGGGTTCGGATAGATATTAATCCGAACTTCGCGCTCTTCGTGCCTTTGTGGTGAAAGATGTCTTCACATTATTTCCCAGCCCTTTCGATCATCGCGATCACTTGTTCGGTCGTGCGCACGCGCGACATGCGCGGGAACACTAGCTCCATCAATGTGTCGTGGGCGCGTTGATCGTGTGATGTGCCGCAGGCGTCGCTGGCGACGATGGTGTTATAGTCCAAGTCGCGGGCGGAATACAAAGTCGAAGTGACGCCGACGTCCGTCGAGCCGCCGGAAACGATCAGGGTGTCGATGCCGCGGCTGCGCAGGGCGAGATCGAGATAGGTCTGGTGAAATGCGCTCCAGCGATATTTTACGATGTAGTAGTCGTCCGGCTCGGGCCCCAGGTCGGCGAGCACATCGGAGCTTTTGTCGCCGGCGATGACATGCATTTTGGTTTTGGTAACTTCGCCGTTGAGCCAAGGGATGAGCGAGTTATTGGTGTCGGTGACGATGAGCGCGGTGGTGGCGTTGTCCGGCCGGTGGTTGCCTTTGGCAAAGAATACCGGCAAGCCGGCGGCGCGGCCGGCTTTGCTGAGTCTGACGGCATTCTGTATCCACGGTTTGAGCACGCGCGGCTGGCCCGGCGCCGGCTCGGCAACGTAACCGTTGAGAATGTCGAAAAACAGCAACGCGGTTTTTTTGAGATTGAAATCTTTGACGTTCATTGTTCGATTAGCTCCTCTTGGCCCCGGTAGTAGTCAATTCAATTCGCTGCACTCTAGCGCGGCTTGGAGATCCGGTCCAGTTGTAAAAATGTGTTCACCACAACAGGTGAAGCGATAACCGAATGAGAACCGGCGCCGGGGAATTGGCCGCAAAGAACACACGATCCGCAAAGGGGTTGAGTGGGGAATTGTTGGAATGCTTTTGTGGCCTTTGCGTAATTTGCGGCCAGTCGTGCGAATCCGAATTCTTTCTGACAGCTATCCGATTTTGCTCTCCTGCTGTGCTTTTCCCTCGACGACTTTCCAGCCTTGGTTGGCGTACCATTCGATCTGGCGGAACATGCCGGTGAAAATGGCCACGTCTTTTTCTTCGAGACCGGCGCGGCCGAGGATGCGCCGGAAGGCGAGTAGCATATGTTCGGGGTTTTCCGGGTTCAAGAAGCCTATCTTCAGCAACGAGTGGCGCATGATGTCGAACAGGCGCTCGATGGCCTCGGCCTCGGCGCGTTGAACGGTGTTATCCGCCGTTGTCTCCAATGCGGCGACGTAGAACTCATACAGACAAACCACCGCGGCCTGGGCGACGTTAAGCGATCGGTAGCCGGGATGGGACGGGATGTCCAGCAAAAGCTGGCAGTGCTCGAGATCTTTGTTGCTGAGGCCATGGTCTTCGGGACCGAAGATCAGCGCGACTTTGCCTTGTCTGGCGGCGGCGGCGACAATGGGCGCAACTTCGCGCGGGGCTTGGCTGTGGGCGCGATAGAGTCCCTCGCGGCAGGTGGTGCCGATTACCAGTGTGCAATCGGCGATGGCGGCGCGGATGGTATCGTAAAACTTGGCTTCGCTGAGGACGTCGCGGCCATGCACGGCCATCGCCTTGGCCCAGAAGCTCTGGGTGCGCGCACTGCCGACGATGGCGAGGTCGCCGGCGCCGAAGTTTTTCATCGCCCGCGCCATCGAGCCGATATTGCCCGAGCCGCGCGGCCGGACCATAATAATGCGGATGTTAGACAGCATGGAACAAATTGCCTGGAACGACTGGAACTTTTGGAACCCGTGAAACGCTTTCGCTACTAGGTTCCAAAAGTTTCATATGTTCCAATCGTTTCACTTTCTCGTTGAAGAGGTATCGCCGTGCGGCTTATTTGGCAAATGGGCAGGAGCGGCTGTTGCGGATGATCTGGCGGTTCTTGGCGTCGAATTCGGTGCGGTAGTCAAAGTTCTCGTGCATGATCGAGTTAAAGTCCTCGACATGTTCGGCGCCGAACACATGGGCGATTTCGTGGATTAACGTGATGACATCCAAGTCCAGATCCGTGGTCTGCCCGGTGTAGCGGAACAGTTTCCGTGTCGGCACGACAATGTAGCGCGCCAGCCCTTGGCTGCAATTGCCGATCCGATCGACGCGCGGCCGGCCGTCGGTGAGGATACGGCTGACATTCTCGCCGGAAAAAGCCACGACGATGTCATAACTGCCCTCCGCCGCTGCGACCGGGAATTGTTTCAGGACGCGCGCGAGCAAGGTCGGCGTGGACGGCACTCTCTCGTTTTCAGGCCAAGCGGCAACACTGTGGGTGATCAGTCGAATGCCGAACTCTGCTTCATAGTAGTCCGATGCCGCCTCGATCAGCCCGCGAGCCTCTTGATCCCACTGCGGATTTCGATTTCTGAATGGGACATCCACCAGCGCCTTGATCCGAACCACACGTGCGGGCGGCGATGGCTCGAAGGCCGAGCAGGCGGCGAGAAAGACGAGCGCGCTAAGGATTGAGCAGATTGTCCGTCGGTGCGAAATCATCGGTCAGGATCGGGGCATCTTCCGGCAGCGGCCGGTCATAGTAGGCGACGGCGATATCTTGTACTGGCTCGGGAAACAGCCCCTTGTCGAGCGCCGAGGCGCGTTTAACGATTTCTTTGATATCGATTCGCTGCTTGTCCCGGGTGGCGACGACGATGACGTTTTGGATGGTCTCCAAGCTGACGTTGTCGGGGCGGCGCGATGCGAATATATAGGTCTGCGGGAAAATCTGCCGTTGGGTGCGGATGAATGACCGCGCGATTTTGCCTGAGGGACCGGTGACGGCGCTGATAAGATTGGCGACGACGACGCCGTTGGGTGCGAGTTTTTTCTGCGCCAGCTCGAAGAATTGTTTGGTCGCCAAGTGAAACGGCATGGCGTCGGTGAAATAGGCATCGAGCATAATGATGTCGTACTGTTGCTGGGTTCGTGCCAGGAACAACCGCCCGTCCTGGGCGTGGAGGCGGAGATTCTTATGTTCCTTCACGTTGAAATGGTCTTTGGCAATGCGGATGACCTCCGGGTCGAGTTCGATGGCGTCGATCTCCAGATTGGGAAATTCCTTATTGAGCTTTTTCGGAATCGAGCCGCCGCCGAGGCCGACCAGCAACATTTTTTTAGCGTCTGGGCGAAAAGTCAAACCAATGGACGTGTAGCGCGAATAGACCAGCCGCAGCGCCGTCGGGTCTTTGAGTGTCATCGCACTTTGTAAAGTGCGGTCAAAATACATGTAACGCGCTTCGTCATCCTCCTCGACGCGTATACGATGGTAGAATGTATCTTTTTGCAGCAAAGTTTTCGCCCAAGCCATGGGCGTCCCGATTAGGTTGAACGAGCCGAACAACAAACAGCTGGCGGTGACCGCCCGAGTCACCGCTAGGCGTTGCAGCCGCACCAAAGGTACTACAATAAGCGATAAAACCACCAGAGTGACCCCCAAAGAATGAATAATATTGCTGACGCCTAATACCGGTATCAAATAAAACGCGGTAAGCAACGTGCCGAAAATACTGCCGGCGGTGGACACCGCGTAAAGTGTGCCGGCGGTGCTGCCGACGGTGTTAATCTTGGTCGCCGCCAGACGAATGACATACGGGGAGACGGTGCCGAGAAAAATCCCTGGCAAGAGAAACAGCACGGCGCATGCCAAGAGAGGGCTCAGGCGAATGCCAAGATCGAAGCCGGCGATCCAGTCATTCATTGCTGGATAGACGAACGGCAGAACAAATATCACGACCCCTGGAATCGCTAAGAGCGTCGCAAGCTTGCCATAGGAAGGTTCGCGCGCCGACAACCAACCGCCCCAGTAGTAACCGATGCTGAGCGCCGTCATGACTACCGAGATCAAACTACCCCAGACAAATATCGAGCTGCCGAAGTTGGGCGCCAGAACGCGGCTACCGGCAATCTCTAATGCCATTAAGACCGCTCCACTGACGAATACCACGATGTAATGGAGGAGCTGGACCATGTTTAACTCTCCCAATTCCAATAAGAGCCTTCGGGGACGAGGGCGACCGGCTCGAGCATGCGTGACGACATACCGTCGATAAACTGCGACGGTTGCGACAATACCATGCGCAAAGTTTTGTCAAAAACCCGGGTTGGATATGAAATAAAAAGATTCTGTTTCGCCCTGGTGGCGGCGACATAGAGCAGCCGGCGCTCTTCCTCCAAGTCTTCTTGGGAGTTGGTGTTGTAGAGCGACGGAAACCGACCTTCGAGCGCCCAGATAATGAACACCGAGTGAAACTCCAACCCCTTGGCCGAATGAATCGTCGAGAGAATCAGCGGGCCTTCGTCGGGATCGACGGCCAGGACGCCGCCGATGCTGTCATTGGGCGGTTCCAGGGCCATGTCGCTGAGCAGACGTTCGAGACTGCGATAGCGCTCGGTCATGCCCTGGAAATGTTCCATATCTCTCAGCCGCTTGGGATGATCGTCGGGATAATGCTGTTTCAAGATCGGCAGATAATACTGCATCAGGTATTGCGCCTGTTCGGACGGTAGTTCAGCCTTGGCGGCTTCTTCCAGCACCTGGGCGAGAGTTCGCAGCCCCTGGGCGATCTTGCCCTTGGCGTCATAGCTGCGCAGCCGCTCCACGGCGTTGCCGCCCGCGAGCAGCCATTTAACTATTTTCTGGCTGGCGCCGGGGCCGATGCCTTCGTGCAGCATCAAGACGCGGTTCCACGACACCGCGTCCTGCGGATTGGCCATGATTCGCAAATGGGCGAGCAGATCTTTGACATGGGCCGCTTCCATGAACTGAAATCCGCCCCGTTTGACGAAAGGAATATTGTGGCGCGCCAGTTCGATTTCCAAGTCGAAGGAATGAAAACTCGAACGGAACAGCACGGCGATGTCCCATAGCGGCACGCCTTGCTCACGCAATTCCAAAACTTTCTGGCAGACGAACTGCGATTGCATCTGCTCGCTGCCGGCCTGAACCAGTTTGGGCCTGGTGCCGACGCTTTTGCGTGTAAACAGCCGTTTCTCGTAACCCTCTTCAGCTCGACTGATGATCTCATTGGTGACGTTCAAGATCGGCTGGGTGCTGCGATAATTCTCTTCCAGCTTGATGATGCGCGCGCCGGGAAAATGCTTGGGAAAATCCATGATATTGCGGAAGTTGGCGCCGCGAAATGAATAGATACTCTGGGCATCGTCGCCGACCACCGCGACGTTGTCGTGGGTCGCGGCCAGCAGCCGGACGATTTCCGCCTGCAAATGATTGGTGTCCTGATACTCATCGACCATGATGAAACGATAGGTGTCGGACAGCCGGTGGCGAATGTCCGCATGATCGGCGAGCAGGTCGCGCAGTTTGGTCAACAGATCGTCGTAGTCGACCAGGGATTTGGTTCGTTTGAAATCGATATAGCGGCGGTGGATTTCTCCCAACTCGAAATTCACGTCGACCAAGTGAGGATATTCAAGCTCCAATAAATCGCCCAACGGGATCTTTTTATTGAGGGTCATGCTCAGGATCTCCGCTACCGTCTGTTTGCGCGGGAAGCGTTTCTCCTTGGTATTGAGTCCCATATCGGCGCGGATGAGCTGGATGATGTCCTCACTGTCGGAACGGTCCATGATAGTAAACGAGGATGCGAGATTGACATGACGGCCATACAACCGCAGCACTAAATTGGCGAACGAATGAAACGTCCCACCGGCGATCTGGTTGCACCGGCCATCGATCAATAAACTGGCGCGTCGGATCATCTCCTCGGCGGAGCGCCGGGTAAAAGTTAGCAAGAGTATCGACCGCGGATCGATGCCTTGGTCAATCAGATGGGCGACGCGATAGACCAGCGTGCGGGTCTTGCCCGTGCCGGCGCCGGCGATGATCAACAGCGGTCCCTCGACCGCCGATGCCGCTTCGTACTGCGCCTCGTTCAACTCCTTGCGGTAGTCGAGACCGGACCTGTTACGAATTGTTTCGCTTAGATCTTTAAGAATGTAGGTAGTGGTCAAGTATACTCCGGTTGCAGGGTAAAGTACCGAGTTTCCTACTTAGGAGCAAGCCGAATGATTCCAAACACTACGATCGATACATCACCTAAGCGTCTGAAATTGGCAGAGTGATCGCCTACATATAATTAACGTGACGAATTTTCATCGCTGATACTAAAAACCGCCATCATACTTTGAGTTCGTTCGCTGTTGCGCAAAGACTTGCGCTGATAGCCGACATGGCAAGTTTGAGACGCCCGACAACTTCCGTTTCTATTTTGCGCCTCCGGCGTTCTTTGCGGTCATTCTTCTCAGCGGTTTGTTAGGTCCGTCGGGTTAACACGCACACTAGCGATTGACGCCGAAGATCAGGAACGACTGGCGGTCGAGGAAGGTCAGTTCTTGTTGCAGCGTGTAGCCCGCCTGTTCCATCTCGCGTTTGATGAACTCTGCCGGGGTGTAGTGGCGCAACAGACCTGCCAGCCAAGCGCGCCGGTCGTAGTCGATGATGGCGATGCGGCCGGCGGGTTTCAAATATTTGCGCAGGTTCGAGAAATAGACGATGCGGTCGTCGATATGATGATAGGTGTTGCTGGTAAAGATCAAATCGATGGCGGATTCCGGCAGCAGCGGGTCGTTGGGTTTGGCAAGGATCGTTTGAACGTTATTGACGCCTTCTTTTTGCGCCCGTTCATCGATCAATTCGTTAGTGCCTCGATCGATATCGACAGCGTAAACTTTACCGTTCGGGCCGGCTGCTTTGGCGAGATGGAAAGTAAAATAACCGCCGCCGGCGCCAATGTCGGCGATTTCCGTGCCAGGCGGGATCTGTAACGTAGTAATTACTTTGTCCGACTGCTGCCATTGGTCGCGGTCGATGCCTTGGTAGGCCCACTGTTTGAGCCTACTGCAGCCGGAAGTGACGAAGCAGACGAGAACGAGAAGGTAAATTAATTCTTGCTGACGACGGGACAATGCCGGACAATGCTTACCCATCACGGAATACATCATGATCTTACCCTACCGCACTTAGCTTGATGTAACGGCGATTGTTTCATGTTTGCGGCAGACATAAAGGTTATCGCTGGTTGGCTGGTGTTTGCTTTCAACTAACCCCCATGCGCACAACCGGGATGAGAGCAAATTCGCGATAGAATCTACCAGCAAATACGCGCGGCTGGGAGAGGACGCGGCAATATGACGTAGCGGGAATGGTTGGGCGAACGTTTCGGGATCCCTACCGGGCGCTGAGTTCAGCGCAGCGGATGGATGGATTGACATGCTTCTGGCAATCCTTGGCGAGGTCCACCGGGGTTTTACCGAATGTGCCTTTGAGATACGCAATAGTTTCACGGTAACAATCGTTTTGATCGCCGTCTTCGCCGAAGGCGGCGCAAAACGGCATGGCGTAGCGTCCATCCCAGGTATTATCGACAAGAGCGTAGACCACGCCGCGTATACAAGCGCGCTTGAAGTCGCCGCCGGCGGCCTGGCATTTTTGCGCGGTGGGTTGGAGCTGGCCGAGACGAACGTAGTTCGACAAATCGCGTCCCGCCGAGAGCGCACATTGAAAACGATACTCGCCGGTCTTTTCGCATTCCTGGAAGATCTTGTCCGTGGTCAGTCCCATTTCAGTCATGCGCGTGGTCTGCATGACATAGCAGTCGCTGCGGTACTTGGCTGCAAGTTTGTTGCACGGGTAGTGATAATCCGTCGGACTCAGGTCGCGTAGCTCGGGGGTGGCGTTGGAGACGTTCTCCATGAAGACGCCGCCGTAGCATGATGACTGGCTCCAGCTATTGGGCAGAGCGTCGCAGGCTTCCAGTGTGGAGACCAGCTGGTAGCGGTTGAAAAACAGCAGCGCATGGCCCAAACCGTGCAGGCATTGAAAACGGTATTGATCGGCAAGCTTGGGATCGCAGGCGAGGGCGGCTTTTTGCTTGAGCTCGGCGGCACTCGGATGCTTGTCGGTCTGGGTGTAAATATCTTCGCCGCGCAGAAAGCGCTCCACCGAGCCGTGATAACAACCGGAATGACAGGTTTGGTCGCAGGCGCTAAACGATTCGTGAATCGTGCCTTTGACCCGATAGGTCTCCCGGCCGATGGCGTGGACCACCGGATGACAGTCGCGCCGCAGCTCGGGGTCGTCCTTTTCATAGCGCTGGATCAACTGGAGGGTTTCGAGCGTGGTGTGTTGCTTGAGCGCCTCGCGGAATAGCTTATCGAGACATTCCGCGCCGTTGGTTAGGCTAATGCAGGCCTTGATCGCCGCCAGGGAGGGCAAGACGCCTTTGACAGTGGCACTCGAGGAGTGGTTTTCCTGGCCGTACAGCGCCGCGGCGCCGGCAACGCAAGTAAAGATTATTATAGCTAGCAACGATCTAAGCTTTTTCATCGGCGTAGAATAGGCTTTGAGTCCGGTGGAGTGTAGCTCAAGCGCAGGGTGTCTGCAATATTTTCACCAGTGTCATGCTTCAGGCATCAGTTAAACGGTCTCCGAGTGTCGTATCCCCGCGCTTCATGATAACTTGGGGCTAAACTTTTTTTATTCGCTTACGTCTAAAGGTCTAAAATGGCAAAAACAAAATTAACTTTGAGGTTGGCGATCGTCATCGCTTTGCTGGCAGGCTCGGTTTCCCAGGCCGGTGAAGCGACGATCAAGCCGGAAAACCTGCCAACCTACAGTCCCAAATTTTATCCCTTTGAAAGAGGCGAGCGGGAACTCTACCGCGCCACTTGGAATGGCATGTTCTCGGTGGCGACGGCGGAAATAACCACCACATCGAGCATGGTCGACGGTAAGAAGGTCTATCAAGTGCGAGTCGATGCCAAGACATCCAAGGCCCTCGATCTGATTTGGAAGATGCGGGACGTCATCAGCTCGACTTTCGATGCCAAGTCTTTGGCGCCGAGCCATTTCCATTTTCGCCAGCGGGAAAATTCCCGGGCCATCGATACCGAAGCAAAGCTCGATGCGAACAGTAAACGCTGGGCCGTGAGCCGCCAGCAGAACGGCAAGCCCACTAGAATCTACGAGTTCGACTCGCAGAACACCTTCGATCCGATCACCGCGGTGTATTTAGCACGCAGTATCGACTTCAAGGTCGGCGACAAGCTCTATTTCAAGGTTTTCGGCGGACGATATCAGTATTTGCTCGAATTGTTCGTCGAGAAAAAAGAACCGGTGGAGCTGCAGTCCGGCAAGACCGTCGAAGCCTACAAGATCGTGCCGCGGGTGCAGAATCTCAAGAAGAGCGGCTACGCCAGCAGATTAACCGAAGCGGCGATCTGGATCTCGACGGACGAGCGGCGCTTACCGGTAAAGCTCAGCAGCAAGGTCGCCTTCGGCAGCGTGCAGCTTGATCTGATGGAAGATAAACGCGGCACCCAGTCGACTGCGAGCAACAACAATCGGCCAGCATCTTAGAATAAATTGGTCATGGGCGGAATTCAGATGGAAACGACCATGTTGTCTGTAGCCAGCCGCCGGCCGCCGGCGAAACTCCGCCGCTCCTGGCGCGCGTTGGTGGCGCTTTTTTGCTTAGCTCCGTTGGGTCTCTCGGCGTGTTTCACCATCGCGTCGCCACCCAGCCGACGCGCGCCACAGGACTACCCGCAATCCCGGACGCAAAGTTACGGGTCACGCGGCGCGGATGCCAACGACTCCGAGCGCCTGCGCCGCGTCATGATGCCTTTGATTCAGGCCATGGATCGGCCCTGCCGGCTCGATCAAACCAAAATCGGCATCATCAATCAGAACGAGATCAACGCCGCCAATGCCGGCAGCTGCCAATTCTACGTGACTATGGGTTTGTTGCGGCGCGCTTCCGATGACCAGTTGCGCGGGGTTTTAGCCCATGAGCTGGCGCACCAAGATTTAGGCCATGTCGCCAAGGCGCAGGTTCTTGGCGCGACGATCAATGCCCTGAGCGCGGGTCTGCAGCAGTTGTCTCCCCTGGCCGGCGTCGTCGCGCCCATCGCCGGCGAACTGGCAGCGCGCAGTTATGGCCGCAATGAAGAATTTAGCGCCGACAAACATGGCGTCGATATATTACGCCGCGCGGGCTACTCCAAGGAGGTCATGGTCGAGTCCCTCGCCTGGATTCGCCGCATTTCCGGCGACCAAGGAGGCGGCTTTCTTTCCACTCATCCGGAGCTCAATGACCGGATCGCGACGATTCAACGGCTACGGTAGGACCAAGAATACGAACCCTTCGGCGTAATTCGCTATATTGCCCTTCGATCATCCCGGCAAGGTCCCAAATCCCTCTGAAATCGAATCTTTACTGTAAACATTTTATCGAAGCCTCCGTCTAAACCAGCAAGGAGGCGGAGACCATGAAAAACGCTATTAAATCGATTTCGGGCTTGGCGCTAGCGGCGACTCTACTGGCAGGATGTGCCGGGGGCTCGATTACCACGCGTGAAAAGGGATTGGGCATCGGTGCCTTGGGTGGCGCGACTGCCGGCGGTCTCATTGGCGCTGCCGTTCGCAGACCCGCTGCAGGGGCGATAATCGGCACGGTTCTCGGTGCCGGCGCCGGTGGTCTAATCGGCGACCAGATGCAGGGCCGGGAGACTCAAGGCAACGAACATGACCAGGCGATCCAGCGCAATGAGCAGGAAATCCTGCGCCAGCGCCGCGAGCTCGAAGACCTCAAACAGCGGCGCGAGTATTAGTCGCCAATCTCCATCTCATATTATTTAGATTCTTACAGCGGGGGGCATATGCCCCCCGCTCCGTTTTTTCCCTCTCAGCGTTGACAGAAGATCTCCCCTTACAGTTCCGGAAGCGTTTAGAGCGAAACACGCCTTTGAATGTCGTTTGATGCCGCCGTGCAATTGCGTTGCGCTTGATGACTTCTTCGCCGCGTTTTAGAGTTGGCGGGCGATGAAGATATTGGTCACCGGCGCGGCCGGGTTGGTGGGTCGCCACGTGGCGCGCCGTATGGCGCACGGGCACGAAGTGCTCGCACTCGAGCATGGCGACCTCGATATTACCGATCGCGCCGCCGTGCGACGTTGCTTGCTTGATGAAAAACCGGCGCTGATCTTCAATTGCGCAGTGCTTCAAGTCGATGATTCGGAACGGCTGCCAGCGCAAGCCCAAGCCGTCAATGTCGCCGGACCAGCTTTCTTGGCTGAAGCGGCCAACGATATCGGCGCCGAAATCGTTCATTTCAGTACGCAATACGCGTTTGACGGCGAGCCGGTGGGGCGGCTTCCTTTTACCATTCACGACGAGCCAAATCCGCTTAACAATTACGGCAGGACAAAAGTTGGCGGCGAAGCGGCAGTACTTGCCGCGTGTCCGCGCAGTTTTGTCGTGCGCACTTCTTGGGTCTACGGCAGCGGCAAGAACAGTTTTCTCTGCACCGTTCACGACGATCTTCGAGCCGGTAGAAAAGTGCGCGCCATCGACGACATCTGGTCGAGCACGACGTATGTCGGCGACTTGATCGAGCGGGTGATGACGATCCGTGCGACCGGGCGGTACGGTACCTATCATGTCGTCAACAACGGCATCTGTTCGTACTATGAATTCGCCCTCGAAGCGGGCCATGTGCTCGGACTCACGCGCGCGCAAATCGATCTAGTCATAGAAATCACTCACGAGCGCGACATGAAACGAGTCGCCGCGCGGCCGCGTTACACACCGCTGCGCTGTTTGCTTTCGGAACAACTCGGTTTGCCGCCGATGCGCGATTGGCGCGCCGCGTTGGCAGAGTACGTCGGCAGTGGCTCAATGGAGTAATGGAGTGGTGCGTATTGGGTGTCTGATTTTTAGACCCGTCCCGCTTTTGCCCATCAATGCTCTACTCCAACACGTCAATTCTCCGTCTATTGGCGCATTGACACCCTCCTTCACTCAGGACTAAAAGGGCGTAGAGGTTAAGTCGTCGCGACGGAGGATCCTCCCATGTCGAACTTTCCAGTCATCGATACCGACGGTCATGTACTCGAACGGCAATCGGACATCCGTAAATATCTTGCGGAGCCCTGGGCGAAACGGACCACCGCACTGTGGCCCGGCGATCAGCCCTGGGACAACGACATGATGGATGGCTTCGAGATGGCGCGTAATTGGAAGGGGTTGAGCGCGGCGCAGCAGGTCGACAACTGGCACAAAATAATGGACGAGTACGGCATCGACAAGGCGATTTGCTTTCCCACCGGCTCCGGCAACATCGCCAAGAACCAGGAAGTGCCCTATCAAATCGCCGTCACCCGCGCCGCCAATACGCAGTTCGCCAAAGAGTACAACGCGCGTTCCGACCGGCTGTTTTGCGTCGGCTGCTTGCCGATGCGTTCGCCGAAAGCAGCCGCCGAGGAATTGCGCCGCGCGGTGACGGAGTTGGGCCTCAAGGGCTTCGAGATATTGCCGACGGGGTTGCCGTTGGCCCTCGGCGACCCGTATTACGATCCGATTTATGAAGAAGCCGAGAAACTAAACGTCGTTCTCGGCATCCACGGCACGCGCAACACCTCGCGGGAGTTGGGAACGTCGGGGTTATCGACATTCGCCGAAGTTCACTCCTACGCTTTCCCCGTGGGTATCCTGCTGCAATTTACCAGCATCGTCTGCCAGGGTTTGCCGCTGCGCTTTCCGAAATTGAAGCTCGCATTCCTGGAAATCGGCGCCACTTGGTTGCCGTATTACTTGGATCGCCTGGACGAGCACTGGGAAAAACGCGCGGCAATCGAAATGCCGCTCTTGAAAAAAAAGCCGAGCGAGATCGTGCGTCAGGCAAAGCTCTACTTCAGCGTCGAGCCCGGCGAGTCGCAATTGACACACACCGTCGACTACGTCGGCGCCGAGCATTTTCTCTACGCCTCCGACATCCCGCATTGGGACAATGAGTTTCCTCATAACCTGCATGAGTTGCAGAATCATAAACAGCTGGCGAATGAGACCAAGGAAAAGATTTTGTATAAAAACGCCAAGGAGTTGTTTTCGTTGTAAGTGGTTCGGATATTTTTCCCGCGAAGGCGCAAAGACGCAAAGGAATAAATTAATCGATGACCAAGAAAATTACCCGAATCATTTCGCTATACCTAGTTTGCGCGACCTGGGCGGGACTAGCTCACGCAGCCGACACCATTCGCATTGCCTATAGCTCGGTCAATCCGCACGCGCTGTTGGTTTCGCTGGCCGAGAAGCGCGGTCTTTATGCCAAGTACGGTCTTTCTTCCGTGGTGGTTTACATTCCCGGCGGCAGCACGGTGATTCAAGGGATGGTCTCCGGGGATATCGACCTGGGACAATTGACCGGGCCGCCGGGCGTGGCGGCTAATTTGCGCGGCGCGGATATTCTTTATGTCGCCATGACCGACGATCGCATGGGGTATCAACTGGCGACCCGGCCGGAGATCAAAACTGCCGCGGACTTGAAGGGCAAGCGCTTCGGTATCAGCCGTTTCGCGTCGTCGTCGGATTTTGGCCTGCGCACGCTGCTGCGCCGGCTCGGCATCGATCCCAAAGATGTGACGATCTTGCAGATCGGCAATGAGTCCGAGCGGCTGGCCGCGCTCAAATCCGGCGGTATCGACGGTTCTATTTTCAACGCGCCGTTCGGTTCGATGGCGAAAAAATTTAACTTCAATGTTCTGGCGGACGCCGGCGCGTTGGGGATTCCCTATTTCAATACCGGGATGTGCGGCAGCGCCAAATTGCTGCAGAAAAACGAAGGCAGAATTCTAAACTTCCTGCGCGCTTACGTCGAAGCGATCAAGATTTTTAAAACCGAACCGGAATATACGTTGAAGGCGCTGGCGCAGTTCAGCCGGGTCAACGATCAGGAGCTTTTGAAAGAAGCCTACGACTACAACAAAAATAAGATCCCCGACATTCCTTATCCGTCGGTGAGCGCGATGCAAGCCGTGGTCGATCCGCTGGTTGCCGCGGAACCGAAGCTGGGCAAGATCGATGCGAGGAATTTTGTCAGCGATCGCTATTTGAAAAAGTTAGAGGAAGAAGGGTTCGTGCAAAAGCTTATGGGGCGTTAGTATCACTTCGCTGACTGCGCAGTCGTGAAGCCGAGGCCGCGCGGGTTTTGCATGTCGTGTCGCCGGCATACGACCAAAGGCATATAGATTATTTTGCTGGTGGCTGTCCATCGGTCGGCTAGCGGGCTTTAATATTGGCTAGCCGTGCGATAGATAATGCGCACGGTTGTCTGACTTTATTTCGCCGACGCGGGTCGATTGACAGGGGCGCACATGAAGAGAGTCACGCTTTATAGTTCCAGCCGTTCAGCGATTTCCGATCGGTCAGCGCCGACGGCCAATCCGCATCCCAACACAAGTCCGGATCGAGCCGACGACAGATCTTCCGTACATGTTACGACTCAAAAACCGCGTTCGCGCTGGCGTAACCTATGCGCGCGCTACGAACGCCCGCTGTGGATGGCAGCCGCCGGGCTGCTGTCGTTACTGGTGGTTTTTACCCACAGGTTAATTACGCCGGCGCCGCGTCCGGTCACTCAGGAAGATATCAATGCCGCGGTGTTGCACACGCTCGAGACCAACGTTCTGCCGTCCGCGGCGGCGAAAGCGTATGAGATCATTCGACCGTCGATCGTCAGAGTACGTCGAATGGAACCGAACAAGAACGGCGAACAGGACGAAAAAGGCGTCGGCACCGGGGTCGTCATCGTCGACAAGGGCGTGATCTTGACCAATCTTCATGTGGTATTCGGCGCCAAGCGGGTGCAAGTCGTGTTTGCTGACGGGCTCGAATCCGAAGCCACGGTGACCGGTATCCAGCCTGAGCATGATTTGGCCGTGCTTCAGGCGCATAAGATTCCCGATGATTTGACTGCGGCTACCATGCGCTCCACCGCGGACCTTGCCATAGGCGATCAAGTTGTCGCCGTCGGCTATCCTTTTGGTATAGGCCCGTCGGCGAGTGCTGGAGTCGTTTCCGGATTGCGCCGCGAGTTCTACTCGCCGAATGGCAAACGCATGCTGACCAATCTCATCCAGTTCGATGCCGCGGCCAATCCCGGCAGCTCCGGCGGACCGCTGGTAACCGACCGGGGCGAAGTTGTCGGGATCGTCACCGCGATTCTTAATCCGACCGCCCAGCGTTTTTTTGTCGGCATTGGCTTTGCGGTACCTATTGAGAATGCGGCAACCGCTGTCGGTATGTCGCCGTTTTAGCGTAAATCGCGAGCCGATAAATAAGGGGCCTATGGACAGAGAAACAAACCACAAAGACGTTGCTTCGCTCATGGAGCGCATCCTCTACGAGGTGAAGAAGGTCATCGTTGGCCAGGATCGTTTTCTCGAGCGCGTGCTGGTGGCAGTACTGGCGCAGGGGCATCTGCTCGTCGAGGGCGTGCCGGGTCTCGCCAAGACGCTGACGGTCAAGACACTCGCCAGAACCATTCGCGGCTCGTTCAAACGCATTCAATTCACCCCGGATCTGGTGCCGGCGGATCTGGTGGGCACGCGCATCTACAATCAAAAGACCGGCGAATTTACCACTACCTTGGGACCAGTTTTTACAAATTTGCTGCTCGCCGATGAGATCAACCGAGCGCCGGCGAAGGTACAAAGCGCGCTGCTCGAAGTGATGCAAGAGCGCCAGGTTACCATCGCCGGCGAGAGTCATCGTGTGACCGAACCGTTCTTGGTGATGGCCACGCAGAACCCCATCGAAACCGAAGGAACCTATCCGCTGCCCGAGGCGCAGGTCGACCGTTTTATGATGAAGGTGCTCGTCGGATATCCCACCGAGGAAGAAGAGTTCGTCATCGTCGATCGAGTTACCGGCACCCCCAACGATGTCGTGCCGCTGGCCACCACGGAACAACTGTGCGCGCTGCAGCGCGAGTGTCAGCGTGTCTACGTCGATCCAGCCCTCAAGCAGTATGCAGTGCGGCTCGCCTCGGCGACGCGCGACCCCGATCGCTTCGGGATTGCCGAAGTGGCCAAGTACGTATCTTTCGGCGTCAGCCCGCGCGCCTCGATTCATCTTATCGAAGGCGCGCGGGCGCTGGCGTTTCTGCGCGGGCGCACCTATGTTTTGTCAGAAGACGTCACGGATATAGTGCTCGATGTATTTCGCCACCGGCTGGTGCTGACCTATGAAGCGCTGGCCGAAGGGATGACGCCGGATCACTTGATCCGGCGTATCATGGAGCATATACCAGCTCCGGAAAAGCCGTTGGAGAGCCATGTGAAACTTGGCGCAAGCTTGTAAAATTGGAGAATTGAAATGCTGAATATTGCCGGGGCGGGTTCCATTATCTCACTCGGCAACTCCGGTAAGTCAATGCTCTGTCTTGGGCCAATGGAGTAGCTGTTCAACGGCTGGAATTTTTGAATGGTGTAAGCCTATCTTCATGCTTGGAGCAATCCGCCTATGAGTTCCGTCCAAGAATCTGTTCCGACGGCCGGCGCTGAAAACATTCTGCGCCGTCTCGAGTGGACGGTGCTCCGACGCCTGGACGGACTGCTGCATGGCAACTATCAGACCCTGTTTCGCGGCTTCGGGCTCGATCTCGCCGATCTGCGCGAGTATCAGTATTACGACGACGTTCGCTATATAGATTGGAACGTTACCGCTCGTCTCCAGACGCCTTACGTGAGGGTTTACAACGAAGACCGCGAAGTGATGGCCTGGTTCCTACTCGACCTGAGCCCGTCCGTGGATTTTGGCGCCCGCGTGAAGAAGCGTTCGGTCTCGACGGAATTCGTCACCGTGCTGACGCGGCTCCTGACTCGTCACGGCAATCGCGTCGGCGCGCTCTTCTATGGCGACAGTGTCGATACGGTGATTCCGGCGCGCAGCGGCCGGCGCCACGCGCTGCATATCTTGCACAGAATCCTCTCCCGGCCCGAGACGCCGCGCTCGGCGGCGACCAACCTGGGCGATTTTCTCCAGACCGCTCTGCGCGTCATGAAAAGACGCTCGCTGGTTTTCATCGTCTCCGATTTCATCAGCACGCCCGGCTGGGCCAAGCCGCTCGCGAATCTGACGCAGCGCCATGAGGTCATCGCGGTGCGGCTCTACGACCCGTTGGAGATGGAATTACCCGATCTCGGACTGGTCATGATGCGCGACGCCGAGACCGGCGAACAATTGTTCGTCGACACCCACGATCGTACGTTTCCGCAAGCGCTTCGCGGTTCTGGCCGAACGCCGCGAGCAGGAGCTGCGTTCGGCATTCACCCAGGCCGGTGTCGACGTGCTGGAGTTATCGACCAGCGACGATTTGGCAAATGCGATTCTCCGGTTCGCCGATTTGCGCAAGCGGCGCAGCCAGTTGGCCGCCGGCGGTCTGCCGCAACATTTAAGAGGGAGCCATGACGTTTCTCTGGCCTGAAATGTTCTGGTTGCTATTAGTCGTGCCGGCTCTCGTGGCCGGTTACTTCTATCTATTGCGCCGCAAGCAGCAAACCGCGCTCAAATACGCCAGTTTAAGTATGGTAAAAGAAGCGATGGGGGCCGGGCCAAAATTTCGCCGCCACATCCCGCCGCTGTTGTTTTTACTGGCATTGATCGCAATGCTTGTCGCCGTCGCTCGTCCCGCCGCTGTGGTCACCCTGCCGTCGCAACACCAAACCATCATCCTCGCCATGGACGTTTCCGGCAGCATGCGCGCCGTCGACGTGCAGCCCAGTCGCATTACCGCGGCACAAGCCGCGGCCAAAGCCTTCGTCGCCGAACAACCATCCAACGCACGCATCGGCGTGGTGTCCTTTGCCGGAACGGCGGCCGTCGTGCAGGTGCCCGACGCATAATCGCGACGACATCATCGCCGCCATCGATCGCTTTCAACTGCAACGCGGCACCGCCATTGGCAGCGGCATCATCGTTTCGCTCGCGACCATTTTCCCCGACGCCGGCATTGAGGTGAACTCGTCGAACTACGGGCGTTACGCGCCGCGCGGCATGGCGCTCGACCCGACCGCCAAATCGGAAAAGAAAGAGTTCAAACCGGTGCCGCCCGGATCCTACGGCTCTGCCGCGATCATTTTGCTCACCGATGGCCAGCGGACCACAGGCCCCGACTCCATGGAAGCGGCGCGGATGGCCGCCGACCGCGGCGTGCGCGTTTTCACCGTCGGATTCGGCACGAAAGGCGGCGAGACCATCGGCTATGAAGGCTGGTCCATGCGCGTGCGCCTCGACGAAGAAACGCTCAAAGCGATCGCCGACGTGACCCGCGGCCAATATTTTTACGCCGGCACCGCGACCGATCTAAAAAAAGTCTACGAGTCCCTCAACTCCAAATTCTTGCTCGAAAAGAAGAATATGGAAATCACCGCCCTCTTTGCCGCCGCAGCGGCAATCACGGCGCTGGCGTCAGCGCTGCTCTCGCTCCTATGGTTCAACCGAGTCCTGTAAAGCTGGAGCAACACGGTTTCGTCCAGAAGCCAACAGTGTGAGGCGAAAGGTCGACAACGTCGGAGCTGTCCTGGCGCGGCATGGCAGCTTCGCCGGCCGGAGGTATCATGTTGCATAGTAAAATGTTTGCTTGTGCGGTTTTTCTCTGGCTGGCCTCAGCCGTTTATGTCTTTTCGGCGACCGCGCCAACCAAAGTCGTGGTCGGCTACGCGGCGATGAATGCCCGGGTGACGCCATTATGGATTGCCGATGAGCAGGGCTTTCTTGCAAGGAACGGACTCCACGCCGACCAAGTCTATATCCGCGGCGCGCCGCTGTTGGTCGCCGGCTTGGCATCCGGGGACATTCAATTCGGCCGCAGCGGCGGCAGCGCGACTCTGGCGGCGGTCGGCGCAGGCCATGACTTCAAGATCGTCGCGACCTTTTCCAGCCGTAACAGCTATGACCTGATCGCCAGGCCGAACATCAAACGTCCGGAAGATTTGCGCGGTAAAAAAATTGCGCTCAACAGTATCGGCGGCACCGGTTGGATGGGTGTGCTGTTTTGGCTCGAGCATTTGGGCCTCGATCAAACCCGCGATCAGATCAGCATGCAGGTGCTCGGCGATCAACCGATCATGATGCAAGCCGTCGACACCGGCATCGCCGACGCCGCGGCGCTCGACGGGGTGTTTAGCAAAATCCTGCGGCAGAAAGGCTTCACGGTCCTCGGCGAATCCGCCAACCTGGCTCAACGGACCGTCGGCCAGGCGATGGTCGTGCCGCAAGCCTTTCTCAGCCAACGCCCCGACATCGTGGAAAACTATCTCAAGGCGGAAATCGAAGCGCTGGCCTTTGCCGTCGCACCGAAGAACAAGGCCACGGTGATAAAAACAATCATGAAAAGGCTCAAGGCCAACGCCAATGACGCAGAGGAAGGCTATCAAGACTTGCTGAAAGGCGTCGACCGCAAACCCTTCCCGTCGCTGGACGGCCTGCGCAACGTGCAGCGAATGCTGAAAACGCGCAATCCAAAAATCGGCGAGATCAAGACCGAGGATGTGATCGACGCGCGCATCATGCGCAAGCTGGATGAATCCGGCTTCATCGACCGGGCTTATGCGGCGCAGGGGGTGAGTTTGAAATAAGCTGTAGTGGGATTTGAAAGATAAGTCGAGATGTAATCGTTGAAACTGTTTTGATTCGATGCAGTGAACAGAGAATCTAAAAGGATGTACGGTCACCGTTACTAGACGAGCAATGACTAAAGTCGTTGATAGAACCCCGAGAGAGGTCAGTCGCTGCGCGTTTTGCGGCAAATCACCCGCTAAGACCAGAGATCACATCCCGCCCAGAGGAATATTCCCGAGACCTAGACCAGACTTGATTACCGTTCCAGCCTGTTTACGCTGCAATCGAGACACATCGAAGATTGAGGAGGCTTTCCGAGTATACCTCTCGCTGCGCATCGCGGTAAACAACGATTCAACTTCTAACCTTTGGAACAATGAAGCGATGCGTACGCTTAGGCACAATCCCAGTCTTAGAAAACGAATCGTAAGAGCTATGCAACCTATCAGCGTTAGAAGTCCCGCTGGTATTATACTTGCTGAAAAAATTGGGGGGCTTTGGCCACCTGAAGCACATGATCCGGTGATTGAAAAATAATTAGAGGACTTTTTTTCCATCATTACCACGATGTCTTAGGTGACAGAGTTGAAATAAAGGTCCACTGGCTACGAACGTCGGAGGATTTGGAAAATTGGACAAGGCGCATTGATTCGACGATGGAGCAGTTATGGACTGAACTCCCTGGAGCCGGCAACGTGGGCGCTAGATATTTTCGTTATCGCTACGCCGCGGCGATTGAAAGCCCGTTGCATTCGACGTGGTTGTTCGACTTTTACGGCGCGCATTTTGCTGGGGGATATACATCGCCAGTCGAGGCAAGGACAGAAAATACTGAAGAGATTCCAAATGGATCCCTATGACCGCACTACAATGGAAGCTATCGGTTTTGTGGGGAAGTTAGCCTCCAAAAATGGATGAAGAACTTTTTCTCGGTCGATTCCAGATCGTAAGCGGGATGCCTGGAGAAATGAATGGCCCACCGGGTTATATTTTGAATTTTAGGCATTTCGTTTGGCTGCAGACCGATCGTGAGAACGACGGCTGAGCTTCACCTTATGCAGCAGCATGTTGCATTGGAGTGGTAAGGGATGGCTTATCAGTTAGTTCCCGCATCGATTGGAGACCAAGAATGGCTCGAACGCTTGCGGCGGGATGTTTACCAGGAGCTATTTTTTGCGACTTGGAGCGGTTGGAACGAGGCTCGGCATGCGCGACATGTCGCAGAGTGCTGGAAACGGGGTGGGCTCTGGATAATTAATGTCGACGGTACACGCGTGGGAATGATTCAGTTGTTCGATCAACCTGACGCGGTAGAAATTGGCGAGATTCAAATCCAGCCCACTCATCAGAACCTAGGCGTTGGCACGCGCGTTTTGCGGGATATCGTTGCTCGGGCTCACCAGCAACACAAAAAGGTGTCTCTCTCTGTAGCGTTGAAGAACGACCGGGCTTATCAGCTGTATCAGCGGCTTGGTTTTCGTCAGGTAGCACGAACGGATACACACAATCACATGGTATGCGACCCTACAGCATGAGCCATCTCGCGAATCCTTTCGGGTTGCGATTTCGCGCGGTCGGTGCCTTGATCCGCGGTATTTTCTAATTCAGGTCGTGCGGGAGTTCGTCACCGTTGTCACAGCGCTCGCCCGTGATCATGTCACGATTGGCCCCGCCCGGCGGCACCATGGGGTAAACATTTTCATCGCTGGCGATCGGCACGTTGATGAGGCAAGGGCCAGGGTGGCGCAGCGCTTCGGCGATGGCCGCGGCCGGGTTCTCTGCTTGTCCGATGTCCACGGCGTGCACGCCAAAACCGCGGGCGATCGCGACGAAGTCCGTAGGGCTTTTGAGGTGAGAACCATGATAGCGGCCGCCATAAAAGAGTTGTTGCTGCTGGCGCACCATTCCCAAGTGAGAGTTGTTGAGCAGGATAATTTTGACCTCGACGCCTTCTTCCGCGGCGGTGGCAAGCTCGTGCAGGTTCATGAGCAAGCTGCCGTCGCCGCTGAAACAAGCGACCGTGCGGCCAGGACATGCGAGTGCCGCGCCGATGGCGGCGGGGAGGCCAAAGCCCATGGTGCCGAGGCCTCCCGAAGTAAGCCATTGGCGTGGCCGTTTGAATGGATAGGCTTGCGCCACCCACATCTGGTGCTGCCCCACGTCAGTCGTGACGATGCTGTCGTCGGGCAACAAAGAGGCGACGGTGCGGACAATGCCATAAGGCCGCAGAGGATCGTCCGCGCCGGGCATCGCCAACGGATAGCACGCGCGAACCCTGTCGATATGTTGCGTCCACTGGCAACGCCTATTCGCTGCGATCATCGGTAGCAGAGCGGCCAGCGCATCACCGACATCGGCCACCAGCCCTAAGCTCGGCTGCTTGATCTTGCCCAACTCGCTTGGATCGATGTCGATGTGGAGGATCCTGGCGCGGGGACAGAACTCCGCCGCTTTGCCGGTAGCCCGGTCGTCGAAGCGTACTCCGAGGCCGACCAGCAGATCGCATTCGTCGAGCAACATGTTGGTGAAGCGTGCCGCATGCATGCCAACCATGCCAAGGTAGAGGGGATGGTCATGGGGCAACGCGCCGAGAGCGAGCAAGGTGGCGGCCGCCGGAATGGAAGCCTTTTCCATCAAGCGACGCAGATCTTTCGATGCGCCCGCCGCGATGATTCCGGCGCCGATCAATAGCAGCGGTTTTTGCGCCGCATTGATCATGGTTGCAGCGCGAAGCAGATCTTCGGCGTCGCACAGCGGCGGCGGTTGGGCTCGTCCGGGCTCGGGAAACGAATCCACATCGACCAGTTCGGTCTGCACGTCCTTCGGAACGTCCACCAGCACGGGCCCCGGTCGGCCGGATGCCGCGATACGAAAGGCTTTGGGGATAACGTCGCGCAATTCCAGGGCGGAACGGACCAAAACATTATGTTTGGTAATCGGCAAGCTGAGCCCGAAGGTGTCGACCTCTTGGAAGGCGTCGGTGCCGATCATGTTGCGGGGAACCTGGCCGGTAATCGCCACGAGCGGAATCGAATCCAACTTGGCATCAGCGATGGCTGTCAGCAGGTTGGTGGCGCCGGGCCCCGAGGTGGCAAGGCACACGCCCGGCCGGCCGGTGACCCGTGCCATTCCCTGTGCGATGAACCCCGCGCCTTGTTCGTGACGCGCCAATATATGGCGAATCGAACTGGCTTGCAGCGCATCGTATAGGGGTAGGTTCGCGCCGCCGGGGATGCCGGCAATTGTGGTGACGCCTTGGCGCTCTAGGAGCACGGTAATCAGTTGGGCACCGGTTAGTTGCATGGGAGCTCTCCTATCTGGATTTGCTCCCTGCGCGGCTTGCGGAGACGGTGGGTGGGCCAAAAAAACAAAACCCCCGTCGGCCAGCGCGCCGGCAGGGGTTTAAAAATTGTTTACAATTTTCCCGCTACGACGCGAAAGCCTCGTTTACTAAGACGACTACGACTACGAAATTGAAAAGCCTCGCTTTTAACGCACGAGGCCTGTAAGTCTCAGCGGTGAACATGATTGGAAATTAGCATCAAATGGATCGCGCTGCAAATCAGAGTGACTTTTTCGGGCTCAGCTCTTGTCTGGTAGTGTAAGTTCTAGACGGAACCAAGCTTGACGATCTCTATGGCCTTCGCCGGGATACATCATCGGAATCTCCCGCGCCAGACAAACGAACCGCGCCTCTGTGCGCGACCTATCGCTGCCACTCGTCGCGCTTGCATCGAGTTTTTACCGTTCAAGTCGCGCACGCGGCTGAACGCTTCAACTATCGTGGCGAAACCAATCTTTTGGGTTTTTATCCCGATTGCTTTCAGGAAATAACCGCGATCGCATTGATCTCGAGCAGCAGCTCCGGTCGCGCCAAAGCCACCACCTGCACCATCGTGCTGGTCGGGAAGTTTGATCCCAAGACTTCACGCCGAGTTTCGTTGACGTCGCGATGATTACCTACGTCCGTGGTGAAGACGTTGAGCGCGACGACATCGTTCATCGTTCCACCGGCGGCTTCGACGGCACGTTGAATTTTACCCAAGATAAAACGCGTCTGTGCCCGTGCATCGCCCGGGCCGACGACTTTGCCCTCATGATCTGAAGCCGTCTGGCCCGCGATGAATACCATCCGGCCCGGCTGCGCAATGTTGACCAGCGAATAACTGCCACGCGGCACCGGCAGTCCATCGGGATTGAGTGCGGCCTTTGCCATTGGAATGTCCTCCTTCTAATCAATTGAGCTGTAGACCTTTAACGCGTTATGAGCAACAAACATGGACCACTCTATTGCCTGCTGGAACCCACTCGCCTACGGTCCTGCTGCTTCGAAGTTATCCCAAAATGTTAGGGTCCATCAAGGTTAAAGAGCTTGCAGTCATAATCTGCGTGATTCGATAGCCGGATTTAGCCACGGTGTTTCGCCGGTGCTCACACCAAGGCCGCTGATTCCCATGGCTTCTTCTTGGAGCCTCTACGATCAGAGTAAAAGGAGCACCGCGCCGCGAGTGTTGGAAACTGTTGATTGAATGAGTATTGTGCCCGGCGGAGGTGAGTTGCTAAATGCTTCCTCGAGAACACAACGAACTCTTGACCAAGACCGCAGCGGGGACCCCGATGGGGGAGTTGATGCGGCGCTATTGGATTCCTGCGCTGTTATCCGAGGAGATCCCAGAACCCGATTGTCCGCCGGTGCGAGTGAGCATCCTCAGTGAGCAGCTGGTGGTCTTTCGTGATAGTCAGGGACGCGTCGGGCTTTTGGCAGAGCATTGCTCGCATCGCGGCACGTCGCTATTTTTTGGGCGCAACGAGGAGTGCGGTCTCCGGTGTATTTACCACGGTTGGAAGTACGACAGGGAAGGGAACGTGCTCGACACCCCGGCGGAACCGGCCGGGAGCGACTTCAAAACCAAGCTAAAGCATGTCGCCTATCCGACGGAGGAAGCGGCGGGCATCGTCTTTGCCTATCTGGGGCCTTGCGACAAGGTGCCGCTGTTTCCGAAATACGAATGGGCGCTGTTGCCGAAGGAACAGACCTACGTCACTAAAGCTCTAATGGATTGCAACTATCTGCAGGGACTTGAAGGCGAATGCGATTCGTCGCACCTGTCGTTCTTGCACCGCGAGTTTTCCGCTACCGGCCGCCGGCAGTTATTCGCCTTGGACTCGGCGCCGGCCTATGAAACCGAGGAGACCGACTTCGGCGTACGCTTGATCGCGACGCGCAATGCCGGACCCGACAGCCAGTACGTGCGGGTGTCGAGCTTCGTGATGCCGGTCGCTTGTTGGGTGCCGGCGCGCAACCGGGAGGCGCATATCTATGTGCCTGTCGATGACGAACACGCATGGCGCTACGATCTGGGCTTTCTCCAGGATCGCAAGCCGACGGTGGAAGACTGGAATCGTCAAAGCCAAATCGGCCCCGACTACCGCAAGATCCGCAATTTACAAAATAACTATCTGCAGGACCGCCAAGTCCAGGCCACCGTGAATTACACCGGCATCGAAAACTTTCTCAACCACGACGGCTGCGCGACCGAAACCATGGGGCCGATCTACGATCGCTCGCGTGAGCACCTGGGCGTGAGCGACAAGGCGGTGATTGCCGTGCGCAAATACCTCATCAATACAGTCAAGGAGTTTCAGGACGGTAGAGAGCCGCCGCACATGGTCCGCGATCCGGCGCGCAATCGCTTTCCGCACATCGATACCTTCGCGCAAACGATTCCCGCCAACGTTCACTGGCGCGATCGTTTCGCTCATCTGAAGTTGTCGGCGATGTGAATTCGTTCCCGCCGTGCCCGCTACCAATTCCCCCGGAGTAAGGCCATGGCTAGCCCCATAATTCTTGGCTCGCCAATTTTGCTCCTTCGGACAGCGCATAAAGTTTGGCGAATGCGAGACTGGCATCCGGGAGATGGCGCAAGCCGCAGTCGGTGCAGGCGATGACATTCTCTTTGCCGACCAGTTTGGCAAAACGCACGATGCGCTCGGCGACGAGTTCGGGATGTTCGATGAAATAGCTAAGGTCGTCAATCACGCCGGGGAAGAGAATCTTGCCTTCGGGCAACTTTGTATCCTGCCAAATCTTCCACTCATGGCCGTGGCGCGGGTTGGCCGATTCGATGGTAATGCCGGTGACGTTGGCTTTGAGCACGATATCGATGACGTCACGGAGCGCGATGTCGCGGTGGTGCGGCCCTGTGTAGTTGCCCCAGCAGACGTGGATGCGCACCTGTTCGCGTGGAATCGTTCTCAGCGCATAGTTGAGGCACTCGACATGGCGTTCGATGACTTTGCGAAATTGCTTGATGCTCAGGCCGGCGTAGTCCGTGTTGGCGCCGGAGGCCAAGTCCGGACAGTCGAGTTGCAAGACGAAACCGGCATCGACTATGGCCTGGTACTCCAAGTGCATGGCATCCGCAACGGCTTGCAGATAGGTTTCGTCGTTTGGATAGAACTCGTTGCGAAAAAAGCGCGCGAAACAGCCGGGCGAAAGTGCCGACATGAAGACGTCATGGGGTTGGGTCGCTGCGACTGCCGAGGCCAGCCGGTCGAGGTCGGTTTCCACCGCGGCGAAATCCGTCCAGCCGATGGGACCGGTACAGACGTAAGCCATGCCGCCGTTGTCCTGGGCGTCGCTCTGGGCGCGTGCCAGATCGTAAAACTCGGCGATGTCGGCACGGTAGTGACGCGGCGCGCCATCGAGGTCGCCTCTCGCTAGTCCAGTATTGCGCGGCCGGACGATACCTTGAGCAACGCTCCAGGGCTCAGAGCTCCGGGCGCGCGATCGCGGTTTTCTTTCCAGACCGCTGACCCGGTGCACGACATAATCATTCCAGGCGGTTTTGCTGAGCTCGCCGTCGTTGACGATGTCGATGCCGACTTCCTTTTGGCGCCGGACGGCCTCGCCGATGGCCGTGGTCAGGGTGGCGTCGATCACTGCCTGGTCGTAAGTCTCGCCGCGGCGCTTGGCGGCGAGGGCTTGGCGCACCGGCGCCGGCAGCGGCAGACTGCCGGTGTGGGTGGTGAGGATACGGTCGTTACTGCGTTTCATGGAAAATGCCTCGGCGTTAATGGAGCTTCAAGCTCATGCTAACTGAGCCATGGTGCGCACCGAATCATTTTATATCACGTTGCCATCGCTGGACTTTGAGCGGTCGAGAATGTGGAAAGGTGCCTGTTCAGTACCCTGGTTATTTAGGCCATCGTGTTTGTACTTATTCCGGCGGGTGGATTTTTACAAGCAAAGGAAATCTGCCAGCGGGCATCCGGCCCATCTTCCCAGTCAATGCGTTTCAACGGTATGTCCGTCACCTGGATCCGGCTTGCGTCGGAATGACGCGGACGGCGCCGACATCCACGCGACAAACTGGCGATGGCTTTGTCCGGTCTGGGAAGTTATAAAGTTGTCGAGGCAATCTATCATTGACTAGCATCGGAAAACCAAAACAGCGGTGCTCGGCGTGCGATTCATCGCTGACGCTGTGCATGTGCGCGGTGTTGCCGCGGTTGGATTTACGCACGAAGGTGACCTTGGTGATCCATCGTCACGAGCTGCTGCGCAGCAGCAACACCGGCATGCTGGCGCGGCGCGCGCTGGTCCATAGCGAGTTGCGCATACGCGGCGAAAGCCGGGAGACGCTCGATCTGAGCGATTTGCTGTCTCCTCACTATCGGTCATTGCTGTTTTACCCGAGCTCGGATGCCGCCGAACTCACTCCGGCGCTGGTTGCCCAGGACCCGAGGCCGATTCAGTTGATCGTTCCGGACGGCACCTGGCGCCAAGCGCGCAAGATTCATTCCCGCCAACACGAACTCAGAGACGTGCCGCGGGTAAAGATCAGCACGCCGAACGATTCGACCTTTCAGTTGCGCGCGCAAAGCCGGCGGGAAGGGATGGCGACACTGCTGGCTATCGCCGCTGCGCTGGGAATTATTGAAGGAGATGCGGTGGCGCTGCAGTTGAGGCAACTCTACCAAGCGCGCGTGGCGCGGACGCTCAGTTCGCGCGGCTTGCTGCCGAAACAATCAGAGTGGAAAGATGCTTCGTTGATGACTTCGAAAGTTTCTTAGGAGTGCTTCGACAGGTCTTCGGGCCTGTCCTGAGTCTATTGAAGGAGCGAACGGAAAAACCATCGGATACGCCGAACTCATTTGCCGATTAGTGCAACTTATCTAATACCCGCAGGAATTCTGTTTCAGTCGCGGATATCCTGCAAAAACCAATCGGTGGGGATCTGTTGGCCTAGGCCGCGTTTTTTCGCCTCGCGGACGACGTAGCCGGCGGTGGATGCGAATTGCAATCCTTGGGTGCCGGCGTTGGCGAAGAAGGTGACTTGGTTTTTATCGGTGCGGCCTTGGAGCTTGCCGGCCATGATATCGGTGAGCAGCGGGTAGTCTCTGGAAAAGATGTCGACCTTCGGATTGGCGATGCGCTTGATCTCTTCGGCGTTGCCGGCGACCACCGCGGCTTCGCCGCCGATGCGCAACTGGCCGACATCGAGATTCAATGTCGGGCGGCCCATGCGGATCACTACGTCGGACTGCTTGACGATCTCCGGGCTCCACTCGTTGGCTTTGACGCAGGTGAGATGCATGCCGGATTCGATCAGGTCGGGATCGTTCACTAAGACTTCGATCGAATCGGTGCAGGTGGCGACAATGTCCGAGCCGCGCAGGACCTCTTCCGGGTTGTCCACGGGAATGATTTCAATTCCCAGTTTTTTGCTCATTTCCTCGGCGAAAGTTTCCCGATTCGTTTTAGTCGGGCTGTAAACTTTGACCTTGGTGATTTTGCGCACCTCGTTGAAGGCCATGAGGTAGGTGCGCGCCATGCCGCCGGAACCCAAAATGCCAACGGTTTTGGAATCTTCGCGGGAGAGATATTTCACGCCGAGACCGGCGCAGGCGCCGACGCGCATATGCTGGATGATACCGTCGTTGATGATCGCCAGCGGCTCGCCGTTTTGCGTTGAAAAAACCATGACAAAACCGCAGAATGTGCCGGGTTGGACGCAGTACTTTTCCACGGTTTTGCCATCGGGCCATTCAAGCATGTCGGACTTCATTCTGATCGCGAAGGTCTCGAAGGAACGCGAAGCGCCTTCCATGGTCCCCCAGCGGTACATCAGCTTGGGATCGTCGTTGGGGACGAAGAAGTCGTAGCGGCCGCGATAGTTGGCGCGTTCGTTGACCAGGTCGCGGTAGCCGGTATCGAGGGCTTCGATGCAGCCCTTCATGTCGAGGATTTGTTCGACGACTTTGTTATTGATCAGCAGCATGGCGCCTCCTGTTTCAGCTATTTCGTAGAAGCGCGGCGAATGCAAGGGAGGATGTTACCGATACCTGCCGACGAATGGCACTCGGGAAAGACCGGACGGATCGAGGAGTAATGTGAAATGAAAAACGCCGCTTTTGGCGGCGCTTGCTAAGAACTGTCTTGCCGGAGGCGAGGTATTAACTATCGAGCTCGGGTTTGGGCAGCGGCATGCAGGGCACGCCTTCTTCGGCGAGCTCTTTGACTTCGCTGAGGGTGGCGGTGCCGTGAATCGGTCGCTCGGACGCTTCGCCCTTGTGCATCTGCTTGGCTTCCTCGGCGAAGCGCGGCCCGACGTCTTCGAAATTTTCTTTGACGTAGTGATGGACGCGCAGGAGCATTTCTTTAAATTCAGCGGCGTTGGGCGGCGGAACAGGAGCCGGTACGGCTGTTTTCGCCGGCGCCGCGGGCGGCTGTTCCTTCTTTACATGGACGGCGCAGGCGTGCGGCACTTTTTCGACTTTGGTGGTGCCGCAGGTGGGACAGGAGATAAGCTTCTTGTCGGCCTGTTTCTGAAAATCTTCGAAGCTTGGAAACCAGCCTTCAAAACTGTGCTTCTTCTTACAGAGGAGATTGTAAATGACCATAGGAATCCGCCGCAGAGATCATCAATAAGGTCGCCAGGACAGCTTGTCAAGAGTGGGTGCCTTGCACAAGAGGAATCGACCGGCCAAAAGCGCTTGCGATTCCAATCCCTGGCACAAAAGTATAAAAGAGCCACAGTTTCAGCTAATATTACAACCGATGACCGAGCAAATTAGCCTGCGGGTGGTGCAGAAAATCGCCGATGTGCCGCGTGAGCGTTGGGATGCGCTGGTGGGTGCCGCAACGCCGTTCCTCAAGTGGGATTGGTTGGAAAGCCTCGAACAGTCGGGCTGTGTCAACGATAAGAGCGGCTGGCTGCCGCATCATATTATCGTGGAAAAGGGCGGCGGACTGATTGCCGCCTGCGCGATGTATTTGAAGCTGCATAGCATGGGCGAGTTCGTCTTTGACTACGAATGGGCCGAGGCCGCGCAGCACGCGGGCATTCGATACTATCCCAAAATGCTGGTCGGTGTGCCTTTCACGCCGGTGACCGGCCATCGGTTCATCACCGCGCCCGGCGAAGACCGGCCGCATTTGATTCAGTTCATGGGCCAAGCGTTGGCGAAGATCGCCGCCGACAACAAGATCTCGTCGGTGCATGTCAATTTTTGCCTTGCCGACGAACGCGAGGCGCTCGAAGCGGTGGGTTTCCTGCCGCGCCACGGCATTCAGTATCATTGGCAGAATCGCAGCTTTCATTCCTTCGACGATTATCTCGCGAGCTTTCGCAGCGATCGCCGTAATAAAGTTAAGCGCGAGCGGCGCGAGGTGGCCGAGCGCGGCATCACGATCCGCGCCTATGAGGGCGCGGAGCTGACGCAAAAACAGCTGCGCACGATGTTTCGCCTGTACAAGGGCCATATCGACCGGTTGTATTACGGGCGGCAGTATCTGACCCAAGAATTTTTTGACGAACTGCACAAACGCTTTGCCGCGCATCTCTGCTTGATGCTCGCCGAGCGCGACGGCAAAATCATCGCCGGGACGTTCAACGTGCGCGACGACCAGGCGATGTATGGCCGTTACTGGGGCTGCGTCGAGGAACATCCGTTTCTCCACTTCAACGTTTGCTACTACTCGGCCATCGAGCATTCGATTCGCAGCGGTCTGGAACGTTTCGAGGCCGGCGCCGGCGGCAGTTTTAAGCAATTGCGCGGTCTCGACCCGGAACACACCACCAGTGTTCACTACATCGTCGACGGACAGTTTCGCCGCGCCGTCGAACGTTTTCTCGCCCAGGAGCGCGAGTTGATCCGGCGCAAGCGCGACATGCAGTTGGAACATAGCCAGTTGAAGCGCGAACAAGAAGAACCGTAGGTAAGCACTCGCTTGATTGCGATCACTGCCGCTTTATCTTCAAGGGACCAAAGATTCAGGGCCTGAATCGCAATCGATTACCGGGAGTCTAATTGGTTGCTAGAGCAAAGTGCCGCGCAGGACAATGGCGGCGGCGGTGAAATAGATCACCAAGCCGGTGACATCGACCACAGTCGCGACAAACGGCGCAGACGCGCTGGCCGGGTCGAAACCCAGCGAACGCAGGATAAACGGTAAGACCGAGCCCATCAATGAGCCCCACATCACCACGCCAACTAAACTTAAGCCGACGGTCAGGGCGATGAGAAAGTAATGCTCGCCGTAGGCGTTAAAGAGGAATTGCCAGAGCAGTATGCGAACTAGGCCGATGGCGGCGAGGATGCTGCCGAGCGCAAGCCCGGTTGCGAACTCACGGCGAATGACCCGCCACCAGTCGCGCGGGCGCACTTCGCCCAACGCCATGGCGCGGATCACCAGAGTCGTCGCCTGCGAGCCCGAGTTGCCGCCGCTGCTGATGATCAACGGCACGAACAGCGCGAGAATCACCGCTCTGGCGATCTCGGCTTCGAAATATCCCATGGCCGTCGCGGTCAGCATCTCGCCCAAGAAGAGCGCGGCGAGCCAGCCGGCCCGTTTGCGAATCATTTTGGGCAAAGAAACCTGTAAGTAAGGACCGTCCAGGGACTCGACGCCGCCGATTTTCTGAATGTCTTCCGTAGCCTCTTCTTGAACGACGTCGAAGATATCGTCGACGTTGACGATGCCTTTGATGCGCCCGGCGCCGTCGACCACGGGAATCATCAACAGGTGATGGCGCATGAATAGCTTGCTCAAAGCTTCCTGGTCCATGTCGTCGCGCGCGGAAATGATTTCACTGCGCATCACCTCGTCAATCGACTTGTCGGCCGGAGCGACGATCAAATCGCGGAAAGTGACGACGCCGAGCAAGCGTTCATCATGGTCGACGACATAGGCGTAATAGGTCGTGCGGGCGCGGCTTTGAGCGTCACGGCGCAGGTAACTGATGGCCTCGCCGACGGTCATATCGGGGCGAAGCCGGGAATAGCGGGGGTTCATCAGGCCGCCGGCATCGTCCTCGGCATAATCGAGAAGACCTTTGACCTCTCGTTGCGTGGGATCGTCGAGCATTGCCAGCAATGCGGCGCGATCTTGGGCCGGAGCTTCTTGAATTAAATCGGCGGCGTCGTCCAGCGCGAGCAGGCGCATCCAAAGCCGGCGTTCGGCCGGCGTCAGACCGAGCATCAAGCCGGCGCGGTCGCGTCCGTTCAATTGCAGGAAAAAGGATTCGGCATCGTCCCGTTGCAAGAACTCGAAGCCTTGGATTTTCTCGGCACGGGAGAGCACCGGCCAGGCATCGTATAACTCGGCGGGTGTGAAGTTGATCTGTGCCATGGTGAGGCACTCATTACCGGCATGCGCTCTGCTCGTTCAATTTAACTCGATCCACCGTTGCGCGTCGAGAGTGTCGTTATGAAAATTATAGACTCGGGCAATTTCTTGACTCCACCGAGGCTTTACAATAACGTCGGCGCGGAGTGCATCTGTGAAGTCATCTTGGAAAAATGTCGCTGAGCCGGTGGTCTTCTTTCTCGTCCTATTGGTCTTGTGGGAAATCCTCGTCGAACTCATCAAGGTTCCGTCGTTTATCTTGCCGCCGCCGCGGGATTTGTGGACGGCGTTTTTCAAAAAACTGCCGATCTTGGGCCATCATTCGCTGATCACTTTCATTGAAGCCTTTGGCGGCTTCGCATTGTCACTCGTTCTCGGCGTTGGTTTTGCCATCTCGGTGGTCTACTCACGCCACCTGCAAAACACCATCTATCCATTGATCGTGATTCTTTACGCCATGCCCAAAAGCGCGTTTGCGCCGTTGATGGTTATCTGGGTCGGCTATGGCATGTTTTCGAAGATTTCCATCGCTTTTTTGGTGGCGTTTTTCCCCATCGTCGTCAACACGGTTGTCGGATTGAAAGAAGTCGAGCCCGAGCTGTTGGAGCTGGCGCGCATCAACCGCGGCTCGGCGTGGGATGTCTTTAAAAAAATCCGCCTGCCCAACTCGCTGCCCTATATGTTCGCCGGTATCAAGGTCGCCATCGTGCTGTCGGTCACCGGCGCCATCGTCGCCGAGTTTGTCGCCGCCAACGAAGGCTTGGGATATTTGGTCCTGCAGGCCAACTATAGTTTGGACACGGCGTTCGCGCTGGTGATCCTGCTGATTCTCGCGGTGTTGTCGCTCGGCCTATTTTGGTTGGCGGAACTCTGCCAAAGAAAACTGGCGCCCTGGAGCGCGGCGGTGCGCGAAGTCGAAGGTTCGTTTTGAATTTAAAATTGCGGAGGAAAACGATGAAGCTTTTACTCTCAACATTGATGGCGTTGGCCATAGCGCTGTTCGATTCCGGCGCTGCGCTCGAAGCAGCGGAACTGACGCCGGCCAACGTGCGCATGGACTTCATCATCGGTGGCAAGCATGCGCCCTGGTATGTCGCTTTGGAAAAGGGTTTCTACGCCAAGCGCGGTTTGGCGGCGACAATTCAGGCGAGCACCGGCTCGGCGGACACCGTGCGCACCATCGGTTCCGGCGGCGCCGACTTCGGTTTCGCCGATGCCGCGACCATGATCGTGGCAAAGTCCCGCGGCACGCCGGTGCAAGCGGCAGCGCAGTTCGGATATGTCGGCGCGACGATTCTGTGGCGCGACGAGGGTGTGATCAAAAGCATCAAGGATTTACCCGGTAAATCGTTGGCGATCAGCCCAGGGCAGGCGCAGTGGTTCCTGATGCCGGCTTATGCGCGCATCAACAAGATCGATTTCAAGGCGATCAAAATTCAGGAAACCGCGGCGCCGATTCAGCCCGCGGCTTTGGCGACTAAGAAAGCCGACTTTATTATTATGTTCCGGGCTTCCAACGATGAAGTTGCCGAGATGGCGGCATCGAAAGTCGGTGTCAAGCTCAGCCGCGTGTTCATGAAAGACACCGGCCTGGATATTTATGGCACGAGCCTGATCGTCAAGGACGAAGATATCAAAAAAAGGCCGGAATTCGTGCGCGCCTATGTCGAAGGAACCTTGGAAGGGCTGCGATATGCGCGCGACAATCAGGAAGAGGCGCTTAAGATTCTGCTCAAGCATAAACCCGAGCTCGATTCGGTATTGACGACGCAGCAGCTCAAAAACGCGTTGACCGAAGTATTCCTGCCGTTGGAGTCGGTCAATGTCGGCATGGGGTTCATGAAGCCCGACATCATGGAAAAGACCGTCAAAGTGGTCAATGAGTACTTCGATGTCGGCCGCAAAGTGGCGGCGAAGGAAGTTTACACCAATCAGTTTATCAAGCGCTAACCTGCTCTTGGTCGAAAGTAATGACGTGCCGCCGCTGATCGCCGTCCAACAAGTCTCGCGGATGTTCTTGACTGCGAGCCGGAGCGTTACGGCGCTGGATAATGTCTCTTTCGACATCCAAGCTGGCAACTTCGTTGCCATCGTCGGTCCGAGCGGCTGCGGCAAAAGCACGCTGCTGAAAATCATCTCGGGCTTGATGCCGGCGTCCTACGGCACGGTCGCGGTGGCCGGCGATCGGGTCGAAAGTCCGCTGAAAAATGTCGGCATGGTTTTCCAGGCGCCGGTGCTGCTCAAATGGCGCTCGGTGCTGGGCAATGTCTTGCTGCCGGTGGAGTTCGCCAAACTCAATGTCGCCGATTATGCCGACAAGGCGCGTGCCTTGATCAAGCTTGTCGGATTAGAGGGTTTCGAAGAGATGTATCCCCATGAGCTCTCCGGCGGCATGCAGCAGCGCGCTTCGCTATGCCGCGCGCTGGTGACCGACCCGCAGCTGTTGCTGATGGACGAACCCTTCGGCGCGCTGGATGCCATGACCCGCGACGAGTTGGACATGGAGCTCCTGCGCATCTGGGAAGGGCGCAAAAAGACCGTCCTGTTCGTGACGCACAGCATTCAAGAAGCGGTGTTTCTCTCCGACCTGGTCTTCGTCATGTCGGCGCGACCGGGGCGCTTGTTGGAAACGATTGCCATCGATTTACCTCGGCCACGCACCATGGAAATGATGAGTACGGTCAAGTTCGGTGAATACACGCTGAGCATTCGCGCTTTGCTCGCTTCGGCCGGTGGGAGTGCCAGCGCGGCAATCGGCTCGACCATGTGAATTTCGTATTTCAGTGCGCTATGATGACGGCAGGCGCGCAGCGTAATACGCCCCGACGAATCCGAAAATTAATCCGCATCGAATGGCAACTCCAAAAGGTCTCACCTACGCCCAGGCCGGCGTTAGCATCGAAGCCGGCGCTGAACTCGTGCGGCGCATCGGCCCGATCGCCAAGAAAACCAAGGTCCCCGGGGTCCTCGCCGGTGTCGGCGGCTTCAGCGCGCTCTTCGATCTTAAATCGCGCGGCTATCGCGATCCGGTCCTGGTCTCGTCCACCGACGGTGTCGGCACCAAGCTGAAGATCGCTTTCCAGACCGGTGTTCATGACACTATCGGGATTGATTTGGTCGCTATGGGGGTCAACGATATCTTGACCCAGGGCGCGACGCCGCTTTTTTTCTCGACTACTTCGTCTGCGGCAAGCTCGACGTGAAAATCACCGAAGCGGTGGTGCGCGGCATCGCCGCCGGCTGCCGCCAGGCCGGTTGTGCGCTGATCGGCGGCGAAACCGCCGAGCATCCGGGTGATTTTCCCAAAGGAGAATACGACCTCGCCGGTTTTGTCGTCGGCGCTTTGGAGAAAAAGAAAATTATCGATGCCGCAGCAGTCACGCCTGGCGATGTCTTGATCGGCATCCCCGCCAGTGGACTGCACAGCAATGGTTACTCGCTGGCGCGCAAGGTTCTGCTCGAACGGGGCGGATTGAAATTAAACCGGCGCATTCCCGAGCTCGGTCGCAACCTTGGCGAAGAATTGCTCGAACCGACGCGCATTTATGCTAAAATTGCCAAAAAACTGTTCGGCGCCTTTCCCATCAAAGGCGCAGCGCATATCACCGGCGGCGGTATCAGCGGCAATCTGCCGCGGGTATTGCCGCCGGGGCGGCATGCGGTGGTTGAGCGGTCAAGTTGGCCGGTGCCGCCGGTCTTCGGCTTGATTCAAAAAATCGGCTCGGTCACCCAGCGGGAGATGGAGGCGACATTCAATATGGGTCTGGGCATGATTTTCGTCGTGGACAGGAAGGACGCCGATCCGGTGGTCCGAATGCTGAAACGCATTGGCGAGCGCAGTTTCGTCGTCGGTGAAATTCGCCAAGGCGCGAAGGGCGCAACGATTCGTTCGTGAAATAGTATGGCAAGACAAGTTCCTATCGCGGTTTTGCTCTCCGGCGGCGGTACCAATCTACAGGCGATTATCGACGCCATTGAGGCGAAAAAACTCGATGCTAAAATCGAATTGGTTTTGAGCAACAAATCCGACGCTTTCGGTTTGGTGCGGGCGCAAAATCACCGCATCCCTACCGAAGTCTTGGACCACAAGGCGTATCCGAGCCGTGAAGCCTACGATCAAGCGGTAGTCGACCTGCTGGGCGGACGCGGCGTCGAGCTGGTGGTGCTCGCCGGCTTTATGCGTTTGCTCTCGCCGGTTTTCATCAAGGCCTACTCCAATCGGATTATGAACATCCACCCGTCTTTGCTGCCGGTATTTCCCGGTCTCAATGTGCAGAAGAAAGCCGTCGAACATGGTGTGCGCTTTGCCGGCTGCACGGTGCATTTTGTCAACGAAGAGTGCGACGAAGGGCCGATCATCATCCAAGCGGTCGTGCCGGTTTTTTCCGACGATACGGAGGAATCACTGGCGGCGCGGATTCTCAAGCAAGAACATCGAATTTTTCCCCGTGCCATCCAGCTTTACGCCGAGGGTCGCCTGCATGTCAGCGGCCGCCGGGTGCTCGTCGATGGTCCTAATCAGGATGACGGCGCAGGTGCTGATCCAACCGCCGCTGGACCGATGAAGGCCAAACCGATTCTCACCTTGTTAGTGAAGCTGCTCGTCAGCGGCGGCCTGTTGGCTTATTTTCTGTCGCAGGTTCATCCCGAGCGGTTTCTGCATACCTTTGCGACGGCGAATTATTGGTGGATCGCGCTCGCGCTGGTCATCTATCTGTGTACCCAAGCGATTAGTGCCGCGCGCTGGGCCGCCCTCGCGCGGCCGTTGGGAATCGAGACGCAGTTCACTAGTTTACTCAAATATTACTTGATTGGAATGTTCTTCAATTTGTTCGCGCCCGGTACGGTGGGCGGCGATGTCACGCGGATTCTTTACCTCTCGCGCGATCAAGAATCCCACGCCAATGGGCGCACTGTGACGACCACGCACGCCGCCATGTCGGTGCTGATGGATCGCGCCATCGGTATGATCGTATTGGTGTGGTTAGGCGCAGCAGGGTTGCTGTTATTTCCCGAATACGCGGTTCCGCAGACGGTTCGTTCGATTACGTTGTTACTCGCGGCGGGTTTTGTTGGCGCGGTTTTCCTGCTGCCGTTGCTCAGACATGTGTTGCCCGAGGACGGCCCTCCTATGCTAGTCAAAATCCGCTTGGCTCTGCACAGTTACCGAACCCAGTGGCGGGCGTTGGCGGTGGCGGCTGGCCTCTCCCTGGTCGCCCATCTAATCCAAGCCTGGATGCATCGTGATCATGGGCCGCGCGCTCGGTTTAGAAGTGCCGCTTTCTTTTTGTATCATCGTCTATCCGTTGGTGGGAACCTTTGCGGCGATCCCGGTGAGTTTGAATGGATTGGGGCTGCGCGAAGGCGGTTACATCTATATGCTTGCCGTGATTGGCATCGGCAGTGAAAATGGCATCGCCTTCGGCCTGTTGTTATTCTTGATCGTTGTCATCGACAGTTTAATTGGCGGCGTGCTGTTCTTGCTGCAAAAGTCGCCTAAAGAGGCGAACGTGATTGCCGAGAAGACAATCTAGATCAAATAACTGCGAAAGATCGTCGCCAGTCCGAGAAACGAGAGAAAGCCAAAAGCGTCGGTAAGGCCGGTAACGATGATGCCGGAACCGAGCGCCGGATCGAGTTTCATGCCTTTAAGCAATAAGGGGATGACCGCACCGGCAAAGCCCGCCATCAGTCCGAGATTCAGTAACATCGCGGCGGCCAGAACCAGTCCCAAGTAAGGATTGCCCTTCCACAAAATTGCCGCCACGGCGATCATGGCGCCGGCGGCAATGGCGATGCAGATATTGACCGACACCTGTTTGACCACCGCCTTCCAAGCCGAGGAAAACTCGAGCTCGCCGAGGGCAATGGCGCGAATGATCACTGTCGCGGTTTGCGTAGCGCCGTTGCCGCCGACGCCGGCGATCACCGGCATGAAGGTGACCAACGTGACAATTTCATGGAGCGTACCTTCGAAGAGGCCGACGATGGAGGCGGCGAGCGTAGCGGTTAACAGATTGAGGAAGGTCCAAGGCAGGCGCATTTTGACCGAGCGCGAGACCGGCGTAAACACGCGGTCTTCCTCGGCCAAGCCGACCATCTTGTACATGTCCTCGGTGCTTTCTTCCTTGATGATGTCGATGACATCGTCGACGGTGATGATGCCTTCCAAGCGGCCGCCTTCATCGACGATGGGGAGCGCCAGAAGCTCGTACTTGGCGACGATACGGGCGGCGTCCTCCTGATCCATAAAAACATCGGCTTTGATTGGATCGGCGATCATCATTTCGCTCAATTTGCGCGCCGGCGGGGCGATGACCAAATTGCGAATCGGCACGACACCGACCAGTTTGCCGTTGCTGTCGACGACATAAAGATAGAAAAAACTCTCGAGTTCGCCGCGCTCGCGAATCTTATCGATGGCGCCTTGGGCGGTGGCGTCGGGCGGCAGCGCCATGAATTCGGTGGTCATCAGGCGGCCGACGGTGCCCTCGGGATAGTTGATGATTTCCCGCACCGCGGCTCGGCGCTCCGGGTCGAGCAGGCCCATGACCTGCTCGCGGCGCTCGTCGGGGAGGCAGTCGATGAACGTGACCGCATCGTCTGGATCCGCGCGCACGATCAGCCGGCCGACCTTCTCGTCGTCGATCAAGGCGAGAATATCGGGCAATAATTCGAGGGGCAGCTCTTTAAGAGTCTTGGCGGCGCGGCGCGACGAGAACAGCATGTCGAACAGCTGGCGCACCTCCGCCGAATCGAGGCCTTTGAACAGCAACGCGATGTCGGCGGGGTGGCTTTTACCGATGAAACGCAGCACGCGGTCCGGCGTCGCGGTGCGCAACATCTCGCGCACGGTGTCGTAATCGATGGGAGTGGGTTTCATGGGTGCTTTCGACGATAAGGCTGGTTACTTCATAGACACTGAGATGGTTATTTGCAAATGTTTTGCGTTTCGTCCGCCGGTTTCGCCGTGCCCGAAAAATTTGCTATGGTGCTGGCAGAGTCGAATCTATCGAGGATCTATCGCTGATGGTTACACGTGATCGATCGCCAAGGCCCGGGTATGCGATCGCCAGTCTATTGTATGGTCTGAGCGGGCTAGGATTGCTGTCGCTCGGCGAAGCCCAAGCCGCGAACCTGGGCGCCTTGGACGGCAATCGTCCTCCCAGCTTTGCCAGCATCGCCAAAAAAACCATGCCGGTGGTGGTCAATATATCGACTTTGACGCAACGATCGCCGCGTTCGGGCTCTAACGATCCCATCGAAGAATTCTTTAATCGATTTTTCGGCGAGTCGGCGCCGCGGGAGAACAACTCGCGCAGTTTGGGCTCGGGGATTTTAATCAGCCGCGATGGCGAGATTCTCACCAGTTATCATGTCGTGCGCAGCGCCGATACAATCAAAGTGAAACTGGCGGATCAGAGCGAGCATGAAGCGCGCTTGATTGGTAAGGACGATCGCACCGACTTGGCCTTGATCAAGATCCGTCGCTCCGGCGGCAATTTGCCCTTCGCCAAACTTGGCAATTCGAGCCAGCTGGACGTCGGCGATTGGGTCATGGCGATTGGCAATCCTTTCGGTCTCGAACATACCGTCACCGCGGGAATCGTCAGCGCCAAAGGGCGGGTAATCGGCGCTGGTCCCTACGACAATTTCATTCAAACCGATGCCTCGATCAACCCCGGCAACAGCGGTGGACCGCTGATCAGCGCCGACGGCGAAGTGGTCGGCGTCAATACGGCGATCTTCAGTCAATCCGGCGGCAACGTTGGGATCGGTTTCGCGATTCCCATCGATCTGGCGAAAAAGGTATTGGACCAGTTGCGAAAAAACGGCAAAGTGGTGCGCGGTTGGCTGGGAGTCCGCGCCCAGGATCTTAACGCCACTCAGGCAGCTTCACTCGGCTTCGCGCGAACCGGCGCCGATCTTGCGATCGTCACCGAAGTAGCCGACAAGAGCCCCGCGGCCGAAGCGGGCATCAAGAGCGGCGATGTGATCGTCGAGTTCAATGGCAAAGCAGTGCCAAAGAGCAATGAGTTTCCCGGCGTCATCGCCGATATCGCTCCGGGGCAAAAAGTCTCGCTCAAAATATTGCGCGAGAAAAAGGAGCAAACCGTCGCGGTGCGCATCGGCGAACTGCAGCGACGAAGCCGATGTCAATCAGCAGGTCGAGGCGCGCGATGTCGAACTCGGGCTGCGGGTGCAGCGCATCACGCCGGAAGCGGCGCGCCGCTTGGGTTTGAGTTCAGCCAAAGGGGTCTTGGTGGTCGAGGTGCAGCCGGGCAGCCCGGCCGACCAGGTCGGCATCGAACCAGCGGACGTGATTCGCGAGGTTAACCAACGCGCCGTGGCCAATGTCAAAGATTTTGAACGGGCGACGCGGCAAGGCCGGCGCGGCGACCGCATCTTGCTGCTTGTGCAGCGTGGCGATAACGCGGTATTCTTCGCCGTGAAGCGGAAGGCTTAGGAGGAATCATGTTTGGACTTGGTGTGCCGGAACTGATGGTGATTCTCGTGATCGCCCTGGTGATCTTCGGTCCGAGCAAGCTGCCGCAGATCGGCAGCGGACTCGGCAAGGCGATCCGGGACTTCAAAAAAGGCGTTACCGAAAAAGATGACGAAGCTGAGAAAGAAGTGAAAAAGGATCCCCAAGACCTGCCGCGATAAGCCGTCCAACGACCGCCGCCTCGTGAATTGCCGCCAGTCCACGTCCGATAACGATTGCTCGCCGCTCACCGGAGACAATCGCTAACCGCATTCGTTTGGTTCCAGAGAAAAGTGTCAGTCAATTTTGACGGCGCAGTCCGCGCTAAAGCCATCGATTTGCCGCGTCCATGCGCGTCTAGGCTAGAGTTCACGCGCGGCGTAGTGACCGTTGGAGTTGGAGTCTTTTCTGGCCAATACCACGGTGTAGAGGGAACCCTTGTTAATTTTATAAACCTTTTCAATGATGAGGCCGGTGGTTGCTATGAACGGTTTAAGCTGGAGATCGGTGCGCCAACCGAGCCAACGGGTGAGCGGATCCATGGATCGAGTGAGCGTGCCGAGTACCGGAACGTCGCTGGTGAAGTGATTGACGATAACGATCTTGCCGCTTGGCTTGCACACCCGTTTGACCTCAGCAATCATACGCACCGGATCGGGAACCACGGTGACGACATGAAACGCCATGACGTAATCGAAGCTGTTGTCGGGAAACTTGAGATCGAGGGCATCCATCTCGATCACTTTTAGATGGCGCCAGCCGTTGTCGGCGATTTTTTGCCGCGCTCGCGCGAGCATGTCCGGCGCCAAGTCTATGCCAGTCACATTGCAATGAGTGGGATAGGCTGGAAACGAAGTGCCCGTGCCGGCGCCAACTTCTAGAACCTGCGCCCCTGGAGGAATGCCGAGACCGTCAATCACCCGCTCGAGTCGACTGTAGAAAATCTTGCCGAAGATCTTGTCGTAGAGCGGGGCGAACTCGCCGTACAGCTTGCTCTCATGCGCTTCGTTTTCAGCCATGCGCCCCAACCCCAATCAACCACGTCCGGCTACGCGTCGCGGATATCCTTCGGTTGTTTCTTGTAGAAGATTGAGATGTCGCGCTTGCGAAATCGCCATTGTTTACCCTTTTTGAAGGCGGGGAGGATATTTTTCCTGGCGAATTCATTGACGGTGTCGGGACTCATGTCGAGAATCACGGCGACTTGTTTGCTATTCAGCAGCTCTTCTTCTCGTTCCACCATAGACTCTCCCTTTGGCAAACACCAGTAGGCGAAAAAGGTCGTTTTTGTCTAACAAGTTCAACTAGGGCTGTCAAGGCAGGAATCGCGCAAAGCAAGATCGCGCAGCGGCGGTGGAGGATACCAAATCCAATCAAAAGCAATAAAGCCGTGCAACGATGAGCTGGATTTGCCCCGTTGCCGGAACTCAAATAGTAACTTGGAGGACTGCGTGGGCGCTGATTTACGCTTGCGACTCCAATGAACTTGCTTTAGCATTGCGATGGTTTAGCGTGCCGCGTTCCCACCGAGGAGAGCAACCGCCCTAAGCTTTGATGCGCGTCTTCGTTTACTCATGAAAATACTCCTCAAGATCGCCGCGGGCATCGGCCTTACCGCGGTGCTTTTTTTCATTGTTTGCGCCCTGGCATTTTACCACTTGGTTCGAGTCGGCGAATTCCGCAACTTCCTGATCGACGAGATTGAAAAAAACACCGCGTTCAAGGTAGGACTCAGCGCAGCGGACATTGAAATCGGCTGGATCACGGGAATAGCTTTTCGCGACGTCGTCATCGCAACGCCGGATAGCGCTACCCCGGAAATCGCCGCTGAGCGGATCACAGCGCGAGTTGCACTGCTGCCGTTGCTGCAACGTCAAGTGATTTTTTATGAGATTCGTATGCAGCGGCCCACCGTTGCCCTAGCCGGCGACGCCGAGGGGCGCATTCCGTTGCTCGACAAGTTGATTAATTTGCCGATACTCAAACGCCCCGGTGCGCAGTTCGGTCTCGATCTTCAAACTATCAAGATCCACGACGGCGCCATCGATTATTTCGATGGGCGTAAGCGTGCCGGCCTGGGCGCATGGCATCTACGCCAGACCGATGTCACGGTCGAGCGCGTGCGCGGCCAGCGGCTGCGCGAGTTGATGAAGGATACGCTGGTGCGCCCGTCGGCGGCATCGACCGGCGCGGCGCTGCGTTTCGAAATTAACAGCCATGTAGAAAAAGACCATGCGCCGATGCAGCTCAAGGCTTCCGGGCGGTTGGTGTTTCCCCTGGAGGTTCTGGAGTTTCACCAAGCTTACTGGAAAGCCGATGTCGTTGTACTCGATGTCCCCGCGGCATTGATCAAAGCGCAGGTCGGCGCCCATTCGCCGATCAAGTCGGTGAGCGGGCGCATCGCCCAGCGGCTTCATCTTGAAGGCTATCCCGAAAAACAGCTGCGGCTCAAGGGCGATATCGAATTCAGAGAGCTCTCGATTGACGCGCCCGAACTGTTGTTCGCACCGCTTACCGACGCGGATGGCCGGACCAGCTTCGAGGCGGAGTGGAGCCGGGGAAAATTGGCGATCAAACAGGCCGATTTGCGTATAGACGATCTCAAGTTCGCCCTGGCCGGTACGATCGGTGCACTCAACAGCGCCGATCCTCATCTGTCGTTGCAACTCTCGCCGCTGTCGGCGCCGCTGACGACGCTGCGTCGCTATTTGCCATTGAGAATCATCGAATCGCCACAATGGGAAAAAAGTCTTAGTTCGGTCCAGAGCGGGCAAGTGGCGCTCAAGAGCGCCGGCGTTAACGGTACACTCGGCGAACTGCGCCGGCTGATGCAGACCGGTATCGGCAAACAGCTCTGGTTCGACGCGGAACTGCGCGACATCTCGGGCAGTCTCGCCGCCCGCGGCACGCTGCCGCTACGCGGCGTTCAAGGGCGGGTGAGTTTGCAAGAGGGCCGCTTAACGGTGCGCGATCTCAAGGGCACCTACGGCGATTCCCAATTGCATGACGTCGACGCCAGCTACGATTTGACGCCGAGCGGTCGCGGCGCGCTCGAGCTCTCGGCGCGCGGTGATTTCAATCTGGCCGAGTTGCGCAGTCAGCTGAGAACCGAGTTTGTTTCCGAGCGCGCCGCCAAGATCGTCGCTGCAATTCATGAACTCGATGGCCGCAGCCGAGTCGATTTGACTGTGAAACGCGGCGCCAACGAGCCGCTCCAATTCGCCGGCAAAGTCGCTCTGGACAACGCCACGTTCCGCTACGACGACTATGCCTTGAGCGAAATCAAGGGGGAGATCGCTTTTACGCCCAGAGTGATCAGGGGCGAAAAGATCCGCGCGCAAATGAGTGGCGCGCCGCTGCAACTCCAATTCGCGCTCACAGAATACGGCGCGGACGACGGCACTTTTGAACTGGGTGTCGAATCCACCGGCGTGCCTGCCGGCGTGATCGCGCGCTTGCTGCTCGATCAGGGATCGCCCAACGATCCCGGCGTTGTCCGTGGTTCGGTGCGCTACAGCGGCGCGTTGGCGAACAAAAACATGCGCAAATTCACCGGCGACTTGGATTTGATCAACATCCAGCTGTTGTTAAAACCGCTCTTGCAGCCGTTGCGCGAGCTCAGCGGCAAGATCAAGATCGACGAGTCGGGTATCGATTTTCAAAATCTCAAGACGTTGCTCGTCGGGGTTCCGGCAAGCGCCAGCGGTCGCTGGCGCTACGCGGAGAAGCCACAACTTCTATTCGATTTTAGCGCGCCCTATTTAGATGTGACCTACTTGATTTCACAGATCGACCCGATCGTCGGCGAGTTCTACACCAACCTGCAAGCCGAAGGTAAAATCGCCCTGACTAAAGGGCGCATCAAGAACTTCGAGTTTGGCGACATGAAAACCGATGCGACCATCGACCGGCGGGTCTGGCGATTGACCAATCTTAACGCGCGCTCCGCCGGCGGTACCATCGTCGGCGTGACGACGATTTTCGACCGGCCGGATATCCTGGGAATTGTCGCACAACCGAGAATCCAAGGGGTGCCGGTGGAGTCGTTTCTGCGCTGGTTCAATATCTCCAATACTGAAATGACGGGGCGTGTGAATCTTACCGGCAATCTGGAGACGACCGGCAACAACGACGCCGAGCGGAAGCAAAACTTAAACGGTGGGTTCAACCTGCGCATCGAGGACGGGACAATCAACCGGATGCGCACCCTCGTGCAAATTCTCAATCTGCTCGATTTGTCGCGTTGGTTTACCTTGCAGCTGCCCGATCTCACCAAACAGGGGATTCGTTTCCGCGCCATCACCGCCGATTTCAAAGTGACCAAAGGTATTTACGTGACGGAAAATTTGCTCGTCGACAGCAACGACCTGCGCATGAGCGGCGCCGGCAAGATCGATGTGCCGAACGATGAGATCGACCTGGCGGTTGCCGTGCGGCCCTTCGCCGGCATCGAATCGGCGTTCAATCAAGTGCCCATTTTGGGCCGCGGCGTTGCCGCCATCATGAATTCTTTCCTGGTCGCCAGTTTTAGCATCAAGGGCCGGATCGAAGAGCCGGCGATCACGCCGATGCCGCTAGGAACTCTATCCGAAATGTTTTGGGGCGTTCTCGGCATTCCCAAAAGCATCCTGACGCTGGGTGACAGCGAGAAAAAACCAGAACTTAAAGAACCTCCCCAGGCACCGGCCAAATGACGTCCAAATTGACCTTATATTCGCGCAAGGACTGTTGCCTGTGCGACGCCATGAAGGCGGTTATCGATAAAGTTGCGGCAAATCTGCCGCTCGAAATCGACGAGATCGACATCGATGGCTCGAGTGAGACGCGCGAAAAATTCGCCGATCAAGTGCCGGTGCTTTTCATCGACGGACGCAAGGCCTTCAAATACCGGGTGACCACCAAACAGCTGGCAAAAAAGCTCGGCAGAAAACCGCCAAAACTGTTCACCATGATCGCTGGTTTCTTGGGAAAGGGAGAATGATGAAAATCATCTTGCGGCAATGTTTCCTGATGCTGTTAATCATCGCTGACGGCCGTCTGCTGTCGGCGGCGGATCGTTTGATCGGGGTCCAGTCGGCGCGGGTGATGTCGCAGTCGATGCCGTGGATCGCCGAGGAAACCGGCATTTTTCGCAAGTACAATTTGGAGTTTCCGCTGGTCTACATCGGCACCTCGCCGTTGGCAACGGCGGCAATGTTGGGCGGCGACGCGCAGTTGATGATCGACGGCGGCGTCGGACTGGTGCGCACCGTGGTGGGCGGCAACAGCGATCTGGTATTTATTGCCGGCATCAAGAACCATTTGACTCAAAGCATTCTCGCCAAGCCGGAGTTTAAACGGCCGGAAGACCTGCGCGGCAAGAAAATCGGTGTCACGCGCATCGGTGCGACCACCCACTATTTCGCGCTCCAAGCGTTCAAGCGGCGCGGCATGGAAGCGGGACGGGACTATGCGATGGTACAGACCGGCGGCGCCCCGGAGATGTTGGCGGCACTACTCTCCGGCGCCATCGATGCCGGCACTATGTCGGCGCCATGGGATGCCCGCGCTGTTTCCCAGGGCTACCAGTATGTTGTCTACGGCCCGGATCTGCGCATCGCGCATGTCGCCGTGTCGTTTATCACCCGCCGCTCATTTATCGCCCAGAACTCACCCTTGCTTGGCCGCTTCATGCGCGCCATGGCCGAGGCTGCGAAGATTTTGCACAGCGACAAAGAAATAGTCTTCAAAGTCTTGAGCAAATACCTGCGCATCGAAGACCGCAAAGTGCTCGACCAGGCTTACAACGCCGAGATCAAATCCCTCGAACCGCGCATGGAACTGCGACTCGAAGCGGTCCAGGCGATCCTCGATGACATCACGCCCACCGACCCACGGGCGAAAAAATACAAACCGCAGGATCTTTATGACCGGCGCTACTTGGACGAGTTGGAGAAAAGCGGGTTTATGGACAAGCTGTGGGGTAAAGCGGCGGCGAAATGAAATTAGCAAGTACGGGATTCCAATCGGCTAACTCTCGTTTCATGTTGCAACAATTAGCCAGCACGCGAGGTTACGCTCAAGGGTAACCTGAAGGCGATCTAATCAGTTCTAGTCCCAGCGGTAACGGAAAGGTCACTCGCGTTAAGCGTCTATCAAGCCGCGCAGAACCACCGCCTGCGAGCCACTGCCAACGCGTAGATGGGGCAGTCATTCTTGCCCTTTACCGTCGCACTTGCTGCACTTTCCGCTGCCATGGCAAGCTCCACAACTCCCTGGCCCCGAACCGTTGTCGCCGGTCCCGCGACATGTTCCCTGACATCTCCCGCTGCCTTGGCACAAGCTACACTTCACCATTTGGTACTCCTCTCCGTTCGACCGAATTAGGCATTGCAGTATCGCGCAACTGTGTTTGCGGCAAATCTAAGCAAGCCGAATCGGGTGAAATATTGTCCCGTTGCTCGGAGTTGTCAACAAACCGTCGGCCATGAAAAGCCTCCGGTTGATCGGCCCGCGCGGTTCTTCAATTCGCAGTGTCTCTCTGCCCGAAGACTACCCGCCACTCTACGTCTCGAATAGTGCGTGGAATCTTTTGCTTAGTCGAATTGTTGAACTGCAGAAGATACATTGGATAACTGCTTTTGTCCGGCAGTGTAAGTCCCGTCAGCGGGGATTCATACTGTGACGGTGGCGCGGGGCAAGAAACGTCGAGGGAGAGGAAATATAGGCTAATCTTCCTCTTCATGGCGGCGGCGCGGCCGGTCGGCTTGTTTGAGAATCTTCTTGCGCAGTCTGATCGACTGCGGCGTGACTTCGACCAGCTCATCGTCGGAGATCCATTCCAAAGCGGCTTCCAAACCCATTTCACGGTGCGGTGAGATGATGATGTTTTCATCCTTGCCGGAGGCGCGCATGTTGGTAAGCTTTTTCTCTTTGCAAATGTTGACGTTCAAATCGTTTTCCCGCGAGTACTCGCCGACCACCATGCCTTCGTAGACTTTGGTGCCGGGCCCGATGAACATGACGCCGCGTTCCTGCAAATGATAAATCGCATAGGGCGGGGCTGAGCCTTCGCGGTCGGCGACCATGGCGGCGTTGGTGCGCGATTGAATCATGCCATGCCAGGGCTCCCAGCCGTTGAACAGCGCGTTCATGATGCCGGTGCCGCGGGTGTCGGTGAGAAAACGCGAGCGAAAGCCGATCAAGCCGCGCGATGGCACGGCGAATTCCAAGCGCACGCGGCTGGTGCCGGCGTGGATCATCTTGGTCATCTTGCCCTTGCGCATGGCCAGCAGCTGCGACACCACTCCGATAAAATCCTCGGGAATATCGACGACCAAGAGTTCCATCGGTTCATTGATCGCGCCATTGATCTCACGCGTGATCACGGTGGGCTTGGAGACCATCATCTCATAGCCTTCGCGGCGCATGGTCTCGATGACGATGGCCAGGGCGAATTCGCCGCGTCCGGTGACTTGAAAGGCGTCCGGTTGAGCGGTTTCCTCGACCCGCAGGCTGACGTTGCGCCGGGCTTCGAAGAACAATCGTTCGCGCAGCTTGCGCGAGGTGACATGTTCGCCTTCGCGGCCGGACCAGGGTGAATTGTTGGCGCAGAAACATCATGGCGATGGTCGGTTCGTCGATGCGTAGCGGCGGCTAGCGCTTGGGGTTTTTCCCGGTCGGTGATGGTATCGCCGATGCCGATGTCCTCGATGCCGGCGATGGCGGCGATGTCGCCAGCTTGCACCGATGCGACTTCTACTCGTTTGAGCCCCTGCCAGCCATAGACCTGGGTGATTTTCACGACTTCTTGCTTGCCGCCGACGCGGCAAAGCATATATTGTCCCGGCGCCAGCGTGCCGTTCTTCACCCGGCCGACGGCGAGCCTGCCGACGTAGTCGTTGTAATCGAGATTGTTGGCTTGGAATTGTGTCGGCATCGCCGGGTCGTAGCTCGGGCCCGGTAGGGTGTTGACGATCAGCTCGAACATCGGTTTCAAATTTTCACCGGGCTGTTTCAAGTCGAGTGTCGCGGTGCCGGCGCGGGCGTTGGTATAGACCACCGGGAAATCGAGCTGGTCTTCGCTGGCGTCCAGGTCGATGAACAGGTCGTAGATTTCATCGAGCACCACGGCGATACGGGCGTCGGGCCGGTCGATCTTATTGATGCAAACGATCGGCGTGAGTTTGGCTTCCAGGGCTTTCTTCAAGACGAAGCGGGTCTGCGGCAGCGGCCCTTCCGAGGCGTCGACCAGCAGCATGACGCCGTCGACCATCGCCAGGGTGCGCTCCACTTCGCCGCCGAAATCGGCATGGCCCGGCGTATCGACGATGTTGATCTTGGCGTTGCCATAGTGGATCGACGTGTTCTTCGCCATGATCGTAATGCCGCGCTCGCGCTCGAGATCCATCGAATCCATGATGCGTTCGGCGACATGCTCGTTGGCGCGGAAAATGCCGCTCTGGTGCAACAATGCATCGACCAGAGTGGTCTTGCCGTGATCGACGTGGGCGATGATCGCGATGTTGCGCAAATCGTCGCGGCGGGTGAGTTGAGCTTGAGTCATAACCGATGAGTATCAAAGTTGGCTCCGCCGAAGTCAAGCGAACGGCGAAAATGTCCGCAATTCTCGAGCGTTGGCGTTCTTTACCTTGCGATTACCGGGGCTGTGGAGTATTTTTAGGGTTTACATGGGGCGATTGTGGCTATATTTGCGGCGCTATTGGCGCCGCTATCTGATTGGCGGGCTATGTTTGCTCGGCACCGCCACGCTGGTCATGGCGATCCCCTGGTGGACCCGTGAAGTCGTGCGCATCATCGAGCAGGGCGGCTCGCTCAGCGACGTGCGCTTTTACGCGCTGCTGATCATCGCGGCGGCGGTCCTTCAGGGCATCGTGCGCACCTACTCGCGGGCGTTGATCTTCAACGCCGGTCGCGATGTCGAGTACGATCTGCGCAACGATCTGTTCGCGCACTTGGAAAAACTGCCGCTGGCGTTTTATCAAGCCAACCGCACCGGCGATCTGATGTCGCGGGTGATCAACGATATTTCCGCGGTCCGCGTCATGCTCGGCCCCGGCGTGCTCAACTTCGTCAATGCGCCGGTGTATTACGTCTACGCGGTGATTCTCATGCTGTCGATGGATGTGCGCATGACCTTGGCGGCCCTGGCGCCGTTTCCGCTGCTGATGATTGTCGCGCGCGTGTTTCGCGGCAAAATCATGAAAAGCTCTCTGGAAGTGCAGCAGCAGATGTCGGTGCTGAGCAGCCATGTGCAGGAAAATTTGAGCGGCATGCATGTGGTCAAAGCCTATTCCCAGGAAGATTTTCAAACCCAGCAGTTCATCGGCCTCAACAAAGACTACGAAGTCAAAAGCATGCAGATGGCCAAGATGCGCGGCATCGTCAATCCGCTGATGCAGGGCATTAACGGGCTGACCGTGTTGATTGTCATCTGGTACGGCGGCGTGCGCGTCATGCGCGGCGATTTGCTGGTCGCCGACATCGTTGCCTTTATCGCTTACTTGAACGTGCTCGCATGGCCGACGGCGGCCTTCGGCTGGATGCTTTCGCTGGTCGAGCGCGGCCGGGCGGCGATGCGCCGGCTCGAAGAAATTCTCGCGACCGAACCGGCGATTGCCAGCCAAGCGGCGCCGCTGCCGGTTCAGGGCCTCAAGCAGGGCATGGAATTTCGCAACGTCGCGTTCGCCTACCATGGCCAACGCAACGGTCACGCGGCCATCGAAGGCATCAGCTTCAAACTCACCGTCGGCAGGTCGGTCGGCCTGGTCGGCCGCATCGGTTCGGGCAAGAGCACCGTCGCGCAATTGGTGCCGCGGCTGTTCGATGTCAATTCAGCGGCGAGATTCTCTTAGACGGACAGCCGCTCACCCAACTGTCGCTCTCGGAGCTGCGCCGGATGATGGGCTATGTGCCGCAGGACCCGTTTTTGTTTTCGACCACGCTGCGGCGCAACATCGCCTTGGGCCGTGAGGAATACAGCGAAGAGGAGCTTGACCGGGCGATCAAGATCGCCAAGCTCGACCGTGATTTAGCGATCTTTCCGAGAGGTTTGGAAACCACAGTGGGCGAGCGTGGCGTGACCCTTTCCGGCGGGCAAAAACAGCGCGCGACCTTGGCGCGGGCGTTGCTCATGGACTCGCCGGTGCTGGTTCTCGATGACTGTCTCTCCAGCGTCGACGCTCAGACCGAAGCGGAGATCCTCGCCGGGCTGCGGCCATTTCTCAAGGAAAAAACCTGCCTGATTATTTCGCACCGGATCTCGGCGGTGAAAGACGCCGATGAGATCCTCGTGCTCGACGACGGCAAGATCATCGAGCGCGGCGATCACGAAGCCTTGGTGCGCCGGGGCGGCGTCTACGCCGATCTTTACCAGCAGCAACGCTTGAGCGAGGAGCTTGACCAAATCTAATGGCCCAAGCCGCGCAGCAAGAGGAAGTTCTCGGCAAAGCCTATGATCTGCGCCTGATCCGGCGCTTGTGGAAATTCATCGTTCCCTACAAGCGGCTGTTTTATCTCACCATGCTGCTGTTGCCGCTGCAGCAGGCCTTCGGCGTGGCGCAGCCGTATTTGATGAAAATCGGCATCGACCAGTATATCGCCGGCAAGGATCTCTGGGGCCTGCAGAACGTCATGCTGCTTTTCCTCGCCGCGCTGATCGGCGAGACCGTGGCGGCGTTTGCGCACCATTACTTTTCCATGTTGGTGGCGCAGCGCTGTCTGGCGGATATGCGCGTGGCGGTGTTCGCCCATGTGCAGAAATTGCCGATGAGTTATTTCGACCGCAATCCGGTGGGCCGTTTGGTGACGCGCATGACCACCGACGTCGATGTGCTGCAGGAGATGTTTTCCTCCGGTGTCCTGACTTTGGTGTCCGATCTCATCATGGTGGTGTGGATCGTCAGCATCATGTTCTATCTCAACGTCGGCTTGGCGCTGGTGTCCTTGGCCTTGATCCCGCCGATGATGTTCGCGATCAATTTTTTCCGCGTCAAGGCGCGCCAGAACTACCGCCAGATCCGCGAGCGCATCGCCAGGGTGAATGCTTATCTAGGCGAAGCGATCTCCGGCATGACGGTGATCCAGCTGTTTTCCCGCGAGACGCAAAACCTACCGCGAGTTCGAAGCGCTTAACGCCGATCATCGCGATGCCTATCATTTGTCGAACCGTTACGAAGCCGCGCTCTATTCCATGGTCGAAGCCGCCGGCTCGGTGAGTTTGGGGCTGCTGCTCTGGTATGGCGGCGGCGAGGTCTTGCACGGCATCATCGGCATCGGCACGGTGGTGGCATTCAAAGAATACGTACACCGGTTCTTCGTGCCGATGCGCGATTTTAGCCAGAAGTACGCGGTCATGCAGTCGGCGATGGCTTCGGCGGAGCGGATCTTCCAACTGCTCGATACCGAGGTCGATATTCAAAACCCGAAAAATGCCGTGGTGCCCAAGCCGTTTCGCGGCGAAGTGGTCTTCGACAACGTTTGGTTCAGCTACAAGGCCGGCGATCCGGTCTTGAAAGGCGTCTCATTTCGCATCGCGCCGGGGGAAAAGGTCGCGGTCGTCGGTGCCACCGGCTCGGGCAAGACGACCACCATCAAACTGCTCAACCGCTCCTACGATATTCAAAAGGGTTCGATCAAAGTCAGCGGCGTCGATGTGCGCGAGTGGGATTTGCACGCCTTGCGCCGCCATATCGGCGTGGTGCTGCAGGATGTATTTTTGTTTTCCGGTGATGTGCGCGGCAATCTGATCCTGGGCGATCCGTCGGTCTCCCAGGAGCGCGTCGAGCAAGCGGCCCGCCACGCCAATGCCGATCAGTTCATTCGCCAGTTGCCCGACGGCTATTTTGCCCAGGTGCACGAACGGGGCAGCAATTTTTCCGTCGGACAACGCCAGCTCTTGTCGCTGGCGCGGGTGCTCGTGTTCGGCCCGGAAATTTTGGTGATGGACGAGGCGACCTCCAGCGTCGACACTGAAACCGAAGCGTTGATCCAAGACGCTTTGGATAAAGTCATGCGCGACCGCACCTGCCTGTTGATCGCGCACCGGCTGTCGACGATTCGCAACGCCGACCGGATCATCGTCCTGCACCACGGCGAGGTGCGCGAGATGGGCTCGCACGCCGAGCTGATGGAAAAGCGCGGCATCTATCACCGCCTTTACCAGTTGCAGTACGAGCGCGAAGAGTTGAAGCTCACCAGCCATGCGGATTCCACGGTCATTGCATAGGGAAATTGGGCGCTTTCTTAGTTTAATCCGAGTTGCATCTTACCGCTCGACCTGCGATGGCGTGCTCGGGCTGGCTTTGATCTCTATGCTTGCCGCCTGCTCGCCGGTCTACGTTCTTCGCGCCGCCTATGAAGAAGGAAAAATTCTCTGGCGGCGCCAACCGATTGCAGATTACATCCAGAAACCCGACGTCAATGCCGAGACCCAGGAAAAACTGAAAACCGTTCTCGCGGTGCGCGACTATGCGCGCGATGTCCTCAAGCTCAACGTCGGCGGCAGCTATTCCAGTTACTCCTACGTCGACCGTCCCGATCTGACGTATGTTGTCCTCGCCGCGCCCAAGACCGAGCTCAAGCCTTACACCTGGTGGTTTTTAATTGTCGGCAGGGTGCCCTACAAAGGATACTTCTCGAAAGCGGACGCAGAACAGGAAATCGAGCGTCTGAAGGCCGACGGCTACGATACCAACCTGCGCACTTCGGCGGCGTTCAGTACCTTGGGTTGGTTCGATGACCCGCTGCTGTCGCATTTGCTCAAATACGACAAAGTCGGGCTTGCCGAGGTGGTGTTTCACGAGCTGTTTCACAATACGCTCTACCTCAAAGGCCAAGGCGCATTTAACGAAAGCGCGGCAAACTTCATCGGCCATCGTGCCGCAGTGGATTTTTTTCGCGTCAAGTTCGGGGCTGACAGCGTCGAACATAATCGCGCGCTTCAATGGTGGACCGAAGAACGCGAGTTCGGCGCGTTTGTCGCCGAAGTCGTGCGCGATTTGACCGAGCTTTATAACAGAGACATGTCGCGCGACGCCAAGCTGCGGCTGCGCCAGGAAGTTTTCACCCGCAGCAAGGCCGAGTGGGCGCGCCGCATCGCCGACCGGCCGTTGCACCGCTTTCGGGCATTTAGCCAGCAAACGCTCAATAATGCCGTGCTGATGCATTACGTCGTCTATTTGAAAGACTTCGATTTGTTCGAGTCGCTTTATGCGTCGGCCGGCAAGGACTTGGGCAAGACCATCGAGCTGTTACAGCAAGCGGCGGCCAAAGGCGGCGAGCCCTTCGAAGCGGTGCGGCAGATGGTAAAATATTAACCGCCGCTCGCTTATTGCGTCAGACCGCTAATAAATACTTTTTGCCACGACGCGCACGAAGGATTCGAAAGTTCAGTATTGCGAACTTCGACGGTCTTAAAATTCGTCAACTTGCCGCAGCTACTTTGGCGAACTGCCGCAGCGCTTCGATATGCGCCGACGGCGTCTTCAGTCCCGCCTTCATGGTGTTGACGCTCACATGCGTCGCCCCAAGATTATCCCAAGCTATCAATTCTTGGCGCCACGCGTCGGCCGAACCTTGACCATAGGAGATTCGCCCTTCGATGCCGATGGCTAGCGGGTCGCGCCCAGCTTGCTTTGCATAGGTCCGGATCTTATCGATCATCGCACGGCATTTTTCATCCGGCCCGACGAGCGGAAACCAGCCATCGCCGAGTCGCGCCAGTCGTCGCAAGGCGCGTTCATCGCTGCCACCGAACCAGACCGGGATCGGCCGTTGCACCGGCAGGGGATTGATGCCGGCGTCGGTGATCTTATGCCAGCGGCCGGCGAAGGTCACGGTCGGATTGGTCCAGAGCTGACGCAGGACTTCGACTTGCTCTTCGCAGCGGCGGCCGCGATTCTTGAAATCTTCGCCGAGGGCTTCATATTCCACCGGGTTCCAGCCAATGCCGACGCCGAAACGCAAACGGCCGCCGCTCAATACATCTACTGCGGCGGCTTGCTTGGCGACCAAGACGGTCTGACGCTGCGGCAGGATAACGATGCCGGTGCACAACTCGATTTTCTTAGTAACGCCGGCGAGGTAACCGAACAGCACCAACGGCTCGTGGAACATGTCTAAATGGCTGTAGGGCGCTTGCCAATTGGGCCGGCTTGCCGGATTGGCGCCGATCACATGGTCGTAGGCTAGAATATGGGAAAAACCGAGATCTTCGGCGGTTTGGGCGTAGTCTTTGAGATAACTCGGATCAGCGCCGATTTCGGTTTGCGGAAAGACGACTCCAATTTGCATGATCAACCCCTTCCCTCCGTAACTACCGGATAGTATGGCAAATCCGCTCGGTTTAGAAATAGGGGGACTTGAAATAAGCGCCGGCAATGCGCAGATTCTCCAGGACTAAAATTGTACCTTGACTTAACCCATTCATTCCGTAGGATACCTCACAGAAAGGGAGGAAAGTATATGAACGGTTTTCGAACCACCATTCTCCTAGCAGTTTTGACCGCGCTGGTGGTTTGGATCGGCCAGATGGTCGGCGGACCCAATGGCGCGGTGATAGCGTTGGTCTTGGCCGGCGCCATGAATTTTTTTAGCTACTGGTTCAGCGACAAGATCGTGCTCAAGATGTATGGCGGGCAACAGATCACGGCGCAACGACGATCCGGAGTTATATAGTTTGGTGCAAGAGTTGGCGGCCAAGGCCGGTTTGCCCATGCCCAAGGTTTATGTGATTCCCGAGGAGACGCCCAATGCGTTTGCCACCGGGCGCAATCCTGAACATGCCGCGGTGGCAGTGACCCACGGCATTCGCCGGATTCTCAACAAGCGCGAGCTCGGCGGCGTGCTCGCTCACGAGCTCTCCCATGTGAAAAATCGCGATATCTTGATTAGCAGCATCGCCGCGACCCTTGCTGGCGCGATTAGTTATATGGCGCAAATGGCGCAGTTTGCCGCAATATTCGGCGGCGGACGGAGCCGAGACGATGACCAAGGCGGCGGTGGCGGCATCTTTGGACTCTTGTTCATGATGATTGTCGCGCCAATCGCCGCCATGTTGATTCAGATGGCGGTGTCGCGCTCGCGCGAGTATATGGCCGACGCCACTGGAGCGAAGATTTCCGGCGACCCGTTGGCCTTGGCCAACGCGTTGCGCAAACTGCATATGGGCGCTCAGAACATTCCGCTGCAGGTAAGCCCGGCGACGCAGAATGCCACAGCGCATATGTTCATCGTCAGCCCGCTCAGCGGTGGCGGGCTCGCGTCATTGTTCAGCACTCACCCGGCAATGGAAGAGCGTATCGCTCGGCTCGAAGCGATGGCGAAAGATATGAGTTATTTGCGGGCTTCTTAATGTTAGCGATTCACAGTGAGGGCGAGCGGCCGCTCGCCCTCACGTTTTCTTCCAACCAAGCCGATAGATCGTAAAGTTCCCTGGGCCTGATCTCGTGGCCCATCTCGTATTCTTTAAACGTCAGCGGCACTTTCAGGTCGCGTAGGCGCGCCACCGAGTCGCGGGCGCGGTCGACATCAATCTGCCCATCTTGGGCGCCATGTTGCACCAACGTCGGTAGCGAGCGCACTGCGTCGCTAATTTTCAACCGCGGCACCAGTTCTCGTGGCAGCCACGTGCTGAGCGCGGCAAGGCCGGCGAACCGTCCAGGATTGGTCAATGCCAGGCTGTAAGCCATTACACCGCCTTGGCTGAATCCGAGGACGGCAAGTCGCTTCGGGTCGATTGGGTATTGTTTGAGACAGTCGTCGAGAAACAGTTCCAAGGCTTTCTTCGACGCCAACATGCCGTCGGTGTCCGGTGTGCCGCCTTCGCTGGCGGCATACCAAGCGTAACCGACTTGTTCGGGTCCAATGGGCGTTTCCATTGGCGCCTGCGGGCAGATAACTAGCAGGTTGCCACCGCATAGATGGGGCGAAAGGCCGAGAAGATCGAAGGCGTTGGCACCACGGCCATGCAAAGTAAGAATTGTTGGAAACGGACTGTTGCCGGCCGGCTGGTAGATAGTGTGGATCAGGTTCACTAAATTCTCCTGAGAGTTTTTCTCGACTACTTGTGCATAGTATCGCTAATTTGGTTTGCCTGGATTCCCGTTGCCTGCTGCCGTAAGCCAGCAGTATGTCGAAGAATATGAGCGGGTTATGCTTTTAGTTGTTCCAAGTGCTTGATGCCGACGCGCAACGCGACGATGACGGTTACGACGGTAAGTGCTAGCACGATCAAGAGTGACGGCGCAATCACGGAATATTCCGGTAGAAATAAGCGCCCGTGGTGAAAGGCGCGCATGGCCAGGGTATAGATCGGCCAGGCAATGATCATCACGACGATAGCGATGAAGCCGATGCTGAAGATCATGCATACCGCGCCGCCGAAGCTGGTGGGTATTTCGGCGGCGTTTTCATAATTGAAGTTGGGATAGAGCGCGCCCAGACCGACGCCGAGGGCGGCGATGCCGAAGGTCATCAAAACCATCGTGACGAGCGACAGCGCCATCATCCAGCCCGGCACCTTGAGCAGGAGATTGCTGCAAAATATCAGCACTTCGCCGAGGCATAAGAGCGGTATGAAGTTCATCCAGAACTTGCTCCACAACAATGCCCGCAGGGAGATCGGCGCGGTTTGGAGCAGCCAGAACGCTTTGCCTTCCAAACTCACCGCCGGAAAAGCGAAGCGAATGGCGATGGCGCTGAGGACGAATCCAGCTAAGCCCAGGTTGGCGAAGGAGACGATGGTGCGGATGGTGCCCGCCGGCATCGGCGAGCGGTCGAGGGGCAGGACTTTGAAATTATAAAGATAGACGACGATCAGAGCAGCCAACAAAAACAGCTGCGACCACTGCGTGGTGTCGCGCAGGAAGGTCTTGATGTCTTTGAGCATTATCGCGCGGGTGATCGCCGGAAATGGCCTGGTAATAGCATCGAGCATTCGGTCGATCCAGGCGTGCTTGCGCCGGCCCTGGCGTGACTCTTGGGCTTTCGACCAGCCGTCGAGATAGACTGCGCTTGAGCACCAACTCGCCGCCACCGGCAGAAACATAGCGTAGCTCGTGAGCAGCGCGAAGAAGAATCCCTGGTCGGTGTCGCGCTTGAACAAAGTGCCGGCGAGGATTTCCGCCAACCAGCTGCTCGGCAGGTAGGGCGATGACGGCGTCTCCATGGCGCTCATGAACTGCATGAAATTGCCGAAGGACTCCGGTTGCACCAAGCGCTCGGGTTGGGAGAAGCGAAACAGAAAATACATGATCAGAAAACCGAACAGGCCGATGAAAAAGAGCAGGTCGCGGATGCGTTTGGCCGGCATGGCATAGACCAACAGATGTGTGACCAGCGCGCCGATGGCCGCCGGAATGAGCAAAAACAGCGGCAGGATCACGGCAAGCCAAAAATAGAGTGCGATGCCGCCGCCGAACACCGCGCCGTAGGCGGCGAAGATCGGCAGGGAAAAAAACAGCACCATCCACGATGAATTGATCGTCGTGGCGATCAAGCGGGCGAAGAAAAATCCGTTGGGCGCCACCGGCATGGAGCGAATCAACTCGAGGTCGCGGGCGAGGAAAAACGTCGACAGCGCTGTCACCAAGTTGCTAAACAGCAGCATCGACAGAAAGGTCAGCAAGATTATCAACAGCAATTGATAGGCGAGGGCGGGGCCGAGTTCGTGGACGGTTTCGAAGTAACGCAGTACCCGGCGTAACACTAGATAGATACCGATCCAGAACAGGCCGGCGAGCAGTGCCAATGCCAGTCTACGGGTCCAGGAGTGGCCGCCGCGGAAAAAACTGTTTTTCCAGGAGAGCCAGAGCGGCGAGAGCAGCAGGGCGACCGCGGTCATATTAGAGCGCGGCCTGGGCCGCCGGCACGGCCAAGTCCTGTTCGCGGGTGAGTTCTAGAAAAGCGCTTTCGAGGTTGCCATTGATGTCGTCGGTCTGGGCGTGAATATCGCTCATGGAGCCGCAGGCGATCAAGCGGCCTGTGCGGATGATGCCGATGCGGTGGCAGATCTCCTCGGCGACGGCGATACTGTGGGTCGAAAGAAACACCGTGGTGCCGCTCTTAGCCAGCGCACGAAACAGATCTTTGAGGGTGCGCGCCCCTTTGGGATCCATGCCGACCATCGGCTCGTCGACGACCAGGATCTTGGGTTGGTGCATCAATGCGCCGCATACCACCAGACGTTGCTTCATGCCGTGCGAGTAGCTTTCGACCAACTCGTCCTGCCACGGTGTCATTTCCAAGCGCTCCAACAGCTCCGCCATGCGTGCGCTCAACCGCGCGGCATCGAGCCGGTGGAGTTTGCCGACGAAGTGCAAAAACTCCCGGCCGCTGAGCTTCTCATAAATGAACGGCCGGTCGGGAATGAAGCCGGAGATCGCCTTAGCATTCTGGGCGTCGCCGACGATATCGTGGCCGTCGAGGAGGACGTGTCCCGAGGTAGGCTTGAGTATGCCCATCATGCAGCGGATCGTTGTGGTTTTGCCGGCGCCGTTGGGGCCAAGAAAGCCGAAGATTTCGCCGGGCGCGACTTCCAGGTTCAATTTATTCACGGCGGCGAGTTTGCCGTAGTGCTTGGTGAGATTGATGATTTGAATCATAGGATTTCGGATTTTCGTCTGCGCGGCCGCTTTTGCTCTGCGCGGCTACTCTTCGATTGTCGGATTGGCAAGCGGCGCCATTTCATAGGACTTCTATTTTCAAATTGCCGATCAGCTGGAGGATGTCGATCTGCCGGTCGACCTCGCCTTCGAGAAATTTCACATGGGTAACGTCGGCGGGGAATTGGTTGAGCACCGAATCGAGGGAGACCCAGCGGCCGAGCCAGACTTCGGACCAGGCGTGATAATAAAACGCGCCGCGCAGGTAGACGACACCGACAGCGGTTTTCGCCGGGATGCCGGCGGCGCGGGCGAGGGCGTTGAACAGCACGGTGTGCTCGTTGCAATCGCCTTTTTTCGCTTGCAGGACCTCCAGGGCGTTGGGAATACTCACCGTGGGCACCTTGGCAAGTTCGCGATAGATCCAGTCTTTGAGCTTCACCGCCGCTTTCATGGCGTCCGGTTGACCGCCGACGATGCGGGCGGCGAGCGTTTTGATGCTCGGGTGATCCGACTGCATAAACGCGGTCGGCTGCAGGAAAGTTTGCAGGCGCGGCTCTTTGACCGGAATCGCCGGGGCGCTGAAATCGGTAAGATTTTCACGGGTTATTGCCAGGCGGTCGCCGGTAAGCTTTTGCCGTCCGCCGTCGATGACGAAATTCGCCAAATTGACGCCGGCGAGCCTCAATTCAAGGGCCGAACGCGCTGCGGCGTCGGCGATGGGTCGCGCCAGCGGAATCGAAGCTTGCGCAATCATGTCGAGCGGCTCGGAGCGCGACGGCAGACTTTTCGCTTCCAGCTGGCTCTGCCGGGTCATCGACATGCCCGCCGGCGATTCTTCTTTTAACGTCCGGCCATGGACGTCGACCCAAGACAGCACGGAAATGCCGCCAAAACTTTGGCGCATTTTGATCGCCGGTTCGAGGCGGTTGCCGATGCGAATCTGTTCGCGACCTTCGATGACGATGGTGGTGACCTGCTGCGACAAGGTCGCCGGGTCGAAGGTCGAGAAGTGAAATTTCTTGCCGGCCTCCAACTGCTGGGTGACGACATAGGGCTTGAGCGCAGCGAGCAGATAGGGCGATTGGGTCAAAGTGATCTCGTGGCTCGACCGGTGGCCAGCAGAGTCAATTTCCAGCGTCAGCTTGTTGCCCTTGACCGCGCCGCGCGATTTGAAGCCGATCTGGTGGGAATTGAGGGCGAAATCGAAACGCTCCAATATCCAGTCATCGTTGGCTTCCATCTCCAAGCGGGTCTCGGCCGGTTGAATCGTGCCCAACAGATTCAAATTGAGCCGGGAAAAATCCTTGAGCTTGTAGCCGTTGACTTTCGGCACGATCGACTGGGAGGCGTAGCCGATTTTTTCGCCACGATAAAAAATGGCCCACCACTCCTCGCTGCCTTCGGTGATCTTCTCCGTGCCGCGCAACGCCAGGAGCGGCGGCAGGGCGACGCTCTGGCGCTGGATGAGGAGAAAATTCATCACAGCCCAGAAAAGCGCGATGCCAATCCATATCGATCGCTTAACAATCATATGAGAGAACGTATATGGTAAGGCCCCGGCGATTATGAATCAATGTGAATCGAGAAATCGCTGACTATGAGCAATAAATCGATCGCCTTCGCCGCTGACCGGATGTTGGGCCGCCTCGCCAAGTGGCTGCGCATCCTCGGTTACGATGTCATATATGGCCGCCATCTCTCCGGCCATGGTCTGATCCGTGCGGCGCGCGCCGATGGCCGGCTGATTTTGACCCGCGATCGCAGCTTGGCGCGCAAACAGCCGCCGCCGTTTCTGTTCATTGACAGCAACGATTATGTCGAACAGCTGCGCCAGGTCTTGCGCGCCGGCGATTTGAGCCCCGGCGCAGGCCTGTTTAGCCGTTGTCTGGTGTGCAACGGCGAACTGCAGCCGCGCTCCAAAGAGTCGGTCGCAGAGCTGGTGCCGCCCTATGTCTTCGCCACCCAGGAGCGCTTTTCTTGGTGCAGCCGCTGCCAACGGCTGTACTGGCCGGCAACGCACCAGAAAAAAATGCTCGAAGCGCTGGGGAAAATGGCCGTCACGCGATAATCACGCCATTTCGCCGAGCGTGGATTCAATCCCGCATTTGATCCACGGGAAATGCCGGCCCTCGGCAAACTCCGAAAAAAGGAGCCGCTCAAGCGGCGGGGTTAATTCGATAACGATGTAGAATTCCCATCCATCGTATGCTAAAAAAAGTGCCTGTTCTTTTGCTTCCCCGGTAGCTCAGTTGGTAGAGCAGGTGACTGTTAATCACCGGGTCGGGGGTTCGAGTCCCTCCCGGGGAGCCAGATACTTTCTCCGCTTCGAGCGATCCATGCGACCAGTTGACTTGGCCGGCCGAAGCGGAGTCCGCCTTCCCTAGATAAAAATTTTACCGGTTTTTAGCAGCAGGAGGTTCAGCATGGCATCGTTGAAACAAGTCGTCGGCAATCCAACCCCGAGAATCGAAGGCGAGCTCAAGGTCAGCGGCCAGGCCCAGTACGCGGTAGACGTCACTTTGCCTGGCATGGCGTGGGGCAAGTTGCTGCGCAGCCCGATCGCGTCGGGCAAAATAAAGCGCATCGATACCAGCAAGGCGGAACGACTCAATGGCGTGCGCGCGGTTATCACGGGGGCGGATTGCTCGGGCCTAAGAATTGGCCGCAGACTCTACGACATGCCGATCCTGGCCGACGGCGAAGTGCGTTTCATCGGTGAAAAAGTCGCGGCGGTGGCGGCGGACAGCGAAGATATTGCCGAAGAGGCGGTGAACCTCATCGAAGTCGAATACGAAGAGACCGAGCCGTTGCTCGATCCGGTGGAAGCGCTCAAGCCGGGCGCGAAACTCCTCCATCCCGATGTCATGAACTACAAAGGATTGCCCAATCCGCTCAAGGAGCCGACCAACGATTTTGTCTACATGACCTGGGGCAAAGGCGATCCTGAGGCCGGCTTTCGCCAGGCGGACGTGATCGTCGAAACCACATTTACCACGCCGGTGGTGCATCAGAGCTATATCGAGCCCCATTCCTGCGTGGTCAGCACGGCGGCCGACGGCTCGGCGGAGTTCTGGTCGTGCAGCAAAGTGCCCTACGGCGTGCGCGAACAAGTCGCCAATGCGCTCAAGCTGCCGCAAGAAAAACTCAACTTCAATCCTGTTTACATCGGCGGTGACTTCGGCGGCAAGGGCGATTTCATGGATCTTGCCGTGGTTTATCTTTTGTCTAAAAAAGCCGAACGGCCGGTCAAGATGGTGATGGACTACGAAGAGGAATTCACCGCGGGCAATCCGCGCCATGCGTCGATCATCCATGTCAAAACCGGCGTGAAAAAAGACGGCACCTTGGTCGCCCATCGCATGAGCTTTACCTTCGATAGCGGCGCCTACGGCGCATTTAAGCCCAACGCCTTCCTCAATGGCCCGCACCTGTCCGCCGGACCGTACAAGATTCCTCACGTATTTATCGAGGAACACATGGTCTACACCAACAAAATTCCCTGCGGCCATATGCGCTCGCCTGGCGATCCCCAGGGATTCTTCGCCAATGAGAGCCAGTTAGACGTGATTGCCAAAAAGCTGGGCATGGACCCGATCGAGTTGCGCCAGAAAAACTTGATGCACGACGGCGATATCGATCCGACCGGCGAGGAGTATAGCTACATAAAGACCGACGAGACGCTCAAGAAAGCGCTGGACGATTCGGGCTATCAAAAACCCAAGCCAAAAAACGTTGGGCGCGGTATCGCGCTGGTGCAATGGACGCCTGCCGGGGGCATTGGCACGGTGGCGATTTCGCTGGATGCAAAAGGCGTGGCGACGATTTCCTCCGCCATGGCCGATCAAGGCGCGGGCACGTACACGGTGTTGAGTGAAATCATCGCCGAGGAACTCAAGATTCCGTTGAGCCAGGTCAAAGTGCAACAATTGGACACGCAGCAAGGCACGAAAGACACGGGTGTCGGCGGCAGCCGGGCGACGCGAGTCTACGGCAACGCCGGCTATGAGGCAGCATTGAAGGCCGTCGCCGCGATCAAACAGGCGGCGGCCGAGCAGATGGGCACCTCGCCGGATCAGGTCGTTTTGGCAAAAGGCGCGGCTTTGCATCCGCGTATGGAACGACGCATTAGCTACGGTGACATCGTCAAAGCCAAAGGGGCGCCAATCTCAGTGGAGGCGACGTTTAACGATAATGCCAAGATTCATGCGGCATCCATGTGTGTCCAAGTCGCGGAAGTCGAAGTCGATCCCGATACCGGTCGTGTGGAGCTCAAGAAATTTACCTCGACCCATAACACCGGGACGGTGCTCAATCCGCTGATGCACCAGGGACAGATCGAGGGCGCAAGCATGACCGGCATCGGCTATACGCTGATGGAAGAAGTGATCATCAACGACGGTAAAGTCGCGACGACCCACTTTGGCGAGTACAAAATTCCCACCATCAAAGATGTTCCGGTTTTCAAAGGTTCGGTTTCAGAAGCGCCGCACGGAGCGGGCCCCTACGACAGCATGCCGATCGGCGAGACCGGCAACATTCCGACGGCGGCAGCTATTGCCAACGCGGTGGCGGACGCCTGCGGCGCGCGTATCACCAGCCTACCGATTACGGCGGAAAAAGTTTATCAAGCGCTGCACGGGTCGAAGTGAGCTACGGGTCGTTTCTGCAAGCATCGATCGCGGGAAATTTCGAGTAGTTTTAAGCGCAGCAGCGTTGCCGTCCGAAGATGAGCGCAACCATGCATGCTCGCGCTCATCCAGGCAAAGAAATTTCTTTGTTACGGGTCGCGCGCCTGCCGTCCACGGTTGTCGCAAGCCGGCAGATGCGCCAATTTCTCACGGAGATCCGCCGCGATTTGCCTGGGGAAGCGTGGGCTTTATCGAGCTCGCTGCCAACTAAACTGCGGCGTAGCTGAGCTTTGCCGTGCAGCCAATGGGCGCGCAGGTGGCGCCTCCATTGAATCACCGCCTCGCGATCGAATGCCGAAGGCCAGAGGGGAATTCGGCGCGGCATGACCCGGTAGACGACTGGTTCGGCGATGCTGCGGCGCGATCGCTGCAGAAGAAAAAGGTAACGCTCATTGGCAACCAAAAGGTAGCTCTCGGCCATTGGATCGCCGACGTTATCCGGCTCTAACCAATCTTCGGCGACCCTCGACATCTCTTCGATGGCATGACCCGAGTGCCGCTCCATGAATCGGTGCCGGTCATTCATCGGAATCGCGCGCACGCGCGAGCCTTGACGGTCGTAGATCGGGGCATCATCGAAGGGCGTGATTCGGTGCACTTCGTTGCAGCCGCAACAGTATAGGAAGCGATCGTTGGTCACCATCTGTCTCCTTAAAAGTGAGTGAAATTCGGCTGGGCGGCTAGTGAAATGCGCTGGCGACGCTCTAGCAGGGCGATAATGATTTACGATTTGGTGATAAGATCATGCCTGGAACTCTGAATACCCTCACCGCCCTGCGCGGGTTAGCATCTAGGCTGTTCATAGAGTCAAGAAAGCAGGCCCTATGCCAACTGTGCCAAATAATGATTTTCTTTCAAGTTATTGGATCAATTACTTATTTTGACCGTCTGCCTTGGCTCGGCGGCACCGCAATCCCAATATCGTGTCAATTAGCTACTACAGGTGTGTCTACCAGATGCAGGCGCGGGTGATTGACTAAATCGCCCTATGCAATGCCATATTATTGCATGCTACGCCTTCGATTAGCCGAATTTCTGTCTAATATTAGACAAATGTCTAAAAACAATTTACCGGCTTTGGATTGCCCCTGACCTAGTGGTTAAACCGGAGTTAATCGCAATCATAAGCCCTACAACATGGCACTTCTCCTGGGCGCAATTGCCAGGCCGGCGCCCCCCCTGGGCTGCGCGCCGGGCCGAGCTGCCGATATCCTGACGGCATCGTCGACAAACAAACGTTTTATCGGTGCAACTGTTCAGAGCGTTAATTTTCCACCACGAGGCCGGTAACCGGCCGGTTCCCAGCATGGAGCTGATCGAATGAATATCGACGACGCTGACATTTCGCGCCGGCGCCGGCTATCTAGGCGACACGGTTCTGCCAGATGTATTTTTCGCCTAAGATCCGGAGGGCTACTTCGAGTTGAATCCGGCGCTCACGTACCGCTTGAGAAATGAAAACCATAGCTTTTACTTCGACGGCAGTGATCTACGGCGGCCGCAATAAGTTCAAGTCGTTAGGATTCTTTGACGAGAAGGATTGGTTTTTTTCAAGATGCGCTAGCAGTTTTAGCCGGCTGCGCCACTCCGGAGCTGGATCCTACTTGTCACTACTGAGTTTGTCACATAAGATCGCGCCTGAATTTTTAGTGAAGGAAATTACACAATGATTTTAGACGGAACCATCGATCTCGAAGTACCAGTGGAAAAGGCTTGGGATTTTCTGATCGATATCAATAAATTTTCCACCTGCTTGCCCGGCATCGATTCGGTGACGCAGATCGATGCGACGCGCTTCGATGGCGTGATTTCGGCGACGGTGGGGCCGATCTCGGGGAAGTTCAATTTTCGCTCGACTATCGTCGAAAGTAAGCCGCCGGAACAGATGGTGGTGAAGACCGAAGGGACGGACTCGGTGACCAAGAGTACGGTCAACGCCGATATGACCGTCGACTTGCGTCGGATCTCGGACACGAAATCGCAGATGGATTACAAAGCCGATGTAAAAATCAAAGGACGGCTGGGCATATTGGGCGACATGGTTTTGCGCGCGACGGCGACGTTGATCTTGCAGGAGTTCACCAAACGGCTGCACCAGGGACTTGGCGCGCAGGCGTAATTTTAGTATGGGGTTAGCAGGCTGTTGAAACAGGCTCACCTGCTTCGTTGCGCCCGATCGTCTCTCGCGCGCCTCGCATCTGAACCTGTTTGACAGCCTGAAAGCACTGACCCCTCAATTCGACTGTTTCTGGCAAATTTTGCATAGGAGTTTTTAATGGCGGATAAATATGACGTAATTATTGTCGGCGGCGGTTCGGCGGGATGCGTGGCGGCTAACCGTCTCTCGGAGGATCCCGGACGGAAAGTTTTGCTGCTTGAAGCTGGACCCGATCCCTGGCCGCTGCCGGAGCTGGTGGCGAATTCATCGATGCAAACGCGCTTGCTGTTGGAATCAGATTTCGTCTCGATGTTCGGTACCCAACGCCATATCGACGGCAGCACTTATTACGCGCTCGCCGGCCGTATCATGGGCGGCGGCTCGTCGGTCAACGTAATGTCGGTGCTGCGGCCCCAGCGTTACGATCTAGATCAATGGGTAGCCGCGGGTAATCCCGATTGGTCTTATGAGCGCTGCTTGCCGTTCATGAAGAAGATCGAGTCGGACCAGGATTTTCCCGACGATCCGATTCATGGCAAAGACGGGCCGCTCTACGTCAAACGCCAGTATACGCTCGACATGCCGATGTCGCCGCCGGCGCGGGCGTTCATCGACGCGGCCTATGCGATGGGCTTGCCGAAATGTCCCGATCTCAATGTGCCGGAACCTTATGGTGTGTGCGCTTCGCCTTACAATATCAAGGACGGCAAACGCCAGTCGACCGTGGTCGCCTATTTGAATGCAGCGCGCGAGCGCAAGAACCTGACGATCATCGATCAAGCCACCGTGCACACGCTCAAGCTCACCGGCAAAAAATGCGAAGGCGTCAATTACGAGCGCGACGGCCAGATGCATAGCGTGCTCGGCGGCCAGGTCTTGGTGACCTCAGGCGTCTACGGTTCACCGCAGATTCTTATGCTCACCGGCATAGGCCAGGCCGAGCAATTGAAAAAACATGACATCCCCTTGGTCCATGAACTGAAGGGCATCGGTGAAAACTATCAGGATCACCCGGTGGTGTTCATGACTTTTGAAGGGCCGAAAGAATCGAAAGAAGACTGGGTGGTGCCGCGCTTCCGTTTGATTATTCGGAAGAACGCCATCAGCGAAGCGGCTAACTTCCACATCAACATGCGGCCGCCGACGGAAGTGACCGGACTCAAGCGGATGATGCCGATCTCGGCGCATTTGCTCGAGCAGCGCAACCGCGGCAAGGTTTTTCTGCAGAGCGCCGATCCGCACGATCAGGTCGGCATCGATTCCTGCATGCTCGAACACCCCGAAGATTTGAAAGCGATGGTCGAGGCGATGCAGTTCGTCAATGATTTGGTACACCGGCCAGAGGTGAAGGAATACTATGGCCCGCTGATTCAGCCTGGACCCGGGGAAGATTGGGGCTCGTTCGCGCGCAAGACTTACGACAGTTATCACCATGGTGTCGGCACCTGTAAGATGGGGCCGGCGAGCGATCCCATGGCGGTGGTGGATCAGAAACTGCGCGTGCACGGCGTGCAGAATCTCTGGGTCGGCGATGCGTCGATCATGCCGGTGGTCAGCCGCGCCAATACCAATTTAACGTCGATCATGATCGGTGAACGGTTGGCGGATTTTGTCCAGGAGATCGCTTAAATATTCGTTCAAAAGTTCAAGGTTCAAAGGTTCAAGGTTTTTGGATAAGGATTGGCAGATGCCGAAGCTGAGGCTTGGCCTTGTTCCTTGGTGGTGGGGCGCTGACCTTGAACTTTTGAACCCTTGAACGTTGAACAAATTTTTTCGGGAGGTACCCATGGCCGACTATCCTTTGACCGCTGCGGCGATCAAGCATGAATTCAAACGCGCCGGCATACACTTTGTCGTGGCGCTGCCGGACCGGGTGACCAGCCATTATTTGCTGAAGGGGTTGCTGGCTGATCCAGACTACAAAGTCGTGCAGGTCTGCAAAGAGGACGAAGGCGTGTCGATTTGCAGCGGGCTTTACGCCGCCGGCCACAAGTCGGTGTTGATGATGCAGTACACCGGCTTCCTCGATTCGATCAATTCGATTCGCGGCATCGCCGTCGAAGGCAAATTCCCCGTTTGCATCGTCGTTGGGCTGCTCGGTAAGGAACCTGATATCGAACCTAGCAAGTCAAAAAAATACGGCGTCAAGATCATCGAGCCGATCTGCGACCTTATGGGCATCGAGCACTGTCTGATCGAACGGGACGCCGATACAACAAAGATTTTTTCGGCCATCGAAAAGTCATTCGCCGGCTCGGCACCGAGCGCGATTCTGATCGGAAGGGAGCCACGCTGACCATGATGAAACGAGATGAAATGCTCAAGGCCTTTGCGCGCCAGCGCAAGGATGAAATCGTCGTCGCGGTTTACATGGCGGCGCAGGAGATTACGCATATTTCGCCGAGCGAGCTTAACTACACATTTATCGGCGCCATGGGCCAGGGTTCGTCCCATGCGTTGGGCTTGGCGCTTGGCCGGCCTGATAAGAAGGTCGTCGTGTTCGACGGCGACGGCAGTCTGTTGATGAATCTCGGCTCGCTGGTGACCATCGGCAATCAAGCGCCGAAGAACTACATACACTGTCTATGCGAAAACGGCTGCTATGAAACCAACGGCTCGGTGCTGACGCCCAATTCGGGCAATATTCACTTTGCCGAATTCGCTAAAACTGCCGGCTACAAGAAGACATACGAAATCGCCGATCTCGCCGAGTGGGAGCTGAAGCTGCCGGAGATTCTCAACCAAGAAGGACCGGTGTTCGTGACATTGAAAGTCGAGCCGGGGGAGGCTTATCCGGAGAACTTCCCGCGGCTCTACAGCACCGAACATCGAGAAAAGTTTCGCCAGACGCTGGCCAAGAGTTGACACCGTGTTTCCAGTCTAGCGTCGTGGGTCTTGAGTTGCACTTGGGACGCCACGGCGCTGGACTTCTTCCATGCCTGCCGCCGCCTGTTCGTTCAGCCATGACCTCGGAAGCGGCGGCGCAGGTTCTCGCGCTCATTACCTCGGTCTTGTACGCCTCGGCGCTGGTCTCGGCGCGGGCCGGCATGCGCTTCTCGACGCCGACCACGGCGACCCTGGTATCGATCCTGATGCAAAATGTGCTCCTATGGAGCGCGGTGTTCGCCACCGGAGGGGTCCATGCCGTGCCGTTCAGCGGGGTGGTACTTTTTACCGTGGTGGGAATTTTTCAGTTGGGTGTGCGCTTGTTCGCTTATACCGGCGTCGAGAAGATCGGCGCGTCACGCAGCAGCGCGTTGCAATCAGTCAGTCCATTGATCAGTGCGACCATCGCCATTGCGGTTCTTGGCGAACCGACCTCGGCGTTGATCGTGCTCGGCACCTTGCTGGTGGTCGCCGGTATTGTCTTGGTTTCGTGGAAGCCGGATCAACAGATCGCAAGTTTTCGCCGCTGGCATTTGCTGCTGCCGCTCGGCGCGGCCTTTCTCACCGGGATGAATCATCCGATCCGCCGTTACGTCTTGACCATGGCCAACGAGCCGTTGTTTTTCTCTGCGCTCATGGGCTTGGTGTCGTTTGGCGCATTTTTAGTCTATCTGGTGGTGTCGCCAAGCTCGCAGCGGCTGGTGTGGCACCGGCAGGCGCTTTGGCCGTTTCTCACCACCGGACTGTCCGAAACCTTTTCGATCCTCTGCATCATCACCGCCATCAGTCTCGGCCGGGTGGTTATCGTCGCGCCGATCGCCGCGAGCTATCCGGTCTGGTCGCTGATCTTCGCGGCGCTTTTTCTGCGCGATGTCGAGGCGATCAATTGGAAAGTGATCGCCGGCATCGCCAGCGTAGTGGCGGGTAACTTCGCGATCCATTTGGGACGATGATCGGCCGCCAAGCATTGATTCGAAATCGGAAGATAAGCCGCAAAGCACGCAAAAGGGGAAGGCTCGGCGGTTGCCCTTCGGTTTTGTCGGCAATATAAGATCGTTCACTGGAGGATGCCGCTATGAAACTTTACGATATTTCTTTGACCCTTTCGCCGGAGTCGATTCGTTGGGTGACGGCCCAGCCGTTGGAGCTGATCGGACGCAAGCGCATGAGCAAGGGTGACACCAACAACTCGTCGTCGATCCACACCAGCGTCCACGCCGGCACCCACGTCGACGCGCCGTTTCATTTTTTGCCCGATGGCATCACCATCGAAGCGTTGCCGCTCGAGACGTTTATCGGACCGGCGCGGGTGTGCGCCGCCGAGCCGGGCTCGCATATCACGGCCGCCGACGTAGCCAAGGCGAATCTTCAGGGCGAAACCCGGGTGCTTTTCAAGACGCGGAATTCACAGCTTCTCAAGAAGGGAGTTTACGACGCCAACTTCGCGCCTTTCTCCGTCGACGGCGCCAAGGCCTTGGTCGATCTCGGCGTCAAATTAGTCGGCTTAGATTATTTGTCTGCGGCAGGTGCCAGCGAGCAAGTACCGGTGCACCGGGCGTTTTTGGACCATGGGGTTATCCTGCTCGAAGGCGTCGACTTGTCCGAAGTGCCGGCGGGGCGTTACGAACTTTTTTGCCCGCCGGTGAAGCTCGCCGGGTCCGACGGCGCACCGTGCCGCGCCGTGCTGCGTGAGTTGGCGTAGTTGAATGGAAAACAGTCGCGATAAAGGTATATTGAAGCGGCGTTATTGTCGTCGTTCCACACCCGGACGGCATGTTTCAGCTACTTGAATTCATGAGTTCACCATTCGCTCCATCGATCATTGTCCACGGCGGCGCCGGTCCGATTAAAGACGATAGTTTGCCGGCGCGCCTCGATGGCTGTCGAGCGGCGGCGGTTGCCGGTTGGGAAATGCTTCGCGCCGGTGGCAACGCGCTCGATGCGGCTGAAGCCGCAGTAATCGTGCTGGAAGACAATCCGTTATTTAACGCCGGGACCGGATCGACTCTTAATAGCTTGGGCCAAGTCGAAATGGACGCCGCGATCATGGAAGGGACCGCGCTGCGCGCCGGGGCAGTGGCTGCGGTTACCGGGATCAGGAATCCAATTGCGCTGGCGCGGCGCGTGCTCGAAGATGGCCGGCATGTGATGATCGCCGGCGCGGGCGCACTGTTGTTCGCCCGCGCCGGCGGATTTCCCGAATGCGCTCCCGCCAGTTTGATCGTCGATAGCGAAAAGCTGCGCTGGGACAGCAAGCACGGCACCGTCGGTTGCGTCGCCTTCGATCAGCACGGCAATCTTGCCGCCGCGACCTCCACCGGCGGTGTCTTCAACAAATTACCCGGTCGAGTTGGCGATTCGCCGTTGATAGGCTGTGGCACCTATGCGAATAGGTTTGGCGCGGTGTCGTGCACCGGATACGGAGAGGCGATCATCCGGGTCGTGATGGCGCGCGCCGCGGTGCAGTCGCTCCAAGATGGCAGCGAGCCCAGCGCCGCCGCCGGTATGGCGCTGGCAAATCTGGCAGCGTTGACCGGCAGTAGCGCAGGCCTGATTCTCATCGACAGCCAAGGGCGAGTCGGCTATGCAAACAACACGACACATATGCCGGTATGCTACGTAAATCTTGGAAGCGAACCGAAAACGGCTGCGTGATCGATGACGGACAACCGTTTGGAAGGACCACGGTCTAAGGGGACGTTGCGCGGTAATCTTTTGTTTATTGGATCAACCCGGCCGAGGGTTTGCGTCGCCTAGCTTAATGGAACATATGGAGTAGCCGCGCATCGGTTGGTATTGCTGCCGATGGGCTAACCACGGAAATGACTCAGGCCCGGATAATTTGCCTCGTCGGCATGCACCGCAGCGGGACGTCGATGATCGCGCGTCTGCTCAACATTTGCGGGTTGGAGCTGGGGCCGCCAGAGCAGTTGCTCAAGGCTGACAAGGCCAATCCGCTCGGCCACTTCGAGCATCGTGGATTTCTCGACGTCGATCGCAAGCTGCTCAAATACTTTCACGCCAGCTGGCATCATCCGCCGGATTTGCCGGCAAGCTGGGAAACCGATCCGGGCTTGCTGCCGCTGCTGCGCCGCGCGCGCGCATTGGCGGCGAATTTTTCAGACAAAAAGCCATGGGGTTGGAAAGAGCCGCGGGCATCTTTGTTCTTGCCGTTTTGGCGCCAAGCGGTGCCCAATATGAGTTTTCTTTTCTGCCTGCGCAATCCTCTGGAGGTCGCCGAGTCGTTGCAAAAGCGCAACCGGATAGCGATCGAGCATGGCGCATGGCTTTGGTATTTGTATACCTTGACGTCCTTGCGCGACACGCAGGGCTGCCCCCGGCAGTTTTCGTTTTTTGACGATTATTTCGCGCGTCGGAATGAAGAAATTGCCCGAGTGCTCGACTTCTGCGGTCTCGCAAACTGCAACCATGCCGCAGTGCTTGAATCCGCCATCGCAGGCGAATTGCGTCATCACCAGGGCGGCGATCGGCGTTTGCGCGATGAGCCTGCCGTGCCCGCCCAATGCAAGGACCTTTACTTCGGTCTGCGGTCGATTCTTGCCGCCGAGGAAACGCGTTTCGAGGATTCCAATGCAGGCAACGGAGCGGCTGTATCGTCAACGGTAGATTCTTTTATTGCGGCATTGACCTGTCAAGCGGGATTTGAATATTTGTCACGACGCCAGCCTGCCGCTGCCAAGAGTCTGACTGGCGGTCAAAGGCTTAAAAAGTTTTTTAATTCCATGCGCAGTCGTTGAACTAGCGTGCCGATAAACGATTGGAGCTACGTCGTCGAGGAATATTGAAACCACGGAAGAGGGTGCGGTCTGGAGCGCAGGCAGGTTTTGCTGACAGCGGGTCAATGATCTCGCTCAAATGCAGGTTATCCTAGGAGGAACAATTGGTTATCGATTTTGAACATCACTATATTCCAGCGGAGCTCGGCCGGAAACTCGGCATGGACCCGACGCGAAAAGATGCCGTGCGTACCGGTGATGCCTCGATCCATTCGCAGTTGTTCGATCTCGATGCGCAGATCGCCGATATGGATCGAGCCGGCATCGATATCGCCGTGCAAAGCTCGATCCTCGGGTGGGATACGACTCTTGAGAACTGCCGGCTGTTGAACGACTGCACGGCGCGCGCGCAGCAGGAATATTCCGGCCGCTTTGTCGGCCTGGCTCATCTGCCACCGCTTGACGGCGCTGCGGCGCTGGCCGAATTGGAGCGTGCCGTCAGCGAGCTCGGCTTGAAAGGTGTCACGATCTCGTCGCAGGTCAACGGCTTGTCGCTTGACGCCAAAGAATTCACGCCGTTTTACGATGTTGTCGACCGCCTCAAAGTGCCGATCTTCGTCCATCCGGCATTGGGCCCGAAGGGCTACGATCTGATGAAGGACTACATGCTACCGGTGATTCTAACCCGTGAGTTCGATCTTGGCGTGGCGGTGACGCGCATGATCGCCGGCGGCGTGGTGGAGCGCTATCCCGACTTGGAATTTGTCTTCGCCCACTTCGGCGGCGGCCTGGCCGGTTACAAGGAGCGCATTTCGCGCTCGTCCTATCGGTTCAAGTTGCCGCAGTCTTTTGACGAATATTTCAACCAGCTCTATTTCGATATGGCCGGCTTCGAAGGCAGCCCGATCGCGCTTCGCTGTGCGCTGGAGGTGATTAAACCAGAGCGCCTGGTGTTTGCCACCGACTATCCGCAAAATTTCAACGCCAGCGATGCCAAACAGGGTAAAAGCATCGATGGCGTCAACGAGTATATCGCCGAGATCCGCCGCTTGCCGCTGGCACCCCAGATGAAAGAAAATATGCTCGGCGGCACGGCGGCGAAGCTGCTAAAGCTCGGAGTGTAAATCAGCATTATCTAAAATGGGTGGAGTCCTTCGGCAGGGCTCAGGATAGACTTTGCGATATCCATCATTCAGGAAGTGGCGAAAATCAACCGGGACAATGGGTATCGGCGCGGCGCCTGCACCCATCCTACAAGAACGCGGAGGAGTGTAGTCATGTTGCGAATCACAGGGGCATCGAAAGAAACGGCGCCGAACGAAGTACGGGAAGTCTTCGCAGCGCAGGAAAAGCAATACGGCACGATATTAAACACGGCGAAAGTATATGGCCTGCGGCCGACGATTCAGCAGGGCGTACAAGCGCTTCAGGCCGGCATTGTGGCGTCGGGGTTGATCGGCGCGGAGTTGCGTCATCTTTTGTGCATGAAAGCCGCCAGCATCAACGGCTGTCCGTATTGACTGGACATCAACGCGTCCAGTGGGATGCATCATGGGGCGTCGGCGGAGAAGGTGGAGGCGGCGCTGGCGGATTACAAGAAAAATTCCCTGTTCTCAGTGCGGGAGAAGTTGGCACTGGAACTCTGCGAGCGCATGACCTACACGCGCAAACGGGTCACGGATCGCTTTTTCAATCGGCTCAAGCAGCAATTCACCGAAGAGGAGCTCGTCGAGCTTGCGGCGATCATCGCCCTGGAAAATTTTCGCAGCAAGTTCAATCCGGTCTTCGCCGTTGAAGCCCATGGTTTTTGCCCCGTGCCTTTGGTGCAAGAAATCGCCGCCGAGGCTACGAGCAAGTTTCACGAATGACTCATCAAAAGAAATGACGAATTGATCAGGGAGGAGACGAAGAGCATGAAGGTTTCCTAGGGCGAGTTTGAAACCCGCCCTTTCCAATCTTCCTTACCATTCCTGTCCTTCGTAATCTCCTTTGAAAATACCTGTGAGGGGACGATATGCACGGAGCCTCCGGGGCTCCGTCATACCCGCAAAAGCAGGGGCTAATTCGATGCAGAACAAACCTGGATTCGCGTGCGCGGGAATGACGAATCGAGGAGGGGAGCATGTTCTGGGAATGCCACCCATGTTCATGCGTTGTCCGCGAGGCAAGCACATGCCACTTCGCGGTGAATCAGAATTTTTAATAAAGCTAGAGAGGTTAGGTAAGCCGATGCAAAAACGAAGAGTAATACGCCATGCGTTGATTGTTCTCGGGCTGCTGTTGCCGTTGCAAATGGCGCATGGCGCCTCCACGCCGATCAAGGTGACGATTCATGTGCCGTCCAAAAGCTTGTCGATCATGCCGTACTACTTTGGCAAGGATAAGGGCTTCTTTGCCGCCGAGCAGATTGAGCCGCAGTTGATTATCATGTCGCCGCCGACGGCGATCGCGGCGATGGCTGCGGGCGAGTTGGATTTTTCCTCGACCACCGGCGCGGCGACCTCGGCGATCATGCGCGGGTTGCCGTTGCGGCGCGTGTTCTATGTCCAGCAAGACCCGGTTCACGTGCTCTTGGCTCAGCCGGAAATTAAATCGGTGCAAGAGTTGGTCGGAAAGACCGTCGGCGTGAACGCATTGACCGATGCCACGGGCATGTCGACTAGCGCGATTCTACGTGCCCACGGGATCGAAGCCGGCAAGACGACGCTACTCGCGCTGCAGGTCACAGACAACATGATCAAAGCGCTCACGAGCAAAAGGATTGCCGCAGTCATACTGCCGCCGCCCTATGTAGAAGAGCTCGAAGCCAAGGGCTATGTCAAAATCGCCGAAGCGCGAACCTACGCGCCGTTGAGCTTCATCGGCTTGGTGAGTGCGCAGGAAACCATGAAGAAAAGCCCGCAGAAAGTTCAGGGCATGGTCGCCGCGCTGCACCGGACCATGAATTACATTCTCAATCCGGCAAATCGCAACGAAGTGGTTCAATATGTTTCGACCTACCACAAGATCGACCTGCCGCTGGCCGAGAAGGCCATGGCCGCGCAGATGCTCGGCTACAGCAAAGACGGCACCAAACCGCGCGCCGCTGTCGAAAAGGAAATCGAGATCTACCGCGAATCGCTGAAAGTCACGAAAGCTTTCACGCCGGATGATCTGGAAGACATGAGTTGGTTGAGGAAGGCGCAGGGAGCCGTACCAGCGCGGTAGAATTTAAGTGAATGGCGGCTCTGTTGCGCGTCCTCTAGCGCCGGTAGTTCTCGCTGCCCCAGAGCTCTTTGAGAAACCCACTCTTTTCCAGATTATTGACGAAGCTGTTGTCGAAGATCTCTTCCGGTCTGCGCCGGATCGTGGTGCCGCTCTCGCGGGCGCTTTCGACCGATTCGGCGACCGACTTGGCGGGGACTAGCATCGTGCGGTCGACGATTTCTTTGGCGTAGACGTTATAGGAGGACTGGAGCGCATCTTCGTCCTTGAGGTTCATTGCCTTGGCAATGGAGGCTTTGGCCTTGTCGGGATTCTTCTCGACGAAGTAGACAGATTCGGCGAATGCCGCGACCGCCCGCTGGACGATCTCGGGACGGTCGCGCAGCATCTTATGGCTGGTGTGGAGGGTGCTGTAGATAAACGGCAGGTCGAGATCGATCAGGCGATAGAGCACGTTGAAGCCGGCGTTCTTGGCGCGGGCATCCAAGGGCGGTGTGACGGTAACCGCTTGGACGATGTTGGCCGCCATCGCTTGGTAGCGTTCTCCCTGACTGCCGCCGATGGGACGGATCGAAACCATTTCAGGCGTCAAGCCGAACTTTTTGATCACTGCGCGGGTGAGCTTATCGCTCAAGTCGCCAGCACGGGCGATGCCGATGGATTTGCCTTTGAGATCTTCGCCGCGTCTGACCTCTTTGCGTGAGATCAATACATAGGGCAGCTTCACCAAAGGCGACGCCACGAGTTTGACATCGATGCCGGTGGCCAGCCCCGGGATGGTGCCGTCGGCGGCGCAAAATATGAACTGAAGCTCGTCGCCGGCGAGGGCGGCCAACGCCGGGCCGCTGCCGCGGATAAAAATCGTCTCAGTCTTGAGTCCATACTTTTCGAAAATTCCGTAATCCTGGCCGGCGTAAAGATGGACGAAGCCCCCGGTGATAGCGCAAGTGCCGATTCTAATATTGATCGGCTTATCGCCCGGCTTGGGCAGATAATGGCTGGCGAAGCTGGGCGCCGTGCAAAAGAGCGCTAACAGGATTGCGGGGATTCTTATTTTCATAGCAATGTCCCCATGCTTTGCGCGCGGCGCGCGGTATTTACCGCCGATAATTTTCGTTGCCCCAGATCTCTTTCAAGAAGCCGCTCTTTTCAAGATTGTTGACGAAGCTATTGTCGTAGATTTCTTCCGGTTTTCTTCTGACCGGGCTGCCGCTTTCGCGGGCCATCTCGACAGTTTCGGCGACCGCCTTGGCCGGGACCACCATCGTGCGGTCGAGGATGTCCCTGGCGTAAGTGTCGTATGCGGACTGTAACGCTTCCGGGTCCTTGGTGCGCATGGCTTTGCCGACGGACGCCTTGGCCTTGTCGGGATTTTTCTCGACGTAATAGACGATCTCGGCCAAGGCGGCGACCATGCGCTGGACGATCTCGGGACGTTCCCGCAGCATTTTATGGCTCGTATGGAGCGAGCTATAGATGAACGGCATATTCAGATCGATCAGCCGATACATAACATTGTAGCCTTCGTTCTTGGCGCGGACATCGAGCGGCGGCGTGATGATCACGCCGTGGACGATGCCGGCGGCCATCGCCTGGTAGCGTTCGCCCTGGCTGCCGCCGATGGGCCGGATCGTGACCGTGTCGGGGGGCACGCCGAGCTTCTTCACGACTGCGCGCGACAGCCGGTCGCTCAAATCCCCCGCGCGGGCGATTCCCAAAGATTTGCCCTTAAGATCTTCCGGCCGTCTCACGTCTTTCCGGGTCACCAAGACATACGGCAGCTTTACCAGCGGCGACGCGACGATCTTTACGTCGAGCCCAGCCGCCATCCCGGGAATGATTGCGTCCGAAGCGCAGTAAGTGAACTGTACTTCGTCGGTCGCGAGAGCGGTCAAGTTTTGGGCGCTGCCGCGGATAAAGATATTCTCCAATTTGACGCCGTACTTGTCGAACAGGCCGTTGTCGAGGGCGGTGTAGAGATGAATGAAGCCGCCGGAAACGGCGCAGGTAGAGACGCGCATCGAAAGCGGCCGTTCGCCCGGTTTAGGCAGATAAGGATTGGCGAATGGCTGAGCGCCAAACGGGACAAGCAGTAACAGTAGGATCGCTAATTTCATTTTCACCGCCGGTAATTTTCATTTCCCCAAATCTCTTTGAGGAAGCCGCTTTTGTCTAAATTATTGACAAAACTGTTGTCGTAAAGATCTTCCGGTTTGCGCCTGACGACGGTTCCGGTATCGCGGGCCATCTCGACAGCCTCGCGCACGGAGTTTCCCGGCACGACCATGGTGCGATCGACGATCTCTCTGGCGTAGACGTTGTACGAGGCTTGCAGCGCTTCTTCATCTTTGACACGCATCGCCTTGGCGACGGCGGCTTTGGCCTTGTCAGGATTTTTCTCGACGAAGTAGATGCTCTCGGCCAGCGCGGCGACCATGCGCTGGACGATCTCGGGCCGCTCGCGCAGCATTTTATAATTGGTCATCAGTGAACTGTAGATAAACGGCAGTTCGAGCTCGATCAAGCGATAGATGACGTTAAAGCCATCTTGCTTGGCGCGGACATCCAACGGCGGGGTGACGAGGATGGCTTGCACGACGTTACCCAGCATCGCTTGATAGCGTTCGGTTTGGCTGCCGCCGATCGGCCGGATGATGACTTCGTCGGTGCTTAGGCCGAATTTCTTCAACACCGCCCGGGACAGGCGAGCGCTCAAGTCGCCGGGCCGGGTGACGCCGATGGCTTTGCCTTTGAGATCCTCCGGCCTGCGGATATCTTTGCGGCCGACCAGGATATAGGGAAGCTTGACCAGCGGAGATGCGACGACTTTGACCTCGACGCCGGCGGCTAGGCCGGGTAGGCTGCCTTCGGCCGCGCCGTAATTGAACTGGAGCTCGTCGTTGGCCAACGCGGCGAGAGCCGGCGATTGGCCGCGTATGTAGATATGTTCGGTTTTGAAGCCATACTTTTCGAAAATCCCGTAATCGAGGGCGGCATAAAGATGCATGAAACCGCCTGAAACCGCGGAGGTTCCGAGACGGATGGCTATCGGACGCTCGCCGGGCTTCGGCAGGTAGGGATTGGCGAAGGCGTTTGGCGCGGCCAGCGAGGTGAGCAGGAATAGCGCGATGGCTAAGCTCAAGTTCATGGCGCCGACTCTAAGCGGAATCGCCCGGAGTTGTAAAGGACAAAATCCCCGGCTTGACCTAACGGACAGCTCTGGCCTATTTAGAAAGGGTTCCGCTGTCGGACCAGTGCAACGCGATCAATGAACTGGCGGACGATTTGGCCAGAGGGTTGTGGGAACTTAATGGGAGCTTAAGGAGATTCAAATGACTGCAAAGAAATGGCGAGGGTGCGCCGTGATTGTCATTAGCGTGGCCGTGCTATTTGGGTTCAGGCCGGCGATCCAGGCGCAGACGCAGAAGATTCGCATCTCGCTGTCGAGCCGGAGCAATACCAACACAAGCTATTACGTCGCTCAGTCCAGGGGAATGTTTAGAGACGAAGGATTGGAGGTGGAGTTCGTCCAGATCAATCCGCGCCTGGGGGCGATGGCGGTGCTTAACGGCGATGTGACTTTTACTACATCGTTCGTCAGCACTTTTCGCGGCGTCGTTCAGGGACTGCCAATGAAGGCCGTGTTTATTCTGCTCAAGAAGGGACTTTACTATTTGATGGTGCGCCCGGAGATCATCAAGGATGTCCAAGATCTGAAGGGGAAAAAGCTCGGCGTTACGGCGATCAATGGCGGCGATCATATCATCGGCAGGGAACTTTTGCGCATGAAGGGGATCGATCCCAATACGGTGCAAGCGATCGCGGTGGGCGATCCGTCGCTGCGTTTCCAAGCGGTGGTGACCGGAATCGTCCAGGCAGTGTCGGTGCCGCCGCCCTACGATGTGCAGCTCCAGAACATGGGGTTGAAGGCGGTTTCCGGTCCGCCGGAGATCGGCGTGCCGTCCTCCGGGCTCTTTGCCGCCGATCGGGTCGTCAAGGAGAATCCCCAAGTGCTGCGTAGAACCATCCGCGCCTTGTTGAAGGCTAACCGTTTCCTTGAAGCCAACCGGGAAGAAACCATTCGCATCATGTCCCAATATGTGCCGCAAAAATTGGATCTCGCCGCGCGTTCCTATGATGTCGAACTCAAGACGCTTTCTAAAGACGGCACCATGACCGACGCGGAAATCGAAGGCCAGATGGAACGGCTCGCCGACAAGAAGCGGCCGCTCGATGAAGTTAGGGATTTTTCATTTGCCCGGGCGGCGTGGAAAGAGCTGGAAGCGGGGAAGTAGGGAACAAAGTAATTCCCGTGTGAGCAATATGACAGCCAAACGAGGATGAACGCCAATGGCAACAGTTAGAATCATCGCGGCGATGTCATTGGTCCTGCTTTTAGGTTGCCGGCTATTTGATGGGGTGGCCCTGGGGCAAGCGCAAAAGGTGCGCATTTCCTTCTCGAGCCGCAGTAACACCAGCGTGCCTTACTACGTCGCGGTGAGCAGGGGCTTCTTTCGTGATGAAGGCATGGATGTGGAGATCATACAGGCCAATCCACGCCTGGGCGTGATGGCGCTGATTAACGGCGACGTGTCGTTTACCGGAACCTTCGTCAGCACGGTGCGCGGGATTCTTTCCGGCTTTCCGATGAAGATCGTGCTCGTCGCGTTTAAGAAAGGTGTTTACTATTTGATCGCTCATCCGAGCGTGAAAGACGTTCAAGACCTGCGCGGCAAGAAGCTCGGCGTGTCGAGTATTCGCGGCGCGGATCATTTGGTCGCCGAGGAGTTGCTCCGATCGAAGGGGATGAATCCGGCGCAGATGCAACCAGTAGTGCTGGGCGATACGTCGGTCCGTTTGCAATCCGTCATCACCGGCGCCGTGGACGTGACCACGCTGTCGCCGCCCCATGACTTGATGGCGCAAAAAGCCGGCGTCAAAGTCCTCGCCGGGCCGCCGGAGGTCGGCATGCCAGCATCGGGGATGATTACGTCCGATCGCTTGATCAAAGAGAATCCGGCGTTTGTCCGGCGCGGCGTGCGAGCGATCCTGCGCGCCAACCGTTTCATCGACGAGAATCGCGCGGAGACGATTAAAGTATTATTACAATGGGTCAACCAAACCCCGGAGATCGCGGCGCGCTCCTATGACGTCGAACTCAAATCGATCCTGCGCGACGGCACGATGACCGATGCCGAGATCGAAAGCTTCATTGACAGGCTAGGCAACGACAAGAAGCGTTCGATCGACGATGTGCGCGATTTCTTGTTTGTCCGCCAGGCATGGAAGGAGCTGGAAGCGGGCAAATGATTAGAATCGAGGATTGAAGGTGTAACTGTACGCATAGTTTTGCCATCTCGCACCGAACCGAGTCGCCAGGGACCGAACCCGGAACTGAATAAGGGCAGGTATAGAGCATAGGATTGGTAAAAGTGCCCACCCTATAGTAACCGGGCGTCCTTCAGTTCATATCAGCTAGGGAAATTGAGGTTGCAAGTAGTGTTGATTCAGTTCCGTAGAACTATCTACGCCAAGGAGTAGAAATCATCGTCAAAGACCGTTTGACCAATCGCGGGGCTAGGTTTTTGTAATTGGGCGGGTATGATGGCGATATATTTTCGGCTTTAAACTATGCGTTGCTTCACGGCTATCGTTACCGCTCCTAATGGTCTGCATGCCCGTCCGTGCGCCATGCTGACAACGCTTCAGACCTCCTACTTTCCGAAAGACGATATTATTGCGGTCAATTTGGCGACTAAACAAGAAGCGCCACTAGGGTCATTGATGGCGGTAATGTTACTAGCTCTAGCACCGGGAAGTCAGTTGGAATTCGTCACAGCAATGGATGAGAAAACATTCCAAGACCTCACTGATATTTTGACGTATTTGTCTTTTGAGGCTACTACCGATGTTCAGGGACGACCGGATGCGAATTATTCCACCTGCCGTGCTGTGACCGAGTGCGACGGTGATCGGAAACTATTGATTGCTAGACTGAAAGCGGCCTCCGAAATGGGCGGCGGACAGCGGTTGTTTGAACGTGTCGGAGAGCCGCCTGCAATCAAATCAGAGCTATCCTTGCCGCCAGCACCCGGTCACCCTAGCGTTGACAAACCCGCGCCGAATCAGGTCTTTATAAGTCATTCACACAACGATGTCGGTTTTGTAAATACCGAAATGGTTCCGCTCTTGCGAAGCGCAGGGTTTAAGCCGTGGTTCTCAGTGGATAGCATACGAGGCGCGGATCGTTGGGAGCGTTCGATCTTAGAAGGCTTGCAAGGTTCTCAGTGGTTTACTGTGGTGATGTCACCGAATGCAACTAAGTCAGAATGGGTCAGGCTGGAAGTTCATTGGGCGTCGGAACATCGACAAGGCAAGATCATTCCAATCATGATGTCTGAATGTAATCCTTGGGAAGTTCATATGCGCCTCGGATATCTTCAATACATTGACTTCCGACATGAACCCAAAGAAGGGCGGAATTCCCTGTTATCGATTTTGACCTCTCATAGCTAAGGTTGCGAATAGAATCGCCTCGAACCGCTCCATCTCTGATCGCTCATTCCCGCACAACGTTTCCAAGTCCTTATCTTTCCTCGAGCCGATAAATGCTACATGCCTCAAATGACCATCGAAAGTCCATTCAATAAATTCTATCGGCGCCACGAATTCGGTCGCAGCCCTACGCATTTTTACTCTTCTTCCTTTGTCAGCGCCCACAGGTGTGCGTCATAACTTTTTTGAAACAGGCTGGCGTGGGCATCCCTGAAGAAGTCGAACATCACTCAGACCGAGAGATTTTATCCGTCGCAATCAAAGTTGCCTACATGAAACGCGAACAACGCCGGTTCGCGGCGAAAGCTTACGCGGGCGACTTTACCCGTGAAAATGTCGCTCTCTAAGACGCACTTAAGTTAGCCGTTGTCCGGTGGACGGCGGTATACCGGATCGGATCTGGCGCCGTCGCGCGCGCCAACCACGCAGACCGATGCCGAGAAACATGAATCCGGTGACAAAGAAACCCAGCGCCGGTTTTAGTTTGGGATTAGCCAGTAAATTTTCTTCGTGGAGAACTTCCACGCCGGCGATTAGGGCGCCGGCGAGAAACATGATCGCGAGCACAATGGCGGTGTAAGCGACGAAGGGTTTCATGAACTTGCCGCGGGCGCAAATAAAGGGTAGGCAATACCCCGTTGGAATTACGTCGCAGCACCGACGATCACTGCGACAGCTTCATAACCCGCTCGATTACCTCCTTCGGCTGACCCATGACGTCGCGTAACTGGGCCTCGACTTCGGCGCCACTGAGGAGTTCGAGATCCATCCTGGCCTTCTTCGCTTCTTCGATGACCAGCGGATCTTTGAAGGTTTTCAGATAAACTTCGCGCAGTAGATTTACCCGGTCTGCCGGCGTGCCCGGCGTCGTCATCATCGGGCGCCCCACCGTCGCCGACACCAGCAATACTTTGGCGACGTTGCGCGGTAGAGCCGGAGTTTTCTTTTTCTCCATCAACTCGGCGAGCGTCGGTGCATCGGCGATGCGCGGATCCTTCTTCGCGCCGGTCTGAACGATGTGACGGTCGAAACCGGTCTTGTGCCAGGTAAAATAAGGCTCGCGCGCAAAGTGGGTGGTAATGCCGGTGCCGCGGCAATGGATCTCACCTTTTTCCAGAGCGAGATCGATTTCGACGCCGCCGGGGTAGCCGCGTACTTCATGAAATTTGACGCCGAGAGTATCGTTCAAAATGTTCATGATGATCGTGGTCAGATCCGAAGTCCCGGTGGAGCCGCATTTGGGCGCTTCCTTGGCGGCGAGAATATCTTCGATGGATTTCCACGGCGCGTCGGCTTTCATGTAGAGCAACAGGTCGCGCTGGTCGACGCTGCCGAGCCAAGCGAATTTCGCCACGTCGAACCTGGCCTCCGGGCGGCCGAGCAGTTGGTCGAGATAAATGCCGCTGCCGATCATGCCGAGAGTGAGGCCGTCCGGTTTGGCAACGCCGTAGATATAATTGGTCGCGCTGAGCGATCCGGCGCCCGGCATGTTTTGCACGATGATGGTCGGATTGCCGGGAATATATTTACCCATGTGGCGCGCCAGCAAGCGCGCGTATTGATCGTACAGGCCACCGGGAGTGAAGCCAACGATGATGCGAATAGTCTTATCTTTGTAGAAAGGGGAGGTCTGGCCGAAGACAGTCGCGCCGACTAACAACTGACACGCTACTAGGTGCCAGGCGGCAATGCGTACAATGCGATAATTGCGGCAGAGGGTCGCCATGTAATGCTCCTTTATTGGTTCAGCAACAGCTTATAGGGAGTTTGCCGAGCTTGTGCAAATCCGCAAGAAAGTATCATGAGATGTGTATTGCGATATTTTTCCGATTTGGCTTATAAATGTTGATCAAAGGCGCCAGAGGGAATCTATGCGAATAATTGCCTGGCTGTCATTCCGCGCTAGACGAGCAATGTCGATCACCTGCCTGTGCGTGGTTCTGCTCGCCGCTCTATTTCGTCCCGGCTTTGGGCAAGAGGCATCTAGGAAGCTTTTGGTCGCCTACTCGGGACTGATCACGATGAACGCGAGCCTGTGGGTCGCCGAAGACTTGGGACTGTTTAAAAAACACGGACTCGACGTGAGCGCGGTTTTTACCGGCAGCGGCTCGGTGACTTCGCAGACGTTGGTGGCCGGGGAAGTAAAGCTCGCCGCCAATGGCGTCGGGCCGGTGGCCGGAGCGGCGGGCGGCGGCGCGGCATGCCCGCGCTTGATCTGCTCAAAGAAGGCGCGCGGCAGATGACCATCTGCAATGCCTGCCGTTACTGCGAAGGCTACTGCGCGGTGTTCCCGGCCATGGAGCAGCGGCGGATTTTTACCAAGGCCGATCTCATTTATCTAGCCAATCTGTGCTTCGATTGCCGTGACTGCTATTACGCCTGTCAATACGCGCCGCCGCACGAATTCGCCGTGAATGTCCCCCAGCTGATGTCCGAACTGCGGGCGGATACATACCGTGAGTTTATCTGGCCGGCGCTGTTAGCCGGCGTATTCAAACACAACATATTTCTGGCGGGTGGCGTCATCACGGCGGCGTCGATGACGATCATCCTCGGCCTCGTGCTGGCATTCCAAGGTCCGCCCGTATTGTTCGCTGTTCATCACGGCGAAGGCGCGATTTACCGAGTCGTTCCCTTCATCGCCATGACGGTGCCGCCATCGTTGATCGCGCTTTACGGTTTGGCGGTGTTCACGATAGGCGCGATTCGATTCTGGCGCGAGACCCAAGGGAACGTAGTCGAGCTTATAGATTTTGCCGCGCTCTGGCGCGCTACCGAAGACGCCTTCGGCTTGGCCTACTTGAAGGGCGGCGGCGCTGGCTGCAACTATCCGGGGGAGAGTTTCTCTCAGACGAGGTTGTGGTTGCACCATGCGGTTTTCTTCGGCTTTCTGCTCGATTTGGCGGCGACCACGATCGCCGCGTTCTACGATCATTTTCTCGGCTGGCGGGCGCCCTATTCTTACTTCAGCGCGCCAGTGGTTCTTGGCACGGTTGGCGGGATCATGTTGGTCGTCGGCACGATCGGGCTGCTTATTTTGAAATGGCAAAGCGACCGCGGTTCGGCCCATGCGAACATGCTCAGCATGGACGTGGCGTTTCTGGTCTTGTTGTTTTTGACCAGCTTCACGGGACTGCTGCTGCTCGGTTTTCGCGAGACTGCTGCGATGGGCAGTTTGCTGGTAATTCACTTGGGAGTCGTCGCCGCTCTGTTCATCACGATGCCGTACGGCAAATTCGCCCACATAGTTTACCGCTATGCGGCCTTGGTGCGATTTTCCATCGAACAGCGCCGCGTCGAAGGCAACGGTTGAAGGCACTTGCTGAAATCGTCCGCATCCCTGAAGGATTTTTTCTGATGGGCTGTGAAACCGGTCAGGACAACGAGCGGCCGGTTCATCGGGTGTGGTTGGATTGCTTTGGTTTGGCAAAGTTTCCAGTCACCCACGCGGAGTATGATTTATTTCTCGACGCCACCGGTGGCGCGCCGCCGCGATTTTGGTCCGAACCAATGTTTGCCGATCCGCGAAACCCTGTGGTAGGCGTGACCTGGGACGAAGCGGTTGCGTATTGCCGCTGGCTCGGTGGCCGCGAAGGGCTGCAGTATCGTTTGCCGACCGAAGCTGAATGGGAACGCGCTGCGCGTGGCGGGCGAGACGGCGCGCTTTATCCTTGGGGTGATGAAGCGCCTAGCGTGCGCACGGCTATTGGCTTCAATGCGGCCACGGGTGGCCCGGCACCAGTCGGCGTTAACCCGCCCAACGACTTCGGGCTTCACGACATGAGCGAAGGCGTACACGAGTGGTGCAGCGACTATTACGACTACAACTACTATCGCTACTCTCCCGAGCACAATCCCCAGGGCGCGGTTTCAGGCGAGCGCCGGGTTTCACGCGGCGGCTCGTGGCGGCACCAGATCAAGTTTAGCCGCTCGGCCGCGCGCAGTTCGCTGCCGCCGTCGTTTTGTTACGCCGATTATGGTTTTCGCGTGGCAATGACAATTACACGATAGCTTGCCGACGCGTTCGAAGAGTTCCCGCCATGCAAGCGCGGCTTGCATGGCGAAGAGTCCGGCGCGGGCGGGCTGTTTTCTGCCGAAATGTTTTTGTTTGACCGAAGTCATCGATAAAGATAAATAGCGAAGACCGAGGCGCGCGCGCCGAGAGCAACGCAAACTAGTCTGGACGAGGAAGGAGCTTTAGCATGACACGCTGGAAAATAACCTATGGGTTTTTCATTTGCTCGGCCGTTTCTCTCTTTATCGTCACGCCGTCGCGCGCTATTGACAATATCCGGGTGGCTTGTCCTTCGCTGAGTAGTACTTCGGTATTTGCCCTGGTCATTGCGCAAAAGGAAGGTTACTTTCGAGAAGAAGGTCTTAACGTCGAGCTGCTCAGCATCCGCGGCGAGATCGCGATCCGCACGGTGCTGGCCGGGGACGTCGATTTTTTTACCAATGCCGGCAGCGCGTTGGCGGCGGGGGTCAGAGGCATTCCCGTCAGGATTGTTACGGTTTTTCAGGATAAGCCCAGTTGGGATTTGATCGCGCAACCCGAGGTCAAGTCGATAGCCCAGTTGCGCGGTAAGAACATCGCGGTGATGTCTCCGGAAGGGTCGCTTGCGGTGGTCGCGCGCGAAATGTTGCGTAAAAACGGCTTGGACCCAACGAAGGATGTCAATCTTGTGACGATGGGAGGTGACGAGGTCCGCTTCCCAGCGCTCCAGACCCGATCCATACAAGCGACGTTGTTCAACACGGCCATGAGCATCAAGGCGCAAAAGGAGGGCTTTATTAAGCTCGGAAACGCGAGCGAGTACGCCAACTTGATCGAAGGCGGATTGGCGACTTCGCAAGACAAAATCCAGCAACAGCCGGAAAAAATCCATCGCTTCGTCCGCGGTGCGCTGAAAGGGCTGATATTTTACGTCAGCAAACGGGAAGCGGCAGTCAAATACATGATGGACACGTTGCGCATGAAGGACCAGGAGTTGGTCAGTTCGATCTATGACATTCTCACGCCGCTCGCGATCCGGGCGGGATTCAGCGACAACAAGGTGCTGCAAACCATGATCGACGAGATGAAACGAACTACCAAAGTAGAGCGCGACATCAAAGCCCCCGACATTTTCGATCTGAGCTTCGTAAAAAAAGCCAACGACGAGATCAAAGCGAGCGGCTGGAAGCCGTGACGCTGAGCCGCCGCTAGCAGGCGGTTCAAATCGTTCAAATAGCTCAAGCCGTTCAAAACGTACGAATCGGAGGCCGACGACTTTCTCGCCAGATCATTTTGCCGCGATCGGGAGAAATCCTGCGTCGACGAATGTCTCCCAGGGTTTGCGTTCGGGGATTAGATTATCCATCGCGAGCAGGCGGATCATTTCATTCAATCCAACCGGGTCGACCATGCTTTCGCCGCGGAAGGCGTGGTTTTCCGGGACCATGAATTTGAACGTCCGCGCGGCGATGGTTTCGTCGATCTTCAAGCGGTCCATCATAATCCGCACCGCTTCCTTTTCGTTGACCGGATCGTTCAGCCAGCGCATCGACTGGCCGATGGCGCGCATGAAGCGCATCAGCACCGGACGCATCTGCGCCAGCGATTTGTTCGAGGCAAAGTAGGAGCCGTATTGGATGCTCTTAATCTCGTCGGAATAGTTGAGCAGCACCCGTTTGCCAGAGTCGATGGAGCGAAAGTTATAGGGCGGCGCTTCGGCGAGGGATGCTGCGACTTGACCGGACGCCACCGCTTGAAATCTTTCCGCGCTGCCGCCGATGGATAGGATCGTGTATGCCGACGGCGGTATGCCCTGGCGCTGCATGACGTCTTTGAAGATCGTCGTAGTGATGCTGGCCACGCCGGCGCCGGCGATTTTCTGGCCTTTCAGATCGGCAATAGTCTTGAACTGCGGCTGGCCGATGATTTGATAGGCGTAGCCGTAGGTCGACCCGCCGATGACTTTCAACTCGCCGCCGCGCGTCGCCGCGATCATGCCGAAGTGGGTGCCGGATTTCGCCAAGTCGACGGTGCCGGCAAGCAAAGCCTTGATCACCAGGTCGGGCTGCATGTAGGTCGGCTCGAATTCGATGTTCTCCTTGGCGAAGAAACCTTTCGCTAGAGCAACGATCTGATCGAGGTCGAAAGCCGTGATATTGGTCGAACTCATGGTGACTTTATCGGCGCCGAGAGCGGGCGCCGAGGCGGCGACAAAGCCGCACATCGCGATTAAGATGAACTTAGCTATGGATCGTGTCATTTTTCGTCCCCTGTTTAGCCATGCCCTTTTCACTTCTCCTCGAACTCATCGAGCGCATCGAAGCGCGGTTCGAGTCCCAGTCCCGGCGTCTCCGCCAAGGTCACCCAGCCGTTCACCGGCGCCGGCGGTTCCTGGTAGATCTTGTCGCCGACACCCCACATCTCGAAGTGAAACTCGACGCGCCAGCCGTTGGCCATGGCGGCTTGCAGATGCATGTTATGATGCGGCCAGCCGCCGCCGTTGGCGATCGGCAGGTTGAAGGCTTGCGCCAGCGCGGCGACTTTTACCGCTTCGGTGTAGCCGCCGACCGAGCAGACATTGGGCTGGGCGATATCGACGGCGCGGTTGGCGATTAGTTCTCTATGGCGAAAACGGTGCCCTTCGTTCTGGCCGGCGGCAATGGGAATCGAAGTGTGGCGCCGCAAGTCGGCGAGCAGCAGGGCGTCGTTTTGATATACCGGCTCTTCGAACCAAGTGATGTTCAGGGGCTCGACCATCTTGCACAGTTCCAGGGCGCGATTGTAAGAAAATAAATAATTGGCATCGATCATTATTTCGACGTCGTCGCCGACGGCCTTGCACACCGCTCTGACCCGCTCGGCGTCGACTTTGGGATTCTCCGGATCGACGGCGACGACCATTTTCAAACGCTTCTCGCCTTGGGCGACCAGCTGCTTGGCGACCTCGACCAGCTGCTCTTTCTTGTATTGTTTTAACCCGAAGGTGACATAGGCCTGCACCGGGTTTTGCGCGCCGCCGAGCAGGCGCCAGACCGGTTCTTTGTAATGCTTGCCCTTGATGTCCCACAGGGCGATATCGATGGTGCTGACCGCCGAGCTCCACATGCCGGTTTGCACGCGGGCGTTAAATTGTTTCAACAAGTCATTCCAGACTCGCTCGGTCTCCAGCGGGTTCTTGCCGCGCAAGAACGGCGCGACTTCGCGGTTGATGAATTCCTTCATGCCGAACCGCTGTCCACCGCGAGTCAGACCGTAGCCGGTGACGCCCATGTCGGTTTCGACGCTGGTGAAAACGATCGGTGTGACGATTTTTTCCTTGAGCAGCGGCACCTCCACCGGCACCCGGTGGATCGATGCTTTTACATTGGTGATTTTCAAGCAATACCTCCAGATTCGGCTGACAGTTATCCTGGAACGGGGCGGAACTGCAAGTAGAAAGGATTAGAATTAAGCAGTGATGGATCACCAGTCAGCCGTTAGGCTTTGCCACCTCGAGCGCAGCGCGATCAGCATCGAGCCCATTGGCAAATTTGTCCTTGACGGCCGCTCGTAAGCGCTTTAAGAGAACAAAGCATTGTTGGAGGGAAATCCTATGTGGCGAACATTGGTTACTTCGGTGATCATGATCTGCGGCAGTTTCACCGTGGCTCATGCCCAGCCGGTGCGCGGAGCGTTTCCATCGCCGAGCGTGCAGATCCTGCCGATGATGGTGGCCCAGGAGCGCGGCTTTTTTAAGCGCGAGGGGTTGGATCTGGAACTGATTTTTGTCCGCGGCGCGTCGACCGCGGTGCAGGCGCTGATCGCCAATCAGATCCATTTTATTTTTTCCATCGGGCCGCAAATGCCGGCGGTGTGGGAGGGCCACGATATCATGCTGCTCGCCCAGCAGGTCGGCCGGCCGACATTTTCACTGGTGGTGACGCCCGATATTCACAAGATCGCCGATTTGAAGGGTAAGAAGATCGGCGTCACCTTCGGCGGCTCGACGGCGGCGGGAACCAAAGCGTTGCTCGAACTCAACAAGATCAATCCCGACAAAGATGTAGAGTATATCGGCTTGCCGGGCAACGAGCCCAAGATCGCGGCGATGAAGCAGGGAATCATCTCGGCGGCGTTGCTGGCGCCGCCGGCGGATTATTTGGCGATGAAATCGGGGCTGAAGCGGCTGGTGAGCTTGGCGGATATTTTCAAAGACACGGCGTTCACCGGGCTGGCGGCGCATAGCAAGACGATTAAAGAGAACCCGCAGATGGTTAAACGCATGGTCCGCGCCATCGTCCGCTCGGTGCTCCACACCCGCGACAACCCGGAAGATGGGCTGCAAGTCTTGATCAAGCGCCTCGGCCTCGAGCGCGACGCGGCGCAGGATGCCTACCAGATGATCAAAGACGCGCTCGTGCCGGTGCCGACGGAAAAAGGCGTGGAGCTGATGGCGCAGTGGCAAGCGATTGCGTTGAACATCAAACCGAAGCGCAAGCCGGCGGAGTACATGGACCTGCGCTTCGTCAATGAAGCGATGGCCGAGCTGGCGCAGAAGTGAATGAAGCGCCGGTCAGTTGAAGTAGCATATTCTCATGTCAATGTATGGGATTCTGAGGCGATCGAACGAATGGCCGTTATTACGGCGGAGGCAGAAATCGAGGCGAAGTGCTGTGTCGCGCCGGCTTTGTGCATGGCCGCTGCGCATTGCCGATGGCTTAGACGCGCCGCACCGTCATTGACATTAGCTGTCGAGGGACCTAGTTTTTGATCGTATGAAGACAATAAAAAGCCTCGCGCAGGTCTGGGTGATTGTTCTCCTCGCCGGCTGTGCCGCCTTCAACACCGGGAGCCAGGTTCAATCCGGCCGGCGTGCCCTGTTGGTGAACGATCCCGAGCTCGCGCTGCCTTACTTTCTCCAAGCGGCGCAGGCCGATCCCAACTACATCTATCAATCGGTCAATTTCCGCGAAGGTATCTGGACCTACGTCGGCCGTACGCAATACGCAACCAAGCGCTATGCCGAAGCGCGCCAGTCACTGGAGCGCGCACTCAGTTTGGATCCGAACGATCAACTGGCCCGGCTTTATCTCGGTCTTACGCTGGTGCGGACCGATGATCGTGCGCGGGGGATCAAGGAGATTCGCAGCGCCATGCGCGGGCTTTATGATTGGCTCGAGTTTATCAATCGCAGCCGGCCCTTCGAGGCCTATTGGGATCCGCTGCGGGAAATTCGCAAAGCGATCGAGATTCATCTGGACAGCGGCCCGGGCAACGATGCGGTTAATTCCGAGCAGCTTATCCCCGACGCCGAGTGGCTCGGTAACAAGATGGAAGACGAGATCGAGCGCGTGCGCCAGGACGAGCGGCGCCAATACGAGCGCAACTTCGACGGGCGCCGGGGCTCCTCGTTTGGTTTGGGGATCGGGTTCTAAGTCGACTCCGTTGGGTTGACCTTAAGGGTTTTTCATTCGCTCCCAACGTACCAGATGTTCCAATCGATCCGGCACACGCTCGCGCTGTTATTTTCCACCCGCGAGTAATTTCCCCCAGCCTTGCACCGGCGGGATGATGCCGGGGCGGACTAAATCGTTCCATACCTCCGTGCTCATGTTGGTGAACGCCGGTTTACCGAATTCGTCCTCGATGGCGGGGATGACGTGGAGCGCCATGGCGGCACCGCCGGGGATTGAGATGGCTTGGGCCTCGGGCCAAGTTCTCGCGGCTTCACGTCCGACTTCGAGGGCCATTGCCAAACCTTCTTCCAGGCTCATGGCGAAGGAATCCGACGCCCACTGATTTCTTTTGGTGGTGCCGAGGACTTGGATGCCGCCTTCTTTCAAGTACTGAATGATCGCGTTGTTGACCTTATCCGCCCAGCGGCTGCCGACGGCGATGTTCGTGAGTCCGAGATGCTTGAGCGCCGCGATTAGCGCTTCCAAAGGCGCGTCGGCCGTGATGCCGGTCTTTTCTTTGGTTTGCTTGAGTAAATCCAGCACCCGCGTCCGCGTCAGCACCGCGGAGATGGGCGCGCCGCTGAAAATAATATGATCGACTTTTTCTTTGACCAGGCGGTCGACGCAGGTCCAGTAATTTTTGATCGCTTTCTCGACCCCTTCTTCGGTGTAGTTTTCCAGACCGAGGCCGGTGGCGATTTCAATGAAGTCGAGCGGCAGCAGTTTATACAGCTGGTAACTACGCGCGCGCGAAACCTCCTCATTGGCCCGCGGTTGGATGACGCCGTAACGGAAGCGGGGTAATAATTTGCTGATGTAGTCGGCCATAAATCACCTCCTGATATTTGTCGTCAATTGTTAAGAAGAGCGACCGGCGGCCGCTCCGGCTGTCGGCAAATTTAAATTTTCAGTTTCAAAAGTTGCATCACGTTGTCGCCGAGGATTTTTTGTTTTTCCCGTTGCGCGATCGGCATCTGCTCGATGCTCGGCACGGCGGCGGGCAGATCGCCGATGATCAGCGGAAAATCGCTGCCAAGCACCATGCGGCCGGCGCCGTAAAATTGGTAGGCCATCATCAGAGCCGGCTGGTAAAACGACACGGTGTCGCAGTAGAGATCGCGCAGGTATTCCGAGGTCGGTTTCTTGGTTTTGATGCCGCAAGTGGGATCGTGATAGCCGCGATCGATTCTGCCGGCGAGAAATGGGATGCCGGCGCCGAGATGGGAGATCACGAAGTTGAGTTCGGGGAATTTGTCGAGCACCCCGGCGTAGGCGAGCCGGGTCGCCGACAATACGATATCGAACTCAAAGCCGAGGATGATCGCCAGGCGCCACTCCTGCATGACTTGTGCGCCCAGCGGCGTGGTCGGGTGAATGAAGATCGGCACGCCAAGCTCTTGCGCTCGCGCGTAGACCGGCAGGAGAAAATCCGAGTCGACCATCTTGCCGGCGACGTTGGTGAGCATGCACATGCCCTTCAAGCCGAGATCGAGGACGGCGCGATCGAGTTCCTTTAGCGCCAATTTACTGTCTATCAGCGGCAACATGGCGAGGCCCTGGAACTGCTTGGGATATTTTCTTACGGCTTTGGCGATGCCGTCGTTGATTATCCGGCTCATCTCGGCGCTTTCGTCCGGTGAGAAACGGTCGACGCCCGGATGCGGCGAAGACAAGACCTGCATATCGACCCGGTGCTCTTTGATGCGCTCGACCCGCACGTCGGTATCGAAGAAATCGGCATTGATCGGCCCGGCCCGGGCGCCCATGCTCAAGATCCATTTCTGGCCTTTGGCGTCGGTCTCGATGCGCACGTCGCCGCTGGAGGCTTCGAGTTTTTTTAAATAATCTTCAGGGTATATGTGGGCGTGGAAGTCGATGTTCATGACTCGCTCCTGAATCTGTTCGAATTGTTCAAAACGTTCAAGCCGCCAAAAATCGTTGAAATCTTTGGCGCCATTCTCAGAATTGCTTCGCCCATTCCCGCGCAATGGTCAAGATGGCCGCATGCAACAATCACCTTGTCCGCGCCAGCAGCGCTTTGACCCGCGCCACGGCGGCGCTGCGGTCGTAACCGGTGTAACGGCTCGCCATCAACAAGAAAGGATCGCCGGCGAAGAAGCGCTCGTACAGGGTTTGCCGGCCGGCGAAGCTGCTGCACGCTAGGTCCCAGGCGAGGCGAAAAAGTTGCACCCGCTCTTTGCCCATCAGCGTCGCCGACTGATAGTAGCGGTCGATTTCATCGCCGAGCTCGCTTGAGTTGATATCGTGGCTTGTCGGCGTCGCCATCAGGCCGCTGGAGCCGATCAGCTGCAAGATTTCGATCAAACGCGGGTAGATTTTCGGAAAATAATTGCGCGCCGTCGATAGGATGTTCGGATTCGGATGGACAAAGCCGTTTTCGTCGGTGATTGCGTCGGCCTCGGCGGCGCGCAAGAAGGCGCGCTCGGTTTCGACGGCGTCGACGATCTCTCCGAGCATTTGCTGGTAGGCCGGCAACTCCGTTCGGCCAATCGCTTCGGCGACCAGACTGGCGACGCCGAGTATAAACTCCGCCTTGGCGAGATTTTTTACGGTGAACTGATGGATGCCGTGGAGAAACGCCGGGGTCTCGCGGAAGAGCCGGTTGCACAGGCCGATATCGCCTTTCAAAAACACCCGCTGCCAAGGCACGACGACTTCGTGGAAGACCGCGACCGAATCCATCTCCTCGAAGCGCGCGGTTAGCGGGTAGTCGGCAACGGCGCCGCCGGTATCGAGGCTCTCGCGGCAGAGGAATTTCAAACCCGGTGTCGCCACCGGCACGGCGAAGGCGAAGGCGAACTTCGCCGCGTCGCTTTGTTGGGTGCGCGACGGCGACGGGAAGACATAGAGTTCATCGGCATAGGGCGCCAGGGTGGCAAGCATGCGCGCGCCGCTGACGATCAAACCATCGCTGCTTTCGCCGACGATATGCAGCGGCACGCTGGGATCGCGCTGTTCGGACTGGCTGCGCGCGCGATTGATTTGCGGGTCGACAAAAGTATGCGTCGCGCACAGATCGCGTTCGCGGCAAAATTCGTAATAGGCCGCAATGCGCTCGCCGTAGACGGCGCCGTTTTGGGCGAAATAGGATTTCGCCGAAGCGCAACCGGCGAGAATCGCATTCAAATAATCCGGCGTGCGGCCAAGCATGCCGCCGCTGAAATCGGCCCAGTGCTTGAACATCTCGCGGCGCCGAATCAAATCATCGATGCTGCGCGGTTGAATGAAAGACAGGCTTACCGGCTTGCCGGTGGATGGCGAAGGATAGGTCAGCTGCGAGCGTAATGCAGGATCATGCTGCAAGTCGTAAATCTCGGCGAGGGTGCGCGCCATGCGCCCCAAGAGCGGATGGGCGGTGACGCTATCGACACGTCTGCCATCAAACCAGATCTCGCGCGAGTCGGCGAGGCCGGCGAGATACTCTTTACCCGTCCGTGCGGCCATTCGATGAGCTTTCTTATGATTGTCTTGAACGTGGGCGGACAGTAGCCGAGGCGGCGGCGCGCTGTCAACAATTGCGGCGTGCTAAGGTCACAGTGGGGGTGGGAGTTTTCATAGCGAAAAGACCCTATCGCACGCTGAGACAAAGAAAAACCGAGCGCGGCGAAGCCGCAACCGAAAAGAACAATGGCCGCAAAGTAGGCAAAATAGAATCGCCAGGCGAGGGACGGGCTTGAACCACACCCTCTCGGCTTTGCGCCGAGCAATTTGCCCAAGCCGCGCAAACCATACGGGCCATGGGCGTCGCGCCGCGACGACGGCTCAAGCGCCGAACGCTGAAGTGACTTTTTGGTGGCCGCCGTTATCGGTGACCTCTTCTTCGTAGTAGAGGCCGAGAGCGTTGAGCACGGGAGCGTCTTGGATCGAGAACAGCACCGCGTCGGCCTTAGCCGAGCCGTTGATATGTTCGTGCACCGACCAGGGCGGCAGGGCGATGATGTCGCCTTTGCGCCAGGCGAAGCTCTGGCCGTCGATGATCGTCTGCCCCTGGCCCTGGACGACATGGTATACCGCGCTGCCGGTGTGGCGGTGCGCTTGGGTATGTTCATCGGGGCGCAGCAGCTGGATGCGGCAAGCCATCGTCGGCAGCACCGAGCCGCCGGTCAGTGGATGGCGATAGTTTAGCGAGATGCCGTCGAATGGGCTGCCGGTCTGACCGCGCAGGGCGTCCAGCGCTTGCCGGGTTTGTTCCCAGGAGTAGAGCAACAGCGGCGAGGCAACGGACGATTCTTTGACCCAGGTAGGATTGAGCTGGCCGGTGCCGTACATAGCCTGGGAAGTGTGCGCCGGCCGCGACGCCGGCACTTGAGTCTCCTTGTAAAACTGAAAAAACATCGCCTCCAGCGACGCCACCAACGGGATGTCGAGGCCATCCATCCAGACGATGCGGTCTTTGGTCTCGTTGCCATGACCGTGCCAGGACCAGCTTGGCGTCAGAATCAAATCGCCCGGCTCCATGTAGACGCGTTCGCCGTCAACGGCGGTGTAGGCGCCGCTGCCTTCTAAAATGAAGCGAATCGCAGTCGGCGTGTGGCGGTGCGCGCGCGCCACTTCGCCGGGGAGCAGCACCTGCACGGCAGCGATCAAATTGTTCGTGGTCGCCCAGCGGCCGCTGAGTCCTGGATTGAATAGCTGCAAGGCGCGCCGCTCGTCACCCACCGGCACCACTTGAGTCGATTCGCTGACGATGCGCTCCAAGGTCGACCAAGGCCACATATGGGCGATCATTTTGGGCTGCGGCTGGGGGGTCATTTGACTGGCAAGCTCCCACAGACCGTACATGTTGTTGGCGTGCATGCGCTGATGGAAGGCTTCGCGCGCGGCATCGGATGGCTGTTCTGCTTTCATGATTCGTCCTTCGTTGAAACGTTCCGGCTCGGAATCGACTCTCGTTGCGCGTGCGACTCGTCGTACCGAGCATAGGGTAAACGCTTTACCGGGCATAGGTAAAACACCAGTAAACGCTATTACGGTTACTGACGTCGGTCAAGTGATAGAGTTTTTCGCCGAGCAGTTCTTTCGGTTTTGAAGCGACAGTTTGGGTTCATTAACCGACTGCTATTCCCTGCATTACTTGTGAAGCTATACGCAGACAACCGTTGATTAATTGTCGATTAAGTCGTCGATTTTTTGACGGGGTGGTTTTGCCATGCGGCATTTATTGGCAGATCGGACTATTTCCGGCGGGTTTGACCCAAGCCTTTGTCGGGTAGTGCCCCGTGAAAAATTTGGCTAGAGATTCTAACCGCTTATTTGGTCTCTGGCACTTCCCTTGCTCAAAAACTATCCGTTTGTCGAAAATACCCTCGTTTCCATCCGAAAATAGTTTTCATGACAAGGAGGTCTCATGGCTTTGTGGAATCAAGCTACGCCCGAGGTGAGTGCGGAAAAACCGCAGCAGGTGCCGCCACCTTTAACACCTACTCCGACCGCGACCGCGAACGTACCGACACCGACACCGGTGGCGCCGGCAGCTAAGGAAAGCGCACCATCGGGCCGCCGCGAATCGGTATTTGGCCCGGGTGTTACCATCGAAGGCAAGATCGAAGGCGACGCAGATATTCGCATCGGTGGCAAGTTTAAGGGCGACATCCAAATCAAGGGCGATCTCAATATCGACAAAGGCGCCAAGGTTTCAGCCAGGGTGCAGGCCGCCAATGTCACCATCGGTGGCGAACTCGAAGGCAACGTGGTCGCCGCCGCCCAGGTGAAATTGCTGGAGACCGGCCAGCTCATCGGCGACCTCAAAGCAGCTTCGCTAACGGTGGTGGCGGGCTCGCGTATGCGCGGTAATGTCGAGTTTGGTTGGAGCGCCAGCGAAGTCGCCAAGTTCGCCAACGGCCATGCGCATGATCAAGAAAAAGTCGGAGCCGCCGGATGAAAGTGGGGCAGGCGACAGCCGGCGAATCGCGCAGCTGTCCCCACTGCAGAGCGACGATCCTTAAAAGCGCGGCGACCTGCCCGATGTGTCGCCATAACTTGCGCTTCGTCTCAATCGGAGCCGAGCCGCGGGCCAAGCCAATCAGCTGCCCGTTGTGGGTCGAAGGGACTTTGCAAAATGCCAGCGAAACCGAAACGCTTGAATATTATCTTCTGATGGAAGTGCGTGATGAGGCCGGTAAGGTGATCTCGCGGCAAAGCGTCGGGGTTGGCGCGATCCCGCAGTCGGCGAAACGAATCTTTTCTCTGCGTATCGAGACCACACCGGCCTGAGCGCAACTTTTATCCTGAGTAGACCATGGGCCCCAGACGTACGCTGTCCAGCGCGCGCGTCTCGGGCCCATTTTTTTAAGCTAGCTAACTAGCGCGCAGATTCGCTAACAACGGTTTTAGCGCTTGGGCTACGCCGTTAGCGATACGGTGCATGCCGGCGTCATTGGGGTGGACGCGGTCGGTGACCAGCAGGAAGAGCGGATCGTTGACCATCGTCAGGCCGTCTGACAAATGTAAGTTCGTATCGCTGTTCTGCCGCTGGCGTATGACGCGGGTGATGCCTTCACGATAAAGCTCGGGACGCTCGCCGTTACGATTGCCGCCGCGATCTAGATCCGCCCGGTTCAGGATCGGTGTCACGCAGAGTATCGGTTTGGTCGGCGCGGCGCCTCTTAGGGTCGATAAAAATGCGTCATACTTGGCGGTGTATTGCGCCGCGGTCTCCGGTTTGCCGTTGGCGTCCGCGCCGCCGAGTGAGTTAGTTCCGAGCATGATCGACAGCACATCCCAATCGTTGCGGCTGGCGATGGTTTGCGCGACGATATTATCGGCCCAGGCGGTGCCGCCGAAGCCGAAGTTGATGCCGACGCAGTTCAACTGCTCGGCAGCCTGCCAGACATAGGTTTCCCGCGGGCTGGTGACGCCATGACCTTGCGTGATGGAGTCGCCGTGAAAAAATATTCGCGGCCGTTTGTCCGGCACGGCGGGCTCCAAGTGGGCGCCGGCGTCGACCCCGATGGCGTGCAAGATGATCTCTGAATTGCGGTAGTAGAAAGGCAGCAGCACTTGAATCTCCGCCGCGCCGGCGAGTTCCCGATCGTTGAAGATGGTTACTTCCTGACGCTCGAAATGCGTCAGCCCCGCCATGCTGGCGACATACTTGCCTTCGCGGTAAAGCGCGAAGAAATTTGGCCGGGAGCGCTCCCAGCCCGCAGCCGGTGTCGCCGGCGGCGTGTCCGGCGCATCGACGAAGGTGACGCGAAAAACTAATTTCTTCGAGTCGGTGCGGAAACGCACGGCCATGCCCGCCGACGACCGGGCACGGCGGGCGGTCTTCTGCGGCCACTGGTCGCGCCAAGCCTTGGTGACGCGCACCGGCTGGAAGCCATCATCACCCTGGGGTTCCCAATCGGCGACGTTGAGCCAATCGAACCGTTGATCGCGCGGATCGAGCCATTGCAGCGCATCGCTCATTTCCAATTTTCCCCCTCGTACGCGCTGCTAAACTCCCAGCGCCGGCATGACCTTGGTGCCGAACAGTTCAAGCGAATGCATCACCTGTTCGTGTTTCAGGCCGCCGAACTGGAACATGCCGACCAGGCTGTCAGGCTTGGCCGTGGCAATCATGGCGCGGGCTTTTTTCACGACAGTATCGGGGCTGCCGATCAGCGATGTGCCCCATTCGTCCAAGCGCTTGATCGTCAAACCGCCGGGGTAGTAGGCGTAGCGTTCGGTGAAGCGGGTCAGATCGGCTTCCGCAACCGTCTCGCCGCGCCAATAGTTATCGGTGGCTAATTGCCAGAAGCGCATGATTTCCGGAACGGCTTCGCGCCAGGCCTGCTCATCGGTGTCGGCGACGTAGATATCGCGCACCATGATGGCGTCGCCGTGGCCATTGATATGGCTAAGGTTGGCGTGCTCGGCGCGGTATTTCTCGATGGCTTTGGCGCAATTTGCCAGAGGCTGGCGCGACAGCGCGAGATTCCAACCGCGCCGGGCTACCATCGCCGGGCTATCGGGCGATGTCGCGCCATAATAAATCGGCGGGTGCGGTTTCTGCAGCGGCTGAGGCCGGCAGGAAATTTCTTCGTAACCCCATGCTTTGCCCGTGTAACTGAATGTTTCGCCGGTCCAAGCGCGCAGGAGAATCTCGATGCCTTCCTCAAAGCGCGCCTGGGCGGTTTCGCGGTCGAGGCGATGTTTCATGTCGTCCTTGGGCACGCCGCGGCCAAGGCCGATGTTCAGCCGCCCGCCGGTGAGAATATCCAACATGGCGCATTCCTCGGCCAGCCGCATGGGATCGTAGAGCGGCAACACGTTGACTAAATTGCCGAAGCGCAGCCGCTCGGTGCGGCGCGCCAGGGCGGCGATCATCAAATTGGGCGAGGCCAGCATGCCGTAGTCGGAATGATGATGCTCGGCGAACCAGGCTTCATTGAAGTGGAGTTTTTCGGTGAGCTCGATCTGGTCGAGGAGTTCGTCGAACGCCTGTTTCTCGGATGCCCACGGCCGCCGCTGATTGTAACTAAAGGTGCCAAATCGCATTTAGTTTTGCCTCGTTTAGAGTTAATTTCTGACCGAACCTAGCGGATGACTCGCCGCGCTGTCAATGCGTCTGGCAGCAGCCAAACTATTTCCCGGCGGCGAGCTCCTTTACCACCCGGTTGAGCGGGCCGAAGTCGGCGACTTGGCTGAGCGCAACTTCCGTCTTCACCCCGAGCAGCTCGCGCTGCTCGTTGATCAGATCCTGGACGACCGCGTCGCTGATGCGGCCATCGAGGCTCATGGCCTTCAAATAAAAATCCAAGGTGCCGGCCAGCGTGTTACGGTCCAATCCGGGAAATTCTTTCATCAGTACCGGCAGCGCTTCCTGCCTGTGCTCGCGGGTGTAGATCATGCTGCGGACACTGGCGCGCAGCAAGCGCTGGACTTGGTCGGGCCGCTCCCTTCAGCTTTCTCACGCTGGTGCTGAGGCCGTTGGACGGCGTGTCGCCGAGGAGATCGCCCAACCAGACTAGATTGCGCATGCCTTTTTGCTCGGCCATCACGGTGTAAGGAGGCGTGAGAATCGCCGATTCGATGGCGCCGGAGAGCAGTGCCTGAAAGCGCACACTGGTATCGCCCATGGCGATCAAGGTGACGTCGCGCAAGGCTTCGAGCCCCGCCGGCTTGAGCGCTTCGCGCGCTGCCTTGTCGGTGGAGCTGGCGAAACCGGAGATCGCGATGCGCTTGCCCTTCAAGTCCTGCACCCGCTTGATATCCGGATGAGCGTAAAGAAAAAAACTCTGCTTGGTGATCAAGGTCGCGATGATCTTGAGCGGCAATCCGGACACCGCCGAGCGAATCGTCGAACCGTAGATCGTCGTGTAGTCGAGCTCGCCCGAGAGCAGCGCCGGAATGATAATACCGCTGCGCATGACTATGAACTGGGGCTCCAACCCCTCGCTCCGGTAGATGCCGCTCTTGATGCCGACGAAGAACGGCGCGAAGTCGACCAGCTTGCCGGGGATGCCGATGCGAATGGTTTCCACCGCCGGCTGGGCGGCGTTGCCAGGCTGTGTGACTGCGACTGCTGCGAATATGAATAGGATGAGTAGAACGACGCGTGCAATCATGGCGGCGATAGTAGCAACTTTATCTGCCGATGCGAAGAATTCCATTTGACGGCGTGGTTTTGTTTCGGCTAGGTTTCAGACTTCTAATTTGTGATCGGAGGAATGAAATATGACTGCTGTCAACAAGATCGATGTGCCGGCCGAACATTGGGATAAGCTGTTTGCCCCGAGCGCGTGCCTGGTGATGATTACCACGGTTGACGATGCCGGCCGAGTCAACGCCGCGTCCTATGGCACCTGCGTCCGGGTATGCCATGATCCGGTCTACATCGCGTTCACCACCGGCGCGACTAAAGACACTTACAATAATATTTTGGCCAATGGCGAATTTGTCGTGAACGTTCCGTCTCACGAGCGCGAGATTTTGGAAAAGGTGCGGGTCGTCGGCCTGGAATTTCCGCCCGGAGTCAATGAGCTTGAGAAGGCAGGGCTCACGGCGATCCCGGCCAAAGTTGTCAAGCCGCCGCGTATCGCCGATTGCCGCAGTCACTTTGAGTGCAAAGTGGAGTGGACCAAGCAGTGGCTGCATCGATTGATGGTTGTCGGCAAAGTCGTTGGTGCATCCGTCGACGATGGCTGCGTCGACGACAAGGGCTACATCCTGTGGGACAAGGTAAAGCCGGCGCATTATTGCGGCCATGAGTACAAGAACGGCTTCGTCGCGGCGTACCAGCCCATGTGGGTAGATATGATTTACAATGAACCGATACCGCCGCGGCCGGCGGGGAAGTAAGAGTTTAGCCACAAAGAGCACAAAGTTCACAAATAATAAGACACTCGGAGGCAACCTCGGATTGTCATGCAAAATTACACGGTCCTCACTAAACGAGAAGCACGCGTTATACGGCTTATTCGCGAGTTGACAGTCATTGCGCCGTAGCGTTATGCAGGACGAAACAGCGCAGGCGGAGGTGATCGTCATGAACCAGCTGGCAGCGCAAGATAGCGTCGCGCTCCTCGATCGCGACATGGCGGCTAAGAACCTTTCCGGCTATTGGCGGCTCGGCATGGAGGGGCTGCCGGTTTATCCGGTGACCGCGGTGAAGCCTTGTCTGTGGAAGTGGCAGGATATTCACGACAGCCTGGTGCGCGCGGGAGAGGTGATCAGCCTGGAGAACAGCGAACGCCGCGTCGTGCGGCTGGTCAATCCGGGGCTCGATCGCAAACACGCTTTTGCGACGCACACGATCCAAGTTTCATTTCAATATGTTAAACCCGGTGAGAACGCGCGGGCGCACCGCCACACGCCGGCGGCGCTGCGCTTCGTCGTGCAAGGCAACGGCGCGTATACGACGGTCAACGGCCAACAATGCGTCATGGAACCGGGCGATCTGATCCTCACGCCTAAGCTCACCTGGCACGATCATTCCAACGATTCGAAGATACCGATGCTTTGGCTCGACGGTTTGGACTTTCCTCTGGTGACGGCGCTGCATCAAGTCATGCAGGAGCGCTATCCCGAGCGCCGCCAGGCGATCGAGACAAATAGCGAATCGGGAATCGGCGGCGCCAGCGGTGCGGTGAGTGGTGGCCGACCATTAGCCGAATTCTTCCACTACAAATGGCGCGACATAGAACCCGGGTTGCGCGCCTTGGTCAAATCGGCAAATGCACGAGATCGTTTTGACGGCTATCTATTCGAATATCGCAATCCGCTCACCGGCGGGCCGACGATGACGACAATGCAATGCGCGGTGCAGCTTCTGTCAGCGCAGGAAGAGACGGACGCACATCGGCACACGAGCACGGTGATGTATCATGTGTTTCGCGGCAGTGGCACGACGGAGGTCGGCGAGCATCGCTTCGACTGGCAGCAGGGCGACACCTTTGTGGTGCCGCTCTGGCATTCGCACCGGCATAGCAATGGGTCATCGGACGAGGCGATTCTTTTCTCCATTAGCGATGCGCCGGCGCTCAAAGCGCTCGGTCTTTATCGCGAAGAGTTCTGAGTTTGACAGAGTTCATCATGCCTGGCAGCGCACGCAACTTTCGGCGCATGGTCGCACTGCTATTCACTGTCCAAGCGATGTGCTGGCTGGCCGCGGCGCAGCCGGCGTTGGCGTTGGAAGAAATTCTGATTTCCTACGCCGGGCCGAGCATCACGTTTTTGCCCGCCGAGGTGGCGCGCCATCGAGGCTTTTTTCGCGAGCACAACCTCGACGTCAAGCTGCTGCTCACCCGCACCGAGGTGGATCGCGCCGCGCTGGCCAGCGGCAACCTACATTATACGCTCAGAGCCGGTTCGACGTTCGTATCGGCGGCCAGAGGATTGCCGGTGCGCATCGTGTTTCTCGGCACGACCAAACCATTTTGGGGGCTGGTGGTGCGTCCCGAAATTCAGTCGGTAAGCGAGCTCAAGGGAAAATCGATGGGCGTGCCTGGACTGCTCGGCTCGCAACAGATTTCGGCCAAGTTTATTGTCAAGCAAGGGGGCCTGGATCCCGATCGCGACATCATTTATCGGATCGTTGACACCGGCACGCGCATCGGCGGCATGCTCTCCGGCTCCATCGACAGCGCGATGATGGACTACGGCGAAGCATTTCGAGCCAAGAAGATGGGCCTCAAGCTTTTGATCAATGCCGCCGACTATCACGGCTTGCTCGCCGGCGGGCTCGGTGTGAATAGCGGCAGGCTGCGCGATCACCCCGATCAAGTGCGGCGGGTGATCCGGGCAATGCTCCAAGCGCTGCGCTACCTGCGGGAAAATCCTGAGGGCACGCAGCAGATCATGATGAGTTGGCTGAAGCTTGATCGCGAAATGGCGACCGATATTTATCAGATGGCGATCAACAACTATACGAGAAACGGCATGGTCGAAGAAGCCATGTTGCATTCCCTGGTTACAACCATGCTGGCGGAAGCCGGCATCAAAGGCATTGCGCCGTCGCAGCTCACCGATTTCACACTGCTGCAGCAAGCGCTCAAGTAGTTCGGTTGGGAAATTTGACCGCAAAGCTTTCGCGCTCATTGGGCCATTGCTGGGCGGTTGCCCTGCCGTTGTATCTCTCGTCACGGCGGCGTCGGACTCTAGCGCATTGACCAACCGTGAGTGATTAAAGTTCGTCCTGGCGACCCGCCACGCTGCGCCGGAGTATTAGGTCAACGGCTGTTTCCCTTCCGGCAAAGACGCCGAATCTGTTGTGCTCGTCAATTTCCATGACATGAGTGGCTATTGCCGCTTCGTAGGACGGCGATTGCAACGGTCGATGAATGGAAATCGACTTGCGAAGCCGGCAACTCAAGAAACGCGGCGATATCTGGGAATGGACTTCAACCGACGTCGATATTGGCGGGCAATCTTACAAAGCCTTGTGCAGTCCAGCGAATTCATGCGACTGCTCGCATCGTTACTTGCCGCAGTGGAAGAACCAAGTGAAAGGCTTTCGCTGCGTCCAGGATCAGATGCCGGTGACTTGGTTGCCTGAGTGGTTTCGCGGGGCAGTAATCTTGTAGATAAGGTTTGACATAGCGGGGGACATCGCATGACAGAGGATATCCACTCGTTCGAAGTAGACCGCCATCCACCAAGTAGCGCCGAAGGCGACGTAATAGCTTGGGACGGAGCCCATGAATTTGACCCGCTTCGTACAAAATGACATTTCGGTTTTGAACGTCGAAGGGAACCTCCGCCATTGTCTGAAGCATAAAGGGACAACCGGCGTTCCGATTGCCACCAGTGTAGCGGCCTCTCCTCGATCGGCCGGAAAGCGATGAAGCTTACTGCGTGCTGTCGTCGTCGAGGACAGCTGACTTTTCGCGCTGGCGATCCAGCGTGTAGAGATCCTGGGGTTTGCCGACGCCGCGCAGGGCGTAGCGGCCGACGGAAACGAGAAGGGTTTTTGGCTCGCCGATGGCCGAAGCGAAAGCGGACGATACCAGGAGGGGTTGATCGACGGAGCGGCATAGGCCGGCGATGCGGCTCACTTCATTGACGGCGGGGCCGACGACGGTGAAATCGAGTCGCTCGCGGCTGCCGATATTGCCGTAGTAGACTTCGCCAATGTGCAGTCCCAGATACATGTCGGTAGTCGGTAGATTGTCGCCGCTGCGCCGTTGATTGACCAAGGCCACCGCGGCCCGGGCGCTCTCGGCGGCGGCCAATGCGGCGTGGCAAGCGCTGGCGCGGGCGTCCGCGGTAAAAATCGCCAGCGTGCCGTCGCCCATCAGCTTGAGAATGTCGCCGCCGCAATCGTTGATCGCCGACAGGATCGCATCGGCGTATTCATTCAGCAGCGGAATAATCTGCTCCGGCTCGGCTGAGTCGCTGATTCTGGTATAATTGCGCAGGTCGCTGAACCACAGAACGGCTTCGATACGATCGGCGACACCACGCTTGATGCTCCCTGCCAATACTTTTCGTCCAGCGTCCCGGCCGAGGTAAGTTTCGACCAAGGTTCCGGCGATGCGGGCGAGGGAGGCCGACTTCATGGCGAGCGCGAAGGAGGGCATGAGCCGTGCGAGATCGCCAACAATCGTGTCGTCAAAGCCTTGAGGCAGGTCGGTTGCCCAGGAGGAATAAACGCAATTCATCTCTCCGACCATACCCTCGGCAGCGAATCGGTTGGCCACGGCGATGTAATCGGTAATCGCTTCGGTCTTGAGATCAGCGAAGACCGGAAATTCGGATATGGTCGCGGCAGTCAAGCGGCGCCTGAACAGTTGTTCGCCGGAAAGTTCCAGACGGTAAAATGGGCTGCGCTCCCAACGCTCGTCGTTCTCGTCGCCACGGCCGAACTCCGAAAGTATTGTCTCGGTCTTTTCGCGTTTCCAGGTGAACGCGCGGCCCTGGTAAACGGGATGCAAGGTGTCGATGATAACGTTGGCGCGAGCGAGCGGCACGCCGAGAACCCCCAGGTGCTCGCAAAGTCCGGCCAATATTGCCGATTCGCCCAATCCAGCCAGGCCGGCTTCGGTGATCCAGGTCACCAACGAGTCCACTTCAGAGTCTTTCATACTGGGAAAGCTATATCACAGGCGGGCCTGCCTGCCGATTGCCATGATCGAGAAAAAACGTTTCCCTTTACTAGGCAAACTAGGATAAAAATTGAACCGGATTCAAATCGAGGAGCCTATACATGGAAACCAACGAAACGGTGACCGTTCAGGTCGAAACCGTCGGCCAGGCCTACCTGGAAGTTCTGCGCGCGCGCGGAATCAAATATTTCTTCGGCAATAGCGGCACGGACTTTGGGCCGGTCATCGACGCGCTGGCGCGGTTTGGCGCGGAGAAAAAAATCCATCCCATGCCGATCACCGTGCCGCATGAGTTTGTCGCGGTCAGCATGGCCCAGGGTTATGCGATGATTAGCGGGGAGCCGCAGGTGGTGATGGTTCACGTCATCGTCGGCACGGGCAACGCTTCCGCGGCGGTGATGAACGCGTCGCGGCTCAATGTGCCGATGCTGTTTTCCGCCGGCCGGACGCCGCTGACCGAGGAAGGAATGCGCGGCAGCCGGAGTAATTTCATTCACTGGGGGCAGGAGTCGTTCGACCAGGGCGGCTTGCTGCGCGAGTTTACCCGCTGGGACTACGAGCTGCGCAACGGCGATCAAGTCGAGACCGTCGTCGATCGCGCGCTGGAAATGGCGCTCGGCACGCCGCAGGGGCCGGTGTATTTAACCCTGCCGCGGGAAGTGCTGGCGCAAAAGATGGACTCGATCACGATCCATCCCAATCGAAAAGCTCGAGCCGAGGCTTTGCAGCCGAGCCCGGCGTCGATCAAGCGCACCGCGGAGATACTGCGCGGCGCGGTCAACCCATTGATTATCACCGGCCGTTTGGGCTCGGATCCGACGGCGGTAAGCGCGATGGTTGCATTCGCCGAAGCGTTGGTGGCGCCGGTGGTCACGCCGGCGAGTCCATTCGTAAGCATGCCCAATACCCATGAATTTCATCTCGGCGCGAGCTCGGCGCCCTATGTCAAAGACGCCGATGTCATCGTCGTGGTGGAGTCGGACGTGCCGTGGTATCCACAGCAGGCGAAACCATCGGATAGCGCCAAGGTGATTCAAATCGCCCGGGATCCTAACTACGGCGACATTCCGATTCGCAATTTTCCCAAGGACATTTCCATCGGCGGCGACCCCAAGCTCGCCCTGGAACTGATCGCGCAGGAATTGACCCGCGGGCCACGCAACGAAAAATTACTCGCTGAGCGCGCCGGAAAAATTCGCGCCAAACACAAACAATATCGCCAAGGGCTCATAGAAAAAGCCCAGCATGGCGGCAGCCAAAGGCCAATCAGTCATGCGTGGCTGGCTTACTGCGTCGATCAAGTGCGCGACAAAGATTCAATAGTTATCAGCGATCATGGCATCGGCAACGAAGTGCTCAACATCAGCGAGCCGGGAAGTTACTACGGCGGCTCTCCCGCCGGCGGCCTCGGCTGGGGCATTGGCGGCGGATTGGGCATGAAGCTCGCGCGCCCCGAGAAAACTTTGATCGTCACGGTCGGCGATGGAACATATATGTTCAATAATCCCACCGCCTGCCATTTTGTTTCGGAGGCGTACGATCTGCCGCTGCTGACGATTATCTGCAACAATGCGATCTGGCACGCCAGCAAAGCGGCAACCCAACAGGTGATGCCGGACGGCTGGGCGGCGAGCACGGGAAATTTTCCTTTGACCGAGTTAGCGCCGTCACCGCGCTACGAAAAAGTCGTCGAGGCCCATGGCGGCTACGGCGAGATGGTCGACGACCCGCAACAAGTGCTGCCGGCGCTCAAGCGCGCCCTGAAAATCGTCAAAGAAGAGAAGCGCCAGGCGGTGCTCAATGTGATTTGCGGATCTCATTAGACCGGAGCATTCAGATTTTTGTTGCTTGTAACGCGTTTGTCTTTACGGCAAGCGGATAGGAATCAGCATTTTTGATTCTTGATCGGCAATGGCGTCTTACAGCGATGCGGTGAATTCGATCGACCGGCACGAGGCCAAGTTATGGTTTGTGAGCCGGGGCGACGAGTGCCTCAACTGTGAAGATGCGCTGCTTGATTCTTCCAGCCCGCTGATTATTCGGGTTCACAAGTCGGCCAGCTAGATGGTCGGTCGTGATGCGGCTGTGACAAGCCGATGTCTCCGGCACCGGCTCCAATGATTTGCCGTCACGGTAAGTCATTTGTTGGTCAGCTTCCTTGCAAGCGGGGCGGGGTTGAATGAGATCTGCGAAGCCGTTAAATGATGTCAAGGTTTAGACCTATCGGATCAGGTGTTCGCCCGGTTCCGATCACGCAAGCGAAACTTATTTGGTTTGGTCGCATTATGAAATTTGCGCCGCGATTGTTTTTCGTCGTTGCGGTTTTGCTCGCTGCAACCGCGGGCTTGGCTGCTGCCCAGACGAACTGGCAGGCGGAGTGGGATAAGACTGTGCGAGCCGCCGAGTCGGAAGGGCAGCTGACCTTATACGGCTGTTGCTACGACTACGACCGGGTTCTCGAAGTCTTCAAAAAAAAATATCCCAAACTCAAAGTCTCGACGGTGCTTAGCGGCGGCCAGTTAGCGGCGCGGATTCTTGCCGAACGGCGTGGCGAGAAATATCTCGTGGACGTTGTCAGCTCGGGCGCCAACACCCTGCACGACGCGCTCCACAAGGCCCACGCGCTCGACCCGATCAAGCCGGCGCTGCTGCTTCCTGAGGTTGTCGATCAATCGAAATGGTACGACGGCGAGCACCGTTACATCGATACGGAAAGGCGTTACATATTCGCCTTCAACGCCAACTCCCAGTCCGGCCAAATTACTTACAACCTCAAGCAGGTCAATCCTGGCGAATTCAAATCCTACTGGGATCTGTTGAATTCCAAATGGAAGGGCAAGCTGCTCTCACTCGATCCGACGAGCTTTGGCATGGGTACCACGCTGCAATTTTATTACCATCACCCGGACCTCGGCCCGCCGTTTCTCAAGAAACTTTACGGCGAAATGCAAATCACGACCGGCCGCGACCCGCGCCAGATGACCGATTGGCTAGCAACGGGAAAGTTTCCGGTGTGCATCCGGTGCAATGCCGGAAGCGAAATCGGCAAGGCGGTGCAGCAGCAATTGCCGATCGGTTATTTCGACACAGATGAATGGAAAGAGGGCGGTAGCCTCAGTGCGGCCGGAGGCACGCTCGGCATCCCGACGCGCGCCCCGCATCCAAACGCTGCCAGGGTTTTTATCAACTGGCTGCTGTCCCGCGAAGGACAGATCGCGTTGCAGAAATTGGGTCGCCCCGACGCGCATAACTCGCGGCGCATCGATATTCCGAAAGACGACGTCGATCCAACCAATCGCTTGGACCCGGCAAAAAAATATCTCGATCTGGCCAAACCCGAGTTCCAGGATCTGACGCCGATCTTCAAACTGGTCAAAGAAGTACTGCCGCAAAAATAGCTTCACCTTTGCTCCGATATTTGGGGAAGAATCTTCCCGAACCCTCCGTCTTCAATCTCTGTGCGTCGATTCATCCTGGCTTGCAGCGACGCTGTCCATTATTGATCGCGCGATTTTACTTGCAGCGGATCCAACGTGCGCCGTGGAACGAAACCCGTTCTCAATCGTCTAAGGAATATCGTAAGACTTGTGCCGATCGACCTAACGGAGGGGATTTTTATGTCGATTTGTCGTGTTATTAGCACGATTCGCTTGCCGACTATGCTAGCGAGTCTCGCCTTATTCTTCGGCGCCTGTAGCCTAGAGACCGAGATGCGGCCCGTTGAAAAGCGGCAGAATGCTTCGACTGGGCAAACCTACGAGTCCAAGGCGCCGTTGCCTTCACCCACGCCGGGCCGGCCAAGCGCGAGCACCGACGCATTGCGACGCACGCCAGAATCCGCCCGTTTGGGTGGCGCGATTGTGTCGCCGAATCCTTACCCCCAGCCGCCGTATTACCCGCGCCCGCCAGTCGTTGTTCCGAATACCGACCGTTTCCCCGATAAAGAACCGACGAGCGTGCTCAGCGCCGCGGAGCATCCGGTGTCGACCTTCAGCGTCGATGTTGACACGGCGTCCTACGCTTTTGTTCGCCGCAGTCTCACCGGCGGGCGCGTGCCGCCGCGGGAATCTATTCGAGTCGAGGAGCTGGTCAACTATTTCCCTTACGCCTATCCCGCTCCTGGGAATCGCGCGCAACCGTTTCGGGTGACGACGACGGTGATGCCGAGCCCGTGGGCGGCGGAGAGGCAGCTGCTGCATATCGCTATTCGCGGTTACGACATCGAGCGTAGCGAGCGGCCGCGCGTCAACGTGGTGCTCTTGATCGATACTTCGGGCTCGATGCAGCCGAGCGATCGCCTGCCTTTGTTGCAGCAGAGCTTTCGCATGTTCGTCCAGCAATTGCGTGACGATGACCGGGTCGCCATCGTCACCTACGCGGGCCAGGCGCAAACCTCACTGGACCCGACCCGAGGGCGGGATAAGCAAAAGATTCTCGACGCCATCGACAGCCTTCGAGCGTCCGGGTCGACTGCGGGCGGCGAGGGCTTGCAGCGCGCGTACGCTCTAGCCGAGCGCCACTTCGATAAAGAGGCGGTGAATCGCGTGATCCTCGGGACCGACGGTGATTTCAATGTTGGCATCACCAATCCAAAGGACCTCGAACGCTTCGTCGCCGCCAAGCGCAAGACCGGGATCTATTTATCGATCCTCGGTGTCGGCGTTGGCAATCTGAACGACGCGCTTATGCAGCGGCTGGCGCAGGCCGGCAACGGCAACGCGGCCTATATCGATTCCTTGCTCGAAGCACGCAAGGCGATGAGTGAAGAATTGTCGTCGACCATGTTTCCGATCGCCGACGATGTGAAAATCCAAGTAGAGTTTAACCCAATGCGCGTAGCCGAGTACCGCTTGATCGGCTACGAGACGCGCATGTTGAAGCGCGAGGATTTCAACGATGACAAGGTCGACGCCGGCGACATTGGCGCCGGCCACACTGTGACGGCGATATACGATGTCACCCCGGTGGGCGCGAAACAGCGCCAACTCGATCCGCTGCGTTATCAGCGGGAGAGCGAACGCACAGCGCCGCCCGCCAACTTGGGCTCGGATGAGTTGGCATTCCTGAAGCTGCGCTACAAACTTCCCGGCGAAACTGCCAGTCGACTCATCGAGCAGCCGGTGCGCGCGTCCGACGCGCTGGCGAAGATCGCCAACGCGTCGGCGGAGCAGCGCTTTGCCGTCGCGGTTGCCGCCTTCGGTCAACGACTGCGCGGTGAGAATGCGGTGGACAGCTTTAGTTACGGGAAAATCGCGGAGCTGGCTAACGGCGCTCGCGGCGCTGATTCGGAAGGCTACCGCGCCGAGTTCGTCCGACTGGTGCGCATGGCGGAAACTCTGGATGCGGTGGCACAACGCTGAAGGATGAGGGTTCGATTAAAGTTTACGCGATTGAGTCTTGTGTCGACAATCACGCGGCACTAAAGTCGCCCGCGACTACCAAAGTAATGTCGAGGAGGATTTATGGAAGCCGCCGGACTGGTATTGGATGCTTTAGGGCGCGTGCGCGCAATGGTGCGCGGGGCGCTGCAAGATCTCACGCCGGAAGAGTTATTGTCACCGCCCAAGCCGCACATTGCCTGGCTGGCCTGGCATATCGCGCGGGTGCAGGACGCGAACTTTGCCGGCCTACTCGACCGGCCGCAGCTCTGGATCGCTGACGGCTGGCACCGTCGCTTCAATATGCCGCCCAATCCAAGAGACTACGGCTCAGGTCATCGCCAAACCCGCGAACAGGTGGATGCCTTCATCGTCACCGACAAGGAGTTGTTGCTCGCTTACCACGACGCCGTGTTCGCGCAGACAAAAGATTATCTGTCGAAGGTGACCAATGCCGATTTGAACCGGGTCCTCGATGAACCACAATACTCGCCGCTGCCGACGCTCAGTATCCGGCTCGCCAGCGTGATCAACTGCAACACCCGCCACGCCGGCCAGATCGAATATCTGCGCGGGCTGGTGAAATTCAAAGGTTGGTTTCCCGCCGCGGAGCCGGGACCCGTCTCCTAGCGCGGCAACCCGTGAGGTCAACGCCTATGCGTCGAAAGCGACGCGCACGGCCAATGGCTGTGTGCGCGGCCGGTCATCGCAGTGATAGAATCCATGCCGCCTTCAGTCATGAATTTCGAAATACAGGAGCGAGTGATCCGAGAACATGCCGATCCATTCGTCTTTTTTCGCGTCGGTCGGCTCGTTGACCCAGCCGCGAACATCGACCTCGACTGGCGTACCGTTGGTGGCCTGGGAAAAGGTTTTGAAGCGGAGATTTTTTGACGCATAGACATTGTCGAGATTGGATGGCGGGAAGGACGATGTGCTGCCGTTGAAAAATGTCGCATCATGCGACTTCTTCAACCGTCGCATCGCGATCGTCGGTCGGGCGGCGTAGCTGTCCCATTTCTTCAATTCGACCTCCGCCAGAATCGACCGGTCGAACGGGTATTTCATCCCCATCGTGTTGAAGTCGCCGAGGAATAGATAACGCGCATTACCGGGGCCGCCTTCGGCGCTGTCGAGGATTTTGCGAAATTCGAAGGCCCGCTCGAGCATGTCGTCACGCAACCCCATGCCGCGTGGGTCGGTGCCGCTCGACAGGTGCAGGAAAAGCAGCGCGTAGTTTTTTCCATTGGTCACGATGGTGACGAGCTGGCCCGGGCGCATGTGAGTGGTACCCGAGCGAAATTCGGTCTTCTGGGTGATAAAGGCCGTCAGCTGCTTACTGACCCCAACAAGAATCTCCTGGGTTTGCACTCCTTCGGTTATCTGGAACGTGTAGTCCGGCATCTTGTCCACCAGCGCGTTGAACACCTTCGCGCCCTCGACCTCATACAAACCGAAGACCTCCGGATGCTGCGCGTTAACGAGATCGATGACTTTGCCAACGCGAGTCAAATCGTTCTTGAAATGCTCGACATTCCACGACGCAACGGAAAAGACTTTTGCCATGGGAATTGTTCCTTTGGGGAAGTAAGAGCTTCCATGCCTGACCGGTAGCCGGCGGCGATTTTGTGCTATCTGCCGCCGAGCAGGATCGCAGCATAGCTGCAGGCTGCACCGTATGAGCTCGGAGCGCGACGTTGCGCCGCCGCTCAACGATCATCACGAGCCGGCATAGCCGTTATTTATCTGGCGAAGTGCTAAGCGTGAAAATGCATTTATGCTATCGATGCAACCGTTCGCGTACGTCGATCTAGCTCCGCCAGAGTGTTGCTTGCGAGTCGCCGGCGGAGCCGTTTGCTGGATTACGGCTGTACGCCTTTTTTCAACGACTCGGCCAGCTCGCGCAGATATTCATCCTGTTCCTTCGGCGTGTACATGGCCAATGAGCCGTCGGCGTGCTTCGGGATGCCGCCGATGAAGTGAAAGGCGTGGCCGTCCCAGTCGTAGAACTCGTCGCCGCGCTGATAGATTTCCTTCCATTTATAGCCCACCGGGCTTCGGTGCAGCCCGGTGCGAGCGGGGAAATTATCCTCTTTGTCGCGGGAGTCGTTCAAGTGTTCCTTGGCGCCGGCTTCTTCGGGCAGGGTCTCCCACATGCGCCGGTAGTTGGGCAAAAACTCTTCGTCGCGCACGGTGAATGCGGTGTGCATGTCCCACCAAGGGCTGTGGCCGGCGATGCGCTCATCGAGCTGATCGACGAGTTTGTAAACCAGCCGGGCGCCGCCGCGCATGCGCAGGACCAACGTGCCCTCCGCGGTCTTGGCGCTGCGCTCCGATTCCATGCCGCAATATTTTTCGAAGAACGCCGCGGTGCGCGCCAGGTCGCGGGAACCGTAGACGCAGTGGCTGATACGGCCGACGTTTTCCGTGGTGCGCACTTCCATGGCGCCCTGGGGCATGCTGACCGGCGCCCAAAATTCGTATTGATTGCCGTCGGGATCGGCGAAGCAGATCGTTGTGCCTTCGTCGCCGTTGTCGGCGTTCCTGACTGGATCGGTGTGGGCAATCTTATGTCTATCGAGCCGGCGCAGATGCGAGTCGATGTCTTCGGGCCGAACGTAAAAGCCACAGCGCGGCATATCTTTGCCGAGCTCCTTCGCCTTGGGGTAATTTTCCGGCTGCAAGAAAGCGCCGATACGGCAGGACTCGTCGTCCCACCACATGAAGCAAAAGATCGGCGTGTTTTTCTTGCGCATGTTGGTGGTGAGTCCATTGATCGGCCGAATCGGCAAGCCGGTAGCGTTGAGCGCCCAGTAACTCCAGCCCGGTAAATCGTTAGTGCCGACGACATAATGATCGATCCAGTGAACGGCGCCCTTGGGTTCGAGATTAGCCATGGAAAGTCCTCCAGTAGGGAAAGTGATGAGGTTAGATTGTGCTTGAGGTAACAGACAGTTAGCAGGGTGTCAAGTAAAGTCTACGACAGTAAGGTCTTGGTTCAAAGTTTCAAGCGTTCTTCGTTCGATTGCCAGACAATGGGATTTCCTTGCCGGGGTAATTTCGAACCTTTCAACTCGATTGAGCTTGGACCCGAATCAGACGATCTTCATGTCCCAACCCATGACTTTTTCGTCCGGACGCATTTTCCATTGCAAGTTTTTCGCCGCGCCGTAGATGGTTGCGAGGTTGTACAGCGGCACGTAGGGTGCGTCGTTCATGAGAATCTTGCCGGCTTGCTGGAGTAGCGTGATGCGCTTTTTGTTGTCGGCAGTTTGCTGCTCTTCGTCGATGAGCTTATCGAAAGCCGGGTTGCTGTAGTTGCAACGCTTGGTCGTGCCGGTGCGGAAATATTGATCGTAGAAAGTATCGGCGTCGGTGAGCGAGCCGCGGTTGTTGTAATAAAAGGGTAGCTTGCCGCCGTTGACGCCGTCCGGTCCCCAGAACAACGCCCACTCTTGCGAGATCAGCTCGACGCGGAAGCCGCCTTTGACCATTTGCGCCGCGGCCACCTGGCAGACTTCTCTGTCTTTGGGATAACGGCCGGCGGAGTAATAAAGTTGGACGTCGCAGCCGTTGGCATAACCCGCCTGCGCCAGGAGCTCTTTGGCTTTCTGCGGATCGTAAGGATAACGTTTCAGCTTCGTATCGGCGCCGACGACATTGGCGCCTATGGGACCCGGCGTCGGGTAACCTAGGCCGTCAAAAATATTTTTGACGATGGCCGCGGCGTCTATACTATAGTTCACCGCTTGGCGCACCAGTTTGTTGTCGAAAGGCTTATAGGCGACGTTCATCATCAAGAAATACATCTCCAAGCCTTCGATGCGGTCGACGCGGACCCGCGGGTGGCGCTCCAAACGCGATACTTCGTGCACCGGCACGTCATTGATAAAGTCCGCTTGACCCGATTCCAATGCCGCCACGCGCGCGCCGTCTTCAGTAACTTTGCGGAAGACAATGTCTTTGATCTGTGCCTTGCCGCCCCAATAATCGTCGTTGCGAGTAAAGACCAAATTGCCGCCGCGCTGGAAGCTGACGAATTTATACGGGCCGGTGCCGATGGGATTCTCGAACCATTGGTCGCCGAACTTGTCGCCGGCAATCTTGCTGACGATGAAGCGGTTGCGCAATCGGTCCAAAAAGATCGCCAGCGGCTGCTTGGTGACAAAGATGACCGTCTGAGCGTCGGGGGTCTGGATCTCGGTTACATCTTTGAAGTTCGAGCCTTGCAGGCTGCCGCCCCGTTCGTCGCGCATTTTTTCGACTGAATAGGCCACGTCCCTCGAAGTCAGCGGCGCGCCGTTGTGGAATCTCACGCCTTTTTTAAGTTTGAAAACCCAGCGCGTCCCCTGGAATTGCCAAGACTCGGCGAGCACCCCGACCCAATCTTTTTTCTTGTAGTCGAGTTCCACCAGCGGCTCGAAGACATGCTGCCAGTTGCCGTAGATCGAACCCGAGCTTTGTTTGTAGAGGTGAATCGAGTCGGCGACGGTGTTGTGATAAACGGTCACGCGCTCGCGCGACGCGGCGCTCGCGTCCCGTGAGAGTTGTGGAATAACCAGGGCACCGACGCCGAGCGCGGTGGTGTGTTTGAGAAAATCTCTGCGGCTTAAATTGCGCTGACTTTTTAACCATAGTCCCTCCGACGGAGTATTACGAAAAGAATTTGTCACGAGAAGGGCACGAAGGTTCGGGGAAGTTATTATTCCGTACGCCGGTCTTTCCATGTCGTGGTGGTGAATCCGATCTTATTTCAATCGACCAATGCCGGCTTGCGGTTGTGCCAATCCGTCGCGCTTTGGTAGGCGGCGGCGGCGTTTAAGACGGTTTGATCGGCGAACGATGCGCCGATCAGTTGCATGCCGATCGGCAAACCGTCGGTATCGACGCCGCAGGGAACCGAGCAGCCGGGCAGACCCAACATGCTCGGAAAGCGCAGGAGATTGGACTGATTGTAGCTCGCGTGGCGCGAGTCGTCGCCATTGCCCTGGACGCCGAGCGCAAGCGGCGGCGCGACTCGCGCCGTAGTCGGCGCCGCGATGATGTCGACCTTGTCGTAGGCAGCGCCGACCGCTGCACGGATGCGGTGGCGGGCGCGCTGCGCGGTCAAGTATTCGGATGCCGTGATCGCCATGCCAACGGCGATGCCGCGCGCGACATGCGGGACATAATCCTCGGCGCGTTCGCGAAACCAGCGGCGATTGATGCCGGCGCTCTCGGCCGAGCTGGTGAGCATGGAAGTCATCGCCGCATAGCTAATTTCCGGAACATCGAGTTCGACTATTTCACAGCCGGCATCGGCAAAGATTTTGATTGAAGCAGTAAACGCGTCATGTACCGAGCCATCGACGCCGTCGAGAAATTTACGCAGCACGCCGACGCGCATTCCATTGACGTTTTCATTCAAGTGCTCGGCGTAGGCCTGCGGGCCTTGGTGGACGCTGGCCGGGTCGCGAGCGTCGTAGCCGGCGACCGGGTCGAGCGCCAAGGCGATGTCTTTCACGGTGCGGGCGAACAGGCCGACGTGATCTTGGCTCCAGGCGCCGCGGAAGGAGCCGTGGCGGCTGATGATACCAAAAGTCGGTTTGAATCCGACGATCCCGCAGTAGGATGCCGGACGGCGCACGGAAGAACCGGTTTCGGTGCCATACGAAAGCGGGCCGATACGCGCAGCGACGGCGGCGGCCGAACCGCCGCTCGAGCCGCCGGCGATGCGGTCCAGTTTCCACGGATTATGCACCGGGCCGAAGTGGGAGAGTGTCGAGGTGCCGCCATGGCCGAACTCGTCGAGATTGGTCTTGCCGAAGATCACCGCGCCGGCGGCGCGCAACTTTTCTACCAGCGTCGAGTCGCGGTCGGGCACCCAGGCTTGCAAGATTTTCGAGCCGCCGGTGGTGAGCACGCCATTCATCTCGAACATATCTTTGATACTTACCGGTATGCCATGGAGCGGACCGCGGTAATTACCGGCGGCAATCTCTTGGTCGGCTTTCTTGGCGTCGGCGAGTGCTTGCTCGGCGCAGACGGTGATAAAGGCGTTGAGTTTGTCGTCGAGAGCTTTGAGTCGCGTGACCGTCCCCTGTAGCGCTTCCACCGCCGAAACCTTGCGTGCGGCGATGAGCCACGAGAGATCGGTCAAACTCAGGTCTAGTAACTCAGCATCGTCCATGATCAAGCTTTCCTGCCCATAGGTTGGGCCTGGTGTGAAATCCACGCCGTGTCGTCGGCAAATTCTTCCAACTCGGCAACGACTCTCTGATTGTCCTCGATCTCTTTGGCTATGGCTTCGAGATCGGCCGGGGAAAAGTTAACGCCTCCTAGGAGAGCTAAGCGATGGGCAACTGCATTTTCATTATTATTCATGGAAGTCCCGCTTTCTCAGTGCCGCCAATTGTGATCTGTCAAGAATAACTTTCGATCACTTGATTTTTTTGGACAGTTGATACGCGCCGGCATCGAAGACGCTTTCCGGCGGGTCTTTTTTTACGCCGCCCTCGGCTTTGACGATCTCATGCATGCGCTTGAGCGATGTGATGTCTTGGGGCTCGAAAGTCGCCATATAGGCGCCGTCCCACTGGTCGGCGTAAGCGCGCGCGTCGGTGTTGTTCATGTTGGCGGCTTTTTGCAAGAGGTCGGCGACCCGTGGTTTATTCTTTGACCCATAGTCAACGGCCTTGCGTGTCGCCGCGATGAATTTTGCCACGGCTTGAGGGTTTTTCGCGAGATAGTCGCTGTAGACGATGGTTACCGCCAGAATCGGCGCGGCCTTGCTCTTGGTGAGTTTTTTCCATTCGTCGACGATGGCGGCTAAGCGGCGCAGTTTGGCATCCTCCATTTGCGCGATGGTCACCGAGCGGATCACCGCCGCGTCAATTTCTCCCTGGGTGAGGAACTGTGCCAGCCGCGCCTCATTGCCAGGGGCGACGGTAAACTCGTTGGCTTTGATGTGGAAGTTTTGATCGAAAACCGCCGTGGCGAGGGCATGGGTCGCGCTGCCCGCGGGCGACATGCCGATCTTTTTGCCTTTCAACTCGGCGACGCTTTTGATCGGTGAGCTGTCCAGGACGGTGATCTGCGCTTCGGCGATCTGTGTCGCCAGAACGATTTTTACCGGCACGCCGTCAGCGGCGATGGCCATGGAATTGGTCGACGGCGCGGCAAAGGCCAAGTCGATGGAGTTCGAAACGATGGCGCGGGTCGGGCCGTTGACTTCGGCGAACTTGACCCACTCTACGTCGAGTCCTTCTTTCTCGGCGAATTTCAGCTGCTCCATCACTGCGCCAAAGCCCAGACTGAAACCACTCGTCCAGTAACCGACCTTGATTTTTTGCGCGTGTAACGTTGCCGGTAGCGCACTGAAAAATAACAGAGCCAATGCGGCGAGGGCGTGTAGCGTTATTTTTCTGGTGTTCACAGTGGCCTCCGGCGGTTCTTTTGGTGCATCGTATCAAAGCGCGTGGTGAGCGCAATCTCAATCTGCGACGATCAGATCAACTCGCGCAGCTGTTGAATGTAGCGCGTTACTTCTGCTTGAGTCGGATCGCGCGGCCGGGGCAGTTCGATGTCGATAATCTTGCGGATTGTCGCCGGGCGCGGCGACACCACGGCGACCCGATCCGCGAGCACGATCGCTTCTTCGACGTCATGGGTGACAAATATGATGGTCATCGGCTTGAAGTGGTGAATGCGCAGGAGCTCGGCGTGCATCTGCGCGCGAGTTTGCGCATCGAGACGGGAAAACGGTTCGTCCATCAGCAGGATCGCGGGGGTTGTGACCAAGCTGCGCGCCAGCGCAACGCGGCTGCGCATGCCGCCGGAAAGTTGGTAAGGAAACGCATTCGCGAAATCGCCGAGATTGACCAGTTGCAAAACATCGCGGGCCCGCTGCCGGCGCTCCGGTTTAGCCATCGCGCCGGCTTCCAAGGCAAATTCGATGTTGCTCAGGGTACTGCGCCAGGGCAAAAGCCGATCTTCTTGAAACATGTAACTGACGCGCTGCCAGTCGTTAAAATCACTGCTGGGCGCACCCTGAAGACAAACCTGACCGCGGTCCGGCTTAATGAGGCCGGAGATGATGTTGAGCAGTGTACTCTTGCCCGAGCCCGAGGCACCGAGCAAAGCGACGATGGTGCCTGCCTTGACGGTGAGGTTGATGTTGTCGAGGACGGCGAGCGGCTCCCCAGCGGTGGGGAAACCCTTGTAAACGGCGGTGAGACGAATCGCTGGCGGTGACCCGGTTCCATCGTCACAGGCGCTGTTAATATTTTCCGCTTCAGCCATTTCTATACTTTTACGGTCGCAGTCCCCGTTGGCGTCATGGCAGCGGCGCTTCTTTTTGCCAGCGGAAGAGATAATTTTCCAGCGGCTTAAGAAGGCCCATTTCCAGGGTTGCCATAAGCACGACCAGGGTCAATGTCCAGGCGAATACTTGATCGGTCTGAATCAGATCGGCGGCCTGGCGCAGCCGGTAGCCGACGCCGCTCGACGAACCGATGGTCTCGGCGACCAGTGAGACGCGCCAGCCAAAGCCAAAGGCCAACCGGGCGCCGGAGAAAAAATAGGGTAGGATAGTCGGCAGATAAATCTTGGTCATTACCTTCCAGTCAGGCATGCGCAATACCCTGGCGAGCTCGATGAAATCGGCATTGACCGTGCGCGTACCTTGCCAGACATTGGTGACGATCAACGGCATCGCCGTCATGAAAACCACAAAGATCGTCGTCGCGTTGGAGATGCCGAACCAGATGATCGCGAAAATCGCCCAGATCGCGGAGGAGACCGTATTCAACACCGGAATCACCGGTTCAAAAAAATCGCCTACTCTATGATTGGCGCCGAGCAAGATGCCGAAGGGCAAGCCGATGACCGCCGCGACGAGAAAACCGACGGTGACACGCCAGAACGTGATCGCGACGTTGTTCCACAGATCGCCGTTGCCGGCGATACGGCTGAAGGCGTCCCAGACCCGTGTCGGTCCGGGTAGTATGTAATGCGGCACAGAAAGCGCGGCAAACCACCAAAGCCCGAGGATGACGACAACCAGCGCTAAACGCTGCGCGACCAGACCAAGCCGAAAGTTAGACGCGGCGGTTAGACTGTCGCTGGACATGGTGCGCTGAGCGGATAGACCGGTTCACCGCTAAGGGTTGAAATAATTGTTGCGACCTTCGCGTCCTGGGTGATCAGTCGTCATTGGGTTACATGGCATAGTAGCGCGCGCAGTTGTCCCAGAGAATTTTCCGTTTGTCGTCGTCGGAAAACGGCAGGCGCAGAAAATGATTGATCGCCTCGGGATAGCGCGAGTCGACATGGGGATAGTCGGTGGAGAACACCAAGTTGCCGTTGCCGACTTGTTGCAGGACGTTGTTGGCGATCACTTCGTCGGGTTCGATGGAGACGACGCAGTGACGCTTGAAATAGGCGCTGGGCTTCTCCTTTACATCGGGTGCCCAGACGTCGCCGTCGAGTTCCCAGGCTTCGTCCAGGCGCCATAGAAGCCAGGGCAGCCAACTGCAATTGGCCTCGAGAAACGCCACGCGCAGTTTCGGATGGCGCGCGAATACACCGCCGCCGCAGAAGCAGCCCAGCGCGAGCATCTGCTCGATCGGTTGAGCGAACACCCGGCGCAGCATGAAGTTGGGCTCCAAGCGCTCCCCCACCTGATTTCTCCCGGTGCCGGTGGACTCGTGAAATCCCAGGGACATGTTCAAATCTTCCAGTGCGCTCCACAGCGGATCGAAGTAGGCGCTTTGCCACTGGTGATCGACGAGCGGGTTGGCGCGCAAGAAGGCCGCGCGAAAGCCCAGCTGTTCGGCGCAGCGGCGCGCCTCGCTGACGGCATCGTCCATGTTGAACGGCGAGATCATGCCGGCGCCGATCAAGCGTTTAGGGTCGCGCTGGCAGAAGTCATACATCCAATCGTTGTAGGCGCGCGCCATAGCGGCGGCGAACTCGGCGTCCATGCGGCTATCGACCAGAGCGCGCAGGCCGCGCGTCGGATAGAGCACGGCGATGTCGATGCCTTCGATATCCATCGCTTCGAGTTGGACTTCGGAGGTCCAGCCGCGGGCGGCATCGTTACCGAGGATATTCTGCTTTTCTTCAAAGTTCTTACCCTTGGCCGGGTCGTTGGCCGGCGTAGTGGCGCGCGACCATTCCTTGCCGTCGGGATGCACTAGCCGTAAATCCCGCACGTTGTGGCTGGTCATACCGCGCGGCGCCCGGTCGCGAAATTTTTTGTCGATATACTTTTCCCACAGCTCCGGCGGCTCCATGACATGCATGTCGCTGTCGATCACCTTAAATCCGTTCTTTGCCATAAATTACCTCACTTGCTTGAGCTGTATCTAACGGACGCTCTAGTGTCAATTCTACACTCGCCGCCCTAATAGCATTTCAGACAATGCCGGCTTCCAAGTGTTTGTCGGCAGACTTGATGAGCTATTTATTGAGCTGGCGGTTTGCCGGCCAGGGAGTCTTCAACGGCTTTTGCAGCGGGCTAGAAGTGGATGTAACCCGGTCCTTCGACGTGGCTGTACTTGAGTCGATTTAACCGCAAAGTCTCCTTAGCAGGCTAACCGTTTACTTTCCCATGCGTTCGACGGCTTTGCGTATTTCTCGTTCCATGACGTTGCGCGCGGCGTGAAATCGATAACCATGGCCGGGCAAAATCCAAGTGAAGTTCTCGTGCAGAAGCTTCTCAACCGATGCTCTCTGGATGTTCCAGGAATATTGGCAATACTGGCGCGACGTGAACAGGCCGTCACTGTCGAGACGCCAGGACAGGTGATCGCCGGTAAAAAGAAAGGTGTCGCGATAGAGCAGCGCGGTGGAACCGCGGGTGTGGCCCGGCGTGGCGACGATCTTGACGTCCGGCGCCAGCGGCCACGGTCCGTCTCCCGATAGTTTTTGCTCGGTCGATTTCAACGCCCCGTACGCGTCGGCTTCATGGACGATGCGTTGGCAGCCGAAGTGGTCGCGAAACCGCTGATGATCCGCAACATCGTCAACGTGCGTGAGAAACATGAAACGTACGCCGCCCAGTTGTTCGAGCCTGCGCACCAAAGGCGTGGTAAAGCGCGGCGAGTCGATCAGAATATTTCCCGCCTCGCGCCGGACGAAATAACTATGCGCACCGAAACTGTCGGGCGAAGCGAAGCCACAGTAGTAGACATCATCGTCGAGGCGCTGCGGTAACGCTTCGATAGCGGCAGCTAAATCTCGATGGGAGCGCGTCCCGATGGAGCCCGCCGGACAGGAGACCAATGCGATCAAAGCTTGAAGATCTTCATCCCCTGACCGAGGCTGCCGGATCACAACGGGTTGGCTGGGGCCGTCGCCAAAGACGGTCGGCGCTACCTGCCGGCAGGTCGGGCAGTTAATGCAATTGCGATCGACGAAGAAGTCGCCGGGCGCATTGGCTGGATCAGCAAGCTCGACGTTCGCCATGTCTCAGTCTCGGATTCGATGACACGGAACGTCGATTCGGGTATCGATGCACTACCAGCACCGACGCTCTGGCAGTCTGTTAAAGCCCGTACAGTGCCGCGGCGTTGTCGCGCAGCACTTTCTGTTTTACCTCAGCCGGCAGATGCGCCGAATCCTTCTCGATGACATCCTTGGAGAACGGCCAGGTGCTGTCCGGATGCGGATAGTCCGAACCCCACATGATGTGGCCATCGCCGAAGAAATCGACCAGGTGGAGCCCGACCAAATCGGTCTGATAGGTCGCCCAGACTTGGCGCTTGAAGATTTCGCTCGGCATATTCTTGAGCGGGATCTCGGCGGCTTTGCGGCGCTCGAACTGGCGTTTATAGCGGTAGTCCATTTCCTGGACGACGAAGGGAATCCAGCCGATGGCCGATTCAGCGAGACAAAATTTCAATTTAGGATGGCGTTCCAGAGTGCCGAAGTTGAACATGTTGACGAAGGGATTGAAAAATGAGGTCGCGCCGTTGCTCAGTCCCATATCAAAGACTCCCTGGCGCTCGCCGGGCTTGATCGAGTCGATGGTCGCGCGCACCGTGCCGGACTGGGTACTACCGCCGACATGATAGGAGACGACGATACCGGCGTCCTCGGCAGCGGCCCAAAAGATATCCCAGGGTTTCAAATTCATTTCCAGCGTGACGTCGTTGACGAGAAAATTGGCTTCTTTAAAACCCAACTTGGCGACGCGGATCACCTCGTCGCGTGCCGCCTCGGCGTCGCAGCTGGAAAGCATGGCGACGGGAAAAAACCGCTTCGGCGCGGTCTTGCCGAAGTCGTGTGCCCAGTCGTTGTAGGCGCCCACGCAGGCGTTACGCAGCTCCGGAGCGCCGACTTGCATGGCGATGATCGGTGGGAACATCAGCGAGGCCTCGACGCCGTCGCGGTCCATGTCGGTGAGCCGCTTGACGGTGGTGGTCGGACGATGCGCTTCGCCGACGCCGCCGCGGTCAAGGGCGAGTCTGGTGCGATTTTCTCTGGCAAACCAGCGTTCGCCGCGGTAATCGGCCCAGGTTTCACCGTCGCACACCCAGTACTCGCCTTTTTCGCCGCGGTCTTCGACATGGGGGGCGCGCTCGCGCAATGCGGCGGGCAAGCGTTCGGTCCATAAATCGCGTGGTAAGTATCCTAGATCGATATGATCGTCGGCGGAAATCATCATGTAAGTCATATTACTCTCCTCTTGATGTTGGCGGGTTCGGTCTTTTTTTGAACTCGCTGATTCTTACGCCAAGGTTGGTCCGTGTCAAGCTGTGCCCGAGCTGATGGCGCGGAGCATTGGGACTCTGCGTTGTGCGCGTTAGATGAGGCGATTTCATTGTTAACACCAAATGCGTCCGCGCAGAACCGAACCGGGCCCGAGTCGATCGAAAACATCGATCTCCCTCGGCTCTGCCTAAGGGATCCATCGGCAGTCTTAAAACCGAAGAAAGGCGCGGTACTGGTGGATCGTTACGGCCCGCCGGTTAACTCCGACGATAAGAAGTTGAAGCAGGTCGAACAGCGGATGTGCACATAGCGACGGTGGGCAGCGCGCTAACTCTGTTGGATTAACGGCTTTAACGATTCAATTATGCACTTACCTCGAAGCCGTACAGCCGCGCCGTGTTTTGACAGAGAATTTTTTCCTGGTCTGCCGCGCTGACAGCGTGAAAATCGGCGGCGATTTTTTCCTGCGATTTGGGCCAGAAGGTCGCGCTATGGGGAAAGTCGGAGGACCAGAGAATGTTGTCCACGCCGATTTTTTCCCGCAGCGCGATGCCGAAGGTGTCATCGATGAATGTCGCGTAGAGCTGGCGGCGGAAATAATCGCTCGGTTTAATCGTTAGCTTGGTGGCAAAGGGCGTGCCGCGGAAACGGATGCCGCGGTGATCGAAGCGCTCGTCGATGCGATGGAGGAAAAACGGCAGCCAGCCGCAGTTGAGCTCCGCCGAGACCACTTTGAGCGCGGGAAAGCGCTCGAGGACGCCGGATATAATCAATGTCGAAAAGGTTTGCTCGACTTCATGAGAATTGATCGCTTGCGCAATGGTGCGCTTCTTTGAGTTGGAGTCCCAGTCGACCCACTGGAAGCCGGCGAACTCATGCAGGCTTAGCGGCATCCTGAGTTCCTGCGCGGCGGCCCAAAACGGATCGTAGTTTTCCGAGTGAAACGGCAGGCTCTCCGGCGGTGAGGCCCAGATGATTGCGCCGGCGAGCCCTTTCTTGGCACAATCGGCCAAGTCCTTCGCGGCTTGCTGCGGATCGTATAGTGATATCAATGCCAACCCTTTCAAGCGCTTCGGTGAGTAGGCGCAGAACTCGGCCAACCAGTCATTGTAGACTTGAAAACAAGCGCGTTGAAAACCCGCGTTTTTGATCCAGAACATGCGAAAACCCAGAGTTGTGTAGAGTACGTCGCCGGCGATGCCGTCCTGGTCCATGTCCTGCAGTCGCTGCGCCGGGTCCCAGCCGCCGCGATGGGCGCCGGCGTAGGAGAAGCTTTCTAGTAGCTTCTGCAGTTCTTCCATCGATTTGTTAGCGCCGAAACCCAAGATTACATTGTGCGGTTGGCGGTCCGGTTCGATATGCCACCATGCTCCAGGCTGGCCCTGATATTGGGTCTCCATATGCGGTGCGATGGCGCGGTATTTTTCCGGCAAGCGCTCTTGCCACAGGTTCAACGGTTCGCTGACATGGGAGTCGGCATCTAAGATTGTTTGCGACATGGGTTTTTCCTCTGGATTAGGCTTTTCCTCGATAGCGCTAGCCATAGATATTTCATTCTAACGATTTTTCAAGGAGAGCGCGGCTGCGCTGACAAAGGACCAATCGACGATCCTCGCGGTTGGAACATCCGCCTCAACGTCGGCCATCGTCAGAGCCGTGGCCAGCCCCTTGTCCGAAGGAATGCCGGTATCCGGCCAAAGATCTTTGATCACGTCAAAGGTTTTTCCGGTCATCTCCATGTCCGGCAGGCCGACGAACTGTTTGAGCAGGGGTAGGACCTCCTCACGATGGCTCTTGGTATAAGCGATGCCTTTGAGCGCAGCCGTCAGGACTTTTTTAACTTCGTCGGGTCGTTCGCGCAAGCGTTCGTCATGGGCGATCAGGCCGAGCAGGGGAAACTCGGCTACGTCTTTCATGTAAGCGATCGGGCGAAAGCCGTCTTTTTCCATGAATAAATCGTAGGGCACGCTCAACATCGCCGCGTCGATGGTACCGGCTTTGAGCGCGAGAGCACGGGCCGGCATTTCTCCCAGGTTGATCATATTGACGCTTTTGGCGTCAATTCTGTAGTGCTCGAGAATTTTGAGAAACTGCCGGTGTACGGTGCCGCCCGGCTGGCTGATGGCGACGCCGCGGCCGCGCAGCGCGCCGGGCGCAGCGATCTCGCGCTTGGCAACCAACACATGATGCGAGCGCACCGCGAAGATCATGATCACTTTGGCTGGCAGACCCTTGGCGATCGCCGTCATCGACGAGCCGAGCGGCGTGATGTAGGAGAGATGGCGCGACGCCAGCGCGCCGAGTGAGGCGCGCACCGACATGGTCACGGGCAACAGCTCGATGCCCTGATCCTGAAAGATGCCTTTTTTCCAAGCGACGTAGAGCGGAAACCAGGTGACGGTGTTGGTCGGCACGCCGATGTGAATCTGCGTCAACTTTTGCGCCGTCGCCGGCACCGCGTGAATCAACCCGGTGATGAGAATCAGTGCGGTAAGTATTTGGCGTCTACAGGTTAGCTTAAGTTGCAAATTGCCTCTCTATGATAAATCCCGCTGTCGCAATCCCATTGTGCAACCGCTGCGCAAAACCCGGCGGTTGCAAAACTCTCTGTTGGAAATTCCTCTCACCTCCCTTTACAAAGAAAGGTGCTCGGAGACGACCGTGATCGTTGTTCTTCGCAATCTTGAACCATCGTCCGCATCGACGGTGATCAAGCCTCGGAAAAGTCCAGCACGACCCCGTCGGGGTCCGAGGTCGCATACTGGCCGATCTTGCAACCGTCCATATCGCGCTTGGTGAGGTGGCCGAAGATGCCGCCGGCGATGTCCCTTGGCGCTGACGCCGGCGCTGAAAGCGCCAGCGCTGCGAGATCCTTTTTCGTCTGTTCCATGCTCTCGACCTGGTAACCGATGTGATCGAGCCCTTGGCGCATGCTCATGTAAGAGTTGTCATTGGTCGGCTGTATCAACAGACGCACCTTGCCGTCGCTCAGACAAACCGATGGTCCCAAGGGTGGTTCTCTGACCTCGAAGAGTTCGAAGACTTCTTGGTAAAAATCGGCCACCGCCGCCGGCTCGTGGGCGCGGATGACGACATGGTTGAACTGCCGTGCTTGATCCCAGCCGGATTCTTTGTAGCCTTCCCTAACTTTGGGGTCGGTGCGCTCGGAGATGTCGAACTGGGCGCCGGCCGGATCATGGCTGCGAAACAGGGCGAAGGGAACTTTTTCCAGCCCCTTGGTAATGATCGCTTGGGGGTAATGCTTCTTTATGCGCTGCCGGGCGCTGTCGACATCGTCGACTTCGAAGCCGAAATGATCCAACCCCGCGGGAATACCGGGCCGCCGGGCTAATACGGCGAGACCGATCAAACCGTCGCTGATGTGACCGCGATTGTTTTCCGTCACCGCGCTAGTGATCCGTCTCATGCCGAGGATTTTCTCGTAAAACGCAATCGCGCTCTGGGGATTGTGGGTGTAAATAGCGGCGTGTTTAATCTGTGCAAACATAGTGGACTCCGTTTTCTTACCGGCCGTAAAAGCGCCGGGCGTTGTCGCCGAGGATCGCCGTCTTGTGTTCTTTCTTGAGATCGTCACGTTCCAACACTTCGTCAATTTCTTCCATGCAGTTGCTCATGGAGATCTCATGGGGAAAGTCCGACGCGAACATGAACGGTTTCGGACCCACGCGGTCGATGGCATAGGCGAGCGCTTTCTCGTTGCCTTCGCAGCCGACGAAGATGCGGTCGTCTTTGAAATAATCGATGGGATGGCGCTTGAGTTTCAAGCCGCCGTATTCCAGCTCGCGTTCGAGCCGGTCAATGACCAGGGGAATCCACGCCGTGCCCCCTTCCATGAAACCCAACCGCAGTTTGGGAAAGCGGTCGAACACACCGTCGACCATCATACCGGTCATGGCGATGGCGAGCGGAAAGGGCATGCCCAGGGCGCGGGTCGCCGGGAACACCGTGTAGCTGTTAAAACCGAGATTGATGTAACTGCCGCCATGCACCGCCATCACGCAGTTGAGCTTCTCCGCCTCTTCGTAAATCGGCCAGTACTCTTGATGGCTGACATGGCGGGTCAGGCCGTTGGACGGAATCATCGCGCCCATGAAGCCGAGCTCTTTGACCGAGCGGCGCAGCTCGCTGACCGCATCGGGAACATTTTGCATGGGGATCAGCGACACCGCTTGGAATTTGTCACTGCGCTTCAAATAACGCGTGTGGATGTAATCGTTGTACGCTTGAGCGTAAGCCAGCGCCCAAGTCGGATAGGCGACGTTGCCGTAGGCCAACCCTGCCGTCGGATAGAGCACGGTATATTCCGTGCCGGTCTTTTCCAGGAACTGCAGCCATTGTTCCGGCCCGGTGTTGGGATCGAAGGTTCCCGGCGTGCGCGGCGTGCCGTCGGCGGGCGTATGAAAGTTGTCCAAGCTCGGTATCCAATTTCGCGTGCCCCGGTTGTTGTAGGGTGCCTTGACGAAAGTCAGGATGTCTTCGGCATTCTCCATGACATGGCCGTCGGCATCGACGTAGTTATTGGACATAAATCCTCCCTTTTACAAGCGACATTAGATCGCGATCTGGGAAACTACTCGTTTCTCTTTAATCGCTAAGTCTGTTTATATGGCGACTGAGATCAGGGCGTCAAGTCGAAGACTCGGCGGCGCTATCGAAAAGTTCTTAAGGACTGGTATCATGACGTGTCGCCGGTGTTTTCCCCGGCGAGGCGGTTCGATTTCAGCGAGTCGGATTAGGGAGGGTGCCAGGAATGAAAATCTCGTCACTAAATAATTACGCCGCGAGTTTGCTTATCGGCCTTCTGCTTGTCGGCTGTTCAACGACCACGCCGACCGTCGTTAGTGAATGGCGCAACCCGGCCTATGCTTCGGGTTCTTTCTCAAGGATCATGATCGGCGGTTTGGGTGGAGATGCGAGCACGCGGCGCAATTTCGAAGATGAATTCACCGTCCAATTGCGTGCTGCCGGCGCCGATGGCGTGGCGAGCTACCGCTACCTCCCCGAAGGCAGCGATGCCGACGAAAATGGGTTCAGGGATGCCGCGCGCAAGGCCGGCGTGGACGCCTTGATATTGACGCGTTTGATCAGGGTCGAGGAGATGACGCAATACAGTGGCTCCTTTGCCCCGCCGATTTCATTCGGTGTCTTCGGTTCCAATGTCGGCGCCACCTGGTCCGGCCTCGGCGGTGCGCCGAGCGCTTACCGTGTCAATGAGTACACGGCGGAAACGGCGCTGCACGATGTCGCCAAAAACGAGGTCGTCTGGACCGGTACGACCAAAACCAGCGACACGGACGGTGGACGAACCGCGATCAAAAGCACCGTCGAAGCGGTGGTAAAGTCGCTCGCCGAGAAAAACTTATTGCGCCGCCAGCAGTGAGCGAAGTCGTGCCGTCAACCGTGCTGCTTCAGCCGGTCGGCTCCTAAAACTTGCCTGCCAAAAATATAAAATGCCTTGATCCGCTCGTTCGGAATAACGCACAACTGAGTCTTATCCTTTTCCTTTTGTCAAAGTTCGATCCCAATCTCGGGTTTACTTTGAGATCTTTCGTAGAATACTAGGCGGAATAATGTTGTTTAGTATCTTCGCTGTTTCCAATGAGTAGTAAATTGAATTAGATCCTGGCGTTTGAATCCAACCGAGGTCGTTACGCTCACAGGGAAAATACCGAATGTAGCCGACGCGCATAAGATCGCGATCGAAAGCTAGGATTGAAAACGTAAAATCGCCTTTGGGACTATCGCAGCTCTCCTTAGTGCCCGTCCTAGTCGCCCGAAATAATGATAGAATATCTCTTTGATTTCTTGTTTCGTACACTAATTCGTTAGATCTGATTTCAGTTACAGTGTCGAGGTCACTTTTACCGCGCGTGGATCTAAAGATTTGCAATACTTCGACTGCCTTAGCAGGGTCTTGCGTCAAAATGACTGGAATTTCCTCGCTAAAGGTCACTAATTGTACAGAAAAGGAAGAGTCCAGATACCAACCGCTGGAGTCTTCCCTTGTACATCCCAGGATGAACATCAAAGTTGTAATGACTATTATTCTTACAGTTTTCACTCTAGGGGGCGAGAAAGCAGGACGATGTGGAAGAACCGTCGTCGAGCTAGTCCAAATAGTTAACAACGTTATCTTCCCCCTCCCCGGAACTTCTCTTAGACCGTGCCTCCGCCGACTCGCAACAACTAGCGCTTCTTGTAGGCTTGCTCGATGAATCCTTCGCGCACTAATTTGTCGACGATGGAATTATCGGCGAAGGTTTCGATGGGCTGGCCTTTCTTGCCCATGAAGTCGAGACTGGCGGCGACCGCTTCCGGTTCCACGCGCGGGACGCGGTCGACGTATTTGGTTGCGTCGGCATAAATTTCTTCGATGGCTTTGGGCTCTTTGAGCCGGCTAAAATAGCCGATGGTTTTGGTCACCCGCTCTTTTTGGCTGGGATCGCGCAGCGCCGCGACGCCTTCGATATAGGCCCGCAAGATTCTTTCCAGCGTCTCCGGGGAACGGCGCTGAAAATCCCGCGCCACCACCAGTTGGCCCATGGAATACTGAATACCGGTGTCGGCGAGCTCGAGCAAAATTCGATGCGGCACATCGGTGCGCAAGGTGGCGAGCACGGCGGCGTCAATTTGGCGATGGCGAAAGGCGAGGCCGACTTCGAGGGTGCCGCCCAGCTGGCGAATGGTGACTGAGTTCTCCAGGCCGACGCGGCGGAGCAAGATCCGCGTAAGATTGTCGGTGGTGGCGCCGAAGCGCGACACGCCAAAGGTTTTGCCGCGAAGGTCGTCGACGCGCTGATATTCTGTCTGCGCCCACAGCCGCAAGTAAGGGCGATTGGCGAGGCTGGCGATGGCGACAATCGGCGCGCCGCCCAGGGCGGCGGCGATCACCGCGTTGGCGCCGGCGACGGCGCACTGGACATCGCCGCCGATCAACGCCGGCACCATCACCGGGCTCGATGAGATGAAAATAAAATTAGGGTCGACGCCGTATTTACTGAACGCGCCGATTTCTTTGGCCGTCCACAGACCGACAGCGGTGGGGCCGGTGCTGGAATAACCGATGGTGAGTTTGGTCTTCTCCGCCGGCTCGGCCGGCGCGCTGAGCAGCAGAATGGCCATTCCCATCGCGCCCGCCGCTTTAAAAAATTTCCATCGTTGTAACATTGCCGCTCCTGGTGGTTTCAGCGGTAAACGCTTTCGATAAATCCGTTGGCTTCTATTTGCCGGACAAATCGGTCGTCGAAGAACCGCCCGGGATCCTGGTCTTTGGCTTTGGGATTGCGCTCGGCAAGCTCATCGATAACCGCCCTAACGGCGTCGACAGTCGGCAGCGGGGTTTTCAGCAGATATTTCACAATCTGCACGTCATAGGTTTCGGTCAACAGATCGGCATCGTCGGTGCGCAGATATTTGCGAAAAACGTTGAAGCTAAAGGCGCGGTTTTTTTTCATGAGCGCGCTCGCCTCGACGACGGCGGCGAGATAGCGGCGGACCAGATCGGGATCGTTGCGGATGATCTCGCCGCGGGTCGAAACGCCGTTGGCGGCGTAGGCGATATTGAGCGTAGGGAGATGCAACATCAGCCGATTGCCAAGTTTAAGTGCGCGCGATGTCGCCGGATAGCCGAACACCCCGCCGTGAATGCGGCCGCCCTGAATCGCGCTAACGATCCATTCGCCCGCGCCAATCTCGGCGATGGCGACGTCTTTGCCGGCTTCCATGCCGAAGTGGCGCAGGGCGATGCGCGCGCCGGTATGCAGCGAGGTACCGTAACGGCTGATGCCGATGCTCTTGCCGCGCAGCTGCTCCGGCTTTTCGATCTCGGGGCGAACCACCAGATTGAGCACCAGAGTACCGACCAGAGTGGCGATGATTTTTACATCCAGGCCGCCGACGGCAGCGCCGGCAGTGGTGCCGCCGGCGATGTGGACGAAATCGACTTCGCGTGCCGCCAGTGTATTAATACCTTGCAAGCCGCTGGGCATGGCGACGACTTCGACTTGCAGGCCATGTTTGGCGAATATCCCCGATTCATGAGCCGCCCACGCCGGCGACATGCTGCCGGAGATGCTGGTGATGGCGGCGCGGATTTTACGCAGCCCGCTTGGTTCGCCGGCGTAGACGATGCCGGCATGGAGAAAAAATCCGGCAATGACAATTCGCGGTAGCTTGCGCCTTGGCATCGATCACCTCGCGGAAATATTCATGGACTGGCAGCTCTTTCGCCGCTGCCCGGTGAACTCTCCTATAGCTCAGAATGCCGAGATTTACAGCGGCATGTTGGCAAATTTCGGCAAGGCTGGATTCATATGGTCCCAGGGCTGGGCGCTCGAAATGTAAATATCCATCTGCGGCCTATATTGGCTCGGATCGTCGAGGCTGGCCGCCGTGATCATCGCCAGATCAGTGGCGCCGGTGGTTTTACCGAATAAGCGGGAGCCGCATTCGGGGCAGAAGCCGCGGCTCAGAGTGTTGCCGCTGTCGGCTTTGCTGTCATGGTATTTGACGTTGCCGGTAATCTTGAGCGCTGGCGCCGGGATGCCGATCGCCGCCTCATAAGCGCCGCCGCTGGCTCTTTGACAGTCGCGGCAGTGACAATTGCCCATGAAAATCGCATCCGCGCTGCATTCATAGCGCACCGCGCCGCACAGACATCCACCGATAAAATTTGTCGCCATGGTTTTCTCTTCCCTTTGTGTTGCAAACGTTTGCTAAATTTATGCGCGCCAGTGGGGTGGGTAAGTACGCTGATAGTTGGGCAACGCTTCGATGCGTCCGACCCATTTGGCGAGGTTGGGATAATAACTCGCCAGCGGCAGCAATTGCAGGTCGAAAGGCGGCGCAGCCTCTTTGCTTGCCGCCCGCAGGATGAGTTGAATCAGTGGAAATATCGTGATGTCGGCGGCGCTGATGGCGTTGCCGACTAACCAGTTGGCGCTTGCCAGCCGTTGGTCGAGAGTCTTAAGCTCGTGCCGAATGGTTTCGGCGGCTTGCTGGATTTCCTCGACCTTGTCCAAGCCTTTGCCGAAGAATAGCGGCCGGACGACTTTGTCGCCGGCACTGGTAAGGTAGGACTCACATTCGGAAATCGCCTGCCAAATTGATCCAGTTTCCTCGGCGGTAGTGCCAAACAGCGGCGGGGTCGGATACTTGCGATCGAGGTAGCTCATCATCGCCAACGATTCGTAAACCACGAAGCCGCCGTCTTTGAGCGTCGGCACTTTGCCGCGCGGATTGAGTTGCAAATAAGCCGGCGCTTTGTGCTCGCCCTTGGAAAACTCCAAAAGCTTCGACTCGTAAGCCAAGCCTTTCACTTCCAAGGTCAGCATGACGCGCCACGCAAATGGGCTGCCGCTGCCCCAATAAAGTTCGATGGCCATATTAATTAGTCCTCCTTTGTCGGGACCAATTAAACCGACTTAAAGATGCAATGACAACTTCTCGGAAGGACAATTCCTGTAATAGGGAAACCCTTGACCCGCGCAAAAAACTTGCCCCATCGATAGCCGTTGAGATATAGGCTGGAATACTCAAAAATCTCGCTTTAGGCATTTTTGGAGTCCACATGGCGCCAACTCGCAATAAGTTTAACAGCCCGATCGAACTGACCCGGCGCCAGTTTGTCAGGACCGCCGCCGGTGGGATTGCCAGTATCGCCGTGGCCGATAAGGCCGTTCACTCGGCGCAGCCTAAGAGAAGGCTTCCGGACAAGACCGGACGCATGCTGCTCAAAGGCGGTGTGGTGCTGACCTTCGATGCGGCCAGCGGCGACTTTGAAAAGGCCGATGTCTTGATCGAGGGAAAAAAGATCGTCGCCGTGCAACCGAACATCAGCGCGACGGCGATGATCATCGACGCTTCGAATATGATCGTTTTGCCGGGCTTTATCGACTCGCACCACCATTGTTATCAGGGCGCCCTGCGCAACATTCAGACCAACGGTTTGCTGGACGATTACTCGCGCGACATCGTCGGCGAAGCGACGCCCTTTTACCGGCCAGAAGATGCCTATGTCGGCGAGCTCATCAGTGCCGTGCGCGCCCTCGATGCCGGCATCACGACCGTGATGGATATCTCACAGGTGTCGAACTCGCCGGAGCATAGCGATGCCTGTATCAAAGGCTTGCAAGATGGCGGCGTACGCGCGGTATTCGCCTACGCACGTGGTTTTGGCCCCAAGGCGCAGTATCCGCAGGATATTGAGCGTTTGCAGAAGCGCTATTTTCCCACGGCCGATCAGTTGCTGACTCTGGCGATGGGCACGCAGTTGACCGAGGAACAGTGGGCGGTGGCGCGCAAATCGGGCGTGCGAATTTTTACCCATGTGGTGGGCCGCGCCGCCTGCGATACCATCCTAAAGTGGGGCCAAGCTGGTCTCATGCGCGCGGACAACGTTTACATCCATGCCACCAGCGCCAGCGCGGAATTCATGCGCAAGACCGCTGAAAGCGGGGGCAGCGTGTCGATCGCTGCGCCCATCGAGATGACCATGCGCCATGGCATGCCGCCGCTGCAGCTAGCGCTCGATAATGGCATCCGCCCGAGTCTCAGCAGCGATGTCGAGACCACCATGGCGGCGGATATGTTCACGCAGATGCGCTCGGTGTTCACATTACAACGGGCCTTCGTCAACGAGCGGGCCATCGCCGGCGAAAAGAATCTGCCGGCCATGTTAACGGCGCGGGAGGTAATCGGCTTTGCCACCGTGGAGGGAGCCAAATGCACCGGCCTCGACCGTAAGGTCGGCACCTTGACGCCGGGCAAGGAGGCGGATGTCGTCATGCTGCGCACAGATTTGCCCAACGTCTTGCCTTTCAATAACGCCTACGGCGCCATCGTCGCGCATATGGACACGAGTAACGTCGATACCGTGCTGGTCGCGGGTAAGGTAATGAAGCGCGCCGGCAAATTGGTTGGCGTCGACATGAAACATATCGGCGAACTTGCCGAGCGCTCACGCAATTATATCGTCGGCAAGACCGGCTGGCCGCGCTCGGTGCTCGATACCACCAGACCGGGACGGTGATACTTCTTCCCTGGTTATCAGTATGCGAGTCAGCTGGCAGCAATTTTGGTTTAGTCGCATTCGGACGCTGAAGCCCGGCGGCTTGTGAGCGAAATTAATTCGCCAAGCACTAAAAGTAATTTCTTCTTCTTAGCGCCTTGTGGTCCAAGCTGCGAAGATAGATTCGACGAAAAGTGCCATAGATAATGCTGGATCGCCATCCGTGATGGAACCCAGGTCGGTGTCAGGTTTGTCTCCTGATCCTGTCGTCAGAGCGCATCCGGCGCCGGCATGATTTCGCCGCATTGCTTACAGGTTCTGAACTCCAGACTCTCAAAGAATCGCTGGTACGCTTTCGACACCGGGTCTTCGCCGTAGTCGTTTACGATAAACCGTTCTTGGTGCAGGAGCGTATCGCATTTCCGGCAGTACCAATGAAAGCTGTCGATCTCTCCGTCTCGTCTTTTTCTTTCTGAGATCAACGCGAAGGCATCGGCAGGGAATCGCGGTGAGTGAGGCGTGCCCGCGGGGGTGTAGATCATCGCGCCCTCGCCGATCACTGCGACTTCTTCTTTGCCTTCCGGGGTGCGGTAGTGCAGGCGCATCTCACCTTTGATCATGTACATGGTCTCGTCGCTCGGGTTGATGTGAAACTCGCTGCGGTATTCACGGCCGCGGGCGACGAACGCCAGTGTGTCGTTGTATTGCCACAAAACTCGGACACGCTTGCCGCTCTCTGCAAGTTGCTGCGAGATTTCGGCGAGATTAACGATCGGCATGGAGAACATCGGCGTGGCTCCTTGGTTCAAAGGTTCAAGGTTCAATAGTTCAACGTTCGGATTGGAAGAGCCAACCATGATAGGCACGAAATTCCCGAAATGGGCGCGGGCGCGCGAAGCATCGATGCGATCGACTAAAGATGCCTCGTTGGTACAAATTCTATGATTGATGCCAGGACGATTCAACCGATAGGCGACCGGTGCGCGGGATGTTTTGCGTTGTCGGCACATTTCAACTAACAATTGAGTTATCGCTTCCGAGAGTTGTCTACGGTCATGTCTAAGCTGTCATCTTTGAGAACTCTCCGTTCTCTCCGCCATCGAAACTTCAGACTGTTGATGGAAGGCGCGCTGGTCTCCAGCTCGGGCGATTTCATGCAAAACATCGCGCAGAGCTGGTTGGTGTGGCACCTGTCGCAATCGCCGGTCGCCATTGGCGTGATTGCGGTATTCGACACGGTGCCGCGGCTATTGGTCGGTGCCCTGGGCGGGGCGATCGCCGACCGGTTCGACCGACGGCGAGTGTTGATGATCACGCAAAGCTTGGCAATGTTACAGGCGTTTGTTTTCTGGGTGTTGGTTGAATTTGAAGGGATCGAGCTCTGGCATATCGCGCTGTTGGCTTTCTTTCTCGGCGTCGTAAACACGATCAATCAGACGGCACGCCAATCCCTGGTCAATAGTCTGGTGCCCAAGGAGGAATTGCTCAACGCCATCGGCCTGCAATCCTCGGTGTTCAACTTTTCGAAAATCATGGGACCGTCGGTGGGCGGCTTGATCATCGCCTACGTCGGCATCGCCGGCTGTTTTCTCGTAAACGCGCTCAGTTTTGGCTACCTGATTTTCAATCTCTATCAGTTGGACCTGCCGCCATGGGAAGCGCGACAGCACAAGCATGGACTGTTAGGCGATATCAAGGAAGGTTACGTTTATCTTAGCGGCAACCGCCGCATGCTCGGCATCGTCGGAATTTCCTACATCATGGCCCTGTTTGGCGCGCCGTATAACCGATTCGTGCCGATGTTCGCGACCAATGTCTTACATGTCGGCGCGTCGGGATTCGGCATGCTCATGTCCGCGCCGGGGATCGGCGCCACCGTGGCATCCTTGTCTCTCGCCACCGTGAATAAGCTGCGGGTTGGCACGCGCTCGATCTGTTTTTGCGTGCTCGGATTCGCGCTGTTTTTGACTCTGTTCGCTTTTTCCCATTCGTTTATTTTGTCAATCATTTTTCTGGCCATGGTAGGATTTTGCCAGGTCGGCGAGCGCGCTTTGACCAATACGGTGATTCAAACCGGAACGCCGCAGGAGTTATTAGGGCGAGTCTTGAGCCTGTTCTTCATGGACCGCGGCTTGTGGTCGCTCGGCGGTTTGATTATCGGCACGTCGGCATCGGCCATCGGTATTGACTGGACCTTCGCGGTTTGCGGCGTTGTTTGCACGCTCGCTGCGACTGCTTTGTTGATTTTCAGCCGCAGGCAGCGCAGCGAAGCGCTTCAACATGAAGGCGCGCGCGTGCTACCGCCGGTCGTCGAGGAAAAGAAATGACCGCCTGCGAATCTTCTCCAGGCGAAATTGTTCAGTCTGGCAGTCTCAAACTTCGCCAAAGTTTGCTCTCGTATCACCCGTCGTATGGCAGCCCCGTTGTTTCCTGCCTATCAATTTATTCCGGCAAAGCTTGGCCCTTGGTTTCGCGGGCAAAATACAAGATAAACAAGCCGAGGAGATATACCGAACCGATGGTGGCTATTGCCGGCGCGAAGGAGCCGTGGGCTGATGTCAGTATGCCGGCGAGCAGCGGGCCGGCGGCGGAGAAGAAGCGGGCGAAGTTGAAGCAAAAGCCTTGGGCGGTGGCGCGGATCTTGGTCGGAAACAGTTCCGGGAAGTAAATTGCGAAGGCGGTGGTGACGCCGGCGGCGAAGAAACCCATCACCGGCGAGGCCAAGACGGCGTGGTTAAACTCTTTGGCGAACAAAAACGTCGTCGGCACGCTGAGCAGGGCGCCGAGGAAGTAAATAAACAGCGCGCCTTTTCTGCCCCAGCGCTCGGCGATGTGGGGCATGCACAGACAGCCGATGATGCCGCCGGTGGTGAGCGTCGTCGTGATTAAGCTTACCTGTGGGATCACTGCGCGGGTGCCCTGGGCGTGCAGCATGGCGGCGATCCAGCTCGGCACCCATTGCACCGCCCCCTGATAGCCGAAGGTGGCGACCACCGCGAGACCGGTGCCGACCAGCAAGTCGCGACGCACCCCGGGAGCGAATAAAGCGGTATAGGGATTGCCAGTCTGTTTGGCTTTGGTCCAGCGCGCCGGTTCTTCCAGCGAGTGACGCACATAAAAGGCGACGATGGCGGGCAGGACGCCGAGAGCGAATACCCAGCGCCAACCGTAGGGGCCGATGATTAGATAAAGCGCCGTGGCGAGAAAGAATCCGATGCCGCCTGAGGCTTGCATGATGCCGGCGGCTTTGGCGCGTGACTTTTCCGGAAAACTCTCGGCGATGAGCGCGGCGCCGGCGGCCCACTCGCCGCCGATGCCCAAGCCGGTGAGGAATCGGAAAATCGCCAATTCCCACCAGTTACTGGCGATGCCGCATAGTCCGGTGAAAGTTGCGTAGATCAATATCGTGATCGCCATGGTTTTGACCCGGCCGTAACGGTCGGCGATGGGTCCGAAAATCAGACCGCCCAAGGCCCAGCCGATCATGAAGATGCTCAGAACGATGCCACCGTACCAGCCGATCACCGCCGGATCGCTGGTACGGAGTAAGTCGCTCATTGCCGGGAACAAAATGATGGCATAGAGATAGCCGTCCATGATGTCGAGAGCCCAGCCGAGGCAGGCGCAGACGAGGACGCGCCATTGATAAGTTGTTAGCTCTTGGTACCACTTGGGTTCAGCCATGGTTTGCTCAAGTGCCACAAAGGGTTGAGAAAGGCAATGAAAAAGCTCGCGTGGGATGTGTTTGGCCGGGATTTTGTGGCCGCGGATTTATTAAAAATAGATCATTGACTCGATTTCTACCCATGGTTAGACTGCCTGCGATTAGAATGAATTCCTTAGGAGGGAATTAACCCATGTCGATAACCAAGCGTAAATCATTTGTCATGGCGGTGGGTCTTTTCGCACTGGTCGCGCTGACCCAAGTCGCCCTTGAAACGTTAGCCGATGCCCGCGCCGGCGGTGGCCGGTCAGGTGGCTTTCGTGGTTCGCGCAGTTCCCAGGCGCCGAGCCGGGCGACGAACCCGACAGCGCCGCAAAGACAGGATGCCATGCCGGCACAACAGGCGCGCCAACCGTCTTCGATGATGCCGCAATCGGGCGGTTTCATGCGTGGCCTAGGCACCGCGGTGCTCGGCGGCTTTTTAGGATCGATGCTGTTCTCGGGCTTAGCTGGCGCCAGCGGCTTCGGTGGTATGGGTGGCGGCATGGGCGGCAGTGGATTCGGCATGATAGAAATTCTTTTGTTCGGCGGGTTGGCGTATTTTCTTTACCGGAAATACAAAGCGTCCAAAACGCCTGCGCTGGCGACGTGGCGGCGGCTCGATGCAGTATCAAGACACCTCATACCAGGCGCCGACACCGGGGTATTCCAATAATCCACCGGTGCAGGAACCGTTGCCGTTCAATAGCACCGACTATCGCTCGTTGACCTTGATGGATCCAAGCTTCGACGCCAATAAGTTTTTGAAAACCGCGCAGGATAATTTTTTCAAGATACAGGGCGCGTGGAACAAGCAGGATGTGACGGCGCTACGCACGCTTGTGCGGCGGCGAGCTGATGAAAACCTGGGAAGCGGAGTTGGCGCAGCTCAAACTGCGCGGACAAAAGAACCGTATGGACAACATCGCCCTGCGCGAGAGCGAAATCACCGAAGTGTGGACCGAGAGTGGTGAGGACTTCATTACCGTGCGCTTGCACGCCAACCTGCTCGATTTCACCGTCGACGAAAAGAGCGGCAATGTGGTCGTCGGCAGCGACAGCGAGCCGGTGGAATTCGAGGAATTTTGGACATACAGCCGCCCGGTTGGACCGAACGGGTGGAAGCTTACGGCGGTACAGCAGGCCTAGAGCTAAGAAATAAATTTCGGTTACAACCGGCAGTGCGTGAGGTCATGCACTGCCGGTTTTTTTTGTCCGGGCTGGTTTGCCGACAGGCTGTGGGTTTCCGGCGTATGCGGCCGGACTAGCAAGAGTCCGCTTCGCCATTCCGCTTCTTCAGCCGCACGACGAAAGAAGGCGGCAACGTATTTACACCGCGACCTATGCGACGATTGGTTCTTTGATCGGTGTGTGGCTGGGGATATTAGGCACGCGGGTGCGCGGCTTGCCGTCGACATGGCTGTTGCCCGCGCCTAACAGAATCATGCGGCCTGTGCCGGTATTGCACAGTTGGTAGGACTCGCCGGATTGCAGCAACACGGTATCGAACTGCTTTAGGACGAAGGCTTTGTGCGGAGTGCGCACGGTGCACTCGCCTTCGACGCACATGAAAATGTGATCGTCGTTGTCGTGATAGTGCATGTCGTCTTGCAGGCCGGCCTCGCAATTGATCACCCAGTAATACGCCAAGTCCGTGCGCCAGAGACTCAAATGGCCAACGCCAGGATGGGTATCGGCTTCTTTAACTAGATTTTTCATTTCGACCATAAATAACCTCCTCGGTTTTGTGCCAGTGTTTCAGTGATTCGTTCAAGAGTTCAAGGTTCAAGGCTTCAATCGGTCACATGCTAACATTACCCGTGCGCTCTGGGCGGGCGTTCTTTGGGTTTTACCAAGCGGCCGTGGGTGCCGTCGCAGTAGGGGTGGTCTTTTGATCTCCAGCAGCGGCAGATAGCGATGGTTTCCGGGCTGGCCAGCTCGATGATTGCCGGCTGCATATTGGTACCTTCGTGAGAGCCGTCGCAGAACGGCAGATTCTTGCTGCGCGTGCAGCGGCAGTAGGCGACGCTTTTTGATTCTTGTTTGACGATCGTCGGTTCGATCAGATCGTCGTAGGATAGTCCAGCCATGCTGTTCTCCTTGTACTTAAAGAGTAATATTTCAGTTAATCGATCGCCACGGGATCGAAGCTGTCGACGCGGATGACGATGGGGTTGGCGTCGTCTGGTTGCGCATCGCCCTGGAGCCGGCAGTGATCTTGTCCATTGTCCACCGTGGACTGTCCTTTGACTTAGAACATTAATCCTTTGAACTCCTTTTCGCTACCGTCAAACAATTCGCGAAAGCTTTGGCTTACCGGTGACCGCGCCGGGACCTACGGCATGCTAGCGAACCTCAATTTAACGGCGAGCATGCCTCCAACTAACACGGTGAGAATCTTTCAGAAAGGACTCAGTTCCAGCTGTTCCGCCCTCTTTAACGCGGCCATCATGAAACGTCAACCGGCTAACCGGCGCGACCGAGCAAACGCAATGCATTGCCGCTGAAGATCGCTTCCCGTTCGGCCTCGCCGATCGGTAACTCTTCGATGATCTGTTTGGCGCGCGGCAGCAGCGGCAAGAGCGGCGGCGCGTCGCTGCCGAAGAGCAATTGTCTGGCGCCGACGGTCTGATAGGCGCACATCACTGCCGGCGGGTGGTAGGCGACCGTATCCATGTGAATTGTTTTTAAATACTCGCTGGGCTTTTTCGTGATCAACATCGGTTCATAACTGCCTAGCCCCGACGCCTGATCGCCTAGCTCATAGGCGTAATCCATGCGGCCGATGACGTCGCAGATGCCGCCGCCCAAATGACAGCCGACAAATTTCAATTTCGAGTGACGCTCGAAGATGCCGCGGACGATAAGCCGCGCGATGCTCAGGCACTCGTCAAAGGGCCGGCCGACGCTCGATGCCAGCCGGTAGTCGCGCATGCGCTCTTCGCCGTAACCCACCGACGGCGCATGCATCATCATCGGGATGCCGAGACTCGAGACCAACTCGAAAAACGGCCTGGCTTCGTCATCGTCCGGATAGGCATGCTGGTGGCTGGAGTTGATCAGCACGCCGTGCAAGCCATACTCGGTGACGGCGCGTTCCAGTTCTTTGTTAAACGGCGCGCCGCCGCAGGGCAGGGTGCTGGTGAAGACGATAATGCGGTCTTTGTATTTTTGCTGAATCTCGGCGCCATATTCGTTCCAGCGGCGCAGGAAGGCGAGAGACTCGTCGGCGCTTTTGTCTTTCAGATAATGGATCGTATTGCTGACGACGCAACGCTCGATGCCGGCCTTTTCATGGGCTTCGAGCAGGTTTTCAATGGTCAGCGGCGACGCGCCGCCCCAACGGCGTTCTTTGGCCAACTCGGGCGGATAGACATGGGCGTGCCAGTCGATAATCATTGGGTGCTCCTGAATCTGGTCCAATCGTACAATCGTTCAAGACGTTCAAATCGTTGGTTCGAACCTCAAAGAGCTACGGCCTCTGAACTTTTTCCACACTGTGGGACTGTCTGTGAATACGCCAAATTCAAGTGCTGTCATCTATAGAAGACGGTTTCCTCGGCTTTCGAGAAATAACAGTTGCGACGAATTCGTCGAGGAAGTGAACCGGACACTATCGTCCCTTGATCCCAAGCTCCGCTTGAGCTTCGCGCAGGAAAGTTAAATCCACCACATCGTTGGCTGCGACTTCACGGGTAACTTTGGCGCTCCGCCGCGCTTGGTCGACGACCAGCTTCAAACCGTCTTCGGGCACGGCGCCGTCGCTGTTGAACAGCACTCGCAACGCGTCGTAGGAGGCGTAGGCGAATTCGCGTTCGACTTTACCCCAGGCGATCAGCGTGCGAGCGGACTCGTCGCGGTTGTCGCGAATGAAGCGATTGGCTCTTATCGTTGCTTTGATGGCGCGGCGTATTTCCTGCGGCCTCTCTTTAATTTTCCGCAGATGGGTGCCGAGACCGAGGTAGGGGAAATTGAATAGCTCGTAGGCGCGCCCCAAAATTTTATAGCCTTGTTTCTCCAGCTGGGTGTCGGCGGGCGGCGACATGACGACGACATCGACTATGCGCTGCATAAGCGCGGTCATGCGCGCGGCGTCGGAGCCGAGGGCGAGGATTTTGATGTCCTTGTCGCTATCGATGCCGGCCTGTTTGATCATCATGCGCGCAGCGACATCGGGAGTGGCGCCGAAGCTGCTGATGCCGAGGGTTTTGCCTTTGAGATCTTTGAGCGTTTTGATCTCCGGTTGGGCGATCAGGGTCATCGGCCAGTTGTCGAGAAACCCCGCGACGATCCGCACCGGCAGGCCGGACACTGCGCCGCCAATCACGGCGCCGAAGAGTTGGCAGTAGTCCACGTCGCCGGTGGCCAGCGCCGTGATCGCGACGTTGGGATTCATGCGGATGATCTCGGCATCGAGATTTTCATCCCTGAAGAAACCGCGCTTGAGTGCCATTTGCGCGGTGAGATTGGGCATGTTGGGATTCGACACCGCGATGCGAATACGCTCAGCGGCGTGACTATGAAAGCCGACGCAGAAGCAGCTCGCAATCGCTACCATGAAGATTAACCGAAACGAGCTCCGACTTTGAAATCTGAGATTTGTCATTCGAAACCAGGAACCTAGCCGTCGGCTAGCGCTCCTGAACCACGTTGAAGCCGCTGTAGCCGCGAATCTTATCGACGCGCACGAGGACGCCGTAGCCTTTGCGCTCGGGATCTTTGTCGAGTTCGCCTTTGACCGTGCGGCGCATGATCTGCTGGCGGAGATCGCCGTCCTTGTGGATCGTCGCCGTGCCGTAGAAGCGCCAGCCCAGGCGGTTTTCTTTGTCATAGAAGAGCATGCAGACATGCGGGTTGCTTTCCAGATTGGTCGTGCTGGCACCGAAGGAGCGGTCCCAGAAGGCGAGATGCTCATCGTCGAAAACAAACGTGCTGCCGCGAAAGCTCATGTCGGGAAATCCGTCGTCCGAGGTGGTCGCCCAGACGCAATATTTTTTTTCCTCGAAAGCCTTGTCGACTCGCTGTTGCATTTCCTCGGTGATCTTGATCATGTTGTTTCGTCCCCGTTGCAATATTTCCTATGGGGAAGCACGGCGGCTGTCAAGCGATTGTCCCAGCGATGGCTAGTGTATCGGCCGTTATTGCCAGGCTTTGTAAGCGTCCGCTGCGACAAATTTTAGAGCTAACGCATGCTCCAAGCGGAAAAAGTCACTCCGGCTAACGAGACCTACGCCAGAGCGTCGACGCCGACTGGCTGGGGAATCAGACTCGCGTACTTTTTTCTCGACAGTACACCGCTCGGTTGGCTGGTTCGACAGGTGGCGGCGATCCAGGCGTCGGTGCATGCCAAACTGATCACCGGGTTTTTCATAGTCACCTTCTTGGTTGTCGCCATGGGCGGGTTGAGTTTGCAGGTGATTCATCAAACGGCGCAGCAGAGCTTGTTGTTGGACGAAGCACATAAGAGTGTCGAATGGTCGCGCCAGATCCAACATGAGCTGGCGCTGCAGATGAATTTTACCGCCATGGCTTTGTTGCTCAAGGACGAGGCGACGGTTGCGAAGATTTTGCGCGCCAACAATCGCTTTAACAACTATCTTGCGCTGATCGCCGAGGCGGCGTCGGCGGACGAGCAAGGCGTCATTGATCAAATTCGTGCCGCGCAGGGAACCGCCCTGACCACCGTGGCTGACATCGCCAATCTGTTGCGCGACGGTAAGGCGAGCGAGGCGATGAGTTTGCAGCAGAACAAGGGCTATCCGCTCTACGAGCAGATCGCCGGCCTGGTCGATCAGGTGGTGGCCGGCGAGCAGTCGAAGATGGCCGGGTTGAGAGCCAACGTCGCGGCGGCGACGCGGCGCACGCAATTGCTGATGGCCGTATTCGTCATCGTGGCGATACTCTTGGCTTTGCTGCTCGGTTTTGTCATTTCATGGTCGTTCATCATGCCGGTGCGGCAGGCTCATGGTTTTCTCACCGAAGTCGCCAAGGGTAATTTCCAAGCCACTATCGAGGTGCCTAATCGCGACGAGTTTGGCGTGCTCGCCGACCGGATGAACCATATGAGCCAGGAGCTGCATCAATTGTACGAAAAGCAGCGCGACGCCGGGCTGGAACTGCAACGGCTCAACCGCCAGCTTACCGAGGCGAGCAGGGCCAAGTCGGAATTTCTCGCCAACATGAGCCACGAACTGCGCACGCCGATGAACGCAATCTTGGGCTTCATCGAGATGCTGCTTGATGACCTTTATGGCGAGGTGCCGGCAGAGCTGCGCGAGCCCCTGCACGACGTCCAGATCAACGGCAAACACTTGCTGAATCTGATCAACGATGTGCTCGATCTCTCCAAGATCGAAGCCGGTCGCATGGAACTGGCGCTGTCGGAATACTCGGTTCAAGATGTCATCGAAGCGGTTTGCGCGTCGTTACAATCGCTGGCGGCGGAGAAGGGGCTCAAATTTTCCGCTAAGACCCAGCCGGAAATTCCTCTGGCCTATGGGGACGGAAAGCGCGTCACCCAATGCATTATGAATCTGGCCGGCAACGCCTTGAAATTCACCAAACAGGGCCAGGTGGAAATTTCCGTCGAACGGCTGAACGGTTTACTGCGCTATCGCGTATCGGACACCGGCATCGGCATTCCGCCCGACCAATTGGAACGAGTCTTCGGCGAGTTTCGCCAGGTCGATGCCGCCATCACCCGTGAATACGGCGGCACCGGTTTGGGTTTGAGCATCACCAAGAAATTCGTCGAACTGCATGGCGGGCGGATTTGGGTGGAAAGCGATCTCGGCCAAGGTTCGAGGTTTTTTTTCGAAATCCCGCTGCGCTGTGAAAAAGGGGCGACCGAATGAGCAAGACCATTCTCTACGTCGAGGACAACGAATTCAATCTGAAAATCGTCCGCCAGTTGTTAAGCCGCACCTCGTACCGGTTGATCGAGGCCATGGATGGCGAGAGCGGGGTTGCCACGGCGCAAAACGAATTGCCCGATCTCATTCTGATGGACGTCCAATTACCCAAGCTGTCCGGTCTCGACGCGACGCGCCAGCTGCGCGCCGATACTAAAACCGCAGCGATACCGATTGTCGTCATCACTTCCTTCGCGCTCAGTGGCGATGCCGAGAAGGCCAAGGCCGCCGGCGCATCGGCCTATCTGGCCAAGCCCTACAGTCCAAGGGAACTTTTGCAGATGATTCGCAATCTGGTCCCGGAAAATTGATTCGCGTTGCAAGCAGATTTATGGCCGATTCAATGCCAAAAATTCTCGCCGTCGATGACAATAAGCAGAACCTCGAACTGCTGATCCGATCGTTGGGCGCGGCCAAGTACGAAGTCATCACCGCCGGCGACGGGCCGACCGCGTTGCAATTGATCGATAGCCGCGCGGTGGATTTGGTGCTGCTCGACGTCATGATGCCAGGAATGTCGGGGTACGAGGTTTGCGAAAAGATTCGCGCCAACGATGCGACGCGGCTCCTGCCGGTTGTCATGCTCACCGCCCTGCATGACGTGTCGCACCGGATTCAGGGTATCGCCGCCGGCGCCGACGATTTTTTGACTAAGCCGTTTAACCGCGAGGAGCTGCTGACGCGGGTGAAATCTTTGCTCCGGATTAAAACACTTTATGACGACATCGAAACCAAGAATGTGTTGCTGCGCCGAGTGATCGGCCGCTACGTTTCAGAAGAGGTCGCCGCCGAAATCGTCGCCGATCCTGGACGGCATTTAAAATTGGGCGGCGAGAAGCGCGATGTTACCGTGGTGTTTGGTGATCTGCGCGGCTTCACGCCCCTCGCGGAACGGCTCGATCCCGAGGACGTGGTCGAGATTCTCAATGTCTACCTGAGCCATGTTGTTGATCTCGTCTTTGAGTTTCGCGGCAACCTTGACAAGTTTCGCGGCGACGGCTTCATGGCGTTTTTCGGCGCACCGCTAGCTCATGGCGACGATGCCGCGAGCGCGGTACGCTGCGGACTTGCTTTGCAGGGGCGGCTCAATAGCATTAGCTTCGCGAAGTTTCCCGACACCCGTCTGTCGGTGGGCATCGGCATCAACAGCGGCATTGTGATAGCCGGAAACGTCGGCTCGGAACGGCGCGCGGACTACACGGTAATCGGCAATGAGGTCAATCTGGCGCAACGCTTCGAAGCCAACGCCGGGCCTGGCCAAATTCTAATCACCGGCGCCACCTACGAGCGTGTCAAGGAATCTGTCGAGGTGCGCGAGCTTGGTCGCTTGCGTGTGGCCGGCATGCAAGAGGGGGTGATGGCTTACGACGTGCTGCGTTGGCGCGCGGCGTAATTGATTTGGCAACAACGAAAGTAGTTTCAGGAGTAATAGAAAACTATGAAAATAATTTCTCAGCGATCAGCAGTGATCATCGCGCTAGCTGGGCTAGCGCTCGTTACACTGCTTGCCGGCGCGCTTACGCCGCCGGTTTGGGCCGGGCAGGCCGAGCAGTTTACGCCCGAGTTTCACGGCCTGCACAAGAACTTTGACCCCAAACACACGCCGAAAATCGTCGCGCCTGACAGCGTCAAGCGCGGTCAATGGTTCGATGTTACGGTTTCGGTCGGCAGCGGCAGTGAGCATCCGTCGTTGAGCGAGCACTTCGTGCGCTATATCGCCCTCTACATAGACAGCGCGGAGATCAGCCGCGTCTATCTTCATCCGGTGTATTCGTTCCCGAAGGTCACATTCACCATCGCCCTGGATCGCGGTGGCGTGCTGCGCGCTTTGGAGGAGCCGACCCATTCGTCGGCGTGGGAAGGCTCAAAGAAAATATCCGTGCTGCCTTAGCTGATTTTAAAATTATCGCTTTTGCATGCGCACAGCGACGCTGGTGCTGTCGCCACTCACCGTGACTTCCTGAGTCGTGGTCCCCAAGGTTTCCTGCCAAACCTGCAGCGTGTACTTGCCCGGCGGTACGTTCTCAAAACCAAATTCACCCGCGTCATTAGTGACTGTGTAAAAGGGATGTTCGGCAACCACTACCCAGCCGCGCATCCATGAGTGTAGGTCGCAGTCAACGCGCAGTACCTCGGGATGTTTGAAGCCGATGGCAATCGTGCGCGCGTGCGGTTGCGCCCGATTAAACGGCGGATTTTCTTTGCCGCCGCTCCGGACGTTGTGCATCAGCCGGTCACTGTTCAAAAATTCCACGGTGCCGCCCGCCGGCACGATGACCACGCGGGGAATGAAGTCGCACTTGATCTGATCCATTTTCACCGGGGCCGGATTAGCAGGCCACTTTGCGCCGGCCCGTACCCCCTGCAACGATACGACGGCGTTGTAAATGCCGTTGTTGGGCGACAGCAGCAAGTTGCCAGCTGTTTTCTCTTTGCCGCAGAGATATTGGTCGATGGTTACTGCTATTTTCTTTTGTTCCAGGGCTGCGCCGCTGTAGCGCACGCTGCCCTTGATCGTGCCGGCGCTGGCTATCCCGCAAAGCGCTGTGATCCCGACAATAAACGAAGCGATGCGAAAAATTTTCATAAAATTTGCCCTTTAGCTAAAGCCGTAGAGCCGCGCCGGGTTGTCGACCAGGATATTCTTTCTGATTCCCTCATCGGCAGCAAATGCCGCGAGCAAATCCACCAAGTCGCCGTCGTTGGGCGTATGGCCAGGCATGAAATTATTTGAATGCGGCCAGTCGGTGCCCCAGATGACGCGGTCGGGCGCGACAGATATCACCGCCTGGGCGTAGGGAATCACTTCGACGAAGGGCAGGCCGTAATAAGAATGCACCATGGTCTCGCAAATTTTATCGGCGCCGCTGACTTTGGTCCAGACATGTTTGAGTTTCATCAATTCGAGCAACAGCTGAAAACCTGCCTGCTGTAATCCCTCAGCGAGCTTCACTCTTGCGATATGATCGATGATCACTGGAATAGGCGACGTTCGAATACGTTTTTCTTGCTCGAGGAGATTTTTCATGTCGATATGCAAGTCGAGGGACCAGCGGAGGTCCGTAATTTTCTCGATGCAGCGGTCGAGCACGTCAAGCCTAACATTGCCGCGCGGCCGGTCAAGCAGATTAAATCTCACGCCGCGGATGCCCCCGTCATGTAAACGTTGGAGTTCGTGCGCCGGCGTCTTATCGTCGATGCGGCCGACGCCGCGGAATTTGCCGTTGGAGTTCTTGATCGCGTCCAGGGTCGCGCTGTTGTCGAGGCCGTGCACGCTCGGCTGGACGACGACGGCGCGTTCGATGCCAATCACCGCGAGCATTTTTTGATAATGCTCCAATGGCGCCGCTGGCGGCGTGTACTCGTGGGTCGAAAGGAAGGGAAACACCTCGGGCGGTCCGAAGACGTGGAAATGCGTGTCGCACGCATTGGGAGGCGGCGTGAACTTGGGCCTGCGCGTGTTTGGATCGGGCGGGTAGCAGTAGGGCATCGTGGCTATCTCCGTGTTTGCGCTGGGCAATGTTGTAACTTAGCGGCAAGGGTAAGTCCACCAAACATTGGAGCTTGATTACGCTTTGGTCTGAAGAGTAGTATTCGGTTCGCAAGTTATCCAGTTCGAATTCCGAAATCCGAGAGGCTGGAGGACATATGGCAAAGTTTCGCATACAGTCGCACGGACGCTTACAAGAATGGGTGGCGGAGGAGAAAGGCTATTTTACGGCCGCCGGCCTCGATTACGAATTCTTAGTCACGCCGATCGTCACTTGGTCGGCCGGCGTGAAGACCGTCGAAGCGGCGCCCGCCGATATCCAGCGCGGCGCGTTCGAGTCCATTGAGGATGGGCGCGGCTGCAATCTGAGCGCGGCTTGCCACTGGACGGTCAACATGGCGGCGGCGGCGGATCATGGCAAGATGTGGGGCCGGGCATACTCGGTCTCGCCGTCGGGAATCTTTGTGCCGCCGGACTCCCATCTGCGCCAGCCTGAAGATCTAGCCAATGTGCCTGTGACGGTGGGCTATCATTCCGGCAGCCACTACTCGTCGCTCCAAGGTCTCGAACATTTTCTCAGACGAGAGCAAATCAAACTACACTTTGGCGGCCTGCTGCTCGACCGCTTGGCGCTGCTCCTCGATCGCCAGGTGACGGCGGCAAGTTTGTTCGGCGCGCCGTACTACGTCGCAGAGCAGCTGGGCTTCACCAAGATCATCGATACCACTTTTATGATCGCCCATCTGGTTTCCGGCGACGCCGACTTGAATGACGTGGAGCGTTACTTCGAAGCGCTGCGCCGCGCCCAGCAAGATATCGATCTCGAACCGGAGTCATTCAAACACTATTTTCTCCGCGAGTTGCCCGAGCGCTACCATGGACTGGTCGACACGCGACGCTTTGGTCCCGGCGAACGGATCGTCTTCGAGCCTTACCCGCGCGCCGCCTTCGAGCGCACACGCCAGTGGATCGAGTCGTGGAATCTATTTCCACCCGAACAGAAGGGCGACGCCGGGTACGACGTGGCGGTGATTTAAAAGGAGTAAGAAATATTCACCACGAAGTGAATCATGGTCTTACGCTCGTCTACAGAATATGAAAATGCATGGGATTCGCTCCGTAGGCAGTCTACTCGACGGGTCATTCCGCGCATGCGGGAAACCAGGTTTGATCTGCGCTCAATCAGCCTGGATACCCGCTTTCGCGGGTATTGCGAAACCCAGATACCTGTTCATTTTGGCAACCGTAACCTTACATGTATTTTCTAAGAAGATCGCGAAGCAATGAGACGATCAGGAAGGGTGGGTTTATAGCCCGCTCCTAAGAAATCTTCATGATTTCGTGTCCCTCCTGGTGAGTGGGATGCGAATTTTTCAGCTAGCTCCTCAACCTTACATTTATGCGGAGGTGTGGCGTTTGACCCAGTCGAGAATAACCCGATTGGTTTCCTCCGGCGTTTGCCAGAAAAAGCCGTGAGATTGGCCTTCGAGCACCTTTAGCTCCGCTCCCGGAATTCGATCCTTCAACGCTTGCGCTTGTAACAAGTGGTTGCTGCGTGCTTGGTCGTTGGTGCCGATCAGAACCAGAGTGGGGACGCTGACGTCGCCTAACCGATGGGTGGCTTCCCAGTTGTGGCGGGCGATGCTCAGGTGGATGTATTCGGACAGATTGGCGTGAGTCGCGCGCGCTAGTTGGAAGAATGCGTCGATCCGATCCGGGTGTGTGCGGCGAAACTCCTCGGTAAAAAATACCTCCGACTCGCAGTATTCGTCGTGCAAGAAATTATCGAAACCCTTTTCGACCAAGCCAAGCACGAGCCAGTGGGGTAATCCGGAAATGCAGTCCGAGCCCGGACGAGTGACCAGGCCCGAGCCGCTGGCGGCCATGATCAAGCTCTTGACCCGCCCGGGAAAATTCAGCGCCATGGTAAGAGCGACCCGACCGCCCATGGAGTGGCCGAGCAAGTGGGCCGCGGGAATTTCCAGATGGTCGAGCAGGGCCACCGCGTCGTTGGCCATCTGTTCGATGGTATAGACTTGCTGGCTGAGGCTGGTGCGCGGACAGCCGCGCGGATCGTGGAGAATCACCTGCATGGCCGGCGATAGTGCCGGCACCTGGTAGGGTTTCCAAACCTCGCCGGAAAACGCCGTCGATGGAAACAACAGCAGCGCTTCGCCGGCTCCTTCGGTTTCGTAGTAAAGGGCGGCGCCTGTGGGCAAATTGGCGATGGGCATCGATGGCTTTCTATTTGCTTGAATGTTGCGCCTATCGATTCGCCCCTTCCGTATAATATTTCTCGGAGTAATAACAGTCGCCTGAGGGCAAGGTGAGAGGATTGAAGCTCGCCGGTTAACGGAAACTTCTCTTGATAAATATTTCCGTACGGCGTTCCACTCAAACAGCAACGCGGAAGACCGTTGCCGATCTTCCGCGTTGAGTGCGAGTCGTGGGGTGTAGCTATTGCTTGATCGCCGCAGCGCGCCGTTGCAGATAGGCGTTGCGCACTGCGCCGTAAAGGTCAACGGTGGTCTCGGCCACCCGTTCGAAACGGTCGAGATTGAGGGAGCGCTCATTGACCGTCTCGGTAAAAGTGCCTGCCAGGCTGCCCCACCAGGGAATAAAGTACGACGGGGGGAACATCGCCGCGTCGAAGGCATAACCGAAGCCATCACGCACGTTCAATGGCGGTAACAACGGCAGAACTAGATAGGGACCCGGTCCCATGCCCCAGACGCCGAAGGTCTGGCCGGTGTCTTCGTCTTTCTGCTCGATGCCGAAGGCATCCTTGGCTATGTCGAAAAAGCCCGCGACTCCAACCGTGCTATTAACGGTAAAACGCACGAGTTCGATACCGGCGCCGGCAAGTTTCAATTGCAGGGTGTTATTGACTACTCTACGGACGACGTCGAGATTATCGAACATGTTGCGAAACCCGCGTTGTACCATGTCAGGAAAAACGAAGTCCCAGCCGGTAGCGATCGGCTTCAACACAAAGCGATCTAAGATCTCCCGGTTGAAGTTGAACATCTTTTCGTTAAAGCCTTCCCAAGGGTCCTGATCGAAGTCATCCCCAGCGGCAGCAGCGGTCATGGTCGGTTGGTTGACCATCTCGGCGTCACTGACGCCGGTCTCGGCAGGTAGCGCGACAATCTCCTCCGGACTGTCGGCGGATTCTGCCGCAACGGCGAGTTCCTCTGCCTGTGCGGTCCCGCCGGGGATAGCCAGCAGGCCAATCGTACTGGCGAGCGCGCCAGCCATCCACATTTTCAATAACCACCGGCAATACGATTTATACATCCCCTTCTCCTTGTCCAAATTGGATTTCAAATAGCTGAACTACCGCAAACGGTCAAGTTAAAACATATTGACTATCATATCGTGAATTGCGCTGCTACCAACTTAGCTGTAAGAGCCAAAATCATGCCACCGACCGGCTGTCTATTCGAATAACCCCCGCGAGCAAATAGTGGGGAATTAGAGGCAAAGAAGCAGTCTGACACCGAACCTGCTTTGACAACTGCGGGTACGAAAAAGTCGCAACGCTGTAAACTTGGTTACCTTGTCGGGCAGCCGCGACGCCTTTGCCGGTTCGAGAAAAGTTTGCAGCAATTAGTTGAATCGGCTAGTTTGTCGCTGTGGAGGAAATCGACAAACCGAAAGCCGTGGTTCTTGGGGTGACCGGCGGCATTGCCTGCTACAAGGCGGTGGAGCTGGTGCGTTTACTGGTAAAGGACAGTCACCGCGTCCAGGTGATCATGACCCGCGGCGCCATGGAGTTTGTCACGCCGCTAACCTTTCAAACCCTTACCGGCCATCCCGTCGCTACGGAAATCTTCAGTCTAACGCAGGAGTCTGAAATCGGCCATATCAATTTGGCCGACTCCGCCGATCTGTTGGTAATCGCGCCGGCGACGGCCAACATCATCGGCAAGATTGCCAACGGCATCGCCGACGATCTTTTGACGACGGTGATTATGGCAACCCAAGCGCCGGTGCTGATCGCCCCCGCCATGAATATCCATATGTTTGAGAATCCGATTGTCCAGGAAAATCTGCGCAAATTGCGCCGGGTCGGCTACCATGTTTTGGACCCGGCGGAGGGGTTTCTTGCCTGCGGCTATGAGGGCAAAGGCCGGCTGCCCGATCCGGAAAAAATCGCCGATGAGGTCGAGCGGTTGCTCGCGAAAAAGGATTTGGCGGGTGAACGGTTGTTGATCACCGCGGGGCCCAATCGCGAGTCCCTCGATCCGGTGCGCTACTTGTCAAACCGATCTTCTGGAAAGATGGGCTACGCGCTGGCACGGGCGGCGGTGCGCCGGGGCGCGGAAGTCGTATTGGTAAGCGGTCCCACCGCGATCGATTGTCCGTTCGGAGTGCGCATGATTGCCGTCACTACCGCCGCTGAGATGCGTGACGCCGTAGTCAAAGAGTTCGCCACGGCGACGGCAGTGGTGATGGCGGCGGCAGTGGCTGATTACCGGCCGGTAGTAACGGCCGATCGGAAGATCAAGCGGGGCAAAGGTCCCATCGAGCTGCGCCTGGAACCCAATCCCGATATCGTTAAAGAGCTGGGGCAGAACAAAGACGGTAAAATGTTGATCGGCTTTGCCGCTGAGACTGAAGATCTGACCGCCAACGCCGCCAAGAAGCTCCGCGATAAAAATCTCGACATGATCGTCGCCAACAATGTCGCAGAAGCCGGCAGCGGGTTTGACGGCGACACCAACATTGCCACGATTATCGACCGCACGGGCGCGGCGCAGTCACTGCCGCTGATGACCAAAGATGAGTTAGCGGACCATATTTTCGATCACTTCCTGGCGCTCAAGGGTCAGCGCTGAATATAAGTATGCTAATTGCCCCACGCCCGGCGAGTTTTGCATCGTTGTTTTCGCTGTCGGCAAGTTTCAAATCTAAATCATCGAGGACACCTTTCGCGCTCCACTCTCGGCCCGCCGTCGGGTGAATCTCCACGCCGGCTGTATCGATCTCCTCGATCTCCTTGTCGGTTCGACCAAAGATGCCATCGCATCTACCTGAACTCCGGTATTTCCGCCGCTGCAACTCGGCGACAGCTCGCTCAATCATTGAGCTAACTTCTTATTGCTTCACGCCGGTGCCGGATGGTACGATCCGGCGGTGAAAGGATCGCGCTGATGTCCGAGCCGAGCAACGCTGAAGAATTGGCTGCGTTGACCACCGCGCTCAAGCGTCATCTCGAGCACCGCCAGCGCAAAGGACTTCATTACGTGGCTAAGCAATCGCTAGGTTCACCTAAAAACTCAAATGCAGTTCAACACTCGAGCGCCAGGGCGGGTGCGACGGTAGAAATGGCTGGCGACGACAGCGTTGCCCTGGGAGCCGAAAGTTTGGCAGAGTTGCGCGCCGGCATCGGCGATTGCCAGCGCTGCAAGCTTTGCTCGGGGCGGACGCATATCGTTTTCGGTGTCGGCAATCCCCGCGCCAAGCTGATGTTTGTCGGCGAAGGTCCAGGCCACGAGGAAGATTTGAAAGGCGAACCGTTCGTCGGCCGGGCGGGCCAGCTGTTGACCGACATCATCACCAAAGGCATGGGGCTCAAGCGCGAAGATGTTTACATTTGCAATGTAGTGAAATGCCGGCCGCCGCAGAATCGCAATCCCGAGCCCGACGAAGTCGCGGCCTGCGAACCGTTCCTAAAAAAGCAGATCGATATCGTCCAGCCGCAAATCATCGTGGGCCTGGGAAAATTCGCTGTGCAGGCGCTACTGAATAGCAAGGCGCCGATCAGCAAGCTGCGTGGCACTTGGGCCAGCTACCACGGTATCAAGCTCATGCCGACGTTTCATCCGGCGTACTTGCTGCGCAACCCGGCGGACAAAAAGCTGGTGTGGGACGATATTAAACTGGTCATCAAAGAGATGCGTGGTGAAGCCGCTTAAAGCGATTCTATTCATTGGCCTAGTCGTCATGGGGGCGAGCGTGTTGGCGCAGTCTAAGGACGACGCCGCGGCACCCCATGTCGACTTGATCGCCATCGACGGCAGCATCAATCCGGCGGTGGATGACTTTATCCGCGAAGGCATAGCGCGGGCGAAGCATAGTGGCGCGCGGGCCTTGATAATTCAGCTAGACACTCCTGGCGGGCTGCTCACTTCGACGCGCACCATCGTCAAGGAAATGCTTGGCGCGCAGGTGCCAGTCATGGTTTGGGTCGGTCCGAGCGGCGCCGGCGCCGGTTCCGCCGGAGTGTTCATCACGCTGGCCGCCCACGTGGCATCGATGGCACCGGGCACTAACATCGGCGCAGCCCATCCGGTGGCCGGCGGCGGCCAGGAAGTCAAAGGCGTGATGGGCGAGAAGATCGAAAACTTCACCGCATCGTTCAGCGAGAGCATCGCGCAGAAACGCGGCCGCAACACCGAGTGGGCGATCCAAGCGGTGCGCAAAAGCGTGGCGATCACGGAAAGCGATGCGCTCAAGAAAAATGTCATCGACATCGTAGCCAAAGACATTGACGATTTGCTCAAGCAAGCCGATGGCCGCAAGGTCGATCTCGACGGCAAGATCCAGGTGCTGGCGACCAAAGGCGCGAAAGTGCAGCGCCACGACATGAGCCTGAAGCAGAAGGTGTTAAATATCCTGGCCGATCCCAACATCGCTTATATTCTGATGATGGCGGGTCTGCTCGGATTGTATATGGAGTTTTCCCATCCCGGCGTGATTTTCCCCGGGGTCGCCGGGGCGATTTGTTTGTTACTGGCGCTGGCGTCGTTTCAACTTCTGCCGCTTAACTATACCGGTCTTGCGCTGATCGGCCTGGGCATCGCGCTCCTTGTCGGTGAAATGTTTTTACCGAGCTTTGGGGTTTTGGGGATCGGCGGCATCGTCGCCCTCGCTATGGGGTCGCTGCTCTTGTTCGACACCGAGAGCTCAGATCTGATCGTCGATAGAGCGATCATCTTCACGGCGGTGGCCACGGTGGGGGCGATCATGCTTGGCTTGAGCTATTTAGTATTTCGCACGCAGCAGGCCAAGCCGACCATGGGCATGGCAAGTTTGAAAGGCAAGGTCGGCGAAGTTAGGGCCGATCTCAAGCCGGAGGGAAAGATTTTTGTCCACGGCGAATACTGGAACGCCCGTGCCGACACGCCGATCGAGGCGGGCGCCAAGGTCGAAGTGGTTGGCTACGACGGGATGACACTCAAAGTGCGCCGGGCGGCGGCATGACGAACTGGCAGGGTAACAACAGGAGGTCGACATGTTTGGTTTTGGACCGATAGCGACATTTCTCGTCATTGCGGTGGCGGCGTTGGTCAGCGGCATCAAGATTCTCAAAGAGTATGAGCGCGGCGTGGTGTTTCGCCTCGGTCGCATGGTCGGGTCGCGCGGGCCGGGGATGGTTTATATTATTCCGGGCATCGAAAAGATGGTCAGGATGGATCTGCGCACCGTGACCATGGATATACCGCCGCAGGACGTGATCACCCGCGATAACGTTTCGGTGAAGGTCAACGCAGTGCTTTATTTCCGCGTCCTCGATCCCAATCTTGCGGTGCGGGAAGTCGAGAATTATCTTTTTGCCACCTCCCAGCTGGCGCAGGTGACGCTGCGCAGTGTCTGCGGCCAGGGCGAACTCGACGAACTGCTCGTCCGAGCGGGAAAAGATCAACAGCCGCATCCAAGACATCTTGGATCGAGCAGACCGATCCCTGGGGCATCAAGGTTGTCCTTGTCGAGCTCAAGCATATTGATCTGCCCCAAGAAATGCAGCGCGCCATGGCCAAGCAGGCCGAAGCCGAGCGCGAACGGCGCGCCAAAGTCATCCATGCCGAGGGTGAATTCCAGGCGTCGCAGAAGCTCGCCGATGCCGCCGGCGTGATGGCATTACAACCGATGGCGTTGCAGCTGCGCTATCTGCAAAGTTTGGTGGAAATCGCTTCGGAGAAAAACTCGACGACGATCTTTCCCGTGCCGATCGATTTGTTGACGCCGTTCTTGAAGAAGGATCACCTAATATCCCTCTCGCGGGAGGGTTGAAAATCCCTCACCCCTTCGACCTCTTTGGTACGTGCTTCAGGCGAGGAGATGTGTCCGTGCATGCCGGCGCAGGCCTGCATGGGGTGGAAAAATGCAAAACCTGATTCCTGCTTTTGCCGGAAAGACGTAAACGAGAAAATCGATATCGAGTCGAGTAAACTTCGTCGCTTCGACCCGAGCATAGATTAATTCTTGGTTTGCGCCGCAGTCTGAAAATAATTCGCGTTCGCACAGAATTGAAACCTATCGGGGCACGGCACGCTGTGCCCCGACTTTCTTAACTCATGGATCTCAAAGAATTCGATTACCAGTTGCCCGAGTCTCTGATCGCGGCGTTTCCCAGCCGGGAGCGCACGGGCTCTCGGTTGTTAGTCATCCGCCGCGCCACCGGCGAGATCGTTCACAGCGTGTTTGCCGAGCTCGGCAGGTTTCTTGATCCCGGCGATCTCCTGGTGCTCAACGACACTAAAGTATTTCCAGCGCGCTTGCGCGGCACCAAGGACAGCGGCGGCAAAGTCGAGGTGCTGCTGATCGAGCGCTTTCCAGACGAGGGCAGAAGTTTATGGATCGCCATGGCCGATGCCACTAAGAAACCGCAGGTAGGTAGTTTGTTGCGCTTTAGCGCCACCATGACGGCGGAAGTAATCGGCGATCTCGGGCGCGGCCGCTTCGGTCTGGAGTTCCATCACGAAGGTGACTTCGACAACCAACTGGACGAGCTTGGCGAGCCGCCGTTGCCCCCCTATGTAAGACGCAGCCGCGATTCCGAGTCTCTCGACCGCGAGCGTTATCAGACCGTCTACGCGGCTAACCGCGGCGCAGTAGCGGCACCTACTGCCGGCTTTCATTTCACGCCGGAGCTGCTGGCTGGGCTTGGCGCGCAGGGCATCGATCATACCTTGTTGACCCTGCATGTCGGGCCGGGTACGTTTCAGCCGGTGCGGGTGGCCGAGATCGAAAATCATCGCATGGAAGGGGAGCGCTATTCGCTCAGCGCGGCCAGCGCGGAGAAAATCGCTCGCACCAAGCTGACCGGGAAAAGAGTTGTCGCCGTCGGCTCCACCAGCACGCGCACGTTGGAGTGGATCGCTTTGCAGAAGGGCGCGCTGGTCGCCGACGAGGGCATCGCCAGGCTGTACCTGCGCCCAGGAGACAAGTTCCGCGTGCTCGACGCCCTAATCACCAACTTTCATCTGCCCGCCTCGACGCCACTGATACTCGTCGCCGCATTTGCCGGCCTCGAACTGGTGCATCGGGCTTATTACGAGGCGATTGAGCGGCATTATCGGTTTTATAGCTACGGCGACGCGATGCTGATTTTATGAGATTTTGGATTTGGGATGGCCGCATTAGAACCAGGCGGCTCAACTTTGGGTGGGTTTCCTCTCGCTGGCAGTCCGCTAAGGCAAAAGCGGCTCCGAGGACCGAAATCGAAAATCGGCCACAAGTTGATGGTTAATCATTTCTCTGTCGTTGCGCGGGATCTCTCAACCAAAGCGCGCCTGGGTCGCCTCACCACGCCGCATGGGGTGGTCGAAACGCCTTGCTTCATGCCGGTGGGAACGCAGGGAACGGTAAAGGCTGTGTTGCCGCGGGATTTGCACGAGTTGGGGTGCCAGATTCTGCTCGGCAATACGTACCATCTGTATTTGCGCCCCGGTCATGAGCGGATTCGCCAGTTGGGCGGGCTGCATCGCTTCATGAACTGGCCAAGACCGATCTTGACCGATAGCGGCGGCTACCAGGTATTCAGCCTCGCCGCCATGCGCAAGATCACCGACAATGGTGCGCGCTTTCAATCGCATATCGATGGCTCGTCCCATTTGCTGACGCCGGAGAAGGCTGTGGAGATTCAGGAAGCTTTGGGCAGCGACATTGCAATGGTGCTGGATGAGTGCGTCCCGCACGACGCGGCACGCAGCTATGTGCGTGAATCGACGGAGCGGACGATTCGCTGGGCCGAGCGTTGTTTGAATGCGCGCCATCGGCCGGAGCAGTTGATGTTCGGCATTGTCCAGGGCGGCATGTTCGAGGATCTGCGGCGCGGGTGTGTCGACGCGCTGGCGCCGATGGCTTTCGACGGCTTCGCCGTCGGCGGCCTCGGGGTCGGCGAGGGCGAGGCGAAGCTCAATGATGTCGGCGCTTTCACAGTCGAGTTACTGCCCGAGGATAAACCCCGTTACTTGATGGGCGTCGGCCGGCCGCAGGATATCATTCACGCCGTGCGCGCCGGCTTTGACATGTTCGACTGCGTGATCCCGACCCGCAACGGCCGTAACGGCACGCTGTTCACCTGGCAGGGCAAAGTCAGCATCAAACGCGCCGAGTATGCCGACGACGCGCGGCCGCTGGACGAGAGCTGCAACTGTTACAGTTGCGGCAACTTCTCGCGCGCCTACCTGCGCCATCTGTTCATGGCCGGCGAGATTCTCTCAGCGCAGCTAAATTCGCTGCACAATCTTTACTTTTACCATCGCCTCATGGATAAGTGTCGGGAAGCGATTCGCGACGGGCGCGCGGAGCTGTGGGCCAAGCTCGTCAATTTCGCCGAAGCTTCATAAGAAAACTGTTGGGGAGGAATTATGGTCGAGTTTGCTTACGCGCAAGCGGCGCCGGGCGCTGCCGGACCGGGACCGTTGATGACGATATTCCCGTTCATCATTATTCTCGTCATCATGTATTTCATGGTGTTTCGGCCGCAGCAGAAGAAGCAAAAAGAACATCAGGAGATGCTCAATAAGATAAAAAGAAACGATGAGGTGATGACCTCCGGAGGAATTTACGGTAAGGTCATGGAAATCAAAGATCAGGTGGTGACCCTCGAAGTTGCGCCGAACGTGCGTATCCGCGTGAATCGTCCGCAGATCTCTGCCGTTATTACCGCCGACAAGGCATCAGCCAAAGACGGAAAGGATTAATCGAATGCGACGGGGTGTGCTTACCCGAGTGATTATTTTCTCGGTTCTGGCTCTGTTGTCGGCGCTCTTTCTCGCGCCTAACTTTCTCGGCAAAAAAGATAGTACCGGCAGGACCGAAATGCCCAACTGGTGGCCTGATTTCTTGCCATCGGATGCGATTCACCTCGGCCTCGATCTGCAAGGCGGCAGCCATCTAGTGCTCGAAGTGAAGCTCGACAAAGCGATCGAGAATCACATGGAGCGTTTGAAGAGCGATCTCACCAACAGTATTCGCGACAAGGGAATTTCGGGGGTATCGGTGGAGCGGATCGAAGGCACGCAGCTGCAAGTCAAGGTGGCGACCGGGAGCGTCGACCGGGTGCGCAGCATCCTCAAAGCCGATTTTGCTAACTTGTCCGAGGCCAAGACGCCGCTGACAAGCGCCACCGGGACCGATTTCTTCATGACGCTCAACCGTGAAGAGAGCCGCGCGATGCGCGATTACATCGTCGATCAATCGCTCGAAACCATCCGCAACCGCATCGACCAGTTCGGTGTCAGCGAGCCGGTGATTCAGCGCCAGGGGCTCAACAATATTCTCGTTCAGCTTCCCGGCATTCAAGATCCGCAGCGGGCCAAGGATATCATCGGCAAGACCGCGCTTTTGGAGTTCAAGTTGGTCGACGACAACGTCAATCCCGAAGATGCGGTGAAGAGCGGCGCGCCGCCAGGGCGGCAGGTGCTCTTCGGCCAGGTCGGTAAAGGCCTCGCCGGTGCAAGCCCGGCAAAAGTTCCCTATGTCCTGGAATCGCGCACGCTAATGACTGGAGAATATATCAAAGACGCGCGGGTGCGTCCCGGCGAGCAGCTGCAAGGCCCCTATGTCGAACTCATTCTCAACGATCAAGGCGGGCGGCTTTTCGAACAGATCACCGCGGCTAACGTGAAGCGGCGCATGGCCATCGTGCTCGACAACAATGTCTACTCGGCGCCGGTGATCCAGGAGCGCATCGGCGGCGGCCGGGCCTCGATCACCGGCAGCTTCGACATCAAAGAAGCGCGCGATCTATCGATCGTTCTGCGCGCCGGCGCGCTGCCGGCGCCGGTGGAGATCGTCGAAGAACGCACCGTCGGGCCATCGTTGGGGCGCGACTCGATCACTCAGGGCCTGACTTCGTTTGTCGTCGGCGGCGCGTTGGTGATCCTGTTCATGGTCGTTTACTTCAAGGGCGCCGGCTTGGTCGCTGACGTTGCGCTGGTCTTCAACGTCTTGTTCATGGCTGCCATCCTCGCCGGTTTCCAGGCTGTCTTAACGCTGCCGGGCATCGCTGGCATTGTCTTGACCCTCGGCATGGCTGTGGACGCCAACGTGCTCATCAACGAGCGCATACGCGAAGAGATTCGCGCCGGCCGAGCCGTGCGTTCGGCCATCGAGGCCGGCTATCAAAACGCTCTCCCGGCGATCTTGGACTCCAACATTACGACGTTTCTGTCGGGTGTGATTCTCTTTCAGTTCGGCACCGGTCCGATCAAGGGTTTCGCCGTCACACTTTGCATCGGCATCCTGACGACGGTGATTACGGCGGTCTACTTGACCCGTATCTATTACGACTATCGCATCGGCGCGCGCCGGCTGCAGCGCATCAGCATCTAAGGGAAGCAATGGAAATCATCAAGCCTGGCAGTAAGATCCCGTTTACTCGTTATCGAAAAACCGCTCTGATCGCTTCGATGGTCGTGAACCTGGCCGTGCTCGCCTGGCTCTTCGCCAAGGGGCCAAATCTGGGCGTCGACTTCGCCGGGGGCACGATGGTGCAGTTGAAATTTCAACAGCGCACGACGATCCCGGATATACGGCAAGCCTTGGAGACGATCGATCTCGGCGGCAGTACAATTCAAGAATTTGGTCAGGAAGGCGCTTTCGAATTTCTCGTGCGCGTGGAAAAGGTCGGGCTCGAGATCGCCGTGCTCGGCGATCAGATGAAAAAGGCGCTAACGGCAAAGTTCGGCGCCGATAAATTCGAGATCCGCCGGGTCGAATTTGTCGGACCGAAGATCGGCGAGGATTTGCGCTGGCGCGGCACGCTTTCGGTGATCGCCGCCATGGCGATGATGGGCGTGTATATCTGGATTCGCTTCGCCTCGGCGTTCGGTGCGAAGTTCGGTCTGCATTTCGGTCTGGGCGCGGTGATCGCCTTGCTCCACGACGTGCTAGTGACCGTCGGCGCCTTGATGCTGGCCAACTACGAATTCGATCTGACCGTGGTCGCGGCATTGCTGACCATCGTCGGTTTCTCGGTCAACGATACGGTGGTTATCTGCGATCGGATCCGCGAGAACCTACGCAAGATCCGGCGCGAAAGTTTGGAAAGTATCATCAATACCAGCTTAAACGAGACTCTGAGCCGGACGATACTGACCACGGGCACGGCATTATTAGTTTTATCGGCGCTCTACCTGCTCGGCGGCGCGGTGATCCGGCCCTTCGCCTTCGCTCTTTTAGTCGGCTTTGTTTCCGGCGTCTACTCGACCATCTTCATCGCCAGCCCGGTCATCCTGCTGTGGGAGAAGTCGTTTAGGAGATAGCAGCGACCAACGAAGATAAAGATAGTTTTGACCGGGAAGACACGAAGACAACGAAGTTCGAACATTAGTTTTCCGAAACCTTCGTGGGTTTCGTGTCTTCGGGGTGAGATCGGTTTCTCTTTTCAATCTCGTAACTCTCCATGCCGCATGATCTTGCCAAGCGTTGGCGCTTGAAACCGAGCGATGAAGCGACGGTCATGCGCTTCGCCGCAGAACTTAAGCTTTCGCCGCTGATAGCGCGCATCCTGACCTTGCGCGGCTTTATCGACAACGACGCGACCCGCTGCTACCTGTCATCGAGTTTACGTTCGGATTTACCGTCTCCCTTCGAGATGGCAGATATGGACGCGGCGGTGGAGCGCATTGCCGCTGCAGTGACAAGCAATGAACAGATCGCTATCTGGGGCGATTACGATGTCGACGGCACCACTGGGGCATCGGTGCTGGTGTCATTCCTGCGCGAGGTCGGCGCTAAGCCGTTCTACCATGTGCCCCATCGCATCGAAGAGGGATACGGTCTCAACCTCGAAGGATTAAAAGCGCTCAAAGAGCGCGGCGCCGGTTTGGTGATCACTGTCGACTGTGGCATCTCCAACGCCAAAGAAGTTGCCGCCGCCAATGGCTTCGGTCTCGATCTAGTCGTCGTCGATCATCATCAACCGCCCGAAGTGCTGCCGCCGGCGGTGGCGGTGGTGAATCCGCACCGCAAGGATTGCCGTTTTCCCGACAAAGGCATGTGCGCCGCCGGGCTGGCCTTCTATCTGGTGATCGGCTTGCGCGCCAAGTTGCGTGAAGCGGGTTGGTTCAAGCACGGCGCCGCGCCCGATATCCGCCATTTCCTCGACATTGTTACGTTGGGGACCATCGCCGACATGGTGCCGCTCAGGGGCGTCAACCGGACGTTGATCAAGCGCGGCCTTACCGAGTTGGGGATTTCGACTAGGCCCGGCGTGGTTGCGCTAAAAAAAGTTGCCGGGATTCCTGACGGCGATGTCACTGCTGGGCAGGTAGGCTTTCGCTTGGGGCCGCGCATCAATGCCGCGGGTAGGGTGGATTACGGCATCAAAGTCGTCGAGCTTTTAACCACCGAATCCAGCGAAATTGCCCAGCGCATCGCCCAGGAACTTGAGGAGCATAATCTCGAACGGCGCGCCGTCGAAGCGGAAGTACAGCAGCGTGCCCTGGCGCAGGCCGAAGCGGCGGTTGCCGCCGGTAGTTGCTATTCACTGGTCCTGGCCGGCGCAGGCTGGCATCCGGGCGTGCTCGGAATCGTCGCGTCGCGGGTGGTTGAGCGCTTCTACCGTCCGACGGTGGTGATCGGTTTCGATAACGGCGTCGGCAAGGGCTCGGCACGGAGTATCCGTGGCTTCAATATTGTCGAGGCGTTTCACGTTTGCGCCGCACACTTGGAGAAATTCGGCGGTCATGAGTTCGCCGGCGGCTTGTCCATACGGCCGGAATGTCTAGAGCCGTTTGCCGAAGCTTTCGAAAAGGCGGCGCGCCAAACTCTCAGCAACGAACAACTCTCGCCGTTGTTGCAAATCGACGCGCAGTTGGATTTCTCGCAATTGACTTTGCCTTTGATGCGCGAATTGGAAGTCATGCAGCCCTTCGGTGTCGGCAATCCGGAACCGATGTTCACCACAGTTAACGCGGAAATTTGCGAGCGCAAAGTGTTTTCCGCCGGTGTGCGGTTCCGATTGCGCCAGGCCGGCAAAGTAGTCAGCGGCGTGATTTTCGGCGTTGGCGAGGAATACCCGGGACAGCCCGGTGAGAGCGTCGACGTGGCGTATCGGCTCTCGGAAAATCAATGGAATGGTAACACCACGGTCGAGTTGAAGATCATCGATATGCGGATGGCGAAACCGGGGTTCGCGGTTATTGTTAGAGCGGCCGGGGATTAGTTCGGGTATTTCAAAGTAAGCGGGACGGTGAATGAAAATGTTTAAAGCGCTCCTGTTCAGCACTTGTTTGATGCATGCATCCGTCCAACTGGGGTTCGCCGCCGAGCCCGGCGGCAAGCCGGAGAAGCCGGATGTCATAGTAACCTATGCACAGCCGAGCGGCGCGTTTACGCCGATCTGGGTGGCCTATGAAGCTGGGTTGTTCAAAAAGTATGGCTTGAACGCCACTTTGCAGCTCTTGACGCCACAGGTGTCGGCGCAAGCGGTGATCGCCGAGGAGGCGGATTTTTACACCAACGGGCCGGATCTGATTAACGCGCGCTTGCATGGCGGCCAGGTGAAATATTTCGGCGGGACGATTCAGCAGCTAGTGTTTCAAATCTGGGGCGCCAAGGAAATCAAGACCATCCAAGATCTAAAGGGTAAAACCGTGGCGGCGAGTACGCCGCGCGCCGCGCTCGATACAGCTACCCGCGAAGCGCTCAAGAAAAATGGCCTGGTACCGGACAAGGACGTGCAGATTCTTTACGTGCAGTCGGTGCCGGCGATCCTGAGCTCGATCCTCGGCGGTAAAACCGCCGCCGGCACGCTGTCGGCACCCAATACTGTCAAGGCCAAAGAGTCAGGGCTGAATTTGCTGGTCGACATCGGCAAGTTGAATATCCCGGCGTTCCAAGTGACCTACGGCGCCACGGAAAAATATTTAAGAAATAATCCCAATACCGTGTATGCTTTCTTGAAAGCGATCGCCGAGGGCGTGGTGCTATCGCGCAATGACCCGGCGGTGGCGAAAAAGGCGATCAGCAAATACGTCAAGATCGACGAAGCGCCGACCATCGACGGCACGTACGACGCGTTCGCGCCTTATTGGGCAATGAGCCTAGCGGTGCGGCCCGAGGCGATCCGCGGCCAGTTCGAGTATATCGATGAAAAAGAATTTCCCAAGGTGAAAAACGCCGATCCCAAAGAGTTCTACGACAATTCCTTCGTCGAAGCATTAACCAAGTCAGGTTTTCTGAAAAGTCTCGGCATGAAGTAGCCGACACAGATCGCTGACCCGACAGCGGGCCATGGGAATTCAAAGCCGCAGGGATATTGTTTACCTGGCGCTGGCCGGTTTCCTCGTCACCAATGCGATCCTCGGCGAACTCGCCGGCGGTAAGCTTTTTGCTCTCGGGCCATTTACTCTAAGCATCGGCGTGATTCCCTGGCCAGTCGTGTTCATCGCCACCGATCTGATCAACGAATACTTCGGCCGTGAAGGGGTCAGACGGCTGACCTTCATGACCATCGGTTTGATCGTTTACTTTGATCGTTTATGCCTTTGTTGTCTTGTTTCTCGCCATGCAAGTTCCCGCCGCCTCTTTTTCGCCGGTCACCGACGCGCAATTTCGGGGCGTATTCGGCCAGTCGCTGTGGATCATCGTCGGTAGCGTCATCGCCTTCGCCTTGAGCCAACTAGTCGACGTATTTTATCTTCTGGTTAGTGCGTCACAAGACCGGCGGCCGTTATCTTTGGATGCGTGCCACAGGCTCTACCGTGGTCTCGCAATTGATCGACAGCATCGTCATCATCGGCATCGCTTTCTGGTTGCCGGGCAAGGTGCAGACATCGGAATTCCTCACCGTCGCAGCCTCCAACTATTCCTTCAAGCTGATCGTCGTCCTCGGCACCACGCCGCTGCTCTATGCCGGCCACGCAGCCATCGACCGCTACTTGGGTCAGGATGACGCGCATCAGTTGATCGAACAGTCGGCTAAGGTGAGTGAAGCGGCCGCGCGCTCACGAGATCCTTGAGTGTCTCCGCCGATTGAGCCTAGAACCGGCGGTCTTGCCTGGCGAATTTTATCCGCATTTGTTCTTTTCAACATTGTCCACTATTGGACAGCGATTTCTCCCTAGTCAGATTAGCGTCGTTAGGGTGGTTTGAAAAACCATAGGATTTTCGAGATCCGTCAGGGCGCGCAAGAGGTAGAAGGCCGGGTCACCTAGACAGCGGTGACACGGCCTTCGGTTCCGGTTCCCCGGCGAATGCTGGGGCAGGATTACGAAGTCATCACCGCGGACGACCGGCTAGGCAAGCTCGCCACTGACTTCGTCGAGCACTGCGCCACGCGCTGGGAGTCGGGCAAGTCCATGCTCGTGTGCATCGACAAAATCACTTGCGGGCGAATGTATCAGCGCATCATTCCGCGCTGGCAGGCGAAGCTGGCCAAGGTGTGGGAATTGATCCCGCAGAAGGAAGCGGAGTTGGCGGCGCAAACGGAGCAAGGCCAGCGCGACGCGGCGGAGAAGAACCTGGCATGGCTGCAAAGTCAGGCGAAGTGGATGGCTGAAACGCTCGTTGAAATCATTATCAGCGAAGGGCAGAACGAGATCCTTGACTTCAAGAAATGGGGCGTGGACATCATCCCGCACCGCCTCTTGATGAAACAGGGATTTCAGACGGCGGACGGCAAGCGAGTGGATGTGGAATCCGCCTTCAAAAACCCGGACCATCCGTTTCGCGTCGCATCGTCTGCGCTATGTAGCTCACCGGTTTTGACGTGGAGTGCCTCTCAACGCTTTACGTCGACAAACCAATGAAGGCGCATACGCTCATGCAGGCCATCGCACGGGCAAACCGCGTCTATCCCGGCAAAGATTTCGGTCTAATCGTGGATTACAACGGGATGCTCAAGAGTTTGCGCAGGCACTGGCGCAATACGCTCTCGGCGAGGACGCGGCGGCGAGGAGGAAATCGTCGCGTCCATCGAGGAGCGGATAAGCGCGTTGCTCTCGGCCATGGAAGAAACGGAGAAGTATTTGCGCGAGCTGGGCTTCGCGCCAAATCGGTTGACGGGGGCGAAAGGCTTCGCATGAATCGCAGCCCTAGCGGACGGTGCAGAGTCGGTCGTCAGTGCGCGCGACGAAGGACGGCGGCGGTTCGAAATCCTGGCGCGTCAGGTTTTCATCCGCTTCAAGGCTCTGGTGATGGAGCAGGCGACGTTTACCTACGCGGTGCGTCACGACAACATCGAGGCGATTTACAAGAAGCTGGAGGAGCGCCGCGACATGGCGGACGTTACTGACTTGCTCAAGGAGTTGCATCGGATCGTGAATGAAGCTATTCGCGCCGGCCGAGCGGGAAAAGGTGAAGCTGGCAAGCCGGAGTCTATTGGAGGCGGTGACCAAGCTCATCGCGCAGCGTGAGCGGTGGACGGAAAAGGAGCAGACTCAAGCCGAAGTGGAAGTACTTATCTCCGACACGTTTTTTTCGAACTACCAAGTCCGCCTTTTACGGATTACGAAAAACAGACCGTGGCGAAGCAGGTTTACCGGCATGTCTGGCAGCAGAGCGCGAGCGGGCACTTCGGGCAAGGCAATCGGGACCAGGCCTGGATATCTTAACAAACTGGAATATGGAAAAATGTACCGGAAGTCTTTTTCTGGCTCACACTACAGGAACCGAGCGACATCTACGCCGGCGAATTGACCTCGGAAATGATGCGCTAACGCTGGACAACATCATCGCCGGGGAGAAAACTATCGAAAATGCTGAGATAAAGCGCGCTCCGACCCGGTGACGAAAATGATAGTTGGATGGCCGAACCGCGACACATAAAACTCTTCCGGTCTGTTGTCAATTCGTTTCGAGCTTTTTTACCAAATCCACGACGGCCCGGGGCTGGTCCATCAATTCTTTATAAAGCACTTCGAGTTCTTGACCGGTGATGGGTTCCATGTCGAGTCTCGACCTTTTGACCTCGTCCAGTAACTCGGGATCTTTCAGGGCTTTGTTATAGGCTTCGCGCAGAATCTTCACCCGTTCCAGGGGCACTCCCGGCGGCGCCACCATGGGCCGGCCTAACTCGTCGCCAGCCAGAATCACGCGGGCGAAGCGCCGGCCGACTTCCGAGGTTTTATATTTATCCATCAGTTCCAAAATCGTCGGCGTGTCCGGCAGCCGCGGATCGCGCTTGTCGCCGGCTTGAACCAGATGCCGGTCGAAGCCCTTTTTGTCCCAAGTGAGAAACGGCTCCCGGCTAAAGTGAACCGTGACGCGCGTCGCCCGACAAATGATCTCGCCTCTTTCCATGGCGAGATCGACTTCGCTGCCGCCTTGGTAGCCGAGGACGCGGGTGAAACGCGCGCCGATGGTTTCTTCCAGCAGACGGGTGAATAACGTGGTTTGATCCGACAATCCGGTGGCGCCGCATTTCGGCGGCTCCTTGGCTTTGATGATTTCGTCGATGGATCGGTACGGCGAGTCGCCGCGGATGTAAAGCACCATCGTGCCTTTCTCCTGCGAGCCGAGCCAGTTGAACTTACGCACGTCAAACTTGACCTCGGGTTGCTGCACCATCTGCTGGAGGTACATATGCGTTTGAAACATGCCGATGGTGAGGCCGTCGGGTTTGGCCACACCGGACAAATAGTTGGCCGCGATCATGGAACCGCCGCCCGGCATATTCCGCACCACCATGCCGGGGTTGCCTGGAATGTATTTTCCCATGATTCGCCCAAACAGTCGGCCCCACAGGTCATAGAGCCCGCCGGGCACCGTCCCGACGATAATCGTAATCGTTTTGCCCTGATAGAAATTCGTTTGCGCTGACAGCCCGTGCGGCGAGCCGATAAACATGCTTAGGAAGGTGACAGCGGCGAGCACGTTAGTCTTTTGCATCCTGCCTCCAGTGTGAGCTGATAAAGCTACCGGTCACCTCATAGCTCCTCAAAGACGTTCCACACGATCTACGCTTTAAACCGTCTTGGTGGCTTGAACATTTGGAACAACCCCTTGGCGCTCATTGAACTTAAACCTCATGAGTCAGTTCTGCCACGCCCGTGGCCGCAGAATCCGGCCAGGACAAGCGCTGGTGGCAGCTGACGTTTTCTATGACGACTGCACCATTGCTACGGCGTGGTGTACGCCCGCTGCTTTGTGAATCATCCTCGTTTTTAGCGTGTAGCGCGAAAGATTAGCTGGCACAAGGGGAGAAAAATCAGGCAAAGTAAGAAAAGGGGACAAGCTAATTTTCGATTGGATTGAAGCGCCGAGGGGCGCGATGGTAGAAGGCCGTCGTGCCGAGAGTTCCACGAGGACGAACCAAACGGCCGTGTAAGTGCTCGTGGTTCGGGATATTGACAGAGCGGGCAGTTCCAAACGTTCCAATCGTTCAATTGCTTCGCTCCGTTCAAATCGTTTATCGGATTCATAACGACGAGGACCTGTCACGTTTCTTGGATTCTCGCAACGTCGAAATATATGTAATAACGAGCCTGCTTGCTGAAGGATATGAAAAGATAAAATAAGAATCCGGCAATGATCGTTTGGTAAAGCGTACCGGCAGGCTAAGATGGGCGTCGATGTGCGGAATTGGTGGGACGTTGCGCTCGCCAGGCGGGGCGCGGAACTAATCGAAGAATAGGCTGATTTTGGGGAGGTAAACATGCATTTCACAGGCAAGCACGGGATAATTTACGCCAGCGTTTTTCTCTTGGTGACCCTGGCGATGCTCTCGGCACCGCAGGCTCAGGACAAGCTGCTGATCTCCTACGGAGGTCATAATGAGACCGTCGGTCCTATGTGGGTCGCCGTGGACAAGGGCATTTTCAGGAGATACGGCCTAGACGTCAACATGCTCCAGGTGCGCAACGGCCAGATCAGCCTAACCGCTGTGATGGCGGGAGATGTTCAGGCCTTTTGGCCCGCGGTTTCATCGGTCATCAGCGGCGTCTCCGGAGGAGCAAAGCTCGGCTGCGTCGCCAGTCCCTTCAACAAGATCGCGCGGGAGCTGATCGTGCGACCGGAAATCGACTCGCTTGCCGCCCTGCGGGAGAAAATCTTCGGCGTGCAGAGCATCGGCGGCGGCTTCTGGTTGCAGACGATGATCGTTTTGGATCGGCTCGGCGTCGATGCCGACAAGTACAAATTGCAGATGCGCGTGATCGGCGACGAACCGACGATTCTCCAAGCCCTACTCGCCTCGAACATCGACGCGGCGGTGATCACGCAGGCTTCTGCCGCGGTGGCAAAACGGGCCGGGCTGCGCTCCCTAGCGAATACCACGGAGCTGAAGGTTCCTTATCAAGGCGTTGGCATCTGTACGCGCAGCGACCGGATCGCCAATTCGCCGGACCTGATCATGCGCTTGGTAAAAGGCATGGTCGAGGGCGTGGTGTTTATTCAAAGCCCGCGTAACAAACGCGAGGTCATGGACGTGCTCAAGAAGCATCTCCGGCTGAGCACTGACCAGGACGCCGAGACCTCTTACAACGCACTACGCACGGTATCTTCGCTCGATGTCGCTCCCGATCCCGAGGCTTGGAAAAATATTCAAAAATATGTCGCACGAGTGACTCCTAAAGTTGGCCAGTTGGATATTCACCAGATCATCAATGGTAATTTCGTCAAGACGCTCGAAGAAACCGGCTTCGTCGCGGAAGCGAAAAAGCGCCATGGCCTATAGCAGCAAGACAAGCGCGCGGGGCAAAGGCGCCAGGTTTCGTACCTCGCGGTTGGATGTCGTCGGAATGTGCCGTAATTAAATTTCACGTCGTGCCGCGAGGCGGGCGCGGTCAGAAATCATTTATCCCGTAAGCTCTCTTCTGCTGTCGCCTCTTAATCCGACAATTGTTCACCAGCGCCACTGATCGTGTTATGGATGGCTTCACAGTCGGCATTCAAGGAAGGATTTCCCATGCGCGACGGTTTTAAGATTTTCGATGCGGACACGCACCTCAATCCTTTGGCCGAAACTCTGGAGCCTTACTTCGATGCGCCTATGCGCCAGCGATTACCGGAATGGGCGAGTTGCAAGGTGCCGTTTCGCATTGGCTGGGCCGGCGAGGTTCTCGAACCGCCATATCGCCACCGCTACCAGTTCAAGAAAAGAGATGGGTGGCGCGAAAAGCTGCGTATTCTAGGCGAAGCGGGACCTCGGGAGCATGTCGAGGCGCATTTTCCGAAGTTCATGGGGAGCCGTTTCCCCACGCCCGGCGGGTCGGATCACGACGTCGACGCGCGCATCCGGGACATGGACGAGGAGGGTGTGGACGTTCAGCTCATGCTGCCCGGACTGCCGCCGGCCACGGACGACATCGACCTGGAGATCGGTTTCATCCGGGCCAATCACCGCTTTACCCATGACTTTTGCAGCGAACACCCGCACCGTCTGAAGTCTCTCATTGTCGTGAGTAGCCGAGCTATCATAGACTCCGTGCAAGAAATCAAAACATGGGCGCGCGCGCCCTGGGCCGCGGGCATCCATCCTAACTTGGCCGAGGGCGTTCCTATCGACCACCCGAACCTGGACCCAATCTGGGCTGCGGCCAACGACGCTGGACTCTGTGTGGCGCATCATAGTTTCACCGCCGGCTATCCCGGCTATCGCGATCTGTGGGACAACCCGTTCATCGGCCGGACGGCTTCGCATCCGTGGGGCGCGATGCGAGCAGTAAGCGCATTTTTCGGTGCCGGGATCATGGATCGGTATCCGAACATCCGTTACTGCATCCTCGAGTCCGGCTTTGGTTGGTTACCGTTTTGGGCCGCGCGGATGGACGACCAATGCGAATACATGGCTTATGCCATGCCGGAAAATCTTGCTCGCAAACCCAGCGAATACATGACCGGCGGGCGATTCTTCGCCAGTCTCGTGATCCACGAAGGCGAGAGGATGGCGCGCATGGTCACCGACTTCCTCGGCGACGGCGTGTTAATGTATTCGTCCGATTACCCGCATGCGGAATCACGTTTCCCCGAGTCAACCAATAAAGTACTGGCGTGGAAATCTCTGAAAGACCCGATCATGAGGAAAATACTCTGGGACAATGCGACTAAATGCTTCGGCGCGCCCTAGGCGGGTTTCGGCAATTCCAGGGACTTTACAATGGGCCAGCAGTTTCAAACGTTCCAGTCGTTCAAACCGTTTAACGATTATGACTGGCCGGAGCGGAATTTCATGTTTATGGAACTCGCAAACATTGAAGTGTGTCATGTCGGTAACGAACCTGCTTGCTGAAGGAAATGAAAAACCATAAGAATCCGGCAACGACCATTGGGAGATTTAATCGCAAGCTGAGAAGGCGGCGATCATCGGACTCGGAAGCGTTCTCAACCTGCCCGCCCGAGGCACGATAGGCTTAGTAACTTGGCGCCATTTAACCTTGCGACTGCTTAAGAAGGAGAAAGTAAAATGGCTGGTAAAAGCTGTTGCTATTTTTTGGCTACGGTCATTGGCCTCGGCCTGTGCATGGCAAGCCAATCGGCGCTTGCACAGGAGCCGTTCTATAAAGGGAAGACCCTTCGAATGCTGGTAAACTACCCTGCCGGAGGCGCTACGGATGTGGTTGCCAGGCTCACCGCCAGATACCTGCCCAAGCTTATTGCCGGAAACCCGACGGTCGTGGTTCAAAACATGCCTGGCGGCGGGGGCAATGTCGGCGCCAACTATGTTTACGAAGTCGCCAATCCCGATGGACTAACCGTCGGTGTTTTTTCCGGCGGATACTTGCCGCAGATTCTCGGCGGCTCGGGCGTCCGCTTCGATCTCAACAACATGCCGATGATCGCGGGGGTGGGCGAGACCTCGGTGGTTTACATTCGAGCCGATACCGGGGTGAAAGGCGCCGCGGAAATTCTCAAACCGACAAAACCGATCGTCATCGGAGGTTTCACCCGCGAGAGCAACAAAGATCTGGCGCTCCGCATGGCGCTGGATCTGCTGGGCGTGCCCTACCGTTATGTGACCGGATACGCGGGCGAGGCCGACCTGCGGCTCGCGGTTCAACGCGGCGAAATCAATTACACCTCCGAGGGTCTCACCGGATATACCATGGGCGGCGCAATGATGGCGCGAGAAGGGACTGTCGTGCCTCTCTATCAGGACGGTTTGGCCGGACCCGAGGGAGATATCGTTCGCGATCCGCGCGCCGACCTGCCCACGTTCAAGGAGTTCTTTAGAGCGGTCAAAAAAACCGAGCCCTCGGGGCCTATTGGCGAGGCCTTTAAGATTTCCGGCGCGGTACGCAGCATGGGCAGGTTCGTCGTCGCCCCTCCCAAGACGCCGGTTGCGGCTGTCGAGATCCTGCGTAAAGGTTTTCGCGACACGTTCGATAACCCCGAGTTCAAAGCGGAGTCGGAAAGGGTCTTGCGTTTCCAATTGGTGAGCTTTGTCGGGGAGGACGCGGCGAAGGTCAATGCCGCCGTGTTTCGCGCCGCCACCGGGCCGGTGCGGGACGCGCTGAGAAGGATGACTCAGGAGTAGAAGCCGCGATATCCGAATACGCCTCCAGTAGTGCGCAACCATTTGAGCGCACGCATGCCGCCGACGAATTGCCGATTAGCGGCCTGTTTGTCGGCCGCGAAGCTTAACTAAGCGTGAGAAAATGACTATTGAGAGTGCGATCAACAATACAACGACAAGCACCAGTCGGTAATTATTGACGGGTGGGTTTGTTTCCTCCCACCTGGGAACACTCGCCAAATCAGTCTGGAACTTTGCGTTTCCGAAATCGTAGACATAAACGTTTTCCCAGGCGAAGCAGTTGATCGGCTTGGCGAAATCTATTTCTTCTCGTCGTGTCACCGACGGAACGTCGACTGCCTTATAGATACAGGTCTTGAACTCCAGCGCGACATTCCTGACGCCGGTGCCGGTGACGAACGCGCCGGCAGGGTAGTCGGCCATGTAGACAACCGGCGCTGGCGGTTTCACCGCGCCGTAATATTTCTGCGTCCGGTTGTCATAAGAGCCTCGCTTGTTCCAGCGCAAAAAGTAAAATCTGCCATAGTCAGGATCGCTGTTATAGGCGGGGTCGGTGTCATGGGAGTCGATCACCCATTGTTGAAAACAAAACAAGACCTGTTCGCCGAAGCTTGGCACGGTGTCCGTGACGATCCGTCGGATCTTGCCTTGGGGATTTTGCGTAGTGTTAAAGACGCAGCCTTTCTTGAATTGAACAATGGCGTAATTTTCGATCGCGCTCACCGAATCGGTCTCGTATTCCATAATCACGCCGTTGCCGTAGGTAGGATGCCTGGGGTTGTCGCTGAACCAAATCTCATTTACTGCCTTGGATAGCGTGAATCTTTTGAGATCGCAGCTGTTCGTGGACTGGCAGTCTGGATTCAAAAAGACCTGTTTGGTCTCCGAGAGCGTATGCACATGCCCTCTGCCGGTAAAGTCGGCGGCAGCGACCGCGGCTAGCAATGAGAACAGCAGGATGCATGAAGAATGGAGAAATTGCTTCATTGAGAGATCCTTCTGCTTTGTCCGGCAGCTTCACCTCGTTATAGCTTGGTCAATATCCTTCGACCTTTTCTCAATTGCAGATCATCAGGTGGCAATCTCTCGGCAATTTCTTCATCAATCCTTTGATCACATGGCCGCGCAGCATGTGGTAGAAAGCAGATCGGCGCGATGCGCCGATGATCACTGAATCGACGTCGAGGGCCTTGGCGGCATTGGCGATCGCTTCGGCGGCATTGTGCGACACCGACCAGATTGGCAGAATCTCGATTCCTTTATCACGGACGGCCTGTAATACCGTTTTTAAAGTTTGGACTCCTTGTTCATTGGGCGCATGGGGTGTTTCCCCGGCAAACAAACCGGGCCATTCTTCCACGTAAATGCAATAGAGCGCCGACTCTCCCTTGCCTCTTACCCGGGTGATAGCTTCTTGCACCAAACCGGGGCTCTGATCACGCAACGCCAATAAGGTTGACGACGAGTAGAGGGGCTTGACGTCAACGGCCTCAGAGAGCGTCATTAGTCCTTTCAATTCATCTTCCACCAGGTTTTCCGACGCGTGGTAGGCGCGCGCTTGGAGACGCTGGATGAAGGGAATCTGCACCAGGATGTCGAGGAACCACGCACGACGGACGCCGACAGCGGTGAGCATGCCGATCAATGTGATCGCACCGCCGAAATAAGTGGCCAACGGTTTCTCGACGATATTGACCGCCCAGGCCACCGCGACCATCAGCGTCGTAAAGACACCGATCCAGAACCCAAGATCGCGCCGGCCGAGCTTCCACCGAATAGAATCGAGACTCAACGAAGAAAAAGCAAAAGCACCGAGTAGTCCGAAGGCATACATATCGCCCAGGATTTTCATTTGTCCGCCCGACGCGGCGATAACGAGCATCGGTAGGAGAGTAGCCAAGACGACGGCAATATGCGGCGAATTAAACGCGTTGTTGCGCAGCGCGACGACTCGCGGCAAAAATCCCCCGTTTACGAGGGCGAGAAACACATGGTAGGAGCCGATGATCGCGGTGTTGGAGGCGAATAGGAGTAAGCTTGAAGCGGTCAAAACCACAGCGAGCTTGACGCCCAGGCCGCCGACGATCAAGCCCAGTTCCGATATGAATCTCTCACTCTCGGTCGCCTTGACGTGCTCGGGCAGGAGTCCGATGGATAGAGCGGTGAGAACCGGCGCCGTAATGACCATGGTGACTATCACCGCCGTCATGGCCCGGCGCGTCGTGCGCCGCAAGGGATATTTCATAGTTGGACTCAACTGGCTGATGCTTTCCAAACCCGAAAATGCCAGCCAAGCCGAAGAAAATCCGACCAGCAGCTCATAGTGGGAGATTCCTTTGCCTGTGCCTAGACGGCTGAGAACCGTGCTCCACTGCGCGCCGTCCATGGTGATCAACGCCATGGCCATGACCACTATGTTGACGAAAAATGACGCGCAGGCCATGACTAGCGCGACGGTGGCGCTCTCGCGAATGCCGACAATGTTGAGCGCGGCCAAGACTCCGACGCCCATACAGGCGAGCAAGACGATATGGGCGTCCAACGCCGGGAAGGCGCTGCCGACATATTGAAAGCCCGCAACCGCCGAGATCGCGGTAGTCAGAAAATAGTCCACCGTGATCAGCATGCCGCCCAGGCAGCCCCAAATGGGGCCGAAGGCTTTGGTCGTGATCGTCACGACGCCGCCGCCCTCGGGATTGCGCCAGGATATTTCGATGTATTTGAGCGATAGCAGGATGAAACCGCCGGTGGTCAAGAGCACAAAAAACGGCGTAGCGTCTTTGACATGACCGTAAAGAATGCCCGGGACATAATAAACAGAGGTGCCGATATCGCAGAACACCACTGCCCAGGCCAAAAACCAATTGAGTTGGCGAGTATCGCGAGTTGGTTTCATAGAATGACGACGAAAGTTCGTTTAGGAATAGATGCCCGCCGACGATAAGGCAAGTGTGATTGCGAACGTCACGAAAGCGCGCGCAGGATGCTAGTTGCAGATCATAACATGACAATCGTGGGGCAAACGTTTCATAAGACCTTTGATCACGTGACCGCGTAGCATGTGGTAAAACGCCGATCGCCTGCTCGCGCCAATCATGACTGTGTCGACGTCGAGGACTTGGGCGGCGTTCGCAATCGCCTCGGCGGCGTTGTGCGATACCATCCAGATGGGGATCGCTTCGATATTCTTGCCGCGCGTTTCCTGCACGGCGGCGCGCAATGTGCGCAGCCCTTCCTCGTTGGGCCGATGGGGCGTGTGCCCGTCGAACAGTCCGGGCCATTCCTCGACATATACGCAATAAAGCGCCGTCTCGCCTGCGCCCTTGGATCGGCGGATGCCTTCTTGCATGAGCCGTGGATTTTCGCCGCGCAAGGCCATTAGGGTAGAAGAAGAATAGAGGGCTTTGATTTCGACGGCATCGGCCAGTCTGACCAGCCCTTTAAGTTCCTCATCGACCAAAGCTTCCGAGGCCTGGTAAGCACGGGCTTGCAAGCGCTGGATCCAAGGAATCTTGTGCAGCAGATCGAGAAACCACGCGCGACGCACGCCGACGGCGACGGTCATGCCGATCAGGGTCAAGGCGCCGCCGAAGGCGGTGGCCAATTCCTTTTCGACCAAATTGATGCACCAAGCCACTGCGATCATGACGGTGGTCAGGACCCCGATCCAAAAAGCGAGATCGCGGCGCCCGAGACGCCAACGAATGACGTCCAGGCTGAGCGATGAAAAGACAAAGGCACCGAGCAAGCCGAACGCGTACATCTCGCCAAGCAGCGCGAGCTTGCCTTGGGTGGCCAAAATTACCGCGATGGGGACTAACGTGGCGATGAAAATGGCGATGTGTGGGCTATTGAAGTGGGCGCTGCGTATGGCGATGATTCGGGGCAAAAATTCTAAACGGGTCAATGCCAGAAAAATATGATAGGCACCGATGATCGCTGTGTTGGCGGCAAAGAGCAGCAACGTCGAAGCGCTCATGACCACCGCGAGTTTGAGACCGAGCCCGCCCGAGACCATGGCGACTTCGGAAATGAAACGTTCGCTCTGGGTCGCCTTGAACTCGGCCGACAACAAATGGATCGACAACAGAGTCAACAACGGCGAGGTCAATAGCGTGGTCACGATCACAGCTAACATCGCCCAGCGCGCCGTGCGGCGCAGCGGGAAACGCATGTTCGGAGTCAATTGACTGATACTTTCCAAGCCGGAGAACGCCAGCCAGGCCGCTGCGAAGCCAACCAGCAATTCGCGGTAGGACATTGATTGATCAGGCGTGAAACGGGCCAGCGCTCGCCATAACTGCGCCGGTGAAAACTGCCACACGGCTACGACGCCGACGACGAGGTTCACGAAGAATGCCGTCAGCGCCATGATCAGGGCGACGGTGGCGCTCTCGCGAATGCCGACGACGTTTAACAGTGCCAAGGCGACGAGTCCGAGGCAGGCGAGCCAAATGATATGGCTGTCGATGAAAGGTACCAGGCTGCCGATGTAGTGGAAGCCCGAGACCGCGGAGATCGCCGCAGTCAGAAAATAACTGGTGGTAATCAACATTCCGCCCAGGCATCCCCACATTGGACCGAAGGCTTTGGTGGCGATGGTGACGACGCCGCCACCTTCGGGGTTGCGCCAACTGATCTCGATATACTTCAGGGCGAGTGGGATAAAGCCCAAGGTCGTTAGCAAGACGAAAAAAGGAGTGTTATCGCCGACGTTGCCGTAGAGGATGCCGGGCACGTAGTAGATCGAAGTGCCGATGTCGCAAAAAACTACCGCCCAAGCAAGGAGCCAGGTGAGTTGTCGAGTGTCCCTCGTGGGTTCCATGTTGCCGGTAAAATGATTTGGGGGGGTGTTCCGCTTCGAGGGCCAGCTGATAGGCTCTTGCATTGATAACGCCGTTCGACTTATCATGCAACTCAACATCCTGATCCTATGGCCCTGCCGGTTCAATACTTTCAGAAGCTCATTGAGAGTTCTCCTGACATCATCATCTCGGTCGACAAGTCCGGCACGATTACTTTCTACAACGACGGCGCGCGGCAGAATCTCGGATTTACTTGCGACGAAGTGCTCGGCAAGAACGTCGCGGAGATCTACCCGAGTATCGAGGAAGCGCGCCAAGTGATGGCGGCGATGCGTGCCAATGACGGGGAAGGCAAGGGCCGCGTCCGAAACTTCGAAACCGTCTGCAAGACCAAACGCGGCGAGCAGATCCCGGTGGCGATCTCCGCGTCGATCCTCTACGACGATCAGGGCCGGGAAATCGGTTCTATCGGTTTTGCCAAGGATATTCGGGAGATCCGCCGGCGCGACCGTTTGGTCACTCTCGCCGAGATCGCGATCGGGCTATCCCACGAGATCAATAATTGCTTGGAAGTCCTGGTCAATCAGAGCGAGATGATGAAGAAATATGTCGAGCGAGTCGCCACCGATGAGGATTACATCGTCGAGTCTGACCGCCTCGAATCGGTGGCGTCCCAGGTGCGCAAGATTCAAGACATTACGGCACGCATGGCTAAAATGGCTGAAGAGGGCGAGTATGGCACGACGGAGTATCTCGACGGCAAGATGATGACCGATCTCCATGTCGATGCCGCGGCTGGCGAAAAGCCTTGCGCTCGGCCGCCACCCGATGCGTGTTTTCCGTTGAGTGGTCTTAACGTTTTGGTGGTCGACGACGACGCAGGCATCTGTCAATCGCTCAAGCAGTTGCTCGAGTCGGAGCGCTGCTGCATCGAGACGGCGGCATCCGGGGTCTACGCCATTGAGTGGCTCGGGCGGCGCCGTTTCGACGTCGTCCTGAGCGATGTCGTCATGCCTGATATGGATGGTTACGAGCTCTATCAATTCGTCAAGAAGAACACGCCCGAGCTTCCGGTAGTCTTGATGACTGCATTCAATTACGACAAAGACCACATCATCAAGCGCAGTTGCCTGGAAGGACTGCAAGGTGTGATCTTCAAAAAACCGGTTAATCCAACCATGCTAAAAAAAGTATTGCTGCAGCAATGCCGGCCCGAGCCGGCATTGCCTCCCGGCATGTCTTGATTAACTTAATGGTCAATCGCTCAACTCACCGCTCCCATGAATAAAGAAGATTACTACGATCAGGGGATGGCGCATTTTGCTGAAGATCGGCTGGAGGATGCTGTCGCCGCGTATCTTCACGCCCTCGATGAAGATCCTAATTATGCCGACGCGTTGCATGCCCTGGCGATGACCTATGCGCACCAAGAGAAGATCGATCAGGCCATCGACGTAGCGAAACGCTTGATCGCGGCGGCGCCGGAAGATGAACTCGCCTATACCAGCTTGTCGATCTTCTATCAGCAGAAGGGCATGATCACCGAAGCGGAAGAGGTTGGCGCCAAGGCCCGTACCCTCGGCTGGAAGCGCCAGCTCTCCGAGAACAAACGTTAGTCCGAGTTTCGCAGCAATATTCGCGAGGGCCAAGAATTTCGCCCTCGTCACGCCACAGGGCAGGCCTCCCATTTAATAAGTCTAAAGTTTACCCGGTGGTGCGTGATCATCGGCAGAATGTCAGTGTTAGCCGCCTGCTGTTCTGCCGCAAAAGCAAATTCGAAGATCGAAGAATGAAAAGAAGCCTCGCGGACCGGAACCAACCGGGAGCAATTGAATCTAAAATTTGACAATCCAAATCGCCGCATCCGATCCCTCCCATTGGACGCATTGTAGTTAGTTTTCTTTTGCGTCATTCGAATTTGGTTCGAGCCCAAGAATCCGCGCTTCGAATATTCATGGGTTGCATTTCCAAATCAACTCTCACCAATAGCTTTAGCGTCACGTAAGCTCGTACGGAAATTGACCACATAGCCGACCAAACTGATAGTGAGCACGCCGCAAATCGCCACCGTCCAGGGTGCGCCGATCCAGGTTGCGATCAGGCCGAACGGAAAGCTACCCATGGGGCCGAGTCCACGATTGATCAAACCGAACATCGACATGATGCGGCCGCGGTTATGCTCGCTGGTGTGGAATTGCAGCAGCGTTGCGACCGCCGACAGGAATGTCGTTTGGAAGCCGCCGGCAATAAACAAGAACACCAGTGACAATGGAAAGCTGCGTGAAGTGGCGAATAGGGCGATCGACACACCGAAGCCGGCGGCGAGGCCAAACAGCAGCCAAGCCGGCCTGGGGAAACGGCGCAATGAGGCGAGCGTCAGTCCGCCCAAAATCGCGCCGGCGCCGGGTGCCATGAGCAACATGCCGAGGCCGGGAGCGCCGACGTTCAAGATCGTCTGGGCAAACACCGGCATGAACTGGGTGTAAGGTTTGGTGCAAAAGCTGACGACGGCGAGGACCGTGAAGAGGGCGAGAAATATCGGCGTATTCCATGCGAGCCGCAGACCCTCGATCATATCACGAGTGAGACTGGTCTTGCCGCCAGCCAGTTCGGTAGCAGGAATGTGGATGAGAAATATCGTGACCAATACCAGCAGATTGCCGATGGTGGCGAGAAAGAAACATCCCTTGGTGTCGATTACCGGGATGAGCAGACCGCCGATCGACGGTCCGAACAGCATCGAGCCGTTAAAGACCATTTGATAGAGCGTGACCGCGTTGGGCAAATCTTCGCGCGGCACGAGATGATGCAGGATCGATTGGCGGACCGGCTGCTCGAAAGAAACCAGCAAGCCGGTAAGCGCGGAAACTAACAGGAGATGCCACACCTGAATAAGCGCGAAATGATGCATCACGCCGAGAAACAGCGCCATCGCGACAAATGACATTTGGGTTAGAACAAAAATCGTCTTGCGGTCGGTGCGGTCGACCACGGCGCCGCCAAAGGCGGAAAACAGCACACGTGGCAGTCCGAGGCAGAGTCCTTCCAGCCCCAAGTAAAAAGGCGATTCGGTGAGTTGAAATAGCAGCCATGTTTGCGCGGTGGTCTGCACCAGAGTACCGGTGTGGCCGAAAAATAGGCCAAGCCAGTAGATCAAGTAGTCGCGATGGCGAAAGGCGCGGAACGTGGTGTTCAGGAGCATGAAGGTTGTCTTACTGCCCCGCTTCGTGGAGCTTTGCTTCGACGGCGAAGCGTTATCCGTTCACAGCTAGGCAAGCTGTATCTTATGTGCGAGCATCAAGTTATGGAGAGGATTCGGTGGTCCAACTTGAATCGAACAGAAATTACGAAAAAATGGGACCAAGTGAAAAACGCTTGCAAGCACGTGTGATTATTGTCTGTTACCGTGTTGTATTCAGCGACATGCTATCACGAAACATCACGCTTTCCATCCTTGTTTTCCCGCAATAACCGGAACGGCTTCGGGTATCAATTACCTGAGCGCAGTGAAAAAATAAAAAGTGATTCATGGCGAAACGTAGTGACATCACCATTGCCTTTCCCGTTCAGGGCATGGACGAGAGCTGGACTTCAATCAAGAAACTATCGCCAGGGAGACCGGCGTACCCAACGGACTCTAAACGACTTGCCAATCGGCGGGGCTATTGGGCCAATACAGCTGCCGAGCTCCGCACAGCCACGCGGAGCAATTATATTTCCCCATGAAGGTAACTCGCTACGCTCAGAAAAGTATCTCGTCGCTCTTTTCTAGCTTTCGATATATATCAAACGTGGGGGAAAATGTTTCCCTCCACTCCATTGCTCGTTACTGAGAGGGTTGTTAAAATTCCGACTTCCATGCTTCTTCTTCTCCTCGCCGTCACTCTGGCGCTGACCAATCCTTATAGCGCGAGTGGGTTACTTCGTCGTCGACGGCGCCAACGTCCGGGTGAGCCTGCACATCTGAACAGGTTGAGCCATTTACACATTCATGCGTCGGCGCGGCTAAGGACGTGCACGAGGACCTCGCCGAAGCCACGCCGTCGAGCCTTCTTTACTGCCTGCAGATGGGTTATCAGAATGACACAGGATAATTTTTGATACGCAGTCCGGATTGTATAGGATAATTCTTTCATGTGCAGAAAGCTTCTCGTGGCACTGCTCATCCTGGGCTGGATCAGCCTCTCCTGCTTTGACGTAGTCGAGGATCTCGACGAGATTCCAGGCCAGGCCGCGGTTTCACACGGTTCCCCGGACAATGCCAATTCAAAGATATGGGGATGGGGGCCGCTCCTTCACAACATTGTCGAATTTGCAAATTCTGCGGAACGGCCTGACTTTGCGCTCTTTAGTTTTACAGATACCATCCCTACTCACGATCCCATGCTTGACGAGTTTCGAGGGTACATTCACCTCCATAAACTCTATCATGTCTTTCTGATCTAGCCCCCGGTCTCTTTTCCCACATTTGCTTCTTTTATAACGCGAGAAACATTTGTTCCTCGTGTGGCTTTGACGTATCTGTGCAGGCAAATCTGCCCCTAACAAAGGACATTTTATGGATTCCATTCCTCACTGGTTCACAGCTGCGACGTGGTTACTTCTCGCCGGAATAGCCCTCTGCTTGATTATGGCAGCGGTTTACAAAGCGTTCAGGAGGCTAGGGGGAACTTTCGCGAGGATCACAAAATGACAAATAAGCTGACCACAGACGAACAGCAAACGATCACATCTCACCTGAACAGTGTACTCGATACGACCGCCAAGGCGATGACGGCACAAAAAATAAGTCGTGAGCAGATGCTGATCATCGACAACGCCCTTGCCATTATCCGCTACACCCTTGAAATCGAAACTTGAGCGATCATGGCTCCAGCTCTTATTTACGTTGAAACGTTCGGCTTGGCTCGAGTTGCGTTAGAAAGGAATTTTTCATGGACGACTTCCCTATTTGGATGAAGCTCCTCGTTTGGCTAATTATTGGTGGCACAGTGGCCAATATGGAGAGATAGTGAATCCATTCCGCGATTTGGCCATTGTCGTGTTTGTTGTAGTCGTCGCTGTAGTTTTATTTATTTGGCTGACCCAATGATCGTCTTGGACAATAAATCTGATTGAACTTACTTATAACCAACGCCGATACTGATGTCTCCCATCAAACAACGGAGGTATTCGCCGGCCTCAAAATAGCGATAGCTAAATCCGCCCCCTTAGGAGCGTGCGATGCTTATAAGACTGTGGAAGTGGATCAAGTGGGTGAAAAACGTTACTACAAAATCGATTCTAATTGTGGTTGGGTTAGCTGCGAGCGGAGGTCTTGGGTATTTTGTAATTAAAGTATTGCTTAAGCAGCTGTGGAATATCAGCGACGACCTAGGCGACAATATCAGCGACATGTTGGATGAATAAGTCAAGAAAGGCAGATTGTACGAAGCGAAAAATCATTTACGTGATTTATGATCAGGGGATTAGCAAGCAGTGATGGCGGGCCTCGACCATGTCTTAACAGTCTCTTTAATCTTGGGCGGTTCGAGAATTGCCCAGATGAAGGCGGCGATCCAGCCGAGCACGGTCCAGCCGAATAGCAAGTTGATACGGAAGATCACTCCCACGTTATTAGCGTCGCGATGCTTGGCGATCACCGCAGGCAAGTAGTAGAAACCGGCGATTATCAGCAACTCAGATAATTCCCGTAGTGTGTTGCCGTCCAAAAACCTCATTCACTGTTTATAATCGCTACGTTCTTAGGGGCAAGGTGCCGAGCACAAAAACCCAGCGCTCGTTCTGACGATGCCAAATGCCAAGCAAGCAGGTCTTGTCTGGTATTAGACAATTACCGTCGTTATAACCCTCTGCTCTCTCTAGCGAGATGGCTGCCGAGGCCGCAGACCCGGCGCCGAAAATGATCAGGCCCCCGGAATTTTTATCAAACCGACAAGACGATTTCGCGAACGGCATATGCTTATCCCGACTCGCGCACCACGTCTCGCGCTTTCTTGTCCTTACGAAGCCCGCCAAACGCGGCTTGGCGCAAGTGATCGTCCGACGTCCATTCGGTAAATTCGATTTGTACAACGAGCTCGGGTTTGAGCCAGACGCAGTTTTTCATTTCTTCGGCAGTAATTGCCCACTGGGTGCGTCTCTTTTTCTCCGGCAGATTCGCGAAGGGGCAGACGTTGGTTGCCAGTGGCTTCATCCGGGCCATGATTTCGCGCCGTACATGGTGCACAAAGCCTGCGCGAACTTTCCCGGCATAGAGCAGATCGTCCCCCTGGTAATAACCCACGATTATGGCGTCGAAGGGATTGCCGGGCGTGTAGCCGCCAACGACGAGCTCCTGGCCTTGATTAACCTTATATTTGACCCAGGCTCCGCTGCGCTTGCCAGGCTCGTAAAATGAATCTTGCCGCTTGGCGATGATACCTTCGAGTCCGAGTTCCGTGATCGCCCGAATCATATCTTGGGCGGAAGCGATGACGGTTTGCGACAGGTCAACCGCTGATGACTTCTTACGGACAGGCCCTAAAAGCTCGGTGAGGGCACCTCGGCGTTTCAACAGTGGCTCATGGAGCATGCTTCGGCCACCAAGGATCAGAAGGTCAAAGACGTAAAAGCGGATCGCGGAGGCTTCGGAACGGTGACGCTGGAGCGTGTTGAACGAGACTTGGCCCGTAGAATCCATCGCAACGATCTCGCCGTCGACGAGTGTGCCGGCTGGCAAGAGTTCACATGCTTTGGCAATCGCGGGAAACTGAAGAGTGAGGGCATTGGCCCTTCGCGACCATAGGTTCACGCCGGTAGCATTCTTCCCCGCTAAGCATCGATACCCGTCTAACTTGATCTCGTACAGCCAGTCTGGGCCTTCGGGCAGTTTACGGACACCGAGGGCGTACATCGGCTCGATGAACTGGATCTTGGCAGCAAGTGATTTCGCCATGCATAATCCTATCAGACTCCGTCGCCTGTTAGCCTGTCTGAACTTGGGTCTAAGCAGAATACAATGGCGAATCGAACATCGTTCGTCAGCAGAGCCTAAAGTAGTCAGCATAGCAACCATTCAAAGCCCCACGTGCTGCCATGGCCGGTAGTTCTCGCGGCTTATTGTTTCAGCTACACGGATAAAAGACGGACAAACGCAGCGTCTGCGATTCGTCGTCGGGTTACGGTGTACCGGTGCCGCTCAACGACACATTCACTGGGTTCTCATCAGGATCGTTGGACGGAATCGTAAGTGTGGCCGTCTTGGCCCCATTCGATGTTGGTTTGAAGCGCGCCGCTAGGGTGCATGATGCATTGGGCGCCAAGTTTTTCTTGGAGCAGTTATCTGAGGCTTTGCTAAACTGATCCGCGTTGGTGCCCCCGACACCGACTGCACCAAGGCTCAAGGTTACCGTGCCATCGTTTTTTACCGTCATTGTCTGGTTCGCTGACGTTTTTCCAAGCGCTATCGCGCCAAAGTTGAAAGAGGTCGGGGTCACAGTGATATTTGGGATGATCGCGTAAACCAGAAAGCTTCGAGTCGCAGGGGATTGGTCTTCCTTGCCCGCCTGGTCCTTGGCCTTCACATGGAACGTATAGCTACCGTTGGCGAAGCTGGTATAAGTCTTTGTCGTTGCACTCGCAAAAGCAGAAAAGCTCGCCTCGATAGGATCAAGGCGATAGGCGTAAACCAAGTTTGCGAGCGATGTGACATTGTCCGATCCGCTCCAACTAAAAGTAGCACTATCGACCGCGATCATTCCCGAAGGCCCAGAAGTGATGATCGTATTAGCAGGCTCTGGGTCCAACGGCTCGCCAGAGGTAAAAATTTCCGCACTGGCCAAGGCGTTGCTGCTAGGGTTATAACCCCCGGCAACCAACACCCTGCCGTCTGAAAGCAAACGGGCGATGTGCGTGATGCGGCTCGTGCTCGTAATCGGATGTTCACCGTTACTATAGGATGTCCGCGTCACATTCACGCCGAAATAATCGCGGCATTTCGGACAAGTTTGTCTATGTACCGGACCGTAGTGACCGGACACATATACTAGCGACCACCAACATCGAATTCTATTTTTGATTGCACCGTGTTGTGGATGCCCTTGCGTTTCTCTCTTGCTATATCTCGTTTCGATGGCCGGGTGACTTGAACAAAGCCTCGACGGCGTTTAAGGTCAATGTTTGTTTAACAGCACCAGTGAACTCTGTCGCAGACTTCGATTGAATGACTAAGGCTCCACAAAAATGGATGAGTATAAATCGTGAGCGTATGGCAATGAAGGCAATATCGCGCCTGTCCAATTGGATTCTGCTGGGCATCAGTACCTGCCTGGCTGCGCTCCTAATATTCCTCGTGGCGACTCGTGGGATGGCGCTCTCCTATGCCTTCGTAGGTGTTATTGCAGTGGGTTTGTTTGCAGCCCGATGGCTGAATGCGTCCATGAAGATCAATCTCGTCCTGGTAATCGTTTCCTCGCTTGCCGCACTCTACGCCTGCGAACTCGTCCTTGGCATTGCAGATTCGCGTCGTGCGAGCTTCAAAGTGGCGCGATGGCTTCTTTTTCCGATGGATGCCACTGCGCAATCGGCGCAGGCGAGGTTGAACCAGAATACAGAGGCAAAACCGACATTTGATCGCCGGGACAAGCTGCAGGTAATTCACGATCTCCGGCAGCAAGGCCTCGCGGCTTATCCAGCGGTGGTTCCCCATGATATCCTGAAATGGTTCCCCCCCAACGTGTTCAAAGTGCTTAGAGCTTTGCCGATGGGCAATGACACTGAACTCCTCCCACTTGGAGGCGTCTCAAACGTGCTGACCGTCTTCTGCAATGAGAGCGGGGAGTATGTCACGTATCCGAGCGACGAACATGGGTTTCACAACCCCAAAGGCCTATGGAAAAATCAACAATTCGACATCGTCGCGGTGGGAGATTCGTTTACCCACGGTGCCTGTGTGCCGTCGGAGGACAATTTTGTTGGGGTTATTCGCGCTGACCATCCCGTGACTGCGAACCTTGGCATGGACTCCAACGGCCCTCTGCTGATGTTGGCCTCTTTGAAAGAATATGCGCTTCGCTTCCGACCCAAGACTGTTCTGTGGTTCTATTTTGAAGGAAACGATTTGAAGGACTTGGAGCACGAACGGCATAGTCCGCTCTTGATGAGCTATATGCGCGGCGGGGGACAGCAGCAGTTGCTGGATCGCCAGAGCGAGATTGATCAGAATCTGAAAGCCTACATCGAGCAGGTGCGACAGAACCTGGGTACTGTACGGCTCGATTGGAAACCGACGCTCAGATTGCACCATGTGAGAAAAGCGATCTCCTTGGGATACGCGGGAGACACAGCGCAAGATAGCAATCGTAAAACCATGACGTATTTCTCTTCCAAGATATCGGAAGAGGAAATGGACCAGTTCCGAAGCGTGTTAGTTGAGGCCGCCTCCACGGTTCATGATTGGGGAGGGACGCTGTACTTTATCTATCTTCCGGAATGGGCCCGCTATGGCCACTCCGAGTTTGCCAATAAAAACCGAGACCGCGTGCTTCGACTGGTCAAGGGCCTGAATCTGCCGTACATCGATCTCCATCCGGTGTTTGCCAAATCTCCCGATCCAGTCGGCCTGTTTCCGTTCCGGCAATCAAACCACTATAACTCTGCAGGGCATCGCCTGGTCGGGAAGGAAGTCCTTCGAGTGTTGCACGAAACGGATGCGCGCAGGAAGAGAACCTAGATCCATGATCATGATCAGAAACCAGGCTTCTCCTAGCTGTTGATGTGCAAGACCGCTTAGCAATTGGATGCAATCAACGCGGATAGCGGAGCAGACCGGAACGAGCATCGCAAATGATTCAAAACCAATATCGCAAGTACATCCACAACGATGGCGACGCGCTGTTACGTGCCTGTGTCGACCAGCCAAAACCAGAGGCAATCGAGGCGAAAACCGAAACCTTTTTGAAGTGTTGGGGCCAAGTATTTGAAATCGGTGGTGGTCCCAACGGGAATCGAACCCGTGTTCCCGACGTGAGAGGCCGGTGTCCTAACCGCTAGACGATGGGACCTTGGCTGAGGAGGCAGGACTTGAACCTGCAATCGCCTGATTCAGAGTCAGGTGGCTTACCAATTAGCCGACTCCTCAAAATCGCAGCGAATTCAAAGTAGAAGAATTGAATTCCAGAGTCAAGTTAGCGGAGTCAAGCTCTGGCTCTGGCAATTGCTTGGGTGAGTCGCGCGACGCTTCGGTCTTTGCCGAGAACGGCGATGACATCATGGATGCCGGGGCTCACAGTTGATCCGGTCAGAGCAACGCGCACCGGTTGCGCTAGGTCGCTCATCTTTAGTTTATGCTCTTCGAGAGTGCTCCCGAAGGCCTGCTCGATGTTGGCTTCGGTGAATTCAGCTAGCGCCTCGAGTTTACCGGCTAGAGTGGTCATGCTGTCGGCTGCTGCCGCGTTCAAGAACTTTGTCGCGGCCTTTTCTTCGTAAATAATTTGATCGTCGAGATAGTACCGCGCCATCTCTACCAGCTCGACTAAAGTTTTGGCGCGCTCGCGCAAAGTCGCAATCATCTTTTCGAGCCACTGGCGGTCCTGAGGTACCGGATAGCCCTGCGCTTGGATATAAGGAACGACTTCTTCTGCGAGCTGAGAGAGCGGCTTCGACTTCAAATAATGAAAATTCACCCAGAGAAATTTTTCGGGATTGAAAACTCCGGCAGACTTGCCGACATGTTCCAAGCTAAACATGTCGAGCAATTCCTGGCGCGAAAATATCTCCTGATCACCATGGGACCAGGCGAGGCGGACCAGATAGTTGACCACAGCTTCGGCAAAGAAACCCATGTCGCGATAAGCGGTGACCGAAGTAGCGCCATGGCGCTTGCTCAGCCTGGCTTTGTCGGTGCCTAAGATAAGCGGCACATGAGCGAACTGCGGCAGAGGGCTGCCCAGCGCTTGATAAAAATGAATTTGCCTCGGCGTGTTTGACAGATGGTCGTCGCCACGAATGATATGGCTGATCTGCATGTCGATGTCGTCGACGACGACACAGAAATTATACGTCGGTGTGCCATCTGTTCGTGCGATGATGAGATCGTCGAGCTCGCGGTTTTCGAAGGCGACATCACCTTTGATCAGATCTTTGACTACCGTTGTACCCTCGCGCGGTGTGCGGAAGCGGATCGTGTACGGTTTGTCTTCCGGCAGGGCGGCAATAACGCCTTCCGCCGGGCGGCAGGTGCCGTCATAGGACGGTTTGCGCTTTTCTTTCAAAGCGGCTTGGCGTTTGCTGTCGAGCTCTGCGGCGCTGCAAGTGCAGGGGTAGGCGTTGCCCTTGGCCCAGAGTTCTTGGACCTTTTGCCGATACAACGGGTAGCGCTCGCTTTGAAAAAACGGCCCTTCATCATAGTCGAGCTCGAGCCACTTCATCGCGTCGAGAATTGCCTGGATTGCCTCGGGGGTCGACCGTTCGCGGTCGGTGTCTTCGATGCGCAGGATAAATTTGCCGCCATGGTGACGAGCGAAGAGGAAATTAAACAGTGCGGTGCGCGCGCCGCCAATATGGAGATAGCCGGTCGGACTGGGCGCGAATCGGGTTCTGACTTGTGCCATTTCGCGAAGCTAACAGGGGTGTGAAATGACGTCAACGGCGGATTATGAAAACGCCGCAGATATGCTAATATTCGCGAATTACGGCAATCCTGGGGTAGCTAACATGGCAGAGGGAGACAGTAGCAAAGATAGCTCGGCGAATGACTCGACGCCTTCGCATTTTATTCGCAACATCGTTGTCGAGGATATCAGGCAAGGCAAAAACCAAGGCCGCGTCCATACCCGGTTTCCGCCGGAGCCGAACGGCTACCTGCACATCGGTCACGCCAAATCGATCTGTCTCAATTTCGGCTTGGCTGCCGAGTTTGGCGGCAAGTGTAATCTGCGCTTCGACGACACCAATCCGAGCAAGGAAAACATCGAGTACGTCGATTCGATCAAAGAAGACGTTCGCTGGTTAGGGTTTGTTTGGGACGGAGAATATTATGCCTCGGATTATTTCGAGCGGCTCTATCGGTTCGCCATTCAATTAATTCACGCCGGGGCGGCGTTTGTTTGCGATCTCAACGCTGAGCAGATGCGCCAGTATCGTGGCACACTCACCGAGCCAGGCAAGCACAGCCCCTATCGCGATCGTTCGGTTGACGAGAATCTAGACCTGTTTCAGCACATGCGCGCCGGCGAAGTGCCGGACGGGGGCCGCACGTTGCGTGCCAAGATCGACATGGCATCGCCGAATATCAATCTGCGCGATCCGGTTATGTACCGGGTGTTACGAGCGACCCATCATCGCACCGGGGATAACTGGTGCATTTATCCGACCTACGACTTCGCCCACGGCCAATCTGACTCCATCGAAGGCATCACGCACTCGATTTGTACGCTGGAGTTCGAGGACCACCGGCCGCTTTACGATTGGTTCTTGGATCGCTTGGCCGTGCATCATCCGCAGCAGATCGAATTCGCCCGCCTCAATCTGAGCCATACGATACTAAGCAAGCGTAAGCTCTTACAGCTAGTACAGCAAAAACTTGTGGCCGGCTGGGATGATCCGCGCATGCCGACGTTGGCCGGCATACGCCGGCGCGGTTATACGCCGGAGGCCATCCGTAATTTCTGCGAACGGATCGGCGTGGCCAAAGCCTACAGCACCGTCGATATCGCGATGCTTGAGCATAGTCTGCGCGAGGATCTCAACAAGCGCGCGCCGCGGGTCATGGCGGTGTTGCGGCCGATCAAAGTCGTTTTGGAAAATTATCCTGAAGGTCAGGTGGAAGAGTTAGAAGCGGTCAATAACCCTGAAGATCCGAGCGCAGGCACACGCAAAGTCCCGTTCTCACGCGAGCTTTATATCGAGCAGGACGATTTCCGCGAAGTACCGCCCAAAGGATTTTTCCGGCTCTCACCAGGCACAGAAGTCCGTCTGCGTTACGCTTACATCATCAAGTGCCACCAAGTCGTAAAAGATCCCAGCACCGGTGAAGTGCGCGAGCTGCGCTGCAGCTATGACGCGGAGACCAAAAGCGGCTCGTCGCGAAGCAAGCGCAAAGTCAAAGCAACAATCCATTGGGTATCCGCACCTCATGCCGTCGAAGCCGAAGTGCGACTCTATGATCATCTGTTCGTAGTGGAAGACCCCGATGACGTACCGGAAGGGGCCGATTGGCTTGCTAACATCAATCCCAACTCCCTGGAGCGTCTCACCGGGTGTCGTGTCGAGCCCCGTCTCGCTGATGCTAAAGTCGGCGAGCGCTATCAGTTTGAACGGCTGGGATACTTCTGCGTCGATGCCGATTCAACGGGTCTACGAAAAGTGTTCAATCGATCCGTGACGCTGAGGGATACTTGGGCGAAAGCGAGGGGATAAGGTGAAAGTTTGCTGCAGGTCTTGGCTTAAGGGCCGCGTCTATACAGAGACAGTGAAATATTTTTAGAAACGATAGCTTGCCGATAGCGATAGAAAGTTATTGAAGGTTTCATATTTGTCTTTTCCGGGCGCTCCGTTAAAAGGAATTCCAGTCGCGGGGGTGCCTTCCAACTCACTATTATTGACTCGTCTGGTCTTGTAAAGGACGGCCATATACCCGGCGTCGATCCCAAACCTGTCCCATTTATAGCCGACACCGGCGTTGAGCGTAATCGAATCTCCACCGGGAATTGACGGGTTCAAAGTGCGATTTGGCGTCGGTCCGCCGTCATAAGAAAGACCGCCACGAATTTCCCAGGTTTTGTTAACGCCATAAGAGGTGCCGAATCTAACGCTACTCGTGTCCTTCCAATTTTGGGGCAAGTTGAATCCCGGAACGGGTGCCAGACCGAAAAATAATGGTATTGGTGCAAAGTTTGCCTTGAAATTTTTAAACTCGCTCCAACGAGTAAATTCGTAAACCAGTTCAGCGCCCCAGGCTGGAGTGATCTGCCAGAAGGCACCAGCATTTATAACAGGGGGGAGCGGCAGCGGCTTGACATCGGCTTTTGCATTAGGGTTTGCCGCGAATCCGACACCTCCGAGTTTAACGTCCGCGTCTTTGAACCGAATATCGGCTCGTGCACGGTAACTAAGCCCCAATTTTAAGGTGTCGGTTGGCTTTATGAGAACGCCGAGATTGTAAGTAAAGGCATTTTGCGTGTCGGTTAATCGTAAATGCGCTTCTGCTGGGCTACCAACAATCGCGGTACATGCAGCTGAATCGAAGCAAAGAGCCCGTGTGAAAAGTCCAGATGCATGAACAAAACTCAAACCGCCGCCGATCGAAAATTGGTTCGACGGATGCCACGCTATTGCGGGTGTTATATAGATCGTTCGCAACTCGGTTCTTTGGGCGGCAAACCGGGTTATGGCGCTGTCGTATGTCGTTGCCAGTCCGAATGGAGTATAGGTTCCAATGCCAGCGGTAAAATCAGTGCCTGGGATATGATAGTTGCCAAACAGTGTCGCGAGAAAATTATCATCGTGCTTATTCACCGAGTTTCTGCCGCTGTTTTCGACGTCATTAATGACGTTAATGTAGCTTCCGTTCGCGAGCAAAACATTTCCTTGAACTTCACCTAACGCAGCTGGATTGTAGTAAACGGCTGAAGGATCGTTAACGCCTGCCGTCAGGGCATTTGATAGCCCCAGACCTCGTGCGGTTTGATGGGGTATCGTAAATCCACCCCCAAATGTCGACTCGGCTCTGCACAGGACTATAATAGCGGACACGATACATATCACGACCGTTAGCGAGCTTTTGAGCATTTACGTCTCCAGGGATCATCCTTGACGATAATTACCAAACCTTATATACCAATGCTAACAGAAAACAACTGCTGTCATAAGTGAGGCATGAATGCAAGAAAATCTGTTAACTGCAGAACAATTGGCGTATTACTTAAAAGTCGATAAGTTCACAATTTATCGACTGGTCGCTCGGAAAAAAATTCCCGCTTTCAAAGTGGGCAATCAGTGGCGATTTAAGCAAACCTTAGTCGACGAGTGGTTGATGAAAAACTCAAATATTGAGTCAGAAGATCACCGCTAGATATCCTTCAAGCATCAAACTCTAGAGAGGCGCGAAAGGTTCGCTAATAATGTCCGAAACGCTTGACCCCGGACAAAACCGCCGTGTGGTGATAACGGGGCTAGGTGTTCTATCGTCGATTGGAATTGGTAAGGAACTCTTTTGGGATTCACTCAAAAATGGCAAGTCGGGTATTAAGAAAATTACATCCTTCGATACAACTTCATATGAATGCAGAATAGCGGGGGAGATTTCCGAGTTTGACCCAGTCGATTTCATGCCAAGTCAGACCGCCCGGCGCATCGATCGATTTGCCCAATTAGCGGTGGCTGCCGCACGTTTGGCGGTTACTGATGCAAAACTTTCGATCCAAAGTGAAAGTCCTCTGAGAGTTGGCGTGATCTTAGGTACCTCCATCGCGACGCTATGTTATGCCGAACAGCAAATCGCACTTTTTCACGAAAAGGGTGTGAAGAGAATAAACCCATTTTTTGCCACGTCTGTGATTCCGAGCAGTGGCGTCACGCAAATCACTTTAGACTTAGGGATCCATGGTCCGTCCCGCACCGTTACGACTGCTTGTGCCTCGGGAACGGGATCGATCGGTGAAGCGTTCCGTTGTGTCAAGTCAGGAGACCTCGACGTCATACTTGCAGGTGGTGCGGAAGCGCCGATTACACCTCTCGTGATATCCACGTTATCGTCGATTCAACTTTTGTCAGTCGCGAACGATACTCCTAAGTCTTCTTATCGGCCATTTAGCGGCGATGCCGCTGGCTTTGTGTTGGGAGAAGGTGCGAGCATTCTGGTCATTGAAGAATTAGGCCATGCCTTGAAGCGTAATGCATCGATTTATGCCGAGGTCGTCGGTTTTGGCTCAACTTCGGATGCTTTCCATGTGATGGAGTTTTCTCCACATAAGGAAGAGCCGGTTATGGCAATCCGCCAAGCTCTAGCGGAATCTCACATCGAACCGAGTGATCTGGGATATATCAATCCACATGGAATCGCTGTGCCAGATAACGATAGTGGCGAAATCGAGATATTTAGAAAGGCTTTAGGTGAGGCGATCGCACATATCCCATTGAGCGCAACAAAACCGATGACGGGCCATGTGCTTGGGGGCGGTGGGGCTTTGGAGCTCGCAGGTTGTTGCCTCATGCTGGAGAATAATTATCTCCATCCGACGATAAACTTTTCAGGCTCCCCGGCAAGCAAAGGACTCGATTTCATCGCGAATGTCGGGCGCGCGACGAAGGTTGACGCCATGCTATCGGTATCCTTCGGCTTCGGCGGTTATAACGCTGCATGTGTGATCCGGCGATTTTGTGAGTAATTTTAACGAGGTATAACCGTTGAGCTTCTACTCGATTCCTACCTTATTCACGGCGCTGCTCTCACTCGGACTCGGAGTTTTTATCCTCGCTAAGACCGCTAATTCTAAGATCAATGGGATTTTTGCATGTTGGTGCCTGCTTACTTGCTATTGGCAAATCTGCTGGACGATTCTTTTTAACGTCGAGGATCAGGGACGCGCAGAACTTATCGCCAGACTAGGGTATTCCGGTATCATTTTCATTCCGATCGTTTTTTTTCATTTCGTTGCTGAATTTGTTGGAAGTCCCGGCGCAAGACGCTTTGCCTTTTTGTTTTATGCCCTGGGATTATTGTTCCTACTAGCGATCTGGAGCACGAACACCTTTGTCTCCGGAACGTACCGATATCCTTGGGGATTCTATCCGAAGGGTGGTCCGATTCATGTAGGCTACCTTGTGTTTCTGGTTATTACGTTAATCTCTGGCCTCACGATATTGCATCGTTTCAAGCAGCGATCTGTAGACCAGCCCACCAGGCTTAATCAAACTAAGTACATCATTGTGTCTACAGTCATCTACTCGATAGCCGGGGTGGATTTTCTCGCCAACTATGGTGTCGGATACTACCCTATGGGCCTGGCTTTCACTAACGTTCACGCCAGTATCATTGCCTATTCAATCATTCAGTACCGACTGCTGGACGTCAGTGTGGTCATCAAGAGAAGCCTGATTTATGCCCTACTTCTCTTAGGCTTATTACTCCCATGTTACTTTGTCGTGATCCAGGCGCAATTGTATGCTTTTGGTCGAATTAATTATCAGTTCTCCTTGATAACTCTCGTTCTATTGACGGCCGCGGCATTTGTCTTCCCAAAATTTCGTTTCAAGACTGAGGATGCGCTTGAACGAGTGCTGTTCAAAAAACGCTCCGATTACCGCGAAACCCTTCTGCGCTTCAGCCAAGACATGGTGACAATCGTCGATCTCAAAGCGTTATCCGTAAAACTCGTTGACACTATCGGCAAGGCACTGCGAATTGAAAAAGTTTCGCTTTTGCTCATCAACGAAGGAAAGGGCAGCTACACTTTGGAAGCGAGCGTTGGTCTTGAGTTCGAACATCCGGAACGAATTCTCTTGTCACGCGATGGACCTTTGATCAAAATCCTGCAGAGCCGCAAAGAGCCGATCGTCAAGGAAGAGCTAGAGTGGGTGCCGGTGGGGCCCGAGACGCTGCAGACGATTGAGACCATGGGCAAGCTCTGCGCGGAAATCAGTTTGCCGATCATATCGAAGGAAAAGCTCATTGGTATTTTAAATTTAGGCCACAAAGCAGATAGGTCACTTTACTCGGACGAAGATTTGGAATTGCTTTCGACCCTTGGCAATCAGGCAGCGATCGCCATCGAAAATGCCCGCCTTTACGAAAATCTTAAACAATCCCAAGTGACGTTGCGACGAGCTGATAGGCTTTCGTCGTTAGGTTTGCTGACAGCGGGGTTGGCCCATGAGATTCGCAATCCATTGGTGGCGATTCGCACCTTTACGCAACTCTTGCCCGAACGCTATAACGACGCGGAATTCCGCGATGGATTTCAGGGACTGGCGCTGAAAGAGGTTGATCGGATTTGCGGACTTATCAACGATTTGCTCAGTTTCGCGCGCCCGTCTAAGCCCAATATCGCGCCGGAAAACATCAACGATGTGGTCGACAACATCGCGCGTATTTTGGAGGCTCAGGCCAAGGAAAAGGGTGTTGTCATCGTTCGCGACTTCGCCGTTGAGGTTCCCAAAGCCTGGATTGATAGAGAGCAGATGAAGCAGGTATTTATGAATCTCATACTCAACGCGATCCAAGCGGTGGACGGCGAGGGATCCATTACAATCTCGACTCGGGAAATCACGCGCCGCGGTACGGCCGCGATTGGGCAATTTGTTCAGGTGGAAGTGCGCGATACTGGTGTGGGTATTCCGGACGAAAACCTCGAGCACATTTTCGATCCGTTCTTTACCAGTGGTAAGGAAGAAGGCAGCGGCTTGGGACTGGCTGTGTCGCATCAGATCGTCGAGGAACATGGCGGTTTTCTCACCGTGGAGAGTAAGGTAGGACAGGGCACCGGTTTTTGGGTACATTTGCCGGTTGGCGCTCCGGCACGGGCTGGAGCGAGCGGTATGGATCACACCAAGGAAGCGAATCTCAGTCATTGAGACGCTCGCGCTCGTCCCGGGCAAATATACCACGACGAGCCAAGCTCACGCCCAATAGGCTTAACGGCAGACCCGTTTCGTTCGGATTAATAACAACTGTCGCACCGTAAACAATCACCGTTATATTGTCATTCTTGTCACTTTTTGCGCATCGTTGACAGTGTCAACGGTTATTGTTCCGTAAGCTAACTATTGGAAAAATAAAAGCTGCCGATTGGCCTATAGGTTGCTCATCATCCGCGCTGGGAATCGGAGCACATGTTGAGCTAGCACGCACTGGGCTATCACTTGCCGCCTTGAAAGAACCCCTGACCTGGAACCGTCGAGGCGGGAAAAGATATGGATAGAACGGAGTTAAGGTTTGTTGAGCATGGAAAAGAAGACTGACGCCAGTCAGCCTTTAATATTAGTGGTGGACGACGAATTCGGCGTGCGCCAATCGCTGCAAATGGTCTTCAACAAGATTTACCGAATCTTGGAAGCCTCGTCTGCGGATGAAGCTATTCAAAAGGTTTCTGAGGAAAAACCCGACGCTGTGATTTTAGATGTTATGATGCCTGGCACCGATGGTCTCGGTGTGCTCAAGCAAATCAAATCCATCCACCCCGATTGTCAAGTAATTATGCTCACCGGCATCAATACTGCGCGAACGGCGTTTACCGCCAAGGGAACCGGCGCCTTCGATTATGTGACTAAGCCATTCGACGTGGAAGAACTGCGTTTGCGCGTCGAACATGCGCTGGAAAAGGTGCAGCTATCGCGGGAATTGGAGCGCTTAAAGGAGGAGGTGGGCCGCAAGTACGGCATCGACTTCATCATCGGTAAGTCCAAACAAATCACCGACGTCTTTAAAGCGGTCAGCATGGTGGCAGCAAAAAAAAGCACGGTGCTCATTACGGGCGAAAGCGGCACCGGCAAGGAACTCATTGCCAGGGCGATTCATTACAATAGCGACCGGCGCTCGAAACCTTTCGTGGTGGTGAATTGTGCCGCCTTGCCGGAAAATTTGATGGAAAGCGAGCTGTTTGGTTATGAACGTGGCGCGTTCACTAACGCGTCGCAGAAGAAGATCGGCCGTTTCGAACTCGCGCACGGCGGCACGTTTTTCCTCGATGAGATAGGCGAACTCGATATCGGCGTCCAGTCGAAGTTTCTGCGTGCAGTCGAACAAGAGACGTTTAGCCGTCTCGGCGGCACGGACGAAATCAAAGTGGACGTACGCATCATTGCGGCGACAAACCGCGATCTGGAGCAGATGGCCAAAAACGCCGAATTTCGGCCGGATTTGTTCTACAGGCTGAATGTGATTTCACTGTTCTTACCGCCGCTGCGCGAACGCCGTGACGATATTGTCTTGCTTCTCGACCATTTTCTGCGCCTCAAATCCCAGGAGCATTCGATCGCTGTCAAGACGCTGTCCCCTGAGGTTGTCGACTTTTTCACATCTTATCCTTGGCCGGGTAATATTCGCGAGCTGGAGAATTTGATCGAGCGCTTGACGATTTTGACTCCGCAAGAAACCGTGACGCTCCGCGATTTGCCGCCGAGCATGCGTTCGACGGATCAAACAGCGACCCTCAAGGAAGATGTCTTGAGTGGTTCACGGCCGCTCAGTGATGCTGTGGACGAGTTCGAGCGCGAACTAATCGTCAAAGCCTTGCAGCGCACCGGCTTCAATCAGACCAAGGCCGCGTCGATCCTCAACACCAGCAGGCGCATCCTCAAGTACCGCATTGAGAAGCTCAAGATCCACAATCCCAACGATGAGGACGAAGATGACGAAGTAAAATTATCGTCATAATTGGACATTTCTGTTGCCTTTAGCTTCCTTAATGCTCCCTCCTTTCTGAAAAACTTACTTTAAATTCAGCTATTTACATAAAACCCCAGATGGCACGCGACTTGCTGAATTAGGTTCGCCATGGATGCCAGCAAGCCCAATGTACTAGTCGTCGATGACGAAATGGGACCACGAGAATCGCTCAAGATGATTCTCAACCCGTATTACAATGTACTTGTCGCCGACCGAGGTGCCCAAGCAATCGAGATGCTTAAGGGGCATCAGGTAGACCTGGTGACGCTGGATCTCAAGATGCCAGGGCTGACCGGCATCAACGTGCTGGAAAAGGTCAAAGCTCACGATCCCGATATTGAGGCGATCATCATCACCGGCTATGGTTCTCTCGATACCGCCATCGAGGGTCTACGCCTGGGCGCGTTCGATTATATCTCTAAACCCTTTGACGTGAATCACATCCTGTCGCTGGTCCGGCGTGGTTTGGAGCGGCGCACCGCGAAGGCCAAGCTGCGTCAGGTCAAGTCCGATTTTCTCTCCAACGTTTCCCATGAGTTGCGCACGCCACTCAGCGTGGTCGTTGGCTTCGTCTATCTCCTGCTCAATCAGGTGATAGGTAAGCTCAGCGACGAACAGCAGAAGATTCTAGAGACCGTCTACCGCAATTCAGAAGAGCTACTGGAGTTGATCGATAACGTGCTGTGGATGACTTCACTCAACGCTGGTGACGCTAATGCTAGCGTCGAGAAGTTCGATGCCCGCGATCTTGTTAAGGAATCGGTAGATAGACACGAAAAGATGATTCGTGACAAGGGGTTGCAACTCAACGTGGAATTGGCCAACGGCGATTTATCGATGGTTAGTGACCGCGCCAAAGTCGAACGGGTTTTTCAGAATATATTTAATAACTCGGTGAAGTTTACGACAGCTGGCGAAATCACAATCAAAGTCGGCTCGTCGGCGGACCGTGCCTCTATGGATTTTGAAATCATCGATACCGGGGTCGGTATCGAGCAAAACAAAATCGACACGATCTTCGAACCGTTTCACCAGGCGGATAATTCGTCGCAGCGTGCCTTCTCTGGTTTGGGCATCGGGCTCACGGTAGCGCGCCGCATGGCCGATCTTGTCGGTGGCAAACTAAGCATTACCAGTAATCTCAACGTCGGGACCCGAGTCGTCATGAGCTTCCCGTCCTCTCAGGCGGTGCTGACCGCACCGCTGGCTTCACAGCAGCGAAAATATGCTTAACCCTAGGTTTATCCGCTGCAGCACCTGTGACGCCGTCCATCATGTGACGCCGTTCGATAAAGCGCCAACATACTGCGTATCAGGCGGCCAAGGTAACGAAACGGTGACTGACACTTGGCATGAATTTATGGCCCGGCATGCTGGTCATCGGCTCGAACCACTTGAGGCCACCGGGCAGAGCTATTTCCCAGACGGCCGGAGCTCCGACCCCATGGCAGCGGGCTATATCGAGACTACCGATGGCAAGGCGACCGTCCTACTGCGGCGAGTTCGATCGAGTATTCAAGAGCCGCTGCGCTATGAACGGGTGCCGGGGCGACTGGTGCCACAAGAGTGGACCCTTGACGTGCAGGAAAACGCTCTGCGCAAGGAAATGAAACTGCATTTTTCCTGGGCACCGTCAGAGCCTTTGTCCGACCAAAAAATCGGCTTGTTCGTGCAGCTCTACCGCCAAGTCGTACGCAGTCTCGACGCCCGAACGGTGTGTGGCCGCGAGTTCAGCTCGGTCGATGACACTGTCGCCTATGGACAACTGGCCGCTCCCGCGTGGGGAACGCTCCTGGAAAATTGCCGCAAGTGCTTTACCCCAGACGAACTGGCAGCACTACGTCGCTTCATCGACTGTCACTGCGATGCGGACGATGTTTTGGCAGTGGTGATCCGGCGTGGCCTGGCCATCGAACAGTCGGGCGTAACCTGACAGTCTCTGACAAGAATTTCTACATCCCTATTAAGGGACCTGACTCCGTTCTTTCATCATTTCGCGCATCCTTTCGATCGAGTTTGTCGCCGCCTGGACTAGCTTGCCGTCGCCATTTCTGCAACTTAATCGCTTGCCTTTACCCGCCTGCTCAGTGGTAGCATATTCCCACAACCGGCCGTTCGTCGATTCGCGCACACGCAGGCGCTGACATTGAGACGACCGCGAGTTAACTATCAGCTAATGCATGGAGGCATGAATATGGCCCAAGACTTTGTCGGTACAAAACGCTGGGTTCGGACCGCCACTCCCTACGAGAATTATATGGAAGAACAAAACCTACCGATCCATCGTGGCTCGGTGGGATTCTACGACATCCGCGACCTGCTTTTGGCGCCATGGCAGCGCATGGGTGCGCAAGGCGCGTTCATCGAGCTCAACGGCTGCGGCGGACTCCAGGGGATTTATGTCATCGAGGTACCCAGTGCCGGCATGATTACTCCCGAAAAACACATGTATGAGGAGATCTTCTATGTGCTTGAAGGGCGTGGCACAACGGAGATTTGGAACGATGGCGCTAACAAGAAGCAGACATTCGAGTGGCAGCAGGGCAGTCTCTTTTCGCCACCTCTCAACACTTGGCACAGCATCGTCAACGCCACCTCCAGCCCGGCTTTGCTACTCGGAGTGACCAACGCGCCGCCGATTTTTCACGTGTACCGCAGTCAGGACGCGCTGTTCAACAACCCATACCAGTTCAAGGATCGCTACGACGGCAGTGCGGATTATTTCAAAGCGCAGTCAGAGCTAGGCAAAGATCCGCGCCACGGCCGTGCCCGTAATTATAGTAACATCATCCCCGACGCGGATCGTGTCGAGCTGCCACTTGACGGCCAACGTGGCGTCGGTCACCGGACTTTTTTTTGGAACTTGTCCGGTAATAGTTTTCAGGGGTTCATAGCCCAATACGCGCCCGGCCGCTATTCTCGCTGTCACAACCATGAAGCCGGCCCGGTGCTGCTATGTCTAAGCGGTAAGGGCTACACCATCACATGGCCTGGTGAGGCAGGCACAACACCTTGGGCAGACGGCAAAGGGAAAGTGGTTCTACGTCAAGATTACAAACCTGGGGGTATCGTCAGCGCCGCTCCCGGCGACGCTGGCTGGTTCCATGGCCACTATGGTGCGTCAAAAGAGCCTTTGCGTGTGTTGGCGTTCCTAGGCGGCTTTCCCAGGCGAGTCATGGGAATACCAGGTGTCGATTGGCGCGGCTTAAATCTCGATGTCAAAGAGGGCGGTAGTACCATAGAGTACCGCGACGAGGATCCACATATCCGCAAGATATTCCAGGAGCAGTTAGCCATGGAAGGCGCGGAGTTTAATATGCCGGCGGAAGTATATCGCTAAGCGGTGCGAAAATTGGCGACAAACTCATAAACATATTATTCACGATTTACCATAAATGATGAAGCGGTCGAGCCGCGGGTTTTCAGAGGAAACATATTTCAGGAAGCAAAGTATCTGGACTGCGTTTCTGAAGAACAGTAATGACAATCCGAATCTTAGTCGCGTTCTGAGCAGGGTCGTTTGATGGAATGAACAGTGGAAGACGGCGTCAGATCAGTTCCTGGACGAAATCGACCGCATAGAGAGCGCGGCGGCGCTCGTCTTGGTCTCCGTCAAGAGACCGCCCAACTTACTGAGCTTGTAGTGCGCCGACCCGTATACCAATCCCTCGTCTAGGCGGCAGCCGAGACCAACCGTCAATAAGAGTTGGCTGTTATATTCCATATCCATCTTGTGCTCGATCTCGATGTGATAGCCGTCGATGAGACCTGCCGGTGTGCTGAACTGCGAAGGTGAAATCCGTTTGACTAAATGGGTTACACGGCCGGCGCGTTTGAGCTTGCCGGTTTCAACGCTATACATTTTGTACCCGGTCTGCCTCAGTACGGTGCCGGGCTCGATCTCGGCTGGCAGCACTCGCAACGCCGGTTCATAGAGGACGTAACTCTTGCTTTTATACAGGTCTAGCCGATCCATAATCAGAGCACCGGAAGTGCTACGCAGAAAGATGCGCCCGTAATCGCCGAAACTGAGCTTCCACCTTTTTTCATCCGTAGAATCAACCTGAAACGTCACCGGCACGAGTCGTCCCTGATCCTTGCCGTCGATGATCTTAAATTCCTTCTGCGAACTGGTGAGCGGTATCAATTCAGTAGCAGTGACGCGCTGCGGCAGGGGTAGCGGCGCTGTGATGCCGGCGAGCGTCGTCGTGGCAGCTAAAAGCGCAAAAACAAAGACGATTAAACGTGGCCAATACATCGGGTGTTGATGCTCCTTATCGAGAATTGCCAGCACTGGAGCAAAACATAACAGCTACCGAGTCACCAGTGCTCTCTTTAGTCTATCGGGATAAAAACAAAAAGAAAGTAGGGGATTTTGTGGCTATTTTTGCTGGCTGGGATCGGTATGGATGGTCTCCCAGTAATGCCTTTATTCTTGGCAATCCATTTGTCGCCTGGTGTTGTTTGAGCGAAACGGTCGGCGAGAAGTCAATTGTTCTCGAACTGGAATCAAATTGGACCACTGGCGTGACCTTGTGGCAACGGGCCTCAACTCAGTAATCAATCCAAGCTCGCGGCCGTATGGCTTACAGCCATTCTCTGATGGGAAAGGAGAAAAGCTCGAAGAACTTTTCCTTAAATCCACGCGAGTCCCACTCCTGGTAGGTTATGTTTTTGGCATGCTTGATGTCTTCAGCAAAAATCTCGTCGAGGCGATGAGCGAAGCCGCTGTCGTAAACCGTAAGATTCAATTCTTCGTTCAGCGCGAAGGATCGATTGTCGAAGTTGGTGCTGCCAATGGTTGCCCAAATTCCGTCTACAACCATGGTTTTGGCGTGCATAAGCGCAGGTTGATATTCAAAGATCTGAATGCCGCCGAGCAGCAGCTTGCCGAAGTTGCTGCGGCTCGCTCGATAAACAATCTTGTGGTCTATCTTATCGGGTACCAGCACGGTTACCCGGACACCCCGGGCGGCGGCCTCTAGCAGAGCGTTGACCATCCGATCGTCAGGGATGAAGTATGGATTGGTAATCGAAATTGATTTTCGCGCGGATGCGATCGAGATCAAAAAGAGCATGTAGTTTTGAAAGCTTCCGCCGATCGGCGAGCTTTTAACGATCTGCGCTGAAATTTTTCCCCGGGACTCGAGGCGAGGAAAATAATCATCGCCCCCCAGCAGCGCACCGGTGGCCTCCAGCCAACTCTCGGCGAACGCAGCTTGGAGGTTTTTTACCAGTGGTCCCTCGATCCGCGCATTGGTCTCGCGCCAGTGATTTGCCGTGCGGCCGTCCCCGGTCCAGGCATCACTTATTCCATATCCGCCGGTGAACCCGATCCGACCATCGATCACGAGAATACGTCGATGGTTGCGATAATTGTATCTCAGCAATTTCCAAATAAAGATTACCTGCGGTGCTTCGACCCTGCGGAACAACTCCACCTGGCAACCGGCATCGCGCATAATCTCGGGTATCTCAGCGGGCGTATTGGTTCCATGACTGTCTAAAAGTACGTTGACGATGACGCCTGCCCGGCAACGTTCGGCAAATGCCTTCGCCAATTCGTAAGCGATCGGACCGTCTTCATAGAGGTACTGCGCGAAGGTAATTGAGCGTTTAGCAAGTTTTATATCGCGCAACATTGCCGGAAAGGTCTCATCGCCATTGAGCAATATGTCGATACGGTTTTCGCCGACGATTGGCGCATCGGTGTGGGCTTCGATGGTGGGGAAGAACGACGGTTCCCCGAGAGTCATCTCCGGGATTTTGTAAACTGGGAGCACTTTGGCGCAACTCGAAAACAGAAATACCCCAAGTAACCAGCCTGCGTGTTTTATCATCGTGGACTCCAGAGTTAGGTCACCGACATACTAGAACCATGACAAGAGCTCAATCCCGAAACCTGCCGGGAAGGCATTGGGGTTCAGACGTTGATATTATTATGATCTTGTCGATCAAAGAAATGGCCTGGCAATCCCGGTAGTCGGAGCTAGCCTCTTAATGAAAGAGTTAATGTCCGGCCTTATGATTATTGGAGGTTTTAAGTATCCCGCCCCACCGCTGACGAGAAAACAATTTACAATGTGGAATCCGCGTATTTGCAAGATGTTACGTAAGCAGCTGGGGAAGGTAGGCGTGGATTTCAACGTGCTTGTGGATGTGTAACTTTACGCCGTTTGCAACGCCCAATTGAAAGGTAAGTAAACCAGACACCCAAGCGCAACAGAGTTTAAGCAAAGTAGCCGGCAATCGGTCGATATGCAGTGGAAGCGTTGGAGAATAGGTCTCCTAATTGCCCGCCAATTGCGCGAATCGGTTTTTCATTAGGTCGATTCGACCGAGATAGCGCTGCAAGCTGTGGGTGCCGCAAAATAAGCCTGGTGTCACGCGAAACCCGCCAGCGGAAAATGTCTCTCCTGTTTTCAATCCGCAGAGGTGAATCACGGCAGCCAGTTTTTGTTTTTGTCCCGGGCTGGCTTTGGTTCTGCCGCGCACTGCCAGGGTATTGATCACGCTCTGATGCAGATAGGCGGCGGTCAGTTCGACTGCGTGACTCGCCAGCGTTCGTGTATACAGGCCATTGAACCAACAGGAGGAGGAATTGTTATTGGAATCTTCGGTCACCACTTTATGATCACGGATACAGTACTTTCGCGCCTCAGCGAATGTTCCGTCGGTGAGTTGAAACATGCCGAGCGCGCTTGAGGCCGGACGATAGATTTCAAAGGGATTCCACGACCATTGCCAGCGCCAGTAGGTGCGCGCAACGGGATTCCCGTCGCTCTCGACTTGGGCCAGGGCGGCGAGCAATTCCGGCGAGATAAAGCTCGTAGAATATTTCTGAAAAAGCGCGCCGTAACTCTGCCATGTGCTTGCGGGAGATTTTGCCAAGGAGCCACTAATCGCGACGAAGAGCTCACCTGGTTTTCGGATCACCTGATAGACCAAGTTAAGCGTAAACAGCCCGGCAATCCCAATCATGCACCACCAGACGAGGCTCGGTATCCGGAGGAGTTTGGCAAACCTTCTGGACTTTCGCTTGCAATAGCGGACGCCGCTATAAACAGTAGATGTCACGTAAGAAGATTAACCTCTCGGTGATGAGGCATCAAGTGTGCCAGTGCCGGTAGAATCTGGATAAGCACCTTCAAACGCTGACGATCGATAGTTATGGCTGCGGCTGGGGCGGCGAGGAGGAAGAGCGATCGTCAAGAAATTGCAAACATCATTAGGTAATAACATGGGTGGTAGTTTATCAGCGCCACATTACCGAAATGGCATCGCTGTTCCGCGGCTAAGTCCAACACGAATTCTCCCTTTGGCGCACTCCTGCGCTAGCGAGAGTCTTGATTGCCTGCATGCTTTGCGAGATAAAAGGCTATCCATTAAGCTGGCTGTAAAAGGACTGGTTCCCAGCCATTATGTGTGTAAGGAGAGCAACACATGAAGATCATGAAGGGTATATTATGGGCTGTAATTTTCGCAGTGATGAGTATGGCAGCTCCATCCGTCTGGGCCCAGGCCGGCGCTCATACAATGGTCACGCCGGGCGATCTCAAATGGGTTGATGTTCCGTCACTGCCGTCTGGTGCAAAGCTTGCCGTCATTGAAGGCCCGCTCAATGAGGCGGTTCCTTTTACGTTCCGGCTGAGGTTTCCTGCTGATTACGAGCTCCCTGCTCACTGGCACGCGGCAATCGAACATGTAACGGTGATTTCCGGCGCGTTCAATATGGGTATCGGCGACAAGCTCGATGCGGCGAAGGCCAAACGGCTACCGACCGGAAGCGTTGCCATCATGCAGCCAAAGACGAACCATTTTGCCTGGACTAAAGAAGAGACCATCGTGCAGGTGCACGGAATCGGGCCGTGGACCCTCACTTATGTCAATCCTGCAGACGATCCCAGGAAGAAATAGTCTTGCCTGGTAACCGGTCCACTAGACGCTGCCGGCAAGCTGCGCCCGGGCGGCGACCGCTAGGGTTAGCCGCTTTGGTCAGTAGGTAATCGGCTTATATGCTTCGGCTATTGCGGGCATATGTTAAGGGGAGATTATTCCCATGCCAATTTTTATGGATCGCCATTACATCGAAGGTGCGACTCACCATGCCATTAGAAATGCACATGAAAAAGACCTCGACATTCAAGATAAATATAGCGTCAAATTCCTGACCTATTGGTTCGATGAACTGCGCTGCACCGCATTCTGTCTGGTGGACGCCCCGAATCAAGAAGTCATTCAGAAGGCTCACGCTGAAGCCCATGGCGCTATCCCGGGTGAAATCATCGAGGTTGATCCTGCGATCGTTGAAGCCTTCTTGGGCCGAGTGAAAGACCCGATCCAAACGCAGCAGGCATCCGGAGTCGCTAGCCAACCCACCATCGACTCGGCTTTCCGCGTTATCATGTTCACCGACTTGAAAGATTCGACGGCCACCACGACCCGCTTGGGAGATGCCAAGGCGTTACATTTCATTCACATCAACAATGCATTAACGCGCAATGCCCTGCGCGAATTCGGCGGACGCGAAGTCAAGCATCTGGGCGATGGGATCATGGCTACTTTTCTCTCAGCGAGTAATGCCGTGGAATGTGCCATCTCTATCCAGAAGGCATTTGCGGCGCACAACCAACAACAACCGGATGCGACCTTACACTTGCGACTGGGCCTCAGCGCGGGTGAACCGGTTGCGGAAGAGGGTGATTTATTCGGCAGCGCGGTACAACTTGCGGCACGACTGTGCGCATGCGCTGAACCCGACCAGATCGTAGTTGCGCAGATTGTTCGAGATGAATGTCAGGCAGACCTTTACCCTTTTCTTGATTTGGGAGAGATTACACTGAAAGGCTTTGACTCTGCGGTGCGCGCGCACGCAGTCCAATGGCGAGACGTACAGGGTTAGGGGCGATTGACAACATCGCCTTAGCGCCGAGGTGGCAAGAGCTCGTCGTATGTGCAGTCCCCGCGAGTCTTTCTAAGCGAAGCAATCGTTAGTCCACCGCCAATAGCCATTGATTGAAGGAAAACGGGCGCGAAAATTCCCTATGCTACAAGACAGCTAGTGTAGTTTTTATAATTAGTTTACTTTCGCTTTCCTCGCCGCGGCGATGTCGCCTTCGCTCAAGCGGTAAAATCGCACGGGATTGTCATGCAGCATTTTTTTCTTGAATTCATCGGTTAGGTCTTTGCGCGCCTTTAAGGTCGGCAGGTCGCCGCCGAATTGGTCGCGTTCGCGTTCGTGGGGGAAGTCGGAAGCCCACATGATGACGTCGTCGCGGAGTAGCTTCACGACGTACGGGGCGGTGCGTTCTTCGACTTCCATGGTGACGAAGATGTTGCCACTGGCGAAAAAGTGGCTCGGCGGATTTTTTAGCTGCGGCGCCAGGCGGGCGGCGAACTTTTCGTAGTCCTCTTCCATGCGATCCATCATGAACGGCACCCAACCGGCGCCGGCTTCTAAGTAGGCGACGCGCAGCCTGGGGAATTCCTGGAACACGCCTTGAAACATCATGTTGGTGATATGGAGAAATAGTCCGACGGGATGTTCGAGCATGTGCGCCTCGAGAAAACTCGCGACCCGGTCGAGACCCAAGTTTTGGCTGACGCCGCCGTGAATTGTCAGCGGTACGTCTAATCTCTGCGCTTCGTCATAAATCTCGTGAAACACCGGCGAGCCGTAAAGCGGTGTGCGGTTATTGGTGGCAGACGGCAACAGGCCGGCGACGAAGCCCAACTCTTTGACGCAGCGGCGCAGTTCGAGTGCGGCGGCTCTGGGGTCTTGCGGGGCTAAAAGGGCGACGCCTTTCAAGCGCGGCGACTGCGTGGTGAAGCGATTGGAGAGCCAATCGTTGTAGCCTTGCGCCAGCGCCGAGGCCCACTCCGGTAGTTGAATCATGCCCAAGGCGAGAGCTGAGGTTGGATAGAGCACCGCCATGTCGATGCCATGCTCGTTCTGAAAGTTTATCCAGCGTTCGGCGTCGGGATCCTCACGCTTACCTTTGCGCGCCAAGCCGCGTTGCCAGCCGTCGGCGTCGAACATTGGCCAAGTGGAATGCCAGTTCATTTCGCCGAAGTTGCCTTTGATGTGGGCGAAAATATCTTTGTGGTCTTCCATGATGTGGCCGTCGGCGTCGATGATGAACTCTGCCATGGGTCCTCCGAATGCGTTGGTTAGCGATTGAAAACAGATTTATCTTTCGATCGAAATGTCAGAGCAGAAATCTTTGCTAATGTGTCCGGAGCGAGCAATAAATCTGATGCCCAGCTACTGCATGAAGATCTTCTGATATTCCTTCTTCTTGGTTTCGAAGTCTTCTTTGGTGAACTGGTACATCTGCACGAATTTGATCTTGTCGGCGTCCTGGAGTGGCGGATAAACGCCCTTGCGGTTAACGAACTCGCCGGTGTCGGCCTGAATTTTCATGCTTTCCTCGTCGAGAAAGAAATCGATAAATGCTTTGCCGGCGTTGGGCCGCGGCGCTTTGGCGGCGATGTTGATATACTGGCCGTCGCCGAGCATGTTGTAGTCGCGAATGTAGTCTAGATTGGCGCCCTGCTTGTTATAAGTCAAAACGAAGCGCGCGAAGGTGATGCCAATGGCAACTTCGCCGCTGCCGACCTTGTCTGCCGCCGGCACGATCGACTCGGCAAACAACGGTTTGGCCGCGGCAAGATCGCGGACAAATCTCTCGACGCGTTGCTTAGGCATGATTTTGTCCAAGCTGGCGAGCCACTGGGTGGTCAGCGTATGGGCGACGGGGTGGGGCATGACCAGCTTGCCGCGGAACTCCGGTTTAACGATGTCTTCGAGCGTCTTGGGGTACTCGCCCGCCTTGAGTTGGTTTTTATTGTAGATCACGCCGTACATGATGTTGCGATAGCGGGCGCCCAAGACCGGGTCGATGGCTTCTTTGGCGAATGCTTTGAGCGAAGGCGAGTCGTATTTGCCAATGGCGCCTTCGTTCGCCATCAGCCGCATATGGTCCCCGGTGATGGCGACCACGTCGAATCCCGGTCTGCCAACGCGATGCTCGCTCAGGACGCGATCGAGGACTTCGGTCGATCCGCCTCGCCAATATTCCATTTGCAGTCCGGTCTTCTTCTCGAAGGCGGCTTTGATGGCGTCGGCAGTGAAGGTTTCCATCGACGTGTAAAGGATAGTCCTGCCGCCTTCCTTCTTCGCGGCGGCGATTGACTGCGCCGATTGGCTAAAGGCCGATTGCCCGCTAGCAGCCATGAAACAAACGAAAAACAGCGCTGAAATGCTTCGCATCGGAATTCCTTTCACAAGGAAAATCATTGCTCGACAGTGAGGTTTATATGGTACGGATCGCGGTGGAGTCAAGCTTGATCGCGGTTCAATTTGGAATCTACGATCGTCGATGAAAAAGCAGATCTGCGCCACGAACGTATCGCCAACAAATCTTGGCGAAACTGCACCGCCATGCTGATGGCCGGAACGAGATTGAGGCAGGGGATACCCAATCGTCAGGCGACTGCGCGCAGCCTAGAAAACTAGGAATCGGTTATGGAAGCTTGACTGGACCGGCTAAGCCGCCGATGCCATTTCTTTGACCGGCAGTTGTTCACTGCGATCATAGGCTTGGACCGGCACTGGTTTCAGATCCCAGATGATGCCGAGCCAGGATAAAGATTTGAGAATATAGTAGGTAACGTCGATCTCCCACCAATAAAAGCCCTGACGGACGGTACCCATATGTTGGTGATGGTTGTTGTGCCAGCCTTCGCCGAGGGTGATCAGCGCCAGCCACAAGTTGTTTCGGCTCTCGTCGCCCGTGTCATAGCGTTTTCTGCCGAAAATATGCGACAGCGAATTAATCGTCGCGGTGCCATGAAATAATACCGTAGTGCTGATCACGAAACCCCAAACCAAAAGTTGCAGGCCGGTAACGCCGAGCGATGGCGCGAAATGCTCCAGACCGAAGCCGCAAATATAGAGAAGCGACGCTAAAGTAAGCGGCACGGCTTTGTCGTAACGATTGAGCCAAACCAGTTCGGGGAAGCGGGCAAAGTCTTGGATGCGATTATATTGAGTGGCGTAAAAACGGTTGCACATGAACCAGCCCATGTGGGAGCGCAAAAAACTAAAATGTACCGGTGAATGAGGATCTGCAGGGGTATCGGAGTTGCGATGATGCTCGCGATGGTTGGCCGCCCACCAGAGCGGTCCGCGCTGGGTCGCCGACGCGCCCAAGAGGGCAAAGACAAATTGCGCCGGCCGCGAAGTCTTAAAGGTACGGTGAGAAAAATAACGGTGATAGATCCCGGTAATCGCGAACATGCGCACGAAGTAAAGTGCCGCCGCGGTAGTTACCGCGGTCCAGCTCCAGCCGACTAAAAAAACCCCGAGACAGCCAAGATGCATGATGATGAAAGGAATACTACGTACCCAGTTGATCCTGTCGACATCTTTGACTTTTCCATGCTCGCCAGTGGCATGAAAGTCGGCGTTGAACCATTGGATTACCGAGGCGGTGGAGCGTTGAAGGAATGAGCGCTTCATTAATCCAAGAACGATATCATGAGAAATGGGTCACTTCAATAAAAATAACGATTTTTTCAAGGAAACGGACAAAATCGCCGGAGCCGATATTTACTTCCGAGAGTCACCAACTCTCCGGCGATCTATCGGGCAAGTGTTTAAAAATGATAGAGGCGCTCAGGGTTTTTGTTGAGGATTTTCTCGATTGTTTTGCTGCTTAAATCGCCGCGGTTTATCAGACCCCGGGCCAGTTGATCTTGCCGAAAAGCGTCACCGTGGGGAAAATCTGTGGCGGTGACGATGAAGTCGTCGCCGAGCTTGCTTGCGACATACGGCAGGTCGTCGTCGATGGCGCAAGAAACAAAGACCCGCTCGGCCATCCAGCGATCGACCTTGGCGCGGCGCTTCTCGCCCAAGCCTTTGACCAAACGAGGGGTCCATTCGATACCGGCTTCGAGAAAGGCGACGCGCAGTTTAGGGAAGTCATCAAGCAGTGTCGAACTCAAGATTTGGGTGAAGCCATAGAGGACATAAGGATTGCTGACGATGCCCCGGCCGAGCGGATGGATTTGCGGAAATTCATCATAATAAGGCCGCGGCACGCCTTCGAGCATGCGGCTGATAGCCGGGCTCGATCCGTTGCCGGTATGCACTGTAACCGGCAGATCCTGGCGCTCGGCCTCTTGGTAGATCGGCCAATGGTCCGGGTGGGTCAATGGTCGATCCCATTCGAGACCGCGGGCGAAGATGCCGGCGGCTGAGCCCAGCGCTTTGACGCGGCGGATTTCTTGGACGGCAAGATCGGGCCGGCGCCAGGGCAGGATGGCGACATACCAGAGGCGGCCGCCTGACCGGTTGCATTGCGTTGCCATGAATTGATTGTAACTGCGCGCCAGCGCTGCTTCGAGCTCGACGTTCTCGGCGAGACAACCGAGCCAGATCGACGGGAACACCACCTGGATGTCGATGGCCAATGCCTCCATACAGGCGATGCGCGCGTCGACATCGCGCATCTCTTGCACGGGAATAGAAGCGTCTTTGTCCTGGGCTCGCTTCATCGATGTCGGATTGGAGGCGAACAAACGCAGTTTATAATCGATCACCCATGCAGCATTGTGGGTGCCGAAGCAAGTATCTTCGGGGAAAACCACGGGAATCGGCCGGAGCAGATAGAACTCCGGGTCGAGATACTGCCAGGTCTCGACGCTTTCCTCGACGTGGGCATCGCAGTCAATCACGCGCATGTGAGCCGCCAAAATTTATTGCGCAGTTTGCGCCAGAGAATTGGTAGTTGGATAAAGTAGAGTACCATACAGATCCCGAGATCTTTATATGACTGATCAGCCGGCGCGGCAAGCGACCCTGCTGCACGGGAATTCGTCGCGGGACCCGGCAGTTATTTATTGAACGACGGCAATGTCGCCTTTCCCTCCAAGTTCAGTCGGTATATGCTCGGGAAAATGCTAACTCGGTCGCTTGGAGGTCTCGATAATGCAAAGCCAACTTAAACCTGGAATCATTGAATGTTTAAGCTTCGCTGCGCTGCTACTATTGGTTGCACCCATGCTTGCCAGTGCACAGACCGCCAAGGCGACCTTTGCCGGCGGCTGCTTCTGGTGCATGGAGCCGCCCTTTGATGAACTCGCTGGCGTGATCTCGACGACGTCCGGCTACACCGCCGGCAAGATCAAGAATCCGACCTATGAGCAAGTCAGCAGCGGGTCCACCGGCCATACCGAAGCCTTGCAGGTCGTTTACGATCAGAAAAAAATTACCTATGAAAAGCTCTTAGAGGTGTTCTGGCGCAACATCGACCCGGTCGCCGCCAACGGCCAGTTCTGCGATCTCGGCAGCCAGTACCGCTCGGGAATTTATTATCATGATGGCAATCAAAAAATCGCCGCTGAGAAATCGAAGAAATCGATACAGACTCGTTTCAAGCAGCCGGTGGCCACGGAGATCGCCGCCGCGACGGTTTTTTATCCTGCCGAGGACTATCATCAGGATTACTACAAGAAAAATCCGGTGCGCTACAAACTCTATTCTCACGGCTGCGGCCGGGCGCAGCGGCTGGAAGAAGTTTGGGGCGCGGCTAAAAAGTAGGCGCATGGATGCTGAGCCTGCGCAGCTTTTACGCCTTAGCTAAGTAGCGCACCATCTGCGCGCGCATTCGCGCATCAGGCAGCAGGCCAACTCCCGCCTGCAGGTTGTCAATCAGGTGGCTGACCTTGCTGGTCGCGGGAATAGCGCAGGTGACCGCCGGATGGGCGATGATGAATTTCAAAAAAAATTGTGCCCAACTGGCACAGCCGAACTCTTTGGACCACGGCGGCAAAGTTTTGCCGCGGGTGTGCTTAAACAACGCTCCTTCGGCGAAGGGCCGGTTGACCAGCACCGCGATACGCTTTTCTGCTGCCAGCGGCAACAGCCGCTCTTCGGCATCGCGTTCCGCCATCGAGTAGTTTAGTTGGACGAAATCCAACTCCTCGGTTGCCAACACCCGCGCCAGTTCGGCATAAGCGCCGGCATGATAATGGGTCACGCCGAGGTAATCAATTTTGCCCTCGTCTCGCCAACGTCGCAGCGTCGTCAGGTGGGTGCGGTAGTCGAGCAGATTGTGCACTTGCATGAGGTCGAGTTTCCGGACACGCAAACGGCGAAACGATTCCTCCATCTGGCGAATGCCCGCCTCGCGCCCGCTGGTCCACACTTTGGTCGCGACGAAGAGTTGCTTGTGAATGCCAAGTTCGGCGGCAAGATCGCCGCCCACGCTTTCCGACCTGCCATACATCGGCGAAGAGTCGATGACGCTGCCGCCACGCTGAACAAACTCGCGGAGGACCTCTTTCAAAGACGCACGCTCCGGCGAAGCTGCCCCGACGTCGAAGGTTTGCCAGGTGCCGAGGCCGACGACCGGCACCAACTTGCCGCTGCGTGGGATCGGTTTACGTAAAATCGATTGTGCCATAGCGCGACCTCGCATCAGTGCGAACGCACTTGCGCCAGCTCCGGCGCGCAATACCTGGCGGCGCGACAGCAAAGTTCGCCCATTTAAATTATCACGGGCCATCGCCGCTGCACCGATTGTTCTCGGATCGCAAGTCGCGCCGCAAGATTGCCATACGTTTATTCTTCAGAAATAGAAGAGTTAATTCAACTGGTAGTCCCGAACGTGGCTTTTCTGCTGTGTCTGCACGGGCGCATTGCCGCGCGAGCATGGCTATCACCGCTTTGTATGGCTTAGCCTAATAAGCGTTCGACATCGCCTTCACGTGTCGCCGTCGGCGGAATTGCCGTGGCGTGTGCTGGCTCGACTGCCGGTGTTGGCGCGGCCTGAGGCGCAACGGCTGGCGGCGGCGAGCTTTGGGGGCCGTTTCGTGGCGACTTGCGTACTTGAAGTTCGGCCACGAGATTACCGCGCTGGCGATGAGCCCGGGACTCGGTCGTTGTGTCCAGTGTTCGGATCAGACCTGGGCCGTTCCTCTAGGAGCGGTTTGCTAGAATGAAACAATGTGAGTCACGAAGTTCGAGAACAAGCCGAACAGGATCGCCGTCAATGAACGCGGCGAAAAAGCCGGGGGCGATCCTATCTCGCTGACGGTCATATGCCCATGTTATCTTCAGGTTTTCGCCGCGGTCCTTTTTCCCGCGGGATGCCGCGCCAGTCGCCGGACATCCAAAACTCCGTGCAGCTGCCGAACACGCCGAGGGGAATCGCTAGCGCCATGATGAAATACCAGAGCGAGTCGCTGGCGCCGCCGACGAACGCAGTGATGGTTATGACGACTTTGGCCGTGCCACCGCCAAAAATCGCGCCCATGGCCAGCCGGGGCCAACGCTGCACGCCGAACTGAGTCGCATAGACGCCCCAGAGCCCGCCGACGAAGAAAGCCAAGAATGGTCCGATAAACAGCGCAAAGATCGCTCCAGCGCCGCGGCCGCTCAGGGATATTTCTTCGAGCTCCTCATCGGCGCTCTGACTGCCGACACGCACGTCGCCGCGCAGCGCGCGGAATAGATAATGCACCGCGCCGTGGATGCCGAGGTCGGGTCGGAGACCATTGATGTAGAGCGCCACCTGCTCGCGTAGTTTCTCGCGGGTAGCCGGCTGCGGCAGCAGATGCTGTAACGACGCTCCGGCATGAAAACCGACCTCGTGCTCGCCGCGGGCAATGACTAACAGCACGGTCTTATTGCGCTCGGTGTCGCTCAATGGCAGTCGGTTGAAGGCTTGCTGCGCCAGCGTGTCGACCTCGGCGCCATCGAGGGTTTTGACCGTTAAAATCGCGACATGGTTCGCGGTCTCAGTGGCGAACCGGTGCAGGCGATGTTCGAGTTCTTCGAGACTCGCCGGTGGAAACATACCGGCGAAATCGCTGATCGTGGTTTTGAGCGGCGGCAGGTCGAGGGCTGTCGCGTTCGCGACAAAAGCAAACTGCAGGAGCAAAGCGAGAACAATCGCGGTCATTTCGCGCCGTTGAGCGCGGCTTGGGCGCGCCGGTCTAATGCCATTATCTGGCTATCTTTCAACGGGAAGCCGAATTGCTCGTTGCGCATGCGCAGCCGCTGGCCACACACCGCACAAATAATCTCGGCCCCGCGTCGGTAGTCGGCGGCGTTTTTGATTTGCCCGTCGAGAGAGCGGGCTCCGCTATCTTTATGTTCGACCTCGTCGAGCAGGATCTCTTGGAACGCCTGGGCGATCTTGGCTTCGATGCCGGTCTTTCTAAGTTTGCTGCAAACCAAATAGAGCGCGCCGCCGCCGCCTTCGGTGAAGGTAATGGCGGCGCGCTCGAGATCTTCGTCACGGCGCTTGATTTCTTTCGAGCTGACTTTACCTCTGCCGTGCAACAGTGTCGCATAGCTTTTGGAATACTTGGCGCGCACCTTGGCGAGCTTACGATCCTCGGGCAGCCAGGTGAGATCTTGCGGCCCGATTTTTTTGCCGCTGATCTCTTCCAGCAAATCCAACACCAAGCGCGCGTGCTTGGTCTCGTCCGCGAGTTTATCGGTCAGCTCGGCATAGTCATGCCGGTCGACGCCGTGGTCGATTTTCGGATAAAGCGCAATGAGCGCATCGAGGATCGGTTTGATCGCCGAGTATTCTTTGAATCCTTGCGCTTTGAGCCAACCCAAATGGTCGGTTCGCTTGCGTGGCTCCTTGAAAAACGCCGCGATCACGTCCCGTTCCGCGTCGGCGTACGCTTTGGCGAGTCGCGTGAGCTGGTTAACGTAGTCAGTCATTGGATAGGCGTGAGCGTTGAGGCGCGAGTTTGCTTGGCAAGCGAGTCGGTTCCTGCTGTTCTGACTGTGGCGTCAATATGCAATCAATGGTTGCACCACGGAGTCCACCAAGGTTTGGAAAATAATCTTGGGACTTCAAGTGTATCCCGGTTAATTCCCCCATCAAGAACTATAAGTTCGTTGTGCCAATTCGCTGAGTCCGAATCTTTTTCTTCAAACGACTTAAACGGCTTGAACATTTGAAACGACTGGAACGGGCTTGTCTCACTTCGGCGGCGCCGGGATTATTGTGCCGCAGCTTTTGCACGTGCGCAGTTTTTCGTCGCTGGAGAACGTTTGATAAACCTGACCCACCGGATCGGCACGGTAGTCGCCGACTGCGGCGGAGGTCTCGTAGACCTTTTCGCCGCATTGGTTGCAGAACCATTTGAAGTAATCGATTTCGTCGGCTTTGCGCTTGCGTTCGAAGACGATGAACCAGGAGTCGGCTTCGAGTCGGGGTGAATGCGGCACGCCGGCGGGGCAGAGGAGGATCTGTCCGGCTTTGATGTCGGCGGTGTGTTCGTTGTTGGCTTCGTCGCGATAGACTAGATGCTGCACGCCCGTTACTTGCAGGGTCACTTCGTCCGCCGGATCGATGTGAAAGTCCCAGCGCTCTTTCCGGCCGCTGCTCAAGAATGCAATCGACTCGGAATCCTGCCACAGCACGCGGCGGGTTTTGCCTTCGGCCTTCACCTCTTCGATGACTCTTGTGAGATCGACGGGAATGAGCTTTTCCATGGGCTGACTATAACGCTTTCGAAAGCGGCGGGGCAACAGGCGTTGCCTCACTCCTCGCCGGCATTTAAGATGCGAGGTCGGTCGCTTGGGCGCGGCGATATTGAAAAAGCCGAGGGCTGAGATAGTTAGTATCCGAGGAGAATGACAATGCTTATCACCAATAAACAGTCGGGGACGAATGTCCATGAAGTCGCGGATGGGATTTACCGCATCAATACGCCGGTGATTATGGAGGGCGGGCCCGGCGGGTTTTCGTTCAATCAGTTTCTCATCGCCGATGAAGCGCCGTTGCTCTTCCACACCGGGCCGCGCAAGTTGTTTCCGCTGGTGCGCGAGGCGGTGGCGAGCGTGTTGCCCGTGGAACGGCTGCGCTACGTCGGCTTTTCGCACGTCGAGGCGGATGAATGCGGTTCGCTCAACGAATGGCTCGCGGCGGCGCCGCAGTCCGCGCCGCTGTGCGGCAAAGTGGCGGCGTTGGTCTCCATTGATGACATCGCCGACCGGCCGGCCCACGCACTGGCGGATGGCGAAACGCTGGCACTGGGAAAACATGTCGTGCGCTGGTTCGACACGCCGCACCTGCCGCACGGGTGGGAATGCGGCTTCCTGATGGAAGAGCAGACGCGGACCTTACTCTGCGGCGACCTGTTCACCCAGGGCGGCGCCGAACACCCAGCCGTCACCGAGGCGGATATTCTCGGGCCGAGCGAGGCGTTCCGTCACGCGATGGACTATTACTCGCATACACCGCATACGCGGAAGATGCTCGAAAGACTCGCCGCCGCTGCGCCGACCACGCTCGCGTGTATGCACGGCAGTACATGGCGAGGCGACGGCGCCAAGCTTCTACTTGCGCTTGCCGATGCGCTGGCGGCATAGTGCGCCGCGCAACAACGTGAATTTACCAGGAAAGGAACCTCGGGTATGAATGCTTTATCTCCCGCTCGAATCATGGATGTGGGCTTGGGCTTTTGGCCGTCTAAAGTCTTGCTGTCGGCGATCGAGCTCGGCCTTTTCACCCAACTTGGCGCGAAATCGATGACCGGTAGCGAACTGCAACAGGCGCTCGGGCTTCATGCGAGAGCCATTCCCGATTTCTTCGACACGCTGGTGGCGTTGCGTTTTCTCGAACGCGACGGCGATGGACCGCAAGCGCGCTATAGCAATACCGATGAAACCGCATTGTTCCTTGACCGGAACAGCCCTCAGTTCATGGCCGGCTTCTTAGAAATGGCCAATGCGCGGCTGTACCGATTCTGGGGCGATCTGACCGATGGGCTGCGCACCGGCAGCGCCCAGAACGAAGTCAAACACACCGGTGCGCCGATGTTCGCCGAGCTGTACAGCAAACCCGAACGGCTCGAATTGTTCATGGATGCGATGAGCGGCATCTCCGCGGCCAATTTTCAGGCTCTGGCCGAGAAGTTCGACTTTTCCCGTTATCGCACGCTCTGTGACGTGGGCGGCGCCACCGGTCAACTGTCGATGCTCGTCGCCAGGCAGCATCCGCACCTGCGCTGCACCTCCGCCGATCTCCCCGCAGCGACCGCGATCGCCGAGCGCAAGATTGCCGCCGCTGGACTTTCGGATCGGATTACCGCCAAGGCTATCGACTTTTTCGCCGATCCGTTGCCCAAGGCCGATGTGATTACGATGGGCATGATCCTGCACGATTGGAATCTCGAGAAGAAGCTGCATCTCATCCGGGCGGCTTACGATGCCTTGCCTCCCGGCGGTGCCTTTATTGCCGTTGAGAACATTATCGACGACGCCAGGCGGGAGAACGCCTTCGGATTGATGATGTCGCTGAACATGTTGATCGAATTTGGCGACGCCTTCGACTTCACCGGCGCCGATTTCTCTCGCTGGTGCCGCGAAGTCGGTTTCAGCAGGACCGAAGTGATTCCGTTGGCTGGCCCTGCCAGTGCTGCCGTAGCTTACAAATAGCCGCATGACTAGGACCGCGGTTTTCGAGTTAGCGGTGATACCTTCGTCGTTCCCCTCCAAGCGCCGATCGAAAGCAGTTTTTCCGTGAGCGGCTTAAGAGCTTTCGGAACGGCCGAGGCAAAATGAACGTTAGCGGCCGGGTTAATTAAGCAGCATTTTAACTTTGATTTTTTTCATTATGGCGATGTATAAGGCAGGACATCGCTGAAATATTTTCTTCTGACGAGCCGAACCGACCGTTTGATTTTAAAGTTTCATTTGGCGCGATAGGAAGTCCCATGTCAAAGGCAATCGATCATGCGTTGGAATATTTGGCCGGCGCGGCGCAGCGCTTTGAAGTCCTGAACAAACTCAGAAAACAACTCAAATCAGAAAACGAAATTACCCTCGCGCGCCGTGTGATCGCCAAGCTGCGCAAAGAGGAAGCATTGCTGGACGAGCTACCCCTGAGCCAAAAGGCGGACCTGTGCCGTCAGCAGGCTGAGCTGACCAGTAAAGATCCGGAACTGAGCGTCAACTCGCGTCATGATATCGCGCTTAAAATTCTTGGCGACATGTTTGCTCTCGACAGCGTGGCATTGAACGGCGATGCGGAAACCTTGGGCATCGCCGGCGGCATCTGCAAACGTCGCTGGATAGACTTGGGTCAGTATGAGGACTTGCGACGGGCGGCAGAATACTACCGCCGTGGAGCGTTAGGGCCGGTCGGCGATGACGGTTATGCGCAAATCAATGCGGCTTTCATGCAGGATTTGCTCGCGCATGCATCTGGAACAGAAAGTTCAAGCCGGCAGGAAGCGAATAAGATCCGCGAGAAAATTCTCGATGAGCTGCCAGCATTAGATAAGGTCAAAGCAGACAATCAATGGTGGAACGCGGCGACGCGGGCGGAAGCCTTGTTCGGCCTGGGACGTTACAGCGAAGCGGCGGCAGCGATCAAAGCGTGCCCCAAGCGGCCCGAGACTTGGTGCTTGCAGAGCGCCGCGCAGCAGTTCGCCGTGCTTGCTCAGTTGCGCGACAAGCGCCCGCTGCAGAACCCCGAGCTGCGCGCCGTATTCGATGCGTTGTTGCCCGGAGCGACTCAGGCGGTGACTTCCTCTGTGGTTGGTAAAGTTGGCTTAGCGCTTTCCGGCGGCGGATTTCGGGCGTCGTTTTATCATATGGGCGTCTTGGCGCGGCTCGCTGAATTGGATGTCTTGCGCCACGTCGATGTGCTGTCCTGTGTTTCCGGCGGCAGCATCGTCGGTGCCTGTTACTGGATGATGCTGCGCAATCGGTTGCTCAAGGCCGCGCCCATGACCCAGGGTGATTATATCTCGTTGGTGCAGGATTTGATTGAACATTTCACCGGCGCGGTCGCTCAGAACCTGCGCGGGCAACCGTCCAAGTTCGAAGTCGGTTGGCGATTTCTCAAAGGCGCAAAAGGAGCCCTTGACACGGAAAAGATCGCGGCCGCGCTGGAGAAGTATTTTTATCGACCGCTGTGGCACGATGGCGAGCCGCTGTTCATGCACCATCTTAAATTCAAACCCGTCGATCACGATCCTGTTTTGACGGGCGAGGAGGATTTCAATCCGGCGAAACATAACTGGCTACGCAGCGACAAAGTGCCGATGCTGGTTCTCAACGCAACCACGGTGAACACCGGCCATGCCTGGCAATTCACGCCAACTTGGATGGGTGAATCGCCCTGGTCCACTCATCCCGCGGCGGACAGTGTGCCGCGCTTGCAATGGCATCTGTACGACCCGGAGTCTAAGTGGCAAATGGAACTCGCCAGAGCCGTGGCCGCGTCGGCTTGCGTGCCGGGACTTTTTGAACCGCTGCGCATTGACGACGCCTATGAAGGAGGCTATCAGGTACAACTGATCGACGGCGGAGTTCATGATAATCAGGGCACGATCGCGCTCTTGGCGCACAATTGCAGCGTGCTGATCGTCAGCGACGCGGCGGGACACTTGCTGCTCGAACAGGTGCCGCAACCGGGACTGGGAGGGTTGGCGAGCTACGCGACACGAGCCATGGACACGCTGATGGAACGTGTCCGGCTGGCAAACTATGCCGATCTTGCCGCGCGGGTGCGCACCAAACTGGTGCGCGGATTGATGTTCCTGCACATGAAAGACGGCTTGGATGCCGACATCATCAGACTAAAGTTTTCCCAGGACTCCTACGATTTGCACCGCACGCACGCTCTCGCCGCTGGGCGTGCGCAAGGATTTTCAAAAAGCCGTGGCGGAATTGCGCACCGATCTGGACGCGTTCACCGATAACGAGAGAAATGCGCTGATGGCTTGCGGCTATCGTATGGCAGCGACCGCATTCGAGCGCGACCTGAGGCAATTCGACGAGTTGTATGTAGATGTGTTGCCGGGAAAATGGCCCTTTGACGCCATGCTGCAGGAGATCAAATCGACTGCGTCGTCCACCCCCAAGCGTGAAAGTCTACTCATCGCGCTACGCGCCGGAAGCCAGCGAACGGTGTGAGCGCGGCACGCAGTGCCACCTCATGCTTTAGTCTTCGCAGAGGTCGTAAAGCTGGTGAAACTTCTCGGCGCCAATGGCATAGGCGTCGGTGCCGTCTTGGTTGTTGGAGACTAGGTAGTCGCCGGCCTCGTAGGCCGTTTCACCTTCGTTGGTTTTCACTTTTCCCGATTTGTCGGCAACCTCGGCCCAGATCGGCGCCGATTTTGTATAGACGCCTGGGCTGACGAATTCGTACGTCTTGGCGAACGCCTCTTCAGATACCGTGTACTTGTCGCCGTCATTGTCGACCAGCCAGTCGCCGCGTTTGCAGAGTTGCTCGCCGCCCCATTTGTTGTAAGCGAAACCTTCGGTGTCGAGGTCGATCTGGACCGCAGTGATGAAGGAGGTCTGCTTCTTCTTGTATTTGCGTCTGATATCCATTGCCTCACCTTTATCTGAAGCTCCCCAGCCAGGTTAATATGGATAATGTAGCACGTTCAGCTGAGATTGTTCACCACGAAGAGCCTAGCGGGGCACAGCCGCGACCAAATGGGCAAGAATTTTCAGCACGGAGGACACAGAGGACACGCAGTTTGGAGTTTAGAATGCCCGAACCTCCTTGTCCTTCGTGGTGAATGCGACTTTTCTCCTTCGGGCGATGTTGACGATCGCAGCGGCGCGGTGATAAGTCTTGGCTCAATTCTCTATGGAGGTGCTGCATGGCTGAACGTGTTTGGGACAAATTTCTCACGGAACAAGATAAGGCGACTTTGGTTGGCAAGGCGGATCGGCGTATCGGCTTCGGCGAGCGGCCGGCGTTGCTGTTGATCGATTTATATCGCTGGGTGTTTGGCGATAAACCGGAGGCGGTGACTGAGGGGATCAAGACTTGGCCGGGAAGTTGCGGTCTCGCGGGTTGGAACGCCTTGCCGCATATTCAAAAACTGCTCGCCAAGTGCCGCGAAGTGGGCATTCCGATTATCCACGTGACCGGTATGGACGGCGTGGCGGTGGAGCCATGGGCTTTTCGCCGCGACACCAAGAAGCGTGCGACCATGAGTGCCGAGGAGCTGGACCGTTTTCGCCGCCGCTATGACATCGTCGACGAGGTGAAACCGATCCCTGGTGAAACCGTGTTCAAGAAAGTTTCGCCGAGCGCTTTTTGGGGCACGCCGCTGGTCGGCCACTTGAACTTTCTCGGCGTCGATACCATCATTGCCTGCGGCGAGAGCACCAGCGGTTGCGTGCGCGCCAGCGTAGTCGACGGCACGACCAATCGGCTGCGCATGGTCGTCGCTGAAGAATGCGTGTTCGACCGCCATGAAGCCTGCCATGCGATCAACCTGTTCGACATGAATCAGAAATACGCCGATGTGCTGCCGCTCGACGATATCATCAAGTATCTCGACGGTTGGCGCGCGGAGAAAGCCGGTCAGGTCGGCTATGCCAACAACAGCATGGAGTATCTGAAAGATCTCGGTATCGGCGAAACCTATAAAGGTTTGCGTTAGCCGCATCCTGGTCAAGGTTCAAAGGTTAAAAAGTTCAAGGTTCGGAGCTGGGATTTCAACTTTGAACTTTTAACCTTGAACCGTTGAACCAATGATTTGTTTTTTCAGCCCCAGCCAGACGACGACCAGTATCACCGCCGATATCACGGCCATGCCGTGATAGCCGGTCTCATAGCCAAAGTGTTGCACCAGTAGGCCAGCCATCAATGGCCCCAAGGTATTGCCCAGGGATGTGCCGGCGCGGCTGAGGCCAAGAGCCAGCGCTTTGGCTTTGGGTCCCGCCGATTGCAGAGCGAAGGTAGTGGAGCCGACATTAGAATAGCCGAAGCCCATGGTCATGATCGTTAGCGGGATTACCAGCGACAGAACCCCGGAGCCATAGGGTTGGATGAGGAACATCGGGATGCCGATGGCGACGCCCAGCAGGATCACCCGCGGCGCGGTGATGCGGTCGCACAGCCAGCCGCCGGTGTAGCGGCCGAAGGTGTCGGTCATGCGCGAGATCGCGACCACGGTGCCCACCCAGTCCAAGGCGTAGCCGCGCTGATTCACCGCTAAAAATGGAAACGCGATGCGGGTGACGCCGACCAGCATGACGAAAGACTGGAACACCGCCAGCAACGAGGCGAGGAACGAAGCGCGGGTCAATAAGGTTTTTCCTTCGCGCCAGAGTTGCACCTTGGCTTCTTGGGTGATGGCGCGCGAGCGATGGGCACCGACCGAAAGCATCAATATGAGGCCGATGACTTGCGGCAGTGCGTAGAAAGCGAACAACACCTGCGCGCCGAAGCGTTTACCGACGAATCCCGCCGCCAGCGGTCCGAGGGAAAAGCCGATGCCGAGGGCGGCGGCGACTTGGCCTTGGCCGCGGCCCTGTTGGCCGGGTTCGGATTGTTCAAATGCAATTTTGCGGATGGAGAGGGCAAACATCGCTTCGGTGATACCGAGAAGCGTGAACGCGCCAAGGAATATGACCGGCGACTCAATAAAAAAATGCGCCGATGCCGCGATCACGACGGATACCGCCGATGCTGCGACGATCAACACTCCCGAGCTAATGTAGCTCGCCATCACGCCGGAGGTGAGATCGGAGCAAACCCGGCCAATGCCGTTGACCACCAGCGGCACGCTCGCCGCAGCGATCGAATAGCCATGATCTTTCATGAAAAATGGCGCCAGCATGGCCGCGCCGGAGGAGCCGGCGATCTGGAAAATAGCGGCCAGAGAATAGAGCTGCAAGGGTTTAATTTTCATGGCGGCGCATCGAAGTGGTCAAGTCAGCGCGTTTATACGCGATGGCTTTCCGGTTTTCCACTGTGGACAGCAAGAAACGAGCTTGATAGAACGGCAGCATTCGAGCGCGGTGCGGCACCAAGAAGCTAAGAGACATAGCCGCAACTAACGCAGAGACGCATATAAGACACACTGCCCACTGCGGTTGCGCTGCGGAACACTTGGAGAAAGTCGCGAGCTTGGCAATATTGAGCCTATCGTAATCCAGAAGGAGGACGCGATGGAAATCCGGCAGATCCAAATTCACGAGGCGAAAAAGAAACTCGATGACAAGAACTGTGTGTTCGTCGACATACGCGATCCCGGCTCCTACCAGCAGGCGCATATTCCCGGCGCAATTCATTTACACGACGGCAATGCTCAAGAATTTTTGCAGAACACCCCAAAGGACCTAGACGTGATCGTCTACTGCTATCACGGCAATAGCAGCATGGGCGCCACCGGTTATTTTCTCGAAAATGGATTTATCAACGTCGCCAGCATGGCGGGCGGTTTCGAGGCGTGGCGCCAGGTATACGAGCATGAGGCGGCGTGAGGGCGTCGAGGATGGAAGGTCGAGGACTGGGATTGAATCTAATCACTCTCCGCAGTTTGCCGCGGGCAGCATGTTAATTTGATCAGGAGGGTTTTATGGGCGTGGTTCTTGGCAGCGGTGATTTTCGTTTCGAACTGATCGAAGGTTTTGGCAAACTACCCGATGGCTGGACGTTTCACGAAGTCGCGGCCGTGGCGGTCGATAATAAAGACCAGCTCTATTGCTTCACCCGCGGCAAGCATCCGGTGATTGTATTCGACCGCGACGGCAACTTTCTGCGCTCCTGGGGCGACGGCGTGTTCAAGCGCGCTCATGGCGCCACCATCGGCCCCGATCAGACAATTTTTTTAACCGACGACGGGGATCATACAGTGCGGCAGTGCGCACTGGATGGCAAAGTGCTTATGACCATCGGCGTGCCGGGAAAAGCCTCGACCTATCAAGGCGGCGAACCGTTCAATCGCTGCACTCATGTCGCGTTTTCGCCGCGGGGCGATATTTACGTCTCCGACGGCTACGGTAACTCGCGGGTACACAAGTATTCGCCGGACGGGAAATTACTCTTCTCTTGGGGGGAGTCGGGCGCCGATCCCGGGCAATTCAATATCGTTCACAATATCGTCACCGACAAAGAAGGCTGGGTCTATGTCGCCGACCGCGAGAACAACCGGGTGCAAGTATTTGACGGCAACGGCAAGTACGAGACCCAATGGAACAACATGCACCGGCCTTGTGCGCTCTACATGGACACGACGAAAACCGATCCGCTGTGCTACGTCGGCGAACTCGGTCCAGGTCTCGGTGTCAATATCAACGCGCCCAATCTCGGCAATCGGATCGATATTTATGACAAGCATGGTAAGCGGTTGGCGCGGTTGGGCGATATCTTCGCCGGTGAAAAGCCCGGTCAGTTCATCGCGCCCCATGGTATCGCCATCGACTCGCGCGGCGATATCTATGTCGGCGAAGTTTCCTGGACGATCATGGGCCAGCGTCTGCAGCCACAGCGGGAGCTGCGCAGCTTGCAGAAATTGAAGAAGGTGAATTGAGAGAAGGCATTCACCACGAGGGCATGAAGGACACGGAGTAGAGGAAATTACGATTCGGACGATTGGCCGCAAAGAACGCAAAGTACACAAAGGTCGCGGCGACAAACATTCCGGACTTCGTGCGCTTCGTGTCCTTCGTGGTAAGTTCAAAGGAGCTTAGTTATGCAGAGCAATATCACTCAAGAACGTGTGCCGATTCACGGCGATGCCGGGCATTGGCTGCATGTTTCGCAGAGTCCGCGCCATGTGCGGGTGTTCTTCGGCGGTGAGCTTATCGCCAGCAGTAAGCGTGCCAAGTTGGTGCGAGAGGCTGAAGTGTTGCCGGCTTATTATTTTCCCAAGGAAGATGTGCGCACCGATTTGTTTAACGCGAGCGCGCAGCAAGCCGATTGTCCGGTCAAAGGCGCGGCGTCCTATTGGTCCATCGGCGTTGGCACCAGGTTGGCTGAGAATGCGGCCTGGAGTTATGTCGATCCTTTGCCGGCGGCGAGCGCGATCAAAGATCATATCGCTTTTGACTGGCCGAAGATGGACAAATGGATGGAAGAGGAAGAAGAGCTTTACAAGCATGCTCGCGATCCCTACAAGCGCGTCGATGCGCTGCCGAGCGCGCGCCATGTGCGGGTCGTCATCGACGGCCAAACCGTCGCCGAAACGCGCCGGCCGCATTTGGTTTTCGAGACCAATCACCCGGTGCGTTACTACATGCCGCAGGAAGATGTGCGCATGGACTTGCTGGTTCCGAGCGCCACCCAATCGCGTTGCCCGTACAAGGGACCGGCATCGTATTGGTCGGTGAAATTGGGCAATGAGACGTTCGCCGATCTCGTTTGGGGTTACATGGAGACGATTCCTGAATGCCCAAAGATCAGAGATCTCGTATGCTTCTTTCACGAGCAAGGGTGCGACATCTATGTCGATGGCGAGCTGATCGAGAGGCCCAAAACCAAATGGGCGAAAGCGCTGCGCAGCTAGCGCGAACTAGCTCCAACCAATAAGGACTAGGGATTTCGCCGGCGAGACGCTGATTCGCATGCCCCAACGGGCTCATCACGAGGAGAATTCTTCTCAACCGTGCACCTGAGCCTAGTCGAATAACGCGTCCTCGCGCTTCTGCGGTGAGCCTCGCGAAGATTTCTCCAAGCCGCGCAATATTTGCAGCTAGGGCGGTCCAAAACTATGCAGGCGCTTGATTGGAACGGACATGAGTTGAGGTTCGATCCCTCCCATCGGATGCCTAAGCTGGGAATTGACGATGGTGAATCGAGGATCGTAGGGGCGACCGGTGGTCGCCCGTCAGACTACCTACAATCGATCGCGCTGATAAAAATTCATCTCGCCGGTATTTGTTCCACCGATCTGCAAATTCTCAAAGGCTATATGGCGTTTACCGGCGTGCCCGGTCACGAGTTTGTCGGTTCGGTAATTGAAGGTCCGCATGAATGGCTTGGCCAGCGGGTAGTCGGTGAAATCAATTTCGGTTGCGGCAGCTGCGACAACTGCCGGCGCGATCTTTCCCGCCATTGTCCGCATCGCAGGGTATTGGGCATCGTTAACGCCGATGGCGCGTTCGCCGAGTATGTCGCGGTGCCGTTGGCGAACCTTCATTTCGTGCCCGACACGATCAGCGACGAAGCAGCGGTGTTCACCGAGCCGCTGGCGGCGGCCTTCGAGATCTTGACCCAGGTTCCTATCGATCACGGTCACGATGTGCTGGTACTGGGCGACGGCAAATTGGGCAATCTCTGCGCCCAAGTGGTGAACCTGGCCGGCGCCAGAGTGACGGCGCTCGGCAAGCACGCCGAAAAACTCGCGCTGATAAAAAAAACCGGAGTCAGGACTGTGCAATTGAATGAGTGGCAGCCGCGCCTCTTCGACATCGTGGTCGAAGCCACCGGTTCTGCGTCGGGTCTGCAACTTGCTCTCGCCGCGGTGCGGCCGCGCGGGACCTTGATTCTAAAAAGCACCATCGCCGGCAACCATGACGTCTCGTTGGCCACCATCGTGATCAAAGAGATCAATGTGATCGGATCGCGCTGTGGCCCGTTTCCGGATGCGCTGGGCGCATTGGCGGCGAAGCGGGTGGCGGTCACGCCGCTCATTGAAGCGATATATCCATTGAAAGACGGCATCGCTGCTATGGCGGCGGCGGCGGGAGTGGGAGCGAAGAAGATATTGTTGCGGCCGTAATCGAAATTTTATCTTTTGCTACGGAGGTGAGTCATGAAATGGGGTGAACAGCGTTGGCCGCAGATGAATGCGTTAGACCGGTCAAAGATAGTCACGATATTACCGACCGGTTCGATGGAGCAGCATGGACCGCACCTGCCGTTGCAAGTCGATCATTTTATCGCCAATCGCATTGCCGAGGATCTGGAAAAGCGCATGCCGGAAATTCTTACCTTGCCGCCGGTGTGGTCAGGCACTTCAGGGCATCATATGGATTTCCCCGGCACGATTACGCTGCGGCCGCGGGTGTTCATCGATTTGCTGCGGGATATTTGTTCCTGCATGCATGCTCATGGTTTTCGCCGGATGATTTTGCTCAACGGCCACGGCGGCAACCGGCCTAGCTTGCAAGTATTGGGGCAAGAACTCTACGCGGAAATGGGGTTTTCGATTAACGTGATCGTTTATTGGGATTTGGTGCCGGCGCTGGTTAAGTCGCTGAAGAAGTCAAAATCCAAAGGCATGGGCCACTCCGGCGAACTGGAAACTTCGCTGATGCTTTACCTGGCGCCCGAGCTCGTCGACTTGAGCGCGCTGCCCGATGGCTTTCGCTCCGACCAACTGCATCACAGCCGGTTCATTTCCGGCGAGGGCATCACCCGCTACGTTAACATCAAGCAACATTCCGAGATCGGCGTCGATGGTTTTCCCGCCGCGGCTAGCGCCACGGATGGCGAGTTGTTTTATCGGACGGTCTTGAGTGAGTTGGAGAAAGTCGTGCGCGAATTGCAACAAGAAGCATAGGTCAGAACGAAGAGCCGGCGTGGGAGAGAAAATATAACTCTTCGGCCGTCGATGACCGGCCGAGGATGCGATTACGGTGCGGGAAACGGCCAAAGCGCGCGATGATGTCGCGGTGCAGGACGGCGACGCTTAGATAATGCTCGAAGATTTCCCGTTGTTCGGCCGCGACCAGCGGTACCAGCTCGCCAACCATGCGAACCGACCGCTCTTGATGCTCCAACCGTTCTGAATGCTCCAGCGGCAGATAGAAGAAAGCTCTCTCGATGGGCTTTAGCAAGTGGTCGTGGCTCTGTTCGATGCCTTCGAGACTCCACTCCAGTGCTTTCGCGTCGAAGCTGAAAGCCCGCGGCAAACCCAAATCTAACCATCTCTACAACACATCATAACGCATCTGCTGACTACGCACCATACCTCAACCTTCCTGAGCTGTTCGACCGGCTTCAGATCAGTCTGGTGGTGTCGACCTATCAAGCCGGCAAAGTTATCTTGGTCCGCAGCGATCACGGACTCTGATACGCATTTCCGGACTTTTGTTAGCCCATGGGTATCGCCGCGGATGATCGCGCATCGTCATCGGTGGCGCCAACACGTGTGGGATACGCATATGCCGCCGTAGCGCAAACTGAGCCGCCGGGCAACACGACGCCTGCTACATGCCGCGCCGGATTCACGTTACTGGCGATATCGACATTCACGACTCGCTTGGGACAGCACGATCACTGTGGCTCGTCACACTCGTTTGGCTGTCTTTGCACGCTCGATGCCGATCACAGTTCTATCCGCGTTGGCGTCCCCCGTTTGTCAGCGCGCTGGCGCCGGAAGATCGCTGTCATTTGAACGGCTTGGCGATGGTCGAGGCCGGCCCAAGTATGTTACCGCGCTGGGAGCTACCGATACGGAAGGCGGTTGGCGCACGACAAAGGCAGCGGCGGGGTCTTGCTCGACGTCGAATCCAATGAATTTTGCTGCGCGGTCTATCCATGCCGCATTCGCCGCGCTGGTATCCACGAGCGTCTTTGGCTGTTGGAATCCGGTGAAGGCAGCCTGGCTCGGGTTGATCTCGAGAAAGGCTCGTGGGAGGCGATCGCTATATCTTCCTGGTTTCACCCGCGGTATCGACTTTGTCGGAAGTCTGGCGTTCATCGGCTTATCGCAGGTGCGTGAGAGCGCGGTCTTCAGCGGTATTCCTTTAGTAAAACGTCTCACGGAGCGCGTCTGTGGTGTTTGGGTGGTGCACATCGAGACGTGACTGAATCACGGTAGATGTTACGCGGAAATTGGTCGGTTAGAATGATCAGCGCGAGCCGGCCGCGCGGCTCGGCGAGCCACGGTTTGAGTTTGCCTGGCGCGGCAAGCCGTACGCTGGCTTCGAATCGTTGACGAATTTCTCTGTCGGCTTCGGCATGTTTCGACCACCATAAATCGGCGCGGTCTTTGGCCAGCGCGGCTTCGCCGGGATTGGCGCCGAACCAGTAGGTAAGGATGGTTTCTATGGTTGCCATTCTGTTAGTAGCTGCACCTGCGGCGGTGGTTTACTATCCGCCTCGTCGACGAAAGCTTTAACTTGAGTGAGATCGTCGGCTTAGAGCCCATGAGCTTCACGGTAATCTCTCGCAATGGGTTTGTTGAATATGGTGCCGAGGCGATCTAATGATCGAGCCGAATCTTGAGCTCGGTAAAGAATGCGCCGATGGCGCCGTTATGAACGAAGTCGGCGAGGTCGTCGAGTGGCGTCGGGTCGCGGTTGACGATGGCGAGGAGCGCGCCGCTGCGTTTGGCGATGACCGGGAAGGATGCCGCCGGTTGCACTTGCAGGGATGAGCCGATGACGACGAAGATATCGGCTTGCTCGCTCCAGCGCTGGGCGCGCTGCATCGCTTCGACCGGCATCGATTGGCCGAAGGAGACGTTGGCGGATTTCAAGAAACCGCCGCATCCCTCGCAAGTCGGCGTCGGCAGTCCGTCATGCCATTTTTCATAGACGTCGGCAGGTTGAAAAGCCTTGCCACACTTGAGGCAGGTGACCAGACGATCGCTGCCGTGCAGCTCGACCAAACGGCTGTCCGAAGTGCCGGCGAGTTTGTGCAGGCCATCGATATTTTGTGTGATCAGGCCGAGCAACTGACCGCGCTGTTCGAATTCGCAGATCGCCTGATGGCCGCTGTTGGGCGCGACGGTTTTGAAAAGCTCGTAGGTGGCTTTTTTGAGCCGCCAGTGCTGCACCCGCGCGGATTCGCTGGCGAGAAAGTCTTGGAACAGCACCGGCTGGTATTTTGCCCAGACGCCGCCGGGGCTGCGGAAGTCGGGCACGCCGGATTCGGTGCTGATGCCGGCGCCGGTGAAAAAAACCAGCTCTTGCGACTCACGCACTCGGGCGGCGAATTCTTCGAGTTCCATGAACGGATGACTCGTCCGGTTATTTTGCCGTAGGGTCCGCGGGTTTTGCCGGTTGCGCCGGTGTTGCCGGTTTTGCCGGTTCCGAAGGTTTCGCCGGTGCCACTGGCTTGGCAGCTGTTGGCGGCGGCGGCGGCGGAGCCGGCTGGATGTCGACGATCTTGACGTTGAAGACTAGCGTCTTGCCGGCCATCGGATGGTTCATGTCCATGACCACCGTGCTGTCTTTGATTTCATGGACGCGCATGGGCACGACTTGCCCTTCGGGACTCTTCGCCGCCAATACCGCGCCGACTTTCAAACCATTGGCGGGCAGTTTTTCTTTCGGGACTTCTTGAAAGGCATTCTTATTAATCGGCCCATAGGCGTCTTCGGGTTTGACCGTGACGTTCTTCTCGCCGCCGACCTTCATGCCTGTGAGCTCCCTCTCCAAACCGGGGATCATCATCTTTTGCCCGTGGACATACTTGAGAGGTTCCCGACCCTTGTTAGTGTCGATGAGTTTGCCGTCAGTGCCCTTGAGCGTGTAATCCATGCTCACCAGCATGCCGTCTTTGACGACCAGATCGTTCTTGGCTTTCTCCGCCGCGGTGACCGATGATGCGATAGCGAACATGAGCATCATCAGCGACAGCGAAATCTTGGCGGCGGCGATCCAAGTGGTAAATTTAACGTGCATGTAATTCCCCTCTCAAGCATTTACTGCGATCGGATTCCTATTAAGAGTACATGGTGAGAATGGTGAACTCAACGAATCTTCGGTTTCAATCCCGCAGGATATTTATTCTCGTTCCCTATGGTGAGTTCCGCTGTTTGGTCATTTCGAGGGCAGCAAGCAGTAGCAAAGTCGAGGATCGAGGATTGAGGCTAGGTGATCGCATGGAATAATTGCCCTCGATGTTTGACCGCTAGCAGGTTGCTGAAGAAATCTCTTGCAGGCTGTGGAAAAAGATCCAGAGCAAGGCACACTAAAAATCGATCCTTCGACTCGGCTCAGGACAGGCTGGTTGACGCGCGGCGATTGAGCGCAACGGAGTGTATGGGTCTTTTTCAGCAGCCTGCTAGTATTTTTCGATTACCTGCCTGCCCCACTTATCCATGACCTGATCGTAGATCGCGTTGGGCGGTGTCAGGAGTATTCGTTTGATACCGTCGGCTTCGAGCCTTTTCACTTTGGCGATGCATTCGGCGGGCGTGCCGGCGATGGTGAAGCGTTCGAGCAAGTAATCGGTGACGAAGTCGGGGTCGACGCGCTCTTCGATCGGTTTAGAGATGTCGAAATTGTCCATGAAGTTTTGAATGCCGGCGGCCTCGCCTTCGGGTACCGTCTCCATGGTGAAGCGGAAATTGTGATGGGCCCGGTTGGCCATGCGGCTGCGCACACGCCGGCGCGCCAGATCGCCGTCGTCATCGACGACGATCATGCCGGCGGGCATGATGTCGATGTCGGCTAATGTTCGCCCTTCGTCATTGGCGCCTTCGGCGAGCCGTTGGCGCGCCCAGTCGGTGACCTGCTTGTCGAAACCGGTTCCCAGAATGATTCCATCGCAGGTGCGGCCGGCGATCCGCAGGGTTTTCGGTCCTTCCGCCGAGATATAAATCGGCACCGGCCGCTTGCCGGCTTTCAATTTGACTATGCCGCCTGCGCGTTCATGGCTCTGCGGAATGTCGATGCCGCGGTCATGGAGCAGGTCGCGGATCACGCGGAGCCCTTTCTCGAAGTCGACGAGCTTGGTCGCGGTTCGGCCCAGGCTGTAAACCGGTCCATCGCCGGTGCCCATGCCGACGATAGCACGGCCGCCGGAGATTTCATTCAGCGTCGCGTAGGAGCACGCTGTGATCGTCGGATCGCGGTAGACCATGTTGGTCACAGCGGTGCCGAAGCGGATGGTTTTCGTGTTGACGGCGCACAGCGCCATCGCTTGGTAGGGGTCGACGTTGTTCATCTGGCTGTCGGCGAAAAAGATCGCCTCGAAGCCGAGCGCTTCGGCACGCTTAGCGCGCTCGACCGCTTCGTTCACCGTGCGCGCCGAACCATGTAGACAGAAGTTCATGATTGCTCCTTAGGTTTCAGATTCGGATATTCTGCGCGCCAAGGACTCCAGGGTCGTAAAGTGACAGACCAGAGGCCTGTCATCTCGAGCGAAGGAGAGGGATTTAAGAATGATTTCTCTCTCCGTTCGAAATGACAACGCTGTTCCTTTGCGCCCTTTGTGCGAAATATTCCGAATTTAGGTTGCGGCTATTCCGCGCAGGTCGTTGTGGTGAAATCCAATCCGTTCCCAACATTTATTAGGCGGGTGTATTCGGCGGTGTCAATGGGCACGCGCCATCTCCCGGGTGTGCCAGCGGACGCAGAGGTGAATCGCCAGGCCGGAGATGATGTAGCAGAGGAGACAGACGCCAAACGACCAGGCATAACTGCCGGTGGTGTCGAACAGATAGCCGCCGATCCAGGAGCCGAAGGCACTGCCGAAGCCAAAGCTGATTTCCAAAAATCCGAAAATCAGGCCGATCTTGCGGCCGGAAAAAATGTCGCCGATGACCGAACCGTAGGTTGGGTTGCCGGCGCTGTGGCCGATGCCGTAGAGAGCGATGGTGAGATAGACCAGCCAGAGCGGCGCGCCGAAGGTCATGGCGATCATGCCGGCTACGCCGAGCGCGGTGACGGCGGTGGCGACAGCATAGGTTTGGCTGCGGCCGAGGCGGTCGGAGAGCGAACCCCAGATCAGCGTCGCACCAATGCGGATGAAACCAATGAAGCCGAAGTAAAATGATGCGGCTAACTTTTCATAACCGACGGCGACGAAATGGGCGATGGCGTGGGTGTTGATCATGAACAGTGCGGTGCCCAGCGCCAAGTGGCCGATGGTGATGCACCAGAATGGAAATGACCGTACCGCTTGGCCGAGGGTCCAGTCGCGCTGGCCTGCGTGTTTCGCGCCATGCCGCCCGGCGCCGGCGCCGCTAACCGGCGCGGCGTCGCCGTCGGGAAACTGGCCAACCTCCGCCGGCGTGCGGCGCTGAAAGAATGCGTTGGCCGGAACCAATATGACCAGGAGCAAAGCGCCGGTGGCGACATAGGTCCAACGCCAGCCGATGGAGCTGACCAGCAATTGCGTCGCGGGCACCATCAACAGCGCGCCCAAACCTTGGCCCATGGATGCGATGCCGATGGCGGTGGCGCGCTTGCGCACGAACCAGAATGAGATCAGCGCATTATGGCCAACGAAACTGAGGGCGCCCTGGCCCAAGGCGGTGACGATGCCGTAGGATAAATACAGGCCGCCGAGGGAGTGGGCGAAAGAGGACAGCACTAGTCCGAGGCCAGTAAGGAATGCACCCAAGGGCATGAGCACCCGCGGCCCATAGCGGTCGAAGGCGAGTCCCACCAACGGCGAGGCGAGGGCGTAGACGAAAAAGTTTGCCGAGGCGATGCTGGCACCCGCGCTGCGCGACCATGGGAACTCTTCCAGTAAGGCGATATAGTAAACCCCGAAGGCACCATTGACGCCGCGCATCACCACCATGTTGGCGAAGCATAGTCCGATGATGACGTAGCCGTAGAAGAACTTGGGGCGCATGGGGAGAATTGGCGCGACGAAGCAGCCGATGTTGGAGCAAGGGTTCGGAGGATTAGATCATCACTGCAGTGCTGCTCCAGGTTCTGCTACCTGGCTTCCGCGGCTTTGATGTCCTTCACTTTGACGTCGAAATGCAACGTCTTGCCGGCGAGGGGATGATTCAAGTCGACCACTACGGTCGTTTCCTTCACTTGCGCTATCGTTATGGGCATGGCACGGCCGTCCGGCGATTTCATCATCAGCGTCGCGCCAGCTTTCAGCGCCTCGGCGGGAACGTTTTCCCGCGGGATTTCCTGGAAGGCTTTTTCGCTCGGCATGCCGTAGCCGTCCTCCGGTTTAACGCTGACTTTCTTCTGATCGCCGACCTTCAGGCCGTTGAGCTCCTGCTCCAAGCCTTTGACGATTTGTCCGGCACCGTGGATGTAGGTGAGCGGTTCTTTGCCGGCGCTGGTATCGATAACTTTCCCGTCGTCACCGGTGAGCGTGTATTCGATGGAGACGATGGAGCCGTCCTGCACCTGGGATCCGGGCTTGAGTGTGATCGCCTGACTGGGCTGCCCGCCGCCGGGACCGGAAAGGCTGGTCAACAGAAACAATGCCGCGGTAACCGCACCGCTCATCACCAACAATCCCAAGAGTTTTTTCATGAATTCCCCGGCGCAATAGGAAACGTAAATAACTTCGCGCCAACATATATTGTGAAAAATTCGAATACAACTAAAACGCTGCCGGGCACTTATATCCTGGCCGTGGCGGTTGTGCTATATCCCGGAGGTCGGCAAGAGATTTCAGTAGACAGGCATGAGCAGCGAGATTTGGGCAATCATTTCGGCGGCGGCGTGGGCGGTGGATTCGATTCTTGTGCGCAAGGGCACGGCGTTTTCCAATCCTTCGACGGCGGCGCTGATCAGCTTCGCCGTCAACGTCGCGATTCTCGTTCCCTACGTTTTTATTCAATACCCCCTCGAAAAGATTTTTCAGCCGGCGAATTTGTTCTTCGTCGCGAGCGGCATCCTCCAGCCCGCGATGGTGCGGGTGATGTTCTACATGGGTATAGTCCGTCTCGGTGTCTCGCGCGCCGGACCGATTCGCGGCACCTCGCCGTTTTTTTCCGTAGCGATCGCTTTTTTTCTTTTCCATGACCGGCCCGGATTGATCGTTTATATAGGCGGAATCTTGACCGTGGCCGGCACCTGGCTAGTCTCTTACAAGCGGGTGGGGGAGGCGAAGTGGCGCTCCCTCGACCTCTTGTTTCCGTTGGGCGCGGCGATGCTCGCGTCGGTGTCGCAGAATATTCGCAAGATGGGGCTTAATACCACTAACGAGCCGATCATCGCGGCGACGATCTCGACGGTGACCTCGCTTTTCTGTCTGTTCGGCTCGGTGTTGTTTTCCGGAAAAAAGAGTTCGATCAAAGTCCCGCGGCAATGTTTGCCGTATTTTGGCGGCGCCGCGGTGTTCGCGCTGGTCGGCCAGTTGTGCAACTTCATCGCGCTCAACGGCGGTCAAATCTCCGTAATCGCGCCGCTAATCAATACCACGCCGCTCTTCGCCATCGGCCTCACTGCGGTGTTTCTGCGCGGCGAAGAAAAAATCAACCGCTACGTGGTGATCGGTGTGGTGTTGCTCGTGGGCGGCATCGCGGTGATAGCGGGGCGGTAGAAGCTCCTAGGACGTTCAAAAGGTTCAAATCGTTCAACCGCGGCGCTCCGTTCAACCGATCGCTTTGCGATCTCCGCTCGGACCATTTGAATTACTTGAACGGCTTCAACGTTTTGAACTCAAGTTCCGCAGTCAGCCCGCCGGTTTGAACTTCGGCAGCGTAATGCCTTCCCCGGAATCCTCGAAGACAGTCTGCACCGGCATGTCGATCTTCACTTGCTCGATGGGGCAGCCGATGACGTTGCTGCACAGGCGCGGGCCGTCGTCGAGATCGACCCAGGCGGTGACATAAGGAATATCGGGGCCGAAACCGCGCAGTGCGGTGCCGACGACTTCACGAATGATCGTGAAGCAAAACACTTTGCCTGTGCCGCTGACCTGCACCCAGTCGAGCTTTTCGCTGGCGCAATCGCCGCATACGGGACGCGGCGGGAAGACCCAGGTCGAGCAGTTGGCGCATTTCTGCATCATCAGTTTGCCGGCTTTGGCGCCGTCCCAGAAAGGTTGGTTGACCGGTGTTACTTCAGGGAGAGGTTTTTTAAATACTTTTTCTTCTGCCATGTTCTACTCCAGAGGTATGCGTGAGATTTTGTTCACCACGTAGGTCACGAGCTCACGAAGTTTGAACTATAAAATTCTCGCAACCTTCGTGTCCTTCGTGCCTTGGTGGGGCAATCCTGTATTCATCTTCCGCGGCACTCACGCTTCGCTGCCCAAGATCGCTGCGGCGGTGCAGCCGAAATTCTTGCCGTAGTTGACGGCGCCGACGCCGGTGCTGATACCGAACTTGATATTCGGTACCTGGCGCTCGCCGCCTTCACCGCGGATTTGCCGCACGGTTTCGATGACATGCAGCATGCCGCCGGTGGTTGATGGCTGGCCGCAGTTGATCATGCCGCCGCTGGTTTGGATCGGCAGATCGCCTTTGAAGGTGAAATCGGTTTTCTCGAAAAAGGATTTGTCGTTACGGCCGCAAAAGCCGAGATCCTCGATTTGAATCATGACCACCGGAATATAGTCGTCGTAGAGATTCAAACAGCGTATATCTTTGTGCGCGACGCCCGACATGGCGAAGGCGCGCTTGCCAGCATCGGTGATGCCGGTAATTAACGGATTGGCGCGATAGCGCGGCCCGAAGCTGGCGTTGTTGCATTCGCCCCAGCCAAGTAAATAGACCGGCGGCTTGCGCATGGTTTTTGCCCGCTCCGCCGATGTCATGATGTAGGCTTTGCCGCCGTTGGCCGGCATGACGCAGTCGAACAGGCGAATCGGGTCTGAGATCATACGCGATTTTTTATAATCTTCGATGGTGATTGGCTTGCGCAAATAGGCGTTGGGATTGAGCGAGGCGTGATAACGGCCGGTGACGGCGACTTTGCCGAAATGGTCATCGGTCATACCCGACTCGTGCATGTAGCGGCTCATGACGAAAGAAATCTTGCAATTGGGTCCCATGACGCCGAAAGGCATTTCAAAATCGCGGGTGTCGCCATGGGCGCCGCGATGACCGCCATGCTCGCTAAACGGCGCGGCTGCGGCGATGACCAGCACGAAATCACAAAGCCCGGAGGAGATCGCCGCAGCTGCGTGGCCCAACAGGGACACTGAGCTGGCGCCGCCGTTGCCGCCGGCGAGGGATACTCCCGGCGAGATGCCGAGTATCGCCGCCACTTCTTCGGGCCAGAAGGGCTGCGAATGATTGGTCGTGTAGATCGCCGCCAGACCCTGGCCGTCGAAATCTTTTTTAGTTAAGCCGGCGTCTTCGATGGCCAGGCGGGCCGCCCAGGCGAGATACTCGGCCGTCGATTTGCGCGGCTCACCGGGCTTGCCACCGAGCCGGTCCGTCGGGGTTTCGCCGATGCCAACCACTGCGGTTTTTCCTCTGATGCTCATATAGGAATTCCTTTCTTGGTCTTTGGAGAGATATTTCAGCGCCGTGGGGCTGTCAAGCAAAGCGCGCAACTATCTTGACCGTATGGAAGCAAACCCCTATTATTCCGCCAGCCGAAAGGAGCGGAAATGAAATTTGGCAAAGGGTTTGCGGTTGCTCTGTTGGGTCTTTTTCTCGCTCAGTACAAAACAGCAGCAGCGGCTGAAAAACTTATCGCCGATTACGGCGGTCATGCTGGTTTTCAAAGCGCGACTTGGATTGGCAAGGATTTAAAGATTTTCGAGAAGCACGGGCTCGACGTCGAGGTGATCATGATCACCGGCGCAGCCCGCTCCGTCGCCGCGCTGCTGGGTAACAGCACGCACTTTGCCACCGGATCGGCGACGGGGCCGCTCGCGGCCGCGGTCAGAGGCTCTGACATCAAAGTCATCGCGGCGTCTTACAACAAATTCCCCTACGCCTTCGTTGTCCGGCCCGACATTCGCTCGCCCAACGATTTGCGCGGCAAGCGGGTCAATATTCTCAACTACGGCGGCTCCAACGATCTCGCCCTGCAACTCGCGCTCAAAGAGTGGGGTTTGAAACTCGCCGATATTCAAATCGTTATCGGCGGCGACGCGCCGACGCGCTTGGGTTCGCTGATGGCGGGGCGCATGGATGCGACGATTCTCTCGCCGCCGCATCTGACGATCGCGGTCAAAGCCGGCTATCGCGTGTTAGCCGACATGGGTGATATGAGCAGCTAACTTCACCCAATCGTCTTTATACGTGAAAGGGCAGCTCACTTAGGGAGAATCGCGACCGGGTAAAACGCTTCCTGCGCGCCTACGCCGAAGCGATCCACACGATCAAGACAGATCGCGAAAGAACCATGAAGGTTTTTGCCAAACGCATGCGGGTCGAAGATCCTGAGACGGTACGCTCGACCTACGACTACTTCGCGCCGCGCTTTTCGTTTCCGCCGCGGGTTAACATGAGCGGCGTGCGCGATACGATCAATTTCTACGCCGAGCAAAACCCCGACTTCAAAAATCGCAAGGCGGAAGAGTTTGTCGATCACTCGTTACTGGACGAACTGGAAAAAGAGGGGTTCTTTAAGAAGCTGGGAAGCTGAGGATCGAAAACTTGGGGTTGGTTTTCCGAAGAGGCGTCCGGACCGATCACCATTCACTGCGCTTTGCGCGCGAAGCTCCAATCCGCCACGTCGGCGATCGCGACTTCCGGCGCGTTTTTGCGGGTCTCGCGCACCAGCCGGATGACGTTGCGCATACTTTCGTCGGCGCCGATGCCGGTGCGGCTGAACAGGCCGATCATTTCGCGATACATCTCTTCCCGGACATCGGCTTCTTTGATGCCCCATTGCTTGTCGATGATTGCCAGGACATCGGCTTTGCGCGTGCGAATGAATTCCAAGCTTTTGATCAAGGCGCGAATCATCTTGACGATCTCGTCGGGCTTCTCTTTCATCTTTTGCGTGTGCACCGCCAGACCGCCGACCGGCATGCTCATGATGTCGTTGAAGCCGAGCAATTGATTGAAGCCGCGCTTCTTGGCCAGATGATTGAACGGCGGCACGATCATGGCGGCTTGAATCGAGCCGCTCTCCAGCGACATGTAGCGCGCCGAGCTGCCGCCGACCTGCAGGAAGGTCACGTCTTTTTCCGGATTCAGGTTATATTTTTTCAAGATCGCGATGGCTTCGCTGTGCGGCGTGCCGCCGAAGCTGCTGATGCCGAAGGTCTTGCCCTTCAAATCTTCGACCCGCTTGATGTTCGGGCTGGTGACGAGAAAGTGATCGGCGCCGTCCATCACCGACATGACGATGCGCACCGGCGCCCCCGACATCGCCGCGCCGACGAAGTTCGAGAAGGTGCCGCCGTAATCGACATGGCGGCTCAACACGCCGTTGACCACCACCTGGTTTTGCATGATCACGACGATGGCGTTCAGCCCCTCGGCTTTGAAAAAGCCTTTTTCCTCGGCGATCACGTAGGGCAGAGAAGTGCTGCCGTTGCGCGTGGTCAAGCCCAAGGTGATGCGCTCCTGGGCGTGGATTGCATAGGCGGACAGGACCGCTAGGACCAATACTAGGACTGCAGCCGTTTTAACGGTCATTTTACTCCGAGCCAAAACCATAAATTGAAACTCGATTATTCGTATGCACCGGTGCTAGCGCAACTTCGGCATGATCTCTTTGGTGAACAGATTGAGCGAGTTGATCACTTTCTCATGCTTCAGGTTGCCGATGTGGAACATGCCCATGAAGTGATCGGCGCCGACTTGTTTCATCTGATCTTGGATCTGTTTGGCGACGCTGTCGGGGTTGCCGGCGATCAGATAACCGGATTTGACCAGGCCGTCGAAATCCATTTTCGAAAAATCGAAACGCTCGCGATTGCCTTCGCGGAAGTAGCTGAAAGATCGCTCGCTGGTGAGGGCGGCTTGCAGTTGTTTGTCGACCGCCTCTTTGTTGATCGCTTCATTGAAGCCGCGGTTGAAGACGGTGAAAAAATAATCCATCGCCGGCTTGACGAACTCGCGCGCTTTTTGCTCGGAGTCGTCGATGTAGACATGGCGGCAGAGGATGAACTGCTCGGGTTTAGCGTCCCAACCTTCTTCCCTGGCCTTGGTCCGATAGTAGCTGAAAGTATCCTCGATCTGGCCGGTGGTCTGGTAAACCTGGGCGCAGGGCAGGTGGCGCTTGACACACCATTCGACCGACTCGGCGCTGCGCGCGGCGATCCAAATCGGCGGGTGCGGTTGCTGCACGGGCCGCGGCCAGATGGCGCAGTCGTGCAACTTGAAAAACTTGCCTTCATGGCTCCACACCGGTTCGGTCCATGCGGTCATGATCAAATTGTAAGCTTCCTCGAAGCGGCCGCGCGATTCCTCGGGATTTACCCCGTACCAAATATATTCCGGCGGTATGCCGCGGACGAAGCCGGCGATCAATCGGCCGTTACTCAAGCAATCGATCATGGCGTATTCTTCGGCGACGCGCACCGGATGATTGCGCAGCGGTAGAATGTTGCCAAGCACGCCGATTTTAATTTTCTTGGTTCGTTGGCTCAATGCCGCAGCGATCAAGTTGGGTGAGGGCATGGTGCCGTAAGCACTGTAATGATGCTCATTGAAAACCACGCCATCGAATCCTAGCTCCTCACAGTAGGTCATCTCATCCAGATGCTCGGCGTAGTTGGCCGCGCCTTTGGCCGGATCGAAATAGCTGCTCGGCACCGGCGTGCGCGGCGCATCGGTGGGCACATGAGGATAGGCGAGCAGATCGAAATTATAAAGCTTCACGAATTAGTTCTCCTTAACAAACTGCGCGGATGCTAACACCCGGGTTTAAATGGGTCAAATCATCTTAAACAAGCCGAACCGTTCAAAACGTTCAAACAATTCAAGCCGGTTAAGACGTTTCGGACCGGCTTCAGGATTGCGGCGATGCAGCGGCGACGCCGGCTACTTGTAAAACCCTTCTTTGATCAGCTGGTCGACGATGCTGGTGTCAACATAAGAAGCGGCGTTGGCGCCGGCCGCTTTAGGAGTATTTTTCTTGATCGCTTCCAGGGTGGTCTTGATCGTTTCCACCTGCGGCCGGTGGTTCTTGTCGACCCAGCGCTTGAATTGATTGTAAGCGTACTCGGTTTCGTCGCGCGGCCGGCCGAGATATTCGGTCATGATGTCGAGGGTCTTTTCCTTGCTATCGAAGAAGAACCTAGAAGCGTCAGCGGTGGCGCGCAGGAAGCGGACGACGTTGTCGCGATTGGCTTTCAGATAGGCGTTGGGCACGATCTCGCCGTTCTGCTGCCAAGGAATGCCCAACCCAGGCAATGCCAAGAGCATTTCATAACCGCGCCGCTCGGCGATCAGATCGAACGGCGGCGCCAAGATACCGAACTGCACTTCGCCTTTTTCCATGGCAGCCAAAATACTGGCGGGATCGGCGTTGGAGTGCTGCACCAACTTCACGTCTTTTTCCGCGTCGATCTTCAGGCGGCCCAAGGCGAAACGCAGCGCGGTGTCAGGAATGGTGCCGAACGGCGCGCCGACATGGCCGGTCTTGCCTTTGAGATCTTCGACCTTCCTGATGCCCTTTTGCGCCATGATCTTGTAGGGAAACACGTTCACCCAGGAGCCGACCAGAGTAAAGCCCGGCGCGCCTTCGAGATTGGCAGTGACGAAAGCCGCCATTCCAGCGCCGGTAGCCATGTGCATCTTGTTGGCGAGCATCGCCTGGACGGCGGCCGTGGTGTTGGTTTTAATAATTTCGACGTCGAGTCCATGCTTCTTGTAGAAGCCTTGATTGACGGCGATGGAGAATAGTCCAGCGCCCGGGTTTACGCCGGCCTGGCCGACGGTCATTTTGCGCAGGGTGTCGGCGCCATGGCTGTCTTCGGCTAGCACCCAGACAAAGATACAAAGCGCGAAGATTTTTCCGATCAACTTCATGCAATCCTCCCGAGTTTACTGGCTTAAGCTTTTTGTGGTTTCCACTTGTCGAGGCGGCGCTCGATGGCCTTGAGAGTTTCGTTCAAGCCCGCGCCCAAGCCGGCGATGATGACGATGGGAACGAACATCGCGGCCATCTGGAAGCGCTGCGCCGCGACCGAACTTAGATAGCCGAGACCGGTGGCTGCGCCGTATTGCTCGGCGACGACGATGTAGACCAGGGCGCGGCCCAGAGCGACGCGCATGCCGGCGACGATGTAAGGTAGCGAACCGGGCAACGATACTTTCATGAAGATCTGGCTGTCGCGCGCGCCGAACGCCCGCGACATGGTGATCAAGCGGTTGTCGGTGTTGGCGATGCCGACCATGGTGTTGATCAGGATTGGAAACACCGCGGCGAGTATCGTCATGATGATTTTCGATACCGAGCCCAAGCCGAACATCATGATGATCAGCGGCAGCAAGGCGATCAGCGGCGTGGCGTAAATACCGGAAAGGAGCGGATCGAAGGTTTTGTGCACGCCCCGGTACCAACCCATGGGCACGCCCATGACCACGCCGAGCACCACCGAAATGGCAAAGCCAATCACGAAGTTAGTCAGGCTAAACCACATATGCTCCCAGATGGAGCCGTTGGCGAAAAGCTCGTAGCCTTTGGCGATGATCTTACTGAAGGGCGGGAAGTAAAAAGGATTGATGATCTCCAGGCGGGTCGAGATCTCCCAGGCGAGGAAAAACCCGACGATGCCGATGACGCCGAGCCAATCGGAGAGCAGCTCACGTGTGCGCTGCCACAACCGGTTGGTGGTCAGCGGGTTCGACTCGTCGACAGAGACTAGATCGAAGGCTTCTTGTTCGGGTTTCGCCGTGGCGCGCTCCTCTGGGCTCGAGTGCTGCTGAATCTATTTGGCTCTTATGTCTGTGTCAAGGTTGTTCTGTGCGCCCCATTCCAAATTACAAATTCCAGATTCCAAATTGTCACCATGGCACCATGGCCCGGGTTGCTAATCTGGAATATGGAATTTGTAATTGCGCGCGCAACGCGCGCTACTCCCAACGCTTCATCGCGGTAAAATCGTAATCCAGCGAGCTGTCGGCTTCGAAACGCCAGATCGCCCGGTCTTTTTTCCACTCGCCGGCGAATACCGATTTTAAAAACGACGTGATCTGATTCCACGCGGCGTCGCTCTGGGGTTGGCGGTAGCGGCCAGGCATGGTGTCGTTCAAGAATCCGTGCGGCGCGTCGGGATAGACGCGGACGCCGAAGCTTTTCTTGGCCGCGGCCAACACCGTGGTCATGCGGACGATGTTGTCGAGATGAATCAGGTTGTCGAGTTCGCCGAAGACCGCGGTTAGCGGGCACTGCATGTTCTGCAGCAGCGTTTCGATCGACTCCGGTCGCCTCGGGTGGGATTTCCAGTCGGCGTCATAGACCGCGCCGTAGAGCACCACCGCGGCCGTAAGATAGTCACGCTTGGCTGCCACTAATATCGGTTGGCGCCCGGTCTGGCAGACGCCCGACATGGCGACCTTGGTCATGTCGGCCTGGGGCAGGGTGCGCAGATACGCCATAATCGCGTCGGTGTCGGACAAGACCACTTCGTCATCGAGCTCGCAGCGGTCGTTGCCTTCGGCCAGCGCCTTGCGGTCGCCGGTGAAGCGGGAAAAATAGTCGGGCACGACAGTGACATAGCCGGCCTTGACGTACTTCTCGCCTAAGTCCATGGTGTGCTGCACGATGCCATAGCGTTCGTGCATGTGAATGATCACCGGCCGTTTGCCGATGCCTTCCGGAACGCCGAGATGGGCGTCGATGCGGTTGTCGATTTTTAGCGGTGTCAACATGGTCGCTTCCTTTTACGGATGGGGTGAAAACTTACTCGTCCTAACATTGGCGGCGAAGATTTTCTAGACGGGAAAAGAAATATTCGGCGGTGATGCCCAGCCGGCGGAGCGCAACGCAAGAAACAACCAGGATTGCACCACGCGGAGTTTACAGAGTGCGAAAAGGTATATTCATCAAAAACTCTTTACTCCGGGTTTTTAGCGCTTGCGGTAAGTCGGGCAAATACTGGCAAAACGATTTCATGAGCCAGTCCGGCGTAGTCTCGGTTTCAAACCCGTCCTTGTGGCCCCCTCGGCACCGGGTCAGTCGCGCAGAATCTTTCTTAGTCTATCGACGACATCCTTTGGCTGGTTGACCGATTGCTTGGCGATCGCTTCGAGTTCCTGGCCGCTGGTGTACTCGACATCCCACTCCCGTTTGCGCGCCTCGCCGAGAAATTCCCCGTCGTTAAGCATCTTCGCATAGGCATCGCGCAATGTAGCCAAGCGCCCGGCGGGCAGATGGGGCGGCGCGATCAAGGGCCGGCCGATGGTGCCGACGGAGAGCAGCACTGTGGCGAAGCGTTTGAGCGCTTCGGATGTCCGATGTTTATCCATGAGTTCATAGATGGTCGGCGTGTCGGGGAAGAGCGGATCGCGTTTTTGTCCGCCCTGGACCAGAACACGAACAAAGCCTTTCTTCAGCCAGCTACGACCCGGTTCGCGCAGGAAGGCCTCTTTGGTGATCGCGTAGCAGTGGACTTCGCCCCGTTCAATGGCGATCTCGACCTCGCGGTTGCCGGGATAGCCGAGCACCAAATGAAACTTGGCGCCGAGCGCGTCGTCGAGGAATCTTGGAAAATAATGCCCTGTGGCGCCGCTGCCGGTGGTGCCGCAACGCGGCGGCTGTGCCGCCTTCTGAATATCTTCAATGGTCTTGTAGGGCGTGTCGGAGCGCATGGTGAGCACTTCAAAGTTTTTCACCGGCGAGCCAATCCAAGCGAACTTGGCCCAGTCGTACCTAACTTCTTTGGCGCCGAGCAATTGGTCGAAGTAAAGTCCCGACGACAGCATGGCTAGCGTCAGACCGTCCGGCTTGGCAACGTTGAACAATTGATTGGCGGCGATCATCGAACCGCCGCCGGGGAGATTCTGCACGACCAGGGTCGGGTTGCCGGGAATATATTTGCCGAGATAGAGGGCGAACAGCCGCGCCCACAGATCGATGATGCCGCCGGCCGAAAATCCCACGACGATTTTGATCTGCTTGCCGGCGAAAAAATCGGCTTGACCGTGCGCCATCGGCGATAGCCAGAGGCTGATCCAGAGAAATAACAGAGACAGGCGCGGGGTTTTCACCATCCCTCCTCGATTTGGCTATTTACGGTAGCTTGGCCAGGACATGTTGCAGAACGGCTTTGCTCAACACCAACGACGACTCCGGTTTCTTCCATGCGCTGATGGCACCGCCAACCGTGTCTTTGACGAACATGATCATGGCGGATTTGAATTCGGATTTGGCATCGGTCTGGATTTCTACAGAGAAGGCGCTGGCGAAATCGTCAAGGGGTTGGATGGCGATGATCTTCAACGGCGCGTCAGGGCTGCCGGCCAGCTTGCGGAACTGCTCCAGGGTAGCTTGATGCATCGCTTGCGCCGCCTCGATTGTGGAAAAAAATCTTAAACTAACGTCGAGGAAGCGCGGGATCTCGGTGGGATCGTCGGATTTTAGGCCCTGCGGCATATAGGTGCATAGGGAGTCATGGGTCCACGGCGCGTTGAGCATGATCTTTTTGTCGATCTTGGTGACGTCCAGGGGTGCGCCGATGAATTTTTCGGCGTCCGCCGCCGTGACCGTCGCGCAGGCGGCGATGTCCAATGGTTCTGCCGCGTTGGCGGCGGCAGCATGGAGGAATAAAGTCGGCAGCAGGATTTTAAGTAGGTTCATAGATTTGCCCTGGCCTGAATGAACGAGTTATCGCGCTCGGGTGTGGGATCGTTGTCGATTGGCCGACTGTCATGGCAGCCGGCTGAGTATGAACTGCAAAACCAATTTGCTGGTTTCCAACGCCGGCTCGGGCTTTTTCCAAGCGGCGATGCTGCCGCCGATGCGGCCTTTGTAAAAAACGATCAACGCCGATTTGTAGCCGGCCTGGGGATCGGTGACGGCTTCGAAGACAAAAGCCTTATCGCCGAAGCCGGGGAGGGGAGTTATTGTCGCGTTTTTGAACGGAGCTTCCGGCGCAATTGCCAGTTGGTTATATTCGATCACCGAATTCGCAAAAATTATGCTCATCGAATCCGGCGAATCTAAGAAGTGCAGGGTCAGATCGAGCAAGCGCGGCGCCGTAAGCGCTTTGTCCACTCCTATACCGCGGGCGACATAAGTGCAGACTGAACTGTAGGCGCCCGGGGCGTTGCTGATCGGCGCACTGGCGGTTTCTTTCACATCCAGCGGACCGCCGACGAACTTTTGCGCATTGTCGCCGTTCACCACGCCGCAGGCGGTTATGTCCTGAGCGCCGATGTCGGCCGGGCTCACCCCTATATAGATTGCCATCAGGATGACTTGGGCGAAAACCTTACTCTTGCTACCGATCATGCCTTCCTCCTTAATAAGGCTTTTGCGAAGTTAGCGGCGGTACAAGCGCTCGAACAATCCTTCGTCGTCGACCTTTTTCACGAAACTGGAGTCGACGAAGTCTTCGGGCCTCATGCCCTTGGCTTTGGGATTGCGCAGGGCGGTCTCGTCGAGGATGGTCTTGATGCCCGCCAGCGTCGGATAAGGTTTCTCCGGCAGTGACTTGATGGCGATCTCGCGATGGGTCTCTTCGAGGGCCTCGCGGTCGTCGGTTTTTAAATACTTGCCGAGAATTTTCAAGGTCGCTTCTTTTTCGCGCTTGTAGAAATGAATGCCTTCGGACAGCACGCGAATCACCGATAACACCATGTCGGGATTGCTTTTCAGATAGGGCCGTAACGCCAACATGCCGGTCAATTGGAACGGAATGTTCAATTCGGCCATGTCGATCAACGTGTTCATGCCGGCCTTGCGCGCGGTGAGAGTAAACGGCGGCGTGATGATGGTCGCCTGGACGTTCTTCGATACCATGGCGGCATAGCGCGCGGTCTGCACGCCAATCTGTAAGAGCGTGACGTCTTTCTCGGCGTTTAGCCCCAGACGCGCTAATGCCATCTTGACGCTCAAATCCGTCGCGCTGCCGAAACGGCTGACGGCGATCTTGGTGCCTCGCAACTGGTCGACCTTCTTAATCTCCGGCAGCGAGATCAAGCTGTAGGGAAATGTGTTCAACAGACTGGCGATGACGAGAACATCGACGCCGGCGAGTTTGCTGCCCACGGACGACGAACCGTCCGATAGTGTCATCGCGACATCGCCGCCAAGCATGGCCTGGATGCCGAGCGAGCCGCCGGTGGTGAAGACCAAGGTTGGATCGAGGTTATGCTTCTTGAACAAGCCGACTTCCTTGGCGACGATCAACACCGCCTGGTACGGGCTCGTGGCGGTGTAGGCGATGTTGATCTTGCGCAGCTGAGCATGGGCTGGGATAGCGAACGCGAAATGTAACAGAAACGACAGAATCCAAATTTCGCAATTTGTACGCATGACGGTCATCTTAAGAGTCCTTCGACAGGCTCAGGACGAACGGGAATTGTTGATGTTTTGATTTCTCCGTTCATGCTGAGCCTGTCGAAGCATTCCGATCCTCTTTGCAGGGTTGGTCGATCCGAATAGTTTAAACTCGGTTTTTGGATCTATTTTGACTCCGGTTCATACTGTAAATTATCCCGAATCAGATTCGATATGCCGCGGGCGATGGGGCGGCGGATTTCTTCGCCGACATGGGCGAGACCGCCCAAGGCGCGGCCGAGGATGGCGAAGGACTTCGACATCTGCCAGTGAAATCCCATGTCCAGCGAGATCGCGGCGATGGCGCCGGTGACATTCACCGGCAAGTGCTTGCCGACCTTTTGGTCGGCGATCTTGCCGATCTTCTTCAAGAGCTCGCAGTTGCGGCCATAGACTTTGGTTTCTTGGGCTACTTCGAATAGCCGCTGCGCGCGCGGATCACCGCCGGTGTGGATGCCGTGGCCGATGCCGGGAATCAGCTGATTGTTGGCCAGGCGCGTCTCGACGGTTTTTAGCGCTACGGCGTCGAGATCGGCGTCTTTGCCTTGCTTGGACAAGGCGTCGTGGAGCATTTTCGCGCAATGTTCCGACGAACCGAGATGGACGCTGCCGGCGCCGAGGATCGCTGCCGCGACCGCGCCCTGGATCGCTTCCGGCGCGGAATGAAAAGTCATACGCGCCGCCGCCGCGCCGGTGGTCATGCCGTGATCGACCAGGACGATCAGCATGGTGTCGATCATCCGGCCTTCTTCGGCAGTGGGCAGCCGGCCTTCGAGCATCAAGCAGACCATCTGGGCGAAGCTGATCTTGCCGAGCAGGTCTTTATTCAAATCGTAATTACGCACGTAGATTTTGTCGAGCTCGGCGCGGCCCATCGAAGAAACTAGTTTTGGTGTGTCTGCCATAAAACCTCCTTAAATTGTATTTCGTCGCGAAGAGATAAGGCAACTTTTTTCGCGAAAAAAAAGTAGCCGGTCCGTTATTTAATCCAATCTCAATAGTTTTGCCGCGGTCTCCCCCATGATCTTGCGCTGGGTGCCGGCGTCCAAATCCTTGCGATTCATAATCATGTCGGTGACGCCGGGAAAGGTCGCGTCCCAGTGGGGATAGTCCGAGGCGAACACGACATGGTCGGCGCCGATGGATTCGATCACCTGGCCCAAGCGGGTTTCGTCGGCTTCGAAGGAGATGAAACACTGGCGGCGAAAGTAGTCGCTCGGTTTCATTTTTAGCCATGGGACTTGGAACGGCAGGACTTCGTAGTGCTCGTCCATGCGCCAGAGCCAGTAGGGCAGCCAGCCGGCGCCGGCCTCGAGAAAGACGCACTGCAATTCGGGATGTCGCTCCAGTGCGCCGTTGCAGATCATGCCCAAGCTGGCGAGCATCTGTTCCAGCGGATGGGAGATCGTATGAGTGAAAAACCACTGGCCGGCAAAGCGGTCGGCGCCGGCGGTGGGCAGGAACGCCCCCGAACCTTCGTGGAGCAACAGCGGCACGCCGAGATCGACGACGGTCTGGTACAGCGGATCGTAGTAAGGATCGTCGATGTTGCGGCCTTTGACCGGATTGGGTCTGACGAAGATGCCTTTGAAGCCCAGGTCTTTAACCGCGCGCTTGGCTTCCGCGATCGCTAGATTGACATCCTGCATCGGTACCGCGGCTACGCCCATCAAGCGTTTGCGGTCCTCGCCGCAGTAATCATAGAGCCAATTGTTATAAGCACGGCAGAGCGCGGCGGCGTAGGCTGCGTCTTCGACCGAGGTTAAGTACAAACCGGCGGATGGAAACATGAGGCCGCGCTCGATGCGGTCGCGGTCCATCGCTTCCAGACGCTGTTTGGGGTTGGTCGCGAGGTGGCGCCCTTCGTTGACCGGCGAGCCGTCGTCTTTTACGCGGAACGGCGATTCGTCCGGACGGCGGTGATGGCGGTCCCCTTCAAGCTTGAATAAGAGTTGGCCGTTGGCGACTTTTTCGACCCTGGGCGCGTGGTCGCGGAAAGGCGTTTCTAAGTATTTTTCAAATAAGATCATCGGCCTCGCGCACATGGCCGTCGATGTCGATGATCCGCATATTTTTATCTGCCATGGTTATCTCCGTTCACGCAGCACTTCTTCGACCAGCGAGGCGTCGACGACGCGGTCCAGGGGTAGATCCGGTTTGCCCTGCTGGTCGAGCACGGTCTTGATCGCTTCGGCCAGCGGCCGGGCGTCGTCGATGATCAATTTGGCATAGATCGCGTGGGATTCCACGGCCATGGCTTCGTCGAGGCCGTAGAATTTCTGCAAAAAGGGCACGACCTCGGCTTTCTGCGTCTTGATCCAGCGCAGGGTGTCGAGCTGGGCGCGCACCATCTTTTTAACCTGCTCGCGTTCCTGTTGGATTTTCTTAACCGACGTGCCGATGCCGACGGTGGCCATGTCGAGTACGTCCGAGGCGGTGCCGAGCAGATTGTAGCCCTGTCTTTTGGCGACGACAAAAAACGGCAGAGATAAGGGCGATGCGTCGATGGTGCCGGCGTAAAGGGCCGGAAAGCGCGTGTCCGAACCGCCCATGTTGACAAATTGAACATCGCGCGGATCAAGACCGCCGCGGCGCAAGAGATGGCGCACGACGAAGTCATCGGCTGCGCCGACCGTCACCGCAATGGTCTTACTCTTCATGTCGGCGATGGTCTTGATCGCTGGCCGGGCGACCAACGTATGAAATGACGAGCGTAAGGCCAAGCTGACGATGCGCACCGGCGCGCCCGAGATGGCGCCGCGCGAGGTGGTGCTGGCGCCGATGGCGTAATCGATCTCACCGGCTTGCAGCGCGCCGATGGTGAGCGGCGGGCGCATGGCGATGATCTCGGCGTCGAGGCCGTGCTTGCGGAAAAAGCCGCGCTCCTTGGCCGCCCAAGTGTCGAGGAAGCCCAAGGACTTCGACGATACCGCGATGCGGATTTTTTCCAGCGGCCGGTCGGCGGCGGAGCCGGACGGCGCAGTCGCGACCAGGAGCAGCAGCACCGCGAGCTTTCCAAGGATAAATGTCATTATTCTGTTCTGTAACGAGGCAGCCGCAAGATAGCAAGCGTAGCTTGATACGACAATAACTCCACGCTAGTGTCGGCCAGTATGGCGATGCGACAGAATATCAGAGCGTCGGTTGCACTGTTTGCTCTGGTGCTGGTTGGTTCACTATTCGTGGAACCGTCGACCGGCGCCGAAAAGCTGCGCGTGAGCAATTGCTACATCGGCGGCGCGATCCTGCCACTGTGGCTGGCGAATGACGCGGGTTTCTATACGCGTGAAGGGTTGGATGTCGAGCAGATCTGGATTCAAGGCAATCCCGCGGTATCGTCCTTGGTCTCGGGCGAGATCGACTTGCTCTATTGCATTCCGCACAACGTCATCGGCGCCATGGCCAGCGGCGCAGATTTACAATTCATCGCCAGCATCTACAACCGCATGCAGTACCGCATCGTTGCCGCGCCGGGCATCGACAGAGTCGACCAGCTCAAAGGCAAAGTGGTCGGCATCGCGCGGATTCACGATGTCTCGCATTTCTATATGCGTCTCGCGCTTAAGAAGCTCGGCATGAATCCCGATCAAGATGTCCGAGTGGTTTCCACCGGCGGCCAGGCCGATCGCACTTTGGCGCTGAAAAATGGCCGGGTGGCGGCGACGATCTTGAATCCCGCGTTCGCCATGACCCTGGAAAAAGACGGTTTCAAAACTATTCTCGATATCGAAACCTTGAACTTCCCCGTGGTCGGGAACATGACTGCGGCGCGTCGGGCGTTTCTTAAAGAACGGCGACCGCTGGCGGTACGGTTCGTGCGCGCCTTGGTGGCGAGCATGAAAAAAATTCAAGAAGACCCGGAATTCAGCAAGAAGGTCTTGGCGAAAAATCTGCGCTTGCAGGATAAAGCGATCATCGAGGAAAACTACCGCTTCAACTCGGGAAAGTTTCTTGAACCGTTTCCCACCCTGCCGCTGGAAGGTTTACGCTATGCCATCGATTCGCTGGTGCCGACGGTGCCGGCGGCGAAGAATTTGAAAGCCGAGGCTTTGATCGATAGCAGCGTTCTCGCCGAAGTGGCGAAGGGGCAGTCCTAGAAATTTGAATCGGATAGTTAGCCGCAAAGAACGCAGAGTACGAAAAAAGGCAATGGCCAAGGAAACAAGACGGGATTCCTCGCTTTGCTCGGAATGACAGCTGGGTCCAACTGCTTCTCTCTGTTATCCCGAGGGCAACGAGGGATCTCGCCTTTTACTTAGCGAACAGCTTCTTGATCCAACCGCTGTCTTCGAGTTTCTTGATGATGCTGTTGTCGACCATGACCTTGGCATCGAAGCGCGCCAGGTCGGGCTGATCTTCGGCCATCATGTTGGCCTGCCCCTGGAGCTGACTGATCGACGCGTAGGGCGGGACCTCGGTCTGCGTCGCCAAAGTATTCCAGGCTTCTTCCAGGTGAACATCGTCGGTGTTGAGCGTGTATTTGGCGATGACCTGTTTGGTCTCGCGCTTTTGGGTCAGGATGAAACGCACCGACTCGAGCCACGCCATGACAAAATTATCGACCATAGCGGGTCTGGCTTTGATGATTTTCTTTGTCGTGATCAGGCAGCGCACGCCGGCCGGCAGTTTGAGATCCTCGATGTCGAGTAAGCGTTTGTAGCCCTCTTGTTCGAGCGGCAGATTATTCGGCCGGTTGAGTATGCTCGCCATGGTCAACCCTTGGCGCAGGGCGGCCACCCGTTCGGGTTGCAAGCCGGTTTGCACCAAGCGCACCTCTTTGAGAGAAATGCCATAGCGTTTGAGAATCTCCCGGACGTAATGATGGGTCTGATCGCCGACCCGGCTGATGCCGATGGGCTTGCCGCGCAGTTGTTCGATGCGAGTAATGGAAGGGTGGGCAATCAACACATAGTCGATAACCTTATTTGCCAAGCAGCCGAGCAGCACCGCGTCGCCGCCCTTTGCCGCGTACGGAATAAATGGCGAGGCGCCGGATTGGACGAAGTCGAGATCGCTATTGGCCAGCGCCGCCAAGGTCGGGATGGTGCCGCGCATATAGATCAAGCGCGTATCGAAATTGTATTTTTGAAAGATGCCTTTGTCTTTCGCCACCCAGAAAGGCGCGTAGGCGGCGGCGATGCTGGTGTAGGCGGCGGTGACCCGTTCGGCACCGCATAGCCAGGCTGGGTAAAGGCCGACGACAATAAAACTCAGCAGGTTCAATACGGCTGTTTTCATCGCCGGCCATTACAGCGTATTCGACCCAATGAAGCAACAATCTGAGCGTGACCGGTTGAAGCTCTGGGTCGTTCCGGATAAGTTTGCGCCGTTCGATAAGCGCAGTTGAATTCTCGACCGGTGTTGACCCCGGTGCTATTGAAATTTGCCCAGGGAATGCTCGCCCCTGTGACTACTCGTCGATGGTTTCACGCTGCGAGCGGCGTGATCGATGGAAATCTCCAGGAGTGTAACCATGGTTCAATATGCATCGAAACTGACTTTCGGTCCGGAAACCGCAGATTGGCAAGAGCGGCTCAATAGCGAACGCATGCGCAACCAGCGCGTGGCGCGGGCGCAAACGATCATGAAAAAACATGGCGTCGCCGCGCTGCTCGAAGCCAACCATCACAACATTAGATATTTAACGGCGCTCAGGGGCTTCACTTATCCCATGTGCCGTTATGTGTTGTTCTTCGCCGAGCATGATCCGGTGATGTACGAGCATGACGGCTATTTTCATCAGATGCCGGACCAATGCCCATGGATCAAAGAGTGGCGGCCGGCGCACTCCTGGTTGAGCGGCGCGCCCGGCCCTGGCGCGTGTGCCGACGAGGCCAAAGCGTTCGCCGGCGAGATCAAAGCTGAACTGGAGAAGCGCGGCCTGTTGGCCGAGAAACTGGCGCTCGGCAGTTTCGATGGCAACGCCCGCGAAGCGCTGGTCAGCGCCGGAGTTAAAAACCTCGTCGACTCGCGCAACCTCATGCTCGAAGCGCGCATGATCAAAAACCAGGATGAAATTAACTGCCTCAAAACCTGCGCGTCGATGGTTGACGGCGTCTGGTATCGCGTCTGGGAAAACTTGAAGCCCGGCATCCGCGATACCGATCTGATGCGCATCGCCTCCGGCGCCGGCTGGGAGATGGGACTGGAAGGTTCCGTGCCCGGCGGCTGGCGCACCGGGCCGACGACGTTTGACCGTGGTCCCCACGCCACCAGCCGGGTGATCCAATTCGGCGACATGGTCTACGGCTCTTACTGCGGCGCGACGTACATGGGTTACGGCAGCTGCACCTACCGGACTTTCATCGTCGGCAGAAAGCCGACGGCGAAAGAGCAAGATTGGTACAAAGAAGTGCGCGAGCGGCTCGATCTGGTCATCTCCGAAATCAAGCCGGGCAGGACCACGGCGGACGCGGCGAAACATTTTCCACCGGCGACCAAGTGGGGCTACCGGAGCGAAGTAGAAATCCTCGCCAGCGAAATCGGCCACGGCATCGGCCTCGGCACCAACACCGGCTACGACATCCCGATCATCAACCGGCTGTGGTCCTTCGATCATCCGCAGGTGTTCGAGGAAGGCATGACCTTGGCGGTGGAATCGCGCGAAGGCGAGACCCGGGTCGGCGGCGCGCGTTTGGAAAACATGCTGGTGGTGACCAAGAATGGCGCGGAAATCATGGATTACTTTCCGCGCGATGAAATTTTAGTCGCGCCGCGCTGAGCGGTCGCAAGTCCGGCTCGAATCGCACGGCTTAGAACCAAGTCGCGCTGTCACCGGATTAAAGCGGACGGCCGTAGATTTCCTAGATTTTGACTTTGGCGCCGGCATTTATGGGAGAACTCTTTTGCGCGAAGCGCGTTGCATGCCGCGCTGATCCATGGAAGATTAGCGCGGAAAGATATTCATGCCGGTTAAAATCCTCGACAACATCACGGTCATCGAGTGCGCGACCTTCGTTACCGGTCCGTATGCTACGGCACTGCTCGCAGATCTTGGCGCGCGGGTAATCAAGATCGAATCGGCTCCCGATGGCGATCCATATCGTTACTTCGCGCCCGATCCGGCGTTCAGTTTCAACTTCGCGCATCTCAATCGCAACAAAGAGAGTTTAGTGCTGGACTTGAAAGCTCCGGCCGGCAAGGCGATCTGCCTTGAGCTGCTCGCGAACGCCGATGTCTTCGTGGAGAACTTTCGCCCCGGCACGGCGAAACGGCTGGGCATTGGCTATGAGACGGTGCAAGCGATCAATGCCAGACTAGTCTACTGCTCGATCTCGGCGTTCGGCCAGAGTGGACCCTATGCCGAGAAGCCTGGCTTCGATACTTTGGGCCAGGCGATGAGCGGATTATTGAGCCTGCTCAGCGATCCCAACGATCCCAAAGTCATGGGCATGGCGGTGTCGGATTATGTCACCGGACTTTCCGCAGGTTACGGGATTCTCGCCGCGCTCTTGGCGCGGACAAATTCCGGGGCCGGATGCCGGGTCGAGACGTCGTTGTTGCAGGCGACGCTGTCGTTCATCGGCGAAACCGCGGCGGGTTATCTTCGTACCGGCAACGTGCCCAACCGCATGGCGCGAGTGAAAAACGCTCACGCGTTCGCGGTGGTTTGCCAGGATGGCAAGCCCTTGGCGATTCATTGTTCGGTGCCGGAGAAGTTTTGGTTGGCGCTCTTGCAGGCTGTCGAGCGCATGGACGTCGCCGCGGATGAACGTTTCAAGACCCGCGACGGTCGCCGACAAAATTACCAAGCGCTGGAACAAACCCTGGCGCCGGCATTCAAAACCAAGACGCGCGGCGATTGGTTAAAAATTCTCGACGCGCATGACGTGCCGGCGGCGCCGCTTTACGATGTCGCCGAGGTGCTTGACGACCCGCAGGTGAAGCATCTCGGGCTGATCGAAGAGGTCGAGCATCCCAAAGCCGGGAAACTGAAGTTCGTCGGCGGGCCGGTGCGTTTCGATGATCTGGCCAAGGATAAGACCCAGCCGCCGCCGCTGGTGGGTGAGCATAGCGAGAGGATTCTTCGCGAACTAGGCCACAATGACGCCGCCATTCAACAGTTGGTGACCCAGGGCGTGAGTCAAATCGCTGGTTAGCTTGCGCCAACTGCGCACGAAGTTTCCTGTCCATCCAATGAATCGATTGTTCACCGCCATCGGCTTTTTGTTTTTGTGCTTGTGCATGGCGCTCACGACGGCGTCTCAAGCGCAGCTCATAGCCGGCACCACGCCGGAGATCTTCAAACAGTTTTCCGAGCATGTGGTGAAGATCGAAGTGGTGGAAACCAGTTCGGCGGCGAAGGCATCCACGGGCACGGGTTTTGCCGCCGACAACTCGGGACGCATCGTCACCAATTACCATGTGATTTCCAAGTTGGTGCACTCGCCGGAGCGCTATCGGATCGATGTGATCGACGTCGCCGGCGGCACCACCGTCGGCACGGTGCTGGGCGTCGATGTGGTCTACGACTTGGCCATCTTGCGGACCCAGCGTCAGCCCAAGGGCCATCTCGTCTTGGAGTCCAACCCGGTGGCGCAGGGCACCCGGCTCTATTCCCTCGGCCATCCACGCGACCTTGGGCTTTCCATCGTCGAAGGCACGCACAACGGTTTGCTCAAACATACGCTCTATCCCAAAGTGCATTTCACCGGCTCGCTCAATCCCGGCATGAGCGGCGGGCCGACGTTGACGCAAGACGGCAAAGTCGTGGGCATCAACGTCGCCACCGAAGGTAATCAAATCAGCTTTCTCGTCCCGGCGGAGCGGGCCGTGGCTTTGCTGGATAAGACCGCCAAGGGCGAAATGCGGCCGCCGGCGAGTTTCCTCGCCGATGTCGGCCGGCAGATCCACGACAATCAATCGCGCTATCTCGCCGGCATGTTCGAGGCCAAAACGCCGCGGGTGGCGCTGGCGCCGTACGACTTGCCGACCAAACCCGCCGAGTTTTTTCGCTGTTGGGCGGACGCTGTACGCCGTAAGGAATTGCCTTACGTTTCGGTGACCCATGACTGTTCGACGGACGATTACATTTTCGTTTCCAGCGACCAGTCCTCCGGCATCGTGCGTTTTTATCATCAACTGTTGTCCACCGGCGAGCTCAATCCGGCGCGCTTCTTCACGCTTTACTCCGCACAGCTTCAAGGCGGCAACGCGGCGATGTTCGGCAACGAAGAGGAAGTCACGTCGTTTCGCTGCCAGACGCGCAACGTTGCCACCGCCCACGGCAAGCTCAAAGGAGTGCTGTGCGCGCGCCAGTACGTAAAGTTGCCGGCGCTATACGACGCGGTGTTTCGCGCCGCCACCCTGGGCTCGCGCAATGCCGGCCTGGTATCGACGCTTTCGCTCTCCGGCGTGAGCTTCGACAATGTTCAGGCTTTGAGCCGCCGCTACATGGAGAGCATCAAGTGGCAGCGCTAGGCTATATCGAGATTCTCGACGGCAAGGGCGGCGTTAGCGAGCGGATTGCGGTGGATGGATTTCCAATCACCGTCGGCCGCGCCTATGGCAATCAGGTGATTCTCGCCGATCCGTTCGTCTGTCCGCGTCATCTCAAGATTGCCCAAGACGAACAAGGGCGTTTGCTCGCCAGCGATCTCGATAGCATCAACGGTTTCTATGCCGCCTCTGACAAAGAGCGCATCGCCCAGTTGGAACTTGAATCCGGCAGCCAGTTTCGTATCGGTCACACTACCCTGCGCTACGTCAGCGTCGATCACCCGCTGGCGCCGACCTTGGTCGAGGGCGCGGTAAAAGTTTTGCCCTTGGCGTCGCCCTATGCGGCGGTGATTTCGGGCGTGGTCTTGGTGTTGCTGCTCTGTTTGGATGCCTATCTTTCCAGTATCGAGCGGGTGACCGTGGCAAATATCATCGGCGAAACTTGGGTCACGGTGTCGATGCTGGCGACCTGGGCCGGCATGTGGGCGCTGGCCAGCCGGATCGTCGTCAGCCGTTTCAATTTTGCCCGGCATGTAACGATCGCCTGTTTGGCGCTGCTGGCGATCAGCGCCCTCGGCGTGGTCGCCGAGTGGTCGGAGTTTTTCTTGCCGTGGATTCCCATACTGTGGATCGCCGGAGTATTCGGCTATGGACTGGTGCTGGCGGGAATGGTTTTTGGACATCTCGGCGCGGCGTCATTTTTGCGGCGCCGTTCACGCCTGTGGACCGCCGCGGCGATTAGTCTCGTCGTCGTCGGCACCGGCGCGATCAGCGACTTCGCCGCGCGCAGCAAATTCTCGACCGTCATGGAATATACCGGCGTCGTCAAGCCCATCGACGCGGCCTTTGTGCCGGCGAATTCGGTGGAGGATTTTGTCACGAGTTCAGAGAAACTCAAGAAAGAACTCGACGCCCTCACGAAGAAAGCCAAAGCGCTGCAGTGAGCCTAAACGGAAAGTGTGAAGATTTGACATGCGCGAAGCCATCTGGCTAGTCTAGCCGGTAATTTCGTTCAAGGTTCAAGGGTTCAAAAGTTCAAGGTTACAACCCACAGAAGGACGCTACTCATGATTTTTGACGTTGAGATCAATTCCGCGGCGCACTATCCGGCGGCCGAAGTGCCCGGGCTGATCGAGGTGGCCGAGCAAGCCGGCTTCGGCGCGTTCTGGAAAGGCGAGTCGAATAGCACCGATCCTTTCGTCATGCTGTCGGCGGTGGCGAGCCGGACCAAAAAAATAAAACTCGGCACGGCAATTTACCATATTTACGGCCGCAGCCCGGTGACCCTGGGCATCCAAGCGGCGACGCTGCAGGATTTGTCCGGCGGCCGCTTGCTGCTCGGCCTCGGCGTCGCTAACAAGGCGATCGCCGGCTGGCATGGCGGGGTCTTCGACCGGCCGCTCAAGCGCGCGCGCGAATATATCGAGGTGGTGCGCAAAGTCGCCGCCGGCGAGCGGGTCGAATATGAAGGCGAGATCTACAACACCGGCAAGCGCTTTCAGCTCTCCTGGAAACCGAGCTTTCCCAACGTGCCGATCTATCTCGCCGGCCTCGGGCCGCAGATGACCAAGCTGGTCGGCAAGATTTCCGACGGGGTATTTATCAATATGGCGACGCCGGCCAAAGTGAAAGAGATCGCCGCGCGGGTGCGCGAAGGCGCCATCGAAGCCGGCCGCGATCCGAGCAAGATCGAGATTATTGCCAAGTCGCGGGTTTCGCTCAATCCCGACAAGAACGCGGCGCGCGCCAAGCTGCGCCAGGTGCTGACGTTTTACAACATCGCCGATCATTACAGCGATATGCTGCGCGGCATGGGCTTCGACAAAGAAGTGAATGCGATTCACGAAGCGTTTCAGAAAGGCGGCTTCAAAGCCGCCATGGGCGCGCTCACCGACGAGTATATGGACAAACTGCCGGTGGTTGCCGGCCAGCGACATTAGCGAGATCAAAGAAAAGATGAAAGCCTTCGAAGAAGCCGGCGTCACCCGCATGGTGATCCCCTACGTGCCGGTGATCGAGCCGGTGGTCGATGATGCGCGCAGATTCTTCGAGGCGTGGGGCAACGCGCGCGCTTAGGCGCGCGCGCGGTTCAAGGTTCAAGGTTCAAAGGTTCAAGGTCGGACCGAGGAATCGCCGGACAAGGATCACTGGAACATCAGCGCCACCTCGGCCTACCTGACCCAACGGCACATCGACGACATGATTGCCCGCGGCGAGCTCACCCACCGGGTCGAAGTCTACGGCGGCGTCGGCATGTGTTTAGGCATGCGTCCCGAATACGTGCGCATAGGTCTGCAATATCCCAACTTCAAGATGATCTGGTTCCCGTCGTTTACATCCTACGGCTTCTGGCGCAGCGCCGGCCTCCCGGACCATGAGGGCGTGCGGTTGTGCAGCGAAGACGGCAAGGTGCTGCCGGAAGTGAAGCAGATCATGGAAATGGCCGCCGAGAAAAAGGTCGGCATCGGTTTCGGCCACACCGACTTCGAGGAGTTGCTGCCGCTGGCGACGCTGGCAAAAGAAATCGGTTGCCGTGCGACTCTCGATCATCCGCTGCTCGAACTGAACAAACTGTTGCTCGACGAGATGAAGCAGCTGCGCGATCTCGGCGTCTACGTCGGGACTTACTGCCAGCCGATGATCCCGAGCTTGTACCAGCCGGTGGCCGATCCCATGGAAACCATCCGCACCATCAAAGAAATCGGCCCCGACCGCTGCATTATCGGCAGCGACTTCGGCCAGGTGCTGCACATGGACGCGGTTGACGGCATGCGAGTTTTCCTGCGCGCGCTGTTGGGCTTCGGCATCAAGCCGGAAGAAGTGAAGCTGATGCTCAAAGACAATCCGGCGAAGCTGATGTATTTGGATGATTAGGCGAGAGAAAAAGAATTTACCACACAGAACATAAAGGTCACAAAATAGGGGACGGCACTGCCGTCCCCTTTGTTTTCCGAATTGACTAGCCGCAGAGAACGCAAAGGACGCATAAGGGGATTTAATGAAACTGGTTCTCTGGGTCATGATGTTGGTTGCTTGGGTTTCCTCCGCGAACGCTCAGAGCACTTTTTATCAAGGCAAGACCGTGACCGTGGTGGCGGGAGCCAACGCGGGCAGCACCTACGATTTGTACGTGCGGCTGATCACCCGGCATATCGGCAAACATATCCCCGGCAATCCCAATTTCATCGTGCAGAATATGGGCGGCGCCGGCTCGGTCGTCGGCGCCAACTATGTTTACAACGTCAGCAAGCCGGACGGCTTGACCATCGGCGCGGTGCAGCCGGCGATTTATTTTCACCAGCTACTCAAGCAGAAGGAAATCAAATTCGACTGGGGCAAGTTCACCTGGATCGGCAGCACCGACAAGACCGATCACATGCTCTACATCCGCGCCGACCTGGGCTTCAAGAATTTGGCGGAGGTGCGCAAAGCCAAGGAACTGCCGCGCTGCGGCGCAACGGCGGCGGGAACTTCCGGCGTCTACATTCTCAAACTGCTGGAAGAAACCCTCGGAGTAAAATTCAACATCATTGCCGGCTACCAAGGGGTGCGGGAGATCGATCTTGGGGTCGAGCGCGGCGAGCTGCACTGCCGCGCCATGACCACGGCGGCATATCTGGCGCGCGAGCCCTACTTCACCTGGCGTAAGACCGGCTTCGCCCGGGTCCTGGTGCAGACCGGCAAGACCCGCGACCCGCAGTTTGCCGATACGCCGACGATTTACGAACTCATGAAAGAAGCCAAAACGCCCGAGCCCGCGCGTCAGTTATTGACCATGATCCTCGCGGCGACCGATTTTGGCCGGCCGATCATCGCGCCGCCGGGCGTGGCGGCTGACAAGACCAAGATCCTCCGTGCCGCATTCACCAAAGCGATGAGCGACCCGGAACTCCTCGCCGACGCGAAAGCGCAAAATCTCGAAATCACGCCGAGCAGCGGGGACGATCTGGAGGCGCTGGCGAAGCAGGTGATGGCGTCACAGAACCCGGAGGTTATCGAGCGAGTGAAGAAGTTGCTAGGCGAGTAGGATGGTCCGGAAAAGAAACTTGCCGCAAAGAACGCAAATAAGAGTTCCGAATTGTTGCGACGCGGTGAAATCCGTTCTCTTGGGTTTAGAGATATCCCCCTTGAATTTCTCTAATGAGAGAGGGAAGTGCGCTGACGGCGCCGTTAATTCTTCTTGTAAACGCTTTGGATGAATCCCGCGGCTTCTAGCTTATTCATAAAGGAATTGTCGACGGCATTTTCGACCCGAACGTCGGCAAGTTTAGAATTGATTTGGGTCATTAGCTTGTGCAGCCTCTTCATACCTTCAACGGTGACATGGGGTACCCGTTCGTAGGAATTAATGACTGCTTGATAAGACTCTTCCGCATCTGCCGTATTGGTTAGCCGCAGGTTCGATGCCAGCAGCCGCAGGACTATTTCCTTATTGGCTGGATCGAGGGTAACCGCGATCGCCTCGATCAGCGCTTTTAAATAACCTTCGATGACTCGAGGTTTAGCTGCCGCGATGCGCCGTGTCGTCACCAGCATCGTTTGAGGCAATGTCGCGCCGGTGTTTCTGGAGTTGTAAAGCACGGTATAACCTTTGTTGCCGTAGAGGTCGCCGACCGAGCCTGTCAATGTCGTTGCATCGATTCCACCCGTTTCAAGCGCCAAACGCCGATTCATCTCTGTTCCCGGAATCGTCATAAAGGTGATCTTCGCCTGGTTCGCATCGATGTTGAAGTCCTGAAGAGCCAGGAGCGCCTGCAGATGCGACGTTGAGCCCGGACCGCTGATGGCGATGCGCTTGCCGCGCAAGTCTTCCGGCTTCTTAATTTCGGTCTGGCATCCAGCCGATAGTCAAGCTTCTGCTTCAAGTTGGCGATGCCGATGAGATCCGCGCCGCTGCCTGCGGCATTAATGACGTGGCCCGGGCCGACGATTGCGGCGTCGATTTCCCCGGCGAGCAGCGCCGCAACGGCTAAAGGGTTGCGCGGCATGAGGATAAACTGCATGTCGATCCCGTGCTTCCTAAACAGGCCCCGGTCCCGCGCCACCCAGAGGGCGGCCATGCTTTCGCTAGTGACACTGCCGGCCAAGTTGGTCCGCGTCTGGGCGGCTAACCGAACCGGCAGCGCATGACCGAACATGAGCGCGAGAAGAACTAAAACTCCGACCCGGATGACCGGGACGGAATTTTTAGCTGCACAAGTTTTCATCGCCGTTTATTGGCCGGGTTTCTTCTCGCCAACCGGTTGGACATCGAGAAAGCCATGCTCCGAAATGTCGAAATAGTTGCCGTCCGGATCCGACCCGCGGGTCTCCGCATAGGGTCTGTCCGTTGGGGCGCGGCTTGGGCAATTTGTTGGGATTGATCTTTTTCATCTTATCAACGATGGCCTCGCCGTTTTCGACCTCGAAGCCGAAGTGGTACAGGCCGTTGGGCGAGTTTTGATCTTTATTGGGAATGATGGCCAGATTAAAATAACCGTCCGAGAGGAAGATGGTTCCGCCTTCCTCTTTACTCTTGTGGATCACCTTCATATCGAAGACGTCCACATAAAACGACGCCAACTTGCCCGTGTCTTCCGTGCGAATACCTAGATGCCGAAGTTTCCCCATAATCCCCTCCTTGTGATTTAGTAAACGTTGATCTCGGTCGCCTCTGGAAGTTGCGTGAACGCTATAAGATCGCTCGTCGCCTTGTCAAGGAACAAAAGCAGGCCCACGGGGAGAGCCAGTTATCAATTCGGCATCAACCGGAAGAAGTAAAGAGGTTAAAGAATATGCCAGGGAAGCGATTTAGTGGACGATTAGCTGCAATGCGAGATCGTCACAAATAGAAGGGTAGCGCCGCAACCTAACGATCATAGTATTTACGTTACTGAGCGCTGCGAAACGCACCCTTGCAATCTGTTCTTATATATTGTCCGGCGGGCCGATCGATTCGCGGGCTAAGTTCCTTCGAGCGCTCAGCCGTATTTCTTGACCGCATTTTCGATGGCGCCTCCGGCCTTGGCTAGATCTTCCGGTCTCATGACCGGATGAATCTCGATGCCGGCATTGAACGCGAGGAACCACGGCTCAGCGATGGCTGGGATTTGCGACGCATCTTGCATATCGAGAAAAATAAACGCCGTTCGCTGACCCTTATTGTCCGTAAAATAGACCGCTCCGGCTTCAGATCCGCCAGAATGGCTTGAATCGTCGCGCCGAGCTTTCCCGCCTTTGCCGCTGCGTTGCCGGACTCGACCGGAATGTTGACCTTAGTAAAAACCGCATGATTCACCTCCTGCTATTTGGTTCCTTGGATTTACCAGTGCCGTCTGAGGCAAACCTCCTAGACCGACGACTCGCCGGCGCGGGTTCGAGGCGGGGAGCTCGGCTTGCCCGTGGAACCGCGAAAGGTAAATGATTCCAGGTTTTTCATCTTGCTGGAATGCGCGCAGCACCCCTCTACCTTATCGCCAGAGTTGTTTTGTCGCCAGGCGCGCGCCTTCGGCCATCGCTTGAAACTTCGCCAAAACGATTTTTGGATGAATTTCTGGTTCGTAAGTCGCCTGCGACGAGAAGCCGCAGTCAGCGCCGGCGATGACGTTTTCCCGCCCGACCAGTTTGGCGTAACGCATAATCCGCTCGGCGATCAGTTCGGGATGCTCGACGATATTGCTACAGTGGGTGATCACGCCGGGGATCAGCAGATCTTACCGGCAGGTAATTTTGCGGTTTCCCAGACATGATACTCATGCTCGTGGCGCGGATTGGCCGCTTCGAAGGCGTAGGCGCCGGCATTTACTTTCAAGATCAGATCGACGATTTCTTTCAGCGGCGCGTCGTGAACGCGCGGGCCTTCATTGATGCCATAGCAGGTATGAAAGCGAACCTTTTCAGCCGGGATGCCGCGCAGGGCATGATTGATCGCGTCAACAGACCTTTCGGCGATCTTGCGCCGCTCCGCAGCGCTGAGCGAAGGGTCTTGGCTGTGAACTTCAGTTAGCCAGGGATCGTCGACCTGCAGAATGAATCCAGCATCGACGATCGCCCGATATTCCTCGTGCAGAGCGTCGCCGACCGCGGCGAGATACTCCTCGTCCGAGCCATAGTATTCGTTGCGCCCGACACCGCTCGGCGCCACGGCGGGCATGAAAGCCTCCGTGACATCGACACCCGTGATCGCCGACTTGAGATTGGCGATATCCTGGCGAATCGCCTCCTGCCCGCGATAGGCGATCGGTCCGGTGCAAACCAGCGGCGTGCGCGGTGCGATGCTGCCGCCCATCATGCGCCGGCTGAAATACTTTTCGTAGTATTCCGGGAACGCCGCCACTTCCGCCGCCCATTGTTGCCAGCCCGCTTTTGGCGGGGTCTTCGGTTCAAAGCCGGTAAGCCGCTCGCGCACGTAAGTGAAAAATCCCGGCTTGCCTTGTTCGCCATCGCTGACGACATCGACGCGGCTCTCGGCCTGCGTGCGGACCATCTCGGCAACGGCGCTGGTGATCCGTTTTGCATACCGGACTTGGTCGTAGGACTCGCCGTTTAACTTCGCCTTCATCAAGTCGAGCAAGTCCTTGGGCCGCGCCAAACTGCCGCAATGGGTGGTGAGTATCCGGTCGGTGCTGTGTTTCATGACAAAGGCTCCTTCCGTTCTGCTCGATCCTCGACTTGGCGAAATGCGCTCACAGCCCGGTTGCACTGAAGTGCGGTCTCATGAGAATCGTAACGTTATCGCTTGGCGAGAATCTCCTTGATGAATTTCCACTCGGCGACTTTGGATTCGGCGACTTCTTCTTTTACTTTGAGCTGTTCCCGCGCCAGGCGGATCTCGTTATCCAAGCTGTTTTTCGCGACCAGGCCATCCTCGTTCAGAGATTTCAGCGCAAACTGATAGATTTTCTCCACATAATCGCCGCTGATTTTGAGATAATCGCGCATGATCGCCAATGTCTCCGGCTTGTTGGTTTTCATGAAGCGCACGCCTTTCAGCGTCGCCCGGACGACGCGGGTGATTTGCTCGGGATTGCGCTGAATCTTGTCATTACTGACGGCGAGGCCGCCGAGACGGAGGTTTACCACATCGCCAAGATATAGCAGGTTGTTATAACCGAGTTTTTCGGTGCGCTGAATATAAGCCACGTCGAGAGGCGTCGCGTCGACAATACCGGCAGCCAAAGCCGCGATGCGATCTCCCGAGCCGCCGAGGGCGAGCACGGTGATGTCTTTGTCCGGATTCATGCCGGCGCCGGCGAGGGCCTCGCGCAGCATCACATGTGGAATCGACCCAAAGCCGCTGACGGCGACGCGCTTGTCCTTGAGGTCGGTGAGCCGTTTAATATTGCCGCGGGCGATCAGCATGTGCAGCGGTCTGTCGAACCAGCCCATCACCGACTTGAGCGGCATGCCCTGAACGCTCGCGCCCAGGATAAGTCCGGTGATGGTGGAATAATCCAACTCGCCGGCGAGCAACGCCGGGACGTGCAGCGGTGACCGCACGACGATCTTGCGCACGTCGAGGCCTTCCTCCTGGTAAAACCCTCTGCGCTTGGAAATCTCCGTGGGCAGCTCGTAAAGTCCCACGGTGGAGATGCCGATGTTAACGACTTCGGCGTTGGCGTTGATCGGAGACGCGATCAGTGCGATAGCGAGAAGCGCGGACAAGAGTATCGGTTTCATTGTTTAGTTTCTCCGCTATTGCACGTTCTGCGAGGTTTGAAAGCCGCGGTCACGACGCCGTATCGATAAAAAGCTCCGCCAGCGCCATTTTCCGGCCGATCAACCCTTGCTCGTGGGAGTACTGCATCAACGTCTCGACGTTCTTTTGGTTGGCCTCGCCGAGACCGTAAACCCATGGATCGCTGCCGAAAATTTCTTCCTGCTCTTCGACAAATGAGCGGAACCAAGCCAAGGGAACGATTCGCGGGTTCTCCATGCGCTTGTAGGCGAGCTTCTTTGATTCCTCGAATGCTTTCATCAAGCTCGCCGGCACCCAGGGATGCTTGTCGACAATTTCCTGTTTGATTGCCGTTGTATGCATGATCGGGAAGATGCCGGTGCGTTTGAAGTAGTCGATTTCCAAGTCGCGATAATTGGGAAATAACCGGCGCACGCGCGGGTCTTTGGCCGCGACCGGCCGGATCACTTCGGGATCGATCACGGCGTCGAGTTCGCCGGCGAGCAGCATGTCGACGATGTTCTTGCCTGTGGGAGTTTTTTCAATGCTCAAGCCCGGGCGGCGCTTGCCAAGGGATTTTTTCCTCTTCTTCCTTGAACCAGTGAATCTGGTTGTGGGGCACGTTGAAGTCGTGCTCCAGAATGCCGCGAAGCCATAGATTCGAGGTGGCGTGATAACTGCCGACGCCGACCCTTTTGCCGATCAGGTCGGTGGGTTGGTCGATTCCCTTACTGGTGTTTACGAAGGCAAAGCCGTGGCGAAAGCGGCGATGAAGAAACACCGGGATGGCGATGAACGGCAGGCCATTGTCCTTGGCGACCAGATAATTCGACATCGACAGCTCGGCGACGTCGAAGTGCCGGCCGCGCAGCATGCGCGCGTGACGCACCTCCGCAGTCATATCGGTGAGGATTGTCAGCTCGATGCCGTCAGGTGTGACGGTGCCATCTTTCAGCGCGGCAATGCTATCGTAATCGCCGGCGGCGAGGGTCAGGTGTAGTTTGGTGCTCATGCGGCTGTGTCTAACATGCTTTGTTGACCGGACCAAACGGCTGTTATCCCCCGGCGGGGTTGGGTTAGACGCCTGGTGATTGGATTGGAGGGAAACTTGTTACGCAAACAGAAGTAAGCCAGAGCACGCTGATCTTGATGTGTTTGACTGGCTCGCTTCTGTTGACCGCCGGAGTTACAACCGTTTCGCCGGGTGGCCCTAAATGAGCTTAGTCGAGACCGAGTTGTTTTTTGACTTCGGACGTTTTGAGAGTTTTTGTATGTTTGCCTCGGGAATCGAGGAGTTTCATCAAGGCCTTGTTGTGCCGTGTCAATTCGATCTCCCGACTGAACCGAGCCGTTGTAAAATAGTGGGTAGTAGAATCAGGCGGCGACCCGAACCCCCTGACCGTTTGCATACTTCTGTCCACGAGCGACTTTGTCTATCAGCTTGGGCGCATCGAGTTTTCTGAAATTCAGCTCAGCGATCATCAAGGTGTTCCAGATCAGGCAAGTGGCGTTGAGCTGCGATTTGAATCGTCTCGACGCTGCCGAGTCGCCACTCTAAATAGAACCTAGACTGAAGCCGAAAAATTACGGCCCCGTTCTGTCCGTCGGAGACCCTTACCTGAACAGCTGGAAGTTTTTCGACAGAAAGTCGGTTGATGTCTGATTAGTCTTTGAGCGAACGTCCCAGCGGTAGAACTCGAAATGGGTGCAGCAATAGATTTTCACGCGAGGCGTGTTGCTTGGTAAAAAGTACAAAACACGAGAGAAGCTGTATTTCCAGATCGAATGCGCAAATTAGACACACAGACTGGCCCGGATGTGCAGAATGATACCATTGGAACGGAGGCCGGGTGCTGGCCGAGAGTAGCCGAATCGCCAGCCAAGTCCCTTTTCCGCAAACCAGCTGGCTGCCAGCGAGCGCCGTCGCGACATTGCGGATTGTGCGACACATTTGGGTTCGCCGATGGCGGCACGGAATGTGCGTTCTGGTTGTTTCCAGAGCCAGCCGACTAAATCCATTCGGTATGTGCCGCCGGGTGAGAAAGGCTTATCGACTCGTTCGCCGGGTCGCGAATACATCCAAAAGGATCTATGCCATGAAGAAAGCGGGTTTGTGCTTGATTCTATTTGTCGTGCTTGGCGGCGCCGCTGCGCTGTACTTCCGAATAGAACGAGTCACGCCCGAGCCGCGGGTGCAGGCACCTCCTCCCCAACCGACTGCAGCACGTTATCCGCTTGAAACGTCGACCGCACTGGCAGGGGCGCTCCCGGCGCTGCGCGATAGCGACTCGGCGATCCTCGACTCGCTGACGGAATTTTTTCGACCGAAACCGGAAAGGTTCTTTTACCTCGATAACATAATTCATCGGGTTGTGGCCACGGTCGACAATCTGCCCCGCGACGACGCACCCGTCCGGCTAATGCCGGTAAAGCCCGTAGCAGGGCGCCTCGTTACGGGTCAGAACGGCGAGGGCCTCACGCTGAGGCCGCAGAATTCAGCGCGCTACCGATCCTATGTGCGGCTAGCGGAGAGGATCCCAACGGCGCCTCTCGTGGCGGCGTATATTCGCTTCTACCCGTTGTTTCAGCAGCAATACGAGAACCTCGGCTATCCGGACAAATACTTCAATGATCGCCTGGTGGATGTGATCGATCATTTGCTGGCGACGCCGGAAGTTAAGGAACCGCTCCGCCTCAATCAACCCAAGGTGCTCTATGAATTCGCCGATCCGCAACTACAGGGACTCTCGGCCGGGCAGAAAATCCTGTTGCGGATGGGAGCGGAGAACGCGGCAAGAATAAAGGCGAAGCTGCGGGAGATTAGAACCGCTGTGGCATCGCCTTCCGAGTAAAGCGCCCTCGCCCATCTTAGAGTCGAGTTATAGGGCATTTCAGATTTCAGTATGCACCTTTACTCATCGACTCTCTTTTATCGGTGTTTTCCCACTGTTGGTCATCTGAAGTATTTGGTGAAAATTACCTAAATTGTTTTTTGCTTGGCACAATCTGCATTTCGGAAATTATTCATCCATCATGTCGCTGATATTGTCGCCTATGTCGTCACTGATATTCCACAGGTATTTAAGCAATAACTTAATTACAAAATATCCCAGAACTCCGCTAACAGCTAAACCAACCAGAGTTGGAATCGATTTTGTAGTAATGTCCTTGATCCACTTGATCCACTTCCGTAGTGCGATAAGCATCGCAGGCTCCTTGGGGGTCGAATTTCTCGAGTCTCTCCCGCAGCAAAATGGGAATTAAACAGCGTGGTTTTCTCGCATCAGCCATTTTCTTTGCAAGTGTCATGCAATAGCTTACCGGCGGAGCGGTTACTTGACCACTTCATCAGTTCTTTGAAATTTGATGACCTGCACCTGTGAACATCGAAGTGGCGATTCTGGGAATAACAGTTTGAACAGGCCGAATGGATCAAGCCCACATACAAAGAGATCCGCGAGCATGTGCTACGAAAGGAGCCGCATATACCTAAAGTAAATTTAATCATCGACCCCATCAACCCAGTACCCAACGGCGCGTGAGCGGCGAAAGGTCACGGCATTGTGCGGAGGGCAAAAAGTAGTCTGCACTTCACATCGGCTGCACAAAACGTAATTTACATAGGTAAACCTGCGGCGTGCTATACCAAGATCCTTGCTGAGTTAATCCAATCGACCAGCTCTTTGCGTTCTGAATCCACGGTCGCAAAACCATCTCGTTATTCGTCATTGCAAATTGCACGATAGGCACAGTAAACAAGTTTTGACCAGGTCGAGGCCTGAAAAAGCGGTTAAAGAATTGAGTTGTTGCAAACGGAGTATTACGCTAAATGACTCAGAGCGTTGAAGCGCAAGTTGAAACGTTGCAAAAGAAAACAGCAAATAATAAGTGGAGCGAGTATCGCCTGCTTTTTTATTCGGCCTTGATCGGGGTCGCGGGTGGACTTGGAGCCCAGCTTTTCGTCTGGATTTTGAATTTCACCGAACTCCTGCTCCTAGTGGGAATCGCCGGCTATCAGCCGCCGGAACCGGGAAGTTTGAATCCGCAACCCATAATCGGCACTTGGCGGTTGTGGCTGATTCCACTGGTTACCACGCTCGGGGGACTTCTCTCCGGAATATTGGTCTACACCTTCGCGCCTGAGGCAGAAGGTCACGGCACCGACGCTGCGGTAGACGCATTTCACTTCAAAGGCGGTAGAGTCAGACCGATTGTTCCTTTGATAAAAGTGTTTGCGTCTGCCATCACCATCGGTTCGGGTGGAGCGGCAGGACGTGAAGGGCCAGCTGCGCAAATCAGCGTCGGTGTCGGCTCGATGCTTTCGGATCTATTGCACCTGTCCGATGTTGGTGTGAAAAGCATGTGCTCAGCGTCTGAATGTCGATTTTTTTACCGAGACTATTGCATTCCGATGACCAAGCGACTTCAGTATGATAGCGCTTAGCTATGAGTCTTATCGGTTTGTCCAGAAGGCCGGTTGACGCTGAACACCGAGACTGCTATTCGACGGGAACCTGTTGCTCGAGCGATCTTCTGTAACAAGGCTTTCACTTTAAGAGGAGGAATCCATGCAAATTATCAGAGGTGATTTGAGTAACGTCAAAGGAATACCGCCGAGCGGGCTGTGCGTTGGCGTGCACCGTGCCGGAGCCGTGCACCAAAAGATGGTCGCGAAATACGGCGACGGTCTTGCGGTCTGGTCGCTCAGGCCGGATCTTGATTTCATTGCTTTCAAGAAGGAGGGGTTGGGGGAACAGGGGATTCGCTCGACTAACGATATGGCATCGATAGACGCCGATGAAAAACTGATTTACGGAGTGCGCGGCGCGCCGCCCGAGGTGCGAGAAAAGGCGCGCGAGAAAGGCCTGACGCTGCTGGCCGACGCGACCTGCCCTTTCGTCTTGCAACAGGAAGAGGCGGAGCTCGATCTCCTGAACGCCGGCTGCCACCTGGTGGTTCTTAGCAGCCGCACCCATCACGGCGTCCCCAGGCTTCAGGGGATCGCCCGAGCAAAGGGGAAAGAAGTCTTTATTGTTGAGCGCGAAGAAGAAGTCGAGTCCATTCGTCTCACGCGTTTCGAGCCCATCGGCGTGATCGTACAAACCACTTTTTGGGTCGAAACCTACAAGAAAATAATCGCCCGTATCCTCGAGCGTTTTGCCAACGTGCAGATTCGCAACACCGCCTGCATCGACTCGCTGCAACGTCTTCCGGAAGTGGAGAAGCTTGCTAAACAAGTGGAGGCGATTATTATTTTTGGTTGGACCGAGGGGATGACGACCCGCATGGTCGAGGTTGCCCGCGCTTTCAATGCGCATGTGCACAAAATCGAAAAGGTCGACGATCTCAGGCTCGATTGGCTGCGGGGAAAAGAGACCGTGGGTATTATCGGCGCCAACGAGACCCCCGAGTGGATGATGAACGAAGCGATCGAGCGCATCAAAAGCATGGCGGCCTGATCTATGCCCAAGATAACCTTTAAGCCAGCCGGACAGTCTTTTGATGTGACGGCGGGCACGACGATCCTAGTGGCGGCGGTGCAGAACGGCGTGCAACTGCGCCACGACTGCACCGAAGCGATTTGCGGCACGGACCGGGTGAAGATTCTTTCGGGCAACGAACAGTTGAGCGAAAAGACTGACAATGAGGAATTGACTCTCGAAATGATGAACGCGGGACAGGACGAAAGGCTGGCTTGTGTTGCACGGATCGTCGGCGATGTGATTGTCGAGGTGCTTGAGTAAGCAGCGTAAGGAGATTTGACGGCCAAGCTGATGTGAGGGAATGGCGAGCGAACGATCGCAGGGGGATAGTTACTATGCGTGGCATAACACCTAGACGCGAACAAGGCATGGCTGATCCGGTATTAGCGGAAATGGTTCACGCCACAGGTGCAACGGAGTCGCGCCATTTCGCGGCGGTGAAGCCAGTCATTCAAGCGTATCGCCGCCGTTGGGTCGATCTCGCGCCGTTCCGCGATGGTCCGGTGAATGCTACGCGTATAACCGTTAACGATCCGGCGGCGATGGCGGCACAGATCAAGGCGAAAGCGACGGAATTGGGTGTCAGTCTCGTTGGGGTCTGCCGCTTGCAGCCGCATATGATCGATCTTGGCTCGGAAGTGGCACATGAGTTCGTGATCGCGTGCTGCGTGGCGGAAGACTATAAAAAGGTTACCCAGGGGCCCGATGCTGTCGAGGAAGAAGCGATGCGGGTGTACGCGAAGTGCACGGAGATTTCGACGGCGCTAGCTGCCTATGTGCGCGACTTGGGCTATCCCGCCATCGCGCACCACAACGGCGCCAGCGAGGTCCAAGCGATTCCGATTTTCTACCAGGTCGGGTTCGGTGAGCTGGGCCGTCACGGCAGCTTGATCAACGAAAAGTACGGCGCGAGCTTTCGCCCTGGATTTGTGACCACGGACTTGCCGCTGGCGGAGGACCAACCGCGGGAATTCGGCGTGCAGGACTTCTGCATGAACTGCAATGTTTGCCAGCGCAACTGTCCGGGCGACGCGATTCCGCAAGATCACGTCATGACCCAGGGCATCAAGCGTTGGCTGATCGATCTGGAGAAATGCTATCCCTACTCGCGCCTGCGCGAGGAGTACTGTCATCTTTGCGTCGACGCGTGCCCGTACATCGTCAAATCGCATCCAGATACTTACAAAGCATTCATGAAAGAGCGCCGACAAGTCGGCTACAAGTCGCCAAAGACTTATTGAAGCAAGTTTACAATATCGCCGCACGAAATTTTATCCCGCAAAGGCGCCAGGGCGCGAAGTTCGGAAAGGTCGAGATGGAAAAGCTTTACGTCAACGCCATCGGTCCCGAGGGCGATGTCAGCACGGTCGGATTGTTTTACTCCCGACCGGAAGCGCAAAAAATTATCGACATGCTGCGCGCCAATCCTGAGCGAAGCGGTTATCGCTATGAAATTGTCGAAGCGGTGCGCCATGTTCTGTCCGAGAAAGATTCGCTGCGCACTCGGTCTTAAGGGTGGGTCTCGATCTGACATTGAACTCTTGAACCGTTGAACTTTTGAATGAATGGGCTAACTACCCAGGAGAGCGATGCCCTATTTCAGGACAATTGCACCCGCTGAAGGGAGAAAGCGTCGCGGATAAACATCCTCATCAGCTCGACACGCGCCGCTGAATCGATTGACCGCCGCGCAAGAGAATTCTAATGCCTTTCAGGTACGCCGAGTTCATGACTCAACTGATGGCGCCCAAGCCATATCCGGCGCAGGCAGTCTTCGCTGCGCCACGGTTAACCGTGCTGCGTAAGCCGATTGCAGAAAGCACCATCGGTGTCTTGACCAGCTGCGGAGCGCAGTTGACGGACGACAAACCGATGGCCGAGACCAACGATCTTTCCTACCGGCTGCTGCACCGGGACATAGCTATCTCGGAGCTGAAGGTGAGCCACATGACGCCGTCGCGCAAGTGGGCGCTGGAGGATTTGAACGTCGCTTATCCGCTCGACCGGCTGATTGAGTTGGAGGGGGAGGGCGTTTTCAGGAGGCTCGCGACGAACGCCGTTTCCCTGGTTGGGTCGATTACGCTTTACACGGAGCTTTTGAATGACGTGGCGCCTCGAATCAAGGAAGAGTTTGACAAGCAGGAAGTCGACCTGGCGTTGATCTTGCCGTTTTGACCGCAGTGCCATCGGTCCGTGGGACTGATCGCGCGAGGACTGGAAGCGAGAGGTTTGCCGACCCTGAGCTTGAGCACCGTCTGGGACATCACCATGGCGATAAAACCGCCTCGGCCATGCTTCCTTGATTTCCCGATCGGCTGCCCTGCGGGAAAGCCGCACGAGGCGGAGCTGCAGCGTCAGATCCTCAAGGCCGTCTTGAGGCAGGCACCGGAGTTCGGCGCCGTCTGGTCTATGCATGAGCTACCCTTCCAGTGGTCGGAGGGCGGCAGCCGTGACTGGGAAGAGGAGTTGAAGGAAATCTACCGCCAGGGTCTCGGCACGGTAAAAGCGCATGTAACAGACCACAGCAGCCGCGGAGAATCACTTGTCGGTCAGGAGAAGCAGTTTACAGTCCGTTGCGACTGTTAGGGGGAACAGCAGTAGAACGAATTTAGTTTGGGGTTAAATCGAGATTTAACCGATGAGGGGTGCAGCCATGATTGAACTCTATCACAACGACATGTCGGTGTGCGCGCAGAAAGTGCGCTTTGCCCTGGCGGAGAAAAAACTTGCCTGGGAAAACCATCATATGAATCTCCGCGCCGGCGATCAGCAGATCCCGGAGTATCTAAAGCTCAACCCCAATGCCGTCGTGCCGACGCTGGTCGACAGCGGCACGGTGATCATAGAATCGACGGTGATCTGCGAGTATTTAGACGACGCCTATCCCGAACCAACCCTAAAGCCGAAGGACGCTGCGGCGCGCGCGCGCATGCGTCTGTGGACCAAACAGCTCGACGAAGGCGTGCACGCAGCAACCAGCGTGGTGAGCTCGGCGATCGCCTTTCGTTATCAAAAGCTCGCCATTGGCATGGAAGCCCTCGAAGAGTTTCACAAGAAGATGCCCGATCCCATGAAGCGCGAAAAAAGCTGGGAAAACGTTACCAAAGGCGTCGCGTCGCGATTTTTTCCCGAAGCGATCAAGCGCTTCGACAAACTTCTCGGCGACATTGAGTCGGTCTTGAAAGACGCTCCCTGGCTCGCGGGGAACGAATTTTCACTGGCGGATATCGGCTATGCCCCTTACATCACCCGTCTCGATCATCTTCAACTGCAGTTTCTCTGGGACACGCGTCCGCACATTCCCGAGTGGTACGACCGCCTGCGCGGGCGGCGCGCCTACAGTGAGGCGCTGGGGAAATGGTTCAACCCGAATTACTTGCCGCTCATGAAAGAAAAGGGCAGTGAGGTCAAAGATCGCGTCAAAGCACTCGTCAGCTAGAGAGTGGTGGTGTTCGACCGAGAAGAGGTGATTCATAGAGAGCGCCGGATTGGCTTTGGATGCTTTGGCCCGGTCGCGACATGGTGCGCGAGGCGATAAGCGAATTAACCGCACAGTATTGCTTGCACCGTCCAAGCCGCATATCGCGTGGCTCACCTGTCACATTGCGCGGGTGCAGCGATGCCAATTTTTCCGCTTTCCTCTAACTGCGGCAATTATGGATTGCCGATAGCCGGCATGAACGCTTCGGCATGCCGGCCGATCTGCGGGATTACGGTTCCGGACATCGGCAGACCCGCGAGCAGGTGGACGCGTTCACCATCCCGACAAACAATTATTGTTTGACTGCCACGAACAAACCAAAGACTATCTCGCGCCGGTCACGAACGCCGAGTTGAATCGTGTTCTATAGGAGCCGCAATATTCTCCACTGCCCACGCTTAGCAGCCGGCTCGCCAAGATCATCAACTGCGACACGCGCCACGCCGGCCAGATCGAATACCGCGCGGTTTGGTGAAGTGCGGGAGGTGGGTTCCTGGGACAGGAAAACGAAGCTGAGGTCATCTATCGTTGCCGGAGGCGGGGGAGGTATTTTGTTGTGCTGGTGTGAAACCGACGATAGTAGTAGCGCGAGACTTCTTAATTTCAGGCAAACTAAGACCGGTTAGGCACCAACGGCGTCGGCGGCGCCTAACTTCGCCTCCGTATCTTACCGGGACCGGAGCCGCACTTGAAATCAGCTCAGCGTTCGGCCAACAACTCACGGATTTCTTTCTCGGTCTCGGCATAGCCTCCTTCGCCAATTCGAATCTGGCGAATGACCCCTTTTTTGTCGATGAGATATCTTGCTGGCCAATAACGATTCTGAAAGTTGTTCCAAGTTTTGTATTCGTTGTCGATAGCTACGGCATACTGGATGCCATGTTCGCGAACGTAGGCCTGGACGTTTTTGAGTACCCGCTCATGATCGAATTCCGGCGAGTGTACCCCGATAACAACTAATCCGCGCTCCTTAAATTTGTTGTGCCAGTCCTTCACATAAGGTTCGACGTTTTGACAATTGAAACAGCCGAAGGTCCAGAATTCGACTAGTATCACACTACCTCGAAGATCCTTTATCCGGAGCGGTGCAGAATTTACCCAAGTGTTGTTGGTGATTTCCGGCGCGATCTGTCCCACCCGGGAGGCTTCGCTCCGGTGGGTCGATACGGTGACAATTGCCAGCGTTAGCGCAAACAACACGTAGCGAAAGGGATGATCTTTCATTATTAACTCCCTATTAACTCCTGCTTAGACCGGGCTGATGTTTCGTAAAGAATCTTGATTTGATGGAAATTCCGAATTACGTCATTTTTGAAGTCTGTGAAGTACTCCATTCGTGGACGATGCTTCTCTCCTCTATGGCATGGAACCCGGCCTTTCAGGAGGCCGAGCTCCAACGCCTGTTGACAGAGCAATACTATAACAAAGCAATTCGCATCGTTGTGCGGTTTAATTTCCCCGTTCCAAACGCATCCCCGAGAAACTCCCATCGTCCTTGATCGCGGCTTTATCTTTCATAGCCCCTGACTCTTTATGGCGCCTTGTCGGCCATGGGAGGACTCTTCACCGGTACTTGCTTCTGATGGCTCCCGAATCTTTCACGGCGTCCTTCATCGCGTTGTTTGAATAAAATACTGTTGTTATCATTATCAAGAAGATTTCATTTCTCTTAAATCGTGGCATGTCGTCTGTTTTGTCAAACGTCGCGGAGCAACAATAAGTTCCGCGCATGCTAATTTTGCGGGTGCCGGAAACTTTGACACCACGAAGATTGATCTTTCGATAGATAGGCGTTCGCTCTCCTTTCGGTTTGGGCATCAAGATCTGCTCAACAAGTGAACATTTTCGCGCACTCCCATCTCGTTCCAGAGGGCAAACGATTGGGAAGGTTCGCCGTGTTAATTTTTCTCTACTAGAGCTGACTAGCGGAGGAAGATTGAAGCGAGCGCCGCTAAGGACGGCACGTTACATCGCGCGACCATGCTGAAGCGGATCAACCATCCCGTGACGGTGAGCGGTGCGATGAGGACATCTGGCCGATCCGGAACGACGGCAATTTTTCCGGTTCATTCCGGCCGGGGGTCGGAGAGATCCCGATCCGGGACACGCTCCACGAAAATGCACAGTACCCGAATGAGCACGCGCGGCGCGCATTCGAGGGACCAGTCCGATGACACGGAGGAAACGCCATCGCTTCCGTCACTGCGCTGACCCCTCCGCCTTCGGCCTTGCGGCCACCGGCGGCATAGAATATGGGTGGAACAGCATTGAACAGGCCATTAAGAACGGCATCTTTTTCAACGCGAGGAGAAATTAATGATCATTCCTTCAGTCCTGTCGTCGGTGCAAGGGTTGAAGGCCGCTGCAGCGTGCCTCGCCGTTGTCATCGTCATCGTGCAGGCGCTTGAGCTTCGAGCTGTCTGGCCGCAGGAGTTCGCTCAACGGCGGCTCGACGAGGAAATCTCCAAGCAGGACAAAATCTACCAAAGGCGGGGCGACGATGTTCCCAGCGGCTATGTCACCAATCGAGGGCTTGCGAACTACGCCGAGCTTCTTCCCACCGGTTTCTGCGCTACTCTCGGCATACTTGGTAGTTCGGACCGCTGGCTCGATATCGGCGCAGGCTCAGGGCAAGCGATACTGGACTACTACGCGCCCGAAGGCGACACCGCGTCGAACGAAAAGTGCCTCGGACCCGGCGCCAAAGCGCGCGCGGTAGCGATGTCCATAGAGGAACGACAAACCGACAAATGGCGAGAGCGGGCCGCGAGTCTCGGCGGCGACCGTATACGCTACCTAACCGGCAAGCGTTTGCGCCAATATTCGCCCGCTGAGCTTGGAACATTCCAGCTCATTACCGATGTGTTCGGTGGTTTCTCCTATACCGAGGACTTGTCCCAGTTCGTATCAAAGGTGCTAAGTTTGCTGGAAGTCGGGGGTAGCTTCTACACGCTGGTGCCAGGCGTGCACTTAGAGAATGGTGCGGATAAGCTCGGCATCTTGTATCTGACCGAGCTGGAGGGTGCCGCAGGCCGCCCCGAGAAAGTGTGCTCCTGGTTGAAGAAGGGCTCCTGCGTGAAAGTCACTTGCGAATCGAAGAGTGACTGGAAAAGGCCCACCGAGCTGATAAAAATCGAGAAGGTTTGCAGCAATGTCTCTGTCCCGAGCATGAAATTAGTGGAGTTCGTGGCGGGATATCCTCCTGGGCGGCGCTTCCAGCTGGACCAGTAGGGCTGGTGGAGTTGAATTCATAGCGCCAGTGCGAGGTGAACAAAGCGAAGATCTGGAAAGTTTGGAAGTAAAAGTCCCACCCTTTATTTCCCCCTTGAATTGGTTCTCGGGAGTAACGTGCCAGAACCCCAGCCGCGATCGGTCGATCAAGTTTTTCCACCCCACCCCTTTGCAGGTCGCCCCCATAACCCCGACCTTCTGCCGAACTCTAAAAGAACATGCTTCTTCCCGATGAAGTCAGAGAGCGACACTCTCTTTCCATCCAAGCCGCGGAGCGTGAATTGCGGAGCCTGACTGCCGATCGTGACGACGGCGCTAAAGTCGGGAGCGGCTAGGTCGCACTGTCCAAAAGATTGATAATTATAATGGTTCTGACTTTCCACCAGTCTGCCTCCTTGTTTGTTATCGTTGAATTTATTCCACATCGACTTCTTTTCATGCGCCGAAGCCAGCTATTTGCGGATCGCTTGCTCGGGCCCTGCATCCGCCATTATCATAACGCTCTAGCGCCGGCCATACGGTTGATCGACAAATTTTGACTTTCTAAGTCTTCTGACAAAGCGCAAACCGACGAAATTTTCCGCTTCAACCAGGGAGCCGATCAATCTTTCCATCCGGCATATCGGTACTCGATGGCGACGTTCTGTCTGTCGAGGGAGCCAAACCAGATTGATACGACAAGCTGTTTTCTTCATTGCCCGCCTCGTGGTGGCCGCTATCATGCATGTGGCATTTGCGACACGTGCAATTTACGCTAGAAATGGAACCAGATTGGCCGATGGACAATAAGCCTTCACTATTTGTTTTATAGTGCAGAGGCATCTCTCGACAAGAAGCAAACGCATTGATAGCTGTGCAAGAAGGGAACCGAAGATTTCACGGTTTTCCAGTTCGGGAGATGACATGGCAGTTGGGATGAGCTGTGACCGACAAAATAATCCCTGAGGAAGTAAAGCAATTTATATTTGAAAAAATCGACTCTGTCGCAGAAATGGAGGCACTCCTCCTTCTGCGCAGTAACCCAGAAGCCTGGTGGTCCATTGCCAGTTTAGCAAAAAGACTTTACATCGACGAAGGACAGACCGCCAAGATTGTCGATCATCTTTGCAGAGAAGGATTGCTGACGATTAGCTCAAACGAACAGGCAAGCTACCGCTATGAGCCAAAGTCTGTGGAGCTTCAAAATAGTGTGGATCGAGTCGCCGAAATGTACACAAAACATCTTGTGCCGATAAGTACCTTGATCCATTCGAAGCCAAGGGTGAGAGCCCAGGAGTTCGCTGACGCGTTCAGGCTTAGAAAGGACAAGTAACTATGGCGGAGGCCTTCTATGCCCTTTGCACGGTGACCGCGCTTTTCTGTTCATTGTTGCTACTGCGAGGCTATTTCCGTACTCGCTACAAACTATTGTTATGGGGAGGGCTCTGCTTCTTGGGGTTAACGCTTAATAACGCATTGTTGGTTGCTGACAAGTTGTTGTTCCCGGAGGTGAATCTCTTTACTTGGCGGTTACTCAGCGCGCTCCTCGCGATGTTGGTTTTATTGTACGGGTTAATCTGGGACGCTGATTAAGTTATTTATGGACTTGATGCTGCTAGGAGCAATCTCGATGGCCTCATTAGTTGCGGGGCTGTTTTTTCTACGCTTTTGGCGAGATACGCGAGATAGGTTTTTTCTTTTTTTTGCCGTTTCGTTTATCATTGAAGGGGTTAATCGGGCGGCACTCGCATTGACGAGCAATCTAAACGAAGAGCGGCCATTTTTCTATTTTGTGAGGTTTATCTCTTTTCTTCTCATCTTTGTTGCCATTCTTCATAAGAATCAGAAGAAGGACACAAGAGTGAAACCCTCCAAAGGTGACGGTTTACGCTAACGTATCTATGGGGCCGAGTTCTCCGTGAAAATTTGCCGCCAATATCCATTTCGATTCTACCACTTGAGCGTGATCCCACCGACAAAAACTGAACATCGGCTCACAGGACCTGCGCAAAACGCGCAGCACTCAAAACAACCCGATAATTTGCATTTGGGGTTGTTCTTAAATACCTGCCGATCAAACTTCTAAGATCATCTTTAAGCCATAAGACAATCGCCAATTGCCTTGGACGGTGCCGGCAGTTGTATGCTTATTTCACAGTCGCTGAGCGGCGCACGCGGCCATAGGTAAACTATGTGCGCACAAATTCTGTGTCTGTAAAGTTACTTCACACCTGAATACTTCTAATCGCATGTTCAGCGATGATTAGTGTTCATTAAGTTGTTACTTGAGCTAGCTTTCTCCTTACATCGCTCGTTAGGCACGGCGGTTGCTCCATAGCCTCGCGATGTTTTTGAACCATAATTTTCACAGGTAGAGCATACGGCAAGGTCTCGATCATGCCGCGGCGCATTGGTGTTGCTCAAAGCGGCCGCGGCGAGTGTGTGTTCACTTGGTAATGACGACAACATCGACAGTGTGCTTATTAGCAGCGAAACAATTTTTAGGAGGTATGGATGATGAGAAGATTGGCAACGATGTATATGCTTGCGGGGATGATCGGTGTGGGGTTTGCCTTACCGCATGGATCGTTTGGCGAGACCGAGATTGACAGTCGCATCGATGCTCTTCAGCAGGAGCTTTCACAGCTAAAAGAGCAGCAGATCGAGTTAAAGAAAGAGGCGACCGCGGCGGCAGCAGCGATGCCGTCATTGTCATACCGTCCGGGCAACGGCATGATGATTGAAGCGGCGGACAAGTCGTGGTCGTTCCGCCATTCGTTCGAAGCGCATATGCGCTATGACTTCTTAAGCGGGCGCGATCAAGTGGGGCGCAGCCAAGGCGAGTTGGAGGGGCGGCGCTTCCGGCCGGAGTTTTACCTATGCGTCAATAACTGTTTGTGGCAGATCGACTGGCGGCTGGACCTCGACGGGTTTGACAACAATACGGCATTGCAGCGCGGCGAGATCTACTTCGATGCCGAAAAGCTAAACCCTTGGTTGCCGAGGGTGGGATTTGGCATGGACACGACCAACTCGGGTCCCGTCAGCCGCTCGCGTCAGGGGTCGGGTGCGACGGGTAGCCAGGCCGAATACGACCTGTTTACCGCGAACCAAGGGTTCAACACCGGTAGTGCGAGTTCCGGTCTGAGCCTCACCTGGGACGACCGCTCGCTCAGAAGTATCGGTATTCCTGGGCGCATTAGCCGTCTGCAAGTCGGCATGAACGCCTACGGCGAAGGCGGCGACGGCGCGCAGATCAACACCGATAGAAAAGACTTTCATACCTACTTGAGCGTCGAGCCCATGTCGGAACTCAAGAACAAGTGGGTCCGAGGATTTCTGTTCGAATACGGCGCGTGGTTCTGTAACGCGGATAACCGAGCGGTGGCGAACGGTTGTAACCGATTGCGCGTCCGAGACAACAGCCGCGCTGGCAGGCAGACCCTTTTCGATACCGGCAGCAACTCAGTAGGCGACGGTTTGAGCGTCCAGCATGGTCCGGGTATTCTGTGGAACATCGGTCCCTACACATTGCGCATGATGCGCGTGTGGCAGAATCATGAAGACCGGGGTACGGGGATTGGTGGCGCCAACAATGGTCAAGGCAACAAAAAGGGCAGCGTTTTCCTGATCGGTCATGATCTTTATTTGTGGAGCCCGAAAGGTTGGTTGACTGGATCGTCGACGACGACCGGATCGATCCTGATCGGCACCCACTTCGAGCGAACCGATGTGTCGGTGGGTTGTAATGGCAGCTCGGGCTTCGTCTGTCCGGCGACGTTAAACAGCGGCGATTTTCACCGCAGTCGAATTCTGCTCCGCGAGTGGGATCTGTGGTACTACATCGCGCCGCGCATGTCCATTGGTGGCAGCGTCTTATGGTATGATGCCTCGAACCTGCGCAACGCGAGGAATCAAGAAGCCCACAATATCGGCGTCTGTTCCAGTAGTAAAATTGCCGCAGGTGGTTGCCGCAATGGTATTGGCGGGGACTGGGTCGATGTCTTTCTGAACTGGCGCTACACGTTCTAGGGATCCCGTGACGTACTACTGGCCGATCCCTGGTGCCTCCCGGGGATTGGTTGTCGCGGCGACTCTAATACTCTGGAGCGGCTGCAGCCTCGTGCAGCCGCTCCAGAGACAAGCGATCGGCGATCTGGGCCATTTCGAATTTCGTAATTCCCCTCCTCACGTTAAACGCGCTGTGATTGGCGTGCCGCGGGCCACCACCGAACCAGCGGCGCTCGAATACGCCGAAGCGATTCGTAATCATATGGACGCGGGTCTAGTGGCTGCTTACGACTTCGAGAATAAAGGGATTCCAGTTTCACAGCCTCTCGTTCAAAGGAGTCCAATCTCTTGGTCAGCGGCGGATGGTGTGGGTCGAGGCAGTGTTTATGCGGAATTTCGCGCGCTGTTGAGTGCCACCGTCGATGGCCCGATTGAGTTTTACCTCGGTTTGCGCGCCGCTAATAGTTCCAACCCTGCTCAGCGCATCGAAGTCGCTTCGGCGGGCCTTTCGTTTGAACAGCTCAAGGTTTTGAAATCGACCTACGCGCAGATTCGCGACCGAATGATCGCTACGCAAGATCTGCCCCGCGTGGAAATAGCGCTCAATCCGTTGGACGATATTTCCTGGAACAGCGATAGCGTAAAGAACCATGGTGTCTTGATGCTGGCAGGAAGAGGTTTGATCCTACAGCTGCCAAGCGTGCTCACGGATGAACCAGTCCGGGCGGTGTACCAGAATATTTTAGCCGCCTGGGTAGGTGAGGCTAGATCAATTTCGACCGGCGACCGGCCCCCGCGCCAAGAAATCGATATCACGCAGATGCCGCTAGGCCGTATCGACTCGATCGCAGCGCGTAACGATCAGCGCGGGATCGTCATCGGGGCGCCTCACGGCAGTTTCGATTGGTACACCGGCGAGTTGGTCGAAGAGCTCAGTTATCGGACTTCGCTGCCGGCGGTGATCGCACGAGGCTTTACCCCCGCCGAGTGCGGCGGGTGGCGTATCAATGTCAACCGGCCGAGCGAGCGCCGCTATCCGACGGCTACCATCGAGCGCACTACCGCACGCGCGGAAGAAGTTTACCGGCGCTATTCGGCTGCGGTCTTTAAAGCGGCTCGTGGATCGCTGGATTTGTATATCGATATGCATCAGAACGGCGACGTTGATGATATCGATGTGGCAACAGTCGGGATCACCTGGTCGGAGGCCCAGGCGATCAAGGCGGCTTATACGCAGATCCGTGACCAAGTCCTCACCAAGTTTCCTGGTGCCGCGAAGGTAAATCTCGTGATCGAACCGGTCGACAAGGTCGCTATTGGCGCCTGGGCGGCGAAAGATCACGGGGTACTGAGTCTAGCCAAGAGTAGTCTTCACTTTGAAATGCCGTCCCATCGGGTTTTTTACCGCGACAGAGACCGGCGCGCATATCGAAAAATCCTCGCTGAGCTGATCCAACAAATAGTGAACTTACGAGGGGATTCCTCAAAAAAAACCAGCATCCCTTAACATAGCGACACAGGGTAATCGACCGATGTGAAGCATGCATCTTCTCTCGGCGATTATCGCAAAATTTCAACTTAGCTAAACCTAGAACTATAGTCGTATAATTGGCTAGTCTCCGCAGCTTTCAAATGAATGGGTGCCGATACAAAGATTAGGGTAAAACTGCTTGCAAAATAAAAAATTTAAGTATATCAGCTACCACCGAGGTGCTGTTGCATAGGCTTTTGCGATCAAATGAGTCGTCGTTGTGCGGGTTGAAATAGGTCTTTAGTCGTATGATTATTATTGTGTAACTTGGCATAACCCGTTCGAGAAAAGAATGGCCTGTATACTCGTGATCGCGCCTGAGTTGTGGGTTCCCCGCTCACTTCAATTAATCGCAGGTGCGACGAACGTGACATCGGTGCCATGTTTGAATGCCGCTCGGGAGAAGCTCAAGGGTAGTAAATTCGATTTAGTTCTATGGCGTGCGTCGCTCCACTCTTTAAGCGAACCGGGTGATCTGCGCAACTCGCTTACGTCGCTTGTTCCGAAAACCGCGAGAACCAAGGTGGTGGTTTTAACAAGCGGCAAAGAACCGCCTTGTAGTTGGCCTCCGTGTAGTAACCTACACTTCGAGAAAGAGCCAGACAACGAACAGGACTGGGTGCGTCTAATCGAGCGGTTTCTTCCTTGTCCTACCCGCGGATACGGACATCTGCCAGCCGAAACGCTGTTGGATGTTCCGATCGAGTTCGAGGGCATGATCACCATTAGTTTACCCATGCGGGCGGTGGTGCGACGCGCCATGGAAGCGGCGAACGTCGACGTTCCTATACTTATCACCGGTGAGACTGGAACCGGCAAAGATCTTCTTGCCGCTGGCATTCACAAGCGGAGCCGGCGAAAGGACCAGCCGTTCGTCGCGATTAACACGGGAGCCATGGCTCCGGAACTCATTGCCAGTGAAATTTTCGGTCATGAACGCGGCGCTTATACTGGGGCGCAGGACTCCCGTCCCGGGATCTTCGAGCAAGCCAATGGCGGAACGGTATTTCTCGATGAGATCGCCACCATGGATGCCAAGACGCAAATCAGTTTCCTGCGCGTCCTGGAGGAGAAATCGTTTCGCCGAGTCGGCGGCGTCAAGACTATTGCTGCCGATGTCCGGATCATTGCCGCCGCCAATGAAGATCTCGACAAGAGTGTCGCCGAGAAACGTTTTCGCGAGGATCTTTTTTATCGCTTAAACGTCTTTCATATCGCCGTCCCCGCTCTGCGTGATCGTCCCGGTGCTGTGACTGCGCTCACCGATCACTTCGTCACGGCATTTACCAAGCTTTATGCGAAAGAAATCGACCGCGTGTTGCCAGAAACTTATCGGGTATTACGCCACTATCCCTGGCCGGGCAACGTGCGAGAATTGAAAAACGTCATACAGACCGCCGTTCTGATGGCTGACAGCAAAGATCTTACTCCGGATCTAGTGCCGCAAAGGATTAAGAACCTATCGCAGCAGGGCAGCCGCAACAGCGAACCCCGGTGCTCCGTATCAGTCGGGCTAACCCTGGGCGCGGTGGAGAAAGAACTCATTCAGCTAACTCTCGCGTCGGTAAACGGGAATAAAAAACAAGCTGCAGTGATACTCGGAATCAGCCGGCGCGCGCTTTACAATAAAATGGACAGACATCATCTGTCCTGACTGTGCATTTTCTGCGCACCCCTCCGCAACGAGCTTATCTAAGTTTCTAAATCTATAGGCATTTCTTTTGGCTGGCGTTAATAGGTGGCGCTTCGCGTGCATCTTATTTACATGAGCTGCAATTTCTACTGCTTAGTGTGAAGAACCCGCACGGCAAGTGAGTGCCATCACGCTATTGAGCCGTCTTCAGACGGAATAGCGAATACTTTCAACAGTCTAATCAGTGGATTGGTTCTTGCTGTATCGCATCGACAAAGGAGTAGTAGTCATATGGAATCAACAGCACGCCGCACAACCCAGCCATTTAGAATTACTTATCCGGAAACTGATGTCCTGGCGTCGTTTGAATATACGAAGACATTTCAGCGGCGAGACCACTTGCTACCGGAGATGAGACTGATGTTCGCAGTTTTGACCAATGCCATTGAGTGTTTGCAGAAATGCGCTGGTGCCAAGACCCGGCGATGCAGCAAGATCTTTCAAGAGGCCGAGGCATGGATTTTTAGCGGCAACGGTCAAGCTCTCTATTCCTTCGACCATGTTTGTGAGGCGTTGCAGCTCGATCCGAGTTATTTACGTAAAGGATTGCTGCGCTGGTGCAACGCCAAAACCAGAGCCGTGGGGCCGCAAAGGCGAATCCGCGAACCACTGAGATATCGACGCAAACTTCGTGACACAAGAATCACGGTCTAGCACGCGTAGCTCCGTGCTGACACGGAGGTATTTATTCAATGAAACCCACGGACGGGGGAGCGCCGCTTGCAAACAACTCTAGACATATAACCACGCCCATTTGCCGCGGAAAGATCATGCTGATCGGACTGGATCGCAATCATGTTTTAGAGCGACGTTTTCAGGCGGCCAGATTTGAGGTCTTGTGTGCCCAAAATCGAGCGACCGCATTGGCTATCGCCCGCCGCCAAGTGCTCGACGGCGCGTTGATGCTGTCACAGCATTCGCTTCTAAACCTCGCCGAAACCATTTTTAACCTAAGGGATTTGTGCCCCGCCGCCAAAATTATTGTGGTGTTGCAACAGGGCGCCAAAACCTCCAAACGGTTTCTGCGCCAGATTTTCGATCATCACATCGCAGGGAGCGAAGTCATGACCCGGCGCGAGCTGCAGAAGCGTTTACGTGAGCCACATTTCCTGAGCGAAAAACAGGCGCCGCACTAAAAATAGTGGTGGCGGCATTGTTTGACCGGCTTAAGGGAAGGGATATGAGTCAGAAAAAGCTCGGTCGAGGAGTTTGGCAACGAGGGGCGCTGGCCCTTGTTGTACTTCTCGCATCCTCTAGCCCCAGCCCAAGCAGCGGCCGCAAGCCGCAGTATCCGGAGGCGAGCTTGTTCAAAGCGCATACGCCGGCGGGCCATCCCTATCTCTCCGGGGGCATTAGCTTCGATGAAAAGCAAGTCATGGAGCGCGCCTCTGCACCGTATAACCTCAGATTATTCTTTGTCCGAACATCGGGAGTTGTCGCTTCGCAAGTTTGGTTGCTGATCGCACCCAATGACGGGAGCCGGGTCGAGGAAATTGCCGTGCGTGCGCCATCACTTTTTATTCGGCTGCCGCCCGGCAGCTACACGATTTTGGCGCGTTTCGCCCGTCGGATCGTAATCGTCAGAGACATCCATCTGCGCGAAGGAGGTAAAAACAGCTATTTTCTACGGGGCGACTGATAGTGAGCGTGAGCGGCTACGGCACAAAATAGCAAAGCCGAGATATTCCGATGCTGGCTATAGGGCATAACCGAAGCCAAGGAGACGGAAATGATAACCCCCCAAATTTCTATCACTCTAGTCATCAATCTCGCATTGTTATGTGGGTTTCTACACCCGGCATCGGCGGAGGATTTTTATAAAGGGAAAACATTGCGTTTCATAGTCGGCTATGCGCCCGGCGGTGGCTACGACACGTACACCCGCGCCGTGGCGCGATATATCGGCCGGCACATACCGGGGAATCCGTCGATCGTTGTGGAGAACATGGAAGGAGCGGGAAGCCTCTTGGCGGCAAATTACATGTTCAACAAAGCTGAACCGGACGGCTTGATTGTGGGAAATTTTAACAGCGGCATGGTCACGCAGCAGGCTCTGGATGCGCGCGGTATTCGCTTTGACGCCCGGAAGTTCGGCTGGGTCGGAGCGCCGGGTAAGGGATGGCCGACATGCATGGTGATGGGGTTTACCGGTCTCAGAACCCTCGACGACGTCATGAATTCAGGCGACAAGCTCCGGTTTGGCGGCACACGGGCCGGCGCTTCTTCGGATGATTTGCCCAAGCTCATGAATGCGCTCATGGGAACCAATCTCAAAGTTATCTCCGGGTATAAAGGCACGGGGCCGATCCGTGTGGCCTTGCAGAGCAGAGAGATTAACGCGCTCTGCTCCGGCTGGGAATCCATGCGGGTCACTGCGCGGGCGCTCTTGGACGCCCATGGCGATGACAAATTAATTCCGTTCGTGATCCACGGCCGCGTAGAAGACCCGGAGGTCCACAATCTGCCCCAATATACCAAGGTGATCAAAGGGGAAGAAAATCTAGCTGCCTTCAAGGCGTGGGTCAATCAATATGAATTTCAGCGCCCGCTGATGGTTCCGCCGAAAACTCCCAAGGACCGATTGCTGACGCTGCGCGCCGCGCTGCAAAAAACGCTCACGGATTCTCAATTTCTCGCCGATGCGCAAAAGAGCAAACTGGTCATTGAAAATGTTACGGGCGAGGACGTTGAAGGTTCGGTGAAAGAGATTTTGTCGATCTCGCCGAGCGTGAAAAAGAAACTAGCGGTTCTTCTGCCTGGATATAAACCGCAGGTCGTCGGGCAAAAATGAAGAACCTGGGAGAAACAGAATCGACCGAGAACACAGGGCGAAAGCGATGAACGAAGGAGCGGCTTGAAACCTTGCGTAAAGCAACTAGCTAGAGAGCATAAAAGAGCGATCGCAGTTTTTAACGGAGGGAGGACTGGTTATGAATCATGGAAAACTGTTGCTGCAGCTGGCGATGATCGGATTTGTGGCGGCGGCGGGCGCCCATCAGTCGGCGGCTGGGGATTTTTACGCCGGTAAAACGATTCGCGTCACCGTGGGCTTGGCCGCCGGCGGCGGCTACGACACCTATGCGCGCATCATCGCGCGTCACATGGGCAAACATATTCCGGGCAATCCGAGCTTTGTCGTCGATAACATGGAGGGCGCCGGGGGCCTGATCGCGGCGAATTACACTTACAACAAGGCCGACCGCGACGGCACCTTCATCGGCGTATGGAACAGCGCTTATGTTCTGTATCAGGCCCTAGGCGACCGGGCCGTCCGGCTCGATGCGAGTAAACTCAACTGGATCGGTGCGCCGATCAAGGGATCGCCAAGCTGCAGCATCATGGCCCATACCGGCCTGAAGTCCATGGATGAAGTCGTCAGCTCCGGCAAGGAACTGAAGATGGGCTCCACGCGAGCGGGCTCGACCTACAACGACTTGCCGATGATCTTGAATCAGACGGTCGGTACCAAGTTCAACGTGATCAATGGCTATAAGGGCACCTCGCTGATCACCGTAGCGATGCGATCGAAGGAGCTCGACGGCGGCTGCTGGGGATGGGAATCGGCGCGGGTTACGGCACGAGCGATGTTGGATGCCGCCGGAGATCAAAAGCTCATTCCCATTCTCAATCACAAGAAGTGGGAGGATCCCGAGGTTGCCAACGTTCCGATCATTAGAGACTACATCAAGGCAAAGGGCGGCAGCGACGGAGTTCAGCTCTTCAACGCTTGGATCAATCAATACGAATTCCAGCGTCCCTATGTAGCGCCGCCGGGGATTCCGAAGGACCGAGTCGAAATCTTGCGCAAAGCGTTCAAAGCGACCCTCGAAGATCCGGAGTTCAAGGCCGAGGCGAAAAAGTCGAAGCTGGTGATGGAGTATGTGTCGGCGGACGAAATCGACGGGCTGGTCAAAGATATCCTGAGCATTTCGCCGAAGGCTAAAGAAGGACTGCAGTTTCTTGTGAGGAAGCAGACGAACTGACGCGGGCGAAAGGAGTCGCCATGAAAAAGCGCTTCGCCATCTTCGCCATGCTCTTTGTGGCCGAGCTTGCCATAAGCCACCCTGCGACCAGCCGCGCCTGCGAGTTCTATGAGGGCAAGAGTATTCGCTTCGTAGTCGGTTTTGCCGCCGGCGGCGGGTATGACGCCTATATGCAGCGGCCGACCTCGTAGGAGGGTCCAATGGAGTATCTGAACGCGTTCAACGATGGGCTGATCAAAATTCTGCCCCTATCGGCACAAGGAACGGAGACGTTCCTCTATATGATGCTGGGAATGGCGATCGGCTTCGCCGTCGGCATTCTCCCCGGTCTTGGCGGGGCGACCACACTGGCGCTCATGTTGCCGTTTATTTACAACATGGACCCCATTACGGCGTTTGCCTTCCTCCTGGGCTCCAACGCCGTCACCGCCACGACCGGGGATATTACATCCGTGCTGTTCGGCGTACCCGGCGAAGGGATCACCGCCGCGACCATTGTCGACGGTCATCCGATGGCAAAGCAGGGCGAGGCCGGACGTGCGCTCGGCGCCGCGCTCATGAGCTCTCTGGTCGGCGCGGTGTTCGGCGCCTTCATGCTGGCGTTAGCGATTCCAATCGTTGCCCCGCTGGTGCTCTCGATAGGCTCGGCGGAGTTTTTCATGCTTGCGCTTCTCGGCATCACCTTTGTCGCTTCTCTCAGCGGCGCGAACGTTCCGAAAGGCCTGGTGGCAGGCGGTTTGGGCCTGGTGCTCGCGATGGTCGGCCTCGACCCGATCGAAAGCGTGCCGCGATTTACACTCGAAGGGGTTTTGGGCGAAGACAACGCGCTGTTTCTTTGGGACGGCATCTCGCTGATTGCCGTGACCGTCGGACTCTTTGCGATTCCCGAGATTATAGATCTTGCCGTCAAAGGCACGAGCATCGCCGGCGATAGGGCGCCGACCAAATTAGGCGGGGTGATGGAAGGAGTCAAAGATACTTTTCGTCACTGGAAGCTCGTGCTGCGCTGCAGCGCCATCGGCGCCTATATCGGTTTGATTCCCGGCATGGGCGGCGGGCCGGCGCAGTGGTTGGCCTACGCCCACGCGGTGCAGAGCTCGCCGGGAAAGGAGCGCTTTGGCAAGGGCGCCGTCGAAGGAGTTCTCGGTCCCGGCGCGGCGAACAATTCCAAAGAGGGCGGCTCGCTGATTCCCACGCTGGCCTTCGGCGTTCCCGGCAGCGTGTCGATGGCGATCCTGCTCGGCGCCTTCATCATTCAGGGCATCGTGCCCGGACCGGATCTTTTGAATCCCGCCAAGCATTTGACCCTCACCATGTCCTTCGTCTGGATCATCGTCATCACCAACATCATCACGGTGGCGATCTGTTTTATATTCCTCAACCAGCTCGCCAAGATCACCTTTGTCAAAGGCACGTACCTGATCCCGCTCTTGTTACTGCTGATCTACCTGGGCGGCTTCGCAGTTAAAAATAGCTTCGGCGATATGATGCTGGTAGTGCTTTTCGGCGGGATCGGCTGGTTTATGGTCAAGTTCGACTGGCAGCGCCCGCCGCTATTGCTCGGATTGGTTCTGGGCGGGATCGCTGAGAACAATCTCTTTATCGCCAGTCGTATCTACAGCTATAGTTGGCTCTTTCACCCGGGAGTTCTAGTTATCGGTGCGATCATTCTTTTCGGTACACTGTATCCCTACTTGCAAACGTGGTTCAAAAAACCCACAGCAAGCGGCGATACCTCCGAGGCGGCGCAAGGAGGCGCCGTGACGCGGATCGTTCGTGTGCCGTTCTTGACTCGCATAACCGGCTCTGTCTTTGCCCTGCTGATCGTGGGGGTCATGAGCTATGTAGTCTACGAGGCGATCTACGGCTTCGGCGCCTTCGAGCCGCGCGCCGGAATATTTCCCCGTGTGGTCGGCGTGCCGTGCCTGGCGCTGGCACTCTACATCTTTGCCAAGGAAGTGCTGACATCCACCAAAGAAATCAAAATCGGCGGCCAGTTCGCGATACCTGACGAACCCGAATTCGAGCCGATCGTCGAGCGGCAGCGCACTTTCGCCATCGGTTGTTGGATCGTCGGCTTTTTCCTCGCCATCTGGATTCTCGGATTCATCCCGGCGTCGGCGATCGCGACATTTCTTTACTTGAAATTCGGCGCCGGTGAACGTTGGCCGGTGACATTGGCGATCACGGCCGGCTGCTGGCTGTTCTTCTTCGGCTTGTTCGATTACGCCTTGCAGCTACCGTTCCCCCAAGGCGCGCTGTTCGAATGGTTGCCGGTAAGCATTGCGCACCTGCCGCATAGCCCAATCGGATGACGAGGTTACACGTTGGGGCTACGTCGAACGCATCGGTTGGCGCGGCACGCGAATTCGCATGCTGCCGAATAAAACCGCAGTGGTACCCAACAGCAAACTGGTTCAAAGCACGATCATCAATTACGACCTGCCCGATCCAGAAGTGGCGGTCCTTGTGCAAGTCGGCGTGCATTACGACAGCGACCTGAAGAAAGTTGAACGGGTGGCCAACGAAGTCGCGAAAGAAATCATGAGCACCGTCTCGGGCTTCGAGACGTTTATCCGCTACCACACCTTCAATCAATCGAGCATTGACTTCTCGGTCATCCTACGTGCCCAACGATTCGTCGATAATTATCTTATCAAACATGAATTTAACAAAGTGTTACAGAAAAAGTATCGGGAGGAAGAAATGTTATTCCCTTGCCGATCCGCACGCTCGGACTCAAAGTCGATTTTGAGAACTCGGTGCGATCACGTAAGCCAAGCAAAGTAGAGGAGCACATCAATTGATTGGCCGAAAGAAAAGGAGCATTTTATGAAACGGGGATTAAGCCTTGTATTGTTCGGATTTGTTTTAGTTGTTGGCGTTCCCCAAGTCCTCATCGCAGCGGATGCCTTTTACGAGGGCAAGACGATCAAAGTCGTCGTTGGTTTTACCTCGGGCGGTTTTTATGACCGCTGGTCCCGTCTGCTCGCGCGTTATGTGCCAAACTACCTCCCCGGCAAACCGGAAATGGTCGTGCAGAACATGCCGGGGGCCGGCGGGCTGATCGCGGCCAATCACGTATACGGTGTTGCGAAGCCCGATGGATTGACGATCGCCATGCTCTCGTACGGACTGTATCTGGACCAATTGGTTGGTCGTAAGGAAGTTCAGTACGACGTAAGAAAATTTCACTGGATCGGCTCGCCGGAGAAGAGCGATGTGCTCCTGTATATGCGCAGCGATGCGCCCTATAAATCTATTGAAGATATCCGTAAGGCGAGCACGCCACCCAAGTGCGGCTCGACGGGAACCGCGGGCACCGATTTTATCTTAGCCCGTCTGCTTGAAGAAACTCTAGACGCCAAGATCGAAACAGTCATGGGTTATCCAGGGGGCAGCGAAATCGATTTGGCCGTTGAGAAGGACGAAGTGCAATGCCGCGGGCTCACCGCGGCGCCGTTTTTCGGCCGTGAACCGTTCATTTCCTGGCGCAAGAGAAATTTCGTCAACGTGCTACTTTACGGCGGCCTGAAGCGCGACCCGCGCATTCCCGACACGCCGACGATTTACGAAATTTTCGACAAGGAAAATACGCCGGAGGAGAGCCGGCGCGTCGCCGACGTCATTCTGCGCGGCGGCGATTTCGGCCGTCCTTGGGTGATGCCACCCGAAACGCCGCCGCAAGTCGTCAAAACTATGCGCGATGCCTATGCCAAAGCGATGGCGGACCCAACAATGCTCGACGAAGCCAAGAAGGGAAAATTGGAGGTCGAGTTTGTCCCTGGCGAAGAGTTGCAAAAGCTTGCGGTGACGATGCTTAGCCATCCGCCTGGCGTCGTCGCGCGGGTAAAAAAATTATTGGCGACAAAATAGAACAGAAACAAAAGTGAGAATCTTCAGGAGGTATTCATGGTTCACCGGTTCATCGGCGGCATGCTCCTTCCTTTGGCTCTAACTTAGTGGTCGTCGATGGCACTTGCGCAGACGCCCGATTATGCCGGGAAAACCATAACGATGGTCGCCGGCACGAAAGCCGATTGTCGCCAAGATGAAATCACTATTAACAAAATAAACGGTGCGTCGTGTTCATTGGTGTTGGCGGAAAAGTTACAGCGACGGAGGCTCATCCCTATGCCGATCATTACCATTTTCGGTAGCACGTTTGGCGAAGATGAAGAGCTCGCGCGCGGAGTCGCGAGTGCGTTAGAGTGCGGGTTCGCCGGCCGTGAAATATTACTAGCGGCGAGCAAACGTTGCGAGGTGCCCGAAGCGAAACTCAGCGACATCTTAGAGAAAGAACCGCATTGGTGGGCGCGTTGGCAAGAAAATCTCGAGCCGTATCGGATCGCGCTCCAAGCGGCGATGACCGAGGCCGCGCTGGCAGAAAATCTCGTTTATCACGGCCATGTTGGCCATGGTCTGCTGCCGGGCGTTCGGCATGTGCTGCGAGTCTTGCTGACGGCGCCGATGGATTATCGCATCGCCCAGGTACAGCTGCGCCAGAGACTGAAACTGAAATCGGCGCACTATTACATTCAGCAGGTGGAAAAAGCACGCACGCGACGGCTGATGGCCCTGTTCGGCACGGATTGGCGCGACCCGGGACAATACGCGCTGATCTTGAACATGGCGCAAATGAGTGCTGCCTCAGCGCAACATTCGATTGCCCGAGTGGCGAAACTGATCGACTTTCAGCCGACCGCCGAGTCTCGGCAACGCCTTGCCGATCTGGCACTAAAGGCCAAGATTCAAGCTCATCTCTTAACTTACCCGCGCCTACGGGTAGCTAACATTCACGTCGAGGTGAAGGATGGCGCGGTGAGATTATCGGGAATCGTATCGCCGACGGTGACGGAGGAAGAGGTGAGGCGTACTGTCGTCCTGATACCTGGTGTCAGAGATGTTACGATAAACTTTGTGAATATCTCTAGTACGGAGCTCAGTTATGGATAGAAGATGTTATCCGCAAGTGGCTTGGGCGAACTCGGTTACCGCTATGTCTACTGGCGACGTAACTCTACCTAATAAGCCGACGACGGCAACAACACGCTCGCATCAGAGTAATTGAACTAAAAAAAGGAGGAACAAAAATGGTAAAACATTCCACCAGGATTATTTACGGGTCAGTATTGCTGTCAGCCCTGGCGTTGTCCGCTTGCGCCAGTTCCGATCCAGGCAAAAGCAATGGGTCGGTTCGGCCGGCTCAACCCTTTGCGACAAAATCGCGCACAGGAGATGAAAAGCCTCAAGGGCTGACGAGCGGGAAGCTGCGGCGGGAACAGGACCTATCGAGTGCCGATGCCTTGCGGCGGGAACAAGATCAATCGAGTCTCGATGCTTTGCGGCGCGGTGAGACAACGAACACGGCGCGCGCGAGTGCCATGAAAGACGTTTATTTCGATTTCGACCAATACAATCTCGACAACGCCGACCGCAAAACGTTGCAGGCAACCGCTGAATGGTTGAAAAGGAATCCGTTGGCGCGAGTAGAGCTCGAAGGGCACTGTGATGAACGAGGTGCGAGTGAATATAACTTGGCTTTGGGTGCGAAGCGCGCTCAAGCGGCCAAGGACTACCTGGTGTCTTTAGGTGTGGCCGAGAACCGGTTATCGACGATCAGTTACGGTGAAGAAATTCCAGTATGCCGGGATGAGGCGGAAAGTTGCTGGCAACAGAATCGCCGCGACCGCTTCGTTAGATTGGTCAGCGCCCAAGGGACCTTTTAGTCGGTAGTGCAGTTTTTGGGCTGGGAGTACAGTACTTAATCGCGTTATGTGACTGCTTTCGCTCCATCGCGAGCGGTCGCGAGCTCGCTCGCGATATTGCCGACGAGGATGAGTTCATATTACTGCGGGTATTGGCTGTAACTATTCGGTGTCGCAATCACGGCAACATCGGCCAGGTTTTTCTTTGGCGTCTGGGAGGCCTGGGCTATCGCCTTCCAACGTTGCGCCCACGTGGTTCTTTGGGCCGTGACAAAACGCCTTTCGCCAATAACTACTTGTTTATAAAAATTGTTCCTTGCCGGCTTAGATATTCGATGACCGCTATACGCCGGTGCAGCGGATCAAGGAGATTACGCCGGTGATTTTGGAAATGATGGTGGTGATAACGGTCATACTCTATCTTGAAAGCGCGCTGCTGGACTGGCTGAACTAGTTCCGCAATCCAAATATAAACTAGAAATTCTTGTTTAGCATTGGTAAGTTGGCCCCGGCAACATACTTAAGAAGGGTGTGAAATATTTCGACGATACGGAAGTGGTGCGTCGGCGGTCGGCATGAAAATCGCGATAAAGTTTGAAAGCTGCTAAAAGGCGCGCTAGGCGGCCCGTGCCAATTGTTCCGGTCGTTCCAAAGGTTCCAGGGGTTAAGAAAAACTCGTTTGGCTTAAATGAGTTCAGTGAAAGAAGAAAGGCAGAAAACCCTATGGCAAAGAAGATCAAAGTTTATTATCGCGCGCCGAGTCATGTGCCGTTGTGGAAAGTGATGGAGGAGTGCGGGTTTTTGACCAAGCATGGTCTCGACATGGAGATGGGGTCGCTTGAGGGGCAGCGCCAGCGCGCCGCCGAAGGCTTGAAGGCCGGCGATCTCGACGTGGTTTCGGGCAATCACCATAACTTATACGCGCGCAAGGCGCTCAACGGCGATCCCTACGTGCATATCGCCCAGAGCAACAACTCCTGGCGCGAAAATTTTCTGGTCTGCGGCAAAGGCGTCAACGGCCTGCAGGATCTCAAAGGCAAGAAAGTCGTGATGGATGACTTCGACGGCCACACCGGGCTTAACGTCTGGCTCTACCTGCGCCGGCATGGTCTGGAAGAGGGGCGCGATGTCGAACTGGTCGAGAGCGGCAAGAAGGGCACCGAGCGGGCGCGGGACGTCATGGAAGGCAAGTACGACGCCAGCTTCATCCGCGCCGTCGATAAATTGCGCGCGCTAAAATTCGGCGCCAAGATCATCGAGCTGCCGTCGATGGCGATGATCGAGGGCGTGACCCTGACGACCACCACGACCTACGTGCAAAAGCATGAAGAAGAAGCCCGCGCGCTGATCATGGCGCTGGTCGACGGGATCCACTTTTACAAGACCAACAAAGCCGACACTTTGAAGATCCTGCAAAAACACTGCTCGGAGTTGCTCAAGATGCATGGCGACGAGGAATGGAATTGCTTCTACGAAAACCAAGCCGAGTCATTGGAAAGCGCGCCCTATCCGTCCATCGAAGCGATTCAAAACGTCTTCGCCCTGGGCGTCAAGCGTAATCCCGAGATCAAGGAGTTCAATCCGCTGGCGCTGTGGGATCTCCATTACCTGAAGGAGATCGACGACATCGGCTATATTCGCAAGCTCTACAATTGAAGTGACTGGAACAGGCGTCGAACCGTTGGGCCGCAAAGGGCGCTCAAAGAAATCTTGGCGTGGCGCAAGTTTGGTTAAAAATGCGCCTCGTGAATCGCCGGCGCACTGCAACTTCAATTGAGTTTCGTTCTGGCCCAATGATTGTCGCGTACCGATCTTCGCCAGACCTAACCGGCGCGTCGCGCTAAGAGCAGCAGTAAGCGTTTCTCGCTGTCGACCAACGGGCGCCGGAATAAATTTGATTTTCGCGAGGGGGCAAATGGAAGAAGTTCGCATCGTCGATACAACCTTACGGGACGGCGATATCAGCCTGTGGGCTTATGGCATGACGACCGGAATGATGCTGCCGGCGCTGCGCCACATGGACGAAGCCGGCTTCGATTCCATGGAATTCTTCCTGAGCCTGCGCTTCAAGAAATTTGTCCGCGAGCATAAGGAAGATCCCTGGGACTGGCTGCGCCTGGGCACCAAAGAGATCAAGAAAACCCGGCTGCGCTATCATGGCGGCTTGCACAGCGGCTTTGAGTTCATCCCCGAATGCATTCGCCGCCTGGTGATTTCAACCGTGGCCAAATACGGCATCGACCTGACGCGCACTTCCAACGCTTGGAATAATTTCGCGCTGCTCGGCGCGGAAGCGATCGAACTGAAAAAACTCGGCATGGATACGGTGATGAACCTGATCTACGCAATCTCGCCGCGCCATACCGATGAATACTTTGCGCAGAAGGCGCGCGACGCGGCGGCATTGCAGCCCTACCGGATTTGTTTCAAAGATGTCGGCGGCATGTTGACGCCCGAGCGCACGCGCACACTAGTGCGGTTGATCAAGCAAAACATCGGCACGGTCCCGCTCGAGTTTCACGCCCATTGCAATAACGGCTTGGCGCCGTTCAATTTGCTCGAAGCGGTCAAGGAAGGCGTGCGCATCGTCCACACGGCGATTCCGCCGCTGGCCAACGGTTCTTCCCAGCCGTCGATTTTTAACGTCGTCGACAATCTGCGCGCCTTGGGATACCAGCCGTTGGTCGATACCACAGTATTACCGCCGGTGCGCGAGCATTTCTCGCGCATCGCCGCAGCGGAGAATCTTCCCACGGGCGCGCCGCGGGAGTACGATCAAGCCTGGTATGGCCATCAGGTGCCTGGCGGTATGATTTCCAACCTCCGCCACCAATTGAAACTCATGGGCAAAGAGGAAAAGCTTGCCGCGGTGCTCGACGAAATCGCTCAAGTGCGCGCCGAATTGGGCTATCCGATCATGGTTACGCCCTTCGCCCAGTTCGTCGGCAGCCAAGCGGCGATCAATGTCATCGTCGGCGAGCGTTACCGCGAAGCGACCGATCCGGTGATTCAATATGCGCTCGGCCAGTGGGGCAAAGAGGGTGCCGACTACATGGACCCGGTCGTGAAAGCGAAGATTCTCGACCGCCCGCGCGCTCGGGAAATCGCCAAGATGACGCATCCAGAGCCGAGCCTGGCTGAAGTGCGCAAGCAATATGGCGGTGCCCACTTGTCCGATGAAGAATTGCTGTTGCGCTACTACGCCGGTCCGGAGTTCGTCGATGGGTTGAAAAATGCGCCGCCGCGCAGGTCTTACATGAATGGGCACAAACCGTTGCTACGTCTGATCGAGGAGCTAGGCAAGAAAAAGCTTGCGCATGTATATATTCGCAAGGGCGATTTTTCTTTGACAATTCAAAGATAAAATTTCACCTTGCGAGCTAACATTCATTATCGTCCGTGTCCAATCCTGGAGGGGACCATGGCGGAGAAAGACCAGCAGTATACCGAACATTGGGGGCGAGAAGGATTTTACGGCGATGGCATCAACGTCATGCGGGCGCATCATGTGCCGGATTTTGTCCAGGTCAGCGGACCTCATGCGCCGCATCGGCTGAACATCAATGACGTTGCGTTGCCCGATCGCAACGATCCCCAGGAGCTGCCAATGCCGATCTTCGTAAGCCGCAGCGGCGCGCAGCTCAGCGTCTCCGGCCGGCGACGCCCCATGCCGTTTGTGATTTCAAACGTCGAGGCCGATGAAGTGCATTTCATCCAGTCTGGCCAAGCGCGTTTTGCCACCGCTTATGGCTGGATCGAAGCGGTGCCGGGCGATTTCGTTTTTATCCCGAGAGCCGTGCCCTACCAGATTGACGGCATCGAGGGAGCCACGCTGTCGATCATTGTCGCCATTCCCGGCGCCGTGAAGTTCGAGGGCGCGCCGAAATTCGAGCCTCGGATCACTGTTCCCATGGTCGAGAGTTCCACGCCGCTGGCCGGTGAAACGACTGTCCTGGTAAAATCATTCGACGGCATCACGCGCTACGTCAAGCCCTATAGTCCGTTGGCAATGGTGTCGGTTAACAATGGCAACAATCCCGTCTGGAAGATCAGTCTAACGGACATACCGCCGAACGAAGTCGGCCACCCGACTCAATTCGCCGCCTCGCCGCACAACGATGAATTGCTCTACACCTTGAGCGCGCGCAAGCGGCGCCGGCCGCCAATCCATTACAACGTTGACTACGATGAGATGATTTTTTACTTCGCCGGCCCGGGCGCATGGGGCGCCGTGAAGGAGCCGGGGACGCTCACCTGGGTGCCCAAGGGCGTCGCCCACCATGGTCCAACCGAGAATGTCCCCGAAGGATATCTCGCCTGGATGCTGGAATCGCGGCCGACTATGCGCCTCACCGATGCCGGGCTGAAGGTTGCGCAACTCATGGAGACCGACTTGTATGGTCCCCATCCTGCTAAATCGAGCGTGCGACGGTTGGGCTTCTAGAGAAGCGGACCCTCGAAGCAGCGGGCGCGGCGTAGCAGTCCCGGCAACTGTGCTGCGGTGATAATCAGCATTCTCACAGCCCCGTCGTGCTCGCCGGCGGCCGGCGGTGATGGGTCGCTTGCTCGTAGGCGTAGGCGTACTTGATCAAGTTGCCGTCGTCGTAGGGACGGCCGATGAAACAGACTCCCGCCGGTAAATTGTCCCGTGTGAAGCCGGCCGGTACGGTGATCGTCGGCACGTAGATTAAAAATGTATTCAGATGGGGGGCGCCTTTCTGATCGGTGAAAGGCGGCGCGATGCCGTCTTTGATCAAGGTCGGCTGGTGCTCCACCGACTTATAGACAATCGCGTCGAGTTTGTGGTCGGCCATGACCTTCAAAAAGTTCGTCATCAGCTCGTCCTGGGCGCGCAGACTCTCGTAGTGCTTCGACGCATCGGGCTTGCGCTTGAAGCGCTCCTGAGAACGCTTGACGACCTTGACGAAGTCGGGGGACTGGGCCGCGTCCTGTGGGGTTTTAAACGGCGGGTTGGCACTGCGGCCATAATAGTTTTTAAACGACGCGTCGGTATCGCCGGGGGCGCCGGAGCGCTTGGCGAGTAACTCTTTGATCTTTGGGATGACGATGGGATCGACGATCTCGGCGCCGCCGGTTTTGAGCTCAGCGATAGATTTGTCGAACACTTCCTGGATCTTTCGGTAATCTTCCGAGTCCGGTTCGGAATTCAAGCCGATCGATTCGCGCAAGACGCCGAAGCGCGCGCCTTTGAGTCCGTCGGCATTCAAAAACTTGGTAAAGGTATCGGGCGCGTTGCCGACGCCGCGCGCGGTGATCGGATCTTCCGCGTCATAACCGGCCATGGCGTCCAATAGAATCGCCAAGTCTTTGACCGTGCGCGCCATCGGTCCCAGGGAGCCAAACAGTTCGGGCCAGCAGCCATAGACGCCGCTACGGCTAACCAGTCCGGCGGAAGGGCGCATGCCGGCGATACAGTTCCAGGTCGACGGCCGTCGGATTGACGCCAAGCCCTCCTGGCCGACGGCGAGGGTTGCGTAATTTGCTGCCACCGTGGCGGCCGAGCCGCCGGAAGAACCGCCGACGGTGCGTTCGGTATCGTACGGGTTGCGCGTCGAACCGAACAGCGAACCATGGGTGTCGCCGCCGCCGAGTTCGCCAAGGGTGGCTTTGCCGAGGATCACCGCGCCGGCTTTTTTCAATTTTTCCGCTACGAAAGAATCGCGATCCGGATAGTAATTTTTGAACAACAGCGAGCCCAAAGTCGTCGGCATGCCTTTGACATCGGCCTGGTCTTTGAAGATCACCGGAATGCCGTGCAGCGGCCCCACCGGGCCGGCGGATTTGTAGGCTGCATCGAGCCGGTCGGCTTCGCTCAACGCATCAGCGCTGACGGTGATCATGGCGTTCAAGTTCGGCCCTTTTTTGTCGAAGGCGTCGATCCGGTCCAAGTACGCCTGCACCACTTGGCGGCAGGTGAATCGGCCGGATTTATAGCCGGCATGGATTTCGTCGACGGTCGCTTCGACTGGATTGAAATTGCTCTGAGCCATGATGATCTCCTTGTTTACTGCCTTAAATATTGAAATGGCGCGGCAATGTCCAGAGACAATTTATTGGGTTCACGATTCTCTAGCGTCAATCGCCAGGTTGCCATGCTCAGGCTATGCAAAAAGGGTTAACCTGGGTGCGATGAGGCTGCCATTGAAATCGCGGCGGGTTAATGATTATTGCAGGCAAGGAATTTTCTCGAGGCGAATCAGAAGATGTCACCAATGTCCCATAGGGTCGCCGGTTTCGGCACGACGATATTTGCCGACATTAACGCTCTGGCGGCTAAACATGGCGCGGTCAACCTCGGCCAGGGCGCGCCGGATTTCGACGGGCCGCCGGAAGTGTTGGCGGCGGCGGTGACGGCGATCAATAGCGCGATCAATCAGTACGCTCCCGGTATCGGCATGGCGCCGGTGCGCCAGGCGATCGCCCAGCATGCGCAGCGCTTTTACCAGCAGCAATTAAATCCCGACACCGACGTGCTGGTGACCTCAGGCGCGACGGAGGCGATGTTTGCGACGATTCTCGGTTTGACCGACGCCGGCGACGAGGTGATTGTTTTCGAGCCGGTCTATGACACCTATGTACCGAACCTGGTCATGGCCGGGGTGACGCCGCAATATGTTCCGTTGCGCGGCGAGAATTGGAGCTTCGATCCAGACGAACTGGCCAGGGCCTTCAACGCGCGAACCAAGGCGATCGTCGTCAACACGCCGCATAATCCGACGGGTAAAGTTTTCTCGCGCGACGAGTTGGGATTGATCGCCGAGCTGTGCCAAAAGCACGACATAATCGGCATCACCGACGAAGTTTACGAGCATATCGTTTACGACGATGCCAGCCACGTGCGGCTGGCGACGCTTCCCGGTATGGCTGAGCGCACCCTGACGATCAGCAGCCTGGGCAAGACGTTCAGCGTCACCGGTTGGAAAATCGGTTGGGCCATGGGGCCGGCGGCATTGGTACAGGCGGTCAATCAGGCGCATCAGTTCATTACCTACGCCGTGGCCGCGCCGCTTCAAGCCGCGGCGGCGACAGCGCTCAATTTGCCATTCGGATATTTTGAAAACTTGCAGGCGAATTATCAGTCCCGGCGCGATCGCATGCTGCAAGTCCTGCGCAGCGCCGGTTTCACGGTCTTCAAGCCCCAAGGCGGCTACTTCATCATGATCGACTGGCGCGGCGTCGCGCCGCGTCATGTGCAAGACGATAGGCAGTTTGCCCGCTGGCTGATTGAAGCGATCGGCGTCGCCTGTATCCCGGCGAGCCCATTTTATCAGGACTCCGACAAGCATCTGGGCAAATATTTCGCGCGCTTCGCAGTGTGCAAGAAAGATGAAACCTTGGACGCCGCGGCGGAACGATTTGCCAAGCTTGGGGAAATGTGAGAATGCACATAGTCAATTTGGCAGCGAGAAATGGTTCTAGCTTAGCAACAGCGAGGTGAACGGATGAAATTATTACGCACGGCGATATTGGCGATTGTAGTTTGCGGGACGCTTCAGAGCCCAGTCGATTCTCAGGAGTCGATTCCTTACGTGCCCAGCACCATGCCGGTGGTGGCGAAGATGCTCGAGCTCGCGTCGGTGACCAAGGATGACATCGTGTACGACATGGGTTGCGGCGATGGACGGATCTTGATCATGGCTGCGAAAAAATACGGCGCTCGCGGCGTCGGCGTCGATCTCGACCCGGTGCGTATCGCGGAAGCGAAGAAGAACGCCGAACAGGAAGGGGTCAGCCACATGGTCGATTTTCGCGCCGAAGACGGCACCACGACCGATTTATCCAAGGCGACGGTGGTGACGCTCTACATGTTCAAATGGTTCAACAACGCGATCAGTCCCAAGCTGCAAAAGTTGCGTCCGGGTTCGCGCGTGGTCGCCCATGACTTCGATATCGACGATTGGAAACCGACGTCGGTGGTAAACCTTGACGCCGAGAGAAACGGCCATGAGGGTATCGAGCGGCCGCATACGCTTTACCTATGGCTTGTCGGTCCTGAACAAAAAGCCTGACGCAGGGTGGCAAGAAAATTGCCGCATGCCTTCGGCGTTTGAAAATTTTTCCGCTTCTCGCGCTAACTGTCAGGGACGGGCCGAAGTATTATCGTGGCCGATCGATAATCCGCTAAAGCCGGTGTTTCGCGTGACTTAAATCCGGCAGTCTTCTTGGGACGCTAAGAAGACGCGCCGACGGTTGGAGCAATTTTAGCAGCGTTAGTTAGCGCAACCCTTACGAGTTGGAAGGGCTTTGTCTTCTTCGACCATCACCGGCAGGGTTGAGCAAGTCGATGGGCCAATTCTGGAAGTGCGACGGATCAATTCAGATCGGGCGACAAACGCCTTCGCCCGTGGCGTACTTAAGGGTTTTTCCAGAAGATTTCCATGTACTGTTTGTTGACCTCGTCGAAGCGCGCCATCATTTTTGGATTGACCGGATGGAGGCGGTACCCGGCGGTCTTTTTGCGCAGATCCGACTCGACGTTGGGGTTGGCCGGGTAACTGCCGATGACATTGGCGGTCAGGCTCTGGCCCTCCGGCGAAAGTAAAAAGTCGACGAACAGCTTGGCGGCGTTGGGATGACGCGCATGGGCGTAGATCCCGAGCAAGTGGGTCGACGCGGGAATCGGATTTCGCCCCGGTAGCCATTCTATCGGCGCGCCGGCTTTCTGGATTTTTGCGAAGGTTTCTAGATAAGTGTTCGCCAGCACCGGGAACTCGCCGGCGGCCAGCAGTTGAGTCAGGAGATTTTTGTTCTCGCGCATGTAGAGGTCCTTGGCTGCGAGCTTTTTCATGAACGCCAGACCTTCCGCTTCGCCCATGATTTCCAACATCACCGCCATCCATGAACTGTCGCGGTAGTCCATGGCGATCTGCTTGGGCCGCCAGCGCGGATGCAGCAGGTCTTCATATTTTTTCGGCGCAATGTCCGGCGAAACTAGTTTAGTATTGTAAGCCATGCCCGGACGCCCAGGTGCAGGATGTTCCAGTAGCCGTCGGCATCTTTTAACGTCTCGGGATACTTGGCGCGTTCGGGCGAATCGTATTTCATGATCAGCTTGCCGCGGGTCAACTCATTCCAAATCGTGAAGGTCGCGCTGATGACGTCGGCTTCATGCTGTTGCGTGCGCGCTTCCAATTGAATCTTCGGAAGAAGCTTCTGCGTGTTGGCGCGATAGAGCGAAGTGTCGATGAACGGATATTTCTTCTTAAACTCGGCGAGCAGAGCAGTGGCGTTTTCCGTCAGCATGCTGACGTAGGCGACAAGCTTGCCCTCTTTTCTCGCCGCTTCGACGAGCTTCGGATCGGCCCCACCGGCCGTATAAGTGCACACCAGCGGAGCGGCCAAAAATGCCAATACTGCCAGTCGGCGTAACAATAGATTCATGAGCATGCCCTCGGGACGACTATGAGTTCCATGGCCGAATGGATCAAGCCGTTGGCCGACCCCTTCGTTCATGCCCCGATTCTTTAGCCGATGGCGCGGCACTGTCAAGGCGATAAATTAATTTTCAACGATGGGAACTGTTTCTAACGGATCAGTCGGGCGCGCGGCAGCGTGAGGTAAATGACCGCCATACTGAGAGTGCCTGCCAGGCTGAGGATTGCGGTCGCCGACTGGGCACCGATCCGTGAGGCCAGCGCGCCGATGAGGATGCCGCCGCGAGCAGGATCACATGGGTCATGTGATACAGCGCCATGGTGCGGCCGCGAAATTCCTTGGGCGAGTAGGTCTGGATGACAGTTTGCGCCAGGGCGTGGGAGGTAACATGAACGACCCCGACCAGCCCCATCAGTAGCACCGATAGTTTGAACCAGGGCGAGAGTGCGAAGGCGGCGATGATGATGCCGTACATCGCCACGCCCGCCAGCATGATATTGATCCGCGGCACGCGATCGCCGAAGGATGCAATCAACACCGAGCTGCACAGGGCGCCGATGCCCATGGCGCTGAGCAGCAGTCCTTGCCCGGTGGCGCCGACATGGAGCACATCGCGGGCGAAGACCGGCAACAGGGTCATGAACGGGATGATGAAGATCGATGCGGAGATAACGATTAACAGGCTGGCGCGCACCGCCTCGTTGCGCCAACTGAATTTCCACCCCTCAATGATGCTTTGGCCGATGGATCCGTCGTGGCCATGTTTGTCCTGGGTAATCTTTGGCGGCGTTTGTCCGACCCGTAGTTGCCAGGTCCAGATGGTGGCGAGAAAGTAGCAAATCGCTTGCGCCGTATAGGCGCCGCCGGTGCCGACGAGGGCGATGAGAAAGCCCGCAAAGGCGGGGCCGGCGCTGCGCGCAACGTTGAAGATAATCGAATTCAAGCCGATGGCGTTGGTGATATGTTCTGTCGGCACGGCGTCGCCGACCAACGCGGCGCGCGACGGCTGCTGGAACGACTGCACGATCGACATGCCGAAGGCTGTGACAAAAACATGCCAGGGCTCGATGCGCCCGGCGAAAATTAAGATCGCCACGACGACGTAGAGCAGGCCGTCGACGATTTGGGCGATCA
>CAVYDL010000001.1:0-644244 GCA_963767275.1 uncultured delta proteobacterium | reverse complement strand
GTTACAATGCTGTGTAGAAGATAATAATCAGGGTCAAAATAGCAGCGGGGAGAATCAGGCCAGCACTATGACGTTACCGCCGGACCCAAAGGGATAGGAGTTAAGTATTGCCATTGCCAGGCGTTTTCGTCGAGTTTTCGATCGAAGAAGTCGAGTCATCCATTCCTGAGCGGTTCGAGAAGATTGTCCGGACGTATCCGGATCGGCTGGCAATCAAGACGGATGAGCGGGGGTCAACTTACGACCAGTTGAACCGAGCCGCCAATCGGCTAACCCACGCAATATGGGAACAGTGCGACGACGGCAACGATGCAGTCGCGATACTTCTGAACAATACAGGCGATACCATCGCGGCAATTTTTGGCGTGCTAAAGGCGGGGAAAATCTATCTGCCGCTCGATCTTACGTTGCCTTCGTCACGGCTCCGCTATCTCATCAAGGATTCGCGAACGCGGCTCCTCATAACAGACATGCAGAGCGCTTCCGCAGTTCAACAGTTATCGGCAGGAGCGACCATCCCGACGCTGATCATAGACGACTTCCTCGACGGCTGTCAGCCGGCAAAAAGTCCTAAACTACCGATCGCTCCCGATCGGCTCGCGGCGCTCCTGTACACGTCCGGCTCGACCGGGACGCCGAAAGGCGTAGTGCATAGCCACCGAACCCTGCTTCATCTGGCAATGCGCTACTCAAAGGGCTGTCGGGTTGGCATTACAGATCGCATCGCCCTTTTGCGCACGCTGACGGTGATTGGCGGCAGCTCGCATACGCTCGGGGCGTTGCTCAACGGCGCGTCGCTATTTCCATTCGATCTCAAGCGCAATGGTATTTTGCATCTCATCAGCTGGCTGCGGGCGCAGGATGTGACCATGTGCAGTTTTGGTCCCAAATTGATTCGATCGATCGGCGCGATTGTCGGCGACGCCGCACCGTTATCGCGCGTGCGCCGAATTACGCTATCGGGAGAGCCGGTTTATAAAGCAGATATTGATTTATGTAGGCGATTATTTTCGACTGATTCTGTTTTGGTTAACTCACTCGGAGCAACCGAAGCACCGTTCTCCATTCAATATTCCATCGCCCCGCATGAGGTAGTGGCGGGAAATCTGGTGCCAGTAGGTTATCCAACCGAAGACTTCAAAGTAATTTTGCGCGGAGAAACTGGCGAAAACGTAGCCGCCGGAGCGGTTGGAGAGATCACGCTGCAAAGTCGCTACCTCGCGGTTGGTTACTGGGGCAATGCCAAACTGACGCAAGCCAAGTTCTTGCCGGCTTCGGACAACCGAGAAGAACGTACTTACTTGACCGGAGATTTAGGCCGCTATTTGCCGGACGGCGCACTAGTACATCTCGGCCGCAAGGATCTAATGGTCAAAATTCGCGGCTATCGTGTCGAGCTTGAAGAGATCGAGCGGAGGTTGATGGAACATCCGGGGGTTAAAGATGCCGCGGTAACAGCCTGGGAGCGTAACCAAGGCGAGAAATATCTCGCAGCCTACATCGTCCCGCGGGACCCGATCAGGCCAACGAGCGACCGGCTTCAGAGTTTTATCAGAGAGATGCTGCCGGACTACATGGTGCCATCGACTTTCATGTTTGCGGACTCGCTGCCGGTTACCAATGGCAAGCTCGATCGTAAGGCGTTGCCCGAACCGGATGGCGGGCGACCGGAGCTAAGTACGGCATATGCTGCGCCGACAAATGAGATTGAAACGGCCCTGGTGTCGATTTGGGAGAAAATCCTCGATGTGCGCCCGATCGGTATCAACGACAACTTTTTCGACCTCGGAGGCCACTCGCTGTCAGCTACCCGTGTGGTGTCGAGGATTTTCACCCGGTATCAGTTTGAAATGCCGCTGCAATCGCTGTTTCAGTCGCCGACTATTGTCGAAATGGCCGCGGTAATTGCTGAATATCAGGAAAAGCCGTTAGATAAGAGCCGGTTATCGGCTATCGTAGACGAATTAGCGTCGATGTCGGAGGCTGAAGCCGAGCGGCTTGTGAGCGAAACGATTCGACCGTCAGCAAAAAAGTAGATTCATCTTCATAGCCTTGGCGGCGCACGCTGGTCTGAGGGAATCGCCGACCAGAGATAGTGCTGAACTGGCATTGGCTATTCGTGTCATTCCATCCGCAAGCCGAGGTTGAACTAATCTCTTCTACCATTGATTCCGCTAATTTTTTTGTCGCGCGCCGATTTTTCAGAATGATCGGCTTCTGGCAGGAACGAAAGTCGGCTGATTACTTTCGCTCGGCAATTGCAGCAGGCGAGAACGCTGGAGGAGAGTTCGACGCAAGCGCGACATTTTGCATGCCGACAAAAAGAACAGACGAGCCCTAAGGCCGGCGAATAATGCATTAATCGAGTCAATTTGCTTCATCCTATTCTTCTTCAGCGAAAATTGTATCGATGTATCGTTGGAATTTTTAAAACGAGTTCGCATATTTATTTAAGATCGTATCGAGTGTCAAGCATTTAATGATTTTCTCAAGTTATTTTAATAAAAAAAAATCACGGACAGGTAATTCTTGATGAAACTAAGTTTTAATAAATCGCATTTTGAAAATTCTCGTTGCGGTTTGCATTTCATGCGCAGAATGCGATTGAAAACTCTTTCAATAAATCCGTTAGTATTGTCTGAGGATCTTCAGGTAAATCCATAAGTAATGCGCAGCGCCTTAGCAGCGACGCTGCGGTAGAACTCGTTGAAAATATTCTTCCGCAGGTGTGGATTGTCTCGGTGTGCGATCTCAAGACACCGGCTGTCCGGTGATTCTCGTGGGGCGGAGTCTTGGTCAAAATAACGGAAAGCTCGTGAACTGATTCGGGTTGGGGCTTCCGGTTGGTTTCGATGAGCGATTGTTACGGGCGCAATCTTGCCGGTTACTTCTTCTGCTTGGCTTTTTCTAGTGCGATGGCGAACAACCCGGTCGGCTGCGGCGGGCGGGTTTGCGGTCGTATCGACTGCAGCTGCTGCTGGTTGCGCTGGCTGCGCGCGTCATTGGGATTGGTTTCCGCGCGGGCTCCGCTAGCACGCGGCGCATTGCCCGGCGCATCGGTGAGCCGCATGGTGAGGGCGATGCGTTGGCGCTTGACGTCGACGTCCATCACCCGGACTTTGACGATCTGGCCGGGTTTGACGACGTCGTGGGGATCTTTGACGAATTTATCCGCCAAGGCGGATACGTGGACGAGACCGTCCTGGTGCACGCCGATGTCGACGAAGGCACCGAAGGCGGCGACGTTGGTGACGACCCCTTCGAGGATCATGCCGGGCTGCAAGTCGGCAATCGCTTGGACCCCTTCTTGAAAGGTCGCGGTCTTGAATTCCGGACGGGGATCGCGGCCGGGCTTTTCCAATTCCGCTAAGATGTCTTTTACCGTCGGCACACCGAATTGGTCGTCGGTGAATTGCTCCGGCTTAAGTTCCTTCAACACTGCCGCGTGGCCCATCACTTCGCCGATGCCCTTGCCGCACTGGGCCAAGATCCGTTCGACCACCGGATAGGCTTCCGGGTGCACCGCGGAGCGGTCGAGGGGATTGTCGCCGTCGTTGACGCGGAGAAAGCCGGCGGCCTGCTCGAAGGTCTTGTCGCCCAGTCGCGGAACTTTTCTCAGCGCTTTACGATTGCGAAAGGCGCCGTTGATGTTGCGAAACTCGACGATGTTTTTCGCCAGCAGGCTGTTCAGGCCCGACACCCGGGTGAGTAGAGGAATCGAGGCGGTATTCAAGTCGACGCCGACGGCGTTGACGCAGTCCTCGACGGTGGCGTCGAGATTGCGCGCCAGGGCGCGCTGATTGACGTCATGTTGGTATTGGCCGACGCCAATGGCCTTGGGCTCGATCTTGACCAGCTCGGCCAGCGGATCTTGCAGGCGCCGGGCGATCGACACGGCGCCGCGCAGGCTCACGTCAAGTTCGGGAAATTCGGCGGCGGCGAACGCTGAGGCCGAATAGACCGAGGCGCCGGCTTCGCTGACGACGATCTTATTCACTTTGCGTGCCGGCATTTTCACGGCGATGAGTTTAATCGATTCGGCGGCGAGCTTGTCGGTCTCACGGCTGGCGGTACCGTTGCCGATGGCAATCAATTCCACATTATGCTGCACGGTCAGGCGCGCCACGGTCGCCAGCGATCCATCCCAGTCGTTGCGCGGTTGGTGCGGGTAAATGGTAGCGGTCTCCAGCAGTTTCCCGGTGGCGTCGACCACGGCGATCTTACAACCAGTACGGATGCCAGGGTCGATGCCGAGCACCGCCTTGGGCCCGGCCGGCGCTGCGAGCAGCAGCTCGTGCAAGTTACGGCCAAAAATTTTAATCGCTTCGGCTTCGGCGGCTTCGCGCAACTGCATCAACAGTTCGGTGCTGATATGCAAATGAGCCTTGACCCGCCAAGTCCAATTGCAAACCTCGGCGAGCCACTTGTCGGCGCGCCGGCCGCGATCCGCGATGCCGAAATGCGCAGCGATCATGGCGGCGCAGGGATGCGGCACCACCGTTTCGAGTTTCTCGTCGAGACTCAAATCGACCGCTAACACGCCCAAGGTCTGGCCGCGGAACAACGCCAATGCGCGATGGGAAGGAATGGTGCGAATGGTTTCGTTGTAGGCGTAGTAGTCGCGAAACTTTTCCTCTTCGGCGTTCTCTTTATTTTTCATCACCTTGGCGGTGACGACGCCCTCGTCCCACATGCGCGCGCGCAATTTCGCCAGCAGCTCGGCGGTCTCGGCGAAACGTTCGGCCAAAATATCCCGGGCGCCATCGAGGGCGATTTTGCCGTCGGCCACGCCGTTCTCGGCGGCCGGCTCGTCGTTGACATATTTGGCCGCTTCTTCGTGCGGATCGAGGGTCGGATCGCCGAGTAGCGCGTCGGCCAGAGGTTCAAGCCCGGCTTCGCGGGCGATTTGCGCCTTGGTGCGGCGCCTGGGTTTGAACGGCAGATAAATATCTTCCAGCGCTTGCTTGGTGGCGGCGCCATCGACGGCGGCGCGCAGTTCATCGGTGAGTTTGCCCTGCTCTTCGATGGACGCCAAGATCGTTCCACGACGGTCTTCCAACTCGCGCAGATAGAGCAGCCGCTCCTCCAGATTGCGCAGTTGCGTGTCGTCCAGATTACCGGTCACCTCTTTGCGATAGCGCGCTATGAACGGCACTGTCGCCCCTTCATTCAACAACGCGACGGCGGCGGCGACTTGATGGGCGCCGACCTTGAGTTCGCCGGCGATGAGTTGGATGATCTTACTTTGGCTGGGTTTTGAAACATTTTCTGTCATGGATGAAACCTTATGGGTAGAGTGACTCACTTGAGTATAACAACGTTGCGCCAAGTATGCAGCGCGGAGAAAGAAAAGCCGGGCAATCAGCCAAGAAAAACGCAGGCCGGCAAAAAATTGTGACCTAACATCGCTGTGCCGGCGGCAAGCCAACCGATTTTAACCAATCGACGGTCTTGTCCGTAACCGTTCTCTCATTGTTGACGAACAAGTGGGCTTGGAATGGCGAGTTGCCGGGGCTGCTGGGAATAACGACGATCTCGGCTCGCGGTGATTTGACCGCATGCTCTTTGATTCTGCCGGCGATGGTTGCGCGGCGGGTGACTATGCCTTTACCTTGGATGTTGTCGCCGTCGTCATAAACGATCAGCAACGGCACCCTGATGTTGCCAAGCATTTTGTCGACATTGGCTTTGCTCGTTTTAACGTCCCGGTAGCTGAGAAAGGTTTTCGCCGAAGTGATGATGAGCCTGCCTTCGCGAAAGGGCAGCAGTTTGATCTCATCGCCTTTGCCGGCGGCGACCAACTCGCGGCACTCGCTGGCGAAGCTTTCGTATAGGTCGGGGCCGAGCAAAGAATCGCGGGTCACGGTCGGAATGTCGATATGCGGGCCGTAGACGCCTAGGGCTTTGACCGCGGGGTGCGGCTGGTCGCCTTGATAGTATTCGACGATCGGCGTGCCGAGGCTATGGCCGACGAGGAAGATCCTGTCGCGGCCGCGGCTGGTCATGAACGAAACCGCATCGCCGGCTTCGCGCACTGCTGTGTCAAATTCCGAAGTGCGAAATGAATCTCCCGAATGGACGCCGTTGTAGCCCAGCACGGTGTAGCCGGCTTCGGCGAGATAGGCGCCGAGAAACATCGTCGGCGCCGAGTACCAGTAGGATTCGACGCCGTGCACTAATACCACAGCGGTCGATGACGGCTTGAATAATTTAGCATCGGGGCTGAAGATGCCGCCCTGCACGTCGCGACCGTTACTGCGAAATTCGATGAGTTCAAATCCGACGCCGGCTTTCGGTAAGTAGCCCATGGAAAATTTCTCCTGTCACTTGGTATTACCGATCGGTGCGGAGCGCAAGCGATCATGAACAGCGCGTGAAAACTGAGAATTGAGAATGGATAATTGACAATGGCGGATCGATCATGGCGTTGTTTCCGTGTTGCTTCCTTGACGCATTGGTCTGCAGCGCGTAGCGTCACGCAGGGTAAATAACCTTCATAAGGAATGAATGAATGATCGCACAATCAGTTAAAGATCAACTCGCGCCGTCGGGCAAACTGCGTATCGGCATCAATTATGGCAACGCGGTGCTGGCGAAGCGGGATGGCGCCAGCGGCGAGCTACGCGGCGTCGCGGTGGATTTGGCCCGGGAGTTGGGCCGGCGCTGCCAGCTGGCGGTGGAGCTCGTGGCCTTTGAATCGGCTGGGAAAATGGCCGCGGCAGTGAAAGCCGGCGCTTGGGATGCGGCGTTTCTCGCGGTGGAGCCGGGGCGGGCCGATGAGCTCGCTTTCACCGCGCCCTATTTGTTGATCGAGGGCACTTATTTGACACCGCCAGGATCGCCGATTCGATCCATCGCCGACGTCGATCGCGCGGGCGTACGGATCGGCGTGTCGACGGGCAGCGCTTACGAGTTGTTCTTGAGCCGCAATTTGCGCCAGGCGCAAACGATCAAGGCGGAGAACCCAAATACGACGTTCGATCTGCTCATTGACGGCAAAGTCGACGTGGTTGCCGGCGTGCGCCAGGCGCTGCTTGCCAATGCCGCTAAACTTCCGGGTTCCCGCGTGTTCGACGAGCGCTTCATGGCCATCGGACAGGCGATGGGCATGCCGCATGGGCGCGAAGCCGGGTTGCAGATACTGCGTGAATTTATCGAAGAAATGAAAGCCAGCGGCTTTGTCGCGCAGGCTCTTGAGCGCGCCGGCATTCGCGGCGTGGCCGTGGCGCCCGCCAATGCACCGAAGAAAGAGATTTAGCCGCAACCAAGCAGAGGGAAATTCGCGAAGAGTTTCAGCGCAAGACGCCGCGTTCACAGAGTTGAGATGGAAATTTTGTCACAATTCTTTCTCTGTGTTTCCCGCGTCCTCGCGGTGCGATCCGATTTTCTTTTTCCGGATAATTCTACCGTAAGGATATGGCTGCTTGCATTATGTGGCGCGGTCGCTTGTGATAGACGAACCTGATGGACGAGAACGATCACCAGCCGGCGCCGCGCCCGCCGTTCATGCCGCCGTTCTATTACGGTTGGTTCATCATTGGGCTGAGCTTTCTCGCGTATCTCGCCGCGTCGGCGGTGCGCGCTGCGCCTTCGGTATTGATACATCCTTTGGAACGGGAGTTTGGTTGGGGACGAACGGCGATCTCTTCGGCGGCGAGCTTGAATTTACTCACCTATGGTTTGATGGCGCCGGTGGGCGGCTGGCTGCTCGATCGTTACGGCGCGCGTCGCGTCGTGATCGGCTCTCTTTTGACGATCGCCATCGGCGTCACCGGCACCGTGTTCGTCCGTGAATTGTGGCACTTTGTTCTCCTTTGGGGCATTGTCCTCGGCATCGCTACCGGCGTGACACCGGCATTGTCGGCGAGCGTGGCGAGCCGCTGGTTTATCGCCCGGCGTGGTCTGGCCCTGGGTATTCTCACCAATGCCAACGCCACCGGGCAGGTAATTTTCTTGCCTATTCTTATGGCGCTAATCGTCTCCCACGGTTGGCGCCCGGCGATGATGTTGATCGTCGGCACGGCGCTACTGCTGTTGCCGGCAATCTGGTTGTGGCTGCGCGACTATCCTGCAGAGCTCGGCCTCGAACCTTATAGCGATGGCACGACCACATCGGACCAACGCAATCAGGCGCGCGCCGCGCCTCGGGTATTTTCCCTGGCCTCATTCGGCGACGCGATTAAGACGCCGACGTTCTGGCTCCTGAGCGGCAGTTTCTTCGTCTGCGGCATGACCTCCAACGGTTTAGTCGGCACCCATATGATTCCCCATGCCATTGAACGCGGCATCGCGGAAGTGACGGCGGCGACGGCGGTGGGGATCATGGGCGTGGCGAGCTTTGTCGGAACGACGTTCGCCGGTTGGCTGTGCGACCGAATGGACGCGCGCAAAGTATTGTCGGCGGCTTATTTGTTCCGTGGTTTGTCGCTGTTTGTCCTGCCCTACGTGACCGACTCGTCCGGCTTATTCGTCTTCGCGGTTTTGTATGGCTTCGACTGGTTCGCCACTGGACCGGCGACGGTGGCGCTGATCGCCAAACATTTTGGCCAGGATCGGGTTGGCGTGCTCTTCGGCTTGGTTTTCGTATCGCACCAAATCGGCAGCGCCATCGCCGCCCTTGGCGGCGGCTGGATTTACAGCGAGTTTGGCGAATACTACTACGCGTTCATGAGTGGCGCGGTGATGGGTTTGCTCGCCGCCGGGATGGCAATGATGATTCGCCGGGATCGCGATCAAGCTTCAGCTGTTCCCGTCGTTGCCGAAGCGGTGCGGCTCTGAGACTTGCCAGCATTGTGCTGGGCATGCCAAATTCCAGAATTCAATATTCCAAAACTCTCTCCTGGGGCCGCTCACTCCCGATAGCGCGCCTGGAGCTGGGCGAGAAAGCCGCTGTCCTCGAGCTTGCGCAGAAATGAGTTGTCGATCAGGGTTGCCGGGTTTACGTCGGCGAGCTTGGGATTTTGCATGGCCAGGAGCCGTTGCATGTTTTTTAAACCTTCAAGGGACGGATAGGGTTTGGGATCAAATTCCTTGACGATATCGCCGTAGCCTTCCTCGGCGAGGGACGGATCGGAGAGCTTGAGCCTGCTCATGATGGTTTTTATCGTCTGGGTCTTGCCGCCGGGCGCCAGCAGATAGTATTCGGCTTCGATCAACGCTTTCAGGATATTCTCGGCGGTGGAGGGGCTTTTATCGAGAAAAGATTTTCTCGCGACGATGCCGGTTGCAGCCATCGCCGGGAATACTTCGTTCATCACGTTGAAGCCCTTTTTCTTGAGATCGAGACTGTAGGCGCGGGTCGTCAACACCGTGGCGTCGATCACGCCGCTTTCCAGCGCCCGGACCATGACGGTCTGATCACCGACGACGATGAATTGAATCTTGTCGCGCACCGGGTCCAACCCCAGTTGCTCCAGGGTGAGCATGGCGTACATCCATAAAGTCCCGCCGATGCTCTGGACGCCGAAGCGCTTGCCCAGTAAGTCCGCCGGCTTGCGAATGTCCGGCCGCACGGTGAGAAAACCTCGGCCGCGGCTGACGAAGCCGGCGAGCAGCTTGAGCTCGGTGCCGGCGGCAGCGCCACCGAGCACAGTCGTGCCGCCGGTATAGGCGACGTCGATATCGCCGGAGGCAAAGCCGGCCGTGAGCATCTGGTTGTTGCGCACCAGCACACTCTGCCCGCGCAGGCCGTACTTGCCGAAGAAATCCAAATCTTGCGCCAGCCAGAGCGGCGCGACGCGCGGGCTGGGACTGGGATAGGCGATGGCGACGCGCACCGGCGCGGCGGCACCGTGAGTCGGCGCCGTCTGCGCCAGCAGCCCGAGAATGATCAATACAGGTGTGAGACTGTGGCGCCACTTGCGCGCTAGCGTCGTCATAGAAAGGCGTACCATAGAGACGCTCCTTTCGGGTCTTGGCGGGAGGAATCTTAACGCAGTGGATATCAATCTCGCCGGTTTAAAGAAAGCGCGAAATGCGCGGGCGCTCGGCTGCTCGAAGCTCTTCGTGGCGAGACCGAATACCCTCCTCAACCCGCCCATCATTAGTCATGTGCAGCATTTAGGTCTACATCGCTTTGCAGGAGGAAGCGTTTTAGCTTGTGGTGTTTTTTGCCTTCGATGCTGCGGAGTCCAGTGGCCGAGACTCGTTAACCTTTACCGTCTTTACGGTCTTGATTTTGACCATTTCGCCGGCGGTCACTTGGTCGGCAACCACAGAAGCCTTTCCACCGTACCCGCCGGCAAATTTGCCAATGCTTCGTCTGTCCTGGCGAAAACTGTAAATCGTCTTTTGCCTTTGCGCGTATCTACCGAGCCAGCCGCCTTTACCGCAGTAACCGGAGTTTTGAAAAATCCGGCCGACATCGCAGGGTCGACGGTGTCAGGATGCTGAATTATTTGTACTTCATTTTTCTTTTATCACTGTGATTTTTTCTAACCTTTCCCTCAGAAGGCACCGCACCATTTTTTTCTACCAGTAGCCAGCGAGGCCGTCGGTTAGGGGTTGCAGTAGGTTGGGATCGTAAGAGGGTTTTGAGGAGGGGGGAGAGAATCAAAAACATGCGGCTGGAGCAAGGGCTCCAGCCGCATGTTGCGTGTTCTCAGCTACGGGATTACGACCGTGTCGATCACGTGAATCACGCCGTTGCTAGCCATGATATCGGTGCGAACAACTTGCGCGTTGTCCACCATAACTTTGCCGTCAGCGACATTGATCTTCAGCGAACTTCCGTTAGCCGTCTTTGCGGTTTTAAGATTGACCACATCGCTTGCGGTCACCTGGCCGGCCACGACATGATAGGTAAGAATCGCTTGAAGCTGGTTGATATTCTCGGGCTTGAGCAGATTTTCCACCGTACCGTCAGGCAGCTTGGCAAATGCTTCGTCTGTCGGTGCGAACACCGTAAACGGTCCCTTGCCTTTGAGCGTATCTACCAATCCCGCCGCCTTTACCGCGGCAACTAAGGTTGTGAATGATCCGGCCGACACCGCAGTGTCGACGATATCTTTCTCCGCTGCCATTTCTGCTTTCACCGGCGCTGCCAAACCCAATCCCAAGCTGATCACCATTGCCCCTACTGCTCCTTTGAAGATTTTCATTTTTCTTTCCTCCTAGTTTTTTTTTCTTAATCTTCCTGGCTTACTAATACAGCAAGGGTGATGCCAATCTTATGTCGGCGTCCTTTCTCTATGAATTATCGAAGGTAAACTCGATTGAAGCGAAATCATCGCGGGCTTGTGAGACACTTGTGAGACAGCCTATTGTCTCAGGAGTGTCTCACAATGTATCAGTTGCGACAGCGAACTATTTTTTGCCAGGGGAAATTTTTAGATCGTCGAGTCGGCGGTAGAACGTCGCCCGGCTTATGCCTAACAGCCGCGCCGCTTTGGCGCGATTACCGCCGGCGCGATCGAGAGCTAGCTGCAGACGGGCTTTCTCATCCACGCCCGAGTCGCTGGAGATTTCATCGAGGCTTGCCAGACTGGGGTGCACTTCCGGCGGCAGGTCGTCTTCCTGAACGACGCTGCTCTTGCAACCGATGACTGCATATTCGATGGCGCTTTTCAGTTCCCGAACGTTGCCGGGCCAATCATATTCCGAGAGCAGACGGAGCGCGTCCAAGCTCAGTTCCTTGACCGGCTTACCGCTCGTCGTAGCGAACTGCGAGAAAAACGACGCGGCCAGCAACGGAATATCTTCACGCCGCTGGCGCAGCGGCGGCAGCAGAATACGGGCAACGCGGATACGATAAAGCAAATCGGAGCGGAAGTTGCCCTCGGCCACTTCGTCGCTAAGCGTGCGGTGGGTTGCGGCGAGCATGCGCACATCGATTTTGCGAGGCTTGGATTCGCCGAGCCGCACGATCTCGCGCTCTTGGAGCACCCGGAGCAGTTGGTTCTGCACGGTCATCGGAATATCGCCGATCTCGTCCAAGAATAAAGTGCCGCCGTTGGCCGCTTCGAATAAGCCCTGATGATCCTCGACAGCGCCGGTGAAGGAGCCGCGTTTATGACCAAAGAGTTGGCTGCCGAGCAGAGAGTCGGTGAGGCCAGCGCAATTGACGGCGATGAAAGGCTTGTCTTTGCGATGGCTTGAGGAATGGATGGCGCGCGCGACCAGCTCTTTGCCGGTGCCGGTTTCGCCTTCGATGAGGACGGTGGCGTCGACCCGCGCGACATCGCGGATCTGTTGATAGACTCGCTGCATGGCGTTGCTCCTGCCGAGCAAGTCGTAAAAACCAGCGCGCTCGTTGAGTAACAAGCGCAGGTCATGAACCTCGGAGACGTCATAGAGCAGGACAATCTTGCCGCGCGCGTCGCGTGGATCGTCTTTGACCTCCACTTCCAGCCAAGCACGGCGGCCATCGTCGAGGTCGAGATGGATTGGCAGTTTGCCGCGCTCTTGCTGCGGCTTTCGTTGCAGTTCGCGCAGTGCGTTACGATCTTCATCATCCAGCAGAAATACCTCATCCCAGGCTTTGCCGTGGGCGCCGGCGCTGCGTCGGCCGAGCAGTTGACGCGCCATGCCATTGAGAAAAACCAAGCGGCCCTTCTCATCGGTCATGGTCGTGCCGAGACGAAGCTCGTTTAAGATAGAGCTGAGATCGTTGCGGCTTTTTTGGACCTCCGCAAGCAGCTCGGCGAGCTTGGCCTCCACTTTCTTGCGCTCCGTGACATCGCGTTGAATCGAAAGATACTGCACGATCCGGCCGCGCTCGTCGCGCACCGGTGAGATATCCCAGGCGACAACGTATTCCCGACCATCTTTGCCGTAGTTAACCGTTTCGGCTGAGTAGTTGCCGCCTTGGCTGAGAGTTTCGCGCAGCCGTTTGAGCATGGCTCGATCGGTTTTCGGTCCCTGCAAAATGCGCGGCGTCTTGCCGAGAATTTCGCTCCGGCTATAGCCGGTCATCTCAGTGAACGCCGGGTTGACGAAAATAACTGCCGGGCCCGGCTCGTCGAGTTCGGCGGTGGTGATCAGAATCGCTTCTCTGGCTTGTTGCACCGATGCATTGAGCAGACGGAGCATTTGCTCTTCATTGAGGTCTGTTTGAGGGTGCCCCGATGACTTGCCCTGTCGCTCGCTCATGTCTGTTAATGTAGCTGAAATAATCGTCCGAACCGAGCGGGTAGGCGCTTGTACCGCCGGCTATGGGACTATGGCCGGCCGCCGCCAAACGCTGGGGATGGTTGGCAAAACTGTGGCCTTGGACAAAGCGGACTGAGAGCCGGCTTGTCCAAGGCCGTCAGCAAGGCTAAATCGCTTTATACGGGAAGCGTTTCAATTTCGTCGTGTTCTTGCCCTCGATGCGCAACAAGCCGGTGGCGGCGGTGCGCTTGGGCGAGTGGACGTCGCCTTCGTTGTAAATATGCGCCATACCCGGTTTGAGCATGTAGACCTGACCGCGTTTCACTTTTCCCGGTTGGCCTTCGGCGGCGGCTTCGAGCACTTCCCAGTCGCTCATCTGCGTCTCACCCCAGGCCTGACCGTAGATCGCCCAGGAGCTGCCGTGATCGTGCGGATTAGCCTCGCGCGCTTCGCGATTGACATGAGCGCAGACGCAGAAGCCCAGTTCGGCATCTTCATAGATCACTTGGCGGTCGGGGGTGTTGTCGTTGATGTAAGTCGAGATGAACTTTTCGTCTTTGAGCGCTTCCTGTACCAGGTCGCGAACTTTTTCCCGGCCGGCTCGGCTCGGGTCGGCTTTGAGAATGCGCTGCACATCGGACGCGAACGATTCGAGCGTGATACTCATGATTCATCCCCCTATTTAATTGTGACGCTGATCACCCATGCATTAACAAAGTAGTGTGGCTACCGTCAATCGCTATCCGATTGACTGCTCTGCGACCCAGCACTATAAGCGCAGGCATGTGGCGATCTTTCGTCGAGGTGCGCGGGTTAGCGTTAGCCTTTGGTTTAGTGTCGACGGCCTGGTTGGCGGCCGGCTGTTCGGCGGCGCCGACGAGCGATCCCTATGACACGCGGCCGATTCCGCAGGGTGCCAGGTTTCAGGATAAGTGCACATTTCTCGGCGAAATCAGTTGCCGGATGATGTCGCTGTTGTCCAGCGACGCTGACTATGAGCGGTGGCCGGAGTGCATCGCCTTTGTCCAGCCCAATGGCGCCAAGGTCGAACAATGCGGTTCGGTTCCCGGCAGCACACCTCGGCCGTGAAAACGCAGCTGGAAAGTTGTTGCATGGATTACACGACCCTCGGCCGCAGTGGTTTGAAAGTCAGCGTTGCCGGACTTGGCTGCGGCGGGCCGAGCCGGTTGGGATTGAAGGACAAGACGCGCAGCGAAAGCGATGTGGTGGCGCATGTGCGCGGCGCCATCGATCTTGGCATCAATTTTTTTGACACGGCGGAGTGGTATGGTACCGAAGTTGTGGTCGGTAAGGCGATTGCCGGCGTGGCGCGCGATCGGCTGGTGATTTCCACCAAGAAGAACATCGTGCCGGAAGATCATGGCGATCCCGATAACGAGATTCGTCGCGCACTCGAACAGAGCCTGAAAAATCTTGGCACCGATTATGTCGATGTTTATCATGTCCATGGCGCTGAGCCGAAGGATTATGCCAATGCCACCGCGCGTCATTTGCCGACCTTGCTGCGGCTGCGCGAAGAGGGGAAAATCCGCGCCGTGGGGATTACCGAACGGTTTGTCGTCGACCCGTCGCATCAGATGGCGGAAGGCGCGGTGCGTGACCATGTTTGGGATGTCATCATGGTGGGATTCAATCTGCTCAATCCCGGCGCGCGGCGAAATATTTTTCCGTTGACGGCAGCCAACGGTGTCGGCGTACTGGTGAGTTATGCTTTGCGCCGCGCCTTAAGCCAGCCCGAGCGCTTGAAAAAACTTTGCGCCGAGCTTGTCGGCACAGGCGCGATTCCTGCCGGCGCGGTGAATCTCGCGGCGCCGTTGGACTTCGTTACCGATAGCGGCGCGGCGGTTTCAATTCAGGACGCGGCCTACCGGTTTTGCCGTCACGAGCCTGGAGTCGATGTCGTTTTGACCGGTACGGGTAATCCGCAACATCTCAAGGCCAATGTCGAGTCGCTTGCGCGGCCGCCGTTGCCGGCGCCGGTGCAACAACGCTTGAAGGAACTGTTCGGCAACATCGACGGTTTGACCGGCAATCGGTAGTTGGGTGGATAAACGGAGGAATAGTATGGCTTCGAACCGTGGTATTTTAACCATATTGCTGACCGTGATGATGCTTGTTTGGCCCATCGGCGCAGGAGTCATTTTTCAAGGGTAAGACCGTGCGCATCGTCGTCGGATTTGCGGCCGGCGGCGGCTTCGATACCTATACCCGGGCGATCGCGCGTTATTGGGGCCGGCATATTCCCGGCAATCCATCGATCATCGTCGAAAATATGGCCGGCGCCGGCAGTCTGATCGCGGCCAATCACGTTTACAAAGCGGCGCGGCCGGACGGCCTGACTATCGGCAATTTTGGCGGCGGCCTGTTCATGTAGCAACTCAAGGGCGGCGCCGGCATCGAGTTCGATGCGCGCAAGTTCGAGTTCCTGGGCGTTCCGGTTCAGGACAATCGCTCCTGCGCATTCACCAAAGCCAGCGGCATCACCAGCATGGAACGCTGGATGGCGGCCAAGACACCGGTGAAAGTCGGCGCCACTGCGCCGGGGGATTTGGTGCATGACGGTCCGAAGATTTTGCAGGTCGCGCTCGGGCTGCCGATTCACCTGGTCTCGGGTTATAAGGGCACGGCGGATATTCGTCTCGGCGCCGAGTCGGGGGAACTGGCAGGCGGCTGTTGGGGCTGGGACTCGATCAAAGCGACTTGGTCGCGGGCCCTCGAAAGCGGGAGGCGATCGTGGTGGTGCAGATGGTTTCGAAGCCGCATACCGATCTCCCGAAGGTGCCGCTGGCGATCAGCTACGCAAAATCGGACGACGCCCGCCAACTCATCGAGTCGGGTGTGACGATACCGGCGATTACCAATCGGCCTTACGTAGTTGGCCCGGGGACGCCGAAGGACCGAGTGCAATTGTTGCGCAAAGCGTTCGACGCGACCATGAAAGATCCCGAGTTTATCGCCGACGCGAAAAAATCGCGTATCGATCTGGAACCGATCGGCGGCGCAGAGGTGCAGAAAATGGTGGCCGATATGTTTAACCTATCGCCGGCGCTGATCGCCAAGTTGCGCGACGCGCTCAAGTGAGGACGGGGCCTTGCAGACTTCATATGGCAAAATACTTAGCGCCGATGGCAGGCAGCTGTGAGTTGTAGTAGGTTGCGGGCGAGAGCGTAAATTCACGGGGGATGAATATGATCGGTAAGACTCGATGGTTTTTTACTAGTATCGCGGTCGCGATCGCTATAACTTTTTCCGTCACAGCGCAGGCGCAGGATATTTATAAAGACAAGACGCTGACGTTTATCGTCGGCTACTCGCCGGGTGGGACTTACGATCAGTACACGCGGTTGCTGGCGCGCCATATCGGCAAATATCTGCCGGGCAATCCGACGCGCATCGTTGAGAATATGCCGGGCGCGGGCGGCATTATCGCGGCGAATCATCTCTATAACCGCGCCAAGCCCGATGGCCTCACGATTGCCGCCTGGGCGTCGCCGCTGATTCTCCAGCATGTCATGGGCAACGACGCGATCAAGATCGACGGGCGCAAAGTCGGCTGGGTCGGCATACCGGGCCCTTACGACACCGCTTGTCATTTCAATAGTCAGAGCGGCGTCCGCACCATGAATGACTGGATCAACGCCAAACGGCCGATGAAAATTGCATCCATCGGTCCAGGCACGAGTCTGTCCGACGTGCCGAAACTTTTGAAAGCGGCGCTCAATTTGCCGCTTGAAATGGTTGAAGGCTACAAAGGCGGCGCGGAGGCGCGTATCGCCGTCGAGAGCGGCGAGGTCGACGGACTATGCGCGTCGTGGCAAGCCACCAAGGTGACCTGGCGCAGTCAAATGGATGCGGGCAAGATTCACGTGGTGCTACAGGCAACCTTTAAGTCGCACCCCGAATTGAAAAAAGTTCCGCTGGCGATCAACTACGCCAAGACTGATGACGCAAAAACACTGTTGCGCGTCGCCGATAACGTGCATGTCTACCAGTTTCCGTTTTCTGTCGCACCGGGGACGCCGGCCGATCGTCTGCAAGCGCTGCAGCAGGCCTTTATCAAAACCTTTCGCGATCGTGAGCTGATCGCGGAAGCGAACAAGGCACAGTTGGAAGTGGCGCCGATCGACGGGGCGACCACGGCCAAGACCTTTGCCGGTTTGTATGATCTAAGCCCGACGCTGGTGGCGACGTTGAAAGACATTTTGATTCCCAAAAAATAGCGGCCAGTGCCCAATCGTGGATTTCGAGATGAGAAAAGTCCGGGTTGCGGTCGGTTTGATTGCCGCATGGGTCATTTTTATGACCGGCTCCGCTTCGGCTGTCGAGGTCGGTCAGAAAGCGCCGGATTTCGAATTGCCCAGCACTAAAGGCGGCAAACTCAAGCTCAGCACTTTTCAGGGCAAAAAGAGCGTCTTGATCGAGTTCTACGTTTTGGACTTCACGCCGGCGTGAATTCAAGAACTGTCATTCAGTCGGGATGACTATGGGCAGTTTGAGCAGGTCGATGCCGAAATCATCGGCATCAGTGCCAACGCTATTTTTTCGCAGCAAGCGTTTGCCGACTTTCTCAAGCTCAACTTTCCTCTGGTGAGCGATTTTCCCAATATGCAGACGATTGAAGCCTACGGCGTGCTCAACCCGCAGTCAAAGTTGGCCCAGCGCTCCTATTTTATTGTCGATAAGCAAGGCATCGTTCGTTACAAGAAGGTCCAGGAGCGTGGCGAGGGGCTGGTGCCCAACGCGCAACTGGTCGAAGAGATCAGGAAAATCAACCAGGGAGATTGAATATAGTCTCTCCATTTCAGGTTTTGCTTGAAGCGGTATTCAACTTTCGGGATGTAAGAAATCTATGCGCAAAGTGGTCGTTACCGGCGGCAGTGGCAAGTTGGCGCAGTTCGTCATCGGCGATTTGTTGGCCCATGGCTACAGCGTGCTCGGTCTCGATCGCGTCGCGCCACGCGAAAAGCTGTGCATGAGTTGGCAGGTGGATTTGCGTCATGCCGGCGATTTGTTCGAGGCGCTGCGCGGCGCCTACGGCATCATTCATTTGGGCGCTTACCAAGCGCCCAACCTGGCGCCGGACGCCGAGACTCTGAGCAATAACGTGTCGGCGACCTATAACGTCTTGCGCGGCGCGGCGGATATGGGCGTGAAACGGGTCGTGCTGGCGTCGAGCACGGCGGCATTCGGGTTTATCTATGCCAGCAAGCTGTGGGCGCCGGAATATTTACCCGCCGATGAAGCGCACCCCTCGACACCGCAAGACTCCTATGGCTTGTCCAAAGTACTGGGCGAGCGCATCGCCGATTCCATCGTCTCGGTGCAACCCGACATGACCGTGAGCAGCCTGCGTTTCCCGGGCGTCAACTTCGACCTGTCCTACGAGAGTTTTCGCGACCGCTGGCGTAATCCGGCGACCCGCGCCAGCGGCTTCTGGACTTACATCGATGCCCGCGACGCGGCAATGACCTGCCGGCTGGCGCTGCAAGCTAAGTTCAAGGGCCACGAAGTGTTCATCGCTTCGGCGGCGAAAAACTGCATGATCCAACCGACGCGTGAGCTGGTGAAAAAATATCTGCCCAAGGGCACGCGCTTCAAAAAAACCGCCGGCACGCACTGGAGCTGCGTCGATTCGTCCAAGGCGCGGCGCATGCTTGGCTTCAAGCCGCGCTATCTGTGGCAGGATTATCTACCCGAAGGGCGCGAGCAGAAGTATTGAATCGACCCGTTGGCGTTCAGCAGGCTCGATAGATCGCCGCGCTTTTGTCAACGAAGGCGGGCGATTTTGGCATCGCTTGACGGGTGGCCGGTAGTTCAACTAGCTTTGGTCCAGCGAAAACAATGTTGGTTTCACAGGAGAGTACTATGATTCGCAATGCGCTGATCGCGACCTGCGTGATTGTCTGGCTATGCGCCGTAACTCAAGCCCAGGGCCAAAGCGATTTTTTCCAAGGCAAGACCATTCGTATCATCGTCGGCTATTCACCCGGCGGCGGTTACGATGCCTTGGCGCGCATGCTGTCGCGGCAGATGCCGAAATATATTCCTGGCCATCCGACCATTCTGGTCGAAAACATGGCTGGCGCCGGTAGCTTGCTTGCCGCCAATCATGTTTTCAAAGTCGCCAAACCCGACGGACTGACCATGGGCCATTTCAGCGGCGGCTTCGTCTACAGTCAAGTCATGGGGCAGCCGGGCATCGAGCTCGATATGCAGAAATTTGTCTTCGTCGGCGCGGTGGCACGGGATGAAAGCGCCATCGCCGTGACCAAGGCGAGCGGAGTGAATAATATGGAGCGCTGGTTTGCCGCTAAGACCCCGTTAAAAATGGGCACCACCGGGCCGGGCGCTTTCGGCACCGACAATGTGCTGAAAGTCATCAAGGTGGCACTCAATCTACCGATGCAAATCATCTCGGGTTACAAAGGCACCGCCGACATGCGCCTGGCCGCGGAGAGCGGTGAGCTTGACGGCACGACTTGGGGTTGGGATTCGATGCGCGGAACTTGGCAGAAGTCCCTCGAATCAGGCGTGGTGTCCGTGGTGCTGCAAACCGTGCCGAAGGCGTTTGCCGATCTGCCCAAAGTGCCGCTGGCGATCGATCTGGCCAAGACGGCGGAAGCCAAACAATTGATCGAGTACGGCATTCACTATCCGAGCAAGATCACCAAGACTCTCGCCCTGCCGCCGGGCACCCCAGCCGATCGCGCGCTGATCCTGCAGAAGGCTTTGCAGGAAACGGTGAAGGATCCCGAGTTCATCGCCGAGGCCGACAAAGCCAAGATCGGACTCGCTCCGGTAACCGTCGACGATATGAAAAAGACCGTCGACGGCGTTTTCAAGCTCGACCCAGCTCTGCTCGCCAAGCTGAAGACCATTCTCTTCTAAGAAATCGCGCGGAGCTTCGAAAGGATCTTGCACATGGCGCAGCTCAGGCGTTGCTTGGGTCGGTTCATCGCGGCGTTGACAATCCTTTGGAGCGTTCCCGAGGTATCGGCGCAGCACGATGAAAAAGCCGCGGCCGATTTCTATCGCGGCAAACAGATTCGCGTCGTTATCGGATCGGGGCCCGGGGGCACCTATGACATTTACTCGCGTCTCCTGTCCAAACACATGGGGCGCTTCATTCCTGGCCATCCGGCGATGCTGGTGCAATCGCGCGCCGGCGCCGGCGGCTTGATCGCCGCCAACACGATTTACAATACGGAACCCAGGGATGGCACGGTGATCGGTTCTTTCGGGGAAACTTTTCCATTGCGCCAGGCGATGGGCGCGCCGTCAATTCAATTCGATTCGGCCAAGTACCAGTGGATCGGCAGCGCTATCAATACCGCCATCGCCTGCGTCGCTCGCAACGATTCCGCGGTGGCGTCGTTCCAGGATATCGTTGACGGCAAGCCGTTCACCGTCGGCACCATGGCGCCGGGCAGCACGATCTACGACACGCCGGCGATCATCAATGCGGCTTACAATCTGCAAATGAAGCTGGTGCGCGGTTTCGAGGGAGTGGCGAACATCGTCAACGCCGCCGAAGCGAAGGAAGTCGACGGTTACTGCGCCAGTTGGCTGGCGATGCTCACCACCGGGCGCCACCTACAACTGTTCGACGCCGGCGTGTTGAAGCCGATTCTGATCATGGGCGACCGCGTGCCGGACCATCCCCGCTTAAAGCAAGTGCCCGCCGCTGAAGCGCTGGCGAAAAACGAGGAAGCGAAACAGTTGCTGCGCGCCATGCATGCACCGTCGCAGATTACCAATCCCTATGTGGTTCATCCGAATGTGCCAGGGGAGCGAGTGGCGGCGCTGCGCCGAGCGTTTACCGCGACCTTCACCGACGGCGAGTTTCTTGCCGACGCAAAAAAGAGCCGCATCGAGTTCTCTCCCAGCAGCGGTGAACAAGTTACTCAGGTGGTGCGGTCGATCATGAATACGCCGCCGGCGGTGTTGGCAAAGATGAAAAAGATTTTGGTGCAATGAATAAAAGAAATGCAATCGACAAAACGTGCAAGAATCCCACGGCAAGAAATCGGCTTCCTTGGATTAACCGCACAGAGCGCAAAGTTCGAAGCGGAGCAAGGCAACACGGAGTGATCTTAGCGGCGAGTAATCCGATTCCCGACAGCAGATAGGAAGATTATGAAATTTGGCATTCACATCCTCCCGACTTACATGCCGGATGTCGAGGGGGCGCTGCCGGACTTTTACCAACAGATGTACGAGCAGATTATCGAGGTGGAGAAGCTTGGCTTCGATCAAGCTTGGGTGACCGAACATCATTTCGGCGGTTATGGCGGCACGCTACCGCACCCGCCGACTTTCCTGGCGGCGGTCGCCGGTAAGACAGCGAAGATCCGTCTGGGCGTGGCGGTGGCGGTGTTGCCGCTGCACAATCCACTACAACTGGCGGAAGCCTACGCCATGGCGGATGTGATCTCCGGCGGGCGGTTGGATTTCGGTATCGGCAAGGGCAGCGAACCAGTGGAGTACCGCAAATTCGGCATGAATCGCGATGAAGCGACCCAGCGTTTCACCGAATGCACGGAAATTGTCCGCCAGGCATGGTCCGACGGGCCGGTGAATTTTCACGGCGAATTTTACAGTTATGACGGCGTCGATATTTTACCCAAGCCATTGCAGCGGCCGCACCCGCGCATCTGGGTCGGCGCGACGCGCACCGAGGAGACCTTCCGTGGTGCCGGCGCCAACGGCTACGATTTGATGACCGTGCCGTTCGTGCATCCGAACCCCGATGCCTTGCGCGATCTGGTGCGCCTGTACCGCAGCGAATTATCGCGCGCCGGTCATGACTTCGTTGGCCGCGATGTCCTCGGCAAGTTTCATATTTATATCTCCGATAGTTTTGAGCGGGGCATGCGCGAAGCCGCGCCATTCATGAAGAACTACAGCGATATTCACACCGCGGCCGATCCCAACCGCAAACTCAGCGAGCGCGATATTGGCTCGGACATGGCGCGCGGCTTTATCATCGTCGGCGATCCCGAACGCTGCGGCGACACGATTCGGCGCTGGCAAGAGGAGGCTGGGATCACGGTATTCTCCGGAACCTTTCATTTTGGCGGTATGCCTCAGGAAATGGCGCTCAAAAGCATGCGCCTGTTCGCCGAACGGGTGATGCCGGCTTTGGCGTGACATTATCGCGGTGCAGTGTAATCAGAAAGTTTATGAAGCCCGAGCCCGGCGCGGCTCGGCTTCAGCGCCGATGCCGAAACGCTGGCGCAACTCAATTGCCGATGACGAAAGCGCTGCGAATGTGCTCTTTTGACTGCAACACTTGGCGGGTCGATTCGGCCTCTTGCTTGGCGCCGAATCGACCGACGCGGACTCGATACCAGGGCGCGGAGTTGACTTCGGCGGCAACGATAAAAGCGTCGTAGCCTTGAGTTTTAAGTTTTTCTTGTAATTTCAGCGCGGCTTTTTCGTCCAGGGTCGAAGCGATTTGCACGGACCAACCATGGCTCGAAGGCGGTTGGATCGCCGCGGACATGATCGGCGATTTGTCTTGGGTGAGCGTGGCTTTAGCGGGGCGGCGCGCCAGCGCCGGTTTGGCTACCGTTGTGCCGGCGTCGCCGTCGGGCGAAGGCGCGCTAGCCTTAATCGGCTGCGGCCTTGTGCTAGCTGGCGCTGCGGGTGACATATCGACGCGCTTTGACACTGAATTGGTGGTAGTTCGGGGAACCAAAACCATGTCACTGGCGGCAGTCGGCGCTGCCTCGACGGCGATGTGAGGCGGTTCCGGCCGGCTCGCCAGGGCCAGTGTCCGTGCCGCTACCCGTTGCGCTGCGATCTTTTGTCCTGTGACCACCCCCAAATACGCCGATGTTCCGGCGGTGAATATAAAAAGTGCCGCTAAAGCAAGCAATTGAGAGCGTGAGAAATATTTCGCTGATGGCGCGGCGGTGGTTTCGTGGAATCTAGCGGCTCGCGGCCACTGTGCTTCTGCCGGCAACGCGACAGCCTGACCCTGCAGTGCCGCAGGGCGTGTCGGTATGGCGCCGGGCAGAGCGGCGTGGGCCAACAGTTGCAGCGCCTGAATGGTCGGCCGGTGCTTGGCGATCAATTGCTGAACCCGTTGCGCGCGCGTGTCGGCATCACAAACTTCAAAAGAAAAGTGTGTCGGTTGGCGGCCGAGAAACAAGTTTCCCAGCTCGTTCCAATGCAATAACAGGGTTGCGCGCAGATCCGCCGATTCGCCGACGAAAAGTTGCTGGCGCTCGGTGTGCAGTCCATAGACGCCTGAGATTGCAGGCGCGCTTGTCTCGATGATCACCCCTTCGAATGGGTGACAAGTGCCTTGTGGCTGCCAAGGGATTGCCATTTAAAAATGTTCCGCCGCGTGCTCGCCCGGCCCTGGGCGGGAAAACGCGGGATGCGGTAGCCGTCGGTTCACGTTCGTGGATTTGTCTCAGACGCCCAGGATTGACAGCGCGGTGATAGCGCTACAACGATTCTACGCGAGACAAACAACGTCGCTTCGATTGGGCCACGGTCTAAACGTCGCTTTCAGGCAATTATCAACTCACGAGCCGGTTTTGACAAGTTGTTTGGCGCACCATGGGCGATTTTTCCCGGGTCGGTTTGGGATTACGTTATTCTACCGCCACGACTTTTGTGCTAGAAATTGGCGATGGACGTGAATCCAGCCAAGGACCGCTCGCCGCCGATACTGAACCTTCTGCCGTTTTACTATGGCTGGTTCGTCGTTGCCTTAAGTTTCCTCGCCAACCTGACCGCCGCGGGTATCCGTTCGGCGCCATCGGTGCTGATCCATCCGTTGGAGGCGGAGTTCGGATGGAGCCGGACGGAGATCGCTTCTGCGGCAAGTCTCAATTTACTCCTGCTCGGATTATTCGCACCTGTGGGCGGCTGGCTGATCGATCGGATCGGCGCCCGCCGCGTCATACTCGGCAGTCTATCGACCATCGCCGTGGGCTTGGTCGCGGTGACGTACGTCGAGCACCTCTGGCAGTTGATTTTGCTCTGGGGCGTCGTTCTCGGCATCGCCACCGGTATCACGCCAGCGCTGGGCGCGAGCATCGCCAGCCGCTGGTTTGTCGACCGGCGCGGTCTGGCGGTGGGCATCATGACCAACGCCAATGCCGCGGGACAAATAGTTTTTCTGCCGCTGTTGATGTCGGTCATCGTGGTCGCGGGCTGGCGCAATGCGCTGATGATGATTACCGCTACCGCCTGTTTGTTGATGCCGGCAATTTGGTTTTGGATGCGCGACCGGCCCAGTGAAGTCGGCCTTGAGCCGTACCGTTCCGGGCCGGGCGCTAACGCCAAGTCCGTCAAGAGTTTTTCACGCGGCGAAATCCGACCCATGTCGTTTGCGGCGATCTCAGAGGTGATGCAGACATCGACTTTTTGGATTCTCGCCGGCTGCTTTTTTATTTGTGGCGTCACCGCCAACGGTCTGATCGGCACCCACTTGATTCCCCACGCCATCGAGCGCGGCATCCCGCAGGTGACCGCAGCGACCGCCGTGGGCATCATGGGCGGCGCGAGCTTTATCGGCACGACATTCTCCGGCTACTTGGTCGACCGCATCGATCCGCGCAAAGTGCTGTCGGTGGTTTATTGCCTGCGCGGCACGGCGCTGTTGATGTTGCCCTTCGTATCCAACGCCGTCGGGCTCTTCATGTTCGCCATATTGTACGGGCTCGACTGGTACGCCTCCGGTCCGGCGACCACGACGATCATTGCGCGCAAATTCGGTTCCGAACGGGTCGGGCAAATCTTCGGCACGGTCTTTGTCTTTCACCAATTGGGCGGCGCGGCCGCGGCTATCGGCGGCGGCTGGGTGCGTGTGCATTTTGGCGATTATCAAATTGCCTTTTTGGTCGGGGGTTGCCTCGGGCTGGTGGCTGCCTGTTTGGCATTGACGGTCGACCGGCACGGCGTAGCGCGGCCAGAATTGCCTGGGGCGCCGGAGCTGGCCGGGGCGTGAGCATGAGATGGATTGCCTAACTTTCTCCTAAGCGGTGTATAATCGCCTCAATCGTTCGCTTCGGCAGAGAGTTGGAATCCCACGCCCATGAAACGGAGTTTCACGAAAATGCCCATCATTCTTAAGGCCGCACCATGCACGCTTTTGCGAATTCTATCATTGGCTTTCCTCATGCTTAGTACGGTCGTTGAACCACGCGACGGGAGCGCGGCGGGAGCGTCTGGCGACGCGCGCCTGTTTACGACGGCTGACGATCGCTCCGAAGTCATCGAGTCGATACGAGATGGCGGTACACTGGCGCCCATCGCCGAGATGACCGGGGCGGGCGGCGACAAGTGGTTCATGGTCAAGAGCCGGGCGGGCAACGTCGGTTGGATCAAGGCGAGCGATAACGCTGCGGCGAAAAGAGTCGACGAGCATTTCCGCGCCCTGCCGAAACCAACCTTCGCAGTCGGACCGGCGATTGCCACTAGCTCCGGTGAGACGTCAGCCGCGGCGAAAGCCACCGAGGGCGGCGCCGTGACGATACCCATCAAGCTCTACGGTAATGCCATGCTGGTGCCGGTCAGTTTCACTAATGGCAGTAACTCGACCACGGCGAATCTGATTGTCGATACCGGCGCCGGCCAGACGGTGCTATCGAAGCGAGCCGCCCGCGATCTTGGCTTGATGACGGTCGATACTCAAGCGCGATTAGGTATCGGCGGTGCCGTGAAAGTCGACGTCGGCGTCGTCGAATCGGTGAAGGTCGGCGCCGCTGAACTGAAAAATCTGCCGATAAGCATTCATGATTTTTCGCCCGATCCCCGGATCGAAGGTCTGCTGGGTTTCGATTTTCTCGGCCGCTTTCAAATGTCGGTGGATCAAAACAAGCAAGTAATAGTGTTAACTCCGAGAAAAGACTAGCTCATGGCTAAGTGGGTGGTGGCCCAAGGTGAAGCGGAAGCAGTTAACGCGGGTCTGTCGGTCTTTCGCCCTGATCGGCAGCGCGATTTTAATATTTCTCACGGCGGGATTTGTCAGCGCTCAGGAGCGGATCAAGTTCCCCGTTGGCGTCGGCACTAAAACCCTCGGCACCGGGCTGATTTGGCTGGCCACTAAGAAAGGCTTTTTTGAAGAAGCCGGCCTCGATGTTCAGCCGGTGCTGCTGCGCGGCACGCCGGTGGCGGTGCAGGCGCTGGTCGGCGAATCGCTTTTCATGACCCTGGGTTCCGCCGACGCGATGGTCAGCGCGGCGGTGGGCGGTGCCGATCTCGTGAGTGTCGCCGGTGTCATCAATGGTTTGACCCAAGCCATTGTCGCCGGCAAGAAATATAAGAGTTTTAAAGAACTGCGCGGCACGACCATTGGCGTGCAGTCGCTGGCATCGGGCGCGACCACGGTGCTCAAGCGTATCTTCAAAAAGCACGGCCTGGATTATCCCGCCGATTACAAACTCTTGGCGGTGGGCGGTGGCAACTTCAATCTGGCGGCGCTCAGTTCAGGTCAGGTGGCCGCGGCATTTCTCGTCGTTCCATTGGTGTTCACCGCCGAAGAGCAGGGCATGAACGTGCTCGGCTACTATAAAGACTACTATCCCAACTATCAGTTGACGGTGGCGGCGGTGAAGCGCGGCTGGGCGGAGAAAAACCGCGCGCTGTTGGTGCGCTTCCTGCGCGCTGGCTTGCGTGCCAACCGTTGGCTGTACGCCAACAAAGAGGCGGCGAGCGATTTCTTCGCCAAGGAAATACAAATGTCACCGGAGCTGGCGCGCAAGGGTTGGGAGTATTATACGGCGAACCGAATTTGGCATCCGAACCTCGAGCTTAACCTCGACGGCATGAAGCTGGCATTGGAAATCCTTGCGGAAGAGACTAAACAAGTACCCCAGGACGCCGTGAAGTTTATCGATGGTCGTTATTTACAGCAGGCACTGAAGGACTTGTGAGACGGTTATGAAGGACGATCTCAAACCGGGACTGACACATACACAAACCTACGAAACCACCGAGCGCATGCGCGCTACGCAATTGACCGCCGATGTTTTCTCGACGCCGGCGATGATCGGCCTGATGGAAGGAACTTGCGTGCGGCTGACCGCGCCCTATTTGGACGAAGGCGAAAATAGCGTCGGCATGCATGTCGACGTGCACCACTTGGCGCCGACCAAGATCGGCCAAAGCGTAACCGTCACGGCGGAAATCTTGGAGATCGACGGCAACAAGATTCGCTATGCGGTGTCCGCAGTCAACGATGCCGGCGTAAAAATCGGCGCGGGCAAGCACCGGCGCGCGGTGATTCGGCCGAAGAAACTATCCGACGGCTGATCGGCGCGCCATGGTGTTGACCGATGAAACGGCAATGACCGCGTGCTGTGGTACGATCAGACGCCGTTTTTGAACTCCGCGGAGGACTTCCAGCGTCATCCGCAGGTTACCGCTTGCTGCCCATCGACTAGCTATCGTTATCAATTATGCGGAGCGTGGTGCGTCATGTCGGAGTTTTACTCGTTAGCGTCGCGATTCTCTACGCCCTGGCGAAAACAACTATGAGTTCCTCCCAGGTTATCTCGCCAACCGCTGGGCAAGCGGACGAAGATCCATATCTGTGGCTCGAAGATGTCGGCGGCGAGCGCGCCCTAACCTGGGTGCGCGCACACAACGCGGCGAGCACGGGCGAACTGGAAGGCGCTGCGGACTTCGACGGCCTGCGACGGCGTTTATTGGCGATCTACGAATCCAACGAGCGCATCGCCAACGTCACCAAGCATGGCGCATATTTTTACAACTTCTGGCGCGATGAGCGGCAGGTGCGCGGGGTTTGGCGGCGGACAACGTTGGCGGAATATCGCAAGGCCGAACCCGCCTGGGAGATCGTCCTCGATCTCGATCGGCTCGCGGCGTCAGAGAAAGAGAACTGGGTCTGGAAGGGCGCCGATATCTTGCAGCCCGGCCATGACCGCGCGCTGCTGTTTATTTCGCGCGGCGGCGCCGATGCCGCGGTCATGCGCGAGTTCGATCTAATCAAAAAGGAGTTTGTCGTCGATGGATTCGTTCTACCGGAGGCGAAGAGCCGGGTGGCTTGGCGCCATCGCGATGCGCTTTACGTCGGTACCGACTTCGGCTCCGGCTCGCTGACCAATTCCGGTTATCCGCGCATCGTTAAGGAATGGCTGCGTGGTACGGCGCTGCAAGTGGCCAAGACTGTTTTCGAAGGGCAAACTGACGACGTCAGCGTGGCGGCATCGGTGGTGCATGATCACGGGCGTATATACGAAATTATTTCCCGTGGCCTGACATTTTTCACCGGTGAATTGTTACTCCGGCGCGGCGACGATTGGATTCGAATCGACAAACCGGCGGACGCGCGGGTCGAGACCTACACGGATCAGATTCTTTTGCGGCTGCGCTCGGAGTGGCGCGTCGCCGGGAAAACTTACCGGGCCGGATCGCTGCTCGCCACCGATTTCGCAGCCTATCTGCGCGGCGAGCGCGAGTTCGCCGTGCTGTTTGAACCGAGCCAGCGCAAAGCGTTGGCGAGCACGAGCCAGACGAAGAATTTCTTGATTCTCAACGAGCTCGACAATGTGCGCAGCAAAGTTTACGCCCTCAAGCGCGCTGACGGGGAATGGCAGCGTCAGCAATTGGCGACTCCGGCTTTCGGCTCGGTGCGCGTGCGCGGCGTTGATGCCCATGCCGATGACGCCTCGGATGATTACTTCATGAGCATAACCGACTTCTTGACGCCGTCGAGTCTGGTTCTCGGCAGAGTCGACGCGCCGACAGAGGAAAAGCTAAAAAGCTTGCCGGCATTTTTCCGCGCCGATGGTTTGGCGATTGACCAGCATGAAGCGGTATCGAAAGACGGCACCAAGATTCCCTACTTTCAGGTGAGCCGAAAGGACCTACCGACCGACGGCAAGCATCCGACACTGCTCTACGGCTATGGCGGCTTCAACGTTTCGCAGCTGCCGTTTTACAGCGGCACTCTCGGCGCGGCCTGGCTGGAGCGCGGCGGCGTCTACGTGCTGGCGAACATTCGCGGCGGCGGCGAATTCGGGCCCAACTGGCACTACGCGGCGCGCAAGGAAAACCGCCAGCGCGCCTACGATGACTTCATCGCCGTGGCCGAGGACTTGATCGCGCGTAAAGTGACCTCGCCGCAGCATCTCGGCATCCAGGGCGGTTCCAATGGCGGTTTGCTGGTGGGCGTGGCGCTGACGCAGCGGCCGGATTTATTCAAAGCGGTGGTATGCCAGGTGCCGCTGCTCGACATGCGCCGCTACAGCAAGTTGTTGGCCGGCGCCAGTTGGATCGATGAGTATGGCGATCCCGACAAAGCAGAAGACTGGGCGTATATCGCAAAATATTCGCCCTATCATAATGTCGTCGTCGACAAGAAATATCCGCGCGTGCTCTTCACCACCTCGACGCGCGACGACCGGGTCCATCCGGGACACGCGCGTAAAATGTTCGCCAAGATGAAGGCGCAGGGCCATGATGTGCTTTACTATGAAAACATCGAAGGCGGTCACGGCGGTGCGGCCGACAATCGTCAGCTCGCTTACATGTCGGCGCTGACCTATGCGTTTCTGGTGAAAGAGTTGTTTGCCGAGTGATAGGGGGAATTCCCGCGTTAACGCCGCAATCGCCGAATAGATTCGGAATAGGATGCTTAACCGCGGCGCGCAACGAACGGCAAGGGCGAGGTGAAAGGCCGGGCGACCTGCCGCTCGCCCTACGCTTCCGCCCGTGGAAAATTCAGCGCATCGACGTCAAATTTTCTTAGCTCCGGCATTACCTGCTCGGTAAATAAGCGCAGCGAATTGAGCGCTTGTTTCTGAGTTAGTTCACCGAAGGTAAATTCCCCGAGGAATGTGTCGCCGCCGGCTTGGGTGGCAATCGACTTGATTTGCTGCACGACGCTGTCCGGCGAGCCGCAGATAAATGAGCCTTCGGCGATGGAATGGTCCATGTCCATCAACTGCTGACGCCGGCTGCCGTCGAGGATGGTCGTCAAACCGGTGGTGCCATGGGCGCCGTAGGTGCGCGCGCCGCCGCGCCGCTCCCAGAAGTTTTTCCAATGATACTCGCCGTCGGCGCGCGCTTGTTTGTCGCTCTTGGCGACATAGATCTCACGCATCAGCCCCATATGCGGTTTGCGTCCTGACGGTTTGGCACGCTGATAAACTTCGCGGTATTCGTCGAAGGCCGTGCGCGTCGCTTTCATGCCCGAGGGCACCCATTGCACCGTGCTCACCCCGGTGGATGCTGCCTCTTCGATGGACTCTTTGCTGCGCGTCGGCATCCACAGTGGCGGATGGGGTTTCTGCACTAGCGGGATGCTGGAGTCGACATCCTTGCATTTGAAATACTTGCCTTCGAAGCTGAAGGTCTCATGGGTCCAGATGCCTTTGATGATTTGCAAAGCTTCAAGCGTCATCTCGCGTTTCTGATCCCATGGAACGTTATACGCGGCGAAAGAAAACGGACCGATGCCGGCGCCGATGCCGCATTCCAAGCGGCCGTTCAAGAGATTGTCGAGCAGCGCTGCTTCTTCAGCGACCCGCACCGGATGCCATAAGGGCAGGACGTAGACGAGCGGACCCATGCGAATATTTTTGGTCCGTTGCGACGCCGCGCCGAGGAAACTGCCGGGACTTGGACACTCGGAAAAACCCATGTCGAAGTGGTGCTCGGCGACAAAGTAAAAATCCATGCCAGCCTGGTCGGCGAATTCTAAAACTTCGAGATGGTTGCGATATAGGTCGACGTAGGTGCGCGCCGGGTGGTCATGTTTCTGCATGTGGTCGAAGAGCCCGAGTTTCATGGTGTCATCCCTATTTGGTCGTTTCTTTTTGAATTTCTTGCAGCAGCGAGTTGTCGTACATTTTTTCCAGGGCGAGTTTTTTCACTTCGGCGGCGCTTTCGGCGCGAAAGTCCATGATAGAAGCCAGACCGGCAGGCGAAACGTAGGGAATCCTCAGGGCGTAGTCCTTGACATTTTCCTTGTAGGTCTCGTCCAAGGTCGCGCCATCGGTGGTGCGCGTGTACTTGCCGATGGTGCGCTTGGCAAATGCCGGATCGGCGATGGCCAGATCGTAGGCGGCGATGGTGGCGCGCAGAACTTTCTTCAACTCTTCCCGCTTGGTTTTGAGCTGCGCGCTCTTGACGATGAAGCAGCCGTAGTCGAAGGGCAGGCCGATGGTTTCGGTGGTGAGCAGCTCACGAAATCCCAGCTTGCGCGCATTCAGCGTCAGCGGCAGGGAGATCGAGCCGCCCTGGACTAAGTTATTCTGCATGCCGGCGATAATTTCCTGGGTGCCGCCGAGTTGCAGCAGGGCGACATCCTTGATCGGTTGCAAACGATATTTTTTGAGTACCTGCCGAGCGACGAAGTCGGAGAAGGCGCCGAAGCGCGTGACGCCGACGGCTTTGCCCTTCAGATCGCCGATGCTGGCGAGCGGCGCAGTGGTAAAGAAAGAAGTTTGGCCTTTGTCGTACTGGCAGCCGACCATGACGAGATCGGCGCCGGCGAGATTGGCGTCGACCACCGCGCCGGCGGCTGAGTACATAATATCGATGTCGCCGCCGAGCAGCGCCTGCACCGACTTGGTGCTCGAGCCGATGTAGAGCAGGTCCATGTCGGCGCCATATTTTTGATACAAGCCGGCGTCCTTGCCGACCCACAATATGGTAAATGTTCCGGCGAAGGCAGTGTAGGCGACGCGCAGTTTGGCCGCCTGGGCGTCGGCGCGGGCCGCGATTGCCAAGGAGCACAATAACACCGCAGCGAGTAATAGAGATTTAGCGCTGATTTTCATCGCCGTTGATTACGCCCTGCGATCCGTTTTCGATAAATCATGATCGCGACCTCGCTGTCAAGTTTCGTTGGTAAAGTCGCGCAGATGTCGCACTTCGTCTTGACCCGTCTCTCGTTTCTAACTTATGGTGTGCTTGCCGAATCGATGGTGCGAATGAAGCGGCGGTATGGAAAGGTAACTTCGATGGCCCGAATGAATTGGCGCATCCTATGGGTATCGATCACGATGGCGGTTTTCAACCTTGGGGCCGCGGCGGCGATCGGCCAAGAGAAGGTCAAGTTTCCCGTCGGTGTCGGCACCAAGACGGTGGGCACCAACATGTTTTGGCTCGGAGTTAAGAAAGGTTTCTTCGATGAGGTCGGCTTGGATGTCCAGCCGGTCTTGTTGCGCGGTACGACGATTACCATTCAAGCGCTGGCCAGCGAGTCGTTGTATCTGGCGTTGGGTTCGACCGATTTCACCATCGGCACGGCCGCCGGCAGCGCCGATTTGGTCGCGGTGAGCGGCGTGGTCAACGGTCTTACTCAAGCGATTGTCGGATCGAAACAATACAAATCGCTCAAAGAGCTGCGCGGCGCGACCATCGGTGTGCAAGTGCTGACATCTGGGGCGACCAATGTCTTAAAGCGTATACTCAAGCAGCACGGCTTGGAATATCCGGCGGATTACAAGTTGCTTTCGGTGGGCGGCGGCAGCTTTAATCTGGCGGCGCTGACTTCAGGGCAGATCGGCGCGACCTATCTGGTCGTGCCGCTCGACTACACCGCGGAGCAGCAGGGCTTTAATATTCTTGGCTATTTCAAGGATTATTTTCCTAACTATCAACTTTCCGTGGTCGCCGGGAAACGAACCTGGGCGGAGAAAAATCGCGGGCTCTTGGTGCGCTACTTGAAAGCGACGGTGCGCACGCATCGCTGGCTCTACGCCAACAAAGAGGCGGCCATCGATTTTCTTGCCAAGGAGATGCCGCTCAAGCCTGACCTGGCGCGCCGTGGGTGGGAATATTACATTGCCAATCGCATCTGGCATCCCAACGCGGAGATTGACCTCGAAGGCTTGAAAATTACCATGCAGATTTATGCCGAACAGACCAAAGACGCGGCGCCGCAACCGTTGAAATACATCGACCAGAGTTATTTGCAGCAGGCGATCAAGGAATTGGGATGAACGACGGTTTGCAGATTCGAAGTATCAACGCAAACAGCGCAATGGGCGATGGATATGTTCCAAGAGGTCGGGGCTATTGGGACGGTTTTTAAACCCGCCCTCTTGGTTAAAGATAGACGCAGAAAGGGAAACGAGTGGATCTGAACTCACTGCGGGTAGACTTGGTCGGCAGCTTACTGCGACCGGAAAAACTTAAACAGGCCTTTTCCGACTACGGCCAGGGTAAGGCGAGCGAGGCGGATTTAGCCGGCGCACAGGACGCGGCGATTGAAGATGTCGTCGCCAAACAAGCGGCGCATGATCTGCCGATCGTCGTCGACGGCGAGTTTCGCCGCACCAGCTTCATGGAGTCGTTTGCCGTGGTCGCCGGGGTCGAGGAGTGGCAAGCGGGAGCGCGTACCTATCACGACATCTTGGCGCGCAAAGACGAAGGCAAGGAAGGCACGCATAAAGGCCAAGATCCGATCTTGCTCAATCGCAAGCGGGTCACCGCGCGGTTAAAGTTGATTCGCAATACCTTGGTCGACGATTTTAACTTTGCCCAGAGCTTGACCGATCGGCCGGTGAAAGTGACGTTGATCGGCCCGGATCGAATACAGCAGTGTTACGATAGTGAAGGATCAAAAGCGGTCTATCCATCGACCGATGAATTTTTGCGCGATGTGATTGCCGTAGAGCGCCAGATGCTAGGTGAGTTAACCCAAGCCGGCTGCCGTTACGTCGGCATTGACGGCCCCGGGTACACAGCCTATGTCGACGCAGATTCCATCGCCGCGATGCGCGCCCGCGGCGAGGAGGCGATGGCGACTATGGAGCGCTCGATTGGCGCCGACAATGAAGTGATTGCGAATTTTCCTGGCGTGACTTTCGGCATCCACATTTGCCGAGGCAACCGGCAAAGCATGTGGCATCGCGAAGGGAAGTACGACGCCATCGCCGAGAAACTATTCAACGGCCTCAACCATCAACGCTTGCTGTTGGAATACGACACGGCGCGCGCCGGCGGCTTCGAGCCGCTGCGGTTCGTGCCCAAGGGAAAAATCGCGGTGCTGGGTTTGATCACCACCAAATTAGGCCGGGTCGAGACCGTGGACGAATTGCGTCATCGGATCGATGACGCGGCGCGCTTCCTGCCGTTGGATCAGTTGGCGCTGAGCCCGCAGTGCGGTTTTGCCTCGAGCATTCGCGGCAACCTGCTGAGCGAGGACGAGCAGTTTCGTAAGCTCGATGTCATGCTCGAGACGGCGCGACGGATTTGGGGTTAAAAATTTAGTTCAAGGGTTCAAAAGTTCAAGGTTCAATGTTGGAATCCCAGTTGTAACCAGAGAACGTTGACCGTCCCTGCTTAAACTCGCACTACTAGCTTTTCCTGATTCACCTCCGACCTCATGCGCGCGAGCGATATCTTTCGGCTGGTGCTGCTCGCGGCGATCTGGGGTGGGTCGTTCGTCTTTCTCCGGGTGGTGGCGCCGGTATTCGGACCGATCGTCACCGCCGATTTGCGCGTGCTGATCGCTTGGGGCGCGCTGGCGATTTATTGCCGTACCGTCGGTCTCGATGTCGGCTGGCGACGGTTCTGGAAGCAGTATCTAATCATTGGCGCGTTCAATGCCGCGCTGCCGTTTGCCCTCTTCGCCTTTGCCGCGCTGCATATTCCGGCCTCCTACTCGGCGATTCTTAACGCGACCTCGCCATTCTTTGGCGCACTATGCGCAGGACTATGGCTCGGCGAGAAGATCACCTTGCCGAAGTGTCTCGGCTTTGTTCTCGGCATCGCCGGTGTCGCTCTCGTCACCGGTGTCGCGCCCGCGGCGGCAGGCGGATCAACGACCGGGGCGATGGCCGCTTGCTTGTTAGCGGCCATGAGTTACGGATTCGTCAGCGTTTATACCAAGAAGTTCGCCGCCGCGGCGAATCCACGCGCAATCGCCTGCAGCAGTCAATTGATGGCGGGACTATTGTTGCTGCCATTGACGCCGTTGGCGCCGCCACCGGGGGCGGTGACGGTCATTATCGCAGTGAATATGATTTTATTTGCATTATTGAGTAGCGGCGTGGCGTTTTTGTTGTATTTCCGCTTGATCGCCGATATCGGTCCAACCAAATCTCTCACCGTCACGTTTTTGATGCCGGCTTTCACGATGATTTGGGCGGGGTTTTTTCTCGGCGAAACTGTCACGGCCTTGATGGTCGTAGGATGTGGATTGATTCTCGCCGGTACGGCGCTGGTGGTGTTGCGAAGGCGGTGAAAAGACCGGGACAGAGAACCGTTCGGGGCGCGGCTCTCTATCCCAAGTCTTTTATTCCCTGGGGTGCTTTAGCTATTAATATTAGCGGCCACGATCGCCGGCTTCGCGCATGCTCCACATGGGACGCTGGCGAGCGCAGAAACGGCGCGCGGCATCGACCTGCTGGCGCGAGCCGTCGAGGTCTACCTGAACATTGAAACAGTGTTCACGGCCGCTGTGGCGGAAGTTATCAGCGGCGGGAATCTCGAGCTCATTCACGCCAGGGCGCATTCTGAAATTCCGGGATTGACCGACGACGTTGTTACCCTCGCGGACGACAATATCGGTTTCGCATTCGCGCCCGCCCTCGAAATTGATGCGTACCTTCCAGGCGCGAACCCGCTGGCCCTCGATAACCGGATCCGGCGACATATCGAGATCCTGAATATTTATGCGATCGCCGCGCTGGCAACCGCGGCCGCCCCGGCGGTCTCCGTCGGCCGCCATGGCTTGCGGCGTAGCGTTTATCAGTAGGCTGCTGAGCAAACCGGTTAGAAATGCTGCTTTGATCCACGACATATGTTTTTCTCCTTCAAGGTTTTGTCTATCAGTTTAGACGTAGGAAACGAAAAATGGCTACAGCAAAATTGAGCGCGACCCCTAAGGTGCCAAACTTTCCATCAATCGGCCAAAACCTTTCACTTTTTCCCTGATGTCGATCAATCTCATGGCATACCAGCTACAGGCCAGGCTGCTGGTGATGACCGGCTTGCCGATTTCGTCTTCGAGGAGCTGGACGTCGGTGATGGTAGGCCAGCGCGGGCAGGGGATGAAAACCCCATCGGCGTCGCGCGCTTGGGCGTAGAGCCGCTTGGCGATCTTGTACGAGGCGTGTACCGGCAGGTCGGTGAGCTGGGCGTTTTTGCGCACGCCGTATCCGGCGATCTGTAGGACTTCGAAGCCGCACTGCTCGAGATGGCGCTTGAGTCGCTGATTGATCTCGTCTTCGTAGGGTGTACCGACCACAAGTTTCGTGCAGTGCATGGCTTTGAGTGCTTCGACTTCAGCGGTCAAACCGGCGGCCACGGGAACGCCGAATTTATCCGAAAGCTTTTTACCCAGCTCCCGGTCGGCGCCAAAAGGTAAGCGGGTGAACAGCGGCGAGCCGCTAAAGATTATCGAGTCGCAGTTGTTATCGACCAAGTCCTGGGTCGCTTCTTCGATGCGGCTCAGCTGCGCCTCGAAGTCGCTGTCGACCAACTGGCGCACGGTGCCGGTGGTGTTGAGCATCATGAAGCCTTCGGGAAACATCTTGTAGAATTCGTAAACCAGGGTGTCGCCGCGCGATGGGGCGACGTGACCGATGCGAGCGCGCCAACCGTACATTTTTACCTCCTGCCGAGTTGTTCAAGATTCAAGGGTCAAAAGTTCAAGGTCGGATTTGCCATACTCGGTTCCAGCCGTTCCAATTGATTCGATCGTCCATGGACTATGCAGGCCAACCGTAGAGCTTTGCCGGGTTGGCGGCGAGAATGGCATCGCGGATTTTTTCGTCGGGCACGGCGGTGCAGAGGAAATCGAGCAGGTCGCCGTCGTCGGGCATCGGCACAGACACGCCGCCATGGGGCCAATTGCTGCCCCAGACGATGTTGTCGGACCGGTTGGCGACGATCGTTTGCACGACACCGACCATGTCCCGGTAATCGGCGGGGCCGGTTTCTGAAAGCTGGTAGAAGCTGTAAAGATTGAGCCACGCATGCTCGGTGTTTTTTAGAATACGCAGCAACTCGACAAATTCACTATTCTCGCCGGTCATGTGCGGCTCGGCGTGGGCGACATGGTCGAACATGTATGGGACTTTGAGTGAATCTAAAAACGGCACGGCGGCGATCACCTCCGCCAGCGATTGCGACATGAACTCGACGTGCCAGTTGAATCCCCGAGTGCGCGCGATCATCCGCTTGGTGTCGTCGAAGGAAAGCCCGCCGCGGCCGTTGGCTTTAATCCGAAAGCCGCTGAAGCCGCCGTCTTTCAGTTCGGCTAGCTCTGCATCGGCGACTGCCGGGTCGAGTAGCGCGAGGCCTTTGAAGGTCCCGTTCATGCGCTTGAGCGCGTCCAGGGTGATGCGATTGTTGGTGCCATTGCCGCTGCCGGTAACGATGACGGCGCGTTCCAAGCCGAGAGCGCGATGAGTTTGCAAATAATCGTCGAGCGTCGAGTGCGGATCGGGATCGTAGCCGCGCTCGGCGATCAGCGGGTAACGCTCGAACGGACCATAAACATGCAGATGGCAGTCGCAAGCGCCGGCAGGCAATTTATAGCGCGGTGGGTGGGGATTGGGGTTGGGCGGCTTTACCGGTCGCATGATGAGCGCCAATGTAATGCCAAAGCGGGATGAATATCCAGCGCATTTCTAGCCTTAACGGATTATCGCTTGACGGCGCGGGAGGTTTTGCTTAGCGTATTGCTGATCACTACAGACCAATCATAAGACTCGGCGGAGGTAAGTTATGGCAGAAACGAACCTGCAACTGTTCTTGTTGGGCGCGGAACGACTGCTGCGTTGCCGCTGGGACGGCCGGAGCGAAAACCTCGAGATTCTCAATAGCGCCATGGACGGCGAGACCGTGCGCGAGGTGGCGCGCGATCCGTTCAATCCGAAAAAACTTTATGCCGCGACGCTGACCGAGATTCATGTCAGCGAAAATGGCGGCGAGAGCTGGCAGTGGCTTCCCTCCGGCGGTATCGACTACCGGGATATTTGGACCATGGCGGTTCATCCGACGCGGCCCGATGAAATCTATGTCGGTACGCTGCCGGCGGCGGTTTATGTCAGCGACAACGGCGGCCGGTCGTTTCGCGAACTGGCGGCGTTTCGCAATTTGCCCGACTACAACAAATGGACGTTCCCTCCCGGCGCCCATGTCGCCCACGCGCGCTCGATCGCGCTTGATGCGCGGGTGCCGGACGAGATCGTTGTCGGTATCGAAGAAGGCGGCGTGGCGCGCAGCCGTGACCGCGGCGTGAGCTGGGAAGATATCAGCGGACCGCCGAGTCCGACGGCATTTCCCAAGGTCAACGATGCAGCCGGGATTGTGCCTTATGAAATGGGCAAACACGAAGAGGGCCGCGTTTACCGCGATGTTCACTTGGTAACGCGTCATCCGGCGCGCTTGGCGACGTTATTCGCTAGCACCGGGATCGGCACTTATCGCACCGACGATGGCGGAAATAACTGGACCAAATGCGAATATGGCCTAGGGCGCGCCTACGCGATTCCCATGACCATCCATCCAGCGGTCCCAGAGAGAATTTTTCTCGGCGCGGCGGAGAACGGTCCGGCGACCTGGGCGGGATATCGGACGGTCCGTGCCGGCCCGTACAATACGGTCAAATTCAGCCGCAACGCGACCGCTGAAACCGGCGGCGCCAAGACGCAAATTTTACGCAGCGATGACGCTGGCAAAACCTGGAACTTCCTTAAAACCGGCCTACCTGCCGGCACCGAACATATGACCTGTGGCTTTGCCAGTCACCCGCAGGACCCCGACACTTTATGCGTCGGCTATACCGATGGTTCGATCTACGCGAGCAATGACGCGGGATTAAATTGGCGCAGATTAATCGTGTCGCTGCCAAAGCTTTATGGTTTACGATTGATACCGGCTGTTTAGCGCCGTCTTAACCGTAAAAAAACCCCTGGTTTCATTATTTTTGTGGCTTGAATCGGCGATTTTATAAAATTTTGTTTTGTAGACTGAAATGGTTGACAGGTTCCGTACGATACTTCACAATTAACCAATTAATCAGTCAGAACGAAGGCTGGAAAGGTGGGTTCGATGGTGGAGCATAAGCGGACTTTGCATTGTGGAATGAAATTGCTGGCGGTTATTTTTTTAGTTTCATGCGGTAATCCCGCAAATCCGCCGCCGCCGAAATGGACGGCGGAGAATCCTTCGACTGAGGCAGCAAAGCCGGCGGCGCCGAAACCCCCGCCGGTGGCGTCGAAAGCGGAAGAAAAGACGAGTTTAGAGGCACTACAAAAGGGCGAAGCCACGACCAGCGGACCGCTTAAAGATGTCGGCTTCAACTTCGACAGCGCGGCGCTTTCTGAAGCCGCCCGGGCAACGTTAAAAAGCAACGCTGATTGGCTCAAGGCCAATGCTGCGACGCGTATTCAGATCGAAGGTCATTGCGACGAACGTGGCGCGGCAGATTACAACATGGCGCTAGGCGCCAAGCGCGCCCAGGCAGCGCTGGATTACCTGGCGACTTTAGGCATCGCCGCCAATCGCATGTCGACGATCAGCTACGGCGAAGAAATTCCTCTGTGCAAAGAACAGAGTGAAGCATGCTGGGCGCAGAATCGACGCGCGCGATTTGTCGTTAGCGCAGCCAAATAACCTCGGTCCGATTATCAATTCGAGAAAAGGCCCGTGTCGTAATGACATGGGCCTTTTTTTTGCTGCGGCGTGAGCCGGCGATTGAATTGACGCACAGGATCCGACCATAATCGTGGCTATCGATTGACATAGAAAGCGGGCGTTTGTTAGGTTCGCACTTCGCTGCTTGGGCGTGAGCGATAACTCAGCCGAGCCAGAAAAAGGTGAATTCCATGCGTTACGGTTGGCGAGCACGAATCGGTCATATTGCGCCGGCGATACTCGACACGTCGGGCGAAGAAATGCGCAAGTTGTTGCCCGCGGGAGTGCTGCATGTAGGTCTGACGATCAGCGAACCGATTCAAACTCTCGGCGCGGAACAGGCTGCTGAGGCGTTCGGACGCATGGTCGATGCCGGCAAGCGCTTGGCCGCGGAAAAAGTCGATGTGCTGATCTGCGGCGGCGCGCCCGTGGCGTTGTCTAAGGGCGTGGCTGGCGACGCCGAGTTGACCGAACTGCTCCGCCGCGAGACTCAGTTGCCGGTGGTCACGGCGAACGGCGCGGTGATCGACGGTTTGCGTACTTTGGGCGCGCGCTCGGTGCTTGTCGTCAGTCCGTTCATCGACGCGCGCAATCAAGAAATCAAAGCTTTTCTCGAAGCGAATAAATTTGCAGTGCCGGCGACCCGAGGATTGGGTTTGACGAAAAATATCGACTTCGCCAGTCAGTCGCCCGATGCGCCATTTACGCTGGCGCGCGATCTCGCCAAACAGCATCCCGAAGCCGAGGCGATTTATATTGCCTGTCCGCGCTGGCCTTCGGTGGATATTATCGCGGCATTGGAAGCGGACACCGGCAAGAGCGTCGTCGCCGCTCCGGCGGCGATGGTTTGGGGTGCGCTCAAGGCGCTGCGGATCAACGACTGTCGAGTCGGCTTCGGACGCCTGATGGAAAGTCTGCGCAGCGCGAACCAGCGACCCGGCTGAGGCAAATCGACGCCGCATAGAACGAGTGTATTCGTCTCGTCAGGGGGGCCTCAATGAGAATGCTGTATGAGTTGGGACTGCATTACAGATTGGCGTTGATCGTCTTTATGCTCGGCGCAAGCCCATGGGCTGAGGCGCAGGAGCGGTTCCGGGTTTCCTATGGCGGATTCAATGAAACCGCAACGTCGATGTGGGTCGGCATCGAGCGCGGCATGTTTAAGAAATACGGCATCGACGCGCAGATGGTTCAAGTGCGCAACGGCGCGCTGAGCATCGCGACTTTGGTCGCAAAAGAGGTCGAAGCGGTTTGGCCGGCTCAGTCGACGATTTTGAGCACCGTATCCGGCGGCATCAAGCTCACCTGTATCGGCGGCCCGGTGAACAAGATCCCGCGCAATCTCATGGTTCGCAAAGAGATCAAGGGCGCGGAAGACTTGCGTGGCAAAACCGTCGGCGTGCAAAGTATCGGCGGCGGTTTGTGGCTGCAAACGATGATCATCTTGGATCACCTTGGCGTCGATCCGGATAAACACGGCATCAAAGTGCGCGTCATCGGCGACGAAGCGACTCTGGCCCAGGCGATGATCACCAATAACATCGACTTCGGCGTCATCACCTACGGTTTGAGCGAGACATTATACCCGCAGGGATTCAAATCATTGATCGACGCGGCGGATATTTCGGCTCCTTACCAGGGGCCGGAAATTTGCGGGCTGAAGGAATCCGTCGCCAGCCGCAACGAATTTTACTCGCGCGTCATCAAAGGGTTGGCCGAGGCCGTTGCTTACATCCTCGACGACAATAACAAGTCGGACGTTGCTAAAGTCGTGCAGCGGAATCTGCGTTTGAGCCGTCCCGACGTGATCGAAGGCTCTTACAAAGTGTTGCGCAAGATGACTACCCTCGACCTGGCGCCAAACGTCGCAGCTTTCAAATCTGTTCAGCGCATCGTTGCGCGTATCAACCCGAAGATTGTTCAGGTCGATCTCGATCAAGTCATCGACGCAAGCTTCGTTCGTCAATTGGAGTCGAGCGGCTTTCTAGCGGAGCTGCGCAAGAAGATCAAATAACCGGCGCGGCCTTCGTCTCAGGAAAACAGATCCAAAGTCTCCTTGGCGAACAATTCGTCGACGGCGAATTTGCGCTTGGTCAGTCCCTGTTCGTGCGAGTAGAGCGTCGCCGCTTCCAAAGTCGCCGCGTTGTGCTTGACGCCGTAGGGGGCGACATCGGCGCCGAGTACCCGGCGGGCGAATTCCATATCCAAATTGACCCATGGGAGCGACGCCAGGCCTTCATCATAGTCTTCGAAGGCGAGCTCCTTGGCGGCTTGAAAGCCTTGCGACAGGCGCACTGCCAACGTCGGGTCTTGTTCGTAAATCGCCCGGCGCATCACCGTCATGTGCATGATCGGATAGATTTTCGTCCGCCGGTAATAGTCGGCTTCGACGGCGCGGCAGTCGGGAAACAGCCGCGCCACCAAAGGCGAACCCTGAAGAAAGGCGCGCGGCGGCGAGGTTACGGCGACGGCATCGAGCTCGCCAGCTTCGAGCAGGCCGTCGAGGGTCTGATCTTTGCCGATGTTGTCGAGGCGGATGCCCGGCGGGATCTCGACGGCGACATGCTCGGCGCGGCGGCGAAACCAGTGGATGTCTCCCGGGGTTACGCCGTATTCATGCTGCAAGAGGCCGCGCACGAACAAGAGCGCGGTCATCGAGTAATCGGCGATGCCAACCTTCTTGCCTTTGAGATCGGCCGGCTTGACGATGCCCGCCTTGGTATTGATCCAGATATAGGAATGGCGAAACACTCGGGATGGAAACACCGGAATAGCGACGAAGCGGCGGTCGTCCTTGCCCATGGCGATCATGAAATTCGACAGCGACATTTCCGACGCGTCGAACTCCTCGTCGTGCAACATGCGCAGGAAAATTTGCGACGGCGGCGAGATGTTGACGAACTTGAGATCGGTGCCGTCGACTTTGACGCGGCCGTTGGCCAGGGCGCGGCAGTGATCGTAGTCGCGCATGCCGATGGTGATGATGCGATTCGCCATATGTCCTCCGCTTCGAAATGGCAAATGTAAGTTGAATGGTCTGCGGAAGTCAATCGTCGATTCCCTGTCTGTCCAGTGGACAGGTTGGAGCGGATGGGATAATGGAGAGTCGAAAGGAGTTGACCCATGGACAAACTCAAACTCGATGCCGTCGTACACTGGTCGATTCCGGTAAACGATTTGGCGGCGGCGGAGAAATTTTACGGCGAGATTCTCGGCCTGGAGCATGTCGGCCGGCTGGCGAACACGCCGATGTCCTGCTTCAAGCTCGGCAATCACAACATTCTTCTGTGCCAGCGCAACGATCCGATCAACCGAACAATCGAGCAGGACGGCCGGCTGCACCACGCCTTTGACGTCAGCGCCGAGATGTTCGACAAGGCTTGCAAGCTTTTTCACCGGCTCGCAATCAAAATTCACGAGCCGGTGGATTACCGGCCCGGCGGTTTTTTCACCGGCCGGCAGCTCTTCGTTCTCGATCCGAGCGGCAATCGCATTGAACTGCGCGACGCCAGTTGGAAGCAAGGCATGCCGACGCCGACGTATGAGGAGATCGTCGCGTCGTGACGCTGCGCGTCCGCTCAAACGGTTCAAAACGTTCAGGCCGTTCGAATCGTTCTGGACGCGCCATCGCTTCGCTCGGCAAGGTGGCATGATGAAGCAACTGGGTTGTCTAGGTCACCTAGTCCTGTTGGCAATGCTATTAGGCGCCGGCAATCTGCATGGCGCGGAAAAGATCCGTGTCAGCGGCGGCGGCATAACGCCGCTCCATTCGCTCATTTGGATTGCTCACCAGGAAGGGCTGTTCAAAAAATACGGCATGGACGTCGAATATCTGGTGATGAATAGCGGCACTCTGGGTGTGCAGACGCTGCTGTCAAACGACAGCCAGTTTCTCTTTTCCACCGGCGCGCTGGCGGTCACCGCCAATTTACAGGGCGCGGATCTCACGATGATCACCGGCGGATTCAATCTATTCGCTTTCAAAGTAGTCGGCCGGCCGGAGATCAAGAGCGTGCAGGATTTGCGCGGCAAGAAGGTTTCCATCAGCCAATTCGGTTCGGCCACCGATTTCGCGGTGCAGGCGAGTTTGGAAAAGTTCGGCGTCGACCCCAAACAGGTGACTGTTATTCAGTTGGGCAGCAGTTCCAACCGGCTTACGGCGCTGACCAACGGTGCCACCCAAGCCTCGCTGTTCACCGAGCCGTTCGCGACCATGGCGATCAAGAAACATCGAATGGCGTTGCTTTTGGACATGGCCGAAGCAGGCATGGCTTACCCGCAAAGCTGCTTGATGATCAAGCGCAGTTATCTCGAAGCCAACAAGGAAAGGGCGACCAACTTCGTCAAGGCGTTGGTGGAGGCGTTGTTTATCGCCAAACGTGATCGCGCGCTGACGATCCAGGTGATAAAAAAATACATTCGCGCCGACGACGAGATGTATGGTATCGGTTACGACTATTTTCTCGGGACCCACGCCGAGGGACTTTTGAGCATGCCGGAGCGCAAAGGCGTCGAGCTGGTGATCGCCCAGTTGGCAAAAACCAATCCGAAAGCGAAAGGCCAGACAGTGGAATCGTTAAAAGTGATGGAGCCGAGCCTTCTCGACGAGCTGAAGAAAAGCGGTTTCATCGACAAGGTCAGAAGATAGATGGAGAGTTGGCCGCAAAGACACAAAAGCCGCAAGATATGTCCTGAATCGTAAGGCGGGTTTGATCCCGCCTTTGTGGAATGTTCTACAAAGAATGAAGCATGAGAGGGAGACGTGATGGTCGAAACTGTTAAGGCGATTTTAGCCATGTCATTAGTCGGTATGTTCTCTGCGTGCGCGGCGATGAACCGGGGCGCGGGCGATATCCGCATGATTGATCATGCGGTGCCGCATAGTTCTACTGTGCCGGCGATCAAAGGTGAGGCGGTGCAGTTATTTGTCCGGGAAAAAGTTCTCGCGAGCGAAAGCGCAACGCCCAGGCCGGTGGTGCTGATGGTGCATGGCGGCGTGTCGCCGGCAACACTGGCGTTCGATGTCGAGCATGAAAGCTACAGCTGGATGAATTATCTGGCGCGGGCGGGTTTTGATGTTTTTGCGATGGATATGACCGGTTATGGAAAGTCAGCGCGGCCGAAGATGGACGATCCGTGCAATGTCGGAGCGAGCTTGCAGAAGACCCTGATCCCGACGACTTTAAAAGAAGCGTGCAAGCCTTCCTACCCGTATCAGTTGGTCAACCGTCAGAGTGAACACGACGATCTTGACCGGGTGATCGAGTATATTCGCAAATTGCGCGGCGTGGCTAAAGTCAGTTTGCTCGGTTGGTCCGGTGGCGGGTATCGCACCGGTACTTACATTAGTGAGCGACCGGAAAAAGTCGACAAACTGGTGATTTTCGCTTCGTCCAATTATTCGCGCAAGAATCCTAGCAAACCCGCGATCGTACCGCAGGCCGGCTCGCCGGTCACGATTCAGAGCCGCGAACTGGGTGAGAAGCAGCGTTGGTTTTCCTTCGCCAAGTGTTCGGACCAGATTGAACCTGGCATGGCCGATCGCATTTGGGAGTTGAGTAAAACCCTCGACCCGTTGGGCATGACTTGGGGGCCAGGGGTGATGCGGGCGCCGACGCGCACCTATTGGGGTTGGAATGCCGAAGAAGCCAAGCGCGTTAACGTGCCGACCTTGGTGATGCTTGGCGAGTTCGACGACTTGAATCCATCTAACAAAGAACTTTACGAAGATCTCGGCGCCGACAATAAAGTCTTTATCAGCATCGCTTGCGGTTCGCATTTTCTCGTGTGGGAAAAGAATCATGGCGCGCTCCACGAAGCATCGCGGCAGTGGTTGACGAACGCGACGTTTAACGGCGTCCGCCGCGGTGAATTTCGCATGAAGCCGGGGGAGTAATTTGAAGTAAAGAATCTTGGGAATCACATGAATAGTGGACCCCCGCCTTCCTACTACCCTTATGTGCCGCTGCCCGACCGCGGGCCGCTACGCTTTCCCGATGGCGCGCAACTGGCGCTGATAATCACGATTAATTTGGAATATTGGGAGCCGTCGCGTCCGGGACAGAAGGAGCCGTTGTTTACCGGCGGGCCGATGACGATTCCCCATGCGCTGCCCGGGGACGTGCTCGATACGGCGAACTGGACTTGGCGCGAGTACGGCCAGCGGATCGGCGTCTGGCGCATGATCGAGATGTTCGACAAAACGGCGGTCAAGCCGTCGTGCACGATCAACGGCCTGACCATGACCGAGCGCCGTCGGGTCGTCGATGCCTGCAACGAGCGGGGTTGGGAACTGGTGCCGCACAACTGGGCGCAGAACGATTTGCTCACCTATTATGCTGACAATCCCTGCGAGGAACGCGCGGTGATTCGGCGCACGCTCGATACTTACGAAAAGGTCGTCGGCCGCCCGGCCCAGGCGTGGCTGTCGTCGGCGATCCGCGGCACCTTGCACACGCCGGCATTTTTGAAAGAGTTCGGATTGCTCGCGTATTGCGATTACTTGAACGACGATCAGCCCTATTTGATTCAAACGATCAATGGGCCGATCGTCTGCGTGCCTTACTCCAACGACATCAACGATTTTAATCTATTCGCCCGCGGTGGCATGTCGGCGTCGGCGGGACTGGAGACTTTGAAAATTTGCTTCGATCAACTTTACTCGGAAGGCGCGGCGACTGGGCGCATCATGAATGTTGGCCTGCATCCCCATGTGATGGGCCATGCCCATCGCATCGGCGCGCTGCGCGAGTTTGTCGAGTACGCCCAGGCGCGTGACAAGGTGTGGTTTCCCAGCCGCGCGGAGATCGCGCGCTGGTATATGACGGTGCACGAGACGCATATTCCGGATTCGCATTGGGTAAAGAGTAAAGGTACAGGAGTGAAGGGTTCGGATCGAAAATCGGGAGAGCAAGCATGCAGACTGAGCGCTATGATTATTCGGCGATTGTCAGGCGCAAGCCGTTCAAATGGCCTAACGGCGCGCGGGTCGCGCTCATGGTGGCGCCTAATATTGAGTTCTTCCATATCGATAAAATGATTCCCGGCGCCGCGAGTTCCGCATTGCCCGATGTGACCGGCTATGCGCTGCGTGACTACGGCTCGCGCATCGGGGTATTCCGCATGATGGAAGTGTTGGATAAACATTCGCTGCGCGCCAGCGTCTTGCTCAACGCCGATGTCTGCGCGCACCATCCGGCGATTATCGAGGAAGGCAATCGACGAAATTGGGAATGGCTCGGTCACGGAGTCACCAACAATACGCGCATGAACCAATATCCCGCCGACGAAGAGCGCGGCGTGATCCGCCAGATCCGCGATACGATTGCGTCGGCCACCGGCAAAGCGCCGCGCGGTTGGCTCGGTCCCGGCGGCGGCGACGAGAGCCCGCATACGCTCGATCATTTGGCCGCTGAAGGATTCGATTATGTCTGCGATTGGGGTTTTGACGATCAGCCCTGCGCCATGCGGGTCCAGTCGGGGCGCATGATCGCGATTCCTTACCAGCAAGGTCTAAACGACATCCGGGTGATGTTTCAGGGCGGCCACACGCCGAAGGACTGGTTACAAATGGTCTGCGATCAGTTCGATACGCTTTACCACGAAGGTATCAGCCAGGCGCGGGTAATGACGATTCCTCTCCATCCGTTCGTCATCGGCTTGGCATTTCGTATCAAATATCTCGACAAGGCGCTGGAGTACATCTGTTCTCATGACGGCGTGTGGAAAGCGACCGGAGCGGAGATTGCGGATTACTACTATGCGAACTACTACCAGAATCCATGATGCGGAGGCTGCGATGACCTTCATAGCCGTGGCAGCGTGGTCGATCGTGTTGTTCTTCGCTATGTCGGCCAATGCCGCGGACCGAGTGATCATCGGCAATGTCTCGCGCACGGTCGAGCAATTGCCGAACTATGCCGCCACCGACAGGGGATTTTTTAGCCAGGAAGGCATTCAAGGCGATGTCGTGTTGATCGGTTCCACCGATACGCTTGATCCAGGCGCTCATCGCTGGGCAGGTGAACGTCGCCATCGTCGATCCCTCGGCGGCGATCAACGCGGTGGAGCGCGGCGCGTCTTTGAAGATCATCGGCGGCACGGTGCCAGTGGCCGCTTACACTCTCGTCACCTGTCCCAAGTACAAAAGCATTAAAGAGCTGAAGGGCACGAACATCGGCGTGGTCAGCTTGGTTTCCGGCAGCACGATTTTTTTGCGTGAGATGTTGAAAGCCGAAGGACTGGAGGTCAACCGCGACTACATGATCATTCAAAACGGCCCCACCGGCCAGCGTCTCGCCAGTCTCAAGACTTGCAGTACTTCGGCGACGATGTTGCTCGGCGGCGATCTGCCGCGCTCGCGCGAGCTGGGCTTTAGAGAGATCGCAAAACTGTCGGACTATATTCCTAATTTGCAGTTTCACAGCTTGATCGTCGACAGCAAGTGGGCCGAGGCGAACAGTGCGCTGACGGTGCGCTATTTGAAATCGATGGTGCGGGCGATGCAGTGGGCCCACGGCAACCGCGAACAAGCCGCCGAATTGGTCGCCAAACGCACCGGCATTCCGCTCAATTCGACGCGCGTGACCGTCGACGAATATCTGACCCAGGGCATTATCAGCAAGGACGGATCGGTCAATCGCGAAGGGTTTCAGCGTTTGATCGACTTGATGGGCGACAGACTGTTTAAGAGCAAGCCCTATCCGGCACCGGAAAAATATCTGGACTTGAGCTATTTGCGGCGGGCGCAGCAGGAACTCGGTGTCACGAGCGGTCGGTGAACGAAGTAAATATTAGGCCGACCAGCGTTAGGTCGAGATCCCTCTCCGTTCGGAATGACAGGGCCGCCAAAGCTGTCATTTCGAACGAAGAGAGAAATCTTTCCAGTAATGGGCAAGTGGACGCAATCATTACGTAGCATTCATGAACGGTAGAATAACGTGCGAGCAATACGGCGAAGACCTCGAAAAGTTTAGGAGTTATGATGAACCGACCACTGCTTCGAATTTTATTATCTGTGATGGCGATCGTGGGGATCGTCACGCTATCGACAAGTATAGCGTCGGCGCAGGATGGCCGCCGGTTGCGCGCTGGCTATGCTTCGCTCTCCGGCAACATGGCGCCCTATTGGGCGGCGAAGGATGCCGGTTACTACAAGAAATACGGCCTCGACATCGATCTCGTGGCGTTTCCCAGCGGCACGGAGGGAATGGCGGCGATGATTGCCGGCGAGATCGAATTCCTTGCCATTGCCGGCAGCACGACGGCGAGCGCGGCCATCGGCGGCTCGGATGTCGTATCGCTGGCAATCACCACGGAGCGTTTGGTGACGAGCCTGATGACGATTCCAAGCATTCAGCGAGCGGAGGAGTTGAAAGGCAAGGCGGTCGGCATCAGCAGGTTCGGCACGTCCATCGATACCGCGGCGCGTATGGCGCTGCATCACTACGGCCTGGAGGCGATGAAGGATGTGATGCTCGTACAAGTGGGCGCGGTGTCATCCGGTGTCGCCGCGTTGCGCGGTGGGCGCATTCAGGGAGCGATTTTGTCTTATCCCAATTTGATTCAGGCGCGCCGGGAGGGGTTTCGCGAGCTGCTCGACATCGCTTCGCTTGGGGTTCCCTACGCGTCGACCGGCATCACCGTGCGCAAGAGTTTCATGAATCAGCGCCGCGATGTTGTGACCAGCTATGTGAAATCGATTCTTGAGGCGACCGCCCGGATCAAGCGAGACAAAGCATTTACCATCGATCTGCTTATGAAGTATTTCCGCACCAAGGACCGCGAGATGATGGAAGAGACCTACGAGGTTTCCGTGACTAAATATTTGAAGCGCATGCCGACGCCGAGCGCGGAATCGTTTCGCACGGTGATCGATGAACTGTCTCTGGTCAATCCCAAGGCCAAGGGTCAAGATCCGAAACGGTTCTACGACGACAGCATTCTGCAGGAGCTGGATAAGAGCGGCTTTATCGCCGGGCTTGGCCGGTGATGGTCAACGGTGGTTTGTCCAACGGTCTGGCTCAGAAATAATGCTTTAGGCGCTCTAGCATCATGCCTGACGGAAAGTCGATTGTGCTCGGTAGTCAGTGATCGCGGGAGGCACATATGGTTTCGCTCATGGCGGTATTGACGATGCTGTTCACGGCGGCACTCAGCTTGCCAAATGTTGTTTTTGCACAGGATGGGTTTTTCAAAGGCAAATCCATTCGAGTGATCGTCGGTCTGGCTCCGGGCGGCGGTTTCGATACCTACTCGCGAGTGATCGCGCGCCATATGGGTAAACACATTCCCGGAACGCCGGCGATGGTGGTTGACAATATGCCGGGCGCGGCGAGTCTGCTGGCGGCGAATCATGTCTACAAAGTGGCCAAGCCGGACGGACTCACCATAGGTAATTTCGTCGGCGGCCTGGTCTTTCAACAAATTCTCGGCTTGCCGGGCGTAACGTTCGATGGCCCCAAGTTCGAGTATTTAGGAGTGCCGGCCCAGGATAATTTCATCATCGGCATCGCCAAGTCCACCGGAATCACCAGTATCGAGCAATGGAAAACATCGGGCACGGTACTGAAGATCGGCGGCGTCGCGCCCGGCGGCGGCACCGACGATATTCCCAAAGTATTGAAGGCGACCCTGGGATTGCCGCTGCAAATGGTGTCGGGCTACAAAGGCACCGGGCCGGTGCGTCTGGCATTCAATGCCGGCGAAGTGCATGGCATCAGCAATTCTTTGGAATCGTTTCGATCGACTTGGCGCGCCGAGTTGGACAAGGGCGAAGTGACTTATCTGGTTCAAGCTAATTTAAAGCCCCACCCGGATATTCCCAGCGTCCCCTGGGCCGCCGATCTGACCAAGAGCGAAGAAGCGCGCAAGATGATCCTCACCACAGCGCGCGTCAGCGGCGTGCTCAATCGCTTCTACGTCCTGCCGCCAGGCACCGCCAAGGATCGTGTCCTGCTATTGCGCAAAGCCTTCATGGACACCATGAAAGATCCGGAGTTTATCGCCGATGCGCAAAAGGCCAAGCTCGATCTCGATCCGATCGACGGCGAGGAGATTCAAAAACAAGTACGCGAGCTGTTCAAAATTGAGCCGGCGTTAGTGGCGAAATTGAAAGAGACATTGAAGTAGTTTCGCTCTGGGGCGCGCCCAGTCACGCTGAATATTCGTTATCTTTTCGCTGCTTAAATTCTTCGAGTTGAATCGAATCGTATTTCACGATCGCCGCGCTACAAGCAGATGTTGACCGGCGTCAAGTATCAATCGCGTTTGTTGCCCAGGTTAGCTTTTGTTATGAGACGAATAAGTCTAATCTCTGCTTCACGGGGGTGTGCTGAATGATTTCACTAGATCGAATCCAGATTCTTTTCATCGCCATCGTTTCATTGTTGCTGCCAATGCCGGCGGCTTACGGCGCCACGCCATACTACGAGGGCAAGACCATCCGCATTATCGTCGGCACTGCGCCCGGCGGCGGCTATGACACGTACACCAGGCTTTTGGCGCGCCACTTTAGCAAACATATTCCGGGGACGCCGACTGTCATCGTCGATAACATGCCCGGCGCCGGCGGTCTGCTGTCGGCCAACCATATGTATCGCGTCGCCAAAGCCGACGGCTTGACCATCGGTCATTTCGTCGGCGGGCAGTTTTTACAGCAACTCCTCGGCCGGCCCGGTATCGAGTTCGATGCCCGGCGGTTCGAATATATCGGTGTGCCAGCCCAGGATAATTTCGTTCTTACGGTGGCCAAGACGAGCGGCGTCACCAGCATGCAGCAGTGGATGAGCGCAAAGACGCCGATCAAGTTCGGCGCCATCGCGCCGGGAGACGGCACCTACGATACCGCCAAAGTGATCGAAGCGACACTCGGTGTGCCGATTCAAATCGTCACCGGTTATAAAGGTACTGCGCCGATTCGTTTGGCTTTCAACAGCGGCGAGGTCGGCGGTCTGAGCAATTCATGGCAGTCGTTGAAATCGACCTGGTCCAAAGAGTTGGAGAGCGGTGAAGCGCTCGTGCTTGCGCAGTTGGCGGCAAAGCCCCATGCCGATCTGCCCAAGGTGCCCCTGGTGATGAGCCTGGCCAAGGGTGACGAAGCAAGAAAATTGATCGTAGCCGTGGCGCAGAGCCATGGCGCTGCCGTGCGGCCATACTTGCTGCCGCCGGAGACGCCGAAAAATCTTGTGGAGATATTGCGCAAGAGTTTTATGGACGCGATTCGGGATCCCGAGCTGCTCGCCGAGGCAACAAAAGCCAGATTGGAAATCAATCCCGGTTCTGGAGAAGAATTGGAGCGAAATGTGACAGAGCTGTTTCGCTTGGACCCTCCCCTAGTCACGCGCTTGAAAGATATTCTAAAATAGCCGTAATGACTGCCTCACTGGGGCTTGTTCGTGCGCTGGTTCTGGGCTCGGCTCTGGCAAGCATTGAAGTTGGCTTCTGCGCAGAAGCAGAAACCGACAACGCTCCAGCGCCGCTGGAAGAGCCGGAAAAAACTTCCGAGCCGGCGCCACCCGACCAAACCGGCCTGGCGGCCTTTTACCATGCGAAGTTTCAGGGGCGCCCAACCGCCAGCGGCGAATCCTTCGACCACAAGGGGCTGACCGCGGCGCATAAAACCTTGCCCTTCGGCACTCTCGTGCGGGTGACCAATTTGCGCAACTCCAAGAGCGTAATCGTGCGCATCAACGATCGCGGGCCGATGCAGCCCGGTCGGCTGATCGACCTCACCTACCGCGCGGCCAGGATGCTCGGCTTCGTGCACCAGGGGATGACCAAAGTTATTTTAGAGATCATGCCGCTCGGCGCTGCCGCCAAGTAGGCGGCAACCATCGTATAAGGTCTGCCGGCGGATGGCGCCGGTTCGCTCAAAGGATTATTTGAATGCCGGCATTACTTCTTTGGCAAACAGGCGCATGGACGTCAAGATTTCTTGATGCGGGATGCCGCCGTAATTGAACGTCGTCGTCAGCGTGTCGAAGTAATAATTCTTCGCCGCATTGTCAATGCCGCGGATTACCTGTCCGGGATCACCGTAATTATTTCTCCCAGTGGCCAGCATCATGTCCCAGTCGTATTCTCGCGGCGCCGCGGTTAACGAACGGCGGCCGATGCGTGAAATCTCGTCGTAGCGTGTCACTGCCGCCATGCCGATCTCTTTGGCGCGCGCAGCGTTCTCGTTGACATGGGTGCGGACGTGAAATTGACAATGACGATCGTTGGCGTCGATGCCGGCTTCCATCAATCCCTGCTTCCAAGCCGCGACACCGGGGCCAACCCGTTCCGGTGGATGAGGATGGCCGACGGTCATGATGTGATAGCCTTGCCGCCCCGCCCAGCCCAGGCCTTGCGCTGAAGTGCCGGCGACCCAGATCGGTGGATGCGGCTGTTGCACCGGGCGCGGATAAAGCGTCAGTTCTTCGAATTGCCAAAACTTGCCTTGGTGGCTGGCGCGTTCTTTGGACCAGACTTTTAAGATCACTTCGAGAGCTTCGGCGGCGCGCTCGCGGTCATTTTCCCGAGTGACGCCGAAGACGCGGTAATCCATCTCCGTGTTGCCCGAGCCGATGCCAAACTCCAAACGACCGCCGGAAATCGCGTCGACCATGGCGTAGTCTTCAGCGCTGTGAATTGGATGGCGCAGCGGCAGGATGGCGATGCATGGGCCGAGGCGGATTTTCTTGGTGCGCGCCGCCGCGGTGGCCAACAGCACGGCCGGATTCGGCACGAGTCCGCCGTAGCCGAGAAAGTGATGTTCGTTGAACATGAAACATTCCCAGCCGAGTTCCTCGGCTAGCTCGATCTGCTGCAAAATTTGCTGGTAGTAGACATCATAAGGCGGATCGATGTCCGGGTAGTAGGTGGTCAGAATGTTGATATAGAATCGCAAAGTTTTCTCCCGTTGGTTGTAAGGCTGTATTCAGAGCAGGAATTTCGAAACGGCGATTTGTAATTTTGCGTTCTTTGCGGCGTTATTTTCGGTTGCGACTTTGCCGCGGTGAAGTACGAGGTTTCCGTCGAGCGTCTCAGCGGCTCCCGCTCAGATCGCGGCGGGCTTTTTCGACGAAGCTGTAGTCGACGATTTGCGCGATGGTGAACGGTTGGGTGACTTTCGAGTCTTCGCGCACCAGGTCGATCATCAGCTGCATGCCTTCGGGCTTGGCCATCAGGTCGCGGGCCATGCCGCGGTTGAATTGACGGAGCATCTCCGTGGCGATGCGCCGATCGGCGAGCTTCCATTGTTTCATGACGATGGTGATGACTTCGTCGCGGTTGCGCGGCTCCAAAACGAAATTCAATGCGCGCAGCGCCGCCCGCACCATGCCGTAGACTTCGTCAGGGCTTTCTTGAATCCGCTTGACCGAAGCGCCGATGGCGTTCTGAGGGAAATTGACGATATCGCCGACGAACAACAGTTCGTTATAGCCGCGGTCGACGGCGAGAATATTTTCCGGCACGCCGAGGAGCGCCGCGTCGACGGCGCCGGATTCCAGCGCTGCCAGGCGGTTTTCTCGCAGCGGTACGATGGTTACATCGCGGCCCGCCTGAAAGCCCAAGTGCTTGAGCGCCGCGTCGGCCATCAAGGTGGCGGTGCCGCCCGGCGTGCTGCCGCCGATTTTCTTGCCCTTTAAATCCGCCGCCGCGCGGATTTCCTTGCGCCCGATTAGCGAAATCAACGGGCGATCGACGGCACAGGCGAGAATCCTGGCCGGGTTGCCGCGCACGATGGTCTGAATCACCCCATTGATGGCGGCGCTGTAGTCGATATCACCGCGCACGAAGGCGGCGTTGACCGCCTGGGTCGCCATGAAAATGGTTTCCAGGTCGATGCCCTGCTCGCGGTAGAAGCCTTTATGATAGGCGAGATGAAACGGCAGAAAGCCGATGTTGTTGGACTGGATGCCGAGGCGGACTTTTTTCGCAGCGCCCTGCGCGCCGAGATCGCTCGGAGCGACGGCGACCGCGAAAATTATCCACAGAACGGCGGCAACGCCCATTGTTCCTGTCCCGGTGAATTATGCCGATCTTACAGCGCGTAGAGCGCGCGCGAGTTGTCGCTCAAGATTTTTTCTTTGACCGCCGGCGTCAGGTCGCTGCGCTGGCGAAAAATTCTTATCGCGTCGACGTCGCTGGAGATATCGGTATGGCCGTAGTCGGTGCCGATGACCAGATTATCCTCGCCGGCTTCGCGCACGATGTAGGGAAGGTCATCGGAGTTTTCGCAGGTGACAAACATGCCGTACTCTTTGAGCAAGTTGTCGGGCAACTTGCGGCCCATGGTTTTGAAGCGGTTCTTGGCTTCGTGCATCACCCAGGGCAGCCACTGGGCGCTGGCTTCGATGAAGCCGAAGCGCAGCTTGGGAAACTGCTCGTGGATCTCGCTCAGCAGGATATCGTTGAACGACGCCACCGTCGGCACGCGGAAACGGTGCAGCGTGGCGGCGATGCGGGTCGGATGATTGTAGAGGTCGTTCAGCCATGGGCTGCCGTTGGCAATGTGGATGGCGATCGCCATGTCGAGCTTCTGCGCCTCCTCATAGACCGGGTAAAAAAACGGATCGGCGAGCAAGCGATTGCCTTCCACGGGACGCAGGCAGACGGCGACGGCGCCGTTTTGTTGGGACCAGCGGATTTGATCCAGCGCATCCGGCATGCTGAGTAACGGCGGCATGCAGGACCAGCGCAGCCGGCCGTTGCTTTGTTTCCAGATGTCGGCGAGCCAGCGGTTCCAGCTTTTGCACAGCGCAACGTCGGCGGCCGGCCGATCGGCGCAGGATTCGATGAAAATGGTGTTGTGCAAGACCTGGACATCGACGCCGGTCTTGTCCATATATTCCAAGCGCAAATCGACGTTGCCGAGTTCGCGGGAGGCTTGTTGATCGGCAAACTTGCGGCCGACCTGTTGTTGGCGTTTGTCCAGTTCGTCGTCGGAGAACGCAGGAAAGCGAAAGCCGCGGACTTTACCGTCAATGACCCAGAACTGCTGGCGCACACCGGCCTCTTCGCGAGTCTCCAGCGGCACCGGGCGATACTGCTGCTCGGACTTGTCCATGAAATCCCAAGTGCGTAAACATTCGACGACGTGGGCATCGGCATCGATGACCAAATTGTTTTTTGCGCTATCCATGTTTCCTCCGGCTGAAACTCGATAGCCTAACCCTAATTGACCGGATGAGTGGCTGTCAATCATAGATCCCACGCGCGATTTCCCAAGCGACCACCGGTTCGGTCTTGCCTTTGAGATCCAGCTCCCGGCGCGCCGCCTGGGGAAACTTACTAGCCACCGGATCGAAGGTTTCCTGCCCCAGCAATATTTCACCGGGCGCGGCGGCGCCCTGCAGGCGCGCGGCGACGTTTACGGTGTCGCCGAGGACCGTGTAGTCGGTGAAGTCCTGGCCGCCGACATTGCCGACAAACGCCGGACCGGTGCTAATGCCGATGCCGATCTCGAGTCGGTCGCTCTCCGGCAATGCGGCAACATCGCGCAGGATTTCCAATGCGGCGCTAACGGCGCGCTGTGGATGATCGCGCCGATTCAGCGGCGCGCCGAAGAACGCCATGACTTCGTCACCGACCAGCTTGTCGAGGGTGCCGTCGTGGCGAAAGATCGCCCGCGTGGCGATTTCGTAGAAGCGATTGAGCCGCGTCGCTACTGCCCCTGGCTCCATTTGCTCTACCAGCGAGGTGTAGCCGCGGATGTCGACGAACATGACCGAGATGTTTTTGGTCTCCCCACCCGGAGGAGCGAGCTCGTATCAGAGCGTGCAAAGGTGGGGATTTTTTCGTGACGGGCGAATCTGCAGCATCTGGTAGGGTAAAGCGAAAATACCTAAAAACGGCACGAGGCATTCTTTGCAGCGCTTGCCCGACGGCAAATGGCGGTGTAGCAGGCGCGCCATCTTGGTCGTGCCGACGGTGCGGCGAATCCAGATGAGGAGTTTTTTCATTGGCGGCTATTCTACGCGTCAGTCAAAGTGAAAACTAGCCAGCGCAGATGAGGCGGGTGTTCAGTTCGTTTGCCGATGTGGGGTCAAGCTTTTCTCGAGCTGGTTGAATTATCCCGTTCAGGTGAAAAGCACTACCGCCACGCAGGCGCTGTCATTCCCACTGGCGTTGAATGGGGGATTGCAAAACCTGGATTTTCGCTTACGCGGAAGTGACGGAAAAGAGAAAGCTGACTAAGAATCGACGCGTCAAAATCTTGCGCCTTCAAGCCGAGGTTAGATTACTGCTTGCCAGCGATGCGCTTGAAAAAACCCTCGCGCTCGAGCTCATCCAAAATGCGCTCGTCGACATATTTGGCGATGTTCATATCCGGCTTGGTTTCCGGATTGCGCTGGGCGAGCATGTCGAGGGCGAGGCGCATGCCTTCGTGAGAGACCCGCGGCGGCGATGAGAAAGACTTGGCGAAATATTCGTAGGTCTCGTCGACCACGGCGGGGTTTTTCTGTTTCATTCTATGTGTGTACATCGCCGCCGACTTCTCTTTGTTGGCGATGAACTGAGAGGTCGCTTCGCTGTAAGCCTGCATGAAACGTTTGACCAGATCGCGGTTTTTGTCGACGAAGGAACGGCGCGCGGCGATGATATTCATCGGAAACGCAGCGCCCTTCAAATCAATCAAGTTGGCGAGGGTTGGCAGGCCCTGGCGGGCCGCTTCGCCGGTCTCCGGCGGCGCCAGCAAGGTCGCGTCAAGGGCACCGCTCGACAGCGCGATCAAACGATTGGCCGCCGGGCCACTGGCGAGCAGGGTCACCGACTGACGCGGGATGTTCCATTCTCTTAACGCTAATATCAGCGACACTTCGTGGGCGCCGCCGAAACTGACTATGCCGACTTTCTTGCCGAGTAAATCCGTCGGCCGGCGAATACTTTTCTGTGTCACCAGGCTAAAAGGGAATTTATTCAACGACGCGCCGATGAAAACGAGATCGGCGCCCTGATTGATCGCGCTGATCAGCGCGGTGCCGTCGATCTGGCCGAAGTGAGTGCTGCCACCGAGGAGCGCCTGGGCACCGCGCGCCGAGCCGGGTATCATCACCAGATCCATGTTGACGCCGTACTTGGCGAGCAGGCCAAAATCCTGCGCCGCCCAGAGCGGCGCCTGGAAGCCGGCAAAGCCGGCGTAGCTGGCGATGTAGCGCTCCTGGGCGCTGAGCAAAGCCGGCGCGCCGAGAATCAGCATCCGAAAAACCAAAAGTATTGGATTTAGATATTTCGACATAGTCGGCTTCCTTCTTTACGGGAAATACTTTCAGCACGAAGCGCGCGATGATCACTAAGGGTTCGGATAGTTAAAGCAACGGCGAAATATTATTCACCCCGACTATCGACCTTCGTGTTACTATCCGAGATAGTTTGCAGCCTGGCAAATTTCTCGATGTGCAAAGCCAAGAGCTCGGTTTCAATCGATCGTGCGGCTCCCGATTCTTTTCTTTTGCGCCCTTTGCGTTCTTTGCGGCCATTGTTATCTTCGCTTGCGGCTGCGCTGCGTCCTTCACGGCAGTGCTTAAAAATACATGCCGGCGTCGCCGCTATTGCGCGACACCGGGGACAGCACGCCGAACAGCGACTTCATCGCCCAATTGGCCAATGAGGCGAGGATGAAAATGAACAAGAGCAGTGAGTACATGTCGGCGATGCGGAATTGGCCATAATATTCCACGATCATAAAGCCCAGTCCGGCTTTGGCGATTTTCGTTTCCGCCAGCAGCGCGCCGGTGACGGCGGCGCCGAGACCGATTCTAATACCCGTAAAGACCTGGCCGGCGATGGCTGGGAGATAGACATTTTTGGCGATCTGCAGCGGGCTGGCCCCTATGGTGCGGGCGACATCGACATAGACCTTTTTCACTTCGCGCATGCCGGCGATGGTCAGCAACGAAATCGGAAAGAACGCAGCGATGGCGCCGACGGCGAGTTTGGAATGAACGTCGATGCCGAGAAACAAAATGAACACGGGAAAGATCACGATCTTGGGCACCACGGCGGCGTAGAGAATCAGCGGCTCGACGATCTCCAACCAGCTGCGCTTGCTGCCCCATAGGATGCCCAGCGGAATGCCGCTGAGGGCGGCGACGGCGATCGCTCCGCCGACTTCATAGAGGCTGGCCTTGAGATGCGGCACGATAACCGGCGTGGAGACGTAGATCCAAAGCGATTGGAGAATCTCGACGATCGAGGGGAAGAGCTCGGGGAACAATAAGCCGCTGCGACCGATGAACTCCCAGACGGCGACCAGGCCAACGAGGGTGAGTGCTTGGACGGCTAAGGGCGTGTGCAGCTGCCGCCGCGAAGGCCGAGCGTTTGGGTTGTCGGTGGGCCATGGTTACTTCCTGAACCAGTGTTCGCTGCGGTTGATTAGATACAGAAAGAGAATCGACAGCGAGACGGTGCCGAACAGGCCGGCGTAGACTTCCTCGATTTCGAACTTGTAAGACGCGTCGGACAGCCACATGCCGACGCCGCCGACCTGGGCGACATATTCCAAGCCGAGGACGGATTTTAAAATGTACGTGAGCGCCAAACGAAAGCCGCTGAAGATCGTCGGCGCCACCGCGGGGATCAAGATATGGCGAAACAGCTGCTGGCGCGATAAATTCATGCTGGCGCCGACTTGCAGCAAGATCGGATTGACGTTCTGAAAGGCCCCTTTGGTGTTCATGATGATCGGGATCAAGCCGAAGATCGACGACAGCGCGACCACCGCGGCGCTGGTGCGGCCGAAGGTTACGAGAAAGATCGGGTAGGCAAGAATGATCGGCGAGGAGAAGAGCGCGGCGAGGGGCATTTCGTAGCTGGTGCCGATGAGCTGGTAGCGCCAGAGCAAGAAGCCGGCAAGGACGCCGAAGATGGTGGCGATGATCAGACAGGCGGCGATTTCGAAAAGCGTTATGCCGGTTAGCGCGAGCGCATTGCCATGCAACAGTTGCTGCCAGAGCACGACCACCGCGCGCGTCGGCGCGGCGAGAAAGAACGTGCTAATCCAGCCGCCGCGCACCGCGGTTTCGACGAGCAAGAGCGCGCCGAAAATAATCCCCAGACGCCAGGCGGTGAGTCTCGTGCTTTCGGACATGGTTCGGAACTCAACTAACCACAAAGGGCACAAAGGTCACAAAACATCCAAAATATGTTTTCTGTGAACTTTGTGCTCTTTGTGGTTAGATCCTCTTCGTATCTAGTTTTGTCCTCAGACTAATCCTACGGCAGGAAGCTCAGGTCGACTAGAGCGTTGAGCTCCGCCGCCGTCAGCGGCGCGTTCAAGAATTTGTTTCTGATGCCGTCGTCGATGATCGTTTGCAGGCCGCGGATCGGTTTCAAATTCATTGCCGCGCGGTTGTAGAAATCCCAGGTGGCGAGGACGGCGGACTCGGGAAACTTAAGTTCAGCGCGGCGAATCCATATCTTGGCGGTATCCTCTTTATTCGCGAACATGTAGTCGAGGGCGCGCTGCTGGGCGCGGAAAAACCCGCGCACGGCTTCGGGATTTTTTGCGGCAAAATCGTTGTTGGTAAAATGTACCCGAGCCGACTGATCGCGCATCGATACGATCTCATCGCCCTTGACGACCACGCGCAGCTCGCCCTTCTCGACGCGGTCCAAGTGGAACGGCGCCACCGACCAGGCGGCGTCGGTCTGACCGGTGCGCAGAGCCGTATAGACTTCGGGGATGCCACCGAGGGAAACCGGCTCGGCGGGTTTCAACCCCTTCGCCTTGATCTGTTCCGCGATGCCTAAGACCGCCATGTGGCTCGAAGCGCCGGGACGGCTGTAAGCAACTTTTTTACCGGCGAGGTCCTCGAGCTTGCGCATGGTCGTGTTCGCCTGCACGTACCAGAAGGCGTCCATGCCGGTGATCTCGGCGGCGGCGATTTTGACCGGCGCCTTTTTTACGAACGCGCTGATGACCGCCAAGGTGCCGGTGCCGAGGCCGATTTGGGCATCGCCGGAGACGACGGCTTGCACATTCTCGCCGCCGCCGCGGGTGAACACGGCGTCGACATCGAGATTGGCCTCGCGGTAGAAGCCTTTTTCCTGGGCGATGTAGACCGGCAGGGCGACGGTGAAGAGAATCCGATGGGGCACGACGACGATGATCTTCGTGCGCGCCGCCGCCGCCCAGGCGGAGGACGCGGCCGCGGCGACGAACAACGCAACGCCCGCCAGACTGAGCCATTTGCCGAACTGCGATGGATATTTGTTCATGGCTGGTTCTCCTTAAAGGTTTTGCTGTTTGAAGCTTTTGATCGATTCGTCTCTGAGCGCGTTCCAAACCTGCGCGACCAATTTGCCGAAGCGGTCGGAAGCGATGATCGACGAATCGCGCGGCTGCGGCAAGTCGATGGCGACGATCTCCTTTACGCGTCCCGGCCGCGCGGTCATGATCATGACCCGGTCGGAGAGCTGCACCGACTCGTTGATATTGTGGGTTACTAAAATAATCGTTTGCTTCAACTGATCGCGAATGCGCATGAGCTCTTCGCCGAGAATGATGCGCGTCTGCTCGTCGAGAGCGCCGAAGGGCTCGTCCATCAGCAAGATCTTGGGCTCGAGCACCAGCGCGCGGGCAATCGCGACCCGCTGCTTCATGCCGCCGGAGAGTTCCGAGGGATAGCGCCCGGCGAATCCCGACAAACCGACCAGGCCGATCATCTCTTTGGCCTTGCGGCGCCGCTCGTCTTGCCCGACGCCGCGCATCTCCAAGCCGAACTCGACGTTGCCCAACGTCGTGCGCCAGGGAAACGTCGATTCTTCCTGGAACACCATGCCGACCCAGGGATGAGGCCCGATAACTCTCTCCGTGCCCACGGACAATTCACCCGACGTAGCGTCAATCAAGCCGCCGATGACGCGCAGCAGGGTCGACTTGCCGCAACCCGAAGGACCAATGATCGAAAAAAACTCGCCGGACTGCACATCGAGAGACACATTGTCCACCGCCGGCACCAGCGCCGTTCCGTTATCGGGATCGCCGAAGACTTTGTTGACGTTGCGCAGGCTTAGGATCGTCATGAATGGGTTTCAAATTGGTGGGCTGATTCGTAGCCGCAAAACTGGCCTCCGAGATAAGGTGGCTTAAAATAGGCGGAAACCATGGGGGCGTCAAGGAGAAATGGCAGGGTGAAATGGCAGGGGACGAAGAGAACTTGGCTCATTCTTGACTTATTCTTGGCCTTAACGCGATTCGTTCACCCAAGGATGTAGCGTCCGGATTTTCTCGTGCCGACCCTTTTGACCAAGCCTGACTTCATTAACGGCCGCAATAAATCCAGCGCGCCTTGCTTAGACACTCCGACGCCGTCCCAGATTTCCTGCGGTGTCATACTCTTATGGTCGCGCAGCATTTGTAGCAGTAGCTCTTGTTTCGGACGCAGCACCAATTTCTTGCGGCCCGATTCCGCCGATAGCCGTTGCACACGCGTCCAAACCTTTTCCAAGGTTCCATGCAGTCCTTCCGCGGCATATTCTAGCCAACTCGTCATATCATCGTCCTGTTGGCGTGCCGCATCCAGCTCCGCGTAGTAACGCGGACGGTCTTCCCAGTAAAACTCGTCCACGGAAAAAATATGGTGGGTATCGAAACCGCGCCGATACAGCTCCCACAGGGCCAGCGCCCGTCCCATCCGCCCGTTGCCATCGGCAAACGGATGGATGGACTCGAAGCGATGATGGATGACGGCGGAAGAAATCACCGATGAATGTTTGCGCGCTTCTGTATTCCACCACTCCAGTAGCTCAAACATCAGTCCGGATACATCCGTGGGCGGTGGTGGCACGAATCGACCCACGCGCACGCCAATCGCGCGGTAGCGTCCAGCCATGCCTTGATCCATGACATCGGCGGCGATGACCTTGTGCAGCTTGAACAGGTCTTCATGCGTCAGCCGCGGTTTTTTTAGATTCTTTTCAATGAACCGCAGGCCGGCAAAATAGTTGAGCACTTCCCGCTTCGCGCGCTCGGCGACGCCCGGCAGTTCGCGCCCTTCCTCGACCGCGCGGACTTGTTCCAGTGTCAACGGATTGCCCTCGATGGCGGTCGAACTATGCGCATTGCGCAGGCGCGTGTCCTTTTGAAGCGCGGGTATCCATGGCACCTGCACAGTCGCTGCCAAAATCTTTTCCCTTAGCGCCGCTATATTCTCGACCTGCGCCAGCAAGTTCGGTGTGATGATGAATCGAGGTTGGTAGCTCACAATTGGCAGGATAATTTATAAGTCAAGTATAAGTCAAGTTATTGGTCAAGTGACCAAAGGGCGGTTAAGTAGTGGGCGGATGATTCTCAGGAGGATCGACTTACTGCACCCCGAAGGCCCGAAGATCAAAAAACTCGCCGGACTTCACATCCAGAGACACATTGTCCACCGCCGGCACCAGCGCCGTTCCGTTATCGGGATCGCCGAAGACTTTGTTGACGTTGCGCAGGCTTAAGATGGTCATGAATGGGTTTTAAATTGGTGGGCTGATTCGTAGCCGCAAAGCTGGCCTCCGAGATAAGGTGGCTTAAAATAGGCGGAAACCATGGGGGCGTCAAGGAGAAATGCGAGGCAAGTGAGAGGTGGTTAGGGGAAAGATGAGTCAAGCGATTGGTCAGTGGGGCCGAGCCGCCAAACACAGCCCGCCGATGATTCTGAGCAGCGTCGACATGCCGCAACCCGAAGGCCCGATGATTGATAAGAACTCGCCTAATGAACATTCAGTAACTGCCAGATCAGCGACATGGCCTTGTCGCCTCACCGAAGACTTTGCTGTCGTTGCGGAGAGTTAAGATTGCCACAAACTAACGTTAGCCAGTCCCCTAAAAGGTGGCTTAAAACAGGCGGATTCACCTGGCACGGCAAGGAAAATTGAAAAACAGAATTCGGCCATTGGAAAATAACACTTAGAAGTGTGTTATCACAGTGCAGTGCAATCGAATTCCATTGCTGCTCGGTCGGGAAACGAGAAAGGGAGTTTCTCTTCAGTATCGAATTGAGCGATTCTTACAGTTAGAATACATAGGAGTGATGTCAAGTCGAACAACATCAAACGCGTCGTTAGGATGTACGCTCTAAGATCTCGTATTTTGCATCCCTGAGATCGAATGCTGGTTTCGTTCCCTCTAGAACATCCACAATTAGCTGGGTGATTATCGGGTCTTCGATCGCACCAGCCGTGTAAGTAACCCGATTACCGTCAGTCTTGTCCAGATGAGAGTGAATAATTTGATCAGCATCGCAAACAACCGCGATATTAGGGTTATGGGTGACTATGACAACCTGCCGACGCTGCTTTGCGTACTTAATCGCAGGAACAAGCATCGTGGCCACTGTTTGATTGTCGAGATTTTCCTCGGGCTGGTCAATGATAAGGGGGAAGTCTCGCTTATCAATTAGAAGATAAAAAACGAGGAGGAGATTACCACGCTCACCTGGCGAAAGCTGGTCCAAAGGCTTGCCTTGCCAACGAAGCTCAAAACGGGGCTTCAAATAGGAAAGGCCATACAGAAGATTGTAAATGTCCACGGGAGATCGGCCTTGGCGAAGCTGATCACGCAATCGAACTGGCTTATCATCCCCCTCTCGCTTGTCGTAGTCTAGGTGGTCCTGAACAGTAGCAAGAAAGGTCTGGACTGCAGTCTCAGTTGACAGGTCGCTGCTCGCTAAGATCTCGCGAATCCGTTCGCGACCCTCCACATCTCCTTGAAAACTTCCCTTCCTCCCTTGATGAATCAATTCCAATAATCCTTCTGCAAACCCGTCAACTGCAATCGATGCAGAGAACTGTAACGCCCCTTGCTGCTGCGATACGGGGTGTGAGTCAATGAACTTTTGAACAGGAGAATAAAGTCTCCGATAGTCGGCAAGGAGCTGTTCTTTGGATCTGTAAACCTCGCGGACTAGCGTGCTTCTTAGATTCTTCTGCTCGGCAATCTGAGCTGGTAAATGATCAAGAGCCGCGAGCTTAGTTTCGAGACCCGTAACTGAGTTTGCATTCTCTTCCGTGCCCTCTATTTCGTCGCGTCGCTTCTGCCAGATCGTAGCTGATGGAGATATTCTTGTAGCGCCGGTTCGGTTCGTGAAGCCTCGAGCGCGTGACTTCCGTCTTCCCTGTGAGTTCACGACGCTGCCAAGCGAGCGACCCGGTACGATCAATTGCGAGCGACGCAATTGCGTTCCGGTTCTGCTCCTCCGCGTTTGACTTTGCATCTGAGATCGGTTGACGGTTTACCGTCAACGTGACAAGTACCTTGGTGTCGAGATTTAGGACGTTACTGTCGTCCGAACTCTCAACGTGAAAAGTCTGGACCTGTCTTTCGAGATCGTCTATACGAGCAAGTAGTCTCTCCGCAGCGGCGACTTGAAGAGCGGCGTCCCGCAGATGCTGTCGTGATGCGGATAGTTGTCCTTCAGACGCTGCGAGTCGCGAACGAGCTCTGCTAGCTCTTGCTTGACGATATCCGTCGCTTCCTGTTCGTTAGGATCTTGGCTCGGTTCGGTGACCTCAGATGGCCTTGCTTCGTCATGTGCTTTAAGTTCGGATCGACGTTGTTCAAGGCGACTCTCAACACCCTTCCTGTACTCATCGGTTAGTTGATCCTCCAGAGCAACAATCGCTACGTTCACTTCCGAGAGCTCTAGCGATAATTGTAATATTCGCTGTTCCTTTTCGTTCGTGAGGTATTCGATAAGGTCGGGCAGCGTCTCCTTCCCAAGCGCGTCGGCATCACTTACGTGCGAGAAGATAACGTCCATAAGTTCATGGTCAAACTGGCTCTCCCGGGATTCCTTCAATTCAGAGCATATTGTTTCCAGGTAGTTCTGCGGAATGTATTTGACAAACTCAGGTCCAGTTTCCTCGACGGACTCACTCAGGAGTCGTGCAATCTCTCGGCCCGAATGCCACCGAACCTTTGCGCGAAACATTTCACCGAGCATCGTCTTAGGTGCGAGAAACCGTTTCTTATTTAGGAAAGAGAATCTCTCGGAGCTGCGTGTATCACCGAGAAGAGCTATGATGTCGGCCAGAGCGCTCTTCCCACTGCCCTTGTTGCCAATGATAGCAACCAGTCCGTGGTTGAGAGAAACCCTTCCAGAGAACCAGGTCTCGCCCTCTTTTGCCTTCTGCGTACGCTCGAAGCTAATATCACTCATATATTTGGTTGCATTCTCATTCACATGCGCAGAAAAAGGCGGCTGTGCGCCTAAGTGAACTCGTCCGTCCGGCTCGTGTAGAAGCTGCCGAAGACCCTGAAAGGTCGGATCAGCTTTGATCCATAGGTGTCGTTCATTCACCGGTTCGAAAAGTGATTTATATGAATGAGAATCGGAGCCGTGAATGCATAGTTTCAAGCTCTTAAATTCGTATATAAATTCCTGAACCGTCGGATGTTTCCTGCCACGACCAAATTCTTGAGTTCCAAAGTTCGCGGAAAACAACATATGTGACTTCTGGATAAAAAGTTTACGTGCTAGGTGGCCCTGCCCGTCCCAGCTGCATTCAGATAGATCTTCGTCTACTGGAGTGACTATGAGAAACCGATCTTTGAACCGCGATGGCTGGTCCTCCAATACACGCGTTATGTCTTCATGAGATACAACAGCGTTCATCATTCCAACGAACAGATTCGCTGTGACTCTCGAATTTACGCATGCTGCGTCTTCAGTCTTCTCCCGAGATTTTCAAGGTTATTGAGAGTGACTGACCAGCGCTCATCGGTGTTACCCGGATTGGATTCTGCAGTGAATTTGATCTCTCGGAGAAAGTGCTCCTCTATATCTTCTGGATCAATGTCTTCGGAGAAGAGTACATGTAAATTTACTCGACTCGTTTTGCCGCCAGGCCGTGCGATGATCACTGATGTACGGAACTCGATGTTCGGAAGTAAAAGGATCTCATGGGCTTTGGCTGCGACGCTAGTGCCAAGAAGGTATAAGAGTTCGCTGCGATTATTTCTCAGGTCTTTGAGCTTCTTATACCCTTCGATGCTGAAGTAATCAGTCACTCCGATCGCCGCGATTTCTTTTGCTATTGCTCGTTCAAAAATGGTTTTCCCATAAATTCTAAAATCACTTCCAAAGCCGTTGTTCAGGGCGGAATATGGCGTATGAACTTGAAGATCCCATTTCCGCCACTCAGAACCTGTTGGGAATCTTGTGCTAGTCATTGGCGCAACTCCAATTCATGGGAATTACATACAGGTCAACAGGATGGATAGACTGTGACTGTGGCAATTAGCTGTTCGTTTCAATCACTAGCTGCTAACGGCAGCAGTGCTCCTTGGTGTTTGGTCGTCGGGTGAATTATCTGGGCATCCCAGTAACCGCTGAAATCAACGCCAAAGCAAGTTGAAACGAAAACCGAGAAAATCATATGCGATTCCGCAGCCAGGTGGCAAGGAGGGAAACTTTTAGGTGCTGCCGTTTCGTTTCGCGTGTTTGTACGCGGAATCTGTAAGGTAAAGGATCTATGGTGAAAGGTTACAACTTTATCCAACCCGAAAACGGCGCGCCGATCAAAGCCGGGACCAAAGGCGTCGCCGTCGAGGCGTCGGCGGAGAAGCGGTTGCGCAATGTCGCGGCTATGCCATTTATCTGCAAGTGGGTGGCGGCATGCCGGATGTGCATTTGGGATCGGCGCGACGGTGGGGAGCGTGATTCCGACCAAAGGCGCGATCATTCCTGCGGCCGTCGGTGTCGACATCGGCTGCGGCATGATGGTGGTGCAGGCGACGGGAAACGAAGCCAGTTGCCGGGCAATTTAAGTGCGATTTGCATTGCGGATCGGCTTCCAGTAACCACACGAAAGTTCACTCGTGAAACCATGGCGCGGGTCAAAGAATGTTGGGCAATGAAGCGACGCGGCGCAATTCTCAATTACTCCAGTCCGGGATTTTCCATGAACACCGACGGCGGCGAGTTTTTGCTTGGTCTCCGGATGGCGCATGGTGCGCTTCAAAACGAAATCGAACAGCAGCGGGTTGTAGTCGTAGATTTCATTGAGCGCGCTGCGTTCCTCGCTGGTAATAAATCCGTCGCTGGCGAGCGAGCGGGTGCGGATCAGCGCGTTGATCGCCGGCAGTGGATAGTCGCTGCCGTTGACCAGGCGCGGGTGCAGATCTTGGCGTTTGAGCAGGGTCGAAAACGGCCCGGGCATGCGGTTGAATTGCAGCATCGCCGAGATTTCGCCGAAGAGCAGGCCGCGATACTTCGCTTCGTCCATCAAACGTAGAAATAGATCGAAACAGTTGGCTTTCTTGCATTGTCGCCTTGGCCGTTGTCTAGGTCGGCGCAGCTGCCGAGACTGGCCGCGTGAGCGATAATGACGCGGATGCCCATGTCCAGTGGTTTGCGCAGTCGGCAACGGATTGCCGAGTTCTTGATCCTCTTCCGCTTGCACCGCTTGCTCTTCGCCGCCGTGGGACAACAGGATCATCTTGTGTTCTTTCATCTTGCGGTAGAACGGCTCGATGGCTCGGTTCGCCGGGTCCATGCCCATGGCATTGGGCAGCCATTTTATATACTTCACGCCCGCATTGGCCCATTTGTCCAATTCTTCAAGCGCGTCCCGTCGATAGGGATGCAGTGAAATCACCGGGAGAAAAACATCGGCATACTGGCGCGCCAGCTCGATGACGTAATCGTTGGGCACATACATGTTGGTCTTGGTTAAATCTACGCTGCCGTCGGGCTTGTAATGTTTATCGAAGCCCAGAATGCGATATCTGCCCTGGCGTTTGGTCGCGCGCGCCAAGCGGACCAGCCGGGTCAGATATTCTTGATCTGCGTTGTCGATGTTTTTGACACCGGCGGCGCTGGCGTAGATGAGAAACTTGAACCGCTCCAGATTGATGCCGCTGCGCATCTTCGAGTTGACAAAGGCGTCCTTGACGCTGGTGCCGGTGGCGACCACATGGGTGTGAAAGTCGACAAGCCGGGCCGGATCGATACCGTCGAAAGCTTGGTCGATGAGTTTCTTGGTTGCGTCGGAAGCTTGTTGCTCTAATCGTTCCGGCTGTTGTGTGAAGGCTCCGCCGATTTGATCGATCAGGCAGCCCGAACATAGTTGTACGGCGATAATACAGATTGCCCGCACGACATTGGCAAGTCCAGGCCGCGGCAAGCCGAGGGTCATCACCAAGGCAGTCTCCACAATCTGCAGGTGCTGTCAATCGATCTGTCATCAGCGCTTGGCTTGACAGTCAGCCGCACCGTTTGTATGGATCAAAGTCAATTATTGAATCGTCGTCAGCCCGGCAGGAGGAAACTATGGATTTGCCAGAACTCAGTCAGTGGATGAAAGAGCGCAACTTAAAGGGCCACTGGGAACACTCGGAATGGTCGCAGACGGTCAAGCCCTGTCTGTGGAATGGCGAAGAGATCATGCAGGCGCTCAACTGGTCCGGCGAGCTGATCACCACCGGCGAGGCTGGGCGGCGGACGATCCAAATGCGCAATCCGGGACTTTCCGCCGGCATGACCAACACCGTGCATATCTCGGTGCAGCTGGTGAAGCCCGGCGAGATCGCTGCGGCGCACCGCCACACCGCGGCGGCGATCCGTTTCGTCGTCAAAGGCACGCCGAACGCTTATACGGTTGTCGAGGGCGAGCGTTTCCCGATGTTCGAAGGCGATTTCATCACCACGCCCAACTGGACTTGGCATGATCACTTCAACAATTCCACCGAGCCGGTGATGTGGCTCGACGGTTTGGACGTCCGGCTGGTGACCCACTTTGGCGCGATGATCCAGGAGAATTTCAAAAAGGAGCAGCAGCCGCTGGAAAAGCCCGATAATATGTCGTCGAGGGTGTTTTCTCATACCCGGCCAAGCTGGGTGAAAAATGATTTTCAAGCGCCGCCGTACCGTTATCCCTGGGAAGAGACCAACGCCGCTTTGCAAGCGCTCAAAGAGAGCGCCGGCGATCCCTACGACGGCGTTCTCCTGGAGTACACCAACCCGGTGGACGGCGGTCACACCTTGCCGACCTGCTCCTGTTCGATCCAACTGCTGCGCCCCAAGGAAAAAACCAAGTCGCACCGTCACACCAGCACGACGGTTTACTACGCCTTCCGCGGCCAGGGTACGGCTAAAATCTCGGCCAACGAATTCTCCTGGAAGCAGGGCGATATTTTTGTCGTGCCGTCATGGATGTGGCACTCCCACGAGAATACCGCGAGCGACGACGCGATCCTGTTTTCGATCAGCGACCGCCCGTCCACCGAAGCGCTCGGCTTGTATCGGCAAGAGGGGGAATAGTTGATGCGTGCGCGTGACTCGCGCGTTTTTCGAATTGGCATTTAACGCCGGTAAACCTGTGAATGTAAAAAGGGGCGCAGTTTTCTGCGCCCCTTTTGTTTTACTGGGGCGCCCCCTCCAGAGCGCAGAACGAGATGCAGAATCCACTAGTCTATGATCGGCCAACAGTTAGCGGAAAGCGTCGATTAGTAAAAGCCAGGAATGCCGTTGGTGAGGGGGGCCCGAGCATAAAAAAAGGCGCCCCGATTGAGGCGCCTGAGTTGGCGGTACGTTGCGGTAACACCTCAGCTGTAATCCACCCCTGCTGTGCTATGGGGAGGCAAAGCCAAATAGCAGAGCTAACTCTTACACGAGTCGCCAACTACTGACTTAAGCATAGCTCTGAAAAACTTGAATTAAAGACCCCCGAAAAGAATTTTTGCCAGGTCTGACTTCAATACTCATTAGGCAGCAGAAGGCAGGTCGAGCATCTATCGGCTTCCGTGATTACCCAAATCTTGGTGCCGTCTTTGAGGTGATAGGCCGAAAAGACCCTCGATCCGAAAAGGACCGCATAATAGTTCTCTTTCTTATCAAAGTCTCTTACGTCGGTGCCATGTAAACCTTTTGCCCAGGTTGCGTCTAAATAGGTAAGGAAGTTGAGGCAGACGGTGGCTGAAACTAAGAGAAAAGGAGACTTAAAATGGGCAAAATGAAAAAACTCGTATTGGGTGGTCTGATCGCAGGAACGTTGATGGCCTCGGCCGGACCGGTGCTGGCTGATAGTCCTTGGTGGGGGCGCCCGAATCTCGCGCGTTCAAGCCGCTCAGAGCTGCGTTCGGACTATGCCCGCCTGGAAGCGGCCAGGGCCAGACTCGAATATGACCGGCGCCATAACGCCAGCCGATACCGGCTCGCCCAGGACCGTGCTGCGATTCAGGCGATCTTGAATGAGATCGAGCGTGATCGACGACAGGCCTGGAATGCACCCCGCGGTTGGGATCGTTACGATCGCGACTATCGCTAACCCAGTGCCAACCCCTTAGACTCTTAGGCCGCCAGATTGAAACCCTGGCGGCCTAAGTCCGTTAGCTCATCCGCAGCGATGCCGTAGAATCTTAGCAGACGAATTACTGAACTTTGTAACCCAATTCTTTGGCGACTTCCCGCGCCAGACGATCGTCGGCGAGGTCGCTGAAGGCTGGTTTTTTGTCGACGAAGCGGCCTTGCGCTTGGATCGATTTGACGAGATTCTCCATGCCGGCACGCGACGGGATGCCGTCGGGACTTAGAGTTTTCAAAAAAACTTCATGGGTATTCATCGCGGTTTCCTGGTCCATTTTCAAAATCCGCGTCATCAGCTCGACGCTTTTTTCTTTCGACCTGCGCATGATCTCTTTCGCCGACTGCATGGCGCGAATCACCCGCTTAACTTCTTCGGGTTTGGCTTTGATGTCTTTGGCGAGGACGGTGAGGCCGCCGCCCGGCATCTCGACCAGCGCGCCGATGTCGAGAATATTTGGAAAGCCTTTCTTCTGCGCCATGAACAGTGTCGGCGGATTGAGCGAGGCGGCGTCGAGAAAGCCGCTTTCCAGCGAGCGCAGCATCTCCTGCGGCGGCAATGCCAAAATATTAAAATCCTTCGGCGACATGGCGAGTTTTTCCAAGGCGATGACCAGCGAGACGTGATTGGTCGCGCCCAGGCTGCCGGTGACGCCGATCTTTTTGCCTTTTAAATCTTGCAATGTCTTGAATTTAGGATGGGCCACCAGTGAGTAAGAAACTCGGTCGGAAGAAACCCAGACGGCGCGAAACGGCAAGCCGCCGAGACTGGCGCTGACCACACCGGGACCGACGCCGGCGAAGTAGTCGATGTCGCCGGAGATCATCGCCGGCACGGTCAGCGCCGGCGACATGAGAATGATTTCCACATCGAGCCCGCGTTCCTGAAACAGCCGCCACTCGCGCGCCGCCAGCAAAGGCAGTGACGTCACGCTCAAAGCCGAGTTGGAGATTCTTATCTTGGTTTTGGATTCCTGCGCTTGGATGGGTTCGATGCCGAAGCCGAGGTTAGCGCACAGAGTCATTAAGACTAACGACCGGACAAGCGTTTGCCGCATAATGTATGTGCTGATCATCTATCGCTTACCGGCGTTTTCGCCGGCCAATATTCCAGTCACGATCGCTTGCATCAGGCCGCCGGTGTAGCCGCCGCGATGGCCGCCCATTAAGCCGCCGATAGCGTCGCCGGCGGCGTAGAGACCGGCGATGGGTTGGTCGCTGTGATTGAGCGCTTGGCCTTTGCCGTCTATGGCAATCCCGCCCATGGTGAAAGTGATGCCGGAGACCACCCGCAGGCCGTACAATGGCGCGCGCAATGCTTTCGGTTTGCCGGTGCGCGGTACCGTCAACGACCCGGGGTCCTTGAAGTCCACGGCGCGATTATACGCCTCGATGGTGCCACTCAAGTTGGCGGCATCGACGCCGAGTTTCTTGGCTAAGCCGGCAGCCGTGTCGTCGCAAAATAATTCGCCGCCGTTGTCGAGTATCCACGGGTTGGGCGCGGGGATAGCCAACGACGTCGAAGACGGCGAACTTTTCGATGCGGCCCAAGACTCGTTGTCAAAAATCAATGTCGCGCCGGTGGGATCGTCGGTGCGAGAAAGCTCGTTGGCGACGGCGACATCGCCGCGGCCTTCGTCGACAAAGCGCCGGCCGCTCTGGTCGACCAGCAGGCCTTCATCGACGAAGGAGTCCAAGCGCGGGTAGGGCCAGAAACGGTCGTCGGTGAGCGCTTTGCGGGCGATCAAGTGGCCGTAGAAATATTTCAGGTTGACCGCCTTGGCGCCGGCTTCCAGCGCCATGCGCAGACCGTCGCCGGTGTCCTGTTTGGAGCCGCGCAGTTTGCAGCGGTCGGCGTGGGCGCCGATATGTTGCTTGACCAGCTCTTTGTTGGCGGCGAAGCCGCCGGTGGTAAGAATAGTCGCGCCGGCGCGGAGTTCGACGGGCTCGCCGTCGCGTTTGCCTAGCAAGCCGACGACCCGGTTTTTTTCCACGATCAGGCTGATGCCTTCGATGCCGTTGAGATAGCTGCCGCCGAGACTTAGAAAGCGCTGCTTGAGACTGGCGATAGCGCGCGGGCCGACATCTTTTTTGTAGACCGGCCCGAAGGAGATTTCGCTCTGCTGATTGAACCAAATTCTTCCCGGCGCGGTTTCTTCGATCGCGACACCGACCGTCTCTAACCAGTCGATGGCCCGGCCGCAGGTTTGCGACCAAGAGTTTACCAGGTCGGGATACCCGACGCCTTCGGCCATGACGAAGTCGTAGAGTTCCTGGGCGCCGGTCTTTGGGCTCTTGCCGCCGGCGCGCAGACTGCCGGACGCCATCAAAACGTTGCCGTCGCCCAGCTCGCCGCGGCTTTTCTCGATGAGTAAAACTTTGGCGCCTTGCTCCGACCCGCGCACCGCGGCGGTGAAGCCCGCTAAGCCGGCACCGACGATGACAATATCAGTTTGAATTGTTTCCATGGCTATCTCTTATCAGCAGAAATCATGATTCACCACGTAGGACACGGCGGTTCATTGAGGGGCGAAAGTCAGCGGGGCCGCTTTTTCGCCCCTACCTTCGTCATCCGGAATCTTCGTGAATTTCGTGCTACTAACGTTGATAGATTGCGCAGCTCTCGCAAACCCTCCAGTACAACGCTCCATCGTTGCAATCCGCAGAGGGCGGGTTTCAAACCCGCCCCTACATTAAGATTTATTATGCGTTCCTTTGCGTTCTTTGCGGCCAATTCTTAAATCACATCTACGGCAGTTTGTAACCCAATTCTTTGGCCACTTCCGTGGCCGGCCGGTCGTCGGCGACTTCGGCGAAGTTTACTTTGCGGTCGGTAAAGCGGCCCTGGGCTTGAAGCGAGCGCACCAGGTTGTCGATACCGGCGCGATTGGGAATGCCGCTCGGATTCAGCGTCGTCTGGAACGCATCGTAGGTGTCGGCGGCGCCCTGACTGTCCATCTTCAACAGCCGCATGATCAATTCGACGGTCTTGGGTTTGGATTTGCGCACCTCGTCTTTGGCCACTTGCAGCGCGCGGATGACCCGTCGTGTTTCGGCAGGACGCTCCTGTAAGGTTTTTACCATTGCAGTCAGCCCGCCGCCGGGCATCTCGACCATGGCGCCGACGTCCATGAGCTTGATAAAGTTTTTCTTCGCCGCGGTGAAAATATGCGGCGGCGACAACAGCGCGGCCTCGACGAAACCGGATTCGAGGGAATGTAGAAGTTGCAGTTGCTGGCCTGGGATGGCGACCATCGTATAATCTTTCGGGTTGAAGCCGGACCTCTCCATGGCAATCGTCAGGGCTACATGGTTGGTGCCGCCGACACCGCCGGAAAGGGCGATCTTTTTGCCTTTGAGATCCTGCAGTGTCTTGTACTGCGGCGCGGCTTGGATCCAGTAGGAGATCCGATCCGAAGAAAACCAAATCGCTCGCGACGGCAAGCCGGTGAGGGTCGCGGCCACCGATGCCGGCCCGACGCCGGCGACGTAATCGATATCGCCCTGAGCCATCGCCGCGGCGCCGATGGGCGGGCTCATGACGATGATTTCAACGTCGAGACCATTGGCATTGAATGTGCCCCAATCGCGCGCTGCCAATAGCGGCAGCGCGGTGATGGTCAGGCCGGCGTTGGAGATTCGTACCTTGGCGCGCTTTTCCTGGCTCGATGCCATGGGGGCGTTGAGAATAACCAGGATCAGTGCGACCCATGGTTTCCAGACAAATTTTCGCAGCGATAATCGATTCATGGTTGTTCTCTATCTGGTTTTTGATTGCTGATCTCTGTCATCTGATCAACCTGTTCGCGCGCGCCAGCACCTCCGGCGCTACCGTCACGCCGATTTGCTTGGCTGCTTTCACAAGGGTCTGCTCGCTATTGAGGCAGCTCACCTATTGTTACGGCGTCGAAGATAAAATCTTCTCCCATTCAGCAATCAGCAGCGGCAGATCGTGGGAGACGATTTCCCAGAGAATGTCGAAGTCGACATTTTCGTAGCCGTGAATGAGTCGGTGCGCAAGGTGACAATCTGCATCCACGAAATGCCCGGTGAAAGAAAAACGGCAAAATGTCGCTTATTTGCTGCGGCTCATTTCTTCGCGATGTACTTTACGCCAGCGATATGTTCGAAGTCCGAATCTTGGCTCCACAAAGTCGCTCCGTAAGCGCGTGCGGTCGCCAACATGATACTATCGGCCATCGGAATTTTGTCGTTAAGACTAATGCGAGCCGCGCTCAAAGCCAAGGAACCGGTTAACTCAACAATCGATCCTTGTTGCATCAGAGCCACGGCTTGCAAGGCATCGTCCTCACCGCGTTGTTGCAGCACCCGCTTGAAGACTTCGTAGAGGCTCAACGTCGGCACCAAAAGGTCGCCAGTCGCCAGGACAGAGTTTGCGAAAAAGTCGGCATTGGGCCCGTCAGCAAAATACTCCAGCCACCCCGAAGAATCGACGACATTCACAGGCGGTCAGTTTTTCGATCTATGGTCGTATCGATCCCTTTGAGAAAACCCCGCATCTTTTTTATCGGCCGCACCGGAATGAGTTCAATGCGGTTCTCGTAAAGCAGTGCCTGGATCTTCTGGCCTGGCAACAGGTTTAGCGACTCGCGAATTTCCTTGGGGATCACAACCTGAAACTTTGGCGAAACCGTTACCGTTTCCATACCGTCTCCTTATCGATAGCGAATTGGTATTACGAAAATAGTATCGATCCCAAAGAAGCATTGCAAGAACCGCGAAATTGGCATTGATTAGAGTTTTTTTAATTTCCCCTCTTTGAAAAAGAGGAGCTCGGGGAGATTTTCCTGCTTGCGGCTGGTTGCGCTGTCCCGAAGGACTTTGGATCCGCTGCGATAACCCTCCCCGCATCCCAATCAAATCCTTCCCTTGTCCCCTTTCCTAAAGGGAATCGGTCATGTCTGGCGATTTACTGTCAGCCCCGTGTTCAGCAAACAAAAAATTACGCATGGGTTAGCTGTCGCACAGCCTACGACGGGAAATGTCTTGATTGCTTGAACTATGGAATTTTGTAGCCCATCTCTCTAGCGACTTCGGTGGCCAAGCGGTCGTCGGCGATGTCTGTGAAGGCTATTTTCTTGTCGACGTGGCGGCCCTGCGATTGGACGGACTTCACCAAGATATCCATGCCGACGCGTGTGGGAACGCCGGTCGGACTGAGGGTGGTGAGGAAGTGATCGTAGGTTTCGCTGGCGGCTTCCCGGTCCATACGCAAAAGCTTGACGATCAGGTCCAGGCTTTTCGGCTTTGACTTGCGAATCTCTTCCTTGGCCATTTGCAGCGAGCGGATTACCCGTTTGGTGTCCACCGGCCGGTCTTGGATAGTCTTAGCCAAGGTGGTGAGACCGCCGCCGGGCATCTCGACCAGGGCGCCGACGTCCAGAACTTTGTTGAAGCCTTTTTTTTGCGCGCCCAGAGTTACCGGCGGCGACAGCACCGCGGCATCGACATAGCCGGATTCCAGGGAAATCAGTTGTTGAATCTGTTGGCCGCCGATGGAGACTAAGACAAAGTCTCTAGGATTGCCGCCGACTTTCTCCACCGCCATGTTGAAGGCGACATGCACGGTGCCGCCGAGACCGGTGACGGCGACTTTCTTGCCTTTCAGACTCTCGATGGTTTTGAACTGCGGTTTGGCCATCAGCCAATAGGAGATGCGGTCGGAGGAAAACCAGATGGCGCGGGTGGCGAAACCGGTCATGGTGGCATTGACCGACGCCGGGCCGACGCCGGCTTGGTAGTCGATGTCGCCCTGGGTGAGCGCCGCCGGCACCAACGCCGACTGCATCAAGATGACTTCCATGTCCAAGTTGTTGGCGTTGAAGATTTTCCACTCTTGCGCCGCCAACAACGGCAGCGCCGTGATCGTGAAGCCGGCGTTGGTGATGCGCAATTTGCTGCGCCGTTCTTGGCTGGCGCCGTGATCGGCTAGAAGTAACGTCACGCAGAGAACGATGGCTAGTTTCATGAACAGTATTGGTTTTGGCATGAGGCTTTTCATACGGCGAGCGGCGGCGAAAAGCAAATCACATGGCGCGCGGGCCGATGCCGGATCGGTGGGCGACGAACCAGTAGAGCGCGATGATCGGGATGAGAATGCATAGCATCACCGTCGTCAAAGCCGCGGCCTGGCCGAAGCCGCCGCTCAGCCAGATGCTCCAGATGACCACCGGCAAGGTCATGTTTTCGGCGCGCGAGAGCAGGACGGCGAGGGTGAGTTCGCGGTAGGTCAATAAGGCGATCCACAGCCAGCCGTAAAGAATCGGCGGCGTCAGGATCGGCACCAAAATTCGCCGGACGACGTTCCAAGTGCTGCCGCCGGCGACGTAGGCGGCTTCTTCGAGCTCGCGATGAATTTGAATCAGCGAGCTGTTCATCATGCGCGTGCCATAACTCAGCCGGACGATGATATAGAGCAGGAGCAACAGCCAGATGGTGCCGTAGAGCGGGATGAAGCCGCGCAGAACGAAGAGCGCAAGCAGCACCGCGCCGATGGCAAAAATAATATTGGGCACGGCGTGGGGCAGGAAGGCGAAAAAATCGAAGATGAAGCGGCAGCGGATCTGCGAGCGCAGCACCACCCAAGCGAAGATCAGGCTGACGATCACGGTGATCGTCGGCGTCAGGATCATCAAGATCGATGTATTGCCGGCGCCGCGCAGGACCAGTTCCCAGGGCAGGCCGACATAGTTTTGCAGCGAGGTGCGAGCGAAGGCTTCCACCGACGGCATCTCGAAATATCGCAGCAGTGACGCCCAAAGCAGCATCGACAGCGGGATGAGCTTGCTCAAGACCAGATACAGCCCGATAAACAACCAGGCGAGCACAGCGCGGCTGCCGAGTTTGACGATTTTCGGCTGATAGGCTTTGCCGGTGATGACCTCGTATTGGTGGCTGCGCCGCTGCACGCGCGAGTACCACCAGCCCAAAAACCCGGCCAGGATGATGCCGATGATGCTGAACGTCGCGCTGGCGCCGTATTTCGGCAGGCCTTCCTGGGGGCTGACCATCAGATACATATAAGTGCTGAAGGTAAAAATCCGGTTGGACCAGCCGATGATCGCCGGCACGTCGAAGGCGGAAAGGCCGACGGTAAAAATATAAATCGCCGCCGCCAAGATGCCCGGCCAGATGAGCGGGATGGTGACCGTGAAGATCATCCGCGCCGTGCTGGCGCCGCTGGCTTCGGCGGCCTCTTCGAGCTTGGGGTCCATGGCGCGAAATGCGCCGGCGGTCATGATGAACGCCACCGGCGTTAGGTTTAAACCCTGCACCCAACCCATGCCGGTGATGGTCGTAATGCTGAGCGGCGGATCGATTAATCCGAAAGTGTCCTGGAGCAACTGATTGACGATGCCGATGCGCGGGTGGAGCAGAAACAGCCAGCCCATGGCGACCGCGAAGCCGGGAATGAGCAGGCCGATGGTCATGAAAGTCAGCAACACGGTTTTGCCGGGGAAATCGGTGCGTTCGACCAACCACGCCGTCGGTATGCCGAAAAAGAACGAAACCACCAGCGCGACAAACGAGAATCCGGCGGTGTTCCACAGTACTTTGTAAGTAAACGCCTCGCCGAAAACCGTCGTATAGTTTTTTAAGGAGAAACGGTTGACCGTGTCGAGCAGCGAGCCCTCGAAGAAACTTAGGTAAAACACCACCGCCAACGGCGCGAGGATCAGCAGGCTGAACAAGCTCGCGATGGCGATCATCAGGACGGCCCAGGGGTCGGCTTGGCCTGAGGGGTTTGAGATATCTTGCGTTGCGCGCATGAACCGGGTTGGTTTCTGGGATGGGGAGGGCGATTCGTGAATCGCCCCTACGATGACCGTGTGCGCCACGCGGTCATTTCTGGCTGACGATCTTGACCATCTCCTCGGAGATTTTTTCGATTTCCGGATTGTTGGCGACCCATTCCAGAGTCGGCACGAAGAATTTCACGCCCTGCTTCTCAAGCGCTCTGACCTTCTGGCCCAATTGCGACTCGGGGAACATATAGAGATCGGAGAAGTCGCTTTCCCACAAGAGTTTCTGCCCTTCCTTGGTCAGCATGAAAGTCGTGAACAACTTGGCGGCGTTGGGATGCTCGGAGTTTTTGGGAATGCTCAAATAAAAATGGCGCACCATGGCGCCGTCGGAGGGGATCATGTGTTCCAACGGCGCGCCCTGGGCCTGGAGTTCAAAGGTGCGGGCGCCGTTACAGTCCATCACCAGGGCGAGAAACTCGCCGGTGACCACCCGTTCCATCTCGTTGCAACGGATCAAGCCGGTGACCTGCTTGGAAAACTGCTTGACGTATTCGAGGGCCGCGTCGCGGCCCCACAGCTCTTTGGCCGCGAGCAAATTCAAACCAGTGACGTAAGGCGTCGAGGCGATCTTGCCTTTCCAAAACGGTTTCAAGAAATCTTTGAGAGTTTTCGGCACCTCATTTTTCGGCACGCGAGTCTTGTTGTACGGCGTGCCCGGCAAGCCGGAGAAGACCCGCAAGCTTTGGCCGTCGCCTTCGACCATGGCGTTGGTGATGCGGCCGGGCAAAAGCTTCTGCCATTCGACCGGTTGAAAGATTTTCCGATTGACCAGCGGCACCAGGTAGCTCTCGGCGCCGATGTAAACATCGGACACGGCGCTCTGCCCGGCGGCCAACTCGGTGGCGATCTGACTGCCCATGGCCGGCATCGACGGCCCCGGCGTGAAGCCGATCTTGACATTGCTGCCGAACATTTTGTTCATCAACTGTTCGTAGAGCGCCATGCGCTTGGTGCCGCCCAAGGTGCCCTCGCCCCAGCTGAGTTTGAGCCTGCCTTCCTTGTTGGCTTCCTGGATGACCGTGGTCATCGCCGGCGACCACTGCGACTGGGCGGCGTGGCTCGACGCGGCGCCGAGGACCGACAGGACGAATAACGCGGATCGGACTACATCTTTCATAATATCTCCTTGACTGTCTTCGCGAGCAGGAAGACGCGATCCCTACGAGGGGCGATTCATGAATCGCCCCGACAAACGACATCGCGGAGCGATGTCATTTCTGCGTCATGATTTTCACCATTTCCTCGGAAATCGCATCGATCTCGGGATTGGCCGCGACCCATTCGAGGGTCGGCACGAAAAACTTCACGCCTTGTTTTTGTGCCTGGCGGACCCGTTGGCCGATGCGCGATTCCGGGAAAAGATACATATCCGCATAATCGCTGTCCCACAGGAATTGCTGGGCTTCCCTGGTCAGCATGAAGGTCGTGAACAGTTTGGCGGCGTTGGGATGCTCGGCATTCTTTGGAATCGCCAGCATGCGATGGCGCAGCATGGCGCCGTCGGCCGCGATGACATGCTCCACCGGCGCGCCGTGGGCTTGCGCTTCAAAGGTCTGCGAGCCGGAACAATCCATAACGAAGGCGAGAAATTCGCCGGAGGCGACCCGGTCGATCTCGTTGCAGCGGATCAATCCGATGACTTGTTTCGAGAGTTGCCGGACATAGTCAAGCGCCGCTTCTTTGCCCCACATCTCTTTCGCCGCCAGTATGTTCAAGCTGGTCACGTAAGGCGTCGAAGCGATTTTGCCTTTCCAGTGGGGTTTGAGCATATCTTTGAGGGTTTTCGGCACATCGTTTTTGGCGATGCGCTTGGTGTTGTAGGGAATGCCCGGAATACCGGTGTAGACGCGCAGGCTGGTGCGGTCGCCTTCGACCATTTCGTTGGTGATCCGGCCGGGGAGATACTTAGGCCACTCGACTTCGTGAAAGATTTTGCGCTTGACCAGCGGCGTTAGATAACTGTCGGCGCCGATGTAAACATCCGAGGCGGAGGATTGGCCGGCGGCGTGTTCGGCGGCGATCTGGCTGCCCACCTGGGGCATGGCGGCGCCGGGGGTGAAGCTGATGCGGATGTCGGTGCCGAACATCTTGTTCATCATCTGCTCGAATTTGGCCGCGCCCTTGGTGCCGCCAAGAGTGCCCTCGCCCCAGAGCAGTTTGAGCTTGCCTTCCTTGCTGGCATCTTTGATCACGGCGGACAGCGCCGGCGACCATTGCGCGGCGATCAAGTCTGAGGACAGACCGGAGAGCAATGCAAAGCAAGTTAGAATTGTGAGGAATCGTTTCATTGTCACTCCTGAATAATCCTGGGTGGTCTATACCTGCCAGGCTCGCCACCTGTCAACCAACAACAGACGGTCGCAGGAGCGCATGCAATAACCGGCGCGATGAGTATCAAACAACCGTGGAGGGCGGGTGTCGCAACCATGGAGCATCTGGCTGAGATGCAGGACGATCCACGTCTTGAAGCCCTTGGTGGGCCTGTCTATTCACTCACTCTTATTACTCGTGCTTAAGCAGCTTTTGTATAGTTCTTATGTCTCGAATAATTGAGATCGGAACCTGGCTTTGAATAGTCCACAACCTGGTGATCCTTTTCTGGATTATCTTCGGTGCGCTGTACTTTCCAATGAGTCTTCTGATCATACAAAACCTGCTTGTGATCGTCTCTTAGTTCATCTTCAAGGACTGTCCACTGACCGTCATGGAAAGCACATTTAACCGGCAAGAAAAGGTTCTCAATCATCGGCTGGTTTTACCAACGCCTGGGTCCGATCGCTGTCACCCTTATCAGCCTTGGCATCTTTTTATTCACCTTCAGAGTCCGATCCTTATATTGTTTCCAGTATTCTTAAAGCTCGCCAAACCTATCGAGCACAGGGTCTTCCTGCTCCAACATTAATTGTGTCGAGCAAAGCAATAGAAGAGATCCAGGCTGAATGTGATTACACGTGCGGCTGTTACAACGATGGCAACACGTTCTTTGGCATGCGCTGGCTACTCGATTAAGCAGGAACGTAGATCAACCTGATAACATCCTCGCCAATCCGATCATTAGCCATAAGGCGGAGCGGCGGCCGGGGCCCGGCGAAATACGGCTTGCCGTGACCAAGCACGACGGGGTGCAGGTAGATTCGATACTCATCGATCAGGCCAAGTTCGGTGAGGCTTTGCGCCAAGTTCGGGCCAGCAACTTCGATCTCCCCGTCGCGCTCGGTCTTCAGCTTGCGGATCGCGCCCTCAAGGTTATCTTCAACAAGCCTGGCGTTGGCGCCGACCGACTTCAACGAGCGCGAGACGACCCATTTCGGCTGGTTCCGCCACGCCGCCGCGAAGGCGTGTTGGTCTGCATCCCATTCAAGATGATCGTCGTCCCAATAACGCATGACCTCATACATTTGGCGACCGTAAACACTGCCCGCCTGCCCCTGAGCCTCCTCGATGAAGTGGCGGAAGAGCGTGGGGCTTGGCGCAAACGCCATATGGTCGACGTACCCGTCCAGGGACTGGTTCATTCCGAACACGAGCTTAGCCATACCCGCTTCCTTTTCTTACGCGGCACATCCACGCGGCTCTGATTTGCGTTATGCACTCGGTTGTAAGCTAGATCGACTGATTTATATCGCAATTGGTTTTGGAGTTTGCATGAACGCCCTGCGCTCGGGCTGCCCGATCAATCTGACTCTCGAGGCGCTCCACCTGGAGGCGCCCAATCAACTCGTTATCTCTCATTGCGTCAACTACAAGCCTTGATACCCCACCAGCCAAGGACTATCACGAATATGACAAGCCGCACCCTTGCAATCGGCGGAATGCTTTTAAAAAAAGCTCTCACTATTTAAGTTCGTAAACTTTCCGAATCTTATCTGATGAAAGTGCCGGTAATCTTCAGGCCAAAATACTCGTGCAGGAGTTCGCGATATTCGCTGAGGTTCTTCGCCTGGATTGTGTGTTGGTATTCTGTCCGCTATGAACTTAAACTCCAAATCAACTGCAACGACTCGCCCGTCTCTCGCTTTCATCGCTGGAATCCTCGTCATCCAGGTGATCACGACCATTATTTGCCGTTCCGCATTATCCGCCAAGTAAAGTCCAAGTAACGCTGCCAAAATAACAGCGTGGTCAGCTACTTACAAAGACTCACAGAATAGATATTCCTGCGCTGAATGGCATCCTGTCAGATCTCGCATGGCCCGCAGCATTGTCCGCGCTGGCATGGTTGGCCGCACCGAAAAAGCTCTGCCGTTGTAGCCTGTGGAGGGTACCCCCAGCCAGCGTTTCCGCGCGCGGCCCGCCCTGGTACGACCGCCTTTACCAGAGCTGCGCCTGGCCGAATCATCTGCCATTTCGAGCGCCTCGGGAAATCATCGCTCTAACGTGTAAGGTGGCGAAGGAGTCGCTTGCTTGACAACTTTTTGGTTACTTGAAAGGATCGCGAGATTGCCGGGCTCAGGATTGCCGGCTACGAAATCGAGAGTCCATGCCCGACGCCACTGGCAGAACCAAAGTCGATCCGATTACGCTGGAAGTGATCCGCCATGGGATCATTTCGATCTGCGATCAGATCGACGCCAACATGACGCGCACGGCGTTTAGTCCGTATATCTACGAGTACAAGGATTACGCCGTCGGCTTCGTCAGCGCCACCGGCGAGCTGCTAGCCCAATCGACCGGCGGGATGCCGGTGTTTGTCGCCGATTCGGTGGGCGCCGCGGTCAAAGACGGTCTGGAAGTCTACGGCCGGGAGAATTTGCATAAGGGCGATGTCGTGGTCTGCAACCACGCGGCGATCCAGGGGCAGCATTTAAATAACACGGTGATGTACACGCCGGTGTTAGCCGGCGAAAAGGGCGACGAGCTGATCGGATTCTTTGCCGTCAACTGCCATTGGATTGACATCGGCGGCTCGGCCATCGGTTCGGTGTCCTATTCGTCCACCGATATTTTCATGGAAGGATTGCAGCTGCGCTCGATCAAGATGTGGTCCAAGGGCGAACCGATTGAAGAAGTCTACCGGATCATCGAGAACAACACCCGCTTCCCCTTGGAATTGCTCGGCGACATCGAAGCGCAGCTGGGCGGGTGCTTTTTGGGACGGGACTTGACCCAGGCGATGGCGAATAAATATAGCCCGGCGGTTTTTCTCGGCACCCTCGACGCGATTCTCGACCAATGCGAGGCGGCGACGCAGGGAAAAGATCCGCGCCATTCCCGACGGCGTGTACGAGCATGAAGCGTTTCTCGACAACGACGGCGTGCGCGACGAGAAAATTCCCATTCGCGTCAAAGTCATCGTCGCCGGCGACGAGATGACCATCGATTACTCCGGAATGTCGCCGCAGGTGCGCGGCTGTGTCAACTCGGGATTCTTCGGCGGCGGGCGCACCTGCGCGCGGGTGGGATTCAAGTATCTCATCGCCACCGATGAGCCGGCCAACGAAGGCACTTTCCGGCCGTTAAAAATGATTCTTCCCGAAGGCACATTGATCAGCGCCGAAGCCACCGCGGCGATGGGCCTCTACAGCATTCCCTTCCCTACGGTGATCGATTGTTTCATCAAAGCCTTGGAACCCGCTTTGCCGCAGCGCGTTACCGGCGCCCACTTCGGCACTTTTTCATCCCTCAGCTTCGGCGGCCGGCGGGTCGATACCGGAGCCTATTTCAAAGCCAACGACAGCGGCCACGGCGGCTGGGGCGCCTGCGCGACCCATGACGGCGCCGGTCCTTTTCGCACCATGGCCCATGGCGACACCCGGCTGATTCCCATCGAGCTGCAAGAGTCCATGTATCCGTTTCGCGTCGAGGAGTTTCGCCTGCGCCAGGACTCCGGCGGCGCCGGCCAGTGGCGCGGCGGATTGGGCTTCGACAAGCAGTATGTTTTGCTCGCGCCCTGTGAACTATGGGCCAACTTCGACCGCATCGGCTGTCCGCCCTGGGGCGTGCAAGACGCGAAGGCCGGGAAAACCGGGCAAGTGCTGGTGCTAAAAAATGGCCAGCAAGAACCCGAGCTGCTTTACAAAACTGAAAATTGTCCGGTCGCCGTCGGTGACCGCGTGCGCATGTCCACCGGCGGCGGCGGCGGTTACGGCGATCCGCGTAAGCGGCCAACCGAACTGGTCGCTAAGGATGTCATTCGCGGCTTTGTTTCGGTTGAAAGCGCGCGGGACGATTACGGTGTCGTCTTCGACACCGCTGGTAAAGCGCGACGAGAATAACCGTTCAAGGTTCAAAGGTTCAAAAGTTCAACGTCGGAAAAATCCGAAGCGCGAACTCTTATCCTTTGAACGGTTGAACCTTTGAACTTTTGAACGGGAGTTATCTTTAAAAAATGAGTTACGCCATCGCCGTCGATATTGGCGGCACGTTTACCGATCTGGTCGCCTTCGATCACGGGACCCAGTCGGTGATTTATACCAAGAGCCCGACGACCTACGATAACTTGGTCGAAGGTATTCTCGAATGTTTTACCAAAGCGCAGATCAAGCCCGCCGATGCTTCGCTGGTCAACCATGGCACGACCCTGGTGATCAACTCGTTGATCCAGCGCAAGGGCGCCAAAACCGCCCTGGTGACGAACCATGGCTTTCGCGACATTCTTGAAATCGCCCGCGGCAACCGCCCCGATCCCTTCGATCTGCACTATCAGCGCGATGAACCGTTGATTCCGCGCGAACTGCGCTTGGAAGTGCCCGAGCGCATGGGCAGCAAAGGCGAAGTGGTCACGCCGCTCGACCTGGGCGCTTTGGAGAAGCTAGCCGGCGAGATCAAAAAACTCGGCGTCGAGTCTGTCGCGATTTTCTTTCATGAACTCCTACATCAATCCGGCCCATGAGGAAGCGGCTGCGGAAAAGCTTACGCGAACTGCTGCCGGACACCTATGTCACGTTCAGCACCGAGTTGACCCGCGAGTGGTACGAGTACGAGCGCTGCTCGACGGCGGCGGCCAACGCCTACGTCGGGCCGCTGGTGAGCACCTACATTCGCCGCTTGGATAACGATTTTAAGCAGCAAGGATTTCGCGGTTCGCTTTTCATGATGGGCTCCAACGGCGGCTTGCTCTCGACCGATCGCACCTGCCGGCAGCCCATCGGCCTGGTCGAGTCCGGCCCCATCGGCGGCTGCATCGGCGCCAGCGCCTATGCGGAAAAACTCGGCTTCAAAAACGTCGTCGCCTTCGACATGGGCGGCACCACGGCAAAATGCGCGCTGGTCGAGAACGGCCGCTTCTCGGTGAATTCCCTCTACTACGCCAACGGCTACGTCAAAGGGTTTCCGATCAAATCCGCGGTCATCGATATCGTCGAAGTCGGTTCCGGTGGCGGCTCCATTGCCTGGCTCGACTCGCAGAAGCGTCTGCATGTCGGGCCGCAGAGCGCGGGCTCGACACCTGGTCCGGTGTGTTACGGCCGCGGCGGCACCGAGCCGACGGTCACCGACGCCAATCTGGTCCTCGGCAGGCTCAATCCGGCGAACTTTCTCGGCGGCGAGATGCCACTCGATATCCTCGCGGCCCAGCAGGCGATCGCCGAGCGCATCGCCGCGCCGTTGGGCTACACGGGCAGCGACGGCATGGTGCAAATGGCCGACGGGATAATCTCCATTGCCACGGTGATCATGGGCGGCGCGATCCGAAAAATCTCCGTCGAGCATGGCCTCGATCCGCGCGATTTTATCCTGTTCAGCTACGGCGGCGGCGGGCCGCTGCACTCTTGCGCTTTGGCCCATGAGTTGTCGATTCCAATCGTCGTCATACCGCCCGAGCCGGGAAATTTTTCCGCCATCGGCATGTTGTTGGCCGACGCGCGCATCGACACATCTAAGACCTTTGTCGGCATTCTCAGCGAACAAACCATGCCGTCGATGACCGCGCTGTTCGCTTCGATGGAAACCGAAGCGGCCGCGGCGCTCGCCGTCGAGTTCGGCACCAGCGAGGTATTCTTCGAGCGCCACGCCGAGATGCGTTACCGCGGCCAACGCCACAATATCAAAGTGCCGGTCTCGGGTCTGAAAGACACGGAGGAAATCCGTGCCGCCTTCGAACGCGACTACAAACGGCGCTACGGCCACGCCGACGCCAAGGCACCGGCGGAGTTTCAAGGGTTGCATCTATCGGCTTTCGCGCGCTTGCAGCAGCCCAACATCGCGCGCTTGCCGCGCGCCGCGGCGCAGGCGCAGGCCAAACAGACCCGGAAGATTTATATCGGCAATGCCGGCGGCTGGCTCGACGCGCCGATTTATCATCGCGATGCCTTGGCACCGGGGTTCGGCGCCGGTGGCCCGGCGGTGATAGAAGAGTATGGTTCGACGACGGTGATTTGGCCGGGGGATCGTTTCGAGATCGGTGAGTTGCGCGAGATTCGGATCCATTGCGCCGCAAAGTAATCTTTCGTCCTTGTTGAAATTAATCGACATCTTCCCCTCGAACCGGTGGGAGACTCTGCCCGTAACTGTCATGCAGAGGCGTTGCCGAGAAATCTCGCCGTAGACCGCAAAAAAGACGAGATCCCTCGCTGTGCTCGGGATGACAGCAATGAAAGATTGCTGCACTGCGATACATTCTGTAAACGGAAAGCAAGAAAAGAATCGAAACAATCACATAAGAAAAAGCCGGTGAGCCAATTATGAGCGAGACACTTCAGCCTACTTCGACGCAGAACTCCGTCGACCCGATCACCCTCGAAGTGATCCGCCACGGACTGGTGTCGATCACCGATCAGATCGACGCCAACATCACGCGCACGGCGTTTAGCCCGTATATTTACGAGTACAAAGATTTTGCCGTCGGCCTCGCCGGGCCCGACGGCGAATTGATCGCGCAAAGCACCGGCGGCATTCCGGTGTTTGTCGCCGACTCGGTCGGCATGGCCGTGCGCGACGGTCTCGCCGTGTACGGCAAAGAGCGGTTGCACCATGGCGACTTCGTCTTGTGCAATCACGCCGCGGTGCAGGGACAGCATTTGAACAACACGGTGCTCTATACGCCGATCTTTGCCGGACCGGAAAGAAAATCGCTGGCCGGATTTTTCGCCATCAACATGCACTGGATCGACATCGGCGGCATCACGCCGCGCTCGACCGATATTTTCATGGAGGGATTGCAGCTGCGTTCGATCAAACTCTGGTCCAAGGGCGAACCGATCCAGGAAGTCTATCGCATCATCGAGAACAACACGCGTTTCCCTGTGGAGCTCATGGGCGACATCGCGGCGCAGCATGCCGGCTGCGTCCTCGGGCGCGATCTCGTTCAAGCGCTGGCGGACAAATACGGCGTCGAAGTGTTTCTCAAGTCCGTGCAAACCATTCTCGATCAGAGCGAAGCGGCGGCGCGCGCCAAGATTCGCGCGCTGCCGGACGGCACCTACAGCCATGAGACGTTTTTCGATAACGACGGCGAATCCGACGAACCGTTGCCGATCATTGTCAAAGTTATCATCGCCGGCGACGAAATGACCGTGGACCTAAGCGACGTGGCCGACCAGGTCAAAGGCTGCATCAACTCGGGATACTACGGCGGCGGCCGCACCTGCGCGCGGGTGGCGTTTAAATACTTGATTGCCGACGAGGAAGCCGCCAACGAAGGCACGTTCCGGCCGTTGAAATTGATTCTTCCCGAGGGAAAACTACTGAGCGCCAGCGCCACCGCGCCGATGGGCAACTACTCCCAGCCGTTTCCGACGGTCATCGACGCGTTCATCAAAGCCCTGGAGCCGGCGCTGCCGGCACGCGTCACCGGCGCGCACTTTGGCACTTTCTCGGGAGTGCGTTTCCGCGGGCGGCGCGACAACGGCACGCTGTTCGATTGCCACGACAGCGGTCACGGCGGCTGGGGTGGTTGCGCCACTCACGACGGTGCCGGACCGTTTCGCACCATGGCCCATGGCGATACGCGAATCATTCCGGTGGAGCTGCAGGAGTCCATGTATCCCTATCGCGTGGCCGAGTTCGGCCTGCGCCAGGACTCCGCCGGCGCCGGCAAATTCCGCGGCGGCTTGGGCTTCCGCAAAAAATATCAGTTGCTCGGCGACGCCGATCTGCAAGCGATGTTCGACCGGGTGAAATATCCACCCTGGGGCGTGTACGGCGGTAAGGAAGGCCAGTCCGGGCGCATCGTCGTCGAAAAACAATCCGGCGAACAAGAAATTATCTACAAAGAAAAAGCCTACCCGCTCAAAGCCGGCGACCAGATCACCGTCGAGACCGGCGGTGGCGGCGGCTATGGATCGCCGCACGATCGGCCGCGCGAGTCGGTCGAGCGCGATGTGATGCGCGGGTATGTTTCGCGCGGAAGCGGCGGCACGGGATTACGGCGCGAGATAAAGCCGAGCAACGAATGCTAAACCATGCCGCAACGCAAAGGTCATCGTTGCGGTTCTATCACGGCTAAATGCCGGGCTTTACGCCTGGACGATTTCCTCGAAAGTCGGCTCCGGCATGCCTTTCTGCCAAGTCGAATCGCGAAGCTCTAGGCGGTTGCCGCTGGGATCGTGAATATAAAGTTCTCGCCCGGTAAAATGCCCTTTGGCACGGTATTCGAGCTCGACGATGGGAACTTTTGTTTCATGAAACGTCTTGCAAGCCGCGACAAATCCTTCCGGGCTGACATTGAACGAGTGGTGCACGCGCTCTTCGACGATGGTCTCGTCCTGCGGCTTTTGCCGCTCGCATAACAGAATGTTGTGATCGCCGACGTTGAAGCAGGTCATCACGCCGTTGCTCAGCCGGCCCAAGAGCCGGAGACCGAGCACGCCGCCGTAAAACTCTTCGGATTCTTTGAGATTGTTGACCGGAATCGACCAGTGGGTGACGCCTTCGATTTTGAATGTTCCCATAACGCCTCCTTAATTCCGTTTCGACCTGCGCATCCTTACAACTTTCATCGCCATGAAGGCAAGGCCGCTATCTGCGCGTTGGGTCCTTACTCAGAGTAGTGTCCGAAGCACGGTTCGAGTGGAACGTCGAGACGGTACTAAAATTCGATTGTCCCCTTCGCTGCTAATATCCTTGCTTTCATTCGGCATAGTAGATCCATTCCCAAAAGTCCATCGATGATACCGCCAAAGGGGAGGGTGTGTGCGATGGTAATCACTCGGCGGAATTGTCTTCCAAGAGTATCAAGCCTTCCAACCACTACTTTCGGTGCCATGATATAGCCGCTGCCAGTAGCGATGCGTTCATGATCCTTACTCTGTGTGGGACTCAATCCGATCGACTCGAGAACTTCGACTGGCAAAATCGTGTATGTGGAACCGGTATCAATTAGTAAATTGATGACCTTGGTTCCTTCCGGCCCGCTTACTGCCGCCCGAGTAACGAGGAGGTTTCCGACCCGAGTTAGGGTGTAGGTTTGAGGCAAAACATCACCGCCGCGTCCTCGTCAACTTTCCCGTAGAATTCGAGAGAGACGTTCTTGCCACGGGTATCGAGCAGGGCTTTGTAAATATCTTCCTTGTTCGTAGCGTGGGCGATTACCCGTCCATCTTTGGGGCGTAAATGTCTATCGAGTTTCGTGTACTCGATCAGCACCCATTGATTCCGGTATAGCTTTTTGATCTTGGCGATATCCATGTGCCAACTTCCAGCGGTGACGTTCTTAGCCAGTCTATTGGGAAGTGTATTCAATCCATCGTTTTGGTACAAGGCAGACTGGATTGGTCCATTGCCGGACTATCTTGCCAGCGAACCTTCCTTGATAATCTCATCCAAGATCGATTCGTCGATGAACTGCGCCGCGCTGATCGGGCGCTCAATCTTCTGCCCGGCGCGGGCAAAGTCGACGAGCAGTTGATAGCCTTCGACCCGATTCTTGCCATCGGGGCTGAGCAATTCGAGCAACACTTTGTACGCCAGCCCTGCTATCTCCTGGTCCATGCCGAATTCGCGCATGATCATTTGCACCGTGTCGGCGCGATTGTCGCGGATGTAGTTCATGGCGCGCAATCCGGCGCGCATGAAGCGCTTGATGACGTTCGGCTGTTTTTTGATCTTATCGGCGTGGGTGACGAACGCCGTGCCGGGCACATCGACATAGTCGCGGGTGGCGGCGATCTTGATAAACCCGTCTTTTTCGGCGCGCAGACTGTGCGGCGCGCTCAGCATCGACGCGGCTAAGGTTCCCGACTTCAGCGCGGCATACCGTTCGGGCGTGCCGCCCATGTTCAACAAAATAAAATCACGCTCCGGCGAGAAGCCTTCCTTGGCAATAATTCTGCGCAGCAGCGTGTCGACCAAACCGCCGGGGTTGAGGGAGCCGATGGACTGGCCTTTGAGCTGCGCCAAGTTTCGATATTTGGGCTGCGCGTAGAGCGCCTGATCGACGAAAGCGTTCATGCTCATGACCACTCGCAGCGGCGCGCCGGCGACGAATGCCGTGACCGCGGTGGTGCTGCCGGTGCCGAAGTCGGCGTCGCCGGTGATGAGCGCTTTGATATCGATGCCGCCGCGCATGTAGACCATGCTGACGGCAAGATTTTCTTTTTGAAAAAAGCCGCGCCGCTGGGCGGTTTCCAGGATGGGAAAATTAGTGATCGACTTGCTCGGATAGCTGACGACAATTTTGTCTGGCGTCACCTGGGCCTGGCTTGTACTTGAAAACGTCAGAATGAAGGTAAGCGCCACTAGGGAGCGGAGAATTCCCGTGAGCATATTTCTTCTCCTTATAGCGCCTGTATAGAAAACCACTCAGAAAAAGAAAAGGGCCGCGCCAAGCGTCGGCCCTTGCACTCTCGTTAAAGTCTGCTGCCTAGTGCTTCGCCTCTGCCTTGCGAATCAATTCCCACAGCTTGGGCGCGGTGTAGGGCATGTCGACGTGATCGATGCCGAGCGGCTTGAGGGCGTCCATGAGAGCGTTGGCCACCGATGGCGGAGCGCCGTTGGTGCCGCATTCGCCGACGCCTTTGACGCCCAGCGGATTGAACGGATTGGGCGTGATGGTCTCGCCGAGGGTCATCGGCGGCATGTCGCCGGCGCGCATGATGGCGTAATTCATCAACGTGTCGGTTTGCACCTGGCCTTCCGCGCTGTAGAGCATCTGCTCGCGCAACGCTTCACCGAGCCCTTGGGCGACGCCGCCGTGAATCTGCCCTTCGACGATCATCGGGTTGATGACCACGCCGCAGTCGTCGACCATGACGAGTTTTTCCAGATTGAAATTGCCGGTGTCGCGATCGATGCTGACCAGCGCGATATGGGTGCCGAAGCCCCAGGCTTCGCGTTTGGGATCGAAGAAAGCGGTTTCTTGCAGGCCGATTTCCATGCCCTGGGGCACTCGGCCGCCGTAGGCGGCGGCGGCGATCTGGCGCCAGCTGACTTTTTTGTCGGGCACGCCTTTGACGGCGAAGCCGCCATCGGCTTGGACGATGTCTTCCGGCGACGCTTCGACCAGATGCGCGGCGATGCGTTTGCCTTTGTCGATGACCCGCTCGGCGGCGGTGGCGAGCGCGCCGCCGCCGACCACGGCGCTGCGGCTGCCGAACGTGCCGGTGCCTTGCTGGCTCACATGGGTGTCGCCGTGCAGCACGGTGACGTGATCCATGCTGGTCTGCATTAGTCCGGCGGCGATCTGCGCCCAGGAAGTTTCATGGCCTTGGCCGTGGGAACTGGACCCGGTGAGCACGGTAATTTCGCCGGTGCGTTCGACGCGCACCGTGCCGCTCTCGAAACCGGCGCCGCCGCTCGGTTCGACGAAGGTGGAAAAGCCGACGCCGACCAGCTCGCCGTTCTTGCGCCGAGTCATCGCGCTGGCGCAGCAGATCTTCATAGTTGGACAGTTTCAACGCTTCGCGCAGCGGCTTTTCGATAATCGCCGGAATCGTATTCGACGCCGGTGCCGGTGGTGTACGGGAAATTGATCGGGTTGAATAAAGTTCTTGCGGCGGATTGCCAAGCGATCCATGCCGAGCACGTCGGCGGCTTTGTCGAGCAGCCGCTCGATGTTCAACACCGACTCGGGCCGGCCGGCGCCGCGATAGGGACCGGTCGGGCAGGTATTGGTGAAGACGCTGACGATCTCGACGCGGCAGTCTTTGATCTGATAGCTGCCGCAGGCCATGCCCATCATGCGCTGCGGCGGTCCGGCGGTGCTGGAGTGCAGATACGCGCCGAGATTGGCGACCACTTTGACTTTCAAGCCGAGGATCTTGCCGTCTTTGCTGAGCGCCATCTCGGAGCGTCATCGCCTGGTCGCGTCCCTGGATGGTCGTGATGAAATCTTCGCTGCGGGTGGCGATCCATTTGACCGGCTTGCGCAGCTTCAACGCGACATAACAGGCGACGATGTCTTCGCGGTAGACCGGTCCTTTGCTGCCGAAGCCGCCGCCGACATCGGGTGCGATCAAATGAATTCGATTCTCGGGAAAGCCCGACACGCCGGAGATCTCGGCGCGGGCGCGATGGGGCCCCTGAGTCGACAGCCAGACGGTTAGGTTCTTGCCGAACGGGTCGGGATTGACCGCGATGCCGCGCGGTTCCATCGCCAGCGCCACCTGGCGCGGGCTAACGATATGCATGGTGAAGACATGGTCGGCGGCGGCGAAGGCTTTGTCGACGTCGCCGCCGCTTTTCGTCATCGTGTAGCAGATGTTGCTAGTCGAGTTCCTGGTGCGCCAACGGCGCGCCGGGCTTGAGCGCGTCCTCGGCATTGGAGACGCCGGGCAGCTCGGCGTATTCGACTTCAATCGCCTGAGCGGCGTCTTGCGCCTGGGCGCGGGTTTTCGCGACCACGGCTGCCACCGGCACGCCGACGCAATGCACGGCGCCGCGGGCGAGCACGGGATGCGCCGGAATTATCATGTTCGGCAACACCTGCGACGGCGCGAGATTCAACTTCTCGCCGAGATCATCGCCGGTGACGACCAGCGCGACGCCGGCCATGGTTTTGGCCTTGGCGGTGTCGATGGAGATAATTTTCGCGTGCGGATAGGGGCTGCGCTGAAAAGCGAGATAGAGCATGCCCGGCAATTGGATATCGTCGATGTAGCAGCCCTTGCCGGTAATCAGCGGTGGATCCTCGACGCGCTTGGGTGAAGCGCCGATGAGTCCAGTGGTTGGATGTTCGGTAGTCATGGTTACCTCTCAAAAGAACGCAGTCGCGATTCGTGCTCGCCTTCGTTCAAGACTGTCGCCAGCTGTCATTTCTTGCGAACACGAGCCGCGATTACACGGTTTAGTTCTTAGCGCGTGCCACCGCCGCCTCGATCGCTCTGCGCGCGTAAATCGTCGCGACATGGCGTTTGTAATCGGCGCTGGCGTACGAGTCTTCCATCGGATCGGTCTCTTCGGCGGCTTTGGCTGCCGCGCCGGCGATCATCTGTGTCGTCAACGGCTTACCTTGTAGTTCCAGTTCGGTTGCGATGGCCCGGATCGGACCGCTGCCCAAGCCGCCGATGGCGATCCGCGAGGCGATGCAAGTGCCGGATGCTTGGCGGACGATCAGCGCCGCGGCGCTGACGACCACATAGCCCGAGGCGGGATGCGGCAGCTTGGCATAAGCCGTGCCGGTTCCGGCGGCGGGAATCGGCACGCGGATTTCAGTAAGAATTTCATTGGCGTTTAATGCGGTGGTGTAAAAATCGGTGAAAAAATCGTCGACGCTGATGGTGCGCTTGCCGGTTGGCGACTGGGCGACGAAACTGGCGTCGAGCGCGGTCAGAATAACCGGTAAATCTGCCGCCGGGTCGGCATGGGCGACGCTGCCGCCGATGGTGCCGCGGTTGCGCACCTGGAGGTCGCCAATCACCGCAGCGGCGTCGGCCAAGCCAGGAACATGCTTGCGCACGAGGTCAGATGAGGCGACGTCGGCGTGCACCGTCAGCGCGCCGATGACCAGACTGTCGCCGTCAACCTGCACGCCACGCAGGCCCGGCACAGTGCCCAAGTCGATCAAAGTCTGCGGCGATTGCAGCCGCAGCTTCATCGCCGGAATCAAGCTATGGCCGCCGGCCAGGAGTTTGCCATCCTCGCCATGCTGGGTCATGAGTTGCAAAGCGTCTTCGACCGAGCGGGCCGCGACGTAACCGAAGTTAGCGGGAAACATGGTCACCTCTTCGTGGCGCAAGGCAAAAGTAAGTCATAAGGCAAAAATCGAGCTTCATCGTTCATTCCTCAACCTTTCATTTTCCCGGCGGCCCAGCGAATCGATTCGACGATGTTGACATAGCCGGTGCAGCGGCACAGGTTGCCTTCGAGGGCGTGCTTGATCTCGTCGTCGCTCGGATTGGGATTGGTTTCCAGCAAATGCACCGCGGTCATGATCATCCCGGGCGTGCAGTAGCCGCACTGCAAGCCGTGCTTCTCGCGGAAACCTTCCTGCACCGGATGAAAATTGTCGCCATCGGCCAAGCCTTCGATGGTTTTGACTTCGGCGTCATTGGCTTGCACCGCCAGCACCGTGCAGGATTTCACTGCGCGGCCATTCAAATGCACCGTGCACGCGCCACACTGGCTGGTGTCGCAGCCGACATGGGTGCCGGTCAAATTAAGTTGCTCGCGTAGGAAATAAACCAGCAGCGTCCGCGGTTCGACCAGAGCGTCGTGCTTGACGCCGTTGACCGTAATGCTAACCGGGAGCGCTGCATACTGGGCCTCAGCAGCCATGCTTCCATCCTCCATCGCTATATTGGTTGAACTGATTTCTCACCAGGCTCTATATGCAGAAAACAGTCTGCCAGTCATATAACGAGATTGGCGCAGGCTCAAGAGAGGCCGCCGGCGATTCGAGTGGCTTCGGTGCGGCCGATCTTAGTTCCGCCCGATATGGACCTAAGTGCGGCGCGGTTTGCTCTTTCATTGGTTGCTTGCTTAAGATCGGCAGCACGACGGCTTCGATTCCATGAAAAATACCCCGGGAGAAAACCAGTGAAGTCAAATTAATGATTAATCTAATTATGACAGCGTTCGGTTTGCTGCTCTGGAGCGTCGCTGTCGAGGCTCAGCCGTTACAGAAAGTTGCTCTGAGCTTCTCCAGTAGCGGCATGCCGACGGTGGATTGGTTGATCGCCAAGGAGCGGCAGTTTTTTCGCGAGGAAGGGTTGGAGCCGCTGCTGGTACAAATGTCGGCGAATATGGCGGTGACCGCCGGCGCCACCGGCGATTTGCACGGTCTCGGTTCCATCGGCAGCGCGATTCGCGCGATTCATCGCGGCGTGCCGTTACGGGTGGTCTCGGTGAGTCTGCGCCGGCCGATTTTCTGGCTGGTCGTGCGGCCGGAGTTTCGCGCGGTAAAGGATCTCAAGGGTAAGATTTTGGGCACCGCGACGATTGGCGGCAGCCAGCATACCGCGGCGCGCAGGCTGCTCAGTGCTGGCGGCCTCGATCCAGACAAGGACATCACGACCATCGCCGGTGGCGACGAGGCGCGTCACTTGCAGTCGTTGGTGAGCAACACGATTCAAGTGGCGGCGGTGAGTCCGCCTTGGGTGTTTCTCGGCCGCGATAAATTCAAAATGAACGTGCTCGACTCGGCCATCGATAAATACGCCAGCCTGCAAAACGGCCTGGCGGTAAACGTCAAATTGCTGCAGGAGCGGCCCGATCTGGTGAAGAAAATGCTTCGCGCCAAGAGCAAAGCGGCGCGCTTCATCGAGCAACACGAGCGCGAGACTGCAGAAATGCTAGCGAAAATCTGGAATAGCGAAGTCGCGATCGCGCTCGAATCGCTGCGTTCGACCAAGGCGGCGTTTACCGCCAGCGGCATTCCCACCGACGACGAGATCAAAGAGCATCTGGTGATGGACGCGCAGATTCTAAAACTTGCCGAGCCCATCGCGGCGGCGCGGGTTTTCGATTTCGCGTTGCAGCGTGAAGCGAACAAGGAATTGGCTATTCGTTAAGCTGAGAGTTGTACGGATGCTTCGCCGCGTAAATATTGCGCTTGCTGCCGGATGCTGCTTCTCGTGACCACTGACCCTAGGGCGGCGGCCGCATTGCAGATAAGCATCAGAACCTGTGAGGAGAAACTGGTTTTTTCTCTCATTGCTTGTCGTTCGACTGCAGCGCATCGAGGGCCTGTTGGACGAGCTTGCGGCGCAGATCTTTTTCATCCTTCAGCGGCAACTTGGCGTCGCCAGTCACATGGACAATGCCGGTTCCCAAAACGACGCGGTTGGAGCCGACCATTTTAGCGATCGGCAGCGCGGAGGTGATTTGTACTACCGGGATGCCGGCTTTTTCGAGTTCCGTCGTGATCGCAGCGCCGCTGCGAGTGCTGGTGCCTCACGTGGACGTGAGAATCACCGCGTCGACGCCGTCGCGTTTGATTTTTTCCACCATTTCCCGCCCCAGCCGGCGCGTGTTCGACAGCGGATTGGAACGGCCGCAGGTGGAGAGAAACTCGTCGTGCAGTTTGCCGATGACGCCGCTCTTTTCGAGCTCGCGCAGGGCGTCGAGGGGCACCAAACGGTCGGGATCGTCCTGGACGAATCGGGTATCGTAGCCGCCGTGGGAGACTTCGTAGTCCTCGCTGCGTAAATCATCGCTGCCTTTAATGTTATAGGCGCCCCAGCGGGTCGCCGCGGTGCCTTCGATTTTATCCGGATTACCCTTGGGCACGAGCCCGCCGTCGGTGATAATCATCAGCCGCGCTTTCGACATGTCTTTGATCCGCCCGGGCATGGGCACGGCTGCGAATGTGGTCGGCAACATTTCCGATTCGAACTTTTCGCCGTTCATTTTGGCGACCAGCATGTCGATCATGCGCGCGGCGGCGGTCTTGTCGCCGAGTTGATCGCGTAACAGGCCGCGGCTGAGATAGCCTTCCTCGGCCGGCAGCCCAATGGGTTGTTTGGCGACCAGTTTCTTGCCGAGTTTTGCCATGGTCGCGAGGATATCGCGCATCTTGGCGACACTGATCCCCGAGTCGACGATGTGAAGCTGCTCGCGGAAAAGATCGACACCGGGATTTTCCTTATGCATCGCCGTGATCGCGGGGATTCCCAGCTCAGATTGTATGGCGGTGCAGATCGCGCCGGCGGCCATGCCGTAGCGGCCGGCATCGAAGCAGGGACCGGCGGCGATGAGATCCGCGCCGCTGGCGCGAACTTTGTCCAACACCGACGCGGTGACCTGGTCCTGATTTTCGACGGCATAGTTGTCGCCGCAGATAATCGTCATTGTCACAGTCGCACCATCGCCCATGAGCTGTTCGAACAGCTTCGCCGGCCCCAACGCGCCGTCGCGAAATTCCAATGGCGCGCCGGCATGCTCTTCCGCGCCGATACCGCCGAAAAATTGATTGACGTAGTAAACGATGCGCATATTCAGCTCCTTGATATCTGCTTCAATACACTAACGATCGCATACGCGACGCGCCTTGTTGGTTGGTGACGCCGATGATGTTGTTGGCGTCTATCGTCATGGGTCCGGTGAGCAGCGCGGCCAGTTCCGCTTTGGCGGCGATGACACGGGCGGCTTTGGGGATGTCATAATCGGTGCCATTACCGCCGTTGTACACGATGGCGTTGACTTCAGGGACGTTGAATAAGAGCGCCGATTCGACGCGCCGATCGCGCGCCACGTCGGAAACCATCACCGCGGTTTTGATGCCCATATGTTCCAACAACCGCGCGGTCTCGGACAGGTCGGCGTGGGGCAAGCCGCCGCCGTACTTCGTCATCACGGCGCCGTCGGCGCCCAGATTCCACTTGGCTAAATTCGCCGCGGCATGACATTGCCGTACGCGGTCGACATTGTCGTTGCCGGCGACGGTGGCGACGGTGCCGACAAAGTTAATCTCGCGTGCCTGGTGGCGCCGGTAAAGATCGAGAATCACCGGGTGATTCTGGTAAAAATAGGTTTCCGTCCCGCCAAACCATGAATTGAGCGACGGCACCAGCGCGCCGTCGAGCCATTCGTCGGGATGCAAAATAACCGGCAGCATGCCGTCGGTATTGGTGCCATAAAGAATCGGCTCGTCGACCGCCGGTTTGCGCTGGCGCGAAAAAATCTGCCCGATATAAACGACGCGGGACAATCCTTCGCGGCTTTTGTCTTCGGCGCCGATGGGCGCGAATGGCTGTATGGACGCAGGTGCATTGCGCGAGCGCGGCGCGGGCAAGATGCACGGCGACTTTGATACTGGCGACACGGTAGGCTTTTAACACCGCCGAGCGCGGCAGGCCCGCTTTGGTCTGCGGTAGCACCAACAGGTGGCAGAGCTTCGAATAGGCGCTGCCGGCGGCGGCACTGCCGCTCATCTCCAACACCCGGCCGGTGGGACTGCGTGAAGGGTCGGGCGACATTTCGGCGAGGACCGAGACCGCTGCGCCGGCAAGCACATGAGTCGTGCCGATTCCCGCGGTCGTCGGCGCGCCGATGATGCCGGGGAAATCGCTGCCGCCGTCCGCCTTGGCGCGGGGCTCGACGACATCGAAGATCGGTCCGGCGCGGCAGCTCTCGCCGGGACGGGCGATGTCGAAAGCGACGGCATCGATGGCCGCATCTTCCAACACCAGGCTGCGCAATTCCTCGCCATCGACCGTAAGCGCGCTGCCCTCAAGGGATAATCTATTGCCAAATTGAATATCGGCGATTGGATGGACGGCAAGGGTGAGCTGCATGCAACGATCTCCCGATTGACAGATCAAACTTCGACTCCAGACAATCTATGTCCCGGCGCTTGCGCTTGTCAACTTATGGGCCTGATTAGCGGATCCGCCGGCGATTATTTTCGGCAGACAAATCCGCTTTGTGGCCTTCCTTCGCGACCGTGAAAAGTGCTAAAAGCGGGGCAGAATTGCCGGGTTCATTCAATACCATGTTACGCTTCTCGCCACTTCCTAACCGCGCCGATCTTATTCCCTGGCAGGAATGGAGCGACACGGCATTCAGCGCGGCTCAAGCCGAGGACAAGCCGGTGATGCTGTACTTATCGGCGTTCTGGTGCCGATTCTGCCAGCGCATGGATGAGCAAGCCTTTTCTGAGACCGAAAACATCGCGCTCCTGAATGCTTACTTCATTCCGCTGCGGGTCGAGTATATGCAGCGGCCCGACGTCGATGCGCGTTACAATCTGAACGGTTGGCCGACCATCGCGTTTATGACACCCGCTGGACAGTTGCTCGCGGCGGTCAATTATTTGCCGACGGATCAGTTCAAAGAATTGCTCATCGACGTGTATATGGGCTACCAGCAACGCAAAGACGCGCTTCGTGCCGCGGCGCAAGACCCCGGGGAGTCGCAGGATCCAACGCGACAGCTTGCCGATTCGGAGTTGGCGATTAACTTGGCGAAGATCACCGAGAGCGTGATGGCGCTGGCGGACCGGACCCACGGCGGCTACGATCGCGGCCAGAAGTTTATCCATCCGCAGGTCAATGACTTACTGCTCCAACGGTACGAAGCGACCCACGACACGCAATATCTCGACCAAGTCTGTCTGACTCTTGAACGCATGCGCGCCGGCGAGCTCTATGATCATCGAGGCGGCGCTTACTTCCGGACGTCGTCCGGCGCGGACTGGAGCCATCCGCATCGGGAAAAACTTTTATTGGAGGAGGCCGGGCTGCTGGCCAATTGCTTGTCGGTTTTTCGCATCACTCAACGGGCGGAATACCGGCGCATGGCTGGGGAGATCATCGAGTACTTGGATACCAAGCTTTTCGACCGGGCGAGCGGGACGTTCTTCGGCTGCGAGGATTGGTTGCGCTATGAACCGCCGGCCGATGATGGCGAGGAATTCTTCACGATCATCGATCGCTGCGTCTATACCGACGCCAACGCGGTTGCCAGCGCGGCGTATCTCGATGCCGCCGCGCTATTGGACCAGCCGGCTTACCGCGAGCGCGGGCTGGCCGCGCTGGAATTTCTCTGGCAAAACTGCCGCGACCACGGCGGTGGGATGTTTCATTACTTCGACGGCGCGGCGCGTGCGCCGGGGCTACTTCAGGATCAAGCGCAGATGGGCAGCGCGTTGGTGCGCGCCTATCAAGCGACGGGCGATGGTGAATACGTCGATCGCGCGCGGCGGTTGGCTGAGTTCACTTTAACAGAACTGACGAGTCCGGCCGGAGGTTTCTACGATATTTGCGCGCAGGAGTCGACTGCGCTCAAGCTTCGACTCATGTTGATCGAACAAAACGGCGCCGCCGCCGCGTTCTTTCTCTCGTTGGCTCAAGCGACGAAGGACGGCAAGTATCGCGGCGCGGCGCTGTCGGCGCTGCGCGCATTCGCCGGTGACTTTAGCCAGTACGGCGTTCACGCCGCGCCCTTCGGAAGTGCTCTAGCGCAACTCCAAGGACTGGAGTAGCAAAATGATGGAGTAATGGATTGTTGGGAAGACCAACAATCCAATTCGCCGTTATCCCCTGATCTTCATTTCCACCGCGAGGATGCGGTTGTCGGGTGTGCCTTTCCAGTTGACATTTTTTGCCACGCCGTAAATTTCCGATAGCGTGTAGAGCGGCACGAAGGGCGCGTCGTCCATGATCAGGCGGCCAGCTTGCTGCAAAATCGCCACCCGTTTTTTCTGATCGGCGGTGCGCTGTTGCTCTTCGATGAGCTTGTCGGCCTCCGGGTTGCTGTAGCCGATGCGCTTGGTGATGCCGGTGTGAAAGTATTGATCGTAGAACGTGTCGGCGTCGGAGGCGGTGCGGCCGGCGTAGTAAAAGGGCAGCTTGCCGCCATTGACGCCATCCCTGCCCCAGTAGACCGCGTATTCCTGACCGACCAATTCGATTTTGATGCCGACTTTTGCCAATTGATTGCCGATCACTTCACAGACTTCTCGCCCCTTTAGATGGCGGTCAGGCGAGAAATGCAGTTTGATTTCGAAGCCGTTCGGATAGCCAGCCTGGGCGAGCAGCTCGCGGGCTTTCTTGGGATCGTGGGCATAGCGTTTTATCGCCGGGTCGAAGCCGGTCATGTTCGCCGCCAGCGGCCCATTGAGCACCTGGCCGTTGCCGGAAAAGACATGCTTCATGATCGGCGCGGGATCGATGGCGTGGTTGACCGCTTGTCGCACCAACTTGTTGTCAAAGGGTTTGTGGGTGACGTTCATGGCGACGAAATACATGCGAAAACCGGGAATCTTCTCGACGCGCACGCGTGGATGTTTCGCTACACGATCGATTTCTTCGATGGGTAGATTGCTGACGACGTCGGCCTGGCCTGAAAGTAAGCCAGCGACCCGCGCCGCCTCTTCTTTGACGCCCTTCAAAATAACTTCCTTGATCTCCGCCTTGGCGCCCCAATAGTCGTCGTTGCGCGCCAGGACCAAATTGCCGCCGCGCTGCCAGCTGACAAATTTATAGGGGCCGGTGCCGATGGCATAGTTGTCGGCCTGGTCGCCGAATTTTTCCGCGGCCGCTTTGCTGATGATATAGCGTGTGTCCAGGCGGTCGAGCAGCAGCGAGAGCGGCTGCTTGGTGTTGAAAACCACGGTGAAATCGTCGGGCGTCTCAACTTCTAACTCCAGGATGTCGCCGCCCTGCAGGCTGCGCTTGTCGGTTTTCATGCGCTCGATGGAATAGGCCACGTCTTTCGCTGTGAACGGCGCGCCATTGTGAAAGCGAATGTTTTTTCTGAGCTGGAATATCCAGCGCCGTCCTTGGAATTCCCATGAGTCGGCAAGCATGCCGACATATTTTTGCCGCGTGAAATCCATCACGATCAGCGGCTCGATAAGGTGGAGCCAGATGCCGTTGATGCCGCCGCCGCTGTAGCCGTAGGGATGGAGCGAATCGAGGCCGACGCCTTGATAAATGACGACCCGTTCTTTGGACGCCGCCAGCGCATACTGTCCAAGGACTGGCGCGATTGCAGCCCCAAGGCCAAAGGTCGTAGTGTGTTGCAGAAAGCGCCGGCGACTTATGTTGGTTTGTTTTGCAGCCATGGAAGTGCTCCTTTCCCTTGCTTATAGCACTGGATGGCCTGGCTGGCGCAACTATTTTTGTTCCGGCGGCTTGGTAAATCCGCCCTAACTTGACAAAATGGACATAATTAAGATGATCAAACCGGCGCGCTGGGCTTAAGCGAGGTATTGGCATGGACATCAAATCACTCGTCGATCTGGAAGGCGGTCTCATCGATCGAAGGATCTTCGCCGATAGGAAGATCTATGATTTGGAACGCGAGCGGATATTTGCCCGCTGCTGGCTTTTTCTTGGCCACGAGTGTGAGATTCCCAACCCCGGCGATTTCGTCACCCGCTACATGGGCGAAGACCCGGTGATCCTAGCGCGCGATTTAAACGGTCAACTGCGCGCCCATTTAAACATGTGCCGCCATCGCGGCAATCGGGTGTGCCGCGCCGACCGGGGCAATACCAAACTATTTCAATGCTCGTATCATGGCTGGTCGTACACCACCGATGGCAAACTTGCGCTGGTGCCGATGGTCGACGCATTTGGCAATCTCGACCGCTCACAGTGGGGCTTGGCTTCGGTGGCGCAAATCGACAGTTACAAGGGGCTGATCTTCGCGACCTTCGATCCCGAAGCGCCGTCGCTACGCGATTATCTCGGTGACATGGCTTGGTATTTGGACATTCTCCTCGACCGCCGCGAGGGCGGCACGGAAGTGAGCGGGCCACAGCGCTGGGTGGTGGATGCCAATTGGAAAACCGCCGCGGAAAATTTTGGCGGCGACGGTTACCACATCGCCTCGACCCATGGTTCGGCGCGCGAACTGGGCATCGACACGACCACCAGCAAAACCCGGCAATGGAACAAAGGCTGTCAGATCGCCTGCGACAACGGCCATATTCTAGTCTCCTGGCTGACGCCGCCGGACAGTGGGCCGTGGTTTGCTCAGCCGGATGATCAGCTGGCCGGCTACATGAAAGAGCATGAAGCTGAAATCGAAAAGCGGTTAGGAACCAAGCGGGCGCGGCAGATTGCCCCGTCGGCGGGAACGGTTTTTCCCAATCTCTCGGTGCACTGGCTGACGCGGACGATTCGCGTCTGGCAGCCGCGCGGGCCGGACAAGATGGAGATCTGGAGTTGGGCGATCGTCGACAAAGCGGCTTCGCCGAAAATCAAAGATGTCATGCGCTTCGTGGCGCAGTACCGTTTCAGTCCGTCGGGGGTTTTCGAGCAGGACGACATGGACAATTGGATTCAAGTCACCGGCGCGGCGCGCAGCCTGATCGGCCAGCGTTTTCCGGCCAACTATCAGATGAGTGGCAATGAGCCGCCGGTGGAAATCGACCTGCCCGGCCGGGTGAAAAGCCGCTTCAGCGACAACAACCAGTTGAGCCTGTACATGCACTGGGCCAAAATGTTGCAAGCAAAAAATTGGCGCGAGGTTGCCAGCGCGTCCAATGGATAGCCAGCTGCGCCATCAAGTCGAGGATTTTTATTACTTCGAGGCCGAGCTGCTCGACGCGCGCAAGCTGCGCGAGTGGTTCGAGCTGCTGACGGAAGACATTCGTTACTGGATGCCGCTACGGCACAACACCCAGGAGCGGCCTGAAAGCGTCAGCGACGAACTGTCCCAGCCCGGCGACGCCTATTATTTCAACGACGATTGGCAGAGTTTGAAGATCCGCGTCGAGCGCGCCTATTCGAAAATCGCCTGGGCTGAAGTGCCGCCGTCGCGCACGCGCCACCTGATTACCAACATCCGCATCAAAAAAGACGACGGCGAGCAAATCGACGCCCATTCGAATTTCCTGGTCTACCGCACCCGCCAGGAAAGCGACAAAGATATCTTCGTCGGCACGCGCCAGGATAGCCTGCGGCGCGCCGGTGCGAGTTTCAAGCTCGCCCGGCGCACGATCATTCTCGACCAGGCGGTGCTCGACGCGAAAAATATCAGCGTGTTTCTATAGTCCCCCTTCACAGATCCGGACGTTTGAGCGCGCCGTTAAGTTTCACGGCCGCTGCATGATCTGCCATCGGCCAAGCGGCAAGCTTACTCGAAGGAAACAGGCCCCGCATTACAACCGGCGATAAGTATTTACCCGTCCATCGAGAATTTGCTAGGTAGGTCGCAACGCGCGCTAATGCACATGATCATCGGGCGCCGGCGCGGTAGGCTTTTCCTTTCGTAGCGCATCAATTTGCTGCATCAGTAAATCGACTTTGTGCCAAGCGGCATTCTCGGCCGGCAACCAACGCGCGCGGATGTAACCTTGCTTGTCGATCAGGAATTCGACATGAGGGGTCGCCGTAATGGCGTCGTCAGCGGCGAACGAGCGGGCAAAGAGTTTATAGGTTTGGGTGATCTCGCGAATTCCTTCGCTCACTATCAGTCCGGGCAGCTGCTTGTCGACGAATAAGCGATCGATCAAGTTGGGCACCACGACGATCTCGACTTCCGCCGCCTGAAGCAGAGCAGAGAGACTGCCGAGTTCGCGCAAGCGCGATTCGGTGTTCTGAAGATTGAGAAGAATCAGCAAAACAATTTTGTTGCCGCGGTGTTCTTTGAGAGTCCTGGCTGCGCCGTTGTTGGTCTCATAAGCAAAGTCCGGCGCAACCAATGTGGGTTGGTCGTCGATGACCGGCGCGAGGTTTTTGGCGCGATCGCCGCTCGCAAGCGCGCGTAAATAATTGATCACATCCCAGCGCTCTTCATCGCTCAGGCTTTGGCTGAACCCTGGCATCGCCGAAGCCGGTTTGACGCCGTAGCTCAACCACCAGTACAGATCGCCGGCGGTGTGGGCGTTGGCGTGGCGCCCGGTAAGATCGGGCGGCGGCGGATCGAACTCAGCTGCCGCGGGGCCGTCGCCATGACCGCCGTTGCCGTGACACGCAGCACAACCGCTATCCTGATAGAGCGCCGCGCCGTTGGCTATGGAGATCGCCTGGTAGGCTACGGCCGGCCGTTTGTAGGTGTCAGGATAAGCATCGATCAGCACAGCCTGGTGTACCAGATTGATCGCGTACGCGATTGCGCCGATGCCGACGATCGTTGCCAAGAGCCGGTTTATTCTCTGAAAAATCCCGGCGCTGAGCGCGACCGCGCCAACGGCTAACCAGATCGCGCCGCGTTGGACTTCGGCAACGGCTTGCGGCGCTTTTTCAAGCACCGTCCAATCCCAGCGAAATGACAACGGCCAGTCGGGTGGAACATGGCGCGCCGGCGGCGTGATCCCCATATGTCCGACGATCAGCAAAATGGCCAGGCCGAGAAAAACTTCGATGATGACGTTGTGCCGCAGGCTTCGCAGAGCAGCACCGGTTTCCCTTGCGCGATCGCCGGTTGCGACGATTGTCGGTTTGAGCCGCAACAGGTTTACCGCGCCGGTGGCGAGCAACGGGAGCAGCAGACCGAGCTTGACCAGCAAGAGCTTGCCGTAATGTGTGCCGAACAGCGGCGCGAAACCGCCGACCAAATTCCACGCGTTGTATAGGCCGGTGCCGATGAGCACGATTACGCTGGCCAAGGCCAGGGTTGAAAAGCGCCGGGTGGCCTCTTTGGCTACCGCAAGGCTCGTCGCATCGTCCCAGCGATTACATTGGCGCAGCAGCAGAGCCAATGGCACGAGACCGCCCAGCCAGACGCCGCCGGCGAGCAGATGCACTGCGTCGGCGCACACCTGCAGGACAAACTCAGCACCGCCGGCGGCCGCGGCGTGACCGGCGAAGGCCAGCCCAGCCAATAGACCGCTACTGAGCGCAAAAACCAGCGCCCACAGGTTTGCCGCTGGTTTTGCTTTGACCAATACCGCGATGACAATCAGCAGCGCCATGCGGATCAACCATACTCTGCCGAATTGAGTTTCCGTGGCGAGGAGAAACAGCGCGCTGAGAGCGGGCAGGGACGAGCCGCTCACAGTGGCGGCATGCAGCCAAAGGCTCAGCGGTAAAGTAAGGCAGAGTAGAGCAACGCACCAACGAAGATGGCGCAGCTGCGCGCTCCAGTAAAGTTGTTCCAGCGCCGCCGCCGACTGCTTGGCCTGGGCAAAAGCCGGCTGCGCGACCAACAGGCGAAAGCCGAGACCGCCGGCGAGAAGGATCGCCGCCGTCACATGCACGAAACGAACCAGCGCGGCGACTTCGCTCATTGTTTGATCGTAAACGGAAACTGGTCTTCGACGACATGGCCGTCGACGGACAGGACGCGAAATCTAACCAGATAACGGCCCGGAGGAAGCGGATTCAGCGCGGCGGCAATTAGTTTTGTGTCTCCGGCATCGACGGCGCTTTTGATTTTTACAATCGAATGGCCGCCGGCTTCGCTGACGGTGAACGACGAGTAACGCGGTTCCAAGCGTTCGTTGAACCATAGTTGGATTTTCGCCGGCGTGCGGTAGAGCGTGGCGCGCTGGGCCGGTACCGACTTGACCAGGTAGGCGTGCGCCCACAATGATGATGGAGCGAGCAGCAGCGTTGCCAGCAGTGCGGCGAGAGCCAACCTGGCCATTAGCGCGGCGTCTTCTCCAGTGGATAGCCCCGTTTCACCCAGCCGGTATAACCTTCAGGCATGATGAAGATGTTACGATAGCCGCGGTACTCCAGGAACACGGCGCGGTCGGCGACGTCGTAGGTTTTGCAGTCGCAGTAAAGAATCACCCGGCCGGTTTTAGGAATCTCGCTGAAGCGGTTGGCGACTTCGGCGATGGGCAGTGACTTGGCGCCCGGTAAGCGAGTCTGTTGATATTCTTTGACCGGACGCATGTCGATGAATGTCAGCTTTTCACCGGCATCGAGAAGTTGTTTCACCCGGTCGGCAGTGAGGTTGTCGACCGTGTCCTCCACTCCGTGGCCGGCAAGGGCCGGCCACGGTAGGAAAGCACCGATCAATCCGAGTAGGAAAAATATCTTGAGATCAATTCTCCGGGCGCTTGTCATACTTAACGGTCACATTTTTGTTGTCCTCAGTCCAGGAGACCGTGCCTTTCACGCCTGGCGTGTAGCGCGTGATCCAAAAGCCGCCGCCGGGGTCGGAGGAGCTGAAGAAAACCAAGCCATTATCGTGGACGAACACATCATCGGCATGGCCGGCGTCGGAATTCACCCGGCGAAACACGGGCGGCACGAAGTGTCCGACCGCCTTCGGTTGATGCGGGTCGGAAATGTCGACTGCCCAAAAGCCGGAATTCTCCCAGGCGCTATAAACAATATTGCCCTTGATCATGCGCTCGATATCGTGAATGCCGAAGCGCCGGCCGGGCCGGTCAGGCGGGCAAAAGCGGTTGAGCGGCAGCCGAAAGGTCGAAATCTGCACCGGATTTTTCTCGTTGCGGACGTCGAGAACATGCATATACCCGAACGGACATTGCTGTGGCTGAGTGATTTCATCGCCGGCGATGATGACATCGGGCCGGCCGCCATGGGACGGAATGACGATGCCGATACTGTGAGTATTGCCTTCCTCGGGCGGCGACCACTTGATCTGGCTGATCTTCGTCGGTTTGCGCACATCGCTGATGTCAAGAATGATCACTCCTTCATCGCGGTATGCTAGATAAGCGCGATCTTTGTAGGTGGTTATGTCGTGCAACGCGACCCAGATTTTCGGCAGCCCTTCGCGCAGGCCGCGATCGGGCTCGACCCAGTTGTCGCCGGGCTGTTCGCCGCCCGCGGTCCATTGGCCGGGAAACCACCAGCGCGCCACTTCTTTGGCATTGGCCGGGTCGTTGATGTCGACGATCAAGAGGATCTGATCGTAGTAGCCTTCCATAGTGGTAGCGATGAAGGCGAACTTTCCCTGCTTGGGATCCTCATGCAGCCAGAAACCATGAACGCCGCGGCGCGGCGCTACGTCGGTCTTGAAAAATCCCACTTCGCGCGGTTTGGCCGGATCGGTGATGTCGTAGAGCCGGATGCCGCCCTCCCATTGGGGGTTTTTAGGATCGCGCAATCCGTCTTGGTTGATCACCAGCGTGTTGCCGATCACGTCGATGTACTGGCTCTGCACAGCGGCGTTGTTTTTAACTTTCGAGATGACGCGCGGCTTGGCCGGGTCGCTGACATCAACGATGCTGAACCCCTGATAGTTCGAGACGTACGCGTGTTTGCCATCCTTGCTGACGCGAAACTCGGCGGCTTGGTCCCAACCCTCGAGATCGGTGTAAGACAGGATCGTAAAGTTTTCCAACTCGCCGTAGCTCGGCTGGCGCTCCTTGGCGCCGCCGAGGATTGGCGTCTGGGCGATCACCGGTGCCGCTGTGCACAATGCCAAAACGATCACGTAGCTAAATCGAGTTAGCTGGAAAAACATCTTTGCGTTCATGAGATTTATCCCCCGGTTATTTCTCTGCCGCCGGTTCGCTATGTATGTGTATTTGTACGAATGTTGCTTGGCATAGCGCCCTATCGAGTTGGTGTCAATTGAAATTGGGATTTCGCACACCAAGCCAATTGCCAAATCAATGAATTCCGTTTAGCTTGCGCTCATTGGCAAGGGCCGACGATCATGAAGCCTGCATTACGATCGATATTTTGTTTGATGTTGTGTTGGCACATGCCGACGACAAACGGGTCTGCCGAGCCGCTGGTGGTCGGCTACTCGGCGGTGAGTTCGGTGTTTCTGCCATTCTGGATCGGCAAGGAAGCGGGCTTTTACAAGAAAGGCGAAGGATTTCACCGCCGAGCGATTCTACGACAACAGCTTGGTGCAGGAGCTGATCAGCGAAGGATTCTACAAAGCGCTTTGGGGTAAGTGAAAGGGAGTTTGGATGGACGCGATTATGCAGCGATCGATGCCGACGGACATGTGATGGAAACCGACGACGAATTGCGCCGCTATTTGCCGCCGCCCTTCGAGGGACGGCGCGCGCTAACCGCGCTGTTCCCATCCCTCGACGGCTGGCCGCGCAGCACGCGCAAGGCGCCGGACCCGACGCCTTGTTTGGCAAGATGGCGGACGTTTCTAAATGCCTCCGGCGTGGCGGGTTCGGTGCTCTATCCGACCATGGGGTTGGCCATGGCGCATATCAAAGACGTCCAATGGGCGACGGTGATGGCGCGCTGTTACAACGACTATCTCTACGGCGAATATCTCGCCCAGGAGCCCGAGCGGCTCTGGGGCGTGGCGTTGCTGCCGATTCAAGATGTCGCGGCTTCAGCCGACGAACTGGAACGCTGCGTCAAGGATTTGAAAATGGTCGGCGGGGTGATTCCCGCGGTCGGTTTGTCGAAAGGCCTCGGCCATCCGATGTACGATCCGCTCTATCGCACCGCCGTGCGGTTGAATGTGCCGCTGGCGGTGCATGGCGGATCGAGCGCGGGTCTCGGCTTGGATATTCTCGATTCGTTCGTCAAGATCCTCGTGCTTGAACACGCCGTGGCGCAGCAGATTCATTTTACCAGTTTTCTTCTCGACGGCGGTCCGGTGCGATTTCCCGATCTTAAGATCGCTTTCCTCGAAGCCGGCGTTGGCTGGGTGCCTTATTTGATGGAACGCCTCGACGAAAAATACGAGAAGCTGCCGCATCAGGCGCCGCTCCTGACCAAAGCGCCGAGCGAGTACGTCAAGGACGGCTCAATCTACTTTTCCTGCGAGTTGGAAGAACGCATTCTCTCCTACGTTATCGGTTTGGGTCTCGAGAAAAAGATCATGTATCCCTCGGACTTCCCGCACGAGCGGCCGACCCTCGAACAGTTTCTCGCGGACATTCCCCACTTCCAGGCGCGCGAAGACCTTTCGGACAAGGTCAAAAAACTTATCCTGCGCGACAACTGTGTCGATTTTTATTCGTTGCGGATTTGACCGACAGCGTCGATGCTCTCCGATTTGCAACCAGGTCACGAGCGGTTCGGCGCGGCAATCCGTTGCGAGGCGGTTTCGCGCTGGTTCGCCGGCAGCGGTTTGGTGCTCGACCAAATTTCCTTTCAAGTCGATCCCGGTGAATTCGTCGCTTTGCTCGGGCCTTCCGGCTCCGGGAAATCTTCTCTGCTTCGCCTCACCGCTGGGCTCGATCAACCGAATAGCGGCGCCCTGGTAATTGAAGCAGCCGGATGGCGCGTTGTCGCGCGGTTTTGTTTTTCAAGAAGCCACGCTGATGCCATGGCGTACTGTGCTGCGCAACACTTCATTGCCGCTGGAATTGGCCGGTTGGTCCAGGGAACATGCCGAGGGCCGGGCGGCCGAAGAGCTGGAGCGGGTACGCTTGACCGAGGTTGCCGCGCGTTATCCACACGAACTCTCCGGCGGCATGAAGATGCGTACTTCGGTGGCGCGCGCCTTGACGACCCGGCCGAACTTGCTGCTGCTCGATGAGCCATTTGCCGCGCTCGATGAGCCGGCCCGTCATGCGCTGCAAATGCAGCTGCGCGAGATTTGGCGTGGGCTTAAAATGACCGTATTGTTTGTCACTCATTCGGTTACCGAGGCGGTATTTCTCGCCGACCGGATCATCGTTCTGTCCCAGCGTCCGGCGCGACTGCTCCTCGATCAAAGGGTCGCGCTCCCCGACGACCGCGACACCGAGCTGCGCACATCGCTGGAATACATCACCGAAGTCCGGCGTGTCGGTACCGCGGTGCCGGCGGGCGGACAACCTTCATGACAATTAGAGCGCGCTTTGCGTCATGGGTGCCGCCGTTGCTGCCGTTGGTGCTTTCCCTGGGCGCTGCGGAAATTGCCGTACGCATGGCGTGGGTTCCGTCTTATTTAATACCGGCGCCCAGTGAAGTATTGCAATCGCTGCTCGACGATCGGTCCGAACTGGCGCTGGCGGGTTGGACGACCTTGAGTTCCGCATTGGCCGGGCTACTGCTGAGCTTTGTCGCGGGGACAATGTTCGCCATCGCGTTGTCATCCTCCGACTTGGCGCGCCGGGCGTTTTATCCCTACGCGGTGTTCTTTCAAACCGTACCGATTATTTCCATCGCGCCGCTTTTGGTGATCTGGTTCGGCTTCGGCCAGCCCACCGTCATCGCCTCGGCGGCGATTGTCTCGATATTTCCGATCATCGCCAGCACTTTGTTAGGCTTGAAATCGACCGAACCGGCGTTGCTCGATCTCTTCAAATTGTACACGGCATCGAACCGGCAACTGCTCTGGATGTTGAAAATCCCCTTCGCTCTGCCGCAAATTTTTTCCGGTTTGAGGATCGCATCGGGCCTGGCGGTGGTTGGCGCCATCGTCGGAGAGTTCATCGGCGGCGGCGGACTTGGCAGCGTCGTCGACGCTGCGCGCACGCAACAACGAATTGATCGAGTGTTTGCGGCAGTGCTAATCTCTTCACTGCTGGGTCTCGTTTTAGTCGGTGCGGTTAATTTTGTCTCAGGACTATCCCTGCGTTCGTGGCATAGCTCAGAAAGGCAGTCATCATGAATTTTCTCCTCCTATTACTATCCGTGATTTTATTGCCCAATGGGGCTCAGGCGGCCGAGGGCGTGAAGCATCCGGCGCTGACGCTGGCGCTTAATTGGAAGGCGGAGCCGGAGTTTGGCGGCTTTTACGCCGCCAAGCTCGCCGGCATTTTTGAAAAGCGCGGTCACAATGTCGAGATTACCGAAGGCGGCGCCGGCACTCCGGTGGTGCAGATGGTCGCTAATGCAAAAGTACCGTTTGGCATCGCGGCGGCGGATGAAGTGGTGCTCTCGCAAGCGCGCGGCACCGACGTGGTCGCGCTGTTTGCCGTCTATCAAACCAATCCGCAAGGAATCATGGTTCACCCCGGACGCGGATTCAAAGCGCTTGGCGATGTCTTCGCCGCGCCGGGCAAGCTGGCGATTCAAAGCGGCGCGCCCTACACGCTTTTTCTTCAAAGCAAATTTCCTAACGCCAAAGTTAAACTTGTTCCCTACGCTGGCGGCATCGGGCAGTTTCTCACCGATGCCGACTACTCGCAGCAGTGCTTTGTTACGGCAGAGCCTTTGCTCGCTAGGAAAAGGAACAAGCCGGCGGCGAGCTTTCTCATCGCCGATGCCGGTTTCAATCCCTACGGCACCGTGGTGATTGCGCGGCGCCAATACATCGACAAGAACCCCAAGCAGGTGAGCGACTTGATCGGCGCGATTCGCGATGGCTGGAGCGAATACCTGCGCGCGCCCGAACCTGCCAATGCGTGGATGGTTAAGTTAAATCCGGCGATGGACAGCGAGACCATGAAAGCGTCTGCTGAATTGCAGAAGCCGTATATTCTCGCCGCCAATACGCCGAACCAAGAGTTGGGAAGAATGAGCGCCGAGCGCTGGACAAGGTTGGTCAATCAACTGTTCGATTTGAAACTGATCAAGAACAAGCCGGCGGTGGAAAAGCTCTATCAGAATTTTTAGCCGATTTTTACGTTTAATCTTTGGTGCCGCTGAGCGCACCGCCGACGCGATTGCCGACGCGCCAGTAGAGGATCATCACCGGCAGCATCAGTAGAATCATAACTAGACTCATAGCGGCCGACGGTCCATGCTGGCCGGAGCTCCACAAGCTCCAGATGACCACCGACAGGGTTATGTTATTCGGGCTGAACAGTATGGTCGCCAGGGTAAGTTCGCGCAGGGTTAGAAGCGCAATCCAGAAAAAAGCATTGATCAAGGTCGGTGCGATCAGCGGCAATAGAATCCGCAAGATGACATCGCGCCGGCCGGCGCCGCAGGCTGCGGCGGCTTCTTCGAGCTCTTCGCTGACGGCGATGATCGCCGCGTTGGTCACCCGGGTGCCGAAACTCAGGCGGTGGATGACATGGACCGCGACCAGCAGCGTCAGCGTGCCGTAGAGCGGCAAGATACTGCGAAAGACAAAAAGCGAAAGCAGCAGGCCGCTGACGGCGAAAACGATGGACGGCACGGCGTGGGGTAGAAACGCCAGGGCGTCGAGGAAGTAGCGCAGCCGGCTTTTCGAGCGCAGCACCACCCAGGAATAGAGGAAGCAAACGACGATCGATAACATCGGCACGGCGAGGGAGAGGATAGCGCTGTTCTTAAGCGCGCGAAAAAATAAGTCCCAGGGCGCGCGCTGAAAATTTCCCAGCTCCAGCTGTGCCAGAGCGTCGATTGACGGCGGTTGGACGAAGGGCTGAAATGCCACCCAGAGGAGCAGCGCGAGCGGAATCAGCAGCTCCACGAGGAAATAGCCGAGCACGAATAGGTTGGCGAGGTAGCGCCAGCTATTTAATTGATAGCGCAGGGGCCGGTAGCTCTTCCCCGACACCAGCTGGAATCGGTTGGCTTGGCGGATCGCGCGCAAATACCAGATAGATAGTAAAACGCCGATGGCGATCAGCACGGTGCTCACCGCCGCCGGTCGGCCATAGAGCGGAAAGCCCTGGTGCGGGACTAAATCTTCATAAATAAAAGTCCCGAGTGTGTAGACGCGGTTCGACAGGCCGATGATCGCGGGCACGTCGAAGGAAGCGACGGCGATGGCGGCAACGTAAAACGCTGCGGCCATGGTCGCCGGCGTCGACAGCGGCAGGATCACGGTCTTAAACAGCTGCCAGGCGCTGGCGCCGGCGACTTTGGCGGCTTCTTCCAGGGTGGTGTCGGCCATGCGCAGATTCGCCGCCACCATGATGAACACCACCGGCGCCAGCGTGATGCCTTCGACCCAACCCATGCCGGTCGGCGTGGCGATGCTTAACTTAAAATCTGCACCGAAGAATGGGCGCATGGCGATATTTAAAAAGCCAATGCGCGGATGGAGGAGAAACAGCCAGCCCATGGCGGGAAAAAAAGTCGGGATCAACAAGCTTACGGTCATGCCGGTGTAGATGAGATTGCGACCGGCGATGTCGGTGCGTTCGACCAGCCAGGCGATCAATACGCCGAATAGCAGGGAAAAACACATCGCGGCGGCGGTGTAGATCAAAGTGTTGATCGTGACCCGAACGGCCAGCTGGTCTTTAACCAGATCGGTGTAATGCGCGGTGGTGAGAAATCCGCCGGGCATGCCCGGCAAACCTTCGTAGAAACTCAGGTAGAAAACCACCGCGAGCATCAGTCCAATAATCAGACCGACGGCGGCAGCAAAAAGAATGGCGGGATTGGGCAGGCGATTCACGGTCGCAATTGCGGACAGGAATTGATTTCGCGACTGCGACCGCTGATCCGTCAGTTCGCCACGGCTTTGATGATGGTTTCCTGCTCCTTGGCGTATTTTAGCACCGGGAAGCTCATCACATAGTCGACCGAAACGTCGAGCGGTTTGACGCCGGCGGCTTGGAGCTGTTTCATCTGGCGATTGTACCTGGTGCCGGGAAACTTTTCGCTGTCCTGGCGGTCGACGGTCCATTGAAACTCTTGCCCCGACTTGGTCATCAAGAAGGCGCAGAATAGTTTTGCCGCGGCCTTCGCCTTGCCGTTCTTGGGCACGGCGCAATAGCGGTGTGTGACCATCGCCGCATCGCTCGGAATCACATAGGCGAGCGGCGCGCCTTTCTCGATGAACGGCGCGACGCCACCCTCGCCGCAGGCGAGCACATGGATGGGAAATTCGCCGCTGACGACGCGCTCATACTCGCCGCAGCGCATCAGACCGGAAACCTGGCCGGAAAGTTTTTTGATGTAATCGGCGGTTCGTTCGGGGCCCCACTGTTTGGGGCCGGCCAAGATATCGAAGTAGGACAGGTAGGGCTGGGTCGAAACTCTGCCTTTATACTTGGGCTGGAGCAAATCGTTCAAGCTTTTCGGCACGTCGTTCTTGGCGATCAGTTTGGTGTTGTAAACGATGCCGGGAAAACGGCCGCTGATTTCCAGGGCGGCGCCCTTGAGCGACACGGCGGCCGGATCGATCTGCGGAAAAGTCGAAGCCCAATCGAACTGATCGAGCACCATGAGCGGCGTCGACAGCGTGGCAATGTAAGTTTCCGAGCCGCCGATGTAGACGTCGGAGGTCGCCGGCACGCCGGCGGCGAACTCCTGGGCGATCTTTGCCGCCATCTGCGGCTGGCTCGGTCCCGGCGTCCAGTTGGCGATGATGCTGGTGCCGAACTGTTTGTTCATTCCCGACACCAAATCGCGCACGCCTTGCAGGCCGCGAAACGTATTCTCGCCCCAAACCAAATTGAGCATGCCTTCGGCCTGGGCGGCCTTTCTTAGCGCGGCGAGTTTTTCAGGGGCGCCAGGCGCGGCGGCTGCCGCTGCCGAGTCGATACCGCAAAACAGCGGCGCCATCGCCAGAACGGTCGCGAGCAATACCGAGATTAGCATCATGGCTGGTGATCTCCAAAAAATAATTTGCCGAACAAACCTATTCCGATCCTTCGACTTGCAGCTGCAGCGGGTTGCCGTCGTAGTCGGTAAAGTAAAGTCCGTGCGCCGTCGCACTGCGCACTTGAGTCTGCTCCAAGGCGTCAACTTTACCGCCTTCGCGCGCCACCGCTTCGCGAAATTGCTTCAGGGTCTCCGCCGTCGGTGTAAAAAACGCGTAATGCTGCCCTTCGAAGCGATAGTTGGCGCTGCTGCGTTCGCTGAGTGTTGTCACTTTATGGAGAACGAGCCATTGGCCGCTTTGCAACTGCAAGCAAGAGGCCTCGCGGCCCAATGCGTCCTGTTCGCGGCCCAGTACTTTCAAACCAAAGACGTTGCGATAAAATGCTTCGGAGCGATCCAAGTCGGTGACTTCCAATTCCAACTGGCTCAAGCCCAGATAGGCGGATTCGTTACGTGCGGCGGGACGATCTTTCTCTATCAGTTCGAGATGATTGCCGAAGGGGTCTTGGAGCACGATCGATTTGGCTTTAGGTCCGAGCCGTTCGCGTGAACGTGGACCGTCAAACTTAATCGTTGATTTCTCTTCAAGTCGCCGGTGAATTCGTTTGAAACCGTCGTTGGTCACTTCAATGCCGACAACCGGCGCGCCATGCAATTCTTTGTCTTCCGGCAGCGGCTCGCGGCCAAGAAAAATACCGACTCGGCTGCCCGCCACGTTTAAAAACGTTCGCGGCAAGGTGCCGGCGCGCACGTCGATGACGCGGAGACCGCGCCGTTCATGAATCGGCACTTCGAGCACGCCGGAGTAGAAGTCTTCGGCTTTGACAAGATCGTCGACCGGGTAAGCAAAATGATCGAAGCGAATCGAGGCTTCCGTTGGCATCGAATATCCTCCTCAGTTGAATGGCGAAATCGCGCAAGCCATTACTACAAGGTGACGCCGTATTGTCAACTTTTGGACTTGCTGTCAGGCGACTTATTTGCATAATATCCCCGGACTCATGGCCGACAGATCGAAGCTGCGAAGCAAGCGTGCGCGGCAAATCAGCCAATGGCTACGCGGGCAATCTGCGCCGGTGGGCCGCGGATGCATAACCTGCATTAAACGGGATGACTCGAGTCACTGAAAGGAAAGAAAGTTATGTCTATCGATGGAGTTCGTTTTGGCCATGTGGCCTTTAAGGTTGCCGATGTCGAGAAGAGTATTCGCTGGTACGGCGATGCCTTCGGCGCCAAAGTGATTTATCGCGTCGAGCCGAGCGGCGAGCGGCCGGAGCTGATGTTCCTGGAGTTTTCCAAAGGACAGTGCGTCGAGCTTTTCCCCGGCGGCAAAAACATGCTGGCGTCGCCGCCCGATCCGATCGGCTACATTCATTTTTGCCTGGTGCTCGATAATCTCGAGCAGGCGCTGGAGCATCTGGCGAGGATGGGCGTGAAGCCCGATCGCAAATTCATCGGCCGAGCCAAGCAGCGCATCGCGTTTGTTTCCGATCCCGACGGCAACAGCATCGAGCTGATGGAAATCCCACCGGAGTCGGAGATCTATCGGACCTACCCGTGATGCCAGTGTTTTTGCGGTTTGGCGTCGCGCGCTTGCTGTTGGTCGGGTGAAATGCCGTCGTCAAGTCGTCGAAGCGAAACAACTCACACGGAAGAGTATATCGACAATAGTTTGATTCGGGAGTTGGAAACGTCGAGTTTCGTTACGAGTCTTTAACGCCGATCAATCTTCGTTCAATAGGGCTCGAAGTCGCGCAATGCCGGCACGACTTCGCTGCCGAAGAGTTTGATCGAGCGCATTAAATCCTCTTCTGCGATGGCGCCGATGTTGAACTCGGCCATGACGGTATTGAATACGCCCTCGCTGGCCGCTTGCTTGATCTGTTCGATGACAGTTTTCGGCGAGCCGACAAACGCTAGATTCTTTTCCCGCAAATATTCGACGTCGATCGAGTGGCGCGCGATCTCGGCGCCGCGGGGATTGCCGCGTTTCTCGTGATTCTCGGCAAGCCGCTGGTAGCCGATGCCACCGTCGGCACGGGTGCCAAAGACATTGGTGAAGCAGTGTTCGAAATGGGGTTTAGCTTTTGCCACTGCTTTGGCGTCGGTCTCATCGACGTAGACTAAAATCCAATAGCCGATGTCCGGTTTCGAGCCGTGCCCCGCTGTTTTCCATAGGCTTAAATATTCGCGATAGCGCGGCGCAACCTCGTCGCGCGGCACCAAGAAAAGATATCCGGTATGGACGCCTTCGCGGGCAAGGAGCGCCAGAGTGTCGGCGTCCCGAGAATGAATCCAAATCGGCGGATGGGGCTGTTGCAGTGGCTTAACTCCCAGCGTGACGTTCTGGTACTGGTGAAATTCACCGTTGAAGCTGAACGGCCCGTGGCTCGATAGCGCCTGTTTGATGCACAGGAGCGCTTCGTGCGTGAGCGCGCGGCGATTATTAAAATCAGCGCCGTAGGGCCCGAAGAAATCGGGGACAATGCCGGAGACAAGTCCAAGCTCAAAACGGCCATTGGCGACGTTGTCGAGCACCGCGGCGTCTTCGGCGATACGCAACGGATCGTAAAGCGGCGCGATATTGCCCATGGTGCCGACGCGCAGGTGTTTCGTCTTTACCGCCGCCGCGGCGCAGTAAATCGACGGCGAGGGCATCCAGCTTTCGCGTGGGTTGAAGTGATGCTCGACACAAAAGCCATAGTCGAAGCCAAGTTCGTCCGCCACCGCCAGTTCTCGCCAAAGCTGCTGGTAGCGCTGAGCGGCGGTCATGCCGGGTTTGTTCCAGACATGGGAGAAATGGGCGAATTTCATGGCAGGTGCGTTGACTCGGGAATTCGCTTAACGTTTCTTGTAGAGGCTATCGGTATAACCGCTCAGATCCAATTCTCTGACGAAGCTGGCGTCGAAATAGTCCTCGGGATTGTGCGACTTGGCTTTGGGCTCTGAAGCGAGGATGGTTTTCAGACCTTCAACGGACGGATATTGCTTTCGTGGCAGGACCGCTTCACTGATTAAATTTTCCCAGGTTTTTTCCAGGACATCGCGGTCGACGTTACGGCCGATAAATCGCCCCAAGGCGCGGATGGCGCTCTCTTTATCGGTGTAAATGCGATGGACGGCTTCAATTTGCGACTTTACATAGCGCCTAACGACATCGCGATTTTCTCGTATATATTTTTTGGTCGTGGCGACGGCGGTGTGTTGATAGACAAGTCCAAGCTTGGGCAGATCGGCGAGGGTGTTCATGCCGCGCTTTTGCGCGATGATACTGGCGGGCGGATTGACCACGGTGGCTTGCACGCGTCCGGCGAGCACCGCGTCGACGCGCGCCGTGGTGCTGCCGATCTGCACGATAGTGACGTCTTTGCCGGGTGTGAGGCCGACCTTCGTTAGCGCGTACCGGGCGATAAAGTCAGATGACGAGCCGAACCGGCTGATCGCTACCGAGCCGCCCTTCAGCTGCTCGGGAGTTTTTATCTCCGACCGGCTTAGCAGGTAATAGTTTAGCGATATGACGCCGCCGGCGACGATGGTCGCGTCGGAACCTGCCATGACGGAATTCACTACCGCGGGCCCGGCCAACTGCGCGATCGGCGTATCGGCTGAGACCAGCGCCATGATTGCGGTGGTGCCGCCGGCGAAGAAAACCGCTTGAACGTCGAGGCCATTTTTTTCAAAGATACCGGCGTCTTTGGCCAGCCACGCCGGCAGTGCATCGCCGCTGATGGCGCTGTAGCCAACGTTGATTTTCGTCACTTGTGCCTGCGCCAACTGTGCGGTGCCGGTAATCAGCATCATCGTTAGGATGATCTTGGCAAAGCATTTCGATCTAAACATAGACAACCCTCAACCTAGTTAAACTGCAGTGAATTGGCGAAAGTTATGCCTACTCTCAATAGCCGTACTTCTTTTCCATTTCCTTGAGCTCGGCATTACCCATGTTGGCGTACCATTTACGAGTGTCCTCGATGCCGGGCGTGTTTTTGAAATAGGCCGCTTCGGTGCCATTCTTTTTTAGTTCTTCCAAGCACTGGCGCATGCCGTGCAGCATGGCGACTTGGAGCACCGTCGGGATGCAGCCGACGCGGCCGCCCAACTCGCCGTAGCGCTGGATGGTCATCACCCCGCGCGGCGGCACGCCGACCAACGGCTTGCCGAGTTTGGCATAGGCTTGGATTTCTTCTTCAGTGCGAGCGCTGACCCAGGAAGCGTCGGCACCGGCTTCGATGCAAGCCTGGGTGCGTTCGAGGCGCTCTTGCAGCGAATCCTTGGCTTCCGAACGCGCGATAATAACGAGGTCCCGGTCGCTGCGTGCGTCCACGGCGGCCTTGATTTTGGCGACGAATTCCTCGCGCGAAATCAAACCGACGTCAAAGCCTTCATGGCCGGCACGCTTGGGCGTCATTTGGTCTTCGATATGAATGGCGGCGACGCCGGTCCGGTCGAATTCCTTTACGGCGCGATAGACGTTGACGGCATTACCGTAACCGGTCTCGGCGTCGCTGACGATAGGAATGTCGACGGCGTCGACGATCTCCCGCGCCTTGTTGATCATCTCGGTGAGGGTAAGCAATCCGGCGTCGGCAAATCCGAGCGAGCGGTGTTGTCCGCTGCCGGAAATATGCACCAGCGGAAAACCCTGCCACTCAACCAAGCGGGCTTGAATGCCATCATTACAACTCGGCGCCAGATGACACGTGGGCTGCTGCATCATCACCTTCAAAGCCTTGCGTTTTTCATTTGCGGTCATAGCCATTTTCTCTTTTCCTTTCTTGTTTCCTGTTTGTGATGGTCTTCTGATACGAGTTAGGGGCGACCGGCCGGCCGCGCCTAAGTCATGTGCGTTGCGTACCCGCGCGGGCGAATTCATCTCTACGGCCGACAGTGGCTTTCAGTAATTCCGGCGGAATCATCTTGGCGCCGCCCAAAACCTCGGCGTAGATCGCCATTTGCGCGGCTTCTTCGACAATCAAATTGGCCCGCGCCGCGGCGGCGGGATTGGCGCCGAAGGCGAGCACGCCGTGGTTTTCCAACAGCACGGCTTTGGTGTTTTTCGTCCCGTTCAAGGCGGTAACGATGTTGGCGATGGATTCGCCGGAGCCGCGCGGGCCATATTTCGCTAACGGCACGCCGTCGGCCATTTCATTGCGCACCAGTGCTTCATAGGAGCAGCCCAGGGCGCGGCTCGCGAGGGCGAAGCTGGTGGCGTAGGTCGAGTGGGTATGAACCACGGCGCCGGTCTCCGGCCGTTGTTTGTAAACGATGGCATGCATGTGGACGATCTCGGCGTTGGTCGGGTTGATCTCGCCTTCGACGAGTTTTCCATCGAGATCGAGCAACGCGAGATTCTCCGGCTGCAAATTATCGAAGGAGCTCGATGCGGTGAGCAAGATCGTGTCGGTGCCGGGCACGCGCACGCTAAAGTTGCCATGGTGGCTCATCGAGATCGCGCCGATGCGCACGAGAAAATTCGCGCTCTCGATGACCGCATGGCGCAGGTCGCTGTGTTTAAGTGCCATTGGATTCCCTCCCTAATATCGGACCGACAATATCGCGATCAGGTGGATGGTCTCAAGCCTTGGGCATCAAGATTCGACCCGGCTGCTGAAATACTCCCACGCCCGGTTGGAGACTTCTTCGCCGGAGACTTGCGGATAAATAACCGCCAGTTCCTCGGGCGTGAAGTAGCGCGGCTTGCCGGCGGCCATGGCGCGCAGCTGATAATTGGCCGCTTCCTCCATCCACAGGGTCATGATGCACACACGCCGGATATCTTTGTCGGCGACATTGACGCCGTGGCCGCGCAGTAACATCGCGCCATGACTGCCGAGAGTCTTGGCCACGGCATCGCCCAACTCGCGGGTGCGAATTAAGGTGATCGCATCGAAAACCTGGACGTCATTTCTAAACACCGCGCCGGACGCGTGCAGCGGCCGCACGGTTTCACCGAGAGCGCCTAACACCACGCAACTCGGCGGATGCACATGGCAAACCGATTGAACATCGGGGCGGGCTTGGTAAATTCGCGCGTGAATCCAGAATTCGGTGTTCGGCCGGCCTTCGCCGGAAAGCTGGTTGCCATCGACATCGAGCGTCAAGAGATTATCCATTCGCACCAGCGCCGGGCTCATGCGCGGCGGGAATATGAACGTGTTCGTGCCGGGAATACGCGCGCTGACATGGCCAAAAGCGGCGGCGATGCCCTGCTGGTGGAGAATGTGGCTGGCGGTGACGATGTCTTGTTTGAGTTCGTCGATGTCCATGGGCGTACCTCTTCACAGAATGTCTCAAATCCCTTATGCCAAGGCGCGCACAATGTCCACGGCCCCGAGCTTGGATCGAACAGAGAACCAGCTCTCGACAAACAAAAAAAAACCGGCTCGATGGCTCGAGCCGGTTCGCGCGGAAGGCTGCTGTAAATCTCGGGCGAACTACTTGGCAACCACGCTGACAGTGTTCGAATAGCCGGAATTGCCGCTCGCATCATAGGATTGGACTCGGTAGTGGTAAGTTGATCCTGAGCGCCTGGCACCATCGGCAAAAGCCGTTAGATTAGCGCGACGAGTGGCGATTCTAATAAAGGTCGACCCGTCAGTGGAGCGCTCGATTTTGAATCCTCTCTCGTTACTGGAATTGTCATTCCAGACAAGATTAATGCGCCGTGCGAGTGTCGAAGACCCGATGAGACCGCTTGGCGCGCTCAACCCGCTCACTACGGTGATTTGCAGTGTCGCGCTGTCCGATCCACCGTTGCCGTCAGTAACGGAAACTGTGAAAGTGTTCGTTCCTAGATCGCTTGCCGCTGGCGTGCCGATTAAATTGCCGTTGGCTGCGACCGTCAACCAAGCCGGACCGGCAGTTTTGGAAAAAACCAGAGGGTTGCTATCCGGATCGCTCGCGGCGGTGGCGATGCTGCTGGAATACGCCAGCCCCCGGGTTGCATTGGGCTTGGTAATCGAATCGCTGGTAAAACTCGGGGGATTGTTGACGGCGGCGCCGCCACTGCGAAAGGCGGCAACGATCGGCGCGGTCAAATCTCCAGTCCAAGCATTGTCACGCTGGTTAGCGATGCCGGTCGGTAGACCGTTGTAGAGAACATCGGGATTGGAGTAATGCAACACGCGCGGACAAGGCGCGGCGCAGTTGTAAGACATAATCGTGCGGAATGAGCCAGGAACGTTGTGGCCGAATGACCAGTCATAGGAAGCACCCGCCGGGGAGATTCCCGCGGTAGCGGGGTCATGTTCCATACCGAGGTTGTGACCGTGTTCATGGGCCAAGGTGCTGTTGGTGAGGCAGCCGCGCGCCGTAACTTGAAAGGCATAGGAGGCGAAGCCCGCGCCAGGATTTCTTTGCACCCAGCCGATGCCGCAATAACCCCCGCCGTTTTCGGTGATCATCGACACCATGTCGGCCGAGTGGGTATTGCGCAAGGACGCGACGGCGGCGTTACCGGTGACCCAATTCAAGTCGGAATCAATATTTCCTGAATCGCTGTAGGCCACTTCGACGGTGTGCGCCAAGCGGTAACGCGCGGTCATGTTACTGTTGATAAAGGCGGTGTTGGCTTGATCCACCGCGGCTTGAATTTGCGCTTGGATTTGCGCTACTCCGCCAGCACCGGCGCGAGCCTGGGGGGTGTAGACTGACATAAGAACAATTTCTGTAGCCGTTGTTGCTGCTGCAGTGGCGGGCGCGGTTGAGTTGCTGGCAGCGCTCAGATCGTCAGCGCCAGCGCGCTTGGGCGGGACTTTATCGTGGCCATGGGTACGATGGTCATGGCCCCATTCGGGATTAAAACTGTCGGTGTCGATTTTTTCGATGATCGTGCGGCCATTGCGTCCCGGCCGCAGCGCAAAGATTTCGTTGCCGCTCTGTATATGGCCGAGAAGAATACCGTCATGCAGGGTCAACGTAACTTTGCTGCTAGGATCCTGGTCCGCTTGACCGCGCCATACCATGTTGCCCGCGCTGCGCTGATCGTGATGTTGACGATCGATCAATAGGTCGGCTTTGCCAGGCACGACGATGGTGAGATGCGCGGGGTTGTTAGCCAAGAGCTCATGGTCGACGTCGCCAATGGATGCGGCACTGGCGTTTCTCTCCGGCTGAACGGCCACCGGCCGTTGGCGAAATAGGTGAGGGTGGGATTGGGCAATGGCGCTAAGGTCAAATTGGCTGGCGATGACGACGATGCTACCGAGGATTGCCAATCGTCGCGGCATTGACATAAATAGGTTCATAGTTGCGATCCTTTCCACTGTTCATAGATCCAGGACGGGAGTCCGCCGGGAGTTGGTGAAGTAAATATGTTTTGGTGTTTGAGAAAGAGCACGCCTCATGCCACTCGACCGGTGAATCTGCGCGCGTCGTGGCGAACCCAAGTTGTCAAAATTTTCAGCTGTAAGTCAGATCGGGTTGGCGGTGGAGTCCGGTGAGACGACCAAAATCGTCAGTGACGATGGCGCGGCTGTCATTCTCGTCTGTTGCCAGGATCGGTGGCTGAATCGGCAGAGAAATCCGAGCGTCACGATCGTTCCTCTTTGGACCTCGGCCTAGCCGGTTGAGTAGGCCGCCGCTTTCGGATAGTTGTTATCCGGTCATCGGCCGAACGACCGTGATTGCCATGAAACCTAACGATCCACCTGCTCGCGCGAGTGATGCCGCGCAAACCCAAAGCGGCGGCGATTCCCTTCAAGCTGACCTCGGCAGGCAAGTTTATTATCAATGTGACGGCTGGGCGCCGTCGCTCACCGGGCTCGATCCTCACTGGCGGATTCTGCCGCTGGCGGAAAATTGTCCGGCTCTGGAGGGCGGTCTTGCGGTGGCATTGGTCGACCGGCTGGAGTTGCTCAACGAAAGTTGGAGCGCGGCGATCCGTGAGCATCGCGTCAGACTATTGTTCACGCTTGGCGCCGAAGGAGAGGTGGCGCCGCAGGCGCGCGCCCTGCCGATATTTGCCGTTGTGCAGATCGCCGCGCCGGCGCCGGTGCTAGGCAGCCAGATTCGTGCGGCATTCGACAATCTTTTATTGATGCGCCGACAGCGCGAGATTGAGAAACAAGTGCGGCGCAGCCAAAGCGAGATCGACCGGCTCAATGAGATCGGCATCGCGCTGTCGTCGCAGCATGACCGCGAGTCGCTGCTCAATTTGATTCTGCGCAAAAGCCGGGAGATCAGTCAGAGCGATGCCGGGTCGCTGTATCTGCTAGAGGAGGACGGCAATGGCGGGCGCCGGCTGCGTTTTACCCTGAGCCAAAACGACAGCGGTAAACCATCCTATGCCGAGTCTCATTTGGCCATCGATAATGCCAGCGTCGCCGGTTATGTCGCGCTCACCGGCGTGGAGTTGGCTATCGACGATGTGCATCGCATTGATCCGACATTGCCGTTTCGATGCAACTTTACTTATGGCGAGGAAAGCGGTCACCGCATTAGGTCGATGCTCGCCGTACCGATGAAAAATCCCCAAGGAGAAATCATCGGCGTGGTGCAACTGATCAATTGCAAACGTGATGCGGCGTTGCCCCTGGACCGGCATAGCCTCGAGACGATGGTGGTGCCGTTTCCCGAGCAATGCCGGCCGATGGTTCGTTCCGTGGCCAGTCAGGCCGCGGTGGCGATCGAGAACATTCGGCTCTACGAGAGCATAGAGACGCTCTTCGAGGGCTTCGTGCGCGCGTCGGTAACCGCCATCGAATCGCGCGACCCGACCACGTCCGGCCATTCTTTTCGCGTCGCCGATTTGACCCTCGGCCTGGCGCAGGCCGTAGACCGCGCCGACACCGCGCCATTTCGCGATGTTCGCTTCAGCCGCGGCGAGATGAAGGAGCTACGCTATGCCTCGCTGCTGCACGACTTCGGCAAGGTCGGCGTGCGCGAACAGGTGCTGGTCAAAGCCAAAAAGCTCTATCCCGGGCAGCTCGAACTGATCCAACAACGCTTTGCCTACGCACGCAAAGCTTTGGAACACGCGCAGAGCGAGCGCAAACTGGCCTACCTACTCGACAAAGGACGGGACGAGTTCCTGCGCCAGCAGACGAAATTTGAAAATGAAATTGAGGTCCAGCTGCGGGAAGTCGACGAGCTGCTCGGCTTTATCGTTCGTTGCAACGAGCCGACATTCTTACATGAAGGTAATGTTGCCGGCTTGGCCCGGGTGGCGGCACGGCAAGTCGCCGACGCCGATGGGCGGCCCGTACCCTTATTGCTGCCTCAGGAGGCGCGGCTGTTGGCGATCCCACAGGGTAGTCTCGACGACGCGGAACGCTTGCAGATTCAATCCCATGTCGATCACACGCAGAATTTCCTGCGGCAAATCCCCTGGACCAAAGAGATCAAAAACGTCGCGGAGATCGCCGCGGCGCATCATGAGAAACTCGATGGCACGGGTTACCCGCACAGTTTGGCGGGGCGGGATATCCCGATACAATCGAAAATGATGACCATCGCCGATATCTTCGACGCACTGTCGGCTGGCGACCGGCCCTATAAGCCGGCTGTGCCGTGGGAGCGGGCCCTGGATATTCTCCACGACGAAGGCAAGCGCGGTATGATCGACGGCGATATTCTGCGGCTGTTTCGTGAAGCCGAGGTTTTCCGGCGCGTGGGGCAGCGGCGGCCCGACCCGGTGTAGTGGTTCAGCTATCCTGCCGCGGTCGTGTTCGTACCGCGGGCATGTTTGCGCCCCTCGATTGGCGCAGCGCATGGTTTGCGCGGGAACAATTCGAAACGGCGATTGTTGCGCTGCCTACTTGATGACATTCTCCGCGCGCAGAGCGCTCAATTGGGCGGCGCTCAAGCCCAAGAGATTTCCCAATACATCGTCGGTGTGCTGGCCGAGTAAAGGGGCGTCGTCGCGAATGCTGGCGGGGGTCTTCGACATGTGAATCCACGGCGCCAAGAGTTTCGTTGGCCCGGCGGCCGGGTGATTCCTGTCGATAAAGGCTTTGCGTTCTTTGATATGCTCGTCCTCGATGACTTCACCCATCGACAACACCGGCGCGCCGAAGTAGTCGATGTGGCGCAGTCCTTGCCAAAGCTCCTGTCGGGTTTTGGTTTTCGCCCAGGCTTTAATCAGGTCGTTCAGTTGCCCACGGTTTTGCTTGCGCGCCGGCGCGTCGGCGAAGCGCGGATCGGCGAGCAAATCTTCGCGATCCATTAATTTCGCGAGTTTTGCCCAGCCGCTGTCGCTGATATCGGGTATGCGCAGCGTGAAATAACCGTCCGCCGCCGGCACCGGATAGTTGCCGACTTCGATGCCCACGAAATGTTCGTGAAATTCGCTGATCATGAAACCGAGTAAGGCTTCCTGCATGGAGACGACGATTCTCTGCCCTTCGCCGGACTTCTCGCGCGCATGCAGCGCTGCCAGAATGCCGCAGACCATGCTGACGCCGGCGGCTTCGTCGCCGATGCCGATCGCCTTGGTGCCCGGTGCTTTGTTGTAGCCCCAGCCGGTGTGGGTCCAGCCGGTCATGCTGTTGTTGGTATGCGCCGTGCTGCCGTAGTCTTTGTACGGCCCGGTCTCGCCGAAGCCGCGTGTGCAAGAATAGATGATACGCGGGTTGATCTTTTTTAAATCTTCATAGCCCAGGCCAAATTTCTCCATCTGCCCGGTGTGGTAGTTTTCCACGACGACATCGGCTTTAGCGATCAACTGCTTCGCCAGCCCGGCGCCCTGGGCGGTTTTTAAATTCAGCACGACGCTCTTCTTGTTGACGTTGATCCAAAGGAATTCATAGGCGTCGACTTTGGCATCGGGCGGCATCCACGAGCGGCGAAAGCCATCGCCGGCCGGCGGTTCGATTTTAATTATCTCCGCGCCCAGGTGTCCAAGCAGCATGGTGCAGAACGGGCCGTTCAAAGCATGGGTAAAATCGATCACGCGAATGTCATCAAGTGCGCCGGGCATAGGGCCTCCTGGTTTAAGCAAGGATGAAAGCGGCAGGACGAAATCATCGCCGCCGTCGTCACGACTTGAAATAATTTGGCTGGAACATAACACGAATCGGTGGGCAGGCAACAGAATTTACGCAGCGAATTCGCCATGCCCGCTGGTGAATAAAGTTGACAGGGAGATGACACGGTGACTACCGTCGTGCGATGCTATACTCGAATGGGAGAATGATTTGAGTAAAAAACTCTTAGGCATCGCTCTATGCACCTTGCTCTTTGGACAATCCTTGTCGGCCCAGGCGCCACAGCCAACGAAAATCCCGCGCATCGGATACCTCGGTGCTACTTCGCCGGCGGCGACCGCGGCACGCATCGAAGGTTTCAAGCAGGGGCTGCGTGAACTGGGTTATGTCGAGGGGAAAACTATTTTCATTGACTACCGCTGGGCCGAGGGGAAGCTCGATCGCATACCTGGTCTCGCAGCTGACTTGGTGCGTTTGAATGTGGATGTGATTGTTACGGCCGGCCCGGCGGATACTAAAGGTGCTAAGCAAGCGACCAGCACGATCCCGATTGTCATGGGGTTCGATAATGATCCCATCGGCAACGGCTTTGTCTCCAGCCTCGCGCGACCTGGTGGAAACATCACTGGACTATCCACCCTGGCGCCGGAGATAAGCGGTAAACAACTGGAGCTGATGAAGGAAATCGTTCGCCGGCTTTCCCGCATCGCTGTCTTCGGGACGTCGCGCCAGCCGGGTAACGCACAATCGTTGCAAGAAGTGGAACTCGCCGCAAAGGTGTTCAAGGTGAAAATTCAATATCTCGATGTGCTCGATCCGCAGGATGTTGAAACTGCATTCCGCGCCGCCGCCAAGGATCGTGCCGACGCAATCCTGGTATTGCAAACCCCCTTGGCTTCCCTGCACCGCAATCAGTTTATCGACTTGGCGGTGCAGCACCGGCTACCGGCGACCTACTCTAGATCTGATTTCGTCGAAGCCGGCGGTTTGATGAGCTACGGTGCCAGCTTTCCCGACTTAATGCGGCGCGCCGCAAATTATGTCGACAAGATTCTCAAAGGTCGGACGCCGGCCGACTTGCCGGTCGAGCAGCCGATGAAATTCGAATTCATCGTCAATCTGAAAGCGGCTAAGCAAATCGGTCTGACGATACCGCCGAATGTGCTGGCACGGGCGGACCGGGTCATTAGATAATTTTGGATTTGCGATTTTGGATTTTGGATTGTCGGAAAATCGATCGGAAACTCGCTTCGATGAAAGCACTCTCGTGCCTCTTTTCCCCAATCCAAAATCGAAAATCCAAAATGAGTTGGGGCTTTCGCCCTAGCTCGTAAATGCAGCGCTACGCCGGCCTAAACTTCGCCAACGTCACCTCGGGCGTCACATCTTCGAACACTGCCTTGACCGCCATACCGACTTTTACATCTTGCCACGGGCAGCCGATGACATTGCTGACGATCTCGACTCGGCCACCAGTGCCGTCGATGACGATATGCGCGACGACGTAGGGTAAGTCGGGTTGAAAGGCGGTGACGGCGGCGTAATGAACCACCACGAAAGTTGCAACTTTGCCGGTCTGTGCCAGTCGAGTCCATTCAAAATTCCACGAATAACACTCGGGACAAAACGCTTGAGGCGGCCAGCGGAACTGACGGCAGTCGCTGCAGCGTTGGGCGCGCAGGTCGTGGAGCTTACAGCCATCCCAAAACGGTTGCGTGTCCACATCGGTACGCGGCAGCGGTTTGGCATAAGCGTTCATACTCAAGCCTTTCTCAACAGCATGGCGCTGTCGACGCATTCACCGCACAGTAGCGCGATCCGCGGATCGCGCACCTGGCGGCAGGTGGCGCGGTCGTAGGTGTGCGTCCCTTCGCAGAGATCGTCGACGACACCTTCGGGGCGTAACTGCTGCACCGCTTCGATGAAATGGTTGAGGCCGGCGATATGGCCTTCCGACAACAGGCCGCCATGGGTGTTGACCGGCAGCGAGCCATCGAGGCGATTATTTCCGGCGCGAATCCATGGACCGATCTCGCCTTTTGGCACCACGCCCAAGTCTTCGAGATGGGTCATGCACATGAATGTGAACGGGTCGTAAATTTCGGCGATGCTGACATCGCGTGGCGCAATGCCGGCGCCTTCGTAAAGCTGCGGCGCGGTATTGACGCCGTTGGTTTCCCACCAACCGGCGGTCTGGCTCGTGCCGCCGACGCCGGCCATAATGTAGACCGGCGCGTGTTTCAAATCGCGCGCCCGCTCGGCGGAAGTTACCACCAGCGCCACCGCCCCGTCGGTTTCCTGGCAGCAGTCGAACAAGCGAAATGGATAAATGATCCAGCGCGACGCCTGGTGCTCTGCCACAGTCATCGGTTTGCGCATCATCGCTTTCTGGTTGAGCATCGCGTGGCTGCGCTCGGTGACGGCGAGATGAGCGAAATCGAGCGACGTGGTGCCGTAGCGCGCCATGTGGGCGGTGGCGTGGGGGCCGAATTGGGCCGCGGCATGGTGCTGGCCGAAGGGCATCGTAAACTGATCCGGACCACTGACATCATGGACGCGCTCGGCCCGCGCCGCGCGTCCTTCGCTGTAACGATTCTGGGCTTTGAACACCAAGACGTTTTTACAGACACCCGAGTGCACGAGCATGGCGGCGGATAACACTGCGGCGCAGTTCCAGCCGCCGCCACCGTCGCTGTAGAGCTGAAAGTTGCAATTTTTGATGCCTAACATCTGCGTTAGCTCGCGCACCTCTTGCGATTCCGGCCGTTTATGAAAGTACGAAACTATGCCGTCAATATGCTGCACCTCGAGTCCGGCGTCGGCGATGGCGTTGAGACTCGCCTCGGCGGCCAAGGTCAGCGTGCGCACCCCCGATCCGCGTGTAAACGCCGTCCAGCCGATCCCGGCGATGGCGGTCTTATCCTTGATGGCCTGCTCCGGCATTAAATTTTCTCCGTGAAATTCGCCGTGAATATTTGCTCCGTTAATTTGGCCGGACCATAGCATGAATTGCCTAACCGGCAACAGAAAATCAGCTCGCTGTTTCTGGTACTGCCGCGCCAACAAATCCTTGACAGCAAGGTGACGGCGTGGCTAGCTTGCGCCATGAAGTCGTTAGAAGCTATGCGTCAGATGATCGCCTAACCAGCAGTCGCAGGAGGATCGATGATGTTTCCCGCTCAGTTCAAGCTTTTATTCTTGGCTTCGCTCGTCGCCATTGCAGGGCCTTCCGTTGCCGTATCACCAGCGGCGACGGTGGAAGAAATTGCCTTGATGAAATCGCCAAATCGCGAAAAGACCCTCATCGACGGCGCCAAGAAAGAGGGCAAGGTGACGTTCTATACCGGACTGATCGTCGATCAGGTGGTACGGCCGGTAAAGGATGCCTTCGAGAAAGAATATCCGTTTGTCCAGGTCGAGTTCTTCCGCGCCAACGCCGACCGCCTGGCGCAGCGGGTGTTGGCCGAGCACCAAGCCAAACGTTATGAGGTCGATATCGTCAGCGGCAGCGCCGCCGCCACCATGTTGCAGCGCGCCGGGATAATGCAGCGTTTCTATTCGCCGCCCATCGCCGAGTACCCGCGCGAGTTGAAAGATGCCAACGGTTTCTGGGGCAGCACCAACGTTTACTTCATGACCCTGGGCTACAACACGCGCCTGGTGAAAGCGGCCGAGTTGCCGAAGAGCTACGAAGACCTGCTCAATCCACGCTGGAAAGGCCAGATGATGTGGTCCACCAGCCGTGGCTCGGGCGCGCCGCAGTTCGTCGGCAACATTTTCACGACTATAGGCCAGGAAGCGGGCAAGGCCTATCTGCAAAAGTTGAAGCAGCAGAACATCGCCAAGAGCACCGCCAGCGCGCGCCAGATACTCGACCTGGTTATCGCCGGTGAGTACCCGTTATCGATTCAGATTTTCAACCATCATGCTTTCATCAGCAAATCCGCCGGCGCGCCGGTGGAGTGGCATCCGCTCGAACCCGTGACCGCGACCAATAATTCTATCGGCATCGCCAAAACCGCGCCCCATCCCCATGCTTCCATGCTGTTTCTCGACTTCGTGCTTTCGCGCAGAGGCCAACGGGTATTTCAAGCCGCCAATTACTTGCCGGCCCATCCCGAAATTCCCGCCCTGCAAGCCGACCTGAAACCCGGCGTGCGCTTCAAGAAAGCGAATTATCTCAGCCCTGAGTTGCTCTACGACAAGAGCAATGAATGGGCGGATTATTTTGAGAAGGAATTTTTGCGCTGACCCCCCGAGTTAAACGACTCGATGAACTCTCGGTTCGTAGGCATGAAGATAACTCCCAGTGCTCCTCCTGACATCGTCTTCGTACCTGAGACCAGGATTGGCTTTTGGTTTCTCGGCACCCAGACTTGGACCCGCCATGTGCTGCGAGTCGCGCTCGACGATTTGGAACGGCTGATGCCGCAACGCCGGCCATGCTATCCGATCGTGCTCGACGCGGGATGCGGCCAAGGCAAGTCCTTCCGGCTGTTGATCGAACGTTTCTCGCCGCAGCGCTTGATCGGTGTCGACGCTGAAGAGAAATGTCTGCAACATGCCCACACAGAGGCGTTAAAAGAAAAAATTCCCATCGAACTCCGGCACGGCGATATCGCGGCGCTGGATGTCGGCGATGACAGCGTGGACTTGGTATTCTGCCACCAGACCTTTCATCATCTATCGCGCCAGCAATTGGCATTAGAGCAAATATTTCGCGTGCTCAAACCCGGCGGGTTATTGTTGTTCGCCGAATCGACGCGCGCCTATATCTGCTCCTGGATGATTCGGCTGTTGTTTCGCCACCCGATGCATGTGCAGCGGAGCGCGTCGGAGTACCAGGCGATGATTCGGGATCAGGGTTTTACTTTTGGCTCCGAGAATGTGTCGCTGCCTTACTTGTGGTGGAGCCGGCCTGATCTCGGCACGTTCGAGTGGTTTGGCTTCGGCGTGCCGGCGCAGCGAGAAGAAACGCTGGTCAACCTCGTGGCGGTGAAACCCGACTAGCGGCATCTCTCTGCCGGTTGGTCGGAAGCGGGCTCGGATATTTTCAAGCGCAGGAGCATCACGTGGATGGGTCAATTCGGACAAGTGTTGATTGCGGTGAGACTGCGCGGATTCTCATACTAAATCGTGTTGCCCGTAGCTAAAATGTTGATTGATGGAATATCACGCCTTACCTATGCTGTTGTCACGGATCGCGCTCGTTGTTGCTTGTGCGGCCTCGTCCGGTTGTATGTCGCTGCGCCAGGAAAATTGTCGGAGCGAGGCGCAGTTTGCCATTCATAATTCGCTGTACTTCGGCACTGCCAAGCCAGACGGCGTGGTTACGGCAGAGCAGTGGGCCGAGTTTCTTGAAGCCGTCATCAGTCCTCGGTTTCCGCAAGGCCTTACCGTGTTTAGAGCTTCCGGACAATGGAATATGGAGGATGGCACGATGGCCCGAGAGGCAACCTACGTGGTGCAAATTATTCACCCCAACGAGGAACGCTTCGAAAAGAATATTCGCGAACTCGTCGCGATCTACAAGGAACAGTTTCAACAAGAGTCGGTCCTTCTAGTGACGGCCCGTTCGTGCGTATCTTTCTAGTCGCTGCATTGCCACGGACGGAACAAAGCCTCGATCGGCGATGGCTAAGCCAAAGACTGGGTCGATAGTACGGCGATGACGACTGCTTAGAGAAGCAGTCTTCCGTTCAACTATTCGATTCTCTACAGCCACAAAAATCTTCGATTGTCGTAGACAAACTTCTGCACGGCGGTTGGCGAGATAGGCGAAATATCATGGGCGTCGGCGCGCTTATCGATCAAACCCAGGAATTCGGGTTCATCACGGAGCTGCGAATTATTTTAACCTGCCTGTGACTTTCAGACTAAACCGCATGCCTTCGAAGCCGGTCTTGACAGTATGGCCCAGGTTCGATCAGTGTAGCGGTCGCGGCAGATGATCAAGCAGCACAAATACAATAGGTACAACCAGCGGGCGGGATAGAGCGCGCTCGCCCTAGAAGGAGCTAGCAATGAATGCAGATATTGAAGACGTAAAGCGCGAGGTTGCGACGGCGAACCGTGTGCTCGCCAATCTTGGGTTGGCGACCGGATTTACCGCTTCGCTGGGACACGCGAGCATGCGCGTTGCCACTTCGCCAAAGCATTTTTTCGTCAAAGGACGTGAGTACCAGTACGACGCCCTCGAACTGATGGAGCCCGATGACATGGTCATGTGCGACACCGAAGGCTTCAAGATCGGCGGGCGGAGCGAACTGACGCAGTGCTCGGAAGTCAAAATCCACGCCTGCATTTACAAGACGCATCCGAACGTGCAAGCGGTCGTGCACGTGCATCCGCGCTACACGATACTCATGAGTATCCTAACCGGCCGGCTAAAGCCGATGTGCCAGGAAGGCGCGCAGCTGGTGCAGCAGGCGCTGCCGATTTATCCCCACGTCAAGACGATTCAGAGCGACGCCGAGGGCATGGAGGTGGCTAACTTGTTGGGCGAGAGCCAGGCGATGCTGCTTTATGGCCATGGCGCGGTGACGACGGGAAAGGATCTTTCCGAGGCGGTGATGGGCATGGCCCATCTGGAAGAACAGGCCCGGCTGAATTATCTGGCCTATTGCGCTGAGGGCAAGGATTATAAAAGCTTGCCGGGCAATTTAGTCGACGAAATGTCCAATCGCCCACCGCTATACGAACAGCCGCATTTCAAGGATGTTCTTAAAGGCCGCGCGCCGCGGCGTGAATGGCACCTGGAACTATCAGAAGCTGGCGGCCACCAGGAAGCAGTGACAGCATTCCTGAAATCGCCGCACTCGTGGATAGGGGATTTGTATCCACACGAATTCGGATGCCGAAGAGCTATGAGATGATCTCTCAACTGCCACGGTCGATTTTTCAGTCAGGTTCCCTGCTGGCGGCGATGGCGCTTGGCGCCTGCTTGTGGACTCCGTTGGCGGCCGCCGCGACGATCGAAGACGTTGCTTTGCTGAAATCGGCCGAGCGCCAAAAGATTCTTGTCGACGGGGCCAAGAAAGAGGGCAAGCTGATGTTTTTCACGGCGCTGATCGTCGATCAGGTCGTCCGGCCGCTGAAAGCGGCCTTTGAAAAGGAGTATCCGTTTGTCCAACTCGAATTTTTTCGCGCCAATTCGGACCGCCTAGGCCAGAAAATCCTCACCGAATATCAAGCGAAGAGATACGATGTCGATGTCGTCAGCGGCAGCGGTGCCACGACCGTGGCGCGGCAGGCGGGCTATTTGCAAAAGTTTTTCTCGCCGCACACGGCGGAGTATCCGGCCGAGCTCAAGGACCCGCAAGGATTTTGGGGCGTGAGCAATGTCTATTTCATGACTCTGGGATACAACAGCAGGATGGTCAAACCCAACGACGTGCCAAAGACCTACGAGGATCTGCTCAATCCGCGCTGGAAAAGTCAGATGATGTGGTCGACAAACCGCACCTCGGGAGCGCCGCTTTTCGTCGGCAACGCGCTGCTGGCCATGGGAGACAAAGCGGGCAAGTCCTATTTGCAAAAGTTAAAAGCGCAAAGTATCGCCAATAACGCAGCCGCCAACAGGCAGATATTGGACTTGGTCATTGCCGGGGAATATCCGCTCGGACTGTTGATCTTTAACCACCACGCTCATATCAGCAAAATTGCCGGCGCGCCGGCGGAGTGGCAGGCATTGGAGCCGGTGCCGGCTACGGTAAGCACGGTCGGCTTGGCGAAACACGCGCCCCATCCTCACGCGGCGATGTTGTTTCTCGATTTTTTGCTATCCAGGGCCGGACAGAAGGTTTTTCAAGCGGTGAACTATCTACCCGCGCATCCCGGGGTGCCGGCTTTGCAGGCCGATCTCAAAGCCGGGGGCGGCAGATTTCACAGGGCGCATTACATAAACCCGGATCTGCAATCCGATAAGAACAACGAGTGGGTTGATTACTTTTATAACCAATTCCTCAAATGATGGACGCGCTTGGGCGATTCATAACTCTCGTCACGTCCTCTGCAGTGCTCACAGTCCGTAAAACGTTTTCGCATTGTCGTAGAGAATCTTCTGCACGGCGGTCTTCGAGATCTCGCCGGCGTCGGCGCGCTCTTTGAGCAACCGCGGGAATTCGTACTCCATCGACGAGTCGCGGTGGGTGTAATCGGAGCCGACCATCAAGCTATCTTCGCCGGCGACTTTCAAAATATACGGTAAATCCTCGTCGACTTGGCAGGTGACGTACATGCGGTTGGCTTTGAGCAAGTCGGATGACAACGAGTAGCGGGCGAACTGGCTAAACGTGCCGGAGCCGTCGGCGGATTTTTCCATGCGCCGTTTCAGTTCCCAGGCGATGAACGGAATCCACGAGCAGCCGGCTTCGATAATACCGAAGCGCAGCTTGGGATACTTCACCGGCAGTTGATGACGGATAATGGTGTGAAATGCATGGACGGTCGGCAATTGCGATCGCATGAAGGAACCCAGGGAAAATTCCCGCGCCGGCACGAAGTCCGGGGTGCCCGAGCCGATGTGCACACAGATCGGCAAGTCCAAACGATTGGCTTCCTCGTATAGCGGGGTGAAATATTGGTCGGCGGGCCATTTGCCGGCTTCCATATCGCCTTTCTTGAGTATACCGCAGGCGCCATGATCTTTGGCGAATTGTAGTTCCTTGACGGTCTCATCCAGATTCATCAACGGCGGCAGGCAGACCCAGCGCAGGCGGCCATGGGACTCCGCGCAGCGGTCGGCGAGCCAGCGGTTATAGCTGCGCCGCAGGGCGGTGGACACTTCCGGGCGCTCGGTGGCTTCCATCAAGAATAACGTCGGATAAAGCACTTGAACTTCCGTGCCCATGGCGTCCATGTCGCGCAGCCGCGCCGGCACATCGAGCAACTCGCGGGTTTCTACCGTGGTGCGGGTATTGCCGTCATCGCGCACGAAGCGCATCTGGCGATGGCCGTCGACCAGCCAATAGCGCGCCGGCGTCTTTGACGGATCGACGCGGCTCGGATGTTGGGTGATCGGTTTGAACTCCTGCTCGAAGTCGCGGAGATATTCCCAAGTGGCTTCGGTCTCGTCGATATGAGTGTCGGCATCGATGATCGGCATGGCATGACTCCTTGGCGGATTCGCTTTTTTTGATTTTAATCACAAAACGGTTAAGGTTGGCAAAGGGACAACCTAGAGATTAAGTCGGCTGATAATTTGAGCGACTTGCGCAAATTTATCGATGCGCCAAAGTCGAGAGGGCGGGTTGACCCGCCCTCTCGACTCCCGATTTCTATTTTGTGTCCTTTGCGTTCTTTGCGGCCATTCTTCTTTCAGTTGCGGCTTCGCTGCCCTAGGACTGCGTGGCGACAATGCGCTGGCCGCGGCTATTCACGGCGAAGTACTTCGCTGCTTGGTGAAAATTCTCTCTTGCAGCGCGACCCATTTGTCGCTCTGTTCCATCATGGTTTCCGGATGAAAATAATTGGCCTTGGCAAATCTGCCGCCGCCTGGTTTGAGCTCGGGAGATTTTGCCGAAACCTTGGGATGAGCCGGTAAATAATCGGCTCGTTGAAAAACCTTTTGACCTTCTTCGGATAGGAGAAAGTCGGTGAATAGCATGGCCGCATGGGGCCGCGGCGCGTTTTTCGCCACGCCGGTTGTCCCCATCGGTGACGGCACCGGCTCCAAGGGTTGCCATTCTATCGGCGCGCCGGCATCTTTGCTGATCTCGGCATGGTTGTTAAAGATATTGATGGCGATGTCGTACTCGCCGGCGACCACCAGATCGACGATGCCGCGGGCGCTTGCTGTTGTGGAGATAACCCCTTGCTTGGCTAAATTTTGCAAATAGGCGGTGCCTGCTTTTTCTCCCAGGGCTGAAAGAATGTTGCCGATAAACAGTGGCGTGCCGGTATTGGAGCCCATGTGCCAGGCCATGCGACCTTTCCACTTGGGGTTCAACAGGTCTTCATAGGTTTTCGGCGCTTCATTGAGCTTGATGCGCCGTGTGTTATAGGCGAGCGCCATGAAATAAAGATTGGTCGCGCTCCAGAGACCTTGGGGGTCTTTCAATTCCGTCGGGTATTCGCGCGAGAAGGGCGAGGAAAAGCGCAGTAGGAGACCGGCCTTCTTGCCGAGCATGGTCGCTTCACTGCCGCCGACTACGTCGACTTCGTACCGCTTCGCGGAATTTTCCGCGATCCATTTCTGCACCAAACCGCGCGAGTTGGCGCGATGGAAGTCGACTTTGAGGAATGGATATTTTTTCTCGAAAACCTCTTTGAGCGGGCGCACCGCCTGGTTGACGATCAGCGGCGTGTACCAAACCACTTTACCTTCTTTCTTGGCGCCTTCTTCGAGAATCTTCTGGCGATCCGGTTTGTTAAGCAGGGCGATTTCCTCAGTGGTCAACGCGTGAGCCGAACCGATGCCATAGATGGCGACGCAGGAGAATGCGATCAAGATTATCGAGTTTTTCATCGGACTCTTTTTGCTCAGTTGCCCATGATCTGTTTCATTCGTTCGATAACGTCGACGGGCTGAGCGATGACTTCCTGGGCAAGGGTGTTCAGTTCGTCGCCGTAGATCGGATTGAGTTCGAGTTGGCGCCGTTTCGCCTCGGCGACGAACTCCGGATCGCTGGTCGCTTTGATAAAGGCGCCCTGCAACATTTTCGCCCGCTCCGGCGGCAGTCCCGGCGACGACACGTAGGGACGGCCGAATTGCGCGACGGCGAGGAGAACCGTTGCCAAGCGCCGGCCCGACTCCGGCGTTTTGAACTCATCCATGAGCTCGTAGATGGTCGGCGCATCGGGCAGCCTGGGGTCGCGCTTCCTGCCGGTCTGCATGAGCACGCGGACATAACCGCTTTTGAGCCAACCGACGAGCGGCTCGCGGGCGAAGCCGGTTTCCAAGGAAATGCCGCGGCAATGGATTTCTTCCCGCTCCACTGCCAGATCAACCTCGGGCCCGTCCTTGTAGCCGGTGATTGAAATAAATTTCGCGCCGATGGTTTGTTCCAAGAGAGTGGTCAGATAGTGGCCGGGGGATGCGGTGCCGGAGGCGCCGCATTTGGGCGGGTCGGCGGCTTTGCGCACGTCGTGAATGGTTTTGTACGGCGAATTGGCGCGGATATAGATCATCTGATCGGGCTGCGACGGACTACCGAGCCAGGTGAACTTGCGCCAGTCGAATTGCACTTGCTTGCGCCGCACCAGCTGGTCGAAGTAAAGCCCGGCGCGAATGCCTGCCAAGGTGAGTCCATCAGGTTTGGCTACGCTATAAACATAATTGGCCGCGATCATGGCGCCGGCGCCGGGCATGTTTTGCACGAGAAAGCTCGGTGTGCCCGCGATATGTTTGCCCATGAAGCGGGCGAGCATGCGCGACCAAGCATCGTCGACGCTGCCGGCGCCGAAGCCGGCGATAATCTTGGCGGTCTTGCCTTCGAAGAATTGCCCTTGGGCGTGCAGACGTGGAGTGCAAAATAACAGGAGTGAAAGAGCTAGAACCATGTTTTTCATAGCGACCCTCACAGGTTTGGCGTCGACGCGGCCCAAGAATAACTTTCGCTATGAGCATTACTGAACTCAGCGGTGCGCTGTCAAACTAGCTAGATGGAAATGTTGTGAGTGCGCATCATTTGCATTCCGCGCGAATTCCGCACAACTGTCATTCCCGCACCCGCGGGAAGCCAGGTTCGTATCAGTTTCGAATTCAATAAACCTGGATTGCCGTTTCCACGGCAATGACGAAAAAGCGACCGAGGTTGTGTTTATCGAAAAAAAAGCCGCTCATTTTGAGCGGCCCTTTGTAGCTTCTATTGGCAGTATTTTTTGATTTTGGCTGTTTAACCCGCGGCTTCGGCGAAAAAGCGGCCGATCTTTTCGATCGGCGGTTTGTTGCGATTCTCCGGTGTGCCGCTGATCAGCGGTTTGCCGTCGGCGCCGAGACGGGTTTCCTGTCCCGCCTGCTGTTGTCCCTTTACGCCGGCGCCGACGCGGATCACAACCAGGTTGCCGTCGCCGGTATTCAAATATCGATAGTAAGCGCCCTTGGGGATCATCACGCCCTGATATTGCTTCACTTCGATCTCGCCGCCCTGTTCGTCGAAGACGCTCATTTGGCCTTCGAGGACGATGAACGCATGGTCTTCGCCCAGGTGTTTATGGATTTCGTTTTCGCCGCCTTCGGCATTGACCTTCGTGTGAATCCATAGGTTCGGCGTTTCCGCGACCAGCTGGGTGACTCGGCCTTGTTCCATATACGGCGTCTTGAGCGAAAACAGCTGAGTCTTCGGTTGATCGTAGTTTTTAAAAACCGCCGCGGTGGCGCTTTTCTGCATGGCGATTCTCCGTGTTATTTTGTCATTTCGAGCCCTTCGGCAGCGCTCAGGATAGACTCCGCGAGAAATCTAGATCCCTCACCTCCGTTCGGGATGACCCGCTTGGGGGCAAGCGGGTCAATTGTTGATGCCGTCGATCTTCAAGTTGTAGAGCTTGATGACGTTCTCGCGCACGACCTTGCGCAGCACGTCTTTGGGCAAGTGGCCCAACTCTTCGGCGATCACTTTGCGCGAGTGCGGCCACGGCGAGGCGGCGTGGGGGTAATCGTTCGACCACATGAAAGTGTCTTGGCCGAAACGATTCATCAGCTGGCCGCCGCATGGATCGCTAAAAAAGGTCGCGTACACCTGTTCATCGATATATTCGCCGGGGAGTTTTTTCATGAACGGCAGCGGCACTTTGGTTTTGAACCGGGTGTAATATTTGTCCCACTCGTGTGAATAGAAGGGCAGCCAGGCGCATTCATTTTCGACGTAGACCAGCTTCAGTTTCGGGAAACGCGACAACACGCCGGTGAAGATCAGATCGAACAACGTGTTCGCCGCGTCGTTGACTTTGTCGTTGACGGCGGTCTTGTAGGTGTCGAGTCCTTTGCGCTCGAAGCGGCTGTAGTTGAAACCGGTGAGAATATGCAAATTCACCGGCATATTCATCTCGCCGGCGGCTTCCCAGAAGGGATCGTAGTAGTCGCTGGAAAACGGCAGATGATCCGGCGGTACCTGCCAGATCAAGCAGCCGACCATGCCGGCTTTCTTGCAACGCTCGAGTTCCTTGATCGCGTTCTTGATATTGTACAGCGAGATCATCGGAATGCCGATCAGCCGGCCCGGCGTCACTTTGCAGTAGTCGATCATCCAATCGTTGGCGATCTGGAAGCAGGCTTCCTGGCATTCGGCGTCTTCCATGGCGAACAAGCGCAGCCCGAGCGTCGGATAGAGCACTTCGGCCGACACGCCGTCGGTTTCCATCTCGCTAATGCGCGCCTTGGGATCCCAGCCGCCGGGTTTTTCGCCGGGCGAATTGCGCTTGGGAAATTTGGGGTAGCGATCTTTCATCGCCGCCGGCAGTTGATCGACCCACAGATCTTCCGGTTCGTTGATATGGGAGTCGGCTGAAATGATTTTCTCGCCGGCCAATACCACTTCAGGGGTGTATGAGGATGCGGGTGCGTTCATGAGATTTCCCTCGCTTTCGATCTGGGTTTATTTTTCTTGTCGGTGATTAAATGATCCGTCAAGGCCCAAGGCGGTTCGACAACTTCCCTTTCCCTACGAGACCCAAGCCAAGAAGTCAAACTCACTTTTCCGGCGGCATCTTGGTGGCACTCCACGGGATCGGTTTGCCACCGGTTGCGGTGACGGCGTTGCCGCTCATGCGCTCGCCCTGGACTTTGCCGGTGAAGCGGTAATTCGCCGCGCCGACGGTAAGGAAGAAGTCGATATCGTCGCCTTTGAGCGAAGCGTTGGCGATCTTCATCTCGCCGTCTTTGCTGGCGGCGGAAGCATTGATCATTTGGTATCTCTGATTGAAGGCCAGGACGATCAACTGCGGTTTGCCATCGCCGAAATCCCAGTTCATGCGCCAGTCGCCTTGGACAATTGCCGGAACGGTCCACAGATAGAGATAGGCTTTTTCCGTACCGTTGGCGGCCTTTTTTTCCGGCACGTCCATTTCCGCAAAGCGATCGGGGCGCCACTCGCTCATGTAATAATCATGAGCGACGATGCGCGCGCCGGGTTTTAACTCGCGCATCAATTTGGGACGGAGCTTTTCCATGAAATCGGGCAAGACATAAAGCGTCACCACCGTGGCTTTGCTAATGTCGGCCTTGAACATATCCTGCTCGATGAACTTGGCGCGGTCGCTGACCGCTTCGTTGCGTGCGTGACGGGTGGCGAGTTCGACGAGCGTGGCATCGATGTCGACGCCGAGCCCGTTGGCTTTGAAGGTGCGCGCCGCGGTGATGATCATGCGGCCATCGCCGGAGCCCAGGTCGACGACGAAATCTTTCTCGTTGACGGCGGCCAATTTCAACATTTCGTCGACGACAATCTGCGGTGTCGGCACGTAGGGCAGTTTCTCAAGTTCTTGAGCCCGGGCTGCGACCGATGACGCCAAGCAAAAAAGCGCCAACAACAGACGGCCGGCGCTGGTGATTCTAATCATGCGGGTCTCCTTAGGATCATTATCGATCTATAATCCCAATTTACCGCGCGATTGCAAATAGCAGTGGCGATGTTCAGGCATTGCCGGATACTGCCAAATGATAACCTGCGGGCGTTGCTTGACCCACAGTCGAATTCGCCATACCTTCGGGGGCACGTTGCAAAGCGAGGTCGATGTGAAGTTCGGTTATTACATTCTAAATACTTACATTCCCGAGTTGGATGGCGGGAGCCGGGAGATTTATTCCAAGTGGCTCGAGCAGATGGACGCCGCGGAAGCCCTGGGTTTCGATTCGTTGTGGGTGACCGAGCATCACTTCCGCCATTTTGGCGGGCAGATGCCAAGCCCGTCGGTGATTCTCGCGGCGGCGGCGCAGCGCACCAAGAAGCTTCGCTTGGGCGCGGCGGTGTCGCTGCTGCCGATGCACAACCCGCTGCGCATCGCTGAAGAGTTCGCCATGGTCGATCAGCTGTCCGCAGGGCGGCTCTGTTTCGGCGCCGGGCGCGGCATGCATCCGACTGAATACGCTGTGTTTGGCGCCGATTGGAGCAATGCACAGAAGCGATTGCCCGAGGCTCTCGATATCGTTATGCGGGCGTGGAGCGGCGAAGAGTTCGAGTGGCAGAGCGAGCATTACAAATTCCCCAAGATCAGAGTCTACCCGCAGCCCTATCAGCGGCCTCATCCGCCGATCTATATCACCGCCAACCGCGATCCGGAAAGTTTCCATCTGGTCGGCTCGCGCGGTCATCATTTGATGACCTTGCCGTGGATCGCCACCAACGAGGAGCAGGGGCCGCGGGTGGAATCGTATAAAGCCGCGCTGCGTGGGGCGGGCCATGCCGTCGACGATAAAGATGTGTTCACCATGTATCCGATCTATGTCGGCGACAGCGACGAACAAGCCAAAGCCGATGTCGTCGATCACTGGCATCGTTGGCGCAGCTTCGCGTTGGACGCGGTCGGCGCCACACCGGGCACGCCAGCTTACGAACGCATATTTCCGCATCTCTCTTACGACGCCATGGTGCGCGACAGCCGGGGCGTGTTCGGCGGGCCGGCGAGCTGCGTGCGCATCCTCAAGCGTATCGTCGAGACCGTCGGCACGACGCATATCGGCTTGACGTTTCACTTCGGCGGTTTGAGCCAGGGCAAGACGCTCCAGTCGATGGAGCGCTGCGCCAAATCGGTGTTGCCGGCGCTGCGCTAGAATCCCGGAAGATTAGCGCAAAGAATACAAAAAAAGATTTTTCTTGTACCGTGGGTCTAAAACCCGCCATCTCTGCTATGGACATTTGATGAACACAAGAGCCGCCATGAAACATCCCGCCAGGACAGCACAATTCGAGGAACTAAGATCCATCGATCTGCAACGGTGTGAATCGGTCGGTGATATCGTCGACGCCATGCGCTACTGCGCCTTCGGCGCGCGCATGCTCGGCGAAGCAGCCAAAACCATTTGCGAAATGGCATCGGCGCCAGACAAGCCGCTGCTGATCTACGACGGCCTGGAGAATACGCCGCTCGGGCGGCTGCTCAAGAAATTCGTCAAGAAGCGCTGGTGCCGGCGGATGGTGACGCCGTCGGCCTACGCCAAGCAAAAGACACGCGGCGGCAATGTCATCGTCGTCGGTGCGTTCTCCGAGCGCGATGCCGAGGCGATCTACAAGAAACCCAAGCGGGCGATCTTTATCAATCCCTTCGATATGGCGCGGCCCGGCCAGGTGCGCGACGGGTTTTTCCCCGACGCCGTGTTCGCCGATCCGCGCTTCATCATGCCGGTGATTTACGCCGCCCTCGATGAATGGTTGAACGGCAGGCGCAGCTCGATCACTTCCTTCATCTCCGGCCTGGCCGCCAACGGCGGATTGGGAGCGCAGGTGGCGCGCGGCGCAAACGCTCTTGAAGCGATGATCGGCGATAAAGACTGCGTGCGTTTTCTCACGGTCAGCGGCGCCATGACCGTCGGCAAGATGGATCTGGTTATCTGCGACATGATCGAGTTGGGGTTGATCCATGCGATCTCCTCCACCGGCGCGCTGATGGCTCATGGCTTGGTATCGTCCATCGGTCTCAAGCACTACAAATACAATCCCAAGTACGACGATACCGATCTGGCGCGGCTCAAGCTCAACCGCGTGACCGATACCCTGGAGCCGGAAACAAATCTGGACACCGTCGAAGAGGTGATTGGCAATGTCATAGATAAGCTCGACGGCAAGCAGATGCTCAGCCCGACGGCTTTCAACAAATTGATCGGCAAGCACTTGGCCGAGAATTATCCCAACGATCGCGGCGTCTTGAAGTCGGCGTATTTACACGGCGTGCCGGTTTTTGTGCCGGCCTTCGTCGACTCGGAGCTGGGCAACGATATCTACATTCACAACATCAAACGACGACGGCGCGGCAAGAAACCGATCCTGATGGACCTGGAACTGGACAGCAAGGAGTTGATTCGCGTGGTCACCGGGCCGAAGCGGTTTGGCATTCTTTCCATCGGCGGCGGCGTGCCGCGTAACAACGTGCAAAACGTCGCGCCGTTGATCGAAATCATCAACGAACGGCTGGGACCGACCTTTCCCAATCGCAGATTCCACTATGGCGTGAGAATCTGCCCGGACAAGCCGCACTTCGGCCATCTCTCCGGCTGCACCTATTCCGAGAATGAGTCGTGGCGCAAGGCTGACAAAAACGGCATCTACGCTGAGATGCTCGCCGATGCGACTCAGGTGTGGCCGTTCTTGGTGAAGTACGTAATGGAGCAGAAAGCCGCGATCGCGAAGCGGTAAAGTTGTGCCGGTGCAATACTTTTCCGGTACGTCCGAACATGCCAATTTGACAAAGCGGATTAACGGGCTTTGGATTTAATATGTATCAAAATAAATTTTCCATCGCAGTGACCACTCTTCTCTTTGGCATTGCGGTCTTAGTATTCCCTGCGATTTTAGTCGCCGCCGAAGTAAAGCCGGCGCCCTGGCAAGCGGATTGGGAAAAGACCGTGAAAGCCGCGGAGGAAGAGGGTGCGGTCAGCATTTACATGACCTCGGCGTTCGAGTCGGTTTTTCGCGATGGGTTTCAGAAGAAGTATCCCAAGATCAAGGTTACATCCGTAGTCGGCCGCGGCTTTCAACTGGGCCAACGGGTGATGAGCGAGCGGCGCGGCGAGAAGTACATCGCCGATCTGTGTATTACCGGCAATGTCACGCCGCTGACGGTGTTTCACAAGGCCAAGATCCTCGAGCCGATCAAGCCGCTGTTGGTGCTGCCCGAGATTCTGAACGAAGCCAATTGGTTCGAAGGCAAGCATCATTACAACGATCCGGAGAACCGTTATATCTTCGTCTTTGAAGGCACGCCGCGGGCGGGCGATATTACATTTAATACGAAGCTGGTCAACGCGGCGGAGATTCGCTCTTACTGGAATCTGCTCGATGCCAAGTGGAAAGGCAAAATCGTCACGATCGATCCATTGGTGGCCGGGCCAATCAACACGCCGCAGATTTTTTTCTACAAGCATCCCGAGCTCGGTCCGGAATTTCTGCGCCGGCTCTACGCCGAGACCAACATGACGATTGTGCGCTCCGACGATCAGTTGATGGACTGGCTCAGCACCGGGCGCCACGCACTCGGCTTCGGCGCCCGCGATGTCGACAAAGCGATGGCCCAGGGATTGCCGATCAACCAATTTGTGCCCAATCATATGAAAGAAGGCGCGTCGCTCGCGACTTACAACGGCACGTTGAGTTTCTTCAACCGCGCACCCCATCCGAACGCCGCCAAGGTGGCGATCAATTGGCTGCTGTCGAGAGAGGGGCAGAGTACCTGGCTCGATCATAATGCCAAGACTTTTGGCCAGTATGACTCCCTGCGCGAAGACATTCCCAAGGATAAAGTTCTCGATATTGCCAAGCGCAGCAAAGGCGGACGCTATCTATGGATCAAAACCGAGTGGATCGATGAAATTGACACCATTCGGGATTTGGTCAAGAAGGCGCTGCCGGCGAAATCCTGATCGTTCAAAGCGATCGAGTGATTTGAATTGTCAGGTTAAAGATTTCGGGGGACAAAGTGAAACATAGCACGGATAGAATCTTAGTCTCGCATGTCGGCAGTTTGGCGCGGCCTAAAGATCTGATGGAGATGTTGGTGGCGCGCAATGAGGGCAAGCCTTATGACGGCGTGGCGCTGGCCAAGCGGACCAGCGAGTCGGTAGCCGAAGTGGTGCAAAAACAGATCGACTGCGGCATCGACGTGGTCAACGACGGCGAATTGGGCAAATCGAACTTCTCGCGCTACACCAAAGAGCGGTTGGGCGGTTTCGTCGAGCGCGAAGCCGGGGCGGATTTCAAACCGACGTCGATCTTCGGCCGCGACATGAAGGAGTTCACCGAGTACTTCAACCGCGGCGGCAGAACCGCCATCGGCCATCACGCTCGCGTGTTCTATTGCGTCGAGCCGCTCACATATATCGGCCAGGATGAAGTCAACGCCGACATCGCCAATTTGACAGCGGCGCTCCAAGGCAAGCAGTACACAGAGGGATTTCTCCCGGCCATCGCTCCCGGCACGATGGAGCATTGGATGAAGAACGAATATTACAAAACCACCGAAGAGTATCTTTTCGCCATTGCCACAGCGATGCGCGAAGAATACAAGGCGATCGTCGACGCCGGCTTTGTCTTACAGATCGACGATCCCGATCTCGCCGATGCCTGGCAGATGCATCCGGAAATGTCGCTGGCGGACTACCGCGATTATCAGCAGCTGCGCATCGACGCCCTCAACCATGCACTCGCCGGCTTACCTGAAGAGCGTATTCGCTTCCACATGTGCTGGGGCAGTTACCATGGGCCGCACAAATACGACGTGCCGCTCAAGGACATCGCCGATCTGATTCTCAAAGTAAAAGCGAGCGCCTATTCCATCGAGGCATCCAATCCCTGCCACGATCATGAATGGCGTGTCTGGGAAGAGGTGAAGCTACCGGACGGCAAGATGCTCATGCCCGGCGTCATCGGCCATTACAGCGACTTCATCGAGCATCCGCGGGCGATCGCCGACCGCTTGGTGCGTTACGCTAAAATCGTCGGCAAGGAAAACATCATCGCCGGCACCGATTGCGGCATCGGCTCACGGGTCGGCCATCCGCAGGTCGGCTGGGCGAAGTTTCAAGCGATGGCCGAAGGGGCGCGCATCGCATCCAAAGAATTGTGGGGAAAGTAAAAAAAGACGGGGTCAAGCCGGAGGAGGAAGCGCGCACATCGCTGCGGTGCTTCGTCCTCCGGCGATCGATCGACTTACTTCACGCCTAAAACCTGGCGGCCGTATTCTCGCACCAGGATCTCGCGGTCTTCCGACGGCGGCACATTACGCAAGCGCTCCTCGATGCGGCCGCGCTCTTCCTGTTTCAACTCATTCCAGCGATCGATTTCTTTTTTGAGCCGGTCGCGCTCGTCGAGGGTCAGCGGCCCGTTCGACGCAACGGTGGTCGATGCTTCGATTACGGCTAATGGCCGCGCGCCGAGGACCACCGCGCTATGGGGCCGGCCTTGCTGATCGTAAACCATGGCAAAATTTTCATAGCCGATGGTGGAGATGAGCGAACGGACCGCCGGTTCGAAGGGTTGACGATGCAAACGCAAATTGACGGTTTTCGGCTCCGTCGACGACGGCACGACGATGTTAAACCCGGTCTTGGCGTGAAACGCATGAAGGGCGAAATGCACCGGCGTCTGATTGAAGGCGACGGAAACTTCGCCGTCTTTAATATTGACCCACTGTTGGTAAAAATCCTCATTGCTGCTCTGGGCGAACGCCGATGTCGTCGCCAACGGCGCCATCAGGATTCCCGCTATCAAATAGTTCTTCATAGCTTTGCCCCCTTGTTCCAACCGAGTAACAGCAACTCCCATGCCCCGTCCAAAGCTTCCTTCGATTACCTGGGTTTTCGTAGAACGGGCCGGAGCCTTCCCAGAAGTGGGGAATTTGCGGCGGGAAACGGAACAAGGTTGTGCCGTGCGAGCGAAGTAACGGGGCTAAACCCGATTTGCCTAAATCCATCTAGCGACAAGAATCAGTCGATGCTTTGGACTTTGCGTACGCTGGCGATGAGTGAAGTGCGCAGGAGGAATTCCTTGTGTTGGCGCGGGTCCTCGGCGATGGCGCGCAACTCGTCGAAGCGCGCTTGGCGCGCCGCGGGATCGCGCTCTTCGAGGCGCTTCTTGTTGGCGATGGTTTGCTCTTGGACCGATTCGATGTTGCTGGTGCGGCGCCGGCGCGTGTAGCGTTCGAGCAAAGCGTGGTCAGCTTTGTTCTCGATAATCTCACGCAGCGTGTCGGTTAACTCCATGGCGTCGTGAATACCGCTGTTTAAACCGAGACCGCCGACCGAATTGTTCACATGGGCGGAATCGCCGGCGAGGATCACGCGGCCTTGGCGGAAAGTCGCGGCGACCCGCTGGTGAACTTTGTAGAGATTGCGATGGACGACGTTATAGCGGCGGTTCAGCGGATAAACGCGCTGCAAACGCGAGAAGGTCGACTCGTCGCCTAACGCCTGCTCGTCGCTCTCTTCGATTTTGGTCGGAAACACCGCGCGCCAGCGCCCCTTGCCGTCATCGCCGGCGACTTTGAATAAATTCGTCCATTCATCCGGGTCGGCGAGGTAGTTGCGATAGCAACAGCCGGAGAGTAGCTGCTGAAAATCCTCCGTCGTCGTCAGCACCAGAAAATTCTCCGGCCAAGTGAAACCCTCGAAGTCGACGTTCATCGACTTTCGAATCGTGCTGCGCCCGCCATCCGCGCCGATGACCCAATCGCCGCGGTGGGTTTCCACCCCGTTCGGTCCTTCCGCCGTGACAGTTGCCTGACTGGCGTCCTGCGCGACTCCGGTCACCCGGGTGGAAAATCGCACCTCGACATCGGCGAAGGTTTTAAGCCGCTCGATCCCCATGCGTGCCAGCTTGTGCTGCTCGGTTTGCACTACGAACGGGTAAGGCGTTTCATCGCGCAAAAGCTCGTGATCGAACTGGACGACCTTGGAGCGTGTCGGCTTATCCCAGAACTGGAAATAGCGCGCGATCAAGCCTTCTTTGATAAACTGATCGATCAAACCCACCCGCGCGATCATTTCCAAGGTCGACGGATGGGTCGTCGCCGCCCGCGGATTGTTGTCAATCTCCGCGTCGGCTTCGAGCAGCGTGACGGCGTAGCCGCATTGCGCCAGCGCGAGCGCCGAGACGACTCCGACCGGGCCGGCGCCGGCAATGATGATGCGGGTCTGGGACATGAAATAAATATCCTTTTGACGTCATTGTTTGATCTATTCGCGCATCGGTAGCTGTTTCAGAAAAAAAGAAGGCCCGGTCGTTTAGACTCAGGCCTTCGCGTACGGGCTATAGGGGTCGGTCAAACTAGTAGCGCCCTCTCTACACCCCGCCAAATCCCTCATCCTGAGCTTCCGCTAACAACCAGGGATCTTTGATCTGCGTCGTCGGGCCTCGACCGCTCAATACGCCGACGACTTCCCTGGCGGCGTGGGATTGGCAATCGACGTAGGATTCGTCGGAGTTGGCCGATGTGTGGCAGGTGACGATGACGTTGGGCAAGGTCAATATTTTGTGATCGGCGGGCAAGGGTTCGGGATCGGTGACGTCGAGGGCGGCACCGGAGAGCTCGCCGGCGACCAAGGCGTCATATAACGCGTCGGTGTCGACCAGACCGCCGCGGGCGCAGTTGATCAGATAGGCGCTCTTTTTCATCATCTTGAATTGCGGCATGCCGAACATGTGACGGGTCTGTTTGGTCAGCGGCGCATGGACGCTGATGAAATCGGAGGTTTTTACCAACTCATCGAAGCCGACCATTTTCACATTCATCTGTTCGGCTACTTTGGGATCGAGATAGGGATCGAAGGTTTGCACGTTCAAGCGCATGCCTTGGGCGCGCGGGGCGACTTGTTTGCCGACATGGCCCAAGCCGACGATGCCCATGGTGCAGCCTTGGATTCTATACACGCGGCCGCGGTAGGCGTGCAGTTCAGCGGTATGGCGCTTCCATTTGCCGTCGTGGACGTATTGGTTCATGCGCACGAGTTTGCGCGAGATCGCGATCATCAGGCCGATCGCTTGCTCGGCGACTTCGATGGAATTGCAACCGGCGGCGTTGCAGATGATCAGGCCGTGATCGGCGGCGGCTTTGAGGTCCATTCTATCGACGCCGACGCCGGTGCGGCAGACGACTTTGACCCGCTTTAACTGCGCAATGATCTCGCGCGATAGCGGCACCGAACCGTGCATGATGATGCCGTCGGCGTCCTTGGCCATTTCGATCACTTCCGCGTCGGTGGTCGGGCGGCGGATGGTCATGTCGGCGTCGATCTCGGCCAGTATCGGCTTGAGCAGATCGACCGGCACATCGTTGCTGCCAAAATAAACTACGTGGAACTTACCCATTTGAGTCAAACCTCCAGTCCATAAAAGCGCTTCGGGTTGTCCCATAAAATTTTCCGGCGCGCTTCTTGTGAGAGATGATTGTTGGTGGTGAGATCGCCGACGGTGCGGTCGGGGAATTTGCCGATGCAGTCGCTGTGCGGATAGTCGGTGGCGACCAGTAAGTAATCTTCGCCGACATGCTCGACAAAAACCGGCGCCAACTCTTCGCCGGCTTCGGCGCTGGTCCAGCATTGCCGCTTGAAATAGAAGCTCGGTTTTTCCTTGGTCGTTTTGGCTTGGCCGTGGCCGGCATGTTCCCAGTGCTCGTCCATGCGTTCCAACCAGAAGGGCACCCAGCCGCATCCCGATTCCAGGTGGGCGACCTTGAGCTTGGGAAACTTCTCGAGCACGCCGTCGGCACAGAGATTCAGACAGGCGAGCATCTGCTCCAAGGGGTGGCAGGCGACATGGCGGCCAAACTCGCTGTAGCGGTCCGATCCGGCTTGCGCCAGCACGGTGCGCGCGCCTTCGTGCACGCAGACGGTCATGCCGAGGTCGGCGGCCGCCGCATAGATCGGATCATAGTCGGGGCTCGCTATGGTGCGGCCGCAGAGCTTGTTGGGCCGCCAGAAGATGCCGACCAGGCCGAGCTTTTTGGCGTGCTCTAGCTCCTCCACCGCGCGGACCGGGTCTTGAAGCGGTATCAAGGCGACGCCGTAGAGGCGCTTGTCGCTGGCGCTGCAATAGTCCGACATCCAAGTGTTATAGGCGCGGCAGATGGCGGCAGACAGTTCGGGATCCAAATTGTCGCGCCACATGATGTACAGGCCGACGGTGGGGAAGAGGACGCCGATGTCGACGCCTTCTTTGTCCATGTCGCGAACGTTGGAGGCGGTGTCGAACTTGGCCGCCAATGCATCGGCAAAGGTCTCGCGCCATTTTTTCGAGGCGGCGAAGGTGAAGCCGAAGTCTTCCTGTTTAGTCGCGCCGCGTAACCGGTCGGCGTCGGAAATTAACTCGCCGTCCACTCTACGATAGGACTGGTTGGGTCCCTGGATGTCGACCCGGCTGCGAAATTTTTCCGGTAAATATTTGGCGAACAGATCGGACGGCTCGAGCACGTGGCGGTCGGCGTCGATGATCTTGAATCCATCTCTCATGACGAAGCTCCTTCTTGGCTGCTATTTATATTCTTAGCAGTAGGACAATCAGGCAGGGTGAGTCAACAGCAGAGGGGCGAAAATGGTCGACGCAATTTCGCCATCAAGAAGTCATCTTACGAGATTCGCCTTTGGCACGGACTCGCCGGTTTATCCGCCTCCGATGCAACAACATAGACGTTACCGGCGCACTCGTAGTAGATTGGCCCGCAAGCTATGAACGTTCGGCGCACACGTTTGGTTACCGGGCTAATCTTGCTCACCTATTTGTCGACGCACTTGCTCAATCATGCGCTCGGCTTGATTTCGCTGGCGGCGATGGAGTGGGGGCGGCGGTGGTTTTTGCTGTTGTGGCGCAATCCGCTCGGGACGGCGATTCTTTACAGTGCGTTATTGACGCATCTATGTCTGGCTTTCTGGGCGCTGTACCAGCGGCGCCATTGGCGCATGCCACTCTCCGAGATGCTGCAACTTTCATTCGGTCTGACCATTCCGCTGTTGCTGACGATCCATATCGTCGGCACGCGACTCACCCATGAATTCTTTGGCGTCGACGATTCCTATACTTTGGTGGTCTTGACCCTCTGGCATGCTGCGCCGATGGATGGACTGAAGCAGGCGATACTGATTGTCATCGCCTGGACCCATGGCTGTATCGGTTGCCATTACTGGCTGCGATTGAAGAAAGGGTATCCGCGTCTCGCGCCATACCTGCTCACTTTAGCGTTGCTTATCCCGGTGTGCGGGTTGCTCGGTTTCGTCGCAGCCGGCAGGGAGGTTGCCAATCTGATCGCGCACCAGCCGGACTGGCTCGAGAACTTCCTCGTGGCTGCGAAAGTGCCGCCGCGCAGCCGGCGCGGGGTGTTGTACCAGATCTATGACGGCGTGCTGATTATGTTCGGGGCAGCGCTCGCCTTGGCGCTGTTGGCGCGGGTTGTGCGAAATTTGGTTGAGCGGCGCAGCCGTATTCGCATTACTTATCCCAACGGCCGGGAGGTGCAGGCGCCGCGCAATTTTTCCGTCCTCGAAGCGAGCCGTTTGGCGGCCATCCCCCATGCTTCGGTTTGCGGCGGGCGCGGACGCTGCTCGACCTGCCGGGTGCGGGTCACTCTTGGCGCAGCGAATTTGCCGCCGCCGACTGCCGGCGAGTTGAAAGTCTTGCAGCGCGTCGGCGCCGCGCCCGATGTCAGACTCGCCTGCCAGCTCCGGCCGACGAATAATCTCACGGTGACCCCACTCCTTCCGGCCCATGCTCAGGCCAGCGACGGTTACGGGCAGCCGGCTTATCTCGCCGGCCAGGAGCGGATGATCGCCGTGATGTTCGCGGATATCCGCTCGTTCACCGGCATCGCTGAAACCAAACTGCCGTACGACTTAGTGTTTTTCTTGAACAGCTATTTCGCAGCCGTCGGAATAGCGATCGCGTCCAACGGCGGCATGATCGACAAATTTGTCGGCGATGGCGTGATGGCCCTGTTCGGCGTCGAAAGCGGACCCGAAGGAGGCTGCCGCCAAGCGCTCGCGGCCGCCCGAGCGATGATCGAGCGGATCGACGGACTCAGCGGAGCGTTCGCAGAAGAACTTAGCGCGCCACTGCGCATCGGCATCGGCATTCATTGCGGCCCGGCGGTGGTGGGACGCATGGGCTACGGCGAGTCGATTCACGTCACTGCCATCGGTGATACGGTCAATGTCGCCAGCCGTCTGCAAGACGCGACCAAAGAATTCCATTGTCAGTTGGTGCTTTCGGAAGAAGTCGCCAAGCAGTCGGGATTGAACACTACCGGCCTGCCGCGCCACGAGCTCACGGTGCGCAACCGGCGCGAAGCGTTAACGATTTATGCGCTGGACGATGTTTCGAAGATTGCTGAACGATCGCGCTTGGTCAGCGGTGATCGTCTGTAAGATGGTTTTCACCACGAAGGCTCCAGCGCGGCGCAGCGACAACCGAAAAGAAGAATGGCCGCAAAGAACGCAAAAGGCGCGCAAAAAAACATCGGATAGTAGTACGAAGACGAAGTTAAGAAATAATAGATTCCGAACTTCGTCTCTTCCTGCCCACCTTCGAGAATACATGTTAGGGGATGATATGCACGACCAAGAGCCTTCGGGGTTCCGTCATACCCGCGAATACGGGTATCCAGGCTAATTGGGCGCCGGTCAAACCTGGATTCCCATGAGCGCGGGTATGACGAATCGAAGAGGGAGCATGTTCGCGGATTGCGAACCAATTTCACGCTCTATAGGCGGGCGCAAATTCATGGACAACTCGTGGTGAGATTAATGGTTTTCTCCGCTTATTTTGTTGGCGCGAGACCGGCTGTGGTATCGCCGAGTACGGCGCCATGGTCGATGCCGAGGGTTTTGATCCAGCGCTGTTGGCCGAGGGTGAGACCGATGAAAAAACCGAGCTCGACCAACTCTGGGATCGAAAAATGTCGATGCAAATTTGTCCAGAGATCGTCGTCTGCGATGTCTGAGTTCCAAGCGATCGCGCTGGTATAGGTTAGCGCGACTTTTTCTCGCTCGGTGAATTTGTCCGAGTCGGCAAAGTTGAGCAATTCATCATACTTCGCTTCAATAAGCCCTTGCCGTCCAGCCTGGACGGATCGCTGCACGCCTCAATACTGACAGTCAATCGATTTCGAAACGTAAACCCGGCAAAGCTCTTTGAGCGCGTGGTCGACGACGCCGTTGCGAAACGTGAGTTCCCACGCCTGCGAGAACGCACGGATGACGTCGGGTACGTTGGCTCGCACGGCCTGGCTTTCAGGGCGCGGCGTGCCTTCACGGCGGGCGCGATCCAGATAGCCTATGATCTCTGGGTCGGTAACTTTATCCGGGTCGACATAGGGAATACGTGGCATAGACCACCTCAGTGCCTCCTGGGCTTGTCGACGATCAATAATTATTGAACACGGTTTTTTTATGACGCTTGGCTTTGCCATTCTTTAAGGATCTGATTGAGCTGCTCGCGGATTTCCACTTCGCTTTTGGTCAAGTCCATAGGTTTGCCGAAAGGTTGCGGTACGTCGACGCCGCTCGGCCAGTAGACTTCCACTGAGTTGCCGTCGGGGTCGCTGGCGTAGATGCTGACGGTGTTGCCGTGGCTGACGCAGCGGTTGATCGGCACCTTTCTGTCGACGAATAGCTGATAGAAATCCTTGACATCCTTCAACGTCGGACAGCGAAAGGAAATCTGCTGCAAGACGTTGACCTTGCCGTCGTCGTCGCGCCCGGGCGCCAAGTAAAGCTCGTGGTGCTCAACGCTGCGATCTTGGCTGGTCAAAAATACCGCGCCGCGCGGACTGCGGTCGCTGACGGTCAACCCGAGTACATCGCGGTAGAACGCCACGGAGCGCTCCATATCGCGCACATGAAAACCCATATGTCCGAGGGATGTGACTTTAGGCATAAGCTCTCCTTAGGTTCGCGCGGATTGTTAAATTTTAGAGCGTGGGATGTCAATGGTTGGGGGCGAAACGTGGTCCTGTTCACGCACGTATTCGAATGCCATTGCCGCGGTTAGTGATTTTCTCGTGGCAACGAATCTAGTTGCGTCGCCGCCGGCGGATTATTTTGCCACCGATGGCGTCGATGGCTTCTTGCAACTCGTCGACTTGCAGCAGTCGGCAGACGCCGTAAAAGGTCGCGGTCCCTAAGGCGATCGCTAGGATGACCCGGGTGATCTCGAGCGCCAGGCTATGGATGGGCAAGGCGCCGGCGCTTTCATTGACGACCCAGGCGACGACGGCGAGCGCCGCTGAGGCTAGCGCGATTTTCACGGTGGTGATGGCGAGCTTGCGGCCGGCCAGGCCGCCCAGGCGGCTCAGGCGGCGGCGCATTAACAACACCAGCAAAAGAAAATTTACCAGCGCCACGGCCGAGGTGGAAAACGCCAAACCGACATGGCCGAAGGGTCCGACCAACAGCGAGTTCATGACATAATTTACGGCTATGGAGCCGAGGCTGATCAGCATCGGCGTGCGCGCGTCGTTGAGCGCGTAGAACGCCGGCGACAAAACTTTGATGGCGCCGTAGCCGGCCAGACCGACGGCGTAGGCCGCCAGGGCGTTGGCCGTCTGGGCGGTGTCGAAGGCGGTGAATTTGCCATGCTCGAAAACCAAGGCGACGATCGGTCGCGCCAACACTGCCAGCCCGACCGCCGACGGGATGCACAGGAGAAACACCAGCGCTAAAGAGTGCGTCAGGGTTTGGCGGAATTCCTGATAATTTGGATTCGCCATGCTGCGCGATAGCGTCGGCAGGGTCGCGGTGGCGATGGCGACGCCGAACACGCCGATGGGCAATTGCATGAAGCGAAAAGCGTAGTTAAGCCAGGACACCGGGCCGTTGGCGACGGTGCCGGTGGCCGGATCGACGATCGCCGAGGCGAAACTGGTGTTGATGAAAACGTTGATTTGCACGGCCGCGGCGCCGAGGATCGCCGGTCCCATGAGCCGAAGAATTTGCCGCACGCCCGAGTCGCTGACGTTGAAGTCGGCCCGATAGCTGAATCCGCAACGGCGCAGGCTCGGCCACTGCACGGCGAATTGCAAAAAGCCGCCGATGACAACGCCATAGGCCATGCCGACGATGGGACTCAATCCGATGGCCGGTCCGATGAGATATCCCAGCAGCAAACCGCCGGCCACGGAGCCGATGTTGAAAAATGCCGAGGCCAGCGCCGGCACGCCGTAAATATTGAACGCGTTGAGCATGCCCATGGCCTGCGCCGCCAAAGCGATCAACAGGAGAAACGGCATCATGACCCGCGTCAATTCAATGGTGAGCTCGGCTTTCCCCGGCACAGCGTAGAATCCCGGCGCGAGCAGCCGGACAATCTCCGGAGTAAAAACCCAGGCGAGAATGGAAATCGCCGTGATGACGGCGACGATCAGGGTGGCGACGCGATTGGACAGCCGAACCGCTTCCTCTTTGCCTTTTTGTTGCAGCGTCTGTGTGAAGGTCGTGACGAAGGCCGACGACAACGCCCCTTCGGCGAGCAAATCGCGCAGCAAGTTGGGCACGCGGAAGGCGGTGAGAAAGGCGTCGTACTGCAAGCCGGCGCCGAACAGCGCGGCGAAGATCTGATCGCGCACCAGACCGAGCACGCGGCTCGCCATGACCGCGAGGCTGACGATGCCGGCGTTGCGCGCGACGCTGGCGCGTGATTGTTGGGCTGATGCTTCTTCCATGCTGGATGGCGGGTGTCCGCTCATCGGTAGCATGAAAAGACTTGCGCGTCGACGCATTGTAAGTTGACATCGCGTTGGAACATCGACTAGGCTCGCGCTTCGGTGCCACGATGAAGGTCGAGGAATGAAGGATGAGCAGGCCTAATTCTCCGAAGCCGATGCGCTTGATCGCCGGCTGGTTGTTGTTGGCGAGCGCTCTTGCGGCCGGCCCGGCATTGAGTCAGAGCGAGCCATTTTACAAAGGCAAGACGCTGAGATTTATCGTCGGTTCCGCGCCGGCGAATTTCTACGATTCCTGGGCTCGGCTGATTGCCCGCTATTGGGGCAAGCATATTCCGGGAAATCCCAATGTGATCGTTCAGAACATGCCCGGCGCGGGGTCGATTAGCGCGACTAATTACGTTTATGGCGTGACCAAAGCCGATGGCCTTAGCGTTTTGCTGCCGAACAACAGCATCTATATAGAACAGCTCATCGGCCGTAAGGAGGCGCATTTCGATCTCCGGAAATTTCACTGGCTCGGTTCGGCGTCGCAGGATTCGATCATGTTTTATATGCGCGCCGATACCGGGCTGAAATCGGTCGGCGATATCGTCAAGGCTAAGCAGCCGCCCAGTTGCGGCGGCTCCGGCACCACCAGCTCGGATTACATCATCGCGCGAATCCTGGAGCTGACCGTGGGCGCGAAGATCAATTCGGTGTCAGGCTATCAAGGCGGCAGCGATGCCGACCTGGCGGTGGAAAAAGGCGAGATCGCCTGCCGGGCGCACACACTGGCATCGCATTTTGGCCGGGAACCATTCAATTCCTGGCATAAGAAAGGTTTCGATTTCCATGTGCTTCAATCCGGCCGCAAGCGCGACCCGCGCGCCGCCGAGGCGCCGACGATTTACGAAATCCTCGATGAGTTCAAAGTCGCCGATACCAAGCGGCGCGTCGCCCAGGCTCTGCTATCCGGCGGAGAATTTGGCCGGCCGGTGCTTATGACGCCGGGAACGCCGGTCGATCGAGTGAGAATACTGCGCGAGAGCTTTCGCAATGTCTTGAAAGACGCTGAGCTGTTGGCCGAAGCGAAACGCGCGCGCATGGATGTTGAATATGTCCCTGGCGAAGAGTTGGAAAAGTTGGTCAAAGAAGTTTTGAATCAGCCAGCCGAAGTAGTCGAACAGGCGCGCAAGATTCTTGGCAGTTAGAGTTTAATTGACGGATAGCGCCCAGGGGGTTGCCACGGCTGAGCGCAGTTGGGTTGGTTCTGAGATATGAAATCGCCAATCTGAAATTCCGAGTAAAGCGAGGAGAATGATATGGACGTAACCGCAAAGATCGCTCAGTTCGTTACCAATGCAAAATATGAAAATTTGCCGCCGGCGGCGATTGCCACCGCGAAGGTCGCGGTGCGCGACTGCCTCGGCGTGGCTCTTGCCGGCAGCAAGGAAGAGGACGCGAAGATTTGCGCCGAGATCGCGCGCCAGGAACAGGCCAAGGAAGAATCCACGGTCATCGGTCAAGGATTCAAATCTTCGGCGCTCAACGCGGCGCTGGCTAACGGCACGGCGGCGCACGCTATGGATTTCGATCACAGCTTCACCCTGATGGGCCAGCCGACGGCGCCGATCATTCCGGCGACATTCGCGCTGGGAGAGGCGCTCGGCGCCAGCGGCCGGCAAATCATCGAAGCCTACGCGGTCGGTTACGAGGTTACGGCAAAGCTCGTGCATTCCCTGCGTGACAGCGAACATGATGGATGGCATGCGCCGAGCACGCTCGGTTCTTTCGGCGCGGCGGCGGCATGCAGCAAGCTGCTCGGGCTCGACGCCGGCCAAGTTGAGATGGCGCTGGGCATCTCGGCATCGATGGCCGGCGGTGTGGTGGCCAACTTCGGCACGATGACCAAGCCGTTGCATGTCGGCCTCGGCGCGCGCAATGGCGTGCTCGCGGCCAAGCTGGCGCGATCCGGGTTCACCGCGAACGGCAAAGCGATCGAATCGGGTTTTGGCTTCTACAAAGTGCTTCATGCCGGTACGTCGATAGACGAGAAGCCGATTGAAGAATTGGGCCGGTCCTACGCGTTGGTCAGCGATGGCATTCGCATCAAGCCCTATCCTTGCGGCGGGCTGACCCATCAAGCGATCGATTCGATACTGGAATTCAGAGCCAAACACGGCTTGACGCCGGAGATGGTCGAAAGCGTCGAAGTCGACGTCGCCAAGCACACCTTCGAGCGAATCGTTTTCAAGGTGCCGCAAACCAGCATCCAGGGAAAGTTTTGCATGCCTTACCTGATGGCGCGGGCGCTGATCGACGGCAAGGTCTCGTTGCATGCATTCACCGACGCCGCCGTGCGCGAACCGAATGTGTTGAAACTGGCGGAACGAGTGCAGATGAATCTCGGCAATGACTTAAAAAAGACCGACCCGGGCGGCCGCCCCTGCCGGGTGACGTTGCGCACGAAAAGCGGCCAGACCTATATTCGCGAGGCACAGCACTCCAAAGGCAGTCCGGAATTTCCGCTGACGGAAGATGAACTGCGCGGCAAGTTTACCGAGTGCGCGCGCGAAACCTTGAGCGCCGAAGCCGCCGAGCGCGCTTTAGGACAGATAGAAGGCTTGGAGAAGGTCGACAATGTCAGATCGCTGATGGATATTCTCCGGGGTTAACGTGCGAATACGCAAGGAGGAGAGATTCGCCGCAAAGAACGCAAAGGGCGCAAAAAAATAGATTGTCCGGGCGGTTTTTAAACGCCCTGGCTTTCAGGGATAGTATTACTAAGATTAGTTATTAGGAGGCAAGCATGCCGAGGATAGCTTTGGATTTGAATAGCGCAGAAGATTGTCGAAAGGTAAAAGGCCAATGGCGCATTGGTCCCGGGTTGGTGCCCGGCCAGCCCAACGAAGGATTAACGGCGCAGCTAGTGGCCGCACCGCCCCGTTTGGCGGATTTCGATGATTCGGGATGGGAGATCTGCACCAATATCCGCAGCAGTATCTCCAAAGGTTTCACGTTTGCCTGGTATCGCATCGCCGTCGAGCTGCCCGAACAAGTGAACGGCACGGCGTTGCGCGATTACCGGGTATTCTTCGAAACCAACGTCGATAACTACGGCGAGATTTGGATCGACGGCAAGATCGAACGGCCGTCGGGAACCATCGTCGGCATCAACGCATCGCAGCGCGTCGAGGTAAGCGCCAAAGCGCAGCCCGGCGCCAAGCATATGATCGCGTGTTTGGTCGCCAACGGTCCGCTGGCTGAACCGCGCGGCGGCGTTTTCATGCGCTATGCGACGCTGGCGTTTGAATTGTCGGACCGCGGTTGAACAAACACATCGCGAACTTAGAGAAGCGCGGGTATGAAGTCGATCATAGCTGTTATGGGTTGCCTTCGGTGACCCTATGGGCGACGGTTTCGTCCGCGGCCCAGGCGCAACCGCGCTACCCGGTCGATCCCAAGACCAACTGGGCGGTCGGCGCCAAGCCAAAACTGGCCGATGAGCTCAAGAAAGAACTCGATGGCGGCAAGATCTTGATCATCGACGTGCGCGCGCAGGAGCAGTTCCAGAAAGAAACCATTCCCGGGGCTATCAATATTCCACTCGAAGAACTCGAAGGCCATCCAAAGAAAATGGCCAAGGACACCTACATCGTCTTCACCTGAGGGACCGGACGTTCAAGCTCGCAGGCTGCGAAGCTGGCCGAAGAGTTGGGTTTCCAGAGCACGACGTTTTGCCCGGTTAGTAAGTGGAAGGAACAGGGATATCAGGCCGAACCGGGGAAGAAGAATTAAGATCACGCACCGTAGTAGTCCGATAGGTCCGTGATCGCTGGAATTGTCTGGCGATCCCGAGGACGAACGGCCAGATCGTTAAAGACGAAATCAATAAGATCACTATACAGGCGTTGGCGAATGGGACGATGGCGTAGAGCCAATTGAGTATAAACGAGAGTTCTTAGTGATAGATTGTCAACGCAACGCAGATAATTCCGGATGCGGTGAGAAAGAAACCGAGACCGCGCTTATCCATCCGTTGCCAGACTGGTGACGGCGCGAGGATTGATCATTTAAATATCACATACTCATACTCGCGCGAGAGATCAGTCTCCGCTGGTTTTGTTAGTCTGCATAGGTAAACACCGGGGTTTCGATCACACGATTGGGCTCTTGCTTGCCGAAAATCGCTTGCTGCAAACGCTCTACAGTGGTTGGGGAGAAAAATTGCTCTCCGGTCTCTTCGTCGACGCGTGCGGGAACATTTTCCACGATGTAAAACTTACCATTATGTTCCAGGGTGTAGGTTACGCGACGTTGAATCAAATTTTCTTGCTTTTGGTTCATCACAACCTCCTTATCTTAAAATCCACCCACCGTACTGAATCGGGCTCGTAAAGGGTAATAATCTTTACGACCGGCCGCGTGGGATAACTGCACTGCACATTTAACGGGCGTCCCGCCGCTGTCCTGCCAAATATCAAGCAACTCGGGCCGTATTTGTCTTCGGGGTAGTCTTCAATGACTTCTGCCGCGACAAACACCTCTTGCATTTCCTGAACGCTAATACCACGGATAATGCTCTGATCGACGGCGTGTTTGGAAAACTCATATTGCTCGACTCGGACTTTCTCCGCGAGTTCATTTATCAGGGCCATGTACATCCCGACTGCGGCTTAAAAATTTACCATAGTAAGATGTCGGTTCCCACAACTGTCTACGGAGCTTGGGTCTGGGACACTGTAGGTCTCATTTGTAAACAGAGTCGATAAAGCCGCTGCGTTCGAGCTGATCGATGATCGAGGTATTGACGAACATTTCGGGCTTGAGCGGCGGGGTTTTACTTTTGAACTGGCCGTCGATGATGAACTGGATCGCTTTCGCCGATGGGCGCGGGACTTTTAGCAAATGGGGCGCGACATCGTTCCAGCTCGCTTCGAGTATTTCACTATCGTTGGTGCGAAAGTATTTGCCCAAGACTTTTTTGCTAAATTCTTTGTCGCTGCCGTAACGGTGCATGCCGCGGATGAGGGCGCGGACGAAACGAGTGGATTGTTCACGATGGTTGGCCAGGTAGGAGCGGGTGCTGACCAGCGCGGCATTTACCGCTTCGAAGCCGAGCTCGGAAAAGTTAACCAATTCTTTCATGTCCATTTTCATTGCGTGGATATAGGCGGGATAGGCCAGGGCGGCAACCTGCACGCTGCCGGACTGCAATGCGGCGAAAGCTTCCGACTCGCCGCCGGTGGGCAAAATCGCCACGTCCTTACCTGGTTCCAGGCCAAACCGTTGTAACGCCAGCCGGACGAGAAAATCCGAGGTCGCGCCAAAAGCGCTGATGCCGGCGCGCTTGCCTTTTAGGTCGCTGGGCTGCTTGATCTCCGGACGGGCGATCAGATGAAATGGCGACTTGGTGCTCATGCAACCGATGATAACCGCATCGCTGCCGGCCACGGTAGCGGCCATGCTGGCGGAGGCGCCGGCGTGGATGATCGGCGCGCTGCCGCCGACCATGGACGCGACGATGCGCGTGCTGCCGCCGACGCGAACGAGTTCGATATCGAGACTCTCCGCGGCAAAATAACCGGCTTCCTTGGCGATCCACGCCGCAGCGAAGGTGCCGCTGAGGCTCGGATAGAGAAAGCGCATGGACGCGAGGGAGCTCGGCGCTTGCCCGGCGTGTAGGTTGCTCGAAGCGGACAAAAACAAGGTTAGAGCCAAAAAAATTTTAATAATCATGGCACCCTCACATGCGCCGGATCAATTGATTGCCTGCGCGGTCTTAACTTGCTGGCTCGCCAGCTGTCAACATGATCGCCGTCAACGGGTTTAGAATACATCAACAAGTATCCGGCGGTTGCTTGCCGAGGCGGATTAACGCTATAAAGTTTGATGCTTTCAACGGCTGTATTCTCGACTTTGGAGGGTGGCTTTCATGGCCATTAGGCGAGGGGCGGATTATATCAAGGCGCTGCGCGACGGCCGCGAGGTCTGGCACGCGGGCAAGCGCATCGCCGATGTGACGGCGCATCCCGGTTTCACCGGCACGATCAAGACTTTGGCCGACATGTACGACAAGCAGCATACGCCGGAGCATCGCGACGTCATGACTTGCGAATACGAGGGCGAGCGGATTTCGTACAGCTACCTGCCGCCGAAGAATCATGACGACCTTCTGCTCAAGCGGCGCAATATCGAATTCTGGGCGCAGCAGACCCTTGGCCAGATGGGGCGCTACCCGGAGTTCGTCGCCGAGTTGGTCGTCGGCCTGCTCGACTGGTCGCATCACATCGAAAAGACCAACACGCAATGGGCTGACAATGCCCGCGCTTATCATCGCTATGTCAGCCGCAACGATCTCTGTCTCACGCATGCGTTGACCGATCAGTACTACGATCGCACCAAGCCGGTGGGTAAGCAGGCCGATCCCGATCTGATCCTGCGGGTCGTCGGCGAGACCAAGGAAGGTCCGGTAGTGCGCGGCTTGCGCACGCTCGCGACCTTGGCGCCGATCGCCGACGAGGTCATCGTTTATCCGAACCGGCCGCGGGAACCGGACGAGCATGATTACGCCATCGCCTTCGCGATCCCGATGAACACCAAGGGATTAAAAATTCTCTGCCGCGATCTTTACGCCGAACATGCCGATCCCGAGCGCCAGCCGCTGACCACGCGCTTCGACGAAGTCGATGCGGCGCTGATCTTCGACGACGTCGTCGTGCCCTGGGAGCGCATGTTTGTCTACAAAGATCCGCAGCTGCTTTCCGGCATCATGTACATTCACACCTGGGGGCAGTACTCGACGATGTTGCGTTTGGTGATCAAGTTGGAGGCTTTTCTTGGCGTGGCGCAGATCCTGACGCGGTATGCCAAGCGCAACAGCAGCCCGCCGTCGCAAATCCTGCTGGCGAGTTTGATGCAGGACATCGAAATCCTGCGCTCGTGCATTCAAGTGGGCGAGTCCAAAGGCTACCGCGCCGGCGGCGGCACCTGGGCGCCGCTGTTGAGCTCGGCGTACCGGGTTCACAGCATCGAAGCGTCGGATCGCGCCGAGCGGACCATGGAAGGTTTGCTGACCAGCACGCTGATGTTGAGCGGCGGCGCGTCGGACTTGAACAGCGCCGACCTCGGGCCGTTCGTCGAGCGCTACTTCCGCGGCGGCGCCCCCGATACCAAAGAGCATCTGCGTCTGATGGCGGTGGCGGCGGACATGGTGATGACGCCGTTCGGCAAACGCAGCCAGCTCTACGAGCGTTTGCAGAGCGGCGAAGTCGACCGCATGCGGCAGCGGCTTTATGGCTCGTATCAGGACCCGGCGCCGGCCGAGCGGATGATGCAATTCGTCAAAGCAATGGATAAGGATTAAGCGGAAGGGCACACGCAAAATTCGGGACCTATGAACAAGACAAAAACTAAGAAACCTCTTCGGCGCATCGTCGCACGCCGCTCGCCGATTCACGGCCGCGGCGTGTTCGCCTTGCGGCCGATTCCCAAGGGCACGCGGATTATCGAGTACAAAGGCAAGTTGATCACCGACAAAGAAGCCGACCGGCGCTTTGGCCGGCTGCATGAAAATTCCTCCCACACCATGCTGTTCTCGGTTGACGATGGGTTGGTGATCGACGCCACCCGCGGCGGCAATTCGGCGCGCTGGATCAATCATTCTTGCGCGCCCAATTGCGAGATCGAGGAAGAAAATCATCGCGTGTTTATCGAAGCGCGGCGCGATATTCGCCCCGGCGAAGAGCTCGCCTATGATTACAATCTACAGATCGGCGAAAAGCACACCAAGAAGGCCAAGCGGGAACACGGCTGCCTGTGCGGCGCGCGGCGCTGCCGCGGCACGATGCTGGGCGAGGACGAGTGATCGAAAAGTTTTGGCCACAAAAGAGCACAAAGGTCACAAAGGTCACAAAAAATCGGATTCGGATGAATGGCCGCAAACAACTCAAAGGGCGCAAAGTAGGGGCGCGATCCATCGCGCCTTCGGACCGACGACTGGGATTACTCAACCGCAAACAGTGCAAGGTGCGCGAAAATAGAATCGGGACCCCGTAGGGGCGGGTTTAAAACCCGCCCTCTTACCTTCAATGAAGATCACTGTTATCGACGATTACCAGGATGCGTTCCGGCAGCTGCCCTGCTTTGCCCAGCTTGCCGGGCATGATGTCGAAATTTTTAACGACACGCTCAAGGATCCGGCGCGGCTAGCCGAACGGCTGCGCGATGCCGAGTGCGTTGTCTTGACACAGCAGCGCACCTGGTTACGCCGTCCTTTGCTCGAGGCCTTGCCCAACTTGCGGCTGATCAGCCAGACGGGGCGGATAACCGCGCATATCGATCTCAAAGCGTGCACCGAAGGTGGCGTCATGGTGTGCGCCGGCGGCAAAGGCCGGCCGCATTCCACCGCGGAGCTGACCTGGGCGCTGATACTCGCGGCGCTGCGCCATGTTCCTCAAGAAGTCTACGGACTACGCCAGGGACGCTGGCAGTCGACCTTGGGTGTCGATATCTTCGGCAAGACGTTGGGCGTGTACGCTCTCGGCGGTATTGGCTCCATCGTTGCGACTATCGGCCAGGCTTTCGGCGCGCGGGTGCTTTGCTGGGGACGCGGCGCGTCGTTGGAGCGGGCGCGGCTCGCCGGTTATGAAGTTGCCGCGAGTCGCGCAGAGTTTTTCGCGGAGTCGGATATTTTGACCTTGCACTTGCCGATGGTGCGCGAGACACGAGGCATCGTCACGCGGGCGGATTTGGCGCGCATGAAGCCGACGGCGCTGCTAGTCAACACCAGCCGGGCGAAATTGATCGAAGACGGTGCTTTGGTCGACGGCTTAAAAGCGCGGCGGCCGGGATTCGCCGCTGTCGATGTCTACGAAGATGAACCGATCTTCGATGCCGACCATCCGTTGCTCAAACTCGACAACGCGATCTGCACGCCGCATCTCGGCTTCGTCACCGCCGAAACCTACGAGATTCACTACGGCTTGGCCGTGCAGCAGATCTTGGCGTATCTCGCCGGCGAGCCGATTCATGTGGCTAATCCGGAAGTGTTGCCGCGCCGGTGATGCATACAACAAATTTGCTCAAAAGGTTCAAACACTTCAAACGCTTCGGTGGGCATGCGGCGAATGAACTGACGTGAGGGTCACCCAATGGAAGCCCCGGCAGATATCGAATGGAGCGGTTATTCTCTGGCGGAGCGCGATTGGCGTTGGCAGCGGGTGCGGGCAAACGCGGCGAAGGCGGGGTTTGATTGTGTTTTCGTGCCGCTCTGTGTCGACGGGCGCAATCTGCATTTATCCTTGGAACAGCACCGCGGCACGCGCTCGGACTGCCGCTTTTTGACGACTCTCGATAATGCCGCGGTGATCCTGCCGACGGATGGCCGCGAACCGATCGTGATCTCCGATCAAGAAGTCGGCAACGCGATGGATTCCTGAGTTTCGTCCAGTGGAGGGTTCCTGGGGGCAGAGCATGGCCCAGGCGTTGATCGATGCCGGCATGGAGCGGGCGCGCATCGGCGTCTCCGGCACCCACCGGGGTTTTTACACCCATGGGCGCGCGTTCCACGGCGTGGTCAATCACAGCTCCTACGCCGAAGCGATCCAGCGTTTACCCAACGCGAGCTTTGAAAACGGCACGGAGGCGATCGGTTACGCGCGTTACGTCAAGAGCGCCGAGCAGGTCGCCTGCCTGCGGCGCGGCGCGGCGATTGCCGCGGCGGGCATCGAAAAAATGATCGAGCTGGCGCGGCCGGGTGTCGACGAAGGTCATCTGTACACTCAAGTGATGCACCGGATGATCTCGCTTGGCAGCGAATACTATCCGATGGCTTTCTATAGCGGCGCTAATGGCGGCGGGCGCTTGCCGCGCTTTGAAGATCCGATGGAAGGCCGCATCCTCCAGCCGATGTACAAGATCGCCAACGAAGTCGACGCGGTATTCGGCGGACTGATCGCCCAGGAGCAGCAGCCGATTCTCTTGGGCGCCATCCCTGAGTCTTGGAAGCCCGCCATCGAGCTGCAAAAGGAAATGTACTACACCGGCTTGGAATATCTCACGCCGGGGCGGCCCTTCGCCGAATTCATGGACATCATCAATTGCTTCGGTGAGAAACGCGGCATGAAGAGTCAACTGCTCATGCACGGGCGCGGTTACGGCGACGACGGGCCGTTGTTCACGCCGCAGAATCGCGGCATGCGCAACCGTGAGGTCGGTCTCGAAGCCGGCAATGTCTTTATTTTAAAACCCATCGCCCATAGCGCCGACGGCACTTTCGATACCAGCTGGGGCGGTTGCGTGCTAGTGACGGAAAAAGGCGGCGAGCCGCTGGTCAAGCGCACGCCGGGGATGGTTTCGATTGTTTAACGGCAATCGTGCTCATGGTTCGTTTTCGCACCAACCGAACGCGAGCGACGATCACGGTTATTCAGCGAGTCGCAAGTGACCGAGGTAGCACATCCATGACCGATATATCGAGGAGATCGTAAGGTATGCCTTGGACAACGCCGCCGGGATCCGGCGCGACGGTTTATGTCTGGAACGGCTATTCCCTGGCCGAGCGCGACCGGCGGTGGAACGCGGTGCGAGCGGGCGCCGCGAAAGCCGGCTTCGACTGTATCCTCGTGCCCCTCGGCGACGGCATCGATGCGCGCTACATGACGCAACTGCGCTGTTCGGCGATGGTCTTGCCCACCGATGGCCGGGCACCGATCGTCGTTGCCGACCGCCGATCGAATAACCAATGGGTGCCGGATCCCTGGCAGACCGGCCGCGAGTGGGCGGAGCCGATGGGCGAAGCGCTGCGCGACTTGGGTTTTGCCCGGGCGCGCATCGGCGTGGCCGGCTTGAAAGGCGGCCGGATGACGCACTGCGATGCTCTATCGACGGCGTGGTCAACCATAGCGCGTTGGAAACCGCCATGAGCAAAGTGCCCAACGCTCGTTTCGAAGACGCCACGGATGTGATCGGTCTGGTGCGCTATGTGAAGAGCGCGGAGGAGATTCAATTTGTCCGCCGTTCCGCCGAGGTGGCGGCGGCGGGACTCGACGAACTGATTAGCCTCGCCCATCCTGGTGTCGACGCCGGAGTATTCTATTCCGACGTGTTGGCCAGGATGCTGGCGCTGCGCAGTGAATACTTCCCGATGACCCTGACGATCGATTCCATCGATGTGGCCAAACCGCGGCGCTATACCAATCCGCCCATCGGCCGCAGGCTCGAAGCCGGCGCATTTATTACCAGCGAGATCAACGCGATCGTGGGCGCGCAGTTGACCCAAGTCTGCCAGCCGGTGTTGCTTGGCAAGATTCCCGAGGCTTGCAAACCGGTGGTCGCGCTGCAAAGGGAAGTTTATGAAGCCGGTTTGCAGATGATCAAGCCCGGAGTGACCTTCGGCGCGTTCGAAGATCTTGTCAATGGCTTCGGCTCAAAAAGCGGCATGCGAACGATTCTGCAAATGCATGGCTGCGGTTACGGCGACGACGGGCCGTTGTTTACGCTTCGAACCCAAGGCGCCGGCGCCCGCGATTTGGCTATGTGACGAGAACAACGCCTTTGTCTGGAAGCCCACCGCGATTTCCGCCGACGGCAAGATGTCATTGACTTGCGGCGGGCCGGTGATTGTCACGGAGAACGGCTGCGAGTCGTTGTTCAAGCGCGAGCCCGGGTTGGTTTCGCTTTCATAATTCTCTGAGGAGACGCGATGTTTAAATTGGCAGTAGCGGGGCTATTTTACGTTGTAATTTTGATCGCCGTTGGTATTGAAGCGCAAGAGTTGAAGCGCATCACCATGGGCTATCCGTCGCTGGCGTTTACCCAGAGCCATATTTGGGTCGGTAAAGAGCAGGGTCTGTTTCGCAAGTACGGCGTCGAGGTCGATCCGGTGTTTTTGCGCGGCGGGCAGGTGGCGACGCAGGCATTGGCCGCGGGCGAGCCGCCGATGGTCAACGTCGGTACGGTGATCCAAGCCAATCTGACCGGTTACAATCTGGTGCTGGTCGCCAGCATGGAGAATAAATTTTATCAGCTGGTATTCGTTCGCCCCGGCATTTCCAGCTTGGAACAATTGAAAGGCAAAAAACTCGCCATCAGCGGCTTCGGCTCGATCACCCATTACGCAGCGCAAATCCTCGCTAAACATCTGAATTTGGAAATAAACAAGGATTTGATTCTGGTGCCCGGCGGTCCCGATGCCGAGCGCTTGGGGGCGATGAGCGCGGGGACGGTGGACGCGTCGTTTTTCAATCTGTCGACGGCGCCGATCGCGCGCAAGATGGGTTTTGTCGATTTACTGCAGATCGCCGATCTCGCCGTAGAGGTGCAGGGCAACGGCTTGGCGACTTCGCGGGCGTATTTGAAGAATAGCCGCGATATCGTCAAGAACGTCATGAAGGGTTACTTGGAGTCGATCCATTTCATCTACGCGCGCAAGCCGGAGTCGCAGAAAGTCTTTGCCAAATATATGCGCACCAACGACGCCGAGGTATTGGAGAGTTCCTATCAAAATTATGTGAAGACCATTCCAAGAAAGCCGACCTTCACGCCCAAGGGGATTCAGTTCATCCTCGACATGCTGGCGCCGCAGATGCCCCAGGCAAAAACCGCCAAGCCGGAACAGTTCTACGACGCCAGCTGTGTTAAACGAGTTGGATAAAGAAGGGTTCTTCGTTGAGCTGAGTAAGCGTTATCCACCAATAGTTTTTTTCGACTGTCTCTGAGACGAATTCTAGCAACGGCCCCCTGATCGTTCGATTCGAACCTGCTGCGATTGAGCGACGTCTGGCGAAATAACCCGCCGCCGCAGGCGGCTATTGGCGGAACACTTATCGTTGACAAGCTGCGATCGCGGACGGATATTGCAAACGATTTCAACTAATAGCCTCTCGGATTTGTTGTCATTTCGAGCGGAGCGAGAAATCTGCTAGATCCCTCTTCGAGCCGAGCGAATCTGAATCCCTCACATTCGTTCGGGATGACAGCTTTGGGTTGTTCGCAAGAGATTATTCCGCTGGCGTAACCCTAACCGATCTCCCCCACCTTACCTTCGCCCCGTCTCATCCCCTTGGCCTTCAACATCTTGTCCAGGTCCGTGTTGTAGAATCTGTCCTGACCAATGGACTCAACCATCGGTTCGCCCGGAGCGGGAGCAACCTCAGGCAGCCATTTGGAAACGTTGGGAGCCCGAGTCGAGTACAGGACGAGCACGCTGGCATTTCTTGCCCGCGCCAGCAGCGAGATAATGGCCGGCACCATTACTTCTGTGCCAATTGGTTGTTTGGCGCAAATTGGCTCGACCACATCGAAGAGCAACAACGCGGTTGTCGCGGGTTTGAGAATAACTCGGACCGGGTCGGGAAGGGCCGGCATTTGCAATGTTAGCATTGACATATCGCTCCACCATAGAATTCCGCGATCGCTCGGCCGCGATTCGCGCCTGTCATCACGGAGATTGAATACAATTTTACTTACACTTTTTTCTCTCACGCGAGCCATATTGCCGATGCGCGAGATGTGTCAAGCGCAATTTAGAAGGTTTTACTGCCTGCCGGCGGTCTCACGTCGAACATTCTTATCACCGTGCCGATGGTGATGTAGTGGCCGAGCAGGCCGACGGCTTCGATAAATTTCGCTTTACCGAATTCCTTCTCCATCCGTTCGAACAATTCGTCGGGCAGCTCATGATGGTGCATCAACGTGCGGGTGAATTGCACCAGCAGATTTTCTTTTCCGGTGAATTTGTCGGCGTCGGCATGGGCACGCAATGCTTCGATCGTTGCCGGCTGAGATGCCAACTTTGGCCGCGCGAATTTCGTGGCGCGTCCAGGCATAGTGAGCTTCGACTTCGCGCGCGGCGGTGAGGATGATCACCTCGCGGTCGGCATCGGCCAGCAGTGAGTTGTTGCGAAAGTAGTCTTCGGTGGCGGCGAAATGCTGCGCCATTTCCGGCGAATGCATCAGCATGGAGTACGGCCCGCCTCCGCCGGTGCGGCCTTCGTGGATCTTATCCCAGATTTTCTGCTGTTCCGCTGTCATGGATTCACGCGCGGCGTTGGGTAGTTTACTCATGTTTACCTCGTCAAAATGTCTGGCTGCCTTCGGGCTTGGGTATTTGAAAAGAGTTGGCGATGAAGCTGATGGTACTGTAGTGGCCGACGAGAGCGATGACTTCGACGAGCTGGCGGCGATCGAGCTCCCGTTCGGCGCGGGCGAATAGTTCATCGGCTAGTCCGTGTTCGCGCACCAAGCTCAGCGGGATATCGGTGAGAAGTTGCTCGCGCGCCGTGAAGCCGGCGCGGGAGCCTTTGGCGCGCAGGGTGTCGATCACTTCCGTGCGCACGCCGACTTGACGGGCGCGCGCCTCATGGCGCACCCAGGGGTAGTGCGCGCCGAGCTCGCGGGCGGCGGCGAGGATGACGATCTCCCGGTCGGCGTCGCTCAGCGCCGAATCAACGCGGAAATAATCTTCGGTGGCGGCGACATGGCCGGCGAGCTCCGGTGAGTGGAGCAGCATCGAATAGGGACCGCCGCCGCCGGTCCGGACGGCGTGGATGTGATCCCAGATCTTTTGATGATCGGGCGACAATTCATCGCGTTTAGCGTGGGGAATACGACTCATGGTTCCTCCGGTTAAAAACGTCTGCGGTCACGGTCACCAACACTTTTGCACCACGATGGACCTAGCGCGGCAAAGCCGCAGCCGAATAGAAGCAATGGCCGCAAAGAACGCAAAAGCGCTAAATAGAATTGGGAGTCGGAGGCGGGTTTGAAACCCGCGCTCTCGGCTCTAGCGAATCTCGTCGGCGCGATTACTCATCGTAAATCTGACAGAACGGCTAGATGGACAAGTTTAACATTTTCAATGCGGCGCGGCCGCCGATGCCGTAGGGATTGCCCAGGGTTTCTTGCATCTCGAAGTGGTTCAAGCTTTCGCCGACGATCAATTCGACCGGCTTGGCGGCGGCCTGCACCGCGGCGGCGAAGTCGCGGCTCTGACGCTGGAACTCGGGCGTCTCCTGGGTGCCGTAGGCGACCGTGATCGGCGCATGCAGTTTGTCGAGATGGCGTTGCGAGCTGAGCGCTTGCTCGACCTCGTCGGTGAATTTTACATACTCGCTGCGCTTCGAGAGCCGCACCGCTTTTAGATCGTACATGCCGCTGATCAACAGCCCGCCTTTGAGAACGTCCGGCGGCAGGCCGAAATCTTTCTGCCAGTCGGTGACCAACGCGCAGCCGCTCAAGTGCGCGCCGGAGGAGTGGCCGGTGATGTAGACGCGGCTGGGGTCGGCGCCGAAGCGGGCGGCATTTTTATAGACCCAAGCAACGGCGCTGCGGACTTGCTGCGCCATTGGCAGTAGGTTGCCGCCGGTCTCTTGGATCTGCATGAAGTCGAGGACGACGAAGTTGGCGCCGGCGTTGACGAACATCTCGGCGGCAAAGGCGAAATCCTTGGCTTTGCCGTTGCGCCAGGCGCCGCCGTGAACGTAGACATTCACCGGCGCGTTCGGCTTGCGAGTTTTATAGATGTCGAGCTGTTCATACTCGCTGGCGCCGTAGGAGGCGCGCTCGGGCTGGAAACGTTGCAGTGCCGACTCGCTGGCGGCGGCGCGGCGCTTGGCCAGCAAAGGTTGGTTGGGCGCATAGACCGTCTGGTCGTAGGCGTCGTCAAGTTCCTGCTGATCCATCTCGAGCCAGACGATGGGGCCTTTGGTGCGGGCTACCGCTGCGGGTGAAGAACTTTCTGCCATGATTAATCCTGACGTTTCACTAAAATCGCCAACGCTGCGATTCAATCACAAAGTCTCCGTCCAGTACAAAGGTAAAATCAAACAACCTCTAAGTTATGCATCTCGATCGACGATCAATGGGTTACGGTGCCGACACTGTCGACGCTCCAAATGCCGGGACCGCGGGTGGCGATATAAAGAAATATAAAACAGAATAAGACGGCCGGTTCGCCCTGATTCAGGATCGGCCAGTAACCCTGAGGAAAATGGCCGATGAAGTAGGCAAACGCCATATGACCGCTGGCGACGAAAGCCGCGGCAGCGGTGAATATGCCCAAGGCGATCATCAAACCGAGGATGACTTCGAGCCAACCGGCAATGCCGAGCAGACTAAAGAACGGCGCAGGCGCGCCGTTGACTCCGCCGAAGGCGCCGAGTGCTTTCTGTAAGCCATGGCAGAGAAAAAGCAGGCTGACGATAATTCGCATGATCGCGTAGGCCTGGGGTTCATAGACGGATAGTATTCGGTGCACTGGTTATTCTCCGGTTCAGCGCTCGCGGCCGTAGAAACGCTTAGCGTTGGTCGAGAGGATTGCCGCTTTGTCGGCTTCGTTGATGTCATCGCGTGCAAGCAGTTCATCGATTTCATGGCGGCAGTGTTTGGCGTCGAAGCTCTCGTGGGGAAAATCGGTGGCGAACAGGAAGGCCTCGTTGCCCGCCTCTTTGACGGCAAAGCCTAAGCCGCGGTCGTCGCAGTCGAAGCCGACGAAGATGCGCCCCGCTTTCACATGGCGGCGAAAGTATTCGCTGGCCAAGACGTTGGGCTGTGAGCTCGGCAGGAATTCGCCGCTGATATCGACTTGCAAGTGATGCGGGTAGGAGCGGTCGAGGCGATCCATGAAAAACGGTACCCAGGTGGCGCCGCCTTCGAGAAAACCGACGCGCAGTTTGGGGAAACGGTCGAAGATGCCGTAGGACAGCATCGCCGCCGCCTGTGCCATGATGCCAAATGGGTGGCCGAGGGCGTGCACCGGATAGTAGACGCCGATGCTGTCCATGCCCAAATGATGCAGCGCGCCAACATGGACGCCCAGGGGCGCATTAAGCTTTTCCGCCTCCGCATAAATCGGCCAGTAGATCTTCGAGCCGAAGTGGCCTTTGATGCCTTCCCCGTTGGACGGAAGCATGGCGCCGGCCATGCCGAGCTGGGTTATAGCGCGGTGCAATTCTTCGCAGGCTGCCTGAGTGTCCTGGATCGGGATCAGCGCCATGCCTTTGATGCGCGAGTCGACGCTGGTAAATTTCTCATAAAGCCAATTGTTGTAAGCACGGCAGGCGGCGATCGCCCAGTCTTCGGCGATGATTCTTCCCACCGCGAGTCCCGCCGTCGGATAGACCACGGTCCAATCGATGCCGACATCATCGAGAAAGCTCACCCATTGCTCGGGTCCGACTGTGCCGGTGCGCGAGCGCTTGTCGCCGCCTTCCAAATAATGAAAGTGAATATGGTCGAAGGCGGGAAAGACTTCTTGACGATTCCCCGCCGGCATGAACTTGGAAATCTCGTCCATACAGGGCCGGTCGTTGACATGGCCGTCGGCGTCGATGATTTGCATTGGTGGAGCACCTTTCGTCGGGACTTTTATCGGCTATAACAAGTTGGCTTGATTGATTCAACGCGGGATGGTTCAAGTGTGCAATCGTCAAATGTCCAATGTTGACCGGAGAATTGCCGCCGTGATAGTTGGAATCGCTGATGTCGAATGGAGGATTAGATGAAATTCATTTCTGCTTGCTTAACATTGACACTGGCTCTTAGCGCAGTTCCAGCGATCGCCCAGGAGGCGAAACTTATCGAAGCGGCGAAGAAGGAAGGCGGCAAGGTGGTGATCTACGGCTCGCTGGAGAGCCAGGTGGTGGATGAAGTGCTGGCTGGATTTCGTAAGAAGACCGGGCTCAACGCCGAGTACTGGCGTGCCTCGGCGATGAGTGTAATGAACCGGTCGATGAGCGAATACCGCGCCGGCGCGCCGCTTTACGACATCGTCATGAACAACAGCGATCCTCTGGTGATCATGGCCAACGAAGGGATGATCGCCAAGTATGACTCGCCGACGGCAAAGAAATATCCCAAGGAGCAGATCGATCCGCGCCTCGGCCCGGTGAGCCGCTATGGCATCGTCGGCGTGGTCTTTCACAAGGGCTCGATCAAAGCCGAGAACGCGCCCAAGTCGCTCGACGATCTGGTCAATGCGAAATACAAAGGCATGCTGGTGATGGCCGATCCGACGCTGCACGTCACGACCATTCAATGGTTGTCGAGCTTGCACAAGATCATGCCCAAGGAACGCGCCGACAAGTTCATCCGCGATCTGGCGGCGACCAAGCCGACCCTGGTCGAGTCGATGCTGCCGGCGGCGGAGCGCATGGCCAACGGCGAGTTTCCCATCGCCCTGACCTTCATCAAATATGCCTACACCGCGGCCAAGGGCGGTGCGCCGCTCGACTACGTGCGGCTCGACAAAATGCTTGGCGACGCCCACTTCGCGGTGCTCAGTAATAAAGCGCCGCGCCCGAGCGCCGGCAAAGCATTCATCGACTACTATCTTGACGACGACAACATGAAGATCCTCGCCCAAGCCGGCGAGTTCCCCAATCGCAAAGGCATCTACCCGCCCCTAGCCGGCGCTGACAAGATTCAATATGTGCAGATGGAAGTGCTGGAAGCGAAAGCGTTCGAGGAGAAGAAGAGAGAGCTCGGTAAGATATTCTTGAAGTGAGCTGGGCGCGTACTTTGTTGCCGCTGCATCAGCCGATTTTCTTTAACTGCAATTTGTACGTTTCCTTGCGCCGGACGTATCCCGCTGCCGCCCGGCGCATTTTTTCAATATCTTCGTCGGTGAGTTCGCGGATAATTTTGGCGGGGGAGCCGAGAATGAGCTTGCGCTCGCCATAGGTTTTGCCTTCCGGCACTAAGGCGCCGGCGCCGACCAAACAATCTTTGCCGACAATGGCGCCGTTCATGACGACGGCTTGGATGCCGATCAGCGAGCCGTCGCCGATGGTGCAGCCGTGCAGCACAGCCTGGTGACCAATGGTGACGTTCTCGCCGACCAAGAGCGGAAATCCAGGATCAGTGTGGAGCACGGCATTGTCTTGGACGTTGCTGCCATTGCCGATCGTAATCGAATCGTTGTCGCCACGCATGACGACGCCGGGCCAGACGCTCACGTTCTCGCCCAAAGTAACTTTGCCGATGACAGTGGCTTCAGCTGCGAAATAGGCTGAATCAGGAATATTTGGTATGTCATCGCCCAGTTGATAGATCGCCATGATAGAAAAAAGTAAAAATATTCCTACGCGGTGTGACTCTGCCGCAAGGAAATCCGGTCACCAGCGGAAAAGCACGATCGGGTTTAACGTTTTAATTTGATGATCCTTAGCTGCTTCTTCTTTTCGCGCCCGTTCTTCTTGGCGCGCATCCCTTTGCGCCGCGGCAGCGAGTTCTTGGATGTATTTGTCAAAGTCATGCTCCACTGGCGACGGAATCACTTCGATCTCGATGCGCAAATCATGTAAATCGCTCTCGTCCCGCTCATTATCTTTCAAATCAAAAGCCGACGTTGAAACGGCTCTGAAGACAAAAACAAGAATAAATACAAAAATACCGTATTTCATAGTTTTTCCCTCCCGTGGGTTAAAGGGAGCAAACCTTGGGCCAGCGGAAGTAGGCGAGATTACGGCGATTGCTAATTTTTCAGTCGCTGGAAGTAGGTAAAATTCCTACAAGGGAAAGGTAAGAATTACCCGATACCAAAGTCGAAGATTTGTCGTTAGCTGAGAATTTTGTGACCGCGCGCAGGAAGTATTTATTTGAGTCCGAAAAAGCTCCGCCCAAGTTTTGCTAACACTTGTTTACGAAGCTGCCGGACTGGTTTCGGCCACCGCGGGGAATTTATTCATCCATTCATAGGGGCGGCAGGCGTCGATGACGGCGCGGGAATTTAAAAATACTTTGGAATCGGGATGGATCATCGGGTCGAGCGCGCTGGACCAGCAGCGCCGCTGGATGTCGATGTCTCCCGCCGGATCGCAACGGGTGGATAGCGCCCAGACGACGTCGTCGATGCGCGTCGGGTCGATGTCATCGTCGACGACGACGGTGAAGCGATTTTGATAGCCGCCGGAGAAGCATTGCGATGCGATCATGCCGGCTTGCTTCACATGGCCGGGATAACGCTGCTTGATGGAGACGACGGTAAACTGGCGCGGGCCGGGCTCGTGGGACCAGACGCCTTTGACATCGGGGACGCCGGCTTTTTCCATTTCTTCCCACACATGGGCCGAACGGGTGATGGCGCGCAGGAGGGTGAGGGTGTGCGGCGGGCGCGCCGGATTGGCGCAGGAGATAATCGGATTATTTCGATACAGGACCCGTTTGACACGAATGAATGGCTCGGCGCTGCGCGGACTGGCGTAGTAGCCGGGCCACTCGCCAAAGGGACCTTCGTCCTTAAATTCACCTGGGCGGATTTCGCCTTCCAAGACAATTTCCGCGTCGGCGGGATAGGGCAGGCCGGTGATGTCGCTGCGAATCACTTTGGTCGGCGCGCCGCGTAAACCGCCGGCATAGTCGAACTCGCTGACGCCCGCGGGCACCGGGCAGGCCGCGGCGAACCAGTCGAGGGGGTCGCTGCCGAGGACGACGTTCACCGGCATCGCTTGGTTCTTCTCGAAGTATTTCTGTTTATGGATGAAGGCGTGTTTTCCCGGACCGATGTAGATGCTTAAGGTAGTGTTATCCTGGGACATGATCCGGTAGGTGCCGACATTGATCCAATCTGAATCGGGATCTTTGGTGATCACCAGATGGCCGGTGCCAATGTAGCGGCCGCCGTCTTTTTCATGAAGTAGCGGCGACGGAAATAACGACAGATTGACGTGGTTGTCTTCTTGGACGTTTTCATGAACCGGGCCGGTTTTCACTTGCTCCATGTGCAGCGGCACCGTGTGCTTCATGCGCTGGTGATACATGCGGGTGAATTCCAATACATGATCGAATTCCTCGGAGACCCCGAGGGTGAGCGCGATGCGCTTCGGTGAGGCGAAATGGCCGAACAGCGTGCGAAAGCCGGGCAGATGATCCTTGATGTTGTCGAAGATCAGCGCCGGTGCATGGGGCGGATGCTCGCGGTAGAGCACATCGACGATGGCGCCCATCTCTAAATGCCAATCGATGTTTTCGAGCGTCGTCAGTTCGCCCAAGGCGTCGACTTTAGTGAGCCAGTCGCGCAGTCCGGTGTAATTCATGGTTGCTCCATAGAGGTCAAAGGCGGTTCGTCACGAAGGCCGCGAACAGCACAAAGTTCGGAGAATCGATTATCCGAACCCTTCATACCGCTATCCCTGTTAAGTTTGCGCGGCTTGGGCAAATTTTCTCGATGCGCCGGAGCGAGACGGTGGGTTTCACACCGGCGGCCGCAACTCTGATTCTATTTTTCGCGCTTGCGTTCTTTGCGGCCGTTGTTCTTTTCGGCTGCGGCTTCGCCGCTAAGTTCTTCGCAGCGAGCTAGATCAGCGCATTTCACGCCGAGGTTTCGGTCGTTTCGGTCAGGGCCGACATACCCAAAGTAAGCGAGACACCGTCGCGGCGGATGTGGATGTGGCTGCGGTCTTTCTTCTTGCTTAATTCTTCGATCAGCTGCAGGAGCGGCCGTTTGCCGTCGAGCTTGGGTATCGGCGCGCCGGCGGTCATGAGGGCCGTGACATTATCGCTGCCGGCATAAACGCGCAGGAGGAGGTCTTCGTCGGAGAGCGATGGGCCGCCGAATTTGTTGCGGATTTCTTTGAGCGAGGGTTGCGGCGGTTCCCAGGCGGTCCATTCTTTGGCGCGGCTGCGATTCAAGATGCGATCTCTCACGTTCGCATCCATGATCTCAATGGCTTCGGCGCCCCAGACGCCGAGGGCGTACTGAATCACCTGGTCGGTGACTTCTTTGTAGCGCTCGCCGACGATGACGTTGATCGCTGCCTGGGTGCCGACGAATTGCGACAGCGGCGTGACCATGATCGGAAAGCCAAAGTCCGCGCGCACGCGCGCCGCTTCTGCCAAAATCGCCGGCAGTTTGTCGTCCATGCCGACCAAGCGCAGCTGATGGCGCAGGTTGGAAATCATACCGCCGGGCACTTGATGGAGGTATTGCGACTGATCGTAGGCCAGGGGCTGGCCGAGCGCGAGACCGTCGCGCTCGGCGATGGCGGTGAAATGCGCCGTCACCGGCTTTAACGGTTCTTCATTGATTTGCGGCGCAAACCCGATGGCTCGCAGATTTTTTGCCATATTGAAGATCGACGGTTGCGAGGAACCGTTGGCCAGCGGCGGGATCGACGTATGCATCGTTTTGATGCCGAGCTTGGCTGCTTCGAGGTAACAGAGCGGGGCCAGGCCATTGTTGCAGTGGGCGTGAAATTCCACCGGGGTTTCGCCGGCGTTCTTCATGATCAACGGTATCAGCGTGCGGGCACGCTCGGGCGTAAGCAGGCCGCCGACATCTTTGAAACAGATCCGATAGGGGCGAATCTCGCCTGCTTCTTTGGCCTTTTGCGCGTAGTACTCGTCGGTGTGGCGCGGCGATACCGAGTAGATCAAGTTGACGATGGTCTCCATGCCCAGCTGGCGCAGTTCGTGCAGCTCTTCGTTGAAGCCGTGAAAATCATTCCAACAAGTGGATGTGCGCGTTAGCGTGATGCCGTAGGAAACGATCCTCTCCACCAGCAGTTTCATTATCGCGCTGGGGAGTTTTTCGAACGCGCCTGAGCCGTGGATGCCGCCATGCAGGCGCAGCTTGGTGAATCTAAACTTCTTGGTGCCCCGGCGAATCCAGTCCCAGGGATTTTCTTTGTGCTCTCGCACGTATTTTTTGATCATGTTGGAGCTGAAGAACTCCAAAGACTCGAAGCCGGCCCGGTCCATCTGCTCGGCGGCGCCGAGCATGGCGTCCGTCTTCATGCCAAGAGCCCACAGACTCTGTTGGCCGTCGCGCAGGGTAGTGTCGACGAAGGAGATGTTGTTCATGATGGTCGGTGCTGGGTTAAGATAATGGCAAGTTTGATTTGCCGCCGTGCTTGGCCCGAGGATTGGAGTGATGGAGTAATGAATTCAAAACTGCTACCTCACCGCTCCAATAATCGATCGCGCACGTCTGTCCTACCTTTTCACCGGTACGGTGTTGCCCTGAATCAATTCGCGAACGATGGAATAGTCGGTTAGCTTGCTGCGGTCGATGCCGGCGGCGCGTTTGTCGACATAGGTCATCATCTTCACCAGGTTTTCGATGGCGGCGTCGGGAGCGATTAGATCGACGGTGGCGCGGGCGCGCATCTGCTCGTAGGCGTGCTCGAGAGTTTCGCGTTCGTCACTCTGAATGATTTTTTTTAAGACATCCATCGCGCCGGGTTTATTGACGGTCATATAGTAAGTCGCTTCCATGTTGGCTTTGACGAAGCGCAGCCATTTGCCGCGGTTGGCTTTCAGGTTGGCCACGGTAACCGTGATCGGCCCGTTCATAAAAGCGGTCTTCTTGCTCGGCACCAGGTGAAACCCCAGCTGTTTCATCTTCGGTTCAAAAGCGAAATCCACCGGGGCGGCGTCGATGCCGCCGCGCATCAGCGCCGCCAAGCGTTCTTGCGAACCGCCCAATTGCAATAGCGTCACATCTTTCGCCGTGTTGAGGCCGGCGTCTTCGAGCATGACGCGCAAGACCAGCGAAGACTTGCCGCCAAGCCGGTTAATGCCGATTTTCTTGCCGCGCAGCTGCGACAGGTCGTCGATTTTGTCTTTGGTCATGACCGTGTAGGAAACCAGATTGTCCCAGCTGCCGAGCGAGGTCACCGGTATGCCTTGCAGATTGGACTGTACGAGGCCCGTCGGCGCGCCGGAGGTGGCGTCGATGTCGCCGGAGATCAGCGCCTGATAAGTTGTCGGCTCGCTGTTGATCCGAATGATCTCGGCTTTCAGACCATTTTTGTCGAAAAAGCCTTTTTCATGAGCGATGAGCACCGGATAGGATACCGTCGGGAACAGCGGCACACCGATGCGCACGCGATCTTGCGCCGATGCCAGGGCGCTTGCGAAGGCTAAATAATATAGCAAAGCTAGTATGGTTAGCTTTTTCATTGTGCTCCTTGGCGTTATCCCGCGACCCCTCGATTGCGCGCATTATGGTTTAACTGGTGCAACGGTTTCAACCTTAACTTGGGTCGAGCGCCAGGCGCAAGATCATTGGCCGGCGCGTAAAAGTTACCATTGACATTGCCCCGCATAAGACGTACCTTTATTTATCTTCTTCAGTAAACGGCCTTCTGGTAGAGGACGATAACAAAGGTTGAAGGCCCCTGTCAGTCTCTCCTTGCGGACAATAAATCTAAAGGATATTCCGACCAGAGCTATGCAGTTAAGCTCCCATGTTCGGTCCCCATTAGCAGTTCATTTCTCAGGGTAAAAGACATTAACATTCTCATAGGAGGAGAACATGGGTAGTAAATTGTACGTGGGCGGGTTGCCCTATTCAGTAACCGGGGATCGGTTACAGGAAATCTTTTCGGCGCATGGCGAGGTCACTTCAGCCAACGTGATTTCCGATAAATTCACCGGTCAATCGCGCGGCTTCGGCTTTGTCGAGATGAGCTCGGGAAGCGAGGCACAGAAAGCGATCGAAAGCCTGAATGGCACCCAGCTCGATGGGCGCACCTTGACCGTCAACGAAGCCAAGCCGATGGCCAAGCGTGAAGGCTTCGGCGGCGGCGGTGGCGGCGGCAATCGTGGTGGCGGCGGCGGTGGTCGGGGCGGCCGCGGCGGCGGCGACGGTGGTGGCCGGGGTAATCGCTGGTAGAGTTTCGCAAGTAAAATAACTGCATAAAGGGCAACCGAAACGGTTGCCCTTTTTTTTGGCGCTGTTAGCTTGCCGGTAATTGCTCATGGAGAAATTTTTCGCCACCTGTCCACGCGGGCTGGAGATGATTCTGGTCGACGAATTGCGCCAACTCGGCGCAGATAAAGTTCATGCCGTCGGCGGCGGCGTGCAGTTCAGCGGCGATCGCACGGTTTGCTACCGGGTCAATCTCGAAAGCCGCATCGCCAGCCGCGTGCTCTGGCAAGTCGCGACCGCAGGTTATCGCAATGAAAACGATATCTACCGTGTCGCTTACTCGGTACCGTGGACCGATTGGTTCAGTGCTGCGAGGACCATACGCGTCGATATCTCGGCGACCAAGAGCCCGCTCACTAGCCTCAATTTCGTTACTCTCAAGGTCAAAGACGCTGTGTGCGACAAATTCCGCCAGGTTTCGCAGCAGCGTCCGAGCGTGGATACACGCGATCCGGATATCCCGATCCAAGGCCATTTGACCGATCGCGAGTTTACACTATATCTCGACACCTCGGGTGAGCCGTTGTTCAAGCGCGGGCAGCGCATCGCCACCGGCGAAGCGCCGTTGAGAGAAAACCTCGCAGCCGGAATTCTTTGCCTCGCCGGTTGGACTCCGGGTATGCCGTTGCTCGATCCGATGTGCGGCAGCGGGACGATTCTAGTCGAAGCGGCGTGCATGGCGCTCGATATCGCGCCGGGATTGGGGCGCCAATTCGCCTTTGAAAAATTTCTAAACTTCGAGTCGCGGGCGTGGAGCGAGCTGATCCAGCGTCGCAGGGCGCGGCGCAAGCCATGCGTGGCGCTGCCGATTCATGGCAGCGATCTCGACGGCACGGTACTGAGAGCGGCGCGGGCGAATCTTGCGGCTGCCGGTCTCGAGCGGGTTGTTAGTTTGAAGCGGGCGAGTGTCCTGGAAATCACCGCGCCAGCCAAAGTAGGGATCATCGTCAGCAATCCGCCCTATGGCGTTCGTCTCGGCGAGCAGCAAGCGCTGGCGGAACTCTATCCCAAGCTGGGCGATGTCTTGAAAAAGCAGTTCACGGGCTGGCGCGCTTACTTTCTCAGCGCCGACTTGCAGCTGCCCAAGCTCATCCGGCTCGCCACTTCCAAACGCACGCCGTTATTCAATGGCGCCCTGGACTGCCGGCTATTCGAGTACAAGATGATCGAAGGCGGGATGCGGAAGAACAAGGCGCACCCGGACGGGGCGACCGCATAACCGGTTGCTTGAGAATTCGAAATACTTGTTAGATTACCGTTCCATCGGCGATTGTCGCATTCTTGATGATGACGACGATGCCATTGCGGATGACAAATCCGAGCTCTTCCCGAGTCGATTCCTGAATTCTATCTTGATTGATAATTTGCACATTGCGGCCGATACGGGCGTTTTTGTCGACGATGGCCCGTTGAATCGTCGTGTTGGCGCCGACGCCCAGCGGAACTTTACCGCTGTCGAGGATTTGCTGCCGTTCCGCCGGCGACTCGTAAAAATCGGCGCCCATTAGCAATGCATTGTCGATCACGCAACCGGTTTCTATGCGTGAGCGAATGCCGATGACCGAGCGCTTCACGGTACACTCCTTTAGGATGCAGCCTTCGCCGACCATGGATTCGACGACATGGGAATCGAGCAGCTTGGTTGGTGGCAAATAGCGCGAGCGCGTGTAAATTGGTGCTTTCTCGTCGTAAAAGCTGAAGGAAGGAACCGGTTGCTCGGTGAGCGCCAAATTGGCGTTGTAGAACGATTCGATGGTACCGATATCCTCCCAGTAGTCCTTAAACAAGTAAGCTTGAACTCGGTTATTCGCCGCCGCCGCTGGAATGATTTCCTTGCCGAAATCGGTGTGGCCCGGGTTTTTTTCCAGCAGATCGAGCAGTACCTGCTTGTCGAAAACGTAGATACCCATTGACGCGATATAGGGAAGCTCTTTTGCCTTTTCTTTCGAAAGGCCGAGCACCGTCGTGTTCACGGCCATCGCTTTCAGAGCGTCGCCTTTGGGCTTTTCGCTGAACGCGTGCACCCGCCCATGGCCGTCGATCGCCATCAAGCCGAATTCGGAGGCCCGGCTCTCATCCACGGGCACCACCGAAAGGGTGATGTCGGCCTTGGTCTCACGGTGCCGCTCGATGAAGTCGGCATAATTCATCCGGTACAAGTGATCGCCGGACAAAATCAGATACTGATCGACATCCCACTCCGCGAAGAGCCGAACATACTTGCGCACGGCGTCGGCCGTTCCTTCGAACCAACTCGGGCTTTCGGGAGTTTGCTGAGCCGCGAGTACTTCGACAAATCCCTGGGAGAAACCTCCTCCCAAAGCGGCATAGGTGCGGGAAATATGCCGATTGAGCGAGGCGGAATTAAATTGTGTCAAAACGTAAATTCGCTGGATATCGGAGTTGATACAATTACTGATCGGAATATCGATCAAGCGATACTTGGCGCCCAGCGGCACCGCCGGCTTGGCGCGCAGCTTGGTCAGGGGATAGAGCCGGGTGCCGACCCCACCGCCTAAAATCATCGCGAGGACTTTTTTCACCGGGTTACCTTCCGTCGTCGGTTGCTGCGGACCATGAATGACCCCGTGTCGGCATGAAGCTGTGACCCTTTCGAACAGTACTCAAGCGAGTGCGGCGAAGTCAACCTAAACGCGCTTTTCAACTCAGAAGGCGGCGGGCAGTGATTGGTTTCCCGACGCTCAATCGACGCCGCTATTTTCGCAACTCGCGGCCGAGCAGCTGGAGAATTTCATTGAACTGGCGCTGCATGGCGATCATTTGCTCGCGCATGTTTAGCGCGACTTCGGCGCCTTCTAGATTGACGCCCATTTCTTCGATCAGCAGGTGGGCGACGCGCACCCGGTCAACCTGATCGAGCGGATAATATTTCTCACTGCGCCGGATGATCGGATCGATGACCTGGGCCTGCTCCAAACGCTTAATGAACTTGACGTCAACACCACAGAGTTTGGTTACCTCGGTAATGCGCAGATATTTTCGCGCCATCTTGGCTTCCTCCGCTACAGCCGCAGGTCTGTCCTTACGCCTTCGCTGTAGGCTTGGTCAATCTGATCGATGACTTCCTGAGCGAGCTCATCCTTCGGTACGCGTACCATCAGGCGCAGATAGAGATCGCCGGCGGGAGTTTGCCCGTGCGCCGCGACTCCCTTGCCTTTGATGCGCAATTGTTGACCGCTCTGCGCGCCGGCGGGAATTTTCACGTTTATCGATCCGCTCGGCGTCGGCACTTCGACGCTGGCGCTGCGCAGCGCTTCGCCGACGGTGATCGGCAAGTCCATGGACAGGTCGCGACCCGATCGAGTGAGTATCGGATGAGGCCGGATACGCGGCGTGATAAACAGGTCGCCAGCCGGCCCGCCGCGCAATCCCGCTGCGCCTTTGCCGCGCAAACGAATGCGTTTGCCGGGATCGGCGCCGGGTGGAATGTTGACCCGAATCGTTTCCGCGCGCATTACCCGGCCGCTACCGTCGCAGTCGGTGCATGGGTCACCGGGCAACTTTCCGCTGCCCGAACAACGGGGACAGGCCTGGCGAAACTGTAGCGGCCCTTGGGCGACGGCAACGCTGCCGCTGCCGCCGCACTGCGGACAATTGGCCGGCACGGTTCCAGCTTTCGTGCCCGAGCCGCGACAAGTGTCGCACGACACGGGCCGGTCGAGTGTGAGTTCGGTTTGAAAACCGCGCACGGCGTCGAGGAAGTCGATCTGCATGCTCGATTCCATATCGCCGCCGCGCTGTGGTCCAGTCTGCGTCCGCGCGCCGCGCCGAAACATGCCGCCGAGGCCACCGAAAAGATCTCCCAGGTCGTCCGTGTCGAACGCCTGGGCGCCGCCGGCGCGCGCCGACTGCTGGCGCCATTGTTCGTAGGTGCGCGCCTTCTCGGCATCGAAGCCCGCGGCCAGTCCGGCCTCGCCGAATTCGTCGTACAGCTTGCGTTTTTTTTCGTCGCTCAGGACGTCGTAGGCAACCGAGAGGGTTTTAAATTTGCTTTCCGCCTCTTTGTTGCCGGGATTGAGATCGGGATGATACTTGCGCGCAAGTTTGCGATACGCCTTGCGCACCTCATCGCTTGATGCACCCTGCGCGACGCCGAGCGCTTTATAATAATCAAGGTCCGCCATCGTAACTCACAAGATAATCATCAAGCCGCGACTTGCAAGAGAAATAACCCAGCGCTCGGCAGCCGCATACCGGCGTGCCGAGTCGCTGCATAGACAGGATCATTTTCAAGTGCCCAGCGCTTTGCGCAACTGGACGAAGGATTGCAGCTGGCCCTGATTGATCGTGATCTGGCTGTCCTGCGCCTGGTAGAGGCTGCGCTGGGCTTCGAGCAGGTTGAGATAATCGACGGCGCCGGCGTCGAAGCGCGCTTTGGCAATATCGTAGGCGGTCTGGGATTCGGCGACGGAGGCGCGCGATAGCACGGCGCGGTCGTTGTTGCTTTTAAGCGCGGCGAGGGCGTCTTCGACCTCTTGAAAGGCCACCAGCACGGTCTGACGATATTGCACCGCAAGCTCTTTCTGCCGCGCGGTGACATTTTCTAGATTGCCGGTGAGCCGCCCGCCGGTAAAAATCGGCGCGAGCAAACTCGACGCAATTGATGTTGCCGCCGCCGCCGGCCCGCCGAAGCCGGCAGAGATCGCGGTGTCCAACCCCAAGGTCAACGACGGGAAGAAGGCGGCGCGGGCAACGCCGATATCGGCATTGGCCGCAAGCAAACCAGCCTCGGCGCTCTCGATGTCGGGGCGCGCGGTCAACAAAGTTGCCGGCGGCGTCAAGTTGACCGGCGGCAGCGACAGGGTCGCCAGCCCGGCAGTCGGCGCGGCATAATTCTGTGGCGCCAGTCCGAGCAGAATCGCCAATGCATTGGCAGTTGTGCTGCGCTGTTCGACGAGCGAGGCCATCAAGGTGCGGAGATTGTTCACGGCGACGCGCTGCTGGGAAACTTCCAGACCCGAGACGCTGCCCTGGCCGAAGCGCGCTTCGATGATACGCAAAACTTCTTCGGCGTCTCTGAGGTTGAACTCGGCGATGCGAATACGGTCGTTGAGGCTCAAAATCTCCGCATAAAAATTGGTCGCGTCCGAGGTGACGACGAGGCGCAACGCTTCGCGGTCGAACTCGCTGGCGTTGACCCGATAGTCGGCGGACTTGGCCGCGTTCCGATTCTTGCCCCACAGATCGACCTCATAGCTGACGCTGCCGCCGGCGCGCGCCGCATTGCTGCCGCGCGAATCTTCGAAGGTGCGCGAGGCTGAGCTACTGGCACTAATCGTCGGATAGAGCGGAGAGGCCGAGCTCTTGGCCTGGGCGCGCGCCTGTTCGATCCGATGGAGCGCGGCTTCAAGATCAAGATTCTGCGCCAGCGCATTGTCGATCAAATGGTTGAGATCGGCGCTGCCGAGCTCTTGCCAGAATGGCGCGCTGGGCTGCACCTGCGCATGGCCGACGCCGGCGACGTCGCTCCAACCGCCGGGCACAGCCATCTGCGGTGGTTGATAGTTTGGCGCCAGGCTGCAAGCCGACAAAGCCAATGAAAGGGCAAGGGTACTGGGCAAAAAATGTTTACGCATAAATCACCTCACTCGGAAGCTAGAGCAACGACTGGATCGAGTTGGGCCGCTTTGCGAGCCGGCAGGTAACCGAAGGCCAGACCGGTGGCGGAAGCGCAGGCAAAGGCGAGCGCCGCCGGCGTGACCGAAAATACCACGGTCATGCCGCTGTAGCGCAGCACCAGGCCGGCGATCACGCCCACGGCGATGCCCATGAGTCCGCCGGCGGCGCATACCACCGCGGCCTCGATGTTGAACTGCAACATGATGTCGCGCATGCGCGCGCCGGTGGCCATGCGGATGCCGATTTCGCGGGTGCGTTCGACCACGCTGACCAGCATGATATTCATGACGCCGATGCCGCCCACCAGCAGCGAGATCGCCGCCACGGTGCCGAGCAGCAGGGTAAAGGTGTCCTGAGTTTCCATCGCGGCTTGGAGAAACGAAGCCATGTTGCGGACGCTGAAGTCCTCCGCGTTATGGCGCGCCTTGAGAAGCGCCTCGACCTGCTGCTGGGTGGCTTCGATGGCTGCGGCGTCTTTGACCTTGATGGTAATGCTGCTCAAGTAGTTTTTGCCGAATAGCCGCACCAAGCCGGTGTTGATCGGCATGAAGATGACATCGTCCTGGTCGCTGCCGTTGGGTGATGCGCCTTTCTCGGTCATCACGCCGATCACGACAAACGGCACGCTCTTCATCAGAATGTACTTGCCGACCGGGCTGCTGCCGTCGGGAAAGAGCGTTTTTGCCACCGTGCGGCCGAGCACGACGACGGCAGCATACTTCTTCATGTCGTCGGCGTTGAAAAACTGTCCTTCGGCCACAGGCCATTCGCGCGCTGCGGGAAAATCCTCGCTCGTACCCTGGACTGAAGTTTGATAATCGATATTGCCGAAACGCACCGTGGCACGGCTGTTGCGCTCGGCGAGGGCGCTTTCGACGTTGGGCAAGGCTTTGATCGCGGCGGCGTCTTCCGGCACCAGGGTAACGATGTCGCCGGAGTTGCGGATGCCGGCGGCGCCGGGGCGGATCAGCATTAAATTAGTGCCGAAGGAACTGATGCGATCGAGCACCTTCTGCCGGCTGCCTTCGCCCACCGCGAGCATGGCGACTACAGCGGCGACGCCGATGATGATGCCAAGCAGGGTGAGCGCGGTGCGAAAGATGTTTACGCGCAGCGACCGCCAGGCAGTGACGAGCGCTTCCTGCATGCTCGACATCAAGCCGACGGCGCTCTCGAAACTGCGATTGTTCGCATCTGACTTCTCTTCCGGTTCCGCGTCGACGATGCCATTATCCTCGATAATCCGTCCGTCCTGAATGCGCACGATGCGGCTGGCGTGCTGTGCGACGGTCTCGGCGTGGGTGATGAGAATAATCGTGCGCCCTTCGGCGTGGAGTTGTTTGAGCAGTGCCAGGACTTCGTCGCCGCTCTTGCTGTCCAAAGCGCCGGTGGGCTCGTCGGCGAGGATCACCGGCGGATCATTCACCAGGGCGCGGGCAATCGCCACCCGTTGCTGCTGACCGCCCGACAGCTCGGACGGCCGGTGATCGGTGCGCTCGCTCAGTCCCAGCCGCTTTAACAGCTCGTTCGCATGAGTCTTGCGTTTGTGTTTGGCCAGGCCGGCGTACACCGAAGGTATTGCGACATTTTCCTGGGCCGTCGCCGTGGCGAGAAGATTATAGCGTTGAAAAATGAAGCCGAAAGTTTCGCGCCGCAGCGACGCCAGCTCGTCGGCGTCAAGATTCGCCGCTTCGCGGCCGAGCACCCGATAACTGCCCGCGCTCGGGCGATCGAGACAGCCGATAATATTCATCAAGGTCGACTTGCCTGAGCCGGACTGGCCCATGATCGCGACAAATTCGCCCCGGCGGATTCGCAGCGAGACGCCGTCGAGGGCGCGCACGGTGGTATCGCCGTTGGTGTAATGTTTCTCGATGTTATGCAGTTCTAGGATAGTCGCGCTCATAACTGTGGCCCTCGGTTGAGGCGCGGCTGATTACCGGCGCCGCGTTGCGGATTATTTGCCTGACCGGCCGTCCGGTTGGCTGCGCCGGCGGGTCGATTCACTGCGATCCGTTCGCCTTCGTTGAGTCCGTCGACGACTTCCGCCTGGGTGCGGCTTTGCAAGCCGACGTGGACGACCCGCTGCTCCGTGCCTTTCTCGGTGATCACCGCGATCCGATAGGCCTTGCCTTTGTCGTTGTCTTGCTGCGCGGCTCGGCGCGTGAGAATCTCCGCGGGTACGATCAAGGCGTTTTCCGCCTTGCCGAAGATAAAGAATACTTGGGTGGTCATGCTGGTCATAAGCTGTCGGCCTTCGTTCTTGACGTCGATCAAGACATCGTAGAGCACCACGTCGTTGACGATCTGTGGTGTCGGCAGCACCTGACGCACGGTGCCCGGCCAGCGGCGCTCGCTGTTGCCGAGGGTGGTAAAATAGACCGGCATGTTGGCTTTGATCCGGCTCACATCGGCTTCCGCGACCTGGGCGCGCACGGTCATGACATCGAGACTGGCAATCTGCAAAACCGTCGGCGCGGTCTGATTGGCGTTCAATGTCTGCCCTTCTTTGGTCGGCAATGTCGTTACCGTGCCGGCCATCGGCGCGTAAATTTTTGTATAACTGAGATTGGCCCGGCTCGCTTTCAAATTAGACTCGGTTTCCTGCATCTGCGCGGCGATCGAGTCCACTTGAGCTTTGGCCACTGCGAATTGGGATTCCGTCTCCTGCAAAGCCTGCTGGCTAACAGCGTTGACGGCGATCAGATTTTGGTTGCGTTTCAAATTCTGTTCGGCCAAAACCGCCTCGGCCTTCTGTTGGTTGAGCTGGGCGCGCAGACTGTTTAGCTTGGCTTCCCCTGCTTCGACCTGGGCCTGGTAAACGCGCGGGTCGATCTCGGCGAGCAATTGTCCCTTAGTTACGGTATCGCCGATATCGACATGGATTGCCTTTAGCTGGCCGGAAACCTGAGTGCCGACGTCAACGTACTGCTTGGCTTCGAGCTTGCCTTGCGAGGTGACGACTTCTTCAAGGTTACCGCGGCGGACCGTGATCGGCTGAACCACTTCGCCTTGAGAGCTTTGCGCCGAGCTGGTGTACCAATACCAGCCGCCGGCGGTGAGCCCGGCGACGGTAATTCCGGCGAGTAATTTTGTTGCGAACTGTCTTATTTAGCCATTTCATAGGGTTTTTCCCGTCCTCTAGGAGGTTTGTTAACTGTTGATACGACCTAGCCGAGGGAAGTCTTCGGCCCACGCAAAAAAAAACGCCGGGGGTACCGGCGCTTTTGGAAATGGGTGATTTTGCTGGGGAATTTAATTTAGGCCGGTGGCGGCGGGCGACGCAGCAGGTCGGCGAAACGTTGCCGTTCCTCAGGCGTCAGGCCCTTGACGGCGTTCTTGACCACTTCGGATAGCTTCTTTGTCATATCGGCGCGCATTTGGTTGATCTTGGCTTGCTGCCCATCGAAGGCGGCTTCGTCGAAGGGCTCGACGGCCAGAAGCCGCGCCGATTCATCCTGAACCTGGCGCATTTCACGGAACATCGGCTCGGCGGTGGCGCGCAGTTGCTTAAATCTCTCGCGCAAGCGGGTCTGTGACTCTGCCGGCAGGTCTTTGATTACCTGCTCCATGCGCTGCTCGCGCATGGCGCCGGGGTCGAAACGGCGCGGCGACTGCCCGAGTAGTACGCCGACCAGGAGTACGTTCAAAACGATCGACACGATAAACGCCAGTTTAGTCTTCTGGCTCATAACAACTCCTCGTCGCCAGCGATAAAACTCTGCACGGTCACGTTACCAGCGTCGCTCAACTGGCTGTTTTCCGGGCGCCGTGCTGAAGCCCAGCACCATTCCCAAAACCAGCGCGCTGGCGAGCACATAGCCCGGTTTCGGGAGATGAAATTCGGCGAACAATTGGCGCACGCCCTGCCACAGCGAAATATTTTGCAGCTGCGGCAAGCTCTTGGCCCGCAGAATGATCCGTCCGGCCAGATCCGGTGCCATCGTTTCCTCGTGCCGTGAGCGCAGTAGCGATTCTAATTTTTCGTCCTGATATTCGCTCATAAAATCCTCACAGATAATTTTTCATACGTTCTTTCAAGGTGGTCTTGGCGCGCATGATCAGGGACTGCAAAGCTTTCAAATTCACGCCCATGGCGTCGGCGGCATCCTGATTGCTCAAGCCCTCGTCGAACCAGAGATTGATGGCGGTACGCTGGCGCTCCGGCAGGGCGGCGATCGCCTGCTCCAACATTTGCTGTTCTTCGCGGCGCAACATGGCTTGATCGGCGCTCTCGCGGTCGTCGATCAGGGGCATTTCTTCGTTCAGCGCCACCGGCCGTTTTCGCTTCTGCCAATCGAGGCATAGATTCACCACGACGCGATAAAACCAGGTGGTAAACTTCGAGTTCTTGTCGGCCTGCCATTTTTTCGGATCTTCCCATAACTTTAGAAACCCGTCCTGGACCACATCTTCGGCTGCCTGTTTGTTTTGCAGATAACGAAATGCCAGGCGATAAAATCGCTCGGTGTGGCGCTGCACCAGCTCGGCAAAAGCCGGATGGCTGCCGTCCTGAACCAACGCGAGCAGTTCATTGTCTTCTTTATCCGGCCAAGCAACCGCCATAGTCTCGTTTGGGCAACCTTGGAAGTGGAGTTAAATCTAAACATTTCCCGCAACTTGATGCGGGCACCATCAAATGGGGAATCCAAAGGGGGCGAGCATCCCCTTTGGTCGCGTGCGGGGTTAATACCCCGTACGCGAAATGCCTTGTTTAATGTTTCGATCATACATTCATCCGTGCCAGGAGCCAAAGTCCTCGATGCAATGCTCCGTTAACCCATAATACGAATGAAGATAAGAAAGTCTTCGCCGACGGCGGCGGATTTGAATTATTAAACGAATTCCCCGGATTTCGTTAGCGAATTTACCGCGTTCCAAATGGAACGACGGTTCCGTGGCAGCTCAACAAGCGCGCAGACGATCTGGTCTATCTTAGGCGCTAGGGCATGCCATCCCGCAGCCGGTCACCGAGCAACTCTTTCAAATGATTGCGCACTGTGGATGCACCGGTGTCGAGCTTACACCAGTCAAATTCACGGGCATAGAGTCGCACGGTTGGATTGAAGCCGTGAGCGAGCGGCACCAGATCGCGCAACGTGTCGTACCAGGCGCGGCGCTCGTCGCGATCGATGGGGGTATCGTCCACCGCGTCGATCTTAGCGCAGAGATCCAGCCAGCGCGGCAGTGAAAATCCCCAATCGCGATCCTTTGGATAGAGCGACAAGGTCACCAGCCGGGCCCGCGAAAAGTGCTGGTCCTCGTCATACTCAACAATAAATGGCGGGTCGGTAACGAAGTAGTCGCAGGGCGGCATCTGCGCGCTCTTGATAAAGTCGCGATGGCCGCGCAGTTCGCCCAGGGCGCGGCGGATTTGCTCCAGGTGATTTCCGATCGGCGTGTTTAGGTAGTCTTCCGGATAGGACGACCAAGGGAACCGATGATTAATCCGGCAGTCGCCGAAGCCGGCGCTCAATAACTCGCGGATACGCTCTTTACAGGCGCGGCAGTGCGGCGAGTGGGCAGGATTCACGGTTAAATATTACGCAATCGTTGCTAGGCGCTTTGGAACAAGATAGCAAACTGAACCCAAAGCGAAAATGATCGCGGTGGTGCCAGGTTGATGTAATCACAAATCGCTTGAATCCATGCAAAATTTCTTGCTTGTGTCAGCGCGGGCCTGATTCTGTTGCCCGCCGGGAGCGATTAACGCTATATTCCGCACAAGATCGGTGATGGCGAGGAGAATCTAACATGGCAAATCTGAGTTCGATCATTGGCGTTTCGGTTGGGCGGGTCGAGGGCGCGGACAAAGTTAGCGGCTCGGCGATTTATGGAGCGGATGTACATTTTGCCGATGCCCTCTGGGCAAAGATCCTGCGCAGTCCTCATCCTCACGCGCGCATCAAGAGTATCGATACTTCAAAGGCATGGAAAGTAGCCGGGCGTGAAGGCGATCGTTACCGGCAAAGATCACCCGGAGCACTATCAGGGCAAGAGCATTCGCGACATTCCAGTCTTGTGCTGGGACAAAGTGCGCTACATCGGCGACAAAGTCGCGGCGGTGGCGGCGGAAACCGCCGATGCCGCAGAGGAGGCGGTAAATCTAATCGACGTCGAATATGAAGAGTTGCCGGCGGTGTTCGATGTGCTCGAGGCGATGAAGCCGGACGCTCCGGTGCTGCACGACAACGCGCCTGCTTACGATGGTGCGCCGGCAGAGATCATGGCGCCGGCGGGCGGCAACGTGGTTAACAAATTAACCTTTGGCAAGGGTGATATCGAAAAAGGCTTCGCCGAAGCCGATCTGGTTTTGGAGCATACCTTTCGCATGCCGATCCATCACCAAGGCTATCTGGAACCGCAGGCGTTTCTGGTGAAAATCGAAGACGACGGGACAGTCAACGCCTGGGCGTCGACCAAGGGTCCGTTCGGCTCGCGCGGCCAATTCGCCAAAGCGGTGGGGATTGCGCCAAAACAGATTCATCTTCAAGCGGTCCACGTCGGCGCTGACTTCGGCGGCAAGAGCGGCGCGGGCGAGTTGCCGATCTGTTACTTTCTCGCCCAGCAGGCCAAGCGGCCGGTGAAGATCGTGCTCACCCACAGCGAAGAATTGACGGCTATGAATCCAGATCACTACACGGTGGTGAAAGTGAAAACTGGCGTCAAGCGCGACGGCCGAATGACGGCGCGATACCTGCAAGCGATCCATGGCACCGGCGCCTACGCCGGCATGAAACCGGGACGCGCAAGCATCGGCGGCGCCGGCTCGGCGACGCCGTACAAGATCGATAACAGCTATATGGAAGCGTTGCAGGTTTACACCAATACCGTGCCTTGCGGTTTCTGGCGCGCGCCGGGGGCGATACAAGCGGCGTTTGCCTCCGAGTCGCATATGGATCTGATCGCCAAGGAATTGAAAATGGACCCGGCCAAATTTCGCATGATGAATCTGGTCGGCGAAGGTGAAGAGAATTCACTGGGCAAATCTTGGAGCGGTGTAAAAGCTAAGGAAACTTTGAAAGCTGCGCTTGACGCCGCCGACTGGAAGTCGCCCAAGCGTGCCAACGTCGGGCGCGGCTTGGCGATGTACGAGCGCGGCACCGGCGCCGGCAAAGTGTGGGTCAATCTAACCGCTGAACTTGACGGCAGCTTGACGGTGTTCACCGTCGCCGGCGATCAGGGGACGGGGTTGCAAACGGTACTCTGCCAGACAGTCGCGTCGGAGATGCAAGTGCCGTACGATCAAGTGCGCTGCCGCATCGGCAACACGGCGGACGTTTCCTACAGCGTCGATGTCGGTTTCGGCGGCAGCCGTTCGACCAATATTAACAGCGCGGCGGCCTATCAGGCATCGGCAGAATTGCGTAAAAAACTCAACGCGCAAGCGGCGAATCTGCTCAGCTGCGCGGAAGATCAGGTGGTTTACGACGCCGGCCAGTTTTCCAGCAAAGGAAGTAAACGCAAGTTGTTGACATTGAGTGAGGTGGTGAATTCGACGGACGCGCCGGTAACCGTCAGTGTGGAAACCGAGGTGCCGCGCAAGGGTTCGTCGACTTCGTTCATCGCTCAGGTGGCTGAAGTCGAGGTCGATCGCGAAACCGGCCGGATAAAGCTCACCAAATTTTTCAGCGCCCACGATGTCGGCACGATCATCAATCCGCTCGGCCATCAGGGACAGATCGACGGCGAGGCGATCATGGCGATCGGCAGCGGCCTGATGGAAGAGCTCACCCACGACCAAGGCAAGGTGACAACGACCAACTTGGGCGAGTACAAAATTCCCAATATTCTCGATATCCCAAAATTCACCACGGTCCTAGTAAAAGGCAAGAACGGCCCCGGCCCCTATGAAGCCAAAGGTATCGGCGAACACGCCAACGTTACCCCGCCGGCGGCGATTGCTAACGCGGTGCAGGATGCGTGCGGCGTGCGGATATTCGACACGCCAGTGACGGCGGAAAAGGTCTATGCGGCGCTGCGGGCGCAGGGGTGAGAAATGGGTGAGCGCAAGAATGTCGCCGCTGCACCGTTCGGCGTGGCTGTTATTTAAGGAGGACTTATGAACGACAAGAGTCGCAACCGCCGCTTGCTTAGCGCCGTTTTATTCTTTTTCATTGGCGGCTGGCCACTGGCGGCGCCATCCGAGGACAAAATCAAGATTGCCTACAGTTCCACCGATACGCTCAATCAAATCTGGACCATCCCGCAGGAGATCGGACTGTACAAAAAGAATGGCCTCGACGTGGAGTTGGTTTACATCGGCAGCACCACCGTGGGTGTCTCAGCGATCATGGCCCAAGACATTCAAGTCGGCAATGCCGCCGGAAGCGGCGTCGCCAATGCCAACGTGCGCGGCGCGGACACGGTGAGCGTCGGCTGCACGATCAATGTGTTGGCTTACGAGCTGGTCGTGCTCGACAGCGTCAAAACCGCGGAAGATTTGAAAGGTAAGTCGATCGGCATCAGCCGCTTCGGCAGCGTCTCTGACGTGGCTGCTCGGGAGTTGTTAAAAGGCTTAGGGTTGCGGCCCATGGACGACGTGAAGATCCTGCAAGTTGGCGGAGCGGCGGAACGCGCTGCCGGATTCAGCCGCGGCGTGATCGCGGGATTTCCCTCGCCGCCCGGCAACGTGCATCTGATTCCGGGCGGCTTGCCGCATCGTATTCTGGCAAATCTGTCGGATCTCAAAAAACCTTATCCGTTGCCGTTCATTTGCGCGGTGACGACGAAAAGCTACCTGGCGAAAAACCGTTCGGTGGTGCGCCGAGTGATGATGTCGCTGATCGAAGCATCGCACTATTTCAAGACCAATAAAGAGGGCGCGCAAAAGGTCGTTGCCAAGTATCTGCGCGGCGCCAACAAAGCGTATTTAGACAGTTCCTACGAGTCCACGGCAAAAATCCTCGAGCGGGTCCCGTACACGTCCCGTGAAGGAATGAAAATCCAGCTCGACGAAGCCTTGAAGCAGGCGCCCGGGAGCAAGGTGACGGTGGACAATTTGATCGACGACAGCGTCGTGCGGGAACTGGAAAAAGATGGATTCATCGACCGGGTCTATGGAAAGTAGGCGGGGCGCCAAACCACACGCTTATTGGAGGTTTCAATGATCGATTTGTACTACTGGACGACGCCGAACGGTCACAAGATTACCATTTTCTTGGAAGAGACGGGGCTGCCTTATGCGATCAAGCCGATCAATATCGGTAAGGGAGAGCAATTCGCGCCAGAGTTTTTGAAGATCTCGCCGAACAATCGGATTCCGGCGATCGTCGATCGTGAGCCGGCGGACGGCGGCGGACCGCTGAGTATCTTCGAGTCGGGGGCGATTCTCGAATATCTCGCCGACAAATGCGGCAAGTTTCTACCGCGCGACTTGCGTGGGCGCGCCGAAGTGATGCAATGGTTGTTTTGGCAAATGGGCGGGCTCGGGCCGATGCTCGGACAGAATCATCATTTTCGCGGCTATTCCGCCGAGAAAATCGCCTATGCCATCGAGCGCTACACCAAAGAGACCGAGCGCCTCTACGGCGTGCTCGACGAGCGGCTTGAAGACCGCGAGTTCGTCGCCGGCGCTTATTCCATCGCCGATATGGCGTGTTATCCATGGATCGTCTTGCACGAGCGCCAGGGACAGGACTTGAACGACTTCGCCAACCTGAAGCGCTGGTTTGAAACGATTCAAACCCGACCCGCGGTCGTGCGCGCCTACGAACTCGCCAAGACGATCAACGTCGGCTCGGCGGGGATGACCGAGGAAGGCAAGAAAGTTTTGTTTGGCCAGGGTCGCCGGAAGAAGGCCTAACCCGAAGCCGTTCAAGACGTTCAAAAAGTTCAAGTCGTTCAATCCGTTGCGGATTCGGAGGCAGGTGGCATGAAGCTACGATGGCTTGCGATCGGTTATTTTTTCTGGGCGATTTCGACGTCGCTTCATGCGGCGGAAGGTCCGGTCAAGTTTCTGTTTGCTTATGGCGCCATCGGCGGCAACGCGATGCCGCTGTGGGTCGCTAAGGAGCAAGGAATCTTTCGCAAGTACAATCTCGATCCGCAGTTGATTTTTATCATTGCCGGACGGGCGATGCAGTCGATGGTGGCGGGGGACATTCAGTTCGGCTTGCTCGGCGCCTCGCATGTCATCAATGCGGTTACGGCGGGCGGTGATATGACGATGCTGCTCGGCATGGAGGACAAACTGAACTACTTTTTGAATGTGCGTCCGGGCATCAAGAGCGCCGAAGATTTGAAAGGCAAAAAAGTAGGCATTGGCACACCCTCCGGCTCGCTGGCGATGGCCACCTACGTAGGCCTGGACCAACTGGGATTGGTGCCGCGGCGCGACCGCATCACGTTGTTGAATACCGGCAGTACGCCCGAGCGCATGAGCTCGCTGTTTGCCGGGGCTATCGATGCGGCGTTCTTCAACCCCGAGGTCGAACAGGTCGTGCTCCAGCAAGGCTTTCCTATGCTTTTCGACCTTGGCAAATCTAACGTGCCGTACCAGGCTTCGGGTCTGGTGACATCGCGTAAATATCTGCGCAGCAATCCGCTGATCGTGGAAAATCTTGCCAAAGCGGTAGTCGAGGGTGTGGCGTTCGTGCAAAATCCGGCGAATAAAAAGGCAGTGCTAGAAAGCATTGGGCGCAATTTGCGCCTCGACCGGCCCGATCGGTTAGAAAGCGCCTATCGTGCCATCGCTGAAGTCATGCCGCGAAAGCCCTGTCCAACTCTGCCGGGCATCGCTTCGGTATTAAAGTTAATGGCCCAACACGGCATCAACCCCAAAGCTGCGGAGCTCAAGCCCGAAGATATCGCTGACATGAGTATGTGCAAAAAATTAGAAGATAGCGGCTTCTTCGCGCGCTTGCAGTGAATTTTACGCACCACCACGGAGACCGAATAGAAGAATGGCCGCAAAGAAACGCAAAGGACACAAAAAAAGAATCGGGAGTCGTAGGGGCGGGTTTGAAACCCGCCCTCTTGGCTGGTGGATATGTCACTGGTTGACGAATTGGAAAAAAGCCGCTTCATCGACGCGGTGTACAAGGAATAGGCTTTACCGGCCCTTGATGGGAATATTCACTTCTGCCTATTGAGTTTTCGGGAGCGCAACTTGATTGAATCTTTGCTCTTAGCGGTAACCCGGGTCTCGACGATGTCGGGTGACAACCTGCTCACCGGTGCCACCGGTTTTTTCTTCGAACGCGATGGCCGATTATTTCTCGTGACCAGCCGGCACGTCGCGATAGATGAGGCCAGCAATCACCGGCCGGACCGGCTTACCATCGAGCTGCACGTGGATCGGCAAAACATTGCCGATGTGATCCAATGGTCGATTCCGCTTTATGACGGCAATCAAGCGCTGTGGCGCCAATGTGTCGATTCCGGCGGCACTGTCGACGTCGTCGCTGTGGAGATTCACCGGCAGGCTTTGCCTCAGACGGTTCTTTTCTCGCCGTTTACACCCAACCATCTGGTCGCTGAATTGGATCAGGTCGAGGTTGGCACCGCCGTGCTGATCGTCGGCTTTCCATTGGGGTTTCATGACAATCTGCATCACCTGCCGGTGGCGCGCCACGCGGGGATCGCCTCGGCGTTCGGCATCCGTTTTCAGGGGCAAGGCTATTTTCTGACCGACGCCAGGATGCATCGCGGCACCAGCGGCGCGCCGGTGGTCGCCCGCGTTCTCACTGAGCGTTCTGGTCGTGGCGATCTCACCTGGACGTTGCTCGGCGTCCACGCGGCGCGCATGGACGTTGCCAACCGCGATGTTAACGAGGACGAGCGCTTGAATCTCAACTGCGCGTGGTATGCGGATGTGCTGCTGACGTTAACCGCATAAGCGGATCAGCGTTGCGACCATGGCGGGACATGTGAAGCGGAACGATCCCGGATCGACAAATGGCCCGCCTTTCTACAAGGGCTCGACGGTCACCTTAACTTCCAACGTTGGTTCGCCGCCGCCGTTGATCACGCCGCGCAACGGCGTGACATCGGCGAAGTCGCGGCCCCAGCCGAGCGTGATGTGCTCCAACGACGGCAGAATATTATTGGTCGGGTCGAGGTCGACCCAGCCGACGGCCGGGATGAATAAAGCTATCCATGCGTGGGAAACGTCGGCGCCGACGCGCCGCGGCTTGCCCGGTGCCGCGCGGGTCAGCAAGTAGCCGCTAACGTAACGCGCCGCGAGACCGGTCGAACGCAAGCATGAAATCATCAAATGGGTAAAGTCCTGGCAGACGCCACGCTTCTTTTCGAAAAATTCCATCACCGGCGTCGTGACGTTGGTCGCCGCCGCATCGAATTTATACTCGCCGTGAATTTTGCCCATCAGCTTCGCCGCTGCCGCTAAGATCGGCCGGCCCGGTTCAAAACAATCGCCGGCATAGGCTCTGAGAGTGCGTTTCACTCGCGCGTAGGGGGATTCGAAGAGAAACTGTGTGGCCTCGAGGATCGCCGGTTCGGGATGCCACGAGGCGCGATACGCGAGGCTATCGCGAACGGTCTCCCAGGCGGGTGTTTTCTCCGGCTCGATCAAGCGCCTTTCAATGACCGTGACGGTGGATTGGGCGATGATATCCAAGCTGGTGTGCGCCGCTTCGATGGCGATCTCGGTCACCGGATTGCCGAAGGCATCGATTATATCGCGCTGCTGTGTCGGCGCCGGTTTGATCACGGCTTCGTGCGCCTGGGTGGTTTGATAGTCCAAGCGCCGCGGCGTCAGATGCAGTTGCTGGTGCGACAGCATCACCGGTTCCGAGTACCGGTAGGCGGTGGAGTGTTCGATCCTAAACTGTTGGGCGCCGTTTTGACTCATGCCGCCACGCTCGTCTGCGGGCGCTCGCCGGCGTGAATAAAAAAGCGTTGCGTAAGCTCATCGGAAAGACCGTAAACGCAGCTTTCGCAAGCCGTCAGCAGCGCGGCGAGCGGTTCATCCCGGGACATGCGCAAATCCTCCAACTCAACCAGATCGAATTCTCTCAGCGCCAGCAGCAGCGACGCCGGATCGTTGATCGGCCGGAATCCCAGCCGTGCCCAGATTTGTTTCAGATGGTTGTAGAGCGCCGCCATCTGAAAACAGACCGAGTGCGGGTTCGATTCGTCGAGCACCAACAGATCGAGCACCGGAATAAGTTCCGGGTGGCGCTGGTAGCGCGCTCGATAGGTCATGCTGACGTTGCCGATTTCCAACAATGCGCCAAGCACGCCATCGCTGTCTTCGTCCGGCAGTCCGAGCGCTTGCATCGCCGCCGAGCTTAAAAATGCCATGCGCTCGAGATCTCGGCCGATGACCAGGAAGCGCCAGGCGTCATCCCGGGTCATATCGTCAAGGGCGTAACCGGCCAGGGCCGTGCAGGCGGGGATTAACCGGTCGAGAATCGCCAACGAGGCTTCCAGACTTTGCGGCACAGGCTCGTGCACATGGGCGAGCCGCTGTACGGTGCGCCAATGATCGAGTGACATGCGTTCCCGCAGCTGGGTCGCACAGAAGAACAGGCGCGCCGCGTTGGCCGGGACACCGTTGACAACCTTTGGATCGCCGGTCGCGGCAATCACCCACTCGGGGCCCAAGCTGACCGGTGATTTTGTTGCGGTCGGCGCTATCGAACTCGCCTTCTCTCTTGCTTCGCGCAAGCGCGCTTTGTCCGATAAACGAGTAAGCACCTTGAGCGTCGCCAAATGGGCGGGATCACTTTCGGCCAGCCGTTGACCGACGGCGCGCAACAAGCGTCCGACATTTTCCACACGCTCCGTGTACCGCCCCAGCCAAAACAGATTTTCCACCGCTCGTGACGGCGAATAAAAGCCGCCGCGGACGATGTTGCGGGCGCCGAGCCGCGGCGCCAGCAGCGATTGCCACGGCGTGGCACCGTCGCCGAGCACCCAGACGTCCTTGCTCGAGCCGCCGCGCTGTATGGTAACGACCTCGGCGGCCGATTCGGGAGCGACGCGGGCGAGACCGCCGGGCATGACTTCATAGCCATCGCCTTTGGCGGTGGCATAAAGCCGCAAGCCGACAACCCTTGGTTCGAACTGCTGGCTCTCGTTCGACCAGGCCGGCGCCTGGGAGAGCCGCACCCATTCCTGCGCGACGAAGGCGTGGGGCGTGGCGCGCAGCCGCTCCACCATGGCGGCGCGCTTGGCGCTATCGAGGTTATGTCCGAAAGTCGGTTCGAGTTTCATCGAAGGGAAGACCGGTTTGATGACCAGCTCCGGGAGGTGATCGATTGCGTGCTCGAGCGCCAGCGCTTCGCCGCACCACCAGGTCGCCACCGACGGCAAGGCCAGCCGCTCGCCCAGCAGGCTCTCGCAAATGGCCGGCAAAAAGCCGAGCAGCGCCGGCGATTCGATAACGCCGGAGCCGAGCGCATTGGCGATCAGCACGTTGCCAGCGCGCGCTGCCGAGATCAGGCCGGCGACGCCTAGCGCCGAGTCGGCGCGCAAACTGGCCGGATCGCAGTACTCATCGTCGAGACGGCGCAAGAGTCCGTGGACGCGCTTCAATCCTTGCAATGTTTTCAGATAAACACGGTTATTGCGCACCGTCAGATCCGATCCTTCGACCAGCGGGATACCGAGATAGCGAGCCAAAAAAACATGCTCGAAATAGGTTTCGTTGTACGGCCCCGCCGTCAATAGTGCGACCAGCGGCTCTTCGCCATCGGTGGGCGCGAGGGCGGCGAGTTGTTGCTGCAAGGTGCGAAAAAAATTAGCCAGCCTTTGCACGCCGAGGGAGCGGAATATGTTTTCATACAAAGGCGTGACGATGAGCCGGTTTTGCACCGCGTAACCCGCCCCCGAAGGGCCTTGGGTGCGATCGCCCATCACCCACCATCGGCCATCGGGCGAGCGCGCGAGATCGCAGGCGTAAAGGTGCAGGAAAGTGCCGCCCGGCGGCTCGATGCTGCGGCAGGGCCAAAGGTAGTTGTGGTGACCGTGAATAATCGCCGGCGGGATCAGCCCTTCGGCGAGCAGCCGGTTAGCGCCGTACAAGTCGGCGAGCACGAGATTCAGCAGGCGTGCGCGTTGGGCTAAGCCTTTGGCGAGAAACTGCCATTCCTCCGCCGAGATCACGAACGGCAACAGGTCCACTTCCCAGGGCCGGTCGGTTCCCTTGGGATCGCCGTAGACATTGTAGGTGACGCCATCCTGCTCGACGGCGCGGCGAATCGTACCGGCACGGTGCGACAGTGCCGTGCGGCCGGCCCGCGTGGCCGCTTGGGCCAACCGCGTCCAATGCGCGCGTGGCCGACCTTGGGCCGCGAAAACTTCGTCGTAACGATCGGAGTTGAGTGGGTAGTTCATAAAGGGTTTGCCCTGGTCATGATGCAGAAATGGCGCTGTCTGGTCCGGCAAAGGGCTGCACCGAGCTTCTCTCTGGGCTCAGAGATTGGCAACGGGATAGTTGAAAACATTGAGGAATTTACCGTAACAAGCCGGTTTGGTGAACACAAGGATTTTACCATGAACTACGAGAACATCATCAAAGAAATTGGCCGCGATCTTTTACTGTAACTGGTTTTTTAGAATGCCTCTTGCCCGCCCAGGCGGTCGTACCGTCGAAATTCAATGTGGTAAAACAGCAGGATCAATTTTAAAAGACAAATCCCGAAGCAGCGCAAGCACTCGAAGTCGAGTTTGCCGCGTTAGTTGACGACGCTATTGCCAACCACGATACCGATCCTAGGTGTGTAAAAGTTATTCAGCCGTTATCGAAACATCAGGAATGGGAAGAGGGTCCTGAGCGTAGCGGTTTATTCATGAATTCTTCAAAGCGTGTGGTTTTCCCGTGAGGATATAAATTTATTCTTACTGTGCTGCTCGTGATGGATCTAGCAGCCAAAGAGCGCACAGACTGTCAAATTAAACGCCGGGATCAACGTCTCTTGCGTAGGATTTCCTTCTAATGTATTACAGCCCACCGTGGAAACGTTCTGGAAGAAAAGGTGGTCGGTTAAGGGGAAAAGTTTTAAAGATACTTACCCAAACGAAGCGCATGCCATCGAAACCGAGTTGGCCAAGCTATTTGCAGAGGCGCGAGGATCGAGAGACATTTGGTGTGAAAAATTATTGGACCGATATCCAACGCGCAAGGAATGGGAAGAAAATCCTGAGCGCAGCGAGTTCATCCACAATCTTTTCGAGCTGGCCGGGTTCCGAGTTAGGTACACGCTGGGCGATTTGCCAGGATGGATCGTGAAAAATGATTGGGCGGTTTGATGTTGCCGGTGAAATCGGCACGTTGTCTTATCGTTATCGGTCGGCTTGTTTTTGAATTACCTTGATTAAAGGTGTTTCTTGATTAGACTCTATGCATGGAAACGCTAGCTAATAAATGGGCTGAAAGAGTTCACACTGAAGACGGCTTTGATGCAGATGCTTTCTTTGAAATGTGTACCACCAGCGGTTTAGTTATTGAAACCATCGATATCCCCGGCTGTTACGACTCATACAAAAAATTGAAAGACGGTAGTTACATCCGCTGCGAAATAACCGAACACGGTGGCGACAGGACTTACGACAATGATGAAGAATTTGACAAAGCGTTCACAGTCGAGAAAAAGAAAGAGTAGATTCAGCGCGTAACGTCCAGCACAAGGGCTACGGGCAATTGGACTCTTTCACCACTTTCGCCGGATTAAATTTTACGCAAATCAAGGGTGAAGGGAAACTCCGGATCAATGCCGGCGTCGCCGATTTCCATGATCCCCGGTGAGTGGCCGATGCGAAAAAAACGCTCGAGACGGCGGCTCTCGGCGCCGAAGGCGTTGACGGGAAAGACCTCGTAGTTGCGACCGCCGGGATGCATGACATGGTACTGACAGCCACCGAGGCTCCGTTTCATCCAGCGGTCGACGATATCGAATGTCAGCGGTGTGTGCACGGCGATGGTTGGGTGCAACGCCGAAGGCGGTTGCCAGGCGCGATAGCGCACTCCGGCGACGTACTCGCCGGCGGTCCCGGTCGCTTGCAGCGGTAGCGGCGCTTGATTGCAGGTGATCGCATAGCGATCGGGCGGCAGCCCGGTTACTTTGACTTGGACTCTTTCCAGCGACGAATCGACGTAGCGCGCGGTGCCGCCGGGGGCGCCCTCCTCGCCCAAGACATGCCAAGGCTCGAGGGCGGCGCGCAATTCCAGCTCGATACCACGAACGGCAAAGTCGCCGTACTTGGGAAAGCGAAATTCGAAGTGCGGCGCAAACCAGCCGGCATCGAAGGCATAGCCGAATTGATGCAATTCGCTGATCACGTCGGCAAAATCGAGCCAAATGAAATGCGGCAGCAGAAAACGGTCATGCAGCTGCGTGCCCCAACGTGCCAGGCGCGGCGGTGCATACGGGACTTTCCAAAAGCGCGCGACTAACGCGCGGATCAACAATTGTTGGGTCAAGCTCATGCGCGCGTGCGGCGGCATCTCAAAGGCGCGCATCTCGAGCAATCCCAAGCGCCCCGTGGCGCTGTCGGGCGAATAGAGTTTGTCGATGCAAAACTCGGCGCGATGGGTGTTGCCGGTGACGTCGATGAGCAGATGGCGCAGCAGCCGGTCGATCAGCCAGGGCGGGCAATCGTCACGGTGCGACTCCAGGCGCCGTTCTAATTCGCGGAACGCCACTTCGAGTTCCCGCAGCGAATCGTTGCGCGCTTCGTCGATGCGCGGCGCTTGCGAGGTCGGGCCGATGAAAAGCCCGCTGAAAAGATAAGATAACGACGGATGATTATGCCAGTAGCTTAAAAAACTGCGCAACAGATCCGGCCGCCTGAGCCACGGCGAATCCGCCGGCGTGGCGCCGCCCAGGGCGAAATGATTGCCGCCTCCGGTGCCGGTGTGGCGCCCGTCGATCATGAATTTTTCCGTCGAGAGACGCGACTGGCGCGCCGCTTCGTAGAGAAAAACCGTCTGTTCGCTCGACTCGGCCCAACTCGACGACGGATGAATATTGACCTCGATCACGCCCGGGTCCGGAGTGATGCGAAAGTGCGGCAGGCGCGGATCGCGCGGCGGCTCGTAGCCTTCGAACATGATCGGCTGATTGAGCGCGGTGGCGGTCGCTTCCACGGCGGCGACGAGTTCGAGATAATCTTCCACGGCGGCGGTGGGCGGCATGAAGATGTAAAGCACGCCGTTTCTCGCTTCGGCGCAGATTGCGGTGCGCGAGATCCATGCCGCGCTTTCGTGTTTGCCGGGAGCGCGCTCGCGGTCGAGCCTCGATGCTGTGCTTTCCACGGGCTTACCTGGGTCAACTGGAAAGCGAATTTGGCCGTGAGTGGCAAGCGGCGGCAGCGGCCGGGTGGGATCCGGCGGATGAACATAGGGGTAGTCATTGGCGCTGGTCCAGGGCAACGAGTCTAACGGTAGCCGATAACCCATTGCTGAATCACCGGGGACGAGATAGCAACGCTCGCCGCGCAAAAACCACTGTCCGCTGCGCCAATGTTCCGTGCGCGGATCGCGCGCCACAGGCAGGGCAAAACCGACAACCTGTTTTAGGCCTTGACTGAAAATGGCCATGAGTCGCTCACGTTCGAGCGGATCTTCAAGCCGTGAATCGAATGGATCGACGTTGCTAGGCAAACGGCGCTCGCGCCAGAGATAGTAAAACAGGTCTTCGTATGCCGGGAAAATATTTTGCTCGTCCAAGCCCAGTCGCTGCGCTACGTCCCGGAGAAACTTACTCGCGAGCTCGGTATTTGCATTGCCGGTTTGGGTCTCATCGGCGATTAACCCATCATTGCGCCAGATGGGCTCGCCGTCGGCGCGCCAATAGCAATTGAGCGACCAGCGCGGCAATTGCTCGCCGGGATACCACTTGCCCTGGCCAAAATGAACCAGGCCTTGGGCGCCGTAGTGAGCCCGCAGGCGCTGATAGACCTCGGTTGCGAGCCGTCGTTTGTTCGGGCCAAGGGCCGCGGTGCTCCACTCTTCGGCCTCTGGATCGTCCATCGAGACGAAAGTCGGTTCGCCGCCCATGGTGAGTCTGACATCGTTTGCCTTCAGGTCGGCATCGACAGCATGACCGAGCCGGTCGATCGCCTGCCACTGTTCCTCGGTGTAGGGCTTGGTGACGCGCGGCGCTTCCCAGATCCTGGTGACGGACATTTCATGGGAAAATTCTACTTTGCATTCATCGATCACGCCGGTCACCGGCGAAGCCGATCCCGGCTCGGGCGTGCAGGCGAGCGGCAGATGTCCTTCTCCGGCGAACAACCCAGAGGTCGGGTCAAGCCCGATCCACCCCGCGCCCGGCAGATATACTTCGGCCCAGGCGTGCAGATCGGTAAAATCCTTTTCCGGACCGGAAGGGCCGTCGAGAGACTTCACATCGGCGGTGAGCTGAATCAAGTAGCCCGAGACAAAGCGCGCCGCCAGTCCTAAATGGCGCAACAGTTGAACCAGCAGCCAAGCAGAATCCCGGCAAGAGCCCGAACCTTTGACGAGGGTCTCTTCGGGTGTTTGCACGCCCGGTTCAAGGCGAATTAAATATCGAACGTCGCGCGCCAATTGCGCATTCAAACCAACCAGAAAATCGACACAGCGCTTCGGCTCGCGTCCAATCGACCCCAGATAACTCTCGAAGAGCGGCGTCAGCGGTTCCCGCTTGACGTAGGGCCCGAGCTCGTTTTGTTGCGACTTGGCGTACTCGAACGGATAATTCTCGGCGTAGGGCTCAAGAAAAAAATCGAAGGGATTGATCACCGCCATCTCAGCGACCACGTCGACTTCGATGCGGAATTCGCTGGTCGTCTGGTTAAACACCAGGCGTGCCGCATAGTTCGCCTGCGGGTCCTGCTGCCAATTAATGAAATGCTCTTTAGGCAGGATGTTCAGTGAAAAACTTAAGATGCGCGTGCGGCAGTGCGGTGCCGGACGCAGGCGCAGCACCTGCGGACCCAGCGTGATCGGCCGGTCGTAGCGGTAGTGGGTGACGTGATGAAGCGCAACGTGAATCGACATGGATTTTTTAATGGGTCGATTGAATGGAGACTCAATCTAGAAGATCGCCCTGCCGGGATCAAGCAAGGACCGGTCGTTACGGTGATTCAACGACCCCTCGTTGTCGGATCCATCACGGGCTTTCCTATCGGTTGAGAAATTCCCTGAGCCGGCTGCAATGAAATAGCCGCATTACCGTCCGTGGCGATCGATCCGTCAAGGTTCAACGCCGAGGTAGGCATTGCGCACGTATTGCAGGACCATGCGCTGGGTGTGAAAGTATGAACCGTTGAGCGAGATCGCCGAGCGCCTGATTGCCGCATAGGCGTCGGGCTGTCGGTAGTAGAGCGGCAAGATCGCGGATTCTAACTTGTCATAGAGTGAGTCGGCCTCGCTGGCGAGATCCGCCACGCCATCGTCACCGATCGCCCAACCGGTCACGCCTTCGACGTGGCCTTCGACCCACCAACCATCCAATACGCTGAGGCTCGGCACGCCGTTGAGGGCGGCCTTCATGCCGCTGGTGCCGGAGGCTTCCAGCGGTCTTTCCGGCGTATTCAACCAGAGATCGACCCCGGCGCACAGTGATCGAGCCAGGTCCATGTCATAATTTTCCAAATAAACGACGCGAAGCGAGTCTTTCAGTTTTTTCGAAAATTCGAAAATGCGCCGGATCATGGCTTTGCCCGTTTCATCGTGAGGGTGAGCCTTGCCGCTGAAAATAATCTGAAAGGGTCCGGAGCGCTCGGTGATTGCCTCCAGCCGTTCCAGGTCGGTAAATAGCAAATCGGCGCGTTTATAGCCGGCAGCGCGTCGAGCGAAGCAAATGGTCAAGACATTTTCCGAGAGATGCGCTTTGGTCCGCAGCGCGATCTGCGCCAGCATTTCGCGTTTGGCGTGGGCATGTGCGCGTTGGACGTCGGCGAGGGGGATTTTGATCGCGTAACGCAAATAGAAACTGTCGCGGCGCCACTCGGGAATGAAGCGGTCGTACAAATTGCGAAACGGCGCGGCAGTCCAGGTCAGGGCATGGACGCCGTTGGTAATCGAATCGATGGCGTGATCGGGAAACAGGTCGCGGGAAATTTCCCCATGGCGCATGGCCACGCCGTTGATATAACGCGACAGATGGAGCGCCAGGTAGGTCATATTGAGCATGCCGCCTTGAATGCACTGGAGCTTCTCTAGAGCCGCCAAACGCGTGGCTCCCAAAACCTCGCTGACCAGCGCGACGGGGAACTGGTCATGGCCGGCCGGCACCGGCGTGTGAGTGGTAAAGACGCTGCGTTGCCGAACCGCTTCGCAATCGGTTTCCGCCACCGCAGCCAAATCGCCGCGCGCCGCCTCGCGCTCCAAAAGCGCCAAAGTCAGAAACGCCGCATGGCCCTCGTTCATATGGTGGGTGCTGACATTCTTGTAGCCAAGCGCCTGAAGCATCGCCACCCCGCCCATGCCCAAGACCACTTCCTGGCAAAGCCGATGGCGTCCGTCGCCGTCGTACAGAGACTCGGTCAAGCTTTGTTCCCAGGGGGTATTTTCCTTTAAGTCGGTGTCGAGGAAATAGACCGGCACGGTATGGCCGAAGACGCCGCGCACGATGTAGCGCCAGGCGCGAACCATGACGGCCCGCCCGGCGATCGGCACGAAGGCGCGCGGCACCATCGGTTCCAAAACTTCTTCGTAGTTCCAGCCGGCAGGACTCTCGGTTTGATTGCCGCCGGCGTCGAGAGATTGGCGGAAATAGCCTTTGCGATGCAGCAGTGTGACGCCGATCATCGGCAGACCGAGATCGGCGGCCGCGCGTAGCGTATCGCCGGCAAGAACGCCCAAGCCGCCACTGTAGGTCGGCATCGACGAGTCAAGGCCCACTTCCATGGAAAAATAGGCGACATAGTTTGGTAGGATTTCTTTTGTAAACATTGCTTCCCCCGGTGCGTTGCGCGGCCGTCGACGGATCGCGGATTGAGCCATTGGGGTAATAAAGCCAGCTCTTTTTGACGGTGCTGATTTAACTAGTGCGAGAGCTAGCGGAAAAACCTGGTGCACAAAGCATACCAGCACCTAGCGGCGCCATTAGTTTCACCCTATGGGCGATCCGCACGGCAATCCCAGCGAGCAGGACATTTATGGCTCAATTAATATGCAGCGATGGCTCAAAAAACGGCAAATGTTGATGGACGGGGGTGACGGTTGATTTTTGTTCTTGAGTATCCACCATGGGAAATTGGCCACGGCAATCGTTGATCAAAGCTCAGGCAGCGCATTGCCCAAAAATTGGTCGATCGCCGCAAAGCCAGGCAATTAACCGGCGCAAAGTTCGCGCCCTGATATGGCATATTCGTTGCGGTAGACAAGGGGTGCTGCGGTCGTGTTATTTTGTCCTGGCGAGGGCGGCTTTGCGATTTCACTGGCACCGGCACCATGAAATTTGAACTTTACGAAACCACTGATTTCTATGACGAGATGTTCGTCTCCGGCAGCGCCCCTCGCGCTGGCGCGCGACTGTTGAAGGAGCGCATCGAATCGCTGCCGGACGGTGAGCTATTCGCCCGCCAAGCGGCCGCCGAAAGCCTGCTCCTGCAAAACGGCATTACCTTCAACGTTTATAGCGACAGCGCGGCCACCGAAAAAATATTTCCCTTCGATGTCATACCGCGGATCGTCGAAGCCGCCGAGTGGGATTGGATCGAAAAGGGATTGAAGCAGCGGGTTTACGCTCTCAATTTATTCATCGACGATATTTATCATCAGCAAAAAATCGTCAAAGACAAAGTCGTGCCGGAATATCTCATCCAATCGGCGCGGTCTTTCAGGAAAGAATGCATCGGACTAAACCCGCCGCAGAAGGTCTGGTGCCATATCACCGGCACCGATCTGGTGCGCGACCGCGACGGCCAGATTTACGTCCTGGAAGATAATTTGCGCTGTCCCTCCGGCGTATCTTATGTTTTGGAAAACCGCCGGATCATGAAGCGGACCTTTCCCCAGGTCTTCGAGGCTTCGCGCGTGCGGCCGGTGGATGAATATCCCAGCCGTCTGCTATCGACCCTCCAGTCGCTTTTCCCCGCGGCCATCGACTCGCCCAAAGTCGCTGTGTTGACTCCGGGGATTTACAATTCGGCCTACTACGAACATTCTTTTTTGGCGCAACAAATGGGCGTCGAATTGGTCGAGGGCCGCGATCTGGTGGCGGTCAACAACCGGATCATGATGCGCACCACCAAAGGTTTCGAGCCCGTCGACGTGCTGTACCGGCGCATCGACGATGATTTTCTCGATCCGCAAGCTTTCCGGTCGGATTCGTTACTGGGAGTGGCGGGCCTCATGGAGATTTATAAGAAAGGGCGGGTGGCGCTGGCGAACGCGCCGGGGACGGGCATTGCCGACGACAAGTCGATCTATGCCTACGTGCCGAAGATCATCGAATATTATCTCGGCGAAAAAATCCTAATCCCAAACGTGCCGACCCATATTTGCGCCGAACCCGAGGAACTTTCTTACGTGCTCGCCAACCTGAACCGATTAGTTGTCAAAGCGGTCAACGAATCGGGCGGTTACGGCATGCTCGTGGGGCCGCACTCGAGCTCCGGTGAATGCGCTGAGTTTGCCCGGCGGATTCGAGAGAATCCGCGCAACTACATTGCCCAGCCGACCTTGGGTCTATCGCGGGTGCCGGTCATCGCCGATGGCCGCGTCGTCGGCCGCCATGTCGATTTGCGTCCCTATGTGCTCTACGGCAGCGACATCTACGTGCTCCCCGGCGGGTTGACCCGCGTCGCACTCAAACCGGGCTCCCTGGTGGTCAACTCGTCGCAGGGCGGAGGGAGCAAAGACACGTGGGTATTACAGGCTTAAACGCCGCGCGCCTCAGCAGGTGCCTGGAGCGGCGGAATCGTCAATCAGACCAATGCTAAGCCGAGTCGCGAATTCGATCTACTGGTTGAGCCGATACATGGAGCGCGCCGACAACGTCGCCCGTTTCATCGATGTCAACCTGCAATTGATGCTCGACCTGCCGAGCGGCTCGCAGGAACAGTGGCATCCGCTGGTGAGCATCTCCGGCGGCGACGTGGCGTTCTCGTCGAAATATCCAATGGCAACGCGGGATAACGTCATCAAGTTTCTTACCTTTGACGGGGATAACCCAAGCTCGATCGTGTCATGCCTGCGCGCTGCCCGGGAGAACGCCCGGACAATTCGTGAATCGATCTCGCCCGAGATGTGGGAACAGGTCAACGGTTTTTATTTGACGGTCAACGCGGCGGCGGCAAACGAGCGGCTGCGGATGTCGTCTTCGAGCTTTTTTAGCGACGTAAAAAAGGCTAGCCAGCTGTTTCATGGCATCACCGACGCGACCATGTTGCACGGTGAAGTGTGGCACTTCTATCGCCTGGGACGACTGCTCGAACGCGCCGATAAGACCTCCCGGCTGCTCGATGTCAAGTATTTCATGCTGTTGCCGTCGGTCGCCGACGTGGGTACGCCGTTGGACGATATCCAATGGGCGGCGGTATTGCGATCGGCAAGCGCTTTAGAAATGTACCGCAAGCGCCACGGCCACATCGCGCCTGAGCAAGTGATCAGCTTTCTGGTCTTGGACCATGAGTTTCCGCGCTCGATTCATTACTGCCTGACGACCGCCAACGATGCTCTGCACGCCATCTCCGGCACGCCGATCGGCATGTACCGCAATACCGCCGAGCAGCGCTTGGGCCAGTTGCGCGCCGAGTTGGCGTATACCGACACGCCGCAGATCGTCGCCCGCGGCCTGCATCAATTTCTCGACGGCTTTCAGACCAAGTTAAATCTGGTGGATCAATGCATCTTCGATACCTTTTTCGCGCTGCGCCCGGTGGGGTCGAGCGCGCCGGATCGGGTTGGCCAATGACCGGCAAGGCAATATCGCGGCAATGTTGGTGGCCGGAAGGATAACCATGTTCTTCGAAATCAGTCATAAAACTACTTACACTTACAGCCGCCCGATTTTTCTCGAATTGCATCATCTGCGGATCCGTCCGCGCTGCGATGGCGTGCAAACTGTGACTTACTTCGAGTCCACGGTGGAGCCATGCCCGGCGGGATCGACGGACGGGATCGATATCGACGGCAACATCGTCGAGAATGTTTGGTTTCACGGGTTGACGGAAAAATTGATCGTCGCCAGCCGCGCCAAAATTATCACCCAATACCGCAATCCGTTTAACTATATTCTCGCCGAACGGGCCGACCGTTTGCCGGTCAGCTGTCAGGATCCGCTCCAGCCTTATCTCGCGCCTTATACCGTGCGCCGAAACGAAAGCCATTTAATCGAACAATTCGCCCGTCACATTGCCAATCGCACCGAATGGAAAACTTTGCGCTTCCTGACCATGCTCACCAGGGAAATTTCCGAAAGCTTTCAACAAACCGACCGAGGCGTTGGCGGGCCGCGCAGTGCCGAAGAAACCTATTTGAGCCGAGCCGGATCGAGCCGCGATCTAGCGGTTTTATTCATCGACGCTTGCCGTTACGTCGGCATCGCGGCGCGTTTCGTCAATGGTTACTACCATGACGGCGGCGCCAAAGAGCGACTCTCGCTGCACTCGTGGGGCGAAGTGTATTTACCTGGCGTCGGTTGGCGCGGCTACGATCCAAGTCAGGGTCTGGCGGTGACCGATTGCCACGTGGCCATCGCTGCCGCTGGGGATCCGCTACTGTCGGCGCCCGTAAGCGGGACGTTTCGCGGCAACGCGATTACGTCGGAACTCACGGCCGAAATCGAGATCACGGTTGCCGGCGCCGACGCGGCGTAATCGCGGGCTGTTTCCGGCTCTTCTATAATTTAGCGCGGATTCAAATCGCTCAGCACCAGGTCGGTCACCGTCAATTTCTTTTCCTTTTCGCATTTCAACGCTTGCTCGATGGCGTTTTTGATTTCCTGCGGGTGGGTGACCCGGAAGCCTTCGCCGCCGTGAGCTTTGGCGTAGTGTTGGTAGTCCGGCCGCGGGCCGATCTCGGCGCCGAAGTGAACTCCGGTGGTTTTTGCTGCGCCGTCGGGAAAATATTTGATCAAGCTGGTTTCCATCGACAGATAACGGCCGTTGTTGAAGATCACGCAGTGGATTGGCAGGCCATATTCCTCCGCCACTCCCAGGCATGAGGGCACGGCGTTGTAATGAAACGCGCCATCGCCGATGAACGCAAAGACCGGCCGGTCGGGCAGCGCTAACTTCACGCCGAGGGCGTAGCTTAAGCCGACGCCCAGTCCGCCGGTGACGCGCGCGAAATAGGACTGCGGTTGGTCGCGCGGCATGGTTTCCTGGATCAAACTGCGATAAACCGTGGTCTCCTCCGAGATCACCGCATTCTTCGGCAATGCCTCGCTAAGCGCATGCACCGCCCAGCGCGGGTCGATTGGCGTGTCGTTGGCGTGCTTCTGCGCTTCCTCCTTCAGCTTGCCGAAATAGCCGTCATGCTGTTCGCCCGCGCGCGCTGAGCGCGCCAGGTAGTTGCTGCGATTGGCGGCTACCTGTTCCGAAGCTTTGGCTTTTTGCACCAGCTGTCCGAGAGTCGATGCCGGCGCAGCGACCAGGGCGAGATCGACGTTGTAGCCCCAGTAGGGCAGGCGCGAGTTGGGAAACTCGTCGGCGATGGCAATCACTTTGGCGTTCTTCGGCGCTTTGCTCGCCGGATACCACGGCGTCACGGCGTCGACCATAAGAATCAAATCCGCCGCATCGACCGCCTTGGGATCGTGATGCAAGTAGAGCGGGTGGGTGCGCGGGAAATTCATAAACGCCGGTCGGTAGGTTTCCATTACCGGGATGCCGAATAGCTCGCAAAGCTCGACCAGGCGCTCCACGGCGCGGGGGTCGCCGCCGACATGTTCGGTCAATACCAGGGGATTCTTCGCCGCGGCGATGAGACTCAATGCCTTATCGATGCTGGCATCGTCGACGGCATGGGCGCGGGCTACTTCATTGGCCCTGCCGTGGTCGATGTCCGCCACCTCTTCCATCATGCATTCGAACGGAATGCCGATCAGCACCGGCCCCATCGGCGGTTCCATGGCGATGCGCACGGCGCGTTCGATGGTTGGGCCTAATAATTCTCCGGACGAAATGCGGTCGGCCCATTTGACGCAGCCGCGCAGAAGGTCGGGCGAGCCGCCCAGGTCGGTGAGATCATGCAGCCACTGGCCGCCGGGGTCGGCGACTTTGGTGTTCTCGCCGTAGGCGGCGATCTCACCGCTGATGATCACCATCGGCGTGCGCTCGTGCAGCGCGGCGCGCAAGGTCATGGCGGCATTGAGCGGACCGGCGGTGGCGTGCAGCATGACCAGCTGCGGCCTTTGGGTCACCTTGGTGTAACCGGCTGCCATGGCGACGGCGACCGCTTCGTGGCGGCAGTTGATGTACCCGGGCTTCTGCGCACCGCGCGCCGCCGCTTCCGCCAGCGCCTCCCAGACCGGCGGCCACTCCGAACCCGGCGAGGATAGGATAAAATCGATGCCGCTCCGTTCGATCGCCTTCAACATTACCTGCCCGCCGTGCATGGTGGTCTCCTTTTGCGCGCTATGAGCGCGGTTCAATTTTCGTTATTAAAAAATTCAAAGTTTATTCTCGGCTTTGCACCACGAAGGCACGAAGAGCACGAAGGGAAGAGTAGACATGAGATTTGTTTTCCGAACTTGGTGCACTTCGTGCCTTCGTGGTGAACAGAATCTCGTCATCGTGGCAGCCGCTTTCTCATCTCCGGCAGAAATCCGCTGGTTTCCAAAAATTGCGCCGGCCCGGTAACGATCACTTGTTCGAGGTCGACGTCTTGCACTTTGGGATTTACCTTGGCGACCAGCCGTTTCACCGTGCGCCAGGCTTCCAGGTTCGGCGCGACATCGAGGTTGGGCATTTGCAAGCGCGAGACTCGATATGACGCGTCGACATCTTCGTCTTTGCTCAAGCGCAGGTTTTTTTTGAGTACCTCGCTGACCTCGCGCTTGTTGCCCGGTTCGAGAATGTAGGCCAAGGCATCGACGATGCCCTTGGTTATGGCGATCATGGTGTCGTTCGATACCGCGCCGGAATCTTTCTGGGCGCACATGACAGTGGCTTGATAGGTGACGTTCAACTTGCCGGCATCGGCCAATGCCTTGGCGCCGGCGCGCTTGGCGACATCGCCGTAGCTATAGGGAACGACCATGGCGTCGACGTTGCCGGTAATCAGCGCTTGGGTGACGGTGGCGGTGTCGCCGATAACGCGCATGTTGAGTTTATATTTGTCCGGGTCGATGCCCAAGGCGTCGAGCACGACCATGGTCGAGATCCAAAAGCCGCCGCCAATGCTCTGCACGCCAAAGCTCTTGCCACGCAGGTCTTCGATCGTGTCGATGCCTTTTCTGACGATGACTTCCCGCGGCACCTGGTTGTTGCCGACGGCGAAGCAGCCGAGCTTGAGCCCGCTCGCCGTCGTGCTCAGCGCGCTGCTCGGCGCCGCCCAGACGAGCGGCGTGCCGCCCGACACGAGGGTCGCCATCATGATCGGTCCGCTGCGGGTCTGGAGCGCGCGCAGGTCGACGCCGTACTTGCGAAACAGTCCTTTGTCCGCGCCGACCCACATCGGAATCATGGTTTCGTTGTGACCGCCGTAGGCCGCCAGCATGGGCGTCGGCACCGCGGCGCGAACCGTAGCGCCGGGAAAAGATATTGCCAAGAGAACCGCAGCCAATATCCATATTTGTTTGCCGGTCATAGGTTTGCTCCTGTTTGTTCCAGTCAGTCCCCGCTACTACCACAGCCGAAAGTATTTGCCCAGCGCGAAATGCCTCGCAGTTATAAGCGCGGCATATCTGAAATCGATAGCCGGAAATTCTCCCGCAAAGGCGCAAAGCCGCAAAGCTGTTGGGCTAATGCCCGTCATCTCGAGCAAACTCGACGGATCTAAGAAGATTTCTCCCGGAGTCTATCCTGAGTTCGCCGAAGGAGTCGAAATGACCACAGTTCCGAACTTGGCGTCTTTGCGCCTTGGCGGGAGAAATTCTGATGCTTCGAATCCCAACTCGACGATATCAATTTGCCATTGACAAGCGTCGTGGTGCTCGGCATATGATGCCGACGCTAACGGTCTTGGCGGAGGGCTCAAATGAAAAGTGTTGCGAGAGTCTTAGTTGTTTGCGGACTGGCGCTGCTGATGCGCCAGGTGAGTCTAGCGCAAGATTCGATCCCGTATGTTCCCTCGCCGATGTATGTGGTGCACAAGATGATCGAGGTTGCCGAGATCAAGAAGGGCGACGTTCTTTACGACATGGGCAGCGGCGACGGCCGCATCGTCATCGAAGCCGCAAAAAAATTCGGGATCCGCGGCGTCGGCATCGATCTCAATCCCGAGCTGGTTGCCAAGGCGAAGGACAATGCCCTGAGCGAAGGCGTGAGCCACCTGGTGGAGTTTCGCGCGCAGGACGGCCTCACCGTCGATATCTCCGAAGCGACGGTGGTAACGCTGTACATGTTCAAATGGTTTAACAATGCGCTCCGGCCGAAGCTGCAAAAGCTCAAACCCGGTTCACGGGTTGTCGCTCATGACTTCGACATCGATGACTGGAAACCGACGCGCATCGAACACCTCGGCCCGCCGAGCGATGGGACGGCGGACTATGCCGATTCGCGGACGTTGTATATTTGGCAAGTCGGCGAAGCGCCGGCGATGCCGTAGAGTGTAACGACAAATTTCCGATTCGAAAGATTGGCCGCAGAGAACGCAAAGGGCACAAAATAGATTTGCCGGGGCGGGTTTGAAAACCACCCATGTGGCTTGAAGTATAAGGAGGAATAGAATGGCGACTACATACGATCCTATGAACGAGTTCGAGATCAAGACTTCGGATGTCGAGTTTCGCAAGACGGCGCAGCGGACTTTAATGGCGCGGGTTTATCAGCCGCAGGGGGCGGGGCCGTTTCCAGTATTACTCGATTTGCATGGCGGGGCTTGGAACAACAAGGACCGCACTGCCAACTCGAAGATGGATGAGAGCTTGGCCAGGAGCGGTATCGTTGTCGTCGCCATCGATCTGACCCGCGCACCGGAAGCACCCTATCCGGCGTCGGTGCAGGATGCCAACTACGGCGTGCGCTGGCTGAAGTGCAATGCCTATGAATGGAATGGCGATGCCGCGACCATCGGGGTGTTGGGCAGTTCCAGCGGCGGGCATGAAGTCGAGCTGTTGGCGATGCGGCCGGACGACCCGCGCTATAAATCGCTTAAGCTTGCCGAAGCGCCGAACCTCGATGCCGGCGTCAACTACGTCGCCACGCGCTCGCCGGTAAGCAACCCTTATGCGCGGTTTTTGAATGCCCAAGCGTTGGGGCGCGAAGAAATGATGCAGCACAGCAGGAACTATTTTAACCCGTGGGAAACCATCCACGAAGCCAATCCGCAGGAGATTCTCGACCGTGGCGAGAAAGTCACACTGCCGCCGCTCTTGATCATGCAAGGGGAGCTGGACGACAACGTGCGTCCGGCGGTGCAGGAGAAATTTGCCAACTCCTATCGCGCCGCGGGCGGCGACTGTCAGTACGAATTGTTCGCCGGTTGCGAACATCTGTGGATCGACGAGCCGGGGCCAATGACGGATCGGGCGCATGAGACGGTGAAGCATTTTATCGCCAAGCAATTGCGCGCGAAAAAGTTGGCGGCGTGAGCGCGCCGATCTCGGTTGACTTCGCTTTCCGTTATGACTGACGGGACTCGCATGAACGCAACCAAGGTCGGTCATGTCTGCGCACGCGGGAATCCAGGTCCTTTCCGGTTCATACCGAATAAACCTGGTTTCCCGCTGTCGCGAGAATGACGAAAATCAGAATGTCGGCTTCGATTCGGCGCAATCAGAATTCCTCATCTTAGAATCGAGGGTTTTCTCCGGTGCCGATTCTCGGATTTCGAATTTTTTTGCGATCCTCAATGATAGTCACACGAATCAACATCGCCATTGCGGCGATTTTCATTTCTGCAGTCGGTGCTTTGGCGCAGACCAAAAAACCGACGGCATTCTCTGAGTTAGCGGCTTACACCGGCGCCGATCGCGAGCAGTTGCTCCTCGCCGGAGCAAGAAGCGAAGGCAAGGTGGTTTGGTACACATCGCTTGGAGGCGGGTCGTACAAGGCCATGATCCAAGCGTTTGAGTCAAAGTATCCAGGAGTCAAGGTTGAGGTTTATCGCGCCGGCGGCTCGGAGTTGGTGACGCGCATCATGGAAGAAACCAAGGCGCGCCGGACGATCGTCGATACCGTGGAGTCCACCGGTGAAACCCTCATGGCCTTGCGCGACCTGCGCATGTTGGCGCCCTTTACCGCGCCATACTTGCGCAACTATCCCGAAGAAGCGCGCGAGCGCGCCGGCAAGGAGCTATTTTATTGGATCACGGCGCGGGAGTCCTACGTCGGCTTTGCCTATAACAAGAGCAAAGTTACCGCGGGCGCGGTGGCGAAAAATTTTGACGGCCTGCTCAATCAAGACTTGAAAGGACGGCTGGCGCTTGGCACCGGCGGCAGCGGCGCCGAGATCGTCGGTGCCATGCTGCGGATCAAAGGCGAGGCGTGGGTAGGTAAACTCAAAGCCCAGGAGATCCGCCTCTTCTCGCTGGCGGCGCCGGCGATACGCGATATGGTGTCGTCCGGTGAAATCGATGCGGCGCCGTCGGTCTTTCAAACCCACGCACTGGAGGCGGCTGAAAAAGGCGCGCCGGTGGGCTGGGAGCCGCTCGACATCGTGCCGACCCATGCCGGCGCGGCGGTCGTAATCGCCAGACCGCCACATCCCCACGCGGCGCTGTTGTTGGCGGACTTTCTCCTGAGCCCGGATGGTCAGGCGATCTTCGAACGCTTCAAATACGGCAGCGCCTCGAAGGAGTACGGCTTTAAGCGCTGGTACCCGGAAAACGGACTGACTGTGGAGCAATACGAACGTGAAGTGGGTAAGTGGGAGAAGATCATGCACAGCATCGTCGTGCGAAAAGGCGGATAAGCTCGGCCGTGCGTTGCGCTCCGCGTGTTGACCCGTGGGCGCGACCGGCCGGTCTCCAGTTTATTTGACTTACCCGGCGAACCGCCGGTGGTCGACCATCAGTCAGCGGTCCTGAACTACTTTTATCCCGGCCTTGGCAAATGTCTCCGCCGCCTTGTCGTTGCGAATGCCGGATTGAAACCACACGGACCGGGGTCGCTTCGCCAAGATCTCTTCGACGTGGCCGTCGATGTCGTTGGGTCGGCGGAAGACATCGACCATGTCAAGGTCGCCGGGAATGTCGGTGAGCTTGCGATAAACCTTCTTACCTAAAATTTCCGTGGCGTCCGGGTAATACACCGGCACCGGGATAATCTCGAATCCGGCACTTTGCATGTATCGCGGCACGTACACCGATGGCTGATCCGCTTGGGCATCGGTCTTGATGCCGAGGACGGCGATTCGTCGAGTATGATTGATGAGATCGCCAATCTGCTCGATGGTGGTCAAAATATTGTCCTGCCAGTTCATGACATGAGATTAGCAGAACTGGGTTAGACGGTCGAGCCTGGTGCAGGCAACTTCGCTCTCGGAGATTTGGCCGCAACGAACGCAAAAAAGAATTGCGAAATTTCCGGGGGCGGGCCCTCGGCGCTGACTAGCACGCGAAGCGCACCCACGAAAACGTCGTTGGAGAATTCACCTAGGGAGTCTTCACACCGACGATCTCACCTAAGTTCTGTCATACCCGCGAAAGCAGTATCCAGGGTAATTGGGCGCAGATCAAACCTGGTTTCCCGCGTGAGGGGGAATGACGAGAGAATCGCATCCATTTTCATATATTCTGTAGACGAGCGTACGCTCATGGACACTCGTAGGTAAAATAAACTCCTCGCGCTGAACGATATTGACAGCATGCGGCGGGATCAAATAGTCTCGGGGCGAAGAGGAGTTTTAACCATGACGACCAACGGACAGGCGATTGTGATCGACGCGGACGCGCATGTTGTCGAGTGCGAGCGGACTTGGGAATTCATGGATCCGTCGGAGCGGCAGTACCGGCCGACGCCGTTGCAGACCGCTGAGAAGGCCGGCGTCAAACAACAGTTTTGGCTTGTCGACGGCAAAGTGCGCGGTCTGCGATTCCCGGCTTTCTCGCCGGAAGCGCTCGAGCAACGTGCCAAACAGGCGGGACGGAAATTCGCCGATATGGATGCATCGCGCGAGATGGGCAATGTCGACATGCGTTTGGAACATATGGATCAGACCGGGGTCGATGTCGAGGTGCTGCACAACACCATGTTCATCGAGGGCGTGACCGAGCGGGCGGCGGTGGATGTGGCGTTGTGCAAGAGTTGGAACCGCTGGCTCGGCGATATCTGGGAGCATGGCAAGGGGCGTCTTCTGTGGTCGTGCATGCCGCCGATCTTGAGCATGCCGGACGCCTTGGACCAGATCCGCTGGTCCAAGGAACATGGCGCCTGCGCGGTCTTGATGCGGCCCATCGAAGGCAATCGATTGCTCGCCGATCCCTACTTCTATCCGATTTACGACGAAGCGCAGAAGCTCGACATTCCCATCGCGGTGCATATCGCCAACGGCAACAGCTGGCTCAACGACCTCTACCGCCATCCGGTGTCGCAGGCGGCCGGCTTGCATCGCTTCCGCGTGCCGACGGTGGCGGCGTTCAGCGACGTGATACTCAGTGACGTCCATCAACAATTTCCCAAACTACGCTGGGGATTTATCGAAGCCAGCGCGCAGTGGCTGCCCTGGGTGCTGCATGAAGCTAAGAACCGGTTTAAAACTCTGGACCGGCCCTGGTCGGAAAACATCGCCCGGGAGTACGGCATGTTTGTCACCTGTGAAAACTCCGACGACCTGCCCTATCTGGTCGAAAACGGCGGCGCCGACTGTTTGGTCATCGGCACCGACTACGGTCATATGGATACGTCGAGCGATGTCGATGCCATCAAGATCTTCAAAGAGCGCACCGATCTGTCAGCGGAAGTGAAACAGAAAATCCTCAGCGACAACGCCAAAGCGTTATACGGCCTGTGAGTAGAATCCGGACGAGAACAGTTGGCCGCAAAGAACGCAAAGTTTTCGAAAATACGCAATCGAAAATACACAATGCATCAACTTACGACGACACGGTTCGATGGAGTTCGCGGCTTTTCGTAACCCTTCGTACTAACATCTGTTTGCGCGGATAGTGCAAATTTATCGACGCAAAAACCAAGTAGGGCTTCAACCCCGCGATTACGACTGCCGATTTTTTTTTGTGCCCTTTGCGGCCAACGTTCTTTTTCGGTCGCGGTTCCATGTTCGCGCCACTCTGATAACCACAGTCCTCTGCCGCACCATTAATGCTTTGCCACCTTGACCTTGGGTGCTCCGGCGTACTAATTACGCTGAAGGCCGATTAGCCGTTCAAATATATTAAGGAAACAAACACCATGGCTGAATTCAAAGCGGTTGGAGCGTCGGTGCCTCGGGCGGAGGCGGGTGATAAGGTCAGCGGTCAGTCGATATATGCCGCCGATGTGAAGCTGCCCGGGCTGCTCTGGGCGAAGATCTTGCGCAGTCCGCATCCGCACGCGCGGATTGTCCGTGTCGATAGCAGCAAGGCGGCCAAGGTTCCTGGCGTGAAGGCGATTCTCACCGGCGCGGATGTGCGCGGGCTGTTGATCGGCAAGCAGATTCGCGACTTGCCGGTGCTGTGCTGGGACAAAGCGCGCTTCGTCGGCGACCGGGTGGCGGCGGTGGCGGCGGAGACCGTGGATGCCGCCGAGGAAGCCATTCAATTAATCGATGTCGAATACGAAATTCTTCCCGCGATATTCGATCCACTGGAGGCGATGGCGCCGGACGCGCCGCAGCTCCATGACAACGTCGCCGCGTATGACGGCGCGCCGAAAAATATTCTCGCTACCGACCTGCGCAACGGTCTCACCCGGTTAGCGTGGAAGAAAGGCGACATCGAGCAAGGCTTCCGCGACGCCGATCGGATATTCGAACACACCTTCAATATACCGGCGCGCCATCAAGGTTACCTCGAACCGCACGCGGCGACCGTCGCCATCGAAGCGGACGGCCGCGTACAAGTTTGGGCCGGAGTGAAAAATCCGTTCGGGGTGCGCAGCCAGTTATCCAAGTGTTTGGATTTGCCCGAAGCGCGCATCCGCATGAACGTGGTCAACGTCGGCGGCGAGTTCGGCGGCAAGGGTGACGGCGTCGACTTGCCGATCCTCTATTTTCTTGCGCAGAAAACCGGACGGCCGGTGAAGTTCATCATGACCTACGCTGAGGAGCTGTCGGCGAGCAATCCTGCTCATCCGACGGTGATCACGATCAAGAGCGGAGTAAAGCGCGACGGCAGGCTGGTCGCGCGGCAGATGCGCGCGGTCCATGCCAGCGGCGCCTACGGCGCCCTCAAGTCCAATACCTCGTTGGCGACCTGGCACTACGCCGGCGGCCAGTATCTTATCGAGCACGCCGACATCGAGTTCATGCAGATCTATACCAATACCGTGCCTGGCGGTTATTACCGAAGTCCCGGCGCGGTGGCGACGGCGTTCGCAGTCGACTGCCACACTGACATCATCGCCAAAGAATTGGGCATTGATGCGGCTGAGTTCCGCCTAATGAATTTTCTTAGCGACGGCGAAACCGACGCGGTCGGTCAAGAATTGCAAGACGTCCGCTTTCGCGAAGTGCTCCAAGGCGCACTGGATGCCGCCGGTTGGAAGAAACGCAAGAAAGCCAATCATGGTCGCGGCATTGCGCTCTCGGGCCGCCATATCAGCGGCGGCGACACCGGCGTGATTCTCAGCGTTGACGCGGACGGCTACTTGATCGTCAGTCCGAGCATCGATCAAGGCTCGGGCACGCACACGATCTTGCGCCAGTTGGTCGCCGACCGGATGAAGATCGGCATCGATCGGGTGCGCGTGATTATCGGCGACACCGACACGGCGCCCCACGATGGCGGCATGCGCGCGAGCCGCATGACTTACGTCGCCGGCAATGCGATGATCACCGCCTGCGATCAGTTGCGGGAGAAGCTGCTCGCCGAGGCAGCGCGCATCTTGGAGAGCCGCAAGGAAGAAATTGAATTCGACGGCGCTAAGTTTTTCGTGCGCCAAGATCCCGGCCAGCAGGTGCCGATGCGCCGGGTTGTCGCTCAAACGACGGAACCGCTGCTCATCACCGTCTATGAAGATTATCGCGCACCCGACGAGTTTTCGTACATCTGCGCCCAGGTCGCCGAGGTCGAAGTCGATCCCGAGACCGGCGCGGTGAGACTCCATAGCTTCGTCACCGCCCACGATGTCGGCACGATCATCAATCCGTTGACACATCAGGGGCAGATCGACGGCGCGGCGGTGATGGGCGTCGGCCAGGGGCTCATGGAAGAGATCGTCATCGATCAAGGCAAGGTGACCAACAGCAATCTGGGCGATTACAAATTGCCGTCCATCGCCGATCTGTTCGAGTTGAAAACCGTTCTCGTCCCCTCCGGCGGCGGCGTCGGCCCGCATAACGCCAAGCCCATCGGCGAGTTCGCCAACAACGCGCCGCCGGCGGCCATCGCCAACGCCATCGCCGACGCGGTTGGCGTGCGCTTGTTTAATCTGCCGGTAAGAGCTGAGACGATTTACCGTGCACTGCGAGCCCATCAACACTAAACAGCTGGCATTGGTCGCGACCGGCTAGCGTGCATCGTCAGTCGACCCGGCGGAGCGAATATGGCAATGCGGGGCGCGGCATGTAAAATCCGCGTCGGTCTAGTCCCTGCGTTTCCTTTCGATGGCTCGGACGTTGGTCTCGATACGGCGCAAGGTCGACAGCTCTCGGTCGAGCAGGTGACGGCGAACTCTTTCCCGTGTGGGATTTTCCATCTCGAACCCCTTGTCGACCATGGAAATCGCGGCAAGCACGTCCTTCAAGCGATTTTCCGGCAGCGCACCCTCCTCGGGAATCAAACGCTGCACGATCGCCGACCGTTCATTTTGTTGCGCTTCCCGCCCGCTGCGCGCGGCGAAAGCTCCATCGTTACTGGAGCCACAGCCGATGATCAGCAGAGTCAGAATGACGACGGCTGCATAACTCATTTTATTCATAGGCGCCTCCGTGACAGCATTGTTTTAGCCGCAAGTCGATGTTGCTTGCTCTTCTTCGCTTATACGATGGCTGGTCGATTCTCAACCGCGCAATAGCTCGTACGGATTAGACGGAAATGACCGGAGGGCATTCACGGCCACGGTGATTTTCCCGCGCCGCAATCGACAAAGTTGATTTGTAGGAACCGCTCGTTTGCGGTAGGTTCAAGAACTTTTGATCTAATCGGAGGTTGTAGGACGCCGTGGCATGCTTACGATATGGAATCACGCTTTTATTCATCTTAGCCAATTTAGTTGGCGTGGTTTCGGCGCAAACCAAGAAACCCGGCACGCTGTCTGAGCTGGTGGCCTATACCGGCGCGGATCGGGAAAAGATTCTCATTGCCGGCGCCAGGGCCGAGGGGAAAGTCACCTGGTACACCTCGCTGGCCGGCAGCTCCTACAAGGAACTGGCCCAGGGGTTCGAGAAAAAATACGGCGTCAAAGTCGATGTCTACCGGGCGGCGAGTAACGACTTGATGGCGCGCGTCTCTGCGGAAGCCAAGGCGCGCCAGTATTTGGTCGACACCATCGAAACGACTTTGCCGTTGCTCAAGAGTCTGCGCGAAGATGGGCTACTGGCGGTTTATGCTTCACCCCACCTGCAGAAATATCCGGCCCACGCTAAGGAAAAAGCCGGCAACGGCCTTTACTACTGGGGCGTCAATCGTGAGAGCTTCATCGGTGTCGGTTACAATCCCAACGCGATTCCCGCCGGCGCGGTGCCGAAAAACTTCGACGGCTTGCTCAACCCGCAGCTCAAGGGCAAAATGGGCATGACCACCAGCGACACGGGCGTGCGCATGATGGGCGCGATACTGAAATTCAAAGGCGACGGCTTTGCAAGCAAACTGAAAGGGCAAGATATCAGTCTGCATTCCGTCTCAGGGCGGGCCATGGCCGACCTGGCGATCTCAGGCGAAGTACCGATCTCGCCGTCGATCTTTCGCGATCATGCGATGGAGTCAAAGCTCAAAGGCGCGCCGATCGACTGGGTCGCGATGGAAGGTGTGCCGACCAATGCCGGCGCGACTTCGATCGTCTATCAGGCGCCGCACCCCCATGGGGCTGTTCTGATGGCGGATTTCATTCTTAGCCCGGAAGGACAGAAGATTCTCGAGGACTTGCAGTTCGGCAGCCCGTCCAAAGACTTTGGCTTCAAGCGCTGGTATCCCGAGGCCGGGTTGAATACCGAACAGTACGACCGGGAAGCGACCAAGTGGCAGAAGGCGTTGCGCGAGCTCGGGCGAAAGTCATGATTGGGATGGACTCGTTCAAACCGTTCAAATAGTTCAAAACGTTCAAGTCGTCAGAACCAACAGTAATCCACGGAGGTTCAACATGTTGCAGGCTAGTGAGCGGAATTCACCCAGCGAGTCGGTGCAATCGACGTTGAATTACATCATGCCAGGCGGTGAAAAACCGGTGACCGAGTCCAACTTGCCGGGCGCAGTGCGGGTCACCAGCAATACGGGTAACTATCAGTCCCATCCGGTGACGATCCACAACGGCCGGTTGGTAAGTGGGTTTTCCCTCGATAAGGAAGGCTTCCTCCTGGTCAGGCATGAAACCAAGATGAAGGATTTTTACAACGACGACGAAGTGAAGCAGGTTTACTATCCGGAGATCGAACAGCTGGTAAAGCAGGCAACCGGGGCGGCGCGGGTCTTGGTCTTCGATCATACGCTGCGCGCGGAGAATGACGCGGTGCGCGAAGAAAAATTCGCCAGCCGGCCGGTGCGCAGTGTGCACAACGATTACACGGAATGGTCGGGGCCGCAGCGGGTGCGCGATCTATTGCCGCAGGAAGAAGCTGAAGGGTTGATTCGAAAACGTTTCAGTGTGATTCAAGTGTGGCGGCCGGTGCGCAATCCGGTGCTTTCCGCGCCGCTGGCGATCGCCGATTCGCAGAGCATTGCCGCTGAGGATTTGATCGGCACCGAAAGGCGCTATCCAGACCGCGTCGGCGAGATCTATCATCTCATCCACAATCCCAACCATCGCTGGTTTTACTTTCCCAATATGCAGACCGAGGAAGCGATCGTCTTCAAATGCTACGATTCCATGAGAGACGGCCGCGCGCGCTGGTCCGCCCATGCCGCGTTCGACGATCCCAACAGCCCGGTCAACGCGCCGGCGCGCGAGAGTATCGAGGCGCGTACCTTGGCGTTCTTCGACTGAGAGGATTTAACCACAAAGAGCACATAGGTCACAAAAAAGATTCGAATTCGGACGGGTAGCCGCAAAGAATGCAAAGGACTCAAAAGGGCGCTGCAAAAGAATTTATTTTTGCGAACTTTGCGTTCTTTGCGGCAAATTTTTCTTAGGCCGGGACCAGTTCCGGATCGACCGGATACTCTGACAGAATCTCGCCGCCGTCTTTGGTTACCCGCAGCAGGTGTTCGAGCTTGACTGGGTAGTGGTTGATCTCGCAGGCGACGATCATGTTTTCCTGCAGCGAAATCATGTACTTTTCCGGATCGCCGCCGCGCAGCCAGGGCGACTCATAAATACACAAGCCGACGCCGTGGAAGCCGTCGAAGCCGGGCAGCCGCGCGCTGGCGCCTTTGCCGAAGGATTTGAACGCCTCGGCGCAGGAACCGGGGCGGACGAACTGGATCGCCGCCTGCAGCGAACCATAGGCCTCTTTGTAGCGTTGTTTGGTCTCGGCCGTGGGCGCGCCGCGGCTGAAGGTGCGGGCGAAGTCGCTGTAGTAACCGCCGGGGCCGGCGACGGTGGCATCGCAGATGACCAGATCGCCTTCCTTGACGATGAGATCGGCGCCCATCGGTTCGTTATGCGGCCGCGAGTCGATGGTCGAGGAATCGTAGATCGAAATGAACTCGCTGCCGGCTTCGAAGCCTTGATCCATTAAATAATCGAGCATGATCCGGCTTAATTGATCCTCGGGCGGATCGGCTTTGCGCAGCGCGGCGCGCACCAGATCATAACCCTTGGCCTTGGCTTGAGTGGTCCAGCGGATCAGTTGCAATTCGTCGACCGTCTTGACGACGCGCGCCTCATGCACGGCCTGGCAGCCATCGACCAAGTTGATCCCCTTGGCCTTCAATCCATCGATGGCCGTCAAATTCAAATAATCGACGCCGACACGGTCGCCGGCAGCGCCGAGTTCTTTCAAGCCGGCGATCGCCTGATCGACAAAGTCGTCGGTCGCGATGGGTGGACGCATGGCGAACATATAGGCGTCGAAGCGCGCGCTGCGATAGTCGCTCTTGCGCGACAGCTCGCGTTGGCAGACGATCGGCTCGCCCGCGACCGGGATCAAGGCGAAGCGCTGAATGCCAGTGGCGCGCAGGCCCAACATCATCACGGTATTGGTCGCATAGCGGATATTCAAAAAATCCGTCAGCAAGAGCGCGCCGAGGCCTTGGCGCTTCATCTCGCCTTGCAGCCGGGTTAAACGGTCGCGTTTCAAACGTTCCATGTCGACGCCGAACGGGGAAAGATCCGGATAAAACATATGATCTCCTATAACTTCGCCGTTCGTACCGGCAATCTGTTTCAGAGTCAAGGCGACTGTGTCATATAGGTTTGCCCGTCAGGATGGCAGAGGGCCGGTTACGACATCGATGCAGCGCGCGCCTTGACTTTCACCGGGGATTTACGATTGAGATAAGAGTATGGACAATACGCTACAAGACATTCTGACTCTCGTGGAAAAGGGCAGTATCGAGCAACGCTGTGCGGCCTTGCTCGTATTGGGTGCGCTGAAGATCAGCAACGCGGCGACGGCAAAAGTTGTCGGCGCCATGCTCGACAGCGCCAATCCGGTGCTCAAGGATTACGCGCTGCGCTATTTCGAGGAGGCGCAGCCGAAGAACAATACCGCGCAACTGCTCAAGATGCTCGACGACGGCGACAAAGAGATGCAGGAGCGCGCCGTGCGTTCGCTCACCGGCGCCGGCCAAGCGGCGGTGCCGTTGTTGATCCAGCAGTCGAAGCAGGCGTCGCGCACCTGGCAGTTGAACGCGGCGCGGGTGCTTGCGGCGGTGCGCGGCAAGGCGGCGCTCAAGGGGCTGCTGCAAATGCTCAGCGTCGGCACGGACGAGACCAACAAAATCATTTGCGACTTGCTGACGCCGGCGCTGCGCGAGATGGACGGTAAGGAGCTCGACGGCTTCTACGATGAAGTCGAAGCTTTTGCGGCTGCGCTCGATGTCAAACAGCAACGGCCGGCGGCGGTTTCAACCCTGCGGCTGCTCGGTCAATTGGGCCGGCCGCAAGCGCGCCGTTGGCTTTTCAAATACATCGGCGCCGAGCACCATCCGGCGGTGCGCGCCCATGCTTTGGTTGGATTGCTCCGCTGCCTGCGCGACCAGGAGCTGCGCAAAGACGAGTACGCCAAACTGTTGCCGCTGCTTGAAGAGGCAGAATACTCCGAGGTGACGCGCCTGGTCATCGATCTGCTCGACGCCCATGACTTGCCCGAGGATTCCCGCGCGCTCCTGGCCAAACTCATGCAAAGCCCCCATTCGGATCTGCAAAAATTTGCCTTGCGCAAAATGGGCGATGTCGCCACGCCGGCGAGCATTCGCACCCTAGTCGAGGAACTCGGCGACCCGGACTATCGCAAGCGCGATGTGGCGGCCAATTCGCTGCGCCGGATTCCCGAAGCGCGCAATGTATTGCTCAAAGATCTCGCCGCTGGCGAAGACCCAAGCAAGGCGTGGAGCATCGCCGAGCTATTGCCGTCCTTCGAGGGCAAGTGGCGCCAAGACACGCTCGAGGTCCTGTGGAAGCGGTTGCAGCAAGCGATTGCCGACGAGGAGCGGATTCAGACGGCGTTCCTGCATGTCCTAAAAAGCGCCGATGTCGAGTTCGTCTACAACCGGCTGGCGGAACAGGGCGTCAAGCTGGTTAAGGCCAAGAAGTACAAAGAAGCGCTGGGATTTTTGTCGCCGCTCAAAGATTTTAGCGAATTCAAAGGCGAGCATCGCTATGCGTTGGCACTGGCGCAGTTGAAACTGCATGCCCATGTGCTGGCGACCCAGCGCCAACATCCAGCCGTCGAGCTCTTGACCGGCCTCTATCGCGGCTCCGCCTATCCGGTTTTTGAAACGTTGAGAAAAGAAAAAAGCCTGGCGCCGGAAGATCTTTTTGCCCTGGGTTTCAGCCTGGTCGAACGGGCCGGCCAAGAACGCGGCTTGGGCATCGATCTGCTCGAACATGTCGCGGAAAAATTCCCGCGCAACAAGATTGGCAAAAACGCCAAGAACAAACTCAAACTGATCGGCGCCTAAACCAAGTTTGCCAGCCAGATAAACTTTGTTCTTCGCCTTGCGGCAAAATTCACATGAAAGCGCTGGCGCTTTATTCGCTTGCTGCGGCTCTGTACGTCGCCGGCGGCGTATTCATGAAATATTCCGCCGGCCTGACGCGCGGCTTGCCGACCCTGGCACTGGTCGCGCTATTCGGCGCCGGTGCGCTGATCCAGGCCTGGGCGATGAAACAGGAAACCCTCGGGTCGAGTTACGTCGTAGTGCTGGGGCTGGAGGCGCTGCTCGCGGTCGTAGCGGGCTATTTCCTGTTCGCCGAGCAACTCAACCCACGCATGCTTGGCGGCGTGGCGCTGGTGGTCGCGGGGATACTGTTACTGCGGCTACCTTGAGATATCGCGCCAACTACTCTGATCATAGACACAACTTGTTGGCGGAAGATGGAGCTTCGCAGCAGATCGGCAATCCATTGTGACAGTGGAATCGGATGGAAGAAAAAAATCTCCCCTGGCCCCTCTTTTCCAAAGAGGGGTAACGCGAACTTGCAACGACTTCAACGGATGACAACATTGCGTTGTATCTCCCACACACGCGGCGGCCAGCCGAGACTCATGGGTAACGATGTGATGTTACCGGCTAGCGCTTCGGCAGTGGTCCCGGGCCGGATAACTTTTTGAATAGATCGATGATCTCCGGCTCGCGCGGGATTTCGCGCAGCTGTTTCTCGAACTCCTCGGGGGTAATCGGCATGGCCGGCTCGGCGGTGAGTTTCTCGTAGCTCTTGACGTAATCGGCATCGGCGAAGGCATTGCGCATGGCTTCCCGTAAAATCTTTACACGGTCGGGCGGTGTGGCGGGTGGGAAAACAAACGGCTGGCCGGTGGCGCGCGCTCCGCGAAATAGGGCGATCAAGCGGCGTTCCTGATTAGACCTGGCCAGGGCTTCGATCTCGAGAAGTTTAGCCAGCCGCGGATGGCTGTAACTAATGTCTTTGGGTATGTCCATGGTGGCGTTAACGTCGACCATGTCTTTTTCGAGCCAATGGGCATTGCGCGTCAGCAAGCTGTCCAGGATGCTCACTCGGGCGTCGATCTCGTTGCGCTCCAAGGCGAAGTCGATCTCCCGCGGCGTGTAGCCGGTGACGAAGCGCGGCTCTTTTAGGTCGAACATGTAAGCGAACAGCCGCGCCATGGTGTACAGGCTGTGACCGACGGAGGGAGCGCCGATGCGTATGCCGGTGGCGGCGGCGAGTTTCTCCTTGGTCGTGAAGCCGGCGCCTTTGCGGCTGATGAAGCCGTAGGGCGCGTAGCGCGCGTGGGAGCCCAGATAGATGAACTTGTCGATGTCGTAGAGCACGTCGGTCTCGCCGAACAGGGTGCCCTGAATCATACCGGTAATCATGGCGCCCATGGTCAAGCCGTCGGGTTTCACCGACTTGTAAAGATAATTGGCCGCTCTGCGGCCGCCCGCGCCGGGCATGTATTGGACGACGATGTTGGGATGGCCGGGAATGTGTTTCTTCAGAGGTGCGAGGATCGCCCGCGTGCGCAGATCGCCGGCGCCGCCGGCGTCGGTGCCGCTGACCAGGAGAATATTTTTCCCTTCGTAAAACGGCGCTTGAGCTTGTGCGCCGGCGGCGACGCAGACCGCCAATAGACAACCGGTCAGCTGTGCAAGTTTAATCATGGGTTTAACCGTTGGCGGTGAGCTCCCACCAATTTTTGTCGGGATCACTGAAGATGAAATTGACTGTGCCGTCGGCGCGATCTATGTCGGAGATTTCATTTAGGCCCAGTGAGTTCTTGTGCGACACAAACTCGCGGTGCGCTTGTTCGACTTCCGCCGCCGAGCCGACTTGCAGGGTGAAGCGATTGACCGGCGCCAAATATTGACGCGGGCTGCGTTGCAGGACGACGAGATACCATGGGGTCGCCGGATGTTTGATGTATTGGGCGGTATTGAAACCGGCGGCTATTTCCAGCCCGAGCACTTCGACGTAAAAACGCCGGCTGCGCTCGAGGTCGTCGCATTGAAGCGTGCCGTGGGTAAAAGCCTGGGGCACGTAACCGCGACCGGGGAATCGTTCGCTGTTTAGAGTATTGTCCCAATGGCCCGCCGTATGCGCGCGTCCGTGCAGCGCGCCGCCGGGATTGTAATATTCGATCTCCAAATGATTGCCGCCGGGCTCGTGGAAATAAATCGAGTAGGCGAAGTGGGCGCTCTGCGGTTTGGTAATCTTGCTGAGGCGATACTTGTCTTTGTGCGCTTCGACATATTGCCAAGCGGCTTCGACTTCGGTGTGCGAGGCGACGCGAAAGCCGTAGTGGTTATCGAAGGTTTTCTCCGGCGCGTCCGGGCCGCCTTCGTGGACGATCAGGCGCCAGTCGGTGTTGGGATGTTTGATCGTCGCTTGACCCGCCTTGCGCTCGACGATCTCCATCGCCAGCAGGTCGGTGAATACCGGCAGGGTTTCGTCCAGCGAACGACATTCATAGTGGCCCTCGATCAGGCCGATGGTTTTGAGCATGCCTGTCTCCTCTGCGGATGAACCGCAGATTCAATTAACGTTGGGAGCGGCGCACTGTCAAATGGTCCAGTTGGCGCTCGGTGGTGACGTCAGCGCTTCACGCCTTCCGGATAGAGTTCTCTTAGAAAGCCTTCCTTTTCCAGTTCTTGAATGACCGAGTTGTCGATCAGGCTATCGAGATTCAATTTAGGATTCTTGCCTTCGGGGATGCTGTCCAACGCCTGCTGAATGCCTTCACGCCTGACCGCCGGCACGCTCTCCCACGCCTCGCGGTAAAAGTCATAGGTTTTGGCCAACACGTCGCGGTCGTTGGTCTTGACATAGCGGCCCAAGGTTTCGATGGACAATGCCCTATCGGTCTTAAAGATCTTGATGCCTTCGATATAAACTCTTAAAAATCGTTTGACAACGCCGCGCTGCGCGCGCAGAAACTCGCGGCTGACGACGATGCCTTGGGTGGAATAATTGAGCGGCAGCTTGCCCATGTCGATGAGCACGTGAAAGCCGAGTTTTTCGGCCTGGTAGACCTGATCGACGTTCAAGATCGCGCCGTCGACGACGCCGGAGGTGAGCGCCACCATGCGTTCGCCCAGACCGCCCATCTGGGCGATGGAGATGTCTTGGGTTTTGAGTTTGTGGTAGGCCAGCGCGTCGCGCAGAGAGACGTCCGAGAGCGAGCCAAAACGGCTGATGGCAATGCGCCGGCCTCTGAGGTCGTCAACTTTTTTTATTTTCGGGTTGACCATCAGCACGTTCAACGCCCGCTCGATGCCGCCGGCAACGATGGCGAGTTCGGCGCCTTTGGCCCAAGCGCTGACCGCTGAGGGAGGCGCAAGGCTGGCGACGCCGACATCGCCGGACAGCAAGGTCTGGACGATCAACGAGCCGCCCGGCATGTAGATCAGCTGGGCGTCGAGCTGGTTTTTCTTGAACAGGCCGGCGCGTTCGCCGAGATAAAGCGGCGCCTGAAAGCCGGAGATCGAGACGTAGGGGATTTTGATGGTCTGGGCTGGGGCAGAGCCGGCGCACAACAGCGCGGCGATGAGCCAGAATCGCGCGCGATAAAAAAGTTTTCGCAAAATTTTATCTCCTTGCCGCTCCGGCCTGTTTGGCTCATGGCAGTCCGCGGTCGAGCTTGCTTGGATGGGCCTCGGCATGATCACCGCAGCAATTTAGTTCTTGTAAAGATTTTTGACAAAGCCTTCTTTTTCCAATTCATCCAATATCGTGAAGTCGACAAAACGGCGCGGATCGGCGCAGCGGCGTGAGGTTCGCGGTCTCGGCGGCTCCGGCTGAGCGCGGCGCGAGAAAAAATCCGCTGGCGATAAGAAAACTAAAAACCTGACACAACTCGCCGAGCCTGTTCATGATCGCCCTTCCTCTCGCTATGGCCGGTGGCACTACAAACCAAACCGGCGGGTTTCAAACCCACCTTTAGTATTCAGAATTAAATTTTTGTGTCCTATGCGCTCTTTGCGGCCAATCTTCCGAATCCGATTCTTGTACTACAGCCCGTACAGCGCCCTGGCGTTGTCGCTGACGATCTTTTTCGCCAGAGCCGGTGTCAAACGCGGGTCGGCGCTGAGATTGTGGATCGCCATCAACTCGGTGGCGCTGTCGGCGTGGGCATAGTCGGAGCCGATGACGATATTGTCTTCGCCCAACTTGCTGACGATGTAGGGAATATCGTCGGTGGTCTCGCAGGCGACGAAGATGCGGTCCTGCTTCAAAAAGTCGGCGGAGAGTTCTTTATTCTTCAGGCGGAAGCGTTTCTTTAGATCGGTGAATGTGTAGGGCAGCCACTCGGCGCTGATTTCCAAGAAACCGATGCGCAGCTTGGGAAAGCGGTCGGGGATGCGGTCCATCACCATGGAGTGAAAGCCGCCGACGCAGTTGAGCTTGAACTTCGAGAAGCCGACGCTTTCGTATTTATAATAGTTATACAACGTCGCGCTGCCGTTGGCGGCATGGACGCCGATGGCGAGGTCTAAGCGCTGGGCTTCTTCGTAGAGCGGAAAGAAATAAGCATCGCTCAACAGGCGGTCGCCTTCGGTGCCGCGCATGAAGATAGCGCAGGCGCCGTTTTCCTTGGCGAAGCGCATCTCGGCCAGGGTTTGATCCATCGACATCAGCGGCACGACGGCGGCCCAGCGCAGCCGTTCCGGCGCTTGTTTCCAGCTATCGGCGAGCCAGCGGTTGTAGCCGCGGCAAAGCGCCAGCTCGACTTCGGGGCGCGGCGATAGCGGTATGAGAAATAACGTCGGGTAGAGCACCTGGATGCTGACGCCGAGCTCGTCCATATGCTTGAGCCGCGTCGGCACGTCGCGCATTTCGCGGGACGCCTGCGGCGTGTTGCGGCCGACGTTGCCGGACTTCAAACGCAGGGTGCCGTCGACCAGCCAGTATTCGTCCTTGGAGTCGCCGTCGCTGTTGCCGACGAGTTTGGGCCGATATTTCTTATCGGCGCCGTCCATATACTCCCAAGTCTGTTCGGTCTCGAGGACATGGGCGTCGGCGTCGATGGTTAACATGGGGGTCGGCATGGGCAAATCCTTTCACGCGCGTAAGAAGTAAAATTACATACTCTCCATTCACAGGGTAATTCAAGCCGCATAGCCGGCAGGGATTTGCCGGAAGTTGGTTCAGTTCGATTTTGCCTCGGCCGCAATGAGTCACAAAGATTTTTCGCTGCGCTCGAAATGACAAATTTACGGTCGCCGTCTTGCCGGCGTACATTGACAACCCGGGTTCGCCGGTGTAATTCGGGCTCTGATTGTCTGATCCGAGGATTTATGAAGTATCAATGCATTTCCGCCGACTCCCATTTAGAGATCCGTCCCGACCGTTACGCCAAGCGTGTGCCGGCAAGGTTCCGCGACCGCGCGCCCAAGGTGATCACCCTCGAAGACGGCTCGCTGGCGGTGCTGCAAGAAGGCCAGCCATTGGAGCGTTTGATCTCCAACATTTCCTGCGGCCTGCCCTATGAAGAACGGCGTCCTTTCGATCCCCTTCCTGGTGAAAATTATGAAAACTCTCCCGGCACCGGCTCGCCCGAGCAGCGTTTGCGCGAGCAGGACCAGGATGGTGTCGACGCCGAAGTGTTGTTTCCCGGCAACGTCGGTCCCGGATTCTGGCGCGGCATTCGCAACGATGAGGTCTATAAGTCGGTGGTGCGCGCTTACAACGATTGGCTCGCCGAAGAGTATTGCGCCCATTCGCCGGAGCGCTTGATCGGGGTCGGCGTGATTCCGATTACCAACATCAGCGATGCCGTCGCCGAACTGCAGCACTGTCGGCGCATCGGCCTCAAAGCGGTGGCGATCGACAACTTTCCCGCCGGCAACCGCCAGCCGACGGCGGCGGACGATCCCTTCTGGGCCGCGGTAGTCGATTTACAAATGGCCTTGACGATTCACGTCGAGTTCGGCTTTCCGCGCCGTGGCCGCGGCCAGCCGGCGGTGGCGGCGCCGGCGTTTCAAGTACGCCAAGCAGACCGATCCCGAACATCATGTGCCGGACGTCATCGAACGTTTCAACAAATACGGCTTTCGCGGCAGCAAGCAAGTTGTCCAGATGATCTGGGGCGGGGTGTTCGATCGTTTTCCGAAATTGAATATTTACGTCGCCGAGGTGCAGATCGGCTGGGTGCCCAATTGGCTCGATCAGATGGACAATGAGTATGGCCGGCAGCAATATTGGGCCGAGCGCGTGCTCGGTTTGCCGCGGCTGAAACGCATGCCCAGTGAGTATGGACGCGAGTTCGTCCACTGGGGTTTCAATCGTAATCCCATCGGCGTGCGCATCGCGCGCCAGGAGTTGGGCGTGGACAAAGTGATGTGGGCCAACGACTTTCCTCATCTCGAATCGGACTGGCCCAACTCGCGCCGTGTGCTCGCGGAAAACTTCGCCGGCGTCGGCGAAGACGAGATCTGGAAAATGACCGTGGGCAACGCGGCGAAGTATTTTCACCTGGCCGATGGCTAAGACGAGATTTCTTCCTGCGAGCGAAATGACCTAACAACCGGCGCCGCTGCGCGTTTCATCGATAGGGGTCGATCGCTTGGCAGCCGGTCAACGCGATTCATGGATTACGGCAAACCGAGGAGCAGATTGTGACCACAGCGCAGACCAGCGACCTGAAAAATCTCGACGAAGAACTGGCGAAGGATAATTTGCGCGGCTTGTGGGCGCGTGAGGAATCGATTCGGCGCGAGCCGGCACCCTTCGGCAAACCGGTTCTATGGAAATGGGCGAAGATTCGCGCCGGTCTCGAAGCCGCCGGGCAACTGATAACGACCAACTACAAGGGCGCGCGCCGGGCCATCAGTCTGGTCCACCCGAACATGAGCGACAGCACCAGCCATACGCTCAACCTGGCGGTGCAGCTGGTCAAAGCCGGCGAAGCGGTCTACTCCCATCGCCATACCAATGCCGCCATGCGCTTCGTCATCGACGGCGGCGCCAACGTTTATACCATCACCAACGGCGAGAAGTGTGTCATGGAGCGCGGCGATTTGGTGATTCAGCCGAGCTGGGGTTGGCACAATCACGTCAATGAAGCCGAGCGCGACGCGATTTGGATCGACGGCTTGGACTCGGGCTTGATGCGCATGTTGCGGACGATGTTTCAGGAACCCCATCCGGCCGAAGATGTGCGGCTGTACAACAGCCCGGCCGATACCACGCTGCGCAATCCCGGCTTGCTCGCGCCGCCCGGACAGCCGCTGCAATCGTTAGTGTACAAATGGACCGAGAGCCGGCGCGCGCTGGCGGAAATGCTCGCCGACAGCGCCAACCCATTTGACGGCCGCTGTCTGGAGTATCGCAATCCGGCCACCGGCGGGTCGACCTTCCCGACTTTTTCCTGTTGGATCCAAATGCTCGACGGCAACCAAGAGACCGCCGAGCATCGCCATACCTCGAACCAACTGTACTACGCGGTGGAAGGCAGCGGCGTCTGCGAGGTGGAGAGCGAGAAGCTGGTTTGGGAAGCGGGCGACTTTTTCGTCGTGCCCAACTGGTCCTGGCACCATCACAAGAATACCTCCGCCGCGCCCGCGGTGTTGTTTTCCACCACCGACCGGCCGCTCCATGAAGCGATCGGCGTGTACCGTGAGCAGAGCCGGTAAATTCGAGCCGCAGCAGATGAACGAACAAGAACGCGCCTATAACTCAGTAGAGTTCGCCGCCGGGGCGAGCGCCGCCAATCCGGGCGAGACCATGCCGGCGCAGGTCGGCGTTGCCGCGCCGGAGTTCGAAGCCGAAACGCTGGATGGGAAGATCGTCCGGCTGAGTGATTTTCGCGGTCGCAGCCATGTGGTGATGATGACCGGGGCGGTGACCAGCCCGATGTGCGCTTTCGAAGTGCCGGAGTTGAATCAGCTGCAGTCTGATTTCGCCGCCGAGGGTGTGGAATTCTTTCTCCTTTACTCGCGGGAGTCGCATCCGGCGGAGAATTTTGGCGCGCACACCAGCTTCGAGCAGAAACGCTCTCACGCCCGCGAGTTGCAGCGGCTCGAAGATGTTCGGTTCGCCGCTCATCGTCGATCACCTCGATGGCCGGATTCACCGCGCGTATGGGGTTTGGCCCAACGCTTTATTCGTGATTCACAAGGACGGCCGATTGGTTTTTCGCAGCAACATGGCGAATCATCGGGAGCTGCGCCAGTTCCTTGAAGATATAATTGCCGCGGAACGAGCCGTCGCCGCCGGGCGGGTGGTGCACCTGCAATACTCCGAGCGGGTGGTAGCGCACGAAGCCGACCAGGCGACCCACCGGCGCGTTTACCAGCGCGCCGGGGCGCAAGCGTTGGAAGACTATTGGGCCAAGCGGCCCCAGCATCGTAACCGCTGGCCGTAATCATGCAGCATCTTTTTAATACGAGATCGGACGGCCCAGTCGGACTTTGCCGATGGGCGCGAGTTATGATGCTGGGTCTTGCGTTGTTTTGCGCTATCACGACGCTTGCCGGCGCGGCGACCCGGGACCTGGAGCGGGTGCGCATCGGCTACTCGGTGGGCGGGCTGATTCCGTTCCCATTGATCGTCGCCAAGGAAAACCGTTTCTTCGAGCAGGCCGGCTTGGACGTCGAGCTGATCAATATTCCGCCGACCATCGCGGTGACGGCTTTGATCTCGGGCGACATACAATACGTGATCTTTGCCGGCACGACGCTCAACGCGGCGGTGCGCGGCTTGCCGGTCAAACTGGTCATGGTTTACAACGACCGGCCGCTGTTTTCCTTGATGGCGCGCGGAGATATTCGCTCGATCAAAGAGCTCAAAGGCAAAGTGTTGGGGGTCGCCACCCTGACATCGGGGGAATCATTTTTGTCGCGCCGCTTGCTCAAGGACGCCGGCATCGACGCCGACAAAGAGATGACCTTGCGGGTCATTGGCAATACCCCGGACCGCTTTCAGGCGCTGCGCGCCGGCGCGGTCGACGCGACGACGTTGACGACGCCGGTGGATATCCATGCCGAGCGGATGGGGCTGAGACGGCTGGCGTTCATGGGCGACACCCTGGAGAGCATCAACGGCGGCTTCGGCGTTTCCGACCGCTGGCTGCAACAACGGCCCGATCAGATCAAGAAAATGATCGCCGTGGCTTTTCGCGGCATGGCTCATGCCCGCGCCCAGCGCCAGGAATCCATCGCGCTGATCGGTTCGAAGTGGAAACTCGAACGGGAGGTTGCCGAAAAAGCCTTCGAGCTGACTATCAAGACCTGGTCGGAAAACGGCATTTCTTCGGACCAAGCGTTGCAAACGGGCATCGAAGAGAGTTTGAAACTTTCCAACAGCAAACAATCGGTGCCGATCTCGCGGGTCGCGGATTTTAGCTTGGCGCGGGAAGTCTATCGCGAGCTGAAAGGGAAGTGACGGGGATTGTCCGCACAGAACGCAAAGTCGGCAAAATAGAAATCAGGTTATTTCCGGCAAAGGCGTCAAGGTGCAAAGGTGACGGGCTCTCCGTCATGGCGAGTCGCGAGGGATCTAGGAGGGATTTCTCCCGGAGTCTATCCTGAGTTCGCCGAAGGAGTCGAAATGGCAACGATCTGAACTTGTGTCTGTGCGCCTTTGCGAGAGGAATATCCGGGCTATGAGCGATAACGAATTTACTTTGAAACCGACGCGGATGCTGACCCATCCGCATACGACGCGTTCGCGATTGATGCTGGAGGTCGCTGCGGCGCTGGTCAACCGGCGCGATTGGCCGCTGCTCCAGGCGCGGGTCAGTTTGCGCGAGCAAGGGTCGGACGAATGGCCGTTGACCTTGTTCGGCAGCGACAGCCCGGCGACGATCCATGAAGTGGCCGCGGGCAAGGTTCAATTCGCCATGATCAATCCTGGGATGATTCTCAAACTCGCAGCACTGGGCAGCGCGCCGTTCAGACCCCGATACCGCTGCGGATGATTGCCGTGCTGCCGGCGTTGGACCAAATGGTCTTCGCCGTCAAACAATCGACCGGGTTGAAATCGATCGCCGATATTCGCGACCGCAAGTTTCCGCTCAAACTATCTCTGCGCGGCCAGCCCGATCATTCACTGCAGGTCATCATAAATCATGTCTGCGCCGCCGCCGGCTTTACTCTCGAAGATATCGTGTCGTGGGGTGGAGAGGTGCGATTCGACGCCGGCATGCCCTATGGCCACAACCGTATCGGCGCGGTGCATCGCAGCGAGATCGACGCGATCTTCGATGAAGGCGCCAGCGCCTGGGGCAACATGGCTTTGGATTTGGGCATGACGTTCTTGTCTTTGCCTGAAGCGATCTTGCAACGCTTGGAAGCGGTCGGACTGCGGCGCGGCTTGATTGAACAAAGCAGCTTTCCCAAACTCAGCGCCGATGTGCCGACCCTCGATTTTAGCGGCTGGCCGATCTACACCCTCGCTTCCACGTCCGATGCCTTGGTGCGCGACTTCTGCCGCGCTCTGGAGGAAAGCAAAGCGCTGATTCCCTGGGCCAAAGCCGAGCCGCTGCCGATGGCGCAAATGGTTCGCGACAGCGCCGAAGGTCATCTCGAAGTGCCGCTGCATGCCGCGGCGGCGGCGTTCTGGCGCGAGCTGGGTTATCTTGTCTAGCTCGGATTGAGTGGCGCCGCGCTCGAGCGCTTTCCGCTCCCTGCCCCGCACCGAGTCAAATTGACTTAACCGGCCCTTTCCATATACTTCGCCCAAGTTGCGCAATCGGGCGCAATTTGACCAGCCATGAAGTGAGGAGAGGCGCACGATGATAACCACTGTTGAAGTTTTTTGCCGAATTGGTCTGGCGGCGATTATTTTGTTGGTCAGCGGCGATCCGGCGTGGAGCCAGAGCGACGAGCGCGCCAAGCTGGTCGAGGCGGCCAAGAAGGAAGGCAAACTGAATTGGTACACCTCGACTAACCTCACCGAGTCGAAACCGCTGCTCGACGATTTCGAAAAGGCTTATGGCATCAAAGGCGAGATTATTCGCGCCAGCGGCGAGAAGACGCTGAACCGGATCGTCACCGAAGGCCGGGCCGGCCGCTGGGATTTCGATGTCGTGACGATCAGCGAAGTGGATTCGCTCACCGATGCCAAGTTGCTCATGGCTTACCGTTCGCCGGAAGCCAGGACGTTTATTCCAGAATTCAAAGACGCCAACGGTTACTGGACGGCGGTATACGTCAACTATACGACCATCGGTTACAACACCAAACTAGTCAGCGAAAAAGAAGCGCCCAAGCAGTGGGAAGATCTCCTCGACCCCAAGTGGAAGGGTAAAATCTCTATCGATCAGGAATCGTACACGTGGTTCGGCACCCTGCACAAAGCCTGGGGCCGGGAACGGGCGCAGAAATATATGCGCGCGATGGCCAAACAGGATATTCAATGGCGCAAGGGTCATACCTTGATCGCCCAACTGATGTCAGCCGGCGAGTTTCCCATCGGCGTGATCTATGCCCACCGCACCGAGGAGATGAAAACCCGCGGTGCGCCGATCGAGTGGGTGAACACCGTGAACCCTCTGGCGGTCACACTCAACTCAGCCGGTATTAGCGCGAAGCCGCAGCATCCCAACGTGGCGCGGTTGTTTGTCGACTTTTTACTATCCAGGCCTGCGCAACAGCGTTTGCGCTCGTTGCGGCGCATTCCGGCGCGGCCGGATATCGAACCGTTCTCGCCGCGCATGGAGCAATCGAAATTGAAACTGGTCACCAACCCGGTGGAAACCGGCGCCCAGTTCAACGCCTCGATCAAAGAGTTCCGGGAAATTTTTGGACAATAGAATTTGATGATTGGTTCGGCTTGGCCTGAGGGACCGCAAACCCAGTTGTACCCCAGGTAAATTTTCTAGGAGCCGGTGATGGCGAACAAGGGACGTGATTTTGTTGTCGTTGCTTTGGTTCTCGGCCTGCAACTGTATCTAGCGGCAACCGGCGCGGCTCAGGAGCTGAAAAAAGTTCGCTTCGGGTACCCCTCTCTGGGATTTCGCCAGGGTCATATCTGGGTGGCGAAGGACGAAGGAATTTTCAAAAAGTACGGACTCGACGTCGAACCGATTTTTCTGCGCGGCGGGCAGATGGCGATTCAAGCCCTGGCCAGCGGCGATCCGCCGCTCATGAGCATCGGCCAGGTGGTTCAAGCGTCATTGGCCGGCCATGATCTGGTGCTGATAGGCGGCGTGGAGACTTACTACGACTCGACGGTTTTCGCACGCCCGGAAATTACCCGCCTGGAACAGCTGAAAGGGAAACGCATCGGTATCAGCGGTTACGGCGCAGCGACCCATTTTGCTGCGATCATTCTGGCGAATCATCTCAAGATCGACCCTGACAAGGATTGGCAGCTTATTCCCGGCGGTCCCGACGCGGAGCGTATCGCCGCCATGTCGGCGAATAAGATCGATGCCGGGGTGTTTAACTCTTCGACTCTACCCATCGCCAAGCGCATGGGACTGGTCGAGTTGGTGCGAATTCCCGACCTTAAAGTCGAAGTCCAAGGCAACGGCATGGCGACCACGCGCGCGTATATCAAGAACAACCGCGACGTCGTCAAGTCGGCGCTCAAAGGATACATCGAAGGCATTCACTCGATCTTTTCGAACAAAGCCGGCGCACTCAAAGTCTTCGGCAAATACATGCGCACCAACGACGCCGATGTGTTGGAGACTTCTTACCAAGCTTACGTCACCACGACGCCAAAGAAACCATACCCGACGCTGAAGGGTTTGCAGTTCCTGCTCGATCGTCTGGCGCCGCAGATGCCCCAGGCCAAGACCGCTAAGCCGGAACAGTTCGTCGACCTTAGTTTCTTGCAGGAGCTAGAGAAGGAAGGCTTCTTCAACGAAATGGCCAAGCGCTATCCGGCGAAATAGAGGATCGGATATTTGGCCGCAAAGAACGCAAAAAGGAATTCTGTCGGAAAATTCACCGCAGAGGCCTAGCGCGGCGAAGCCGCAACCGAAAAGAAGAATGGCCGCAAAGAACGCAAAGTCCGCAAAAAAAGAATCGGGAGTCGTATACAAGGGGCCAGTTTGAAACCCGCCCTCTTGGCTTAGCGTCTGTGCGGTGAGTTTGAATTTGTTTCGTGACACGGAGATCCCATGCCGAAGAGCTTGAGCACGTTTCTCGACGAGTGCCGCCGCGAGATTCCTAACGAAGTCGTTCACATCGGCAAGACCATCGATCCGGCGCATTATGACGCGACGGCGATCATCAAGCACCTGGGCGCGCAGAAAAAGTTTCCCATCGCGATCTTCGATAGGCCGCTCAATTTGCACGGCCAGGTGAGCGACTTCCCGCTTGTGCTCAATTGCGAGATTTCCCAGCGCAAGACCCAGATCGCACTCGGCATGCCGCGCAGTTTGAACCGCAGCGAGATGGCTGAAGCGTGCCTGGCGAGGGAAGCCAAGCCGATACCGCCCATCGTCATCGACAGGAAAGACGCGCCGGTGAAGCAGAACATCAAGCGCGGCGCCGATGTCGATCTGTTCCAGCTGCCGTTCATGCGCCACTACGAGATGGACGGCGGTCCCTACAGCACGCTGTCGACTATCGCCAAGGACCGCAGGAGCGGCATTTACAACTGCTCGTATCACCGCATGGAAATCAAGGCGAAGAACCGCACCGCGCTGTACGCTTCGCCGCGCCATCTATGGCGCATGTACCGCGACTACGAAGAGCAAAATATGGAATGTCCGGTGGCCACGGTGATGGGCCATCATCCGGCCTATCATATCGGCGCTTGCTACACCGGGCCGTTCGAGGTCAGCGAGTTCGATATCATCGGCGGCTATATGCAAGAGCCGCTGCGGCTGACTCCATCGGAGACCTGGGGCGACGACTTGCTGATTCCCGCCGATGCCGAGATCGTCATCGAAGGCGCGTTGATTCCCGGCAAGCGGGTGGTCGAAGGACCGTTCGGCGAAGCGCCCGGTTATCTCGGGCCGCAGCGCTATGTTCGTTGTGTCGAGTACGAAGTGCGGGCGATTAATTATCGTAAGGGCGCCATGTACCAGTCGGTCATTACGCCGGAGGGCGACAAGCCGTGGATGGATCTGCCGCGCGAGGGCGCGTACTTGCGGCGCTGCCGCGAGGCGGTGCCGGGCGTCACGGCGGTGTGCAAGCTCGGCCGCCAGGCGAACTACAATATTTTCATTGCCATGAAAAAAATGTCCGAAGGCGATCCGGGCCGGGCCGCGGCAGCGGCGCTGACCTTCGATCACGCGAAAAATGTTTTTGTCTTCGACGACGATATCGACGTTTTTAATCCGACCGATGTCTTGTGGGCGATCGCGACTCGGGTACAGCCGCATCTGCAGATTTCGATCACGCCGCCGATTTTCCGCGGCAATATGCTCGATCCGTCTCTCGACGACGAGATCAAGACTTCCTGCATGATCGTCGACGCCACCAAGCCGCTTGACCGCCCGTTCTCGCCGGTGTCGAAGTGCCCCGACGAGGCGATGGCGCGGATCAAGCTGGCAGACTTCGTGCCGGGAGAAGTCTTGCAGCATATCCCCATGGATCGGACGACTTATTGGGCGTGAGTTATTCGTTCAAGGTTCAAGGGTTCAATAGTTCAACGTCGGCGTGCCGGATGCGGAGGCAGTCTTCCGAATCAACCTTCGAACCTCGAACGTTTGAACGAGTCCAGGGATCTAGCCAGCTTGACGATCGATGATTTCACCTGCTACAGCGGCTATATACATCAGCTCACGTAGAGTGCGGACCGTGCTCAGTCTAATGAGACGAATTAACAGGAGGATCGTGATGAAAGCCGGAAAATTTCTCTCAGCCTTAACGCTGTTCATGTGCGGTGCGATCTCCGTTCAGGCGCAAACTATCGACGAAGTTTATAAACGCGCGCTCACAGAAGGCGGCACGCTCAATTTCTACGCCACCTTGGCGCAGATCAATGCCGAAATCATCTTGCCGGCATTCGAGAAGCGTTTTCCCGGCATCAAGGTGAATCATGTGGACGCGACGGCGGACCAGCTGGCGACGCGGATCATCGCCGAGTCGCGCGGCGGAAGGATCGTCGCCGACGTGTTTCAAACCTTGCTGGATGGCGTCATGCGGATCCAGGGCCAAGGGTTGTTTCTCGAACGACTCTACCCGGAGGCGACTGCCTATCCGGACGAACTCAAAGGCACGACATGGCTTGCCACCGACTTGATTTATATCGTGCCGGCGTGGAATACCTCGAAGGTAAAAAAAGACGAAGAGCCTAAGCAGTTCGAAGATTTCGCCGATCCGCGTTGGAAAAATCGCTTGATCGCCGAGCCGAGGGATTTCCAATTGCTGCTCGGCCTGGCCAAGCACAAATACAAAAACGACGACAAAGCCGTGGCGCTGCTCAAGCGCATCGCCGCCAACAATCCGGAATTTCACAAGGGTCACTCGCAGTTGGCCGAGCTGTTGGTGGCCGGACAGGCCGCCGCCTGTTTGACTTGCTATTCACACCATTATCCGGTGCGTAAACGCAAAGGCGCGCCGGTGGACTACATGTTGACCGAAGGCACCGGGGACATCGACGCCACGGCGATCATGAAAACTGCGCCGCATCCCAATACCGCGCAGTTGTTCGCCCGCTGGTCGGCGAGCGAAGAAGGCCAGAAAATTTACGCTGCCGGCGGCAGATTGCCGGCCCATCCGAAAGTCGAACCGACGGAAAAAACCCGGCCGGCGAAAGTTTACGCGGTCGGCGAAGACGACGTAAAAGATTACCCGAAGTACGAAAAGATGTGGAAAGAGATTTTTGGGCTGCGCTGAGCAGTGACCGTAGAAACGGGAAAATCCGAAATCCTAAACTCCAAATCCGAAACAAACTTGGGCGAAATTCAAAATCCAAAATCCGAAAGGGAGGGTTTTGAATTTTCTGTGTTTTGATCATTGAGATTTGTTTCGGATTTCGATATTCGAATTTTCTTTAATCCCATTGCTTGTCTTTACTAACTTCGCAGCACTTTTCCCGGATAAGCCCCGGTGTGGGCGCCTTTATCCATGAGCACTTTGCCGTTAACAATCGTGGAGTGAATTCCATTTGCGCCTTGGACGAAGCGCGGCGCGCCTTCGGGGAGATCGTTGACTTTTGCCGGCGGGGCTAAGTCTATCCTGTCGGGATCGAAGACAAACAAGTCGGCGGCGAGGCCGCGGCGCAGCAGGCCGCGGTCGTGAATGCCGAAGATCGACGCCGGCAAGAACGTTAGTTTCTTGATGGCATCTTCGAGTGACATGAGCTTTCGCTCGCGCACCCAATAGGCGAGCATCAACGTCGCGTAACCGAAACCGGGATTGCCGCTGGCGACATGGGCGCCGGCATCGGACTGGCCAAGCAGGACGTTGGGGTTACAGAAGATTTCCTTGACCGCTTGCTCGTCGCCTTGGGTCGTCGAGTCTTCGAAAACCGTTTCCAAATCTTCCGCCAGGGCGAGGTCGAGCATGGCGTCGATCGGCGCTTTATGCTGGGCGCTGGCCAGCTCGGCGACGCTCTTGCCTTGGAGACTGTGGTTTTCCCGGCGCGCTACTTTCTGGACGCCGATCAAATCCCAGCGGCGCGAGAAGTCAATCGGTTTTCCATCGACGGTTTCTTGCGCCAGTGCCGCGCGCACGGAGGGATCGCGCAGTGTTTCCATTCGTTCCGCGAACGGCAACGCCGAAAGTTTTTTCCAAGCAGGGATGATATCGAGACGAGCGCCGTCTTTGAGCGTCCAGCGGCGCACGGATCGGCGCGTGCTGGTCATGGCGTAGGCGGCGTAGCCCTGGCGGGCGCGCGCTTCGACATCATGCAACTGTTTGCGCCATAGCTCCGGTTCGCTCCAACGGTGCCGGATGCTTTCACCGATCAACGGCCGGCGAGTTTCCTGTAAAATCGTATCGTACCATTGGCTGATGTGCGCGACATGCTCCGGTGTGGCGAAGGCGCCGTGGGTGAATTGTACCAGGCCGCGCTGGGACTCGCCGACGACGCGGCACAGGCGGGCGATTTCTTCCAGGCTGGAGAATCGGCTTGCCACCGGCTTGCCGTCTTCGCGATAGTGGCTTTGGTTCGAGTTTGTCGAAAAGCCGAAGGCGCCCGCCGCCATCGCTTGGCGCACCGATTCCTCCATCGCGGCGATTTCGCCTTCGTCGGCTTCGCGCTCGACGCTGGCTTCGCCCATGGCATGTTGGCGCACGGCACAGTGACCGATGAGCGTAGCGACGTTCAAGCCGAGCGGCCGGCGCTCGAGCGCGTTGAGATATTCCGCATGTGTCGTCCACTGCCAGGGGATGCCCGCTTGCAGGCTGGCGCGCGGCATGGCTTCGACGCGCACGAAGGTCCCGATCAGCGCATCGCGGTTCTCCGGTTTGCACGGCGCCAGCGTCAAGCCGCAGTTGCCGGTCACTACGGTGGTGACGCCATGCTCGTTGGACGACGACGCCAGCGGATCCCACCAAAGCTGGGCGTCGAAGTGGGTGTGAAAGTCGATAATCCCGGGCGCGACCGCCAGCCCATCCACATCAAGCACGCGCTCCGCCGCGTCGTTGATTCTGCCGATGGCGGCGATCTTGCCGTCGCGAATCGCCACGTCGCCATTGAACGACGGCATCCCCGAACCGTCGTAAATTCGCCCGCCTTTAAGAATCAAATCGTACATTGTGCATACCTCGTATAAAGGACGCTTGAGCCCGCCGCCCGAACATCGTGACTATACGGCGGCGAAGTTGCCGCTGCAATTGTAAAATTCAGCCCGGCGCGTCGATCGCGATGAAACAGAAGTCTTGGTAGCTCTCATGGGCGTTGAGACTGACGCCACGATCCCCAAGCTCGTTGTCTTTCCTAACTGCCAACAATGGACAATTGCCCTGCACTGCACTACAATGCACTGCGTTAGGAGGGTTGCGATGGAAAGTCAATTAACCATGCGGTTGCCGGCGGACCTTGCCGCTAAACTGGCGCGTTCGGCCAAGCAGCAAAAGCGCAGGCGCTCCGAAGTCGTGCGCGCGGCCTTGGAGCAGTATCTAAACACCGAGCCTAATCTGCGCCCGATCGAGCAGGTTCGCGATCTGCTCGGTAGCATCGCCAGCGGACGACCCGACCTAGGCCAGCGCCACCGCGATTACCTTATCCGTAGGCTGCGCCGTGGTCGATGAGCTGCTGTTGGATACGGGCGCGTTCGTTGCTCTTATCGACCGGGACGAGAAGTTTCACGGCGCCTGTGTCGCTGCGCTGGAACACTGGTCGGGGCCCGTCGTCACTACCGAAGCGGTTTTAACCGAGACGCTTTACTTGGTCGGTCCGCAGTGGCGCGGGCAAAAGGTTTGTCTGGAATTTATTCTCAGAGGCGTTTTTCAAGTGGTGCCCGCGTCGGTGCCGAGTTTGCGACGGGTCGCGGCGCTGATGGAAAGATATCGCAACGTTCCCATGGATTTTGCCGACGCCACGTTGGTGGCGCTAGCGGAAGAGCTTGAAACCGACAAGGTATTTACCTTGGACCGCCGCGGCTTCGCAATCTACCGGATGAACCGGGACCAAGCGTTCCAGATTATTCCGTAGACTGTTGGGCGCATCAGCTCGACTCTCCATGTGCCGTCCCGTCTTTTCGAATCATTCTATTTGACCTCATCAGCACGTTCGGCGGGATCGTCACGCCGATCTGCTTCGTCGTTTTCGACTAAATCGCCACGTCAATCTTCTCGGGGCGACGAGCCTCCCTACCGTTCTCCAGCTGACAAATTGCTAAAGTAGACCATATCTGCTAATTTACCCTAAACTGTTAAAACGGGTGACACTTATGGAAACTGTACTAAAACTAAACGAAAAATCACAAATCGTCATTTCCAAGCAGATGCGCCAGGCCTTGGGACTAAAACCCGGCGATCAATTAGCCGCGGTGGTAGAGGGCGACAAAATAATCCTGCGGCCGAAACCCAAGAACCCCGCGGCCCGGTTGCGCGGTATCGGTAAAGGCGGCTGGGGCAATCGTACCAAGATCGACGCCTACCTCGACAAACTCCGCGATGAATGGCAACGCGCTTAACTTTCGCCGAACTATAGAAAAGCACCGGATCGTCGGGCTCGATACCGCGCCGTTGATCTATTTTATCGAAGATGTAGCGCCCTACGCGGATCTTCTCGAACCTATGTTCGAACTTTTGGGCAACCATCGCTTGCACGCCGTCACGTCGACCATCACGCTGGCGGAAATATTGGCTAAACCTCTGGCGGAAAAAAAGTACGCCCTCGTCGATGAAATCAAATTCACCTTGAAATCCTTTTCCACCCTTACCATGTTGGCCATTGACGAGAAGCTTGCCGAAGCCGCGGCCCTGGTGCGGGCGCGCCACGGCATTCGTCTGCCCGATTCTTTGCAAGTCGCCGCGGCGATCCAAGGTGAAGCCACGCTTTTCATCACCAATGACAAGCGTCTGAAGAAAATCGACGCGTTCGAAGTGCTCGTCCCATCCGAGTTTATTTAGCGCTGAAGACGTCGAGTTACCTACTGGTAATTCGCTCATCGAGATAGGAATGTGTTTTTTGCCTTTTACTTTTGCCTTACTTAATTACCTTGTCTGCGCGGAACAGCACCGACTGCGGAATGTTGAGGCCGATCTGCTTGGCGGTTTTAAGATTAATCACGAACTCGAACTTTAGCGGTTGCTCCACCGGCAAGTCGGCGGGCTTTGTGCCTTTAAGAATTCTGTCCACGTAGTATGCGGCCCGGCGAAATGCGCCAAGTTCGTCGGATGAGTAAGACATCAAACCGCCAGACTCGACCCAGGTGCTGCCTTGGAACAGGGAAGGCAGCCGGTTCTTGATTGCTAGATCGGTTATTTGTTTTTATTGAAGATACAGATTAGCGTTTGTAATCGTGATGATCGCGCCAGCGCGCGCCTTGGCCGCGGCTTTGAACGCGCCCTCCAAATCAGGCTTCAACCCTCGCACTTCAAGAGACTGCACTTGTATCTTAAAAGCCCGCCCTACAGTTTCGTACTCTTTGAGATGGATAGCCGCGTTTTGAGTCTCCAAGTCTAGAATGATTCCGACTCGGGAAAGCTGTGGAACCACCTCCTTGAGCAATTCTAGCCGTTTGCCATTTAGGTCATGGGCTAGTGTGGAAATCCCGCTGATATTTCCACCGGGATGCGCCAGGCTATCGACTAGCCCAGTTGCGACTGGATCCATGCCGGCGACCATGACAATGGGGATCGTCTTGGTTGCTTGCTTGGCGGCGCGGATTGCTGAAGGCACTGGAGCGATAAGGATATCCACTTTGAGTTGCACGAGCTCTTGCACGATGCTTGGAATCCGGTCCAGCTTTCCCTCAGCGCCGCGATATTCAATCGTGATGTTTTTACCCTCGACATAACCACGCTCGCGCAGCCCTTGGCGCAGCGCCTCGACGTAGGGTCCCTGATTAATCGCGTCTCCGGTCCCGGAAACGTAGCCGATGCGTGGGATTTTCGCCGGCTGCTGCGCCTGGACGGGCGAGAGTGCACCGATAAGGGAAGCTGCGATTATGTATACAAGAAGTCTGGCCTGCATCGTTTCCTCCAAGCCCCAGTTGAACCGGTAGAGGAGCAGGGCGAAGGGCTAGAGTTACCGTGCATTTACGCGGGCCCGCTTACTTAAAAAATATTTCGCGAAACTCTTCGACATGCTTTGCATAGCTGTCGCCCCAGCGCGGGTCGGCGGGGTAGAGTTTGAGGCCTTCCTTCAACTCGGAGGTGACGTCGCCACGGTCGGGGATGCGGTTGAAGCTCTTGATCAGCTCCTGGCCTTCCTTTGACAAGACCATGTCAATAAACAGTTTGGCTGCATTTGGATGTTGCGTTTTGGCACTGAGGCCCAGAGGCTTTAAGCCGGTCACGACGGGTTGAGCGGTGCGCACCCAGTCGACCGGCGCGCCGCGCCGCTTCAGGGTTGCCACTTGGTGCGAGTAAACCATGCCGAGAGGAAACTCGCCGGCGGCGAGCAGTTGCATGACGATGCTTTCGCCGTCGCGAAACGCCGGCTTCTGAGTGGCGAGCTTGCGCATGAAGTCGCGGCCTTTTTCTTCGCCGAGATATTTCATGAAGCCGGTGTACCAAAGGGTGGCGCTATCGGACAGGCCAAAACCGCCTTTCCAACGCGGGTGGAGTATGTCTTCCCAACTCTTCGGCGCGACATCGGGCTTGGCGAGATTGGTGTTGTAGGCGATGACCCGGGGAATCGAGTAGACACTGGTCCAATAGCCTTCTTTATCGGTGAAACCTTCGGGATAGTATTTGGCGTGCGGCGAAACGTAGCGTTGCAGGAGCTTTTTTTGCAGCAATACGCGGACTTCGAAACTGCTGATCATAATCGCGTCGCCATTGAACTTGTTGGCCACCGATTCGGTCAGGATACGATTCAACAGTTTCTCGTTGTCGGCGCGGAACATGTCGACCTTGACGAAGGGATACTTGGATTTATAGAGCTGGACCAAACCGTTGGCATCGGTAAGGTTGGTGGAAAGGTAAAGGACGAGGGCGCCTTCTTTTTTAGCGCCGGCGATCAGATTGTCTTCGACGCTGGCGGCAGGAAGCTGCGATTGCCAACCGGCGACGGTAAAAATGATCGCGAGCAATAGGATTCGTATCATTGGAACTCCCAGTTAAGGAAAATTGAAATCCGAAACACGACAATCGAACTTGTCGTTATACTTCCTGCTGTAGCGTCTGCAATGCGCGCAAAACCAGTTCCCGCCGGAACTGTTTTTCTTTTTCCGGGGACAGTTCGGGATTACCGGTTGGGCTGACGATGCCGCCGGCGGCGATGGCGCGCAGGGAGCCGACTTCCTTGGCCACCGGTATCATGGTGCAGATCTGCGTCACCGGGATTTCCAGTTTTTCGATTTCCTTGCTGATCGCTGCGCCGCAGCGAGTGCTGGAGCCTCAAGTGGAGGTGAGGATCACGCCGGTGACGCCGGCGGCTTTCAGCTGGTCGGCGATTTGCCGGCCGATTTGCACGGCGTTCTCCACCGCGGCGTGGGCGCCGCCTGTGGAATGAATGAATTCATGGACGGCGCCGATGACGCCTTCGCGGGCGAGCTCGCGCATGGTGTCGAGGGGCACCAGTCGATTGGGGTCCAGATTGGCGCTAGCGGTGTCGTAGCCGGAATGAACCGCGTCGTACTTGTCGGCGGCGAGTGTGTTCACGTTGTGAATCGGAATGGTCGTGAAGCGGGTTGGCCGTCCCGGCTCGATTTTATCCGGATTCCCTTCGATCACTAACCCGCCGTCGGTGACCAGGGCGATCACCGCTGATTTCAAATCGCCAAGCGGCGCGGCGGGTTTGCCGCCGGCGAATTTCGGTGTGGCGATCTCGGAGTGGAATTCTTTTCCAGTCAGTTTGGCGAGCAACATGTCGACGGCGCGCTCGGCGGGCGGCTTGGCGGCGAATTCGTTGCGCTTGATGCCGCGTGACAGGTAGCCTTCATTCGCCGGCTTGCCGATCGCTTCGTGGCGCGCCAGTTTCAATCCCAATGCTGCCATGCGTTGCAGGGTCGGCACCATGCGCGCGATGGTCGCGCCGGAGTTGACGATGTAAATATTTTTGCGATACAAGCCGGCGCCGACGTTGTCTTCGTCCATGCCGGCAACGCTGGCGATGCCGAGCTGTTGCTGCGCCGCCTGGCAAATCGCGCCGCAGGCGACGCCGTAGCGGCCGCTCTCGAAGGCCGGACCGGCAATCAATAGATCAGCTGAGAATTCCGCCGTCCGCTGGAGCAGCTCGGCGATGACCTGGTCCTGATGCTCGGCGAAATAATTGTCGCCGCAATAAATCGTCGCGACCACTTCGGCGTCTTCGCCGAGCGCTTGCTGCAGCGCCCGGCCGGCGCCGATCACGCCGGCTTTGACGGTTGGGCCGACATCGCCTTTGTCCTCGCCGCCGACCTGGGCGAAGAATTGATTCAAGTAGTGAACGACGCGGATCTTTTGGCTCATGTCCTATGACTCCCACGCTTCGGATACCGGAAATGCAACCACAAAGAGCACAAAGGGCGCAAAATTTAACGTCTGAAAGTTCGTTGCTTTGCATACTCTGTGCTTCGCCGGTGAATTCTCCGAATCATTTTCAACTCATGTACGTCGTTAGTCGCGACGCGCCGGTTTGACTGATGGCGCCGACCAGGTCGCCCATCCAGACGGTAATTTCCTGCTTCGCCGGCAGCGGCACAAGCCCGGGGTTGGTATTGTCTGGGTTCGAGTTATCCAGGTGCAGCGTCTCGCCGCCGATGACGCGGTCGACGGCGGGCAGGGTGATCGGATCGCGAGTCAGGCCGGGTGTGACCAGCGCATTGACATTCTCCGGCACGAAGGTGATGCCGGTGTCGGGGTAGCGCTCCATGATGATCAGCGCGGCCTTCATGCCCATCTCTTCGGCGCGCGTGTAGGTCATCATCAAGTCGGTATCGACGGCGCCGCCGCCGATTTTCGTCGACAGGATGCCGTCGGCGTTCAAGCACTTCCTTGGCGAGCCGGGCATTGAGAAAGGCGTTGCGTTCCTTTTCAGACACCACCGCCGGCGCCACCGTGAGGACGACGCCGGCGAACCAGAGATCTTTGCCATGGCGGCGGTAGAGCTCCAGGATCACCGGATGATTCTGCGCAAACCAGGTAAATGCCGAGTAGGAAAACATCAACGCGCCGTCGAGAATCTCATTGGGATGAACGACGGTGGGCATGAAGCCCTGGATGTTGCTGCCGTAAAAGACCGTCTCTTTCTGCTGGGTCGGATGCTGGTGCGAGTGCATCGGAAAGATGTAGGCGATGCGCGGCAGTCCCTTCGGCCCCTGATTCGCCGCTACCGGCGGCAGTTCGTAAATCTGCGTATCGTCAGGTGGTAAATCTTTCGCCGCCGCGGCGAGATAGACCGCCGTCTTGAGACCGGCTTTCTTGACGGCTAGACGATAGTCGTTTCTATCGACGTCCTTTTTCGGATACGCCAGCAGGACGACGTTATGCGTGTTGGCGATGGGCGAATAGTCCGCCGCCGGCCCGCTCATGTCGATCAAGCTGCGCGAACGGGGCGCCGTCTGATCGGTCTCGACCACTGCAACGTTTTTCAAAGCGCGGGTCGCACCGTCGCCGACCAGCCCGTTGCCGTCCAGCGCGCCGGGAAAATTGGGACCATTCAAGCGATAACGCGGTTCGAGGACGTCGAGCACGCGCAGGATGCGGCAAGATTCGCCGGGATGGGCGATCTCGATGTCGACGCGCTCGAAGAGCGGCTCTTGTTGGAGCAGCGCGGTGAGTTCCGCGCGGTCGATAGTCAGTACGCCACTTTCAATCGACGTAATCGCACCGAAACGGATGTCTTTAATGTGAACGCAGCCTATTTCTAACCGCATGGGCGACTTACCTATCATCTAACGCCGAGCGAGGGTAGAGATACGGGAGGTGAAATATGCAAGTTCGGCTTGCAAATAGGATCGATAACGCTATGCGGCTAAGTCGTGGCGAACAAGCGCCTCTGGAAGGTGAGCGTTTTAGACATCAGTTTTAAGCGCCAGGTAAGACGTCGCAAACCCCTTTGCTGGCCGAGTTTGCCGGTTTCGTATCACGAGGGACGAAAAAGAACATAAGCCCCATATGGTAGTAGAGCGCAAGTGTGATGGCAGATGCGACGCGAAGTCCCAGGATGCGCTCTTGGGGGCTCTGCGGACTCCGCGACACTCGCGATGAGGGATCGACAATTCCCTGCACGAGAAGCAGCACTGGGTACGCATACACTATCCATTCAAGGAGTCGCGCCCAGCGCGGAAATAACCGTCGTAACTCACGCGTGCGCTCCCGGACTCCTTTCTCTATCGTCCACTCTTGCCAGGAGCGAAGACGGCGCCCGAACTGTATGACTATCGGAATCAGTCCGCCGAACACTACCAAAAGGCCGATCCCCAACTCTCGCGATGTTGACGTTGCCATATGACTCAACAGAACCAACCAGATGCTTACGGCGATGCCGCAAGCGCTAACGATAGCACAGCAGCGGTAAATGGCCGTCTTGTTGGTAGTGTCAGTGTTATCGGACATGGCGCGCCGTCGGGAGTGCCGTGCCAGGCTTTTGCTATTTGCTTAATTGAATAAATTGACAGTAACCCGAGTTGGAATCCAGGAAGGGTAATATTTAGCGTCTGATTCGGTTGCCCTACCACTCCCTCGGCTATTATTCCTGTTGCTCTCTAGGCTCTGCGGGAACGCTTGTGTTTGGCGATCAGTTCCCGGACCGTCGGAACGAGATCTTTGGGAACTTCCATAACAGTTTCAGAGGACTCCCCAAACGCTGTCTCATCTTCGGCGACTGCCGCGTCGTCCGTCTGTTGCTCGTAATGTTCGAGTATTCGACGGACTCTTCACTCGTCCCAACCGGCAGGGAATTTACTTTGTTTCATTTTTGCCGTTGGACCCATCTAGGGTCACGTTCTTACCGCACCGGCAGCGGGCCGGCGCCGATGATATTTTTGAAAAGATCATCGACCTCCGGTTCGCGCGGGATGTCGCGCCCGGCTTTTTCGTTCGCCTCGGCGGCAGCGGCGCCGGATTCTTCGCTTTGTTAGGCCGTCGTCCGGCGCGGTGGTTTTCGCCGTAGTTGAAGCAGTTTTGAAACTGCACGCAGGGTTTCGTTCACTTGCTCAGTGGTTCGGAACTCGCGTGCCACGTCGGCTTCCAGAACGACCACATTAGTACCTTCGGCGTAACTTGCGGCGTGCTTACCTCGCACCCCTTTGCTGAAATCGTATTCCGGACGCATCGTATCACTGCTTGCCGACGGCTTCCGTCTAGTTTGTTTCTTCATAGCTTCTCCGTTCAGCCCGAGTTGGTTGTCGTGCACTTATGATTCGAATCTTATCTTGGCGTTCTGTGTACGACACCACGAGCAATTGCATACGATGAGACATGCCGATATCGATAAAGCGATCTTCAGAATCGGAGTGATCCGGGTCCGAGATGGTAATTGAAAGCGTGTCACGGAAAATTGTCGTCGCTTCGTCGAAAGAGACTCCATGTTCTTTCAGGTTGGCTTCAGCCTTAGCCGGATCCCACTCGAAATCGAGTGCCATGCAGCGACTTTACACCATGGGAAATCTCGGGTCTATCGGCATAACCTACATAAGCCAATATAAAGACCTACCTTTAGCGATATGAATGTCTGCCAATGCCAGCTGCAAGGGAATGCCGATTCATTGCTGCAAAGCAATGGCAGCTTTACCGCTTTGCACGGAGAGCTTGAACTGAGCGAAGCGCTTGAACGACTTGCCTTCGATAAACTCAGGCCTTGAGCCCGCCGAAGGGAACGTTTTGAACCTGCTAATTTTATCGCCCCGGCAGCGGGCCTTCGCCGGAAATTTTATTGAACAGCTCGATGATCTCGCTCTCGCGCGGAATTTGCCGCACGACTTTTTCCTGTTCTTCGGCCATGGTCGGGGTCGCCTGCTCACCGGCCAGCTTCTTGTACTCGCTATGGAACGACGGGTCTTCGAAAGTTTTGCGCATCGCATTGCGCAGGATTTCTACCCGATCCTTGGGCACGCCGGGAGGGAAAACGTAGGGCGAGCCTACTTGTCTGAGGCCGCGCTGCATCGCCAGGACTTTCCTCTCGCGATCCGATTTGGCAAAACTTTCGAGATCAGGCAAGTGGGCGAAACGCGGGTGTCTATTTCCCTTCGGTATGTCGATAGTTGTGTGGAAGTCGACGATACCCTTTTCCATCCAATCGGCGTTTCGCTGTACCAGCGTGTCGGCTAAGTTTGCCCGAGCATCGACCTCGCCGCGCAATAGGGCGATGTCGATCTCGGGGCCGCTATAACCGACGACGAATTTTGGCTCTTTGAGTCCCAATATCCAGACAAAAAGCCGGCCGGTTATGTAGATAGTATGGCCGATGGATTGAGCGCCGGTTCGCAGGCCCGACGCCGATCGGAGTTTTTCGATTGTGTTCAGGCCGGCTTCTTTCCTGGTCGCAAACACCCAGTGGACGATGGTGTCGGGGGAGCCGAGGTAGATGAATTTATCGATATCGTATTCCACTCCGGCGGCGCCGAGCACGGCGTTGGTCACCATCGACGCGCCCGGATTGCCGAGGGTGAGGCCGTCGGGCTTCACCATCTTGTACATTTGATTCGCCGCGGTCCTTCCTCCCGCGCCCGCGACATGTTGCGCGACGATGTTGGGATTGCCGGGAATGTATTTGCTCAGATACGGCAGGGTCGCTCTGATCCGCAAATCACCGGTGCCTCCCGGACTCAAGCCGACGATGAGAGTAATGGTCTTACCCTGGTAGAAAGGTGCCTGGGCAATGGCCGGCCCGGCATAGAATAGTAACAACGCGCCGAGCGCTGCCTGAGTGAAAATTAAGCCGCTGTGGGTGGTAAATTTCATGGCAATTTCTCGTGCGGGTTAACGTTTTCTTATGTCTTCCCTAATCACTCGATCGGCCCGCGCCAACACATTCGGTGGAATCGCCAGACCGATTTGCTTTGCTGTCTTCAAATTGAACACAAACTCAAACTTCATTGGCTGCTCCACTGGCAGATCGGCGGGCTTAGTGCCTTTCAGGATCTTGTCTACGTAAACCGCGGCGCGGCGATACTGCTCCGTCGGATTGGTCCCATATGACATCAATCCACCAGCGTCGACCTGCTCAGGCGCTGCGTACATTGCTGGCAATCGATTTCTCGCGGCGAACTCGACGATGCGCGCTTGAAAAGTGTTGATGATTGGACCCGGATTCAAAAGCAAACCCTGAGCGCGGGTCTTTGTTATTGCTTTAAAAGCCCCATCGAAATCCTTGGAGTCACGTACCTCCAACGAATTTACCTCTAGGTGCAATGCGCGACCAGCGGCCAGTGTCTCTTTCACAGTGACAGGCGTCCGCGAGCCTCCCCCGCCCCAGAGAAAAGCTATCCGTCTGATTTTGGGAACTGCCTCCTTGAGCAGCTCCAGTCTTTTTCCGCCTAACTCCGGCGCGAGAATGCTTAGTCCGGTAACATTTCCTCCCGGCATCGCTAGACTTTCCACCAGCCCGTTCGCCACCGGATCTTGAACACCAGAAAAAACGATCGGGATTGTTTTGGTTGCATTTTTGGCCGCCACACTGGCTGGACCCGAGGTGACGATTACATCTACATTGAGATTAACCAATTCCGCCGCCAACTCTGGTAGCCGATCCAAATTTCCTTCGGCATATCGATACTCGACCAAGATGTTCTTTCCCTCAACGTAACCGAGGTTGCGCAGCCCGTCTCGGAATCCTTCAAGTCGAGGAGCAAAGAACGATGGCGACGGGGCAATCAAAAAGCCGACCCGAGGCATTTTCTTCCCCTGCTGTGCGCGAGCTGGAAAGGGAAGAGCCAAGAGGATCGAGCAAAAAGCCCGCCGAGTAATTTTTCTGCGCATGAGGTTTCCCTCGTTTGTTTTCGACTTACCCTTCGGAGCGTAGCGATTCAACGACTTGAACTGGTTGAACGTTTTGAACACCCGCGCGTCAACGCGCCGGCAGCGCCGCCGTCGCGGCGAACTTTTTGAACAGTTCGATGATCTCCGGGTCGCGCGGGATGCCGCGGACGATTTTGGCTTGTTCGTCCGGCAGCAACGGCGATGGGTCGTCGCCGCCGGTGAGGCGTTTATAGTCGGCGGCGAACTTGGGATCGGCGTAGGTTTTGGCAACGGCCTCTTTGAGCGTGTCGAGGCGCTCTTTGGGCGTCCCGGGCGGGGCGGTGAGGATCGTGCCGACGACGCGGAAGCCTTCCATCATGGCCAGCAGTTTTCTTTCCCGCTCCGATTTGGCGAAGCTGCTGAGATCGGGCAGCTTCAAGTGCGCGAAGCGCGGATCTTTGTACCCGCGCGGCACTTCCAGGCCGATATGAAAGTCGGCGAGGTTTTTCGACAGCAGTTCGTTTTGCGACACTGTTCCAGTTGCAGCGACCCGGGCATCGACCTCGCCGGAGGCCAGGGCGACATCGAGGTCGTTGCCTTCGTAGCCGGGGACGATTTTAGGATCCTTCATGTCGAGCAGATAGGCGACGGTGCGACTGTGCAGATAGCCGGTGTGGCCCACTGGGCTACTGCCGATGCGAATGCCGGGTGTGCTGCGGAGTTTTTCCAAACTATTGATTCCGGCGCCTTTGCGGGTGACAAACATGTAGTAAAGCTGATGCTCGGTGGCGCCGAGGTAATTCAACTTGTCGATGTCATATTGCACACCGGACTCGCCCAGGACGGCATAGGGAATGATGCTGCTGGTTACACGCAGCAGCGTGAGCCCATCGGGCTTGGCGGTGTTGTAGATCTGATTGGCGGCTCTGCGTCCGCCGGCGCCGGCCATGTATTGAAAAACGAATGGCGGATTGCCGGGAATGTTGCGCGTCAATCCCGCCGCCAGCGCCTTGGCGCGCAGGTCGCCCATGCCACCGGGGCCAGAGCCGATGATCAGCAGGATATGTTTGCCTTGGTAGAAGGGTTGGGCGAACGCAGAGATTGGTAACGATAAGAGACTTGCCAGCAGTGCGAATGTTCTCAGCATAGATTTTCCTTTACTCGTTCCAGTGGTTCCAGCGGTTCCAATCGTTCCAGGGCCCGCCTTAATCCTCCCTCGCGTCCTTCGTCAAGCTCAGGATGACCGGGCCGGGGGAGGAGAGCGTTCGCGACCGCTTCGAAGCATGGTGGGGATGGAACGGCGCGAAGCGATTGGAACAACTGGAACGTTTGGAACTCTTCTATCTCGCCGGCACTGGCCCGGCGGCGTTCAGTTTCTTGAATAGCTCGACGGTCTCCGGGTCGCGCGGCAGTTCTTTGAGCACGCGCTCCATATCTTCACCCAACAGCGGCGTCGGTTCTTCACCGACCAGTTTCTTGTACTCTTTGTGAAAGTCCGGATCGCTATACATTTTCGCGGTTGCCGCGCGAAGAATTTTCACCGGTTCCGGCGGCGTGCCGGGAGGGAAGAATGACGGCGTGCCGAATTGCCGGAAAGCGCGCACCATTGCCAGCAGCCTTTTCTCGCGCTCGGATTTAGCGAACTCTTCGATTTCGGGCAGCCGGTCAAAGCCCGGTTGTTTGAGACCGCGCGGTACTTCCATGATCGCGTGAATATCGATCATGCCTTTGGCAAGCCAGTCGGCGTTGCGGATCGTCAAGGTATCCGCATTGTTGATCCGGCCGTCGATCTCGCCGCTCATCAGCGCAATGTCGAGCTCGGTGCCGGAGTAGCCGACGACCATTTTGGGATCTTTGAAGCCGATCATCAGGGCGAACAGGCGACCGACGAAGTAGTTTGAGTGGCCGACGGTTTGCGCGCCGATTCTCACTCCCGTCGCCGAGCGCAGGGCTTCGATATTTTTTAGCCCCGCTTCTTTGCGCGTGATGAAAACCCAATGGTAAGTGCTGTGCGGCGAGCCGAGATAAATAAACTTGCTGAGATCGTACAAGACGCCTTTTTCGCCGAGGACGGCATTGGCGACCAGACCGCCGCCGACACGGCCCATCGTCAATCCATCGGGCCGCACGCCCTTGAAAACATGGTTGGCGGCTTTAGTGCCGCCGCCACCGGGCATGTACTCGGAGACGATGTTGGGCTCGCCGGGAATGTGCTTTTTTAGATAGGGGAGCAGCGCGCGAGTCTGGGTGTCGGAACTCCCACCTGCTTCCGTGCCCTGGACGATGGTGAGGGTTTTGCCCTGGTAGAAGGGGACTTGGGCGGATGCGGAATTTACCGATAACAAAATGTAAGCGACCAGAGCGAAGCGTTGCAGCATAAACTCCTCCTTCTTACATCAAACCTGTAGGTTCAAAACGTTCAAGCCGTTCAAATCGCTCAAGCCCCCTCCTGCATCCCCCACGACGCGGGGGAGGAAAGCATTCTCGACCGCTTCGACGAAAGATGGGGGATTGAACGGAGCGCAGCGGTTGAACGACTTGAACGTTTTGAACTCCTTCGTTTCATCGCGCGGGAAGAGGCCCCTGCTCGGCCATTTTCTTGTACAGTCCGATGACCTCCGGGTCGCGCGGCAGCTCGCGAATCGCGACTTCCATCTCTTCGCCGGTGAGCGGTGTCGGATCGGTGGTCATGAGCTTTTTAAACTCCTTGTGAAAATCGGCGTCCTTTAATGCTTTGGCCATCGCTGCGCGCAGAATCGCCACGACATCTTTGGGCGTAGCCGGTGGCACGATATAGGGCCAGCGTGGATAAAGAAACATGCGAAACAAATTGACCAACTGCCGCTCCTTTTCGTTCTTTGCGAAAGTCTCGATCTCGGGAGCTTTGGGCAGGCCGTGGGCGAACTTTCCCTTGGGAATCGTGATCGAGGCGTGAAAGTGTAGCCCGGCTTTTTCGAGGCCGTCGCGATTGCGCTGAAATATGGAATCCGCGCCATTGGCGCGCACATCAATCTCGCCGCTGGCGAGGGCGACATCGAGCTCCAAGCCGCCGTAACCGACAACCATCTTTGGTTCCTTGAGACCGAGCAGATAGCCGAACATGCGACCGCTGATAAAAATCGGATGGCCGACAGCCTGGGCGCCGATCCTGAGTCCGCTAGCGGCGCGCAGCTTTTCTAAACTGTCGAGGCCGGATTCCTTACGGCTGACAAAGACGTAGGGATCGCCGCTCTCGGTGGAGCCGAGATAGATGAGCTTGTCGAGATCGTATTGCGATCCGGGCAGATCGAGTATCGGGCCGGCAACCAGCCCGGCACCGACAGCGGCGATGCTAAGCCCGTCCGGTTTTGCTGTGGAGTAGATATGATTGACCGCCTTACGGCCGGCGGCCCCCGGCATGTTTTCAATTACGATGGTCGGATTACCGGGAAGGTGCTTTTTCAATGATGGCAGTAGCGCCCGAGCCTGTAAGTCGCCGGTGCCGCCGGGCTCACCGCCGCGAACGATCTTGATCGTCTTGCCCTGAAAGTAAGGGGTCTGGGCGGACGCGGTGGTCAACGAAAACAGGATGCAAGTGACAAGCGTTAGACACTTGAGCATCAACTACTCCTAAGGAGGTTTAAAACGCTCAAGCCGTTCAAATCGTCCAAGCCCCCTCCTGCTTCCTCCCCCGCGTCGCGGGGGAGGAAAGAGGTCGGGGATTGAGCGGAGCGCAGCGGTTGAACGGCTTGAACGTTTTGAACCCCCAGTATCAATAGCCGAACAGTATTCCGGATGGCCAGCGGGTTTCGAGCATATATTCAAACAAACCCCAGATCACTAAATAGGCGGAGCCGCCGATAATCAGCGATGTTAGCCACTTTTCTTTGCCTTGGAGCAGGGCGTAGAGAAAAACCAAAAGCGGCAGAGCGTAGACGATGCCGATCAGCCAGATTCCTAATGCGCCGCCGATGAACCAAGCAAAGAACGCCAGCGTGCGTTTGCGCGCAGTGGCTTCGTCCAACTGGTTTTGGCCGCTCTCATCCATGTCGATGCTGGTGGTGCTGCGTCCGGTCTCCCAGCCGGTGGCCTCGCGATAGATCTGGATTACTATCATGACGAGACCTGGGATGGCGGCGACATAGACCGGCATGATCTTCGCGATGTCGGGCCAGCCCCAACCGGACGCTATGGCGACGCTGAAGATAATTAGTAGGAATAGCGCGAAATTAGTCTTCATTCTCAGACCTCGCGATGGCACCGCTGAAGGTCGCGGTGGAATCTTTCTTGCTCGCTTTCAGCTTGCCGCGCAGGGTCAGATAGAGCGAGCCGCCGGCGATGATGAAAAGCACGATGACGGCGGGACGGCCGAGCCAGCTAAAGCCGTAGCTCGCCACCGAGCGGTAAAGATATTTCTCCATCAGGTCGCCCAGCACCAGGCCCAGGATCATCGCCGGGCGCGGATAGCCGGCACGGCGCATGAAGTAACCGAGGATGCCGAAGGCGATGACCACGACTAGATCGAGCGGATCGCGGTTGACGCTGAAGGCACCCAGCAGGATAAACATGAACATGATCGGAACCATGAAGGTGTAGCGCACCTGGGCGAGCTTGGCGAGCTGGCTGGCCAGGCAAAAGCCGACCAGGGTGCCGACGATGCCGGAGATGCCCTGCAGCCAGACGACGCTGTAAATGACCTCGGGATTTTTCTTGATCATCTCCGGTCCGGGAACGAATCCCCAGGCGAGCAGCGCGACGATGAACAGCGCCGTGACGACGCCTTGGGGAAAGCCCAAGAGCAGGGTCGTTACCAAATCGCCGCCGTCCTTGGCGTCGTTGGCGCTCTCCGGCGCGATCACGCCGCGGACATCGCCGGTGCCAAAAGTTTCCCGGCCGCCTTTGCAAGTTTGCGCGGCATGGCCATAGGCGAGCCAGTCGACCACTTGCGAGCCCAAGCCGGGCACGATGCCGACCCAGACGCCGACGAAGCTACAGCGCAACACCAGCCACCACTCGCGCAATGCATCTCTGACGCCGTCGAACAGACTGCCTTTGAGCGGCACCGGCTGTTGCTCGACGCCTAACTTGGTCATGGCGAGATCGAGGGCGGAGGGCACGCCGAATAAAGCTAGGGCCATGATGCTGATCGACATGCCGTCGAGCAGGTAGGGCTGGTCGTAGACGAAACGCATGATACCGCTCTGCGCTTGCTGACCGACGGTGGCGAGCATCAGGCCCAAGGCGGTGGCGATGAGTCCCTTGAGCGGCCGGCTGCCGGCGAGCACGGCGACCATGCTCAAACCCCACAGCATGATGACGAACAGTTCCGGCGAACCCATTAAATAAATTAACGGCCGCGCCGCTGGAATCGCCACCATCAGAGTCAATGTCCCGATTAAGGCGCCCATGCCGCCGGCCATGAAAGAGGCGCCGAGAGCGCGCCGGCCTTCGCCTTTTTTACCCATCGGATAGCCATCGAGCACGGTGGCTTGGGAGCCCGAGCCGCCGGGGATGCCGAATAGGATCGGCAGATAGGCGGCGCAGATGGCGCTTACCGAGCTGGCGCCGATCAAAAACGCGATGCCGGTCACCGGCTCCCATTTGATCACCACCGGCAAGGCGATGGCATAAACCAGCGGCATGCCCAGTCCCTGCGGCGCCACGGCGGTGAAGGTACCAATGCCAACGCCCATGGCCATGGCAAAGAACACCTTGAGGTGCAGAATGTTTACGAAGCCTTTGATGGCGGCGTCGAACAGAGAACTGTCCATGAACAATGATCCTTGTGGCGATATTGCTGTGGTTCGCGGCCCGGCATTTAGTGCGTTGCGGTCATAGCCGATTCCCAACTCCGGCGTACGGTGCGAAGTTGCAGCGCACTTATACAGTGTCACAGCCGGTTCGCGCAACTGGGATTTGGCTTTTAATCCCGCAAACTACCCAGGTGCCGTGCGCTGTGCGAAATGGTTTGAACGGAGCCCGGTGCGAGAGCCCGTACCGCCATGAAGGCAATCGCAGCGCCGCGCCTGAACGTTTTGAACCTCGGTGTTTCACCGCGCCGGCAGCGGCCGCGCACCGGCCAGGCTTCTCAATAACTCGACGACCTCAGCATCGCGCGGTATCTCGTGGATCACCTTTGCGAGTTCTTCAGGCATCATCGGTTCGGCGTCATCGCCGACAAGTTTCAGAAAGTCTTTGCGAAACTCCGTATCTCGATAAGTCTTGCGAAAAGCATCCTCCAGCACGTCGACGCGATCTTTGGGAGTTCCCGGCGGCAGCATGTAGGGCGAGCCGACGAGCCGGAACCCACGCCACATGGCGACCAACTTTTTTTCTTTATCGTTCTTGGCGAAGCTCTCGATCTCGGGCAGGTGGCCGAGTTTGTCGTGCTTAGCGCCTTTGGGCACTTCCAGGATTGAGTGAAAATCCATGACCCCTTTATCGAGCCAATCCGGATTGCGCCGCAACACCGACGCGGCGTTGTTCGCCCGCGCATCGAGTTCGCCGCGCAAGAGTGCCGCGTCCACTTCCGGCGCCGTGTAACCGGCAATAAACTGCGGTTGCTTTAAACCCAAAAGATAGGCAAACAACCGCCCGGCGATGTAAGACACATGGCCCACCGATTGGGCGCCGATGCGAATGCCGCTGAGAGCACGCAGTTTCTCGACGCTATTGGCGCCCAGTTCCTTGCGCGTGTAGATGGTGTAATGATTGACACTTTCGGGTGAACCCAATTGAATGAATTTGTCGATATCGTACATGACGCCGCTTTCACGCATGACTTGCAGCCCCACGATGCCGCCGCTGAGCGCGCCGATGGTCAGGCCGTCAGGCTTGGCGTTACGAAATAAATAATTGGCGCCCTTGCGCCCGCCGCCGCCGTCCATGTACTCGATGATGATAGTGGGATTGCCGGGAATATGTTTGCGCAGCGTGGGCACCATGGCTTTAACTCGCAGGTCCCCAGTCCCTCCTGGCGCGGTGCTAGCGACCATTGTGATTGTCTTGCCTTGATAAAACGGCGCCTGGGCAAACGCCGGTGCGGCCAATAGCATGGCGGCGACGACTAACGCCGAGCTAGGCCGCGGCGCTGATTTATCTCGCTTTCGATAATTATTCACAAAGATCCTTTTCATCGTTCCCTCTCCTGCTTGTTTGGCTAGCGGCGCAAGGGCGCGCAGCATCACAGCGGCGGCAACTGGCCCGCGCCGGCAAACTTTTTGAACATTTCGATAGTCTCGGCGTCGCGCGGCAGTTCGCGTATGGCGCGCTCGTTTTCCTCCGGCATAAGCGGCGTCGGATCTTCGCCGACGACTTTGCGGTATTCCTTGACGAACTCCGGATCCTTGAAAGTCTTTCGCAAGGCTTCTTTGATGATCTCCAGCCGGTCTTTTTGCGTCGTTGGCGGGACAATGAACGGCGACCCGGAAAGACGGAAAAGACGGAAGAGGGAAAGCACCTTGCGGCCGCGCTCGGTTTTGGCGAAAGTCTCGACCTCGGCGAGGTGGGAAAAAAGCGGATGCTTCAATCCTTTGGGGATTTCCATGACGAGGTGAAAGTCGACCATTTTTTTGTCGATCCATTCGGGGTTGCGCGCGTAGAAGTCGTCGGTGTTGGCGATGGCGTCGATCTCGCCACGCAGTAACGCCACGTCGCGCTCGGGAATTGAATAGCCGGTAACGTACTTGCTGTCTTTGAGTCCGAGCAGCGCGGCGAAGATTCTGCCGATGGTGTAATTGGTATGGCCGACGGACTGGGCGCCGATGCGCAATCCGGTGGCGGCGCGAAGTTTATCGAGATTATTGAGTCCCGCTTCCCGGCGGGTGGCGAAGACATAATGGGTGGCGCTGTAAGGCGAGCCGATGAAGGGAAGCTTGTCGAGATCGTACTGCACGCCCTGTTCGCCCAGCACGGCGTTGGCGACCACGCCGCCGCCGACGTTGCCGATCACCAGACCATCGCTGCGCGTGAGCGCAAATATATGATTGGCCGCCTTGCGCCCGCCGCCGCCGTCCATGTACTCGTGCACGAAGGTCGGATTGCCGGGAATATATTTTTGCAGAAACGGCAGCACCGCACGCACCCGATAGTCGCCCGATCCCCCGGGTGCTCGGCCGTGTAGGAGTGTGACGGTCTTGCCCTGATAGAAGGGCGCCTGGGCCTGCGCCGCGGTGGCGCAAAGTAACAGCGCGCAAATAGCGGCTCTGATCGTTGCTGATGCTGTTTTCATGGTGATGACTCCTTATACATGACGTTCGAAACGTTCAATTGCTTTGCTCGGTTCAGGACTTTTTGCATTCTTCCAGTCTTACCGCGGCGGCAGCGGTCCGGCATGTTTCTGTAGGAAACAGCAGGCAATCATCGCTTCCTCGGCTAATTTTGCAGAAACGCTTTCATCCGCTGAATCACTTCCGCAGGCTGCGCGAGTTCTTTTACCAAACTCTTCAGTTCATCGCCACTGATCGGCGACCTCCTCGCAAGCTTAAACCGTTCAAATTGGCAAGCTCCCAACTCTGGACATCCCGTGTCTCGGGGAAAATGTAGGAGGGATTGCACGGCGCGGAGCCGCTGACCATTTTGAATGGCTTGAACTCCCCGGTATTATCGCGGCGGCAGCGCCCCGGCACCGGAAATTACCTTGAGCAGATCGATGGTTTCGGCGTCACGCGGCGCGCTCTTAACGAGTTTCGTCAGTTCGGCAGCGAGCAGCGGTTCGACTTCGTCGCCGACGAGTTTCAAAAACTCGCGGTGAAATTCACTGTCGTTGAGTGTCCGGCGCATCGCCTCCTGGAGAATATCGACCCGATCTTTGGGTGTGCCCGGTGGCGCCAAATAGGGCGAACCGACTTGCCGGAAGAGCTTCCACATCCCGAGCAGCTTTTTCTCCCGGTCGTTTTTTACGAAGCTTTCGATCTCGGGGAGATGGCTCAGACGCGCATGTTTGACACCCGTGGGGATCTCCATGATGGCGTGAAAGTCCATGATGCCTTTGTCGAGCCAGTCGGGGTTACGCCGCAAGACCGATACGGCGGCGTTTGCGCGTGAATCAAGCTCGCCGCGCAACAGTGCAGCATCGAGTTCGGGAGCGGTGAAGCCGGCGATGAATTTGACGTCTTTTAGTTCCAAAAGGTAGGCGAATAGTCGTCCGGCGACATAGGAGACATGGCCCACCGATTGGGCACCGATACGCAAACCGGATTTTGCTTTGAGCTTTTCGAGACTGTTGGTGCCCAGTTCTTTGCGCGTGTAGAGAACCTGATGGCCGACGCTTTCCGGCGCGCCCAAGTAAATGAACTTGTCGAGATCGTAGAGCACGCCGCTTTCGCGCATGATATTGAGCGAAATGACGCTGCTGCTCATGGCGCCGATGGTTAAACCATCGGCGCGCGCGCCGCGAAACAAGTGGTTGGCTCCTTTGCGTCCGCCGCCGCCGTCCATGTATTCAAGCATCAGATTGGGATTCCCCGGAATATGTTTGCGCAAAAACGGCACCAGCGCCTTTACCCGGAGATCGCCGGTGCCGCCTGCCGAAGTACTGACGATGACGGTGATGGTCTTGCCTTGGTAAAACGGGGTCTGAGCGTGGGCAGAACTTAGCAACGATAAGATAAAAATTGCCAGTGCAAAGTTCTTGATCATGCCATCTCCTTACAAGTTCAAATTGGAGCGGTGGAACGGCTTGAACATTTTTAAACGGCTGTTATTTGGTCTTTGGAGTCGGCACCGGGGGGATCGACATCGATCTCAATGAGACCTCGGGCTCCTCGCGGTAGTGGCCGAAGGCGCTGACGATCGGCGAATCGTTAACCGAGAAAAGCAGCGCTTCCTCGCTCTTCGAACGGTTGACATGCTCATGCCACGCCCAATTCGGCACGGCGAAACAATCGTTCTTGGTCCATTCGAGCGCCTTGTCGCCGACGATGGTCGTGCCCTCGCCGGCGGCGACGAAATAAACCGCGCTCGAGGTGTGGCGATGCTTCTTGGTGCGCGCACCGGGCCGAAGCAGTTGAATCCAGCAGCTGAGCGTCGGCAATGTCGGCCCGCCGGTCATCGGGTTGACATACTCCAGCGCGACACCGTCGTAGGGACTCCCCGGTTGATCGGCCAGGGCGCGCAGCTGCGGTTCAATATCTCTCCAGGCATAGCGCAGCGGCAAGTTTTCTTTTTGCGAGTTTTCCCATACCGGCCGCACCCAACCGGCGCGCTGCTGCAAATGCTCGCTCGAGTTTTCCCGCACCGCTTGGACCTTATCGCCGGGATAGGGCTCATAGAACGGCTGGTTGAGTCCGAGCATGAACGGCACGTCGAGCACGTCGACCCACATCGCCGTCTCCTTGGTCGGATTCTGATGATCGTGCCAGGTCCATTGCGGCGTTAAAATCAGATCGTTCGGTTCCATCGGACACTTCTCGCCGTTGACCACGGTGAATACCTTGCCGTCGCCTTTGACGACGAAACGCACCGCCGCCAATGTATGACGATGCGCCCAAGCGATCTCGCCGGCCTTGATCATTTGAATGCCCATGAGCAATGTGTGCGTCGTCCCGCCCATTGGCACGCCCGGATTGTTGAACAACAAACTGCGCCGCGCCGTGACACTCTCTTCGAGCACGTCGCAGGCTTCGGCAAGCTTGTCACCGACCATCTTCCACGGCCAAAGATAAGCTTCGCCGCGCGGCTTCGGCCCGCCGACGCACGCGGTTAGCAAGCCTTCGTACTGCCACTGCCCGGTGATATAGAGTTGCTTGAGCTCGTCGTCGAACTGCTGCAAGGTTTTTTTCGCTTCCGGCTTAGCCATAAATCTCCCAATTCCCAATTAGGGTTCAAAACGTTCAAGCCGTTCAACCGCTTCGCTCCGTTCAACCCCCCATCTCTGTCCTCCCCGCGACGCGGGCGAGGATATAAAGAGGCGCTTTGAGCGAGTTGAACGATTGGAACGTTTTGAACGGTTCCGCGACGAATCAGCGATTCGTCGCGGAACGCCGTATCCCTTCAAAATAAAAACCGTCAAAATAGATCTGCCACGCCATCATCGATTCCTCCGCCGCGCGCAGCGCCGCCTGCTTTTCCGCGTCGGTGGTGAGATATTTCTCGAGCAAATTGAGCGATCCGTCGCCATGAATCTGATCGACGGAGTCGTGCATCCACCAGAACTCGGTGTCCTCCTTCGACAGACCCAATTGGCGCATCCAGTATTCGGACTGATGGTGCGAAAAATTACCGCAGTTGGGATTGTTGGTGCGCTCGAGCACCGATTTGGCGGCGAGTCCCTCGTACCAGGTGCGGTTCTTGGTCAGCGCTTCCCAGCAGCGCATCGATACCACCGTTGTCGGCAGCGGTGGTGCGTTAACGATCTGGTCGCGGGTCAATCCGAGCGCCATGCCCATACGCGCGAGGATTTCAAAGTGAGAGTGACCCTCCTGGGCTTCTTCCTCGTACAAGTTCTCGGTGACGACGAACTTGCGCACTTCGACATGGGGACAGTTGCCGACGACGTAGGCCCAACACTGCCGGCTATGCCGGGTGAAACTCGACCACTGTTCGATTAGAACCCGCGCCGCGTCCTTGGTCAAATTGTCCTTTGACGACTTCACCCACTCGAGCCGGTCGTTACAGTCGGCGACGATTTTGTCCATCGCCGCGGCAAATGCTGAACTCATGAAAAACCTCCGACGCGGATTGGAATAACGGAGTCATGAACTGGTACAGCAATGGGTTTCCGGAACCCAACATTCCAATACTCCATCACTCCAATCTTCAAAACCCTCTAAGATTTACACCCAATCCTTCGCCCTCGGGCACGGTGAGGGTCCCTTTGTCGACAGCGAGACCGAAGAACGGGTCGCCGGTGATCACTTCGAACTCACCCAACTCGCATAACGGCGCAATCCCCGGTGTGCTCGCCGCGAGATGGAGTGCCGCAGCGTCCCCGACCACGCTGCCCGCCGTATTCGACAGCGCGCAGCGGATGCCGTTGGCCTCGCACAGTTCGGCGATGCGCCTGACTTCGCCGATGCTGCCGACTTTGGCAATGCCGGTGTTGATCGAGTCGACCATGCGGTGCTTGATCAACATTTGCGCGTCGGCGAAATTGCCGCAGGATTGATCCGCCTCGATTTTAATCGGGGAACGCTTTTTCACTTCCCAGAGGGCGTCGAACTGATCCCGCGGCACCGGCTGCTCGAAAATCTCGACGCCGAGATCGGCCAAAGCTTTGGCGAGGCGGATGGCATTCTTGGCGTCGTAGGCTTCATTGGCGTCGATCTTGATGAATACATGGTCGCCGACCGCCTGGCGCACGGCGGCGACCCGCGGCAGATCTTGGTCAATCCGGCCGCTGACCTTAAGCTTCAACGCCAATCCTTCGGCGACCAGTTCTTTGGCTTCCGCCGCCATCGCCTCGGGTTCGCCGACGCTGACCATTTTAATAACTTTGATTTCGCTGCGGCACTTGCCGCCGAGCATCACCGACAGCGGCATATGATAGCTGCGCGCCAGGGCATCGTACAGCGCGCCCTCCAAAGCCGACTTCGCCCGCGGATGGCCGGTCAAAGCATGGTCGATGTCGGCGCGAATGCTGCCCAGATCTTCCAATTCCCTGCCGATGGTTTTAGCTTTCAACACGGTGTCGATGACATGCTGCGCCGTCTCCGGCGTTTCCCCCGCGCGCGGAAACAGATCGGCATAACCGTAGCCTTCGACGCCGCCGTTGGTCGCCACCGTCACCAGCAAACCGCGCGCGACCGTGAAGTTGTTGGTCGCCGTCACCAATGGCTTGGTGTAGGGCATCTCGAGCTTGCGCGTGGTGATTTTCTCGATCTTCATCGGCCGTCGCTCCTCAATGAGATTTCAGTGGAGCACTGTTGCACGATGCTTAACAAAATTCCGACATAGCCGCCAGTGATCGTAGGTCCGCCGGCGCACCCTAGGGAGCGCGGACATTCTTGTCAGCCTATTTTAAGTTTGCGGGTTAGAAAACCCGCGCTCCTTTTCCCGAATAAACAACCGGTACTGATTTTGTGGTAGTTTCGCTTTGATCGGATTTTCTTGGATATACTCAAGACATTTCAACAAGTGACCTTCATTCCGGATCAACCGGTCCCAGTAATCCGGCTGCCACAGCCTCCCGTCTTTTCCCAATTGCCGATTGATTTGACGCGCCGAGAAGCCTTTCCAGGACTGCACCACGGACTCCAAATGATGCGGTGCAAGAAGACGGAATAGCACGTGGACGTGGTTTGGCATGACGACAAACGCTTCCATCGCGTAACGCTTACCGTCAAAATGCAGTAACACGTCAAACACAATGGCCGCCAAATCCGGATTGCGTAACACGCAACACCCGTTGCCGGCATCGAGCCAATTGTCCACGGCAGTTGAAAATTTCTTGTGGTATTCGAATTCCGTATCCTCATCCCACGGCCGTGGATGCAACCGATTCCAAACCTCCCGCTCCTCATTCCAGCGCTCAAGCTTTTCACGAGGTAAGGAGTCTGCCAACCGCCAAGTGACAAAATAATACACCGCCCCCTGTTGCCAATGGGGCAGCCGATGCTGGTGCTGCTCGATAGGGGGAATGGATCGAGGAATTCATGGGGGCGCGGACATTCTTGTCCGCTCATTTCATTCGGCGGGCTAGAAAGCCCGTGCTCCTTTGATGAACCGATCATTGAGTCTCTATTCGTATAGCGCTCGGCCAGGCCCATGCTATAGTCGAATTTCTCAGTAGAAAATAGCTTTCAAAATAATGCGAGTTTTGCTCATCCAACCACCGGTTCAGGATTTCTACGACACCGACGTGCGCCTGCAGCCCATCGGTCTTTGCTATCTCAAAGCCGCGGTCAACACACATCTCCCGGGCATTGACATAATCGTGAAGGACTATCATAGCGGCTTCGGCCGCAAGACCGTGGCGATCCCGAAGGAACTCCGTTACCTGTCCGACTATTATGGCGTCGCGGATAGGTCGCCGTTCTCGACCTTTCATCGCTACTACCATTTCGGCAAATCCTTCGACGATATCGAGAAAGAGATCGCCCGCCTGAAGCCGGATATAGCGGGCATCTCCTCGCTGTTCACGCCGTATTTTCGCGACGCGCTGGCAGTGGCCGCGCGGGTCAAGAAGGCTTCGAATGCCATCGTCGTCATGGGCGGGTCTCACGCGTCGGCGGTGCCGGAATCGCTGCTGGCGTCGGCGCATGTCGATTACGTCATTCGCGGCGAAGGCGAGCGGCCGTTTGTTGAATTTCTCCGTTGTCTAAGGAATCACCAGCCGGTCGAGACCGTCGCCAATTTGGCCTACAAACGGCATGGTGAGATTATCCTCAATCCAATCGAAAAAAACTTTCCCCTCGAGGATCTGCCGATGCCGGATCTAACCGACTGCGCACCGGCGAGCTACACACTCGCCGGCAAACCGCTGACCTTCATGATCACGTCGCGCAGCTGCCCGCACAAATGCTCGTTTTGTTCGGTGCACACGACCTTCGGCACCGACTATCGCCGACGCTCGCTCGAACAGGTGCTGGAAGAAATCGACTTGCGCTACCGACAGGGCTACCGGGTAATCGACTTCGAGGACGACAATCTGACTTACTACAAGCAGACGTTCAAAGAGCTGTGCCGCCGTCTGATCGCGCGCTTCCCGGCACGCGAGATGCAGTTCGTCGCCATGAATGGCATTAGCTATCTGAGCCTGGACGAAGAACTATTGGAGCTGATGTATGCCGCGGGCTTCTCGCACTTGAATTTAGCGCTCGTCAGTTCCGACAAAACCGTGCGCGAGACTACCAAGCGGCCGCACACCCTCGAGGCCTATCTCCGTGTCGTGCACAAGGCCGCCGCCCTGGGGTTCAAAATCGTGTCATACCAAATCCTTGGCCTGCCGAACGAATCCGTGGACAGCATGATCCAGACCTTGGCGTTCAACGCGCGCCTGCCGGTGCTGCTCGGTGCCTCGCCTTTTTATCAAATCGCCCAACTCGCCTATCGCCCGCGGCCTGGAACTCAATGAAAGCGATTTCATCAAAGCCCGCCTCACCGCTCTGGCGATCGAGACGAAAGGTTTCACGCGCGCCGATATTTACACGCTGTTTGTAACCACCCGGATTGTGAACTTTATCAAAGGGCTGTCGATTGGCGGGTCAACAAGTCTGTCGGAACTCATGACCCGAACTTGGTCTGAACCGCGCACTCAGAGCGGTTTCGATCTGCTGAAGCAGATGGCGGAGACCGCTAGTTTGCATTTTTCCACGTCTCAAGGCTTTCTGCAGAATCGGAATTTTCGCACCGAGTTATTCACCCAGGTCTTACGAGAGAGCGGCGAGATAAGATGTCAAAACGGCACGACGGTCTCGGTCGAAGAGTTTGGCCGGCCCACGGTAACTCGACCGAAGCGAATTCCCAGCACCACAATAGCGCCGCTCTGCTGACTCGCAGCGACTTGGAGATTGCTCAAATCGGCGCAATGCCGGCCGCGCGCTTGTCAATTTATTCGCCGTCTACTATACATCGTCAACTTGGTTCGAATTGAGAACCGGTTAATCGCAAGGAGGCATTATGCGTAAATGGTTTTCCAGCCTGCTCGTGGCTCTGACTGTGGCGGCGACGGTCGTCGGAGCTCATGCCCAGCCTAGTCTCAAAATGATGATCCCGGCCAACCCCGGCGGCGGTTGGGATCAGACCGGTCGCAATTTGGCGAATGCGATGCAAAGCGCCAAACTTGTTTCGTCGGTGCAATTCGAGAACAAGGGCGGCGCCGGGGGCACGATTGGCCTGGCGCAATTCATCAATTCGGCCAAGGGCGATCCGAACGCGGTCATGATCGGCGGTATGGTCATGGTCGGCGCCATTCTACTCGAAGGGTCGCCGGTGAACGTGAGCATGGTCACGCCGTTGGCGCGCTTGACCGGCGAATACGAAATCATCGTCGTGCCGGCCAGCTCGCCGCACAAGACGATGGCGGATCTAGTCAAAGCGTTTAAAGCCAATCCCGGCGGAATTTCCTGGGGCGGCGGCTCCGCCGGCGGCACCGATCACATCCTGGCCGGACTGATTGCCAAGGCGAGCGGCGTAGACGCCGCGAAGGTGAATTACGTGCCCTTCAAGGGTGGCGGCGAAGCGATCGCCGCCATCGTCGGCGGCCATGTTACCGCCGGTGTTTCCGGAATCGGTGAGTTCGCCGAGCAGATCAAAGGCGGCCGCATGCGCGCGCTGGCGGTCTCCAGCCCGGCGAAGTTCGACGGCTATCCGTCATTGAAAGAACAGGGCATCGACGTTGAACTCGCCAATTGGCGCGGCGTCTTCGGCGCCCCGGGCATCACTGCGGCGCAGACCGACGCCTTGATCAAGATCGTGCGCGGCGCCACCGAATCGGCGTCATGGAAAGAGACCGTGAAGAAACTCGGTTGGTCGCCGATTTTTTTGAGCGGCGAACCCTACAAGAAGTTCATCGATGAAGACACCAAGCGCATCGCTGGGATCATCGATTCGCTCGGTATCAAGACCACGAAATAGGCTGGTAAGATTTCCTTTCACCACGAAGAGCACGAAGTGCAGGAAGTTCGGGATATTGGTTATCCAACAAGACTTTCGCGTCCTCCTTCGTGCCTCCGTGGTGAATGATGTAGTCTTGTCGCCGCGCTTTTTGCCACATCGGCAATTTTCTATTGACTCATGAAAGCCAAACCCGCCGAGCTGACTCTCTCCCTGGGCATCTTGGCTTTGGGAGTCGCCGCTGCCGTAGGAACATCGCAGCTGCCCAGCGCCGGCGGTTATGCGCGCATCGGCCCCAACATCGCCCCTGCGGTTATTTCCGGCGGCCTGATTCTTCTGGGCCTATGGCTCCTTTACGAAACTTTTAGCGGCGGCTGGCGCAACGCCATCGCCGACGACCCGGCAGAACGCGGCGAGCATCGCTTTACCCCGAGCGCATTTATCTGGGTGAGCGCCGGTCTATTCGCGCAAATCCTTTTGATCCATCGCGCCGGTTTCGTGCTCGCGCAAGCGGCATTGTTCTGTTGCGTTGCCCGCGGTTTTGGCAGCAGCAAATGGCCGCGCGACCTGGCCGTGGGTTTTCTTACTCGGTCTTTTGGTTTTCTTCTTCTTTGTAAAATTCTTAAACGTCAGTCTACCGGCGGGATGGTTGAAGCCCTTGCTCGGCGGCGCCGGCATCTAGTGCGATGATAGAAACTTTCACCTCCTTGTTGCACGGCTTCAGTATCGCCCTGACGCCGCTGAATCTGCTTTGGGGTTTCATCGGCACCATACTCGGCACCTTCATCGGCGTGCTGCCCGGCGTCGGCCCGGCGCTCACCGTCGCCATGTTGATGCCTTTGACCATCAAGCTCGACCCCACCGGCGCGCTGATCATGTTCGCCGGAATCTATTACGGCGCGATGTACGGCGGCTCGACGACGACGATCTTGTTGAATACGCCAGGCGAATCGGCATCCATCGCCACCGCGCTGGAAGGAAATTTAATGGCGAAAAATGGCCGCGCCGGCCCGGCGCTGGCGACCTGCGCCATCGGCTCCTTCGTCGCCGGCACCATCGCAACGATTCTCGTCACCCTGCTTGCGCCAGTCGTCGTCGAGGTCGCGCTCAAGTTCGGCCCGACGGAATATTTCGCCCTGATGGTGTTTGCCTTTACCACCGTGTCCGCAGTCATCGGCAGTTCCACTGTAAGAGGTTTAACCAGTTTGTTTCTCGGCTTACTGCTCGGCGTCGTCGGCATCGACAGCCAAACCGGCAAGTCGCGCTTCGCGTTCGGCGTGCCGGAACTGTTGGACGGCATCGACGTGGTCGTGCTCGCCGTCGGCCTGTTCGCCGTCGGCGAGGCGCTCTATGTGGGAGCCTACGCGAGCCGCCTCGAAGAGAAGATGGAACAGATCAAAGGTTCGCTATGGATGTCGAAGCAAGACTGGAAACGTTCTTGGCCCGCGTGGCTGCGCGCCACCGCCATCGGTTTTCCCTTCGGCTCGATTCCAGCGGGCGGTGCCGAGATCCCCACCTTCCTATCCTATGCGACGGAAAAGCGATTAACGAAGCACCCGGAGGAATTCGGCCACGGCGCCATCGAAGGCGTTGCCGGCCCCGAAGCGGCCAACAATGCCTCGGTCACCGGCGCGCTGGTGCCGCTGTTAACCCTCGGCATTCCGACCTCGGCCACCGCCGCGGTCTTGCTCAGCGCCTTTCAGAACTACGGCATCTCACCGGGGCCGCTGCTGTTTCAAATGCAGCCGGATCTGGTTTGGGGTTTGCTGGCGAGTTTGTATATCGGCAATGTCCTACTGCTGGTTCTCAATTTGCCGCTCGTCGGCATGTGGGTGAAAGTTCTGACGATCCCGCAACCGCTGCTTTACGCCGGCATCTTGGTATTCGCCACTCTCGGCGCTTACAGCCTGCATCAATCGGTGGTCGATTTGATCACGCTTTACGTCTTCGGTCTGCTTGGTTTCGCCATGCGCCGCTGGAACATCCCGGTCGCCCCCGCAGTCATCGGATTAATCCTCGGTCCTCTCGCCGAAACCCAAGCCCGCCGCGCCTTGGCGATCAGCCAAGGCGACCCGTCGGTTTTCATCACCCATCCGATTTCAGCGAGCATATTAGCCTTGTCGTTGGTACTTTTAATCTTGCCCTTGATCATCAAACTCGTGCGCCGAAATTAATCGCACGGTCAACCAAATCTCACACTTTCACTCAAACGGACGTGAAGGAATTTCCGAAAGATTTCTCGGCTTCACCTCGAAATGACAATCGCGGGAACATCGTCATAATCCGAAAACGACTTTAACGTTTTGAACGGCTGGAACGATTGGAACAGTTCGATGGCCGGTTCCGGCTGTCTAGAGGCCAGCGACTCAAAAAGCTTCAGCTACGAGGCGCACGACGAATCGATCCTTCGACGTTGCTCAGGACGGGCTAGGCGGAGGCGTACTCATGTACGTTGACGTGATGAGATCGAGCCCAGGGAAGTCAGTGAGTTTTTAGCCGGCCGCTGCAGTTGAGCCAGCGACTCAAAAAGATTCAGATACGAGGCGCGCGACGAATCGATCCTTCGACTATGCTCAGGACGGGCTAGGCGGAGGCGTACTCATGTACGTTGACGTGAGGAGATCGAGCGCAACGAAGTAGATGAGTCTTTTTCAGTCGCTGGCTACGGATGCTCCATGCCGATGGAAAACATCCGCTCCAGATCATGGCGCGAGTAGACACGGAAGGCGATCAAAGTCTCCGAGCTGGCGATGCCCGGCACGGCGCGAATCCTTTCGGTCACGACCTTAGCGAGCTGATCGTTGTCACTCGCGCGCACGATCGCCGCCAGATCATAGCGCCCCGCCACCGAGTAGACTTCCGTGACGCCGTCCAAATCGGCGAGGGTCTCGGCAACCTGGTTGGTTTTGTCGCGGTCGGTAGTGAGCAATACGATAGCGGATAGCATGGCGGTTCTCCTTCAAGCATAAGTTGGCGCTACGAATCAAAGAAACACTAACCACCCGGCGCACCGACGTCAACGCCGCCTTGACCGAATCATAATCCTTCACTACTATCGCCGCGAAACGGAGGACGGATGACAATGTTTAGAACTTTCCGGCGATGTTTCCTATTTGTGTGCTTTGCGTTCTCTGCGGCCAATCCGAATCTCTCCGCGCAAGAGAAGCTTACGGTTTCCTACAGCTCCATCGACGCGCCGAGCGCCAACTGGTACATCGCCCAGGAAAAAGGCTTGTACAAAAAACATGGCCTTGATGTCGAATCGATCTTCATCCCGGCGTCGTCCACCAATGTCGCCGTGCTGGTCGCCGGACAATTGAAATTCGGCAATGGCACCGGCGGCACCATCGCCAGCGCCGCCGTCAGCGGCGCCAACCTGGTGGCGGTCGCCTGCTTCATGAACACATTGCCCTACGAGTTGATCGTTCAGGACTCGATCAAGTCCAAGGAGCAGTTAAAAGGCAAGAGCGTCGGCATCAGCCGCATCGGCAGTTCGTCTGACGTGATCGCGCGGGTATTTCTCAGGTATCTCGGCTTGGAACCGGACAAAGACGTGGCGATGATCCAGGTGGGCGGCGGCGGCGAACGCGCCGCTGCGTTTCGAACCGGCCGCATCGCCGCCTTTCCCGCGCCTCCCGGAGTCTTGCACCTGACCAAAGGCATGGCGCAGCGGGTTTTGATCAGCACCGCCGACTTTCAAAAGCCCTATCCATTTCCCTACATCTGCGGCACGACGACGAAAAACTATCTCGCGGCCAACCGCCCGACGGTTAAACGTTTGGTCATGGCGCTCAGCGAGGGCTCGCACTTTTTCAAGACCCGCAAGGAGGAGAGCAAGCAAATCCTCGCCAAGTACTCGCGCCAGAATGATCCGACCTATCTAGAAGCCGCGTGGGAAACCAATGCGAAACTTTTGGATCGCGTACCCTACGTCGGCAGGGAAGGCATGGATATTCAACTCAAAGACGCTCTGTCCAAAAAGCCCGGCTCGACGGTGAAGGTCGACGACATCGTCGACGACACCATCGTTGCAGAATTGGAAAAGGAGGGATTTTTCGACCGCCTGTACCGGTAATAGATTTTAGCAACAGTGAAAAAAGGCGGAGCATGCTTCGACACGCTTAGCATTAACGGCTTTATTGGAATCATTTCAAGTCAATCTCCGATCGTCCCGAGCTTGTCGAAGGACTCCGAAGGTTTTTCCGACAAGCGGAGCATCCTTCGACACGCTTAGCATGAACGGCTTTATTGGAATCATGTCAAGTCAATCTCCGATCGTCCCGAGCTTGTCGAAGGACTCCGAAAGGGTTTTTCAGCAACTGTGCGGCTGCGGAAACGGCTTGGACATTTGAACTTTTTGAACGTCTTGAACGAATCGACCTCAGTTCCCTTTGAGATGCTTGGAAAAAAAACCGAAGGTGCGCGGCCACGAAGCCGTTGCCGCTTGTTCGCGGTACCCCGGCGAGCCGAAGTTGGCGAAGGCGTGGGCGGCATTGGCGTAGGAATGAAATTCGTGGACTTTGCCAAGCCGGGTCATCTCGGCGTCGAGCTTGCGCATGTCGGCCGGGGATGGATTTTTATCGTCTTCGCCAAAGTGGCCCATGATTGGGCAGTGAATCTGCACCGTGCGCTCGAAGGGCGATGATCCTTCGCCCCAAGCATGAAAAATATCGCCGCCATAGTACATCACACCGGCTTTCAGATCCGGATTGAGCGCCGACATGAGGTAGACGGCGCGCCCGCCCATGCAGAAGCCGACGATGCCGACGCGCGCCGGGTCGACCGCAGGATGCGACTTGAGAAATGCGACGGTGGCATTGACGTCCGCGCTCACGGTCTTATCCGTTAAGCGCATGCGCCGCGTCGGCGCATCGTCTTTACAGTCCGGCGGATCGCGATGATAAAGATCCGGCGCCGCGCCGACGAATCCTTCGCTCGCGACCAAGCGGGTAAATTGGAGAAAATCGTCGACGCCGGTCTGGCCTTGGACGATGACGATAGCGGGAACTTTGGTCGTGCCTTCCGGCGCGCTGACATAGGCGCGCATGTTCGAGCCGTCGACTTTGACGTTTTCCCACGATGAACTCATGATAAACCTCCGAAGTGCCAGGGGCACGGCCATCGGCCCCGGATGGATTGCCTTACTTGCAAACCTAGTTCCCCAATACTTTCCTCAATCGTTCGACAACCTCGGGCCGCTGCGACATCATCTCTTTGGCCATGGTTTCCATCTCTTCGCCGGAAGTGTACTCGGCATCGAGCTTCTTGCTTTTTACTTCTTCCAAAAACGCGTTGTCCTTCAGCGTCTTCTGAAACGCTTCGCGGAGAATTTTCACCAGCTCGGGGCGCATGCCCGGCGGGCCCATGTAGGGGCGTTGAAAGATTTCCGACGCGGTTACCACCAAAGCCACGCGGCGGCCGATGTCGGGAGTCTTATATTTTTCCATCAATTCATTGAGCGTCGGCACGTCAGCTAACCGGCTATCTCGCTTTTCGCCCATTTGGATAATCGCCCGCGCGAAGTTGTTTTTGCGCCAGGTGTGAAAAGGTTCGCGAGCGAAGAATGCCGTGACACTGAAGGCCCGGCACTGGATCTCACCTCGTTCCACCGCCAAGTCGACTTCGTTGCCGCCTTTGTAACCGGTGATCACATTGAATTTCGCGCCGATGGTTTCCTCCAACAGCCGCGGCACCATGAATCCGGTGGTTCCGGTGCCGGTGGCGCCGCATTTCGGCGGCTCTTTGGCGTTGCGCACATCTTCCATGGTTTTGAAAGGAGCGTCGGTGCGCATGTAGAGCATGTCCCTCGTGCGCGAAGCATTGCCGATCCAGGCAAACTTTGCCCAGTCGAACTTGATCTCGGGCCGGCCCACCAGTTGATCGACGTAGAGATTGGGGTTGGGCGCCAGCAAGGTCAGACCGTCGGGTTTGGCGACGCTGTAAACGAAATTGGCCGCGACAATATGGCCGGCACCGGTCATATTCTGCACGACCAGATTGGGATTTCCGGGAATATTTTTTCCCATATGCGCCGCGAGCATGCGCGCGTAGATATCGAAAACGTCGCCGGTCTGGCTGCCGGTGATGATTGTGATCGTCTTACCTTGATAGTAAGGCGTCTGGGCCGCCGCCATCGCAACCGACCCTATCAGCATCGATAATGAAAGCAGAATTGCTTTTCGCATTGTTCCTTCTTTCTCCACGTGATTAACGGGCAAGCCACGACTTGCCCCTGATAATTTGCGTCGCCTGCGTGAACTTCGCAATCATGCGATTGCCGCGCCGCCACCCCAGGGCGTATGCCATACGCCCCTACACAGAAATCCGAACTTTGCGCCCTTTGCGTTCTATGCGGCTAATCCTCGCTTCCGACTCCTATCTCATCCCCGCCCTTGAAATACTTCGCCGGCGCGCACGGTCCACTTGGCGGCAATGCGCTGCTGGTGAAGTTTCTCGGCGCCGACCGAATCTCGCAGGCTGACCGGGCCGTCGACGACTTGCAGCACCGCGATATCCGCTTCGCGGCCGACTTCGAGGCTGCCGATCCGATCTTGCCAGCCAACCGCGCGTGCGGCTTCGACCGTGCACTTGGCGATGATCTCATCGAGACTCAGGCCTAGCGGCAAGAATTTTGTCAACACCGTCGGTAAGTCACCGACGACGCCGAAGCCGGGTTGGCTCAAACGCCCATGCAGGTCCGAGCTGATGATATCGGGTATGATCCCCTCGCCCATGGCGCGCTCGACCAGAGCGAAATCGAAATGGCCGCCGGCGTGACCGACATCGAAGATCACGCCACGCTCCTTGGCCCTGCGCACGAGCGGCAGCAGCTTGCCTTGGTCATCGATGATCGACGGTTTCTGCGGCGTGTAGCAGTGGGTGATGATGTCGCCCGGCCGCAAGGTATCGGCGATCTCGTCCATGCCGATCGCCGTGGCGCCGACATGGACCATCATCGGCGTACCCGACGCTTCGCCGGCCTTGATTGCCAGGCGCAAGGCCTCGCGGCTGTTGTCGCCGATGGATTTCTTGTGCAAGCGGACTTTGATGCCGACGCCGAGGTCGCGGTTATCGATCACCGCTTGCGCCGAGCCGTCTAAGTCGGCGAAGCCCAAATTGAGCAACTCGCCCGGTTCGTTGAGCACGCCGTGCTGGGCTAAGGCGACGAATGCGATCATGCGTGTCTTTGATCTTTCGTAGACGAGCTTGCGAAAGCCGAGCAGATTCACCGGCCCCGCCGATCCGGCATCGAGCGCCGTCGTCACACCGGTGGCCAAGCAGACAGCGTCGAGATCGCAGCCATAGGGATTGACGCCCCAATAGCTATGCACATGAAAGTCGATCAGCCCCGGCGTCACATAACATCCGGTGACATCGATGACACGCTCGACACCGGTAGGTGGAATGTCCGCCTGGATCGCGGTGACCCGATCGCCTTTGACGCCGACGTCTAGCTTCTCATTGGTCTTGGTCGCCGGGTTGAGCACCGTGCCGCCGGTGAGCAACAAATCAAACGTCTCATTCATTTTAGGTCTCTCGTAATATTGTCCTCACTCGGGAGTTTACCGCTTCTCCCTTTGGGAGAAGGCTGGGGGCAGGGCAAAGTTCGCTCGACCCGTTAAAGACCCTCACCCTCGCCCTCTCCCACGAAACGTGGGCGAGGGTATAATTCACAGAAACTAGAGCTACCCCACCCATGTCATTTCGATCGAAGGGAGAAATCTCTTTCCGTTTCCCGACAAACACGAAACATGAACACGATAGCGTTATCAATCCACATCCAGCCCATAAAACTTTGCCGGATTATGGGTCAGAATTTTGTCGATCACTTTGGGATCGATGTCGCTGGTTTCTTTCAACTTCGCCAGGGCCAACAGCTCGCTGGCATTATCGGCATGGCCGTAATCGGAGCCGATCATCAGGCAATTCTCGCCGGCGTACTTGAGCACGTAGGGCAGATCGTCGTCGGTCTGGCAGGCGACGAACAACTGGCTGCTGCCGGTCAAGACGTCGGGCCGCGCTTCTTTGCCTTCGAGCTTGGGGAAACGCAGATTCAAATCGTGCACGATATACGGCACCCACTGGGCCGCGACTTCGATGGCGCCGACGCGGAGCTTGGGAAACTTTTCCAGGATGCCGTTCAAGATCATCGAATGAAATCCGCCGATGACGATCAGCTTGGCGACACGAAACGGCTCGGCGCCGAGCATGTCGTTGACGGTGAAATTGCCGATACCGGAGTGAATGCCGATCGGCAGATTGAGCCGGCTCGCCTCTTCGTAGAGCGGGAAAAAGTACGGATCGTGCAGCACGTGATTAGTCTCGATGCCGCGCATGAACACTGCGCAGGCGCCGTTGCCCTTGGACCAGCGCAATTCATCCAACGCCGCGTCCATGGTCAAAAGCGGCAACTGCACCGCCCAGCGCAAACGCTTTTTATCCTTCGACCAAATGTCCGCCATCCAGCGGTTATAAGACTTGCACAGGGCCAGCTCGATGCGCGGATTGTCCGTCACCGGCCGCAGAAACAACGTCGGATAGAGCACCTGCACGCCGGTGCCGATATCGTCCATATGCTTGATCCGCGAGTCGATGTTGGCCATCTCGCGGGATTCCTTCGAGGTATCCTGGCCGACGTTGTCGCGCCCGCCGATCAAGCGCCCGCCGATGATCCAAAAGTTGCTCTTCTTGCCGGTCGGCATGTCGACGGCGATCGGCACCGGCCGATAACGTTTATCCGGGCCTTCTAAATAATCCCAGGTCTTCTCGCACTCGATTACATGCGCGTCAGCATCGATACTTAACATCTGAAACCTCCATTAGGGTATTCTGGCTTATAAACGTCTGATTTCACCACGGAGGCACGAAGGTTTGGAAAATATATTTCGAACTTCGTGGTCTTTGTGTCCTTCGCGGTGAATAATTCCCCGGAAAAACCGCAGCCATTCTCCTTACAAACCGTAAAATGTCGACGGATTGTCCTGCAAGATCTTGTCGATCACCCGCCCGCTGATTTTACCGTCGGTGCGCAACTTGCGCAGCGCTTCGATCTCGGCGGCATTGTCGGCATGGCCGTAGTCCGTGCCGATGACCAGGTTATCGTCGCCCGCGTAAGTCAGAACATAGTCGAGATCATCGTCGGTCTGACAAGTTACATAGATACGATTCTCCTTCAGGATATTCTGGGGGAACGCCCGGCCGCGCCGGGCGAAGCGCCGCGACAGATCGTGCAGGGCGTAGGGAATCCACTGCGCGCTGACTTCGATGATGCCGATCTTGAGTTTGGGAAAGCGCTGCGGGATGGCGTGAAACACCAGTGAATGAAACGCGCCGATGACCGCCAGTTTAAATTTCGAGAAGCCCGGATCGTCGGCGAAAAAATCGTAAGTGGTAAAAGCGCCGTTGGCTGAGTGCACGCAGATCGGCAGATCCAGCGCGCTTGCCTGTTCGTACAACGAATAGAAGTAAGGATCGCTGAGACTGCGCTCGCACTCCAGGCCGCGCATGTAGACGCCGCAGGCGCCGTTCTCCTTGCCGAACCTCAATTCTTCCGCCAGATGCTCCTGGCTTTGCAGCGGCGGCACCAGCACCCAGCGAAAACGATCCGGCTGCTTTTTAACAATGTCGGCCATCCAGCGGTTGTAGCTGCGCGAAACGGCGAGATCGATGTCCGGGCGCCGGCTCACCGGTGTGATGAAAAACGTCGGGTAGATGATCTGGAAGTCGATGCCCAGTTGGTCCATATGCTTGATCCGCGCGCTTAGATCGCTCATCTCGCGCGACTCCACCGGCAGATCGCGGCCGACATTATTGCGCGGAATTACCCGGCCGTCGATCATCCAATAGTCAAATGGATCTTTGCCATTGCTCGCGCCGACGATTTTCGGCTTGAACGCCTTCTCCGACTCCAGCATGTAATCCCAAGTCGACTCGTTCTCGATCACATGGGCATCCGCATCGATGACTTTCATCGTTGACTCCCTACTGTTCTGACTCCGAAGTTCGTTGAATAGGTGGCAGTGTTCATTGGTGTAATTCTTCTTTGAAAAAACTCATCGTCACCCATAAGTTTCCGCTGAACACTTCGGCTGCAAGAGACATCGATAATCTGACTTCAACCGCTCAAAACCTGGCAAGCTATGCGTTGCCCCTCTTTGGAAAAGAGGGGTTAGAGGAGATTTTTTGCGGCCAGGCGACTTCACCCTTCCCGCGCCAGCTCATCCACCAGTTTACCGTTCTCATACGCGAAACACTTCCCGCTCTGCGCCATCGGCAACTGCGCACAGAGCACGAATCCCGTGCCTAAAACATCCGGACCGGGCAGCCGCTTGAGCGCCTCTTCCGGCGCGGTCTCCGTCGCGATCGGCACGCGTGGTGAAAAGGTCACGACGCAAATGTTCGCGTCGCGCACTTCCTCGGCGACGTAGCGCGAGAACGTGCGGATGCCGTCCTTGGTCACCATATAGGTGCCGGCGCCGCCGGGCTTGACGCCGCCGCCGCCGTAAAGATTGATGATGTGGCCGGATTTGCGCTTGGCCATATGTGGAATCGTATGCTTGGTGCCGAAAAAGGTGCCGTAAAGGTTGGTTTTGACCACCCGATCCCAAAATTCCAAAGGCATGTCGGCGATAAGCGGCCAGCGCGGGATATTCCACGCGAAATGCGGCACAATCGCCGCGTTGTTCATCAGCACATCGATCTGGCCGAAACGGTTGATCACTTGATCGATCAGTTTTTTGACGCTTTCTTCTTCGCGCACGTCGGCATGGACCGCCAGGGTTTCCGTCAGCGCGCCGAGCTCCGTGGCCGTCTTTTTCGCCAAGTCGGCGTTGAAATCGGCGATCACCACTTTCGCCTTTTCCTTGGCGAAGGTCATCGCCGCATGTTTGCCGATGCCCTGGCCGCTGCCGGTAATCACCACTACCTTGTTTTCCAGCACGATTCACCTCCGAAATACCAAAGTATAATCAGCGAATATCGCAATCGCACTGCCGATTCAAACCGAGTTGTTGTGAGTTGCGAACAATGAGGCTCGGAATTTCTCTCGCAAAGTAATCCACGTACCAATGGGTCCAACACAGCAAATGAAAATGAGCTGCGCTACGTTCAAAGCAACGATGGAAAATACCCCAATGGCCCCCTTTGCCAAAGGGGGCGGGCCGAAGGACCGGGGGATTTTTGCCTCTAAGTCGGCATTTTGATAAGGGAGACGCGAAGGTGACGGGCCGATGTCCGACATCCCTAGCAAACGCGAGGGATCGAACAAGATTTCTCCCTTCGATCGAAATGACATCGATTCCGACTTGGCGTCTTTGCGCCTTCGCGAGAGGCATTTCCGAATCCAAGCTTTACAGCGCACTCACCGCTGCCCGGCATATAACCGATCGATGAATCCGCTTTCGTCTAGTTTGCGGACAAACCGTGCATCGACCAAATCGTCCACCTTGAGCGCGGCGACCTTGGGGTTTTGCTGCGCCATTAACTTTTGCGCGCTGCGCAACCCGTCGAGGGACGGATAGGGTTTACGGTTGAGCGTCGACAGATGGTCTTGATAGCCGTCTTCCGCAACCGCCAGGTCGGTGACACGCAGATGCTTCATGAGGATTTTAAGAACTGTCGGTTTGTTCGCCGGTAATTGGACAAATGCCAAGCCTTCAGTCAGCGCGGTCACGACTCTTTCGATGTTTGCAGCCTGGCGATCGAGATAATTTCGCGTCACGCCCACGCCCAAGCCAGGGAAACTCGCATTGGTCTGGGCAAGATCGACCAACTGCGAAAAGCCTTTGCCGGTGAGCCGCCGGCTGAGGGGCGGGTCGAGCACCGCGGCGTCGATGCGGCCGGCTTCTAAGGCATGACCGATGGTCACGGCATCGCCGATTGGCAGAAAAGAAAGGTTGTCGCGCTTTGGTTCCAATCCCAGATGCTCCAGCGCTAGCATCGCGTACATCCAGGTGCTGCCGACTATGCTCTGGACGCCGACACGCTTGCCGCGCAACTCGGCCGCGGTTTTGATCTGCGGATTGGCGATCAGCTTCCAACTGACGCGGCTGGAAATCGATGTCAGCAGTTTCACGTCGACACCCAGCGCCGCCGCGCCGAGTACTGAGACGCCGGAGGTAAACGCCACTTGAATCTCGCCGGTGACCAAGCTCGCCACCATGGTCGAGCCGCCGCGAATCAAAATCAGCTGCGGATCGATGCCATGCTTGGCAAACAGTCCCTGCTCCTGAGCCGCCCAGAGACTGAGCATGCTGCTGCTTGCCGACGCCGCGCCGATATTGAACCGCACCGGCGACGCGGCGGCAGCTAGCGCACCCAGTGGCGAACAAAACAGCAACATGAAAAGCGGAATCCAGCGAAGTTTCGTCATTGATTGCCGTCCATCTAGCGGAAGTCGCCGCATCATATGCGACCAACGACTGTAGTGCCACGTATTACAACACCCTTTTCGGAGGGGGAATCGATCCCATCGCGGTGTGCTTCTCCGGCTCGGCTGATTTGTCGCGTGATTAGTTTTCAAAGCGGGAGTCCGGCAACCGGGAGAATTCAATTGACGACGGTGCGACGGAGGAGTAAGCGTGCGCTATCTCGAACCAGCGAAGGGAGCCTGGCCTATGCGAGTCCAAAGAATCGCCGTTCTTGGTTTCCTGCTCGCCCTTTTGCCGTTGCACAACGCGGCCGGGGCCGACAAGCTGGTCGGCATTCACTCAGCCCTGGCGATCTCGCAATCCTTGCCGTGGATTGCCCGCGACGCCGGCATCTTTCGCAAGCATAATCTCGACTTCGATCTGGTGCTCATGCGCTCCGCCGGCACTGCTGCCGCGGCCATGATCGGCGGTGAGACGGATGTCGGGATAATCGGCGGCATCGGCATCCTGAGCGCCTATGTCCAAGGCGCCCAGGACTTCGTCATCGTCGGGGCGGTAAAGAATATTCTGACGCACAGCATCGTCGCCAAGCCGGAGATCAAGCGGCCGGAAGATCTCAAAGGTAAAAGCATCGGCGTCAACCGCCTCGGCAGCAACAACCATTATTTCGCCATACAAGTGTTGCAGCGTATCGGCCTGGATCCGGCCAAGGATGTGATTTTTCGCCAGACCGGCGGCGATGCCGCCGATCTGATCGCGCTGCTGAACGGCTCGGTCGACGCCTCGGCGATGCTGACCTACGGGCAAAACGCCGTCGCTCAGGGTTTTCACTATTTGATCTACGGCCCCGATATGCGGATTCCCTACGCCGCGGCGGCGTTTGTCTCCCGGCGCTCCGTGATCGCGCGCAAGCCGCAGGTGATCGGCCAGTTCATGCGCTCGATGGCCGAGGCGTCGAAGATTTTTCACAGTGACAAGGAAACCACGTTAAAGATCCTGGCGAAGTACTTGCGCGTCAGCGATCGCAAGGTCCTCGAAACCTCGTACAACAACGAACTCAAAGCGATGGAACCGAGATTCGACACGCGCCCGGAAGCGCTGCAAGCGATCCTCGACGAGCTCGCCATCAATGACCCGCGCGCCAAAAAAGTTCAACCCCAGCAGCTCATCGACCGCCGCTATCTCGACGACATGGAGAAAAGCGGCTTCTTCGACAGCCTGTGGGGCAAACGGTGATGGATACAGAATTCGAGTAATGGAGTGATGGAGTATAGGAGTGTTGTTTTGCAAAACCCATCATTCCACCGCTCCAATACTCCACCAGCGATGCTCATTCTCCCATGACTTTTTTCATCGACGCGATCACATCGGCCGGCTGGCTCAAGACTTCTTTGGCTAGCGCTTCGATCTCCTCGGCGGGAATCAATTCGGCTTCATAATTTTGCTTCTTGGCCTCGGCGATCAGCTCGGCGCTGGTCAGCGCCTTGGCGTAGGCCGCGCGTAAAATCTTGACTTGCTCCGCGCCGACACCCGGCGGCGCGAACATCGGCGCGCTGCCGAACTCACCCGATCCCATCATCACGGTCACCAGACGGCGATGGGCTTCCGAGACCTTGTATTGATCCATCAGTTCGCTGATTAGCGGCGTTTCGGGCAAGCGCGGATCGCGCTTCCTGCCCCCTTGAACCAGCACTCGCACTTGGTTTTTGCTGCGCCAGGTATGAAACGGCTCGCGGCCAAAAAACACCTGGACGGTAAAGGCGCGGCACTGCACCTCGCCGCGCTCCACGGCCAACTCGATGCTTGTGCCGCCTTCGTATCCCAAAACGAGCTGAAACTTCGCGCCAATAGTCTCTTCGAGCAATTTGGGGAGATAGTAGCCGGTGTTGCCCGTGCCGGTGACGCCGCACTTCGGCGCCACCGATGCCGTGCGCACATCGTGAATGGTTTTGTAGGGAGTGTTCGCCCACATGTATAGGAGTGGACTCGTCGGCGTTGTGCTGCCGACCCAAGTGAACTTCGCCCAATCGAACTGGACCTCCTTCTTTTTTAGCAGCTGTTCGAAGTAAAGCGCCGCGTTGTTGATGCCGAGAGTCAAGCCATCGGGCTTAGCGACGCTGTAAACATAATTGGTCGCGGTCAATGAGCCGGCGCCAGGCATGTTTTGCACGATGGTTGAGGGATTTCCCGGAATATGTTTGGTCAACTGCGGCGCAATCAAGCGCGCCCAATGGTCATGGGCACTGGCGGTGGGATAGCCGACGACAATTCTTATTGTCTTACCTTGGAAGTAGGGAGTCTGAGCTGAAGCGTAATCGTGCGAAAACGCGAAGATCACACACAGTAGGCCAAGCAGTTTCATATCGCCTCCCGCGCCGAAATTTAGAGTCTGCGATAAGCCGTGCGTCGTTCCCAGGCTCCAAACCATAGAGCAAGTCGAATCGCACCGTCAAATGAAATTCGAAGCCCTGCGGTCTTTCCCGCAAAAGTGGCGATTCAGATTTATGGGTCTATTCCCCATCGCCGTAGCACACTGAATACCGTCCGCGCGGCCTACGCCCGACTTCCTTTGCGACTCATTCCGACGGGGCCGTGGAATGCACAAGCATTCCAACGGCCCAAACTTCGCCTAGGAATCGGTTCATGACCGTGCTATTTCGATCGTATATAGGCAGGGAGGATGCACATGGCTGACGACACTAACGGCACCCAAACCATGTCGGTGTTAAACCCGGTGGGCTATCCGCCCAAGATCACGCCCAAAGCGCTGGCGCCGCGGCTCGACAGCTTGGACGGCAAGACGGTTTACCTAGTCGACCCGCGCTTCGACGACTCGGGGTTGTTTCTGCGCCAATTGCAGAATTGGTTCACTGACAACATGCCGACGGTAAAAACCAAGTTCGTCGAGATGAACAACGTCTACACCAAGGACGATCCCAAGACCTGGGAGGTTATCAAAGCGGACGGCGACGCCGCCATCGTCGGTGTCGGTCATTGAAGCACGTGTGCGCCGGCGGTCGCCGCGCATGCAATGACCCTCGATAATAAATACGGCGTGCCCACCGTGGCGCTGCACACCCATGTGTTTGAAAAGGTCGTCGAGTCGGTGAACCGCGTCCATGGCATGCCGCGGGCGCCGCGCGCCTTTGTGCCGCAACCGGTGATGGGCAAGACCGCGGTGCAACTGCGCGCCTACATCGACGGCAAGGATCCGCTCAGCGGCCGGCCGGTGATGCAGGAAGTCATCGAGGGGCTGACCCAACCGATCGACGACAGCGGCGTTGTCAGTGAGAAATTCGCCCATGCCGCGACACCCCGCCTGGTCGATGCCGATAGCGAAGAGAACTTGCAACAGTTGTTCCTCGATAAAAATTGGACCGACAAGCTGCCCATCGTCCTGCCGACGGAGAAGCGCGTCCAGGAAATGCTCGCCCACACCAGCCACAAGCCCGACGAAGTGGTCGGCCACATGCGCTCGACCCATTTCAGAGAATACTGGGAGTACACGGTGGAAAAAGTCGCGGTCAACGCGGTGATGGCCGGCGCCCGGCCGGAATATTTTCCGGTGATCCTGGCGCTGGCGTCCACCGGCGTCACCGCCCGCGGCAGCACGTCGAGCTCGGCAGCCGCCATGGTCGTGGTCAACGGGCCGATTCGAAACGAAATTAAAATGAACAGCGGCACCGGCGCCATGGGTCCATTCAACCACGCCAACGCGACGATTGGCCGCGCCTACGGTTTGCTCTCGCAAAACGGCCAGGGCAGCTCGGTGCCCGGCGTCACCTACATGGGCTCCCAGGGCAACAACTACGCCTACAACAACGTGACTTTCGCCGAGAACGAAGAGCGCAGCCCTTGGACGCCGTTCCACGTCGAGCAGGGTTTCAATGCCAGCGACAGCACCGTCAGCGTCTTCACCGGCTGCCGGTCGACGGCCTTCACCCTCGGCGTGCGCGAGACATTCTGGCGCGAGCATGTGCGCAGCATGCTTCGTGGACTCGATGCCCACAGTCAACCAACCTTCTTGCTCGACCCGATCACCGCGCGCCAGTTCATCGACCGCGGCGGTTTCGATACCAAGGAGAAACTAATCGAATGGGCCTATGAAAACTCGCTGATGGCGGCGAAAGAGTATTGGGACTATCAACTGATCCAAAATTACATCCTGCCGCGCGCCACCTTCGGCGAAGAACCCTACGCGTCGAAGTTCAAAGCCGGCCCGGACGAAATGATCCACATGTTCAAGCCCGAGGAAATCCACGTCGTCGTCGTCGGCGGCGAAACCAACGGCTACTGGCGCATCATGGACTGCAATTATCAGAAGACAGTCTCGGTGGATAAATGGCGCTAACAGTACGGAAAACAGTAAGGAGTAAATAGTCAGGAGTGAGGAGTCCTCTCCCCACACCTAACTCCTTACTACTGACTCCTTACTTATCGAGACGAAGCTCACAGCACACGAAGGAATACTAAGACACCATGGCGGATCACGACGTAATCATCATCGGCTCCGGCCTTGCCGGTCTCACCGCTGGACTTTTTTCGGCGCGCCAAGGACTCTCGACTCTGGTTTTCGAGTCGAACATCCCCGGCGGCCATCTGATCAGCATTGAAAAGATCGAGGACTTTCCCGGTTTCCCCGACGGTGTTTCCGGCTATGAAATTTGCCCCAACTTGCAGCGTCAGGCGTCAGACCATGGCGCGGAGTTTCAGCGCGCCGAAGTTTTGCGACTCGATGCGGCGGAAAAACTCTGGTCGGTGGTCACAGAGGAAGAAAGCTATCAGGCCAAAGCCGTGATCGTCGCCACCGGCTCGACACTCAAGCATCTCGGTGTCCCGGGAGAAGAAAAACTCATGGGCCGCGGTGTCAGCCATTGCGCCAGCTGCGACGGCCCGATGTACAACGGCCAGACCGTCGGCGTCGTCGGCGGCGGCGACTCCGCGCTGCAGGAAGCGTTGACCTTGACGAATTACGCCGACAAAGTCTTACTCTTCCATCATAGTGATTCGTTTGCGGCGCAACAGACCTATGTGCAAAGGGTGTTGGACAACTCGAAAATAACGCCGCGTTATCAAACAGTCGTTGAAGAAATCCTCGGCGGCGAAGTCGTCACCGGCGTGCGCTCCCGCCAATCGGGCGAGACTATTCAAGTCGAGCTTACCGGTCTTTTCATTTACGTCGGTCTGCAGCCGAACACGACGCTCTTGCGTGATGTCGTAAAACTGACGGACAGCGGCCATGTGCCAACGGACAACTGGATGACGACGGCGGGCGCCGGCCTCTACGCCGTCGGCGATATCCGCCAGGACTCGGCGCGCCAGGCGATCGCCGCCGCCGGCGACGGCGCCACCGCGGCCATCGCGGCTTTTAGATATATTAAGGAGACCGTTCGCTAGGGTGCTGCCTCACAAGCTCGAGTAGGAAGCGGCGTTGCCTTATCCGTCCTTCCCGTGACAACGGGAATCCAGACCCACCATCCACCTGGATACCGTTTTTCAACGGTATGACGGGCGCGGGGCGAGGTATTTTGTTAGTGGTTCAGGAGGCGCGGACCAATGTGGCCTCCTGATCGGAGGGCTGACACGCAGGTCGGCCCCTACGTTGAAATTCAACGTTTATTCACACTGAACTACCGCCGTATTTTCGATAGTGGACTTCTAGGTAAGGAAAAACTCTATGAGTAGACTGACCGTTGTGCTTGCTCTGAGCGCGATAATTTCGACCTTTAGTTTTGCATCCGAGGCGCAGCAGCCAACGAAAGTCCCCCGGATAGGACGCCTATCTATTACCTCTCAGTACGATGAATCGAAGCGCATAGAGGCGTTCCGCCAGGGTCTGCAGCAGCTTAGCTATGTCGAAGGGAAAAACATCGCCATTGAGCATCGATATGCCGACGGAAAACTCGACCGCCTTCCAACGCTCGCGGCCGAGCTAGTGCGTCTCAAAGTCGACGTCATCGTCACGACCGGTTCGACACCGACCCGTACCGCCAAGTTAGCAACTGCTGCAATTCCCATCGTTATGAGTAACGATAATGACCCTGTTGGCGACGGTTTTGTTGCTAGCCTGGCACGACCTGGCGGAAACATTACTGGACTGTCTAACTTCGCCCCGGAGCTAAGCGGCAAGCGACTGGAGATTTTGCGAGAGGTCGTCCCCAAGCTCTCCCGCGTGGCCATCCTCGGGACGTCAACCAACCCGGCCCACACTCAAGTGATTAAAGAAGTGGAACTCGCCGCAAAGGCGTTCGGAGTGAAGCTGCAAAATCTAGACGTTTTGGATTCCAAGGATATTGAGACTGCATTTCGAGCCGCAAGCAAGGGGCAGTCTGACGGAGTTCTCGTGCTAACAAGCGCCGTCCTCGTTCCACAGCGAGTTCAGCTTGCCGAGCTGGCGGTGAAGCACCGACTCCCCACGATATACTCCAACAGCCAGTATGTAGACTCCGGCGGGCTGCTGTTTTACGGCGCGAACGTCCTCGACTTGGACCGGCGCGCCGCCACCTATGTGGACAAGATTTTAAAAGGCGCTAAACCCGCGGACCTCCCTGTCGAGCAGCCGAAGAAGTTCGAGTTTATTGTCAATCTGAAAGCGGCGAAGCAGATCGGCCTGACCATTCCGCCGAATGTGCTGGTGCGGGCGGATCGGGTGATTCGGTGAAAGAACGCAAAGCGCTTAGGGCAAAGAGCTATGCGCAAGAAACAGGAAAACATAAATGAGACATTTGAGGAATAACATCAAGCGTCTTACACTTTGCGTTTTGCTCTTCGCGCTTAGCCTCCCCGTCGAGGCGCAGCAGCCAGCGAAAATTCCTCGAATAGGATACCTCATCGGTTCCTCCATTGCCTCTCAAGCGGCCCGCAACGAGGCATTCCGGCAAGGACTGCGCGAGCTTGGGTACATCGAAGGCAAAAATATTATCATTGAGTGGCGATCTGCAGAGGGAAAACTCGATCGCCTTCCCGCGCTCGCGACCGAGCTAGTGCGTCTCAAAGTAGACGTCATCGTCACGACTGGTCCTACGGCAACCCGCGCCACCAAGGAAGCAAGTTCTACGATTCCGATTGTTATGGCGTTTGATAATGACCCCGTTGGCAATGGATTCGTCGCCAGCCTTGCGCGACCTGGCGGAAATATTACTGGATTGTCCAGCCTTGCGCCGGAGATAAGCGGCAAACAACTGGAACTACTGAAAGAGATTATTCCTCGGCTGTCGCGCGTGGCCGTCCTCGGAACTTCGACCCAGCCAGGCTACGGGCAAATTTTAAAAGAGATGGAACGCGCCGCAGGGGCGTTGAAAATGAAGCTTCAAAACCTAGACGTCCTTAGTCACAAGGATATTGAGACCGAATTCCGAGCCGCAACCCATGGTCGTGCTGACGCACTCCTCGGGTTGGCGAGCGGCGTCACCGCTAATCACCGAGCAGAGATTGCAAATCGTGCGATAACGAGCCGGCTGCCGGCGATATACAACAGGTCAGAATTTGTCGAAGACGGCGGGCTTATGAGCTACGGCGCGAGCTTTACCGATATGGACCGGCGCGCCGTTACCTATGTGGACAAGATTTTAAAGGGCGCTAAGCCCGCGGAGCTCCCCGTCGAGCAGCCGATCAAGTTCGAGTTTATCGTCAATCTGAAAGCGGCGAAGCAAATAGGCCTGACGATTCCGCCCAACGTGCTGGTGCGGGCGGATAAAGTGATTCGGTAAATAGAACGCCAAGCCCCATAGGGCAAAGAGCAATGCGCAAGAAACAGGAAAACATAAATGAGACATTTGAGGAATAACACCAAGCGTCTTACACTTTACGGTTTGCTCTTCGCGCTTACCTTGACCGCGGATGCCCAGCAGCCAACGAAAATCGCGCGGATCGGATTCCTAAGTATAACCTCTCTTGCCGCTGTCTCGGCGCGCATCGAGGCGTTCCGACAGGGACTGCGCGAGCTTGGGTATGTGGAGGGGAAGAACATTGTCATTGAGTGGCGATCTGCAGAGGGAAAGGCTGATCTCCTCTCCGAGCTTGCGACTGAGCTGGTTCGTCTCAACGTGGACATCATTGTCACGGCCGGCGCGACGGATACGAAGGTTGCGAAGAACGCTACTAACACGATTCCGATTGTCATGGAGCAGGATGGAGATCCTGTCGCCAGCGGGTTCGTCGCCAGTCTGGCGCGACCTGGAGGAAACATCACCGGCTTGCCAACCCTCCCCGGAGCTAAGCGGCAAACAGCTGAAGCTTCTGAAGGAGATCGTCCCTAAGCTCGCCCGCGTGGCAGTGTTCGGGACTTCGACCCGAGCAGGCAATGCGCAAGCGTTAAAAGAGATCGAACTCGCCGCCGGAGCGTTCAAGGTGAAGATTCAATATTTAGACGTTCTAGATCCCAAGGATATTGAGACTGCATTCCGAGAGGCAATCAAGGGATGTGGTGAGGCACTCCTCGTGCTGCAGAGCGCCGTCTTTTTTTCTCAGCGAAAACAGATTGCGGACCTCGCGGTAAAGAGCCGGCTCCTCGCGATATACCCACAAACGGAATATACAGAATCCGGTGGCCTCATGTGCTATGGCGCAAATACTTCCGACTTATTCCGCCGCGCCGCTACCTATGTGACAAAATCTTAAAAGGCAGAAAACCTGCTGACCTGCCGGTGGAACAGCCGAGGAAGTTCGAGTTCATCGTCAATCTCAAAGCGGCGAAGCAGATCGGTCTGACGGTCCCGCCCAATCTCCTGGTGCGGGCGGATAAGGTCATTCGATGACATTTTGCATTTCATCTGCGGGCCGCTTACTGTTGTCGATTAAGGAGAAGACGCATGAAAGTATTTTCTTCGAAGCGAGTTCTCGATTCATACTCCAGTAGTCGACAACCTAAATTCCAAAAGCGTCCCCGAAGACTAAAATGGCCCGGCCTTTCGCTAACCGCGTTCGTGCTGGTGGCGACTGCGGCTGTGGCCCAGGCTCAATCGAACTTCTTCCAAGGCAAGGCCGTGCGCGTCATCCGCGGCGGACAGGCCGGCGATCTTTACGATTTATGGACGCGTCACATCGCGACCTATCTGGGCAAACATATTCCCGGCAATCCCAGCGTCATGGTGCAAAATATGCCGGGGGCAGGATCGGTGATCGCGGCGAATCATATATATAACGTCGCCAAGCCCGACGGCCTTACTCTCGGCTCGATCAACCCGGGCCTCTATATCGACCAGCTGATCGGCCGCAAGGAAGTGCAATTCGATTGGGCGAAATTCAATTGGCTCGGCACGCCGGAGCAGACCGAATTATTGGTTTTGTTTCGCGGCGATACTCCGTACAAAACCATCGACGATCTGCGCAAGGCTGCGGAGCCGCCTAAGTGCGGTTCCACCGGTACAGGCTCGATCACTTATCACACGCCGAAGCTTATGGAAGAAATGTTCGGCGTTAAATTCAATATTATCGCGGGCTACCAAGGCGCCGGCGACATCGATCTCGCCCTGGAGCGCGGCGAACTGCACTGCCGGGTAATCACCATCGCGGCTTTTTTCGGCCGGGAACCGCACATCGGTTGGTTCAAGAAGGGCTTTACCCGGCCATTCGTCCAGACCGGCCGCAAACGGGATGGGCAATTGCCCGATACCCCGACGTTGATCGACCTTATGAATCAATACAAAACCCGCGACGCCGAACGACGCCTCGCCACGCTGGTGATGGCGCCCAATGAATTCGGCCGGCCCTGGATGGCGCCGCCGGGCATGCCGGTGGATCGCCTGAAAACCCTGCGCGACAGCTGGAGCAACACACTCAAAGATCCCGAGCTGCTCGCCGAGGCAAAGAAGCGCAGCTGGCCGGTGGAAGCGGTGGGCGGCGAAGCGCTTAGCGCCCTGGCGAAAGAAGTCATCGCCCAGCCGCCGGAAGTGATTGCCAGATTGAAAAAACTCTTGGCGGAATAACTAATGCAAAGTTTTCGACGAGTCTCGCACGTCGATCAAAAGGGCTCAGATGCAAGGCGCGCGAAAAACCGACGAGCGGAGGCGTACTTTCGAGTACGTTGAAGCGTGGCGGTTGCGCGCAACGAAGCAGGTGGGCCGTTTTCATCGGCGTGCCAAGGAGGTCACATGGCAACCCATTATCGCGCCGATCACATCGGCAGTTTGCTGCGCCCAGCAGAACTATTGCAGGCACGCAGCTCGAATGTCGGCGGCACAGAGCGGCGCGCGCTTGAAGACCGGCATATCCTGCGAGCGATCGCGAAGCAGCGGGAACTCGGTTTCAGGATTTTTACCGACGGCGAGTTTCGCCGCGGCAATTTCATGAGCGATTTCAACGATGCCGTGGAAGGCATCGACGAAGGGGTGGCGGTGCCACGCACGTGGCAAACCGGCGCCGGCCCATCATCGCGCGCGTCGATGGTGCCCGGCACCGTCGTCGGCAAGATCAAACAAACCCGGCGCCTGACCGAGCATGAGTTCGCCTTCGTGAAGCAACAGCAGCCTGGCGACATCAAAGTCACCGTGCCAACCGCCAATCAATTTCCAGCGATCTACTTCAAGAAAGGCATCAGCGACAAGGTTTACCCCGACCATTCCGCCTTATTGTGGGACATCGTGCCGATCATCAAGGCGGAGATTCACGCCTTGTCCAGCGCAGGCGCGCGCTACATCCAAATCGACGCGCCGCGCTACAGCTACTACATCGATCCGAAGTGGCGCAGCTACGTGAGCAATGAAATGGGACTCGATCCCGATCAGGCCTTGGACGAAGCGATTCGCGCCGACAACGCGTGCCTGGAGGGAGCGCAGCGCGACGGCGTGATCCTGGCGATTCATCTGTGCCGCGGCAACAATCGCAGCCAATGGTACGCCGAAGGCGGCTACGACGGCATCGCCGAAAAATTGTTCGGCCGGTTGCAGGTCGACACGTTTCTGCTTGAGTACGAATCCGAACGCGCCGGCACTTTCGAACCGCTGCGCTTCGTGCCGCGCGGCAAGACCGTGGTGCTCGGCCTGGTCAGCAGCAAGCTGTCGGCAATGGAGTCGGCGGACCATCTTGCCAGGCGCATCGACGAAGCCGCCAAGTACGTGCCGCTGGAGAATCTCGCGATCAGTCCGCAATGCGGCTTTGCCTCGACGATGGAAGGCAATCTGTTAACGGAAGAACAACAATGGCAAAAACTCAAACTGGTAGTCGATAGCGCGATAAAAGTTTGGGGACAGACGTAAATTAGCAAACCAATCGCCTGGCCCGCTTTACCTGCTGTCGCAGACAACGCCTTCGATCAAAACAGTACAATGATTGAATCAATCAAAGCATGGCAACTTGCCCTTTGGAAAAAGGGCGGTCACAGGGGATTTCCCCACCTACGATTCCCATCTATACGGCTTTTGCTCATGCATCAATTCGCGGCGGGTTTGGGCTGCGTATTAATTCTTATTCTTCTCGGACAAGACTCAGCGTCGGCTCAAAGCAATTTCTATCGAGGCAAGACCATGACGTTCATCGTCAACATGGCGGCCGGCGACGCCAACGACCTTTGGGCGCGCGCTTTGGCGCGCAGTTTGGTTAAATATATTCCAGGAAACCCGAACATAGTCGCCCAAAATATGGCGGGTGGCGGTTCGCTGATCTCGGCCAATTATCTTTACAGCGTCGCCAAACCGGACGGCCTCACCATCGGTCAAACCTCGGGCAGTCTTTATTTTCAGCAGCTCATCGGCCGGCACGAAGTGCAGTTCGATTGGCGCAAGTTCAGCTGGATTGGCTCAGCTGGCCTGGTTGAAGCGCTGCTGATGATGCGCGCCGATGCGCCGTACAAATCGATAGAAGATATTCGCACTGCCGGCGAGCCGCCCAAATGTTCCGCCACGGCTCCGGGGTCGAGCGGACATATCAGCCTCAAAGTTTTGGAAGACGCGCTCGGCGCGAAGTTTCGCATCGTCACCGGTTACAAGAGCGGCAGCGATCAAGACCTCGCCATCGAGAGAGGCGAAGTGCAATGTCGTTCGGTCTCCTCGGCGTCGTTCCTCGCCCGCGAACCGTTTATCAGTTGGCAGAAAAAAGGCTTCATCCGTATCCTGGTACAGAGCGGGCGCAAGCGAAATCCTAAACTCGCCGAAGTGCCGACGCTTTACGAACTGATGACGCGCCATCAAACGCACGAAGCCAAGCAGCGTCTAGCGGCGGTGCTGCTCGGCGCCGATCATTTCGGCCAATATCTCGCGGTCGCTCCGCCGGGAACGCCCGCCGAGCGCGTGGAGATTCTGCGCGACGCTTACAGCCACGCGTTGAAAGACGCCGATCTGATCGAAGAAGCGAGAAAACGTAATTGGAGCATGGAACACGTCAGCGGCGCAGAACTGCAGGCTTTGGCACGGGAAGTCATCGATCAGCCGCCACAACTGATCGGCCGGGTTAAAGAACTCTTGGGCGGCACTTAGCATGTTTGCCGCGCGGTTGCGCGTAGACACAAGGTTCGCCTGAGCGGCTTGAACAATGGCGCGGTACTGAACATTTTGAACGGCTTAAACGATTTGAACTAGATAAACAGGAGAATATTTATGATCCAAGAAATCGTTATTCAGCAGGTCCAACCGGAAAAGCGAGACGAGTATATCCAGGTTTTCGGCGACATTCTCAAGAAAGCCAACTACGCCGGTTCCCATGGCATCAAGTTTTTTACCAGCGTCGAAGATCCGAGCCGGGTGATCCTGATGATCGAATGGGACAGCGTCGGGGCGCATACCCAGCATCGCGGCACGCCGGTGCATACCGCCATGCGCGAGGCGACCTCGAAGTATCAGACGATAAAAAGCGACGGCGCGCACTTTGTCATGCATGTGGTGAAGTGAAGCAGGGCGGCTCGTGATTATGTTCGTTTCCGGTTGCCGGGCGTAGGGGGTACGTGCTCGTGCAAACCCAGCGGAACGTACTCTTGCACCGGATCCGGAGTCGCGCGACCGAAGCCATTGCGAAGAACATACCGGCGAAGATACCCTCGCGCTTCGCCAAACCCCATCGTTAAGCCGTTCCATCCTCGGCCCAAAAAAGACCCTTCGTCACCGGCTTGGAAAACACAGAGGGACAGGATCGATGATTCCGCCATTGGTTGGAGCCTGCTGAATACAAAAAATCCCTCTAGCATTACGGCGTTTTTTTAGTACAGTAGCCAGCGCAATGCTCAAGTTGGTTTTGCTGGACTGTTTGGTGGGGTCTTGCTTAGTGAACTCAGCTTGAGGATTTCTTGATAGAAAACTGGGACAGACTCGGAGGTGCGAAATGAAAAAGTTCTTCTGGCTGATTCTCTGTGGCTTTCTCACGGGATGGAGCGCCATCGCCCAGGCGCAGGCTCCCTTTTACCAGGGCAAGACTATCCGCGTGCTGGTAGGCACGCCGCCGGGAAATCTTTACGATTTTTGGGCGCGGCTGATCGTCGATCATCTGGGCCGGCATATCCCCGGGAATCCCAGCTTCATCGTTCAGAACATGCCGGGCGCCGGCCACGTAGTCGCGGTCAACTATCTGTACACCGGGGTCAAGCCGGACGGCCTGACGATCATCGGCTCGGTCATCCCTTCACTTTACTTGAATCAGCTCGTCGGTAGATCCGAGATTCAATTCGATTGGTCGAAGTTTGCCTGGATCGGCTCGCCGGCGCGGGGCAACAGCCAGATGTATATGCGCTCCGACAGTCCCTACAAGACCATCGAAGAAGTCCGCACCGCCAAGGAGCCGCCCAAATGCGGCGCCACCGGCGTCACCGGGCCGGACTCTTACTTTCCCAAACTGCTGCAAGAAACCGTCGGCGCCAAGTTTCAAATCGTCACCGGCTATCCCGGCGGCACCGACATCGATCTCGGCGTCGAGCGCGGCGAAATTCACTGCCGGGCGTTTACCATCGAAGCATTCTTCGGCCGCGAGCCCTATCACACCTGGCGCAAGACCAACTTTGTCCATCATATGTTTCAAAGCGGCGGCAAACGCGACGCGCGCCTGCCCAATACGCCGACGATCTTCGAGATCATGGATCGCTATAAAACTCCCGAGTCCGGCCGACGGTTGGCCTCGGTGCTCCTCGGCGCCGACGACATGGGCCGGCCCATGTTCGGACCGCCGAATATGCCGGCGGAGCGCTTGAAGACGCTGCGCGATGCCTTCGTCAAAACCATGGCCGACGAGCAGTTTCGCGCCGAGGTGAAGAAGCGCGGCTATGAATTCGATCCGGTCGGCGGGGAAGAACTGGAAAGACTCGCCAAGGAGATCATCGGCCAGCCGCCGGAGGTCATCGAGCGGCTCAAGAAAGTCTTGGGGAACTGAGCGCGATGGGTTCACTTGACCGAAGCGACAAATAGCGTACATGTCCTCGGTAGTCAGTCAGGAGGCAAAGATGAACAGGTCGAATGGGTTTGCTATTCTCGTGCATTCTATTATTCAGCCATTTATTTCCCAGTCTAACCTACGGCCAAGCGCCGTTCTATCAAGGCAAGACGATCACCATCGTGCAAGGCCGCGACCCGGGCGGCACCGGCGATTTGCGGGTGCGCGCGCTCGTGCCGTTCCTGCAAAAATATATTCCGGGCAGTCCGACGATCATCATGGAGTTCATGCCGGGCGGCGGCAGCCGCAAAGCGGCGAATCATGTGTTCCGCTCGTCTCGTCCCGACGGCCTGACCATCGGTAATTTAAGCTCCGGCATGGTCTCCCTCGCCATCCTCGGCGAGTCTGGCGTGCTTTACGATATCGACAAGTTCATCTACCTGGGCTCGCCCTACAGCAGTTATCATTCGGTGTTCATCACCCGGCGCGACGCCGGCTGGGATACTCTCGACAAACTGCGCGCCGCCACCGGTATTAAGATCGGCGGCCAATCCCTCGGTTTCTCCACTTATAACGAGGGCCGTTTGTTCGGTTACATGCTTGGCCTCAAAGACCCGCTGTTTATCGCGGCTTTCGGCGGCGCCGAGCTCGATCCGGCGCTGCTGCGCGGCGAGATCGACGGCCGTGCCACCGGGCCGGATACCATCCTGCAACGCAATCGCGATTTTATCGATAAAGGCTTAGCCAACATTCACGCGATCATGGAGACCCCCAAAGGTGAAAAGCACACCCATCCGGCTTTCTCTAAGCTGCCTGAGATCGAAATCTTCGCCAAGAACGACAAAGAACGCAGGATGCTCGCATTGCAGCGCGGCTTTCGCGTCACCGGCACGCCCTTCGTGCTGCCGCCGGGCACGCCTAAGGACCGCGTCGACATTTTGAAAGATGCGTTTCGTAAGACCTACTTGGACCCCGAGTTCTCTAAGTATTATCTCAAACTGTCCGGCGACGAGCCGACACCGTTGCTACCGGAGAATCACGAGAAGGCCATCCGAGATGTGCCGCGCGACCCGGAGGCGATCGAGTTGTTTAAAATCATCGCCGGTCCGAAGAAGCTGCCGCCGCGCTGAACTGAGGAAAGAAGTTCAAAACGTTCAAGCCGTTCAACCGCTTCGCTCTCGTTCAACCCACTGTTTTCTACCCAACGGCAGGGAGGAGAGTAACGTGAGCGTAAACGCTGTGGTTACCCTTACCCTCCTTCTCTCAGGGCAGTGGTAAATTCGTTGCAGGGTAAGAGTCTCAGAATTTTTCAGCGAGATTGGAATATTTATTATGGCAGACCTACGGACTTGGCTCGATGAGGTGAACAAACTCGGCCAGTTGATGACCGTCAACGACGCCCATTGGAATCTGGAACTTTCGGCCCTGACGGAACTCATCAACGAGCGTTCAAAAACCCGGCCGGCGATTGTCTTTGACAAGATCAAAGAGTATCCGGCCGGTCATAGAGTAGCGGTTAACTTGCTGTCGTCGTTGCAGCGGCTGGCGCTGACCCTGGGCATGGACCCGAATTTAGCGCCATTCGACTTTGTGCAGCAATGGCGCAAGCGGGTTAAGTCGATTCAACCTGTCGAACCGCGCCTGGTCAAAAGCGCGCCGCTGTTTGAAAACGTCCAGAAGGGCGCGGATATCGATTTATTCAAGTTCCCTGTGCCGAAATGGCATGAGCTCGATGGCGGCCGTTATATCGGCACTGACGATCTGGTAATCACCCGCGATCCCGAAGAAGGCTGGGTCAACGTCGGCACCTATCGCATCATGATCCATGGCCGCGATCACATGGGACTGCATATGTCGCCGGGCAAGCATGGCCGCGTGCATCGCGACAAGTCTCACGCCGAGGGCAAGGCGCTGCCCATCGCGGTATCGTTCGGTCACCATCCGATCAATTTTCTCGTTGCTTCCACCGACGTGCCGTATCGGGTGAACGAATACGCCTACGCCGGCGGCATCACCGGCCGGCCCCACGACATCGTCGCCGGACCGCTCACCGGCCTGCCGATTCCGGCCGACTCGGAGATCGCCATCGAAGGCGAAGTGGTGCCCAACGATCTGATGGCCGAAGGACCGTTCGGCGAGTGGACCGGTTATTACGCCAGCAACCAACCCGCCGTGCCGGTGATCCGTGTCAAAGCAATCTATCATCGCAACGATCCGATCCTTTGCGGCTTTCCATTGCTCAAACCGTCCAGCGGCGACAACCTGCATTTTTCCTTGATGCTTTCGGCCTTGATATGGAACGCCCTGGACGAAGCGGGCGTGCCTGACGTGCAGGCGGTTTGGTCACATCCATCGGGTGGGCGCTTCATGACGGTACTGGCGATCAAGCAGCGCTATCCCGGCCATGCGCGCCAAGCAGCGATGATCGCCAGCCAGTGCCGCTCCGGCGCCTACCTCGGCCGCTACGTCATCGTGGTCGACGAAGACATCGACATCACCAATACCGAAGAAGTCATCTGGGCGATCAGCTCGCGCTCCGATCCCGTTGACTCCATCGAAATTCTCCGGCGTTGCTGGAGCGGCCCCCTCGATCCGCGCATTCCCGTCGGCGAAAAAGGCTTCAACTCCCGCGCCATCATCGACGCCACGCGCCCCTACGAGTGGCGCGATAAGTTCCCCAAGTCGAGCGGTCACAGCCGCGAGCTGAAAGACAAAGTCGCCGGCGATTGGCAGGGGTTTTTGAACGACAAGGTTGGTGCCAGATAGCCGGCCGGAGGGAATGGCAGCACCCTTCGACAAAGCTCAGGGCGATCGGAAACGCAAAAGGGCGCAAAGTGGAATCCGAAATGTAGGGGCGGGTTTCAAACCCGCCCTCTTAACTTCTTCTGGAAAAATGCGTTGACTAACGAACCCCCAAAAATTTATTTGATCCGCCATGGCGAAACCGAATGGAGCCGCGACGGCAAACATACCGGCGTTACCGATGTGCTCCTTACCGATTATGGCCGGCAAACAGCGCGATCGTTGCAACCGGTGTTGGCGCGAGAGCAATTCGTTCTGGCACTGACCAGCCCGCTTCAACGAGCGCGCGAAACCTGCGAGCTGGCGGGACTCGCGAAGCTCTCAAGGGTTGAACCGGACTTGATGGAATGGAACTACGGGGAATACGAAGGGCTCACGACCAAAAATATTCAATCGGCGAGGCCGGGCTGGTCGGTGTTTCATCATGGCTGTCCCGGCGGCGAGTCACCGGAGCAAGTCGCCGCCCGCGCCGATCGCGTGCTCGCCAAAGTGCGCGCCACCGATGGCAACGTCGCGCTGTTCGCGCATGGCCATATCCTCAGGGTCATCGCGGCGCGGTGGGTCAATCAGCCGCCGAGTTTCGGCGAGCATTTATTGCTCGACACCGCAACGTTAAGTGTGCTCGGTTATTACTACGACACGCCGGCGCTTAAGGCTTGGAATGCGCCGCTAACGCAGTAATATTCCTGGTTTCCAAAGATATTTCATCATGGCTGTGCGCGGAGATTGGCCGACAGGGATGCGGAGGCTGCAGGTTCATCGCCACAGTTCGGAGTTAATAAGAATCGCCGTTGCCGTGATGGTTAGGAGATCGCCGGATGCGCAGTTGCAGAATTGTTCTTAGTTTTTTTCTCACGTTGGTTTTTTCCTCGCTGAGCTATGGCGCGGACGCTCCGATCAAACTGCGGGTCGCCTATCCAACTTTGACATCCAGCTATGCGATGGCTTGGATCACCAAGGAAGAACAGATTTTTCGCAAGCATGGCTTGGATGTCGAATTGCTTTTCATCCAGAGCTCGCCGATTCTCGTCGCCGCCATGCTCGCGGGAAATGCGCCCATCGGCTTGACCAGCGGCGCTCCGGCGGTGTCGAGCAATTTGAGCGGCAGCGATTTGGTTTTGATCGCGAGCCTGAGCAATGTTTCGGGGATCGCTTATCTTGTCTCGTCGCCAAAACTTACCAGTCCCGCCCAGCTCAAAGGAAAAACCATCGGTATCGACCGATTCGGCGGCACCGGTGATTTCATTCTGCGCCGCACACTGAAAAAGTTGGGGCTCGATCCCGAAAAAGACGTGACGTTGCGCCAGGTGGGCCAGTCTCCGGTTCGCTTGGCGGCGCTCCAATCGGGTGCCATCGATGCAACCACCATAACCGTGGAGGATCGGCTGGTGGCGGAGAAATTCGGCCTAAGGATCTTGGTCGATATCCCCAAGCTCGGCATCGAAGTTCTTAGCTCGGGCGTGGTGACGACCCGATCGTTCATCAAGAAAGAAGAAGATACGGTGCGCCGATTCATCAGGTCGATCGTCGAGGGGATTCATTTCTATCGAACCCATAAGGCCAGGAGCGTGGATTTGATGGCCAAGTATATGAAGGTTACCGATCCACGGCTGATCGAGATCGCATACGACTTCAACGCTCAAACTTATCGGCAGAAACCCCATCCCTTTGTTCAGGGGATTGAATTAGTCCTAGAGCAGCTCGCACAAACCATCCCCGCCGCGAAGACGGCCGAGCCCGAGCGCTTTATCGATGCCAGGTTCGTTAAAGAATTGGACGACAGCGGCTTTATCGATCGCCTCAAATAATTCGCGGAAGAGTATTACCACGAAGGACCGAAGAGCACAAAGTCGGAATATTGGTTTTCCAGACCTTCGCGTCCTTTGCTTTTGTGCTGCATAAAACTAGATGCTAGTGCTGTGCCGCGTGTTGAGCCGCCAGGAAGCCAAAGGTCATGCCGCCGCCAAGACTCAGTCCCGCCTGATATCCTACGCCAACGTGCAATGAGGCGGCGACGTCGCCGCAGGCGTAGAGCCCCTCTATGGCATGGCCGCGGAGATGAATCACCTGGCCGTTGCCATTGGTTAACAATCCCACCGAGTGGCCCGAGATCGGTTTCAACTCGATGGCGAAATAGGGCGGTTGTGACAGTGAGCCGAGGTTGGCGTTCTTCTGCTGCAAGTCTCCTGACGCCTGCTGCGACCAGGGCATGCGTCCGCGTTGAAAATCTTCATCGTGGCCCGCCGCAGCAAAGCCATTGAAGCGCTCGACCGTCTCGGTCAATTCAACGCTTGCGATGCCCAATCGGTCTGCCAATGCGCCAACCGTAGTGGCACTGTCCAGCCATTCGGGCGGCTGACTTCCGGGCGGGAGAGGCTGGAGGCCGTATTTCTCCCAATACTGCGAATCGAAAATCATGTAACAAGGCACGTTGACGGGGCGGTGGCTCCAGACATGAAATTCGCGCAGTTTGGCGGCGACTTCGCCGAAAGAGGACTCATCGGCGAAACGTTTGCCGGTCTGATTGACGATGATGCAGTGAGGATAGGCGACTTCACGGGAGCCGGCTCCGCGCATGAGCGGTTGGCCGTCGACGCTCTCACCCTTGACGTGATACCCGAGGAGAATAGAGAGATTCCCGTGCATGACCTTGAGCGCCGCGCCATGTTCTGCGGCTAGAACCAGGCCGTCACCTTGATTACGTGGCGCGCCGCGCGGCGGCCACGAATTGAATTCATCGAAGAGGTTCATGAGACGCGGATTCGAATCGTACTGCCCGGTGGCCAAGACTACGCCGCGTGAAGCGCCAATCGCCGTCTTTTTGTCACGACAATTAATTTCCACGCCGACGACGCGGCCGGCATCGACGAGCAAGCGAGCCACTTCAGTCTCTATCCTGATCGGTATGCGCAGGTCGATGGCGGCTTTGAGAAAATAACCCGCAAGCGCGCCGCCGAAGGTGCGAATATCTTTTGCCTCGCGTTCGGCGAGCAGCGCTTTATCCCATTGTCCCGCCATGCCGCCGCGGGCGGTCATCTCTTCAAAGGTGACACGGCCATGGCGATAAGGGGTAATATCCAAATTCTTTTGCCAACTGCCCAGCGACGACGCTGCAAACGGGCGCACCTGATGGCTTCTGCCAAACGGCAGGGATCCTGCGCCGGCCGGATAATAGTGGTCCGGTAATTTGTCGATCATGTAGAACGGCACCTGCGCGGTTTCTGCGAAAAAACGCAGCGCTGCCGGCGCGTGATCGACGTAGCTTTGAGTGACTGCCGGATCGTTGCGACCGCCGCCGAGAAATTCGAGGTACGCGCGTGTCTCAGCCGCGCTATCGGCGACACCGCTGGCTCGCGCGAGGTGACCATTACCCACCCAGACGATCCCCAAAGACCAGGTCGTCGTGCCGCCGAGCTTGTGGGACTTTTCGAGGACCATCACTCTAAGGCCGGCCGCAGCTGCGGCTATTGCGGCGGCGCAGCCGCTGATACCTGAGCCGACGCAGATCAGATCGACCTCTTCATCCCATTGAGACAAGATAATATCCTCCTCGGATCAAACCAGCCGGAAGAAATGGCGCTGGACTCTATTCCGAATGTCTAACTTGGGACCCGGTGATTGGCAACAAGCTATGGCGTCGAGGATTTCTACTGGGCACAGTTGTCCCGCCGCTGCGGGATAACTGGCGCCATGAACCTCATCGTGTAGGTTTCGGGTAGTTTGACCCTCGCGCGGCTGTTTTGTACAACCAGGCTCGGTGGAAGCAGATGAATAGTTCTTTGGTTAAAGAGAACAGGAGCTTTTGATGAGACGTTGCTGTGCAGTTGTTTTCGCTTGGTTTAGCGCCTTTAGTGTTTGCGTGACGCCGTCGACTCCGCTTCAAGCCGCGACGGTCGCCGAAGTGGCGGCGAAAATTAAGTCGCTCAAGGCGCAGGATCGAATTGCCTATTTACTTAAAGGCGCGCAGGCCGAGGGAGAGCTGGCTTATTACGGCACCTTGCCGATCGATGAGTTTTTGCCGTTGGCGCGGGTTTACAATTCGCGCTATCGCGCCATGGAGCTGAATCATTATTTTTCGCCGCGGGACGGCATCCTCAATCGGACTTTAACCGAAACGCGGGCCGGCCGGCATGCGGTGGATGTGGTGCAAGTGGACTTGAGCTACGGCTATCAGTTGCTCAACGCCAATCTGGTACAGGCGTATCAGGTGCCCGGTGCCAACCGTTATTTCGATGGCACCTTCGATCCCGGCGGCAACTGGCACAGCATGTATTATTTGACCACGGCTCTCATCTACAACAGCGCCGCGGTGAAAGCGGAGCAGGCGCCTAAGAGCTATGAAGAATTACTCAGTCCATCGTGGAAGGGGAAGATGCTCTTCGATCCGGAGGCGGGCTATATTCTAGCGGCCATGGAAGAGGCGTGGGGCCGCGACAAGGCGGTAAATTATTTGTCGCGCCTGGCGAAGCAGGACTTGAGTTACCGGCGCGGCGGGACCTTGACGACTCAAGTGGTGACCTCGGGCGAGTTTCCCATCGGCATTGCGATCAACGGCGAGACTTCGGCGGCGATCCGCGAAAAGGGCGCGCCGCTGGGTTTCAAAGTCTTGGCCCCTGCGATCGTCAAACCGGAAGGGTTGTTTGTCATGAAAAATGCGCCGCATCCCCATGCGGCGCTGTTGTTCGTCGAATGGGTTCTGTCCGACGAGGCGCAAAACTTCCTGGCCGGGACCTTGGGCAAGGGCAGCGCCATGAAGGGCGTGCGCAGCAAGTTCAAAGAGTTCCAAGTGAAGCCCGATTATGTGGTCAATCCCAAGCTGGGAGCGAATCTTGCCACTTATATTCAGGACTTTCGCAAGATTGTGGGGGCGCCGTAACTTTTAGCAACACGTTCCAATCGTTCCAGCCGTTCAAAACGGTCCAAACGTTCGGACGGATCTCGAACGATCAATGCGAGAATCGAACCTTCAACGGACATGAAACTCGAGATTGCGGAATTTCCGGTAAAGCAAATTCGCTTGAGCCATCGTTTCTCCTATGAGAACCAGGTGCTCGAGGTCGATGAAGCGGAGCTGCTGGCGCTGGTGCGCGAGGACGCGCGAATCGAGGACGTCTCGTTGGCGGTGGCGGCGCCGGGGGAGAAGACGCGCATCACCGGTATCCGCGATGTTGTCGAACCACGATGCAAAGTTTCCGGCGGCGGGCAGGTTTTTGCCGGGGTGCTGGGTGCGGTCGAAGACGTCGGCACGGGGCGGACCCATCGGCTATCGGGCATGACGGTGATTGCGGCGGCGGCTTACGAGGGGACGATTCGCGCCGGCACGACGGTGCAGCGCAGCGCGATCCTCGACATGTCGGGACCCGGCGCCGCGGTGTCTCGTTTCAGTTCGCTCCGGCATCTCGTCCTTAGTTTCAAGATTGTCGACGGGCTGGCGGAGCTCGATGCGCACACGGCGATTCAATTGGCGGAGTTCAAAGTCGCCGAACGCTTGGCGCGAATCACCGCCGAATTGGCAACGGCGCAGATGACGACTTATGATTTAACCGCCACCGATTCCCGCCTGCCCAACGTGATGCTGATCCAAGGCGTCATTACCGATCCGCAACATGTGCACTCGGGCGTCGGTTATTACGGCTTGTCGCTGCGCAGTTCGCTGGCGACCTATGTGCATCCCAACGAGCTATTCGACGGCGCGGTGACCGTCGATACGACGCGCTCGGGGCGCGGCTACTATCCGGCGACATGGGATTGGCAGAACCATCCGCTGGTGCTGGCTTTATATGCTGCCCATGGCAAGACATTGAATTTTTCCGGTGTGGTGTTGCAGCGCATCCGCTTCGAAACTTCCCATGGCAAAGAAGTCGGCGCGCAAAATGCGGCGCGCCTGGCCAAGGCGATGCAAGCCAATGGCGCGCTGGTGACCTGGATCGGCGGCGGCAACGCCTTTGTCGATGTCATGTTCACCTTGCGCGCGTGCGAACGGCAGGGGATCAGCACGACGCTGGTGACCTATGAAAACGGCGGCAAAGCCGGCACGGATAGTCCGGTGCTGTTCAACGTCGCCGAGGCGGACGCGGCGATCAGCACGGGCAGCCTGGATCGGCCCATCGAGCTGCCCGCCATGGACAAAGTGATCGGACCGTACCGGCAGATCAAGATATTTCCATTTCCGGGCGCGGCGCCGGTCGACGCGCGCGCGGCGCTGCCATTGGAAGCGCGCGACGCCATGATCGGCGGCGCCGATCTTTGGGGCCAGGGATTGTCGAAATGCGTGGACTATTGAGCTTCCGGATTGCCGCATTTTTGACCTTACCCAGGATCATCGGGACGCAAAGATTGCTAAGTAAGTCCGCCGACTTCATCCGGGTGTATGTTGCAAATTGCCGATAGAATCGCGATTGTCTGTCAAAACTTGCGGCGCAAATATTTTTGCTTGTGCGCGGCAACGCTTGAGATGAATAAGATGGCGGGCGATTAACTGCGAGTGAATCGACCGGCTCTTCAGCGCGCGAAATAGTAAAAAAGCCCCGCTCCAGCCGCCAACCAAATCATGATAACGACAGCGGCTCCAGCCCAACCTAAAAGACTGCCTGCAGCGATGTGCGCCTGCGCTTTGTCGCCGGCATTCCGCTAACACCAGAGCGGGTATCATTTTAATCGTAAGCGCTATACCGATCGGAAGCAGTATAAGATCGTCGAGGTAGCCTAAAACAGGAATGAAGTCGGGAATGATGTCTATCGGACTCAATGCATAAGCGACAACACACAGGGCGGAGACTTTCGCATACCATGGCACTCTTGGATCTCTAACTGCTAAATAAAGGGCATAGGTTTCGGCTTTTAATTCCTTTGCCCGTTGTCTCCAACTCTTTGCTTCGAATCGATCAGCCGTGAATTCCAACTTCCCGTATTCCCCTTCGCTTTATTGAGCGTATCGATTGGTCGCGCAGCGCTTTTGCACAGTTTTCAGCGTGATCGATTTGCAACCGCTGTCGAGCTGGTCACTCCGCTTGGTTTACTAACGCAAAAGAGCGGGCAGCCGGATTCGCAGAATTTCTTCTGCCTCGGCGACGATGTCTTGGATTACGTCGTTTGACGCTTTTGATCGAGTCGATCAAGCCGGCGTCTTGGCCGAACGATAAAGTTGCATTGTCGATGTCGCCGGCGGTGCGGGCGGCGGCGACTTGTTTGCCGACCTCCGCGGCGTTCTGGCGGATCGCCCACTCGCGGCCGGCCCAGCGTTCGATAAATAAATTGCGCTGGGCGCGCGACATGGCGCCGGGCCAGACGCGCTGGCTAGCGAGATCGGGAATTTCCGTGAGTACGGTGTCGTGACCGTCGCTATTGACGATGGCTTGTTTGAAGTTCGCATGGATCGGCGCTTCGGGTGTGGCCAAGAAGCGGGTGCCGAGCAACACGCCGTCGGCGCCGAGGGCGAGGGCGGCGGCGAGACCGCGGCCATCGGCGATGCCGCCGGCGCCAAGCACCGGCAGCGGCGCCACCGCTTTGACCATCATCGGCAACAGCGGCAACGATGCCATCCAACCGACATGGCCGCCGGCTTCGGTACCTTGCGCGACCAGAACATCGGCGCCGGCGTCGGCGGCGCGCAGCGCTTCGGCAACTTCACCGGCCATATGCATCACTTTGGAACCGGCGTCATGGGCCCGCTGAAAATAGTCGCGCAAGTTTTGTTCCTTGCGCGCCCAGGCAAAGGCGACGAGCGCCGGGCGGGCGCGCAGTGTCACCGCGAACATGTCTTCCTGGATCTGAAACAACAGGTGATTGATGCCGAAGGGTTTGTCGGTACGCTCAAGAATAGCGCCGATCTCATTGTCCAAGGTTGCCGCGTTTAGGGCCGAAGTGCCCAGGGTGCCGAAGCCGCCGGCGTTAGACACCGCGGCGACCAGTGGCGCGTTGGTGGCGCCGCCCATGCCGCCGAGCACGATGGGATGGGCGATGCCGAGCAGATCGCAAATGCGCGTGTGAATCATGATCTCTCCTACAAACCCGCCGCTTGAGGCGGGAACAACCCAACGGGGTTTCCAAAGGGGCGAGCATCCCTTTTGGTCCAGCGCGGGTTAAAACCCTGCCTCTAAAGTAATTCTAATATCGATCAAGCGCTGAACATATTCCCTATGCCAATGGCATCACGATGTAAATCGGCACTGGGATTACTTGGCGTTACTACGATTGTTCGGCGTTCGAGTAGGTTGGGTCCGTTGACTTCTTGGCCGCGAGCCTCTTATATGTTGAGTGAAATTTCTTGGAGGTTTATCAAGCCATGGGCGTGACCAAGTTTGGATCGCATTATCTCCCGACCTACGTGCCGGATCTCGACGGCTCGGTGTCCGAGTTTTACCAGAAGATGTTTGGCCAAATGGAAGAGATGGACCGGCTTGGTTACGATCATATTTGGGTGACTGAGCATCACTTCGCCCACTACGGCGGTGATCTGCCCCATCCGCCGACGTTCATGTCGGCGATCGCGCGCACGACCAAACGAATTCGCCTCGGTGTGGCGATTGGCGTATTGCCGCTGCATAATCCGATCGATCTTGCCGAGTCCTATGCGATGGTCGATGTGATCTCCAATGGACGGGTGGATTTCGGCGTCGGCAAGGGCAGCGAAGCCCACGAATATAAAAAATACCGCGTCGATCAGAAGGAAGCGACCGGGCGCATGTATGAAGGCGTCGAGGTCATGCTGCAAGCGTGGTCGGACAAGCCGGTGAATTTCAAAGGCGAGTTTTTCAATTATGAAAACGTCCCGGTGTTTCCCAAACCGGTGCAGCGGCCGCATCCGCGCTTTTGGGTCGGCTGCGCGCGCACGGAGGATTCATTTCGCTGGGCCGGAGAAAAGGGCTTTCATTTAATGACGCTGCCGTATCTTTATCGCGAACCGGGAGCGTTGCCGGCGTTTATTAAAATATACCGCGACAATTTGGCCAAGGCCGGGCACGATGCCGGCAACATGGACATCCTCGGCAAGTTTCACATTTATGTATCGACCAGCCTGGAAAAAGCCATCGAAGAAGCCGCGCCTTATCTCGACAATTATCTCGTGGTGCATCAGGCCGCGGATACCGACCGCAAAGAGGTCGGCCTATTGATCCAGCGCGACGCCAAGACGCAGATCGCCGAGGGCTTTGTTCTGGCCGGCGATCCGCAACGGGTCGCGGATACGATTCGCAAATGGGCCGAGCCCAACGGACTGACGACTATCTCCGGCACCTTTCACTTTGGCGGCATGCCCCAGGAGATGGCGCTCAAGAGCATTCGCTTGTTCGCCGATAAGGTCATGCCGCAGTTCAAGTAGGAGAAGAGTCGGATTTAGGAATTCACCACAAAGAGCGCATAGATCACAAAGTAAAAAGACTCGGAGTCGGAAGATTGGCCGCACCTTCGACGGTGCTCAGGGCGATCGGGACGTGGTGCGACAAGCGCACCAAAGCTGCGTCGCAAAATTGATTTCCGAATCGCCGTAGGGCGGGTTTAAAACCCGCCCTTTCTTTTCTTTCTTCATCCGCCCTCGGTTGGCAACCGGTGGGATCTATGGCATGAGTAGAAAAATTTTTTCAACTTCGAGGGAGGCAGTATGAAAGTTAAACCCAAGCGCAAGCCGATCAAATGGCCCAATGGCGCGCGCATCGCGATCACGCCCTGCGTGGCCTTTGAAACTTGGCCGGAAGATTTGGGTGGGCCGGACACGTTACAGCAGGAGAATCGGCGCAGTTTCCCGCGCAACGCGGTCACCAAAAGAAATCTGGCGATCATCACCGATCGTGAGTTCGGCGAACGGGTCGGCATTTACCGGATGCTGAACATTTTCGAGCAGGAAAAGATTCGCACGACTTTCTTCCCCACCGGCATCACGGTGCAGAATTATCCGGAGATCTTCAAGGAAGCCGCCCAGTATGGCCATGAGATCGGCACCGAGACCTGGACGCATGATTACAGCTATATGAAGCAGCGGGCCAAGGAAAAGAAGGACTTGCAAAACACCGTCGCTGCCGTCACCAAAGTAGTCGGCAAGGCGCCGGTGGGATATCTGTCCACCGGAGTGGCGCCGAGCGCTTCGACGCCGGAAGTGATCCTGGAATGCGGCTACAATTATTGGATGGACCCGCAGCATGAGGAAACGCCGTACACGCTCAAGGTCAAGAATAAGGAGCTGACGGTGCTGGCCTACTTCCAAGATCTAAATGATTATTCGAGCTACCAGCGCGCCGGCCGCACGCCGCGCGATTTATTGCAGATGTGGAAGGATTGCTTCGATTGCCTCTACGAAGAGGGCGCCACCGATCCGAAGTTCATGATGTGGGGCAACCATCCGTTTGTCGGCGGCCGGCCGTTCCGTGCCTTGCTGTTGCGTGAGTTCATCCGCTACGCCAAAAGCCACAAAAAAGTCTGGTTTGCCACCGCGGGTGAAATCGTCAAATGGTACCGGGACAATTACCACGACGCCCAGGTCGAAGAGTGGCCCAATTTCCACCACGCGGGACGGCGCGGCAAAATCAGCGATCTAGCGAAGCTGTAAAGAAGAGGGACTGGCCGCAAAGAACGCAAAGTTCGCAAACTAGGAATCGGATTTCTCGGGGCGCAGCATGCTGCGCCCCTTTGCGTTTTGGGCGATTCGCTAGCGCGCCGGCAAATAAGAAAAATCAAAAACCTGATTGGCCGGGATCTCTTTCGTTATTCCTTCCGTCTGACGGGCGTCGCGGATGGTGTCGGCGATGAGCTGGGCGTCGACGCGGCCGTCAGCAGTTTCGACTTGTTTATGTTGCTCGTAGATCTTCGACAGCAGGTCTTCGTCTTCAATGCGCATTGCGCGTTTGAGCGTCGGGAAGATTTTCGCTTTGTTGTCTTTGGCAAACGCTCTGGCGCGCGCCAGCGCGCGAGTCAGGCGGCGGACTTGATCCGGCGAACGTTCCAGTGTCTCGCCCAAAGTCGCCACCCCCGTGCTCGGCAGGCGCACGAAGTTGCCGGAGAAGCCCAAGTTGGTCAGTCCTTCGCGATAGGCGAGAAAATTAAACGGTGGATTGAGCATGGCCGCGCCGATGCGGCCGGTCTTGAGCGCGGAAATCATCGCGGTTTGTCCCGGAATGGTGATGACGTTGACCTGGCTCGGATCGATTTTCGACTGGCTGAGGATGCGCCGCATGATGATGTCCTGCAAGCCGCCGCGGGAAGAGATTGCAACTACTTTGCCTTTCAACTCGGAGATCGAAGCGATATTGGCCGCGCCGACGAGATCCTGCAGCGGCCGGTCGACGAACAGCATGACGATGCGCACGTTGATGCCGCGGATGGCGGCGGCGACCGCGGAGCCCATGGTGGCGGCGTATTGAATATCGCCGGCGAGCAGGACTTTGATGTTGAGTGATGCCGGCATGACGACCATCTCGGCGTTGAGGCCTTCCTGTTGGAAGAAGCCATGCTCTTTGGCAACGAAGAACGGCATGGCGGTGATGGTCACCGACGGCAGGCCGATCTTGATGTTTTCGCCGTGGGCAAGAGTCCCGGCCCATAGGACGGATGAAAGCAAAAGCCTGAGCAGCATTATTCCCTCGCTTCAGTCCAGCGGATACAACCTGCGCGCGTTGTCGTTTAAGATTTTACGCTTGGTGGCGGCGCTGAGGGTTGGATGATTGACGATCGGTTCCGAGGCGCCGGGCCAGCGGCTATCGAAGTGGCTGTAGTCGGAGGCGAAGACCAGCCATTCGTCGCCGAAAGCGTCGATGACATGGGCGAGCTCGTTTTCATCGGCCTCGAAGGAAAAATAGAGCTGGCCGCGTTCGAGCAACTTGCTCGGCGGCGATTTCAATTCCGGCGTCTGCACGCCTAAGACTTCATAATGCTCGTCCATGCGGTGAAACCAATAGGGCAGCCAGCCGCAGCCGGATTCGAGAAATACGAAGCGTAATTTGGGAAAGCGGTCGAGGACGCCTTCGCCGAGGATCACCGACAATGCGATCATCTGCTCGAACGGATGGCCGAACAGGTGCGAATAAAAAAACTTGTCGACCCGTTCGGTGCCGGTGGCATCGGAGCCGTAGCGGCCGAGAAACATATGCACGCAGATCGGCACGTTTAACTTTTCCGCTTCGGCGTAGAGCGGAAAATAATAAGGATCGCCGAGATGGCGTCCTTTGACGTTGGGAAAAATCGACGCGCCGACCATGCCGAGTTGGGTAACGCAGCGGCGCAATTCGCTCACGCTGGCGGCGATATCCTGCTGCGCCAGGGCGGCGGTGCCCTTGATGCGCTTGGGGTCTGCGGCGCAATACTCGGCCAACCAAGTGTTGCGCGCCGTGGCCAGCGCCACGGCAAGGCCGGCGTCGTCCAATGCCGGGACCGTTCCCGAAAGGCCGGCGCCGAAAAGCACGGCGATGTCGATCTTCTCGCTATCCATGTCGACCAAGCGCGCATGGGGATCGGTCATGCCGGACCGGCGCGGGTGAGGCCGGCTGTAGGGGCCGCCGACCCCGATGCCAAGGCCGCTCGGCCGCGGCCAGGCTTTGTCTTCGATTATCGTGCGCAGCTGGCCGTTACCGCTGTCGCGCCGTTCCGGCGCTTGGCTCCGATACTTTTCCGGCAGCCGCGCTTTCCAGTCGATGTGGTTCTCTTCCAAGTGGCCGTCGGCGTCGACGGTGGCGAATGACTCTGCCATGGGGCCTCGCTTCACTGGCAATTAGAGATTACAAATTGCAGATTGCTAATTTCTCGGCGGCTAGGTGTCGAGCAATCCGGGGAAAAAGACTTCTTCGATCTTTGCCAGGCGCCGGGTTAAACCTTCCTCGTGCGAATTGCGAAACAGGGTTTCGAGCATCTTACGATTGTTGGCGATGCCGAACGGGAAGGGATCGGCGCCGACCATTTTTTCCTGGCTGGCGCGATCGCTGTGCTCGAAATAGAGGTAGGCGGGGTTGCCGAAATTGCCGCGCTCGTAGGCGAGGCTTTTGCTCTCGCTGAACAGGCGGAAGATTTCCTTGGCTAGCCAGCTGTTCTCTTCGAGCAGGCGGCGCTGAGCGACGATGACATGGTTCGCCGGCACGATGCCGGTCTTTTTATAAAACTGGTCGACGATGGACAAGCCGCCGTCAGCGAACATCTTGCGCAGCCGCGGATTGCCTTCCAACGGCGTGCCGCCGTAGCGGTCGATATTCAAAGTCATGAGTTTAGTATCGTGTCGCGGCGCGAAGCCGTAGGCGGCGTCGATTTCGCCTTTATCGAGCATGACATCGAAGGTCTGCTCCTTGGTGAGCCAAGTGGTAGATACGTCGGTGGGTGGGCGGCTGTCCATGCCGAGTAACCCGCCATGGCTTAAATCTTGAACCCGGCCGATGTACCAGGAGATGTCTTTGGGCTGGATACCGCAGAGCTCCCGGAGAATGACTCTGAACCACAATCCGGCGGTCATCACGTAGTCGGGGATGCCGATGCGTTTACCTTTGAGATCGCAGAGCTCCTGGATGCCGGCAGCGGTGTTGACGAACAAGGTCATCCAGACAAACGCCTTGGCGGGGAAGATCGGTAATGCCGCCCACTGCCAGCGGTCGCCCTTGGCCTGCTCGCGGGTGATGAGAAATTCCGAAAGCGACATTTCGAAGATATCGAATTCGTCGTTCTTGAGATTTTTGAAGAACAGCTCCGGCGGTGTGGTGACGTGAATATTCAGATTTGCCTTGTCCGATTTGACGCTGCCGTCGATGAGCGGCTCGAAACGGGGATTTTTGGTGACACCGACTTTTAGATTCAACATGGAGTGACTCGTTTCCTAATAATGATGTTACCTTCATACGCCGAGGCGCGAGGGAAGGTCAAACAGCGCGGGCGCCGGCCGCCGCACAGTTGCAGCCAAATGGGAAAGCATGTTCACCACGAAGTCACGAAGGACACGAAGGTTTCGGATAGGTTCAACTCCGAACGTGGCGCGCTTCGTACCTTCGTGGTGAGATCGAATTCGTCCATCGCCAAAGACGGCGAGTCGTGCGGGTTACGTTGGATTGCGCACGACGAAATGTTGTTCCGGCACGGGATAGCCGGCGGCGCCGCAGGTTTCGCGGATGACTTTGTTGGTATCGAAATAAACCTGCCAGTAATGATCGGTGTGGCAGTAGGGACGTACGGCGAGTACCGGCCCGTTGAAGTTGAATTCGAGCAGCTCGACGTCCGGCGCAGGGTCGGTCTTGATATGCGCCACCTTGCCGACCCGTTCTTTCAGCAATCTGATCGCTTCGTTGTGGTCCACCGAATGGGCGAGTTGCGCTTTCAGGTCGACGCGGCGGAACGGATTCGCCGAGAAGTTCTGAATCGTGTCGGAGAATATTTTGCTATTTCCAAGCATCGTCAGCACATTATCCGGTGTCACCAGCGCGGTAACGAAGAGGCCGATCTCCTTGACCGTGCCCGTGACACCCGCGGCGGTGACGAAATCGCCGACCTTGAAAGGCCGCAACACGATCATGAACGCGCCGGCGGCAAAGTTGGCCAGCAGGCCGCTCCAGGCCAAGCCGATGGCGACGCCGGCAGCGGCGAAGAGCGCGGCAAAACTGGTGGTCTCGACGCCGAAGTAGCCCAGGATGGCGACGACCAAGATCACATTCAGTGTGACCGAGATCACGGTGCCGATGTAACGCAGCAAGGTGGGATCGACTCTTTGCTTTTCCAGAGCCGAGGTCACCAGGCGGATCGCTAAACTTATCAGCCAGCGGCCGACCAGATAGAAAACAATCGCGCCAATAATTTTGAAGCCGATGAGAATACCGACATCGACTATCGTTTGCATGGTCTTGCCTATATCCATAATTGCAATCTCCCTGAGCCGGGCAACAATTTAATCGTGATTGAAACTCTTAAGAAGAATTTGTCATAGGTTGGGAGCTGCACACTTGTCAATGAAAATTGCCGTCCTCAGTATAGATTCGCATGCGCACCGCATGGACTGATCCGTTAGCGAGTCATTGGACATTAGACGGGGCTTCGGATATGAGAGGAAATCTCACATGGCTAAAAACTCGGAGGCTCGGATATGAAAATCTGTCATTACGATAATAAACAGGCCGGCGTCGTCGTCGGCGAAAAAGTCATTAACTTCGGCGACGCGATGATCAAAGCCGGTCTGGCGCGCCAAGGCTACACCATGCTGGAAATCATCGACGCCCTGGCTAACAATCCGGCGGCGATGCAAATCGCCCGCGACGCAGCGAACGGCTCGGGTGGTGTCGATTTGAAATCGGTGAAACTGTTGGCGCCGATCCAAAATCCCGGCACGCTGTGGGCCGCCGCGGCGAACTACGGCGCGCACCGCGCCGAGATGGTCGATCGCATGGGCAGCGCCAACAAGCAGATCCTCAACAAGGACGACTTGATGGCGGAGTTTTTCATCAAGACCTCGTCGTCGATCATCGGCCCCGGCGACACGGTGATTTTGCCGAAGATGTCCAAGCTGGTCGACTTCGAGTGCGAGCTGTGCGCCGTCATCGGCAAGAAGGCGCGCAAGGTCAGCGAAGCGGATTCCCTCGATCATGTGTTCGGCTACATGATGTGCTGGGACATCAGCCAGCGCGATCCCTGGGGCAAGGGCATGCACAACACGCGCAACATGCGCAAAGGCTTCGATACGTTTACCGGTTTGGGCCCGTGGATCGTGACGCGTGACGAGATCGCCGAGCCGCAGAATTTATCGATTACGGTTTTGCAGAACGGCAAAGAGGCGATGATCGCTCATACCAGCGACATGATCTGCGGTCTGCGCGAGCATATTCGCTTTCTCAGCAACTGTGTGACCCTGCGCACCGGCGATTGCATCACCACGGGCACGCCCGCGGGCGTAAGCAAATTGCACGATGGCGACAAATTATATCGGCACCATCGAGAAGATCGGCAGCATGGAATTGAATGTGAAGACGAAGCATAGATTTTCCATCCATCAGCCGGACCTCTTTGCGCGAGCGCGGAAGTCGGCGTTCAGAATATCGAGGAGTTGATTTATGCCAGCCGCCCCTAAAGCCAATCCACCGATTCGTACATTACTCGGTCCCGGTCCAAGTCCGGTGAGCCCGCGTGTGCTCGCGGCACTGGCGCTGCCGGTGGTCGGCCATCTCGATCCGAAGTTTTTGGAAATCATGGATCAGAGCATGGCGATGTTGCGCGAGCTGTTTCAGACTAATAACCGTTTGGCGTTGCCGATGTCGGGTACGGGCAGCGCCGGCATGGAGACCTGTTTTGTCAATTTGATCGAACCTCATGACCGCGTGCTGATCGGCGTCAACGGCGTCTTCGGCACGCGCATGGTCGATGTCGCGCAGCGTTGCGGCGCGCAAGTCGATACCGTGGAGGCCGAGTGGGGCAGCGCGCTCGACGCCCAGAAGGTCAAAGAAGCGCTGGCGAAAAATAAATACAAACTGGTCGCCGTGGTGCATGCCGAAACTTCGACCGGCGTGCTTCAGCCGATGGACGACATCGCCAAACTGGTTCACGACAGCGGCGCGCTGTTGCTGGTCGATGCCGTGACTTCATTGGGCGGTGCGCCGGTGCGGGTCGACGAGCTCGGTATCGACGCCTGCTACAGCGGCACGCAAAAATGTCTGGGCTGCCCTCCGGGACTGTCACCGGTAACTTTCAACGACCGCGCTGTCGAGGTAATTCGCCAGCGCAAGACCAAGGTGCAGAGCTGGTACCTCGATCTGTCGATGATTGAAAAATACTGGGGCAGCGAGCGGGTCTACCATCACACCGCACCGATTTCGATGAACTATGCGCTGCATGAGGCGCTGCGCGCCGTCCTCGAAGAAGGGCTGGAAAATTCCTGGCAGCGTCACAAACAGACCCATGAAGTGTTCATCCGCGAGATGCGCAAGCTGGAAATCGAACCGGCGGTAGCCGCATCGATCCGCGCGCCGATGATCAATGCCATCACGATCCCCGCAGGCGCCGACGACGCCAAGGTGCGCACGCGCTTGTACGACGAATACAACATCGAAATCGGCGCCGGTCTAGGCCCTCTCAAGGGAAAAATTTGGCGCGTCGGTTTGATGGGCCATGGTTCGCGGGTAGAGAATGTCGAGACTCTCGCCAAGGCGTTGAAGCAGCTGATCTGACCCCGTCATGCTCGTATTCGTGGCGCGCGCGGAATGAAACCCGGCTCCCAATCCTGAACCGGTTCACATAGTAATCAAGCACTTTTAAAGGCTGGCTGACCGAGGATCACCATCTTCGATTCTCGATATTCGCGCGTTTTTCTATCCGTAAAGCTTCGCCACCCACTCGCCGTAGCCGTTGTACGGCAAGGTTGGCCGGCGTTCGCCGCTGTCGATGAGTTTTTCCGTCGCCTGCGACCAACGCGGGTGCGGCGTGTTGGGATCGACGTTGGCGGTGAAATCGTATTCGCGGGGCCGGTTACTATGCCAAAACGTTGCCGGCTGCTCGGATGTGAATTCGATCTTGACGATTGATTTAATGCTTTTGAAGCCGTACTTCCACGGCACGACCAGGCGTAGCGGCGCACCCTGCTGTTTGGGCAGCGGATGACCGTAGATACCGGTGGCCATCAAGGTGAGTTCATTCATCGCTTCCGCCATCGTCAACCCTTCGGTGTACGGCCAGGGGCCATAGGACAGGGTTTGGTTGGTCGCCTGGTCGGGCTTCAAAAACGTCACGAAACGGACGAACTTGGCGGCTGACAATGGTTCGGCTTTCTTGATCAACGCTGCAAGCGGAAACCCGCTCCACGGCACCGCCATGGCCCAGGCCTCGACGCAACGAAAACGATAGAGCCGTTCTTCGAGTCCCATGGCGCGCACCAGCTCATCGATGTCGTAAAGCCGCGGCTTGGCGACCATGCCAGCAATCTCGACCTGCCATGGATGGGTCGTCAGGCGCGCGGCGTTTTTGTAAACCCGACTCTTGAAGACGCTGAACTCGTAAAAATTGTTGTACGAGGCGGCGTAGGCTTCGCCGGTTACGGGACGATCGAGGGTAAACTGTGGATTGTGGCGGGCGGGGTAGAGATCGGCTCCCGCCGGTCGCTCTTGAGCGCCGACGCGAATGGCGTCGCCGGCAGGGCCGCACGCGGATATCAGGCCGCTGGCGACGCCGAGTCCGATGAGACCCGCCGATTTGACCAGCTGGCGGCGCTGACGGAAAAATGTTTCGGGTGTGAGCTCGCGCTCGGAAAGTTGCCAGGATTTTCGCGTATCGACCGCCATGCGGTCATGGTGCTGACGATGCCGCCACTTTGCAAGGGAGGGTTTAACGAAATCGTAAAACCGACAAGCTAGCGGTAGACCGTGACGCCGACGGGAATGGTGAATTCTTTGCGGATGTAACCGCTCGGTCCATTGTGGTGTGACTTGACCTCGAACCAGTCGCGGCTTTGGTTAATCACCATGACTTTGGTGCCGATGGTGAATGTCGCGAGCACTGGTGCGCTGAAGTTCGGTTCCTTGCGCAGCAAGGTCGCGTATTTGATCCGGACTTCTTGGCCGCCGCTTTTCACCGCTGCCGGCGCCGCTTTCGCGATTGCAATTGGCGGCGCAGTAGGGGTATTGAGCTTTGCCGGTTGGATTGATTCAGCATGGGTCGCGCCGCCGGCAGTCACGTTTTTCTGCGCCGCACCGGTCAACAAGCTTTCCCAGTGAACCAAGGTTGTGATGTCCATGCCCTCCTGAACGAACAGCAGTGGGCACTGAACAGTTACGGGTTCTGCTATCAGGGTGGCGAAGCGTCCATTTGGCGATTTCCACGGCTACGGTCTTTTTGAATTCGGCGTCGTTGATGCGCCCGGACACTTCCTTGACCTGGATCACTTCACCGGCGGGAGTGATGGTCAATTGCAATATCAAGCTGCCCACCAACTTGGTGTTCTTGGCGATCTCTTGGCGATACAGATCGCGCAATCCGAGCAGTTGATTCTCCACGCGAGTGGCGATAGGGCTGTCATCGAGTATGTCGCCCTTAGCGTTCTTGACGGTGAAATCCAGTTCGCGGGCGAGGAATACCATCGGGCCGAGGGCCATGTTCATGATGCGCACCGGCCTTTGCGCATTTCGATCGAGCGGCGCTGCCGCCGGTTTCGTCGAAGTCTTCGTACCGCCACCCGTGCTGTAGAAGATCGCGCCAAATACAAGTAGTCCCAGCCCCAGAACGATGGAGCCTTTGCCCAACCATCCTTTGCAGTTGTCGTTATGATCCATCAATAAATTCCCAGTGAAAGTTTAGTAGGCCGGAATTGGAGCAAGTTGCATACCGGTCATGACAGGCCAAACTACCTCATTTGGCGAAACTCCTGCCAATCGGACCTAGCCGAGAATCTTCGATCTATCGCGGGAAAACTTGCTCCCTCAGGCAACAGTATTTATGGCCGGGTTGTCAATCAATGGCAAGCGCTTTCCATTCGGTGCAGGCGGGTCCCGCTGGATACGGTGAACAGTTTTCGATGCTGCGACGACACTGCGAGCGAATTTGTTGTGTCCTAGGAATCATGTTGGCTTGGCTCGAGAATTGGGGTATCGCGACGGTGCAGCAAACGACCCGACTTGAACAAGAAGTAAATTCTTTCGGTGCGATAGTCTTCGACTGATAACGATCCTTGTCTTGTTCACGATAACCGGAGGCCAGGCGCCAGAGCGCGAGGCGGTCAGCGGCGCTTCCCGTCGTTCAAACCGGCTCGATTGCGTCACCGCGTTTTCATCGACTGCAAGAATTTGAATGGGACTCCTGGCGACTGACGCGGCGGCTGGTTTGGCAATTTAACTCAATTGATGGTAACGAGTAGCGGCGCGAGGATCGAATAGACTTGGCAAGCTTTTTATGGAAAGGAAAATGAGATGAAACGACTGCTTTTGTTGGCGGTATTACTGTTAGTCCCGGGCGCGGAGGCGAGCGCGCAAACACCCTATTATCAGGGCAAGACTATCAATTTTATTGTCGGATCGGGGACCGGCACGGCCTACGATATTTATTCGCGCCTATTGGCGAACCATATTGGCAAACATATTCCTGGCAATCCGAATGTGATCATGCAAAACATGCCGGCGGCCGGCGGCATCGTCGCGGCCAACTATGTTTACAGCGTCGCCAAGCCGGACGGCTTGACCATCGCGTCGATCAATCCGGCGCACTATTTCAATCAGCTCCAGGGTAACAAAGAAATCAAATTCGACTGGACGAAGTTCACCTGGCTCGCCAGTCCGGATAAGTCGGAGCATCTGCTCTATATGCGCAGCGATGCGCCGTATAAGAGCATGCAGGATATTCGCAACGCCAAGGAGCCGCCCAAGTGCGGCGCCACCGGCACCGGCACCAGCGGCCATTACATTCCGCGCCTGCTCGAAGAGCTGCTCGGGACCAAGTTCACCATCGTCACCGGCTATGCCGGCGGCAATGAAATCGACATCGCCACGGAGCGCAACGAAGTCGTCTGCCGGTCATTCACCACCCAGGCATATTTTTCCCGCGAGCCCTATCACACCTGGCGCAAAACCAACCTGGTGCGGATACTCATGCAAACCGGCGAGAAGAAAGACCCGCAGTTGCCCGATACGCCGCTGCTCAAAGACCTCATGAACGAATACAAAACCCCGGAGTTGAGCCGCCGTGTCGCCGTCGTCATGCTCGGCTCCGGTGAGCTTGGCCGGCCGATGGTGACCCATCCGGCGACGCCGCCGGATAGAACGAAGCTATTGCGTGACGGATTTGCAAAAGCAATGCTCGATCCAGCGCTGCTCGATGAGGCGAAGCAAAAGAAACTCGATATTACACCGGTTAGCGGCGAGCAACTCGCCAAGATCGCGAAAGAAGTCATCGAACAGCCGGCAGAAGTGGTCGAGCGGATCAAAAAGATATTGGCGCAATGAAATTATTTAAGACAACTTCAAATGCAACAGCGTAACCATTGGCGGTGCGCTATGAAACGCGCGATTAGCACGTACGGGATTATTTCGAGTGGTTTGATCCTGGGCCTGTTGGTTTCGACTACCGCGCCCGTCACGGCGGCAGCGAATCCATGGGACGACGCGACGAATGTGGAAACAAAAGAACGGTTCATTCCGGTGGAGCTTTGGACCGGCGCCGAGTGGGATGGCAAGCAGGAACTTAAAATGCCGAAGGTCGACGGTAACTATCGGCACAATAAAGCCGCTTACTCGATCAAAGGGCCTACCGACTGGAAACATCCAGCGACCGGGCAGAACCATGCCGTCTATGAGCGAATTAATCCTCAAAGGGGCGGTGCAAAATGGCAACTGTTTGTCATTAACGAAGAACGCACCGGTCTCGGCCGGCTTTACGATGGACGGCCCAATCAAGACACTCGGACATCGTCGGGCGGTCTTAAATTTCCCCTCGGCTTGTGGAAAGAAGGCGAAACCAAAAAGCATGGCTATAAGATTTATGAGGGATCGAGGGATTCTGAAAGGGTGGAATCGGTCACGATCAAGCAGATCGACTTCATATTGGGTAATGAGCCCCATTGTCTGGAATTCTACTGGAGCGTGACCGACAGGTCCGAGAAAAAACGCTACGACCATCACACCTACACGTATTGCCCTGGAAAAAGCATGGTTCATGAGATTCAGCACTGACGGCGCAGGGCGGCGTTTGTCGATAGGTTGTGTGATTTCCTCGACAGCGATAAGTTGCGCGTCGTGACGCTGCTGCTAAAACGATCTGTAGTTTCGGGTTTGTTGGATCTGCGCCAAGCGATGGCGGTGCTCGAACAAACATTTCGCGAACAAGCGGCCGGTCAGGTGCAGCAAGTGGCGCCGCTGCGGTTTATGAATCGCGGCATGCGTATGGTCGTCGGCGGCTTGCAGGCGCAGGATAGAAACGGTTTGCGGGTCAGCGTTACCGGCGGCGGCGCGTTGGCTTTGTTGTTTGAGATCAGCTCGGGCAAGCTGCTGTCGTTAATGGGCTACCCGTTTAGCGAGTTGCGTATCAGCGCCACTGTCGGCCTGGCCATCGAGCGCTTCACCGATGCCAAAGCGAAAACCGTGGCGATGATCGGCAGCGGCCGGCTGGCGTTGCCGATTCTCGAGCCGGCCTGCGCGTTGCGTCCCATCGAGCGCGTGTTGGTTTACAGCCGCAGCGCGGAGAATCGCGAGGGCTTCGCGCGTACGGCCAGTGCGCTGCTGAAAACTTCGGTGATCGCAGTTGCCTCGCCGCAAGCGGCCATCGCGCAAGCCGATTTTGTCCTAGTGAGCACTAACTCGCCGGCGCCGGCCCTGCATGGCCAATGGCTTCGGCCTGGGCTAGCGGTGTTCGGCATCGGCCGGCCCAATGAGTTTGACGATGACGTTTATCTCATGGCTGACCTGGTGAGCGTCCCCAGCAAAACTCATGAACTCAACTATTACGACACCAAGCTCGATCAGCCACTGATTCGCTTGTCGCAGCAGGGCAAGCTTTCCTGGGACGGCGTCGCGGAATTTTGCGATGTCGTGACCGGTAAAGTGGCGGTGCCGGATTTGGCGCGCAGCTTGAGAATCTTTCGCGACTCCCAGGGCGGTTATGGCGACCTAACTTTGGCGGTGTACGCCTTCGAGGAGGCTAAGCGGCGCGGCTTGGGCGAGGAGATCAGCACTGAGTAGCGCCTCAGAGATCAGGAGCTATAAAGAGCTATAAAAAATGAAGATTTGGATGAAGAGTTGGTTGCCACTAGCATTCGTGACCCTGTTATTTGGCCAGGACGTTATGGCGGCGCAGGCGCGTTGGGACGATGCCGTGCGGGCGGCGGAGAAGGAAGGTGAGGTCAGCGTCTATGCGACCAACTCCGTCGGCGAGCTTCAGGTGATTTGGGATGCCTTCAAAAAGCGATTTCCCAAAATCAAGTTGAACGCCGTGGCGATCAGCACCACCAGCGAAATCGTCACCAAGATCATGGCGGAGCGACGGGCGAGCCAATATTACCCCGATGTCGTGCTCGGCGCACCGGGCGCGACGTACAACAGTCTGCACCGCGGCAAGACTCTCGATCCGCTGGCGCCGGCGCTGATGCTGGCCGAGGTGACCGATCTGTCGAAGTGGTGGAAAAGCAAACACCGGTATGTCGATCCTGAAGGGCAATATGTCTTCGTCTACCAGAGCACCAAGTATGGCCCGCCGGTTTATTACAATACCAAGCTGGTCAATCTCGATTCGATCAAATCGGTCTGGGATCTCCTCGATGCCAAATGGAAAGGCAAGATGATCGGCTTGTGGCCGCGGGCCAACTACGTCTCGACGGCATTGCTGTTCATGTATCATCATCCGCAGATTGGGCCGAAGTTTCTCGAGCGCTTTTACAGCGAAATGGACGTGACCTATTTCAGCGATTTTCGCCAGGGCACCGACTGGCTCGCCGCCGGCAAAGCGCCGATTTGTTTCCTCTGCCGCCTGCGCCGTGCTCACGAACAAGGTTTACCGGTGGAGGAAGCCAGCGTCTATCACTTCAAAGAGGCTCCCGGTATCGGCGCCAACAACGGCGCGATTGCCTTAATGAACAATGCGCCCCATGCCAACGCCGCGAAAGTTTTTATCAATTGGTATCTCTCGCGCGAAGGGCAGATCGCCTTTCGCCAGGCGAATAACACCATCGAGGACGAAATCACGACGTCGATGCGTGAAGACTTGCCGCTGGAGTATGTCCCCGAAGCGGCGCGGCGCAAGAAAGATGTCAACTACATAGAAATCAGCCGGCACGACTGGATGGAGTGGAAACCGGTGGGCGATTTGATCAATGCCGCGCGGCAGCGGTCGGGAAAATGAAGCGCGTTCAAAACGTTCAAGCCGTTCAACCGCTGCGCTTCGTTCAAGTCGTGACTGAACATTTTAAATCTGAGATTCCGAACAAGTGAGGAAACGATGATTCCACAGTTATCGATTCAAGAAAGAGATCGGCGTTACCAACTGGTGCGCGCGGAGATGGCCCAGCGCGGCATCGATGTGTTGCTGCTGCCGGCGAACACGGGGCGCTGGGAGCAGCTGCAAGGCGACTCGCGCTATCTGACCAACATCGGCGGTTTCGCCACCGAGATGTTTACCGTTTTCCCCGCCCAGGGCGACGTTACTGCATATGTTTTCAATCGCGCCGGCTGGTGGCAGAAGGCGCAGAATTGGGTGGCGGACGTGCGTGACGGGCGCAACCGCTGGAGTCAAAACGCCATCGAGCGCATCAAAGAATTGGGCCTCGACAAAGGCACCATCGGAGTTTCCGGGCTTGCCGGTTTGGTGCGCGCGCCGGAGGGGATCATTCCTTATACGTCGGTCAAGGCGATTCAAGAGGCGTTTCCCCATGCCAAGCTGGTCAACGCCACCGAGATGATGCAGGAGATTCGTGCCATCAAGAGCTCAGAGGAAGTGTCTTTTCTAGAGCGCTCTGCGGCGATTATCGAGAAAGCCATTGATGCGATGAAGCAAACCGCCAAGCCGGGCGTGAGCGAAAAAGAAGTCTATGCGACCATGCTTCATGCCATGTTATCCAACGGCGGCGAGTTGCCGACCTTATTTTTTCTCAGCGCCGGCCCCAATCTGTTCAATAGCTCTTTTGTGCCCACCGATTACGTGATTCAAAACGGCGACAATCTTGTCGGTGAGATCGAAGCCAAATATGGCGGTTATGCGGCGCAGGCGGTGAGTCCGGCGGTGGTCGGTAAACCCGATCCGGCTTATCAAGCGATGGTCGAAGTCTCGCATGCCTGTTTCGATGCGATTCTCGCTGCCATGAAACCAGGCGTGACTTTCGGCACGTTGTTCGATACCTACACGCGCACGGTGGAAGGCGCCGGGCCATATTCTTGGAGCCATCCGATGATGCACGCGCGCGGGCTCGGTGACGATGGGCCGGCGCTGATGGGTGACAAGGATCTCGAGCGATTTGCCAAGATTGAGCTTAAGGCCGGCATGACTTTCATACTCAAACCACAAGTACGGCCGACCCAGGGCAAAGGCCGCGCCAGCGTCGGTGATACCGTGACGGTGACCGCAAACGGCGCGCGCCGTTTGGGCAAGCGCGATATGAAATTGGTTGTAATCGATGTTTGACCGCAAAAAAAAGAGGATTGTTCACCAACGAAGGCACGAAGGGTTCGGATAAATAACCTCCGAACTTTGTGCTCTTCGTGCCTTCGTGGTGAGAAAAATATTTCATTGACCCTCAGAACATAATTCATGGCAGAACTTTATCCCTATCCGCGTTTTTCACTCGCTGAACGGGACCGGCGTTGGCAAGCTGTCCGTGAGCTGATGCGCCAGCAGAATCTTGACGTCATCGTCACGCCGCAGAACAGCGGCCATTCGGCGGACTATCAAGCCAACACGCGCTACCTGACGCATTGCGGCGGCGGCGAACCCGATCTCGCGGCGGTTTTTCCGATTGACGGCGAAGTGACGGCGATCGCGACTTCGCCGGCGCCGCGTTGGCCGACGGTGCAGGACTGGGTCACCGACGTGCGCGAGGCGCGGCGTAATTATGGCAAGGTCATTGTCGAGCGGTTGAAAGAATTGGGCGATCGATCGCGGCCGTATCGGCATAACCGGTCTGGGCGAGGTCGAAGGCACGCGCACGCCGGAAGGAACGATTTTCTACGGCACCTGGAAGCAGATCCGCGAAGGCTTCCCGCAGGCGCAATTGGTCGACGCCACGGCAATCCTCGACGAAGTGCGTTATGTGAAAAGCGACGAAGAAATCGGCGTGCTCACCAAGTCAATGGAAATCAACGAACTGGCGATTCAAGCGGAAATCGAAGCGGCCAAAGTCGGCGTCAAGGATTGGGAAGTCTGGGCGGCGATGCATTACGCCATGACGCGCAACGGTTCCGAGTTGCCGGTGCACTGTTTCTGGGTGTCCGGAAAAAATCCCAAGCGCACCTTGACCCGGCCGAGCATGCGGCTGCTCGAGCGCGGCGACGCGATCATCAATGAGATCGAAGCGTCGTGGATCGGGTACCGGGCCCAGGGCGTGCAGCCGGTGTTTGTCGAAGTGATCGATCCGGTGCAGGCCGAGTTGATCAAAGTACAGCGCGAAGTGTTCAATCGCGTGGTGGAAAATCTGAAGCCCGGCGTCACCGTCGGCGAGCTCGCCGAGTTGACTAGGAGTGCGGTGCAAAGTGCCGCGCCGAAAAGGGGCCCGGCGGCGGGCGCCCAAGGCGTCCTCAACATGCATGGCCGCGGCCAGGGGGACGACGGACCGATCATTACGCCCCACGCCAAGAGCCCGCGCCAGCTCGCGGTGGCGATGCGCGAGAACATGGTTTTTATCTGCAAGCCGTCGGCGATTTCGGCGGACGGCGAATATATCTGCCAGTGGGGCGATACCGTGGTCGTGACCAAGAACGGTGGGCGACGGTTAGGCAAGCGGGCGCATGAACTGGCGGTTACGCAGAAATAACTGCCGTTCAAAGGTTCAAGGTTCAAAAGTTCAACGTCGGACCTGCTCGAGATAGTCTGCTGCAAAATCGGAGTTACGATGGCTTTATTTCTAAGTCGCGATGAATTGAAACCGCTGCTCGGCCTTACTCAGGCCATCGAGTTGATCGAGGATGCCCACCGGCAACAGGTCAATGGCCAGATTGTGCCCCATGCGCCGTATCATGTGACCGTCGGGCCGAGCAAAGGATTGCGCATCGTGTCCGGCGCGGTGCTCAAACAGCATCGAGTCGGCGTTCGAATGGGGCCCAACAGCGGACTCGGCGGCGGCGATAAAATGTACGCAACCTTGTTCGATGCCGATAGCGGCGAGCTGTTGGCGTTCATGGGATTTCCCTTCGGCACACTTCGTACCGCGGCCGTGGTTGCCATCGCGGCCAAGCATATGGCGCGGCAAGACTCCAAGAAGCTCGGCTTGTTTGGCGTCGGCCGTAATGCCTTCGGCATTCTCAAGGCGCTGCAAACCGTGCGGCCGATTAATGAGATCTATGTGTCGAGCCGCGACCCCGAGCGGCGCAAGAAATTTTGCGCCGAGGGCGAACAGTTACTCGGCATCACGGTGCGCGGTGTCGACCGGCCGGAGCAAGCAGTGCGCGGCATGGACGTTATTCTCACCGCGACCAATTCGCTGACGCCGATCTTTCCCGAAGATTGGGTCGAGCCGGGCACCCATGTCAGCAGCATGGGTAAGCCGACGGAGTTGAGCCGCGATCTGCATTTGAAAGCCGCGCGCACCGTGGTCGGCAGCCAAGAGCAGGAGCGCAACTACGCCGATAAATCGGCGGCGCTGCCATTGGTCGAGCTCGCTGCCGAAGGCAAGCTTTCTTGGAGCCGGGTGCCCGAGCTCGGCGAATTGGTCACCGGTCAGGCGGTCGGGCGCGCCAGCCGCGACGAAATTAACATTTTTCGCGAGTCCCAGGGCGGCTACGGTGACATGGCGTTGGCGGCGTGGCTTTATGATGAAGCGGTGCAGCGCGGGCTGGGGAAGAAGATGGATCTCTAAAGATCGTTCAAAGGTTCAAGGTTCAAAGTTCAAGGTCGGAAGATCGAAGAGTTCCACGTGTTCTAACCGTTCCAGTTAGGCACAGAGGAGAATTGCCATGCTTAGACCGAGATTACTGTGGGTGCTGAGTGCTTTGACTATCGCGCTTGCGCTTTCGCCGACCGATGGTTTTACCCAGACACGGGCCCAATTGATCGAGGGGGCGAAGAAGGAAGGCCAGCTGATTCTGAGCTGGGGCACAGGGACTATGGGCGGTATCGAGGGAGCGGCGACGCTGGAGAAGGCGTTTAACAAGGCGTACGGATTGAACCTCCAATTCAAGTACACCCCAGGTCCTGCGATGCCGCAGTTTGCCAGCCGAATTATTCAAGAAGCGAAAGCCGGGCAGCCGTCGTCATCGGATTTATTTGTCGGGTCGGAGAATCACGTCGCGCGCATGTCGCTCAAAAGCGTGGAGTGGAGCAAGACTTTCAATCATATCACCGCGCCGATGATCGATTTCGACAACAAAGTCTTGATCGTCACGACGCGCACGCCCGGCTTCACTTTCAACTCGAAGATGGTGGTCGGCAAGGATATCCCGCAGCGGGTCGAGGATGTGCTCAACCCCAAATGGAAAGGCAAGATCGCGTCGACGCCCTATGCGGCGTCTTTCGATCGGCTGGCGATGATTTGGGGCGAGGAAAAAACCACCGCGTTCTTGGAGAAATTCGTCAAGCAGGTCACCGGGTTGATTCGCTGCGGCGAAGATGACCGCATCGCCGCGGGCGAGTTCGCCATGCTGGTCTTTAACTGCGATCTCGCCGCGCCCCAGGAAGCCAAGGAAAAGGGCGGGCCGGTGGATGGCCAGGTTTTTCGCGACGCCGGAATTCTTTCCTATTGGTACGTGACGGTGCCGACTAACGCGCGGAATGCCAACGCCGCAACATTGCTTGCCGCGTTTTTGCTCAGTAAAGACGGCCAGGATATTCTTTACAACACCGAGCGCAGCAGTTCCCATCTGGTCAAGGGCACGCCGATGCAGAAATTTGTCGCCGAGCAGGAAAAGCGCGGCGTCAAGTTCACCGCCTATTCGGTATCGGAAGTCTTCAAGAACGCCGAGGAACATTCGCGCATCCGCCAGAAGTTTCAGAAAATATTGGCAGGGAACTGAAACGCAGAAGCGCGGGGTTTTGGCATGATGGAGTGATGCAATTGAAACCCGGCACTCCAATACTCCATCACTCCGACTCTACGCGCGGAGCCCAATCTTGAAGGGTCGCTGGTTGTTTGTCGCGGTGTCGGTGGCGAGTCTGCTGCCGGTGCTGGCGTTTCTGCTGATTATCTTTTGGATGGGGTTTTGGCAAGGCAGTCCGGGCGATCCGGTTGTTTACACGCTGAAGCATTATCGCGAGCTTTTCACCGACGGCTCCACCTACCGCACCCTGCTCAACACCTTAGGCTTCGCCACCACGACGGTCTTGATCGCGCTGTTTTTCGCCGTGCCGATGGCGTGGCTAGTCGAGCGCACGGATTTGCCTGGCAAAAATTTGATTTTTGCTCTCGCGACCATAGGCGCTTTGGTGCCGACGTTTTTTACCGCCATGGGCTGGGTGTTCTTGCTCCATCCGCGCATCGGCATCATCAATAAATTTCTCATTGACCTTTTCGGCTTGGCGCAGGCGCCGTTCAACATCGCCTCGCTGGTCGGCATGGGTTGGGTCGAAGGGCTGGGCCTTTCGTCGATCGCCTTCATTATGATCGTGGCGACCTATCGCAGCATGGACCCGGCGCTGGAAGAAGCGGCGCGGGTGCATGGCTTGGGCATCCTGCGCACGTTGCGCTATGTCACTCTGCCGCTGACGTTTCCCGGCATCGTCGCCGCGGCGATTTATATCTTCACCATCGGCTTGTCGGCGTTCGAAGTTCCGGCGATCATCGGCATGTCGAATAAGATCTTTACTTTTTCGACGTTTATTTTTTACAAAATCCAGCCGCAGGAAGAGCTGCCGAGCTACGGCATGGCAGGCGCGGTGAGCAGCCTGTTGGTGGTTTTGGCGCTGCTGTTGAGTTGGGGCTACTTTCGCACGCTTAAATTTTCTCATCGCTACGCGGTGGTGACCGGCAAGGGCTACCGGCCGCGGCTGGTGGAGTTGGGCCGGCGCGGTTGGTTGCTCGCCTGGCTGTTTTTAGGCGGCTATTTTACCGTCGCCAAGTTGCTGCCGTTTCTCCTGCTGGTCTGGGCATCGCTGTTGCGCTATTTCCAGCCGCCCTCGTGGGCGGCGTTGGAACAGGTGTCGCTGAGAAATTTTTACGGCTTGCCCTGGAATCTGCTTTTCCAAGGCGCGTGGAATACCGTGGTGCTGATGGTGACGGTGCCGACCGTGACGTTGATACTGTGCCTGGCGATTTCCTGGACGGTGCTGCGCTCGGGACTTAGATGGCGCGTCGGCTTCGACGCCGTGGCGTTTTTGCCCCACGCCGTGCCGCATCTGATTCTCGCCATCGCCGCGGTGTTCGCCTCGCTGTTTCTTTTGCGCGATGTGGCGGCGCTCTACGGCAGCTTGGCGATTCTGATTATTGTCTACACCATCAGCCGGATTAGCTTCGCCACCCGCATCATCAATAACTCGCTGGCGCAGATTCATCCCGAGCTGGAAGAAGCGGCGTTTGTCGGCGGTCTGCCGCTCTGGCAGGTAATGCGCAAGATTCTCTTGCCGCTGCTCCGGCCGGCGTTGGTTTACGCCTGGTTGTGGATGGCGTTGTTGTGTTTTCGCGAGCTGACTATGGCTTCGGTGCTGGTGACGAGCCAGGCCAACGTAACCTTGCCGATGATCGTTTGGGGTTTGTGGCTGGGCGGCAGTCTCAATCAAGCCGCGGCGGCGAATCTCGTCGTGCTCGCCTTCATGCTGCCGGCGGTGATTCTCTATCTCTATTTCGGCCGGCGCAGCCGCTTCTCGGAGGTGTCATCGTGATTTCGATCACCGGCCTGCGCAAGAATTTTCAGTCCGGCGATCACGCCGTGGCGGCGCTGCAAGGCATTGACCTGGATGTGAAGCGCGGCGAGTTCTTCGTGCTGCTCGGGCCGAGCGGATCGGGGAAGACGACGCTGTTGCGCAGCGTCGCCGGGTTGGAGAAACCCGATAGCGGCGAGATTTTACTCGATGACAAGCTGGTCTTCTCCAGCAGCCGGCGGATTTCGGAACCGCCGGAAGCGCGCGGCATCGGCATGGTGTTTCAGTCCTATGCGATATGGCCCCACCTCACCGTTGCCGAAAATATCGGCTTGGTGCTGACCCATGGCCGCAGGCGTCTGTCCAAAAACGAGGCGCAAGCTCGGATCGCTTACGCGCTCAGCTTGGTGCAATTGGACGATTTCGAAAACCGGCCGGCGCGCCTGTTGAGCGGCGGGCAACAGCAACGGGTCGCGCTGGCGCGGGCTTTAGCGGTCAATCCGGCCTTGCTGCTGATGGACGAGCCGCTGAGCAATTTGGACGCGCGTTTGCGCGAAGAGGTGCGCACCAATATCAAGAAACTCGCCACCCGATTGGGCATTACCGCGCTCTATGTCACCCATGATCAAGTCGAGGCGATGGTGCTCGCCGACCGCATCGCGGTGATGGCCCATGGCGAAATTTTACAGATCGGCAACCCGTTCGAGCTCTACCGCGCGCCGGCTAATTCGCAGATCGCTGAGTTTTTCGGTTCGATCAACTGGCTGCACGGCAAGGTGCTTGCCGACGGCCGCATCGACACCGAGATCGGCCCGCTTGTCATCGCCGCGGCGCGGCAGTATGAAGGGGCTGTAGTCGTCGGTATTCGCCCCGAAGATGTTAAATTGATCGCGCAGCCGGGTGCGGCGGAGAATTGTCCGGCGGGGAATGTGGTCGGGTCGTTTTTTCTTGGCGATCATGTCATGAGCGAAGTTAGGATCGGCGAGACGATTATCAACGTCAAGAGTTTGCCTGACGACGCCGATGCCAAGGTGACGGGCACTGTGACGCTCCATTTGCCGAAGCAGCGCATGGTGATTTTCCCCGCGACGGAGTCGATCCAGTCGTTGCAAGCAAAATAAGCGTGAGAAGGAGGGAAAGTTATGAGCGGCAATGCAAAAGCCAATGGCGATGTCCATCATCTCGATCACTTCGTGGTCGCGGTGATGGAGCCGGACCGGGCCGAAAAATTCTACACCGAGGTGCTCGGCGCGCGCACTTTGAAAACCCAGAACGCGCCGAATATGACGCGCATTTTCATGAAACTCGGCGAGAATCATGTCGGGCTGTTTTCCCAAGGAAAGAACCAGTTGCCCAAGCGCGACAGCGCCAATTCCTATCCGCGCCATTCGTTCGAAGTGCCGGCGGGCGAGTACGACTCGATGGTCGCGAAGATTCGCGGCGCCGGCGTATTCACGCGCGAGATCAAATCGGAAAGCGCTTTGGGTTGTTGTTGGAACCAAGGGTTGGTCTTCCAAGATTCCGAAGGCAACTTCTTCGAGATTACCAAAGCCAGCGGCATCGCCAAGACGCGCTTGCACCATTTGCATTTTGACAGCACCGATATCGACGCCAGTCTGGATTTCTACAAGAAATTTCTGAACTGCACGGTGGGAACGCGGCATGATGCCATGGCGGAAATCGTTTTTCCGACGGGGCAAAGCGTGATTGTTAACAAAGTCGATGATCTGAGTGACGTGACCAAGGCGACCTGGCGCGGCCGCCACTTTGCCCTCAACGTGACCAACGACGACTTCCACGCCATCGTCGCGAAGCTCCATGCGGCGGGCATCGAAGAGCGAGACGATCACGGCGAGCGCGAAGGCCGGCGCGACGATCAGTTGGGGACCTATTTCAGGGAGCCCAGCGGCTTTCGCCTGCAAATCACCAACGAAGACTCGGCGACGTTTGCGGCCCACGCCAACGATTAAGCAGACCTTTCAATCTGAACCCTTCGTGTCCTTCGTGGCTTCTTTGAAAATCCATGTGAGGGGATGATATGGACAACGCAAAGTCTTGAGATCTCCGTCATACCCGCAAAAGTGGGTATCCAGGCTAATTCAGCGCAGACAAACCTGGATTCCCGCGTGCGCGGGTATGAGGAATCGAGGATGGGCGCATGTTCTGGGAATACGAACCATTTGTATGCTCTGTAGGCGAGTAGAAGCTCATCGGCTCTACGCAGTGAGTTCCGTATGTCTGTAACCTCCGGAGGTCTACATGCCCTATAGCATTAGAAACGGCGTTAAGAACTATTACGAAGTCTCCGGCGAAGGTTTCCCGCTGGTGTTGATGCATGCCAATCCATTCGATCGGCGCATGTTTCTTTATCAGGTGGCGCACTTCTCCACGTTCATGAAAGTCATCAACATCGATCTGCGCGCGTACGGCTACTCCGACAAGCCGGCGACGCCGGTGGCCATGACCGATCTGTGCGATGACGTGGTTGCGGTGTGCCGGCAGGAGGGTGCGAGTCAGGCGGTGTTTGCCGGTGTCAGTGTTGGCGGCGTGATGGGTTTACAGCTGGGCCTCGATCACCCGGAGTTGTTTAAAGCGTTGATTCTAGTCGGCTGCAGCAGCATGCCGGGCGACCGTTACCAAAGCCGCATCGACGGTTATGTGGGGCAAGGTGTCGGTAAATTTCACATTCAGCATTTGACCGATCTGGTCAGTAAAGAATTCCCGCAGACCAAGCTCGGTAATTACTTGTTGAGCATGCATACTGAAATGGATTCACGTCTCAACGCAAACGCCATCGCTGAGATTTTCGATGCTCTGCAGCACCGCGACCTGACGGCGCGCTTGCCGGAGTTGAAAATGCCGGTTCTGATCATGAACGGCGAGTTCGACAATTCGCTCAAGCGCAGCAAAGAAATGAGCACGCGTATCGCCGGCGCCGAGCATCGGACCATCCAAGGTGCCGGGCATGCATGCTGTCTGGAGGATCCGGCGACATTCGATTCGCACGTTCTGGATTTTCTCAAGAAGCACGGGTTTCTTAAAGCTTGATAGGCCGCCTTAGTACAACCAACGATCAGCCGAGATGCGTAATATATTCCTGCAGATCATCCAGATGATGTTTCTGGTCTTCAGCCTGGGGTTTTCATCCGCACACGGTTCCGAGTGGAAAGACAAAGCCGAAGCGGAAGGAAAACTGACCTGGTACGCTTCTCTCGGCGCGACCGATGCGCGGCGGATTATCGATCGCTTCAAAGAGCTTTATCCAAAGATCGACGCGCAGTTTTACCGCGCCGGCGATGCCACGTTGATGGAACGGATCCTCGCCGAGTCGCGGGCGGGCAAGTTCGAATGGGATGTCGTGAGCACCACCGGCTTTTACGCACACAATCTTAAAAAGCGCGGCATGTTGGCGGCGTACGATTCGCCGGAGCGCAAGTTCATTCGTGCCGGCCATAAAGATCCGCAGGCGATGTGGACGTCGATCTATACCAACTACACCGTGCTCGGTTACAACAGCCGGTTGGTGAGCCGGGATAATGTGCCGAAATCACATGCTGACTTGCTAAAGCCTCTTTGGCGCGGCCAGGTCGGCATCGTGCAGACCGCCTACGAATGGTTTGCGGTGATGTTGCAGGCGATGGGACAGGAAAAAGGTATGGCGTTCATGCGCGAGCTGGCGAAACAACAGCCGCAATTGCGCAACGGCCGCACACTCCTGGCGCAATTGGTGGCGGCGGGGGAAGTCAATTCGGCACTGGCGGCTTACTCGCAGAACTTCGAGAGTCTCAAGCGCGATGGCGCCCCGGTGGACTGGGTGCCGCTCGATCCTGTCTATGCCAACCTGAATCCGATGGGTCTCTCCGCCAAGTCGCCGCGTTCCAACGCCGGCAAGTTGTTTATCGATTTCGTATTATCGAAAGCCGGTCAGGAAACTATTCGCGCGCAGCGACGCGTGCCCGACCGCATCGATGTGCTGCCCGATCCGCCCAAGCTGGCGCAAGGCTTTACCGCGGTATTCACCGCCGAACAGGTGTATGAGAATTTCGACCGCTACGTAAAACTATTTCAGGACACGTTTGGCAAATAGGCTGCGCAATTGCGATCCCGTCGCACTTGCTTCGCAGTGAAATTCATCTTAGCTACTCGCCCAACACTTTCTTCATTCGCTCCAACACCGCCGGCGGTTGGCTCATGACTTCCTTGGCCAGACGCTGCATTTCCTCGCCGCTCACCGGGTCGAGTTCGTAGTTGCGTTTTTCCGCCTCGGCTTTGAGCTCGCCATCTTTGAGGGCGCTGGCTACGCCGGCCCGTAAGGTTTTCACTGTTTCCGGCGGGATGCCGGCTGGACCGACCAGCGGGCGGCCGAAGACGCCGCCGGCGAGGATCACCGTGGCGACCCGGCGCGATTGGTCGGCAGTTTTATACTGATCCATCAGTTCGTAGATGGTCGGCGTGTCGGGCAGACGCGGGTCGCGCTTGCGCCCCGATTGGGCCAGGCTTCGGACGAAATTATTTTTACGCCAGGTATGAAACGGCTCGCGGGCCATGAAAGATTCGATCGTCATGGCGCGGCAGTGAATCTCGCCCTTTTCCACAGCCAGGTCGATGGGGCCGCCGCCTTGATAACCGAGAACGATATTGAATTTGGCGCCAACGGTTTCTTCGAGCAGTTTGGGAAAATAAAATCCAGTGCCGGTGGCGCCGCCGGAGCCGCATTTCGGCGGCTCACTGGCTTTGCGCACATCTTCGATGGTTTTGTACGGACTATCGGTGCGCATGTAGAGATGATGCTCGCTTTGGGCCGGCGAGCCGATGAAGCTGTACTTGGCCCAATCGTATCGCGCTTCCGGGCGGCGCACCAGCTGATCGAAATAAAGGGTCGGCGCGATCCAACCGAGAGTGAGGCCGTCCGGCTTGGCAACGCCGTAGACGTAATTGGCCGCGATCATGGCGCTGGCGCCGGGCATGTTCTGAACGATGAAACTGGGATTGCCGGGAATATACTTGCCCATATGGCGGGCGATGAGGCGCGGCCAAAGATCGTTGACATCGCCGGCGGGATAGCCGGTAACGATGCGAATCGTCTTGCCTTGAAAAAACGGTGTCTGGGCTTGGGCAGCCGAGACGGCGAGCAGGACAACAACAGCTAGAAACGATAGTTTCATATAGCCTCCGATCGTCATAGCGAATGCGCCTTAGATTGGGCCTCTTTAGTACAACCTGAGTTCAATGGTCAATGCCAAACATTCGGACTTTAGTTGCTTGACGCTCTCCGCGAGTTTCGGTTAGCTTAGGCGTGGATTTGAAATCTCTCTGGTTTAAGAAGGAACAACTATGAAATCGACACTGGGTACGCTTGGCGCGGCCGCCGTCGCGGTGTTCTTATGGGCAGGCGCAGCGGGCGCGCAGGACCTCGGCCCTGGGTTTCACAAGATCAAGGATGGTATTTACACCTTTGCGCCCAGACCAAGGTACAACGACGTGCAGTTTTGTCGTGACCGAGGAAGGCGTCGTGATGATCGACGCCTGCAACAGCCCGCTGCACTCGCGCAACATGTTGGCGGCGATCAAAAAGGTTACCGACAAGCCGATTTTGTTTCTCATCGATACCGAAACCCACAGCGATCATACCGGTAACCATTTTGTCTTTTCCCCGCCGGCGAGGATCATCAATGCCGAGGGGGCGGGAGCCGGGATGAAAAAGGAATACAATCCCAAGCGCGCCGAGACACTGGCGGCGCAATCGCCGGAGATGCGCGAGGCGTTGAAGGGCGAAAAAATGATTCGTGCCCCATATCGAGTATAAAGATCGCATGACTCTCAATCGTCGGCGAACGCACCTTTGAATTGATCTATCTGAAAAACGTTCACAGTTATGCCGACACCGCGGTATGGATGCCCAAGGAGCGCGTGCTGTTCGCATCCTCGGCGGCCAACGTCAGAACTTTTATCAATCTGCGGCCGTCGGTGGTGATCCCCGACGTGCTGGCGAGTTATAAATTGATGAAGTCGTTTAATCCGGAAATCGTCGTTGCCGGCCATGGCCAGCCGACCACGACCAAAATCTTCGACGAGTACGAAGGCTATTACACCTTGCTGATGAAACGGGTGGGCGAGATGGCGGCGCAGGGAATGATCTCTCGATCGAGATTAAGAAAGAGCTCAAGATGCCTGAGTATGCCGACTGGCAGGGGCAAGATCGCCTGCCGGTGAATATTGAACAGGCGTGGAAGGTCGTCAAGAAGTAACGTTTCAATCGCGTGTTCATGGGTGCACCTTAATCGCATTGTCGTTGCCTGCTGGGTTGCCAGTCTTTGTGATGTCCGTTGGCGCCCAGGAAATTGTCACCTTGCCGACGCGCGCCAACGTGACCCAGTCCTATTTTCTCACCAGCTCGCCGAAACAGCTGCAAGCGATTGCCGTCTTGTTTCCCGGCTCCGGCGGCTTGATTCAGCTGCGCAGCGAAGGCGGCCAGCCGAAGTTTGCCGGCGGCAATTTTCTGGTCCGCAGCCGTTCCGAGTTCATCAAGCGCGGCGTCATCGCGGCCATCCTCGACGCGCCCTCGGACCTGCAAAGCGGCTGGGGCATGAGCGATGAGTTTCGCCTCGGCGGCGATCACTTCACGGATATCTCCGCCGTAGTCGCCGATCTCAATAAGCGCTTCCCCGGCGTGGCTGTGTTTCTCATCGGCACCAGCCGCGGCACCATATCGGCGGCGGCGCTCGGCGCCCGTTTCGGTCCAAGAATCGCCGGCGCCGTGCTCACGGCGACGATGTTTCGCGAGGTCGGGCGAAACAGCAACGAGCCCGGCCCCGGCCTCAGCCGATTCGACTTCGCGACGATTCAAATCCCGCTCTTGTTTGCACACCATGTCAGCGATCAATGCCGTTACACGCCCTACGGCGACGCCGCGCGCTATTCCGAAAAGTATCCGTTGATCACCGTGTGGGGCGGTTTGCCGCCGCAGTCGACGCCCTGCGAAGCGCGCAGCCAGCATGGTTTTCTCGGCAAGGAATCCGAGACGGTCGAGCAGATCGTCAACTGGATGCTGAAAAAGCCTTTTCTCTACGAAGTAAAATAGGAGGCGCTATGGTGACCTTGCCGCTGAATGAAGTCGACCGCGTCGAAATCTTGAGCGTGATGGATAATTCCATCGACGTGCTGATGGGCAACACGCCGGTGGCCAAGCGCCACCAGCGCGGCAGCAACGCCCATGCGCGGCCGCAGTTGCGCGCCGAGCACGGCGTGTCGATGCTGGTGACGACTTACTCCGCCGGCCAAAAAGATTCGTTTCTCTTCGATACCGGCGTGACCGTCGACGGCGTGCTGCACAACATGGACGTGCTCGACATCAAGGGCAACGAGCTTCACGCCGTCGTCTTGAGCCATGGCCACACCGACCACACGCGCGGTTTGCTTGGATTCATCAAGCGCTATGGCCGGCCCCAAGTGCCGATCGTTCTCCATCCCGACGCCTATCTGAAAAGAAAAAATATTCAGGGCGACGGCCACGAGTCGGAGCATATTCCGCCGAGCAAAAAGGATCTCGAAGGCGAGGATATTCAGATCGTCGAGGAACGCGGGCCGACCATGTTGATCGGCGGCAACGCGCTTGTCACCGGGCAGATCCCGCGGACGACAACCTTCGAGAAAGGCAGCCCCAACCAAGTCGCGCTGATCGATGGCAAGTGGCAGCCCGATCCGTGGATTCACGACGATCAAGCGATCGTTATCAATGTGAAGAATAAGGGACTCGTCGTGCTTACCGGCTGCGGCCACGCCGGGGTGGTCAACACGTTGAAATGCGCGCGCGACATGACCGGAGTGAAGCAAATTCACGCGGTCATCGGCGGGTTTCACTTGACCGGACCGATCTTCGAGCCGATCGTTCAACCGACGGTGCAGGCGCTGAAAGAATTCAATCCCGGCGTCATCGTGCCGCAGCATTGCACCGGCTGGAAGGCGACGCATCTGATCGCGCGCGAGTTTCCCGAGGCGTTCACGCCGAACAGTGTTGGCACGACGATGGTCATCTAGCGCGCATCGCGCGCTACAGGCGTTCAAATCGTTCAAGCCGTTCAACCCCTGCGCTCCGTTCAAGCCGTGTCGGAAACAGGAGGTTACAACAAATTTAGGCGAAACCAGGACACTCGCGCGTCAGAGTCGCAACTATCCCGTTTGCGTTTCCGAAGACGATTGGAAAGGTTTGAACGGCTGGAACGGTTGGAACGCCCTTGCCGACTACGTTGACAGGCTATTTCTGCGGTGATAGCGCTGGCATGTCTTGCAAATAAACAGGAGGGACGATCATGGCAAAGCTTCGACACTTGGCGCTGCTGACGCATCAGCCGGACAAATTGGCGGATTATTACAAGCGTGTCTTCGACATGCAGGAGTTGTATCGGACCAAAAACGGCTCGGTGCATCTGTCCGACGGCGAGGTCAATCTCGCGATCTTGAACGCCAACGATCCCAAAGAGCCCGGCCATCCGGCGGGGCTGTATCACTTCGGCTTCCATATCGACGATGCTCAGGAAACCACCAAGCGGATCATGGACGTCTATCCCGAGGGCGCGCCCAAGGATCGCATTGCGACTTACGCCGAAGGGCGGGCCGCCGATCCCGATGGCAACTTGATCGACATCTCGACGACGGGCTGGGGCCCGGTTCGCCGCAACGATCTGTAAGCGCGGCGACGGTCTATGCAGAAAATCATTCGTCTGCTGCTTGTTGGCTGGTTAATAGTCGGGTGGTCGGGGAGCGGAGTCGCTGCCACCGTCGAGGAAGTCGTCAAAAAAGCCTCGGCGCTGTCCGGCGCCGAGCGCAAGACTTTTCTCGAAGCAGGGGCGAAGAAAGAAGGCGAGATCGTCTTCTATACTTCGCTGAGCTTGACCGATTACCCGAAGATCCTGCCGCATTTTGAAAAAGCCTACCCCTTTCTCAAGACCAATACTTATCGCGCGACGCCGTCCGGCTTGTTCACGCGGGTGGACACCGAAGCGCGCGCCGGCAGATTCGCCGCCGACGTGATCGGCTCGGCGCCGGTGGAGATGTGGCAGCTCAAGCAGCGCAAGCTATCGGCGCCGTATCTCTCGCCTGAGCGGCGCGCGCTCCAGGCTGGCGCGTTCGATCCCGAGGGCTTTTGGCAGGCTTTCGACGTGACGCCGCTGGTGCTGGGTTTCAATACCAAGCAGGTTCCCGCCGCGGACGCGCCGCGCAGCTATGCCGACTTGTTGCATCCCAAGTGGAAGGGCAAGATGAGTTTGGGCACCGAGGAGTACACTTGGTTCAACGTTCTTCTTGAAACCATGGGCAAGGCCAAGGGCAACGAGTTAATGCAAGGACTGGCTAAGCAGGATCTCGCCATGCCCGGTTCAAGCAGCGTCATGCGCGTGCAGCTCATGCTCGCCGGCGAGTCGGCCATCGCTATCGCGGCGCGCGGCCGGCGCGTGTCGGAATACAAGCAGCAGGGCGCGCCCATCGATTACCGCGTGCTCGATCCCTATGCCGGCGAACCCAACTTCGTCACCTTGATGCAGCGGGCACCCCATCCGTTCGCAGCGGTCCTGTTTATCGACTGGATGCTCTCGGAAGAAGGCCAGACGCGCATGGCCGAGGTCGGGCGTTTATCCGTGCGCCGAGGCATCAAGCACCGCCCCTGGGTGCAGGAGCTATTTCAGAAAGATTTCGTGTTCTTGAGCCCGGCGTCGATCGGACCGAACTTGAACGACGTCATCGATCACTTTAACCGGACTTTCGGCGTGCAGCGGCGTACGAAATAAGGCCGAAATTTCGGATCGGTTGGCCGCACCCTTCGACGAGTCTCAGGGCGATCGGGCGTTAGAAAGTCAACGGCACATAATCGAATTCGTAGGGGCGGGTTTCAAACCCGCCCTTATTTGTTGTGCGCTATATGAAAATTGGATTATTCACCGAGTTTTCCTATCCGGGCAAGTCGGAGCATCAACTTTACGCCGAGGTGTTGGAACAGATCGCCGTCGCCGATGAACTTGGCTACGATTTCTTCTCGATCACCGAGAGTTACGGCAAGGATCTGTTCTCATGTTCGCCATTTCCGCTGGGAGTTTACGTCGCCGCGGCGCAGCGGGCGCGGCGGATTCGCTTTCTCACCGGCATCATCAGCATGCCGATTCACCATCCGGCGATGTTGGCGAGCCAAGTCGCCGCCGCTGATTTATTGACCGAAGGTCGAATCATGCTCGGCCTCGGCCGCGGCCATCCCTGGGTTATCAATCGCATGAACGTCGACGCTGCCACCAGCACGGCGCGCTTCGAAGAAGGCATCCGCATGCTGGTCGAGATATTCAAGGGCGATTATATCGAAAGACTCGACGGCGAATATTGGCGGATCCGTGACTTCAAACTGAGCCCGCCGCCGGTACAGCAGCCCCATCCGCCGATCTACACCGCGGCCGCGACGACGCCGGACAGCGCGAGCTTTGCGGGGAAAGTTGGCCAAGGTCTGGTGCAACCGGGATACTTGGGCATTCCCTTCGAACTGGTTCGCAGCTTGACCGAAACCTATCGAAAGAATTTGCCGGCGGGCAAATCAAGCGATGTCGTGCTGGGTATTCATTGCCACGTTGCGCGGACCCGCGAGGAAGCAATCGAACAGGGCGCCATAGCGCTGTCGAGCCAGGCGGATGTGTTTCTGCGCGGCAGGCTGAGCCGTCCGGTGGAGACTGAAAAGATTCAAACCTACGCCAGCAAGAGCGCCTCGCGCGAAGCCTTCGAAAAACTCTGCACGCCGGAAAAGGCCAGACAAGCCGTCGCAACAGAATGGCCCAACGTCATGGCGGTGTGGGGCACGCCGGCGGAGTGCGTCGAGAAGATCAAATTTTACGTCGACGCGATGCACCCCGAGCAGGTGATGCTCAACATTGCGTCGGGCAGCTTGGCGCAGGACAAGGTGCTGCAGTCGATGCGGCTGTTCTCTCAAGAAGTAATGCCGGTGTTACGGCGATACTAGACAGTAATCGGCAAACCGATTCGTGATCGGTTCTATTTTTTGCCAAACTCCTTCAACGCGTCGTTGAGATAACTCATCTCGACAAATTTAGACACATCCGGCACCGGGGCTTTGGCGCCGGTCTGGTCGTAGTAGACGCGAATGTTGTGTTTCATGCCTTCCATGTTGGGTTCGCCGTCGTAGGGCCAGATGCGGTTCTGCGTATAGTACTCCCAGCCTTTCAGGGCGTGGACTGGTTTTAGCTGGATCTCCTTGGTCAAGAACTCCACCGTGGCGTCTTTGTTGTTGTGCATCCAGCGCAGCGACTGCACCATGCCTTTCATGAAGCGCACCATGAGCGGGCGATTTTTCTCGGCCCAGGAACGGCGCGTGGCCAACGCCGCCGATTGAAACTGCGGCACGGCGTCGAGCAGACGGCCGATGCTATGAAATCCCAATTCCTCGGCGGCGTAGTTGAGCGGCACGGCGACCGTCGTGGCGGAGATCTGGCCGGATTGGAGCGCGGCGAGATTGCCGGATGAACCGCCGGCGACCACTAGAATCTTGTAGTCGCGGGGATATTCGAGTCCTTTCTGTTTCATTGCCTCGCGAAAGGCGGTGACGGTGCCGCCGGTCAATGAAGACGAGCCCACCGTCGTGCCGCGCAAATCTTCGAAGCTTTTATATTTCTTGCCGGCGACGATGGCCGCTGTCATGCCGTTAATGACCCCGCCGGTGATGATGAAATCGAGGCCGCGGTCGCTCGACTCCATGAACGGCTCGGGCCCGCCGGAACCGAAGTGGATCGATCCCGCCGCGAGGGCTTGGACGACCATAGGCATGCCGCGCAGCACCACCACTTGCACGTCCAATCCTTGTTGTTCGAAAAACCCTTTCTTCGCGCCGACCCACAGCGGACTGTAGCCTAGAGTCTTGCTTGAAGGGCCGACATAGATCTTCGGTTTGTCCTGGGCGGGCGCGGGTGGTGTGAGGAACACCGATAGCGTTGTCAGGATTGCGGCAAAGACACGAGCTTTCATACTGATCTCCAAACGCGCTGGAGCGTGACTTTCATTTTCCTGGAAAGTTACGCAAATCGCTGAACACAATCTCAGAGGCCTTCGACGGGCTCAGGACGAACGGAAAAAGATTTGCATTCGATCTCTTTCTGTCTAAATTCTGAGGAACCGACCAATCGAGGCGATGATCTTAAATACCGAGAAAGCGAGCCTCAGGGAAAGACGGCGAGACTCACGGACGAATACTTCCAATCCAGTTGCAATGCATTCTTCACAAATTACGCTTTCATTTGAGATCATAAGAATACTAACTTCGTTGCGTGTTTTTCTGCAGAAACCGCAGGCGACACGCGCCCCGCTGCTCTGAGTAACTTGATCAACTTTAATTTCCATAAACGTGGTTGCGAATCCGATTGTCTTAGCTATTGAACTAAATCCGTTCATGCTGAGCTTGTCGAGGCATGCTCCACCTTGGCGTTTCGGAAACTCTTTGAATTACTGCCACAGCTTCTTGAAGAATCCCTCCCGCTCCAGCTCCTCGACGTAGCGATTTTCATAGTAGGCCGTGAGCGGGGTTTTTTGCGCGAGGTTCGGATCAATCATGCGCGAGGAGGCCAGCTGGTCGACCATGAGCCGCATCGCCGTCGGGTGAGGTTTTGAAATCCTTGAAAAAGCTATCGATGCCCCAGCGATAGCTTTCTTCGAGCGATTTCGCGTCGGTGACCTTGGTGTATTTACCGAGAGTCTTGATCGCAAAGTCTTTATCGTCATGCATGCGCTTCAAGCCTTCAGCGATGGATTTGATAAATCTTTTGACGACGTCGGAATTTTTCTCGGCCCAGGTGCGCTTGGCCATGACGCCGTTCTCGGGAAAACGCAGGTTCAATTCTTTGAGTTGTTTCGCGCCGACGATCTCGCGGAAGCCTTTTTCTCTAAGAATTATGTTGTTCGGCGGGTTGACCATGGCGCCATCGAGGTTGCCGGTCATGATCGCCGCCATGGATTCAGGAATGCCACCGGTTTGGATGATCGTTACATCGCCGACTCGGGCACGGCGCAGAATCGAATCGGCGGTCAGGTGCGATACGGCACCGATACGGCTTACCCCGACTTTTTTGCCGCGGAGTTGCTGCAAGCTGGTGATCGACGGTTGGACATACATGGGGGTGGTAAACGTGTGCGTGATACAGGCGACGGGAATGACATCTCCTCCCTGTAAGACGTTGGTGACTACGGTGGGCCCCAAGCCGCCGGCGAGCTGATTCTCGCCCGCGAGAATCGACTGCACCATGATCGGCGATGCGCCTTCGAAATACATGTCGACGTCGAGGCGGTTTTTCTCGAAATAGCCGGCGTCTTTGGCGATGAACCAGAGAAATCCACTGGCGGACAGCGGGGCGTAGGTGAAGCGAACCTTATCGAGTTTCTCGGCAGCAGCCAGCGATTGGGCGCGCAGCGGCACGGATAGCGCGAGAGCGAGTCCGAAAAACGAGACTAACAAACGATTGCGCATATGGTTCTCCTTCAATTGTCCGCCGGTTGTTGGGATTCCTTTTAGATGAGAACGCGCGCTGCTGTCAATGTCGCATTACCGTGATTGTGGTTGCTTTCGGTCGAGATCCCTCACTTCGTTCGGGATGACACTCGCTTTTTGTCTGTCATTTCGAGCAAGGCGAGAAATCTTTCTCGATCGCCACAATCAATCTGAACCACCATCGTGCAGCGCAACGATGCGCTCTGTTGTTGATTAAACATGGGTGGTGATATGAGAGCAATGGATAGAAGGAATCCGTGAATCATAAGGAGACTGCAATGAGAGCGCTTCTGGCTTCGCTTCCAGTGGTTTTGTTGTGGACGATCGAGTTGCACGCGCAGACGCCTTATTATCAAGGCAAGACGGTTCGGCTGATCGTCAGCAGCACGGCGGGCAGTAACTACGACCTCTATGGCCGATTGGTGGGGCAGTATATCGGCAGGCACATTCCGGGAAAACCGGAAGTGGTCGTGCAAAACATGCCGGGCGGCGGCAACATTGTCGGCGCGAACTATATTTACTCGGTGGCCAAGCCCGACGGCTTGACGTTCGGCACCGTCAACGCGGCGTTGTACTTCAATCAACTGGGCGGCAACAAAGATGTCCAGTTTGATTGGTCGAAATATATTTACGTCGGCAGCCCGGATCGCTCTGAAGATTTGATGTACATGCGCGGCGACGCGCCGTTCAAGACTGTGGCTGACGTGCGCAAGGCTGCCGAAGGTCCCAAGTGCGGCTCGACCGGCACCGGCACAACCAGCCACTATCTGCCGACGCTATTGAACGACGGTATCGGCACGAAGTTCCATGTCGTCACCGGGTATCCGGGCGGACCGGAAATCGATCTGGCGGTGGAGCGCAACGAAGTGCAGTGCCGCTCCTTCACCATCGCCGGTTGGTTCACGGGCGATCTCTACGCCAATTGGCGCAAGACCGGCTTTGCCCGCGCTGTGGTGCAGAGCCATCGCAAGCGCGATGCGCGCCTCGCCGACGTGCCGACAGTCTATGAGCTGCTCGATGAGTTCAAAGCGCTCGGAGCAGATCAAGAAGCTGGCGAGCTTGTTGATCGCTTCCAATTCTTTCGGCCGACCCTATGTGCTGCCGCCGGCGACGCCGCCCGAGTACGTAAAGATCCTGCGCGAATCCTTCATGCGCACGCTCAATGATCCGGAACTCTTGGCCGACGCGAAGCGGCGCCGCATCGACATCGAATACACTTCGGGCGAGGAGCTCGATCGGCTCGCCAAGGAAGTGATGACCAAAGACACTGAAGTGATCGAACGGATGAAGAAGTTGTTGGGCAAATAGCGGTTTGACTTGCTCCGTCCACCTGCGGTAACTCTGACCTCAGTACGGAGGCAGCATGGATTACGTTCAATTCGGCTCGACGGAATTCAAAGTCTCGCGCTTGGCTTTGGGCTGCATGAGCATGTCTGGCGCCTATGGGCCGGCGGACGATAACGAATCGATCGCGACGTTGCACAAGGCATTCGATCTCGGCATCAACTTTCTCGATACCTCGGCGAGCTACGGCCAGGGTCACAACCATGAGTTGATCAACAAGGCGCTGCAGGGGCGGCGCGAGCGCATCGTGATTCACTCCAAATCCGGCAGCCCACGGGCGCCGGACGCCGCCGGCAATCGCAGCGGCAGCACGCCGGAATATCTAACCCAGAATTGCGAGCAAAGCGTCAAGCGGTTGGGGATCGACGCTCTTGATGTATTCTGCATGTCGCGGGTAGATCCGGATATTCCGGTTGAGGAGTCGGTGGGCGCGATGGCAAAGTTGGTCGAGCGCGGTCTGACGCGTTATATCGGCCTTTCGGAAGCGAGCGCCAACTCGATCCGGCGCGCGCGCAAGGTTCATCCGATAGTGTCATTGCAGATGGAATATTCGCTGTGGTCGCGGGATCCCGAAGGGCGGCAACCTCCAGGCGTGCCGCGAAAACGACATGGGCTTTATGGCGTACTCGCCGCTGGGCCGAGGCTTTTTCGGCGGCGCCGTGCATGATGCCAAAGACATGAGCGAAGGCGACGGCCGGATCAACCATCCGCGATTCCAAGGCGACAATCTGGCGAAGAATCTGGCTCTGCTGGCGCGCTTCGAAGAGCTGGCGCGGGAGAAACATTGCACGCCGGCGCAGCTGGCGCTGGCGTGGTTGATGGCTCAGGGCAGCGGTGTGATTCCGATCCCCAGCAATAAGACGCGGGCCCATTTGGAAGAGAACATCAAAGCGACGGAGATTAAATTAACCAAAGAAGATTTAGCCCGGCTCGATGCAATCTTTCCGCCGGGAGTGGCGGCGGGACCGCGGACCAAGGATATGCATCGGGTCAACATCTAGAAGACTTAGTTCAAAACGTTCAAGTCGTCTTGGGAGGAAATATGCGAGACGTAACTATCGTTGTCGGAACTATCGGACAAAGCATCATGCGCAGCGAAGACAATGGCCAGACTTGGGCGCGCATCGGGCCGCGGCGGGGATTTGCTTACGAGGCTTCGGTGCGCTGCATCGCGATGAATCCGAAGCAGCACAATATTCTCTTTGCCGGTACCGAGCGCGGGCTTTATCGCAGCGCCGACGGCGGCGCCAATTGGCAGTACCTCGACTCGGCGCTCAATCCGCACTATGTCTGGGCGATCGGCATCGATCCGGTGAATCCGGATAACATTTTTGTCGGCACCGGCACGCCGACTGCCGGCGATGCTCTTTCGTTCGAAGGATGGCGGCCGCAGCTTCGACAAGCGGCCGGTGGAAGTGGCGACGGAATGTGAGGCGGTGGGCACGCCGAGGTTCACCGGCATCGCCGTCGATCCTGTCGAGCCCAATCATATCTGGGCGGGTCTCGAAGTGGACGGCGCCCGTCACAGCAGCGACGGCGGCGACACCTGGAATATCGTCGAGGTGACCGGGCGGCGCGATATTCACAACGTTGCGGTCACCGCCGGCCCGCCCAAGACGGCATTCATCATGGCCAACCGGGAGATATATGCGAGCACGGATAATGGCAAGAGCTGGGAGCCGCGCGACATGCAGAAGTGTTTGCCGTGGGAGTATCCGCGCAAAGAAAACTATCTGCGCGGCATTGCCGTCGACCCAGCCAATCCGAAAAAAATCATGGTGAGCTTCGGCGACTTCACGCCGGGAACCTCAGGCGCAATCGCGCAAAGCGATGATTTCTGTAAGAGCTGGAAGCTCTTGCCGCTGCCCCAGGAACCCAACTCGACGATGTGGACGTTCGCGACCAATTCCGACGACCCAAAGGTTATGTTTGCCGCGAGCCGCTACGGTTATCTCTACCGCAGCGATGACAGCGGCGCGTCGTGGACGAAGCTGCGCAGAGAGCTGAGCGAGATCGCGGCGGTGTGCTGGTTGCCGAATTAAGCGCGGCGCTTTTCGCGCCGCGCGGTTCAAGGTTCAAACATTCAAGGTTCAAGGCCGGATTTACATCTTAGCTTCCGTCGGAGGGCGTGGGAAGGTTGCCAGCCCTTCGCTGCGGATAATTCGATGAGGGGTCTGTGGCTTTTGCGTTCTTTGCGGCCAAATCTTTATTTATGAAAAGTCCGGGAATGCCGATAAAGCTTGTCTTAAAATGTTGCTCCGGTCGTTAATTCCTGCGCTGGCTTTGCTGCTCTTGCCGAGCGCCGGCTCGACGCAGATGAAGGCGCGGGTGGCGTGGACTTCGTTCGCCAGCAACATGAGCGGCACTTGGGTGGCGCAAGAGGAAGGGCTGTTCCGGAAGAACGGCCTTGAAGTCGAACTCGTGCATATTCCTTCGACTTCGCGGGCGATTCAAGTGATGCTCGCCGGCGAACTTCACTATACTTACATGGACGGGCGCAATTCGGTGACGGCGGCGCTCAAGGGCGCCGACGTAGCGATTATCGCCGGCGTGGCCAACCGCTTGGTGTTCTCGTTCATGGCACGGCCGGAGATCAAGAGTTTAACTGAAATGCGCGCCAAGAAAATCGGCATTACCAGGCTGGGATCGTCAACTCACAGCGTGACGCTTTGGGTGATGAACAAAGCGGGCTTCAAACCCGATGACTATCAGATGCTGCAATTGGTCGACGTGCCGAATATTTTTACCGCCATCGCGGCCGGCCAAGTCGACGCCGGTGCGCTCTCGCCGCCGACCAACTTTCGCGCCCGTAAAGCCGGCTTGAGCGAATTGATGGACGTGACCAAGGACGGCCCGGAGTATGTCTCCGTCGCCATCGGTTCGACCCGGTCGTTCGTCAAGGCCAACGAAGAGATGACGCGCCGTTTTATGCGCGGCTATAGCGAAGGCGTGCAGCTGTTGAAGGCGAACAAAGCCGCCGGCATCCGCGCGATTCAGAAATACGCGCGCATCAAAGATCCGGAGATTCTCGAAGCGACTTACGGCGAAGCGCGTGCTTACATCGAGACGATTCCGTACGTGACGCGCAAAGGCATGGAAACGATCATCGGCGAGTTGCTGCCCACCGAGCCCAAGGCCAAGACCGCTAAGCCGGAAGATTTTCTCGACACGCGCTTTGTCGCGCAGTTGGAGAAGGAAGGGTTTTACAAGAGCGGTGCTGCCAAGTAAATGAAACTCGGAGAGATCTCTCACATCGTTCGAGATGACAGTCAATGCACGGATGACATCCACTAACGTCTTGTCATTTCGAGCGCAGCGAGAAACCTTTCTGCGAAGGAGAGGTAACCCATGCCCAATGTAAAATTACCGACGGGTGTCGACTTCTACTATGAAACCCACGGCAGCGGAGAGCCGTTGATTTTCGTGCCGTCGACGGCTTATTCCGGCGAGGTTTGGAAGCCGTGGCAGATGCCGCTGGCGAGTTCTCTGCAATTGATCTTCCACGATCCGCGCGGCTGCGGCCGTTCGGTGCCGACGCAATCCGTTTACACCATCGAGCAGATGGCCTTGGACATCGTCGCGATGATGGATCACTTGAAATTGCCGGCGGCCCACTTCATCGGCCACTCCATGGGCGGGCGCATCGCGTTATCGCTGGCGCAAAATTTCCCTGGCAAAGTAAAAAGTCTGATCATGGCGGCCAGCGGTTCGGGCACCGCGGGCCGGGCCGGTTCGGATTGCGTGCCGGGTTTGCCGCACCGCATGGTATACGACATGGTCGAGATGGGCTTCGAGAAATTTATCTACGAAGAGATCGTCGAGTCGGACACATTTTTTACCAAGGACTATCGCACGGCGCACCGCGATCAGGTGGAAGCATTTTTCAAAGTAGCCTGGGCGACCCACGCCAAGCTCGATCCGTTCATTCATCTGTGCATCGCGCGTCATAACTTCGAAGGCACGCACCGACTCGGCGATGTCCAGGCGCCGACGTTGGTGCTGATCGGCGAGGCCGACACGGTTGGCAGCAATCACCGGGCGCAGGCTCAAGTGCTGATGGAGCGCATTCGCGGTGCCGAAATGAAAATGCTCAAGGGCCAGTCCCATGGTTTTTTCTGGCAGGCGCCGGAGGAGACTAATGCGGTCATTCTTGAATGGGTTAAGAAGCACCTAATGGCGAGACCGGTTCAGATCAAAACTACTCGTCTGTTTCGCTCTGGCACGCGAACTATCCCACAGGGTCACAGATATCCTAGTGCGGCTCCCACGCAACTCAATGAGAAATAGTTTTTTCCCACGAAGGGCACGAAAAGCACGAAGTTCAAAGATTTGGTCATCCGAACCTTTCGTGTCCTTGGTGGTGAGTTGTGCTCGATAAACTAACGACAGCGCGAGACGCTCCACTAGTCAATCGGTAATTTTAGACGGTCTAGAGGTAATCCTTTCATTGGCTTTTCAAAATTCCTGGACCAATTTGACCGTCCGATTCATAGATTTCTTCGCTCGAGACCCGCATGTGCAGCCAAACTGTCTATCGTCTGGGCTTAGGAATTGCCATGAGTTTGGTTAATCGGTCCTTTGCTGCTGGACGATTTATCTCGCTACCAGAGTCCGAGTTGCAGTGGATATAAGCCCGATTTCATAAGTCTCTATACTGGTGCGGTGCTGGTGACTAGCGATCCGTCGGCGCTCTACGATTTGGAACGGCAGCGCCAGGTGCAACAGCCGATCGATCCATCACGCGGCAGCTGGGTGCTGCCATTTTTTTATCCACCTTTTTTCGCACTGGCGTTGGCGCCGCTCGCAGGATTTTCCTTTTCCGTTGCGTTCGCATTGATGACCTTGGTTAACATTGTGCTGCTGGCGCTGGCATTGAGTGTGCTCATGCGCCAACTTGAGTTCAATTTCGCGCAGAAAAAATCGGCTGGTGCTCGCGACTGTCTGCAACTATGGTGTTTATTATGCAGTGTTACAGGCGCAGACCTCTTTTTTGGCACTCCTCCTGTTGGTGCTGTTTGTCTCAGCTTTTGTCGATAATCGCCAGCGCCGCGCTGGTTGGTGGTGTGGGCTTTTACTATTCAAACCGCCGCTCTTGGCTGTACCGGCGCTGCTACTGTTGGCGAAAAAATCCTGGCGCGGAATCAGCGTCTTGCTGTTGGTGATCCTCGGACTAGGCGCAATTTCCTACTTCATGATCGGCTTAGAAGGATCTACGAGCGTATCTGGACATTTCGCAGCGGGCCACAGCCGGCGAAGCCACACTGAGCATACGACCGGACCGGATGCATAATCTGCGTGCTTTGGCCTATTTCTTCGCCGCACCAGCCTGGCGTGATTACTTCTGGTACGGCTTGACCGCTGGTGTGCTCACTGTGGTCGCTATTTCAGTGCCGCCGCCCGCTTCGGACTTGAAGCAGATTCATTTCCTGCGTGGGTGAAGATTCTTATCGGCATCATTCTCATCGCACCCCACTTTCACGACCATGATATGACCCTGTTTACTCTTCCGGCGGCATTTATCTTGAAAATCGGCGGGGACGAAGTGCCGGTTTGCGTAGCGTTGACTCTGGTGTTGGTCGGAGCTTTGCCTCTAATAAACACGCTGGTATTCCCGCACCTGCCGCCGCTGGTACCGCTGGCGGGATTGCTCTATTTGTTGCCCGGATTTCGCCTCGGGACGCGATCGGAGTAAGTCGGCTCTCTGTTGATTAGCCAAGCCAAATTTCCAATGCTCTATTGTATTCCGCCGGCTTGGCCGCCTTCATGCCGTGGCCGATGTTTTCCCAGAATTCTAATTTTACCTGCGGCGGTGCGAGTGTTTGGAGGTAGGTCATTTCCTCGCGCATGATGGCGCCGCCGGCTTTGTGGTCGGCGACCAAGATGGTCGTCGGCACGGCGATGCGCTTGAAGTAAGTCTCAAACTCAATGGCCCAGTCGCGGTTATCGGTCTGGAGGCGAGTCAGAGCGTGGGGCGAGAAGTGATGCGCTTTATAGACCTCCAGGTTTTCGTCTGCTTTTGACAATCCTTTTTGCTGCGCTTCGGCGCGGATCTCCGCTTCCGGTTTGGCGCTCCGTGCCAGCGCGCCGGGCAGGCTGGTCATGAAGGCGTGAATCATGCGCCAGTAGACCGGATCTTCCAGGAACGCTCGCGAGATCAATGCCGGCGAGTCGGCGGCGAGGATCGTGCCGATATTGCCGCCCCAGGAATGGCCGACGTAGGCGGGCTTGGTCAATTCTAAATTCTTAATCAACTCACGGATGTCTTCTGCGAAATCCCGCAAGCGGTAGCCGGTTTGCGGTTTGTCGGATTCGCCGTGGCCGCGCAAGTCCGGCGCGACGATATGATAACGGTCGCGAAAATTTTCGGCGACCCCGGTCCAGCTCGCTGAGAAGTTGGTCCAACCGTGGACGAGCAGCAGGTCGGGTTTGCCGGCCTCGCCCCATTCCAAATAGTGTAGTTTAATACCCTGGACTTCGGTGAATTTGTGTTCGGCGCCGGCCATAGTCATTTCCTCCGGGTTCGCGATCCGTTTTTCGCGTCAGATCCGATTCGGTATCTCACTTATAAACCGCTGTCCAGAGGCTAATGCTGTTTCCGCTGGATGCGGACGACGGTTGACAGCCGTCGGAGCGCAGTGATAGCCCAGTTTAACAACAGAGTCTCTCGATGGAGGTACTCGTGAAAAAGTTATTCGCAGTATTTGCGCTGCTAACTTTCAGCGCCCTCTTGGGCGCGGCCCGGCAAGCTTGGGCTGCCGCCGCGGATGACAAGACCGTGGCGGATTTTTACCGTGGCAAGACGGTAAAAATCATTGTCGGCTTCTCCGCCGGCGGCGGCTACGACGCGTACTCGCGGCTGATCGGCCGCCACCTGCACAAACACATTCCCGGCAATCCCACTATCATGGTCGAAAACATGGCCGGCGCCGGCAGCATTATCCTGGCCAACCACATGTTTAACGCAGCGCCCAAAGACGGCACGGTGATCGGCAATTTCAGCGGCCAGATTATCTTGGAGCAGCAGTTCGGCAATCCAGCCGTGCAATTCGATCTAGCGAAGTTTCGGTTTCTCGGCGTGCCGATCGGGGAGACCTATTTGTTGCTGGCGACAAAAAAATCCGGCATCGCAAAGTTTGACGAACTGATCGGGGCCAAGTCCAAGCAGCTCACCATCGGCGGAATCCCTGGCTCCACGGTGGAACAGGGGCCGATGCTGTTGCGAGATCTGCTGGGCGCGAACATCAAGGTCGTTAGCGGTTACAAGGGCACTGCCGACGTGCGCCTGGCAATGGAGAGCGGCGAGCTAGACGGATTTTTCAATAGCTGGGAATCGACCAAGGTTACGTCGCTGGACAGGGTCAAAAACGGCGATTGGCAAATCCTCGCGCAGGTCGGCGATCAGCCGATCGCGGCGCTGCCGGTCAAAAACGTGCCGACCATTGGGCAGATCGGCAAGACCGAAGAGCAACAACAGCTGCTCAGATTCGGCGCCTACGCGCCCAATCAATTCGCCAAAGTCTACACAGTTCCACCGGGGACGCCGGCCGACCGTGCCGCGGCATTGGAGTCGGCGTTGACCAGAACCTTTGCCGACAAAGAATTCCTCGCCGAGGCGGACAAGGGCAAGCTCGACATCGATCCGGTGTCGGCGACGCAGGTACAGAAGCTGGTCAACGAGTTTTTTGGCTTGCCGGCGGAGCTGAAGGCGAAATTGAAAAAGATTCTCAAACCGTAATTTTGCCCGTTCAAGGTTCAAAGGTCAAAGTTAAGGTCGCTCGCGGTTCGTAGCGTTGAACGATGGCCAGTACTTGCGATAAGTAATAGCGGTAGGGGAGAGCGTGATATGGGTTTATTGGACGGCAAAGTAGTGGTGGTGACCGGCGGCGGACATGGCATTGGCCGTGCCTATTGCATGGGGATCGCCCGCGAAGGCGGCACGGCAGTGGTCGCCGATATCGATGATAAGGCCGCCGACGGCGTTGCCAAAGCGATCGCCGACAAGGGCGGCAAAGCGCTGGCGACCAGAGTCGACGTGGCGAATTTTCCCAGCTGCCAGGAGATGGCGGCAAAAGCTCTCGGCGCCTATGGCCAGATCGACGGCTTGATCAACAACGCGGCGATCTTTATGAGCGTGCCGGCGGAAAAGGGCAGCTGGCAGGATATCACCGAAGAAGCCTGGGACCGCATCATGGCGGTAAACGTCAAAGGGCTGTGGCTATCCAGCCGGGCTGTGGTTCCCGCCATGCAGAAACGTAAACAAGGAAGCGTCGTCAATATCTCGTCCAACATGGCATTCAACGGCGGCTTGACGATGATGCACTATGTGACTTCGAAGGCGGCGGTGGTGGGGTTCAGCCGCGTGCTCGCGCGCGAGTTGGGCGGGGATAATATTCGTGTCAACACGCTGGCGCCCGGCGCGACCATGAGCGAAGATAAAGCGACTGACGAAGCGTTGAAGAATTATGAACGGACGGCGACCACGCGCATTCTCAAGCGCATCGAGCAGCCGGAAGATCTGGTCGGGACGGCGCTCTACTTACTGTCCGATTTGAGCACTTTCGTCACCGGCCAGACGATTCTCGTCAACGGCGGCGCCGTGCTGCATTAAGCAGGCAATAGGCATTAGGCAACAGATATTAGTAGGGGCGAAACATGTTTCGCCCGTCCGGAAATTGAAAATCAAAAATCCAAAATGGATTGACGGAGGAAATCGTTATGGGATGGGTAGACGCTGACGCGCATGTCGTCGAAAGTCCGCTGACTTGGGATTATTTGACGCCATCGGAAAAAAAGTTTCGCCCCCAGCTATTCAAGCCGGAAGACGACAATCAGAAAGCCCATTGGGTGATCGACGGCAAGATTCGCGGTCTGTTTCGCTTTACCTTCAGCAAAGACGATCTCGACAAGAAGTCCGCCGAACTCGGCCGCGACGTGTCGACGACCATGGCGACCCGCGATCTCGCCGACGTGTCGGGACGGATCCGGCATATGGACGAGCTGGGAATCGATCTCCAGGTGCTCTACACCAGTATCTTTCTCGATCAGGTCACCGAGCGCGCCGATACCGAAGTGGCGTTGTGCGGCGCCTACAACCGCTGGATGGCGGATGTTTGGAAGCAGAGCAATGGGCGGCTGCGCTGGATGGCGACCTTGCCGCTCTTGAGCATGCCGGATGCGCTGGATCAATTAAAATTCGCCAAGGAAAACGGCGGCTGCGGCGTGTTCATGCGCCCCCTCGAAGGCGCGCGGCAGATCAGCGATCCTTACTTCTTTCCGATGTACGAATTAGCCGAGAAACTGAATTTCTGCATCGGCCTGCATCAGGCCAACGGCAGCGCCGCGGCGGTCGACATGATGGTCAACCCGGATGGCAGCCGCGATTTTTTCAACCAGTATCGGATTTTCAATGTCGGGGCGATGTTCCGCATCCTCAATTGCGGCATTCCGCAGAAGTTCCCCAAGCTGCGCTTCGGCTTTATCGAAACCGCGGCCTCCTGGGTGCCCTGGGTGATCTACGAGCTGCGCCGGCGCTTGGACACGGTGAATAAAAAACTGCCCAACGATCTGTTGGAGCAGTCCGGCATCTTCGTCACCTGCCAGATCGGCGACGACGTGCCGTATCTGATCAAGAGCTGCATGGGTGAGAATACTTTGATGATCGGCACCGACTACGGCCATGCCGATTCGTCAACCGAATTAGATGCTTTGACGACGCTGAAAGACGACGGCGGCATCAGCGCGGGCATGCACAAGAAAATCGTCGAAGATAATCCGCGGGTGTTTTACGGGCTGAATTAAGAGTCGGATGATTTAACCACAAAGAGCACAAAAGTCACAAAATTCGGACCCGGAAGACTTAGCCGCAAAGAACGCAAAGGGCGCAAAGATAAAATTCGGATTTGTAGAGGGCGACCGGCTGGTCGCCCGCTGAAAGGCATAGTTAACTGGCGGCCATTTGTTGCCATTTCTTTAGCTCTTGGACCAGGGGAGCCAAACAGGTTTGATCTGTTTGGAACGCAAACGTCAAACTCTGTGGCATTTCAGAATGCTCGAATATTTCGCCGCGGACTTCGACATGCCCGGTACTTTCGTCTATCTCAAATTCGATAAAATCATCTTCATACATTGGGTTTAGTACAGCCTTCCCCTTCAAGGTTCTTGTCCATTTCGTCCAGGTTAGCAATAAACTCCCGCATAGGTTCGACCTCAAAGTAAAACGGGAACTCCACGCTGAAGTCTCTAGATCGAACAAGCAGCTCTGCTCCGTATCCGGAACCACCCGAGGAACGACTCACGTTCCGAAACTGGAGAATCGGATTGTCGGTATTTGTTGCCAGTGTGATGTCCATTCAGCCACTTCACCATCGATAATATTAACCTGTATTTCACCATATACCTGCATAAGTCTCGAACGAGTCATCTTTTATAAAGCTGCTTGATAAACCCCGATGCTGCCAGTTCTTGCACCTCGCTCAAGTCGACGAACATCGTCTGGTTAGCGGCGCCGGCTTTATTGGCGCACAGAACTGCTTCTTCGTAACTTACGTCGGAATTCCGGCTGCGCGATGGTTCTGAGGCTTCCAGGTGTTGGCTAAGGCTTCGAGCTCCGGGCCGGATTCGGGCCAGTTGTGCAAAATCGCCGGATCGAAATCCGCGCCGTTGGGCCAGACGAGCGTGTGCGCTTCGGGATCGATGCTGACTTGGTCGAAAACCGCGGTATCTCGCAATGGTCCGTAAACTTCCCCCTTCAGAACGGGTTGAAAATCTACGATTTGGGATGTGCCGTCATCGAATTGGACGCGTAAAGTGAATGGCGGGATTTTCTGAAACGATACAACGCGATGAATTTGGTGGGTCATGGATGATATTCTACTTTAATGGCTCAATCTTAATCGCAGCTTGGCCCTGTTGCAATGTCTGCCAATTCGCCCGTAACTCCTCTTGGTGAAGCTCGGCCCAAGCCAAAACGAGCCGTTCTTGCCGCCTCGGCATTGCGCCCGCCAATAGCTCGATCTTTGTGATATCGTAAATCGCAACAAGGTCCTGATAATACGCGTGAAAGTGCGGCGTGTGATGCGGCCCGCCTGCCTCGACGAACATGCGGATGACAATCCCAAAGAATCGAGAAATCTCAGGCATGGTTTTTCGATTGACGTTGGTGCATTGAGCAAAATTTCTTGGTCATCTTTTATACAGCTGCTTGATAAATCCCGACGCTTCCAATTCCTGCACCAAGCTCATATCGACAAAACTCTTCGGATCGGCGGCAGCGGCTTTTTTGTCGCGCGGGGCGATATCGTCGAGCAGGGTTTTGACCCCTTCGGCGTGGGGATAAGGAACTTCGGGAAAGGCGCCGTTGTAGGCTTTGTAGGCGCGCTCGAGTCCTTCGGGGTCTTTGGTTTTGAGATTTTTGCCGATCAGCGCTTTGGTGTCCTCTTTGTTGGTCTTAATGTAGTGCAGCGCTTCGGTGAAGGCGCGCACGACTTTTTGCACCAGCGGCCGGCGCTCTTTGACGGTCTTTTCCCGGGTGACGATGGCGTTGACGTGGTAGGGAATCTTCAACGTGCCGATGTCGAATAGATCGCGAAAGCCGAGCCTTTCGGCTTCGCGCACCAGCGGTTCGCCCAAGAGCGTGAACTGGGTGATGTTGTTGGCCAGGGCGGCGAGCCGTTGGGGATTTTCTCCCGTGGCGATGATTTTGGTTTCCTTCTCCGGGTCCACTCCCAAGCGGCGCAGGGCGAGCCGGAGCGTCATGTCGGAGGTCGTGCCTAAGCGGTTGACCCCGCCGAATTTACCCTTGAGCTGCTCGATGGTCGTAATGCTGCCCAGAGAAACGATGTGGTCGATGAACAGCGGCAGATTAGTCGATACCATCACGGTATCGGCGCCGGCGAGTTTAGAAGTAACCAACGTCGCCGACGGAGCGACGATGAAATCGACTTCGCCGGTGAGCAGCGCTTGGATGACGATCGTGCTGGCGCTGATGCTGATGACCTCGGCGTTGAGGCCGTTTCGTTTGAAAAACCCTTTCTGGTCGGCGACCCAGATCGGCGTGTTCGACGGCGTGCTGCCGGCCCAGGCGATGCGCATGCGCTCTTGAGCGGTGGCGACGCTTGTCAGCGTTGCGCAGATAATTAGAGATAGGATCATGGGAACGATTCGATCCATGAGGTACTCCTGACACCTAAAGATGCCGCGGACTATAGGTCTGGCTGTTTTTGCTGTCAATCACGGTGCGTGCGTGGACAATTGGCATCCCGGCGCGATCGTGTTTATGATGGCGGACAGATGCCCAAGGTAAGAACTACGCCATGCGATCGATTATCATCGGCGCTGGATAATCCGCGGTGAATCGATTTTTGGTTCATGATGACTGAAGAAGAAAATAATTTACTGACACAGACCGGCAAGGGCACGCCTTGCGGCGCGCTGATGCGGCGTTATTGGCAGCCGGCGGCGTTGTCGGAGGATGTGCCGGCGGACAAGCCGTTCCCGGTGCAACTGTTCGGCGAGGAGTTGATTCTCTTTCGCGACGGCACGGGCAAGCCGGCTTTGATCGGGCGCTACTGCGCGCATCAGGGCGTCGATATGATATACGGCCGGGTCGAGCCGGACGGTTTGCGCTGCATGTATCACGGCTGGCTATTCGACACCTGCGGCAAGGTGCTGCTGCGCGGCGACTGGCTGCCGGAGAAAGAACGGCGCTGGGATGTCGGCCAGCCGTCTTATCCTTGTGTCGAAGCGGGCGGAATAATTTTTGTTTACATGGGGCCGGGCGAGCCGCCGGCGCTGCCGCCCTATAAATGTCTCGCCGAGCAACCGGCGGGGCGTCCGCCGACGAAAGTGTTGCGCGCGGAAAATTACCTGCGAGGGATTGCCGACGGTGAACAACCACCCGCCGGCGGTGCCAAGTTCATCATGCCCAATATGCTGACCGCTCACGCCATTGCCTCCGGCAGAGAAAACTCGCTGCGCTGGCATGTGGCGGTCGACGACGACTCCCATGTTGAATTCACCGTGAGCTGTGGCGCCGATGGGCAGTTCTCAGATGAGCCGCAAGTATCGCCGCGGCAGGCGCTGCTCGCGGTGATTGAAATCGTTCGTGCTGAGCGGCAAGCGCCGCCCGAATCGAGCGAGAAAATCTAACTTCGCAATTCACTCAGAGTGTGTAAAACAATCTGACTCGCCCTTCGACTAAGCTCAGGGCGAACGGAAATTGCATTGATAACATTGACAAATTTGCCGTTCGTGCTGTCCTGAGCAATGTCAAAGGTTCGAAGCATGAATGGATTTTCACACACTCTCAGGCGAGCAAGCGGCCGAGGTTGACGATCACTTCCTCGATGTCGTCGAGCGAGTTCCAGCGCGGTGACCCGCCCATGTGGGGGGTGACGATGACGTTGGGGAATTGGATCAGCGGGTCGTTGGCGTCGCCCGGTTCTTCGTAGAACGTGTCGAGACCGAATCCGGCGAGACGGCGCGATTCCAGGGCGCGTTGCAGTGCGTGGCGTTCGACCAAGTTCGGTTGCGAGACGTTGATTAGGAATGCGCCGGGCTTGACGACCGATAACTCATCTGCACCGATGAAGTTGACGGTCGCCGGACTGCGCGGCAAGTGCAGGCTGATGAAGTCCGAGCCGGCAAGCAGTTCGTCTAGGCTCACGTACGTCGCCTGATATTGCTCTTCGACTGCTGCGGGCAAGCGCGTGCGCTGATGATAGACGATGCGCATGCCGAGGGCGATGGCGCGCAAAGCCAGTTCCCTGCCGATCTCGCCGAGACCGACGATGCCGAGTTGGCGCGTGATAAAGCGTAACCATGCCGGGGATGCGCGCCCAGTTGCCGTTGGGCGTGTGCCGGCGATTGTAGGTCGTCGGCTGGTAGCCGGCATTGCTGAGTTGTTCGTTGCTAATCAGATTGGCGTTCTGCGTCACTTGGCGCGCCAGCGCGAGCATGAGCATCAAGCCTTGTTCCGCGGTCGAGATGTTTGCCCGGCGGCGGATGGTTAACACCTTTGCACCGGCGCGGTCACAAGCGGCTTGGTCGATGTTGCGCGTCGTGAAGCCGTACTTCTGAACGAATCGGAGGTTCTTGCCCGCGCGCGGCAACTTCTTGCGCTCCGAAAGAAAGCTCTTCAACGACGGCGACCGTGGCGTTGGGCAAATGCGTCAATAACTCGTCCTGGCTGTCGACCAGGCGAACATCGGCGGGAAAAAGATTTTCCGCCTGGGCGCGGATTTTGTCGCACCAGCCGCGGAAATCCGGCAAATCGTGCAAGCAAAAGTGCGCGAAGGCTTCCATTCGTTCTGCGGATGCCGACGGATCGAGGACGACTTGAATCAAGCGCAGGAAGGTGTCGTTTTCGACGACGAATTTAATCATAAATTTCGTTCAACAGTTCAACGGTTCAAAAGTTCAACGTTGAATTCCTGTTTCTGGCCTTGAACGTTGAACTTTTGAACCTTGAACGAATGCTCAGGGTTCCGGGTCGATTCTCAGTGCCTGTAAAACTCTTGTGAACATGTTGTAGGTACCGATGAGCATGGTCAGTTCGACGGTTTGGCGTTCGTTGAAGTGTTGGCGCACTTCGGCGAACAGGCTGTCCGGTACCTCGATTTCGCGCGTCATGGCGTCGGTGTAGGCAAGCAGGGCGCGCTGCTTGTCGTTGAATAGCTTCGACGGTTGCCAGTCGGCAATGGCGGTGACCTGCTCGGGCGTCAAGCCTTCTTTCAGTGCGTAGGCCGGTCCATGGGCGCGTTGGACGTACTCGACATTGTTCAATAGCGCCACGCGAATGACCGCGATCTCGCGGCACTGGCCGTCGATCTCGGTGCCGTAGCGCACGGCTTGATTGAATTCGAACCAGGCATTGGCCAGCGTCGGACTATGCAGCATCAAGCGATAGACGTTGATCAGCCGCCCGCCGCGGGCGCCTTTGATTTTGGCGATAGACTGTCGGCGAGCTCGGGATGATCGGCTTCGCCGATTAACGATACGCGTGCCATGAGTACCTCGAATTGCAAAACGCGTTCAAGCCGTTCAACCGCTTTGCTCCGTTCAAATCGTTCAAGACGTCGGCTTGGGTTCCGGTCGTTCCAGGGGTTGCAGTTGTCTAGATCAGGCTGCGCTGCGCCGTTGCATGCGCAAGGTTAAGCCGGGGCGTTGAATGAACACGCTAGAGCGGTCTTTTTGTTTCGACAACTCGCCGACGAGATTGACCAGCGGATTACTGCCGCTGGAATAGGTCCGCGCCGGGCCGGCGGCATACATGCGGTCGACGTCCTCTTTGCTGGAAAAAAATCGCAACAAGAGTTCTTCGTCGTCCTTGCCGCCATACTTTTTGCGCAGCTCCTCAAGGGTGTCGGTGGGGTGGGGGCGGCCGGCGATCTCTTTGGCGCGCGGGCGATTGAGTATTTTTTCTTTGACGTTCTGGTCCATGAACTGCGGCGCCTTCCTTGCCCCAGATGCCCATGGCGTATTCGATGGTCTGATCGGTGACCTGTTTGTAACGCTCGCCGACAATTACATTGATGGCGGCTTGGCTGCCGACGAACTGCGACAGCGGCGTGACCATGATCGGATAACCGAAATCGGCGCGCACCTGGGCGGCTTCCTCTAAAGTCTGAGCGATCTTGTCGTCCATGCCGACGCGGCTCAATTGATGGCGCAGGTTGGAAATCATGCCGCCGGGGATTTGATGGACGTACTGCGCGTAGTCGTATTCGGGCGTTTTGCCGATGGGCAGATTGTCTTGTCTGGCGCAGGCGGTGAGAAACTTGGAAGCTTCGCGCAGCGGCGCTTCGTCGATCATGGTTTTATAACCCAGAGCGCGCGCGTTCATGGCGACATTGAACAGGGAAGGATTTCCCGAGCCATCGGCGAGCGGCGGAATCGCCGTGTTGATATGCACCATGCCGGCTTTGATCGCCTCCAGGCAGCACAGCGTGCCGAGGCCGGTGGTGCAGTGGGTGTGCAGCTCCACCGTCATATCGCCGGCGGCTTTGAGGATCGCCGGCACCGCGGTCCTGGTGCGCTCCGGCGTCAAGATCCCGCCGGGGTCCTTGAATATGATCCGGTAGACGTCGAGGGCTTTGGCTTCGTGAATTTTCGCGGCGTAATATTCGTCGGTGTGGCGCGGCGACACGGTGTAGATCAAATTGATAATCGGTTTCAAGCCGGCGTGCTTGGCCTGTTTGACGCGCCAGGCCCAATCCGCGGCATCGTTCCATGAATCCGAGATGCGCACTTCGCTGACGCCGACGTTGGCCATGCAGGTATCGAAGAGTTGATGCAAGGCGTCCGGATAAATGGCAAAGCCGCTGCGTGAGCCATGCACCAAGCGCAACGGCGTGCGTTTGAATTTGGGAATAATCAGACGGTAGCGCTCCCAGGGATCTTCGCGCAGTTCTTTGACGCACTTGGGCATTTCGATGGGACCGCCGAGTTCGATGGCTTCGAAGCCGGCCTCGTCGAGTTGGGCGCAGATCGGCGCCATCATCCCGGTGCGGATATTGTATGCCCACAGGCTTTGCGCGCCGTCGCGGATGGTGGTGTCTTGAAAATAAACTTCGGTCATGGCTGGGTCCTAATTTTCTAACAGGTAAATCCAAAAAAGCGCCAATGGTTTATTCTTCCCGCAGCCAGATTTGGCTGCGGCCAAATAGCGACACGCCGATGAAGCCGCGCACTTCGAGCTTCTTGCCGCCGTCGAGCAGTGTCATCTTGGCGCGGTAAATTTTGCCGTTCTCCGGGTCGAGAATCTCGCCGCCTTGGTAGTCGGCGGCCTGTTTGGTTAGGCCCCAGAGTATCGTCATGCCGAGGACCGGCTGGTTTTTCCTCGCGCCATCGCACTTATCGCACTTGGGTGCCGGATCTTCGCCCGGCTTGGGAAAGATCTGTTCGATCTTGCCCTCAAACCGGCCGTTCGCTTCGCGAATGCGCACCAAACCCTTGGGCTGGCCCGAACTATCGTCGATGGTTTTCCATAGGCCCACGGGCGAGGGCTCGTTGGCATGGAGCGACGGTGACGGCGCCAGCATAATTGCCAAGCCGATGATTGCGCCGATGCAGTGTTTGTCGAGTCCGCATAGTTTCTTCCCGGCCGCTACTGTAAGCGACTCTAATGATTTACCAGTTACGGCAACGATTTTCGACAAGGCTGCCGCAGTTGCCGGGGCGAGGCGGACGAGGACACCGGCAGCGATCTATTTAAACTTCGGCAAGACTTCCTTCGACATTAGCTCCAGGGTGCGTCGCACGTCGCCCATCGGCACGCCGCCGAAGTTGACCATGGCGATGACATGGGTGACGCCGGTCTTTTCGTATTCGCGCAGGATGGCAACGGTATCTTCCGGCGTCGTGAACAGCGCCAGTGCGTTGTTGCTTGATGTTGTCGAATTGCGGAATCTTCGAACCGGGGCGGCGGTGGGTCGGGTGAAACGAAATCGCGCGCTCGAAATAAGGCCGTGCGCCGTCGACGGCGGCTTGTTCGTTGTCGTGCAGATAAAAATGCATGGCGACCATGATCTCCGGCGTGTTCTTGTGGCCCGCCTTGGCAAACGCTCCGGTGTAGAGATCGTTTTTCACCTTTACGTCGGCGAGATCATGCGAGCGCGCGAACGGGATGCCCATCATCGGCAGGCCCATCGCGCCGGCTTTGATCAGGGTCTCGTCGCTGGAGGCGGCGAGCCAGGTCGGCGGCATCGGCTTTTGCAGCGGCTGCATGTAAAGCGAGATGTTATCGAAGTTGTAATGCTTGCCATGGTAGGAAAATGTCTCGCCTTGCCAGGCTTTGAAGATGATCTCGGTGCCTTCCCAGAACTTTTCTTTGGCTTCCTCCACGCCCATGCCGAACTGTTGAAACTCCACCGGCGAGAAACCGCTGCCGAGGGCGAACTCCAAACGGCCGTTGCACAGGTTGTCGGCCAGGGCGTACTCTTCGGCGACGATGAGCGGGTTGTGAAATGACGGCACGGCGATGGCCGGGCCCAAGCGAATGCGTTTGGTGCGCTGTCCGAGGGCGGCGATGATCATCGGCGGCGAAACGCAGGTGCCGTACCAGTAAAGATGATGCTCGCCCAACCAGAACGAGTCGAAGCCCAACTCCTCGGCCCACTCGGCCATGGTCAATACTTCTTCGTAATATTTTTGATTGGAGCGGCCGAGCTCAGGATGATTGTCGCCGAAAATGAAGATGCCGAATTTCATGGCCAGCCATTTCCTGTCGAATCGCAAAATTGCAAACGAAAATGTTATTACTCCATGGCGCGGAGAATAGCCATCGATCGACCACTGCCGGCAATGCGGTTCTATCGGTGGTTATTTCGTGGCGGAGAAAATCCCGTAGCGCATGCTACCGGTGTGGTACGCGAGCCAGATGCGAAACACAGTTTTCGCAAACACACGGTTGGGCCAGTCGGGTCGGAACAACTCGTGGCGGAGTTCGGCATTGGAGGCAATGGTTTTTATCAAGCGATAAGCGCATATGCTCCAGGTCTTGCTGACTTTGCGGCTCAGATCCGAGAAAACAGGCTCACGAAATCCGGCCGTCTTGAGCATGGTTAGATATTCCGACGGCGCGGCCATGTTGGGCAGGCGCCCTTCTACGCAGATCGGTTCGAGTAAAAATCTAGCTTCGAGAGGTGTAGCTTGCTCGCGCGCAAGCCAGGCGGCGACGACTACGCGACCTTGGGGGCGCAGCAACCGATGAGCTTCGTGAAAAAAGCCCGGCTTGTCGCCTATGTGTTCGGTGCTTTCGATTGCAACCAGCGCATCGAAAGACTCCTCAGGTAAATTATTGGCCAGGCCGTCGCACAACAAGAAGCTGACGTTATTTCCGGCTATGTCGCGCGCAAGATCATGCTGGCGGCGCGAAATCGTCATGCCGGTAACATCGGCGCCGTATTCTTGCGCGAAAAACCGCGCGGGGGTGCCGTAGCCGCAGCCGAAGTCGCAAACTCGGCTGCCGGTTGTGATCTGTGCCAGTGTCGCGACGAGCCTGGTCAGGTTTAGTATTGCGTCTTCGGTACTCTCGTCGCCGTGCTGCCAATAACCATGATGCAGATTGGTTCCCCACACCGCTCGGTAAAACCGATCAAGCTCGTCGTAGTGAGCGGCGACGGCTGCGCCGTCGGCGTTATTTGTCGCCGGATAGATCATTGATCTCCTACCATAGGCCGGGCATTAAAGCTGGCAATCCGGCTTGCGCTATCTTCCCATGGTTCGCCGGCGAGCGGAATGAGTTGTGAATTAAATTCATTGCTAGCGAAGATCCGACCAGTTGGTTAGGGTCAACACAAGTCCGGATAGGCCAAGCGCAGCGAGAAAAAGATAAGTCCAAGAATATCCGATCATCTCGACGGCAGTGCCGGTGATAACCGCACCGACACCGTAGCCGAGCGGGTAGGCGATCGAAAATGACGCCATGAAGCGGCCGCGCCGCTCCGGCGTGGCGCGATTCATGGCAATGATCAGGGTCGCCGAACCGCCGATCGCCATGCTCAGCATGGCGAGCACTCCCGCGGACAAAATCGTCGCGAGATTTGACGCGGCGGCCAATAACAGCAGGGCAAGGGCCTGCAGCGTGAAAGTCGCGACCAGCGAATAGCCGATGCCGATGCGATCGCAAACACGACCGAGCAATGGGCGGGCGAGCACGCTGGTGATGCCGCTGACGACGAAATAGGAACCGATGGCGCCGATGCCGATCTCGCGGGCGTAAAGCACGATGAAACTGGTGATCGCCGGAAAACTCAACTGATTGCAGAACATCAAAGCCGCGGGCAGCAACACGCCCTGTTCCGCCACGCTGAAGATTTGCCGCCACCAAGGGAGCGACCCTGATGATGATTCGGCCCGACGCTCAACCGCCGGGACCTGCCGGGACATGAACAAGCAAACGCCGGCTCCGGCGAGACCCAAAGCGATCATGATGGTAAATACCAAATTGTAACCGCCAAAAGGCGCATGCAACAGCCACAGTGCGACGGCGGGAAAGAGTACCGTCGGCGTCGATTGCGCGCCGCTGTAATATCCCGACGCCTCGCCGCGGCGGGATTCCGGCGCGATGCGCGCCAAGAGAGCGTAACCGCCGGCGTTGACTCCGGCCCAGCCGATGCCGCGCAGGGCGTTGGCGAGCAGAACCATGCTTACGAAGGGAAAAAAGCACAGCAGCATGCTCGCCGCCAACACGAGCAGGCCGAACCCCAACACGCCGCACTCGCTCCAGCGGTCGGACCAGTATCCGATAAAGGGCCGGGCTATCACGCTGGTTGCGGCAAACGAGGAGATCGTCAATCCGACCACGAAGGGCGAACCGCCCAACTGAGTGATGTAGAGCGGGATAGTCGGGTTGAGCATGGCCTGCTGCGCGTAACCCAACGACTGGACTACGCAGAGCAGGGCAAACGTGGAGGTCCAAAGAGATGCGTGGTTGGCAATGGTCATGGTTGTTTTGAAGGCAGTCCGGCTGAAATGTTCACCGCGACGACGCGAAGTGTCGGGTACTTAATTCACACATCGGTTTCCCTCGTGTGCCTTCATGATCATAGGTTTCTGTCGCTCCTACAGTGATGACTATTGTGGTGGATTGCCGCGGCGGAAAGTAATTCGCCCTAGCGCAATTTCGCCCATTGTTTCCAAATCACAACGAATCCGGCGGCGCAGAGGATGCCGGCGATGGTGAACATCCAACGGAAGCCGGCCAGGTCGACGACTATGCCGTTGATCAACGCCCCAATACCGTTGCTGAGGGGTAAAGCGGTGGAATAGCTCGCCATCGCCCGGCCGCGGCGCTGTGCCGGCGCAGATTCCATTGCCAGTGCCATGATCCGCGCGCCGCCGATGGCGGCGCCCGTGTACCAAAGAGCACCGCCCAAGATCAAGCCCGGGAGGCTGCCGGCGAGCGGCATGATCAGCAAGGCGACAGTCTCTAGACTGAAAGCGATCAGCAATGACCGGCCGGCGCCGAACTTGTCGGAAAAACGGCCGAGCAGCGGGCGCCCCAACGCACTGGTCACGCCGACGGCAACGTAATACCAACCGAAGTTACCGACGCCGAGATCGCGGGCGTAAAGCACAATGAAGCTGGAGAAGCAGGGCAGCGACATGTTCAAAGTAAAAATCAGCAACGCCGCGGTGAGAATGTGGCGGTCGACGACATTGATAATCTCGCGCCACCAAGGTTCCCCGGCGTCCATTTTACTTTCCTGGCTGTGCCGCGGTGCGATACGCGCCAGAGCCCATGCGGCGATTGCGCCGGCGAAAACGAAAGTCATGGCCAACAGAAATACCGCGCGGAAACCGCCCAGCGGTGAGTCGATGACCCAAAGCGCTATGGCGGGAAAAATAATCGTCGCGCTGGACTGGACGCCGCCGAAATAGCCGGATGCTTCACCGCGACGTTGCGGCGGCGCGGACGTTGCCAGCAGCGTGTAACCCGATGCCGCCATGCTCGACCAGCCAATACCGCGCAGCGCGTTGGAAACGATCACGGCGGCGTTGATCGGGAGCAAGCAAAACAAAATGCTCAGCCCCTGGCCGATCATGCCGAGAACCATCATCCCGGGAGCGCTCCAGCGATCGACCCAATAGCCGATGATCGGTCGCGAGATGACGCTGGTAATGCCGAAAGCGGCGATAACCAGACCGACGATGAACGGCGAGCCACCCAGGTGGGTGATATAAAGGGGCAGCGCCGGCTGCAAAACGAAGTGCTGCGCATAGCAAAGAAATTCCGCCACGCAGAGCAGCACAAACCCTCGCGTCCAGAGGGATCGGTTCGACGATGCAACGGACATCGTTGTGGTCTAGCATGGCGCCTGCAAAAACTCATGCGGCCGGACGATTGCAATACTGGAGTGCCGGAGTAACGGCGCAGAGAATTTTCGCAGTCCCGTGTATTTACAGTTTGGCGCGTCGCCCGACGATAAATAACAGTCCGCCTGCTTGCGTGATTGCCAGCAGTAAGAACATGCCGATGTAGCCGGCGATGTCGATGGCGCTGCCGGTGATCAGCGAGCCGACGCCATAGCTTAACGGATAAGCGACGGAGAAAGTCGCCATCTGTTTACCCCGGCGTTGGGGATCGGCGCGTTCGACGGCCAGCGCCAGCGTGGTCGAGCTGCCGATGGCGTTGCCGAGCATGTAAATCGCCCCGCAGACAATCATACCCAGTAAATTCGTCATGGCGGTAATGAGCACCAGAGCAACCGTCTGCAGCGCGAATCCGGCGGCGATGGAACGAGCGCGGCCAATGCGATCGGACAGGCGTCCGAGCAGCGGCCGGCCGAGCATGCTGGTGGCGCCGATGACAACGAAGTAGGGCGCGAAATTGCCGATGCCGAGTTCTTTGGCGTAGAGAATGCTGAAGTTGGTGATCGCCGGCAGCGCCAGGTTGAGCCAGAGCAAAAGCAGCGACGGCAGTAAAATCTCCGGTTCGACGAAATGAAATATTTCGCGCCACCAATCGGTTGCTTCGTCGGTGCGATTCGCCTTCGCCGGATGCGGCACCGACGACGCCATCGCCCAGCCGGCGATTGCTCCGGCGACGGAAAAGATCGCGGTGATGACGAATACCAGGCGGTAGCCGCCGAAGGAGGCGTAGAGCAGCCAGAGGGCGATGGGCGGAAAAAAGATTTGCGCCGAGCTTTGCACGCCGCTGTAGAGACCCGAGGCGGCGCCGCGTTTTTTCTCCGGCGAGATCAGCGCCAGGAGCGAGTAGCCGCCGGTGTTCAATCCGGCCCAGCCGATGCCGCGCAGGCCGTTGGCCAATGCCGTGGCGGAGATAAACGGCATGAAGCAGAGAAAAATGGCCGCCGCTTGAAACAGCGAGCCGGCGATCATTACGCCGGCTTCGCTCCAGCGGTCGGCCCAGTGACCGACCAGCGGACGGACGATGACGCTGGTGACGGCGAAGCAGGCGAGCACGATGCCGACGACGACCGGCGGCGCTCCCAGTTGGGTGAGGAAAAGCGGTAGCACCGGCGCGAGCATGAAATGCTGCGCGTAGCTAAGCAACTGAGCGGCACATAAAAGAATAAACGTGCGCGTCCAGATGGTATCGAGCCGCTGGTGTGCCATCAAATGATTGTCGCGAAATTCTTTGCGCGGGCCTGTCGAATGCAAGACGACACGTGGGCGGCAAAGCGCGCCCACGCTAACACGAACCGAGATTGGAATCGAGTTGATGGAAAAACTACGGAAGCGAGGCTGCTAACCGATCTGCGACGCTCTTCAGCCGCTCGCGTCTGCGCCCGGCTGATGGGCAAAATCAGGCGGTGAGCAATATCCGATCGCTTTGTTACTTCAGCAGCTTATCGGCCCGATAAAGCACCAAGGGCGGAACCGTGACGCCGATCTGCTTGGCGGTCTTCAAATTAACCAGGAGCTCGAATTTCATCGGCTGCTCCACTGGAATCTCGTGAAGGCTTCACGCCCTTCAAGATCTTGTCGACGTAGCGCGCTCCGTCTTTACCCTCGGTAGTGTAACCGGGTCCATAGGCGATTAGACAACCATTTTCCGCGTAATCTGCGCGCGCACATATCGATGGCAAGCGATGACTGACGGCCAGCGCCGCGAGCAATTTTTGGTTAGAATTGGCCAAAGGGTTCAGTGTGATCCAGACAGCGGTGCTGCGTGCCTTGACGGCTTCTTTGAAAGCGGCCTCGTATTTGTCGGCGCTGCTTACCTGCATTGAATGAAGTTGCAGGCCCTGCGCCCGGGCCGGCTCCTGGCTTTCGTTCCATTGTGGTGTCGAGCCCGGGGCCTGAGGGTCCCACAGGACGGCAACACGACGCACCTTGGGAATGGCCTCTTTCAATAACTCCAGTCGTTTACCGGTCAAAATCGCCGCCATGTTGGTAACCCCAGTACTGTTTCCGCCGGGTCGCGCCAGACTCTCGACCAACCCAGCGGTAATCGGATCGGTCACTCCCATAAAAACGATGGGACGGTCGTGGTAGCCTTCTTGGCAGCGAGAGCCGCATTCGTCGTGACTGCGACGAGCACGTCGATTTTCAGAGCGATCAACTCGGCGGCGAGGTCGGGAAGGCGCTCGAAGCTGCGGCTTTGATGTCGGTAGTCAACAAAAATGTTCTTGCCCTCAATATAGCCAAAGTCACGCAGCCCTTGGCGAAACGCCTCCAGCCGAGGCGCGTCAGCGGAAGCAGAAACGGCCGCGAGATACCCCACTCGCGGGATCCTCTTTGGCTGCTGTGCCTGGACCGGAACGCTTGCGGTCAAGAGTAGAGCGCAAAGACAAGCGGCCAGAATTTTCTACTCATCGGATTTCTGAGTTATCCTGACGGCCAATCCATGAACTTTTCAAGCTGGATGATCGAGAAAGCCTGGAAAGTAAACTTGCCGCGTCTGCCGCGCCCCGGCGATCTTTCGACCGGACAATGAAGTGGTTAACGCAATAGTATTCTCATTGGGTTAAACTACTTCTTTTTTCGTTGGCGGCTCTGCCGCTAGGAATGCCGCGGGCCACGGCAGCTCCAGGAGGCAAACGCCGGCGGCCAACCTCTAAGAAAGTAATAGCGAAAGTGTTTGCGATAACTCAACGTGCAGCGCGCAAGTGTTTTGATTTTCATAACTTATTTCAACGGCGGTTACGAGGGTGAGTATCGACGCGCTTGCGGCGGGCGATGCAACTGGCAGGTCTCGTGATAACGCCGGCGGCACCGCATTCTCAATCCCGACTAGCCTTAGATCATTTCAGTTGCGCCCGGTTGACGATGGTGATGATCAAGCCGACCGCGGCGAAGGCCGCGCCGGCGAGATACATCCAGAAAAAGCCCAACCCTTGAACGATGCTGCCGCAGATCAGCGCGCCGATGCCGTTGCTCAAGGGAAGCGCAACGGAAAACGTTGCCATCGCCCTGCCGCGGCGTTCCGGCTTGGTTTGTTCCATGGCTATCGCCAATGTGGTTGAACTCGACATCGCCAAGCCGACCATGTAGAGCATGCCCGAAACCATCAAGGCAAAAAGACTGGATGAGAAAGCGAGTGCCGCTAGGGCGACGCTCTCCAAAGCGAAGCACGCGAGCAGCGCGCGTCCGCGGCCGATACGATCGGAAACTTTGCCGAGCAGCGGCCGGCACAGTAAGCTGGTGGCGCCGCTGACGACGAAGAACCAACCCAGGTTTTCGATGCCGATTTCACGCGCATAGAGCACCAGAAAGCTCGCCAGCGCCGGGAATGTCACATGGGATAGAAACGACAAGACCGAGGCGAGAATAATCTCACGATCGAGGACATTGAGAATCTCCCGCCACCAAGGCCCGAGTTCCGCGCCGTGGCGATCGTGAGATTTCTTCGGCAGGCGCCGGAATAGAATCCCGCTGGTGCCGGCGCCCAAGGCGGCAAGCACAAGCGCTGCCGTGAAAACCACATGAAAGCCGCCAAACGGCGCGTCAATCAGCCAGAGGGCCACCGCCGGAAATAAAATCGTCCCGCTCGCTTGGACGCCGCTGTAATAACCGGACGCTTCGCCGCGCCGTTGCGGCGGCGCGCTGAGAGCGAGCAAAGAGTATCCCGCCGCGCTCATCGCCGCCCAACCGAGCCCGCGCAGCGCATTGGCGAACATGATCGCCTCTGCGAAGGGAATAAAGCAGAGCAACATGGCAGCGGATAACAACGACAAGCCGCAACACGAGACGCCGGCCTCCGACCATTGATCCGCCCATCCGCCGATCAGCGGACGGAACACCACACTGGTCACTGCAAAGCATGCCAGCACGAGGCCGACTTGAAACGGCGTGCCGCCGAGGGACGTAATGTAGAGCGGAAAGGTCGGCTGCAGCAGCGCATGCTGCGACGAGCCGAAGAACTGCGCGGTGCAAAGCAAGAGAAACGTGCGCGTCCAGAGTGTATGTGATCGTGGCGTGGGCATGGATTAGCATCGTTCACAACGAAGGACACGAAGTCCGGGAAAGTGCGTATAGGCGTTGATAGGATATCGCTTGCCTTCGTGAACTCGGTGCCGTTCGTGGTGAAAACGTTTCTTCATCATTGTCATTGCAAGCTCGCGCGGTTTTTCCAGGTGATCCACAGGCCGGGGATATTGAGCAGGGCGATGAAAATAAACATCCAGCTGTATCCGGCCATTTGGATGGCGCTGCCGGCGAGCAATGAGCCGACGCCGGCGCTGAGCGGATAGGCCATCGAATAAGTCGCGATCACTTGGCCGCGCCGTTCCGGGTTGGCGTGCTGCAGGGCGAGCGCCAACGTCGCCGCCGTGCCCATTGACGAGCCGGTCATGTAAAGCATTCCCGAGACGATCATGCCGCCCAGCGTGGTGGCGTTTACGACGACGCAGAATGCCGCGGCTTCAAGAATGAAACCGGCGCCGATAGCGGCGCCACGGCCAATCTTGTCGGAGAGCTGGCCGAGCAGCGGGCGGGCAATTAGACTCGTCGCGCCGCTGGCAACGTAGTACCAGCCGAAATGCTCGATGCCCAACTGGCGCGCGTAGAGAACCAGAAAGCCGGCGACGGCGGGCAGCGAAACATGCAATGCGAACAGCAAGCCGGCGGCGAGCAAAATATCTTTGTCGGGAATTCTAATGATCTCACGCCACCAGGGACCGGCGAGGGCGTTGCGCTGTTGCCGCGCGCTGCTTACGGCGCGATCGCGCAGGAGCAGTCCGAGAGCGGCGCCGGTGACGGCGATACTCATGGAAACCGCGAAGACGACGTGAAAGCCGCCGAAGGGCGCATCGATCAACCAGAGCGCCAAGGCTGGCAAAAGAATCGTCGCGCTGCCCTGGGCGCCGCTGTAGTAACCCGACGCTTCACCGCGGCGGGCGGCGGGAGCGCTCTGGGCGAGCAGCGCGTAGCCGCCGGAATTGACGCTGGCCCAGCCGACGCCGCGGCAGCTGTTGGCGATCATGGTGGTGGTGACAAACGGCAGGTAGCAAAGCAACACGCTGGCGCCTTGGATTAGCAGGCCGGAGATCATCACACCGGCTTCGCTCCAGCGGTCGGACCAATAGCCCACCAGCGGCCGCAAGATCATGCTGGTGGCGGCGAAGGAAGCCATCACCAAGCCAACGACGAATGGGGTGGCACCGAGGTGAGTCACGTAGATTGGCAAGGTCGGTTGCAGCACGAAGTGCTGCGCGTAGCCTAAGAACTGGACGATGCAAAGCAGTACGAAAGCGCGGGTCCAGAGGGTGTCGGAGTTTGCCGGAGTCATGAAGCTGAACGAGTTCCGACGTTTCTTATACAAACTTCGCCGTGATGCTGCCAGCCGCAGCCGGCGATATTTTGCATTCAAAGGCCCCGATGGAGGTCGGATGATCGAGGCTGCCGGGTGTAGCAATATAGAAATCGACGAAGGTGCTCAGCGAACGAAAAAAATCAGCTGATCCGCTTGGAGCCGGTGTCGCCACTGGCGAAATCCGCTTGCGGCGAAATAATTTTCCACCTTTACTGGGCAAGGACCGTTGCGACGGGGTCTCATCGTCGCACAGGCCGGTGGGTTCTCCCTGTGTTCGGGATTATCTTAGCGTCGCGTAATACGTCGCCAGGTCGGTGAGGTCGGCTTCGGTGAGTCCGTTGAAGCTGCGCTTTTTCGCTTCTTCCATTTCAGCGATTTCCAATTTGCGCTTATCGCCGGCGAACAGCGCCATCTGAGTCTGCAGAAAACCCCTGGGTTGTCCGCGCAGGGCCGGGACGACGCGTTCGTTGTCACCGTCGCCTTTGGCACCGTGGCAGGCGATGCACTGGGCGGCGAGGGTGGAGCCACGGCTGGGTGCCTTGGCCGCGACCTTTAGGTTGGCCGGCGCCGGCTTTTTTTGGCTGGCGAAATAATCTGCGATCTCATCCAAACCGAACTGTAAAATATACTTCGCGTAAGGTTCCATCTCCGGCGACGGGCGTTTGCCCTCGGCGTAATCCTTGATGGCTTTCTTGAAATAATTGGCGTTCATGCCGGCGAGCACGGGCATGTATTGTCCTGGCGTATTGCCGGCAAAGCCGTGACAGGCGCTGCACACGAGGGATTTCTGCGCGCCGGGAGAATCGAGGGGGCCGGCGCTCGCCGCCGCCGTGAGCATCAATAAACCTAATAAGCTCGCTGCCATGAATCGTAATCTACGCATGAAAGTGTCCTCGATCATCCTAACATGTCGTTCCAGATGCTGGCGCGCCAGGAAAGCGAGTTTTGCGCCGTGCCGACGCTCTTGCCCGGTGTGAGTTTTTGCTCGATCTGAACGACCTTGCCGTTTTCGATCTTATACGCGTTGACCACCGCGATCGCTTCCTTGTCGCTGACCCAACTGTAGCAGGTGTTGCCCGGAGCGATCTGCGGCGCCTCTTTGCCGTTTAACAAATTGGCAACGGCGACGGCGCAAATTTTTCCCATGGCGTTGGCGACGTTGCCCGATTTGGGCACGGGCAAGCCGATCGTCGCGTCGCCGACGACATGAATGTTTTTCTGCTTCAGCGATTCATAACTCACATGATCGACTTCGCACCAGCGCTTGTCGCCGCTGACCAGATCGGCGTCGACGGCGATGGCGCCGGCGCGCTGCGGCGGAATGACATTGACCACGTCGTACTTCACTTTGTCGCCCGTATCCGTGGTGATCTCTCTGGCGCCGACATCGATCTTCTCGGCCTTTTGCGCTGGGCGGTATTCGATGTTGGCGTCATATTCCTTGAATATCGCTTTGAACAGCCCGGTCTTTGAGACGATGTCTTTGTTGGCGTCGAGGACGATCAATTTCGATTTGGGTTTCTTGGTTTTCAGCAACCAAGCGATCATCGATGCCCGTTCGTAGGGGCCGGGCGGGCATCGATAGGCGACCGGCGGCACGGTCATGACGACAACGCCGCCATCGGCCATGGACTGTAGCTGCTGGGCCAACTGCACGGTCTGCGGTCCGGCTTTCCAGGCGTGGAGTACTTTGTCTTTGGCCTGCGCCAAGCCGTCGATCAGTTCCCACTGAAAATCGACGCCCGGCGAAACTATCAATCGGTCGTATTCGAGTGAATCCCTGCCGACGCGCACGCGCTTCTTGTCCGGCTCGATGGCGGCGGCAGCCTCATGGCGAATTTTCACGCCATGTTTTCTCAGGCCGTTATAGTTCAGGGTCAGGCTCTTCAGCGATTCGACGCCGGCCACGACGAGGTTGCTGAAGGGACAGGAAATGAATTCCTTGTTAGGTTCAAGCACAGTGACTTCGATCGACGGGTCAGTGAGACGAACATACTTCGCCGCAGTGGCGCCGCCCCAGCCGCCGCCGATGACCAGGACACGGCGCCGCGCCTGGCCGAACACCGGCACTCGCGCCGCGCTGAGCGCGGCGACGCCCATGCCGCTAACCTGGAGAAATCTTCTACGCGTGAATCTAGACATGGATATCTCCACAAAAGTTTGATCGGTTTGGTTGAGTCGTTTTCGTGAATAACCAAACGCCCAGGCTAAGTCAAGTAAAATCAAACCTAGTTGATTGGTTTAGTCATATTTACTAAATTACAGTCGATGCGCGGATCAATAATGAGCCGATTCGAGTCAGTAGCTTACTCTTCGGTGCTGAGTCGCAGAAGGTTTCTACGGGTGTTGGTCACCGTGCTTGGCGGCGCTGGTTTGCTCAAAGAACTTTTGATCCCAAGCACGATAAAGGCTCAGGTTGCCGCGTTGGGCATGCCGCAGCCGGACGAGCTGGTCGATGCGACTTTGAAGCGGCTATTCGGTAATCGCGTATTCCAAAGCGGTGACGACAAGCTTAAGGTCGAACTACCGCAGATCGCCGAGGATGGCAGTAGCGTGGCGATCGCCATCGACTCGAGTTTGCCGGTAAGCGGCGCGGTGCAGGTGAAGCGTATTTATATTATTTCCGACAAGAACCGCCGGCCGATGTTGGCGAAGTTCTCATTTACGCCGGAGTCGGGGCGGGCGTCGGTCGCCACCAGCGTGCGTTTGGCGACCTCCACCGATGTGCGCGTGGTCGCGGAGATGAGCGATGATACGCTTTATGCGGTGAGCAAGCATGTGCGGGTAACCATCAGCGGCTGTGATCTGCCGCCGCAGGGCTGAGCCGCGGCGCGGCGTTCCAATCGTTCCAGACGTTCAAAACGTCCAAGTCGTTTTCGGAAAATGATTGAGAAAAGTTATGGCTGAGGTAGGCAGAGTCAGTATTCGCTTGCCGTCGTCGATCAAGCAGGGCGACGTGATTCGCGTGCGCACTCTGGTGATCCATCCGATGGAGATCGTCCAGCGCGATAAGGCGAACAAGATTATTCCCAAGAACTATCTATTTATTCATACCATGACCGTGGCGTACAACGGCAAGGAAGTGATGCGCACGGAGCTGACCCAGGCTGTCAGTCAGAATCCGAGTTTTACCTTTCCGTTGAAAGTCGACAAGCCGGGCAAGCTGACGGTGAGTTTTTCGGATACCGAGGGTAAAGTTTATCAGGGCCAGAGCGATGTGCATTTTTCCTAGTTCATGGTTGTCGGCGTCGAGAATTCAATCCCCGGTTATTGTGGGCGAATCGCGCGCCCTGCCGCCATTATGACGGGCAAACCTGGCAGCCTCGCCGCGGTATTGCGCGATCAATATAATCAAATCTTCGGCCGCCCCTGGCCGGTGATGCCCTCGGCGCTGGTAATTGCCGCCCTCAATGTTTTTCTCTTCGCCTATGACAAGCCATGGACCGCGTCGGATGGTTTGCGCAGCTGGGGCGACTCCATGTTCCACTGGCTTGGCGTCATCGATCAGCCGGACTTGCTGCCGCCGCTACTGTACTCCGGCTCGGTGTTGAACATCGGTTTGCTGCTCGGCGCGCTAGCAGCGGCGTTGCTCAGCCGTGAGTTCGCCATGCGCCCGGCGCCTGGCAGGGAATTAATCAAAGGCGCGCTCGGCGGTCTGCTCATGGGCGCGGGTGCGGTGTTGTCGTTTGGCTGCAACATCGGCGGGTTTTTCAGCGCGCTAGCGGCGCTGTCGGCGAGCGGATTGGCGATGATGATGGGGCTAGTTGTCGGCGCCTTTATCGGTACGCGCTATCTGATCCGCGAGAACGGCAAGGTCATCGAGTCCGGCAGATTGCCATTTATGGCAACTTGCGAGGCGCCGCCGCGGCCGGCGGTTACCTCGACGGCGTTTAAGCTTCAACCGGGGATTGGCGGATTGGTGCTCATGCTCGTGCTCGTAGCGGGGTATTCGTATCAGTTCATGGGTCATGGCCGGTTAGCAGTTTTCTTATTCTTCGGCAGCGCTTTCGGCATCGTCTTGCAGCGCTCGCGCTTTTGTCTGGTGAACGCCTTTCGCGAGCCGTTCATGAGCGGCGCAAGCGAGCATGCGCGCGGCGCGGCATTGGCGCTGGTCATGGGTGTGATCGGCTTCGCGATTTTAAAAGTCACGGATTTAAAAGACGCGTCAGAGTGGGTGTTCCCGTCATTTTGGTTCGGCGCTCTGACCGGCGGTGTCATCTTCGGCATCGGCATGGTGCTTGCCGGCGGCTGCGGCGCGGGATCGATCTGGCGCGCCGGCGAGGGGCATGTGAAGCTTTGGATTGCCGTGGTTTTTTTTGCCCTTACTGCATCGGCGATGCGTTTGTTGCTCACACGCATGGAGTGGATTGGTCAGCTGGGCACGCCGGTGTTTTTGCCGCAACTTTTTAGCTGGCCCTGGGCCGTCGGTGCAGTTGTGCTGCTGATGATTGTCTGGTATTTGCTCGCCGCCTGGAACCAAGAAAAGCACCAAGTGGGTGTGCTCAAGTTTTGATTATGCTATGAAAGCAGCATGAGTCATCCAGGCGTCAAAGAAATACAATTTATCATCAATGCTAAAGCCGGCGTGGTTACCGGCCTGTTGCAAAAGCCCGAGGATTCCAAAGCGCTATTGGTGCTGGCCCATGGCGCCGGCGCGGGCATGTGGCATAAGTTCATGAACGACAGCGCAGCCGGGCTGGCTGCGCGCGGCGTGGCAACCTTCCGCTATCAGTTCCCTTACATGGAGAAGCGCATCAAGCGGCCGGACAGCGAGGCGGTGATGTTGGAGACGGTGCGCGCGGCGGTGGCGACCGCGCTAAAATTATCCGACGGGTTGCCGCTATTTGCCGGTGGCAAGTCGATGGGCGGACGCATGACCTCGTTGGCGGCGTCCCATGAGCCGTTGGCCGAAGTGCGCGGGCTGATCTATTTCGGCTTTCCGCTCCACGCCATGGGCAAGCCCGGCGCCGATCGTGGCGTGCATTTGTCCAACATCGATATTCCCATGCTGTTTTTGCAGGGCTCGCGGGACGGCTTGGCCGATTTGAAACTGCTCAAGCCGCTGTGCAAGCAACTCGGAGCCGAGCTCCATGTCGTCCAGGGCGGCGATCATTCGTTCCATATGCTCAAGAGCGCGCGCAAGTCGGATGAACAAGCCTTGAGCGATGCGGTCGAGGAGGCGGCGCAATGGATGATCAAAAATATTTCGCTTCAAGGTTCGAAGCGGAGTCGCGGTTTGCTGCCTTCCTCGCCAGAAATCGAGCCTTGAACCCATGTCCTACCCGACCGACGAACAAGAAGCGCTGGTCGCTTTGAAAGGCGACGACGCCGAGTTGGCGGCGACGGCGGAGGCGATGCTTTGGGGCTTTTGGTGCCGCTCGGCGGATGCTGAGTGCGATCGGCTGTTTCGCGCCGGCGTCGAGGCCATGCAGAACCGCCGGCTCGAAGAAGCGGAAGAGTTGTTCGGCAGCGTGATCGAGAGACTGCCGGCATTCGCCGAGGGTTGGAACAAGCGCGCGACGGTGCGCTATATGCGCAAAAATTTCAAAGGCTCGATCGCCGACTGTCAGCAAACCTTGGCGCGCAATCCCAATCACTTCGGCGCGGCGGCGGGGCAAGGCCTTTGTCATCTGACGGTGAGTGAGTTTCGCGAGGCGGCGACATGCTTTCGCCGGGCGTTGGAAATCCATCCACATCTCGATGCCGTGCGCCACAACTTAGCGGTGGCAGAGGCCGAGGGCGGCGGCAGTGGCTATCTCAATTAGTCAAAAGTCCTGAACTCGTTCCAATCGTTCCAATGTCCAATCGTTTAGGTTTCGACGTTGTTCAAAGTTCAAGGGTTCAATCGGACCGGCGGGCGCGGTGACCTTGAATTCCGACCTTGAACCTTGAACCCTGGAACTTTTGAACGGATATCCCCCCTACTTGACCTTACCGTCGTTTGTAACCTATATGGTTCTCGATTAACTTTTGCCTGGAGGTCGGATGGCTCTACGGATTGCCGGAATTTGTGGGAGTTTGCGCGAGGCTTCGCTAAACAAAGGATTGCTGCGAGCGGCCGCGGAGCTGGCGCCGGCGGGGATGGAGGTCCAGATTTTTACCCGGCTGGGTGATATCCCGCCGTACAACGACGATGTATTCGTCAAAGGCGACCCGGAACCGGTGGCGGCTATGAAAGCGTTTATCGCCGCTGCCGACGCGCTGCTGATCGTTTCGCCGGAATATAATTACGGTGTGCCCGGGGTATTAAAAAACGCCATCGACTGGGCGTCCCGGCCGAGCGGCAAGTGCGTGCTCAACCGCAAGCCGGCGGCGCTGATGGGCTGCTCTCCTGGGCTGGGCGGGACGATTCGTTGCCAGCATGCGCTGCGCCAATCGTTTGTCTTCACCGACACCCATGTCATGTCCCAGCCGGAGATCAAAATTCCTTCCGCGGCGCCGCTATTCGATGCCAGCGGCAAGCTCACTGACGACAACACCGGTCAACATGTGAAGAAGTTTCTTCAAGCTTTCGCGCGTATGGATCGGTCGCTTCAAGGATTAGACGTCGAGCATGAAAGGCCGGCAAAGACATTGACACTGGCCAAGCTCATCGGATAATGTCGCCGCCGAATAGCGAATTGGTTGCCTAATAAACTTAAGATTAGGGAGGCGATGGTATGTTAAACAGGTTTGTTACTGCGCTCGCGTTGGTGCTTCTTTGTGGTTTTAGAGCCGAGGCGGCGGACACGGCGCTCCAGCAGATCGCCGACGCGTTAGACGTATCGACGACGAAAACGTTTCAGTTCACCGCTAACGGCAAGATGTGGCAGGTCGGGCAATCGACCAGCCCGATGGCGGCATATCCGAGATATTACGTAAAAAGTTTGACGCGCATGTACGACTTCACCGCTGGAGCCATGCGCCAACAAATGGTCCGCACGCAGGGGGAGAACCCTCCGAGCGGAGGCGGCGGTCAGCCGCTCGAGGGCGATCAGCAAAGCATAACTTTGGTCGGCCGGCGATCTCGCCTGGAATGAGGCCGGCAAAAACACGCCGGCCCGGCCCCACGAGGCCAGCGCCCGGGCGCATGACCTGGCGACTTCGCCGCACGGAGTGGTCCGGGCTGCGTTTGCCAGCAATGCTGCCGTAACCAAGAAAAAGATCGACGGGCGGGAGATGACGGTGGTCTCGTTTACCGATCAGGGCAAGCGCAAGATCGTCGCCTATGCCAACGATCAGAATGCCATCGAGCGCATCGAGTCGAGCTACGGCCATCCGGTGGTGGGCGACATGAAAGTCGTGACCAACTACGGCCCGTACCGCGACTTTGCCGGAGTCAAATTTCCCACCCGAATCGTGCAATACCAGGACGGCTTGCCGGCTTTGGACGTTGTCGTCACGGCGGTGCGCGCCAATCCGACTTTCAATGTCGAAGTGCCGGCCAATGTGCGCAGCACGCCGACGGCGGTCAAGTCCGAAAAAACCGCTGACGGCGTTTGGTTTATCGGCGGCGACTCGCATAATTCCGTGTTGATCGAGATGAAAGACTATTTGATCGTCGTGGAAGCACCGTCCAGTGATGTCCGCTCGATGGCGGTGATCGACGAGGTGAAGAAGCTGGTGCCCAATAAGCCGATCAAGTATTTGGTCAACTCCCATCATCACTTCGACCACTCCGGCGGCGTGCGTGCCTACGCTGCGGACGGAGTGACCATCGTGACCCACGAAGCTAACCGGCCACTTTTTGAACGGGCTGCCAATAATAGCTGGAGCTTGAATCCCGATCGTTTGGCGAAGTCGAAAAAGAAGCCGGTTTTCCAGGCCATGGGCGACAATATGGTGCTGACCGATGGAACGCGTTCCGTCGAGCTTTATCAAATGGTCGGTAACGCCCACCATGATGGCATCGTCATGGCGTACCTCCGCAAAGAGAAACTGCTGATCGAAGCGGACGCTTTCACTCCCGGCAGTGTGCCCAAAACACCCGATCCGTTCTCCGTTAACTTGGAAGCCAACGTGCGCCGCTTGAACATCGAAGTCGAGCGCATTTTACCGCTCCATGGTTCGGTAGTTCAGTACGTCGAGTTGATGAAAGCGATCGGCAAAGATCCGGCGGAGGCGAAAAAACCACCGCCGGAAAAAGCACCCGCAGAAAAAGCACCGGCGGCAAAGACACCGCCAGAAAAGGCCCCGACGGAAAAGACGCCGGCGAAGTAGTCACCTTGTAAATGGGCAAAGGCGCGAGCGCGGCATGGGCCGCGTCTCGCGTCTTTTTTTGTCTTGTAACTTTCCTGTGGCTGACATATGAAGTTGTCGATCCAGGATTCCATCGACAAATCAGGAGGCTGTTTATGCTTACCAAGCTCCTAGCTGCGCTCGTGCTGTTCGCGCTCTTGGGATTTCGCGCCGAGGCGCAGGACACTGAACTTCAGCGCATCGCCGATGCTCTCGACGTGTCGACGACCAAGACCTTTCAGTTTACCGCCAACGGCACGATGTATTCCTGGCGAGAGCACGAGTCCAGCCGCGCCTTGGCCGAGGTTCTTCGTGAAAACCTTGACCCGGGTCTACGATTTCACGGCTGGGACGATGCGCGATGACGTCAGTGCGCATGGCGGGCGAGACGCCACGGTCGGACCTGAGCAAACACCAGTTTACGTCGTCAGCGGCGAGCTGCCTGGAACGTGGTCGGCAAAGAATACGGAGCCGAGGCTTTTTGAGGCCAGTGACCGGTGCCCATCAGATTGTGATCTCGCCCCACGGCCTACTTCGCGCGGCGTTTGCCAATAATGCGAGCGCCACGAAGAAAACGATCGAAGGGCGGCAGATGACCATTATTTCATTTACCGATCGGGGCAAACACAAGGTGGTTGCCTACGCCAACGACCAGAACGCCATCGAGTGGGTCGAATCATCTTACGGCCATCCGGTCGTCGGCGATATCAAGGTCGTGACCCATTACGGCCCCTATCGCGACTTTGCCGGGGTTAAGTTTCCGACCAAGATCATTCAGTATCAAGATGGCAAGCCGACCTTGGATTTGACGGTTACCGCCGTCAGAGCCAATCCGCCGGTAGATATCCAAGTTCCCGCCCATGTTCGTGACGACCCGATGCCGGTGAAATCGGAGAAGGCGGCGGATGGGGTTTGGTATATCACGGGCGTCTCCCATTACAGCGTTCTGATCGAGATGAAAGATTATCTTGATCGTCGTCGAAGCGCCCCACTGGGAGATCGTCGCTCCAACTGGCGGTCATGGCAGAAGTAAAGAAACTGGTGCCGAACAAGCCGATCAAGTATCTGGTCAACACGCACCATCACTTCGATCACGCTGCCGGAATCCGTACCTACGCGGCCGAGGGCGTCACGATCGTTACCCACGAAGTTAACCGGCCGTATTTCGAACGCGCCGCCCGTAATACTTGGAACCTCGACCCGGATCGCTTGGCCAAGTCAAAGAAAAAGCCGGTGTTTCAAACCATGGGCGACAACATGGTATTGACCGACGGCACGCGCTCGGTGGAGCTCTATCAGATCGTCGGCAACGCCCATCACGATGGCATCATCATGGCATATTTGCGCAAGGAAAAACTTCTGATCGAGGCCGATGTGTTTACTCCGCTCGCGGCGGGAGCGGAGCCGCCCAAGGTTCCCAATCCGTACTCGGTTAACCTAGAGGCCAACGTCCGACGCTTGAATATCGATGTCGACCGCATCGTGCCGATCCACGGCCGGATCGTTCCTTATAGCGATTTGCTCGCCGCCATTGGCAAGAAGCCGGCACCGGCGAAAAAGTAGGCCAACTGACATTGGAGTCGTGGTGCTGATGAAGTTTTTGAGTGGTGGGTTTGTCAAACCGCAACACTTGATTATTCCATCGCTCCACGACTCGCTCGCAGCTTTTTCTAACTTCGATGAAAAACCTCACTGTTATCCTGTTATTCATTTTCCTGACGCACTCCGACGCCGGCGCGCAGAGTTCCTATTTTCAAGGCAAGACCGTGCGCCTGATCGTCGGCTACCAGGCCGGCGACACTCATGATTTATGGGCGCGCGCTTATGCGCGCCATATGGGCAAGCATCTCCCAGGCAATCCGAACTTTGTCGTGCAAAATATGCCGGGAGCCGGCTCCATGGTGGCGGCCAATCACGTTTACAATGTCGCCAAGCCCGATGGGCTGACGCTCGGTTCGATCGCCCCGGGGCTTTATTTGGCGCAGCTCACCGGCGGCAAGGAAGTCAAATTCGATTGGGCCAAGTTTTCCTGGATCGGCACTCCGGAGCATAACGGCACGTTGTTATTCATGCGCGCCGACGCGCCGTTCAAATCCATCGAGGACATTCGCAAGGCCAAAGAGGCGCCCGAAATGTTCGGCGACGGGAGTGGGCACCAGCGGCCATTTGATTCCCGCGCCTGCTCGAAGAGACGCTGAATTTAAAATTTCAAATCGTCACCGGTTATCCCGGCGGCGCCGATCAGGACTTGGCTCTCGAACGCGGCGAAGTGCAGTGCCGGGCGATAACCGTGGCGGCTTATTTCGGCCGCGAGCCGTTTATAAGCTGGTACAAAAAAGGTTTTGTGCGGATCTTGATTCAGACCTCGCGCAAGCGCCACCCGCGGATTCCCGAGGTGCCGACGCTTTGGGAGTATATGGACAAAGAGAAATTGCCCGAGAGCAATCGGCGCTTGGCGGTGGTGGCCCTCGGTGCCGGTGGCTTCGGCTCTTGGCCGATCGTGTCGACGCCCAAATTGCCGGCGGAGCTTTTGAAAACTTTGCGCGAGGCCTATGCGAAGACATTGCAAGAGCCGGATCTTATGGACGAGGCGAAAAAGCGCGGTTGGGAACTGCGTCCGGTCGGTGGCGACGATCTGGCGACGCTGGCCAAGGAAGTGAGCGCGCAACCGGCCGACGTGGTCGAGCGGATGAAAAAGCTAATGGGCGAATGAGATGGGCTAGAAACGTGAGTTCGGTATGAATGGGAGCAGTAAATTATGATGAAACTTTTTTTTAGCGTGATGGTGATTCTAAGTGCATGGGCTAATGTCCACGCGCAGGCACCGTTCTATCAAAACAAAACGGTGACCATCGTCGTCGGCTATCTGGCAGGCGACGGCTATGATATTTGGGCGCGGCTTTTGGCGGCGCATATGGGCAAGCACATTCCCGGCAATCCTAACTTCGTGGTTAATAACATGCCCGGCGCCGGTTCGATGATCGCGGCGAACAATGTTTACAACGTTGCCAAACCGGACGGGCTGACGATGGCGGCCATCGGGCCGTCGTTGTATCTCGATCAGGTAATCGGCAAGAAAGAAGTGCAATTCGATTGGGGAAAATTCGGCTGGGTCGGCTCGACGGAGAACACTCCGTGGCTGTTCTACATGAGCACCAATACGCCGTTTAAAACCATCGACGATGTGCGCAAGGCCAAAGAAGCGCCAAAGTGTTCGGCCACCAGCAGCGGCACCAGCGGCCATTTTATTCCCAAGCTTCTCGAAGAGGCGATAGGCGCGAAATTCACCGTCGTCATGGGCTACCAAGGCGGCTCTGAGCAGGATCTGGCCTTTGAGCGCGGTGAAGTGGTCTGCCGGGCGCTGAGCATCCCGACTTTTTTCGCGCGCGAGCCGTTTACCACCTGGCGCAAGAAAAATATGGTGCGTATCCTGTTGCAGACCGGCCGCAAGCGCGATGCCAAGATGCCCGATGTGCCGACGATCCATGAGTTGATGACCGAATACAAGACGCCGGCGTCCACTCGTGCTCTGGTCATGGCGATCCTGGCCTCCGGCGATCTCGGCCGGCCGTTTATCACGCCGCCGGCGATTCCCGCGGAACGTCTAAAGATCCTGCGCGAGGCCTTTCGCAAGACCATGGCCGATCCAGGGTTCTTGGCCGATGTCAAAGCGCGCAAGCTGGAGATCGATCCCGACTATGGCGAACAGTTGGAAGCGCTGGCCAAAGAGATCGTCTCCCAGCCGCGCGAGATTTCCGATCGCATGAAGAAACTGCTATCCGAGTAGTCCGCGAAGAATGCGTCCGTGCCCGCAAACCACCCGTCCCTAGGGGCGGCCGGCGTTGAGACATGTGACCTGCGGCCGATAGTTTGATTCGCATGGCTATCCGTGGCAATTGCTTGCGCCGGCCGCCATTTAAAATCGTTGCGAAAGCGCCGCTCAAGAACTTGCCGGTGATGTTTGGCGGCAATTCTCAACATGTTAGCTGTGGGATAAAGATGCCATCTAATGCGTGGAGAGTTGGCTTATGTCGCAAGTGAAGTGTCCGGGTTGTTCCCGCGAGTTTGTCCGGCGTGTCGTCAGAGCTGGACTGCGGGATCGGCTGGCGGGCTGGTTTTTCATTTATCCTTTCAAATGCCAGATCTGCGGCTTGCGTTTTTATTCGCTCCGGTGGGGCGTGCGCTATCTCCGGCACCGCGAGGACAATCGCGACTACGACCGTCTGGCGATGAACTTTCCGGTGCTGTTTCGCGGCGATCGGTTCGACGGCGCCGGCAAGGTGACAAATATTTCCATGGGCGGCTGTAGTTTTACCACGGCGAGTAAGCTCACCCGGCGTGCGATTATGCGGTTGGAACTCAAGGTGTCCGACGAGGCCGCGCCGGTGATCGTCGAACTCGCGGTGCTGCGCCATTGGCACAATCAAGTCGCCGGCGTCGAGTTTCTTCGCTGCGAGCGAAGCGAGCATGAGCGCTTGCAGCACTTCGTTCACGGCCTGCTGATCGGGCGAAGCTCGTAGACCGTCTATTTTATAATTTCTCCAACTGGCGGCGTTCTGTGCCGCCGGTACTGTAAAAGCCCAGCCAGGCCAAATAAGCCGATGCCGATCGCATCTTGAACGAGGCTCGGATAAACCAACACCAATCCGGCCATGATCAGGATGGCCCGCTCCGCTAGTGTGGTTTTGACGATCAACCAGCCGGTCAGACCGGCGGCGAGGGCGCCGAGGCCGACCGCCGCGGTGGCGGCGGTCCACAAGATATTGCTCCATTCGCCCTTCAACAGTAAGCCGATGCCGTCGGGATGAAGCGTGAACATGAACGGTACGAGAAACGCCGGCGCAGTGTATTTCCACGCCATCATCGTGGTCTTGTACGGGCTGCCGCCGGTGATCGCGGCGGCGGCAAAGGGCGCCAACGCGGTGGGCGGCGAGACCTCCGAGAGCACGGCGTAGTAGAAAATAAACATATGCGCGGCGTACTCGGGAATCCCCAACTTGATCATCGCCGGCGCGGTGATGACGGCGGCGATGATATACGACGCCGTCACCGGCACGGCGAGACCGAGCACCCAGAGAGACAACGCGGTGTAGAGGACAGTGAGAAACAGACTATTGCCGGCGAGGGTGAGGATGATCAGCGAGAACTTTAGCCCGAGGCCGGTGAGCGTGACGACGCCGACTATGATGCCGGCGGTGGCGCAGGTCGATGCCACCGACAAAACATCGACGGTGCCCTTTTCGAACAACCGCCAGATTCTTCCCGGCGTGAGCGCGGTATCGCGCCGCATGTAGCTCAGCGCGATGCCGAGGACGATGGCATAGGCGACCGAAAGTATCGCGGTATAGCCCCACATCATGAAACCGACAATGGCGACGAGCGAGAGGAAGTGAAAACCGTACTTTCGGGTCAGACTCCCCATGCTCTCGCCTTCCACTGAGATCGGCTTGGCGCCGAACTTTCGAGCGTCAAGTTCGACCATGGTGAAGATCGACCAGTAATAAAGCAGTGTCGGGACCGCCGCCATGGCGAGCACTTCCAGGTATGAAATCTTGAGAAACTCGGCGATGAGAAATGCCGCGGCGCCCAACACCGGCGGCGAGATAATCGCGCCAATGCCGCCGGCCGACAATAGGCCGCCTGCCGAGTCTTTGTCATAGCCGGCTTTGGCGAGCAGCGGCCACGCGACCGAGCCCAGAGTCACGGTGGTCGCGACGCCGGAACCGGAAGGGCCCCCGAGCAGGAACGATGCGAGCGTGACGGTGCGCCCGGCGGCGGCGGGTTTGCCGCCGGTGGCCGCTAAAGAAAAATTGACGTAAAACTCGCCGGCTTTGGAAAATTCCAACACCGCGCCATAGATCGTAAACAAGATGATAAACGTCGCGGCGACGTCGAGCGGCACGCCGAAGATGCCTTCGAGGGTGATGTACATGTGACCGACCAAGCGGTCAAGCTGATAACCTTGATGGGTCCAGGGCGACGGCAAATAGGCGCCGAAGATGGCGTAGACGAGAAAACTGACGGCGACCACAGGCAGTGCCCAACCCGTAGTGCGCCGGGTCGCTTCCAAAACCAAGAGCATGGTGAAGCCGCCAAAAATCTGATCCGGCTCGGTCGGCATCGCGGCGCGGTAAATGAACTCTTCGAAATCCCACAGCGGGTAGGCGACCACGGCGATACTGGCAAGCGCGAGGAGCCAGTCATGCCAGGGAATAGTGGTTCTATCGGCGCTGCGATGGGTCGGATAGATCAGAAAAGTAAGCGTCAGCGCAAGGCCGAGAAAAACCAGCCGCAGCACCTGCGCGGTGACGCTCGCCCATGCCCAGTAAAGGAACGTCAGCGACATGCCGACGGCGAGCACCGAAGTGATTGTGCCGATGGCGCCGGTCAAATGGCGCCGCGGTCCAGCCTCCTCGTCAACGAATCGCTGCGCCGCCGCGATCTGCGACGGGTCGATGGAGCCTTCAGCCATGGGGGTTGTTTCTACAGGATGCAAGAGTCAATCGCAGCGCGCCGGTGGTTTGAATCGCGTGCGGTTTGGTACGGTCATGGCGATCGAGCTGAAGCGACATGGCGCCGTCGGCGCTAGTATTAAGGCTGATTGACGGCAGCAGCACCGGCGGCGGGTTGACTACCCACGCGTCGTTGTCAAGTTCGGCATTCTCATAGCCGTAGAAGTCCACCAAGCGTGCTTCACCGTAGCGGAGTTGCGTCAATAGAAACCCGTCGCGCCGCAGCGCAAACAATTCTTCGACTCGGCTGCCATAGATCGAGTGGCGGAAACTCAAGCGTAACATGCTACCGACATCTATGGGCAGGCTGCGGGGTGCGCCTGTGTCGCTCGATAGCTCAATGCACATCGACTGCGCCGTGCTTCGCAGCGAGGTTGAGAATTGCGGCTGTGTCTGCCGCGTTTGAAAAAGCGGGATCGCAGGAAATCTGTCTTGGACGACGGCCGGCACGCCTGGTGTCGAAAACTCGCCCGTGCCCGCCGTTTTCAAAAACAGGACATGGGAGTTCCAAGTGACGATCCGGCGGGAAATATCTTGCAGCTGGTTACTGCCCGCGGGATCAATCATCGCGATCACGGCGACCAAGGCGCAGAGCATGAGGCAGCCGACCAAACCGCCCCGCCTGAACGTCGCCGGTGCAATCATTTGCCAGGTGTCGGCACCTTGATGCCCTTTTCTTTGTAGTAACGCAGCGCGCCAGGATGAAACGGAATCGGCGAGCCGACCACGGCATTTTTCAAGCTCATTTCTGTTGCTGCTTTATGCACGGCGACCAGATCGGCGGTGTGTTCGAGCAGCAGTTTGGTGATTTGGTAGGCGAGATTCTCGTCGAGTTTTTCATTGGCGATCAACAGATTAGTCGCCGCGGCGACCGGCGTGTCTTCATCGATGCCTTTGTACATGCCCTTGGGAATGTTGGCGGTGAAGTAAAGCGGGCCGTACTTCGCGGTCATCTTAGGAATCGCATCGCCATGAGGAATCAAGTGGATTTTGATCCCAGGTGTCGCTGCTAAATCCAGCACTGCGCCGGTGGGCAGGCCGCCGTCCCAAAAAAACGCATCGATCTTACGGTCTTTGAGAGCGCCCGCGGACTCACCGGCGCCGAGCCGTTCCTGGCTCTTCAGGTCTTTCGGCGTGAGGCCGTACGCTTCGAGCACGCGCAGCCCTTTGACTTCGACACCGGAGCCGGGCGCGCCGGTGGACACTCGCTTGCCTTTGAGATCGGCGACCGACTTGATGCCGCTCCCGTCAGCGGCGACGATATGCATAAAGTTTGAGTAGAGCGCCATCAAAGCCCGAATATTCGCCTTTGCCGGCAGTCCCTTGATAACGCCGCTGAAGCCGTCCCAGGCGGTGTCAGGCAGCGAAAAAGCCAAGCCGACGCGGTTGCCGTGCAGCAGTTTGACATTATCCACCGACGCGGTGGTGACCTCCGCGGTCGCTTCGGTGTTGGGAATATTCTTCGAAATCAGAGCGGCCATGCCGCCGCCGAGCGGATAATAGACGCCGCCCGTGCCGCCGGTGGCGATGGAGATCCGATTCTTCACCTGGGCGTGGGTCAAATTTGGAATCACGGTAAGCAGCGCGATGGCTAATTGCGCAAGGATCATCACAAGATTTCTAGACATGGAACTCGCTCCTCATCTTTAGAAGACTGCAAAATTTGCAGTCAACTTTAATCTACTCTTTGCATCGGAATGACGTAGTAGGGAATGAAACCGTCGCCCGGATCGACTTCGAGACGTTCCTCAAAACCGTCCGCCGTGGGTCGAAGGATTTTGCGCGCGCGCTTCCATTGGCTGACATGACCGGGAGCCACGTCGGCGAATTCAAGATTCTCGTTGCGGCGTTCGATGGCATACTCGCGCATCGCGCCGCCATCTGTGTAGGCGTGGGCGCTGATTTGGCCGGTCGGCTCGGAACCGACGATGACGAACGCCTTGTGCACGTCCTTGCGGCCGTCGGCAAGCGGGTAGGAAGCATCCATGCGCAGCGCGATGAAGCGGCCGCCGGCTTCGAAGCTACCGATGACTTCCTTCTGAAAGGCGTAGTCCGCCATGGCGTATCGGCCTTCGCCGCGAAAGTGGCCGAGGAGAAATTCCAAGGGTTTCATGTGGGCGCTCGGTTTGCCGTGGTCATGCACCGGATCGAAGCGGAATTGTTCCGCCGCGCCGGTATCGACGAGCAGGGAATTTGCGTGGATCGCGGCTTTGGCGAACTTGAGCACCGCGCGCCAATCTTCTGCGCTCGCCACTTCGGCGAATATTTCCTGTTTGTCGCCGATCCGCAGCGCCACCACGGGCGCTTGTTTGCAGGGTCCTTGGCAGCCGGTTTTGACGATGGCTGCGCCGATCTGGTTGCTCAGCCGGGATAGTTCTCGTGCAGAAACATCGTAGCCAGCCTGTTTGCAGCAGGGCTGCGCCGCGCATACATAGAGACGCTGGTTTCCCAGAGTATATTGTTGCTTTGCTACCTCTAGCACCCGGCCCAATTCGTCTGTTGTCGATTCGAGACGGCGCAGTTTGAGGAAATGGCGGAACTGCGCCAATGCGCCGTCGGTCCAGTTACCCTGAGTGCGCACGAGAAAACCCGAGGCGTGGAAGTCAAGTTCCGTGGTGCGGTGCGCTGAGGAGGTCATTCGGCCCATATTTTTCTCCTTGTGCGCTGCAATCTACTTTGGACCAAGCGTCGGCGTCAAGGAAGGCGCCATGTGAGCAGATCCGAGCCGGGCCCAATGCAAATGATCTGGAAGCTGAAAGCGCTCGAGCTCGGAAGTGTCTGCGGCAAAAACGCCAAGACGGCAAGTTCGGCGGCGAACGGAGAGTATTTTAAAGAATGGCCTTCATGTGTCGCGTCATTGCGACTTTGGCGTCCGTGCAGGGATCGGCCGAATTTTCGCCGGATCGACGCCGCGCTGTGGGCTTTTCAGGCAGTAGACGTAATTTCCCCAACCTTAAACGCACAACGCCCAAGCCTTGCGGCCTGGGCGTTGTGTGGGAGGCAACGAACGTGAGCCTATCTCACGCCGCCGCGGTTAACTCGTCCAAAGATTTTTGGAAAACATCGCGGGCGCCGCCCAAAGGAGGCACAATGGGACGGTGCCCGCGCCCCGGGATGAAATCAGGAGGCGCTTCACTAAACCCGAAGTCGCCCAGGCTAGGAAGCTCTTCATGAGAAAGCGGATCTGCGGCGCGAGGGCCATACGAATTCATGATCCGAACGTACTCGGTAAACCCCGCGCACATGTCGGCTTTCTTGACCTGTTGATTGAACATGTCCCGGTGGAAGTCCTTGTATATAGTCTTAATTTTAAGCTCCAGCCACTTCACTTAACGCCAAGTATAAGCCGGTTTTATTTATGACCATTGTCATTTTTTACAACTATAAATATTAGACTGCGCCATTGATATTTTGTTCCAAGCAGGCTGATCGAAGGGCGCGGTCAGATCGGTACGCGACCAGCCCACGCCGTTGGCGCGAAGCGAGCCCGAATTGAACGATTTGATCCCGAGGCATTGCCCTTCGCTTCGGATTGACTCGGTGAGGGCTATTGCCGACCTGGGGCCCCATTGCGGAGGATTCAGCTTGACGAGGCAGTCGGAGTTTCAGTAGAGTCAGCCACTATCTGGACGCTTCCAGATTTGCGTTTTTGAACCTATGAATTTCTTAACCTGAGGGAGGAAATCAATCATGTTTGTTTGTCTATCGCCTGGAGGCCAGTTAATCACCAACGGTGAGACGCAGACGGATAAGCTGCTCGTCGGCACGGTGGAGGGGATTTTTTCGTTCCAAAAAAATGGCGGCGCCTGGGCGCAGCAAGCGACTATGGTGCCGGGCAAGCATTTTAGTTCGATCATCTTCGAGCCGACGACCAAGACGCTGTTCGGCGGCACCTACAGCTGCGAAATTTTCGCCAGCAGCGATCTCGGCAAGAGCTGGGAGCGGCGCGATACAGGCATCGGTGAAAAGGAAATCTATTCCCTTGCCAGTCAAACAGTTAACGGCAAGCCGCGCATTTATGCGGGCACCCAACCGGCGCATTTATATTTCAGCGACGATCTCGGCAAGAGCTGGACCGAGCTGCCGCGGCTGCGCCAAGTACCGGGTGTCGAGAAATGGACTTTCCCCGGCGAGCCGCACTTGGCCCATGTCAAGAGCATCACGTTTCATCCGAAAGATCCGAACATCATTTACGTCGCCGTCGAAGTCGGCGGCTTTTTACGCAGCACAGATGGCGGCCAGACCTGGACCACAGTCGACAACATCAACCCCGATGCCCACCGGGTGTTGGTGCCGGCCAATGATCCGAGCAAGCTCTACGGCACCGCACCGACGACTAACTGCGGGCCGGAAACAGCCGCCGGATTCTGCGTCAGCAGTGACGGCGGCGCAAGCTGGACGAGCATGACGCCACGTGACTTCCGCATCGGCTATGTCGATCCGTTTTTCGTCCATCCGAAAGATCCAAATCTTTTATTTGTCGCCGGCGCCAAGACCGGCCCCGGCACCTGGCGCAAGCTCCACACCGCCGACGCCCGCATCGCACGCAGCCGCGACGGCGGCAAGACTTGGGACATGCTGGCCGGCGGCCTGCCCGAGCATATTCGCGCCAACATCGAAGGCATGGCGATGGATGCGTGGAACGGCGGTTACGCCATGTTCGCCGGCACCACCGACGGCGATGTTTTCTACAGCGACGACGAAGGCGAACACTGGCAGACGATCGTCAAAGGCATCGGCGCGGTGTCGAAATCGCATCATTACGTCAACTTGTCGTTGGACGAACAGGCGGCGCATCACTAAATAGACTGAAGTCGCGAAGTTGAAATAAAAAGGGGCACGGCAGACCGTGCCCCTTTTTTTTGGTTTTTACCTTGGCGTTCTTGGCGAGCTTTGCGCGAGATAATTCTTTCGGATTCGGATTATCTCCCGCACAGGCGCTAAGGCGCAAAGTTTCGGCACAGAAGATTGCTCTCGTGCTCGCAACTCGGCGCCTTCGCGCCTGGCGAGACAAAAATCGCCTTAAGCTGACCCTTGAGAATCCTAAAGTCTGACTTTATAATCCTCAAATATGCACTACATCCAGCGACAGCTCGAATCGCAGTTGAGCAGGGCCGTCAGGGACTTTCCTGCGGTTGTGCTCACCGGACCGCGTCGCGCGGGGAAGACGCATTTGCTACGGCATGTTTTTGCCAAGGCGAGTTATTTTCTTCTCGAAGATCCCGATGTGGTGGCCCGGCTACGCGCCGATCCGCAGGGATTTCTCGATGCCGTGAAGACGCCGGCGATCCTCGATGAAGTGCAAAACGTGCCAGAGGTATTCGCCTATGTTCGCACGCGCATCGACCGTCAACCGCGCCGCGCCGGCCAATGGATTCTGACCGGTTCTCAGGAAGCGCCACTGATGCACGGAGTGTCGGAGTCGATGGCCGGTCGCGCTGCTGTGCTTCAACTCATGCCTCTATCGCACCGCGAGAGTTCAAAGGTCTCGATAGTCAGAGGCGGTTACCCGGAAGTCTTGGCAACTCGGGCCAACCAGAGGTTGTGGTTTAGCTCCTACGTTCAGACATATCTTGAGCGCGATGTCCGCGCGGTGACGGCGGTCAAAGACCTGGCAACTTTTCGGCGCTTTCTAGCGCTGCTCGCGAGCCGCCACGGCCAAATGCTCAATCGCACAGACATCGCGGCCCCTCTTGGCGTGACCGTGCCGACGATCAGCCAGTGGTTGAACGTACTGGAAACAACAGCTCAGATTATGATCGTGCCGCCGTACTTCGAGAACTTCGGCAAACGCCTAGTCAAAACGCCGAAAATCTATTTCGCCGACTCCGGCTTGGCGTGCCATCTTTTGGGTATCGATTCAATCTCTGATTTGGAGAAGTCGCCGTTTCACGGCGCTTTGTTCGAAGGTTTCATGGCCGCTGAGATCGTTAAAGCGCAAATCAACGCGGGAAGACGGCGCGAACTTTATTACTTCCGTGACGAACAGGGGCTGGAAGTGGATTTCGTCGTGCCCGGGAAGAGAGGCTCGGTCACGCTGGTCGAGTGCAAAACGTCACGGACGCCCACGCCGGCGATGGCGGCGCCGATGCAGCGTTTGGCTAAGGCGATGAAGAAAAAGCGGCGCGCAGGAACGACGGTGGAAATGTATCTCGTGCATCGACAGCCGAAGTCAAAGGGGCTCACCCAAGCCGTCGCTCCCGGTGTGCGCGCTATCGCGTGGGAGGACTTCCTTGACGCGTTTCCGCCGACTGAACGTTGGCCGCACAGCAGAGAGCTTAAGCACTGAACCATCGGTTCCGCTTATCATGGATATCGGAAGCGCCACTGACGATATTCAGAGTTCATGAGACTTGAATCCGATTCTTATGAGACAATTTATTCGTTCCGTGGGTTTTTAATTTGGCGTGTTTGCCCCTTTGCGAGAGGATATTCTTGTCCGGGATCCGAATTTTCCCCGCCACAGCGCAAAGGCGCGAAGTTTCGAAAAACTTGAACGGTGCCCATAGGTAACGATGCCTACTAGCAGTCGGTATCAAAGACGCAAAGCTTCTCTTAAAACCGAACAAGGAGGACCTGCCATGAACGAACAGATCATCGATGATCTGGTAACGGCGAGCCATATTCTTGCCAATGAAGGTGTGCTCGATGGGCTCGGCCATGTCAGCGTGCGCCATCCGGATAATCCACAGCGTTACTTAATGTCGCGTTCCCTCGCGCCGGCTCTGGTGGCGGCGTCGGACATCATGGAATTTGATCTCGATTCCAACGCCGTCGACCGGCAGGGCCGAGCGCTGTTTCTCGAACGTTTTATCCACGGCGAGACCTATAAAGCGCGGCCCGAGGTGGCGGCAGTGATTCACAGCCACTCGCCAACGGTCATTCCATTTAGCATCAGCCAGACCCCTTTGCAGCCAGTGTTCAATGGCGCGGCGTTTCTCTCTCCCGCGGCTCCCGTCTTTGATATCCGGAGAGTCGCCGGCATGACCGACTTGCTCATCGGCAACGGCGATCTCGGCAAGGCGCTCAGCGTGACTCTGGGTCAGGGCGCAGTGGCGCTCCTACGCGGCCACGGCAACGTCGTCGTCGGAGAAACTGTGCAGCAAGTCGTCTATCGAGCAATTCAAACCGAACTCATGCCCGGCTGCAGCTTCAAGCAGCGATGTTGAGCGGACCGTTGATTTACTTGGCGCCGGAGGAAGCCGTCAAGTAATCGCCCGCTCAGGACCGGACGCCACCCAGATTGGGCGCACCTGGGAAGTCTGGAAGCGAAGAACGGAACAATAATCGGCGCGCAACCCACAAGCGAATCCAAATCGCATAAAACTTCGACGACGGAGATCTAGTGGTGAGCGAAAGCAAGCGGCGTGGGTTGGTCAGCGCGGTCTGTCGCCCATCACCGCGACGCGTTCCATGTGGCGGCGGTTGGGGTAATAATCGTTGGCCGCGTAATGCTGTGTCGATCGATTGTCCCACAACACGATGGTGTGTGGTTTCCAGCGCAGACGGAACTGGTATTCGGGCACTTGCGCTTGTTCGTACAGCAGCTCCAGCAGCGCCTGGCTCTCGCGTTCCTTGAGGCCGATGATGCGCAGGGTGAATTGCCGATTGACGAACAGCGCCTTTCGTCCGGTCACCGGGTGCTGCGCACGACGGGGTGGATCGGGTTCGGATAAAGCGCCTCCATCTGACGGAGCCTTTCCCGATCCTGCTCGCTGTTGGTGAAAAGCGCGCGAAAATTCTTGAAGTCATGCACCGCGTCCAGCCCATCGATCATGTTCTTGAGGGGGGCGCTGAGCCCGTCATAGGCCGCGCACATATCAGCCCAAAGTGTATCGCCGCCGGTCCTGGGGATTTCCAGGCAGCGCAGGATCGAATAGCGGGTCGGGCATTCGCGGAAGGTGGTGTCGGAATGCCAGACATCGGTCGACAGCACCGGATTGTCCTTGTGATTGTCGAGTACCATGATCTCTGGAAATTCGCCCTCGGGACGGAACGGATGCACTTCCAGCTCGCCGAACCGCCGGCCCAATGCGACATGCTGCGCGGTGGTAATCGGCTGGTCGCGCATATAGATGATTTTGTACTCGATCAGCACCGTTTCGAAGGCGCGAAAGGTCTCGGCACTGAGCGGCAGGCGCAGATCGAGACCGCGGATCTCCGCGCGCGAGGGTCGGCCCGATGGGCTCGACCTCGAACGTCGCGGTGTCGGTGTTTTTCGATTTGGCTGGCGCATTCATTGGAATCGTTCCCTCTCTTCAGCGTAGTCCACCGGCCGATTCTGTGGCAGGCACTATCGATGTAGACAGGGTATTGTGCCCTGATTAGCGCTGCGAACAAACTTCTTTATAATTTGAAGTCACGGCGATGGTTATAGGAAATTTAAACGCCCGTTTTCTCTTACGAGAGCCATATCGCCGAACCGGCGAGTCGTCAATCGCACGAGTGTTGAGTGACACTGCGCTGTGAGAGAATGGTTTTAGACCAGGCATCGGCTCCGACGGTTGATTGCGTAACTTGAAATCAGCAAACCGAAATCACGCAAGCATGATCCGCGAGTCAGCAACAAATCCCATGAGATTCGTGCGTTGAGTCGATCCAGTTCAATCTCGGCATTGGTAGACTCTCAATGCGCCGCATCGCTATATTTATTTATATTTATTTATCGTTTGACATCATCGTCTCCGCTTTGATAGCGGTCTAGTCACTTCCTCTTGCCAGTCCATCCGGCTCCGAAATTCGATCAAGATCGACGAGGGAATGCGCTATGGTACCTCGCAGGAGCAATTTCAGCAGAATTGTTTGAGGCCAGCCGCTTTGGCATTTGTACCGCCAATCGTGCTGGCTTTTTTGGTTTTGGCCGCGCACAGAGAGCAAGGGTTTACAGCGGTTTTCTGCAAGAAGAAAAGTACGATGGCGCATGTAATAGCTAGGGCCAAGGTCAATAATTAAGATCAGTTCACGAAGGCTTTTGCCGCCAAGGCTGAGGCACGAAAGGCGAGCGGCTGTGAACATGTAACAATCTTGCGAGATCCGGCGGACAGAAATTCGTTGGTGCTGCTCATGATATGGGCAACGTCGGATGCTGCGAAATCATTTTTGGGCAACCCGGAACTAAAACAATACGCGAAGGATGTTGGGGGCGTCGTTGATGGGCCGCATTTCACCGTTTACGAGGACAGCGACGTAACCAGAACTAACTAGGCGAGGGCACCGTTCAAGCGCATCGGCAACCCGGTCTGGAGGTTACAATAGTTATGGAAGTTATTGTTCTCGGCACCGGGAATTCCGGTTCAAGATCCGCAGCGCGGCAGTTCGGCGATTTTGTTGAACACCGGATCAGCAAGGATGCTAGATTATCGACGCAACGGAATTTAGCAGAGGCTGCGCACAACTAGCGCGGGTACATTAAAGAAACCTCATGACCACCGTCGATCAGCAGACTCGCCGCCGAATCATGCGCACGGGCGTGACGGCTTATGATCGGGATCTGGCCTGCCCGGGCCATGTGCTCCTCAACCCCAGCGGCGGCGGCGACACGATCCACCTGATCGATCTCGAGGGGCGCGACGTGCACCGATGGAAGGTGCCTTACCCGCCGCGCTACGCCTACTTCCTCCCGAACGGCAACATCTTCACGATGCTCAAGGCCGGCGGTGAGACCGACGCCATGTGGCCGGACTGGCGCACCCACCAGGACGGCATGCTCGCCGAGATCGACTGGGACGGCAACATCGTGTGGCAGCACCGCGACCCCTATCAACACCATGACGGCCGCCGCACACCGTCCGGCGGGGCGCTATATCTCACGGCTGAGCGAATCTCGGACCAGTTGGCGGCGCAGGTACGTGGTGGCGCGCCGGATCGCCATACGGGGCCGATGTACGCCGACGTGCTCGTCGAGGTCGACGCGGCCGGGCAGCGCGTCTGGCAGTGGCACGCAGCCGAGCACCTCGATCCCGAGCGCGACGTGCTCGAGCTGGGCAACCCGGGCCATGAGTGGAGCCACGGCAACACGATCATGCCGCTGGATGGCGATCGCGTGCTCGTGAGCTTCAGGAACATCTCGGTTGTGGCGATCATCGACAAGCCCACCGGCAAGATCGTTTGGCGGCTCGGCGATGAGGTACTCGCGCAGCAGCACGACTCGAATATGCTGACCAATGGCAACATCCTCATCTTCGACAACGGGGCTAGCCGGCGGTTCCTCACCCAGGGCTTCTCCCGAGTAATCGAGGTGGACCCGGCCACCCATGGGATCGTCTGGGAGTACCGCGATCGTCCTCTGCTGAATTTCTACAGCCCGAACATTTCGGGCGCGCGGCGCCTCGCCAACGGCAACACCCTCATCACCGAAGGCCGCTTTGGCCGGCTGTTCCAGGTGACGCCGAGCAAGGAAGTCGTGTGGGAATACGTCAACCCGCACTTCGTCCCTGGGGTGAATGGCGAACCGTCGAATGCCGTCTTTCGCGCAACCCACTATGCGCCCGGCGAGATCCCCAACCTCCGCTAGCTGGTGACAGGAGCATGGTAAAAAAGGAGCTCGGCAATGACGGAATTTACCGGCGGCTGTCTATGCGGTGCGATCAGATACACAGTCAAGGACGACATTATAAAGATGGTCAATTGCCATTGCGGCGATTGCCGGCGGCGACGGGCGCGAGCTTTGGCAACTACGTGTTCGTCAATGAAGGCGACTTGTCCCTTGTTCAGGGAACGTCGAAATCCTTCGAGCATGGGAACGAATTAGGCGCGACCATGACCAAGCGGCTCTGCGGCAACTGTGGCAGCCAACACTTCGGCAAAGGCTCGCGCGGCGGTGGCATGATCCATATCACGGTGGGCGCCATCGACGACGCCAGCTTCGTGTGCCCGGCGATGGACATATTCGTCGGGAGATCCAATAGGGTCTATAGTTTATAGCAGAATGATCACTCGTGGTTTGGAAACTTGGCGCAACCACGCGGCCGGCCCGTTCGAGGGCTCCTACGTACATTTCTACCAGCGAAGAGCCTGGCCCGTACCTCCATAATCATTTTGCCAGTCGTGCTTTCAATTCTTTCAAAGACAGTGCCGGTTGTGTGCGCCGCTTTTCGATCATCTTCCAAAAATCTGGTGAGGTCTCGAAAACAATATCCTCCCAATCTTTTCCTTCAACGCCGACTAACACCGCGGCTGGCTTCTCGTGCCGCGTTACGAACACCTTCTCGGACTTGTGAAAGATCGACGCACTCGTTCACTCTCTTCTGAAGATCACGTGCAGTTACACTTTTCATAATATCTCCCTCGGACTTTTTGCCTGCCGGCTTTTCGCTGCACCGCTCGAATATAGACGATTTGTTCCTTTCGGGGAACATCATAAAAGACGCGATAGTCACCAACCCGCAGTTCCCAAACCGGTCTAATGCCCTCCTAAGGACGCGTAAGGTTCATTAGAGGTTTGCTATTTCTCGTCTCCGTGCCAGGTGTGATTGTCAGTTGCTGCTCGATCGCATCGAGAATGCGGTTTCTGTAAAAGACGGGAATCTTCTTTAAGTCTTGAGCGACACCTTCCGCAAAGCGGATTGTAAACTTGCATGTAGTTTTGCCTATGCAATTGGAGGCGTCAATCAAAGCTGCACGGACTGCGTTTTAGCCATCTGGGCTTGCCCAGCCGCGCCACGCTGCGCGGCCTAGCGCAGCGATTCGCTTTATTCCAAACGACCTGACGAGTCGAAAACCGGTTGCCAACGCAAACCGAGGAGCCGCTCGTTCTGAGTGCGAGCGAGCAGCGCGATCTGGAACCCTTCGCGCGCCTGCGACTGCTGCGCCGCCCGAGCCGATCCAAGCAACATGGGGATTTTCACAAACCCTCCGACGATTGACACGCTCGCCAGTTCAGCGATATGGCTGCGAGCAGAAAAAACGTGGTTTAAAATTCCTAGACCTAACGACTACACGAGGGCTGACCATGGCGACGCACCAGCAAATCGGGGGTATGTCCGATCAGCAGCTGCTCGAGCGAATGGTCGAGCGTTATCCTACCCGTTTCGACACGGAGTATTGGAACTTTTTTACCGCCAATGTCGGGCGCCATCTTCCTTCAGAGCCCACTATCGCGGATCTCGGTTGCGGCCCGGGTTTGTACTTGTCCGACCTGTCGGAACGCCACAGAGATGCCCGGCTGTACGGCTTCGATCTTACCCCGGCGATGATCGAGCACGCCACCCGGCTGCCGTTCGCCGATCGGCCGCCCACTCTTGCCGTAAATGACGTCGCAACTGATCGACTGCCGCTCGAGGATGAATCTGCTCACCTGGTGTGCATGACCGCGCTACTCCATTTGCTCGATGATCCATTCCCGGTTCTCGAAGAAGTGCGGCGGGTGCTAAGGCGTGATGGCTTTTTCCTGCTGGATGACTGGATACGTACGCCGCTCGCGGAATATCTCGCATCTCGCCCCCGTGGCAGAGGTGACGATCTCCGGCAAAGCCGCCGCAGCTGGCTCGGTTTGTTCCCCTATCACAACAAATACACGGTCGAGGACTGGAAATGGCTCCTGTCAGAGGCAGGATTCTCGCTCGTCACGACGATAAAACTCAGGGAGCACACCCAGATCTTTCTCGCCGGAAAGGGATAGCGCGAAGCGCCAAAAAAACCACGCGACCACGCAGAAGGTCGATCCGCGCGGCGATGCCAAAGACTTCTTCGCCGATATGGATCTGTCGGCATTTCCTGCATCGGCCAAGTGTCTCTGCTACTGGCTCCAGCGCAGCGGGTTTCCGCCTGACACGGGCACCATTATTTCCGTCTACAGCGAGCAGGAATGCGCGCTAAAGCAGGAGTGTGAGAGTTGGCTGGGAAATGGCTTGCACAGTTGTTTGCCGCGAGGTGTCAAGCGGCGCCGTCTAACCTTTCGCCAACGGCGGGAGGGCACCGTGCCAACCGTGTCACTGAAATCACTTACGCCCTCCGCGTCGGCAGCGGCACGCGGTCGATGTGCTCGATCTCGGTGAGCAGCAGCTTCTCGGTCATCGCCGCGCGCGTCTTGGCATGCGCCGGATCGTCCCAGAGATTGTCGAACTCGCCCGGATCGTTCTTCAGATCGTAAAGCTCGCCCCAGCCGGTGCCGTGGAACACGCTCAGCCGGTAGCGGTCGTCGATCAGGGTGTGCACGCGCGCCGGCACGTTGGTGCCCGGGCTCGGACGCCTGGTGATCGTACTGGATGAACACGCAGTCGCGCACCGCGCTTGCCGCTCCATGCACCGGCAGCAAGCTCTTCGCCTGCATGCCGCTGGCCGGCTCGATCCTGGCGCGCTCCAGCACGGTCGCGCCGATGTCCATGGTCGAAGCCAGCGCATCGGTGCGCTGCGGCTGCGCCTTGCGCCTGCGGGTCGGACCAGATGAACGGCACCCGCACGATGCTCTGGTACTGCTCGGCGCCCTTGAGCATCAGCCGGTGATCGCCGAGATGGTCGCCGTGGTCGCTGGTGAAGATCACCACCGTGTCGTCGCGCTGGCCGCTCCTGTCGAGCGCGCCGAGCACCGCGCCGATGGCGTCGTCGACGCAGGCGATCATGCCGCAGGTGAGCGCCCTCGCCTCCTGCGCCTCGCGCGCCGACACGCCGATGGTGCCCATGCCGGTCGAGGTTGGCCTTGCCGGCCTCGCGCTCCTTGATGATGTTCTGCACCAGCGCCGGCGGCGTCCAGTCGTTGCGCGAGAACGCCTCGGGCACCGGGAACTGCTCGGGCTTGTACATGTCCCAGTACTTGCCCGGCGGATTGAACGGATGGTGCGGATCGGGAAACGACACCATCAGGAAGAACGGCGCGTCGTCCTCGGCCTCATCGAGATAGGCGCAGGCGCGCTCGCCGAGAAACGCCGTGGCGTAAAGCTCCTCCGGGATCGCCGTGCGATAGGCCTGCGGCACCGTGTAATCGTGCGGCAGGCTGTTCTTCGGCCCGAGCAGCTTCTTCGCCTTGGGATCGCGCGCATCGAGCCAGCGGTCGTAGTCGGCGCCCGCCTCGTCGCCGTGAGCGCGGACCAGCGTGACATGGTCGAAGCCGTAGAACGGCGTCTGCACATGCGCGCCGGCGCTGGTCCAGTATTGCGGCGTCTCCTGCTCGTATTTCGGCTCGTCGAGATGGTCGCGCAGCGACTGCGCAGCGCCGGCGACGGCTCATGAAAGCCCTCGCGCGGCGGCGGCCGCTTGATGATCGGATCGTAGCGGCGTGAAATTCTGCAGATGGCTCTTGCCGACCAGCGCGGTCCGGTAGCCGGCGTCGCGCAGCAGATCGACGAAGGTCACCGCGTCCATCGACAGCGGAATGCCGTTGGAGCGCACGTCGTGCACCGACGGCATGCGCCCGGTCATCAGGCTCGCGCGGTTCGGCTGGCACACCGGGCTTGCGACATAGAAGCGGTCGAACGCGGTGCCGCGCGCGGCGATCGAATCGATATGCGGCGTCCGCAGCACCGGATGGCCGTAGCAGCCGAGAAAATCGGCGCGGTGCTGGTCGGTGATGAACAGGAGAAAATTGGGACGGGAGGATTTTGCCATCGTGGGTCTCTGGTTCAATCCTGTGATGCTATCCTAAGGGACAGCCCGTTATATTAAAATTCTGTAGCCTAACCCGGAGATTATGTCGAGCCCTGCCCACTCAAGCCGGTTAGATACTTACCTAGGAAAATTTGAACAGAGTAACACCAGGAAAATTTATCCCGCCAAGGCGCAAAGGCGCGAAGTTTCGGAAAACCTGAACGGCGCCCATTTGCTCAGAGCGGGAATTTTGAGACTCCCAAACTCGCACTTTAAAAAACTCAACGTGGCGATTCCGAAGATCGGGCACGGGCCCCTTATCTCAGAAGCAGGCGGCTGTTACGCAGGTGCCGCGCAGGTCGCGACTTCCTAGCGAAGGCATCGAGTAGTTCTTTGGGCAGAGGCGCGTCGAAGTTCTTTTTAATCGAATCTTGCAGCCCTGCTGCCTGGCCGGCGTACGGCGGCTTTTGTTACCAACTGTGCCTTGGCTTGATGGCTCTTCACCTTAGTCAGGGTGGACTCAGGCTAGTCCGCGAATCAGTGCTCGTCAAGCCGCCAGGGTGATCTACCTTGACGCACCTTCGACCCGGCTCAGGGCATGCTTTACGGGACATACTCTTCTCCGCATCGCTTAACTCCTGACCCTTCACCCTTTACGCGCATTTGTAACCAACCGTTTCCTTGACGCGTAGCGACGACCTGGCGTACAAGTCAGCAGTCTAATCTCGTTGGTTCTATGGCAACGGTTAAGAAAAAAGTTGCGAAAGTGGCCAAAGCCAAGCGGCGTTCTGCCCAGGCAAAGAAGCCTCAGGCCAAAAAGAACAGCTCGACTCAGACTCTTCAGCGCGAACTCGCCGACGCCTTGGCAAGGGAAAACGCTACCAGCGAGATCCTGCGTATGATCGCCAAGGCTTCTGGCGATCTTCAGACCGTGTTAGATGCGCTTGCCCAATGCGCTGCCCGATTGTGCGACGCCGAGGATGCGCAGATTTTTCGCCGCGAGAACGATCTCATTCATCGCGTAGCTGCGTATGGCGACTTGCCGGTTGCGTTGGAACACACTCCTTATAACCGCGAGTCGCCTGCCGGGCGCGCGATGGCGGATCAAAAGAGGATTCATATTCGCGATCTTGCGGCCGTAGTCGATAGTGAATTCCCAGAAATCAAAAACTATGCGCGGCGTATCGGACATCGGACGACGCTGGCAGTGCCATTGCTGCGCGACGGGCTTTCCATCGGCGCGATCTTGATCCGCCGCTTGGAAGTTCGCCCGTTCACGGATGCGCAGATCAAGCTGCTCGAAACCTTCGCCGATCAAGCAGTGATCGCCATCGAGAATGCGCGGTTGTTCCAAGAGCTACAGTCACGAAATCGTGATCTTACCGAGGCCTTGGAGCAGCAGTCAGCGACGAGTGATATTTTAAGCGTCATCAGCAGCACTCCGACCGATGTGCAGCCGGTTTTCGATGCGATTGTGCAAAGTGGCGTCCGGTTGTTTGAGGGTGCGGCGGTGACCATTGTGCTGCGCGAAGGCGACGAGGCGCGTGCTGGTCGCGATCGCGGACAAGGATCCGGAGCGATGCGCTCAATGGCCTCGCGAGATTCCCGGTGCCGCTCACGCGGGAATACATGCATTCAACGGCAATTCTCGATAGCAGGATGGTCGATGTACCTGATGTGGAACAGATAACGGATACATTGCTTCCGGGAGCGCGGAATTTTCTCGCTTCAGGCTACCGTGCGGTCACGATCGCTCCTATGATGAGCGAAGGCGCAGCGATCGGCGCGATTAGCATAGTACGAATCGCGCCGGGTCCCCTTTCCGCAAAGCAAGGAAAACTCCTTGAAACGTTCGCAGATCAGGCCGTCATCGCCATCGTGAACGTCCGCTTGTTCAAGGAACTCGGCGAGCGCAACGCGGAATTGCGCGAGGCGCTGGAGCATCAGACGGCAACCGCCGAGGTGCTCGGCATCATCAGCCGCTCGCCGACGGACGTACAGCCGGTTCTCGACGCCATCGTCGAGAGCGCCGCGCGGGTTTGTGGGATTGATGACGTGCTACTGCGACTCCGCGAGGGGCGATGATGGTTGCGCGGGCTCATTTTGGTCCCATACCCGTCGGCCATGTTGAGATCAGTATCGATGAGCCAAATTATCGCTGGATACGCGAGCATGGCACGCTTCATATTCCCGATGTCCGCGAGCAAAACGATTTCCCAACGTTGGGTCCCGCCGGCGGCTGGCGCACCTTCTTGTCCGCTCCCCTTCGTCAGCAGGGAGAACTCGTTGGATTACTGAACGCACGTCGCATGGAAATACGCCCCTTCACCCCGGCGCAGATCAAGCTACTGGAAACCTTCGCCGACCAAGCTGTGATCGCCATCGAGAACGTGCGGCTGTTCAAGGAACTCAAGACGCATCGACTTGGAGCAACAAACCGCGACGAGTGAAATTTTGGGCGTCATTGCTAGCTCGCCGACGGATATCCAGCCGGTGTTGGACACGATCGCAGCAAGCGCAGCGCGAATATGCGGTGCGGACGATGCACTTATCCGGCTTGTCGAAGGTAATGTGCTTCGCTTGAAAGCCCACCAGGGTTCTATCCCATCTTTCTCACAAGCGCATGGAGCCGAGTCCGATTCTCTCGATCGCGGTCGCGAATGGATACCCGGACGAGCGGTGCTCGATCGAGAGACGATTCATATCCATGATATAACCGAGGTAGAAAAGGAGTTTCCTAAGACGGCCGTGAGAGCGAGGCAAACAGGAGTTCGAACGGCACTTGCTACACCGCTACTTCGCGAAGGTGCTGCTATCGGTGTGATTTTCATTCGTCGCACCGAAGTCAATCCATTCACCGATAAACAAATCTCTTTGCTGAAAACCTTCGCCGACCAAGCGGTAATTGCCATCGAAAACGTGCGGCTTGTTCCGCGAACTCGGCGAGCGCAACGCGGAATTGCGCGAGGCGCTGGAGCATCAGACGGCAACGGCCGAGGTGCTGAGCATTATCAGCCGCTCGCCGACCGATGTGCAGCCGGTCCTCGACGCCATCGTCGAGAGCGCGGCTAAGGTTTGTGGGATTGATGACGTGGTGCTGCGGCTGCGCGAGGGGGACGCTATGATCGTGCGAGCCCATTTTGGTCCTATACACACCGGGCCGCGCCGAGATCAGTGTCGATGAGCCTCAGTTTCGCTGGCTCCACGAGCATGGCACGCTGCATATTCCCGATCTCCACGCGCAGAACGATTTCCCAGTTGGTTCCGGTGGGAACATCGCACCTTCTGGCTGTTCCGCTTCGCCAGCAGTGGGACTTGCCGGTCTCTTGGCCGCACGCCGCATCGACGTGCACCCATTCACGCCGGCGCAGATCAAACTGCTCGAAACCTTCGCCGACCAGGCAGTCATCGCCATCGAGAACGTGCGGCTGTTTCAAGAGCTCAAAGAATCGCTGGAGCAGCAGACGGCGACGAGTGAGATTCTTGGCGTCATCGCCAGCTCGCCGACTGATATTCAGCCGGTGTTGGACACTGTGGCGGAAAATGCCGCGCGGTTGTGTGACGCCAACGATGCGGTGATCTTCCGGGTATTCGGTGATAATCATCAGCGGGTAGCGAAGTATGGTTCCATGCCGGCGCCGGATTTCCCCGTTCCGATCAGTCGCGGCGTGCCCGGCGGCCGGGCGATCGTCGATCGTCAGACGGTGCACATCCACGACCTTGAGTTGGAGATCGACACGGAATACCCGGCCATCAAACCGATCCAAAAAGAGATTGGCCAAAGGACCGTGCTGGCGACGCCTTTGCTGAGAGAAGGCGTCGCCATCGGCGCGATTGTCATTCGCCGGATAGATGTCCGCCCGTTTACCGATAAGCAGATAAAACTTCTTGAGACGTTCGCCGCTCAGGCGGTGATCGCCATCGAAAACGTGCGGCTCTTCAAGGAACTGGGCGAGCGCAACGCGGAATTGCGCGAGGCGCTGGAGCATCAGACGGCGACAGCCGAGGTGCTCGGTTCATCAGCCGCTCGCCCACGGACGTGCAGCCGGTGCTCGACGCCATCGTTGAGAGCGCCGCCCGGGTTTGCGGGATCGATGACGTGGTCCGTTGCGACTCCGCGAGGGCGACACTATGGTTCCGCGGGCACATTTTGGTCCCATGCCCATCGGCCGGCGTCGAGATCAGTCTTGATGAGCCACAGTATCGCTGGATGCCGTTCGAGCATGGCACGCTTCCATATTCCCGACGTCCGCGCGCAGAGCTGATTTCCCGATGGTGCGGTTCTGCCGGCAACTTCCAGCACTCTTGGCCGCTCGCCCTTCGTCAACAGGAGGAACTCATTGGAGTAATGATACGCGCGTCGCACCGAGGTGCGTCCCTTCACCCCGGCGCAGATCAAACTGCTTGAGACCTTCGCCGACCAAGCCGTCATCGCCATTGAGAACGTGCGGCTGTTCCATGAGCTCACGGAGTCGTTGGAGCAGCAAACCGCGACGAGTGAAATATTGGGCGTCATCGCCAGCTCGCCGACTGATATCCAGCCGGTGCTGGATGTGGTTGCCGAAAACGCAGCGCGGATATGCGGATCATACGATGCGATGATTCGTCTCGTCGATGGAAATGTTCTCCGAGTGCTAGCGCATCATGGGCCTGTCCCCGAAGCGGTCGCCGCGCGGCCGCTTGACCGTCAGTCAGCAAGTGGACGCGCGGTTGTCGACCGGCAAATTATTCACATCGAGGACTTGCTTGCCATGACCCAAGCGGAGTTTCCAGACGCGCAAGCCGATCATGAACGATTGGGTCTCCGGACCGTATTGCACGTACCGCTAATGCGTGAAGATTTACCGATCGGCGTTATTTCAATTCGCCGTGTGGAAGTACGTCCATTTACTGACAAGCAGATTGCGCTTCTGAAAACCTTCGCCGATCAGGCTGTCATTGCCATCGAGAATGTCCGCCTGTTCAAGGAACTCGGCGAGCGCAACGCGGAGTTGCGCGAGGCGCTGGAGCATCAGACTGCAACGGCCGAGGTGCTCGGCATCATCAGCCGCTCACCGACGGATGTGCAGCCGGTGCTCGACGCCATCGTCGAAAGCGCCGCAAAGGTTTGTGGCATCGATGACGTGGTGCTGCGGCTCCACGAAGGGAACCGGATGATTTCACGCGCTCACTTTGGTTCTGTCCCCGTACCCGTTGGCGTGGTCGAGATCAGCAAAGATTTGCCAGTGCCTCGCTGGCTGCTTGAGCACGGTACACTTCACATTCCCGACTTTCGCGAGCAGAACGATTTCTCATTTTCTGACGCATCGGTACGCACTTTTTTGGCTGTTCCGCTTCGTTTACAAGGGGAATTGATTGGCGCACTGAACGCTCGTCGCAACGAAGTGCGCCCCTTCACCCCGGCGCAGATCAAACTTCTCGAAACCTTCGCCGATCAAGCCGTCATCGCCATCGAGAACGTGCGATTGTTCCAAGAGCTCACTGAATCATTGGAACAGCAAACGGCGACGAGCCAGATCCTCGGCGTCATCGCCAGCTCGCCGACCGACATTCAGCCGGTGCTCGATGTGGTTGCCGAAAACGCGGCGCGGCTCTGTGACGCAACTGATGCTCAGGTCCAACGTGTCGAGGGTGATTCCCTTCGATCCGTGGCATCCTTTGGGTCGATGCCGGCGCGTAGTTTTGAGGAGAGGTGGCTCATTACCCCTGGCCATGCGCCCTCGCGAGCGATCATCGACCGGCAGACGATTCATGTTCATGATCTCGCCGTGGAGGTCGAAACTACATTTCCTGAAAGCAAGGTTTCCCAGGAGCGTTTCGGGGTTCGGACGCTGCTTTGCGCGCCATTGCTGCGCGAGGGTGTACCTCTCGGACTAATTCTAATCCGCCGCACCGAAGTGCGCCCGTTTACCGATAAACAGATCAAACTTCTTGAGACATTCGCCAGCCAGGCCGTCATCGCCATCGAGAACGTCCGGTTGTTCAACGAGCTCGATACCCGCAACCGCCAGCTTACCGAAGCGTTGGAACAGCAGACCGCGACGAGCGAGATTCTGCGCGTGATTGCCAGCTCGCCGACCGATGTGCAACCGGTGCTGGATGTGGTGGCTGAAAATGCCGCGCGGCTGTGCGACGCGACTGATGCTCACATTTTCCGGGTAGACGGCGACCTCCTCCGGTCGGCTGCCGAATACGGCGCGCCAAACTTGTATAGCGCCATACCATTAACTCACGGTATGCCCGGTGGTCGGGCTGTGCTTGAACGTCGCGCCATCCACATCAAGGATATGGCCGTGGATGTGGAAACCGATTACGGAGAAGCCAAAGAAGCTCAGAAACGGACTAATACTCGATCCCTCCTTGCCATGCCGTTGATACGGGAGGACGTTGCCATTGGACTTATCTTGATTCGGCGAACGCAGGTTCTCCCCTTCAGCGATAAACAAATCACTCTACTCAACACCTTCGCCGATCAAGCCGTGATCGCCATCGAGAACGTTCGGCTATTCCAAGAATTACAGGAACGTACACGCGAACTGGTGGAATCGGTCGAGGAGATGAAAGCGCTGAGCGAGGTCGGTCAGGCGGTGAGCTCCAGCCTCGATCTCGAGACCGTGCTCGAAACCATCGTTGCCCGCGCCGTCGATCTGTCGGGGACCGATTGCGGCGTCATCTATGAGTATGACGAGGAAGCGCAAGAGTTTAATCTGCGCGCCAGCCACAATATGGAAATCGAAGCGGTCGAAGGCCTGAGAGCGGCGCGCATACGGCTGGGCGAGGGGTCAGCGGGACAGGCGGCGGTGACTCGCGCCCCGGTGCAAATTCCAGACACGCTGGATCCGCAGGAGCGTACGGCTTCGCGGATCAGACCGCTGCTCACGCGTCTTGGTTACCGGTCGCTTCTGACTGTGCCGCTCTTGCGCGAGCAGCAGATTATGGGAGGTCTGACGGTGTGGCGGCGGCAGGCCGGCGAGTTCGATCCGGAAGTGATTAATCTGCTGCAGACATTCGCGACCCAATCGGCTTTGGCGATTCATAACGCGCGGCTGTTTCGCGAGATCGGCGACAAGAACCGCGAGATCGAAGCGGCGAACCGGCACAAATCGGAGTTTCTCGCCAACGTGTCGCATGAGCTGCGCACGCCGCTCAACGCCATCATCGGATTCTCGGAAGTGCTGCTGGAAAAATACTTCGGCGAGTTGAACGACAAGCAAAATGAATATGTCGACGACATTCTTTCTTCTGGGCGCCATCTGCTATCCCTGATCAACGACATCCTCGATCTGTCAAAGGTCGAGGCGGGGCGCATGGAATTGGAGGTGACGACGTTTCACCTGCCCGACGCCATCGACAACGCTATGCTGCTGGTGCGCGAACGCGCCAGCCGTCACGGCATCAAACTCGAACACATGATCGACGAGCGCTTGGGCGAATTCACCGGCGACGAGCGCAAAATCAAACAGATCCTGGTCAACCTGCTGACCAATGCGGTGAAGTTCACGCTCGAGGGCGGGCGGGTGAAGGTCGAGGCGAGGTCGGGCGACAGCGCGGTGATTTTATCCGTCGTCGACACCGGCATCGGCATCGCCAAAGAAGACCGGGAAGCGATCTTCGAAGAGTTCCGCCAAGCCGGCGGCAACTATGCGCACAAGCGCGAAGGCACGGGATTGGGTTTGACCTTGACGAAACGTTTCGTCGAAATGCACGGCGGCAAGATCTGGGTCGATAGTGAAGTTGGAAAGGGCTCGACCTTTACATTTACCCTGCCGATGCAATGAGGTGACCTAGCGCGGCAAGCCGCAACCGAAAGGAAGATTGGCCGCAAGAAACGCAAAGGGACGCAAAATAGAATCGGAGCGGTGAGAGCGGGTTTACCGCCTCTTGGCTCGCGATAACGTCAGATTTTGCTGAAACGAGGAAAATCAAGTGGCTGGTGAGCTCATACTGATCATCGAAGACAATGAGAAGAACCGGAAACTGTGCCGCGATGTGTTGCAGGTGAAAGGGTATCGAACCATTGAGTCTGAGACTGCGGAGCAGGGGATCGAGCTTGCGCGCAGCGAGGCGCCGGCGCTGATTCTGATGGATATTCAACTGCCGGGCATGGACGGAATCACGGCGATGCAGCAGCTGAAGGCCGATGTGCAGACGCAGAACATCCAGATCATCGCGATCACCGCCTCGGCGATGACGAATAATCGGACGGCGATGTTGGCCGAAGGCTTCGACGGCTATCAGACCAAGCCGATCACGTTGAAAGATTTTTTCGCGGAAGTGGAACGGGTTCTTGCGGGGCGGAAGTAAATTCGAAGCACGAATTTCGAAATCCGAAACAAACAAGCTCAAAATTCGAATTCTGAAGGACCAAACTCGAAACAAATCCAATGAAATGCGAAACAGAATCAATGTTCAAAACGACATGGAAGTGACGACTTAGAACGTATGAAAGAAAATCGCATCGGCCTGTACGATCTTGAGGACCGAACGTTTGGTTTTGCCAAGATCATACGGCTTTTACCAGGCAGTTGCCGAAACGTTGTCGAATTTGGAGGATATCAAGCAAGTAGTGCGTTCGTCCGGTTCTGTCGGAGCGAACTACATTGAGGCGAATGAGTCGTTGAGTAAGAAGGACTTCCTGATGAGAGTCAAGATTTGCCGCAAGGAAGCCAAGGAAAGCCGGTATTGGTTGCGATTGATCGACTCAGGGGACGACGCGGCAATTAAGAAGCAATGTGATTTCCTCGTCCAGGAAGCTACCGAGCTAACCAACATTTTTGGAGCAATTTTGCGTAAGAGCGAATAACCATGGAATGCAAATTCGAAGCACGAAAGAAGCCCCGCGGACCGAAAGCAACCCGCGGATCGAAACAAATCCAATCAGGGGAGAAACACAAAATCCCAAACGAGCATTTTCGGATTCCCGGTTTTGGATTTTCATAGTTTGAGACTTATTTAACTGCGTTTGTTTCGGATTTCGTGCTTCGGATTTCGGCTTTTTCAGATGAACACTCCAGCTAAAATTCTCGTCGTTGACGATACGCCGCGCAATGTGAAGCTGTTGGGTGATTTGCTGGGTGTGAAGGGCTATGCGGTGATGACGGCCGCGTCGGGACGGGAGGCGTTGATGAAGATCGAAGCTGAGCGGCCGGATTTGGTCCTTTTGGACGTCGTCATGCCGGAGATGAGCGGCTACGAAGTTTGCCTGAAGATTCGCAATAATCCGGCGACGGCGATGCTGCCTGTGGTTATGGTTACCGCGCTTGATCCCAGTGAGGAGCGTGTCAAAGGTATCGAGGCCGGCGCCGACGACTTCCTCACCAAGCCGATCAATCAAGGCGAGTTGCTGGCGCGGGTAAAGTCGCTGCTGCGCATCAAAGAATTGCATGACATGGTGCAAGTGCAAGCCGGGCAATTGGAAGAATGGAACAAGACATTGGAATCTCGTGTTAAAACACAGGTGGAACAACTGGAGCGATTGGAACGGCTGAAACGATTCTTCTCTCCGCAGCTTGCCGAATTGATCGTCGCGGGCGGCGCCGACGATCCGCTCAAGACACACCGGCGCGATCTGACGGTGCTGTTCATCGATCTGCGTGGCTTCACGGGGTTCGCCGAAACCGCCGAGCCCGAGGAAGTGATGGGCGTTCTGCATGAATATCATGCCGCCATGGGTCAACTGATCATGCAGCATGAGGGGACGCTGGAGTGCTTCATCGGCGATGGCATGATGGTGATCTTCAACGATCCGGTGCCGGTGCCCAACCCGCAGGAGCGCGCGGTGCGCATGGCGCTGGCGATGCGTGAGCGCTTCGAGGAACTGTCCGGGACTTGGCGCAAGCTCGGCTTCGACATCGGTTGCGGCATCGGCATCGCCCAGGGTTACGCCACCATTGGCGCCATCGGCTTCGAGGGGCGTTGGGACTACGGCTCCATTGGCACGGTCTGCAATCTTGCGGCGCGCCTATGTGGCGAGGCCAAGCCGGGGCAGATTTTGCTGCCGCAACGCTTATTGGCTAGCATCGCCGATCTCGCCGACGTCGAAGCCATCGGCGAGTTGTCATTAAAGGGTTTTCAGCGCGCGGTGGTTGCTTACAACGTCTTGGCGCTGAAAGCTTAGGCGTATGAGGATTCGGTAGCAAAAGCTTTTAGATCTCGCGTAAAGCGCAATATGGTTTCCTGTTGAACCATCCTGTAACGTGTCCCAAGCATGTTTCTGTAAAGTATCTATCTGCGACCTGCGGCTTTTGACTTTGAGTTTTTATGGTTCAACCTCGCAATGCTTCGACGGTTGTTCTCTTGCGGCCCGATGACGCCGGCGGCTTCGAGATTCTCCTGACACGCCGGCCGGAGACCATGCGTTTTTTGGGCGGCTTCTACGTTTTTCCCGGCGGAACTGTGCACCGGGACGATTATTCTCCTGCCATGCTGCGACGCTGCCGGCAATTGACCGGCGTGCAGGCGCGGCAGATACTCGGCAGCCATTACGAAGCGGATGAAGCCGTCGGCCACTGGGTGGCGGTGGCGCGGGAGTTGTTCGAGGAGGTCGGGATTCTCCTCTGCGTCCATCCGACCGGCGAGGCTTTTCATTCCGGCGAGGACGGCTGGCGGCGCCTCGAGCAGAAGCGCCAGGCGATCGTCAATAGACAGCTGGACTTCGCCGGTTTCTTAGAGTCGGAGGATCTTTACTGCGATCTCTCGCATATGGTCTATTTCGACCATTGGGTGACGCCGGATATTTACTCGATGCGCTTCGATACGCGTTTTTATGTCGCGGTACTGCCGTCGGGGCAAGCTTCGCTTGCGCGCTCAGAAGAGGTCACGGATAGCTTATGGATCAAGCCGGCGGATGCGCTGTCGCGCATGAACCGGCGCGACTTTCCGATCCTGCCGCCGACTACGACGGTGTTGCAGGAATTTTCCCGATTCCCCTCATGGGACCATCTGAGCGCGAAATTCAAATTCAGTTGCTTAGGTCGAGTGGTTCTGCCTTGCTAGTTCCGGTCGAACCCAGTAAAGGTGTTGATTGTTTCGAATCCAAAAAGCATAGGAGGAAACATTATGGCTACGGTTAAGTTCAAAGACAGCGTGCTGAACTTGCAGGGTAACGAGGTGAAGGTGGGACAGGCTGCGCCGGATTTCAAAGTCCAGAAGAGCGCAGACATGAGCGACTATACCTTGGCGAGCGGAGCCGGCAAAACCAGGATTATCGCGACGGTGCCATCATTGGATACGCCGGTATGCGACCTCGAGGCAAAGCGTTTTAATGATGAAGCGAGTAAGCTCGCCAACGTCGAAGTCGTTGTCGTCAGCATGGATCTGCCGTTTGCGCAGAAACGCTGGTGCGGCGCTTCCAGCGCAGATAAGATCATCACTGCGAGCGACCATCGAGAGGCTTCTTTCGGCAAAAATTACGGCTTACTGATTTCCGGCGGTCCGCTCGATCGTGTGCTCGCCCGCGCCGTCTTCGTGGTTGGCGCTGACAATAAGCTCAAACATGTGGAATATGTTGGCAGCATCGGTGAGCATCCGAACTACGACGCCGCGCTCGCCGCTGCCAAGTAATTTCGCAATCTGTTCCATTTATAAGACAAATAGCCTGCCCGGCGGGTCATTCCTCCCGCCGGGCAGAAACCCCCGCCCTCACCTCCAGTCTGACAGTTAACAACTCGGGCGAAGATCCTGGGCGATCTCTCTTTCCGTATTGAAAATGCGTTTTCAATGCTTATATTACTTTTTAAGCGTTCTCAGGAACGCTTAATTATTTTAGGAGGGAAAAATCATAATGATCGCAGTTGGACAACAGGCGCCTGATTTTGAGCTGGCTAGCCATTTGGGTGGAACGAAGTTCACCCTGAGCCAATTCAAAGGGCAGAAAAATGTAATGCTGGTATTCTATCCGCTGGATTGGACACCGACTTGAACCAAGGAGATACCGGGCCTGGAAGCGTTGATAAACGACTTCAAGGCCGCCGATACCCAAGTTATGGGTGTGAGCGTTGATAGTAGATTTTCTCACGATAATTGGGCGAAATCCTGCGGCGGTGTTTCATTCCCGCTGCTGCAAGATTTTCATCCCAAAGGAGCGACCGCGGAAAAATATGGCGCATTCCTTAGCGATAAAGGCATCACCGACCGCGCCACGGTTATCATCGATAAGCAGGGCGTGGTGCGATACGCCGCATCGGTGACGCCGGCGGGCGAGCGCAATCCGAAAGATCTTTTGGCTGAATGTCAGAAGGTCAATAAGGGATAAAGAGGCGGCCAATGGCGATGGACCTTTACTTCTACAATGAATGCGGTTTTTCCCAGAGCGTGCTCAACTGCATGACCAATCTTCATTGCGAAGACAAGATCATCAAGAAGAATATTCGCGAGAACCCGGATCATGAAACAGAGTTGATTACGCTGACCGGCGCCAGGACCGTGCCGGTCCTGGTGATCGACGGCAAGCCGATCAAAGGCTCGGACGAAATCAATCAATTCCTAGTAGGGAAATTCATGTAGCCGTTGGGGGAACTCGATGGTCAACGAAAAGGGGACGGAATCACTTCCGCCCCTTTTTTTGTCCGTTCGTTTTTCGCATCCCAGGTGTTTGAATTCTACGCATCAGTCATTGCCAGGCGATAGTCAACCCATAGGCCAGCCGAATGGCATTCACGGCGCTTAGCTACAACCTCCTCGCCACCGCTTACGTTCATCGGGCGTGGTATTCCCGAACGTCGGCACTGGTGTTGGACCCGGCGTGGCGTGTGCCGGCGTTGGTACAACGGATTGCGGATATCAATGCCGATTTGTTTTGCTCTGCAAGAAGTGGAGCCGGAGACTTTCGTCGCCTTGCGCACCTTTCTCGGCGAGCGTAATTATGGCGCAGTGTATGCGCGCAAGCTGGCGCGGCGGCCCGAGGGGCTGGCGATCTTTTACCGGCGCGCCGTTTTCGAATCGGTCTGCGCGCGGGTTATCGTCTATGCCGATGGCGCCGGCGTGGAGGCGGATACCGGCTATGTCGCCCAGTTGGTGCTTTTACGGTATGCGAAAAAAATACTCGGCGTGATCAACACGCACCTGACTTGGGACCCGCCGGACACCCTAATCGAGCAGCAGCGTGGCTTGCGCCAGATGCGACAATTGATCGCGCAGTATCAGGCCTGCGTTGGCGACGCCGGCGCTTGGATCATCGGCGGCGATTTTAACGTCACACCGGAAAGCGAAAGCGTTGAGATCGCGTTGCGCGCAGGAATGCAATATCCCCACCACAACCTGGCCGATGTTTATACCTGCAACATTGGCGGCCGCGCGCGGCTGATCGATTATCTTTTCCATTCCGCGGGATTAAGCGCTGAGGCGTTGGTGCTGAGCCGGGTCGACGACCGGACGATCTTGCCGTCGGCGGAAGAGCCGTCGGATCACGTGCCTATTATGGCAAGGTTCGACTGGCGGGACTAAGCGAGCCGATCGAGCTGCCAGGCGGCGCGAAGTCCGTTCTGAATTTGCTTGACGATGATGAGCGCTTCTTTGAGATGGCGCCGTTCCAAAACCGATAAATCTTTCAAGCGTATGCTGTGATCGACGGCGGTCTTGGCGGCCAACGCCGCGAGTTGCGCGCGCAGGCGGTGCGCAAATAGAGATGGAAAGATTTCCGCCAGCGCGGTGGCGTCGGCGGCGCTCAACACAAGGCCGGACGCTTTAGCGACATCGAGTCGTGCCAACGTCGAGCGTTCACGTGAGCCCGCCGCCAAGGCGGCGACCCGGGCGAGCCCCACTATTGGCGCTATCGAGCTTTTTTTAAGATCCACTTTGCCATTGTCACTACGCAGGCGATTGAAGAATCCCAAAGGCGGATAAAAATCCAGCGCGCCGCGCGCCAGGTGGGACAAAAATCGTCGCTCGGATTTCGCAGTGCCGACGACTTCCTCCAATGTACCCAGCGCAAGCGTTCCCGCGACCCCGCGAAAATCGAAAAAAATCGCGGCGTCGAGCAGCGCTTGCGGCACGGGCAGGCGTATCCATTCACTAAACCGCTCGCGCCATGCTGCGAGCGGTTTGCACCAATGAGTTGCCATGAAGCCGCCGGCGCAGGGCGGGAACCCGGCGCTGATCAATGCATTGACAACTTGCTTGGCCAGATCGGCGAAGTAAGCGCGCGCGGTGTCGGAGTCATCCTGGTAAATTAACGCATTATCCTGATCGGTGAGCAGAGCTTGTTCCAGTCGTCCTTCGGAGCCGAAGACGATCCAAGCGAATGGTGTTGGCGCTGGCCCGAGCCTTTCGATCGTAAGCGCGACCAAACGTTTGACCAGTGCATCGTTAAGACTGGAGACAATCTTGCTGATATGGATCGCCGCCAGGCCGCTATTGAAGAGCGTCCGCACCAGCGCGCGGATCTCGTCGGCGTAATCCAGCGCGTGCGAGTTATCCCAATGTTCAATGATACCGCGCAGATAAAGTGGATTGTGTCCATGATGGAGTAACAGATCCGTGGCGCTGACTACGCCAATGATCTTTCCTTCTTCAACCACGGGGAGATGATGGATGTTGTCATCGAGCATCAGACGCAGGGCAGCGAATGCCGGCGCGCCGGCGTCGATAGTGATAAGCGGGTATGACATGACTAGGGTCACGGGAATGTCCGGCCCAAGTCCCGCGGCGAGGACTCGACCGCGCAAATCGCGGTCGGTAACAATGGCCGGCTCGTCACCGGTGATGAGGATCGCGCCGATGCGGGCGTCCTGCATGGCTTGTGCGGCTTGTTTGACGCTCACGCTGGCGTTGACGAATCGCGGCGCGCGCTTGATGAGTTGCTTGACCGGCAGCGCGAGAGTCGAATCGCTAATAGTGTTGTTTAGGTTCGCCATGAACTGAGCGGCGGGCGGATTTAGAAGTTGCTGAGCAACAATCTCGGAGTTTTTCGACCGGGCTCAGGATGACCGGAAACGGCTGAACTAGTCGAAGCATATTCCACCGTCGTCAGCGGCCTTGTTAACACAGCACTGCCAACATCAGCCCGGCGTGAAAAGTTACAATTCGGCGAATGAACTCGACCGCTTTATCTCACCCAGTAGCGGGCGGCTAAAACCAGCAGCAACCAGACGAACAAGTAAAAAAGCAGCGCATAGGAGATGATTTGGCTCTCGGTCGCGTCGGGACTAGACCACTTTTTCACCGGCAGAATCAGCGGCGCCGTGACGACGCCAAAGAACCACAATAGTTTGCTATCCGGTTTGCGGCTCGTGCGCGCGACGATCTTGTGCAAGGCGAGATAAAAGATCGCCATGAAGCAGACGAAGCGCAGTAGAAAAACGATTTGCGCGGTTGGCTCGGTCAAGTTACTGGCCATTTAGGGCGGCGAGACAAAGGCCGATCTCGCCGCCCTAGGTAAGTATTATCTTAGTGGGCGCCCGCTGTCATGTCTCTGCCCAGCGGATCGCCCGTCGTCGATTGACCGCTCTTCGGGTAGCGCACGTTGGAGACTAGATCTTGGATCTCTTTGGACGGCTCTTTGGTCGTGAGTGAAACAAACCAGATGACCAGGATTCCTATTGGCAAGCCGAAGACTCCCGAGGCGATGGTTTGGGTGCCGAACCAACTCAATCCGTAGAAACGGCTGCCGATCATGTAAAAGGCGGTGATCAGCAGACCCGCCATCATGCCCCAACAGGCGCCGGCGCGATTGGCGCGTTTCCACCAAATGCCCATGACCAATGCCGGGAAAAATGACGCGGCCGCAAGGCTGAAGGCCCAGGCGACTAGTTCGACGATGATCGCGACTCTAAAGGTGGCGACGTAGGCGGCGATTAAAGCGGTGACGACCAGCAAGACTTTCGTGACCGTGAGCCGCTTGGTCAGCGAGGCTTGCGGATTGATCACGTTGTAATACAGATCATGCGAAATCGCGTTGGCGATGGTGAGCAGCAACCCGTCAGCCGTGGAAAGCGCTGCCGCCAGACCGCCAGCCATGACGAGGCCGGTTATGACGAACGGTAGTCCGGCGACCTCGGGCATCGATAAAACCACGAAATCGGTCGACTTGACCACGAAGTCCGCCCACTGGACGATGCCGTCGCCATTCTTGTCGACGACATCAAAGAGACCGGCTGGTTGCCAGAGCGTGATCCATCGCGGCAACTCGGCGATTTTGGTGCCCACTAGCTTGACGTATATCGCGTAACGGGCGAAGGCCGCATATGCCGGCGCGGTAAAGTACAGGAGAAAGATAAAAAATAGCGACCATGCGACTGAGACACGGGCCTGGCGCACGGACGGAGTCGTGTAGTAGCGTGTCAGAATATGGGGCAATCCTGCGGTGCCGACCATCAAACAGAAGGTCAGCGCAAGGAAATTCCACATGCCGACACCGGTGGGCACCGTCAAGTAACGTCCGATCGTCGCATCGTCGCTGGCGGCGGGGGAAGTTGCCTGCTGGGTTGCGGTTTTCGCCGCCGCCTTAAGTTTGTCGATTTCCGCGTCGGTGAGGTTGCCCATCTTGATCTTTGCGTTTGCCTCATCGGCGTCTTTCTTCCAAAGAGCGCGGCTTTCCTTTTCCTTCGTATCGCGCGTGATCTCGATTGACTTGGTATTGTTCGTCTGCAGAAGCCGGCCGTACATCAATTCAGGAATCGGAATTGAGAAAAGTTGATACGAAAGATACACCACGGGCACCAAGTAAGAGATGATCAAGATGATATATTGAGCCACCTGTGTCCAGGTGACCGACTTCATGCCGCCGAGAACTGAGCAGAACAGCACTCCAATCAAACCGACAAAGACGCCGATTTGGAAATCCAAGCCGATAAAACGGGAGACGATTAAGCCGACACCGGTGACCTGAGCGATCAAGTAGGTAAAAGAGCAAGCAATGGCGGCAATCACGCCGATGATTCGCGGCAAGTTGCCGCCATAGCGGGCGCCGAGGAAGTCGGGAATGGTGTAGGCGCCGAACTGACGAAGGTATGGACCGAGGAAGACTGCGAGCAAAAGATAACCGCCGGTCCAACCCATCACGTATGCCAGACCCGCGAACCCTTGCGCGGAAAGCGCTCCGGCCATCGATATGAAAGACGCGGCGGACATCCAGTCCGAACCGGTAGCCATGCCGTTGTAAATCGCCGGCACGCCGCGGCCGGCGACATAGTACTGGTCCGGGTTCGACGTGCGCGTGATGATGCCGATGACGATATAAATCCCCAGCGATAGTCCCATGAAGATCCAGCCGATCCATTGCGACGACAGACTTAAAAACTGCTCCGCCAGGCCGATCAAAATGGTAACGCCGAGAAAACAGACGGTGTACAGGCCAAAGATTTTTCCTAGACTCATGGCTCAGCCCTCCTCTCGGATGCCGTATTTGAGGTCCAACTTGTTCATCAGGTAGGCGTATACGGCGATCTCAATGACGAAGATCGCCAAAGATCCCTGTGCCGCCATGTAGTAACCCAACGGAAAACCGAGAAAGGAAAACTGATTGAGAGTGGCAGCCCAAAGACCCGAGACCAGGTAAGTGACGACGAACCAAACGATCAGCAGAATAGTTGTCAGTGTCTTGTTGTAACGCCAATAGGACTTCTTTTGTTCCTCCGAGAGATCAGCCATACGCACCTCCTTGATGCAGTTGTTGAATCTGTCGCCACGAGAGAAAACCCGTTCCTATATGAATTTCATTCAAGTGGCCCCGGCGTTAATGAATCGAGCGCCACTTGGGGGCGGGATATTTTACCGGCTCTCATGGATAGCGCATGAGAATCACTACCCGAAACATGAGAGCAACCAGTAACGCGGGCTTGTAACAAAAGCGGTATTCTGGTGTCAAGCGGTATTTACGGCGCTGTAGTAGCAACGTGATTCTGACAGGGGGTAATGACAACGTAGCACGATCAGATCGACCTGCTGCTAAGCCTACGCAAGGGCATTCTCCGGCAAGAGTATTCTGCTTGCGCATCTCGACGGATTTGGACTATAGACCTGCTATCCAGCTTGGTCGCGTGTTGTCGGTTGACCAACGGCCGCATGGTTGCTCTTCGAGGGGGGTAAAACTGTGGGCGGGAACGACGCACTTGTTGAGCTTGCTTAAAGCTGCCGCCTTCGGCCTGTTACTAGGGCTATTGGGAAACATCGCAAATGTTTACGATGATGTTCGCGCGGTCGAGGAACATATCGGACTGGGTTTGCTGTTTCAGTTAAGGGGCGCCACCACAGCCCCAGCCGAGGCGCTTGTCGTCGCGATCGACAGCGAATCTTCCGAACGTCTGAACGTCTCCAAGAATCCTGATCGCTGGCCGCGCACCCTGCATGCGCGCTTGATCGAAGCACTCAACCGAGCCGGGGCCAGCGTCATAGTGTTCGATCTCTATTTCGCCGAGCCCAGGTCGCCGGAGGAGGACGCGGCGCTCGCCGCAGCGATAAAGAAGGCCGGGAATGTCGTGCTCGCCGAACAATTGAGAGCGAAGGAAGTCACTGCAGCAGGCGATGCGATGATAGACGACGCAGGCCATAAGATTGTCGAAGCATTAAAGCCGATCGAACCGTTCTCCCATGCCGCCTTCGCCACGGCGCCGTTCGTTTTGCCGCGCATGCCGGTGCGGGTGAGCCAGTATTGGACGTTTCAAACCGATGCCGGGGACACGCCGACGTTTCCCGTCCTCGCACTGCAACTCTATACACTCCAGGCCTATCCAGAGATCAGAGCGTTGCTGGAAACGGCGAGCCCGAACCATGCAGCGCAGCTGCCGCGGGACGCAAGTTTGGCGATCGCATCGATTGGCGCAGCAAAATTCACCAGGGATTTGAGACAAGTCTTTCGCAGAGATGTTGACGCCGCCGAAGCGTCGGCGCATGTGGCCGCCGGTTCCGGCGGCGATCACAGACCGGTAGCCGCATTGGTCAATCTATACACCGGTACGAATCGCCAATACATAAATTTCTACGGTCCGCCCCGCTCGGTGACCACCCTGCCGTATTATCAAGCCTTACAGATCGGCAACAATGGCACCGACGGCGCGCCCATGGATCTGCGCGGCAAGGCGGTCTTTGTCGGATTATCGGAAAACCTGCTTGCCGAGAGACAGGACAGCTTCCATACGGTTTTTTCCACAAACAAAGGTGTTTTTGTCAGCGGCGTCGAAATCGCCGCCACGGCATTTTTGAACTTACTGACGAGCACCTCGGTCAAACCGCTGCGCCCAGGTCATGAAATCCTTACGCTTCTGCTTTGGGGCATGATTGTGGGGCTTGTTTGCCGCTTGATGGCCCCTCTCTCGGCGGCTGTCGCGGTCATTTTGTGCAGTACCGCCTATATGTTTGCTGCCACCTACCAGTTCAAAGCCAACGCCTTATGGTTGCCGATCGTCGTACCCCTGCTTGGCCAAGCGCCCATTGGATTTGTCAGTGCGTTGTTATGGAACTATTTCGAGATCAACAGAGAACGCAAGAGAATCACCAGGGCGCTCGGCTACTATGTGCCGGAAGAAGTTGTCACTCGGGCGGCGAAAGACATGATCGACATTCGTCGATTCGGCCAAACCGTTTACGGCACATGTTTATTCGCCGATGTCGCCGGCTACACGCCGGTTTCCGAAGCGATGACGCCGCGGGATCTGAGCGAACATATGCATAAATATCTCGAGGCGGCATTCGAGCAGATTCATAAGCAAGGCGGTCTGGTCGTCGAGCTCAAAGGCGATTCGATCCTGGCCGTATGGAAAGGCAGCTTGGGCGAACGAGTGTTCCGGCAAAAAGCCTGCGAAGGGGCTCTCGACATGGCAGAGGCGGTACGCCGCTTCAACCAATCCGCCGACGCCGCGATCAAACTCCCCACGCGGGTTAGCCTTCATGCCGGGCCGATCTTTCTCGGTAACATCGGCGCGGGAACCCACTATGAATATGCAGTGACCGGGGATACGGTCACCACGGCGGCGCGATTAGACGGGTTGAATAAATACCTAGGGACAAAAATTCTGGTATCCGATGAAGTCATGCGTGACCTCGATAAATTGCTGAGCCGGGAGGTCGGCGTATTTCTCTTGAAAGGCAAGTCGCAACCGATCATAGCCCATGAATTGATCTGCCGCGCCGCTGACTGCGTCGACTGGCAAAAAAACGCTTGCGAGATATTTGCAGAGGGGCGGCAGGCTTTCCAGTTTCGGCTTTGGGACGAGGCCGATAAGAGCTTCACGCAGTCGGACCAGTTGTTTAATGGCGATGGTGCCTCGCAGTTTTATCGTCAACTGTGCGCCCAGTATCGCGCCAACCCGCCCCCGGAAGGCTGGAACGGCACGATAGCGATGGCTGAAAAATAATTGGCGTCGTATTGATGTAGAAAAAACGCATGACTGAAAGCAGGCGAGTCATGAAGAAGCGCACGTCTAAAGTGGTTAATATTTAATTTTGCCGGTTTGGCGGTTCATTGCTCGTCACTGGAAGTTTGTCGGCCTCCATCACCTGCAATCCTTGGGTCGCCAGGATGGTTTCCGCCCAAGGCCACGTCGAGATAAGCCGAGCCGGCCAGACGGTGTGGCAACGGGCCACGCTCAACGACACCTACTGTGCCGGCGACCGAGTCCAGGTCGGCCCAAGAAGCCGCGCCGACATTGCGCTGGTTAACCGGCCAATCATTCGCTTGGAGCAGAATACGACAATCACCTTGGCGGGGGTCCGGGAAGAAAAACGCTCGGTCATACAGTTGCTGCGCGGAGCGCTCTATTTCTTCAGCCGTCAACCAGGCAACTTGGAAGTGTCCACGGCGTTTGTAAACGCCGGCGTCGAAGGCACCGAAGGATTGGTCAAGGTCGAATCCGACAGCACTTTGATAACCATTTTCGAAGGCCAGGTCATCGCTTCGAATCCCGCCGGAAACCTCACTCTCACGAGCGGCCAATCGGCGATCGCGCGTCAAGGCAGCGCGCCGGTCTTGGCCACCGTCGTGCGGCCGCGCGACGCGGTGCAATGGGCGCTCTATTATCCACCGGTCGTCGATTTCCGTCCGGAGACTTTTCAAGATCCAACCTGGCAGGCGGTCGCGGCAAACTCGATTGCGGCCTACAAGCAGGGCGATTTTGCCGCAGCTTTCGAAAGCATTAAAGGCGTGCCGGATACGGTCGCAGACCCGAGCTTCTTCAGCTATCGCGCCGCGCTGCTCCTGGCAGTGGGGCGCAGCGACGAGGCCCGCGCAGATGTCGAGCGGGCGCTGAGTTTGCGTGCCAATGACAGCGCGGCATTGGCCCTACAGGCGGTTATCGCCGTGGCGCAAAATGACAAAGACAAGGCGCTCGAGGCCGGACAGAAAGCGGTCGCGGCGAATCCAAAATCGAGCACGGCGCTGATCGCGCTGTCCTACGCGCAGCAGGCCCAGTTCGATCTCACCGGCGCGCGCGCCAGTTTGCAGCGGGCCGTCGAAGTCAATTCCAACGACGCCCTAGCCTGGGCGCGGCTGGCCGAGTTGCATATGTCCTTCGCCGACCTCGACGACGCCCTCGAAGCCGCGCAGAAAGCTGCGGCCATCGACCCGACTCTGTCCAGAACCCAGACGGTTTTAGGATTCGCTTATCTGACGCAGGTCAAGACTACCGAGTCGAAGAAGGCGTTCGAACGGGCAATCGAACTCGATCAAGGCGACCCGCTGCCGCGACTGGGTCTTAGGACTGGCAATGATCCGAGAAGGAGATCTCGACGCCGGCCGCGGCGAACTCGATATCGCCGTGAGTCTGGATCCGGATAATTCACTGCTGCGCAGTTACCTCGGCAAAGCCTACTACGAAGAAAAGTTGGACAAGCAAGCGGCGGATCAATACGAGATGGCAAAGTCCTTAGATCCCAAAGATCCGACGCCCTATTTTTATGACGCCATCCGCAAACAGACCACCAACCGGCCGGTGGAAGCGTTGCAAGACATGCAGAAAGCGATCGAGCTGAACGATAACCGCGCGGTCTATCGCTCGAGATTGCAGCTCGATTCAGACCTCGCCGCACGCAGCGCCAGCCTAGGCGCGAATCTACAGCGATCTGGGATTCCAGCAGCTTGGCCTTGGTGGAAGGCTGGAAATCGGTCAACACCGATCCGACGAATTTTTCCGCCCATCGTTTTCTGGCGGACTCCTATTCGATCCTGCCGCGTCACGAGATCGCCAGGGTCAGCGAACTGCTGCAATCGCAGTTGCTACAGCCTCTCAACATGACGCCGATCCAACCGCATCTGGCTGAGAGCAACTTGTTTCTCATTAGCGCTGGCGGGCCCGCGGCGCTTTCATTCAACGAGTTCAATCCATTGTTTAACCGCAACGGGATTAACTTTCAGACCACGGCTCTCGCCGGCGAGAATAACACCTATGCGGGTGAAGGTGTGCTATCGGGAATCTATCAGAAGGCGGCCTTCAGCCTCGGCGGATTTCACTTTCAGACAGACGGCTGGCGCAAGAACGCGGATCAAAAAGATACAATCGCGAATGCATTCTTACAGTTGGAGATTTCGCCGCAGACAAGCATTCAGGCCGAAGTTCGACGCAGAGAAACCGACCTGGGAGATATTCAGCAGCGATTCTTTCCTGAGAATTTTTTCCCCAATACGACAGATAAAAACGATCTCTACTCGGTTCGTCTCGGAGGACATCACTTTATTGTTCCAAACTCTGTTGTTCTTGCTTCATTTATCTATCAGGACAACTCGTTTATATCGACCGACAAGTCGCCATTCGCAATATCTGAACTCAAGCTTCCCCGAAGGTCTCTAGGCATTGAATTGCAAAATATATCTCGTCTAGGATCCTTCAACATTACCAGTGGATTGGGATATGCGGACATTGATGGAAAGTTCAAGTCAGAAATTAGTCCTCCATTTTTTCCGGACATAAATGTGAACAATGGCCTCAGGCCTTTCAATATTTACAGCTATGCAAATATTAATCTGCTAAGGAATGTAATGTTTACGCTCGGACTGAGCTTTGATCATGTAAAAGGTGACCTTACGGCTGTTCCCGGAGGTGAGGCGGATCAAGTTAATCCGAAATTTGGCATTACTTGGAGTCCATTTTTAGGTACTACGCTTCGCGCCGCAGCATTAAGGGTCTTGAAGAGAGCGCTGATCACAGACCAGACACTTGAACCGACGCAGGTCGCCGGTTTTAACCAGTTCTATGACGATATTGATCTAGCGAAATCGTGGCGGTATGGAGTAGCTGTTGATCAGACATTTTCAAGAAATATTTTCGGTGGTCTGGAGTTCTCAAGAAGAGATGTCAAGATGCCCGGCATAAACCCAACGGTCTCACCGCCTTCAGTCGAAGAATTTAACGCGAGAGAGTACCTAGCGCGTACGTATTTATTCTGGACACCTCATCCATGGGTAGCCTTGAGAACGGAATATTCGTTTGAACGGTTCGAAAACGATCCAAGATTGGGAGTAGATGGCAAGCTTAACACGCATCATATTCCATTGGGGATAAATTTTTTCCATCCTTCTGGGTTAAGCGCTTTCTTGACTGCAACCTTCAACCATCAGGACGGCAAATTGGGCAGATTTACAACCGGTTCCCTCGACACGGCAAGAGATAACTTTTGGATCATTGATGCCGCTCTTCGCTATCGATTGCCGAAACGGTATGGATTTATAACGCTCGGAGGGACGAACCTCCTCAATAAAAAATTCAAGTATTTTGATACCGACAACAATAATCCGCGATTACAACCAAAGAGAACGATTTTCTTCAAGCTAACGTTCTCCCTGCCTTGATACTATCCCAAGAATAGCAAGCATAGACATACCACGGCGTTCTGCCTCTCGATGGGATTGCTGCGCACCACCGGTGTACTGTTGATTCAGGCGGAACGCGTACTGAGTAGGGCAGATGTGCGGCGCTCGTTTGTTACTTATAAAAACTTCACTAGCAAGATGACTTCAAACGTTTAAGCTTCAATATCCGCCCGTTTTTTTCGCCGCCTTCCTGTGGCTCCCCTCAAGAATAACTCAATTTCAATTAATTCTGCGGCGATTCAGCAGGGAACACATGTATATACAAGTTGACCGTTCTTTCTTTGCCAACTACAACAAAACCCGGTAGTAGACGTGGTAGAAGCAATACGAAGAGTACCTTCAGGATTGTCGACCTGCTCCGAGCTAACGAACGTTGCGGATTCATTACCAACAAACAACTCGACTATCTCTTGTTTCTCATTCAATTTGACTTGCACCTCCGCTGCCGCGGTTTCCTTAGTCGCCATAGTAGCTCCTCCTCTTTAAGTTTTCACTGAATTCACAAAATTAGTAAGATCCATTTCAGGTGCGAATCCGCGCCAGGTAACGCGACCTAAGACCTGTTAAACAGTTACGGCCCTGACTCCAATGAGCCTCTAATTGCACATTCACCTTGCCGTTTTCTGCCTTTACGATGCAGGGAAAAATTTTGTTCGTCGTGCCGACCGCACTCTTTCAGCAGGGAACACACCTATACACTAATTGCCCATTCACCCATTTCCAACCGCAACACCATCCACTACCCTGATATTTTATCCAGCCATCAGCTGTATCTTCTGAGCACTGATCCTGCGGCCCTTCTTTAGCGACAATGCCATTAATCTTTAACTGAGTTACGGCAGTTTGATCATCATTCAATGTGATTTCGATAAAAGATTTAAAGGCAGGTGTTATCGTGATCATCGCTGTTACCTTCGCCATATAAAACTCCTCCTGTTAAGATTTCACGAAATTCAAAACCATTAATCACATGCAAATCAAACACGAAACCTGGCCAGGCTGACGCATCTACGGCTTAAAATACAGTTACGGACCTGACTTCATTCAAATCTCCAATCCTCGGTGCGAGAAAAAGCCACCTGTCTCATGCACAGTGGCGGGAATCTACGCGCCATACGGTTTTGATCTCAAGCCCTTTTGATCCTGGGTGATGTACCGGTTTGTGTGTAGATTTTGGTGAAGAGAGGGAGTTGCAGGAAATGGCTTTGAGATTTGGCCGAGGAACTACGATCGGGAGGTGGTTAAGGAGCCGAGTATTTCGGGCTCGTAATCCGATTTCCATGGAGCCTGTCTACCCTCCGTAAAAGCTTTGGTGCTCAAACAAAGGTGGTAATTCTCAGAAACCAAGCTCGGTTAGTTTGGGTGACTCTAGTCAACACCATTCCTTTGTGTCAAGTGCTATTTGGCGCCAGTTGACGGTCAATCCTACCTGGCTTAGGTTAAAGCTTGTCAGTGATCGCATATTGCTGCAAATTAAAATGGAGGTCGAGGTGCCAATGGACAACCGCCGCTACGATTATTCGCCGATCATTCGCCGGCCCAAGATCGAATGGCCTAATCATGGCCGTGTCGCTTTGTGGGTGGCGCCGAATATCGAATATTTTCATTACGACATGCCGATCCGGGGCACCGGCAGCAGTCATTGGCCCGATGTGCCGGGCTATAGCTTGCGCGATTACGGCGCGCGCGTCGGCGTTTATCGCATCATGGACGTGCTCGACAAATTCGACATCCGCGCCAGCGTGCTGTTGAACGCGGAGGTATGCGAGAAGCACCCGCCGATTATCGAAGAGGGTAACAAGCGCAAGTGGGAGTGGCTTGGCCATGGCATGACCAACAGTATCTCGATGCTCGACTATGCGCCGGAAGAAGAGCGAGCGATCATTCACAACGTCAAGGAGATCATCGCTCAGGCCACCGGCAAAGCGCCGAAAGGGTGGCTTGGTCCCGGCCTGGGTGAAACCCACGACACGCCGGATCATCTTGCCGCCGAGGGATTCGAATATGTCTGCGACTGGGGCAATGACGAACAGCCGACGGCGATGCGGGTGAAGAGCGGCCGCATGGTCGTCGTGCCCTATGAGCTGGGCGTCAACGACATCCGGGTTTTTCAGCGCGAGAATCACACTCCGGAGCAATATTACCGGATGGTCTGTGATCACTTCGACACGCTGTACAAAGACAGCGTCTCGGGCGGCCGCGTGCTGTGCTTGCCGCTCCACCCGTTTGTCATCGGCATGCCGTTCCGGATCAAGTATTTGGAAATGGCGCTGGAGTATATGTGTTCGCACGAAGGCGTGTGGCGCACGACCGGAGGGGAGATCGCCGAGTGGTACTACAAGAACTACTATAAGGATCCGGGGCGGTTTGACGGGTGAGGAGAAACCGTAAGGGGTGAAGGGTAAGCAACTTCTTATCAATGGTCTGACGGGTGAAAGAATCGGACCAAGGAGAATTATGTTTGATCATCGAGTTGAGAATCGTCAGGAGTTTGCGCATACAAGCGACCAGAGCGACTTTGGGTGGTTTTCCGGCGTTGCGCAGTCTGGTGTAGAAAACTTTGATGATCAGGTTGCGACGACTAGCGACCAAGGCAGCCATGTAAAGCGCCGCGCGCACATTGGCTCGCCCTCCCCAGATAACCCGTTTCCCTCTGAGCGTGCCACTGTCGTGATTGAGCGGGGCGATCCCCGCCAACTTGGCGATCTGTTTACGATCGAGAGTGCCGAGCTCCGGCATCTCGGCGATCAGTGTACGACTGATCACAGGACCGATTCCTGGGGTGCTTTGAAGGATCTGCTGGTTGGCTTGCCAGAGCGAGTTTTGACCGATCATCTGATCCAGATCATGATCGGCGCGTTGGAGTTGTTTTTCCAAGAAGCGGATGTGATCGGTGATGCTTCGAGCGATGACTTTCGAAGCGCGATCGAGCCGGTTATTCTCGGCCACGATCATAGCGATGATCTGGCGGCGCCGAGCGACGAGGTCCTTGAGCTCCCAGCTAGCTTGATCCGGCAGTGCACGGATCTTGGGCGCATCACTTCAGCGAAGTGAGCCAAAAGGTCGGCATCGATGCTGTCGGTTTTAGCCAACTGGCCACTGGCTCGGGCAAAATCCCTGATCTGGCGAGGGTTGATCACCTGGAAAGGGAGATCTTCACTAGCCAGAGCACGAGCCAGTGCCCGTTCCAGATTGCCGGTGGCCTCCAAGACGATCAACGTCGGCTTGATCGGGTTGAGCCACTGCACCAGGGATTTGATCCCGGCTTTGTCGTTGGCGAAACTATTTTTGACACCACGGGGGCGGACACTGATATCGAGTCGCGCTTTGCAGACATCGATACCGACAAAGATCGAACTGTTTTCCAAAATAAAAACCTCCTTGATGATTTGTTCCAGCACTGCTCAACCTTGCAACGAATGCGGGCTCTAGGGCGCCAGGCAACTGTTCGAGCTTACGGCCGGCCAGACGGGACGACCCATGCTTACCCACGGACTTTTATGAACTAGGAGTAAACGATCTGTCCCGTCCTGTTTCGTTCTAACCGTGTTCATCAATACAGGTCAAAAAGTAGATACAAGGGTAAGGTGATCGGAGGAGCGAGTTGTGGGAATTGGCATAGAAAAGAAGTTTGTTTTTGACACCGTCGATCGTAACGGCGCGGCGATCGCGCAGCTATGCGACAATATTTTTTATTTCGCCGAGCTCGGCATGCAGGAGTTCGAGACCGCCGGATTGATGATGGAGCTGTTGGAGAAAGCGGGCTTCGCCATCGAACGAAATCTATCCGGCATGCCGACCGGTTTTGTCGCGACCTACGGGTCGGGTAAACCGGTGGTGGCGTTGCACACGGAGTTCGACGCCACGCCGGGGTGCTCGCAGCAGGCCGGTGTGATCGAGCCGACGCCGATCGTCGATGGTGCGCCGGGACACACCGAAGGCCACAACGTCAACGGCGCTGTAATGATCGGCGCCGCTGTCGCGATCAAGCAGGCGATGGATCGGTTCGGGCTTACGGGCACGCTGAAAGTGTTCGGCGCACCCGGCGAAGAGCAACTGGTGAGCCGGCCGTACTTCGTGCGCGATGGCCATTTCAAGGATGTCGACGTGGCATTGCACGATCATATCGGCACCGGCTTCGGCACGGTCTACGGCCTGCGCCAGTACGCGCTGATCTCCGCCGAGTTTACTTTCAAGGGACAGTCCGCCCATGCGGCGACCGCGCCGTGGAACGCGAAAGACGCGCTCGATGCGGTGGTATTGATGGACATCGGTTGGGACAAACTGCGCGAGCACTTGGAGCCGACCCAGCGCAGCCATCGAGTGATCACCAATGGCGGCGACCAGCCCAACGTGATTCCCAACAAGGCGGCGATCTGGTGGTTTTTCCGCGAAGCGACGGCGGAGAAAACCCGCGCGCTGTTTGAAAAAGCCAAGCGCATCGCTGAAGGCGCGGCGATCATGACCGACACGACTTATTCAGTCAACGTGCTGAGCGCCGTCTGGCCGACGCGGGCGAATCGCACGCTGGCGGAAGTGATTCAAGCCAACGTCGAGCAGATCGGCATGCCGCAATGGGCCGAAGGGGAGCAGAAGCTAGTCTGCGACTTGCAAGCCAAGATCAACAAGAAAGCCGCCGGTATGCCGACGGAAATAATGGCGCTGAAAGAATGCGTGCAGTCGGTCTCCGCCAATGACTCGGGTGAAGTATCCTGGGTCGTGCCGACTGGATTGATTACGTTCCCGTCGAACATCCCCGGTGTCTCCTATCATCACTGGTCCGCCGGCGTATCGTTGGCGACGACCATCGCGCACAAGGGCGCGGTCGCCGGCGCCAAGGCGATGGCGGCGTCGGCCCTCGATCTTTTCATGGATCCCAAACTGGTCGCCAAGGCTAAAAAGACATTTCAATGAAGAGATCGGCGACACCGAATATCGTCCGCTGCTGCCGCCGGATCAGAAACCGCCGTTGGAATTGAATCGTGATTTGATGGAGCGCCATCGGCCGGCGATGCGCGCGCATTATCTAAAAGAGAAGCCGGTGTTTAGCTAGTGTAGTGTCTCACGCTGTTTGTGGTTTATCGAGGACGGCCTTAGCGCGGCGATACTTGGCGATAATGTCTTCGGCTTTAGCGGTCCACACAAAGGGTTTTGGATTGTTGTTATGATTCGCAATATAAGCTTCGATGGCGGCGATCAAGTCGGGGACCGACTTGAAAACCCCTCGTCGAATCCGTTTGTCGGTCAGATCGCGGAACCAACGTTCGACCAGGTTGAGCCAGGAACTCGAAGTCGGCACAAAATGCTGATGGAATCTGGGATGACGCTTGAGCCAGGTTTTAACCTTGGGATGCTTATGAGTGGCGTAATTGTCGACAATCAGATGCAAGTCCAAATGGGCTGGGGTTTGTTGATCTATCAGTGTCAAAAACTTGATCCACTCCTGATGGCGGTGGCGATCCATGCAGGTTCCAATGACACTGCCTTCGGTCATCTCCAAAGCAGCGAACAGGGTCGTGGTGCCGTTGCGCTTGTAGTCGTGGGTCATGGTTCCCAATCGTCCCTTGACCAGGGGCAATCCCGGTTGGGTTCTGTCCAACGCTTGAACCGATGTCTTCTCATCGGCGCACAGCACCAGCGCGTGTTCGGGAGGGTTAAGATACAAACCCACCACATCGACGACTTTTTCAACAAACCGTTTGTCCCGGCTGACTTTGAAGGTCTTGTACAGGTGAGGTTTAAGACCGCTGTCGTGCCACACCCGTTGCACCATCGATTTGTCGACACCCAAGGTATCGGCCAACGTGCGTACGCTCCAGTGCGTGGCGTTAGGCGGCTTAGTTTGTGTGGTCCGCTCAATAATCACAGGCGCAATCTGTTCTCGCTGGGTCGCCTTTCGGCCACCCCGTGCAAGATCCTTCTCAATGCCCGCCACGCGCTTCTCGACAAACCGTCGCCGCCAGCGCGCGACTTGCCCGCAGTCCATCCCCAATCGCTCGGCAATGGTTTTGTTTTGTTCTCCCTTTGCCGCCATCAAGATGATCTTGGCTCGCTTCATCACGCGCACAGCTGTGCGCCGCCCGCGGGACCACATCGTCAGGATCTTATTTTCACTTTCAGTCAGCTCAATCGATTGCGCAACTCGCATGGAACTTCCCTCCTCAAGCTTGCAACACTTAGACGAGGGATAAAATACTTTAATTCAGAGACACACCACTAGCGCGTTGATTGGTCAAGCGATGTTATCCTTCGCACTATGCAGCATGACGGCCAAAAGGTTGGCCAGCCGAATCTGTAGTCTGGAAACGCCTAACGCTAAAGAAGACTTTCCTCGCGTCACCGCTCACTTACTTCCGCCACCAAAGTCACCGTCGATCTGACGTCGACAGTACCCTGCTCGATCGGTGTCGGGGCTTGGGCAGCCGCTATTTCGGATCGTGCCATGGGCATCGTTCGAAAAACCGGTTGAAAGGAGCGTTCGCCTTCGGTCACCGAAGCGATCCTGACGACCTTCAGTCCCAGTGACGCGGCGATGGCCTCGGCTTTCGCCTTCGCTTTGGCGGCGGCTTGCTTGAGGGCGTCGAGGCGGGCGCCTTCTTCATCTTTTAATGTGAACGCCAGTCGGTTGATGTTATTGGCGCCGGCCTGCATGGCGACATCGATCAGCTTGCCGACCTCGTCGAGTTTGGCAGTCTTGATGCGCACGATATTATTCGCCGTGAAGCCGACGATTTCCGGTTTGCCGCCTTGGGGATAGCGGTATTGCGGCGTGAGCGAGTAGCCGCTGGTTTTCACTTCGTCCCCTTTGCCCAGAAGCTTTTTTACTTCGCCGAGGACGCGGGAAATCCGCTCGGCGTTTTCTCGCGATGCGTCCGGCGCGTTGCGCGCTTGGTTAGTGACGCCGATATCGATTTGTGCCTGGTCGGGTTCGGCGGCGATGATGCCTTCGCCGTTCACCGATATCGACGGCGGCCGGGGGCGCCGCTCTGGGCTTTGCTGAGCTAACGCCGCGGACGCCAAAGCGAGTAATATGATAATATGAATAGACAGTTGCTTCATGCGCAATCCTTTCGCCGTGGGCGATGATTCGATCCTACCGCGATAGCATCCTGGCCGCTATCTTTGAACCGCGACTGCGATAGGGTCAAAAAATTAGACGAGGCGGCGATGAAATCGTTCATTGGAATATTATTAGTCTTACTCTTTACCGGCTGTACTACCCAACGAGATAAGCTCGTTTGGCGGGTAAAGGACGTTGTCTTGTCGCCCTATTCTGAGATCATGTTGGAAGGTCCGCACGGTGAGCTTGTCCTTACTGTGCCGACTCGAACGATACAGGAGATGTTTTTGGCACATACGCGCATCATTCGGACGGCCAACGTACAGAGCGAACTCTATATCGCCGCCGGCGATGACCCGAACGCGTTCGCAGGTCCGGATGCGACCGGGCGCAACATCATAGGCATCAACGTCGGTATGGTGAAGCTAGTCGGCGCCGATGTCAGTGTATACGCGGCGTTGATCGGTCATGAAGCGGCGCATCTGGCCAAGGGGCATGGGGCGTCGGGAAAGCTCCGTTCCAACTCCCTCGACCTCATCGCCACGATTGTCGGCGCCGGTTTGGGCATGGCCGGCGTGCCCGGCGGCGGCTTGATCAGCGGATTTGCCGCCGATGTCATCGATTCGGTGTACAGCCGCGATCAGGAACGCGAGGCGGATGCGCTGGGCGTCGACTATCTGCTCGCCAATCGATACGATCCCCAGGGCGCGATTCGTTTGCATGAGTTGCTGATCAAATCCAGCAGCGGCTTTCGCATACCGTTTCTTGCCAGCCACCCAAGCAGCGATGAGCGAGTGGAAAATCTCCGCGCATTGATCGAAGCGAAGAAACCGAAAGACGAGTCAGCACCGTCGATTCTACCTCTCGATGGTGCCGCTGCTAAACAATAGCGTCGCAACGTTCTGTCATTCCGAGCGCCAGCGAGGAATCTCGTCTCAACGCTAGATCTCTCACTTCGTTCGAGATGACAGACCATCGAATCTTTGATTGACCACAAAAGCTAGTTCAGCGCTTTCCGCCGCAGGCCGGAATTGCTAGTGCGGCGCTTTTCCTTTAAACCAAGACTGTGGAATCCGCTGCTGAGTTAACCCGCAACCCCGTCAAGCCGAAAATTTTTTACGGTTGGTACATCGTTGCCGTCGGCTTTCTCGCCAACGTCGCTTCCTCCTTTGCGCTGGCGAGCACCATGAGCATCTTTCTCAAGCCGCTGACCGCCGATCTGGGAATTTCCCGCGGAGTTTTCTCCTTACTGCGCTCCGGCGAAGGCATCGTTGCCGCGTGTATCTCGCCGCTAATCGGCACTTTGGTCGATCGCTACGGCGGGCGCTGGTTGATGGTCATCGGCACCGGCATCGTCGCGGTGGGCTATTTTCTCTTGAGTCATATCGATACGTTTGGCCAGTTCGCGGTGATTCGCTTGACCTTGGTGACCCTGGGCGACTCGATGATGGGTTACATGGTGGTCAACGTCATCATCGCCCAATGGTTCGTGCGCCGGCGCGGCCGGGCGTTCGCGATCTCGAGCATGGGCGTGGGCTTTGCCAAAGTTTGCATGCCGGTGGTGGCGGCTTCGCTGATTCTCTGGCTCGGCTGGCGCCAGACCTGGGTCGCTTTCGGCTTGATGACGTTGGGACTTTTGGTAGTGCCTGCGCTGTTGATCATCCGGCGCTCGCCGGAGGCGATGGGACTGTTACCGGACGGTGCGACCGATCCAGCGGCCAGCGCTGCGACCGCGCCTCAGTCCGGCGCGCGTGTGGCCGAGACCGGTGCGCAGGATGCGATTTGGACGCGTGCCCAAGCCACGCGGACGACGGCGTTCTGGCTCCTGGTGATCACCTTCGGTATTTCCAGCATCGGTGTCACCGGACTCAATCTGCATGTCTATTCCTATGTCACCGACTCGGGCTACTCGGCCGTGGTCGCGGCTACGGTGATGAGCATCATCGCTTCGATGCAGCTGGCTTCGCCATTGGGTTGGGGATTTCTCGCCGAGAAGATCGGCGCGCGCTACGCCGCGACCTTGCGCTTTATCATCCAGGGCGTTGGACTGGCGGTGGCGATACTGACCGGGAACCTGCTCTGCCTCTACGGCGGCTTTCTGCTTTACGGCATCGGTCTGGGCGGCAACATGGTGTTGCCGGACATGCTATGGGCGGATTACTTTGGGCGCCAGTCCCTCGGCAGAATTCGCGGTTTAGGATTGCTGATCTCGCATTTTCTCGCCGCTATCGGTCCGCCGTTCTTCGGCTTCCTCTTCGACATCACCGGCGGCTACGGGCTGTCGTTTGCGATCTTTGGCGCCGTGCTGGCGATTTCGGCGCTGCTAAGTCTCATGTTGAAGCCGCCGCGGCGAAACCCTTGAACTCGTTCAAATCGTTCAAGCAGTTCAAGCCGCTCAATTCGTATTCGGATGTTTCGACGGCATGAACTGAGCGCAGCGGTTGAACGAATTGAACGTGTTCAACGCAGCTCTTTGCGTTTTCGCGCTTCTCTGCTAGCTAAAAGAACAATTAATTCAGGAGGATGGTTCCATGGTTATCGATATTCACAATCACATCGTCGCCGGCGAGCAACTGCAAACTTTCCAGGCCGGTTTGATCAACAGCGCAGGGTTTCACAAACCGCGCGGTGTGGTTGTAACCGAGAAAGATATTCAAGCCGCGAAATGGCATGGCCACCGCCATTCCGAAGTGCTCGGCGAAGTCGGCACGGACTTCGCTTTCATTTCACCGCGGCCCTACACCATGATGCACTCGGCGAAGCCGGAAAAGATCGTTCACTGGTATTGCCAGGCGGTCAACGACGCCCTGGCGCTGCAAGTCAAAATGGAGCCCGATAAGTTTCGCGCCATTGGCGGGCTGCCGCAGAACGCCGGCGTTGCCGTGACCAATACCTTCGACGAGATCGACCGCTGCATCAGCGATCTCGGCTTTGTCGGCATCATGATCAACCCCGATCCCGGAGAGGGCGACGGAATGACCCCGGCGATGGGGCAAGAGTATTGGTATCCGCTCTATGAAAAGATGGTCAAGATGGATATCCCCGGCCTGGTGCACGGCGCCAGCTGTAAGAATCCGCGCGAGTCGTTCCACGGCCACTTCATCACCGAGGAGAGCATCGCGATTCTTTCACTGGTCGATTCCAACGTGTTCAAGGATTTTCCAAAACTAAAACTGATCATTTCCCATGGCGGCGGCTCGGTGCCCTATCAAGTCGGCCGTTGGCGTTCGCAATTGCGCGGTCCCAATGATACCGAGACATTCGATCAGCGCCTGAAGCAGCTCTATTTCGATACCGCGCTGTACAGCATCGAGTCGCTCAAACTTTTGTTCCGCATCTGCGGACCGGAGCGTTGTCTGTTTGGCACCGAACGGCCGGGGGCCGGCTCGAAGACCGATCCGCGCACCGGCAAATGGTATGACGATGTGAAGCCCAACATCGACAGCATTCCATGGCTGACGGCTGACGATAAGGCGAAGATCTTCGACCAGAACGCGCTGCAAGTGTTTAGCCGCTTCAAGCAGTAAAGCCTGGAGTATTAGAGTGATAGAGTAGTGGCCTATCGAAAGCCGATCGACCTATCACTCAATACTCCGCCACTCCAGACTTTTCCTATGTCTTCCGACACCGTCACCCTTGATCTTCACGCGCTGGCGCCCGACCGGCAGGTCGACGAACTCAAGCGCCAATACCTCGCGCTGCGCGGTAAACGCGCGCTCATTCGCGCCCGCGTCGGCGCGCTGCCGGCGCGCCAGTATATCTCGATGCTCGAGCGCGGTTATCGGGTAGGGCTTGAGCGTGACCACGACGGTTATGTCTTAAAGCTTTGGCCCGACGGCTCCACTCCGCGTTTGGGTTTGCGCGGGGCCCATTCCATCGCTTGCCATTCCGACGGGCGTGTTTATACCAACACGACGGATAATCGGGTCGCCGTGATCGACGGCGCGCTGCGCAAAGTGATGAAACATATCGCAGTCGGCGACGATCCGTCACACTTGGAGTTGGCCCACGACGGTAAGCGGCTTTATGTCGCCAACAGCGGCTCAAACGATGTGACGATCATCGACACCGCCAGCGATGGAGTGCTAGCGACCGCGCCGACCGGAAAGCGACCGTTACTGCCGTGCGTTGCCGCTGATGGCGGGACAGTTTACCTCCCGAGCGGGCCGGATCGGAACGTAACGGTTCTCGGTGCCGAGGGTGAGTTCAAGAAAAGCGTACCCGTCGGCATGGCGCCGCATGATGTGGCGGTATCGCCGGACAGCCGGTGGGCCTATCAGCCCAACTCCGCTTCGCACACCGTGACCGTGATCGACGGCAAAAACTATTCAGTCGTCGGGGAAGTGAAGGTTGGTTTAGGCCCGGGTCATATCGCGTTCGATGGCGAAAGCCGTTTCGCTTACGTCGCCAATACGCTTTCCGACGATGTGAGCGTGATTCGGACCGGCGATCATGAAGTTGTCGCAACGATCCCGGCCGGTGCCGGCGCGCATTTGCCGGCTCTGAGTGCCGATGGTCGTTTCGGTTATGTCGCGAACTTCGCTGCAGACGATCTGACGGTGTGGAATTGCCGGACTCACGGGGTCATCGCAACTATTTCCGTCGGTATCTACCCGCACTTCTTCGCTCTGAGTCCAGATGGCAAATGGCTGGTTGTTTCCAATACTGGCGAATCGAGTATCTGTTTGATCGACGCTCACGCTCACGAAACGCGAGCGCGCCTGCCGGCGGGCGGCGCGCCGGCGCATATCGGGTTCAGCCCGGACGGCGAGTTGGCATTTGTCGGCTGCGAGAGTTCAGATGAAGTCGCGGTGGTCGATCTGCAGCGGCTGAAGGTCGTTGAGCGCATTGTCGCCGGCACGATCGAGCCGTAGCGCTCGGATTTACAATTTGAGCGTGATTGCGCGGTTGCCTCCGTCGAGGTTACGCCGGTGCCGGCATTAACGGCTATTTTGAAACCTAACAGCGCATGAACGCGATGAGGCCTTTAGCCAGCCTAGCTCCGTGTCTGCTGGATTCGCGATTATAGTTTTTGGGCAACCGGGATGAAATGGGGGCGACTGTTTGTGCCGAAGTTGCCAGTGCGTCGGAGACGATAAACCATTCGCCATTACCGCGCTTCAAATGCAATTCGATATGATGAAGATGCAATTCGCTACGGCGTGATTGGCCGTTAGCCGTTCAAGGGGTTCAAGCTTCACATGTTCAAAGTTACCGGAAAGAACTGGGCTGCGTGTAAGCGATCGCTTGCCAGGCAGGTTGGCGAGATCTCGCCGTGGGCAAATGGCAGTTAAAACCACCACGGCAACTCCGCAGGCGCACAACCGCTGGTGGTCGTTATCCGTGGCGTCGATCGCCACCTTGATCGTCACCGCCGACACCGGGCAGTTGAGTATCGCACTGCCGCTGATCATCACTGAATTTGGCGCCGACCTGACATTGGCGAGCTGGATTGCGCTGGTCTATGCCTTGATCACCGCGTCGCTTTATCTGCCCTGCGGCCGCATGTCGGATCTGCTCGGGATCGGCAATCTATTTCTCGCCGGATTTATTTTGTATGCCATGAGTTCCCTCGCCGCGGGCTCGTCGCAAAGCGCCGTGCAGCTGGTGATCTTTCGCGCCCTGCAAGCGGCCGGCAGCGCACTGATCATGGCCAACAATTTTGCTTTGGTGACGGTGTTGTTTCCACCCGAAGAGCGCGGCCGGGCAATGGGCATCGCCGGCGGCGCGATCTCGGCGATCGGTTACACCATGGGTCCGGTGATCGGCGGTCTGCTCACTCACGGCTTCGGCTGGCGCTCGAATTTTTTTGTCTCTTCTGCTCTTGCCATGGGCGGTTTCGCTGCCGCGCGGATGCTTTTGCCGCCGGAGAGCTTCCAACCCTCTGTTGCCAAAGGGACGGAAAAAGAGCCTTTCGACTTGATCGGCGCGCTGTCCTTTGCCTGCTGCATTTCGTTGATACTGTTCGGCCTAGCCGCGGCGCAGAGGGGCGGTTGGCAATCGCCGCTGGCAATCGTTTGTTTGATCGCTGGTTTTGCCTTGCTGTTTTTCTTCATCCATTGGGAGCGGCGCGCGCGCGCACCGCTCCTCGACCTGGGGCTGTTTCGCATTCCTGCGTTTACTCTTGGCAACGTGGCGCGCTGGATCAGCTTCATCACCATGAGCGTGAGCATTTTGTTGATGCCATTCTATTTGCAGTTCGCGCTCGGTTTGGACCCGCTGCGCGCCGGATTTCTGGTCGCGCCGACGCCCCTGGCGATGGCGCTTTTGGCGCCGGTTACCGGTTGGATGTCGGAACGGTTTGCCGCCGAACGGCTGTGCGCGGCGGGATTGGCGGTGAGCGGCTGCGCCTTCGTGCTCATGAGTTTTCTCTCGCCTGTGTCCGCATCCGTCGAGATCATTGTTTGCCTTGGACTGGTCGGCATCGGCATGGGCCTCTTTCAAACGCCCAATAACAATTTGCTCATGACCGCGGTGCCGCGCCACCGACTGGGCGTCGGTTCGGCGTTTCTGTCGATCGTGCGCAGCTTGGGTTATTCGATTGGCGCGGCGTTGGCGACGACGATTGTCGGCGCGCAGTTGGCGGCGACCGGTAACTCCTCGCTACAATCATTCGCACAGCAGTTGGGGACGGATGGCAGTGACATCGGTCTGACAGCTTTTATGCGCGGCTTTCATTTCGCATGTCTGACCGCGGCGGTGCTATGTTTTTTCGGCGCGCTCATCAGCGCGGTGCGGGTGTCGAGAGAGGCGCGCTAAATGTCGCACAGGATCACAGTTTGATGCGCGCATAGCTGGGCGGGGCGGCTCGCGGCGCAATTAGCGCAAGCTGTCGCAATAACACGAAGAAGAGTCCCGTCAGAATGAGTTCCAACAGCAAGGGAATCCAGTCGACACCGGTGAATGCCAACATCGGCGCAAGAAATCCGCTGATGCAAATCCAGGCGAGAACGGCGAGCCGGCGAAGTTCTTTGCGGCCAGCCCAGGGCCCGGCGTTGGTCAAGAGCAGCGCGCCGGCGGGCACGAGCACGCATAAATCATAATATAGCAAGTGGGGGAGCGTGATCGCTGACAAGCAAACGCCGATCGTCAAGGCGATGGCGAGGCCGGGCAAATTGTCTATGTTGGGTTTGGCAAGTTTTATCGCATAGCGAAAACCGACAAGCCAGAGCATGGCCGCGCCGAAATAGAGCGGCCATTTCACCTCGGCCCGTTGCGCCACCGGGAACAATATCATCAGGTTGGCGGGCAGACCGGTGATGAGGTGGCTGGGAATGCCTTGCTGGCCGCTCGAATACATGGCGTCGCTCACCTGGTGGCTGAGCAGCCATTGCAAAGTCAACGCCGGGCCAAAGCCGACCAAGGTTATCAGCAAGAGTCCGACGATGCCGAGACACATGCCAAAAAAAGCGCGATAGCGCCGGCTCAAGAGCTGTATTCCCGATACAAACGCAGCGGCGAGGAAATATTGCGGTTTAAACAACAGGAGCGCCCAGACGAGTCCCGCGAGCATGGGCCGATTGTGCACCAGCAAACTGAAGCCAAGGCACAAGGGTAGCAGACCAAAAGTCAGTCCCAACTGACCGGCCCATAGAATGAGAAAGATCGGCAGGAACAGGAAAGCCAGAAAAAACATTTCACTCGTCTTCGCGCCCGTGAGGGCTGCGAGTTCGCGGCAGCACCAGAGGAGCGCCAGCGCTGAAATCGCCTGCCACAGCAGCAACGCATGGTTGGGATCTAACCTGCCGAAGGGGGCAAAAAAGCCGGCGACAAGCGGCAGGTACATGTAGGCCCCGGCGGAGGCTTGGGGCAGCTTGGGAAGATACTCATGGGCGGCTTTGTCGAATCGTGAATTGACGAAGGTCCTGGCGCTGGGTTCGGGATAGAGTTCGCTGGCCCGCCCGTCGCTCACCAGCCGGCCGGCGACATAAAAGGTCATGATGAAGTCGGACTCGTGAAACTGTTCGGACTGGGAGAATAAATTTTTCTCGACGAGAAAGATCAAGACCGCAAGCGTGAACGCCGTCGCCAGGAAAACCCCGGTGCGGTAAGGCGTCGATGCGGTTGACCAATCTGGCATCCTGAGGGTTGAATGAATTCCGGCCGAAAGCTTCGGCTCAGTTTTCGCCGATGCCGAGACGGCCAACGAAGGGAAGTTTGAGAGCCGGTTTATAGAAATCGATGCCGAAGGTGAATCCGAGAAGATTCAGTTCAAATCCTTCTTCGCGGGCCATGGCCACACCGAGAACGCCGAGCATGGAGAGCTGGTAGCCGGTGCCGCTCGGCGTGCGGTCGATCATTGAGCCGTTGATCGGATAGTCCTTGCCGATGGCGGTGGAGGGCAGATCCATGCGCAGTTCCGGGACCGCGCGGCCGATGAAAGCGACGAAGGTATTGCTATTGGGCCCGGGCCAGACTGCGTATTGGTTGGCATAAGGATAGCTGGCGATTGCTTCGATGACCTTGGGGATCGCTTTGGCGGCGGCGTCTCCGCGCAGATCGGCGATCAACGTCGGAGCGTTACCGAACCAACGGGCGTCGGGGATCCCGGTTGTCGAGGAGACTGCGGGTAGATCGCGATAAATCCGCCAGCCAATGACCTGATGCACGGTATACTCTGTGGCGTTTGCCGGTTTGGTGGCGACCCAGGTGTGGACGCCGAAAATGCCGCGCCAATTGAGCGCCCGGGCGAAATAAACCTGCACCACCGCTTCCGGCGTCGATTCGGCGCTAGGCGCGATGCCGGCGCTGGAGCGGTCCGCGCTGCGAAAGTCACGCCCCTGCGGCGCTTGACCGGAGAGCACGGCATAGAGCGGCAGGGCGGCAAAAATAAGTAAGCAGATGATTAGCATTCGCATGGGTCTTGAACTTGGCGCGAAGTATAGCGGATAGCGGTATTGAACACCATAACTCCGATAACGTTGTGTGCATCGCTGCGATTGGTGATTCCCTGGGTCAGGAATTAGCCAATTTCCGACGGCAATTTTTACTTCGAAACGGCAATCCGGTTGAATGTCGCGGTGGTTCGGGGGATGATGCTTCTCGACAGAAAAGCGATGGCAAAACAGTTTCGTATCGGTCATGGTTTCGACGTGCACCGCTTTCGTCGCGGCCGGAAATTGATCCTTGGTGGCGTCGAGATTCCGTCGCCGGTCGGTCTGCTCGGCCATTCCGACGCCGACGTGGTTTTACACGCGCTGATCAATGCGTTGCTGGGCGCCATGGGCGAAGGGGATATCGGCAGCCATTTCCCCGATACCGATCGTCGTTACAGGGGGATTGCCAGCGCCAAGTTGCTTGCCCAAGTGCTGGCGATCATGCGGCGCAAACGTTTTAACATCGTCAATGTTGACGTGACTTTGGTGGCGCAGCGGCCCAAGCTGTCGCCCCACTATCCAGCGATGCGCGCGAGCGTTGCCGATCTGCTCAAACTTGCCGTAAGCGACGTTAGCATCAAGGCCGCCACCACCGAGAAGCTCGGCTGGCTCGGCAAAGGGCAGGGCATGGCGGGGACTGCAGTGATTTTGCTCTGTCGTTAATGGTAGAGAAGGGCCAAATTGTTGACAAAGAATATTTTCTATAATAATCAACCATTCTAATCTCATGTGACATCCGATACGCCCAATCTAGCGCCGGAAGCGCGCGAACAAGAGATCGAAAGGTTAGCTCAAGAGCTTGGCCGTCTGATTCAGGGCGCCGACCCTGAGCGGCGCCATGATCTCAAGGAGTTGGCCATCGCGCTGATGCGCGAGGAGTTCATCCACAAGGCTGAACCGGCGCCGGGTGCGGGAGCGACACCGGCGCCTTTCAATCCACTGGGAACCGGAGTCCTGTTGTTCTTTTTAGGCGGCGGCTTGTCGTTCGTATTCGGCCCGGTAGGGCTGCTGCTGATGTTAGGCGGCATAACTTTTGTAGTTTGGGGAGCGCTGATCAGCTGGCTTAAGAAAGTGAAATAGTTATGGCAGAAGCGGAAAAGAAAAGGGGCGGCATCTGGTCACGGCGAGATTTCTTCACGCGTCTGGGCTGGGGCGGTTTTGGCGTATTCGGCGGCTTGAGTCTTCTCGGTTTTCTCCGCTCGGCGTTTCCCCGGGTGCTGTTTCAACCGCCGGCAACTTTTAAAGCGGGGTTTCCTTCGGACTACGCGGTTGGCGAAGTCAGTGAGAAGTATAAACAAGACCAGCGGGTTTGGATCGTCCGCGAAGAGACCGGCGTTTATGCGATTTTTGCCAAGTGCACGCACCTGGGCTGCACGCCGCGCTGGCTCGCCGCGGAGAGCAAATTCAAATGTCCCTGTCATGGCAGCGGCTTTTATAAGTCGGGCTTGAATTTCGAAGGACCGGCGCCACGCCCGCTCGACCGTTTTCTGCTGACTGTCGGCGACGATGGCCAGCTGGTGGTCGATAAGAACAAGATTTTCAAAGGCACGGCGGGGGCCGATCCAGACGAGCAGTATCCCGAAAGCATCCTCAAAGCCTAGCGGAAAAAATCATGAGCCCATTAGAAAAGATCAAAACCGATATCGTCGAAAGTCAAGTTTGGAAGGCGATCTTCCGTCATGGTTATGACGATACGCCGCGTAACCGGGTGATGATGGTGACTTCCAACGTGTTCCTTCATCTCCATCCCGCCAAGGTTCGGCGCCATGCCGTGCGAATGCGCTTTACCTGGTGCATGGGCGGACTCACATTTCTCATGTTTCTCATCACCGCGATTACCGGCATTTATCTGATGTTCTACTATCGGCCCGTGGCGGAGTATGCCTACGCCGACATGAAGTATCTCGAGTTCGATATGCCCTTCGGCATGCTCATGCGCAACATGCACCGGTGGGCGGCCCACGCCATGATCGTATTTGTCTGGCTGCATATGTTCCGCGTTTTCCTCACCGGCTCCTACAAACCGCCGCGCGAGTTCAATTGGATCGTCGGCGTGCTGCTGCTCGTGCTCACGCTGCTGTTAAGTTTCACCGGCTACTTGCTGCCCTGGGATCAACTCGCGATCTGGGCGGTTACCGTCGGTTCCAACATGGCCCGGGCGACGCCGCTGTTGGGTTATGAAGGCCCCTTCGCCGAGTTTGTCGGCGCTAATCCGATCTATGATGCTCGTGCGTTTCTATTCGGCGGCGGCGAGATCGGCCCGCATACGCTTTTACGCTTCTATATTCTCCATTGCATTTTTATCCCGCTGGTCGCCAGCATCCTGATGGCGGTGCATTTCTGGCGCATACGCCGCGACGGTTTTTCCGGTCCATCTTTATAGTCGCTGCGAAAACGAGGCTTAGCTATGGCAGAAGCCGCTCAAGAACGAAAACTTCCGGTCGACGATAAGATCCACACCTGGCCCCATCTGGTGCGCATGGAGTTCCTGGTGATGCTATTCGTGATGATCGGCCTGACGATTTGGTCGCTGACCATCGACGCGCCGCTCGAAGAACCCGCCAATCCAACCAAAACGCCCAACCCATCGAAGGCGCCTTGGTATTTTTTGGGCCTGCAAGAGATGCTGGTCTATTTCGACCCCTGGCATGCCGGCGTGGTGCTGCCGACCTTAATCATAGTCGGTCTAATGGTGATCCCATTCATCGATACCAACCCAAGAGGCAACGGCTATTACTGCTTCAAAGACCGCAAGTGGGAAATTCTGACCTTCATATTCGGCTTTCACGTTCTCTGGGTCGTGACGATCATCATCGGCACCTTTTTTCGCGGTCCCGGTTGGAACCTTTTCTGGCCGTGGCAGCACTGGGATGCTCATAAAGTAGTCGCCTTGACCAATGTCGATTTGCCCTATCTGCTCGGTTTTCGCGATTATTGGCTATCGGCGCTGTTTGGCCTGGCGGCCATCGGCGCCTACTTCGTCGGCGGCATGCTGTTGTTTTATCTGTTCGTTCTCAAGGTCAAGGGCAAAGATTTTCTTGAACGCTGGGGCATGGTGCGGTTCATGATCACCGGTCTGATGATCGTATTCATGATGTCACTGCCGATGAAGATGTTTTTACGCCTGGCGTTCAACGTCAAATACGTCCTAGTCACGCCGTGGATTAATATCTAGGTATGTTTTACGTGGCGAAAATTCTGCAGGCTCTGGGGCTTGCGGATATCGGATATGCTTTGTTCGTCGGCATCATGGGGAACTCTTCCATGGCCGAAGAAATAGTTTTGACGCTCATCGGTCTCGGAGTGTTTTCGTTGGGCCGTGCGCTGGAGCGCAAGGTAGCGTAAGGGAGTCGGGATGGCGGAACGAGGAGTCGACCCAAAAGAAGAGAAGAAGTCTTACGGCAGCGCTTTCGTCCTCGGTGCGGCGATACTGGCGGCGTTGTCCCTCTGGGCTTATCTCGATGACAACATCATACGGCGCCCTTGGAAAGGCATCCAGGCGAAATTCTTACCGGCTCGATTATAACCGAGCTCAAGCCGCTTATGAGGAAGAAGACAAGAAACTTCAGGCGGACGACAAATATAAGGAACTGTCGCAAAAGCTCGCCGCGTTTCAAGCCGATTTAGCGAGCGGCGAGACCGGCAAGCGGCTCAAAGCGCTCGAACGGGAAGAAGCCCGAGTGACTGTCAAGTATCAGGAGGCCGATCAAAAGGTTAAAGACGTCAAGAGCGAGCTCGAAGAGGCCTGGTACGAGCATGATCACGCGGTGCAGCAAAAGCGCAACCCGCAACCTTATCTCGATGTTATCGCTGAACTGGACAGAGAAAGAGCGGTTTTGGAGAAGGAGTTCGAGCCGTTGCGCGCCAAGCGGAACCAGTTAAAGGAAGAGATCAAAAAGATCCAATCCGGCGCCAAAGAAATCGAGAATGAACTTGCCAAAATGACCGGCGAGCGAGACAAATGGATCCGAGTCAAGGAGAACGTGACGTTTAAGCTCGGTCCCATGACTTTCTTCAAAATCCCCAAGATCCAGCAAGTCTCCCTCGATGAGTTTGACCGCAATCGCTTCGACCAGCCGGTGGCGCGCGTCGATCGCTGCCAGACTTGCCATGTGGCGATCAATCGAGCCGGCTTCGAGAAGGAAGCTAATCCATTCAAGACCCACCCGCGGCGTGAAGTGCTGCTCGCCGACAATGCCCATTCGCCGGATCGATTTGGTTGCACCGGCTGCCATGAAGGCCAGGGCGTTGCCGTCAACAGCGTCAAACAGGCCCATGGCGAAGTCCATCTGTGGGAGTTCCCCCTCCTGCGCGGCAACAAGGTGCAGTCGAGCTGTACCTCTTGCCATCAGGATGTGCAGAAGTTCGCCGAAGATACACCGCTACTCGCTGAGGGCCAAAGATTATTCGAGCAGGTCGGTTGTACCGGTTGCCATTTAGTCAAAGGCTACGAAAACATTCCCAAGATCGCGCCGAGCCTAAAAAAGATCAGCGCCAAAGTCGATCCCGGCTGGATGGTGCGCTGGATCGAGAACCCGCATAAGTTCCGGCCGCGCACGCGCATGCCGAATTTCGATCTCAAACAGGATGACGCTGTGGCGGTGGCCGCCTACATCTGGTCGCAGTCCAAGGAAGAAGGCGATAAATGGACCCAGGAGCATCCGGCGCCGGCGGGATTTCGCGAGGGCGATCCAAACGATATCGCCAAGGGGAAAAAACTCGTGGAGGCCATCGGCTGCAAGGGTTGCCACGGCTTTGCCGACGGCGAGTTTTCCACGCCTTTGGGCAAATCGAAAGATCTGGTTCCCAACCTCAAGGATATCGCGGCCAAGGGTGTAGGTCCCCAGTGGATCTACCATTGGATTAAAGACCCGCGCGGCTTTTCTCCAGACACGAAGATGCCAAGTTTGCGTTTATCGGACGACGAAGCTTTTTCCATCACCAACTATTTGATGAGCTTGGGCGGCAGACCGGAGCCGGTCGCCGGGTTGCAGGAAAAGCTTGCCGATGCCAACAACATCAAGCGCGGTGAGACACTGGTGCGTAAATGGGGTTGTTCCGGCTGCCATGATATCAAGGGCATGGAGAAGGAATCGCGCATCGGCGCCGAGCTGACTACCTTTGGTTCCAAGACGGTTGAAGAGCTGTCTTTCGGCAATCGCACAGACGTCAAGCATACCTGGGACGATTGGACATACTTTAAAATTAAGACGCCGCGGGGCTATGCAACCGAGCGCGTCGAGCAGCTGATGCCGCAATTTGATCTAGAGGACGAGGACATCAAAGCTCTCCGGATGTTGTTGGGCGGCTTCCGCGAGCGCAAAGTCGGTCATCGTTACGTGGCCGATCAAGGGTCGCGCGTCCAACAGGTGGTCGAAGGCCGGCGCTTGATGCAGCAGTACAACTGCGTCGGTTGTCACGAGATCGAAAAACGCGGCGGTTTCGTGCGCAAGTATTATCAGGAGAATGTGACGTTGGCGCCGCCGCCATTGAACGGCGAGGGCGAGAAGGTGCAATCGCCGTGGCTCTTCAGCTTCTTAAAATCGCCTACTACCGTTGCGCCCTTGGTTAGATATTACGAATGCCGACCTTCGGCTTGTCCGATGAGCATACCACGCAACTGGTGAACTACTTTAACGGTTTGTCGAAGGTCGAGCAGCCCTTTCATTACATCGATGATCGCCGGATTGCGCCGGAGCACATAGAAGCTGGCGAAAATTTTGACTTCCGCCGATTATTTCAACTGCTTTAGTTGCCATGTCCAGGGTGGTAAGAATCCTGAGGGGCCGAAAGACGGCTGGGCGCCTGATCTAGCTATGGCGCGGCAGCGGCTTGAATCCCAACTGGATCATCAAGTGGATCAAAGATCCGCAGAAAATTCAGCCGGGGACAAAAATGCCGTCGTTCTATCCGGGCGGCCCGGATAATATCCTGGGCGGCAAAGAAGACTTGCAGATCGAGGCGCTGCGCGATTACTTGATATCGCTGGGTCGTGGCGGGGCGCCAGCGGCTACCCCTGCGGCGCCGCAGGTGGCTAAAACAAAACCGGTAAAGTAGCGATTAATAGATGAATACTACAATAATCTAGTCGTCCAACCGATGACCAGTTAGATTCAAGGAGGAATTTATGAATAAGTTTGGTTTTCTCATGTTGACTACCGCTCTGGTGACGGCACCGGTGGCGGTAATGGCGCAGTATACCGGTGGGGATGTAAAAGATGGCGGATCGATTTCCGGTACCGTCAAATTCAAAGGTACGGCGCCGGCTCCCAAAAAGCTCGACGTCGGCAAAGATAAAGAAGTTTGCGATAAATCGCCAAAGATGGATCAGACTTTGATCGTGAAAGACGGCAACCTGGCCAATGCGGTAGTAACGATCACGGATATCAAGAGCGGCAAGAAGATGGATACCAAAAAAGTAACGCTCGACCAAAATGGTTGCGAGTATAAACCGCACGTACTGGCTTTCCAGGCTGGGTCAACTGTGGAAATCCTCAATCCTGACGGTATTCTTCATAACGTACATTCCTATAGCAAGGTTAACAGCCCGTTCAATCAGGCCCAACCCAAGTTCAAAAAGACCTTGGAAGTGAAGATCGATAAACCGGAAGCGGTGGAAGTGAAGTGCGATGTCCACGGCTGGATGCATGGTTGGCTCGTGGCCACCGCCAACCCCTATTTCGCGGTTACCGACGGATCGGGCAGTTTCAAGCTGACTGATGTGCCCGCCGGTAGCTACACCGTCGAGGTGTGGCATGAAAAGCTCGGCAAGAGCACCCAGAAGGTTGCGGTCAAGGCGAAGGAAGACGCGAAGGTAAGCTTCGAAGTCGCCGGCAAGTAACTTTTTCGAATCAATCGATAAAAAGCGCGGCATCTTCTGGGTGCCGCGCTTTTTTGCGTTTTTAAGCCACTTATCTGCTCGCGCGCTCCACCTTATTCTTGAAGAAATTCCAGGCCCTCTCCATGTCCACCGGCGGCAACGCTTCGATCTGCCGCTGTTTCGATTCGTCGACGGTCAAAGGGATCGGCGTGCCGATCTGGAGCGCGCCGTAAAGCACCTCCGCCGCCTCTTCCAAATAGATCGCCATCATTACCGCTTCCGGAATCGTTCTGCCCACCGTCACCTGGCCGTTGCCGCGTAGTAGCACAGCCGGGCGGTTAGCCAAGGTTTCGCTGACATCGTTGCCAAGTTTCTCCGTCGAGATCAGATCGGGAGGGGTGAATATCGGCACGCCGCCAGCAAAGAAACTGCCATGATTGTGTACCGGCTCGAGCCGGCGGTCGGTGACTGAAAAAATATTTGCCACGCGCGCGTGGATGCGGGTGATCGCGTTAACCCGCGGCTTGGTTTTGAGGATCGCCGTGTGCAACCAAGCTTCAAAGGGCGCTGGGTGGTTGCCTTCGACGATCTCCCCGTCCATGTTCAGGGTCAGCAATTGCTCCTCGCTGACCATAGCCAGGCTGATACGCGGGGTGATCAAGAAGCGGTCGCTGTCGGGGATGCGCGCGCTGACATGACCGAAGCCTTCGACGAGTTTCAGGTGCGAAAGAATCCGGCTGGCGCTAATAATATCTTTTCTCAGCTGATCGAGGGTGGTCATGGGACTCCTTTAAAGTCGGAAAATTTTGGGCTATATTACGTCGTTCCGATTGCTGAGTTAAGCGAGTCCAATATGAAAATTAAAGTCGAGTCATCTGCCGATTCCAAAGGTCAGGAAAGTCCTACGCTGTTCATGCTCGGAGCGCGGACTATCAAAGTCGAAGCCTGCGTCGATCGCTGGTACGGCGAGCAAGCTTGCTACTTTCGGGTTCTCGGCAGCGACGAGAATTCCTACATTCTCAAAGGACCGCTTGAAGATGGCAGTTGGGAAATGGTTTCCTTTACCCATAAGGACTCCCGCGGTACCGAGTTGGAATACGAAGGCAAAAGGGAACTCCAGTAAGTTAGGGCGCCTTTTGCTTCTCTAGTTTTGTTCTGCAAGTCATCTCTCAACGGCGAGAGAAATACAATTCCGGTTATGAGGTAGGGCAATGTCTAATCAACATTTGGTGGCGGTGGTCGGTGCGGGGCCCGCGGGACTTTACGGAGCGCGCAAATTGACCGAAGCGGGCCATCGAGTGGTCTTGATCAATCGCGACATCAAACCGGGGGGGTTGGCAGAGTACGGCATCTTTGTCGACAAGGAAAAGATGAAAACCGGCTTGCGCAAGCAGTTCAAAAGGATTCTCGCCGACCCAAAAGTATTTTACCTGGGCCATGTAATGGTAGGACAAAACCAGGCGCTGTCGCTCGACAATCTCCGGGCCATGGGCTTCAGCGCGGTGGTGGTGACCGCGGGAGCACAAGGGACCAAGAAGCTGGGCATCGAGGGTGAGGAGGCCGTCGGCGTTTACCATGCCAAGGATGTCGTCTATCACTTCAATTCGTTGCCGCCCTTCGCCGAGCGCCAGTTCGAAATCGGCCGGCGGGTGGCGATCATCGGCATGGGCAACGTCATGGTCGACATCGCCAACTGGCTGCTCAATCTGAAAAAGATCGATCAAGTGATTGTCGTCGCGCGTCGCGGGCCGTTGGAAAAAGCCTATGACGACAGCGAGTTCGAGTATATCGACATGTACCTCGACAACGCCGACATGAAACAGGAAATCGAGCGCATCAGCGGATCGCTAACCGCCGTCGGGCAAGATGTCGGCGCGATCATGAAGAAAATGGTGCGCCAGGGCGAGCCCCTGGAAGGGCGCCGGCTCACCTTCCGCTATCTCTGCTCGCCGAACAAAGTAGTCGCCGATGCCGAAGGCCGGGTCGCGGTCCTGGAAGCGGAAGAAAACGAGATGGTGCTGCAAGACGGCAAAACTGTCGCCAAGGGTACAGGTAAAACCCGACGCATCGAAGTCGACTGCGTGATTTACGCCATCGGCGATCAGGTCGATGCCTCCCTCGGTCTGCCGTTTTCCCGCGGCGCCTTCGTGACCAATCCAGAGAAGCTTCCCGGCGATCCCAATCCTGCCGCCTATCAGCCCTACGATCCGGAAAAAAAGACAGCGCTCGACGGCATATTCGTCGCCGGCTGGTCGCGTAACGCTAGCGTCGGCCTAGTCGGCGTCGCCAAAAAAGACGCCGAGCTCGGTATGAAAGTTGTGAACGAATATCTCGCGGCCAAACCCGGTCTTTCGGCCGGAGACATGGAAGCGAAAATCGAGGGTTTGATCGATACTTTGGAACAAAAGGGCGTGACGGTGGTGACCAAACCGGACGTCGAACTATTGGAAGGAGCCGAGCAGGAAGCCGCCAAAGCGCGCAAGACCTGGGATTTCAAATACACCAGCGATGAGAAAATGTTGGAAGTAATCGCGGCGCGAAGAGCGGGGTAGTAAACAGGATAGAAATAAAATCGGTGCAACCATGGCCGGCTGGGCATATACGCTCGGCCGGCTTTTTTTTGAAACCAGTTCGAACCAGTCAGCCTTGCAGTTTCGTGTGGGCGGTTCTCCGACTTTGCGGCGGAAAAGGTGCGTATACTTTTCCATCAGCTCGGCCAAGCTCGTTATTCTCGACGTGCTCAAAGTTTGCCGATCGAGATGCCAAGCTCCTCGGTGGGCCGAAAATCTCCGGGAAGCCAGTGGCCAATTCCAGGCCTTACTTTACGACCTACAGAATCCTTATATTGAATGTAAGGTTTTGGTACCAGAATGGCCGTGCTTGTAAGAACCTTAAGGTCAGTTTAAGGTTTATATATGGCTAACAGAAGCGAAAAATCTGACGGCCTTTTCAAGGTAGCCGAGAACCAACAGGGATATTTCACGTCCGCTGAGGCGAAAACTCTCGGTTATGATTACCCGCTTCAGTTTTTTCACGTTAAGCAGGGGAATTGGATCCGTGTCGGTCACGGCATTTACCGACTGAAAAAATTCCCTGCAGCACGGTTTGAGGAGCTGATCCGTTGGTGGCTCTGGAGCCGGAAGAAAGCGGTGATATCGCATCATACAGCGGCCGCGCTTTTTGATTTCGGCGACCTGCTCCCGGCAAAGATCCACCTGACAGTGCCGCTCAATTTTCGTAAAAGCCCAGTCGAACGTGTCGTACTGCACAAGGCGACATTGAGCGAGTTTGAAGTAGAAATGCGTGACGGTTTTCCCGTGACGAAACCGTTGCGTACGATATTGGATCTTGCCCGCTCGCATATGGACGAGGAACGATTAGAAGCAGTGGCGAGAGACGCGATTCGTAATGGGGTCGTGAGCGGCGGAGAGATTCTCGACGCTTTGGCAACAATGCCGAAAGGCATCGGTGCCGCAGCTCAAATCACGCTCCGACTCGCGGCACGTGCAGTGGCTGAAAGGCTATACAACGTTCAATCGGGTGTTGAAAAACTTCCGCAAGTCCGAGAAGAACCCGCGGGATCGCTAATACTTCGCCTCAATGTCCATAACGTCTTGACCGACCTTAAGGCCGGACTGCGGGTGGTGTATGGAGATCGGTTGAAAGGAATTTATCTGTTTGGTTCTTATGCGCGCGGCGAGGCGGATAGCGAGTCCGATTTGGACATATTAGTGGTGCTTGATGCTTTTGATCGCTATGCCCATGAGGTGAATCGGACGGGTGCTCTGGCCGCGGACCTTTCCCTGAAATACGGGGTCACGGTTAGCGTGGTGTTCCTGCGTGAACGTGAATGGCTCATAGGTGATACCGCATTCTTGTCGAACGTACGCGATGAGGCCGTCCCGGCATGAAAGAGGCTACGGAGAAATTGCTAGCCAAGGCAGCGCGAGTGCTGAAATTTGCGGAACGACTCGCAACTGACGGCGACGGCGAGTTTGCCGTTGGTCGCGCGTACTATGCGATGTTCTACGTTGCCGAGGCTCTTTTAAATGAAAGGGGCCATCGATTTCGAAAACACGGTGGAGTCCACGGGGCTTTCGGCGAGCACTTTGTAAAGACTCGGCTCCTCGACGGCAAATATCACCGGTGGCTTCTTGAGGCGTTTAGCCAAAGAATCATCGGAGATTATGGCTTAGAGTCGGACTTGACCGCTGAAGATGCGGCGGTATTGATCAGTCAAGCTTGCGAATTCTTACAGGCGGCGGAACAGTTACTTGAGAAGAAAAATTAGTTAGTGGCACGCACACAAGAGAACGCACCAGACCTCGCCGCCGCACACCGCGTTTAGCTATCGTCGAATCTTGCCGCGATATCATGCGCAACGGCTTGAACTAGTAAATGTAGAGAACCTATCGGCTCGGCTGAGAGAACTTAAAGACAAGAAGGCAGATGCGTAAAGAGAGAACTATCGGCCTCATATAGTTCTCAGTGTTCTTTCAGCTGCCAAGTACCAGATTTTTAGATAGCAATTTTGCCTTTGTTATCACGTCATAATCCTACCGCCATTCACATGCAGTGTCTGTCCGGTCATATGTTTCGCCGCGTCGCTCGCCAGGTAAGCGACAGCCTCAGCCACATCTTCGACGGCGCCGGGGTGGCCGAGGGGGATGCGTTCGTTCGACTTCTCCCACTCGGCGTCGGTGTAGTGGCTGCGAACTTTGGCGGTTTCGATGCGTCCGGGGGCGACGGCGTTGACCCGGACGCCGGCGGGCGCAAGCTCTAACGCAATCGTGCGGGTGAGACCGAGGATGCCGGCTTTGGCGGCGGCATAGGCTGAGCGGTTCTCGCCGCCGCTGTAGGCAATGTCCGAGGAGATGTTGACGATGGCGCCGGACTTTTGGTTTTTCATCAGCACGGTAACGGCGCGGCAGCAGAGAAAGGTCGCGGTGAGATTGGCGTCGATGATGGCGCGCCAGTGGTCCAGCGGAAAGTCTTCGAACTTGTGGCGGAAAAAACTGCCGCCGGCGACGTTGACCAGGAGATCGACACGCCCATGCTTGGCGATGATCGCGTCGAAAATGGTTTTGACGGCGCCTTCGTCGGCTAGGTTGGCGCAATGGAAATCGAGCAGGACATCGTGCTTGGCAAAGTCGCCGACCGTCTGCTTGCCGGCTTCTTGGTTCACGTCCAGGATGGCGATTTGATAATTATCTTTGGCTAGCCGCGCGACGACGGCTTGACCGATATTTCCCGCGCCGCCGGTGACGATGGCAATCTTGCTCATGACAACTCCTTCTCTTTGGTTCTAACCCACCTATCCTATGTGGCGCGCAAGCGTCAATCGGCGGTTGAATGTCCGGCGCCAAGCTCTTGCCAAGCCATTGGGGCTCACATAGAATCCGGCCAATTTATCGCCTTGCGAATATTCCAACGGAGGAAGCACACCATGGCAGACCAGGCCCCAGGCAAAGCGATCGAGGTTTTACTCGACGAGAAGAGAAATTTTCCGCCTCCCAAAGAATTCAAGAAGTCTGCCAATCTGAAAAGCGCCGCGGTGTTCAATCAGGCGCGCAAAGACCCTCAGGCTTTCTGGGCAAAGGCCGCCAAAGAGCTGCACTGGTTCAAGCCGTGGAAGAAAGTTCACGAATGGAAAAGTCCCTGGGCTAAATGGTTCATCGGCGGCAAGCTCAACGCTTCCTACAACTGCCTCGACCGCCACGTGCTTTCCGGCCGCAAGAACAAAGCGGCGATTATCTGGGAGGGGGAGCCGGGCGACGAACGGGTGCTGACCTACCGCGATGTTTGGCGCGAAGTCAACAAGTTCGCCAATGTGCTCAAGAAGCTCGGCGTCAAAAAAGGCGACCGGGTATGCTTGTACATGGGCATGGTCCCGGAGTTGTTGATCGCCATGCATGCCTGCAACCGCATCGGCGCGCCGCACAGCGTGGTCTTCGGCGGCTTTAGCGGCGAGGCGTTGCGCGACCGGATCAACGACGCCCAGGCGAAGATTCTCGTCACCGCCGATGGCGGTTATCGCCGCGGCACCGTCGTGCCGTTAAAAAAGAATGCCGACGACGCCATGAGCGATACGCCTTCGATCAGCCATTGCGTGGTCGTGCAGCGGATCGGTGCCGAATCAGGCGCGAATATGCAAGAGGGCCGCGATCTGTGGTGGCATGACGCGATGGCCGATGCGCCGCTGTGGTGCGAGCCGGAAAAGATGGACAGCGAAGACATGCTGTTCATTCTCTATACCAGCGGCACCACCGGTAAGCCCAAGGGCATTGTCCATACTACCGGCGGCTATCTCACCGGCGTGAGCTTGATCAATAAATGGGTCTTCGACATGAAAGACGACGACGTCTTCTGGTGCGCCGCAGATATCGGCTGGGTCACCGGCCATACTCATATCGTCTACGGTCCCATGGCCAACGGCGTGACCCAGGTGATGTACGAAGGCACGCCCGATTGGCCCGACAAAGACCGGCTGTGGAAAATCATTGCCAAATACGGCGTGACGATATTTCATACCGCGCCGACGGCGATCCGGACTTTTATGCGCTGGGGTACGGAGTTCCCCGCCAAGCATAATTTAAAATCCTTGCGTCTGCTCGGGTCGGTGGGCGAGCCGATCAATCCGGAAGCGTGGATGTGGTACCACAAGTTTATCGGCGGCGGCCGCTGTCCGGTGATGGACACTTGGTGGCAGACCGAGACCGGCCATCCGCTAATCTCACCGTTGCCTGGCATTACCAAACTGAAACCAGGCTCCGCGACACTGCCGCTGCCCGGCATCGAAGCCGACGTGGTCGATGAGAGCGGCAAGTCGGTGCCCAAGGGCGGCGGCGGTTACCTGGTTTTAACCAGACCTTGGCCGGCGATGATGCGGACGATCTTCGGCGACCCGGACCGTTTCGTGCAGACTTATTGGACCCGCTTCCCGGGAAAATACTTTGCCGGCGACGGCTGCAAGCGCGACAAAGACGGTTATTTTTGGCTCCTCGGCCGAGTCGATGACGTGATGAATGTGGCGGGACATCGCATCAGCACGATGGAAGTCGAGAGCGCGCTGGTCGATCATCAGAAAGTCGCCGAGGCCGCCGTGATCGGCAAAGCGCACGAGATCAAAGGCCAGGCGATCTGCGCCTTCGTCTCATTGAAAGCAGGGGTGGATGGGAACAATTCATTGATCGATGAGCTGAAAGCTCATGTGTCGAAGAAGATTGGACCGATTGCCCGGCCCGACGAAATTCTTTTCACGGCAGAGTTGCCGAAGACTCGCAGCGGCAAGATCATGCGCCGCTTGCTGCGCGATATCGCCGATGGACGGGCGATGGGCGACACGACGACCTTGGCCGACCCGACGGTGGTGGCCAAGTTGAAGGAGCAGTACGAAGAGGATTAGGCGAGGCAGCGGGCATTAGACAATAATATTAGATCAGAAGGATACCCATGGGTCGCAATAGAATACTGCTAGTTGTTTTCTTGTTACTTGTGCCGCAGATGGGTACGGCGCAAACGCGAGAGAAGGTTCGCGTCGCGCTCGGGTCGATTTCCGTCAACACCAGCGTCATTCCCGTAGGCCAGCAATACGGGCTCTATGCCAAATACGGCGTCGATCTCGAATCCATCTACATGGGCGGCGGGATGAATTCGCTGGCGGCGGTTACTTCGAATTCCGTGCAGTTTCTTTCGGCGGGCTCGACGGCTACGATCAGCGCGCGTCTGGGCGGCATGGATATCACCATGCTGACCGTGCAGTCGAGCAAACTCGAGTACAGCATATTCGCCGCGCCGGATATTAAAACCCCGCAGGATTTGAAGGGAAAGATCGTCACCGGCACGCGGCCGGGAGCGTCGGCCGATAGCGCCTTGCGTTTGATTTTGCGCAAATGGGGATTGGAGCCGGGCAAGGATGTAATCTTTATTTCCGTAGGAGAAAGCCAGCAGGGGCGCATGAATGCATTGCAGCGCGGCTCAGTTTCGGCCACCGCTCTGACGCCGCCATTCAGCGGCATGGCAAGGCAGCTCGGTTTCCGCGAACTTATCGACATGCGCAAGACCGACATCGAGTATGCCGGTTCAGCCATCGCCGGGATGGTGGGTTACATCAAAAGCCACCCGCAGCTGGTCGAAAATTTTCTCAAAGGTTACATCGAGTCGCTGCATTTCTTTCGCACCCAGAAAGAAAAAACCGTCGCGGGCATCATGAAGTTTATGAAAATGAACGACCGGTCACGGGCCGAAGAGGGCTATGAGTATTACCTCGATCTCATGCCAGTCATGCCCTATGCCAGCGCCGCCGGTGTCAAGGCGGTCTTGCAGTTTTTGGCCGCCGGCCAGCCCAAAGCGGCCACGGCAAATCCTGAAGATTTTTACGATCATACTATTCTCAAGAAGATCGAAGATAGCGGCTTTGCCAAACCGTTCGCGATTCGGCGGTGAGGAAAATTACGAGAAAATTTGGAGTCATAGATTGATGCAGCACAAAACGATACTGCGAGTGCTCTTGGCAGCGGTTTTGCATCCTCGCGGCGGCGCGGGAATTACCTGCCCAGGGACTGAAAAAGATTCGCTGGGGGCAGACTTCCATCGGCGCATCGCAATGGATTCCCTGGATCGCCAAGGACATGAAATTTTATGAAAAGAACGGCTTGGATATGGAGATCATCTTGCTCCGCGGTTCGGGACAAACCTCCCAGGCGATGATCGGCGGCAGCATTTTCGCTTCGCCGGTGACCACGGCGACGTTGATGACGGCGAATCTCAGCGGCGCCGATCTGACGACGGTGGCGCATACGGTCTCGGTTGTCCAGGGTCGCATGTTGGTGAAGCCGGAGATTCGCAAGGCCGAGGATCTCAAGGGTAAGAAGGTCGCCAGCTCCGGTTTAGGCTCCCTGGGCGATTTTATGTATCGCGTGATCATGCGCAAATACGGTCTCAATCCGGATAAAGACATAAACTGGATTACCGTCGGCACGCCGCCGGAACGGCTCCAGGCATTGGCGGCCGGCTCCGTGGACGCCGCCGATCTATCCTATCCATCGGATGTGCGGGGCGAAAAGATGGGCTTTCGCGTGCTCTGGGATGCGCGTGCCGAAGTGCCGTATCCGTCGATGTCGGTCGTGACGCGCAAAAAAACCATTCAAGAAGACCGCGACGGCGTAATGCGGATGATGCGCGCCCATGTCGAAGGCATTCACTTTTTGAAAACCCAAAAGGAAGCGAGCTTGAAAATCCTGGCTAAATACCTGCGCACCGACGACCGGGAATTACTCGACGGTTCCTACGATATTTACAGCAAGGATTTTATTCCGACACCTTACCCGATTGTTACCGGTCTCAAGTTGGCGTACGAGCAAGTCGCCCAGCGCCGGCCGGAAATCTACAATCATAAGCCGGAAGAGTTTGTCGATGCGAGCTTTATTTCCGAACTCGACAAGAGCGGTTTTATCAAGAAGCTTTACGCTCAAAGGTGAGATAGCCGCGCGGCATGAGCGCGAGGCGCGAGGAGAATCCGATCATGAAATGGATAGCGCAATCGGCCTTCACGAGCTTGCTCATTTGCCTGGCGGCTTTCGCTTCACCCGGCTTGGGCCAGGATAAACCACTCAAAAAGATCGCTTGGGGCCAGACTTCGATTTCTTCATCCCAGTGGATTCCTTGGATCGCCAAGGACGCCAAGCTCTACGAAAAGAACGGCCTGGACGTCGACATCGTTTATCTGCGCGGCGGCTCGGGCGATACCTCGAAGGCGATTATTGCCGGGAGTATTTTTGCCGCTCCCGTCACCACGGCGACTTTGATGACCGCCAATCTCGGCGGCGCCGATTTGACCACCATCGCACATACGGTGAAGGCGGTGCAGACCAAACTGATCGCGCGGCCTGAGCTCAAGCGGCCCGAGGACATCAAAGGCAAACGGCTGGCGATGACCGGCTTGGGCTCCCTCGGAGATTTTCTGCATAGGGTCGTGATGAAAAGGCATGGAATCAATCCCGAGCGCGACGTGACCTGGCTCACCATCGGCGCGCCGCCGGACCGGATTCAAGCGCTCGAAGCGAAACTGGTCGAAGCGGCGGATCTCTCCTATCCGTTCGATGTGCAAGCCGAGAAAAAAGGTTACCGTGTATTGTGGGACGCGCGCACCGAAGTGCCGTATCCGTCGATGTCGGTGGTGACGCGCAAGAGGACGGTGCAGGAAGACCGCGACACCGTGGCGCGGATGATGCGCGCCCATGTCGAAGGCATTCACTTTCTCAAGACCCAGAAGGAATCGAGCCTGAAGATTCTCGCCAAATATCTCCGCACCACCGACAAGGAACTGATCGAGGGTTCCTACGAAATCTACAAAGAAGATTTTCTTGCGACGCCTTATCCGATTACCCAAGGCCTGGCGACGACTTATGAATATGTCGCGCTGCGCCGCCCGGAGATTTACAATCACAAACCTGAAGAGTTTACCGACCCGAGTTTCATCGCCGAGCTCGACAAGAGCGGTTTCATCAAGAAGCTGTACGCATCGAAGTAGCAGGCGAAAGGCGCGGGTCGCGGGGAGGAAACCGATCATGAAGCTGCGCGCAAAAAATACACTGTTGGGGCTCCTGTTGCCCGCTCTGGTGTTTCATTCCATCGCCCAGGCTCAAGACCGGCCACTTAAGAAAATTAATTGGGGCGTCACCTCGCTGTCGGCGGGCAATTGGATTCCCTGGCTCGCCAAGGAGGCGAAGATTTATGAGAAACACGGCCTCGACGTTCAGCTGGTTTTGCTGCGCGGCTCGGGGCAGACTTCGGCGGCGCTTCTCGGCGGCAGCATCTTCGCCGCGCCGGTGGTGCTGCCGACGCTCATGCTCGCCGACTTGAGCGGCGCCGATCTGATCAACGTCGCTCATACGGTCTCCGCCGTGAACAGCAAGCTGGTGGTCAAGCCGGAAATCAAACGAGTCGAGGACATGCGCGGCAAGCGCATCGCCAACTCGAGCTTGGGGTCTTTGGGCGATTTTCTCTTCAAACATATCCTGCGCAAATACGGCCTCGATCCGATTCGCGAAGTGACCTGGCTTGCCATCGGCACGCCGCCGGAACGTTTGCAGGCGTTGTTCTCCGGCGTGGTCGATGCCATCGAAGCGTCCTATCCCATCGACGTGCAGGCCGAACGGAAAGGGTTTCGCGTATTGTTGGACGCGCGCAAGGAAGTCGTCTATCCGTCCATGTCGATAGTGACGCGGCGCAAAAGCATTGTCGAGGACCGCGACACCGTGATGCGCATGGTCAGAGCGCATGTCGAGGGCATCGCTTATTTCAAGCAGAACAAAGAGTTCAGCCTGCGCGTCTTGAGCAAGCAGTTGAAAATCGCCGACCGGGAATTGTTGGAGAGCTCCTACGACACCTACACGCAGGATTTTATCTCCGTGCCGTACCCGATTACCAAAGGGCTGGAAGCCACCTACGATTTTGTCGCCCAGTCGCGTCCGGAAATCCGCAACCGCAAGCCGGACGAGTTCGTCGATACGAGCTTCATCGCCGAGTTGGAGAAGAGCGGGTTTATCAAGAAGCTCTATGAACAGAAATGAAGAATGGATGCTCGATAACTATGATGCCGACATTGAGATATTGCAAGTTCATCGCCGCAGCCTTTGTATGTTTCGCTCTCGCGCAAACTCCGGGTTTTGCCCAGGATAAGCCGCTCAGGAAGATCAATTGGGGAATGACTGCGTTGTCAGCTGCCATGTGGATTCCCTGGATCGCGAAGGATGCGAAAATTTATGAGAAAAACGGGCTCGACGTGGAAATCGTTCTGCTCCGCGGATCGGGCCAGAGTTCACAGGCACTCTTGAGTGGAAGCCTTTTTGCCGCACCGGTCGCGTTGCCGCAGTTGATGCTAGCTAACCTTAACGGCGCCGATATGGTCAATGTGGCTCACACGATAGCGTCGGCATCCAGCAAATTGCTCGTCAGACCGGAGATCCGACGACCGGAGGACTTGCGTGGCAAAAGAGTCGCAACCTCGAGCATTGGGTCCCTGGGCGATTTTCTTTTCCGCTACGCGCTGCGCAAGTATGGCCTTAACCCCGACCGCGAAATCACATGGCTCTCGATCGGCACCAACGCCGAACGGCTACAGGCGTTGTTGGCCGGAGTCGTTGACGGCGCCGACGTGGCGTATCCGGCCGACGTTCAAGCCGAGCGCAAAGGCTACCGCATCTTGATCGACGCGAGAAAAGAAATTGTTTTTCCAACGACATCCGTGGTGACAACTCGCAAGAACATTCGGGAAGACCGCGACACGGTCATGCGCTTCGTGCGATCGCACGTTGAAGGCATCGCATTCCACAAACAAAACAAAGACTTCGCGCTCAAAGTTTTGACCAAGTACGTCAGAACCACCGACCCGGAGTTTCTCGAAGGCTCCTACAACATATTCAAACAAGACTTCATCGCCGCGCCCTATCCGATCACCAAAGGCCTCGAGCCGACCTACGACTACGTCGCCCAAACCCGCCCCGAGATTCGCAATCGCAAACCTGAAGAGTTTGTCGACGCGAGTTTCATCACGGAGCTCGACAAGAGCGGGTTTATCAAGAAGCTGTACGAGCAAAAATAGTCCTCGGTTCGAGAGTGCTCGATTATGCCTAGGAATGATACCTGGGATGCGTAGTGCAGTGATCCCCATCGGTTTTACACCGTTGGCGCTGCCTCGGCATACAGCCGCCCCAGCTAGTTCAGATTGTTTGGTGGCTTGTTCAGAACACTGCCAGGCAGCTGCGCAGAGCTTCGCCGCAGGTAATCTACAAGTTCGTGAAATAGCGTGAGGGAAAATTTCGCATTTATTTTCTTCACGCTAAGATTTTTGCCTTCTTTGCTTCTGCGATAATTCTCTCGGCATCTTCCGGCAACAAGTAACGTTGTTCGACTAATATTCTTGCGGCGCGGCTGACGCGCTGAACGTAATCGGCTCGGTTTCGGTAACGTTCTTCAAGCGACAAACGCGGGTCGCCGGTTTTGCGCCGTTGCGCTTTGGTCTTGGCGAAGGGAATGAACGAGCCGAGCAGGCCGGACAGCTCGCCCTCGGCGAGGCCGCGGGGACGCAGGTTCCAACCGGTGTAAGTGCCGACGGGGACTTCGACGGCCGGCAGGCGAATGCCGGCGATGTCGTTGCCGTCGGCGTCGACCTTGGGTACGAGCGTTTCGTAGGCCTTGCCACGCGGTTCCGGCGGGTGAATTGCCATCTTGCCGCGCAGAATGTTTCTCCCGTAGTCGAGAAACAGCTGGCGGTTGTGCAGGCCAACGAAGTTAACGCCGGGAATCTTCGGAAAGCCGTTACGAGTCGGCGGCGCCAATGTGCGATCCTTCACATTGGGATAGCGGCTTGGCGGCGGTGGGATACCTTTTGTCACCGCCAAATCCATCGCGACCATGAGCGCGCGCAGAATGTCGCCCGCCGGCAGCGGATTGACGAGAAATTGGCTGTCGTCTTTTGCCGGCTCGGAACCGAATGGGCTGTTGTGCTGGGCGCTGGCGATGACGTAGAGGCGCACGTTGTCGGGAAGTTTTAGATCATTGCCTCTGCCGTCGGTGTGGCCGAGGCAACCGCGCTTTTGCCAGTATTCAGTCGATGTCTGTGTGTGGAAAATCAACGGGTCGGTTCGCGGCCGTTTAAGGATGCCATCGCGCCGGCCGGTCTGGGCGTCTTTGATGATGTTATAGACGTGCGGGAATAGTTCCGGATCGAGCTGGTTGGTGTGTTGCTGCGATGAGGTGACCGGGCGAGCGAATTCGTAGTTCATAAACAACCGGCCACCGCCGGCGACATGGGGGGCGATGGCATCGAATACTTTTCTGTGCTTCTCGTCTTCATTGAATCCGTGGTAGACAAAATCGCGCAAATAACGTCCGCTCTGGGAGCGGCCCCAGGCGTAGGCATGGGTGATGCGCAAGATCTTATTTGCCGAGGCGAGAGGATTGGCTTTGCCGGCGCGGTCTTTCGTATCGAAGCGCAGGAAGGAAGCCAAATCGCGCACGACGGCGAAGCCTAAGCCCAGGACGAGCGGATTTTTTGCAGGATAGATGAACTCGTAGATGTGGCCGGGCTTGAAGCCGCGGTGCAAGTAAAGATCGGTGCTGCTGGCTTTGATGACTTCTTTACCGTTCTGGTCGTCTTTCACGGCTGCGGCAAATTCCCACTCGTTCGCGGCCACGGGAATTCTATTGCCGTAGGATTTCTCGCGCACGGTGAGCGATGACGTAGATTTGTCCCGCGACGCGGTCTCGTAACTCTTGACCCGCTCGTCGGCGCTGAGCGGCTGCGACTTGATGCCTTTCTCGTCGACGACGATCTCCGTGCGGACGTTGGCGACGATCGGTTTGCCTTTATTGGTCGCAACCGGCACGTTGAGCACCAGCCAATTCTTGAGCGGCATCAGATCGCCCTGCCAGCCGCACCAGACGATGGTGTAGCCCTGGCGCATGAGAAAGCCATTGCCGGCATGTTGCAACGTGGTGGGGTCGTTGGCTTCCGGGCCGTCATTCAAAAAACCCAGGATGCGTTTGCTGCCGCGGTTGGGCGCGTCGAAAAAGATCTTGCCGTTGCCGCGCGCCATGTCGACCGGCTTTAAAATACAAAAGTTGCTTGAGTACTCGACCCGGCCGCGCTGGTTGCGCGGCGCTTTGTTCAAGTTGACGATGATTCGGTGCAGCCGATGCCTAGGATCGACTTCGCCGTGGATCCTGCCGGTGAGTTTTTCATAGGCGCCGGTGATGGAAAATTCATGGCCGTCGGCGAAAGCTTCTCTTTTTTGAATCATGAAACGGGTGATCATGGATGGCTATATTCCTTCTAGGAGTGGATTGGTGGTTCGCCGAGAAGATGGCAGGTTAGTGCCCTGACATAAATCCCCCTCAATCCCCCTTTTTCAAAGGGGGAGGAGGAAATTCGGCTCAGGCTAACCGGCAAAGATGCATTTGGGGCGATATTCATTCCTCCCTTTTGTAAAGGGAGGTTAGGAGGGATTTTTCGGCTTTGATTCATATTCATCTCGGATTTCTTCCAGCGTGCGAAAAAACCACTTGTAGGACGGAGTCCAACTCCAGCAAGACTTGCCGGTTGTCAAAGCGCAAAACTTTCAGCCCAAGCTTTGCCAAATATTCGCTGCGCCGTCGGTCATAGCTCGCTTGTGCCGTATCAAAATGATGCCCGCCGTCCAGTTCTATCACCAGCCGCTTCGTCGGTGCATATAAATTGACAATGAAGTTGCCGATCGGTTTCTGCCGGTAAAATTGTATGCCCTGGACTTGTTTTCCTCTTAGGCGACTCCACAGTCTTCGTTCGGCGTCGGTAAGATTGCTTCGGAGAACGCGCGCTCTGGTTTTTAATTGTGGATTGTACTTGAGCATTCAAGAAAATCCCCTTGGTCCCCCTTTTCAATGGGGGATAGTAGATATCTATACGCGACTAAATTTAAGTAGCACGAATTCTGATGAATCGATTCCTCCCTTTTGTAAAGGGAGGTTAGGAGGGATTTTTCGGTTGGTACACATATCTGCCTTGCGATACTCCTGATAATCACCCGCCATACTTTTTAGTATTCACTAAACATTCGCTGCAACTCTTTCGGATCTTTGGTTTTTGTCAAACCGAGCATGAGAAGTATCCGGGCTTTGTGCGGGACCAGGCTGTCGCCTTGAATAAATGGATCTTTCCAATCGACCGGGATTCTTCCCTGGCCGCCGCGGCTGGCGAGGACTACCGGAGTTCCCGCCGCGGCGATTTTTTCGACGCCAGCGAGTTGATCGGCGGAGGGACGGCCGTTGTAGGCGTAACCGCTGATTACCAACCCCTGCGCGCCGGCGGCGATACAAGCCTGCGCCGCGGCGTCGTCGGCGCCGACGTAGGCGGCGATGACATCGACGCGCGGCAGTTCATTGATGTCGCGGATGTCGAACTCCGAGCGGAAGGTATGGCGTCGGGTCGGTGCGGCATAAAAAGACACCTGGTCGTCCTCGATGTGGCCGAGCAAGGCGCCGTGCAAGGATTGGAATCCGCCGGGACGCTGGTTGGTCTTGACGACATCGCGCGCCGAATGGATTTCCTCATGCAAGGTCACCAGCACGCCTTTGCCGCGGGCCTCCGGAGCCAATACCAGGCGTATCGCATCGAGCAGGTTGCGATCCCCGTCATTGCCGACTTCGTCATGTTTGCGTTGCGAGGCGACGACGACCAGCGGTTTTTCACTGTGCACACAGAGGTGCAGGAAATAGGCGGTTTCCTCGGTGGTAAAGGTGCCGTGGGTAATGATGATGCCGTCCACTCTGGTATCTTCGGCCGCCGCGCCGGCGGCGCGGGCAACTTCGAGCCACTGGGTCAAACGCATTTGGCCGCTGCGCACGCGCGTCGCTTCGAAGATCTCGAAGTCGGCCAGCGCTTTGGCTTGCGGAATGTCCTTCAATACGTCGTCGATGGCGATGAGACCATGGCCGGTATTGGCGATGGTCCCACCGGTGGAGATGATCTTGATGAGCGGCATGGTTGTCCTTGTCGGCGCGGCGATTTAAAAATACCTTCTTGGCCATACCATCGGAGGATTCTGGCCGTCAACAGTGCCAGCGCAATGGTTGATGTCGCCGCTTGGCCAGTCATACGAGATTTGCGTCAACGGTGCTAAGTTGCTAAGAGAGCTTGCACGTGAGCGGAGGCTGCTCAGACGCAATAGGAGACCGATATGGGAAAATGTTTGCGAGCGGTTATCGCGGTGATCGCAGTTACTTTGGGCGCCGTGTCACCGGCGGCCGCCGCTGATGCGAAGCGGCCGCCGGAATGGGATAAGTTGGTCGAAGCCGCCAAGAAGGAAGGCAAGATCGTCATCGCCATCCCGCCGTCCAATGAGCTGCGCAAGGAGCTAGAAATAGTATTAAAGCAAAAGTTTGGCATTGAAGCGGAGCTGGTGGCGGCGCCCGGGCCAAAAAACGCCAGCCGCATCGCCGCGGAGAAAAAAGCCGGTGTGAACTATTTTGACGCGATCATCTGCGGCACTGGCACGGCAGCCGGACTCACCCATGACGGCATGCTCGAACCCCTCGAGCCGTTATGGCTGCTTCCCGAAGTCCGCGATCCCAAGCAATGGTGGGGCGGACATATCTGGGAGGACAACGTCAGCACGCATAAGTTTTTATATTCATTTCTCGCCGACGTGGCGACCCATGGCATCTGGTACAATACCAGCATGGTAAAAGCCGAAGAACTCAAAAGCTTCGACGACTATATAAATCCTAAGTGGAAGGGCAAGATCGGTTTCAGTGATCCGCGGGTGCCGAGTTCCGGGCAGTCGATCTGGTCGTTCATGTGGGAGCTCAAGGGCGAGGAGTTTCTCAAGAAATTTGTCCAGCAGGAGCTCTTTTTGACACGCGATCTGCGCCAGCTTACCGATTCGCTGGCTAAGGGCAAGGTGGCGGTGGCCTTCGGTATCGGGCGCAGCCAGGCCGATCCCTTCATCGAAGCGGGTTTGCCGCTGAAGCCGGTGCCAGCGCCCAAAGAAGGCTTGCCGGCAAGCAATTCCTTCGGTGTCATCGGCATCATCAAAAATCCGCCCAACCCCAATGCCACCAAAGTTTTTCTCAATTGGTTTCTCAGCCGTGAGGGTCAGGACTGGTACGGTAGAATCATGGAGAACGGCTCGCGCCGTCTTGACGTCGACACGAAATGGTTGAGCAAGATCGGTGTCAGCGCGGCGAAGGACACGATTACGGTGCAAGAATACCATCAGGCTGCGCAATCATCTGGAAGATAAGTACACCAAAGTCAGAGTCCCAGCCGGGAGATTTGCCGAATCGATTTTGAAATAGCGCGCGCGGCGACTCCGCGCGCAGGTGAAAGGTTCAAGATTCAAAAGTTCAAGGTCGGACAGGAAAAGCGCAATGGCCGCGGAGAACGGTAGTCTTACGAACCGTCTCGATGTCGAAACTCTTTGGCTCAAATAGCTCGGCATCAATGCGGCAAAGGACACCATTACCGTGCAGGAATACAACCGCGTGCGTAATCATTTAGAGGATAAATACACCAAGGTTAGGTTGCCAGCGGGAAAATTTGCCGAGACGATCCTGCAATAAATGTTCAAGGGTTCGAGAGCCTGCCCTGTGTATGTCGAAGGGTTCAAATTCACAAAAATCTTGTAGGGGCAACCCCCCGTGGTTGCCCGTCCGGAGGGACAGGCACAGGGGCCTGCCCCTACAAAGAGCAGATCGAACGATGAAGGGGGAAAGCCGATGAAGACGGTCCATGGTTTAACGACGCTTCTAGTTGCGCTCGCGGTCAATTTTACCGCGCTTGGTCACGCTGCGACGGTGGACGAAGTCACACTCTACAACAAGCCCGATCGGCAGAAGATGCTTGTCGACGGCGCGCGCAAGGAAGGCAAGATCACCTGGTACACCTCGTTGATCGTCGACCAAGTGGTGCGGCCGGTGAAAGAGGCCTTCGAGAAGAAGTATCCGTTCATTCAAATCGAGCACTTCCGCGGCAACTCGGAGCGCATCGTGCAAAAGATGTTCGCCGAGTACCAGGGCAAGCGCTTCGAGGTCGATATTGTCGACGGCACGGTGACCGCGCCGATGGTGAAAAAGGGCGGCTTCCTGCAACGCTTCTATTCGCCGCATCTCGCCGAATATCCGGCGGAGTTGAAAGATCCTCAGGGATACTGGGGCGTGAGCAACGTTTATTATTTCGCCGTGGGCTACAACACGCGCATGGTCAAGCCCAACGAAGTGCCGAAAACCTATGAAGACCTGCTCAATCCGCGTTGGAAAGGCCAGATGATGTGGTCGACCAGCCGCGGTTCGGGGGCGCCGATGATGATCGGCAATCTGTTTCAGTCCATGGGACAGGAAGCGGGGAAAGCCTATTTGCAGAAACTGAAAACGCAGAATGTCGCCAAGACTACGGCGAGCAACCGGCAATTACTGGATTTAGTCATTGCCGGCGAATATCCGCTGGGTCTGCATATCTTCCATCACCACGCGCATATCAGCCGAAGCGCCGGCGCGCCGGTGGATTGGGCGCCGCTGGAGCCCTTGTCGGCGACTATCAATACGATTTCACCGGTGACGCGATCGCCCCATCCGCACGCGGCGATGCTCTTGCTCGATTTCATTTTGTCCGAAGAAGGACAAAAAGTGATTCAAGCAGTAAATTATCTGCCGTCCCATCCGAAGGTTCCGGCGAAGCAGGTTGACCTCAAGCCGGGCGGTGGAAAATTCAAACGCGCGCTTTATTTCACGCCGGATTCGCAGTTGAACGAAGGCGACGGCTGGGTCGATTATTTCGAGAAAAACTTCCTGAAATAACCGCGGCTGATGCGGAGCCGGAGATTTGGCCGCAAAGAAGGCAGCGCGGCACAGCCGCATTCGAAGAGAAGAATGGCCGCAAAGAACGCAAAGGGCGCAAAAAAGGGTCGGATTATCTCCCGCAAAGGCGCTAGGGCGCAAAGGTTGCGGGCTAATGCCCGTCATCCCGAGCGAATGCGAGGGATCTAGAAAGATTTCTCCCCGCGGTCGAAATGACATCTCTTCCGAACTTGGCGACCTTACGGAATCGGATTTGCCGGGGCGGGTTTGAAACCCATCCTCTTCGGTTTGCGACGGTGGAGCATTGTACCGGGAGATTCGCCCAAGCCGCGTAAACTATCAACGATAGTCGCACGAAGATTCATCGTCGGGGCGAAAGATTTTTCGCCACTACTCCTTCGAAAATACACGTGCAGCGATGATCTGCGCATCGATAACGACTCTCTGTTCCGTCATACCGGCGCAGGCCGGTATCCATCCCCCCTCCCGCCCCTGGATGCCGGCCTGCGCCGGTATGACAAGTCTAAGGAATGAAGCCTCGGGAGAGGGCTTCCGGTATTTTCATGATCTGTAGACGAGCGCAAGCTCATGAAACACTTCGTGGTGAGGTCGACTTCTCTTCTTGACAACTTCCGTCCACCAGGAATAGTTTTGCCTCGGCAGTGGGTTTGCTCGCATCCGGTCGCGAAGCGGCTTCGCTGTGATTTCTCAAACGGAAGGAGAGGCTTAGATGACCGTTGAAAAAACTGGACCTGTTTCAGTGTGGCTGGGTATCTCCATCGCCGCGATCTTTTCTCTGAATATCGCAATATTCTCCACGCGCGCAGCTTCGGTTGAAGAAGTTTCCATGATGAAATCTGCTGAACGGCAGAAACTTCTCGTCGAAGGCGCTAAGAAGGAGGGTAAGGTCACCTGGTATACGACGCTGATCGTCGATCAGGTGGTCCGGCCGATCAAAGAGGCATTCGAGAAAGAATATCCGTTTGTCCAGTTGGAATACTACCGCGGCAACTCTGAGAACGTCGTTCAACGGGTAATCTCCGAGTATCAGGCGAAACGATTTGCCGTCGACATCGTCGATGGTAGCAGCTCACCGACCATGTTGCGGCGGGCCGGTTTGATGCAGCGGTTTTTCTCGCCCTATCTGGCCGAGTATCCGCCTGAGCTCAAGGATGCCCAAGGTTTTTGGGGTGTCGCCAATCTTTATTTTTTCGCCATCGGTTACAACACCCGCATGGTCAAAGCCAGCGAGGTTCCCAAAACCTACGAAGATCTGCTCAATCCGCGGTGGAAAGGGCAGATGATGTGGTCCACCGCTCGGGGCGCGGGTGCGCCGCTGTTCATCGGCAGTATCCTACAAACCATGGGGCAGGAGCCCGGCAAGGCCTACCTGCAAAAACTCAAAACGCAAAACATCGCCAAGACGACGGCAAGCAATCGGCAGGTGCTCGATCTTGTCATCGCCGGCGAGTTTCCCATTGGCTTGCAAATTTTTGCCCATCATCCCGTCATCAGCAAAAACTTGGGCGCACCGACGGATTGGCAGCCGCTGGAACCGCTGCCGGCGACCATCCATACGATCGGCCTGACGAAAAATTCGCCGCATCCCCACGCGACGATGTTGCTGATCGACTTTTTACTTTCCAAGCGCGGCCAGAAAGTGATCCAGCTATCGAGCTACCTTCCGGCGCATCCGGAAATGCCGGCGCTGCAAGCCGACTTGAAGCCCGGCGGCGGCCGCTACAAGCGGGTCAATTATTTCAATCCCGATGTGTTATACGACAAGAACAACGAGTGGACTGAATATTTTCAGAACCAGTTTTTGAAGTGAGCCGCGGCAGCCAAGGCAGAGAGGCGAGGATGGATAATCCGCAAAGAGCAACGATGGCAGGTTGCATTCTTCATAGTCGGCGTTCATCGGTCTTGCCGGCGTATGCCAGGCGGCCACCGTCGAAGACATCGCGCTGCTCAAATCCGCCGAGCGCCAGAAGATTCTCGTCGAGGGCGCGAGGAAGGAAGGCAAGCTCACTTTTTACACCACGCTGATCATCGAGCAGGTGGTCCGGCCGCTAAAAGATGCGTTCGAGAAGGAATACCCGTTTATTCAAATGGAGTATTTCCGCGGCAATTCGGATCGGGTGACGCAAAAGCTTTTCGCCGAGTACCAGGCGAAGCGTTATGCGGTCGATGTCGTCGACGGCAGCTCGACGACGACCGATGGTCCGGCGCGCCGGTCTTCTTCAACGATTTTATTCACCGCATTTGGCGGAGTACCCGGCGGAGCTTAAAGATGCCGAAGGGTTCTGGGGCGTGAGCAACCTTTACTTTCACACCCTCGGTTACAACACTCGCATGGTCAAACCCGGCGAAGTGCCCAAAAGCTACGAAGATCTGCTGCATCCGCGCTGGAAGGGACAGATGATCTGGTCCACCGGGCGCGGCGGCGGCGGGCCGTTGTTCATCGGCAATGTGCTGCAAAACATGGGCGAGGGAGCCGGCAAGGCTTACTTGCAGAAATTGCGCGGGCAAAACATCGCCAAGAGCACCGCCAGCTCGCGCCAAGTGCTCGACATGGTGATCGCCGGCGAACAGCCGATTGTCCTCGTGATCTTCAATCATCATGCCTATATCAGCAAGACTGCCGGCGCGCCGTCGGAGTGGCAGCCGCTGGAGCCGGTGCCGGCGCGGGTCAGCACCATCGGCGTGCCCAAGTTCGCGCCCCATCCGCATGCGGCGATGTTGTTCATGGATTTTGTTCTTTCCAAGCGCGGGCAAAAGGTCATGCAACAGTCCAACTATCTGCCGTCTCATCCGGAAATGCCGGCGCTGCAAGCCGATCTCAAGCCCGGCGGCGGACGCTTCAAGCGGGTTCACTACATGAATCCGGAGCAGGAGTACGACCGGGGCAACGAGTGGGTCGATTATTTCCAGAAAAATTTTATCCAATAAGACCGGCTCTTGCAGTGTTTTCCCGCGGCCGATTACCTTGACAACCGAAGGTCAGTCAGACTAGCTTCGCAGCCATATGTCGATTTATGCTTGCCCCATGGAAGTGCCAAGATGATGTCATGGATTCGATGCTTGCGATGGCCGCTGGCGCTCGCCGCCGCCTTCCTGGTGGCCAGTTTAGCACGGGCCGCGACGGTGGAAGAAATCGCCACGATGAACCGTGCCGACCGGCAAAAGCTTCTGGTGGAGGGCGCCAGGAAAGAAGGCAAGGTCACGTGGTACACCACCTTGATCGTCGATCAGGTGGTGCGGCCGGTGAAAGATGCGTTCGAAAAGGAATACCCATTCATCCAGGTGGAGTTCTTTCGCGGCAATACCGAGCGCATCGTTCAGAGGATGATCGCCGAATATCAAGCCAAGCGTTACGAGGCAGATCTGATTGACGGCACGGTGTCGCCGACCATGGTGCGCCGCGCCGGATCTGTTGCAGCGATTTAATTCGCCGATGTTTGCCGACTACCCTGCCGAACTCAAGGATGCTCAAGGCTTTTGGGGCGCGACCAATCTGTATTTCTTCGCCACCGGTTATAACACGCGGATGGTCAAGGCCAACGAAGTGCCGAAAACCTATGAGGACCTGCTCAATCCGCGCTGGAAGGGGCAGATGATGTGGTCGACCAGCCGCGGCTCCGGCGCGCCGATGTTTGTCGGCACGATCCTCAGCACTATGGGTAACGAAGCGGGCAAAGCGTACCTGCAAAAACTCAAGCTGCAAAATGTCGCCAAGACCTCGGCGAGTAACCGGCAAGTGCTCGATTTGACCATTGCCGGCGAGTATCCGCTGGCGCTGCAGATTTTCAATCATCACGCCTATATCAGCAAAGCGGTGGGCGCGCCGGTTGAGTGGATCGTCCACGAGCCGGCGACGGCAACGATCAATAACATCGGTCTGGCAAATTTGCCAGCCATCCGCATGCGGCGATGCTGCTGATCGATTTCATTCTGTCGGAAAAAGGTCAGAGGGTTTATCAGCAGTCGAACTACTTGCCGGCTCATCCCAAAGTGCCGGCCAAACAGGTCGACCTCAAACCTGGCGGCGGGCGATTCAAACGGGCGTTTTACATCAATCCCGATCAGCAGTACGACAAAGGCAACGAGTGGGCCGAATATTTTGAAAATCTATTCATGAAGTAGCGGCGGATAAAGAATTGGCAAAGCAGCAATCCAGCGAATCTATGGACCTGGCGCTCAAGCGCGAAAGCGCGCGGGCAAGTTTTTCTCTAGGCATGGCCTCGCGCTTTGATGTCGCTACCGTGGTGATGATCTGCGTGTCCATCGTCACCGGGTATTTGGTTCTGCCGCCGCTTTATTCGGTGATTCAAACCAGTCTGTTCACCACCAAGCTCACCGGCGAGATCGATCAATTCACGCTGCGTTACTACGAAGACCTCTTCCGTGAGCTGCAGGTTATTGGGCCGTTTCTCAATACTTTTTATTTTTCCATCGGCAGTGCTTTGTGCGCGACCTTGCTCGGCGGTTCGATCGCGTGGATCGTCGTTCGCACCGACAGTCCTCTGCGCGGGTTGGGTTACTTTACCGCGTTCGCCTCCTTTGGCACGCCCTTCATTCTATACACCATCGGTTGGCTGCTGTTGCTCGGCAAAGCCGGGCCGGTCAACTATTGGTTGAAAATTCTCTTTGACCAGACCGGGCCGGTGCTCAATGTTTATTCCATGTTCGGCATGATTTTGATCGAGTCGCTGCTGTGGTCGCCGTTTGTCTTTCTCATGCTCGCCGCGGCGTTTCGTTCCATGGACCCGTCTCTCGAGGAAGCCTCGGCGGCTTGCGGCGCGCGGGTTTGGCAGACCATGCGACGGGTTTCCTTGCGGCTGATGCTGCCGGCGTTCTTCTCGGTCATGCTGCTGATCTTCATCCGCACGTTTGAATCTTTCGAGATTCCCGCCTTGGTCGGACTTCCGGGCGATATTCGCGTGCTGACGACTTCGATCTATCTCGACGCGCAAAAGCTGCCGCCGCGCTACGGCAGCGCCGGGGCGTTCTCGGTGCTGTTGATGGTGGTCGTGGCGGCGACGCTGTATTTCTATTTTCGCCTTACCCGGGAAGGGGACCGCTACCAGACGGTGACGGGGAAAGGCTACCGGCCGACGCTGATCAATCTCGGCCGCTGGCGCTACCTGGCGGGTGCCGGTCTGCTCACCTATTCGATTGTCTTGCTGGTGCTGCCGTTTCTGATCATCCTCTGGGCTTCGGTATTGCCATACTACATGCAACCATCGCTCGAGGGCCTGGGCAAGCTCACCCTCAAGAACTACGTCACCGCCCTGCACTTCCCCAAGATCACCGACGCGATCAAGAACAGCGTGCTGCTCGGACTCGGCAGCGCGACTTTTGTCATGTGTCTAACCCTACTCGCTTCCTGGTTGCTGGTGCGCACCAAGATTCGCGGCCGCTGGCTGCTCGACCTCATGACCACCTTGCCCTTGTTGTTTCCCGGTATCGTCATGGGACTGGCGATCCTGCGATTTTATTTGTTCGTGCCGATTCCCGTGTACGGTACCTTATGGATCCTGCTGATCGCCTTCGTCACGCGCTACATTCCTTACGGCATTCGTTACACTCACTCCGGCTTGTTGCAGTTGCACAAGGAATTGGAAGAGGCCTCCTACGTTTCCGGCGCGTCATGGTTTAGCTCCATGCGCCGGATTATTTTGCCGCTGATGACGCCGTCGTTTCTCGGCGGTTGGATTTTTATCTTTCTCCTGTCCGCCAAAGAGTTGTCCATGTCGGTCTTGCTCGTCAGCCCGCAAACCCCGGTGGTGTCGGTGGCGATCTTCGAGCTCTGGGAAAATGCCCAAGTCGGCGAGCTCGCCGCCTTCGGCGTGATCTGGACCGCCATCCTGGTCACCGTCGCGATCGTTTACTACGCCTTCGCCCGCCGCTACGGAATCCAGCAGAACTGACGGCGCAGTTACCCTTTACATTCGCGTCCCTGCTTTGCAGTAACCCGTGCGGACAGATAATAGTCGATATCCCGCTGACGTAGATTCGAGTCGGAGCAATGGACCATGCCGATTGACGGTCAAGACCTAGATCAGCTCATTCGTTCCTCGCCAATCGAAACCGTCGCCGATGTCATAACGGTTTTGCGCCGCCTCGACAGCGAATTGGCGAATGACGACGGTCTCAAATGGTTTAATCTGCTTTACCTCAAAGTTACTGAAGCCGTGAGCACGCCGCCGCGGACGGTTCAGTGGGAGAATCGCCGATGGTTGGAGCAGCTTGATGTGAATTTCGCCAAGCTTTATTTTGCCGTGTTATGCGATTGGCAGCGTAATCGCGACCGGGTCGCACGCGCCTGGCTGCCTTTGTTTCAGTCCAGCGATCGCCACGGCATCAAGCGGGTGCAATTCGCACTGGCGGGCATCAATGCCCATATCAATCACGATTTGCCTATTGCTCTGGTGCAGACGGGTAAGGCATTACGCATCGTTCTCAGGCGCGGCACAGCGGAGTTTCGCGACTTCGAGAGGGTCAATTCGATTCTCGAAACAGTGATGGAGGAAGCCAAGCGCTATATCGCCACTGGGCTGGTCGGCGTCATCGATCAAAGTTTGGTTAACCTCGATGACAATGCTGCCCAATGGAGCGTGCGCAAAGCCCGTGAAACGGCATGGTCCAATGGTGAGATTCTATGGAGATTGAACCGAACGCCAGTGCTAAGGAATGAATTCCTCACCAATATCGATCGGCTTGTCAGTCTGGCGAGTCGCGGGCTACTGGTCTCAGGGATATGACTTAACCAGAACCTGATTGGCGCGAGTTCGTAGCACCTGATCGTTGAACGGGCATGCCGCGCGTTTGGATTTCTGCCGGAGAATTCACCCTCGATCTCACAAAAATATTGCCCATGCTGTTCCCGCTTGTACCGCCATCGACCGCGCAAACAACCCAGCGGCGTCGCATGGCTGTGATAATCCTTTGTTGCGCCTTGATCGGTTCGGTTGAATTTATCGACGCATGGCCCGTATCGGCCGAGACGGCGCCCGCCGCCCGGCCAACGGGAGTGAGGGACTTCGTCGAATACTGGTCGGCGAGTCGTTTGTTGTTGAACGGCGGCAACCCTTACGCGCCGGACCAATTGCTGCAATTGCAGCGATCCGTCGGCTGGAGCAGCGACGCGGCGCTGCTCATGTGGAATCCACCCTGGACCCTGCCCTTCACTCTACCCTTCGGTTTGCTGAGCTTTAACGTGGGACAATTCGCCTGGCTGTTCAGCCAGCTGCTGCTGGTTTTGATATGCACTCAAGCGCTGGCGCGTCTCTATGGCGGTAGGTCAACCAGCTGCCGGATCGAGTGGTGCGTCGCTCTCAGTTTTGTCCCCACGGTATTCGTCCTGATCATCGGGCAAATCTCGCCGCTGGTCTTGGCCGGGATCACCGGATTCCTCGTGCTTGAAAGGCGGGGAAAATGGCTGGCTGCCGGCGCGATGTTGGCGGTCGTCGCGATCAAACCGCATCTGCTCTATTTGTTTTGGCTGGCGCTGCTTTTGTGGATCTGCCGATACCGCCGCTGGCAGGTTCTGCTCGGCGCCGTCATGGCATTTCTCATCGTTGCGCTGCTACCGGTCTATCTCGACCGGCAAATCTATCGCCAGTATTTCGACCTGTATAATCTGCCAGGAATCGTCAAACCGTTCGATTGGCCGGCGCCGACGTTGCGCAATATCTTCCCGCTATTGTTCGATCGCAGCGATCGGTGGCTGGAGAGCTTGCCGACGCTGGCCGGACTTGCCTGGCTGGGCTATTACTGGCGCAAGCACCAAGCACAGTGGCAGTGGCGGGAAACATTGCCAGTGGTCCTACTGGTTTCGGTGACGACGAGTTTCTTTGCCTGGACTTACGATCAGGTGGTTTTACTGCCGGCGCTGATCGAGGTTACCGCTTGGCTCAGACAAACCAAGCTGCCCTGGTACCGGTCGTGGGCTGCGCTCGGTTATGTTGCCGTCAATGGCTTGCATATCGCCATGCGTTTTTGGTTCGCCGAAGAGTTTGTCTACCTATGGCTAGCGCCGGCATTGACCCTCTGCTATGTCGTCTATCGTTATGAAAGGCGGATTCTCGATGTGCCAAAACTTTATAATTGATCGCCTAACTCATGCGCCAATAGCGGTCTTGAGATTTGCGTTTTTTGTCCTGCTGCTTCCGGGCGTCGGCTGGAGCGATAGCTGGCCGGGGGCAGTGCCGATTCAAGTATTCAGCAAGTCGGCGAAGTATTTCGTTAGAGTGATCCCTGGCGATAGCATCGGCGATACGATGGGCTTCGGCGGTGCGCGCAAGGGGAAATACGCCCAGGCGTTGTATTACGCGTTACAAGCGGACCGCTCTTACAAGTTGCTGCACGAAATCAGGCTGGAGAATCCGGTGGCTCCGGTCGACCTGCTCGTTTCGGATCGAGGACAGTTTGTCAGCTTCGATAACTGGTATAATCTTGGCTATGGTAAAGTAGTGTCGATCTACGCGGCCTCGGGCAAGTTGGTTCGCAGCTACGAACTCGGCCAGCTTTATCCGTCGTCACTACAGGAGAAGATTCCCACTTCGGTTTCGTCCCGGCACTGGCGCTGCCAGCCGATCCATTTCGTCGAACCGACGGAGCAGAAGAGCGTCTATGTGCCGGAAGTCACAGGCGGCTATTTTGTCTTCACTTTGGCGACCGGGGAGATGACCTCCACAGTCGGTGCACGCAAGGAGTGTTTAGCTCCGCCGGGGCCAATGTCACAGACCAGACACGGGCAGTGAATTTTGCTAGTCCTTGTGCGGCGTTTCGGTTTACAATCAAGCCGCCTCTGCGCATAACCACATCCGATATACAGAGGAGGTAGTATGTATCGACGACGACGGCGGCAAGCCGGGTTACTCTTTGCGTGCTTTGCGCTAGCGCTGGAGTGGCAGAGCGCCGGCGCCCAGCAGATCTCCCTGGCCTTTAGTTCCGTCGACTCGCCCAATGCCAATTGGTACATCGCCAAAGAACGGCAGCTTTTCAAAAAATACGGTCTCGATGCCGAACTGATTTTCATTCCGTCGTCGACAACGACGATTGCCGCAGTGGTCGCCGGTTCGGTGGCCGTCGGCAATATATCCGGCGGGGCGACCGCCAACGCCGCCGTCGGCGGCGCAAATGTCGTGGCGGTCGGCTGCTTTATCAACACCTTGCCTTACGATCTGGTCGTGCATGAGTCGATCCGTTCGGCGCAGCAACTCAAGGGCAAGAGCATCGGTATCAGCCGCGTCGGCAGTTCCTCCGACGTGGCGGCGCGGGTATTTCTCAAGGAATTGAAACTCGAGCCGGACAAAGACGTGGCGATCCTGCAGGTCGGCGGTTCGACAGAAAGAGCGGCGGCCTTTCGCACCGGACGCATCGTCGCATTTCCCGCGCCGCCGGGGGTGATTCATCTCACTCAGGGCATGCCGCACCGGATTCTCGCCAGTACGGCCGATTCCCCCAAGGGGTTTCCGTTTCCCTATGTTTGTCCGACGGCGTCGAAGACGTTTGTCAAGAACCAGCGCGACACCATGAAGCGACTACTGATGGCGCTGATCGACGCGACGTATTTTTATAAAGCGCGCAAAGAGGAAGCCAAAAAGGTCATGGCGAAGTACACCCGCCATAGCAATGAAGCGTTTTTAGAGGCCGCCTATTTGAGCAGCGCCAAGCTTTTCGAGCAGGTGCCGCTGGTCAATCGCGACGGCATGGATGTGCAAGTCAAAGATGCCGTGTCGCGCAAACCGAGCAGCACGCTTAAAGTTGACGATCTGGTCGACGATAGTTTGGTTCTGGAGTTGGAGAAGGAAGGGTTCATTAGTCGAATCTACAAGCAATAATAATTCTGGTTTGGTCTTATTCCTGGCCACCGCTGCGGTTGGCAAAGGTTGGTGCGATCTTAAAGGTAAAGCAGCCGATGGATCAAAAGTATTTTTATGCATTGCTTATGGCTCCTTTGATGGTGGCGCTCCGCGTCGCGGCGCATTATTTCGATAAGCAGCGCATCAAAGACGAAGTGGAAACCCGGCTTGGACGGACGGTATCGATTGTTTGGAATCCGTTTGGACGCGGCTGGTTTTTTGAGAAAGGCGAACGGCATTACGATGTGACTTATGTCGATCGCCACTCGGGTGGCACGGTTACCACGGCTTGCAAGACGAGTATGTTCACCGGAGTCTACTGGGCCGATGGCGATGCAGCTGCGAAAGCACCGCCGCGCATCCCGTCGCCGCACCGCTGTGCCAAGTGCGGCTACTCGATTCGGATCGAATGGCGCGCCTGCCCAAACTGCGGCAAGGCGACGGAGTTTGCATAAGACTCGCCGGTGATAGAGGAATGATGGCAACAAAATGAGCCGCCGCGGCAAAAGGTTTTGCTGCTCTGGCGAAATCAAAAGCAGAGCGAAAACTGTTGCGGTTCGCCGAGCGGCGCCGGGTTGCTGGGGCTGCACTCCAGGCAGAGATCTTTTCGCAGCGCGGCCGGATTGACCGCCGATCGACTGAGATCGGCGCCCCGTGCCAAGAACACACCTGTCGGCGAAATAATTTATGCAATCGGCGCGATCTCGATTTCCGCTGTGGGTACCGTTCGCGCTTGCCAGCGATAAACCGCCAATCCAACCACGATGCTGGCCAAGCCGAGGTACTTTGTCGCTGGATTCGATAGCGCGATGCTAAGCAAGCATAACGCTATCGGTGGGATACAAAGAGCGATCACGCCTGAAGTTCCACAGGGGATTCGATAGGGCCGCGGCATCTCCGGCCGCTTGATGCGCAGCCAAACGAGAGCGGCAAATTCCAAGAGCAACGCGGCGGCGTAGAGAAACATGTCGACTTCGATCAATTCCTGAAATGAAAATGGCATCAACAATGCGACGCCGGCGCTGTTGATGAGAATTGCGCGCCACGGCGTGTCGTAGCGCCGATGGCTGACCGCCAACGCGCTGGGCAGCATGGTTCGCCGCGCCATGGCGAAGGGGACGCGCGCCGAGGTGCAGAGCAGAGCGCTGAACATGCCCGCTGCGCTGACCAACGCCGCGGCGGTGAGCCAAATACCGAGCCATGAGCCGCCGATGCGCGCGGCGATCTTGGGCAGATAGCCTTCCCGCCATTGGGTCCAATCGGAGTCGACGCCCGTGGCCACAGCAAGCGGTAGCAAGTAAGTTGCGGTGACCAAGATGACCGTCAGCATCATCGCGCGCGGGTAGACGCGATTGGGCGCGTTTACAGCGCCGGCGCAGCAGCCGGCGTTGTCCCAGCCCGAGGTGTTCCACAAGAGGATGCTGACCAAAAGCGGCCAGTCGATGGTCGCGGTGCGCTGGAGCCAGTTGGCCGGCGACACTTGGGGCAACCCGACGACCAGCATCACGGCGAAGGGCGCAAGCACAAGGACGGTGAAGACGACCGAACTGAGGCCGACCAGGCGTGTACCGCGAATATTGAGCCAGGTGATGACGCTGATGAGCGCGGCAGCGATGAGCCAGCGCTCCAGCGGCGCCATGTCGCCGCGCAAATAGGCGAGATAGTCGACGAACATCACCGGATAGAGCGCGTTGTCGGCGAAGCTGCACAGCCAGCTGAGCCAGCCTTCTTGAAAGCCCCAGAATCTGCCGAAGGCTTTTTCCACCCAGACGACGTAGCCGCCGTCCTCGGGCATGGCGGTAGACAACTCCACGGTCATCAGCGCCGTCGGCAAACTCCAGAGCCAGGGCAGTATTGCGATTCCCAAAAGCACCGTGAGCGGACCGCCGGCGCCGACGCCGTCCTCCAGGCCGTAGGCGCCGCCGGCGACGCAGAAGAAAGTAAGGCCGACGAGGCCGGGAAGATTCAAACCGCGCCGGGGTTCACCGCGCAGTGAGGCGTTAGATGCGGAGCTTGGCGATGTCATGTTGCGGCGCAGCATAGCGAGCGATGTTTCGCCTTGTCAATCAAGCGGCGTAACCATGCTCCGTTTGCTTAGCGTAACCGACGCGCGGAGCAATCCGACGGTCTACACCTACGACAACATGGATCGGCTGGCGACGCGGAAAGATCCGTTACTACGCACCGAGACTCATTTGTACGATCTATCGGGGAACCGGAGCCAATTCACTGACCGTAAGAGCCAGGTTGCGATATACAGTTACGATGGCCTCGATCGGCGCACGGGTGTGACCTATGCCGATGCGTCGACCACCAGCTTCACTCTCGACAAAGGCAATCGCCTCACCCAGGTTACCGACAGTATAGCTGGCACGATCACGCGGACCTACGATGGGCTCAACCGGCTCACTTCGGAAACCACGCCGCAGGGCTCGGTGAGCTACACGTACGATGCTACCAACCGCAGGACGAGCATGACTGTGGGGGGCCAGACAACGGTTAATTACAGCTATGACAACGCCAACCGCCTGACACAAATCACCCAAGGTTCATCCACGGTGACCTACGCATACGACGCGGCGGGACGAAGGACGGGCCTAACGCTTCCCAATGGAGTTTTAATAGAATACGGCTATGACAATGCGTCGCGGCTGACGAGTATCACTTACAAGCAGAACGGCACGACGGTGTTGGGAAATCTAACCTATGAGTACGATAAGAACGGCAACCGGACCAAGACCGGCGGTTCGTTCGCACGCACGGGAGTGCCACCGGCGGTTGCCTCGACGGCGTACAACGCGGCGAATCATCAGACGACGTTCGACAACAAGACTTTGATCTATGACAACAATGGAAATCTTCAGGAGATAACCGAGCCGAGCGGAACGACGACATATACCTGGAACGCGCGCAATCAACTCACCGGCATCAGCGGGCCGGGTATGAGCGCGACATTTATTTATGATGGTCTAGGAAGAAGAGAAAAGAAAACGATCAACGGTAGCGTGACAGAATTTCTCTACGACCGACTAAATCCAGTGCAGGAAACCTCCGGGGCGACGATCCTCGCCAATATGCTTCCGGGGCTTAGCATAGATGAGTTCCTGACGCGGACCGATGTGGTCGCCGGAGTGACTGGTTATTTTTTGACCGATGCCCTCGGCTCGCCGGTCGCGGTGACCGACAATGCCGGAGCGGTCCAGACTGAATATACCTATGAGCCGTTTGGTAAGACGACATTCAGTGGAACATCCAACAGCAGTTCGTATCAGTACACTGGTAGGGAGAATGATGGAACGGGGTTGTTCTATTACCGCAATCGGTTTTACCATCCGCAATTACAGCGTTTCATCAGCGAAGATCCATTCAAATACCACAGTGGTGATGTTAATCTTTATGCCTACGTACACAACGGTCCGGTTTCCCACGCCGATCCCTATGGTCTAATCGAAATTCCGTGTGTCCACTATCCTTGTAGTCCATGGTACCCTCCGTGGATGGAACCAGATTACCCACCGAAGAAAAAGCCGACGAAAACTGAAGATTCCCCGAAAGGTCCTTCTCGTGGTGATGCTTGTACGGCACCTGTTTGTACATTTCAGGGTCGTGTCTATACATACGGTGAGGAGTTTTTTGGGAATCCAGGATTGAATATGATTACGAATCCTGAATTTATTGGAAAAGATGAAAAATAACCTGGTTTAACATGCGATTTGGTCATCCCCGACTGATATCCCTATTAATAGTCGCTCTAACAGCATGCGGCGGATTCCTTGCTTCGTATGGCCTATATCGTCTCGGCATATATTCACTTTGGCTACGCTATGTCTTAGCCGTCGTGTTTGCGTATCTCGCGTTTCTGTTCTTACTAAGAGTTTGGTTGGTGTACCAACAAGATTCTGGTGATAACGAACGGTCTGCAAGCTCTTCACCGAAAGTCGATGAATCGTTGGGATTCAACGCGTCGAATGTGCTCGATCCTAATTCTGGTAACAGTTCTCATCAGTCTTCTAGACGTGGTTACGGGCGGTTTGATTTTGCATTGGGATTTAATTCGGAAGAATTTGGAATTCTTCTGTTGCTAACAGCCACTCTGATGGTCTTGTTCTGGGCTACATTCTCAATCATTTTGGCTGTACCCTCTTTTGTTGCCGAGCTGCTTATAAGCACCGCTTTCGCCGGAGGTCTATATAGGCGAGTACGTGAGCTAAAAGGAGTTGATTGGGTTCGTTCAGCGTTAAGAAGTACAGTGTTACCCTTTCTTGTCATAGCTGTCGTGTTCGCGCTGTCAGGGGCGTGGATGCAATGGCGTGTTCCGCAGGCAAAAACCATTGGTCAATTTTTGGATGGTATCAAGGATGGTCAACCGTAACTCGACGACTATAACCATGTGCATCTGTTAGTTGAAAGCTCCCGCGAGCCCCTGGCCAAATTCATGCAAGGACTCCAGTAGTCCTATAGCCAGTATTTCAACCTACACCACCGGAAATCCGGCCATGTGTTCCAGGGCCGGTATAAAGCCATCGTCTGCGACAAAGACGAGTATCTCTTGCAGCTGATCCGCTACATCCATCTCAATCCCGTGCGCGCCGGCATGGTCAAAGAGCCCGAGAAGTATTTATACAGCGGCCACCGGGCCTATCTCCAGGGCAAAGCCAGCGAAACCATCGACCCAAGCAAAGTGCTCAGTGTCATGGGCGGCCGAGCGCGCTACCGGGCGTTTGTCAGCGACGGCATGAACGATGGGCACCGAGAAGAATTTTACGAAGTATCGGACCAGCGGTTTCTGGGAGCCGAAGGGTTTGGCGAAAAGCTCCAAGACGAGCATGCAGAGCCCCGAGCGAAAAAACGCCGTCCGCTGGAGAAAGCGGTTCAGGAATTGAGCCAACTGCTCGCAATCCAACCGCAAGTGCTCCGGAGCGCCGATCGCAGCTGGGGGGTATCCCAAGCGCGCACCAAAGTCGGGTATATACTGGTGCGGCGGCAGGGCTACGCACTGGGCGAAGTGGCGAGATATTTCGCTCGGGACCTGGCGACGATCGGGACATTGATCGGCAGGTTGAGCGGGCGCATGGAAGAAGATGAGCGTATGCGCCGGGAGATTGAGACACTGACCAAGAAAGTCGAAATATAAGAGTCTACCCTCACTCCGACCCCTGGTGATTCCTTTGTCGGCGCCGGTCAAAGCTGATATCTTCGATTAACTTTCCTTCCCTTCGGTTTCCCATTTATGGCTAAAAGCCGCGCCACGTCAAAAGCCAAGCGATCGATCAGGCAGATGAGGAGCGATGTATTCGAGCAGGTGCTCGAAGCCGAGCTCGACGAGCTGACGCGGGTCAAGCGTTGGTGCCATGCCGCCCTCAAGATCGCGGTGATGGTTTGGCAGGATTTTTTTGACAACCTGGTGAAACTCCAGGCGATGGCGCTGGCGTTTAAAACTCTCTTGTCGCTGGCGCCGCTCTTGGCGGTGCTATTTTCGATCCTCAAAGCCTTTGGCGTGCATAGTCGGATGGAGCCGGTGCTGGCCGAGGCGCTCGCGCCGCTGGGCGACAAGGGCCGCGAGATTACCGCGTATCTGATCGGTTTTGTCGATAAGATGAGCGCAGGCGCTCTCGGTGCGGTGGGTTTGGTGACGTTGTTCTTTACCGTGCTATCCTTGATGGACAGTATAGAAGAATCGTTCAACCGAATCTGGCGGGCGCGCGCGGCGCGCACATTGGCGCGCAAGTTCAGCGATTACTTGAGCGCGATTCTCGTCGGGCCGGTGTTGGTGTTCGCCGCGGTGACGATCACCGCGACCTTGCAAAGCAGCAACGTCGTGCGCGCGCTCTTGTCCCTCGAACCTCTCGGCAAGGGGATTCTTGCGCTCTTGCGGCTGGTACCCTATCTAACCCTGTGGGGCGCTTTCACGTTTGTCTACGTGTTTATCCCCAACACCCGGGTAAGGATTCGCTCCGCCGTGCTCGGTGGGCTGATTGCGGCGATTCTCTGGCAGAGCGTCGGTTGGGGCTTCGCAAAGTTCGTCGCGTCGTCGACGCAGTACTACGCGATCTATTCGAGCTTCGCGATTTTACTATTGTTTCTCATCTGGCTGCACATCGGTTGGGTGATTGTCTTGCTCGGTGCCCAGGTGGCCTATGCGCACCAACATATGTATCTCTTCCAAGGCAATCGCCAGTTGTTGGCGCAGAGCCCAGCAGGTCGCGAAAAGCTCGCGCTGCAGACCCTTCACCTCATCGGCCGCAATTTTTATTATGGTTTGAATCCTCTCACCGTCACCGATTTGGCGGCCTATCTCCGAATACCCGAGGAGAGCGTCAAAGAATTTTTGGCGATGTTCGCCGAATCGAGACTGGTGTTAGCGGTGAACGACGGCGAGACCTACGTTCTCGGCCGCGATCCGGAAACCGTCAGCATCAAAGAGATTCTCGATTGCGTTAAAAATTCCGGCAAGAAACCGAAAGCGCCGGAAGATCGCAGCCCGGAAGAAGATGAGATCGACGAGCTCCTTGGCTCGGTCGACCTCTCTGTGACGAAAGCCTTGGAGGGGAAGAGTCTGCAGAGTTTGATTCTGAGCCTGCCACCGCCGGATCCGAACCATTCGTAGGGACCTGCGCTAGCACCGCCCGCCTTGTGTCGGGATACGCTAAATGCTAAAGCGCTTGAGTATCTATAACTGCGATTCACTAGAGGGCTCACGTGCTTTTTCAGAGCGTCATTTGCATCAACGGCTCGAAAGTTATTAGTTTAAATCTGTCATCCTCGACAATTTATGAAGACTTCTCTCTCAGTCCTGGTGCCGGTATATAACGAGCAGCACCTAGTCTACAAATCTCTTGAGCGGCTCAAGATTCTGAGCACGAGCATACATCTCGAGCGGATCGAGGTGATCGTTGTAGACGACTGCTCGACCGACGACTCTGCCAACGTACTCGAAAGATTCAGGCAAGAGCAGACGGATGATGCGCAGTTAAATATCAACTGGACTTTCCTAAGACACGACAAGAACCGCGGGAAGGGACAGGCGGTCAAGACGGCCCTCGAAAGTGCGACTTGCGCAATCTCAGTGATTCATGACGCAGATCTGGAATACCACCCGAAAGACCTCCTCCGCATCATCAAAGTATTTGTCGAGGAAGAGGCGGACGCGGTCTATGGCTCGCGATTTGCCGGCGCAGAAGTTCGACGCGTGCTTTTTTTCCGGCACCAACTCGGCAACAAGTTACTCACCTTTCTGTCAAACTTAGTTACCGACCTTAATTTGAGCGATATGGAAACGTGCTACAAGGCCGTTCGAACTGAGCTTTTGAAATCAATACCCATCGAATCGAATGACTTCCGAATCGAGCCGGAACTGACTATCAAGCTTGCTAAAAGACATGCTCGAATCTTTGAAGTTCCCATCAGCTATTCCGGAAGGAGTTTTGAGGAAGGGAAAAAGATCAATTGGAAGGACGGCTTTCGCGCGCTTTACTGTATATTTAAATTTTCCCTCTCCGACGCGATCTACCATCGCGACATCTACGGAAGTCATATTCTCGCTCGGTTGTCGCGTGCCGCTAATTTCAATACTTGGATGGCTGACACAATCCGAAAGTACTGCGGCAGCCGGATATTGGAAATCGGCAGCGGTGTAGGCAACCTGACCCGCAAGCTAATCCCGCGCGCCAAGTATGTGGCCAGTGATATCAATCCTCTTTATCTCCAGACGCTCGAGGCCCTCTCCAACGACCGGCCTTACATGAGTTCTAGTTACTGCGATGTTACACAAATTTCTTCGTTCCCGCGTCATGACGAAGCATATGACACGGTCATTTGCCTTAACGTAATTGAGCATGTGGAAGATGATCGCGTTGCCCTCGCCAATATAAAGAGCGTGCTTGCTCCCGGCGGTACCGCCATCGTCTTAGTGCCGCAAGGACAATGGAATTTCGGTACGTTAGATGAGGTCCTGGGCCATCAGCGTCGTTACAGCAAGGAATCGCTTCGAGAACTTGTCGATGATTGCGGCTTCGCGATTAAAGAGATGATCGAGTTCAATCGCGTCGGTACGCCCGCCTGGTTCGTCAACGGTAAACTGCTACACCGGCGTGGGTTCGGGTTATTCCAGATCTGGATGCTCGACCTGCTCACTCCGGTTTTTCGCCGAGTCGACAGATTGCTACCTTTTCCGGGTTTGAGTCTAATCGCAGTACTCGAGCTAACCAAGATCGTTCTAAATGAAACGAGCCCTGAACCATCCAGCTCTGGTCATCTGCGAATATTGAGTGTCGAGCATGCTCGGAGTCATCTATAGCCGTCAGAAGAAGTCACAATTCGGCGTAGCACCCTCGTTACCCTCACAGTGGTCGCTCTAGTCAGCAATCGCCATCGGTTCGGCAAATCAGATTGGCGATTTCAAAACAATTGACCGTCTCAATGAGAACTTCGAATCGCACACTGGGTTTACTAACGGTGCTCGCGGTCACCATTATTGGAATATTAGTAGCACTCCAAGGTTGGCAATCTCGAATGCCGTTTTTTGATATGCTGCTGGCTATTGATGGTGCCCATGAACTCGTGGCGCGTGGACAAATCCCCGATCGGGGATCTCTGACCAGTTACGCTTCACATAATCCACCCGGTGGCGCGTGGTTAATGGCACCAGGGCTATTCATGTTTACCGATCCGCGACTGTTCGAGTACGCCGGCAGCGTCAGTTTATATATTGGAACCGTTCTAGGGATCTTTCTGCTTGCTCGCAGCTACTTCGGAGTGAAATGCGCGATTTTCTCCGTGGCACTTTACGGTCTATCGGAAATCGGCTTGCGCGTCGCGGGTTCGCTATGGGAAAGATTGCCGCTTCACTTCTTCTATGTGTGGATGGTCTATTGGGCGGGCAGGTGGGTGAGTCAGAAAGAGCCGAACTATTTAGCAGCCGCGCTTATCACCTGGGCGGCGGGTATGTATGTTTTTATGGAGATTGCACCCGCGTTGTTCATTGTGCCGGCAATCTGGCTAATTTATCGGCCGCCGGTAAGATTAAAGCCGCTAATTTTCGGCGGGATACTTACGTTAGTCATTTGGTCCCCCTACCTCCATTTTCAATTCACGCGTAATTTTATGGATTTCAAAGCGCCGATATTACGCCAAAAACTTCTACCGGCGTCGTACAGGGACTCCTGGTGCGATCGACATGTGATTTTACGCAATGTTCACGATGCCACCGGGATAGGTAATTTTTCAACCGGAAAAACCGCGTCTATCACGGATACGTCATCGACAAATATTTCTAAGGGTTTGATCTTCGTGGTTGAGCGAGGATCCGTCATGATGGACGGCGCATTATTCAACTTTGAGCATGCTGCGCAAATTCCCGGAAATAGTGTCGTTCTACTGCTCATAGCCGTAATCACTATTCTGGCGAGCAGCATGTCTGGATCGTCGGTCGCAATGAGATTTATTGAAACTCAAGTTTCAAGTGTCCGGTTGACGCAAGTTGCCGTCGTCATGATTTTAACGGGGATACTGGCGAATGAATTTATAGTGGCCGGTTTTCTGAGCCAGGATGGAGCTCTGGAATTATCAACCTTACATAAGCTGCGATGGTTACAGTCGGTACTTGTGACGAGCGGCCTTGTCTTGATGGCAGTAAGAAGAACGCTTGTCGCCAGTATCAAGCGGCTGCCGGTTTATATGGGGGAAAGCAATCTTATAAAACAGCATTCAGAAAAATTGAGATTGCTGGCCGTGAGTCTAGTTATCCCCTGGATATTGCTTCTGTTGTTGGTTGAAAATACTAATCATCTGGTAAGACTGTGGTGGCTATGGCCGCTTCAGGTGGTGTTTCTTTCTTTGCCTGCAACCTACTTGTCATCGCGTTTGGGATCCACTCGGTTAAGCGCCGGGATAGGCTGCTTTATTCTCGCCTTGCTGGTAATCGCCAACCCTCTGCTGCTGACCCGTTTGGAGTCTTGGCTCGCAAACGGCTGGTCTGGAGATGACGCAGAGGTAATAAAAGTAGTCGATTTCACGGCCAAGAGAATTATCGTGGACGGCAAAGATCACGCCGCCATTGGTTATGATATTCCGATGAGTCTGTTTTATGCCGGTTTCAATGCCGCCGACCGCCGTTATAAGGTTGGCGCTAACCTGGATCTGCTGTTCAAATACCGTCACGGGATTATCAACACAGACAGGTGTGCCGAGGGGTTTTCATCCGGGGATGAATATCGGATAGTGCAACCGAGCGACGGTGCAGTCGCAGAACTTAAAGCGGATGATCGTTTTGACATTCCCTATGATCCGAGAATGCAAATGGTGCATAGTTTCAAGTCATATCAGCTGCTCCAACGTCATTGATTATTCGAATCCACTGCTTTCCCTCCCGGTTTACTTTTCCACGTCATCGTCCGCGGCAGTCACTGCAAAAAGATGTTTCTACTTGCCGGCCGAGCGCAAAACACGCAATTGCGGTAGCAGTAGCTGGAGCAGCGGCGGCGAGGCTCGGTCACCGGCCACGAAAAAGATGCTTGAAAAATGACGAGAAACCCTTTTCGACAGTTTTTGGCAAACCGGATTCGCTAAGTTTCGCGACGTTGAGATTCACCGACGGGTTTTCCACCGGTCCGGCGACCCTGAGGGGAACCATGATACGGCCTTGGCGGTCTTTCAAGAAGCTCACGCTGCGGCCGCCCCCGGTGCGCGCCGAGGCTTGCGGCGACAACGTGGTGTTAAGCAGGATGTCGAGTGCCGGTTGCTCTAGTGTCATGGTGCCATTGCCGGTGACTTCCATTTGTGGATTGACTAGATAGAGGCGCGAGAAGTCGGCGACGCCGGAGCCGATGGTGAAGTCGCCCTCCATGGTTTTGAAAGTCGTCGCTTCGCGCTGCTGGTCCGGCGTCAAGCCGATCATGCCGGTGACGCGCTGAATCTTCTTGATCAGATTGACATTGGTCAGCTCGCCGTCGCGGGCGACCAGTTTGCCGCTGCCTTGCAAGCGTTGGCTCACCCGGCCGCCGCCGGGCGGTAGCCGGAGGTTGACCTCGCCGGTCAGGTTGCCTTTCAAAGCGCGCTTGCCTTTAACGTAAACATTTTTAAAAACGCCGCGTATGTCGGTGACCAGCGCATTCGATGGACCGGCAATTGTCATGGCGAGCGCCATGGGCCCGGAGATTTCCGTATCGCTGGGAGCGAGACCGAAGGGTGAAAGGATCTGGAAAATCGGCTTGGCGTCGACGTCTTCGCTGTTCAAGGTCAGATTAACTTTCGGCGTCGTTCCCAGGTTGCTTATGCTGCCTTGGACCGGAAGTGTCAGGTCATAGATCTTCAAGCGGTTATTCTTCAGCTCCAACAGCGCTTTGTCTTCCTGGTAGTCCAGCTGGCCTTCGAGCACGACAGCCTTGAGTCCGGGATAGTCGAACGAGGCGCGAAACGGAAATGGCGAGTCGCCGGAGATGTCTTGCAGCGATATGTCGATTCCCTTGATATTGACCGAGGTTTGGCCTTTGGTGAGCAGATTCATCTGGCCATCGCGGATGCGCAGGCGGCTGGGCAGCGCCAGCGGTGCGGCTTCGACGCTTTTGCCGCTGCCTTCAGATTTCTTTCTTGCCTCCCGGCGCGGCGCCGCCGGGTTTTTTTTACCGGCGAGGTCGGAGTAGTTGAAACTGCCGTCCGTTTGCTTCAACAGGTTGAAAACCGGCTTGTCGAGCACCAGCTCGGTGACTTCGAAGCGGCCCCGCACTAGTGGCAGAAACTTCAGTTTGAGTTGCAGTTGCTCGGCCGCGAAGAAAGTATTGCCGGCGATCGACTGGCTATCGGCGACGCGCAGCTTGGAAATTTGGATCGACGGGGTCGGCACTAGGCGCAAGTGCACCTCGCCGACATCGACGCGCCGGCCAAGGACGTCTTCTATGAGCGGCAAGTAAGTTGCCTTAAACAGACCCAGATCGACAAAGTGCGGGACGACGAGTAGAACGGCGAGTAGTCCGGCGAATACGCCGCCGCCAATGAGCAGGACTTTGCTGAATTTCTTGATGCCGGCTTGGAAAGCGAATGCCGATGTGGTTGCCGCGTCTGCCATGGTTGAGGGCCTAATGAGCGCTATTATACGTCAATCACCTGACAATCCCAATAATTAGATGGCGCGGGCGGGTAGCCAGGCCAACAACTATTTGTTAGCATGCGGTCCCTGAAGGGTTCACAACTGCTTGGAAATCGCGCTGGAAATTCTCCCCCAGGTTTTGCTCGACGGCATCGTGTTGGGTTTCATGTACGCGCTCATCGCCCTGGGCTACACCATGGTCTATGGGGTGTTGGAGTTTATCAATTTCGCCCATAGCGAGATATTCGTCCTCGGCGCCTTCGTCGGCGTCGAGGTGCTGTTAATGCTGCAGAGCGCCGGCCTCTTGGAAACCCTCCATCCAGCCATAATCATGCTGCTCGTCATCGTCACCGGCATGACGATCAGCGGATTGGCGGCGATGACGCTTGAACGCATCGCCTATCGGCCGCTGATGGGCGGGCCGAGATTGGTCGCCCTGATCTCGGCCATCGGCGCCTCGTTCTTTCTCCAGGACGCCCTGCGTTTGTTCGAAAGTTTGTGGCGCAACTCGTTTTATCTCAACTACCCGAGTCTGGACTTCCTCGATCATAATTTGCCGATATCGGCGTCGTTGGTCATACCGGTGAAATCGCTCCTGGTGATCGTTACGGCGATTCTGACGCTGCTTGGGTTGCATTTCTTCGTCAACCGCACGCGCATGGGCATGGCGATCCGCGCTGTCGCGCAAGATCCCGACACGGCATCGCTCATGGGAGTGCCGGTCAGGCGGGTCATCGCGTTGACCTTTTTCGTTGGCGGTGCGCTCGGCGGCTTGGCGGGGGTGTTGTTCGGCATTCATTACAGTCTGGTCAACCCCTACTCCGGCTTTGTCCCGGGAATGAAGGCATTCACCGCCGCCGTGCTCGGCGGCATCGGTAACATTCCCGGTGCCATGGTCGGCGGCATGCTGCTCGGTTTGTTGGAAGCATTCGCGGCGTCGTATCTTTCGATCCTCACCGACGGCGCCTTTGGCGCTGAGTACAAAGACGTGGTGGCGTTCGTCGTGTTGATCGTGATCTTGATTTTTCGACCCAAGGGTCTGCTCGGTGAGGCGGTGCGGGAGAGCAAGGCATGAGCCGGTCACTGGCGGTGCCCGGTCTTTGTCTTTATATCGCGGCGAGTTGCGCGCTCGCTTACTTCTTTCCTCAATCCGTGCTGGCGTTTTTGCTGGTCGAGGCATCATTGTTTTTGCTCTATTACATGCGGGTGAGCGCCCGGGTGAAAAATCTGCTTGGCGCGCTGGTGTTGTTGGTGCTGCTGCCGGTCTTGGGTTTCTCGAATGCCTATTATTTCGAGATCGCGATTCAGATCGGCATTTTTGTTGCCCTCGCCCTGGGACTCAACATCGTCGTCGGCTTCGTCGGTTTGCTCAATCTCGGTTTCGTTGCGTTCTATGCCATCGGCGCCTACCTGTGGGCGGTGTTCGGATCGCCGCAGGCAAACCATTTCGCTCCTGCTTTCTTGGGCGGCTGGTTTCCGTTATCGCCCAACTGGTTTTTTGTTTTTCTGCTGCTCAGCATTGCTGTCGGCGCCGCCACCGGTGCGCTGTTAGGACTGCCGGTGCTCCGGCTGCGCGGCGATTATCTCGCCATCGTCACCCTCGGCTTTGCCGAGGTGGTGCGCGCCCTGGTCAACAATTTAGACAAGCCGATCAATCTGACCAACGGACCCAAGGGCATCGCGCCGATCTCCAAGCCGCCGCTGTTTTTTAAGCCGCTGCTGGAGTTCTTCGGCGTGCAAGTAACCGACGCGGCGCTTTATCCGCTGTATTTCTACTTTCTCGTCCTGCTCATGGTGTTTACCATCATCCTCGTTACTCAAAGATTGGAGAACTCACGGGTGGGGCGGGCCTGGAAAGCGATTCGAGAGGACGAGATCGCCGCCTCCGCCATGGGAGTTCCCGTCGTGCGCATGAAATTATTGGGCTTCGCCGTCGGCGCCTCGTTCGCTTCCGCCGTCGGCGTGTTGTTCGCCGCCAAGCAGGTATTTATCAATCCCGAGAGTTTTACCTTCATGGAATCCATCGGCGTGCTGGCTATGGTTATTGTGGGTGGCATGGGCTCGGTGCCCGGCGCGATCCTCGGCGCCACCGGCGTGACGATACTCAATTTGCAATTGCTCAAAGGACTATCGCTCTGGCTCAACGGCTTGCGCCAATCCGGCGCGGTGTGGTCGATTCCGCTGGTCGGCGATTTGGCGCTGGCTAACCTGCCGGCGCAGTTCGAGCCGGCGAAATACGAGCGCATGATCTTCGGCCTGATTTTGATCGTTATGATGATCTTTCGTCCGCAGGGGATTCTGCCGCCCAAGGAGGAATCGGGTAATAACCGAGGAAAATTCAAAATTCCAGATCCGCAACAAATCACATGACCAAAGACACAATGTTCCATACAACCCTGGCGCGGATTGCTGGTTTTGGCACTGCTCGAAAATTGGCTAACTTGGGTGAGGTTCGTTTTGGCTCCACGACGCCGGTTTCGATGCTCGTGCGATTTTGCTTGAAGGATGGCTGACCTCTTTGCATGAGATACTTCTATACCCTAGCCAGCGACGAAGAGTGATGAGCAGGAACTGAAGATGGCATTGCTCGAACTCCGCGACATCTCCAAACGCTTTGGCGGGCTGCAAGCGCTGTCGCTGGTCAGCATGAAGATCGAAGAGGGAATGATTGCATCGCTCATCGGTCCCAACGGCGCCGGCAAGACGACGCTGTTCAATACCCTAACCGGCATCTACCGGCCGGACCAAGGCGAGATTCGTTTCCAAGAGCGCTCGTTAATCGGTTTGAAGCCCGAATCGATTACCGGCGCCGGCATCAGCCGGACGTTTCAAAATATTAGGCTGTTCGCGCATATGAGTGTGCTCGACAACGTCTTGGTCGGCATGCATACGCGTCTGCAATCGAGTTTGGCGGACATTTTTCTGGCGTCGAAAAGATTTCATGCCGGCGAAAAGGCGGCGCGCCGGCGCGCCTATGAGTTGATCGAGCTTACCGGGCTGGGCGGGCGCGAAAACGAATGGGCGCAGCAACTCTCCTATGGCGAGCAGCGCCGCCTGGAATTAGCCCGCGCATTGGCGGCCGCACCGCAGCTGCTTCTGCTCGACGAGCCCACCGCCGGTATGAACGCCAGCGAGGCGCAGTCGTTGATGGCGCTGTTCAAAGATCTCATGGGCCGCTACGTCAAAGCGATTCTCTTGATCGAACATAATATGCGCGTGGTCATGGGCGTGTCGGATTGCGTGCACGTGCTCGACTACGGCGAGAAAATCGCCGAGGGCAATCCCGACGCGGTGCGCCAGGATCCGCGCGTCATCGAAGCTTATCTCGGCACCGGCGACTGGTTGAAGAATGCTCAACGTTGACGCTATCCACGTCTATTACGGCGCGATTCACGCGCTCAAAGGCGTGTCATTTAGCGTCGCCCAAGGCGAACTGGTTACCTTGCTCGGCGGTAACGGCGCAGGCAAGACGACAACCTTGAAGACCCTCTCCGGTCTGCTCCGGCCTCGTAGCGGCGCGATCAAGCTGCACGAAAAAGCGCTCAGCACCGTGGAACCCCACGAGATCGTCGGCCGCGGCGTCGCCCATGTGCCCGAGGGGCGAAAGGTTTTTCCCCGCTTCACGGTGCTGGAAAATCTCCAGATCGGCGGCTACACCCGAGCGAAAGGCGCATTCGGTGCCGAGTTGGATTTCGTCTATCAGATGTTCCCGCGTTTGAAAGAACGGCAAAAGCAATACGCCGGCACGCTGTCCGGCGGCGAGCAGCAGATGCTCGCTATCGGCCGCGCCCTGATGGCCAAACCCAAGCTGCTGCTACTCGACGAACCGTCCATGGGACTGGCGCCGAAAATCGTCGAGCAAATTCTCGAAAACATCCGAGACATCAATAAAGCCGGTGTCACCGTTTTGCTCGTCGAGCAAAACGCCGCGATGGCGCTGGCGATCTCGCACCGCGGCTACGTGCTGGAGACCGGCGCGGTGATTCTCGAAGGCAAGGCGAGCGAGTTGGCGGGCAATGATCTAGTGCGCCAGGCTTACTTGGGCGGGTGAAGGCTTATGGGAGGAAAAGGATTTAACCACAAAGAGCACAAAGATCACAAAGTAGAAGTTTCGGACTCGGGGAGTTAGCCGCATAGACCGCAAATGGCGCAAAGAAGAATTTGGCGGGAGCGTTTAAAACGCACCCGCGAACTTTTAACCGGGCGCAATAACCGTTAGACTTAGAGTCCATGCAGTATCAGACCCGAAAGATGAGTTTCGGCGGCGGTAGTGTGACGCCGGCGGTGAAGTTTCTGCTGATCGCCAACGTCGGCATGTTTGTCGTGCAAACCGTCATTGGCCTTGGCACCGACTTCCCGCTGAGCCTTTACCTCGGTCTGGTGCCGCAGCTGGTTCTCAATCAGTTTTACCTCTGGCAGCTCTTTACCTACCAGTTTCTCCATGGCGGTCTGTTTCATCTGCTGTTCAACATGCTTGCGTTGTGGATGTTCGGCTGCGATCTGGAACGGCGCTGGGGTATGCAGTTTTTTCTCAAGTATTATTTTGTCACGGTTATCGGCGGCGCTATTTTAAATGTCATGTTCTTGCCAGGTCAGCTCGGCCCTAGCATCGGCGCATCAGCCGGTATCTACGGACTGTTGCTCGCCTACGGTTTGATCTATCCGGAGCGCATCGTTTATTTTTATTTTCTGTTTCCGATCAAGATGAAACACTTCGTCTGGATCATCGGCGCCATCGCGGTGTATTCCTCGGTTACTTCAGGTCAAAGCGGCATCGCTCACCTCGCCCATCTTGGCGGCATGGTATTCGGTTATATCTACCTGCGCGGCGGTATCAATCCATGGGACCAGTTCAAAATTTACCTCGACCGCCGCCGCCTCGAACGGTTAAAAAAACGCTTCCAAGTCCTCCCCGGCGGCAAAGACGACGACCGCGGGCCGACGGTGCATTGAAATAAACCGGCCCTAGACTCGATTCCTTCGCCGCCTCGAGCCTTTGACCCGGACTCGTCTCACTACATCTTCTCCCACGAAATCAAAAACACGCCGATAATCACCAGCACGGTCGCGCCGACCTTTCTCGGCGTGAGTTTCTCGACGTCTTTCAGAAGCAGCGCCGACAGCGGCAGAACGAAGAGCGACGAGCCGTTGATCAACGGTGAGATCAACGAGACCCGTTCCATGCTCAAGGCGGTATAGGCAAAGGCGTAGGAGAGAAAATTGAGAAAACCGGCAGCGGCGAAGAGCTGGTAGCCTTTGCGGGCTGTGGCTGGCAGCGGCTTTTTTTCTTCGAATAGCAAGTACAGGAGCGACATGGTGAGGAACGACGTAGTGGCGGCAATGGTCGCGCCGACCAGAGGGGAATAGATTTTTAGCAAACCGAAACGGACCATGTTGTCGCGGGCGGCGAAGAGAAAGGCGGCGGTGAGCGGAAACATCAGGTCGCGGCTGCGCCAGGTCTTGCTCGTGCCTTTCCAGCTGAGTGAGACGATGCCAACGACGATGGAAAACGTGCCTACCAGATTGGTCAGGCTCGGCCGCTCTTGCAGAAACGACACGGCGAACAGGGTGGCGAACAGCGGCGTGCTGTTGGTCAAACAGGATGTGATCGATGCACCCAGCCGCTCCATGCCCTTGAACATGAAAAAGCGCGCGACGCCGGGAACGAAGATGCCGACGAGAACGAATATCAGATTGGCGGGAAGCCAAAGCTCGATGCGGTCGACAAACAGCCAGATAAAAAGCCAAAGAAACAGCGCGTTGATGCCCAGGTTAGTGAGCAGGCCGCGAAAGTAGTCGATGACCAAAACGCCGCGGTTGATCAAGACCATCGATAGGGCGAACCAGAACGAGGCGAACAAACCGAAGATAATCGCGAGCATGTTGAATTCTCGCGACCTTATCCTGAGGGGCGCGCGGGTGCAATTCGGGCAATCCAGCTCACCGGCGATCGCGCGCCGCTAAGATTTGACAGTCTCAAACGTCTAATATATTGCATTACCACGCCGGATCCGAGGATTTCATATAGAGGAATCAATGAAACCAACGCTAAGCATAATTGCCATAGTTGCTCTCGGGATTGTCCTCGCCGGCAAGGTCGGCGCCGGACCGCGGCGGGCGGGGGTGTCGCTGCGCGGCAACTCCGGCGTGACGTCGTTTGCCGGCGGCGGTTCTAATCGGGTTATCCTTCAGCGCCAATTTTCTGGCGGCTATCCCTACTATTACTATCAACCCTATTATCCTCAGGTGCTGGTGGTCTCGCCCTACGGGCCCTCCTACATCCTGCCGCCGACCGTGGTGGTCACGTCGCCGTATTTCTGCGTGCTACACAACGATGGATTTGTCAGCCGGGTCGGTATGCTCGACCATCTCGCCGGCACCCACAAGATTCCTCTCGATGCGGCGACAAGCCTGTGTCCCGATCACAGCGCGAGCTGCGTGTTTCCGTCCTATTAGCTGCACGATCGGCCCGCGTGCCAGCTGTCGATCCTCGATGGCGATTCCGATATAGTTTGTCTAGACGGAGCCGCCGACAAGCTCATGGACCGACTGCGCGAAAAACTCACTAAAATAATCGACCCGGAGCGGATCTCAGCAAATGCTGATTATTTAGACGAGCTTTCGTGGGACGCGCTCAGTGAAGGCCGTTTACATCCGCATCATCAGCCGGAACTGGCGGCGCCTTTATGCGCTGTAGCGCCAGTGTCGACTGACGAGATTCAAGAGCTGGTTCGTTTCGCCAATCAAGAAAACTTGTCAATAGTTCCTTTCGGGGGCGGCTCGGGTTTGATGGGCGGCGCTCTGTCGGTGCGCTCTGGCTTGGTTCTCGATCTGCGACGGATGAACCGTATACTCGCCATCGATAGCGAGTCTCGTTCTGCCAGCGTCCAGGCGGGGGTGGTGCTCGAAGCTGTTGATCTGGCATTGAACCCTGCCGGCTTTATCTTAGGGCATGATCCCTGGACGGTGCCGGTAGCGACTATTGGCGGCGCGATCTCGACCAATAGCGTCGGCTATCGCGCTGGTATTTACGGCTCCATGGGCGAGCAGGTTCTGGGCTTGGAAGCGGTGATGCCAAACGGCGAGGTCGTGCGCACGAGGGGAGTGGCAAAACACTCGGCGGGGCTGAATCTCAATGCTTTGCTGATCGGTGGCGAGGGTTGTTTCGGCATCATCACCGAGGCGACGATCCGCATTTTCCCTAAACCCCAGGCGAGGGTGTTGCGCGGCTACGGTTTCGCATCGTTCGAACAGGGCTACGGGGCGATACAGGAAATGTTTCAGCGCCGGCTGCGGCCGGCGCTGCTCGATTATGGCGACGATGCTGAGAAATCTGGTAGCTCGATTCTTTACTTGGTCTTCGAGGGCAATGCTGAGTTAACCGCAGTCGAAGAGCAGCAGGCCGCGGCCCTTTGTCGTGCTCACGGCGGTAAGGAATTGCCGAGCAGAGATGCCGAGCAGTTTTGGCGCGACCGCCATGAAATCGCCAGGCGATTTGCCCGCAATCGCCGTCAACGGCGCGAGGGCGGCCGGGATGGGATTTATCGCGATTGGATTCACGTCGCTTTGCCGAGTTCGAAGGTCTTGGCTTTCCGCAGCGCCGCGCAGGAGATTGTCGAGCGCCATGGCGTGCATTTGCAAGAAAGTGGTTTGTGGGTGCAACCGGAGCTTTTCTCCATGCGCCTCGGCGCCGAAGAGAGCATCGGTGACCAACGCCCAGCTTGCTTTGGAGGAGGCCATCGAAGAGCTTTTGCGCTTGGTTCAACAAAGCGGCGGGTCCATGGAGTACACCCACGGCGTCGGCGTCAAGCTGGCGCCGCTGATGGTTGAGGAGCATGGCTATGGCTTGCAGGTTATGCGCCAGATCAAGCAGGCCCTCGACCCCAACAATGTGCTCAATCCGGGAAAAATGGGCTTATAGCCGGTTGTTCCTACTCTCGCTCATACGTCTAACTCTCAGCGCCAAGGATTCCTTGCGCCGGTCGATTCTATACGTTATTTTTTTGCCTGGTATTCGCGTGCCTCGGGGTGTCTATGAAAAAATTGCTCACGTTGATTTACATCGGCTTTTTCGTTTGGAGCTGTTCCGCGGCGCCGTATACCGGTCGGCGGCAAGTGATCTTGGTTTCCGAGGGACAGGAAACCGCGCTGGGTGACGATGCCTACAAACATGTGCTACGCGATAGCGTGATCGTGCGCAGCCCGGAAGCCGAGCGGATCGTGCGCAAAGTGGGCGAGCGCATCGCGGCGGCGGCGAATAAGCCCGATTACAAGTGGGAGTTCACGGTGATCAACGATCCGGAGATGGTCAACGCCTTTGCTGTACCCGGTGGCAAGGTGGCCGCTTATACCGGAATTTTCGCGCCGGCTCGGGATGAGGCCGGTTTGGCGGTGGTACTTGGCCATGAGGTTGCCCATGCGTTGGCGCGTCATCCGGCTGAGCGCATGAGTCAGGGCATGCTGCTGCAACTGGGCGGCGTCGGCCTCGGCGTTGCGCTGGGCAAAAATCCGGCAATGGCCAATCAAGTTTTGCAGGCCTACGGTATCGTCGGCGGTGTTGGTGTCGCGTTGCCCTTCGGCCGCTCGCAGGAAACCGAAGCGGATCGCATCGGTTTAATCCTTATGGCCAAGGCCGGTTACGACCCACGTGTCGCCGTGGATCTGTGGCAACGCATGGAGTCGATGGAAAAGAAGGGTAGCGCCAAGGGCGCGCCGCCGGAGTTTCTCTCGACCCATCCTGGTTACGAAACCCGGGTGCAGAATATTCGTTCGTTTCTGCCGGAAGCCCTGTCCTACTATCAGCCCAGTAATGCGCGGCTTGAAACCCTGCCGGCGCCGGAATCGTTGGACACGCCGGCGGCAAAATCCGAGCGTGAATTGCTCAAGCGGATCGAGGCGATCAATCGCGCCGTCGAGCAGCCAAATGGCGAGCGCGCGGTGGTTGAGGCCCTGGCGCACGAGCTGCGATTGAGTCCGCAGGCGATCGTTGAGGAACGCCAACAGCTGCAAATCGGTTACGGCCAATACGCCGCCCTACGCGGGACCGCTCATCTCGGCCGCGGTTCGTTCAGCCGCGTCGCTGACGACTATAAACGGGGTCGGCCATGGGCCGACGTGACCGATAATAACGGGACCAGGCTTAACGAACTGATGGTTTGGTTTGGCGACCTGATTCGCACGACCAATAACATGGGACAGCAGTTGCAACGGCAACCATCACGGCCCGCGATCCGCTAGGCGTTACGGTAGAGTGACAACCGACGAAGCGAGGCGATCGAGCCTTTCGGTGGTTTCGCGCCGCCTCTTAGCTTTGACAAGAGCGGTGATTTTAGATAATAAAATAGGTTGTCTCAGGGGATCATAGCCGGAGTGATAAGAAGAGCGACCTTCCATATTTTCAACAAAATGCATTGCAAGTCTAAAGATGCACCCAACTGGGTGCATTTTTTTTATTTGAACGGGGGATTCGAAATTGCACGCGCAAATTGAAATTTTGGCTTCGCTACAAACCGTCGATCGCGAGATCAAAGAGCAGACAGGATTGAAACAAGGTCTGCTGCGCGAACTTCACGCCACGGAACTCGATATCCAAGCCAAACAGAAAGAAGTCGATGCGTTGGTTGCTGCCGCTGCCGAGAAAGAAAAGCTTCGCGCTGAGAAAGACCGGGTGTTTCAGGACGAAGGCAGGAAGGCGGTGGACAAGCGCATGCGCGTGAACCGCGTCAAGAATTCCAAGGAACTCCAGGCGCTGCAACGGGAGATCGATCTGATGCGCTTGAGCAATGGCGAACTCGAAGAGGAACTCATCAGGATCATGCAGGAGATCGACACGATTACGGCGAGCAAAATCGCCAAGGAAACGGAGATGGCACTGCTCAAGGGGGCTTGGCAGAAACAGCAACAAGAACTCGGCGGACAAATCAGTGGCATCGATCAGTCGGTGACAGAGGCTCTATCACGGCGCCAGAGCATTGCCGCCAAGCTGGCACGCGACTTGATCTCGCGCTATGAGCTGATTTTTTCCCGGCGTGGCGGCACGGCGGTGGTCGAGATCACCGGCGGTATCTGCCAAGGCTGTTTCATGAACATCCCACCGCAGATGGGCAATGAGATCATTGGCAGCGACAAAATTCATCTTTGCCCGAGCTGCCAACGCATCGTTTACATCAAACCTGTGGAGCTGGAAGAGGCCAAGTCAGCTTGACGCCGCGCCGTTAGTCCAACAATTTCTTGACTCGCTGCGCGGCGGTTATTTTCGCTGAAAGCGCACACCGTGGCCAGAGAACTAAGCCGTTACCTAGGTCCTGATCTATCATGTCGCGGCGCATAAAGGCCCTGCCGACGGGCCTTGAAGCGTTAATTGACCGACGTAGAGCAAGCCAATCCTCGTGCCGAAAGATGCACCACTGCCGCGCCAACTCCGCAGCGACTGTCGGTCAACAATCAGCAGTCGAAGACGTTCTAGTAAGTGCGACCGGTTTGTTGAATCGGTTCGGTTCCTATCGTATCGTCCATGGGCGGCGGTATTAACGAAGTTGCCGACCATCAAGTCAATAGCGGCTTCGACAATGCCGAAGGATAATTAGAGCGTGGGCTAAAGCGGATCAAGCGATCGCCTCCGCGCGAGCGGAGGAGGAAAGTCCGGACTCCATAGGACAGGGTGGCCGTTAACGACGGCTCCGAGCGATCGGGGGAAAGTACCACAGAAAACACACCGCCTGCCGCTTCGGCGGCCGGTAAGGTTGAAAAGGCGAGGTAAGAGCTCACCGGTTCGTCAGTGATGGCGAACGCATGGCAAACCCCACCCGGAGCAAGGCCAAATAGGAGGGTTAGGCGGTCCGTCCAAAACCCTCGGGTAAGGTCGCTTGATCCCTTGAGCAATCAAGGCGCTAGATGAATGATCGCTGTGGCTGCATTACCAGCCATGACAGAATCCGGCTTACCGATCCGCTTTAGCCCGCGCAAGGTATTCGACGACGTCTTTAACCCGCCTTTTTTGCCTGACGGTGGCATCCATTTCTGTTTATTTTCCTCCCCGCAGTTCAAACCTAGCCGTTTCAATTTTTCTGTTTCAGCGGGTTCTACGCGTTAGCGATCCGGTCTGGTGGGATGAGAGAGTTCCGTGAGCCATTCGTCGAGATCGGCATACCGACCAAGAACCGACAAAAAATCCCTGTAAAGTCGCAATGTTTTTCGAATTATTCATTGACAGTTTCTTTCGTAAAGTTATAAAGTGGGCCAGTGACTTGCCATTGTGGGAGCAAAGCCCACGGCAGGTCATCACGGGGACGCTTTTTTATGTTTCGCGGCAGGTACGACCATACCATTGACGGCAAGGGCCGATTGAGCATTCCGGCGAATTTTCGTCAGTGGCTTGCCGCCAATGGTGAAAACCAACTGATCGTCACCAACTTTATTTTTAAGGACAAGAATTGCCTTGACGTGTATCCCTTCGGCGAATGGCAAAAATTAGAGCAAGACATACTACAGCAACAGAAAAATTCCGATCCGGACATGGCGCATTTTCTAAACTTCTATTTGAGCACCGCGACGCCGATGTGAACTGGACGCCCACGGTCGGATCCTCATCCCTCCCGACTTGCGTGAATTCGCCGAGCTCAAGCGCGATGTGGTTTTGGTCTCCGCGCTGAAAAAATTTCGCATATGGGACAAAGCCAACTGGGAAGAAGTTTTTGCAGATTCCAAAGAAAAAATCGCGAACAACCCGGGTTTCATGCGCAGCTTGGGTATCTAATCCGAGCGTACGTACCGGAACAAAGGAGAGCAACCAATGCTGGCGCGTAAGGCGATTCAAGATATCTCGGTCATCGATGTGAGCGGCGATATCGACTTTCGGGAAATGATCCGCATCAAAGATACCATCGGTGCGTTTATCGAACATGATCGCATCAAGGTGGTGCTCAATCTGCGGGCCGTGGATCACATCAATTACCTGAGCATCGGCGTTCTGCTTGAGCGGCTCAAAGCGTTGCGCAACGTCAACGGCGATTTGAAACTTTCGGGGATGAGTCCGTTCTTGCGCGACATTTTCAAAGTCGTCGGCATGGATCGCTTTTTCGAGGAATACCACTCGTTGGAGGATGCTATCGAAAGCTTCGACGACGATTGGGAGGGCGACGGCACCAGCCATTAAGCTGTGTACGCTCATGTCCCCGTACTGGTGCGCGAGGTGATGGATTTTCTTCAACCTACACCGGGCAAGCGTTACATCGATGGCACATTGGGCGGCGGTGGTCACAGTGAAGCGATTCTATCGGCGAGCGGTCCCGATGGCCAAGTATTGGGACTGGACCGGGACGATGAGGCGGTCGCCGCGGCGAGTGAGCGCTTGAAGCGTTTCGGCGCTCGGTTGACCGCGCGGCAAGCGAGTTTCGCCGACAGCCACGAGGTTCTCGGCGAGATGGGTTGGGATAAAGTCGATGGTGTTATTTTGGACTTAGGCGTTTCATCGTGGCAAATCGATGCAGCGGAGCGCGGATTTAGTTTTCGCTTGGGCGGGCGCTTGGACATGCGCATGGACCGCCGGCAATCTCTCGATGCTTGCCGGCTGGTTAACACAGCCACGGTCGATGAGCTGATGCGAATCTTTCGCTCTTACGGTGAGGAGCCGCAAGCCCGGCGCATAGCCGAGCGGATCGCCGTCGAAAGAAAGCTCCGGCCGATCGAGAGCACCGATGAACTGGCGCGCTTGGTTGAAGGAGTCAAAGGCGGTCGGCGCCGCGACCACCATCCGGCGACCCAGGTGTTTCAAGCACTGCGCATCGCTGTGAACCAGGAGCTCGATCAGTTGGAACATTTTCTCGACGATGGTTATGCCTTGCTGCAGCCCAAACGGCGCATGGTGATTATTTCGTTTCATTCGTTGGAAGATCGCCTAGTGAAGAATGCTTTTCGTAAGTGGGGTCGCGCATGTTTATGTCCGCCGCGGGCGCTGGTTTGCCAGTGTGGTTGGAATCAAAAGGTGAAACTTTTAACCAAAAAACCGTTAGTACCGGGCGACGCTGAGACGGCGGCCAACCCGCGCGCCCGATCGGCCAAATTACGCGCCGTCGAGCGCATCTGAGTCATGGCTATGGCAACTGCGGTTGAACTTGAAAATCGGCGTGTCGCGCGCCCCAAACGCGGGCACAACAGCCGCGCCGCTCAGGCGACGCGCCGGCGCCGCCATTTGGGCGTGATTTTACTCATCGCCATGTTGCTCGGTATCGTGCTGGTTCATGTTTGGTTGCGTTTGCAGGTTGTCCATATGGGATACGTCCTCGCCACCGCGAGTAAGTTGCAGAGTCGTTTGGAGCAGGAGAATCGCGAGCTCAAGGTCGAGCTGGCGACTTTGACAACGCGGGATCGGCTCAATGAGATGGCGCGCCGCCGTTTGGGTTTGGCAGCGCCGCAGAAAGGTCAGGTCATCGTCTTACCATGAGACGTTCACTTAAACGAAATCGCCTGCGCATGGGCTGTGTGAAGATTGTTTTCCTTCTGGTATTTTTGATTGTCGGCGGGCGCGCATTTCACTTGCAAGTTTTCCAAGGTGACAAGTTGATGCGTCTCGGCCAGCGTCAACATCTGAAGGAATGGATCGTTCTGCCCAAGCGCGGTGCTTTATACGACCGTGGCAGCGAGCCATTGGCATTGAGTTTGGAATCGCAGTCGGTTTACGCCCGACCTCATCGGCTTCAAAATCGCGCAGAGGCCGATGTAAAGCTGGCCCGTATTCTCAATATGAAACGCGCCGACGTGGAGCAAAAGCTCGCCGCCAAAAAACCTTTTGTTTGGCTCAAGCGCCAGGTCTCTCCCGTGGAAGCGGAGCAGATTCAAGCGCTCCGTATGGACGGCATTGGCATGTCCTTGGAACCGACGCGCTATTATCCGCAGGGCGGCATGGCTGGACAGTTGTTGGGGTTCGTCAATCGCGATTCCGAAGGGCTCGAAGGTATCGAGTTGCAATACAACGACTATATTCGCGGCGCGGCGGGGTCTTCAGTATCTGAACGGGACGCGCTTGGGCGCCGGGTCTTGATCGAGGGTGTGGAAGGTTTACAGGTGCCACCCGGCAGCGATGTCCATCTGACCCTGGATTCGCCAATCCAGCATTTGGCGGAAAAAGAACTGGCGGCGACAATTCAAAAATACCGCGCCAGGGCAGGGGTCGCGATCGTTGTCGATCCTGCCACCGGCGAAGTCTTGGCGTTGGCTAATTATCCAAGCTTCGATCCCAACAGTGCTGCGCAACAAAGCGCCGACCAACGGCGCAATCGCGCGGTGACCGACAGCTTCGAACCCGGGTCGACATTTAAAACTATTCTCGCGGCTGCCGCGCTCGAAGAAGGGGTGGTCGGCAAAGACGATCTGTTTTACTGTGAGATGGGCAAGTATCACTATGCCGATCGGGTGATCCACGACACCCATCCTAACGGCTGGCTGCCATTTTCAAAAATCCTCCAGGTGTCGAGTAATATCGGCTTTACCAAGGTCGCTGAGAAGCTCAAGAAGGACCGTTATTTCAAATACATCGATAAATTCGGCTTTGGTCGGGTGACCGGCCTCGATGTCCCCGGCGAGGTTGCCCGGTCTGCTGCGCAAACCGGAAAACTGGTCGGGTATCGATCTGGCAACTCATGCATTCGGTCAGGGCATATCGACGACGCCGATGCAGATGGTCATGGCCTATGCGGCCATCGCCAACGGCGGTATCCTCATGCGCCCCTACGTAACCCGCAAAATCGTTGACCCGCAGGGTGGAGTGATAGTCGAAAACCAGCCGCAGATTGTTCGCCGGGTTATTTCCGAGAAGACGGCGAAGTTATTGGCGTCGATGCTGCGTGATGTCACCAACGAAGGCGGCACTGGCGTGGCGGCCAAAGTCGATGGCTTCGAAGTCGCCGGCAAGACCGGTACGGCGCAGAAGGCTGAGCGCGGCGGTTACTCGGCGAAAAAACGGGTTGAGTTCGTTCGTTGGCTTCGTCCCGGCGGAGAATCCGCGCTTGGTGGCATTGGTCTTAGTCGATGAACCGGAAGGAAATGTTTACGGCGGCGTGGTCGCCGCACCGGCATTCCGCAATATCGCTCAGGGCGCATTGCGTCAACTCGCGGTGGCGCCGCGTGACGGGGCGGTGATGCCAAGCGCGCCGGCGCAAGCCGAGCCGGCGCTACCGCGTCCAGTCAAGCGTGCTGGCATTCAGCTGGTCTCCATCACTGACGATGCGGTGCCGGATTTTCTCGGCTTGAGCATGCGCGAGGCGTTGGAAAAAGCCCAGTCCCTAAGAATTAATTTGAAAGTGCAGGGCAACGGCTATGTTGTCAAGCAGGCACCCGCAGCAGGCGAACGCCGGCCGGAAGGCCAAACGGTGGTGGTAAATCTGCAAGGATGACGCCGATGCGAGTACGCGAGTTCTTGGCATTGCACAAGGTCCAACAGGCGGACGGCGATCTGGAGCAGGAAGTGCACGGCCTAACTTACGACTCGCGCCAAGCGGCTGCGGGGAAAATTTTCTTCGCCGTACCAGGCGAACAGGCCGACGGCCACGACTATATCGGCGAAGCGATCAAGCACGGCGCCGCCGCGGTAGTAGTGTCGCGCGCCGGTGCTTGGCCCCACGCGCGCGCTACGGTTAGGGTCAACAATGTCAGAAACGCCATGGGGTTGTGGGCGGCGCACTTTTATCGGCGCCCGAGCAGCAGCTTACGGCTGGTCGGCGTAACCGGTACCAATGGCAAAACCACTTTGACCTATTTGGTCGAGTCGATTTTGCATGAGGCCGGCTTGACACCCGGAGTCATCGGCACGATCAACTACCGTTATCGCGGCCGCACGCTGCCGTCGCATCATACGACGCCCGAGTCCGTCGATTTGCAGGAGTTGCTGGCGGAGATGGTGCGGAGCGGAGTGCAGGTCGTGGCGATGGAAGTTTCGTCCCATGCTCTGGCCCAGGAAAGGGTCCGTGGCCTGGACTTCGACGTCGGCGTGTTTACCAACTTGACGCGCGATCATCTCGATTATCATCGTGACATGGACGACTATTTTGCCGCCAAGAGCCGCTTGTTCAATGACTACCTGCCGGCATCGGTGAAACCTCATAAGGCGGCGGTGATTTACGGCGATGATCCGCGTGGCGAGTCATTAATCGTTAACTGCCGGGCGCGGGGCTTGGCGGTGTGGAGTTATGGCGAGAGCAGCGCATGGGATGTCTATCCGGTGCAAGTAAGCACCGATGTCGGCGGCATCCGCGGCGAGATTCGCGCCAAGGAGCGCCGGATAAACATCGCCTCGTCGCTGGTGGGCTCGGTGAACTTGCAAAATATTTTGGGCGCGGTGGGAGTCGGCTGCGCCCTTGGATTGAGTGACGACGAGATTGCGGGTGGCATAGCGCGTTTAGCAGCCGTGCCCGGGCGGTTAGAAAAAGTCGACAACGGACGCGGTGTCGCCGTCTTGGTCGATTACGCCCATACCCCCGATGCCCTGGAAAAAGCGCTGCACGTGACGCGGCAGTTGACGACAGGCAAGTTGATCGCGGTGTTCGGGTGCGGCGGTGACCGCGACCGCGGCAAGCGGCCGTTGATGGGCGAAATTGCCGCGCGGCTGAGCGATGTCGCGGTGCTTACCTCCGACAATCCGCGCACTGAAGAGCCATCGGCGATACTCGCTGATGTCGAAGCCGGCGTGCGTCAAGTCGGCATCGCCAAACTCGATGCGGCGCAGCTAACCGCCGGCATTACCGGCTCGGCGGCACGGCGCGGCTATTACGTCGAAGGCGACCGACGCGCGGCGATCCGCTTGGCGCTGGCGATTGCCGGCGCCGGCGATACCGTGCTGATCGCCGGCAAGGGCCATGAGGACTATCAGATTCTAGGCAAGACGAAGTTTCATTTCGACGATCGGGAGGTGGCCCGCGAAGCGATTGCAGCGCGTGCCAACGGTTAAGTTAACGAGGCATGAGTTGGACTCTGGGAGAAATTCTTGCGGCCACCGGCGGCAAAGTTACCAGCTCCGGTAAGATCGCGCGCTACGGGGAGATTGTGACCGACTCCAAACAGGTCAAAGGCAACTCGATCTTCGTCGCCCTTAAAGGCGAGCGTCATGATGCCCATGATTTCGTCGGTGATGCGGTGCGCCGCGGCGCCGCCTGCGTTATCGTCCATCGCTCCTTGCCGACGGCTAGGCTCGGGCCGGCGACCATCGTGCGAGTCGGCGACACGCTCCGGGCGCTGGGTGATCTGGCTCACTATCGGCGTGAGCGGCTGGCGCCGATGGTGCTCGCCATCACCGGCTCCAACGGCAAGACGACGACTAAGGAAATGGTTGCGGCGATCTTGGCGCAAGGAAGTTTGGCCGGCCAGTCGTTGCGCGGCCGAGTGCTCAAGACCGAAGGCAATTTCAATAATTTGGTCGGCTTACCATTGACGCTTTTACGCTTGACCAAGAGACACAAAGTCGCTGTGGTCGAACTTGGCACCAACTCCCCGGGCGAGATCCAGCGCTTGGCGGAAATCGCCGATCCGGACCTCGGCGTCATCACGACAGTAGCCGCGGCCCATTTGGCGGGTCTAAAAAACTTGCCCGGCGTGGCCCGCGAAAAAGGCGCGCTCTATCGCGCCGTGCGCCGCAACGGCATGATCGCCGTCAATGTCGACGATCCTTGGGTGCGCCGTCTGGGCGCTAAGTTTGCCGGCAAAAAGTTGACCTATGGCGCGGCCGGCCAGCTGCGCGCACAGGCGTTACGGGTGCGCGCCGGCCGGGGCATGGCCTTCGCGCTGCGCTACGGCGGCCAACAAGCGCGGATCAATTTGAATTATCTAGGCCGTCATAATGTCACCAATGCCCTCGGCGCCGCGGCCTTGACCCTCGGCGCCGGAGTAAGTTTGGCGGCGGTGCGCCGCGGTTTGGCGCAAGCCAAGCCCTTTACTATGCGTATGCAGCGGGAAAGCTGGCGCGGCATCGGCATTATCAACGATTGCTACAATGCTAATCCTGGCTCCATGCAAGCGGCGCTGGAAACTCTGGCGCTGATCGGCGGCCGGGGCAAAAAAATCGCCGTGTTGGGCGACATGTTAGAGCTCGGCAAGCAGAGCGTCAAAGAGCATCGCCAACTGGGCCGGGTCGCCGCCCAAGCGCGGATCGATCGACTTTATCTGCTCGGCGACCAAGCCAGCACAGTGCGTCGCGGCGCGCTGCGCGCCGGCATGAAAGCGCACCAGGTTGCCGTCGGCGCCGATCATGACGATTTGGCCACGCGCTTGCGCCAACAGGTCAAACGCGGCGATTGGCTTTTGATCAAAGGTTCGCGCGGCATGAAAATGGAAAAAGTTTTACAAGCGCTCAAGAGCGTGACGGCCCAGGAGTAGCGCGTGCTGTATCACTTGTTCACCTCGCTTTCGACCAGCTACTCCGGCTTTAATGTCTTTCGCTACATCACCTTTCGCGCGGCGATGGCGGCATTGTTGTCCCTAATGATTTCGTTTCTGCTCGGCCCATGGTTGATCCGTGTGCTCACCGAACGGCAGATCGGACAACATATTCGCGATGACGGCCCGGCGTCCCATGCGGTCAAGGCGGGCACGCCGACCATGGGCGGCGCGCTGATTATCCTGGCCTTGTTGTTCTCGACCGTTCTGCTGGCGGATATCACCAATCGCTATGTGCTGTTGGCCTTGCTCGCCACGGTGGGCAGCGGGGCGGTGGGCTTCGCCGACGATTATTTGAAGCTCACGGGCAAAAACAGCAAGGGGCTGGCGCCGCGGACCAAGCTCTTGGGCCAGTTCGCGGTCGCTCTCGTGGTCGTCCTGGCACTGTTCTATCAACCGAAATTCAGCACCGAGATCGCCTTTCCGTTCATCAAGACGCTGCGGCTGAATCTCGACATTTTCTACATCCCCTTCGCCATGCTGGTGATCGTCGGCACCTCCAACGCGGTCAATCTCACCGACGGTCTCGACGGCCTGGCGATCGGCCCGGTGATGGTTGCCGCGGCGGCTTACGCGGTGGTGGCTTATGCCACCGGCCATCTCAAATTTGCCGAGTATTTGCAGATCCCCTATGTCGCCGGCGTCGGCGAGCTGACGGTGTTTTGCGCCGCGATGGTGGCGGCGGGCTTGGGTTTTCTTTGGTACAACGCCTATCCGGCGCAGATGTTTATGGGCGATGTCGGTTCGCTGTCCCTCGGCGCCGCCCTGGGCATCGTCGCGGTGCTGACCAAGAACGAAATTCTTCTGATGATCATCGGCGGCGTCTTCGTCATGGAAGCGCTGTCGGTGATTTTCCAAGTGGCGTCCTACAAGATCCGCCGCAAGCGAGTTTTCTTGATGGCGCCGATCCACCATCACTATGAACTCAAAGGCTGGAAAGAGCCGCAGATTATCGTGCGTTTCTGGATCCTGTCGATTATTTTCGCGGTCATCGGTTTGAGCACCTTGAAACTCAGATAACGGCGACCATGTTAAATGGAGCTCAAAGGAAAAAAGCTATTGGTCATCGGCTTGGCGCGCACCGGACGAGAATGTGCGCGCTTTCTCGTGCAACAGGGGGCCACGGTGTGGATTAGCGATCTGCGCGGACAAGACGCCTTGAGCGGAGAAATGGCCGCGCTCAGTGATCTCTCGCTAACCTATCGCTTGGGCGGCGAAGAAAAAAGTTGGCTCGATGGCATGGACTACGTGGTGCCCAGCCCGGGTGTGCCGATGGAAAATCTCTTGCTGCGCGAGGCGCTGGCGCGAAACATTCCGGTGTTGAGCGAAATCGAGTTGGCCTATCGCTATTTCGCCGCGCCACTGGTGGCGATCACCGGTACCAACGGCAAAAGCACGACGACCACGTTGATCGGCAAGATGCTCGAGGCCGACGGCAAGAAAGTTTTTCTCGGCGGCAACTTGGGTGTGCCGTTTATAAGCTCGGTGACCGACGCCTGGGACTGGGGGGTCATCGAGATCAGCAGCTTTCAGTTAGAATGGGTCGACGAGTTTCGCCCCCGCATCGCGCTCCTGCTCAATCTTACTGAGGATCACTTGGACCGCTACGCGAGTTTCGCCGATTACTGCCGGGCCAAGGAGCGCATATTCGCGGCGCAGCAGGGCGCCGACGTGGCGATCCTCAACCGCGACGATCCGCGGGTATGGCAGCTGCGCGAGCGGCTTAGCGCGCAGGTGGTTTCCTTCGGCTTTGGCGAAGTCTCCGAAGGAGTGTTCGCGACGCCGACTGAAGTCATCTGGCGCGACGGTGCCGTCGAGGAACGCTTCTCTTTAGCCAAGGCGAAGATCCAAGGCGTGCATAACGTAGAAAATATCATGGCCGCCGTCGCCGCGGCTCAATCCGCCGGTGTTTCGCGCCGGGCGATTCAAACCACCATCGACGAGTTTCCAGGTCTCGAACACCGTCTTGAATTGGTTCGCGAAAAAAACGGCGTGCGCTACTACAACGACTCCAAGGGCACCAATGTCGGCGCGGTAGTGAAATCGCTGGCGAGTTTTACCGGGCGGGTCCTCTTGCTCGCCGGCGGCGTCGACAAGGGCGGCGACTATGCGCCCATGGCGCCGGCCGTTAAAAACCAAGTGCGCCGCTTGGTGTTGTTCGGCGCCGCCAAACACACTATCGCCGCCGCCCTGGGCGGACTGACGACGACTGTCCTGGTCGACGATCTAAATGCTGCGGTGCGCGATGCCGCTGCGCACGCGCAGCCGGGCGATGTCGTGCTGCTGTCGCCGGCCTGTTCGAGTTTCGATCAATTTTCCAACTATGCCGAACGCGGCAAGAGTTTCAAGAATTTGGTGCAGGCGCTATGAGAGACGCGTTGGCCGTCGATAAATGGATCCTGCTGGCGGTCATCGGCGCTGGTCGCCATGGGAGTGGTCATGGTGCTTAGCACCAGCTATCTCTATTCCCAAGAGCGCTACGCCGATGGCACGTTCTTTTTTCGCAAACAATTGTTCGCCATGGGCGCCGGCGTGGTTGCGTTGATCGTCTGTTCACTGGTCCCGTCGCGACAATACCGCCGCTTTGCCTATCCATTGTTGGCGCTGACTCTGATCTGTTTGGTTCTCGTGCTGATTCCCGGTATCGGCGCCAGTCGCGGCGGAGCGCGACGCTGGATTGCCCTCGCCGGCCTGGCCTTTCAACCGTCGGAGATGGCCAAATTGGCGATTGTCGTCTATCTCGCTCATTCCATCGCCAAGAAGGAGCCGATGATCGGCTCCTTCGCCATCGGCGTCTTGCCGCACATGATCGTGACCGGCTTGTTTGCCGGCGTGCTCCTGCTCGAACCCGACTTCGGCAGCGCCTTGATCCTGACCATGCTGCTCTACTCGATGTTGTTCATCGGCGGTGTGCGCGTGCAACATCTGCTCGGCACCGGCTCTATTAGCCCTGCCTTTGCTGATTTATCTCATGACCGCGGCGGAGTACCGGATGCGCCGCTTGATGAGCTTTATGGACCCTTGGAGCGATGCGTCGGGCAGCGGCTTTCACGTCATTCAATCGTTGATTGCGTTCGGTTCCGGCCAGTTGTGGGGGCGTGGTTTGGGCGAGAGCCGGCAGAAATTATTTTATCTGCCCGAGGCCCATACCGACTTCGTTTTCTCGGTGATCGGCGAGGAGTTGGGGCTCCTCGGCGCGTTTGTAGTCTTAGCGCTGTTCGGTGTGATTATTTTGCGCGGGCTGCGGCTGACGTCGCGCATCGAGGAGCCGTTCGATCAGTATTTGGCTTTTGGCTTGACGGTGCTCTTAGGATTCCAGGCATTGATTCACATGGGTGTGGTGATGGGGCTCGATGCCGACCAAGGGACTGGTGCTGCCGTTTATCAGTTATGGCGGCTCAGCCATGCTGATCAATCTGGCGGAGGCCGGCATTTTGCTGAGCCTATCGCGCCGGAGGGTATAGCGTGCGGGTAGTTTTCGCCGGCGGCGGAACCGGCGGCCACCTGTTTCCTGGACTGGCGGTGGCGCGGGAGTTTCAACGGCGCGATGGCAGAAGCGAAATACTTTTTATCGGCACCGAACAGGGCATTGAATATCGTGTGTTACCCAAAGAAGGATTCAAATTGGAAACGCTCGCGGTCAAAGGACTAAAGGGGCGCGGTATCCGCGGCTTTCTTGACGCGCTTTACGGCGTGCCCGCGGGGCTGTTTCGTTCTCTGGCGATCCTGCGCGCCTTTCGCCCGGACTGCGTGATTGGACTCGGCGGTTATGCGTCCGGTCCCGTGTTGCTGGCGGCCAGGCTCAAACATATTCGCTGCGCCATCATGGAGCAGAATCTGCGGCCGGGTTTCACCAATCGGTTGCTTGCCCGGTGGGTCGATTGGGTCTTTACCGCCTACCGCGAGAGCGTCGCTTATTTTCCCGGCGCCCGGGTGCAGGAAACCGGCAATCCGGTGCGTTGGACGGAAGTGCCGCAGGTTAAGCGCGGCGAGAAATTCACGCTGCTGATTTTCGGCGGCAGCGCCGGCGCGCGGCGGATCAATTATGCCGTGGTCGACGCATTGAAATTACTCGGCGATCTTAAAAACGACATCGTCATCACGCACCAAACCGGACCATTGGATTACGACGCTATCAAACAAGCTTACGGGTCGCTGCCATTCGATGCGACGGTAACGCCGTTTATCGACCGCATGGACGAAGCCTATGCCGGCGCCGATTTAGTTCTCTGCCGCGCCGGCGCAATGACCATCGCCGAACTGACGGCTATTCGGCAAAGCGGCGATTTTGGTGCCTTATCCGTACGCGATTTACGATCATCAGCGCGGTAATGCGCGAGTCGCTGCAGCAACAGGGCGCCGCCGAAATGATTTTGGATCGCGACTTGAGCGGCGAGCTTTTGGCCGAGCGTATTCGCGGCTATTTCGCCGACCGTTCGCGGCTCGAGCGCATGGCGGCGGCGGCGCGCGTCCTGGGACGGCCGGATGCGGCGGCACGGATCGTCGACGCCTGTTACGGCTTGGCGCGGGTGATAGATTGACAGTGGAACTACGAGTTTCATGTTGCAGAAGAAGCATAAGATTCACTTTGTCGGCATTGGCGGCATTGGCATGAGCGGTATCGCCGAAGTGTTACTGAATTCGGGCTACGCGGTGAGCGGCTCGGACCTGCAAGCGAGCGAAGCGACCCGGCGTTTGCGTTCTCTCGGCGCGCAGATTTTTGTCGGCCATCAGGAAGAAAATATTGCCGGCAAGCCATCGGTGGTGGTGATCTCGACGGCGGTTAAATATGCCAATCCTGAAGTGCTTGGAAGCGCGCCGGCGCCATATTCCGGTGATCCCGCGGGCCGAGATGCTGGCGGAATTGATGCGCATGAAATTCGGCGTCGCCGTGGCCGGCAGCCACGGCAAGACGACGACCACGTCGATGGTCGTCGGCGGTGCTGAGCGCGGCCGGGTTCGATCCGACCATGGTGATCGGCGGTCGACTGCATATGTTGGGCACCAACGCCAAGATGGGGGCGGGCGATATTCATGGTTGCCGAAGCCGATGAAAGCGACGGCAGTTTTCTGTTGCTGGCGCCGACCATCGCGGTGGTGACCAATATCGACAAAGAGCATATGGATTTTCACGGTCCATGGAGCGGTTGAGCGAAAATTTTCTCACCTTCATCAACAAAATGCCGTTCTACGGCGTCGCGGTGTTGTGCAGCGACGATGCCCATGTGCGCGGTCTGTTGCCCAAAGTACGCAAACGCTTCACGACCTATGGCCTGTCGCCGGAAGCGGATTTCTCCGCCGCGGATTTGACCATGGGTCCCGCGGGCGTCGCATTCACCGCACTCCATCGCGGCAAGTCGTTGGGCAAAGTGCGCCTGCACTCGCCAGGCAAACACAGCGCGACCAATTCGCTCGCCGCGATCGCCGTGGCCCATGAACTGGAAATTCCGTTCGACCATGTCGCCCAGGCTTTCGAAGCCTTCAGTGGTATTCATCGCCGTTTTGAAATTATCGGCGAGCCCGAGGGCGTGATGGTGATCGACGATTACGGCCATCATCCGGCGGAGATTCGCGCCACCATCGGCGCTATTCGCGACAGTTGGAAGCGGCCGTTGACGGTGATTTTCCAGCCGCACCGCTATACCCGCACGCGGGATCTGTTCGACGAGTTCTTGACTGCTTTCGAAGGCGCGGACCGGTTAGTCCTGACGGAAATTTATGGCGCCGGCGAAGATCCGATCGCCGGCGCGACCGGCGAGGCGTTATATCAGGCGATCAAACGCCAAGGCCATTTAGAGGTCGAGTATGTCGCCGACAAAAGCCAAATCGTCGCGCAGATCGGCCGGCCGGCTGCGCGCCGGCGATATCGCGCTGACCTTGGGCGCCGGGGATATTTACAAAGTCGGTGAGGCTCTGGTTGAGGCGCTGAAGCGAGAGGGAATGGAGTAATGGAGTGGGAGAGTATTGGAGTAATCGGCGGATGGGGGACGGCGCCTCACTCCATTACTCCATCACGCCAATCCTGACTGACGATGTTTGCCATGGCTAAGCAACTGACAATGCGCCGCTGGTTCACGATCTCTCGTCGGTCTCCGGGCGCGCCTCAAGCTCGACGAGCCGCTGGCGCGTTATACCTCGATGAAGATCGGCGGGCCGGCGGATTATTTTATCGAAGCCGACAACGGACGCTGCGCTGGCCCAAGTTTTCGTCGCGCTGCGCCGCCATCAGGTGCCGTTATATCTGTTGGGCAATGGCAGCAACGTTTTGATCAGCGACCGCGGCGTACGCGGCGCGGTGATTCATCTAACCGGCGAGTTCAAAAACATCGAATGGCACGAAGGCGGCGACCATGATCGAAGTCGAAGTCGGCGCGGCGTACGCCGTCACCCAGTTGGTGCGCCAAGCGGCGCGCAAGGGATATGCCGGTTTGGAGTTTGCCGAAGGGATTCCCGGCACCGTCGGCGGCGCGCTGTTGATGAACGCGGGCGCCTACGGTTCCGAATTCGAAAAGGTCGTCGAGCGTGTTGAGGCGATGAATGCCGGACGGCCAACCGCTGGCTTTTTCGCGCGGGAGCAATGACGTTTAGTTATCGCGATTCGCATCTACCCGCGGGCACGGTGGTGACGGCGTGCATCTGCGTTTGCGCCGGGACGAAGCGGCACAGGTGAATGCCAAATTGCGCGAACTGGTGAGCAGAAGAAAAAGCAGCCAGCCGTCAGGATTTCCCAACTCGGGCTCGATGTTTCGTAATCCGCCGGGAGATTTCGCCGGCAGATTGATCGAAGCCGGCGGCTTGAAGGGCAAGCGCATCGGCCAGGCGCAGATCGCCGAGCGCCATGCCAATTTCATCGTCAATCTCGGCGGCGCCAAAGCGACCGATGTGCGTCAGTTGATGGAACTGGCCCGGAGTGAGGTGCGCCGCCGTTTTGATATCAATTTGGTCGCCGAAGTGAAGTATGCTCGGCGAATGGCCGGACACTGAATAGTCGAATCCCTATGCAATTGAAAGTTCACCGAAGAGACAATCACAAGCGCGATAAGCGGCTTGTCAAGCGCCGCTGGTTGATCGCGGCCATTGTGCCATTGCTGCTGATTGCCGGCGCGCTGATCTATCGTCTCAGCGGACCGCTGGCCATTGCCGCGCGCTCGACGCGGGATTTTTTCGCCGACAATCCGTTATTTCGCCGTGCGCGAAATCGAGGTGCACAGCGGCGACAAGGTCGGCGGCAACGAGATCGTCGCCATCGCCGGCCTGAGCCAGGGAATGAATATCTGGAACGTCGATCGCCGCCGCCATCGAGAAAAAAATCGCCAGACACCCTTGGGTGCGCCGGGTGTTGGTGCGCCGCGATTTCCCGCGCCGGATTGTTATCGACGTCGAGGAACGCAGCCCCAAAGCGATCGTCGGCGTCCGTAAGCTTTACTATATCGATGCCGATGCCGTGGTGTTCAAAGAAGTCGCCTCGGGTGAGAGCATCAAGTATCCCATGCTCACCGGTGTCTACGCCGAAGGGCTGATGCGCGGCGATCCTGCGGCGCGTCAGCGCATCCGCGACGCCATACACTTGGCCGATTTGATGGCGCAGCACTCCCATACGCTGTCGGAGATTCACTTCGAAGCGCTGGACCGGCTGGTGGTGTACCCGACGAAATTCCCGGTGGCTTGGCGCCTGGGTTGGGGCGACTGGGAGGAGAAAATCGCGCGCTTGGAACGCTTGCTGGAATTATGGAAGGGCAACGAGGAGCGGTTGGCATCTTTGGATATGAGCTTCCGCGATCAAGTGGTGGCGCGCTTGCGAGAGATAAAGCAGTAGCGGAGCCAAAGGATCAACTAGCAACTGCAGATCGAAGGCTATGGCGAAGAAAAATACTATAGTTGTTGGCTTGGATATCGGCACGTCAAAAGTTTGCGCCGTGGTCGGTGAGATGACCGAACGCGGCGTCGACATCATCGGTGTCGGTAGTCACGCGTCAGCAGGCTTGCGCAAGGGCGTCGTCATCAACATCGAAAGCACCGTCAACTCAATCAAGCGCGCGGTCCAAGAGGCGGGATTGATGGCCGGCTGCGAAATTCACACGGTGTTCGCCGCCGTCTCCGGCGGCCATATCAAATCGTTCAACAGCCACGGCATCGTCGCGGTGAAGCATAAGGAGGTGACGCAGCGCGATCTCGACCGGGTGATCGACGCCGCCAAGGCGGTGGCTATCCCGCTCGACCGGGAAGTGCTGCATGTCCTGCCCCAGGACTACATCATTGACGAGCAGGACGGCATAAAAGAACCCCTGGGCATGTCCGGGGTCCGCTTGGAAGCCAAAGTCCATGTGGTGACCGGCGCGGTCACCTCGGTGCAAAACATCGTCAAGTGCTGCAATCGCAGCGGCCTCCATGTCGCCGAGATCGTGCTCGCGCCGTTGGCCGCCGCCGAAGCGGTGCTTACCGATGAAGAGCGCGATTTGGGAGTGGTGCTATTCGATATGGGCGGTGGCACCACCGATATCACGCTATTTCATGACGGCACGGTGAAACATACGGCGGTCCTCAGCATCGGCGGCAATCATGTCACCAATGATATCGCCGCCGGTTTGCGCACGCCGTTTGGCGATGCCGAGCGCATCAAGCAACGTTATGGCTACGCCAAAGCAGTTATGGCGATGGATCAGGAACGGGTCGAGGTGCCGAGCATAGCCGGCAAGGAGGCGGGAACGGTATCGCGGCAAATTCTTTGTGAAATCATCGAGCCGCGCTTAGACGAGATCTTCGAATTGGTTCAGAAAGAGATCGCCAAATCCGGTTTCGATGGCTCCTTGGCGTCAGGGATCGTCGCTACCGGCGGTGGCATGCTGCTGTCCGGCGCCGTCAAGATGGCCGAACGCTCCTTCGGGCTGCCGGTGCGCTTGGGTGTGCCGATGCAGGTCGGTGGGTTGGTCGACGTCATCGATAATCCGATACACGCCACCGCAGTCGGGCTGGTGCTCCATGGCATGAATGGCCAGGAGCGCGGCGTGGCACGGCCGCGCGACGACAGGATGCTTGCCAAGGTGAAGCACCGCATGTCGGATTGGCTCAGCGAGTTTTTTTAAACGGGGATAACATTTTCAAGTTTAGTGGAGGAGGAGAGAATATGTTTGAAATAGTCGAACGGCAAAATAGCCTGACCGCGCGCATCAAGGTCATTGGTATCGGTGGCGGCGGCGGCAACGCGGTCAATACCATGATCGGTTCCAAACTTACCGGCGTCGATTTCATGGTGGCGAACACCGACGCGCAGTCCTTGGAAGCGAGCCAAGCGCCGATGCGGATCCAACTGGGCGGCCTGGTGACCAAGGGGTTAGGTGCGGGCGCCAATCCCGAGATCGGCCGGCGCGCTGCGCTGGAGGATCAAGAACAGATCAGGGAGTATATGGAAGGCGCCGACATGATTTTTATTACCGCCGGCATGGGCGGCGGCACCGGCACTGGCGGCGCGCCGGTGTTGGCGCGGATCGCGCGTGAAGTCGGCGCGCTGACCGTCGGTGTGGTGACCAAGCCTTTCATCTTCGAGGGCAAAAAACGCCAGCGCCAGGCGGAACAGGGCATCGAGGAGTTGAAACAAAGCGTCGATACCTTGATCGTGATTCCGAACCAGCGCTTGCTCAGCATTGCGGCCAAGACCACAACCATGATCGAAGCGTTTCACAAGGCCGACGATGTCTTGCTCCAAGCGGTGCGCGGCATCTCGGATTTGATCATCACTCCCGGGTTGATCAATCTTGACTTCGCCGATGTGCGAACGGTGATGGCGGAAATGGGCTTGGCGCTAATGGGCGCGGCGTCGGCGACCGGTGAGAACCGGGCCATCGAAGCGGCGCAAAAAGCGATCTCCAGTCCGTTGCTCGAAGATATCTCGATTCAGGGAGCACGAGGCGTGTTGATCAATATCACCGGGGGGCCGAATCTGTGCCTGCACGAAGTCAACGAAGCGGCATCGATGATTCAAGAAGAAGCGCATGATGATGCCAATATTATTTTTGGCGCGGTGATCGATGAAACCATGGGCGACGAAATCCGCATTACCGTGATCGCTACCGGTTTCGGCGAAGAAAAACATGCTCATAAAACGCCGGTGCAAGTTCAGCCACCCGCGGCGACCAGTATCGCCAACATCGCCGGCGTCCCGCCGAAGAACAAAAAGGTGGTTCACCTCGGTACCATCGTCGACGATCTCGAAGGGCCGACCTGGCACCGCAAGAAATCTGGCAGCGACGATCTCGAAAGCGTGACGCACAACAAGAATAATTTTCAATCGAGCGCCAATCAGGAAGACGACGATAAATACGATATCCCGACGTTCCTGAGACGACAGATGGATTAGCAATCCGATAATCTAGGCCCTGCTCCGCTGGGTCGGCCGTCCGCAGTCCCGCTGTGGACGGCCGGCTATTCGCCGAAAACAGCTGGGCGGCGGCAGTCGTTCGCCCGCGCTGTTATTGGCCGGCGGCGGCGCCGTGTCGGTGGGGGAAAGCCTGAGTCTCGCTATCGAATTATTTCAGATAGCGCACACGGGTGCCATGAGTTACCGACAGGATGATTTCTTGCGCTCCAATGTCCTTGGGGAAGAGCACGCCGGAAATCCGCGCGCTATTGAAGCTCGCCCCTTCGAGCGATGCTTGCGAGAGATCGATGCCGCGCAAATCGGTGTTGTGAAAATAACAGTTGCGGAAGTCGACTCTCTGGGCGTCTATGCCGCGCAGATCGAGGTAGCGGAAATCACAGTCGTTGAGTTTTATCCGATCCAGCTGTGCCTTGCGCAGGTTGAACTCCTTGACGTCGCCCTCGCGCAGTAATTGATAAAGTTCGTCCGGGTGGGTCAATGGTTTTAGTGCCATAATTTCCTTCCCTGTTGGTAGTGGGTCAATCAGGCTACCACACAGAGAACCATCGGCACTATTTCGACGATCTTAACCGCTGTTCTTGACGAAACCGTTCCAGCGCTAGACGCACCAGCCGGTCGATCAAGTTTGCATACGCAATTCCCGTAGCTTCCCACATTTTGGGGTACATGCTGATCTTGGTGAAGCCGGGGATGGTGTTGATCTCATTGACCAACACGCGGCCGTTGGCCTGCACGAAAAAATCAACTCTCGCCATGCCTTGGCAGCACAGCGCGTGGCAAGCTTTGACCGCAGTTTGACGGATTTCCTTAATCACCTTGGCCGGTAATTTGGCGGGGATCTCCAGGCGCGAGCCGTGAGCGTCGAGATACTTGGCATCATAGGAATAGAAATCGCGGTTGACAACGATTTCACCCGGTAGCGATGCGATCAGGATTGTCATTGCCGAGTACCGAACACTCAATCTCGCGGCCGTCGATGAACTCTTCGATGACGATTTTGCTGTCGTAACGGAACGCCTCTTTGACCGCGGCAGTGAATTCGGTTGGCTTGGTTACCTTGCTGATGCCGATCGATGAGCCGAGATTGGCGGGCTTGACGAACAGCGGCATACCGAGGGTGCGCTTGACCAGGGCGAAACTGATATTGTCGGCGCGCTTGAACACCATGAACTTGCCGATGGCGATGCCAGCGTCGCGCAATAATCGCTTCATTACATCTTTGTCCATGCCGACCGCGGAGCCCAACACGCCGGCGCCGACAAATGGCAAGTTGGCGAGCTTCAACAAGCCTTGCACCGTGCCATCCTCGCCAAATGGGCCATGCAGGATCGGAAAGACGACGTCGATACCGGCGAGTCCCGCCGCGCCGCTGTGGCGTACCATCGGTGTGGTAGTCTTACCCGGCATGATGGCGGCGGCATTTCTGGCGTCGCGAAATTCGACCATGGCCTTTTCACCGCCCAGGAGCAGCCTGGCGCCCTCGTCGAGGTGCCAGCGGCCTTGCTTGTCGATGCCGATGGCGACGATCTCGTATTTTCTTTTGTCTATCGCCGCGGCAATGTTGCGGGCAGAGATCAGCGAAATTTCATGTTCGGCGGATTTACCACCGAATAGCAGCGCGACGCGGAGTTTTTTTCTCATTCAATTATTTTACGCGAAGTCGGGCCCAGGATCGAGAAATAAAGACTAAGGTCAAAGATGGAGAGTAGAACATCGAGGATGGAGGGGAGGAGATTCGATCTTCGATCCTCCATCCCCGATGTCTTGAACCGGTTTAAGATTTCTTAGCCGGAGCTGCGGGAGCTTGCTGCTCGATTACTTTCACCACTTTGCCGGGATAGACCTGCTTTTCGAATTGCAGGACGAAGTACTTGGCTTTAACCGGATCGCCCTTGCTGTCGAACTCAATCGGGCCGGTGACGCCTTTGAAACCTTTAATATTGCGCACAGCGGTAGAAATCTCGGTGCGGCTGGGTTTCTTATTCGGATTGGCTTTGAGCCATTGCTCCATGGCTTTGATTCCCACCATCGTGGCGTCGTAACCGTATAAGCCAAAGGCTTCAACGTCCTTGCTGAAGCGCTGTTTGTACTTTTTCGCGAAGGCAGCGGTTTCAGGATATGCATCCGGCGGGCCGGCGACGCTGGTGTAGTAACTGCCGACCACCGAGCTGCCGGCGATCTTAGCCATTTCGGCTGAGTCCAAGCCATCGGGTCCCATGAACTTGGCGTTGACGCCCTTTTCACGGAGTTGTTTAAGCAACAACCCGCCTTGATGATAGATGCCGCCGAAATAGACCAGCGCGGGATTCTTGGCTTTGAGCGGGTTGATCATCGGCGAGAAGTTGGCGCGTTCTTCGGTGCCCTCGAAGCCGAGGACATTGATGCCGAGCTTTTTCGCCTCGTTGCGGAAATTGTCCGCCACGCCCTGGCCGTAAAGCGTCTTGTCGTGGATGATGTAGACCGATTTCGCTTTCAGCTCTTGGGCCGCGAAACGCGCGCCGACTGGGCCTTGGACATCGTCGCGGCCGCAGACGCGATTTACATTCGGATACCCTCGATCGGTGATCTCGGTGGCGGTATTGGCCGGCGAGATCATCGCCAGCATGGCGTCCTTGTAAACTTCCGACGCCGGCAGCGCCACACCTGAGTTAAAATGTCCGACGATCACCAAGACTTCGGGGTCGGCGACCATGTTGCGCGCGTTGGCGACGCCGACTTCAGGTTTCGCTTGATCGTCCTGGGGCACCAGCACGAGATCGTAGCCCAGCGCTTTGAACGCCTTGACGGATTCCTCAACGGCGAGCTGCGCGCCGAGTTTGATATGTTCGCCGAGCGCGGCTTGCTCGCCCGAAAGCGGCGCCTGCACGGCGATCTTGATTTTACCTTTTTGTGCCCAGGAAGTTGCCGGCAACGCGGCAAGCAGTGCGAGCATGAAAACTAAGAACGATCTTTTCGCCACGGCAGAGTCTCCTTCAGTTGGAATGGTCGCACGATAACAAATAGTGGCTGCGGGCGCCACTAAATTGCTGCTTGGGCTCTCCCCATGACTGGCTCCAAGGGCGGGGGCCGCGGATGTGTCTGATCGGGGCCATCGACGATGCCACCAGCAAAGTGACAGGTGGCTTTTTTACCCAGGCCGAAAGCTCCTGGGGTTACTTCCACTCTGTTCTTCTGAGATCTTCCATGCTCCATGGCTTACCCCACTCCCTCTATACCGACTGTCACTCGGTATTCTGGACCGATCGGGAACCGACAATACAGGAGCAGTTGATTAACAAAAAACCCACCACCGAGGTGGGCCGAGGTTTAGCAGAACTCGGAGTGACTTTGATCCTAGCCCATTCCCCTCAGGCCAAGGGGAGGATAGAAAGACTGTGGAACACTTTTCAAGACCGGCTGGTCAGTGAGTGCTCTTGCTGATGGCGAACTGGATCGGCTCGACGTCAAAGCTCCGGGGGTCGAGGAGTGGCAACCCGTACATCCCTTGTGGGACAAGACGAGGCGATCCGTCGCGGCATTGGGATTGCCGCCTGATGCGATCCGGTTCTGAATACTAACTGTCGGTGTGTGGCCCGCCTCTGAGCGGCACCCTGACCGCTTGTCAGCGGGTTTCGAGTAAAAGATCGGCAATCAGCTCGGCGCCTCCTGGGTAACCACATTTAGATTTATTTTTCGCGATTGCCGTAGCAGCTCGACATTGCAGGGCAAGCCAATGCGCGCGTCGGTGAGTAAACGATGCAGATCGTCGATGCCGCGCACCGCGTGATTGTCGAGGGCGACGATAATGTCGCCGACTCGGAGTTCGCCACGCTCTGCGGGGCCGCTCGACTCCACCGAGATCAAAAGCACACCTGTTGGATGTAGTAGTCGCTGCGCCCGGGCGACGGCACGCGGGATATCCACGTTCTGGCCGCCCACGCCGAGATAAGCGCGGCGAATCCGGCCATTTTGAATCAACTGGCCGACAACGAACTTCGCAGTGTTGATCGCTACCGCGAAACAGATTCCCTGCGCCGGCAGAATGACGGCGGTGTTTACGCCGATGACTTCACCTCGTGAATTAACCAGGGGTCCGCCAGAGTTGCCGGGGTTGAGCGCTGCGTCGGTTTGGATGACATTGTCGATCAACCGCCCCGACACCGAGCGTAGCGAACGACCGAGGGCGCTGACGACACCGGCGGTGACACTACACTGAAAGCCGTAAGGGTTACCGATAGCGATCGCCATTTGGCCGACCCGGGTTTTTTCCGAATCGCCTAGTGGCACGACGCTCAGATTTTGCGCCGCTATGCGGATGACGGCAAGGTCGCTGCTCGGATCGTCGCCGACCATGGTGGCGCTAAGATGCCGCCCGTCGTTCAACGCAACATCGAGTTTGACGGCACCGTGGACGACATGGCTATTCGTCAAGATCAGCCCGTCCGGCGTAAAGATAAAACCCGAGCCGCTGCCGCGGATTGCGCCTGACTCTCCGCTTGGCCGGTGTCTCGATGAACGGTGCTCCTTGGTGACTTCTATGAACGTAACCGCCGGGCTGATTTTTTCGGCGGCTGCGACGACCGCCTGGGAATAGGCGTCGAGCAGTTCGCCGTCGCGGCTGGCCAAGTCGCGCGCACCGGCGTCAAGGCTACCGTTGAATTGATTTTCGACTAACTTGAGCGCGGGTTGTAACATGAGGGGTTCCTTTCGCAGCTTGGGGCGAAGGTAATCACGAAGGGAATACTTGTTAAGTACGCACCCGCCGGTGCTATAGTATCCAAAGAGTAACCTAGGAGACGGCGATGGAAACTAGCGCGGTAAAGTGTCCGGCGGAGTTTACCCTGGCAATGATAAGCGGACGATGGAAGATTCCCATCGTTTTCCATTTGTTGGCCGGGCGCAAACGGTTTTCGGATCTAGCGCGCGCCTTGACTGGCGTATCGCAAAAAATGCTCACTCAGCAGCTGCGCGAAATGGAACGCAACGGTTTGGTGAGGCGACAAGTCTATGCCCAAGTGCCACCTAAAGTGGAGTATTCCCTCACCGCCTTGGGGGCGAGCCTGCGGCCGGTGGTCGAAGCGATGTGTCATTGGGGTGAAACACATGGGGTGCAGCGTGAGGTTCGGGAAGCCATCCTATGATCATCAGCACGGGAATCGATCTTGCGGAAGTGGATCGCATCAAGGCCGCCATCGAGCACCCGCGCATCGGCCGGCGCTTTCGCGATCGGGTATTTACCAAAGGTGAAATCACATACTGCGAAAAAAAACAGCGCGGTAAGTATGAGAGTTACGCCGGACGATTCGCAGCTAAAGAAGCGGTGATGAAAGCGCTCGGGCGCGGCTGGGGCGCCAAAGTGCGTTGGCTCGATATCGAAGTGGCGCGGGCGCGCAGCGGCAAACCGGAAATCGTTTTGCACGACAAGACGGCGCAGCTCGCCGCCGAGCTAGGCATTCGCCGTTGGTCTCTGTCGATTACCCATACCAAGCAACATGGCCTGGCCAATGTGATCGCCGAGGACGATGGGTGAGAGCAACAAGCCCGCCAAAGACGAAGATGACCGCAAGAGCGCAAAATAATATTCAGAGAAAATTCGGGATCAGGACAAGCCGGGATTTTGCCGTTGGACAAATTTTAGTTACCGCTGGATGTTCTCGCCGGCAGCAAAAAAAGCGCGCCAAGGGCCCAAATACCGCAAATCAGTCCGCTGAGGGTCCAGAGGAGTTTATTTCTTCCGCTGTGATCGGCGACGACGCCGCAGAGAATCGCATCGAGACTATGGACCAGCGCCAAAGTGGGCCATAACGTCGCGGGTTCCATATCCGGTTTTATGAATAGGAGGCCGCTGAAGTATCCGGCGAGAAGGTAGAAATCCACGAGCTGCTCTTGACGCTTCCTTTGGTCCGTTAATATACTCGGTCTCCCATGAATTGGAACTAGGCGTGGCGGTAAAAACTATCGAATGGAAAAACGATCGAGTGATAATGCTCGATCAACGGCTGTTGCCGCACAGGGAAATTTACCGGAGTTATCGGAATTACAACCAGGTTGCCGAGGCGATCCGCTCAATGGTCATTCGCGGGGCGCCCGCTATCGGCGTCGCCGCGGCGATGGGCGTGGCGCTCGGCGCGCTATACGCGCCGGATCGAACTTTCGATCGCGAGTTCGAACGCATCGTTGCCGTACTCGGCAAGACCCGGCCGACGGCGGTAAATTTATTCTGGGCGCTCGAGCGCATGCGCGCAGTCTATTCTTCCAATCGAACCAAGGGCGTAGCGGCGGTCCGCCGTGGGCTCAAAGAAGCGGCATTGGAGATTTTTAAGCAAGACATCGCCGCCAACAAATTGATCGGCAGATACGGCGTTCCGCTCTTGCGCGATGCCAAACAGATCATGACCCACTGTAATGCGGGCGCGCTCGCCACCGCCGGCTATGGCACGGCCCTTGGCGTCCTGCGCGCGCTGAAGCAGGCGGGACATCGATTTGAAGTTTACGTTAACGAGACCCGGCCGTTTCTCCAGGGTGCTAGGTTGACCGCTTGGGAATTCAAGCAGGAGAAAATTCCAGCCACGCTGGTGACCGATAACATGGTCGGTTATTTGATGCAGCAGGGGAAGGTAGACGCGGTGGTGGTCGGCTGCGATCGGGTGGCGGCCAACGGCGATGTCGCCAATAAGATCGGCACCTACACGGTCGCCGTGTTAGCCAAGCGCCACGGTGTTCCTTTTTACGTCGCCGGGCCGACCTCGTCGATCGATATCGATTGTCCGACCGGTAAAGATATTCCCATCGAGCAGCGCGATGGCAAAGAGGTGTCGCATATTTTCGGCAAAGCGATTGCGCCCAAGGGCATGAAGGTATTCAATCCGGCATTCGACGTGACCGATCATGAGCTCATTACGGCTATCATTACCGAGCACGGAGTGATAAATCCTCCCTACCGACAGAACATTCGCAGTCATGGCAGTCATTGAAAAACCCGAAGAACTCGAAGCTTACTTTCAGACCGCCGGCAAGCCCGGCGATCGCTGGCGCGTCGGCACCGAGTACGAAAAAGTCGGTGTCGACCGGCTCACCGGGCAGGCCATTCCCTACTTCGGTCCGCGCGGCGTCGATCGCATCCTGAGGGAAATGATCGAGCGCTACGGCTGGGAACCGGATGAGCAAGACGGCAACATCATCGCGCTCAGCCGCGAGCGAACGCAAATCACTCTGGAGCCCGGCGGACAGATCGAACTCAGCGGCGAACCGTGTGATAGCATTCACTGTACCTACGCCGAATTCACCCAGCATATCCGTGAGCTGTTAGAGATCTGCGAACCGCTCGGTATTACTTTTCTCGGGCTGGGCATGCAGCCGGTCAGCCGTTTGGATGAGATCCAATGGGTGCCGAAGCAGCGCTATCGCATCATGGGACCGTATATGCCGACCGTTGGCACGCTTGGCCAGCGCATGATGAAGCAGACCGCCACGGTGCAGGCCAACATCGACTTCCTCGACGAGACCGACGCGATGTTGAAATTTCGCACCGGCATGGGGCTGGCACCGGTGCTCATCGCCATGTTTGCCAACTCGCCGATCTGCGACGGCCGGTTGAACGGCTACCGCAGCTACCGCGAGCATATCTGGACCGACACGGATAAAAGCCGGCAAGGCCTGTTGAAATTTGCTTTCGCGCCAGACGCTTCCTTCGCCCACTATGTCGAATATGCCCTAGACGTGCCGATGTATTTCATCATTCGCCACCACGACTATATCAACATGACCGGCGTGACCTTTCGCCAGTATATGAAGTATGGCCACAATGGCGAGCGCGCCACCGTCGAAGATTGGGCCGATCATCTGACCACGCTGTTTCCCGAGACCCGCATCAAGCGCTACATCGAAGTGCGTTCCGTCGATAGCCAAGCGCCGGAGCTGATGCCGGCGCTGTCGGCGCTGATCAAAGGGGCATTTTACGACAACGACTGCTTGTGGGCGGTATGGGATTTGGTCAAAGGCTGGACTTGGGACGAGCGCAACGAAGTTTATCTCGACTCTCATGCCAACGCGCTGGCGGCGCGCTTTCGGCGCCATACGCTGCTCGATCTCGCCAGAGAGTTTCTGGAAATTGCCACGGAAGGATTACGCCGGCAGCATGTGGTCAACGATTTAGGTAACGATGAAACGATGTATCTGGAACCGCTCAAAACTCTCCTGTCCCAAGGCAAATGTCCTGCCGATATAATCATAGAAAAATGGCAGGGTGATCTGAACCGCGATGTCAGAAAACTAATTGACTTCACTGCTTACAAACTGCCGTAAATTTCGTGCAACGTTACTTTCCGTCACTCGGGCATAACCTTAACACAGACCAACAGCGCCTTGCATACCTTTCCACGGTAAGTCGGATCGTGCGTGTTGCGGTTAGAATCCGCAGTCGAATCACCTGAAGTCAGTGAGCAACTGGCGGTGGTTAAGCCGCTCCAGCCGCGTGACGATTTCGTTTGCGGCGGCGCCGGTGAAGCCTGTCAAATATCGCTGTTTGAGGTCGGTGATCCGCCGATAGCTTTGGTCAATGCGCGCTCGCATGGTCGCATTCCGGCCCGCTGCATCGCAGAGAAACTCAAAGGCAGCGACGGCTTGATCGATCTCATGGCAGAACAGCAGGACATCGACGCCGGCGCGGACGGCGAGGTCGCTGGCCTCTTCGACGCTGTAATGGTCGGTGATCGCCCGCATGGCTAAATCGTCGCTGAAAATAACCCCGTCAAAGCCCAATTGGTGGCGCAGGAGACCTGTGAGAGCCACTTCCGATAAAGTTGCCGGCAGTGTCGCATCGAGAGCTGGATAGGTGACGTGGGCGGTCATCAGCGCTTCAATTTGATTTCGGCAAGCTTCTGCGAAAGGCGGCAGTTCGGTGGCCTGAATCTCCTCCAGCGACTTGCGCATCAGCGGTAACTCAAAATGCGAGTCTTTGTCGGTGTCGCCATGGCCGGGAAAATGTTTGCCGCAGGGAATAATGCCGCCATCGCGCAGCCCCTTCGTCCAAGCCGAGGCGATTTCGATTACGCCCCGGGGCCCGCCGGCGAAAGCGCGATCGCCGATGATCGGATTTTGCCGGTTCGAATTGACATCGAGCACCGGGGCGAAGTTTAAATTTATGCCCGCTAGCATCAGTTCCGCCGCGGTCGCACGACCCAACCGGTAGGCGAGATCGAGATCGTTGCGCGCGCCGATGCGCGCTGCCGCTGGGAAATGGCTGAACGGCTCCGGCAGCCGATGGACCCGGCCGCCTTCCTGGTCGATGGCAATGAAAGGTGGTATGGCATTGAAGGAGTGCCAGATTGATTGGCATAAAGAGACTAGCTGCTCCGGCTTGGCGCAATTATTCTTAAACAGGATTAGGCCGCCGAACTGATATTCTTCGATCAGCAAACGTTCGCCGCTCGTGAGCGCCTCACTTTGACAGCCGACGAGAAACAGCTGACCGATTTTTTGCCGTAACGGGTTCATGTCGTTGCGTCATTATAACCTAGACAAGCTTTCGGCCAACGTGTAAATTCGCTCATGCCAATGGGCAAGGCGAAGTATATAGTGGTCGAAGGGCCCATCGGTGTGGGTAAGACCAGTCTGGCGAGGATTCTCGCCGATGAGTTTCAGTCGCGCCGGCTCTTCGAGCGGGTGGAAGACAATCCGTTTTTGTCCAAGTTCTACCAGTCGCGGGAGAGCTACGCCTTTCAAAACCAGACGTTCTTTCTGTTGAGCCGCTACCGCCAGCAGACCGAGCTCGGGCAGCAGGATCTATTCACCGAGGGCACGGTTGCGGACTATCTATTTGCCAAGGATCAGATCTTCGCCGCTTTGACCCTGAGCACTGAGGAGTTGAGTCTTTATCAGCAGATCTATGCGCTATTGAACACCCGTGTACCCAAGCCCGATCTAGTCGTTTACCTCCAAGCGCGTCCAGAGGTGCTTTACAAGCGGGTCAAAAAGAGGGATAAAAAATACGAGAAAAGCGTTACTTTCGAATACCTAACCGAAGTAGCCCAGGCGTACAATCAGTTTTTTTTCCACTACGACGAGACGCCGCTGTTGGTGGTGAATACTTCGGAGATCGATTTCGTCTCAAGCAGCAAGGATCTGGCTGACTTGATCAAGGAAATCAACGGCATGGGTTCGGGGACGCAACATTATATACCGCTTGGATCCAGGTAGTCTGGACCGAGACGGATGCCAAAAGGCGCTGGTTACGGAGAGTTAAGCGGCTCTCCGGTTGGTTGTTGGCCTTCCGGCTCGGTCTGGAGGGCTTTTTTTTTGGAGGGTAGATCATGGGCGACAAGATCACCGTACCGCATATAGTGAAAATGAAGCAGCGCGGCGAGAAAATCACCTGCCTGACCGCCTACGACTATTCCTTTGCGCGGATTCTCGACGAAGCTGGCGTCGAGATGCTGTTGGTCGGCGACTCCCTGGGCTGTGTCGTCCAGGGCCATGCCAACACTCTCGCCGTCACCATGGACGAGATGATCTATCACACCCGCCTGGTGGTGCGCGGGCGTAAGCGCGCTCTAGTCATCGGCGATATGCCGTTCATGTCGTATCAGGTCGGCAAGGACGACGCGTTGCGCAACGCCGGGCGCTTTTTCCAGGAAGCCGGCGCCGAGGCGATCAAGCTCGAAGGCGGCGTTGCGGTCCAAGAATCGATTCGCGCCATCGTCGATGCCGGCATGCCGGTCATGGGCCATATCGGCCTGACCCCGCAGTCGGTGCATCAGTTCGGCGGTTATAAGATCCAGGGACGCGATAAAGAACGGCGCGAAGCCGTGCTGCGCGACGCCGTCGCGGTGGCGGAGGCCGGAGCGTTTGCGGTGGTCTTAGAAGGCATCCCTCAAGACTTAGCTAGCGAGATTTCCCAGCGCTTGGCCATTCCGACCATCGGCATCGGCGCCGGCCTGCAATGCGACGGGCAGGTGCTGGTGATCCACGATATGCTCGGCCTGTTTGACGACTTCGTGCCGAAGTTCGTCAAACGCTATGCCGACGTGAAGCAAACCATGCTCGGTGCGGTGAAAGAATTTGTCAGTGAAGTTAAAGAACGCAAGTTTCCGGCGGAGGAGCATTCGTTTAAATAAATCTGGAGTGATGGGGTAGTGGAGTACTGGGCAATCCGAATTCTGAATCGGCCATCGAGCCCATATTCGATGACTCCAACTTAATCTCTATATTCCATGCAGATCATCGAACAGATTGCCGGTATGCGAGCGTGGAGCGCGGGCGAGCGGCGCCTGGCGCGGCGCATCGTTTTTGTCCCGACCATGGGTTCGCTGCACGAGGGCCATCTCTGCCTGGTGCGCGATGCCAGAACCAGGGGCGATCGTGTCGTGGTTTCGATCTTCGTCAATCCGATGCAGTTCGGCCCCAGCGAGGATTTCGCCAAGTATCCGCGTGATCTCCAGCGCGACCGGGCGATGCTCGAAAGCCTCGAAGTCGATGTGCTATTTCATCCGACGGTGGCCGAGATTTATCCCGACGGGTATCAGACCTACATCGAAGTCGAGAATTTGAGTTTGCCGCTCTGCGGCATGGTGCGTCCCGGCCACTTCCGCGCCGTCGCCACGGTGGTCGCCAAGCTTTTCAATATCGTTCAGCCCCATGTGGCGATTTTTGGCGAGAAAGACTTTCAGCAGCTGCAAGTGGTGCGCCGTCTGGTGCGCGATCTCAGCATGGACATCGACATCATCGGTCATCCGATCGTGCGCGAAGCCGACGGCCTGGCGATGAGCTCGCGCAATGCGTATCTGACCGCGGAAGAACGGCGCGCGGCGGTTTGCTTGTCGCGCGCATTGTGTAAGGCGGAAAAACTGGTGCGTCGCGGCGAGACGGCCGCCGCGGCCGTGCTCCGTGCGGTCACCATGACTATCGCTCAAGAACCCTTGGCCCAGGTCGAATACGCCAAGCTCTGCGATCCGGAATCGCTCCATGAAGTCGATCAGGTGCGAGGGGCGGCGGTGCTCGCCTTGGCGGTGCGTTTCGGTCGGGCGCGATTGATCGATAATCGCATAATCAAGAACTAGCCGAAAATAACGTGGCAGAAGAAATTCCAGTAAAGTCTAAGATCCGTTGGCGTGACAGCTTACGGCGCGATTTCCTCGCCGGCATGCTGGTATTTCTGCCGGTGGCGATCACGCTGTGGTTCATCGGTTGGATGATCGATTTGCTTGACAGCGTCTTGGCGGTCATGCCCGATGCTTTTCATCCCAATTTTTACCTACCGTTCGCGATTCCCAAATTAGGCGCGCTGGTTACCGTTCTATTGATACTCTTCCTGGGCATTCTTACCCGCGGTGTCGCCACCCGGCGTTTCCTGTCCGCGTGGGAAAGCGTCCTGGTGCGGATTCCGATATTTCGCGGTATTTACAGCGCGGTGCAAAAACTCGTGCAGACGTTTTTCGGTCAATCTCAAGCTAACCGTCAGGTCGTGATGATCGAATATCCCCGCGTCGGGGTTTACACCGTGGGCTTCGCCATGGGCCGGGCCTGGGGTCATCTCGAGGAAAAAAAGAACGCCCAGTTGGTCAATGTATTCGTGCCGACGACGCCCAACCCGACCGCCGGCTTTTTTTTGCTCGTGCCGATCAATCAGGTGACGCCGCTCAATATGACCATGGAAGAAGCGCTCAAGCTGATCACCTCGAGCGGCCTGATTACGCCGGACGATAAGCACCGCATCAATGGCAACTAAAAAATCCACCAGCGCGGGCGAGCAGACCATCTGCGTGAACCGGCAGGCGCGCCACAACTATTTCATCGACGAGGTGTTTGAGGCTGGCCTGGTGCTGGTCGGCAGCGAAGTCAAATCCCTTCGCGATGGCAAGGCCAACTTGGTCGACAGTTACGCGCGCATTCATAAGGGCGAAGCATTTCTGGTCAATTCCCATATCAGCGCTTATCCCGGCGCAAACCAGTTCAACCATGAACCGACGCGTCTGCGTAAATTGCTCTTGCACGAGCGCGAAATCGAGCGGCTCACTGGCAAGACCAAAGAAAAAGGGCTGACACTGGTCCCGCTCAAGCTGTATTTCAAAAATGGCCGGGCCAAGGTCGAGCTGGGTCTCGCCCGCGGCAAAAAGAACTACGATAAACGCGAAACCCTCAAGCGCAACGAGGCCGCACGCGAAATGGACCGGTCCATCCGTGGCAGGCGCTAAGCACCAGAGGTGCCGGTTCGATATCACGAATTGGTGTTCAAGCTGGTTATTCGGCGCACCGGACCGTCTGTGCCGAACGAGCGGGCTGGAATCACGAGACTCAAAACGCTACACTAGCCGACATGGGGGCGACGTGGTTTCGACGGGGGTAGGAAGTCAGAGTGGCATGCCGGGGTTCTGTTATCCCGTTAAACAAACAGATCTGCAAATATAAACGCAGACGATTTTGAATATCAACTAGCTGCTTAGTCGCAGTTAGCGTCTTACCGGTTTTCTCCCGCGGGGCCGGATAAGATGTCATTCAGTGGGATAGGCCGATTCTTCTGCCGGAGGAGCTAAGGCCGAAATCTAAGCCGGATAGCTTGAGAAACCCTGCCGTTGGGGGCTCGAAGAGCGAAATCAAATTGACGGCTAAGCATGTAGTCATAGCTGATGGAAGACCTTCGGACGGGGGTTCGATTCCCCCCGCCTCCACCAATAAATTGATTCCATACCGACATTACCGCCGCATCTAAGAAGCACCTCGCTGGAACAGACAGCAAGGTGGTTGGCGAGAAGCTGAGCGACGCTACCTTGCATGCTACACTCTCTGAGCTAAAACGGTTCTTCATGCGCCGGCTAGGCAGCCGGGTTATAAGTCCCGGCTCAAATATCTGATGCAAAATGGCTCAATCGCTCCGATAAGGACAAGCGCATCGCGCCGGCGCAAGGTGAAAGTAAATTCCCGACCCTGGACCGCTACATCAGGTGATTAAATCGATGCCGAGCCGCTCCGGGAGCGAACAGCGGGATCGTGCCGTTGTAGCATTTATGCTTTTCACTGGGAGGCGGGACGGCATCATTGCTTTAACGAAGCTCACTCATCTCGATCTTGCGGCGAAATGCGTATAATTGGATGCCCGCCAAGAAAGGAGTCAAGTGGATAGTTATTTTATCGGCCGCCTTTTGCGTCTTAATGGGCAGATAATCGAGGCCTTGCAGTGGTCCATTGAGAACAAAGAGCAAGACTGCACCGCTAAGCTCCGATTGATAGCGGAGAGCTTTGCTGATGTCCTGGCGGGCTTAATTGATAAAGAGGCACAAGATTTTATACGCCGGAAAAACATTTCACTAGATAAGAAACGTCGCCGCTAGATCCGGCGGTTCTTCGCGCCGTTTGGTGACCTAAAGTATGCGGGTTTGAGCATCGTGGCAGATCCAATAATCACGGCGAGTCTCACAATTATAGGCAGCGTCATCGTCTACGTTGTCGGCCAATTCGTCATCAAATTAATCATTGATCCATACAAAGACTACAGGGAAACTGTCGGCGAAGTTGCTCACGCGCTCGTTTACTACGACAATGTGTCCGAGCGCAGCCGAAGGGAATTACAAGATGAGGCTGCTAAGGCGCTCCGAGATAAAGCTGCGTTGCTTCGTTCAAAGGCTTATTGTATTCACTTCTACAGCTGGATTGCTCGCGTCCTTCCAAATCGAATCCCAACATTCGCCGCAGTAATTGCCGCATCCAACGCCCTCATCGCCCTTAGCAATAGCGTGCACGGCGGTGATTTCGTTGGGATGAAAAAATACAAACTAACGGTCATCCGCTGTCTGAACTTGCCAGTTGACTACTGAACACTTTCGACGTTCCCCATGGTTGTGGACTCTGCGGTCGGGATCGCGCTTAGTAACCTATCTTTGGTGTTCCCGCTGCGCCATTTCCGGCCATAACAAAGAGGGCAGTTAGGCCGGTGCGCCGGAGGGATTCTTTAGCAGGTAGAGAAGGGATCGCTCATAATAACGTGTCGGCTAGTACGTCCGTCATAAGGCAAGGGCGGCAATCGGGAAGTGCAAAGACTGCGGCACTGAGTTGGCATCGAAAAGTTAAGAATTACGCTAGAGGGAACAATACAAAGATTCTTGGATCGTTGGCAGGCAACATCTTTTTGAACAATACAGTTTTCGAGTTAGATTTACGCGAGATAATTTACCGAGATGGATCATTAAAGAATGATTATGCCTGCCATCCCTAACATCCGTAAACCCAACGCATTGTCTAGTGCAAGACTTACCCCCATCCTTGTCCTATAGCCTGCCCATCGTAGGCCACCAAGCTCACTTCATCATTATTATGTGGCAGATGCGCTCTAAACTGTCGGCGGCTCTATCCCCGGTTAAAGATAACATCTGCGAGTAAATAATCTTCCGGCAGGCCGACACTATGCCCCCGGCATAATCCTTAAACAAAACATCTGTGCAGTTTCAGTCACGAGCAGCGGCTGCATGTGTAGCTACCGGGACCGATCCGCGGCGATTGAATCACCAACCCCGCCCGACGGCAAAGCTTGGCAGATTCTTCCGGGCGCACCTGTACCTTGCGTCATTGGTATTCTAGGAGTCTAGGCCCCCATTCACTGCCAAGCTTGCCGGTGGCACACATGCTGCGTTGTCATCCGGCAACAACGGCGTTTGCCTGTGAAAATCACCATGACAGCAGCACTGACGTTTGCGATCTTATTTTTCTTGGCGGGCCACGGTCAAGCCGAAGAGCATTTCATCTACAAAGATGGCCAAGGCAGACTGGTTATCTCAAACCAACAGCCGCATCCCGGAAGCCACGTCCTACGCAAACTTGATCTACCGGAATTTCGCGAAGCGCAAATGCAACAGATCCACGAGAGCAGCAGTATGCGGCCAACCGGCAAGTTCGAAAGCTTACCTAAGCAGGAGCAAAAGAAATGACCTCATGACTCACCAAGTGGCGTATTGGGAAATAGCGCGTCGTCCATAGATGAGAACATTGCTTCCATGTGGATATGTTTGGTCTGTCCCGCAATAACGAGTAGCGGCATTCTGACCGCGCCTTGAGATCGATTCGTTATTGATGGAATTTTGGACTTGAATGCAAAGTCTTTTCTTCGCCTTAGTGATTATTGGTGCCACGATTGTTTTCGCCGGAAACAGTGCGAAAGGACATCCAAGGGAAATTTACTATGCTATTGCGGCTGGCTTCTGGATTCTGACGGTGGTGCTTGCACATGTGCTGCTTTGAAAGACTTAGGCTAATAGCGAAATAGCGACCCGTGCGATAGCGGGAGGAATTGATTCATGCGCCGGCTCGTAGATATCATCGGAGGGCTAATCGTGGCACTGGGGATTGTCTGTGTCCTTGGTGGCTCTATGGTACCGACGGAGAACCCCGGCGCCGATATGGTGCTGGGGACTGGCTTTGTAACAATCTTATTCGGCTGGCTTATTTGTTACCTCGCCGGCAGAACGACCTGCCCACAGTGCGGCGGATTGGCAAAGTTCAAAGCCTTGAAGTGCAAACACTGCGGCACAGAGTTGACTGCATAAAGTTAAGAATTGAATGAGATCCCTTTCTCAATATCGATGGGATAAGGCATACCGCAGATTGCAATTACGCTTGCGAAACGCGGAGAAGGTGTTCGAATTGGTAGAAGACTACGAGGCTGTCGAACGGTTAAAAAGCAAAGCTTGGCGCGAATATTGGGATGACGTTCCCGAGCTGAAGAATTTACAACCCAAGCCAGCGTTGAGTCGTCGTAGTTAGAGAACGTCCGAATGATTGTCGTTCCCGCTTGTTTTTCAGCGGCAGGCGCGGCTGATTGCACGCACCTCGTTTTGCCAGACGTTCACACGCCCATTCGTCCAGATCACCGGTATACGTACCGATTTATTAGTGAGCAGATTGCCAAGTACTTGGGTAAGGCTCACCGTGTCGGCCGGGGCGAGCGGATTGCGCAATTAGTGGCCGAGTGTGTCGCCAAGAATTCGTCCTCGCGGCGGTTAGCGTCAGCAATAAGCGCTGCCCATAAAGGCGGAATAGGTCCCGACCAACCGGACGACGGTTCCTCGGGCATCCTTAATCGCCGAACCCATTCCGCAACCAGCGATACCCCGCCATCCCAGCGTCGGATAAGGACTTCAATGTCATAAGGGATGAACCTTCGTTCGCCATGCCTTGAGCCACTTATTCAGAACACGGCGTTGCCGGGTTGGCCCTCGGGGTGGTAGAGGATCAACCATTCCACGCTATGGCAGGTGCCGGGACCGCGTCCCGGTGTAAGCATACTAGACTTGGTACGTGTGCGGGATCTCAATACTTTAAAGATCTGCTGTCGCGTGGACAACTCGAAGATGTGGAAGCCGATCAACTTTATCACCGACGGGTCGTAGGGTTCTTCGCGTTCTTGGCCAGCCATGCCTCGACCAATTGTCGTTTAAATCGCCACTGGTTGCCGACTTTAAACGCTGGAAGCTCCTTTTGAGCTACCAAGCGATAAACAGTGAATTTGTTCACGTTGAGGTATTCGGCAACCTGCTCAAGCGTAAGCAGGCGTTGTGAGGAGTGGTCAATTTTCTTCATACCTTGGCCAATGACAAGGCAAGGAACGCGCCATTACGAAAGTCCTAGAAAAGACTCAGGAATTGCGTTGAATAACCCAGAAAGCGAAGTCTGCGGGTAACAACTAACCTGATCGCTTGTGCGTGTATGGAAAGTGGGCAATAAAGCCCTTAGATTAAGATAGTTCGAATTATTTGGTTCTCGCTCCCGGTGACAAGTCACCCTTTTCCACTCGTTACCAGAGTCACAGCCGGACAAAATCCGCTACATGCAACCCACGTACGCGCTCAGAGTGCGTAACCTCCCCGAAGGGCCGGATTGCCTCGACGAAATCATGTTAGATGATGATCGATGTTGGCCGGGAAGCATCCCAGCGGTGTGAGCCTATGGTCGCGTGGCGGGAACTCTTTACCACTGCAGGATCATGCAATTGTCAAAGCGTGTGACGGGCTGCCGATTGCCCATTGATGGCGCGATCGTCGCGACGGACTCCGAGGAACGAGCCTCGTTCAATTCATTCCAGCATGATTGCTCAGTTGCTTTCGCTATTTTGCTTCTACGTTTTTGAGCTTCTCAGCGCCTTCGCGGCTGAAACATACTCCATAAGCCGCCGTTAAACGCCGGGATAACCTCACCGGTATGTTGGACTCCTCCGGGAAAAAACGTTTGTGATTGAACTTTCGCAAGTCGTCACTTGTACCGCTCATAAAATGATCCGGGTGATCAAGAAAATTGGCCTTGAGGAGGTCATAGAAAAGCGGCAAGATTCGCTTTATGAGTCTGGAAGACGCTGCGGAGTCTAGGTCAATCATAAGGTCGACAACTTCTAGGAAGTCGTCGTGGGCGGCTACACGGTACGGCTCGAAGTCATGGCTCGCGGGAAACCGGTGAAAAAAGATGTCTGCCCGTTCGAAATCTGCCGGAGAACAATAGTCGCACTCAATGAGCGCTTACTGGCTAAAGAAATGCAACACTGTGTCTGGCTCGAATCTGAATTAGTCGTCAAAATCGGTTACTGAACGGACGCTTGACGATCACTTGCGCCATGCCGCGGTTGTCGGGATACGCAAGGACAAAAAGGCGCGAGACATGGTGTGAGAGCCGATCTAAGTCATCAGCAAGCCGTGTAGTCACTAGCCGTAGCCGACGATAAAGCATTGCGGATTCGCCGGGCGCACTTGCATTTTATTTTACTGGGTTCCAGGAGCCGTGGTCAACATTTGCTGCCCACTTGGTTGGGCACGCATGCTGCGATTTCCAACGCTGTAATCACGGAGCTTGCGTGTGAAATCATTACGACGGCAGCACTCATATTTACGTTTTGTTTTTCTTAGCGGCGGCCGGCCACTTTTTGTTGCCTCGCAGGGAAACCGAAGCAGCTCGATTGAAACAATCAATCAAAGCGGCAATCATGCCTCGAAATGAAATTTAGCCACTACCGCCAGCGGGGAAACGAGCATTTCTCCGTTGTGGGTCTGCTCCATCTGTCCAGCAATAACGTGGTATCATACTCGGGTCTTTTTTGTTGTTGGCAAGCTATAGGGTTGGCAGTTTATGCTACCGTCCTTTCCTCAGTAGATACCAAAGCAGTTTGGCCCGGCGGTAATGCTTTGCAAACCCAACGGGCGCACCTGACCTCTCTAGACTAGCGTTTTAGGAACTTCGGTCCAATTCCAGTCAAGCTCAACTGTGGCACTAATGCTGCTTTGTCATCCGTGACAAGGGAATTTTTTTAGAAAATCACCACTACCACGGCACTGATATTTGCGTTTTTATTTTGGCGACACGCGACCAAGTCGAAGAGCACTACATTTCCAAAGATGTTGAAGGCAGACTGGTAATCTCAAACCAATCGCCCCCAGACGGAAGCTACGTACCGCGGCCACTTGATCTACTTGAATTTCGCGAAGCGCAAATGCAACTGGTTCTAGAGAGAAACAACCCCCGTTCAACCGGCAAGTTGGAGAGCTCTCTGCGACAGGACCAAGGACCAAAAAGAAACCTAATGGCTCGCCAGGGGCGCATTAGAAATAGCGCATAGACCTACACATTGAAGCGTAAGGGGTACTGAACATTGATGACAATATTGCTTCCATGGGTAATTTGTTTCGACACCCAGCAAAGACAGAAATCGGGCCTTCATTCTGATCGGTTCCGCGCTTCGTCTTTTAGTGATGATGCCGGCGTCGCACGAACGACCCGGAAGCCAAGATGAGCGATGCAGTTCATTAACTCCTGCCCGCCGAAAACAATTATCACACGAGCAAGTTCTTTATCCGCAGAATGAAAATTTTGGGGTACCCCATGTTTGTGTCTTATAAAGGCCACTCGATTACTACGATTCTGACGCTGGTACCTAATAGCAATAAATGGCGAGCCAGGGTGATTGTGCAATGGGGTGAAGGTGCTGCTCGTAGTACTCAACCATTTGACAGCCCTCTCGACGACTGCGGCAGTGAAGAGAAAGCCGATTTGTGGGCAATAGCATTTGGGCGAAAGTGGATCGACGATGGTAAGCCCGACCTAGACGGCCAGTGAACTGACTAAGGAGGTCCGGGGCCAATGGGTCTAAAAGCGTGTTGGTTAGTTGAACCCACTGCAAGAGAAATTTGTTCTCTTTCCCATCTCGATAAAGCAGAAGGTTGTTGTCTTCGGGAAAGGGTCTGCGAAGCACTCACCTAAGAGAGTTCGGGTGGGAGATTTTCCCGCGTTCGACAATCGCGTCCCGCGCGTTAGGCAAGAGATTGAATATGGCTCGATTCGATTGCCCAAGACTCATCCTTATACTTGGCTCTTGCGGATTGAGATCTAGGATAATCTTTGCAGCGAGAGGAAATGTATCTGCTCTAGGGTAGTTTTGATAAGACTTCGTGCGTCTCGACTAGTTTGAGCCTTTTCGCTTTCGCCTCGACTTTATGCATCGCCTCCAGAGTACGCTCTACTTCCGGAGGCCAGCGTTTCAGCGCCTTCAATATGCCGTCGTTATAGATACGATACACGGCCAAAGTTCCATCAACGTCGTGGAGCTCGACGTAATATCGATCCTTATATTCCTGAACGCTCGAGCTATTTGACGGAATATCTATTCCACCGGTTTTAAACCAATCGACGATTGAACGCCTAACATATTCCTGCTCCTGCTCATCATTGAGATTTCGATCCTGTTCCTTCAGTTTCTTCATTGCGTGTGGCTTAGCTACTATACCTTCTTAGTTGGTATGACAAACAGAGTTTACTTCCCGACAAGTCGAATCAGCGCGGTCATCGCCTTATCCTCCCAATAACGGGTTTAATCCCCGGTGAGGAACCGTCAACAAATGTTTGTCGAGCGGGAGGGAAAGTACCACCACAAAAAACAAAGCGCCCGGGGTGAAGGGCGCTTGGGTTGGCGGTACGTTTCCTGGTGCAAGTAATCTGCAATCGCAACTACTGCGCTGTCACACGGAGGCAAAACCAAAAAGCAGAGTTAACTCATGGATGAGTTGGCGGACGCAGTGGAAGTGAGACCCGCCTAATAAGTTACTTGCGCTAGAGTTCTTTCAGTATTGCAGCACTCTCGTGAATGTCGCCGATGACGACCCAGTCGCCGATGGAAGTAAGTGGAGAGTAGAACTGCCCATTCGCGGTTTGCAGTTCATACTGGTCTAAACCCCAAGCTACCGTCAAATTTCTGCCCTTGGGAGTTTGCTGCACTATATCTCCCTCCCAAATCTCCGTTCCGTTCCGATCGTTGACGCCGGTGTATTGGCCGATCGTGTCCCAAAGAATATTATCTCGAACGCCCTGTGGACCGATCCTCTCTGGTACCGACCAGTAAAACCATTCTCCTTGTTTTAACAGCACTCTAAAACGAATCGATCTCATACCCCAAATCTACCCAATAAATGAACCCAGGGAAAGCGCTCTCGGTTGGTGAGCCGTACCTCTTCCCGGGCGAGTGTTCAGAGCGAATTCCGGTAAAATGCCAAACCCTTCGACACTAGATCTTCTGCGGTCCAGTTTGTTTTTTCAATGCGAACCGAGAACGGGTCCAAGTGGCGAATGAAAGTCTGTAGATGTGCTGCCACCTTCTTTTTGTCCGGCATCTCATCAACTTCGTAGTAAACCACTCCGGAATGAGGCTGGCCTAGCACAGTAGGTATAGACTCTGAGACTCTCCACGACACTTCAATAATCATGCCCTGAGCATAACTCCGCAAAACTGCACGATCCAGGGAAGAGCAAATTTAGTCCCACTCGCCACCATCATCCGAGACATGAGCAAGCGCACACATTGGAACCGAGCATAGACTGATTTTATCCGCAATTTTCAAAAAAGTTTCTCGACGCGCAGCCCGATAAGACGAAATGGTTTTCTGCGCGGGTTTTCGCGGTCATCGAAGAAGGGAACCATGAGCGATAACGCTTCTTCTTTGAGGCGGCGCAGCGCGTGCTCCTCGTCGTTGACGCGAAGGCCATCCTTGAGCGTGCGGGAACGGTTGCTGGTTTGAAAGTCACTGAAGCGAACGGTAACCGTCACGGTACGAAAGCCAGCAAATTCTTTTCCACGCAGCTTCGCCAGTATTCGTTCCGCCATAAGTTCGATGCATTTAACAACAATCGACTGGTCACGGGTATCATCTTCGAACGTTTCCTGTTCGCCGAGCGACTTTCGCGTCCATTCGCTGGAGACTTCTGATTCGTCGAGGCCGCGTGTTCTCTCGAACAGCCGCTCGCCCCACTTGCCAAACCACTCCACGAGCTTTGGCGCCGGAATCTGCCGCAGATCTTCAACCGTGCGGAGATTACGTTGGTGCAGAAATTTTTCGCTTTTGGGGCCGATTCCCGGAATGACACGAATTGGCAGGGGGTTGAGAAAGCTTTCGACCTTCTCGAGTTCGATGACCGTCAAACCCTCCGGCTTTTGATGACCCGAGGCGATCTTGGCGACGAGCTTGTTCGGAGCTATGCCGACGGAGCAACCGAGGCCCTCGCTGTCACGAATCTCTGCTTTGAGCCGGCTCATGTGTTCTGCAGCGGCCGTGAAATTTTCTCTCGACGACACGTCGAGGTACGCTTCGTCGATGCTCGCGTGCCTCGAAAGTATCGGCATAACGCTGAATGATTTGCATGATACGGCTAGAGACGTCGCGATACAAAGCCATGTTCGGCTGGATAAAAACTGTCGCCGGTTCGCCGCGTTTGCGCGCCGCCTCGGCAAACTGCCACGCTCGTGAGATCGGTAAAGCCGAGCGGATGCCGTACTTCCGGGCTTTATAATTGGCGGTCATGACCACGCCTCTGCCTTTGCCTTGTTTCGGGTCGGCGCCCACTGCCACTGGGAGGTCTCGAAGGGCAGGATTGATTCGCTCTTCCACAGCTGCATAGAACGCGTCCATGTCGACGTGGGCAATGATGCGCATCGCGACTAAGTATACCTGACCCAGTTCCAAACGTTCCAGTGGCGAAAAACGAAATGTAGATAGTCAGAAACTATAAGCGCCGACTGGAAACTTTTTTCCGTCACGGCACGACTGTAGCGATCGCTAGTTTCTTTTCCCAACACTGAGACTCTGATCGTCGAAGTGTTCCACTCTTACGACTTTATAGGTCTGTTCTTGCCGACAAACTTAATAAATTAGCAGCCATGACGTGGCACGACTTCTGCTGTGACGAAACGGACAGAGTAACCGGCTGAATGCGGCAGTTTTTTGGCAGCAAAGTTAGAGACAGATCACCGGCGCAATGGCTGATAATTTTTTAATATCTCTTGCTAGTGTTTTTGCCTTCCACAGCCGGCTGTTGGTATCTGAGCAAGATAGGAAACCCAGCTATGATCGCTTTGCGCAGAACCAACCTCGGAGGAAACCATGAGCGCTTTATGCGGTTACTGATAATTGCTGTCGTGCCGCTATTAGGCCTGAGCGGCTGTGAAATAGTCGGCGACATTTTCCAGGCCGGTGTTTGGGTCGGCGTGATTCTGGTCGTGGGCGTGATTGCACTGATCGTATGGCTAGTTTCGAGAGTTAAAAGCTAACCGGGTTGTCTGACTTCCTCTATGCCTCCGTCAATTGGCTCAGACGAGTTTCAAGTGCAGCATTTTTTGCCTTTGAGTTCGGCGTACCGCCTTACGCTATATTATTTACGGGGATATGGAGGAGAACCGATGGAATAATGACTTGCCGTGTCGAGCTGGTGGGAAGCTGATGGCAAGTCGTCTGGAATCAAAAAAAGAAACGACATGGGGTAATAGGCGGTTCTAAAAATAATTGGAGGATGGTCAAATGAAACCATTCAATCTTTGCTCGCTCGTGCTAGCTAGCTTTGGCTTCTTACTTTTTAACAATCCTGTCTCAGCTCAGAACACTATGCGGGCAGATTTGGAGAGCTTCCAAGAAGTCCCCGCCGTTTCAAGCCCAGCGTCGGGTCAATTTCGAGCCAAGGTGATTAAGAATACGACCATTGAATATACTCTATCCTACAAAGGACTAGAGGCGGACGCCACGCAAAGCCATATTCACATCGGCCAGCGAAGTGTGAATGGTGGCATCGTTGTGTATCTCTGTCAGACAGGAACAAATTTGGACCCCACGAAGCTTGCGCCTCTGTGCCCGCCCAGGGAAGGGACCGTGACCGGCACGCTTACCTCGGCCAATCTTGCTCCTAATGCAGGGGCACAAGGACAGGGTATCGAAGGCGCTACTGATGATAATTTTGCCGAGTTGCTGAAGGCGATTCGTGAAGATGTAGCCTACGTCAACGTTCATACAACGAAGTTTGGGGGCGGCGAGATTCGCGGCCAAATCAAATAGGTATCCCGTCGCATCCGAAGCGGAGAGCACGTCGAATTCCACTAGGCCGAGACCGGCAGCTGCCGTCTCGGCAGGCTTATCAGAACCGACGCCGCCCAACACTTGCGGCGCTAAGCTTTTGCACTGACCGGCACGATACCTGGTGGTTCGGCCGGGCCGGTTAGTAGCCGCCGGTGACAAACAATCTTGAAAGTTTTCTCAAAGCTCCCAGCGCTTCTGAGATATCGTCGGCGCGGGCAGTCGTGTCTTTCTATTTCATCCGCGCTACGCTCATTTCCTGTTCATTGGCCGCTGGCACTCGCATACCTTGTCGCCTTATCGTCGCGCTTCACCAAGTTTCGACTCGGCAGATAACGTCTGTGATGTTCACTATGTTACAGCGTCAGCGAAGCACTGGCGCGACTTGGCGATTCAACATGGATTTGCTAAGAGTCGCTCTTGAGTATGAACAGCGGTTGGAATCTATAGGAAAGATTCGTGCAGTCAAAATCAGAAGCATTCACCGATCTAAGCGGTAAGCTTGCCATCATCACCGGGGCCGGCCGAGGCATAGGTGCGGCTATTGCCGCCGTGTTTGCCAGTGCCGGCGCGGATCTCGTCATTGCCGACATCAACGAAGAAAGCGCCCGGAAGATCGCCGAGAGCGCGCAGCATATCGGCAGAAAGGTTTTGGCTGTTAAAACCGATGTTGCCTCGCCGGCGGATGTCGACCGGTTGTTCGCGATCGTGCAAGATAAATTCGGTGGCGTCGACATTTGGTCAACAACACCGGCATATGGTTTCGACGGCCATTCCTGGAGATCGCCGATTCCGAATGGGATAACGTGCTTTCGGTCAATCTGAAAGGAACCTTCATGTGCTCCCAGCGAGCTGCTCGTCTGATGATGGCAAAGCGAACAGGCTGCATCATCAATATCGCGTCTCACGCCGGGCTTTTTTACAGCCGTGGGCAAGGCGTCCACTACGCGGCGTCCAAGGCGGCGATTATTCAAATGACACGAGTGCTGGCTTTTGAACTAGGACCTTTGGGAATCAGAATCAATGCCATCGCGCCGGGCGGCATCAACACTGGAAGTCCCACCTCTGCAGTCTCAGGTCGAACTTTCTGCAAGCCAAGACGTTAGTCAGTATTAATCCCGCTGGGAAGTCGGGGCGAGCCAGAGGATATTGCTTATGCCGCTCTATTCCTCGCGTCAAAGATGGCCGGATTTATCACCGGGCAAACCTTGGTGGTAAACGGTGGAACCATGGGAAGTTCCTAGCAGAGATTCCGAGCATCCTTTTTGCGCTTCCGCGGTGGCTTGTTAATTCTCTCTCCAGCATACCGTGCAGACTATCAGACATCAACGCGCGGTGCTTGTGTAATATCAGCCTCCAACCGTACAGTCACGGGTCTGTTTTCTAACAACCGCTGGCATTCCGATTCCTGTACAAGGCAGGATGAACAAAACGACAGCCGTAACAATTGACAGTAAATCACCAGCGAGCGTAGATTCGGTTTCGTTTGTCGGCGTGGGCGGGAACAGATTGAAATCGAAAATCCCGGTTTGACAGCTCATGACCGTGCAATCTCGTCTCCTCAGGGTTCGACGGGGTTCGGGCTGACACAAGATCCCTGACTAGTGGGTTCAACTCGACTGCATGGAGGTCCTATGGCAACCCTGAAAATGAAATATGGCGTCGTCTCTGCCGATGATCACGTCCAAGAAGCGCCCGATGTTTGGACCAACAGAATGTCCAAAGCCAAGTTTGGTGATGAAATCCCTCATATCGTGGAGCTGCCAGACGGTACTGAGACCTGGGCCTTGGGCGGCAACTCGCAAGGATTTGGCGGCCTGGCCCGCATCGCTGGTGTGAAAGCAAAGGTGCGCAACTGGGACGAAGTGCCCGCTTCCACGTACGTCGCTTCCGAGCGCCTGAAAATTCTCGACCAAGAGGAAGTGGACGCTTCGGTGCTCTTCCCGAACATCATTGGGATTACCAATCAGAATTTTCAGAAAGAGGGCAGTGAAGAGTTTCGTCTGGCCTGTATTCGCGCATACAACGACTGGCTCATCGAAGAGTGGCAAGACTACTCACCGAGGTTCATCGCTCAGTGCGTGACCCCCATGTGGGACGTGGAGTTGTGTGTTGCTGAGATCCATCGCGCGGTGAAGCGCGGCCACAAAGCGTTGGCCTGGCACGGCGCCCCGCACGTTCTCGGGCTCAAATACTTCAACGATCCCTATTGGTACCCGGTCTTCCAGGCGTGCTGCGACTTGGATGTGCCCCTGTGCTTGCACTCGACCGCCTTGCCAGCCTTGCCGGCCTGGGAGTCCTTGCAGGGAGGCGCGAGGACCGCTCTGCAGGTTTCCATGACCTTTGTTAGCCACATGGAGATCGTCTCCAATATTCTCTACTCGGGCGTGTTTGAAAAATTTCCCAAGCTCAAGACGATCAGTGTCGAGAGCGGCGTGGGTTGGCTGCCGTACCTGTTGGAAGAACTGGACCATGAGTTTGACGAGCGCAGGGTCGCCAAAAACACCACGCTCACCAAGAAACCGAGCGAGACTTTCAGGTCCAACATGTGGAGCACCTTTTGGCATGAGCGCCACGGCATCAGAAGCCGTGACGAGATCGGTGTCGACAAGATCATGTATTCCACCGATTACCCCCACGGCACTACCACCTGGCCCAAGTCGGTCTGGTGCCGGACTCACTCGCTTCAGGATGTGGTATCGGTGGATGACCGCAAGATGATCTTGATGGACAATGCCATCGGGCTTTACAAGCTCGATGTCGATAAGTCGCAAATCAAGCAGCCGCTGTATCAGCCAGGCCCTATTACCGTTGGCCCGCAGCCTGAGACGGCGAAGCCTGGCGCTTAGCGCCAGCGGATACAATTGAGTTGTTGAACTATTGGTACTTGGGATCGCCGTAGGTTATCAGCTCGATCAAGTTGTTATCGGGATCGCGTACGTACAGACTGGTCCCTGGACCGAGGGCGCCTGAGCGGGCGGCCGGCTCCTGAAGCACCGGGACTCCAGCCTGCTTGAGAAAGTCCTGGGCCTCTTGCACCGTTCCTTTCCACTTTAAGCAGAAGTCTGCCGATCCCATTGCGTAGCCCGGCGCGTGGGTCGGACTCTCGATCTCATAGCGATCGACGACGTAAAGGTTTAGCTTTTGCGTCTCGCTGATGCGGATGATCGGTCGGGTTCCCCGCCCGCCGGGACGCTCTTGCCAACCCGCCTCCAGACCGAGCTTTCGGTAGAAAGCGAAGGTCGCTTCCAAATCCTTGACTACCAGTACCCAGTGATCGATTGCCTCGATGGCCATGGTCCCTCCTCAGTCGAAAATTCTTGCCAATGAACGTTGCTGCCAAATGTATCGTTATGCCTAGACCATCCGTCGGCTCAAGCTTCTGCGCATGCGTGGGTCCATGCGGTCGCGCAAGGCGTCGCCGACCAAGGTGAATGCCAGGATGAACCCCGCCAAAGCCAGTCCGGGGAATATTGCCAGCCATGGCGCCACCTCTAAAAAGTCCTGGGCGTCCCTGATCATCGTGCCCCAACTAATATAGGGCACGGACAGTCCAAGGCCGAGATAGCTGAGGGCCGCTTCCACACTGATGGCCCGAGCCAGGTCGAGCGTCAATTGTACCGCGATGGGCGCCATGATGTTCGGCAGAATCTGTTTGAGCAAGATTCGCATGGGAGTTTGTCCCATGGCCTGAGCCGCGTCGACATATTCCCGCTCCTTCTGCGTTAGCACGCCGCTTCTGACCAGGCGCGCGTAGCGGGGAATGGAGCTAAAAGCGATGGCGCACCACAGCATGATGACGCTAGGTCCGGCCAACGCCACCAATGCCATTGCCAGCACCAGAGAGGGGAAAGCCATGATGCCCTCCATCACTCGTTGAACCAACGCATCCAGCGCCCCGCCGAAATAGCTGCCCAACGCACCCAGCGGCGCGCCCAAGAAAAGCGCCAAGATGACTGCTCCCGCCGCCACCTCCAAGCTCACCTGGGACCCGGCAATGATACGGGTCAGGACGTCCCTGCCGATGCGGTCCGTCCCCAGCCAGTGGGTTGCCCTCGGCGGCCCCATCCGCACTTCAAGATCGGGCGCATTTAAATCGTGGGGAGAAATACTCGGTCCAATAAGGGCGATAAGAATGTAGAGGATGAGCAAAAGCCCGCCGACCATGAAACGCCGGTCGCTGAGAGCGAACGCGATGATGGTGCGTGTGACGCTTATTGACGGGTGAATCGGAAGTTCCAATGATTGGAGATTCATCGATGGATCGAGCCTCCATGACAAATTCATCCTTCATTGGTGTAGCTGGACCCTGGGGTCCAGCACCGCGTAAAGAATATCGACGATCAGGTTGACGGCGATGACCAGGAAAACCATGAACAGGACCACACCCTGGACGACGATAAAGTCCCGGGTGTGTATGGAATTTAACAGCAGATAGCCAATGCCTGGGTAGTTGAAAACCGTCTCTACGATCGTGATCAGTCCGCTGAGGTAGGCCATCTGCAGGCCGACCACAGTCAATGTTGTGATGAGCGAATTGCGCAGCACATGTTTCCACTGGACCAGCCTCTCGCTCAGTCCCTTCGCCCGAGCGGTGCGAACATAATCCTGATTCATTTGATCGAGAAAATCCTGGCGCTGAAATCGTAAAACCGTGGCGGCGATATTCAACGCCACGACGCTCATCGGTAAAGCGATATGTCTTAAGAAATCCACAAAGTCTTCTTGCGGGCGGGTATAGCCAATCGCTGGAAGCCAGCCGAGATTCACCGCGAAAATCAACACCGCCACCAGAGCCAACCAAAAGGTCGGCACCGAGATACCGACGACAACAAAACCCGTAGCCAAGTGGTCCCATTTGGTGTTGTTGTGAATCGCCGCCAGCACGCCCGCGGGCACGGCGATAATCACCGCCATTACCAAGCCGCCAACCATCAAGTATAGGGTCGGGACCAAGCGCTGAAGAATGACTTCCAAGGCTGCAGTCCGGTGGGTAATCGAACTGCCCAGGTCGCCCTGAAGCATATGCCAAAGCCAGTTGAGATATTGGACGATGAGCGGTTGGTCCAATCCGAACCGCACGCGCATCGCGTCATAAACCTCGCGGGAAACTTGCGCCCCATCCACCGCGCCCAGCATCACCATGACCGGGTCCCCTGGCACAATCATCATGACAAAAAAAACCACCATGGTGACGACCAAAACCATCGGCACCAATTGCACGAAACGCATGGCGATGTACCGTATGAGCATCGCCAAATCCTCCTAACCAATACCACTTGAAACCGCTGCGGCGACAGAAGCTAACGCTTTCGCCTGTCAACCCTTGCGGGATGGTTCGTTGCCGCAAAAAATCAGCCGCTCTGAATCACCTGCCGATGTATAACAAAATGCCAAAGTATGACAAGCGCCATAACATACGCGGCGTTTTATTCTTTTTATTCCTGTCTGTGTTTATGAAAGAGATCTTTCGCTGCCCACTGCGTCGGCGCAACTACCTGTCCGATTTTTCCAGCGGTCGGTGAAAAAAATCCGGAACGCTGCGCGAGCCTCATGCTTCGACAGACTCAGCATGACGGAAATTCTCTAACGCTATTTAAAATCTCTCGGTTCGTCCTGAGTCCAGTCGAAGGACTCCGATAGCGTATTCCAACGTCACGCTTGGTCTGCGTGGCTCGGATAAACCGCGATAGTGCGAAGATCGTTGCTCTGTCTCATACTGTTATCCATCAGCGCTTATCGTCAACGATGCGTAGTCGCTCCGACCGGTAAAATTAGCTTGACACCTCTTTCGAGACAGATGCTAGGTATCCGCAGCTTTGCCAGAGCGAATCTAAATGACTGCTGCGTGTTGCGCCGTGTGAATCGCCAACCGTGTCGGCGCCAAGCCGAATGCTCGCCGCCTAATTAAAAAAGCATAAGAGAGCTGCACCATGAAACACCGGACCAGGAATGATGTCGCGCGCGGGTTATTGGTTGTCGCGGTGTTTTTGTCGTTAAGCCTCGAAGCAGCTTTTGATGATACCCGCGGCCTTGCCCTGCGCCATGCGGTCGCCGCCTCAATTCCGTCCCCGGCGCCCGGTAAACCTCGCATTGGTGGAACGCTCAAGTTTGGCATCATAAAAGACATCGGCACTCCCATCCCTTTCGTTGCCTACACCTCGATTACCCAATACGTGAAAGACAATCTCTATGAACCTCTGGTCATGAACGACCCGAAGGGTGACATTCACCCCTGGCTCGCGGAAAGCTGGACGCCCAATGCCAATTCGAGCGAGTGGATCTTCAAGCTTCGCCGGGGCGTAAAGTTCCATGATGGTAAGGAGCTAACCGCCAATGACGTTGTCTGGTCGGTCAAACACAGCATGAACCCCGCCAACGGCGCAAATGGCCAGGGGCAGTTATCGAGCAATATCCGTGAAGTCGTTGCCTTGGACAATTACACCGTGAAATTCCCACTGCCCGGCCCGCGCGGCTTGCTGCCTGAGACTCTTTCCGACTCCTCTGCCTTGCACATCGTCACTGCCAAGTCGATGGCACCTGGCCAGCAAAAGATGACCGGCGGTACCCCGCCGCCTGGCACCGGTCCCTTCAAGTTCAAGGCGTGGATCCCGGGGCAGGAATTTGAAGTTGCCCGTAATGACGACTACTGGGGCGGCGCCCCATACCTTGACGGCGTCCGGTTCCGCGTCATCATCGAAGCCACTTCCCGAGCCGCAGCCATCCAGGCCGGAGACCTCGACATAACTGAGCGCTTGGGTCCAACCTTCGTTCAGCGCATCAAAAGCGGTAAGCTCAAGGGCATGCAATTCAAATCCATCGGTATCGCCGGCATCAAACAATTGGTTTTCAACACCCAGCTAGCCCCGACGTCGGATCCCCGGGTGCGCCAAGCGATCGCCCTGTCCTTGGACAAGGAGGCGATCCTGAAGGAGACGACGTTCGGTTTCGGCATCCCGGTGCTGACCTGGGGCCTGCCAGGCACCGACTGGGAGACGACTATCGGTTTCAAGTGGAAGCGGAATATTGCTGAGGCAAAGCGGCTGCTCAAAGAAGCCGGCTACTCAGGCACGCCGATCACCATTGGATCGACCCCGGGTCAAGACGACCCCTGGGCCGAGGCCATCGTCCGCCAAGCGTCCGAAGCTGGCATCAAATTCGCGATCCAGAACCTAGCTGGAGCCGAGCTCATCCAGAAAACGCTCGCGGGCGAGCTTCATGTTTCCGTGTACGGCGGCGGCGGTGTCGGCGAGCCCCTCGTCGCCAATGAGCAGTACATTGCCTGTTTCGACGGCAAGCCGGGGGTCAGCAACGCCGCCAGATACTGCACGCGCGAGTTGGAAAAATTGATGCGCGAGTACGTCGAGGAGCCCAACCGGGCCAAGCGCCTGACGATCTGGAAGAAAGCGGCGCAAAAATATTTTATCGATGACGTGCCCTATTACGTGATCGGCTGGGCCAACGACCGATACTTTGTCTGGCGCGACAAAGTGAAAAACTGGGAGCGCGGCCCGGGACAAGAATACTCTCACGCCAAAGGCGGCCTCTGGCGCACCTGGCTGGAGCAGTAATTTCAAAGCCGAGAAGCGTCGCAGCCATGTTGCTGGCTGGATTACTGCACCTGAGGTTTGCTTGTTTCTTGCTTGACTGATGATGGTTCGGTCCAGCTGGCTTGCTTACGGCGGTAGTCCGATGGTGTGGAGCCTGTCCAGCGTTTAAACGCCCGGTTAAACGCGCTCACTTCCGAATAGCCCAACAGGAAAGCAATTTGTGTCAGTGTGTTTTCCCGGTCGCTTAAGTATTCCAGCGCAAACTGATGGCGCGTATCGTCTACTAACTTTTTGAAGTCGAGGCCATGTCTTTCCAACCGTCGCTGTAAGGTGCGCGGGCTCAGCGCCATTGATTTTGCCACGCAGGCGAGCTTTGGCGTGCCGTTCTTCAGTGATTCGCCGACCGCCTTTCGGATCTCGGCAATGACGCCGTTCTCGGTCGGCATTCTATTAAGCACCTCACCGAGATAGCGGGTCAATATTCCGTATAAGCGATGATCCGCAGACGGAACCGTTCGATCGAGAAATTCGCGTTCGATGACCAGCGCATTGCTGGCGCAGCGAAAAATCACCGGCGCGCCGAAAACTCGAAGATGCTCCGCGTTCGACTCCGGCGCATCGTGGGCAAATCGGATTTCCCTCAGCACCCATTGAATCCCCGTCATCATTCTAAAAGCGTTCAGCGTGCCTGCCATGGTAAATTCACTAAACTGGCGCGGCTGTTCGATACCGATGTGGGAATAAGAATCAGCGAAATGCGCGAGATGACCATCGATATTTAGGGACAATTTTAAAGCCTGATTATGCACATGGAGATAACGCGCCGCGGTTTCGCAAGCCGCCGCAATGGTCGGCGAGTTGAGCACCACATAGACCAGCGGACCGATGTTCTTGGGATTGCTGCGCGCGCCGAAATGGAGCCCGAAGCAGACGTCGCCGGTCGCTTGCGCGACTTCTTCCAGTAAACGAGCAAAATCGACACAAGCAACAAACCCCTCGGCATCCGACAACGCGGTGAAGTCGAGCGCAATCGATTGACGAAATTGATCAGGATTGCTACCGCGGCGGCGATGGCATCGAACAGTCCGGTGGTCACACTGCTGGAAATCAACGGTCGGGGCGCATGAAGTTTAGCCACGGTCTTTGCTTTGCCTGATCCCGCCCCAGCTGTCAATCGAGTGTCATCGAAAGTCAAGACAATCAGCCCTCGAGGATTTAAAAACTATGCATGAATTATCAAGTCAATGTGTTTTGCCGGCAAGATAATGGGAATTGTCTAAACATCGTCGTCCGCGGGCTTGTGGATCGGCAAGCATTCCTGCGGCTCATGCAGGCGATTGTCGAAATCACTGAGCCCCTCAGCGATTGCAAAGTATTGCTCGATTTCCAGGACATTACCTGCGACCTCGGACTCGAAGATCTTGTCGAATTGAAGGCCGAGCTAAGCATCTTTCCCTGGACTGCCGCTGGCAAGTTGAAACTCGCCATGGTGACAACGCCGCATCCGGAGCAATACCATGGATTGCGCCAACTCACATTGCCGGTGTCGCAATTGGGAGTTGACGTCGCGGCTTTCTGCGAGTCAAGCCGGGCGATCGAATGGTTAGCGGAAGAAACCAACCTTCACTTCTCGTAATTCAGCCTAACCCATAGGGTCTGACGCTTGATTCCCCTCGAGTAATTACGTCTTGCCGACGCGCAGTGTTCAGCGACATCATTTGAATGCCCAGCCGCTCCAGTCTGCCAATTAGTCAATGCCAAATTAAGTAAACCCAAGTGCGCGCGAGGCGGCGAATCAGAGTGGATTTGCTGAATCAAAGTTACGCGCGACAATCAGCAAAAACGCCAAGCCAAATGCGCTTGGCATATTTTATCGGCGTTAACTTCAGCGTACAGCCGGGCGGCAGGCTGCCCTTTCGGCGACGCCGTCGGTGGTAGCATGGTCAGCGATTCGCGCGCCTAACGCTGCGGCAGGGGATCGTTGCCGGCGATCTTGTTGAACAGCGCGATGACATCGGCGTCGCGCGGAATATCCTTGATCGCTTTCTCCTGAGCTTCCGGCAGCAGCGGCGTGGCGTCGTCGGCTGAGAGCCGTTTGAACTCCTTCAAGAACGCCGGATCGCGGAAAGTTTTGCGCATCGCCTCGCGCCAGTGGGCCACCACCTCGGCAGGCGTCCCTGGTGGCAGAATGTAGGGCGAACCGACCAGGCGAAAGGTCCGAAACATGGTCATGATCTTACGCTCACGCTCGGTTTTAGCGAAGCTTTCCAACTCGGGCAGTTTGTTGAACAGAACGTGAGGATGGCGATCGTCCTTGGGAATCTGAATGATCGCATGAAAATTGAGGTAACGTTTCTCGATCTGCTCGGCGTTGCGCTGCAAAATCGTGTCAGGGATGTTGGCGCGGGCATCGAGTTCGCCGCGGTCCATGGCCAGGTCGAGCTCGGGTCCCGAATAGCCGGTGATAAATTTCGGATCTTTGAGTCCGAGGATCCAGCTGAAGAGCCGCCCGTTTATATAAATGTCGTGGCCGACGGTTTGCGCGCCGACGCGCAGACCGGGATGGGCGCGGAGTTTATCCAAGCTATCGAGCCCCAGCCGCGCCACCGAGCCGAAAACATATTGCGCCGTGCTGTTGGCGGCGCCGAGATAAATCAGTTTATCGATATCGTATTCGACACCGGTTGACCCGAGCACGGCGTTGGCAATGAGACCGGAACCGACGTTGCCCAAGGTCAACCCATCGGGTTTGGCATTGCGCGCGACAAAATTAGACGCCTTACGGCCGCCGCCGCCCGGCATGAATTGGGTGACGATGATCGGCTCGCCGGGAAGATATTTCTTTAGAAACGGTATCGCGGCCTGGGCGCGCAGTGCGCCGGTGCCGCCGGGTTCGCGGCCCTGTACCAGTAGAATGGTCTTGCCTTGGAAGTAGGGCGTTGATTGGCCGAAGAGGGGCGCCCTGACGAACGCGCCAAAAAGCATGACGACTGCCGATAACCAGATCATTTTTTTCATGATGTCCTCTGGGAAATTGGCGTTGTAGTTGTCTAGCATGCAGATCGGTTAATGCAAGTAGATTTTTGGCGACGGCCGGCCGACGAAGCGCGATTTCACGCTTCACAGACGGAGTGGGTGGCTCGTCCCATAGCGTGGCTCGATTCATGGCCACGGAAACGGTGCCACCGGCGTCTCGTTGAGCAGTCGGTGATCGGTCATATCGCATTGCAGTGGGGTGACCGAGACATACCCTTCGTGCACGGCGACACAATCGGTGCCGTCGTCATGTGCGAAGCCCATATCGTCACCGCCGATCCAATAGTATTTGCCGCCGCGCGGATCAATCCGCTCGACGATGGTTTCGCTGTAGTGACGCTTGCCCATGCGGGTAAATTTCCAGCCCTTGAGTTGTTCCCTGGGTAAATGCGGCACGTTGACGTTGAGCAGGGTGCCCGCCGGAATGCCGGGCTGTTGGATACGTTCGATCAACCTCGCGGTGAACTCCGCCGCGGCGCGAAAATCGAAATTGTCGAAGGTGGCCAGGGATACGGCGATGGCGGGAATGCCAAGAAGCGTGCCCTCGATCGCTGCGGACACCGTGCCCGAATATATTATATCGTCGCCGAGATTGGGTCCTTTGTTGATGCCGGAGACGACCAGGTCGGGTTTTGCCGGCAGCAGACCGGTGAGAGCGAGTTTGACACAATCCACCGGTGTGCCATTGACCGACATGCGCCGCGGCCCGAGCTCGTGGACGCGCAGCGGTCGATGAAGAGTCAACGAGTGGCTCGTGGAACTCTGCGCCCGATCCGGCGCCACCGTGTAAAGTTCGCCGAGGTGAGCGAGGCTCTCTTCCAGAGCGGTGAGTCCCTCGGATTGGATGCCGTCATCATTGGATAGCAAGATGATCATGCGCCATTCTGGCAAAGAAGAGGTGAACGGACAAGCTCAAGGGCAGCCGCCAAGATTGGCTCTTGATTCTTAGGCGTCGAGATATTTTCGTCGAATCTTTTTTTTTTTTTTTTTTTTTTTTTTTTTTTTTTTTTTTTTTTTTTTTTTTTACCATTGGGGCGTGGTACCTGGGCGTGAGCTTGTCAGAAGCGGGAGGTGATTTCGCGTCGGACTAGTTTTTTTTTTTTTTTTTTTTTTTTTTTTTTTTTTTTTTTTTTTTTTTTTTTTTTTTTTTTTTTTTTTTTTTTTTTTTTTTTTTTTTTTTTTTTTTTTTTTTTTTTTTTTTTTTTTTTTTTTTTTTTTTTTTTTTTTTTTTTTTTTTTTTTTTTTTTTTTTTTTTTTTTTTTTTTTTTTTTTTTTTTTTTTTTTTTTTTTTTTTTTTTTTTTTTTTTTTTTTTTTTTTTTTTTTTTTTTTTTTTTTTTTTTTTTTTTTTTTTTTTTTTTTTTTTTTTTCGTCTCGCCGCCGCCAGGTCTGGTCGAACCACACCGATCTACCCGTGGGCCGGGAACTGTTGGTTGGCGCGAGGTCTGGGCGGGGGGGGGGGGGGGGGGGGGGGGGGGGGGGGGGGGGGGGGGGGGGGGGGGGGGGGGGTTTGCCGCGGCTTGGCCGCGCGGTTTTCTGCGGCGTGTACGGTGTACCTTCACTTGCCGTCGGCTTGTGCGCGCGGCTGGCGTTTTTTCGTATGTGTCCTCCCTGGCGGCTGCTTCCTTTTCGCGGCGTCGTTCCCCTCTCCGGCCGCCTCCGGCCGCGCGCTTCTGCCGTTTTCCTCCGGTTGCGCTGGCTTCGTGCGCTGTCGGTCTCTGCTTCTGCCTGCTCCTGCGGCGTAGTGCGATTACAGCTTGCGTGGTACTGCAACCTACCGCCAACTCAGCGCCCTGTCACCCTGGCGCCTTTTTGAATTCCGCGCTCGCTGGACGGTGAAATCTTTTGCCGGTAAACGATTCGGGCTCAGCTAAATTAAACCAGGTCGAAAAATTTCGATGGCTTTCGATCCCGCCGTCATCGACGATTTTCCGCCTTCGAAGCCGCCGTCATCAGGTGGTGGAGGGTTCGGGGAACTATCTAATCTCGCTTACCGTGGTACGCTCATCGCCTCCGATGATCTAAGCCCTCCTCCATTCGAGGTTGTCCAGCTAGCCAACAACGTCCACGTAGAAGACGTCCCGTTAAAATATCAATTCAAGCCGATTAGATTTATTGTCAGGGCAAGATGGAGCGAGATTCTCGAAGTAGCACGCGTCTGAGAATGCGCGCTCTTGATATTCAACATCGCGGAGGAAGCGAACCTGTATCGCAACGGGTGCGTGTAGGCCTGGCTCTCCCACTTGGCACAGCGCAGATGGAACTGGGTGTCAGCGGCCCAGATCCCCTCGTAGGGGCTGATTGCCTTGCAAACCTGCTGGTCGCGGCCATCGCCCTCATCGCGCCACTCGCAGCTGGAGCGGTCATAGACCAAGCAGGAATTTACGCTATAATTTATCGGTGAGGAAAGGTAATAACTCGATCTAACCATAGAATGCGCTCCCGCTATACATTCCTCTCGGCGGTCTTCGCCGTAGTCAGAATCTGGCATTTCGAGATGTCGGTTTCTTTCTCGACAGATTCGAAGGTATGATGGTTCGAATGCGATTCCCCTCCTGGCAAATCTCATTACCAGGAATCGTGACGCCCATCGTCGCGCCCGGCGCGAACAGAACGTAGACATCGACTTCGAAATAAATCGCGCCTTCGTGGGATGCCGCTGAGCCACTGATGGATGGGGGAATGACAATGGGCGGGATAACCGCGTGCGTGAAGCTGTCAGCGCCGCACCGACCTACCGTCGCTCTGACCCTACCCGATCCCCCGCCAGTTGCTTGGCCCCCGTTGCCCGGCTGTCTAACCCTGGCCGCCTGAACCCACGCCACGGGAGACCGCCGAATCTGTTTCCGTGTTTCCCCATCCGCTAATGTGCCGCCGTTGGCTTCTTCGCCGGGCTAGTAGCTTCACTCGAGCGAGTGTTTGAGCCGCGAACCGGAGCCGCGGCGCAGTGCCAGCGCGTGCCCTAGACGAGCAATTGCAGATTGCCGCCCGATGCTTTTGCCGTGTCATTGCCCGTGGCGCGTCCGATGCTCACTTACCTGAACGTCAGCCTAATTAGCGAACTAGGTTGTACGGTGGATTAACCAAACCGACCACAGCACCAGCCCATGAACAATGATCGAGAGGCGAGAGCGTTCTGGAGTGCGCTATGCTAAAAAAGCGAGCGCGATCTCAGACTAAAGCCATGTGAGTTTGTAACTAGATAATTCTTGCAAAGCCCTTGCTATCGCGCTTTTCGTTCGGCCTCGGCAGCGATAGCGATTTCGGTGGCGCCGGCGCGCTTGATGATCGACATCACTTTCACGGTCTCGCCAAGTAACACATCTTTATCGCCGCGTAGAATGACAGTCTTGTTGCATTATTGTTAAGCGCCTCTTGAAGGCCTTTTCTAAGCTTTCCTCACTCACTTTTCTTTGATTGACAAAGATTTCCTTCTTTGGTGTCAGGTCACGTGGTGCCGCGGCTTTCGGTTTGGTCGCCACTGCCTTGGTAATTCACTTTACCGCCGACTCAATCATCGCCGAACTGTGATCATGAAAATGATCAGCAGGACGAGAAAGATATCGGTGAGCGGGGTGATATTGATCTCGGCAACGATATCGCCGTTGTCATCGCCGCCGCCGAGAGATGTCATGGCCATAGCAATCCTTTAAAGGCTGGCGTGCTGAAGAACTTTGCCGACTTGGATGCGAAAAAGCGCATTCAAACTGCCGATACGTGTCTGAAAATAGTTGTAAAATATTACCGCGATGATGGCGACCGCGAGTCCTAATGCAGTGGCGACCAAGGCTTCAGAAATACCCGCGCGACCACAGCAAAGCCGCCGGTGCCGGCTATCGCCATACTCTCGAAGGAACGAATAATGCCGATAACCGTGCCTAACAAGCCAATAAACGGTGCGCTGCTGGCGACGGTACCGAGAATCCATAGATGTTTTCTGAGCTTCTGATTTTCCTCGAACATCGCCTCTGTGGCGATGCCGTTGGCCAGGTCGGGCCGGGAAATATTTTCGTGATTCAAGATATTTAAAAAAATCCGGCCGGCGGAAGAGTTCGAGTTTTGCTGGCAGATCGTCACGGCAAGGTCGCGGTGACCCTTCTTGAGCGGTTCTTGCAGGGAATCGGCGATCCGCAGAGTCATTGCGCTCAGGTTACGTAGCGACCACAGCCGCTCGAACACAACGGCGACGCTGATGATCGACAGCAAGATCAGCGGATAGGTGGCGATGGCCCCTTGATTAATGATCGATACGAGGTCGAGACCTTGCGGTTGCATCGCTAATTTCTCCGAGTTTTTTAAGTTGGAAATGACTCAAATTTAAAAATGGTCAACGAACAAATACGAAAACAATCGTAACTGACTCTGCATATGATAATCACTTCAAGTCAAACAACGCTCCGCAATTCCGGTACCAATAGACGACACTGGTAAATGTTTGAGATAATTGAAGATGAGACAAAGAGGTCGTCGGAGTGGTGGTCTTTTTGAGACCAAGGGTGTGTAAAATCCCACCGTTATTACGCCGTCCGCTCCTACGATGGCGTCTTGATCGCCAGTTCTTCAGGAATTTCGGTGTGTTATCTGGTAACGCCTGATTTGGTATTAGTTTTGCGCCTCATCGATTATACCACGCACCGCGTCAGGGCTTGCAATCGGTGCCCAACAGGAGGGACTCGTCGAGTTGGTGCTCACAGAATCGATTTTGTGCTATAGGGGACGGACGGTTAGGTGGAGTTACTATCGGTAGCTGCTTTAATCGCATTCATAGCTGGTGAATGACAAGTAGCAGATCAACATTTTCCGCCTATTTCAGAATGCGGATTCTTCTTTACATATATTTTATCCTCATTCTCCTACTTTCGGGCGTGGCGCCGGTTCGCGGTGGAGATGTGGCCGTCTTAATGAGTTCGGATGCGAAAGTTTATCTAGAGGTACTAGAGGGATTCAGGGAGGTTGTGCGACACCAAACTGTGAATGTTCAGACTCTGAGGAATCACCCCGACGGGTGGCGAGATCAGCTCAAGAAACTCCGTACGGTGATCGAGCCAGACATCATTTTTGCCATCGGAACCTCAGCACTCCAAGCCGCGGCGGCAGAGATAATCAATATTCCTATTGTTCATGCAATGGTGTTCAACCCTTTCAGTGCCTTACCCAATCCGGCTAAGAAGGTTATCGGGGTCAGCATGAACCCTTCAGTCGCTCACGTGATATCGCTTTTACGAGAGCTGAATCCGAAATATCGCCGTATAGGGACAATGGTAGATCCATCGATAAGTGGCCCGGTATTGTCGCAGGCGCGTTCGGCATTCCAAAAGGAAGGACTTCAGCTTGTCACCAGAGACATTCGCTCAGCCAGCGAAATTGGTGGAGCACTTAAATCTCTGGAAAACGAAATGGATATCCTGTGGCTCTGGCCCAATGAGCTATTCTTGACGGACGAAATTCTTCAACGGATATTTCTATTCTCCTTCGCAAGAAAGGTTCCGGTTTTAGGTTTATCCGAGCGTCAGACCGATATGGGTGCTCTTCTTTCGCTCTCCTACCGCAGCGCCAAGGACATGGGACGGATGGCAGGTGAAGCAGTCAATAAGCTCATTGATAATAGCGAGTCCACGCTGCCGTCTAATATCGCACCGCGAACGCTTAAACTCACTGTGAATTTTAAGACAGCGCGCAAATTGGATGTCGAAGTTCCAGACACTATCGTTAGGCGGGCAGATAACGTAGTTAAGGCGCCTGTCTACCGGGACGGTGATTGGTGGGTTTTTCGGATCAAAATTAATGACGGTAACAGTGCAACCAAAACCGAAGTTCATCGGGTAATGTTTAAGGAGGGCAAATTTGAAAGCACCGATCCCAGTTTCCTGACCGGTGTCGATAAAGCGGGCACTCCATTTTTTCTCCCTTTTGCATCTGTGCATGTGACCGACCCGGCGAGAAACTGGCTGAATTTTCCACTCATACCAGGCAAGAAATGGTCATTTCGTTACACGCAGAGGAACGGAACTTTCATTGTTCATGACCAGCGTTCTTCCGGGATAGTTCAGGCTCACGCCGAGGTTGTTGGAAAACCTTCCCATCTTATAGAGACGCAGGCTGGGAAATTTGAAGCTATTGAGATTTGGAGAATCGAATACGTGCCGGATCGAGCAGAGCTCACGTACTTCTACAGTCCGGAAAGTCAGAGTGTGGTGAAACTGAGAGCGGAAATCTTTGGAAATAATACACAGCAATTCGACCTTGAATTAACAGCGTATGGAAACGGTGGAACCATGGGAAAAGAAATCCCGTGACGCAGCCAACTTTTTGGATATAGGAGATGTTCCAGCTTCATGCCTTTCGAGCGCGAGTGTTTTGGTCACTCATTCCTATCTTTTTTATTCTCCTTGTGCTCATCGGCTTCGTTGACCTTTATCAACAAAAGCATTTAGCAGAAGACGAAATCAAGAAACGTGCAAAATCGATGGCTGAAAACCTAGCGTACAGCAGTCGCCTTGCGGTCCTTACGGAAGATAAATGGCTTTTAGCAGCGGCGTTACAGAGTGTTACCGGTGCGGCTGATTTTGCCTATGTCTGGATATACGGGGAGAAATGGTCGCCCTTGATTCATGCGGCTGGACAGAGTGTCGATTTAAGGCAGCTTACCCCAACCATGGAAACCAAACAAAAGGAGAGACTAATAAACCGAGGTGAATCCTGGATGAACGGCATTAGTGGTGGTAACACGAACTACGTCGAATACACTGCACCTATCGTATCATCCCAATCGAACCTTCCGCATGAGCTGCAAATCGAATCTGTCCAACCGAGCCCTTCGGCTCGCGGGCAAGAACGACAGAAAATAATTGGCGCTGTGCGACTAGGTTTATCCATGAATCGCGTTGATGAGCACATGACCTCATTTCTTAAGTGGCGTGGCTGGTCTGTTGCCGCATTTCTTAGCTTGAGTACTCTAGCAATTTATGTGTTTTCTGTTCGAATCACCCGTCCAATTAACCGGTTGACGGAGCAAGCAAGAAGAATGAGTCAAGGCATGTTAAACCAACCGATCGCGGTCGACTCCCGCGACGAGGTGGGTCAATTGGCCACAAGTTTCAACGAAATGGCGCGCTCGTTGAATGAGCTTTACTCAGGCTTGGAACGCAAGGTCGCAGAGCGCACAAAAGAATTGACAGTCGTCAATGAAAAACTTGCCGAAGCCGGCGAGCATAAATCACGGTTTCTCGCCAACGTTAATCATCAACTACGCACACCCCTGAGCTCGATAATTGGCTATGCACGTTTGCTACGGCGGGAAACCGAGGGACAGATTTCCTCATTGCAACGGGAGAGTCTCGATGATCTGCTGTGCAACGCCAAGCGCCTTTTGGCGCTTATCGACAGCCTTTTGGATTTCGCCAAGATCGAGGCAGGAAAAATGGAGATTCAATATGAAGCAGTGCGGTTCGATGAGTTGGTTCAAGGCGCCGCAGCGACTATCGACCCGATGTTGAACAAGGACGCGGTTCGTTTGGTTTGTGACGTTCGAAACACGACCATGCCCCTTTATACGGATCGTGAAAAGCTAATGCAGATCATACTCAATTTGTTGGACAACGCGGTGAAGTTTACTGATCGTGGGGAAATAAGAATTTCGGCATGTCAAGAGAACGGACATTTCAAGTTTGCTGTCGCTGACACGGGGATTGGCATACAAAGTGCGACATAAATGGGATCTTCGAGGAATTTGACCGCGGGCGACTGGGAAACAACGGAAAATATCATGGCACCGGGCTAGGGCTCGCTATTGTGAAAAGGCTTGTAGATCTTTTGGGCGGATCTGTGACCGCTGAAAGTGAAGTAGGTAAGGGGTCACTATTTACCGTTGTCTTACCAGTAAAACGGCAAGAGAATATTTCGAGCTAAATGATGAGTGATAAAATTCTCGTTGCTGACGACGAGCCATCGAATCGAAACATCCTCGCCCGAGAACTTACACATATGGGATTCGTCGTCGAGACTGCAGAATGCGGTAAGGAAGCGCTGACGAGAATCGAATCCATCTCTGCCGGATCTCGTAATTCTTGACTACATGATGCCGGACATGAGCGGCCTCGAAGTCCTTCAAGATTTGCGCAAACGAGGTAACGATACGCCCGTGATTCTAATAACCGCATATGGTTCGGTCGAACGCGCCGTCGAGGTTATGAAGGCAGGGGCATATGATTTCATTACTCGGCCTTTCGATCCCGATCACATAGAACTGGTAGCACGTAAGGCCATCGAGCGACAAACGCTCAAGCGCGAAGTCGAAGTACTCTCGGAAGAGATGCGCGACCGATACCATTTGATAGTAGGCGAAAGTGAGAAAATGAAGGTCGCGGTGCGATGTAGCAAAAAAGGCGGCTTCGAGCAACGCTACGGTATTGCTTTTGGGGGAAAGCGGCACGGGAAAAGAGCTGTTCGCGCGATATCATCCACAATCACAGCGATCGCGCCAATCGTCCTTTTATCGCTATAAATTCCGTAGGCCTATCGAAAGAGCTGTTGGAAAGTGAGCTGTTCGGCCATGAACAGGGCGCATTCACCGGCGCGCACAAGTTGAAAAAAGGAAAGATCGAACTGGCCAACGGCGGCACGATTTTTTTCGACGAGATCGGCGATATCTCGCGTGAGATGCAGGCAAAGCTCCTGCGGTTCCTTCAGGAACGGGAATTCGAAAGGATTGGTGGAACAACTCCGATCTCGGTCGACGTTAGAGTGATCGCCGCGACCAATCGAGATATTGGCGCGGCAGTAAAAACCGGCGCGTTTCGCGATGATCTTTATCACCGGCTTAATGTCGTGCCTATCATTCCGCCGCCATTAAGAGAGCGTTTAGAGGACATACCGACTCTAGCTGAGTTTTTCCTACGCAAATTCTCACGTACGGCGCGGAACAGTGTGATTGGAATTAGCGACGATGCTCACTCGCGCGATGTTAGCTTATGGCTGGCCAGGCAATGTCCGGGAGTTAGCGAACGCGATCGAGCACGCCATCGTTCTCGGTACAGGGCCGCTGGTCGAGGCGACCGACCTCCCGTCTCGATTGACGGGCGAAGCTCTGCTGACATTATCAGAGAATCTCACCTATCGCGACGCCGTAAATGCCGCGCGGAAAGAAATCGTCGTCAAAGCGCTGCGCAAGACGAACGGCAATCGCGCGGGCGCGGCAAGATTGCTCGCCCTTGAAACTAAATACTTTCTGCAGCTGATTAAGTCTTTAGGGGTCGCATAATCTCGCACTTCACAGGGAAAGAAAGATGTATTCTACTGAGTACGAAACCCCAGAAGTCGATATCCCCGCTTGGCGCGCTACCTCGGCGAGGCTCTATCGCATTGAGGGAGACGAATGCATGAGGAGACGTCGTTGACTAGCTGGATAAGCCTCTTTTCAATATCTTCGACAACATGCCTTAATTCTGCGCAGCCTCCCACTGTTCAGCAGTATGTGCGCGTGGTCATCAAAGCCCAGGCATAAACCGGCTTCACCGGGTCTCCGGTCCCCCCGCCGTGGCACGAAATCTCGTCAATCATCTTGGTCATCGGCAATACGGCCGCCGCCCATTCCGCGGATCAGGGTGTAATGTCCCGCGACTGTCCAGTCGTGCTCGCCTCGGCATAGATCTTAATCCACTGGTTTCAGGCAGTCTCCACATTAGAGTTTGTTTAAATATTCAGTAACGTGCCCTTTGTGATACGCGACAGCGGTTTCGCCGGACAGTGAAATATTTTGCCGGAAAACGATGCAGGCGTAGCGAAATTAATTTGGGTCTAAGAATTGCCGATGGCCTGCGATCATGGCGGCAAATTGCGCTTGCTTCGCAGGGGCGATGGCTGCGGGAAATTTAGCGCTGCTGCGGCGCCAGCGCGCTAGCCACTTGTGATCGAGCAGTGGCGGCGCCAATGGATGCTGGACGGCGCTTTCAGCTCTGTTGAACGCGATTGTGGTCTCGCTCTTCGGTCCGGTGCCGACTCCTTGGGCGACAAAGAAGCCTGCGCTCAGCAATGCCACGCGCACGGCGGTGGCTGCCGAGTAAGTATAGAGTTCAGCGGGTTTGGCTAGGCAGCGGACAAAGATTCTCGCGAAGGTCTCACCGGTCCACAGTGCCGCGTCGGTTTTGTATGAGAAAGGATCGTAAAAAATCAGGTCGGGGATCGCTGCGGTTTCGATTAAGTCGCGAAAGTCTCCTTGGAGAAGTTGCCAATGCAGCATTTCCGATGGGTGTTGCCAGCTGCCTTGAGAGAGAATCCTGGACGGCGCGCTGTGGTGCAGGTGCGGGAAGTAGCTGGAATACTTGACGGCAAGGGTGAGCGCATCGAGATCGTGCTCAAAACTGAGCAGACGCAGAGTGCGTAGGCCGGCGCGGTTATTCACCGCGTGGCACCGCTCGAAACAGTGAATCGCCGCCATGGCATTGCTTGCGGCGCCGAGGCCGACATCCCAGATGACCAATTCGTCGGAGTTGTCGTGACTTGTTTTTGCCCACGCTGATTCCAGCGTGAAACCGCTAAATGGGGTTTCCAAAGGGGGTTGAACATCCGCTTTGGTCAAGACCGGGGACAATACCCCGGCCGCGAAGTGACTTCGTTTATTGCCTAAGCGCGCGGCGAGAGCCGACTGCTCGATGTAAAGCTGGTTGGCTTCTTCACTCGGCGCGCTCACCGAGTGCATGATTTCGCCGGAGCTGATTTGGCGAATGCTGTAAAAACCATGAACCGAGCGGTGCAGCTGATAATCGCCCAGGCGGGCCGGCTGGACGACTTTGTTTTTCTTCGGCGGGCGATTCGGATTATCTTCATCGACGCGCATCAACTCGGCGCGATTCTCACGGTAGTATGCGGCGAAATCGCCGGTTAAAATATGTTCGCGCATTTCCTTCATCAGGCGATGGTAGAACGCCAGGTTGTGCATGCCCAAGAGATACCAACCGAGCACTTCAGCCGATTTGATCAGGTGGTGCAGGTAGGCGCGCGAGTAATTTCGGCAACATCGGCAATCGCAACGGGCGTCGACAGGCTCGTCGACGAGTTTGTGAACCGTGCGGCGCAACTGCAGTTTGCCGTGGGAGGTGAAGGCGACGCCGCGTTGCGCCAGTTGCGTCGGGATAATGCAGTCGAACATGTCGACGCCGCAATGGACGGCCTCAAGAAGATCGCTGGGCGTGCCCACGCCCATGAGATAACGCGGCAGATAGACCGGCAGCTGCTCGGTCACCAGTGCGGTGAGATCGTAACGCTCAGTGTGAGTCTCGCCCACCGCGAGACCACCGATGGCCAAGCCATCGAACGGCAGCTCGCGCAGGAACTCGGCGCTCATTATTCTCAGCTGCGGATGGCCGCCACCCTGTACGATACCGAAGAGTGCTGCCGGGGCATCGCCGCGCGCCTGTAGCGAACGGCGCGCCCACCGGTGGGTCAACTCCATGGCCGCCTGGGCTTGAGAATACGCCGCGGTGGACAGGATGCATTGATCTAGCACCATCATGATATCGCTGCCGATGGCTTGCTGCATTTCAATACTCGACTCGGGCGACAGCAAATAGCTCTTGCCATCGACGTAACTTTTAAAGTTTGCGCCGGCTTCATTCATCGCTCGCGAATGGGGCAGGGAAAAAATCTGAAAGCCGCCGGAGTCCGTCAGCACCGGGCCAGGCCAATTCATGAAGCGGTGAATGCCGCCGAATTTCTTGAAGACTGCGGCGCCGGGCCGAAGCAAGAGATGATAGGTATTTGCCAATAACAAGCGCGCGCCGGTTGCTTGCAAACTTTCCACGGTCTGCGCTTTGACTGTCGCCTGGGTTCCTACGGGCATGAAGATTGGCGTTTGGACCGGACCATGTAGTGTCTGAAAAGTTGCCGCGCGCGCCTGGGAATCCGGCGACTCGGCTTCCAGAGTGAACTGCAATCGGGTGTTGTCGCGCGGTGAATTTACCATAGGCCGGATTATCTCTCGCAAAGGCGCCACGACGCGAAGTTGACGGGCGGATGCCCGTCATCCCGAGCGAACGCGAGGGATCTAAGAGATTTCTCCCTTCGGTCGAAATGACATCCTTCCGGCCCTAGCGTCTTCGCGCCTTGGCGAGAGGAACATTCGAGTTCGACCGTCTTTCGCATTTTACAGTATCACTGGAGGGCGGACGTGCGCGAGGGCGATCTTGTGTCGGCCACGCCGCCTAGGGTATAAATTTTACTCGAGTGAAGGAGAAGTCTTGCCATGGCAAACGCGGAAATTGTCGCGATCGGTTCGGAATTACTGCTCGGTCAGATCGTCGATACCAACTCGGCTTGGATGGCGCAGCGGCTCACTGCGTTGGGGGTTAACTTATATTTCAAATCAGTGGTGGGCGATAATCCTGAGCGAATGAAGGAAGTGATTGCGCGGGCGGTTGAGCGCGCCGACATCGTCATCACCAGCGGCGGCATCGGGCCGACCCAGGACGATCTGACTCGCGATATCGTCGCCGAAGTCACTGGGCGCAAACTGGTTCAAGACGCCGGCATGCTGGAGCAAGTCGAGGGCCACTTTCGCCGGCGCGGCCGGCCGATGACGCCCAACAATCTGCGCCAGTCCTATATGCCGGAGGGAGCGATTCCGGTGAAAAACCCCAACGGCACGGCGCCGTCCTTTGTCGTCGAAGATCCGCGCGCGGTGGTTTTCTCGTTGCCCGGCGTGCCGGTGGAGATGAAATGGTTGTTCGAAAACGAAGTCGAACCCTATCTCAGAAAGAAATTTAATCTCGCCGAGGTGATTCACTACCGCGTGCTCAAGATCGTCGGCATCGGCGAGAGCGCGGTGGACGACAAGGTCGGCCACTTGATCGCCAACTCAAGTAATCCAACCGTCGGCGTGCTGGCGTTGCCCGGGCAGGTCGACGTGCGCATCGCCGCCAAGGCGCCCAATCGCGCCGAGGCGATGAAGATGATCGCGCCGGTGGAAGCCGAGGTGCGCGGGCTGTTGGGCACGGCAATTTTCGCCGCCGACGACGAAACCATGGAGGTAGTCACCGGGCAATTGCTACGCGAAAAAAACCAGACCGTAGCGGCGTGCGAGGATCTCACCTGCGGCCAGCTGGCGGAGCGGCTGCAGACCGCCGGCAATGAGAACTTCGGCGCCGGCTTTATTTGCAATAACGAAAATGCGCTGCGCTCATTACTGAAAAACGCCCGCAGCGGCATCAACCTCGACGCGACCTTAAAAGATCCAACCGCGCTTACCGACGAAATGGCCTGGGCGGCGCGACAACAGTCCGGCTGCGATTTCGGCCTTGCCTTGCACGCCATCGCCGACCCCGACAGCAAAATACAAAATCTTGCGCGCGGGCAGACCTATGTTTCACTTACCGACGGCAAGACTTTTCTCAGGCGTGAAAGCACTAGCGCCGGCCGCGGCGCCTATGACCGCTCGCGCATGACGCTCAGCGCCATCGATTTGCTCAGAACGGCGCTGTTGGAAGGGATGAATCAGAAATAGCTGCTGGTTCCCTGATCCCGTATTGCGCCCTTTGCGTCTTTGCGGCCATACTTCTTTTCGGTTGCTGTGCCGCTCCGGGTCTCGGGTGATGAAAGACGCTTACCCACTAGTTTTGCATAGTCAGTTTCGGTAAAAGCGTTTGCAGTTGGCTGAGTGGCTCTTCCAAGCTCTGGATCGCGTCGCTCCAGAATTCAGTTTCCTCGATATCTCTGCCGATCGTCTGTCGCACGACATTCTCCGCCGTGTCGCTGCCGGCGCGACGCAGGAATTCTTCGTATTTAGGCAGAAAACTATCACCTTCGTTTCTAAACATGGCGCAGAGGCCGCGGCTGAGTAGATAACCGAAGGTGTAGGGGAAATTGTAGAAGGTGATGCCGGCGATATAGAAATGCAGTTTTGACGCCCAGAAGTAAGGATCCTCGCCGCCGGTTTCAAGCACGTCGCCCAAGACTTGCCGTTGCGTCTGCACCATCAGCTCTTTTAGTCGCGAAACGCTCAGCGGCCCGTTGGCTCGTTCTTCGTAAAAAGACTTTTCAAACTCATAGCGCACCGGGATGTCCAACAAATAGACGGCGCCATGGCCAACTTCGATGTCGAGGATACGCGCTTTGTCACTGTCGCTGGCCGCCGGGTCGTCGAGGATGCCGTTCATCAAGACGTTTTCGCCAAAGGTCGACGCAGTTTCCGCCAAGGTCATCGGATAGCCACGCGCGTAGGGGCGGATGTCGCGCATCATCGCGCCGTGATAGGCGTGGCCCGATTCATGGGCGAGGGTCAGGACATCGCCCAAGGACTCGTTGTAGGTCATGAAGATGCGCGATTCCTTGCTCAGCATGGAGCTCGTGCAAAAACCGCCGGGCCGTTTGCCCTGGCGTGGCTCCCAGTCGACCCAGTTCTTGCCGATGACCTGCTCGGTGAAGAATCTTCCCAGCGCCGGGTAGGCGCGGCTAAACGACTGAGCGACGGTGGCTTGGGCTTTGTCCCAAGTCAGTTTTACTTGATCAGGCAGATCGAGGGGGGCGCCGAGATCGAACCAGGCGACCTGTTGGCGCGCCATCGATTGGGCTTTTAATTGTAGAATGCGCCGCGGTATTTCCAGGTTTGCCATCAGCGCCTCGAACATGGCGTCGAGGGTCTTGCGCCCGATCGCGGCCTGAAACAGCGCGATATCGAGAAAGTGATCGACACCGCGGTGACGATTCAATGTCAACCTTGTGCCGGCGATGGCATTGAGAGCAGCGGCGGCGGACTCTTCGACGCTTTGCCAGGCCGCGTTGCCGCCTTCGAAGGCGGCTTGGCGCACGCGCCGGTCGGGATCGTCCATCAACGAGCGGCGTTGCGACATCGGCAAACGCGCCCGCTTGCCATCGGGATAGACCATGGCGAATTCTAGTTTGGCGGACATCCGATCGTAGAGGCGGCCCCAAGCCTGTATGCCATCGACGCTCAAATCGGTGGCGAGGATTTCTTTTTCCGCCGTCATCGCGCGCCGCGCTTCCTCACGCAATCTTGTCAGATAGTTTTGCGCTCCCGCCAATGCGGGACGTGCGCAGAATTCGGCAAAGACATCGTCCTCGGTGGCTTTGAAGGCGCGCAACAGTTCGATTCTGACTTTAGCGAGCTCGGCGCGGGTGCGGGTGATCTCGGCTTCTTCTTTTTGGTAACTCTCGTTGCCGGCGTCGGATGAAGCCAAGCAACCGATGTAGGAACCGAGGTGTGACATGCGGCGCGACAGGTCTTCGTTGCGCATTAAAATATCTTCCCAGACGTTGGCCGATTGCCTGGTGAGTGTCGGCAAGCTCACGGCGGTTTGCTGCAGCGTCGCGATATCGGCGCGGATGGCGGCTTTGAATTGAACCATCGCGGCGCCGTTAAATTCAGTAAAGTAACTAGTCAGGTCCCAGGTCATAGAGTTCCGATATAGGGGTCGGTTTCGAAATCCCGTGCCCGTTGTGTGCTGCGGCAGATTAGATTTCCACAGTTGTGCCGACGTTTTGCGCCAACGCCTTCCGATAAACCATATGCGCGGTGGCGACATCTTGGATGGCGATGCCGACGGATTTATAGAGTGTGACTTCACTTGAGCTGATGCGTCCTGCCTTGGTGCCGGCGAGGACTTCGCCGATCTCACCATGGATATCGTCTGCGCTGATGGACTGTTCTTTGAGCGCGAGCAAGATGTCGCCACACTCGGCCATGATCGCTTCGCGCGAGTCGACCACGACTTTGGCGTGTTTCAATGTCGCGCCGTCGATTTCACGCAGATCGGGACGGTGCGAGCCGACGGCGTTGATGTGGACGCCAGGCTTGAGCCATTCGACCTGGAAGATGGGATCCTTGGCGGTGGTTACCGTGACCAGGAGATCGCTATCACGAACCGCAGCTTGCGCCGAATCGACGACCTCGATTGGAATGCCGTCGGGTTTTTCCAAGGCTGCTTTAATACCGAGGGCGCTCTTTCCCGAAGGGCTGTAGAGCTTGATATGGCTCAACTGCCGCACCCGAGAGAGCGCCTCGATGTGGGCGCGCGCTTGCACGCCGGCGCCTAATATTCCCAGCACCGGGGTGTTGGGATTGGCTAATATTCTCGTCGCCAGCGCCGAGGCGCAGGCGGTTCTGATGGCAGTTATATAGCCGCCGTCCATGGCGGCGATCATTTTGCCGCTTTCGCTGCTGAACAACATGATGGTGGCGAGAATCGCCGGCAGATTTTGTTTTGGGTTATCTTGAAAATAGGTGACGACTTTCATGCCGAGGGCTTTGTCCTCGTTCAGATATCCCGGCATGCTGGTGATGCGTCCTTGGATCTGCGGCAGCGGCACGACCAAGCGCACCGGCATAACCGCCTTGCCGGTGGAATATTGGATATGCGCTTGTTCCAGTGCGGCGATGAGTTCGTCGATGTCGATCAAACTCTGAACTTGTTTCTCGGACAAAACCAGCATGATTCATTTTGATAGCATAAAGCGCGCGCTGAATGTAGGCTCATGCCCCCGACTTTCCCAGTGGGAGACCGTCTCGTAACTGTCATTCCGAGGCGAAGCCGAGGAATCTCGCCTTCGTAAGTGGCAGAAAAGACGAGACCCCTCGCTAAGCTCGGGATGACAGCAATGAGCGATTTCTGCGGTGCGAAACAGTCCCTGGAGGGGGTGGCGCGGTCTACTTGATTTCCTTGTTGGCTTCTTCGAGGGCGGCTTTTTGTTTGTCGTCGCTGTGCTTGAGCGAGTCCTTGGCGCTGTCCAAGGCGTTGAACGGTTGCGTGATTACTTCCTTCACCGCTTCGCGGCCCTTTTCAACGGGAGCTTTGTTCGCGTCGCAACCACCAAACAGGCAGATCGCAATCGCCAGCGGCGCCATTCCGCGAATATCTAGTTTCATGGTTCAATGACTCCTTTGCCCACGACAACTTCGAGAGCTTCCCGTCTGATCTCGCCGGCGCGAATGATTCGCAGCTTATTTTTTTCAACTGCTGCGACGGTGGAGCCCGTTGGCGAAGTCAATTCGCCGCCGTCAATGTAGACGGTGATCTTAGCGGAGAAATAGTTTTTGGCTTCCACGACGGTGTGCGCGCCTGGTTGCCCGGAGGGATTGGCGCTGGTGGCGGTCAGCGGATGGCCGAGCAAGCGCACCAGTTGCGTGGCGACGGGCTGGCTCGACAGGCGCAGGCCGATGCCACCGTTGGCGTTGACCAGCGGGCGCGGAATATCATCGCGCGCAGGCAACACCAACGTCAGCGGCCCCGGCCAGAAGTGCGCCATCAATTTCTCCGCCAGCGGGGAAACTTTCACCACCAGAGAATCGAGCATCGCCCGATCGGCGACGAGCACGGGCAATGGGTTGTCGGGATCGCGGCCTTTAAGGTGAAAGACGTTTTCGACGGCGGAAAAATTCAGCGCGTCGGCGCCGAGACCGTAGAGCGTTTCGGTGGGAAAGACGATCACTTCGCCGCGCTCGAGCGCGGCCAGCGCATGGGTCAAGTCATGGCGATGATGCGATTTCACACTGAAAAAAAAGCGTTAGCTATTCGGCAATGCCCGGCGGGCGATGTCTTTGCGATAGTGCATGCCGGCCCAAGAGATTTCGCCGATGGCACGATAGACTTCTGTGACCGCTTCGGCCATCGATTTGCCGCGGGCGGTGACGCCTAGGACCCGGCCGCCGGCGGTTAGCCAGCGGTTGTTTTCTTTGGCGGTGCCGGCATGAAAGACGAAGCCTTGCTGCCAGTTGCCTAGTTTGTCCAGGCCGGAAATTTCTTCGCCTTTGTTATAGACGCCGGGATAGCCCTTGGCGGTGAGGACGACGCAAATGGCGGGGTCCTGGTGCCAGTCAGCTTTGACTCGATCGAGTTTGCCGTCGATGGTGGCTTCGAGCAGCGGCAGGAGGTCGCTCTTGAGCCGCATCATGATCGGCTGGCACTCGGGATCGCCGAAGCGGGCGTTGAATTCTATAACCTTCGGTCCGGTCTTGGTAATCATCAAGCCGACGTAGAGCAGGCCGCGGTAGCGGATGTTTTTCTGCTGCAATCCATCAAGCAGCGGCGTCAATATTTCGCGCAGCACTTGCTCGTGGACCTCGGGCGTCACCACCGGCGCGGGCGAGTAGGCGCCCATGCCGCCGGTGTTGGGGCCCTGGTCGTTATCGAAGATGCGCTTATGGTCCTGGGACGAAGCCAGTGGCAGCACATGTTCGCCGTCGGTCAAGACCATGAACGACGCTTCGTCACCGTCGAGATATTCTTCGATGACGACTTTGTTGCCGGCCGCGCCGAACGCCTTGCGCACGAGGATTTCCTCGATGGCAGCCTCGGCTTCGGCCAAGGTCGCGCAGATCAGCACACCTTTGCCGGCGGCGAGACCGTCGGCTTTGATAACGTACGGTGATTTTTGCCGCGCCAAGTATCGCTTTGGCTGTAGCGGCGTCGGTGCAAGTCGCGAATGCTGCCGTGGGAATTCCGTTGGCGCGAAGAATTTCTTTGGTGAAGGCTTTGCTGCCTTCGAGTTGGGCGGCTGCTTGGTTCGGTCCGAAAATTCTCAGATGACGGGATTCGAATAAATCGGCGATGCCGAGGGTTAGCGGCAACTCCGGGCCGACGACGGTGAGGTCTATTTGTTCTTTTTCCGCGAAGTCGGCCAAGCGATCGATTTGCTCGGGGTTGATCGCCACGCATTCGGCTAATTCGGCGATGGCCGCGCTGCCCGGCGCGCAGAAGATTTTGTCCACGCGCGGACTCTGATGAATCTTCCAGACCAGCGCATGCTCGCGGCCGCCGCCGCCGATGACGAGGATTTTCATGATTCGATTAGGATGGAGGATCGAAGATTGAGGATGGCCATCATCCATCCGCGGTCCACTATTCTCGGCCTAGTGTCTAAAATGCCTCATGCCGGTGAAGATCATGGCGATGCCATGTTCATTGGCGGCAGCGATGACTTCTTCGTCTTTGATCGAGCCGCCCGGTTGGATAATCGACTTGGCGCCGCCATCGGCGGCTGCATCGAGGCCGTCGCGGAACGGGTAAAAAGCGTCGGAAGCGACCGCGGAGCCTCTCAGGTCGAGACCGTGAGTCGCCGCCCGCAGCACAGCGATCTTGGTCGAATCGATGCGGCTCATCTGGCCGGCGCCGACGCCGAGCACTTGGTCGGGCGATGCGAACACGATGGTGTTGGATTTTACATGACGGCAAACCCGCCAGGCGAAATCGAGAGCGCGATATTCGTCGTCCGTCGGTTTGCGTTCGGTGACGACTTTGCAAGCGCGCACGTCGATTTTGCCGGTATCCCAATCTTGGATCAGCATGCCGCCGCGCACGCGCCGGAGATCGTAGCCGCCGGTCTGCGGCTGACTCATGTCGAGTTCGAGCAAGCGGATATTGAGCAACCGTTTCGCTGAAGAGAGCACGGCTTTCGCTTCCGGCGTGAAGCTCGGCGCGATGACGATCTCGAGAAAAATGTCCTTGAGTTCCAATGCGGTTTCCTCGTCCACTGGACGATTGAACGCCAGCACGCCGCCGAAGATCGATACCGGGTCGCAGGCCTTGGCTTTGCGGAAGGAGTCGACGAGAGATTTATTCGACAGGGCGACGCCGCAAGGGTTGTTGTGCTTGATGGCGACGGTGGCGATATCGGCGAATTCCAACACCGTGCTCAAGGCCGCGTCGGCGTCGAGGATGTTGTTGAACGACAATTCTTTGCCTTGAAACTGTTTCGCCCGCGAGATCGATGGGCCGGCATCCCCCGTGGTGCCGTAGAATGCCGCGCTCTGATGCGGATTCTCGCCGTAGCGCATGTCTTGAAGTTTGCTAACTTGTATATTGACCGTCTGGCCCCAGCGTTGCGGCTTTTTGTCTTGGTCAAGTGAAGAAAAGTAGTTGGAGATCGCGCCGTCGTAGTTCGACGTGTGCTGAAACGCCTTACAGAAAAGCCGGAAATGTGTCGCGGGTAAAAGAGCGCCGTGATTAGCCCGCATTTCGGCGACGATCGAATCGTAATCCGCCGGATCGACGACCACGCCGACATGCTGATGATTTTTCGCCGCGGCGCGCACCATGCCTGGGCCGCCGATATCGATGTTTTCGACGATCTCGTCGAAGGCGGCGCCTCGGGCCACCGTGGCCTCGAAGGGGTAGAGATTCACGACGACTAGATCGATGGGCTTGATGCCATGTTCTTTCATTTTGGCGACATGTTCGGGGTTGTCGCGCAGCGCTAGGATGCCGCCGTGTATCTTTGGATGGAGAGTCTTGACCCGGCCATCCATCATTTCCGGAAAGCCGGTGAGCTCGGCAACGTCTTTAACCGGAATATTGCTGTCGCGCAGCAGCGCCGCGGTGCCGCCGGTGGAAACCAGCTCGACGCCCATGGCTGCGAGGGCACGGGAAAATTCGACAATCCCTTGCTTGTCGGAGACGCTGATGAGGGCTGTTTCAATCTTGCCCACTGCCGGTGATCCTCCTAAACGTTGGTGTGAATGCGCGGAACGCGAGCGCCGATGGAGGTGAAAATCTCGTAAGATATGGTGTTGGCCCAACCGGCGATCTCGTCGGCGCCGATTTCCGCGCCGCCTTGAGCGCCGAGAAGAACAACCTCGTCTCCCTGATGGATATTTCTAATATCGGTAACATCGATTGTAGTCAAATCCATGCTCACTCTACCGACCACCGGCGCGCGTTTGCCGCGTACTAAAACTTGCGCATGATTGGAAAAAAGCCGTCGATAACCATCGGCATAGCCCACGGGCAGGGTGGCGATGAGGCTATTTCGCCGCGCCACAAAAGTTCGGCCGTAACCGATGCTGGTGCCAGCGGGGACCCGTTTCAATTGAATGATGCGCGTCTGCCAGCTCAGCACGGGCTTGAGTTCGATGTGCTTTTTCAGCGCGGTCGCCGGATACATGCCGTAGAGAATCAGACCTGGGCGGACCATGGAAAAGTGCGCGGTGGGTTCGGTAATCAGCGCCGCGCTCTTGACCATGTGGCTGGATCGATGCGTGATCTTCGCTGCTGCCAACCTGTCTAATACTTGGCGGAAACTCTTGAGTTGTTTTCGAGAGTATCTTTGGTTGTCGCTCTCGGCATCGGAGAAGTGGGAAAATACCCCGTGCAGTTTTACCGCTTCGAGTTTGGCGAGCACCGGCAGCCAAGCGTCGGTTGCATCGGTCGGGAAACCGATGCGGCCCATGCCGGTGTCTACTTCGATTTCCACTGGCAAGGTCGTTTTGAGGCGTTGCAGCCGTTTGTCCAACAGCTTCAATGTCGCGACTTCATGGATGACCGGGGTTAGCCGATTTTTTAAAAACTGCTCCAACTGTTCGAGGTAAACACCAGCAAGCACCAGGATTGGCTGTATGATGCGCGCGCGCCTGAGCTCGATGCCTTCTTCCACCGTGGCAACGCCGAAGGCGTCGCTGCCGGCGCCGGCCAAGGTCTTTGCCACGGCAACTGCGCCATGGCCGTATCCGTCGGCTTTGACCATGGACAGGATTTTGACCCGTGCGCCGACCAGGCCGCGGATCTGTTTGAAGTTCCAACGCAATGCTCGATGGTCGATGACGCAGAGAGTAGGCCGCCCTGGCGGGGTGGTGATCATGAAGGCGAAGATTGTCCGGGCGAATTTATTACTTGACGGTGGAACCGGCGAGGGCCGGTTTTTCCGGGGTCATGAAGATCACCTGCTCGCCACTGGAGGCGGCGAGCAACATACCTTGGCTTTCCAAGCCGCGCAGTTTGGCGGTGGCCAGGTTGGCGACGACGACGATTTGCTTGCCGACAAGTTGTTCCGGTGTGTAGTGGTTTCTGATGCCGGCGCAGATCTGCCGCTGCTCGGTGCCGAGATCGACATGCAGCACCAACAATTTGTCGGCATTGGGATGGGGCTCAGCGGCGGTGATCGTCGCAACCTTGAGCTCGATCTTTTTAAAATCGTCGATGGAGATTTTTTCCGGGGTTGCTTCAGGTTCCATGCCGTAGAAATATCAGAAGTGGCGCGGCAAAAAAAGCTGCGCTCGTGGGGCGCTCCCATCATACGCTGGCTATCACGATTCATTGGCGGCCAACCGCCAGAGCGAGGTTACTTCCGCTGTCCGCGCGAAGTGCAGCGGATCGCCGGCATCCGATGCCTTGGGATGGCGTGGCTTGGCATCGATTCGGCCCATGACCTTCAAACCGGCGTTCGCAAACGCGGCTAATAGATCAACTCGTGAGCGTAAGCCCAAGTGCTCGGCAAAGTCAGATAGGATGAGCCAGCCTTCACCGCTCGGCACGAGATGAGCCGCCAAGCCATTCAGAAAGCCAAGCAGCATGCGGCTGTCCTCGTCATAAACCGCAGAGTCAATGGGAGAAGCGGGCCGGGCGGGCAGCCAAGGGGGGTTGCACACCACCAACGACGCTCGGCCTTCGGGGAAAAGATCCGCGCGCATGACCTGCACTTGCTGGGTCAGGCGCAGCCGCTCGAGATTGTCACGGGCGCAGGCTAGGGCGCGCGGGTCATGATCGGTGGCGACTACCTGTTCGAGGTGGCGGCGCGCTAACACAGCGGCAAGCACACCGGAGCCTGTGCCGATGTCAAACGCGACAAAACTGGTCTGCCCGGTCAGGGGCAATGTCGTTGAACCAACCAGGTTTACATACTCCCCCCTTAGAGGAGAGAAGACACCGTAATGCGGATGAATGCGGTTGTGTGGCGGATCGCCGAGCTCTGGAATCTCAACGCCTTTTTTGCGCCACTCATGGGCGCTGATTATCCCTAATAAGTCACGCAGGGAAGCCACCGAAGCGCCCGATGGTGCGTCTGCGCAAACGGGACCCCAGGCTTCCGCGCAGGCTTGTCGCGCATCGGGGGCGCGGCGCAGTTCCATACTATAATCTGAATGAAAAGGCAGTAGCAGCGAGCCCAACACGCGCGCTCGACGCGCCTGGGCCTGGCGGTGACGGTGAAAGATATCGGCAGGGGTTAAGGTCGGAGCTGATGCCTTTTTAATGCTTCTTTGCTTGCGGGCAGGAGTTCTATCGATGCGGCGCGCCAGTGCCTGCAGCAACTGTGCGGCGTTGTAAAAATCTCCACGCCAGAGCAAAGCCGTGCCTTCACAGGCGAGCCGATAGGCAGCATCGGCTGGGGTGGTGTCGTCAAGCACAATCACCCGCTTGGGCGGCGGTGCGCTGCGCTCCGAGCGCCAGAGAGCTGCATGACTTTTGCCCCCTTCCATCCACTGGATAATCGGTCTCGGGTTGTCGAAGGAGTTTGGACTGTCAAGCGCGAGTAAAATTGACATGGACTTGGTAAATACGGATTGGGCAATTGGCCCCTGCGGCAATGGCTCACTCCTAAAGTATGGACTAGGCCGCGCATTGGTGGCGTTGCTGCGTCATTATTCGCTCATGCCGGTGCCTGGTAACCATTGCTTAACTATAAACCGACTTACTATTCATAAACACAGATGCTGTTAGAAAAATAAATCCCATCGGTTTCTTGACTCGCACTACGTGATTTCATATTAGTAACTATTATTAATTAGAGGAGGAGCATTTATGGCAAAAGCTTTAGCAGGTACAAAGTCTCATGAAAATCTAAAGGGCGCCTTCGCGGGCGAGTCGCAGGCCAATCGGCGCTACCTGTATTTCGCACGGGTGGCGGATATCGAAGGTTATCCGGATGTTGGCGGTTTGTTCCGAGACACGTCGGAAGCCGAAACCGGTCACGCCTTCGGGCACCTTGATTTTCTCAAGGAGGTCGGCGATCCCTGCACCGGCGTGGCCATCGGCACTACGTCGAAGAATTTAAAGTCGGCGGTGGAGGGCGAGACGTACGAATACACTGAAATGTATCCGGGTTTTGCCAAGACGGCTCGTGATGAAGGGCTACCCGAATTGGCCGAATGGTTTGAAACTCTCGCGAAAGCGGAAAAATCTCATGCCGGACGCTTCGCCAAGGGGCTCGATACCCTCGGCAGTTGATGCAGCCATGATCCCAACCGGCGGCGGCTGGCGTGATCTCGCTTGCGTCATCCGCCGCCGATCGATCGCTTCGTCATCATGAAAAAAATTCACCTCGACGATATCTTGGGATTTACCGCCTACGAAAAGGTGCGCGAAGAGTTTCGCCGCGAAATTATCGATAAGAAAAAGCTCCGCCGGGTATCGGTGGGCGATAATATTTCGCTTGTATTCGAAAATCGTGACACGGTGATCTTCCAGATTCAAGAAATGTTGCGCGCCGAACGGGTCACCGACCTCGACAAGATTCGCGAGGAGATCGCGGTCTATAATGAACTGATTCCCAACTCCGGTGAACTCAGCGCCACGCTGTTTATCGAAATCGAAGACCAGACTCATTTACGCGACGAATTGTTAAAATTCCTCGGTATCGACGAGGCCGTCCTATTCAAGGTCGGGGAACATCGAGTTCCCGGACGGTTCGAAGAGGGACGGAGCAAAGAGGACAAGATTAGCGCGGTTCAGTATGTGCGCTTTCCCTTCAGCGCTGAAGCGCGTCAGGCCTTTATCGCTGGTGCCCCGGTGGAGCTTGTTGTAGAGCATGCGAACTACCGCGCCAGTAAAGCTCTGAGCGCCGCAGTGCAGCAATCTTTGTCAGAGGATTTGCCGGACTAGACATGGCGGCAACGCGGAAACAAGCGCGACAAACCAAGCAATTGGCGACGGTTTGGCAGGCCGTCAAGGACGATGATTCCCATCCCAGCGCCGTTCAGGTCTATGATCGCGTGCGCCTGCAGCTGCCCAATATCAGTCTCGGCACGGTTTATCGTAATTTGCAAAAACTGGTCGCTTTGAAAAAGCTCCAAGTTTTGATGCTCGGGCGCGCGCAACATTTCGATCCCCTAGTAATGCGCCACGAGCATTTGATTTGCGAAGTCTGCGACCGAGTGTTCGACGTACTGGTGGAAAACCAACCGGAGATCCGGCTGGCAAAGCTTCCCGAAGCCGGCTTCACCGTCACCTCACACCACTCGGCCTTTTATGGTACCTGCAAGAACTGCTCTTCGGAGGGTTCGTCTTCCTTGTAAAAGCGGCTGTAACGAAACTAAAGTCCACCATCGCGAAAGTATCGGCGTCGAGTACGCCAGCGGCAATGTGCGGCGCCAGACATGAGGAGGAGAAATGAAACGACGGGGTTTTATTGGCGCCCTCACAAGCTTTCTACTCCTGCCGCTGCGTGAAATGGTCGAAGCGGTGTGCAATCCTTCGGTGGTGCACTTTTTTCATCACGGACGGCAGCTGGTTCAGGCGCGCGGTAATAACGGCAAAAGCCTGGCCCTGGGTTCTTATTTCCTCCAGTGGTACGGCCATTCGAGTTTTTTGATTCATTCGGGCAGCCAAACCAAGGTCGTCGCGGATCCCAATTTCAATGTAACGCCGGGGATTCAGGCCGACGCGGTGACCATCAGCAACGATCATTTTACCCATAATAACACCGGCGCGGTGACGGGTAATCCACTCATCTTGCGCGGTATCACCTTCAAACAGACCTGGCAGCCGATCCGCACCAGCGTCAAAGATGTCACCATCGTAAACATTCCGAGTCAGCGCAGCGCCAACTGGGGCGCCATCGCTAATTCCATATTTGTCTACGAAATGGGCAGCTTATGCCTGGCCCACCTGGGTAACATCGGCCACTTGCTAACCGAAGAGCAGGTCAAAGTACTGCAGCGCGTCGACGTCATGATGGTGCCCATCGATGCTATGACCAATCTGGGTTTCGAAGACGTTATCAAGGTAATCGACCAGGTGAAGCCGCCGATTGTCATTCCGATGCACTACGATATAGCGCGCCAGGCCGAGCTGTTTGCCGCCTTTGCCAAAGAGCACTACCCGATCAAACGTGTCGCCGAGTCACAACTCATACTCAATCGTACGATGCTACCGAAAACGACCGAGGTCTATGTGCTCGCCCACCCCCGTTCGACCGGTTTCGGCGACTGAAAACGTCGCCGTTCTTGTGTTTGGATGCGCGATCCCATAAACGCCCCGCGAATTCCGGGTTGATGTTTGCCTCTTGTGGCTTATAATACCGAGAATTCGTTACAGGTGCTTTTTGGACGCCAAGACCACTACATATTTTCGCCGGATGTTGAGCGAGCGCATCGAAGAGCTACGCGCCGAAGCCGGCAAAACCGTCGGCACCATGGATGAGGAAGAAAACTTCCCTGATCCATCCGACCGCGCTTCGATGGAATCCAACCGCAATTCGATGCTGCGCATGCGCGACCGCGAGCGCAAGCTCATTTTTAAGATTCAAGAAGCCTTGGAGCGTCTTGAAGCCGGCGCTTATGGTATCTGTGAGGAGTGCGGTGAAGAAATCGGTATCGCTCGGCTCAAAGCGCGTCCGGTGACTACGCTGTGCATCCAATGCAAGTCCGACCAGGAAGTTGAAGAAAGAAAGGCCAAGCGGATCCTCTAACCGCAACTACAATCCCTATGAAACTTCGCAAAGCGGTTATTCCCGTGGCTGGGCTGGGCACGCGATTCTTACCGGCAACCAAAACCGTACCCAAGGAGCTGCTGCCGATCGTCGATATCCCGTCGATCCAATATGTCGTGCAAGAGGCGGTGGACGCCGGCATCGAAGAGATTATCCTTGTCACCGGCCGCGGCAAGGACGCTATTGAAGATCATTTTGACGAAGCGCCTGAATTGGAGCAGTTGCTGATCGAGCGCGGTAACCATGAGATGGCTCAAACTCTGCGCAAAATCGCCGAGATGACCGAAGTGGTTTCGGTACGGCAAAAAAAGCCATTGGGCCTCGGGCACGCGGTGCTCTGCGCCCGCGATTTGGTCGGTGATGAGCCTTTCGCCGTCATGCTCGCCGATGACTTGATCGAGTCCGAAGTCCCGGGCATTCGTCAGTTGCTCGATATTTTTGAGGAAACCTCAGAATCGGTGATCGCGTTGATGGAGGTCCCCCAATCGGAGGTGCATCAATACGGCGTGATTAAAGGCCGGGAAATAAAAAAACGGCTTTATCAGGTCGAAGCCACCGTAGAAAAACCGCTGGCAAAGGACGCGCCGTCGCGCATGGCAATCATCGGCCGCTATGTGCTGCGGCCGGAGATCTTTCGGATATTGCAAAATCTACCGCCGGGGCGCGGCGGTGAGATACAACTCACCGATGGTCTGGCGCAATTGGTCCGTGAACGAAAAATATTTGGTTGTGAGTTTGTCGGCGACCGTTACGATATCGGCGATAAATTCGGGTTTGTCCGGGCGACGGTGGCTTACGCATTGAAAAGGCCTGACCTTAAAGATAAAGTTTTGGAGTATCTTAAATCCATCCCAAAATAGTGGGGCTGTAGCTCAGTTGGGAGAGCGCTAGATTCGCAATTTAGAGGTCGTGGGTTCGATTCCCATCAGCTCCACCAAAATCCCTTCCAGCACAATCCTAATAGGTCCGTTAACCTAACGCACCATTCAATGCGGCCAAGCCAAGGAGACGCTTCCTCATGCCACTCACGGCTAGCCTGGCATTAATGTTTTCGGCTTCCAGGTGTGTTGACACTTTCGAGAGGCTTCTCTTTTCGCACAATGGACACAACTGCGTCTCGCCCATGCAAATACAACAACCGAAGTCTTCTTTAATGCGGCCATCTAGTCTTGTACATGGATGTCCGCACTTTGTTTCGACATCAACGCCGCGAGTATCTATCCATAAATTTTCCCTAAAGAGAGTTTCAACCAATTATGCGAACTCTACACCCAACGATCCAGCGAGGCCAGCCCGCGAGCTGTGACAGCGCGTGCTTGGAGCCGCCCATCTGGGCGAGCGAGCAATTGAGTGAAGGGAACATTTTCTTGTGCTGTCGATATATTGAAAGCTAGAGAAAGAAAGCTTAGACGAGATCCTTTTCCTGAGCGTAGAGCGTTAGCTTGGTGCGGTTATCCAGATTGAGCTTCTGGTAGATGTTGTGAAGGTGCATTTTGACGGTCCCTTCACTGATGAAGAGCCGCTTTGCTATTTCTATATTACGAAAGCCCCCTGCCACCTGTTTAACGATTTCTATCTCCCTAGGTGTCAGCACCTGAGCGGCTTCCTGCCTGCCGGACTCGCGCCGGATTAGTTTTTGTAACGCCGTAGCCACGGAGTGCTTCTCCAGCCAGAGCCCACCTGCGTGCACCTTGCGGACGCACTGTATGAGTAGCTTGGGCGCTAGTTCTTTTAGCATAAGGCCACGTATCCCAAGACGAATAGCCTCGACCACCTCTTCCTCATCGACTCCCGCCGTAAGCAGCACTACAGGTGTCGTTATGTTTTCATCTCTCATCGCCTGAAGCACAGCGAGGCCGCCTTTTCCGGGCATGCGGATATCCAAGATCAAAATCTCCGGTTTGTGTTTGCGCAGCGCCGCCAGAGTCTCCTCGCCGTCGAGGCAGCGGGCCACGATCTTGAAGTCTTTCTCCAGATGAAAGAGCTTCTCCAAGCCGTCAAGGATTAGAGCGTGATCGTCAGCAAGGATCAACGTGATCGACATTTCAACTCCCACCCTTCGAAAGCGGCAGCGTGATCTCAAGCCGCGCGCCGGATTCGCCGGAATGAATAGTGAGCGAGCCGGCCAGAGAAGCGATTCGGCTCTTGAGCATGCTGGGCCCGATCCCTAGCGCTGTGAGGGCAGCCTCATCGAAGCAACCGCGAAAAGGAAACCCCACACCGTCATCGCAAACGCTGATGCTGACCTGCTGATCTTCGACCTCCACTTGCGCGCGGGCCATCGAGCCCTGTGAATGGCGGGCGGCATTGACCAGTGCTTCCCGGACAACACTATAAATCTCGCGCCCCATAGCGGCTTGTACCTGCGCATCCGAGCCGGCCATTGTTAGCTCGACGTGAAAACCCCATTGCCGCTCCAACCTCTTGGCTAACTCGCCCAGCAGCTGACCGACTTTAAAATCGGTCTCACTTGGCGGCATGGTGGTGAACTTCAATTCCTCGACGAAAGAGCGCAGATCGCGTTGCTCCTGAAAGATGAGATCCTGAAGCGCCCCTAATTGGACCCGGACCGCGGCGGGATTTGCGTCTAAAACTTGCAGCGCGGCCTGGAGTTGGAGCCCGGTGGCGGTGAGCGACTGGAGCACCCCATCGTGCAGATCGTGGGCGAGGCGCATGCGCTCCTCCCTAACCGCCAGCTGTTGAAGTCGCTGCAAGAAATAAAAGTGATCCATGCTTACTGCTGCCTGCCCGGCCACAACATCAGCCAAAATGATGTCATCCGAGGTAGGCGACGGTTTATCGAGGAAAAACAGACGTCCCTTCAAATTCTCGCCTAATATGCTTACGGATAGCAGGCTCTTCATAGCAAATCGCTCTACTAGATTTCGACTCACCGGCTCTCCTTGCCAATGCTGAACTTCAGACGATGACGCGTCAACGATCACAGCGGTGGAAGTCCGGACATCTTGGCAGAAGAAACTCTTCTCCTCGAGCGACGGGGCGACTATGGCATCGAAGCTTCCCGGCGGTTCGCGGCTCCACTGGGGCTGGCCGTTTGAGAACGTAACCACATGTAACCAGGGTTCCTCCGACTCTTCCCACATCAGAAGCAGGCGCGGCGCCTTGATGATGGAAACCGCTTGCTCCAAGACCTGATTAACAACTTTTTCGAGGGCGAGAAGCGGCGCGCGGGACCATGCGGCAAGTTGTGCGAGCTGATTGCGCCGCTGCGACTCATACGCCCCCAAGTAGCCAAGCAGAGCCGCGACCACGGCCAGGTAGACGCTGCGAATAATAAATCGATCGACCTCGAAGGCGGGATCCTGGAGTATTTCACTGGCATAAAATCCAATTCCTAGAAATGCCGCGAGAACCGCTACTGCGGTCCAGAGCGTACCCTGCCACTGCCAACGCAGGGTGGCGCATACTATGGCAAAAACGAAATAAGCAAAAAACGGGCTTGTCGGTCCTTCGATGAAATACATGAAAAGAGAAAACATGATCAGATCGACGACGTGAGTCGCGACTCGGAAGCGGACGAGCGCGCCATGAGAGGCCCATACGACGATAACCACAACTGCCGCATAGAGGACGTAAGCGATCAGTAACGGGTAGGCAATGCTGGCATATCTGGATGGCGTTGTCGGATCGAGCCAGATCGCTAGCAGAGAGAACGATGCTAGCACCACCCGGCCGGCAGCAATGAGGCGTTCAGTTTGCCCCTCGAAAGAAAAGTTCAGATCCATAAAAGCAAATGATTGTACTTTTCCGGGGCGACGAGAGTCAACGACCCGAGGCGCGACTGTCGAGCCGAAGGTTTACAAGCGCAAGCAAGTCACTGAATCAGCAGTAGAGCATTTGAGGTTCGATAGCCCCAGCGCTATCAGACTCTCACGCATCGTAAGGTAAACGTGTGCGTATGCGCTGCGCTCCCGCACACATATCAACCTCAAATAAGCGCACGAGCGCTCTCTTGGGTCAATCACCTATATATCCAAAGGTATAGAAAAATATCGCCCAAGCTCAATTGTGCGCTTACGAGGTAAACTCTAAAATCGCTGGCATTGATTTTAACACGCCGGGCGACCCGGAGACTCTTCGCTCGCCAACATGGCATAAGCAAATAAAATCGCTGTACCGCATAACGACGCGAGGTTGGTCAATGATTGAGACAAGCGGATTAGGGGGAAATTATATGTATAATGAATTGGGTGAAAAGCTGCTGGTCAAGTCAGACATCCTCCTAATGTTTCGCGTTACAAAGCCGGAATGGGCCGAAGCCAGTTCCAGCCTGATGGCGCCCGGATGGTCAATTCGATTTGCGGCTCATGATACCGGCGCGGAAGTGATTGCAGTGAGTCCGTATACTGGGGCTGGTCTGTCCATTCGGCCTTTCTTCGTGAATGAGACCACTACGCCGGAATCAATAATTATTTGCAACATTTTGCCTCCGGGAACCTCGACACCAATGACCGCGAGTCGGAAAAAAGAGATGCAAGCACTGGCGCAACAGGAGATCGGCTCCGCGTATTCGGTGATTCTCGATCACAAGATCAATGCAAATTTGCAAACGGTTATTGAATTTTGGATTACTAAGGCATCGGGGAAAGCTGTTCATATTGTTCGCTGTTAAAAGTGTAATTCGTCACTCATGCCAACGCTCTCGTAAAACTCAGTAGCCAAGGTTTCCCACTTTGCAGAATCATTGTCCTTCAGCGCTAAATTCTGCGAACCCGTCAGTAACTGGATTGATCCATAAGGATTTGAGTTGTCCGGGAGCGGCAGCGTGACGCCGCTGCTATCTTGCGCCAACGCCGGCGTCGTCCCTGCGACCACGATGAGATCAAACCAAGACGAACCATGTCTGCCGCAAGCTCAGGTACGCGCGTAATCTTTTGCTCGGCAAAGCGGTACTCGATTGTAAAATTCTTCCCTACGTCGGTAAAAGTAGAACCCTTGTATACGGTATGATTTGAACCATTTTTTGTCGTGGGTTAGGGTTTAAGTTCAATTGCCATTAGCCCACAAAATCTTCTTCAATGCCTCATCAATCCATATCGGAAGACTTTGACAATCGCGCGCGGTGCCGTCCGGCTTAACCCTATCGAAAGCTGTTACTTTGCCTCGCCGAAGTGGTTCGACCTTCGCTGCATGGGTTGCCATTAAGGTCGGAGCCCATCCGACACCGATCAGCGGTCAATGTCGTGGAGAAGCACTAGACTTGGTTCGACTGGCATGTCAGCTTGCACTTGATTAGGAATCGGTGCGCCGAGGGAACTCGGCGAGGTCTAAGCCATGGCAGTGAAACCGACTGGAATTATTCGACAGTTGGGCTGGCGCAAATTCTTTCAGTTGCTTACCCATCTGCCGAGCTTCGTGAAACTGTTCTCGCGCCTGATCCAAGACCCAAGAGTTTCAGCCAGCGCCAAACTGATTGTCGCAGGGATCCTGACCTATGTCATCCTGCCGACCGATTTGCTGCCGGATTTTCTGATCGGGGTCGGTCAGCTGGACGACCTTGCGGTCATCCTCGGCGGCCTGAAATTATTTCTCCGTCTGTGTCCTCGTGAAGTCGTACAGGAGCATTTGAAGGCGATCACGGCACGGAATTGAATGCCGCTCGGTGATTATTCGGAAATCGTCGACAGTCGTGCCGCTAATAATTGCCGCGAAGGTGGCAAACTTCCCGGCTAATTAGTGCTTAGCCGCAGCGGCTTTTTCTTCTTTGATATTGTCGTGGATCATGCGTGGGACGCCGCCGCAGTTGAAGCAGCGGGGCGGTTCATGCTTGGTTTCGCCTTCGGGGTAGCGCATGAAGCGTCGATAAAAAGGCTTTTCGGTGCCGACAAAGTCGTCATAATAAAAAGCCAGCTTGCCGCACTCGCTGCACTGAAGGTACTTTGCCATATTCAATCCTCGTAAAAAAACATGTCTTCGCGGATAACAAAAGAATACTTATGAACGCGGCTAAGGTCAATGATAGCGGCCACCCGCGGGGTTGAGAATTTATCTGATTTGATGCATGGCTTAATATACACGAACGACTCCGGCCGAGGGTCAGGTAGGCGCGTTAGTGATTTCAACCGAACATTCATAAAAAGGGGAGGGACCAAATTATGGCGATCAAATTGTTCAACTCTCAAACTTCGATGTTTTGCGAAAAGGTCCGGGTGGTGTTTGCGCTGAAGAAGGTGCCCTACGAGGTGATTGACGTGCGCGCCGACGAGCGCAAATCTTTGCTCGAATACACCAATCAGCGCAAAGTGCCGACGCTCAATTACAACGGCGAGTGCGTCATCGACTCGACGGTCATCTCGGCGCGTTTGGAAAAGGATCATCCGCAGAACAGCATTTATCCCGAAGGCGCCAATAACAAGGGGCTATGCTTGGCGATCGAAGATTGGTCCGACGAAGTCTTGATCCACGCCAATCACGCCATGCGGCGCGCCGACACTCCCGAAGCGAAACAAAAAGCCGAAGCCGAGTGGGACAACCACTTCAAAGCCCTCGACCAGATGTACGCCGGCAAGAAATTCCTCTTTGACAATAAGTTGACCATTGCGGACATCTCGATCTTCTCGCAACTGCATTATCTGTATACGGCGGTAAAATACGATGTCCCGGCGCAGTATAAAAACGTCCACGCGTTTCTCGACAACATGCGCCAGACCTTAAAGCTCAAATCCTTGACCGACAGCTTCGACGCGCCTTCGCTCTAAGATCGCGGATGAAAACCGACGTAATCGTGCCGCGCTTGGGTTCGAGCGACGAGAGCGACGAGGTGAGGGTCCTGCGCTGGATCAAGACCGCCGGGGCTGCCGTGAAAAAGGGCGAAGCGCTGCTCGAAGTCGAAACCGACAAAGTCAACGTTGAGATCGAGGCCCCGGCGGATGGCACGCTAGGTGAGGTGAGCGCGAAAGAGGGCGACTTCATAAAATTCGGCGCCACGGTTGCGGTTATCGATCGGTAATTCAGCATTTTAGAGTCCCTGCCAAGCTAAATCATTGGCCACAAAGGCAACTACTGAAATTCATTTTGTTTGCCTCAGCGATCACTGATAAGCGCGCTAATGTCGCCAAGCGCGGCTAGGTGTATTGGCTTGGGCTATTCCGACTGCGAGTCACGTCGTTGCAAGATAATCTGATGTCAGCGCGCAGCGCACAACTGCTGAACCGCACTTGCATTATCGGTTGCCTGCTGGGTGTGACTGGCACGGTTTATTTTTTGGCAGGCCTGGCCGGTTTGGTTCAGAGTCCGGTGCTCAATCTCGCTGTCGCCGCGGTTCTCGTGGTGGCCCTGCTATTTTTTCTGTGGAACTTCGTGGTTGCCTTCACTCAAACCCACTGGGTCGGACGCGCTATCTGGCTGACGATCTCTGCGATATTGCTGGTCGAATGGCTACTCGGGTTCCTGCCGCCGATCAGCCGCGATGAGTTGACCCATCATCTGGCAATACCCAGACTCTACGCCGATGTCGGGCGCATCGTTGAAGTGCCGGTCGCGCCCTACGCCTATTACCCCATGCTGGTCGACATGCTTTACACGCCGTGGATTTATTGGGGCTACGATTTTGTCCCCAAGTGGATTCACGCCCTCTACGGAGCGCTCACCGGGCTGCTTATCTACGCCTATCTGTGCTGGCGCATGAGCGGGCTGTACGGTTTGCTCGGCGCCTTGTTGTTTTTGTCGACGCCGGTGGTCCTGCGGCTTAGCCACTGGGGCTATATCGACCTCGGCCTTACGTTTTATACCACCGCGGCGTTGTTGTTGATGCTGCGCTGGCGAGAAAATCGCGATGCTTTGCGCGCACTGGGCCTGGCCGGACTGTCGTTGGGATTCGCCTTGGCGACCAAACCTAATGGTCTGGTGGCGGCGCTGATTATCGTTATGATGTTTGCTTGGGTGTTGGCCAAACCGCCGCGGAAAACCTTATTCGCATCGATGCAAGAAACCACGCTATTCGGCGCTTTAACTCTACTGCCGTTCCTACCCTGGTTGCTCAAGAACTGGTGGCAAACCGGTAATCCATTTTACCCATTCTTCCCTGGCTGGTTCCGCGCCAAGGCCACCGCCGTCTTGGACGCGGCTAGTTTCCCAGGCATCGGCATATTCGACAAGCGCGAGCTTTTGTACGGCGAAAACATCTGGCAGATCGGAGCGTTGCCGCTGCGGCTGTTTTTTTTCGGCCGGGACGATAACCCGCAATACTTTGACGGCGTGTTGACACCGCTGCTTATTGTGCTGTTGCCTTGGGTGTTCACCGGGAAGTGGCCGGAAGACAAGAAAATACTCGCCGCGTTTGCCCTGCTGTCACTTTTCTATGCAGTCTTTTTGGTCGATCTGCGGGTGCGCTATGTGTTGTCGATAGTCCCGCCGCTGGCGATCTTAGCGGTTTACGGGGTGTTCAATATTTATGCCCGGATCAAACGGCCGGTGATTCTATTCGCCGTCCTATCAATGTTCGCGCTTTGGCATGGCGCATTTCTCTGGAAGTATGTCGCGGCAGCCGCTCCGTGGCCTTATCTAACCGGCGCGGAAAGCCGTGATGGCTATCTTTCGCGCATGCTGCCGGAGTATCCGACGTTTCTCTATATCAACCGGGAAACGCCGCTGAATGCGAAAATTTATCTTCTCTTTATCGGCCGGAGAGCGTATTATTGCCAGCGAAACTATTTCCACGATGGCGGCGAACTGCCCGGATTTCTGCTGGGCGCGATTCGTAACGCTAAAGACAGCGCACAGTTGGAACAGTTGCTGAGGGGAAAACAGATCACCCATCTCATGGTGCGCGAGAATCTGCTGACAGATTTTCTTAATAACAATCTGAGCGCCGATCAAGCCCGCCTGTGGAATGATTTTGCCGCGAGCCGCTTGCGGCTCACCTTCCGTGAACGCGGCCACGCAGTCTACCAATTGAATGGCTAACGCTGTCGAAACTTCGATCATCGTTCCCGTCTACAACGAAGCGGCGAATCTGAAAAAACTTCTTGAGCAGATTCACGAGCTCGATTTGCCGAAATGCGAAATCATCGTCGTTGACGATGGCTCAAGCGACGGCAGCGCGGCTGCCGCCATGGCGGCGGGCGCCAACGTCGTGCGCCATCCCTACAATATCGGTAACGGCGCCGCGGTGAAAAGCGGCATGCGCGCGGCCAAGGGCAAGGTCATCGTGCTGATGGACGGCGATGGCCAGCACAAGCCCGAGGATATTCCCAGACTGCTGGCCGGAGTGGAGATTTTTCACATGGTGGTCGGCGCGCGCGCCAAGGGATCGAAGCTGCGAATACACCGCAATCTGGCCAACCTGCTATACAATTTGCTGGCGTCTTATGTGACCCGTTTCAAGGTCGAGGATTTGACCTCCGGTTTTCGCGTCATGCGCCGGCGCGACGCGCTGCGATTCATCGACTTACTGCCCAATACGTTTTCTTACCCGACGACTCTGACGCTGGCATTTCTGCGCTCCGGGTTGACCGTCAAGTATGTGCCGATCCAGACCCTTTACCGCGCCGGCCAGAGCAAAATTAGCCTGGTCACCGACGGCATTCTCTTCCTGCTGATCATCACCAAAATCGCCACGTTGTTCGCGCCGTTTAGGGTGTTCTTGCCGGTGAGTGTGTTTTTCTTTCTCGTCGGCCTGGGCAATTACGTTTACACCTACGTCACTCAGAATCGCTTCACCAACATGTCGGCGTTCGCCCTGAGCACGGCGGTGGTCATTTTCATGTTGGGCTTGATCTCGGAACAGATTGCCCTCCTGCGCATGGAGCGCCAGGAGAGCGGGCGGCGCCAGGACGATGGTTAATTACCTTTAGCGTGATTCGGCAACCGAAAACGCAGGATCAACCGGACGTAGCGGCACTGCGCGATTTCTACGATCGGGTCTATTACGCCGACGCCGGCGTGACGGCGGGAATTCCCGCGCATTACCGCCGCCTGGCGAATAAGCTTCAACCCTGGAAGGCCCAGCGATTGCTCGATGTTGCCTGTGGCACGGGTCAGTGGCTTGGCGCGGCTACCGTGCTTGGAGCGATACCCGCCGGCATCGATATTTCTCAAAGAGCCCTCGATATATGCCGTCAAGCAGTTCCTCAGGCCGATCTCCATTGCGGTCCGGCCGAACAATTGCCGTTTGCCGACCGGCAGTTTGACGTGATTTCTTGTCTAGGAGCGTTGGAACATTTCATAGACCCGCGAGCGGCGCTGTGCGAGATGGTGCGGGTGGCAACGCCAAGCGCAATCGTTATTCTCCTCGTACCGAACGCAGGATTTTTGCCGTTGCGCCTGGGCCTCTATTCAGGAACGCAGCAAGCCGACGTTCGCGAAGAGGTTCGCTCACTGTCTGCGTGGAGCGAACTTTTTGACAGCGCCGGTCTCAGAGTGCGCTATCGCTGGCGTGATTTGCACGTTATGTCGCCCTCATGGATTTTTCGCGGACCGTGGCACGCGTGGCCGGTGCGGGCGGCTCAAGCGTTCGCCCTACCTCTTTGGCCGCTCGATTGGCAGTATCAAGTTTATCATCTGTGCACGATTAAGCGTTGACCACTTCGAGCATGGAGATTCTCGTCATCACATGGAATTACCCACCGCGGCAGGGAGGGATGGAACAGCTGCTGGCCAGCGTGTGCGCCGGCTTGAGCAGAAATCATCGGGTATCCGTGGTTACGGCATATGCCGAAAAGCATTTCGCAGCGGGGGCAGAGACGGTGTTTCGGCCCGCGTCGCCCGGACTCATTCGCTACTTTCTCTTCGCATTGGCCAAAGGGGCCGCCCTTTTGCGCGGCAACCGCAACATCAGCGTGGTTTTTGGCGGCAGCGTATTAGTGACGCCAATTGTCTTGATACTGGCCCGCTTGTTTCGCCGCAAAGCAATCGTCCAAGCCCATGGCTTGGACTTGATCTATGTCGGTTCGATTTATCAATTTTTCGTAGTCCGCGGGCTGCGCTATGTCGATCACACGATCGTCAACAGCCGCCACACCGCTGCATTGGCTTGCCAGAAACGTGTTAAGGCGAGAGCGATTGAGGTAATTCCCCCCGGTGTCGACTGTCAGCGTTTTCAAGTCGCAGAGGACCCGGAAGCACTCAAGCAGGCGCGGGGATTGGCGAACCGTAAAATAATTCTTTTCGTCGGCCGGCTAGTCCGGCGTAAGGGCGTCAAAGAGTTCATCGAGCATTCACTGGCCGATATCGTCAAGCAAGCGCCTGAGGTTTGTTTTGTCATCGCCGGCGACAACCCTACGGAGTCGTTGTCGCCCCATGACGATGTCGCCGGCGATATTCGCCAAGCGATCGAGCATCATGAACTTTCCGAACAGGTGTGTTGCCTCGGTGCGGTCAGCGACGTCGAGTTAGTACGGATTTACGCGCTATGCGATGTGCTCGTGTTGCCGGTCTTGGATCTGGATTCGGATGTCGAGGGCTTTGGCATGGTTGCGTTGGAAGCGGCCGCCGCCGGCAAGCCGGTGATCGCGACTCGTTGCGGCGGGATTCCTGACGCGGTCAACGATGGGGAGAGCGGCATTCTGGTCGAGCCGGGAAATTATTCGTGCTTGAGCGAGGCGATCGTTTCTTTGCTGAAGAATCCCCTGATCGCCGCATCGATGGGACAAACCGGCCGCCAACGCGCCGTGCAAAGAATTTACCTGGCACTCGGTGGTGTCACGCTACGAAGCGACGTTCCGCCGCCTGAGTCAATTAGCTAATTAGAAAGCGCTGCTAAAGTTCACCCTTTCAGTCTTGGCAAGCTGCGGCGCGGCGATTTTTTCGAAAAATCTGCTCAGTTGTGCCGCGGAGTCAGCCCACGAGGGTGCAATGATTTGCGCCGCGGTCTTTGCTTCTAATTGTAACCGGATGGCGCGTGCCAAGCTTATCGCATCTTCCGGCTCATAAAGGCAATTCGGATAGTCCCGCAGCAATTCGTTCATCGACCCCACCGCAGCGGCGACCAACGGGACACCGCAGGCGATAATTTCGTACGCCTTTTGGGGAAAGCTATATTTGCCTTGAGCGGAACGGCGATAACTTACGACGGCGAGGTCGAGGGCATTTAAAAATAGCGGAACTCGTTCGTGCGGTAAGGATTGAAAATCGTGAATCTTCGGACCTCTCGGTATTTTTTGCTTCGAGCTGCGTGCTCCAGCCAACGCCAAATGGAGATTTGGCATTTCCTCCGCCAATGTCGCAAATGCCGAAAATAGCGTGTCGATATCACGGCTCGAATCGAGTGCTCCGGCGACGCCGATGATCTTGGCGGCGGCGGGCAGTTTCAAATCTTTCCGGCAACTGTTTCTGTCCTGCGGATAGAATAAATCCTTGCGCACACCGCTCAGGATCACAGTGTGTGGACTCGTCATCGGATAGGTCTTAATGACATGGGCGGCCATGGGTTGACTGAAGAAAGTGACTCCGTCGGCTTTTCTAACCGAGCGGCGAAACATAAACATAATGCCAGGCAGTTTGGTCGCAGAAAAAGCTTCGAAGTTGTCGTATAGATCGATTGCCAACCGGCAGCGAAATTCGCGCGCGAGCCGATGCCCAAAAATGGCATGGTAAGCATCTGAACAGGCCCATATCAGGTCGGGCTGAAATTCACCTATCGAACGTCGCGCCTGGCGGAAATATGCAGGCAGTGACGGCAAGATACCGCGCGTTAAATTGACGGATTGCCAGGCAACTTGACCGTCCCGCGTGGCGGTGGCGTCGATGACACGAACTTCGTTACGTGGGCGGTAGCTTAAACACAGGCCGCGAACCTGATGGCCGAGTCGCGCCAGTTCCAAGGGCAGCTCGCGGAATCTGCCGAAGCGATCGTCGAGCAGATCCTTGCCCATGTACCGCCGTTTGGTAAGGACGAGGATTTTCATTGACGTTGGATGGTTGATGGCGTTCGGAAGACGACTCTGAATATACCCGAAGTGCCCAGATGTTCAAAAAAAAATAGTAATCTTCTGCAACAGGACCTATAATAACCGTTATCGCTCGGCGATACATTCCCAATTGGGAATAAACCTGGAATTTCGACCAATGGACCAAACCATTCAGTGTGCTAGTCCGTCCGATCCCGTCGGACGGCCAGTTGAGTCAAACCTCGCAGAGATCGAATATTCGCCGACTGGGGTCAAGCGCAATGGCGCTAACGGATGGAGTCTAATGGTCAAAGAAATCGCCGACAATCGGCGGCTGATTTGGCTGCTGATCCGGCGCGATATTTCGGTGCGCTATCGCCAGTCGATTCTCGGTTATGTTTGGGCTGTCGTTCCGCCTATCCTCACCGTCGGGATTTTCGCTTTTCTGAACGCATCGAGAGTCATTCCGATCGGCAATACCCGCATACCCTACGTCGCCTTTGCACTTTGGGGATTGAGTGTATGGCAGCTTTTTGCCGGTTGTGTTAGCGCCTGCACTGCGAGTTTGGTTTCGAGCGGGGCGCTGGTGACCAAGGTTAATTTTCCACGGGAGACCCTCGTCATTGCCGCGCTGGGTCAACCGCTAGGCGATTTCTGTGTGCGCTTGCTTCCGGTGACCGCGGTTTTTGTTTGGTACGGCGTAACGCCTCAATGGGGGCTAATTTTTGTACCACTGCTGATTCTGCCAATCATGATCTTGGCATTGGGATTTGGCTTTATCCTATCGATTGCCAATCTTGTCCTGCGGGATACTGGCAACGCCCTCGGAATGGCGCTCACGGTTAGCATGTTTCTAACCCCCGTGCTGTACCCGGCCCCGGTACGCTGGCCGTTTTTCTTGGTTAATGTCCTGAATCCGCTCAGCCCCCTTGTGACCGCGACCCAGGATCTGATCGCTATCGGATACATAAACAGACCCGAAATGTTGACGGCTGCGTGTCTATTTTCGTTAGCGTTAGCCGTCGGCGGCTGGCGCGCTTTTCACGTCACGATTCCACGTGTGGCTGGTTACGCTTAAGCGCATACTCCATGTCAATCGACCCCATCATCAGCGTCGAGGGTGTCAGCAAGAAATTCTGCCGCTCGCTTAAACACACCATGATTTATGGGGCAAGGGACGTAACTCGCGACTTATTGGGCGTCTCGCAGCAATCTCACGAACTGCGCCCGGACGAATTTTGGGCTTTGGAGAACGTTTCGTTCACGGTGAACCGCGGAGAGTGTTTAGGGCTGATCGGTCCCAACGGCGCCGGCAAAAGTACGCTCTTGAAACTGCTCAATGGAATCACTCTTCCCGATGCGGGAATGATTAAAGTTGCCGGCCGCGTCGGTGCTTTGTTAGAACTGGGCGCTGGATTCCATCCCATGCTTACCGGCCGTGAAAACATTTACTTGAATGCGGCGATTCTCGGACTTACTAAAGATGAGATATCCGACAAATTCGACGCGATTGTCGATTTTGCTGGCTTAGAAGAATTGATCGATAGCCCGGTTAAACATTACTCCTCTGGAATGTACGTGCGCCTGGGTTTTGCAATCGCTGTGCATGCGGAACCGGATATTTTCCTCATTGATGAAGCGCTCGCAGTCGGAGATATCTCATTCCAGTCCAAGTGTTACGCAAAACTGCAAGAATTCAGCGACCGAGGAGTTACCATCATTGTCGTCACCCACAACCTGGAGGTTGTCACTTCCCGCTGCAGTCGAGCAATGTTGCTCCGGAAGGGGAATATACTTCGCCATGGGACGCCGAAAACTGTGGTTGATGCATACAACAGGATAACTACTGAGGATCGTGTCAAAAGTCATGCAGCAAACGAAAGTCGCGCCGAGTCGGTAAATTCGACTGCGCTGGCAAAAAATATCGAGTGGAACGGATTATTCAATGTTAATCCGAACGAAGAACGTTATGGTTCGCATAAAGCCAAGATTCTCGAGGCCGGAATTTTTGCCATGGATGGCGCTCCGATTCAGGTAATAGAACGCAATTGCGAGTTCTTGATCAAAATGAAGCTGCGTCACAACGAAGCCATGCCGGTGGCCGTGGCCGCATATTCGATCAAAGATGCTAAGGGGTTGGTTCTTTGCGGTACGAACACTTTGTTCCAGAATATCGATATGGGACAAGTAGATCGCGACGCTGTTGTCCTGGTTGTTTTCAGGCAAATTGCTCGCCTTAACGCCGGTGCTTATCTTCTTTCTTTAGGCTGTGGGACGTGGGAAATGGGTCAATACGTAGTCTACGATCGACGCTTCGACTACCTACCGTTTCAAGTCGTGGAAGCCAGCCAAAGGGTCGGTCTTTTCGATCCGGAATCAGAAATTGAGTGGCAACAATTGCAATGAATCTGGAGTGCACGCTATGAACGGGGCCGATGACTTTGGCCAAAGTTTGCCTATCGGCGCCCATCACTATCGGGCTTATGTCGGTCCGCCGGAGAAGTATGATTTGGTGGGCGCAATGCAGTTCAACTTACTGACCCACCTTGGATTGCGTGAATTCCACTATTTGCTAGATGTTGGCTGCGGATCGTTGCGCGCCGGAAGGTTGTTTATCCCGTATCTATTACCGGGTCACTACTACGGAATTGAGCCACAATCGTGGTTAATCGAAGAAGGAATCAACAAGGAATTGGGTCGAGAAATATTGCAACTGAAACAGCCAGTGTTTAGCCACGACGCAAATTTCAATTGTCTTGATTTTAACCGACAATTTGACTTTGTCATGGCTCAGTCGATTTTCTCCCATGCATCCCAGGCGCAAATTCATCAATGCCTCTCCGAGATTGGCAAGAGTCTTCAACCTACAGGCGTAATAGCGGCGACGTTTGTCGCGGGGACGGTAGACTATCCGGGAGAAGGCTGGGTTTACCCCGACTGCGTTGCCTACACACCGAAGCAAATGATGCGAATCGCCGACGCCCATAATCTTACTGCCGAAACCATCGATTGGCCCCACCCAAACGGGCAAACGTGGCTCCTGATCAGACCACGGGCAAAGCGATTTTAAGTGGCGCGATTCCCCTATGGACATACCTGGCGATAGTGTGAAAATGGCAAACTGAACACTATGGAACGTCCAAACGACGCGCCGGTATGCATTATCGGAATGCACCGCAGCGGTACATCGATGGTTGCCAATTTACTGCGCCGGCACGGTCTTTCACTAGGGCCGGACGAGTGTTTGTTGGGTGCCAATGAGAGCAATCAGGCCGGCCATTTTGAGCACGCCGGATTCGTCGAAATAAACGAAGCTCTTCTGAAGCAGTTGGGCGGTTCCTGGGATAACCCTCCAAGGCTCCAGTCGGGTTGGGAGCAGGATCTCGGATTAGATAATTTGACTCGGAAAGCGAGCTTGCTGACTAAGGACTTCGCGACTTGTACTAACTGGGGCTGGAAGGACCCTCGCACGACGCTTCTTCTGCCATTTTGGCGGAGGATCGTTCCTAACCTCCGTTATGTCATTTGTATTCGCAACCCCTTGGCGGTGGCCTCGTCTTTGACGCAACGCGACGGCCAATCGATCCCCGCTGCAGTCCATCTTTGGCGACAATACACTCGTGAGGGCATCCTGAACACTGAAGGATACCCGCGTATTCTCACTTTTTACGAAGATTACTTCTGTCGACCTGCTCAGGAAATTAACCGTGTCTCGGATTTCTGTGGTTTACAAAACGCGGCAAGAATTCCGCAAATTCAAACAAGCATTGCGGGCGAGCTTCGGCACCAAGTCGAAGGAGTCGAAGAGCTGATCAACGAGCGCAACATTTCGTTAGAAGACAAGTTGCTTTATTTCATGCTGCGCACGCAACCGTGTCCGGATCAATTCGCGACGCCGAGAGGTTACACTAATGGAGCGGATATGCGGGATGGCATGAGTAACATTGTGCGCATGATTTCTGATTTGCATGACCAAGATAAGATCCTACAATTGGAAAGTGCCGTCGGCGAGATAGAACTACAGCTGAATGCGCTCCGAGCAGGGTCGAGAATCAAGGACGAAAAGATTGCACGACTGCAAGACGATAACATCCGTCTGCAGACTTTTGCCGATGCCGTGCGACAGAGTCTAGCCTACCGCTTGTACAGAACTCTGGTAAAGCCGTTTAGAAATTCTCAGGGCCGCCATAATAGCCGATTGAATTGAAAGTCATCGAACACCGATCGAAAACAGCTAATGCACCCCGCGGAAATTGGCGGGCAACCCCGTAATAGCGAGGCAGATCCAAAATGTTGAGGCAATTACTGAAGACTTTCGGTGTCGCAAAAACTGACGCTCCGGTCGTTCAGTTTAAAACAAGTATTCTATCAAAAGCGATGCCTGCAGAGTCTGCAATCGTCTTCGGCGATATATGGAAGGTCGACGGTTTCTATACGCAAAAAACCCTGGAACTCGGCTGCAAGAGAGTCGCTCTGGTCGATTCGTTGGAGACGGCCAAATGGCTCAAAACCAGACTTCAATATCCCCAGATAGAGTTTTTCAAAGGCGATTTCTCGAATACTTTATTCATGAAAAGCATCGCGGAAAAATTCGATGTGGGAGTCGTCTTCGATATCTTGTTACATCAACCACCGCTGCTCAATACGTTGCACCTCATGGTTGAAAAAATCGACAAGCGATTCTGCGTGGTGCAGCCTATGCTGCGTGAACAAAAGTTCCCTAACGCGCTCATTTACCTGCCGGGCAATACCGACGCTCTCTACCCGCTAAAACTAAACCATGGCGAATATCGAATGTTCGATGTTTCTCAAGTGAATCAGAGTCATTGGATATGGGGAATGACCGCGAGCTTTTTGCATGCGGTCCTCGATGGCGAAGGGTTTGACCTCATCCACCAGGAAGAACTCGCGCCATTAGAAAACGAGAACTGGTTTTGGGGCGGATACGTTTACGAAAGGAAACGTGACAACCCCGAACATTGGTCGGCTGCAAAGGTTACGCCCGGGCTGTACAAAGCCGATTGGTGATTGGAGATTTGGCCACTCATAGGTTTCAGATGGTTACGGAAAGCCGCTATGCTAGGTGAACAGAAGCCCGAGGTTTCGATCATAATCCGCAGCAAGAACGAAGAGCGCTTTATCGGCCAGGTACTCACCGCCATTTTTCAACAGGACGTCGATCTTCCATTCGAAGTGATAGTGATCGATTCAGGATCGACTGACGGAACTCTCGATATCGTCCGAAGCCATGCAGTGCGGCTTTACGAAATCGAGGCCCGCGAGTTTAGTTACGGCAGCGCACTCAACCTGGGCGCGCGCTTAGCCGAGGGCCGGTTCCTCATCAATCTATCGGCGCATTGCATTCCAACCAGCAACCGTTGGATTGCCAACATGCTGGGGGATTTGCGGGCCCTATCACGCATTGCGGCCACCTATGGAGGTCAGGTTCCGATAAAAGGATTGAACCCGTTCGAAGAGCGGGCGCTATTGGCGGCATTCAAGCCCGACGAGAACGGCAGAATCGGGCCGCCGTTTTCGAACGCGAACTGTGCCATGCGTAAGGAAACTTGGGAACGCTATCCATTCGATGAAAAGGCAAGTTTTGCCGAAGATTACATCTGGTCGCAAATGCTTCCGAAAGAGTGCGAAATTAAATACGTCCCCGAAGCGGCGGTTTATCACACCCATCCGGCGCGATTTAAGTATTGGGCGAAGCGCTCCTATGACAACGGCCTGTTTGTGCAATATCTCGACCATGTCTACGGACTTCAGTACAGTTGGGCTGGAGGAGATCATCGACTTGCTAACGATCGACCCCGCTTCGGTGCGATGGTTCGGCAAGCGGTTCGCTCCTTCCGAGTCATAAAGTTCTTAATAGAGAATAGATATCTGAAGTTCCTGCCGGTTTTTCCGATTTATTCATTCTTGGAGCAGTACTACTTCCGCAAGGGATTGGCAGACGGGCGCAAGCTTTATGGCGCGCAGGAAAGGCCTCTTGCATGAGCGGTGGCAGTGCCGACATTTCCATAGTGCTGCTTACCTTCAATGGTGAGCAATACTTGCCGGAGGTGCTGGCATCAATTTTTGCACAACAAACGAAGTTTAGGTACGAAGTAATCGCCATTGATTCCGGCTCGACTGATCGAACGTTGGAAATTCTCGGTCGTCATCCCGTCCGTACAATTCTAATTACCAATCAGGAGTTTGGCCACGGCCGGACGAGAAATTTGGCGGCTCAAAAAAGTTCCGGCGGTTACGTTGTATTCTTAACCCAGGACGCCGAACCAGCTAACGAAAACTGGCTCGATAGCTTGGTCCGTCCGCTGGTGGAAGATGGGCGGGTAGCCGGCAGTTATAGTCGCCAGCTTCCAAGATCGGACTGCAATCCTATCGAATCGCGGGATATCGGTATCGGCGCCGGCCCTCTTAGCACGGTCAAGAGGGTCGATCATCAAGATGCATTGCAGAGTGAGAGCTATGCCGCGTGCTTGTTTCGCTTTATCTCATTTTCTAACGTTAGTTCGTGTATCCGCCGGGATGTGCTGGACAGATTGCCCTTCTCCGAAAAGATCCTGATGGTGGAGGATCAAGAATGGTGCAAAAGAGCGATTGAGGCGGGCTACTGGATTATTTATGAGGCGACTTCAGTGGTTTACCATTCACACAATCATTCGTTACCGATGATTTACCAACGCCATTTCGACTACGGGATGTCGCTACGAGAATTTGCTTCACTACGTCTATATTTCAAAGGTGTCTTGTTTTACGCGATTTATGAGGCCCTAGCTGACGTCATATTTATTTTCGGGCAGCGAAAAGGCGCTCTGTCTACTTGTAAATGGATCTTCAAAGCGCCGGTCATTCGTTTCGTCATGCGCTATGGTCTTTATAGAGGTTTGCGTGACAAGGCCCGAGCCCCGATAGTCACCACAAAGCAAGTCATGACTAGCCCGACACTATCGAAGCCTCGATGATACTAATTAAATCTTGTTCACGCGCAGCGGAAGCCATGCTACCAACAGGGAGAAGGGCGGAGCGAGCGATCGATAACGGAAACAGCGCACGGCAGCGCGGGCACTCAATCCTAAGAGCTTGGTCAAAATCAAAAGTGGAATTTCAAGCGGATGCACCGACGTTTTCATGCTCAAGAGCAGATGGCTGCGCGCCATGTGATACTCATAGAAGAAGCTAGAGCGGGCGACGGACGGGCCGTAGTCATGTTTCACGTAGGCATCTGTGGCGCACACCGCCTTTTTGCCTTGGCGAACCAGGCGAAAACCTAGTTCTGCGTCTTCGCCGTACATGAAAAAGGCTTCGTCGAAAAGGCTGCGATCCTCGACGAGGTGACGCGAAAACAGCAGGCAGCAACCGGTGAAATAATGAAAGCGAAACCGTCCGGGTCGTGAATATAGCAAGCCAAGATAACGGTGATACCAGACGCCTTGCTCCCGCTCGGAGGAATCGCTCGATATCACCCGCGGCGCGGCGAGTACGGCTTCAGGTTCGTGTTTCAACGCCTGGAGTAGCCGGACCACTAACTCCGGCCCCGCTAGCGCGTCATTGTTTAGCAACAAGTAATAGTCGTGTGACCTGGGAGCTTGTCGGTCATGGCCGACTACGAAATTAACCCCTTTGCCGAAACCGAGATTACACCCAGCTGAAATAACTTTGATCTCGAAGTCCGGGTCCCGGGCGCGCACTTGATCGAGGGCTTTATGAAGAGTTGCAGCCGCTTCGCCTTTTTGAGAATTATCCAGAACGTAAATGGTCTTTAAGCCCTGGCCGATCAACGAGATCAAGCAATTTTGTGTTATCTCTGCGCCGTAATAGTCGAGTACAATGGCGCAGACAGTTGGGATGCTCATGGTGTGTCGCAAATGATGCTATCGACGGAATTTTATTTTATTACTTTTTTACTCGGAGCGATGGTCGGCAGTTTCTTAAACGTCTGCATCGCTCGGATTCCTAAAGACGAATCGATCGTCCACCCGCCGTCCCATTGCCCCAGTTGTCGAGCACGGATTCCCTTTTATTATAACATACCGCTGCTTAGCTATGTATTGCTGCGGGGCCGATGTTCTTCCTGCAAGGAAAGTATCTCGCCACGTTATTTCATCGTTGAGCTGTTGACGGCGTTGCTTGCCGTGACGCTCTATCACTGGTTTGGACTGAGCTACACGTTTTTTGTGACTTTTGTCTTTGCCGCCGCGCTGATCGTGATTTCGTTCATCGATCTCGATGTTCGGATCGTCCCCGATGTCATCAGCTTGCCGGGGATCATTGTCGGCTTGGTGTTGTCAGTCATCGGCTATTTCGTCTTTGCCGACCCCTTCGAGATTCTGCCGACGCCGCTGAGTTCGCTCATCGGTATCCTCGTTGGCGGTGGATTCCTGCTCGCCACCGCCTGGGCCTACGAGAAATTCACTGGAGTAGACGGCATGGGCGGCGGCGACATCAAGCTGTTGGCGATGATTGGTGCGTTCCTCGGCTGGCCGTCAGTTCCGGTCACGCTTTTCGTCGCCTCGATTTTGGGTTCGGTGATCGGCATCGGCCTGATGGTCGCCACTGGTGCCGGCCGCCGGCTGGCATTGCCCTTTGCGCCATTTCTATGCTCGGGTGCTCTGGCGTATCTTTTCTACGGCAGTCAGCTGATCGGTTTCTATCTCGGCGATTAACTTCATTAAACAGCTGGGTCTTACTGCACTGTCCGGGGGTAAACCTTGTGTCATGGGGCTTATTGTCGCCTGTTGGCATAGGAGGCGCTTAGGAATTCGAAAGATATCGAGCAGCAGCGAAGACTGACCAAGGCTGTACTTGTTAGCAGAAACGACCGCTGTACTCGTTGACGAGGCGAAGGCGCATTTCCTGGAAGTGTTCAACAGTTCGGCCCAGCAGATCCCCATCGCTACGGTCAGTAGTTGGCAATAAGAATTGACGCCCAACTTGGATCCATTCGATATCGCCGATGGCGGCCTCGTCGATTAGAATTTCCATCAATCCCGCCACGCCGTTAGGGAATACATCAGTGCGATGCCGTTGAAATCAATGGGTGCCAAGTTTGCGCCACAGCCAGGGCGAAACTAAACAACTCATGAAACCAGGGTCTTGCCGGATGCGATCTGGCAGGCTCTTGACAGATTGATATGAGACCCATATGGTCCGCCAGCTTTTGGAGGGACCATGCGCGTGAGCGGAGGTTACGGCTTCTCAACGATTGAATTGGTGGTTGTCGTTGCATTGACCGGGGCGATTGCGGCGATCGCGCTGCCCAACTGGAACCGCTTCCTCAAGAGCTACCATCTCAACAACTCGGCTCGTCAGATTCAATCCGAGCTGCACACCCTCAAGTCGCGCGCGGCGGCGGAAAACGTCAACTTTCAGTTGGTCTACGCCGCAGGTGCGAGGGACTACACGATTCAGCGCGATAGCATAGCGATAGTCACCAAGGCGTTAGCCGAAGGCACGACCATCGCCAAAGCGGGAAAGGTGACCTTCTCGCCGCGCGGCACGGCGGCGGCAAATCGCTTGCGTTTACTTGACGATGGGCAAGGTGCGTGCCGACAAATCGTCGTCAGCGCCACCGGCCGGGTGCGCTCATGCACGCCCAACAGCTGCGCGGAGGATTGCTAAGATGGTCCCTTTGCTTTTGTGTTCGAGGCTCGATCAGCGTGGTTTTACCTTCAACGAGCTGTTGGCGGCGATGTCCGTCTGCATGATCGCCGTGATGAGCTACTCGTTAAACAGCGCGTCGATGTTCCGTCAGCAGGCGGTCAATGGCAACGCGACCATCGCATTGCAATTGGCCCAGGATAAACTTGAAGAGCTGCAAGCACGACACAATCCCGCAGATGAAGATCGCTGTCCTGGGGCTGGGGATATTGGACTATCCGCCAGCGGGGCCACGGGGGGACGTTTCGATCGTTGCTGGCGCGTCCAGCCGTCTTTGCTGGGAACCGATCTCAAGCAACTCGATGTCACGGTGACCTGGCGCGATTTGCAAACTGGCGAAGTGACGCTGTCGACCTTGCTGTTCGCGGGGTCGTAATGGCGACAATCCATGACCAACAAGGCGCGACGTTGATCGAACAATTGATCGCGCTCGGATTGGGCGCGCTGTTGATGACCGGATTGTTCGGCTATTTCCGCTCGGAGGTTTTTCAATTGCGCGCGCTCGAGGCCAGAATTACGACTATGGAAGATGCTCGCGGTGCATTGGACATCATGATTCGCGACTTGAAAAACGCCGGATCGTGGGGCACGGGCAGCGCTCCAGCAGAAAGCGCCAGCGCGGACGATCCCGATAGCGACGCTGATTCTGTGTGCAATCGCGTCTACCAGGCGACTGCTACTCTTCTCCACGTGCAGATGGATCTTAACGGCAACGGCAACTGTACGGATCTTGAACCGCGAGAAAACCTCCGTTACGAGCAAACCGGTCCGACCCCCACTTGTTCCGGCCCGAAGATCATCCGGCGCAACGGCGACTGCCTGGTAGCCAATGCCGTGGCGGGGCCCGGGGCGTTGTTCACCTATTACGATGGCGCCGGCAACCGGCTCGGCGCGACACCAGATCGCGGCGCGATTCGCCGTGTACGAATTGGCTTCGCGCTTCGCGTGACGAACCCGGACCCGCGAGTCGGCGGTACGCTGACTTCGCAATTGTCGAGCAGCGTCGAGTTTCGCAATTAGGCGGTGTCAGTGAAAGTTGAGTGAACTCATGCAAAACCAACGCGGTATAGTCCTGGCGGGCTCGTTAATGATTCTCTCGGCGCTGGCACTCGCCGGCGTCGCCGCACGGGTAATGCTGCAAAACGATCACCGCACGTCGGCGAATCTGCGCCTGGGTTCAGAGACTTTTTATTTAGCCGCTGCCGGCATCGAATGGGGCAAGAGTGAAATACTGTTATCCCCAGGGCTCACTCTGGCGCCATTGGACCGCTCGGTAAATTTCAATAACGGCAGTTTCTCAGTCTCCTTCGTATCACCGCTAAATCTTGGATCGCTGTCGGCGCAGTTTGTCGTGCGATCTTCAGGAATTCTCGGCCGCGACTCTCATATGTTGCTAGCCCGGGTGAGCAAAATCTATGATCTTAGCGACGGCGCCATTGGGCTGCGCGGCAATATTCAGGGTGTTCAATTAGCCGGTGCGAGCATCGCCATTTCTGGCATCGATCATGATCCGGCGACCGGCCGGGCCGCCGACGCTGCGATCGGTCATTTAGCAGCTTCAACCGATTCCCAGTCGCTGAGCGATCTGGTCGGCACGCAGACGGCGGGTTTGACGGTTGGCAGCTTGCAAAGCGCTGCAGGCGCTCCGCCGATTGCGCCGAGCCGTTATCTTGCCTCTGCCGCACTCAGTCAACTTGCCGACCGTATTTGCAGCGCACCGGGAGCCGTACCGTTGTCGATACCGGTTACCGGCGCGCTGACGCTGGCCAACCAGACTTGGGGGTCGCCAACCACGCCGCAACTGCGCTGTGTCGAGGGAATTTCTGGCGTCGGTGATGCACTGACACTAAGTGGGGATTCCAGTGGTGCAGGCATACTCATTGTCAGAAACGCCGATTTGATCTTGAACGGGGCGATGCGCTGGGAAGGGTTGGTTCTCATTACCGGCGGCGACGTCAGTCTCAAGGCTAGCGCATTGAGCGCCACAACCGTTTTCGGATCGGTGTTAATTAATGAGACCGGCAGCCCAAGCCATGGCGCGTTAGCTCTCGACATTCAGGGCAGCTTGCGGGCGTCTTATAGTCGATTGGCGTTGAACCGCGCTGCCGGCTTGATTCCGATCAGCGAGTTTGCGGCGCTTTACGCCAGCTTGCCGGCTTCAATTAAGCAGGATTTTTGGCGCTCGGTAAGCCCGTGAAAAGGCCCAAAGGTTAATTTACATTACCCCCGCAAGATGCTAAATAACTGATCTACATCAGTTTGAGAATAATTAGCTGGCCCCACGGAACCGAGCGTTTACGGGGGCAGAGGTTTTTCTGACAAATTCCAGCCTGATCATGTAAAATGCTATTAGGGCGTTTACGGTAGCGGTGTAAGAGGGAGAGCGCATGGATACCAAAAAAACCATAATGGTGGTTGACGATAACCCCGATATCATTACGATCGTCAAAACCATTTTGGAGGGCAGGGGTTTTACTGTCTTTAGTGCTTCTAGCGGCCCCGAATTGCTGAACCTGCTACCGACCCAAAAGGCCGATCTAATTATTCTCGATATCATGATGCCGGAGATGGACGGTCTGGAAGTGCTCACCCGGCTCAAGGGCAAGACTGAAACCTCGACGATTCCGGTTATTCTTCTGACCGCTAAGGTACAGTACGAAGATGTGCTCGGCGGCTATAAGTTGGGCGCGGATTATTACATCACCAAGCCGTTTACCAGCACGCAGTTGGTCAACGGCATCAATTTGCTGCTCGGCGAAGGCAAAGCCACTAATTAATTCGCAGAACTAGTCATTTCCCGCTGGTTTCAGCCTGGGCAAGACGCGATTTGCATCTTGTCTGGGTTTTCTTCATTCTCTTAGGACATGGTTCGTTTTGTCACCTTTGAAGGCGGTGACGGCACCGGTAAAACTACCCAGATCAGAGCGCTGGAAAGCTACCTGAGTTCCCGCGGCAAAGCCTGTTTAGTTACTCGGGAGCCGGGCGGCACTGAGCTTGGGTCGATGCTGCGCCGGGTGCTTTTGGAAGCCGGAGATGCGCCGATTGTGCCGTCGAGCGAACTGTTTCTTTACTTGGCTGACCGGGCGCAGCATGTGAGTGAAGTGATTCGTCCTGCACTGGCCGCCGGCAAGATCGTACTATGCGACCGTTTTACCGATTCCACTCTAGCGTATCAGGGATATGGACGCGGTTTGGATTTGGTATTGCTTCGCCAATTGAACAGCCTCGCCGACGGCGGTACGTGCCCGGACATGACGTTGCTCCTCGATTGTCCGATTGCAGTTGGCTTGGGCCGCACCGCGAACCGCCAGGCGCAATCCGACAGCGACGCTGCGAAAGAAGATCGCTTCGAGCGCGAGCAACTGGAGTTCCACGAAAAGGTCCGCGCCGGGTTTCTCGATCTGGCGCGGCAAGAGCCAGGACGATTTCGGGTGATTGACGGATCGCAGCCGGCGGCGCAGGTTTCAGTGGCAATAGGAAAAATTATCGACGAGGCGCTGGATAATGGGGTTTGATGCAATCGTCGGCCATCGCCGGCAATTGGAGATTTTTCGCCGCGCTTTGGCCAGCGCGCGCCTGCACCACGCATATCTATTTGTCGGGCCCGAGGGCATCGGCAAGCGCATGTTGGCGACCGCTCTGGCGCAAGCGGTGCATTGCGGCGCCCGGGTCGAGGATTCTTGCGGCAGCTGCGTCAATTGCACGAGAATCGCCGATGGCAATCATCCCGATGTTCGCATCATTGAACCGCTTGCCGGCAAGAAAGAGATCTCGATCCAGCAGGTGCGTGAGTTCGAGCGCGAACTTAATTATCGTTCGTTCACCGGCAAGCGTAAAATCATTATCGTCGATCCGGCGACCTTGATGAACTTGGCATCGCAAAACGCATTGCTCAAAACTCTCGAGGAACCGCCCCAGGACTCGCTGATAATTCTGATCGCGTCGAGCGCCGGCGGATTGCTGCCGACGGTGCGCTCGCGATGTCTGCGGATTTCCTTTGCGCCGCTCGGGCGGGCGGAAATCGCGGGCTATCTACGCATCAAGCAGGGGGTGACCGGCGACGAGGTCGAGTTTTTAGCGGCGATGAGCATGGGCAGTATCGGCGCCGCCCTCGGTCTTGATAAAGAAGCGTTTGTCGAGAAGCGGCGGGTTTGGGCGGGTATTGTCGGCGCGCTCGAAGCGGGCGATTATCAATCGGCCGTGGGCGCCGCCGAGGCTTTGGCCGGTAACCGCGACGACGCGCTCAAGTTTCTCGCCTGGGCGCAAAGTTGGTATCGCGATCTGCTGGTTTATGGCGTTACCGGCGACGCTGGCGAGCTGGTCAACTTAGACATGCGCCAGCAGATCGAACAGCACGCGGCGCCGGCGCAGAGCGAGCAACAAATCGCGGCACTGACCGGCAGTACCGCGGCGGCGGCGGCGATCCACCGCAATCTCAACCGCCGCATGGTATTGGAGAAATTTTTGTTTGGAGTTGTGAAGGAACAGTCATGAGCGCCGTTTATCTCACTTCGCCATTGTTCTACGTCAATGCCGAACCCCACTTGGGCAGCACATACACGATGGTGATTACTGATACTTTGGCGCGCTACTATCGGGGCAAGGGTGCCGAGACATTTTTTCTCACCGGTACCGACGAGCACGGCGACAAGATCGCCCAGGTAGCGGCGGAAGCGAAAGTTTCTGAAAAAGAATTTACCGACCGCGTCAGCGCGGCGTTTCGCCGCATCTGGGACGATTGCGGCATCACCTACGATCACTTCATTCGTACCACCGATGCGCATCATGTGAAATTTGTTCAGGAGGTGTTGCAGCGGGTCTACGATGGCGGCGACATATATTTCGGCAAGTATGGCGGGCTTTACTGCGTCGGTTGCGAGCGCTTCTATACCGAGAAGGAATTACGCGACGGTAAATGTCCCGATCATCTCATCGAGCCCCAACTGATCGAGGAAGAGAATTATTTCTTTCGCATGGGTAAATATCAGGACCAGCTCCGCGACCACATCGAAACCCATCCGGACTTCATCCGCCCGGAGGGCTACCGCAACGAAGTGCTCGGCATGCTGCGCGAACCCATTGGCGACCTATGCATTTCGCGGCCCAAGAGCCGGCTTACCTGGGGTATCGGCATTCCGTTCGATGAGCGTTACGTTACCTACGTCTGGTTCGACGCCTTGCTCAACTATGTCAGCGCCCTGAAGATCAGGGGCGAAGAAGTCTTTCAAAAATTCTGGCCGATGGCCGAGCACTTTATCGGCAAGGATATCGTCAAACCCCACGGCGTATTTTGGCCGACCATGCTGATGGCGGCGGGGCTGCCGCTATTCAAGCACCTGAACGTTCACGGTTTCTGGACCGTCGAAGGCCAGAAGATGTCGAAGAGCTTAGGCAATACCGTGGCGCCATTGGCAGTGAAAGCCGAGATCGGCATGGATGCGTTCCGCTATTTCTTACTGCGGGAAAGCGTCTTCGGCCAGGACCCGGATTTCCGTCATGAGAGTTTGGTTAGCCGCTACAACACGGACCTTGCCAACAATCTCGGCAACTTCGTCAGCCGGGCGCTAGCCATGCAGCAAAAATATTTCGCCGGTATCGTCCAGCCGCTGGACGGCGATTGGCCGGCGGAGGATCGGGAGCTGCGCGACAAGTTCATTCAAACCGAAAAGGATATCGATGGCTACATCAACGAGTTGCAGTTCCATCGCGCCTTGGAATCGGTCATGGCGGCGCTCGATCACGCCAATCGCTATATCGTCCAGACGGCGCCTTTTACCATGATCAAGGATGCCGATAAGCAGGCGCGCGTCGGTGCGGTGCTGCACCAATTGCTCGAAGTGGTGCGCACGCTGGCGCGGCTACTGGCGCCATTCCTACCGGATACGGTGGAAGAGTTGCGCGCCTTGCTGGCGCTTGAACCCGCTGGTTTGACTAAGCCTTGGGGCCAGTGCTTCGTTGCCGGACACCGGATCAACGCGCCGAAAGTTTTGTTTCCGCGCATCGACACCGGCGCCGCAAAATAGCAGGTCTGCCAACTATGCTGATCGATAGCCACGCCCATATCCAGGGTAAGGAATACGCCGGCGAGGCGGAAGCCGTGATCGCCCGAGCCCACGCTGCCGGGGTCGAGGCGATTATCGCCGTCGGCGGCGCCGGCGACATGTCGAGCAACAGCGAAGCGGTGCGGCTGGCGCACGGGTTTGCCAACGTTTACGCCACTGTCGGCATGCATCCCCACGATGCCAAGGACGTCGGCGCCGATGAATTGGCAGTTTTACAACAGCTCGCCGAAGATCCCAAAGTCATCGCCATCGGCGAAACCGGCTTGGATTACTACTACAGCCATTCGCCCCACGACGTGCAGCGGCGTGTCTTTGGCCAATTCATCCAGATGGCGCGCCAGACCGAGTTGCCGATCGTCGTGCATGAGCGCGACGCTGCGCAGGAGGCGGTCGAATTATTGCGCGGCGAAGGGGGCGGAGACTTGCGCGGTGTGATTCATTGCTTCACGGGTAATTACCAAGCGGCAACGGCATATCTTGACCTGGGGTTTTATCTTTCTTTCACCGGCATCATTACTTTTAAAAATGCCGAGCCGCTGCGCGAAGTGGTGCGCAAAGTGCCGCTGGAGAAAATTTTCGTGGAAACCGATTCACCCTATCTCACGCCGGTGCCCCACCGCGGCAAACGCAATGAACCCGCCTATGTGTGCTTTGTTGCCGAGGCCATCGCCAAGATCAAAGCCATTGCAGTCGAAGAGATTGCTCAAGTAACCTCTGCCAACGTTAAACAGCTGTTTCGTATTTGACCGCCCGGTTTTTAAAGCCGCCCAACAAAAGCTGGAGGTCATTTTCTCCTTCACCTCGACGTTTCTTGGCTAATTCATCGCGGTCTCGGTGAGCGAAGTTTTCGAGGCTCCAGACCTTTTCCGACTTCTTCCGATTCCCGATGATCTTTCTTTGCGGTCTCTTTTTCCCCGTCGACGCGCTACCGATGTTATTGCGCCCGCTCGCGTATCCTCCTGCCGCGTATCCGTTCTTTTTCCAAGTGCGAAATTAAAAATCGTTGTTGGAATAATGAACGTGCGCAGCAGCCATGCCAATAGAGACAGCGGAGGTCCCAGCTCGGCAATCGCGGTAATTTTGAGGTAGCCAATTCTCACGCATAAAAATAAAGCGCAAAACGCTCATAAACGGGAAAGCGTCAATTCTCATGGGATAGCATCACTCCAGTGGCCGACATGGAGATGATCTGGTATGGGAATGACTGATCTGAAACTAAAACGGCATAAGGACAGTGACGACCTTCTTTGGATCTTCTTCAGCGGACTCAGTTACCGTTTTCTAAAAAGCAGCCCGGTTAGCGCACGGCCGAGTGCGCCGTCCGCTGGCACCGGTTGTTAGCCGGCAGTTTTCTTGCCGACCTGTCAGAAGCCCTCGAAGGTCTTTATTGTATAGCTTACCTGGTGCAAGGCTTCTGGGGAGTGAATTCCAGAAATTCCAGTTGTTTTCGCGCTGCGCAAAGTGAACCTCTTTCTTGGTTGTGGTTAATCCTTTACCGCCAATTTATTTGCAAACCATTTGGCCGCCAACGCGGGTCGAAGCTCCGCGCAGGCAGGGGCTCAAATAGCTATCGCGATTTCTTCAACATGAAGTCCAAATCTTCAGAGAGCGACTGGAGATCCTCCTCGTGCGCCACTTCATCCTGGAGAATTTGCAATACGATGTTGTAAGTAACCGGATCTTTGCTCTGCGTCGCCTCTATCAGCTTCTTGTAAAAGCCGATGGCGCAGCGCTCGCCCTTGATGTTTTGGTTCAGGATAGTCTCGACGAACGGGTCTTCGGGCGCATCGTAACCGCAACTGGTCACCTCGTACCATTTTTTCGGCTCGGTCACCGGCGTGCCGCCGAGCTGAATAATTCGGCCCGCGATCAGGCCGGCGTGACGAAGCTCGTCCGCGGCATGTTGTAAGAGTTCGGCGATCACGGCTTTTTTCATCGCCCCTTCACGACTTTGGCGTCGAGCTAGTATTGATAATAAGCCAACCACTCGTCGGCGAGAGCCATGTTGAGCTAGCTTCAATAATTGCTCCACGTCCATGCCGACAATTTCTATTCCTTTTGTGCCCATATGTTCTCCTCCTGATTGATTTGTTTATGGGTGCACAACCACCCAATCATTATTCTTTAACGCTGACATCTTACGGTCATTGCAACGAGACCCCGGATTTTGCCGAAACGTTGGGCTCTGAGTTCGTGACCGCTGGCTTCTTTGTTTAGCTGGAGAAGCCCTTAGCGTGCCGCGGCCGATGCTTGGTTTATCGAGGCCGGCCCAAAGACTGATTGTCATTGTTGAAAATTCGCGCTGCAAAAAAAATCAACTATGCGAAACGCCGGCGTCTTTAGTTTCTGATGGCGACAGTGTTCACACGCCATTGATCGAGGTGGGCTATGGGCTATTGCGAATAACAGAGAGTACGCCGATGAGCATGGGCGACTAGAAAAATTCAACAGCGGCTCTAGCCGCTTTTTTCTTTACCAGATCACGTCCGGTTGTTTCTGGAGAATAAAATCCCGGGCAATCCTTTCTTCGCGCGAATTGGCGGTGAGGCTATAGTTTTCGGTAAATCGATCAGACGGAGCGCGAATCCGTCGTGAACGCAACTGCCTTCGCGGCGCTCGACTGTCTTGCCCGGCCAATTACCGACATGCTGGCTTAAGCGCGTAAGCATATTAAAGACGGTGGACTTGCCGACCTTGGGTTGGCCCGCTAACTCAACCAATAGCGTTGCCGGACCGCTTCGCTTGGAGTCATCGCACCAGTTCCTCAACCAGGACCATGGTCACGTCGTTGCGACCATGACAGCAAAGCGGTTTTCATAGTTTTGGGCCTCCATCGGGAAATGAGAATTGCCACCCTTTTGGAACCTTGGTTTGGCCGGGCTAGCTGCTTGTCATTGAGTAAATTTCGCAAGCAACATCACGAGGCCAAACGCAACCGAAAGTTTGTTCGTATCATCATTTTTTTAATGATTAGTCGCACGGCCCCGCAGCATTTAATGGTTTCATGCGGTTGACCACGAGACGGGAGGGGGGCACGCGCATATCGCGCTGCCCCCATTTGTTGCTCACCGCTTCCTTGAGTGTACGGCACACCCGTTGATTTGTGGGATTCCATCACATCCTGATCAGCCGAGATGCAATTCAGTTTACGCTTCGGAACCCTCGGACGGGGTCGCTAAATTCGGACGAGGTCAAAGCGATCGTTGTTCATCACCTTGTTCCATGCCGCCACGAAGTCACTTCACAAACTTCTCCTTCGAGTCCTCTTGTGCGTAAACCTCGGCGAGGGCTCGGAGCTGGGAGTTGCGAGCCGAAGATGAGATCGACCGCGGTGCCGGTCCATTTGACTTGGCCGGTCTTGCGATCGCGCCCCTCGTACAGGTTTTTCATCCGAGCCGGATGCCTTCCATTCCGTGCCCATGTCGAGCAGGTTCACGAAGAAGTCATTGGTCAATGTCCCAGATCGCTTGGTGAAGACACCGTGTTTGGACTGCCCGGAGTTGGCATTCAAGGCACGCATGCCGCCGACGAGAACCGTCATCTCGGGAGCAGTCAAATTCAGCATGAATGCCCGTTCCACCAGCAGCGTCTGCGCCGGCAGCTCTTCGTCCGGCATGGACGTAGTTGCGGAACCCGTCGAAGGTCGGTTCGAGCACGGCGAACGACTCCACGTCGGTTTGCTCCTGCGAAGCGTCCGTGCGCCCGGGCGCGAACGGGAATCTTCATGTCGTGTCCGGCGTTCTTCGCCGCTTTTTCGATCGGCTGCGCAGCCGCCCAGGACGATCAAATCGGCGAGCGAGACCTTTTTGCCGCCGGACTGTGAGCGGTTGAAGTCCTGCTGGATCTTTTCGAGAGTCTGCAGCACCTTCGCCAGTTCGGCCGGGTTGTTTACTTCCCAATCCTTCTGTGGCGCGAGGCGGATCCGCGCCCCGTTGGCGCCGCCACGCTTGTCGGTGCCGCGGAAGCTCGCCGCCGACGCCCAGGCGGTGGAGACCAGCTGGGAGATGGACAGCCCCGAGGCAAGGAGCTTGCCCTTGAGGCCGGCGATGTCCTGCTCCCCGATCAGTTCATGATCGACCGCGGGGACGGGGTCCTGCCACAGCTGCGGCTCCGCAACCCACGGCCCGAGGTAGCGCGAGATAGGTCCCATGTCGCGGTGCAATAGCTTGTACCAGGCCTTAGCGAACGCTTCGTTGAGCTGGTCCGGATGCTCGTGGAAGCGCTTCGCGATCGGCCCATAGATCGGGATCCACCTTTAACGCAAGGTCCGTCGTGAGCATCATGGTGGTCTGCCGCTTTGACGGATCGTGCGCATCGGGCGCGGTGGGCACTACGCCAGCGGCATTCGGCTTGGGAGCATACTGCTTCCCGCCGGCCGGGCTCGTCGTCAGCTCATAGTCGTGGTTGTAGAGGTTGTCGAGGAATCCGTTGTCCCACTTCGTCGGCTCGTTGGTCCAAGGGCCCTCGAGCCCGCTCGTGATCGTGTCGGCGCCCTTGCCGCTGCCAAACTTGTTCTTCCAGCCGAAACCTTGCTCCTCCAGGCTGGCACCCTCCGGTTCGGGACCGACGTGCTGCGCGGCAGCGGCGGCACCGTGGGCCTTGCCGACCGTGTGGCCGCCGACGATGAGCGCAAGGGTCTCCTCGTCGTTCATTGCCATGCGGGCGAATGTTTGTCGAATGTACTTCGCTGGCGCAGCGCTCGCCCTTGCTGTTTTGATTCAGGATCGTCTCGACGAACGGATCATCCGGAGCATCGTAGCCGCAGCTGCCGACTTCGTGCCATTTCTTAGGTTCGGTCACCGGCGTGCCGCGGAGCTGAATGATGCGCTCAGCGACCATATCCGCATGGCGCAACTCGTCGGTGGCGTGTTGCAGCAACTCGGCGATCACCGCTTTTTTCACCGGTCACTTATTGATAATAAGCCAACGACCCGTCGGCGAAAGCCATGGTGAGCTACTTCAATAATTGCTCCACCTCCATGCCGACGATTGCTCTTTCTTGTGTACCCAAATGTTCTCCTGTTTGTTTCATTTCTGATGTCATTCTCTTAGGCGCTGGCAACTCATCGCCCTTAAATGACGAGAGCCCGCGATTCGCCACACGTGCGAATCCGCGGGCTCTGGGTTCGTGACCGCTGGCCTCTCGATATGACAAACATAGCAGTAAACGTGCCACGATCAATCGCACGGATTTTCCACGCCGACCGAAGAATAGAATTGTCATTGTTGAAAATCTGCACTTTGAAAAAACCCAATTATGATAATGTTGATGCCGTCAGCTTGCCGCCGGCGATGGCGTTTGCCGACTAATGACCAAGGCGCTTATAAATGTGTCTTTCTAAGACTAGCGCAGGCAATGCTTAATGACGATCGGCGCCTGGAAAAATTCGACAAAAGTCTTTAATCCGCTTTGTTCTTTGCCGACGTACATGCTTAGATAAACGGTATGGAGGTAACGTATGAAAGGAAGTCCTGAAGTCATCAAGGTGCTTAACGAAGTGCTGCGCAAAGAGCTCACCGGCATCAATCAATATTTTATTCACTCGAAAATGTGCAAGAACTGGGGTTACGCCGTGCTCGCCGAGCACGGCTGGAACGAGTCTATCGACGAGATGAAACACGCCGACCTGCTGGTTGAACGGATTCTATTTCTCGAAGGCGTTCCCAACATCACCGCTTACGACAAGATCTTGGTCGGATCGACTGTCAAGCAGCAGTTGGAGAATGATCTCGGGTTAGAGCAAGCGGCGTTGACGGTTCTCAAGCCTGGAATAAGAACCTGCCTCGACGTCCACGACGACGCGACCCGGGAATTGCTCGAACATATCGTGACCGACGAAGAGCGGCATATCGACTGGATTGAAACTCAGTTTCACCAGATCAAAGAAGTCGGCTACGAGAACTATCTAACTCAGCAAATTTTCAAGAAGAGCTAAGTAGCAGAACATGGTTTTGGCGTTACGTTGATTGCAGCTTACGGCTGATTCTGAGCCGCGTGGCCCGAGATCGTCCTTTGCACCTTTTTTATCAGATAAAGGTTCCGCTGATATAAAGCAGCGCGGGGATGATGCCCGCGACGAAAACGGCGATGCGGCCAGTCAGGCCGAAGGCTTCGCCGTTATGCAGCGGAAACTGCCAATCAAGAAAGCGATCTCCGCAGCGCCGGCGCAGCGCGTCGCGAACTGCCAATACCTTGCCATCGTATCGGTTGACCCAGACGACGGTGTCGCCCAACGATTGACGGATTTCCCCTGGTTGTCGTAGCGAGACTCTGAAGGGATTCCCGTGAGTCTAACGGCGTCGATACGTACCCGGCATCCGCCTCCGGAAACCGCTCCCTCGCACTGCGGTTTTCGCCACGGTATTGATAAGGTCGGCTTAAGTCACTATACTATTCCCTTCGTTTGTGAATTTTTATTTACTGCCGATCACGGTTTTGGCTCAGCCGTCGGATTCATTCGCACCGCCGTGATCACCCCGGTTTCGCGGGCGACTGTTTTGCCGTGGGCGTCAAGCTTGACGTTCTCCTGGATGTTGACAAAGCCCCAGTCGTAAAATCGAAACAGGTTGTGGCGGTCGAGAACTGCATAGGCCGGCCATGAAGTGGGCCGTTTGAACAGTCCGCTTTTGCGCGTGATCGGCGAGTCGGTGTCGCGTGCCGATTTAGGCGCGCCCGGCGCCGAGCATTCGAAAGTCTTTTTTTCCAGATAAAATATGCCGACGCAATCGAAGCGGAATTTTCCGTTGCCGTCGAACTCACGCAAGGTCAATTTGGTTTCTTTTTGATGGAACACGTAGTTGTAGTGGCCGCGCTTTTCACCCTTGCCGGTCTGATTCAAGAAACTTATGCGCGGCGCATCCTCGAACTTGTCCAATTCCAGAAACTGAAGGTGGGCGGCAACGTCGACGTAGGGGACGCCGTTCTCGATGAAAAGATAGTCGAAGCGGTAGACCCCTTGGAATTGGTTCGCGAGACTATTCCGCAGGTCGGTGTTTTCGTCCGCCGCGTTCGCTGCGCCGGCAAAACAAACAAAGGTCAAAATTGCGCAAAGTATTTTTACCATGCCAAAGTCCTCAAGTTCTTAACCCTCCGGGTGGGCGGTGTGAGCTCCCAGTTCTATATGGTCAATCGTTTGATCCCTTGCCAACAGACGCCGAAAGAGCGGCAGCGCCGAGATTCCAGGATAAGTGCCGATCAGCAGCACCGGACAGCGCGACCGCAATGCCAACTTCAGCAGGATACTGCGGCCGATGACATAGGTTAAAAAACGGCGCGGTTTTATGGCTAACACGATGAGGTCGGCGTTTTCTTCCTTGGCAGTGCGCATGATGTTGACGATGGGATTGCCCATCTCGACTCTTTTCTCGATGATGACTTTGTCCGGATCTCGCCTAACGTTTTCAATGAAATTATGAAGATCCAAGGACTTTTCCTGCAGCCAGCGGTCTAGCGTGGAACCGTAAACGGTAGACGCCCTCGTGCCGTGGAGCGTGGCAAAAAATTCTATTGCGGCGTCGCGATACTCTCTGCCGGTCTCGTCGAATACATGCAGGACGATAAGCCGGGCATTGGTTTCACGTGCCAATAAAATCGCCGACGCCAGGACATTTTTCGATTCCTTGGAAAAATCGACTGGGACGAGGATATTGCGAATCTTGTTCATAAAACCCTCCCTATCTGTGACAGATGGCGAGACACTCATTGGCGCTTGGCAAAATCGGCTCTGCAGCCAATCGTGTTTGTAATGTTTCCGTGGAATATTCGTAAGCGAAAAGCATCCGCGACAAGATCAGCAGTCCGACGAACAACACCGCGGCGTAAGGAAAACGTGGCGCAACGATTCTGTTCATCGGCGAACACCAATGTCTCCAACCCAATTTAGCGGGGCCGGATGCCCAGCTCAGCTGCCAAGCATCCAGGCCCCTATCCCACAGCCCTTCCCGAGGAGACAGACAAAAAGGGCGGGGATTTCGTAAAAATTTACAGCACGCGATTGATGCGCCGCGCGATCGCGTCGAGCTGGTCGGCGACGTCGCGCAGCTCCCGTGCCAATCCTTCAAACCCGTCGCTGATCACTTCGGGTGATGCCGTGGCGTAATGTACATGGACCAGCGGCTCCGGACCCAAAGTGACCTCCCATTTTTTTTCCGCGTTACCACCGTTCATGGTTTGCTCCTTTGTACCGCTTTACCGCGCGGTGATTCCGGACAGGAGCGTATGAGTCATGCTCCTGACCGATTGCCGTTCTTGTCGATTCATCCCGACACGACCTTCGGTTGTTCTCTAACCGAGATCACTAAATCTTGCCGACTAGATCCAATCCTGGCTTCAGTGTTTGCTTACCCGGCTTCCAGCTTGCGGGACAGACTTCTCCCTCATGCTGGCGCACGAAACTCGCGGCCTGCAGCCTGCGCAATATTTCTTCGGCGCTGCGCCCGATGCTATTGTCGTGGATATCCATGGCCTTGAGCACGCCGTCGGGATCGACGATAAAAGTACCGCGCAAGGACAGACCGGCCGCATCGATGTAGGTGCCGAAGTAGCGGCAAAGCTGCGCGGTCGGATCAGCGGCCATCGGGTAGGTGATTTTCTTAATCGACGGCGAGTTGTCATGCCACGCCTTGTGGACGAAAACGGTATCCGTGCTGACGCTCAATATCTCGGCGCCTTCCTTCTTGAACTCGCCGTAGTATTCCGCGGCTTCTTCCCAACTCCGTCGGGCAGATAAAGGTGAAATCAGCTGGGTAGAAGAGCAGCGCGAGCCATTTGCCTCGGTAGTCGGACAATTTAACTTTTTTGATTTGCTGGTTTTGATAAACTTCGAACTCGAAGTCGTCGATCTTTTGGCCGATCTGAATCATGGTGATGGCTCCTTCTGTTGTGATAGCGGTCGATAAATACCGTTGATCTTTTATAGCTCCGCGAAACGCCGACGATCGGTGTTTCATGAGATCTCGGCGATGTCGATTACTACTCTGCAGGTGGCTGGCTGTCTGGGCCGGGAAGGCCGGATGGCTGGCGTGATTTAGTTTTTGGGTGAAACTCTAGATTCGGCGCTCGAATTGGCGCCGCGATTGGGTCGAATCTTTTTCAGTTCTCCTCAGTTCTCCTCCGTTGCTTTTGCCGTCGGCGCGACGGCGTTCGATTCACACGCTCTCGCCTGCCAGCGCGCTGCCCGGGTGCAGTATTCCTCCGCGGTTGCGCAACCCATGCCGGCGTCGTGACGCAGCGCGAGAATCAGATAGTGCAGCGCGATTGCCAGGGCGATTTTTTCGCCCGGCGTTTTACGGTACTTTTCTTCGAGCCAGACAGTGGCCGTGAGAATCGTTTCCACCGGAAATAACGCCGTATGTTGACAAAGCTCCCACGCTTTTTGTACCAGGGTGTCCATCATTCACCTGCCGAGCTAGGACGTTACGGTTTTTCCGTCCAACGAATGCCGTCCTGCTGCACGAAGGAAAGCGACGATATGTGGCGCGTCCGGTTGAAATTTTCGCCACCGCTGCCGCCGGCCTTGTCATCGAAGTGGGTCACTTCCAACACGTAACGACCCGCCCACGGCATCGGCAGAGTGATACGGCCTTGTTCGTCGGTGGTTAGAGGTTTTTCCCACTTGGACGGGCCGATGATCGTGAGTTCGGCTTTAGGAAGCGGTGAACCGGAAAAAATTAGCACAAAGGTTTTACCGTTGGCTTCGGCAGGCACCAACTCCAAGTCGAGCTTCGCCGCGGTTTCCGCACGCCCATGCTTGGCGTAATAGATTGTCTTGGTTGTTCCGCCTTTATCGTTGTCCTCGCGGGCCGGCACGCTGCTGTCCACGAAGCGCACGTCGCCCGCTCCCTTGGCTGCGAACTCGAGGTTATTGTCATTGCGTTTGACCTGAAGCGGTTCGCTATTCGCGCCGACAGTCACGCGCGGCGCTTTGAATCGGTCAAGCAGCCCGCCGGTTTTTTCGCGGATGTCGGCGATCCATTCGCCGAAATAAGCGCGCGCCGGGCCGTCACCTTCGCGTTCGAGCCAGAGGAAATGCGCATGAGCCGCGGGAATTAGAGTTAACGTCGCAAGCATAGTGAAGGTGGCGATCAACTTGGCCATGGAGGTATCCTCTAGTTTCTACGCGGTGTGTGCCGTTCGTTCAGATTTTTCGAGATGCGCCAGCACGCCGTCGAGCCAATGCTTGGCCGGCGCCTCGTAATCGACGTCGCAATCGACGCGCGGATGGATGCGTATGCCCCCTTGGCGCTCCAGGGCGGCGTCGAAGTCGCGGCCACACTTGCAGAAATGATCGTAGGTGGTGTTGCCGAGCGCGAGCACGGAAAATCTTACGCCGCGCAAATCGAGGCTGTTGCCTTGCACCACCGTTTCCCAGAACGTCGCGGCATCGTCAGGCGGCTCGCCGTCGCCATAGGTGCTGATCACCACCAGTACGCAATTTGACTGTGTCAACACGTTGGGTTGGCAGTGGGCGATGTCTCGCACCCGAGCCGTGACGCCGGCATGGCTTAGCGTCGCCGACAACTTATTCGCCAGCAACTCGGCGTTGCCGGTTACGGTGCCGTAGAGAATGAGTACTGAATCGCCGTTGTCGGCCGCGCCGGTCCAGTCGGGGCGGGTATTCCCAAGGCCGTTGCGAGCAATGCCGTTGTGCGCATGGCCGTTGGTTGCGCTAGAGTTCGTTTCTTCCATCTCCATTCTCGTTGCCTCCATTGATGTTTCATTGACTTGCGGCGCGGTATGCACGGCTTCGGGACCGGCTTCCACCGGCGCGGTTACATATTCCACGGTGGTTGCGTCTTCGGCATCGCGTTTACGATAGCGGAAGCGCCGCCAGGCCATGGCGAAACCGGTCCAAACCAGGAAACAGCCGCCGAGCGACGCCAGGCCGGCGACGGTTTGGCCGGCGAAACCTAGCGCTTCGCCGGTGTGAAGGCCGCGCACCCAAACTCGCAACTTTCGTCCGAGACTGGCGTCGGCATAGGGCTCCCATTTTATGACTTCGGCGCTGGAGCGATTGAGCGCCAGTTGCGAGCGCGCGAAAATATGCGGCGCTGTCGGCTCTTGAATCAAGACCGTGACGGGGCCATCGCCGCGCGGCGGCAGGCGCATGGACATCATGATCCAACCGGGCACTTGCTGATCGGCGCGCGCCAGGAAAGCATCGAAGCTTGCCATCGGCTTGCGCTCGCGCGTCTCTGCGCCCGCGCCGCGCCGCTGCTGCGCTTGAGCCGCCGGGCCGGGGGCTTGCGCTCTGGGCGGCGGCTCGCTGCCCGTCAACGTGTAGAGCAGGTCGTTGGCCCACGGATAAGACATCACCGCCGCAGTGAGGGTGAGAATGATGAGCACCGACGACGACCAAAAACCGATGACGTTGTGCCAGTTCCAGTCGCGCGCTTTGCCGCGAAGGTGGAAATTGAAAAGGAGGCTCGGTTTCAATCCCCGCCAATGCCAACTGCGCGGCCACCAGAGATAGACTCCGGTAATCGCCAGCCAGAAAAACGCCAGGTTGCAAGCACCGGTGATGGCGCGCGCGGTGACACGGCCTTCGTCCTCCGTGCCGAGCCAGCGGTGCCAATCGACGACGTCGTGAAACCAGTCATGCAGTTTCGATTCCGAGCCGAGGATCACTCCGGTATATGGATTCATGTAGGTTGCGCCTGTCACGACCGAAGCCGACGGCGACGGATGCGGTCGGTTCGTTGCGCAGGACCACGCCTGTGGGCTGGGCTTTGGGATTTTGCGCGCGCGCCTTGGCTACCAATTCATCCAGGCTTATGCGCTGCGCATTGGCACCCGGCGGCACGACCTCGCGCACGTCCTGTTCGGCGTATTCGACCAGTTGGTGCTCGTACATGAGGATGACGCCGGTCGCCGACATGATGAAGATGACCGTGCCGCCGATAACGCCGGCGAGCAGGTGGGACCAAAAAATGATTTTGTGCAGTAGCTTCATGCCGTCTCCTCGGGCGCTAGTTGGTCTTGGCGGCCTTCAGAACCCCAAGCTCGGCGCGCAGCCAGTCGCGTAGGATATCTTTTTCGTAGCGTAGATAGTCTTCTCTCGGGTAAACGCTGCGGAGTTGGTAATTGATATCGGTCAAGTCGCGTTTGCCGGATTTGACCACCGTCGCGGCGCTATCGATGACCTCGAACTCAAGCACGATGTGGGGCGGGTAGAGACCTTTGACGATGCGCACCTGGTCCGCTGTCGGACCGCGAAACAATTCGAAGTCGCCGGCGAGGTCGATGTCGGTGACCCGGATATTCATTTTCATATTCTCGGGCATGTAACGCGCGCCGGTCGTGATGATAAACTTTTGCAGTTCGCCGACGACGCCCGCCGATGTCGGCTCCAGCTCGGCGCGGCGCGCGTCGGTGAATTTGTCCGGTTCGATGAAGGCGACGGAGATCCGCGCGGCGGATTCATCCACCGGCGCGGCCGCGGCGCAGCCGGCAACCAGCAGCGAGGGCGATGGCCGAGATCATTCTTGATCGCCTATTCATGTCACACCTCCGCGAAGCGGCGCAGTAAATTGTGATAACAATTGGTTAGCTCCACCACGGCGCCGTGATTAGGCAGAGCTTGGTTGACTTTGTTGATCGCCATATCGAGATCGAAAAGCAGAGTTCGAGTGCCGTCGTCGCGCACCATGCTCTGCACCCAGAAAAACGACGCGAGACGAACTCCCCGCGTCACCGGCTTGACGTGGTGCAGGCTGCTCGCCGGATAAACCACCATGTCACCGGCGCCAAGCTTCACGGCGTGGGCGCCGTAAACGTCGTCGATGACCAGCTCGCCGCCGTCGTAGTCCTCCGGCGCGCTGAGAAACAGCGTCGCGGAAATATCCGTGCGCACGCGCAGCGGCGTGCCGGGAATCTGCCGGATGGAGTTGTCCAGATGCGCGCCGAAAGATTCGCCGCCTTCGTAGCGGTTGAATAGAGGCGGGAAGACCCGGAGCGGCAACGTCGCCGTGATAAACAGCGGGTTGCGCTCCAGGGCTCCCACGATCATGTCGCCGAGCTCCCGCGCCTCCGGGCTATTCTCCGGTAACTGGCGGTTGTCCTTGACCACGGACGACTGATATCCCGCGGTCACTCGGCCGTCGATCCAGCCCGCGCGAGTCATCACCTCGCGGCAGCGCGCGAGCTGATCGGGGTTCAGGACATTGGGAACTTGGACGATCATTAATTATTGCTCCTTAGAACTTGAAACTCGTGCTGAAGATGAACGTGCGCCCATTTCCAGGCAACACGTGTCCTCCGCTGAGACTCGAATAGTAATGGTCATTGGTAAGATTGATACCATTGAGCCGGAATTGGAAATTCTTGTTTAGCTGATACGCCAGCGTCGCGTCCCAGAGAACATGACCCGGGACACGGGCGACGTTCGCGGCATTGTTGTAACGAGAGCTGACATACGTCGGCCCCCCACCGATCTGCCACTTTTCGAGAAAGTCGTAAGTTGCCCACAAGGTCGCGCTGTGCTCCGGCACGTTTAATAACGCATTGCCCTCGACGGTGGGGTCGGGCGATTTGCGAAACTCCGAATCGAGATAAGTGTATCCAGCGAACACATTCAAGTTGGGGAAAATGCGGCCAGATATGCCCAATTCCACACCCTGAACACGTTGCTCACCGTCAAGCACAAGCGTTCCGGTTGGATCTAATGGATCAGTTACACGCGCATCGGTTTTGTCGATTCTAAATACGGCGCCTTGCAGGTTTAAGGCTCCATTGAGAAATTCCACTTTTCCGCCGATTTCGAAGGTTCTGTTCTTTTCGGGAGGGGCACCTTCGGTGTTATCTGCCAATTGGATGGCTTCGGCGGAGGGATTAAACGCGGTCGCATAGGAGAAATAGTAGCTCTGTGACGGGGTCGGGTGAAAGATCAAGCCGCCCCGGTAACTCCACATTTTATCCGTCCGACCCAAATCAGAACGAGCCGTTATCGCGCCCGTGGTATTATGCGTGGTAGTGTCAAAGTCGTTGTCGAAATAATCCCAACGGGCGCCGCCGACAATTTCAAAATAGTCGTTCAGTTTGATTTGATCTGCGGCGAATATGCCGAATCCGAAGGCGTTGCCGTCTGCGCGCTGGGATACACTGCGCGACATACCCGCGGTACTGGCGTACGGGTTTGGATTGATGGCGTTTGCCGGAGGCACTCCGACGAAAGCGTAGTTGGTTCGATCCAATGTCTCCCGGGAAAACTCGAGCCCCGAAACTAATGTATGCTTAAAGCCCCATGTGTCGAACTTGGAGGTTAGATCCGTTTGGTTGCTCAGAATCGCCTCAGTAATATCGCGCGCCGGTCTATTCCTGGTGAACAAGGCGGGGTCGACATTGACCCGCGGCGCTGTGGTTTCGTGCTCCCGGTCGTTATGACTATAGCGTAGGGTGTTGCGCAAGCTGAAAATGTCGTTAAAGCGATGATCGAACCGCGCTGTGCCGAGATTGACCATCGTCCTCTCGTAATCCTCACGGGCAAAGCCATAGAAGTTGTTCCTGTCTACACGGGCGGGTTTATTACCTACGTACGGCACGCCATAATCGGGAATATTATCTTCGCCTTGAATGAGATAGCTCAAGGTTAGCTGGGTTGGGGTGCCGAGACCGAACGAGATCGACGGCGCAAATCCCAACCGTTGCTGCTCCGAAATGTCGCGACCGGGTATGTCGTCCTTGTGGGCCATCAAGTTGACGCGCAAAGCGATCGTCGGGGTTATGGGTTGGTTGACATCTCCAGTGCCCCTTAAATAAATCCCATTGCCCAAACCAAACGCGCCGCTGTAGCTCGGCGTAAGTTGAGGAACTTTGCTGACCTGATTGATTGCGCCGCCGGTCGAGCCGCGGCCGAAGTATAGGGAGGACGGTCCTTTTAGAACCTCAATCGATTCGAGATTGAATATATCTCTAAAATACGAGCCCTGATCGCGAACCCCGTCGATGAAAATGTCGTTCCTGGCGTTGTAGCCCCGCAGCGTCAAGTTGTTGCCTTGAACGCCGCCTTCGCCTGCTTGGAAACTAATACCGGGTACACTCTTCAACGCATCTTGAAAGCTGGCTGCTGCGCGTTCCTGCATTAATCGTTGCGGAATCACGGTAATCGACTGTGGCACATCCTTCAGTGGGACAGGTATTCTCGAAAGGGACGATTCCGGAGTGTAGTAGCTGCCTTGATCTTGCACGACCACCGGCGGCAGGGTTATCGGTTCCTCTTTTTTCGGCTCCGCCGCGCCCGCATGGCTTGCCAGGGCAAAGCTGAAAGCCACCGCCTTGCCGACTCCTTCACCGGCAGCAAGGCAGAGTTTTTGGAACGCTGTCTTGCTATTTTTTCTTTCGTTCGCGCGCTTCTGTTGTCGACTCATCTCATCCTCCATGGAGTTTGGGTTGCTTGATTGGCTGGCTTTCCACGTCCGGAGGGCTGGATGGCTGGCTTCGTCATAAATATTTACTTCGTCAAAATAAGCTTGCCGTTTCTGGTGATGCGCAGGTTGTATTCCTCCTTTTGGTGTACGATGACGATCTCGCTGGTGCCTTGAAACAAGTGATTGCTGTCGACGCGCGGCTTTGGGCCGGAAGGGGCCGGCAGGCTCTGTGTGACCGTTTGTTTGATGGCGAAATTCATAAGCGTTTTGCCCATGGTCTTTTCCTAGTGCAGTTCGAACTTTACCGGCAACATCACCCATACCGACACCGCGTCTTTGCCCCGGCGAGCCGGCTCGAAGAGCCATTTTTTGACTGCCTCCATGGCGGCTAAATCGAGATCGCGAAAACCGGCAGACTGATCGACCACCACTTCGCCGACCCGGCCATTTTCCAAAACATGCACGCGTAATGTTGTTACTCCCTGAAAACCAGCTCTTCTGGCGGACTCGGGATAGCGCGGCTTGACCTGATAACCGCCGAGGGGTCGAGCCAGGCCGGACAGCGCTTCTCCGCCCGCGCCGCCACCGGTGCCGTCGCCCTTGGCGCCTCGACCCAGTCCCGACGTGCCTGTGCCACCGCCACCGCCCGCCACGCCGCTACCGCCGACCACGCCCACGTCGCCCTTGCCGAAAAGATTGCCGGCACCGGCGGCGCTGCCTTCGGCTTCGGCCGCCTTGGACCCGAAGTTCCAGCCGGACTTGGCGGCGCCGGAGTTATCCGGCAATGAAGCGAGTGGCTGTTCGACCGGCTTCTCTTTGATCTCTTCCTTGGTGTTGCCGGTTGGCGGCAGCGGGCTGGTTTCGAAATCCGGTTTGGATATAAGCTTCGGCGCGGTGATTTTTTGCAGCCTGGGTTTGGGCGCCGGGGGAGGCGGAGGCGGTGGGACTTCGACTTTCTTCGGTTCTTCGATGCGCGGCACGTCCACCAGCTCGATGGGTACCATGGCGGGTTTAATCGGCTTGGCGTGCATCACCAACGCAGCCAACGGAATTATGCCCAAATGAATCAACGACGACGCAGTGAATGAAGATACCAGCCAGCGATCGTTCATTTTTTCTGCTCCTTCGGCTTTACCGCGATGGCCATCTTTGCCACGTTGGCGCCGCGGGCGATGTCCATAACTTCCACCACTTGGCCGTGTTGAACGCCGTCGTCGGCGTTGATGACGACCAACATCTCGGCATTCTTCGCAAGTTGCTGGCTCAAAGCTTCACCCAGAGACGCCTTGTCGATCGCTTGCTGGTTGAGAAACAACCGGCCGTCTTTATCGATCGTGATCGCCGCGCTCTCGGCAGGCGCCTGCTGGCCGGACGCCGCCTTGGGCAGATTGACCGGCATGCCTTTGAACTGGGTCATCGACAAAGTCGAAATCATGAAAAATACCAGTAGAAAAAAAATCGTGTCGATCATCGGAATGATCTCGATACGAGCTTTTTTTATACTGCGGCGTTGAATGCGCATTAATGCTTCCCCGCACGTTCATGCAGCAACAATTCCAGCGAAGAGCTGAAGTGCTCCATTCGGTCCATTTCGCGCTCGACTTTGGCCGTGAAGTAGTTGTAGGAGATCAGGGTCAAGATGGCGATCAACAAACCAGTGGCCGTCGCGATGAGCGCTTCGGCGACCCCGCCGGTAATGGCGTGGGGTTGCCCCATGCCCGCTTCCGACATGACATCAAACGAACCGATCATGCCGACCACGGTGCCGAGCAGTCCGAGCAGCGGGGCGAGGGTCACGATCGTGTCGAGAACTCCCAGGCGGCTTTTGAGCATCGGGATCTCGGCCTGCGCCAGAGCTTCCATTGCTTTCGCCGGCGCGGGATTGCGGTGAGCGATACCTGCCGCTAAAACCCGCGCGATCGGCTGGCTGGAAGTTTTGCCAAGTTTTAAAGCCTGTTCGAATTCGCCCTTTTCGACCAATGACAAGATTTGATCCAGGACATCTTTGGATTTCAGTTTGGCCCAAAACATAAACCGTTCGATGGTGAGGGCGAGTGAGATCAGGGAGCACGCGAGCAGCGGGATCATGACGATGCCGCCTTTGATGATGATTGCGATAAATGCCGACATGACTATTGGACCAGACCTTTCTTTAGTTCGATGTGATTTTCGCTATCAGTAGCTTCGCTATCTTCGGCGACGCTTTGCATGGCGAGACCAAGCTCGCGCAGGTCGTCGCGCGCAATATGCAGGACGACGTTGCCGTAGTGAAAATGGGCGGTGTCCTGACTACAGTTGCAAAGCGAGAGCGACCATCTGCCGTGGGATGATTTGATTCCGTACATTGAGATTGACCTCCGTAAAAATAAAAATGCCCGCAATCTCGTCGATACATCTTCGGCGAAATCCGGGCTCTGGATTCTGGATCGCTGGCCTCTGGTTACATTCGTATATCGAAATCCAAAAACTATGTCAATACTAAATAAAAAACTTAGTCAATCCTAAAACAGTTCTTTAACTAACCGGATAATTAAGCATAACGAATATTCAAAAACTGTCAGAGCTCCGATCATTCGTCGACGAATTCCCGTTATTTAATCTTTAGCAACGCCCAAGTGGAATTATAATTCGCCGTTTGCAGCGCCTGCATTTGATTTCCACACCATTCGGCACCAGTCGGGCAACCAAGCTGCCGCAATGGCAACGAAGCGCATCGCCATCCTGAGTCACCGTCTCCGGCATTTCCTGTTCGTCTTGCCCTGGGACACGCATTTAAGCCACTGCCTTTTTTCGTTCATGCGCCATCCATAGCGAGGTAGCTATAAATATGCAGACCAATAGCCCCTGGGCTGCCAGAGTTTCCATGGTCGGATAGATACCCAACAGCGGCACCGCCGGCGGAAAATCGAGCGGCGTCGCCGGAACCCAGCCGGCTGCCTGCAATTGATTGATGCCGGTGCCGGCGAAGATGAAGGCCATGATGTAGAGCAGTGTGCCGGTGACGCCGAAGAAATACTTTAGCGGTATGCGCAGACCGAGCTTGAAAATAGCAATGGTAGCCGCGAGCAGCGCGATTACGCCTGCGGCGAATCCGCCAAGGATGGCTTGGTGGCTATTTTCATTCTGTAACCAGAGCGCCTGGTAGAAGAGCACGACCTCGAAGGCCTCGCGATACACAGCGAAAAAAGAGATGCTCACGAGCCCGAGGATATTTTTGCTCGAAAGAACGTTTTGGACTTTGCCTTGGATGTACGCCTGCCACCTTTTCGCCTCGGTCCGGGTGTGCAGCCAATAGCCGACGTAGAACAGCGCCGCCGCGGCGAAGATCGAGATGAATCCTTCCATGCTTTCACGGTGCTGGCCGCTGAAAGTCAGCACCGTCTGGGCGGCCAGCCAGGTGAGGAAACCGGCGGCAATTGCCAGTATCCAGCCCAAATGGATATAACGAATCGATTCTTTTGCGCCCATCACCCGCAGCATGGCGATGATCGCGGCGAGAATCAGCGCCGCCTCTAGTCCCTCCCGTAGAATGATCAGCGCCGAATTCAAGAATGCGTAATAACCTGAGAAATCATCGCTGCTGGCCAGCATCTGTGCCGCCTGGTCGAGCTTGGCTTCGATCTCGCCGTGTTGTTTTTGAATCTCCTCGGCGGAAACGCCTTGCCGAATCGAATTGCGAAACTGGGTGAACTGGGCCTCGAGAGACCTGCCCAAGGCCGCATCCTTGGCGAACAGCGCCGGCTCGGCCATCTCGAAGCCGTCAAGGTAGGCCTCGATGGCTTTCTGGTAAGCTTTTTCTTTATCGCCTTTGCTGTATATCTCAGCGGCTTCGCCGAGCAGGGTGCGAGCGATCAACAATGGATCGCTCGATTTTTTCTCGAGAAGCCCGCGCCTGAGGTAGGCGAGAATGTCGTTGTTCGGCGCGTTAGGAAAATTCGTCTTGATTTTATCGGATAGCTCGCTGTCCGACGAAGTTGCCAAGGTGGCGACACCCGCGAGGGTGACCGGCAGCGGCTTGTCTTTCAGCCAGGACTCGCCCGCAGCCGCGGTTTCAGCGGAAAAACGCAGCGCCATGACATAGAACGCCACTTGCCAGCGTTGCTGGTCCGGCAGCGCGGCGAAGGAGGCCATCGCCGTGTTGTCGATGCCGAACGTAGTCGTATTGTAGACTTTGAAGGGCGAGAGTCCGGCCATGAAGTCTGCGTCGGTAAAATTGGCCGGCGGCGGTGTCTTCGGATTCATCGACTCGCGGCCGGGACCGTCGCCTCTGCCGCTCTCGCCATGGCACTGAGCGCAATTCTGCATGTAGATCAGTTTCGCGTCGGCATAATTCGGCAGTGCCTTGGGGTAGGTGACGATGTTATAGGTTTTGATCAAGCGGTCCTTGATCCGCTGGGCCAACTGAGGCACTGCATCCTCGCCGGTTTTCTGCTGTATGTGGCTTGCCAGCGCGCGCAGATCTTTTTCGATGCCCGCTTTATCGCCTTCGGCGGATTTCAATTGGCTGAACAGCTCCAGGCTGCGTGCCGAAAATTCACTCATCTCCGTGTACTCGGCGTCACTGACGACTTTCCCGCCTTGCACGGCGTTGCGATAGTCTCCGCCGATGTAATCGATGAGCGCTAGGATACGTTTGGCTTCATCACCGGCGGCCAATGCGCCGGTCGCCGTTAGCATGATCAGACCGAAGAGGAAGAGCCGAGCGAGCATTCCCGGGGTTGATCTGGTGGGGCAGGATGAAGTCATGGTGCTGGTATTCTTAAGGCGAATTACTCAGTCAAAATACTATCCAATAACGTATTAGCTCGCTTCCGTGCGCTTGCCCGGAGCCGCTAAAAACAGTACCTCGTGGCTGCGAATGCGGTTCGGCTCAAGCGCCGTAGCCGGATCACCAAGCGTGTCGTTACGCCGCCGCCGGCTGGAATTGGCGATCTGGCGCGACAATAAGATCAGCGGTAAAAGCGCGATCGCGACTATGAGCAGAGCCGGCAGTGCGGCTTCAGCGATGCGCTCGTCTTTGGCCAGGTTGTAGGCCTCGACGGCTAGGGTGTCGAAGTTAAATGGCCGCATGGCAAAGGTCGCCGGCAATTCTTTCAATACGTCGACGAATACCAGTAATGCCGCAGTGGCAACGCTGCTGCGCATGATCGGCATGTGCACGCGCACCAACGCGCGACCGGGTGACAGGCCCAGGCTGCGTGCGGCATCGTCCATAGACGATGTGACCCGTGTCAGGCCGGCCTCGACTGTTTGAAACGCCACGGCGAGAAACCTTACCAGATAAGCATAGATGAGCGCGGTGACCGAGCCGGTGAGAATCAGCCCGGTGCGCACGCCAAACTGTTCGTGAATCCAGGCAATTAACGCGTTATCGAGCTTTCCCAGGGGCAGAAGAATGCCTACGGCGATCACCGCGCCAGGCAGGGCATAGCCGAGCACGGCCAAGCGATTCGCTGCTTGTATCAGGGGACTCTTCGCGGTCCGTGCCGCATAAGCCAGCAGCATGGCGACGATGACGGCAACCATCGCGGCAATGCCGGCTAAAATAAAGGTGTTGGTAATCAGTCCAGTGATGCGGGTGCCAAATCGAACCTGCGGGTCGGTGAGAGCCAACTCAAGCAGAATCGCCGACGGTACCACGAAACCGAATGCGACCGGTGTCGCGCATAACGTGAATGCGCCCAATGCTTTGGCGCCGCCAAGAGGTTGGGAGCTTATCGGTGCGCGATTGCTGGTATAACGCGCTCCGCCACGGTGTATGCGCTCGAGCGCGAGCATTGCGAGGACGAACACGAGCAGGCAAGTTGCGAGCTGGCCCGCTGCGACTGAATCGCCTAGGGAAAGCCAGGCACGGTAGATGCCGGCGGTAAAAGTATTCACGGCAAAATAGGAAACGGTGCCGAAATCGGCGAGGGTCTCCATCAGTGCCAAGGCGACGCCGGCGACGATACCGGTTCGCGCCAAGGGCAATGACACATGCCAAAATCTACCCCACGCGCCATAGCCGGCCAGTTGGGCGGCCTCATAGCTGCTGCGCGACTGTTCGAGGAACGCGCTGCGCGCCAGCAGGTAGACATAGGGATAGAGCGCGAACGACAGCATGGTTGCGGCACCCGGCAATGAGCGGATCTCCGGAAACCAGTACTCGCGCACGCGCCAGCCGGTCAATTCGCGCAGCATACTTTGCACCGGCCCTGCGGTTTGCAGCCAATCGGTGTAGGCATAGGCCATGACGTAGGCTGGAATCGCCATCGGCAAAACCAGCGCCCATTCCAGTGCGCCTCGGCCAGGGAATTGGTAGGCGGTAACCAACCACGCGGAGAGTACGCCACAGCAAACCACTCCCGCAGCGACCAACACCAGCAGCACAAGAGTGTTGGCGGTGTACTCAGGCAGGACCGTCGATATCAGGTGCGCCCAGGTAGCCTCACTGGGCAAGAAAATGTTCCAGACCACCGCAGCAATCGGTGCCACCACCAGGGCGGCGGTTATCAATGACACGACACCAAGAGCACCGATCGGCGGCACGGTGTTGTCGATAACGGCTCTCGAGCGCAAAGCAGCGGCAATCGTCGTCATGGTGTCGTTCAGTCAAGCGCTAAGACTAACGCTTCATTTCCAGCCGACCTGGTCGGCCATTCGCTGCGCCGCCGCCTGGGTTTTACCCAATTCTGCCAATGGCAACGGGTCGGTCCGAAACCGGCCGAAAGACTCGAGCTGGGGATTAGCCAGCTTCACGCCTTTGACGGTGGGCCATTCGTTGTTGCCATTGGCAAAGTAAGACTGGGCGGCGTCGCTGGCGAGATATTCGAGAAACTTCACCGCAGCGTCGCGGTTGGGGGCATTTTTCAATATGCCGCCGCCGGAAATGTTGACGTGAGTGCCGCGATCATTCTGATTCGGCCAAACGATGTGGACTTTTTCCGTCAGCGCGCGTTCTTCCGGCTTCGCCGAGCGCATAAGCCGGACATAGTAATAATGGTTTGCCAGCGCGATCGAACATTCACCGACGCCCACTGCGGTCAATTGGTCGGTGTCGCCGCCTCTTGGCGGGCGCGCCAAATTCGTTGCCAGGCCGCGCGCCCATGCGCGCGCCTTTTCCTCACCTAAGTGGAGGATCATGCTCGATATTAGAGAAAGGTTATATGGATGACTGCTCGGGCGGGTGCAGATCTCGTTTTTCCACTTGGTATCCGCCAACTGCTCATAGCGAGCGACGTCGCCGGGACTCACCTTAGTTCGATCGTAGGCGATAACCCGAGCCCGGGATGAGAACCCGAACCAGTTGCCGTTGGGATCGCGAAAGTGAGCTGGAATGCGCTTAGCCAGCAGTTCGGACTTAAGCGGCGTGAAAATACCCGCCTGCTCGGCGCGCCACAGGCGGGCGACATCGACGGTCAGGAAGACGTCCGCCGGACTGGCGGCGCCTTCGGCCTTGATGCGTTCGAAAAGCGCGTCCTCGCCGCCTTCGATGCGATTGAGCTTGATGCCGGTGAGTTTGGTGTAGCCGCTGTAGAACGCTTCGTCAGTGGCATAGTGACGGGCGGTGTAGAGGTTCATGACCTTTTCTTGCGCCGCCGCGGCGTTATTAAAAACCGCGCTAACCAAAAGGCCAAAGGCAACAACCGACAAACACCTTTGTAGAAACCCATTTTTCATTTGTTCTCCCCGACGAATTTTTACTTCGTCTTAGCTGTTGTATCGATTACATATTTAACATTTCAAAGTTGTGTACCCGAAAACTCAGATTGTTCGTATAGTCAAATATTAATAGTTTGTCAAACCACACCTAGTGCCAAATCACGGGGCTCGAGGGGCGCTTTTTGAGGTGTCAAACCTGCCGACAAAGGGGCAATAGACGGGCTGGGTTTGCGGCACGGCCGGTGGCATGCCACAGGATTAACGGAACGACTTTCGATCGTTCGTTCTAAAGAAGTGAAATCTAGCCGATGGGTTCACCGCCGGCATCGGCAAAGACCACGGCGGTGGGGATATGAACGTCGATTGGGACTCGGTGTCCGACCGGCCAATGCACGGGCTTGCGTTGCTCCAAGTGGACGGCGTCCCCTGAGGGGAGCCGCAGTCGGTAGAGGATTTCGCCGCCAAGAAACTCGCGCTCCTCGACAGTGGCGAGGATGCCGTCGGCTTTTGAGTTGACCGCTTCATGGCGGATCATCACTTTAACCGGGCCGGGACGGATCTCCGCCGAACAGGGGAAATTGCCAAATTCGGTCTGAACCTGTGCGCCGGTTACGACCCCGCTGATAAAGTCGGCATGGCCGACGAAGCCGGCAACAAATATCGTCGAAGGATTGTAATAGACATCTTCCGGCGTGCCGACTTGCTGCAGTTCGCCATGACGAACGACAGCGACTTGGTCAGCCATTCCGAGAGCTTCTTCCTGGTCGTGGGTGACCAGTACCGCGGCCGTTTTCATCTGGCGCAGTATGCTGGCGACCTCTCTGCGCATTTGCGGCCTGAGTTCAGGGTCGAGACCGTTGAAGGCTTCGTCCAGCAAAATAACCGGTGGGCGCGGCGCTAAGGCGCGTGCCAAAGCGACTCGCTGTTGTTGCCCCCCCGACAGTTCATGTGGATAGCGTTGTGCATACGGCAGCAACTCGGTTGCCCGCAATAATTCTTGAAGACGCTCTTGGCGGCTCCTGGTTATTAATGCCGCGCAGGCCAAACTGGATATTCTCGGTCACCGTCAAATGGGGAAACAAGGCGTAGTCCTGAAAAACCATCCCGACACCGCGCGCTTCGGCGGGCACCCATATCGAACCGGCAACGTCGACGACTGTGCGCCCGCCGATAACAATCCGCCCTTCATCGGGTCGCTCGAATCCGGCGATCAGCCGGAGCAAAGTGGTCTTCCCCGATCCCGAAGGTCCGAGCAGCGCTAGTATCTCACCTGAATGGACTTGGAGGTCGCATCGCTTTACAGCCGGGATGCGGTTGTATCGCTTGCTGACTTTTTCGACTTGTATGATAACCATCGGTGCTTTGCCATGGCATCAATACCTGAAAGCGCTGGAGAGGTCCAGAACAGTTCGAAATTCCACCTCTGAGTACCGCAGTGCATTTCCGGACACCCTTTCATCGCATGGTTTCGGCTGTTCCCGTGTATTCAACTTGCACTTGAACGATTCCTCCAATAGCATGCGCTACATCGCTGCAGCAGCCTGTGCTCATAGTCGCCATGGGATTCCATGGTCCGAAGCTGGGTGTGAAAAGCGATCAGCAGTCGGATGATATAATGGAAGCTCATAAAGTAACCCACGCCTTGGAGGACTACCTGAAGGCGATTTACCAGCTAGCCGAAGAGGCTCAACCGGTGATCGCCGCTCGCATCGCTTCCGAGACCGGGGTGACGCCGTCGACCATGTTCGCGACGCTGCGCCGTCTGGCTAGTGAAGGTTACGTTACGATCAATCGCCGCAAGGAAATTCACCTCACCGAAGATGGACGAAAAGTCGCTGAGCGGATCGTTCGCCGCCACTTTCTGACCGAGCGTTTTCTCACTGACTTATTGGGATTGGATTGGGTCAAGGCACATCAGGAGGCCCATCGTTTAGAGCACGCGATCTCTCAGGAAGTCGAAGAGCGCCTGGCTAAGCTGTTGAGCAACCCGACCACCTGTCCGCATGGCAACCCGATTCCCGGAACTGGTTCCGGGAAATTGCCAAAAACCGTGCCGCTCAGTGAAGCGGTGGACGGCCAGCAAGTGGATCTCGACTATATTACTGAAGGCGGCGAACGGGATGTTCGTCTGCTAGGGTATCTAGAGGAACACGGGCTGGTGCCAGGCGCCAAAGTACATATTATAGATGTTGCGCCGTCCCTCGGCATGATGACGCTGAAAGTCGGCGACGATCAGTTTTCTCTCGGCATCGAGGCGGCGAAGAAAATACGTGTTCATTAATACCGGCGTCAGCGATGTCAGTTCGAGTTTACTCGGTCTGGATCGCAAGCGGCCGGCTGCAGCTGTGCCTCGGCGCGGAGGCCGGCCAATTCGTTGGTGAGAAACTCGATCTGATCGCTTATCGCAATATCCCGGTCGATGACGATTAGCTCCTGCCCTTTGACTCGGCAGCGCCCGCTATGGGCGCGATAGCCGGCTTCGCGCAAAAGCTTCTCCATGCGCACGTGAACATTAAACTGTTTGGCACTGACGATGAGGTCCTGGAGACGGGATTCCTGACGATTTTTTGGCCGCTGCATCTGTTCAATTTTCCCGAAGTAGAGAGAAGTATCTCCTAAAGGGCCGGTTTTGTAAACGGCTCCCGTAGATTCCCTTTGAAATTACGCCGGGCCTTGTTATCGTGCTTGCAGGCCAGTCAAACCTAACCGAGTGCCCGGGCGACTCAGGGTTGCATGGGCGCGTTGCCAGCGTGGCGGAGGGCAGCATGATCAAAAACATTTTGATTCCACTCGACGGCTCCGAGCATTCCAAGGCGGCCCTCGATTATGCCATCTGGCTGGCCCAAGGCTTTGACGGCATGCTGATCGGCCAGCATGTGATCGACACGGTTTCCCTCGACGGCACTTTCTTTCACGATGTTTCCGGTTCCATGGGATTCGAACCCTATCTCGATTTATCGACCAAGATGCGGGAAATCTTCGATGAGCGCGGCAAGCTTGTTCTCGAAAATTTTCGCGAGATCTGCGCGGCGAAGAACGTGCGCGCACGCACTTTTCTCGACACCGGTTTGATCGCCAACGAGATCTGCGAACGGGCTAAGGTCGCCGATCTGGTGGTGATCGGCCATCGCGGCGTCAACGAAGGCTTCACCGCGGGCATGCTCGGTTCTACGGCGGAGACCATCATCCGCAAATGCCCCCGGCCGATCTTTGTTTCGACCGAGCGCTTCACCAGCATCGCCAACCCGCTATTGGCCTATGACGGCAGCCAGCGAGCGAGTTCGGCGATGGAATCGGCGGCGGAATTTTGCGCCGTGCTCAAGCTGCCGCTCACCGTGCTGACCATCGGCCGCGAAGAAACGGCGGCACAGGCAATTTCGCAACAGGCTAAGGCCTATCTCGGTTCCTATGCCATCGACGTTAAATATGACATCGGGCGCGGCTATCCGGAACAAAAAATCATCGAGTATCTGGTCAATCTCAAATACGACCTGCTGTTCATTGGAGCTCACGGCCATCGGCGGATTATAAAGATGGTGCTCGGCAGCACCACTGAGTATGTCCTGCGCAATGCGCCTTGTCCGGTTTTTCTAAATCGATAACAGCCGTTCAGCGGTGTAAGCGTTCAAGGTATCGGAGCTATGAAGTTCATTGCCGCGGCGGTGCAGATGGTGGCGACCGATGACAAAGCGGCAAATCTGGCTGAAGCCGAGCATTGGCTGCGCGAGGCGGTACGCCAAGGCGCGCGGCTGGCGGTCCTGCCGGAAGTCTTTATCTGGCGCGGCAGCAAGAAATTGGAGCGCGTCTTTGCCGAACCGATTCCTGGACCGACTTCCGATAAACTTGCCGGGCTGGCGCGTGAATTAAAAATTCATTTAGTCGGCGGTTCGATCCTTGAAGAAATTCCGGCTAACCCAAAAGCCTACAACACCAGCCTGCTCTTCGATCCTTCGGGAAGCCTCATTGCAGCCTACCGCAAGATTCATCTCTTCGATGTCGACTTGGCCAACGGTGTGTCGCTGCGCGAGTCGGAGACCCGCGCGCATGGCGGCGACGTTGTGGTTGCGCAGACCGAGCTTGGGGCGCTGGGCTTATCGGTGTGTTACGATCTACGCTTTCCAGAGCTCTATCGTAAATTGGCCGACCGGGGCGCGCAGCTGATCTTCGCTCCTTCGGCATTCACGGCCTTTACCGGTCGAGCGCACTGGGAGACTCTAGTGCGAGCCCGCGCCATTGAAAATCAAGCTTATGTGATCGCCGCCGATCAATTCGGCAAAAGCGCCAAAAGTTTCGAGTGCCACGGCCACTCAATGATCGTCGATCCCTGGGGCACTATCCTCGCTGAGTTAGCCGATGGCCCGGGCGTGGTTATGGCCGAAATCGATCTCGACCGCCTCGCCAACGTGCGCGCCGAGCTCCCTGCGTTGGAGCACCGGAAGCTGTTTTGATCTCACGCCTAAATAATCATCAGGGTTGTGCTTAAGAAATCATCAAACCGCGCAGTTGATGGTTGCACGCCGCAAGCACCGGATGGAATCACCACGAAATTGGTCGGTTACTTATGAACAAAAGTTACGGCCAGCTGGCATGCAGAGTGCACGCAAAATCCTGAAAGCCGGATTTTCTAGTCCAGCGCTACCTTGGTTCGACGTAGCCAATTGTCCACGTCGGCTAAAAGCACTATTGCGATTTCCAGATGCAGCAAGTTTCAGCGACGAAAATCGATATCGAGGCGACCAGTCCATCGCCGCTGATGACTGCATTGCAAGCTATTCATGAGCAATACGCCGATAATTTTAGCGGTAAAGTCGCGACCTATATCCCCGAATTAGCCAAAGCCAACCCAAAACTGTTTGGCATTTCGCTGGTCACCGCGGATGGCTACATCTACGAAGTCGGCGATGCCGGCCATTTATTTTCGCTTCAATCGATCTCGAAACCCTTTGTCTACGGTTTAGCGTTAGAAGATCACGGTGAGGATTACGTTCTGACCAAGGTCGGGGTCGAGCCGACGGGCGAAGCATTTAATTCCATCGTGTTCGATGAGCGCCACAACCGCCCTTTCAATCCGATGGTCAATGCCGGAGCCATTGCCATAACTGCTTTGATCAAAGGAGAGTCTCCCGAGCGTCGTCTGGCCCGGGTACTGACAAAATTTAACGACTTGGCCGGTCGTTCTTTGGCAATAGACCACGACGTTTATCTCTCGGAATCCCGAAGCGGACATCGTAACCGCGCCATCGGCTATCTGGAACTCAACGCCGGCATGATCGACGCGCAAGTTGACGAGCATCTCGATTTGTACTTTAAGCAGTGCTCGATTTTGGCCAGCGCGCGGGACCTCGCCGTAATGGCGGCGACTCTGGCGAACGACGGAATCAATCCGTTGCGCGGCAAGCGGGCGCTGCAAGCGGGCTATGTAAAGAACGTTTTGAGCGTAATGCACAGCTGCGGGATGTACGATTATACCGGCGAGTGGACCTACCGCATCGGTTTGCCGGCCAAGAGCGGTGTCAGCGGCGGCATCATCGCCGTTCTTCCCGGTCAGTTTGGCATTGGAATATTCTCGCCATTGCTCGACGATCAAGGCAACAGTTGCCGTGGGATTCAGGTTTGTGAAGAACTTTCGGCGCGTTTCAAGCTGCACATGTTCGGCGCCCGCGCGGCAGCCGGGGTTGGCCTGCGCCGGCATTATCGGGCAACCACCGTGCGATCGATCCGCCAAAGAGGCAGCATCGAGCAGGCGATCCTCGATCGCAAGGGGGACGCGATTTGTGTTTATGAACTCCAGGGAAATCTATTTTTCGGCGCCTTGGAACAGGTGTTTCGCAAGCTCACCACGGAATTGGCAACGCTTACCTACCTCGTCATCGACGTTAAACGCGTGTTGGAAATCGATCAATGCGCCATGACATTGATCGTCCAGTTGAACGGCTGGTTGGCCAAGCAAGGCAAGAAGCTCATCTTCGCCCATCTCGCGCCGCGCTTCGCCGATAGGCTTAAACGACATCCTGATTATGTCTGGACCGACAAAAGTTTTTTCCGCGATACCGAGACCGCTCTGGAGTGGTGCGAAAATCGCGTGCTTGCGCAAGAGCAGCCGCGCAGAGTGGCCGACAATCTCCAAGTACCGCTCAGCGCAATTAGTATTCTGGCCGGTTTCGACGCTCAAGAAACCGCCTTGGTCGAGTCTATTGTCGAGGAGGTTCACTATGCCCAGGGCGAAACGATCATTCGTGAAGACGATCGGGCAGACGCGCTGTTTCTCCTCGCGGCTGGAACGGTAACTGTCTGCCTTAGACTCACCGATGGCAATCGACAGCGGCGGCTGAGCACGATCACGCCAGGTTTAGCCTTCGGTGAACTTGCCTTATTGGACGGTGGCAAGCGTTCCGCCGATGTGGTCGCCGATGAGCCGGCACTGTGCTATGTGCTGCCGATCGCCAAGTTTAGAGAGCTCGCCAGCAACCATCCGGGGATCGAGACCAAACTCATTTTCAATATCTGCCGTGAACTCTCCGCCCGCCTGCGGCGCGCCGACGCGGAAATTCGCTCACTGGCGGAATAGCACGGGGTGAGCCACTCGGCGGTTGGGAAAAAGCCATGAGTACAGAGCGTGCCCGGCCAGTGATGGCGCTGGATCAAGCCGACCTCCCAGCGCGGACACCCATGGTTGTGCCTCCGACACGTGAGCGCAGTCGTTAGTTTGAGTTGCCCCGGCTGCGGCCCCAGCGCGCGTGGAGCCACACCCATTGTTCGGGCGCTTGACGAATGGCGTGTTCCAAACGGTCATTGAAAATGGCGGTCAAATTCAAGACATCCTGATTTCGGTCGCCGGTCGGCGCATAGGATATCCGCTCAAAACTCATTTGATGGCGTTTGTCGCGACGGTGATGCCAGCAGAAGACGATCGGCGCGCCGGTACGCAAGGCAATCGCCGCCGGTATCGTCGACGTGAAGGCCGGCCGGCTGAAGAACGGGACAAAATTGCCGGCCGCTTTTGTGTTCTGGTCGATCAAAAATGCCATCAGACGGTTGCGCCGCAGAACGCTCAAAATTACTTTGCCGGCGTTGCCCTCGTCGCTCCAGACGATCTGCAGGCCTCGGCTGCTGCGCCATTGTTGCAGCCAGTGGGTTATCCGTGGGTCGTACGATGGCTTGGCGATGGTTGCGATCGGATAGCCGGCAGCCGCGATGGCATGACCGAGGAGTTCCCAATTGCCGATATGGCCGGAAATCACCATGGCGCCTTTGCCTTCGGCTAGGGCGGCGTCAAGAACTTGCCGGGAGCTGGCATCCAGCTCCGGCACCGATCGATGTAAACGTGAAAGCTCCCAGAGAGATTCGGCGAAATGAACGAACATGCGCCGCGTGACCCTGACCGGGTCGAGATCCGGCAAAATCTCCCGCAGTTGACGACGCGCCCGCCGCGCAGATCGGATAAAAATATGGGGCGCCAGGCCACCTAGCAAACGCAAGGGGCGGTGCATCGGCAAGACTCGCGCCGCACTGAAACCGACCCGCATCAAGCCGTATAACGCGTCATTTTTTAAGCGCTGGCGCCAACCCCAGCGGTTGCGCTTTTGTTTCGTCCTGATCACGGCCAAACGTTACCACGGCTTAGCCGAAGTGCATAATTCGCACAAAGATTATCAGCGCAATTTCCGATAATAACTTGTGATCGAGAGCGTTCGGATAAAACTGGTCATCGTGAACTTCAACGAAGGCGCCGGCTTGGTGCGAATCGATGGGCGTTGATTTTCTTATCGGCGGAACGGTCGATGTGAAAAACTACCGGACGGTTAAGCGGCATCGCCCCAAAGCTCGCAGCGGATCACCTCTTAGATTGCCGCTCTTGATCGGCCTTAGTCCTACGCCAAATCTTTGCGATTTGCTCGCAGATACACGTAGCGGCTTGCTGTGGGTTACCCTTCCTATATACGCGCCAGCAAGTTACCGATCCACACTGCCAGCAGGCCGAGAACCATTTGCGAACGGATATTAATGATGGCGGCAAAGGTCTCGCTGTCCCTTGCGAGTAGTAAAGTTTCCAACGCAAAGGATGAAAAAGTGGTAAATCCCCCGATAATACCGATAAAGATGAAAAGGCGGACATCAGAAGTAAATATCGACCGTGTTTCAGCGAGCGCTGCCAGAAAGCCGATCACGAGGCAGCCCAGAGCATTGATCACCGAACGGAAACCAGGGGTTATCGAGAAACTTGTAAACCAAGGTGCTGAGCAAATATCGACACACCCCGCCGACAAAACTACCAGCTCCAACGAGAATTATTCCTAGCATGATATCCGAGCCATCGCGTACATCACCTGCACCAAAAGAAAAACCCCTACTTCAAGAAAATTGAAGCACGGGTCATCAATCCGCGCGGGCGAATGGTTTAACTGGCGAACCCCATCGCCGTTATCGTTAGGTAGTTATTTGTCCGAATGCTGCTTCAAGTCAATAGAGGACTCGGCCTGCGCTTGCGTTGACATCCGGCATGGCGCGGCTTAAGACTCACTCGATTCTGAGTTCTTCGCAATATAAGGCGATCGTTCAACTCTTTGCGATAACGCTTCATACTTTTCTTCTTGGCATAGTTATCCTAGCTTCGGTTCCCCAGGTCTCGGATCGGGGCGGGGATTATCGACCGGTACGCGAGAATCGGCTGGCTGCGCTACACGATCCGGTCGATAGCACAGCGCTCAACCGTGGGATAAAACGCTTTGACCATCAGAGCTCGGCGGGTTTCTTGGCGATGGCTCATTTCCGTCGGGTTCGGGTCCAACAAGCGGCGCTGTTCAGTTTCCCTATTAATGATGGGTTTAGTCGCCAGCCTACGCTGGGGTTTCTGCCGATCCGCTCTCCGCCTCGCCAACGTCCTTTGTAAATTTAGAGCACTTCACTAGAGAATGGTTTCGCCTGTGCCCGCCGATGCGTGGCTGCGCGGGGCGATTGGTCGTTCGTGGTGACGTTACGTGATCAATATCGCGGCGGTGCGCGTGCGCCATTTCAGCTGCGAAGACGCAAGCGCTTCGGGTGTGAGATGCGCCGCTCCGTCGGCGAGAGGAGCCGAAATGTTAGACGGATTATCTACCGATACAATCATTGTAATCGGATTATTGACCGCCGCAGTGCTGTTTATCGTTTGGGCCAGAAGGCAATAATCTACCCTGCGGCATTTAATTCCCGCATGCCCACGCGCACC